>NZ_JAMXOE010000009.1 GCF_024055575.1 Mucilaginibacter flavidus | reverse complement strand
TGTACCGGTGCCGTTGGCTGAGCCGGCAACCCCGCTGCCTGCAAAAGTGGTTACCACCCCCCCGGGTGTTATCTTGCGGATAAGGTTATTCCCGCTGTCACCTACATATACGTTGCCGGCCGCATCTACCGCTATTCCTGCCGGGCTTTTAAAGCTGGCTGCCGTACCTGTGCCATTGGCTGAGCCTATTGCCCCGCTACCGGCCAGCGTGGTGGCCACCCCCCCGGGTGTTATTTTCCGGATTACATTTGCCGTATAGTCCACTGCATAGATATTCCCCGCCGCATCTGTGGCCATACCCATTAATCCGGTAAAGCTGGCCGCCGCGCCCGTGCCGTTGGTTGACCCGGAAGCTCCGCTCCCGGCTAGTGTAGTAACCTGGCTGTAAATTGTTGCCGGCACCGCACCGCCGGTATTGGTGGGCGATAGTGCGGCTATCGGGCTTCCGGTTAAATATGTGTGGGGTGTTGTGTAGCTGATGCTGGGAGGAGGAATGATGGTGATATTTAACGCAGCCGAGGTACCGCCGCTACCGTTATAAGCAATGGCAGTATAATTTTTGGCCGGTGCGGCCACCAACGGTGTACCGCTAATAACACCTGTATTATTATCTATTGCCAAACCAAGAGGTAAAGCAGGATTTACATAATAACCACCCGTACGGTTAGCCCGCATTACCTTGCCGCCGCCAAAATCAGCTATAAATAAGTTTCCTTTTACATCCAGCGCAACGCCGGTTGCACCGGTGTACCCTTGACTAATACTCACGGTAGCCCCGCCAACAGTTGGTATCATTTTAATACTACTGCTATCATCCGCTACAAATACGTTTCCAAGATTGTCGACAGCTACACCATACGGTTGATTAAATCCCGAACCTATAATAATTAAAGGGCTGCCATCGGCAGGTATTTTCTTTACGGCATTAATTGAAGGGCAAGCCAGGTAAAGGTTACCGTAAGTGTCAACCGCTATTCCTATTGGATTACCAATAGCTGATGCTAATACCACCGGCGCGCCACCCCCGACCGGGATTTTGTACACGCTGCCCGTATTTTGGTCGGTCACAAATATGTTTCCTGCAACATCAAGCGCAATGCCCGAAGGATTGACAAACCCGGAACCAACATCAACCAACGCCCCGCCGCCCGCAGGTATCATTTTTAATGATGCCGTATTGTTATAGCCTATATAAACATTACCGGCAACATCAACAGCCACTCCTGCTATCAAATTGAAGCCGGAAGCGAGCGTGATAACCGGCCCTCCGTCAGCAGGTATTTTTTTGACGGCGTTACTGGCCCGGTCGGTTATGTACACGTTCCCAGCCGCGTCTGTGGCTATTGCATAAGGTGTGCCGCCTGATTTTATTAAAAACGGGGTGGTGCTAAAAGCCGCGGCGGCAACCCCTGTGCTAACGGGCGTTAACGGCGCAGTAGCCATACCCTTAAGATACACCTGTGGCGTTTTATAACTAAGTTTCGGCAACGGAGCAAGGTTAACAGTTAAGTTTACGGTTGCAGTGTAAGTTCCGTAAATATTGTAGCCAATAACCTGGTAGTCGGTTTGTACGCTTACCATCGCAGGCGTGCCGTTAATTACACCTGTGTTGCTGTTAAAAATTAACCCGTTTGGTAAAGCAGGTTTTATATAAAAGCCGCCAACGGGCGCTGATTTTTTTACTGCATTGTTAAGATAGTCGGCCACATAAACGGTTCCTGAAGCATCAATAGCTACGCCATAGGGATGGTTAAAGCCGGAGCCTACTACCGTCATTGCGCCTCCGCCGGAAGGTACCATGTTTACAACACTATTATTAAAATTTGCGACGTATAAATTACCCGATGCGTCGATCGCTACACCCAGAGGCTGGCTAAAACCAGAAGCCACAACAACCGCGCTTCCGCCGCCTGCCGGTATCTTTTCAACCAGGTTATCACTGGCATCGGCCACGTAAATATTTCCATTCGCATCACTTGCCACGCCCGAAGGATTGGTTAAGCCAGACGCAAAGGTAACAATAGCGCCACCGCCTGCCGGGATCTTCTTTATGGCATGGTTACCTTTATCGGCCACGTAAACATTCCCCAGTGAATCCACAGCCACCGCTACAGGGCTGCTAAAACCGGCACCTAAAGTAACGGTGGGGCTTCCATTAGCCGGGATTTTATAAACTATATTGTTTCCGCTGTCTGATACATAAACATTCGCGGCGCCATCAACAGCTACTCCACTCGGGGTGTTAAAACCCGTACCTATGCTAATAGTGCCGCCACCAACTTTTTGAATCTTTTTTACCAGCCCAGTGCCGCTGTCGGCTACATAAACATTCCCTGCGGCATCTACAGCCACCCCTGCCGGCAATGCCAGGCCTGTGCCCATGCTGGCAGTTACGCTGCTATACCCCGCCGCCGAAACACTTGAGCTCACGGGTGTTAAAGGCGAAATAATGACATTTTTTACATACGATTGCGGACTGCTGTACCCCACAAAAGGGGGGGGTAACAGGTTAATCGTTATAGATGCATTAGTTTTTGTGCCCCCGGTATTATTGTAACCGGTAACGTAATAATATTTAAAAGGGGAAGCAGCCGATGGTGTACCACTAATCACTCCCGTTGTATTATCAATACTCATGCCGGCAGGTAAGATAGACCCAAGATAATATCCGCCAACCGGTTTAATTACTTTAACGTTGTTACCTACATTGTCGGTAGCGTAAACTACGCCATCGTTGCCCACTGCCACGCTACGCGGATGAATAATAGTGGTGCAAATAACCACCGGCACACCGCCGCCCGCCGGCATTTTCTCAATAGCATTGTTCCCGGTATCGGCTACATAAATATTGCCCGATGCATCAAGGGCTATGCCCGTAGGCTGGCTAAATCCGGAGCCTAAGGTCACCGGGCCCCCGCCTCCAACAGGAATCATTTTTATCGCATTATTGCCAAAATCGGCAACATAAACGTTACCGGCAATATCAACTGCAACGCCCGACGGCTGGTTAAAACCAGAACCTATAACGATAGTTGCACCACCGCCAAATGGAATTTCCTTTACCGCGTTATTGCCCTTATCAGCTACATAAATATTGCCTGCGGCATCAACCGCAAGGCCGCAGGGGGTGTTAAACCCGGTGGCTACGGTGGTTGTGGTGTTGGCTGGCATAGCTATTCTTTTTACGGAATTAGTGAGTTGGTCTGTTACGTACACATTCCCGCTTGCATCAGTAGCTAAGCCATTCGGGGAATTTAAGCCGGAGCCAACGGTAAATACATTATTATTATTTGGATATATCAATTTTACCGCGTGGTTACCTGCGTCGGCAATATAAACGTCGCCTGTGCTAGCCACCGTTATGCCAACAGGATTATTGTATCCCGACCCTAAATTTACCGGAGCGTTGGTGTAACCCGGAGGTGCTACCCCCGTACTTTGGGGGGCTGCCGGCGGAATGGGTGTATTAACTACGTATATTGGCGGGATGGGATAGCTTATCACCGGCAGCGGAAGCAAATCCACTTTAATATTTATTGTTGCCGAGTTGCTGCCAAAGCTGTTATAGGCTGTTATTATATAATCCGTTGCCGGGCTTGCTACAGCCGGCGTCCCGCTTAGTATACCTGTTGAGTTATCAAAAGCTAAACCAGCAGGCAAGGCATTAATATAATACCCGCCAACAGGTTTTATTTTTTTAACCGTACCATTTAAATAATCGCCTACATATAAGTTGCCTGCTGCGTCAATAACTACCCCGGCAGGGATATTAAAACCGGCGCCTACCGGCAAAAGCGTATTACCTGTTGCCGGCAACTCCAATAAAGTTGTAACTGCACCGTCGGCAACAAATAAGTTTCCCGATACATCAACAGTTAAACCTAAGGGGTTATTGAGACCCGATGCAACAATAACTGCAGGGCCGCCAATTACCGGTATTTTGTAGACTACTCCGTTGGATTTTTCACTAAAATAAACGTTTCCGGCTACATCCGTTGCTATCGCAAGTGGGTTGTTGTAAGTTCCTAAATTTATTACGGCGCCCCCGCCTGCCGGTATTTCTTTTATGGCATGGTTTCCGTTATCAGACACAAATACATTCCCGGCGCCATCTACGGCAACTCCGTTGGGGTGCACGAATCCTGAGCCAATATTTACCACGGCGCCGCCGCCCGCTGGAATTTTTTTTACTAAGTTACCTGTATATTCTGCAACGTATACGTTACCGGCAGCATCTAATGCCACACCCGATGGACCATTGAAGCCGGGGCCTATTGCAACAGGTATGCCTCCACCTGCCGGTATTTTCTTAACGCTGTTGCTTTGAAAATCGGCAACATAAACATTCCCGGCTACGTCAATAGCCAAGGCACGCGGCTTGCTAAAGCCCGAACCAATACTTACCGGGCTGCCGGTATAACCGGCGGCAGCCACACCGGCGCTTGCCGGGGTCAAAGGGGCTATGGGCGTTGCCGTGATATAAGTTTTAGGGCTGCCATAACTAATGTCAAGTGCCTTAACTTTAATATTAACTATTGCTGACGCGCTTCCAGACGTATTATAAGCTGTTACAGTGTAGTTGGTTGCGGGGCTAACGCTAATTGGAGTGCCGCTTATTGTGCCTGTGGTTTCATCAAAATTGAGTCCTGCCGGCAAGGCGGAGCCAATATGGTAGCCGCCCGCCGGAGTTAGTTTTTGCACGGCTTTGTTGCTAAAGTCTGTGATGTACAAAACGCCATATGGGTCAACAACTACCCCTATCATGCTTCCGGGGCCCGAGCCTATTAAAACCGGCGCGCCCCCGCCAACCGGAAACTTGTTTACCACGTTGTTTGTACCATCAGCTACATAAATATTGCCTGCGCCATCAACAGTTATTCCATTTGGCGAATTTGGGCCCGTGCCTACCTGTACCTTTGCACTGCCGTCGGCAGGTATTTTGTATACGGCATGGGTGCCGTTGTCGCCGGCGTATACGTTTCCGGCTGCATCCACGGCAACAGCAACAAGGTTGGTAAACCCTGTGCTTATATCAACCGGCGCGCCACCAACAGGAATCATTTTCACACTCTGAGTACCGTAGTTGGCGACGTATAAATTACCTTTAGCATCAATAGCTATGCCGAGCGGGCTGCTGAAACCTGTTGCCACAACCACCGGTGCACCGCCGCCAACCAAAATTTCCATAACATTGGTGCTGCTAATATCAGTCACAAAAACATTGCCCGCTGCATCAACTGCAACTCCAGTTGGATGAATAAAACCCGAACCAAGCGTAACAGGTGCGCCGCCGCCAATAGGTATTCTTTTAACAACACCACCAAGATAGTCGGCAACATAAATATTCCCGGCCGCATCTAATGTAAGACCACGGGGGCCGCTAAAGGCGTTGCTTACCGTTATCGGCACATTATCATAAGCCGGGGCGCCAACACCGCTGCCCGAAGGTGATAGCGGTGTGATACCCACACCGGCAGTATAGGTTGGCGGGATGCTGTAAATAAGTGTAAGCGGGGTAACTTTAATATTAACAATTGCCTGGCTGCCCCCAAAGCTATTATACGCCGTAACTGTATAATCGGTAGCCGGGCTGGCTTTTGCCGGTGTACCGGTTATATTGCCGGTTGCACCGCTAAATTTTAAACCTGCGGGCAACACCTTATTTATGAAATAGCCGCCAAGCGCGTCAACTTTTTTAACAAGGCTGTTGTTATAGTCTGACGCATAAATACTGCCAGCCCCATCAACCGTTATTCCGGTTATTAAGCTTGTGGTTAAAGTTAACGTAGTGGGTGCGCCCCCGAGCACCGGGTATTTTTTAATTAGATTGCCGGTAGCATCGGCTATGTAAACGTTGCCTTCCCCGTCTGACGATATGGCAATAGGGTTGGTAAATCCTGTGGCAAAAACCATCGGCACATTTGTGCCGGCAGGAAATTTGTATATTGTTTTATCTATTGAATCGCCGGTATAAACATTGCCAAAGCCATCAATCCCAACACTTATTAATGATTGGTAACCCGCTGCAATAACTACAGGTGCACCGCCTCCAGCTGGAATCATTTTTAAAGCTTTATTGCCTCCATCAGCCACATAAATATTTCCGGCCGGATCGCATGCAATGGAATATGCACTATTAAAACCCATGCAAACAACAACAGTTGCGCCGCCGCCAACCGGTACTTTTTTTACCGTATTGGTACCAACATCCGAAACATACACATTACCTGCAGCGTCAACGGCTACAGCAATAGGGTTTGAAAAGCCCGAACCTACAATACTTGGCGAACCGCCGCCCACCGGTATTTTTTTCACCTGGTTATTGGTATAATCGGCCACATACACATTCCCGGCTGCATCTGTAGCCAAACCACGAGGCCCGTTAAATGCCGAGCCAACCATTACCCCTGCAAGATTATAAGCCAAGGCAGCCACCCCGCTGCTTGTTGGTGATAATGTGGCAATTGCCACAGTACCCATGTAATTATGCGGAGTAGTATAACTGATAGCAGGAACAGCCTGTCCATGCGTTTTTCTTATTTTTGATGAAGCCGGCACCTCTTTTTCATTAGGCTTTGCTGCCGGTTTACCCGCATAAAGTGAATTACTAAAACAAACAAGCAGGACAAAAATGACTAATAATTTTGCCGCAAGGGAAGTTTGCGAAATCGTGTTGCGTGATGAAAGTAAAGATGTTTTCATAATAGGTCGGTGTTTATGACGGTATTGTTTGATAGCTATTTTTTTACGGTGAGATATAAGTATCACTTCAAGTTTCAAAGCTACCTTGCACACGATTCGTAAAAAATCATCTTTTAGGGTGATATTGGGGTAGCTGCTAAGGCTTCGGGGTTAGTTTCGGGGGGATTTTGCAGTATTTTTCAATACCGGTTTGGCAAGTGGTGGTGGGTATGCAGGTTATTGTTATTTGTGATGATGAAAATCACATACCTATTTCGGTAAAAAATCCCTCCCGGTAATTATTTGCTATTGGAATTTCTTTTTGTTTTACAAATACCCGGTTGCCATCAATATGGCTGATCATTGTTTTGTTGATCACAAACGATCGAAAAGGGAACCAAATTAGTTCCTGGCATTTACACCGGTTTACTCCGATTCATCCGTATTATCTTGCAATATCCGAAGATGGTTAATAAGTTATATAATATGCAGCCGCTCAATAAAATGAGGGCTGCATTTTTCATATTGGGTTATTGCTTCTTTTGTTTCAGGTAAGCATCATATTGCGCAGGCGTTAAAATTCCCTGCAATATTTTTAAAAACTCCTGTTGGTTTGCTGCCAGTTTATCTTTCTTTTCTTTCTCGCTAACCTGTGCTACTTTAATTTCATCCACAGATTTGGTATTTCCCAAATAGGCGTTGAATACTTTTTTTGTGGTGGCATCGTCTAAACCCAAAGATTGTTTAAGCCCGTCGGCAAATTTTTTCGAGCGCATCAGCACATCTTTGGGCATCTGCCATTCATTGCCGTTTTTTACGGGTGTTTCGGCCTGTTCGCCTGTTTGTGCTTTGGCTTTTATACCGCACAGGGTGAGCGCCAATGCGCTTAGGATAATTGCTTTTTTCATTTTTTAAAGATTTATTGTATTGCCTTTTTTTAATTAACTATTACGCGTTCCGCAACGATTTCACCGGGTTCGACAGCGCCGCCCTTAAGGCCTGCAAACCTACAGCCAGCGTGGCAATTACCAATGATAAGGCCCCAGCTAACGCGAAGCGCCACCAACTAAGTTCAACCCGGTAAGCGAAATTTTGCAGCCAGTTTTGCATTACCAGCCAGCCAACGGGTATCGCTATTGCAAACGCCAGCAACACAAGGTTGACAAAGTCTTTAACCAACATCGCGGTTAAAGTTGTTACCGACGCTCCCAATACTTTACGTACGCCAACTTCTTTCTCTCTTTTTTGCGCCGATAACAGCGCCAGGCCTAAAAGCCCTATTGCCGAAATAAAAATGGTGATGGCTGCAGCAAAGGTGATAACCTGTTTCCAGCGGTTTTCAGTTTCATAGGCCGCCCGGTTCTCTTCATCGCGAAACTGGTATTGAAAAGGATGATCAGGGTAAAGCTGGTGGTAGGTTTTCTCCATCGAAAGCAGCGTGGCGGCGGTATTTCCTCCCTTTATACGCAATATCATTTTTCCCAACGGTAATAAAGGTTCCTGCGTAAAAACTATGGGCTGTATTTTTTCTTTTAACGACTCATTATGATAATCTTTTACCACCCCCACTATGGTTACCCTTCGGCTTCCCCAGGTTGGTAGGTTCATATAATCGATGGTTTTACCGACAATATTTATTATCCCCAATTGCTTGGCCAGCGTTTCGTTCACTAATACCGATAAGGTCGAATCAGAAGAAAATGCAGCCGAAAAATTGCGACCGGCAACTATGTTTACACCCAATACTGGTAAATAGTCGTCGGCGATATGCTCATAAGTGGCAGTAAACTCTTTAGTTCCAATCCGGGTTTTGCCACCAAAGTGTCCGACATTGGTGTACGATACTCCGGTTACTCCCAGTAGTTTCGAAAACTCTGTTCGGTATAAGTCCATTACCTGTCTGCTCCTTATTCCCTGGCTAACAGTAAAATCAACCAGGTTTTTATCGGCATAACCTACTGATGTTTGCGTAAGCAGGTTAAACTGTGCATAAATAAACAGGGTTGAGATAATAAAAAACGTAGCCAGTGCAAACTGGATAACCACCAGGCTTTTGGCTAAATAGTTTTTTCCTATGGTATTTGCTTTGCCATTTAATGCTGTCAGCGGGTTAAATCCGGATAATACCATTGCCGGGTAAACTCCCGCCAGGCTGCCTGTAAGTACAGGCAACATAATAAATATCGCAATAAGTCGCCAATCCACTAAGGAAAAAAAGCCCAGTTGTTTGTTGGCTAAAACATTAAAAACAGGCAAGGCAACTACCGCCAACCCTACAGCCAAAACAGCTGCAATTAAACAGGTAATCACCGATTCGCCTACAAACTGTACGGCCAAACGGCTGCGTTTGCTCCCCATCACCTTCCTGATGCCAATTTCCTTACCCCGCTTAATGGACTGTGCTACAGTCAGGTTCACAAAATTAATGCAGGCAATCAGCAATATAAACACCGCAACGCCGCCCAGGATATAGGAGTATACCGGGTTGCTGCCCATGGGCGTACCCGCATATTCGGTATTTAAATGCATAGCGGTGATTGGCTGTAGTCCCCAATTGAAATGATTGCCATATCCTGCAAGGTTATTCAAATCAATTTCATCCTTTGCCCTGGTTTGATAAACCTGGTCCATTTTGCGGGCAACATTCTGGAGGTTAGCCCCTGGCGACATTAAAAAATAGGTAGGAAACGATACCCACATCCACCCATTATCGGGGCTTGCGGTTTCGAAATATGAAAAGGGCAAAAGTACGTTTAACTGTATGCTGGAGTTCTTCGGTGCATCTTTGGCTATGCCGGTAATGGTAAACGGCTCAAACCTTCCATTAATTTCCAGCAGCAAGGTTTTACCGGCGACTTGCGTTGTGCCAAAATATTTTATGGCGGCGGTTTCGCTCAGCACCATGGAATGGTGGTCGGCCAATACACTGTTGACATTACCCGAAAGCAGCGGAAAACTAAATATGTTAAAAAAGCTTTTATCAACCCAGGTAACCTGTTCACTAAAAATGTCGTTGTTCCTTTTTATAACGATGTCCTTTGGGTTTACACGGGTAAAATCCTGAATTTCGGGTATTTGCTGCTTAAAGGCCGGGCCCTGCACCAATGCGGCAATGGCAAATTTTTGGCTGCCGCCGTCCTGTTCTGTGCGGACACACGTCAGCTGGCATATATTGTCTTTTTTAAGATGAAAACCGTCGAAACTTAACTCATCTTTTATGTAAAGAATGATAAGTATACAGCAGGCCAGCCCAATACAAAGCCCGGCTATATTAATGAACGAAAGCACTTTGTTTTTGCGGATATTCCGCAGTGCTATTTTTATATAATTGCGTAACATAACGTAGTTTTTTAGTTGATTTTTTATGCAATGGCAACCCAGGGACGCCATTTGAAGCATGCATTTTATGTATTGAGTAAGTATTAATCTGTGATTCCTGCTAACGGCCTTTATGGACTGGTGCCCGGCTTTCGTGTTCGTTCTGCAGCTGCTTTCTCAGCTTGTTTTTTAGCCTCGAGTGCCTTGGCATTAACAGCATTTTGCGGTAAAGCTGTTTGTTTTGTATTTATTAACGAACGGATATTATTTACCGGGCCGGCACTAATAAAGAGCACGCCGAAAGCCAGCAATATAGCAAGGCAAATAATTTCAAAGTAGTTAAGTCCGCGGTTGCGGTTGTTGATCATCCGCTCCATACGTGCTATTATAGCGGTACCATTGCCGCCTAAAGCAAAAGTATGCCTGGGTGGGTTAAAGTTATACTCCTGGAAGTGCACCAAAGCCCTGATATAGTTTATTTTATTACCGGTTTGGGCCAACACTACGTCATCGCAACAGTTTTCGCGTTCCGTTTTTATTAAATGTGATAGCCAAAGCACTGCCGGATTAAAAAACAACAGCGTTTCCATTATGCTTTGCAGCAGGTTAACCAGGTAATCATTCCTGCCGATGTGGGCCAGTTCGTGCAAAAGAATGGCTTCCACTTCCGGTTGTTCCATTGAATTGACCAAGCCTACAGGTATAAGTATCACCGGCTTCAGATAGCCAATAACCAAAGGTATTTTTGCGATACCCGATTCGAGCAACGTTACGGTTTGTTTAATTTTTAATGATGAGCTTAATTCTAAAAGCTTCTGGCTCCAAAAAATCGGTACCCGGTTAATTTTTACCCGCTTTAACCGCTTGGTTATGTAAAGGCCAAAAAGTAATCGCGCACATTGCAACATTACCACCATTAACCATATTGCAACAATAATTCCTTCCTGTTCATGCGCATATTTCATACCAAAACCGAGATTGCTCCAAACGTCCGTTAAAGCATTAGTTTTTGCACTAACTGAAGCTTTGTTGATATTAAAATTGCTTTCGACCCGGTTTAAAAGCTCAAATGCAAGGGTATAAACAAATACAATAGTAAACAACAACAAGGTGCCGGTCAGCAGCCGGTATCTTATGGCAGCGTTTGCCTTCCTGGTAAATAACACGATAATGCCTGTTAGTATTGCCAACAATATTCCCTGCCAAAGCGAGTGCATCAGCGCATGACAAATAGCCTGGCTGATGCGTGGGGGGAATAAATGTTGTATCCGCTGCTCCATCTTATTTAACGTCCTTTTGCAATTTGTCCAGCAGTTCCTTCATTTTCTGTAAATCCTCTTTAGTGGTTTTTTTATTGCCGGCCAGCTGCATCATCAGGCTGCCTGCCGAACCCTGGTAAAGTGTATCTAAAAACTTATCCAGTAAATGTTCTTTGGTTTTATTTTCTTCCTCCACCACATGGTAAACATGCTGCATGCGGCTCTCATCCCGTTTTAAAATACCTTTATCTACCATTAACTGCATCAGCTTTAAGGTGGCGGTATAGTTCAACTCGCGAATTTTGTTGAGCTCCCCCATCACAAACCGAACCGGTGAAGGCCCATGCTGCCACAACACCTGCAGTATCTCCAGTTCTGATTTGGTGGGCTCTATGGGTTTATTATCTGTGGGTTGAGTAATATTCATATTACAAACCTACAAATAATTTTGTAGGTACAAAATTATTTGTAGGTTAATGGGATTATTTAACAAATTTTAACAGGGTACGGGGAAATTGTGGGTGCCGAAAGGCATTCAAACGTAAAGACGCAATGTTTTTTGGTCTCCCATTTTTGTAGAGACGCAATACTTGCGTCTCCCACGTGCAAATCAAAAAAGACGTTATTTCAAAACGTTGGTTTTAGAGACGCAAAGTATTGCTCTCCGAAAAAAATTATTTTACCCGGCAAATTTAGAGACGCAAGTTTGCGTCTCTACAAAATCATTTCGAAAGCTTCCTGCGCTTAACCTCTTTAGTAATCAAACCCAGCTCACGGCTCATTTGGCCGGCTATGGCAGTGTTCTCTTGCGCCCGTCTGAAAAGGTAAGGCAAAACAGCTTTTATAGGTCCATAAGGCACATATTTAGCCACATTGTATTTGGCATTAGCAAGGTTAAAGCTCAAGTTATCGCTCATGCCCAAAAGCTGTGAAAAATAAACATGGGGGTTATTATGGTCGATGTTCTTTTTATCTAACAATTCGGCAAGCTTGCGGCAACTTTCTTCATTGTGGGTGCCTGCCACGAAAGCAATTTGGGCGACGTGATCGGTGCAATAATCTAACGATAAATCGTAATCCCTGTCTGACGATTGTTTATCCGGCTGTATGGGTGATTGATAGCCTTTTTCTTCAGCTCGTTTACGTTCTTTCTCCATGTACGCTCCCCGCACCAGTTTGGCGCCCAAAATAAAGCCCCCTGTGGATGCGACCTCATGGTCGTTTTTTAATGATTGTAGTTTATCATGCCTGTAAAGCTGGTAAGTATTGTATACAATGGCTTTTTCGGTATTGTACAGGTGCATCATATCCAAAGCCAGCATATCTATGGTTTTCTGTATCCAGCTTTCTTCGGCATCTATCATTACCGGAATTCCTTTGGCATGTGCCGCTGTACAAATTGCCAAAACGCGCGACTGTACCTTTTCCCATTCTTCCTGTTCTAAAATACTAAGCTGCGCCTTTTCATCAAGTTTTTCCAGCAGCGAGAACCGGGCCACGCCTGTAACCTTAAAAACAGTAATCGGAACAGACTTATCCACGGCTGCGCGTTCGATGGTACGGATAATTTCGTCGCGGGTATTGTCAAATACATGCTCATCGTCCTCCCCTTCTATCGAATAGTCGAGGATGGTGCCTACGCCGCCGTTATAAAGGTTTTTTATGGTTTTATCGCATTCGGCAATAGTTTCGCCGCCGCAAAAATGTTTAAATATGGTTGCTTTTATCAGGCCCTTAATAGGCAAGCCGATATTAATAGCAAAATTGGTAATAGGTGGGCCAATTTTTACTAAAAAATTAACGTTAATAACTTTAAAAAGCCAGTAAGCACGCTTAAGGTCAGAATTGGACGAATGCCGGAAAGCTATCTCCGTATTCTCGAAAGACAAATTATTTTTTTCAGTCATGGGTCAGTTAGTACAGGTCATGTTTGTAGTTGATAACCTATGGAAAACATCCATCGACTACCAACTATGAATTATGGGCCAGTTTGCAAAATTATAAATTGCAAGCCAAATATCTCATTATTCGTTGAATAGTTTATTTTTGCTGCCCGATGATAGAGTTTAAAGTAACCGGCGACTATATACCAATGATACAATTATTGAAAGCAGCCAACCTGGTGCAAACCGGCGGCGAAGCGCAAATAGTTGTAACTGAGGGAGAAGTGATGTACAACGAGCATGTTGATTACCGCAAACGCCTGAAAGTAAAAAAAGGCGACACCGTTGAATTCAGAGGTGAAATTATCAGAGTTATATAATCATGCAGACCATCCATAGCGATAACTACCCCATATTTTTTGAAAACAGCCTGGCCGAGCTTAAAAAATTTGTTGATGCCGGCAATTATTCAAGGTCGTTTATTTTAACTGATGAGCACACCTCGGTTCACTGCCTGCCCTTAGTACAGGCTGTTTTTGACGGGCATGAGAATTTCGATATCATAGAAGTAAGTTCGGGCGAGGAAAGCAAAACTATCGACTTTTGTATAGGCATTTGGAAAATGCTGATTGATTTTGAAGCCGACCGCAAAGCGCTGTTGATAAACCTTGGCGGCGGTGTAATTACCGACATGGGCGGCTTTGCTGCATCAACCTTTAAACGGGGGATTGATTTTGTACATGTACCCACTACCCTGCTTTCGCAGGTGGATGCCTCGGTTGGCGGCAAAACAGGTATCGACATGGATAATATCAAAAATATCATCGGCACGTTCACCCAGCCAAAAGCCGTATTTATTTCTGACGATTTTTTTAAAACGCTGCCCGAAAGACAGATACTCTCCGGCATCGGCGAAATGCTAAAGCACGGACTGATAATGGATGCTGCCTATTGGGAAGCTTTAAAAAACAGCGATTTAAGCAAGCCGTCTGCGGCATTAATTCACCGCTCTGTTGAGATAAAAAACGAGGTTGTTATTGAAGACCCTACCGAAAAAAGTATTCGTAAGGCCTTAAACTTCGGGCATACCATTGGCCACGCGGTTGAGACTAATTCATTGATAAATGACAAACACCCGTTAACACACGGCGAAGCAATTGCTTTAGGTATGATTTGCGAGGCTTACTTATCCCACAAAAAAACAGGCTTGAGCAGTGCTGATTTGGATGAAATTGTAACGGTGATAAGTAAATTATACCCAAAATACAATCTTGCAGAAACAAACTTCGATACGTTGTGTGCAATAATGCTGAAAGATAAAAAGAACCAAAACGGCAACATAAATTGCACTTTATTGACTAACATTGGCCAATGCGTGCTTGACAATATTTGCACTAACGACGAACTTTGCGAAAGTTTATCATTTTACGCAAATTTGTAACTAAAAGGTATCGATCAGGTTTTTATCAAATCCGAAATCGAAAATCCGTAATTCGAAATCATTAAGCTATGTTCCACCCCGACCCCAGGCAGGAAACCGCAATTGTACTGGTAAGTTTACTGGTAGTGATGACCGTACTTGAAATGTGGTTCAGTTACCGCGAAAACCGGCATTATTACGAAAAGCGCGACACGCTCACCAATATTTATTTAACGACGCTTGCATTTTTGTTAAACCTTGCGGTTGGCGGCTCTACGTTTTTTATTCTGCATTTCGCATGGCAGTTCAGGTTATTCCAAATACACAATGCCATTATTTATTGGGTAGTATTGGTTGTGGCGCAGGATTTTTTGTACTGGGCGCTGCATTATACCGGGCACTATTGCCGCCTGTTTTGGGCCATCCATGTAACCCACCATTCCAGCGAACATTTTAATTTTACAACCGGCTTCCGTTCCACCGTTTTTGAGCCGCTCTACCGGGTGTTTTTTTACCTGCCCCTTGCCTTTATGGGCTTTAATGCTGTTGATATTTTGTACGCATACCTGGTAACCCAGCTTTATGGCAACCTTGTGCATACACAGTACAATGTGCCGTTGCCCAAATGGTACGGGCTCATATTCGTAACGCCTTCGCACCACCGCGTGCACCATGCATCAAATGTGCCCTACCTTGATAAAAACATGGGCATGGTTTTAATAATATGGGACAGGCTATTCGGCACCTTCCGCGCAGAAAATTTGCCCGAACCGGTAAAATATGGATTAACCCATCAGCCGGAAAACCTTGGCCCGGTAAATGTATTATTTCATGAATGGCAGGCTTTATTGACCGATGTAAAAAAAGCTCCTACGTTAAAAATAAAGCTGCAGTATCTTTTTAATCCACCGGGATGGAGCCATGACGGTAGCAGCCAAACCGCCAGGGTACTGCAAAGCGAGTGGGAGACAAATCACGTTTCAAACAATTAATCGGGCCCACCTAACGCCTGAAAAAATATTTGCTAAACCAAGTCTTAATTATTTAAATAAAAAGCTGTTATATTTAAATAATACTTTTTTCTCCTCCAATTATGAAAAAAATACTTTTATTACCAAGCCTGGTGTGTGCTTTTATTGTGCTAACCTTATCTGCATGCCATTTCAGCGTTGGCACCAGCAAAGATTTTAATACCGGCTTAAAGGAATCGCATAATGGTTTTGCGGTAAGTGATGTTTTCCTCGCCAACAAAGATGGACAGCACTTAAAAAACAATAAAGTGAAAATGGATTCCACATTCACCATCGTAGCTACCGGGGTTGAAAATTACAAGTTAAATGGCGGCAAGGCTTACCCCGGCTGCGAGTTAACTTTAAAGGATAAAACGGGTAAAGTATTAGGTTCGATCCCCGATTTAATGGCCGATATTGCCAAAAATGGCCTCGTTCCAACGGGCGCTACTACTTTAACAGCAATGTTATCCCTGCATCACCCATTTGTATCAGGTGAGACCTACCACGTAACGGCGCGCTTTTTTGACAAGTATGATCCAAAAAACGAAATAAAAGCGGACGTAGACGTATTGCTCCAGTAATTACTTATAGGGCATCCATTTGATAATTCTCAGTATCGGGCAGCAAACTCGTCGCCTGTACACATCAATGCAGGCTAATAACCCGCGTTATTTGCCATATACCATTTCTAAGCCTCCATACTACTATAAATTTATCAGGTTTGGATGGCGTTTCACTTTCCTGGTGATTAATAAAGCGGTGAAGGCCAACCTCTACAGCGCCAAACCCGGCTATGGGGTAAACCTCGATACTCCCCGGTACCAGCACCCTGGTCACTTTGCCGCAAATATTCTTCTTTAATGCATCTAAAAGAGCTTGTTTTGAAGTTTGCAAGCCTCCTTTGTCGTGGTAAAACTCTATACTGTCCGCGTAAATGGCGGCTTGTTTATCCATATCGCAAGTGTTGTAGGCGTTAAAATAAACGCTGTCCATATGCGCGATGGTGTTGTATAACTCCTGCGATTCGGGTTTGTAAGCATAAGTTTCTTTGCTCTGAGCAGATACAGCCAACGAAATAGTCGTTAAAATAAGCGAGGTTAAAAGGGTAGATAGCTTCAAGATTTTCATGATTGTAATATTATTTACAGATTGTGAGTCCAGTTCCATGCCAATTAATTAATATACTGACAATCAAATATTTGAACCCTATTAAAAATAAACCGCGTTCGTTAATGATACATGCATTGTTTGCTTTCGATACCATTAGCGACTCTAACAAATCTAAGCATCCCGGCTTAAATTAATATGAATATCCGCAGGATTTCATTTTATTTCCTGACTTTTGAAGTAAACCAACAACCAATGCAAATCAAATTTTTTTGCCCTAAATGGGGTTCGGATAATATTACATGGGATGCCTTTTGTGCAAAGGTAAAAGCAGCGGGCTACGATGGCGTTGAAACCCCGGTGCCTTTTGATGCTTCCGAACAACAGGAGATTATTACCGCAATAAAAGACCATGGACTATTGCTTATCGGGCAGTATTACCAATCGTTCGAAAAAGATTTTGAGGCGCATAAAGGCAGCTTTAAAAAGTATATGGAGTACCTGGCAGCAATGCAGCCTTTGTTAATCGACTCGCAAACCGGTAAAGATTATTTCACTGCCGCCCAAAACAGCGAACTTTTTGAAATAGCACAGGCAGTAACGAACGAAACCGGCGTAACCATAGCCCACGAAACCCACCGCAACAAAGCCCTGTTTGCCGCGCACATTACCAAAGAGTTGTTGGTAGCTAACTCCGATGTAGTTATTACTGCCGATTTTTCGCACTGGTGCAATGTATCCGAAAGTTTACTGGAGCAGCAGCAGGAATCGCTGGATGTTGCCACAAGCAGGACTGTGCATATCCATGCCCGGGTTGGTCACGCCGAATCAGCACAGGTATCCGACCCGCGGGCCACGGAATGGAGCGCCGAAGTTGAAGCACATTTGACGTGGTGGGATGCTATTATTGATTATAGGCTAAAAAGTGGTGCACAACTTAGTACCATCACACCCGAATTTGGCCCGGCACCTTATATGCCGGCATTGCCTTATACTAAAATGCCGGTAGCTAACCAGTGGGATATAAATGTTTACATGATGAGGATGTTGAGGGAGAGGTATAAGGGAATTGATGAAGAAAATATCAAAAACAACGAATAGTTATAAGATTAACTGTAAGAAATAATACATGAACGACCGTTACAAACTCGATCAATTTTACCAAGGCAAGGGGACCGAAGTTCAATATTCAAGTTTTCAGGAATTTAGCAAAGATGTTTATGACGTTGAGAATTTGGGTATTGTGTCGCTGGCGATGGATTTCCCGACGGGAACTTCTGAAAAAAGAAGAAAAGAAATAGAGCGCAAATGGATAGACACCTTACCCCAATTAGCGAAAGTAAAAGCCCTTTCGGTTAGGCATCGTGTAAAGCAGGAGTTCTTTGAAGCAATTTGTCAAATGCCCAACCTTGAACGCCTTTTCTTTTGGAGTTCAACTGTCGAAGACATATCTAGCATCGCAAAACTTAATAAGCTACAAAACTAAAACTTTGGTCTTTTAACCGTTTGACGGACATTTCACCGCTTTTATCATTAACAAACCTGACAGTGCTGTCGATTGACAATTGTTTTAAAGTGAGCAACTACGAAATTTTGGGTGAATTGACCAACTTATTAGGCTTAGAACTTTGCGGGGATAAATTTGCACCGAGAAAGCTTATGTTGAATAGCCTGAAGCCACTTACTAAACTAAAAAAGCTAAAGCACCTGGATCTTTCTTCAGCCTCTATTATTGATAAATCGTATGAATGCATTTTAGAAATGGAAAGTTTGGAAAGGTTGGATCTTCTCTCAAAAATGCCCCGAGAAACGAGGGAGAAAATAAAATCAAATCATAAAAACTTAAAAGCCGGCTTTTTTGTGGATTATGATTTTGAAAACAAAAAAATTTACGATGGTAAAAACTGGGATACTGATTTTGCTATGGGTGGTAATGAATGAGGCCAACTTCCGGTATTGCTATCTTGATGCCAGAAGAATGCCGAGCCACTTAAATATAATCATAAAAAAGTAGTTTGCCTCCATTTCAACCAAATTTTATTCTGTTTACCCCCTTTATTTTCAAAAAAATAAAATTTTCTATTGACAATACCATTTCTACCCGTATATTTACACCGCAAACAAAAACAAAATGAAATTTAACAGTGCATATTTTTATGGTTACTACTTTTACTTTACCAGTAAGAGCCGGGACTAATATGCAGTAACAAACATATAAAGAAACTGAAAAGTCCCGGCCAAAAACCGGGACTTTTTGCGTTAAGGGCAAAATATGAAACACGAACAATTACGAGTTGCAATTCAGGGGATACGCGCTTCGTTTCACGAGGAAGCAGCATTCAAATATTTTGGTGAAAATATTCATACCATTGAATGCAACTCGTTTAAGCAAACATTCGAGGCGCTAAAAAATAAAAATGCCGACTACGTGGTAATGGCTATCGAAAACAGCATCGCCGGCAGTATTTTACCCAACTACTCGCTACTGCTTAGCTATGGCTTCCCTGTTGTGGGCGAAATTTATCTTCCCATTCAACTCCACCTGATGGCGTTGCCTGGGGTAAAGTTCGAGGATATCAAATATGTAACCTCTCACCCTATCGCTATCCGCCAGTGTGTCGATTTTTTTGATGAGTACCCGCAGCTTAACATTGTTGAAAGCAACGACACCGCCGCATGCGCCAAACGCATCCGCGACGAAGGACTTACCGATACCGTGGCAATCGCCAACTCGCTGGCAGCAAGACTATATGGGCTGGATGTTCTGGAGCGCCGCATTGAGTCGAACAAAAAGAATTTTACGCGTTTCCTGATACTCACCCATCATGAAAATGTATCGAAAAAGAATCCTAATAAAGCCTCGCTTTGTTTCCAGGTGAGTAATACCGTGGGGGCGTTGGCCAAGGTGCTTAACATTTTTGCCGAACAGGGCCTTAATATGAGCAAAATACAAAGCATGCCAATTTTAGGCAAGCGTAACGAGTATAACTTTTATGTAGATGTAGAATGGGACGATACCAAAACCTACGACATTGCCATACGCCAGATATTAAAGTACACCCAAAACTTTAACATACTGGGCGAATATGAAAGGCACGACGAAGAAAACGGCGCACTGCCAAAAACTGTAAAGAACGAAAAGGTACCGAGGACATATATTAAAATTAAGAAGATGAGCTGAAGGGAAGTCCGAAAGTCGGGAAAGTCCGGAGAGTCAGTAAAGACAGAAGGATAGCGGAGGTTTGAAAGTCAGAAATCCGCAAATGAAAATTATCAGAGAGCCAAAAAACAATTAAAATATAAAAAACAATCTTCCGGTCTTCCGGACAAAAAACAAAGAAATGAAACTAAATTTAAACATACAACCATTAAGCTCATGGATTAAGACCGGCAGCGAACCGTTATTAATTGCAGGGCCATGCAGTGCCGAAACTGAAGACCAGTTGGTAGCCACCGCCCATTTATTAGCAAAAACCGGCAAGGTATCGGCCCTGCGTGCAGGTATCTGGAAACCACGTACCCGTCCGGGTGAGTTTGAAGGCATTGGCAGCATTGGTTTGCAATGGTTAAAACGTGCCAAGGAAGAAACCGGTTTGCCGACTGCTATTGAAGTTGCAACAGCCAAGCATGTTGAAGAAGCTTTAGCCGCAGGCGTTGACATCCTTTGGGTAGGCGCTCGCTCAACCGTTAACCCTTTTACTGTACAGGAAATTGCTGATGCTTTGCGCGGCGTTGATATACCGGTAATGGTTAAAAACCCGGTTAACCCTGATCTTTCATTATGGATTGGCGCTTTAGAGCGTATCAATAATGCAGGTATTACCAAATTAGCAGCTATACACCGCGGTTTTTCATCGCACGAAAAAAGCGCATTCCGTAACGAGCCGATGTGGGATTTGGCCATTAGCCTTAAAACACTGGCGCCAGAATTGCCACTAATTAACGACCCAAGCCACATTACCGGCAACCGTGATTTGATTGGCTACATTTCACAAAAAGCATTGGATTTGGATATGCAGGGCTTGATGATAGAGAGCCACATTGACCCTTCAGTGGCCTGGACAGATGCTAAACAACAGGTTACTCCTGCTGCACTGGTTGAAATTATTGAACACTTAACCTTGCGTAAGCCTGAAATCCGCAATGCTGCCGTAAAGGATAAATTGGAAGAACTACGTCACCAGATTGACAAAATAGATGACCTGGTTATCCAGAAAATGTCTGAGCGTATGAACATTGTTGAGCAGATTGGCAACTACAAAAAAGACAACAACATCACCATTTTGCAGGTTAACCGTTGGGACGAAATTTTGAGAAAAGGTGTTAACTACGGCAAAGCCTTAAAATTAAGCGCAGAGTTTACTGAGAAATTGCTGGAATTGATCCACGCCGAATCAATCCGTAAACAAACCGAGATAATGAATAAGGACAAAGCCGGACAGGCAGCAGATAAATTAACGCACGCGTAATTGCCCGCATAACCTTGCACTTTGGAGACGCGAAGCATCGCGTCTCTACGGATTTTTTCTTGTAGAGACGCAATACTTGCGTCTCCCACGGGACAGGCCGCCTTCAAAAAACAATGTAAAAAGACACAAGTATTGTGTCTCTACAAGAGAATTTATAAATGAAACATAACATCATCCTTACCAAAACAAGCAAAACAGTTAATGGCACGGTACAGCTCACCGGTTCAAAAAGTGAGTGCAACCGGGCGCTGATAATTGAGGCGCTAAGCAATGGTAAGGTAAAGGTTGAAAACATTTCGGACGCAGCGGATGCGCAGACGTTGTCTGAAGTCCTGAGTCGAAAGTCTGAAGTCTTGAGTCAAAAAGCGAACTACTCTGGACTTGAGACTAAAGACTTAAGGCTCGTAGACATTGGCCCCGCCGGTACGGCTATGCGCTTTCTAACTGCTTACTTTACATTGCAGGATGAAGAAGTAATACTAACCGGCAGTGCACGGATGAAGCAACGTCCGATTGGAGTTTTGGTTGACGCTTTGCGCGAGATAGGTGCCCAGATTGACTATGTAGAAAATGAAGGGTTCCCTCCTATCAAACTAAAAGGCAGCTTATCACAGCAATCTAATAAGGTCAGTATTAAAGGAAATATAAGCAGCCAGTACATTACAGCGCTGTTGCTTATAGCGGCCCGGATGCCTTTGGGTTTGGAACTGCATATCGAGGGCGATTTAACCTCGCGACCTTATGTTGAAATGACACTTGCCATGCTGCAAACAGCCGGTATTCAACACAATTGGGTTGATAACGTAATTTCGATTGAGCCGCAGGAATTCAAACCGACATCGATTTATATTGAACCGGATTGGAGCGCCGCATCTTATTGGTACGCAATTGCTGCTTTATCGGAGGAAGCAGAACTATTTTTACCTGGCTTAACCCAATACAGCTTACAGGGCGATAGCGTGATAACCGAGATAATGGCCAACTTTGGTATTACTTCGCAGTTTAAAGATGGCGGTGTTTACCTGCAAAAGGAAGTTAAACCAGTCTTCCGGAAAATATTTGATATGAAGGAATGCCCCGACCTGGCACAAACTGTTATAGTGGTTTGTGCGGCGTTAGGCCACGAAGCTACATTTACAGGACTTGAAACCCTGAAAATAAAAGAAACCGACCGCATAAAAGCCCTGCAAAATGAACTGGCAAAAATTGGCGTTAAACTGGTTGAAAAAGGCCAGGTTTATAAGCTGGACTGCAGCGAAAAGCAGATCCCCGACCGTATATTTGTAAACACCTACGACGACCACCGTATGGCCATGGCCTTTGCGCCGCTGGCGTTAGTGGTGCCTGAGGTGGAAATTGAAGATGCGGATGTGGTTGAAAAATCGTACCCGGCATTTTGGGGAGATTTGGAGAAGCTAGGATTTAGCCCCCTAACCCCCTGAAGGGGGAACAAGGGAGTATTAGTAATTAATTAAATTTTAAACACATAAATTCCCCCTTTAGGGGGTCAGGGGGTATGGCAGGCAATTCATTCGGGCAATTATTCAGGATAACAACTTTTGGCGAATCGCACGGCGAGGCTATCGGCGTAATAATAGATGGCTGCCCGGCGCAACTGGATATTGATATGGATTACATACAGGGCGAGTTGGATAAACGCAAACCCGGCCAGTCCAAAATCACCACGCAGCGCAAGGAAAGTGATACGGTAAAAATTCTTTCAGGCATTTTTGAAGGTAAAACCACTGGCACACCTATAATGATGCTGATACCAAACGAGGACCAGCGCTCAAAGGATTATACCCACAACGTTGACGTTTTCCGCCCATCGCATGCAGATTACACCTACCAAACCAAATACGGCATCCGCGACCATCGCGGCGGTGGCCGGTCATCCGCCCGCGAAACTGCGGCCCGCGTTGCAGCAGGCGCCATCGCAAAGCTGATGCTAAAAACCCAGGGCATTGAAATTGTTGCCCATGTAAGCAGCGTGGGTAAAATCAATGCACCTAACGTGGAGATAAAAAACGCCGATGAATTTATCGCGGACCGCGAAAAAAACATTGTGCGCTGTGCCGACCCGGCTACTGCGGAAGAGATGATCGAATATATCGACTCTATCCGCAAGCAAGGTGACACCGTAGGCGGCAAAGTGAGCTGCTATATACAAAATTGCCCCGTGGGCCTTGGCGAACCTGTGTTTGACAAGCTGCATGCCGATCTCGGCAAAGCGATGTTAAGCATTAATGCGGTTCATGGTTTTGAATATGGTTCCGGCTTTGCCGGCAGCGAAATGCGCGGCTCGGAACATAACGATATCTTTATTAAAAACTCATCGGGGCAGGTTGGCACACTTACTAATTATTCAGGCGGTATACAGGGCGGCATAAGTAACGGTATGCCAATTGCGTTCACTGTAGCATTTAAACCGGTCGCCACTATAATGCACAACCAGGCCACTATCGATAGCGAAGGCAATGCAGCCGAAATATCGGGCAAAGGCCGGCACGACCCATGTGTAGTGCCGCGGGCGGTGCCTATTGTTGAGGCTATGGCCGCACTGGTGCTTGCTGACCATTGGCTGAGGAACAGGAATTCGATTATGCCCCCTACCCCCCTAAAGGGGGAACGTAACGTTTAATCGGGTCTTATCGCCCATTTAAATTTTCTAAACCAGACTTTATATTTTCCAGTTTATTTATTATTGGGTAGTCGAAATCAGATTCACTAAACCCGGATTTTTGGGTTTACAGTGTAAACCCACTTTTAACTCAAAAAAACGAATAAATATTTAATTTACAAATACTTACAAAAGTGTTAACCCTAAAAAATGTAAACCATGTAAACCCACTTTTTGGCATGTGGTTCGCATTTTGGATTTTCTTATTTTGGGTATGTGATAACCTTAGACTTAATTTTTATTGCTAATTTTGTTAGACATCGTATTGTTCAGATAAATGTCTAACCTAAAAGCTGTAGAGAAGAAGTGGATTGAGAATTTCCGTAATTCGCTTTTGGTTGATAAGGTTGCTGAAGCCGTCAATGGTGATTTTTCTTTCCAGTTTTTTTATGGAAAATCGGCAGAAAGCCAGTGCCCGGAAAATTTCCTGTTCGACTTTAATAGTTATTATCACGCCCATTCCGGATTAGATATTCCGACTGTTTTAGACAAATGCTGCGAGTTCCTGGGTTTTATCGGCATAAAACTAAACGGCGACAGGTTAAGGGAATTCATTAAAAACAACCCCGCAGAATATAAAAACTTTGTAGACAAGTGCTACTACATTTTAAAAACCATTGCCCGGTTTGGTAAAACGCTGTCGTTAGCCAATCCTTTCAAAGATACTTTCCGCGAAATTGATTACCTGCTGCGGATTGAATGCGGTGAAATACAGCTCAAGATTTTCGATGAACCTTTGTTCCTGCCTGATTTGTACAGCAGGTTTAAAAACTTTCCGGAAGGTTATGAAAAAAACGTGATTGTATCGCAGTTGTTCCGCAAACTGGAAGATAGCAACGAAAGTTTCTATATTACAGGTAAGGCCGGCACGGGTAAGTCCACCTTCATCCAATACTTCGCCAAAAAAACACGGAAAAAGTTGCTGATGTGTGCTTTTACAGGCATTGCCGCAATCAATGTAGGCGGGCAAACCATTCATTCGTTTTTCAGGTTTCCGCTCAAACCGCTAATGCCCGAAGACGACGAGATCACTAAATTTGAGAAATATTCCAAAAAATATAAGCTCATACAGGAAATAGATGCCATCATCATCGACGAGGTATCTATGCTGCGTGCAGATATTGTTGAAGCCATCGATTATTCACTGCGGATTAACGGCGGCGATCCTAACAAAGTATTCGGCGGCAAGCAGATAATTTTTGTGGGCGATATTTTCCAACTGCCACCGGTGGCCAATTTGAACGACTCGACTGAAAATATGCTTTTTACTGAGGAATATAAAAGCCAGTATTTTTTTGATTCCATCGCTTATAGAAAGCTTAACCCTATTTATTTCGAGTTTAAAATATCCTACAGGCAAGGCTCCGATTCGGAATTTGTAAAACTGCTTGATAAGGTAAGGATTTGCGATACAAGCAAGGAGGCAATTGATGCGCTAAACATACGTGTTGACCCAACCTATGTTCCAAAAAACGATGAGTTTGTTATTACACTGGCTACCAATAACATGATAGCCTTTAATGAAAACTCGCGCAGGCTTTACGAACTACCCTACACTTCGTTTAAGTTTGAAGCCGTAATAGAAGGCGAGTTTAAGCAGGACAAATACCCTACCGACAAAACGCTTGAACTTAAAAAATATGCCCAGGTAATCTTCATCAAAAACGATTCGGGTGGCAGGTGGGTTAACGGCACCATCGCTAAGATTGATTTCATTGCGGATGATTTTATCGAAGTTCGGTTACAGGATGGAACTATCCACAAGCTGGAGCCTTCTACCTGGGAGAACCGCGTGTTTCAGTATGATAAGTTTAAACGGCGCATAGTATCCGAAACAAAAGGAAAATTTAAGCAATACCCGATAAAACTGGCCTGGGCCGTAACTATCCACAAAAGCCAGGGCCTCACTTTCGATAATACGATAATCGACGTAGGCACCGGAACATTTGTGAACGGGCAACTTTATACCGCCCTTAGCCGTTGCCGCACACTAAACGGCATCACGCTAAAAAAAGCCATCAGGAAAGAAGATATTATCTTAGATCAGCGCATCATCAATTTTCACGAGCGGGAGCAATTGATCAATTCAATTGATTTTGAGGTTAGTGATTAGATGGTTGGAGATTAGTTGCCGGACTACAAATTTTTCCATTCGCACATCCGCACATTTACACATCCGCACATTATCTTTACTCCCATCATGTTTTCCTCCTTTTTACAATTATACAAACAAGCTTATACTGGTCTTTCACGCAATAGCTGGTACCTCTCCGCAGTAATGCTAATTAACCGGGCAGGCACCATGGTGGTGCCATTTATGAGCATTTACTGTGTAAAACAGCTGCATTTCAGTATAGTGCAGGCAGGTGTGGTAATGTCGTTATTTGGCGTGGGGGCAATTAGCGGTTCCTTTGTTGGCGGCAAGCTTACTGACAAACTAGGTTTTTACGATATACAGGTAGCCGCCTTGTTAAGCGGCGGTTTTTTGTTTTTGCTGCTTGGTTACCAGCAGACGTTTTTAACAGTGTGCCTTGGCATTTTTGCGTTAAGCTTCTGCAACGAATCGTTCCGGCCGGCAAACTCCACGGCCATTGCGCATTATAGCACACCCGAAAATAAAACACGCTCCTATTCATTAAACCGATTGGCAATTAATTTAGGCTGGGCCGTTGGCGCCGGTTGCGGGGGCTTGCTGGCATCAGTAAATTACCACCTGTTGTTTTGGGTTGATGGCACAACTAATATTGTGGCCGCTTTGCTTTACTAAAGCTAATGCCAAGGGCGGGCATTATCAATACCATTAAAAAAGTGGAAGAAGGTATTGTTAAAATGTCGCCCTATAAGGACAAAATTTACCTCGTTTTTATTTTGCTTTCTGTTTTGTTTGCCATGTGCTTTTTTCAGTTTTTTATAATGGAACCTGTTTTTTATAAACTGCAATGGCACTTTAGCGAACGGTTTATTGGCTTCCTGATGGCCCTGAACGGCATTTTGATTGGTGTTGTTGAAATGGTGCTTATACATAACCTGGAAGGCAGAAGGCACGGGTTGATTTATATTGTATCAGGCATTTTAATAACAAGCCTGGGCTTTATTATGCTGATTTTTTTACCAGCAGCAACAGCATCGGCATTAATTATTGTTTTGCTGATGACTTTTGGTGAGATGATGAGCTTCCCGTTTATGAACACCTTTTGGATAAGCCGAGCTAACGACTACAACCGCGGAGAATATGCGGCCTTGTATAGCATGTCGTGGTCGGCAGCGCAGGTTTGTGCACCGGTTGTTGGCGGGGTGATAATTAGTTATGGTGGTTTTAGTTTGTTGTGGTGGGCACTATGCGGACTGAGTGTTGTGGCGGCCGGGGGGTATTATTGGTTGTATAGGTTTACAACGAACTAATGGTGGAATAAAGAACTTTAAAATAATTAAACGGAGGATAAAAAATGCAAATGTTTGACCCTGCCCATCCGGGCGAATTGATCCGCGAAACACTAGATGGTTTACGGGAAGAAAGTAAAAAAAAATTAACTATTGAGCAGGTTGCAACAGGGCTAGGAACAACCCGTAAAACGCTATTAGCAATCATTAACGGTAAACAAAGTGTTAGCCCCGAAATGGCTTTACGCTTAAGTAAAGGATTTAATACCAGTCCTGAATTTTGGTTGCATGCGCAGGAAAATTACGACTTAGCCCAAGCGCGCAAGAAAATCGACATTAAGCATGTAAAGGTATTTTGGGAACCAAAAGTGGCGTAAAAATGGAGGTATCGTGCCTCCGGGAAGGCATTTTAAAATAAATTGCCCTTTCCTAAGTCAAATTCCTATCCCTAAACCAAACCTCATCGGGCTTTATTTCTATATTCTCCATCAGGTTAACCAATTCTATAGCATCGCCCGACGATAAAACCAGGCCACGGTTTGCCGGTTTTAGGAACTTTTGTTCAACCATCAGGTCCATTTGTTGAAGCAGCAGGTCGTAAAAGCCGTTTACATTTAGTATACCTACCGGGTGGCTGTGCAGGCCAAGCTGTAGCCAGGTTAGCACTTCGAAAAATTCTTCGAGCGTACCAAAGCCACCGGGCAGCATGATGATGCCATCGCAAAGATCGTTCATCAGTTGTTTGCGCTGGTGCATGTTGTCGACTATGTGCAATTCTGTCAAGCCTGTGTGACCAACTTCCTTATCCATCAAAAATTGAGGTATTACGCCAATCGCTTTACCGCCCCGGTTTAAAACGGCATCGGCCAAAATGCCCATTATGCCAACTTTGCCGCCGCCAAATACCAGGGTGATGTTGCGGTTTACCATTACTTCGGCCAGTTGCTCAACAGCCTGCAACAGCAAAGCATCGCCATTAAAGTTAGCTCCGCAAAAAACACAAATCGATTTCATAAGTAGTGTAATTGTAGTGGCGAAGGTCGTAAAAAACGGGTGACGAAAAAAAGTTTACCATATTATTTTGTTAAAATTGTGAAGCCAATATTAATACACCTGCTATATCCCGGGCCGTGGCCTATTTAAACCTTTTGAAATGAAGAAAATTATACTTTTT
The DNA here is from genome assembly GCF_024055575.1 of Mucilaginibacter flavidus. Classification (GTDB taxonomy): domain Bacteria; phylum Bacteroidota; class Bacteroidia; order Sphingobacteriales; family Sphingobacteriaceae; genus Mucilaginibacter; species Mucilaginibacter flavidus. Next base: position 207,498 of record NZ_JAMXOE010000009.1, on the reverse strand, counting down.
GCATTATTGGGCCTTGTGTGCCAATATTCGTTTGGGCAGGCAGCAACTGAAAGTTATCGGCAAGTATTAAAATCCGGATGGAACATGCAATCGGCTGTTACCGATGCTACGGCAGGCGGACAAATTTCAACAACCGCTTTCAATGCCGCTAAATGGTATAAGGTAAGCGTACCTACAACAGTAATAGCAGGGCTGCTGGCCAACAAAGTATATGATTTCGACCCGTTTTATGGCCGCAATTTTGAGAAGCTGAACGATAGCCGGCTGGACAAACCCTGGTGGTTCCGCAAAGAGTTTAAACTTCCGGAAAGTGAGAATGGTAAAAACGTAGTATTAAAGTTGCAGGGTATAAATTACAAAGCCAACGTTTGGTTTAACGGTAAGCTGATTGCCGACTCAACCCAGGTAATGGGGCCTTTCCGTATTGTAGAGCTGGATATCACCAAAGACATAAAATACAAAGGCAATAATGTTTTAGCCATTGAAGTAAAACGCCCCTTCGACCCAAACAAACGCGGCGGCGACCTTGCCATTGATTATGCCGACTGGATACACTACCCACCCGATTTTAATAATGGCATTATCAATAACGCAGAGATAAAGACCTTTCGCAAGGTAGGCGTTGAATACCCCTTAGTAACCACAAAGTTCGATTTACCGTCGCTGGCAGTGGCCCATTTATCGGTTGATGCTATGGCGGTTAACTATACTGATAAACCACAGGATGCCACGATAAAAGGTAAAATTAATGGCCATGTAAGTTTTGAGCAAAAGGTGCACCTTAATCCGCGCGAAAAGAAACAGGTTACTTTCAGTGCTGCAAGTTATCCGCAGCTTAATATTAAAAATCCCCGCATTTGGTGGCCATGGGAATATGGGAAACCAGAACTAAACAGGATTAAACTATCATCGGTTACTAATGGCCGGTTAAGTAATGAGTTAGCTGAAAATTTCGGCATCAGGCAGGTATCGTCAGTAATGATTGATAGTAATAAAGCACGCAAATTTGTAATTAACGGTAAACCTATTATGTTACGCGGAGCGGCATGGTCGCCTGATATTTTCCAGCGCCGTTCGCGCGAGCGCCAGGAACAGGAGCTGAAGCTGGTGCGGGATATGAATATGAACATCGTTCGCTCGGAAGGCAAACTAGAGGACGATAGTTTTTATGAGATATGCGACCGCGAAGGCTTATTGGTAATGACCGGCTGGATGTGCTGCGGGGCATGGCAATACCCCGAAAGATGGGATGCAGCCAAACGGAGCGTTGCCATGGCGTCGGACAGCAGCGTGATGTACTGGCTGCGCAACAAGCCATCGATGTTGACCTGGCTAAACGGCAGCGATATGCCACCGCGCGATAAAAAGGTGGAAGCCGATTGGCTGGCTATTGAAGCCGACCTGAAGTGGCCCAACCCAACCATCGCCAGTGCAAACGAAACAGCTTCCAAGGTATCGGGTCCAACGGGTGTAAAGATGGCCGGGCCTTACGATTGGGTTCCGCCCGCCTATTGGGAAGCTGATACAGGCAAATACGGCGGCGCATGGAGTTTTGCTACCGAAATTTCGCCGGGCCCTTCTATCCCACCCTACGAAAGCCTGATTAAGTTTATACCAAAGGATTCTATTAATAATAAAAGCCTCGACTGGTTGTATCACTGCGGCACCATGCAATTCGGAAACACCAAAATTTTTGATACCGCGCTTTATGCCCGTTATGGCAAGCCCGCAAACATGATGGATTATTTAAATAAAGCGCAACTGCAAAATTATGAGGGCCATCGCGCCATGATGGAAGGTTACGGCTTGAAAAAATACAACAACGCAACCGGTGTTGTGCAATGGATGTTGAGCAATCCCTGGCCAAGCCTGATTTGGCATACCTATGATTATTACCTGTACCCCGCCGGCACCTATTTCGGTATGAAAAAATCGCTGGAGCCGCTGCATGTAATGTATTCATACAAATCAAATGCAGTTGATATTATCAATTCAACGCTGCTATCGTTTACGGGGTTAAAGGTTAAGGCAACGGTGTATAATCTCGACGGCACACAGAAATTCACCAAAGAAGCATCTGCAAATGTAGCTGAAGATGGAACAAAAGAGTGTTTTGAGTTGCCGCAGATAGATGGCTTAAGCGATGTTTATTTTGTGCGATTGGAATTAAAGAATGCTTCGGGGAAAATTGAGAGCATAAATTGGTACTGGCTGTCGGGCAAAAAAGATGAGTTGAACTGGAAGAAATCAACCTGGTATTATACACCACAATCAGTTTTTGCGGATTATTCACCTTTAAGCAGCATGCCGAAGGCAACCTTGAGAGTAAGCCACGTATCGGCCAAAACAGAGAATGGGGCAGCGAACAAAATCACGTTAACCAATACCGGTAAATCGGTTGCATTTTTTGTGCATATACGGGCATTGAAAGAAAAAGGCGGCGACGATATTTTGCCGGTTATTTTTGAGGATAACTACATTACTCTCGCGCCCGGCGAAACGCGTACCATCAATTGTGATTACTTAAATAAGGATACCGGTAAAAGTGAGCCTTATTTTTTAATAAATGGCTGGAACGTTGATGCGGTTGAATAAAACCGGTGGAGATGTTTTAACTTTGAAGATCGCCGGTAATTGAGGCGGTAATTTAAAATTATGAAAAAAGCATCTTCAGCAATTTTATTGGGACTGATTTTTTTGCTGGCTGTTTCATGGAAAAAACCTGTGACAGACACGATATCCGAAGGGCAACAACCGCAAATATCAATTGATAAAAAGGGGATTATCAGGGTAGTGTTTGGACAGCAGGATAAAATATTTTGTGCTACCTCCGCCGATAAGGGTACTACATTCTCCGATCCGGTGTTGGTGGCAAATGTACCTGATATGCACCTCGGCATGTCGCGCGGACCGCAAATTGCCAGCTCGGATAAATTTTCGGTGATAACAGCGATGGATAAGGCCGGCAATATTCATTGGTACAGGCTAAGCGCGGGGAAATGGAAAGATATGGGCAATGTTAACGATTTGAAAAAATCGGCCCCAGAAGGCTTAATGAGCATTGCTGCCGACGATAAAGATAATTTTTACGCCGTTTGGCTTGATACCCGCACGGGTGGCAATAACCAAATATATTTCTCATCGTTGCAGGGCCACAGCACGGGTTGGTCGAAAAATATGATGGCCTACCGTTCGCCCGATGGCCATGTATGTGAATGTTGCAAACCTAACATTGCGGTAAAGGGCGCACAGGTTGATATCATGTTCAGGAACTGGCTAAGCGGATCAAGGGATTTGTATTTGGCAAAATCCACCGATGGCGGCAAATCTTTCACCCCGGCCGAGAAATTGGGTAATGGTACGTGGAAATTAAACGGCTGCCCGATGGACGGTGGCGGCATTACTATTGGTGATAACAATTTAGCTAAAACAACCTGGCAGCGCAGCGGCACTATTTTTTATGCCGAACAGGGCAAACCCGAAATTTCTGTTGGTGCCGGAAGAATTTGCAGTATTGCCGGCAACGGAGCAAACACCTTAATTGCGCTTCAAAAAAACGATACCGTAAAATTGATCAACCTAAAAAACAGGAGCGAAACCTTTGTGGGCAATGGCAGCTTTATGAAGCCGTTGGCATTACCCAGCGCCAAAACGCTATGTGTTTGGGAGCAAAACAATAAAATTAAGTATAGAAAAATTTAGGCAGGCAGCCGAAATATTTTAAAAGCATTATTTGCGTTTATATGGAGTAAATAATTGCGCTACAAATTTTAACTTTGAATGCACTAGCCCGCAGTTTAATTTCAAATATTATTTATGAAGACTTTAAAAACACTTTCATTTACGCTGATACTGGCTTTTTTGGCCGTGGCGAGCAATGCAAAGCCGGCCACCGCTAACACTATCGACAAAATAGTGGCTGCCTATCTCGACCTTAAAAATGCCCTGGTAAACAGCGATGGCAATGCAGCAAAAACAAAGGCTAAAGATTTAGTTACAGTATTATCGGCCCCGGCTGACGCAAGCCTGACGGCGGCACAGCAAAAAATATTCTCAAAATACCAGGATAAGCTGCTGTTTGACAGCAGGCACATCAGCGAAACCAATACTGTTGAGCACCAGCGTGAACATTTCGCCAGCTTATCAGCAAACATGTACGAAGTTTTGAAAGCTGTTAAGTTAAACAGCGCAACATTGTACCAACAATACTGCCCCATGAAAAAAGCCTACTGGTTAAGCGAAAGTAACCAGATTAAAAATCCGTATTTCGGCAGTAAAATGCTTACTTGCGGCGAGGTTAAAGCCACGTTGGTACCGATAAAATAGAAAGCAAACAGTAACGACATTGGCAAAGCCCGCAGATACTAATCATGTGTTTGCGGGCTTGCTGTTTATATAGGCCTTGTTTTTTGACAACAGTCACATTTTAGCGGGGAGACTGTCATGTTTAATCCGGTCGTCAATAGGCAGTTTTGTGTTGACTTAAAAAATTAGCAACATGAAAAAACTAAACACCCTATTACTCATATTGGCTATTTTAACCGCTGGGTTAACGAAAACAATCGCCCAAACTCACCAGGAAAAAACCGCCAAAATCTTCATCAACAAAAAAGGTGAAATTAATGACGAAAACGGAACCAAACTTGGCTTTATTGATAAGGACAATATTGTAAAAGACAATACAGGCAAAAAGCTATATTTTATTGATAAGGACGGCAATGTTATCGACTCCCAGGGAAAAACTTTAGGCAAGGCGCAAAAAAATGGCTTTTACTACAATAACAAAGGCGAAAACGTGCTTCAAACCAAAGACCTGGACAAAGAAAAATGTGCTATTTTAGATCCACAGGGGCACAATATTGGCACCATTCATCAGAATTATAAATTGCATGCCTGTGCCGCCCATTGTTTCTTTTTAGAGCAGAAAAAGCTAAAAGCAGAAAAAGAAAAAGCTAAGACGAAATAGGTTCTTTTAGCCAGAAACTCATTAAAGTCCGAAAGATCGTTTGTCCGTTTTTTAGGGAACTCGGGAGCAAAAAGATCTTTTCGGACTTTTTTAATTTTTCCGTCTTTCGGAGTTTACTGAATTTCGAATTACCCTACCACCACTTCAGCGGAAACTCAATTGCATCTACTGAACTTACAATTAAATCGGGTTTAAAAGCATAGTGGCTGAGCTGCTCCTTTTTGGCAATGCCGGATAGCACCAGGATTGTTTTGTAACCCATTTGCACACCGCCTTGAATATCAGTTTCCATGGTATCGCCTACTACGGTTGTTTCGGCCGTTTCCAGGCCAAGGTATTTGCGTGCCGAGCGCATCATTACCGGGCTTGGCTTGCCGGTAACAAAGGCTTTGCGACCTGTAGCCTCCTCAATCATGGCGGTAGTTGCAGCAATACCCAGGTTGTTCCAGCCGGGCTTTTTGGGTGATGGGTCGCGGTTGGTGGTGATAAACTTGGCGCCACCTAATATCATATCTACAGCACGTTGAACCATCTCTAAAGTAAAATTCCTGCCTTCGCCAAGCACCACAAATTCGGGGTCGGTATCAACCAGGGTAATGCCATTTTCGTGCAGGCTGGTAAGAAGGCCGCCTTCGCCTAAAACATAGGCAGTACCGCCGGGCCCCTGGTCGCCCAGGAATTTCCCGGTTGCCATAGCGCTGGTGTATACATGTTCCTGGGTAACTTCAATACCGAAACTTTTAAGCTTACGCACAGCTTCCAGCCGGGTGCGCTGGCTGTTGTTGGTCATAAACGTAAACGGAATTTTCTTTTCGAGCAGCTTGGCAATAAATTTATCAGCGCCTGTTATCAGCTGCTCGCCGCTGTATATCACGCCGTCCATATCTATTAATAGTCCTTGTTTCATGGTTTTTGTTTTCATTATCAAATCGGGGCACTAGTTTAGCACCCTATACTCAAAGATAAGACAAACCAAGGCAACAATTTAAATATCGCAACAAAAATGATTTATACTTAACAAGTTGCCATGAAATAATGCGATCTATTAAATTAATATCAATACCAGGTTATTTGTCGATACTGACCGATTGATTTGCCGGAAAATACTTTAATCTATCAGCAAGCTTAAAAACGAAAACGCCCCGCAGTTTCCCGCGAGGCATTTTCATTTACAAAACTTTAATCTTTATTGTCTTATTGTCCTTTCGGAACTTCGTTGCCTTTACCTATCAGGCCCATAAATTGGTCGAGCTTAGGTGTAATAATTATTTGTGTACGCCTGTTCTGACTCTTGCCACTTGGCGAGGAGTTATCGGCTATTGGGTTAAATTCACCACGACCGCCCGCAGTTAAGCGTTTTGGGTCGACACTGTAAGTAGTTTGCAAAGCTTGTACTACCGACGATGCCCTTAGGGCGCTTAAATCCCAGTTGTTACGGATGTTGGTCTGTTTTATCGGTACGTTATCGGTGTTACCTTCAATCAGCACATCGTAAGTGGAATAGTCGTTGATAATTTTCGCAACTTTTGCAAGTACGCTACCTGCTGTGGGCGAAATTTCATAACTACCTGATTTATACAGCATGTTATCGGCCAGCGATACGTAAACAACACCTTTAAGTACCTTAACATCAACGTCCTGTGCTTCAGCCGGGCTAAGCGAACGGGTGAGATTGTTGGTGAGAATCATGTTAAGTGAGTCGCTTTTGTTTTTCAACTCAACCAGGTGGCGGATGTATTTATCCGACGCAGTAATTTGATCGGCCAGTTTGGCAATATTAACATTACCCTGGTTGTTTCCTGCCAAACATTTGTTCAGCGCATCCTGCAAACCGGCTGCGTTTGATTTTGCCGTAGCAATTTGCTCCTCCAGGCTGGTAACCCTGGCCCTGCTGCCCGAAAGTTCCTGCTGGGTAACCTGCCAGCTTTGTTTCAATTTACTGTTTGTATCGAGCGACTTATTATAATTTGCTTGTAATTCGGCATATTTTTTATTGCTTACGCAACTTTGGGCTACTACCGCTACCAAAAGAATTATTGGTAACAAAAATTTAATTTTCATAAGTATGTGATTTTACTTTAACCGATTATAATTCATCTATAATCGACATTTGTAATAACAGCCTAAGCTTAAAAAAGTTTATATTATTTGCTTTTGTGTATGATTTTACATACAGACAACCGGTATTGTGCTTGTGCCGTATTGTATAAATATTAATAGGCTGCAAAACAGGCATCCTGGTAAGCTTTAAAAAACGGCGTTCGTCGGTTTACTACGGCTACTAATCGGTGTTTAATTATGCTCTATCTATTATCGCGCCTGATAATGAGGTATAGTTATATATTTGAACAGCTATTATAAACTAAAACTAACAACACTTAATCATTCTAAAACTTTCAAACAATCAACAATGAAAAAACTTATTTATCCCGCAGCGGCAGTAGCGCTGTTTTTTGCATCGGCTTTTACAGTAATTAAATCGCAGGACTGGAAAATTGCCGAGGGCTATTCTATAAAATTTGATGGCGGCGACCCGTCAGGCGAATTCGGGGGATTAAAAGGCACCATCAGCTTTGATGCTAACGACCTGGCAAACTCCAGGTTCAGTACAAGCATCGATGTAGCGAGCATAAACACCGGGAACGGCATGAAAAACACCCATGCCAAAAGCGAAAAATGGTTCGACGCTGCAAAATATCCAACTATCACCTTTACATCATCTTCGATAGCTAAAACAGCATCAGGCTATGCCGCCACAGGTACGCTTGATATGCACGGTGTTCAAAAACCGGTTACCATTCCTTTTACTTTTGATGGCAGCACATTTAAAGGCAGCTTCGAGGTAAACCGCATGGATTATAACGTGAACACAGCCGAACCAGCCCACGGCAGCCAGAAATTTAAGGTTGATATTACCGTTCCGGTTTCAAAATAACAGGCAATGTTTAAACGAGCATTTTTTCACGGCTTGGCGGCGAGTGTACTTGCGGCAATTGTAGGCATAATTTACAACCGGATATACTTTTTTGCTACAGAGGCCGATTTCTCGAAAGTATTAAACATTGGCAGCATAACCGGCATTAGTGTTATGGTTTGCATGCTGGCGACTTTTATATATTTTGGTTTAGCAACGTGGCTTAAAAAGACGGGGGAGATCGTATTTAACTTATTGTTTTCTATCATCTCTTTTGCTTGTGTAATGATACCGATATCGATTTCGTTACCATTGAGCATAAAAACACCGGAGCTTTTCCCCGGATTAGCGGTACCGATGGTTTTTTTTCCGGCCCTGGCCTGGTATACGTTAAAACCGCTGTTTACTGGTAGCAACAGATAAAACGAATAAGTACAACTTATAAATTAAAACGCCTTCCGGGAAATTGGGAGGCGTTTTGCATTGAAAACAAGGCTGATATTAATGGAAAAATTCTTCTGATTATTTTGTTATTTGTATTAAACTTTAACTGTTATTCGTTAATCAAAAAGTTGACTATTCTGCTTGCATTGCCTTTGCTTGCCTTATTTTTTTGTTCGCTTATCCTGATCTTCAATACATGGCTGCCGGGTTTTAAATCACTACTGAGTAAAAGGTACCATGGCAAATGAAGCATGCCGCTCCACTGGGTGTACAAGTCGATATTTTTGAATTCGCCGTTATCAATAGCGTATGAAATTATGCCCGCATCTGAACCTGAAACTATGGCGATTCCGGCAGCTGTGCCTTTAAAAGGCAGTGATAGCTCTGCGCCCGGTGTATCTGAACTTAATACCGGGATATTTACAAAGCCTTCGCGCGTGGGTAATCCATCTGTCGGTTGCCATTTGGGTGTAATTGTCCAGCGATTTTTATAAACCGCATTTTTAATATTGTAATAGTTGCCATTTTGAAAACTTGCTTTATTTAGCGGTTTTGGCAATACTATTTTCCGGCTTGCTATATTTTCCGGCAATCGGTCAAAACAATCGCCAAGCAAGTTTTTTATAGTTGCAAAATATAACTCCTGCCCAAACACTGCCGGGTGAAGGTCTTTAAAATCATCGGCCCAGGTAAATTCCTTATTATTCATTTTATCCCTTACTTCCTTAGCAAGGTTAATAAAAGGAAGATTATAATAGCGTGATACCAACTGATGATTACTGATCTCTGTGGGCACCAGTCCCTTGTTATAATCACTTGTTTTTTCAGGATCGGCAAAGGCCATCATCACAATGTCCATCTCCGGATTGCTTTTTTTAGCATGCCTGATGATGCCTTCGAGGGCACGTACCTGGGTGAGGCTGTCAGTGCCATTCGCCTTGTCGTTTACAGCTGCTTCTACAAACAAAAGGTCTGTCTTTCCCGAATCAAGCACATCCTGCTGCAGCCTGAAAGCGTGGGGTAGGCTGCCTAAAGAAGGGATACCTGCCGCGATGAAATGAAATTCCGCATCGGGGAACCGTTCCTGCAGATACCTGCCTATTTTTTGCCGCCAGCCTGGATTATAGGTGATCGATCCGCCAAGAAAAGTAACCGTGGCTTTTTTACGGGTGGTAACTGCATGATAAAAATTGCTTAAGCCACCTGCCATTTCAAAGTAGTTGCTGTATGCCAATGTCTTTTTTACCGGGAACGAATTATTGAATATAAAATCGGCATAATATCCGGCCCTGTCAATCGGGAAATGATGCCCCTGTAATTCCTGCGGACCAATAGTTACCGGGTGAACGCTCATTGGCCCCCCGGCAGCTATGTACCGTTGTGCAAACACATAAGTATTTTCCGCAGGTGGCGCCAGCTTATCGTTTAATCCTATAACATGCAACATAGGTACCCTGAAGGCTGCAAGTCCTTCCAGGTTATCAATTGGGTTATCATTGTAAGCCATTGCCTGCGCTTCGGTAAAATGGTAGACGGCCTTTAACTGGCTCCATAAGGCGGTATCACCTATCCCCTTTCCCTTGCCGCCCGGCCAGCTTTTAATATCGCATACCGGGGTTTCCGCATAAATACAGGTGATTTTATCCGGGTTTCGTTTTGCCCATCCGTAGGCATACAGTGCACCGCGGCTTACCGCCTCGAGGGCAACTTTTGGGGCCAATGATACTTCATTAGTGAGATAGTGATAAAACTTATCCCAAACCTGTAAAGATTGCGGGCTTCCGTACTGATCATCCACACTTATATAAGCAATATAAAAACCCCTCGAAAGCAGGATGCTATCCATATCGGTATGCCAGTCGGGAAACGAGGCCCTCCAAACCCAGGGATTTCCCGGCAGGGCGTGAGCCGGCTTTACGTAATACGCCATATGGCCCTCTATGGCCAGCGCTTTTTTCTCAAAACCTTTCCATAGACCCGGTGCGGGTTTTTCCTGTGCTTTTACCAATAAAAAACTGCTTGCCAGCAGGGTTGTTAAAATGAGCCGTGGGGTTTTTATTTTCACTTCTAAAAAAATATTTCATCACAAATTAGCTAAATCAATTTAAACTATACGCTGGTGATGATAATTACAGGAAAAAATGGGGTAAGTGCTAAGGGCAATTATTGGGACCTGCTTTATTTTATTATTAAGACGCGAAAGCATGAAATCGCCAACCGCATCCTCACTTTCGGGGAATTCAGCATCCTGGTATGCCTTTTGGCGATACCATTTTAACAGCGCTTCTTCTTCAGCTTCAGAGGCAGTATTGTCCCTGTATTTCTGAATTAAAATGTAAATTCGGTCCTGGTTCAATTGGTTATTGAGTGTTTGTACAGGTGTGTACCGTTGGAAAAGGTTTAACCCTATATGGGGGTTGAAATATTTTTGAGGAAAATAAAAATGTGATTTTTTATTGGTTTTGATGGGATATTTTGAGCACAATAGAGATGATTAAATAAAAATATTTTATACGTACTATTGTTTATGGCTTTAGAAAAACAGTTTTCAGACGTTATAATCCTTATCAAGGAATTGCGAAATGCAGCTTTTAAGGCAGTGAATGTAGAACTCATCAATTTGTATTGGCAGGTGGGAGCTTACGTAAGCCAAAGAATAGAGGCGGAAGAATGGGGTAAATCAGTTGTTCAGAAACTTGCTCTTTATATTGAACAAACGGAGCCGGATATCAGGGGATTTTCTGACAAAAATTTATGGCGGATGAAACAGTTTTATGAAGCATATAAAAATCATCAAAATCTCTCAGCACTGCTGAGAGAAATTAGCTGGACCAATAATTTGACAATTTTGAGCAGAACAAAGTCTATTGAAGAAAAGGAATTTTATCTGCGATTATGCGTCAAGGAAAAATACAGTTCACGCGAATTAGAAAGACAAATGAATAGTGGAGTTTTTGAAAGGGTCATGATAGGAAATCAAAAACTCCCGGCAGTGATGAGAGAATTTGACATAGACGTTTCTAATACTTTTAAAGATAGTTATGTTTTTGAGTTTTTAAACCTTCCTGAGTTACATAGCGAAAGGCAGCTGCAAAAGGCCTTAATAGTTGAAATGAAAAATTTCATATTGGAACTGGGCAAAGATTTTTTATTTGTCGGTGAAGAATATCGGCTACAGGTAGGCAATAGCGATTTCATGATCGATTTGTTATTTTATCATCGCAGTTTGCGTTGCCTGATTGCATTTGAATTGAAGGCAGATAAATTTAAGCCGGAACACTTGGGTCAACTTAACTTTTACCTTGAAGCTTTAGACCGGGATGTAAAAAAGGAGCACGAAAATCCGTCGATTGGAATATTGCTATGTAAAAACAAAGACATTGAAATAGTGGAATACGCCTTAAGCAGGAACCTTTCGCCGGCAATGGTTGCCGAATATCAAACGTTATTGCCCAATAAGAAGCTCCTGCAAAGAAAACTGCATGAGATTTTTGAGTCCTCTGCTGATAATTCTTTGGGTAACAATATGTAATGGTGTTGCCGTAGTATAATTAGAATTTTGGAGGTTGAGATACTGTAGTCAGAATTACTACAGGCATAGTAGTTCGTAGATGCAATCTACGGACAGCGGGGCACGAATGGCCCACCTCTTTTGGCCGACCCGGATACTCGCGCTAGAGGAGTTAATGAAGGCTGTGTAATTAAGATTTTCAATACAAGATGTTATCAAAAAACTACTAAAACTTCCACCATGGCTTTTTTTTCGGTTCTTCTACTTTAATATGAACTTTTGTTCCGTTCGGGATATTTTTCAACTGTTCGCATATCTGTCCATTTATTGCAAAATGAACGCTTATATCAGTAGGCTTAACATTGTCAATAGTGTATTGTCCTCCAATGACTGGCAATTTCTGAAAACTATAAACTTCATTTTCCTGTAAAAATATTTGTTGCTCCTGAAGTTCAAGATAGAGGTCGGTTAAAAACCAGGTCGCAGTTTTTTCGGGATCTCTAAGGAATTCTTCAAATTGAATAGGCGAAGAGGCGACTTTAGTAAAAGTTCCTATCCCTGTATCGAGCCAGCTTATTTCGTCATTGGCATCAACAATAAACATGTCCCCAAATTTTGTTACCATCAACACATTTTTATATCCCGCAATTAGCCAATTCCATGCTGAGGTGATGTCTTGAAAATCGATTTTTTTGATATCTTTAATTAAATCCGAGATTTCATTATTCCGGATGCTTTCAGTATCGCCGATAATGTCATCTTCCCCATACTGCCATTCGTCATACCGACTGCTTCGCCATGCTCTCCACCCATATTGCAAATGATATATTTCATTTACAGATGGGTCAAGCTTCGTGATTTCTTCCAGGCAGACCAATTTAGAATCAGCTAAATTGGGCTCCAGGCTGGTGTGGAACTGCCAATCACCGTCTTCATTGTGATAAACATATAAAATGGGATCGCCTTCGAACGCTTGCTTTGTTGTATAAACGCCTAAGTTTTTTTGTTCATAAAACTTAAAATCTGTATTTCTATCAAGAAGTGGTTGCTTGAATTTCCAATCATGATTAAAATTGTCATCCCACGGGAAATTATTTTGTTTGTCGGGCCAAATGAGTTCCAAAACCGGAAAATCAAAACTCATGTCATAAAACCAGCCTGCATACCCTAAGTAGTTGGGGTAAAATTCTTTATCAACTTTAATAAACTGAATATGATAACCTTCCAAAAAGCCAGAATATAATTTATTTGTTGTTATTATCTCCCCGTTTTTTATCAAATCGCAGGCATGGTTGATAATACTTGCCATTACGTCTGTCTTCAAACCAAAACAAATGATTTCAGGGTGTCCATAGTTTTTATACAGTCCAATTGAATAAACAAAACCTGGTAAATAGTTATCCGGCTCAAGCAGCGAGAGATGACATCCGAATTTTTCTATATTAGCAAGTATAGCCTGTTTTGCTTCATTGTCATGCTGGGTATGTTGGTCGTCCATAAATCAAAATGAGATTTGGCAAGAAATATACAAAGTTTTCCGGCCTATTCATGCGGCGTGTATATGAACCGGAGAGGCATTAGGTATCGGTTGTTACATTGTCCCAACTTTCCTGCAGAAAATTAATAAGCCAGTTTAGTGCATAATGCCTTTCGAATACTACCCCTTTATCCATGTTTCCGGGTGCAGGTTGATTCTTAGTTCTGGCATCTACGCACGCCCAGTCTAGTCTCAATATCAGATCGGCCTGGTCGAGTATTTCTTTTTTGCTCCTGATCACCGCTTTTTGTCTGAACTGCGCTTCTGTCAAATTATTTACTATGTTCAAGTCGGCGCCCGGATTGCAAAATTTGTCGGGGTAACTCAAAGTATCAACGAAACCAAGGGCCCAAAGCATAACGTGCAGATCCTCATATTTCCAGCCACCGTCTATCGCTTGTTGCTGCGTTAGTTGCTTTGCATTTGCGTAGGCCTTTTCGTTAGGGCTTAATTTTGCCTGGATGCCGTACTTTTTATCTATTTTATCCAGTCTGTCAAGTTCAAGTTTCTCACTTTTCAAGCCGATGTAAACGAGCGCGAGGGCCCGGTCGACCACTTCATCTTTTGCCCTTATCGACACTTTGGCTTCTGGATCGGTGAACAACGCATTTGGATTAGTGTAAACCGGTATGTTATGACTTTTGCAATAAGCTTCCGAGCCTTTGCGTCTTTCGGCTTGGTCATTGGTGGGGGTTATGTGTTCAACCGGTCGTGTCGGGTACGTAGTCGCCCCTGGCCTAAAATTACATGACCCTAAAGCCAGGCCCAGGAATGCTATAGAAAGCGGCTTTATACACTTCATTTATTGTCTGATAATTTTTGTGTAACCGGTCGTAAATATAACAGAGATTTACAATTTATGGGAAGGTTGGATGGAAAATTTTCGTTGATGGTCAGGCAGCTATGACCGCTGTCTGTTAAGATACGGTAATCAAAGATTACAAGCACAGTAGCCCGTGGGCGCAGTATACAGTCTGCAAGGCTATCGATCATCCTCCTCATCCTTGTCACTGCTCCAACATTTAATATAAATAATATTGGGGTCAAGCGCCTCCTGTGGCAGGTCCCTGATCTTGCCGATAAAAACCTGGTCCTTGTCGTTGGCCCAGACCTCGTACTCCAGTTCGTTGGGTATTTGGCCGGTGAGTATGGTGCGGGGCGGGATGTCAAAATAGCGCATAATCGACAGGATAGTGCGCCCGGTTTCGGTTAGGTCTTTAAAAGTTTTGTCGGCTTTGGCTTTTGCGGCTTGTACCTTGCGGTTGTAGCTGATGATGGCGTCTAAGTCGCTTAAATTGGTTTGCCCGGTGTAAGGCGGGGCGTTGTCTACCAGGTCTTGGAAGCGTTCGTTGCACTTTGCAAACAGGTTGGTGAGGTGGTAGTAGTGGCTGCACCAGGTGGTAAATTCGGTGGTCATGGGTATTGGGGGTTATTGGGTTGATAAATTTTTTTTTTTGGGGGGGGGTATAGCTAAGTGTAATTACAGGTCGGAAATAAAGGATAGTTAAAGCTATCACATCGTCATTGCGAGGAACAGCCTGTCCCGAAACATTCGGGAAAGCAAACCCTGCACACGCAAATCAAGAAACAATATAATTGTGGTTACCAATCAAGCGGCTGTAAGGTCTCTAAAAGCATAAAGGTCCGTTGATTGTCCTTAGTAGAGGTTGCTTCGTTCCTCGCAATGACGTGCAGATAGAAAGACCTCGCCTTCAAGCAATTACAGCTATTTAGTTAAGTTGACACCCCGTTTTTGTCATCTTTCATTCCCTTGATGGAATTTTCGCGCTTCGTCTTTCCTAATATATGTTCCAGCAATTCTGGCGTGAGCGCCATATCAATTACTGATGTTTTCATGCCCCAGTAGGGTTTGGGGATTACACCGGGCTTTGCTTTTTGGTCATTGGGTATTACGTCATTGGTAATTGGCAGGGGCTGGATAAGCTGCGGGGTTGGGTGTTCTGTGTCAGGGCTTTCGTCATACGTAATTCCCGGCTTCGAATTCTGTATATCCTGCGCGGTTGTGTGCTCCATATCAGGCATTTCTTCATACGTAGTTCCCGGCTCCGAATACCCCTCCCTACCCTCCCATGGGAGGGAATCGCACAGGGCCGCCGCTTTTTCATCGGGATATTTTTCCTGGTCATTAGTCATTAGTGAAGCTGCAGTCCCTATCTCACCTGCACATCCTTCGTCATCTTCAAATCCACTCATCTTCAAATTTTCAAATCCTCCTTCATCCGCACATTCACGCATGTGCATATCCGCACATCCATGAAGCAGGCGGTTAACCGTGGCGAGGCCTACACCTAGCTGGTTACTTATTTCGCGCTGACTGTGGCCGTTGGCGGAGAGGTTGGCTATTTTATTGGCCAATTGTTGGCGGTCGGCGGCGGTACGGGTGAGCAGGTGGTGCCGTTCGGGGCTGTTGCCTTCGAATTGAAAGTGCAAAAACGTGCCGGGTTTTTGGATACGGCAGAGGGCTACATTGTCGTGACCGTAGCGCTGGCGGGTGTTGCGTTGTTTGATCTGTTTGAGGTAGCAAAGGTCGTTATCAGCGGTGCTTTTACCGATGGCGAAGGCGCTGTCGGCGAAGTTGATGAGCAGTTTGCTGCCGTGGAGGTCGTCGGCGCTGATGGGTTGGGTAGCGTTGCGACGTTTGGGGGTATGTGCCAGTACGAGGATAGACAGTTTATGCTCGTTTTTTAATGCCTTGAGGCTTTTCATGAGCGCAAGCGCGACAGCCGAATTTTCGGTACCGCCGCGCAGGCAGGTGATGTTGTCGATGATTAAAACTGTGGCTTTAGCCTGGTTTACTTTATACTCAATAGCGGCAATCAGCAGCTCGTTTTCGTTAACGTTGGATGGCGGGTCGGGTATAAAATTATACTGTGCGCGGAAGAAATTATCCGAAAATTGGTGATCGGCATCGTCCTGGCTGTAGCGCAGCCCGAACTGGGTTTGGCTCAGCTCAAAATCGATGTAAAGCACGCGGGCGGGCGGCGCCTGGCAGGTAAAAGGGGCAATGCTTTGTCCGCGGGCAATGCTTTCGCCGATCTGCACGGCCAGTATGGATTTGCCGATGTTGGTATCGGCAAACAGCATACAGAGTTCGCCCTGGTGCCAAAGTTCGCCAAGCAGCATTTTGGCTTCGGGTTCGCGCCGGGCCAGCTCCAACCAGCGGTTACCGTTTTCGATGGTAAACATGCGGCGGCAGTCTTCGGGACTGGGCGGCGTGGGTTCGGGGCGCGTTTTTTTAGCAGGGCGGTAAGGCAGTCCGCGGGTTTCGGCGCGCAATTGTTCGATGAAGGGCGGGCGTTCGGATAGTGGGTTTGTTTGCATTGTTGTAGTGATTACCACAAATTTAAGGGGTTGATTTGGTTAAAGTGCTGACACTGTTTTGTCAGTGGGTTGACGCATCTTAGAGACTGGTTAAAACTAATTTGGGGAGGCGTCTCCGGTACACAACGACCTTGCATCTTTAACTTAGGTGGCGTGAATAGCATATGGGAGACGCAAAACATTGCGTCTCTACGCCGAAACGCATGTTTTATATCGTTTGATTCAGCTATTTGCGGATTTTTCAAAAAATGAATACGCTGATAATGAGGATGTTTCAGAACGTTCCGGGCGTTCCATGTGCAAAAATGGAACGCTTCGTTAACCGCACTGATAATTCTATACACCGGCCTTGAACGGGTTTGCAATCATTATACCTTAATCTTTAACGCTACCTGTTTTTTAGCAAAAACGAACTTATTTTTCAAAAAAAAACAAATAAAATAGGCTAAGCAATCAAATAAATATCATTAATGGACTTTATTTATTAAAAAATCCATAAACAACATACCATTTTTTAGTAAAAATTAAATTTATGTAAATATTAAATGATAATTACTATAAATTTCATGTTAAAGCTTTGTAATACAGCAATAAAATTTACGTAACAAAGCTATAAAACACTGGTTTATTGAAAATATTTAAAAAAAGATGTAAATATTTGTATTTTTGATTATCTTGCGATGCATTTATTACGAATAACATTAATTAAATGAATAGAAAAACACTTTTAATTTATTACCCTCTGTTTTTTTTATTTTTGTTAACGACTTCTTGCTCGTCGACGAAAAAAATCAAATATTTTCAGGACATACCTGATTCCGGGGATTTAAAAACGATTGCCAAAGGGGAATATGCAGAACCTAAAATATTGGTCGATGATATACTAACGATCAATATTCAAACAATAGATCCCCAGTCTTCGGGCCCTGTTTCAACGGGAAATATTACAAGCAGTAATGCTACCGCTTTAGGGGCCGCCGCTCTTTTTTCAAATGTTGGCGCAAGCTCTTCATCTGGTTACCTGGTAGATAAGGAAGGAACCGTTAATATTTCTATAATCGGAAAAGTTAAGCTTGCCGGCTTAACAACTTTTGAAGCCACACAGGTTATTCAAGCCGCCGTTAACAAATACTATAAAGATGCAACCGTGAATGTCCGGTTCGCAAATTTTAAAATAAATGTTACGGGCGAAGTGCTGAGGCCAGGCACCTATACAATGCCAAATGAAAAAGTTACAATACTTGATGCTTTGGCACTTGCGGGCGACCTGACCATATTCGGAAAGCGCGAGAATGTGTTGCTGATCCGGGATAACCCGGATGGCACCAGGACACCGTACCGTATCAATCTTAAAAATAGCAACATCATGTCGGCGCCATATTTTTATCTGCGCCAAAACGACTTCATATATGTTGAGGCAAGAAAAGCTAAATCTGATGCTACCGACGCCGCCCAGACCAAATATATCTCGATAGCAGGAACCATTTTATCTTTAATTATTGTATTTGCCACAAGGCGTTGAAATTATTATGGCTGAAAAAACATATTCAAATAAAGGAAAGATTATTACCAACATACATGGTGAAGAACGATTTGATTTAAAGGCGGTTCTGTCAAAAATAATCAATCACTGGCCATTATTTTTAGGAAGCGTTGTAATTTTCATGGGGATATTCCTGATATATAAAAGGTACAGTACCCCTGTGTACACAACAACTGCGATGGTGCTGGTATCGCAACAAACAGGTAGCGGCGGTGGTGGTGGCGCAGGCATGATGGGTGGCGGCGCGTTAGGCTCGCTAACCGACGTTTCTTCATTGCTTGGGATTCCAAACAATGCCAATAATGAAGTCCGGTTATTACAGTCGCGTAGTTTAATCACCAACGTTGTAACTAAGCTGCAGCTAAACATTGCTGTATTTAGAAAAGCCACATTTAAACCTATCGAAATTTACAAAGAATCACCTTTTACTATAGACATACATTATAAAACCGATTCGATAGCGAAAGAACAATATAATATCGGCATAGAAGACAATGTGGTTCACCTAACAAATACGAAAGAAAATATTGATATCGAAGCCAAATTTGGCGAACCCATAAAGTTGTTTCAATACGATCTGGTATTCAACAGAACTCCTGCTCTTGTCGAGAAAAAAGGGTATGTTGTAAAAATTCAATCTAAAGAATCAAGTGTCGAGGAAATCTCTTCCTTATACGAAGCAGCACTGTCTGATAAGTTGTCTACTACCATTGAACTCAACCTCAGGTATCCACACCCGGGAAAAGGGGAAGCAATACTTCATGAGTTAATGGTGCTTTATTTGAAGGCAGATTTAGAAGACAAAGTTTCCATTGCAGATAGCACCCTGGCATTTATTGACAGAGAGCTGGCTTTAGTTAGTAACCAGTTAGTGGGGGTTGAAGATCAGTTGCAGCAATTTAAACAATCACATCAGCTTGCTGACGTTCAGGAGCAATCAAAGGCCCTTATTGGCAGCGCAAGTGATTACGAAAAGCAGTTAAGTGCGTTTGAAGTTCAATTGCTTGTAATTTCAGATCTTGAAAAATATTTGAATGATCCAAATAATAAAAAGGTTGTCCCTTCATCACTATCTATCCAGGATGCAAATTTTGGCGCCGCACTGGCCCAATATAATGATCTCGTTATGCAGCGGGGCAGGTTAAGCCTTTCATCTACAGATGAAAACCCGATGGTTAAAAACCTGGATAAGCAAATGGAAACGTTTCGCGAAACACTATCCAGAAGCATTACCGAATACAAGAAAAGTATCATCATAAGCAGAAATGCGCTGATGTCAAAAAACCAATCGTTTACAGGGCTAATTAAAAGTGTTCCCGCCAAAGAACGTACCTTCCTTGATTATACAAGGCAGCAAAACGTTAAAGAAGCGCTTTATTTATTCTTACTGCAAAAAAGGGAAGAAACTGCCATTACAAAAACATCCACAATAACTACATCCAGGATAATCGATGATGCAAAAAGTGAGTATTCTGCACCAAAAAAACCCATAGTTATTGCGTTCGTCCTTTTATTGTTCATGGCATTTTTGGCTCCCTTTGGTTTTATATCTGTTAAAGAGTCGCTAAAAGTCAAAATTTCATCAAAATTAGACATTGAAAACGCTACGGATGTACCAATTGTAGGAGAGATAAGCCATAGTGAAGATGGCGAAAGCCAGGTGGTTACTAAAAACTCCAGATCAATAATTTCAGAACAGTTTCGTGGCTTGCGAACAAATCTAAATTACCTGCTAAAAACCGACAGTCCCCAGGTAATCATGGTTACCTCGAGTATGAGTGGTGAGGGTAAATCCTTCATCAGCTTAAATTTAGGTGGCGCCCTTGCACTAAGTGGCAAAAAAGTATTGTTTATGGACCTGGATCTCCGGAAACCGAAACTTGCATTTTCATTGGGTATTGACAATAAGAATGGCTTTAGCAATTACAT
Source organism: Mucilaginibacter flavidus (assembly GCF_024055575.1). GTDB lineage: Bacteria > Bacteroidota > Bacteroidia > Sphingobacteriales > Sphingobacteriaceae > Mucilaginibacter > Mucilaginibacter flavidus. Next base: position 187,312 of record NZ_JAMXOE010000009.1, on the reverse strand, counting down.
GGCAGCCAGCAACTTACCGATAGAAAAAGTTATGCAACCCATAACAAGTATGGAGAATTCCTTTATTATCGCTTCAGGCCCTATACCACCCAATCCGTCAGAACTATTATTAAATGAACGGTTGGGCCAATTGATTGAAGAGCAGCGGAAGCATTTTGATTATATAATAATAGATAGTGCACCCGTCGGTTTGGTTTCGGACGCGTTACTTATTGAAAAATTTGCGGATATAACTTTATTTATTGTCCGGCAGAATTACACTTTTAAAACACAGTTACAAATCATAAACGATTTAAATGTTAGCCAAAAAATTAAACGCTCGTATTTGGTTGTTAATGATATAAAAACTCAAAAAGGCGGTTATTACGGTTACGGCTATGGGTACGGCTATGGCTACGGTTATGGTTATGGCTATGGTTACGGAGAAACCGATAAAAAAGCTAAACGCAGTTGGGTTAGCAAACTGTTTTCAAAAAGCTGATCGGAGCATTTTGAATGTGATTGACCTTTTAGGTTAACTTTTCTGACTGTAACCGGCATGAATCGCGCTTCACACGAATAAACCTAAACGGTTTGAGCTTTATTCGGGAAAACATGGTTATGTACTTGAAACACTAAAACAATGTACACACTTAAAGTAGTTAAAATTATTCAAGAATCTAATGACGCAACTACCCTGTGTCTTAAACAGCCTGGTTTAAAAAAGGTAAAGTATTCCTCCGGCCAGTATTTAACGCTTATTGTGAGAATAAATGGCCGAAAATACATCAGACCATATTCCTTTTCTTCCGCACCCGGAATAGATGAGTTTTTAGAAGTTACCATAAAAAGAGTTATCGGTGGCGTAGTTTCAAATCACCTGGTAGACGTGATTAAGGAGGGTGACGTATTGGAGGTTTTACAGCCCCTGGGCGATTTTGTTTTGAACCCGGATGTTGATCTATCAGGTAAACATATCGTTCTATGGGGTGCCGGAAGTGGGATAACGCCTTTAATGTCGATTGCGAAATATGCCCTGCATAATAAAATTGGTGCGCATGTTTCCCTGGTATACGGAAACAGAAATCCGTCAGCGGTGATCTTTAAAGACAAGATTGAAGCGTTGCAGGAGAAATTTGGCGATACGTTTTCGGCCTGGCATTTTCATACCAGGTTAACAATACCGGTAAACAATCCCAATATCATTGAGGGGCGTATCAACCCAAACAAAGTTTTTTCCATCATGAAAAATGTGGGCGATTTTAAAGAGTCGCTGCATTATATATGCGGCCCGGCCGGTTTAAAAGAATCGGTTAAAACCTCATTAACTGGGTTAGGGCTTGATGAGAAAAATATATTTACTGAGGATTTTGAATTAGTTAGAGATCCTGCTGATTTTGAGAATATTACCACGCAGATGGTGTCCGTTGAAAAAAATGGAGTGAAAGAGCTGGTAGAAGTGATAAAAGGCAAAAGCATTTTGGAGGCTGGGTTAGATGCAAATATTGATTTGGATTATTCATGCCAAACCGGAAGTTGTTTTATATGTAAAGGCAAGATATTATGTGGCGAAGTAAAAATGATTGGTGTGCAAAAACCATTGGACGAATTACTGGCAGATGAGTGTTTGCTGTGCTGCAGCTTTCCTTTAACCAACGATGTATCTGTATTAATTATCTAAGAAAAACAAATAAAAATATGAAGGTTGTATTATTAGCGGGTGGTTTAGGTACCAGGCTTTCAGAGGAAACTGTTCTAAAGCCAAAACCGATGGTTGAAATTGGTGGAATGCCGATTCTATGGCATATCATGAAAATTTATTCCTCATATGGGTTTAATGATTTTGTGGTTTGCCTTGGTTACAAAGGTTATGTTATAAAGGAATTTTTCTCCAATTACTTTTTGCATAAATCTGATGTAACTATTGATATGACCAATAACACTGTGAAGGTGCACGACTCACAGGCAGAGCCGTGGAAAATTACCCTGGTGGATACAGGCAATGATTCAATGACCGGCGGAAGAATAAAAAGGATAGCAAAGCATGTGGAGAACGACACGTTTATGCTAACCTACGGAGATGGAGTTGGTGATGTTGACATAAAAAAACTATTGGAAGTACATAAGCAAGGCGGAAAACATTGTACTGTGACCGCAGTTCAGCCGTCGGGAAGATTTGGAGCTTTAAATATTTCCGGGGACCAATCTGTGCATTCATTCATGGAAAAACCCAAAGGCGACGGTTCATGGATTAACGGCGGTTTTTTTGTATGTGAGCCAGCGGTGTTTGATTATATCGAAGGTGACCATACGTTGTGGGAACAAGAACCAATGGAAAAACTTGCCAGCGATAGTCAACTCATGTCATTCAAACATGAGGGCTTTTGGAAACCAATGGACACGCTGCGAGATAAGCAGGAATTAGAGGGAGATTGGTCTAACAATAAAGCTAAATGGAAAAATTGGTAAGCTATGGTTTTCGGAAATTGTTATAAAGGAAAAAAAGTACTTGTAACCGGGCATACAGGATTTAAAGGATCATGGCTGTGTATTTGGCTTAAAGAACTTGGGGCCGAAGTCTACGGATATGCACTGGCGCCCTACTCGGCCATGGATAATTTTGCAACCTGTAACCTGGCAACCGAAATCCACCATTTAGAGGGCGATGTTCGTGATAGTGCTAAACTTACAGCTTACTTTGATGCCGTGCAGCCAGATATTGCGTTTCACCTGGCAGCCCAACCACTGGTTTTACTTTCCTATCATGATCCGGTTAATACATTTGAAACCAATTTAATGGGCACCGTTAATTTTTTTGAAGCCGTACGTAAAACTCCTTCTGTAAAAGTTGCAATTAATGTAACCAGTGATAAATGTTACGATAACAAGGAATGGGTTTGGGGATATCGCGAAAACGATCCTATGGGTGGAAAAGACCCTTATAGTGCTTCAAAAGGTTGTTCCGAATTAATCACTGCCTCGTATCAAAACTCATTTTTCAAAGATGAGGGTACGTGTTTAATAGCCTCTGCAAGGGCCGGCAATGTTATAGGCGGCGGCGATTGGGCAGCCGACCGTATTTTGCCGGATTATTTTAGAGCTTATAGAAAAGGAGAAAAGTTATTAGTGCGTAACCCACACGCAACAAGGCCATGGCAGCACGTTCTTGAACCTTTAAGCGGCTATCTAAATTTAGGCGCTGCATTGCTTATAAATGGCAGGAAATTTACAGGCGGTTGGAATTTTGGCCCTGAAGACACAATGAATTATTCTGTTAAAGATTTGATTGAAAGAATATTGCATATTGATAATAAAGGAGGTTACACTACCCCGGAAATTATGGATAAACCGCATGAGGCAATATTGTTAAAGCTAGATATATCTAAAGCGGTAAATTATCTAAACTGGAGGCCGGTGCTTTCATTCGATGAAACCGTTGCATTTACAGTTGCCGGATACCATGACGATATTGCAAAAGAAAATATTTTTGAAAAGAGGAAGCAACAAATCAGTCTATACACCTCAAGCGCTTTAAAAAAAGGAATATTATGGGCGCGATAACTAACATTTTAATAACTGGTGGAACGGGCTACCTCGGAAGTAACCTGGTTGAGACTTTTTTAAAAAAGGGTTTTAAAGTGACGGTATTAAAAAGAGAAACCTCTAACGTAAAACGCTTAAACCATCTTATAAACAGGATAAAATTATACGATATAGAAACTTTTGATCACAAGCATTTTTTTGAGACAGAAAATATAGATTGTATAGTTCATACTGCAGCGTCCTACGGCCGGAAAGGAGAATCGTTGAGCAGTATTTATAATGCAAATTTGTTTTTTTCGATTAAGCTTTTAGAATGGAGTGTTGAATACAACGTAAAGTATTTTTTTTATGCGAATACTGCATTACCACAGAATTTAAATTCTTACTCATTATCAAAGAAACAATTTTCTGAAATTTTAAAACTTGAGCGCGGTTCGGTAAAAGTAGTGGACATTGAGTTGCAATATTTCTATGGACCGGGTGATGATGTGTCTAAACTTGTAACCTTTGTTATTTCCAAAATCCGTAACGGCGATAAGTCTATAAATTTTTCTGAGGGCATTCAAGTTAGAGATTTTGTATATATAGCTGATGTTATGTCTGCTTACCTGGTTTTGTTTGATAACGCTGAAAATTTGCCTGGCTATTCGAATGTTCAGTTAGGATCTGGATCAGGAATAGAACTTAGATATTTAATACAAAAAATAAAGGAAGCTATTGGGAATAATGATCTATTGTTAAACTTCGGTGCGTTACCAACAAGACCAAACGAAATCATGTATGCCGTTGCTAATATTGATTTTTTGACAAAGTTAGGCTGGAATCCAAAATACAGTATTGATCAGGGTTTAATAGAAACTATAAATAAAGAAAAACAATCGCTTTATGATTACTATAAATAATAAAGATTATAACCTCAAAACATTTCAAAAGAGTATTCCGGGAGTAAATTATATACCGGTTACCGGGAAGGTCATTGAAGAAGATGACCTGTTATTGTGCATGGAATCCGTTGCCGATGGCTGGCTTACTGCCGGTCGTTTTGCAAATGAATTTGAACACAATTTCACCACTTACTTTGGAGCAAATAAATCGTTACTGGTAAATTCAGGCTCTTCCGCAAATCTAGTGGCATTTTACACATTGACTTCGCCTAAACTTGGCGAAAGGGCTATTAAAAGAGGAGATGAGGTTATTACAGTAGCCGCAGGATTCCCAACCACAGTTAATCCAATTGTTCAATTTGGTGCTATTCCTGTATTTGTAGACGTTGATATTGCAACGCACAATGTTCAGGCGGAACTTTTAGAGTTGGCTGTTTCAGCGAAGACAAAAGCAATAATGATTGCGCATTCTTTAGGCAATCCATTTAACCTGGATGAAGTAATGCGCGTGGCAAAAAAATACAATTTATGGGTAGTTGAGGATGATTGTGACTCGTTAGGTGCTACATACCGAGGAAAAAAAACCGGCACTTTTGGTGATATTTCAACATTTTCTTTCTACCCCGCTCATCACATAACAATGGGTGAAGGAGGTGCCGTTTTAATTAATAATTCAGAGTTAGCAAAAATTGCAGAAAGTTTTAGGGATTGGGGGCGTGATTGCTATTGTGAACCAGGGAAAGATAATACCTGCGGATGTCGGTTCTCACAACAATTGGGCTCATTACCATATGGCTACGACCATAAATATACTTACTCGCACATCGGGTTTAATTTGAAAGTAACTGATATGCAGGCCGCTTTGGGGGTGTCACAGTTACGTAAGGTTGATCGTTTCGTTGAAAAACGCAAAGAAAACTTCAAGTTGCTTTATGATAAAATGAAGGAATTCGAAGAAATATTTATTCTTCCAAAGCCAACAGAATTTAGTGACCCATCGTGGTTCGGCTTTTTGTTAACACTTAGAGAAGGTGATGCTTCTGATAGGCATATGCTTGTTCAACATCTTGAGCAAAACAAAATAGGCACACGTTTATTGTTCGCCGGAAATTTATTGAGACAGCCTGCATATACAAATGTAGAATACAAAGTTGTCGGCGAGCTTACAAATACAGACATCATAATGAATCAGTCTTTTTGGCTTGGTGTGTGGCCAGGACTTGATGAAAGTCATTATGATTATATAGCGGATGTAATTAGAAAGTATATTAACTCTTAAATTATTACTATGAGATATTTAATTACCGGTGGATGCGGGTTTGTTGGCAGCAATTTAGCGTCTGAAATCTTAAAACGTAATGATGAGTTGTTTGTGATGGACAATTTATTTCGTCATGGAAGTTCTCAAAACTTAGAGTGGCTCAAAACCCAGGGAGAGTTTAAGTATTATCCGGCGGATATTAGAAATTATAATGACGTCGAAACGGTGGTGAAAGACGTCAAACCTAATGTTATCTTTCATTTAGCAGGTCAGGTAGCAATGACAACCTCTTTGGCAAACCCACGATTAGATTTTGAAATAAATGTTTTAGGTGGGAATAATATTTTGGAAAGCGCAAGAAAATATAGCCCCGAAGCTATAATTACTTACTCATCAACTAACAAAGTATATGGTGATTTTGATTGGATAGACTTTCAGGAAACTGATACCCGTTATAAAGCAATAGGATATGACAACGGTTTTGATGAGCGATTACCATTAGATTTTCAATCGCCTTACGGCTGCTCGAAAGGCGCGACAGACCAGTATATGTTAGATTATGCTAAAATGTTTGGCTTGCGCACGATAGTTTTCAGACACTCCTCAATTTTTGGTGGACGCCAATTTTCAACCACAGATCAAGGCTGGGTGGGTTGGTTTGTAAAACAGGCCCTGGATATTAAAAAAAGCAGACTTAAAGAACCATTTACAATATCCGGTTCCGGGAAGCAAGTGAGAGATATTTTATTTGCAGACGATCTGTTAAGTTGTTATTTCTCTTCCATCGGCAGAATTGATGAAACAGCAGGAAAAGCGTTTAATATAGGTGGGGGCATGGAAAACAGCCTTTCATTATTAGAGCTGTTTAGTGCTTTGGAAAATGAACTGGATATTAAAATGACGTATAAAAACTTGCCCTGGCGGCAAAGCGATCAAAAGGTTTTTGTAGCAGACATCGGTAAAGCAGAAAAATGCTTTAATTGGACGCCAAAAGTCTCCAGCCTTGAAGGCATTAAAAAAATGATAGCGTGGGTTGATGTATCCGGATAATTAGGTGCAGATGTATTTGCACCAATTACAAATATCGGGTTAATTATATCGCCCACCGGCCTGGTTTTGCAACCATGAGGAAGTTTGTAATCAGATAGTAGAAAACTTTTGTCGGGCGTTATCGGCTGCAATATTGTCAATCACTATTTGAGCTAATGTATTAGCGCACATTTTTGTTAACTGCGCAACCGACTAAACGAATTTTCTATTACATCGAAAGAACCTGCGACACAAATAAAAAACGAATTGGACTAATAAATGGGTACAAATCTTTTATAAAAATATTGAAATGGCTCTACTAAGTATCTTGCTCCCAACTTTTAATCGTGATGAATTTTTACTTAAGAATTTGCACATTCTTTACGGAATAATAAAAAAGGCTGATTTTTTAGATAACGTTGATATTATCATATCCAATAATTGCTCAACTGATAATACGAAAAATATAGTCAGAAACTTTAATGATACTCACGATATAACGATTCATGTTTTTGATCAGCCAGTAAATATCGGATTAAAAGCAAACGCATTATTTGTGTTATCCAAAAGTGAAGCTGAATATGTGATGTATTTAGGCGACGACGACTATATTAGTTACGAATATTTTATTGAGTGCATAGATATACTGCGCAAGGATAAAGCCACCTATGCGATAGTTCCAAATTATTTCCCTGTATCGGTTGCTGATGAAGTTCTTGGGGATCCGAGGGACAAAATGGAGGTTACTTGTTTTTATAATCCAGGCTTTAGTGCGGTTGTAAGTAACTCTTATCGCGGTCATCAATTAAGTGGCATAGTTTTAAAGAGAGAAGGTTTACTTGATTCTTATTTAATGCATAAGGTCGATAACATCTATCTGTTTATTTATATGATAGGTATTTGGTGTTTAAAGGGCAATGTTTACCGAATAAGCAGTTCGCCAACCAGGGTTACCCAACCAGAAAAAAAGAAAGACTGGGGATATGGAAATGACGGTTTAATGAATGAAATCTTTGATAATTATAAAAGGCTTCCGGTGAACTATTTCAAACGCTATTTACTTGAATCAAAATTTTTTATCGTTTCATATTGGCGGTTTACAATGTATCGGCAGCTTGGAATAAAACCATTTGCCAGGGCATACATAAATATTGCGTTTGCAAAAAATGCTACTACATTATTTTCAATTTCATTCTTCCCTTTACTATTGGCGGGGTTTCTGAGAAAAAAATACCTTAACTAATATATTCAACAAAACATACGGGACATTGTGAGTTTTAAAAAAGGGCTATTTAAGAATATTTTAATATCTGGCGGGTTCAACTATCTATCCCAGGGCATAAATTTTCTTTCAACCATAATACTTTCCCGCTTATTGTCCCCGGAAAGCTATGGCGTGATCGGTTTAATTACTGTTTTTACAAATTTTATAATGGTTTTTTCTGACGGTGGATTGTCTTATGCATTAATCAGAAGCGACTATGGACGCACTTATCAACGCGTGTTAAACAATTTATCATGGCTATTGGGCATAATATTATTTTTGATGACAATTGCTTTGGCTTATCCAATTTCAGTTTTTTACAAAAACCCCAATTTGTTTTGGCCAACCATCGTATTATCTTTTACTTTTTTACTCCGCAGTTTAAGCCTGGTGCAAGGAGCGATATTAGCCAAGCAACTTAGGTTTGCTACAATAGGGAAAGTGACGTTGCTGGGCATGGTTGTATCTGTAAGCATAACTATTGTATTAGCACTTTTAGGGGCCGGTTATTGGGCGTTGGTATTTCCTCAAATAGTTAATGCTATTATAATGGCTATTTCTTATGAACGTAACGTAAAATTAGGTTTTAAAATTTATCCGCTTAATTATATTAAAGTAGGTTTTAAGCATACAAGAAAACTTGTGGCGAGCGTTATCGGCTTCAACGCAATCAACTACTGGTCGCGAAACTCTGATAATATGATTGTTGGGCGGGTTTATGGAACAAGTGATTTAGGGCTATATAGCAGGGCCTATTCTTTATTAACATTGCCATTGGTATTGATTTCAGGACTGTTTGCCAATATTTTATTTCCAAGCTTAAAGAGGTTAAAACAAGAAGGTGGAGATATTGAGCAGGAATATTATTTTGTATTAAGGGTTATCACTTTATTGAGTTTCCCACTCGTTTTTATTTTAATTGCGGTGCCAGATCATTTAGTGATGCTTCTTTGGGGTGTAAAGTGGATCAAAGTAGCGCAGTTTTTGCCATACTTCGGTTTACTTATTTATACGCAAACTTTACTTTCAACGGTTGGGCAATTATTAATTTTACAGGGTAAAGAACGGCAATATATGATATCTGGCTGGGTATCTGCATTTTTTTTGGTTGGCGGAATTATTTTTGGTTCAACCATATCGTTAATTGCCGTGGCCCAATATTATGCGCTTAGCTTCTTATTGGCTGTATTGACATTTAACATGTTTTATTCGTACATCAAAACCTTGAATTTCAAGACACCTGCTGTGCTTTGGTTTTGGGCACCTAAAATATTTTTATCGATTTTGTTATGGACGGCCATTTTTTTTAACATATCGATAATAAAATTCGCAGTTCTAATTGCCTTGTTTTTAAGCATTTTATTTGAAAGCCGAACAGAGATTAAAAAATTAATAATTACGATTCAATCAAAATACACCGGGGCTTAATTCATTAATGGATGAGAATATTGATAATTAACACATTTTATTATCCAAAATTTGTAGGCGGTGCAGAGATATCGGTTCAATATCTGGCAGAGGCATTAGTAGCGGAGCGTCATAAAGTCTTCGTGATCTGCATCGGTGACCACCAAAGAATATACAGGCACAATGGGGTATTGATTATTCAATTTAAACAAAAAAACATTTATAACACCTTTACCAATAAAAAACGCAGCGCATTGGCAAAAATTGTATGGCATGTTGTTGATTCTTTTAATTTAATTCATTTTTACACGCTTAGCAAAATAATTGACAGGATCAATCCCGACATAACGAACACTAACAATATACAGGGGATCTCTCCTATTATTTGGAAGTTAATAAAAAACAAGCGACTCAAACTTGTACATACAATTAGAGATTATTACCTGCTTTGTCATAAGTCTATCCTTTTCCAAAATGGTCATCCTTGTGATAAATTATGTATTGATTGTAAGATAACACATAGTCTAAAAAAAACGTTCTTTAAATATCCGGATCACTTTATAGCTATAAGCGATTTCGTTCTGAATAAACATAAGCAATATGGTGTTATTAAGACGGAGGCAAATGTGATTTATAATGCGGTGCCGACACCGACGTCTCAATACCCAAAGCGCCAAATAACTACAGCAGGCAAGGTAACTTTGGGTTATATGGGACGATTGAGCTTTGATAAAGGATTTGATTTTTTAGTTGATGAACTCATCGCGTTGAAGAGTTCAGTACGCCAGAAAATTGAAGTATTGTTTGCAGGCAAAGGTGAGGACGAAAAGATTCAAGAAAGCTCCGCAAAATTACACTCGATTAATATTAAACATTCGTTTCTAGGTGTTGTTAAAGCAAATGATTTCTTTTCAAAAATAGATGTACTGATAATACCTTCTTTATGGTTTGAACCATTTGGAAGAGTAGTAATTGAAGCTTTGGCTTGCGGAGTGCCGGTATGTATGAGCGACCGCGGAGGATTAATGGAACTTTATAACAGTAATTGCAGTTGGTTATTTGCTCCGACAAACGGAGAGTTAACAAATAAAATTACTGAGATCAGCGATGCCCCGGTGTTAGTATTGCAAAAAGGGGGCATGGGACCGCAATATGCGGCTAAATTTAGTATAAGTAAAAATTTGGCGGAAACGTCAGACGTATTTTACAAAGTTTTATTAACCGACTAAAGTTATTATGAAAATACTAAAGAACGTTTTTGTTTATTATATTATAATTAGTTATTTCTTTCCGGCTCCGCTGCGATTTTTCTATTCTTTTATTTTGCGTAACGATGCATTGATTTACGCTATTAATTTGATTTTAATTTCTTTAATTCTACTGTACAAATTTAAATCTCTTCTTGCGTTCATAAATAATAATATCTGGCTGTGCTCGTACTTAGTTATACTCATATTGTATTCGTTGGCACTTGCAGATTATAAAGTGGTATTATATTTCTTTTACATTATTATACCACTTTTCTTCTTTTATTTCTTCAACTATGAAGTTTTAGATTTTATAGCTACCAAAAAAACGATATTCATATCACTTTTCTTACTTTGCTCTGCTGGTATCGTTTACGATTATTATTTTGATTTCCCCTGGAAAGGTCTTGCAAGCGCAAGTATTGGCGGGGGCAATGTCGACGTTTCTAAAGACTGGACGACTGGAGGGATTGAAAGAATCGCCGGCTTTTCAAGATCATCGTACGATGCGGCGCTCGCAGTGATGTTCTTTTTGATATTAATAATTTGCAAATACAAAAACCTGGTACTAATACATATAGTATTTACCATAGCTTTCATTTCTATTTATTTGACCACAACAAAAGGGTGCCTGGTTTCACTGGCGGTTGTTTATTTTGTTTATATAACTAACAGTTTTAGAGAAAGGTTTAAAGAATTCTCGCTAAAGACTATTGTTATTTTACTATCAGCATTAATGATTATACTTCCGTTAGGGCTCTTAAAAGATTTTGAAATTCCATTCTTTAATAACCAATCTTTTAAAGACAGGATTTATAACGAATGGCCATTCATTATGCATCAGTTTAAAGATTTTATCTCGTATGTTCTTGGATTGGGGATTGGAGACGTTGGTTTAGGAAAACAATTGTATGGAAACGCCAGGTTGGCAAGTCCAGGCGACAATTTTTTTATTTTTTTGTATTCAAATCTTGGACTTTTGGCCTTCGTCTTGTTTTTCGTGATTGCAAAACGTCTAAAAATAGTGAAAGACGACTTATTTAAATACATGACCGTATTTTTATTCAGCTATGGGATTACAACAAATATCCTGGAATCGCCGATAGGTCAATTGGTAATTACTATTTCATTATTTATGTCTTTTAATGGGTTCGCAGCCCAAAAAGAAGATACTGAAATTTCATCAACTGAGTTCAATTATGATTTGCATAAATTGTAGATTTCTATCTCAACAAATTACGGGCGTTCAGCGTTATGCGATTGAAATATGTTTGCAATTAAGACTGTTTGATAAACATATAATTTTTTTATCTCCCGGTAATATAATTCATCAAAGTATAGCAGAAAAATTAAATGTTAAAATTATTGGAACGAAATCAGGTTATTATTGGGAACAGGTTGAACTGCCTGATTGGCTGAAGAAGCACGGAAACCCTTTATTAGTGAATTTGTGTAACATCGCTCCTTTACGCTACAATAATAATTCGATTACGATACACGACATTGCTGTGTTAAAACATAAGGAATGGTTTTCGAAAAAATTTTTTTTATTTTATAAAGTAGTGATGCCATTACTGGTAAAAAGGGCTAAAAAAATATTTACCGTAAGTGAATTCTCAAAATCAGAAATAATTAGCTATTTTTCTATTAATCCCGACAGCGTTTTTGTCGTAAATAACGCAGTATCCAAAACTATTTCCCCAAATGATACTAGCGATCGTTGGGAATTAAACGACAAAAAATACATATTGGCCGTATCATCAATAAACCCACGAAAGAATTTCAAGACAATTATAGAGGCATTTAATAAGATCGATAGTGATATGCATTTAGTAGTTGCCGGTGAAGCCAATAAAGCCTTTAATAAAGTCGACTACATAAATGAGGCCGTAAAAAATAAAAAAATTTTATTTCTCGGTTATGTATCAGACGAAGAACTTGGATTTTTATACAAAAATGCTTTTGTTTTCGTTTACGTATCACTATATGAGGGCTTTGGAATACCTATGCTTGAAGCCATGAGTTGCGGTTGTCCTGTTATTGCTGCCAATAATACAAGTATGATCGAAATTGGGCGAAACGCAGCGTTGTTTGTAGATGCATTGGACCCGGAGCAACTAAGGAAAAGTATTTTAGATATAAATAACGACGCTCATTTAAGAAACAATTTAATAGCAAATGGGCATTTAGTAAACAAAGAATATACATGGGAAGAATCTGCAAGAAAACTTTATGAAAGATTATTTCTCTAATAAAGTTATTTAAGGAGATATAACGAATATTAATTAATCACTTATGAAGAATTCAATTGTATTAAGAATGAGCTCAGTATCGGGAATATTGATAATTTGTTTAATGTTGTCGGGATTCTATTTACCTATGGTAAACGATCCATTTATTTTAGGTGTTAATGGCCACCCTCTAAACCACAAAGTATACCTTTCTACCCCGGTTGCTACCCAAGCCTCTCTATTGAAATCCCTGGGCATGTCATATTATAGAGTGGATATAGGAACAGATTTAAATGGAACGATCACTAATGAATCAAAGTTCCTGGAACTGGCGACTGTATTTCAGCAAAACAATCTAAAAATCCTGCCAATGCTTTATCCACATGGTTACGAGCAGTGTAATGACGCGCTTACTGCCTACAATTTGGGGAAAAAGATGGCAGGTGGCTTTGCTACCAAATACGGCAAATATTTTGATCACTATGAGATAGCAAATGAAATAGACTTAAAGCTTTTAAAAAAACGTACGCTTGATGGAAAGGACACTTCTGATTATGACTCCGCAAAATCCAAAATTATTTGCAATTTTTTGAAAGGAATGAATGACGGTGTTAAAGAAAGTGATCCAACTGCAAAAACTATTATTAATATGTGCGAAACTCATTCCGGTTTTATAAAATTGCTAAAGTCGTATAATATTAATTTTGACATTATTGGACAGCATTGGTATTCTAACAAAATGTACTCACAGTCGGTTGATTATCAAAATACAGTTAATGATCTCCTGGCTGTCTACAATTATAAAAAACCAATTTGGATAACAGAGTTTAATCAATTTTGGGGATCGATTAATAGAAGGGAAGAATCTCAAAGTGCAATTTTAAATGATTTTATAAATAATTGCAGTAAGAATAAAATGATACAGGCTTTATTTATTTATGAACTTTTAGATGAGCCTGATTTGAAGATGTCTGACAAGATGCAGTATGAGAAAAAATTTGGCATCGTTGAACGAGATGCTATTTCAGGGCAAATTAAATATAAGCCATTTGCAAAAGCGCGAATGACCAAAAACAATTAATACAACGCATGAAGATAGCAATAGTACAGGATGACTTAATGCGGCGAGGCGGCGCCGAACAGGTTGCACTTACGTTTCACCGGGCATTTCCGGAAGCTCCAATTTACACCCTTTGTTATCAGCCCGACCTCACCTATCCGGAATTTAAATCGGCAACTATAATCACGAGTTCATATCAGCGCATAGCGAAAACCGAGCGGCAAATGAAACGCTACTTTTTCCCCCTGGGATTAATGGCGATGCAACAAATGAAGATTGAGGGGTTTGATGTCGTTTTAATGTCGACTACTTTTTGCGCCAAATATGTTAAGATTTCCAAAAACACAGTGGTTATCTGCTATTGCCATAACCCCTTTAGATTAGCCTGGGAACCCGAGTCGTATCCTCAAATCGCAGGGGCTTCATTTTTCAAAAAAAAACTGTATCAGCTTGTTATTAAAACTTTAAGGAAGCTTGATAAAGACTCAACAAAGAAAATAAACTATTTTATTGCCAACTCTAAAATTGTAGCTGGCCGAATTAAAAAAGCTTATGGTGAGGATAAAGAAATTACTATTGTCAATCCCCCCGTTAAGTGCAACGATTTTTATATTTCGTCCGATAGCAAAGATTATTACTTAGTAGTATCAAGATTTGAACCGTACAAAAAAGTAGACCTGGTTTTAAGTGTATTTAAAGAACTCAACATTCCTTTAATGGTTGTTGGTAATGGTTCAATGGCAGATAAGATCAGGGATATGGCAGATAATAATATCACCATAAAAAGCAAAGTTCCTAAAGACGAACTGGCTAAATTGTTTGCTAATTGCAAAGCGTTGATTTTTCCGCAGTTGGAAGATTATGGCATAACACCACTTGAAGCAAATGCGGCAGGAAGGCCGGTAATTGCTTATGGCAAGGGTGGTGTACTGGAAACAATGGAACCTTACACAAATGATGCCTCCCAGGCCAGCGCCTTATTTTTCGACGAGCAAAATGAGCAATCGCTAAAAAAATCACTCAAACAATTTGAGACATTGCAATTTAACCCGGAATATATCCGGGCACATGCCAGGAAATTCGACGAACAAGTATTTATTGATAAAATAGTTGGCTTAATCCACTCGAAATTCCAGGAACACAATCCAAAGGTTTTAGCAGTAAAAAAATAGCATTGCGGTTTTATGCCGGGAATGCTTTTTTGTTTGCGGCATTATTTATTGTATGTAAATAGCTTTCTACTTATTGTTTTTCTATTCTTTTCAACGACATTATTTTACAAGCCAGCTTTTCTATAAGTCGATTTATCATTAAGATTGAAAAATCAATACACCACGTAAACTGCGTTTTAGCATGGAGCGGATTGTGATTTCTATCAGCCCACTATCGTTTTTAAAATGGGAATAACACACCGATGTAATCCTTAATGCCCTTGGCGAATATTTCTTGTGCGTATATAAAACACTACCATCAAGGATTATTTTCAAATTTACCATCAAATACGCTTAAAAATCATCAAATTACCTAACAAAGCACATCAAATTTTATACAAAAAGAAATAATGATGATATTTTTTATTTAAAATCATTAAAAAAACAGTTAATATTATATATAAAGTTATTTTTATCAATGCTATACCATTAAAAAATTAACAATTTTATAGAAATGTAAAAACTACAACATTTTAATGCTATATAAAATGAAGATTTTACCATAAATCACTATATTTGCTATACCTAATGAAATAAAATGCGAATTTTAGTTAATTTAAATAATTTTTTAAACCAAATAACAACAAAAAAACCTAGGCAATTGGGAATTAAACAGTTAATAACTAGTATAACTTTAAAATAAATTGTCATGATAGTAAATAGAGACTCTAATTTTGACGTTTTCCGTTTTTTTAATGATGTTTTCCTGATTTTTGTAAGTTTCTATGTTGCAATTGTAATGTTTACAGGGCAGGCATATGCAAAACTCAGCCTTGTTGATTTCTGGATGCTGGTATTATTAGTTGGGGCATGGTACTTTTGTAGCAGCAGTAATAATTTCTACGACAATTTAAATACGAAATCGCTCTTTAAAAATATGCTTAACACATTTCACAATGTATTTGTACAGTTGTGTATTGTAGTCATATTTTTCTTTGCAATACATCGCACCAGTCATTTCCAGCAATTCATTTATACTTATATAGGATTACTATGTGTATTAATACCGCTTGAAAAAATCCTGTACAGACGATTAATGACCTACTTGCATTATAAAGGAATCACTCAAAAGAAGATTCTTATTATTGGCGCAGGCAGAACCGGCATGGCTTTTTTTGATATCATTAAAAATCAAAAACACCTGGGTTATGAGGTGGTTGGCTTTTTAGATGATGAAGTAAAACCTCATCTAAACGGTAGTTACCTGGGAAACCTTGAAAAAATTGATGAGTATGTGAGCACGAATATGACAGAATTTGACGAAGTAGTTGTGGCGCTGCCAAATGCCGCAAACGAAAAAATAAAACACATAGCCGATATTGTGGGAAACCACGCGGTAAAACTAAGAATCATTCCAGCTTATCACGAACTTATTAATTCACAGTACCGAATCAGTACCTTCGCTGATTTCCCCATGATAACCCTGCGTGACGAGCCGCTGGAGAATATTCATAACAGGGTGATTAAGAGAGTTTTTGATATAATATTCACCTTATTTGTTTTAGTATTTGTATGCTCATGGCTGTTTCCAATTGTGGCGCTGGCTATAATGATAGATTCTAAAGGGCCAATATTCTTTATACAGGAAAGATGGGGCCGCAAGAACAAGAAAATCAGATGTTACAAGTTCAGGTCGATGTACACGCATTCAAAGGATGTAAGTGAGAAAGACGGAAAATATCAACAAGCTTCAAAAAACGACAAGAGGATTACCAGAGTAGGAAGAATATTGAGGAAAACCAATCTTGATGAGTTCCCTCAGTTCATTAACGTATTGCTTGGAGAAATGTCAGTGATTGGGCCACGCCCTCATCCTACCCCACTTAACCTTGAATCAAAGCAGGTTATACACAATTACCTTGTTCGTCACCTGGTTAAACCTGGAATTTCTGGCTGGGCGCAGGTAAACGGTTTTCGTGGGGAAACAGCTGATCCTCAACTGATGCATAGCAGAGTAAAATACGATATATGGTATATTGAGAACTGGAGCCCATGGCTTGATCTCCGTATTATTTTCCTTACCGTATGGGGAACATTAAAAGGCGATAAAAACGCATTCTGACAGGCTGAGTGGGACTGCTTTATATTAACCCATGAAATAATATTATGGGGTTACAAACCGATAGTGGAATCTTAAAATTACTATCGCAGCAACGTTATTTACATAGCTTACGTCACCAATGCCCCGCCGTAATGCCGAGCATTGCTTTTGTGCGCTTAATTATTCTTCAAAATGCAAGCTAAATAAAGGCCTCAATTGGTTACATACCGGAAAAGAACAAGCAACAAATGATGTTATAACTCAAATTTTTAAAATAATAACCTTTTAAGTCATGGTGAAGCTTAAAGATAATCCACGTTTAGAGCGATTTCTCGCTATGTTATCGCTTGCGGTGATTGCTCTAAACTTTGCCATCTGCCTAATCGTGATGGAGGTAAGAAAAAAAGACAATTCCAAAGACGGAACTCCAAAAAAAGAAGCAACAAAAAAGTTTGCGGATTCGCCGGCTTTAAAAAAGCAGCATACCGGCGACGGTAATAAGAAAGATGGCGTTCATTAAACAACCTGACAAAGCGAATGTGTTTCGCAAACGGTTCATAGACGGCGAATACCACATCTATTCACTGACAAGGAAAAAGATTTCCGCAAAAACACAGTGATGCTACAAGCGTGAATTTGGGCGTACCATGACGAGATCCCCCTATCGGCTTAAAAACTCTGGATTTTCTACCGTCTTACCCCCGGAGTCCCCATGAAAAGCACTGTAAAATCTTAGCCCTCTATTTCTTTAAAAGGCATACTGACCTTTAATCTTTCAACTGTTTTTTATATTCAGACGGCTTTTTGCCAGTGATTGTCCTGAAAAATTTGTTAAAATTGGTAAGGTTATTATATCCGCATTGAAAACATACATCAGCAATACCGTTCTCTTCATTCTGTAATAATTTACATGCCTGGCCTATGCGTAATTCATTAATGAACCGGGTGAGAGACTTTTGTGTGCGTGATTTAAAAAATCTGCAAAATGAATTGGTTGTCATATTACAGAGGTCAGCTACTTCTTTAAGACTAATATCACGTTGAAAATTTTGCATCAGAAATTGGTACACTTTATTAATTCTGGTGGTATCTTTTTCATCGTATGAATTTTTAAAAGATAAACTGGCCAGGTAATTATATTCATCGGAAATTGATAAAATTTCGATGGCCTGTAGAAAATATATAATTTTCTTAAATCCATCTTTTTCCGAAATGTTTGACAGGGTCTTTATTACCTTTTTACTGGTCTCACCGTAAAACCTTAATCCCCTGGCCGAACGCAGGATAAGGTCTGCTGTCGGATTTAAAATATCCTGTTCGTCTGTTAAATTCAATAGAAAGTCGGGGGGAAAATAGATAACGGTAGCTTTAACACTATTGCCTTTTAACGCTTGTTCAAATATTTTATCATTTAGCCAGATATGAGGCAGATTGGGCCCCATCAGCACAAGGTCGCCATCCTCAAAATTGTCAATACTGTCCCCTACTATACGTTTCCCATAGCTTTTCTCAATCCATACCAATTCACAAAGATTATGGAAATGAAAAGGACTGGTAAGGTTATTCATCTCCAGCTTCTTTATCTGAATAGTTTTCTTTCCAGATAGATTTATATCAATTAATTGAGGCTTCAATTGTCAAAATCTTAGCATTAATGGGCTCTTTATATATTACGCGGCAACTAAATTAACTTTATTTATTAAAACGGTGATCAATTTATGGTAAAATAGTTTTAAATCCTGTTAAATGGCTTTTAGAATGATTGCATAGCTGTATCCTATATTTATCCACCTTCAAAAAGGAAAAAAAACGGGAAGGAATTGGCAAAAAGATTTGAACTAAAACATATTAAATGAGCGATAACAATAGCACCCAAAACCTTCAAAAACTTTGGGCGAATGACGACGAATTGTTCCGTCTGGTCCGCAAAGAACTTTATACTGCGGTGGTTGGCGACATAATGGATAAACTGGGTTTTTTGAATCAGTTTCTCCCCCCGCAAATAATGGCGTTAAGTGAAGATTCATTCATTGTAGGCCGGGCAATGCCTGTTCTGCAGGCTGATGTGGTATCTGGTAGCAGTAAGCATAACTCGGTTTTAAATAAACCTTTTGGCTTAATGCTTGAGGCCTTGGATGACCTTAAGAAGAACGAAGTTTATATCTGTAGCGGGGCATCACCCAATTACGCGCTTTGGGGCGAATTAATGAGCGCACGGGCTATAAAATTAGGTGCGGCAGGTGCAATTGTTGATGGTTATTCAAGGGATACTAATGGTATACGCGCGCTAAAATTTCCCATTTTCTCCTATGGTAGCTATGCCCAGGACCAAGTTCCGCGGGGCAAGGTAATTGACTTTCGCGTACCAATTAACATTAAAGGTGTAAACGTTAAACCAGGCGATATTGTATTAGGAGATGTTGATGGGGTATGTATTATTCCAGGCGAAGCAGAGGAGAAAATATTCACTTTAGCGTTAGAAAAAGCAAGGGGGGAACGGATGGTATTAACGAAAATAAATGAAGGTATGGGTGCAAAAGAGGCATTTGAGAAGTACGGAATAATGTAATCAACAAGTAATCATTTAAAGACAATAACAATCAGGATGTTTCAAATCAGATTTTTCAGGAAATTTTATTTACCGCTTTCGTTTCTTTTTAATGCTGGGTTTACTTTTGGCCAAAGCACAATAAATGATTTTAATATCCCCCGCTTGTCGCCATTGCCCGTGGCTGTAACAAGTGTTGAACAGTCCCGGATTTCGTTAAATGGCAAATGGAATTTCCAGGTATTGGGTCAGGCAGCAAAACACAGCGTAAACGTGCCCGGTGAGTGGGAAATGCAGGGATTTACCGTTAATGAAGGAGAAACGGCTTTATACAGCTTAAAGCTTGATATTCCCGCTGATTGGAAAGGTGAGCGGATAAAAATACGATTTGACGGTGTAAGCTCCCATGCGCTGGTGAAAGTTAATAACATTCAAGTAGGCGAACATGAAGGAAGTTTCGTGCCTTTTGAAGGTGATATCACCAATGCGCTTAAACCCAGCGGCAATATATTGCAGGTAGAAGTGCAGGCATTAACCATTAGCGACCGGCTGGCCTGTACGTCACAATATGCAGTACATACAGTTGGCGGTTTGTTGCGTAAAGTGGTTCTCTTTGCAGTGCCGCAAATAAATATCGCATCGACTATAGCAACAACAACATTTGATCCGCAGTTTAAAAATGCCGTTTTAAAAGTAAGGTCAGAGATTGCCAACGAATCTGCATCCCCGGCATCTGCTCAGTTTCAATATATTTTAACAGATGCAGCGGGTAAAGTAATCCTCCAAAAACTGTCAACAATTGAAAAAAATATAGCTCAGGGTGGTATAGCAAACGCACAAACAACCATTGATGTAAAACAACCCGAGCAATGGAACCCGGAGCACCCTTATCTTTATCATTTAAAAAGCAGCTTGCTGATAAATAATAAAGTTGTTCAATCGGTAAGTCAGAACCTGGGGTTTCGGCAAATCCAAATAAACGGCAATCAATTGCTGGTGAATGGCAAAGCCGTAAAATTGCACGGTGTAAACCGGCATTCTATTTATCCGCTTACTGGTAGAAGCGTTTGTCCTGAATTAGACCGCAAGGATGCTGAGCTGTTTCGCGATGCCAATTGTAACTATATCCGCACATCACACTACCCGCCATCAGAAGAGTTTTTAAACGCGGCTGATGAATTGGGCCTTTTTGTTGAAAGTGAAGCCTCTCTTTGCTGGATCAATCATGGCGCAGCCCCCATCTGGAAAAAGTGGGATTACAAAGATGAACGGTTCTTACCTTATATGGTAAATGCCGATGTTGAAAATGTATTGGCAGGCCGCAATCACCCATCCATCATCATCTGGTCGCTGGGGAATGAATCAGTATGGAGCCCTTTATGGGCAAAGGTCTTAGCTGTAGTTAAAAAACTTGATCCTTCACGGCCGACAACTTTCCATGACCAGTGCTGGGGTGGATATAATAATGCCCACAGCAAGGCGGATATTGCTGTGTATCATTATCCGGGCACCAATGGCCCGGCTGCATCTGATACCATGAAACGCCCTGTGCTTTTTGGCGAATACGCGCATATATCCTGCTACAACCGGAGGGAACTGTTAACAGACCCCGGCATCCGCAGCAGCTATGGTAAACCACTGGAGACAATGTACGATTCCATGTACTATCATAAAGGTTGCCTTGGGGGAGCTATATGGAGCGGTATTGATGATACGTTCGATATGCCTGACGGGCGCATCGTTGGTTATGGCCCCTGGGGACCAATTGATGGTTGGCGAAGACCAAAACCCGAATACTTTGGTATGAAAAAGGCCTATTCCCCCATAAAAATAAAACACATTGACTGGCCGCCGGCCGGCAAAAAATATATTGAATTAAGTGTAGAGAACCGCTACGATTTTACATCATTAAAGGATATGAATATCACCGCCATTGTAAATGGGGTTTCACAAACGGTTAATGCGGATATTGCTCCGCGTAGCAGTGGCATTATAAGGATTTCGGCTGTTGATGTAAAGACCCTGCAACTTACATTTAAAGATGCAAGAGGCTTTATTGCTGATGAAGAAAAATATGAACCAGGCGCTAACTCAATTGAAACGAATGTTAAAAATGCAGAGGTTTCGTATACTGAAAACGAAGCTGCCTATTTTGTAGAACAGGGTAACATACAATACTCCATCAGCAAAAATACCGGGATCATCATCTCGGTACGAAAAGGCGATGCAGAAATTATGAAACAGGGGCCAGTATTTAGTATGGTACCCATGAATGAGGAAGACGGCGGGAAACCTAATGTGGCTGGAGAAACTTATCAGAACGATATTTATCCGCTCAAAAACTATCCTTTATACACCTTATTCGCCCGTAATCTTGCCTTACAAAAAATTGACTCCGGGTTGAAATTCTCGATGGAAATTGCTTATTCTGATTGTGTAGGAAAACAAACCTATTTATTTACAAATGATGGAAAACTGGTAACCGAATACGAAGTTCAATACACAAAGGCCGATATATCGCCCTATCAGTATGGGTTGATGCTTCAACTGCCAAAATCATTCGATCAGCTTAGCTGGAAGCGTAAAGGTGAATTTACAGGATATCCTGAAAACGATATTGCAAGAACACAAGGAACTGCCCTACTGAATGCAAAGCACATGAATGAAGTAGAGGACTGGGGAGCAGTGCCTAAAGGCTATTGGAAAGATGATGCTAATGACTTAGGCAGCAACGATTTCCGATCAACTAAACGCTATGTCCTTCAGGCATCATTACAGGATAAAGATGGGGATAATGTTACTATACTTTCTGACGCAACACAGGCGTCGCGTAGTTGGTTGCAGGATGAGCATATTAACTGGCTTATAGCCGATTATTGCAACAATGGTTCGGAACCGTTTTATGGTTCTCCGCACTCGGACGGAAGAATTAAAATAAAAGACAATACTTTAAAAGGTAAATTAGTGATCGCAGTAAGATAAGTTGGAAAATATGAAAATTACAGATGTAAAAGTTTGGTTGGTTGAAGGTGTTAAATACAACTGGACATTATTAAAAATATATACCGATACCGGGCATACCGGGGTTGGTGAGGCCACCAACTGGCCGGGCAGTCCCATAGTTTTCAATGCAGCAAAGCATGTTGGCGAGCGCATTATCGGCCTCGACCCTATGCGGACGGATTTCATATGGACAAAACTATACCGCGACCTTAACTGGATAGGGCCTTATGGAGCCAGTATGTGTGCAATTAGTGGCATCGATATGGCATTGCTTGACCTGAAAGGCAAGGTATTGGGCACTCCTTGTTATGAGTTGCTTGGTGGCGCATTTAGGAAGAATATTTTGTTGTATGCCAACTATTGGTTCACAGGCGGAGGGCATAACGCTGATGATTATGCTGCACAGGCAAAAAAAGTAAAGGAAGCTGGCTTTACAGGGTTAAAGTTTGATCCTTTTGCACACACTAATTATCTGTATGGCGAAGATCTTTCAAGCAACCTTACCCTTACTGCACAACAACAGGATCTGGCATTTAATGTAAGCAAAGTTGTTCGTGAAGCGGTTGGACCCGACTTTGATATTATGATAGAAACCCATGCCATGCTTAACTACCGTGTGGCAGTAAAAATGGCCCAGCGTTTATCCACATTGGATATTACCTGGTATGAAGAACCCGCAGGTCCCGAAAGTGCAGATACTTTACGTGCCATGCGTGAGCGTATTCCCTCAAATGTATCTATTTGCGTTGGCGAACGTCATTATACCCGCCACGGTATTCGCCCGGTGCTGGAAAAAAACATTTGTGATATAATGATGCCTGACATTACCCGCTGCGGTGGGCCGTCTGAAATGAAACGCATGGCCACTATGATGGAAGCCTATAATGTTCTATTGGCACCGCATAATCCTAACGGACCACTATCCACATTAGCATCTGCCCATGTTTGCGCATCTGTACCGAATTTTTTCAGGCAGGAATTTATGTTTAATGACGTGGCATGGCGGGATACAGTAATTACATATCCCATAAAAGACATGATAAAAGATGGACATTTGCATTTAAGCGACCGCCCAGGTCTGGGTGTTGATTTGGTAGAGGAGGAGATGGAAAATCATCCGGGCATATTACAACCAAGGGCAGGGTTCTATGTATAATAAAAAGATATAATATGATCCAAATTGATCTTACCGGAAAAACAGTATTGATAACAGGCGCCTCGTCAGGTATCGGATTAGGTATAGCAAGGATGTTTGCAAAAGCCGGGGCAAATATTTCGGGCTGCGGCCTGGAGAAACTCGATGGTGGGTTTGTAAAGGAGACAGAAGAACTGGGTGTGAAAGTACTGCACACGGTCTGCGATGTTACAAAAAAAACAGACCGGGAAAAACTCATCAAAAACACGGCCGATGCCTTTAACGGTATTGATATTCTGGTGTCCAATGCCGGGCAGAATATTTTTGAAGGGGCTGAAAAATGCGAGGAAGAAGCATGGCAGCATAACATTGATCTGAACCTGGCATCACACTGGCAATTGGCAAAGTTGTGTAAACCCTATCTTGAACAAAACACCGGCGTTATAATTATCATAACCTCCAATCATGCATATAGCACCATACCCGGATGCTTCCCTTACAATGTATCGAAAACCGCATTAACCGGATTGATCAGAAGCCTGGCAATAGAATGGGGCCCCCGCATACGAACTGTTGGTTTGGCGCCTGGTTTTATCGATACGCCTGGCAATCAGCAGTGGTTTAATTCGTTTCCCGATCCTGAAAAAGAGCGGCAACCAACAATTGATCTTCACCCTGTTAAAAAATTAGGCACGCCGGAGGAAGCAGGCGCCTGGTGTGTATTTTTAGCTAGTGATTATGCCGCTTTTGCTTCCGGGACAACTTACTTGCTCGATGGCGGAAGGAACGCATTAATGCAGGATAGCTAACGGTATTCAAATAGTCAATTATTTAATTTATACATAGCAGTAATACGGTTTAATTCCACTTCCGTTTTTGGATTAAATTCACCGCTTTTCATATATTTTTCGATACTAAAAGCCAGCTGCTTTGCTTCGGGCCTATCCGTTATATCTGTCAAAAGATCGATGCCGGAAACGATGAGTTTACCCTTTCCGACTTTGCACTCGAATAACAGAGAAAGCGACCTGGCCTTTACCCAGTCATCCACCACACGGACTATGGGCTTAAGATCCTTTGCCACACTGTCGACTAAGATCGGGCTGCTGTGTGTCATAGCATCCCACCATTGGTAATCCGTATAACTCCTGGTCGGGAACAATTTGAGCGCCGGGTGGTGTGGGTCACATAAGATGCCGAGCGTCTCCGGTGCTTGTCCATGTGTCCAGGCGGTATTCCAAAAGATGCTGGAGAACCCGATAGCTACCTTTCCTCCATATTCATCTTTTAGCGTGCCTTTTTTTAAGGTTAATAATACACTTGCGCCCTGCTTTAGTGATGTAATCACTTCGTCGGTTAGCCGGTCTGTTACAATTACCCTGGCGTCTGCTTTTTTAACCTGTTCCGGGTAGACAAAGAACCGCCAGTTATTAGAATATTTCCCGATTTTAACCGTTAGGGTCAATTCCGCAGCCTGCCGGATAGTTTTCAAGTCGGCCTTCACTACACCAAGAGCAATGCAATTACCTTCCGAGATATCGCGTTTACTGAGTATGCCTGAAAAAAGGATTTTCCCCGTTGCATCGGTGATCGCCCAATTTGGAGAGACTCCTCTAAGGGCATGTTCAGAAAATTGCGAAATCTCCAAAGGGACGTTCAGGATTTCGCTATTCAGGTAAATCATCTTCGAAAAACGGGCCAAAGGCACTACATCATTACAAAATCGATTGAAGATCGCCGCAGTGATATAGGGTTTTGGCTGGTAAAATGCATTGAGTACCCCCACCAAAGCCGTTCCCTGGCCCGGGAAATCCTCAAGTCCAAGCAACTGGAACCCGCCAAAGCCTTTTGTCCGCAACGCTGCTTCGATGTCTGCTTTATAACAATGGGTCTGTAATCTTCCGGAAGCGTCAAGGAATTGATTTTCGTAAGCGCTTAAGCCATTCGCAGCCAGCTGATCGCGGAATATTTCGAAGTTGCGTGCTTTGAAAACGCCTTTATATTTACCTATTTCCTTAAAATCGGGATATGCGCACCATTGACCAATTTCATGGCTGATTGTGGGGTGTTGCCATTTTGAAATAATTTCAGACCAGTCATAATCAGTCGAAGGCTTTTTTCCATTGATGATGCTTTTTATACCTTCACCCCAACCCTGGATACGCGGATCGGGGGTGCTGTTATAGTCAGCCCCGGCGATGATAGGCCAGCCGGAACCTGTGGTGTATAAACGCCGCGCATCTTTTGCTTTCCAATATTTCACAAAACTGGTTAGGTATTCAGTCATGTGGTTTCCAGCGGGCTCATTTCCGTAATCCATCAGGCAGAACGACGGATGATTTCCATATGCTTCTGTTATTTTTTTACTTTCCTTGTAAATGTACTGATCCAGTGGCTCCCCGTCGCCAATCACTGCGCCCTGGTTGGCCCACGAAGAGCACTCGATCTGGAAATACATGCCGAGCCTGTCGCCTGCAGTAAACGCTGCTTCCGGCGGGCACCAGGAATGGAAACGGATATGATTTAAACCAAAAGCCTTGCAGGTTTTCAATATTCGGAGCCAGGACGCCACGTCGGTCGGCGGGTAACCAGTTAACGGAAATGCAGCGCAATCCAGTGTTCCCCTTAGAATAGTTGGGTGCCCATTGATCAGGAATTGTGTGCCGGCAGAACTGAATTTACGCATGCCAAAATGAATGGTCTGCGCATCATGCCAAGCGGCAGATGCGAGGGTAACCCTCATCGCGTACAGATTGGGATGATGTTCGCTCCAAAGCTCAGGATGGGCGCCCATAGGGTATACGATGTTGATCGTGTCCGATAAACTTCCCGGGACATGCGTTATGGATACAGCCGGCAATCCCACCTTGCCTTGAGCCGACATGGCCTGCAGCGTTAGCTTTGACTGCTTTTTGGCCAGCGGGTTTTGTTCGATAACTATCCTGGCCAAAACTTGCTTCCTGTCGATATCCGGGTATAACTGGATGTATTTGATAAAGCTGCGTGGTTTTGCGGCCATGTAAATCCGGCCAACCATGCCATTCCAGTTACCTTGCGTATGATCACTGATGCTGTGCGAGTTTTTCCCGACATTAATTTCATTGACGCGGTTATCAACGCGTATGGAAAGGGTATGCCGACCGGCCATAAGCCCTTTTAATAATAAGTAGTCATGAGGTGTGCCAAGACTGTTTTCGGTCCCGATAAAACGGTCATCAACGTAGACGCCGGTTGTCCAATGTGCACGTTCTATAAAAAGCTCAATCACTTTGCCACTCCAGGACGCCGGAATTATGACTTCGGTTTGATACCATGCGGCGCCTTTGTAATACTTTTCGGGCTGCAGCCAGAATGGTATCTTGATATGCCCCGTTTCACGATAACGGGCGTACTCCGGTTTGCGGAACCATGAAGAATCTTCAATGCCCCCGGTCCATTGGGTATTTACAGTAATTTCGTCGCCCAGGTGATTACTGGTCATTGATCCGGGCAGTGTTATCATGCCTTCAAGCTGCTTTTTATACCAGCTTTCTTTTATACCAATATCGTTTGGATCCGCACGGAACTTCCATTTGCCGGAAAGGCTGATCGTATCCCCGGCAACCAAACGCCGGCCTAGCATTGCATTAACCTCGACGGAAAAAAGGATGAGCAGGCTCGCCGTTAAAATGATAATGAGCGGATGTTTGATAGCCATAAATTATTTATAAATCCGGTGTAGCACAGAAATTCAATATAAGCGTTTTTAACTAAGCCTGTTATAATTGTTTCATATCGACTTGCCGTCTTAGTCAATTAAAGAATTTAATTATCTTAAGGGATAATTGGTATGTCGAAGTTACTCCACACAATAAAAAATGCCAATGGACATTTATTGGAAAAAGATGGATTAAATTCTTATCAAAAAGTATTGAATTATGCAATAAAGAAGAGGGTATCTGGCATTGAAATCTAATGTTTGGCGAATAGCACGAATCATTTTCCAATTAGCAGGAAATAAATAGCCTTTTATAAATTATTATAAACTTAATTTAGATACAGACTTGGCTAAATCGGGTTGCAGGCAAGAACGGATCAATATGAATTTGTTGCGATTGTATATCAAATAAAGGCTAACCATTACGAATGAGAGGCACTTCTGGTTGCCTTCTCAATATTGTCCCACATGGCGTCCGGCACCATTTCCAGCGCGTTAAACTGTCCCGCGCCCTGTAGCCATTCACCCCCGTCAATAGTAATTACGTCACCGTTAATATACCCCGAAAAATCGGAGACGAGGAAAGCGGCGAGATTTGCTAATTCCTGGTGTTCTCCTACCCTTTTCAGGGGGACTTTATTTTTAAAATCAAATTTTTCGGCCATCGCACCAGGTAGCAGGCGTTCCCATGCTCCTTTAGTTGGGAACGGTCCCGGGGCAATTGCATTACAGCGAATACCATGGCGTCCCCATTCTACGGCCAGCGATCTCGTCATGGCGAGTACCCCGCCTTTAGCGCAGGCTGATGGAACTACATAAGCAGACCCGGTAAAAGCGTATGTGGTAACGATATTAAGAATGTTACCAGGTATTTTTTCTTTAATCCAGTACTTCCCCAAAGCAAGCGCGCAATTCACCGAGCCTTTTAGTACGATATCAATTATAGCCGAAAAGGCATTTGCGGATAAACGCTCTGTTGGAGAAATAAAATTACCCGCCGCATTATTTAACAATACATCAACTTTGCCGAAAGTGTTAACAGCTGCTGCCAGCATGTTTTCAACTTCTTCATATTTTCTAACATCGCATGATATGGCCATCACTTTTCCGCCGGTGTCCGCTTCCATTTCGGCAGCGGCCTGTTTTAAAACTTCAAGTTTGCGGCTGGTAATAACTAAATTGGCGCCAAGTTTTAAAAAGTAAGTGCCCATTGCTTTCCCAAGACCTGTGCCACCACCTGTAATAATAATGGTTTTTCCCTTTAAGGCATCATCCTTCAACATGCCTTCTGCAAGTCCCTGTGTTTGTTCCATCGTGATTATATTTGCCGGCCTTACCTTTTTATTAGTTTTTCACCGAACTGGCCTTTGACTTTAAATTTTGAATGATCATTTCCAAACCAGCCCTTGTTTCGGGCGCCCACCATTGTGTAAGCATCTGATCGATCGTTGTGCTTTGATCTTTGTTTATATGGCCGATCAATTTACTTCGCAAGTTTAATTTGCTTTGACTCCATGTTACCGGGTTAAACTGCATATAGGTTCTTACCTTTTTTTCTGCCTGGAAAAGCAGGCTGTCAGCCGGGCAAACTTCGTCTATTAGCCCGGTTTTTAGTGCCTGGTTCACGTTGATAAGTTTACCCTCCAATAGGTATTGATAAGCCTTTTGTCTACCAATCCAAAATGCATAAACTTCAAATACGCTTTCGGGAACGATGATACCAACGGGGATTTCATTTAAGCCAATAATATATTCTCCTTCGGCCATTAAACGGTAATCGCAGCAAATGGCCAAAACACATCCCCCCGCCGGACTATGGCCGCTAATGGCTGCTACCATTGGCTTTTGAAAAGATATGAGTACGCGCTGGAGTTCAAAAAAATCAGTCCAAAACGATTTAACCTGTACTTCGTTATAACCGTACACTTCAATAAGATCAACGCCTGACGAAAAAAAGCCCTGCTTACCTGTTAATATTAACCCGCCAACGTCGCCGTCTTTTTCAATATCTTTTATACAGGCAGTCAATTCCTTTACCATTTGGTGATTTATTGGGTTCGACCTGCCCCTGTCTAAAGTAATTGACGCTACCCGGTCATTTATCGTAACTACTATGGTTTCCATCAGTTTATTTATCCGGGGTTGACACTAATTCTGTTTGATCACCATACATCTCCTCTATTTTGGAATTATATTTTTCGGTGATGATTTTGCGGCGCATTTTCCCGGTAGGCGTAAGTTCTCCGCTCTCCACCGTCCATTCGTTTGTTAGCATAGTGAATTTTTTGATTTGCTCTACATGATTAAATTCCGGGTTGTAACCATCAATAATTGACTGGTACATCGCAATAACACGATTATCTTTAATCATTTCTTCGTTTGATGCATCAGGGACGTTGTTTTTCCTGCACCATGGTTTTAAATTAGCGTAGGAAGGTACGATAAGCGCTGAAGCAAATTTCTTTCCGGCACCAACTACCATCATCTGCTCTATAAAGTAATTTTCCTTCATTTTATTTTCAATAGGTAGCGGGGCTACATATTTACCACCGGAGGTTTTGAAAATCTCTTTTTTCCTGTCGGTTATTTTAAGAAAAGAATCTTTATCCAGTTCGCCAATATCGCCGGTACAAAACCATCCATCATGCAGTACTTCGGCGGTAAGCTCCTGATTTTTATAATAGCCGGGCATTACATTGGGCCCTTTGCACAATATTTCGCCATCATCCGCAATTTTCACCTGCACCCCAGTCAATAATGGACCGACAGTCCCAAACTTTCTTTTCTCAGGTAAATATTGGTTTACGGAAATCACCGGCGACGTTTCTGTAAGCCCGTATCCTTCTAAAATAACAATGCCTGCAGCTGTAAAAAGTCTTTCCAGCCTGACGGGGCAGGCAGAGCTCCCGACAACGATGGCCTTTACATTGCCGCCTAACGCAGCGCGCCACTTACTAAAAACCAGTTTGTCAACAATAGCCAGTTTGGTGCGATACCATATGCTTTTGTTCCCGATTTCAAACTGGTCGCCAATCTTTATCGACCATAAAAATATTTTGCTTTTTATCCCGGTTAGTTTTTTACCTTCAATAATAATCTTTTCAAAAACCTTCTCAAGTACCCTGGGCACAGCGGTAAATATATACGGGTGCACTTCTTTAATATTCTGCCCGATGGTATCCATACTCTCAGCGTAATAGATCGAAAAGCCGAAGAAAAGGTAGATATAAGAACACATTTTTTCAAAAATGTGGTTGACCGGCAAAAAGCTAAATGCCCTCTTGTTATCTATCGGGATTTGCTCAAGCACATCGCCCGAAGCCATGGCATTACTTAAAATATTTTTATGGGTAAGCATCACCCCTTTGGGCCTTCCCGTAGTGCCCGAGGTGTATATGATAGTGGTAATGTCATCTTCGGTGATATGGTCACTTATTTTCGATAAATTCAGGCGGTCATCCTCTGTAACCGGCTTTAGCAATTCCGACCAGTTGCTGCACCCGTCTAATTGATCGAAAGTATAAATTGCCTTTAACGAAGGGATGTTGTTACGGATACTGCTTACCTTTTCATACAATTCTTTATTGCTGATAAACATAACCTTGACTTCCGCTTCAATCAAGATCTGTTCAATCTCCTTTGCGTTGGTGTTCGGATATAAGGGCACCAAAACAGCGCCGGTTTGTTGTACAGCCAAGTCGGTAATTATCCACTCTGGCCTCCCGTTGCTGATCAATCCTATCTTATCCCGGCCCTCTACTGAGCCATCCCCTGAGGAAATGCCTGATTTCAACAACGCAACAGCCAGCCGGCAAGTCATGTCATGCACTTGTTGGGTGCTATATGACTGCCAAACGCCGTTTACTTTAGCATTTAAAAGATCAGGCCTGGGTTCTTTTGCCTGCATCGCCATGCAATCGAATAATCTAAGGGCTTTTTCCGGTGTTGCCATTGCTCGTTAAATACTTTGTTATCAATTAACTATCGCCTGAAATCCAAGATTATAATAGTTCAAATATGCCCGCAGCCCCCTGGCCGGTACCCACGCACATAGTAACCATGCCATATTTTTTATCCCTGCGTTTTAGTTCATTAAAAAGTTGTACGGAAAGCTTTGCCCCGGTACATCCAAGCGGATGGCCTAAAGCAATTGCGCCCCCGTTTACATTAACAACTTCCGGATCCAGACCCAGGCCTTTTATTATTGCAAGGGACTGGGAAGCGAAAGCCTCATTTAGCTCAATCAAGTCAATGTCCTGTTGTTTTAGCCCCGCGGCTTTCAATACTTTTGGGATGGCCACAAGCGGGCCGATCCCCATTATACGCGGAGGCACGCCCGCAACGGCATAATTAACCAATCGAGCAATAGGCTTCAGGTTATTTTGTTTTAAAAATTTTTCGCTTACAACCATTACAAAAGCAGCACCGTCACTTGTTTGTGATGAATTACCCGCGGTTACTACGCCTTTGGCGTTAAAGACTGGCTTCAGTTTAGCAAGAACTTCTAATGAAGTGTCACTTCGCGGGCCTTCGTCCGTATCTACTTTAAACTCCCTTTTCTTTTTTTTGCCGGTCTCGTCTACGTAGGTTTCGGTAATGTTTACCGGCACTATTTCCTCTTTAAATTTCCCAGCAGTGATCGCCTTAATAGCTTTTTGGTGCGAATTAAAAGCGAACTGATCCTGCTCTTCTCTACCGATTTGGTATTCTTTTGCAACAGCTTCTGCCGTTAAACCCATTCCCCAGTAATAATCGGGGTGTGCAAGGGCTATATCTGCATTGGGTACAATACGCCAGCCGCCCATTGGCAGCAGGCTCATGCTTTCCACACCGCCTGCAATAATGCAATCGGCAATTCCGCTGTGAATTTTGGCAGAGGCGATAGCAATGGTTTCTAAGCCTGATGCACAATATCGGTTCACTGTCATCCCGGGTACTTTATCAGTATCCAATGCCATTAAAGAGATGAGGCGGCCCACATTTAAGCCTTGTTCGGCTTCGGGGGTAGCGTTACCCACAATTACATCATCAATTTGCTCTTTATCGACATTGGGCACCAATGTTAAAAGATGTTTGATGACATCCGCGGCTAGCGTATCGGGCCTGGTAAACCTGAATCCTCCGCGGTTAGCCTTTCCGATAGCGCTGCGGCTACCTGCAACTATATATGCATTCATCTGTTTGCTTTCAGTTAGTTTTATTAAAATCAGTTTCTTAGTACTTTACCACCGGTTAAAATGGATTGAATGCGCTCAAGTGTTTTCTTTTCGGTACAAAGCGCAAGAAACGCCTCCCTTTCGAGATCAAGCAGGTACGACTCGCTAACTAAAGACGGCTGCGACAGGTCTCCGCCCGAGAGCACAAAGCCTAGTTTTTGGGATATCTTTACATCATGCTCGCTTATGTAATTACCGCTGTACATGGTGTTGGCGCCCACGTAAGCTAAACCAAGAGCCTGCTTGCCTAAAACTTTGATGTCAGTTCGTTGAAGCGGTTGCACATAGCCTTCATTGGCCAGCTGCAAACAATGCTGTTTTGCTTCTGCAAGCAGCCTGTTTTGTGATACTACTACCACATCCCGTCCTTTTTTTAGATAGCCATATTCAAAGGCCTCATAAGCAGAAGTGGAAACTTTTGCCTGTCCGATAGTTAAAAATCGTTCCCTGAAATTATTTAATTCTATATCACCCTCCTGCAATTCATCTGACAGACGAACGGCAAACTCCTTTGTTCCACCGCCGCCAGGAATCAAACCCACTCCAAACTCAACGAGGCCCATATATAATTCTGCATGGGCCACTACTTTATCCGCATGAAGGCATATTTCGCAACCGCCGCCTAATGCCATTTGATGAGGGGCTGCAACAACCGGTATTGACGAATAACGCAAGCGCATCATCGCGTTCTGAAAGGTCTTGACCACCATATTAAGCTCATCAAACTCCTGGTCAACCGCCATCATAAATATCATCCCAACATTAGCACCTGCGCTAAAATTGGCCCCCTCATTTGAAATTACCAGCCCTTTATAGTTAGCTTCTGCCAACATAATCGCTTTGTTAATACCTTCAATCACCTCACCGCCAATGGTATTCATTTTAGTATGGAACTCCAGGTTGAGAATACCATCGCCGATATCGGTAATAGTGGTCCCGCTGTTTTTCCATATTATTTTGTCTTTGCCGAGGTTTTTCAGCAAGATATAGTTCTCCGTCCCGGGGATAACTTTATAGCCCCTTGATGCGATGTCGTAATACATACGTTTGCCATCCTCAACTTTATAAAAGCTTTTGGCTCCCGTTTCAAGCATTTCGTAAACCCACTGCGCCGGTTTGTTAGCGCTGGCTTCCATGTCTTTCAACGTATTTTCAACTCCCAGCGCATCCCACTTTTCAAACGGACCCATTTCCCAGCCAAAACCGGCATTCATAGCAGCATCTATTTTAAAGAACTCATCGGCAATTTCAGGAATACGCTTGCTGGAATAAGCAAAGAGCTGGTAAAAAGTTGCCCGGTAAAAATCGCCTGCTTTATCTTTGGCAGCGAAAAGAATCTTTAGCCTATCCTCCAGCTTTTCAACCGCTTTAGTCGCTTCTAAAGCCGCAAACTTTACTTTTTGGGATGGTTTATAGTCGAGCGATTTCAGGTCAAGTGCATAAAACTGGTTTACCCCGTCAACTTTTTCCTTTTTATAAAAGCCCTGTCCCGTTTTGCTGCCCAGCCAGTTGTTTTTAACCATGTCTTTTACAAAACCGGGGATTTCGAAGAGTTCATTCGCTTCGTCATCCGGCGCATTTTTAAACAACCCGTTGGCAACGTGCACCATGGTATCCAGGCCGACTACGTCATTGGTACGAAATGTCGCTGACTTAGGGTGGCCGATAACAGGACCTGTTAGTTTATCCACTTCCTCTACAGTCAACCCGGTTTTATTTACATAATGCAGCAGGCTCATGATACTGAACACACCAATGCGGTTACCGATAAAGGCGGGGGTATCTTTTGCCAGCACTGTTGTTTTACCGAGGAATTTATCGCCATAATCCATCAGGAAATTAACCACGCCAGGTAAGGTATCTTTTGTGGGAATTATCTCCAGTAGTTTTAAATATCTGGGCGGGTTAAAAAAGTGGCTTCCGCAAAAATTCTTTTTAAAATCGTCGCTGCGTCCTTCGGCCATGAGGTGGATTGGTATGCCTGACGTATTTGAGGTAATCAGTGTGCCCGGTTTGCGATATTTTTCTACGCTTTCAAATACTTTTTGCTTAATGTCCAGGCGTTCCACCACAACCTCGATGATCCAATCACAATCGGAAATTTTAGAAATATCGTCAGTAAAGTTCCCGGTAGTGATGCGCCTTGCAAAGGATTTAAGGTATAACGGCGAAGGGTTTGACTTTATCGCAAAATCCAGCGCGTCGTTAACTATTTTATTCCTTGCAGCTTTGTTACCTTCTGCAGCATTTTCAGGTACAATATCAAACAACAGTACCTGCACACCGATATTTGCAAAATGGCAGGCAATACGGCTACCCATTACACCGGAACCTAATACTGCTACCTTTTTTATTATTCGTTTAGCATCCATTCTAGTAATTATGCTTGTTAAAATTTCATGGTCATTATTCTGCGCGCGACCAGATCGTCGTCCTTCCAAAAAGTGAGATTCCTATATAGCCGCGTATCGCCAGGGTTTGGCCTTTATAAGTCATGTTACAGGAGTAGGTTTTGCCATTTAACGGATCGTAAATTGTGCCATCGGTATACCTTGTATCGCCGTCTTTTACAAAACCCGATAAAACCTGTAAGCCCAGCCTTGGCCTGCTGCGTAATTTGGGATCGGCATTGAGCTCATCCACTTTGGGCTTCCCGTTTTTTAGTGGTTCTTTAAGCCATACCACTTTGCCATAGAACTTCCCGTCACTTGACTTTGTGATCAATATTTTCCCGCTTTTAACATCGTTGTACCACAATCCTTCTACCTGGTCGGTTTGGGCTTTCGCTATGGATACTGAAAAGAAAGCAAAAGCAAAAAATGCCGCCCGGATAAAGTGTTTTTTTAATATCGTCATTTCACTAAGTATTAAAATAATTAACTGCTTTCTTAACCAATGAAAATTTACCGGCCTAACGGTACCTAATAAACATAAAGCAATAGCCCGTTGATTCAACGAATAAATTACCCGAAGAGATAAATAATTTAGTATTGGTTATATAACAAACTTACTTAAAAGTACCGGGGATAATAAGGGCTATATGGCGGAAACATTTGTCAAAAACTCGGATGTTTGATTTTAATCGATTTTCCTGGATAATTGGGCCACCAGGTTAATGTATTGCTGCATGGCATCAGCTGTACCAAGTCCACTAAGTTTTAACCAGGCATCATATTTTGCCTTGGCCACAAAATCAAACATGCCGGGTGGCGCGATGTTGATGTCACCTTCGGTTGCTTGTTTGTATAAGCTGTATAGGCGTAAAAGTGTTTCGTTATCAGGTTTAGTTTGTAATGTTTTGCTGACAGCTACTGCTTTCTCAAAGGCTTCTTTTTGATCCATTATTTAGTTTTTATAGGTTCTTCAATATAATCGCTGCTTTTAGGAGCGTGCATAAATAATTGGCTAAGTTCAGGAGGAAGGGTAATCAATTTGCGTTTTTCCATATCTATCCAGGCGCCATCGGCTTCAATTATAGCTGCCTTTACCCCGTCGCTGCGATAAAGGTCGTGCCGTATCGTCCACCTGGAGCCATCCGCCCGAGCTTTCACAATATCACAGGTCACTTTAATGTGCTCATTAATACCTACCTCTCTCAGGTAAACAAGTTCTTCCCTGAATAACACCGGGCCAATTTTATAGCCATATAACACAGTCGGCTTTAAACCAAGGCTTTCCAACATAGCTAATCTGGCCTGGGCTGCAAAATCGGCATAGGCGGTGTGGCGCATATGCTGGTTCGCGTCAATCTGTGCCCAAAGTACTTGTCCTTCATAAAAAACATCCATCATGCAGTTTATTTATGTTGCTTGAATTTTTTTACGGCTTCAGTAAGCCTCGGTAAAACCTCCATTGCATCGCCCACCACACCATAATTGGCTGCTTTAAAAAAGGGAGCTTCAGGATCCTTGTTTATTACAACAATAGTTTTTGACCCGTTTACACCTGCCAAATGCTGTATTGCGCCGGAAATACCCACCGCGATATATAAATCCGGACGTATGGTACCGCCTGTTTGCCCGACATGTTCGTGATGGGGGCGCCAATCGGCGTCGGATACCGGGCGGGAACACGCGGTTGCTGCGCCTAATTCTTTAGCAAGATCTTCAATCAGGTACCAGTTTTCCCGCCCTTTCATACCACGTCCACCGGATACAACCAGGCTGGCATCTGAAAGCGAAACTTCGCCGGTTACTTTGCTTACCTCGTTTACTTTTATCCCAAAATCCTTTCCGGAAAAGTCGACTACCAGTTTCTCGATTACTGTTTTGCCAGTCGTTTCGGTTATCGGAAAAGTATTAGGCATCAGCATAATTACTTTTTTATCACTCGTAATATTTACGTATGCAAAAGCCTTTCCCGAATAAACTGCTTTTTTAATAACAAACCCTTTATCCATATCGGGGTAGGTCAATGCCCCAACTACAAGGCCTGCCTTTAATTTTGCTGCAACCCGGGGCGCAACAGCCCTGCCGTTGATATCATTTAGCGTGATAATTATTTTGCCGCCTTCTTTTTCAATAGCAGTTAACAACGCGCTTGTATAAGCACGCGGGTGCAGTTCACCGAGCCTGCTGTCTTCTACGTGCAATACTTTTTGTGCGCCATATGCTCCAAGTTTTTCTATTTCAGCATTATCAACGATGCCCAGGATCACGGCGGTGACTGTAGTGCCCATTTTTTGAGCAATACCGGACGCGTAGTGAACTGCTTCAAAATTTTTCTTTTTGATTGTTCCCGCGTCGTGTTCAACAAAAACTATTACAGACATTTTGTTCTAATAATTTATTAAATACTATTCAAGTTTATTTAAGGATTAAATCACTTTTGCTTCAGCATGGAGCAGTTCAACTAATTCGTCCATATCAGCCGGATCAATTAATCGCACACCAGCTTTTGCAGGAGGTAATTCATAAGATAAAATAGAGGTGAGAGCGTCATCAACGGTGGGTGTAATAACAGTAAGCGGCCGCGTACGGGCGGCCATAATACCCCTCATATTGGCTATCCGTGCTTCGGCAACGCCTTTCTGGCAGGATATCACCAGGGGGAATTTGCAACTATCAGTTTCTTCACCACCTTCAATTTCCCTTTTTACTACGGCGGTATTTCCTTCGATCTTGATTTCGGTTGCAAAGCCGATATAATCCATATCGAGTAACTCAGCGAGCATGGAGCCGACACTACCGTTATTATAATCAATGGATTCTTTGCCACAGAGGATAAGATCGTAATCCATGCTTTTAGCATATTCGGCGATGTAAACAGCGGTTAGATAGGGATCGGTGCTTTCAGCATCAATCCTTATGGCCTTATCACCACCAAGCGCAAGCGCCTTTCTGATAACTGGTTCGGTATTCGCTTTCCCCACAGTTACCAGGTCGACATCACTGGCTATCCCGCTTTCTTTTAATTCGATGGCACGGATAAGCGCATACCATTCATCGTATGGATTAATAATATAGGAGACTCCGGCGTTCTCAATTGTTGTGCTGTTGTCCTTTAACACAACTTTTGTGCTGGTATCCGGTACCTGGCTTATACACACTAATATCTTCATTTATATTCGGTTCTTTCGCTTTTGTGTTAAAAACAGTATTTGTTTTCGGCAATCAGTTTAGCTGCTATATTTCTGCGTGCCTGGGTCGAATTAATATCTTCTGTTTTGGTGTAGCGCTTAAGCCCCATCAACATCATTTTCTTTTCGTCACCTTCGGCAAAATAATTCAATGCCTCTTTTCCCGCCTTGGCAATTTTTTCCGCGGCATCATTAATATATACCCGCATAATATCTAATTGCTCTTTACAGCTATCCTCTCCACGCATTGAAACCAGTTTTTCAACCCGCAACTGCAACGATTCGCTTACATACAGCTCAATAAGCATATCAGCAAGGTTCATGAGAACTTCCTGCTCTTTGCCTAACTGCGCCATCAGTTTTTGAACCGCACCTCCTGCCACCATCAGGATGGCTTTCTTAAAATTGGCAATATATTTCTTCTCTTTACCGAATAAATTTCCTTCTTCTGCCGCGCCAAAATCCGGAATACTCATCAATTCGCCTGCAACTTTTTGCGCCGGGCCCATCAGGTCAAGGTCACCTTTAAGGGCACGCTTAAGCATCATATCTACGGTTAACATCCGGTTGATCTCGTTAGTACCTTCAAAAATCCGGTTTATCCTCGAATCGCGATAAGCGCGGTCCATCGGCGCTTCCGCACTGTAACCCATGCCGCCATAAATCTGCACACCTTCATCTACCACATAATCAAGTGTTTCGGACGAATGCACTTTTATAATTGCGGCTTCAATAGCAAACTGTTCGGTGCCCTTAAGCTTGGCGTTCGTTTCATCAAGTCCGGATGCTACCAACATTTCGGTTGCTTCTTCCATATTCTGGCTGGCCCTGTAAACCGCCGACTCCGAAGCATAGGTCAGTATGGCCTGCTGTGCCAGTTTGTACTTTATCGCCCCATACTTAGAGATTGCACGTCCAAACTGCTCACGCTCGTTGGCGTAGTGCACCGCCTGGCTGATTACTTCTTTGCTCGCGCCAACTGTTCCCCCGCCCAGTTTCATACGGCCTATATTTAAGATATTGACGGCGATCTTAAACCCATTCTGGCGGTCGGATAAAAGGTTTTCTACCGGCACTTTGCAATCGTTAAAAAACACCTGCCGTGTCGAGCTTCCTTTAATTCCCATTTTATGTTCTTCAGCATTCAATGTAATGCCTTCAAAATCTTTCTCCACGATGAAAGCACTTAAATTTTCATCGTCATCAATTTTGGCAAAAACTGTAAAAACATCAGCAAAACCTGCATTAGTGATCCACATTTTCTGACCGGTTATCAGATAGTGCGTACCATCTTCGGACAGCCTCGCCCTGGCTTTACCCGAGTTAGCGTCGGACCCTGAGCTTGGCTCTGTGAGGCAATATGCACCCTTCAACTCGCCACTGGCAAGCTTTGGAATATATTTTTGCTTCTGTGCGTCGTTGCCATAATAAAGAATAGGTAGTGTACCGATTCCGGAATGCGCTGAGAACGCCACTGAAAATGAATTCCCGGCGCCTAATTTTTCAGTAACCAGCATGGATGTTTTAAAGTCCTTACCAAAACCGCCGTATTCTTCAGGCACCGAAACACCGAGCAGGCCAAGCGCGCCCGCTTCATCCATTAAATGCGACATCAGGCCTTCTTCCTGTTCATCAATGCGGTTTAAATTTGGTTTTACATGTTGTGCAAGGAAGTTAACGCAGGTTTCAGCAATCATTTGCTGTTCCTCGTTCCATTCTTCCGGAATGAATACGCTATCGGCGGCGGTTTCCCTGATCAGAAATTCGCCTCCTTTTAAAGCTTTTACAGTTTCAATGTCGTTCATGATCTATCTTTTTTTATTGGAATGGTCAATACTTCTAAAACCAATTTTTTAGGATTGGCAGCTTTAAATTCCTGTAATTGGCAGCAAAATTCCTACCCGGTTAATACTATCAGACCGCTGGTTTCAAAAGCAGTTTACTGATGCTTTTGTGGTATTTATAATCAGAAGTAAAATTAGAAGCGACATTCAACCCATGAAAGGGCTGCAATACGGAGATATTAGTCAAAAAGTCGGAACATAATCCTGTCGCTGCAGAAAGAAGGATCGCACGGTAATTAAGTATGCGGGATTTAATTTGTTAAAACGAGGCGATAATCTGATGGCGACATGCCGGTATGCTTTTTGAAATATTTGCCAAAAGACGATTGATCGGGAAAGTGGATATTTTCGGCGACGCGCGCAATACTTATGTCATGATTCCTTAATAATACCTTTGCTTCCAATACAACCGCATCGTCAATCCATTCCCCCGCAGTTCTGCCGGTTACCTCTTTGATTGTTTCTGTTAAATGTTTGGGCGACACGAAAAGGGCATCAGCGTAATACTGAACATTACGGTGTTCTTTATAATGATGAAAAACCAGTTCCTGGAACAACATATTTAACTCCTGTTTACGGGTTTGTTTTCCTTTTATTATCAGGTGTTGCTTTTCATAGATGAAAGCGACTTCGTAAAGCAGCATATTTAGGGTATTCCTGGAGATTTCGACACGGTAGGGATGTTCCTCCCGCTGCAATGTTTGCTTTATAAGTGCATATA
The DNA here is from genome assembly GCF_024055575.1 of Mucilaginibacter flavidus. Classification (GTDB taxonomy): domain Bacteria; phylum Bacteroidota; class Bacteroidia; order Sphingobacteriales; family Sphingobacteriaceae; genus Mucilaginibacter; species Mucilaginibacter flavidus. Next base: position 146,413 of record NZ_JAMXOE010000009.1, on the reverse strand, counting down.
TATTTTGCAATACTTTAACATCCTCCTGTTCAGGATAAATAACCGGGATAGAGGCGCTTTTAAAATAACTAAAGGATTCGAGGAAGTGGCTGTTAACATTATTTTCTGTTAAAAAAGCTTTCGAGAAAACGATGAACCTACAAAGGAAATCGTCGCTGCTGTCATAAATTCTTAAAACATGAAAGGGCGTCGCCAGCAACATAGCATCCGGCCTGGCCTGGTATACCTGCAAATTTACTTCTACCTGCGCCGTTCCGCGCGTGCATATACCTATAATATAACCGTCTGACCGGTATGGAAATTCGCTCAGGCTCAGCAATTGCTTCTCATCGGTAATAAAAAAATCCGGGCCAACTAATTTATCGGCATACAAATCTGCAAATTTTGATAAGCTTAATTGTGCAACTTTTTTACTCATTTGTCTAATTTATAAAATGATACTTCGGCAAATGCGCATATTTAAATTTAAATATGTTGTTCGGAAAATCACCCAGTATAATTCTCCGACTTTTTGACTAATATCTCCGCAGTATAGCCCTTTTTTTCTTTCAAATGCAAGCTAATTTTATTTTCTGATAGTTGTAAGCTTTGCAGCCATGCAAACTGCACATTATAAACCAATTCTATATTATATTAAATTATGAAGAAAATTTTGTTATTAGTGCTTGCACTAATTCCTGTATTGACCTTCGCCCAGGGTTTCCAGGTTAATCTTGAGGGGCAGAAACAGATAGGTATGGGGCACACCGGCACAGGGCTGGTTCAAGACGGCGCATCAGTTTTTTTCAATCCGGGGGCGGTGGTATTGCTGCCTGAGAATTATATCCAGGCAGGAATAAGCCCTTTGCTGTTTAAGTCTGACTTTAATCCATCGGGCACAAACGCTCAATATCAATCTTTGAACAAAGTGGCCACTCCATTTAATTTTTATGCCGTTTGGGGTCCGAAATCTTCCTGGTGGAAATTAGGCTTAGGTGTTTATACGCCATTTGGGGGATTAACCGATTGGGGAAAAAGCTGGCAAGGTAAATATGTACTGGAAAGCCTCGACCTGAAAGCCATCTATTTTCAGCCAACACTTAGTATTAAAATAAACAAAGTTTTAAGCATAGGCGGAGGCTTTGTTTATAACCGGGGAAGCGTTGACCTTACGCAGGCCATTCCTCTCGGCAATTCAAGCGGACAGGACGGGCAGGCCGAATTAAAAGGCACCGGTAAGGGCTACGGCTGGAACGCAGGTTTATTTATTAAGCCTTCGTCGAAAATATCCATTGGGCTTACGCACCGTTCAAAAGTGAGTACAACAATAAACAATGGCGACGCTATTTTTACCGTTCCGGCATCAGTTCAAGGCGGTTTTCCGCAGCCAAACACATTCACTGCAACTATACCTTTGCCCGCCACCAATTCGCTTGGGATTGGCCTCTATCCTACCGATAAATGGACAGTTGCCCTGGATGTTAACCTTATTAACTGGAATGTTTACAAGGTATTGGCATTCGATTATAAAACCAACACATCATCGCTGCAAGATACTTATTCACAACGAAACTATAAAAATGCCGTAACACTGCGCGCAGGCGCCCAATATAAGGCTAACACTAAAACGGCATTGCGATTTGGCGGAGGGTACGCGTCCACAGCCGTTCAGGATGGCTATGTAACCCCGGAAGCTCCGGACGCAAACCGGGTGTATGTTACCGCAGGACTTGGGTATAAACTGGCAAAAGGGCTTGATGTGGATGTGTCATTTGAATATGAGCACCTGATGTCGCGCACGCAAACAAACATTCAATCTCAATTGTCAGGCACATTTAAAACCAATGTGTACATCCCTGGTATTTCACTTGCTTATCACTGGTAATTTAAAAATCAAAACAAATGAAGACACTTAAACACTTTATTTATATTATAGTAGGTTTGGTTGGGCTGGTTGCCTGCAAACCCGAAATAAATACACCAAAGCCAAGCCATGGCACAGCCAATTTTTCAAGATTTATTGCTGTAGGCAACTCGCTGACAGCAGGCTATGCCGATGGTGGCCTTTACCTGCAAGGCCAATTAAACTCCTACCCGGCTATCATGGCCAAACAGATGCTTTCCGTTGGCGGAGGGACATTTACTCAACCACTATTCAGCACTGCACAGGCAAATGGGTCGGGTTATTTACAGTTAACCGGATTTAGTTCAACTGGCAGTCCTATTACTGCCCCAGTTACTTCAAACCTGGCCATTAGGGGAATTTTGCCTGTGCCCGGCTTTGGCAATGTAACGTTGTATAGCAAGTACAGCGGCGATATTAATAATTATGGCGTACCGGGTATCAAACTGCTTAACATTACTTATGCACCTTATGGTAATTTAAATGGTTTTTATGAAAGGTTATTACCAGGAGATTCGCCAACAAATACCACCCCTTACCTTGCCTTCATTACCGCAAAACCTTTTACTTTCTTTTCAAACTGGCTGGGAAATAATGACGCCCTTGCCTATGCCACATCGGGCGGAGCCGGCGATGTTTTGACGGACCCCGCAACTTTCGCGGCCTTAAATACTTTGTTGATAAATACGTTAACACAAGGCGGGGCAAAAGGCGTTGTAGCCACAATACCTGATGTAACGTCAATTCCCTACTTCAATACCGTTACAGAGGGTGCGATCCTTGCGGGAGTACAAAAAGCGAACCCATCGGTTACTGGCCTGTACATTAACGCTCTCGTTTCGGGCACAAACTATGCTCCAAGGGTAGCTACGCCGGCTGATTTAATTGTTTTAACCTTCCCGACAAGCAAGATAGGACAGCCGGTAAGCACACCATACGGCACGCTTCCTTATGGATTAACACCTTATACGCCAATTGATAACCAATATGTGCTCGATGCCAACGAGGTAACTTTAACCGAAAATGCGGTTACAGCGTTTAACAGCTCTATAACTTCAACCGCTAATGCCAAGGGGCTGGCGGTATTTGATGCTTACACGTTCCTGAAAAACATAAAATCAAATGGCCTGGTTACAAATGGTATAAGCCTCAATTCAAATTATATAAGCGGCGGTTTATTTTCATTGGACGGGGTACACCTTACTCCACGGGGTTACGCCATAGTAGCCAACGAATTTATTAAGGCCATCAATTCAAAATATGGTTCAAATATTCCATTAGCTGACGTTGCTGCTTACGGCGGAATTAAGTTTCCTTAAGTAAAAAATCCGCAATCGGACGTTTGCCTGAATCAGTACTGGCGTTAACGGAAGAAAACTAAAAATAAAAAGCCTGCGGTCATTTGATTTGCAGGCTTTTGTTTGTCAAAAATCCAACAATTTATAATTTGGGAATCCCGGGCAGTTGTACGATGATTCCAGCGCGTCCCGGATCTATATAAGCCGGTACATAGCTCTGCGGCCATCGGTGTTTCGGTAACAAGGTTTCAATGTTTCAGTTCATGGCGTCCTTTACTTCAAGCTATATCGAAGCCCGGTCAGGGCGAAGGGTTTCCGGCAATGTTGCGGTTTTAAAATGGACGATCAGTTCCTGTGTGGGCATCCGGCAAAGGTATCAAAGCCTGGAGGCCTGCTTTTATTATACGCCGAAGACGCTGTACTTTGGCGACAACGTTTTGTTTATCCCATTGTTGAGGTTGGTACTATCAATGAAAATGACAAACCCTTTCTTGATTTTAAAAGTAACGGAGACATCTAACTGTCAATAATTATTCTGCCATATTTCCCGGGCAAAAAACACTGCCGGGCGCCAGCAAATATTTATCCCTGTAAGTATAGGCTAACCTCGCCTGAAATTCCCCGTCGTTTTGATACGTTCTTTCCGAATTTGGTGCTGGAAACTGCTTTACTAAAGCTCAACGTAGGGCTACAGAAAGCTTTTATGCTGTTCTGTCGACCTACCCCCTTTTTTCACATTTAATATAAGATTCTGCCTGAACCAACTACGGAAAGTATAAATGACAGCAATGCATTCATGCTGTCATTTATTCGACCGGCGCAGCATTAACCAGCACCTGCAAACCGGGCACAGTAACCGTGAAACTTGTGCCGATAGTTAGTTTTGATGATACCTCAATATCACCGCCAAGGCGGAGAATAAATTCCTTAGCGAGCCGGAGTCCCATACCCGATGAATCACTCCGAATGCTGTTCCATTCAAACAAAGCCGCCAATTGCTCTTGGGTCATGCCGGAGCCGGTATCAGTCACTTTTAATTTTAGGTTGCTGCCCATTGCTTCAGCTGTTACATCTACTGAACCACCAGCCGGAGTGAATTTTATGGCATTGCTGATGATGTTACGCAGGACAATTTTCAGGAAGTTAACATCGGTAACAAGCACCATATTTTCCGGGCATTCCGCATTAAGGGTTATGTGCTTCCCCTCTGCATGATTACGGTGCATATCCACTGCATGTGCTATCAATTCGCCAACTTCGATTTTTTCGGGACTTAACGCAAACGATTCCATATGGCTTTTGCTCCAAACCAACAAATCCTCCATCGACTCCATCAGGTTTTCTGCCGAATGTATCAACCGTTCATTATGTTCCTTCTGTTGCTCCGGGTTTAATTTGTGTGCATGGTTTTTTTGTATTGTCAGAAACAGGAACAAATTGCTGATGGGCGACCGTAAGTCGTGGGTGATGACCGTGAAAAGGCGGGTTTTCGTCGTATTTGCTTCATTTAGTTTAGCGTTGAGCAGGTTTAGCGAACTATTTTTATCCTCAAGCAGCATGTTCGAATCCCGTTTGATGCGAAAACTGCGATACAGCAAAAAGGCGGTTACAGACAGAAAAGTAATCATTAGCAGCATCAGCCACCAATTTCGTTTCTGGTCGCGCAGCTCAATATCCTTCAGTTTACTCTGCTGATTTAAAAGCGTAATACGCTGTTCTTTTTCATTAGTCTGGTATTTTATTTCCAGGTCTGCGATATTCTTTTTCGAAGCCGCTTTTTCAATAGAATCTCTTATGGTATTGTATTGCGCATCATATTTATAAGCCTTTTCATATAACCCTGCTTTCCCGGCCACATCAGCAAGCAAACCAGATACATAAGATTCGCTGTCATAATGTGCTGTTCGCTTGGCTATCTCAAGGGCTTTTTCAAAGTTAGCTATAGAGGCGGGGTAGTGGCCCTGGTTTCTTTCCATCTTGCCCCTCATTATCAGTACATACATAAAACCGGCTTCGTATTTTTTAGCTGTGTAGTAGGCCGTAGCTTTATTTAAATATTCCGTGGCTTTGTCATATTGCCTAAGTTCAATGTAAGGTGATGCTATTGATACGTACATATCCACCACATATGAATAGTAATTCATCTTTATGGCTGCCTTAATAGCATTTTTATAGGCATCAACTGCTTTTTGATATTCTTTTAAGTCCACGTAATCAGAGCCAAGGTCGTTGAACACTACCATCCTGTTAAAATGACTTTCGCTCATATACGATAAACTCTCTAATGCATAATCAACCGCCTTTTTGTAGTTTGCTATATGCTCATACATTTCGCCAATGTCAGAAAGCTCTACGGCAATTGTTGAACTGTCTTTTTGGGCACGGGCATGCTCCAGCACCCGGAAATACAACTGTATTGCCTTTTCAGGCTGGTTGGTGGTTCCATAAATATCGGCCAGTTTTTCAAGCAGCCGCATTTTCATCGGCACATTTTTGATGGTATCGGCCTCCTGGCTCATCCTGTTCTTGTAAATATTTACCGAATCGGGTTTACCAGCATCATAGTAGACTCCGGATAGCGTGATCTGCGTAACAATTTTCAATTCCAGCGCATTGGACGCAGCTGCGTATACTTCGCAAGCTTTATAATAATTAATGGCGCTATCCTGGCGGCGCAGGCCTAAATAACCGTTGCCGATATTAGCGTATAAATATGCTAAATGCTTTTTTACCTTGGCGTGCTTAGCCTTTGGAAGTTCCCATTTCGCCTCTGTTATTATGCTGTCAAACTTTCCTTCTTTAAATAACCGCGCCATCTGTTTCTCAAAACTGAGAAAAGCTTCGTCTTTTGGGCCCTGGTGTGGCTCTCTTTTTCCCGCCGAATTGTTACAATTTGCCAGTAATAAAACCACCGCTAACAACCCGGTACATTTTAAACAGATATGCCGCGCGGAAAAGTTGCTTATGTACCTGGCAAAATTCATATTTACCTTTTTACTGAATATTATTAAGCAGCGCCTTGTTTATTTCACTGCGGAATGTCTTACCTACCGGAAGCCTTAAATTATCAAGTAGCAGCTCATTCTGCTCCATTTTACGTATCTGGTTTATGGCGACCGCAAAACTTCGGTGAATTCTCAAAAAGCGGTCGCCAGGCAATTTCTCGAAGAAGTTTTTTAAACTGCACAACGTCATGTACGTCTTGGCACGGGTGATCACTTTGGTATAATCCTTTAACGCCTCCAGGTAAATAATATCGCTCACTTTTAGCTGTATCAGGTTGTAACTCTCCTTAATGGTAAGGTAATCGCCTACGAACTGCACGTCGTACAGTTTTGCTTTATTCTGGATGTCAAGGTACTCACGCGCCCTTAGTACCGCGCGCTCCAGCCTGTCGGCTTTGGCCGGTTTCAACAGAAAATCGAATGCGTGGCTTTCATAGCTTTCAAGCGCATATTCGGCATACGAAGTTATAAAAATGCACAAAGGTGGATTTTTAAGGGAATTGAGAAACTCCAACCCGTTCAGGTATGGCATATCAATATCAAGAAAAGCAAGCTGAATATCAGCGTTCTGTATGAGTTCAAGACATTCAATAGGGTTTGCAAAACTCCCCAGTAGCCTTATAAACGAATATTTTTCCAGATACGATTCAATAGCAATTCTGTCTAACTCATTGTCATCTATTATGATACTATTGATATTTGCCATAAGAGGGGTCAAGGTCACGGATTCGTCACCTAAAGTATGCAAAAATTAATATCAAAGGAAATTTTATAGCTATTGAGCATACCAATATGGGCAAACAACGTATTATTTGAATATTATTTATCTTAAATACGTCAATGTACCTGTGTGGTTTGTAGTATTATTAAACGACAAAGAGGCAGGAATACCCCGCCTCTTTGCCGCCTGATTATTAAAATACTTTTAAAATGAGGTAAATGCTTCGTTGCTCTTTGGAGACGTTTCTGCAACATTTTTTCCGATGGAACGGATATAAAAATACCACGTGTCGCCTTTGGCAGCAGCTTTGTCGACGTAAGTATTTGTTGCAGAGGGCACCGTAGCGATAAGTTTTGCTGCCGCACCGCGTTTGTAACGGTAAATAGCAAACCGGGTAACGCGCTTGTCGTTTATAGCGCCCCATTTAAGTGTGATACCCGTAGGATCGGCAAGAGCTATCAAGCCTCCGGGCTGAATATATAGCATAGGTGTAACAGTGATAGCATTACTTGGCACCAGCATGCTATGTGCTTTTCCGGCCGTACTTTCAATATTGTAAGTGTAGGTTAAACCCGGAACGACAGCGCTGTCAACAAAAGTGCTGAACGGAGCCGGATAAGCGTTCCTGATTATAACGTCTCGTTTGCCGTCATCCGAATGTCTCGTGATCCGATAGCCTGTTTGATACCTGTTGAATTTCAGCATCTGCAGCCAGGTAAGCCTTACAGCTTGTCCCTGTAGTTCTGCATGGAAGTTTTTTGGTGCAATTAACACGCTATCAACAGTGTTTGCTTGAATATAAGCGATTGTGGAGTTTTTACTTTCCACATTACTTATATTTTCACTTCGTACGGCATAACCATACATTAGTCCTGGTCTTAATTTCGATGAGTCGATATAGGTGTTAGTGGCAAGCAATGTTGTAATCCGTTTCATCGGCATCCCCACACCTTCGCTGCGGTACACATAAAAGCCGCTTTGTTTCTCGGCTGGTGGCTCCCAATTTACCAATACTGAATTTTCTTTCAGAACTGCAGTAACGACTCGCGGCGGAAAATTATTGACTTTTGTTTGATAAAGGCCAAAGGTTTTGGCGCTACGAACAGCCTTACGGCCCATCTTATCCACCATCTGCAGAAAATAATAATACTTCTGACCCGGCTCGATGCGAAAATCGGTATAAACAGTATCATACGGCATGGCAAGGCCTACCTGCTGATAACCTCCATCGTCATACGAAGTACTGCGCATTACAGCAACGCTCCCTATAAAACCCGGATTCGGCAGGTGATAATGAAGCTTGATGGTGTGTGTTAGTTCATCACCCACAGCCTTAAAATATTGCGGCGTCAATAGTCCCCGTGCCTCCATACAGGTGGCGGGTATTGTGTCTGACACTACATTACCACCGCCGCCAAAGTTGTTAACCGGCATAATAAAATATCTGTACATCGTGCTAAAAGCTACATGTTCGTCCCGGATGGAATATTTCAGCGTATCACCTTTCCGTTCCATATAAATAAACGGGTGTATTTCTTCAAACACTTTATCCCCTTCGGTCTTACGGAAAGTTTTAAAATTGAAAGAGTTATTATCATTCTTAGCGAACCATTCCAAACGAATAGCCTCGCTTTCAACCTTTCGCGACAATATATGGGGCTTCAACGCTGTAACCACTGCGGGATATTTTACGCTATTGGTGATGAATGATGTGCCCCCTGACCCAACTTCCGAAACCCGGTAACGGTAAGTTTTTCCTTTAACAACAGTTGTATCGGCAACCAATATGTTAAATGCCATCTGCATCGGCGTAAAAGCCAATTCGTTGCTTAGCGAATCGAGCGTTTGGTTAGTGGAGAGAAACTTTTTCCATATAGTCGGCGGGTCAAGCCGAAGTTGTTTACCATCGGGAAAAAAGCGGAACGATGCGCGCAAATTCCTCACCAATTCATCAATATTCTTCGGGGTGTGAAAATCGCGGATCACCACCCACCTGCCTGGTACACCGGAATCCTCGCGCTCCAGCTTGTACCCGGTGATACCATTATTGGGATAAGCCAACGATGCGGGATGAAAGGCATGATAAATAAATAATGCGCCATCACCTCCATATGCAGTGATTGAATTATCCTGCGCCCTGGCAGCAGTAAGCCCGAACAATACTATTTGAAAAATTATTATAAATGCCTTTCTCATTTTAAATCTTAATAACTTAAACCAGGGATATTAACATGCGTAGAATATGTATTGTCAAAAATACTTAGCCAAAGGTTACCATCTGTTGGTGTTAGTTTGCCCGGAGGTTTTGTTACGTTGACGCCCATACCAAGGTCCATCGATTTACCGATACCTGTAGAATGGCATCCAGGAGGAATTTTAACGCCGAATACTTTTATTGAATTGCAGTTATCGTCGCAAACCCCAAAGCCTACATAAGCACTACCTGATAATATAACATGTGCGCTGGCGCTCATCGTAAGGTCGCTGGCCGACAGCAAGGCAACCGGGTCAAAGCCAAATTGGCTAAATGGCGGAAGGCCGACATGCTGCACCACGGTTGCGTTCACCTCGGCACTCAGGTTTAACCCTGCGCAGCCAACCAGCACTGACGCCCCTGCATGCACTTTTACATAAGCGCCAACTTTTATACCGCCATCGATGTTTACATTTTTGCCGCCAAAATCTATTGCTGTAAATATATTAGCGTAAATCCCTTTTTCAACCGTAACCGATGCAATTGGGCCGACATTCAAATTGATATCAGGAATGATAGGCAAATTCATGTCGACCGCAGTAACTAGCAATGTGCCTTTAATTGTGTTGAATTGCTTAAAACCGTCAGGCAATATACCGTCATGGAACTGTGATTGTATGATTGACTGTATACCCGGGGTAATAGTGCTTGCACCAATCCATACGGCACCATTGGCACTGTTTACCGGCACCGGCGAACCTGTTATATGGTCAATCTTTGCCACGCCGAGTACATACCATTGCCCGCTGCCAAGCTGCAGTTCAAAATCGGTATGAAATTGGGCATTCGGTGTTGTTTCATCAAGGTGGAATGAACCAACAATCGCCTTTTTGTCGAAATCGTACGTAAAATTCCCGTTCGACATATCGCCAAACGACAGGTTTTTTACGCCAATCTGGCTTTTATTTGCCACCAGGTCGCCTTGTACAACAAAACCCATTCTTGTTTTATTTGTGTTGGCATCAACCGAGGTGCTGTCGCGCATACCTTCTGCCCCGATTACATCTCCTATAAATTTAAAGTTTTGCCACGACGAAAAATCACCAATCATCGTCCCTTCTATGGCCGATAGCTTTTGTGGGCCGCCCATCTCCACAAAATTGCTTTTATCCTGGGTCACAGATATCATGTGGGAGTTAGCATTATATTTAAGCAATTTTACTTTGAAATTGTATGGCGAATTCGGTGCTTTATCTTTTAAGTGGCCTGGAATGATTAATTGATTATTGATGAAAGTTTGCCCAACATTATCAAATGTTACGTGTACGCCGTTGCTTACCATATCAAGCGGAGGTAAATTGGTTTGCAGGTGCACCAGCGATGTGCCATTGCTTTTGTAAGCCAGGTTGTAAATTTTATCATTCATACCTGTAAGGGCCGGTATATTAAGGTCGAGCGAGCCATCAAACGATATGTTGTCAATTCCATTCGCTACCTGGTAAGGTGTAAAAGTTGCAAAGCCATTGAGTGTTAACGGTTTTTGACTGTTCGAGATAACAATACGCGATTCATCGCCCTTGCTGTAAAGCGATATGTTCGAAATTAGGATCTGGTCGTTTGTTCCCAGGTCCGGTAAGTCTTTTATCACGGTTACCGGGGCGTCGGTTGTTGAAACCATCGATAGCGACCATGAGCCATACTGCGGATTCTTTAGCGAGCCATATTTGGCTGCTTTATCATACCCGAACGAGGTAGCAACGTTTGAGCCCAGCGGCAGATCTTTAACGCCCGCAATGCCAATCTTATCTATGCTCATATATCCGTATCCAATATTATCGTATCCAATTTCAAGGTTACTAACCGGAACCGTGATGGAACCCGCAAACAAGTTACCCGTTAGTTTTATCGTGCCCTGATCCAGCGTCCATTTTCCCTGGGCTTTCCATTTATCAAAACCGATGCTGAGGTCAGATTTACTGAAGGTCTGCACCATCGACTTGTAATCAAAAATCAAGTAACCCACGTTAAGGTTCAGGTCGGGGTTGTTAATATTGGCAATGTTTGTATGTACCGTTGATGCAAGATGTAAACCTGTATAATCAAGATAACTGGCTGCAGAAGCATCTACGTTGTATAAATTGTTTAATGTGTATTTAAATGTTTTGCCATTTAAACTCTGAACCCGGTATTTGTAGGTGTTATCATCATCGAAAGTACTTACAAAAAGGTTAAAGAAATTTTTTGTAGCAGCTGCTAAACCATCGGCAAATACATCCGGCGAACCGGGCGAGTATACCTGCACCTGGTCAAGTCCGCCTTTACTTACTCCCATCTGCAAGCCCATATTGCTTCCATTATTTCCATCGTTACCGCCATTTTTCAGTATTTCATTGGCCACCTTATTGCTATTATCAAACTGTACTTGCTGTTGCTGTGACGGGGTAGGTGCATTTTGTCCTTGCTGGATTACCTCTTTACCATCGTCCACGAATGGAATTACCGTTTGCGAACCATTCCAAACCACGCCATGCGAAAACGAATTGGATGTTATAGCCGCCTCTCCCACTATTGAACCTCTGCCCGGGTCATTTGGCGCCTGCTGCAGCGATAAACCCTTCAGACCGGAAGCGGTTGCATGATAGTACTTGAACATCAACAAATCAATGTTATTTTCGCTAAGCGCTATCGATCCATACGCCCCAACTATGATGTAAGGCGGCAATGGTTTGCCAAATTGATTATTAGCATTTTTAACAGGCCGTTCAATTACCTTCACTTCAACATTTTTAAGTGTCAGGAAGTTGTTATAGTAGTTACCCATGTATACGTTTTTATTCGGCTTTACCTGTACTCTGCCATTTAGTATATAATTGGAGCTGTTTGTTTTTTTCACCCATGATTCTACTTCTATCGGGAAGCCGTATATAGAGCTAAAATCGATAGTTGCATTACTGGTGAGGTAAAAATCTGCCTGTGCCGAATTGATAACAATATTTTTAAACATGTACGAATCCAGCTTTACCTGTTTCGTCGCTCCGGGCCCGGCTGGGTTCGAAGCTACCACCGTTATGTTACTCCCGTCTTTCGGCAGGCCGTCAATGCTGTACTTTCCGTTTTGGTCGGTGTAAACTTCCTGTACGGTTTGCCACATCTCCTTTATGTAGACGCCTACGTTTGCCTTTGGCTTACCGTCAACCTTAATCGTACCGATAATCGAAAATCCGGCGTCAAGCTTGATATCGAGGAACGTAACCGCATCGGGCGAGTTACTTGCAATTACGGTGGTTTCCTGGGTAACATACCCGGCCGACACTACCTTTACGCCATATTTTGCGGCACTGCTCTGGAAGGTAAAGCTTGCGCATTCGCCAGCCTTAATATCAGTACCTCCCGGGGTCTCATCAGGCGGCAATTGAGTTATATACACCTGAGCCGGAATGGCCTTTTTTGTAACTGCGCTCTTTACGCATACCGACAGTTTATTAACCGGCCGCAACATTTCGAAGGCCTCCATTTGGCTGTAGCTATCGTCAATAGCGCCTGCGTTAGCAAGGCCAATATTAGGCGGAGCGTCAACTGTTCGTGTAAATATCTGGGTATGGTAGTTTACCTGGTCATCAGGTATCACTGTAAATTTAACCTGGCCATAACTGGTTTGCATTTGCGCACGTTCTTCGTTAGGGCTTGGCGCTCCCTGGAACAGGTACAGCGATTGCGTATCTACCCAGCTAAAACCATCGCCGACAACAATCCTTGCTTTTACCGGCTTTTTGGTATCGTGGTCTATCACATCGGCCTGCATCAGGCGCGGAGGTAATACAAACCCTTTTATATTCTCTTTCCTTCCGGGTCCCATCGGTATGCCGGAATTAACAACGCTGTAACCGGTTATGAAGCCATATTTTGTAAAAATAAGCAGCTTCCAGCCTTTATAGTCGTCCGTCTCAGGGTCATCAAACCTGAACAATCCATTGTCGCCTGTTTGTTGTATTTTCTGCAGTTGAACCGGGGAATTGTTCCATTGAGACATATAGTCCAATATAGTCAACGGGTCGGAACCTGCAAATAAATCCTTGAAGTACTGGGCGTTATAAGCCTTCTTTGTAGCATCTATATCGTAAAGCCACACCAATACCTGCGATAAAGCATTGGTACTGGTATTACTTTGCGGGTATACCGCGCCATCAATGTAAGGTTTTTGCGGCACAGTATTTACGGTTACATCTACCGAAACATTTTTTTGACCGACTATGCTGTTCAACACAGGCTCGTCGAAATAATGGCCATTGGTAGTAAAAATAGCGACATGGGGATCTACCTGCTGCGCCGAAACTGTTGAATAGTTATCCCCTGTTAATATTTCCGATTCCGAATAAATGTAATACGTATCGCTGGCATTGTACACGTCATTTGACACTAGCCTGCTGAAGGACGCGACACCGTCAGTATTGGTAACGCCGTAACCGATAACTTTATAATTATTATAATAATAATCCTGTATCGTCTTTTGTTCAAGCCCGTTTTGTTGTCCCTCATCATCTGGTATACCAAATTGTGCATAGTTAAAGCCAGTTAGGCGGCACAGGTACACACGCTGATTTTTTAATTTTTCAGTAAGTTTTGTATTGCTGTTATATCCTTTGATTGTTACATTCAAGTTAAAATCCTTTACCTGCGCTATCACTTCACCCACATTATAGGTGTTGCCCGCACGGAATGAGTATGCTATATCGGGACTACCATAGTACGGGCTGAATACCTTGAGATATTGCTGAAAGCCAAAGCCGTTATTATAATTGTACAGCTCAAGCTGGTCATATTGCAAAACGCCTGAATTTAGCTCAAAATAGCCGTTCGGGTCGGTAAAGACAGCCGCGTACGTTTTCGCCTTGTTTTCGTCGTGAACAATATTGCCTTTACCATCAGGATACATAGGTATCGACTCAAGCACTATTGATGTATTCGGCAGCGGCCTTGCTGAACCATCTTTAAATCGATATTTCAGCACTCCCTTAACGGTGAACGACACATAGCTTGGCCTGAAATCGATGTCCTTGTAGCGCACAAAGGGCTTGGTGTATGGCTGATAATCATCGTCCTCAACCGGGGCCATCGACACCTCTACCGGCTCGAAGGAAACTTTGCTGTGTTTGTATTCGGCGTATACGTAATATGAATCTGATGCCTTAAGGTTGTCAACCAGGTTATCAAAAACAACACTGCCTGTGTATGTATTAAATAATGCGTCATGATCCATGCTGGATTGATGGTGTGATACAATTTCATATTTATTGCCGCCAACATACCAACCGGCGGTGGTATCAACCGGTTTAAACGGCGCGTGGCCAACATTATCACCTTCATCATTTGGAATGGAGGGCGAACGCGGCAGCTTTCTCAGCACGTATACCTGCACGGTGTCGTCTGCCGTTCCCTCAACTGAAGCCCCGGCGACCTTGCCGGTATTAGTTCCGCCTTCCGGGTTTCGATCTATTAAAACATGAAGCCGGTAGTTGTTTACAAAAACGTTTTGCGTACCTGCGTCAACCTGGGTGGTTTCATCTTTATCGACCGGCGGTTTAGCGTAAATGAACGAATGCGGGTCAGAATACTGCTTGTTTATAACGTTAATATAATAGCACATTACCATCGCCACGTTTGATTCCGGGTACACCTGGATAATTTTGCAGGGCAGCTTCGAATCAAAATCGAATTCATAATGTCCGTTTGCATCGGTTTTAGCGGTCGCAACAACATTTTGCGGCCCATAATCGGTCGCGGGCAGCAATAAATCCCCAGTTTGGTCTATGGTATCTATCACCGGTGGCGTATCAGGAATGTACTTTGCCCCCTTTTTTACCTTTGACTTGCCCCCGGCATTCACCTGGCTCCCCGCATTTGCATTACCATTTACGCCATTATATTTCTCTACCTTGTTTTCCTGCTGCTGTACGGCCTGACTTACTATCTGATCACCCGGTTTATTAAAATCAGTCTTCGAACCGGAACCGCTTCCTATTTCCCCCCCCTGCTTCCCTACGTTTTTCCCCATCCAATCGCCAATTTTTGAACCATTGGGAGGCGCCCCCTGCTTATATTGTTTGATTTCTTCCTGGTGAATATCCATCGGCACATAGCACAACCCGTAAACCAGCTCAATTTTAGTAAGCTTCAGCGGCACAGCGGTATCGCGGCGGGCGGTTTTTATATACGGCATCTGCTTGTCATTAGCCAAATGATACTTATAAGTCAAGTTTCCACTTACCTGGTAATCATAATGAACTACAGAAAAATCGTCGCCGTGCTTGGTTGGCCCAAGCTTATCGTCCTTACCGTTATCCTGCTCATAAATAAAAACCGAGGCCGGGCTGCGACCGTTGTTCCTGAAGACCACTCTGTTATTCGGATCAACAGCTGTTACCCTCCACGCGTAACTTTTACCTGGTTTAAACGGCACATTGCGCATGTTATACTGGTAGCTTGTGCCGGTAACCACGGTAGTTAAAACCGGCAGCGAGGAGGCATTAAGTATTTGATTGGGGTCTCTTGCCGGATCAGGCATTTCGGCAATTTCAAGCTTATATTGTGTACCAAGCGGAACTGTACCGGGGTTAATCCAATTAAAAAAAGCAGTATTTGCCGGCGTTGCACGCAGGCGCTCATTCCTTGCCGGGCCTACCAGTACCGGAGGGTCGGGATTGGTGATAGTAATCATACTGCAACCCATCGGCGCATTTGCAGAAATCAAACGGACGCCGTTATACTCATATGCTTCAATACATAATGTATAATGTCCCTCAGGTATACGCGAGGAAGCAGCCAGCTTAGCCTTATCTATACCGTACACGTTAACGCTGTTTAAATCAAACACACTTTGAAGGGTGGTTCCGTTTAGCTGCTTAGTTTCGTGGGGATTAAGAACAATTGGCTGAACGGGGCGGTAATTGCCACGGGTTGAAATAAGAATGCCGTTATCGCCCTGCAATTTGCCGGCTAGTCTTATCCTTTGCTGTGTGCCAGACGTGTTTTGAAGGATGAGCAGCGTTTTAGAAGCATAAGCGCTGGTGTAATCGGAATAATAGGGCGAATATGGCGGCAAAACGTTTATGGTGATATTTACAGTTTGCGCCTTAACTGCGCCGGCAAACAGCATGACGGCTGCAAAAATCACTCTGCTGAAATTCTTAATCGTGGATTTGTACGTTTTCATCATGCTAAAAAGTATGTGTTAAGGATAATGACGACCGTAATTCGCTGAAAGACGGCAGCGTTGCATCCTTCGAATTGCTTTTCAAGTAAGATATGGTAGTGGTAATGCCGTCGCGCTTACCCAGCCGGTATGAGCCGTTGAGATAGGCGTTGATCACGTTGCCTGCATTCTTGTCATCGTTATGCTGTTGCTGATAGGCGATATTAGCATTCAGCATCAGCCTGTTTTTATCGAGTTGATGGCTGATACCGATTGAAGGGCCAAACAGGCGGGTATGCATTGTGCTGATTTGCGCAACAGTATAGTTCAAATTAGAGTTGATACTTAATCCCGACTTACCAAACCCAAGGGAATAAGAAAGATTGGCGCTTTTGCTGTTGCTCTGACTTTGGCCCGATGTAAAATGGTTTAAGTCAACCAGCGATTGCAGGTTACCCGATAAAATAAAGCTGTGTGATATAACCGAATCGCCAAGCATGTAACGGATAAGGCCGTTTACGTTATAATTGGTGCGGGCTACACGGAAGGTATCGATAACCGGGTTAAGACCCCTGTCCTGCGTAATACCATAGTTCGAAAAGCGGAAGTCGGCACCGAATTTTGATGTGTTGTACGATGCGCTGAATGAGCTAATGGTGCGATGCGAGGTGTACAACAGGTCATGTGCGACATTGTCGTGCTGAAAGCCTAAACTGCCGTTTAGCTGGAGTTGGTTTTTGAGAAGCGAAAGGCCGCCATTTACAGTATAGTTAGCCACATCGGTTTCGAAATAGTAAGCCCCCATCGATTTAAAATCAGGATCGACGCGTTTGTATTGTATGCCGATATTATAGTTATTGTTCTGATAACTTAACGCGGTTTGCACGGCAGTTAGCAGCTGACTGGAATTATTGAGCGTTATCCAGTTTTTCAGGAAGTTAAACCCGCCCAAATCAAAATCGCGCAGTGTGTCGCTCAAACGGTTGCGTGTGTACAAGCTGCCCGCTACGTCTGCCTCCCACCGAAAATGTTTAGCAATCAGGAATTTTGTACCGATACCCGCCACCAGGTTCTCCGCGGGCTGCAGGCCGGAAACAATAGATGGGTTTTGAATAGAATTAGGGTCGTCTTTTGCTTTCAGAAAAGTTATGTCGACATGATTTTGCTCGGTACCATAGCCTAATTTAGCGGCATAGCCCGAGCGGCTGTATGACGGTGTTTGAAAGAGCAGCGGCTCGGAAGAACTTTCCACAATTGCCTTATTAAAACGCCCGTAAATAAAGCCCAGCCTGAGTTTACCTGGATTTGCTTCGATTCCTCCGCCTAAAAAGTTATAGCCCGACAACGTAAACGGCGACCACGTAATGCTTTGCCAGCCGGCGTGCACGGTAAGCCATTTGTATTGCGGACTGATGCCATATTGATTAAAAGGTTGTCTGAACCCGCGCTGCTGGTCGCTTACGACCACCGAAAAAGGGAACGATATACCATATACGGTTAAAACCGGCGCTCCGCTAAGCAGATAGGAAAATGGATGTTCGCGGTTATCAATGCCCGATGAGGTGTAGGTGCCCAGGCCTAAGCCAAACTGGCCGCTGATGGTAACCGGCTGCGCGTTAGCCATTTTCGATACATCCTGCGCACGCGCCGGGATGGCCAAAACAACCATCAGCATTAGAACCCATAAGACGTTAATAAGGTGCTTCATAAACAAATCTGGCTGGTAGTGGCGAGTAGAAAAGGGGCGTGCCATTAATTTAAGGCACGCCCTGGTTATGAACTATTTAACTGTCTTAAAACTTCGATCTGTTAGGCTAAACTGCCGCATTACCTGTTTAATTGACTGACCGCCGACGACATTGAGTGTACCGGTGGAAGTTTGCGGCGATATAATCACCCGTATCTTATTTATATTAAGCAGTGGCGAGGGCTGCGTGTTAACAGCGTTACTGATATTGCAGAATATACGTACGCTGTTCCCGGCAAGAGATGCGATTGCACGGAATGTATATGATTGTATGTTTGATGTACCTATAACATTGGTGTAAGGCAATTGTATCCATTGGTGTACCGATGTATCAGCCGGGTTAACAATTTGCGCATAAACCAGTGTCACACCGTTCCGTAGCGAATTATAAACAGAATCTGGTAATCTGAAAAAGGTTACGGAGTCGCCTATAAATCGCTGATGCCTCAATACAAAGCTCGTGGGCGGGCCTGCAGTTGCGTTACCATAAACGTTCCATTGCGGAAAGTCAAAGTCCGAAGTTTCGTACGCGACAGCATTCCCGCCGCTTCCCGGAGCACCTTTCAGCGATACGCCAGGACCCCAGCCATCCACGTTTTTAGGGCCATAAAACAGGTAGGTTTGCCTGTCAAGGTAAAAGTCACCTGCTTTTCCGGTTGCAGGGTCGGGCGCACCAAGGCCGCTCAATATCGTCGATCCATCGGCACCCGCAGCGCCGGTTGCACCCGTGGCACCAGTTCCGCCGGTAGCTCCTGTCGCGCCGACTAATGACGTCGGGCTTCCCCACCCCCCTGCAGTTTTAGGGCCATAAAAGGAGCGATTAGTTTTATCAAAATAATAATCGCCAATGGTACCTACGGCAGGGTCCGGAGCTCCTGTGCCGCTGTAGATAATGCTGCCATCAGCCCCGGCGGGGCCAACCGGGCCTTGCGCTCCCTGGGCTCCTTTCAGGAGCGTTCTTGTTCCCCAGCTTGATGCAGTTTTCGGCCCATAAAAGAAATATGTGCTCAAGTCAAGATAAAAATCTCCAACCTTGCCCATTGTAAGCGACGGTGGGCCGTTCCCGTTCAAAATCGTTGCTCCTGCCGCACCAGTGGCGCCCGTTGCGCCGGTGGCGCCAGTAGAGCCGGTTGCACCGGTGGCTCCCTGTGGCCCTACTAATGAGGTAGCCGCGCCCCATCCGCGTGCGGTTTTAGGGCCGTATAGCCCACCCGTAGCTTTATTGAAATAATAGTCCCCATTTTGGCCGAGCGTTGCGTCCGGAGCGCCATTGCCGCTGTAAATTATACTTCCGTCAGCTCCGGCAGGGCCAACTGGACCCTGCGGGCCTTGAGCACCGCGCAATAAAACGGGGGTGCCCCAGCTTGTATTTTTTGGCCCATACAATAAAAGATTTGTTTTGTCCAGGTAGTAATCACCAACTGCCCCTTGTGTATTTGATGGCGTGCCATTTCCGCTCAATAATTTACTGCCCGAGGCGCCGGTAGCTCCCGTAGCCCCGGTAGCACCGGTATTTCCTGTAGCACCGGTATTTCCTGTAGCACCCTGTGCCCCCTTGAGGCTAATTGGCGGATCCCAGCCGTTTGCAGTTTTAGGGCCATAGAGGTCGCCGGTGGAACGGTTCAGGTAGTAATCGCCAGGCAGACCCGTAGTTCCCGATGGAATTGTGTTACCACTATAAATAATTGAGCCGTCTTTCCCGGCAGGTCCGGCGGGGCCTGTAGTACCCGCCGGACCTTGCGGACCGGCCGGACCATCGGGCCCTTGTAACCCCTCCTTACTACATGACACGACCATGAAAGCTACTATAAATAACAGGAAAATGCTTTTGTAAATGTTTTTCATAACGCGATAGATTATTTGCAGGTGACAGCTTCCATAGGCCATGAACCGTAATAAAAGTAAGCTGCGCCGTCGCAGCGACAGACAAAACATAGACGAACGGCGGTTAATAATAGACGAAGGGATCCGGGCGGTAGAATAATAAGAAGCGAGAGGATGCTTAAGGACATTTACCTGCAGAAAAGTCAACTTTGAGAAATTGAAAAAGATTAGAGTTGTGGGATCAATTACTTCAGGGCCTGTGTTCCCGCCCGCTCAACGTTCCAATTTGATATACTATGCGCTCAAGCCGATCCTCCCCTAAAGAAAGGTATGCCTTGAGACTTTGTCTTTGCGCCATGCCGGGACGGGCTATGAAAGCTGCTTTACTTTTGTAAAGCGACTTTACCTGAGAAACAAAGAGTTGCAAGCAAAAAAAATGGGGCAAAAGTCCGATGTTCGACTTCTGCCCCATGCGAGATGGAAGGACTTCCAAATTTCTCCACGATTTATCGCTGATTTAAAACGGCTGGCAGATTTGCCGCGAAAAATGAAAGAAGATGAAGGAGGGTCTGACGCGGATAGAAGCAGCCTCCGAAAATGTCCAGCCTGTTGAAACTTACCCAGGCATCTCAGCTGAATTTCTCTTAATTGAAATATTCCGTTCAAGTCACTACTTGAGACCACATCATGCTATGATATCATCTTATTATATGATTAAAATCATATAACAATCATCAATGTATCCGCATTTTTGTGGAATGGAACTAAAAATTACCGCGCAAACAAAAATCAGCCAGCTGCTCGAAGTCGACCGCGACCTGGTTATTAAAACCCTGGTAAGTCTAAATAAAAAATTTTCAAAACTTAAAAATCCGGTACTGCGCAACCTTTTGGTGAAACGGGTCAGCATTGCCGACGCTTGCAAAATATCGAAAACTGAGATCGCGGATTTTATGTCGAGCATGACTGAGATCGGGTTCAAAGTGGCGGGTGATTGTGTTGCTGACACGGAATCGAACAACGTATCAGTACCCTTCCTGGAACCGCTCGATTATCTTGAACTTGACGTTCGACCGATATTAGCACAGGATAAGGACCCGCTCAAGGAAATATTATCTTCTGTAAAAGTATTAAAGACGGATCAGGGCCTGAAACTCATTAATTCGTTTGAACCGTCCCCACTGATCCACCTGTTAGCAAGTAAAGGATTTACGCATCGCGTTGAGCACGTCGATACTGATACGGTCATCACCTATTTCAACAAATCCGGGGATACCGCAACGGATGTACTGACTATCCCGGCAAGAGAACCTGCGATTGATGATCAGCAATTCGATATGCTGCTCGCAAGTTTTGTTCCGGAACAAATTAGCTATTTGGATGTGCGTGAACTCGAGATGCCAAAACCTATGCTTGCCATCCTGGAGCAAACCCCGAATTTGACTGCTGGACATGCGTTATTTGTTCACCATAAAAAGATCCCGGTATTTCTTCTTCCTGAGTTAGAAAAGCAAGGACTTCAATATATTTTTAAAACATTCGCGCCGGGCAATATCAACATGTTGATCTATAAAAAATGAGTTCAGTTAAACAGAATCCCGGGCTTTACAAAATAGTCGTGACCCATTACGTTTTCGCTGCATTTTGCTTTTTGATACTGTCTGTCATGATGCTATTTTCAGTAAACGCATTTACCGGGCACTATTTTCATCCGCAGATCTTAGCGATTACCCACATGGCGGCGCTCGGATGGGGAACGATGGTTATACTTGGTGCATCCTATCAGCTAATCCCGGTAGTTTTGGAAACCGAACTTTACAGCGAAAAACTGGCATGGATAAGTCTTGGCTTCTTTTTGCCCGGGCTGCTTGCCCTGGTCTATTCGTTTTGGGTATTTGTCCCTGGGGTTCACATGCAATGCGGGGCTGTTTTATTAATGCTGGCCGTCATCTTATTTACTGTTAATGTATACCTGACCGGCAAAAGGAAAAAACAACAGACCATACAGGAAGATTTTATTTTTAGCGCCTGCCTGTGCCTTTGTTTTACGGTGGCGTTGGGAACGGCCCTCGTTTTTAATTTTACAATCCCAATATTTCCGCAGGATCATCTGCATTTCCTGAAACTGCATGCCCACCTGGGGTTGGTCGGCTGGTTCCTGCTGATGCTTATCGGTGTAAGTTCAAAGCTGGTACCAATGTTCCTTGTTTCGTCGTACCAAAAAACCAGGCTGTTAACTGCAAGCTATTACCTTATCGTTATTGCCTTACTTCTTTTTTTGGTTGACTCCTACTTTTTTGGGCTTACTTTTAGGACCTATGTGATATTTGCTGTTGGCGCTGCGGGAATAGCCTGCTATTTTATGTTCATTTTAAAATGCCTGCGTTCACGGCTGCGAAAACATATCGACCTGCCGATGTTGAGCAGCTTTCTCTCTTTTATCCTGTTGAAGATCGCTATCATGATTGTGCCTTTTATCATCTATTTTCATCTTAAAAACAACCCTGCTACCGTCCGTTTTTCCGTGATTTACGGCGAATTTATGTTACTGGGCTGGATTACCTCGCTTATATTGGGCCAAACATTTAAAACCCTCCCTTTTATTGTTTGGGTAAAACGTTATGAACACCTCACCGGTAAGTTTAAAACCCCGATGCCTGCCGACTTGTATGCTAATAACTTACTTAAAGCACAAACCATTTCCTTCATCATATTCTGCCTGGCCTTTATGCCTGGTTGTTACTTCATGACTATCCCGCTTATATACATTGGAGTGGCTGCATTGGTGGTTACGGCAATATTGTATATAACCAACGTGTTTATTGTACTGTTTCATAAAACAATAACCTATGGCAAACTTTGATATAACCGACCCCATCTCCTTCCTTAAGGAGCAAATGATGGAAACGCTCAGGCTTGTAACCGATCCGGAACTGTATATTAATATCATCGACCTGGGGCTTGTCTATGGAATCGACATTGACGACTCCAAAAAGCTGGTGAACGTTAAAATGACCTTATCTTCCTCGTATTGTCCGATGGGCGAAAGTATAGTATCCGCGGTGAAAAATTGCATCGATGGACATTATGCGGGTTACGTTACTAGTGTTGCCCTTGTTTGGGATCCGGTTTGGTCTTACGATTGCATTACAGAAGAAGGTAAAAGATTATTGGGGATGTAATGAAATGGACGAAAAATCTTAACTATCCCCGATTGGCGATGTTTAACTTCATCGTGTTGAGTATTTTTGGGGTGCTGCTGCGGTACTTGCAGCTTTACGACCTTCCCTTAATTAATTACCAATTCATCCTTCATGCTCACTCGCACTTTGCCTTTTCCGGCTGGATGTTTTTTAGCATAGCCTTATTAATCGCCTTGTTATGCAGTGACTGTAAAATAGGGTCACATTTCAAAACTATACTTGTACTTACACTTATCAGTGCCTACGGTATGCTGGCCAGCTTTTCACTGCAAGGTTATAAACTGGTATCCATTGGTTTTTCAACTCTTTTTGTATTGGTGACATTTCGCTTTACTTACCTTGTTTTCAAAGGCGATTTGCTAAAAGATCGCGTGAACGAAACAGTGTACAAACTTATTCGGGGAGGTCTGATTTTGCTATGCCTATCCGCATTAGGCCCATTTGCGTTAGGTCCGCTGGCTGCTTGTGGCTTAAAGAACACAACGTATTACCAGGATGCGATCTATTTTTACCTGCATTTCCAAATGAACGGCTTTATGTTATTGGCCGCATTAGGGCTATTGGCGTCAACTCTGCCCGCCACACCGCTACCTGGTAGTGCGGGTCGATGGCTTATGCTGTTTATTTATTCCACCATACCACTTTATTTCATTTTCACATTATGGGGGAACCCCGGTACCGGCTTGTGGCTTTTGGCCGGCATAGGTTCCGGACTCAATTTGTTAAGCTGGCTGGCTGTATGTATCAACTTCAAAAGAAGCTGGAGCTGTTTTTCCTTTCTTGAAAAGGCAGCATTAATTGCCCTTACCATAAAATGTGTCTTCCAGACTTCAATATGCATACCTATAATAGGCGAGTGGACATTTCTTAACCGAAACCTGATCATTGGGTATATCCACCTTTTAACGCTGGGAATTATCATGCCACTACTGATCGGGCAGTTTAACAGGAACGGTTTTTTTAATGTTGTCAAAACTCTGGTTGTCGCTAGCCGTACATACATCTTTCTGGTGGTTGGATATCTCGGATTGCTGTTTACTCAACCGCTATTAACGGTATTTAATGTTGCAATACCATACTACCAGAACTTACTTTTTCTATGCTCCGTGTTGTTTCTACCAATCGGCTGGTTATTGCTTAGATATCTGAAAAAATATCGACCGACCACGTGATTTTAGTTTTTAGCGGCTAGTCTCCGAAGATTAAGGGTTCGAGCGCCTGGTTCTGATGCCGAAAGGCAGATATAAAGGGCAAAAACTAATCAAACTTGTAGCAATAAATATTATAGCAATTATTAACAATACTATCGCTAAAGTACCTGATATTAAGTTGGTATAATATAAAACCCCGATTGCTATCACGGCAAGTATGCGGATAATGCGATCGGCTGTACCCATGTTCTTTTTCATAACTCTAATTTTTTATTAAAACTAGTGCTTATAAGTCTGTGGCGTGGTAACAAATGTTACACAGTAAAGTGATGTTGGTTACAATCAGATCAGTCAAAATCATGCAGCAATTTGATCTCATTGCGGTATAGCAAGATTTTTCCATTATTCTCCAGGATCTTGAGCAGGCGGGAGATAACCACCCTGGAAGTAGCGAGTTCGTCAGCTATTTGATAATGAGAGGCTTTTATGACACTCGAACCTGACAGTCGCTTTTTTTCTTTTAAATAAGCGATGAGCCGGTCATCCAGTTTATGAAAGGCAATACTTTCTATGGACTTTAACATTTCGGAAAAGCGCTCATTAAAGCTCCGCATGATGTAGTTTTTCCAACTGGGATATTTGCAAAGCCATTCATCCAGTTTATTATGAGGGATGGCGACGATGGTAAGGTCACCTTCAGCAATTGCCTTCACTTCGCTCTTCTTTTCTTCCAGGCAACAACTATAAGCCATAGAGCAGGTTTCGTTACTGGAAAGATAATACAGCAAAATCTCGTTGCCGTTATCATCCTTCTTCAATACCTTCAAAGTACCCTTAACAACCAATGGCATCATACGGATATACTTGCCATAGTCCATAATGATGTCTCCGTCTTTAAATGAGCGCAGCTCACCAAATTCCTCAATCTCTTTACTCAGGGCAGGTTCAAACTGAAAAGCTAAATTGGCTGATTCATCCATACAGCTAAGTTAACAGTATTGGGCCACATTATTCCAGCTCCCGCCATTGATTAATGTTCGTAATTCCGTTTTGCCTGCCAGCTTCTGCCCCCGCTCAGCCAATATATTCATAGCATATTTTTTAATCGTGAAGTGGTTTGTTCAATTCCGGATGATAATGTAATCCAGGGGTCAACCAGTGTAGCAGGATAACTTTTGAATACCTTAAATTAAAAGGCGCCAGCAACCCCACTACTCCCAAAAGGATAATAATGTACAACCATGGATTGTCGCTCCCTGTAAGTATCGATGTTGCGACGGCCAAAGTCACAAGTTCGGCTACTATAAAGGCATAACTCACATACATAGCCGCATAAAAATACCCGGGTTCCCGTTCATACGTCAAACCACAATGCGGGCAATGGTCATGAATTTTCTGCCCGATTAAGCTGTATATCGGTTTGGTATAAATGTCGCCAACCCGGCATTTAGGACATTTGGCGTGAACAATAGCCGGCCACATGGTCAACTTTTTTTTCTTGATCTTTTCCATTTCTTTGATGGTTAATTTTAAACACCAACACACAAAGGTGCTTTGAATCTGCGTTCATCACGGTTACAATTGTTACATTTATTCTTTGACACCAGCCGCCTTCAGGATCAGTTCCAGCGGGCAAAATTTTGTGAAGGCTGATTGCAGTAAGTTAATGCCTACAAAAACACCCAGCCATAGCCAGTTAATATTTACAGTATATGCTAAAGCGATGCTGGCTAGCACCATCACGCCGGCAACGGCGCGTACTATTCTTTCTTTCATGATCTTTAAATTATAGGATTAAACGGATTTCTCAACAGGCATGACAAATGCCCTGACCGGGAAATTTTCTTTAAGGGTTTCGTTATACTCTCTAATCAGCGCCATACCGTGTTCAGCATTTGCTGCCGGGGTAAAGGTGAATATCATCATCGAATCAACCTCTTCACCACCGCTGGCAAACCAGTCTTCTAAAAGGTTCAAGGGCGCGCCATTCCGGTGCCCTGCGATTTCACTCGTGCTGAACACATCAATATTTGCTTGTTTAAATATCCGGGAAACATCGCCCAGGTATTCTTTTAGACAGGTTACTACCAATAGTTTCATGAGTTAGATTTTTTAGGGTTAAGTTTTGTTTTGCGCATCATTTTGAAGTATAGTAAAGGCACCACGATGAGGGTCAGGAAAGTGGAGGTAACCGTACCGCCCATTAGTGAGATCGCCAGGCCCTGGAAGATAGGGTCAAACAAAATGATCACCGCTCCTAAAGCAACAGCACCAGCGGTCAATAAAATAGGTGTAGTACGCACCGCACCAGCTTCGATGATCGCCTGCTTGAGCGGGATGCCTTCATCCAGCCTGATATTAATGAAATCAATGAGTAATATAGAGTTGCGGACCATCACGCCGGCCAGGGCAATAAACCCAATCATAGAGGTTGCTGTAAAATAGGCGTGCAGCATCCAGTGGCCCAATACGATACCTATGAGTGAAAGTGGTATCGCAGCCAGCATCACCAACGGCACCGTGAAATTCTGGAACCAGCCCACGATCAGGATATAGATCATGATGATCACAACGGCAAAGGCAATACCCAGGTCGCGGAACACTTCGAAAGTGATCTGCCATTCCCCATCCCATTTCAGGCTGTAATTATCCTCTAATTCCGGCTGATGCGTGTATTCCTCTTTCAGCGAAAACCCCTTGGGGATTGTTACCGTTTTTAAATGATCAGAAACGTCGGAGATCGCATAGGACGGACTTTCAAGGTTACCGGCCATATCACCCAGCACATAAACCACTTCTTTCTGATTTTTGCGGTAAATACTTTTCGGCTTGATCTGCCGGGTTACGGTAACCAGGTCCTTTACGGGTATGGCATTACCCTGTATACCCATCACTTTCAGATTCAACACATCGTCTATGCTGCTCTTATCCGCATCGCTTAATTGCAGCTTGATCGCTGTTTGGTTATAAGCGGCAGGCTGAGCAATATTACCGACCGCCATACCTGACAGGCCGGCATTAACCGTTGCAGCTATTTGCGCCGTGGCTATCCCATAACGCATGGCTTTTTCTTTATTCACTTCAATATGGTACTCGGGCTGGTCATCTTCTACCATCCAGTCCATATCCACCACATTAGAGGTTTTTTCCATCAAACCCTTCACCTGCCGGGCAACTTTGATCTGCTCCTTATAGTCAGGTCCATAAATTTCGGCCACTAAGGTTGACAGTACCGGCGGACCCGGCGGAACTTCAACGATCTTCGCGTTCGCGTTATATTTTCGGGCAATAGCCTGTATAGGGGCGCGCATTTCTTTGGCGATACCGTGACTCTGGATACTCCGGGCGCTTTTATCCACCAGGTTCACCTGTATATCCGCTACATTATCGCCTCTTCTAAGGTCATAATGGCGCACCAACCCGTTGAAACTAATCGGAGCTGAAGTGCCGATATAGGTCTCATAATTTCGCACGAGTGCCTGTCCGGACACGTAAGCGCCAATGTCTTTGGCAACCGCTTGTGTTTTTTCCAACGTGGTGCCTTCCGGCATATCGATCACTACCTGGAACTCATTCTTGTTATCAAAGGGCAGCATTTTAACCGCGACCGCTTTGGTATAGAACATCGACAGCGAGGCGAACAGGATCACCACAATACTCAATATAAAGGTCCAGCGTTTCCAGCGGGTTTCCAGTAATGGCTGAATGAATGCACGGTAGATTTTATAGATGCGCGTTTCTTCCAGTAATTTCGGTTTGCTTTCTTCGTGTGCCATGCCTTGATTTTCTTTCTCGCGCAGAAAAATGTAACCCAGGTATGGGGTTAAGGTCAAAGCCACGATCAGCGATAAGATCATAGCGATGGAAGCGCCGATGGGCATAGGACTCATGTAAGGCCCCATCATACCGGATACAAAAGCCATCGGTAATACGGCAGCAATTACGGTGAATGTTGCCAGAATGGTAGGATTGCCCACCTCATTAATGGCATAGATAGCAGCCTGCAGTGGCGGCAGCTTTTTCATCTTGAAATGCCGGTGCATGTTTTCGGCAATGATGATGGAATCATCGACCACGATACCCGTAATAAACACCAACGCAAACAGCGTGATACGGTTAAGCGTATAATGCATAAAATAATAAGCAAATAGCGTAAGCGCAAAGGTGACTGGTACGGATAGGAATACGACCAGGCCACCGCGCCAACCCATGGCCAGCATTACAAACACAGTTACAACTACGATGGCGATAAACAGGTGAAGCAGTAATTCACCCACCTTGTCTGAAGCGCTTTCGCCATAATTACGGGTAACGGTCAAATGCACATCGTTGGGCAAAAGGCTTGCTTTCAGATGTTCCACTTTACCAAGGATCTGTTCTGATAGTTTCATCGCGTCTGCGCCTTTCTTTTTGGCTATCGAAAGGGTGACAGCCGGGTAATTCGATTTAAATGCCCGGACGTTTTTGGTATCCGCTTTTCCATAACCAAACAGCACATACTGGTTCGGCGTTTCAGCGCCTTCGTCAACTTTGGCAATCTGTTTCAGGTAAACCGGCTGTTGCTGGTTAATGCCCACGACTAAATTGCCGACGTCATCTGAAGAGGCCAGGAAGTTCCCGGTCTCTACGGAAAAGGCCGTATCCTTTTGGAGCAGCGTACCGCCGGGCAATTGCATGTTACTGCCTTGTATTTGTTTACTGAGCGATAAAAAGTCCACATGGTTCTCCGCCATCTTGTTTTTATCCAGCAATACTTTTACCTCGCGGTTGCGGCCGCCGATGATGTTGACATCCGATACGTCGTTGATCTTTTTAACCTCATTTGCCAATTCCTGGCCAATTTGTTTCAGCTGGTAGTCGTCGTATTTATCGCTCCAAAGGGTTAAACCCAATACCGGCACATCGTCAATGGCCCTGGTTTTGATCAATGGCAGCGTAACACCCTGCGGCATTTTATCCATGTTTTTCATCAGCTCACTGTACAGTTTCACCAGCGAACGTTCCACATCTTCACCTACATTAAACTGCACGATAACCATCGCCTGTCCCTGCATCGAAGTGGAATACACGTATTCCACCCCCTTGATATTCGAGATCATTTTTTCAATTGGCGCCGCAACTTTGGTTTCCACATCTTTTGGTGAAGCGCCGGGGTACCCGATAAATATATCGGCCATCGGCACCTGTATCTGGGGTTCTTCCTCGCGCGGAATTAAGAACGTACTGTATCCGCCGATAAGTAAAAAGGCGATCATCAACAGTATCGTTAATTTCGACTGTATAAATGCCTTGGCTATATTTCCTGCAAATCCGTCTTTCATGTCCTTATTTTATTTTAACAGCTACACCGTTATACAATCTGCCTTCTGCGCTTACAATGAATTGTTCGTTTGCTGCCAGCCCGCTTAAAA
The DNA here is from genome assembly GCF_024055575.1 of Mucilaginibacter flavidus. Lineage (GTDB taxonomy): Bacteria > Bacteroidota > Bacteroidia > Sphingobacteriales > Sphingobacteriaceae > Mucilaginibacter > Mucilaginibacter flavidus. The sequence continues at coordinate 116,788 of NZ_JAMXOE010000009.1, read as the reverse complement.
CTTCGACTTGATTGCCTTGTGTTCTGCCCAGCCTTACCCAGCGCAGCAGGGCAGTATGGTTACTGCCAATGGTGTACAAACCCGTTAACTGGTCTTTATATTCAATAGCTGATACCGGAACCATGATTTGTTCACTGGTATTAGCTGTTTTTACTATCTGTGTTACAGGGATAGTTACATTGGCATACATCCCGGCGAACAAGCCTTGCTTTTCATTATCGGGGATATTTACTTTGATTATATACTGGCCGCCGCTGCTTTGAGAAGACTGGGCGATCTGTGCTATTGTTCCTTTGATCGATTTATGAATAGCATCGATATTTATCGTCACCGGTGCATTTTCCTTTATCAAACTGATCTCACTTTCCGGCACCGACGCGCTCACCTGGTAACTGCCGCTTTGTTCAATGGTGAGCAGCGGCATACCGGGATTGGCCATACTGCCGGCGTCCATCATTTTCTGGGTAACCGTTCCGGCAAATGGTGCTGTCAAATTGGTATAGCTAAGCATCGCGTTCACTTCGTTCCGTTGTTGTTTCGCAGCTTCCAATCTTGCTTTGGCCGAACTATACTGTAGCGTAATATTATCCAGTTCTTTGGCCGAAGCGCTTTGTTGCTTATAGAGTGCATAAAAGCGGTCATAATCTTTTTGTGCGTTTTGTGCGGCTGCGTTAGCTTCTGCAATCATCGCGTCGGCCTGGGCCCGTTTCGCAAGGATATCGTCATTACTGATCGTTGCCAGTAATTGCCCTTTACCCACCCGGTCGCCCACTTTGACATTAATCTTTGTGATATAGCCCATCACCCTGGTGCTGATATTGGCTGTTTGACTGGCTTCCACCTGTCCGCTTACAGTTAATCCCTGTCTGGCATCGGCCGAGGGCCGGCTTACCGTAACCAGTACCGCAGTATCGGCACCGGTTTGCGTTTCTTTTTTTGCATTGGAAGAACAGGAACTGATAAGCAGTAAACCTATAGCTGTAAATAGCTGTAAAGCCCTGTTTTTATGGATAGGTAAGTTCATATCTGATCGGTTATTTAGAGGTCGTTGTTGTTAATAATTTGATATAGGCGCTTGTTACATTGGCAGTAAACTGCGCCTGTGCAAGCGAAAACTTTAATTGAGATAGCTGGGTGTCTGCGGTCAGCACGTCGGTGGTATTAACCAGCCCTTGCTGGTAACGATTTTGTAAGATCCTTACGGCTTCGGCTGCCTGTTCTATGGCTGCCTGGTCCTGAGCCATCTCAAACCGGGCGTCGGAAAGGTCTCGGTAGGCTTTATCCAGTTCCAGCTGGCTTTGGTCTTTCTGCTGGGCTAACTGCAAGGTAAGCTTGTCCCGCTCCAGTTTTTGTGTGGCAATTACATGTTTGGTCTTATTCCCGTTAAAAACATTCCACGATAACTGTATACCGACCAGGTAAGCGTTGGTCCCGAAACCGGTTAAATGGCTGTCGTTGTACTGATAATTGCCAAAAGCATTCAGTTTGGGCAGGTAGCTCATCTGGCTGGATTTGATCATCAGACCGGATGCTTCAATGGCTTTTTGCATGGCCATAAAATCGGAACGGGTAGCAAATACGCTTTGCGTGTTGTCTATAGCCCGCAGGTTTGTTTGCGGTTCATCAGCAATGCTGTAAATTTTCCCGGTCGGCTGGCCCATTAACAGGCTGAGGTAATCAGAAGCGTTAAGGATACTGCTTATAGCTTTTGCCAGGTTACTTTCAACTGCGGTTACATGTACCTGGGCATTCAATAAGTCCGACTTCTGGATCAATCCCTGCTTGAAGTGATTGTCGGTGAAAGTATATACCGACTTTGCTGTTTGGCCTGCTTCCGCCAAAACCTTCTCTGCCTGGTAAGCCAGCTGTAGTTGCAAAAATGCTTTAGTAGTTTCGAAAGTGACATACTCCTGGGTACGCTGGGTTTTGTACCGGTAAACTTCGGTTTGCTTTTCGGCTCCCTTGCGTATGTACAACATATCGATATTGAGCAATGGCTGTTTAACCTCCATCTGTGCCATATAATCCGGTGTTGCGCCAGGATGGTTTAACAGGGTGGGGTTAAAATCATTTGGGGTGATATTAGCTTGCTGTAATTTATAACCGAAAGCGTTGAGTGGGTTGTTCGTGCTCATTGCGGTATAGGACAGATCTGCCTGTGGCAAGAAGATTGCGTCTGTTTGCCGGTAATTGGCCATAGCGATAGTTTCGTCCATTTTGGCCAGCTGGATGCTTTTATTGTTTGTTAGTGTAGCCTCAATTGCGTCATGTAGTGTCAAAATTTTGGTGTCCCCCTGGGCTAAAGCCATCGGGAGGAAGCCGATTGTCGATGCCAGGATACTGGCAAGGAACGTTATCAAATACTTATTACCGTTCATTAACTTTTTATTTGAAACAAAAGTAGTCCCGGCGAAAAAGTCAAACGGTAACATTTGTTACCCAGCACATAGAAGCGAAGATTAAATGTTCTAAAGGCTTTTTATCCTATCGAAACAAAACGGTCAAAATCAATCCTATTGTGACGAATATCACTTTTAAAATAAATAATAAAAGATACATTTGTCTTTTATTATTTAACAACTAAAAAAATGGAAGTATTAGACATTCTCGACGTCACCGTGATTGAGCCGCGTTTCAAACACCCGACGATCTTTGACAAGTTCGATTCACTTTTAGCAGGTGAAGCATTTATCATTCACAACGACCACGATCCCAAACCTTTGTATTACCAGTTATTGGCTGAAAGAGGACAGGCATTCGTTTGGGATTATTTGGAAAACGGCCCCGAAGTTTGGCAGGTGAAGATCGCCAAAAAGACTGAGGCAGAAAATGTAGAAACAATAGGTGAGATAGTAGCCAAAGACTACCGCAAGGCGCAGGTATTTAAGAACCTCGGTATTGACTTTTGCTGTGGTGGCAAAAAAACCATTGCCGAAGTTTGTCAGAAAAAAGGGATTGCCCCCGAAGAAGTAGAACGCCAGTTGGCAGCTATTAAAGGAGAAAATGCCAACAGTGAATCTGATTTTCAGAATTGGGACCTTGGTTTTTTAAGTGATTATATTATCAATACCCATCACCGGTATGTGAGGGACAACACAGCCTTTATCCTGGAGATAGCGCAAAAAGTAGCCAGGGTACATGGCGATCGCCACCCCGAATTGGTTAAAGTTGCCGAACTGTTTGAGCGAATTGGAAATGACCTTACCCTGCACATGATAAAAGAGGAAAAAATACTGTTCCCTTTTATTAAAGAACTGGCGCAGGTTTATAATACCGGCGGATTGCTGCCTTCGGCAAACTTTGGAAAGATATCAGTGCCAATACAAGTAATGGACTCGGAACATGAGCAGGTAGGCGGCGATTTTGAAACCATTCGCAAGATCACTTCAAACTACCAGTTGCCTGTGGATGCCTGCAGTTCATATACTATCTTGTTTAAAAAGCTGGAAGAATACGAAAATGACCTGCACCGCCACGTTCACCTGGAAAGTAATATTCTGTTCCCGAAAGCAATTCAGCTCGAAAAGGAATTATCTTAAAGGATAATTATATATTTTAGGTTTGTAAAATCAACAGCACAAAAAATGATACTATCCAAATCATGTGAATACGCCATCAGGGCGACCGTTTATGTCGCACTTAAAAGCAGGAAGAATGAAAAGACAGGCATCATCGAAGTTGCTGAAGCAATTGGTTCGCCTATGCATTTTACAGGCAAAATATTACAAACGTTGGTCCGTAAAAAGATTCTTTCATCTGCAAAAGGTCCCACCGGCGGTTTTTACGTTGAAAACGGAGAAAAGCTTTTCCTTATCGACATTGTCAGAGCCATTGACGGCAACGGGTTATTTACTTCTTGTGTATTGGGCTTAGAAAAGTGTTCGGAAACACAGCCCTGCCCTATGCATGACCAGGTGAAACCCATAAGGGATATGTTAATGGTTGAATTTAGCAAGAAGCCGGTTACCGAACTGGTGGAAGAGTTTCAACAGCATAATTACTTTTTGAAATAAAAAAATTTAACTCAATAAAAGACATTTTTATCTTTTATTAAAAATATGATATAAAATATATATTTTGGAAATAGAACTTAATGACTCTTTACTTGTCTCTGATCTATAATGTGATTTAAATCATATTTAAAACCAAGAGCGGTCACTTCTAAGCTCACTACTTCCTTCTACTTTTATCGTACTTAAAAAAAACAAAAATGAAAAATTTAAAGACCTTACTTCTGACGCTGCTTGTAGCAGGTATGAGCTTTTTATACGCTTGTGGTCCGTCAAACGGCGACTCTGCGACAGACAGCACTACGGCAGCTGCGCCGGCAGCAACGGCGGACATTGACCCGGCGGCCAAAAGTGACAGCAAAGGCATAGGCAAGTTCACTGATGTGAAGCTGACTGCCATTGACCCTGCCATGGCCGACAAAGGCCAGGTGGTGTTCAATGCGAAATGTGCGGCATGTCATAAAACCACCGACCAAAAGGTAGTGGGCCCAGGGCTGAAGGATGTTACAAAAAGACGCACACCCGAATGGATTATGAACCAGATTACCAACCCGGTAGAAATGGAGCAAAAAGATCCGGTTGGCAAAGCGTTGCTTGAAAAACACCTGACCCAAATGACTTTCCAGAATGTAACAGACGACGAGACCCGTCAGGTACTGGAATACCTAAGAAAAAATGATAGTAAATAAGATTTAAAGAATAAAACACGATGAAACTTTCAAACTATAAAACATTAGTGCTGGCTTTGTTAGCCGGCAGTACCATTTACAGCTGTAAGCCCGGAAAAGCCGGCTCTTCTGTTGATGCCGATGCAGCGCAAAAAGTATACGTTGCCCCCGGTAAATATGATGAAGTATATGCTTTTTTATCAGGTGGTTTTAGTGGTCAGGTAGCAGCTTACGGCATCCCTTCTGGTCGCTTGTTAAAGGTAATACCGGTTTTCTCGCAAAACGCTGAAAACGGTTATGGCTATTCGGAAGAGACGAAACCGATGTTGAATACTTCACACGGCTTCGTTCCATGGGATGACTCTCACCATCCTGAGCTTTCGAAAACAAACGGCGAGGATGATGGCCGATGGTTATTCATTAACGGGAACAACACCCCGCGTATAGCAAGGATTAACCTGGCGACTTTTAAAACGGTAGAAATACTCGAATTGCCCAATATCGGTGGTAATCACGCTTCTCCGTTTTGTACAGAAAATACGGAGTATGTTGTGGGTAACACCCGTTTTAGCGAACCGCTTGATAACAGTAATGGCGATGTTCCCATTAGCAGCTACAAGAAAAATTTTAAAGGGGCTGTATCTTTTGTTAAGGTTGACAAGGACAAGGGAGCCATGAACCTCGCATTTCAGCTAATTGTACCTCCATTTAACTATGACCTGGCGCATGCAGGTAAAGGCCCCTCACACGATTGGATATTTTTTACTTGTTACAATACAGAACAGGCAAACACGCTATTAGAGGTAAATGCAAGCCAACGGGACAAAGATTTTATAATGGCGGTGAATTGGAAAAAGGCGGAAGAATTAATAGCTGCCGGAAAAGGCGCGAAAATAACCGCCAAATACGCCCACAACATATATAACGAAAATACGCATACTGCTACGTCAGTTATGGAAACAGGAACGCAAACACTGGATGTTACCAAATTTCCTGGCCTCGTGTATTATCTGCCCTGCCCAAAATCTCCGCATGGCGTTGACGTAACCCCTGATGGAGAATACATGGCGGCCAGCGGAAAACTCGCTGCTGTTATCCCGGTTTTTTCATTCAAAAAGATGCTTGCTGCAATAGACAAAAAGCAGTATGATGGAATGATCGACGGTGTGTTACCTGTGTTAAAGTATGAAGATGTTCTCCATGGTGAAGTAAAAAAACCAGGTCTTGGGCCTTTACATACTGAATTTGATGGCAAGGGTTATGCTTACACCACCATGTTCGTATCATCCGAAGTAGTAAAATGGAAAATAGATAACCTTGAAATTATTGACAGGATACCTTCTTATTATTCACCGGGCCACTTGTCAATTGTCGGCGGAGATTCGAAAAAGCCGTTTGGTAAATATTTGCTTTCACTAAATAAAATCACCAAGGACAGGTACCTGCCAACTGGCCCGGAATTGGCTCAGGCTTGTCAGCTCATTGATATTACAGGAAACAAAATGAAGCTTTTGCTTGATTTTCCAACCATTGGAGAACCACATTATGCGCAGATGATACCGGCTGAAAAGATCCTGAAAAACCAGGTAAAATTCTTCAAGCTGGAAGACAATAAAAATGCGTATGTGACCAAATCTGAAAAGGATACTAAGGTAGTGAGAACCGGCAACCGCGTGGATGTATATATGACCGCGATCCGCTCACATTTAGCCCCCGATAATATTGAAGGGATTAAAATTGGAGACGAAGTTTATGTACACGTAACCAACCTGGAACAGGATTGGGATGTACCGCACGGCTTCGCAATTAAAGGGGCAAGTAATGCAGAACTGCTGATTATGCCTGGTGAAACCTGCACGCTAAAATGGGTTCCTGGCCTGGTCGGGATTGTTCCTTTCTACTGTACCGACTTTTGTTCCGCACTGCACCAGGAAATGCAGGGTTATTTTAGGGTATCACCTGCCGGCTCAAATGTGCCTATCAAATTCTCTATCGGCGAAAACCCGGTAACTCAATAGTTATTATTCATAGCGTATAGCGTCAACGAAAACGCTATACGCTTGTGCTAATCTGCAAATCATGAAACCGTTTACCAGAATATTGATAGTCATTAGCTGTATGCTAATGGCGAGCGCTTATGTTCTACCGCTCTGGCATATTTTGCTGGATGCACCTCAATATCCGGAGGGTTTAGAAATGAAAATTTGGCTAAACGGATTATCGGGTAACATTGAGCAAATCAACGGCTTGAACCATTATATCGGGATGAAGTTTATTTCGGTGAATGATTTTAAAGAGTTTAAGATTCTTCCTTATGTTTTTGGAGCGCTGACTTTGGTCGGCCTTGCTGCAGCTGTTGTCAAAAGTCGCAAGCTTTTATGGACATGGTTCATTGGTTTGTGCCTGTTTGCGATTATTGGCTTTAGCGACTTTTATATGTGGGAATACAATTACGGGCACAGGCTTAACCCGCATGCCGCCATCAAAGTGGAAGGGATGAACTACCAGCCACCGCTTTTTGGCTATAAGCAACTGCTTAATTTCACTGCCGGGTCGTTACCTGATACCGGTGGCATATTAGTGGGAATCGGTGGTTTGCTGGCCGCAACCGCACTTTTTTATAAACCGCGTTTATCGCCAAACAAAACCAAATGAAAACGCTGAAATCGACTATGCTCATAATGTGCTGCCTTTTGGCCGCCTGTAGCCACGCCCCTGAGCCAATTCAATATGGCAAGGATGCTTGTTCACATTGTAAAATGACTATAATGGACAAACGCTTTGCCGCTGAACTGATCACAGCAAAAGGTAAACTTTTCAAATTTGACGCAGCTGAATGCATGGCAGGCTTTTTAAAAGAAAACCCAGCTGTTGCAAACGATGCTAAAAGTGTGTTTTTAGTCAACGACTTTACTCAGCCCGGTCAATTTGCAGATGCCCGCAAGTCTTTTTTTCTGCGGGATAGTTCGTTTTCGTCGCCGATGGGTGGTAACCTGGCAGCCTTTGCTTCCAGGCTATCAGCAGAAGGCGCAAAAAAAGACAAATCAGCCCGGATTTATAACTGGATATCACTTTTAAAACAGGTAAATAATGAAGTCGCGGGTCGTTAAAATAGGGTTACTTTTTCTGCTACCTTTCCAGGTATGCGCAAATACTATAATAGTGGCTCCCCACACTAATGTTGCTACATTAAAACAAGCTTTAACGCTGGCAAAAAATGGCGACTCGATAATAGTAAAGAAAGGTACTTATGCTTCCATCAACACTGTGATTGATAAGGAACTGACTATTTTAGGCGAGAATCATCCCATACTTGACGCCCACTTCACGGAAGAGGTAATAACTATCACTGCCAGTCATGTCAAACTGGACGGATTTATTATCAAAAACTCCAAAACAGGTTCAATGCGCGACTTTGCCGGCATCCGCTTAAGTAATGTGGAATATGTAACAATCAGCAACAATATACTCGTCGATAACTTTTTCGGCATATATCTTTCCAATTGTTTACATATACAGCTGTTACATAACCTCATAACCGGATCTGCTAATATCGAAAACTCGGGGAACGGGATTCACTTATGGAAATGCAAGGAAGTTTTGATTAAGGAAAATTACGTAACCCGGCACCGCGACGGCATCTATTTTGAGTTCGCCAAAAAATGCCTGATAGAAGATAACCTTAGCGAAAAGAATATCCGCTACGGTTTGCACTTTATGTTCTCTGACGATGACACCTACCGCCACAATACATTTAAAAACAATGGTTCAGGCGTGTCAGTAATGTACACCAGGCGCATCGCCATGCTTGATAATACATTTATTGAAAACTGGGGAAGTTCTATCTACGGCGTGCTGCTGAAAGAAATTACCGATGCCCGTATTGAGGGAAATCATTTTATCCGCAACACCACAGGGATCTATATGGAAAACTCAGACCGGATAACTGTTACCCACAATGATTTTATCTCCAACGGCTGGGCCATGCGGGTGCTGGCCAGTTGTAATAAGGACCATTTCACTCAAAACAATTATAAAGGAAACTCTTTTGACGTAACTACTAATGGCACGCTAAAAGAAATTTACTTCAGCAACAACTACTGGGACAAATACGATGGCTACGACCTGAATAAGGATGGCGTTGGCGATATACCTTACCGGCCGATAAGTTTATACGCGCAAATTATCGAACAGAACCCGCAAAGCGTAATGCTGATGCGCAGTTTTATTGTAAACCTGATAGATAAAGTAGAACGTGCAATTCCATCCATCACGCCCGAATCGGTTAAAGATGACAAACCAGCAATGAAACCATGGAAAAAATAATAGCGATTAACGGGCTCAAAAAGTCATTTGGGCGCCTGGAAGTATTGAAAAACGTGGCCTGCAGTTTTGATGGCGGCGGTGTCGTTTCTGTTCTTGGCCCAAACGCTTCCGGCAAAACAACTTTAATTAAATCTATCCTCGGTATGGTGATACCCGACGGCGGCAGTATCTTATTTAAGGGTCAATCCATCTTTAATACTTTTGATTATAAAAGACATATCGGGTACATGCCGCAAATAGGTCATTATCCCGATAACATGAAGATAGGCCAGCTATTTAAAATGGTAATGGATATCAGGCAGCAGGATGCCGTGGATACCGATCTGCTAAAGGCTTACCAACTGGAAAGCATGTACCAAAAAACCATGCGCACATTGTCAGGCGGGACGCTGCAGAAAGTAAGTGCGGCACTGGCATTTATGTTTAATCCCGATGTGCTGATCCTGGATGAACCTTCTGCCGGACTTGACCCGCTGGCCGCAGAGGCATTAAAGGAAAAGATCCTGGAGGAAAAGACTAAAGGAAAGCTGGTTCTGATCACGTCACACATCTTAAGCGAGGCCGATGAGATATCTGATTACATTATGTACCTGTTTGAAGGACAAATCAGATTTTACAAGACCTTAACCGACCTGAAACGCGAAACCGGGGAGCAAAAACTCAGCAGGGCCTTAACTCAAATATTAAGTTCATCATCATGTTAAAGATCGCGAAATATATTATACTGGACATTGTGCGCAGTAAAGTATTGCTAGCGTATACGCTTTTGTTACTGGCCATCAGCCTAACTATTTTTATGTCGGATGCGGATGTGACCAAGGGTTTGGTCAGTATCACTACGGTCATACTTATTATAGTCCCGTTGGTGAGCATCGTTTATGCTACCACCTACTATTTTAATGCAGCTGAGTTTACCGAAATGCTGGTGTCGCAACCCATAAGCAGGCGCAATATCCTGATGGGAAAATTTATCGGGATCAGCAGTTCCATCCTGCTTGCCTTTATTATTGGGGTTTGCCTGCCCGTTAGCCTCTTTGCATTCTCGGCCACCGGCATTACTTTAATGATATCTGGTTGCTTGCTCACGTTAAGCTTTATTTCACTGGCGTTCTTTACATCAACCATTACCCGTGATAAAGCTAAAGGGATCGGCCTGGCATTAATGCTTTGGTTTTACTTCTCTATCATATTTGACGGGCTGGTTTTGTTGTTCCTGTACACGTTTGCCGATTACCCGCTTGAAAAAGCGATGATCGCCCTTACCGCCCTTAACCCAATCGACCTTGCCAGGATATTGATCCTGCTGCAAATGGATATCTCCGCATTGATGGGCTATACAGGAGCGCTGTATCAACAGTTTTTCGGTAGTGGAATAGGAATTGCCTTCTCGCTGGTGATGCAACTGGTTTGGATTGTTGTCCCACTATTTTTTGCACTAAGAATATTTAAAAAGAAAGATTTATAATGAAAAAACTTACACTCATATTCCTTCTAACCGTTACTTTTTCTGTGGGCAATGCGCGCGGGTTATATCAACATGAACCAGCTTCAGAAAAACTGGTGCTAAACAATGGCGCCAAATGGAAAGTGGATAAAATAACCTACAACAACGTCAACAATCTTCAGCAGATCGCGAAGCCCATCAATGCCAAATCTCTAAAAGAGTATCATATGGCAGGTGTTGCGCTGCAAAACGGGATAACTAAAATGATCCGCGAGTGCAGGATGAAAGGAACTGATCACCAGGCACTGCACAAATGGCTTGAGCCCTTGATGGAACTGGGTTCGAAACTTAGCCGGGCAACCGACGCAGCAGCAGCGGCGCGTTTATATAAAGAGACAACAGCCCAATTAAATCTTTTTAACCGGTATTTTCAGTTATAACATTTTAAAACAGTTAGCACCAAGGCTTTTAATTTTCCTGGTGCTCCCCGTTAATTACTCCCGGCCGTTTGTTTATGCAGGTTTTAAATTGAACCAAACTTGTAGCTTTTTTCTTTTGATGAATTATCCTATCATTACTGAACGATTATAAAAATCAAAGTCCATGAACAAATCCCAGAAAGGATGTGACCTCGAAAAATGTTTCCTGTGCAGTAATACCGTTCCGGAATGGCGCGAGGCCATCAACCTCCATAAACAAAACCTCAGATTCAAAAAAGGCGAAGTGATATTCAGTGAGGGGCAGGCGGTAACGGGGATTTACTTTGTTTATTCCGGCACGGCAAAGGTTCATAAAAAATGGGGTAACTATAAAGAACTGATTATCAGGTTTGCTACAGATGGTTCTATACTAGGGCACCGGGGATTGGGCAGCAAAATGGTCTACGGTGTGTCCGCCACCGCTGTTGAGCCGTTGGTGGTTTGTTTCGTTGATATCAAGTTCTTTGAAGCTTCGTTGAAAACCAATAATGATCTAAGCTACAAACTGATGGTGCTTTTTGCAGAGGAACTGGACATCTCCGAACGAAAAATGCGCGACCTGGCACATATGCCCGTCAAAGGACGCGTGGCCCAGGCCCTGTTGTCGCTGGGGGAACAGTTTGGTTTAAATAAAGATGGATGTATTAACCTTGAACTTTCCCGGCAAGACCTTGCCGCGTTTGCAGCATCAACTTATGAGACCGTGTTTCGAGTGATAATTGAATTGACAAAGGAGGATCTCGTAACTGTTAATGGGAAGCAAATCAGGATTATCGACCGCAAGAAACTCGCTGAGTTAACGACAGGCGGCTTTTAGTAAATGCATACAACATTTAGACGAATTTACACTCTAAAGTGAGCGTTTCGGAGATATAGACCACCCTATTATGTGCAGATTGTCCACCTGTTTGGCGATAGTTGGAATCAAATTTTTCTTAGCTTTATACCATCATTATTCAACCGGTCCCCTTGAGTTCATCGCTGATCTTGTTTATTATTCTGGCTTATTTTGCCCTGCTGATGCTTATTTCGTGGTTTACCTCGAGGCAAACCAAAGACAATAGTTTCTTTGACGGCGACCGCGCCTCCCCCTGGTTCCTGGTCGCATTCGGGATGATCGGTTCGGGCATATCGGCGGTTTCCCTCGTTTCTATCCCAGGCAATGTCGGGAACAACAACCTGTACTATTTTCAGTTTATCCTGGGCACCGTTGTAGGTTATCTCTTTATAGCCTTTGTGTTGACGCCCATCTATTACAAATTGAAACTGGTTTCCATTTATACTTATCTGAAAATCCGCTTTGGCAATGTGACCTATAAAACCGGGTCGCTGTTTTTCCTGGTATCGCAGTCGTTCGGTGCAGCGCTTAGATTGCTGTTGTCTGTCAAAATCCTGCAATACGCTTTTTTCGACAGCCTTCACGTCCCCTATTTTCTGACCATTGTAATCCTGCTGCTGCTCATATGGCTGTATACTAATAAATCGGGTATCAAAACTATTGTGTGGACGGATGCCCTTCAATCGTTTTTCCTTATCACGGTGATCATCGTTTCCATGGTCACTATAAAAAACTCCCTGCATTTGTCGGTGAGCGGAATGGTCGGGGCCATTATACACCATCCTTACGCTAAATTGTTCGACTGGAACATCAATTCAGGCTCCAACTTTTTCAAGCAATTTATCTCGGGGCTGCTGATCACGGTGGCACTGGTGGGGCTTGACCAGAGCATGATGCAAAAAACATTAACCATCTCTAATGTCAAAGGGGCGCGAAAAAATGTCCTGGCTTTCAGTTTTTTCATTGCGGCCGCACAAACGCTTTTCCTGGGTTTGGGTGTCCTTCTTTACACTTTTGTTGAAAAACAGGGTATCAGGCTCGAATCACAAAACGGCCTGCTGGTAAATACCGACGGCTTGTACCCTTATCTCACGCTCCATTATTTCGGCCAGATTGGCGCCATTGCTTTCTTTATCGGTGTTGTTGCCTCAACCTTTGCCAGTATTGATGCCTGCATAACAGCTTTGACTACGGCATTCAGCTACGACTTCCTGGATTTCGAAAATAAACCGCACGAACAGAAAAAGCAGATCAAAAACCGGGTATTGCTGGGTGTGAACATTGTGATGTTCGTCATCGTGATGGCTTTCTGGAGCAGCCAGGGCGCTATTATCAACACCATTTTTAAAATAGCAGGTTATACTTATGGGCCTATTTTGGGCTTATATTTAACCGGGCTGTTTACAAATATCCAATTAAAAGACAAGTGGACGCCGGTAGCCTGCGTTGCCGCCGCATTGTTTACATGGGTGTTGAACAGTATATTTATTAGCTATTTGAATTTCGATTTCGGATTCATGAATATCCTGGTAAATGCTGTGCTAACCATACTGTTTCTGTTCATCATCAAAACGAAAAAAGATGCCCACACCTGAGAAATATGTTGTAATAGAACAAACAACCGACCCTGTTGATTTTGCCACTTGCGCTGCAATCATGTCGCGGACAGATCCCTGGATTACGCTCGGTATGGGTGCTGAAGACTGTTCGAAAGCCTTCCCGGGCCTTTACCGCGAGGTGTTTGTGCTAAGAAGGGGCGATGAGATCGCCGGTTTTTTTATCATTCAGCCACAGGGTAGTTTCAAAGGCTATATCCAAACTATAGCCGTGGCTGAAGGCTACCGTGGCAAGGGTTATGGCACCCGGATATTGAAATTCTGTGAGGATCGTATCCTTAAGTACTCGCCCAATATTTTCATCTGTGTAAGTTCGTTTAACCAGGGCGCGCTCAATCTTTATACCCGATTCGGTTTTGAAAAAGTAGGCGAGCTAAAGGATTTTATAAAGATTGGATTTACCGAAATATTACTCCGCAAAACAGTAGGGCCTGCTTTCAATTATAAGGGTTCAGGTTAACGGCGTTTATTTTTCTTATATTTCGCTTTTCTCACCGTTCATTATGCGATTTTTAAAACACTCTTTAGTTGCCTCCATTATCAGTATGTGTTTAGTAACAAACTATTCGCACGCGCAAATGCAGGGTCATAAGAAACAACTGGTGCACACCGTTGATAGTATATTAAAAAGCCAGGTGAATGCCAATAAGATACCCGGGGCGGTAATAGAAATAAAAATAGGCGATGAAGTGATCGTTAAACAAGCCTATGGTTATGCTCAGAAATATGATTATAATCATCAGTTACTGGCCCACCCCGATACCATGGCCATAGGCACCTTGTTCGATATCGCTTCACTGACAAAAGTGGTAGGCACTACCACCTCGATCATGCTGCTGATTGATCGCGGCCTGGTGCATATTGATGACCCGGTTAGCAAATTCATCAAAGCCTTTGCCAGCCCGGATAAGTCTTCTATCACCATACGCCACTTGCTGACGCATACCTCCGGTCTGTACGAGTGGTACCCGATGTACTATCGCGCATCCGGCAAGGAAGAAACCTTTAAGTTGATCGGCGGGCTGCCCCTTGGATTCCCGGTTGGGGCTGGTCGCCATTACAGCGACCTTGGCTTTACGGTCCTGGGTGAGATCATTGAAAAGGTTTCCGGGATGCCGTTGGATCAGTTCGAAGAGCAAAATATATTTGTTCCGCTGGGCATGGAGCATACGATGTTTAACCCGCTTGCCAAAGGAAAACACTACAATATCGCCGCAACGTCATTTGGGAACCCTTATGAGAAAAGGATGGTATACGAGCCCTCGCTCGGGTACCAGTTCAAAGAGATCAAACACGACCAATGGGCCGGCTGGCGCCATTACGTGTTACGCGGCGAAGTAAATGATGGAAACGCCTGGTATGCCGAAAAGGGTGTGGCCGGCGCAGCCGGACTGTTCTCGACAGCGGAGGATCTTCAGAAATTGGTCGATATGCTGATCAATCACGGCAGGATCGGTTCAAAACAGTTTATTTCAGAGCAGACTGTTCAAACATTCCTTACTAAAGATCAATTCAGAAATGGCCTGGGCTGGATGATGGACCCGGAGAACCCCGTCATTGCCGGCGGACCGGCAGGTACGTTCGGGCATACTGGTTTCACCGGCACGAGTATAGCTGTTGTTCCTTCACTGAAAATTTCGGTGATCCTGCTTATTAATCGCCAGCACGAGGGACTAATCGATAACAAGGCCTACTACAACGTGAGTCCTGTTCGCGAAGAGATATTCAAAGCAGCGCTGAGGGCTGGAGAAAGGGTGAAATAGCTAAATCGCCGGGAGATCATATTTAGTTGCCCTCAATAGTTACTTAGATGTAGCAGATGAATTATTGGGTGTGGCTGATAGTCCTTCGACTGCTGCAGTCACGCAGGCTGGGCGAAAAGACAACTGCATGTGGCCGGCAAAAATAAAACTTAGTTCATGTTTCTCAGTTGGTTGAGCAACACGGCATCCCCATACAGATCCTAAAGAAATTGTTCGTTCCCCTGTCCATCCTTTAATCGTATAGCTCAGTCCCATCATTTTCCATTTGCAGTCGTTTATACCTTACTAATTCTTTATCGGATTATTGGCGGTTGAATTTTTAATTATGTTTCTGCCGGTACCAAAACAACAAATAGGTATATTCAAACAATGCCATTTATAAGGTATGTCTGCCTTTTATATTTACCAGGCGGCATACCGGTAACCTTTTTAAATATTTTCGAAAAATAAAATACATTCTCAAATCCCGCTTGTGCAGCGACATCGGAAAGTGGTAATTGCGTAGTGACCATTAGATATTGGGCACGTTCAATTCTTTTTTCATGAATGTATTGCAAAGGCCTTTCGCCCGTGTGTTCATGAAATAAACGGGAAAAATAATCAGGATGCTGGTTAGCTACTTCAGCCAGGCTATTTACCGTCAGGTCCCGGTGCAGGTTTAACTGGATATAACTCATGGCATCGAGAATCTTAACAGGGATGCGGCTTGTTTCGTGATACTTAAATATTCCGGGCGCCAGGAAACGGGAAACCAATTGCAAAAGAATACCTTGTGTTTCGGTAAAAGCAGACATGCTTTGATGATTATTTAATTCCTGGTATTCCCGGTAATAAATATTTTTCTCATAAACAATCGGATTGTCGGAGCGATTGATGCCCCTGCCCGGGTTAATTTCCAATAGTCGTTTGAAATTAAGGGTATCTACTTCCTTTGCTTCGATTTTAAAGATCTTACGGTTATTTAAAAAAAGCGAAATGCCGTCTGGCGAGTCTTCAAAAAACTGTACGAAATACTGGCTGAGGGCGTCCTGGCAGCTTAGGTTGCAGAAAGTAAAACTAGGTATTATATAAAGAAACCCGGCCTCCAGCTTTAACGTGGTGAAGACATCCGAAATTTCGCCCGCACCGGAATCAATATAATAAATCCTGAAATAGGGACTGATTACATTTTTGTAATTCCATTTACGACCAAGATGGACATGATCTACGTTTAATAATGTAAACGTATGCCTTAGCATTCTTTTTATCATAAGCACCCGTTTTAGTCTTTGTTGCAATAATAAGTAAAATGTCGGTTTTGTATAAAAAAAAGTCCCTTTAAATTAAACATTGGGGCATTTCTTCGGGCTAAATTTGATTTGCCAATCATCAACGCCCTTTAAGGATGTTGGGAGAACCAATTATTAAACGCCATGCTTCTCAATGTCCGGATTTTTTATGCCTGCTGAAGAAGGTGCAAACAGCAAATGAACAATATATTGAAACGTAGAAACCAATGAAAAGGAGAACACTTATTAAGGGAGCGCTGTCTGCAATTCCTGCGCTATATCTGCAAAAAACATTCGGGAAAAGCATTTTTTCGTCAGTTACCGAACCGCGTCTTGCATCCGGGCCATTTCAGCCGAACTGGGATTCATTAGCCCAGTACCAGGTTCCTGATTGGTTTCGTGATGCCAAGTTTGGAATGTGGGCGCACTGGGGACCGCAATGCCAGCCGGAGCGCGGCGACTGGTATGCCCGCGGTATGTACCAGGAAGGCAGCGATCAGTATAAATATCACATTCAAAAATATGGGCATCCCTCAAAATTTGGCTTTAAGGATGTTATAAACGAATGGAAGGCCGAGAACTGGGACCCCGGTGAATTAGTTGGCTTATATAAGCGCGCCGGCGCTAAATATTTTATGGCCCTGGCCAATCACCATGATAATTTTGATCTTTACGACAGCAAATACCAAAGCTGGAACTCTACCCGGCTGGGGCCCAAAAAAGACCTCGTAGGCGGCTGGGCAAAAGCTGCCCGTGAAAACGGCTTACCTTTTGGTGTAACGGTGCATGCCTCCCACCCCTGGACATGGTATGAAGTTGCACAACGGGCAGATAAAACCGGGCCTTATGCAGGTATCCCTTACGACGGCAGGCTCAGTAAAGCGGATGGCGGCGGCAAATGGTGGGACGGTTATGACCCGCAGGAATTGTATGCGCAAAAACACGCACTTAGCAAAGATAGCCTGGATGATAACAGCATGGGCCGCCATTGGGATTGGGGCAATGGGGCCAGCGTACCTGATAAGGCCTACTCCGATAAATTTTTGTACCGCACCATAGAATTAATCGACAAGTACGGCCCGGAACTGATTTATTTTGACGATACCGCCTTACCACTTTGGCCGGTAAGTGATGCGGGCCTAAAAATAGCAACGCATATGTACAATACCAGCATTAAAAAACACGGCAAACTACAAGCGGCACTGTTTGGTAAAGTACTAAATGAACAGCAGCGCAAATGTATGATATGGGATATTGAACGCGGACAAAGTAACCAGATAGAACCTTTGCCATGGCAAACGGATACCTGTATTGGCGGCTGGCACTATGATCGCCGCATATTTGATAATAAAGGCTATAAAAGTGCCAAAACAGTGGTGCATACACTGGTTGATATAGTAAGCAAAAATGGCAACCTGCTGTTGAACATCCCGGTACGCGGCGATGGCACCATAGACAGTGAAGAACGGACCGTAGTTGAAAATGTTGGTGCGTGGATGCAGGTTAACGGCGAAGCGATTTACGGCACCCGCCCATGGAAGGTATTTGGGGAAGGCCCGGCAACAGACTCGGCAGCACCAATCAGCGCGCAGGGCTTTAACGAGGGTAAAGGTAAACCATTCGGGGCCGAAGATATCCGGTTTACGGTAAAAGGTAAAACTCTTTATGCCATCATGCTGGGTTGGCCAACCGGAAATGAAACCCTTGTGAAAAAACTAGCCACAGGTGATGATACTGGTAGGGTAAACAAGGTAAGCATGCTCGGAAACGGTAATTTGAGTTTTGAGCAAACCGCAGCAGGCCTTAAAGTGAAATTGCCGGAACAAACTCATGGTAAAGATGCATTGGTTTTAAAAATAGAAGGGGCTATTTAATTCATATCATGAATTTGAAACTTTGTTATATATAAGGTACCGCCCTTTCATTGGCTGCTTTTGCACAAACTTTTAAGCTGGCATCGCCGGACAAAAAAACTGTTGTGAAGATAGCTAACGATAACCGGTTTCGACACACTGCTCCCAGTAACAGTTTAACTATTATCCGTCCTTCGTCACAGAAAACATTCAATCATGACAAAAAATAAAGCGCTTTTCCCATTTATATTGATTACCAGTTTATTCTTTTTATGGGGATTTGCTCATAACCTTGACCCGATATTGATCCCCCACTTAAAAAAGTCGTTTACGCTCACCACTGTTGAGGCTACACTGGTGGATTCCGCTGTATTTATAGCCTATTTTTTGATGGCGTTGCCTGCCGGATTAATTATGAAAAAATTTGGCTATAAAACCGGTATTATAACCGGGCTGTTGGTTTTTTCATGCGGTTCATATTTATTTATACCCGCTGCCAATACGCAGCAATACGCATTTTTCCTGGTTGCCTTGTTTATTATTGCCTGTGGATTGACCATCCTGGAAACAGCGGCGAATCCTTACGCCTCCTCGTTAGGAGCTCCGGAAACAGCTACACAACGACTCAATTTTGCGCAATCGTTTAACGGGCTCTCTACAACGCTGGCGCCTATCGTGGGTGCAAAAGTAATTCTTACCAAAGGCTTTACCCCGGCACAATTAGACAGAATGACAACAGGTGCGCGTAAATTAGCGCTTGCCGCCGAAGCATCATCTGTAAAAATGCCTTATTTTATACTTGGTAGCGTACTTGTATTAATAGCGATTCTTTTTGCATTTACCCGTCTGCCTAAAATTCAGCATCGTGAAGGTCATGCAGCGAGCAAGAGTATTTTTCATGCACTTAAACACCGCCATTTGGCATGGAGTGTTGTTGCCCAGTTTTTTTACGTGGGCGGGCAGGTTTGTGTTTTCAGCCTGTTTATCCTGTATGCGACAAAGGCAGCCGATTTGCAGGAGGAGAAGGCAGCATACTATCTGGGCGCATGCGGGCTGGCGTTCGTTATCGGCAGGTTCATCGGTACTTTCCTTATGCGGTATTACAGTTCAACAAGGTTGCTGGCCGCTTACGCAGGTATCAATATTTTACTTTGCACCGTTGCCATTTGGGGGCATGGCATGACAACTATTTATACCATCATTGTTATGTGCTTTTTTATGTCTATTATGTTCCCAACAATTTTTGCATTGGGCATAAAAGAACTGCGCGGTGATACGGAATTCGGCAGCAGCCTCATTATCATGTCCATTGTGGGAGGGGCAATTTTACCACGAGTATTTGGTTATATCAGCGATGCGACAGGCAATATCCAATACGGCTATGCTGTGCCGTTAGTTTGTTTTATAGTAGTGGCCTATTTCGGACTGAGAGGGCATCGCGTAAATGCAAGACAGGAGACATTAAGCGCGCCTGTGATTATTTAATAATGACCCAATTGACATCAACACATTGCAAAAACATGAAAAAATATTGTTTCGCCCTTGATTTAAAAGATGATCCTGAACTGATAGCCGAATATGAATATTGGCACAGAACTAAAAACGGCTGGCCCGAGATAAGAAAAAGCATTATGGATGCCGGAATCACAGATATGCAAATATACCGCACCGGCAACCGTTTATTCATGGTCATGGACACCTCCGACAATTACAATTCCTCTCAAAAAAAACAGATGGACGCAGGTAATCCCAAGGTTCAGGAATGGGAACAGTTGATGTGGAAATTTCAGCAACCGCTGCCCTGGGCAAAAGACGGAGAAAAGTGGGTGCAGATGGAACAGATTTTTCAACTTTAAATTTCAATTGCAAAATATGCGAATTATCACTTGTGAAGAACCCGGGAAACTGGTGCCAGGTCAAATAGAAAGACCGTTGATAAAAAAGCGGTATGCACAAATCAGGATCAGGAGAATAGGTATTTGCGGAACTGACCTGCATGCCTTTGAAGGAACACAACCTTACTTTAGTTATCCGCGTGTTTTAGGGCATGAACTTTCCGGTGAACTGGTTAATGCTAACGGCGCACCGGGGTTTACCGAAGGCGAAATAGTGACGTTTATACCCTATTTCAGTTGCGGCCTGTGCATCGCCTGCCGGTCAGGCAAACCCAATTGCTGTTACGCCATTACCGTTTGCGGTGTACATGCAGATGGCGGGATGGTGGAATTCCTGAACGTACCTGTCGACTCACTAATTCATGGTGAGGGGCTATCCTTCGATGAACTGGCATTGGTAGAACCATTGGCAATAGGGGCTCACGGCATAAGAAGAGCAAGTGTAAGCCCCAACGAATATGTATTGGTTATTGGGGCCGGGCCAATTGGTTTAGGTGCTATGGAATTTGCCCGCATTGCAGGAGCAAATGTAATAGCCATGGACATGAACGCAAAACGCCTGGAATTTTGCAAAAAACGACTCGGCGTTTCGCATACTATCGATGTAACACTAGAAAACGCAACCGAAAAGTTGTCTCATATCACAAATGGTGATATGCCCACAGTTGTAATAGATGCTACCGGCAGCTTAAAAGCAATCAATAACGGGTTTCAGTATATGGCCCATGGCGCCCGTTATGTACTTATCGGGTTACAGAAAGGCGAGATCAGCTTTAGTCACCCGGAGTTTCATAAACGGGAGGCAACCTTGATGAGTAGTCGCAATGCCACACGTTCAGATTTTGAACATGTAATCGCATCGATGAAAAAAGGCCTTGTACAACCCCATAATTATATTACACACCGCGTTCAATTCGACCAGGTAACAGAAGAATTCGAAACCTGGCTTGATCCGGCGAACGGTGTTATTAAGGTAATGATAGAATTACCTTGATCTCATAAAGTATGGACAAAGAAATAAAATGGCCTGAAGTAATTTTTGGTACCAGTGGCCTTGGTAATTTGTATGAGGCAGTTCCTTTTGAGCAAAAACGGGCTATTGTAAAAGCTTGCCTGCAGCATTCTGAAAAACCGGTGTGTTTTGATTCAGCAGGAAAATATGGTGCCGGCCTGGCCTTGGAAGCATTAGGCCGGTCATTAAAGGAACTTGGTGTAAACCGGGAAGAGGTACTAATCAGTAATAAACTTGGTTGGTTACGAACAAACTTAAACACGCCGGAACCCACCTTTGAACCCGGCGTTTGGCGCGACCTGAAGCATGATGCAATACAAAAAATAAGCTATGACGGGATATTGGAATGCTACCAACAAGGAAATGAATTACTGAATGGTTACAAGGCAGAACTTGTGTCGGTACATGACCCTGATGAGTACCTGGCAAATGCAAGAGATGCCGCCGACCGCAAAAAGCGGTATTGCGACATTCTTGAAGCCTACGGCGCTTTGTCCGAATTGAAAGCCTCCGGCAAAGTGAAATCAATTGGCGTAGGTTCAAAGGACTGGAGTATCATTAAACACATCACCAGCGAGGTAAAGCTCGATTGGGTAATGATCGCCAATAGCATGACGATCCACAGCCATCCAAAAGCCCTGTTGGCGTATATGCGGTCGCTCGAATCGCAGGGAATAGCTATCATTAACTCGGCTGTGTTTAATGGTGGCTTTTTAGTAGGTTCAGGCTATTATAATTACCAGTTAAAAGATCCTGTCACCGATAAAGGCCTGTTTGAATGGCGTGAAAACTTTAATCGGCTATGCGCTGAGCACGGGATTCGACCGGTAGAAGCTTGCGTCGTTTTTGGCAAAAGTGCGCCCGGCGTTAAATGCATCGCTCTCAATACTACCAAAGCCGAAAAAGTTGCAGCGAACATTGTATTAACGTCAAAAAAAATACCTGCCGAATTTTGGACAGCAATGAAGCATGATGGACTGATTGAGCCTTCCTGTACGTTCATATAAAACGATATTTTAGTCACTTTTTTCCGGTTCTGGAAATTGCCGCGTCGTTACCGTCTGTTCAGCAACGGCCTAGTCAGCCATTTTCACCCGTATCACACTGAAGGAATACGGTTTGAGCCTTAATTTTACGTGATTGTCATTAAACAGTATTTCACTTTTTAGCGGGCTAACGGTTAACGGTTTGTCCAATGAATTTACACTGGTCAGATCGTCACTTTGTAACAATGTCATCGTTCCGGTTGATCCCATTTTTATGCCGTTCACCACAAAATCAGCACTTTGCTCCTCTTTACCGGTATTCACCATTTTGATGATCAGTTCGTGTGTATGCATATCTAAAGCTGCGGTGCCAAAACATCCGTCCTGACCGGTTACAGTTTCATTGTTCAGAGTAAGCGGGACAACGTCTGTTCCCTTATTTAACGAATATAATTGCTGTACATAATAATTTGGTGTGCCGTAGGACCGCAGGTTATCAAACCAGATAAGATCAGGCGTCCATTGCCATCCTTCAACATTAGCAAAAAGCGGCGCGTAGGAAGCCATACTTACCACGTCGGCATTGCGTTCCAAACCGGTCATAAAAGCAGCTTCGGCCATGGCACATTCCCAGTTATTCTTATTTTCAGGACTACCTGTTGAAACGCTTTGCGCTGCATATTCACCTGCAAAAATTTTCGGACCGTTACGGTCATAATTATCATAGCGCTTTACATTTTGTAAGAACCATTTAGGCGAGGCATAATAATGTTCATCTAAAATAGATGCTTTAAGTTTTCGAAAGGTTTCATTTGCAAAATTAAATATATCGCCACCAGGGAATGGCCCAAGGCTGCTAACCAATTTTATCTGCGGGTATTTTGCATGAATGGCCTTCTCAAATATCTTATACCTTTCAATATACTGTTCACCCCATTGCTCATTGCCCACTCCCAGCATCTTTAAATTAAATGGTGCCGGGTGACCAAGACCGGCGCGTTTTTTACCCCATTTTGTATGAATCGATCCATTTGCAAACTCAATCAGGTCCAACGCGTCCTGAACATAAGGACCAAGTTGATTTACAGGCACCAGTTCGCAGGTGTTAAACTGACAGGCCATCCCGCAATTGATAATCGGCAGCGGTGACGCGCCTATATCCTCCGCAATCTCAAAATATTCCAGGAAACCCAGCCCGAAACTCTGGTAGTAGTCGGGAGCCGGGCGATGTGCAAATTCAGTATTCCAGCGATTGATGATCATCCTGCGGTTTGCCACATCCCCGATCGTTTTTTTCCATTGATAACGAGTATCCAGTTCACGTCCCTCAACGATACAGCCACCCGGAAAACGTAAGAACCCGGGTTTCATATCCGCAAGTTTTTGAACGAGATCGGCACGTAAACCACCAGGGCGCTGCTTCCAGGTATCCTGCGGAAAAAGTGAGACCATATCCAAATCAATCGATCCGGCGCCTTTTAATAAAACCTTAAGGCTGGCTTTAGGCTCTGTTTCTTTTGCAGTAAAACTGGCCGCATATTTTCTCCATTCTTTTGAAGATGGAGTAACTGAGGTGCTGCCAATAACTTCTCCCTTTGAATTGATCAATTCTATCTGCAGGCTAACGTTGCTCCCCATGGCCTGTTTCGCTAAAACAGAAAAATTATACTGGTCATCTTTTTTAATACCCATGCCATGAAAGCCTTCGTTACTTAAACCATAACCCTTAACTGACCTGGATGTTACATGTATAAATTTGGGATTATCGGGATTGACTGCGCCCCTGTTTAATATGAGGATACTTCCATTGGCGCCATCCTGTTTTAACTCGTTCCAAGCCATTAAAGGTTCTTTGAATTCAAACGAACGGTTTTTTACTAACTCCGCATATACCCCACCATCAGCCCCCATATTAATATCTTCAAAAAATATCCCGTACATAGTTGGCTGCACATGGGCTTTTATCTTACCTGCTTCAATGGTATAAACTTTTTCTGCACTGTTTGACTGGCAGTAAGCCGGCAAATAAAACACAGCTATGAAAAGTGTTAGAATGTATTTTTTCACGACGATAAATTTCGGTTAATTGTTTGTTTTCAGACTACTTCGTCAAAAATTTATAAGTAGTACCGGTATTAATATTTGGAAAAAGTGGTTATACGGCTTATAATAATTCAGACACCTACAACGTCTAATTAAAACCTAAGTAAAACAAAAATATTTTAATTGTGAAATAAACACTTAAAATAAAATTCAGATAATAAAAAAATGTGGAATCCTGTTCATTGCCCCGGAGGTCTGCTTATTAGATGAAATAGCCTATAAATAAGATATTTACATATCAAATAATAGCTAAACTACCCTTATATCATGAGATATCCGTCTTGATATTTTGCATGTTGCCGAATCTGAAATGTAATTCTGAAGGCCGGCTTTACTTATGGTCGTCAAACCCGACAATTTTAGTGTACGCATGTTGGTTACGGAAAATGACAATTTCCGCCGATGTCCCGCTGACCGACAGCCTTGCTTTTTGCAAATCCTGCAGGCTGTTCGTTGGCCTTTTGTTCAGTGACATAATTACGTCGTTTACCTGGAAAAATCGGTTCGGCCGGCCTGGCGCTACAGATAAAACCAAAACACCCCGGATATCATCCATTCCCGTTGCCGATTGTTCCCCGGGAGTGGTCAGCTTTTTTACTTTTGCACCCAGGAAATTAATCGTTTCACTTTCTACCGCCTGGCCTGGACCTGCAACATTAGAAAAAGTTACTTTCTTTGCTCTTTTTTTTAACCCCGGGGAAATCACACCAAAACTGTTCATTGCAATATTTTTGAAGCCAACAGAAAATGCAGCGGCGCCGGCTTTGAGCTGAAAATTCCCTTTTGCCGGGTTTTCAAATACTTGCGGCATGTATACTGAATGCTCATCAGTTTTTCTCGCCCGTGCTTCGGATAAGGAAGCAACATCAGGAAAAACGTTGTAATCAACTTCTTTCCCCCATGCGGAGATGCCGATGGGAAGATAGCCTGCACCGACGATATTATGCCTGAATATGTCATTGCTGTTTTTAAACCACACGTGGGGATGAAATGTATTATTTATCATAATATTATTTTCGACAACACGATTCACACCTTCTCTCAGCTTAATGCCTCCGTTTAAACACACGTTGTTGTAAATAATGTAATTACTGGAACCGTCATCCAGGTCAATATCCCACCCATGGTCGCAACGAAACCTGTTGTTGCGCAGGATGATTGGCCGGGTTACATCAAGCAGTGCCAATTCCGGGTATGCCGCCACAATCGAATCAAGTTTTCTTTTGTCGGGATGCCAATAGCGGTCCCGTCCCCAGGAATTAAAAGATCCATGGTCGCCGGTTTCTTTAACCGTATTAAAAACATCATTGTACTCAATAACATGACCGCCCCACGTCCCCTCACTTACATTTATACCCGCCCGGGGTACATCATAAATGGTGTTGTGGCTAACGGTGATATTTTGACACATGGACAATTCTACACCGGCAGATTGTTTTTCCACAAGTCCCAGGTTAAACATCAGGTTGTTGTATACACTGCAATCCCCCGGATAATCGTCCGTTTTGGGTCCTGGTATGCGATCCATTTTCGACAATGGAACAAACTCGTTATATTCAAAACTAGGGGAACGAACCGCAGCCGGATCGCCGACAAAACAAATCGCACTGGCTCCTGCATCCGAAATCTGGCACCCCGAAACAGCACAATTACGGTTATACATACTGAAAAATACGGCGTTACCTCCAACATTAACCAGCGTACAATTTAGCAACCGACAACTTATTGCACCTTCATACATAACGGCACCGCCCCGATAAATGGTCCAATCGCTTCGCAACAAAGGCTCTTTATTTTGCATAAAGGTCCGTGCCGTTTGGGTGAAGACCAAGCCGGATACGGTAATATTTTTAACCGGGTTTGTTTCCGTGCCGTGGAATTCAAACAGGCTGGCTATCTGTGGTGTCTCAAATCTTGCCGCCCGCAGGTCAAGGCCGGCAGGTGGATAATAATACAGCGTTTTGGCCTTCTTATCATAATACCATTCGCTGGTCGTATCCAATTCCTCAAAAATATTTTCAACAAACCGATACTTTTCACTCATACCCATGCGGCGGTTATTTTGCCATCCTCCTTCCAAAACAAGCTCCCCATTGTCATTTTTCCCGGTAATCAAGTAGTGAACATCACCCCATTGGGATGGGTGTAATGCGTGCACATACCCGCCTTCCGGCGATTTCCAGCGGGCGATACGCTGTGGTGATAACACATCCTCCGCAGTCCCGCCCAAATAATGGGCGGAAGGATCGTAATTGGGATACCGCGCCATACGCTGTAACTTCCCGTTAACAAACAACTCGTCGAACTGAACGCTTTGCGATACGGCGGCTTTCCAAATTCCATCCCCGTAAGGCTCCCATTTTAGCTGAAGTACTGCGCTGCCGCTTATAGTTACTTTTTGTTTCTTGTAACTGGTCAGCGTTAGTACGCTGCCGCTTGACCTTGAATCCCGGCTGGTAAATACAACAGGGCGGTCCAGGTGGTAAATTCCACCCATCAGGTATACGTTAATTTTACCGCTTTGGCCACGGGCTTTTTCTACTGCCCTGGAAATAGAGGCCAAAGGTTTTTCCTGCGTACCAGGAGCGGTATCATTTCCATGGGGTGACACGAAATAGTTTGTCTGCGAAAACAATCGCGCCGGACAAAGCAGCGTGACTGTAATCACCATGATCATTTTAAGTTTATTCATAAATAATATTCAGCATCCTAAAAAAAATGCTGCTATAGTGTTACTATATCTAATTCGGCATAACCCACCTCATTGCTATTTTCGGTGTTTTTCACAGCTCTTAGTTTGATATACCTGGCCTTTTCACGGGCAAATTTTATCGTTTGCCACAGGGGATTATTTTTAATATTAGGAAATTCACCATGGCTAACGAGTTTCCAGTCTGTAGCATTATCTGAAATATAAAACTCGTAGCCAGCAATAATACCGGGCCCCCACTGGCCCTGATCCGGCAGGTACCTAAACCCGGATAAACTTTCCTCTTTCCCCAAATCAATCACCAAATCAACCGGCATTTTTTTGTCTTTGCCCTGATGCCATGCTGTAGATGGGTCGCCGTCTAAAATAGCACCGGCTTTTTCATCATCAGTACCAACAATTTTCCAGCTTTTCCTTGAAATATCAAATTTTTCATGTGTCTCCGGGCTTCTTTTATGGGTAGCAGGGTCGTATACTATCGCGCGTATCTCGGGTTTACCGTCCACCAGGAAGGGGCCCTTATATTTTTTTGAACCTGGAACGGGGGTGTTACCATTTGTTGTGTAATAAATTACCGATTCCTTATCAGCTGGGGTTACAGTTATTTCACCGGCCTGGTTCCTGGTAACAGCGGGGGCGGCAAGTATCGGGGGAGCGTAGTAAGCCCCTACGTTAGCAATAACCAGGCAAGCTTTGGCATCCGTAATATGGAGCCGCACCTTGGTGGCCTTCACGGTCAGAAAGCTTACTATGCGCTTATAGCCGATAGTTGTGCCTTTTGCCATTTCCCGCCACCTGCCGTTAACGAGCGCTTCAACGGTAAAGGCTTTTACTCGTTGCCCTGATTGAATATGTTCCTGCGCCAAAAAGCGGTTAAACTTTGTTGGCGTGCCAAAATCAATGGTAAGTGAAGCCGCTTTAACACTGTCATCTGTGGCCCAGTAGGTGTTTTTATTATCATCGGTGGCGTTGCCTGCGCCAAATTCTTTGCTTCCGGCACGTACATTGGATGCCGTTGCCGGTTTGTTTTTCGCAAGGTTTACTGAGAATGCCGCTTTTACTGCTTTGCCGAAATCCAATACGCTTTTTTCATCCGTAGGATGGATGAGACCGTTCGGCATAATCGGGAAATTGAGCAGCAGGTTACCATTATGGCCAATGGAATTGTAATAGGTATCCATTAGTTGGGGCACAGCCTTCACTTTTTTATCTTCACTTCGGTGGTAAAACCATTCAGGCCGGATAGAAGTATTTACCTCAGCAGGCACCCACGCATCGCCGTTTTCCACCCCGTAATGCAACATATCATAAGGTACATCACCGGTGGCATTCAGCAGGCTCCAATTTGTTTCGCCGACAGATCCGCCCTCGGTTCCTACCCATCGCAGGTCAGCCCGTTCTCCGCCATCATTCCATATTACGATATTGGGCTGCAATTTGCGCACAAGTTTATAGGTATTGGCCCAGTCATAATAAGTTTTACGGTCAATCATACGGGTTTCGTTTGCACCGCCATAATAGCCGGAGCCACCGTTGGCGCCGTCAAACCAAATCTCGAAAATGGGGCCGTAGTTGGTAAGCAACTCCGTCAGCTGGTTGCGGAAATACGTTATGTATTCCGGCTTGCCATAGTCTGCCCGGTTTCTGTCCCAGGGTGACAGGTAAATGCCGAGCTTTAAACCGTACTCTTTACAGGCTTCTGCCATCTCACGGACCACATCCCCTTTACCATTTTTCCAGGGAGCATTTTTAACAGAGTAGTCGGTGTATTTGGAAGGCCAAAGACAGAAACCACAATGGTGCTTAGCGGTAATAATAATCCCCTTCATCCCGGCATTTTTGCAAATTCGGGCCCATTGTCGGCAATCCAATGCTGTTGGGTTGAAGAGTTTAACATCTTCGTTACCGAATCCCCAGGACTGATCGGTATAAGTATTCAACGATAAATGCACGAACGCATAGTATTGCAGTTCCTGCCATTTCATTTGATTTTCCGAAGGCACAGGTCCGTACGGCACAGGCGCATTTTTTTGTGCGTGGCCGCTAAAACACCAAAGGAAAAAGATGGTGGTAAGTACACAGGTTTTGCTTATTTTACGTATTTTCAATGTTTTATTTTTGAATTTTGAATCTGGCATTTTCTGAACTTTTAGGACTTCCGGATGTGCGATCGTCTTTTGTTTTAAAGCTAATTTATTTTTTTAGAAATGATTTGATATTTATTTTGGCCCCTGATAAACCTGGTGAACTAACGGTAAGCTTAATTTCACCGGCGCCGTGAGTACTCCTGATTACAACCAGTGCACGTCCGTGCCACGCTTTACGTGTATTTCCAATATATGGATCTGTGTCCTTCATATCCGCATTTGCAACTCCTGCAATTGTACCAGGCCCTTCAATTTCAAAATGAAGGCGGTTTGCGGCATTTGGTTGAAATATCCCATCCCTGTCAGTTATCTCTACAGTAACATAGGACAAGTCCTGCCCGTTTGCTGCTATTTCTTTTCGATCAGCACTTAGTCGAATTTTTGTAGTTTCGCCGGAAGTTTTCAAAATAGTGGATTCAACTTCCTTATCATTATCCATGCCTACGGCTTTAAGCACACCCGGCGAATAAGCCACAGCAAATTCAGCTTTAAATCCCTGTTCTTCGGTAGTTGCTTTTTCGCCAATTAGTTTATTGTTAAGGTAGAGTCTCACCTTGGGATACTTTGAATAAATTTCTACCTGGATGTTCTTTCCTGCATACCCCGGCCAGGTCCAACTTTCCCATGTTGGCCATACAGACCAAAGTGTTTCTTTAATTTCACCGGAAGGCGGGTTCGGCTCTTTAACCGCCATATAGATCTTTTCGCTTTCGTTGTAAAGCAAACTGCGGTAATGCGAAATTGGTTTCCTCCATCCTATCAGATCAACATCTCCGCAATAAGCGCCATGAAAGGGATAAAAATCGTGCTCCCAATGTTCTCCCGCCGTCTCGCCGGGATAATAATACCGGCCAATACCTGATTCACCCAGGTAGTCTATCGCTGTCCACACAAAGTCGCCAATGATATATTTATTTTTCTGAACAAGTTGCCAGTTGGCAAGTGCATCGCGCGGATAGGATTCCGTTTGAACAATTACGCGGGAAGGAACTCTTATATGATCGGCGGCGGCGCGAAACAGCTGATAATTATACCCGCATACATCATGCGCTGCCATCAGCGGATCGAATATATTCCAGTCCTGGTCCCAGGTTGTCATGGCTGATGTTACAGGGCGGGTAGGATCAAGCTCATGGATACAACCTGCGAGCATTTTAGCAGTAGCTACAGCTTGTGGTTCCTTTCGTTCTATGATCTCATTGCCAATACTCCACATGATAATAGATGGATGATTCAAATCCCGCTTTACCATCGAAGTCAGGTCGCTCTTCCACCACCGGTCAAAATAAACGGAATAGTCATATTTGTTCTTGCCTGTTCTCCATCCATCAAAAGATTCATCTATCACCAACAGGCCTAATCTATCACAAGCATTCAAAAAAGCTTCCGAAGGGGGATTATGTGAAGTTCGTACAGCATTGAAACCAGCAGCTTTTAGCAGCTCAACCTTTCGTTCCTCGGCCCTGTCAAACGCAGCGGCGCCCAGGCAGCCATTATCATGATGCGCACACCCGCCATTAAGCTTAACCGTTTTTCCATTAAGCTGAAACCCGTTTTCGGCAGAAAATTTGAGAGAACGTATGCCAAAACTGGCTTCAGTCTCGTCAACTATATTATTAATTTTTATGATATGTATTTGCGCATTGTATAAATGGGGCGTTTCCGGTGTCCATAGCAAAGGAGTCGCTACGATTATTTTTTGCGTCACTTCCTTCTCACTATTGGCCGCCACTTCAACGTTTATTCGATTATAGCCCGCATCTTTAGAATTAGCGTCCCGCAACCGGGTGTTAAGTACAATGCTTTGAGATAAACCAGTTTCGTTTTTTATTAACGTTTTTATTTCAACAGTTGCTTTTTCAGAAGAAACATCGGGGGTTGCAATTGCTAGGCCCCATTTAGCAATATGCACTGCGTCGGTAACCATCATCCAAACATGGCGATAGATACCCGAACCGCTGTACCAGCGACTATTCAACTGCTGCGAATTGTCAACCCTTACAGCAATCACATTTTCGCTATTAAAATCCAGGTAGGGCGAAAGGTCATAACTGAATGATGAATAACCATAAGGATAAATTCCAAGCGATTTCCCGTTGATAAAAACTTCAGAATTCATATAAACGCCTTCAAAATAAATGGAGACTTTTCTGCCTTTCCATTCATTGGGAGCCTTAAAAGTTTTGCGGTACCAACCAATGCCAGCAGGGAAGTATCCGCCTGCTCCGCCTGTTGGATTTTTAGGACCTATTTTCCCCTCAATACTCCAATCGTGCGGCAAATCAAGGCTACGCCAGCTTATATCGTTAAAATCCTTTGATTTTGCCGCGGTCGTATCCCCCTGGAAAAACTTCCACTTGTAATCAAAAAGCTGTTTTCGCTCAATTTTCCCTGGATTTTGAGCCTGGCATGCGATATTGCCAGCCAAAAGCAGGAACGCTGTGATTATCGTTTTTACGTTATACCCAACATTGTAAATATTATGCTGTTTCATAGTAATCTGTATTTTTTTAAAGAAAAGTTATTGAACTTTAATAATTAGTTCGGCGCCTTTGAGCGTTTCGGAAGAAGCTTTTAAGCGGATTTCCCCGGCCTGTTTATTTGTTTGAACCAGTACCAGGCAATATCCATTGAACGCCATCCTCTGACTGGCTTTATCCGGCTCGTGGCTGCTGGGGTTACCGTTACCGGTGCCAATGATTTTACCCGGCCCTTCGAGCGTAAATTTTACCAGGTTATTGGCTGTCGGGTTAACCCTTCCTTTTTGGTCTTCTATCGACACCCGTATTACAGCCACATCACAACCATCTGCTTTAACTATATTAGTATCGCTCTTAAGCGTTACTTGTGCCGGAGCTGTTGTTGTTTCAACAATGTCCCGGGTTACCAGCTTTCCGCCTTTATAACCCCGGGCTTCCAGTTTGCCGGGCTTATATACAAGCTTCCATATCAGTTTGGTATAGGGCACTGCTTTTTGTCTGCTTATTTTTTTGTCATTAAGGAATAACTCCACTTCGTCGCAGTTGGTGTAACAATGAACCTGTATGCTGTCTCCCTCCTTACCGGGCCAGTTCCAATGCGGAAAAATATGGACGACAGGCTGGTTAGTCCAGGCTGCTTTATATGCATAATAGCCGTCTTTGGGGAAGCCGCATATATCCATAAACCCGAAATGAGACGTAACACAGGGCCATTGGTATGGTGTTGGCTCGCCCCGGTAGTCGAAACCTGTCCATACAAACAAGCCTCCGAGGTACGGATATTTAACAATGTCAGCCCAGTCTTCGCCGGGCAGTGGCCCCCAGTTTGGCTGCCATAGCCCGAGGTTCGAAACATAGCCCTTTCCCCAATCGTTCTGATACTCGCCGCGGGTTGAAATAAAACTTGTGGCTTCTGTACAAAACTCAATTCGCCGGGGGTATTTTTCATGGTCTTTCACATAGGCCAATCCCTTGTCGCCATAGTTATATCCCACAACATCCAGCACATCACTATACCCGCCTTCGTTCCGTCCATGATTCATGGCAGCAGTTACAGGGCGCGTTGGGTCAATTTGATGCGTAATGTCAACCAGTGTTTTAAGTATCCTCGCGCCGGTTATCGTGCCCTGGATCCCTTCTTCATTTTCCATACTCCACATAAATATGGACGGATGGTTCCGATCCCGGTAGAGCATGGTTGTCAAATCCTTTTTCCCCTCTTCAGAACTCGACAACACGCGATTTTCGTCGAGTACAAGCAAACCCATCCTGTCGCACATATCAAGCAATTCCGGAGTCGGGGGATGATGGGAACAACGATAGGCGTTGCTTCCCATTTCTTTGAGCAGCTTTAATTTGTATTCGTTTATTTTATCAGGAAGGGCCACACCAATCCCGGCAAAATCCTGGTGGTTGCAGGTACCCTTCACCGGATAAAGTTTTCCGTTTAAAAATACCCCATTCCGGTTTATTTCGATTGTCCTTACCCCGAAAGAGGTCTCATAATTGTCCACGATAATCCCATTTTCAGAAACCTCAGTCAGTACTTTATAAAGGTTTGGTGTTTCGGGCAACCAGAGTAAGGGGTTTTGAATAGCTCCTTTTTGTGAAAATTCAGTTGTGCTAAACGGCTTGATTGCCTGCGATGAAGTTTTTGTATCGAGCACAACGCCTTTATTGTCGACAACCTTAGAAATGAGGGTAATGTTTTTAACTACTCCGTATTCGTTTTTTATATCGGTTTTTATGTCGACAACTGCTTCCGCTGGCGAA
The DNA here is from genome assembly GCF_024055575.1 of Mucilaginibacter flavidus. GTDB lineage: Bacteria > Bacteroidota > Bacteroidia > Sphingobacteriales > Sphingobacteriaceae > Mucilaginibacter > Mucilaginibacter flavidus. The sequence goes on along the minus strand of NZ_JAMXOE010000009.1, from coordinate 83,417 downwards.
ACGACCGGTGTAGTAACATAGGTGCCAAATCGGTCAACATGCACCGGGTCGGTTTTGTTGAGCCAAACATGCCGGTAAATTCCACACCCTTCATACCACCAACCTTCGTATTCGGTAGCGTCCACCTTCACAAGAATCGCATTTTCGCCTTCGTTACCGTAACGTAAAACATCTGTCAAATCATAATTTGAAGGTGTGTAGCCGCTTTGGTGATTGCCCATAAGCTGACCATTAACCCAAACCGTACTGTTTCTAAATATCCCGTCAAATTCTATAGAGATCTTTTTTCCTTTATCGGTTTCGGGTATTTCAAATTCCTTTCTATAAAAGCCTATCCCACCAGGCAAATAACCGCTTACAGCAGGCGCGCTCCCGATTGACTTATCGTTAACAAAAGTCCCCTCCACACACCAATCATGCGGAAGGTTTACTTCCTTCCAGTCTTCAGGCTTGAATATCGCTGCTTTATCCACATCAGTATAAGCAATAACGGCTTGTTTATTTGTTTCAATTTTTACGTTGATATCCGTTAACCCTCCATAACCGGCAGCTTTCACCGCGCGTTTGATAGCGATATCGCCTTTGTGAAATTGCCAGGTAAAATCAAAACAGTCCTTCGATCTTTTTGAAAGACTTGTTTGCTGCGCTATCCCCTTTATCGCGCACAGCAATAAAAAAAAGTAGATTCCACAATATTTTATTAAGCTTTTAAACATTATAACTTATATAAATTTCTATTTCCAATCTGTTGAAACTTTAAATGTTCATCCTACTATTATTCCAAAGGCTCTCAGTCAATTTCGATAAGTTCCGGCTCTTCTGACGGCAATGTAAAGCTATCGACAAATTTTTTGCCTGTCAGTATACCTTTAAAAGTGCCTTTCAACTGGATTTCAACCGCATTCCTGTTAGTATTTAGATACAAGATATGTTTCGCGTCTATTTGACGAGCCATAACACCTTCGGGTGCCCGGGGTCCTTTTTTAATACCCAGCTCATCTATCAGTCCATCAAGCAATGGATTCAATACGTCGCCCCCGGCAGGTAATCCGATGTAAATTGCCCTGCCTTTGCCGTATTTATTCGAAGTTATGATGGGGTAATCTTTATCTAAACTGGTTATACTTCCCAGAACTTCAGCGCCTTTGGATTCGATAACGTCATACCGGGTCGATTCAGTTCCAATAGTTTTTCCTTTATAATTTAATTCAATTTTTTTGCCTTTCAACCCTGCACGGGAGATTTCGTTCATCTGTTCTGTCTCTTCATAACTTGCTACCCGTATGCCAAACACATCATTTAAACGGCCCGGACGAGTGGATGCAAACACTTTCCCGCTTTCGTCAACCACAGCGGAATTGCGTGTCATAACAACCGTTCCGCCGTTTTTTACAAAATCCCGAATTTTGTTGGCTGTTGTTTCATCCATCACAGTTACACCGGGCACAAAAAGTAATTTATAATTTAATGGGCTTTTACTGATTTCAACAACGCGGGAATCCATGTTGCGGTAATAAAACAGATTCCAACAGGCCTGTAATTGTTGATCCTGTGCCTCGGGAAAATAGCTGCTGGCTATCTGGCTGGGAAATGAAAATGCTAAGCCAACTTCGGGACTGGCCTTATAAGGAAAGAATTTTTCGATCTTTTTAAACTCGGTGGCTATCTTTTTGTACTCCTCATATTTGCGGTTCGGAATTCCATCCCAATCAAGCATCCCTTCCAGGTATTGTTCTTCGCCTGCCCACATGCTTTGCCAGGTCCATCCGCAAACCATTTGATTGCCATACATGAGCGTGGCATAGGCCGATTTTCTGATGGAATTTGGCACCGCCGTCATTGTTGTAAACTCACTGCACCAGAAAGGGTTTGTACTTTCAAACTGAATACGGGATATTCCAAACAAGGCGTTCATCACCCCCCAATTGGTTGTTAACGAATTCCCGGGATAAAAGCCTGCCCCTTCACGTGCCATTTTGCCGGAATAGGCAATCTGTGAATAGTCGAAATATTTTAACGAGCTATAATACCAGGCGTTTGTATTAGTTAAGGCATTTGGCGCGTTGGTGTTAACCACGGCAATCACTTTAAAAAGCAACTGGTTGACCTCATCAGAAACAAAACGCCTGAAATCAAGCATACGTTCGGGCACATCGGTATTGTGGGTCGCAACAGGCAAACCAATTTCTTCAAACTGGTTGAGCCTTCTCGACCAGCGTTGCATGGCCCATGCCTTGTTTAAACTATCCAACGTTAAATATTTATTTTTCAACCAGGTGATGAAGCGCTGCCGCACAGTCTCCGAGTATGAAATCGGGCCGTCTCCTGATTCATTGTCGATGCCAAAAGCCAGTAATGCCGGATGATTTCCATACCGTTTTGTAAGCGTATCAGCATAGCGCAAAGCATATTTCTGATACATCGGGTCTCCGATATCCTCCATGTAACGATGATTGGGATAATGCATATCTCCATTGGCATCGACAATATTTATCGAGGGGTATTTATGATGCAGCCAGATAGGTGCCGGACGAATGGCGATATCAAGTATTACTTTGATGCCCGCTATATTCATCATGTCCATCACAAAATCAAACCATTTAAAATCGAACTTGCCTTCAGATGGTTCGTAACTATCCCATGCCAGGTGGCCCATCCGGACTACAGATAACCCGCCTGCCTTCATCAACATAATATCCTTCTTTATTTTTTCCTGATCTTTATCATCGTGGGGATGATAATTGGCGCCGACGTATAATGTTTGAGCTTTAAGGGACAACACCGCAAGCAGGAGCGTTGAAACGATCAAAAGCCGTTTGATTCTTATTTTCATTTATTTGACTGAAATTTTACTGTTTTTGAAATACTGCATGATGAATTACCTAATTGCGGGACAAATTCGCCGGCTTCAACGTTCCATGATTTTTTTAGCCGTCATAAAAAGCCAAATCCCCAACTCTTACATTTAATCGAATTGTTTTCATTAGTTTCTAGGTTTCAACTTATTGCTAATTTGCTGTTTGCTATTTCTTTAGCAGACATAGCAAATCCCGACAGAAAGAAGCATGGCGGTTAATAATTGGTTGCCCACTACATTCTTATAAGGAATTTATAATTGGTGAATCAAATTTAGTCTGAAGAAATGCCCTAATGTTTAATTTAAAGGGACTTTTTTTTATACAAAACCGACATTTGTTTATAAGCATCGGTATTACAGGAAATGATGAATATCAGGTAAAATAGTGACCAGCTTCACACGTCGCCACCAAGTTAAAACCTAAGTTTGTTTTACCCGATGGATGGAATTTATTCCTGTTTCGGTAAATGTGCGGGGGAATTCCTTCGAGGATGACAATGGCACATTATGGAGCCCGGGGACCCCGGTTCCATTTTTTAGCGGTTAAGGAGAAATACAGGCAGTGAAAACATTGAATGTGACGTCGTTTTCACCTGGACTGCATGCCATCAGTAAATAAAAATGCCCTGGTACCTTATCTGTGATATCCGATGATGTAAATTACAATGAAATGAAGGTGACTAACTATTTTATTGCTCTTATATTCTTTATCAGTGCATGTTCAGCTAAAAAAGATCATACTAACGCCGTTGTAAAGGACATCACTGTATCGTTGTATGCTTCTGCAAATGTTAAGGCAAACAATCAGTACACCGTACTATCAACGGTGCCGGGGATTATTAAAAAAATCAATATAGAGCCTGGGGATATGGTTAAAACAGGCGACTTACTTTTTGTATTGGAAAATCGCGAGGCCGTATTAAATGCAGATAATGCCCGCCAGACCTTAAATTTTACAAAGGCAAACAGTCAGTCCGACTCTGAACGACTGCAGGAAGCCAAATACCAGGTGCAGGCGGCTAAAGAAAAATATCAACTCGACTCGTCCTTTTATTACCGTCAAAAGAATTTATGGGAGCAAAATATAGGCACCCTTTTAGATTTTGATCAGCGCCACCTGGCATTTACTACATCAAAAATAAATTATGATGCGGCAGCTAAAAGCCTGGCGCAATTGAAAAAGCAACTCATGAACGATCTGGCACTGTCTGAGATTAATTATAACATTTCAAAAAAGCGGCAAACAGATTACTTAATTAAAAGTGAAATTGACGGAAAAGTATTCGATGCGATTCAAAATAAAGGCGAGCTGATCACCACTCAAACCGCGCTCGGTATTTTAGGAAAACCCAATCAGTTTTACCTGGAGATGGATGTTGATGAGAAGGATATTACAAAGGTTAAACAAGATCAGCAGGTTGAAATTACCATGGACAGCTATAAGGGCCAATCATTCCGGGGCCGGGTTAGTAAAATTTATCCGATTATGGATGAGCGGTCGCGCACATTTAAGGTTGAAGCTGTGTTTTTGAACCCTCCCGGGAAACTTTACCCTAATTTAACGGCGGAGGTCAATATCGTTGTCAGCGTTAAAAAAAACGCTGTTCTTATACCGAGGGCTTACCTGGATAGGGACAATTGCATATGGTTAAAAAATGGTGTTAAAAGAAAAGTGACAATCGGCGCGCAGGACGAAAGTAATGTGGAGATATTGAAGGGACTGGGTATACAGGAGACCATTTATAAACCCGAATAAATGAAAACAGGACTGCTTTTAAATATTGCCCTTGCCCTGTTGATGGCACGCCTGAAGCAATCAATAGTGGCTGCTGCGGGCGTTACTTTTGGCATTGCCACTTTTATAGCGCTTGTTAGCTTTATGACTGGTTTAAACAAAATGTTAGATAGCCTGATAATTAATCGCACCCCGCACATCAGGCTGTACAATGCCATTGCACCTTCAAAAACTCAACCTGTTAACAGGGCAACCGAATATGCCGGATTCAAGAACTTCATACTATCGGTAAAACCAAAGGACGAGGGAAAGCAAATTTATAACGCAGGCCGCATTATCAAAACCATCAGGGCAGATGACCGGGTTATTGACGTTGCCCCCAAAATAAGCACAACTGTGTTTTTTACAAGCGGCACCATCCAATTGTCAGGTATAATTGATGGGGTGGATGTTGACCTGGAGCAGAAGCTATTTCATTTGAATGATAATATAATTGCCGGTTCTATTGCCGATTTGGGTACAGTAAGCAACAGTATAATAATTGGAAAGGGGCTTGCAGATAAGCTCATTGTTAAGATAGGGAATGTGATACAGGTTACAACGCCTGATGGAGACAGGGCAATGTTAAAAATTGTAGGCCTGGTGCAGTTCGGAATAGCCGAAGTAGACGATGTGCAAAGTTTTACCTCGATACAGACCGCCCAAAAACTGCAAGGCAAGCCGGCAAACTACATTACTGACATACAGGTAAAATTAAAGAATATAGCGCTTGCCCCGGCAGTTGCAAAGGAATATGCCCGGCTATTTGATGTAAGTGCAACTGATGTACAAACCGCCAATGCCCAGTTTGAAACCGGCACCACCGTACGAAATACGATAGCTTACAGCGTGAGTGTGACCTTGCTGATCGTCGCCGGGTTTGGGATATACAATATATTGAATATGCTGATCTATGAAAAAATGGATTCAATCGCAATATTAAAAGCCACGGGATTTTCGGGTAAAGATGTTAAAGCGATATTTATCCGGTTATCCATGGTGCTCGGGGTAATTGGCGGCATTATTGGGATACTATTGGGGTATTGTTTATCGCTTATTATCAGCCATATCCCATTCGAAACTTCCGCATTGCCAACTATCAAGACCTACCCGGTTGATTTCGGGGTCAGCTATTATTTAATTGGCATAGCCTTCGCGCTTACTACAACTTATTTAGCCGGGTTGTTTCCGGCCCGCAAGGCGGCAAAGGTTGATCCGGTTGTAATTATAAGGGGGAAATAATGGAAACAACGATTTTACAAGCGGTCAATATCAATAAGTATTTTTTAGATCCGGTGCGTTTTCGTGTGCTTACAGATATCAGTTTCTCTATCGGCCGCGGAAGTTTTGTTTCAATTACAGGCAAATCAGGTTGTGGCAAATCAACATTGCTGTATATCTTATCCACTATGGATACAGATTATGAAGGCGAATTATTATTAAACGATGAAGCACTTCGTCGAAAAAATGACGCTGAACTTGCCATCGTACGTAATCAAAAGATCGGGTTTGTATTTCAATTTCATTACTTGATTGAAGAATTTAATGTGCTGAAAAATGTGATGCTGCCAGCCATGAAACTGGGTAAATACACTAACGAACTGGTGGAACAAAAGGCAATGCAGCATTTAAAAATGTTAGGAATATATGACCAGGCCCTGAAAAATGTGAGTCAGCTGAGCGGTGGCCAGAAGCAGCGTGTGGCTATTGCGCGTGCGCTTATCAACGACCCGTTAATCATTATGGGTGATGAACCCACAGGAAATCTGGATAAAAAGAACAGCGATGTTGTTTTTGGAATTTTTAAAGACATTTGCCAGGAAAACAAACAGACTATTGTGGTAGTAACCCATGATCCGGATTTTGCTAAACGGGCCGACCGAACCATCCGGATGGAAGATGGAAAAATTATTACATAGCCTGCTTTTATTTTGTTGCCCTCAATCATAACGGCTCATTGCAGCTATTCAGGCAAATTCACGTAAGCCACGATATAAGTTTAACAAGGTCGGCTTTTTCAATTGTGACGAGCATCATTCCGAACACTGATTCTTATCATGCACTAACAGTTTTATCTTCAATTACTTTGCAGGTAAAATCTCAGTTATGACCAGCAAAAAAAATGGCGATACTCCAATACCCAAAGCCCCCCGGTACAACCGAAACCGGAAGTAAAGCCACTGGTTGAACCAGCTACGCCAGGTACCCCGGTTGAAGCCCCCTTTGTAAAGCCAGAGGAACGGCCTGGTGAAATATCGCCGTACAATTTTCCGCCGCCGGGAGAGGGCATCTTTCCGGAAATTTTTTGAACCAGTTTGAGGACGCCGAATTCATAAAACCATGAAATCAACAACAGTAAATCACGTGGCCTCCACCGAAACTTTGAAAACGATCTTTGAAAGAAGAGCGGTTAGGAAATACCTGCCTGACATAATAAGTGACGATATTCTTGAAAAGATAATTGATGCGGGCCGGATGGCGCCGTCGGCCATGAATGGGCAGCCGTGGAGATTTTATATTGTTACCCACAAGGATACGATTGCTTTGTTTTCAAGAGAAATTGCAAAAATCACTTCGAAAGTAGTGCTAAAAGCCGCAATCAAACATCCGATAAAAGCAATCAAAGCTCTTTTACATTTTTCACCCGGATCAATTGGACTGGAAGGTGAAGACCCTATATTTCATGGTGCACCGGTTGTTATTTTTATCACCGCGCCAAAAGATGATGAATGGGCCGGGCTTGATATCGGTATGTGCGCACAAAACATAATGCTGGCGGCAAAATCGCTAGGATTGGATAGCTGCCCTATCGGGTTTGCGAAATATATTGAACAAACACCTGTTTTGCACAAATTGGAAGTGCCGCGTGGAGAAGAAGTGCAGCTGGCCATTATTTTGGGCTATGGCGATGAAAAGCCTGAGCAGCATCCCCGGTTAAAAAACAATGCGATCTTTATTGACCGGATGGAATGTTGTTAGTGACGCCACACGGCTTGAATAACCTATAAATGATTTGAGCCATGGGATGTACCTGTAAGCGATATTTTGCTTATCACTGCCATCCTATGCCCCAATTAAATAATACTCATTTACTAATTCATTTTGGAAGGAAATACCAGCAGGGGCACCTTCAGTTCGGACAGGGCTTTTTTAGTTTTACTATGTGTAAACAGCCGGGCAAAAAATGGGCGCTGATGATGCAATAGCGCTAACAGCCCGGCCCCGGTTTCGGTACATAAATGATTCAACCTGTTAATTACGTCCTCCCCTCCGGCTTCGTGATAAGTTAATCCCTGGTATTTCAATTTGGTAAGCTTTTCTTTGAAAGCAAGTGCTTTGGCGCTTTGACCTGCCGCTTTCTGATCGGGTTTAATCACATGAATGATTTCAAGTTGATAATGGAAGAGTTTACCCAGCTTTACCAGGTAATGAATCGCCTTAAAGTCCGCCTCATCAAAATCTGTTGCGAATACCGCTTTGCGTATTTGTTTTAGGTCGGTTTTTGCAGGAACAATAAGCACCGGCCGGGTGACATGGTTTACTATTGAATTGGTGTCATCTCCGTATAAGGCGTCATCCCGGTCATGCGAACGCGCGCCCATAACAATTAGTTCAACCTCGTTTTTAACCAATATATCGGCTACATCCATTTCCAGGGAGCAGTCGTTTAATTCGAAAGATATAACAGGTTTACGGTTATCGGGCTCCAACTCACAGCTGAAGTATTCCAGGCCTTCTGTTAGTGATTCCAAGCCGCGCAAGCTGCTCTTTTTTCGCTCTGTAAACTCGTCTATAATCCATCCGGCACCTCCATAGGATGACATTGTTGCATAGTCAATATAGGTATTGAATAATAACAGGTCAGTATGCAACTTCCCGCTGAGCATTAATCCGGCTTCTGCGGCGCAAGTTGCGTTAGCAGAAAAATCAGTGAGCACCAATATCTTTTTCATGACATTTTTTCGTTGAATGAACTCCTTCATCAAAGAACCTGAATTTGACTGGTTTAATTAATGACCGCAGTCAAACTTTCCACTGATCGTGGTCATCAGCACCTTGGATACGCCACCTGTCCAACTGATCGCTAAACGTTCGGAGGTGCAACCCGAAGTAAAACGAACGCAAATTATACTTTAATCGTGATGATCATCAGTTAGTATAATGATCGCATTCATTTATTCGCAGGCATCACAACACATGGTTTCACCTGACGAATTATAATTTTTATCGAAAATCTGCCCTGAGGGCATAAAAAAAGCCCTTTTACAACTGTAAAAAGACTTTTAGAATTTGGGTCGGTAATGGGGCTAATTACGAATCAGTTTATAGCTGATTTACAGAAAATAGCCCGGATTTGAACACGTTGATCGTGCGAATCTCGAACCGGTCTAAAAATTATTGTATGGTCGTTTTTATAATTTATAGTGGCCTTCATACTTTTTACTAGAAAAATACCTGTCCGCAATCAGCGCAATTGGCAGGCCAATGGTTATAATTAAAATTCCCAATCCGATGGCTATTCCACCAATTTCCATGTGACTCCAGCCAATGCGGCTTAAAGGGACTATGACTAAGTGGGTGATAAGCCAGGCAATCAGCGCGAACACAACAGCAACCACATATTTGTTCTTTAAAAATGAGATAAACATGGGGTACATGACAAAAAGGACAGCCGTAATTGAATAAGCTATCAGGTAGTGAAAAAAAATCCCTGCGACAACCATTTCAAATCCCCCGGCAAATGCAGCTTTCCCGAATACTCCGCTTGCAATAAATTTAAAAACGGTTGCGGCCGGCATTTTGTGAGCCGACAGGATAGCCGCCACAGCATCAAGTGTACCTGTTAATAAACCAGCCCATGCAATAACTGTATACTTTCCGGGCTGTTTTTTGTCGTCGATTTTTTCCATTGATGTGATGATTAAAGTTGTCTGCATAAAAGTAATTGAAATATTTTATAAAAATATTTCAAAGCTATACAAGTTGGTTCATGTCCATTCCCAGTTTAAAACAGAAGCTTGTATATTTTCCCAATACCTGATTGCTAAAACATATAATCTGCATGAAGAAGATCAAAAAATGGATTCAAGACCTTAAGGTGCATTCAAACCAGCATACTGGCGATTATTGGCAAATTATTCGCTTTTCATTTATGATTAAAGAAAAACCTTAAAAAACATCAACAACTTCGAACTGCGTTTTTGGAGGCAAAAACGACTGTTAATGCATTAATATACAAAAAGTTATATTAAATAAAAAAAGAGGCAATCAAAAACTGACTACCTCTTTAAGGGTCGATAATGGGGCTATTTTCAAATAACTTTATAGCTGATTTAAAAAAAATAGCACGAATTTGAGGACGGTAATGGTGCAAGGTCGAACCACAAAACTATTGCGTGTTTATCTATATTAAATTTTTTGAGGCCCGGAAACCTCAGTCAGTTTTTCGTTAAACCTATTCAATTGCCAGAAGACGGATTGCTTAAAATCTTGCTGGGGCGGTTGCAATATCGTCAAAGAAATAGCCCTTCTCCGAGAAAATCTGTGATGCCCATACCTAGCGGATGATCTTGCGCATCAGGGTTGCCAAAAGACTAGTGTCATTACTATACTTTCTTTTGATCTCAATTTTCTTGCCGGTGCTGTCAGTGTATTTAATATCCTCGCTCAAGGGCTTTTTGAACAAAATATGTAAAGCTATCACCCCAATTCCCGCCAGTGAAACGATTAGTTCGGGAGTAAGAACGACATTCTTCTTGCCGCTTGTCTTGATAATCTTACTGACCATATCGCGGTATTCTACGGATTGCTCAGCCGTATTAATAAGTATAACACGAGCAAACTCTTCAATTTCGTCCATATGCGCCAGATAAAGCTCCGCATCGTTGTTATCCGTTTCTTCAGCTACATCGCCGGCAACAATCGCACTGACCGACAACGCGGCTTCAATTACTTCGGACCTGTTCAATTGACTAATTTGTTCGATCATTTTTTCCATAAGGCTAAATTACGCCTTTTATTACAAAAGGTGCCCAAAAATAAAAATGCGCAAACCGATCCCTTACGGCCAGACAAGCCAAACGATAGGCATCTCCACGGCTGACAGCTTCGGCGCGAAATTGGTAAAATTGCTCCAGCCAAAAGATTGCTGCTTCGTTGTGAATATCCCATTGGGGGCTGATCATTGTTAAAGTACCTTTAGCAAAGACCGCCTGTTCCAGCCCTTGATGTATCCCACCTTTTTGAATGGTCACCAAGCCGCTTGAACAAGCCATTGACACAAAAAGTTCAGGCGTGTTTTTAAGTCGCTCCAAATCTTTCCAGGTCAACAGAAAGTTTTTAAGAAATTGATGGTGACCAGTAGTCATTATTGGCGGTGGAAGATGTTTCCGATAAGCCAAACATATACCCCGGCCTTCAGTGCTATTACCAGATGCACCATGACAGAGAAAAACTACTTCGTCTGCCTGCTTGAGTTTGGTCATCACCACTTTCAGTGTCGCTTCAGTACCTAACGCAGAAACAGTTTCTTTGCCCATACTTTTAAAGTCCGCCAAAATCTTTTCATGTGTTTGGACTCGTTGTACATAGTCATCATTCGCCTTTGGTACCGAAACAACCATAACCTGACCTTCTCGCTTGGTGGTAGATTTCAAATGGCTCAATATCGTCACATTAGGCACCTGCGTAACATTATACACTTCCATCAAATACTGACCTTGGTCACTTCGAAGTAATTGCAATGGCAGATTTGCGAATGCCCGTCCCGGGCAAAAATGAATATGTTTTGTCGTACTACCTAAACAATTAACCACTGTTTTATAAAGTTGAGCTAGCATCGTATTGAAAGACCGAAGCTGTTGATCCAAAAATTCCGGAAAACCGGGAGATACATACTTAAAAGCCCGGACCACCTGGGCTTCTATTTTAGCGATGGCTTCCACCTCAAAAAGTTCTGGAAATAGCTGCAACCTGCCGCTGTTACTGTTAAAATGCAGTAAATGAACATACGGTCCCAATTCAAATACGACAAAGATGTCAGTATCCGGTGCTTTTTTAGAAAGTTCTTCGGTGAGCCTTTCTTGGCTTATCCTCTTACGCCGCTGAGCAATCTTTACCGCGATCTCCTGACCATATTTCAGGTCCACAGCAAGCAATAAAGCTTGCAAAGGAAGCAGGTTAAGCTCATAAAGGTGGTAAGCTATATGGACAAGTTGTTCCTGCATCTCATTAACGGATGTCAGCCACGCAGCAGCAAACTCCGCGTTATCTTGGGCTGGAATCTCTTGGTTCAGTGTTCTTAAAGTAAGCAAGAATTTTGAGGCCGCCGTTTCGAAATCTCCTGTTTCAAAATGAAATACCAATGCATAGTACATAGCCCTCCAATCCTGACCTAATAAGATATCCGGATGTTGCAAAGAGAGTTGCCGCGCCTTGTCCAATTCCTTATCACGTAGGTACTTGGAAAACAACAGCACAATTGTCATTTGCTTGTGGAGATTACTGGTAGAACCGACCCAGGCTTCTACTTCTGTTAGTGCTTGTTGTTCAGCTTCTAACTGGTCAATATATTTGTCCGATAGCATTAAGAAGATATTGAACATCTGGAACTTTAGGGCATCTTGAGCTTCTTTCATCTCCCTGAAGGCGATTGACAACTGTAAATAGGCCTGTTCTTCCTGCTGTTCCCTGATATAGGCCCAGGCAATCAGTGTAATAATCAGATAATGCTGAACATCAGTAACGGCTTTACTTTTTTCGTAAGGCAATAACAAAGGCAGCGCCTCCTTGCTAATATTGGCGATAATATAAACTTCAGCCAAGATCATCTCCAGGCCAAAATCCCCCGCTTGCAGTTTCAGTTGTTTGCGTCCGAGCGTTATTGCTTTTTTATAATTTCCTGTACGTTTATACAAAGTCATCTGGCGCGGTATCAGAACCTGATGCCAGTAAGCCTTCTCTTTTTCGTCAACATCATTACTTAACAGGCGGGTTTCGGCCAGTCGGCAAAAGTGAAGTGCTTGTTTCGTGCCAGCGTCGGCGTAAAAATGAGAAGCCTCAATATAATAAGCGACCTCTAACGAACCAGGCAATGTCGAAAGTTTTCCGGCAAATATATTCTCTGTATTGTGGACGATATCAGCAATGAGTTGTGAAGACAGATTAACACGGTAAGCTTTCGTCACGGCAATGTGCGTAATCATATACGCCACCCAAAAACCCTGAGCTTCATACGCATCCAGTACTTTTACCGACAACTCCATAGCTGTCCCGAAATTGAAGCTTCGCAGCAGCATGCAAAGATAAGTATGCAAGATATCTGCATTGTGATGAAGGACCGCCATATCACCAGCTTTTTGTACGTCCAGTTCAAGCAACGTATATAAATCAGTAGAAGGCTTGATCGGCTCACCACTGCCGTTCATCAAACGGGTAAAGTTGGATGCTGCATTGCCTAAACGCTGCGACCAACCATAGTGTTTCATGATCTCTAAAAGGCGGCTCAAATGAATAGCCTGCTCATTGGCCGCAGCCGCAAAAACGATATCCAAACAGCGGTCAATCACCACATCAGCTCCAACAAATAATTCCAGTATTTCGGCATTTAGTATCAACTGGCCAAAGTCAGTTGGATAATTTTCTTTAATGGAAGCCTCGTGTTTCCATACAAACAGCACCTTCATGACGAAATCGTCGACACGCGGATTTTTCTTTCCCGCCAAAAAGCAACCTATAGCAAAGGCGTATTCGCAAATCCACAACGCTTTGACGTCCTGCCAGTGAACACCCTCGGGAATACCAGCACAATTATCAGCCATCTTGGTTAACACTTGTTCTGTAAAACAAGCACTTGGAATTCCTGATTCCATACGTAAGAATAAAGCAGCGATCTCATTTCGCGTCATGCATTCCCTGATGAGCTCTCCGATTGTCGAAAGCACAATTTGTTGATAGACCTCTTCAATAGCCACAGGCTCACCAAACTCATCTTTTGCTTCGAATCTTACGCCCAGATATCCCCCGCAGAGTGCTAACATTCCTTGCAATTCAAACGGAGTATAGCTTTTTCGATCCATTATGCCATTACTTTTCGATATGTCGAAGCTGGAGAATAGTGGCTTTAAATCAGCGACGACCCAATTTCTAAGCTGAAATCGAAATTCAAGTTCATCCGTCAAGTTTTGCAGTACCGGATTTTCGACTTCGCGACCAACGTCACTGCTAAAAACAAAACCCTTACCACTACCGCTATTCAAAACAGAAATCTCAGTAACCAGATGAACAGACGCTTTACAAACAGGGCATATAAAGAGGTTAAATTTGCCGCTGATGAGACGAAATATCTCCGCATTATCTTTCGGATACAAGAAGTCACGAGGCCCAGGAATTACTGAAAATGGAATACTGCAATTCGGGCAGATGATAACGACCGAGGGATCACCTTCGCTGACGGATTTATGAGGCATAGTTTAGGGACATACTTAAATAAAAATTAAACCGATATTACACCATATTCAGAAAAAATGCTCAAATAACAATCTTAAGCATTATCGGGGAAGCGTAAATTTCAGTGTGAAGTTAACGACATCGCATCAAGCCAAAGAAATTTTCGATTCTTTATATCTCATTGCTAAAACATATAATCTGCATGAAGATGATCAATAAATGGATTCAAGACCTTAAGGTGTATTCGAACCTGCAAACTGGGGATTATCGGCAAATTATTCGCTTTTTTGCATCCGCAAACAAATAATGCTACAAATGTAATAAGACATATAGGTTTCATTGCAGGATGTTTTTTTTGACACAAATATATCTATATGACACAAAAAAAGCCTCCCATTTTCATGAGAGGCTATCCGGGTAAATGATGGGGCTCGAACCCACGACCCTCGGTACCACAAACCGATGCTCTAACCAACTGAGCTACATCTACCGTTTTGGAGTTTGCAAAAATAAGAATCTCCGGCTGATTTGCAAAGTCTTTTTTTGATTTAGTTTTTGCGAGGTTTAAATGTTGTAAAGTTTGAATGTCGGCGCCTGCCTCCGTAACAACTTTGTAAACTTAATCAACCCAATTCAACTCTATCAACTAAAATTACAATCTACTTACCCTTAAAACTTTAAACATATATAGCTTTGTACCATGGCAGAGCAATTGGTTGAATTAAACGTGACGGGGATGCATTGTAACAATTGCGCCCTGAGTATTCATAAACTTTTGGAGAAGAAAGGACTGCAAAATATTTTGGTTGATTTTGCCGGCGAGGAGGTGAAGTTTTCGAATAACGACCACATCGCGCTTCCCGGTATAATTAAAGACATTGAGGGTCTCGGCTTTAAGGTGGTCGACGACCCGGCAACCCAAATAACACCATTCTACGAAAAAATAGAGAATAAATTTGTTTTCTGCGCCGTACTTACTGCTCCTCTTTTATTGCACATGGTTTTGCCCTGGCACTTTCTGCACAACCCAATTGTTCAGTTACTACTTTGTCTGCCTGTTTTCCTGGTGGGATGCCTGCATTTTGGCAAAAGCGCTTTCAATTCAATACGCGGTGGTGTGCCAAATATGGATGTGCTGATATTTGTGGGTTCGACAGCCGCATTTATTTACAGTTTGGTTGGCACAATTGAAAATTTAGGCGAGCACTACGAGTTTTACGAAACCTGTGCCGCTATTATTACGCTGGTATTGCTGGGTAATGTGTTGGAAAAGCGGTCTGTTACACAAACCACCTCGGCGGTGAAAGATCTGATAAAGATTCAGTTGGTAAATGCCAACCGCGTGATTAACGGTGGAATTGAAATTATCAGCGCAAAAGAAGTGCGCCCCGGCGACACTTTACAGGTGAACCAGGGAGATAAAATACCTGTGGATGGCGAGGTGCTTTCTGGTAATGCATCAGTTGATGAAAGTATGCTCACGGGCGAAAGTATCCCGGTTGAAAAAGAAAAGTACAGTTCTGTTATTGGTGGCACAATTGTTCAGCATGGCAATATCAGGATGCTGGCAACCAAGGTTGGTTCAAATACTATACTGTCCCAAATAATTGACCTGATGAAAAAAGCACAGGCGGCAAAACCACCGGTACAAAAACTGGGTGATAAAGTTGCCGCTGTATTTGTGCCGGCTGTTATCCTGATTTCTCTGCTAACATTTGTGCTTACTTATTTTGCCGGGCATACCGGTATGCAAACGGCTTTAATGAATGCCATTGCTGTACTGGTAATTTCGTGTCCCTGTGCAATGGGCCTGGCCACTCCTACTGCCGTGATGGTGGGTCTGGGTCGTGCGGCAAAAAATGGCATCCTGATAAAGGGCGGTGACACTATTGAAGCAGTAGCAAACACTAAATACGTGGTATTTGATAAGACAGGTACGCTTACTACCGGGAAATTCCGGGTTAATGATATAAAAATTGCAGGTAAAATAAATCCGGAACTGGTACGTGGCGTCATAATGGCAATTGAGGAGCGCTCAAATCACCCGATTGCAAAATCGCTGGTAAGTGAATTGAAAACATTACCGATGGCCAAAGTAATTTTAAAGGCTGTTAAGGAAGAAAAAGGACTGGGCATGCGTGCCGAGGATGTGGAAGGCAATCATTATTTTTTAGGCTCAGGAAAGGCTACCGACGAAAGTGGATTTAACCTGTCGCTCTATAAAAACCAAAAATTGCTGGCTCAAATTGATGTTGATGACGAAATAAAGCCTGACGCAGCGGCCCTTATTGCTCAACTAAAAAAAATGGGTATTATCCCTGTTTTATTAAGCGGCGATAAAAAAGCCAGGTGCTTAAAAGTTGCACAGCAAATTGGCATCACCGATGTGCACGCCGAAAAGCTGCCTGATGAAAAACTGAAAGTGATAGACATCTACAAGCAAAAAGGCAAAACTATAATGATAGGCGATGGCATAAACGATGCCCCTGCCCTAACCCAGGCCGACGTTGGTGTATCAATGAATGACGCCAGCCAGGTAGCCATACAATCTGCACGGGTTGTGCTTTTAAACACCGACCTGCATTCGGTTATCAAATTTTTACAGGTAAGCCGCCACACGCTGCTTACCATCAAACAAAATCTTTTCTGGGCATTTGCATACAACATAATAGCTATCCCTGTAGCAGCACTGGGCTTTTTAAATCCGATGGTTGGCGCATTCACCATGGCCTTTAGCGACGTGGTGGTAATTGGAAATTCGTTAAGGTTGAAGCGGAAGAAATTAGGCCCCCCAGCCCCCTAAAGGGGGAGTAAAAAATGCCGTTTTAATTATTAAAACGTTTAATTTTACTTAATTTTGTTCCCCCTTCAGGGGGCTAGGGGGCATATGATTGAAATTTTTACAGACGGTGCATCAAGCTGTAACCCGGGGCCGGGTGGTTACGGGGTAATTTTACGTTCGGGTAAACATTACAAAGAGCTTTCGGAGGGTTTCCGTAAAACTACCAATAACCGTATGGAATTACTGGCCGTTATTAAAGGCCTTGAAGCTTTAAAATCGCTCAACCAGGATGTTACAATCTTTTCCGACTCTAAATATGTTATCGACGCCATCGAAAAACGATGGGTGAACGGCTGGCTGCAAAAAGGCTTTGCCGGCAAAAAAAATAAAGATCTTTGGTTACGCTATCTCGAAATAAGCAAGCTGCATAAGGTAAAATTTGTGTGGGTACGCGGTCACAATGGGCACCCTGAAAATGAGCGCTGTGATGTGCTGGCGGTGATGGCCGGAAAACAGAAAGGGTTACTTATCGATTCTGTTTTTGAGATGGAGAATGCTAAGGCAAACCTGCTTTAGCAAGTTGGCAGTATTGAGTACGCAGTTGGCAGTTAAAACGGTTGCAAACTGTACAACGGCAACCACAAACTACTTTCCCCCTAACTCAATAATCTGCAAATCCTGTATTTTATCCACATTAATTGCAAACCTGATTAGCGTGCGCACCTTTTGCCAGCCCTGTTTTCCCGCAGCGCCGGGATTAATGTGCAGGCAGTTGATTTTCTTATCGTAAATAACTTTCAGGATATGCGAGTGCCCGCAGATAAACAGCTGGGGCGGGTTGGTATAAATCTCCGGTTTTACCAGCGGACTGTACCTATCAGGATAGCCGCCGATATGGGTAATCCATACATCCACATTTTCGCATTTAAACCGCAGGTTTTCGGGGTAGGTTTTACGGATATCGCCACCATCAATATTGCCGTAAACACCTTTAAACGGCTTAAACGCCGCCAGCTTATCGGCAACTTCAATACTTCCAAAATCGCCGGCATGCCAAATTTCATCACATTTTTCAAAGTGTTTAAAAACTGCATCGTCAAGATAGCTGTGAGTGTCGGAAATGAGGCCTATTTTGGTCATTGACAAATATTAATAATTCAGGAAGAATGGCTGCAACAATATTTTGTATTCGCTGGTGTAAACTCCTGCGGCTTCGTAAATAGTTATGTTAGTTATCTCGGTTGTCTTCTCTTCAAACCCAAAACACACTATCTCCCTGTGCGGCTCTGAATGTCCGAACGACCGTATACTGATCTCCTTTTGCAAATACATTCCATTTTGAATGGCTAGCGACTTTATCAGTGCAACGGTCTGTACAGGTAAAATAAACCAGCAGGCTCCAGTCGGCAACAAATGTGCAGATACATCTTTCACCAAGCTTTCAAAAAAATCCGTATCGGTATGTTTTGCCAGTGTTGTTTTTGCTTTTGGTGATTCCAGCGAGTTAATAAAAAATGGCGGATTAGATACAATAAGGTCATACTTTTTAACGGGATGTTCATCAAAGAAAGCCCGAATGCTGGCAGGGAAAACGGTCATCCGGACACTGAATGGCGAATTTGCAAAATTATTGCCGGCTGTTTTAGCTGCGGATGTATCAATTTCAACCGCATCAATATGCGCATTGGTAAATCGTTGTGCCAACATCAAAGCTATAACCCCGGTGCCCGTTCCAATATCCAATATCGACGATGGATTTTCAGCTAAGACCATAGCGCCAAGCAATACGCCATCTGTGTTTATTTTCATGGCGCAACCAGTTTGGTCTACACTAAATTGCTTGAATTTGAACATACTTTAATTTACCAAACGCGGCAGCCTTTAAACAAGCGATGACAACATTAATTTCGGCTACCTTATATCCGACATTTTAGCATAACAGCACTGTGCATATGTAAATGCGCTGTCAATCTCAAAAACCTTAGTTTCGGTAACAGGTGCGCCGTTTAAGTTTTTAAAACTATAGGTATGCACTATTTCCCATCGTCCGTAGGCTCGCAGTGGTGCTTTTGCTCCCGGAAACATCCTGTCTTTTAATTTAACAACTTCCGAAAATCCATGGCTTTTGTAGCTGCCCGGATCTGCCAGGTGTTCATTTAAATAATTTCGTACCAATTCTTCGGCGGTACTTTGCCGCTTATCACATGAGGTAAAAAGAAATAGAAATGGGATGATAAATAGTAGTTGCCTGGTTTTTACTTTAATCACTTTACAAATTTTTAACGTTTCCAAATAGCGTGTTGCCTTGTTATATATTGAAGCTGCAAAAATAACAGAATCGGCATATTTAGTGCACGAATGACACCACATAACTTACCGCAAATTGTGACGGGTAGCTTTTTGAAGGCTGAATGACCAATTCTTCATCCTTTTGTTTCCATACCACGTCCCCTCCGCCTAACAACTTAATACCTGCTATTTTTCCATTCCCTGCTTTCATTCCCAAAGCTTTTATGGCGAGTTGTCCGTCCGGCAATCCTAAAGCAATAACGTATAAGGCATCGCCCTTAGTAGTAAAACGCACATCTCGCCAGGTAAACGGTTCTTTCTGATCAGCAAACGAGCCACTTGCAGATTTGGTTGGCCCCTCACCATATTCCTTCCATGGGCGGGTACCGTATATGGCTTCGCCATTAACCTCAAGCCACTTGCCGGTGCCCAACAGCGTTTGTGTTTCGCCATCGGTAATAGTACCATCGGCTTTTGGGCCGATGTTTAACAGCAGGTTGCCGTTTTTACTTACTATATCAATCAAATTAGTCACCACATAGCGGGCGTCTTTAAAGGTATTGGTGGTCGTATAGCCCCACGATTGGTTGCCGATGGCATCATCCGTTTGCCAGGCTTGTGGCCGAATGGTGCCCAGTTTACCCCGCTCCAGATCAAGCACCGCAACCCCATCAGGGAAGGAGCTGTTTTTATAGTTGATAACAACGCCTTTGTTCCAATCTAACCCTTTATTATAATAAAACGCAGCAAACGATTTGCGGTAGGGCGTTAGCGCAGGCTGCTCTATCCACCAGTCGAACCAAACCAGTTGGGGTTGGTAGTTATTCACTAGTTCGATGTCGCGCATCAGCCAATCATTCATATACTCTGGCGACATGGTTTCATTTTCCTCATGCGCAGGGCCATAATAATCATTGAATTTAGGATCGAGCACATCTGAGTCAAATTTCTTACCGCCATTCATAAAAAACCAATGCTCGATTCGGTGCGATGATAAACCAAAAACAAGGCCTTGCTTTTTTACCTCTGCGGCAAGTTCTCCCACTACATCACGGTGCGGGCCCATATCAAAGGCATTCCATTTGGATAGCGAAGTTTTATACATCGCGAACCCATCGTGATGCTCGGCAACGGGCACTACGTATTTGGCGCCGGCTTTTTTAAACAAAGCCACCCAGGCCTGCGGGTCGAACTTTTCTGCCTTAAACATGGGGATGAAATCTTTATAACCGAATTTACTCGGTGGACCATAGGTGGCGATGTGATGCTTATACTCATCCGAACCAACCTGGTACATCTGCCGCGGGTACCATTCCGAGCCAAATGCCGGCACGGAGTATACACCCCAGTGTATAAATATCCCAAACTTGGCATCGCGGAACCAGTCGGGAGTTTTGTATTTAGAGAGTGATTCCCAGTTGGCCTGGTACCTATCCTGTGCAAACACCGTTTGGCTAAAAGCGAAGATCACTAAACAAATTGAAATAGTTTTTTTCATGATTTTCATGGGATAAAATATTAAGGTTGATATTTTGATTAAGCCTAAAGGTTTCCCTTCTTCATCTCCCCCACCGCATAAGTCGCCGCCCTGGCCGTCAACGCCATATACAAAATAGATGGGCTTTGGTTACCCGTACTGGTCATACATGCGCCATCGGTAACAAAAACGTTTTTACAAAGGTGCAGCTGGTTCCACTCATTTAGTAATGATGTTGCAGGGTCTTTACCCATGCGGCAGCCGCCCATTTCGTGGATATCCAAACCCGGATTCTGTTTATTTTCATAAGTGGATACGTTTGTGCAGCCGGCCTTTTCCAGCATTTCTTTGCTTTGGGCCAAAAAGTCTTTTACCATCCGCTCATCATTGGCATCATACTCAACCGATGTTATTAATAGAGGTATCCCCCACTGGTCTTTTTGATCGTCGCTTAGCCTTACGTGGTTCGTTATTTTAGGAACTGTTTCGCCTTGCATATACATATAAACCGTCCAGCGGCCTGGTTCGGTAAGCGAATCTTTGTAAGTCGCCCCTATTTCGCCGTTCTGTGTTTCCACAGGGCCTCGTTCGCGGTTAGCACCCATAAAGGTGGTGAAGCCGCCAAAATAATCTGTTTCCTGCGTATTTAAGTTACGGTAATTAGCCAGAATCAATTCAGTTGGATTGCGGCCATAATAATAACTATCTAAATAGCCTTCCATTTCGCCACCGACCGATGCCCGGTAATTCTGGAATGCCACGTATTTGCCAAGCAAGCCATTGTCGTTCCCCAGGCCGTTAGGGAAACGCTTTGATTTTGAATTCAGCAACACTAAATTGCTGTTTAGCGCCGAAGCATTTAAAAATATAATGCGCGCAAAATAATCAGTTTGCTCTTTTGTGTTGGTATCAATAACCCTCACCCCTATTGCCTTACCCAATTTCTCATCATAAATAATGGAATGCACCACCGAAAAAGGCCTGATGGTTAAATTACCGGTGCGCTTAGCCCATGGCAGCGTTGAACTGTTCGAACTAAAATATCCGCCAAACGGGCAGCCGCGCATGCACAGATTACGCGCCTGGCATTGTACACGGCCCTGGTCTAAGTGTATTTGGTTGGGTTTGGTTAAGTGTGCCCAGCGGGCATGTACCAAATGCCTGTCGGGGTAATGTTCGTTTATTTTTGTGCTGATGGCTGCCTGCACCACATTCATATCAAACGGCGGCAAAAATTCACCGTCAGGCATCGATTCCAGCCCGTCCTTATTACCGCAAACACCGATGAACTTCTCGACGTGCGAATACCATGGCGCAACGTCGTCATATCCTATAGGCCAGGCAATACCATATCCATAACGCTCTGGATTAGTAAATTCATACTGGCTCCAGCGCTGGCAGGCGCGACCCCAGGTAAGCGATTTGCCGCCAACCTGGTAGCCCCTTATCCAGTCAAAGGGTTTTTCCTGTATGTAGGGGTGATCTTTATCTTTTACAAAAAAATGCGCGTTGTCTTCGCCGTAACCGGCAGCTTTGCTTATCAACGGATCTTCTTTTAACATTGCCGTTGTCATCCGGCCGCGATGCTTAAAGTCCCAGGGCGGCATGTTGGCGGTAGGATAATCTTTCACGTGTTCCACATTGCGGCCGCGCTCCAGCACCAGTGTTTTTAATCCCTGTTCACACAATTCCTTGGCTGCCCAGCCGCCGCTAATGCCCGAGCCAATTACGATAGCATCATACGTGTTTTTATCAATTCCTTTCGACATGTATTATAGGTTTCACCGCCCTGGTCAAAGCGTTACGCAATTTATTACTAAATGATGTGTTTAGGAAAATAATCTTTGTCTTGTGACCACAGAAATTAGGGTGTCATCCCGATGCCATGATAGGGAAATTTCAGTTTAGCGTTCCATTTTTCCACGCGGAACACCCGGAACGCTATGAAACACGCTCATTATCAGGCGCTCTAATTTTACCCATTCGCCAAATAACCGATGCTATTTGATAAATTTCACAAGGTCACACAAAAAACGCTTGGCCTTAACGGCATCATTTCTCATAAAGTTCAACCGGTAACCCATCCGGGTCGGCAAAAAAAGTAAAACGTTTGCCGGTAAATTCGTCTACTCTTATCGGTTCAATTTCAACGCCGAAGCTTTCGATATGGGCTATTGCTGCTTCGATATCATCAACCTCAAAAGCTAAATGCCTTAACCCTGCAGCCTCGGGCCGGGATGGCCGCGCAGGCGGATTTGGAAAAGAAAAAAGCTCAATTTGGTACTGGTTACCCACTTCCAAATCGAGCTTGTATGATTGTCGCGCTTCGCGATAAACTTCGCGCACTATTTTTAAACCGAGCACCTTGCTGTAAAAATGTTTGGACTTTTCATAATCCGAACATATTATGGCGACGTGGTGAATACGGTTTAGCTTAAGCATGCTGTGGGCTATTTTTTCATTAGGCAATTTACAAACCGGTCCTGCGGGAGACGCAAATATTGCGTCTCTACAAAATCGTTTTGACTTTAGACTCCCGACTAAAGACTTCGGACTCTTCCCTTACGCTCCTAATATCTCGTGCAGCACATTATTATACACCATCTTAATATCGGTGATGTGCCCAAACAGTTCTTCATCAACATTTAAAAAGCCGTTTGATACGGTTCCTAACAGGCTGAAATCAACCTCGCTGGTGGCCATCATTTCAATAAAACGCTCCTGGTCGGCTGGGGCAACGCTAACTACTACCCTGCCTTGTGCTTCACCGAATAGGAAAGCATCTTTACGAATAGCGCCGTCAGTTTCAATGGCAAAGCCCAAACCGTTTGGCATGGCCGATTCAACCAATGTAACGTACAAACCACCGTCAGCCACATCATGCGCTGATTGGATTACTTTATGCTGTATCAGTTGTTTTACCACCTGGTGCATTGCATATTCCTTATCCAAATCAAAATATGGGGCAGGCGCTTTTGTTATTTTATGGTATGATGCCAGGTATTGCGACGAGGCAATATCATTTACCGATTCACCTATCAAATAAATCAAATCATCAGGTTGTTTAAAGTCCGATGTCATCATGTTGTCCAGGTTATCCATTACGCCAAGCATACCGATGGTAGGTGTCGGAAATACCGGGCCGTCATCTGTCGACTGGTTATAAAAGCTCACGTTACCACCTGTTACCGGGGTTTCAAACTTTCGGCAAGCTTCGCCCATGCCTTTTATGGCGCCCACAAACTGCCAATAAACTTCTGGTTTGTATGGGTTGCCAAAGTTAAGGCAGTTGGTTATGGCAACCGGCTCACCACCTGCGCAGGTTATGTTACGCGCTGCCTCGGCAACTGCAATGGCAGTTCCTTTTTGCGGATCGGCGTATACATAGCGCGACTGGCAATCTACTGTAATTACTATGGCTTTATCAGTATCTTTAACAGCAACCACAGCAGCATCGCTTGGGCGATTGGTTGTCATGGTGGCTGTGCCTATCATCGAGTCATACTGGTCGGTTACCCAACGTTTTGAGGCAATATTAGGGTGACCGATCAAGTGCTCGGCAACTGCAATTAAATCAGCAGGCTCGGCAACATCCTCAATTTTAAATTTCTGATTTTCGGCGAAGTAAGCAGGTTCGCGATACTCGCGTTCGTAAACCGGGGCGCCGCCGCCCAATACCAAATCATCGGCAGGCACATCGGCAACCATTTCGCCGTTCATATAATATACCAGGCGTTTGGTATCGGTTACCTCGCCTATTATAGCGCAATTTAAATCCCATTTATCAAAAACGGCTTCCACTTCAGCTTCGCGGCCCTTCTGCACCACAATCAGCATGCGCTCCTGCGACTCAGACAGCAAAATTTCGTAAGGCTTCATGTGTTCCTGGCGCATTGGTACTTTATCTAAATAGATAATCATACCATGCTCGCCTTTAGCCGACATTTCGGAGTTAGAGCAGATAATACCTGCCGCGCCCATATCCTGCATACCTATAACGGCACCGGTTTTTATAACTTCAAGTGTGGCTTCCAATAATAGCTTTTCCTGGAACGGATCGCCTACCTGTACTGCAGGTAAGTCGTTAACAGAGTCTTCAGTGATGTCTTTTGACGCAAAAGCTGCACCATGTATACCGTCTTTACCTGTGGCTGAGCCCACGATATAAACCGGGTTGCCAACACCATAGGATGTAGCCGACACAGTTTCACCGGCTCTAACAATCCCGGCTGAAAACGCATTAACTAAAGGGTTAACGTTATAGCAATCGTCAAAAAATAATTCGCCACCCACGGTTGGGATGCCGAATGCATTGCCGTAGTGGCTGATGCCTTTTACCACGCCCTTAACCAACCATTTGGTACGGTCGAGGCTTAAGTCGCCAAAGCGCAAGGAGTTTAGCTGTGCAATCGGCCTCGCACCCATGGTGAAGATATCGCGGTTGATACCGCCGACACCTGTTGCTGCGCCCTGGTATGGCTCTAAAGCCGAAGGGTGATTGTGCGATTCTATCTTAAAGGCACAGCCAACGCCGTCGCCAAGGTCAACTAGTCCGGCATTTTCTTCACCCGCTTTGGCCAGCATACGCGGACCATCTTTTGGCAAAGTTTTTAGCCAGGTGATGGAGTTTTTGTACGAGCAGTGCTCGCTCCACATTACCGAAAAAATAGACAATTCGGTAAAGTTGGGCACACGCCCTAATATCTCTTTTATACGTTCAAATTCTTCGGGTAGTAAGCCTAAATCTTTGGCGGTTTCAACGGTGGTTAATTCCTGGTGCTCCAATGTAATATCGTTTTTTTGAAAGGAAGCACAAAATTAGGAAAAAAGGTTGGAAAATCAGTCCGAAAGTCCGGAAAGTCCTCAAGAAAAAGTCATTTAATACCCACTGTCGCCTGTAGCTTGTCTATTTAGACAAGTACTTTTGGTAAGATTATTAAACACCTTTTTTGCGACTGCGCAATTGCCTTCGCCATGCTGCCAACGAAATTGATTTACCGGTAATCATGTCGTCATATTTGATCGTGTAGTTACGGGCATCAACTTCATACCAGTCATAAGTACGCAACTGGAAGCCCAGGTCTTCGCTGATGCTAACCTTATAATAGTTCTCAGTCTTTGTAGGAGTGTTTTGAATACATGCCTTTATCAGACATTTAACGTGTGCTTTTTTTCGATGTTGATTCTCCTTTACAATTTCAGGCAAGGCGTTAATTAGTCTCAGTACCTTTTTTTCCCGGTCATTTGTACCAACGAAATCCTGGGCATTTATTTCTTTATAAAAACAAACGGTGAGAAAAAAAGCGAGAACGATGAATTTCATTGAATTGTAAAGCTTTATAAAAATACATTAAATTAACTGCTCGTCAACTTAATCAAAGCCCAATTAAATAAAAAAAGGGATAACAAAAAGGAAGTCAACCTTTAATGCTATCCCATAAAACCAGCCCGAAACTATTAATCACGTAGTTTAGCCCAAGTACAATCAAACCGGTTTTTATTTATTGTGCTCAGTTTAGTTTACATTAGTTTATAACTTGAGAAACTCCAGGCCTTTCGCCTTTTGCCTTTCACCTAAATTTCCGGTGCCTGGAAAGTGATCGGTATTGAATATTTTACCCTTACCGGCTGGCCATTTTGCATACCTGGCTTCCATGCTTTAGCCAACTTTAAAACGCGCAGGGCCTCCTCATCAAAACCATGGCCGGCTGCTTTGTCAACAGTTATATTCGACAGGCTCCCATCTTTTTCAATGATAAAGCTTAAATAAACTTTGCCGCCTACGCCCTCCTCTTGTGCAACCGCCGGGAAACGCAGGTTCTTGCTTAAAAATTTGTTCCAGGCTGTTGCGCCACCAACAGGTTCGGGCATAAAATCAACCGTGTTTACGTTGTAAACTATTTCAGGTGCTGGGGTTACCGATGGCCCCGGTTCAATAGCGGGCGGCCCGTGTTTTATATCTCCACCATCGCTAGTTACTGGTCCTATTAAAGTATTGGTAAGGGTTGCGTTGATTACCGGCTGCTTTGCGGCTTCGGCATCGGGCCTTACAACGGGGGGTACAAAAGCAGTCGTCTTAACTGGTTCGGATACCTTTGGTGGCGTTACCGGCTCAATTGGTTTTGGCGGATGCACTGCCTCCGGCGGTTTAACATTAGGGTCGATTTTTACAATTGTGGTATCGTTGGTCGGCAACGGT
Organism: Mucilaginibacter flavidus; assembly: GCF_024055575.1. Lineage (GTDB taxonomy): Bacteria > Bacteroidota > Bacteroidia > Sphingobacteriales > Sphingobacteriaceae > Mucilaginibacter > Mucilaginibacter flavidus. The sequence goes on along the minus strand of NZ_JAMXOE010000009.1, from coordinate 56,592 downwards.
TGCACAGCAGGGCTTGTCTTGAAAACCAGCGTGCTGCCAAACAAAACCCCCACACCTAAAAAAGTGATGGCCATTGCTTTCACCATCGTATTAGAATAACTGTGACGTAATTCATAAGCGCCGTAAGCCTTGTTACGGTCATCAAACACCCGGTCGGTCCACTCGGTGTCGTACAAATTAAATTTTGAAGTAAGCATAAGGTTGAAATTAAGATTAGGTTAAAGCCTGTTGTTTGTTATTATTAATGAGTAAATTATTGGTCGGCTAACTGGAAATTAATTGGGATGGAATATTTAACCCTTACCGCCTGGCCGTTTTGCATACCGGGTTTCCAGGCCTTGGCTAATTTTAATACGCGAAGGGCCTCTTCATCGAAACCATGCCCTGCCGGTTTATCGACGACTATGTTTGATAAACTGCCATCTTTTTCAATAATAAAACTCAGTAACACCCGGCCACTAACCCCATCTTCCTGTGCAACAGCCGGAAAGCGCAAATTCTTATTTAAAAATTTGGCCCAGGCAGCCGCGCCGCCCACCGGCTCCGGCATAAAATCAAGTGTGCCTAAATTGTGAACACTATTGTCAACCGCTGGCCCATCGCCACCTGTTCCGGGTTTATCCTCCGGGATGTCAATATTTACACCCGTTGTCCCTTTTAGTGTTTGCTGACCAATAGCCGATCCTTTAATGTCATCATTTTTAACCGGATCCTGTGCTTTTAAATCGACAACTACTACCGGGGGTACATCCCTTATGGTAGCAATGGTTTTCACCGGCTGCGGCTTAATATGTTCAGGCGCTTTTGGTGGTTCAATTTTTTTAATCGGCTCCACGGGTGGCATAACATTCGGACGCAGGTCTACAGGGGTAATGTGCACAATTTCTTTACGCGAGCTGGCGTAAATACTGACCGCACACAGAACACCGATAGAAAAAAATGTGATAAGCATTGCCTTAACCATGTTATTGGCATAGTTGTGCCTTAAATCGTACGCGCCGTAAGCCTTGTTGCGGTCGTCGAATACAAGATCGAGCCACTCGTTCTTGTACAAATCAAATTTTGAGGTTAGCATAGTGGTTGAAATTTAATTTTATATTATAACGCTATTCCCCTATTTAGTATTGCAACTTTGTTACTTTTATCATTATTGCAATAATAAAATGCAACTTTGTGTATTTTTATAACTAAAACATTAGTTTATTGCAAATCTATCAAAATTTGCAACATTGTGTATTTACTATTTTACTGATTTTCCACGCCCTTTTTTAGAAATTCTGCGTGTTTTGCTGATTATGACCAACTGAGCACAATATCCACACCGACCGGTTGAGAATTATATCTAATAAAAGTATTTAACATAGAATATGCGGGGGTGCAGGAGTCAGAATTGTGCCGTTGTTTAGCAATATTTAAGGTCGATCAGGCTCTTCTGCCTATGAATAACTTAGCAAGTTAGCAGCTCACAATCATCAATACATCACCAAACATCGACAATAAATAAAAAAATTACATAAAAATGGTATTTTAAATAAAATTTACATACTTTCATAATATGCAAAACAGGCTTTTTAAAATATCAGCCTTATTTATATTACTATTCACCGTATTTTATGCGCGTGGCAACGACGCTTTGCATAAAAAAGAAGATTTAACGTCAAAAAAAGTCGCTACTTTAAAAGAATCACTCAAAAAAAATCCTGATTATCCTTTTAATTACGAATTTATATTAAATAATGCACCACCCCAGGTGCTAAATATTCAACAACACCGTGTGGTACATTTTTCGCACGGAATAAATAACCGCCCCTCTACTTACACCATATCGGTAAGCTATCTTAATTCTATCTGCGGGCAGGGCAACAGCGAGCTCTCGCATTTTCGCAGGCTCACCCTCTTTCCATTTCATGATTTCTGGTAGTCACTAAAACGGTGATAAGAAACATAGCTACCTGTGCTGATTACACAGTTGGCGACATTGTTTTTAATTTAGTTTTAGTACTGCGCAGGGTTTTGATTGAGCCTTGTGCAGTATTATTAAGTCCTAAGTCCATAGTCCCGAGTCGATAGTCCTGAGTCAATAGGAATTGAAGTCCCTTTTTATTTCATCTTTGACTTTTGACTTCCGGCTTAAGACTACAGACTCCCTGCAAACCCTTTTCCCAAAAACTTAAATATGAAAAAATTCATACCATTTGGCGTACTTATAATTGTAATTATACTTGCCCTTGTATATCCGTCTATTGATATTGTTACCATAAAAGACAGCCTGATTAATTCGGGCGATACTGCCTGGCTGCTGGTTAGTACAGCGTTGGTATTAATAATGACACCGGGTCTCGCCTTTTTTTACGGCGGCATGGTTAGCAAAAAAAACGTACTGTCAACCATGATGCAAAGCTTTGTATGCATGGGTGTTATTACCATTATATGGGTAATATTCGGATTCAGCCTTGCCTTTGGCGATGATATTGGCGGTGTTTTAGGCAACCCCGGCACATTTTTCATGATGAAAGGCATGCTCGGTAATGCTACCTGGAAGCTGGCCCCCACCATTCCCCTCGTACTGTTTGCCATGTTCCAGCTAAAATTTGCTGTAATAACCCCGGCATTAATTACCGGTGCATTTGCCGAGCGTATCCGCTTTAACTCTTATATCATTTTCCTTTGCCTGTTTATGATTGTTATATACGCACCATTGGCCCACTCAACCTGGCACCCCGACGGTTTCTTGTTCAAACTTGGTGTACTTGATTTTGCAGGCGGCACAGTTGTACACATGTCGGCCGGCTGGGCAGCACTTGCTTCGGCATTATATCTTAAACAGCGTAATGATAAAGCCCACGCTCCTGCCCGAATCAGCTACGTACTTTTAGGTACCGGCCTGCTTTGGTTTGGCTGGTTTGGTTTTAATGCTGGTTCGGCACTTGGCGCAAACGCTTTGGCAGCAACCGCATTAGGCACCACAACTACAGCATCAGCTGCAGCAGCTATATCATGGATATTTTTTGACATGGCCCGCGGTAAAAAACCTTCGGTAATGGGGGCCTGTATCGGTGCCGTTGTCGGCCTGGTGGCTATAACACCTGCAGCAGGTTTCGTATCTATTCCTCACTCATTAATTGTGGGTATCGTTGCTGCGGTGGTAAGCAACCTGGTTGTTATCTGGAGGTCATCAACCAGCATTGACGATACACTTGACGTGTTCCCGTGCCATGGTGTAGGAGGCATGGTAGGTATGCTGATGACTGGTATTTTTGCCCACGTAAACGTTAACTCGGCAAACACAACAGGCAATGGCTTATTCTTTGGTCAAACCCATTTGTTTTTTGTGCATTGTATTGCGTTGGTTGCTGTATCAGCGTTTGCATTTTTCGGATCGTTATTGTTACTAAAGATAACCGATATGATCAGCAAGCTGCGCGTTTCTCCTGAAGAAGAGCTGATTGGATTGGACGTTAGCCAGCACGACGAAGAATTATAATACTAAAAACTAAATCAACTGTAAAAAAATAAAGCTGCTCCGGTTATCGGTGCAGCTTTTTTGGTTTGTTGTAGAGGGCGTGTTGCATAAGCCCTGGATGTACAAAGTAGAGGGCGTATGCAATATGCCCCTACCCTAAATTCCGTGCTACCAATCCTTCGTCGATATCTTCTTTACCCCAATATCCTTTTTAATCGCTGAAACCTTCGTCATATATTCCTTCAATTTTTCGCCTATTTTAAGGCTTGAAGTTAATACACCATTCAAGTAAGCAGCTAAATCCTTCTTTTCAATTTTACCTTCCGGTTTTTCAAGCGGGATATAAATACCCGGAATAGACTCGTAGACGTTATACCTGTTACGCTGGTAAGGGTTAAACACAAAGTCTGTTAGCCAATAACGGTATTTCCCGTCCCTTATATCAATTCTTAGGGTAAATGATACCGAGCCATCTTCGTGCGATGTCAGCAGCGTTTTTTTTGATACCAGGAACTTACCCGAGCCCATTAATGCAAACGATTTTTCTTTTGTACGCGAATCTTCCTCCTCATGCATACTAAGTAGAGAAAGCGCCGTCGCCGGATCGGCTTTCTTGAAGAAATATTGCGCACGATTGAAAAGAGTATCTTTAATCGTTCCCGGTTGCTGCACCACCTGGTAATAAATGTATTTGTTATTCTCGTCGAAGGCAAGCGAATCTTTTTGGGCAAACGCCGCTCCTGCAAACAGTACAAATACTAAAACGGCTGTAAGTTTTTTCATATTACAAATATAAAGCCGCTCCCTAGCATGAGAGCGGCTCCTTGAAAATATTTTGGTTGAAATATTAGAATGCGTAAACCGCAGCCAGTACAAACTGTGATGCATGTTTGCTTGCCAGGCCATTGCTGTCGGTAAATGCCGCACCAAAAGCATCGCTCTTTGTGTCAAACCTTACTTCCGGAATAACAGTTAACGGACCAGCTTTAATGTTCGAGGTAACAGTAATAGCTTTCACATCGCCACCGTTATCTTTTACTTTAAAGTACTCACCGCGTAAACCGAAGGTTACAATTGGTGATACAGCTATTTGAGGATATAATGCTACACCTTCAAAACCACCACCATTGTTTGGAGCAGAGAATGTTGCAGCGTTTACACCCAATTTAAATGCATTAGTAATTTGATAGGCAGTTGTAAGGTCGAATTCAGTACCCGAATATGAGCCGGTTACCAGGTTTAAATAAGCTGTCCAGCCTTTCACAGGGGCAACCATTAATTGCGCACCAAAGGTTGACACATCTCCACTACCGGTTTTAGCGGCGTTTAGCGACGAGTAGTAATTCCACTGGTTGTTAAAGATACCTGCCATTAAGCTTACTTTATCGCTAAATGCATAAGTGGCTTTAAAGCCGGCATTTTGGAACGGGCCGCTGGTGAACAGGTACGATGTTGAATAGTTAAAATTACCTGCAGGCGATATCACCTCGTAACCAACAAACGTGGCCATATAACCCGCGGTAAGGTTGAATTTATCAGTTACATCATACGATACATACAAATTTTGGATGTGATAGCCCGAAGTTGGGATAGATTGATCGCTGCGGGGACCAAAAGAAAGCTCCCCAACAAAAGCTGCTTTGCCTACCTTTTTTTTCAGGGCAAGGTCAATCATGCCTATCGATATGGAATTGTTTTCGTTTGCAAAGCTGGTTGGGATATTTGAATGTCCCGAAAAATCAGCTTTGTAATAAGTATCTACCGAACCTGAAAATACCAGGGGCGGGTCTGCTGCCGGAGCAGCGGTCTTACCGGTGTCGGCCGGCATTGAAGCCGCAGTGGCTTTAAAAGTAGCAAGTGATGCGGCAAGTACAGTACAAAGTAAAAATCTTTTTTTCATGATAATGAGTTGATTGAAAGTTGAATTTGTTTTGATTGATTTGAAATTTTGATTGATTTGAAATTGTTAAAGCATAGAAATCCTGTATCTGAATTATTTAGCTTTAATTCAGCATTACTTTTAATAAAGTGTTATTATTTTAAAAGAACCCTTATGCGGCCGGTTGTAAAAGGATGGTAATTGCAGAATCAAAAACCAGCCGCATAAGGGTATATATTTTAAGGTTATGCAGTAACCTTAGCGCCTGTTTCAAACAAACCGCTTAAGCTAACTTCATCTTCCTGTGGTGGGTATACTTCAATACCGTGGTCGAATACGTCAAGACCACCAACACCTGCTTCGCCATGTTCTTCAACACGTAATCTCCATGGGTTCGGTAATTTGTTGATGATAAACATCATTACAAAAGTTACCACAAAAACCGCAATGGCAATTGTAAAGGTACCTATAGCCTGGGCCACAAGTACGTGCGTGCCACCACCGTAAAACAAACCGGCAACCGGTGCAGAGTTATCGGCGCCAGTCGGGCCTGTAGCGCCATACTGGCCACTTGCAAATAATCCTAATGACAATGTACCCCATATCCCACTTAAGCCGTGTACAGAAACTGCACCAACCGGATCGTCAATACGGAACCATTCGAAAATATAAACGCCTGCAAATACTATGAAACCTGCAACTGCTCCCAGCATTAGGGCGCCTAATGGGCTAACCCAGTAACATGGGCATGTAATAGCAACCAAACCGGCAAGGAAACCATTTACAGTAAATGCCAAATCAAATTTTCCTTTTGTCGGACCCCACCATAACGCAGCAAGCATGGCTGTGAAACCTGCGGAGCAGGCAGCAAGTGTAGTATTTGCAGCAACGCGACCAATACCCTGGCCATCCATAGCAGACAATGTACTGCCAGGGTTAAAACCATACCAGCCAAACCATAGTATAAAACCACCCACAGCGGCAACCAATAAGTTGTGACCCGGAGGTAGTCCGCCTTTTTCTTTGTTATCGCGGGCAAAAATACGGCCTAAACGAGGGCCTAATACTATTGCACCTGCTAATGACGCCATACCACCAATGGTGTGTACAACTGTTGAGCCTGCAAAATCGCGGAAGCCCTGGCCTAAAGATGGGAGGAAGTTTCCGGCGGTTCCCATCAGCGCAAGGAAACCATCAGGCCCCCAAGCCCAGTGGCCTATAATTGGGTAGATGAACCCTGTAATACCAATTGAATATAGAATATCGCCACGGAAGCTGGTACGACCGATCATTGCACCAGAAACGATGGTTGAGCAGGTATCAGCAAATGCATACTGGAAAATCCAGTGGGCCAATACGGGGATACCTGTACCTTCGTAAGTTAAAGGTGTATTTTGAAGAAAGAACCAGTTGGTGATGGTTTTACCGTCGGCGCCTAAGCCACCCCAACCGATAAAGCCGTTACCATGGCCAAACATAAATGCGTAACCAACAGCATAAAATAAAATTCCGCAAAGGCAGGTATCAAAAACACACTCCATCAATACGTTTACAGTTTCGCGCTTGCGGGCAAAACCAGCCTCAAGCATAACGAAACCAGCTTGCATACCAAATACAAGGAAAGCAGCAACCAGTGTCCACACTGTGTTAACTGTATTAATTAATGATGTTTCGTGCGCAGTGTACACTTCGGCAGCAGCGTGTGCCTTTGTACCAAAAATTCCTGGCAATGTCATCATTGCAAATACGATAAGGCCAAGGCCTATCATTTTCCCCGCAAAAATAGTAGCGCCAAGTTGCCATTTTTCTCGTGTCAGTTGTCGGACCGAACTGAGCAAGCCGTCCTTTGTAGTTTTCACTTTCATTGTTTGATTAGTTTAATTTAGTTTGATTGATATTATTTAAGGTGATTTTTTTACGCTAGTCTTATTTTGTTTGATTCCGTGTGATTATTGCTGATTTTTTGCGAAATATTTAACAAACACATCGTTTTTATAAATTTTTCTATGAAATTATGGATGAATTTTAATAAAAACAAATTTTACAACAATAATTTAACATTAAAATTTACATTTTTATCAAATTAATAAATTTACACCTAAAAAACAATGATTTTTTGAATTATTAATAATGACAAATTTATGATAGCAAAAAACAGATGTCAAAAAACATAAAACTCATATTAAATCAATAAATAACCGTTTAAAATTTAAATTTCATCATAAAAATTAGCAAATTAACGCATTAAAACCATCAAAAAAGCCAAAATCTAACCACAAACACTCCTAAACGGGTAAAAATTGAGTTGCTTTTAAAAAAAATACACTTTTTTTCATATTTATTTTAAAATCTGTATATATAATAAAGTATAGTTTTATTTTTGACCATAACCTTTAAAATCAGTTTCATGGGCAATATTCGTTTCCAGGCTTTGCAGGCAGTACTTACCAGGGGCATACCCGAGGTGAAATTTCCTTCCCAAAAAATCTCCGACTTTTTTGGAGCAAACGTTTTCGATAAAAAGAAAATGAAAGAATACCTGTCGTCCGAAGCATACCAGGGCATCATCAATTCTATTGATAAAGGCGAACCCATCCCCCGCGATATGGCGGAGCAGGTTGCCTCAGCCATGCGTTCATGGGCTATGGGAAAAGGCGCTACGCATTATACCCACTGGTTTCAACCGCTTACGGGCTCAACTGCTGAAAAGCACGATGCCTTTTTTGAGCCTACCGGCGATGGCGGCGCAATCGAAAGATTTTCGGGCGATGCATTGGCCCAACAGGAACCTGATGCATCAAGTTTCCCAAGCGGCGGTATCCGCAATACATTCGAAGCACGCGGTTATACCGCATGGGATCCATCATCCCCTGCCTTTATAATGGCGCGTACACTTTGCATCCCGACTGTATTTGTTTCATACACCGGCGAAGCACTGGATTATAAGGTGCCTTTATTAAAGGCATTGAATGTGCTTGATAAAGCCGCCGTTGACGTTTGCCATTATTTTGATAAAAGCATTGAAAAGGTTAATGCATCGCTGGGAATTGAACAAGAGTACTTTTTGGTTGATATAGCCTTATTTAATGCACGCCCCGATTTGTATCTAACCGGACGGACGCTGTTTGGCCACATGTCCGCCAAAAACCAGCAACTGGAGGACCATTATTTTGGCTCGATACCTGAGCGGGTGTACGCATTTATGCAGGACATGGAAACAGAAGCCTTATTATTAGGCATTCCGCTAAAAACACGCCACAATGAGGTTGCACCCTCACAATTTGAGTGCGCACCTATTTACGAAGAAATAAACCTTGCCATTGACCATAACCAACTGCTGATGGATTTGATGGACAGGGTGGCCAAACGCCATAACTTTAAGGTGTTACTGCACGAAAAACCGTATGCAGGCATCAATGGCTCGGGCAAACACAACAACTGGTCGATGATAACCAATACCGGTAAAAACCTGTTGTCGCCGGGCAAGACGCCAAAAAACAACTTGATGTTCCTTACATTTTTTGTAAATACTATCAGGGCAGTGTACGAACATGCCGATTTGCTGCGGGCATCTATCGCATCGGTAAATAACGACCATCGTTTAGGGGCCAATGAGGCGCCGCCTGCAATCATATCCATATTCCTCGGCAGCCAGCTGAGCGACGTGCTGGATGAAATTGAAACATCTCGCATCAGCAAAAAAATAAAAGAAGACGCGCTGTTATGGCAGGGTATCCCTAAAATACCGCAGATATTAAAGGATAATACCGACCGCAACCGCACCTCGCCGTTTGCTTTTACTGGCAATAAGTTTGAATTGCGGGCCGTTGGTTCTTCTGCAAATTCTGCCAGCCCGATGACAGTACTGAACCTGATAGTGGCCGACCAGCTTAAAAAGTTTAAATACGATGTAGATAAGCTGATAAAGAAAGGCGAGAAAAAAGATGTGGCATTGCTATATGTGATAAAACGCTATATCAAAGAGTCGAAGAACATTCGCTTTGAAGGCAATGGCTACAGTGCGGAATGGGAAGCTGAAGCTGCGTTACGCGGATTGGCCAATATAAAAACTACGCCCAAAGCGCTGGATGCGATGCTGTCAGACAAAACCGACTATTTATTTGCCGACACAGGTGTTTTCTCGAAAAGAGAGTCGCACGCCAGGCACGAGATTTTGTTAGATAGCTTTTACAAAAAATTACAGATTGAGGCCCGTGTAATTGGCGAATTAGGTACTAACGTAATTATCCCCGCTGCCCTAACCTACCAAAGCAAGCTGGTTGAAAATGCCAGGGGCTTAAAAGACCTTGGGCTTGATAAAGAAACCTACAAAACGCAGCTGGATATCATCATGAAAATATCAGAGCACGTTAACGCGATTCAAACCGATATCGACCAAATGGTGAATGCCCGTAAAAAAGCCAATACCATTGAAGACATCCGCGACAAGGCGATAGAGTACGATGAAAAAGTAAAACCATTCTTCCAGCCAATACGCTATCACGTGGATAAGCTGGAGCAGTTGGTGGATGATTCGTTATGGCCATTGCCGAAGTTTAGAGAGTTGCTGTTTATAAAATAATTGGGCACTAATTTTAACGAATTAAATCGAATTTTACGAATTAGATTAGCGCGAATCAAAGCAAGTTGAACCGGAACTGGTCCCTAAAACCGACTCCATAAGGTTAATTTGATAAAATTCGAACTAATTCGTGAAATTCGTGTCTTTCAATTCGCGTTACTATTTTCCACCTGTTCCGTCAGTTCCATCTCCTCCGGGGTATTTAGTTCCTTAATATATTGCACTTTGAGGTGGTCATATAGCGAGTGCTTATCAATTAATATCGATACGAGGCTTGCAATCATTCCGGCAAGTATCAAATGAAAAATGATATTATGGCTATTGGTCATCTCCAGCACCAATATAACCGATGTAAATGGCGACCTGGTAACGCCGGTTAAAAAACCAACCATGCCAGCTAAAATAAGCAGGTTCGCGTTGGCTTCGGTTACATTAAACCACGATGCCATCAGTGAACCGACGCTTGCCCCTGCTCCAAGTGCAGGCGCGAATATGCCGCCTGCCGAACCTGCAGTAAATGAAACCAATGTGCCCCCTATCCGTAACAGGGGCGTGTACCACGCAACATATTTATGCGTTGTAAATAACGTCGTCTCCATAATATCCTTTCCCGACCCTAACGCAACTTTATCGATAAAAAATGCCATCGATGCCAAAATAAGCGCGCAAGCAACTACATAAATAACATGGTGCCAATGAGATTTAAACTTTGCCTTAAATTTAAAAATGAACAGCACCAGTTTTGACATTCCGCTACCGCATAGCCCGGAAATAACAGCAACCAGTGCCACGCCTAAAAATATATAGCCCGACAAACCGTCGACTTTAGGATATCCCAGGTATAAATATGGACCAAGTAGCGCCTGTGCTGAAAGTCCGGCGATAATCACCGACGAAAAAATTGCTGTTTTATAATAGCTAAAATGGGTTTTTGTAAGTTCCTCAATGGCAAATACTATACCGCCAAGCGGTGTGTTGAAAGCCGCGGCTAAACCTGCCGCTGCCCCGGTTACCATCATATTTTTCTTAGCTATTTTTGGCCACCATTTTGGCAACACCTGGTAAACAATTTTGTATACCGACGTGGCAATTTGAATAGTAGGCCCTTCCCTGCCTATGGCGCCGCCGCCAACCGCCATCACCAGGCTTGAGCATACCTTTACTATAATAATGCGAAAACCCAAAAGCTTATCGACAATCTTTACAGTTTTGGGCGATGAAATCTGTATGGCTGCCATTACCTGCGGAATACCGCTTCCCCGCGCGTAAGGTGAAAAACGATGTACCAGCCACCAGGCAAACACAAAACATACCGGCGACAATATAAAAAGCATCCAGGCATGGTGCGTAAAAACAAACGTTGTTAAATCCTCCGCAGCAACAAACAGCTTTGTATACAAAACTGCCAGCAAGCCGGTAATTATTGAGGCAAACCAAAATGGTATAGCCTGCAGTGCATTCTTTTTTAAGTTTTCATTGCGTATCCTATCGAACGCGGTTTTGAGTTGAAGACGAAGCCAGGTGATGAATTTCATGTAGCAGCGGGGGTATTACTTCTGTTGAACAAAATACCGGCCGGTATGTGTTAACAATAGTGCAAATGTAATCCTATGATGCGAATTTCACGAATTAGCCCGAATTTTCTCAAATCGGATTCGTGTAATTCGACTTCGTTCGCAAAAATTAGTGCTAACTCAATTCGTCTAATTCGAAATAATTCGTGAAATTCGTGCCTTTTTAATTCGGTGCTTATGAGTTCTTCGCAAAGATATGACCAAAGGGGTGTTTCGGCCTCGAAAGATGATGTACATAATGCTATAAAAAATATCGACAAAGGCATCTTTCCAAAGGCTTTTTGCAAAATTGTGCCCGATATTTTAACCAATGACCCATTATATTGCAATATAATGCATGCCGATGGCGCGGGTACCAAATCGTCATTAGCATACACTTACTGGAAAGAAACAGGCGATATTTCTGTTTGGCGGGGCATAGCACAGGATGCTATTATTATGAACCTTGACGATTTGCTTTGTGTGGGTGCAACCGATAATATCCTGCTGTCATCAACCATAGGTCGCAACAAAAACCTTATCCCCGGCGAAGTGATTGCCGCTATAATAAACGGCACCGAAGAAATCCTGGCCGAATTGAGGCAAGCAGGCATCGGCATCTACTCCACAGGTGGCGAAACTGCCGATGTAGGCGACCTGGTACGGACCATCATCGTCGACTCTACCGTTACCTGCCGCATGAAACAAAGTGACGTAATATCCAATCACCGTATACAACCCGGGGATGTCATCGTCGGCCTGGCATCATACGGGCAGGCTACCTACGAAAAGGAATACAACGGCGGCATGGGCTCAAACGGCCTCACCTCAGCCCGGCACGACGTTTTTAATAAAACCATTGCGGATAAATACCCTGAAAGCTATGATGCGGCTATTCCGTACGAATTAATCTTTTCAGGTAGTAAAAACCTTACTGATTTAATTGATATCGGCGACAGCCAAAGCGTAACGGCCGGCAAGCTCGTGCTATCAGCAACCCGTACTTACGCTCCTATCATCAAAAAAATGCTTGATGCGCATCGCGATAGCATACATGGCATGGTTCACTGCAGCGGCGGCGCGCAAACCAAAGTGCTGCATTTTATCGATAACCTGCATATCATAAAAGATAACCTGTTCCCGGTTCCACCGTTGTTTAACCTTATACAGCAGGAATCAAAAACCAGCTGGCAGGAAATGTACAAGGTATTCAACATGGGGCACCGAATGGAGCTTTATGTACCACAGGAAATTGCTGATGACTTGATAAACATTTCGGAAAGTTTTGGGGTTGATGCAAAAATTATCGGGCGGGTTGAAGCTGCTGATAAAAAGCAGGTAACGATAACGTCGGAGTTTGGGGAGTTTGTGTATAATTAAAGCAAAATTCATGCTGCATTTTCTGTCGTCACAATCGCCACTAAGCTTATGGGTGATTTTTTTGGCGGAAAATTTTGCAGTAACGGCAATAGCTTTATTTGCCGGCTGGACTATTCTCAAGCTGCTTAAAAAACCTGCAAAACCCGCATCAGGGAAAGAGTGGCGAATTTGCCTAATCACCAACCTGTTTAATACGGCTATAACATTTTCAGGTTTTTGGTTGTGGAAACACCATTATATTAGCTTTAGCTTCGACCAAAACTGGCGGTTGGTGGCTGATTTCTTCATTGTTTTTATATTGATGGATTTGGCAATGTATATTTTTCATTACGCTATTCACCATTCAGCAGTTTATAAAATAATCCACCGCTTTCATCACCAGTACCAGCACCCTATCCCCATCGATTTATTCGTACTTCATCCGCTGGAAACGGTAAGTTTTGGTGCTTTGTGGCTCGCGGTTATCTCTTTGAATAGCTTTAATTTTTATGCCATTGCAATTTACCTGGCAGCAAACGTTATCTTCGGCATCATTGGGCATTTAGGCATTGAGCCCTTGTCTGCCAATACGCGTAACAAGCCTGTCTTCAAATACCTCGGCACGTCAACTTTTCACCACACGCACCACCTTGATGTAAATTACAATTTTGGTTTTTATACTAACTTATGGGATAAGTTATTTAGGACTTATAAGGACTAATACGATATATTTTCGTTGTTTCACTACCACTCTTTCGCCATTTCCTCAACTTACTTCAGCGAATAAAAATCACCCGCCTTAACCCTGACTACGGGCTTCTTCTATCCCGCGATTATATCGCTCAATATCAGTAGGATTATTTTCTTCATCCAATTCTTTATGCGTAGTAAATTTCACAAACTCTTCCATTACAAACTTAAATGTTTTGATACAAGAAAGGCCCGGAAGTTTGCCCGGGCCTTTTCTATTATGCGGTTAAAGGTGATATTAATTGAATGTGTACCTTACACCTAATTGTACCTGGTAACGCGAAATCTGGCCGATTTCGTTTACGAATGATGTAGTAACCGGTTTCAGGTTAGTTTTATCAAGGTACGGGAATGAATAGGTTGCGTGGCCTGTAGCCTGGTCAATACCCTGGTATTTAAGAACTGTAGTGCTGCCGTTGTTAAATCCGCTGTACGAATCCTTGTATAAACCCCAGTTTTTGTTTAAGAAGTTACCAAAGTTAATGAAGTCGGCAGTAAATTGTATAGAGTTTTTAGTTTTACCAATGTTCGTAAAAAACTCTTGTGCAAAGTGCAGGTCAAGCCTTTTAAAGTAAGGTAATACTACACCGTTACGCTGGGTAAATTGTCCCCTGTGAGCGCTAAGGTATTTATCCTGGCTGATAAATGAATTCAACTGGTTCCATATTTCATCTGGTGTACGTGGGTCAGCAGCAAAATCTTTAACCAGTTCGATATCGCCTTGCGCTTTTGGCACAAACATTAAATCGTTGGTGGTCGAGCCATCATGGTTTAAGTCGTTACCGGCGTTGGCTGAAGTGATGTACGACACAGCACCGTTATTAGCCATTTCGAAGATCAGGCCCAACGTGGTAGCTGTATGATGCCAGAACTCTTTTTTCCAGGCAAGCGATGCAATTATGCGGTTTGGTTGTACAAATGAACTGTTCGACAGGTAATCGCCGTTAGAGTTACCCGGAGTTGGGCGCGAGCTCCAGATGGTGCTGGCTGTTGAACCGCCATCGTTAACGTCTTTCGAACCACTATGGGTATAGGCTATATTAGCATATATGCCGTTTGTAAAGCTTTTTTGCAACTGTGCAGTAATAAAGTACGAATAACCTTTGCTGGTGTTGTTCATGTAGTACAACGATGTGATTGCAGGATTAGCCGCTGTTGCCGATGCAGCTGGCGTGGTTGTATTGCTCTTGGTATACTGGATTTGTCCTTCAGGGCCAGGCAATACGCTGAAGCCATCAGATACCACAAGGTTTTGGTGATAGATAGCGTTTATGTCTTTGCTGTAAACACCTTCAATAGTTCCTATCAGACCACCTGGCAATCTTTGATCGATAGCAAGGTTAGTTCTCCAGATTTTTGGATATTTAAGGTTTGGATTCGCAACGTCAAGCTCGTAAGAAGTGTTGGCTGCAGCTGTTCCCGGAGCAGGGCGGTTAGCGTTCGGATCTGGATTGAATTTCAACCTTGGGTCGGCTGGGTTATCCTTTTTGTTGATAGTGTATGAACCAAACAACACGCCATTGTTTGAAGCCTGGTTAGATATCCATACAAAAGGAACAGAACCGGCAAATAAACCAGAACCACCACGAACCTGGGTAGAACCATCGCCGTTAACATCCCAGTTAAAGCCTACACGCGGCGACAACTGTATACGGTTTTTCGGCAATACAGATGGGTCAACATGGATACCCTGCTGGAAAGTAATACCTGTTACGTTAGGGTTTTTCTGAAGGGTAGTTGGGAATATGTCATAATCAGCACGCAAACCGTAAGTTAACCTTAAATTATCAGTTACGTGGAATTTATCCTGCGCATACAAGCTAAGGTTGTAAGCCTTTATTTTAGCAAACGGGAACGCTCCACTAGGCAAAGCGGAGTTACGTGTTGCGTATTGGTTTGCAGGCAAATCATTTAAAAAGTCCGAAGCGGAGTTAAATATGTATATGCCATTGTAGTTAGGGGCAAAACCGTTGGTGTAGCTCTGCACCTGGTCATTAGTACCAAATGTAAATTCGTGTTTGCCTGAGTATATGGTTAAATCATCAGAAAACTGGCCAATATTCGTACTTAACAAGTTGCCGGCTGTAAATATTTCAGAACCGAACGATGTTAAGTTGGCAGTTGGCGCTGTTACTATATTACCATTTGCATCTGAAGTACCGTTGCCAATATCAACAAACGGAAGGGCGGTAGTACCCAGGAACGTGCGGAAATCGCGCAGTGCTGAGTAACCGATTGTTGCCCTGTTTGATATTTTGCTGCTGATACGGGTATCCAACTCAACAATACCTATGTTAAAGTTGTTGTTAATGCGGTAACCGGCTCCATAAAACGGAAGCGTAAACTTTCCGGCAGCCCTGGTACCAAAGTTTGACGGGCCTGAGTTTGAGTTACTCGGAGGTGCATCCCTGAATGATTTCAGGTAAAAATATTTCGCGCTTAAAGTATTGTTCTTGTCTATGTTCCAGTCAAGCTTGAAAGTTATTTTATCGCTGTGTGTTAAAAAGTTATAGTTCTGGTAAGGTCCCGGGTCATAACCGTAACCTTTTAGCTTGGCAGCAATAGCGTTAAGCGTTTGCGCATCAGCTTGCGACACGCTGCCGCTGCCACCCTGACCAGGTGCCGGGGCCGCAGTAAAGCTTGACGCAGGGTTGCTCACGCGTTCCTGCTCGCCTGACAGGAAGAAGAATAATTTATTTTTGATGATCGGGCCACCTAAACTGATACCATCAGTATGGTAATTAAACGGAATCTTGCTAACATTTGTAGCCCCCGCGCTGTAGCCGGTAAGGCCTACACCACGCCAGTAATCATATATTGTACCTTTAAATGTGTTGGTACCCGATTTTACTACTGTGTTAACACCTGCGCCGGTAAAGTTACCCTGCCTAACGTCGTAAGGAGCGATGTCAACCTGTATTTGGTCAATCGCATCTAACGATATTGGCTGCGAGTTTGTTTGACCGCCCAATGTGCTCGATAGACCAAAAGAGTTGTTAAACAATGCACCATCAACAGTAATATTGTTAAACAAACCGCTGCGGCCGCCAAAACTTAAGCCATTTGCTGATGGTGTAAGCTTTGTAAAATCAGACAATGACCTGTTAAGTGTAGGCAATGCCTCAATTTGCTGGCGGTTAACAGTTTCGCGGGCGCCGGTACGTGATGAGTTTATCACTTTACTGCCCGAAGCCTTGATAACTACTTCGCCTAATGTTGTAGTATTATCTTCCAATTTGGTATCAAGCCGTTGGTCCTGGCCAATTGAAAGTGTAATGTTTTCCTGAACATTGTCTTTGTAACCAATAAAGGTTACTTTAAATGTGTACGGTCCGCCTACCCTTAAGTTAGGAAGGTTAAAACGGCCGTCGGTACGTGTTACCGTTGAATAAACAGTACCAGTAGGTGTGTGTGTGATGCTAACGGTAGCACCTGGAATCGGGCCTTTCGCGTCGGTAACGATACCGTTAACGCTGGCCGTTGTTACGCCCTGGGCCGATACATCTTTCGTCATGAAAAACGTAATGCCTGAGAGTAAAATAAAGAGTAAAAACTTCCTCATAGTAGTTTCTTTAATTTTAAATTCTGTTAATTAATCAAATTGTGGGGCAAAGATAGGTACAACTATAATCGGCTATATTAAGTTAATGTTAATATTTATTATAAACTTTTCAACAGCAACGAATTATTTACATACATTAAGGAAAATAACAAGCTGTTTAATGTAATATTTCGCAAAATTTTATTTAGATTCAAGGACGTAAGTAAGACTATCGTATTTGTCTACTTTCCGTTTTAACCTCATAAAACAGACATTTCTCTGATTTTAGCATTTGACAGCTTTTAGTTAGCTTTGGCATCGGTTTTAAAGCGATAAAAGGAGGCAGTGGGTAAACGCATAATGGGCTTTATCGCCAAAAATCGGGACGGGATGGTTAGCAGGTTTGACCGCCCGGCAGGTAACAAAACATAAAAACTTTCACATTCGTAAAAAGGGAAATTGAAATCCCATTTTCAAAAAATTGTATAAAGAGTTCACTATTAAAAACATTATAATCAAAAAATGAATTACGATTTAATTGTTATAGGTTCAGGTCCGGGTGGTTATGTGGCTGCTATACGCGCTTCGCAGTTGGGTTTAAAGACCGCTATCATCGAAAAAGAGTCGCTTGGCGGCGTTTGCTTAAACTGGGGGTGTATACCCACTAAAGCCCTGATAAAAAGCGCCGAGGTATTTGAATACATTAACCATGCAGCCGAGTATGGTATTAAGGTTGGCAGCAGCGAGGTTGATTTTGAGGCAATGATAAAGAGGAGCCGCGGCGTGGCCGACGGCATGAGCAAAGGCGTCCAGTTTTTGATGCGCAAAAACAAAATTGACGTTATTATGGGAACCGGCAAGTTAAAAAGCAAAGGCACGGTTACCGTAACCAACGCAGCCGGAGAAACGTCCGACGTATCTGCAAAACATATCATACTGGCTACAGGTGGCCGCTCGCGCGAATTGCCTAATTTAAAGCAAGACGGTGTTAAAGTAATTGGCTACCGCCAGGCTATGGTGTTGCCTAAAAAACCGGCATCAATGATCGTGGTTGGCTCGGGCGCTATAGGCATCGAGTTTGCTTATGTATACAATGCAATAGGCACCAAAGTTACTGTAGTTGAGTTTTTAGATAACATCGTTCCTCTTGAAGACGAAGAAGTTTCAAAACAACTGGCCCGCACACTTAAAAAACAAGGCATCAATATCATGACCAGCTCAAACGTTGAGTCGGTTGATACCAGCGGCGATGTTTGCAAAGTGCAGGTTAAAACTGCAACCGGCACCGAAACACTTGAGGCTGAAATAGTTTTATCGGCAGTTGGTATTTCAACTAACCTTGAAGGCATTGGCCTCGAAGAAAACGGCGTACAAACCGACCGCGGTAAAGTTGTGGTTGACGATTACTACCGCACCAACGTTGAAGGAGTTTATGCTATAGGCGATATTGTTAAGGGCCAGGCGCTTGCTCACGTAGCATCAGCCGAGGGCATTATTTGCGTAGAGAAAATTGCCGGGCAAAACCCGCATCCGCTTGATTATAATAATATTCCGGGTTGTACTTATTGCTCGCCTGAAGTTGCCTCTGTCGGCTATACCGAAAAAGCCGCGAGAGCAGCAGGTTACGAATTAAAGATTGGTAAATTCCCATTCTCGGCATCGGGTAAAGCAAGCGCAGCAGGCGCTAAAGACGGTTTTGTAAAACTGATATTTGATGCTAAGTACGGCGAGTTTTTAGGCGCCCACATGATTGGCCATAACGTAACCGAAATGCTTGCCGAAGTTGTCGTGGCCCGCAAACTGGAAGCTACCGGCCACGAAATGATTAAATCAGTACACCCGCACCCAACCATGAGCGAGGCCATTATGGAGGCTGCCGCTGATGCGTATGGCGAGGTGATACACCTATAAAAAGTTGGCAGTAAGCAGTGGGCAGTGGGCAGTATTTTTACCAATTGCTCACTGCCAACTGAAAACTGGCTACTGCAAACTCTTCTCAACCATCTTCGAGAAGAAATCCCAAAGAACAATCCCGGCAGATACTACGATATTAAATGAATGCTTAGTCCCAAACTGGGGGATTTCGATACAGGCATCAATGTTTGCCATTACCTCCTCGCTTACACCGTTTACTTCGTTGCCGAAAATTAAAGCGTATTTAGCCTCTATATTGGGTGAAAACTCGTTCAGCATGGTTGCATTTTGCGCCTGCTCAACGGCTATAATTATATAACCTTCACTACGAAGTTGCTCAATTGCTTGCAGAGGTGTTTCAAAGTATTTCCAGTTGATAGATTGTGTGGCGCCAAGAGCAGTTTTTTCAATTTCGCGGTGTGGCGGGCAGGCGGTTATTCCACACAAGCAAACCTGCTCAACAGCAAAACCATCTGCGGTACGAAAAATAGAGCCGATATTATGCATGCTGCGCACATTGTCAAGCACTACCGCTACCGGAAATTTCTCCATCGCCTTAAATTCAGCTACCGAAGCACGGTTTAGTTCGTCGAGTTTTAGTTTCTTCATTTAGTGCAAAGGTAAAAGGCGAAAGGCAAATGGTGAAAGGTAAAATGCCGAAAGGCAAATTTAGCTCTCCTGGCTTTTTGCATATTTTTTTGCCGCTTCTTTCGAACTTCCGGACTTTACTAACTTTCGGACTTCATCACCCCCACCCCATCACCAATAAGTGAACGGTAAACTGAAGGGGCGTAACCTATTTTATTAGTATAATAAGTGGTGATATTTCTACTAAAATCCTCATATGCCGATTCTTTAACCAAAGCTATCCCACAGCCACCGAAGCCGGCGCCAGTCATGCGGGCTCCCGCTACATTGGCATCGATCTTACTGTATTCGGCTATCGCATCCAGTTCTATTCCGCTTACTTCATATAAATCGCGCAGCGAATCGTGCGAAGCATACATCAGACGACCAAATTCGTTAAGGTCATTTTGGCTTAAAGCAACCGCAGCCAGTTTAACACGGTCGTTTTCCTCAATTACGTGCTTGGCACGGTTGTAAACTACTTTATCTGTAATTAAATGGCTGTGTTTATTAAAGGTTGCGGTGTCAATATCGCAAAGGTTGTTAATATCTAATTCCTGTTGTAATGCTGCCAAAGCCGCCTGGCACTCCTGCACCCGCTCGTTATATTTCGATTCGGCCAGTTTGCGTGGTTTGTTGGTGTTTATTATTGCAAGGATATATTCGCCCAAATTGCTGTCAACAGCCTTATAATCCAGCGTGTCGCAGTTCAACATCAGGGCCTTGCTTTTTTCGCCGAAGGCAACAGCAAACTGGTCCATTATACCACAGTTAACGCCGATAAAATTATTTTCTACAGATTTGGCCAGCTTAACCAAATCAAGTTTGCTGTAACCGCTACTCATCAAATCATTCAATGCAAAGGCGGTAACTACCTCGATAGATGCTGACGACGAAAGCCCGGAACTAATAGGAATGTCACCATAAAAAAGCATATCCAAACCCGAAACCGGGTGACCGTCCTTTAAAAAATACTCGATTACACCCAGCGGATAATTAAACCAAAATTCATCTGTTTTAGTGTAGTCATTCTGTACAGGTACATCCAGCTTTTCATCAAAATTCAAACTCCTGAACCTGAAAACACCATCGCTATTTGGCGATACCAGCAAATAAGTACCAAAAGTTATGGCGCAGGGCATTACCAGGCCGCCATTATAATCAATATGTTCGCCTATTAAATTTACGCGACCAGGGGAAAAGTAAGCGTTTTGAGGTTCTTTATTAAATATCCTGTTAAACTCCAGCGTAAGAGATTGCTTCATTTAGTATCGGTAATTGGTTGAACTGCAAATATTGTAAAAAATGTAAAACTAACAGTTATTATTTACTTTTATTTTGCGATTGTTTCTTAAAAGTTTAACAAATTAATACCTTGACCCTAAATTAACTAAACATGAAACAGTATTTGATCACCGGGTATGACTTTACCGATGCAGGCGCTTTAGACCGCCGGATGGCCGTTCGCCCGCACCATTTAGACAAAGGCGCTGAAATGAGAAAAACGGGCAATTATATTTTTGGCGGGGCAATATTGAACGATGAGGGCAAAATGATCGGCTCGGTTATGGTAATGCAATTTGAAACCGAAGAAGAACTGGAAGCCTGGAAAATGGATGAGCCCTATATTACACAGGGCATTTGGGAGTCGGTAGATGTGAAGCCGTTTAAGGTGGCGCCGATGAGTTAGTATTAAGTCTATAGTCTTGAGTCCATAGTCGTCAGTCTTCTATTAAAAGAATAAACTACCCGGACTAAAGACTCAAGACTTCAGACTTTAGACTAACCCTTGCTTTTTTCGCCGGTTAACAGGTTGATAATAAATACTGAACCGTTAACTGTAAGTTTGGCCGTGCCATCGGTGTTAAAAACTAATGTACCTGCATAGCTGAAAGCACCTTTTTTAGGAACTGTACCAGTTAAAGTAAACGTAGCTGTGCCACCTGCAATAGTGGGTATTGGTTTGTTGAATTTTAAATTCTGAACTACTACGCTAAGATTCTCGTTGCCGTGATTGGTAGTGTCTTTTTTCGAGATAAACGAACCGCTTTGTATAAAAGTTGCGTTAAGAACGTAGTTAGGTGCTGTAGGTGTTAACCCGGCCACCTTAAATATTAAATTGCCGGTATTTGACGATGAAAAGTGAGGACCACTGTGACTGCCGCTAAAATTAACCTTACCTGTAATGTTATCGGGGAAATTACTTGCGTTACAGTTTAATGTATAAGAGTAGCCTAAACCATAGCTAAATGTTACCGGCGCGCCGGGATGGCTTGTTTTTGTAAGCGTATCTGTTTTAGTGGCTCCGCATGTCAGGTGATTATCTATAAACCATTTCGATTTAATTGTGACGTCGTCACTCAAGCTGGCCAGTCCGTTTGAATTAACTGACAAGGATGCGCCCACCATGTCCGCCGCGTCAGATTCGGAAACATTAGCAGTAGTATCGGTTTGAAGGCCGTTTTTGTTACATGCTATGGCGCCGGCCAATAGTAACATCATTAAGGGGATTGTGATTTTTTTCATAGCTTGTTTGTGTTTTGCCCTTTTACGTACAAAAAAAGGATTTGTTGTGCTTAAATGATTTTAATTTACTCATAATTAATTAGTTAATAAAACAACGCCAAAATTAAAAGAATAGTCTTTTGCGATTTTTATTTTCCTCAGACTAAATCATTATGGCATATCATCGCGGGTTTATGCTGTTTAATACGTTAACATCATCGTCTGTGAGGTCAATATTTACCGCTTCCATATTTTCTTCCAGGTGTTTTACGCTTGATGTGCCGGGAATCAGCAAAATATTATCCGAATGATTGTGCAACCAGCTTAAAGCTACCTGGTGAACCGATGCATTATGTTTATCGGCAATTTGTTTCAACTTATCCTGGCTGGTCACGTTGCCTGCATTGAGCGGGAACCATGGAATAAATGCGATTTGATGCGCCTTGCAATATTGCAGCACGTGCTCCCATTTGCGGTTATCAACGCTATACATATTTTGTACGGATACCACTTCAAAATACTCCTGCGCTTTTTTTATAACGTCTACATCAATCTCCGACAGGCCGATGTGTTTTATTAAACCTTCCTGCTGCGCCTGTTGTAAAAATTCAAAACTTTGCTCAGCCGGAACAATCGGGTCTATCCTATGCAATTGGTACAAGTCAATTTGATCAAGTTTTAGTCGCTTCAGGCTCCCCTCCAATGCTTTTCTTAAGTGGTCGGGTTTGGCGTTTATCGGCCATGCATCGGGTCCGGTGCGCAACAAACCGCCTTTAGTACCTATAACCAAATCAGCAGGGTACGGAAAAAGCGCTTCAACAATCAGTTCTTCCGAAACATGTGGACCGTAGCTATCGGCGGTATCAATAAAGTTAACGCCAAGTTCAACGGCACGCTGCAAAACCCTTATGGCTTCGGCTTCGTCTTTTGGTGGGCCCCATATACCTTTGCCGGTTATGCGCATAGCGCCATACCCCATTCGGTTAACGGTTAATTCGTTGCCTATGGTAAATGTTTTTTCGGATGTAATTGGTGAGTTAGTCATATTAGTTTGCGTTTTGGTTAAAAACATTAACGTCTATTTTCGCAATTTGTTCTTTAACGCTGGTTTAAAAGTGCAATTTACGATAGCCTATAAATCAAATAGTAGTATCTTGGCTCAAAATTTAAACCATCATGTTACAGCAAAATAACACCCACCACGCCCGCTACGTTAGCGGTTATCATTTCATATTAAGCAGCCTTCTGCTTTTTGGCACCATCACCGCACTGGTAAATGTTTACCTGCAATGGGCAGCCCACTACGATATGCTCAACTCCATACTAATAGCCGTGCTGTTTATATGCGGTCTGTTTGTTTTCTGGTATATGCGGCAATTCCCGCTAAGAGCACAAGATCGCAGCATCCGCGCCGAAGAGGGCCTGCGACATTATATTTTAACCCACAAACCCCTGGATAGCCGTATAACCATGGCACAGGTTATTGCACTCCGTTTTGCCCCCGACGATGAGTTCGTGGTGCTGGCCGACAGGGCCGCCAAAGAAAACCTTACCCCTAAAGAAATTAAACAGGAAATAAAAAACTGGCGGGCAGATAATCACAGGATGTAGTTTTAGTCCGAAAGTCCGGGAAAGTCAGTAAAGTCCGAAAGACGGAAAAAAGTAAGAAGAGAAGTTAAATAGAAAAACGCTAAGGGCTCTTACATTTAGTCCGAAAGACGGAAAGAAAATAAATAGTTAAAGCAAAAGGTTCTTACATTAACTGTAAGAACCTTTTGCTTTTTTCACCTTTTGCTGAATTATTGCTGTGTTGCTGGCCTTTGTTCTGGTTGTTTAACCGGTTCTGGTTTCTTTTCCTGTACCCGCGGCTGTGGTTTTGGCAAAATTACCGGCCTAGTTGCCGGTCTTTGAATTTGCGGGGCTGGCTGCGGGTTAGGGTTCACCTGCCCTGCATTAGGCCGTGGGCTTTGTACCTGCGGCGGGTTAACCTGTGGGTTTACCTGTCCGTTGCCCGGCCTTGGATATTGTCCCTGCTGCGGGTTTGGATTTGGGTTTACCTGTCCGTTGCCCGGCCTTGGGTATTGTCCCTGCTGCGGGTTTGAATTTGGGTTAACCTGTCCATTACCTGGCCTTGGGCTTTGCCCTTGCTGAGGGTTTGGATTTTGGTTAACCTGTCCGTTACCTGGCCTTGGATATTGTCCCTGCTGCGGGTTGGGATTTGGATTAACCTGTCCGTTGCCTGGCCTTGGATATTGTCCTTGCTGAGGGTTTGGATTTGGATTAACCTGTCCGTTGCCTGGCCTTGGGTATTGCCCTTGCTGCGGGTTGGGATTTGGATTAACCTGTCCGTTGCCTGGCCTTGAGTTTTGTCCTTGTTGAGGATTCTGATTTCCTTGCTGCGGGTTTGGATTTTGATTACCCTGCCCATTATTTTGCCTTGGATATCTTGTACCATCATCAGTTACCGGCCTGGTATTTGGCAGACCCTGTTGTGGGTTTGTATTTTGATTACCCTGGCCATTATTCTGCCTTGGATATCTTGTACCATCGTCAGTTACCGGCCTGGTATTTGGCTGTCCCTGCTGCGGGTTTGTGTTTTGGTTACCCTGGCCATTATTTTGTCTTGGATACTGGTTCCCCTGGCCGTTGTTCCCCCTTGAATTTTGACTGCCCGGGTTCCGGTTATCACCGTTATTATTGTAGGTTACTACACGCTGCGGTGCCGGCCGTTTACCATTTTGGTCCTGCGACGGGCGGTTTATAACGGGCCTGTAAACGTTCAGTTGGTTATTATCAAGTGTTTGACCGGGCCTGTTAATAACACCAATCCTAACCGGCCTTATAGTATTGTGTGTCCTGGTTTCAACATCGTTCACCTGCGGACCGCGATTGTAGCTAAACCCTCGGTGGCCATTTCTGTCGCGGTTATCACCATTGTTGGTATAAATATTATTAATAATTGTTGTATTATGTATAATAGTTACGTTGTTCCTAACCACATAGTGATTCATATCTCCGCGGCGGTTCATATAACCGGCATGCACGTAGCTCCAATCCTCGTCTCTTGGCCTCCAGTTGCCATTGTAGCCGGCATTTGGTGGCAATGGTGCCCAACCGTAATAGTCGCCGCTTTGGCCCCAGGTTACCCATGCAGGTGCCCATTCATTGCCCGGCCGCCACATCCATCCATAACCGCCATCGTAAAACCAGCGACCATAGTGAAATGGAGCCCAGCCCCAGCTATAATTTGATACCCAGGTCCAGCCTGCATCGCTGTAAACCCAGTTACCATTGGTATCATAGGGTCTAAAATCGGCATCTACATTTGGCTGCCATACGTAACCATAGTCCGGGTAGTCGATCCATTGGCCGTAGGGGCTCAATTCATCATAAAATACCTGGTCGGTGGTTGGCTGGTCGGCATATTGCGGCTGATTATCATATTGCGGCTGGTCGGTATAAACCGGCTGTGGATTGGTACTGGTGTATACAATAGGCGAACATGAACTTATCAGTGCGGCTATTGGGAATATATAAAATATCTTTTTCATGATAAGGAACTGTTTAATATGTATATAATAATTTCATATACTTATGACAGCCGCAAATTTATTAAGTTTAATGGATGATGATAATTATTATTTGGTTTGATTAGCTTCGTTGTAACGTTTGAAAGTTGAAATGTTGTAATGTTATTCAACGCTGCGCTCAATTTTCAAATTGACAAATCTTCAAATCGATTAATCGCCTTACCTCCACGCCCCGATAATAGCCCCCATAAGCGTTAGCGATACCATGCTATAACCGCCATTAACGAAAATGTACCGCCAGCTTTTTAATTCAAACAAACTGTGAATAGCAATTGCGCTGAATGTCCAGATACCAGCAAGGAAACCAGCTTCTGCACCCCAGGCAACAGTAGTTTTGCCTGCGCATGAGTCTAGCAGGAAAATGCCAAGGTTTACGGCCATCAACAGGGAAAAAAACGCAGTAAAACCGAATATCTTTCCTTTGTTTCCGGATTGTATCTTTTCTATGGTGAGGTTGCTGTCAACCATCCACGCATTGCCAAATAAGGCTTTTGAATACCAGATACCGCCAACCATAAAGGCTGATAAGGCCGCGACTATTACAGCAAGCCAGTTCAAATGTGAAATGTCCATTGTCTTAAGTTTTAATAAATGTAATAATATATTATTTGGAAGTCAAAAAATTTAAAACTGGCTTCTCGGGTAGTTTAACTTACCTTCCTGCCGGCGTTTTAAATTTTGTGCTTAAAGTAATAATATTGAAATGCACGCGATGTGCGAATAATGACTTTTGTTTTTAGGAAAGAACCAAGGGGGTAAGAGTCAAGAGCCAAGACCCAAGAATCAAGAATTTTAAATTAAAAGTAATGGGTAAACCCTTTATAGGATGTCAACGATAAATGTCGCCTTAGTGCTTTTTATCTTGGTTCTTGATTCTTGGCTCTTGCTTCTAAATTCCCGCTTCTTGAGTTCCGTTTCTAACTTCCTGTTTCCTGGCTTAAATCGCATTGTGGTAGCAGCAATAGCCTGTCGGTTACAGTTTCATCGTCCACCGTTTTTACGTATTTATTGCCCTGAGGACATACAGCAGGTATAAGGTAAGTCTTATTGCCTTCGGCATCGGTTATGTAGGCTTCGCCGTCGGCGTCTTTTATCCAATCGTAAATTTGAGTGCGGTCGGTTACACCGTTTACGTTTATCTTTTCGTTAATCCACTCAAAATAATCAATTGCCAGGTAGGGATTGTCGCTAACCCCCTCGTCTTTTTTGATACAAATTATTCGTACGGCCATATAGGTAGTGTTAAGTTAACCAGGTAAGCCAAAATTAAATTAAACACACCTGCGGCTATACCGTATTTACACCCAATTTGCCACGTAAAACTACGTAAAGTACTCAGCAGTAACGCATATAATTAATTAGTTAGAAAGAAATTGTCACAGCAGGCAACCTTTATGGCTTTTCATCCGTGATGATATAAAACAACGTATTATTTTTAATATTCATCTTATGAAAAAGAAAATCATCTATTTGTCGCTTATAGTTTTTGCCGGCGTATCGTTAACGTTTAGCTGCTCATCAAATAAAGCCAAGGTAAACCCTACCCCTTCGACCCCGGCGGCTACAGTAGCTATACAGGGCTTTGCCTTTGTTCCGGATACCGTACGAATTACAAAAGGCTCATCCGTTGAGTGGACAAACAAAGATTCGGCGCCACATACCGCAACAGAGTTATCAACCGTGTTTGATAGCGGCAGCCTTTCAACCAATCAAAAATTCAGCTTTACATTTAACAATACGGGCACGTACAGCTACCACTGCCTCATCCACTCGATGATGAAGACCGCTGTAGTTATTGTAACTAATTAAGGAGTGTTGGTCAACTTATAATATGGGGCGTTGCGGGGTAAACTGCAGGCCCCTTTTTTATTTAGTAATGCCGGGTTGAAACCCGGCGCTACAATATTGGCCGAGCCTACGGCTCTTTAAAAGTTTCAATCCTGGTGGGTACAAATTCCCGTGGCTTACAGGGGTCCAGGTGCCATTTTAATAAATACCAAAAAACTGAAACATGCTGATTATAAGTAAATTACAACAAATCACGCAAAAAGCATAAATCCTGTAACACTTGATTATCAACAAATTACATTTCTTAAAAACACAAAAACCTAATAATCAAGATGTTCCACAGCGTTCCACCGGTTCCGCATAAAAATGGAACGCTTTGCCGGCGTGACCCTGCGCCGTTGAGGTTGATTTTTTTGGTCAGCCCAGGGCCCATTGTATTAACATATTTTACAATTTCACCTTACCCATTAAATCATCCCGGAAATTTATCGAAACCGGTATCTTAGCTCCGCCCACCAACACTTGTCCCCGTTCTATTTTCTCTATTTTATCAATAGCCACGATGTAAGATTTATGTACTTTTTGAAAAGCCTCGCCCGGTAATTTGGCAATTAACTCTGTAAGTGTCATGCGTGTCAGTGTTCGTTTTTCGCCTTCATAAATACTCAGGTAGTTATCACCGGCTTCAATATAAGTTATTTTCGACGGGTCTATTTTCACCAGGTTGTAGCCATCCTTCACAAAAAGGCTTTGCGCCTCCGGCGGTTTTTTATCAGCAACAATCCTTTCATTTACCAGCGTGCAGGCCTGTAACAGCCTGCTTAAACTAACCGGTTTTAAAAGATAATCTGTAGCAGCCAGGTCAAAACCTTTCACTGCATATTCGGGATAGGCTGTAGTAAAAACAATGTGGACAGGTTTTGGCACCAGTGAAGCAAATTCAATCCCCGTTAAATCAGGCATCCTGATATCCAATAGTATGAGGTCGATTTTATGTTGCTGTAAAAAAGCCATGGCTTCGGTTGTGCTTAAAAACGTCGCCTTCAAATCCAAAAATGAAATTTTGGCTGCGTGCGTTTTCAACACATCCAGCGCAATTGGTTCGTCGTCTATAGCAATGGCGCTTATCATTTGTCTTTGTTCAGTTGTTCTATTTTTGCGACCAGGTCGGTAGGTTCTATGTTTCTTGCTATCACCTTTCCCTTTGGATCGATCAACACATTTTGTGGGATGGCCCTTATCCCGTATTGTACAGCCACCGCATTGTCGTGGCGTTTCAGGTCTGATAATTGCGTCCATGCCAGGCCATCATCTTTAATGGCCTTTATCCACGCGGCGCGGGTGTCATGCTCGTCGAGCGATATGCCTAATATAGTAAAGTTTTTACCTTTTAAAAGTTTAAAGGCCTCTACCAATTTCGGGTTTTCGGCGCGACATGGTGCGCACCACGATGCCCAGAAATCAACCAGTACATATTTACCACGGAATGACGAAAGTTTAACCGGCCGGCCATCTACATCGTTTTGAGCAAAATCCGGCGCTATAATACCTACGTTAACTTTACTATCCAACAGCATTGTGAACATTTGGCCGGTTCTATTATTTCGCAAACCCTGGTCTATCTTCTTAAATAATGGTTTTATTTCGGCAGTGTCGGGAAAAGGACCGGCATAATCAATAAGTGCAATAAGCGCTATGTAGCTTTTTGGATTTTGCAGCACAAATTGCTTTAACAACGGCCGGCGGACGGCTTTCAGGCTATCATAATAGGTTTCATAGGCATTTCCAGCCGCAGGTGTGCGCAGTTTTTGCATTTGGGCCGACAGGTGGTAGAGTTTATGCTCTGCTTTTATACCGAGTAGTGCATTTAATCTCGCATAATCCTGGTTTACCGGCGAATTGGTAAAAACTGCAGTCGAAACTGAATCTTTCAACGTTAATTTGATATTGCTTGGATGCAGGTAAAATTTCAGGGCGTCAATTTCATCAACAGGGGTTTTAAGTAGTTTTTTCAGGCCGATGCCGTTGTGATCCAGCACAAGGGTTGCCAATACAATATTTTGTATATCTCCCTTAACCTGGAATTTCCGGTTAACAACTGTGGCAGAGTCAATGTATTTTTGCCCTTCGTATTGGTAAACAAGGTACACTTTTGAAGACTTTGCCGATTGTCCCATAGTCCCGGTTAGTGTAAATGGCATTGGCGCCTGCGCCATTAATTTTCCACTGAATTGAGCGCACAGAGCAGCGATGATTAGTATTGCTTTTTTCATGTTGTTATTGGTTTAGTTAGATTACGATTGAAAGTTTAACCCTGAATATATTCCCGTCGTTTTCGATGGTAAGTTGATGCAGGCCGGGATACAACATTTGAAGACGCTGTTTCACGTTTGAGATGCCCAGGCCCGACCCTTTCTCTGCGTTGATGCCAGAAAAAACGCTGTTTTTAATCGTCATGATAAGTCGGTGCTTCTCAACGTAAATAGCAAGATCAATATTGCTGGGGTTATCCATGCTGATGCCATACTTCCAGGCGTTTTCAATCAGCGGGATGAGCAACATTGGGGCTATTTTATATTTGACTTTTGGGTACTCAATGCTGGTTTTTATGGTAATATTCTCTGTTTGAGGAACGCGCAGCTGCTGCAATGCAAGGTAATTTTCAATAAACTTCAACTCGGTATCCAGCTTTATAAAGTTCTCGCGCATGCCATCCATATTGTAGCGCATCATATCGCTCAGCAATTCAATGGCGTCGGCTGTTTTATTGGCATTTTCGTTTAGGGCGATCCCATAAATATTGTTGAGTGTATTAAAAAAGAAATGCGGGTTGATTTGCGCCTTCAGTAATTGTAGTTCGGCTTCTGATTTTTGCCGGTAGTATTGTATCCGTTGGTAGCGCTCATAAAAAAAGTTGTATAAAATAGCGTACCCGGCAACGTAAAGTTTAATAAAAATCGCCGACTCGATAAACTGTGCCCCGGTTGAATAAAATGCCAAATGCTTTGTAAACAACAGACTTATTGCGCCGCCAAGTATACCGAGACAGGCACTGCTAACTATAAACCAAACCAAACTTTTTTGCCGGAAGACAAATACATAATTTGCCTCGGCCAAAAAAGCTACTAGCACTACCCATAAAAATAAGGGCTGGCGGATATTGTGGTTTATAAAACTGTCGCTAAAGCTTATCAGCGAACCATCTTTGTTAACCGTATAAGCAAGGTCGAATTTTACCTTATAGATGTACTCAAGCCAGCTAAAAGCATTAACCGCGAGCCAAATAACAACCGCATGTACAACAAACCTCTTTGTGAAGGCAGAAGCTGTTGGTTTTTGATAGATCTCTTCCATTTTTTTAATTGCTTATCCAAATGAAAGATGATTTTTTTGCCCTGTAAAATAAATGAGCCGAAATGGGGGAAGTTTGGGGTGAAATGGTGGATAAGATTTACGAAGTTTTAAACTTGTTACGGGTGTACCCGACGTTGGCGATAAAAGTGAAGATTTGATTTTTACCGTGACAAATCATTTAATTTTCTTCAAAAACGGCTCGTTTTCTAACATCAGTCTGAAATTATCCGGGCTTACCACATCGTTATGCTCCTTTAAACTGTGTATAAAAAGCAGGCGATGAGCAACCAGTTGCTGTGTTACCAGCTTAGCTTCTTCCACCTGGAAATTGCGGATATCGGCATCGTCAAGTTTGCCCGCCATGGTTTTGCTTTCATCAAGTGTACCGCCATGGTCGGTGTATATGTCGATAAAACGGTGCTGGGTATCGGCAGTTATCCACTCCATAAACTTGTCCGTCTCGGCATAAAGGGCGTCAAAAAGCATTACCTCATCCACAGGCATTTGCCCGTTTTTTACAACGCGGGCAATAACCCGGTAAGCACCGCTATGACCTGCCAGCAGGATATGCCCTGCAGCACAATTGGCGGACACAAGTTTTTTTGCTGCCAGTCCCTGTAGCACATCGCTAACCAGTTTTTTAAACGTACCCGCATTTTCCAGCTTACCGCCGTAGCTATCGGGTGCATTGCGGGCTGTTTCGGCTAATATCAGCACAGCGTTCCGTTTTGAAGCGATAAATTGTTTGGTTAGCTCATATCTTATTGCGGCACTGTCAATATTGTTGCCCCACCCGTGAAACCAAAATACCAGGTCCACTTTTTTAGATGCACCAAGATTTTTTGGCGCGATAATTAATACCGAACTGTCATTATAATGAGCCGCCGCCGTATACAGCTTGCCATCGTAAGTATGCCCTTTTGCCCTGCCAGTATCAGGAAATGATGTATGCGATGAAAAAACGTGAAATTGCACAACACCCGGCATATCCTGCGCAACAACATTAAAGCACGCAAACAACATCAACACAATTAGTTTGGCATATAACCCGGATGGTTCTATTCTAAACATTCCTTTCTTGATTCTTGGTTCCTGCCTCTCGCTGTTATCCTATAAAAAACTGCTGACTTACAATTTTACCATTTTCAACCTTATAAACGCAAATCTCTTCAATCATTTTTGTTCCCTGGCCCTTAATCGTAAAATGCATGGAAAGAACTATACTAAAATAGTTTCCGGCAAAAATTGCGTCAGACAATTTGATATCATGGATTTCAACATTTGCCAAAAATTGCTCCTCGCGCTCAATCAGATTATGAAGGCCGGTGAATGGTTCACTTTTATAATTGGGGTCGATGCTTACTGCGTTATCGGCATATAACTCGGTATAAGCCTCAACAAATTTAAGCTCGGTGCATAGTGATGCTAAACGATTGGCTATTTCAGGTATAGTGTTCATTCTTTTTAAAATTTTGTGTTAAAACTAATGAACGACAATAGTATGCGATTGTTTACAACATCAACCATTTAAAAGTGAAGAATGATACGGATATGATATAACCCAAAAGCACCTAGCTGATCTTATACAAAACATGGCGTTTTAAAGGATGCCCATCGGCAATAGACGGATGTTCAAAATATCCCGCCTTAAGCATTCCAATTTTTCTCATTACGTTTTCCGACCGTATGTTATGTTCCGCTGTAAACGAAAATATTTCATCAATTTTTAACGTTTCAAAACCAAATAGCAGGCAGGCCTTTGCAGCTTCGGTTGCAAATCCATAACCCCAATTTACTTTGCTCAACCGCCAGCCTATTTCCACGCAGGGCGTAAAGTAGCTTTCGAACCGTGGATGCGAAAGGCCGGCAAAGCCAATAAATTCCCTGTTATCCTTTCGTTCAACGGCAAAAAAGCCGAAGCCATGTTGTTTAATATGATTAGTGGCCCTGTCAAATTGTGCCATTGTTTCATCAACAGTTGAAACCGACGGAAAAAACTCCATAACATCTTCGTCATTATTTAATTCCGAGAAAGGTCTAATGTCTGCTTGCTGCCATTGCCTTAATATCAGCCGGGGTGTTTCAACAAAAATTTCAGCGTTCATTTATCTTACTCCCATTATATTTTTAAACTCTGCCGTATTCCTGATGTTGTCAAAATCACCGTCGGTAAGCGCATACTTTTTATTGTAACCGCCATCAATACATTTTTTAAGGAAATTATTTGCTTCCCCAGGCTTATTCATAATAGCATACAAACAGGCCATATTATAATAATCACCCATCAACACAAAAGTATCGTTAGTTTTCAGGAAGCTACTTTGCATTACTTCAACTGCCTTATCAGCGTTGCCTGTGTAGTATAACGAAAATGCATAATCGGCCGACTGTTTTGAGGTATCTCTTGCCAGTATTTCTTTAAAATCATTTACTGCAAGGTCTTTGTTATTCATCTTTAAATAGGCCCGCCCGCGTTCAAAATAAGGCGACCAGTCCACCGTATTTAAGGCAATTGCTTTTGTGCAATAATCAATTGCTGTTTGGTAATTGTTTAAGAAATATTCGTTGTGAGCCATTGAACTATAAATAGAGGTCATAGCCAGCGGATTATTCATATAATAGGGTATCGTCTTTTTAAATTCCGCATTACTACGGGTATATTCACCATTTTGGGCGCGGGCATTCGCCTTATTATAATAGGCAACCCTATAAGCGGTATCGAGAGAAATAGCCACCGAATCATCGGCAATTGCCTGCTGATATTGCTGCAGACCTACCTCCATCAAGGCCCTGTCGTCATAAAGCCTGGCCAGTTGCATCCGATCATTTTTAAAGTAGCTTATTGCTTTGCTGTAGTCCTCGTAAGCCAGTTGATAGTCGCCATTTTGCCTGTACGACGCGGCACGGTTCCAATAAGCTAAACCGTTATCAGGGTTAAGTTTTAGCGCAAGGGAATAATCATTTATCGATTCTTTGTATTGTTTCAGCGCCCTTTTCATATCCGCCCGCTGCATAAGCAATACCGAAAGCGCCCGTGCATTATCCTGAAAACCATACATGGCAGGTAACAGATCATTAATGGCAAGCTGGAATTTCCCCAACCTGCCATATGCTTCGGCGCGACTTGCATAGGCACGTGCAAACTTAGGGTTTAATACAATAGCCATCGAATCGGCGCTGACAGCTTTGTCATATTCCCTCGTGTTGATATACGAACGCGCAATCAGATTGTACAATTGGGCTTTATCTTCTGTTGTCGTAATGTATTGTATGGCTTTTCTATAATCTGCAATAGCTGGTTCATCTTTGTAAATTTTGTTGTAGATGTTGCCCCTGGTAGCATATGCTTCACCTGATTTTGGGTTTATTAATATCGCTGCTGTGCAATCATCAATGGCCTTGTCAAACTTTTTCAAAATTACATATGCCCCGCTCCGCTCAAGGTGCATACGCACCTTTGCTTCCGGTTTTAAGCCTTTATAAGTAAACGTTTTGGTGTAATAGTCGATACTGCTCTGTGCAAGCTTCATCATAGACCGGGCCCTGCCTGCCGAATCTGTTTTAGAACTAAACTTTGCAACCACTTGCCCATAAATCATGCCGCTAAAGCCAATAAGGAAAAGCAAAGCGGTGATAAAAAAAATTCTTTTCATTGATAAGGTACCTTACAAAATTATTAATCTTCTAAAACTAAAAAATAATCCGTCAAAAACAATTTATCGAACAAAACCGGCGTTTCGACCCAAAAAATCTTATCATATATGAATTTAGTAGATATTACCAAATAAACGGGAGGTATTACAACTAAAGTTCCATTTATAAAATTCATATAATTACCTACCAAAATTTAACAAATTATCAATTTTAAGCTTTTTAAATATTATGTTATTTAGATAAATTAAAAAATTTTGATAAATTTTTAATTAAAAGCCATTTTCAGTAATTTCGTAGTTGCACCATTTTATAAACATTACTATTTACAATGGATCAAGCTGAAAGCCACCAGGGCCTTTACCGGCCGGAATTTGAACACGACTCGTGCGGTACGGGATTTATAACCAATATTAACGGCCATAAAAGTCACCAGATCATTAGCGATGCCCTTACCATGCTCGAAAACATGGAGCACCGCGGAGCATGCGGCTGCGACCCCGACAGCGGCGACGGCGCAGGTATACTGATACAATTGCCTCATGAATTTTTCATGGAGGAATGCTCCGATCTGGAGATAAGCCTGCCTGAGCCGGGCGAATACGGCGTTGGGATGATATTTTTTCCAAAAGAATCGGCATTAAAAAAAGCATGTAAAAATGTTATTGATAATGCAGTTGAAAAACTTGGCCTGCACACTTTGGGCTACCGCAAAATATCGGTTAACTCGTCGGTTATTGGCGAAACTGCCCGTAAGGCCGAGCCAAATATGGAGCAGATTTTTATCCAGCGTCCGCATAATATCACCAATCCCGAAGATTTTGAGCGCAAGCTTTATATATTAAGGCGGTATGTTAACAAAACAATAACAGAATCTATTTCTGCCGCTACCGAGCATTTTTACTTCACCTCGTTATCGTGCAAAACCATTATATACAAAGGGCAGGTAACCACCTATCAGCTGCGTAAATATTTCAGCGACCTGGCCGACCCGCGCATTGCTTCTGGTTTTGCCATGATACACTCTCGTTTTTCAACCAATACCTTCCCGTCATGGAAGCTGGCCCAGCCATTCCGGTTGATTGCTCATAATGGCGAAATAAACACTTTAACCGGTAACTTAAACTGGTTTTATTCAGGCTTAAAATCGTACGCATCAGCTTATTTCACCAACGAGGAAATGGAGATGCTGCTGCCGGTGATTGATAACAATCAATCGGATTCGGCCTGCCTTGACAATATTATTGAGATATTGTTACATACCGGCCGCTCATTGCCGCATGTAATGATGATGCTTATACCCGAGGCATGGGATGGCAACGAGCAAATGGACCCGGTTAAAAAGGCATTCTACGAGTTCCACGCAACTTTGATGGAACCATGGGACGGCCCGGCAGCAATCACCTTTACCGACGGTAAATTGGTAGGCGCATTACTCGACCGCAATGGATTACGCCCTTTACGTTTTGTGATTACCAACGATGGCCGCGTTATTGCCGCGTCTGAAGCCGGCGTATTAAACCTTGACGAGAGCAAGGTATTGCGCAAAGGCCGGTTGCAACCGGGTAAGATGCTGTTGATAGATACCGAAAAAGGTATGATTATCACCGATGACGAAATAAAACACCAGATAGCATCGCGCCAGCCTTATGGTCGGTGGCTTGAAAACTATAAAATACAGTTAGGCGAGCTGGCCGAGCCCCGCCTGGCTTTTGCCAGCCTTTCTGAAGCATCTGTCTTTCGTTATCAGCAGGTATTCGGCTACAGCCGCGAAGATATCGACACCATTATTAAGCCGATGGCCCTTGATGGCAAGGAACCAATTGGCTCCATGGGTACTGAT
The DNA here is from genome assembly GCF_024055575.1 of Mucilaginibacter flavidus. Classification (GTDB taxonomy): domain Bacteria; phylum Bacteroidota; class Bacteroidia; order Sphingobacteriales; family Sphingobacteriaceae; genus Mucilaginibacter; species Mucilaginibacter flavidus. The sequence goes on along the minus strand of NZ_JAMXOE010000009.1, from coordinate 20,193 downwards.
GTTCCGCTTGCGATATTGTCTGACAAACCGCAGCATTTATCAAGCTATTTTAAGCAGTTTTTCGCACAGGTAACCAATCCACCCATCGACCCGATTCGTGAGCGTTTGGTAATGAGTCTTTCTACTTTTATCGGTAACAATGGTAATTTACTGGATGAGGACAAGATGCATTGCCATTGCGTGGTACTACAGCACCCTATTCTTAAAAACCATCAGCTTGAAAAATTAAGAAGTATCGATACCGGCATGTTCCATGCAAAAACCCTGCAGACCTATTATAATGCCGATGGCATGCCGGGTTCGCTCGAAAAAGGGATAGCAAGGCTTTGCCGCTACGCCGAGGATTCGGTGGATGACGGATTTGAAGTATTGATATTATCCGACCGGGCTATCGACTCGGAACATGCTCCTATACCATCATTATTGGCTGTATCAGCCGTTCATCACCATTTAATAAGAAAAGGCCGTCGCGGCGCAGTAGGGCTGGTAGTTGAAACCGGCGATACCTGGGAAGTACACCACTTTGCCTGCCTGTTGGCATTCGGAGCAACTGCCATAAATCCATACCTGGCGCTGTCAACAATCGAAACGCTGAAAAATAATGGCAGCCTTGAAACCAACCTCGACCTGAAATCATTGTATAAAAACTATGTAAAATCGGTTAATGACGGGTTGTTGAAAATATTCTCAAAAATGGGGATATCTACCCTGCAATCGTACCATGGCTCGCAGGTTTTTGAAATATTGGGTATCAACAAAACGGTTGTGGATAAATATTTTACCGGTGCCGTAACCCGCATTGGTGGCCTGGGGCTTGACGAAATTGCCCGCGAATCGCTTTGTAAGCACAAAGTAGGCTTCGGCGGCTCAAAAACCGGCCCGCATTTATTGCCCGAAGGCGGCATTTACCAATGGAAACGCCGCGGCGAACAGCATTTGTTTAACCCGACAACAGTTCACCTGCTGCAGCACGCAACCCGAAGTAACGATTACAACGTTTACAAAAACTATGCGAAAGAAATAAACGAGCAAAGCGAAAAGCACTTCACCATACGTGGCCTGCTCGACTTTGCTCATCACCGTGAAGCGATAAGCCTTGACGAAGTTGAACCGGCTGAAAACATCATGAAACGCTTTGCTACAGGCGCCATGTCATTCGGCTCTATTTCGCACGAGGCGCACAGCACAATGGCTATTGCCATGAATCGCATCGGTGGCAAAAGCAATACCGGCGAAGGCGGCGAGGACGAACTGCGTTACGAGCTGATGCCAAATGGCGACTCCATGCGTTCGGCTATCAAACAAGTAGCATCGGCACGTTTTGGGGTTACCTCCAACTATTTAACCAATGCTGATGAGTTGCAGATAAAGATGGCGCAGGGAGCAAAACCCGGCGAAGGCGGACAGCTGCCCGGCCACAAGGTTGACGACTGGATTGCGAAAACCCGTCACTCAACCCCGGGCGTTGGCTTGATATCGCCACCTCCGCACCACGACATTTACTCTATCGAGGATTTGGCCCAGTTGATATTCGACCTTAAAAATGCGAACCGTGCTGCGCGTATTAATGTTAAATTGGTATCAAAAGCCGGTGTAGGTACAATTGCTGCCGGTGTTGCTAAGGCTCATGCTGATGTTATCCTGATTGCCGGCTACGATGGAGGCACAGGTGCATCGCCAATAAGCTCGATAAAACACGCCGGCTTGCCATGGGAACTTGGCCTTACCGAAGCACACCAAACGCTGGTACGTAACAAACTGCGCAGCCGCGTAGTTCTGCAGACAGATGGCCAGCTAAAAACCGGTCGCGATTTGGCAATTGCTTGTTTAATGGGCGCCGAAGAATGGGGTGTTGCTACCGCGGCCCTTGTTGCAGGTGGGTGTATCATGATGCGCAAATGCCATTTGAATACTTGCCCTGTGGGCGTTGCTACACAAGACCTGGAACTTAGAAAACTGTTCAGTGGGAAGCCGGAGCATGTTGTAAACCTATTCCGCTTTTTGGCAGAAGAGATGCGCGAAATAATGGCTGAACTTGGTTTCCGTACCGTTAACGAAATGGTTGGCCGGGTACAGTTCCTGAAAGTAAAAGACGGGCTTAAAAACTGGAAAGCGCAGAAAATCGACTTGTCAGGTATATTACATCCCGTAAATAATCCAAAGGATGTTACCCTTTACAACAGCGAAAAACAGGACCACGGTATGGATGCTATCCTTGACTGGCAACTGTTAGAAGCGGCTAAACCTGCTTTAGAAGATAAAACACCTGTGTTTGCCACTTTTGACGTAAAGAACGTTGACCGTACCATAGGCACATTGTTGTCAAACGAAATATCGAAGATATATGGTTCTGCTGGTTTGCCTGATAATACCATCAACTTTAAATTTAAAGGATCTGCCGGGCAAAGCTTTGGAGCATTTACCACCAAAGGTGTTTCGTTCGAACTGGAAGGCGAAGCCAACGATTACGTAGGCAAAGGTCTTTCAGGCGCACAGCTAGCCATCTATCCATCAGAAAAAGCAACCTTCACCCCCGAAGAAAATATTATCATTGGCAACGTAGCCCTTTATGGCGCTACTGCCGGAGAGGTATTTATCCGCGGTATGGCCGGCGAACGTTTCGCCGTACGTAACTCGGGTGCAACAACTGTTGTGGAAGGCATTGGCGACCACGGTTGCGAATACATGACCGGTGGCCGTGCCCTTATACTTGGCGAAACAGGCAGAAACTTTGCTGCCGGCATGAGCGGTGGCATTGCCTGGGTCTATAATCCAAACAACACGTTTGCCGACAATTGCAATGTAGAAATGGTTGACCTTGATCCGCTGTCGCCGAAAGACGAGGAGCAGATTAAAGCCCTATTGCATAAGCATATTCACTTAACTGGAAGCAAGGTAGCACAAACCCTGCTCGACAAATGGGCCATTGCTTCAGGTCAATTTGTTAAGGTGTATCCAAAAGAGTATAAAAAAGTTATCGAGAAATTACAATATCAAACTATCAGCTAATGGGAAAACCAACAGGATTTCAGGAGTTTAACAGGGAACTGCCCACAAAAACACCTGTTGCCGAGCGCGTTAAGAATTATAAAGAATTTGTTCATTTATATACCGACGAAAAGCTAAATCAGCAATCGGCACGCTGCATGAACTGCGGTATTCCGTTTTGCCATTCGGGTTGCCCGCTGGGTAATATTATCCCGGAGTTTAACGATGCGGTTTACCGTAAAAACTGGGAGGAAGCTTATAATATCCTTTCATCGACAAATAATTTCCCGGAGTTTACCGGCAGGATATGCCCCGCGCCTTGCGAATCGGCTTGCGTATTAGGCATAAACAAACCCGCTGTGGCTATAGAGGAAATTGAAAAACATATTATTGAAATAGCTTATTCAAAAAACCTGGTTAGGCCAGCAGCGCCGCTACTAAAAACAGGTAAAAAGGTAGCTGTAGTAGGTTCGGGCCCCGCAGGTTTGGCTGCTGCTGCCCAACTGGCAAAAGCTGGTCATGCCGTAACCATTTATGAGCGCGATGACCGCATTGGCGGCTTATTACGCTACGGCATCCCCGACTTTAAGCTTGAAAAAACAATCATTGACCGCCGCCTGGAAATTATGGAAAAGGACGGCATCGAGTTTAAAACCAATACCGAAGTTGGTAAAGATATACCGGCCGAAGAATTAGTACGCAGTAATGATGCAGTGATACTGGCTGGCGGTTCAACCATCCCGCGTAACCTTAATATCCCCGGCAGGGAGCTGAAAGGCATTCACTTCGCCATGGATTTTTTAAAGCAGCAAAACAAACGCGTTAGCAATATTGAAGTTACGGCCGAACAAATTATAGCAACAGATAAGGATGTTATAGTAATTGGTGGTGGCGATACCGGTTCCGACTGTGTAGGCACATCCAACCGCCAGCAGGCACGCTCAATCAGGCAGTTTGAGGTGATGATGCAGCCGCCTGAACAACGTACCCAACATATGCCATGGCCAACCTACCCCATGCTGTTAAAAACAACCAGCAGCCACGAAGAAGGCGCCGACAGGCATTGGGGAATTGAAACAATTGAGTTTTTAGGAGATGCCGAAGGCAATTTAAGAGCATTAAAGGTAATTGACGTTTCGTGGGAAAATGACATTGCAGGCAGGCCGGTTGCAAAAACAATTAAAGAAGGTTCCGAGCGTGAGATACCTTGCCAGCGGGTTTTCCTGGCCATGGGCTTTTTAAACCCGCAATATGATGGCATGATTGAAAGCCTTGGTGTTGAACTGGATGGCCGCAACAATGTAAAAGCCACCGAAAAAGCATTCCGTACCAATGTAAGCAAAGTATTCACCGCCGGTGATATGCGCCGCGGCCAGTCGCTGGTTGTATGGGCCATATCAGAAGGTCGTGAAGCTGCACGCAGGGTTGACGAGTTTTTAATGGGCGAATCGGTACTGGAAAGCAAGGATTCAGTGAACCAGTTCGCGGAGGTGTTTTAAATGAGTGATTAGAGGCTGGAGATTAGAGATTAGTTTCTGTCCTCCTGCATAAACAAGGATCAATCAATCAACTATACAATGGAAACCGTTCGGCGAAAGCTGGTCGGTTTTTTTGTTGACAATAAGATTTACGAAGTTTTATAAACTTCGTAAATCTGTCCGTACCTTGCGACATTCGGGTATTCATTAACTTTTCGCCTTGCGCTACTTCTTCCACATAGCCTATCATGGCACTAACTACAGCGGCTGGCAAAAACATCCCGGCGTTTTGAATGTGCAGGAAGTTTTAGAAACTGCCCTTGGTAAATTATTAAAATCGACCGTAAACATTAACGGCTGTGGGCGTACCGATGCACAGGTGCATGCGGCCCAGTTCTTTTTTCATGCTGATATTGAACAGGATTTGGATGATGAATTCTTTTTCCGGTTAAATAAAATTTTGCCCGATGATATAGCTGTTTTTGAGATCATCCCGATGCAGGGTTTGCCGCATGCGCGTTTTGATGCCGTTCAGCGGAGTTATGATTACTTTATCCATACGTATAAAGACCCTTTCCTAAGCAATTTCAGTTCGTTGTATCTAGGTCCGCAACTCAACCTTGACAGCATGAAGGCGGCCGTTGCTCTGCTCCCGCTTTACAACGATTACCGTGGCTTCTGTAAAATGCCTGACAGGCAGGAAAGTACTATCTGCAATGTATCTTCAGCGGGTTTGTTCATTAATAACAGTGGTGATAAAATAAGATTTCAAATTTCGTCCAATCGCTTTTTAAGCAAGATGGTTAGGATCATAATCGGTCGGCTTCTTGAAATTGGCGAAGGCAAAATGAGCGTGGACGAATTTGAGCATTATCTTAGTGCCAAAGAGACGCCTAAAATCATTATCCCGGCTTATCCTCAGGGACTGTACCTGTCGAAAGTCACCTATCCATACCTTGATTTGCCACCTGCCACTACATTTACAACTATGCTGCAGCACGACGTTGACTGCGACTGGGTGGCGGTTTAAATCGCCTCAAAATAGCTCATTATATTAAATAGCAGAAACTTAGCTATAAAAAGGGTAATTTTGCGCTCCTTCGGGATTTTTAAATTAAAAGGATGGCGTGGTCAGAAAAATTAAAGCTTAATAAACAACTTGTACGTACTATAACCGAAGCTGGGTATACCAGCCCGAAAGAGGTTCAGCAAAAAACACTGGCGCGCATTTACGGTGGCCAGGACGTAATTATTGCCGGCCCTGAGGGTTGCGGGAAAACCACTACCTATATTTTAGCCGTTTTAAATAAGATAAGATACAATGCTGAAGGTGTACCGTTAGTGTTGATACTGGTACCAACAAAGGACGAAGTATTGGCTGTAATAAGCGGATTGGAACACTTCAGCAAAAATAAAAACATAGCCATTGTTGGGCTATATGCTGCCACAGGCACCGAGGCACAAATGGATGCCCTTGCCGACGGTGCGGATATTGTAGTTGCCACACCCGACAGGGCCCGGGCAATTTACCTAAAACTCGGCCTTAATTTGAATAAAATTGAATTGTTGGTGGTTGACGATGCCGACTTGATTGTTAAGCAAGGCCTGCAGCTCCCGGTGGTTGAACTTGCCAATAGCATAACCAAGTGCCAGCGCCTGGTGTTTACCGAGGTGATACATGATAAGCTTAACAAAATGATTGCGCCGTTTATGGGGGCAGCAACCGTTGTTGAAGTAGAAGAAGTTGCAGAAACCACGCTTGATACATTGCCCCAGGTACTGTACCATGTGCCAAACTTTGTCACCAAACTTAACTTGCTTAACCTGTTTATGCAGGATAGTGAGGTATTTACCAAAACAGTTGTGTTTGTAAATACCCGCCACACAGCCGAAAAGCTTTACAAAACACTGCAAAACCGTCAAAACACCGCTGTTGCAGTATTGAACTCCTGGACGATAGAAATGACTGGTTTAACATCAGTAGAAGATTTCAAATTATCGGCGAATACAAAAGTGCTGATAGTTTGCAATGAGGGCCACGAAAATATCGATATAAGTTATATTCCCTTCATCATCCATTTCGAACTGCCTGAAGAAAAAGAAACTTTTATTAACCGGATAATTAATAAAACCCCTGCCGATACCGAAGAAACACTGGCCATAACATTCACCACCGACCTTGAACTTACCATGGTGCGGCGAATTGAGCAGGCCATCGGTCAAAAAATACCTGTTGGAGACCTGCCCGACGATTTAGTAATTGAACAGGAAAATAAACCGGCTGCTACTGAAGAGAAAAAGCCGGTAAAAAATAAAAACGCAGCACCGGTAGCCGGGGAGGCCTTTCACCAAAAAAAGCCAGAAAACGCTAAAACTTATAACTATAGTTCAGGTGTTAAGGCCAAGATGAATAAGAAGAAAAAGCACGGGTAGGAAGAGCTGAGCGCTGAAAGGCTTTAGAAATTGTCATTGCGAGCGAGGAACGAGCGCGGCAATCGCATGCTATACAGAGCAGACCTGCTTAGTTCGCGATTGCTTCATACCTAGCAATAACATGGTTGTTAGTATCTTACCTCTAGTCTACCGGACTATCCAAATATAAGTCCTCAACTTTTTTTCTTGCCCATGGTGTTTTGCGAAGGAAGGTGAGGCTCGATTTAATGCTGGGATTATCCAAAAAACAATTAATCCGGATACGATAACCCAACTCCGGCCAGCCATAGTAGGCCACCAGCGCGTTCAGTATCATTTCTAAAGTTTTACCGTGAAGCTTGTTGTTGGGCTGTTGCTGCATATCGTTGCAAAATTAGCAAAATTGGAGACACAAATAGCTGTATCTCCACAAATCCAATTTTATCAGGCCTTTTCTAAATATTCCTTCAACATCCGCCCAAGAATATCTGTCCAGCCCATTACAAAGTTTTCCTTGGCAAAATCGGGGATTGCAGGGAAGGTTTCCAGCCCGGCATGGGTAAGCTTAACGCGGGTTTTATCGCCTTCATCAAAAACTTCCCAGGTCACGAACGAGTTACCTTCATACCCATCGTACCGCCAGCTATGTGTAAGTTTTTTACCAGGTATTACTTCAATAACCTTGCAAAGGTGCAAAAAGGTCTTTTCAGGCGGGCCGCCTTCAAATTCAAATTCAAAGCCAACTTCAGGCTTAAATTCCTTTAGTTTAAAGTACCATTGCTCCATTTTATCCCTGTCGGTAATAGCTTGCCATACTCTGTCGGCTGTGGCGTTATAGGTGCGTTCAATTACAAAAGGTACTGTTTCCATAATTTGTTTTTTTATTATTATTGATTGTCCTTAGTTTCTTTGTCCAAAAAATCGCCGAGTGCATCCAGCTTCTGGTTCCAGAATTTTCGGTATTGGTCCACCCAGCTTGCCACTTCGTTAAGCTTTACAAAATTGGCTTTACAGTACCTGTCGCGCCCATCCTGTTTGATAGTTATCAGGCCACATTGCGTTAAAATCTTTATGTGTTTGGATACAGCGGGGCGGCTGATATCAAAATTATCGGCTATTGAATTAAGGTTTAGTTGCTGGTTGACCAATAAGCCTATTATCTCTCTCCGGGTTGGGTCGGCAATTGCCTGGAAAACATCTCTGCGCATAACACAAGGTCATATGAAACCTTTCGGTTATAAATATATATGAAACCGATTGGTTACGCAAAATAAAAATAAAAAACTTTCCTAACTTAAGGTGCCGTTATAATCTCGTTTTGCATTGTATGAGACGAGATAATCTTTATGGCTGATATAGCTTTTAATTACATCGTTAGTTGCAGGGGCTGAAAACTTTGACAAATAATAAAAACCACTAATTAATTTGTATTTGTAGTACGAATCGGCGGGGTTATCCATCTTTTTAAACGAAGATATCGCAAGATTAATCATCTAATTATCGTTGATTATCATAAATATGGAGGACGTTAAAACTAGTATATCCACACTACTCGAGTCATCGGTCAGCTTTTTATATAATTCAGCTAAAGCCTTATCCGATTTCAAGTATCCCAGGCTTTCTACCACGAGATAGTCAAGATCAATTGCATCGGATAACATTGCAATCAATCTATCCACTAACTGCGCTTTTTCATCATCGTTTAATTCATCGATATAAACGGTATTATCAAACCCGTCCCGATGTTCACGGTCGCTGGGCGGAATGATTTTATTTATGATACGATCAATATTCATTTCTCCGATGGGTTTTTCTTTCCTTCGCTCAGCTTTTCAACCAATTTTACCAGCCTCTCGTTTTTTGTTTTTTCCTGTTTGGCCGAAAGTATCCATGCCACATATTCCTTTTTATTGCTGTAGGATAGCTTTTGATAAAACTCCATCGCCACCGGCTCGTTGGCCAACACCTGCTGCATTTCGTCAGGCAATTTTATTTGTTTGTTGTCAACGTCAATGTAGTTGGCGTAGTCGTTTTTCTTAATTTCCTCATTGCACGAGTCGGGTACCTTTGACTGCCCTTTTGGTCTGAAACGCAAGGCCGTCCATATATCGTTAATAGCAGCGGCGGCAACGCCATTGTAACCATACCTGTCCAATTCATCCCAGCTGCTCATCATTTCTAAATCCGAAGGTATGCCCGAGCTCTTTTTAGGATATGTAACCCAAAAGACCGTGTCAGGCTTTAATATCGGCATTATGGTTTTTAAGCTGTCAATCAACTCGCCGCTGTTCTGTACAAAAAGCTGCACGCCGTCAAATTCGCCGTCAGTACTAAAATTTGCTGCAGCACCTTCGGGCAGCGGTTCAAGTACCGCAAGGTAATCCTCCGGCGCATTATAAAACAGCCAGTTTTTTCCGGGCTTTATCAGTAGTTTTTTTGCAACAGGGCTTATTGCATCCATAGCTTATAGTTTGCGGGTTATAGCAAATGTAGTAAGGCTGATTCTTATCTTTACAAAAAATTAACGTCCGGCCAAAATATAGCAATAATGAAGAAGCGAGGGTGCCCGGATAGGGCAATGCAAACGCCCAGCTCGCGAAAACGTTACTAATAGAATGAAATATACCGACATAGACAACCGTAAGCAGGCATTTATATTTGAATTGGACGATGTGCTATACCCCGAAAAAGACTATTTATTCCAGGTTTATTACCTTTTTTCCGGCCTTTTAGAGTATACTACACTTATTGATGCCAGGCAGACAACCGACCTGATGGTAAACACGTATATAAATGAAGGTAAGGAGTTTGTTTTTGACAGGCAGAAGGAAAAACTTAACATTGACGAAAAATACCGCAGCAATTTAAAACACCTAATGGTTACTGCAAAACTGCCTTTAAAGCTACTGTTGTACCAAAATATGTTAAATTTGCTACAGGACATTGTTGTTGACCGCAAAAAAATATTCATTGTAACCAACGGCGACCCGGCAAAACAACTGAATAAGATCAAACAGACAGAATGGCACGGGCTTGAACAATATTTAATAGTTTATTTTACTGATGAAATTAAGCCAAAGCCAGATACCGATGCCATTGATATGTTAATAAAAGACCATAACTTGCAAAGGCGGGATATAGTGATGATAGAAAATGCTGAAATTGACCGGCTTTGCGCCGAATCCAGTGGCATTGATTATATAAATGTAAACGAATTTTTATAAGTAAAATCATAACATACTTTGCTTATTTTCGTTAAATAGCCTATTCATTCGAAATAACTTATATTCATTAATATGAAAAAAATATTTTACTTAGTTTTAGTTGTAGCGGCAGTAGCTGTGTCATCATGTAAGAAGAACAGCAAAAGTAGCAGTGGGGGAACCACACCCACTGACCCAACGCAGCCATCAAAAACGGGCACGATAATACAATTGGCACAGGATTCCATTTGGCTATACGCTAAAGAGGCTTATTTGTGGAACGACCAGTTACCCACTTACGCAACATTTAAACCACGCTCGTTCACTAATGCGGCCCCACTAACTGCTTTGTCTGATGAACTGGACGCACTGTCACAGTACGCAATCAACCCAGCCACCAGTAAACCCTACGAGTATTACAAATACAATCCGGGTCGCGCTAAATATTCATTTATTGATGACGGTACTGAAACAGGCGCACTAAATGGAACTAAAGGCGATTTTGGTTTTGATTATAACTACCAGGCAGTTAACGATGTGCGCATTGTGTACGTATACCCTGGTTCACCGGCTGGCCTCGCAGGTTTAAGGCGCGGCTACGAGATCATGAGTGTCAATAACAACACCAAACTTTCCTATGACGGCGTATCAGGCGGCACTACCTATGGTGATGGCTCCGGTACCAATATCAACTTTTTATACAACTCAGTTTTCAATAGCGGCAACATTAAAATGACGGTTAAAAAGCCCGATGGCTCGACATTTGATGTTAACTTTGCCGCTGCAAATTATAACGTAAACCCAGTTTTAAAAGATACGGTTCTTGATCTGGGCAGCGGTAAAAAACTGGGATATTTTGTGTTTAACAGTTTTACCTCAGATGCAAATGCCGACCCTAAACTTGATGCCGTTTTTGCAAAATTTACCGCTGCAGGGGTTACGGATGTCGCAGTTGATTTACGCTATAACGGTGGTGGTTATGTTTCAACAGCCGAGTATATCGACAATTACCTGGTACCGACTGCAAAAAATAATACATTAATGTATAACACTTATTTTAACAGCATCTTGTCGTCGAACAGCGAAACACTGTTAAAAAACCAGGTAAGGAAAGACAACACCGGAGCTTTATATAACTTGTCGCAAATTGATTACTCCTTAAATTCTCAATATAACACACCAAAATTTTCTAAAATGGGAAATTTAAACGTGGGCCGCGTGTTCTTTATCATAACCGGAGGCACAGCCTCGGCAAGCGAGCTTACCATTAATAACCTGCGCCCGGTACTGGATGTTGAGCTTGTTGGAGAGACTAGCTATGGTAAACCGGTTGGATTTTTTGATATAGGCATTAACAAATACACAATGTTTACCCCTGAGTTTTCAACCAAAAATTCGGCAAACCAGGGCGATTATTTTGACGGATTCACCCCTGGCACCTCTGGCCTTCCGGGAGTAAATGACTTTGACGATTACACCAAAGACTTTGGCGACCCTACAGAAAAATTATTGGGGCATATTATATCGAAGATAACCACAAACGCTTATGCCGCGCCTACAAAGGTTATTCAAAGCGTTGACCCGGCCAAGCGAACTTTCTCGCTTGCCGAATCGCGCGACAAAACTATGCTGCTTAACAAAAGTAAGTTTACAGGGATGTTATTTAACTTCAAGAAAGTACAGCTTAAGCCAAAAAAATAAGGTAAAAGCAGAAAGCCTAATAAAGAAGCCGAAACAAAGAAGCAAACGCTTCAAAGTTTCGGCTTCTTTAGTTTTAGTCGCAAAACGCTCTCCGCTTCAGTCTCTAAGCTTTTGGCTAATCCACTAATTCTCTCAAGTCAACGGCTACAACGCGGGATATGCCTTGCTCAACCATAGTTACGCCGTAAATAATATCGGTACTGGCAATAGTGCGCTTATTGTGGCTAATGATGATAAACTGCGAGTCTTTGGAAAACTCCCTGATGATGTTGTTAAACTTGTCGATGTTGGTATCGTCAAGCGGGGCATCAACCTCATCAAAAATACAGAATGGCGCCGGTTTCAACAGGTAGAGCGAAAATAGTATAGCTGTTGCGGTCAATGTTTTTTCGCCGCCCGATAGCTGGTTGATTGACAGCGGTCGTTTGCCTTTGGGTTTAGCTATAATGTCTATATCAGATTCAAGCGGGTGCAACGGGTCGCTTAGTATCAGGTCACACGAGTCTTCCTCATTAAACAACGACCTGAATACCTTTATAAAATTCTCGCGTACCAGCGTGAAGGAAGTCATGAATTTTTCTTTCGCCGTATCGTCAATTTCCTGTATGGTTGCCAATAACGATGCCTTGGCATCGCTTAAGTCCTTCTTTTGCGCCTGTATAAAGGTATAACGTTCATTCATTTCGTTATAAGCCTCAACCGCAAGTGGGTTTATCGCGCCAAACTCATCGAGGCGTTTCTTTAGTTTCTCGGCTTTGTCGCGTATTTCATGTTCGTTTTCACCCTCTCCAACTTCGGTTTCGGGTAAATCCTGTATATCTATATTAAACTCAACTGAAAGCCTTTCCTTAAGCGCGTTAAGTTCCAGCTTTAGGTTGTTGCGTTCATCCTTCAGTTCGTTCTCTATAATCTCAGCATTATCTTTTTTTCGTCTTAATACGGTGATTTCCTCCTCGGTCTCCGATATTTTCCCACGCCACGCGTAGTATTCCTGCTCAGCTTGTTGGGTAGCTTTTTCAAGCAGGTCCTTTTGCTCATACATCTCCAGCAGATCATCGTCTGAATTATCGGCCTGCTGCAGGTTTTCCTGTATGGCAAGTTTAACTTTCTCCAATTCCCCGCTGTTGACCTTTATCCGGCCTTCAAGGTTTTCTTTTTGCGATTCCCGGTAGTCCAGGTCCTTCACCAAACCCGAAACCTTATTTTGCTGCTGGTGAAAGCGGATATTCTCCTGGTTATATGCGCTTGATTTTACAGATACAAACTCATTCAGCTCATTGAAAGCTAGTTGCTTTTCGGCAAACAATTCGTTTTGCTCCTGCTTTTGAGCCTTCAGGTCTTCCAATAGCGGCAGCAGCGTTATGGTTTCTTCTTTAATGCTGGTTATTTTACGGGCTATATCTTCTTTGCGGTTAAGGCTGTTTTCAATAAAGGTCTGGTATTGTTCCTGCCGGGTTTTAACGGTAACCAGTTCGGTATTTAGCAGGTTTAACGCATGCTGTTTTTGCTTTATTTCAGCAGCTTTGCCGGCAGCTTTCAGCTCGCCCAGTTTAGTGTGCAGCCTGTCAAAACGTTCTTTAAGCTCATGTACCTCAACATCTATCAATTTAATTACCTTCAGCAGTGCTTCAAGGTTTTTCGCCCGGCCTATACGCTTACCCTCAAACAAACCCACCGATCCGCCCGCCATGGCATGCTTCGATTTATTAAACTTGCCGCTTTTGCCAATTAACACCACACCATCCGGCAGTACATTATTATTAAGTGCGCTATCACTCTCATCATTAACCAGGTATACATTTTTTAGCAGGTGTTCGCAAAGGGGTTGGTATTGCTTTTCAACTTCTACCACGTTTAAGGCAGGTATTGCGCCTTCCAGTTCCAGCTTCTCCGAAAAGCTTTGAATGGTTTCATAACTATCCAGCACAAAAAACTGCGCCCGGCCCTGCGCTGCCTTACTTAGCAGGTTGATGGCCTTAATCGCCTCGTTATAGCTTTCAACCACGTAATGGTTCATCAGCGGCTCCAGGTAGTTTTCAATAGCCACCCGGTATTCCTCGCGACAAAACAAGATATCACTAAACAGCGGCGCACTTTTAGACCACTCCGTATTCTTCTTTAAAAACCGTATCGACTCCGGGAAGCCTTCCAAGTTATCAACCATACTCTTGGTAAGGTTGTATTCGTTTTGCTTGGCATCCAGCTTGCGGCTTTCTTTTATAATGGTTTCCTGTATGGTATTTAGTTCCGTTTCGGTGGCTGTTATCTGCTCCTGCAGCTTAGTCTCAAACTCAACTACCTGGTTATAGTCTTTTTCGGCCGCCTCAACTTTTTCAAGCAAGCCGTCAACAGCAACGTTAAAATGCGAGAGCTCGGCTTCTTTACTGCTGGCATCTTCCATATTGCGCTGTGCTTCCTGCTCCAGCGCCTGTTCCTGTATCTTTAAAATGTCAAGATCCTTTTCGGCCTTGTAAGCCTGGTTTTGCAGGCGGGTATTTATGTTGGTGAGTTCAGCCAGCTCGCCCCGGGCTTCCGACTGTTGGGCCCTTAATTCATCAACCGCTTCTTTTAAATCAGTTACCTGTGCAATCACCTTTTGCAGGTTTTCATCCTCCTGCATTTTCTCTTCCGACAGACGCTTGATATTATAAAGCACATGGTTAAACTGTGTTTTATCCTTGTCCAGTTCTTCGGTTAACCGTGCCTCTTTATCCTGCTGAAATTTCAGCTGCTCATTCTTTATCTTCTTCTCGCTTTCGTAGGCACGTATTTTTGAAACATATTCGTTGGTAGCTTTTTGCTGCACCGACAGGTCTTTCTCTTTGGTAAGGCTATCCAGCTTTTGCTGCTGCAGAAATGCCTCCAGTGTATCAATCTGGGTTACTATGCCCGATTTGCCTTCCTTATGCTTTTGCTCCTGCTCCTCAATCCGGGCTAACGACTCGCTGAAGGATGCAATCCTGAACGATGCCAACGTGATGCTCAGTGCCTTGTATTGTTCTTTTATCTGGTAGTAGCGCTCCGTCTTCTTTGCCTGGTTCTCCAGCGTTTTAAGGTTCTTTTCTATCTCAAACAGCAGGTCCTCTACCCTTTCCAAATCGGCTTCGGTATCCTTCAGCTTGGTAAAAGTTTGCTTTTTACGCAGTTTATATTTTGATATGCCCGATGCTTCCTCGAACAAATTGCGACGCGAACCTTCTTTGTTGGTGATGATCTCGTCTATCATCTTCAGTTCGATGATGGAGTACGAGTCGGCGCCGATACCTGTATCTAAAAACAAATCGGTAATATCCTTCAACCGGCATTGTACATCATTCAACCGGTATTCGCTTTCGCCGGTGCGGTATAGCCTCCGCGTAAGGGTCACCTGCGAAAAATCAGTAGGCAGTATGTTTTTGGTATTGTCAAAAGTCAGCGAAACTTCGGCGAGGTTGGCAGCCTTGCGACTTTTGGTACCGTTAAAAATAACGTTGTCCATTTTCTCCGACCTGAGCATACGGGTACTTTGCTCGCCCAGCACCCAGCGGATGGAGTCCACCACGTTTGATTTTCCACAGCCGTTAGGACCCACAATTGCAGTTACACCCTCGTTAAAATTAATCGTAATCTTATCGCCAAAACTTTTAAATCCCTTGATTTCTAACTTTGTAAGCTGCATTTACGTCGTACCCGTCCTTAAATTTTCGAACCTTCAAAGTAATCATAAAAAAATCATTTTTCTATGATTTTTTTATGATTACTTTAGAGATTAGAGGCTGAAGATTAGAGATTAGTTTTACTTAGCCGACCTGCTTTGGGCTGCTTTAAATCAGGAAGAAAAACACCCGTTTTCGCCAACTAAAAAATCTAAAGCAAAAAAGGATTTGTTTTGTTATACTTTCTCAGATGTAAAGCTTTGGACCTTTTAGCTTAACCTACCATGAAAATAGCAGTATTTGGAGCCACCGGCAATATTGGCAGCCGTGTAATTACCGAAGCCCTAAACCGGGGGCATGATGTTACCGCGATAATGCGCCATCCCGAAGATTATACCCTGGAGCAGCCACACTTAAAAGTAACCCGCGGTGACATTTTCAGAACGCAGGATGTGGAGGCTGCAGTATTTAATCACGATGCCATTGTAAGTGCCTACAACTTTACAAAAGGCGCTAAGCCCTCAACTATAGTAGAAGTAGCAGAACCGCTTATAAACGGCCTAAAACAGGCAGGTGTTAAACGGCTGATAATCGTCGGCGGCGCCGGCAGTCTTGAAGTTGCGCCTGGCCTGCAATTGGTTGATTCGCCAGGGTTTCCACCGGAGTTTAAAGACGCTGCCCTGGCACATCGCGATGCTTTAAAAGTATATCAAAAGGAGAAAGATCTCAATTGGACTTACATCAGCCCGGCAACCTACATAGAACCCGGTGAACGGACAGGTAATTTCAGAAGAGGCAAAGACAAACTGGTAACCGACGAAGAAGGCAATAGCCGCATATCAATGGAAGATTTTGCGGTGGCCATTATTGATGAAATCATGAACCCGCAGCACATAAAGGAACGGTTTACGGTGGGATACTGATGAATTTCGGATGTCGGAATTAAAAAGAATTTAATATTTAGAAATCTCAAATTATGCTATTGAGCAAATCCGAAATGGAAAATCCGAATTCCGAAATCAAATAAAAATCTCTCCCTTTAAATAGGTTACCGCTTTTCCGCTCATCTGCACACGGTCGCCTTTTAACTCGCACCAAAGTTCGCCCCGCCGCGCTGATAACTGGTACGCGTGTAATTTAGTTTTGCCCAATTTATCTGCCCAATATGGGATGAGATTGCAATGTGCCGACCCTGTAACCGGATCTTCGGGGATACCAGCGCCGGGAGCAAAAAAGCGGGAAACGAAGTCGGAATTATCACCAGGAGCGGTAACAATTACGCCAACGGTATCCATTTTTGATAAAGCAAAAAAATCCGGCGATATATCACGGATGTCGCTTTCAGATTCATAAACCAGAAAATAATCCCTCGACCTTAATACTTCGAGGGGCTGTTTTTCGCCCAAGGCCTCAACCAGGCCAACTGGAGCGTCGATATGAATTGGAGGCCTCGACGGGAAGTCCATCGCGTATTTATCGCCATCCTTTTTTACTGTAAGGGTGCCTGCTTTTACAGTTTCGAAATGTATTTCATCCCCGTTATGTCCTAACTGGGTAAACAAAATATGCGCAGATGCCAGCGTGGCATGGCCGCACAAATCAATTTCATATTCGGGGGTAAACCAGCGCAGTTTATATCCGGTATCGTTTTTTACAAAAAAAGCGGTCTCGGCTAAATTATTTTCAATAGCAATAGTTTGCATCAGGTTATCAGGCAACCATTTATCCAACGGACAAATAGCAGCCGGGTTGCCGCCAAATAATTTATCGGTAAAAGCATCAGCCTGGTATATGGGTATTGTCATCATTTTTTTTGCTAAACGCTAAAGGTAAAAGGTTTTTTTAAATTGCGGAAGTCGGAATGCTAAATGAATTAAATGGAATCTTCTCTGCTTCCCCATTCGGCATTCCGACTTCCGCATTTCACTCACTCTATCCAAAGCACACTATTCCCGGTTCCGTATTCATTTTGCTCCCAAAGCTTGTTACCGGGGTCAATTATCTGTTTACCACCCACTACAAATTTGTACAGGTATTTACCCGGTTTAAGATAAAAGTTAATTATCCATTCATCCCCGGCACGGGTCATAGTATAGCCATCATCATCCCAGTTATTAAAACTACCCACCATACTCACTTTTTTTGCACTTGCATATCCTTTTAGCCTGAAAGTATGGTTGGGTTTTACTGCAATAAACGAATTACGTTTGCCCCCCTCAGTGGCAAAATGCGGGTTTGCAGGATCCGTGATCCAGTCGCCATCTACAATAAATTTATAATTATAATTACCTGCGGCAAGGGTGGTAGTTAATGCCCAGCCGTCTATAGTTTTCACCAGGCTTAACTCTTCGCGCCGCCATTTGTTAAAAGTACCTGCCAAAAAGACCTTTTTTGCATTTCCATAACCTGCCAGTTTAAAAGTAACGTCGCTGCCAAGGTTTAAAACCGAATTTAAATTACCCTCGCCATCTTTCAGTTTTACAGGGTTGCCCGGGTCGGTTACCCAACGGCCATCAACCAAAAAATGGTAAACGTGCTTTCCTTCGCTTAAGTAAAGCTGCTTTTCCCAGCCGTTCCCTTTTTTCTCCAGCGCAATTTCGTTGGTTTTCCATTTATTAAAATCGCCGGCAAACACCACCTTACGTGCCGATGCGTAGCCCGGCAGTTTAATGGTGTAATTATATTTAAAGAAAAGTGAATTGGTGTTGCCAACGCCATCACCAACCTGCAAAAGGTTATTTGGGTCGGTTGTCCAGTGCCCGTTAATAATGTATTTGTATTCGTAAGCTCCGGCTGCCAGTTTAACATCAAGTATCCAGCCGCCATCCGTCTTTTTCATGGCACCTTTTAAGGTACTCCAGTTATTAAAATTCCCTGACAAAATAACCCTCTTTGCCCTGGTGTTGCCCGGCAGGATAAACCTTGTAAGGCCTGATGATAAACCAAAAACGGTAACCTGCGAAAACTTATTAACTCCATACTTTACTTCTTCCGGGTAACCCGGCGCGCCGGCAAACTCCGGCAAACGGGTAGTAATTTCAAAGGGTGCACTTTGGGGATTATCATTCAGATCGGAAAGCGAACGGTCGAAACGGATCAGGTTTTCGTCTTTTGTGGCCAGGTTCCAGCCATCTTCTTCTAATCCCTTATAGTCATTGTCGAAAAACTTCTCGGCGCTTCGCCCGGTCACGCCTGCCACTTTAAGAATACTGTCGATCACTTTCCGGGGCGATTTCAGGTCGATCTGTAATATCAAATGGTCGCGTGCAATAAGCAGGCTATTCTGGCGCTGGGCCATGGCAGTTTTTATACCGCTTAAAAGCAATACAAAAATAGATACCATATAAACCCTTTGCCTCATTTGTTAATTTTTATAAATGTACATCTCAAACTCTTTTTTAACGAAATTGATGGTGAATATCCCCCTCGAGAAAAAATCGTACCCTAGAATGCCGTCAACCGTTTGCCCGTAGGCCTTGCCCATTTTTTCCAAATTAGCCACCAGTGCACGGTTTTTCCCGAAAGTATGGTCAGCCACCGTCAGTTTATCAAAGCTGGTGTACAAAACTGTTACACCTGTGCCACCCAGCCCTTTTATTTTTGCGCGACCAATCACTTCCAGCGTCGCCATAAATTTTTTCGACCTGTCATAATCCAACAGGTTTGTTTCTGCAGCGCTGTCAAAAGCAAACCACAATGTATAATTATTAACGCTTCCTTTTAAAAAAATAACGTCATTGATCAACCTAAACGGACTTACCAGCAAACGGTCGTGAAATATACGTTCCCCTTCGGGGATATTGCCGTTTTTATCCAGCTTTTGAATGTAGAGAACGTTGTTAAAAAGATCGACTGTTACGGCAAAATTTGCAAAAAGCCTTGTGCCCAGTAAACCGAGGATCTTAATATTTCTGCCGTTTTCAATAAATCCAAGGTCGCAAACATGGGCAGTTAGGCGGCTGTATTGCAGGTCGAGAATTTTAAAATTGCGGACATAGGTGGTAAACGAACCTGTAGAACCATTAATACCGCCGGTTTCGGGCTCATCGATAACCGGCATACTCCTGAAATAGGTTGCATTTAATACCAAACCGGGCGCGCCTGTATCCAAAATAAAATTACCCTCCATGGTATCAACCTGCGCTTCAACAACTATGAGGTTGCCTACCCTTTTAATGGGTACAATCATCGTGGTAAAATCGGCATACGGCGCAGGGTCGGGGTCATAAACCCGGTGATGCGTATTAAATTTCAACTTGCCAACCAAAACTCCTCCATCTGCCAGCGCGTTGCTGTGCCGGCAAATAATAAAAAGGAGCAATATCAGGCAAAATTTTCGCATCAGTTTGGTTGATGCTTAATAGACCTGTTTTTTGGCATGATAGTTACAGGGGAAGTAAAAAAAGTCTTGAGTCTGAAGTCTGGAGTAAAAAAGTCAGCCCCTTGACTTAGTACAAACAAGGTCTACATGCACGCTAAGCGTTCCACTTTTACTCACGGAACACCCGGAACGCTGTGAAACATTCTGACTATCAAATACTTGCAAAATCAGCTTTTTTTTATCTTCTGCACGCCTGTAGACTTAGGACGCAGAACTTAACGTGAGTAGATATAAGAACGCGATACTTTAAGTCGCGGGCGACACCACAAAAGCTGGTCGTCGCCTCACCCTGCCCTCTCGTGACCGTTGCGCAACTATTTGTAATATTATACAGTCGTGAGCCTGTTCAGCTGTTCTTTGAACTATTGATTAAAACGATGTCGGCAAGTTTGCCG
>NZ_JAMXOE010000008.1 GCF_024055575.1 Mucilaginibacter flavidus | reverse complement strand
CTTTTAAATAACTACTTTTAACACAACGCTTTTACAGCTCTCGCTGAACCCGTTCGCCAGGGAATTGCCTGGTCAGTTTGCCACGGAATGGAGTGGTCAGTTTCCCCGGAATAGTCAATAAAATGGTTAAGAATTAACCGTACATGATTATGAATAATTTCGTGAGTGTAATTTATTATATGCCATTTCAGTGAATGGGCCTCAACAAGGACTTGAATAGCTGCGGTTGCGCTAAACTCATACTCTCTAAATCCCAGTCGTCCACTAAAAAATGATAAACGATTATAAAAGTTCTCCGGAAGTTTTTTTGTTGTATCAGAAGAATAGTCGATAACTTGAATCTTTACAGGGTCGCTTTTCCATATTGCAGGGTCAAAGTAACCAGGGTTAATTATTACTTTAGTAAATTCTGGCGGACAAATTGCGGTTGTATATTCTGTAGATAGTAAATTTTCAAAAGGTAACTGCCAAAGCGATGTTTCCATTTGAATCAAAATTTCTTGCAGTGCAGATATTGCGGTGCCTACTCCAAGTAATGAGTGTCGTCTAATGATTCCAATGTGATCAAATATTGGAAAAGTACCGGCATAGGCTTGAGAGTAAATGTAGGACATAGACGAGTTAAACTGAATAATTCGTCCGTGACGGTCGTTTATTAATTCATCCACTAACTCTTTAGAAGTTCCGGAAGTTACGATTTCATAAATATCTCCTGTTCTATCTGGATTCAGATGCTGTACTAAAGAAATGCTCGGTTTGAAATTTTTATCTCCAAATAAAACGCCTAAATCGTTAACCAAGTCATTACATGCATCTACAGTGTTTAAATGCCCTTTATAGTAATGAGGTGTGAACTTTTTGGAAGCGGTAAGAAATTTATTTACTGAGATTATATATTCTGATACAGCGAATTTTAAATAAAAAGGTAGCGACTTAGAAATTTTAAGATCACAATTATGTACGCCACCGTGATTGTGTAATATCGTGAAAAATGGCGAAGTCCTAGGTTTGACACGTCCTCCATTAATTTCCCATCTTTCATAAGCAGTTAAATTGTTAACAGCTTTTAGATGTTCTATAATTTTATTAGAAACGTCGGTAGAGTTATTTTCTATGATAACAAGATTCGATAACCCTAAAGAAAACCACAGCTGTCCGCTATTTTTTGCATAAGGAATAATAGCTTGAAAAGAAGGAAAAACAGATGGAACCATCAAAAACGTTATGATAGTACCGTCAGCTAACGTCGGTATATTTTGAGGCGCGTCTTCAGAAACTGAACACAACGGGCTACAGATAAATAAATTATCAAACTTAATTTCTGAAGGGTCGGTTTTTACAAAACTTATCCGCGCACTTTCGTAATTTGGATAAGCATCATTTTCACCTTCGACTACTAAAAAAAAACTGTGGGTTGGATTCACCTTATGGTGCGGCTATTTTAAAATCATTAGTTTCAGAATCAAATGATACCTTTCCTAGCACGTCGCCACTTGTTGGGATTAAAGAATATTTAGGAACTAAAGGAGTATCCATTCTTTTTTCCGCAGTTAATCCATGAGACTCCGAACTCCCTTCATAGTTAGCTTTAGGTTGTCCAGCTCCCCCGAAGAATTCAAATTGCGATTCTAAAATCAAATGTAACTGCTCTTTAGTTGGCATAAAATTTCATAAAAATGGGACTGCAAAGATAGGAACTTTTTAATTATCAAATACTTAATTAATTAAATATTTATAATTAATTTCTTTATAGTACTTTTTCTAGAAAATTTGAGACGGTTTAATTGGTTCATGTGAGTAGGTTTTAATTTTCGAATCTAATATTAAATTCTGAATATTATCTTTTTTCGGAAAAATATTTGCTTTTTAACTATTAGCAGGAACGATTTATCATTTGAAACGGCAATTGGGTTGATTTATAAATATTATCTAAGGATACTACCGTATATTGCCTATGTGTTTTTTCAGCCGTCCCTTTCTCGCGCTAGTATCCGGGCAGGGGCGTACTAGAGCGTCGCTTTTAGGTATCCACGTGCAAAATTGTACCATTCCCGCCCGGTTCGGCATCGGAGCCCCAAGCTGTAACTTTTCGCCAACAACCGCGGCAAAGCCTAAACTACGATATTCACTTGCGGCCACGCGAACGCGCGTGCGATTTTGAATGGTGTTTCACTACGTGCGGCTGCTTCTGATTTTTCTCTCCAGGTAATACACCAGTGTCCAGGTTAACGGGTTCAGGATAACCTTTTCCCCGCAAGGCAGTTATTGGAACATCCACTTGTTTGTCGCCTTTTACGCGCGACGTGACTTTTCCCTTTTTCGCTCTTGCAATTTTAGCGTCGGGTACCTGGTCCCTGGCAGCCGTCAAACTATCTGTTGCTATTGCATTTCCCCTGGCATCTTTGTTCATTTCCAGCAAGGCGCTGTCAAGGCCGGTCTTCTCCTGTTCGCTCAGCTTATCATAGCCCACGCCGGCATTCGCGAGGATCCGTTTGGCAGATTCAATGGTGTTGGTGCCGCGCTCGTAAACATCGCGGTAAATGTGCAGGCAACTGTCGCCGGCGACGATGGTTTCATAACGCAGGTCAATTGGTACGCGTGTTAAAAGCTTTATCGACCTGGTGTCGTTTTTATGTTGTTCAAATCCCTGCAAATCGGTGGCAGACAAAGCTGCACCGCCCAGCCGGGCAAGCGTGGTCGCAAAGTCGAGTACCTGTGAATTGGTGAGGCCCACGCAACCGTGGGAAGCAAAGTCGCCGATTTTGCTCAGCGGTTTGCCGCCATGGATAAGAGAGGGCATGCCAATGGGTATCTTAACACGGCCAAGCGGGTTAAGCTCGTTGCTGGCCAAAACTCTCCTGCCAACATGAAATTTGCCTTTTACCCAGGGCTCGTCCGGCGGTGTCCAGGCCGGGTTAAATATAATGGTATCTGCACGGCGCATACCGGTAGGCAGCGGGAATTCCGGGTAACCAATGCCTACCCGGTAAGTCTTTATCAGTTTTCCGCCCTCGAAAACATCCATCCGGAAAGCAGGCGCGTTCACAACAATACGTGTATCACCGGGTACAGCGTTGGGTTTGGTGGGCGCCAGGCCTTCAACGCCTTTGCTGTAGCTATCGTTCACCAGTTGCAGCAACTGTTGCGCCTTGTCCTTACCGATGATCTTTTCAATTTGCGCTTCGTAAGCCCGGGTAGCCGTGCGGGCAGATGAGGTGTCTGCCGTGCCGTCTTCGTTCAGATCGCGCAGCGAAGTGTGTGCCGCTGCCTTGAGCCGGCCGATCTGCGCGGGCGTTAAGCCTATGGTCGATTTCAACGAGGATGCAAAACCGGGCTCATAAAACAATGCGTCGAGCACCGGGAGGGTAAGGGCAGCCTGCTGCGGAGTGGCGATATCTGTAGTTTTTGTACGAGCTTTTTGCAGTTTTTTTTGAGGCTCCTTTTTTTGCTGGTTGTTACAGCCGGCAAATAAGCCAAGGCAAATAAATGCTGTTATGGTTAGCGCATGCAGCGAATATTTTTTCATTAATTTGGGGATCATGCCTGTTCAACACCGGACCTGGCGAAATTGTTTAACTACGATTGGCGATTGTGCCCCGTAAGTTTTGGAAGCAGGGGGCGCTATATTCATAAACACACCCCTGCTGTCGCAAGCGATTTTTCCGCTACCGCAAGGCTCAAGCCTTCCTTAACAAACGCCTAATTGATAGGGGATTCCCAATCATTCAGTTGTTTTGCCATCAAATTTTTCGTCAATAGTTTCAGCTTCATTTTTGGTTCTGCGTATGATACCATCTTCATGATTAGGGGGTGAATAGATTGTATATAGCTTTAAGTCTTCTTTGTCTGATGTATTTATAACATTATGTTTTGCGCCGGCAGGAACTGTAACCGCATCCCCAGCCTTAACCTCATATTCATTGCCATCAATAATGCATTTACCCGTTCCGCTTTCAAAACGAAAGAATTGATCATTTTTTTCATGAGTTTCCATGCCAATTTCTTCTTTTGGCAAAAGGCTCATTAATACGATCTGGCTATATTTGGCAGTATACAAAACTTTGCGAAAATTGCTGTTTTCCAAAGTTTCCTTTTCTATATTACTTTTAAATCCGTGCATAATATTAATTTAAGTTATTATTTATCGTTAAACGCTTTTACACTTTTAATTACTTGCTCAGGCATCTTTTTGGGGGCCAGGATAAAATCTGCGTACCCTGAGTCGATCACACCTTCCGGCATACTTTCCTCTTTCGCACTTGAAGGTTCTTGTGCTATTATTACCCCGCCGTTTTTCGAAATGGCTACTATACCTTTCGTTCCATCTTTTCCCAGGCCGGACAAAATAATAGCGATGATATTAAAGCTGTGATTGTCGGCCAACGAATTGAAAAAGATGTCAATAGCCCGGTTCACTTTAATGTCCAGGTCCCTTGGCTTCAATACAAGCCTTTCGCCTTCTATCGTCATTATTTTATTCTCCGGCATCACGTAAACTTTATCCGGCATAATTTGCGTATCTTCTTCCACCTCACATACCTCAATAGCGGCATGTTTCTGTATCATAGACGTTAGAAGGCTTTTTATATGCGGATAGAGGTGGGTCGTTATCACATAGGATACACCATCAGGCAGTGTATTGTCAAAAAAATCAAAAAGCGCGTCAGTGCCACCGGCGGAAGCACCTAATGCAATAAGCGTTTTCTTTTTCATAGGCATTTAAATAAATACAGTTACACAAAGAGGTTACTTGACTCTTCTTAAAAATCGTCACCCTCAATGGTAACCGGATCAAATAATTCATTTATCTGGTCCCAAAAAATTCCATTAGTGATTTGCTTATCACACACTTTGTTTAATAAAACCAAAGTTATAACAACGCAGCAACGGAAAAGTGAGGAACATCATTGCTTTTTTTGCTTTTCGTCATTTCTGCCGGTGCGCCCTTATTTAACTTTGACCGATGTTTAAATTTTAATGAAATAAAAACTGAATAATCTGCACCATAGTGAAAACTTCAGCTTAAAGAAGCATCCTTTGAAAAAACCATGAAAACAGCAAGCAATTTAGGTATCTGGATGGATCATCAAACCGCCCATTTAATGGAGTTTACCACAGATCCTATTCAAACAACCACCATCGACTCCAAATTTACACACGAGGAAAAGGAACAAACACTCGGGCGAAGCGAAAACCTGATGCATAATAAAGAGCAGCATGAACAGGCGGATTATTACCGGGAACTGGGTGAGCATATCAGGGGTTACGATCATGTGCTGCTCTTTGGCCCCACTGATGCCAAAGTGGAGTTACTGAACAGTTTAAGAAAGGACCATCGTTTTGCAGATATCGTGATTGAAGTAGAGCAGGCCGATAAAATGACCCCCAATCAACAGCACGCGTATGTTAAGGCCTATTTTTCAAAAAGACTGGCACTCATTTAAAAGATAAGTTATTCATGCACATGAAAAAGGTTTCTTGTTGTAGGCGATGATTTTGATACGACTAAATTTTTGGATTTTCTTATGCGTGATTTGGGATATGAATTTATCCCCTCTCCCGCGTATGCAGCGACAGGTCACAGAGTTGAAGTACTAGTGCGCCGCGTTTAGGAATCACCGTGCAAAGTCGTACCCAGCTGTCCGAAATTTGCAAACTTCGGACGAGTATGCCGGTAGTCTGTGACTCCAATACTAAAACCCGAAGTTTTCGCGCCGGTAGATGAGGCGAACACCCGAAGCAGGTATTACTGGTAAAAACAGCAAGATGAGTATGGATATTATGAATTGATTATCTTAGCGTATATGAAGTATGATTTACCAGGAAATCAAGCAGAGGTATTGCCCAATATTCTTAATTTGACATCGAAGGAAGAGGTTGGATTATCTGAGTTTGAAGGTTTTTTAAGGACGGAAATTATTCTTTCAGAGCAGCTAACAAGCAGAACCAAATTTAATTCAAACTACATTCTTAAAATACACAGGCTTTCCCTGCAACATCTATACAGTTTTGCCGGAAAACTGCGCGATGTAAATTTTACGATTTATGTTAAGGCAATACAAAAATCGGCCGAAAAGGATTATCGGCTGATGATAAAATTCATCGGTTCTATTTTTCCAGGCTAAGGGATACTTTCTTTAAAGATGCAACGGCATCTGAATCGGAAATATTTATGCCTTCAATTTTGAATGAAGCAACCATCGACTTGAGAATTTTTTCTCTCAACAAAGCCGTGTCTTTAACAACGCTTTTTGATTTCTTGTTCATAATAACAAAAATACAGAAATTTTAAACAAATACCATCCCGAAGTCGCGTTGTATCGATTTATCCTCACATAGGCATTTTTCCTTTCCCAACTTATCACTCCCCAACATACCGCCAGATCCCGGCCCTCACATCCAAAATCCAGGGCTTCGGTTCCGGCAGCCACAGTTTACCGTCGCCAATTTCTACAGGTATCCACAAGTAGCGCGAATCCCACAATTTAGCCGGGTCCCATTTATCGCCCATAAAAATTACGGTGGTATCTTTTTTACCGGTTACTTTAATAAACATGGTTGATTGTGCCCCGTAAGTTTTGGCAGCAGGGGGCGCTATATCCGTAAACGCACTCCATGGCCCCGCCAGCGACGGCGCCGTAGCCACCTTATTCGGGTTTGGCGACCACCCGGTTAGCGCGGAACCCACCGCATAGTATAAGCCCTTATAATGTACTATGGCCCCGCCCTCCAAAGGCAGGTGTATAAACGAAACCTCTTTCTCCACATTCAAAAAATCGGCAGAAAGTTTGGCAATATAAAAACCACCCGAGGGCCGGCACTCAAACACCAGGTAAGCGCTGCCATCATCGTCGATAAACTGCCCAATATCGCGGCTCTCTTTTTCCAGCGGCCTGAACGAACGTACAAACTTAAACGGACCCGTCGCCTTATTGCTTACGGCAACTCCCACCCGGGCGTAATCATAGGCCCATTTATTATGCGATATCCCTTTAATGCCCCCGTCGAGGTGCATATACATCACAAACTTTTTGGTTGTGGCATTGTAAAAAACCTTGGGCCTTTCCAGCACCCACCGGCCGGTGAGCATGGAGTCGGGTTTGGCCAGCGCGATGGCATCGCCGTTAAACTTCCAGTTCATTAAGTCGGTTGATGAATAGCAGCTTACATAGCGGTAATTGGTATCCAACCCCTCCCGGCGTTCTTCGCCATACCAATACCAGGTATTTTTCAGCTTTATAATGCCACCACCGTGCGCCTGTATATGATGACCATCGTTATCGGGCCAAATTTCGCCGGGCCTTATCGCCTGTTGCTTTTGGGCTATAACGGGTAACACACACACCAGGGTAAGTAATAGGCAAAATATTCTTTTCATCTTCTTTTAGTTTGAGGGATGGAGATACGTTAACAAACCGTACCCCACAAAGATAGGGGCAGGGGGCATTACTTTATGTACTGTCTTTGTGACAATTAATAAAATAATTTACAGGTTGTTTCAACGCAATTTGTTTTGGCAGGGCCTTTCCGGTTGCAAATTACTCTTCTGCAGTCTGCACTTTTTTCTTCCGGGTGGTCAGTCTCCTGGCTAACTTGTTTTGTTTTTTTTCTTCGTCTCCTAAAATAATGCCCCAGGGGTGCAGGCTTTCCACCCGATCGAAAATGATCTTGAGCACCGCAATAACCGGGATGGAGAGGAACATGCCGGAAACGCCCCAGAACATTTCGCCGATGACCACCCCAAGGATAGTAACCAGGGCGTTGATCCGGACCTTGGAGCCCACCACCAGCGGCAGCACAATATTACTGTCGACCAGGTGTGTAATCACAAAGGCTATCAACACATAAATTACCACCGTGCTGTCCTGCGAAGTGCCCAGTGTTACGGTGGCGCTTAATACCATCGAGGAAAAAATACCGAAATAGGGTATGAGGTTAAAAATGCCGGTAATCAGTCCCAGTAAAATAGCGTATTTAACGCCCAATATAGAAAGCGTAACACTCACCGCTATAGCTACTATAGCCATTTCTATCAACAGGCCGGTAATGTATTTACGGATGATCATCTGTACCTGCTCTATAATCTCATGTACCTTTGCCTTATTTTCTTCCAGGAACACCGACTCCAGGAATTTCATGATGAGTTTGCGGTAGAGCAGGAAGAAAAAAGTATAGATAAATGTAAATACCAGGAATAAGATCATAGACGAAAGCGAAAGCAACGTGGTACCCACTGCGGCTGCGTCGGGTGCGGTTACTTTGCTGGTGGCGGTATTAACCACGTTCAGCTGTTTGCGGCGGGTGATATGAAAATGCTCGGACACCCAGCCCCTGAAATTATACATAGACCGGCTGATCTGCGCCTGGAAAGCCGGCCAGTCCCTTAACAAGTCTGCTATCTGCGAACCAATGACATAAATGATGAGCCCCACTATGGATAAAAATAATACCACGGCGATCATCGAAGCGGCGCTTCGGGGCAAGCGCATTTTTAGCTCAAAAAACCTGGCCAGCGGCAATAATAATATGGAGAACAAACAGGAAAATAACAAAGGCGACAGGATTTCCTTCCCCAGGATGACCAGGCAACCGATGGCAAAAAGGCTAAAGAGCACACAAGCCAGTTTGATATAAAACGGTAGTTGGGTAAAAGTTTTCAGGTCCATATAAATAATGTTGATGATGTATTACGCTTTGGTAATGAAATTGTTTGCCCGAATTTATAAAGCCGAACTTAGTTTGCCGTCGCAGAAATTTTCGCCAATAAACAAAGCGGGCTTAACCACTAGTAAATCTACCTGTTCTGCTCGCTCAGCCAGTGAAACTGCCTTTCAGCCAGCTGGAAATGCCGTTTTGTTCGTTTAAGCTCCACGTAACAGGCTGTCCCTGCCACGCAATCCTGCCAGCGTAATTGTGCTGCTATCCGGTGTTGTGTATTTAAACTCAATCATATAATTTTTGGCGTCAAATTTCTTTTTGAAGCCAAGCATATGTTTGGCGCTGTCTAATCCATATAAAAAATATCCCCGGTTATACCGCTGTCTGAAAAGCGTATCGTTTGATTTTACACTGCCTAGCCCGTCCTCAAATATCAGGTCCTGCCAGCGTAGTGTGTCAAGCGGCGAGAACGGTATGTCCTGGTTGTTCAGCCGATACCTGGTAACGGCGTACACGCCGTTTTTTACGGGTTGCTTAGCGACGGTATTTGATGTTGATTGGCTATAGCTTTGGTAAAAAGGCATTACTGCCGCCACTATAATAATCAGGCATTTTAAAACCACCCGGGTTACGCGCATCCACTTTTTTGTGTACCTGAAGTGGTATATGGCGCCGACAGGTGCGGGTTTGTTTAGTATAAAAAAATCAATGAGTCGCCCGCTTTCATTCGCCAATAAAAACAGGCAGGTAAATACCATCTGCATCGAAAATATTTTTACCGGAATATCGTAGCACAGGTTCAGCATCATTACATTCAGGAACACGCCGGTGGCCATCAACACACCCAGCGAAGTGGTGCGGCGATTAAGCAGCAATAGCGCGGCTATAAACTCCATCAATCCTGAAAAAAATTGGTATGGCTGCGAGTATCCTATAAAAAACCACGAAAACCGCATAGGTAACAGGTCGCCAAGCGGTGTGGCCAACTGGTGCAGGTTCGGGAAAATCATCTGCTGGCCAAACAGCTTAATGATGCCATAAGTAAACGCCACCAGCACCACGTAGTAGCGGGTAAACAGGCAAAGCCAATAGTTTAGATGGGTGTAATTACTCCGCTTTCTGTCAAATACCGACCAGATGATAGCCCCCAGAACTGCCAAAGCCAAATAAGTCCATAACCGGGCCCACCCCATGGACGTATCGCCGCTGCCATTTTCGGGCACCAACACCGGCCGCACATGGAAAAACAGCGCATTGGCCCCGGTTGTCAGCCAGTCAGTAAGTTTGCCATAGTACTGGGTTACAGTACTTACGAAAGGGATACTGTCGAACCAGTTGACAGGTGAAATTTCTAAAGCGAGGTAGATAAAAAAGAACCGGAAGATTATTTTTCTCCAAAGCGGCCAGCGCGTGTTTTCGGCAGTTTGCATAAATTGTAAAAGGTTTTATAGATAAATTAAATCTCACCCAAAATAGAAATTTATTTTAATAATAGTGTATTCGCTGTTAATGAGCTTTTTAGCAAAAAAAAAAGCCCCGCAAATCGCAATTTCCAGGCTTTAAAGATAATTTGATAGGGAAATCAACTGAGTCGGAGTTATTTGCAGGGCCTTCGCCGGGCTGTACCCTTTAACCAGGTGTTTTACAAGGTTCTACACAATGCCATTAATTGCCAATTTTAAAGTTCTTTTACATACATCGCTTTCACGTCGACAACCGTATATCGCAGCTTGCCGTGGCAAAGCTGGAGGCCTATATTACCATCCAAAAAGCCAGCATCATGAACAATGTCTATAGTTTTAACGCCATTTAGCCATGCCTGTATATAGTGGCCTTTTGCGACGATGTAATAGTGGTTCCATTCATTGGCTTTTACCAGTTTGGCAGCCAGTGAATCGGGGTATTTTTGAACCATTTCTGCACGGTGCTCTTCCCAAAGCGAGCCCCAGTAACCCTTTCCCATGTCTACCTGGTAGCCGGGTACAATATCGAAACTGGCCGGGTGTACCCGGATACAAACACCGGAGTTTGCTTCTTCGTTACCCGTCATTTTAATCAGCACGTTCAGTTCAAAATCCTTGTAGATTTTTTTGGTATAGCCATAGTGATGCTGGTCCTGCGCCTTAGTTTCGCCATGCAGCACGCCATTGGTCAACTGCCAGTATTGAGCTTCGGCATTCCAGAGCGTGGTGTCCAGTAAATTTACCCACCCCTTGCCCGCAGGTTTATCGTTATAGAACTTACCCGCAGCGTGCATGGTTATTTTTAAAGTGGTATCCTTTTGGGCAGACGCCGTAGAGCAAATGGCGGTGATAAAAAGGCTTATTGCACACAACTTTACAACGGCAGTTTTGATTGATTTATACATCGTTAAGGTTGAATTGGTTTACGATTTATGTTATATGTGTAAAATTACCCTTTTCAGTTGTTTTCCATCTCCATTTTTATCTTAAATCTCCTCTTAATTATCTTAAACCTTGTTTTTTGCTTTTTTGAGGGGCGACTAGTTAAATCCAGCTTTTCATGCAATTTGTCTATAGCTGCCCGATAGTCATCGAGTATGCCATTTAAAATTTTATTTGGAAAAGCATCCTTTATCGAGTAGTCTTTCCGGAGTTGTTTATCATTTACAAAATGTGCCGTATCAAGATAGTCATTTTCCCCATTGTGAGTGACACGGATTGTTACATTACAAGTGCCATCCGTTTTTTATGATGCTTGAAGATTTTAATGCCTACAGTGTCCATAATCAATGGTTTAAGGCGCAAGTCGTTGTAACGTATTTGTAACGTAGATGCGCTGAATTCAACAAAAAATTATGTAAAACCAGGCCCGGATCGAACTATCCGTCAAGCAATGCTAAAGTCTAAAAATTGCCTTTAAGCATAAAAAAAGGCCTTTTCTTTATGGAAAATACCTTTTGAATGTTGTGTCCCCGAATCTTGTATATCAATCAGTTGATTATCAATGTAATAAATGCGTTTCTTCTATTCTGGTACTCAGATTGGTATTCTGCTCGTTTGATATCTAAATATAGCGAATTCCGTAGTTTAAGTAAAATTATATATAAATTATTTTGGTATAAAATGGGGTCTTGGTACTTAGGAGGTAGGGATTTGAATCTTATCCGTTATTTATTTGATAATCAGAAACTTGTGTCAATTTTCTTTCACTAGTCTACAAATCACGCAATGAGATTAATAGCTCTACTTGTTAGATTAAAATATAAGCATAATTCCGTCAAAAAGGAACGTGACAGTACGTTAGCTGGGTATTTCGGCATGATTGACCATGGTATTCGGTGCGCATTAGATCAATGTTGTGATCAGGGTACAGTTTTGGCAAAGCTACTTTCCTGTTCTCCAGGAACCTGGAAACAGCCGGTGTTAACCAGCTAGTGAACTATTATGGTAATAACGGATTGCTGGATGCCGATGTCTGGAAGGTCAGCCACCATGCCGCGGTTATAATGGTACCAGTGCAGCCTTACTAGCTGCAATTACTCCCGGTACGCCGTTATCCTTTGTGGTCAATGGAATTACGGTATCGGGCCGCCGGTGCAGACTTTTTCTACGAACGCATACGGCCATCCGAGGATTGTGACGCTTGATGCGCTGCAACAAAGCATCCCAGGGTCAAGTCCGCTGCCGATTACCGTGAAAGCTGCCAGTGCGCAATATACCTTTAGCGATTACCAGGTGACTAAAAATATTTATGCGACGGCATGGGATGGGGATGTCATCAACAAAGCAACAAGTGCCGGGATGTATACTGTATTTACGAACAGTCAATAACCGGCTTTAGCAACTGCATTCATTTTGCCTTACCCGCTATCCAGGATTCGAATTCTGCCGGGCCGCCTTCTTTGCCGCAGCCGAAGCATTTAAACAGGTTCTTTTCGGGTGAGACCATGAAGGAATCGGATTGGTCGGGGTGAAAAGGGCAGGTGCCTTTCAGGGCTTTACGGCCTTGTTGAAGCTTAACGTGTTTGGATATGATGGCGACGAGATCTGACATTATATGGCAAACATAGTTAATGCATACATATGGTGAATGATTGTTGAAAATTACCTTAATGTTAATTAAGACAGACCGGCTGCTAAACGCGGCTTTACATTTACCTTTGACAATAGTTATCGCCTGAATCAATTATGCGTTTTTTAGGATATGCCTTTATTGTAGTATTGCTGTTTGGCATTCAGGCGGTTGACTTATAATGACGGTGGGTTGCGTGACTTGGGGCCGTTCTGGAACTTGGTGTTTGACCCGGTGCGTTTTGAGTGTGTTGAGCAATACAACGGTTATTATTGTGGTATAAACATCCTTCGCGAGGAAATGGTCGTGGAGCGTAAACCTTATGGTAAATGTGCAAGGTCTTTGACATAAAGGATTTCGGCAGTATGACACTGGTAACCTCGGCGCTGTGTACCAGAAGCGGCTGGCTACTGTGGTGGTATTGAAAGGTGAAGCAAAAAAGCATTTTTGAAAAGATGTCATTGATGGCAAAGCGCTTTACGGTTGTTGGTATAACGACGGCGTTTAAGGGAAAATCGCAGATTGTGATTACAGAGCGTAAGCAGTTGCCGGTGGGAGCGGAGTAAACCTCGGAGTTGAAAAGGCTCATGGCTGGTAGTCTCATTTATATTCGACTTTTTTTAATTTTTATACCACCGCGGTAATGCCGCCAGCGGAACTGTTGCGCCCTGCAACCGGGGATCCGGCAACTTGTGTCTTCAAGGGAATGAGCGGCTGCTCTAAACTTTGCCTTCGCCTTCTTCGTCTATTTAGTGGATCAGCAAGCAACCAGTACTTAGCATTGGTGGCTCGCCTGAGGTAATTTCTTTAACAGGGACGTAATTGAATAGCGGTGTCGCGAAATTCCTGTTAATTATTGAAAAACAATTACTTATGGTTTTGATTTTCCAAATTTTCACGCTAGTTTAGAGACAGCCAATAAATCTGATCTCCAAATTTTTGCCAATGAAACGTTTTATCACCATTGTGCTGGTTGCATTATCATTGCATGTATTTGGGCAGTCATACCCGGTAAAAAACATTAAAATTTCATTGCCGTCAAATCCGGACGCCAACACGTTGAATTGGGGTAATAGTAATTCATTTACAATTTCGGCGATGGCCGGCGAAATTGGCCCTGATGTACAGGTAAAGCTGCTGGCGGTGATTAAAAAGGATGGTGTTATAACTTGCGGCGCCTACAATAGCTTGTCTGCGCCTAAGGTGAGTTTTGACAAGCCGGTTAAAACATGGAATGGCAAGGACGCTGCAGCTTTACTAATGGAGGGGTGTACCCTGCCTCCCGGGGAATATGAACTCAGTGTGCAGTTTTTTGGTTACCGCGACGGCAAGACGGCCACGTTGAGTGAGGAAAAGATAAAGAAATTCTCTGTCAATGCCGGTGAGGTGAATAACGGCAAAAAAGGCGTAAGCTTAAATATAGGCGGGCTAGGCATCACTTTTGGCGGCCGGCAGCAAGCGGCAGATGCTTGCGGAACCATCACCAGTTTTACAAAGGTTGCTTGCGCGGGTATGGATGGTCAAACCGGGCTTCAGCAGTACGCCATAACCGTGAAGATGGTTAACAGGCCGGTTCAAAAGGACAAGGCCTGTACGTTTATTTTAAACTCAGTAAGCGCGTTGAGTAAGGGAACGACTGTACCTGGCGGCAGGCAGTCGCTGCCTTTAAAAATTGCGCCGAATGACAGCGCCGCTTATACTTTTATTTATACGCCGGTTGCGATAAGTTCACTGGATGCGAAATTCAATATCAGCGGCAACTGGAACGGCGACAAAAACTCCGGCATAGAAATGCAGCCCGCTATGACATTGCAGCCATGTGCGGTCTGCGGTTGCGGTAACTGGACTAATTTAATGGTGGATAACACCGCTGTTGCCGCAAGCCTCGAGTTTGAATGCGGCAACAATGTGCAACTACCCTGGAAGTGCGGGCAGGCCTTCAGCTTTACCAGCACTTACCAATGCGCAGGCGCCGTAAAATGCGATGCGGTAACTGCCTGGGAAATTCAAAAAGATGGCGTCAGGATTAAAATAGGCAATGGCGGGATCAAGGTAACAGATAGCTTTATACCAACAGGCAATGGCCTATATACTTTAACCTTAAATGCAACTTGTAACGGTGTAAAGTGTCCGCCCTGTACATATTCAATAGTTGTAGTAGATTGTAAAATCATTACCCCCCCGCCGGTAAGCGTACCCGAAGTGACAACTACGATAAGTGTAACGCCCGTGATAGTTGTAGTGAAAAATAAGGATACCGCCAAATCCGCACCTACAGGAGACAAATACTATTATGACCTGGATACCGACCCGACCCACACCACTACCGAAATATATGATAATACACTAAACGTGCAGTTTACCAACAACTATGCCTCAGTTGAAAACATAAAAGTAAATATTTACAATAGCTCATCCGGTGCCTTACTAAGACCGGCGGCCTCAAAAAATGCAAAGCTGATCAGTACTACCGGCTTGAACCGGATGACAGTTAACCTTAACGATTATAAGCTTGAGCCGGGCAGGCCATATTATTTCATGGTTTCTGTTTTTAGCCACAATTATCATTTAAACTTTAAAGTTATGGGCGATCATGAAAAATAAAATAGCCGTTTTATCGATTTTTATGTTATTCGCTGCCGGGCTGAAAGCACAGACAGGCGGACCGGGCCAGCCTGAATTTATGCAATTCCAGCAGGCGGGAACGTCCAATTTGGTTAATCCCTCGTCGGGGACATTCTCTTACCAGGTGCCATTGTTTAAAATTGGCGGTTACCCGGTTAATTTAACCTACCAGGCCGGGATACAAATGGAGGATGTTTCTACCTACGTGGGCCTTGGCTGGGCGCTGAACTTAGGCAGCATTGTGAGGACACAAAGGGGCCTGCCTGACGATTTTAATGGTGATGTAATTATCAAACAATATTCGGTTAAACCGAACGAAACCTACGGCGGAAAAGTTGGAGTAGACCTTGAAATTGCCGGATTGCCGCAACCCATGGGCGTTAATGTGGGTGCAAGCCTCGGTGTTTTTTATAATAACTACAAGGGATGGGGGCTTGAGCCTTCGTTAAACGGTTCGGTGGGCGTTAGCGCAAAGGCTAATTCGGGTGTTGGCGGCACTGCTTCGCTGGGTATGGGCATTTCTATCAATTCGCAATCGGGGGTGGATAAGTATCTAAGCCCAAGCGTTGGGCTTAAGCTGGGCAAGGGTAATGACAAATTGGCAATATCGCTTGGCAAAACATGGTCCGTTAATTCTAACGAGGGGTTAAAAACAAGCATGAACGTTGGCTTGAGCTATGTGCGGTCAAGCGATGTTACGCGCAGTGGTATAAAGGACGGATGGAAGGTTAGCGAACGGGCTACCGACCAAAGTTCGATGTCGCTGCTGGGCCTGGCCGTTAGGTCGTATCTTAATAACTCCTTTCAGCCAGACATAGATTACCCTTTTGAAAATAGTTCAGGCACCTACTCGGGCGCTTTCGGTTTCGATGGCTTTTATGTCGACCCCAGCTTTCGCGTAACCGGTTATTATTCAAAACAGGCGCTTGCCACGACCACGCAGCAATTTCCGGCTTATGGGGCGATGTATGAAAGCGCGCAGGTAAGCACAGGCGGGTTGATGGATATCAGCGAGGAAAAAAAACTGCCTTATTTTATCGGTGAATCGAAAATATTGCCGATCAGTTTTAAAACACCAGATATATTTAACCTTAACGCACAGGGGCTTTCTATGTCGTTTTCGGTCAGCAAAAATGATATCGGTTTAGTGGGTGACGCCGAGGCTATTATCAACTCCAACGGTACCCAGGGCGGAGCAGAGGTGAATTTAGGTGAGCTTTTTAAGGCAGGCGCCAATTTCGGCACCACCACTTCGTTTCAAAAGAGCGGGAGATGGAACCCGACGAACCTGGCGTTCAAAGCAGGGCAGGACATTATCGGGAACCAGCTGTACCAGCAATTCGTCTTTAAGAACCAGGGCGAAATAAATAAATTCGATTATTCTGCTTTTGCCCAGCTTGGCGGTTACAGCCCGGTAAACTTTACCCTGGCGAATGCATCAGCAATCACACAGTCTCTAAGCAACGGCAGCCAGCTTACAGCTAACGTTGTGAACACCAACCAGGCTGTGCGGCAATCAACCATCAGCTATTTGACGGCAGGCGAGGCAGCGGTAATAGGTTTCGACAAACAGCTCACTTATTACAGTTTTAGTAACAACGCTCCTGCTTTATTAAACAGAGTATCGGAATACCGCAGGGGGCATCACCTTTCCGAGGTGTCGGTAATACAGCCCGACGGGATGAAATATATATTCGGTATCCCGGTTTATAACAAGGTTCAAAAGGAAGTGAATTTTGCTGTAGGCGCAAACGCTATTATAGACCAGGCTAAAAACCTGGTTAAGTATATGCCGGGCCAGGAAAATTCGGCAGGAAATACTAAAGGCATCGACCATTTATTTGAAGCGACGACGACACCTGCCTATGTAACCCAATTTTTGATTACTGCTGTATTAAGCCCCGATTACCGCGACATGACCAATGACGGCATCACCGACGACGACTTGGGCAATTATGTGAAGTTCAGTTATTATAAGGAAGAGTCGGCTTATAACTGGCGGACACCGTTTGCAGAAAATATGGCAACTTACAACAGAGGGTTACGGAGCGATGACCAGGACGATAAAGGCACTTATGTATATGGTGAAAAGGAACTTTGGTACGTACGTTCGGTTGAATCAAAAACAGAGATTGCAGAGTTTCATTACAGCAAGCGGGATGACGGCTACGGCGCGGCCGGCGAGAACGGCGGTATCGATCATGGCAAATTTTTGAGAAAACTGGATTCCATCGTCGTTTATTCCCTTCCGGACCGCAGAAAGAACGGTAATAGTGCCACGCCTATAAAAACCATTCACTTCGATTATGGCTATTCTCTTTGCAAAAATATTGATAACGGTATTTCAGCGACCACCGGCAAACTCACCTTAAACAGGGTTAGCTTTACCTATGAGCGTTCCCGGAAAGGTAAATTTGCGCCCTATGTTTTTGGATATGGCATCCGGTCATTAATCAATACTGTCAACCCGCCTTATGACCACAGGAGCGTAAACCGCTGGGGGTACTACCAGGACAACGGTAATAATTACAGCGATATCCTTGACAGCTCGCCATTGTCGAACGTCGATTTTCCTTATGCCCTGCAAGACACTGCGGCAATGAACAATAATGCCTATGCCTGGAATTTGACCGATATTTATATACCCGGGAATGGCAAGCTGAAGGTAGATTATGAGGCCAACGACTATGGCTACATCCAGGATAAGACTGCCGGGCAAATGTTTATGGTGACCGGCCTGGGTGATGCAAATACCGCCAGCATTACGGACAATAAATTTTACTATCCCTTAGACCCGATCAATCCTTTAAATACCGGCATAAAGGATAGGTTATATTTCAAACTTTCACACCCAATCAATAATAGTAACCCTGCCGCGGCAAAACAGAAATTGGCAAGAGCCTACATACAGGATATAAAGGATGGCTTTTTGTATTACAAGTTTTATGTTAAGCTGTCGGGTTCCGGTAATTACGAATATGTAACCGGTTATACCAAGATAAGAGATTATGGCGTCGCAGCCGATTCCAACTATGCTTATATACAGCTGCCGACCGTAGCCATTGACGATGAAAACAATATCATCAAATGTAACCCGATATTAAAAGCAGCATTCCAGTACATGCGTATCAACCGGAATGCCCTGTTATTTGATAATACCGCATTGGGTACTCCGGCAACCTTTGCTGCGTTTGTTAGCTCCTTGCCGAGCATCGTCAGCCAATTGGGCAGCCAACTTGCTGCCTCGGCGATGGGGGTAAATTTATTTTGCCAGTCGCAGGGCTATTGCCAGGATGTAAACCTAAGCAAAAGTTTTATCCGCCTCTATACCCCGTCGAAAATGAAAATAGCGGGCGGCAGCAGGGTAAAGCAAATTAGTATTAACGATAACTGGGATGCGATGACAGGCAATACGCATCCGGGTAAATCGTATACCACTACTTATGATTATACCACTACAGAAACCGACCCGGTAACCAATGCCAAAATAAGTGTAAGCTCGGGTGTGGCGGATTATGAACCGCTGGTTGGAGGGGATGAGATATCCTTAAAGCAGCCGATATTTTATTCGGATGTAAAAAAGCTGGCGCCTGACAACGATTACTACGTGGAGGAACCGGTGAACGAATCTTTATTCCCGGGCCCGCATATCACATACGGAAAGGTAACCCAAATAACCAATCCAACCAGCTTTGACGTTGGTAAAACCGGCAAGGTGGTCAATGAATACTTTACAGCTAAAGATTACCCGGTAAAGGTGAACCGGACCGCTATCGACGAAAAGCGGGATAAATCCAACTTCAACCAATTTCAGCCGCCTTTTGTGGCGATAGACCAGCAGCACGATTTTGCTACGGTTTCCCAGGGCTATTCCATCGAATTGAATAACATGAGTGGCCTGGATAAAGCCATGTGGGTTTACAATCAAAACGGCGACCGGGTTTCCGGCGAAGTCTCTGAATATTTCCCTGACAACGACCATTTTACACTGATAGACCACCGGGGGAATATCAGCAAAAATAAAAGACTAGGGCTTTCGGTTGAATATACTGTTGCCGGGAAAAAGAGCTACGACCATTCGGTATCAACCAGCTACAATGCCAATTTGAACATGGCGATTTTTGGGATCGTACCTGTTCCGATTGTAATGCCGCTGTTTTCGCAGATGACGGAGGAAAAGCAATTCCAGTCAATTGTTTTTGACAAAGAGATACACCGGACAGGACTGTTAAAAAGTAAAACTGTTTACAGCCAGACGGCATCGGTAAAAACCGAAAACCTGGCTTTTGATGAGGTTACCGGCGAAGCATTGCTGACCAAGGCGCCTAATGAATTTAACGATACGCTTTATTCATTTAAATACCCCGCCTGGTGGATGCATGACGGTATGAGACCTGCCTATGCCAACGCAAAGCTAAATGTTAATATAACAAACCTGCCTGCTGTAAAGCAATTTTTAAATCCCGGCGATGAATTGCATTCCGTTAGTAACGGGACCCGGGTATGGGTACAAAGCGCCTTTGCCGGAACATTTGTGAATGAGACAGGCCTCCCCCAAACACTCACCACCGGTACTGACTATCAGTTGTATAACGCTGCGTCAAAAAACATGCTGTCGGATGCCGCCGGGAAGGTGGTTACATGGAAATACAACCCGCTTAGCCTGGGAACAAAGATCAGTTTTGGACAGTTTAATATCCTCAATAGCTCGGCTATTCAATATGACGATGCCGCAGTAGCCTATTGCGATTCCTGCGCAACCATTATGAGCAGGCTCGGCAAAAACGAGTTTATTTCGGGCAGGAGGGGGAATTTTAAAGCGAGGCAGACCTGGTTTTACCTGGCAGACAGAACGCCGGGCAACCTGACCACAGGGATTACTAATATTCAAGTTCAGGGTTTGTTTAAAACTTACAGCGACTTCTGGCAGCTGTCATCAAATACCGCAACAGGCTGGGTACCAAATTTTACCAACTGGGAGTGGAAGGAAAAAGTGAACCTGGTTGATGTTGAGGGTCAGGCTTTAGAAACTGAAGACAGGATAGGCCGAAAGTCGGCGAACTTGTTGGGTTATCAAAATACGCTGATTGCTGCGCAGGCTAATAACTCGGGTTATAATGAAGCTTATTTTGACGGGTTCGAGGATTATTATTGCGCTTTTTGCCCGATAAAGCCGGATAAGACCGGTCAGCGCGGTGTGTTAAGCGGCCAAACCGGGATGAAAAGGGTGAAAATAGTATCCGGCAATGTTATCATTTCGGTCGCCGAAGCACATACGGGCAAATATTCATTACAGGTGCCCGGTTGGCTCTCCTTCACGGTAGTCCCCCCGACAAATTGCAAGGACCGGCCGGGTTTGTCAGGAAAGACGGTTTGCACGGAATGTACCGGCGGATTTTATCCGGCAGGAAATAAAAAATATATCTTCTCCTGCTGGGTAAAGGTGAACAGCCAGCAGCCGGTTTTATCATGCAGCGATGCTTCAGTTGCCATTTCGAACATCAGTTCGGCGGTAACGCTGCGTTCTGAAGGCCCGGTTATCGAGGGTTGGCAAAGGGTTATGGGCTCCTTTACCACGGCCGCCAATGCCAACCTGGTAACAGTTCGATTAAACAAGGGTAATGGCGATACCTACTTTGACGACATTCGAATATTCCCGGCCAATGCCAACATGGTATCATACGTTTATGACGATGTGAACCTGCGGCATACTTACACACTCGACGAGAATAATTATTTCAGCAAGAACGAATATAATAACCAGGGCGAGCTGATTCGTACAAAAAGAGAAACAGAAAAAGGAATTATAACGACTAAGGAAAGCAATACTTCCCTGGCAAAAGTGCATTAACGATTATGGCAAAGCGAAAACACATCCTGTTATGCCTTATGCTGCTTTTGGGGCTTATTGCAGCCGCGAAAACCTATCCTAAAGTCAACTTTCCGCTATCAGGTACGGCATTAATGGGATATAACGGCAACGTCATAAACTTTTCTGCCACCTACCCGGGAATGACCCCAGGCAATTTAAGCCAGTTGAATACTGCGAACAGGATTACTGCCATTCAAAACACTGTCGAGCTGGTTTTAAAAAACAATTATGCGTTTGGCGCCAATGCAAAAGTAACGGTTACAGCAAGCATAAAGTACTATCCTATTGATAATTCGCAGCCGGTCGTAAAAGCGATAACACTGGAAATTGATTATAAATCCGGCGCGCTTACAAAGGCAGGTATCTCCAATATTTATGCTTTTAAAAATGCTTATAAAGTTGAGCTGACCGTCAGCAATGTTGTAGTTACAGGGGACGCTGGCGCGGATATTACGGCACTAAAAACTAAATTGAAGGATTTTGTGGAGTTGAATACCGGCTTTGTCCAGGACCGGACCACGCGCATAAATTATAGTACCATACCTGTTGCGATAACCGCTTGTGATGACCGGGCGACAGATGAGCTGGTGATCAGCTGGGATTCATTGCCTGATGCAGAAGCTTACGAATTAGAGTACACTTTTGCCGACGATTATGGCGATTACTACAACACTCCGCTAAACAGCAGCGCTATTACTTTTAATTTTAAAGACAACAGCACCAGGGTATCTTTAAAGGATAACTATTACCGGCTTCCGCTGGTTTTCGAGCGGGGATATATTTTGTACCGGGTGCGGGCGATAGGCTGGGGCAGCAGCAACCTTGATCAGAAGGTTTATTGCAAATGGAGCGGTGCGGAGCAGGGGCGGGTAAATACGTTTGCCAATGCCTGGTATCATAATGCAGGTCATGTAAGCGATGTGATCAACTGGCAGGCCTCAGTTACATTTGCCGAGGATGGTAAACGCAATGATGCCGTAAACTATTTCGATGGTACATTCCGTTCAAGGCAAACGGTTACCGCAATGAACCTGGAACGGCAATTGCCGCATGATTTGCCGCTGATATGGTCAGATTTACACTTAGGTACCCTGGCTTGTATCCGGCCTGGAAGCGACAAAGAACGCGAGGTAATAGCAGGCGAAACGATTTATGACTACCAGGGCCGGCCTGCCGTAAATATATTACCGGCTCCAAGCAATTCGTTAAAGCTGGAGTATCTGCCCTTGCTGAACATCAGCAATGCAACGCAAAAACCCTATAGCTGGCCCGATTTCGACAAGCCGAACTTTACCTGCCCGGCCACGGCCCCCCTTTCGAACCTGCCGAATTCAAGTACGGGAATTATGGGCGCTGCGGCCTATTACTCGCCCAATAATCCCAATAAACCAGGTTTCAATGCTTTTATACCAGACGCCGGGGGCTTCCCCTTTACCCAGATAAGTTATTTGCAGGATAATACTGGCCGCGTTGCTGCGCAAAGCGGGGCGGGCCCGGTGTTTAAATTCGGCAATAATCACGAAACGCGTTTTTATTATGCCGCACCTAACCAGGAGGAAATTGACCGTATGTTCGGGACGGAAGCAGGGGATGCATTAAGGTATCAAAAGAATGCAGTAGTGGACCCAAACGGGCAGGTATCGGTTACTTATATCAATCCCGAAGGAAAAACGATCGCCACGGCGCTGGCAGGCTTAAACCCAACCAACCTGGACCAGTTGGATAACCTGGGCAACAATACCATCGATGTTTCACTGATGAGTAAAAATGTGGTGAACATTAGCGATAAAACACTGATTGCGGAGCACCAGTTTGTGGTGACTACCGACAATACCGATTATACATTTGATTATAGTATCGACCCTAAAACTATTGATACGCTAACCTGCGCCGGTGTGCACGTTTGCCTGGATTGTATCTATGATATCGATATCACGCTTAACCATGTGGAAAGCTGTACCAGCACC
The DNA here is from genome assembly GCF_024055575.1 of Mucilaginibacter flavidus. Classification (GTDB taxonomy): domain Bacteria; phylum Bacteroidota; class Bacteroidia; order Sphingobacteriales; family Sphingobacteriaceae; genus Mucilaginibacter; species Mucilaginibacter flavidus. The sequence goes on along the minus strand of NZ_JAMXOE010000008.1, from coordinate 212,770 downwards.
ACTTTACCAATCTACACAGGCACTATAGGTAATCTGCTTAGCAGCAACGGGCAGGTGGACCTGAATTGCGATAACAATAGCAGCACGGGAGCCTACCCGCGTCATTTTGTAAAAACGCTGGGCATAGGCACTTATGTGCTTACTAAAAAAATCACCGTAAACCAGCAGGCTGCGCTGGCTTATGTGGCCCAGGTATTTAAAGATACGTGCAAAGCAAAGTGGGACGACATTATGCACGACGAGCTGTCCCGCATCGACACCTTAAGCTGTTACAAAAGCTGCACCAGTTGTTCTTCGCCTCCCGCTCCAACTGCTACCTGCGATACCGCTTTTTGTAAACCAAACCCTAACCGCTGCGATAATATCCGTTCGATGATGCTAGCCGATATTTCGCCGGGCGGGCAGTATGCGCAGTTTGTAAGGAGAGCTGACGGTACTATTGATGCCAGCACTTACCCGCTGTCTGTATTTAACCCGGCAAACTTGCTGCCTGTTCAGGCCATCGATTTTTCTTTATTCCCCGGTATCAACAACATAAACGACCTGGTAAACCACTGGCTGCCTGAATATGCCGAAAAGCTGCTGCCCATGCACCCGGAGCATTGTATGCTGGGCTGGTGCAGCTCGCCCAATATAGATGCAACGCTGGATTTTGATATGAATATCCTCTCTACCCAGCATTTTACCGATGCCGTAGCTAAAGGATATATAACCACCGGCAGCATCCTTCCTAATAATAATACGAAGCCCTACGAGCAACTGCTGAACAACGACCCATGGTTCGCAAATAACCAAAACGCAAATATCAAAGCAACTTTGTTAGCAAAGCTGCAGCATTACGGTTGCTCCACCGCACCTTTGGGCGCCGACGAGCTGGCTATGCAAATGGCTTACTGCGCACATAATAATCCGCAAAACCAGCAGGGAACGCCTGCCATCAATGCCAGCGGCCAGCAGTGTTCCTTGCCGCAAGGGTACCTTGGCACACATGCCTTCGGCAGCGACCCGGCGCTCACAGATATTGAATGGACCTTTCTCCGCTCGCTATACCTATCGGCCAAAAATGAAGCTGTGCAAGCCAGCATGGATAGCTATGCCGATGCCAATAATTGTAATTCGCGTTGCATCGGCTCCAAGGATTACTACGACTGGGCGCAGTTTTCAGGCTCTTTGCCGCATTATGCAAATGTGCAGCCCTGCCAGTCTGCCTCGCAGCCTTTTGTATGGATGTTTTATAAAGAAAAGCAAAGCCGTTTTGGCTCAGGCATCGATAATGTTTTGAATGTGATGACCGATGCTGGTATCAATATTAGTACAAGCGGCGTAACCAATTATAGTGACCCTTGCCAGTTTGCCCAGGCCATAACCAGCCAGGCCACCGGCATTAACCAGCAGGCTGCGGCTAATTGCAGCGGCGGAAGTAGTTCAGGATGTGCGGTGGAATTGTCGAACGCACTTGTGGACTTATTAAACAACGTCATTACTTCGCTGCATACCAATTCGGCAGTTACGATCGCAGGTGCGCAATTACCGCCGCTAATAAGCGGAGCCGGTGTGTCGCAGGTAACGGGCGCCCGTATTACCGATGCCACAGGATTACCAATGCTGAATATCAGCCTGGACCGGTGTGCAAATTTTCAGATTCCTTGCAGAAAGACAGCGGCCGGGTATATAGCCCCTGCATCGGTATGCTGTATCAGTAATATTGTGTGCCCGGGCAATGCCAATTGCAGTTTCGATGTTAATGTTTTGTATCCCGGTAACTTAAGCAACACATTGCACATCGTTACCAAATGTAACCTTTTTGCTAAGTGCAAAGATACCGGGAAGCCTGTTTGCGCGCAGCCTTCGCCTTATGCCAGCGCCATAAAAGATTTTCTTGGCGATATTTTCAACTACCGGGCGACATACGCTGCTTACCCTAACCATGTACAATTGGTTAACATGCTGCCTGCCGTTCTTCAGCCTGGAAATGGTGTAACATTAAATATCAATGGCAATCTGGTTATCAGCCTGCCAGGACTAAGGAAGGACTGTGGGATCATCCTGCAAAATAGTATCGCTATCGGCAGCTGGGCAAATGTAAAAAATGTTATCAGTATCAGTCCTGATCTATCTCTTGCACAAAACGGCATTACCAGGAATTTTACGCTTAAAGTGCTTGCAGGAACCACGACCGCGAACCTGGTAGCTGTCGACATAAAAGGCAGCGCTACCTGCTGGGATATGAACCAATGTCCGCCTGCGGTAAACTTATGTACTACACCCCAGGTTTCGCCGCCAGTCACAGTTGTTAACGACTGCGTACAGAACCAGCTTGCTATAGCAAACACCAATACCAGCATCCGGTATAATGCCTGGGCCGACAGCATGAAAAACAACCTGCTGCAACGCTACTATGCCAAATGCCTCAGCGCCGTTGAAACGTTAAATATGCATTATGACGACCGCCAGTACCAGTACACGCTATACTATTACGACCAGGCCGGCAACCTCGCTAAAACAGTGCCGCCGGCAGGAGTTAAGCTTTTGGATCACGCACAGGTATCACAGGTAACGGCATCACGCGCGGCAGGATACAATATGGCTATCCCGGTAGGACACATTAAAACAACCACCTATCGCTACAATACACTGAATCAACCTTTATGGCAGCAAACACCCGATGCCGGCGAAAGTAATTTCTTTTATGACGGTTTGGGCCGCATAGCGGCTTCGCAAAATGCACGGCAGCACCAGAGCGGTAATTTTTACAGCTATACCCGGTACGACCTGCTTGGCCGTCCTGTTGAATCGGGCGAGGTAAAGCCAGCCGTTGTAATTAACAGCCAGCTTACCCGCGACTTTAACGCATGGACAAGCTTTATCAACACGGAGTCCAACCGTACACAGATCACACTTACCCGGTATGACGAGGCTTTTTCAACTGCGATATCGCAAAAATTTGGCGCAGCCGGGCAGCAAAACCTGCGCAAACGCGTGGCGTCGGTTTTTATGTTCGATAACAAGCCGCACCTCGATAACCTCCAATACAGCCATGCCACTCACTTCAGTTATGATATCGAAGGCAACGTAAATAAACTGGTGCAGGACTACCCCAACAACATTATCGGCGACAAGGTTGTTGATTACGACTTCGACCTGCAAAGTGGCAAGGTTAACCAGGTTACCTACCAACACGGCGCCGCCGACCAGTTCATCCATAAATACACCTACGATGCCGCCAACAGGATCACACAGGTTAAAACAAGCCCCGATGGCCTGGTGTGGGAGACCGATGCTACTTACAAATACTACCGGCACGGCCCGGTCGCACGCCAAGAACTCGGCACCGACAAAGTTCAGGGCCTCGATTATATGTACACCCTGCAGGGCTGGATAAAAGGCGTTAACGGCACGGCGCTTTCGCCCGAGACTGATATGGGGCAGGACGGTACCACCATGCCGATGCCGCAAGCAACGCAGCAAACCCCCATAATGGTTTACACGCTTAGCGGCATAGCCCATTACCTGTACCCGGCGATTCAGCTATCCGGCAGCAATTTTAACGGGCCCGGATATGGCGCTTTGAATAACCCGGTAGCGCGTGATGCATTTGGCTACGTGCTCGATTATTACCAGGGAGACTATACCGCCATTCAAGGTAATGGTAATCTTGACGGATTAAATCAGCAGGCAGGCTTCGTAAAGCCGTTATATAACGGCAATATCAGCCGGATGTACACCCAGATTCAGCCGCTGGGCAATAACGGGTATAATTATACCTACGATCAGCTGAATCGTATCCGGTCACAACAGGCCTGGAACCTAAGCGGGAACAACATGGCATTGCTCGCAAACGATGCTTATTTTGGTAAATACAGTTACGATCGCGACGGCAATATCGTTAATCAAACACGAAACGGCACAACTGCAATGCCCGCTATGGATAACCTAAGCTTTTTTTATTACGACGCAGCTAATAATGTTTACAATCCTGCAGTATCGATACCTTCCGGCGCAACTAACAAATTAGCTTATGTTACCGACCAGGTGCCTGCCGGAAATTATACAGAAGATATAGATAATCAATCGCCGAATAACTATAAATACGATGCTATTGGCAACCTGGTAAGCGATGTCGCCGAGCACATTACCAATATAGAATGGAACCTGAAAGATAAGATCAGCAGGATAACAAAAAGCACCGGGCTAAATCTCGATTTTCAATACGATGCCTTTGGCAACCGCGTAATGAAAGGATTAAGTGATGGAACAGCGACATTTTACATAAGGGATGCGAAGGGGAATATTATGGCAACTTATGCCTACAAAAGATACACTACTTCGGCGGAGCTTTATTGGAGCGAGGCCGAAATATATGGTAATAGCCGGATTGGTGCCTATCAGCCAAACGCATTAATACCGATGGCTAGTAGCACCGGAATTGCAACTACTAGTCCTTATATTACTGCGACCCGCGGTTATAAGCAATACGAACTAGTGAATCATCTTGGTAACGTATTAGCCACTATTACTGATCGGAAGCTCCTTGTTACAGGCTCTGCAGTTACGTATACTGCCGATATAGCCAGCGGACAGGACTATTATGCATTCGGTATGCAAATACCGGGAAGGAAGTTTACCGGCAGTCCGTACAGGTTTGGGTTTAATGGTAAAGAAAATGACAATGAAGTAAAAGGCGACGGAGACCAGCAGGATTATGGTATGCGGATATACGACTCAAGGCTGGGAAAGTTCTTGAGTACGGACCCGCTGACGAAGAGATATCCGGAGTTGACTCCTTATCAGTTTGCAGGCAACACACCAATCCAATCAATTGACCTTGACGGGAAAGAAGAAAAGAAACAAACAAAATCTCTCCCTTCAAATCCGTCAGACGGACAAGTGTTTCAGGTTGACGAAAAAAACAAACTGACTTATAATTCTGAATTGAAAAAATGGTTTCATGATGAAGTAACCGTTAGAGTAAATGGTGGTTATGCAGGCCCTCTCGTTTTAAGTCAGACAAATAAAACATGTCAGTTTATAGGGGCGGTGGCAGGCTATAGAAATTTTGACGAAACCGGTGGTTTTGCAGTAGAAGCCAGTAGTTTTAGAGGGGAAGTGTCAAATTTTACAGGAACAGGTAGCCTTCCCCTTGCTATAGTCGCAAGCGCAAAGCTTACCGCAATTGAGGCCAAAGCTAGTGGCAAAACCGGAAGTGAAGATTTTAACATTAATGGGAGCGGCCAGGCAAATGTTCTCAAAGCAGAAGGCAGTACAAATTTAGGGGTACTAACAGGCGAAGACAACAACTTTGGAGTTGCGGCTAATTTGGAAGGACAAGCAAGTGTGTTTAGCGCCAATTCGAGCCAGGGTGTTACATTATTTGGATACAATTTTAGTATTACGGAAGACATTTCTGCTATTTCAATAGGTATTAAGGCAGGAGGTCAGGTAACTTATAATAAAGAGACAGGAGGATTTAAGGCCGAAGGCAAAATCGGAGCTGCCTTAGGTTTTGGAGCGGGCGTTTCATTAAAAATAGAGAAAAAATAATAGATAAAATTAAAAATGCTTCGATTAAGTGAACATTCCTGGGCGATTGACCAACTCAATCCGAGATATCAAACAGTTTATTCCGTAACACTTTGGCCATTAATTGCATTTTTTAATTACTTACACAAGTCGGTGCTCCATGGAGTCCGGAATGCCTTGATCAAACCTCCCGATAAACAAAATGGAGTACTTAAGAATGCCCAAAATAGGGTTTGAAAATATTTATAAATGCCTGGTTTTTATTGAGTTAATAATATATATATTAATCAATCACATTATCTATTTACAATCAGCAAATGAGGCAAGTATTGTTTTTGATTTTGACTGTTTTTATCGCGAAGTACGGCCTTGCACAAAAACTTGCCTCTTTACAATTGCGCTTTGAACATATCACCGATAAAGACGGCCTGAGCAACAACTCGGTTAAGTGTATTTATAAGGATAAGGATGGCTTTTTGTGGTTCGGCACGCAGGATGGGTTGAATCGTTACGATGGCACGACCTTTAAAATCTATAGGCACGATAAAAACGACAGTACATCCTTATCGGGTAACCCGATAGATAATATTACTGATGACAGGCATGATGGCCTGTGGATAAGCAGTCATTGCTGGGGCGTAACTTTGCTGAACAGAAATACAGGCAGAGGATATTCCTTAAAAGTGGAAAAAGGGAACCCTAAAGCCTTACAGGCTAATTGCGACGTAGGGGTTTTTTACGATGAATATGGCCAACTTTGGATCAAGAACAAACAGTATTTATCCAAATATAATCCCGAGACAAAAACCTGTAGCCAGGCCTATCAATTGCCCAATAGCCAATCGCCAGTATTTTATTGTACTTTGTACCATAAAAATAATATATGGCTGGGTACTTCTCAGGGTATCCGAACCTATGACATCAAAACAAAAAAAGTTACCGATTTCAGTCAATGGGTTGATCGCGCGGATGCCTGCTCGCCCTATTTGTCTACATCTCACGACGATATTTTTGTTGGTACATTTAAGAACGGCCTTTATATTATTAATCCGAAAACTGGGCTAAAAAAGCATTTGCTCGTAAACAGTTGTATACACGATATTAAAACTATAACTATTGGCGGGCGGAACCAATTGTGGATTGCTACCCAAAACGGCCTTTTTGTAGCCGAATGGCCGGCTGATATTTCCCGGTTTACAGATGCTTCGTTTACGCGCTATCTACCAAATAGCGGCCAAGCGTACGCTTTATCCTCTGAGTCCATTTTTTGCATTTATCAGGATAATAATGGCATTATTTGGCTTGGTACCGATAACGGCGTCAATAAATTAAATCCGGCTTACTTAAGGTTTGAAAAAAAAGAATTTAAAAAGAGCCTTTTTAAAAATATCCAACTCGGTTACGATCCTGTAAATGTTTATATCCATCATAACGCGAATGGCTCATATAGTTATTGGTTCCCCTACTGGCATGGCAAGGGTTTAATTGAAAGCGATACCAATTTTAACATTATAAGCCATTTGAAGTTTAAACACTGGAAAATGCCGCCCCCAGCTAACAGCCATGTGTCAAATGTTTTTGCAGGGTCTGGCGATACACTTTGGATATGCACCTGGGATGGGCTATGGTCTTACGATGGCTTAAAAAAAAAACTACTACACAATAATAAATTAAAAGGTGACGATAAAGTCCCCCGGACTGTATCGGCATTTGATTATGCCGCAGCAGATAAAAGAGGTAAAATTTGGGTAGGAACCTACGGATTAGGCCTGTGTGTGTTTGATACGCGCACTGGTACATGGACAAGGTATAAAAGTGGCACTGGTTCGCTTGAAACCAAAGCAAGCAGATGCGATATCTTATTTCTGGATGCCGAAGGCAGGATTTGGTTATCCGAAATGTCATACTTTGATTTTGAAAAAAAGCAATTTTTTAAACTGCCGTTTGAGGCAGAAGCCCGAAAGATAGTTGAGGATAAACAGCATCATATATGGATGGCTACCGAGGCGGGGCTTGCTTTATATAACCCGGCAAAAAAAAGTTTTACAACCTTTGGCGTTAAGGATGGCTTTGGCAGTAACAATATACAATCTATTGAACTTGACGGGAATGATAAACTTTGGGCAACCAGCCTTGGCGGTTTAAGTTACCTGGATACTAAAACATTTCAGGTTCGTACTTTCACTTTATCTGATGGTTTGCCAACCAACCAATTAGGCGATGTTTTACAGCTGCTGCCAAATGGAAATATGCTGTTTAACTACAACACCTCAAATCGCGGCGGGTTTGTCACTTTTTCGCCGCGTAAACTTATAGCCGACCAGGTTGCTACCCCTTTTCACTTCACCTCATTTTGGGTATTGGGAAAGGAACTAATTTTCGATAAACCACTTGATAGCGTCGCCAACCTGCATTTAAGCTACGAGCAAAACCTGCTTACTATAGGTTTTAAGGCGCTGGCTTTTACTGGTAATATCAATATCCGCTACCGATACAAGTTAAACACTACTAATAGCCCATGGATTGACATTGGCCGCGAAAGCAGTATAACTTTCTCAAACCTGCGGGGTGGCAACTATAAATTACAGGTGCAATCAACTGATGCGGGGGGCAACTGGATGCCCCACGTACTACACCTCAATATCTTGGTCGATCCGCCTTTTTGGCTAACCTGGTGGTTTATTGCAACGGGTATTGTCCTATCAGGTTTAATCGTAGTTTACGGGGTGCGCTACCGTATTAATATCATCAAATCAAAAGCAAGCATTAAACAGGAAATGGCCGAATTGCAAATGAAAGCCCTGAAGGCCCAAATGAACCCGCATTTTATTTTTAACTCACTCAGCTCGATACAGGAGAGTATTGTGATGGGTAAAACGGCGGTGGCATCAAAATACCTCGGGATGTTTTCTAAACTCATTAGGATGGTGTTGGAAAATTCGGACAAAAAATTAATTACCTTACAGCAGGAAATTGACTACCTGCAATTGTACCTGCAACTGGAGTCGTTTAGGTTTGATGATCTTTATTTTGACATACAGGCCAATGATGTTGCCGACGCGCAGTTTATCAGGATCCCCGCTATGCTGATACAACCTTATGCAGAAAATGCCATAAAGCATGGTCTAAGCCATAAACAGGGCAGTAAAAACCTCTCGATTATATTAAATGATATAGGTGAAGGTTTCTTAGAAGTGGTTATTGAAGATAACGGCATTGGCAGGGAACAATCGGCAATTATTAACAGATCGGGCAATTTGTCGCACCAATCCATGGCAATGGATATTACCGCCGAACGCCTTCGCCTGTATGATAAACAAATAAAAGAAAGTGTTATTATTACCGATCTTTTTGATGGGGACGGCAAAGCAAGCGGTACCCGGGTTACTATTACCATCAGCATTAAAAACAAATGATAAAGTCCATAATTGTTGACGACGAGAAGAAATGCATTTCGCTTTTGCAGAAAATGCTGGCCGATATTTTTCCGGAAGTTGAAATAATTACGGCTACAACCCAGCCTGCCGATGCCATAAAAGCTATCCGCACCCAGCAACCTGATCTGGTTTTTTTGGACATTGAAATGCCCAACAAAAATGGATTCGAGGTTTTAAGCGCTACGCGCGATGTTGATTATACCGTAATTTTCACCACCGCTTACCACCAATATGCTATAAAGGCCATCAAATTTTCGGCGCTTGACTACTTGTTGAAGCCCATTGATGCCGACGAGTTACGGGATGCGATCATCAGGTTTAAGTTGAAACAAAAAAACGATCGGCACGATACCCAACTTAACCTGTTGTTTGATAATTTGAAAAACCAAAGCGGCAATTTTAAGCGCTTATCCTTGGCTACCAGTCAGGGGGTTATTTTTATCAATACTACCGATATTATTTATTGCGAGGCAAGCGGCGGCTATACCTACTTCCACATGAAAAGTGGCGATAAACTGATCACCTCAAAAACCATGAAAGATTACGAAGATGTGCTGACCGGTAACGATTTCTTCCGTATTCACCATTCCTATCTTATTAATACTGCCCAAATTAAACGCTACGTAAAAGGCGAAGGTGGTATAGCCGTAATGAGCAACAAAGCCGAACTGCCTGTTAGTAAACGCAAAAAAGAAGAGTTTATTAAAACGCTGGGATTGTAGATATTAACTTATTTTTCCTGCCACTTATTCCCACCATCCCGCCACTTGTTCCCCAGTTCCCGCTAACCAACAGATATTCGTTTTAAGCGTGTTATTAAACCTTAACTTGGTATTTGGCAAATATTAAAACCATATTATTATGAAACGGATCATCGTACTTGTTGCCTTGCTATCGGCCATGGCAACGCTTAATGCTAACGCGCAACTGCTTAAAAAATTTACTGATAAGATAAAAGACAAAGCCGCCCAAAAAGTTGATGCTGCCATGGATAAAGGTGCTCAAAAGGTAGTTGACTCGCCCGATTCGATAGCCGCAACTGCTTCACGGACTAAAAAGAATCCTAAAGCGGCAACTACTAAATCAACCTCTAATGCCCCAAGTCAGGCTGCGGCTTCGGCAAGCAATAGCTTAAGTCCATCGTCAGATCCCGGCGGTGTTGTTCCTGCGTTTAAGACCTATCAGAACTATGATTTTGTGCCTGGTGAGCAAATAGTTTTTGAAGATAATTTTACAGATGACACAAACGGAGAATTTCCGTCGCATTGGAAATTGGTAAATGGCCAGGCAGTAATGAATAGGGTAGATGATAAACCCAGTTTACTTATAACTGACGGCAATTATGGCGTAGTGGCCCCCCGAATGAAAAAAGATCATTACCTGGGGGATTCATTTACCCTCGAATTTGATTTTATTTATAAAAAAGTAACTGATATAGGTTATGGTTCATACAGCGATGCACCTGGGGTGGATTTTTATTACAAAGACCCGGCCAGCGGCAACGAATGGCAGTTCAGGGTGGTTATTGGCCATGATAACGTGCATGTTGGCGAAGTGTTAAAAACTTTCCCAGAAGCGCTGGCCACCAACTTCGACGATAAATGGCATCACGTCGCCCTTATTTACAAAGAGGGACAGATGAAAACCTATGTTGATCAGTACCGCGTTTGTGTGAACCCCAATTTGGAAAACAAGCCATACCGGTTGGTTTTTGATGGTATTGGAAGTGAAAATGCCCCTATAATTTTTACCAATGTTAAAATTGCCAACGGCGGCGGTATGAACATTATCGGTAAAAAATTCACCGATACCAAAATCGTCACCCACGGAATCAACTTTGATATTAACAAAGCCAATATCAAACCCGAAAGTATGGGTACGCTAAACGGGATAGTGCAGATACTAAAAGATAATCCCGAAGTGCGTTTTGAAGTGGGCGGCCATACCGATAGCGATGGCGATGACGTGGCAAATGTAAAACTATCGCAAGCCCGGTCTGACGCTGTTCGAGCGCAATTAATTACCATGGGGATTGATGGTGGCCGATTGACCTCAAAAGGCTACGGTAAAAGCAAACCTATTAGCGATAATACTACCCCCGATGGTAAGGCCAATAATCGTCGTGTAGAGTTTGTGAAACTATAACTTAACCTAAAAATAGTTTATATGAAAATGATGACAGTGTTTTTAATGATGACAATACTGGCTTTTGCCTGTAATAATAATAAGAACACCAATAGTGGCAATATCACAAATGAATCCGGCGCAAGTATAAGCAAAAGTGAAATATATGGTAAATGGAAACTTGATAACGCGTTAATAAAAGTTGGTGGTCCCGATGGCAAACCATTGATGACGGATACCATGAAAGGCGCGACGGGTGATTATTATTTAATTGATAAAGATGGCACAATTATAAGCCATGTGGGCACCAGGCAGGATACCGGTAAATTTCATTTTATTAACGATCATGAATTAGTTGGTGGCAAGCAAATGGAAAAAGACAGTGCCCATATTAATATCCTTTCACTTTCAACATCCGCCTGCACCATTTCTTTTAAGCAAAAAAAATCTACCGGAAGCGTGGATATGACTATGTACCTTACAAAACAGTAAAAGCACACTGTTATGAAAAATCTTAAATATTTGGCATCCACTGCCGCCCGCGCGATATCACCCAACAATGGATCACTGAGCTGAAATAAACCACCATCGCTATGAAAAAATTAATTGCCGCCCTGCTGATTGCCCTGCCAGGATTTTTACAGGCGCAAGTTTTAACCATTAACTTAGCGTTTAAACACGCCCAAAGTGTAGTTTTTCCGGGCGAAGAGTTGACCATAACGGTACAGACAAAAGAGAACGGTAAACCCTTGAACATTTTGCCCGATGCCCTGATGATAAATGGTGTAAACAATGGTAACGCCGAGTTTGGCACTGTCATCAAAACGGGCAATAGTACTTATAAATACGTAGCCCCGTTAACCATGCCATCCAAACCGGTAATAGCTATTGCGGCCAGTATTAAAGATGCAAAGGGCAAAAAAATTATCGCCACCAAAAGTATCAACGTGATTGCCCCAAAATGGGAATTAAAAACCATGGAGAGCACCATATATTCTTGCGGATCAACCAACGGCGGTGTTGCTTATACCATGGTGCAAATGGATATATGCAAATTTGAACTGGGCGCTGACCTGTTTGTTAAGGCTTCGACAACGCCATCTGCCAGGCTTCCGCCCAATATTCGTGATGTAAGCAGTTGCAACCCACAATTGTTTTCTTTCGAAATAACACCCGGCAGGGGTGAACTATTAACCATCACCAGCGGCAAACTGAATACAACAGGCGGTAGCATCAGCTTTATGCTAAATGGAAAAATAGAAACATCGGATATCGGTAAAAAAATATCGCTAGGCGGTGTTGTGAAGGAAGACAGCAAACCCGACGAGGATGTTACCACAGTTCCATTGTCATTTCCAACCCCGCCGCTTGACCATATGACCCCACATGGATTTGCTCCGGGTGCCGATGTGAATTTTTGGGACCAATACACCGATAATGTTTCGGGCAATATGCGTACCAGACATTGGGTTTATTTAACACCGTTGAAGTAACGTCAATCGTAAAACAAAAGGCAATTATCATAGCCGATATGAAAAAAATATTGTTTTCCTGTTTTGCGTCTGTCCGTACCTGCTATTGGCACAGATCAGCCCACCCATTTATACCGGAACCGTCCATGTGAAAATCACCATTAAAAATGGGATAACAGATGCCGATTTGGCACCAGGTGCTTACGAGGTTGAAAATAGCTATATCAACGCGCGGGGCGATCACTTCATTAACATAGCTATGGTAGGCAAACATGCAAATCGCACTTATACCATTTAGTACCTCTGTAGTTAATTTTCATCGATTTAGGCGATTCTTAATTTTTTACCAAGGTAAGCATTCACATATTATAAGTATAGATTAATTTGTAGCTGTCTTGTTCCTTTGAGTTCGCTCTTAAATACAGTATTTTTAAACTTTTAACCATTTTTAGACTAATTGCAATAGAACTCTAATTTTATGAAGAAAAGATTTATTGCGTTGTCCCCAATAGTGTCCCCTAAATAAAAGAACCACCTGTAAAGTATTAATTTACAGGTGGTTCTTTTAATGAAAAGTGGAGCCGGAGGGATTCGAACCCTCGTCCAAACATGGTATAAGGTAAGCTTTCTACATGCTTACTACTTTTTCTGTTTTTTCCTTGTCAATGTTTTATACCTGTATTTTTGTTGTTATTTCCCTGTTTTTCCCATTGTAATTCGGTATTTTGGCTGTCAATAAGGCATAACTCAAATAAATATGAGAAAATGTTTTACAAATGTTTTACAAAAACCATGGCCACATTCAACGTACTTGTACTCGAACATCAAGAAAAAAAGGACGGAAAATTTAATGTTAAAGTTCGGATAACACACAAGAGAGTTACTGTTTACAATAATACTACCTATTTTGTTACTAAGTCTCAACTGAAGGGTAACTTCGAGTTTAAAGATCGAAATATTATAAACACTAAGAACGACCTGGAAAAATCATATTACCAGGAAGCTAACAAAATGGGGGAGGAGATCAACCTTTATAACGCCAGGGAGCTTGCTGACCAACTTCAAGCAAGAGTATCTAAGGCGGGTGATGGTACCATTAATTTTATTGCTTTTGGTAAAACCTATATAGAAAAACTTATCAAGCTTGGACGAGGGAGTTACGCTGCAAAATTTACACGCGCTATAAATAACCTGGTTGATTTTTTTGGCAGAGACAATGTGTTGACAACCGAGATTAATCATAAAAACCTGGACAAGTTGGAAGAGTTTTTAAAAACTCCCCGCGATTACACTCGAATAAATCAATTCGGCAATGAGGTTACCTATCACTCTGACGGTGCTAAAAATGGTATAATTGATACAATGAGCTGTATTCGAAAGTTGTTTAATGAAGCTAAAAATGAATTTAATGATGAAGAGCATGATGATATAAAAATAAAAAACTCACCATTTAATAAATATAAAGTTGGTAAAGCTATTGGGGATCCAGAAGAGAAAAGTGTGAAACCCGCCCACATAAAAATGATTAGGGATTACAAAGATATTCGGCCAGGTTCCCGGATGGAACTCGGCAGGGATTTATTCATGTTGTCATTTTATCTCATAGGGATGAATACCGCTGATATGTTTAATGTTACTGAAGTTAAAAATGGCAGGATCGATTATATGAGGGCTAAAACAACAGGCAGAAGAAAAGATAAAGCGTTTATTTCTATCAAAATTGAACCAGAGGCACAAGAACTGATAGATAAATACAGAGATTTAACAGGCAAGAAAATATTTAGATTTCATGAAATGTACTCCACGAGTAAGGTATTTAACAGTATGTTAAATGTTGGATTACTACAGTTAGTAGCAAACCTGAAAATAGCAGAAGACGTTAGATTATATTATGCACGACACAGCTGGGCAACCATTGCCAGGAATGTATGTAGGGTTTCAAAAGACGATGTTTCATTAGCAATGAATCATGTTGATCGTGCCCACGCTGTTACCGACATTTATATCAAAAAAGATTGGGATATTCTCGACGAGGCAAATCTCAAAGTACTGCAGTTTTTTCGTGAGTCAGAAGAAAACTCAACGGATTTTTTAGCTCTACTATGAAAAAGATAGGTCAATCATTTTATGACTAGGTACACTACAGCTATTAATTTAATCTTTAAACAATTTTGATTTTGCACATTTGAAAAAAAAAACTATTTATCCCACACAGACTCACTAAATACAACTTATTATTCTCAACACAACTGGTAAATATACCACGTAATATTTGTCTGGTGCCGAACAAGGATATTGCAATGACGCTGAAATACGTGGATTCAAAACATAAAGTAACAGTTTCTTGTCTTGAAACCGCTGGAGTATTATTGATAAACCTTAAGGTGTTAAATTTATTTCGGCCAAAATTAGTGAAAAAGACCAAATCCAAACGTTGATCAATTTTTAGAGGACAATCCTGATGTATAAAATAACATTGATGAATACCTATAAAAGCCTTTTAGAAATTAAATTTTTCCTTTTAAATATGACGTTAATACTATACTCAATCGGTATTATATCCCTCGATCCCAAGTTCGATCAACCGAAGATTTGACATCTATGATCAATAACGATGTGATGTTGGGATGAAGTTTAACAGATCCAGAATATTATTATTAAGATAAATCTTCACTCAAACAATTTGTCTGTCGAAATTTAATATCTCCATTCCGTAATCTCACCTTCATAACATTTTTTTTAATTCAATATTTTAACCTTGCGCATGTTTGGCGCTTCCACCAACCAATATCCCTATGACAGAATTATCACCTTTAAGGTTCAGCGGTCCAATACTATTCCCTGGATTTGATGCCGCATCCACCTTAAAGAAACTGATTCCTTGGTAGTTATCACTGTTAATGCTATCTTTAGTAAAGGCACAACATCTTCGGGGTAGCATACTAGCAAAACTTCGGTCAAGATTATTAACCACGTTCGATCGGCCAAGTAGTCCGGGCCGGATCTCAGTTATTCACTCACGTCCAAGATGGTTATATCTGTCAAAATATATTCGACGGGTACAGTGTTATTCACCATATAAATCGCTGATGGACGAAAAAAATTACTTTTCGCCTTGGATTGTAGCTAAGATGATGAACGTTCAATGTTGGATTATCCACGTCTTTCGCATCTACAGGTCACTGATTTTCTACTGTAGTTTGATTTCGACTTCATCATGTGTCCGGGGATGTACAGTGTTTTCCCACACATATGGCGGGTGATGGACAATGAGTTTGTATTCTGGCCGGCGTTCTGAAGGCGGGATATTGATGTTGAATCGCCCGTCTGCATTCGTATAAAACACTTTGTCACCGATGCTAAGCTTAACTCCCGCGAGGTAACCTGTAGCATCCTTGACCGAACCAGTTATACAACATTCGCTGTCATCAGGTACCAACGGGATACTTATACCGACGCCATGTAACCGGATTTTGATCAGATTACTATAATTCTTAAAACGCCAGCCCTCCAATTGAAGTTGCAAGCTGATCACGGAATCGCGCAGCCCGCCGCTAATATTTTTAAACGTGGCCGAACCGTTCTCATCAATCGTGACGATTTTGGCCTCGCCGTTAACTTGTGTTAGCAACCGCCCTCCGCTCCCTGTCCTAACATTTCCCAAAGTGTCATGCAGGCTGACAGTAAACACAAAGTCATCGCAGTAATTGCTGTGAGCGATTACGGAAGGAGTATAAAAAAAGGTTAAAACTAGCACCCCCAGCGCGCCCCCCGCTTTGATTGTGTTACTATAACGTACGTTCAGGAAGCCAGGGATTACGGCAGCCAACGCAGCGACACTGACTGAAAGCACGATCCGTATGATCATATACTGATTGTCATTCAAACAAGGTTTGAAAAAGGTCAAGTAGAGGAGTAGTAGAATCAAGGAAAATCCTAGTACGGCGGTGATTAGATTTTTGTTCATTGGACTGGAATGGTTTTTAGTTTTTCGTTGATGCGGCGGATGGGGCTCGCATTCTTTTCTTTATGTCGCGTATAAACGGCAAGAGCCAAGCGATAGTAATTCTTCGCGGTCTTGTATGACTTATCCTGAAGCGCAATATCACCTCTGACGGCATTGATTCGCGCCGGTAAAGTTTCAAATTCGGGATCGTTGGCCGATAAACGTTGAAAGCTGGACTGCGCATGCTCAAGTGAAGTATTGGCGTGTTCGCGATTTTGTTGTTCGGTATAACATTCCGCCAGATTGCAATATGCCTTACCAAGGTGAAAAACGATATCTGGGTCTACTGATCCCGCCGCGTATGTAACGACTTGCTGATAATAGAAGATTGCCGAATCCAGTTTGTGTTGTTGCTGTTGGAGCCAGCCCAACCCATCATAAACGGTCATGTATTCAGACGGATCTTTTGTGGACTGGTGATTCGCAATGTTTAAATCTTTCATATAATAAGCAGTGCTTTTCTCAAAAGACTGATTTACAGAGTAGTAATTTGCTAATTCATTATAAGCCAAATCGGCATCGTCGGCAAATGCGCTGAAATCATCTTTCAGAAGTTGGTCAGACAAGCTTGCTGCTAATAATAAATGAGGCAATGCATCGGAATCCCGCCCTAACTCAATATAGCATTTGCCCAAGAAACAATGTGAAATATTTAATAGGGAATTATATATACCTTGCTGATCGCGGTTCATCCGTTCAAATATACCGATGGCGGTTTGAAAATACCTTATAGCCAAGGCATAATCCGAACGACGGTAACAGGTAATGGCATAATTGGTAAGTAATTTTCCATATAATTGAGCGTGGCGGATAGTGTCTTCCCGATAGGCCTTTACACCGGCAGCTAAATATTTCTCCTCGTAGAATTTCTGATCGGGTGTCTTCAACTCATCGGCTATATTGGCTAGCAAACCGTAAACAGTGCCTAATAATTCTGGTTGGTTCAAGCGGTGGGCGGTTTTGAGCCGGTCAAACCACTTTAAGCTCGACAATAAATAGGGCTTGGCTTTTTTGTAGTAACCCTGCCGAAAAAGGCTGTTGCCCAAACTATAATAATCGGATGGAAGATCCAGTTGAAAAGACTTTGGGTTTTTAACAGCGCTTTTTAAATGAGCGTCTAACACCAGGCGGGCATAGTGTTCGTTGGTCTTGTAATCATTTTTCAATATGGCGATTAACCCTAACTGGGAATAGGCATCAGCTGGATCAAGGGCTGATTGTTCTTTACTTATCGGTGTTTTAGCCTGAAACTGAAGCGCTGAGTTCGCCCAGTATAAGGCACTATCTGCTCTGTACTGGCACGCATAATACTGAGATATTCCCAATAGCAATTGATATTCTAGATCGGCAAAAGCGGGATCGTTCTGCTTCTGACATCTTTGGAGCGCTTGGAAATAATATCGTTTTGCGATAGGGAATTCCTGTCGGGAGAGGTAATTTTCAGCCAAGTGCCTTTCAATCGAAACCATCCTAGGTTGATAATAATAAGGGTCAATCAGCAGTACGTAGTGTGACAAACTTTCTGCGGCCCGATAGTTCGCTAAATAAGAAGTATCATTGGGTATTTGTTGATGAAGTTCACCTTTCAACTGATAATAAATCATCATTTGCACGCTATCTTTAACCAGCGGCCGGCTTCTTTCTAGCCATGTCAAGGCTTCTTGTGTGTCATTTTGGTCGTTTAAGAACATTGCGTAATGGTAGACAGAGCCAAAGCTATCTGGATCATAAGTGGCTATTGCCAGATAAACTTCTTTAGCTTTCGCATAGTCAAAATGTAGCAGATAATAACCGGCCAGAGATTTAGATTCTTCTAGGTGAAGAAGGAACAGTTTCCGCTGAGCGTCAACGACTTTTTGTGCCTGATCCATCGTATTACGTGCGATCTTCATTCCCTGGATCGGTTTGCCCTGTTCTAGTAAGGCAATGGCTTTAGGTAGATTACCTTGGAGGAAAAAATCAAGCGAACGTTTCTCTAACACGCTTGCTCGGTCATAGTTCTTGGTTGCATAGGATTCTGCATAAGAGAAGAGCTGTTGCGTCAGGCTGGCATATTCTTCGTCAATATTTTTTTTACGGGCCGCAAAATCTTTCCGAGTCGGGTCCAGCGCATTCAATCTTGCCTTATATGTTTTAGCGACACTGGCCACAGAAATATTATAATAGCTGGCGCGTTTTTCGTCTATTACCTTTTGTGAGCACATAAAATAACTGATCGTATCGAGGCGATCATCTGGTATTTTGGTGACTCGTTCTTTGTCGTTAATGACCCTCCAGTCGCCGTAGCTTAAAGAGATCATCACTGTTCGTCCAGGGGGAATCTGATCGAAACTCAGGTCAAAAACTCCTTTCGAATCTGTTGTTTTAGAATTGGCACCAGACGCAGACACCTGAGCAGCAAAAACCGGTTTATTGCCGCTGTTTATCTCGTAAACTTTACCCAAAATCTCATTGTTGGGCTTAGTTTGCGCAAAAATAACAGGCGATAAGCTCACCGCGCCCAATATTAACCAAGCTAATCTTCTGTTGTTCATTGAGTTAAATTGAAAGCAATATCCACATAACTTTCGGTTTTTCAAACACAAAGCATCGAAAAAATGGTCTTTGTATCCTTGAAATACAAGTTTACTTTTTTATTTCTGGTTTAGAAACCATCTTAATGGCTGTGTATGCCTCCGGTGGGAATAAGATAAACTTCAACAACTATTAATTTGTGAATCATTAGTAATGCTCCTGAATGAAAGTGTTAATTTTCAGCTCCTACACACCTTTGCAATCCCGTTAAAATCAGCTATCGCCTTTGCGGAAAAAAACGCTATTAACCTTCAAATACGTAGTTAAGTAAAAACTTCCGGCCAAGCCTACTGGAATATTGAATTTGGCGTTCGATATCTTTATCGGGAAAATGGGGATAACAAAATCTTAAAAAACTGTTATTGAATATTGTATAAAAATGTTCTAAAAAATAATCAGTCATAATTTATGAATAGATAAAATTGCATCGGGAACAAATTGTCTTTTTCTTTATTCGGAAACTATATTTATTAGGCTGTATTTTATGAAAGGATAGCTTTATGCTATCGATTTCTGCTGACATGCAGGCCCTCCCTCGTCCGGTAGGTAGGTAGGTAGGTAGGTAGGTAGGTAGGTAGGTAGGTAGGTAGGTAGGTAGGTAGGTAGGTAGGTAGGTAGGTAGGTAGGTAGGTAGGTAGGTAGGTAGCCAAAAAGTTAAAAAAGTCTGCCGAACCAACTTTATAGCTCGGCAGACTTAAGGATTAGTTTAGGTGAAAACTTCTTACCTTACCTACCGTCTATCCAAATAGCCCTTCAACAAGATTCTTTGTACTTAAGGAGTTAGTAGTTGGTAGGTTTGGTACATGGCATATTTCCTTTAAGGCGTATACATACCTGTCGCGACGTTTAAGCCGAAGAAACCCGCATGCCCTTAACGCTTTCCCCATTTTTATTTTTGAGCCTTCTGAAAGGCTGATTTTCGCTTTTAATCCGAGCCAGTTTATTACTTCTGTTGCGCTGTAAAAATAGTCAGCTTCATCTTCTGCACAGGATTCAAAATATAACGTTAACAGCTCTTCTTCAACAGCCAAACTTCTAAACTGTTCATTGTTTTTATTAATCTCCGCAATTTCAATCGGGTTAAACCAGTGCTGGAAGCCGCTATTAAATAACTGCAGGGCCTGAGCATACACATCCTCTAAGGAGATGTTATGTTTATAGTCAATAGAAGTCACTTCAAAAGTAAGGAACCTCCTGTTTCCCGATGTATCGCTTAAAAACTCTTTTCCATTAACGGAGCCCGCAAAGGACGCTCTTCTTGGCATGGTTTCATGGTTGGTGCCAAAAGATCGGCGTAGGCGGATGCTTGATTTTGTTATAAGCTCTTTTAAAGCACCGATTTCAGCTGACTTAAGTGTTTCTAACTCATCCATATTTATTAGTATAGTTTCGCTCAGGTTTATTACGGTGTCTTTGTTTTTGGCATCTATTGTACCGGAATAACAATACTGCTTTAATGCAGCTGGTAATAAATTCAATATCCAGGTTGTCTTGCCCAGTCCTTGTTTTCCTGCGAATACGATTGCCGTATGGTTAACCACGTCATCTTCTAAGGCGCAACCAACCATTGCCACTAACCATTTACGAAAGCAGGTATGCCATAAAAAATCGTCCGTGGTAGTTACTGTCTTTGATAGCTCCATTATATGGTCCGTGTGACCATCCCATGCAGGTAACCCATTAAAGTAAGTTTCGAACGGATTGTATATGGGTGAGTAATCAGATTTTAAAGTTTTACGTAACAACGTAACGTTACAAGGAATTCCATCCAGTATCATTTCCCGTTCAAGGCTATTGGTTACATAGTCCGTAATCAACACAAATTTGCTATCGCACTTGCGCTTGTATTCTACCATTCCTAATACCTCGTTATAACGAATGTCATAGTTAGTACTTAAATAGGTTTCGACTTGCACTTTAATGTTATCGGGCTGCGTGATCCCAACAGGCGCGCTGACGCCTGTTAATATAGTTTTAGTTGTTTTAGACATGTTTTTGATTGATGAGAGTTTTAATAAGTGTTATTCCAGCTTTAGAAAACAAAGGAACCGTAGCGTAGCTCCTAATCCCGCCGTTAAAATATAATATGGGTTTGTAAAAAACGTCACAATGTCCGGATACTATATATTCAGGATGCGGGGTGTTGTTTCCTGATAGGATGTTTTGGTCACGTAAAAAGGCTAGCAGCTTACTGCGACCTAAATTTTTCATGTTGAGCAAGTCTGAAACTTCCAGGGAGTTGTACCATATTTGATTTCTCATGCGGCATTCCTCCTGTTTGACCTGAGTTGCCTAACATAAGCATCTGCCTCAACACTAATGTCTGGGTTGTTATTCTGACGTGCGGTCTTAATCCAGATGTTTAAGACAGATTTTAAATTGTGCAATCGTTTTCTAATCTTGAAAACGGGTATTCCTTGGCGGTGATTAAGCCCATAGAGGGTGCTTAAAGCAAGGCTTAAATGTTCAGCCGCCTGTTTAGTGTTTAATAGGAGATCAGTTTTTGGACGTGTAAAATCTTGATGATTCTTTTCCTCTAAAAACGACCGCGACTTCTGCGGAAATAATTCTCTTATTTCTGCGAGTGATAGTTGGTTAGAAATTAAATTTGTCATTTTGTGTTATAAATTGATAAAACACAAATGTGCGGTTGCTTTTCAAGATTGGGGCACCCAATTGGGTGGGCCTATATTTTTAACTAAATATAAATCAGTTACTTAATTTTCCTTTCGGTGAGCAGTCTTGATTTCAGTTTCGATTAATTCAACAATTTCTGATAACTCAACATCTTGAAATAGAGTCTTAATTACCTCCAAATCTTGTATGAGTGGTTTGTTTGATCCGAAATTAGGTGCTTTATTTAACTTCTTATAAAATTCCGAGTTCGCGATTTTAGTAACCCTTTTGCCTACCACCAGGTGAATAAATTTCGCCAGTGTTGTTTTATCAATGATTACACTTTTAAGCTTGCAGTACTCGTAGAAATAATGAAATATTAAAACAACTTGTGCATTCGAAAAGTCATTTAATCGGTTACTTGGCGTTATCTCAGGATTGGGATTATTAACGGTGCCTATCCTTTCTAACTTTCTTATTTCCAAATCGTACTGTTTAACAACAGACTTGTCTATCGGAAAACCCTCATGTCCAAGATGTTGATATTCTGTTGATATTTCAATCAAGTATTTTATTTTTTCATCCCCGTGTGATAATTCTCCTAACTTTTTTGTTACCTCGCTAAAGTTGAATTTTCTATCTAAAAAGGGAGGAACATCCCTATATGGTAAAATACTTCGGTTAATCTTTCGGTATGGTACGAAAAACGCCTTCCCTGAAGTCGGAATAAAAGTTGGGTCTTCAAAAACAGTCGGAGATAGTTCTTCTCTAAAGGGAAATATCTTATTATCTATTTCATCATACAATTTTTGGATGATTGAAATGGACATTGTTTCATGGTCACCACAATAGTTATCTTCATTATAAAAATGTCTTTTTACAATTACAATTAAAGTGTGAAGTAATAAATATCGTTGTTTATCCTTTAGGGTAAGTTTGAGAAAGTGCTCTTTAACACTTAAATAATTGGAAGCATGTTCTATGAAAAATGAAACCTCTGAATACAGTTGATTAAAATATTCTAATGGGTCAAATATTCCATTCCAGAAGGGTTCGTCTGTTAACGCGGTATATAATATAATACTATCCCGATCCTGTAAATATTCCTTAATGTCAGTCTTAGCAACGAAAATACTACTCATGAAGAGTGGTTTTAATTATAGGGGTGAACGAAGTAAAAGGCTGGTGCAATTTACCATTAGTTAGTCTTCTTAAAGGCCTTCGCCATCGCTTTGTTTACAAAATCATCAATATTTGTAACGTGTTCCAGGGTGATATTGCTACCTGTTTTATTGGCCAGTTCTTCAAAGTGTTTTTTGCCACATTCTATTTTTCCCTGCTCTGATGGGCGAAGAAAGTCATATCCCATAGAGCCCTTGCTTTCAACTACAAAAAACAGCTTTTCTACACCTTCAAGCTCAAATAACACTGCCCAATCCGGATTGTATGTCCCCAGCGGTGTATCAATTTTAAACCAGCCGGGTAGTTTCGCATATACTTTAACATTACTATTTCTTTCGAACTCACTTGCCAGGTCTGATTCTATACCGCTATCGTAAACAACATATTCATAGGGGGACCTGGTTGAAGCAATCATATTGCTTTTTAAATAGCCTGATAACTCCGCTTTTTCAAAAAGTTCCTGGCTGTAAACATCGTGTTCACCAATCTTTGTGTACACAATGCCATCCACTATATGCAAGTGCATTTGTTCGTTGATGATTTCAATACAACCCTCTATAAACTTTTGGGGATTTATTTTAAAGTATTTGAGATTGGTGCAGCCTTTTAGGATCTGAACTATTGATTTTCGAGTTAGCTGAGTTTCATTCTGCAAATATGTGACAATGTCCGGCAAAATTTCTACCTCTTGATTGACCACGCCGTACTCAACATCGGGTTCGTTTAAAACATTGACCCCTCCAGTTGTGATACTTAAACTTGCTTTTTCGTACACCAGTTTTCCACGGCTTACAATTACCCGGTTACTAATCTGTTGTTGACAAGCTGCTGTAAGTTTATTGGAATCAAAATCCACTGCATATGTGGTTTTGTATTTTATTTTATCCCAAAGTTCTTTAAAATCAGGGCTTAGTAGTACCGCTTTGTTTACCTTTATGGTCTCCTTATCTTCGTTGCGCTTAATTTCAAGCTTACCGGCTGTTTGTTTCAATACAACAGTAACCTGGGACTTAATATGCTCCTCCAGATGTTCAGGAAGCGCTAAATTTCCTGTACGCAAATCGTCTTTCAATAAATCCTGGACCTTGCCATGTGGGTTAATATACCCCTTTAGCATTAAGTAATCAAAAAGGATAGCTGAGTTCTCCTGACCAAAAAATACAGGATCAGTTCCCTCCATGGCTACGATAATGTTATTGAAGCTGTGGGTCTGTAACAGGCCAAAAACTATTCCTGTTTCTTTCTCAAAATCCTTTTGGAGATTATCTACAAAACTTTCGTATGATTCACTGGCCATTACTGTAAGGGTATTAATATCGAAGCCCCTGACCCTTTCACCATCCTGATTCACCGCTAAACGCAATCCACGACCAATTTCCTGGCGACGTCGAATCTCGGATGATCCGGCTTCTTTTAGTGTACAGATCTGGAATACATTCGGGTTGTCCCACCCTTCTTTCAACGCTGAATGTGAAAAGATGAAGCGCAGTTTTGAATCAAAACTCAGTAGCAGCTCCTTATCCTTCATGATCAGGTTATAAGTGTCTTCATCAGCAGCTACCGTGCCCGATGTATCCTTATAGAATTCAAACTTTTCTTTTTTATTACTGGCTTTAGCTTTTTTATCAATTGAAAAATACCCGTTATGGACCTGGTGGGCGTTTTCGTCAACATCCTTGATCTCATTAAATAGCGACCGATATCTTGGGTGATTGATCAGCTTCTTGTATTCTTCTTCAAAAATGTTGGCGTAATCACCATTCTGCATATTGCCATCTTCGTCATAAATCCGGTAATGTTTCACCGCATCAATAAAAAACAGGCTCAGTACCTTAATCCCTAAGGGATTTAACTTCAACTCCTTATCCAGGTGTTCCTGTATTGTTTTACGGATCATCATCCGCTTTATTAAAGTTTCATCAACAGCGCCAACAGTTTCACCTAATTTTAATACCGTTCCATTAATAAATTCAACATATTCATTCCCTTCTTCGGTGTAAATATCGTTTACCTGGAAGCCATCATACTCCTGGATATGGGTGCTTTGCAACAGGTCCTGAGGTTTCTTTATCTCAATAACTTTTCTGGTCCGGGAGCCATTGTGTAAAACATCCACCTCAACTTTTGCGGAGATGCCTTTTTTGTTTTGAACCGAGATCAATTTTACATAGGCCCCATTGCTGGCCGCGCCTTCTACCTTTACCGAGGCTACCTCAATCTGTTTTACTAATTGCTTGTTATAGGCATCGATGGCATCCAGCTTGTACATCTGGTTAAGTTTCTCCTTGTGCGTAGCCGAATAGCGCAGAATGGCCATCGGATTTAAACCCTTCACTGCTTTTTTTGCGAGTGGGGTACTGATGGTTGATTGTGGCTCGTCAATAATAACGATTGGCCGGGTATCCTGGATCAATTGTAACGGCTTATAGCCTAACTTATCGTTATATCTGTGGATAATATTGGCCGTTTTCTTTTCATCCTTTTCATCTTCGAAACTTTTGCGAAATGCATCAATGTTGATAACCATGATCTGTAATAAGGGGTTAGTGGCAAAATCACGTATATCAACTAATTGCGAACTATCATAGATAAAATACTTGTAGGGGATGTTGTTATAATGCTCCTTAAAATGGGTTTCGGTGATCTGTAAACTTTTATAAACCCCTTCTTTTATTGGGATTGAAGG
The DNA here is from genome assembly GCF_024055575.1 of Mucilaginibacter flavidus. Classification (GTDB taxonomy): domain Bacteria; phylum Bacteroidota; class Bacteroidia; order Sphingobacteriales; family Sphingobacteriaceae; genus Mucilaginibacter; species Mucilaginibacter flavidus. The sequence goes on along the minus strand of NZ_JAMXOE010000008.1, from coordinate 187,153 downwards.
CACAACAATTATGAACTTGGTAAAGCCATATTGCCTGTTCATTTCCATAATGGTTCGCAGGTAAACGTATGTTTTACCTGTACCCGTTTCCATCTCTATCGAAAAATCAAGATGCTTAATATCCACTTCCTGTTTTACGGATGGCTTTAAACCGTTGCGGAGCTGGAGTTTTTGAACATTATCCAATATCTGCCCGTCGGTGAGTTGCATTTTATTGGCATAACCTATTTGGTTAAACTCCATGGTTTTTTGCTGGGCGAGGTAGGCTGGTGAGTAAACAGTAAAGTTGCTGGTACAAGTTTCTTGCCCTTTAAAAATATCGGCAATAGCATTTATAGCATCATGCTGGTAATCCAGTTCACTTTCAAATTTTATTTGCATGGATGTTTGCTGATATTTATATGGAGTTAACTTCGGTTATACCGTAACGTTTTAAGACCTGTACAGAATTGGTTTTGTCCACATCTGTAAAGCCGCTATCTTTAAATATCACTCTACAGGTTGATGGCTCCAGTTCGGCTTTCCATTGACCTATGTGTTCTGCTACCTCGGTATTTATATTGTCTGCCAGGCAAATAAAGAGCGCACCCAAACCTATGCTAAATATTTTTTTACCGGCAATTACTTTTTCGTCAATAGGCTGGGATAAATCTAAACCGGTTTTTAATAAAACTTCATAAAGTATATCATCTTCAGTCCGCCCCTCTTTGATATTGCTGGCCGAATTGAAAATATTTCGTTCAAAGTTTTCTACACTACCATCCCATGAATTTAAATTGGAAGTATCCAGTTTGAAACTCTTAAAACCAATATCCAACTTGAACTCAGAGACATTAAATAAGTTAATTTTAGTTCCAGATTTGATTTGATCACCTGCTTTCCGAATTCGATCCTTGGTAACATCCGCTATAGTATTATAACCAGCTTTTTGAGTTTGTGTGCCAGGTTTAACTTTTTCTGGCAATTGCACACAAATGAATTTACGGGTACCATTATCCTCGGCATTCAGTTGCATAGTAGCATGTGCTGAAGTACCTGACCCAGCAAAGAAATCCAAAACCGTATCTTCCTTTGTCATACCTTGTTTCAAGAATTCAACAATGAAATCTTTTGGTTTCGGAAAATCAAAATATTCATTGTCGTCGAATAGTTGCCTTAACTCTCTTGTCCCTTGCGTATTAAACACAGTGTTTAATATTGTTGAAAAACCTGTAAACTCGCTTTCCAAATCAAGCGAAAACTTCTTCCTTCGTGGTCGTCCTTCTTCTTTATTTGGAAATAAAATTTCATTTTTGCTGAGTAGTTCAGCCATTCTTGATTTTTCATACCTCCAACCTGTCGGTGGGCATTTATAAACAATGCCTTTTTTAGGGTCTATTAGATCGTAGTGCAAATTCGGGCGTTGATCTGCTGTTGCAAGTCCCGTCATATCAGCACTCATCCAATCACCCTTTGGATCATTGTCTGGATTAGCGTATTTGGTCATATCTTTGTCAGCGCCCCTTATGCCATTTTCTAAACGTGAGTAGGATAGAATATATTCATGATCAACGGATGCGCCGTTCTTGGAGCGGCTATCAACATTTTGCCTTCGTTTCCATATAAAAGTTGCTATGAAGTTTTCTTCACCAAAAATTTCATCACATAGCTTCCGAAGATTATGGTATTCATTTTCATCTATACTTATAAATATTACACCTGTATTTTTTAACAAATTTCTTGCCAATTTAAGACGCGGATACATCATATTCAGCCAGTTGCTGTGGTAACGTCCATCGCTTTCAGTATTCGTACTTAACTTTCGGCCCTCTTCGTCCGCCTGGCCACTAATGGCAAGATAATTAGCTAAATTATCCGCGTAGTTGTCTTTATATACGAAGTCATTACCGGTATTATAGGGCGGATCTATATAAATCATTTTGATACGACCGCCATAACTTTTTTGAAGCAGTTTCAGCACTTCGAGGTTATCACCTTCAATAAAAATATTTTGTGTGGTGTCCCAATCTTTGCTTTCTGCAGTATTAGGCCTCAAAGTCCCGGTACTTGGCTTATTGGCCTCTTGCCGGGCCTTGTTTTTTCCTGCCCAGGTAAAGCGATAAAACTCATCCCCGGTTTCTACTTCGTCACCCAACAAAGCCTTTAATTCCTCAATATCAACTTTACCTTCTTTCACGATAGTAGGGAACAACGTTTTTAAAGTTTCCAGGTTTTGTTTTACAATATCTTCACTTTGGCTTAGCGGATGGCCGGCTGTAATCTTTTCCATTAATATATTAAATTAACGCGGTTAAGCGTTCTATTTCTTTTCGTTTATCGTTTATCGCAACATTCAATTGAACACGTTGGTTCAGTTGAGTTTCCTTTTTAGCCCGATTTTGCAGGCTGATTATCTCTTTTTTTAACTCCTCAATTCGCTCTAACCTTTTTAAGTCTTCCTGAGTACGGTTATGCGTTCGTGGTATATATACACCCGAAAGGCTGGCTACCTGCAAAGATATGATACGCTGCGTATAGGCATTGTAATAGGTTTGCAGGTTAGTTTTGTCTAAGTTGGTGAAATTAATACTATTTAAAAAATCCTGCTGGTTTTTTGTTGGGGTACTTTGTGAAATATCCTCACTAAAATATCTTTTATCGATGGTTCGCCTGCTGCTATCATTTTGGTTTATCTTTTTATCGAAGGTGTTAAATACAAAAGCCTGGTCATTATAAATGCAAAGTATTATTGGATACGGAATATACTTTTGTATCAGTTCAGCAATTTTTTGCTTGTTGCGTACAAAATCATCAACAGTTGTTTGTACAGTGATCACCTGTACCTCTTCATAAATATACTGTTCGTCTTTCCAGGCTATAATATTTGAGTTTGCCGGGCTGATGGTGGCTACCCAGTTAATCGCCTCAATAACATTGTAGTCGTCTAATAATGATCTTTCGGCACTGGTAAGGTCAAAATTACGTTTAAAAAAAGCCTTGGTTATTTTTTTGTTTAAAAGGCATCTTTCAGGTAACTGCAATATCCTATTTATAACGTCCATTTATTTTATCACTAAAAAAGAGATCAGTTCAAAATAATTCTCCTTACTTAGTTTGCTCATTTTAGTGCCTCCAGGTATTGCCAGCGTATCCAAGCCAAGTTCATCTTCCACGCCGTTTAAGTTAGCTATAGCTGCCGTTAAAAGCACTGTATAAGCCTCCATTAACCGACTGTCTTTAGTTTCCTTGTTAAACGCGGCAATTAGGTCATTTAAAAGCTCATTATGACCCAAACATAGCTTTTTAAAATAATCGAGGCATTTTTTAGGATTGTTTCCCGGGATGAAAATTTTGCCGTCCGTACCCACGTAACATAAGTGGTATGGGTAAATGGCATTATTGCTGAAGGCATCGGAAACAGCCACACCGGTGTTCTTGAGGCAAAAAATCACGCCTTTAACAGCATCAGTTAAGTTTACCTGTGTTATTGCATATATGCCTTTGGGTAATAAGTTATAATTTTCCCTGTCTTCTAAAGTAAGGCGATCAGCATCAATCTTAAAGTCATTAAAAGTCAGGTCAGTAATGCTGATACCGCCTTCGATATCTTCCAGATCAAGCACTTTTTCTTTAAGCTGTTTGAGCTGCCGCTTGCGATATTCCAAGTCCTGATTTTGTCCGGATGTTTCATCGATTATATTGTCATCACCGGTTGCAGAAACATCCAGTATTTGCATGCGGCCTTGTACGCGGCTGATAAGGTCGATATAATTATCCAGGTCGAGATTAGGGAAAAAGTTAACGAGTTTGATCCGTTGGTTTTTTGAGCCTATACGGTCTATTCGGCCAAAGCGCTGTATAATCCTTACAGGATTCCAATGGATATCGTAGTTTACCAGGTAATCGCAATCCTGTAAGTTTTGCCCTTCAGAAATACAATCCGTGCAGAACAAAATATCTATATCTGTTTTATTATCCGGAAATACCTGATCCCTTCTTTTTGATAGTGGTGAAAAGTTGGTTAATACTGAACTTAGATCTGTCCTGCAATTAGGTAAATTGGTTCTATTGGTATCTCCACCGGTAACCTGAGCAGCATATAAGCCAAGATCGTCCCTGATCCATTGGTGCAGGTTATCATAAAGATAAATGATGGTATCTGCAAAGGCGGAAAAAATAATTATCTTATTATTACCGGGATTAATAGGGTTGCCTATTTTATCACCAATCAGTTTTTTAAGGTCTATGAGTTTTGCATCTCTATCTATATCAATCACTTTGGTTATTGATAACAATGCGGTGATCCTCTTTTTATCATCAATCAATTCTTCACGGCATCGGATTAGGTCAATATCCTGTAGTAACACCTTTACCTTTCCGCCAACCAGCAAATCCTCCAGCAGGTCATCATCAAAATCAATATCATTGATATCCAGATTGGCATCAAACAGGCTGTTGCTTTGGGCATGGTCAACTTTTTCAAGCAAATAGTTTATCTGTCGTAATAACGACTCCAGGGTAAGGTAAAAGGAATGAATTGAGCTCTCCAGGCGCTTTAACAGGTTTACCCGCATCAGGTGGATCAAACTGCTTTCCCGTTCTACCTGTTTAAATATGCTTCCCGTTGAAGTAGTAATATCATATTTAGCCGCATACGTTTCCTTACGGTCTTCCCGTACGTATGATAATGGTGAATAGAACTTTAGATTTAACGCATTAAGCTCGTTATTTACGATATCAATTGCAGGAAACTTTCCATTAATGTCAAAATCTGAGGTTTTTGTTTCAGGAGCCATCCGTTCAGGAAACTTTCCGATATCGGTAACATCATAGTATTTTTGGATGTGCTTCCTGGAACGGGCAATTGTAAGCAGGTCGAGTATTTTAAAATATGAACCGTCGAGACTCTCAATCAAAGAATCCCGGTTAAATTCGTCGCCATCTCTGGCTTTAAGCCATTGGTTAAACTTATGCTGCGCTTTCCGTAGGGTAATATCAATACTTCCTATGCCAAACGGCGCCAGGGCTGTATCATTTTGCTCAGTAATAAAGGCTATTTGATTTTTAATATCATTCATCCTGGTGTTCACCGGCGTGGCCGATAACATCAGTACTTTGGTTTTTACACCTGATTTTATAATATCGTTCATCAGCCGCTGGTAGCGGGTAATGCCTTCCCTTTTGGGCGGGTTATTCCGGAAATTGTGCGATTCATCAATCACAATCAAATCATAGTTACCCCAATTTACTGTTTCCAAATTTATATCACCTGAATAACCAGACTCCCTTGATAAATCAGTATGGTTCAAAACGTCAAAATTAAACCTGTCTTTTGTAAGGATATTCCGTACATCATTTTGGGCATATACTATCCAATTATCCCTAAGCTTTTTGGGGCATAGAACCAGGACACGGTCATTTCGCATCTGGTAGTATTTCATTACAGCTAATGCCTCAAACGTTTTTCCCAGGCCCACGCTATCGGCTATAATACATCCACCGTATGTTTCAATTTTATCAATAGCCCCGAGCACCGCATCCTGCTGGAAATTATAAAGCATACTCCATATGAGGGTGTCTTTAAACCCAATCTTTTTCAGCCGTTGTTCGGATGCTTCATCAATAGTCGCATTCTGAAAAATATTGTAAAGACTAAACTTGTAGATATCCTCCGGTTTGTGATTTGAACAGGCGTTTTGAATTATTGCAATTACAGAATCTTTAATATCCTTGGTGCTATTACTCCAGAAACGGTTAAAAAGACTATGATACTGATCACCTACATCCTCAAATGACGTAGTAATAACGGGAGATGTCGAAGGCAGTAATCCGAAACTGATTAAATTCAGGTCGTGTGGGGCTATTGAAAAACAATGTGTTGAATTTCCGTTTTTTATGAGAATAAACTTTTGTCCACCCATGTTGCCATAGCGAATCTCGCATTTGTCTTTTACTACAGCTAAGGTTCTTTCGGCTATATACTTCGCTCTCAGATGAAGGTAAGTGCTGAATTCTCTTTCATCATAAGCAAATCTGATATCCTGGTTTACATCACCGTCAATCAAAATTTGGATTTGCTTTACCTTATTCAGTTCAGGCACTAATTCAAAGATGGCGTTAACACTGAAATAAGAAGTACTTATAAAAACTTCAGATCCTTCAACCAGTTGTTTTTTTACTTCATCAAATAAGCGGGTTTCCTGGTTGTTTATAAGTTTCACGTTTGCGAATGTAATAAGGCTTTAAAGTTGGTTAATTAAATAAGAAGTTGGTTAATTAAATAAGACTTTTGGCTCTGTAAATATATTATTGATAACCGGATTTCAAAATAGGATTTTGCTTTTTGCGTTTGTTGGTTAACTATCACGTCTTCAATTATTTGTGTGATAACAATAGTTTTTTCAAAAAAATATCGCTGGCTTACTGAAAATTAAAGATTGAAATTCTATTGGTGTATCCGTTTCAGTATCATACTCGCCTACACCCACCGTTTTAATTATTTTGAAATTTTATCAAATCCTCCTCGCCTAATATAGGATTAGATAGCTATGAATGGTAACATTTGTCGACAAACCCCGTAAGTTTAGTTAAAGCCGGTAGGAGGGTTATCTTTGATAAAGCTTTTTTTTCAAGTTTCAGGTTCATTATACGGTGAAGACTCATAAATCTTCACATTGCTCAATTTTGAGCGACGTGTTTAGTGATTTTCTCGAAAATAAATTATCCTTTATAAAAGACACTAATTTAAACTTCTAACAATCTGGTCATCTGTTTTATAATAGCTGAAATGGCCTTTTCAAAAATTGTATTACATAGCTATAACTTTCAAAATATTTTTTTCAACCCAAATTTTCCACTTATACATCACACGCTGAAAGGTACTTCATTGAGTACCCCCCACTCTGTTCCGGCGCGCCCTGTACCCCATACCTTGTTAAAATCGTAATGTCTGAACAGCATTCGGTTTTTGTTTTCAGTCTTGCAACATAGTAGCTCATTTTTTAAAAAATCCGGGTACGTCATTATTAACAAAATATTTCACCTTAATCCACCCAAAATGGTATCATTTAAATCCGTAAACCTTCGCCACGATGAAGAAGGTAAAACAATCCTTGACCTTGAAGTAACCGTCAAAAAAGATTCTCAGACAATTATCCTGATGTTCAGTCTCCCAGCAACTGCCGATCTGATAACAGGGATCCTCAAACAAGCGCTAAACATCAATGAACACTTTGACACCGCAATCGAAAGGGTAGGAGTGGCAGCATCCTCCAGCGGCAATATGTAGTACGGTGGCCTGGCGATGTAACAGTGATTTAAACCCGTGAAGTTTAAATCACTGTATTAAACTTTAAACATTTATTAATCAAACTTTTAAAATTTATCAACAAAAAAACATGGAAACAATCGAAGACAACACGCAATTAATACCAAATGAGTTGTTTACAGCTGCATTTATTAAACATTTTAAGTGTAAACGAAAAGAATTTGAAATTGAGATGCTCCTGGATAACGAATCCGCATTTGTCATCTATCAGCAACAGGGGTATAAAATTGAAACCTTTGACTGCCTGAAGAAAGGAGTTGAGTATATGTTAACTGATAAAGATAGAGCCCAACATATTGATCTCTCGATCTGGAACGAAGTCTCCGCTCCAATGCTTAAGAAATCGAAATTCTACATGGAAGTTATTGATGCATTGGACAATCAGGAACAAGCTAATTTATTTAGACTTGCAGTTACATTTGGTTCCTATACGGAAAATGTAGAAGAGATTTTTTGGTATGCTTTGCAAGAATTGGATAGAACTGGTGAGGTATTTGGAAATGCAATAGTGGCGGCAGCAAAGTCACAGAACTTCGAAAGGTTAGCCGATGATTTGACTAACCACCAAATTATGTATGGTGACACTGTGTACAACGACTTCGTTGGGGGAATATTTGAGATAGTTTATTTGGAAAATTCGGACCACACATTCTATATTTATTCTGCGGATCATTACAAATTGAACCAGGCGCTAAAATAATCTACCTGGAGACGTGAAGTAGTTGTCCAGTTATGAAAATCTATGAAAGGGGATCACAGTGAAATCAAATATTCAAGGACATTCGGTTAACAGGTTTTGCTTTATATAACTGGATAATTAATAAGAGGCTGGTCATAAATGTGACACAGCCTCTTATTTTGCAAAACTATCTATGGCTGATTGCACCACGTCTTCTTTTTAAAACTCCCACAGACTATTTAAGTCCTGATCAAAACTCCTTAATCCTCATGACTACTCAAATTTGAGTAACTCCAGCCTCTCGCGAAAATAACCTTGCGCAGTGTGACTGAATGGGTTTCCAAAAGCATCGTCAATAATCGTTATTTGGTGGTCTGCTGCCGGATCGTGAATTAGCTCATTAACTGAGTTAAAGTAATGCCGAGCAATGTCCCCTTTGTCAGTACGCTGTAAGAGGCATATGGACGCCGCACATCCCAGGGTAAGTACATAATCAGAGATAGTTCTGCCAGCTAAACCTTTATATAGAACGTGCGAATATTCATTCGTTTCGTCAAAGCTAAACTCTGAGGTATAATCCCACCATTTATTAAAAGGCGTTTTAATGTCAAAAAAGTAGTGAAGTGTTCGTGCCGATACCATTTTCATACTCGGTTCCTCCTCTGAAAATTGAGTTGCATCTGTGTTTTTGTTATTCATTTAATTATTACTGTTGTGATTTTCTATACATCAAATATACAAATAAAACTTTGTATATCAAATAGTTATGATAATAAAATGTAATTATTTTATGCGCTAAAGTTAGTGTAGGAACACCTTGGTTGACAACCAACCCTTACGGGATTTTATTAAAAATGGGTGTATTCAGAGTAGATAGATTTGTCCTTTGGTTAGGCTGCTTATCATAACTAAAGGACTGTTAAATAGGGAATCTGGTGACGGACTTTTTTTAGAATTATTTATTAATAAACATGCCGCTATTCCGTTGATAAAAGATTTGAAGGGGCAACATCAAGAGCTTTTGCAAGAGCAAATATCACAGAAACGCTTGTATTTAAAAGCCCCCGTTCAATTCTGCTGACAGTACTTAGCTCAATACCGGATAAGTTCGCCAACGCTTCTTGAGAAAAATCACCAAGCAAACGGTATTTCCTTACATTTTTAGCAAGAAGTTGCATTGCATATGGATCGCGGAGCTGTGACACGCTCCAAATCTTGAATATATTTTTATTTTAGATATAGGCTAATTAGCCTAATAGTTATTATACCTTTACCGATCAGGAAGCCAAGCATTACTTAAACCTTTTGTCTTGCAAAAAAACTTTTATAATAATGTTACGTGAGCTGTGATTAAGCAACAGTTTAAGCAAGTAAAAACAAATTCAAAAATACCGTAATCGATCATGATTATTAATTTAACCTTCTTATCTCTAATTTATACATAATAGTTCTATAGGTAATTACTTGACTGTAGTTATCTAATCTCAAGTTGTGGGCTCTATACGAGGTGGGTAAATCTTTTTTACTATAACTAGGTGAGTTACTGTCCGTATTTAGATGTTTCAGGAATGTGATCTGTTACATCCATAGGGTACATACGCTTGGTTCTTGCAATCAAAATTCGAATGAAATATTTTGAGAAATAACTTTTGATAAACTCAAAACCAACTTATTTAGCCTCATTGTCGATTACAGGGTTAATCGACCTAGTTGTTTATTTTATTAATAACGGTTCTATATATGCTGTATTATTATCTTGAAGGGTTTGAAAAAAAAGGGCCATATACGATTAGTGATTTAAGAGCCCTTAATTTAGATCGAGAAACCTTGGTTTTTACAGAAGGCATGGATAATTGGAAACCTATTAAGGACTTGGAAATTTTTAATCAACTAGAAGAAAAAGCGGTTTACCAGAGTAAAAATGGTGTAAATGAAAACATTAAAGAAAATATAATAAATGCCGAGAACATTACTGAGAACGACTTTTTTCGTGGACCAAGTAAAATCGAAATTCCCTATATCATCGTACTGTTGGTTTTTTACTTTGTGATTGTTGGTGTGACTTTTTTATATATTACCCACAAAAAGGATGATGATTATACTCAGGTAAATGATAAAATTAGTAAGGTTTTTAATGGTAAAAACACTATTGCTGATTATAGTTATGAAAAACCACGAGGAGAATTATATAAAGTTTTTTATGATGACAGTTTTCTAAAAGGTAATTATTACTTAAAAAAGGAAAAATTACCAGGTAAAAGTGAGTTAGTGGAAGTTGAACACGTCCTTGGTTCGAAGCCTAACAACTATTATGATAAAGATTATCAAAAAGAAGAGGCTATAAGAAAATGGGACTTTTTTAAGCAATTTGTACATTATTACGAAATTGATACAACAAGCAATGGTTTTAGTATCCTTAAATTGGAGAAAATATCAAATGAGCATTTTAGATTATCTGAAATATGGGCGGAAAATGTAGCATATAAAGTTAATGACAGCATTTATTATCCTGGTAAAAATTATGATTATGGCTTTTCTACTCCAAGTTATAGTATTTCAACCTATCGGCCTTCAATTGATACCTGTTACCAGGTTGCCGCTAGATTTTTAATGACTAATAACAAGATAAGTTTTTACGAAGCTGCTTCAATGGATAAAATAAATGCTTTTGTAAATACTAAATCAGAATTTTTCGAACTTAACCATTTGGAAACTGATACATATGTACGCCGTTACCACACTGCTTATATAGACCACGGAAATAATTCGCAATATAAAGAAAGAGTCAACAAGACATATTATACAACCGGCGACCATTACCTCGAAAATCAAAAATTTATTGTATGGTATAATGATCTTGATAAAAACGATTATCATTTGGTAGAGATTAAAGGCGTATTCATTAAATACTGGATAATATACTCCATTAGCTTCATGACACTCTTTTCTCTGATTTTCTTTGCTGTAAAGTATGGACGAAGAATACAGCTTAAATGATTCTTATACTCTGAAAGTTCCAAACTCTAAGTTTTAATAAACACTATTTTAAGGTTAAATATATGTCTGATTTGATGGAACTTTTTCAACACTGGTTGAGTTATGGATTTATGTACGGCATAATCCTATTAGCAGGGTTTGGTCTTTACGTCATCGTTGAAGACCGGAAAAGACGGAAAGGATAGTAAGCACAGATAACTGTTAGAATAGATATTTTTTAAGATATGTAATGAACGTAAATCAAACTTTCTTGATGACTTAATTTTAGATTACAAACTTTTTCAGTTATTAAATTCATAGTTGCACAGCAAATCCAATCTCAAAAACGCCATGCGTTCAAAATCAGGGGAGTATACAAAATTCCATTATCTAAAAATGAAGGAATTTAGGTCCCGTTCAGAATGTATAACGCATGGTAGGACAGTTTCTCCAAGTCCTATATAAGAAAATGTTACTTTTCGGATAAATAATCACAATTTTGGTTTAAACCCTAGGAATACAATAGATGCCTCCAACTGAACATTTAAGATTATCCCAGCTTGCTGACAAGGTCGAACAGACATTAAATAACGCCTTTAACGGCATGCACTTTTGGGTAATTGCTGATGTAACCAACCATAACCATAAAGCAGATTCCAACTACCATTACTTTGAACTTGTTGAAAAAACGTCCGGTACGGATAAAATATTAGCAAAGTTTTCAGCAAAAGCATGGGGTAACGGGTCCCGGGAGCTGGCGCTGTTCGGAACCCGTACCGGCCAAAAGTTCACCAATAATATTCAGGTATTGTTGCAGGTAAAAGTTACATACCAACCGACTTATGGGCTCCAATTAGAAGTCACCAGCATAGATCCGAATTTTACTTTAGGAGTTATTGAGCAGCAGCGTCAGCAGACTTTGGAACGTCTGTGCATTAATAATCCTGAAAGCATCCAAAAGCGGGGAGAGGAATACTGGACCAGGAACAAATCTTTGTCCATGCCCCTGGTAATACAACGCATGGCAGTCGTATGCGCCACAGGGTCTGCGGGTTGGCAAGATTTTAAGCACACACTTGACAATAACCTATACGGTTACCGGTTTGAGATCAGCCCATATTTCACGCAAGTCCAGGGAGAAACAAATGCGATAGCAATGGAGGAAAAGCTGATAGCTATTTTTCAATCTCCTATTCGTTTTGACGTTGTCGTTGTAATTCGTGGGGGTGGTGCACAAACTGACTTTCTGATATTTGATCATTACCGAATAGGTCGGGCAATTGCTCGGTTTCCCATACCGGTCATAACGGGTATAGGTCACCAAAAAAACATAACGATTGCCGATCAAATGGCACATACATCTGTCAAGACACCGACAAAGTCCGCTGAGTTTATAATAAATCATAATCGTACCTTTCAAGAGCAGCTCCTAAATATTCGTAAAAACCTCCTCATTAAAGCACAGCAAAATTTATCGGCCCGGAACAGTGAGTTAAATATTACCAAGACGCACATCACCAATGCCGCTTACCAGATGCTCTCATCGGAAAAAACCTATATCAGCGACATCGTGCAGGTTATCACCGGCAAAGGCCGCTCTATACCATATTTAAATCGTATAGCACTGGCTAATATTTCGGCAACATTGTTAACCCGACCTAAAATTGTTGTTTCAGAGAAATCCAAAGACCTTCAGAACTTGAAAATAAATATTATTCATTATCAAAAGAGTTTGTTAACGAATACCAAGGGGTATCTTAATCATTCTATATCTATATTTAAAGCTTACTCGCTTGAAAATACACTTAACCGAGGTTTTGCCGTAGTCAGTTTTAACGGAAGGATAATTAGTGATCCGGGAGTTTTGCAGAAAGGTGATAACTTTACCGTGCGTTTAAAGAAAACCGAACTATCCGTTACCTTACAAAATAAAACGAGCTACGATGGAAATTAACATGTCATACGAAGATGCTTTTAAGGAGCTCAGACAGATTGAGGCAGACATTCAAAACGAAACAGTGTCTGTGGACGTTCTTGCTGAAAAGATAAAAAGGGCATCTGAGTTAATAGCACTCTGTCAATCGAAGCTTACAAAAACCGAAGCTGAAGTCAATAAGATCATCAGCCAGATGGAACAGAAACCGGCGAATGGTTAAACCTGTAGGGACAGATATTGCGAATTTCTCCTGTCGTAATGCAAATAAAATCCCGAGGACCTGTCAAAGCAACGTTGGTCTTTTCACGTCCACGCCCAATTTCGCATTTAGCTGTTGTATTAGATAGTCACACATCACTGGGGTTAATCTCTCATTATGCTGATGCACAAAGAACCATACCGACTTTAGACCTTGATCTCTCCAAACCTTCAATCGTTCCACCCATTCATCAATCCTCGTGTAGTCAACTTCGTGTGGCTTGCTACGTCCTAGACTGGTATCTCCTTCAACTTTAACATTTATTGGCGAAGCTCCGACAAATCTGATTATAGCATCAGTAGTAGATAAATTCATATGAAGAACATCCCTTCGACCTGGTGCATCTGTTATCACCCATGGTATATCTAATCGGCTCAATAAATTGAACAGATCTATCCGATTAGATTCGATTGCAAACCAATCTCTGTGACGCACCTCTACCGCTACTTTCAAATTTCGGGGCATTGACTCTAGATAAGCCTTGAGTTGAAGATAGCTTTTTGGTGTAATGTTGTCCGGCAGCTGCAACAACAACGGGCCCACGTGACTACCAAGCCCATTAAGGCTTTCGTAAAACTTTGTTGTAACTTCCTCTGCATTGACAAAACGTCGGATATGCGTTATGTGCTGTGGGAACTTAGGGAGAAATTTGAAATCAGGTGATCCTGAGACCTGTTCTTTCCACTTACTGAGTTCTTCAGCTTTATAGATATTATAGAATGTGGGACCGAACTCAATGGTATTAAAATTCTCGGAATAGACTTTAAGATATTCGTCTTCTTTCAGTGTATTTGGATAGACTACTCCCTTCCATCGTTTGTCAGCCCATTTAGCTCCACCGATACGTATTTCTAGGTTAGCACCATTCCTTTTATCTTGTAATGTCTTCGTTGTCGCTTCAGGGTCTGGCGGTAAAGCAAAATTAACACCTTCAAACTCGCCGTTTAAATTTCCAAATTCCATAAAGCAAAGTAAACATTTATTGCATGAAGTTGTGTATAGCGACGTCTAAAAATCCACATGCTTTTTATAATTTTAAACACGGGAATTGGTGCTCGTGCAATGTTAAAACAAGCAGTCGTCCGGTTTATCATTAAACCAGTCTCTAGACTTATTAGTGGCCTTTCCTACTGATTTACCTACTTCACGCTTGAGTATGTAGCTGTTCTCAATAGGCTGCAATACCTTCGCTCGCTCTTCATACGGTAAAGTAGTATCCAACCATATTTTCATTTGCTCTTTGGTCAAAATAACGGGCATTCGGTCGTGCACTTCACCAATAATTTCGTTCGGCTCTCTGGTTATGATGGTACAACTCAATACCGGCGGAATGAGGATTTTATTATAGTCCCATAATCCTGCAAACATCATTTGGCTTCCGTCTGCCATAGTGAAATAAAAAGAACGATTCTCACCTTTTCGTTCCCACTCGTAAAACCCATTGACAGCGACTATACAATGACGTTTGCCCAAAAGTCCCTTGTAAGCGGTTTTTTCGTGCATTTCTTCACTTTTTGCATTACTTGTGTTAAACTTTGGGTACTCCTTACTCCATGACGGGACCAAAGGCCAACCCATATGCATCAATTTGTTAGGATTCCTGTCAAGAATTCCGAATACTACGGCTTTACTATAAGGGGGTAAGTTAGGGTCACCATCTCTTAAGCCATCGGAATCTTCTACACCAAGCTTCGCAGCTACTTCAGCGCTGCTACCAAAGTCTAATCTACCACACATATTTTAGCTCAATTTATTTCCGGTTAGGCAGTCCAAATAAGTCTTGATCGCCTGGGTTAATAATTCTATTAATTCATCAGTAACAAACATTTCGGTATCCTGTTTGGCTACCGGGTGCAGATCATCAACGATATATACGCTCCACAATCCGTTTTTAAACATCATGAGCAAGATACATATACCGCCCTGTATTATCTCAAAGTTCCTCGTTCCGTCACTCGTGTAAGCCTCTCGAATATCGAGTTCACACAGAGTCCCCCGATATTGTAACTCGATGTTAAAGGTATTAAATAACATATTAACGAAGAAGTGGGCTTTCGTTCCAGTCTGTAAAATACTTAGGGCTTGGGTATTGTTGCCGCATTATGTAAGCTTCTAAGTTATCATGTTTCCACGCCTTTAAGTTGTTTGCGAAACAAACTTTACCCTTGCCCATTTGTAGGTTGATATCATCTATTACCCGACTTAAGCGGTTCTTTGAGCCTGCGGCATAGCTGTCATTAATGACAATCTGATTTTCGTTTTCGGGGAGGAGCCCGGATGCGAACACTTCAATCTTCATGTATTTATAGGATACCTTATTTCGTAAATTCTCATCAATAATAGATTTGATAGCATGCCTGGCATACCTCGTAACGTCAATCATATTGTTTATACCCGTATCCAGGTGAAATATTCGTCGGGGCTGATGCTGCGCAGTATCTACCTTCCATTTATTCGTACGTAATGAAACCTGTAAAACTGTGGCAACCAACTTTTCCTCTCGTAATTTCTCAGCTAGGCGATAGCCATAAAACGTTGACGCATCGATAAGCTGTTGGGCATCTGACGTGGTTTTCTTAAATGACCGGCCTACACCAATATTCTTTTTGGGGTCCATTACTTCTACTAATTTCAAGCAAACGTTACCTCGTAACTCCTGTTGAGTCCGCCAGCCTACAACAGTCATTTTTTTGCGTACCCACCATTCAGGTGTTATAGCTAAGCGTGCAGCGGTATGTATGCCATTACGGTGTAGCATATTTGCATACTGCCGGCCAACGTTCCACATATCTTCAACGGCAACCCGTTGTAACGCGGTATCAATTTCAGATTGATTGTTAATAATAAAGCTGTTGGTAGGATCCTGCTTCGCGAGATGTATCGCAACTTTAGCTAATGTCTTCGTTGGAGCAACCCCTATGCGAATTTGTATGCCAGTAAGTTTTTTAGTTTCATTGATTATAAAGGGTACAAGCGTGCTCAGATTCTGTACTCCCGACATATCCATCCAACATTCGTCGATACTGTAGGTTTCTAATCGCGGAACGAACCTCGCCAATATCTTCATTAACCTTTTGTTCATTGCCTGGTACTCCCGGTAATTGCTGCTGTAAGCAACCATTCCTAAAGGAACGTATTTATCCATCACAAAATGCCAGGGCTCCGTACGTGACGCGCCAAGTGCTTTAGCTTCCGGACTAAGCGCTATCATACAACCATCGTTATTGCTCAACGACACCACCGGTACACCTTGTAACCAGGGTTCTGTACTTTGATGCCAGGCGGCATAGAAACCGACACAATCTGCTATTGCTACCATTGTTTTACAAGGGGAAACATTCGGGGGCACAAGCATTTATTTGCCCACGTAACCACACCAATAAATTTTAATTCACTCTCTACTTGTATAGACGGATAACCAGGGGTAGCCGCGTACAATGTTATTTTTTGACCATGCTTTTCGTAAAACCTGATTAGCTTTTCATTGTCATACCATACGTAAACTATATCGCCATTCTTCGGATCAATGCCCCTGTCGAATAAAAGATACGAACCTTCCGCTATTCCAGCTTTCTCCATTGCTTTACCCTGCATTCTTGCCGGATAGGTTGCTTCGGGATCACGAATCATTAAATGGTCGAGCCGTAAATCGGGTACTGCATATTCTTCTGCAGGAGAAGTAAAACCACTTTGTATAAATTCCTTTGGGTCAACCAGCGTTCTGCGCATTCTTACCGTATTTATTTAATACCCAATTAATTTAAATTAGCGTTAACTAAGTCTTTACCATTTAAAACCCTCATTACCTGTGTCGTGTCGTTCAGTTTTGAGTAATCGTATTCATACCCATATGCATTTAACGCGTAAAGTGTTTTATTTAATTTCAGCTGGCTGTAGTACTCAATCGCATCCATCCACATATTTTTGTTGCATTCTGGTACATCATTGTCATCGAAAAAAATATCGATTCCTTCGAATTCATAATGATCCAATGTAAACTTTGAGCGGCGACCGGGTAACGCCCCCTCACATTCGTCATCATCTTTAAAATCTGAACAATCCGGCCACGCTAAATCTATATCCTCCAGGTAAATAGCTGCAACCTCTTTTCGTGGGGTATAAATGTGGCTTTCTTGTTTTCCTGGTGGGATTACCTTCAAGGTAAAGCCGTACTCATTAGAGACGATGTATTCATCGCCATCCCTTGTTTCGATACTAAACTTTTCCATAACATATTAATTTTATACAAATCTATGCTAAAAATATTAGTAAATGCAAGCACTTGTTTTAATTTTATAATTTAGCGTCATGGATGATACAGAACACCCGGTTTTTGGATTCGGCATAGAATACGCTAACGAGTTAGTATACTGTGAAGCTGTCATGCAAAACGATCACTATGAAGTTCTTTTTAACGGCGTTTGGATCGGTACAGTCGCCCACACAGAAAATTTCGAATGGATTCAAGCGTCAGGCGCTATATTACCACAATCAATAGTGGATGAGATAGGCTGCCGGATTGAGAGCCAATATAAATAACACTAATACATTGATATGCCAGAAATACCAGATCTAAATATATTCAGCAAAAACCTTACCAAGCGGCTTGTAGGGAAAAGGCTTAGTCATATAAAAATTATTATCAATAGGAAACTTAAGGTGCCGGAATCTGCTCTTATAGAAGCCCTTGAAGGTCAACGACTCGATGGAATTACCAGGGAAGGTAAGGAGCTACATTTTGCATTCGAAAACGGACATGTGCTCGGACTTCATCTCATGCTACATGGGACGATGTATTGGTATGAGGGTAATAATGAAAATCGATTTACTATCGCTGAACTCATGTTTTCTGACGGCAGCGGATTGGCGATCACTGACTGGCAGAAGGCCGTAACCCTCACACTTGATCCGATAAAAGCAAAAGTACCCGATGCAATGCGTATGCCGGACGGTTACCTGATAGGTGCATTGAAGCAATCGTCACACCATATTAAAACCGTTTTGACGGAAGGAAAGGTTATTCGTGGCATTGGTAATGCTTATGTAGATGAAATCCTCTACGCAGCTAAGATATCACCGTTTTCAAAAGCCGATAAAATTCCAGGGGAAACGATTGACGTCTTAACCAAAGCTATCACTAAGGTGCTCGTCGATGCCGAAAGACATATATCAAAAAACTTTCCAGATACCATAACGGAGAAGGAAAGAGACTTTCTCCAGGTGCACCTGCCCAAACATAAGCTGACTCCGGTTGGAGAAACAATCCTTAAGGCTGAAATTGGTTCACGCAAGACTTATTATACTGCCGATCAAGTATTATTTGAATAGGTTGTAAACCTCGCCGAAACTAATCTCTATCTTGCGACATGAAAAAACCTATTCTATTGTCTTTGTTTATTTTAGCCTCATTAATCTACTCATGCAAAAAAGGTGGAGTCAATCCCAAAGAAACATCCCCAACAATTTCCGGTTCTTATAAAGGATCTGTTAATGTATCATTAAATGGGACAGCAATGGCGACCCTATACGATCATATAATCACAATATCTTCAGGCAGCAATAGCTCAGCACTGATCCTCAATACAAATCTCATTCAGTCCGGTGCAGCGACTGTATCGGGTAACACACTAACTATTGCACGCCATACCGTCAACTCTAATTCAAGCTTCTACACAGTTGAATATGGAACCGGAAAATTCAACAACGGCACATTTACTTTTGATTTTCACCAGGATATAATCGTCTCATCAACCAACGCAGTAGGTGGTTCGGGAGAATGGACTGGTACTATGACTAAGGAATAACTTGTTTTAGCGAAGATTTACATCAGTAAAACTAACCTTAATTACACTTAATCTCGATATTTTATTATCCCAGACGTTTCATCGTAAATAGGATATACAAAGGTTGTCAACGCCTTTAAAGGTTTGGAATCATGCTACAGACGCTTTACAAATAGGAGTGAATCCATTTGGCTCGGACCGACAAACGGCTTATTGTAAGAAATTACCAAAATATGGCGGCTGAAGGTGATCATATTATTCTGCTAACAACTTTTTCTTTTGCGCATCGTATTCAGCTTGTGTAATGGCTCCACTGTCTAAAAGGCTTTTTAGCTTTTTAATCTTATCAAGATTGTCGCCAGATTGCTGGTTCACGACATTTACGTTGACTGGTTTACAGTCCACAATTTCACAAGTAGCAATAGCGTCTTCAATAAACAAATCGAAGTTAGTTCCATAACCTAAACTAACTGCGAAAATTACCTGCTGGAAGCCATGAGCTTTAGAGCTATGTATTTTCTTTATGAAAGCACCTCTTCCAGACGCGGATTTAAGCGTATTTCTTGAATCAGATCCTTTGTCGTTTGAAAGTAAAGCCCAACCCCCCATCTGAATGTATCTAAAGTCACCATTAGGAGCAGAGCCGCGACCCAGTTTAATTGTATCTCCAATATGGTACGTTTTCCCGTTAGACGCTTTGTATTCGTTAAGTTTTTTTCCGAAACCAAGAATTTGCCCATAACATACAATGGGTGATAGCAGTATAATAAACAATAAGGCTTTCATAAAAATAGGTTTAGAGGTTGACTAATAAAGATTTAGTTGATAAACAATCCAATTTACCGATATCGAATTGATTTCCAAATAAAAAGATTGTTTAGGCACTTGACTTATGTCGGTGAATAGGACGAAGAGGCCATAGGTCTCGAAGTTATGCTAACCCTTGGAACAAAAGTCGGCGAATGGTTAACCCTGTAGGGACAGATTTTTCGAATATTTGTTCTTGCAATAAAAACCCCCTAAGACTCGCTCCTCAGGGGTTTTAACCTAAACCTTATCACAATAGACCGACAGAAAGCCGGTCAATGAACTGCAAATATATTGCAATTGTAACATATTTGTTACTATTTCACAGGAATAGGAGAAATTTTGCGATCAGCAACGCCATTTTTAGGGATCTTCTGTCAACGCAGTTTTGCGTACACGCACCTATAGCCGATTGACAACATGATGATAACGTTATTCAGTTTTTCAGATGCAGGATATTCCTATTGTTTTACAAATGTTTTACAGAACCGCAAACAACAAAGGCATCACAATTATTGCGATGCCTTTGATTTAGTTTGCAACATACTGTAATTTAGTATGTTATGTGGAGCCGGAGGGATTCGAACCCTCGTCCAAACATGGTATAAGGTAAGCTTTCTACATGCTTAGCTTCTGTTTAATTGTAGGGAAGGGGAAGGCCAGTCGCTTGCCTGTACCGTCTTCCTTAGGTGCTCTATCTCGCCCGCTATGCACACCTTAAGCAGGCCAGTTTCATCTTTCGATGCCCCTGGTGCCGGCCCGATGAAACGGAAAACCGGCGGGACAAAAGCTAGCTAAATTCTAAATTAAGCAGCTAAGGCGTAGTTATTTTCGCCATTTGTGATTTTGAGTGTTCTGATTAGAGCGCTAATTCACCCAACGCGCTGCATGCTTACTTACTTATCTCCATCCTGTCAATTCCGGTCGACCCCATTTGGTGGAAGTCTTAAGTACTGAGTAGATAGTCTTAAGTCAACTGCAAATATAATATTAATTAGTGGCAGTGGGTAGTGGCAGTAGCAGTTTTTGACATAAACAAAGCAAAACTGCTATTCAACACCGTTACTGATACTATTTTCAAAGACTACTACTTCCAGCTGCTACAGCTACTAATCTACCCGGGTACACCTTCAGCGCTTCATCTAAACAAATCATGGCTTTTTCAATATCATTGATATTCAAAACGTAGGCCATCCGCACTTCGTTGAGGCCTGCGCCGGCAGTGCTGTAAAAGCCGGTTGCGGGCGCCATCATCACAGTCGAGTTATCATGGCTGAAGCTTTCCAGCATCCACTGGCAAAATTTGTCGGCGTTGTCAATTGGCAACTGGGCCACCACATAAAATGCACCGCCGGGGTTAGGGCAGTAAACGCCTTCCATTTTGTTTAACGCATTTACAATGGTATCACGGCGGGCGGTATACTCTTTGTTTACAGTTTTAAAATATTCATCGGGGGTATCCACGGCTGCTTCGCCGGCAATTTGTTCCACCATGCCGGGGCTAAGGCGGGCCTGGGCAAACTTTAATCCTGCGGCAATTACTTCCTTGTTTTTAGTGATCAAACAGCCTAAGCGGGCACCACAGGCGCTGTAACGCTTGCTTACGGTGTCCATCACGATGACGTGCTGATCCAACCCCTCCAAATGCATTGGCGAAGTAAATGTCTGCCCGTCGTAGCAAAACTCGCGGTAGGCCTCATCGCTGAATAAGTAGAGATCGTATTTTAATGCAAGTTCCTTTAGGGCTTCCAGTTCTTCGCGCGAATACAGGTAGCCGGTTGGGTTATTGGGGTTGCAAATGATAATCGCCTTTGTTTTGTCGGTGATCAGCTTTTCAAATTCGCTGATAGCGGGCAGGGCAAAACCGTTTTCGATGTAGGATAATATGGGCTTTACCACAATATCGCTCTGGCAGGCAAAGCCATTGTAGTTGGCGTAAAATGGCTCGGGGATTATTACCTCGTCACCCGGGTCGAGGCAGGCCATCATAGATATGGTTATCGCTTCAGAACCACCGGTAGTAACAATTATGTTATCTGGGGTGATGTTATAACCCAGTTTGTTATAATATTCAACAAGCTTTTTACGGTACGATAACGTGCCTTCGGATGGCGTATAAGCCCAAACTTTAAAGCTGATGTTCTTAATAGCATTCAGCATCCCTTCCGGTGTTTCAATATCCGGCTGGCCGATATTTAAATGGTAAACCTTTTTACCGTCCAGCTTTGCTTTATCGGCAAACGGCGTTAATTTACGTATAGGCGATGCGGGCATTTGTAGCCCTTTGTGCGATATTTTTGGCATGGGACAAAGGTATGAAAAGAGTCCGAGAGTCCGAAAAGTCGGGAAAGTCCGAGAGAAAAAAGGTCTATCTCATTTAGCGCAGGCCTGTGATCTGGGTTGACGGTAGTCGCCCCCCTGGGGCTGGGTGAATTCGCTTAATTTATGAAGCACAGAATCAAATTGTTAATTACAAACGTCGGCTTTTAAACTGGAGAAAACCTTCAGGCTCCAAAGGGGCGCTATTCATCAGCGCAGGTCGCAGGCCTGCGGTAAAGGTATTGAGTCAAAAATTTGTAAAAATAAAAAAGACACGATTGCTCGTGTCTTCAAATATTTCAAAAGATTCCCCTTTGGGGAGGATGGGGTTACTTACTGCTACTCGCCGGTTTTGCTACAACTTCGCCAACAATATTTAATGTTTTTTGCGGGATGGAAGCGTTAGATGTAACTACGATACCTTTATTAAACGGAGCTGCAACAGCTGCATTATAGGTAATTTTGATAGATCCCTTTTCATTGGATTTAACCGGGGTTTTAGTAAAGTCGGCAATGGTGCAACCACAGGTTGGCCTTACGTCGGTTATAATAAGCGGCTCTTTACCAACGTTAGTAAATTCAAACACGGTGGTTACAGGAGTACCCTGCGGAATTTTACCGAAATCGTGTTTTTCTTCGTTGAATTTAAATACAGCTTTTTCGCTATCTTGTGCCGAGGCAGTAAAGGCAAAGCCTAAAATTACTGCGCATACTAATAATATTTTCTTCATAATTACATGTTTGATAATTACAAATATAAAAGGTTTAACCTAATAATAAAACTATTATGCAAACTGTATGTTTTATAAGCAGACTTGCCAATTACAGAATAGAATTTCTTAATTTTACCGCCCTAACAAAATAATATATGCCCGAAAGCGCAATTAACACTACAGGACAGCTGACAACCGCCGAACTGAGTTTTGATGATTTTAAAAAGATTGTAATAAACGATTACCGCATTGGCTATGAAAGCAGGCAAGCGAGTTTGATTGGTCGCCGTGAGGTGCTTACAGGTAAGGCGAAGTTTGGCATATTTGGTGATGGTAAGGAAGTTGCGCAATTGGCTATGGCTAAAGTCTTTAAAAAGGGCGACTGGCGCGCAGGCTATTACCGTGACCAGACTTTTATGTTCGCCACCGGCATGAGCAACCTGCATGAGTTTTTTGCGCAACTGTATGCTTATCCCGATATAGAAAAAGACCCCGCATCGGCAGGAAGGCAAATGAACTGCCATTATGCAACCCGCTTTGTCGACGCCGATGGTAACTGGACAAACCAGGCCGAAAGCATGAATTGCTCGGCCGATATTTCTACAACTGGTGGCCATATGCCAAGGTTGCTGGGTTTGGCCTACGCATCAAAGTTATACAGGCAAAATAAACAGCTGGAATATTTAAATAATTTTTCGGTAAAGGGTAACGAGGTAGCATTCGGCACTATAGGCAACGGCTCAACATCTGAAGGCCTGTTTTTTGAAACATTGAATGCCGCAGGTGTTTTACAGGTGCCAATGGCCATTTCTGTTTGGGATGATGCCTATGCGATTTCAGTTCCTGCCCGGCTGCAAACTACCAAAGAAGATATATCCGAAATATTAAAGGGATTTCAACGCGCGCCAGGCACCAACGGCTACGAGATATTTAAAGTAAAAGGCTGGGACTATGTGGCCCTTTGCGAAACTTACGAGCGTGCCATAGCGGTCTGCCGTGCCGAACATGTGCCGGTTTTAATACACGTAATTGAAATGACGCAGCCGCAGGGACACTCTACCTCTGGCTCGCACGAACGTTATAAATCGAAAGAGCGCCTTGCCTGGGAAGATGAGCACGACTGCCTTTTACAAATGCGCAAATGGATGATCGCATCGGCAGTAGCTACAGAGGCCGAAATGGATGAGATGGAGGCCACGGCAAAAAAATATGTACGCGAGATTCAGCGCCAGGTTTGGAACGAATTGAGCGAAGAAATAGCCTATGAATTAAACGAAGCTTCGCGACTTATTGAGCAACTGGCCCGTGAATCGCAATTTCAGGATGAACTGTTGGAAGTTGTTACCGAGCTGAAGGAATGTATCGACCCCGGTCGTAAAGATGTTGTTGCAGCTATACGCAAAGCTTTGCGCATTACTGTGAAACAACCAACCTCACAGCGCGACGTTTTGATAGGCTGGCTGGCCAGCGAAAATGTTAAAAACGAAATACGCTTTAACTCTAAATTGTTTGGCGATACCCAGTATTCGCCGTTAAGAGTTCCGAATGTATCGGTAAGATACTACGAGGACTCGAAATATATTGACGGCCGCGAGGTGTTGAACGCCTGTTTTGATGCCAATTTTGAACGTGATAAAAGCATTGTTGCTTTTGGTGAAGATGTAGGTGCTATTGGCGACGTAAACCAGGGATTTGCGGGGCTCCAGGCAAAATATGGCGATTTGCGTTTAACTGATACTGGTATTCGTGAAGCTACAATAATAGGGCAGGGTATGGGCCTTGCCATGCGCGGCCTAAGGCCAATTGCCGAGATACAATATTTGGATTACCTGCTCTACTCTATAAACGTTTTGAGCGATGATTTGGCAAGCTTAAGCTATCGTACGCGCGGCGGCCAGAAAGCACCTTTAATAGTCCGTACCCGAGGTCACAGGCTCGAAGGTATCTGGCACTCAGGTTCGCCGCTTGGGTTGATATTAAACTCAATGCGGGGCCTGCATATTTGCGTGCCACGCGATATGACCCAGGCTGCCGGTATGTACAACGTACTGTTAAGAGGCGATGAGCCGGCGCTGGTAATAGAATGCTTAAATGGCTACAGGTTAAAAGAACGTTTGCCAGCTAACGTAGGCGAATACACCGTTCCGCTTGGCAAAGCCGAAATACTGAACCAGGGTACCGATATTACTGTTATCTCATACGGATCAACCCTTCGTATTGTATTGGAAGCTGTTAAAGAACTCGAAAAACTGGGGATTAGCATAGAAGTTATTGATCCGCAAACCTTGTATCCTTTTGATATCGACAACGTTTGTGGCAACTCGCTGAAGAAAACCAGTAAGCTACTGATAGTTGATGAAGATTTGCCGGGCGCAGCGTCTGCGTATATCCTACAGCGCGTGCTTGAAGATCAGAAAGGCTATTACTCACTCGATGTGCAGCCTAAAACACTTACAGCCAAAGCGCACCGGCCGCCTTATGGGTCCGACGGCGGATATTTCAGCAAGCCATCGTTAGATGATATTATAGAGGCGGTTTATAGTTTGATGAACGAAACAGATCCGCATAAATACCCTGCTATATTTTAATTAGTGAATTGTCAATGATGCAGATAATGTAAAGATTTGCTAAGTTTTCACACCTCTACAAATCTAAAACAACAATAATCTTACTTTTGCGTCCTGGTCATTTTGGCCGGGACGTTTTTATTTATAAAGATATGGATACCGAATTTTCAGCAATAGCAAATACAATTAAAAACCGCCGCAGCGTTAAGGCTCAGGCCATGAATGGCAATGAAATACCAAACGGGCATATAGCCGCTATATTGGAGCTGGCCAACTGGGCGCCTACTCATGGTAACACCGAGCCATGGCGTTTTATAGTTTACGAAAACCCAATTGAGTTTTGTCTGCAACACGCTGAACTATACAAACAAAACAGCATGGGCGACAACTTTTTGGCTGGCACTTACAATAAATTGTTACACCAGGGCGATAAGGTCTCACATGTTATCGTAGCCGTTATGAAACGCGGTAATTTGCCCAAAATCACACCTTTAGAAGAAATAGCAGCTTCATCATGTGCTATACAAAATATGCTGCTGGGCGCAACTGCTTTAAATATTGCCTCGTTTTGGAGTACAGGTGGCATGGCGTTAAAACCCGCTTTAAAAGAGTATTTAGGCTTTAATGAGCATGATTTGGTGATGGGAATTTTATATTTTGGTTATGCAAATGAGTACCCTGCCGGGAAAAGAAACACCAGTATTGAAGAAAAAATAACCTGGGTTAAATAATAAATTAACAATTGTGGAGTTTATTACCATAAGTCGTTAGTATTAAATGGTATAAATTGTTGTTTAATATTTTCAATTAAATTGTAATTAAAGATAAATTTTGTAATTATTAATTATAATTTCTTTTGTAACAAATTGGATTAGTGATAAAAAAGCAAAACCTAATTTTGTTTTTTACGTAGAAAAGGTCACTAATTAATTTATTGATTTAAATCCGGGAAACGAATGAGAAAACCTCTTGGCGGGCTCGTATCTATTTTATTGATACTTGCGATAACTACCATCAGCTGGAAAAGCGCGAAAATCACCAAAGAAAGAAATTTTAAAAATGGCTTTTCTGCCAGGGAATTACTGCAAAAATACATCAGTAATATCTACGAATCAGCCCATTTACAGGAATCAGGCCTTGGGCTTGAAGTGTTTAATAAAGCCGTAACCGGTTTTATGAACTTAAAAGCGGGCAACATGGTGCCCCAAACAAGTTTTATCCTTACTGTTGTCGATCTTGCAAAATCGAGTCACCAAAAACGGATGTGGGTAGTAGATTTACTTGATAAACAATTGATTTTAAACACATACGCCGCGCATGGCCATGGCAGTGGAGATGATATGGCAACCAGTTTTTCAAACAAAATTGATTCGCATCAAAGCAGTCTCGGCTTTTATATTACAGGCGAAGTTTACCACGGCGGCAATGGTCGCTCGTTAAAACTAGACGGTGTGGACGCCGGTTTTAACTCCAACGCCCGCGAACGTGCCATAGTTGTACATGGCGCCGATTACGTTGGCGAAAACGCAATATATTCAATTGGTCGCCTTGGCCGTAGCTATGGATGCCCTGCAGTACCGGTAAATATGGCGGAACAGGTTATCAATACCATTAAAGATAAAACGGTAATGTTTATTAATGGTAACGACAGCCGGTACACATCAAAATTTTTAGACGAAGAACAAGCTGCTAATTATGTTTTTCCTGAATCATCAAACGGGAACGTGTTGGCATCGATGTAGCGTATAATTTGTAACTGACTATAACGAATGCGCTTTATTGGTTTTACCAGTAGGCGCATTTTACTTTTAATAACAAGGGCGATTCGCCTTATCGTTCAAAAATCAATAAAGGTTCTATTAGCAGGCATTAAAGCAACCCGACTTAATTGTTTGTAGCCATGCGTGTCTCTATCTTTGCAGGATGGAGCAGCTTTTGTAATTGTTCATATAATACAATATCTTGGCCGTATACGTCATCCCTGAATTGCAGTTTGCCGTCTTCATCGGCCCAGCAGGTAACGTAAGTAATGTAAACGGGTGTCTTTTTAGGCACATTAATATCCGATGGGTCTGGATTATTGTCATCCATATCCTGTACAATTTCGTCGTATTTGTCGCCTGGGCCAAACAGGTTTAAAGCAAGTGCTTTAGGGTCGCCCAAACGAACACAGCCATGGCTCACAGCCCTCATCTTTCTAAAAAATGCCGACTTTACCGGTGTATCGTGCAGGTAAACGTTGCTCCGGTTTTTAAACAGGAACTTTATTTTACCCAGTGAGTTATCTTCGCCGGGTTGCTGTTTAAAATCATAGTCCGAGTTGTCTTTTGTTACCGTTGTCCAGTCGATGCTCTCGGGGTTCGGCACCAGCTTACCATCTTTAAAAACATTTATGCCTTTGTTGGCTAAATAATACCGATCATCAGCGGCCTCTTTAATAATCTCTTTATTGGCTATGCTCTGCGGGATGTTCCAAACAGGATTCACCTCAACATAGTTTATCATGCTGTTTAGCAAAGGTGTTTCGTGTTCATTTGGCCTGTCAATTTTACAAGTATCGTTATAGGCGGCCAGTGTATTGGCATTATTCATATTGCGGCCCTGGCCAACGCAAACCTTCATTTTAAGGACAGATCTGCCGCCGCTGTCAATCACATTCAGGTTAAAGTCGGGGATGTTTACGATAACATACTTCTCCTCTAAAGGCTTGTTGCGCCATCTTAAACGCTCAAGGTTAACCTGTAGCATTCTCCGGCATTCCTCGGCCGGTCTACCTTGCGCTACATATTTGTCATTCCACGCTTTTTGCAGCGCCAGGTATTGGGGGCTTTTGGGTTGAATGCTGTCAAGATAGGCGCGCATATCAGCAATATGAAATACTTTAAGCATAGCCGCACTGTCAGGCTGCTTTGTTACCAGGAAATACCGTTGGTAAATACTCTTTGGGTTAATAACGCCGTATTGCAATGCGTTTGAATAGGCAATTAACGAATTTGCAGCAGCAACTTCAAGCTCGGCAATCTCCTGATAGGCAGTATTAATATCTTTAATCTTTTGCTTGTCGTAAAACTTATAGACCAGGGCGCGTAGTTGGTCAGCGTTAAACATTTCAGGGTTGAGCCCGTGTTCGTCTGCCTTTAAGTAATAGTCGGATGCGGCAAGTAAATCATTGTTAAACAAATGATTCATTACCAGCACAGGCTGATAGTTGTTTTTTTTGTAGAATGCTGTTATTACTTCGGAATGAGAAAGATTAGTTTTTTCATTTCTCAATACTTTTTTCATCACCTGGGTAAACGCTTCGGGTGTGTAATCCTGGTAAATTTTATTGTGGGTTTTCTTAAAAAAGAAAGTTGCCTCTTCGGAGCGCTTTTTTTTACAGCTTTGAAAGGTGATAAGCAGGGCGCAAATTATTAACAGGGGCGCGGCAATCTTTTTTGCCGTTACAAGTTTAGTCATAATAATTAATCGCCTCAAAGATAACGCTTTGTTTGAAAATGCCATTTTTAAGTTAATAATAGATTTTTGTTAGTTTTGAAAAGCTATTCATTTGTACAGTTTAAGTCAAGACAAAAGCATGCCAACTAAAGGGATTTTCGCGTTTATTTTATTATTGTGTATAAGTTTCTATTCAAAGGCGCAAGGTTATAGGCCGGTAAACGAAAATGCATCAGCAGGAGCGAAGAAAACGCTTAAGCTACTGTATGATATAAAGGGCAGGTATATCATGTCGGGCCAGCAGAATTACAATAGCGACAGGAACGTGTTTTCAGATAGCGCCCATAACATCACCGGAAAATACCCGGCTGTATGGGGAAGTGATTTCATGAACTGGGGCGATAAGGACCTGGGGCTGCAGATAGTTGAAGAGGCGATAAAAAAATCGAAAGAAGGGTACCTGGTAACATTGATGTGGCACGAAGGAAACCCAACGCAAGATCCGCCATACGATTTTGAAAAAAATGTAAAGGGAAAGTTAACCGATGCCGAATGGAATGACCTGACAACCCCGGGGACTGATTTGTATAAAAAGTGGCTGGGGCAAATTGATGTGGTGGCGGGATACCTGAAGCAGCTGCGCGATGCTGGCGTCACCGTGTTATGGCGGCCTTATCACGAAATGAACGGGGTTTGGTTTTGGTGGGGTAATCGCAAAGGCGAAAATGGCATAGCCAAACTTTGGAAAATGATGTACGACAGGTACACAAATTATCATCATTTAAATAACCTGTTGTGGGTTTGGGGTGCTAACGGGTTGAGGGATATTCCCTACGATGAAGCTTATGATTATAAGGATTATTATCCCGGCGCTAACTATGTGGATATTTTGGGGGCGGATATTTACCATTTTGACTATGAGCAAAAGGACTATAATGACCTGCTTGCCCTGGCAAACGGAAAACCAATTGCACTAACAGAAACAGGCGAATTACCTAACCCGAAAATATTGAAGGTACAACCGCAATGGACCTGGTTTATGGTTTGGACAAGCTGGCTTTGGACAGATAACAGTCGCGACCATGTTCGCGAAATTTATAACCTGCCCCAAACGCTGAGCCATGATGAAGTGAAGGCTAAGATCGATTCAATTAAATAAAGATGGCAGATAAGGAACGAAAGCCCGAAGTTTGGTTACGCGGCCCATTAGCCGGCGTACCGGCACTGTTGCAGCCTGTTGCCCATGCGCTATTGCAGGCCCGCGAAGAAATTAATGAGTTGATGGCAGGATTTCATGATAGCTTATTGTGGGAAAAACTTGCCGGCATGGCATCGCCGGGCTTTCATCTGCAGCACCTTGCCGGGGTGCTTAACAGGTTGTTTACTTATGCAAAAGGGAAACAGCTTAATCAGGAACAATTAGATACATTAAAAGCGGAAGGGATACCCCTTAGCGGGGAATATATCGTCGATACACTAATAGCAACCTTTAATAACCAGGTAGATAATTGCATTGCACAATTAAAAGATGCCGACGAAGCAACGTTAACGGAAAGCAGGGGAGTAGGGCGGGCACAATTGCCGTCGACAGTTATAGGGCTGTACACCCATGCTGCTGAACATACCATGCGGCATACCGGGCAGTTATTGGTTACTGTAAAGGTGTTAATTGATAAATATTCGAACGATACAGATTCAAGGCTGATTACTTAACACTTTCACCACCATAACTAAAATTTTCAAAACGGTGTTCAACCCCGGCCGGTACAAAAAGTACATCGCCCGGACCGAAAGAGTTGCGTTCGCCATTATTTAAAAAATCGCCTTCGCCACTGATGACAACATACAACTCGTCCTGTGAATGCCGGGTTTGTCTGTATGTTTCAACCGGTCGATAAATCTCGACCGAAATAGACCCGTGCTCCATCAATTTGACGAACAAAGCACCGTCGCCGGCTGCTAATTTTTGTAACGCGTCATCTACCGTTGATTGCATAAATCAAAGGTAAATAATAAAATAACCGTCTTCTAAAATCCGTTGATTTTACGGGGCTGTTGCTGAACCGCTACAGGCTGAAGTTGCATTGAGCGGGGCTGTTTTTGAAAAAAGGCATTTAATTTTAAACGATGTCCAAATTTTTTGTACAAATAAGCCGTAAGTAATATTACCATAAGTTTGATTTTGTTTAATTGATATTTTTTAAAATATATTAATAGTAAACATTCGTGTTCGAAATATAACCGCGTGTTGATAACTGAGCTACCTAATGAGGGCAAAGGGAACGATACTGCGGCCAAAACCTAACAGATTGGCGCAACACCGGTTGCTCCGCTTAAAATGCAGGCAAACAGATTCAACAGGTTTAAATTTTTAGTTTTTATCTATATTCAATTTGTTAAGTAAATATTCAAGGCGTTAGGAATTGGTGGCTCTTATATTTTATCAATATAATCTGCTATGTCCAATAATTTTATTTTCAATTACTTATACGGTATATTTATAAAATAAGATGTGTTACAATTATCGATTATAATTGTCTGTATGGGAAAAGAAACTGTAGATGATTTAGTGAAATTTTTACTGACTTATCCCGACAGTGTTAAGGGAGCGGCACTATGGCTACGCGAATTTGTTTGGGATTTATACCCCGAAACCAATGAGCTTATTTACGACAATTATAACGCCGTAGCGTTTGGCTGGTCGCCCACCGATAAGGCAGGGGACGTGTTTTGCAGTATAGCCGTAGTTAGCGATCACGTTAACTTTGGATTTAACCGCGGGGCCGACTTTCCCGACCGGCAAAAACTATTGATAGGTAACGGCACACAATACCGCTATTTCCAGGTGCGGCAGAAAGACGATTTTCCGGCGGAGTATGTGAAGGAGTTGCTGGCTATGGCTTATGAAAATTCAGTGTCACGCCAAAAGCCGGTTAAAGTGCCGATAAAAGGGCAAACAATTGTTAAGTCAATTTCGCCGGTAAAAAGACGGTCGGGTATTAGTTAATTAGCGGTTAGGTCTCCTTCCTGATCTCTAATTAGACTTTGCCGCTGCTTTATCAAGTTGTGCCTGTTTCTTTGGATCTACGTACTCTTCATCGCGGGCCTCGGGCATATTTCTCAGGTCGATATTATCAACATAAACCCACCTTCCGTTTTTTAATTTATAGCCGCTGTAGGTTAAATCTGGGCCGTAGCTTGAATGTTGCGCCTTCAATTTAGGGTCGGGCGGAGCAAGATGATCAAAAACTATAGTGTTATTTTCAGGAACATATCTTAACAGCATGGAGACTTCGCGGTTGTATTCAAAAACAACCCGTGCCCGCGTTTTACCGTTACCATCGAAAACATGCAGGCCGAGTTCGGGCTTGTCGCCGGTAAATGACAGCACGTCAATTACTTTTTTGGTTGATTCAACGGTGTAACCTTTCCAGCCAACTAATATGTAATATGGCTTGGGCGCATAAACAGGTACTATTTTATAGTATTGGGCGCCATACCATTTGCGGTTGTCAGTAACAGAATCTTCAGGGTTTTTCAGTAAAGGCGAATAATCTTCAAGCGGGTACATTTTTAATTTACCACCGGTGTTAAGCTGTATGGTGCCATAAAAACGATAACTGCCATCATTGTGTTTTATATTCCAGGTGAATATGCGAAAGCGATTGTCGGGCGAGTTTATTACTTTGATGCTTTTTACAGAATCGAAGCCGAAAAGAAATGAATTTGGAATTTTTAATGCATTTACTAATGTTTTAATAAATGCGTAATTAGCATTTTTACGTTCGAGGTCGTCTTGGTCGTTTATAAACTTTTTGCCAAGTTCAATCAGCGTGTCCTGGTAAAGGTTTAATTGTTTAATGCGCCCGTTTTCGTCGGAATGCTGGGCGAAAATAAGGCGTGGCATTGCAGCCAGTAAGAAGCAGGTAACAACGAGGGATTTCATCACCCCTAATTAACGAAAATTTTCTATAATCATTGCGCTTGCACCACCGCCACCATTACAAATTCCGGCAGCGCCATATTTTCCATTATTTTGCTGCAACACGCTTAGTAATGTTACTATAATACGCGCTCCCGAAGCACCGAGCGGATGGCCAAGCGCTACGGCACCGCCGTTTACGTTTACCTTTGCCGGGTCGAGCTTTAAAAGCTGATTGTTGGCAATAGCAACTACAGAAAATGCTTCATTTATTTCGAAGAAATCTATTTCGTCTGAAGATAGTCCGGCGCGATGCAAAGCCAGCGGGATAGCTTTTGAAGGTGCCGTGGTAAACCATTCAGGAGCCTGTTGGGCGTCGGCATAGGCAACTATACGGGCCAGCGGTTTAATACCCAGTTCATCGGCTTTTTCTTTACTCATCAAAACAACTGCGGCTGCACCATCATTTAAAGTTGATGCATTAGCGGCTGTCACTGTGCCGTCTTTTTTAAATACCGGTTTTAACGACGGAATTTTATCAAACTTAACTGCTTTTGGCTCCTCATCATCGGCAAAAAGGGTTACGTCGCCTTTTTTGTCTTTTAATTCAACCGGAGTTATTTCCCTCTTAAATTTACCTTCGGATTGTGATGCCAGTGCTCTTTTGTATGATTCTATCGCAAACGCGTCCTGTTCTTCGCGACTAACATTGCATTCGACAGCACACAACTCTGCAGCCGAACCCATGTGGTAATCATTGTAAACATCCCACAGGCCATCTTTTATCAGTCCGTCGGTAATTTGCCCGTTGCCAAGGCGATAGCCGTTACGGGCCTTATCAAGGTAGTAAGGCACGTTGCTCATGCTTTCCATACCGCCAGCAACCACAATGTCATTTTGCCCCAGGGCTATACTCTGGGCAGCCAGCATAATTGCTTTCATGCCCGATGCGCAAACTTTGTTCACCGTAGTAGCGGGTAACGAAGGCAGGCCTGCAAATATCGCGGCCTGAGTAGCAGGGGCCTGGCCTATGTTGGCAGATAAAACATTGCCCATATAAACTTCCTGCACTTGCTCGGGCTGTAATCCTGCTTTCTCAACGGCTGATTTAATTACGATACTACCTAGTTGTGTTGCCGAAAGGCTGGCTAAACTGCCGCCAAAACTGCCGATAGGGGTACGGGTTGCTGCTACTATTACTACTTCTTTCATTTGGGATGCTTGTTATTTTTGGTGCCGCAAAATTAATAAATTTTATTATGCATGCATAGTTTTTTACTTGTAGAGACGCAATATTTTGCGTCTCTAATCTTTTTTCTTTCTATCCCCTCTTTTACGCGCGTTTAAAGCCTGCTGCAGTAAATACTCAACCTGGCCATTGGTGCTACGAAACTCGTCGGCGGCCCATTGCTCAATTTCTTTAAGCACTTCGGGATTGATGCGTAATATAAATGCTTTCTTTTCGGCCATAATTAATGCGCTGCTTGTCTTCGCCTCCTCAAAACTGTTAAAAACGAACCAAAAAAGATTAATAAAGGAATTAAATTCGTGGGTGCTTTATTTGGGTCTATATGTATAAAATCAGTTAAGCAAAAAGGATTGCTTTTAATATGCATTATTTCTCCATACCCGGTTGAGTTCCAGATACCCACCCGCGACCAAATCGACGGCCTGTTAAATTCGGCACTAAACCCGGTTTGCAATGTTAGTACCACTTTTCGGCTAAACAACGCCTGTGTTGCCCGACCTATTATGGCCATATCCTCGCCAGTAATTAATAACGTCCGGCTAAAAATGCCTTCGCGCTTAAATATCCATGTACCGGTTGCTGAAATCACGGTTGCCTTACACATTGAAAGCCGGTGATAAGTAATTTTACCGTAGCTGTAAATCTTGTCGGTCAATTCATACTCGTGGCTAAACCAACCCTTTCTCACCATGAAAAGGTCGTCCGTTTTGCTTGTATCAAGTGTGTTGAACATATTATTAATGATATAATGTACCTGTGTTAACAACCGGGTTTACGCTGCGGTCGCCACATAATACAACCAGCAGGTTGCTTACCATAGCGGCTTTGCGTTCCTCGTCAAGTTCAACTATTTTTTTCTCTGATAATTTGGCCAATGCCATTTCAACCATACCAACCGCTCCTTCAACAATCAACCTGCGGGCCGATATAATGGCAGATGCCTGCTGGCGCTGCAACATGGTGTGAGCAATTTCGGGCGCGTAAGCCAGGTGTGATATCCGGGCTTCCAACACTTCAATGCCTGCGCGGTCAAGTCTTTCGTTCAGCTCTTTTTCCAACAAAAGGCTTACTTGTTCGGCCCCGCCACGTAGGGTAATGTTTGCCCCTTCATCCTCCATATTGTCATAAGGAAATGAATTGGCCAGGTGCCTTACTGCGGCTTCGCTTTGTATGTTTACATACTGAAGGTAATTTTCAACCGCAAAAATTGCACTCGCGGTATCTTTTATCTGCCAAACAATTACCGCGGCAATTTCAATTGGATTGCCCACACTATCGTTAACTTTAAGCTGTTGTCCGTTTAGGTTAAATGCTTTTAAGGATACTTTCTTTTTAGCGGTAAAAGGGTTTACCCAAAAAAAGCCATCCTGTTTTACCGTGCCTACATACTTGCCAAAAAGGGTAAGTACTTTTGATTCGTTGGGGTTAACGATAACAAGGCCCGGCAACACGAAAATAAAATTAATTAAAATACTAGCAACGCCTGCGGCGATGTAATGAAGTGCAAAAGATACTATCGCTGCAGCAAGCAACAACAAGAACAAAAAGAACGCAAGGTAACCTGAGGGTGGGTTGATGGTTTTTTCGGTATTCATGGTTTTTGTGATTTTAAAATGATATCATAAAGATATCATTTTTGATTTGACAAAAGCAAGAAAAAAAACATTTAACCGAAACTTATATTAATTTTGGTGTAGAAACGTATAAATGGCAAAACTATCCACTTCGCGCCAAAAGGCTTTATTCCGCAAATACTCGCGTAATGTTAAGTTTTTAATGATGCTGGCAAGTATTTGCGTAATTGTATTTACCCTGCCCAAACAGGCTAAATTCAGCTACGATATTGAGAAGGGACGCATCTGGAACCAGAAGGAGTTAATCTCACCTTATAATTTCGCGATATTAAAAACGCAGCAGGAGATTGAGAATGACCAAAAAACTGCGCTGGCAAGTATTACGCCTATTTACCAGGCCGATGCTGATATGCCGGGGCATCAGCTTGAGGGATTTAAAAACGATTTTGAAATAAAATGGCACAACGCAGGTATTCCTGATAACAAGAAGGCGAAATACGAATCCGCAGGATATGATTTACTAAAATCAATTTATGATAAAGGCGTTTTAGCGCTAAATCCTAAGTATCAACAGAATGCCGAAAATTACAAGATAACGATATTAACCTTTAACCTGGCAACTGATAAAAACACTGCCGACCTTTATACCAAGCAAACAGCCCTGGCGTATTGCGACCAGTTTTTAAGTGCCAATAAAGATTTGGATAAAGCTTTTTTGCTCGACCTGATTAATAACCGGCTGCAGCCCAATCTAATTTTTGATAATAAGCTAACATCCAGATTAGAAAAGGAAGCTGTTGATAACCTTTCTACAACGCGGGGCATGGTCCAAAAAGGAGAGGTGATCATCGCGAAGGGCTCAGTCGTTAGCGATGAGACTTACCAGAAGCTACAATCGTACAAGAAGGCTTTTGAGGACAATGCCCGGATCAACGGCGACAGGCGGCTGGTGCTGCTCGGCCAGTTTTTGCTTGTGGGTATCACTATTACTTTACTTATTGTATTTCTATACCTTTTCCGCAAGGATATTTACGCTGATAACCGCCTGGTGACCCTGATATTGCTGGTTATTACCGCCATGCTGTTTACCTTATCAATAGCTATAAAACTGCAGCTGCCCAATTTATACTACATACCCTATTGTATTGTACCTATAATTATCCGCATACTGTTTGACACCCGATTGGCGCTAAACATTCACCTGCTGGTAGTGTTGATAGCGGGATTTTTTGTGCCCAACAGCTTTGAGTTCGCTTATTTTGAAATAACTGCAGGGATGGTATCCATCTACAGCATCAAAAACCTGATACGCCGCGAGCAATTTTTAATATCGGCGCTGATTATCACTTTTACTTATTTCGTTGCTTTCCTCGGTATTTCGTTTATTCGCGAAGGCAGCATCAGGAGTATCGACTGGATGGATTTTGTGCCGTTTATAGTAAGCGTATTGTTAACCTTACTGGCTTATCCGCTTATTTACATCTTCGAAAAAATATTTGCCATAACGAGCGACATCACTTTAATAGAGCTCACCAATACCAACGCGCCTTTGCTGCGCGAAATGGCATTTACTGCACCCGGCACGTTCCAGCACTCGCTGCAGGTGGCTAACCTGGCCGAGAATGCCATATACAGCATCGGTGGCAACGCATTACTGGTTAGAGCAGGAGCATTGTACCATGATATCGGTAAGATGGAGAACCCGCTGTTTTTTATCGAGAACCAAACATCGGGCTTTAATCCGCACGATAAGCTGCCGTACCAGGAGAGCGCCCAAATAATAATCAGGCACGTAAGCCAGGGTATTGAGATGGGGCGTAAAGCCAACCTGCCCGAGATTGTGGTGAACTTTATCCGCACACACCACGGCGACACAAGGGTGGATTATTTTTACCAGTCATTTTTGAAAAATTTTCCTGAAAAATTCATCGACGAGAACACTTTTAGGTACCCGGGACCTATTCCTTTCTCAAAAGAACAGGGTGTTTTGATGCTTGCCGACTCAGTTGAGGCCGCATCGCGTGCATTAAAAGAGCCGGACGAACAATCGATAAGCAACCTGGTCGACAGGATAGTAAAATACAAACTCGATCAAAACCAATTGAAAGACAGTGATATAACCCTTAAAGATATCGAAACCATCAAGGTGATTTTTAAGCGGATGCTGATGAGTATTTACCATGTGCGGGTAGATTACGATTAAAAAGAACTTTTTTTTTGAGGGATAAGCCTAATTGCTATATTTGCAATCCCGAAAAAAAGGGAATTATTGGAATGCCGGCCGAAAGGCTAAACATGGTGAGGTGCCTGAGAGGCCGAAAGGATCAGTTTGCTAAACTGACGTACGGGAAACTGTACCGAGGGTTCGAATCCCTCCCTCACCGCCAGTATAAAAGGTCCCGTAGGTTACGGGATTTTTTATTTCTGAATAAAAAAGGAGAGGTGTCAGAGTGATCGAATGTGCCTGATTCGAAATCAGGTGTACTGCAAGGTACCGGGGGTTTGAATCCCTCCCTCTCCGCCAAGTTCAATATGAAAAATAGATAGAAGCCTGCAAATCAAATGATTGCAGGCTTTTGTTTTTAGGTTAAATGACTATAATATTCACCAAATCGCTACATAAGAGGTTATGCCCTGAAATTCGGGGCAAAGACCATCTACTGTAGCCCGTTTTAACGGGCTATTTTTTTATACCCCGAACGGATGACTACTGGTAATCCGGTATAAAATCTTTTTCATTCTTATACAGCGTATAGATCAGTATCTGTAGTTTTCTCTCCAGTGAAACGATCCCCGTTTTTTCGGGTTTGCCATTGTCTTTAAGCCTGTTAAAATAAAGCTTCAGCGTTTTATTGTGAATAATAGAACTGACGGCGGCCATATATAAGCCAGCCCTGATATAGGTATTGCCCCGTTTGGATATGTGGGGCCGCCAGGAAAGGGTGCCTGACTCTTTCATAACCACATCGAGCCCGACATAACTGACCAGCTGGCGCCGGTTACCGACATTAGGTTATGAACAGTACCATGGAATAGACCGATAGAAATTAATAATCAAAGGAAGAATGGGCGATACTTTGCTTTGCTTTTGTGAAAATAGCACGACTTTATGATCTTTGCCACTGTAAGCGAAAAAACAATATTTGGTGGACTTGATGACCTGATTGCTATTTCGGCAAATCACTTTGAGTTGCTTTGTCATCCGCGAGAAGGAATGCCCTGATACGGTCAATATGTACCTGGGACAACTTTGCCCGCTCTGCCGCCGATCGGGCTTGAGCTCCGCTTTGATCTTTGGAAAGTGTGGTAAGAAGGTTTTTTCTTTCTTCAAACATCCGCAGTGCGGTCCACATTGTTTCTTCAATTTTTTTGGTTTGCTCGGCCAGCAGGGCGGCAGCTGTGTAAGCGTGGCCGGTGTGGCAACGATACCGTAATTGGGATCCCTTAGCTATCTTCCATAGAACGCCGCCGCAACCAGGACAATTGAACGGTACCTGTTCACCGAGGGCGTTTACCGACGCCAGATCGCTCAATACTCGCCCGGCAATAATCAGTTCCCGCTGAATATCCTTAGGAATCATTTTTTGCTTGCCAGGCTTCCCAGCGACCAATTTAACAAGAATGCCACCCATTTCTGCTATGGAGACACAATAATCCATCTGGAGCTGGTTGAGTGCGTTTTTCGGCATATCGGGATAATCAGCCTCATTGGGGTCTTGCACGATACAGGTTCCCCCACACCGTCGAATGGCAATCATTCCGGCCGTTCCGTCATCCAGGTACCCGGTCAGTATAATGCCGGTCACGCGGTTTCCGAAAGCGACTGCGGCGGAGCGGAAGAGCGGGTCAATTCCAGGTCGGGATCGGTTTTCCTGCGCCCCCTTTGTGACATGCAGCAAACCTTCCTTTTCCAGCAGCAGGTGATGATCCGATGGCGCCAGGTAAACGTTACCCGCTTTAACCGCCTCTCCATGAACAGCGTGCGCGCATTTTAATTTTCCGTATTTATTTAAAGCATTCAGTAGCACATCGCCCGTGGCATCCGGGGATATATGCATTACAATAAGCACAGGTGCTGGGAAATCTTCGGGTAACTGCTGAACCAGGGCTGTTAAGGCCTTAAGCCCACCGGCAGAAGCGCCCACAACAATGACTTGGCCGGTTTTAGGATGGAATCGGGCTGAATTGGTTTTCATAATATAAGGAGAACATAAATAAGTCGGAATAGTTCCTGATATTAAATAAATACTCGTAGGTTTGATTTATTATTATACTTACCTTCCTAGAATTTTCAAAGATTCTAGTTTCGCTCTTTAAAATCCTGCACTATTGAAAGCCGCCCCCCACCATATTATTGCTATTGGCGCCTCTGCGGGCGGCATGGAAGAGATCAATTCTTTTTTTGACCATACGCCTTTAGACGGAGTTTCTTACGTTATTGTTCAACATTTATCTTCTGATTTTAAAAGCAGGATGGTTGAGTTGCTGGCCAAGCACAGTAAACTTGTTGTCGAGGAAGCTAAAAATGGTATGCAGGTCAAAAGCAACCAGGTATACCTTATCCCCAGCGATAAGTTCATGACCATAAGCGATGATACGCTATATTTGACAGGTAAGGAAAAATCTCCAGGCCCTCACCTTACCATCAATACATTTTTTAATTCCCTTGCCGCTGATTGTGGCACAAAAGCGATTGCTGTGGTTCTTTCCGGATTAGGCAGTGATGGCACCCAGGGTATAAAGGCAATTAAAAAAGCAGGCGGAATGGTGATAGCCCGCAACCCGGAAACAGCAGAGTTCGCCAGTATGCCTTCTAACGCTATCGCTACAGGTATGGTAGATTTTATTTTAGAACCTGAATTAATGCCTGGTACTATTGAAGATTATGTAAAACACGAGCGGGAATGATTGCCTGATACTGCTGACGACCAAAAAAACCTTGAGGCTATTATACATCTGATCAATGAACAGCTACCGCTTGATTTTTCGGATTATAAGCAAACTACTATATTAAGAAGAATTAAAAGGCGGGCGGCCTACAATAATTTCACTCGATTAGAAAATTACATTGACTTTTTGAAGGCAACACCGGTAGAGATAGCCGCTTTGGCCAAGGATTTTTTAATCAGTGTTACTTCATTTTTCAGAGATAAAGAGGCCTTTAACTTTATTGAAAAAAAGGTATTGCCAGGCATATTGGAAAAGCTTGCCCCGGATGAAGAGTTAAAATTGTGGGTAGCTGGCTGCGCGACCGGCGAAGAAGCTTATTCACTCGCTATATTAATAGCGGAGCAATTAACTGGCAAACTTAAAAATACCGTTGTAAAGATATTTGCTACAGATATTGATACTGCCGCGTTAGTGCAGGCAGGCAAGGGGATTTACAACTTGAGCATTGCAAAAGATGTATCCGCAGGACGGCTCGAAAGTTTCTTTTCAAAAGAGGGGAACAATTATAGGATCAGCCCGGAAATACGTAAAATGGTAATTTTCGCAAAGCACGATCTGGTGAAAAATCCACCCTATTGCAACATGCATTTTATCAGTTGCCGCAACCTGCTGATCTATATGACACCTGTATTGCAAAAAAAGATATTTACCATGCTGCTTTTTGGGCTTAAAAAGGATGGTTATCTATTTTTAGGTTCCAGTGAAAACCCGATGCCTATCATCAAAAACCTGGAAATTGCTCATAAGAAATACAAGATATTTAAGAATCTTGAAACAAAACGGCTGTTACAATTTGATACATTTTCATTACCTGAACTAGTTGATCCAAAACGTAAAACGTCCTCTCTTTCTCATGAGGATACTTCCCAAAGTGCAAATAATTCACAGGCAGAAAGAATGCACATTAGTTTAGCAGAAGACCTGGATTACCTGGCCGTTTGTATTGACGAAAACAACAATGTTGTCAAATCATACGGGGATACGACAAAATATTTTTTACAAAAACATTATACTTCAAACCTGGAAGAGCTTTTGCCAAAACCGCTTGCCATTGCATTTAATACATTAAAAAACAGCGCCTTAAAAACAAACAAAAAAGCTGCCCTTACCGGGATAAAAATTAAAAACAGTCAGTCTGTAATTAAAGTAAGCTTATCCGTCCGTCTTTTGACCGGAAAGAAAGGTGAGCAAACATTATTAATGGTAACTTTTACTGAGGATAGATTGTTCAGTATTGAACATCAGGAAGATATGGTGTTTGATGAAAAAATATACCACGGTGAATACACCATGAACCTGGAAGAGGAGTTGAAGGAACTAAAAGATAAGCTTCTATCTGCTCATGAAAAGCTGGATGCTTCCAATGAAAATATGCAGTCTTTTAATGAAGAACTTCTTTCGGCCAATGAAGAAATGCAAAGTACCAATGAGGAAATGCAATCAGTTAACGAAGAACTGCACACCATTAATGCAGATTACCAGTTGAAAAATAAAGAGCTGCTCGAAATCAATGATGACCTGAATAACTATTTCCGGAGTAATATCAACGGCCAGTTGTTTATTGATAACGAACTGCGCTTAATGAAGTTTTCGCCCGGTACTGTAAAACAGATCAACTTACTGGAAACGGATATCGGCAGGCCGCTCAGTAATATTTCTACCAATATCAAATTTGCAACCATTATTGAAGACGTAAAAAAAGTATTAGCTGATGGAAGCATAATTATAAAAGAAGTTGAAACCAATAATGGCAAATGGTATCAGGTTATGACGATGCCCTACGTTCAGCAGGCCGATCATAAAAATACCGGCGCTATTATTACTTTTAATGATAT
This sequence comes from Mucilaginibacter flavidus, assembly GCF_024055575.1. Taxonomy (GTDB): domain Bacteria; phylum Bacteroidota; class Bacteroidia; order Sphingobacteriales; family Sphingobacteriaceae; genus Mucilaginibacter; species Mucilaginibacter flavidus. The sequence continues at coordinate 144,840 of NZ_JAMXOE010000008.1, read as the reverse complement.
TACGGAATTAAAGAAAATACAACAGGAATTAAATACCAGTAATAAAATGCTGGGCATAGCTATTGACTCTGCCGCAATGGGTATCTGGTCTATTGACCTCAAAACCCGTGAATTTGTTCCATCCCATCGGTTAAAGGAGATATTTGGCTTTCATCCTGATGAGCAAATGACCTATGAAGCGGCAATTGCCCAAATTGATAGTAAATACCAATCGTTAGTAACCGATGCCGTGGAAGCCAATATCAGCCAGGGTGTAAAATATGACATAGAATATCCCTTACGGGGATTTCACGATAGAAGACTTCGCTGGGTTAGGGCTAGTGGGGACATTTCTTTTGACCAGGAAGATAAGCCAACGTATTTTACGGGGGTACTACATGATATTACTATGCATAAACAGGATGAAATCCGGAAAAACGATTTTATCGCTATGGTAAGCCATGAACTTAGAACTCCGCTTACTTCACTCCTGGGCTATATACAGCTTTTAACTTCCAGAGCAAAAAAAGACGAGGATACCTTTAGCTTGGTTAAACTGGAAAAGGCCCAAACCCAGGTAAAGAAAATGACCGCCCTAATCAACGGTTTTTTAAATGTTTCAAGCTTTGAAGCCGGTAAGATTTATTTGAATGAGCAGACATTTGAGATGAATGCGCTAATGGACGAAATAGTGGAAGAAGTTACATTGGTAACCGCAAGCCACAATATTGTAGTGCTGCCGTGTCCAGCGGTATCTGTTAAGGGAGATAGGGATAAGATCGGCCAGGTGATCAACAACTTACTGAGCAATTCTGTGAAGTATTCACCGAATGGCAAAAATATTGAGATCTCCTGCAAAAAGGTGAAGGGGGATATACAGGTAAGTGTAAAGGATGAGGGGATGGGCATAAAACCACAGGATCAGGAAAAGTTATTTGATCGCTATTACAGGATAGAAAATATGGATACTCAAGCCGTTTCCGGCTTCGGCCTTGGCCTTTATCTTTCTGCTGAAATCATCCAGCGCCATAATGGTAAAGTATGGGTGGAGAGTGAAATGGGTAAAGGGTCAACTTTTTACTTCAGCTTACCTCAATTGCAATAGGCTTAACTTTAAGCGTTACAAATAATAATCGAAACAAACTTTTAAATAAGCTTGATACTGGCACCATATTAGCCATACCAATGGCTGCAAAGTCTTTGTACTACACTTATTTATGAGAAAAAAAATACTGATCCTTGACGATGATCCTGACATTTTGGAAATACTTTCTTTCCTATTAGTTGAAAACGGTTATGAAGTACGCACACTACATTGTGGCCATACCGTATTTGATGATATAAAAGACTTTCAACCACACCTGGTATTAATGGATGTAATGCTTGCCGAAATGGATGGCCGTGCGATTTGCAAAAATATAAAGGAAAATTATTTGACCTGTTTTCTACCTGTTATTTTGATTTCCGGGACACATAACCTTGCCGAATCAATGCACTTGCCCGGCGCTCCCAATGATTTTTTAGCAAAACCTTTTGATATGGACGATTTGCTTGCGACAATAGAAAAACAACTGGTTTCCTGACCAACGGGATTACTTAACTCACGCGCGATTTATTTAGGACCCGGCTTCGAGTTTAAAATCTGTTATAACATACATATCTGTCACAACATAAATGGATATATATTTCCTAATGCCTTACGTGTGCCGGGTTATCTTCTCCCGTTACGAATATTATCTGGGCACCTATAAATATGACAAGCGTGTGTTTTATTTAATCAGGGAAAATTCTTTTGAATATAAATATTCCGCGGGTGTTATTTATTCAGCGGTTAGGTTTTATTTAGTTTGTTGTTAAGCCTACGAAGCCCTACGGTCGTAATAGATATTGTGGAATTAAAATTGCAAAAATGCCATTGCCTTAATCACCAGTACCGCTGAGATAGCCCACCACCGTAAGACCCGTCTTTGACAAGGTATTAGTTAATTTCGATTTGTTGTCCTTTTGGAATAGATGGTTAGGATCCTTATAGCGAAATTGTACCGCATACTGCTCGGCTGTAAAATAATCACAACGTATTTAATTACAAATAATAAAGATTCGTTTATCAAGTAACAATAACCGGGAATAAATTAATGTGAAGTAAATACTTTTACGTAATCTACGTACATAGTTCCTGTTTGAATGTTTCCTGGGATGAGGTTCTCATAATAAAGACCACCTATAGGTACGCTCAATGCAATATTTTCTGATTTTCCAAAAAGGAACGGAACCAAATCGCTCGCTGTTTTGGATTCAACCAACTTGCCGTCGAGGTAGTAATTTAGCGAGTTCTGCGTCCACTCCGTCATGAAAACATGCCAGCAAGTAGATAAATCCTCGTCAGCGGGATTGGCATAAAACCCATTATTCACAAGGTTTTCACCGGTGTGTTTGCCATAAAAGTAATTGGTAAAGTACTCCTTTGTATCATTTCCTTCGACCTGAAAATAGTTAATCTGACCGTTGGTTGGCCAGTCGGTTCCGTACGACTCGAAAATAGAAACAAGCCCGTATCCCGAAGCTACCTTCACCCTGGCAATTATCCGCACTTTTGGGGTGGCTGAACTTGCCGAAAAAGTTGAATTACTTACAATAGACCCCGAAGTAAAGTTATAGGTTTTTTGCACGGTACTGTCTTCTCCTGACTGAGCGGTTACGGCTTGCTGTTTAACGGAAAGTTGTAAAACTCCATTAACTATCTGCGCATTGTCAGGCTTATAATATTGCAGCTCGTTTCTTACCGGGCCGGTGTAGGCGTACCAGTTCGACAAGTCACCGGTAAATTCATCGTCAAACACTTTCGTCCAGCCATTAGTACTAAGGGTTGTTTCATCAAAGTCATAATCACAAATGGTAGTTGCAATTTGAGGATTTACATCGGTTTGTGTCTTTTTTGGAGTGCCCGGGTCAACTGAAGCAACCTTTTTGCATCCCAGGAAGGATACAAAGGAAACACTCAATATTAAAAACAAAGATTTGGTAGAAGTTTTCATTTTGTTAGATATTATTATTTAAACTGTTTATCCGGTCAATGGCCGGTAATTGCATTATCACACATTTAGGAGGCGCTATCATCCGCCGGTGGCTAATCAGGCACCTCAGGCAGTAATCTCCTCAGTTGCTGTATGGAGTGATTCGTAAACGAATAACTTAATTTCCAACACAGGTTTCGAAATATATTCTTCACCACATACTGAGCACGACGCTTCCTCTACTAAAGCCTTCACAAGAGTCGTTTTAATACCCGAGAATGTTAGGGCATTAAAGATTGACACGCTGCAACACGGGTTGAAGCAATAACAATTGACATAATCGGGGTAATTCATTTTGTAACTTATTATATATATTAATTCATTAATTTATTAAGACCATATTGCAGTTTTACGGCAAAATCTTCAACGTTAGGATGCAAAAGCATTGATAGATGGTCGCCGGATACCTCACAGACTTCAACACCTTTTTTAGCATATTTTGTCCAACCGAGGAACTCGACGTCATCAACATAATGTGTACACGTCTTCGCTTTATACAAGTACACTTTATCGTCAAAAGGTTGAATTACATAATTTTTCAACGCAACGCGAAGCTTGTTCTGTATCTTCTTTATCTGCCGGTAAAATTCTTTCGAATCTTGTTTTAAAGCTCGCTTTGAATGTATTTTTTTGAGGGACTGCTGTAAAGTTCCCTTAGGGTCTGCCAATGTCGATTTTGCAAGGGAAATAATCCGCGGCAGATTCCTTTTTACTTTCCTTGGTATAAGATAGCCCAAGCTTTTGAATTCGGATTTCTCGGCATCACTATCAAAAATTATCACTTTCACATCTTTACCCATTACTTTAAGCTGTTTTCGCATCTCTATGGCTACGTAGCCCCCGAAAGAATACCCTGCCAGGCAATATGGACCTTCGGGGTTTTGCTCCAAAATCTCGTTAACATAATTTGCGGCTATTTCTTCCATAACTTCCAGGGGCTCTTCGCCTTTAAGGCCCCGTGCCTGCAACCCATAAACAGGCTGGTCCTTATCCATGTTTATTGCAAGATCATTGAAATACAACACATTTAAACCTTCCCCATGTATAATATAAATAGGAGGCTTAGACCCTTCCTGCCTGATGGCAATCAGCGAATTCCACCCGTTTGTAACTTCATCCGAATTGAGATATGATGCCAGTCTGGCGATGGTAGGGTTATTTAACAGGGTTGAAATTGGCAAACGTTTACCTGTGATTTTTGCAACCCGCGCCATTATCTGCACAGCGAGTAGTGAACGGCCCCCCAACGCAAAAAAGTCGCTATCTATACTAATTTGCTTTATTCCCATCGTGTCCTGCCACATTTCGGTCAACTGTTTTTCAGTTTCTGTTCCAGGTGCGACATACGTTTTTTTAAGCTCTATGTTTTGAGTTATCGGGTTGGGTAAAGCGTTTCTATCAATCTTACCGTTGGGTGTAACCGGTATTGACGATATAAAAATGATGTCATTAGGTACCATGTAGTCCGGCAACATTGATAACAACATTTGTTTTAATTCGATCTTAACGAACTCTTTATTGCAATTGTCTGCAGGTACGATGTAAGCAACCAGGCAGGGATCGCCGGTTTCGGTGTTGGCAACTGCAACAGCCTCTTTCACGTGGTCGCTTTTCAATAAAGCGTATTCTATCTCCCCCAGTTCAATACGAAATCCTCTTATTTTTACCTGGTGATCCAATCTGCCAAGGCATTGAATTTCTGCATTTGAGGTAAACCGGCCCAAATCGCCTGTACGATACATTCTGGCTCCGGGGCTGGTCGAAAACGGATCATCTAAAAATCGTTCGGCCGTGAGTTCCGGCCGGTTTAAGTAACCTTTTGCAACTCCTTTTCCGCCTATAAATATTTCGCCAACCACACCATCCGGTTGCATATTCAATGATTCGTCCAGGATATATACCTGGGTATTATCTACCGGTTTGCCAATGGTGATTTCTTCTTCGCTGGTAATAAGCTTTTGCGTTGAATACACCGTTGTCTCCGTAGGTCCGTATTGATTCCAAAGTTCGTTGCATCGTGATAAAAGTTTTTCGGCGAGTTCTTTGGATAAAGCCTCTCCGCCTGTAATTACCCTAACCGGCAGAAACTCTTCCCAACCGGCCGCAATAAGCATCCGCCAGGTATATGGAGTAGCCTGCATGATGGTTATTTTTTCCCGCTTCATCAGCTCCAGTAATAACCACCCGTCCTTTGCGGTTTCACTGCTCGCTAACACAATCTCTGCCCCGGCAGTAAGCGGCAGATATAATTCAAGCCCGGCAATGTCAAAAGAAATTGTTGATATTGCCAACAGGCGGTCACCCGGGTTAATGCCCGGCGCCTTTTGCATGCTAAGCAATAAATTAGCAAGGCTTTCGTGGGTGACCACAACACCCTTTGGTTTTCCGGTAGATCCAGAGGTATAAAGTATATAAGCTGCTTCGTCGCCAAAAATGACTGTATCCAACTCATCTGTACTTATGTGCTCAAATTGCGACCAGGCTTCTTCTATCAGTAACTCCTGGGCTCTGGAATTAAAATATTTTTGATATTTTTTTGATGTTATGAGCAAGCTAGCTGAAGAATCTGAGATCATGAATTCTATCCGGTCTTTTGGATATGTAGGATCGAGCGGAACATATGTAGCGCCTGATTTTAGAATAGCAAGCAGTGATACGATCATTTCAGGTGAACGATCCAATGCCAGCGCTATGATGTCTCCCTTCTTTATACCTCTATTTATCAAAAACCTTGCAAATTGGTTGGCATTGTCTCCTAGTTTTTGATATGACCAACAGGTTTCATTGAATTTAATGGCTGTACGATCTGGATATACCTGCGCACATTTATCTATAAGATAGTAGAACGGCTGAAATGAAATGTCTTCGAAAACTTGCTCAAGATTAACATTTTTTTCATCAACGTATAAAGATGTTTCAAACTTCATTTGTATCTAATAATGTATTTCAAACCCCGTTAACTTCCGTCAAAAGTCAGTAGTGCAAATTTCCAGCACTGATTTCCTTTGGTCATGTTGCAACACCTGATGCATCTCGCGGTACCCTTTGTCCGACTATAATACCGGTTCTTATGGGTGTTGCCTACAACTAATAGTTACCAAGTTTTATGCCGAATAATTCTGGGACAAGCAACCGGGTGATATTATTAATTACAGATTTATTTCGACTAACGAAACCATGCAGGGGAATTCATAAGGCCACAATTTTTAACAAGACGTAAACTTTTATGCGAAACCGGGATAGTTTAAGTCAATATCCGAATAGATAACGAGACAAGTATCTGATTAACAACAAATTGAATTTTACTCTTATCAATTACCTTGCGACTGTTTTCGGTAAGCCAGACAAACAAAAACCAACTCTAAATGTTCGAATAGATACGACCATCTTATTTTACTATGAGGAAATATTTACCAACTTATAATAAAAATTTCTCTCTTTATTTTTTTAAAAGGAGAAAGGTGGGTGCGTTTTGGAAAAATAAGAGATGCGAGCCCAACTTAGGTTTTAGTGCAATTACAAAATATGCACATTTTAACAGACAAATATTTTTCAATTTTAGTCATTTTGCAGTTTTGGTGCTTTTTTTGGTTTGCTCAACAGGGGCGGCCGCCTCATCAAGAACGCGGAACATAAAGCTTACGCCAACAATTAATGAAACCGGTGCCCCAAACTCAGTAAACACTGCCTATGGTACGGCATCGGCGTCTTCAAATTTTTCAATATCGGGATCCAATATGCAGCAAGGTATATTGGTTACATCGCCGGCGGGTTTCGAGGTTAGCACCAACAATGCAACGTTTTCGGCAACAGTCACTGTAGGCAGTGCCGGCAATATTCTACCTGCTACAATTTACATCCGGTTGGCGGCATCAACCGCAGCCAACAATTATTCCGGTAATATTATTTTGAGCAGTCCGGGAGCTTCAAATTTAAATGTCACGATGCCTAACAGTACCGTATCTCCCGCACCATTAACGGTAACCGCTACAGATGCCGTTAAAACCTACGGGCAAACACTTACGGCTGGGCCGGGCTCAATTGCATTTACTGCCATGGGTTTACAAAATGGGGAAACAATAGGAAGTGTAACCAGCGGTTATGGTCCGGGCTCAGCAGGTACGGATGTTGCAGGAACCTATGGGGGCTGCGTTACAGCTGCCAATGCAACCGGCGGAACATTTAATCCGGACAACTACAACATCAATTACGTGGGGGCGCAAATAATTGTCAACCCTGCACCTTTAAGTATAATTGCTAATGATGTGACTAAAGCTTATGGGCAAACACTTACCGGTACATCCGGTTCAGCCGCGTTTACATCTGTCGGGTTGCAAAATGGCGAAACCATTGGTTCTGTTACCATTGCATACGGCACAGGCGCCGCCGCAGTCGATGGTGTCGGCACTTATATAGATTGTGTTACCGTAGCAGCCGGTACCGGTGGGAATTTCAGGGGGCACAACTATACAATTATACATGTTTCAGCTAACATTATAGTGGAGCCGGCGCCATTGACCATTACAGCCGGGGATGTTACCAAAACTTACGGGCAAATACTCACTCAATATTCAGGCTCTACAGCATTTACAGTTACCGGTTTGCAAAACGGGGAAACCATTTCCACTGTTTCAATATATTATGGTACAGGCGGAGATGCAAGTTATCCACTGCAACCGTGTGACCAGTGCGTAACCGCTGCAAATCCTGTTGGCGCATTCAATCCGGACGATTACCTTATCAACTATATCCCGGGGAACATTTATGTTACTCCTGCACCCTTAACTATCACAGCTGATAACCAGTTGAAACTTTATGGCGCGCCCAACCCGGAACTCACCGTAACCTATTCCGGGTTTGTGAACGGCGAAGGGCCGGCGCAAATAACTGCGGCACCTGCCATATACACAACTGCAACAACGAATTCTCCGCCGGGCCAGTACCCGATTATGGTCACAAGCGCGTCGGATCCGAACTATATTATTACTTATTTACCGGGTGAACTCACGATAACTGCATCGTACCATATACCAAATGCCTTCACCCCAAACAACGATGGAATAAATGATACCTGGCATATCCAGTTTCTGGACAACTACCAAAATTGCGCGGTGAGTATTTTTAACCGGTTGGGTCAGCGCGTTTATTTCTCAAATGGCTACGGCATCCCCTGGGACGGCACCTACAACGGGCAAGCCATGCCTACCGGCACCTATTATTATGTCATCGATCTAAAAAACATCGATAAAGTACTATCGGGATATGTATCGTTGTTACGGTAGTTAACCTACTTTATCCCACTCTTTTGTATTGTACCGTCCATACCACCGGTTGAGTAAAGCCCCAGCTAATAGCGATGTTTTTTTAAACGGCCTGGTTTTAAAGAAGCTCAGCGTCTGTAGCAGCTCATTTCCCATATAATTAAAATCCATTTGGCTAATTAATTCAAGCGACTTTAAAGACATTTTCTTTTTAACAAATTCGGGCAACCTGATAAATTCCAGCAGTTTTTTCTGCAGTATGCCGGGCTCATAGGGATCAAACAGGTAGCCGTTTTCCCCATCCTTCAAAAGGGTGAATGCGGCGTTTATTTTGGTGCTCAATAAAACAGGCAGGCCCGCGGCCATGGCCTCGTTAACAACAAGTCCCCAGCTTTCATATAAACTGGGCGATACAAAGGCATCTGCATCAAACAAAATCTTTGGGATCTGTTCATTTGCGGCTACCCCCAAAAAATTCACGCGTTTTAACCCCTGGCTCTTTTGGTAGTCCTGCAACTCGCCAAGCAGGGGGCCGTCACCCACAATTATAAGGGCATAACTGTCATCATTATCCTCTACAAATTTCCATGCCTCCAGTAAGCTTATTACATTCTTCTTTTCAACAAGGCGCGACACAGTAATGATCTTTTTAGTATCCACGCGTTTAGCCCCATCAACCCGAAAAAGGTCATTGTCTATGCAATCGTACCCATATAGGTACTTTATTTTGTTTTTGCTATATAACAGGGTGTACTCTGCGTCATACTCGTCAGAGGGCAGCCACAGGGCGTCAATCTGGTTGGTGATCAGGTCTTTTACGCCTTGTACAATTAAATTTCTTTTCACCCATGACGGCTTTGCATCATCAAACATGATGAACTTCTTTTTATTGCGTTTTGCCCATCGAAGGCCTAATGCGCCCGAATAAAAAACGATTGACCCGCCAATCACCACATCGGGATCAATTTCGTCAAGCTTGCTAAATATCTTATCTTTTATTTGATGCTTTGTAAGATCGGCATCGCTCTGATCGGGAAAAAGGCAATCCCACCACGATTCTGTTTTGTTAAAAGATTCGAAATTGTAAGGTGAGCCTTTTCCAAATAACTCCACTGCGTAAAGTTCAATTCCTTTTGATCCAAGAAAATCCCTCAAAAAAAATAGCCGCCGCCGCCAGTATACCCGCAGGTCGTTGTGAATAATTAAAACTTTCATGTTGTTATCGGTTTTAAGCAAACCATGGCGCGGTTTAAATGTTTGCCATATAGACAAATATGGATCGAAACGTCAAAGCCTATATTCCCTTAATCGGTTTAAAAGATGTAAAACAATGTGATTAGATATTAGTTGACTGTTTGAAGTTTACACGAAAAATGATCGATAAGGACAAGAAAATCCTCTTAAATAATATTTCCAGCTTATTTTCAGTACAGGTAGCTAATTATGTGCTGCCTATGATAAGCATCCCCATAATAGTAAGGATAATCGGTCCGGATAAATACGGTGTTATCAACTACGCAAGTGCGATAGTAAGTTACTTCATACTGATAGTAAATTATGGCTTCGACCTTACTGCTACCCGCGAGGTAGCTCAAAACAGGAATGATAAGAAACACATCGAGGAACTTTTCAGCATAGTTTTATGGAGTAAAATATTACTGTTTTTGCTTACGCTAATAGCATTTTTAGCTTGTTTTGCCATTTTTCCATTGTTCAGAAATGAATGGAAAATAATGATATACAGCTATGTTGTACTTCTATCATGGGTTATTACACCCAACTGGCTTTACCAGGGCATGCAGGATTTGCACAAGATTGCGGTATTTGATGTTATAATAAAGCTGATTTTCACAGTGGTTGTTTTGTTGATGATAAGACAAAAATCTGACTATCTCTATCAACCACTGATAGCGGGTGTCACACAAATTATTATAGGCTATTATTCGTTCCACTATGCCATGCACAAATATGGCCTCAAGATAATCAGGATATCGTTAAACCAAATACTTACAGTTTTAAAAAACGAGCGTATTGTATTTTTCTCTTCGATAGTAATAAACCTGTATACCACTACCAACACGGTACTACTTGGAAGTCTGGCAGGAGATATGCAAGTAGGTTATTATACTGCCGCTATCAGGTTTATACAGATAGCCCAGGCCATTATCACGCTTCCATTGTCCAACTCATTTTTTCCTTATGTGGGCGCAGCATTTGGCAAAGGGAAAGACGAAGGCATTGCCGCAGCGCGAAAAGTGCTGCCAATAGTTACAATAGTAGGATTATTTTGCTTTTTGGGCATGATTATCCTGGGGCCGTGGGTGCTTGGCGCTTTTTATGGCGCTAAATTCGCCCCCAGTATACCCATATTTATTACCCTGTCAGTTACACCGCTTATAATAATAATCAGTAATGTGTATGGCATATTGGTTATGATGAACCTTAAAATGGATAAAGCGTTCCTGCGTATTACTGCGTGTGGCGCCGTTGTAAGCATTGCATCTAATTTATTGCTGGTGCCCTGGGCTGGTGGTTTGGGTTCGGCATTCAGCTTGCTGATTACGGAGAGCTTTATTATCGTGGCTATGGGTTTTATTCTGCTAAAACAAGGCATCAATTTATTTGACCCGGCAGGTTTTCATCCTAAAAAAATCATGTTACAGTTTCAATCCGTTTTTCCGCGGTTTAACAAAAATTAATGCATTTATAAATTAATAATGAAAAAATATTTAATAGTAGGGGCGGGATTTTCAGGCGCTGTAGTAGCCGAACAGCTAAGCAAAACTGATTGCGAAATACTTGTAATTGACGAACGGGCGCATATTGGCGGGAATTGCTATACCGAACGTGAAAAAGATACAGGCGTGATGATACACAAATATGGTCCTCACATATTCAATACGGATAATAAAGAAGTTTGGGAATACATCCAGCAGTTCTGCGAAATGATGCCTTATACTAATAGGGTAAAGGCGGAATACAAAGGCAATATTTACTCGCTGCCAGTAAATTTGCATACTATAAACCAATTCTTTGGTAAAACGCTGAATCCAAAGGAAGGCAAAGAATTTATTGAAAACCTGGGCGACAAAAGTATTGTTGAACCTAAAAACTTCGAAGAACAGGCACTCAAATTTTTAGGTAACGATTTATACAATGCTTTTTTTTACGGGTACACAAAAAAGCAATGGGGCTGCGAACCAACAGAGCTGCCGGCTTCTATTTTGAAGCGCTTACCTGTTCGTTTCAACTATAATGACAACTATTACGCTTCAACCTACCAGGGGATACCGAAAGACGGCTATACCGCAATTTTTGAAAAGATGCTGGACCGGCCCAATATTGAAATACAATTGAATACGAAGTTCAACAAGGATTTTGATACAAGCGAGTATGACCAAATATATTATACCGGCCCGATAGACGCCTTTTTTGATTACAAGTATGGACGATTAAGCTATCGTACTGTATTTTTTGAACGCGGAGAAGTTGAGGGTGATTACCAGGGGAATGCGGTAATCAATTATGCCGACCCTGAGGTTCCGTTTACAAGGGTGCACGAACACAAGCACTTTACGCCCTGGGAACAACATGAAAAAACGGTGTATTTTAAGGAGTACAGCAAGGAAACTGAGGAGCAAGATGTGCCCTATTACCCCAAGCGTTTAAAGGATGACATGGTAATACTGGAACAATACCAGGAAGAAGTTAAAACGCTGAACAATTATGTTTTCCTGGGCCGGTTGGCCACGTACAGGTATATGGATATGCACCATGTAATTGGTGAGGCGTTGGGGGTTATAAGAGATGCCGGAGATAATAAATAAAGTTAAATAGGAGTGTTTAAAAAAATGAGCGAATCAATAGCCATAGTAGTTGTAACTTATAATAGGTTGGAGCTATTTAAAAAATGCATAGATGGGGTACGGAGGCAGACGTTGAAGCCTGATGCAATTATTGTGATAAACAATGATAGCACAGACGGCACAGGTGAATGGCTAGCATCGCAAACTGATTTGATAGTTTATAATCAACCAAACCTGGGAGGTGCCGGCGGCTTCCACCGGGGGATCAAAGAGGCTTATGAGGGTGATTTTGATTGGATATGGGTGATGGACGATGATGTGGAACCCCTTGAAAACGGGCTTGAACTGCTAATGAACTATAAGCACGTTTCCAAATGCATTCATGGTTTAAAGGTTACAAGCGGCGGCGAATTGCAAATAATCGAACGATTCATGGATTTTAAAACCGCTTTTTGTTACGGCAGCGATGCTTTGTCAGACCTGGCAGAAAAAGAATACTTCTTTATAAGTGTAGCTTGTTTTGAAGGTATGCTGATCCATAGGTCAATAGTGGAAAAAATCGGCTATCCTAATCCCGATTTCTTTATCAACGGCGATGATACACTTTACGGATTTCTCGCTTCCAGGTACACCAATGTTATCAGTATTACTAAACCTGTATTAATCAAAGATTATTTCCCACCAATAATAAAATCCCGTTTTGGTCCCTGGGTCACGCCGTCTCCAACCAGTTATTACTATTATTTTAGAAACAAATTTATTATTCGAAATGAATTGAGAAAGAGATTAAACGAGCCGGTAGCGGATTTCGCCCGGGAGTATGGCTTTCATTCGTTTAAGTTTATTTTCAAGTGTTTATTGGCTGGTAAGTTTGCCTATGCACAAAATGTCATACTTGGAACTTATCATGGCATGATTAATCGGTTCGGTAAAAAGTGACCTGTATTTATTCCCCGAGTGAAAACCGATGTAAATGAAGACGCCCCGATGTGTCGAGGCGTCTCGTACGATTTCCTTCAATAATTTTCAAACAGGCCCTAAGGAGATAACTTAATCTTCTTATCTTTTTTAAATACATCGTACATAATCGGGAACAATGTTTTTACCCAAAGTTTAACGTGGGTTATGGGTACCGATAATGGAAAATGCCTTTTAACATACACCATATGCTCGTTATATGCCAGCCCTTTCGGGCTGTATAAATATTCTATTCTTTTTTTCAGCGGTGTGCGTTGCGGAAGCCAGGTAATTACATGGTCGTTATCGCAGATGCCATAGTATCCCGGGCCTATCCACACTTTTAGGCCATTCCTCAACGCGGTTAAAGTATAATCGTAGTCGGCAATGCCGTGTGTGTACGAGCTGGATAATATCCCTATAGTATCCACAGTTGTTTTATCCACCAGCATAATATTCGCATTGCCTATTTCGCAGGGTACAAGCATATCAGCAGCCGGAACTACGTTAGCCGTATCTCCGGTCATCCTGTTGATGATTTTTTGGCCGCCATAGGTAATCATGCTGCCTTCGCTATCCTGCACGGTTCCCAAAATAATATTGCCCGGGTGTTCGGATAAGCTATGCGCTTCAAGCAAACGCGCAACAGCACCGTCAAACAGCACAACGTCATCATTACAAAGCAGGAAGAAATCGTATGTTTCAAGGTTTAAAACATGTTGCCACAAGGTACGCATCCCCCCGGCCCAAAATAACGACCCGGATCCCCTAACGAGGTTTACAGAAGGGAATTCCGCCTCGACATAATCACCCGTTCCGTCCGGAGAATTATCGTCGAGCAGGTAAATATCCATCTTGTAATTTGAGGGCACTTCCTGGTTAACAAGGCTGGTTAAAAACCGCGTAGTCTTTTTCTTACGGTTATAGGAACAACCGAGCACGGCTATTTTCATTTGTTTTGACTGAAGTATCATTTACCCATCATTATTATTATCGATTTACCTTCTAAACCCATCAAATCACCAGTTGTTTTAAAATAGCGTTAATTTACTGTCGTATTTTCAAAATATTGAACCATAATCAATTATGAATTCCCTTTTAGTTCAAGAACTGCTGTTTCGTTAAGCACAGCATCATATATTTTTAACAAATCATCGGTAATTTTCTCCTGGTCGTGCCGAAGCTGTGCCTTCCGCCTGGCGTTTTTACCATAGGTAATAGCCTGGTCGTAGTTCTCATTCATTTCCAATATGGCGCCAGCCATTGCGTACGGGTCGCCATCCTGTATCAATATCCCATCCTTGCCATCCTCCAGTAAGGTATTGGTGCCGCCCGCATTGGTTGCTATACAGGGTAACCCCAACATCTGGGCCTCGCATAAACTATTAGGACTATTTTCTATATGCGACGCCATAACATAAATACCCGCCTCCAGCAACGCCTGGGCCAATGCCTCCTGGCTAAGCATTCCCATAAATTTGATATTCTTTGAGATCGGCCTTTTAGTGTTTTTAGCAGCAATCCTTACCACTTCATCGTTTGGGTTAAGGCCTGCAATGTGCCATTCGTAATCAAGGTTACTGGTATCAAGTAAATTTGCGCAATCCAAAATTGTTTCCAATCCCTTGTAAATATTTAGCCATGTTGTGGTAAATATAATAAGGCGCCCTGTTTTGTTGTATTCACCTTCATATTTGTAAAATGCATCTCTCAATATCTCATCATTGTGAAAATATTTTGCCGCTGGCGCTAAAATCTTAGTCACCCTTCGGTCCCACGCAGTGCGGCCGATAAAATTTTTGGAATGCGAATATATTTCCTGCTCTCTCTCCGCAACCTTCGCAAATACTTTATAAACATTCAGGAAGGATCGCGATAGCAGAAAACTTTTGAAATAGGAGTACCTAACAATATCTGTACGGGATATTCTCGAAAAAAACTTATATCGATAAACAATAATTGTCCCCTGTATCGATATCACCGTGGGGATATCGACATATTTTTGGATTAGGCCGAATGGACCTTCTGTGCCATGAATATGAATGATATCGGGCTTTGCCTCTTCAATTATTTTCAAGAATGCGTTTATATCGCTATCGGGTTCAGTACCATTTGTCAACCGCCTGAATATTTTTGACAGCTTACCGCGGCGGTATTGTTTAATGGGATAATACCTTGTTGCACCATAGGTAAATGGGGCTATATCAGCGTGGTGATAAAATGCGACTGAAAGCTCCACTTTGTCCTGAACATTGCGCTCGAGGCTTTTTACCCAGCCAATGCCTTCGTAATTGTTGTTCAGATAGGCATCAGCTAAACCCGGTGATAATGAGAACCATAAAACTTTCATAAAATATTAATTCTTAAAATTATAAGTTGTATGCCGGCCTTTCGGTGGTTGCGTATTCATAAGTATCGTTTTCTGAAACTTCTTCCGTAGTAGTTTCCGGTCGTGCGTAATGATATAGAAAAAGGAAGGCAAGCAAAAGCGACGATAAATAAATACACTCGCCAAACCCAAGCACCAATATCACGATTAAACAATATATTGCCAGTTCAGCTGTAATGTACTTTCGAAAGAACTTGTAGGCCCGATAAAAAAGACAGCCAAGGCCTACCACCCCGAACTGGGCGCAAAACGCAAAAATTCCATTAGAGATGCTGATATTATGCAATAGCTGGACAGTCTCTTTATATGAATTAGAGACACCGAAAAACAACTTATTACCAAATGTATCAATTAGAAAAAGCATACTGCCAAACCTGTTGAGCGGCATCACCCGACCCATTTCGATATAAGTTGCACTAAGTGTATGGATATTCTTAATATCCAGCATATCTTTATTATAGGTATCCAAAATCTTGTCGAACAAAAATGGCAGGGAAACAACGGCAACACATAAAAAAGGCGCAATAAAAATTAGCAGTGTAGTAATGCGAACGCCTTTTGCCCGGCAATAAATCAAAATCATAATAGCAAAAGCTATGTACGTTGTTGTTGACAGCGTAGTAATAATAGCTATGGTTACCAACTTTGCCCTGGTATCATATTTGAAATTATTATTAAGCCAATGCAGCATGAGCATCATTATCAGCATAAAGCCGAAGGCCCCCGGCTCCCACGAGAAGCCTGAATTGCGGATAGCATGATTTTTTACATAGGTAAACACAAACATATTAACATACCCGTTGAAGTGGGCATAAGGCAGGTTGATGGCTTTGCCAATGTTGTAAACCAAGTCGCCCGATATAAGCTGCAGGCAATATAGCGGCAAAGATAAAATGGCTAAATCTATCATCACCTGCGTTAAATAGTAAACCGCCTTTTCTTTTAAAACAGCGCAAAATAAAAAACTGGGAAGGATGAACTTAAAAAGAAATACGACATCGTTAAGCCAATATTTTATAGGCAAGCCGGTTAAAAAAAACGACCTGAAGGTACAGAAACCCACGTAAAGCAGCGCGAACTTAACAAATAGCTGCACATCATTTTTCGTTATGCGCTGTTTGTGGAGCCCTACCCACAGAATAATGCCTTCAATAATAAACCAACAGGCGTTAACGTCGTCGAAAAATGTGGCTTTTCCGGCAAGCAACACAAAAAGGAAGGTTATAAAGTAATACATCCTTAACTCGTCGGGCGTTTATAATAGTTTTCATACTTAAATCCCTCGCCGTCGCGCCCGTTTACCAGGCCATTAAAAACAATTTTCATGTTCGGCAAACTTTCATTTGCATTAAGTTTGTGTATAAAAGGCAAAAGCGAATTCGACGTATGGTTAAACCGTACAACATATAAAGTCAGGTCACAATGATTGGCAATAATATAAGCATCGTTAATAGCGTGAACCGGGGGAGTATCAAATAAAATATAATCGTACACTGTTCTAAGTTTAGTTACTAAATCGCCAAACAAGTCCTGGTCTAATAATTCGGAAAAATTATCGACAAATGCACCGCTGCCGATAATACTCAAATTAGGGTAAAGGGCCACAGGCTGCACCAGCTCTTTAAGGGTGGTGCGGCCACTTAAGTAGCCGGTTATGCCTCCTGACTGCGACAACCCGAATATTTTGGAGATGGCAGGTTTATAAATATCCATTTCTACCAGCAACGTTTTTTTACCGGTACTCGCCAGGGCAACGGCCAGGTTGCTGCCAACCATGCTTTTACCCTCATTTGCCACACTTGAGGTCAACAAAACAACGTATCCCTTATCGGACATATCATTCAGCAGGTTAATTTGTGTACGCAGATGCCTGTATTGCTCAATCAAGGGGAAACTTTCGGGATTTTCCCTGTTTGCGAAAGCGATTTCAGAAGGCAACTTTATGAAACTAAATTCAGCAATTACCGGCACCGCCGTAGCTTGTTCTATCACTTTGCGACTGGTAACACTATTCTTGATTAAATCCCTGCTATAAATAAAACCTGCGGGAAAAATCAATCCCATTAACAGCGCTATGCCAAATGGTATAAATCTTTTCGATGCTTTTACCGGCAGGATATGAGCTGCATCCACTAAACGAACTGCTGATGCGGACGATGCGTAGGTAAGCGAGATGGCTTCACGTTGCTGCAATAAATAATCGTATAACGATGATTTGGTTGACTGCTGGCGGCTCATGCCGGCCAACTGGTGTTCCTGTACAGGCACCGTTTTTATAGACGACTGAATATTTGACTTATATGATTCAACCGACTTTTGCATAGTGCCAAGTGAAGATTTAATTCCTGCTATGCCGTCTTTAATCTCCTGCTTCAAAAGCGTTATCTGCTTATTTATCGGGTCGAAGGACGGATTTTTTTCAGGAGTGGTAGCAAGCATTCTGTTTCTTTCCAACTCCACGTCAGATAATTTTTGAACCAGATCAGATAAATGCTGGTCAGCGATACCTACAGTCGATGGGATGCTGCTATTGTTATTTCCTGCGTCATTCAGGTAGTTTTCTAGTTTATTAATCACGTTTAGCTGCGTGTTAATCTCGTTCAATTTTTCGCCGTTTGATTGGATGCCCTGGAGATACATTTGCGATTGGGCATTAATATCAGTCAAACCATTTGCGCTGCGGAACCCTTCGATGTTAGTTTCGGCGCTATTTAGTTGCCCGGACAGTGAAGCAATCCTGTTGTCGATAAATTCGAGAGTGCTTTTTGTGATTTTACCTTTCTCGGCTAAATCTGCTTGTTTATAAAAATATATCAGGTAATTAATAAAGTCTTCTGCTTTTTTAACATTAGGGTCGCTCAGGGATATATTAACAACAGTAGCGGGTTTTTCCTGTGATTCAATTTTCAGGCGATTTTGGTAACCCAACACCGTTGCTTCCGGATCAGTAGCCTTTACCTGGATTTCATCGCCAATATAATGAACGAGATTAGGGGTTTTGGTTATTGTCCAGGTACATCCCAAGTTGCTTATGGTATCGCTGTAGCGATGTTTTGTTGTTTTGCCATTGACTCCTAAAAGTAAATAACCATTTGTATCCGAAACGCGCAGATTGATCTTTTGCGTGGGGACAGGGGTGCTGCCTTCAATTAAATTAATCTTTACCGGGCTTTTTCCGTAAAGGTCCTGATCCTTAATAATGCCACCTTTTAATTTATAGTCAGCCCACAATTGAAAATAATTTACAACGTCTTTTATCAATTGATTTGACCGTAACACTTCAATTTCGTTTTCAACCACTTTTGGTGCGTTAACCTGTTCAAGTGCCTGAAATTCGACAAGTGACGATTTTTGTTCATTGGGTTGTGCATTATGGTCCTGGATCATCAGCGTTGCCATGACGTCTGATGGGGATGCGTCATATTTAGTATAAGCAAAAGCAATTGCCAATGCAACCACCAAACAAATAGCAAACAACGGCCAATAACTAAAATATCGTATTAAAATCGCCCGTATATTTATAGGCTCATCGCCCGGCGCAGGTTTCGGCGCGGCATTATTTCCAGATTGCTTATTATTCATAACTTTTAAATTGAGGATATAGAATGATAATAAGCTATTTATGATATACAAAAAACGCAGATGCTAATATTGCCAGCACAGCAACGGCTGATGAAATAACGAAAGTGTTGGTTTTATAGCTACGCGCAACGTTATCATATTTCGTTTTGTCTGCATCTACATAAATAACATCATTGTTATGCAAGTAGTAATAAGGTGAGTCAAAAACATCCTTTTTCGTTAAGTCAATAGTAACAAAATGGCGTTGGCCATTCTCCTCGCGAACCAGCAAAACATTTGTTCTTTTAGCGGTAATGGTCAAGTCGCCCGCCAGGCTTAGCGCCTCGTTTATATTTATGTGTTCATTTTGTATGGTATAACTGTCGGGTTTCAGCACGTCCCCAAGAACGGATATTTTAAAATTGAGTACGCGTACATTTACAATAGGGCTTTTAAGGTAGTCTTGCAGCTTAGCTGTCAGATTCTTAGCTACATCATCAGTCGTTAAGCCCGCTACATGCATTCCCCCTACTAATGGTAATTGTACCTGCCCTGCGGCATCAACCCTAAAACCATATATGGGGTTTGCGGTGGCTGCATCAAGGCCATTACCATTCACGCGGTTTATGCTGGTGTTAAATACCGAGGAAGATTCGCTTAGGCTATTTACGTTAATTCCCAATAAATCTCCTGTCTGAATTTTCAGGGGCTGAAAATTCGTAATAGCTTCAGTAGTTTCAGTGCGGTTAACGTCTTGGTAATAAGAAACTTGTTTATATCCTTTATCCCTGTAAAGTCCACAGGACGAAATAAATAATATTAAAACGATAAGAGCGGGGAGCGGAAAATTCTTTTTCATAGGATTGTGCACATGTATTATTTTACTGAGATATATGGCGGTAATGCCTTATATCTTAGTAAGTAATTAAATAATTTTTATAAGTAGTTGTTGCCAATATGTTAAACAAAGGATGTGCCATGTATAGCGTGCTTGCACTTAACAGCCCTTTATCGACTCTATTGGGATTTATCATAATATTTGCCTGCCTACAATATTTTGTTGCTAAATGCTTTCTGCATTTTTTTATGTCATATGGTATTTAATTCTATACGTAGTCCTGCCTTTGAATTATTAACCTTGAAGTTGCTTAAACATAAAAACATATTGTTCTGCGGTTGTATATCCCGACTTATCATAAAATTTATAGGAGGGCATATATTTACTCGTCATTAACACAACTGAACTGATTTGATTGGCAGACGCATACTTATCGCAGTGCGCCAACATTTGCTGGCCATAACCCATCCTTTGTTTTTCACGTGAAACAAAAAATTCGTCTATCATAAGCTGTTTGTCAGTCCACCATGTTTTACCGTGGGCAAATACTGCCGCAACAACCGTATTTTCTTCGTATAAAGCAAAGCCCACAAATTGCTTACAACTCATATATTCCAAAAGGTACTCATTGGCCTTTTCGTGGGTCCAATGATAGTTCCATGGGGGGCAGTTATATGCCTTTAAATAAGCTAAAACACAGTCGTCAAAATTTCCTGTGGTAATGGGTACAATCATTTTGATTTAATATTATGCGTTAACAATGTGCATTCCATTATAGTGTTTCAGTTCGCGGCCAGCGCCATCATATTTGTCTAACGTTTTTTCTAATACACCGGCGAACTGTTCCACCTGAGGCGTTAACAACATGGAAAGGTGGTCGCCGGGTACTTCAAAAAGTTCCACGTCCTTTTTAGCGTAATTTTTCCAGCCAAGAAAGGCGGCATCATTAACATAATGAACGCAAATTTTTGCTTTAAACAGGTAAACTTTATTGTTGAACGGCTCCATTTTATAGTTCCGGAATGCTACCAAATGCTTTTCCTTTATTTTTTTAATTAGTTGAAAAAAGCCTTTTGAATCCTTTCTATAAAAGTAGTTTGACAGAAAACTGGGTGGATGGTTTGCAAACTGCCTTTTAAATGTTGCGACAGGGTGTTTCAAAACCGACTTAAGGAAGGATATGAAGATGGGAAAATTCCTTTTTACCTTTCTTGGAAAAAGATAATACCAATCTTTATATTCCGTCTTCTCAGCATCAGTATCAAACATAATAAGCATCTGGATAGTTTTACCCATAGCCTCCATTTGCTTTTCTATTTCAACCGCCACATAGCCCCCGAAAGAATAGCCTGCGATTAAGTAAGGGCCATTGGGATTATGTTGCAATATTTCGCCCAGGTAATATGCTGCTATCTGTTGTATCGTTTCCTCCGGCGCATCTTCGCCATTTAACGCTCGCGCTTGTAATCCAAATATTGGTCGTTCTTCGTCCATATATTCAGCCAGGCTGCTAAAATTGAGCACGTTTAAACCCTCACCATGGATGATGTACAAAGGGGTTTTGCTTCCTGACGGTTTGATAGCAACCAGGGATTTATAAATTATCTCCTTTTTTTCATTCTCTATAAAGGCTGCTAATGAACGGATATCCGGATGCTTAAAAAGAACTGCCAACTGCATTTTTTTTCCTATCTTTTTTTCAATTTTTGATAGGATTTGAACTGCCATCAGCGAGTGGCCCCCCAACGCAAAAAAGTTATCGTCAATACTGCATTCACTAATCCCTATGCAACCCTTCCAGATAACTGTCAGCATTTTTTCTGTTTCGGTGGCAGGCTCCAAAAGAATTTTTCTCGCATCATGTACTTCCCGGTGTTCGGGCAATGCTTTTCTGTCTATTTTGCCGTTTGAATTTAATGGCAGACTTTCCAATTCCACCCATGTACCTGGTATCATATACTCAGGCAGCTTGGTTCTTAAAAAATCCGCAAATAGCTGCTTTTCAAACCGTCCCTTGGGCATAACATAAGCTACCAATCTTTTATTGCCATCTGTTCCTTCATTTGCCAGCACTATAGCATTGTAAACGGCTTCACAGCTATTCAGAACGCTTTCAATTTCGCCTAACTCAACACGGAATCCGTTTATCTTAACCTGGTTATCTTTTCTGCCTAAAAATTCCATATTGTAATCAGGCATCATTCTCCCCAAATCGCCGGTTCGGTACATCATCCCGCCAGCCGTATCGTTAAACGGATCAGGCATAAATGACGCATCAGTTTTCTCGGGATCGTTAGCATAGCCGCAGGCAACACCTGCACCACCAATGTATAAGTCTCCTGTTTCGCCCATCTGTACCGGGCTTAAGTTGTCATCGAGTATGTAAAAGAAATTATTGTTTATAGGTCGCCCGTAAGGAATGCTTTTCCAATCCTTTTTTGTTTGTTCAACTATAAAATAATTTGACCAAACAGTTGCCTCGGTTGCACCGCCGAGGCTAACAACCTGGGTCTCCGGAAAAAACTTCTTTATGCGGGAGGGTAAGCTCACAGGGATCCAGTCGCCACTCATAAAAATTGTTTTCAACCCATTGTAGCGATACCCCTTTCGATCTTGTTCCAGGTTCCTGACCAGGTAGTCCAATGTTGTTGGTACTGAGTCCCAAAAAGTTATGTTGTACCGAACAAGCATATCCTGGAGTACCCTGACATCTTGAATCTCGGCATTTTCAGCAATTACCACCTTGCCCCCGGCCGCCAACATGCCAAAAATATCATATACCGACAGATCAAAACACATTGACGTAATAAACAAAAGACTGTCGTCGGAGCCAATGCTAAAACGCTCATTAACCCACGAAATTAAATTGATAGCCGAATGGTGCACAATCATAACGCCTTTAGGACGGCCAGTGGAACCCGAGGTATAAATAGTATAGGCCAGTTGCGAGCTATCTATAACCAGGTTCGGATTAGTATTTATAAACGTATTTTGTTCGCTTTCACCAATGAGCAAAAGTTTTTCGGGGCCAATTACATTTTTTAAGGGGTAAGCTTTGTCTGCTACTACAAGTCTCAATCCCGACTGCCTGACGATGTATTCCTGCCTGTCTACCGGGTATTCCGGATCGATTGGCACATAGGCAGCCCCGGCTTTTAATATACCCAACATTCCGGTTATCATGTCGAAACCGCGTGACACAAGAAGGCCTACGTTTGTCCCAGGGACTATACCATTCCCGATAAGAAAATGCGCTAAACGATTTGCAGCATGGTTTAATTCCTGGTAAGTAAGGCTGTGCTGGCCTTTTCGTAAAGCGATTGAATCAGGTGAACGAAGCACCTGCTCTTCAAATGGCTGGAAGATCGTTTTTTCTTTGGGATACGGAACGATGGTGTTATTGAAATCGCTTATAAGGTGATCGTCATCAGTGTTGGTATTTAAGATAGCAGTTAACATGCGTGTAAATAATAATGTAATAATTGCAGAAAAATAATTTGCGCGTTTTTTACTACTCGTATTGATTTTTAATAAGAAAGCCTGAATTCTTCAGCAATTTTTCTCTCTCAAATAACTCAACATCCGCATTGACCATTTCATTTACCAAACCTTTCAAATCGTACTTTGGCTTCCATCCTAATTTTTGCTGGCACTTTGTGGGGTCGCCAATTAAGAGATCAACTTCTGTCGGACGGAAATATTTGCTGTCCACGCAGATTACTTCTGTACCTTCGGCCAGTAAATAGTCAGGATTGCTGCAAGCGGCGACATAACCTTTTTCATCAACCCCTTCGCCCCGGAAATCAATAGAAATACCCAGCACTTCAAAGGCTAACCTTACAAATTCCCTTACGGTAGTTGTAATACCTGTTGCAATAACAAAATCTTCCGGTGTGTCCTGTTGCAGTATTAAATACATGGCTTCCACGTAGTCTTTGGCATGTCCCCAATCGCGTTTTGCGTCAAGGTTACCCAGGTAAAGCTTCTCCTGCAAACCCATCGCAATTTTCGCCGCGCCCCTCGAGATCTTGCGGGTAACGAAGGTTTCCCCGCGCAACGGACTTTCGTGGTTAAATAATATGCCATTACACGCAAACAAGCCGTATGCCTCTCTATAATTTACAGTAATCCAATAGCCGTAAAGTTTTGCAACCGCATAAGGTGAACGGGGATAAAACGGCGTTGTTTCGCTCTGAGGAACAGCCTGCACCAAACCATACAATTCAGAAGTGGAAGCTTGGTATATTTTGGTTTTTTTAGCCAACCCCAAAATCCTTACCGCCTCTAAAACGCGCAGCGTGCCTATACCGTCAACATTTGCTGTATATTCCGGCGTATCGAAACTCACTTTAACGTGAGACATCGCGCCCAAATTATATATTTCGTCGGGCTGCACTTGCTGAATAATCCTGATGAGGTTTGTCGAATCGGACAGGTCACCGAAATGCAAAATAAAATTCCGGTTGGGCTCATGCGGATCTTCGTATAAATGGTCAATCCTATCGGTATTAAACAGGGAGCTTCGTCTTTTAACGCCATGTACTATATAACCTTTCTGCAGTAGGAATTCCGCTAAATATGCGCCGTCCTGCCCGGTTATGCCCGTGATTAATGCTACTTTACTCATTTTTATTTTGTGTAATTTTTTCTATCTTAAAATAAATTATTTTATAAACAATACATATACCTATATACTTAGGTAATTGTTTTAACGTAAACAATATTATTTTTACAAAATCACTAATCGCCGGCTTTGCAATTCCACGTATGCAAAATTGGGGGATAAGCATGTTTTGATGATAAGGGAATAAACAATAATGGCAGTCTACTTATTAAAACGCATTTTCATCGCCGCTTAACGTTTTAAATGCGGTTAAGTAAACAATTTTAAAGTCAAGCCAAATATTCCAATTCTCGGCATACCACAAATCGTATTCGATACGCTTTCTTAATTGTTCAGGCTCCTTTATTTCGCCCCTGTAGCCGTTCACCTGGGCCCAACCGGTAATTCCCGGTTTTGTGTAATGACGGAGCATGTAATTATCAAAAAGCTGGGAATACTCCAGCGTGTGTTTTAACATGTGCGGGCGCGACCCGACAACTGACATATCGCCGACTAATACGTTCAAAAATTGCGGTAACTCATCAAGGTTCGATTTTCGTAAGAAGGCGCCAAGCCTGGTGATCCTGCTGTCGCCGCGGCTAACCTGCACGCTGTCAGCATCCGGGTTTACGCTCAAGGTTCTTAATTTCAGAACCTTGAAGGGAACGTTGTTCTTTCCAGAACGTAACTGGGTAAAGAATACCGGCCCTTTTGAGTCGAGCTTTATTAATATCGCAAGAATGG
Source organism: Mucilaginibacter flavidus (assembly GCF_024055575.1). Taxonomy (GTDB): domain Bacteria; phylum Bacteroidota; class Bacteroidia; order Sphingobacteriales; family Sphingobacteriaceae; genus Mucilaginibacter; species Mucilaginibacter flavidus. Next base: position 119,628 of record NZ_JAMXOE010000008.1, on the reverse strand, counting down.
GAATAAGCCATGAAAGGATGAATATTGTCACCAAACTCGAAAATACCATGTCAAATAACCTTTTTACTACCTGGCCGGATACATCAGCTAGTGGTTCATTTCGCAGCGATATCACAGGTGTGTCTTCAATAAATTCGATTCGGCCTGTTTGTCCGGCAAATTCAGTCAAATCAGGTACGAATTTGAACCTAATAAATGATTTCTCTGCAGTTTCGGCAAGTTGGTAAAGGGCCGGATATGTGGTTGGCGACAAAGTGGAGTAAATTTCGTTTATTTTATTCTCCACTGCATAACTCACGCAATCCTTAATTGCTCCCAAAAGTGGTATACCCTGATTATTGTCGCTACTTTCGCCGAAAATACCGGCAATGACCGTCGAACCGTGATTTTCCCTGAAATGCTCGATAAGTCTTGTTACGTTTTTATTAGAGCCTATAAATGCAATCTTTTTCCTGTATTCACTAGTATTTAAAAGATAGTTCATAAATAGAATATATGACAAGCGACTTATGAGTAAGAATAAGGCAAAACCAAATTGATCAAAAATGATGTAGGTATTCGTAAATTTGTGCAACCCCACATAGGCAAAGACTATTAAAAAACAGTTATAAAAAATGAAGGCGCCCAACGTCTTTGTCGCTAACCGCCTAAAATTTGATAACTTGTTATTTTGATACATCGCCGATGAATAAGAACAAATCATCCATACGAGGTTGGAAAAGATGCAGAATATGGTAAAAAGGTAGAGATCTGTTGTGTGTTTGTTTACATAAAACAGTAAAGTAAGATTTAAGATATTTAATGCAACGAGGTCTGCTAACGCTAAAAACGATTTTTGCAAACTTTGATTCTTGGGGTTCATGACGATGTTTTGTTAGAATTTTTTTTAAAGTTTTATCATAATATTTTCAATATAACAAGACAGGCTATTTAGGTTCTTTGCTGTAAATCAATGGCATTTCTTGCAAATCAGCTGTTAACTTTTCTTTCAGCAACGCCCATGCAAAAATGGGACCGTAGTAAACGTATCTTTTCCACATTCTTTTTGGTTCTTTGCATAAACGTATAAACCATTCGAGCCCGAGATTGATCCAGAATTCCGAAGGCCGTTTAACCGTGCCCGCGTAGAAATCGAAAACCGCGCCGATAGAACAAATAATTTTCGCGTCGATTTCAGTTTTATGTGCTGTCACCCATTTCTCCTGTTTGGGCGCAGTCATACCCACAAATAATACGTCAGGCTTAAATGCATTTATAGCCGCTATCATTTCGCTATTTTCTTTTTCACTGAATTGATCTTTATAACTTGGGGAAAAGGTTTCGAATGTGATATTTGGATATTCAACCGTAAGCCTTTCTCTAATTTTATTCAAAGTATTCTCGCTAGATCCCAGATAAAAACATCTTCCTTTCCGGCCATCCATTCTTTCCAGCAGGTTTTCGTGAAGATCGGTGCCTGATATCTTTTTTAAATTGTAACCGGTGATGCTTTTTACTGCTGCTACTATTCCAATACCATCGGGCAAAAGGATGTCGGAGCTTTTAAGTGCTTTCATAAATTCCTCATCGCGTTCTGCAACACAAAAGGAATATTGATTAATAGTATTGATAACTGTTTTGGTTGAATCGGGTATGCTATTTAAATTACCGCTAAACAGATTATAGCCCATAAAGGAATTTGGTAGATAGTACATGGCAGATATAGTAGGTTATGTTAATGTAATTGGGTGATTGTTTTTTTAGTTTCATTTAACTCATCGTTTCATCGATTTGCTAATTTATTAACCCAATTATTAAAATCATTTTTATTATTTGAAATTATTATATCTTATTATTAAATGATTTTATATTTAGTTAATTATTGACACAGGAATACAAAAAGTGTTCCACAAAATTTCCAAATTTTCCCCCACAGCAGTTATCAACAGTTTCCATTGAAGAAAAGCGGCGTTAACGACGTAGCTGGCCGGGAAAAATTAACGGTAAACAATTAGTAAAACGAGATGTCTCGTATGAATTAAATAGCGCTGTCAGGCATCTGCTTCAGGCAGGCAGAAGGCTATAAAGAGAGCTTTAACCTTTCTGTAGTCGCTGTTTACAAGTTGAAAGCTATCGAGTTATCTTTTTCACGGAGGGAAGCTAATCATTTAGCGAACTTATTAACGACATTACTGGGTTGGGTTGTGTGGGATATTTGGTTTATAAAGGATAGCGCTAAAAAGCAGGCAAAGTATGTTGCGTAAAATAAAAATAGAAGAGTTTCTTTTTTTTTATTCACATTGGCGAATAATGGCAATGACTGTTGAATTACACCACACATATACGCTAAACAGCCAATAACCCAACAGGTCTTAATTACCCCATTGCGATGGCGGATCGAGCTGAAACATTAATACAAACCACGACAGACATAGTGCAGATAATGTCAGCAGCGGGCACTGTAAAAAGATGACCACGAAGGCAACAATAAATACTACAACCATTAAGGCCCTTAAAAATATTTTCAACATTAAAATTTTGCTCATATAATTATGCCTGTGTTATACGAAAGTTTGAAATATAATGTTCAAAAAAATAGAAATAGTGACCAATATTTAATACTAAGGAAAATCAATTGTGTAAAGATTAAGACAAATTCATTTCTGTTGTTTTAATTTCTAATAAAGTTAATTACCTGAAAAGCAAATACATTCGCAGTTAAAACCTGCGCGAAAACAAATTTTACGTATACATTTATAATATAATCAGGCAAATTAGCTGACAAACTGTTGTGGTATTGAAAAAATACCTGCAATACATACTTCACTTCCTGGATAGTTCAGGTTTTAAACTCAATCAATGGGCTCCAGCCTTCTGTGCACTACGCTGATGTTATCGTATTTTTCGTCCGGCTCGAAGCGAATTATTATTTATTACTGCATTAAAAAAACAAAAAAAGAGCTGTTGAAATTTGCGAGCAATTTTAGAACTATTTATTCAAAATAAAGCCGGGCTTGTACCCGGCTTTTAATTATCGTTCGCAAATAATTTTCTTTAAAACCGAGATTATAACCCTATCCCAGTTTCACAGGTCAACTTGGGTATTTATTGCCCCGGATCAGTCGCGGCCGTCCCTTATGGTCAAGCCGGTTTAAAGAGAAACTATGCTTGAAGGTAATACTGACTCGTCAATATCGGCTCCCCAGGTGTTTGAATCCCATCCGGACGGCGCGGGTTGCCCATCCGCCAGCCATTTATGGTTTTCGTAATTGCTACTATTAGTAAAATTGACCTTATTACCACTAACCACGCTACCTGTAATAGCGCCATTTTGCCCCCACACAAAAACACCCACATTGGTGAACGACTGCCGTTTGCCGTACACCGTGTTATTAGTAATCGACATATGACTACCGCCAATTATAGCCATTCCGAATTGTCCCGGGTCAGCCAAAATGTTATTTTTAGCCAGTTGGTATGATCCACCGCCTTCACCCAGGCAAATGCCGCCGCCGGAGCTATTTGGCCCGCCCCCTCTTATCCAGTTACCATCCAGTGTTATGGGATTAGTGGACGTACCATTACTGTTAACCAGGTCAATCTCGTTTTGCGAATCGCTGCTCCCCAAAACATTTTGAAGCTTGTTATAGCTGATATTATTGTTACCGCCATTTACGTTAACAAACTGAACAAAGGCGCCGCTATGCGCAGGGCCCTGCATGTTCTGCATTTGGTTGGTATAAATACTAATACCTCCACTCGGACAGTTGTTGGCGACGATTCCTGCCGCCACGTTTGAAATATTGTTTTTTTCAATTGTCACATTTGCGCAGTTATTCAGTTCGATACCTACATCGGTTGAATTTTGAAGATTACAAAGCGTTATGTAAACATTCATACAATTTGTTAATTTAATACAGGGGGAACTGCCACCGGTAATTGTAAGACTTGTTATGGTAATATTATTTTTACCGCTCATTACGATAGGTGCAGAGGCTGTTCCGGAAGTTAATGTCCCGGAACCTGATGTACTCCCAGTGCTGGCAGCCTGCAAAGGTGCAGTTGCTGCGGATGCCGAAATTATATTTGAAGGCAGAATAGTAGAACTAATACTTGCGCCCCATGAGTTTGTTCCCCATCCTGCAGGCGTCGGATTTCCGGAAGCTATCCAGTTATCATTTTCAACATTACTTGAATTTTTAAAATTAATTTTATTGCCACTAACCGTTGAATTGGTAACCGAAGAACCTGCCTGGCCCCAGACCACAATACCTACATTGGTAAAGTACTGCGCTTTGGCGTAAACTGTATTGTTAATAAACGAAATATGGTCGCCACCGGAAATTGACAGCCCCATTTGCCCGGGATCGACGATAATATTGTCGGAGGCCACCTCATATGAACCGCCCGTGTCACCCAACTGAATTCCGCCACTGGCGCCACCGGGGCCGCCGCCCCTTATCCAGTTACCAACCACTTCGATAGGGCTCGAGGCCGTACCATTAGACATGTACACATTTATCGCCTCCTGGCTGAAGCTTTTTCCTAATACATTTTGCAATTTATTGTATTTAATTTGGTTACCGTCACCCTTTACGGTGTTAAACTGTACGAATTGCCCGCGGGGAAAAGGCCCAACCATGTTTAACATTTGATTATTGTTAACAACGGTCCCGCCGCCGGTAGGATGATCGACATAAACGCCTGTTGAAACATTAGCTATATAATTATAGTCGACCGTGATGTTATAGCAATGATATAGGTAAATTCCAACGTTTGTAGAATTAGATAACGAATTTTGGGTGATATGTATGTCGTGACAGTTGGTTAGGGTGATAGCTGGGGCCGACCCACCAATGATTGTTTTGCCGCTAATAGTAATGTTATGCGCACCGTCTATATTAATCACACTCGATTGCGTGTAATAGGTTGCGTTAAGGGATTGTGCAATTGAAGGGAATGTGATGGACTTAAGTGACGAATCGGTTTGAGGATTTGATTTGGGACCGATTTGGTTTTTCGAGCAGGAATAGGTTGCTAAAACTGCGACCAATAGAAACAAGCATTTTCTTCTCATAAGTTACATTTAAGTTTATCAAAAATTTATCGATACAAATGTACCTTAAAATTGTTTTATTTCGTCATAATTATTTATTTTATATTTTTTGAGAAATTTTACGCTATTAAATTAACTATTTATTAATTACTTGCCTTAAACGGGTGAAATTTAAAAAAATTGTGTTAGTCCCAATTTTCCGGGGGATCAACGAAAAACATGAATGTAAGCCAAAAGACAAATATGACAACTATAGAGATAATCGGGTGGTACCATATTGCCGCTCCTGCTAAAAACAAAATAGTTGTAATAAATACCGCTCGTCCGAATGCTTTTAACATGCGCTTAAGTTTGAGGATAATTGGGTTAACGGATGGCAAATATCATTTAATAATTTATCATTAAATTATTTTCCCGATATTTATGGTGCTATAACGCAGTGGAATAACGGTTGTAGCTGGTTGAGAAACAGTTAAACTAAATCCATTTTTGTGTAAAACTTAAAAACCATCCTGGTGAGCCCCCAAAAAATATTCTTCAGACTTGTCCCGATTTTGGTGCTTTTTGCCGTAGGTGTTTTCTTTTTTTTATCAGGGGCGACTAATGCAATTCATCAAAAAGGCTCGAGGACACCGGTTGCAGCCAATACTACCCCCTCTCCACATACACAGGCCACTATTTTTCATCACCCCCGCGACCACTCGAAAGGAATTCGGCTTACAGGTGCGCATGACCTCATCATAAAAGGCGAAAATATTATCGGCGGGCCAATCCCATGTATCGTATTGTATAAATGTTACAATATTACAATTATCCACAATAAACTTTCCTGCTCCGCTCAAACGGGTATTAGTTTATTCAATTGCTACAGCGTTAATATACAGAACAACCAATTCAGGAATGTAAGCACCGGCGTGTATGTCGAGAACGTGTACCAGGGACGAATCATCGTCGACAACAACCAATTTCTTAACATGCAGGGACCCTATCCGCGCGGGCAATGCGTGCAGTTTAATAATGTAAACGGGCCCGGTAACGAAATTTACCACAATAAGTGTGAAAATATCGCTGGAAGAAGCAACCCGGAGGACGCAATTAATCTCTACAAAAGCAACGGCACATCCTTGAGCCCTATTATGGTGAAAGGCAACCGGATAAGAGGTGGCGGGCCGAGCAAAAGTGGCGGCGGCATAATGCTGGGCGACAGTGGCGGATCTTATCAAATCGCTCTAAATAATATACTTGTCGACCCCGGGCAATACGGAATCGCAATTTCAGGAGGCGACAGAAACTCCATAATTGGAAATATTATATACGGCCGTGCGCAGCGGTTTACAAATGTGGGACTATATGTAGCGGGATATAATGGCGCCGTATGCACAAATAGCACAGTAAAACTAAACAAGGTTAATTATTTTAATAGTAACCAAAAGTCAAATAACTCATGGATCGGGCCTAATACATCAACGCCGGCCGGCTGGGAAACAAATACCTGGGGAGCACCCATTGGTTCAAATATTCTTCCGAAAATAATAATCAATTAAGTTAATTCATTTTCTCAAAATTTAAACCATGTATACTGGTAAGAAAATTGATATGTCCTTTTTTTAGTTTTTATGTAGCTCAAACAATACACATAAATTTTTTCTCAGTTAACTATTCTCAATTGTTGTGAGAAATTATTTAACTCAAAATCAACAATTTAAACAATTTTTAAGAAATAAAATTAAAAAAAGTGATATTTTATTAACTTTTGGCATGGACAAATCGTAGAAGGTTCATTATATTTGTTAAACTAATTGATTTAAACATGAACCCAAAAAATCCATGCTGGCACCGCTTTGTGCCGTTAGCAGTCGTTTTTTTTACGACCTTTTTGTTCTCTTGTAAAAAAGAGGATGCGGTGGTTCCGCCAATTTCAACCGCAGTTATTTCAGACACCGGAAGCGCCGCCAAGCTATCGGTTTCCCTTGCCACCAGCAGCACAGGCACTCAAACCTATTTGGCATCACCCGTAATTACACTAAACAATGTAAGTAATATTACAATAAACGGTAAAGCGATAGTAGGAGGCAACGCTATAGCAATTTGTTTAAACAATTGTCACGACATTCAGATAACCAATTGTAAATTATACAACTCCACCAACGTGGGTATAAACCTTTATAATTGTTACAATATCACGGTCATGGGCAATTATTTCACTAACGTAAGCACCGGTGTTTATGTTGATCATGCGTCGAAAGGCGGTATTGTTGTTAACAGCAATCAATTTTTAAATATGAAAGGACCATCCCCCCGCGGGCAGTTTATTCAATTTAACAATGTAAATGGCGCTAATAACCAGATAAACAGCAATAAATGCGAAAATATATTAGGACAAAGCAATCCTGAAGACGCGATTAGCTTGTACCAATCTTATGGAACAGCCACAAGCCCTATTACTGTGTGCGGTAACCAGATACGAGGCGGCGGACCCAGCGCCAGCGGTGGCGGTATAATGCTTGGAGATTGTGGCGGTGCATACCAGAAAGCTGATGGCAACACCCTAGTTAACCCCGGGCAATACGGAATAGCAATTTCAGGAGGCAGCCTTAATGCTATTACCAATAACCTGGTATATGGTGTTTCGCAATCATTTACCAATATCGGCTTATATGTGGCGTCATTTAGCGGGGCGTTAATATCAAGTCCCACAGTTTCCGGTAATAGGATTAAATTTTACAATTCGTCGGGCGCTATCAATGGCGGCTGGTTCGCTTCTGCTTTAGTCATACCCGGCGGATGGAATACCAACAACTGGAACGCAAATATCGACGCTTCGATTTTGCCGGCCGTTTTGATTACCAAACACTAAAACTTAATCCCCAATAATCCAATTAAAGGGGAGGCGAAAGCCTCCCCTTTTTGCATTCGAAAATATTTAATATCGAAATTAACTTAATTTAAAAACAAATCAATCTATTCTACAGTTTTTATAGCACAACGGCGAAGTAATAGGGCAATCCTACTTGTACCAGCAAAATAAAAAAGTTAGGAAATGACAATTTTTAATACCAAATCTATATTAACGGAAAAACGCTGGGTGTGGATTGACACTGACAAAGGCATCAGTATACTGCTGGTGGGTTTCGGCCACTGTCTTTTAGTAATGCAAAACCATGGGCTGGACTTGAGTTCTTATCCGTTGATCAATTATATAAGTGTATTTTTATATGGCTTTAGGATGCCGCTGTTTTTTATAATATCAGGGATTTTTATTTCGGGCAGTTTAAAACGTAAAGGGCTTAACGGTTATGTATCGTATCGGGCCGACACAATATTATACCCGTTATTAGTTTGGGGATTTATTGAGGTATCATTCCAATTACTGGCTGGACGGGTCACCAACAATACTGTCAGCCCCATGAATTATATCAATTTACTTATTGACGCCCGGAAAACCGGACATTTTTGGTATTTAAATGCGCTGTTTTTTATAGGTGTAATATATTCATTTTTTAAGGCTTACGTAAAGATAAAACCCTGGCAACAACTCACGCTGGGTGTTCTACTATATGCTATATCACATATCAACAACCTGAATGCGGGTTCGCTCACAGATATTTGTGAATACTATTTATTTTTTGCAATAGGTGACGTAATATCCAACCTGGCGTTAAGCGAAAGAAATTTCAATCGCTTTGCATCGTTTAAAATATTCTTTCCTTTGTTAGCAGTGTTTTTAGTATTACAATATCGTTTCGCGTATTATAATTTGCACGGGGGGGGTGAAGGAATAAATTACGTAGAGCATAAGATGCCTTTTTTCTTTCTGCTCGAAGCGCTCGTTGGGTGTGCTATATCTATGAATTTTTCGTTCCTGCTTCAGAAATACGATGTCTTGCGTTTTCTGCGTGTTATAGGCTTTCACTCGCTGTATATTTATTGTATGCAGATCATCGTAATGACAATCGCCAGGATAGCTTTGGTAAACGCGCTGAAAATTACGTATGTGCCAGTTTTAATTGGGTGTATTTGGTCGGCCGGCATATTTATTCCAATCGTATTTTATAACTTTTGCTTGAAGCATAACATGTGGTGGCTATTTACTTATAAGAAGCCAAAGAAACAAAAGAAGGTAATGGCGGCGGTTACCGCTGCGCCGCCAGAAGTAGCCGAAAAAATGGCGATCTAACTATTTATTACACCCTGTTTGAGCGCATGCAATTCCTCATACAGCCTGATAATATATTCTTGCAGCTTATTGATCTTCGCGTCCTGCGTTTCCACAGTTTCCTTTGTCTTTTTTAACTCATCTACATATTCCTTGGAAGGAGTAGCATTGTCAGATAACAATTCGATCATCTCTACGCCGAAAATTGCAGCTATTTCCCTGAGCCGCGAAATATTAATATCTGTAATATCCGACTCAATCTTTGAAAACGCAGGGATCGAAATATTTAATTTTTTGGCAACATCGCCCTGTAGCCAATCCTTTTGCTGGCGTAAGGCTTTAATTCTTTTTCCGATTGAATCCATGCTCATAGTTGCATTCGCCACAGGAATGCCTACTGTCGTTTATCATTAAATTATTTAATTAGAAGGCTTCGCGAATTAAGCGCACCATCAAAGATACTTAAAAATTTATTTTCAATTGCACAAAGTTAGTTTCATGCAAATATTTTTTCCTCCTCTGCTTATACGTTGAAAAAAATCTTTTGTTGCACAAAAACCATTTACATGTGCAGCTCAAATTTAGCACCATGGCAAGCAATCGGCTTACATAATTTTTAATATATCAATTTATTATCTCAAATAGAATATTAATTTAATAAAAGTAAAACAATTTAATAACATATGTATTCCTATTTTAAGAAACCAGCTATAAACAATGTATAGTTCTATATAAAAAAAATCATGAAAGCGCCCTATTTACAGTTAAATGGCAATAAGTTTTTGTTGCTTTTTTTCATTCTGCTGCATATCCCCAATTTTTCATCAGCTCAAAAAAAGAAAATTGGCACGTTAGAATATTTAAAATACAGTAACGGAATCCAGGGCTTAACGTTAGGTGCAGATATAAATACTTTAAATTACTCAAATTTAAAATATTTGGATGATGATAATAAATTTGATGCAGACAGTTGTTTAAAATTCGCAATTGGCGACACTACTGTTTTAAAAATCAATGGTGATCTAAATTTAGATTTGATAGGTATTCGAACTTATAAAAATAAAATAGTAAACATATATCTTTTTTTCAGGAAGACAGATGCATACATACTGTTACATAATTTTCTTTCGACTTATGGTGTGTTCACATCTAAACCTGTTGAATATTCAAACATGTATAATTGGGATTCGGGGACTGTAAGCCTTTCTTTAATGTACCAGGCCGATGTTGACGATGGAGTGGCAGTATTTACATGTAATCCACTCGTCCATCGCATAGCCGAAGTAAAGGAATTGGCAGCAATGAAGGAAAAAACGAAGACGAACGACAAATCTACAATGCTGTTTTCGTCCACAAATCCGTAAGGTTCCGGCCGTTAATATCTGCGATTATATAATCGGAAAATCCGTAATAACATCGCCATTCTAATTGTTTTCAAGACTTATTTATCTAATAAATCAAAATTCACTGAATGGCTCGTGTAAAAGACTTAAGTGATTGCTCACAGGTTACATACCACGTCGGTTTATCTTAACATTTTTTTTCTAATTAAATGTGTTCAACCTGTCGATGCAAATAATCATTATACGCCAGCCGTATTCCTTCGGTTAATTCTATCTTGTGCCGCCAGCCGCGTCTGTGTAATTTGGTAACATCCATTAATTTACGTGGGGTACCATCTGGTTTAGCGGTGTCAAAAAGAATTTCGCCGTTAAAACCAGTAATTTCTTTTACCAGAACTGCTAAATCTTTAATAGCAATATCGTTGCCTGTCCCAATGTTTATTAATCCCGGTTCGTTATATTCCTGCATCAAATAATAGCAGGCATCTGCCAAATCATCGGCAAACAGAAATTCCCGACGTGGAGTACCGGTCCCCCAGATTATTACTGATGGAGTATTTTGTTCTTTACCTTCGTAAAAGCGCCTAATTAAAGCCGGTAATACGTGAGAATTTTGGGGATGGTAATTATCGTTGTAACCGTATAGATTTGTCGGCATAACCGAAATAAAATTGCAGCCATACTGAGATCGATAGGCATCACACATTTTTATACCCGCAATCTTTGCAATAGCATAGGGTGCATTGGTCGACTCAAACGGACCAGTTAGTAAATATTCCTCTTTCAATGGTTGTGGCGGCATTTTAGGATATATACAGCTGGAGCCCAAAAACATTAGTTTTTTCACTCCGTTTAGGTAAGAGTTATGAATGACGTTGTTCTGTATTTGTAAGTTATCATACAAAAATTCCGCCCGATAGGTATTATTAGCTACAATTCCGCCGACTTTGGCTGCAGCCAAAAAACATAATCTGGTTTTTCTATTTCAAAAAAAGACGAAACAGCTTGACTATTGCGGAGATCGAGCCCGTCTGATGTACGGGTTAACAAATTGCTGAAACCTTCTTTTAATAGTTTGCTGTAAATAGCCGACCCAGCCATACCACGGTGGCCAGCGATATAAATTTTTGAGTTTTTGTTCAACTGGTAAATTTTAATAACCATTAAACTTTCTCATCTTGAATTAGTTTTAAGAGAATCAAAAAAATTTAAAGATCGCTGCACCTTCGGTGTTCAAAATACGTTAAGTGGAAATCGGTTTACCACCTATCAATCATTGCAACATACACGGAGCTATCACTACGGCACACGTCAATTACCTTTTAAAAAATCGATGCCATCGTATTGTAAGCTCTGCATTTCACAGGATCATTTATTCGGTAAAATCATTTTTGAATTTTAATTAATGTAATGCTTATTGCATAGTTTATGAACGATATTGTAAATTCTTTTGTCCCAATCAAACTAAAGTAATTACCTTTGACCATTGAGATTTGCAATTATTCATTTTAGAAAGTGGTGAGTATTTCGGTGAGTAAGAAATAAAGCCCACATATCACATTGAAATTCAGCTAGCTTTGAGGATTATACAAATCCCTCCCTCTCCGCCAAGTAGTTTACAAAAAGGATTAAAAACGCTTTAAATCAATGATTTAGAGCGTTTTTTATTTTCAGGCATATCAAATTCGACCATAATTTCTCAATCTGATCGAGACCTCTTGCGAGGCTTATCCGGTATCTCTAAATTAGGTCTCGCTGAACCGATAAAAGTTTATTGTTTAACCTTTTAACCGCTAAATGCGATGATCAGAACACTTTGTATCAATTTCACCCTGAAGAAAACCAAAATCCTGGCAAATGGAACAGCGCCAATTTATCTGCGAATTACGATCAATGGAGGACGAGTAGAATTCACCACCAAAAGGTACATTCTTCCGTCCCGATGGAATGCCCAAATGCAAAAAATGACCGGCACCACAGAAGAAGCCCGGATTTTTAACACTTATTTAAAAACCCTGGAACAGCAGATTTTTGAAACGCACCGGCAAATGATGGAATCCAAAATCAATATTAGTGCCGAGGCTGTCAAAAATCGTTTGTTGGGGAAATCTGAAGCAGTACAATCGAGAATGCTGGTCCCGATCTTCAAAGAGCATAACCGCCGCGTGGCCGCATTAATTGGAAAAGAATATGCGGCAGGCACATTGGAGCGGTATGTTACCAGCCTAAAACATACCGTTGAATTTCTTAAATGGCAGTACAAAGTATTGGATATCGATATCCGGGAAATTGACCATGAATTTATTACTTCTTACGAATTTTACTTTCGTTCAGAAAAGAATTGTTGTAACAATACCGCCATTAAATATTTGAAGAATTTCAAAAAGATCATCAGGATCTGTTTAAGTAATGGTTGGTTGGATAAAGACCCTTTTGCAGCCTTCAAGCCTAAACTAAATGAAGTTATTCCTGCTTATCTAACTAAAGAAGAGCTCGAATCAATTTCAGCAAAACAGTGCACGATGGAAAGGATTAACCAGGTCCGGGATATATTTCTGTTCAGTTGCTATACAGGGCTCGCTTATGCAGATGTCAAGAAGTTGAAACGGTCAGAAATATCGATAGGGATAGACGGCCAGCAATGGATATTTACTAATCGCAAAAAGACAGATGTTGCTTCACGGATTCCATTACTTCCCATTGCGATGTCTATAATTAACCGTTATGATGGCCACCCGCAATGTGAAAATGAAAGCCGGCTGCTTCCTGTTTTAAGCAATCAAAAAATGAATGCATACCTGAAAGAGATCGCTGATCTATGTGGAATAAGCAAACTGTTGACCTATCATACTGCAAGGCATACCTTCGCAACAACGGTAACGCTTTCCAACGGCGTGCCGATCGAAAGCGTCAGTAAAATGCTCGGGCATAAAAATATCAAAACTACGCAGCATTACGCGAAAATATTGGATAGCAAAGTGAGTAAGGATATGGAAGCATTGCGGCAGAAAATGTTGTTTTAACAAAACCTGGTATATCTCTTTGCAGGCTTATAATTAACGAATGCTTTATATACCAGCGCATAACAAGCCGCTTCAACAAAGTACGGGTGGTAGAAGATTCAGCATTAGAGAAAATATTGAAGGTATTCGGTAATAAGCTTCCAAACTTGAGCGAAATCTGGAATGATTATGTCAAACTAAGGAGATATAAACGCTGCAATTCCCCCGCCGACCTTGCCACACCATTGCAATACGTAAACAACCGCAGCAGCAAGCAGGAAAACTGTCAAGGACAGGGCTTATCTTTCCAAAAAATAAAAGCCCTGTATATATCCTTTACTGTTTTCCTGCGGTGATAATTTTGTGAAAGTGGTGCAATGGTTCTGCCATACCGAAAATCCAAAAGCAGGTGTGCGGCGAGGAAGGAGCTGCACTCCTGCACTAAACAGGCAGCGAAGCTGGCGGCGCAATGGAACCCGGCGCATAGCGCGAGGGGCAATACAGCCGCCTGCCGCAGCTGCCCTTCCAACGGGGTGTTTATTTTAGATGCTATTTTAAAATTTAAGGCGTAGCAATCAGTTTTAAATAGAACACTTCAATCTTTTTCACCAAAAGCTGAACTTTCAGCAATAAGAGTTTTGCAGGCTGTTCATCCAGCCAAAAGTCGCTTTTATACCTCGCCTCCGAATAAGCGGACTGCAGCAAATTAAAAAGCTTTGCCTCTTCTGTTTTCTCCAGCTCCAAAACATCCATTATCTCATCTGTGAACAATAGCGTAAACCGCAACATCCGCATAAGGTTATGTGATGAAGTCCTGTATCCTGACAATACCCGCACAATCCCGATCAAACAACTTTCCGCTGCCTGGTGCAGCATAAAGGCAGCAATTCCATAATGCTCATCTTCCATAAACCGCTTAGCGCCCTTTAAAAATTGCAAACCCTGTTTCCCCCAACGGTTCCAGTCTTTTCCCGCCGTTTCCATCCATATATCCTTTCCAATCGCCCGATGTTCCGGCGACGTAAACCCTTCCGAGGTATATACTTCTGTACCGTTATACAAAGCATTGTTCCAAAAATGGTCCCCGGCTACGATCTCCTGGCTGGCCCATGCCGCGCTATGTACTAGCGCGAATACAGCAACCAGTTGCTTACAAATATCCTCGATCTTATTCGTTGCCTCATGTTCCGGCGTCTTATCTGAATCATCGATAACTACCAGCAGGTAATATGTATAAGGTTTAGGGTGCATCCCAATCAAAACTATCTTACGAACCGACGGTACCGCCTTTAGAATTATCGCCGTTACTTCATCAAGCCCTAATTCTCCGGCTCCCGTTAATCCTGAACATAGCGCACGCATTGTTTTGAAGAAATCCAGCTTTATTAATGGTTCTGGTTCTTTGGCCTCAACGGGAAGCGCTGACCTAAAAAAGATTTTTCATACAGAAAGGAGAATGGTCGCGCCGGAAGAGGCGGTTGCAGGACACCCGGGTATAGATTTCAAAAAGATTAACTAATTAAAAAAGACCTCAGCTATTGATAGCGAAATTTATGGTGCCGACATTGAGAATACGTTAATTCAGCGTTCCGCTTAAACCCGGCGTTTTTTTTATAATATATTTTACTTATAGTTTAAACTAACTAACGCAGTGGTTATTCATTTCTTGACAATTTATTGACATTGAATTAACTTTTGATAATTTGTATTTAATGTATTGATAATCAATAGATAAATTTTGGATTTCCCAACTCAAATTGTAATATTCTTAATACAATGCTAGAGTCAGTTTAATTTCACCTTTTTATAACAGTACGATAATATTCTTTTTTTATACTTTTAGTACGTAATTAAACTAAATAAATTTATGAAAAAACTTGTACTTGCATTTTTGTGCTTTAGTATGTTGTGTGTAACACAGATATTTGCACAAAGCCATTTAGTAACCGGTGTGGTTACAGGCAAAGACGATGGAAAGCCTATCCCCGGGGCAACCGTGCGGGTGAAAGGACAAACCACCGGTTCACAAACAGACGTTAACGGTAAGTTTTCATTAACGGTGCCGGATAATGCCAACTTATCTTTCTCTTTTTTAGGGTATTTAACACAAGATGTTAGCGTAGCCAGTAAATCATCACTGACGGTTGTGCTGGTGCCCGCCAATCGCGAGCTTGATGAAGTGGTGGTTACGGGTTACCAAACCAAAACCCGGGCAAATAATACTGCAGCGATCTCAACCATATCGCCCAAAGAAATCGCCGACAAACCCATCCCCGGTATTGATAACCTGCTGCAAGGCAAGGCAGCCGGTGTGCAGATCACTACTGAAAATGGCCGCCCGGGCGCAAATGCATTTATCCGGATCCGTGGCACGGGCTCAGTTAATGCCAGCCAGCAGCCGCTCTTAGTGGTTGACGGGGTGCAGATCCCGGATGCAGCCGCCCCTGAGTTTTACAACACCCTTAATGCCAATGATGTTGCCAACATCTCCGTTTTAAAGGATGCGTCAGCTTCTTCCTTATATGGCGCACGTGGCTCAAACGGCGTGGTGGTAATTACCACCAAGAACGGATCAGAATCTTCAAACCATATTTCTTATACCTTCCAATATGGTACCAACCGCAAAATTCCTGACAACTTTCAGATGATGAGCGCTGCACAAAAACTGCAGTATGAGTATGACCTTGGCTACACCAACGGCGATTTGGCCAATTATTTATCAGCCAATAACCTGCCAACTGACGTTACCCAGATTACTGACGCGCAGCGACAAACAGCATTTAATGCGCTGATTGCACAATCACATAACTGGCAGGATGATATTTTGCGCAGCGGTAAAATTAAGCAGCACCAGCTGGTGATCAGCGGGCACGAGAACAAGACCAACTATTACGCATCGTTTCAGAAATATGATGAAGATGGTATTGTTGTTGGATCAAACCTGAACAAATACAATGGCAAGCTTAACCTGAGCACAGAAGTTAAGCCTTATTTAACGTTGAGCAATAACCTGAGCCTGGGCGAAAGGTCAACAAACGAAACCAGGGACAGGTATAATGCACAGAACCCGTTTTATGCCATTTATGCTTATAATCCTTACGAAAAGGTTTACAACGCAGATGGCTCTTATAACTTAACCAGCCAGGGATTTCCTATTTTGGAGGCTTTAAAGAATAACCCCGAAAATCAGAAGTATTTAAACGGTTACAATACCACTACCGTTGATTTTCATCCTATCAAGGGGCTGAGCATCTCGAGCCAGATTGGTTTAACGCTTAATGATTATACCCGCGAGTATTTTATCAAACCCGGATCGATCCTGGATAACTATGTTGGCGACCCTGCGGCTCCAGGCGATAAAACGGATAATGGATCGCGTGATTTTAATTACGACTGGATCAATAAGGCCATTTATAGATTTGATGTCAACAGCGACCACCATTTCACCGTGTTGGGTGTTCAGGAATTTCAGAAGGATGTATTTACATCATACACCCTGGAAAGCAAAGGCTTCCCAAGCCCTGACCTGCCTACTCAGGATAACGCTTCGGCAAATTCAGGTAAAAACAGTACTTCTTATTCTGCATACACCATCGCCTCGTTGTTAGGTGAAATAGATTACAACTACAAAGGCAAATATTTTGTTACCGGAAGCATCCGTAATGACGGGTCATCGCGATTTGGGGCCAACAACCGTTATGGCGCCTTTGGCGCAGGCAGCATCGGCTGGCTGATCACTTCCGAAGATTTTGCTAAAAATATTACGTGGTTAAATGTATTAAAACTGCGTGCCTCAATAGGTAACACTGGTAATTTTAGCGGGATCAGCAATTACCAGGCTTTGGGATTATACGGCTTTGGGAACTATGGCGGTAAATCAACTGCAATACCTACCCAAATCCCTAACCCTAACTTAACCTGGGAAAAGAAGCTGAAACGCGATGTCGGTATAGATTTTGAACTATTTAACAGCCGAATTACAGGTTCATTTGAATATTATAACGAAACTACCAGCGGTTTACTGTTCCAGCTACCGGTATCACAAACCACCGGGTTTTCAGCAGTGTACAAAAACGTAGGTGGTTTATATAATAAAGGTATTGACCTTTCGCTAAACGGCGACATTGTTAGAAACAAGGATGTTAAATGGAGTGTTTACGGAAACATCAACTATAACAAAAACAAGGTAACCTCTTTATATAGCGGCGCAAATGAAATTGCTAGCAACGGCGTTGGCGTTGTTAAACCGGGCGAGGCTATTTACACTTATAAGGTAGTAAGGTATGCCGGGGTTAATTCACAAACCGGCGCTGCGCAGTTTTTAGATAAAAACGGTAACATTACAGAAACCTATAATTTTGATAATGCGGTGGTGGAATCGGGCAAAAGCCCTAACCCTAAATTCTACGGTGGCTTCGGTACCAGCGTATCCTATAAAGGATTTGAACTTACCGCCGACTTCACTTATTCTTATGGCGGATATACCTATAATAATGTGTACCAGAATTTAGATGCATGGGGGTCAAACTATTACCAGGCGCAATCAACCCTGGCGTTAAACTATTGGAAAAAACCGGGGGATGTTAATGTACTGCCAAAACCTGATGCCGCCGGTGCAGACCAAACCTACGTAACCGATCAATACCTGCAAAAGGATGATTATATAAGGTTTAGAACATTGCAGCTGGCTTATACCCTTCCTAAAGCTATTACACAGAAATTTAAAGTGTACTCTTTAAGGGTGTTTTTACAGGGCCAGAACCTGCTGACCATTAACCCGCACCATTTTTTCGGCGATCCGGAAGTTGGGATAGGAAGTGTTGAATCGGGCTTATTGATTCCCGGTCAGAACACTTTATACAGCTACCCAAGTACCCGCCAGTTTACATTTGGTGCCAACATAACCTTTTAATTGAACGCTAAAGGATAAAAAAATGAAGAGAACATATATATATGCATCGCTAATGTTGTTATCATTAGCCGGATGTAAAAAGGAATTGATACAAAACCCTACTAATGCTATCCCGGCGGGTAATGCATTTGTAACCCCTGCTAACTTTACCAATGCCATACTGGGCACCTATTCAGCGCTTAAGGGCGGCAATTATTACGGCGGTCAGGATGGCGGCTCAATGGCCACTACGCCTGATGTACTGTCAGACAACCTGATCATTTGCTCGCAGGGCCGTAAGTCTGAGCAGGTATTTTTTAATTTTACTTTTAACTCAAACAGTGTTTGGAACATGTGGCCCGACGCTTATACCACCGTGTTGCGGGCAAACTATATCCTAACCAACCTGGGCCACCTCTCGGCGGGTACTTTTAAGGATAACGTTCAGGGTGAGGCGCTGGCCTTAAGGGCGCTGTCGCACTTTGACCTGTTGCGCCTGTATGCCAAGTCGTACGCATCAGCGGGTGCGCAGGATCCGGGGGTGCCTTATGTAACCTCAACCGACCCAACGCTGCTGCCATCAAGAACGCCCGATAAGGCTGCTTATGATATGGTAGTTGCAGACCTGTTGCAGGCGCAGCCTTTAATAGCTGCTGACAATGGAGAGGGACGTTTAAACAAGGCGGCTGTAGAAGGATTACTTTCGAGGGTTTATTTATACCGCGGCGAGTGGCAAAAAAGTGCAGATGCGGCAACCGCCTGTATTAATGAAGCCGGCGCCAACGGGCACGTGCTTGCAAACACCGATAACTTTGGATCGATATGGCTTGACGGCGATGACCCGGCTACATCCGAAGTTTTGTTCAGGGTAAAAATTATTGATGCGGACGGAATTCCGATCGGGGTTGGCTATGAGCAATCAAGCCCGCAGGGCGTTAAGCCGGAGTACGTGGTTGACAATGCGTTTTATAACCTTTTTGCTGCCAATGATGTGCGTAAAGCAGCTTATACCGGCACCACGGTTTTTAACTCCGAAAACTTTGTTTACATAAAAAAATACTTCGGCAGGGCAACTGGTGCAGCAAATACGGTAGATTTTAAAGCATTAAGGCTGGGCGAGGTGTATTTGAACCGGGCCGAAGCATACTATAACCTGTCGCAGCCGGCAAATGCGCTGGCCGATTTGAATACGCTGAGAGCAGGCCGTTACACTGGTTTTGCTGCCGGTGCCGAAACGGGCGCTAATCTTTACAATGCTATTTTATTGCAGAGGCGGTTAGAGCTGGCGTTTGAAGGATCAAGGTTCTTTGACTTAAAAAGGCTCAACGCAGCCATCCAGCGGTCAGATTTTGGCGACCAGGCAGGAGGCGCAGGTCCGCAGGCCCCTGTTAAACTCATTCCGGCAGGCAGTAACCTGTTTCAAATGCCTATTCCGCAGTACGAAATCAACGCCAATCGAAATATTACTCAAAATCCATAAGTACCTTAGTTAATAGTTCATGTTAATACTTATGTTGATAGGTCCTGCCAGCAAATGCTGCAGGGCCTTTTTTCTTTATGCCGCCCGGTCAGGGTATTCAATCAAGTGTTGAAAGCCGATCAGGCTGCTGAATGGAAAAAGCTAAAAAGGACATCGAACCCGTCGGATTAGCGAGCCACTCGAACTTAAATTACAGATTAAAAGGCGTTTACAAAGTGTATAAAAAAAGCTAACTTTTGATAACCTTTCCCCTCTGGTAGCCCTTAGGTGAATAGCCCCCCTACATTAAGCCACCTTTAATTTACCCAGAATCCTTAAGTCTTCTAACAAGAGGTTCGAATTCCGTCCAGTCTGGGGACTATCCAAAAATGGAAAGTTAATCCAGCCCATAGTCAGTGTTTTCACCGCACTATTCAAATATAAAAAAAGGGCTCAAATCTTGCGGGGCGACTTCGGTTTAATTGAATATATTTCTTAAGTTCACGATAATTTATTGCCAAAAAAATCTCCTTAAAAATAAATGAAGAAGTTATTCCTATTACTTTTTATATCCCATAGGGTATTCGCGCAAGGCAATCATACTGACGGGGCAGTCAAGCATGAGTATGTTATAAATAATTTTAAAACTGAAAGTGGTGTTGTATTACCACAGGTGCATATTATTTATGGCACTTACGGCCATCTGAATGCCAAGTATGATAACGTTGTCTTACTGCCCTCGCATTATATGGCCGACTATCACGGTTATGAGTGGCTGATAGGGCCGGGCAAGGCGTTGGATACCAGTAAACTTTTCCTGGTCGCAAGCGAGCTTTTTGGGAACGGGCGATCTTCATCGCCCAGTAATACGCCCGAACCTTACCATGGCCCGCGTTTCCCGGTAATGACCATACGCGATAATGTGGAAGCGGTGCACCGGCTTTTAACAGAAGAATTTAAAATAACCCATTTACGCGCGCTCATCGGTTTTTCGATGGGGGCACAGCAGGCATTCCAATGGGCTGTGAGTTACCCGCAGTTTTGCGATCATATTGTGGCCACCTCGGGTACTGCTAAGACTTATGGGCATGGCGTGGTACGCCTGGAGGGCCAGATTGCAGCTTTAACAGCAGATGACGCATTCCAGAATGGCGATTATAAAACGGAACCTCAAAAAAGGATAGAGGCCTTTGCAGTGGTATGGACAGGATGGCTCTATTCGCAGGAATGGTGGAGAAAAGAACTGTGGCGCGATCCGGCAAAGCCAAACCTGACCCTCGAACAGGTGCTGAATGATTACAGGAAAAACTTTATCCCCGGTGCCGATGCGAACGACCTGATCTTACAAATGCGCACCTGGGAGCACCATGACGTGGGCGCGACACCGGGTTTTAACGGCGACGTGACCAAAGCGCTGGCCTCTATTAAAACGCCTATCTTGTACATGCCCTCGGCAACTGACCTTTATTTCCCGGTAGGCGATGCGCAATTTGAGGCCGCTTATATACCCGGTGTTGTGTTGTTGCCAATTCCCTCTCTCTGGGGGCATACCGCCGGTGCGGGCAGCAGCCCTGCGGATGAGAAATTTTTAAATGATTGCATTAGCAAATTTCTGAAATGAAATAGATATGGCTATTAACTTCAAGATAAAAGTTCCAAATCTTCCGACTTGAGAATTTTTATTTTCTGGTAGCCTGAATAGGACTAAAATCGAACCAATTTGAAGAAAACTTAGGATCTACATGGGCATTCCGGAGCTATTAATCACCTCATTCCGAAAAATACAAACAGGCGTATTCAAAAGGCGGTCGGCCAGCTTAAAGACTTTATCATTGAAAATCAATTTGCAGACCAGGAAAAGGAAATATACTTTTTTAAGTATGAAAAGCCCCGGTTTACTGCAGCGCATTTTTTCGCAATGGAAATGTTTACCATAGAGACTGCCCGGCCAATCAACGACACAATCTCATTAAAAGCTTTTTATGAACAGGAAATAAGATACATCAAACGTTTTCATGATACCAATAAGTTCTTATATGCTTATTATGAGTTTGATATGAAAGAGCTAGATCATTTGCTATTTGTAAGGGGTGCGAAGCCTGCGAATATTCCTGTGCCTGATATAATTGGTTTGGATCCTTTATTTACCACATGCTGCGATAACTTTTGGGGTGAATTTATGGCTTTCGAGCGGCTGGAGGGCTGGCTTCATGAAGAAATTAAATGCTTAGATAATCAAACATATACCAGTGGAGGAATAGGGCTTTCTTTTAAGGAAGGGTTTGCCGCAGACCTTAAATGGACAGGTGACAGTATTAACCTGGTAGAGTTAGCTTACGGAATTTGGCTAACCGGACAACTGAATGATGGGAATGCCGGGATTGCCGAAATTGTCAATTGGTTCGAAGTGCATTTTAAAACGAAGCTTGGACGGCCCTACCGCAGGTGGCAGTCGATAGCTAAACGGAAACGAGTTGCTGTGACAAAATATACGGATGAAATTAAAAAAGCGATATTAAGAAGGCTTGATGAGGAGAATGGGAGATGATTTGATCTTTTCATTTGTAAATTCGCCGTGTTATAAGTTACGGGAGCCGATTTCAAAAGTTCGCTATCAGCCAAGTATTTTCATAATATATTGGTGCATTTATCACACATCCGTTGAGTATTTGTATTTCTTCGTTGTCTATAGCAGTAAACAAAGTCCAATACTTTTAACAGTCTTCATCGGGGTTATCCGGTTGTTGCTTTTTTTCGTCAGGTCGAGTACAATAACAGGTCTCTATTGTAGTGCTAACGGTTGTTTTTATAAATTTAAGGGTACGACCCTCCTGCAAGTCTCTTGAATTAAATTCATCTCACCATCATTGTAGTTTTCACCTACAATATGAATACTCCTTTCAATAAAATCACACCCCAGCAGGCAGTTAAAATAGTAAAGAAAAATGGCATTGAAATAGATGAAAATGATTTCAAAAAAATTCTTGGAAATAATGTGTTTTTTAGCTAAATTGATTGTAAATCAAAACTTTAGTAATAAAAAACAACCCTTATGAAGGGTCTCGGATACAGCAGGTTTGGTACCCAAATCCAATCGGCTTTGGATCAGGATTATAACCCTCAGAAAACCGCAATTGAAGCCTACTGCCTCGAAAACGGCATTGAATTATTGTGCACCTTTAAAGACTTCGGAAGCAGCTTAGTTACTCAACAGGAAGGTTGTACTGAATTGATAACCTTTATTTCAGCCAGGAACAACGACATTAAGTTTTTAATTGTGTCGTCCATTCACCGGATAATTCGGAATATTGAACAGGTAAAGGCGCTCGTCTCATTCCTTGAAACTAATTATAATATTTCTTTAGTAATCCGTGATAGTCATTTGTGTGTTGATAAATTGCTAGGGGAGGTCGCTTTATGAAAATAGCAAATTTATATGTTAGAGTTAGTACCGACGAACAAGCCGACAAAGGATATTACCAGTGAAACCAGGAAGATGTACTGAGAAAATATTGCGAAAGCAACCGGATTGTGATCCGAAAGGTTATTTATGAAGATTATTCAGCAAAAACTTTTAAGCGCCCCGAATGGACAAAATTTATTTTGCATTTGCGTCGCTACCGGAATAAGAGTGAACTTGTGTTATTTACCAAATGGGATAGGTTCAGCCGCAATGCGCCGGATGCTTATCAAGTGATTACCACGTTAAAAAGTCTTGGGGTAGAACCACAAGCCATAGAGCAACCACTTGATATGTCTGTTCCGGAAAATAAGATGATGCTTGCTATTTATATTACTGCTCCGGAAATCGAAAACGACAGGCGGGCATTGAATGTGTTTTTATGGTATGCGTCATACAAAGAAAGAAGGGCGCTAAATGGCTATGGCACCTCTTAGTTATATCAACCGGACACTCTTGAATGGAAAAAAACAAATTGTATTGCGAGGGCCGCAAGCCAGTATTTTAAAATGTTTTTTTGAATCCATCAGCGAGGGAACCTATTCCACCGAATAAATTTGGAATGCCGCCACGGGGAAAGGGTTGACCTGTAGTAAGAACAATTTTGGACAGCCATTCGAAATCCCGCCTGTTGCGGTAAAATCGTTAGTCGTTAAGGTGATCCGGCAGTTTGGTATTCAGTTGATGAAAGAAGATGGCATTGATTATGACAGGCTTCACCAGCGATAAGGATATACAGGTCGTCTAAAAAATTGATCACATGTATCGATAATTCCCGTCACAAGATAAACCAGGCTGTAACCCCACTTAAAGGATTGTTCCGGATTCCTATTTCACCATGGTGGTTTTTAATAATCTGTGACGAAATATATAAGCCCAGTCCAATCCCGGCATAGTTTTGCGAGGTGTTTTCCGCCCTGAAAAAACGGTCAAAAACATGGTTGATTTTACCTTCCGGAATGCCGATCCCCTGGTCGGATACACTGAGCCTGATTCGGCCGTCTGTTAATTGCTCAAAATCAATCTCAACCTTGCTGTTTTCCGGAGAATATTTAAAAGCGTTCGTTAAAAAATTGCATAAAACCTGGTCAATGCGGTCATAATCAGCAAAAAGTGTCAGTGAATTGTCGCCCGTTATAACAACCTGATGTTTACCGTCCACCGAGCTGCATTGGTCAACGCATTCTACAACCATTTCCATCAAATTGAATTCCTTTCTTTTTACTTGAAGTTTTCCGGCCTGTATCTGCGCAACATCTAATAATTCATTGATAAGGCTGGTTAATTTGTTCACTTGTTTGGATGAGCGCATGACGAAAGGCTCAATGACCGCCAAACTTTCATCTTGAGAAACTATTTTCGCCAGCACTTGGAGTGATGCT
The DNA here is from genome assembly GCF_024055575.1 of Mucilaginibacter flavidus. Classification (GTDB taxonomy): domain Bacteria; phylum Bacteroidota; class Bacteroidia; order Sphingobacteriales; family Sphingobacteriaceae; genus Mucilaginibacter; species Mucilaginibacter flavidus. The sequence goes on along the minus strand of NZ_JAMXOE010000008.1, from coordinate 94,900 downwards.
TTGACTGTCGTAATCGGCGTTTTTAGCTCATGGCTGGCTATGCTCATAAATTCATCTTTTTTAGCCATCAATTCTTCGGTCGCTTGTTTAGATATCTGCTGGAGACGTAGTTCTTCCTCGGCTTTTTTTCGTTCAACGATCTCTGCTTCCAACTCATCCAGTGTGCGTAACCGATAGATAAGCGGCAATAGTTTATACAGGGCGAATACGGTGAACAGGGAAACGACACCGGTTACAAACCGTATCAAAGCACTCAGCCGGTAAGCAGGCCACCAGAAAATTATGGCGTCAAGCAGATGGGTGGTGCCGCACAACAGGATAAATGCAATGAACAGCCACAGAATCTTTGGAAAAGGAATATCCTTACGTTTACTGATGATAAGGAAAAGCAAAACAGGGATGGCAAAATATGCGAGCCAGATAGCAATGTCCGAAATAATGTATAACCAACCGTGGAACTGTGTCCAGTTGCCGCAATGCCACCTTGGGGGCCAGTCGGCCGTTTCAAATAATCGGGCAAAAAATCCTTTAACCTGGCCCCATAACCCCTCACCGGCGGTTTGGCCGGGAATACTTTTCGATCCGCAAAGGGGCCCGCACCTGGCGGGCACTTGTACCGGCAAATTCTTATTGTTCATCTCTAAAATATAAACCCAATATACAATTTGTCAAAAACTTCACGGCTAATAATGAATAGCCGGAACAACCGTAGCCTTACATTTAAACTATGAAATGCATATAAATATATATCATTTAATCCTGCGAATCCATAAGTGATTCGGGAGTAAATTGTAAAAGCAAGTAAGTTTTCCTGATAAAACTCCCGTCTAACAATTATTTACCTGTAAAGTTTTGTTATATTTTTGCTCTCGATGAACCAACGACTTTGAATTAATGGGCATAAGGTTCCTTCTGATGTCCGGTTTGTCCGGAACTATATATATTTTATCGACGGTGTAATTTTAATCGCGGTAATTACACTAATTGTGGACGAAAGTGTATAAGGATTTCGACTATTTGCGGAAAACTACCTGTTTGGCTGCGGGAACCAACAGGTTTTCCGCGACAAGGTTGCTTACGGTGCACAACCGGGTTGTAATTCGTACTTTAAAGCTGTGAGCGTGAGTGAAAAAGAGTTCTTACAACAAATCAGACAAAACCAGGGTATTATCTACAAACTGGTAGGCATCTATGCGCAGGACGCTGAAGAAAAAAAGGATCTTTATCAGGAAATTCTGCTTAACACCTGGAAAAGCTGGCCAACCTATAGGGGAGACGCCAAATTCAGTACCTGGCTTTACCGCATCTGCCTTAATACCATATTTGTTCACAAAAGAAAAGTCAGGCGTCTTGATTACCGGGAATCTTTAATTGAGTATGCATCGTTGCCGGATGGTGACGTACTCCTAAATGATGATGTTATCCGTTTGCGGCAGGCCATCCGAACATTAAGGGAGACCGACCGCGCTATAATTTCTATGCACCTGGATGGTTATGAAAATGGGGAGATTGGCGAAATTATCGGCATCAGTAATAACCTGGTAGCAGTAAAACTATTTCGCTGTAAAGAACAGCTGGCTAAACTATTAAAATTACATTTATGAGCACAGCAAATAAAAATTGGGAACAGCTGGAAGACTTCGTCGATCAAGATCTTTCAATCCTGATCGACAATGCCGTTATTCCTAAAATGCGATCACAAAATCCGCTAATAAAGATCAGGCGAAACCTGCTGATTAATTTGATATTGGGGGTATTAATCTGCTGTTTCTACCTCATCCTGCTGTTTGATCTTACCTACTGGGAGGTCCGCGGCTGCCTGGCATTGGTCATGCTGTTTTCTTTATGGGCATTAATTACTGCTTTCATCCGATATCAAAATTTAAATATCGCCGTGCTTGCCGATCGGTCGTTACTGGCGGAATTGAAAAGTCAACGGGAAAAAATAATCAACTGGATGAAATCACAGGCCAGGGTCGCCCTGTTCGTGTATCCGGTGAGTGCGGCCGGGGGCTTTATGCTGGGAGGGGCGATCGGTTCGGGGAAGCCTGTTGCAGGCTTTATGAGTAAGCCGCTGATCTGGCTGATTTTCGTGGTGGTTGTGGCCATCCTGGTTCCGTTATGCCACCATCTGACCAAATGGATGTACCGCCAAAGTTTTGGTAAACACCTCGATGACCTTCAGCGCTTTATTAGCGAACTGGAAAATGAAAAATAATATTGCCCTGTAATTTTTAGCGGCCAGATGATACTAATAGGTCAAAAACTTTTAAAAATGGAAACAACAAATCAAATCAGCACCCGCACTATTCAAATTAACCGTCCGTGTTATATCGCTTTTACCGCGGCAGGGATTATTTTTTTCATCTTGCATGACTTTTCGCAAGCTTCTGTTTTTTTCGGGCTTGGGCTTGTATTTGACCCGTTTGACCTGAAGCAGCCCTTTCCTCAGCGGCCTTTTTACCAGCGGGCATTGCTTGTCGTACAGCTCATTCTTGTGATGACTTTATTAATCCTGAGCATTATAAAATAACGCTATTATCATGTCGAGGCATAGTCCCCGGCTTTTTTTAAATTTAATCGGTTATATTAGAGTTGTCTAACAGAAATGATCGATAAACTAAGACAGCATATTATTAAAAGGTTGAGTAGTGATATTCCCAACCTTGAAGAAGTTTTAGGCTTTTTTGAAGAACAGCATTTTAAACGGGGTAGCCTTCTCTTAGAAAAGGGCCGAAAATGTGACCGGGGGTATTACATTGCGAGCGGTTGTTTACAGGTTTTTGTTTACGACGCGGACCTGAATGAAACAACCAGGGATATCGTAACGCAGGACAACTGGTGCACGGAACTAATTGCTTTTGGAAGCGGCCAGCCTGCAACCGAAAATATCAAAGCAGTTGAGCCCTGCATTTTGCTGTCGATAGACCGTAGCGGTTTTCAGTAACTGATGTCAACCATACCGCAGTTTAATAAAGTTTACAAACAAATACTGGAAGCGTCTTGTGCCAATTCAGTATACCGTATAAATACCTTTGTGTCGCTTACGGCGCTCGAACGTATTAAATGGCTCATGGATTACCGTCCCGGCCTGATGAGCCGGCTGTCAAGTAAATTGATTGCTTCCTACCTGGGGATCTCACAGGAAACGTTCAGCCGCTTAAGATCCCGAATTTAAAACGTTGACATTTGTCAACATCCCTCGGCTCGCCAATGATGAAATTTGTAATTCACCAATAAAAAATTCATCATGAAAGAGTACTTATTATTATTCAGAAACAGTACGGGCGACCAGGGTTATTTAACCACAACCGAAGAAATGGCCGGCGACATGCCGCTTTGGCAAAACTGGATCGGCCAGGTTGCTATGCAAGGCAAGCTCGTTTCTACAGCCCCGGTAGAATTTATGGGCGTGCATGTGTCCAAAGAAAGCCTGACGGAGGGGGCGCATAGAGAGGCAAAAAACGTTATGGTTACCGGCTACCTCATCTGCAAAGCTAACGACCTAAAAGAAGTTGAGGAACTGAGCAAATCGTGCCCCATATTAAAGTATCCGAACAGTAGTGTCGAGACCAGGCCATTAATTCCTTTTCCAACACATTAATTGGTACGTTATGGAAATCATTTTAAAATCAGGGAAATGGCTGTTTGTCTATTCCTTTTCATACTATGTTTTTCTGCACCTTTTCCTGGCTGACGTAGGAGTGAAAAAATATGTACCGGGCTATTTTCCGTTTCCGTATTTCATCAATTACCTCACCGGTATTTGCCTGTTGCTGTTCATCATCAGCTGCACGATCGGCAAACTTGACCAGCTCGCAGCATTGCTTCTGGCGATTTAACTGCTATTGGTCATCGTGCTTATTCATCTGCCGAAAGCCTGCGACCCGGTTGAATTGCTTAATGTATTCCACATCAAAAACCACGTTTTTTTGCCCGCCGTCCGGGGTTATAGCCAGGTAGAACCGGCCGCTCCTAACGTCTCCCTCTTTAAAATAATAATCCATCGTGAACCATTTGCCGATCGGAACTTTCACGGGATGGTCGTTCGCGTTCCAGACTTCCTTTTGGCCGGCGTCCTCGGCGTTTAAAATAAAAACAAGGTCGCCTTTCGCTGCGGTAGGTTTGCCAATGCCAAGTGTAACCCGGAAGCCGTACTTTTCATTTGCCACCCACCATTCATTATTCCAGACCTCCGAAATGGTGAGCCAGCTGATCTTACCGGGGTACTTCCGCAAAGCATTAAACGTAGCCGGTATAAATACCAGCTCGGACTGGTAGAACTCCCGGTAGCCTTTTTTTATCCCATAGATATCTGCCTGGATCCGGGCTTTCACCTGCCGTTCAGAAGCCTCCCATGAATCTTTTAATATAAAAGCAAGTACGTGATTATCGGGGTTTCCAGGTTCGGCGATAATACTCGCGGTTCGCCTGGTGCTATCGCCGCCCGTATATTCGAGCATAAAAGTGCCCGCATCCGGGTTATTATCCATATCCTTTAGCCAATCATTTTTTCCGGTCAGTTTAGTGTCAGCGCCGATAATGTCATCTACAGAATAGTGAGCGTTTACGTTTTCAAGCGCGTGATTAACATCCCGGATAACCCGGGATGTGCCTTCAAAACCGGTCTGGAAAACGAGTAAAGGCTTGTTGCTTTTTGAACTATCCGTACGCTGTGCCCAACCAGGCAAGGCCGTACAAGCGATACAGACCGACAACAAATAAGGAAGCATTTTCATAAGCCTACAAATAAGCTATCAAGATACGTTAAAATAACCGCGAAAGGTTGTGCATACAGTTTATGTTAAAACTCGAAAATGAGGCCGATGGTTGGCTGGATATTTCCGCCTTTCTGATCCAGGAATTTAGTTTGTACGCGGCTGGGATCTCCGGGCAGGTCCATTACTTTTCCATTGGCATCTCTGACAGGAACAATCACCGGCCGCTGGTTATAGGTATAGCCCGTTACATTCTGCATGTCGAAATAAAAATTGAAGGCATAATGTTTAAAATAGTACTTTTTATCGATGCGCATATCCAACTGGTAAAAAATGCCGGGAAGCTGGCTGTTCAACAAATTGTACGCCGGAATTCCCTGTGGATAGACATTGAAGTTTGATTTAAGAGATGACAAAGACTGGTCGTAAGGCGTATAGGGGCTTCCCCCGGTTAGCCTGAATTTTGCCCCGATCTCCCAATTTCGTTTCAGCAGCTTGCCGCCGGTTAAACTTAAAATATAACGGTTATTCCAGGATGACTGTACGTACGTGCCGTTTTTGTTCTGGAACTCGCTTTTGTACAATGTCAGCGCAATGATGCCGTAGAAACCTTTATTCAATCTTTGTTGCGCAAAAAGCTCGACACCGTAACTGCGGCCATGGCTTTCGCCGACGACCGGATCATTGCCTACCACTCCAAAATCGGCCCCCAGATTGGCCAGTGATACTGAATCGTTGAGCACTTTGACAATAGGAAAGTGCGAATAATATTTATAGAAGCCTTCTATGGTAAAGCGAGTGTTGGGCAGGTTATATTCCATGCCCAGAACCAGCTGCTTGTTTTGGATATATTTAACATTGGTGTTCGTCAGCACGTTTAAACTATCGCGATATCCCAGCACAGTATAAGCAGGTAACTGGTAGTAGATACCGGTATTAAAATTGAGGCTCAGCCGGTCGGTCAGGTTGAGCGCCGCTGAAAACCTCGGTGAGATCGTTTGCGATAAACTGCTGCCACCTGAAGAAAAAGTATTGGCATCGGCACGCAGACCGAAGGACAAAGTCAGAAAATTATCAAAGTACGGCCGGCTGACCTGTCCGAAAATATTGTATTTAAAAAAATTGATAGTCGAATTATAGACATGGTTCCCATACGGCAATACGTTAAAAGTTTGCGTGCTGTAATGCGCAGTCTCCTCCCCGGTGCCATAATTGATACGGTATTGCCCTTCCTGGCTGGTGTTTTCGAAGCGGAATTTATTTTCTGCTTCTATGGAATTATAATCGAGGATCGGCCCCAATGTCTCCTGATTATCTTTGAACTTTGTGGCGCTGTTGTCCAGGTAACTGCGGCTGGCGACCCATAGCGAATAACCTCTGGGTTTAAAGTGTTTGTAGGTAGCGCCGAGCGTATAGCTGTTTTGCGTATTTACCGGGATGGTGGCCAGGGTATATTGATTTTGTTCCGTATTTTCTGCCGACAGATTTAATTTGAACCGGTCTACCGCGCCCAGGCCTATAAGCGTCAGTTCGTCTTTGTTAACGAACTTTGTTTTAAGTTTGAACTGGAAATCCTGGTAAGAGGGCAAAAACGGTAGTTTAAGCAGTTTGAACAGCCCCTGTAGGTATGAATAACGATAAGATGCCAGGTAAGTGGTCCGGGTTCCCAGGGGGCCTTCCACGGTAGCGCTCAGGTCGCTGGAGCCAAGCGAGAGCGTTGCGCCCAGGCGGTCGGAGCGGCCATTTTTTTGGTTGAACTCAAAGACAGAGCTAAGTGTATTACCGCGGTCGGCAGGAAATGCGCCTGAATAAAAATTGACTTCCTTTATAAAATCCACATTGATCATCCCAACTGGCCCCCCTGAAGATCCCTGTGTGGCAAAGTGATTGATGTTGGGTATTTCCACCCCGTCCAGGTAAAACCGGTTCTCATTGGGCGCACCGCCCCGGATGATAATGTCATTCCGGAAGCTCACCGGCGAAGAAACACCTGGCAGGGATTGGATCACTTTGGAGATATCGCGGTTACCACCAGGATTTCTTTTGATTTCGGAAACGCCGATGCTCCGCAGCGATAAAGGGCTCTCCAGCGTCCTGTTTAAACGTTGACTGGCGACGATTTTAACTTCTGTTAAATTGTTCGGCTCTTCTTCAAGCGCCAGGTCTACGATCGTAGGTTTTACAGTGCCGACCTGTATATCATTAACTGCCCTGGTTCTATAGCCTATTTTAGAAAATGACAAATTGTAATTTCCAGGTAGTAAGGTTAGCGTGTAATTCCCAAGGGAATCGGACACCGTACCTGTGCTTGTGCCGGTAACTGCTACACTAACGCCATCCACCCCCCGATTGGAAAGCCCGCTGGTAATCGTTCCTTTAATTTGGGCCTGCTGCCCACGGGAAACCAAAGGGAGCATGAAAAGTACGAGTACGAAAATGCGGTATGCCATAAAAAGGTTTTGCCTGTTTTTTTGTAAAGATTAGCATTTTCCTTAAAAATTCTATTTTTAAATTAACCGTGCACCAGCCTCAGGCTTGTTCATTTTTACAAGTTTAGTTCGGGTGACAGGCCAAGCTGATATCAAGGTCAAATTCATTTTTGATTGCATAGTTTCCAAGGTCCTGAAAATAAGACTTTGAGTTATATTTGATATTGAATTTGGTGCGGTTAACTTTTAGGGTAGCTTTTAACACCATACCTTCATTTGTTTTGGTAATCATTACAGGTACCGCCACTTTTTGCGATATGCCTTTGATGGTCAGGATGCCACTGGCGATATTATTTTTCATAGACGATAGCGCGAATGTAGCCTCTGAATAAACTGCTACATCAAAAAAATCCTTGCCCTTCAGATGCTTCTCCATCTCCTGGTTGCCGGTACTTATGGTCGGCATATCGATAATGATCTTTCCCGAAATGAGCTGTTCGCTATTGAAGAAAATGGACCCCATTTTCAGTTTGACGGTACCTGTTGGAGCATAGCCGCCCGCTTCTGCGTAACCGGTCCACTTGATTTGGCTTTTATCAATATCAGCAGCATAACCAATTGGGGAAACCGACCGGAATGAAACCGTTAACAGGAAAAAGGGTAAGATTAGAACTTTTAGAGTTTTCATGATCAGTTATTTTTGAGATTTAATTCATTACGGGTAAACCAGCTTGAACTACCGGTATAGCAGACTTCTTTTTTACGGGAATAGCTGGTCTTGCCGATAAGATAAGTAAAACGATAGGCCGCATTCCTGTTATTATCTTTCCCGTTCTTGGTGGTTACGAAACGAAGGGTGCCATCGCTTAGCAAAGTCCTTTCTTTGACCAGCTCGTCATCAATATATTTGCCGTCTTTGCTGATTACCGTTTCATCAGTACTATTATGCGATGCTTCTTTCGGATAAGTAGTATAAAAGTTATAAATACCCGCTCCTTTAATGGAGTGAGCGACTGTTAGCTCCGTTTCAATTACCTCTGGTTTATTGGTCGTATAGTCCAGATAGGTTAACGTTCCGGTCCATTTCTTTCCGGTCATGCTATCAAAGTCATCAGGGTTTAACATAGCGTTTTGAAAAAAAGCAAAGGCCGTCAGTAATATTAGTTTGGTTTTCATATAATTATTGATTGGTTTTTAATGTACCTTCTGTTTCTACCACGGCAAAGCCCTTGTAGATTTTACCGTTTTTGTCTTTCGCCAGGACGAACCAAAGGGCATCACCGGCATATATTGCATCACCGTAACGGTAATTTTTAAGAAATGTATAAGTGCGGCCGGGTTTTAGGATACCGTCAGGGCAATTAAAATACCTGGCAAAATCCTGACGGTTGAGATCAATATTTGGCGTCCAACCCTTATCTTTCCACCAGATAAAGCTGCCTGCGGCAATCACGTCCAGGGTACCGGCTTCAGTGCTGACGCGGGTTGAATGCTTCCAGATGTATTTACCGGGATAGCCTGCCGTATCTGTGTTTAACTCAGGCCAAACCGGCGTGGGGGTGTGAAAGATCATGATACCGGTAGGAATATTTCTAAGCCGGTCCGGCAGAAGCCTGGTATGATCAGTCCAGGTTTCTTGTGCAAATAACCTGGTGGCGTTGCTTAGCAGAAAAAAAAATAAAAGTTTACGTTGCATGTGTTGTCTTGATTTGGATGACAGCACAAAGATGAATGGCTTAAAACAAAGTAAGGTGCCGGATCACGTTTTGGCACGTCCCATACCTTGATTTGGCACTAATCAGTTATAAATTCAGAGGGCGCATGTCCCGTGAAACTTTTAAAAATGCGATTAAAGGTTGTTTTAGAATTAAAACCGGATTCCATTGCTAACCCCATTATAGTCAATTTGGCAAGGTCTCCAGACTTTAACCGGCGCTTGACCTCTTCGACGCGGTAGGAGTTTACATAATCATTGAATGATTTTCCGAAACCTACATTGATATGCCGGGAAACGATCTTACTGTTAAGTTTCAGTGCTGCTGACAGTTCAAGCAGGGTAAGGGTGGGATTAAGGTAAAGCCGGTCCTGTTCCATCGACCGGGAGATCCGCTCCAGAATAGCGGGGTCGGTCTCATAAACCACCGTGGATTCGGGCTCGTAACTGACCTCCGAAAGGCTGGCTTGCTGCAAACCGGCCACACCTAAGACCAACGCAATTACACCCAATATCTCCACGGAATAATCATAGTTGAAATAAACGCCATAGACATCGCGCAAAATGATCTCCACAAACCATTGAAGACATAACAGTAGTAATATGCCTAAAATCACTTTGAGCCAATTTAGCCTGATCCTGGAAAGATCCGAGAAATTATTAGCGACCCATACCTGGTAATGACGCAGCAGGCGAAAGGACAAAACCAAGTATATCGTCATGGAAATCCAGGTGCCGTCAAATTCAATACGATAAGTATATTGACGATGCACATTTTCCCAGTACCAGGACTTAACGGGGTAGGAGCAAAAAGTTAGAAAAAAATATAATCCCGCCTGCAATGCGACAGGTATAAAATGTAGTAGATCAGCCCGTTTAAACCGGAAATTTTGTTGAATTAACGACTTTAGATAAAACCAGATCAGCGGGCCAAAACCAAATGAATAAAAAATAGGTAGAAAATACAGATTTGGCCGCTGCCGGTAAATCAGCCCGATCCGCATAAAATCATCCGAAAGCCACAGCGCTATGGCCGTTATTAATACCGTCAAAATCCGTCCTGAGCGGCGGTTAGTGGGGGCAAACCATAATAACCCCGCAGCAAATAAAGACTGCGAAATAACGACCGCCAGCAAAATGACAATAATATTCAATGAGAGCTGCACCGTGCTAAGGTAATTACCAGCAATCAACGATGCAAGCAAAAATTAATTCATGGAAATTAACCTGACATTGTTATTGCGGTCTGCAATTGAATATGTTCAAAAAACAGGATGCCAAATATTGTTCCTGACGAATGTTAATGTCATAAAATCAGCAATGTTTTAATATAATTATTGCCAGGTTTTAACAAACTGGTTGAACCCATCCTTAAAAGGTTCAGATACGGGAAAGCTTGAACTGCCGATTAAAACCGAGTTTTTTGTAACCGCAGTGATTTTATCAAGGGATACGATAAACGATTTATGAATCCGCATAAATTTTCCTTTTGGTAGGTTTTCCTGCAAAGCTTTGAGGGTGATCAGTGAAAGCATACTTTTTTCGGAGCTGGTAAGAAAAATTTTCGCATAGTCTTTAAAGCCTTCAATGTAAATAATATCACTGCAACGTATTTTTACTGTTTGAAACTCCACTTTCAGATAGATAAAATCTTCATTTTGGGGTAACAATTCATTGCGGTTTCTTCTCAATTCTGCCCACTTTACAACCTTCTGAACCGCTTTTAAAAAGTCATTGTAACCAATGGGTTTTAACAAATAATCTATTGCGTCCAGCTTATAACCTTCCAGGGCAAACTGATCAAACGCAGTGGTAAAAACAATAAACGCAGCATTACCCGTATTCCTGCCCGATAAGATGCGGGCCAATTCAATGCCGCTTAAATCAGGCATTTGGATATCCAGAAATATCAGGTCAACCTTGCTTTCGTTGATAAAATGCAAGCTTTCTACAGCATTCGAAAAACTACCTGTTAACTTTAAATACGGGGTTTGATCAATAAACCTGCACAACAAATCAAGCGCAGGTGGTTCATCATCGATAGCGATACAGTTCAATGTCATAGGGTAAGTATTAATTTGGCCTGGTATAATGTTTTATCCAGCATTCCGGTTTCCAACTTGTATTTTCCCGGGTATAAAAGTTCTAATCGCCTTGCCGTATTACTGATGCCAATGCCTGTATTAATTTGCTCATTGGAGCGCATTTGGTTATAAACTGTATTAGTTACAACTAAGGTGACTACATTGTCTTGCTGCGCAACCTCAATAATAATTGCACCTTCTGAAATGTTGCTGGTGCCATGTTTAAAAGCATTCTCCACAAAAGGTAAAAATAACATCGGAGCTATCATTATTTGCTCACGCAGGCTTGCAGGTACAAGATACGTGACTTTCGTTTTAGAACTTATTCTTAAACGCATCAGCTCAATATAATCCTCAATAAAGGCGATTTCTTTTACGAGGGATGTTACGCCGCTTTCCGCATCATATAGTACATAACGCATCATTTTCGAAAGGTTAGTTATGGCTGTCCTTGCCACATCGCCATCCGAAAGGGTATAAGAATAGATATTGTTTAATGTATTAAAGAAAAAATGGGGGTTGATCTGCGCTTTCAGCAGCAATAGCTCTGCCTGGAATTTTTCTTTCTCTAATTGTTCTCTCAGGCTCACCTCCCGCTGCCATTTTTTGTTAAAACTAATCGTTGTGCCCAATCCTATCAATAGCATGTTTACAGCCGGTATGAAAGTTTCGGTGATCATCCCGTTTTTTCTGGCTGGCCGCTCCGGCCGGTTCGCCATCAATTGATATATATTAAAGGCGCGATTGGCAGATTTATTTAACCAGGTGGAAATAAAAACCATAATTACAACGGCTATAACATACAGAACACGCTGCTTTTTAAATAATAATTTAGGAATTAACGCATAGATGTTGAGATAAAAAACCGCCATCATGATACCCAGTAAGATGAGTTGCTTTAACCAGAACCGCAGGGGCAGCGAAATCCCCCAGGTTATTGGATGGTAGTAGAGCACCGCAAACCATAAGAGCAGCCAGCCTATAATGTGACCCAATAGCGTTGCATGTTTACGAAAGACAGTGTTTAGCATAGACCGATCTTTTGATATACAATACTACGCCTAATAGGAGAATTTATCATTCAACATCGGCCAAAGAATAAAACTTGACGACCATAGAATGGTATTAATCGACAAAACCTCAGTACGGCATTAGCTGATCACCTTTAAAGTTGGCTGTCGATAATTTTTAGCATATGGACGATAACCTGAAGTGAATGGTCTAACACATTTTTTTGGCTTTGAAATTATGAATTAATTTGGGTGATTGATTAAAGCGCTCTGACCGCAGCAATCAGCAAATACGCTTGTGAGCCGCTTCAACTGCTATCAGAACCATCTGAAAAAGATTAGATAAACAGCCTGTTTTTTATAAACCTGAAATTATGATCCTTGTAAAAATTGCCACTTCAGCTATTATTTTATCCTCACTATTTAATCTTGCCAGCAATGCCCAGTCTTTGCGGTCCGGACTGGTGGGAATGCAGGACGGCCACAAGCCGGTATTGTTAATGAACCGGATTGGCCCTTCATCATCAGCGATTTTTGTAGCAAATGCAGACGGGACAGATGAGCACCCGCTATTAAAGGAATCGGGATTTGATTACCATGCATCTTATTCCGGAAATGGGCAATGGATATCGTTTACTTCAGAGCGAAACGGTTTCGGACAGGCTGATATTTACCGTGTACACCCCGACGGGACAAGTTTAGAAAGACTAACCGATGATCCCTCTTTGGACGATCAGTCAGCATTATCGCCGGATGGAGAAAAGCTGGCATTTGTTTCAACCCGTGTTACCCATACAACCAATATCTGGATATTAGATATTAAAAGCCATAAGTTGACCAACCTTACCGGACGGGCGGAAATTCAGGGAGATCCGGCCAAGCCGGATGGCTTTTTTCGCCCGGCTTGGTCTCCGGACGGCAAATGGATCGCTTTTTCTTCTGACCGCAATACGCAGTGGCTCGGCCATGGAAACGGGTCCGGTTGGGAACATGTTCAGGAGCTGAGCGTCTACATTGTCCATCCGGACGGCAGCGGGTTGCGACGGCTATCGCAACCGGGAATCTGTGCCGGTGCCCCAAAATGGTCGCTTGACGGGAAAAATATTGTTTTTTATGAAATTCCGGTGGAAGATACCTGGGCGGCACGCAGGCCGACTTTGGCAAAAAAGGCGACCTCGCAAATTGTGTCAGTCGACCTGGCTACCGGTAGTCGCACAGAACTGACTTCAGGGCCGGGCCTTAAACTGTCGCCGCAGTATCTGCCAGGCGAACAGGTGGCCTATCTGGCTAAAGGCGGTGACAATTCCGGCTTGATGTACATTGGGAAAACTGAAGTAGTTAAAGGACGCTTCCATTCGCCGGCATGGGCCCCGGATGGTAAAGCGGTTGTTTTTGAAAAAGTAAGTTTCAGCCCGAGACCGCAAAATCAAGTGTTGTACAACTGGGATAAGAATTACGATTACCGTTATACAGATGTGTTTCCAAATTTTTCGAAATACGGTGAACTGGTTCTTACCGATAAGGGCACCGATTCGGGTATTTCAATTATGGATGCCGGAGGTACAAACAAGAAGAAAATATTTACACCCACCGGCGGCGCAGCGTTTATGCCTACGTGGTCGCCGGACGGGCAATGGATCGCGTTTGGCTATGGTGCTTTTCTGCAAGCGCGAAAAACAGGCACGGCAAGGATAATGATGATGAAGAAAGACGGGACAAATTTAGTTGCACTGACAGACAGCACCATAAATTCCGGTTTCCCCAGTTTTTCCCCGGATGGAAAAAATATTGTTTACCGTACCTGGGGCGGAAAGGATGATGGATTGCGCATCTTAAACCTGATTGATCACAGCATAAAGGTGCTCACCAAAGACTACGATAACCTCCCTTTTTGGTCGCCGGATGGCAAACTAATCGCGTTTACAAGAAAGCACGACGGTAATAACTTTGACATTTTTACGATTCATCCGGACGGCACACAATTAAAGCAACTAACCACTTCTCCCGCCAATGATGCCCATGCAATGTGGACAGATGACAGCCAGCACCTAATGTGGAGCACTGGTATCTATGGGTTTAAAGATGAAGCCGCATTGTACGACGATACATTTCAGCCTTATGGAGCCATTTTCATCATGAATGCAGACGGATCCGGTAAAAGGCAATTGACGGATAGTCCCTGGGAGGATTCTATGCCTTGCTTCGTGCCCTCAAAAAACGTTGAAAGTCAAATTTCACATTGAGCCACGGGGCATTATATGGCTATTAATTATAAAGGCTCTCTTATACTTAGCAAATGAGATTTTCAGGCATTTTGAAATGAATTAAGCGAAATTCGATCCTCCTATAATTGTAACTAATGCAAAGTTAAAGCTGAAAAAATAGTGCTTTTTTCAGTAGCGAGGAAAGAAAAAGGCTGTTATCAGAATCACTACTTGATAAATTTTATCTACAATGATTTTTACTTATATCTGTCAAAAGACAACCATATCTATAGCTTAGTTTTTCGAATTGAGATATGTCCCTGGATTTCGAGTATTTCATCTCCAGGATCTGGCCCGGCCAATAACTCAATGACCTCCTGCCTGGTTTTATTAAGATCTGAGATCTTTTGTTCAATGGCTTGTTTGTCTCCCTGGCCACTTTCAGAAGCTGTCAGCAATTCGAGATTATGAAAATTTATTTTTGTATTAAAAAAATTCAGCACGATAGACCTTCCGTCTTCGATATTGAATTTTCCTTTGATCAAGGTGAATTGTTTAATATTTTCCATATTATTTATACTAGTTTATGTGTTATTCTATATTTCGTTGCTATTGAACCTGCCCAAGTGAATACGCCGCTGCCCCGTTAAAGTTGTACACGTATTTAGTCTTGATTACCTCCCAGGTAACCTTCTCCCCGACATCAATATGATCGATATCGATCTCGGCTCCGGAATCCTGGAGAACCGGGATTGTTAGATCCATTATTTCCGGACCGATGCCGTCATCCTTAGCTGCTGTTATCCTGGTCATCTGATTTGTTGGATATTTGTGCTGTAAATTTCAAACTCTTATTTCATATATTTTCATTTATATTTGCGATACTAAACATAAAATTAATTTATGCAATATACCCTGCACCAATTACAGATCTTTCTGAAGATAACGCAGACGCTGAGCATCACAAAGGCTGCGGAAGAACTTCACCTGACACAGCCCGCTGTATCCATTCAGCTGAAGAACCTGCAGGACCAGTTTGAAATACCGCTTACAGAGGTCATTGGAAGAAAGTTATATGTAACGGATTTCGGTGCTGAGATCGCTATAGCTGCTGAAAAGATCCTCGGTGAGGTTCACGCGATCAACTATAAAACCCAGGCCTACAAAGGGCAGCTGACCGGCAGGCTAAAGCTGTCGGTGGTCTCGACCGGCAAATACGTTATACCTTATTTCCTTTCTGATTTTTTAAAACAGCACCAGGGCATAGAATTGGTGCTGGACGTGACCAATAAGGCGCGGGTGATTGAAAGCCTGGAAAAGAACGAAGTTGATTTTGCGCTGGTGTCGGTTTTGCCCGAAAAGCTGATAGTAGAAGCTACAGAGCTCATGCAGAACAAACTGTACCTGGTCGGCGGAAAAGATACGGTAATATTAAAAGGCAGTACGCATCATATACTGGAACAACTTCCGATCATTTACCGCGAGGAGGGCTCTGGCACCCGGTATACCATGGAAAGATACATTTCGGCGCACAACCTCCATGTCAGGAAAAAAATGAAGCTGACGTCTAATGAAGCGGTGAAGCAGGCTGTCATCGCCGGCCTCGGCTATGCGGTCATGCCGCTGATCGGCATCAAGAACGAACTGATCAACGGCGAAGTTAAGATCATTCCGGTCAAAGGGCTTCCGCTGAGTTCGGTCTGGAATATAATATGGCTGAAAAGCAAAGCCTTTTCCCCTGTAGCAGCCGCATTTTTGCTGCACCTGCAAAAGGAAAAGACCCGGATCATCCATGAGAAATTTTCCTGGTTCGAGCAGTATGTTACGCAGCAGGAGGCCTGAGCTGCTATCGGACCTTTTCAAAATGAAGACGCATCCCCCTGACATTCTGGTCAAACTTTTCCTTATTGAAAACCAGTCTGCCATTCACCCAGGTATGGATTACACTGCTTTGAAAGGTTTGCCCCTCTAAAGGCGACCATCCGCACTTATAATAGAGGGTATCCTTTGTAACCGTGGCTGGCAAGCCTGGGTCAACCAGCACCAGATCTGCATAATATCCCTCACGGATATAGCCCCGGTCAGGTATGCGGTAAACTTCAGCAACATGGTGACTTGTCTTCTCCACGATCTGCGTCAGACTGATCTGACCCTGGCGGCATAATTCCATCAGCATCTGCAGTGCATGCTGTACAAGCGGCCCCCCGCTTTTTGCTTCCAGGTAGCCGCCTTTTTTTTCCGCCGGCAGGTGCGGCGCATGATCGGTCGCGATGATGTCGAGGTGACCCGTCAGCAGCGCATACAAAAGGCCCTGTTTATCTCCAGAGGTTTTGATGGCCGGGTTCCACTTTATGCTGTTCCCCAGTCTCTGGTAATCTTGATCAGAAAAATATAAATGGGGCAGGCAGGCCTCTGCAGTGACACGCTTGTTACGTACAGGGCGTTTATCGTCCAGCAGCAGCGCTTCCGCCAAGGTAGAAATGTGCAACAGATGTAACCGGTTAGCGTATTTTCCGGCAGCGGCAAGTACCCTTTCAGTCGCTGCTGCACATGCTTCCTGGCTGCGGATCCTGGCATGTAACCGGCAGGGGTCCTTATCGCCGACTGTGCCCCATCTCATCGTATTGCGTGCGATAACTGCATGGTCTTCGCAGTGCAGCGCAATAAGCGTAGGGCACCGTGCAAAAAAAAAAGTCCAGGAAGGCAGGGTCATTAGAGAGATTTGCTTCGCCGTCATCCAGGTAAAGCCCGTCGTCGCTGAGCCCGCAGACTGTTGCCGGATCAATGCTCAGGGCTTCCTCCCAGTTGTTCCGGCTTACACCCATGAAAAATGAATAATTGGCCAGCGAATGCCGGGCCGCTATCCTGAACTTTTCCTCCAGGTGTTCTTTAATCAGTACTGCTGGTACCGTATTTGGCATGTCCATGAAGGAAGTGATCCCGCCGGCTACCGCCGCCCGGGATTCTGATGCCATATCTGCCTTGTGGGTAAGCCCCGGCTCCCTGAAATGTACCTGCCCGTCGATCATACCCGGCATAAGGTATTTCCCTTCGCAGTCGACGATGTCAGCATTTATAACACTTATCTCCGGGGCGATTTTGGCGATACGTTCACCCTCGATCAAAAGGTCGGTAACCCATATCCTTCCCTCGTTGATAACCCGGGCATTTTTCAGGATCGTTTTCATACTGATTCGTCAGTTGATGCCCTTTTAAGCCGGTCATTGATCGCCATGCCGATTCCTACAGACGGCACCCTTTCAGCTATAATAACATCCAGCTTCATGGCGTCCAGCCGGTGAAGTGCGGGGTAAAGGTTCCTGGCGGCCTCGGCCAGATCGCCGGTGGGAGAAAGGATCTCAACCGGACCGGCACTTACGCCTCCCAGAGGACGGTCAAAAAGCAGCAGTCCTGTCCTGCTGCTATTCAGGGAAGATACCAGCGCCGCCGGATCTGCCGTAAGCAATGTTCTTGTCTTGGGTGCATAATGTTTTGAAAGCATTCCGGGGGCTGCCGGCGAAACGTCATCGGATGTGTGGGTCTTTATTTTACCGCATATTTTTTCAATGGCTTCAATTGGAATCGCCCCATAGCGGTACACTACCGGCTCATCACCTGTAAAACCAATAATAGTTGATTCCACACCCCGTTCGCAGTTTCCCCCGTCCAGGATATATGGTGCCTTTGCTCCGAAAGACCCGGTAACATGAGAAGGGTTCGTCGGACTGATGGAGCCGGACGTATTGGCACTCGGCGCCGCCAGCGGATAGTCCAGGCGGTTCAAAAGTTCAAGCGCCAGGCGATGTCCCGGCACCCGTACCGCTACGGTTGGTTTCCCGGCGGTTACAATATCTGGTATTAAAGGAGTTTTCTTCAAAACCAGGGTCAAAGGTCCGGGCCAGAATGCTTCTGCCAGTTTCATCGCAAGCGGGGGGACTTCAACCGCTACGGTTGCCAGCTCCGACAAGGAAGCGATATGAACGATCAGGGGGTTGATAGCCGGCCTTTGTTTCAGCCTGAAAATTTCAGCAACTGCCTTTATACTGAAGGCGTTGGCTGCCAGCCCATACACTGTTTCAGTTGGAATGGCAATGATACCGCCATTATTTAAGATTTCGATGCCCCTGGCTATTGCCGGAAGGACGGGTGTCGTATGGTTTGTCTTGAAACTATTCATTGGTTATGATTTTTTTAACGGGATGATCAGGGATTACAAAAGTCGCAGTACTGCGGATCTTCAGTTTTTGGTCCATGGGGATAAAGTTGTATAACGGAATGGCGGCATTTTTTGCATTTGTAACGGTAGGAGAGTGTGTTATTTGTGGGCATCCCGCATTGGCGGCATGGCAGCCCGGGGTTTACCTTGTCAACATCAAATCCGGGAAATTGGCACCGGGGGCAGGCCCTCAGAACGATTTCAATCAACTTTTCGGCGACTTCGGCAATAACCTCCATGCGCTTTGGGTTATACATGGCACGCATATCGGTCTCCAGAAACACCTCTCCGTAATTTTTCAGACGGGCCTCAAAATTTGCTTCAAGCACATCCCAGTCCTGGATTCCCTTCAGCGGATCAGATCGCTGTGGCCCCCTCAGGATAAGGCCATGGTCAGGAAAACCGGCCGCGTGGGCAAATTTAACCGCGCCCGGCCAGTCTGTAAAATTGCCCCCCCCTGAAATTTGTTTTAGTACTCACCACCCTTGCCCTGACGTAGATGTCGTTCTCAAGGTCCATAAATACCATGATCTCATCATCGGCTGGTATAAAATAGATCGTCGGGTGCGCACCGAACGAGCCTTCACTTGCGACCGCCAGGGTGCATCCTGTAATCCTGCAGGCATCTATACATTTGCTCCTCGCGGTTTCGAGCGGGTCTTTTTCCCGTTCAATCTCGGCGGAAAATGTACCGTACCAGTCAGTATTGAATCCGTCAGGCAGTACGGTTTCTACACCCAGTGCCTTCTCAAATATCGGGGAAATGACTTTTTCCTTGCCATGCATGGTCGCTATGACCAGTTTCCTTCCCCTGAATATCGCAGGTGATTGTTTATTCATTCATTATGTTAATATTTAAGCAACCGAATCCGGCCATTCCTCATTACTCAAGACCATCTAGTCGCAGTTATGGTGATATAGGCTGATCTGGTTGCCGGATAAAGGATCCATGACCATCAGGTAGATCCATTCGTTGTCTACCAGTTTCTTCACATGATTATTTCTCAATAGTATTTCCTCTATCCTGGCGGCAGGTGCATGTATGAGGACCGACAATCGCAGGGGATGGTGATAGATCGCGTTATCGGAACTATTGACTGACTGCAGGGGCAGACCGGCTTTCAGATCTCCTCCGTTTCCCTGTACGACACCGAAATTGCCGGTGACATTATGCGTAATCTTTGAGCCCCCGCCAAACCGTTCGTTATCAACGGTTGAAAAATAGTAATGGTTGTTGATCCACTGGGCGACCACCATAGGACCCTGCATGATCATCTCAAGGAACAATCCCTTGTCATCGGTTTCCCAATCATAGGAATGCAAAAAGCACCTGCTTTCAAGATCTATATTCCTGGTCAGTGCGCGTGGCGCGATGATAAAGCCGGCATTGCCGGCCAGTCCCCATTCGGGCCTGGTTTCTGCCCAGTTCACCGCTTTTTTAAGGGCTATATCCGGTCCGTTCAATGATCCCAACCGTTCGCTGACCGCTGATCGCTGAACATCGGCAAGATACAACTTCACCTGCCGTATTATCGAAAGGTGAGATGCGGGTGCTCCGGCATCGAAAATAGCGAGTTCATCGGTCGCCGTATTGTGTTCGGCGCCAAGGAAAAACGTCCCGGCCGGAATGCAGATGGCGTAATCGCTTTTTAATAAAGCCCTTAATTCGGCCTGATTGGCCATTTCAGCCAGCATCCGGGCATTATGCCGGCCGGGACTTGCAGCACAAGCACCACAGTCGAGGCTCGATTTAAACGGGTTATTAGCTGATTGGCCTGCGTGACCGGCAAAGATCACCAGTGGTGCAAATTCCTTCCAGCCGAGCAGGTCGAAAGCCGACTTAACAATTGCCGCCTTTTCTTTCAGGTTTATCCCGTCTCTGCCGGCTATTCGTTGATTTTCCTTTAACTGCGGTACGCAGCTGTCTTCATGTTTATCAGCGGTATTGTCTTTACCTAACTTGCCGACGGCTGGAAAAAATGTTCTTCGAAGAAGGCTAAAACCATAAAAAAGACCTGTTCCCTCCACATAACCGAAAGCCGAAGGCAACATGTTTTTAAGGCGTTGATTCAGGAAGTTTATAAAACCCTGGTACTTCTTTCGCTGCTGATATTGTGCCAGGGCTGCTGCTTTTTCCGTTAGCGCCGATTCTGTAATCGTGTACGCGGAGTCCAGAATCGGCGGGCATGACTTGCGGATCAGGCCGCTTACCGGGTCGCAGTAATCGGTGGCGATGCCAAAAAAGCCGGCATAGCCGAAGGTTTCGTAATGTCCTTTGGCTTCAATATGCCTTCTGATCAGTTCCGATCTGGTGTCGATGCAAAATACCATTTGCGCCAAAGTGCTTTTCCTTTGTTTAGGCGCAGATTTAAGACTCTTCAGATTTTCCTGAAGTCTGCCGGCCAGCTTTTTCTGCCATGTGCTTTCCCAGGCCCTGAGCCAGATCAGCTCCAGCTTGGAATTCGCGTTTTCTTCTTCCACAATTGTTTCGTTCGTTTGAATTCCGCGGTTGATCTGTCCGGCAAACCAAAGGCGGACAGCCAGGTAATCTTCAAGCGTAATGGGATACTGCTGCTGCCAGGGCAAGCATTCACTCATCCGGTACTTGATATAGCCGGTCCAGCCTGGCAGCGCCGACAGATGATACTTGAAGATAGCCGTCTGTTCCTCCTTGCTGCGCCCCTTTAACATTAACCTGATCGTTTCAACAGCGGTATGGGGCATCGAATGAATTGAAAAATAGCGTAACTCCCTGTCATGTACCGCCAGTCTCCGCCAGGATGTAAAGAAGCCTGCCGCTCTGCCCGGCATTTCCCATTCCGCCATGCCTTCATCCATATACGCGCTGAGCCATTTGGATATGATCCTGTCCAGCTCATGGGTTTCGTTCGTATGGGCCGCACACTTGGTTACTTCCATTTCTTCCAGGTAATAGTCCGGTTGCTGGTAACGGCCGCTTTCTCTCAGCTTTTCAGTAAGGGTTTCGTGGTCAATTTCCCCTACCATAAAGGCCTGGCGGAACATGGCCGCACTGGGCAGTGCCGACGCCCCCAAATTTATTTTAGCCTCCCGGACGGCCTGCCCGAACGGCAGGTGCTCATATCCGGACAGCGGGTTAGCGGTCACAAAGCCGTATAAAGGCCAGGTTTTGTCAACAACAGTGGCGGCTTCTTCAATTGCGGCCGTAAATTCAGATATGATCATAGAGATTGATTTTTGGATAGGAGGATGGTTTTTTTATAGGGCTGGGTAGCGTTCAATAAATTTACGTAAAGCCAGGACCACTTTTTATATATGCCGAACTTCATGATTAAAAAGCCTGACAGGAAAATTACGCCAAACAGGATCTGTACGGGCGATAGCAACATCGGGCGCTCGGCATCCGGTATATCGCGCATGATCCTGCTTACACCATTATAGATCAGGGCATAGCTACAAATCCCGGCTGAAAACAGCAGCAGCGGCAGGTAAATTTTATGACCAACGGACAGTGCTCGCTGCTTGACAATATTATAAGTTGCCTGTCCTACGGTTATAGCTACGACGAGCGTCAGAAAAATACCGCTATTGATAGCGGTAGCTTTTCCAGTAAGCACCGCAAAACAGGCTGCTCCAAGGATGCCGGTAATTAACACAGCGATTGCCTGCAGGGGCCTGATCTTCATCGGCAATGGTTTGCCCGGGGCGGAAGCCTGTACCTGTTCTCCCGAAGAAAGAAAGAGGTATGCCTTGTAAAAGCCGTGCAGGATCAGATGAGTTACCGCAGCATTGAAAAAGCCAAGACCGCATTGCATGATCATAAAGCCCATCTGTGCAATGGTAGAGCAAGCCAGTTTTTGCTTGATACTGGTCTGCAGCAGTTTGGCGAACTGAGCTACGATAGCGGTTATTCCTCCGATCACAAAAAGGAGCGAAAGTGTTTCAGTTTTTAAAAGCAGGGAGGCAAACATAGTCAGCAGGATACCAGAACCGTTAACAAAACCTGCGTGCATCAGTGCTGAAGCTGGGGTCGGCGCGGTCATCGCTGAAAGCAGCCAGCGATGAAAGGGGTAAATAGCGGATTGTACCAGGGCCGCAGTGATAATCAAAAGGGCTGATGGGACCAGGACAGCATTTGAAAGACCGCTTAACTCCGCTGTAATACCACTTAATGTAAAGTTGTTTGATGCAAAAGCAAGTATCAGTACCCCCGCGCTTAGGGCTGCGCCGGAGCACAAAAAATATCTTTGTGCAAACCCCGATGCTTTCCTGGCTTCGTGCCAGCCGTTCACTACGCCGATCAGCCTTGCCATGAAAAACCCCATCATTAACCATGCGGGTAAAATTGCGACGATGTGATCACTTGCGATAAATATCATTACCGATAGGGTAAACCCCAGGCACAGGGCCGTAAAGCGTGAATGATACCTGAATCCCATAAGGTACGTCGCACTGTAGACGCTGACAATGGCGCTGAAAAAACTGACCACCGACCATATCAATAGGGTGAATCCATTAATCTTAAATATTCCGAAATAACGCCATGGGAGATTATTACTCGTACCTGTCGTCAACAGAGCGATCGAGGACAGGCACAAAACCGATAAGAAAATACTTATCAGTTGGTTGAAGAAATGAGAGGATGGTTTTTTAAGATGTTTTACGTTAGTGGACGGGGCATTTGTTGTTGATTGCATTTCCTTTTCGTTTTGATAATTTACGCTGCAAAACTGGAAAGAAAAGTTTATTAATTTTTATTTATATATTAAATGTTATATATAAAAATTTTTTATGAAAAAGTTATTGGCAGAGAAACCTTTTTAAGAGAGGCTGTCGATTCCATTCGAGCGTTTTGATGGTATCGATCAATTTGACTTGGCTTGAATCGGTAACAAACGGTCTGCAATAAATTAGTTTTGTTGGAACGATATCTTGCCAGATAGCAGTAAGGAAATTTATCTCAAACCCAAATCAGATAACACTTATTTTACTAAAGTACCATCAAAGTAAATCATTAACTATTGCTAAACAATCACAGCAGCACCAAACTTTAGCTTTGGCATGACCCAGATGAAAGCAGCGTAAGAAATAATTTAGTAAGATATGTTTTCAATTATCTAGATTCAGTGATTTGATAGGGACCTATTAAAAGTTTTTAAATATTCATAACAACCATATAAAAGTAGTTTTTGTAGCTTACAGCTTAACCAAAAAATTTAATTTTAGCGTATGGATAAACAGGTATTTGAGCAACTGATCCCTAAATACTCATTAGAGCAGGTAAGCAGAAACAGGAGTTATCTGCTCGATATTTTAGAATTAGACCGATTTCACGACCAGGATATAACGTTTGCCTTAACGCCACACCGTAATGATTTTTATATACTTCTTTTAGTTAAAGAAGGCGGTGGCCGACATTGGGTCGATACGGTGCAGTACGCTTTGAAGCCGGATACTTTTTATTTTTCAACACCTCAGCAGGTACTTATAAAGGAAGAGACCCAGCCCCTAAATGGTACTTTACTTCGGTTTACTAATGAATTTCTAGCTATTGAAGATAATCAACTTTTGAAAAAGTTGCTGGTAATCCAAAATCCACATAACGGACATGAACTTACATTATCAGCTGAAAATGTAACTTTTATTGAAGATATATTCACCAAAATGCTCGTGGAATACAATCAACGTCATGATTTGCGAAATGGGATGCTTTTTTCTTACCTACGTGTTTTGCTGATCTATTTAAGTCGGCTTTATACTGAGCAGCTTATTAATAATATACCCAACGATGAACGTCGGCTTTTAAAAAAATTCGTCGATTTAATTAATGAGAAGTACAACCAGCTGCATGACGTGTCGGCCTACGCTGATTTGCTTTGCATTTCTGCCGGGCATTTGAGCAAAATCATTAAACAGCAAAGCGGTAAAACAGGTATACAGCATATCCATGAACGATTGATGCTGGAAGCTAAACGCCTTCTGCTGCACACTGAATGCTCTGTAAAAGAAATAGCCTTTCAGTTAGGATTTGATGACGCCCCTTATTTTAACCGCTTTTTCAAGAGGTTAGCCAGGCATACACCCGCGGAATATCGTAAAATGACGCGCAAAATGTACCATTAATACATGTGAAAGTGCAATTTTCCTTTTAGTCATCCGGCTAACTTTGTACTGTATTCAAAATCAAAAATAACACGATGACAGAACAGGAAAAGTTAAACAAGGAAGTAGTACTTCGTTATAACAGAGAGGTGCTTGAAAAAGGTAATATTGAAGCGATACATGATATTATTCACCCCGATTTTATTGATCATAATTTGCCGCAAGGCGCTGTCCAGGGGCCGCAGGGAATAATTAATTTCGTAATTGATGTATTTCACAAATCATTTAAAGATATTACGGTGAAGACATTCGACCAGGTCGTAGAAGGTCATAAAGTGGTTACCAGGAAAACCATTTATGGTACTCATATTGCCCAATTTATGGGCATTGCCCCCAGTAATGAGCAGGTTGCAATACCTCTTATCGACATTATAGCTTTTGAAAATGGACAATTCCTAGAACATTGGAGTATAATAAACATGCAGGATGTAATCTCCAAATCAGCACATCAAGAGTCATAAAAAAGGTTCAAAAATCAGAACGATTAAAAATATTGACAACTATTTGGACGTCTGACACGAAAGCCCCTGACATCGAGTGTTAGTGGCTTTCATATTATAGTTTACTCTTAACCTCGTTCGATCTTAAAAAACCATCCGTGACCAGATAAAAAACAATAGGGATTTCCTGATAAGATCGTTCCGGACAGTTGGAGAAGGATGGTAATGGGTGTTATAGAAGCTGCCAACTTATAGATGCAGCAAATCAAATCCAGATATGGGGCGCCTTTCATCCGGTTTGTAAGGAATTATGATATCGTGGCAAAGGCCATAGTCTTTTATTGGGTACCGACGATCTTCTTCAAAAATAATTTGGGGCTTTCACATGTGAGAGATTTAAAATCCTTGATCATATGTGCCTGGTCAAAATACCCTGCGCGGTAAGTAATATCTGTCCAACTTAAGTAGGGTTGAAGTTTTTTTAAATTTATTACGTGGTTAAGACGGGTTTTCCTGATGAAGGTTTTCGGCGATATGCCCAATTGCTGGTTAAACTTTCGCTCAAATTGCCTGATACTCAGATTGCTTTGATTTACAAGCCAGTTGATATCAACTATACCATGTTGCGCATTGATATGATTGATGATTTTATCAAAATTGTCAGCATAACCCTGGCGGGATAATAATTTCCTGATCAGGAACCTTTCAACTATGCCTGTCATATCTGTAAAGCATTTGGCATTGCTTAATTGCTCATGCATCTGCCTTATTTCCATGTGGATAAAACTTTCAGGATCAAGCGCCTTATTGGTAAATTCCTTCATAGGAATGTTGAATATTTTAAAAAATCCATTCGGCGTAAAGTGTATAAAAAACATCCGGTAGTGGCCTTGCAGCTTAAGGTCCCAATTAGGCGTAGTTTGATGCCCGATAAATATGGATGCCGGGGACAGAAACTCACCATTGCCTTTTTTGTCAACAATAGTATACCGTCCGCTTAAATAAAATTCTAGGAACTGGTCGGTATGCGCAGGCATAATTAGCTCATTTGTTATAGCTAACTCCTTGTAGCAGTATTTTGAAACACAGCTATTTAATATGCCGGATGAAATTTGCTCCTGTATGGTCTTCATGTAAGTAACTGTCTGTCAGTCGCGTTGTTTAAATCATAAAACTAATATACTCTAATTTTATAAAATTGTAAAAAAACGACATTCCTTTCTTTATTCTTTGTTGGCCCCCAAAGCGGAAAAATATAAAAAAATGGCATCCGGTAAAGGTACATGGCCTTTACCGGGTATAACCATTTCCGAAACATTTTTATAACCATGTTCTGATGCCAATCTCTTTGCATTTTCCCATTGAACATGCGCAGCTCCTCCCGGGCCCCATACCTTATCCAACCCTCCAACCAGGCCTTTAACCGCGAGGGTGGTTTTTGAAGGATCTGAAGAAAATGCTCCGTTGTCCAGGCAACGGCCAGTATAATTACCCGCCACCGGCACAGCCGCCCGGAGCATTTCAGGATGTTGAAAAACCATTGCCCAAACCAGGTGGGCACCTGCCTCAAACCCAGTGATAAAAAAATGATCATCGCCATTGTACTTCTTCTTAACCTCTCTAACCGCTGCTATTACCCCGTCTGTATCAAATTTGCAATCTGTCATCTCATCAATCTTGTCCCATGTCCCTGGTGAATATGGATAGACGGCAGGATTCCTGCGCCCATAGTTCCCATTGGTGACTATCACCGGAGAAACAATGATAAAGGGCTTTTGACCGCGCACTTTTATAAAGCGTAAAGTATTCTCTTTGAATTTTTTATCCGCAGCCCCGGCAATAACTATGACCGGCCATCTTTTAGCCGGACTCCAGTGGGCAGGCAGCGAAACATAATATTGCATCAAGCCTTTATCCACGGTTTGTAATATCAAACCTTCCGGCTCCTTATTTTTAGCGGACAAATTAAGGCCCAAAAGGATCAATACGATCAGTTCAGGTATGGTTATCTTGATTCTCATGATCTTCGGACGTTTTTAGGAAGAAGCCAACATTGCGGTTTTTTTTTCTAATTGGTTATAAATAGATTCCCACCTTATCTGCGATAGCAATTGAATCGCTTTATCAGCCATATTTTGAAATTCAGGATCAGGCAATATCGATTTGATGCCACCCAGCCAGCTGGTCAGCTCCGCATCATTACAGGCCTTTAACATCCAGTAGCAGGCCACCTGTTTTTGATCCGCTGTACGGCTTGCACCAATTTCCATATGTACATTGATTAATTCTTTATCCGTGTAATGCGGCCATATAGCCTCATTAAAAATCGTCTCCTCTTTGTTCATATGATCAAGGTTAAAAGTGATAAAGGAAATGAAATTATAAAAAAGTATATTTCCAGATAATATCCTTGCGTCATCATCTGCCGCTTCGTGATAATTTGCTATTGCTGCGTACAGATTATGGCTAAGGCTGCGGTCTTTTGCATGTTGATCCTCAAATTCAGCCAGTAACCGGGGGTGATTTTTTTCGGCCAACGGAAGAATGTACTCGTCCTCCAGCTCCGAATGTTCATTAAAAACTTTCAGCAAGTGTTCAAGATTGGCCAGTAAGGGTTCCATTGCCTTAGCATCTTTAAAATCGGCCTGTTGCAGTTCAATCGTCATATCGAATAACATCATTCTCATTCCTTTATGGCTCATGGAGAAGCCATTATATCTTATCGTAGTCATTTTTTGTGTGAATTTGATCACATTCCGAAAGCAAAAGTATTCCCAGGCTCCTTAATAGAATTGTAAGGACACGACATTATGCAAATTGCTAAACCGTAATGCCTGTTTTGACAGCAATAAAGTCGTTTTCTTACAATTCAGGGGTATTTGCTTGATCTAATTTTGGCATATATTCTTTCCGGTAAATGGAACTATAAACCAGCCCCTAGGGGAATCGAACCCCATCAATTAAAAGGATAATCTATGCAAATTTTTTAATAAATATTTTGAGAACTGTCCAGTAAGGGCTGACGAGTTTGAAGAGAAGAAACGCGCTAAATGACAAACTTTTTGGAGGATTTGCGGGCGATTTAACGGCTGGAAGATCATCGGCGTTTATTGGTCACAAAACCTACAGAATACAAGTCCTGGACCAAAACGGCACTAATTGTTTTTCGAACTATTAAGTGAATGTGATTTCGGTGCCCTTCTGGCTCTTTCATTCCGTTTTCTTCGCACCGTCGGAATAGCTGTTATGGTTTGTAACAAATCGGACATCGGTCTTGATGGTTGACCCGCGGGGGCAGCATTTGATCTTGCAGGGCCGGTACAGGGACCTTTCGGAGGGAAGCCTATGCGTAAGAAACTAAAATAGCGTTTTTGATTTTGCAGCGGCAAGGTCGGTAGCTCGCGGTATTCCTTTTGGCTCTTTACCCATTTCAGTAATGCCAAGTCTAAAAAAAATGGTTATGCAATATTAGCTGGCACCATCCGTAAACCGGTCTCTTTACTTAACTCGCCAAACGCTGATTCGGCTTGCAGGACTTCTTTTCCAGTTTTTTTTTCCTGTAAATCTACCTGCCGTTTTTATCTTTTCGATACCGTTCTCTGCCCCGGAAAAATTCTCCATTTGTTTACCTCGTTTATCCATTTTTCCGCATTTCTTGAAGCTGCACCTTTGTAATGTCAATAAGGACATAAAAAAAAATCAATATGAAAGATTTCAAAGTTCCAACCAGAGAAGAAGTAACACCAGAAAACCAGGCTATTTTTGATACACTTCAAAAAGCATTGGGTTTCGTGCCAAATTTATATGCTACCATTGCCTACTCAGGAAATGGACTGGCTAAATACCTTGCATACCAGGGCGCAAAAACAAGCTTAAGCAACAAAGAAAAAGAAGCGGTTAACCTGATAGTAAGCCAGGTAAATGGCTGTGTTTATTGCCAGAGCGCACATACACTTATCGGTAAAATGAACGGTTTCACCGAAGACGAACTTCTTGATATACGCCGGGGTAAGGCGGCAAACCCACGTTTAAACGCGCTGGTAAAATTAGCAGAGAGCATTACGGCAAGCCGCGGAAACGCAAAACCAAGCGCAGTAGAAGAATTTTTCGCGCAGGGCTTCACCAATGAGAACCTGGTCGACCTGATCCTGCAGATCAGTGATAAAGTTGCGATGAATTATCTTCATAATTTAACGCAAATACCGGTTGATTTTCCTTTAGCTCCCGCAATTTAAAAACGTTGTCCGGTCGGATACTCATTGGCGGCGCCTTTCACCTGTTTACAAAATCAGCAGGTGGGGCAGCCGCTGATTAGTTTGCAATATTCCTGAAATATTTTGGCAGGTAAGCGGCGGGGGATCGAATACATCAAATAATGCTAAGCAGAAAGAATCAACCTAATATCAAATTCATGAAAATATTCAAAACACCCGCGCTATGTGCTTTATTATTGGTTTTAACCTATCAATCCAGGGCACAGGCCAACCGCGATAATGTGCCGGTAGATTACCTTAAAATAAGCATAAAGCAGTTGCTGTCAAAGCAAAAACATACAGGTAAGGACAGCATCACCTTTTTATCCGAGGCCACGATGACCGGAAAGCTGATCCGCATCAATAAAAATAAAGAATTTACCGATGTATCCATGTTTAACCTGATATATTACGTTGTCGAGGGAAAAGGTAAACTTAAAACAGGGAACAATGAATGCGATCTGGATAAAGGTTCGGTCGTGTTTGTTCCGCGTAATATCAAGAGTTCATTTGAGGACGTAACAGTTCCCCTAGATATCATTGAACTTGTTTCATTAGAAGATAAAAGCAAGGGGGACTCTGCCAGTACCAGTTTCTCTTTGGATCATCTCAGCGCCGCAAAACTGCCCGGAAAAAATGTATTCAAGGTATTTATAAATAACCAATCCATGCTTTCGGGTTTGTATTTGCTGCCTGAACAGCTTAAAGGCGATAGTACAATCTATACCCACCGATTCGACGAGATCAACGTGATTACCAGTGGTTCAGGCAAATTCCAGGCAGGTAACAAAAACCTGAAAATCAAGCCCGGCGATATCGTATATGTAAGGAGAGGTGCCGGACACGCATTTAATTCCCTGAAACAAGACATGGAGATCCTTATATTTTTCGAAAAAAGATCGGTACAGTGACCGTGTGTCCTTTAAATATCTTCCCTGAAATAACATCAAAGTATTTTACACGCCCAAATACAAAGGGGGCTTTTTCACATCGATAAATACAATAAAATGAAAAGAATAGCAATTAACGGATTTGGCCGGATCGGCCGGGCCGCATTAAAAGTGATCATGAAAACACCCGGGCTAAAACTGGTTGCTGTTAACGATCTGATGGCTTTAGAGAACGCCGCTTATTTATTGAAGTATGACAGTATCTACGGAAAATATGAAAATGAGGTAAGCACCGGTTCAGGCCATCTGCAGGTCGGGGAACAACAGATCTCTTTTTATTCAGAAAAAGATCCGGCTGATCTGCCCTGGAAAAATTTAGCAATAGATATCGTTATTGAAAGCACTGGTTTATTTACCAGCCGGGAAGATGCAGGGAAACACATTTTCGCGGGTGCTAAAACAGTGGTCATAACAGGGCCGACAAAAAGTAAAGACACCCCAACCGTCGTCTATGGCGTAAACTCAGCAGACGGACATACCAGTATATTCAGTTGCGGCAGCTGTACGACCAATAACATTGGACCAATAGTAGAGATACTGGAAAGAAGGTTGGGCATAAATAAAGCCGTACTCAACACCACGCATGCTTATACCGCGTCACAAACACTGGTGGACTCTCCTTCAAAAAAAGAACCGAGGATGGGCCGTGCGGCAGGGGTAAACCTGGCACCTGCAGCCACAGGGGCCGCGGTAGCAGTAACAAAAGTACTTCCGAAATTTGACGGGAAATTTGACGGGATCGCTGTTCGCACACCTGTACCCGTTGGATCCATATCGGATATTACTTTTATCGCATCAAGAAACACCTCGGTTGAAGAGATCAATGCGATTTTAATGGATGAATCGAAAACCGAAAGATACAAGCTGGTCTTAGGGGTAACAGATGAACCCTTGGTTTCTTCAGATATCATAAAATGTTCTTTAGCATCTGTGGTGGATCTGGAAATGACCAGGGTAGTAGATGGCGACCTGGTAAAAGTAATGGCCTGGTATGACAATGAATGGGGCTTTACCAATCAAATGATTCGCCAGATCAATGAATTATAAACAACTGTTTCAATTACAATTATTAAAATTAAAATAATGAAAAAACTAATTTTTAAAACAAATGATGATTGGACAGGTGTAATCACCCGTCTGACTTTGGGACTAATTTTATTACCACATGGCGCTCAGAAAGCTCTGGGTTTGTTTGGCGGCTACGGCTTTAACGGGACAATGTCGTTTTTCACAGGCACATTACATTTGCCGTGGTTAATCGGGTTGTTAGTAATTGTTATTGAGTTCGCCGGATCAATCGCAATCGTAGCTGGTGCAGGCAGCAGGATATGGTCGGCGCTAACGATCATTTTAATGACCGGTATTATATTCACTTCCCATATTCACAATGGATTTTTTATGAACTGGTTGGGTAATCAAAAAGGCGAAGGCTTTGAATATCATATATTGGCGATAGGGCTTGCACTTGCAATATTTGTAAATGGCAGCGGGAAATATTCCGTGGACGAAGTCATTGATCGCCGCAACAAATAGTCTAATAGAATTTTTGATTACCGAACAACTGATATTAATCACAAAATTCCATATTTAATTCTCAAAGGCCAATTAGTTATTAAATAAAATAATTAAATTTCCAGACAATCAGCACATTACATTAACGCAAATTCTAAAATCAGCATCATAAACCTCCATTAAAATGACAACTCAATTTGAATTAATCCGTCAGCAACAGAAAGACTCCTGGAATAAGATATCATCCGGCTGGAAAAAATGGGACGGGATGACGATGGATTTCTTAAAACCTATGGGCGACGAGATCATCCGGGTCCTGCAACCATCCGGTGGAGACATCGTGCTTGACATTGCTGCGGGAACGGGCGAACCTGGTTTGACTATAGCAACAATGCTTAGTGGTGGGAAAGTTTATGTTACCGACATTGCTGAGAACATGGTCGAAATTGCCCGTGAAAATGCAATGCGAAGGGGAATCAAAAACGTAGAGACCATCACCTGCGAGGTTAGTGAACTGCCATTTGCTGATAATACTTTTGATGCGATAAGTTGTCGTTTTGGCTTTATGTTCTTTCCTGACATGGATTTAGCGGCTAAAGAGATGCTTCGTGTACTAAAACCTGGAGGAAGAATGGCTACTTCTGTTTGGAATGTACCCGAAAAGAATTTTTGGGTTACAGCAATAATGGGATGCATTGGTAAAAATATTCAGATGCCCGCGCCTGTTCCGGGCGCCCCAAGTATGTTCCGGTGTGCGGCGAACGGGTATATGTCCGAATTGCTTCTGAAGTCGGGTTTTAAAAATATCTCCGAAACCGAAATCTATGGTAAATTAGATTGCGGGAACGCCGAAGGCTACTGGAATTTCATGAACGAAGTAGCAGGGCCGGTGGCTGCGGCATTAAGCAAAGTTGACCCGGAAGTTAAAGCAAAAATAAAGGCCGAGGTCATTCAGTCGATCGATCAAAAATACCCCGAGGGCAGCACGATGGTTGATTCAAATGCCTTTATTATTTATGCTGAAAAATAGTCACAGTACCCGCCCGGGGATATGGTGGATTTGCAAATATGTTTTCGGTGATTTATCCATGCAAATAGCTATTAAACAATATTTTATAAAAAAAATCATCCATCTCTTTGCGTCGTTTATCCATTTTTAAGGATAGTAAAGTACCGCATCTTTGACGTGTCAATAAAGGCATAATTAAAAAAACAAAGATGAAAAAGCTTACTAAACTATTTACAATAACAGCATTGTTATTTGTATCTGTGGCATCATTTGCACAGGTATCCTACAAAAGCATTAAAGTAGACGGATTGAATATCGCTTACCGCGAGGCGGGCGATCCGGCAAGTCCCAAACTGGTTCTCTTGCATGGCTTCCCGGCCGGTTCACATCAGTACCGCGACCTGATCATATCGCTTTCTGATAAATTCCACGTAATATCACCGGACTACCCCGGATTTGGTTTGAGCGATATCCCTGACCCGGCGACTTATAATTATACTTTTGAAGGCATTTCTCAAATTGTTGAACATTTCCTGAAACTAAAAGGATTCGACCATTACGGCTTATTTGCCCAGGATTACGGCGGCCCGGTTGGTTTTAGAATTGTTGGCCGTAACCCAAAAGCGCTTGATTGGCTGATCATTCAAAATACCAACGCATACGAAGTTGGCTTTACCGCAGCCTGGGATGGTTTCCGTGGAGCATTATGGAAAAACAGATCGGCAGAAACAGAAAAGCCTTTGGCCGCATTTTTAACGCATGATGCCATCAAAAGCATTTATTTATTCGGCGCCAAAAACCCCGAACTGATCAGCCCTGATAACTGGGAATCTGATTATGCCTTTATGCAAAGGCCGAATGCCGTTCGTGTTAATTTAAATCTATTTTACGATTACCGCACCAATGTAGAATTATATCCGGTGTGGCAGGAATTCCTTCGCAAGAACCAACCCAAAACGATCATTTTCTGGGGTCAAAAAGATATTTTCTTTACCCCGGCCGGTGGCGAAGCATTTTTAAAGGATCTTCCCAAAGCGGAAATGCACCGCCTTGATGCAGGGCATTTCGCCGTTGAAGATAACCTCGACTATATTTCTAAAGAAATTCACCGGTTTTACACAGAAAATGTTGCCGGTAAAATGTAATCCTGTTGATCAAAAGCTGGAGATAAGGCCGGAGGATACCTTCGGTTTTATCTTTTAGCTTTACGACGGGAATAACTTACAGCTGTTAAAAATAATAAAATGACCATATCCGTAATAATGTTCGGCAACTTCGAAACACTTGACGTGTTCGGGCCGGTAGAAATATTCGCGAGGCACAAAGAACACTATCAGGTTTTGTTCTATTCGCTGACAGGAGGCCTGATCACCAACGATCATGGCGTTTCCATCATGACAGAGCGTTTGTCCTCCATAAAAGAAGAAATTGATGTTTTCCTGATTCCCGGAGGTTATGGAACGAGGGTAGAAGTTGATAACCCTTTACTGATCGATGAAGTCTGTCGAATATCAAAATTGAGCACCTATGTACTGACCGTATGTACCGGTACCTCATTACTTGCAAAAACGGGGCTTCTGGATGCTAAATATGCGACAACCAATAAAAGAGCCTATGATTGGGTGTTAACGCAGGGCCCGAATGTAAAATGGATAAAAAAGGCCCGCTGGGCGGTCGATGATAAATATTATACATCGTCCGGCGTAAGTGCGGGCATGGATATGACGCTGGGTTTCATCAGTGAACAACAAGGTGTTGAATTCGCGAGAAAACTGGCTTATACCATCGAATACAATTGGGTGGAAGATAAGGACGACGATCAGTTTTCTGAAGAATATAAAATCAACACGAAAGTTTAAAACCCACCTCTCTTTTAGGCGCTAAATAGCGGAACGCTCATCCCGACCACTCAAAAAGCCTATGTGGACAACAAAGATCATATGATAGAAAACAACAAGCCAATAATGATTTTGGCCATACCCGGAAGTTTAACAGCAACGTCTTCCAATCTGAATATTTTAAAAGCAATTGCCAAAATAGCAGCACCAAATGTCGTGATCGATATCTTTCAGGGGCTTGACAAATTACCTCATTTCAACCCTGAAATAAAGGATCCGATACCAACGGTCACTTACTTTAAACAAAGGATTAAAGACGCGGATGGTGTCATATTTTCTACCCCGGAATATGCTTTCGGCGTACCTGGCGTATTAAAAAATGCGTTGGACTGGCTGGTCTTCACCGGGGAGTTAAACGAAAAGCCGGTGGCCGCAATCAGTGCGTCTCCGCTTTATTCTGGGGGAGATAAGGCATTAGCCTCGCTGTTGCTCACGCTTTCTGCGCTGGGCACCAATATGGGTACAAATTCCGCGTTAAGCATCGCTGATATTAAAAATAAAATGAGCAGTTCGGGAGCGATCATAGCTAGCGAAACAACATCAGCCTTACAGGTGATTTTAAACGACCTGGTAACGCGAATCGTGCTGGGTTCTCCCCTGATCTGAATAGCTATAAAAAATATACTTTTATGCCGTGGATGATTTTGAGCCGATTAAAAAGCATTTTGCAAAATATATTGAACTAACCAGTGAGGAAGAAGCCCGGTTGATCTCCTTTTTTAAAGTGAAAAATGTCAGGAAAAAGCAAATGATCGTTCAACCTGATTTTACCTGTAAGTACAGGACTTATATCGTTAAAGGTGCGATGAGGGCATACCTGGCCGATGACAAGGGGCAAACGCATACGATCGCTTTTGCGATCGAAGATTGGTGGATCAGTGACTTTAACAGCTACATTAATCAAGTCCCCGCAACATTGTTTGTTGAA
This sequence comes from Mucilaginibacter flavidus, assembly GCF_024055575.1. GTDB lineage: Bacteria > Bacteroidota > Bacteroidia > Sphingobacteriales > Sphingobacteriaceae > Mucilaginibacter > Mucilaginibacter flavidus. Next base: position 59,394 of record NZ_JAMXOE010000008.1, on the reverse strand, counting down.
GCGTTGGAAGACACCAGGGTCATCCAGATCGATTACCATTCCGAACAGCTTTTAATGGACACAATTCCCAAATTTGAACGTTTTTTTAGAATTGCCGCCCAACAGTCGTTTGCCTTTCTTCAAAAAAGAATGTTGTCTAATTTAAGTAAGACCGCTGAGGAAAGATATGATGAATTTTTTCAAAAATACCCTTCCATTGTAAACCGGGTACCGCAATACACGCTGGCTTCCTACCTTGGCTTTACGACAGAATTCCTCAGTAAGATCAGAAGCAGGAAGAAATAAAGTTGAACCAGTTCAACTTTATTTCCTAATCCAATTCATTTTTTCCCATTCGAGATCGTTGCATTTTTGTGTTGTCAATAACGACGCCTTAAAATAATAAACGATGTCAAAATCAAACCAAATACCTGTTTACGAACAGGAAAAAATTCAATTACAGGCAGTTCTTGCCGCAATGATCCCTAAAGAATCCTTAGCCGTATTTAATGACGATGCCGACCAATTAGCTTTGGATTACGTGTCTACACTGAAATTATCCGTTGGCGACCAAGCTCCGTTGTTTCAACTTCCCAATGCGGTAAATAAAATAATTGCACTTCAGGATCTGCTCAATGAAGGACCGGTAATAATAACATTTTACAGGGGCAACTGGTGCCCTTATTGTAATCTGATCTTAAACGCGTATCAAAGGATCTTACCTGACATTAAGGCTTTGGGCGCTAATTTTATAGCCATTTCATCGCAGAACCCTGATAGCTCCTTAGATATGCAGGCCAAACACGCCCTGCAATTTGAAGTGCTGAGCGACAGCGGAAATCAAGTGGCGAAGCAATTTACGACGATCATTCAAAACGCTGTTGAAGCTGTGGATGAAGCACAAAAACTGGGCGTGGATTTTTACAGTTTTTATGATGACCAATCAAGGGAGGTGCCCGTACCTGCCGTTATTATACTTGATAAAAATGGAAAGGTCCTTTTCGCTAAATCCGAGGGAGGTGATTACCGGCTCAGGGTGGAGCCATCTGAAATTTTAACTGCCTTAAAATTAAGCCTAAGCAAATAAAAAAAATGAAACTTAAAAAGATCACAACAAGCATCTTGGTATGGCTACCCGCTTTACTATTGGCATTAAGCGCTACTGCAAAATTTGCAGGTGCTGCCATCATCGTAAGTAATCTGACAAAGGCGGGTATTATCCCCTATTTTCCATTACCTTTATTAGGCTTACTTGAACTGACATGTGTAGTCTTATATTTAATTCCGGCAACCTGGAGAATAGGTTTTTTCTTATTATGCGCATACCTTGGTGGTGCCGGCGCAATAGAGATTTCGCAACACCTAATGCCAACGGCATTTATTCTGCTGAGCTTAGTTTGGATCGGTGCCTTTCTTAAAGACAGCTCCCTTTTTAAAAGAATGGCAGGAATTTTGTCAATTGGCGCAAATAACGGAAAAAATTAGATACCCTTTCACCGCCTGAGCTTCCCCAGCAAATGCCTTACTAATTTTTTCTGGTTCAGATCCGCCTGGCGATGGTCCTTTAGATCGGATTTGATGCCATACGCTATTATTACGGCAACGTCGGCTTTTAAATATAAAGCTGGTTTGTTTGTGATCTTTGCCTATCGCTATACCGCCGCAGATCGTTATGCTTTACACCATTGGATTAACTGATCCCGGCCAGAGTAGGTCGGGATATTAGTTCTCCCTCTTTATCTCAAGCTTTTTCATCCTGGATTCAAGGGTATTAGGGTTTAAACCCAAAATCTTTGCCGCACCTTTTTCTCCGCTTACTTTCCAGTTCGTTTTGTTCAGTATATTAAGGATGTGCTCTTTTTCTACCTCATCCATCTTGAGCAGAGCCGTTCTTTTGTTTTCATGCCCGCCGGCTGTTTTTCCAACCGGAACCCAACTCCCATATTCAAGCGTATCACCGCTTGACAGGATCAACGCTCTTTCAATGATGTTTTCCAGTTCCCTGATATTGCCTGGCCAGTTATAGTCCATTAACGTACTGATCACCTTGTCCGGGATTTTTTTGATCTCCCGGCCCATTTTGCTTTCATATTTTCTGACGAAGTGTCTGACAAGTAGTGGGATGTCCTCTTTACGGCTGCGTAAAGGCGGGGAAAAAATCGGAAAAACATTGAGGCGATAAAACAGATCTTCCCTAAACTCTTTTTTTTCAATAGCTTCTTCCAGGTTTCGATTGGTCGCTGCGATTACCCGTACATCCACTTTGATGGTCTTAGGGTTACCAAGCCTTTCAAATTCGCCCTCTTGCAATACCCTTAACAATTTGGCCTGCAGGCCAAGCGGGAGTTCTCCAACCTCATCTAAAAAAATGGTGCCGCCGTCAGCAAGTTCGAAGCGCCCGATCTTTTTCTCCATAGCACCGGTAAAAGCGCCTCGTTCATGACCGAATAGTTCACTTTCAATCAATTCAGCGTGTAAATTTGCGCAGTTGATCTTTATCAGCGGCCGCTTACTTCTTTTGCTGATATTATGGACTGCTCTTGCCAGTAACTCCTTTCCGGTGCCGGTTTCCCCCAATATCAGAACGGCTGCATCCGTCGAGGCAACCCGTTCAATTTGCTGTAATATCTTATGAAATTGTTTGTTATTGCTCACAATTTCTTCAAAATTGTGATTCAACTTTATCTCTTCCTGCAAATACTGGTTTTGCGCCTGCAACTTTGCCTGCTCCCGTTCCAATAACACCCGGTCGGTTATATCGAGGAACATAGTCCGGGTAAACCCTCTGTCATCCGGTTTTGACCACCATTGTATCCATACGGGCTTACCATTATCTTTTCTTCGTAATTCCAACAAAACACCTTCTGATTCCACACCCTTCCCAAGGGAATCCAATGCGGCTTTGATTCGCCGCTGCGCCTCGGGAAGGTCGGGAATGAAGGATACGCCGTAGCAGTTAGGGACATCTTCGGGTTTTATCCCTAAGATTCTCTGTGCCGCTTTATTTGCTTTAATAAAACGGGAGTCTATCGCCTCATGAAGATAGGCTATCGGGGCTTCTTCGAAAAGATCCCGAAAACGCTCTTCACTTTCTTTTAATAAGAGCTGTAATTGGCTATTCCCAAGTTTTAAATGCTCCTCTGCAAGTTTACGTTCACTGATATCCCTAACAAAGATGCAGGTTACTTCACGGTCGTTATGCACCTGGTAATGGCAGGTAACCTCAACGTCCAGGAGGATGTCGTTTTTGTGTTTTTGTCTGGATTCGAAGGCCACTATTTTCTGCGCTCTCAATTTTTTGCCAAATGAAGAAAGGTCGTTTAAAATTTCCGAGGTATCAATATCTGCCAGGTTCAACGCTTGCAATTCATCCCTTGAATAGCCTAACATTTGACAGGCGGTGTCATTTACTTTTAGAATATGCCCGTAAAGGTCTGTCCAAAAAACCCCCTCATACAAATTGTGAAATGTGTAGTTGGCGAGCCTGGGGGCGTTATCAAATTCTAATTCGTTCTCTTTTCCCATCAGGGATCATTAATTAGGAAAATTTATCAATCATTAAAGTTAAGGAAAAAGCTGAATTAACAGTGAATTTCAAACCGGCTATCAAAGGTGCGGAATAACCGGAAACAATCGGCAATTGCACGCTGCAGTTACCTGATAATTTTTCCTGAAATAAAGTGAATCTTTTTAAATATCAACAAGCATGATCTAAATAACCGGATTAGCCATTTTAGCAAATACTTATATATGAGTTATTTATATGGAATTTATCGCCGCTATTTCAGCAGTAAATTTTCGGCACCAGATTTGGCTATAAGAATTGTGCCAAACAAATGAACACAGATGATAAAAATAACGAACAAAACGAATTTCAGGAAAAAGGTTATCAATGGTCCGGGCTTGCAAATCGCAAGATTCTGTGCAACGTGGAGCGGCCCGTGCCAAATGATGGGGCCGATTTACCACGAGATGTTTGACCGGTATAACGGTAAAGCATCATTTTATAAGATCGATGTGGACGAATCGCCCTTATTAAAAAAAGAGATGGGCGTAATTGAATTACCCACATTGTTCTTTTACAAAAATGGGCAGGTTATCGGGACCGTAACGGGTATGATCACGAGAGATGCCCTGGTGGAGAAAATCGAAGGGGCATTAAGTAATTGATCTAAAAATAAAAAAGTAGTTCGGCCAGTGAATGGTTTACTCACAGGTACCAGGTAATTAACCACAAAGATTTCAATGCTATTTCAAAACGACAACGATGATCAACCGACCAGAATTAACATTAAATAACCCTCAAACCGGTGAGGTCGCTTTGAAAATAATATCACTTGAATATACAGATCTTCCTAACGATATCCAGTGCCAGAATTGCTTTACATTTATCTGGATACGGAACGGGGCGGGGAAAATTAATACTGATTTTAATGAGTATGATTTTGAAAGCGGCAGCCTCTTTAATTTCGCCTGTAATCAACCATATAAGCTAAAGGCTGAGCCCTCCGTTAAAGGGATCGCAGTTTATTTCCACGCTGATTTTTTTTATATGTACAAGGATCAAAAGGAGTTGCAGTTCAACGAAGTACTCGGCAACGATCCGCGCCGGTCACCATTTACGAAGGTTGATGAGAAAGGGGCCGGCGTTTTTAAAATGATATTCGAACAAATTGCAGCCGAAATGCAAAATTGCGGATTGGCACAGCATGAATTGCTGGTATCCTATTTAAAAATATTTTTGGTCGCGGTTTCCCGTTTAAAACAGGAGCAGCAATCAATGAATGCCGGCCTGGCGAAGCCGGGCAAAGCCCCATTTATTCTCCAAAAATTAAAAACGGCTATTGAGGAAAATTTCAGAACCAAACACTCCTCAGGTGATTATGCCGAATTACTCCATACGTCCCCTAAAGTTTTGGCGAAGATCATCAAAACCCATTTTAACAAGACCCCTTCCTGCCTGATCAATGAAAGGATCATTATGGAAGCTAAACGAAATTTGCATACGCAGTCCAAAAGGGTAAAAGAAATAGCCTACGAACTTGGTTTTGAAGATGAATATTATTTCAGCCGCTTTTTTAAAATAAATACCGGGATGACACCGCAGCTCTTCAGAGAGCAGGTTGGCTACCGCAGGGCCGGATAGTCATGAATCAGGAAAAATTGTCCATCGGTTTGCGTCATTCCTCCATTTTCTCAGGGCTTTTTTAACGGCATCTTTATAATATCAAAGAAAACAGGATTAAGAACATTGGTGATGATCACGCACAGGGATATCAATGGCCGCAACGGTCATAACAATAACGAAATTTAAACTCATGTACCAGCAAGCTTAATCCGCAACGATTCTTATTATAAATAAATATTAATAACATGGAACAAAAACATCCACTGCCACCATTTACAATGGAAACGGCGTTGCAAAAAGTACAACTCGCTGAAGACGCCTGGAACAGCAGGGACCCGGAAAGAGTGTGCCTGGCATACACCATTGATACGGAATGGCGTAACAGGACCGACTTCATTAACGGGCGTGAGGCCGTAAAAGAATTCTTAAAGCACAAGTGGGAAAGGGAACTGAATTACAAACTGAAGAAAGAGCTCTGGGGTTTTCGCGAAAATCGCATGGCTGTCCGGTTTGAATACGAATACCAGAATTCCGATGGACAATGGTTCAGAGCTTATGGGAACGAAAATTGGGAGTTTGATGAAAATGGTCTAATGGCCAGGAGATATGCCAGTATCAATGATTTAGCGATCAGCGAGTCTGACAGAAGATTATAAATAACGGTAACCTTAACATAGATTAGCATGGCCAGGAATTTTGGTGAAATTGCATTTTCAGCTCCTGTGCAGGAAATGCAGGAAAAGCTGGGCAGCAGGGCTGCTTATGCCAGGATGGAGCGGGATACCTATTTAGATGGATTAACACCCGTAGAGGCGGATTTTATTGCCCGGCGCGACAGTTTTTACATGGCCAGTTTCGGGGAAAATGGCTTCCCATACATCCAGCATCGGGGAGGACCAAAAGGTTTTTTGAAAGTGTTGGACCCCAAACGCCTGGCTTTCATTGATTTCAAAGGGAACATGCAATATATCACGGTGGGGAACATGGCAACAAAAAATAACGTTGCGCTGATACTGGTAGACTATCCTGCAAAAGCCCGGTTAAAGATCTATGCCAGGGCGGAAATATTGGAATTTAAAGATAACCACGCATTGTACAGGCAACTCGATCTCGATGGTTATAAGTTTAAACCAGAGCGCATGATGGTGCTCCATGTGGAAGCCTATGACTGGAACTGCCCCCAGCATATCACACCAAAATATACCGCCGAAGAGATCGAACAGGCATTCGCACCGCAGCGCAAACACATTGAGCAATTGGAGGCTGAAGTAATAAGGCTAAAAAATGAATTAAAAAATACAAGAGGTGATCAATAGTGATCGGGCTTTTGTGCTAATTGGAAGGTTGAAATGATAAAAGAATTAAAACGGGTGGTAATAACAGGAATGGGGGTAATAACACCTCTGGGGAACAACGTTCCTGAATTCTGGGAGAATATTATTACCGGTCAGAGCGGTGTCCGGTCGATCACGAGGTTTGATACAACAAATTTTAAAACAAAAATTGCGGCTGAAGTAAAAGGCTTCAATCCGTCACTATATTTTGAAAGGAACGAGAGCAGAAAGTTTGATCTTTTCACCCAATATGCGATCGCTGCTGCTGAAGAAGCTATAAAAAACGCGCATATCAATTTCGATATCCTCAATAAAAATAAGGTCGGTGTTATCTGGGGCTCCGGAAATGGTGGTATTCAAACCTTTCAGGACCAGGTAGAGGAATTTGTTACCGGGAATAAGCAGCCAAGGTTTAACCCCTATTTTATCCCCAAGATCATTGCCGACATTCCATCAGGAGCGATTTCCATAAGGTATGGCTTTAGGGGCCTTAATTTTTCGACAGTGTCAGCATGTGCCTCCTCAAATAATGCTATCATTGATGCATGCAATTACATACGGCTGGGGAAAGCGGATATGATCATAACCGGCGGCTCGGAAGCTCCGATCAACGAAAGCTCGATAGGTGGCTTTAATGCTTCAAAAGCGCTGTCAACGAATAACGAAAATCCCAAAGCAGCATCGATGCCCTTTGATGTGAAACGGGATGGCTTTATATTGGGGGAAGGCGCAGGGGCATTGGTCGTAGAAAGCCTTGAATGCGCGATAAAGAGAGGTGCGACCATTTTAGCGGAGATCGCAGGGACCGGGATGGCCGCGGACGCTTACCATTTAACCGGTACCCATCCTGATGGCGAGGGTGCCTATTTGGGTATGTTAGACGGATTGGAAGATGCAGGGATCGGCGCCGCTGATATAGATTATATAAATGCGCATGCTACATCGACCCAAATGGGAGATGAGAGCGAGTTAAGGGCCATATTCAGGGTATTTGGTAACAGGCCTGACCTTAATGTAGGCGCCACAAAATCCATGACCGGGCATCTGCTGGGTGCCGCAGGGGTTATAGAAACGATCATCTGTATCAAAGCAATAACAGAAAGCAGGGTCCCACCTACGATAAATACAACCGAGGTCGAACATGATTATTCGGACAGTTTTAATTTCACTTTGGGATCGTTTCAGGAAAAGGAAATTAAATACGCGATGAATAACACTTTTGGTTTTGGCGGCCATATCGCAACGTTAATTCTAAAAAAATACGAAACAGGTCATTAAATTAACAATTACAAGCCCATATATAACTTAAACAACTTAACCATGCTAAATCAATCTGTATTCACGCTCGTAAACCCGCAAAATAGCAAACTCGCCCTAAGGTATTTTACAATCGAAGATGACTGTTTTTTTAAGGGGGTACAACGTAACGATTTCTTTTCCCTGATCTGGATCGTAAAGGGTAAAGGCACCGTCGATACCAACTTTGACAACAATGAGTTCGGGGATAATACCTTTTTTGCCTTCGCACCTTATCAGCCGTTCTCTTTTACTTTTGATGAGAAAATAACGGGGTTCGCCCTTTACTTCCATCCCGATTTCTTTTGCATTTATAAACATGATAAAGAAGTTGAGTCAAATGGGGTTTTGTTCAACAATGTTTACAGCCAGCCCTTTGTAAGCATAAGCGACGATCTGACAAATACCCTGACCATGCTGTTCGATCAGGTTAAAGAAGAAATGCAAAATTCGGCCATGGCACAACATGACGTACTTGTTTCCTATTTGAAGATCATCCTCATCACTGCATCACGCTTAAAGTTAAAGCAGACAGTTCAACCTATTGAAACAGGGAAGGCAAATAAGGACCTCTTTATACTTCAAAAATTAAAGAACGCTATTGAAGAAAATTTCAAAATAAAACACTCGCCGAGTGATTACACCAAACTGCTAAATATCTCTGCCAAAACGCTTGCAAGTATCGCAAAGTCCAACTTTAACAGACCTGTCTCTAATTTGATCAATGAACGGATCATTATTGAAGCAAAAAGGGAGTTGTACATTACCGATAAGGCCGTAAAATTAATAGCCTACGAGCTCGGGTATAAGGACGAATATTATTTCAGCAGGTTTTTTAAAATCAACACGAGCGTTTCACCGCAATACTATCGGGATACGGTAGGATTTGCCAAAGGGGTACAGCCGCAGCCGTCCCTTAACTGAGTACCGGTAGGTTTCCTGATCATATCAGGGTCACGAAATTAACCGGCTGGATTTTTATCAATATTTAATAAATAAAGGTATGCAAAACTTAGAGACCATCAGTACCCCAATCAGTAATAGATGTAGCCTTGAGCCTCAATATTGGGTTGAGCGACATGCGGACTTTATGTACAATTATGCCCTTATCAGGATTAATGATAGTGATCTGGCACAGGACCTTGTGCAGGAAACATTCCTTGCGGCGCTGGAGCGGACCAGTACTTTCGAGGGGAGAAGCTCGGAAAGGACCTGGCTTGTCTCCATCCTGAAAAATAAGATCTTCGACGTTTACAGAAGGAGGTCCTCAGGCCTTACTATCCGGATGCCTGCAAAAACGCCATCGGAGGTAGAGGACTTCTTTAATCCGGACGATGGGCGCTGGAATAAGACAGATCAACCGGTCTATATGAGTTTTGAAGAAAATGACCCGCTCAGAGAAAAGGAATTCAACCAGGTCCTGGAAAAATGTATGCTGAAACTGCCGGAGCTTTGGCTGGCTGTTTTCCGGATGAAACATATAGATGACCAGTCTACCCAGATCATTTGCAATGAACTGAGGGTTACGCCTTCAAACTATTGGGTTATCATTCACCGGGCTAAACTTAATCTTCGCGCCTGCCTTCAAAAAAACTGGAATTAATGCAAACCGTATATGGGCGTAAAGATCAGTAACAGGTGCGAAAAAATAACACTATTGTTAGAAAAAGGTCGATTTGCAAAAATAACGTATAACGAAAAATTGGCTCTGGGAATTCATTTGATCCAGTGCCGGGCTTGCAGGCAATATCAAAAAGACAGCCGCTATCTTAATAAAGCGATGGCACAATGTTTTAAAACATCAAAAATTAAACCGGCAAAACTAAATACCATTTTTAAAGACAGCTTAGCGGAACAAATCAGATCAAGATCAGGAAATCAATAAAAAACAAGCACAAAGGCAGGCGGTAATTTAAACGGGTAAAAGCATTCATTAAATCAGCATCAGGATGAAAAATATCACAAAAACGATCACCCGAATCAGGGAAAAAGAAGATGTTTCTTTTGTTGTTTTTATCAGCCTTATAGTCGGCGACGTCTTGCTACATTTTTTTTTATTTATTACCAATTCTAATTTTTAGGCGATGTTGCACCAACAAAATAAAACCGATATTATCATCGACCTGCAGAAAAAGGGATATGACCACGATTTTATTTTAGACAATAAAGATATCCGTTGTTTGCAATTTAACCGGGTGATCGTTGCGGACGATTTTGATATTATAGAGATACACCACTGTAAGGTCAATCCAACCAGCAAGTCGCCCTCGGCGATCTATGCAATACAACTCAACAACGATGATCTCAAAGGGATTCTGATGAGCGAAGGTAAGCTTTTCGATAATAAAGTAAATATTGGTCATTAAACTACCCCGATCCTGGGGCGGCTTTCCAAATTGAACCTGATCCATTCATCCTCAAAATATTCATTGACCGTTTTTGCCAAGACCCTGCAATTGCAGGTAGTGCCGGTCCTGCGGACTTACCTGCAAACGGGAAACGCTTAAAGACTTATACAAAGCTTTCCAAAATGCGACGAGCGTTCCAATAAAGTTAAAGCCTCTTTTGCGTCCTCAAAGGCGTAGGTTTTGTCTATTATCGGGTGAATATTATGTATTTCCAGAGCATTATTCATTCTGTTAAACATTTCTTTTGACCCTACATTAATGCCTTGCAGCCTGATTTGTTTGGTCATAATTTTCACAGTATTGATATCCCCCTTTAAGCCATTAATTAATCCTATTATAGATATAGTACCGTCCAAAGCCACAGTATCAATCGATTTATTAATGTGATCGCTTCCCACCACTTCAACTACGTGATTAACCCCATTACCACTTGTTATATTCAATACCTCATCTTCCCAATTGGGAAGGCGTTTATAATTGATCAGGTGATTTACGCCCATTTGTTTAGCAAGGTGTAATTTCTCATCACTGCCTGATAACAGGATGACTTCGGCACCTGCCATAATTGCAAATTGAATAGAAAATAAGGATACGCCACCCGTTCCTTGAATAAGTACAGTGTTCCCTGGTTGTATCTTACCCTTTTCAATCAAACCATGCCATGCAGTAAGTGCGGCACATGGAAGCGTTGCCGCTTCTTCGTCAGAAAGAAAAGCCGGTACTTTGATCAGTTCATTTTCATTTAAAACATACTTTATAAAACCGTTAACCCTTACAAAAAAGCGGTGAGTATTTCAGTCGGTAAGAAATAAAATCCGCCTAATATATTAAATAGCCAAGTGGTTTGAGAGGTGAACAAATCCATCCCTCTCCTTTTATAACGTTTAAGCCTTTCGATATTTAGTTAGACTGGTTTATTCTCTTAAATTTTTATTTTCGATGTTGTTGTACATGTGGCGCTTCTTGCTTTGGCCAGGAAATTTGCGGTAACAAGCGACATGAGCAGTAACATACCCACAAACTGGTGTAAAACGGAGAGATAAATCCCAGAGCGGAATATACTATTTATCAGCGCCAGTATACCGAGTATTACCTGTGCAATGACGAGCAAAAAAGGCACCCACCTGAACTGCCTTAGCGGCATGCGAAGGGATAATTTCCCCGACTGGTAAAAAAAGATAATAATTAAAATGGCAACAATGTAAGCCAGGCCGCGGTGAATAAACTGAATCATCATCGGGTTGTAAAGTAAATCATAAATGATGCTACGGGAGGTAAACAGGCCCGGGGGGATTATTGATCCGTTAATATCGGGCCAGGTTGGCGCTTGTAAGGCAGCGTGGGTGCCTGCCATAAATGCACCGTAGGTAAGCTGACAGAACACTAAACCCAACAGTAGCTGCAGTAGCCTGTTTGGCCGGTTAAAGCCTACGGACTTACGGGCAGCCATCCCAACGTTAAGCGCAAACCACAGCAGATAGCTCAGCAAAAACAGTGCGCAAACAAAATGAATTGCAAGCCGGATGTGACTGACGGCCACATCAGTGTCGTTTAACCCGCTTTGTACCATCAGCCAACCAATACCACCCTGCAGCCCTCCCAATAAAAATAGTATGATAAGCGGGCCTTTCATTTTATCGCTGATCTTTTTTTTGATTAGGAAAAATATAAATGGAACGATAAATACGAGACCCATAAAGCGCGCCCATTCCCGGTGCAGCCACTCCCAGAAGAAAATGGCCTGGTAGTCGGCCAGGGCAAAATGGCTGTTCAGTTTCTTAAACTGGGCTATCTGTTGATATTTTTCGAAACTTTTCATCCATGCCTGGTCATTCATAGGTGGTAAGGCACCAAGTAGCGGCTGCCATTCTGTTATTGACAACCCGGAACCGGTAAGCCGGGTAATGCCGCCGAGCAACACCTGCACCATTAATATAACAACGCCCACTGCAAGCCAAATGCTTACCCACCGGTTATTTTTATTGTTTGAGACCATGTAGTACGGATAATATAGCTGGCAAAATTGACCATACGGCCTGGTTTTTTATATGAAGACAATCAGTTTCCTAACTGACGAGGGTCATTTTTTGCACCATTGTTATTTCGCACTTTCGCAAAAAACAGCAAGGGTGTTCCTGCTGTAAGGCCGACCACACGTGGATGGTTATGTCTTGCGGACTAAAAAGCCCCGGACTTAACTATTTACAATTACTGTTGGGGCGGGAAATAACTATTATGATTATATACAAACAATTTACTTTCGATTCGGCGCATTTTTTGCCGAATGTGCCCGAAGGGCATAAGTGCAGGCAAATGCACGGGCATACTTATCTTTTAACAGTTTACGCACAAGGCGAATTAAAGCAACCGGATGGATGGTTGCTGGACTACGGCGATTTAAAGGCAATTGTCAAACCCATTGTTGATACCCTTGACCATGCTTTGCTTAACAATATTACGGGACTGGAGAACCCGACTGCAGAAATGCTGGCCAGCTGGTTATGGACTAATATTAAACCATTACTTCCGCAACTGAGCCGGATTGAGTTGAAGGAGACACCAACATCCGGCGTAATTTATGAAGGATAGCAAATCAGCTGTCGGCAAAAACAAAAAATTAAAAAGTGAGGCTGATTGATATTGTGCTCTGCTATTATTTTCCTGCTTCCCCATGTAACGCGATCTTATTGCTGCCGTAATTAAAACTATACGCTACATCTGCATCCAATTGTTGTTGATTGAAGTGAAATGTAATTGTTTCCGAGTGCGGGCTTTCGGTGTAGCATAGTTTTATTTGTAACGTTTGGCTGCCCTGCCAGGCGAAACTGCCCGCTACTTTATAAGGTGCCATGAAGGAAAAATCTTCCCGGGCTGCTGTTACCAGGCCAGGGCCCTGCAGGTTTGTTTGGCCCGGTAACCATTTGGTGTCCCCAAAGTTAAGTTCGTAGTTCGCCGAGTCCTTTTTTAATGTAACGTGGCAAACATTACCGTTAACGGCAAAAGCTATTGAGCTAATGTGTAAATTATTGGGTTGTATCGAAAAGGTCTTTTTGAATTCCGTGTTCGCAGCATTCCCCGTGTTTTTCAAGGGCGGTAAGTTCAACGCGACTAAATGGTTTTGGAGCCTTGTGTCACTCCCTGGGTCGGCAGGCAAGGCAGCCGGATGCATGGCCGGCAGTAAATATTTCCACACAAGGTCAAGTTCGCCCTGCATATCGCTTGTTTCGGAGGTGATGGCGATCACGGCGTCCTGGTCGGGCATTACCACAATATACTGTCCGAAAGCGCCGTCGGCCCTGAATGCATTGTGGCGGCAGCGCCAAAATTGATAGCAATAGCCCTGCATCCAATCACTTGCGTCTTTTTTACTTTGATCTGCCCCCGGCGCCTGGTCTATTTTGAAAGTGGTGGCTTCCTCAATCCATTCTTTTGGTAATAACTGTTTCCCGTTCCACACGCCTTTTTGCAGGTAAAGCTGGCCCATTTTAGCCAAATCTTCTGTTTTCAGCCGTAACCCCCAGCCACCTGTATTAATCCCCTGTTTGTTAATTTCCCAATCCATACCCTGTATTCCTAACGGATCAAACAGGCGCGGTTTAAGGTAATCGACTACCTTTTCCCCGGTTATTTTTTGTACAATTGCCGATAGCATAAATGTTGCTAGTGTATTGTATAAAAACTGGCTGCCCGGCTTGTGGACAATAGGTAAGGCCATGAATGATTTTACCCAGTCGTCTTGGCTAGCTACTACACTAAAAGTAGGGTCGGGGTCTTGCCCGGCGGTCATAGTTAAAAGGTCTTTTATTGTGAGCGCCGCAAGGTATGGCTTAATAGAATCCGGCAGGCTGCCCGGAAAAAAAGAGGTTACTTTATCGTTTACCGTGATTCGTTTTTCACTTACCGCGAAACCTATGGCCGTAGAGGTAAAACTTTTACTGCAGCTGTAAAGACTGTGCCTTAGCGTTGCCTGGTACGGGTTCCACCAGCCACTGGCTATTACTTTGCCATGGCGCAGGAACATAAAACTATGAAACTCATGTTTGCTTTTCGCAACTGCATTTAGGAAACTGTCAATACCGGCGGCTGAAACGCCTGTTGCTTCGGGGCTGCCAGTGGCGAATGCGAGTGTTTTTTGCGCGTATAGTGCGCTGTTGAAAAACAAAAATAAAGCTGCAACAAACAGCAGCTTTTTACCGGTAATTTGGACCAGAGATAGATAGTAGGTATGCATTACGATAATTTAAAGCGTTTATAATCAAGGTGAAAATAGGCTTTTTTGGCCGGAAGTCATCAAAAATATCGAATTTCGTTTGCTTGATATTATCGTGTTTGAGAATTGGTACATAACGCAACTTTTGCGAAGTTCACGTGGCAGCCCAATCGAAATCCACTGAACAAAAAAACCGGGGATCACCGGCCCTTGTTATTTTTACTTTTTTGCTTAAATCTAATTTTTAAAGTAGTCGCTGGCTTTATAAACAGCTTCCACCCATATTCCTGAATTCGCGTTTAATACAAATTCGCTTACCCCAACCCGGTTGGAGCCCGGCGCCCAATTGTAGGTGTAGCCCATGCGGGTCCACGGATAATAGACCTGTGTACCTGTAAGCGGTTGGAAATATGACGAGATAATTTTGTTGTTAAACCAAAGTTTGTATCGCGGGGTCGCATTTAAAGACAACGTCCCCGAAGCTTTTGGTGCCGTAACGATCTGACTCCCGGCAGGCCTGAAAACGCTGTCGACCTGCACCCAGTATTGTGCGATATGGGTGTAACCAGATACCGGGGGAAGGCCAAGCATTTCATTTAGCTTCAAAATTGTATCGGTTTTTGGCCGCATAATATTACGTAGCCGGCCCTGCATCTGGCCAGGGATAAACATCCAGGTCTCCCTGGTAGTCGTTGTTGAATCGCCTACGGGGTAGGCTTTTAGGTAATTGGTAAATGATGCCATTAATACATAGTTTTTGCCGTTGATTGTTTTCCACTTTAGCACGGGGTTCGACGGCGTTAAAGTCATTAATGTATCGATGTTTTGGGTACTATCGGCAATCATCGAGAGTTTTGTTGCTGCGTCGTAAATCTTTGTAAGGTTATTTTGTGCACTCAACAGGGTGGTTTTACATACAATTACAAGCAACAGGGTAATAACAGGCAGTTTTTTCATGGTAAGGTTGTTTAGGGTTAATTTATACGATAGATGAGTTTTTTGCTTGATTTTCACCTACCGAGATTTCACAAGCTAATTTACTAAAATTAATTTTAAAACAAAAAATTTCGTGGTAAGTAACACAACAGCAAATCTTTTTTTGGCTACAACAACCGCAGATTAGGCTACATCACCCCATTTATTCCTGTCCACCTTTGTGGTATCAAAAAACAGGAATATGAAAATCATAGTAACAGGTTCATTAGGACACATCAGCAAGCCACTTACCGAAGCGTTAGTGCATACACGACAAGTTAATGCAGAAAGCTAAGGAAAGATTATCCACAACTGCCTTATCGGTAAGCGAAATTGTATATGAACTAGGGTTTGAACACCCGCAGTCGTTCTGCAAGTTGTTTAAAACGAAGACAAATCTTTCGCCTTTGGAGTTCACGCGATCGTTTAACTAATCTATTGAAACAAACGTCTGCGGGTAACGGATTACCCGCAGACGTTTATATAATTTATATTGAAACCACTAACCGCCGCCCGTCAGGGACATCAAGATTCCAAAGTTCGGCTATATTCTCCAGCTTAACTTCAATGGTTTCAACCTTTAGGTTCCCGTCAGCAGCCAGTTGAAACATTTCCGGTAAAATTTCCGAGAAAAGTTTAGCTACTTGCGGCTTTGACCAACTGCCCAGGCCGGAGCCTGTCAACTGTAAATCAACACTACGCAGGTTTGCAGCAGATAGCTGGATAATGTCACCACTCATGCTGCCTACCGAAACAAACCGGGTTTTGTTTGTAAAAGAGCCTCTGCCGGCCAGGCTGGTCAGTATCATTTCGGCTGTATGGCCCCAAAGGTAGTCGATGATCACATCAATGGGTGTTGCTTTGTGGATAGCTTTTATCAGGGTAATAAAACTTTCACCATCCTGTTTAACAGAAATTATTTCATCGGCGCCGAGCGCCAATAAATCCTGCAGCGATTGTTGATTTCTCCCAGTCGCAATTACTTTTTTTGCGCCGTAGTGCTTTGCAATTTGAACAGCTACCCGGCCGGTAAACCCGGTAGCACCATTAATTAACACGACATCTCCCGGTTGGATATCAGCTTTAAATTTCAGGCCCATAGCCGAACCAATAACGGCATTGGCCAGTGCCGCTGCGGCTGCATCGCTTACTCCAGCCGGAAGTTTTACAATTCTATCTTTTTCAACGAGGGCCTTTTCGGCAAGCATCCCGCTTACACCCATTCCATATACCCGGGTGCCGTCGTCCATCAGGCAAACGCCATCGCCACCAATTACGCGCCCGTCGTCCCGGGGTGTATAGCTTGAGTAGTGTTTGCCTGTTGCCCTGCCTTTATCAAAATGTTTTATAGCAACGGCCTTCACGGCTACTAATACTTCGTCGTTGTTTTGAGCGGTTGGCTCCTGGAAATCTGTATATTGGGGTAGTTCTCCTTTTTGGTACATTACTGCTGCTTTCATTTTTTTTTGATTTTTTGTAGAGACAAAATTAGGCTGATGCGGAAGGGCAGACGATAACATATGTTACCAAGTGAAGTCAAAAATCCTGAGCCGAAAACCCCAAGTCGCATTTCGGAAAATCTTGATTAAAGATTTTAACTCAAGACTACCGCTTCCTGGCAAGTGCGCTTTTTATCCTGCTTAAATGTACCCGCTGATACCGAGGTAAGAGGCGATATAATGCTGTGGAACCCGTTGAACGATATGCGGCCGCTCATTTAAAAGGTTTTGGTACCGTTGTTCGGGCGTATCTTTTATAAACGAAACAAATTCGTGCATATAATGGAGTTGTCGTTCGGCAAAGATATTTAAAATTATATCCACAAAACCGGGTTCGCCACTTAATTCAGTCATCAAATCCTGGAAGTGCTTTTTGGGTAGAGCGTATATTACTGATGGTTCAATCGTTTCGATAGTAAAAAGGCTTGGTGTGTTTTTCAAAAAGCTTTCAAGAGAAGTAAGTCCTTCGTTCTCGAAAAAAAATTGTACTGTTTTATCGGTGCCGTTATTGTTAAAAGCTAGCCGTACGCAGCCTTTTTCTATGAATATGTAATTGGATGATGTTTTTCCCTCCTCCAGCAATACTGTTTTCGCCGGTACTTCCATCCGCTTTTGCAGCGGCAGGTATCTATCCCAATATGCAGTTAGTTGCGGAAATTTGTCTTTGAAATGGAATAGCATAGTGGATGGTATGATTTGCTAAGTTAATTTAGTTAAGCAAATAGAAGAAACGTTGGCGATAAAGATGTAATTATCATTTCTTATTAAAAATCAGGTTGGTTTCACAAAATATTATTATTTTCAACTACTAAATAATATCATTTTTATGAGACTAAAACTAGTCCTTTCAATTGCGCTCAACTTCCTGCTTTGTAGCGTTTTCGCCCAAAATTACAACAACAGGGTTACCGTTTACCGCGATTGCGGTTTTAAAGGTCAGGCGCAATCGTTTGAGGAGGGGTGGTATACGGTTAACCAACTGGGTATTGGCAACGATGAAATATCATCCATATGGGTGCCAAAAGGTTGGATAATAACCATTTACGAGGATGATGGTTTCCAGGGCGAGCGACGGTCGTATAATACAGCGGTTGATTGCTTACCCGATGATTGGAACGACGAAATATCAAGCATACACATCAGGCGCGACAATAGCTTCGGGAATTATCGCGAGGGGGAGGTTGTGGTTTACCAGGATTGTTATTTTAAGGGGCAGCGCGCAGTATTGGGCGAGGGCTCATTCCGTAATTACCAATTGGGTATTGGCAATGATGAAATCTCCTCGATCAGGATACCGATGGGCTGGACAGTTACTGTTTACGAGCACGACAACTTCCAGGGACAGAGCCAGGTGTATACTGGTACCATTGATTGCCTGCCGCCGAACTGGAATGACCGGATATCGAGCATAAAGGTTAGCAGAAGAGGCGACTACAATAATTATAATAACAACAATTATAATTACAATAATGACGACCAGGTTGTTGTTTACCGGGATTGTAATTTTCAAAGTGTAAGCAAAGCTTTTGGCGAGGGTAATTTTCGGGCTGACGAACTTGGGGTGGGCAACGAAAAAATGTCGTCGTTAAAGATACCACGCGGCTGGATAGTTACAGTTTACGAAGACAATAACTTTGGGGGCGCTAGCCGGGTATTTACCCATACGGTTGATTGCATGCCTCAAGGCTGGAACGACAGGATATCGAGCATGCGCATCAGCAGGTTAAGCAATTACTATGTTAACAACCCCGTTGTTGTTTACAAGGATTGTAACTATAGAAGCGAAAGTCAATCATTTGGCGAAGGTTGGTACCGCGATTACCAGCTTGGCGTTGGTAATGATAAAATATCCTCGTTAAAAATACCGTGGGGTTGGTCGGTTACCGTTTACCAGGATGATAATTACAGGGGAGCCAGCATAACTTATACCAATGATATCGACTGCCTGCCGCCTGACTGGAACGACAAGATATCGAGTATGCGTGTGATGAAAAACAGGTAGCAACACAGTAAAAAATAAACGAGGCCCGCATTATTTTGCGGGCCTTTTTTGATGACTTTATCCTGAATTACTGATTTACCCCAAACGCTTCCCACCCTGCGGCGGTGGCGCGGTTACAGGTCATGGGTTGTGTGCCGTTTTCGCTGGAGATAAACTTGCCGTTATTGCCACGTAGCGTAACCTTACCATCGGCGGTTGTTATCCAATCGAATTTTTCCCAGTCGCTAAAAGTGGCGCGGTTACAGGTTATGGCCTGTGTACCATTTTCCGACGATACATATTTGCCCTGGCTGCGTAACGCAATTTTGCCGCCACCGGCATCAACTACGGTAAATGTTTCCCAGGCTTGCGGGGTAGGGCGGTTGCAATTCATGGCCTGGGTGCCGTTTTCGCCGCTTACATATAGGTTATTGAAGCCTTTCAATGTAATGTTTTGGCCGATAGGGGCACCTGTGCCGCCGCCTGAATGAGCCACTATAACATTATGAATAGCCGATAACAACGAGTTGGCGCCCGTAGCATCGCCGGCCAGTTCCCAAATCATCATGCCTCCAATTCCATTGGTAAATGCAAGGTTTGTTTTGCTGGTGATAGTAGGAATGCCGTTGTAGCCGATGGTTTGAAAGGTATCCGAATTGGGGCTGCCGCCTTGCGACAAAATCACATTGTAGTTAACGGTTGCGTAATCGTAGCGGTTGTCGCGGCCATAAAACGGAATGCCCAAAATTGTCTTCTCAACAGGCAAACCCCTGCCGGCCCAATAATTCAAACAATCAACGGCTGATTGGTAGGTGGAGTGCTGGAAATTATTGTCGTCGTAATCCATTATATTCAACCAATCAAGCGCCGTAAACATGCCGCTGGTGATGTACGTTGCGCCGGTTGAGATAACGGCAATAGTGCAAAGCTTGCCATTGTTATGCATAGCGGTGGCTAATTGCTGCATCATCAATAAAAAATTACTGGCCTCGGCACCGGCAGACGGGAACTCCCAGTCTACGTCCACACCATCGGCGTTATATTGGCTCACAAAACTCACCATGTTGTTTACAAAAACGGTGCGCGTGCCGGAGCTGGCAACAATTGTATGGAAGGCATCGCCGCCGCCACCTCCGCCCACGGATATCATCACCTTAACACCGTTGTTATGAGCAGTGGTGACAAGGCTGGTAAATTTAGGTGTGTTATCCAGCGCTTGCAGGCTGCCATTGGTATTTGGGATAAGGAACGCGTAGTTAATGTGTGTGAGCTTACTGTATTGAACTGTATTTACATCGCCTTCCCAACTGGGCATATAACCTATTACTTTAAAAGTTGCTGCAGTTACCGGCAGGGCCGTTTCTGTGTTTTTTGATGATAGATCCACTGGCTTTGGCCCATAGTCGGCTTTGTTTTCCTTTAGGCACGAGGATAAAACAAACAGCACTGCGGCAAAGGCCATCAACAAGTAAGAGTTGAATTTTGATTTCATAATTTAGTAATTAAAGGTTAATAATATGTATTAGTTATTGGTTAATATTTTCAATCAAACCACATCAGGGCAAATAGCCCGCAACCCGTATTTATGGGGTGTGGAAACTTTTAAGTATGTGGTAAACTAATTAAGGTTTATGCATGTAAAGTTATATAATGTGTATAAATAATTGATTATAAATAGGTTATATGTGTTTTGATACGAACTGCTCACATTACACGAGCGTTAAAATAGAGGTTGCTTTGGTTTAAAAGCGATAGTCGACTAAAAGCATTATTTGTTGCGATACGGTTAATTCACAGGATTTTTGGTTAATTATTATGAAAAAGAGTTTCGCGCGTAAAGTGGGTTGATATTTTACACAGGAAATACGAAATTTTGTAGAATTAATGTAGGGGTGCGCAACGGTAGTGGATATTTATTAGGATCAAGCTGTATATTTGAAAAATGAAGCTAAATTCTATTTACCTGTTAATTGCGTCTTTGTTTATAGCGCAGTTTGCTTATGCCCAATCTCTGCTGATAAAAAATCTTGCGGCCGGTAAACACCAGTTGTTGGTAACCTACGGTACAAGTTTAACCGCCGGTGAGGGTGGCAGGGCATGGGTAAATGCCGTTAACGATTCGCTGAATAAGAAATACAACAATAATTTAACAACGGTTAATGCCGCTAAAAGTGCAATGTGGTCGGGGTGGGGAGTACAGAACTTTGAAGACAGTGTAATTAACAAAAAACCGGATGCTGTGATAATTGAATTTGGTATGAATGATGCCTTCCTGAAATACAAAACATCGCCCGATTTGGCAAAGCTGAATCTTAACTATATGATTGACAGGCTAAAGCTTTATAATCCGCAATGTGAAGTGATATTGCAAATTATGAACATCCCCATTAATGTTCATGCCGATGCCCGCCCCAATATTTTAGCCTATTACGAAGTTTACCGGCAGGTTGCTTCAGAAAGAAAGCTATTGTTGATTGACCATTACCCACGCTGGAGGAAAATACTTGACCATGGAAAAAATGAGTATTTAAAATATGTTCCTGACGGCATCCATCCGGGCATTGAAAGTGCAAAGGCCGTTATTGCGCCTTACGTGTTACAGCGATTGCAGAAAGGAAATTGAAAGCCCAGGGGGAACAATTTACCATCCGGGATAATATAATTCCGCTTCAGCCGTCAATAAATAAATAATAGTGCTTTTATCCGCCAAGTTATTATATTTGAACCATCACTGTTTTATGATTTATGGTTAAACTTTTTTTCGGCGGTTTTCCGCTTGAATTTACGGAACTTGACATCGCGATGCTTGTTGGTTTCCATGGTGATATAAGCACCATCAAAATTGTGCGGGACAAAAAGACAAGAATATGCAAAGGTTATGCGTTTCTTGAAATGGCCGACAAAGAGGGTGCTGAACGCGCTGTTGAAGCACTTGACGGTACCAAAGTAAGCGGCAGGCAAATCAACGTAAAAATAAGGGAAGACAAACCCGTTATTCCGCCACGCTCTAATTATGGCTCCCGCAATACTGGCGGTGCCGATATGCAGCGTATAAAAAGGCCGCGCAAACAATTCTAACGCTTTCATTCCCCAACGTTACCAATTGCTATTATTTGTTCGGATATTTACCTGCAAACAGGTACAACAAATTCTTTTGAGCAATCCATCTACTAACAAGTCCGCCGGCCCCGAAAAACATGCAGTTGTTTTAAAAGGCGTGCGTATTGATACGTTAACGGATGTAGGCATTGCTCAACACAGCTATGCCGGAATATACTCGGACCTTACCAATAGCCGGCATATATTTCCGCTGCTGCTCGAGGTCGACCACGGTGTTTTTATCAACCAACACAGCAAAGTTGTTTTTCCTGACGTTACCGTTGTGCAGGAGCATGATTATTTGACCTTAACCTGCGATTGCAATACCGAAAAAGACAAATTATGCGAACACCAGGCGGCAGTATTATCAGCTATAATTAAGCGCGACGAACTGCAGATTTTTTTTGACGATAAGCTGCGCCACGGGAAACTAAAGAAATTTGCTGTTGATTACGGGTTGGAAAATGAAACCAACCTTGACGATTACTTCAAAATAGAGTATACCAACAAACAGGTTGAGATCAAGCCGCGATTATCGTCGCTGATAGCGGTAAATAAACAAAGCCTGGCCCTGCTGAATAATGTGGTTGCTGCAGAAAATGCTCCGGCAGGCAGTAATGATGAAGGGGCGGTTTGTATAGTACTTAAGCAGCACAAGTATTACAAATACCTGTTCGTTGAACTTTACAGGGCCGAAATAAGCAAAGAAGGCAAAATAAAAAACCCGCTAACGACCCTGCCGCCCCTGGATTTTATATGGGAGACGGAAGATGCACAGTTACTTAAGTTTTTTACGGGTATCCACAAATTCCAAAATCACGTTAATAAAACGCTGAGCGATGCGGATATAATGGCTTTGCGCGCGATTATCAAAAATCCGCCTGGTTACTATTTTTATTATCACAACAATGAGATTTCGGAAAAGGTTACTGCCTCGTCCATTTTTCCGGTAAAGGTTGGGCTGATTACCCGTGAGCTAAAACTGGAAGTTGAGCCAAAGGACCAATTTTTTGAGTTGTCGGCTACGTTGGGGATCGAAAACAGGCTTTACGATTTAAAAGACCTGAAAATAAAATTCAGCTATTTTGTAGATACAGGCGAAGGACTTTACCTGGCCGATAACCTGCAGCAACTGAATGTGATTAACCTTTTAACTAAACAGCCGGATAACCTGCTGGTGCATGCCTCAAAATTTAACGAGTTCAAAAAACAGCTGCTGCACAAGTTGGAGGAAAAAGTTAAGATAGACTATAAACATATCCCGATTGCCACCCCGGTGCAGTTAAAACAGCAGGGCTTTACCAACGAAACGGAGCGGATAATTTACCTGTCGGATTTTGGTGCGCATGTAATGATTATCCCGGTTATGCGCTATGGTGAAGTAGAAATATCGGTACGGACAAAAAAGCAGATTTACTCGGTTGATAATACCGGCAAGGAGTTTATGGTATGGCGCAATGATGAGGCCGAAATTGATTTTACGGCGCTGCTAGTTAAGCAACACCCATATTTTGAAGAACAACTGGAAAACGACCTGGCCTATTTTTATCTGCATAAAAAGCGCTTTTTAGACGAGGACTGGTTTTTAAGCGTGTTTGATGATTGGCAGCAACAAAACATTACCATTCTTGGTTTTAACGAGCTGGAAGGCAATAAGCTGAATCCCAACAAAGTAAAAATTAGCATTAAGGTGTTAAGTGGCGTTAATTGGTTTAATGTGGTGGCAAATGCTAAATTCGGTAAAACAAGGGCATCGCTTAAGCAAATTTATCGCGCAGTAAAAAATAAGACAAAGTATGTTCAGCTGGACGATGGCACGATGGGCATAATGCCGGCTGAGTGGTTGGAAAAATTTAAAGGCTACTTCAATTCTGGTGAGATTGTGGATGATGAAACGCTTCAGATAGCCCGGAGCAACTTTACGGTTATTGAGCAATTGTTTGATGAGGTAATGCTTGACGAGCAGGTGAAAAATGAAATCAGCATTTATCACCAGCGATTAACAGATTTTAGTTCCATTAAACCAATTGACACACCGGCGGCATTTGTTGGCAGCCTGCGACCATACCAACAGCAGGGGCTAAGCTGGTTGAATTTTCTGGACGATTTTAATTTTGGCGGCTGCCTTGCCGATGATATGGGCCTAGGGAAGACGGTGCAGGTTATTGCCTTCATCCTGTCGCAACGTGAGAAACATCAGCATAACACCAACCTGGTTGTGGTACCTACTTCGCTTATCTTTAACTGGCAGCAGGAAATTGAAAAATTTGCGCCATCGATAAGGGTTCGCACTATTTACGGCGCCGACCGCATTAAAAATATTCATGATTTTGACAGTTACGAAGTGGTACTTACCTCGTATGGTACCCTGTTGGCTGATATTGTGTTTTTGAAGGATTATGTGTTTAACTACATCTTTTTAGATGAGTCGCAGCAGATTAAAAATCCTGAATCGCAGCGTTATAAGGCTGCAAGGCTGCTGAAATCGCGCAATAAAATAGTGATGACCGGGACACCGATTGAAAATAACACCTTCGATATTTACGGGCAATTGTCTTTTGCCTGTCCCGGTTTGCTGGGCAGCAAGTTGTATTTTAAGCAGATATATTCATCGCCCATTGATATGTTTAAGAGCTCCAAACGGGCTATGGAACTGCAAAATAAGATAAGGCCCTTTGTACTGCGCCGCACCAAACAACAGGTAGCCACCGATTTGCCGGAGAAAACCGAAATGGTTGTGTATTGCGATATGAAACCCGAGCAACGCACCATCTACGATGCTTACGAAAAACAGTTCAGGGATTACATTTCAGCAACTACGAGCGAACAACTGGAGAAAAAATCCATGGATGTACTGAAAGGCATTACCCGTCTGCGGCAAATTTGCGACTCGCCGCTGCTGATAAAAGGGGAGAAGATGCCGGGCAATGCATCCTCAAAAATTGATATGCTGCTGGAGCAAATTGATGGTAAAATGCACCAGCATAAAATATTGGTGTTTTCGCAGTTTGTGTCTATGCTGGATTTGATCAGGATAGAGTTAAAAAGCAGGCAGATCGGATTTACTTACCTTACCGGCCAAACCCGCAACCGGCAGGCAGTTATAGAGGAATTTCAAAATAACCCTGATGTTAGGGTTTTCCTGGTGAGCCTGAAAGCGGGAGGCACAGGTTTGAACCTGACCGAGGCTGATTATGTCTACCTTGTAGACCCATGGTGGAACCCGGCTGTTGAAAACCAGGCGATAGACCGTTGTCATCGTATTGGACAGGACAAACCGGTTGTAGCCGTACGTTTAATTTGCCCTGCTACAGTCGAAGAAAAAATCATGCTGCTGCAGGAAGCTAAAACCGATCTGGCTAATGATTTGATTAAAACGGATACCTCGTTTTTAAATTCTTTAAATAAAAATGATCTGTTGGGTTTAGTTGGCGGGAAATAAAACGATGCCCGGAAAAGTTTATTACATTAACGTCAGAGCGTTTAGAGATTAGACAAAATGCCTTCTCCGCATTTCGTCTAATCACCAACCTCCAATTAACTAATCTCTACTTCACCACCTCAACCCATTGCCCTTTTATCAATGCCGTTATCGAATTATTGTACATCGCCTCGCAATACGTTGCCGGTAAATAATACTTGCCGGCGTAGGCCGCATTCAGCATCACATAATAGGTTACTTCTTTTCCTTCGGGCAGGCTGAAATAGGTATTCACGCGGTCGTCCCGGATATCGCGATAGTCTGACTCGGACGAAGTCAAGGCTTCAGCGCCGTTCATCATCCGGGTATTCAGTATCTCCCAACCGGACGGGAATATCTGTGTAAGTGCAAGGTTATCGTAACGGCCGCGTTTGCCTGGGTTTTTAATATTTACCTGGGCAACAAAATCTGTCCCCTGTTTCAGGCTGGCAGGGTCTACCGGTTTTCCGCCGAGCGTGAAATAACCTACTCGAAGGGTTAATACATCAGGATCAACACGGGTTTGTATATCCTGTCCTGATGAAGGTTGACCCTGTTGTATCAGCCTAATGTATAACCTGTTATTGCCGTTGTTTTTTAGCGACACATTGCCGCCCCTTGCATCAACAGGCAACTGCCACATATACGACTGCGAATTAACGGCAGCCTGTGCATTACCCGCTTTGTAGTTAAAGGTAAGTTTGGCTGCTGATTTGTTTTGACCACAATATTGGGCAACAGCAATCAGCGAATAGGCTGTAGTTTGGGTGCTGTACCAGCTATCTTCCGATAAATGGGTTGCAACCAAACGTAATTCGCCTGCTGCCTTTTGTTGCTGTCCGAGCAGGGTGAGTGTTTCCAAAATCATCGCTTCATCACGCAAATCAGAACCATAGGTGCCATACATTGAATTATACGGTTTGATGGTTAATGGCAACCCTGCAATCATTTTCAAACCAGTTTCGGGTTGGCCAGCCAATTTGTAGGCCGCAGCTAATCGCCAGCGGGCTTCAATACTGAGGTATTTAAACTCACGCAAACGATTCATGGCGCCAAGTTCGGGCGAACGTGCCAGGGCCAGCAGGTATAAGCGGTAGGCCTGTGTTAAATCGGCCCCATAAAAGCTGCGCGAATCTGGCGCCCAGGTTACTGCTTTTAATTTCTGGTATTTTTTCCATTGTTCGATAAACCCAAGCGGAAGGCTGTATCCTTTGGCTTGTGCCTCGAGCATAAAATGACCGGCGTAGTTGGTGCCCCATTCATCGGCCTCGCCAACACCAGGCCAATAGCTTAAACCACCACTGTTAACCTGGAAGCCGTTTAACCGGTTTATAGTTGCCTTTATGTTTCGTTCCGTTTCGGCTTTTTGCCTGGCGCTCAAGTCGAGCAACTGGCCCAAATACAACTGCGGAAATGCAGATGACGTAGTTTGCTCAACACAGCCGTAAGGATATTCAATTAAATAATTTAAACGTTTGGTAAGGTTTAGCGGTGGGATGGAAGCAACCTCCAGCACAGCCTTGTTGGTGCCATTTATCCCTATTGCAGCGTACGAAGTATTCCAGCTTTCGCCCGCGGCCAGTTCCTTTTCTGTTATTTTAGTAACCGGTGGGTTAGGGTTGCGCACATTCAAATCAACATCATAAGCAGCAGTCTCGCCGCCACTTTTGGCAACTATATGCACTTTACCCACGCCCACAAAATCTTTAACACTTAAATCAAAAGTTACAAGCTGGTCGCCGGTTTTTGTAAAGGTGATGGTCTTTTGGTTATTACCAGCCATGTTGCTAAATGCATTCGACTGTACCTGGACAGTAACCGTTTTGATGTTGTTTTCCATGGCAAAAACAGTAACCGGCAGCTGCACTTTTTCCGACGGGCCTAAAACACGTGGTAGTGTAGCAAGTATCATCAAAGGTTTTTTAACAGCTACAACTTTCTCTGCACGGCCGTAACTGCCGTTATGCCCGGCTATTACCATCGCTTTTACCGAACCGATGTACTGGGGCAGTGTAAACGCATGGGTTTGCTTTTCGCCGGCATCCAGGTGATATGGGCCTAAAAACTTCACAACAGGTTTAAACCTGTTTACCGATACATTGCGGTTGGCGCCACCGGTACCGTCACCACCTATGCTTAAAATTCGCTCAAGCCCGCCGCCAAATGCGCCGATAACATAATCGAATAAGTCCCAGGTTTTTACACCGAGCGCCTCGCGGGCGTAAAATGTCTCATGCGGATCAGGTGTTTTGTAGTTGGTGATGTCGAGCAAGCCCTCATCAACAATAGCAACCGTGTAAGTCATCTCCTTGCCCGATGCTTCAGATACGGTGATAGACGACTGTGTTTCAGGCTTTATTTTATCAGGCATACTGATAACCGGTTTCAGGATAGTCTCCGGGTTATCAACAGAAAGCGGTATCGCCCCATACATCCGGATAGGTAAATCGTTAACCGTTTGCGAGTGTCGCTGTAGCAGTGTAACGTTTACAAACACGTTTGGCGCCATGTTTCCATCAACTTTAAAGGTATAACGGGTTTGTCCTTTTTTGGTATCAATCCAGGTGGTTTTTAAAACCTTGCTGCCATTTTCAAAGCTGATTAGCGCGCGGCCGTCCGACATGGTAGGGATGGTCAGGGTCGCATCTTCGCCAACTTTGTAATTGGTTTTATCAGCAGTGAACGAAAGCATCGCAGCCTCGGTAGGGTTGGTTTGCTGCAACCTTTCCGACCAATTTGACCAGTCGACATATAATATCTTACCGGTTGAGTGCCCGGTAGTTTCGTCTTTAACACGGATAAGGTAACGCCCCCAATCGGCCTGGTTGATGTGCAGGTTCCATTTGCCGCGACCGTTGACCAATTTTACACTTGCTGTTTTTACCAGTTTGTTGTACTTATCCTGGGTAAAGTTGCTCATTTGGTTGCCTGTTTCGTCCCACCACCAGCGCCATTGTATTTTGTAGAGTTCCAGTTCAACGTTGCGGGTGCCTTCAAACGGTTTCCCATTTACGTCTACGTCGGCAATATCAATATCATGATCTTTACCAGTAACCAGCATACCTGAAAGGTCGCTGCCTTTTTCTGTCTTAATGCCCACATAGCCCGGGTAGACATTGTAAGGCATGCTCAGCGCTTGTATACTAAAATTGCCGCCCGGTTCAAATACTTTTACCAGGAAGTTGGCATTCAGCTGCCCAGGCGCTTGTTTTTCGATATTGATATTGGTGTTTACCGATGCTTTGCCATTTTCGTCGAGCCGGCCGTCGAATATGGTTTGGGTTTGCGTGGTAAAGGCTAAGGTAGGATCATCAAATACATAATCTTCGTAACCTTTGAAAGCTGTTGTTTTTGGCGACAAAAAAGCGTCAACCTTAGCTTTCAGATTTTGCGCCGTTCCGCCAAACAACCATTGTGCAGTGAGTGCCCCGCTTACGTCGCCGCCTTTGGTTAATTCTTTTGCCCCGCCAAAGGTTAAGCCTATTTTAAGGCGGTTAGGCATTATGGTTTCAATCTTCACGCTCTTTTCAAACACAGCGCCGCCAACTTTCACTTTAGCGCTCCAGTTACCGGTAGGCGAGGAGGTTTCGGTTGCTGTGTGGAAGCTATAGAAGCCATCTAAGGACTTTGTTTGGGTAAGCCTCCTGTAGAGTTTGCCATTGGTATCAAACAGCTCAAACTGCACCGGAAGGTCTGCCGGGAGGGTTTTAAGCTTGTCCTCCAGGATAAACGACATAAATATCGAGTCACCAGGCCGCCATACGCCGCGCTCGCCATAAATAAAGCCTTTGAGTCCGCTTTGTATCTGCTCGCCGCCCACGTTGAAACGGGAGAGCGGCAATGAACTGCCATCGTCCAATTTTAAATAGCCGCGTTCTTTACCGATTTTGGCAACGAGCAGGTAAGGTTTGCGCTTCATATCAAACTTAGCCATACCGTCACCATCTGAGGTGGTTTTGAGTATTACCTGCTTTTGGTAGTCCAGCAATTCCAGCTCGACGCCGCTCATAGGTTTAGCGCTTAAAATATTGGTGACCGCAACCAGCATGCTGTTATCGCTGCCCCGTTTGGCAATAAGGCCTATGTTTGATGCAATAATGTTCCGTACAGCCCATCTATCCTTGGTGAAATAAGAGTTGGTGCATGGGTCGTTGCGCTGTTGCCAGTTGTATTCTTCCGGGTAATAATTATCATACTTCGCCCAAAAATCGTCGTCTTCATCACTTATAGTACCTGTATTGGTGCCAAAGCTGCTGCCCTCGCCGCCATAGCCTTCGTCATCATCCGCATTTTTTTGAACCGGCGAACCGGCTTTGCAATTGTATATCGAGTAATCTTTCCGGAAACCAATGATTACGCGATAAATTGCGCCGGGTTCGGTACGTAAAAGCTGGTCGATATCCAGCATAAAACGGTTTTTTTTACTCAGGTTGAGGCTTTTGTCTTCATCAAGCCGGATGGTTTTTTGGACTACAGGCTTGCCTACATGCCGTAATTCCTCGCCGCCATCAAACCCATTATTCTGGAAATACTGTGGTACGTTGTTTTCATAAATCTTTACGATGCTTACGTCAACCGCGTTTAAATTGGTTGCCTCAAAAGGCATCATCAGTTTTCCGGAATCGGGCAAAATAACGCCTTTGCCGGGAATAGTGACTGATGGCAAACGGTTTTCAAAAAAAACATTGCCTGTATAGGCTTTGGTTATTTTTTTGTGCGATATATTTTCAACACCTTCGTTTACAAAAACGCTGTAATTACCCTGCAAATGTTCGGGCGAATAAACCTTAACGGTGCTTCCCTCAATGGTATAGGCGGCATCGGTTACGTTGCCCATGCCTACGAGGCCACTTAGTTCCTGGCCAATCATTATGTTATCCGAAAATTGAACCAAAACATATTGGTCGTTATCCTGCACAGCCTTTATGTCAAGCACCCTGAAATCGCCGATGGCTGGTATATCAAACTGCTGGCTGCCTTTTTTGTCGATATTGAGGCTACCGCCATCCCAGTTAACTGTAACCTGATTTATCAGACCATTACCGCGTGTAAGCTGGGTCACCACAAAATGGTGTGTTTTGGCAACCGGATTGTGCTCCCAACTGATGTGTACGGGGTTTACAAAGTTTGCGGTAATGATTTTCTCAATTTCGCCCGAATCTTCGTTGTCGGCGGTTTGGATAAGGCCGCTTAACTTCATTTTATCAAGTGAAGTATTGGTGGCGGTTTGCAAGCCGACGAATGATACCGTATAGTCGGGCTTTATAGTTTGAAAGCTAAACTTAAAGTCTTCGAATTTACCGGGTACATCAATTATTTTATTCAGCTTGAAATCGCCGCTGTAGTTTTTATCTGGGTCGAGTTTTCCTTCGGGCCTGAATTCGACGGTGCGGGCATCTATCCAATAGGCCTTGCCTTTTATGGATGGTGAAAAGCTGAAAAGTTTATCGCTTAGCTGCGCATTTTGTTCGTGACTAACCTGTACCTCGCTCGCCAGCCGGATTTTAATAGTACTCCCCTTGGATATTATCCCGGTGGTGTACGATTCGATATACTTACTAAATTCCGGGTCGATGCCTGGTTTTTGGCGGTGTCGGAAAATAATAAAAATGGTTAAAACCACCAGTATCAGAAAAACACCGGTGCCGATTAATCCTTTCCGGGTACGGAAAAGGCTGTAGAAAGTATCCATGGTTAGGCTTGTTAATTACCTTGTAATTTAATTCTTTATTTCGGAATTTCTCAGGTTTTTTTGTTTTGTTTTAGAAGGCCTTCGAGAAGGCTTCGCCGTTCGGAATTTCGATTTCGGAATTATTTTTTGGATACTACGATAGGTAGCAGTTGGAAATTGTTGATAGCAACTGAAAAACAAAAAGTAGGTAGGATAAATTATCACCTAATCATCACCCCAACCTTGTTAATCACGGGTAACCGGGTAAAGTTCATTTCAACAATACTTTCGGGTAAAAAGATAAATTTTTTGTCGTAAATCTGTGTGCCGATGTAGTAGCTTAACCAATATTCGTTGTTGAGGCCGAATGTTTGCTCATCAATCGGCTCGATAATTTTGAACGAATTGCCTTCAACTAAGGGGAACATGTGGCGGAGGGTGGAAGTCTTAACTTGTTCACCATCCTTTTCGCCATAGCCTTTTGAGGTTATCAGCACATTTTCAATCGGTTCGTTTTTAAGGTTAATGATATAAACGTACCATATTTTGCTCTCCACGCTTTCTTTCTCCAGCGCCACTGCAATTGCAATATCTTTTACGGTGTTATCGGGGAGGTCTTTTATCATTGTTAGTTGATTGAGTTGATTGGGTTGGATTAAGTTGATTGAGTTTTGAAAATTAACTTAATCAACCACTCACTCAATCAACCTAATCAACTAATCTATTTTTTCTTCACCGCTGCCTTCTTCTTCGCAGGAGCCTTTTTTGCAACGGCTTTTTTAGCAGGTGCGGCCTTTGCTGCCGGTGCTGCTTTGCCGAAACGCCCTTTTTTTACATCCTTCGGCATTGCATCGGCCAGGGCCTTGCATTCCTCGTAGGTAAGCGTTAAGGGGTCTTTGTCCTTTGGTATTTTAACGTTCAGTTTGCCAAATTCAATATAAGGGCCCCAGCGGCCGTTTAATACTTTCATGGTAGCATCTTCGTCGAACGCTTTTATCAGCCTGTCGGCATCCTTCTGGCGTTTTTCCAGTATCAGCTCAATAGCTTTCTCTTCGGTAACATCGTGTGGGTCGATACCTTTTGGAAGCGATACAAAAGCGCTGTTATGCCTTATATAAGGACCGAATTTGCCTATAGCAACCGTCATGTCCTTATCTTCGAACATTCCCACCTTTTTAGGTAGTTTAAACAGTTCAAGCGCTTCTTCAACGGTTATGGTTTCAATGCTTTGCCCGGCGCGTAAGCTGGCATATAATGGCTTTTCCGGTTCTTCGTCGGTAGCGTTCTCGCCAACCTGTACAAACGGACCGAAACGGCCGATACGCACCGATATCTTCTTGCCGCTTTCGGGGTGCACACCCAACTCACGCTCGCCGGTTGCCTTGTTAGCCGTTTGAGTGGTGTTCTCTACTTCTTTATGGAATGGGGTGTAAAAGCTATGCAGCATATCCGTCCATTCCTGCAATCCCTGGGCTATCTCGTCAAACTGTTTTTCAACGCTGGCGGTAAAGTTAAAATCAACAATATCTTTAAAATGTTGCACCAGGAAATCGTTTACTACGGCGCCAATATCTGTAGGGAACAGTTTGCCGCGTTCAGCGCCGGTGTTTTCCACCTTTTCTTCTTTGGTAATTTTATCGCCCTTAAGGGTTAGCACGCGGAAAGCGCGTTGTTTACCTTCACGTTCTTCTTTAACCACATAACCGCGGTTTTGTACGGTTGATATAGTAGGGGCATAGGTTGACGGTCGGCCAATGCCCAGCTCTTCCAGTTTTTTTACAAGGCTCGCTTCGGTGTAACGTGCAGGCGGTCGCGAAAAGCGCTCCGTTGCCGACATTTCCTGCAGTGCCAAACGCTGGCCTTTAGTTAAAGGCGGCAGCATGGTATTTTCACCATCCTGGAGATTATCTTCCTCGTCATCGCTCGATTCGAGGTAAACTTTCAGGAAACCATCAAACCTCATTACCTCGCCATTGGCAACCAAATCCTCATTACGTGTTGATACGTTGATTTTTGCGGTGGTTTTTTCAAACTGCGCTTCGCTCATTTGCGAGGCGATGGCGCGTTTCCAGATCAGGTCGTACAGGCGCATCTCGCTCGAGTCGCTGCTAATAGTATGCTTATTAAAATAAGTAGGCCTTATCGCCTCGTGCGCTTCCTGTGCGCTGGCGCTTTTGGTTTTATAAATCCTGTGCTGGTGGTACTTATCGCCCCAGGCCGATACAATCTCGGCAGCTGCAGCATTTAACGCGGTATCTGATAAATTAACCGAGTCAGTACGCATATAAGTAATATGCCCGGCTTCGTAAAGCTTTTGCGCCACCTGCATAGTACGCGACACAGAATAGCCCAATTTACGGCTTGCTTCCTGTTGTAGGGTCGACGTGGTAAAGGGCGCGGCCGGCGAGCGTTTTGCCGGGCGGGTTTCTAATGATTTTACGTCAAAGTCGGCGCCAAGGCAATCCTGCAGGAACTTTTCAGCATCTTCCTGTTTGGTAAAACGCTCAGGCAGTTCAGCTTTAAATGCGTCTTTACCTTTGCCAAATATGGCAACTATTTTAAATGCCGCTTCAGATTTAAACTTGTTTATTTCCCGCTCGCGGTCGACGATCAACCTAACAGCAACCGATTGTACCCGGCCGGCAGAAAGAGATGGTTTTACCTTCTTCCATAAAACAGGAGAAAGCTCAAAACCAACCAGCCTGTCGAGCACCCTGCGGGCCTGCTGTGCATTAACTAAATTATAATCTATTTTTCGCGGTGTTTCAATTGCGCGCAGTATAGCGGGCTTTGTAATCTCGTGAAATACAATCCGCTTTGTTGTGGCATCTTTAAGACCCAATGTTTCAAACAAGTGCCATGATATAGCTTCTCCCTCGCGGTCCTCATCGGACGCTAGCCATACCATATCTGCTTCTTTTGCTAATTTCTTTAACTCGCTCACTACCTGCTTTTTATCAGCAGGAACCTCGTAGTTTTGTTTGAAGTTATTAGCAACATCAATGGCATCATCAGATTTAACCAAATCCCGGATATGCCCGTAACTCGACTTTACTGTAAAGTCTTTGCCAAGGTATCCCTCGATGGTTTTGGCTTTCGCCGGAGATTCTACAATGAGTAAATTTTTAGCCATTTAAGCAGTTTTTTTGCAAATAAAACATAAAGAAAGCGAAACGCAAATTTGTTTTTTGGAAAAACGTTGGAATGTTTGAATGTTTGAAGGTTGAAAAGTTGTGGAAATTGTTGTAAAGTTGGAAAGTTACAAGGTTGAAAAGTTGGGAAGAATTTTAGAAAACAACATTCCAACTTTACAACATTTCAACCTTGCAACGGCGAAGCCGCTACATTAAAAATCCGCCGCCAAGTAAATCATTCCCTTCATAAAATACAGCAGACTGCCCCGGCGCAATGCCCGAAACAGAGTGGTGGAAATCGACCATCATATGTTCGCCCATTTGCTGGATCGTGCTTTGGGTGCCGGCGTCTTTGTACCTTATTTTGGTGATGGCTTCCAGCGGCTCGGTAATGGTTTCGTATTTTACCAGGTTAAGGTTTTTAACCCAGGCTTGTCTGCGTTCCAATTCGTCAACAGTACCTAATACTACAGTGTTGGTTTCAGGCTGTATGTTGGTTACAAACATGGGGTGGCCCAAGGCAATACCCAGGCCTTTACGCTGGCCTATGGTATAAAACGGGTATCCCTGGTGCTTGCCTACTACTGTGCCATCGGTTAAAACAAAATTGCCGCCGGCAACGCGTTCTTCAAGGTCGCCCACTTTGTGCCTTAAAAAGGCGCGGTAGTCGTTATCGGGTACAAAGCATATTTCATAGCTTTCGCTTTTCGCGGCAAGCTCCATTTGGCCCATATCTAAAGCCATTTGGCGTATCTCGGGTTTCGAGAAACTACCCAACGGGAATTTGGTACGCGCCAGGTTTTTTTGCGATACACCCCAAAGCACGTACGACTGGTCTTTATTTTCGTCTTTACCTTTTGATATTACATAGCGGCCATTGTCCTGTAAGCGGATGTTGGCATAATGCCCGGTTGCAATAAATTCGCAATCCAGCTTATCGGCGCGCTTCAGGAGGGCTTCCCATTTAATATGAGTATTGCATAGTACACAGGGGTTTGGGGTGCGGCCGGCGAGGTATTCATCAACGAAATTGTCGATAACAAAATCGCCGAATTCACTCCTTATATCCAAAATATAATGCGGGAAACCGTAGCCAACAGCTAATGCTCGGGCATCGTTAATACTGTCCAGGCTACAGCAGCCGGTTTCTTTTGAGCTACCGCCAGACGAGGCGTAGTCCCAGGTTTTCATGGTGAGCCCGATAACTTCATAACCCTGCTCGTGCAGCATAACTGCCGCCACCGAACTATCAACCCCGCCGCTCATTGCCACTAATATCCTGCCGTGCTTACTCATAATTTTGCAAAGATACCAATTGTACGCCTTAAAATTAGACGATTGTAGAATTTGACGGTTTTGTTATAATCGAAAAGGTGTTATCGGGCGTGTGTAAAGGCGTCTCCCGCTGACAGTTAGCAAATATGGTTTGTTGCCTAATCATATATCAGGCGCAATGCATCGTGTTTTCACAATTCCTTCTTATAATCCGCTAACCCCGCCCGAAATAACAAACTTCATCATATCTGCCGCGCTTTTGTCAATTGGTTTTACCTTATCGGCAGATATGATGATCACTTGCCCGGCAAACGAGTAAGACCATGGGAAATACACCGCCACGTCGCCCGGCAGGTTCAGTGCCGAAAGGTCTTTTTGGGTTACAAAACCTATTTTCTTTACGCCAAATTCGTTTATCTCGACTAAAACAGGCTCGTTAAACTTCTTTTCTTCGCCAACAAATGCTTCTGTTAAATCCTTGATGGAAGAATAAAGGAATTTAAACAACGGCAAACGGTTAAGCCAGCGGTAAAACCAGCGTTTTATCGGGTCGGTAACTACATTGGTAACCAGTATGCCGGCTACTAAAATAATTACTACCACGTTTACAATACCCAGGCCGGGTATGTACATCGGCTTGCCGGTTTTTGGGTCGGTCCATAAAAAGTCGCTTAGGTTAAGCGCATTATCCAAAGTTTTAACCGCCCAAAAGATCAACAGGAACGCAGCCCCAAGCGGGACTACTACCAATAATCCTTTAAAAAAGTACCGTAAAAGCGCGCGGAACAATTGCTTCATCTTTCAACCTGGTTTCTATTCGTAAAAGTACACCCTTTTTACCCGTTGCGATACATTTGTTAATATTTCGTAGGGGATGGTGCCAATTTGCGTGGCAAGCTCATTAATACGTTGTTCTTCATTAAATATTATTACTTCGTCGCCTTCGCGGGCGTCGATGCCTGTAACGTCGATCATGCACATGTCCATGGTTATATTGCCAACGGTAGGCACCAGTTGCCCTTTAACCAGCATTTTGCCCACACCATTACCAAAGGCCCGTAAATACCCATCAGCGTATCCAATGCGGACGGTAGCAATTTTGCCATCCTTTGGCAGGCTGCCGCTGCGGCTGTAGCTGATGGTTTCGCCGGCTTTTACTTTTTTAACCTGGGCTATGCTGGTTTTCAGGCTGGCAATGGGTTGCAGGCCGGTATCGGGTGTTTTCATCCCCGTATCTATACCATAAAGGCCTATACCCAGCCGCACCATATCATACTGCGCGCCAGGCCAGCGTATAATGCCCGATGTGTTGCTTAAATGTTTAATCACCTTATAGCCCAGTGTGTTTTCAACCTGTTTAAAAGCCGATTCGAACTTTTTGATCTGGGTTTTGGTGAATTCGTCGTGCTTTTTGTCTTCGCTGGCAACCAGGTGCGAGAATATGGATTCAACGCGCACGTAGCGGTTTTCTTCCAGCATATCGCACAGTGTTTCTATATCTGCGCTTTCAAAACCCAACCGGTGCATACCTGTATCAATTTTTAGGTGGATAGGGTAGTTGAGCACATTTTTTTCGCGGGCGTATTTAATGTAATCATCAAACAGGCCGAAGCTGTAGATAACGGGCTCCAGGTTGAATTCTGTCAGTTTATCAAATGCTGAAGCTTCGGGGTTTAATATCATTATGGGCAGACTTATGCCGGTATTACGCAATGCCACACCTTCGTCAATGTAGGCCACTGCCAAATAATCAACCTTGTTGTATTGCAGGATGTTGGCTACCTCGAACGTACCGCTGCCATAGCTAAAGGCCTTAACCATAGCCATCACCTTTACACCCGGTTTTAATTTGGAGCGGTAAAAGTTAAGGTTGTTCAATAAGGCATTCAGGTTAATCTCCAAGATGGTTTCGTGCGCTTTTTGTACCAGCACCCGGCTTATCCGCTCAAACTCAAAGCTGCGCGAGCCTTTTATCAGGATGGTTTCGTCTTTGAAGCTTAACGCGCGCAAATGCTGCAGCATACTTGCCGTATCCGGGTAAAAGTGTTTTTCTGCCGTATCAAAAAAATCCTGGTGGCTTAATAGTGACTGCCCAACACCGATAAACTTATCTACCTGCTTTATCTTTATCAAATCGGCCACCTGTTTGTACAGCACGTCGGCCTGCAGGCCCGATTGGTAAATATCCGACAGGATCACCGTTTTTTTACGGTGCTGATTTTGCTGCGTTAAAAAGTTCAGGGCAATCTCCAGCGATTGCAGGTCGGAGTTGTACGAATCATCAATAACTGAGCAGTCATTTATCCCGGTTTTTAGTTCCAGGCGCATGCTTACTGCGCTCAGGCGCTCTATACGGTTATCGGCCTCTGCCGGCGCATAGCCCATGGCCAGCATGGTGGCCCAGCATACGGTAGCATTCTCAACCGAGGCTTCATCCAGGAAGGGGATAAGGCACTCAATTTCCTGGCCTTTGTACATCGCCCTTAGGTACTGGTTTTTCGAAATTACTGTTCCGCTAAAAACGTATAGATCTGCCTGCTTAAAGGTAGTGCTCCAGGTAAAGCAGTTTTCCGCAGGGATATCTTCTCCATAGTCGAGCAATTGCTCATAGTTGTGTATGAGCAGGCGGCAGTTTTTAAAAAGCTTTAACTTTTCCAGCATCTTTTGGCTGCGATCTTCGAAACCTTCGTCGTGCGCCGGGCCGATGTGGGTTAGTACGCCTATGGTTGGCTTTATGATGGTTTCCAGCTTGTCCATCTCATCAACCGTTGAGATACCGGCCTCGAAAATGCCCAGATCGTTTTTCTCATTGATCTGCCAAATTGAAAGCGGAACGCCAATTTGCGAATTATAGCTTTTGGGGTTGCGCACAATGTTTTTATCGGGCGACATTAACTGGTACAACCATTCCTTCACAATGGTTTTGCCGTTACTGCCTGTTATGCCAATTACTTCCAAATTGAAGCGGCTGCGGTGGTAAGCAGCTAAATTTTGCAGTGCTGCCAGCACATCGGCTACCATTAAAAAATTTGCCTCGGGTGCTTTGATGTCGCTGCCCTGCCTCACCACAAAATTACGGACACCCGCTGCGTAAGCCTCGGCAATAAACTCGTGGCCGTTGCGGCGGCCGCTTAAAGCAAAGAACAGCCCGGCGGTAGCGCTGCTGATGCGGCGGCTGTCGGTTAATAAAGTGCTGATAGTGTAATCTTTAACAATATCTCCATCGGCGTTTAGTATCTGCTGTATTTCAGTAATGGTGTATTGATTGCTGAGCATGGTACGAATTTGCTTATATTTCTGTAGATAGAAGAATTTTTAACGATTTTTGGTTTTAATGGACAGCCCGAAAAAAACAAAAATAACCGATCCGAAAGTTGCGCTTACCAAGGCCGAGCACTATTGCGCCTACCAGGAACGCTCGCAGCAGGAGGTTAGGGACAAGCTTTACGAGTGGGGGCTATGGCCTGATGCGGTTGAAAATATCATCAGTGAACTGATTGGCGGCAACTATTTAAACGAAGAACGGTTTGCAAAAGCATACACCCAGGGTAAGTTTAAACAAAAGGGGTGGGGCAGGATTAAGATAAAACAGGGCCTTAAGTTTAAAAAAGTGCCCGATGTTTTGATAAAAAAAGCGCTGCTCACCATTGATGGCGACGACTATATGCGGATGCTGGAGGCCGTTTTGACCAAAAAGGCCCGGACTGTTATAGAAAAAGATAACTTCAAACGGAACTATAAATTGCAGAATTACGCTGTGAGCCGTGGATTTGAAGCGGATTTGATCGCAGACCTTTTGAAATCCAATGACTTATAAAAAACTTTAAAAAAAATAAAAATTTTCCTTGCAGGAAATCCTTTTCTGCCTATATTTGCACTCCCGCAAACGAGGTAAGGGCTTCAGCGATTGAAGGCCGGTTAAAAGCGGAAAAAAATGCGAAAGTAGCTCAGTTGGTAGAGCACGACCTTGCCAAGGTCGGGGTCGCGAGTTCGAATCTCGTCTTTCGCTCAAATCCCTTCCATAAGAAGGGATTTATTGTTAAAGGTTAATTATTGGCAAGCAATGATTATCTTTGACAAGGCCGGGTCGAATCGACCCCGGCTCTGGGTACAAAGCCCAATACCATGCTCAGATGGTGGAACTGGTAGACACGCAGGACTTAAAATCCTGTTCCCGTAAACGGAGTGCGGGTTCGATTCCCGCTCTGAGTACTGAACGGGAAAGTTGCAATGGCTTGCAATCTTTCCCGTTTTTTTTATGCCTTAAAGTATTGTTAATCTGATAGATAAGTTCGGCCGCTTCATTGAGTTTCGGGGTTCGATAATCCTTACCATCAAAGCACAACTTTTCCCTATAAATCGAACCCAATACCTGTTTTTTAACAAAAGCATCGCCATCACTATACAAACTATCTAATCTCGAAAGTGCCTCTAATGCCTCCAGTAGCATATTATCTATGCTAACGGTGTTCGATTTCTGTACCGCTGCTTCCGACAACTTCAATTCAAGTCTTTTTATCTTTTCTTCGCAGTCTTTCTTCATTATTGCATAGTCATCTACCTCCAGCCGCCCGTCAAATAATAGCTCCCTGGCATTGGCTAACTTCCCATTAATATCTTCGATTTTTTCGACAATACTTTTCCGTTCAGAATTGGTTTCCCCTCTAAAAGTTTTATAGACGTCCAACAGCACCAACTTATATAACTGGTTCAAACCAGGCAAGGGGATAAATTTTTTGAGTTCTTCAACAATTCCCTTATGTATATCATCTGCTTTATAACGACAACCACAGCCATAAGAAGCCTGGGAATGGTAATAATAATAGTATCCTCCTTTTTTACCTCTTGAAGCGCTGCCTGTTAGGTTCCTGCTACAGGTGGCACATTCCAACATACCCTGTAATGGTAAACATTCATTGTTCTTTACCGCTTGGAGACGCAATACTTTAGAACGCCCGGTCAGAATATCCTGAACTTTATAAAATAACACTTCCGATATGATCTTCTCATGCAATCCCTTTACCCATTGTTCGTTTTCTTCCTTGTAGGCCTTAACGACAATCTTACCACAGTATAGCGGATTTCTTATTTCTCGGTAAAAGTTCATTCGACTAACCGGAAAACCCCTATCATTAGCCATTTTCCGAATTTGGTCTGGCATAAAAATTCCTTCCGCAATCGTTTCAAATATCCATTTGAGATGTGAACTCTCAATTTCATTAATTACTATGTACTTACTGCCATCTTCTCGCGTTTTATTATCGTACCCAATAGGTGCTCGTCCCATAAAACGCCCTTCTTTGCGCGCTCGCCTCATCCCCTGTTTTACGTTCAAGGCACGGCGGTCATTTTCCACCTCCGGTGTTGCAAGGTAGAATGCCAGCATGATTTTACTTTCCGGAATCTCCATGTTTAAGGGCTGCTCTATCGCTTGCGGCTCAATTTCCATTCTTTTCAAAATAGAAATCATTTGATAAGCATCCCCTGCATTACGGCTAAACCGATCCCATTTTGTAAACAATATCAAATCAGCCCCCCGTCCTTTTTGTTTGCGTATTTCTGCCAAATATCTTGTCCATTGCGGCCTGTTAAATGTTTTGGCAGAATAATCTTCAAACATCACTTTTCTAACTTGTATCCCGTTCTTTTCGCAATACTGCTTTAACCTATCATCCTGGTCGCGTTGAGAATATCCCTTATCCGCCTGCTCATCCGTACTTACCCGGATATATATATCTGCTGTTCTCATCCTGAAAAATTTAGACTTTTATGTATTGATCGAGGGATAATTTAGCAATTTTATACATGAAATCCAAAATTATTTTCGCTTCTTCAAGACTAACAATTGTTCCATATTCCTGAAGAATTTTTACCGCTTTTTCCGGTGTTATCGAACGTTTCTCTTTCTGCATATCAACCTGTCTTTCTCTAATCAAAAGACAAAACTGCCCGAATTAAAATTATTCTATTCGCAAGAATAACGTGATATGCGGGAAATAATTAATACTTGACAACTGTCCTCTTTTAATGATATAACCAGCAAATAATTAATAGATCAATAATAAACATCCAAAGAAACTATCATCCCGCAAACAAATAAATCGTTCGCACCTACCGTCCCACTTGCGAAGTCTAACAAATTAACTCCGCGACTTTTGGCTATCAATTCAGATAGTCATGAAAAATACACGCACAATACCCGAACTCAAAGGTCGTGAGTTTAACGGCACTTACTTCCCGAAAATCAGAAACTTCCGGCAGCAGCCGCGGCAGCGGATACGCCAGCTATTACGCTCTTTTATCCCGCTGGATCTGCCGGATCGAAAGCCGAAAGGCAATTAGTAAATCCGACCATAACCTCCAAGGGTTTTGAAGAACTTAACTACTATTTATCAAGTACAAACCAAACTGCGCAGCGGTTTCGGAACGTCAGTTCCGGCATCCGTCAGGATGCAGCAAGATGTATTTTTGTCCCCAAAAATTATCTTGCCCCGCTTGAGCGGGGGACTTCGCTCGGAACTCGCGAAGTCTGGAAACTTTTAAACGATGTATCAAATGTCAAGGAAAAAAGCAATAAACCAGCAAGAACTTTTTACCTGTTCCATCAGGACAAGAGTAACTCAAAAAGACCTCGAAAAACTGGAAAAAATTAAGGCATCAAGTGATTGCGGGTCCATTGGCGAAGTCGCCCGTAAAATATTGTCAAACGAAAAGATTAACTGCTTTTACCGTGACATATCCCTTAATGCGCCAATGGAGGAAATGGCACTAATAAGGAAAGAACTCAAAGCCATCGGCATCAATATCAACCAGCAGACCCACCGTTTCCATATCAGCGGAAGTGAATCACAAAGGGCCTTCTATGTGCTGAAAACCGCCGAGCTGTATAAAAAGGTGGGGGAACGGGTTGAACAGCTATTAATCATCATATCACAGCTTGCAGAAAAATGGTTGCCAAGATCGTAAGCGGTAAAAGCATCCGGGGTATGCTGCATTATAATGAAAACAAGGTAGCGGCACACGAGGCACAACTGATGATGGCCAGCGGCTTTGCCACTGATGTTACCGGAATGAACCTGGAACAAAAGTTGCACCGCTTTGAAAATCTGACGATGCTGAACGGCAAGGTAAAAACCAATGCTTTGCATATCACCCTGAACTTTGATAACCTGGACAACCTCACTGATGAACGGCTACAACAGATCACCGCATCATATATGGAAAAGATAGGATTTGGCGACCAGCCTTATTTGGTTTACAAACACGCAGATGCCGCGCACCCACATTTACATATTGCCACGACTAATATGAAAGCAGACGGCAAACGCATTGACATACATGGTATAGGCAGGACATTATCTGAAACAGCAAGGAAAGAATTGGAAAAAGAATTTAAGCTTGTACAGGCCGAGGGCAGGCAATTAAGTAATGCCCTGGGCATTAAAGCAGCGAATATTGAAAATGCTATTTATGGCAAAATGCCAACCAAACGAACAATTACCAATATTGTAAATGCTGTTATCCGTACCTATAAATTCACTTCGCTTGCCGAAATGAATGCCGTACTGAAGCAGTTCAATGTGAAAGCAGACCGGGGCGGGGAAACTACAATGATGTATCAGAAAAATGGGTTAATGTACAGTATCACCAATGAAAAAGGTGAACAGGTTGGCGTACCGATCAAGGCCAGCGCCATCTATGATAAACCCACGTTAGCTAACCTTGAAAAGGAATTTGAAAAGAACATCGAAAAACGTAAGCCATTCCGTGATAACTTAAAAGAACGTATCGAAAAAGTATTCAGTAAGTATGAAAGCATCACTAAAGCAACGCTGATAGCAGAACTGCAAAAGCAGCAAATTAACATGGTATTCCGGCAAAACGAACAGGGCTTTACCTATGGCACTACCTATGTAGATAATAAAAATAAAACTGTATTCAACGGCAGCGACCTGGGCAAAGCTTACAGTGCAAAAGCGATCACCGAACGGTTGACTACAACAGACAAGTTGTTACAACCTGAACGACAAACCTATCTCAAACCGGCGCAGCAAACTAATTACCTGAAAAAAGCGCAGTCTGTTAAAACCTATCTCAAA
Source organism: Mucilaginibacter flavidus (assembly GCF_024055575.1). GTDB lineage: Bacteria > Bacteroidota > Bacteroidia > Sphingobacteriales > Sphingobacteriaceae > Mucilaginibacter > Mucilaginibacter flavidus. The sequence continues at coordinate 15,846 of NZ_JAMXOE010000008.1, read as the reverse complement.
CCGCCGGAACACAACCAATTCCTGAAAGGATTGCTAAATAAAACCGCAACAGAGGTGGCACCAGCTATTTCAGGCAAAAAGAGAAAGAAGAAAGCGAAAGACCAACAACAAGACCAACAACAATCATTATAAATAATCATCATGCAAACAGGGGAAGATACACAAGGACTACGCAAGATCATCGATTTTACAAGACTGATCAGCATTTTTATTTTAGCTATCCATTTTTATATCTGCTGTTACCAGGCATTTAGCCACTGGCACTGGACAGCAGGTATTACTGACCGTATTATCGGCAATATTGCCAAAACAGGTTTGTTCAGCAATATGTGGAAACCCAAACTGGCGGCATTGCTGTTTCTTATTATTTCATTAGTGGGCGTTAAAGGGAAAAAGGATGAAAAAATGAACTATTGTAGCATTTCCGCCTACCTGATTACGGGCCTGTTAATCTATTTTATTAGCGTGTTATGCTTTTACATACATACATCGGTAACAATGATTGCTATTTTTTATATAGCATTAACAGGAACAGGCTATTTGCTTATCATGACAGGCGGCACTTATTTATCACGTTTACTCAAAGACAAGCTGAACAAGGACATATTTAATACGGATAACGAAACATTCCCGCAGGAAGAAAGATTACTGGACAACGAATATTCCGTTAACCTGCCTGCAATCTATAACTTAAAAGGCAAGCAGCGTAAAAGCTGGATAAATTTCATAAACCCCTTCCGGGGCATATTGGTAGCCGGAACGCCGGGAGCAGGTAAATCTTACTTTGTTATCCGTCATATCATAGACCAGCATATCAAAAAGGGGTTTACCCTGTTTCTGTATGACTTTAAATATGATGATTTGACTAAAATAGCATATAACAAGCTGTTAAAATACAGTAAGAATTATGCAATCAAACCGGCCTTTTATGTGATCAATTTTGACGACCTGACCCGTACCCACCGCTGTAACCCGCTTGACCCGCAAAGCATGGAAGATATAACCGATGCTACAGAGGCCAGCCGTACCATCATGTTAGGTTTAAACCGCGAATGGATTAAAAAACAGGGCGACTTTTTTGTAGAAAGTCCAATAAACTTTTTAACGGCCATTATCTGGTATTTAAGAAAGTACCAGGACGGTAAATATTGTACCCTGCCCCATGTAATCGAACTGATGCAGGCTGATTACGATAAGCTATTTGCCATATTGGAGCAGGAAGAAGAAATAAAAGTATTGATCAATCCCTTTATTTCCGCTTATCACAATAAGGCAACGGCACAGTTAGAGGGCCAGATTGCCAGCGCCAAGATTGGCTTAGCAAGGTTATCTTCACCGCAGTTATATTATGTACTTTCCGGCAATGATTTTACACTGGATGTAAATAACCCAAAGGAACCTAAAATAGTCAGCATTGGTAATAACCCGCAAAAATTACAGATATATGGAGCGGTGTTATCCTTGTATATCTCCCGCATGATTAAGTTGGTTAACCGGAAAGATCAGCAGAAATGCAGTTTGGTATTTGACGAGTTTCCGACTATTTATTTTAATAATATCGACAGCTTAATCGCTACGGCCCGTAGCAATAAAGTAGCCACAACTTTAGCGGTACAGGATTTCAGCCAGTTAAAGAAAGATTATGGCGCAGAACAAGCGGACGTAATTACCGGCATAATCGGCAATGTCATCAGCGGGCAGGTTACAGGGGATACGGCAAAAACCTTATCAGAGAACTTTGGCAAGATCGTGCAGAATAAAAACAGCATGACGATTAACAGCAGTGATACTTCTACGACCAAAGCTACCCAATTGGATTATGCGATTCCAGCAGCCAAAATAGCCGCCCTTTCATCCGGAGAATTTGTAGGCATTGTGTCGGATAATCCTAATTGCAAAATACAGCTTAAAGTATTTCATAGTGAGATTCAGAACGATCATGCGGCTATCAAAGCCGAAGAAGATAGCTATAAACCTATGCCTATTATTGCCAAAGTGACTGAAGAAGATATACAAGAAAGTTATTTAAGGATTAAACAGGATATTTCAGACTTGTTTAAAGAAGAACTGGCCATATTAAAAGCAAAGGAGATTTTTGGAGAAGCTGCACAACCGCCCTCCGGGGAGCCTAAAGAGGAAGAAGAAAAACCTAAAGAAAATGGGGAAGAATGTGATCAAACGATATCTATGTGAGAGGTATGTTAATTATTTAGACACATTTTTCAATTGCATCTGTGCTAATTTTGAATTACAATATGACTTTGCTTTTATTATCTTCGTCAATCATACAAAACCGACTACTACGAATGTCAGAAGATCAAAAAAAACAACTTGAACAACAGCTTTGGAATATAGCTAATACCCTACGTGGTAAGATGGATGCTGATGAATTTCGCGATTATATATTAGGCTTTATATTCTATAAGTACCTATCTGAAAAAATGCATCTCTATGCCAATGAGATATTAAAAGAGGATGGTATAAAATATGAAGATATAAAAGAAGACACCAAAGACGGGAATGCGTACTTAGAGGCAATTAAGGAAGAAGCCCTTATAAAACTGGGATATTTTTTAAAACCATCGGAATTATTCAGCGAAATTGCCAAAAGAGGCAATGCTGATGCGGAAGATGATGACGCAGAAATAAAGAGCAATTTTATATTAGAAGACCTTGCGCGCATATTAAACAATATCGAGCAGAGTACAATGGGTACAGATAGCGAAGATGAATTTGATAATCTTTTTGAAGACCTTGACCTCACATCTACAAAACTTGGACGTACCGAATCAGCTAAAAACGCATTGATTTCTAAAGTATTAGCACACCTTAATAAAATTGATTTTAAATTGGAGGACGCTAATTCCGATGTATTAGGTGATGCGTATGAGTACTTAATCGGCAAATTTGCAAGTGGTGCCGGTAAGAAAGCCGGTGAATTTTATACCCCGCAAGAGGTTTCAAAGGTCTTAGCCAAGCTGGTGACAACCGGTAAAAGCAAACTTAAATCTGTTTACGATCCAACATGCGGCTCAGGCTCTCTATTATTAAGGGTAGCAAAGGAAGTAACAGAAGTTGGTAAATTTTATGGACAAGAATTAAATCGTACTACTTACAACCTGGCACGAATGAACATGATTTTGCATGATGTCCATTACCGTAAATTTGATATCAGACAAGAGGACACGTTAGAACAGCCTCAACATTTAAGTGAAAGGTTTGAAGCGATTGTCGCAAATCCACCTTTTTCGGCACAATGGAGTGCCAGCCCGTTACATTTGACAGATGATAGATTTAGCCAATACGGAAAATTAGCGCCTCGTTCCACTGCCGATTTTGCTTTTGTGCAACACATGATCCATCACCTATCAGATAATGGAATAATGGCAGTTGTTGTTGCCCACGGTGTGCTTTTTCGAGGGGGAGCGGAGGCTCATATAAGGCAATATTTAATAGAGGATCGCAATTATTTAGACGCTGTTGTTGGCTTACCTCCAAATATTTTTTATGGAACGTCAATCCCAACAAGCATCTTAGTTTTTAAGAAATGTAGGGAGCAGCCAAATAACATAATTTTCATCGATGCTAGTAAAGATTTTGAAAAAGTAGGAAATCAAAACGTTCTTTCCGATGATAATATTGATAATATTATTAACGCTTACAGAAGCCGAAAAGATATTGAACGGTATTGTCAGGTGGTTGATTTAACTATAATTTCTAAAAATGATTATAATTTAAACATACCTCGTTATGTGGATACCTATGTAGTTGGGGAGGTAATAAACTTAAATCAGATTTCAGATGAACTACATGATCTAAATAAAGAAATTGAAGTCACGGATAAAGCACTATTGTCTTTCTGCGAACAATTGAATCTAAAAACACCATTTTAAATCATGGATCAATTAAATAAAACACCCAAATTGAGATTTCCGGGTTTTGATGGTGAATGGCAATTAAAAAACTTAGAGCATTTTTTAAGTTTCAAAAATGGAATAAATGCTGATAAAGAAAGATATGGAAAAGGCATAAAATTTATTAATGTTTTAGATATAATCAACAACGACTATTTAACTTATGAACGTATTCTTGGAAGTGTTGATATTGATGATGAGACATTTGCAAATAATGAAGTCAGTTACGGTGATATTTTATTTCAAAGAAGTTCGGAAACCAGGGAGGAAGTTGGCCAATCAAATGTTTATTTAGACAAACATAGGAAAGCTACGTTTGGAGGCTTTGTAATCAGGGGAAAAAAAGTCAATGACTATAACCCTTTTTTTATGCACTCTCTTTTGAAAACGGATTTAATACGGGAAGCAATTACCACCAAATCTGGAGGTAGTACAAGGTATAATATTGGACAAGAAACCTTAAAAACAATATCAATCTATATACCCAACTTAGTTGAACAAGAGAAAATAGCTCAATTTCTTGGCGTTATAGATACTAAAATTTTGCAACTTTCTAAAAAGAAAGCATTGTTGGAGAAATACAAAACTGGTGTATTGGAACAAATATTTACTCAACAAGTACGATTCAAGCATAATGGAAATGAATATGCTTCCTGGAAAATTGTAAAACTTGATTCTATTTGTTCCATAATAAAAAGCGGGGGAACGCCAACTTCCACAAATAAAGAATACTATGATGGAGAAATTCCATTTTTAGCAATCAGTGATATGACCCTTCAAGGAAAGTATTTGAATCGAACCGTAAAAAAAGTTTCAACAATGGGTATTGATAATTCATCATCGTGGATAGTACCTGCTAATTCAATTATATATTCAATGTATGCATCTGTCGGATTCGTTTCGATAAATAAAATCCCAATTGCTACATCACAAGCTGTTATTAATTTGATATTAAAAAAAGGTATTTACATTGAATACATCTATTATTATTTACTGTACTTTAAAAAGTTTTTACCAAAATATATTGAAAAAGGCACACAAGGTAATTTGAATGCACAATCTGTAAAAAACTTCGACATTGAATTACCAGAATATGAAGAGCAACTTCAAATAGCAAATTTTTTATCTGAAGTTGATTTAAAAATCGCACAAGTAAATCAGCAAATTTTAAAAAGCAAAGTTTTTAAAAAAGGGTTACTACAAAAATTGTTTATCTAATTTGAATGAAATTAGTAAGGGAACTAATTCTGTTAAATAAAGATAACCACGAGCATTTTGGTTATTACAATTCTATAATTGAAGTTATAGAATTAAATATTAACTCAAATCCTGATATTTCGATTGAAAGCTGTAAATCACTGGTTGAGGGTCTTTCAAAGGCAATTTTAAAACAATTAGACAATACTTATAGCAATTTAGAAATTGACAAATTAGATTTCCAACCGCTTTTTAAAAGAGCATTAAACAAACTTTCTGAAAAATGCGCGGAAATTGAAATAGATTTTGTTACCAGGTCGAACTCTCTAATACTAACTCTTGGTGAAATAAGAAACAAAAGAGGCGACATATCTCATGGGAAACTTGCCCCGAAAACTATCTTTAGCAGCTCAAAATATGCTGAACTAATCGTAAAGATGACCGAAAGCGTCGTTTACTACATATTGGAACATTTTTTCGCTATTGAGTTAGAAGTTGAGGCTATTACGAAATATGCTGAAAATAAAGGGTTCAATGAAATGTTAGATGAGATAAATCCATTTAATGGATTGAGTTATAGCAAGGCCCTATTTGAACAAGATAATCTTTCATACGCAGAGCAATTAGCAGAATATGAAGCGGAAAAATCGAATCTCCTAACTACATTGAATACTAAACCACAAATTATCAGTGAACGTATTCAAACTGAAATTAGTTTAATCAACAACGTAATGAGCACTCAACCCGAACAAGTATTAGAAGAAAATCTAATAGATCAACTGAAAGCACTGGGCTATGAATTTTTAATTATTAAAAATGAGCAGGACTTGCTTAACAATCTAAAAAGTCAATTAGAAAAACATAATCAGGTTACAATTTCTGATAAAGATTTCGACAAAATACTAAATCACCTAAATAAAGGTAATCTCTTTGAACGTGCTAAAATTTTACGCGACAAGGTGCAATACACAAAGGAAAACGGAGATAGTGCTTACATCGAATTTATTAATCAAGATCATTGGTGTCAAAACCAGTTCCAAGTTACCCATCAAGTAAGCAACGAGGGAGCATATAGAAATCGTTATGACGTAACCATTCTGATAAATGGTCTACCCTTAGTGCAAATAGAATTAAAACGCCGGGGATTGGAACTGAAAGAAGCATTTAACCAAACTAACCGTTATCACAGACATAGCTATGGGGCATCTAATGGTTTGTTTTTATACATTCAGTTGTTTATAATCAGCAATGGCGTTAACACTAAATATTATGCTAACAATCCGCACCAGTCATTTAAACAAACTTTCTATTGGTCGGATAAGGAAAATAAAATCATAACCCAATTAGAACAATTTACCAAGGAATTTTTGGAGCCTTGCCATGTGTCTAAAATGATCACCCGTTACACGGTGCTCAACGAGGCACAGAAAGTCCTAATGATCTTGCGTCCGTATCAATACTACGCTTCCGAAGCTATTATCGACCGGATAAAAACGACAACCAAAAACGGCTATATATGGCATACTACGGGTTCGGGTAAAACCCTCACATCTTTTAAAGCCAGTCAGCTTTTAATTAAGCTTCCACAGGTTTATAAGGTGGTTTTTGTAGTTGACAGAAAAGACCTGGATTACCAAACCACCAAAGAGTTTAACAGCTTTAGTAAAGGCAGTATTGATGGCACTGATAATACACAGGCTTTAGTAAAACAGTTAGGCGACGATACCAAACTAATTGTAACGACAATCCAAAAACTAAATACCGCGATTAGTAAACAAGGGTATTTAAGCAGGATGGAAAAATTAAAGGACAAACGCATTGTTTTTATTTTTGACGAGTGCCACCGTAGCCAATTTGGTGAAACACACAACCGTATAAAGGCATTCTTCAATAGCCATCAGCTATTTGGCTTTACCGGAACGCCTATTTTTGCGGATAATGCCGTAAAAAATGAATTAGGCAAACGCACTACAAAGGAACTTTTTGATGACTGCCTGCATAAATATGTAATAACCGATGCCATCAAGGATGAAAACGTATTAAAGTTTTCAGTTGAGTATGTAGGCCGTTATCAGCAAAAGGAGGACAGCAAAAACAATATTGATATTAAGGTTGAAGATATTGACACAAAGGAGTTATTGGAATCGCCCGACAGGTTAAATAAGATCACCAATTATATACTCGAAAACCACGACAGGAAAACATATAGCCGGTCGTTTACAGGCATGTTTTGCGTAAGCAGCGTTGATACGCTGATAAAGTATTACGAATTGTTTAAAGCCAAGAAAACAGCCGGTGAACATCATTTGCGTATTGCTACCATATTTTCTTATGGTGCAAATGAAGACGATAAAGATGCCAACGGTTTTATACCTGATGCTGAACTCGAAATAAGCGAAACCGCCCCTATTAATAAACACACCCGCGAAAAACTGGATGAATTTATTGCGGATTATAATGTAATGTTTGGTACCAAGTTTTCTACAAAGGATAGCCAGTCTTTTTACAATTATTATAATGACATTGCTAAAAGGGTTAAAAACAAGGAAGTAGATATTTTACTGGTAGTGAATATGTTTTTAACGGGTTTCGATAGCAAATACCTCAATACACTGTACGTAGATAAAAATCTGAAGTATCATGGCCTTATACAGGCATATTCACGCACTAACCGTATTTTAAATGAACAAAAATCACAGGGTAACATTATTGCTTTCCGCAATCTAAAAACCGCTACCGATGAAGCTATAACATTGTTTTCAAACAAAGATGCTATTGATGTTATCATTATGCAGCCTATTGAGGATTATATCGCGTTGTTTGATAAAGGTGTCGAAGATTTGTACGCTATAACCCCAACGGTGGATAGTGTAAACGACCTGCAAAATGAAGATGAAGAATTAGCCTTTGTTAAAGCCTTTAGGGAACTGATGCGTGTTAAAAACATCTTGGCTACTTTCGCGGATTTTAACTTCGATAGCCTGGCCATGAGCGAGCAAACTTTTAACGATTACCGCAGTAAGTACCTCGACCTATACGACAAGGTAAAAACCGATAATACTATAGAAAAAGTTTCTATTCTAAACGATGTTGATTTTGAACTGGAATTAATCCACCGTGATGAAATTAATGTTATTTACATATTAAAGCTGTTAGCCAAACTAAAATCGGGAACAAAAGAAGAACAAGATCAGCAACGGAAAGCAATTTTGGATTTATTGACCGGCGAAGTACAATTAAGATCTAAAAAGGAATTAATTGAAAAATTTATCAATGAAAACCTGCCGCTAATAGATGATGCTGAAGATATACCAGCAGCATTTGACGCTTTTGTAGATGCCGAAAAGCAAAAAGCATTAGCCGAATTGTGCAAAGAGGAAGGACTAATCCCGGAAAAGTTAAACGAAATTATAGGTAATTACTTGTTTACTGAACGGAAGCCATTGCGTGATGATATATTTAACATCCTTATAGAAAAACCAAAGCTGCTTGAACGGAAAATTGTTGTGGAACGGGTTATTGAAAAGGTGCTTAAATTTATAGATACTTATATTAACGGTTTGCCGGATAATGAACAGGTTTAATATTTTTATCCAACAGGCATTAACTCGCCCTTTTTGATGCTTTCCAAAAGACCTAAAAGTGGTTCATCTTCATTGCCAAAAGGAAAAGCAGCTAAGTAAGTATTGTTCAGCAGTGTTTAATGTTTCTTCAACCGAACGGTATTTTGCTAAGTACAGATACACCCAAAAATATAGGAAACTATATACATGTTGGGAGTGACTCAAATTAGTCAATCTGTCCTGTAAGATTATTCAGTTTCAGGGTTTTGTTTATTTCATCATCAATAATCAAAACGCCTCTTAATCTTTCAGGATTTCCAGTCCAATTTACAATGACATAGCTATTTGATTTATTGATTTTTTCGCACACGGATGCATATTTTTTATTTGCCCGGTTCTCAAATTCAATTTTCATTTCTTCTGGAACATTTTTGGCTTCGTATTCAAAATTTAACTTGCACATTTTAAGGTATTTAATTTAAACAAAGATAAAATAATTGCACAGGTTTAGTATCTAAAAACTAAACCATTAGGACTGCCGGCCAAATAAACCAAACGGCTATTGATTACCGGGGAAGATTTTATTAAGAGGGTTAAGATCACACTAAAAAGTTTAAGAAAGCGACAATTTCATCCTAATGAAGTTTGAAACGGTAATGAAATTTAATAAGAAAGTCCCTAACACTCGCTGCCGGGGACTTTCAACCTAAACCTTATTACAAAGGCATGCGGGTTGCCTGCCTGTAATTGAATGTGAAGATAAAAAAATAGTGGTAATAATTATGATTCTGCTCCTGCTTTACTTAGACTTTGTTAAAAGCCAATAATTCTTGGCTCCGCCACAAGGGCAACGTTTTATTACATAGTTCCAAAAGGCAATTAAAGTTAAACAAACTTTCGCCAATATTAATTATTGGTTATGATAAGCTATGACAGTATAAAGTTGTAGGGTATCAGGGTAGTAAAATATTTAAGGAATTTTACATTCAAAAAGAGACTAAACACTTTAATTCTCTATAGCCCTCATTTAATCTCCGCTTAATTATTAATTAAAACATAAAATTCAATCAAAATGTTTACTACCCATTTACTACTGTTTTAGAGCTTTAAGTTGTATTTACTTTGTAGGACAGAATGTAAAAATCATGGATACCGTGAACTATTTATTGCAAATTAAAAAAACAAAATATAAACATATCCTTGTGGTGTTGATAATTGCATTATTGGTTTTGTTATTTGCTTATACAGGAATGAGCAAGTTTTTAGACTATGATAAATTTGTTTTTCAAATGCGACTTGCTCCTGTGCCATTAATGAAAAAACTGGCCCCATTCTTAGGCTGGGTAGTGCCTTCTATTGAAATATTAATTGCCATGGGGTTTGCCGTTGGTGTATATCTCCATTCAATCAAAATTAAGGCTCTGTACGCATCCGTTATCTTATTGTTAGTATTTGAGTTTTATATTGCTGCAATGCTTTTGTCAGGCTCAAATCTTCCTTGTACATGTGGAGGCATTGTCTCTCAGATGGGTTGGAAACAACATTTATTCTTTAATGGATTCTTTATACTGACAGGTATCCTCTCAATCAAATATTTACAAAAACAAAAAACAACATCACCAATAGAACATAGGGGCAGATGAATTTAAAATACTTTCACGCGCGTAAGTACAGGTGGTGCCGTTGCCTGTAATTTTAACCAATGGCGTAATTAAAAACAAATATAAAAAATTATGAAAACTTTAAAAATTAGCCTATTGGCTTTGGTATTTACTATCGGTATTGGAGGCGCAGTTGTTCAAAAAATACAGGCAGCACCAAAACATTTTGACCTTCAATACAATTGGACTAAAACAGGGTCGGCGCCATTTACCGGCACAATAAGTGATGCCCAGAGTAATTATGGTTGTCCAAATTTGGGTGTTGGTTGTGCTCATGGAACAGAGGTTGGTCATCCATCAGTGACAGCTGATATAAAGCTTTAATTGGTTTTATTTATCAAGGAGTAAAGATTTAATTCTTTACTCCTTTTAAGTGGTGAGAATAATGGCGATCTAACTTATACATATAGTGTTTGTTTTATTACCCATGTGGTGGCTCATATTTTAATCTGTCTTATCATTTCAGATCAATTTCAAAAGCCCTTTTGATTGGCGGCGTGCAATGATCTGCTTCACATAACATATACTCGATGGTACCGGATATAGGTGCATGGGCTCCATCTTTTAATTTTAGTTTTTGGACAAAATCAACGCTATCTGTATAGTATTTTACATCCATATCAAATACTTTCACATGTTCGGTTACCAGTTTTCCTTTTTCTTTAATTGTTCCGATCAGCTCAATATTAGGATTATGATTTAAAGTAATTGTTGTTGGCAATGGGCCGCCTGAATCCATATACTGGGAATAAATATGCCAGGGATTTTGAACCATTGCTGTTAAATGAATTTCATATATATTCTTTTGAATTTTTTTTGTACTGTAAGTCCATTGAACAGTTTGTTGTGCACTGCACTTTATAGAAATGAGCAAAGCAATTAGTAGATATATATATTTCATGTTGTGTTTCAAATTTTCGGTTATTACTGGACATTTTTAAGTATAATACATTGCACCTCTCTTTGTATTTTATTAATTGCAAGGCCATACGAGGCAAGGGATTTTCGTATCTCTTCTTTGCTATTGTCGAAATCAGTATTGATTTTGAAATTCACTCCCATTTTGTGATCTATGCCTGTTTCATCAATAAAAGGAGTGTGTACATTTGATGATAGGTCATATATCTTATTCAATACTTCTCCCCAGGAAACATTGTTTACGGTTAATATATTGTTTACCATTACAGGATAGTTATCTGTTTTACCAACACCTTTTAATCGGTCGATTTTACCTATTCTCGTAATTACATAACAGTCGATCTTTCTTTTTTCTAAAGTACTTTGGATATTAAAATAAGTGTCCAGTTCCTGCTGCATTAGATGGTAAAACTGTTTAGCTGTCGTTTCTTTTCTTTTGACGGCTAATTCATAATCATAAAAATTACTCATTGACAAAGTATCCCGTTCATATTTTTCAGGGTGATTATACTCTTTAATTACAGGAGTTTTTGAAAAAGTATGGCCGAAATAAGCTTCTCTATAGAGCGTATTTATATCTAATCGCAACATAATTACACCCTTTATTCGATCCGTATCCGAAAAGCCCCCGAGGTAAACTCCATAGAAATATTTTTCAGATTTATGTGGCACAAGAAAAGAGGATATACCGAAATCTCCTCTTTGTATAGGTTCTAATGCTATTGCAAGTGGGCGGGCATAACTTAATGATAGAACAGTGTCTTTTGTATCTCTGATGTCCATACGTTTGCCAGACAGAAAATCCCTTATATGCCGTTCGGAAGCAATAGGCGTTTTCGTAATATATTTGACAAAGCCACTTTCATCAATCCATACCTGTGTTGGTACCTGGTCATATTCAAATAATGAACCTAACACATTTTCACCTGTTATAAAAGGCAGCTTGGTTTCGCGTACAATTTTCACATGTTTTTTTAGCAGTTCGACCTGTTCGCGGCTATCTCTTGTTACCATTATAATTTGTACCTGATTTCCAAATTTCTCCTGCAACTTTTCAAGTTCGGGCATCGCCTCTATGCAACCGGCACAGTTAATATTCCACATATCAAGTATCAAAAGCTTCTTTTTAATATCAGCCAATTTGATATTGGTTTTACCGTGATAGTTAGTAATCGCATACGAAGAATCTGGCAGTATATCCCCAACATGATAGTATCTGCCTTTATTCTTATTGCGCTCAACATATCGTGAATTGGCTATCTTTCGTTCTTCAAGATGAAGCACCATTGTCTTTTTATCACCACCGTAATCTAAAATCCAGTAATCTTTACAAATATTCTGTTTGGCTAAAATTGAATCCATTGCTTCATCAAAAGTTACGTTATGAAGATTAGCAGTAACAGGTAAAGACTTTTCGTATATAAGGTTGCTTCCCCACGAAACAGCCATTCCATGAGATTGCGTTTTCGTTAATTTCATTATAGCATCTCTAAAAGGCTCATTTACAAATGAAATACTGAATCTTTTTTCAAATTGTTCCTGCGCCAGTGCATTAAGGGAAAACAATAAGCATAACGCGGTAAAATATGTTAATTTATTTTTCATATTTATTGACCTCTCATTGTGAGATAATGTATTTATATGTTCAATATCCTGGGTTTTGAGTAAGATTTGGATCAGTGGCAATTTCGCTTTGCGGAATAGGCAACAAGGCCGCTGTTGATTTCCAGGTTGTTTTAAATGCACCCATAACTGCATTAATCCGCCCTATCCTTTTTAAATCCAGAAATCGGTTTCCCCACTCGACAAACAATTCTACCTGACGTTCGTGTATCAGCGCATCTAAACATGCGCTGGAAGAAATTGAGTTAGCCAACGGCAGCAGTCCGGCTCTTTGCCGAATAATATTCAGGTCGTCCACAGCACCACTGATATTATTTTGCTGTAACCTGGCTTCCGCACGTATCAAATATTGTTCACTGATACGCAATGCCGTGAGGTATTCAGGTGCGCCAGTGTTGGTTGAACGATTATGGTATTTATAGGGGTAATAGTAGGTCGTAATTGTACCTCCTGAAGTTACTGTTGATTTATTGGTCCAGGCTATTTTACGCAAATCACCCGTTTCAAAAGAACTTAAAAGGGCATTAGTCAATGGATAAGATGGTTTTCCTGACCCTGGTACTAATAGAGCACCCTCAGCTGTGTATCCATACTGTGTATAGAATTGCAAGATGCTCTCTTTGCTTCCCGATAAGAAAACCGAAGCAGGTGATTCTAAGGGCGTATATAAACCCGAATTAATAACTGCAGCAGCCGTTTGTTCAGCTTCTGCATATCTTTTTTGATACAAATAAACCCTGGCTAACAAAGCTGTCGCAGCCCATTTATTGGCCCTTACTTTCCCTGAACCTGTATAAGCTTCTGCTAAACCAGTCTGCGCATCATTCAGGTCTTGTATTATTTGTTTGTAAATAGTTGCAGAATCCGCTTTTGCAGCTGTAGCGGTTTTGTTAACATCAGTTTCTAATATCAACGGTACTGCGCCATAAAGATTAGTCAGATAAAAATAAGCATAGGCTCTCAAAAATTTAACTTCAGAAATAAATTCCAGTTTAGTTGCAGGTTTAATTCCGTTGTAGCTATTTAAACCTTCAATAATGTCATTGCATTCATATATGGCAAAATAGTTTCGTGACCAGATATTGAAGTTAGCGCTATTTGCGGGGGAGACAGTACTTTTTAAAAACTCAATTGTCCCTGCATTAGTACTTGTATAAGTTAATTCATCTGAATAATAACCCATTTCAGGGGTATAGGTGCCATCAATATTTTGATTGAAAAGGGCATAGGTATTATCAAGCAGTGCAATAGTAGAGGCGCTGTCTATAAAGATTTTATCTTTTGTCAGCTGGTTAACTGGCGAATCTACAGCAATCAATTTCCGACAACCGGCCAGACCGATCATCAGAAAGAAAAGGCTGAATATTAAATGTTTAACTTTTTTCATGATTTTTAATTTAAAATGTGATTTGAATACCAGCTATAAATGATCTCGTTATCGGAAATGGTATCATCCCTGTTGTATTATCTCCACCGGTTTCAGGATCGTACAGGGCAGTGTTTTTATATCTTATCGTGAACAGGTTTTGCCCTTCCAGATACAGCCTTAAGCGATTTATATTTTTATTCTTTAACCACTTATCTGGAAAAACATAAGAAATTGAAGCGTTTTTTAGACGAAAGTAAGAGGCGTTAAACCAATTGGCTGTGGAATAAGCGTAGTATGGATCATAAAAGGTTGAGGCCTTTGGAATATTGGTAATGTCCCCTACGTTTTGCCAGCGGCCCATCGCATTCGTAAAATCATTAAAATTGGCTCCCGGAACGTAATATGTGCTTCCTTTAGCAAATTGCTTAGCGAATTGACCGAAAATATCAAGTTGCCAATTTTTGTAAGTCCATGTGTTGCCAAATCCACCATAAAAATATGGGCTCGTTTGTCCCCATTTATCAAAATAGTTTGGGCTTGAGCTACCTGTTGGGGTATCATATTGTGGAGTTCCGGTTGCCGGGTCTACTCCTGTTAGAACATAACCGTAAGCCTGGCTGATGTCTTTGCCTATAACTAAGGTATTTGCATAGCTTGATGCAGCCAGCCCGGGAAAACTTAACAATCGATTTTTAGGGATACTGATATTAAAAGTGGTTTTCCAGTTAAAGGTATTTGTTCTAATGTTAACTGTATTCAATTCAAATTCCCATCCTGAATTTTGTACTACAGCCGGCAAATTGGCCTGGTAATTAGCGAATCCAGTTATAGTAGGTAATGTGTAGGATATTAACTGGTTACTACTCCTATTTTGGTAATGATCTATGGTTATTGAAATCCGATCTTTGAAAAAGCCGAGTTCCATCGCCACTTCAGCTTTTTTATTCGTCTCCCAATGCAGATTGGCATTGGAAATCTGGTTGGATTTTAGACCCGCAACATCCTGATAAACATATCCCGATGATGCATAGGTGGAAAGGTATTGGTAGTCCTTGATTTGATCATTACCTGTAATGCCATAACTTGCCCTCAATTTACCAAAACTCAAAAAGGTTAAATGATCTTTGATAAGCGGCTCATTACTGAACAGCCAAGCTGCACCAACTGCACCGAA
Organism: Mucilaginibacter flavidus; assembly: GCF_024055575.1. Classification (GTDB taxonomy): domain Bacteria; phylum Bacteroidota; class Bacteroidia; order Sphingobacteriales; family Sphingobacteriaceae; genus Mucilaginibacter; species Mucilaginibacter flavidus. The sequence goes on along the minus strand of NZ_JAMXOE010000008.1, from coordinate 427 downwards.
ATTTCCAAATTGATCACCTGGGCCAAATCTTGATGATCCGTCTCTTCTCGCGCTTGCATTTATAATATACTTTTCATCAAAATTGTAGGTAATTCTGGCAAAAACGGACTCATATTTATAGTTAGCAGCACTATTATTAACGGAAACGATACTCGCTGAACCAGCATCTTCTATAAGCGCATCATTGCTAAAATTACTGGCAGACGTGTATTGAGTATTTTTTAAACTGTTCTGATAAGTACCACCGAGCAAAACATTTAGATTGGATCGCTTAAAACTTTGAGTGTATGTAATTTGCGGTTCAATGATAAGAGTGGATATTCCGCTGATATTGACCACCTGATTCCGGGATAGGTTGACACCCGATTCCGCTGCAAATTGACCACCCCATTCCGGGCAAATTGACCAGGGTATTCCGGGCCAAACT
>NZ_JAMXOE010000007.1 GCF_024055575.1 Mucilaginibacter flavidus | reverse complement strand
CTTAAATGAATTTACTTTCAAATATAATTACCGGGGTAACAAATCGATATTCGACATATTAATTAATAAATGTGCCTTACCAATTATTGCCCCTGTCTAATGATAGGCTATTACTCTTTGGAGAGGGCAGGGTGAGGCGACTACCAGCTATTATGGTGTCGCCCGTAACTCAAAGCACCGTATTCCTATATCGAACTAACTTTAAAAGTTCGGATCAAAATTAAAATAGATCGGGTTCGACAAGCCAACCATATTGCCGCTCAACGCCATTGACCCTGGAACCTGCGGATATGCAGTAGGCGGCCCCTCAACTGTTACCCGGTAATAAGTGCGGCCAATTGTTGCCGGCGTGTCGGTAAATTCAACCATGGGTGTTTTACCCGTTGTTTTAAGGATATTGAACGGGTCGCCGTTTTTTACGATGCTGATAGTATACTCCGCGTCCGGAACGGTATTCCCGCTTAACTGCACACGAAATTTAACGGGTTTGCCGGTTGCTTTGGCATTGTCGCCCATCATCATGTCCATTTTGCCGTCATGGTTAATGTCAGCGTAAAATTCTACGCGGGGTGCATAGGGGTTTGCACTTACCGAAACCCTGCCGTTTGTCAATGCGTCTATTACCGCCTGTGAAGTTCTTGCAGTCACGAATACCCAGGTGGTTGGGGTACCCACATAATTTGCTTTCGCCTGGTAGCTATTCTTTGTTTCCTGTGCTGGTGTTTCCGGCGTGCCATGGTGTGCATCACTTCCACCCCTGCCGGTTAGTTTGCGCCCTGAAGAAAGCATATCGTCCCAAATCATAATGGCATTGGCATTTTTTGACCATACTGCAGAGTTCCAAACTTCGATGGATTCAATCATGTCATAAGAGTACCCAAAATGGTCTTTCCCGCTTGGATGGTTAGCCGAAAGGTGAACACCAAGTTCTTTTTTCACTGCACCAACCACCACATCGCGCTGATCGCGTACGTCATATAGCCGCTGGTGATCGTATGGCCTGGCCGAAAAGGCGTTGCCATGGCCGCGTGTTGTTGTCCATTCCGCAGCGTATAAAAGCAATACGGAGTCTGATTTAAAATCCGGGTCGGCCCAGGTATTGTGCGCAACATCACCGTCGACGTGATTGTCGTGATCCGTAATGGCCAGGAAATCGATACCAACAGACTTGGAAAAGGAGATGATTTTTGCAACGGGATTATTGGACGACTCTTTGCTGTGCCGCGAATGTACGTGCAGGTCGCCTTTTAGCCAAATTCCATTTGTAAGGCTGGCCGGTGGTGGCAGCGGGGCAAGTTCCGCAGGCGCCCACGGATTAACATGCCCTGGCTGGGCCAAGGCAACGCCACTTGTGCAAACGGTTGATATCACCATTAATAAAGAACAGATGGTACGTGCAGTCGTTCCTATTTTACCATTATTTGCTAAAGATCTATCGAAATTTCCACTTCGTTCCAGGTCTGATTTTGCTTTCATGTAAGTTGATGTAAGTGCTTTTCTTTTGGTTTCAAAAGTAAAAGCGCACAATCAACTCAAACCGTATTTTGGTATTAACAAATTATTAAGCACCCCGAAATGGGGTAAAAAAAGCGTGACATGGTTTATGGGAATAACAGGATAATCAAGCCCGGAATTATTTTAATTCACCCTTCACCTCTTTCGGCGTTAAAACCCTCACCTTCATCCAAACTTCGTTGTCCGGGTTCCCGTCTTTATTAACCTTTACGGCAGTTACTTTATCGATCCAATCTATTCCTTTTACAATTTCGCCAAAAACGGTATAATTTTGGTCGAGAAAAGGCGTACCGCCTATGGTTTTATAGGTGGTCCGCTGAGCATCGGTGAACCTAATATTCAGTTTCTGTTCAGTGGCATCGAGCTGAGCATCGGTCCATGTTTTGCCGTCGACAAAATAAATCTGGGTGGTAAAGGATTCTTTTCCGGCATTATTGTCCCTGCCCATGGCTAATACACCTCTTTTATGATAAAGCGCAGTATTGAATTCAGGTTTTATCCATTTTTGTTCCGGGTTCAGCTTTTTTCCTTTATCGTACAGAGAATCGGGGTCGCCGCCCTGTATAACAAAGCCCTTCAGTATCCGATTAAACGTAGTTGCATCAAAATAATGTCTTTTCACCAGGCTGATAAAATTATCGCGGTGTACAGGCGTTTCATCGTAAAGTTTAACGATGCAACTACCTTGTGCGGTTTCAATTTTTACAAATTGCTGGGCAAATGCATTTGTAATTGCCAGCACCGCAATGGCAAGTAGTGTTATTATGCGTTTCATTTTCTAAGTTATCAAAAAACGTACACTTAGCTATAAAATCCCGTCCTTTATTTGTTCCTGCTTATTACTCCCTTTGACGTTACTTAATTTCCGCCACCCCATCTGCAACTGCCGGAAATTTCGAAAACACTTTTGCATCATGTCCAGGTATAATGTATTTCACATCTTTTACCATGGTTTTCATCCGTTGCATAGCTTTTACATAGCCTGCAGGATCGAGCGTGCCACCGTCCGAAGCAGGCACCATGTGGTCGAGGCTATAATAAATCCAGATATTATCGGATGCGAGAACTATATTATTGACACCTGTGTTAACCTGCACATATTGAGAATTAAAGGTATGCCTCGAGCCTGTAAACACTTTGATGCCGGGAATAATCTCTTTATCATCACCATCAACCAAAGTTACCCTGCCTGCCATATTCAGGTCTACCATCGTTCGGACGTCCCGTTTGTTGAAGCCACCGTTGTTTTGCCCTTTTTGCCACGCGGTGCTTACAAAATAATTAAAATCTTCTTTTTGTATCCAAATGTGAGCATTGGGAAACAACCCGACGCCATCTATGTGATCCCAATGTGGGTGGCTGAAGATTATATCTGTGATGTCTCCCGGCTTTAGCCCGAGTTTTGCTACTGCACTATCCGGGCGTGTATAATTAATTACTTTAAATTCTTTTGCGTCTTCAATATCGTTCAGAAAACCTGCATCTACCAAAACATTCCTGCCATTGCCTTTTACCAGCCATACCATAAAATTGATTTTAACGCTGTCCGTTTTGGGGCCGCCTTTGGACCAGTCGGCTGCTGTAAATGGGTACGAGGTGCCGGCAAATTTAATGGCATAAACCTTATAACCTGGTGTCTGAGCACTTGCATAAAACCCGGCGTTCAAAATTAAAAGCGAAAGCAGAAGGATTTTTTTCATAGGGCAAATATAAACCTAAAACAAGAATGCCGACAACGGGTTATCCTTAAAAAATGAAGATTATGGAACAGCCGGGAGCGCAATTACCCGCCCAGGAAACAGGCAGGCAAACCAATTTTACGCACGAAAAGACATTCGACGATTTAACGTCAGCAAATAAGGAGTTTAGATCTGCAGCAGGGCGCTTGCTTAGCGTTAATAATTGGCACGAATATACTGGTGAAGGATCAGCAAAATTCACCCTTAGTAATAACCAGGGTAACGAATTGTCCGGATTTGCAGCCGAAGGATTTTACATCAGCATTGATCTGCCAGGACCAGGCCCGGATGCCGGCGACGGGCTGGAATGGGTAATGATTGAGAAACTAACAGCCGACGGCAGCAGTGAAACGGGAGAACAATACTTAGCCATGACGGTGAGGCCGGTTCCTGATCCCAAAAAAGCAGATTTAGAGATAGCACATTTTTTTACCGACATATTAACAAGTACTTTCATCATAAGGCGGGACGGCCGGACTGTTAGTGCGGGTGCCCACGGGCGCAACGAAACGCCAAATAACAAGGATGTTGACCTGCATGACAAAATTCGCAACACTGCCATTGCCCTTATGGCCCGCGTTGGATTGTCGGGCGCACAGTGGCAAAAACTGGTAAACGGGTTAATTTAATATAAAATTTAATAAAATGGGGAAGCAACACGATACATTTCCAAACGAACAACCCGAAATGCCGGTTCCTAAAGAAACGCCGGAAATTAAACGGCCATCAGACCCAAAGGAGCCGGATGTACCAACGGAAGACCCGCAGATAGTGCCTGATGAATTCCCGCCGTACAATACACCACGGGAAGAACCACCATTGAATCCCGGCAATATTTGAGTATTTTGGTGAACTATTATATGGAGAGTTTCGAAATTAAAACAGAAGATACCGCCAACAATCCGGAAAGCCTGCTGGCCGATTTGTTTCACCCCGGAAATAGGGCTTATGAGTTATTGAAAAGCTCGATAGCACGTGAATTCAGGCCGAACGGTGCACCGGACGTTACGAGAATGACTGTCGACCGGATAAAATATGACAGCGCCACGTCAAAGGGAAGTTTCCGGGTGCTACTGGACATAACTTATACCTTTGGTTGTGAGGACCTTGTGACTCAAAAAAATAATGAAACTTCAGAATGGACGTTTCTTGTTAACACTGACAGCGGCACTATAACATTCTCCGGCTCGCCTTATGCAGACAGCCGCAGCACTGCTGATGAATTCTAATTTTATTAATTAACTACAGCCGAATACTGCTGCACCTTCCCCATAAAATGGTCAAGGTCGAACGGTTTTGCAATATGGTCGTCGGCGCCACATTCATGTTTTATTTTTTCAAGGTCGACGTTGCCCGACACCAGTATTACGGGTATATGTTTCAGGTCATCCTGCCCTTTAATGTAGGCACACATCGATCCTCCGTCCTCCCCTTTCAAACCCAAGTCGAGCATAACCAGGTCTATCTCATTGGCATGCAGTTTCTGGCGCGCCCTTACCGTATCAGCAAGGCTTGTAACATTATAACCGTCTTCTTCCAATAATATACTCATCATCTCGGCAATGATAGGTTCGTCCTCTATCACCAGTACTGTTTTCTTCATAAACAATTGTATACAATTTAAAGGCCAAAATTTGATATTGAATTGCCAACAAACTTCAAATTTTCAACATTCCCAATACGGCCTTGGCTAGCCTCCTGTCTATGGTTAGTTTTGCGGCCGTATGTCACTATCGATTATCCAATCAAAGGCCGACCTTGCCAAAATTATTTCTAAACACATTGTACTCCGCGAAGGGCGAAAGGCATTAAGAGGCAACTGCCCTTTTCACGTCGACCAATCGGATTCATTTATGGTTTCGCCTGAAAAAAACGTATTCAAATGTTTCGGGTGCGGCAAAGAAGGCGGTCCGGTTGAGTTTGTAATGTGGATTGAAAATGTGAGCTTTGATGCGGCATCCAGGCGCCTGGCGCAAGCACTGGGTATTGCCGGCGATTAATGAGCTCACTAACCGATTCTATTGCCATTTTCAATTACCACCGGGGGATGATAAACACTCATGGCCGCGAAAGCAGTTTTGCGCTCGGCTGGAAGGATGTTGAAAGCCAGCAAATCCGTTTTAAAGCCCTTGCAGATATTGGCGATTTGGGTAATTGCTCTGTACTTGATGCGGGCTGCGGCTACGGCGACTTTCTGCCATATCTTTCGGCTTCCTATAATGGTTTTACTTACACAGGCTTGGAGCAAATTCCTGAGCTTTTAAAAGAAGCCATTGTACGCCATGGACACTCACCCGCAGCAAACTTTATCCAGGGTAATTTTACTACAACCTTGCTACCGGCTGTCGATTACGTCTTTGCAAGCGGCTCACTAAACTACCGAAGTACCGACCCGGATTTTATTTTTAAGGCGATTAATAAATTGTACACAGCCTGCAACTATGGTTTTGCATTTAACTTATTGAATTACATCGTCCCCAACGGGCTGCTGGTTGCCTACACTCCGGAGCAGATTACTAGCTATTGTTCATCAATCTGCCCGGAAGTAAAATTGATACAAGACTATGATCCGAACGATTTTACTGTCTATATGTACAAGCAAAAAAGACCGGCATTTTTAGCGTCGACTGTTCCGCATTAAAAAGACGCAAATCGCATAACAGTTGATTGTCAATTATTTACATTTAAGCAAAAGGTAAAAACACTCATAATCAGCATGTTCCATAGCGTTCGGGGTGTTCCGCGTGCAAAAATGGAACGCTTTGCCGGCGCGTAATATGCCCTACTACAATTTATTGCTTTTTTAGCGCGCTAACCAACATATCGGCAATAACCTGGTTTCCTTTATCAGATGGGTGCAAGCCGTCGAAAGTGTTATCGATTGCCTCCACTGGGTAAGGGTACTCATCCGTATCGGGATTAAAAGGTATACCTTGAAAATCGGGGTAGCTGAAATTTTTATATTCACCTGTTTGCGGATCTTTTAGCCGCTTAAACTTCACCATGTTGCTTAATTTCAAGCCTCTTTTGTAATAAAGATCTATTACTTTCACATGCTCGTACTCCCCTATCTGTTTTACAGCGTCGGCAAACTGCGACAGCCATTGTCCATTTTTTGCGGCATACGAACCTGTGGCATTATTATGTTTATCAGCGATGTAAACAAAGTCCTCACGCTGCATCGGCGTTACCAATATAATCCGCGCGTTGGGGTTAAGGCTTTTTATTTTATCAATTATTATCCTGTAAGCCCCGCACGATGTTTTCAACCCTGTATTGTTTCTGTAATCGTCAAAAGTACCTAACGGCAGGCCCTGTCCCCAGTCATTTGTTCCTAAAAATACGGTGTAGATATCCGACTTCTGCAGGCCCAGCTTTTCAATTTCCCTGGCTATGCCAACTATGCTCCAACCGTTATGGCCCTGGTTAATATATTTGATGTTTGGCAATTGTTCAGTTACCCGTGTTAAATAGCCTTTGGTAACCCGGTTGCCGGTTTCGTCGAGGTGATCGTTCAGGTAAGTGATAGAGTCACCAATTGCTGTCCAGCTTTTTACGTCCGGTGTAACTGATAAAAAACTAAAAGTCGTTAGCAATAACAACAGGCATACCCTTAACTTTTTCATTAGTCTTTCAGATTATATTGTTTAATTATATAATGCAGTAATTCAACAGCATCATTTCTTGCCTGCCGGTTATCATCCAATAGCTCGTTGGTATTAATCCTTATCAGCACCATACTCGCTGCCAATTTCGACAAGTCGTCCTGTGTTAAATCACGTGTAGGTGCCTTTGTAGCGGGTAAATGCTGAAAGACCGAATCAATTGCCGGTGCAAAAAAATGTTGATTCAAAAACGGCTCGAAATAACTGCGCTGATACTGTAGGGTTATATCTTGTACCAGGTGTAAAAGCTCAGTATCATTTTCGTAAGTGGCAATATATCTTATTATTTTTGAGTTGGAAAATTGTTTAAGGTGCAGTTCGTTTTTTATAGCGAAAATGGCCCCGGTAGCCGGGTGAAACGGCCACAAACTATGTGACCTTGATACAAACCACAAAATCCTTTGGGTGTTCGCCGAACTCAAAGGCTGTTGTAACAGACTTATCAGGGTGTCATTGCTTTTAACTATCTTAATTTCGCCGTTGTACACCTGGTCCAGCTTTTTAATATCTGCCCTTAAATCCTGCGCCAATTGCGAGGTTAATTGCTCCGCATGCTCGCCATTGGTGATATTTTCCCTTATATTTTCGGCGATAAAGCCCATCATTACTGCAATAAATATCATAAACCCTTCCAGCAGGTACTCTTTCCAGGGTTTGTGTTTGTGCTCAAGTTGCGGGTGGTGGTGTACTTCCATTGCCGTTTCGGTTGATGGGGTTTGAGTATTCGCGGGTTCAGTAATAATTACCGGATGGTGTACTTCCGGCTGAGTCTGCTTTTTTTGCGATGGTTTACGGGCAGTTGGTTTGGCTACCGTTCCCGGCTTCCGCCCGCCCGTTCGACCGTCCGCAGGAGGCTTCCCCTTCGTCAGATCATCCTTATTTTTCCGGGTTTTACTCATACAGCATTAAATCTCAAATTCTATTTATCCAATATCGCCTTAAGCGATGCCGGCGAATAATTAATCGACTTTAGCGTTTTATCATCAGCAGTACGATATACTAAAAATAGGCCATCAATTTCCTTGTGATATGAGTCAGTTTCAGCAGTAGATTTATAATGGTCGATAGTTTTTTCGGCTTCTTCAACCGTCTTACAGGCTTTGCTCATGTTCGATCGGTGTACTTCATCAAACAATTCTTTAAATTTCTCTGCCAGGCCAAACTCCAGTATTGCGCCTGATAATACATATTGCAAATCGCAAAGCGCGTCGGCAACTTCAACCAAATCATTGTCATCCACAGCCTGTTGTAATTCCTTAAGTTCTTCGGCAAGCAGGGAAATCCGCAAGGCACAACGTTCCTTTGATGGTATCGCGGGCTGTCCGATAATCGGATGTTTAAAGGTTGAGTGAAACTCGGCAACCTGGTTCAATGAGTTAGTGTCCTTAATAGTCATATTTATTTGCTTAATTTTAGGCCAGGGCATTGTTTTCCAGCCGACGCTAATATATAAACATTAGCAGTTTTGTATGGAACTTGTCAAAATAAACTTAAAAAAAACTGTAAAATCAATGCGGGCATAATTGTTGAAATAAAATAATTATACCTGCGTTAAACCGTTTGTAAAATTAGGAGTCTATAAACAAAAACAGCGTCAAAAAACTGTTTCAATTAATATCAATTATGAAAAAGGCATTAAAATATTTAGTATCCACAAGCTTAAGCGGACTATTGTGTTTGTTTTTAGCTTTTCCGGCTAATGCACAACACAGGGGCGGCAGCGGCGGTGGCGGTGGCGGTAGTCATGGTGGTGGTGGTGGCGGCGGTGGCGGTCACTTCGGTGGCGGTGGTGGCGGCGGTCATGTTAGCGGTGGCTTTTCTGGTGGTGGTGGTCGTTCAGGGTTCTCTGGCGGTTCAAGCCGTAGTTTCTCAGGTGGCAACCGTTCAGCGGTATCGCCCCCACGTTCAGGCGGTTTCGGCCAAAGACCCGGCTTTAGCGGTGCACGCCCATCTACACAAAGTTACAATCGTTTTAATGGTGGCAGGGTTGGCGTAAATGGCAATCGTGGCTTCAGCGGTAACCGTGGTTACAATGGTTCGCGCGGCTACGTTGGCGCTCGTGGCTATAACGGCTCACGTGGTTACGTAGGAGCTCGTGGCGGATATCGTGGTGGCTACTACAACCGTGGTGGATATCGCGGAGGCTACTATGGCCGCGGACATTATTACGGCCCAAGCTATTGGGGCGGTCGCAGTTACTGGGGTTATCGCGGCGGATATTTTTACCACAGCGGCTTTTATGCCAGTTTATATTATCCAAGTCTTGGTTTTAGTTTAGGATTTTTACCTTATGGATATTATCCTTTCTATTGGGGCGATTCACAATACTATTACAGCAATGGGTTTTACTACCAACACGAAAACAACCAATATACAGTAGTTGAACCACCTTTGGGTGCCGAAATAAGCCAGTTACCTGCTAACGCACAAGCCATTACAATAAATGGCGAACAATACTACGAATTGAATGGTGTTTATTACCAGCCGGTTACCAAGGATGACGGCTCACAGGTTTATGTTATTGCCGGTAAAGACGGGCAGCTTGAAACCAATGTTCAGGGTGGACAAGATCAGGGTGATAACGGCCAGGGTGCCCCCCTACCTAAAACAGGCGATATTTACAACGATTTGCCACAAGGTTCAAGAACCATACATGTTAACGGCCAAACGCTATACGTTTCACCAGATGATGTTTATTACCAGGAAACAACCGATACAGGTGGCAACAGGGTTTACAAAGTTGTAAGCACTCCTGCCGACGAGCCTCAAAACTAAGGGATATAAATTTTAACACAAAGGGTAATCCGGATTGCGGGTTACCCTTTTTTTATTCGTTCGCCCCTCAATTTTGCAGCTTCATCCGCATATTTTTATAACTTGTACTTTAAGCCGTTAAATTTACCTGATGGATAAAACCGAAAAACGGATTTGTTGGTACAGTTCGCTTTTAATTGCATTGTTGGTTAGCAGCCCGCGGTTGCTTGCCCTGCGCGAGAACGGTATTGTTGCCCACTATTGGCGTTTTAACCTTGCCGAGCTTATTTTACAGGTGGCGCTTAATCTGTATTTTTGCTATCTGCTATTCCATCTAAATCTTCATCGTAGCAATACGTTCTTCAATTATCGCAGCCAAAAACGATATATCATTGCGCTTTTTTTGAATCTTGTTTTGGTACTAACCTGTTGCATTTTTGCGGGGGCAATACAGCACCGGTTATTTTTAAGTCATCAACTTCCTCAAATTTATTGGTCGGGCTATATATCAAGATATTTTTTAAGCGGTATGCTCGCTGCCATTATCATAAAAATCGTGCTATTACTCCGCGAAAGCAAACAAAAGGATTCGGAAAATGACCAGCTCAAAACGGCGTACCTGGAAGCTGAGCTTGAATTGTTAAAAGAGCAGCTAAATCCGCATTTCCTGTTTAATTCATTAAGCACACTATCGGGTGTTGTACGTGAAGATCCGGTGAAAGCGCAGCATTTTATTAATCATTTGTCTAAGATATTCAGGTATGCGTTAACTCAATCCGGCGGTCAAATGGCTACCATTGAAGAAGAACTAAAAATGGTACGCTCGTACGAACAGCTACTTATCATGCGATTCGAGGATGCGTTTAAACTAAATATCAATGTCGACGCAAAATTCCTCGGTGAGAAAATCCCCCATTTAAGCTTACAACCCCTGGTTGAAAATGCGGCCAAACATAATTCAGTAACTCTATCAAGTCCACTTGCCGTCCAAATATTTATTGAAGATAGCATGCTGGTGATACGTAATAATCTACAGGTTTTGGCTAACCCGGAAAGCAGTACTGGCATCGGGCTTGTTAATTTAGCCAGCCGCTATAGAATATTAATGCAACAGGAATTAATAATTGAAAAGACCACGGAAAATTTCATCATTAAATTACCATTAAAGTTATGAAACAATTGAGGTTAGTGATAATTGAAGATGAACCGGCAACAGCCCGTAACCTCGCTTTTATGCTGCAATCAATTGACGAATCGGTGCAAATAATGGCTATTTTGACGGGCGTTGACGACTCCGTAAACTGGTTCTTGTTAAACAATAACAATTACGACCTTATTTTTATGGACATCCGGCTGGCCGACGGTTTGTCATTTGACATTTTTAAACGCGTTAGCCTGTCAAAGCCTGTAATATTCGTGACGGCCTATAACAATTACGCTATACAAGCCTTCAAGAACAATGGCATTGATTATATATTGAAACCTTTCGACCAGCAGGAAGTTGAGCAAGCGCTCAATAAATTTAAAAACCTGTTAGGCAGTGCTCTTTCGGACGCCGGAGCGATTAATCTTTCACAGCTGATGGAACAATTAAACGAGGCTTCCAAGTCCTATAAAAAATCGTTCCTGGTTCATTTCAGAGATAAACTTATTCCTGTCGAAACCGCAAAAATCGCCTGGTTTTATACCGCAAACGAACTCGTTTACGCACAAACCGACGATGCGCGCCAATATGTTATCGATTTCACGATGGAGCAACTGGAAAAGCAGCTCGACCCGGCCGCGTTCTTCAGGGCAAACCGCCAGTTCATCATCAATCGCAAACAAATTACCGAAGTCGATTTTTATTTTAACGGCAGATTGTCGGTAAAAATCAAGCCTGTCCCTCCTGAAAATATCATCATCAGCAAAGCCCGCGTCCCCGAATTCAAGGTCTGGATGAATAACTAGCAGCTTCACCTGCGGTATTGACAGCCTCGCCTGTTTTATCGCCAACCCTACTAATTTTTTGAGTCAATTTTACATCATTCAACAAAGCCACTCCACGGTCGTGGTGGAAGTTGAGCGCAAACTGACTTAAAAAAATAAAAAAAATGAAACATACAGTTGGCCCTTACAGATTTTGGATACTTGGGATTTTATTAGTGCTTATCCTGGCTGAAATAGCCTGGAGCTGGCGAAACGATAAAAAGGCATACGAGATAAAAGAGACATTTTCGAACCTGGCCGTACTAACCGGCTTTCACTTGTCAAAGGTTCTATTTACAGGATATCAACTGGCCGTGCTTGGATTTTTTACAGAAATAGCGCCGTTTACCTTCCCCAACAACGCCTGGGTATTTTTACTCACATTCATAACGACTGATTTTATTTACTATTGGTTCCACCGGTTGTCGCACATATGGAAACCTTTGTGGGCCTTTCATATGGTGCACCACTCCGCAATGCACATGAACTTAACTGCGGCGTATCGTTTAAACTGGCTGTCGGCGATTATCAGTCCGCTGTTTTTTATCCCCGCTGCCCTAATGGGTATGCCCGCCGATTTTATTGCAATTTCTTATGCGCTTAACCTGGTTTACCAGTTTTTTCTGCACACCGAAGCAGTTGACAAAATAGGCTGGCTGGAAGGCATAATTGACACCCCATCAGCTCACCGTGTGCACCATGGGAGTAACCCGCTCTATATCGACAAGAATTTTGGCGGCGTTCTTATTACTTGGGACAAGCTATTTAAAACCTACCAGCCCGAAACCGAAAAAGTGAATTACGGACTCACTAACGGCTCGCTGGGTTACAACCCGTTTAAGCTGGTCTTTAAGGGCTTTGCTGACCTGTTTACCGGAAAAATGAAGCTTAAAAGTTAGTTCACCCCCCGAATTGGACGGTTCGCCATAAGTGCTTAAACCGTCGCCAACAATGCCCGTTTAACTATTAAAATATTAGATCACCATAAATAACTAAACAATTAAAATCATGAAAAAGAAAATCGTCAACACAAAACTACTGTTTACAGTATTGATAGCCGCAGGTCTAACTTTTACTGTAGCGTCATGTAAAAAAGACAGTACCAGCACAACTGCCGCGACAGTGACAGAAGCCGATGCTGCTGAATTGACCACAGATGCCATAACGCCCGAAACCGGCGGCATGACGGCTCAATTAAGCAGTTCCACCACTATTGAAAAGACAGTTGTACTATCGTGCGGAGTATCCAAAGATTCGACAATTATCAAATCGAGCGCAGCCGGGGCTTCGCCTTCATACAGTTACAATTTAAACTGGAATTACATGCTTACCTGTAATGGAATTATACCCAGCCAACTAACTTTTAACTTCACAGGTACCGGCAGCTATGACGGGGCGCGATTATCATCAAAAGATAATAGCCAGGGTGCATTTACGCTTACCGGGCTGCCTCCCGCTTCGTCGCAATATCTTTTCTCTTCAACTTATACCCGTACCGGTACAACAACCTCTAAAATTGCACGACAGTACACCTTCACCAGCAATATAAAAATCACATCCAGCAATATTGCTGTAGATAAAACTACCCAGCAAATTGTGTCGGGAACGGCTGTTGTAACTATTGCAGCCACATCAACTTCTGGTAAAACTTTTAACTTTAACGGTACTGTAACCTTTCTTGGCAACAAAAAAGCTACCATAGTTTTAAATAGCGGTGTAACTTATAATATTCAATGGTCGTAAACCCCTAAAAAAAGCCACATGAAAAAGATTAGAGAAATTTATATCACATTGTTTTTTGTCGCAATAAGCACATTTGCCACGGGGATTTTACATGCGCAAGCCAACCCTGGCGACTTAAAGAATGCCACGCCAGAGCAACGGGCGCAAATGCAAACAGGCATGATGAAAAGCAAATTAAAACTTGATACCAACCAGGTTTTAAAAGTACAGGCCATTAATTTAAAATACGCACATAAGTTTGAGCCAATAATTAAAGGCAGCGACGGACGAATGAAAAAAATGAAAGAGGCGATGTCGCTACAAAAGCAAAAAGACGCCGAACTAAAACAAGTTTTCACTACAGAGCAGTACAAACAATACCAGGACTTTGAGCAGGAAATGAAGAGCAAAATGACGAGCCGGTTAAACGGTAAATAAAAATCAGTGTAATTTTTAGCTACACATTCACAAAAGCCTTGCCCATAACGGCAAGGCTTTTTTTGTAAATTCTTTGCTAAATAAAACCTTTTTAACCTTTTTACACTTATACTTAAATCTGTCCCAATTATAATGAAGATACGCAGACCCGGCAGGTTTTTTATACTTGCATTGTTTATTTTTTTTATTCCCATATCATCAAAGGGGTATTCAGTTTTAACCCATGAAGCGCTTATTGACGCTAGCTGGAATAAAAGTATCAAACCATTATTAAAACTAAAGTTCCCAAATGCCACGGATGACGAATTGAAAAAAGCACATGCCTATGCCTACGGCGGCTGTTTACTGGCTGATATGGGTTACTTCCCCTTTGGCAGCAAGTACTTCACCAACCTGTCGCACTATGTTCGTAGCGGAGATTTTGTAGAGAATTTAATAGGTGAATCGCAAAACATCAATGAATATGCATTTGCACTTGGTTCGCTTTGTCACTATATGGCAGATAAATATGGCCATTCTATAGGAACCAATCATGCTGTACCGCTGGTTTATCCCAAAATCGCCCAGAAATACGGCAAGGTGGTAACTTACGAAGAAGATCATTCGTCCCACAGCAAAGTTGAACTTTCGTTTGATGTGCTGGAAACCGCAAAGGGCAATTACGCAGCAGAAGCTTACCACGATTTTATTGGATTTGAAGTAGCAAAACCTGTACTTGAAAGAGCATTTTTAAAAACCTATGGCGAAGATATTAACAGTGTTTTTGGCGATTTGGACCTTGCTATATCAACTTACCGGTGGTCGGTTAAAAGCCTGATGCCTACTGTTACCCGCGCAGCCTGGAAGATGCGGAAAGACGAAATACTAAAAGCAAACCCGAGCGCTAACAGCCACACTTTTCAATATAAGATGAAAAAGAAAGCTTACATTAAAGAATTTGGTTCGTCGCGAACTAAAGGAAATTTTGGTGAACGATTTGTTGGCTTCCTGATACGTATACTACCCAAAGTGGGGCCTTTAAAAGCATTAACATTTAAAGACCCAGGTCCAAAAGCGGAGGAACTGTTTGTTAAAAGTTTTGATACTGTTTTGGTTCATTACAGCGGCGCTCTTGCCACATTAAACCACAGCAAGTTAAACCTGGCCGATGTTGACTATGACACCGGCAAACCAACCGCTATCGGCGAATATCACCTGGCCGACAAAACTTACGCTAAATTGGTTGAAAACCTGGAGGAAACAAAGTTTAACAACCTCACCAAACCGCTAAAACAAAATATCCTTAATTTTTACAGTAAAGTCGACACCGCGACAATGGCCAAAGAATACCCCAAAGACTGGCAGAAAACTTACAAATGCCTGCAGGAACTTAAATTAGCCAACACAGTTATACCCGATAGCTTAAAAACGGCCAAGGGTGTATACTACAAACTAAATGAACCGTCGGAAGTAATTAAACAGTGACCACTTAAACGTTACGCCTTAGTTAATTTCTTCTTTCGGACTTTACTGACTTTCGGACTTCTTTCTACTTTAAATATTTATCAAACCATGCAATATACCGCTGTAGCCGGTCAACCTGGTAGCTGGGTACAGTTATGCCATGGTATTGATTTGGATATAGTATCAACTCTGTCGGTATATTTTGCGATTTAAGTGCCATGTACATTTGCTCGCTGCCCGCAGTGGGAACGTTAAAATCCTTTAACCCAGACATAAAGAGAACCGGTGTTTTTATTTTATCTGCATGAAAAAACGGATACGAAAGTTTTATCCATTTGTCCTGGCTTTTCCATGGCTGGCCAAGTTCGTGTTCGTACTGTAATACATATTGATCGCTGCCGTACATGGTAGTTTGCAACGCGCTGCCAGCGCCGCTTGCCCCTGCTTTAAAACGGGTATCGGTAGCTATGGTATAATCTGTTAATATACCGCCGTAGCTCCAGCCACCAATACCCAGGTGGTCAGGGTCGGCTATGCCTTTTTTCACCAGTTCATCTACAGCACCTAATAAATCAACAACTTCTTTGTTACCCCAGTCGGCATTTATTGCGTTAATATATTTTAAACCGCGCCCATTACTGCCCCGATAATTTACAGCGGCTACGGCATAGCCTGCGCTGGCCAGAATTTGTCTGCTGGCATCAAAAGTGTAATCATCCTGGTCAACCGGGCCGCCGTGGATGAACAATATAAATGGCAATTTTCCTGTCCGCACACTATCCGGTGTATAAACCAGTCCCGAAACCGATGTACCGTCTTTACTTTTCGATTTAAAGCCTTCCACATGCGCCAGCTTAACATCCGCCAGCCAGTCCTGGTGGTGGGTTAATTTACGCAGTTTGCCATCTTCTACCGCATACAGTTCAATGGGTACGTACGGGGTGCTAAATTCAACCACCCAGTTATTAGCCATATATGGCACTATATTCAAAATGCCATAGTCGCCACTGTTTACAGTTGTTATTTTTTCCGTGCCTGTATCATAGCGGGCCAGGTAATTCCGCCGGTCATCGCTAACTAAAAATGCAACGCTCTTACCGTCTTTGCTCCAGGCTGGGTTTGCCACGGGCCTGTCCATTTGCCCGGTAATGGTTTTGCTATTTTTACCGTCAGCATCCATAATACAAAGTATTTCCTGGTCGTAAATCGTGTACTCCTCTCCTGCTGTTGAGCGCAGGTAAGCAATGTATTTGCCGTCCGGGCTCCATTTAGGGCTTATGTCATGACCTTTCCAGGTTGTAAGCTGGCTTAGTTGCCCGTTTGGCTTGGCTTCAATAGTAAAAATATCTTCGTTATCGTTTCTTTCCGGGTCGGGCGTACGGTTGCTCACAAAAACAACTTTGCTCCCATCCGGCGACCATTCTGCCGCCCGCTCGTCAGTATTTCCCTTGGTTAATGTATCAAGTTTTTTGGCATCGACGTTAAACAGGTAAAGATGCGTGTATTGGTGTTTCAGGTATCCTTCGATATCCTGTTTAAAATGATATCTATCTATTTTGATGGGCAACGGATTTTTAGGTTCTTCTTTTGCTTTACTTTCGGGGTCTTCAATACTAAGCAACAGTTGCTTTGAATCAGGCGACCAGGAATAGTCGCCCAAATCACCCTTAATATCAGTTAGTTTTTTCGCTTCCCCGCCCCTGCGGTCGAGCAACCAAACCTGCGAACCGTTCTTCGACTCGCGCGATGAAAGGAAAGCCAGGTACCTGCCATCGGGACTCCAGCGCGGGTTCGACGCCGGATCCGCTCCATGTGTTAACTCTATCGATTCGGTACCGGTAAGGCTTTGCATCCACAAGTGCGAAACGCGGCCATCTTTCGCGGTATCCACTTCCGAAAGGCTGTAGGCCACCCATTTATCATCGGGCGATACCCGCGGGTCGCTCTGGCTTTTGATTTTTAAAAAATCAGCGGGTTTAAACGGGGTCTTTGTTGTCTGGGCATAAGCATAAGTTAAGCAGCAAAACGAGATTGCTAAAAGGGCTCCTTTTTTCATTGTAATTTAATAGATGTGGTAATTTACAAATCTTTATGGTATAAAAAAACCGGGACCAATGTCGCCCCGGTTTAAAAATTATCAAATCGCATTTAGTTGCCGTAACCCGGGTTTTGAATCAGTTTAGGATTGGCGTTAATATCCTGCAACGGAATTGGGAACACCAATTTATTCGAACCGAATGGCAATGCGCCAACATCCTGCTGCAGCCTTTTTGCATCATGTAAAAAGAAACCGCCTTCAAATGCCAACTCATGTCTTCTTTCCAACATTATATCATCAAGAGTTACTTCAGCTAAGTCGCCCAGTCCGGCGCGCGTTCTGATAACATTGACATCGTCAACTGGTGCAGCACCGGTGGCAGTTCCTAAACGGAAGTTTGCTTCTGCTCTTATCAGGTACAATTCGGCAAGCCTGATGATATGGACATTTCCAAACTCGTTATCAAATTTATCGCAGCGCAAATTACCGTCACTATCCGGGTTGTAGATACCCAAACGAGTGTCTGCATCCTCAAAATCACCCAGAAAACTATCCTTAATAATAATATCGCCACGGCCTGCATTATCCGACGACGCAAAATAGGTATTAAATGCATTTGTACCCTGTTGCCCGGTAACTTGTATTGCGAAAACGTCCTCCGAAGTATTATCCACATGGACCGCTGTCCCGCCAGGGTATGGAAACTCGTCTGCATAATTAGCGTTAAGACTAAATTTGGCTGATGATATAACTTTATTCGCTTCTGTCGCTGCGTTTACATAATCGCCTTTTTGCAAATACAAACGCGCCAGTATTGCCGAGGCCGAATATTTGTTTGCATAAAAGCTATTGGTTGCCGGTAACTTGTTTTCAGCATCCGTTAAATCGGTAATAGCCTGCTGGTAAACCTGTGCCACAGTTGATCGTGATACAGAGGAAGCTGAAGTAATAACCGTGGTTGGTGTTAAAACAATCGGCACGCCAAGATTGGTATTAGGGTCGCCATCGTTCCACGCTTTGCCGTAAAGTCGCACAAGGTCAAAGTAAGTTAGCCCTCGCAAAAACTTGGCTTCACCCTCCGTTCGCGGCGCATTGGCAGAAGAGACTTTGCTCAGGTTAGCCAACACGTTATTGGCCTGGTTTATCACCTGGTAGCCATCGGCCCATGTGCTGTTTACAAAACCGTTATCAATCGGGATGTTTTGGTTCACCATTTGAGTTAAACCCTGGAAAGTCCCTTGCCAGTCTAAAACCGTCTGAGTTGCCATTAAATCAGCGTACAGTAATGCTCCGCCGCCATAAAGGTCCGATAAACCGGCGCGGTTATAGGCCCCCACCAATGTTATTTGCACATCCTGCGCAGTCAAAATAGCCTGACTTTGCTGTATTTGCTGAAAGGGTTTTAAATCAAGTTGTTTATTGCATGCACTTAATATCAGCACCGTGCTTAAGGCCCCTATGTATATTTTATTTAGTTTTTTCATGTCCTTACTTTTTAAATTATAATCCAACATTCACTCCAAAAGTAATGGTACGCGGCTGCGGGGCCGAGTAGAAGTCGTTCCCAAGGTTGATATTGCTCGCAAGGAAATCGGTATTTACTTCAGGATCCCATCCTTTGTATTTTGTTATGATAAACAGGTTATAGCCGTTTACAAACACCCTTAATTTATCAATTTTGATTTTTTTAAGCATGTCTGAAGCGAAGGTGTAGCCGATTGACGCTGTTTTTAAACGTACGTATGAACCGCCCGATAAATACCTGCTGGAAGGGTCGGTACCATTCGGATAAAATAAGCGGGGTTCGGGCACCATGGTAATATCACCTGGTTTGTTCCAATAATTCAACTGGTCAATAGTTTGATTGTCCAGGCCGTTACTTGCTGATGAACTCATATACTGGCCGCCGCCATTATAAATTTTGTTGCCGAACGAGCCGTAAATTGAAAATGTAAGGTCGAAGCCTTTATAACCAAATGTGTTGGTAATACCTCCCGTCCACGGTGGTGTTGGGTTACCTAAGGGAACGCTTTGGGCGGTATTATAATCATTTGTTTTAGTGCGGTTTATGGTGCCATCTGCATTTTTGGTATTCAGGTAATATAATGCGTCACCGTTAGCAGGGTCGGCGCCAGCAAATTCACGCCCATAAAACACACCGATAGGCTGCCCTTCGATAACGCGGTTTAAATCGGCGCCATCATCAATTATCTGCCCCTGCACATAGGTTACTACGTTTTTATTATAGGCGGCATTAAAGCTTGCGTTCCATCTGAACTTGCCTACGAAAATATCGCCCGATACAGTCAGCTCGATACCTTTGTTGTAAAGCTTACCCAAGTTTTGCAGTTGCGAACCTAAACCAAGCGTTTCGGGTATGTTAACATTTAATAATAAATCGGAAGTATTTTTCCGGTAGACATCGATGCTTCCCGAAAGCCGATTATTGAAAAAGCCCCAATCTAAACCAAGATTGATTTGGGTTGTTTTCTCCCATTTCAGGTTAGGATTTTCGAGTTGGAAGAAACGCTGACCGGCAACGCCGTTGTACCCTGCATCACCCGAAAACAAACCGAGTGCGGCATAGTTGCCAATTTCGGCATTACCCGTTAAACCATAACTAACCCTCAACTTTAAGTTGCTTAACGAGTTGAATTTCTTCATGAAGTCTTCCTCGGTTAACACCCAACCAAGCGAGCCTGAAGGGAAAACCCCGTACCTGTTGTTTGCACCAAATCTCGATGAGCCATCGGTCCTAACACTTCCGGAAAGCAGGTATCGGCCCTTGTATGCATAATTGGCCCTTGCAAAATAAGATACAAAACTAAATTCGGCCTGTGTAGATGAACCTCCGGATTTCTCGGCAGCCGAAGCTATCTCACGATAGGAATCTGACGGGAATTGTTTGCCCTGGATGTCGTTAGTAGTGGCGTGACTGTATTGATAGCTATTGCCAACAGTAACATCAAGCGAATGGCTTTGCGCAAAAACGTTTTTATAAGTTAAATAGTTATTCACTGTAAAGTTAACCACGTCGGCATTTCTGTTTTCGCCAAAACCATGAGGGGTACCTGTGTTCCTGATAGTTAAACTGTTGGCATAGCTATCCTAATTTTGGTTGGTCTGGTCGACGCCAAATTCCGAACGGAAATTCAAGTGTTTTGAAATATCCCAGTTAGCAAAAACATTTCCCAGCGTACGATAAACGTTTGTGTGAAAATATTCGTTATCGACGCTTATCAACGGGTTATAATAAAGCGGGAAGCTACTGCTCGAACCCGGCGGCGTACCACTTATTAAGCCCGAACGCGGGTCGATTACCGGTGTTATGGGCGATAGCGCTACAATTTGCAGCGGCGTGTTAAAATTGTCATCGTTAGCTACTCGTTTATTATAGGTATGTGTAAAGTTCAAATTCATACCAATATTAAAATTGCTAAATATTTTAGTGTCGATATTTACCCTGCCACTGTAGCGTTGAAACTGGTTGCCTTTAAGAATACCTGTTTGGTTTAGCGCCTGGCCGCCTATGTAATAGGTGGTTTTTTCGCTGCCGCCCGTAAAATTCAGGTCATACTGTTGTTGCGGTGCGGTTTGAAAGGCCTGCTTGCCCCAATCTGTGTTGTAAGTGCGCCAGTTGGTATTCCCTGCAGAAAGGGTAGTAAACTTGCCTTCAATATAAGCTTTTTCATCAGCCTGAGCAGTTGCCAAATCAGGCTCAAATCCTTGCAATACGTCCTGCGTGGCCGCTCCTATCGCGGCGCGTTCCTGGAGCGCTAACCATTGGTCGGTATTTAAAAACTTGCGTTCCCCTGATGGTTTGCTGTAACCAAATTGCGCATTAAAGCTTATTTTAGCAGTGCCAATTTTTCCTTTTTTCGTGGTGATGATAATTACACCATTTGACCCCCTGGCGCCATATATTGCTGATGCAGATGCATCTTTTAATACCTGAAACGATTCAACATCGTTAAAGTTCAGGTCGGCAAGTGGGTCGGTTGTGGCGCCATTGCTCGACAAATCAATCTGATTGGCAATAATACCATCAATTACCACCAATGGTTGCGTGCCGCCTGATATAGAAGCTGTACCGCGCACGCTGATTTTGATACCCTGCCCCAGTTTACCGTTATTGGCCTGGATATTAACACCTGCGGTTTTGCCCTGTAACGCCTGCTCAAAACTGGTTACTGGTGTATTTTCCGTTTCTTTACCTGATACTGTTGCGATAGAACCTGTGATGCTGGCACGTTTTTGTGTACCGTAACCAACCACAACTACCTCAGTTAGCTGTTTGGGGTCAACGTCCATCTGCGCGTCAACTGTGGCACCGGTTATGGGCAAATTAGCATCTTTATAACCAATGTATTTAAATGTTAACGCGGTTGCTCCATCCGGAACGTTTAACGAATATAAACCATTTAAATCTGTTTGCGTGCCGGCTGATTTGGCACCTTTGGCGATCACCGTTACCCCGGGTAAAGGCGATCCGTCTTTTACATCTGTTACTTTACCCTTTACCACTTTACTTTGAGCAAATGCGAGTGACAAACAGGAAAATAAAAGAAAAAACGAGAGTAGAGTTTTCTTCATATGTGATTAATTAATTATTGTTCAACGGTATAGCAAGTGGTAAATTAATAAAAAATTGCCTTTAATGCAACAAAAGTCACAAAGTATTTACGTGAAAATTAAAAAAATAGCACTTTGCATACTATTATTATATATAACACGTGCCTATTAAGTAAAACGTTGCTTATGAAAAATATTTGCTTACGATGTAAATTAAGCCTACCGACAAGGAGATAATTACAAAGATGTAAGTCTGCTTTAAGTAGCTTTTGAGGGACAATGCGCAAAACCAGGCGGTATATTTATGGGCTAAAGGCGCGGTGCCCCTCCCCGCAGAAGATCGAAGCTTCAGTATGCCCCAACACATTAGCAGTAGACAACATTACACTTTAACGACAACAACCGAGGTAACAAAAAAGCCCGCATTAAGCGGGCTTTTACAATATAGAACTTTTGATCCTAAAATCTTTTTATCCAAAGAATCTTAGTTTTATTTCACTGCATCCACAACTGCTTTAAAAGCATCTGGGTGGTTCATAGCTAAATCAGCAAGTACCTTACGGTTTAAGCCAATTTCTTTAGCTGTTAATTTACCCATTAATTGTGAGTAAGAAATTCCGTGCTGACGGGCACCTGCGTTAATACGCTGTATCCATAAAGCCCTGAATTCTCTTTTTTTGGTCTTACGGTCGCGGTAAGCGTACTGTAAACCTTTTTCTACTGTGTTTTTTGCAACAGTGTAAACCTTGCTGCGTGAACCCCAATAACCTTTTGCAAGGTTCATGATTCTTTTCCGGCGTCTTCTCGACGCTACTGCGTTAACTGAACGTGGCATGTTGTTGTTTTTTGGTAGTGAGTGTCAATTTAATGAACTTGTAATACTCTAATACCTGGTTAAAAAAATTGTTAATTACTTACCTATGCAAAGCATACGTTTAACGTTACCCATATCAGCATCAGAAACTAAGCTGGTGTGAGTTAAGTTACGCTTACGTTTTGTCGACATCTTGGTTAAGATGTGGCTTTTATAGGCGTTCTTCCTTGTGATTTTACCTGTTCCAGTAAGCTTAAAGCGCTTTTTGGCACTGGAATTGGTTTTCATTTTTGGCATAACCGTGTTTGTATATATTTATTTTAATTAATTACGTAGTCGAGAAACAAGAAATAAAGAGTCAGGAATCAAGAATTTCTTATCTTGCCTCTTGATTCTTATAGTCTTGAATCTATTTTTTCGCTGCTTTCGGCGTAACGGTCAAAAACATTCGCTTTCCTTCAAGTTTCGGCAATTGCTCAACCTTACCCACATCTTCCAGTGCCTGTGCAAAGCGCAGCAGCAATATCTCGCCCTGCTCTTTGTAAACTATCGCACGGCCTTTAAAGTGTACGTAAGCCCTCACCTTTTCGCCAGCTTCCAAAAACTTAATGGCATGCTTTAATTTAAATTCAAAGTCATGGTCATCAGTATTCGGTCCAAACCTTATTTCTTTAATAACGGTTTGTTTGGCGTTACTTTTAATCTCCTTCAGCTTTTTCTTCTGCTCGTAAATAAACTTATTGTAGTCAGTTATTTTACAAACTGGAGGTACTGCGTTTGGAGATATCTCAACAAGATCCAATTCCTGCTCTTCAGCTAAAGCCAGCGCATCACGCAGGGAGTAAATCCCCTGTTCAATGTTGTCGCCTACCAAACGGACCTCCTGGGCCCTGATAAATTGATTAATGTTGTGTTCGGCTTCCTTTTTCTTAAATGGTAGCCTGGGTCCTCTGTTGAAAGGTTTGTTTAATGCCAAGTTATACTGTTATTTCTTTAATTATTTGTTTTTTAAATTCTTCAATGCTCATACTTCCCAAATCTCCCTCGCCGTGTTTACGTACAGAAACCAAGCCTTCGGCAGTTTCTTTTTCGCCCACAATCAACATGTAAGGGATTTTTTTGACTTCAGCGTCCCTAATCTTCCGACCAATCTTCTCGTCCCTGAAATCAATAAGCCCGCAAATATCGGAATCTTTTAACGATTCTGAAAGTTTTTTTGCATAATCTTCATATTTTTCAGAGATAGGCAAAATAATAAATTGTTCGGGCGAAAGCCATAACGGGAAATTGCCAGCACAATGCTCAATTAGCACAGCTACAAACCTTTCCAGTGAGCCAAACGGAGCCCGGTGAATCATCACCGGGCGGTGTTTCTGGTTATCACTGCCGGTGTATTCCAGCTCGAAGCGTTCAGGTAAATTATAGTCGACCTGAATGGTGCCCAGCTGCCATTTACGGCCCAGTGCATCCCTTACCATAAAATCAAGTTTCGGTCCATAAAATGCCGCTTCCCCATATTCTACCACAGTACGCAAGCCTTTCTCCGCCGCCGCTTCTATAATTGACGATTCGGCCAATGCCCAGTTCTCATCGGTACCAATATACTTGGCCTTATTGTTAGGGTCGCGAAGCGATACCTGGGCGGTATAGTCCTCAAAACCCAAAGCACCGAATACATATAATACAAGGTCAATGACCTTTTTAAACTCATCCTTCACCTGGTCAGGCCGGCAAAATAAATGGGCATCATCCTGTGTAAAGCCACGCACGCGGGTTAAACCGTGCAATTCGCCACTTTGCTCGTAACGATAAACAGTGCCAAACTCGGCATATCGTACCGGGAGATCCTTATAGGAGCGCGGTTTGGTTTTGTATATCTCGCAATGGTGCGGGCAGTTCATCGGTTTTAAAAAGAACTCCTCGCCTTCCTGCGGCGTTTTTATAGGCTGGAACGAATCTGCGCCGTATTTTTCATAATGGCCGGAAGTTACATACAGATTTTTATGCCCGATATGTGGGGTGATAACCTGCTCATACCCTGCTTTTACCTGTGCCTTTTGCAAAAAGTTAGTTAGGCGCTCACGCAAAGCCGCACCTTTAGGCAACCACAAAGGCAGGCCCATGCCCACTTTTTCGCTGAAGGCAAACAGTTCCATTTCCTTACCCAATTTGCGGTGATCGCGTTTTTTGGCCTCCTCCAGCATGTGCAGGTATTCGGTTAGTTCGCTGGCTTTAGGGAAGGTAACGGCGTATATGCGGGTAAGCTGTTTGCGGCTTTCATCGCCACGCCAGTAGGCACCGGCAACGCTCATTAGCTTAACAGCCTTTATAAAGCTTGTGTTGGGGATATGCGGCCCGCGACATAAGTCGGTGAAATTACCTTGTGTGTAAAAAGTGATGGTGCCATCTGCCAAATCCTTTATCAGGTCAAGTTTGTACTCATCGCCTTTTTCGGTGAAATAGTCAATGGCATCGGCCTTGCTTACTGCTTTGCGCGAAAATTCTTCTTTTGTCCTGGCCAGTTCCAGCATCTTGTCTTCAATCTGCTTAAACTCGTCAGATGAGAACACGCGGTCGCCAAAATCAACATCATAATAAAAACCTGTTTCGATTGCTGGGCCTATGCCGAATTTAGTGCCCGGATAAAGCGCTTCTAAAGCCTCGGCCATTAAGTGAGCTGATGAGTGCCAGAACGTAGCCTTACCCTGTAAATCGTTCCAGGTTAATAATTTTACATGGGCATCCTGCTCAATGGCTCGGCCTGCATCCCAAACCTGGCCATCAACTTCGGCCGCTAATACGTTTCGTGCTAATCCTTCGGAGATTGACTGTGCAATCTGCATGGATGATGTTCCTTTTTCGTACTGACGAAGGGACCCATCAGGGAGTGTAATATTAATCATCTACAACTATGATTTAAAGTTTATAAAAATTGAATTGTTATTAATCACCTACAAAGTGATTTGTTAGTTATGCGGCAAATTTATAATTATTTATGGGGATTACACAGATTTGAACCGCTGATTTGTAATGATTACGTTGATTTCGCTGATGTATGGCTGGAATTATGGGCGGGACGCTATGGGAAACAATTCACCATCTTCTCCAAATAGCCGGATTACTATATCAAAACTGTGTTTTACGCAAAAAAAAAGAAACATTTACAACGGGTCAACAAGCAAAAATCACTTCATTATCTCCCTTATTTCACTAGTATTCTTCACAATTTCGTGGATGGTTATATCCAGGTTTTCAGCCACAAGCTTCAGCATATTGAGCACTTTGCCATTCACAGGGTCTGTTGGATCATCAAAATTAAACAAGTTGTGTAATCCGAGTATATTAGCTATAGGTACCCTAACCTGGTGCGATTGTAAAAACGCAATTTTTAATAATTTTTCGTATTGTGCTTTTAACTCCTTATCGGTGTTTCGTTTAACCTTTTTTTCTTCGGCATCCTTCAGCGCGCGGTTAATTTTGGGGCATAAAGAAAATAGCTTGTCTTTCAGGGCGTAATCGGTTACGCCATCCCTAATCAACTCAACCGACCGTTCTTCACCAATTGAACCCGAAACGATTATGAACGGGGTATCAGGCGATTTTATTTGCTTTATTTTGAAAGCAGCAACACCATCAAAGGCAGGTAGCGTATAATCCGAAAGTATTATGTCAGGCATATAATTATCAAGCGCGCTTACAAACGAATCGCGGGTTTGAACAACTTCACTGCTAAAGTTTAATCCGTTCCTTTTTAATTCACGCCAGAGCAGGTCAACGTCGCTCTGATTATCTTCTAGTATAAGTATTTTACAGGTGTTGATCATGAAAATTAAATTTGGGAAGCAGCTCTGTTATGCAGGCATGTGTTATGCCTGCCAACATTTAAAATTATTCGGCATCTGCAAATTAGGATTAGCAAAATCAGCGTATTATTGGTATTCAAATTATTTATGTTTATTTAGTTGGGCAATTGGCTCAGTATCATCCAGTACAGGCCTATTTCCTTTATGGTATTAAAAAAATTGTCACTTTCAACGGGTTTGGCTATGTAGCTGTTAGCGCCCAGGGCGTAGCATCTTTGAATATCCGGGTCTTCTTTTGATGATGTTAGAATTACTACGGGGATTGAACTGGTAGCAGGATCTGATTTGATTTTTTCAAGCACTTCCATACCCGATATTTTGGGCATTTTAAGGTCAAGCAATATTAGTCTTGGGTTCTCATTTATGTTTCGCAAAGCGTAAACGCCCCGGCAATAAATAAAATCAAGCGCTTCGGCGCCATCGCTAACATGATGCAGGTTGTTTGCAAAGCCACTTTTTTTAAGGGCCCTGATGGTTAGCATGGCATCGTCTGTGCTATCTTCAACAAATAAAATTTCTACGTTGCTGTAAGGCATATATTTTTTGATTTTTAAGCATTAATATTTGGCAGACTAAAATAAAATTCGGCCCCCTGGTTAATCACTGATTTCGCCCAAACCGTGCCACCGTGCCTTTGAATAATTTTTTGCACAATGGCCAGTCCTATACCGGTTCCTTCAAACACTTCCTGCAAATGCAGGCGCTGAAAAACCCCGAAAAGCTTGTCGTAGTATTGCATATCAAAACCAGCGCCGTTATCCTTCACGTAGTAAACAATTAAGTTTCCCTCCTCATAGGCGCCAATTTCAATACACGTTTTATCTTTGTATTTTGAATATTTTATTGCATTCGAAATAAGGTTTATCCAAACCTGTTTAATTAACGATGGGTCGCCTTTTGCCGGCGGCAGCACTGCCGTTTTAAACGTTGTCCTTTTTTCGTTGTCCTCAACTAAAAAATCGTCCTTTACGGTGGTTACCAAGGCATTCATATTAATATCCGTAACCGCCACCTGTTTCCGGCCCAATTTCGAAAAAGCCAGCAGGTCGTCGATCAGCTCCCCCATTTTTTTTGAATTTCGCATGATCGAGCGCAGCACTTTCGTTCCTTCTTCATCAAATTTTTCCGAGTAGTCTTCCTCCAAAATACGTGCGTAACCGTTGATGGCCCTTATGGGAGCACGCAAATCATGAGATACCGAATATGAAAATGAACCCAGTTCTTTGTTGGCAGCTTCCAGTTGCGCAGTGCGCTCAACTACTTTCTTTTCCAGTTTTTCATTAAATTTTCTAACCTCTTCTTCCGCTTTTTTAAGTTCTTTATTGGTTACAATCAATTCGCCGGCCCGCTTTTCTTTCTCTTCGTTCTGAAACACAAGTTCCTTATTGGCTATAATCAATTCTGCTGCCCTGTGTTCCTTTTCAGTATTTTGAAATGCCAGCTCTTTGTTAGCTATAATTAACTCAGCGGCGCGCTTCTCTTTTTCCCCATTCTGAAAGATGAGCTCTTTATTGGCTATAATCAACTCGGCCGCACGATGTTCCTTCTCTGTGTTTTGAAAAGCCAGCTCCTCGTTGGCAACAATCAGTTCGGCTGCGCGCTTTTCTTTTTCTTTATTCTGAAAGATGAGCTCTTTGTTTGCGATAATTAGCTCGGCTGCGCGATGTTCTTTCTCCGTATTCTGAAAGGCCAGCTCCTCGTTGGCAACAATCAGTTCGGCTGCGCGCTTTTCTTTTTCTTTATTCTGAAAGATGAGCTCTTTGTTGGCAATAATTAGCTCAGCAGCCCTGTTTTTCTTCTCTTTATTTTGAAAAGCCAGTTCTTTATTAGCTACAATTAGCTCTTCGGCGCGTTTCCCTTTTTCCTTGGTTTGAAAAGCCAGTTCTTTGTCAGCAATTATTAACTCGTTTGCCCGCTTTCCTTTTTCTTCAGTTTGAAAGGCGAGCTCTTTGTTAGCTATCACTAATTCTTCGGCCCGTTTACCTTTTTCTTTAGTTTGAAAAGCCAGTTCTTTATCGGCAATTAGTAATTCCTCGGCTCTCTTCTCTTTTTCTCCAGCTTGAAAAGCCAGCTCTTTATTAGCTATAATTAATTCTTCAGCGCGCTTACCTTTTTCCTTAGTTTGAAATGCCAGTTCCTTGTCGGCAATAATTAGCTCTTTCGCCCTCTTTCCTTTTTCTTCGGTTTGAAAAGCCAGCTCTTTGTTGGCGATAATCAGCTCTTCCGCACGTTTGCGTTTTTCTTCGCTTTGTTGCGCCAACCGCAGGTTAGCAATTATTAACTCGTTTGAAGTAGTTTTCTCATCCGTGTTCATCTCGCGGTGGTAAGGTCGTTTCTTGGCTTAACAAATAAAATATTATTTTGTTTTAAATAGCTATACAAAATATGTAGTTAATTTTTATATTTATTTTAAAATAATATTTTTAATAATTAAGATATCCCTACTTCATTCTTATAAAGATTAAAAAAAATCACCCAGCCAACACGCCACCTTGACAAAACAGACGATGTAACAAAAAAATGCCGACTTTAAATTCTATTATTTATTTACATTTACGCCCGTTGATCGTAACAAAAAACTTAACCTTTCTCAAATCAAATGATTGTATACGGCACAAGGGCGGTCCTTCAAAAAACTGAATACATTTATGATGCGTGTCCAAATTGCCGCGCAGCTAATAGTGTGTTGATTAATGTTTATCAACGGTATGCCCATATATTTTGGATCCCATTTTTTCCGATCGGCAAAACAGGCATTTCGGCCTGCAAAGGTTGCAGCCAGGTGTTAAAGCTTAATCAAATGCCCGAATCGTTAAAGTTGAGCTACGAAAACATAAAATCGAATACCCGTATACCTGTTTGGACTTTTATCGGTGTTTTTTTGATTGGCGCTGGTATTGTCGCTGGCGTTGTTTCCGAAAATCAAAAAGCTGAAAAGGTAGGCAGGCTAATCCTGGCGCCCAAAAAGAACGATGTTTTCGAAATAAAAATAAAAGATGACCAGTACACACTTTATAAAGTACAAAAAGTAGAACGCGACACCGTTTACTTCGTCGCCAATAAATTCGTAACAAACCAGGAAAGCGGCATAAGCGATCTTACTGATAAAGGCGACCAGGCGTTCGACGAATCAACAACTTACGGTATATCGATACCCAAACTGGTAGAAATGAACAAAAGCGATAAAATTGTTGATATAGACCGGAAATGACAAAAAAATAAAATCAGCGGTTAAATGTTCCCCCATCCCATTGCCAGTACATCAGCAATATGATAGGTCTTTAGCGGGATGTTATTTTTGTCGATATAGCTTTGCAGGTGCATTAAACACGAAACATCTGTTGATATGATGTAGTCTGCTTCGGCGGCTAAAGCGTTATCAACTTTCTGCTGTGCCATGGCTGTTGATATGGCATCAAACTTAACGGCAAAGGTGCCGCCAAAGCCACAGCAGGTTTCACCATCTTTCAGGTCGACTAGCTCCAAACCAAGCACTTTTGATAGTAGTTGTCGTGGCTCTGCCTTTATATGGCATTCGCGCAGGCCGCTGCAGCTGTCGTGGTACACGGCCCGGCCATCCAGTTCGGCGCCGAAATAATCAAACTGCAGGATATTGATCAAAAAATCAGAAAGCTCATAGATATTACCCTGAATTGCCCGGCATTTATTGTGCAGGGTGGTATTGGTAAAAAGATCGTTATAGTAATTTTTCACCATGCCGGTACACGATGCCGATGGCGAGATGATTACACTATCCTCCGGAAAATCATGCAAAAACTTGCTGCCCACTTTTTTGGCATCATCCCAAAAGCCTGCATTAAATGCCGGCTGACCACAGCAGGTTTGCTCGGGATTATAACCAACATCGCAACCCGCTTTCTCTAATATCTTGATGGTATTAAAAGCTGTTTCGGGAAACAACTGGTCAATAAAACATGGGATAAATAACTCAACCTTCATCTGCTCAAATTAATAGGTCGCTAATTTCATAAAAAGTATTGATTATCGAGTTATTAAGTGATTTTCAATTTACTTTTCCCGACTTAATATATTAGCAACAACAACGATACCGTAGCGCTTGTTCGTAACACCGTAATCTTTTGTAAGATGGTTATTGTCAATTATGGTTATAGATTTAAAGGTCTTGTCATTTATTGCAGCTAAAGCTGCCTCATAATTGTCTGTCAAAACTTTACCGTTTAATATGTATTGAACAAAATCCTCATTTTTGGGTATTGCCATTAACCGCCCATATTCGGGTGACTTTGATTTAAAATAATTCCAATAGATGTTTTTGGTAAATTCTTTCGTCTCAAAATACACAACGCCATTTTTTCCGGCTGGCCCGGCAATTCTTACTGCATTGGCATCTTTATAAACGGTTACACTTGCAAATTCCTCCGGTTTATAGTTTTTCAAAACACCCTCGTTAACTCTTATGCTGTCAAGGAAATACACGGGACTATTAGGGTCATCCGCCAGGATTAAATTATCCAATTTCTCCGTTCCAAAGCTGTAACACGAAACAGTAAGATCAGCAGCCTCCACCGGCTTGTCAGCATAGTACTTTTCATCTACCGGAAACTGAGGCTTTTTATTTTTATCGATTTTTACGTAAAATGACAACGTATCATTTGAAAAGTTCCAATAATCAGAACACCCTCTTGAACCCCAGGTGTCCTTTAGTTTTGGATACATCTTAAGTAAATCTTTAAGCAAAAGCTTATCCATATCAACAAATTTTCCGTCTGGCAGCTTTCCTTTAAATTGTCTGTTAAGACGTATCTTACTTATTTGATCGCTACCCTGATCTTGCTGAAATATCATTCCAGGATATTTTAACGACGAATATCCAACGCAGGCAATGAATCTTGAGTCCTGACCGATACAACCTTTACCTAAATCCATTTCTTCAACTTCAACCTTCTTAAGCTGGCCGCCAGTTTTGGTTACAGCCGTTAATGTAACATTGCATAAACAGATATCGTTGATACTTAATTTTTTAATCAAATTTGTATCGGTTACCTGTGCGTTCGTAGTAAATTGAAAAAACAGGACGAAGATTAACGATAAAATAAAGGGCTTGCGGATCATTATCAATAAAAAAATTAACTATACGCTACCGTTCGCTCATTTTTTTCTCTGCCTTCAGCAACGAAAGCAGTAAAATCAATCCTAAAATAAAAAATCCGCATAAAGCAAGCGCCGAATTGCGCATGCTGCCGGTTAATTCCTCAATATAGGCGAAGCTGGCCATCCCTCCTACTATTGCCAGTTTTTCGGTAACATCGTAAAAGCTGAAAAACGAGGCGGTGTCCGGGATATCTTGCGGTAGGTATTTGGAGTAGGTAGAACGGGAAAGCGATTGTATACCGCCCATAACTATACCCACAATAATGGCCAGTATGTAAAACTCAGTAACCGTGGTGGTAAAATAAGCGCCTACACAGGCCCCTATCCATATCACCACTACTCCGGCCAATACCGTTATGTTACCATATATGCCCGATAGCTTCGACATCAACGTAGCACCACCAATGGCTACCAGTTGGATGATCAGGATTATTGTTATCAACCCGGGGGTATCCATATGCAACACCTTGGCGCCAAAACCAGCTGCCACCAGCATAATGGTTTGCACCCCCATAGAGTAAAAAAAGAAAGCAGGCAAAAAACGTTTAAGCAGCGGCATGGCCTTTACTTTATTAAAAACATGCCCCAACTCGATAAAGCCGCCTTTAATAATGTTTGAGTGGCGCGGCACTGCATTGGGGCTCCCCTTTGGCAGTACACTAAACGGAATATGCGAAAAACCTATCCACCATAAACCCACCAATAAAAACGACAATTGTGCGGCAGAGCCGGATGTTAAATGAAAAGTTTTGGGCGACAATACAAAAATCAGGCATATCACCTGCAAAATAACGCTCCCGATGTAACCGTAAGTAAAACCTTTGGCACTTACGCTATCCTGCATATCGAAGGTAGCAATTTCGGGGAGGTAAGAGTTGTAAAACACAAACCCACCACTGTAGCCTATGGCCGCCAGGGCAAAGCAGATAATGCCAAATTCAAGGTTATTAATATCGAATAGAAACAATGCACAGCAAGCCAGCGAGCCCAGCCAGGTAAAAGCGCGCATGAATATTTTTTTGTTGCCCCGGTAATCGGCTATGGATGTTAGTATGGGCAACAGTATTACCATTACCAAGTAAGCTGCAGCCAGTGCGTAGTTTGATAACGCGGTGTTGATAAAACTGTGCCCGAAAAACGAAACGCGGTCGCCTGTTTTGGCATTTGCTGTTATCGCCACATAATAAGCCGGAAAAATAGTTGATGTAATAACAAGGTTATAAGCAGAGTTTGCCCAGTCGAAAAACGCCCAGGCACGGATGGTTTTTTTATTGTTTTTAGGTTCCATGGTGCGCTAAAAGTATGGAAAAATATATTAGCCGCGTAGTTGATGTGAAAAGTTGTGTTTTTTTAAGAGGCTGTTTAAAAAGGCACGCAATGGTTTAGTTGGTCCGCCGGCTAAATAGCCATCGTTGGCCCAAAATTTATCGTGGCTTTGAGGATCGAGGGGAATACTGGAAACTAAAATATTGCAGTCGAGGCAAATAGTAATATGTGCTACAATTTTACCTTTCCAATAATAAACGAAACCAAGATGAGGTTCAAAGCACATGGCCATTTCGTCGCCGAATGACTCCTTTTCTCCAAGTTTTTTAGTTAGACTAAGCGCGCTCTCTTTATCAAGAACAACCTGCTTCGTCATTGACTTGGCTATATGTCCCCTGGCATCGACTATGCTCATATCCGAACCTAACCCCCCGTCAAAATCATACATCATTACCTTGTCAAACCTAAATTGCAGGGGCGAATTTTTTATAATTCTATCTCTCGTTGGCAATAAAAAAAGCAACACAAAAAATGCAAAAGTTTTCATAATGAGAGTACATTGTCAGCCAAAGTATAAAGAATTAACAATATTTGAAAGTTGATAAACATAAGCAGACATAATATGGGTTTATCTTAACCATAAAGCAACCAATATCTCAGCTGTAAACTATTTATTGTAACAACCCTAAATTCTACCGTTTAGGGTTGTTTACTAATTGAACATGCCGCATTTTTCAAAACAATGCAGCCGCTGATATGTATTCATATACAGTAATCACCCGTTATGAAAAACAAAAGTTACCCCATTATAGCCGTACTGTTGGCTATCGTTATCATCATCGGCTGTAAAACGCACTTTGAAACAACTAAAATCAACTATAAAGCTGTTGCAGGCACCGGACATTTTGAACATGGCAAAGCGCTGGTGTTCAGTATTTGCGCCGGCTGCCATTATAACCGGGGCCTTAAAAAACTAGCCGGAAACCCCATGCATGATGTACCCGGCATTGCCGGCAAAGTATTTTCAGCAAACCTTACCCAATCAAAAACCAATGGTATTGCACCGAAATACACGGATGCGGAAATTAAATACCTCTTGAAAACCGGTATTTCAAAAGATGGACGGTTTATGGCATACATGCTGCGCCCAAATATGGCCGATGAAGATATTAATGACATCATCGTCTTCCTCCGCTCAAATGACCCGGCTGTGAGCGCCGCCGACACTACCGTGGGGTTAACGCATTATAGCTTTATTGGCAAAACATATCTCGGATTAAAAGCTAACCCCGCCCCTTACCGTACTGATGTAAAACGCCCCTCGGAGAACGATGAAGTAGCATTAGGTCGTTATTTGGTTGATAATGTAGGCTGTTATCATTGTCATTCAAAAAGCCTCAAATCATTAAATTCCGTTAACCCGGAACAAACTAACGGGTACCTTGCCGGTGGCGCAACATTAAAAGGCGCAAATGGCATGGATATACAGGCTCCAAACATCACCCCCGATAGAAATACCGGCATAGGCAATTATACCAAAGAAGATTTCCGCAAAGCAGTAAAAGAAGGCCAATCACCAACCCGGAAATTGAAACCGCCGATGGAAGAATTTAAATATTTAACCGATAAAGAAGTGGATGCCATTTACGTGTATGTTATGACGATACCGGCAAAGTATAACGTGGTGAAACATATGTAGTGTCAATTAAATTTTACCACCTCAAAATCCGAAGCTTTTACACCACTGAATTTTTGCAGTTCATCATTACTCCAGCGGCTGTCAGGTGCACCACTGATGTACATATTGCTGCCAATATCAGCCAAGATTAAGCCATATTTTTTCATCGCTTTTAATATCACCTGCAGATGCGCCGGGTAACCTGTAATATTGAAACCCGCCCTCAACCTGATTTTGGCGCCAAACGGTAGTGAGTAAATTCCACCATGACTATTTACACTATGCCGGGCAGGCGCAATGTATCCCGGCTTTACGTTCGTTGATTGTAGCGTAAAACGGATTGCATGGTCAATGGTTCCTTTCAGCACTTCGTCATAACGCACAAGACCGGGAAAGATGGGCAGGCCAGCTGCGTCAGCCGAGGTCCAGCCCGCTTTGCGCAGGGTGTTCGTTTTCAAATCAAAAATGGCCCCGCTTGATGCGCCCCATTTACCGTTAGCAAAACTGGCGTTATAAAGCTCGTACAACATATCATTATCCCTATCAACCACAATCACATGCGAGTCGCCGCCCTTGCCTTCAGCCTCGATGTGTGCGTTGCTTGGTATAGGATAAGGCCCAGCATCGCTTTCACTGCCGTAGTTGCCATCATAACTATTCGCCTTAAAGGTTACCTTAACTTTTGCCTGGCTGCCGCAAACCACATTAAACGGTATGCCTATCGAAACACCGTTGTATAGCCCGCTGCCAAAATCGGCTTTTAAGTGCGAGGCACTGATAGCCGCTATAATCTGGTTGCTGTAAGGGTCAATAGGCGCTGTAGAAACGTCCTTGTTCCAGGAGTTATTGGACGGGAAAATAGAAAGATTTTCAACGTCGGCAATTTTTGCATTACAGGTGTTTGATGTGCCGCCTGTCCCCGTTGTGGTTTTATCACCCGTTGCCGGGTTGGTATTCTGCGTTTTGCTACAGCTGGCTGTGCACAAAAATGCCAGCATTAGTAAGGTGAAGCTTCTATTTTTCATAAGGTGCAGCCCAAAGGTCTTGTTTGGTAGAACAAAGGTAAAACGTTTTTTACGATGATAGATTGTGCATGGCGTTTGAAGAAGGATTTTAGATTTGACAACTTTTAAGGTGTCAGATCTCGCTATTAATAGTTTTGCCTGCCACAAATCGATATAAATATGGCGCTTTATGCGCGCCGCCTGTCCATTTTTTGGCCACACGTTCCAATATGCCCAAAGCCAGCATTTTGCGTTGAAATGCTGGTCGCAACAGCTTCCTGCCCAGGATGGTTTCGTACAGCGTTTGTAAATTGCCCATGGTAAAGTCGCGGGGCAAAAGGTTAAATCCGGTAAGCTTATTATCCAAGCTTAGGCGGAGCGCCTCCAGGGCTTTTTTAATTATACCGTTATGATCCTGAATCAGGGTTGGAACCTCATTTAAATCGTACCAATTGCAGCTATCAAAAATTGCTGCGGGCGCGAGGTTAACTTTTGTAAAATCAACCAGGGCATAGTAACCTACCGAAACAAACCTTTTGAGCAACCAATGGTCTTCGGTTGGCGATTGCCCGTTTGCGGTCATAATTGTTTTAAAACGCGATGGATCGTATCGGCTATAATCGCCAAAAACATAAAATTGCTCCAGGTAAATATCTGTTAACCCGGTACGCTCCGATGCTACCCGCAATGCCGCCGTGTTCAAGTCTTCATCAACCCTGACAAAGCCACCCGGCAGACCAAACAAGCCAGTGCGTTTATATTCAATTAACAAAACCTTCAGTTGGTTATCATGAAAGCCAAATATAACCGCATCAATGGCTATGCTTTTTAAAAAGCCCTCTCCTGTTGCTTCAGTCTCCTTTGCACGCTGAATGTTAGTCATGTAACAATTGCATTAAAAATTAAATAATATTGATAATCTCAAATTAAGCGATTATTATTGTAACATAATGTTACAATAATAAAATCATTTGTTTCGGCCCCAATTAACCTCTAAATCTCCTTTTTATGAAACGTCAAATCTTACTGCTGTGTACGGCACTGCTTTACACGTACGCATTTGCACAACCAGGTACTAACAAAGTAACCGTAGCAAACGGTACGCTACAAGGCACATTTAACAACGCCACCAATATACACAGCTTTAAAGGCATTCCCTATGCCCTGCCACCCGTTGGCGATCTGCGCTGGAAAGAGCCACAACCACCCGCAAACTGGACAGGCATACGCAATGCCGACCATTTCAGCCATATGCCTATGCAAAAACGGGTGTTCACGGATATGATTTTCCGCGCCGATACCATGAGCGAGGACTGCCTGTATCTT
The DNA here is from genome assembly GCF_024055575.1 of Mucilaginibacter flavidus. Taxonomy (GTDB): domain Bacteria; phylum Bacteroidota; class Bacteroidia; order Sphingobacteriales; family Sphingobacteriaceae; genus Mucilaginibacter; species Mucilaginibacter flavidus. The sequence goes on along the minus strand of NZ_JAMXOE010000007.1, from coordinate 204,749 downwards.
AACGTTTGGACACCTGCAAAAACAGGCAAGGAAAAACTACCGGTGCTGGTGTATTTTTATGGCGGAGGATTTTCGGCAGGCGACGGTTCGGAGGCGCGTTACGATGGTGAAAGCATGGCGCAAAAAGGGATAGTAACCATAACCATTAACTACAGGTTGGGCATATTCGGTTTTTTCTCGCATCCTGGCCTTACTGCGGAATCGGCACACCACGCATCCGGCAACTATGGCCTGTTAGACCAAACAGCCGCGTTAAAATGGGCGAAAGCTAATGTTGCAGCCTTTGGCGGCGACCCTGATAAAATAACCATAGCAGGCGAGTCTGCCGGCTCGATAGCAGTTAGCGCACAAATGATATCGCCATTGTCGCGCAATTTAATAGCAGGCGCTATCGGCGAAAGCGGAGCTATGATAAACCCAACACTACCAGCCATACCACAAGCCGATGGCGAAAAAAACGGTGTGGCATTTGGCGAAAAAAACAACGCAAAATTATTAGCCGACCTTAGGGCCATGACCGCTTCGCAATTGCTTGATGCGGCGTCAAAACCTGGTGCGTGGCGTTTGGCGGCTACCATCGACGGTTATTTTCTCCCTAAATCGCCTGCTGAAATTTTTATCGCCGGCGAGCAGGCACATGTTCCGTTGCTTGTTGGCTGGAATTCTGCCGAGATACCTTACCAGGCATTTACCGGTGGCGATATGCCGACGCCGGAAAACTATGCAAAAAAGGTAAAACAACAATACCCGAATGACGCCGACGAGGTGCTTAAGCTATATCCCGGCGCCACGCAGGATGAAGTAATAAAATCGTCCACTGCATTGGCCAGCGACAGGTTTATTGCCTACAGCACCTGGAAATGGGCCGACCTGCACAGCCAAACCGGCGGCAGTCCCGTTTATCGTTATTTGTTTTCGACGCCACGCCCGCCCGAAGTAAAACCATCACTAAATAAAAGCCCGTTACCACCGGTTATGGTTGGCGCGTCACATGCATCCGAAATTGAGTTTGCCATGGGCAATCTACCGTACGACAAGGTTTATGCCTGGACACCTGACGATTACAAAGTATCAACAACTATGCAAGGCTACTTTGCCAACTTTATAAAAACCGGCAACCCCAACGGCAAAGGCCTGCCGAAATGGGAACCGAATACCAAAGGCAGCCCGGTTAAGTTCATGAATATCGACGTAAATACTAAATTGCAGCCAGAAAGCGACCGGGGAAGGTATTTGTTTTTGGATAAGATTTATACGAAGTAAAAAAACTCTTTTGTCAATTCAATCTGAATGCAGTGAAGAATCACCTACGCGCTGGCAAAGCGCAAGATCGGTTTGTCGGTAACCTGTCAGCGAGATAAGATTTTTCACTGTGTTCAGAATGACAATCAGAGAGTCGATAATAAGCGTAAAATTCGCTTGAAATTATTCCCCCTACTCCAACTTTTTTAACTGCTCTGCCGCGTATTCGTTTTTAGGATTTAGCTCAATGCACTTTTTAAAATTCTCCATCGCCAGCGTTTTATCGCCGGTTTTTACATAGGCTTCGGCGAGGCTATCATAAAGGTTCCCGCTATTAGGGTACCGGTTTATATTGAGTTTGAATATCGCGATAGCCTCCTTGTATTTTCCCTTTTCCATCAAAATAAACCCAAATTCATTCATATCGTGCTCATCAACTTTAAAACCGGCGTCTTTTTTCTTTAACTCTTCTAAAATACCGGCTGCATTCTCAAATCCTCTTTTTGCCAGTTCGGCGCTGTAAGCTTTTACGGCATAAGGTGAATTGTATCCTTCCTCTATCCATTTAACGGCCCAGGTTGTTTGTTTACCCAAAAATAAGTCGACCACTCCTGGCACAATAAACAATCCCCGGTAATCGTGGGTAAAATATACCAGGCTTTCCTGCCTATCCGGGAAATCGATATAAAATGCCTTAAATGCGCCGTTATCACCCCAATGCCAAAAAGCTTTGCCTTTTTCATTTTCCTGCAGGCCAACGCCCAATCCCCACCATATATGGTTCATCGCCTCAGTGGGTTTGCGCATAAACCAATTTCCGGCGGTGGCTTTGGCAAGCATTAATTGGTGGGTTGCCGGTTTTAAACCTTCGCCGCCAGCAACTGCCTGCAAAAAGAGGCTATAGTCATGGGCATTGGTAAGTAAGCTGTAAGCTGCATTTTGGTCGGAATGGCGCTTCACCTCCCCAGCACTATTGCCAAACGCGGACACGGTGTCAAACTTATTTGTCCATTCATAACTGCTGCTGGTCATCTTTAATGGTACAAATACTTCCTCATCAGCCAGTTGATTTAAGGTTTTGCCTGTTATTTTCTCAACGGTACGCTGCAAAAACACAAATCCCTCTCCCGAGTACGAAAAACAACTATCTGGTGGGAACATCAAATTAGCGGGTCCCGACCTGCTCCAGTTTGGCAACCCTGTTTTATGGCTTAATACAATACGGGCAGTAATTTTTCCGTAGCGCGGGTCGGTTTGGTCAAAATGATCGTATTTGCCAATGTAGTTTAATAAGGGCTTGTCCAAATCAATCAAGCCACGGTCGTGCAGGCGCAATACAGCATAAGCAAATACGCACTTGCTTAGGGATGCCGCCTCAAATATGGTGTTTGAGGTAACTTTTTGAGCATTGCCATTTTCAATAGTCCCCAGGTTATATACTTCGGATTTATTGTTTTTTGTATAGACAAGTTGCACGCCCGGAAGGTTTACAGCCCGGCTGATTTCCATTAACCGGGCTGCTTTATTTTTATCCTGTGCTAATACATGCGACAATGATATTAACGAATATAAACCGAACGTAATAAACTGTTTCATGCAGGTTTGCGTTTTTGTATATGACGCTCATCAGCATTAACTTGTTGCAATTGCGAGGGGTATATCGGCGGTTACTTATTAACTTTGTACCCAAGGCCGATATTAAACGTTACAAATACCGCGCTTTGCTTTTGATTAGGGCTATTTTGCAGTTTATAGCTATCAATCTTCCAATCGCCGGCGTAGGCATTGATGTAATATCCTGCACGAATGCCGATTGGGATGTTCCGCTCAATTTCGAAGCAATCCATTTTTTTGGTTTTCATTTTAATTAGAAAATCATACCCGGCACCTAGTTCAATACCAAAATTTGGCTGCCAGAACGTTTTGCTTGAAGTACTATTCAATAGCTCGTCGGTAAAACTATTGGTGTTTTGGATACGGGCCTTATCTTCGACTTTTAACATCGCCGCTGAAAAGTTAATGCCGGCAAACGGGTAAAGCCTGTATGACGAACTTGATGATATGTTATATCCCGCGCGCCAAAACAATTGGTATTGATTATACTTTACCTTAAGGTCGTTAACGGTCGAACTGGCAATTGGCGTAAAACCAATACCATCTTCAAACAGCCAGTTTTTGTATATATGGCTCATGGAAGCGTTAATCCAGATATTCGATTGATTAATTGACGGAATTCCGTTGGCATTAAGCGCACCGTTCAGCTGGCTGATATCGCCTTTACGATAAGTGACCTGTATTTGCATTGCACCGGCCGGGTTGTGGTGCGACATCCAGCCATGGGTTTTAGCAGTATCGGTGGTTTGGCCCATCAGGGTGTTCGAACTAAAAAACAACGCGGCTAATGCCGCCAGGTAAGTAAATTTTTTCATGGAGTTGTTGATATGTACTTTAAGTGCTTTTAACTAAAGAATAAAAAATTATCATTCTTGTTTTAAATAAATTACGTAAATAAACAACGCACGGTTGTTAAAATTTATTTTATTCCGCATCTGCCTGGTATTTAATCCCGGCTATCGCCCTAATTTTATCCAGGGTTTCCATTAATGACATGGTATCGGCAAACGGGATTACATCGCTTTCCGTCAACCCGCGCTTTAAGCAATCATTCACATGCCGGGCCTCATACTGGTAGCCAAATCCAGCCTCCTTTTCAACCGGGATAACTTCGCGACTGTCCACAAATTTAGCGTAATATTCAATCGTGGCCGATGGTTCATAAAACCTCGAGGTGAGCCTTATTCGGCCTTCAGTCCCCGAAATATCGGCCTCTGTTGCCATATTCGACGAAAAACTGGAAAACAGCTGTGCCATAGCACCATTTTTATATTTAAACAGGATTGCGCATTGCTCATCCACGCCGGTTGCGGATGGCGTCATACTCGCTTCAATAACATCCGGTTTGCCCAATACGCTCATCGCCATAAAAACATTGTAGATACCAATATCCATCAGCGTGCCGCCACCCAATGCAGGGTCGAAAAGGCGGGCGGGTACTGGCGGGGCAGGTTTAAAACCGAAATTTATCAATACTGACCGAATATCACCCAACAGCCCCTGTCCTATCATTTGATGCATTTTTTCGTAATGCGGATGAAACATCGTCCAGCGGGCTTCCATTAAAAACAGGCTTTTTTCTTTTGCCAAATCAATCATCGCTTTAGCCTGTCGTGCATTCATCGCAAAGGGCTTTTCGCATAATACGGCTTTGTTGTGCTGCAGGCAAAGTAACGTATTTTCATAATGCAGGTTGTGAGGCGTAGCGATATAAATCACATCAACCTCCGGGTTTTTAACCAAGGCTTCATAACTGTCATGACGATATTTTACATCAAATTCATCACCGAATTCCTCAGCGGTTTCCTGTGAACGCGAACCAATTGCGATTAGTTCCGCGTCAGTAACAAACTTTAAATCTGCCGCAAACTTGCGGGCTATTCTCCCCGCACCTAATATTCCCCAGCGAATTGTTTTCATGTTTGTAAATTAATAAGATTTCCACCAGATTTACGAAGTTTTATAAACTTCATAAATCTTCACCCGATAAATATGTACTCCGAACTCCTTACACATATAAAAAAATTCGTAAGCCTCACAGCTGCCGAAGAAAAACTATTATGTGAAAACCTTGCACCCAAAAAGTTAAAAAAGAAGGAGTTTTTGCTGGAAGCCGGTAAACACTGTTTGGGCAATTATTTTGTGGTAAATGGGTGCCTGCGCCTCTACTTCATTAACAGCAAGCTAAGCGAGCAAATATTACAATTTGGAATTGAAAACTGGTGGATAGCCGACCAGGACAGTATAGCCAGCGGTCGACCAGCAAACTGTTATATACAGGCCATAGAAGCATCTGAATTACTTTTTCTGAGCGAAAAAACCAGGGCAATACTGTGCGAACAAATACCTCACCTTGAGAGCTACTTTCGCATAATGATGCAAAAGGCTTATGTGGCCGCACAGCGCCGTATAGGTTTTATATTTAACCAAACTGAAGAAGAACGCTACCGCAGCTTTACCAGCCAATTTCCCGATTTTGTACAGCGGGTGCCGCAATATATGCTGGCATCCTATCTTGGCTTTACGCCGCAATTTTCAAGCCGGTTGCGGGCAAAAAAGTCTTAATTTCTTAACCACAGTTCATTTTTCGAGAGGTGTTTGATGTGCAACTTTGCTTTATCAAAACATTAAAGAAATGAGCAACAGAATCAAAATCAACCAGGCCGACCCGGCAGGATACAAGGCCATGCTGGCGATGGAAAACTACATTGAAAGCACCGGTTTAACCACAAAACACAAGGATTTAATAAAAATCCGTGCATCGCAGATTAACGGCTGTACTTACTGTATCGACATGCACACCCGTGATGCCCGCAAAGCCGGCGAAACAGAACAACGTATCTACGGCCTTACTTCATGGCGCGAAACACCTTTTTTTGACGAGCAGGAACGCGCAATATTAGCCCTTACCGAAGAAGTAACCCTTATAAGTGGCAAAGTATCCGACGAAACTTATAGCAACGCAGCTGGCTTGTTTGATAGAACTTACTTAGCGCAACTGATAATGGCAATTATCACCATTAATGCATGGAACAGGATTGGGGTGACTACCAGGTTAGAGCCGGTGTTGATTTTAGAACCAGCAGCATAGATGCATAGCGTTCCATTTTTTCACATGGAACACCCGGAACGCTGTGAAACATACTGATTATCAAATGCTTCCTGATTTACGTCCTGGGGAAAGTTTATACTTTAATGGTTAATCCGGCTTCAAGTCTCCAAAATGGATCTTAGCCGGCCCATGGACTGAAAACCAGGAATTGACAGACCGAATGAAAATTAAGGGCCTGTATGTTAAACAGATAAAATGAAAAGCAAAAAACTTTTCTTAATTAAGTATTTTAGTCTATCTTTGCGACCTCATAAAAATCCTAACTGCGGAAGTGGCGTAATTGGTAGCCGCACCAGACTTAGGATCTGGCGCCGCGAGGCGTGGGGGTTCGAGTCCCTTCTTCCGCACAAAAAAGCCGTTAACTGAAAAAGTTAGCGGCTTTTTTATTTAAATCAAGTTTACTTATAATTTTAAATTTAGAAGTAAATCATTATCCCGGATTTGAAAATGTTTAATCGAATAGTTTAAAAAGTAATCGATACTAATAACCGTTTTATCAAGCTTGTAATGATCAATTAAAAAGGGAGTGCCTAAGAAATCTCCCTGATTCATACCCTAATTCTATTCCCGTATTCTCAGAAATCATATACTCGCTTTGTGAAACATTATAAGTTGTTAAATCGGTAAATGTGCTTTCCAAAAATGAGTGAAACTCTGGATCAGATAAATAAGCACCAAATCGTTTGCTGAAATCGATGTATGATAACATATCGTCTAAGTTGTTATTGAAGCGAAATATTACTAATAATTTTCAAAATACCCTCAACGTGTTCTAAACATAATCCCTTCTTCAGCATAGAAAAACTGTTAACTGAATAAGTTAGCAGCTTTCTTTGTGCAACAATCTTTTTTCAATTTGGAAAACATTGCGGACCTACGGCACCGCCTCCATATTCCAAGACAATGTTATTCTTGTAATAGATATAGCTGCAACCATCATTATACTGCTTAACCTGCGCAGCAGTTAAATTATTATCAAATAGTAAATATGAATATTTACCCATGCCACTCCTGGCAAAACCTATCGTTGTTATTTGCCCGTTTTCAATTGAAACGCAATTAGCAGCTCTAAGTAATTTTTTAATACTGGTTAACGTTTCATTAGTCCATTTAAGCATAGCTAGCATCGAGTTAAGCTTTGGAGTATTATATTCTAAATTCCATTCTTGGGTGACGGTGGTCTCTTTATCTTTAAGAGTAATTATTTTAAAATCTATAGTTTCTTTAGTGCTTACAATTTTATTTTCAGGATTAAATTCTATTGAAACTGTATAATTAGCAGGTACCAATCTGGTATATTGGGTTTTTAAGGCGTTGATTTTTTCATAGTTCAAATCGATATTTTGGGTTAATTCTTTTTTACTACTCTTAGGCATTGAGTACATAAACAATAGAAATTCTTTTGATTGTTCATTACCTGAATTATATGCTTCAAGAAATTCTTTCTTATTGCTTTCAGACATGTCCTTTATTATGGTTTTAAGAAGAGAATCCTTGTTTATTGATTTATTAAATTCTTGGCCCGTAGCTTTAAAGGTGCATAATAAATATGCTAAGATTAATATTGAAAATGCTTTCATGTAGCGTTATAATTCATATCTAAGCTAATAATTTCCTCCATTACTTCCCAAAATACTTTCAAGGTGTTCTAACTCCTGCACAGGTTTCGCACCGAACTAAAGCCGGTCAATTTGGCTTAGTTTTTTATTGGATTTAAGTTGATATCAGGGCTTTAAAAGAAGCCGCTTAATAATTACTTATGAAGCGGCTCTTTTTTTCAGTTCTTTTGCACCGGTGTTATCCGAAACTCAGTTTTGTAGTTATTCAGCCGAGATGTCAACCCTTAAATCGCCGCTTTTTGAACCTGCAGTTATAAACTCGTGGTCTTTTTGCAAAGCCGCTATTATGTGCTTGCCTATAGCGCCTGTGGCACCGATGATGATGATTTTCATATGCTTTTTATTGTTGCATTGTGTATTTTAATGCTGCCAGCTTTCTTTTCTCCCACATTAACACCGCGCTGTTAAAAAAGCACTTTGTTGCAGCGCTGTCGGCCTTTACGAATACCCTGAATTTTTCACCGTCGGATTTATAAACCTCGAGGTAGGAGACATCGGCAGACACTTTGAAATATCGCCTTTTTATGGAATCGATATCCGGGTAAAAAGCGTAATTAATGTAACTTTTAGCCGGGTCATTTTCATCTGTCCAATAGGCTGCAATGCGCCGGTTTGTAAAGAAGTTCCCCGAAACTTTTATTTTGTATTGGGAATCAAATAAGATGATATGTTCGTCGCCCGCTAAAAGCCCAAGTCGCCTGATGTAATTAATATAGATTCGTGATAAGGCAGCACCTTTTTGTACGCCTGGCTGACAAGCCGCAAAAAAAGAAACAATAATAACTCCGGTTAAGGTTCTTAATTTCTTCACGGGGCTCGGCTTGCTAGTTACTGCTAAATTAGCAACAATCTAAATCAATTCGGCCATCAACGCGTTAAAATACGCCGGCGCCTCCAATAGCCGGCTACCATACCACGAAAACATTTCTCCGTCGACCAGTTTGACAGTTGCGAATGGTACTAACGCCCTAAGTTCGGCCAGGTCTTTTTCTTTGAACGGGTACGGCTCTGATGAAAGCAAAATTATATCGGGCCTGGCATCGCGGAGCATACCCGCATCAATTTCGGGATATCGCGGCAAATTAAAAGCATTTGCCCAGCCACATTTTTGCAGCATCTTGTCGATAAAGGTGTCAGGCCCGGCAACCATGTACGGTTTGCGCCAGATGAAATAGGCAACGCGCAAAGGTGACAGTGCTGGTTTCAGCTCACAAAATTTTTGAAAGATAGTATCGGTCAATATCGCGGTTTCAACTTTTCGTCCAACCAATTCCCCTACCCTGGTAATCATATCAAGCGCGCCGGGCAGATCATAAATATCACTAATCCAAACCGGGAAATACTGCATCAATTCCTCAAGCTGACCGCGTTCGTTTTCCTCTTTGTTGGCTATAATAAGGTCAGGTTTTAAGGACTTAATTTTATCGATATCCAACTGCTTGGTGCCACCAATTTTTGTGGTCGATTTAAATTTATCCGCTGGATGGATGCAAAACTTTGTGATGCCAACAACCTCTTTGTCCAAACCTATGTAAAACAATAACTCCGTTTGCGATGGTACCACCGATATTATCCGCTTAGGCAGTGCAGGCAAATTAACTTCCCTGTTTAACTGATCGTGGTAAAGGGGCATTTTGGGTTAAAAAGTTGTAGTTGTTGTGGAGGTTGTAAAATGGCAATTGACATCAGCGCTCCTCTTTCGTCTTTCGGTCTTTTCCGACTTTGCGGACTTTCGGACTACTGGTTATATATCTGGTAAATCCCACTCAATTTCCTATCGTGAGATGATCCCACCAAAACTGTGGTTATCTTTTTGTCAATCATTAATTGCTCGGCGCGGTTTATAAATTCAGTCTCGCTGATAAAGACCGGTGTTTGGGTCATCATGCCTTCAACGGTAAGCTGGCTGGTATCGGGGTTTTTAAAAAGGGCACGACGAAGGTCACCGTCGGTCACAATTCCTTCCACTTTGTCCATATCACCAACAATAACCATACCTAGCCTCCCCTCGCTCATTTTTAATAAGAGTTCGGTAAACGATGCATCAACATTGATAAAAGGCAGTTTGTCCGTCCGCATTAAATCCTTCACCCGTACCAGTAATTTGCGCCCAAGGCTACCTCCGGGATGAAACCGTGCAAAATCCTCATGCTGAAACTGGCGCGATTCCATCAACGCTATCGCCAATGCATCGCCCATAACTAAAGTTGCCGTGGTTGATGATGTGGGTGCGAGGGCTAGCGGGCAGGCCTCCTGTTTGATACAAATGTTTAAATGGTATTTACTGTTTTTAGCAACGGTTGAATTTGGATTGCCTGTTATGCCAATGATCACATTTTTGTTCCATTCCAGAAATGGGATCAACTTCAACACTTCATCGGTTTCGCCCGAATATGATATCAGGATAACCATGTCGTCGGCGCCAACCATGCCCAGGTCGCCATGAAATGCCTCGCCGGGATGCAGGAAAAAGCTAGGCGTACCCGTGCTGGCAAAAGTCGCTGCTATTTTTTTACCGATAATACCCGATTTGCCAATTCCAATTACTATCAGTTTACCCGTAGCATTTAATATGGCGTCAACTACACGGTTAAACTCGTCGTCAATGGCGTCGGCCACAAAACGCAACGACTCTATCTCGGTATCGAAAACCCTTTTAGCGATATCTTTCATATTAGCTAACTAACGGCGCCATTACCTTATCCAAATCCTGTAACTTAACCATATTCGGCCCGTCACTTAGGGCGTTGTCCGGATCGGGGTGTATCTCCATAAAATAACCATCGGCGCCAAACGCTTTTGCAGCAAGCGCCATCATGGGCACAAAAGTACGGTCGCCTCCGGTCTTACCACCAGCACCGCCCGGACGTTGTACCGAGTGGGTACAATCCATACAAACCGGGTAACCAAATTTCTTCATATCATAAATATTCCTGAAATCGACTGCAAGATTATTGTAGCCGTATGTATTTCCACGTTCGGTTAAAATAACCTGCGAATTCCCGGCTTCAGCCACCTTTTGTGCCGGGTAAAACATATCCTGCCCCGAAAGGAACTGCGCTTTTTTAATATTAACAATCTTGCCGGTTTTAGCTGCAGCAACCAATAAGTCAGTCTGGCGGCATAAAAATGCCGGAATTTGTAAAATGTCGAACACCTCCCCTGCAATGGCTGCCTGGTAGCTTTCGTGTATATCAGTAATCAGCGGAAGGTTAAAGCGTTCTTTAACTTTCAGCATCATTTCCATGCCTTTTTCAAGGCCCGGGCCACGGTACGAGTGTATCGAAGTACGGTTAGCCTTATCAAACGATGATTTAAAAATTACCGGCACATTGTATTTCTGCCCCGCCTCTGCAACCTTTTCAGCTACTGTGTAAAGCAGCTCCTGGTTTTCCATTACACAGGGGCCCAATATAAAAAACGGCTTCTGCCGCATTTGTTCAAATAACATAAGTGTGGGATATAATGAGCAAAGATAAAGAATTACACGAAGTGTCACGAATTGCAACGAATTACACGAATTTATAACTCCAATAATTCGACTGTATTCGCTTTGCATGCACTCGCACTAAATTTGTGATATTTCATGTTACCTCTTTTAATTCGTGTAATTCGATAAAATTCGTGCAAATTTGTGCCATGAGTTTGAATTATTTTGAATTTTACGGTATCCCTGAATCGTTCACACCAGACGTCGCTTTGCTGAAGAAGAAATTTTACGAGCTGAGCAAAAAGTATCACCCGGATTTTCATGCTAACGAAAGTGACGAAAAACAGCGGGAAATACTGGAGCTATCTACCATAAATAACAAGGCTTATAACACTCTTTCCGACCCATACAAGCGCCTGGAATACATTTTACGCACCCATAATTTGCTCGAAGACGGCGCAAAACCACAGCTGCCATCAGATTTTTTAATGGAAATGATGGACATTAACGAACGCCTGATGGAAGTTGACGATGCAGATGCCTTAGGCCACATCACCGCCGAAGTACTTGCTATTGAGGGAGATATTGACGAAAGCATTGCGACACGAACCGCAGGATACGAACAACTGGACGATACTGCCAAAGAGGACCGTTTAAATAAAATTGCAGATTTATATTTTAGACAAAAATACCTGTTGCGAATTAAGGAGAGTTTAAATACATTTGCATCCCGCTTTTAGCGGAAAACTACCGAAACAAAAATGCCCAGATGGCGGAATCGGTAGACGCGCTGGTCTCAAACACCTGTGGTCGCAAGGCCGTGCCGGTTCGACCCCGGCTCTGGGTACAAAGCCTCGATACGAAAGTATTGGGGCTTTGTTGATTATTGACGCATCTTTTTAAATATTTGTATCATTGCTTCTATCGTAGCAACTTCAAAAAAAGTCTTTTCAGTAATTCTGTAACTTCCGCCTATTACGCTAAATCGTAAATGCGTAGTGTTTTTATTTAAGATTTCTAATAAGGTTGCAAATACTTTTATTTCATCTATTATATGTTTTTCAAATGAATTATTTAAAGGAATGATTACATCGCTTCCGTTCACATCAGTTGTTTCCGGTATCCATTCATAACTATAATATCCGCCGCCCCTACTTATAATATTTTCGTCTGTTTCTAGACTAAGCTTGATAATTACGTGTCCGTACCTTTCCGCAGCACTTTTGAAAATTTTGCTCTCCCCTACAATCGGCAATTTTTGAATGACGATCGGGCTGCTTAAAATTTCAGCAATGTCCTTATGTTGCTTATAGGTAAAAATACTTTTAGTTATTGCCGGAATAATATTTGACACGTCAATTGTAATTGAGTCGCTAATTTAATCATTAGAATATGAATGTAATTATGCGAACTTTTTCAATCCTCCAAAATTGTTCGATTTTTCGACGGACTGGAATATAAAACCATTCTGAGAATCGGGAGCGTTTTATTTTTATGGCCTAAATTGTATATTTTATGTCCTTTGAGACAGGAATACAATGTTTTAATTTTGACTTATGGGTAGAAAGAAAATCGCTATCGTAGTAATGTCCGGTGATCTGTTGTTGGATTTTGCCGGGCCTGCGGACGTATTTCACCATGCTAACAAACTTTGCGATGCTTAGGGATAGCCAGCCGGTCATCGTAAATCACTGGATGGCGTACTATCAGTTCCTTAAATAAAATAAGAATCGTAAGTTTGTTTTGAAGCGCTAAAAAATAACCCATGCCATTTTTATCCCGCATATCCCACCCTTCCCTGCTGGATGGCACTTACCTGCAGCATATCCCGAGCCTTAATAATGGCTTAAGGCTTTGCCTGGATAGTAACGTAACATTCTTTGTGGGCGAGAACGGCTCCGGAAAGTCGACCTTGCTGGAAGCTATTGCTGAGCAATGCGGATTTAGCCTCAAGGGCGGCAACCGGAATCACAATTTAAATACAGGCCACCGGTTTGAAGGGTACGAATCGGCGCTGGCACCGTACCTGCAGCTGGCTTGGTCTCCGCGCAGGATAAACGAAGGCTTCTTCATGAGAGCAGAAAGTTTTTTCAATTTCGCTTCCTATATTGATGAGCTGGCTGCCGACGATCCTCGTTTGCTTCGGGCCTATGGAGGTCGTTCACTCCACGAACAATCGCATGGGGAATCGTTCCTTTCTTTATTTAATAACCAGTTCGAGTCGGGTATCTATATCCTTGATGAGCCTGAAGCCGCCTTGTCGCCGGCAAGGATATTGGCCTTTATGTCGGTAATTCATGAACTTGACCGAAGCGGCCGGGCGCAATTTATAATAGCTACCCACTCGCCGATGCTAATTTGTTACCCGGGCGCCACTATTTACCAGTTTGATGAAAGTGGTGTGCGCGAGACGAGTTACGAAAATACGGAGCACTTTTATCTCACCAAATCGTTTTTGGATAACCCGGAGGCGTATTTGAGGCATTTGATGGACGGTTGAAGGCATCCGTCACATTTTTCTCAACTTAAATATCAAAAACTCCGGTATCTTACGTAGCCGGTAGTAAGTCTGCGGGTCTATCTCTTTGAGCTCTTCTAACGGACGGGGATCTACCAACCGTTCGATAAGAAAGCCGGCGTCCGTAGCTGCCGTGGAAATATCGCCAATTGGCATGGTCCAGGTGTTCGCAGTGTTTTTGCCAAGGGCGTCAATCGTTTTTCTTTTTGCAAAGTAATCTCCTGTGATTGTTACTTCGCGGGTGTCTATCTTTTCGTTTATCTGTAATGTCCGCGTGAAGAATTCTTCGCTGCCGGTATCGTCCATTGCAAACCGCAGCGGGTGCCCGCATGAAAAAAGAAATGATGAATTTGGTTTCAGTATGCGATATATATGTACAAATACTTTGCTCCAATCCTCTACATAGTGGATCGCAAGGCTTGAGTATACGAAATCAAAACTATGGTCCGGGAAGTCGATTGCTTCCATATCCATGATATGGAACTCGCATTCAGGATATGAATTCTCAGCGATCTTGATCATCTCATCGATCATATCAATACCTACCGATTTTGCCGCTCCACGCTTTTTGAGGTATATGCTATCTTCCCCGCTCCCGCAGCCCACACTTAGTACGGTTTTACCTTCAATATTGGGTAATAGCGCGTACATTGCCGGCTTTTCGTAATACGCATGGTAGACGGATTCTTTCCGATTTCGAACGTGAGCAGCATATTCTTTTGCTCTCAGCCTATAAAATTGTGCAGATTTATCGTCGGTTGACATGTATAAATATACAACAAATCCGAATTGAACCGATATTGACATATATCGAAATAAAGCCGCTTGGCCTTACTCCTTACTTACTAAACTCCCCGAAATGCCACAATATCCCCGAAGGGTCGTGTACATAACATTCCTTACCCCAGTCAAACGCACGAACAGGTGTTAGTTTTACGCGCTTATATTTTCCGGGAAGATCTAACTTCACAAGGTCGTCCCAAAATTTATCAACATCGTCGACTTCCATAAAAATCATGGTATTGTCTACCCAGTCTTTTACATAACCGTCCTGCAAATAGAAAGCCAATCCGCCTGATTTAAACACCGACATATTATGAAACAGCACCGTTTCCTCAAAACCGAGGTCACGATAAAAACTGCGCGATATTTCAAAATTTTCGGCACCAATAAACGGGCGGATCGACTTACCTCTGTGTTGCATTTTTTGTTATTGATCTAAGGTTTATTTCCCTTCCCTGATCGTTATATTCCTGTAGTCAATCGGGCCGTGGTCGCCTTGTATAAATATCGGGCCGGGTTCGCCTTCCTTGCTGTCTATTGCGCCACCTGTTATGCCGGGTATTATTTGGTTGCTTATAACTGTTGTTCCATTAGCTACAACAGTTACCATGCGGCCAACCAACGTAACGTCGTACGACTGCCATTCGCCCGGGTTCTTCGCCATCATTTTGTTTGGCGGCAAAAATCCGTAAATGGCGCTGAACTGGCAGTTTATTGGCTCAGGTTCACCGCTTTTGGTATCGATAACCTGTAACTCGTAGCGACCGCGCAGGTAAACGCCGCTGTTGCTTCCCTGCGGATAACGGAATTCAATGTGTAGTTTAAAATCTTTGTAAGTTTTATCAGTTAAAAGGTTCGCGCCTGAATGCGGGCTCCTCAAAATGCCTTTTTCAGCTATCCACTGGTTTTTTTCGCCGTCAGCATGCCAGCCTTTGGTGTTTTTGCCGTTAAACAGTGCCACTGCCGGCCCCCAAACCGGGGCTTTAGAGCGAATTAAAGCCGGTGCGCGTACGCCTGTCCAATTATAAGTCGCACCATCAACATAAACCATCGTGCCGCTAATTTGGTTGCCTTTTACCTCGAACTGGAAATCCATATTACTTTTGCCGTCTTCCCACTGCGGCGGGATAGAAAAGCTGTATTTGCCAAAATTGTCTTTAACCTCTGATACAGGCCGGGCGCTACCGAAAGCGTAGCAAAAACGACCGATTAGCGTATGTGTGCCCGATTTTTGCACTTCCAGCCACGATGGTATGCCCTTGCCATCTTTGTCAATCGTTAAATCCCAACGCCCAATTACATCCGGGTCTTTTTTCATTTCTGCATGCTGGGCAAAAATCCTGGTGGCCGAACAAAGCACCAGCAGCAACATAATTTGCGACTGCAGAAAACGGGGAACATACTTACGGCCGAACATCGATAATTTTTTCATTTTAATATTTTTGGTTGATTTTATAGGGTGTTATTGATTTTGAAAGGTAGCTTTTTATTTCGTTTTATAAAAACATCAACAAATTCAAAACAGTTTTACTAACTGTCAATTTTTAGTTGTGGTCTGTACCCCGCCCTGAACGCCGCGACTGTAGATTTTGGCGTGAGCACAGTTACTTTTGATAATGAAAGGAAAGATGCGGTTTTATCGTAGCCAAACGGCGTCCAATGATGGATTAAATGGTTTGAAATCAGATAAGGTTCGTCGTCAAGCTGTACAAAAGTCCCATCCGGCAAATCGTTAATATCTGCTTCAAAGGTTACTTTTTCGTTATTTGCATCAATCCTTTCGCCCTGCAATATATCGTCGAATTTATTAATAGATGTTTTTTTATAGAACCCGTAGCCGGGATTACCTTTAAGCCAGGCCGACTTAAAACGATTGGCGTGTTCGCGCCGGCATTCAAAACAGGGCCGGTGGCCTGCTGCAAAGGCCGTAGCCTCATCCAAGAAAAACAATTCCGTCCATAGTCCTGCCGACATTACCTGCCTGTGCCTGTTTTTAAATTGCAGCACGCAAATAATCCAGGCCTTATGCTTAAACGGCCGTAATATAGTTTTGCCTTTACCGTGCAATTGGCCACGGTTGCCGAGCCAGGCGCCGCGTGCGCTGGTGGTGATGATATTTCCTTGTGGGTCTACGCGGTTTTGCAGCATAGGTTAGTCGAAATACGTTTCGGTGGACGCAGATAGCGTAAGCAGTTCCAGCGTTGGTTCAACTTCCATCCCACTTGCTTCCAGTTCAGTAGCAAATTTTTTAAACGATTCGAGTGAGGTTAGCACCTCATGCGCAGCCTCGTTTTCTAACTGGTCGAAATGCATAAATGTTTTACCATCGGGTAGCAACCATGCACCATTCTTTATGCCGGGATGATTGAGTAGTTTTAATTCCGCGACGATACCTGCGATATTGACCTGGTTGACTGCGACATATTCAGGCCGCACCGTGTACATAACCCTAACAACTTTCATGTTATTTTTTTTGCGGAAAGATAACAAAGTGTTATTTCTTTTTCAATGTTATTACAGTTATCTCCGGCCAAATGCCCAGCCTGCCCTTAAAACCCAAAAAGCCAAAGCCGCGGTTAACATACAGGTATTTGCCCTTGCGTTCGTAAAGACCCGCCCACTGGGGGTACATATATTTTACCGGGCTCCACTGAAAACCAAACAACTCGATGCCAAACTGCATGCCATGCGTATGCCCGGCGAGCGCAAGGTTAATGTGCTTTTCGTGTTCCAGTGTTTTTGCCTCCCAATGTGAGGGGTCGTGCGACATCAGGATCTTAAATTCATCGTCGCCCACATTTGCCGCTGCCCGGGTTAAGCTGCCATATTTATGAAAACCGCCCTTGCCCCAGTTCTCCACTCCTATTAAAGCTATAGCGGCGCCGTTCTTTTTTATTTGAACGGAATTGTTCAGCAATAAATTAAACCCAATTTCTTTATGTACTTGTTTTAATCTTACAAGGTTAGTCGTTTTTGCCTCCTCGCTTTCCCAACTGGTATAATCGCCGTAATCATGGTTGCCCAAAACTGAATACTTACCAAATGGGGCATCCAGTTTAGCAAAAGTATCCATCCATGGATCCATCTCACTTGCTTTGTTGTTCACCAGGTCGCCGGTAAATAAAATTAAATCACTGTTGTGTTTATTTACCAACGAAACCCCTTTTTCAACGCCTTTTCGACTGCTGAAACTGCCGGCGTGGATGTCAGATAATTGGGTTATCGTGAAGCCATCAAATTCCTTTGGCAAATCATCAAACTTTAGGGTTACGCGGTGGACTTTATAACGGTGCCGCCCGCCGGTCATGCCGTAAAGTAAACTTATAAAAACAAATAGGGCGACAAATACAGCAAGTTCGCTTGCCCAAATACTCCGTGGCGGAAAGCTTCTGAACATCCGCGTAATGTCCTCCCCCAACAAAACCGGCATTGCCAAAATTTTAGGTACAAAAGCAAGTAGTGTGCCGGCCATCAGGGCGGCAATCAAATTGACTGGCGACCTGTTACCGCGACCACGGCTCATCAAAACTGCAAACCCTAAGGCAAGCAATAAATCAACCAGCCAGTATCCCCATAAAATAAATTGATTGTTTGTGAGTGTTTCAACAGCTTTAAAAAAGTAGAAATCGGCAGCTATCCATGCCAATAAAATAAACGGAAGTCGTGTTTTCATGTATGTTAAATTGCGGCAGGCGTTAATTGTTTGGTGTCGCCTTTATTAGCATGACGAACGGCCTACGCAAATATTTTAAATAAAAACAGGAAACTTTTATAGTTTACATTCCTATGGCAGTTCGTGGTGCGCTTCATTAAAGCCAATTTTGCCACCGCCAGGTAAGGTCATGAGCGTTACGTGTTCCCAGCAGTAGAGACACAATACTTTATGTCCCCTAGGGTTATAAAAGACCGGTCCATATTCTGGGCTTCTGCATTTAAAAGAATTTTAAATCTATTTGTGACATTCTTTTCCCCCGCGCTACTAATTACCTGTAATTAACAATTAAATTAGTAAAAGTATATGCAAACAAATGGGCACGCCTGAGCAAAACGAACAATTTTTATCCATAATTGAGCAGCACAAGGGCATCATTTACAAAATTGCCAATTCGTTTAAAAAGGACGAGGATGATAAAAAAGACCTTATGCAGGAAATCATCCTGCAGTTGTGGCGCTCTTTTGCCAGCTACGATGAAAAAAGCAAACTTTCTACCTGGATGTACCGGGTCGCGTTGAACGTGGCGATAGCTTCCTATCGGCAGGAAAAAAGAAAAAAAGAGCTGATAACCCCTATGCCTGACAGCATTATTGCGTTTGCTGATGAGAACGACAAAGGCGATAAAGAATATGAGCTCAGCCTTTTACACCAATTCATCAGCGAATTGAAAGAGTTCGACCGGGCACTGATGCTGCTATACCTTGAAGAAAAAAGCGGTAAAGAAATGGCAGAAATATTGGGGTTAAGCGAAACAAACATTCGCACCAAAATAAACAGGATAAAAGAACAATTAAAACAAAGGTTTTCAAAAATAAACACCCAATGAAATGGAAGAACTGGATATAAAACAACTATGGCATAAATACGATTTAAAGCTTGAAAAATCGCTGCAGCTTAATCAAAAAATAATGAATGAACTTCAGGCCCAAAAGGCAGAAAGCAACATCAACTCTTTCCGCCGCAACCAGGTGACCGGGGTAGTGTTTGGCATACTTTGGGTATTATTTTTAGTATTCTGGACGATAATCGGCTACCGCAATATTTACTTCGCCGGCTCGATGGGTATTATTGCCCTGTTTAATATTTTTGCAGTGGCAACTTATATCAGGCACCTTGCCCTGCTCGACAAGGTAAACGTTGCCGATAACATTACCCTTGCACAGCAAAAGCTGGCAACCATACAGGCGTCCTTAAGTAATTCGGGCAGAATAATGATATTGCAGACACCATTTTGGTGCACCTTTTGGTACAGCCAGCAACTGGTTGATCATGGCGGGAGTACTTTTTGGATCATCAACCTTACTGTAGTCGCGCTTTTTATCGGCTTATCAGTGTACCTGTATAATAAACTCACTTATAAAAATATCCACATAAAGTGGGTAAAGGCTTTTATAGAAGGTTTTGGTGGCAAAAAGCTAATAAATGCGATGGAGTTTATGAACGAGATTGAAGACTATAAAATGGACAAGGAGCTTGTTGTTGCATAACTTATAATTTCACTTTATGCGGTCCAAAGCGTTCCATTTTTACACACGGAACACCCCGAACACTATGTAACGTACTGATTATCAATTACTTAAATTTTATCAATAATTAATGTATTGACTATCAAACAATTAAGTTATTATCGGGGAATTCCTTCCACACATTTTGCAGGCTTGTAGTTGATGCAGGCCGTTTAAAGAGAATACCTGCCAGCAGGTTACACGCCGGCAAGGCGTCCCATTTACACACATGCGGAACATCCCGAACGCTATGAAACATGCTAATTATCAATACATTGACATTTTAACTCATGCAATTCAAGTGAATAATCCTGATTAGGGTTTATAATATCAAATCGCTGAAATTTTAATTTCCTGAAAAACAAACAGTTGTTAAATTAGCCAATGTAATACTTCCAAAAAACATATTAAGAGATAAACCTTTCTCTGTGATGCAGGTCAAACCAACAAAGAGCTAAAGCTTTGTTTATTACTAAAGATCTAATCACATTATTTATGAAAAAGCTATTATTTTTCGGCTTACTATCCCTCTCAATTATTACCGGCTGCAAAACACAAATTTATTCTATCGGAACATCCGAAGCAGAGTTCAGGGCGCACAACAAAGGCGCTGATCTTATTGAGCAAACGGAACATACAACGGTTTATAAAAAGTACGACCACTCGATGTTCCAATCGACCGGGGATAAGTACTACTATTTTAAAGATGGTAAATTAGTGCGCATTGATGTAACAGGGCCCAATACTGCTGATATCGTGATCCGGCATACCGATAAATAATAAAAAGCGGCCTGTGAGTCGCTTTTCATTTAAAAGATATAACTGATTTTAGAATTGAATGTTTACTTAATCGGCACCAGCCCTTGACATATTTATTTTGTTTAGGAACGATTTAGTATCCATGTTTTTTGGCGACCTAAAAATGATAAGTTTGTTGCCGTCAGAAGTGACGTGCTCCTTATAATCCCCTATTTTAACACCCCTCGAATGTTCAATAGCAATTAATTCGCTATTTTCGAAAATTAGCCCTATTCTATAGCGTGGAGAGGGATCGATAACGGTGCTTTCATAGACGCAATACTCCTCGCAATTAGGGAGTGTTCTTTTGATGATGCCCTGAGCCTTAAAGTGATTTTCCCCCATAAAACCTCTTAAAGACTCATATTGAAAACTGAACGCGCCTCGTTTAAACGTTGAATCTATTACATTTTCAGGAATTGAGTTTAGCTTTATATTGGATTGATGAACGTAACCCAAAATTTCCATTTCATAAACAGCGGGGCTTTTTAAACCTCCATAGGTTCCTGGAATAGCCATTCCGGTAGGAATATCTCCAAAGGCAGCGCCGATAATTTTATTTTTTTGATCGATCAGAATGTCACCCTTTTTTACTTCATATCCTTTATCATATTGTTGCTTCGTAATTTTGATTGTGAAGGAGATTTTAAACCAACCGTTAGTCAATAGACCACATTCTATGTCTACCCCATCATTTAAAGAAACAAGAATTTGTTTATTTGGACTCACGCGAACATTTGCAGGCCCATTAATTACTTCAGCTTTGGTAATATTAATAAAGAATCCAAAAAGAATTATAAATAGCAGCGGAGCTTTCATGACAAAGATATCGTGTTTTTAAATTGCGATAAAACTAAAAAAAGTTCAAGGAATTATATCGGTCAAATCTTGAAAAAGACACCCAGTCTAAAACTTCTCCTCTATGCCCAACCCAAATAACGCAAAATCGTATTTAACCGGATCAGCCGAATCAAATTGCCTTAATCGTTGAGTTAGTTCAACTGCAGTTTGCCAGTCGGTTTGTTTGCGGCTGATGAGGCTTAGTTTACGGGCAACGCGGTCAACGTGCAAATCGCAGGGTACTATCAGTTCCGACGGCTTAATATGTTTCCAGATACCAAAATCAACCCCGCAATTATCCTTACGCACCATCCAGCGTAAAAACATGTTCAACCGCTTACAGGTTGATTTTTGCGATGGCGATGAAATATGTTTTTTAGTACGGTGCGGAAAATCAGGCAATGAAAAAAAGTAGTTCCTAAAATAATTCAAGTATTTCTCAATAGGTTCCTGTCCGCCCAGTTCCTGTTCCCCCTTTAGGGGGCTAGGGGGCAAAAACGCCGACTCCAGCGATTCGTAATTCTCATAATGATACCTGAAAAACGATATAAAATAAAGCGTGTCGATATCGTTAAAAGTGCGGTGTTTAAAATGTAGCAGCTTTTTTAAATCAATTTCCTGGTGATTCATGATAAAATCATAGGGTGCACCATCCATCAGGGTGATTAGTTCTTTACACTTATTGACGATAGTTACCCGTTGCCCCCAGGCCAAAACAGCCGCCCACAACCCCATAATTTCGATATCCTGCCTTCGGGTAAACATGTGCGGAATGGAAACCGGGTCGTTCGGAATAAATTCGGGACGGTTGTATCGGGTTACTTTTGAATCGAGGAAAGCTTTTAGCCCCCCAGCCCCCTGAAGGGGGAGCTTTTGAATATCGTACTTTAGCATATCGAACTATCGTTCCCCTTCAGGGGGTTAGGGGGCTCAGCGCTTGCTTCAAATCCTCCAGCAAATCATCCACATCCTCTACCCCTACGCTCAACCGCAACAAATTATCAACCACGCCCGCTTTCTCGCGCTCGGCTTTTGGTATCGAACCATGCGTCATACTTACCGGGTGATTAATTAATGATTCTACCCCACCCAGTGATTCCGCCAGCGCGAATACTTTAAAGTTTGAGGCTATACGGTAAGTTTCCTGCAAATCGGCACCTTTCAGCACAATGGAGATCATACCCCCAAAACCGCGCATTTGCTTTTTGGCAACTTCGTGGTTAGGGTGGTCGGTAAAGCCTGGCCAGTATATTTTCTCAACTTTCGGGTGCGTTTTCAGGTATTCGGCAATTTTCGCGCCGTTTTCGCAATGGGCCTTCATCCGCAGGTGCAGGGTTTTTATGCCACGCAGCACCAAAAAGCTATCCATCGGCCCGGGCGTTGCACCGCAGGCGTTATAGATGAACCAAAGCCTTTTATACAAATCCTCATCGTTCAGCATCAAAGCACCCATCACCACATCGCTATGGCCACCAATGTATTTCGTTACTGAGTGCATTACAATATCCGCGCCCATATCAATCGGGTTTTGAAGGTAGGGCGAGGCAAAGGTATTATCTACCGCAAATAAGATATTTTTTTCTTTGGTGATTTTACCTATCGCTGCAATATCAACAATTTGCATGGTTGGATTGGTTGGTGTTTCAATCCAAACCAACTTGGTTTTATCATTGGCATATTCGCGAACAATTTCCGGGTTTGATAAATCCAGGAAATGGAACTTGATGCCGTAGTTTGCGAATATTTTGGTGAATATGCGGTATGAACCACCATACAGGTCATTGCCGGTAATAACTTCATCGCCCGGAGCAAGCAATTTCATTACTGCATCCGTAGCGCCCATTCCGCTCGAAAACGCCAGGCCGAACTCTGCATTTTCCAAAGCAGCCAAACAGCTTTCCAAAGCCTTACGCGTTGGGTTGGTACCACGTGAATATTCAAACCCTTTATTATCTCCCGGCGATTTTTGCCAGTAAGTTGATGTTTGGTAGATGGGAGTCATTACGGCTCCGGTTGACGGATCAGGCTCCTGCCCTGCATGTATTGCTTTTGTTGCGAATTTCATGATTGGTGAGTTAACGGTCAATAAATTATAAAAGAAAAGATGCCGTGATTTATCAACTCCAATATTAATCATGCATGCAAATTCTCTCAAACTTTGTCATTGCGAGGAACGAAGCAATCGCGAACTACGCAGAGCAACTCTGTAAAGTTCGCGATTGCCGCGCTCGTTCGTGGCTCGCAATGACAAAGAGTTTTAAATTCAAATTAATAAGCCCGGGCGAACAGTACGCGCTGTGTCGACGGCTTTCCGGTAAGTATACACTTTCCTTCCTCCTGCTTATTATCCAAAGGTATGCAACGGATTGTAGCCTTAGTTTCATCTTTTATCCGTTGCTCCGTTTCAGATGTGCCATCCCAATGCGCTGACAGGAAACCCGGCTGCTCATCCAACATACGTTTAAATTCGTCGTACGTGTCAACCTCGGTGGTATTTTCAGCTTTAAAGTTTAATGCTTTTTGGTAGATATTACTTTGTATTTCTTCCAGTAAAACTTCAATAACCGCCGTCAAACCTTCCTGGTTAACCGTTTCCTTGGTTTTTGTATCGCGACGGGCAAGCTCAACGGTGCCGTTTTGCATATCACGACTGCCTATAGCTACGCGCAATGGAACGCCTTTCAACTCATACTCGGCAAACTTAGCTCCCGGGCGATGTGTATCACGGTTATCAAATTTAACCCTGATGTTTTTAGCTTTCAGTTCTCTTGTCAGTTCTTTTACAAACATGGAGATATTGTCCAGTTCTTCCTGGTGCTTATATATCGGCACAACAACAACCTGTATCGGCGCCAGTTTTGGTGGCAATACTAGTCCGGCATCATCCGAATGGGCCATTATCAACGCGCCGATCAAACGGGTTGACACTCCCCATGAGGTTGCCCACACGTAATCAAGCTTATTTTCTTTATTGGTGAATTTCACATCAAAAGCCTTGGCAAAATTCTGCCCTAAAAAATGCGAAGTGCCTGCCTGTAAAGCCTTGCCATCCTGCATCAATGCTTCAATGCAATAGGTATCCAGTGCCCCGGCAAAACGCTCGTTAGCAGTTTTTTTACCACGCACAACAGGTAATGCCAGCCAGTTCTCTACAAAATCGGCATATACATTTAGCATTTGTTCGGTTTCGGCAATCGCTTCTTCGGGGGTTGCATGGGCGGTATGCCCTTCCTGCCATAAAAACTCGGTGGTGCGTAAAAACAGGCGGGTACGCATTTCCCAGCGCACCACGTTGGCCCATTGGTTAACCAATATCGGCAGGTCGCGGTACGATTGTATCCAGCCCTTATAAGTGTTCCAGATAATAGTTTCAGAGGTTGGGCGTAATATCAGTTCTTCTTCCAGTTTGGCGGTTTCATCAACCACTATATTGCCGTTGCCATCGTTTTTAAGGCGATAATGGGTAACAACCGCGCACTCTTTAGCAAACCCCTCAACGTGACTGGCCTCTTTCGAGAAAAAAGATTTCGGTATCATCATCGGGAAATAGGCATTGACGTGGCCTGTTTCTTTAAACATGCCGTCCAAAACGGCCTGCATACGTTCCCAAATTGAATAACCATAGGGCTTAATTATCATGCAACCCTTAACCGGCGAATACTCAGCCATATCGGCTTTCAACACCAGGTCGTTATACCATTGCGAATAATCTTCGTCCTTACTTACAACCCCTTTGCTCATATTAATTAATAGTTTGTGATGTTTGAATTTATAAAGAGGCCAAATTTAAACTAAGATTTATAAGATTTATAGGATTATTGGATTTTAATGCAAAAAGCTATCTAAAACAATGCACCTGTAAAAAACGGCTCACCAATCAGGGTTCCGAACTCGGAAACCAGGAACCGTTCCCCCTTCAATCACCAACGGACTGGTAACACCGCAATTTATCTTCATATTTGCACGTAATATGACACTATCGCCACACGTCGATCAGCAATTTGCCGGTACTATCTGGCGTATGGAAATTGATGCCGCAAATGAGATCCTGCTTGTTGAAATAAGAAACAATGAGGACAGGTCTGTTTCTTTTGGGTCGATAGATTTAAAAGGCGGCCAGCTTTACTTTAAGGATTTAACAACGTCCGAGCAGTGGCTTACAGGCATTGAATGCGCCTGGGGGGGCGTGTTACTTATACATTACTACCAATCAGAAACCGGGCCAACCCATAAAGGCCTGCTGGCCATTGATGCCATTACCAGCCAAACGTTATGGAACAATTTCACCCATGCGTTCGACCATTTAACAGCTAAGGGACCCGTTGTTTATGATACGCGCATGCAGCCGCGCAAATTATTTTTGGCGGAGATAAAAACCGGTACAACCACCCGTATTTACGAACCCTATATTTTCCCGGAGCCCGAAAATCATATCGTTGTACCCGAACAATTGCCGGCAGAACTTTTGCCGCCTGGCTTAATTACCATTCATCCATATGGAAATTGGGTGCATTATCTTGAGTACAATAATTTTAGAATTGTATCTTTGCACGCGCTAAAGGCGGGGCAACTGATACAAACACTCTACATATTTGAGGGAAGCAGCGTGGTGTATGAAGATTTATTAAATGCTGATATACAAAAAATCCAGCCGGAGGCGTTTATAATGCATAATAATTGTTTAATTTACATAAAAAATAAAACTGAACTAAAGGTTTTATCCCTATAAATTACTGACCCTAAGTTAATTATGAAATTTAAGATTCTATTCTTGGCCCTTTCATTATTGTCATTTTCCCAATTATTTGCCAAACCTGTAGTCGATTCAATCGGCGTAAAAAATAACGATGGCAAAAAAATGGTGCAGTTTAAGGTGAAAGCAGGCGATACCTATTATTCCATCGGGCACCGCTATAACATTAAGCCCGAAGTATTGATGAAATTTAACGGCGCAAAAAAAGCAACCCTTTCATTAGGTAAAATTGTAAATGTGCCAACTGATATGCCATTTAAAAAAGGCAAAAAAGAAATAGCTGAAAAGAAGCCTGCCAAAGAAACCAAAAAAGAGAAAAAGGCCAGGCTGGCGCGCGAAGCTGAAGAAGAACGCCAGGCAGCAAAAAAACACAAACATAAGGAACAGGCTACTGAGCAGGAGTCGGCTCCGGCTGAGGCAACACAGCCGGTTCAGCAACCTGTGCAACAACAGGTAGCGCCACAACCAGCTCAGCAGCAGATTGTACAGCAACCGGCTCAACAGCCTCAACAGGATACCACACCTCCTACACAATACAAGGTTTCCGCAGGTGAAACCCTGTATTCTATTGCTAAACGTTTTGGGACTACTGTAGATCAGCTTACAAAGTTTAACAACCTAACGTCAACCAGCCTGCAACCCGGCCAGGTATTATTGATAAGCAACGCAGGTGCACCACAACAGGTACAACCGCCGGCGTCACCGCAAACTCAACCACAGCAAACTGTTGTAAATACCATTGCACAACAAGCAACAGCGATACGCGACTCGACCCAGCCGTCAGCCATTTTGAAGGACAGCGCCGACCGCCATTTAAACGCCAATAAGTTCGGCATCTACGAGAAAAATGAAAAAGGTGCTGCAACCTGGATTGATGACCCAAGCCTCGATCCCAACAAAAAATTAGTACTGCACCGCACTGCGCCGATAGGCACCGTGATAAAAATCACCAACCCAATGACTAACCGCACTACTTTTGCAAAAGTAGTTGGCCGCTTTACAGACAATGAATCAACAAAAGATGTTATTTTAGTAATGACAAAAAATGTTGCCGACTCATTAGGCGCTTTAGATAAACGCTTTCATGTAAACATCAGCTACGGTAGTCCGAATGAATAAACCATATATAATTGGTATTGCCGGGGGAAGTGGCTCCGGCAAGACTTTTTTTTTGAAGTGTTTTTTAGAGCATTTTTCTGCGGATGAGGTTTGCCTGGTATCGCAGGATGACTACTATTTTCCTGTGGCCCATCACATGACCAAGGAAGAAAATATGTACTATAACTTCGATCTCCCTTCAACTATCGATCATGACCATTTTGAGGCAGACATTGACAGCCTGATTAACGGCCAAACCATAGTTAAAAAAGAATACACTTTTAATAATCCTGATGCTATCCCTAAAATACTGGAGATAAAATCTGCACCCATCATTATTGTTGAAGGCTTGTTTATTCTTCACTTTAAAAAGATCGCCGAAACACTTGACCTAAAGATCTTCATCGAAGCTGATAATGACATCGCCCTGCAACGCCGCCTTAAGCGCGATTTACTGGAACGCGGCTATTCGCACGAGGATGTGATGTACAGATGGGCAAATCATGTAACACCTGCGTACAAAGAGTTCCTGCTGCCTTATAAAGGCGAATGCGATAAGATAATCGTAAATAACAGCCACAAAGCTGAAGATATTATTTGTGTTACGGAGGAGATATCGAGGGATTTAAGGCAGCGTGTTTTAATTTGAAGATGTGCCGATTTGAAAATTTGAAAATCAAAAAGTATTCATTCGTCATCTTCAAATCAGCACACCATCAAATCTTCAAATCAAATTATCATCTCGGGAATATCCCCCTCAATAATTAATTTCCCCGCAGTCGCCTTCCTAATTTCTTCAACACTCACCCCAGGAGCACGTTCCAGCAATTTAAAGCCGCCTTCTGGCAATACATCAAGTACTGCTAATTCAGTAACGATTTTTTTAACGCAGTTAACGCCAGTTAAGGGTAAGGTACAATTTGGCAACAGCTTTGATTCACCTGCTTTGTTTACATGCTGCATGGCCACAATTATATTTTCTGCCGATGCCACCAAGTCCATCGCACCGCCCATGCCTTTCACCATTTTGCCGGGAATTTTCCAGTTGGCAATATCGCCGTTTTCGGATACTTCCATGGCGCCTAAAATCGTAAGGTTTACTTTCTTCGCCCGTATCATCCCAAAGCTCATAGCAGAATCAAACACTGCCGAACCGGGCAACATGGTAATAGTTTGCTTGCCTGCATTAATTATGTCAGCATCCTCTTCCCCCTCAAACGGGAACGGCCCCATTCCCAGCAACCCATTTTCCGACTGCAGCACCACATCAATATTTTCCGGAATGTAATTAGCCACCAGCGTTGGTATACCTATGCCCAGGTTTACATAGTAACCGTCTTTAATTTCCTTAGCAATACGTTTTGCTATTCCTTCTTTGTCAAGCATTTGCTTTTTTACTTATAGTATTTATTATCAACCGATTTCCCATCCGTCATTGCGAGGAACGAAGCAACCTCTACGCAGGACATTCAAGGACCTTTAGTTTGTGGCAGCCTAAAAGCTTCCGTCAGGTCACCACGCAGTTTATCGGTGCCTGATTAGCACGTTCAGATGACGCTTGGTTATGTCCTTTTGCGAACCGTGCGTTGTTCAATCCTCTTTTCATAATTCACACCCTGGAATATCCTATGCACATAAATCCCCGGAGTATGAATAAAATTGGGATCAAGCTCACCAGGTTCCACAAGCTCTTCCACTTCGGCAATAGTGATTTTACCCGCCATGGCCATAACTGCATTAAAATTACGGGCTGTAGCGCGGTATATCAGGTTGCCCATAGTATCGCCCTTCCACGCTTTAACGATGGCGAAATCGGCTTCAAAAGCCATCTCCATTAGGTATTCTTTACCATTGAAATTGCGGATTTCTTTACCTATAGCTACTTCAGTACCGATTCCTGCAGGCGTAAAAATTGCAGGCATACCGTAGCCGGCTGCCATGCAACGGGTGGCAAGGGTTCCTTGTGGTATCAGTTCAACCTCCAGCTCACCGCTCAACAACTGGCGCTCAAACTCAGCGTTTTCGCCAACATACGACGATATCATTTTTTTAACCTGGCGCTGTTTCAACATCAGCCCAATGCCAAAATCGTCGACACCTGCATTGTTTGAAATGCAGGTAAGGTCCTTAACTCCTTTTTTAACTAAAGCTGCTATGCATTTTTCGGGCAGACCACTCATGCCGAAGCCGCCCATCATTAAGGTCATGCCATCCTGAATATCGCTCACGGCTTCATCAGCATTGCTAACTGTTTTATTCATGTTTTATAATTGGTGTGGCAAAATTAGTGTTTTTTAGTTCATGGTTGATAGTTCATGGTTCATAGCCTAAAAAAAGAGTAGCTGAAATAGTTGTATTTATAACACTAACCGCAGCTACTATCAACTAATGAAAACAATTCTCCTCCCCAATCGTAATTATCTATACATCAACAAACAAACTATGGAATTTAACAACAACAAGCATTTGGATGATTGGGACAATTCTCCAAATAAGCCGGCTGATAAACCAAAGGCATGGCGTGTTAATGATGACAAAAATTTAACTGAAGAACACCTCGAGCGGAATTTATACGGCAAAAGCGAAAACAATATGAAGCCGGTACAGGAAGGCCAGGCTATGGGCGGCCATAGTTTTGGCAAAAACAGTAAAACACCGGCGGGTGATGATAAGAATAACCCATCGCAAAACGCCGGATACTCTAATGCCTACTTTGCCCGCACTGAGCCGTCGGAAGAGCACCCTGAGGATACCAACTTTAAATTAAAAAGCCAGGACGGCGAGCCGGATTATGCCAAAGCTCAACCTTATGCCAACTGGCACAATGAAACACCGAAGCCGGAAAAGCCGGAAGAACGCGGCGATGGCGAGAACGACCGTCCGCACGAAGAAACCGGCTATCAGGAAGGCACTGCCGATAACGAAAACGAACCCAATATCCCCGGCTCTAACGAAGTACCCGACCAGCAAAAGGTTGGCGAAGATGAGGCAGAGCATACAGAAAGGTGAATTAGTTCGAAAGGCTAAACGACTATCGTCATGCCGAATTTATTTCGGCACCTCATCATAAAGGTCATCGCCATGCATATCAGACTTAGTAAATGGGGTGCTGAAACAAGTTCAGCATTACATAGTTTTATTACAACTCACCATTTAACTACACCATCCAAATATCCAATCAAATCATCAGCCATTGCTTGCTGTTCTTTGACGCTGGGATGTCCGTTGGTATTTTTGTAGGGAATAAAATGAGTGTAAATATTTTTATCGTTTAAACCGGCCACAGCTTTATCAATATACCCGGGCCATGGCGAGCCTGCCTTGGTAGCATCCATACTGCCCAGTATACACACAATCTTTGCTTTAGGATATTTCGACCGTACGCTTTTTACGAAACTGCGGTAGGCGTTTATAATAAATTCATTGGTTGGGGCAGTTGTACCAAACTTTGCCTTAAACTGCTCGTTGTCGGTCAGTTTAACAATCCATGAGTCATTTTGAAACAGGTTAATAATTACCAGGTCGGGCGTATATTTTGAAAAATCCCATTTACTGTCGGGATTGGTGGCATCCAGCCGGTCGTACATTTCAGACATAACCAGGGGAAACCAACTCACCGTTATACCTATACCGCTTTTTGAGGTATTGTAAAACTCTGCATTATAGTGGCGGGCGGTTATCGCAGAGTAGCTGATATATCCATTTTCATAAGGGCTGGAGCCCCTGTCCTGCCCTGTTGTATCCTCATCTGCATAGCCACAGCTAATCGAATCGCCAAAGTATTCTATTTTATGTTTTTTGGTGGCCGGGGCTGCTAATATTTTGCTTCCTTTGGCAAGTGTTAGTCCGTAAAACCAGGTTTTGCCCATTGCCCATTCGGTGCGTTTGAACAGTTCGAGCGTGTGCTTGCCGACTGGTAGTCCTGATGCCAGTACATAATCCTTTTTATCCTTTTCAGGATGCAGCTTACTGACAACTTTGCCGTCAATAATCACATTATAGTTGTTATCTGAGCGTTCATCCCTTAAAGTGGCGCTAACACCGGTACCGCTAAAGTTAATTTTTATTGAATTCGCCGACCAGGAAAGCTCCGCAGCACTATCACGCATGGCAATCCGGCCCATATAGTGGATGTGCGGGTCGTTAAATTTAATGGCGGTTTGTGCAGCGGAGCTTAAACTTATTAAAATCGCACTAAAAAAAATTAAAAATCTACTGTTCATATTTCAAATCAGAAAAATCCGAAAAATCTGCTTAATCCAGGTTCTATTTCAAATATACATAAGTAATCCCATCTCCGCCCCTGTCTAAATGCTCATCTTCCATACGGTCAACCTGTTCGTATTTTTTTAAATATTGGCGTATCATTTTACGGAGGATGCCATCACCCTTTCCATGAATTATCTTCAGGTTGCCAAATCCCATCATTACCGCACGGTCAAACAGCCGCTCAATATTGCCCAGCGCATCCTCTGTCCGCATGCCGCGCACATCAATCTCTGGGCTAAAGCTGGCCATGTCATTGGTTTGACTGTAACTCTTGCGTATCTCCTTCGGCACCGCAGATTTTGACACCTTCATCACCCGCTTTCTTTTAGCCACGGTGCGTAAATCGCCAATGGCAATCACCACGTTATCCTTTATCAATTCTATTACCTGGCCGGTAGTTTCGCTGTCGGTTAGTTTTACCCAGTCGCCGGGCTTTAATTCTTCATCTTCAGTTTGGGCTGGTTTAACTACAACCGGTTTAACTGTATTTTTTTGCAACTCCCGGCTTAAGTTCTCGCGTAAGTTTTTTGTTATCTCTTTATCGGCATTGCTGCTTTTAATTTCGGATATCGTGTTTTCAACCAGCTTGTTGGCATTTAAAATTATATTTTTTGCCTGGTCTTTAGCATCCTTGATCAGCGCCTTTTTATTTTCCTCTAAATAGCTTTTCAGCTTCTCGTTTTCGGCAAGTAACGTATTTACCTGGCGCTGCTGGCGTTCGAGTTTTATTTTGCTGTCGTAAATTTCTTTTTTTTCACGTTCCAAATCAACCAGCAAGGTATCTACCTTTTTTTGACCGGCACTTATTTTGTTTTTCGCAAGATTAAGCACATTTTGTGGTAGACCAATTTTTTGTGCAATCTCAAAAGCATACGAGCTGCCGGGTTTGCCAACTTCCAATATGTAAAGGGGTTTCATCTCAACATTGTTAAACAACATGGATGCGTTTTCAATCCCTTCGGTGTGGCTTGCAAATATTTTAAGGTTTGAGTAGTGGGTAGTCACCATACCCCGTACCTTTTTCTGGTTTAATGATTCCAACACAGCCTCAGCAATCGGGCCACCAAACTGTGGGTCGGTACCTGTACCAAATTCATCAATTAGTATCAGTGTCTTACCATTGGCCTGCTCCACAAAGTTTTTCATTTTTGACAGGTGCGCGCTGTAAGTACTCAAATCGCTCTCAATAGACTGGTCGTCACCGATATCGACAAATAATTGCTTAAACACTCCGGCAACACTGCCTTCAGCCGCAGAAATCAGCAACCCTGCCTGCACCATCATTTGCAGCAGCCCAACGGTTTTCATACATACAGATTTACCACCGGCGTTAGGCCCCGATACCACGACGATGCGTGTGCCTTCGTCAATCTGCACGTTTAAGGGCACCACTGTTTTCCCTTCTTTTTTAAAGTTCAGCAGTAACAACGGATGGCGGGCATTTGTAAGCTTAAGCCTGGCTTCATTCACAACCTCAGGCATGGTGCCTTCAATATCAATGGCAAACAGTGCTTTGGCACGTACAAAATCAAGTTTTGTCAGCAGTCCGTGGTACGACAATAGTAACGGGACATATGGCCTCAATTCGCCCGTTAAGGCAGTCAGTATCTTAACAATCTCGCGGCGGCGCTCAAATTCAAGGTCACGGATCTTATTATTGAGCGAAAATACTTCCTCTGGCTCCATGTAAACAGTTTGGCCGGAAGCCGACTCATCATGAATAAACCCCTTCAGCTTACGCTTATTTTCGGCCAGCAAAGGAATACATAAACGCCCGTCTCGTACGGTTAACGAGCCATCGGCGGTCCAGTTGTTTGCCGTGGCGCTTTTAAATATCTGGTCTATTTTGCGGCGTGCCTCCTGTTCGGCTTTGGCAATGCCCGAGGTGATGTCCAGCAGATCGCGCGAGGCATTAGGACGCATCTTCCCTTTTTGGTCGATAATCAAATCTATCTTTTTGAGGATAGCCTTTTCAATCGGCAAATGCTCGAACAAAGCTTCCAGGTTTGGATATTGACCTTCGCGCTCATTAAAATAACCTATGACTGCGAATACCGTGGTCAGTGAAGCCTGTACCTGGTAAAATTCTTCTTCGCTTAAAAAAGCGCCTTCAATTTTAGCTTTGTTAGCAAGCGACTTTATATCAAAAAAATGATGGATGGGCAAAGGCGCATCATTTTGCAGGATGTTTTTAAACTCGTTGGCCTGGTAAAGAAACTTACGTATTTGCTCGTAGTTATTCATTACCTGTATTTTGTCCACCATCTGGCGGCCCATGTCGCTCAGGCAATGTGCCTTTATCAGTTCCTTTACCTCGGTAAACCCAAGCTTATCAGTACTATTGTCGGGGTAAAGCATTATTGTGGTTTAACTTTTTGTTCTTGTAATCTTCTCAGCGAATCGGTTTTACGCTGCGCTTTGTTTAATGAATCGGTTTTAAATTTCAGGTTCGCCAATATATCGTCGTACATTTTAGACATTTCAGCCGGCTGGCTGGCATAATATTTAAGGCTTTTATTAAATGTAACCGAATCGGTATGATAGCGTTTGAACAAGGCATCGTAGCGAACCGAACCATATTTCGTCAGGCTGTCGGCTGATTGAAATATGCCCGACATGCGCCCGTCAACCAGGTGCACCTCGGTTAAAAGGCTGGTCATTTCTTTATGTTTTATAATTCCTTTAGGGGTGTTATCACCATTGCACGAAAATAATAAAAGCGATACTGAAAAAAACAAGGCGATATATTTATGCATTCTGTAATTTAGCGGCGTATACATTTAGGCAAATTTACGGATTAATGAGCATAGCAGAGAACATCAAAAGCTTAAAAAAAGAAACTGAACTTATAAACGTAACGCTGATAGCAGTATCGAAAACCAAACCGGTTGAAGACGTGCTGGAGGCTTACAACACAGGACAACGCTTATTTGGCGAAAATATGGTGCAGGAACTGGTAGAAAAGTACGAACAGCTACCAAAAGATATTGAATGGCACCTGATTGGCCACCTGCAAAGTAACAAGGTTAAGTATATTGCCCCTTTTATCAGCATGATACAATCTGTTGACAGCCTTAAATTACTGCAGGAAATTAATAAGCACGCCGAAAAGCACAACCGCGTTATCGACTGCCTGTTACAGGTTTATATTGCGGACGAAGAAACAAAATTCGGCCTTGGGTTTGATGAGGTGATTGAACTGCTGCGCTCGGAAGAATTCACTGCTTTAAAAAACGTAAAAATCCGCGGATTGATGGGCATTGCTACAAATACTGATAACGAAAAGCAAATAAAGGACGAGTACTACGAGTTGAAAACATTCTTCGATGGTATAAAACAAAGCTTTTTCAGGAAAGATAAATCATTCGATACCCTATCGATGGGTATGTCCTCCGACTATAAAGTTGCTATTGAACAAGGCAGCAACATGGTAAGACTGGGTAGCACCATTTTTGGGCAAAGAGTGATAAAGCACTGGAAAAACAATTAACACGATTTAGAGATTTAAAAGATTTACAGGACTAAAGAATCGTGTAAATCCGTAAAATCATGTAAATCGTGTTAATATCGTGTAAATCAATAAAATCATATAAATCGTGTTAATAAGAATAGCTAAAAAAGAAGATTGTCCCCGATTAATGGAACTGGTAAATGAACTGGCCCTTTTTGAACGCGCGCCAGAGGAAGTTACCGTTACCCTGCAGGAATTTGAAGACGCCGGATTTGGCAAAAACCCCGTGTGGAAGGCATTTGTGGCCGAAAGCGATGGGCTAATTTTAGGTTTCGCGGTGTATTATATCCGATATTCTACCTGGAAAGGGCAACGATTATACCTGGAGGATTTAATAGTGACTGAGGCGGCTCGCGGAAAAGGCATTGGCAAATTACTTTTTGACAAGTTGATCGTGGAGGCTAACGAACTTGGCTTTAACGGCATGAGCTGGCAGGTGCTTGACTGGAACGAGCCGGCGATAACCTTTTATCAAAAGAAATATGGCGCCGCTGTTGAGGCGGGCTGGTTGAATGCATCGTTATCGAAAGAGCAATTAATGGCGACTGATTTATAAACACCGCTCATTGTTAATACCCATAAGAGATCACGTAGTTATTCCGGGCAAATAGGGCCCTAACAAAATATCAATAAATAATGCTTGTATTCAAATTCGGCGGTGCATCGGTAAAGGATGCAGATAATATTATTAACCTGGCCAGCGTAGTTAAGCTATACCAGGAGAATGAACTTTTGATAGTGGTATCGGCGATGGGTAAAACTACCAATGCGCTGGAAAAGCTTACCAAAGCCTACGTTGACGGCGATGATGAAATGCACACCATTTTTGATGAGATAAAAAAGTATCACTACGATATTATCGAACAACTATTTGATAAACAGGACAATATATTTAATGACGTAGCCAACACATTTGTTGAAATTGACTGGATAATTGAGGAAGAACCACACGATGATTACGACTTTATTTATGACCAGATCGTGTCTATCGGCGAGTTGGTTTCAACGCGCATAGTTAATGCCTATTTAAATAAAGCCGGCTTAAAAAGTCAATGGATTGATGTGCGCGGCTATATCCACACTGATAATACCTACCGCGAAGGCGTAGTACAATGGAGCAAAACAAAGGAAAGTATTAAAGCTGCTATACCTGTTTTATTGCAAAAAGGCATTGTGGTAACGCAGGGATTTTTAGGCGGAACATCTGAAAACTTTACCACTACCCTGGGTCGGGAAGGGTCGGATTACACAGCATCTATATTCGCGTCGTGCCTGGGTGCCGAGTCAGTGACGACGTGGAAGGACGTGCCAGGCGTGCTAAATGCCGATCCTAAGTTTTTTAAGGATACGATTAAATTTGATGAGCTTTCCTATTCTGAGGCCATCGAAATGACTTATTATGGCGCTACGGTTATCCACCCGAAAACCATCAAGCCGCTGCAAAACGCCAAAATACCGCTATTGGTTAAACCGTTTACCAATCCAACCGAACCGGGCACAGTGATTAAAGAAAATGGCCGCAACCAGTTCTTAAAGCCGGTGATTATACTAAAACACAACCAGGTGTTGGTTTCGTTATCCGCTAAAGACTATTCTTTTATTTCTGAAAATCATTTAAGTGATATTTTCGGCATGTTTGCAGGCACGCAGGCAAAGGTGAATATGATGCAAACATCGGCGCTCAGTTTCTCGGTTTGTATCGATTTTTACGAAGTACGGTTTAAAAAACTATTGAAAGCTTTAACGCAGGATTTTAACGTAAAATATAACGAAGGGCTAACCTTAATCACAGTTAGACATTATTCCACCGATTGGTTAAACGACTTAAAAGCCGGCAAAACCATATTGATGGAGCAACTAAGCCGCAATACCATACAAATGGTAGTTAGGTAACATTCCTGTTTAAAAATGTAAAAATATGTTAAACCCGCTACCATCTTGTTTAATTTAGCGGGCAATGGGCTATATTAGCCCTGTCATCCGGATTAAACTATATTCATGAGGTTTTTTAAAAATTTACTTTTGCTCCTGCTTACATCTGCTTGTTTAACTGCCGCCGCCCAGGATTCGCAGGTATTAAATAAAGTGATGACCAAAACCGCCAAACTATACGCAGATATGCCTGTCGAGCGCGTTTACCTGCATTTTGATAAGCCTTATTATGCCATTGGCGACACTATATGGTTTAAGGCCTATTTAACTATGGACCAGCACCAGCCGTCGGGCATAAGCAAGGTAATTTACGTTGACCTGTTAACTGCAAAGGATTCGCTGGTAACGTCATTGAAGCTACCTGTTAAAAACAGCGTGGCTTGGGCGGATATCCCGCTGTCGCAATTCGCCTTTAAGAAAGGGAATTACCGCGTGGTAGCTTATACCAACTGGATGAACAATGCAGGCCCAGCCTATTTCTTCAATAAAAACATCACTGTAGGCGATGCGATAAATAATAACTTGTCGACGAACATTTCATTAAAGCGGTCGGTAACCGGTAAGTTGACGAAAATAACTGCTGGAATATCCTATAAAGACAATGACGGCAATCCATACAGCGATAAAAAAGTAAGCTGGACCATTGAAAAAGACTACGATGAAATAGCAAAAGGTAAAGGTGTTACCGATAAAAAAGGTTTTGTGGATATAACGTTTTTAAACACTAAAAACGTCACACTTGATTCGACACAGTTAATTACGGTTATTGACCGGGGTGACAGGAAACAGGGCACAAATAAATTCTCATTAAAACCGGTATCTGAACCGAATGACATGCAGTTTTTTCCCGAAGGCGGGCAGCTGATAGGTGGTGTGCCGTCAAAAATTGCGTTCAAAGCTCTGAAGCCGGATGGGTTGGGTATTGACGTTAAGGGCACTATTACCGACAATACCGGCAAGGTTGTAGCCGATTTTTCGTCGACACACCTGGGTATGGGGTACTTTATGTTGGTGCCAGAGGATGGAAAAACTTATACCGCCAATGTAACCTTCGCCGACGGAACAACAGCAACACCTGAAATGCCGAAAATACTCGCTGATGCAACTACCATTAATATAGAAAGCTCGGACCCTGATAATTTGAAAATAAAACTATTGTCGGACGCTGCATTTGTAAAGGAAAACGAAGGGAAAACATTCTTCATTATCGCTAAATCGGCCGGTATTATTTATTTCGCTGCGCAAACCAAGCTGCAAAACCAGGTTTATTCGGCCCTTGTGCCTAAAAGCAAATTCCCTACGGGTATTGTGCAGGTAACGTTATTTGCTGATGACGGCGAGCCCCTAAGCGAAAGAATAGCTTACGTAATGCGTCCTGACCAATTAAATCTTTCGGTAGCCAGCGACCACCCGGATTATACTACCAGGCAGAAAGTTAAATTAAGTATCGCAGCCAAAAATGGCGGCGCCCCGGCCGAAGGTCATTTTTCGTTAACTGTTGTTGACGATGCAAAAGTGCCATTTGATGATAATGCCGAAACTACCATATTAAGCTACCTTTTGTTAACTGCAGACATTCCCGGGTATATTGAAAAACCCAACTATTACTTTAATCATCCCGATGAAAAAAAGATGGCGGACCTGGATGTATTATTACAAACACAGGGGTATCGTCGTTTTTCGTATGATGGCATAATGACGGACAAATACCCGCCGATAAGCTTTTTACCTGAACAGGGTATTACTATTACCGGTACATTGAGGGCTTATAACGGCATGGGGTTGCCCGGGGGGAACATCCGCTTACAAATTAAGGATAAAAATTACTCAGCAAATACCGTGACTGATGTAGATGGCAGGTTCAGGTTCCCTAACCTTGTATTTTCAGATTCGACACAGGTATTTATAAGCGCACGTAATAACCCGCGCTCAGCCGATATTGTATTGAGCGTTGATGGCGACCCTTACCAAAAGATAAACGTTAACCCCAGTACACCCGACGAAATAATGAATATCGACAGTACACTTAGCGCTTACTTAAAAAACAGTAAAGCGCAGGCAAACAACTCGCATATTTTAAAAGAGGTGGTGATCAAGGATACCCGGATCGTAAAAACTGTTAGCCATAAAGACTATAGCAACCTATCCAGCTTAAGCCAGTTGCCCGACCATATGATAACTCCAAATCAGCTGCAGGGCTGTAATAACCTGTTGAATTGTATAAAGGTATTTGCGGTTGGAATGACTTTCCAGGATAATAATTTTTACATACAACGCGACTATGCGTCCGGAAATCGCACGCCGGTGCAGGTGTTTGTAAAGGGCATGCCTGTTGATGTGAATTATTTGGAAAATATGAACGGTGAAGGAATAGAATCGATCGAGGTGTTTTTGAAAGATGAACTTGGACTGGTAAACAGTGCATATGGCACAAATGGGGCGATTGTTGTGAATATGAAAAAAGCGCCTGAAGGCCAGAAAATATCACTGGCTGAATTTAAAGCATTGATTGGTTCTAAAAACGAGGTAACAATTACACCCAAGGGCTACGCTATAAAACGGTCGTTTTATTTACCCCGCTATAGTGGCCCGCGCGGAAGCCAAACCAACCAGGTAGACACCCGCAGTACAATTTACTGGAACCCAAACATAGTAACCGATGCAACCGGTGCCGCATCCATGGAGTATTTTAATGCCGATGGTGTTGGAACCTATCGTGTTATTGTTGAAGGCATAGACAAAGACGGTAATGTAGGCAGGCAACTGTTTAGGTATAATGTAAAGTAATTGTTGCGACGTTGCAAGGTTGAAACGTTGTAAAGTTAATAAAGCATCGACTAACATTTCAACCTTACAACATTTCAACTTTATAACAAAAAAATGTGCAAACTTACCCCATTCCACGTAGCGGTACCAGTTTATGACCTTGAAGAGGCGCGAAAATTCTATCGCGAGGTACTTGGTTGCAGCGAAGGCCGCAGTTCAGACCATTGGACAGATTTCGACCTTTATGGACATCAGTTTGTGATCCATTTAAAACCACGTCCGGCCGAAGAAGCTAAACATCATTTTAACCCGGTCGACGGTCACGATGTACCCGTACCACATTTTGGTGTTGTGTTGGAATGGG
Organism: Mucilaginibacter flavidus; assembly: GCF_024055575.1. Taxonomy (GTDB): domain Bacteria; phylum Bacteroidota; class Bacteroidia; order Sphingobacteriales; family Sphingobacteriaceae; genus Mucilaginibacter; species Mucilaginibacter flavidus. The sequence goes on along the minus strand of NZ_JAMXOE010000007.1, from coordinate 164,880 downwards.
ACGAGTGGCACAAACTTGAACAGCGACTGCGCGATAACAATATAAAATTCATTATTGAGCCATACATTCGTTTTAAGGGCCTCCCCGGCGAACAGGCTACATTATTCTTCCTCGACCCATCCGGCAATGCGCTCGAGTTTAAATCGTTTAAAGATTTTGGTCAGCTATTTGCTACATAGGCAACCGGGAGCCATTAATAACGGTATACTTTTATAGGAACGGGGGAGCGCCAAGAATCAAGAGTCAAGAGCCAAGATAAAAAAGAAGTTGTTTGTCTCATGTGCTAAGTAACGTGATTTTTTGTGTCTTTTGCTTTCTTTGGTTCTTGACTCTTGGTTCTTGATTCTTTAACAAATAAGCGCATTATGGATGCAAAGGAAGTTGAACGGCTGATAAAAATAAGCAAGGAACATCCCCTGATGCCGGAGAAGTATATTCCGTGGCAACTGGAACCTCAGCCGGGGGACATCTTTTTGCCCGAAATGCTTACCTCGCTGCAAGGGCTTGAAATTTACGACTCACTTACTCCCTCCCAAAAACTGGACCTTGGCCGACACGAATTGGTACAGGTAATTGCATCGTACGCCTGGGGCGAATGCCTTTTTTGTCTTTTTATGACCCGGCATATTCTCACCCTGCCCCTGGATAATGTTGAGCACCGCTTTTTGCTGCGCGAGTTGATTGAGGAATTCCGCCACCAGGAAATGTTTGGACAGGCTATTGCAAAAATTGGCGGCAGCCCTATAAAGCAATCTGGAATGCACAAGTTTTTTGGCGAATTCAGCAATAAGTACCTGCCTGCTGATTATTTGTTTATGGGCAGCGTATCGGTTGAGTTGGTAACGGATGTTTATGGTAACTATGCCCGCAAGTCTCCAAATCTTTATCCTGTACTCAAGAAAATGTTTGATCTGCACAGTATTGAGGAAGGCCGGCATATATTGTTTACCAAAAGTTTATTGAAAGAATACGCAGCTAAAGCCGGATACATTAAACGCACACTGTACAGCTATGTAATCCTATTCAACATCTTTTTTGTGCGCACCATGTATGTAAAAAAGGAAATATACCAGCGCATTGGTATGGAAAATCCCGAACAGGTCTATAAACTTGCTTCTGCTAATTTTAAGAGGAAGTTCAGCGAAACCTGTATAAAGGACATCATTAAGTTTGTCGATAGCTGGAAAGGGTTTAACATGCTAACGCGCTGGGCCTGGCGTGCTGTGTTGGGAGCGAAGGTTTGAAATAGTCAGAAGTAGCAGTTTGCAGTAAGGTTTATCTGGAACGGCTTTTTCTTGACTCTTGGTTCTTGACTCTTGGTTCTTGACTCTTGACTCTCGGTTCTTGACTCTAGCTTTCACCCAATAACCCGGCGTTATCCTTCAATCCCACCCCCGACAGTTTCCTTCTGAATGATTCGCTAACCAAATAAAATATTTTGTCTGCTGCGTGCTTATAACTTAACCCGTGTTTCCTGATGTTTGAAATGCAATTGCGCGATTCGTCTGTTAACCCCGGTTGGGGGTTATAGGTTAAATACGCACCCATACTATCTGCCGCACTTAAACCGGGACGCTCTCCTATCAATAATATGCTGAACCGGGCTTTTAACCCCGATGCAATATCATCGCCTATCGCCACCCGCCCTTGTTCAACCAGGCAAATCGGGCCAATTGTTAATTTTGCATCCAGCAATTTTGGAATCAATATTTTCAACAAGCTATAGGCATTACCGTTAACAGCTTCAGCCGAAAGACCATCGGCAATAATAATTGCTATATCTGGCTTTGCGATATTACCGTTAAGTTGATATTTGTAATCATCATCCAAAAGCCGGCCAAGGTCGGGGCGCTTCAAATATTTATGCCGATTGGCCGCCTGGCTGTGCAGGTGCAATACCGGGAACCCGAACACCTTTAACCTTGTAAATAATCCATCAATATCAAGTGTAGAATAAACGGCATCCCTTGTATGTGCATGTGCCAGCTTAAATTCCATCGATTGTTTTAAAGGGATGCTGTTGCCTGTCCTTCCAATAGCTATTCGTGCCGCCGTAAATTCACGCAGCGCTGATAATTGCTGTGGGATTTCTATTTCATTTTTCATAAAATCCCCGATAACAGTTTGTGCGACGAATTAACCGGCTGTAAATCTCCTTCGCCATTAATAATTCCCTGTTTTATCAGCCATTGTTCAAACTCTGGTGCAGGCTTCAACCCCAAAGTTTTTCTTAAATACAAAGCATCATGAAATGATGTAGATTGATAATTAAGCATAATATCATCTGAACCCGGTATCCCCATTATAAAATTACAACCCGCCACTCCTAATAAAGTAAGCAGGTTATCCATATCGTCCTGGTCGGCTTCGGCGTGGTTGGTGTAGCAAACATCCACACCCATAGGCAACCCCAGTAGCTTTCCGCAAAAGTGATCTTCTAAAGCAGCCCGGATAATTTGCTTGCCATCATATAAATACTCAGGGCCTATGAAGCCTACAACTGTGTTAACCAGCAGCGGCTTGTACCTGCGGGCAATGGCATAAGCGCGTACTTCACAAGTCTGTTGGTCTGCGCCATGGTGCGCGTTTGCCGAAAGCGAACTCCCCTGCCCCGTTTCGAAATACATCACATTTTGTCCTACAATTCCGCGTTTAAGCGATAAGGTAGCGTCATAGGCCTCATCGAGCAAGGACAGGCTTACGCCGAAGCTAGTATTGGTCTGCTCCGTACCGCCGATGGATTGAAAACATAAGTCAACCGGCGCACCCTGGTTCACTAAGTCCAGCGTGGTGGTAATATGGCTAAGCACACAAGATTGTGTGGGGATATCAAACTGTTGCCGTAGCGTATCAATTAAATTCAAAAGGTTCAACACAGCCGCCGGACTGTCAGTAGCCGGGTTTATCCCAATACAGGCATCACCGCTGCCATATAACAGGCCATCAACTATGCTGGCTGCAATCCCTTTCGGGTCATCGGTTGGATGGTTGGGCTGCAGCCGGGTCGAAAAATGTCCTTTCAAGCCTATTGTATTGCGAAACCTGGTAATAACTTCGCATTTTTTTGCTACCGTGATAAGGTCCTGGTTGCGCATCAGTTTTGACACAGCCGCTACCATCTCGGGTGTGATGCCAGGTGTTATCGATTCCAATAGAGCGCTATCAATCTCGTCTCCCAAAAGCCAGTCTCTGAATTCACCAACCGTAAAGCTGCTTATCAGACCAAAAGCGGCAACGTCATGACTGTCAATTATCAGCCTCGTAACTTCATCTTTTTCATAAGGAATTACCGCCTCATTCAAAAAGTTTTTTAACGGGACATCGGCCAGGGCAATTTGCGCTGCAACCCGCTCCTCGTAGGTTTCGGCGCATACACCTGCCAATACATCACCTGTTCGGTATGGCGATGCTTTCGCGAGCAACGTCTTAAGGTCTTTAAACCTGTAAACCCGGTTTCGAACGGTGAAGCTATACACAATTAAACACGATTTAATGATTTATAGGAGTTATGGCCGGTGCAACCATAAAATCTTCAATTAACTGTAATTTATGTTTTCCCATCGCCACAAATATCGCTATTGCAACGGCGAGCCCGCCAAAAAATATCAGGCTTAATATGGGATAAAAGTATACAATAGCTATTAGCGTAATGGTGGATATGATCAATGCTATAGCCGGGAACATCGGGAAAAACGGTGCCGTAAATGGCCGTTCCAGTTGAGGTTCTTTTTTGCGCAGCATAAAAAGGCTGATCATACTCATCATATACATCACTATCGCGCCCATTGCCGACATGATGAGCACTTTATCAGTTTTACCGGTACTAAGTGCTATGAAACTGATAACCCCGCCCGCTATAATAGACCAATGTGGCGTTTTAAATTTGTGATTAATAACCGATAGACCGCGCGGTAAATACCCGCTGCGCGCCATAGCAAACACCTGGCGGGATGAGGCTAGTATAGTTCCGTGAAATGAAGCAATCAACCCAAATAGGCCTATGCTGGCAAATATCTTTGTTAAGCTGTTGGCCTTGCCTAGTACAATACTAATAGCCTCCGGCAATGGATAATCGAGCGTACTAAGCTTGCGCCAGTCGGTAATACCGCCGGTAAATATCATCACGCTAAATGCTAAAAATATTAAAGTGGCCAGGCCCGAAATATACCCCCTGGGAATATTCCTTTTTGGGTCTTTTACTTCCTCTGCTACCATGGCAACGCCTTCAATGGCAAGGTAAAACCAAACGGCGTAAGGAAGTGCCGCAAAAATACCCGACCAGCCGAAAGGCATGGGGTGACTTAAAAAATTCTCACTTCTATAATGTGGAGAAATTATTCCCAAAAATAGAAGCAATTCTGCCACAGCAAGCAGCGTGATTATTAATGAAAACGTTGCCGACTCCTTTACACCTAAAATATTTATCAAAATAAAAACTATGTTAAAAAACATGGCAGAGTACAACACGTGGATATCAGGATCTAGAAAATGCAGGTATGCGCCGAGGGCAAATGCAATTGCAGGCGTTGCAAAAAGGAAATCGATAAGTGTGGCATAACCTGCCAGCAAACCGCCAAAAGGCCCCATTGCCCTGTACGCGTAAGCAAATGCGCCGCCAGCATGCGGTATTGATGTAGTAAGCTCGGTATAGCTAAAAATGAAGGTTATATACATAACGGTGATGATAACCGTAGCTATTAAAAAGCCAACCGTGCCCGAAACTGCCCAACCGAGGTTCCAGCCAAAATACTCGCCCGATATAACCAAACTTACCGCAATTGCCCAAAGGTGGATGGGCTTTAACACTCTTTTTAACTGTTCGGTTTTGGCAGCTGTCATAGTGGCGATGGGGCTAAATTTATTACCGCTTCAAAATAGTTAAAGACAACGTTATTTCAAAATGGTACGTATTATGTTATAGTTAAGTAGTTGTGCATAAAAATGTAATAAACTTAACAATAATTAAATGCAAAATTGTTAAAACACCTTTACCTTTACAGTGTTGAACAGTTACCGGATGACCGTAATTTAATAATAGAATATGATAAATATCACTGTTTCGCAAAACGATAATACAAATTTAAGTTTCTCAGCGTTTGAGCAATATCAATTGCCTGCTCCGCTTAGTGGTGTCGATGCTGAGATTAATAATGATTTGATATTAAAGTTTGAAGACGAGGAAGAAGCAATTATTTATGCAGCACAGCTTGAAAACTTATCAAACGAACTAAATGATAAAAACACTCCACAATATGTGGCAATAAGCGACATTATTATGGCTATCCGAAACGACGAATTTGTACAGAGTTATACAAGATAAAAAACTACTAAAATAATAAATCTTATGTTACGCATCAACATTCCACCCACCGGTAAAACAAGGTTAACCTTTGCTGATTTTAAGAACTACCAGTTGCCTATCCCATCAAAAGGCATTAAAGAGAAAAGGAACAATGAAACCTCTTTGATTTTTGACAATGAGTACGAGGCTGTTGTTTATGCCGATCAGCTTGAAGAAATGGTTACAAGGGTTAGCAAATCATCACCATTAAAAAATGTACTGCGCGATTTGGTTACCACTATCCGAAATGATGATTCAATCAGGAATTACCTTGAGTACTCAACAGTTTACCAGTGGATGAAAAATTGGGTTAAGACAATAAGGTCGGCTATTAAACCATCGCCACTATCGTAAAACGTATACTTTAAATATTGCAATAACATAAAACGCAAAAGCCGCCATGGATAAATGGCGGCTTTTGCGTTTTATGATCATTAGAGTCATGTCAATCAAAAATTGGCCGTTGGTCTTGAGTTCTAAATTAGAAAAAGCAAAATTCGACTTAGGGCTTCCGACTAAAGGCTATCGACTTAACATTAGGCTTTCAGCGTACCCGAAATATATTCGTAGCTGCTTTTGATACTGGCCAATGCATCTTTAGGGCCGTCGTGCTCAACAAAAAAATGTTGCATGCCAGATTCTGCTTTATTCGCAAAAATCCTCTTAAAATCTATCGTACCACTTCCAACTGGCAATATGGTGTTTCGTGTAGCATCCAAATCTTTCACATGCCACAACGGGAAGCGGCCGGGATGGTCTTTAAATAATTGAACCGGGTCTTGTCCGCCTTTAACCGCCCAGGCAAGGTCGAGTTCCATTTTAACATTTTTGGCATCGGTTTCTGTTAACAGCATGTGGTATGGCACCTGGCCGTCAACTGCCTTAAATTCCATGTCGTGGTTATGATAACAAAACAGGATGCCCGCTTTCTTACAAGCAACGCCGGTTTTGTTTAATATGTCTATCGATGATTTTATTTCTTCAATTGTACCTGTCGGGGCATTAGCGCAAACCAGGTATTGTATACCACCCTCGGCAGCATCGTCAACAAGTTCCTGCATATTGTCGCGCAGATTTTTCATTGGCGGGATAACCATTGGTTTGCCATCCGGTCCGTTTGGCATTTTCGCACCCGGAGGCATTTTGAACGGCGCGCCCAACACGTGGTGCGATTTCCATTTCATGCCCAAATCATTCACCATGGCTTTAAAGTCCTTTGGTTTCATGCCGTAGTAGCCACCCTTTTTGCTGAACGCCGATTCCATTTCTTTATAACCAACAGCCGCAATTTTGGTTAAGGTACCTTTTACATCGTCATCAATAATACCGAAGAAAGTAAAAAGCTGTAGCCCTACCGGGTGCGGGGCCATGCCCGAAAGAAGTGAGCCGGCCTTACCTGATAAAGCCAAACCGCCAAGTACCAGTGTACCTGTGCTTTGCAAAAACTTACGCCTGTTGTAATTCATATTGTTTAATTGGTTTTTTAATGTGGTGTAGTAAAACTAAATGATTAAAATGGGATAAAGAAATTTATTGTGTCATTTTTACACATTGTGGCAAATGGTGAGTGATGATAAGAGAATAGTCAATTAGTTGATGGTTTTGCTGTCGCGGGCACTAATGGAAACTGGCGGCTAAATGTTTATAAGTCTAGGTAAAAAGTAATACCTTATTCTTTATCTTTCTGCCTTTAATTTTAAGTTCCCACGGTCTCGAGATGCGTCAAAATAAACTGATAACTGGCCTATTAGCAATAGCATTATTTTCAATTACCGGCTGTAAACAACATGCCCACCAGCAAACAGACAACAACAACATGGCACTTGGCAACCCCAGCGGTGCCAGCAATGCCCTGTCAAATGCCGACAATTATCTGATAGATCATAAATACTACATTGAAAGCTATAACAGGGACAAGGGCGAACCTAACTGGGTAAGCTGGCATTTGTGCAGCAGCGATTTAGGCCAAACAGACAGGCTAAACAATTTCAGGCCCGACGAAACTTTACCCGATGGCTGGTACGAGGCCGACAATACGAGTTACAAACGAACAGGCTTTGATAAAGGCCACAACTGCCCAAGCGGTGACAGGACCAGCTCCACTGATGCCAATTCAGCTACTTTTTTAATGGATAACATCATCCCGCAGGCGCCAAATAACAACGAGCATACCTGGGAGCACCTGGAAAGCTATTGCCGCAGCAAAGTGAAAAACGGTAACGAGGTTTACATTATAATGGGCGTTTACGGTAGTGGCGGCACAGGGCGCAGTGGTTATGCAACCACGATTGATAACGGACGGATAAATGTGCCTGCGCACATATGGAAAGTAGTTGTTATTATCCCAGAAGGCGATGATGACTTAAACCGCATTGATGAAACCACGCAGGTAATAGCCATAGATACACCAAACGATAATAATATTACCAATAACTGGATGAATTATACCTGCACTGTAAAAAGCATTGAAGCTGCTACCGGGTATAATTTATTATCGGCGCTGCCACAAACTGTTCAGCAAACTTTAGAAAATAGAAAATTTACAGGAGGGAATTAAACACAGGAAATGTCCCGGATATCAGGACATTTCCTGCGCGGAAATAATTTAGCTTTCTACGACCTCTTCAACATTCTCAACTTTACCCGGCCGGCCGTTTTTAAATGCTTTGCGTGGTTTTAACCCAAGCAACTCAAACATGGCCATATCGGTATCAAAAGACGGGTTTGGTGTGGTTAACAACTTCTCACCTGCAAAAATTGAGTTTGCTCCCGCCATAAAGCAAAACGCTTGTTCAACCAAACTCATTTCCGTACGGCCCGCAGACAAGCGTACAACTGTTTTTGGCATTATTATACGGGTGGTAGCAATCATTCGTACCATATCCCACACAGACACACGTGGTTGGTCGGCAAGCGGGGTGCCTTGTACAGGTACCAAAGCATTAATTGGAACCGATTCCGGGTGCTTAGGCAGATTTGATAATGTTTTCAACATTGATATCCTGTCTTCCACTGTTTCGCCCAAGCCAATAATACCGCCGCTGCAAACGGTTAGTTTTGCTTTGCGCACGTGTTCCAATGTTTTCAGGCGGTCATCGTAAGTACGGGTGGTGATGATGCGCTTATAATCATCTTCAGATGTGTCGAGGTTATGGTTGTAAGCATACAGGCCGGCATCGGCCAAACGTTGCGCCTGGTGCTCGTTAAGCATACCGAGCGTGCAGCAAACTTCCATATCCAGCTCGTTTACGGCTTTCACCATATCTATCACTTTATCAAAATCACGGTTATCGCGCACCTCGCGCCAGGCAGCGCCCATGCAAAGGCGCGAGGCACCACCGTCTTTTGCTTTTTGGGCCGCAAGTATGACTTCGTTTACAGGCATAATGGCATGCACATCAACACCAGTGTTGTAACGTGCAGCTTGCGGGCAATAGGCACAATCCTCGGGGCAACCGCCAGTTTTTATTGATATCAACGAGCTGATCTGCACTTCTGAGTAGTCCGCATTTTCGCGGTGCACAGTTGCAGCTTCGTAAACAAGGTCCAATAGCGGCCTGTGATATATTTCGGCTATTTCTTCTTTTGTCCAGTTATATCTTACTTCGGTCATTATATATTCTGTTTATTGAATCTATTTTTATAATTATCTTAATTTTTTCAACGAGGTTATAAAAGTTTTGTTGCGAACCATAAAGGGAGCAAAAATCCCGCGCAGTCTGTAAAAGTAGTTATGATGATGGATGATGCCACCGCAGGGTCTATTCCAACTCTTTTTAATACTAGTGGAATTGAAGCTCCGGTCAAACCTGCGATTATAAGATTTCCAGTCATCGCCAAAAACAATACTAACCCCAACTTTGGGCTTGCATCGTAAAACATTGCTACAAAAAATACAATTAATCCATTAGCTGCACCGTTTAGCATGCCTACCAAAAATTCTTTTAAAACTGTATTATAAGCTTGTTTATCACTAAGGTCGCTTAATGAAATACGTCTTACGGTTACGGCAAGGGCTTGTGTAGCAGCATTGCCACCCATTCCGGCAATAATAGTCATATAGGCCGCAATTGCAGGTAAGCGCTCAACCGTCGAGTCAAAATGCCGGATTACCGAGGCGGCAAGGTAAGCGGTAGCAAGGTTGATAACCAACCATGGCAAACGGCTTTTTACCGCATCCTTCCAGTTACCGCTAAGTTCCTCATCCTCAGACACACCGCTGATTTTCAATATATCCTCGGTGCTTTCCTGTTCCATTACGTCCATGATATCATCGACCGTGACTCGGCCAAGCAGTTTCATGTTATCGTCAACAACAGGTATGGTTGTAAGGTTATATTGCGAAATCAGGCTGGCCACATCTTCCTGGTCGAGTTCGGCTTTTACGTAGATAAAGTCGGTATTTACCAAATCGCGCACATGAGCATCAGGCCGTGCTTTTAATATTGATTTTACAGATAAAATCCCTTGTAAAATATCGGCATCATCAACCACATAAATGGTATAAAACTCCTCCATCTCTTCCGATTGGCGGATAATCTCGTCCAGCGCGTCTTTCTTATCAAGGTTAATATTCACCTTAATAATCTCGGAGTTCATTAGTCCGCCCGCAGTATCCTCATCGTACTTTAACAGCGCACGGATACTGTCAGCATCGTCCTGGTCGAGGTCTTCTAATATTTCCTGCTGCTCGTCTTCGTCAAGCTGCGAGATAATATCCGTGGCATCATCATAATCCAACTCCTCAATAATCTCCGAACGTTTCTCCGGGTGGAGGCCGATAAGCAGCTCACCGGGGTCCTGCTCCTCGTGCATTTCGGATATTACTTCCGAGGCAACATCGGTAGGCAGGATATTTATTATGCGCTCCTTTGCCTCTTGCGGAAGTTTTTCAAAAAGCAAAGCAATCTCCGAAGCGTGATATTCCTTCAGAACCAGTTCTAACTCAGCATCATCACCCTCAAGTGCGGTTTCAATGCGCAGTAAGTCCGACTTATCTATTTCAAAAGATTGCATACGCGACTAAATTACATATTTATGGCGCAAAAACCGGGAATAAAAACACCCTGATTTTACTAAAATATTAACATTTATGAGCTATGCACATATTTGGCAAGCACGCCGTTCAGCTTGCTTATCTTGGCCAGCGTTTGGTTTACCTGCATTTTACGGATGGAAACAGTGATACTGCAATTATTATCGAATGACTGTTCAATTATAGCCAGGTTGTCTTCTTTAATTAAACGCATAATGTCATTCATTTGCAGGTAATTAAATTCAATGCTATAAATGTCGTTAACCGTTTTTTCGACGATGACAGCCTGCTGCAATGCTTCTTCGGTGGCTACTTTGTAGGCGTTTATTAATCCAGGGACGCCCAACAACGTACCGCCAAAATAACGGACTACTACAACAGCAAGGTTTGTTAAGTCTCGTGAGAGTAACGTATTCAGTATAGGCCGGCCGGCGGTGCCTGACGGTTCGCCATCGTCATTGATGCGGAAGATGGAACGATCGGGGGTTAAACGCATGGCCCAACAGTGGTGATTTGCTTTGGAATGCTCCGCCTTTAATTGAGTCAGGTTGTTTTTTAGTTCGGTTTCATTATTCACCGGGTATGCAAATGCCAGGAATTTACTTCCGCGGTCGCGAAACAGGCCTTCGACTGGTTTTTCTATAGTACGGTAGGTATCGTCAAAAAGCATTAATGGGCAAATAGTTTAATAAAAAAGTTGGGGTAATAAATCACAAAAATGGCGAGAATAGCTAACAGCAGCCCAATTTTATTGAAAAGGCTTAGCTTCTCTTTAAAAATAATTACGCCCACCAGTGTGCCAACAATGATAACGCCAACGTTCATCGACGCAAAAACAATCGACGGGTTTTTAGCCAGGGACTGGTGCGCTTTTATGTAGAAAAGGATATTACCGAAATTGGCTATTCCCAGCACCCAGCCGATTAAAATATGCGGCCACGAAAAACGCATGGTTTTTTTAAAAACCTGGTAAAACAAGCCAATTAAAGCCAATATAAAGGCAAGGGTATATACAATAAATAACGAGGTACCTATTGTTAGTTGTGAAACCTGTTTTAATAAAACATCGATAATACCCATACCGATAAATACCGCCAATAAATAAACCCATGAACTGGCACCGACTTTCCTGTCGCGTGTTTGTTTTTGCCATGGAACAAGGCAAATCACAGCTGCAAGTCCGACTATTAAGCCAACCAGCCTGGTAGTGGTAGCAACTTCGTTAAACAGTAAAAAGGCCGCGGCAATTGGAATAAAAAGCGATAAACGCTGCGAGGCATCAGTGCGTACTATGCCATTTGATTTAACAGATGCAGCAATTATTACAAATAACAACGGCAGCAACAAACCCAGCAGGCCGAGCAACCCGAAGGGCGCATTTGACAGATGGTTTAGCTGCGGCTTTAAAAACAGCCAGGTAAGCACTATAGCTATAGAGTAGTTCCAGGTTATCGCCTGGTAAACGTCGATATGATAGCGTTTTGCCAGCTTAAACATTACTGACACCGTTACACTAAAGCAAATACTTATAAAAACGTAGAGCATTTATTTTTCAGATTGATTAAGTTAACAGCGTTGGATTGAATTGATTAAGTTAGGTTCGATTATTGATTTACAACAATCTTTAGCTTATCCCTACCCACCAAGTATTCGCCAGTTATATGTCCGTTTATTGCGGGTGCTTTTATTCCCTGCTTCAATTCCTTTTCACCTGTAAAAATACGTGCTTCGTCCCATAATCCAGCCTCAATAAAACTATTTAATGTTTTAGCTCCGCCTTCAATAATTACTGATTGTATGTCCTGCAGATATAATTGGAATAGAATGTACTGAGGTACGTACCTTTCAAAATCTTCGAGCGCAATATACTTGTTTTTGCCGTCAACATCAGTTTTTACCTCGTTAAATATAAAGGTCTCGACAGATTGGTCGAATAAATTCAAATCAGGATTTAGTTCTAATCGTCGGTCTATAACCACTCTTTTTGGCGCCTTGCCTTGTGCATAACGCACGTTCAATTGCGGGTTATCTATGACCGCCGTGTTTTTGCCAACCAATATGGCATCCTCTTCCGTACGCCATTGGTGTACCAGTTTACGCGCTTCGGGGCCGGTTATCCAAAACTGGCTGTTATCGACAGGCGCAAAAAAAACATCGAGGGTCTGCGCCCATTTTAGTATGATATAAGGGCGGTGCTTTTGTACACGCGCAAAAAAACGGCGGTTAAGCCATTTACATTCAATCTCTAAAACACCGATAATCACATTAATACCTGCAGCTTCTAATTTTTCAATTCCTTTGCCGTCCACTTGCGCAAAAGGGTCGCGGCAGCCGATAACTACGTTTGGTATTTGGTGCTTAATTATTAAATCGGCACAGGGTGGTGTTTTGCCGTAATGTGCACAGGGCTCCAGCGAAACATAAATGGTGGACTGTTGTAGCAGTTCGGCTGAATTTGGAAACTTATTAATTACCTGGTTGATGGCATTAACCTCAGCATGGGCTTCGCCATACTTTTGGTGATACCCCTCACCTATTATTTTGTCATCCAGCACAACAACAGCACCAACTATCGGGTTTGGGCTAACGAAGCCGAGACCCAACGCAGCCAGTTCTAAGCAGCGGTGCATATATTTTTCGTGTTGAACCATGCTGCAAAAGTAGCTTTTATGTTACTTTGTTGAATGAAAACTATAAAGGATGTTTTTGAGAATTACAAAAGGATGTTAAAAGACATCTATGACGCTAACGAAATAGAAGCAATAACACTTTTAGTAATCAATGAAATATGCAATTTATCAAAAGCAAAAATAAAGGCTTTCCCCGAAACTGAAATACTGCTTGAGCAAAACAATGAACTAAATAATATTTTCGAAGAACTGAAAACAGGCAAGCCTGTACAATACATTTTAGGCAAAACGGAGTTTTACGGTTTTCCGTTTAATGTAAATCCATCCGTACTTATCCCGCGCCCTGAGACAGAGGAATTAGTTGAATGGGCGTTGGCGTCAGTTGGCAGTCGGCAGTCGGCAGTTGGCAGTATTTTGGATATAGGGACAGGCAGTGGTTGCATCGCCGTTAGCTTAAAGAAAAATCTACCCGGTTATAAAGTTTCTGCCATTGACATTTCCGGGGAGGCATTGCAAACTGCAGCATCAAATGCCGTGCTCAACAATGTTGATATTGAATTCATTAAGCATGATATCCTGAATATCAAATCCGAAATCAAGATTCCGAAATCCGAAATAATTATAAGCAACCCCCCATACGTTACACTGTACGACAAAACCCAGATGCATACCAACGTAACCGATTTTGAACCCCATTCCGCTTTATTTGTTCCGGAAAACGATCCATTGTTGTTCTATAAAGCCATTGCCAATTTTGCAATAACGAACTTAACTCAAAACGGACTTTTGTTTTTTGAGATAAATGAAAGCTATGGTAATGAAACGGTTGAATTATTGAAAAATAAAGGTTTTAAAGGAATCGAGTTACGGAAAGATATGAGCGGGCGGGATAGGATGGTGAAGGCAGTAAATAGTGGCAGTGGTGAGTAGCAGTCAAAAACAAAAACACCTACCGATTCCTGCTACTTCTGCTAACTCACGACCTAGGATGAAACTGTATAATCGTCCCTTTCAAATACTCCCTATCCAAATGGGTGTAAATCTCGGTAGTAGTAATACTTTCATGCCCCAGCATTTCCTGTACGGCGCGCAAATCTGCTCCGCCTTCAACCAGATGGGTAGCAAATGAGTGCCGGAAAGTATGCGGACTGATTGTTTTATTAATTCCGGTAAGCTGGGCTAACTGTTTAATGATCATAAATATATACACCCGGCTAAGCCTTGCCCCGCGGCGGTTTAAAAATACCAGGTCTTCCTCCCCTTTTTTTATAGGGGTGTGCACACGGATGTTTTCAATCCAGATTTTTAAAGCTTTTACAGCAGAACCACCTACGGGCACAAGCCGCTCTTTGCTACCCTTGCCTGTTACTTTAATAAACTCAATATCGAGGTATAAATTTGATAGCTTTAGTTCTGTAAGCTCCGATACCCGTAGGCCGCAGCCGTAAAGAACCTCCAATATGGCTTTGTTGCGGCCTCCCTCGGGTTTTGATAAATCGATGGCGTCGATCAGTTTATTGATATCTTCGATACTTAATGTGTCGGGGAGTTTGCGTTGTATTTTGGGCGATTCAAGCAATTCGGAAGGGTCGCTTTTTATCATATCCTCCATCAGGAGGTATTTGTAAAATGCCTTGATGCCCGACATGATGCGGGCCTGGCTTGAAGGTATCATTCCTAGTTCAGCGGCCCAAACAATAAATAGGCGCAAATCACCTAAAGTAATCTTTTCCGGACTGCGTGTAAACCCTTCCCTTTCAGCAAATTGATGCAATTTTTCTATATCCCTGCTGTAAGCCTCGATAGAATTGCCCGAGAGCGATTTCTCCAATTTTAAATACGATTGAAAACCTTTTATTGCCGAACGCCAATCCAATTGATTTTTTTTAATGTTTTTAATTAAGTTTGAGGTGATGAAGATACAAATTATAAACGGCCCCAATTTAAACCTGCTTGGTATTCGCGAAAAATCAATTTACGGCAATACCGATTTTGAAAGCTACCTTGCCGATTTACGCAAACGATATCCTTCAGTTGAAATTGACTATTATCAGAGTAATGTTGAGGGCGAAATTATAAATAAGATTCACGAGGTTGGTTTTGTTAACGATGGCATTGTAATCAACGCTGGCGCATATACCCACACCTCAATTGCCATCGCGGATGCCATTGCGGCCATAAAATCGCCGGTTATCGAGGTTCACATATCCAATGTTTATAAACGCGAGGAATTCAGGCACCACTCCATGCTGGCGGCCAGCTGCCGTGGCGTCATTGCCGGTTTTGGCATGGATTCGTACCGCCTTGCTATTGAAAATTTGATCAATCCCTAATTATATCAACCTGATGCGTAAAATAATTAAACTAACCCCGCTAATTATATTTTTACTGGCAGGTCTTTTTTCCGGCAACGCCCTTGGCCAGGACAAAACCAAAAAACAGGAGCGGTCTAAAAGAGACGCTGAAAAGCATCGTATGCGTTCGCGGGATTCGCTACTGCGCACATTCAACAGAGCCGACACCTCAATTAATGCCTTCCTGCAGCGTGTTGAGCATTACACATCTACTTTCAACCAGATAAACAACAGCTTATCCGAAGGACTGGACACGGGCGACGTGAGCGCGGGCTTCCCTGCTGTTTTGCGCCGGATCAATAAAATTGATAGCCTTACAAAAACCCACAAGTCGAGCACCTTGCGATACCTGGCTGTGCTCCGGGATAATTTGGACCACCTGCAGGACAAACTTACCGGGTGGCAGGAAGACCTGGAAGCTGTAAGCGCCAAATTGATCGCCAACCAGCATGAGCTTATAAAATTTGACAAGGATACATCGCTCAATATCGTACCGTACGACAGTGTAATCAGGAGTACATATTTTGAACAACGGGGCATTACCCGGCACCTGTATTATATAACCGACACCACAAACAGGGCCAGCCTGGTAAAGGTAAACCTGCTACAGGATAAAATAACAGTAGCATTTACACGCGTGCTTGATGCTACCGATCAGATAGATCTCAAAATACGACACTTTGCCGCCCGTGCCTTTACCGGCGAAGCTGATAATATACTGAAGCCATCATTACAAGTTGCTGATTTTAAAACTGCCCTAAAAGGCACTGTTCGGCTTAATGGCATATTGTACAATTATTTCATCAAGTCGGATACGACCATTCACTATATATGCCTCTTCTCATTATTGATAATGCTTGGCTGGGTGTTTTACGTTCGCAGGCGCACATTGCGCAGTATTGAAAACCCTGATGAGATACTGGGACAAGCAAATTACATCCGGCGCAACCCTTTAGTTTCTGCATTACTCGTTACGGTGGCGATAGTGCCATATTTCTATGATCACCCGCCGGTCGTTTTTTTGGAGACGTTATTCCTTGTTTCGATGGTTTGCACGCTTATCCTGATTAAAAGACACTTCCTTCCGGAAACATTTAATTTTCTTTGCGGACTGTTTTTGTTGGGTCTTATTTACGGTGCCAGTAACTTGTTTATTCAAATTACCAATATAGATAGATATGTGATCTTAATATTGAGTATAATATCGATCATTTCGGGCTGGATAATTTTTAAAAGTGCAAAAAAGACCGCCAGCGATCATATTCCTCACACGTGCAACGCATTGCGGATATTTATCGCCCTCCATATTATCTCCCTGGTTCTTAATTTAACAGGGAGGTTCAGTTTGGCCAAAATTATTGGTATTACCGCGGTGTTTAACCTGTGGTTTGCAGTAATCCTGTTTTTTGTTGTTCAGATACTCATCCAGGGGTTGTTTTTGCAGTTCCAGGTGAAAAAGGACAGCAAAAGCATTATAGCCTACCTGGATTATGCCCTCTTACAGAAAAAGTTCAGAAAAGTACTGATTACGCTTGCAACCCTGCTCTGGCTGTTTTTTTTGCTTCAAAACCTAAATATTGATGACTGGATGGCCGATGTGGTTAGCGATTTGTTAAGCCAGCAGCGCACTGTCGGGGGCGCTTCTTTTACGTTTTCGGGCTTCGTTACTTTTATTTTGGTGGTTTGGCTGTCATCCATCGTGTCAAAAGTGATAAGTTATTTTTATGATGTTTCGTCGCAGCGCGTAAGCGACTTGTCCATAGCCAAAAAGAAAAACCAGACCTCGGCCCTGCTGATCAGAATTGGCGTATTTTCACTTGGCTTTTTGCTGGCTGTGGCAGCCTCGGGTTTCCCACTCGAGAAATTGACCATCATCATCAGTGCATTTGGCGTAGGTATTGGTTTTGGTTTGCAAAATATTGTAAACAACCTGGTATCGGGTATTATTCTCGCCTTTGAAAAGCCTATCCAGATCGGGGATCTGATAGAGGTGGATAACAAAACGGGCAGGATGAAGGAAATAGGTATCCGGTCGAGCAAAATAATGACCAGTGATGGCGCTGAGGTAATAATACCTAATGGAGACCTTATATCGCAACACGTTATAAACTGGACGTTAAGCAATAATTACCGTCGTATAGACCTGGTGATAAACGTTGCCCATGGGATGGATATTAACAAGGTTGAAAGTATATTAAGGGATATTATAAGTACCCATGCGGAGGTTATACAAACTCCAGCGCCCTTAATTTTCATTGATAAATTCAGTGATGAATCGGTTGACTTCAAAATGCTTTTTTGGGTTATTGCTGATAATACCAAAGCCCTTTTGTTGAAGAGCGATTTAATGGCCAAAATTTACGGTGCATTTGACGAAAAAGGTGTTGAAATACCATCCGATAAAAAAGACGTAAACCTGCGTTTCCCTGATGGTGTCCCCGTTTTAAGTATCGCTAGCAAGGTACATGCTGAAGAAAAGAAGAAGGATACTAATAAAACAGATCCCGGTCAAGCTCAGTAAAGTGGCGTTTCTTTTTCACAAAAAAAGCCCACACCAGGCTGCCTTTGTACATGCCTTTTTTATTGGGTGATGCACTGTGGCTAATTTCCGGGCGTTTGGTTTTATTCTTTTTAAATAAGCCAAGCACAAAGTTCTGGTGTGCCCGGCTTACCGCCCAGGCATCCCTGCGCTTGCCTTCGCTTAAAAAACGGAACAGCGCCAACAAGTCCATCCATATCCGGATAATAATAACAAAAGTGGCGCGCCAAAACGGTAGGTTATTGGCCAGCAGTAATAAATTGTTCCTGAAATTGAGATAGGTTTTAAACGGGTTCTCAACGTTTAACGTACCGCCACCTAAGTGAAACACTTCAGATTCGGCGCAATAAATAACCTTGTAACCCATATTTTTTAAGCGCCAGCACAAATCTATTTCTTCCATGTGGGCAAAAAAACGTTCGTCAAAACCACCCGCGTCGCGCCAGCATTTACTTTTTACAAACATAGCTGCTCCCGTAGCCCAAAACACCTCGCCCGATTGCTGGTATTGCCCGTTATCCAGTTCTATCTCGTAAAAAATGCGCCCCTGACAAAACGGGTAACCGTAGATGTCGATAAATCCTCCCGCTGCGCCTGCATGTTCGAAATACTCTTTTTGATTATAAGCCCTTATTTTCGGCGCTGCTGCGGCAATCAGCGGGTCGCTTTCCATAAGCTCGATAACCGGTGTTATCCACCCGGACGAAACTTCAACATCGGAGTTTAATAAAATGTAATAGTCAGCCTCAACTTTAGCCAGCACACGGTTGTAGCCGCCTGTAAAGCCATAGTTGTCATCGTTTTGGATAACCTGGATAGTTGGGTATTCCTGCCGTATAAATTCGACAGAACCATCGGTTGAGGCATTGTCCCCCACAATGATGTCAAGGTTAGGATAAACAGAACTTAATACCGAAGGCAGGAATTCACGAAGGTGCTTAATACCGTTCCAGTTTAAAATAACTACGGCAACTTTGGGTATATTACTCATTTATTTAGTTCATTCGTTCAATAGTTCATTAGTTCATTAGTGATATAGTTCGTTAGCTTACAGGCTGCCAGGTCTTAAACAGACAGGCACCAATGAACTATTGAACCAATGAACTATTGAACCCCTCAGGCGGCTTAATTTTCCACCTTCGGTGAGACCATAGCCAGTATTCGGGTTTTTCTCTAATTAACTGTTCAAGGTACCTTACGTGTATTTCTGTTATCTCGTAAGGCTTGGTTTTTTCGGGTTCTTCAACCAAAGGCACAAAGGTATAAGTATAATGCCCTCTTTTTACTAAATCTATCCTATAAAATATAACCACGCTGTTTACAACTTTGGTCAATTTTTCAACACCGAGAAAAACCGCGGTGGGTTGGTTCAAAAATTCAATAAAGTATTTGGCATCCTCCCTCGTAGGTGTTTGGTCTGATGCCAGTACCGTAATGGTCAGTTCGTTTTTAAACTCAATCATTTTGCGCAGCGTTTGCCTCATGGAAATCATGGTAGCGCCAAACCTTGAGCGGGTCCGGTTAAAAAAGTCAGTAAAAACCTCGTTCGATTGCGGCTTGTAAACAATCATTCGCCTGCGGGTGGTTAAAAACCCAAAGCTCAAGCAAGCCATCTCCCAATTAGCATAGTGCCCCGCTGCGGCTATAATGCTTCTTCCCTGTCCGAAATAATGCTCCAGCATTTCCGGGTTGGTACATATCATCCTCTTCTCCACCGACTTCCGCGACATGCTAACCGACTTGATGCTTTCAATCATCAAATCGGCCATATACATAAAGTATTTTTTTTCTATCGCTTTGCGCTCTGTTTCCGTTTTTTCGGGGAACGAGTTGCGGAGGTTCTCCTGCACAACTTTGCGGCGGTAGCCTGTTATGTAGTAAAGTATTACGTAAAGCAGGTCGGCTATTAGGTATAAAAACCAAAAGGGAAGCAGCGAAACCAGGTATAAAAAGAATGTACCTAATCTTGAAAGCCCTTTTTTTATCATTATTTTCGTCCGATTTTTGGTACAAACATAAAATATATGATTGAAAAAGGCGCTGTGTTACCTATGTTTTATCTTCCGCCAGTAGAGTATTTTGTAAAATTGAATACTTATCGGGCCAATATCCTTATTGAAAAAGAAGAACATTTCCCTAAGCAAACTTACCGCAACCGTGCCAATGTTTATACACCAGATGGCGTGCTGGGGCTTACTGTACCTGTAATAAAGGGTTCAAAAAATCACACAAAAATTAAGGACATAAAAATAAGCTACGACTTCAACTGGCAGCGCCTGCACTGGCTTAGCCTGCAGGCCTGTTACCGTCGCTCGGCTTATTTTGAATATTATGAGGACGAACTGGCGCCTTTTTATGAAAAAAAGTTTGATTACCTTTTCGATTATAACGAGCAGCTTTTACAGTTTGTATTGAAGGCGATGAAAATGAAGATCGACTTTAAATATACTGATAGCTACGAAACTAACTACCCGGAACTCATAGACTACCGCGAATCAATTAACCCAAAACGGGAAACAGATTTCAACCAAATGGCGTACTTCCAAGTATTTGAAGACCGTAAAGGCTTTATCAAAAATTTAAGCATTGTTGATTTGCTGTTTAACCAGGGACCGCATTCTATAAACTACCTGTAAATCAACATCGTAATACCAATAATGGATAACAAACGAAAACTAAAATGGGCGAAGATCATACTATTTTTTGCGGCCCTTTACAACCTGTTTTGGGGTGCATTAATTTCGTTTCATCCGCAAATACTGCTGTTTGGCAATCCATCATCAGCCTTTGTCATTATTTTATTAAAATGCATCGGGATGCTGGTGGGCGTTTACGGCGTAGCCTATTATTTCGCCTCGAAAGACCCGGTGAGATATTGGCCGCTTATTTTTGTTGGGTTTTTAGGCAAGCTTTTAGGCCCGCCGGGGTCCATTTATTACGTTTGGCTGGGTGAGCTAAACCCGTCTTTTTTATGGGTAAATGTATTTAACGATTTGATTTGGCTATTTCCTTTCGGCTGGGTATTATACCAGGTTTGGAAAGGCAGATTAGGCGGTTTTAGAACACCGCCAAATTAAAAATAGCTTATTTAGGACAGCGTCCCTTAATGCAACATTAATGTTACGGTAATATATATAAACAAAAACCGCACAATTTTGTACCTACTTTTGCGGTTACTAATACGTGGTTACAAAAATGCAATTGTTTAAGTCGGCTATTGTTTTCTTCTGCTTCGCGGTGCTGATGTTGGTTGCCAAGCCGTTTATCGGTTTTAATTCTCTTGCAAACATTAACCACTTGAAACATTTAACTATCTGCGTAAAGGCGTTCACAAAACGCAAACAGGAGTATGTGGAAGATGGTAATTTTGATACAACTTTTGTTCAGAAAAAATTGGCTGAGCCGCTCGGCTTTGTTTTATTGCATTTTGCTGTACTGTTAGGTATAATTTTACCTTTTGCGTTTGCAGTGCAAAATTCATCCAACCGTATTTTACGAAGGCTGCAATTAAGCCTCTCTCCTGCACAGCCCTCGTACCTGCTCAACTGCAACCTTACTATTTGATATTCCGGAATTAATCATCCTGTGAAACCCTTATGCTTCTGGCTTCCGCCGATTGCATACATTATTCATTCGTAAATAATTTCTCAATTCAACATGTTAAGTTTAAGAAAGTGTTTGTGCATTTTGCCGATGTCTTTTATGACGATGGCTGCAACGGCACAGCAAACATCTCCAATAACTTTAAAACAACTGCTGAGCCAGGTAAGCCAAAAGGCACCTGCCCTGATTACCGATTCGGCAGCGATACTCATTAGGCAGGCGCAGGCCGTCGAAGTTAAAAACAGCTGGCTGCCCAATTTGAAGCTGAATTACCAGGCCGATGTAGGCACCAGCAATAACACCACAGGCCCCTACTTTGGCTTCGGCATTGTCCCTTCGAGTTCAGGCGGAGTACGCAATACCCGTGTAACCACGGCTGTTGGCGACAACCTCGGTATTGCCGCGTTCGATTGGGAAATATACAATTTTGGCAAATATGGCGCCCAGAATAAAGTGGCCAATTCTGACATAAAGGTTGAGCAAAACCAATTTGCCGAGTCTAAGTACCAGCTACAGGCCTATACCATCGGCAGTTATTTGCAACTGCTGCGTTTACAAGACTTTTTAAACATCCAGTATCGCAACATACAGCGAAATGAACAAATTCGGCGCTCCATACAGTCACTTGCAAAAAGCGGCGTTCGTGCCGGCGTCGATACCAGTATTGCCGAAGCCGAACTATCAAAAGCACGGTTAAATTATATCGAGTTAAAAAATCAACTTAAACAATTGCAACTGCGTGTGTCTGAAATAAGCGGACTGCCCTACCAGTCTATTGTGCCCGATACTACAGTTGAATTAAGCCTGATTAACCAGCCAACGGCCTACCTGTTTGCAGCTGATACCGCCAATCATCCGCTTATAAATTTCTATAAATCTGTTTACCAGGATAATCTTGAACGCGAAAACCTGGTTAAAAAGCTTTATAACCCTAAAATCTCGCTCAACGCGGCGGCTTGGGAGCGTGGATCAAGCATTAACGGGAACGGGCAGTACAACAACGTCTCAAACGGCTACGGGTTCGATAGGGGTAATTACCTGGTCGGGCTGGGCATATCATATAACTTGTTTGATTTACGGCGCAGGCAGTTAAAGCTAAGCACTCAAAAAGCCGCTACCAGCTATGCTATGAAAAACCTGGAGGAGCAAAAACAAGCGCTCGCACTTAGCGCCAGCCAAGCCGATGCCGAGATGGAAACGGCACTTGAACGCCTTAAGGAAATTCCCAAACAGCTAAAAGCAGCGAGCGATGGTTATCGCCAAAAACTATCGCTGTACAAAAGTGGGTTAACGGACATTATCGAGCTTAACGCAGCTCTAAATATCCTCTACCGCGCCGAAACCGATTTTATGCAGGCGAAATACGAGTACGCTAATGCGCTGTTCCAGAAGGCCATTACCCAAAACCAGGTAAATACAGTTTTAAACTTTTTAAAATAATCAACTATGTCAATGGTCACATCCGCACTTAAAAGGCCCATCACCGTAGTGGTGGTTACACTGAGCCTTTTGATTTTTGCAGTGCTAAGTGCAATAAATATCCCTATCGATATATTTCCTCAGTTAAACCTGCCCACTATATATGTAATTGAGTCGTACGGCGGTATGTCGCCGCAGCAGATGGAAGGTTTTTTCTCAACCCGTATGCAAGACCAGTTTTTGTATGTAAACGGTGTAAAAACCATCACCAGCAAAAATATACAAGGGTTAACACTGCTTAAATTAAGCTTTTACGAAAGCACCAATATGGCCGAAGCTTCCGCACAAGTTGCTTTACAGGTTAACCGCGCTATGAAATTTTTCCCGCCAGGTGCGCTTCCCCCTCAAGTTATACGTTTTGATGCGTCGTCGCTTCCGGTCGGTCAGTTGGTGATGTCCGCAAAGGGCCGCAGTCTTAAAGAAATTTATGACATGGCAGCAACACGTATCAGGCCACTCTTTTCAACCGTGCCCGGTTTATCAGCACCTCCCCCGTTTGGCGCCAACTCACGCTCCATAACCGTGAGTGTCGATCCCGCTAAGCTGCGCAGCTATAATTTAACAGCTGATGAAGTGGTTGAGGCGTTATCGAAGTTTAACGCCATGTCGCCATCAGGTAACCTGCGGCTAAATGACATTATGTTTACAACTACTGTTAACACCCTGGTGAAAAAATCTGAGGAGTTTGGCGACATCCCCATAAAAACAAAAAATGGCGTGCCAATTTATGTTAAAGATATAGCCCGGGTAGCTGATGCGTCAGATATTACGGTAGACTATGCACTCATTAACGGGAAGCGCTCGGTTTATATTCCAATCGTAAAAACCGCTGATGCTTCGACTTGGTCCGTAGTTCAAAGCCTGAAAAAGAAATTGCCGGAAATGCAAAGCCTGCTGCCCGATGATGTAAAAATATCTTATGAATTTGATCAATCTATATTCGTTGTGAATGCGGTGAAGAGCTTAATGACCGAAGGCGGCCTGGGTGCATTGCTTACAGGCCTAATGGTTTTGCTCTTCCTTCGCGATTTGCGCAGCAGTTTGGTTGTGGTAATAACTATTCCCGTATCCATATTAATCGGGGTTTTGTTGCTTAGCCTTTGCGGGCAAACTATCAACATCATGACGTTGAGCGGCCTTGCCCTTGCGATAGGCATATTGGTCGACCAGGCGACAGTTACGATTGAAAACATACACCAGCACCTGGAAATGGGCAAATCAAAAAAACAAGCTATTTATGATGCCTGCGAAGAGATTTCGTTCCCATTGTTGCTGATTTTGTTATGTATCCTGGCCGTGTTTGCCCCATCGTTCCTGATGAACGGCGTGCCGAAAGCCATGTTTTTACCGCTTTCGTTATCGATTGGTTTAACTATGATTGTGTCGTACCTGCTTGCACAAACCCTGGTGCCTATATTAAGCAACTGGATGATAAAAGCTGAGCGTTACCAGCATTATGAGCATGGAAAAGTACACGCCCATGCCGGCGAGGCCATGGACCGATCAGAAGAATTACAGGTTAACAGGCACCTCGAGAACGAAAAAAACGAGCCGGAGAAAAATGACTTTTTTGAAAAAGTTAAGTTGCGGTTTATAAAAATTTTAGAGCGCTGGATGCCGGCTAAACGTATAATTATACCGGTGTATCTTATTGCCGTTATTGCGTTGGCGGGTTTGTGTTTTGTGATTATCGGGAAAGACATGATGCCAAAGTTGAACAACGGGCAGTTTCAAATACGAATTAAAGAGCCGGACGGCACCCGCCTTGAACGAACCGAAGACGCAACCAAACAGGTGCTGCAGATAATTGATAAAACCGTGAAGCACCACGTTGATATATCATCAGCTTATGTCGGATTGATCCCGAGCAGTTATGGCAGCAGCAACCTCTATATTTTTAACACAGGCACCCACGAGGCGGTGCTGCAGGTACAAGTAGATGAAAGCTATAAAATGAATATGGATGAGCTGAAAGATGCTTTGCGAAAAAACATTACAGCAGCCTTACCCAATCTCCGCATAACTTTTGAGCCCATTGACATGACCGAAAAAATAATGAGCCAGGGGGCGTCTACCCAGATTGAAGTGCGGGTTGCCGGTAAGGATATGGATTCGATTGAAAATTATGCCAATCGTGTTGTTACCAGGCTTAAAAAAATTGATTACATGCGCGACGTTCAAATAGCCCAGCCATTAAAGGTGCCCGTTATTGCTATTACGCTCGACAGGCTCAAGGTAGCACAGTTTGGGCTGAATGTTACCGAAATTGGCCGCTCCGTTACAGCCAGCACCACCTCAAGCCGTTTTACCGAGAAGAACCAATGGCTTGACGAAGACAAGGCTTATACATACCAGGTGCAGGTGCAAATACCTGAATACGTAATGAATACTATGGACGAGCTAAAGGAAATCCCGTTGCTGAAAGGTAAAAGCAGTCCAACGCTTGCAGATGTTGCCAACTTTAAAGTCACCTACGCCCCTGGCGAGTATGACCGAACCGGCCCGCGCCGATTTTTAACCGTAAGCGCAAACATCTATAAAAAGGATTTAGGCACCGCCACAACCGCAGTACAAAAGATTTTGAAAGAGGTTGGCGCACCACCAAAGGGGGCCATTGCTGAAGTAAAAGGAATGTCGAGTTTGCTAACCGATACCTTCAGCAGCCTGCAAAACGGATTATTATTTGCGGTACTGGTAATATTCCTATTGCTGGCAGCTAATTACCAGTCGTTTAAACTATCGCTTACTGTACTTTGTACCATTCCTGCGGTAATATTAGGCTCATTAACAGCCTTGCTGCTTACCGGTTCAACACTTAACCTGCAATCGTACATGGGTATGATTATGAGCACCGGTGTATCTGTTGCTAACGCGATATTGATTGTTACCAACGGCGAATCGCTGCGACTGGAATACCGCGACGCTACCCGCGCGGCTATAACGAGTGCATCCATACGGTTGCGTCCCATATTAATGACCAGCTTCGCCATGATGGCGGGCATGGTGCCCATGGCATCAGGCATGGGCGAGGCTGGCGAACAAACGGCGCCGCTTGGTCGGGCGGTTATCGGCGGCTTATTCGCCTCAACAATTGCCGCCCTGTTTATATTGCCTATGGTATTTGCATGGGTACAAAATAAAACCACTTATAAATCACCATCGTTAATGCCCGATGAATCAACTGAAATACAACCAGCAACTCTATAAAATCATGAAAATTAAACTCATCATATTAGCCGGCTTAGCCTCATTATTTGCAGGCTGTTCAGGCAACCAAAAACCAGTCGACCTAACGTCAGCAGTTGGCAAAACAGCCACTAAATACCAGTTTGGCGCCATTGCCGAAAAAGCCTTGTCAACCACGGTAAGGTTGCCGGGGCAGTTAAATCCATATAATGAAGTCAATCTGTTCCCGAAAGTCAATGGCTTTGTTAAGAAAGTACTTGTAGACCGTGGCTCGATAGTAAAAAAAGGTCAGCTATTAATTACCCTCGAGGCGCCTGAAATGGAATCCCAGTTACAATCGGCTAATTCGCGTTATTTACAGGCAAAGGAAAATGCCCAGGCCAGCAAGGAAAAATACCAGCGGCTAAAAGAAGCAGCAGGTGAACCCGGTTCTGTATCCCCCCTCGATTTGGACAACGCCATCGCAAAAATGAAAGCCGATGATGCCATGGCCGAATCGGAACATTCAAACGTGGCCTCGGTAAAAACCATGCAGGGCTATTTAAATATTTATGCGCCCTTCGATGGTATGATTATCCAGCGCAACGTATCTCCGGGCGCGTTGGTTGCCCCCGGCAAATCCACCGACCAACCAATGCTTATTTTGCAGGACATCAGCAAGCTGCGACTGGAAGTTTTTATCCCGGAAAATTACGTGGATAAAGTTGATTTAAAACAGCCGGTAGCTTTTACCTTCAATGCCATGCCCGGCCAAACCCAAACTGCCCGGATAAGCCGCTCGGCTAATGCATTAAGCAGTATGCGAAGCGAGGCAATAGAAATCGACGTGATCAACAAAAACAAGCAACTTAAACCGGGCATGTATGCCGAAGTCAAAATACCCATGCTATCAGGTGCCAAATCAATGCTGGTTCCCAATACCGCTATTGTGCGCTCTACCGAACGGGAGTATTTAGTGACTGTGGCCGGCGGCAAAGCAACGCTTGTTGATATTAAAGAGGGCCTTGCAAGTCACGATTCAACCGAGGTTTTTGGAAAAATGAAGCCTGGCGATAAAATTGTACTACATGCTTCAGACGAAATTAAAGACGGTGAAGCATTAAATGAATAACATGGAGGATATTGAATCTTTTTCGACAAAGTTGCGGCGGATAGCACGCCTATATACCGTATCACTGTCCAACTTATTAAACAACTTTGATATTAATAAGTATTTTGATGTGCTTTTGATTTTAGCACGGCAAAATCAGCCGGTTACACAAAAACAACTTGCTGCAAGTATGCATATCGATAAATCGCGCATAGTGGCCATGCTCCGGTACTTGCAGCAGAAGCAATATGTTGATATAGAGAAAAATCCTAAGGACCGACGGCAACATTTTGTAAAGCTATCGGCAAAAGGTGCAAAAAGCATTCCGCGTATTAATGAAGCATTGATTGAAAACGACAGAATAATCAGCAGTAACATCAAAGAAAATGAATTTGAAAGCTGTCTTTTTACATTGTCAATTATCGAAAAAAGCCTTATCAATGTGGTATAAATAAGTAAAACAGCATCGCTACAACTCTTTAAACCGGCAAATGGTTAACATTTGTCG
This sequence comes from Mucilaginibacter flavidus, assembly GCF_024055575.1. Taxonomy (GTDB): domain Bacteria; phylum Bacteroidota; class Bacteroidia; order Sphingobacteriales; family Sphingobacteriaceae; genus Mucilaginibacter; species Mucilaginibacter flavidus. Next base: position 137,115 of record NZ_JAMXOE010000007.1, on the reverse strand, counting down.
GTTTTTTATTTACCTATAAATCAATTATTTATAATACTTATTACAATTTAGAAGAATTAATTCTTGTTAAATATTTGCGATATAAAATATTCGCTATATCTTTACACTACTAAATAGGTAGACATTATAGAATTAAAACAAACAATGAAAACTTTAAAGCATTATTTGCTAACCTTTATTTTCACTCGTCATTATCATTACACCCCACAATATTGTATGTGTTGTTGCTGTTGATCCTAAGTCCCTCAAACACATAACTAATATTTTTTAATCACAATTTTCCCGAGAAAAACTTAAAATGAAATTACCTTACGTAATTGCAACTGCACTTGTATTGAGTGTGCTTTTCAGCGCCATTAATGTTAAAGCGCAGCAAAATGAAGACCTTTTAAATCTCTTAATAAAAAAGAATTTACTCAGCCAGCAGGAGGCGGACTCCATTCGTGCCGACCAGGCTATAAAAGAACAGGCAAAAAAAGACAAAGCGGCCAACCAGCATGGGATATCCCTGGGTAAGGCACTACAGATAAGTGGCCTGGTACAGGCCCGCTACCAGGGCTTTGCGCAAAAAGGAGTTAACAATGCCTTCGACTTAAGACGTGTACGTCTTGACCTTAGGGGCGAAGTTTCTCCCAATTGGTCGTATGATGTGTATACGGAATTTGGAGGCACAGGAGTAAAACTGGTAGATGCATTTGTAGCTTACAAAGTCGGCGACTTCCTTAAATTTTCTGCCGGTCAGTTTAAGATACCATTTTCTGTTGAAAGCTTAACATCAGACTCACAACTTGAATTCTCCGACCGTTCGCAAGTTGTTGAGTCGCTAGTATCCCGTACCAAAGATGTTATCGGTAACTCAAATGGTCGCGACATTGGCATCCAGGTAAACGGCAGCTTTGCAAAAAACGACGACTATTACCTTTTTGACTACTCTTTGGGGGTGTTTAATGGCGCAGGCTACGATGTTACAACCGATAATAACAACCACAAAGATGTTGGCGGCAGGTTAACTGTTCACCCGGTTAAAAACCTGGCGGTATCTGCAAATTTCTATAGTGGCATTGGTAATTACGGCACCCCGGCAGCCGACCACAAACGCAACCGCACCGGTTTCGATGCAAGATATGTGCTTAACGGGCTGTCGCTCACCGCTGAATACGATAAAGGCGCCGATGGCATTATCCAAAAAAGCGGCTGGTACGCACAGGTTGCATACTATGTAATCCCTAAAAAATTACAGCTGGCTGCCAAATATGATACTTATGACCCTAACAAATCGGTATTAACCGACAAATCGAACTGGTACATAGGCGGCTTCAATTATTACTTTAACGATTGGACAAGATTAACAATTGACTACAGCATTCGCAGGGAACAGGTAACACAAATTAAAAACGACTTACTTAACGCGCAGTTGCAAATAGTTTTCTAAAATAAATTATTATGAAAAACAAATTATTCACAAGGCAGACACTGATAGTCGCTATAGCTTTACTATCGGTAACCATAGGAGGCTCATCGTTTATACCCGGCAGTGCAAAACCGGCAGATGATCTGCAAGGAACAATCAGCATATCAGGCGCATTTGCCCTTTATCCCATTACTGTAAAATGGGCAGACGAGTTTAAAAAACTGCACCCAAATGTAAAGTTTAATATTTCAGCGGGTGGTGCAGGCAAAGGCATTACCGATGCTTTATCAGGCCTGGTTGATATCGGCCTTGCTTCAAGGGACATCGACCCGGCTGAAGTTAAAAAAGGCGCATACACCATTTATGTAACGAAAGATGCGGTACTGCCAACGTTTAATACTGCAAACCCCAACGCTACGGCGTTGCTTGCCAAAGGCGTTAAACGCGAGCAGTTTTTAAATGTATTTGTTACCGGCAACATCAAAAACTGGAACCAGCTTGCAGGGAAAGTATCCGTACCCATCCACGTTTACAATCGCTCGGATGCTGCCGGTGCAGGTGAAACCTGGGCCAAGTACTTCGGCAAAAAGCAGGAAGACTTGCTTGGTGTAGGCGTTTATGGCGACCCGGGAGTTGCACAGGCCGTTAAAAAAGATGTAACCGCCATAGGCTACAACAACATTGCCTACCTGTACGATTTAAAAACACGCAAACAGGTTGATGGTGTACATGCCCTGCCTATAGATGTAAACGGCAACGGTAAAATAGATGCCGACGAAAATTTTTATGATACGGTTGACCATTTGACCGATGCTATAGCGGCCGGCAAATACCCTTCGCCCCCAGCGCGCAATCTTGGCTTTTTATTTAAGGGCAAGCCAAAGAAAAAAGAACTGGTTGAGTTTGTAAAATTTGTATTAACCCAGGGCCAAAAAGATGTTGACGCCAACGGCTACATAGCCCTTTCAAAAACCAAAATACAGGAGGAACTGAAGAAAGTTGATTAGGTGGCTGGTTGATTGAGTTGATTAAGTTTTGCTGCTTTTTCAACTTAATCAACCTAATCCAACTTAATCAACTCAATCAACTAAAAATGAATTTTCGACTACTCAAAGATAAGATCCTCTCGAAACTGATGCTGGTGTTTACGCTGGCATCAGTTTCGTTATTATTGGTCATCGGTATCGGCTTATACTATAAATCCATCCCGATAATACAGCGATTGGGCTGGACCGAACTGATAACTACAAGTGTATGGAAACCATTGAAAGGCCTGTTCGGCTTTTTCCCGTTTATAATGGGAACGTTGTGGGTAACTGCAATTGCCATCATCATAGCGTTGCCTTTGTGCCTGCTTACGGCATTATACATTGTTGAATATGCCCCCGCCAGGATAAAACGCATCCTCACCCCTTTTGTAAATTTACTGTCGGGCATACCGCCGGTTATTTTTGGCGTTTGGGGCGTGTTGTTTATCATCCCGCTTATCCAGGTGCATATTGCCCCGCATTTTGTTGAGTTTTCAACGGGTTATAGCGTGCTGGCAGGTGGAATCGTTTTGGCGGTAATGATATTTCCGCTGATTGTTAGCATTATTAGCGAAGTGTTGCGTACAATCCCCCAGGAACTGAAAGATGCATCGCTTGCCCTTGGCGCCACCAAGTGGGAAACCATAAAAAAGGTGATACTGCGGAAAGCTTTGCCAGGAATAGTCGCAGCCACGGTGCTCGCCATATCGCGCGCCTTTGGCGAAACCATAGCTGTCTTAATGGTTTGTGGTAATAATGCTATCGTGCCACATTCTGTTTTCGATACGGGTTATCCATTGCCCGCACTTATTGCCAATAACTATGGCGAGATGCTTTCCATCCCCTCGTACGATTCGGCGCTGATGTTTGCGGCCCTGCTGCTTTTCATTATTATTTTACTGTTTAATATTATCTCGAGGGTGATACTTGCCCGACTCGAAAGGAGACTGGCCGCATGAGAAAACGAAAATTTGAAGAACTATTTTTCCGTGTGCTGATGATATTGGCCACCATCATTGTATCAGGCAGTTTTTTCCTGATAGTTGGCACCATATTTTTTAAAGGCCTTCCTTACATGAATTGGGATATGATTACCAAAACACCTGGTGGCGGCTTTTACATTGGTAAAGAAGGGGGTATTTTAAACGCCATTATTGGCTCGTTTTATGTTGCCGGTGGCGCTACAGTTCTAGGGCTTATCATCAGTATCCCCGTTGCTATATTCATTAATTTATATATGGATGGCAAGCGTTTGCTGTCGAACACCATCCGAATGGCGTTTGACGTGCTGTTTGGCATCCCATCAATAGTTTACGGTGCGTTCGGCTTCCTTATAATGGTTTACTTTGGTATCAGGGCTTCGTTGCTCGGTGGTATCATCGCTGTTACGCTGCTGGTTATCCCAATATTGGTGCGTACGCTTGATGAAGTTATCCGCACTGTACCGTTTGAACTAAGGGATGCTACATTATCTCTTGGCGCAACCCGTTTGGAAACCGCTAAGGTTGTTTTGCGGCAAATAAGGCCGGGAATATTTACCGCGATATTGCTGTCCTTCGGCAGGGCGATTGGAGATGTTGCCTCTGTATTGTTTACTGCGGGTTTTAGTGATAATATACCCACATCCTTACATGAACCAGCCGCTACCCTTCCACTGGCCATATTTTTCCAGTTGGGCAGCCCTGTGGAAGAAGTGCAGGGGCGCGGCTATGCTTCTGCCTTGATACTAACTATCATCGTACTGATCATTACCGTATTGGCAGATATACTAATTAAAAAATTCTCGAAACACAAAATTTAAAATGACCAAGACCCCGCATATAAGCGTACAACATTTGGATGTGCACATTGGCGCGCAACATATTTTAAAGGATATCAATATCAATATCCCTGATAAAAAAGTAACCTCTATCATCGGCCCATCGGGTTGCGGAAAAACCACATTGCTAAAATCCTTCAACCGGCTTTGGGACAATACGGCCGATGTAAAAATCACCGGCAAGGTATTGGTTGATGGCGAGGACATTTATGCCCCCGATGCCGAAGTAACCCGCATCCGCAAAAAAATGGGTTTGCTTTCGCAACGACCCTATCCCCTGCCGATGTCTATTTACGATAACGTGGCCTACGGGCCGCGCATACACGGCATCCGCAAAAAACAGGTGCTCGATCAGTTAGTTGAAGAGCAATTAAAAGCAACCGGCCTGTGGAACGAAGTTAAGGACAGGCTGAATGCTTCAGCAACCCGCCTGTCTATCGGTCAGCAGCAGCGTTTGTGCCTGGCCCGCGGCCTTGCGGTAGGCCCGGAAATTATTTTAGGTGATGAATCTACTTCAGCCCTCGACCCGGTTTCGACTGCTATTATTGAAGATTTATTTATCAGCCTCAAAGAGAAATATTCCATTGTTTTGGTAACTCACATCCTAAGGCAGGCACGCCGCGTTTCCGATTATATCATCTTTGTTTATATGGGTAAGATAATTGAGTTTGGCCCCACCGAAGAAGTTTTGTTAAATCCGAAAGAAGAATTGACGAAAGAATATGTGAAAGGGTATATTAGTTGAGCTCGTAAGTAATATTTATTGACCCTGCAAGGTTTAAATAGGCTGATGCCGGGCCACCACCACGCGTCATCGCAAATGAAAAACATATCAAAAAAGCACAAAACCAATATAAATTCAATCAAAAAAATACAAAAATTAGTCAATTACATATAAAAACCATATAAATTATATAAAAATCACACTAAAACAACAACACCTCCCACACTTTCGCCGTATATTGCACCATTTATTATCAAAATGACCTATAATTACCAAAGAATCATCATAAAAATTGGCTCGAACGTATTAACCCAGCCGGATGGTTTACCCGATTTAAACCGCATCAATCACCTGGTTGAACAGATTGCAAAAATAAAACGGCAGGGAATCGAAGTGGTGCTGGTGTCATCAGGTGCCGTTGCTTCCGGCAAAAGTTTAATCTCCATTTCCGAAAAATTTGATGCTATAGCTACCCGGCAATTATTCGCCTCAATCGGCCAGGTTAAGCTGATCAACACCTACGCCCAGCAGTTTGAAAAATATAATATCCTTTGCTCGCAGGTGCTGGTAACCAAAGAGGACTTCCGCGACAGGCTGCATTACCTCAACATGAAAAACTGCCTGAAGATATTGCTGCAGCACCATGTTATCCCGGTTGTAAACGAAAATGATGTGGTATCGGTTACTGAACTAATGTTTACCGACAACGACGAATTGGCCGGCTTGATTGCCTCGATGCTTAACGCCCATGCATTAATTGTTTTAACGAACGTAGACGGGATCTATGACGGTAACCCCAATATTGATGGTACCAAAGTGATTGAAGAGGTCAACGGCAAAAATATCGACTTTGCTTCATTTGTAAGCAGCAGCCGTTCGCAGTTTGGCCGTGGGGGGATGATAACCAAATCCACCATGGCACAAAAGGTGGCACAGCTGGGTATTGCTGTGCATATTGCCAATGGCACCCGCGAAAATATTTTGCTGGATGTTTTGGCTGATAAAATAGCCCATACCTATTTTGTTCCCAATAAGTCAGCGTCCGGCAAAAAGAAATGGATTGCCCATGCAGGTAATTACGCAAAAGGGATTGTACAGGTAAATGCAGGCGCTAAGGCAGCGCTAACATCTGCAAAGGCATCAAGCCTGCTGCCTGTAGGTGTTATCAATATAATTTCCCCGTTTAAAAAAGGAGAAATTATCAAGCTGATTGACGAAAATGATAGACCAATCGGTCTGGGCATAGCCGAATATGGCTCCGAACGTGCGGTTGAATTTATCGGTCAAAAAAATCAAAAAGCATTGATACATTATGACTACCTTTATTTAGAATGTTGAAGAACTACGCTACTTATTTCGAAAACGCAAAAGCAGCAAGCGGCAAAATCATAGCTCCAACTGTTGTTAACCAGGTTTTAACCGACCTTGCAGCTGCAGCTATTGCCAAAACCGAATACCTGCTGACAGAAAATCAAAAGGATCTGGACCGGATGGACCGTAAAGACCCCAAATACGACCGTTTGACGCTCACTGCTGATCGTATTACCGAAATAGCCATAGAAATAAAAAATGTCGCTTCCCTGGAGACGCCACTTGGCCATGTATTTTCAGAAAAAACCATGCCGAATGGCCTGCATATTACAAAGGTGCGTGTACCGCTTGGCGTTGTCGGCGTAATTTACGAGGCCCGGCCGAATGTAACTTTTGACGTCTTTTCGTTATGCTTTAAAACCGGGAATGTTTGTATTTTAAAAGGAGGCAGCGATGCGCATTATTCAAACAAAGCTATCATTTCTATCATAAAAGATGTTTTATTGAGTCATAGTATCGACGTTAATGTGGCCACTCTGTTGCCGGCCGAACGCGAAGCGAGCGATGCCCTGTTAAAGGCAACAGGTTACGTTGATGTACTGATACCGCGTGGCAGCCAGCAGTTAATTGAACACGTGCGTAATAACAGCAAAGTACCTGTAATTGAAACCGGGGCGGGTATAGTACACACTTATTTTGATGAATTTGGCGATGCTAAAAAAGGCGCCAATATTATATGCAACGCTAAAACCCGCCGGGTAAGCGTATGCAACGCACTTGATTGTTTAATTGTGCATTTCACCCGACTGCGGGATTTGCCGACGCTTGTAAAGCAACTGGGCGAAAAAAAAGTATCTATCTATGCGGATAAAACCGCATTTACCATATTAAAAGGCCATTATCCTGATGGCTGCTTAAACCACGCTAAACCCGAACATTTTGGCACTGAGTTTTTGGCGATGCGTATGTCACTTAAAATTGTAGAGAGTTTCGGGGAAGCCCTGGAACATATCAAAAAATACGGATCAAAGCACAGCGAGGCTATTATATCAGAAGATGCTGAACATATAGAAACATTTTTAAACGAAGTTGATGCTGCTGCAGTATATGTAAATGCCTCAACAGCGTTTACCGATGGCGCACAGTTTGGCCTCGGTGCCGAAATTGGTATCAGCACCCAAAAGCTGCATGCCCGCGGGCCGATGGGGCTGGAAGAATTAACGAGCTATAAATGGGTGGTACGCGGAAACGGCCAAGTAAGGCCCTGATTTTTCGTAGAGACGCAATATTTTGCGTCTTATAAAAGCGGCAGGTTTGGGTTACCTATTGCCAGATAGGTGTATAAAGAGAAAATGTGGGCTACCTGTCAACGGGAGACGCGATGCGTCGCGTCTCTACAACGGAAACCAAATTAACCTTCACATGAATTTCAAAAAAATCTTCAAAATCATTGGTCGCATATTGTTGGGTGTCATCGCCTTTATTGCGTTGTATGCGCTGGCAGCTTATACCCTGCCCAAAATAGTTGTCGATAAAGAAGCCAATAGCTCGCCCGATATTACCATTTACATCCATACTAATGGGGTGCATACCGATGTGGTTTTGCCTATCGCAAACAACCTTTGCGACTGGCGCAAGGATATTAAGTTCGAAAATACCATCAGTAAAGATACCACCGCAACCCTTGTTGCCTTTGGTTGGGGCGATAAAGGCTTTTATTTAAATACTCAAACCTGGGCGCAACTGAAATTCAGCGTCGCTTTTAAAGCTGCCTTTGCACTCAGCACATCAGCCATGCATACCACATTTTACAAAAACCTGCAGGAGGGCGATGATTGCAAAAAAATACTCATTAGCAACGAACAATACAGAAGACTGATAAAATATATCCGCTCCGGCTTTAAAACCGATTCAAATAATAATTTTGTCAACATAAAAACAAACGCTAATTACAATAATTACGATGCCTTTTATGAAGCCAAGGGCAAATACAACCTGTTTTACACCTGTAATACCTGGGCAAACAACGCATTGAAAGCCTGCGGTCAAAAAGCTTGCTTATGGACACCTTTTGATAAAGGGATCTTTAACCAGTATAAGTAATTCTTTTTGCTCCTTCCCAGATGCAGCGAGCCTCCCCGCTTGTTACCTATCGGCGGGAGACGCAACGTACTGGTGTCTACAAGAAATTTATTTTGCAGTCTTCTCCGATTTTTTAAAACTTCTGACGGCTATAACAGTACTTATCAGCATTAAAATTGATGCCAGCAAATACGGCGCTCCTGGAAAATGAATAGTTTTTGGGCTTTTGGTAAAGAAGAAAAACACATAGCTTAATAATAGAGGCCCCACTATCAGGCTGATGCTGTTTAATATGGCAAAGGCCCCCTGTAATTCGCCTTGCTCATTTTTGGCTACTTCATCTGTGGCAATCGCCTGCATTGCCGGCCCCGACAAGCCCCCCAGGCAATAAGGGATCATGAACAGGTAAAGCATCCATCCTTGGGATGCAAATGCTATAAGAGCCAAACCAATCGCATAAAAAATTAAACCCCAAACAATATTTTTTTGCTGACCAAACTTAGGAACAGTGTACCGGATCAAACCGCCCTGTATACCCACCAAAACCAATCCCACAAAAATCCCCAGTGTACCGACGCTGGCTGGTGTCCAGTTAAACTTTTCATAAAGATAGGTCGACAACAAATACTCCACAGCCTTTTGCGCTATATAGACAATGGCTGTGGCGGTTAACAGGCTGGCAAGTGCAGGGCGTTTTTTATATATCCGCAATAGCGATAAAAATGGATTAGCCCGCCCCCACTCAAATTTCCGGCGATATTTTGGCGCAAGCGATTCGGGTAAAACAAACAAGCCATAAAATCCATTAGCAAAAGCGAAGGCCGCGGCTGCCATAAAAGGCAGCCTTAAGTTAATCCCGCTCAAGTATGCGCCCAATGCTATCCCGAATATAAGCCCAACGGCTGATGCCGCGCCCACCAGGCCAAAGTTTGCGGCCCTTTTACTCCCGGTGCTTACATCGGCGATATAAGCCGTAGCCGTTGATGTGCTTGCACCGCAAATACCCGCTATGGTACGGCCTACAAATAGCCACAATATAGTGGGCGAGAAAGCCATAACCAGGTAATCAATACCGAAACCAAATAATGAAATCAGCAGAATTGGCCGGCGGCCGTACCTGTCACTAAGATTACCCATTACCGAGGCAAATGCAAACTGCATAGATGCATAAACGAAAGTTAACCAGCCAATATAGGTCGATGCTTTGCTTACATCGATATGCCCGAGCACCTGCAGCAACTTTGGCAACACGGGTATAATGATGCCCAAACCCAGCACATCGATAAAAATGGTTATAAAAATAAATCCAAGCGCTGCGTTTTTTTTGGGTTTTGCCATATTGTTAGTTCAATGTGAAAAGGATGAACCGGGGTAAAAGTTTTTATTTGGTGAAAATAGTCCGGAAAGTCGGAAAAAGTCCGAAAGTCCGGGAGACGCTGCAATTTTACGCGGGCTCATTAGCTAGTCTTTCCCTTCCCCGCCTGAAACTTCTCACTGCCAATATAGCGCTTAATAACATCAATATCGCTCCAATAATATACGGCGCGCCCGGGAACTGAAAAAACGAGTTAGGCTTGGTAAAATAGTAAAATGATTCAGTCATAACCAACGGTCCGAATATGGAGCTAAAGCTCATTAAACCCGTTAAGCCGCCCTGCAGATTTCCCTGCTCGTTAGCCGGAACACTGTTACTCATATAACCCTGTATAGCGGGGCCTGCAATTCCTCCAAGGCAATAAGGTACAAGTATGGCATACATCATCCAACCTTTAGTAGCAAAAGCAAATAATGCCAACCCGATTGCGTATAAAAGCAAACCGATCCATATACTCCGCTCCTGTCCAAGCTTCGGTAATATTATTCTTATTAAACCACCCTGAACCGTTGCAACCATCAACCCAACAAATCCAAGCGACCAGCCAATAGCGGCCTCGTTCCAAGCAAACTTTTGCATCGTATAAAAGGTCCACACACTTTGTACGGCCTGTACTGCGAAGTACACAAGGAATAATGAAAATGCCAGGCCGATAACAGACTTATATTTCTTAAGCTTAAAAATCGACGTAAATGGGTTGATCTTTTTAACATCCAGCGGACGCCTGTTTTCCGGTGCTAACGATTCGGGCAGAATAAAATATCCATAAATAGCATTCAAGAGTGCCAGGGCAGCCGCTGCAATAAAAGGGTAATGTACATCATATTTGCCCAACATACCACCTATTACGGGCCCTACAATAAATCCAAGCCCAAAGGCAACACCAACAAGGCCAAAGTTAGCTGCCCGTTTTTCAGGTTCGCTAATATCTGCGATATAAGCATTAGCTGTAGTAAAGCTGGCGCCTGTTATGCCTGCTACTATCCGCCCTACAAACAACAGGCCTATAGTTGGCGCAAACGCCGAAAATGCATAGTCGACACTAAAACCTAAAAGAGAACAAAGCAACACTGGTCTACGACCAAATCTGTCGCTTAAGTTCCCAATAAGTGGGGCAAACAGAAACTGCATACCTGCGTAGGCTGTTGTAAGCCAGCCCCCATACCATGATGCATCACTTACATCGCCGTGAATTAAATGTTCAATCAACTTGGGTATCACGGGTATAATAATACCCAGGCCCATAACATCAATAAATAGCGTGGCGAATATAAAACCAAGCGCCGCCTGCTTTTTAGGTTTGTGCATAGAGTGCAAAATAAATAATTATAACTGTATACCCCACAACAAAAATCAGCAGCGTTCTATGATTCTTAGAAATTCGGTTTCAACACATATTTATCGTAAAAACGGAAAATATGTTCTGTCGCTTCTTCGGCGGTATCCACTACGCGGTAAAGCATTAAATCGTCGGGATGTATGTTATGTTCCTGGGCAAGCATTTTTTCTTCAACCCAGTTAAAAAGGCCTTTCCAATAATCAACCCCTACAAATATGATCGGAAAGCGGGCTATTTTACCGGTTTGTATCAGGGTGATGGCCTCAAAAGATTCATCCATCGTACCAAAGCCGCCGGGCAATACAATAAAGCCTTGCGAATATTTCATAAACATTACTTTTCGGATAAAAAAGTAATCAAACTCCAGTATTTTGTCCCTGTCGATATATTTATTATGGAACTGCTCGAATGGCAGTTCGATGTTTAACCCTACCGACTTACCGCCGGCCTCGTAGGCGCCTTTGTTTGCCGCCTCCATAATACCCGGGCCACCGCCTGATATCACGCCGTAGCCGCGTTCAGTTAAAATACGGGCGGCATCTTCGGCTATCTTATAGTATGGGTTATCATTATGCGTGCGTGCCGAGCCAAATATGGACACGCATGGGCCGATTTTCGCCAGTTTTTCAAAGCCGTCAACAAATTCGGCCATTATTTTAAATATCTGCCACGAGTCGGTTACCTTAATTTCCTGCCAGTTTTTATTCTCAAATGCTTGTCTTATTTTTTCTTCACCTGTCATAGTAGTAGTTAGAAGTCCGGGAATTCGGTAAAGACCGAAAAACCCGGAAGAAGTAATTAGTTATATAGTACAATAAATAGTATGGATAAGTTTTAGCCCCCGTTATAATTTAAATTCATTTCAGTCTTCTTCGACGATGTAATCCACAACCCAACAAACGTAATTAATCCGTTCACTATTATCAACTCGTTATCAAAAATGTAGCCGCCTAATAGTTGGGCAGAGTTCATGCTTAAATAGTAGCAAATCGCTGGTGATATTAAGCAGATAAACGGCACCAGTTTATCGAACACCTGCCTTTTACCCAAAAATAGTCCAAAAGAATAAAGCCCCAGCAGTGGGCCGTACGTATATGATGCCACCTTAAATATGGCGTTAACAACTGCGGTATTGGTTATAGCGTTAAATATAATTATCGTCAGCAGCATTAACCCAGAAAATGCAATATGCACATAGTGACGGGTACTCACCATTTTCTTACCGTTTACATCGCCCCGTTTGTTAAACCCTAAAAAATCTACGCAAAACGAAGTGGTTAACGCAGTCAAGGCCGAATCTGTTGTTGCAAAGGTAGCTGCTGTTAACCCCAGCATAAATACCATTGCCGGTATAAGTCCGAGATATTTCAGCGCAATTGTTGGGTACAGGTAATCAGTTTTTTCAACCTTGATGCCATATTTAGCCGCATAGATATAAAGCAAGGCTCCTACGCACAAAAAGAAAATATTGATCACCACAAATACAGCAGTAAAGCTAAACATGTTTTTTTTCGCTTCGCGGATATTTTTCAGGCTCAGGTTTTTTTGCATCAGGTCCTGGTCGAGGCCGGTCATGGCAACAGTAATAAACAAACCGCCAAGAAACGCTTTGCTAAAGTGAAATTTGCTGGTCAAAAAATCATTGACGAAAAATATTTTAGAATAGCTGCTGTTTTTAACTGCATCTATGGCTTCAAAGACATTATAGTGCAGGCTCTTGCAAATAAAGTAAATCGACAAAAATACCGACGACACCAAAAACAGTGTTTGCAGGCTATCGGTAATTATAATGGTTTTTAATCCGCCTTTAAATGTGTAGCTCCATATCAGTACCAGGCATATCAGCCCTGTTACAGCAAACGGCACACCATAGCTATCGAAAATAAATTTTTGTAAAACTATTACCACCAAATAAAGCCTGAACGACGAACCGATAACCCGGCTGATTAAAAAGATCCCAGCAGCCGTTTTGTAGCTCCACACCCCAAGTGCTCCTTCAATATAACTATATATCGATGTGAGTTTCAGCCGGTAATACAATGGTAACAAAACTGTAGCTATAACTACAAAGCCCACTGCATTACCCAAAACAAATTGGAAATATTCAAATTGGTCGCCGGTTGGTGCGCCTACTTTGCCGGGAACGGAGATAAATGTAACGCCGCTTAAAGCGGTGCCGATCATCCCAAAAGCCACCAGGTACCATTTGGAATTACGGTTGGCCACGAAAAATGTATCGTTATCAGCTGATTTGCGGGAAGTCAGCCAGGAGATGACGAGCAGTACCAGGAAATAGCCGATGATAAATGTTAGTAATATTCCGGGAGACATGGATTAATTCATAGATGATGGTTCATAGTTCATGCCCGCTCACATCTGTTCTATATGAACCATGAACTATTAACAATGAACTCTAAGCGATTTACCTATTATTTTTTAATTTAGCAACATGAACTTTTCATCGAAGTTGCTGGAAGATGCTGTTGCCGAATTTGCTAAACTGCCGGGGGTGGGCCAAAAAACCGCCTTACGCCTTGTATTACACCTGCTTAACCAGGATAAGGAGGACGTAGAAAAGTTTAGCAAGAGTGTAAGCAAACTGCGTAACGAAATACAGTTCTGCAGGGTTTGCTTAAACATTTCCGACCACCCGGTATGCGAGATATGCGCATCGCACAAACGAGACCACACCATTATATGCGTTGTGGAAGATACCCGCGATGTAATGGCTATTGAGAATACCAATCAATATAATGGGGTATATCATGTTTTAGGGGGACTTATATCCCCAATGGACGGAATAGGCCCCTCGGATTTGGAAGTAGACTCGCTGCTTGACCGCCTTAAAGAAAATGATGTAAAAGAAATCATATTCGCGCTAAGTGCCACAATGGAAGGTGATACTACCATTTTTTACCTGGACAAAAGGTTAAAGTCTTTCGATATAACTATTTCAACCATAGCGCGGGGCATAGCTTTTGGCGGCGAATTGGAGTATGTGGATGAAATCACGCTCGGGCGTTCAATAGCAACGCGCGTACCCTACATTAACTCATTGTCGAAATAAAGCGACACATGTTTTAAATTCCATACAGCGTCAACGCCATAAATCATCTTAAAGCGAAGAAATCCAACCCATAAAATACTGATAAACAGTAAAAAACACCTGATAATTTACACAACAAGGTAAAGTTTCCACATATCGTTTATCCCGATTGCCTGTGGCATAGCTTTTGGTGCTAATTATTTTGAAGGTAAAGTGTGTGTAAAAAAAATATCGCATTGCTTAATCCTTATAATAATTTAACTGTCGAACCGGTATGAACCTATCCATAATTGTTGTTAATCATAACACGCGCATATTGCTGAAGCAGTCAATTACTTCCTTAATTGAGGCCTGCAAGCATATTGATTATGAATTAATTGTAGTTGATAATGCATCAACCGATCATTCATTGGAGATGCTTACAACCAGCTTTCCGAAGATAAAGGTTATAGCAAACAGCGAAGATGAGGGCATAGCGAAAGCCAATAACCAGGCTTTGCAGCTTTGTACCGGCGAGTATATTTTATTAGTCAGTGCGGATACTTTGGCAATCAAAGACTCGGTTGAGAAAATGATTGCGTTTATGGATACCCATGCCGATGCAGGCGGTATGAGCATCAGGATGCTAAGCCCGCAGGGTCGTTTTTTACCCGAATCTATCCATGGCCTTACCCCTGCCTGGGGCACATTTTTAAAGCTTATCGGCTTTGCCAAACATCTTTCAAAAACAAGGCTTTACGATCGTAACCGCAAAGACTGGGTTGAAGAGTTCCGTGAAGCAGAAATTGATATTTTAAATGGTGCATGTATGATGCTCCGCCTATCGGCCTTACACGAAGTTGGTTTATTTGACGAGCGCTTTTTCATGTTCGGATCCAATATCGATTTGTCGCACAGGTTACGCCTTGCGGGCTATAAAAACTACTACTATCCAAAAACATACATCATCAACTTCGAGAGCCAAAAACAAGCGTCATTCAGTTGGGAATACATTAAGTATTTTTACGGGGCTATGTTCCTTTTTGCCTTTAAATACCTGATAAAAGTGCCTGACATTAAGGTAAAAGGGGTGCCGCAAATGGTTCCGTCGGGGTATGAGGTTTAATGCTCCGTCCGATTTGTAGAGACGCAATATTTTGCGTCGCCCGCATTCCGGTAAACACGCGAAATATTTTTTTCGTGCTGAAAGTCCAGAGACGCAAAATATTGCGTCCCTACATTAAAAACATCTTATTTGAGGCGAAATATAGCATTGTTTAAATTTACATTTGAATAATCAGCGGATAAATTATCTTCGCGCCATGAATCTCGCCAACAAAGTTATCGTAATAACCGGCGCCTCCTCAGGCATCGGTAAATCACTTGCCATTGAATTTGCCAAACGCGGTGCAAACCTGGTGTTAGGCGCGCGGCATTTTGTTAATTTATGCACAATTGCCCAACAGATTGAACAACAATATAATGTTAAAGCCATAGCTGTGCAGTGCGATGTAACTATTGAAGAAGATTGCGATTTATTGATAAAGCAAGCCCTTATTACGTTCAACCACATTGATGTACTGGTTAATAACGCCGGCATATCAATGCGGGCGCTTTTTAACGATTCCAGCGTTAAAGTACTCAAATCGGTAATGGATGTAAACTTTTGGGGCACTGTTTATTGTACAAAATACGCCCTGCCGCATATACTAAAAACACAAGGCAGTATAGTTGGCGTATCGTCAATTGCCGGCTACAAAGGTTTACCTGGCCGCACAGGTTACTCGGCTTCAAAATTTGCCATGAATGGTTTTTTGGACGCCCTAAGGATTGAGAACTTAAAAACCGGCGTACATGTGATGACTGCCTGCCCCGGCTTTACTGCATCAAACATCCGTAATACAGCCTTGGATAAAAATGGCCAGGAGCAAGGAGAAAGCACACTCAACGAGCAAAGCATGATGACCAGCGAAGAAGTGGCCCAAATCATAGTCAGCGGCGTTGAAAACCGCAGCCGTACGTTGATTATGACCGGCGAAGGAAAATTAACGGTGCTGATCGGAAAGTTTTTTCCGGGTTTGCTGGATAAGCTGGTTTATAATAAGATGAAGAAAGAGCGAAATTCTTTATTGAAATAGCTTTTGCAAGAATCATGATTTGCATGACTAAAGAATTTCTTGATGCAGACAGACGGGCATCGCGGTAATCTTTAAATCAGGTGAATCAGGGTCAATCCTCCCCCATCTTCTCCAACTCAAAAGGCGCATGCTCACTAATTTTGCTTAAATCCAAAACAATACGACCATCCTCGTCCCTGTCAAAGACTGGTTTAAATTTGGCTCCCCAAACAATTTCATGGGCCTGGTATTGGGTGCGCGAGTGAATTGTTTGCGAAAAAGTATCATCAAATGCCCGTAACAGGATAGCAAAACCCGCTTCCGATTTTATCAAATCCTCCTTTGTCATATCGCCCATGGGGCTATTTTCATCCAACGGGTGCACAATTGTCCAGTTTAGGGTTAGCACGCTTACGTTTCGGCGCTCCAGTTCGAGCGGGAAGAAACGGCGGACTATTTTACCATCAACTGTCTCATTATACGAAAAAATAATCTCAATTTCTAAGTCAATCAGCATATTGCGGCGCAAGTTGGCCAGGCGAAACATAACGCCTTTACCTTTATCTCCGTAAGGCGCAACGATAATATTTTTACTATAAATAATTTGTGCTGACGGCCTTGAAAAGCGTCCGTACAGTAAACCCGTGGCTAATGCAAAAGCAAGGAGTCCCATCATCGACTCTAAAGCTGCTACACTGTTTGCGGCCATTCCCTTCGGACTAATATGTCCATACCCCACAGTTGATATGGTTTGTGCCGAGAAAAAGAAGGCATCCATAAAATGGGAAAATTGCGTATGTCCCGAAGTCCCGTCGAGGCTGTTTGACCCAAACGACATATAAATAAAAGCGAATATGATGTTTAGTATCAAATATCCGCTCAATACCAGCAGCCAGAAGCGTCTCCAACTCATAGTTATCAACGTATGATAATTATTTGCAGTATTGAACAAGGGCAGCCCTACCCGCCGTACATTTGGCGAGCCATCTTTATTCATCAGCGGCTGGTTTTTTATAACCGGCTGAGGGCCAAAGCCAAGGTCGTCTTCAGGGTTTATTTTGCGCTCTTTTTTAACCATAATAGTGTGCAGTATTTTTCAGCTTTTGTAAAAATATCATTCTGCTTGCTTTTAGTAAAAACTATTTCCATATTTGTGGCACAAAATGAAAGCAAATATATTAAACAACAATTGGTGGTGGCTTAACGGGTAATCGTAAGGCAATTCCATTTTTTGTTTTTTAAAAAATATACAGAAGGGTTGCCATACACGGCGGCCCTTCTGCCGTTTAAGCCCCCCGGCCCCCTAAAGGGGGAGCAGTTTGCAAGTGGGGGATAGAAAAAATAATAATTTATAACCATAAAAATTCCCCCTTTAGGGGGCCAGGGGGCATGAAAGCGATATTAAATCACCTTTTTGAACACAAAACATTTACCCGCGAGCAATCGAAGGAAATTTTGACGGCTATTGCGCAGGGCAAATACAACAACTCGCAAATGGCTGCATTTATGACGGCCTATTGCATGCGCAGTATTACCGTTAACGAACTGGAAGGCTTTCGGGATGCTATGCTGGAGCTCTGCTTACCCGTTGATTTGGAAACGGGCGAAGTAATCGATCTTTGCGGCACCGGCGGCGATGGAAAGGATACATTTAATATTTCAACGCTGGCGTCATTTGTAGTTGCTGGTGCTGGTTACAAAGTAGCCAAACATGGTAATTATGGCGTGTCGTCGGGCTGTGGCTCATCAAACGTGATGGAGTTTTTGGGCAGTGTGTTTACAAACGACACTGATAAGCTGAAGGCTAATATTGATAAAGCCAATATTTGTTTCTTACACGCACCATTGTTTCACCCGGCTATGAAGACCGTAGCACCAATTCGCAGGGAATTAGGCGTCAAAACGTTTTTCAATATGCTTGGCCCGCTGGTTAACCCGGCAAAACCCCAAAATCAATTAGTAGGTGTTTTTAATTTGGAGTTGGCCCGTATATACGCATATCTATATCAAAAATCAGATGTTAAGTACACCATACTAAATGCCCTGGAAGGATACGACGAGGTCTCACTCACCTGCGATTTTAAAACATTTTCGGCTGGGGGAGAAAAAATAAACAGCATTGAAAGCCTTGGCTTCACTAAGCTTAATCCAGGTGAAATTTTAGGTGGCAGTACAATTAGCGAATCGGCAGATATTTTTATGAAGGTGCTCAATAACGAAGCAACACCTGCACAAAGTAACGTGGTTTTATGCAATGCTGCGCTTGCAATAAACACTATAAAGCCCCAAGCCAGCTTTGCCGATTGTTTTTATGAGGCCGAAGAATCATTGATCAGCAAAAAAGCTTTAAACAGCTTTAAAACACTAATAGCTAACTAATGAAGATAAAAGTTTGCGGGATGCGGGATGCAGATAATATAAAAGCAGTAGCGGCTTTAAACCCCGACTACCTTGGCTTTATATTTTTTGACAAATCGCCGCGCTTTGTGGGCAACCTACAGGCCGAAGTGCTGGCAGATATTCCATCAACCATAAACAAAGTAGCGGTTTTTGTAAACGAAAGCCTTGAAAATATTACTAAACTGGTTGATAAATACAATTTCGACTTTATACAATTGCATGGCGATGAAAGCCCTGATTTATGTAAAGCGCTCAGAAACGAAGCCATCGTAATCAAAGCTTTCGGGCTAAACAGCGAATTCGATTTTAAGCAATTGGATAAATACAAAAACAAGGTCGACTTATTTTTATTTGATACTAAAACAGAAAGCCACGGCGGTTCCGGGCAAACGTTCGATTGGAATGTTTTAGATAAATACGATTTGGAAGTTCCATTTTTTGTGAGTGGCGGCCTGGCCCCGGATAATATTGAAGAAGCTTTAAAAATTGACCACCCAAAGCTTTATGGGGTCGATCTTAACAGCAAATTTGAAATTTCGCCGGCATTAAAAGACATTGATCAATTAGAAAAAGCATTCAGCATCATTAAACAAAGCACATACTAATGAAATACGGGGTTAATGAACAAGGTTACTATGGCGATTTCGGCGGGGCATATATCCCCGAAATGCTTTATCCTAACGTGGAAGAACTGCGCCAGCAATATCTAAACATTATTAACGGCGACGAATTTAAAGCCGAGTTTAACCAGCTTTTGAAGGATTACGTGGGACGGCCTTCGCCATTGTATCACGCCAAACGGTATTCAGAAAAATACGGCGCAAACATATTTTTTAAGCGCGAGGACTTAAACCACACCGGCTCGCACAAAATAAACAATGCGATTGGTCAGATTTTATTAGCCAAACGCCTTGGCAAAAAACGCATTATTGCCGAAACCGGTGCCGGGCAGCACGGCGTGGCCACTGCTACGGTTTGTGCGCTGATGGGCATTGAGTGCGTAGTTTATATGGGCGAAATTGATATGGCAAGGCAGGCCCCAAATGTGTCGCGCATGAAAATGCTTGGCGCAACGGTTGTACCCGCAGTTTCCGGCAGTAAAACACTTAAAGACGCCACAAACGAGGCCCTGCGCGATTGGATCGGTAACCCGGTTGATACGCATTATATCATTGGCTCGGTGGTAGGCCCCTACCCTTACCCGGATATGGTGGCCCGTTTTCAATCTGTGATATCATTCGAAACAAAAAAACAACTGCTGGAACACACCGGCAACGAGACACCACAATACGTAATGGCCTGTGTAGGCGGTGGCAGCAATGCGATGGGTATGTTTTATCATTTCCTGGATGATGAACAGGTAAAACTGGTAGCAGTTGAAGCGGCCGGTAAAGGAGTCGACAGCGGGCATTCTGCAGCCACAACGTTCCTCGGAAAAGAAGGCGTATTACACGGCAGCCGCACTATATTGATGCAAACAGATGACGGACAAGTTGTTGAGCCTTATTCAATATCTGCAGGATTAGATTATCCCGGCATTGGCCCCCAGCATGCACATCTTTATAAAATAAACCGCGCGCAATATGTAAGCGTTACCGATGATGAAGCGTTACAGGCCGGCTTGTTATGCAGCCAGTTAGAGGGCATTATCCCCGCAATTGAAACAGCCCACGCCCTCGCACAGCTTGAAAAGATGAAGTTTGACAAAGCCGACAATGTGGTTATCTGCATATCAGGCCGGGGGGACAAGGATTTGGATACGTATATTAAATATTTTGGATTCTGAGAACGTCCATGGTCGATGGACCATAGACCATAGCAGATTATAGCACACAAGTAAATAATTCTTTCATGGACTACGGTCTATGCATTATCGACTAAATAACTTTTTCTTCCATGGACTATGGTCTATGGATTATCGACTAAAACATGAACCGTCTTAATAAACTATTCTCAACCAAAAAGGATAACCTGTTGTCCATATACTATACAGCCGGCTACCCGGAACTTAATACCACGCTTGATATTGCCGAAGCTTTGGAAAAAGCCGGGGTTGATTTCCTGGAAGTTGGTTTCCCCTACTCCGACCCTGTGGCTGACGGCCCCACTATCCAGCACAGCTCCGAAAAAGCACTGGAAAATGGCATGACCCTTAACCTGTTGTTTGAGCAGTTGGCTGATCTGCGTAAACGGGTTACCATCCCCATTCTGCTGATGGGCTATGCCAATCCGATGATACAATACGGCGTGGAACGTTTCTGCAAGAAAGCAGCCGAAGTTGGCGTTGACGGCGTTATTGTGCCCGACTTGCCGATGTATGAATATGAAACCCTGTACGCTGGTTATTTTAAAACCTATGGACTAAGCAACATCTTCCTGGTAACGCCACAAACCTCAGAAGACCGCATCCGCAAGATTGATGAACTGAGTAACAGTTTTATCTACCTGCTTTCCTCATCGTCAATTACAGGCGGCAATTTACAGCTATCGGTTAATATCGAGGACTATTATAAACGAATTAAAGCCATGCAGTTGACAAACCCCGCGATAATTGGCTTTGGTATTTCAGATAATAAATCGTTCAGCAAAGCCTGTGAATATGCTGCCGGGGCAATTGTGGGCAGTGCATTTGTAAAGCTTTTGGGGACGGAAGGATATTTAGAAAAGATTGAGGGGTTTGTGAAGGGGATTAGGCCGTAATTTCCCGGTGGAGACGCAATACTTGCGACTCCAGCTGACAGGTAACAAACATGCAATTCATTTACCATATCGTTACGAGACGGCAAATATTCCGTCTCTACAAATACAACTCCAACTCCCCTTTACCTTCACGAATAACCTCAAAGTCTCCGCTTGTACAATCAACTACAGTTGAAGGGATATTTTCGCCATAACCGCCATCAATTACCAGGTCAACCAAATCCTCATACTTTTCGTGGATTAATTCCGGGTCGGTGGAGTATTCAATTATCTCGTCGTCGTCTTTTATTGATGTTGACAGGATTGGGTTGCCGAGTTGTTTAACAATTTCACGGGCAATATCATTATCCGGTACCCTGATACCCACCGTTTTTTTGTTAGAGCTTAGCAGCTTGGGCACATTGTGGTTAGCATTAAAGATAAATGTAAACGGCCCCGGCAGGGCTTTTTTAAGCACGCGGAAGGTATGGTTATCAATTGGCTTAATATAATCGGATATGTGGCTTAAATCGTAGCAAATAAACGAGAAGTTGGCCTTGTCAGGCTTAATGTTCCTTATTTTACAGATAGCTTCAATTGCCCGGTGATTGGATATATCGCAGCCCAAGCCGTAAACCGTATCGGTAGGGTAAATTATTAACCCGCCTTTACGCAGCACTTCCACCACTTGTTCAATGGCTTTCGGGTTGGGGTTTTCGGGGTATATTTTAATTAGCATTTTTTTGATTTCGGATTTAATTTTCTGAACCTGGATTAAACAGATTATTTGACTCACAGGATTTTTATAGCCTGTATCCGATAAATCCATTAATCTGTTTAATCCAGGTTCGGATACTTCTAATAATTTGTATACTGAAACTGCTGTGCCATTGTTAAATAAAAGTATTCCGTTATTAAACCGTCAATATCATTTACTGTTTTATACAAACTGACTTTTGTGGCAGGCTTATCTTTTCCAGGGATATCGGTATTAGCGCTTAACTCATCATCAATTCGTTGCTTTAGCGCACCAATATAAAGTCGTTTTTGCGCTGCAATATTATACGTTTTTACATAATAATCGTCTTTATTTTTCGGGTACAATGATACCGCGTATTCAGCATCGCCCAATATCCTGGTTTCCTGGTGGCCAAAATAAGTACCGCCGTTAAGTTTTTCGAATATCGAATTGATATTTCCGTAGAGTTTTATCAGCTTAATCCGTTGCGTTGCAAAAGGTTTGTCACCGTTTCTAAATCTCAGGAAATAGGCATATAAACTGTAATAATCATCCTGCCCTACCTCGCTGCTGAATGAATAATCGGGGCCGTCATGCCCGTTAAGTTCGTCGGGGTTCAACTTTTTCTTAGCATATTCAATCGACGGCTCTTCCGTATATTCGCTGATCAGCTCCGGCCGGTTTTTTATGAAATCTTTTAACTCTGTAACCTTATAAAAAATCGGCATTTCCGGATCGGCGCTGATATTAATGCTGTCTTTGCCAATGCTGTCAAGCTTATGCTCATATTTGGCAAGGTTGGCGGTATTCTCTCCGGTGTCAATTTTAGACAGATCCTTTTTTGCTGATTGCTGTTTACAGCCTAAAGCGACAAGCGATACTAAAATTAATAAGCTGTATTTCATCCGTTTGATATTGTGTTACTAAAGTAATCATTAATAACGCAATTGCTATCAAAAGCAAAAAGCCATTCGCGCTAACAAATGGCTTTAACTATCCGGGCCAAACTAATTAACTTAATCGAGCCCGCTCAACACAATACAACTTATTTCTGTTTTGCAAACTGAACGTTAATCAACAGCTTAATATCCTCGCCTACTACAATTGAGCCTGCTTCGGTAACGCCATCCCAGGTCAAGCCAAATTCCTTACGGTTAATTTTGCCGGTTACTTCAAAACCAGCTTTTGTATTACCGTAGAAATCATCAGTCGATCCGCCGAATTCCGCAGACAATGTAACCGGCTTGGTAATGCCTTTAACTGTCAAATCACCTTTCAATTCGTATTCTTCATCATCTGTTTTTGTAAACGATGTTGATTTGAAAGTTATTTGTGGGTATTGGGCAGCATCAAAAAACTCTGCTGATTTTAAGTGCTCGTCCCTTTGTGTCTGGTTAGTATCAATGCTGTCAATATTCAATGCGAAAGTGATATCTGCATTTTCGAAATCATCTCCTTCTGTTTCCAGTGAGCCTTCAAAGCTTTTGAAGAAACCGCTAACTGTTGATATTACAAGGTGTTTTACTTTAAACTGTACTTCTGAGTGCATTGGGTCGATCGACCATTTTGTTATTGTTGCCATGACTTTAATTTTTTTATGATTGTTTTAATAGGTCAAAGATAAATAATAGATGTTTAAACATATAATTTTAATATCCATTATTACATTGCGTTTACAATGCTGTTTTACAACACGTAAATTGGGCTTTTGTTATAAAGTAATTGATTAATTTATATTACCAAATAGTACAGAAACGTGTATTACTTATTCATAAACTCGGCTAGTATACGGTGAAAATGATGGGTGCCTTGTTCACGGGTTACCGAGTACCGCCCCTGCTGGTAAAATCTTGAACGCACGCCCTTTTGAACGTTCTCCACAATTTCCTCATCTTCCTGCTCCACTTTATCCAGACCTGCACCTGCCCCTTTATCGAGCTTTGAAGTATCCCACACATACGAGAAAAACTTCACCCGGCATTCACCAACGGAAACGGGTTCAACTACGTTGATTGATAATCCCCATGGATAAAAATTAAACATCATATTTGGAAACACCCAGAAATAATAGGCCGCCACATTTTTTCCATAATCAGGCGATGATTCGGGTAAATTAAAACAATCCTTATCGGTTTTAGCTAAGCCCAATTGAAGACTGGAATAAGGAAAAAACAATTCGGTAGCATATTCACCGAAATCGATAACAGCATTTAAGCCTGCATGCACAAAAGGTATATGGAAGCCTTCAAGATAATTTTCGCAATATAATGCCCAGTTGGCCTTTACATTAAACACGCGCGATAATGAAGGTTCACATTTAAAATCCTCCAGCGGCATCCAGCTTACCCTTTCCATCATATCCCGGAAAAAGAGGTCGGGTGGATATTTAGCATCCAGTGATGTAAATAACCAATTGCTCCATTTAAAAACGTTCAGTTTCGTCAGGTTGTCATCCCCGGTCGGAAAATTTTCCACCTCCTTAAATTCGGGCATCGAAATAAAACTGCCCTCAAGGTTAAACATACGCCCGTGGTAGCGGCAGCGCAGGTTATTAACCTTGCAAGCCTTATCGGCCACTAAATTCCCGCGATGTGTGCAAACATTTGATAATACGTTTACATCGCCGTTTTTATCCCGGGCTATTAGTAAGGGTTCATTAAGGTAGTTTTCTAAAAGTAAAAACGGATGCACGTCCCCTTTTTCCTTAACCAGGTCTTCATCGCCAATAAACTGCCACGACGGGGCAAATATTTTTTCTTTGCATTGCTCAAAAACGTCGCCATCTGTGTAGAAATCAGCATGCAATGTTTTAGCTTTTGCAATATCCGGGTCGACAAAATATTTGGTCATAGTCATTTGGTTTCGGCGGGTAAATTAGGAAATCAACCCCAATCTACCTAAACCATTTAAAATTAAGCAGGGATTTTAAATCCCCAAAGTGAGCAACTAATCCCCTATTCATAAAACTATAACCATTTGCAGCCAATTTGCGTATTACAGCACCGGACGATTTCAGGGGCAAAAATTACACATTTGGTTGTATTTTTGCTTGTAGGTTTAATTTTCGGAGATATTTAAGTATACAACTGGCATTAAAATACCTTATACAGGAAACGTTTTATCATTCAGTCTAAATCAAAAACCATGTTTGGCTTGTTTATTGCCAATTTGATGTAACACAATTATGAAAAGACTTTTAGTTATCATTTCATTTATACCTTACCTGGCCCTTGCCCAAACCTCAGACCAGCATCTGAAAATGGCAAACGACCTGTCGTCACAAAAAAACTATAAGGCAGCAATTCCTGAATTTACCAAAGCTATTGAGCTTAATGGAAATAATGTAAAAGCCTACCTGTATCGCGGAAATGCATATAGTAACAGCCAGCAATATGACGACGCAGTTAACGACTATACAAAGGTTGTAACTATCGATCCAGGCAATGCAAACGCCTATTACTACCGCGCAAATGCTAACGGTAATATTAAAGCCTACAAAAGCGCTATTGATGATTATACCAAAGCTATCGACTTAGGCTTACGTAATTCCGATATGTTCCACTATCGCGCAAACGCGCGCTTGAACTCCGCCGACTATGTAGGTGCCATTGAAGACTTTACAAAAGCAATTGACCTTACACCCAACAATGCTGAGTTATACGAGTACCGTGGCGTAGCTAAATCAAATATAAATGACAGCAAAGGGGCTATACAGGATTACGATGTTGCCATAAGGCTCAATCCCAACAATGCCGACGTTTACTACTATCGTGCAAATTCAAAAGGTACAATCGGGGATTATAACGGCGCCGTTGCCGATTACAATACTACGTTGCGGATGAACCCCAACAATGCCGAGGCAGTATTTTACCGCGGCAATGTAAAAACAAACCTGCGCGACTATAAAGGCGCTATTGAGGATTACAAAAAAGCAAGCCAGATGAACCCCGGCCTGCATAACCTGTATTATTACCTGGCTAAAGCCATCAGCAACAGCTCGGATAATAAAGCAGCCATCGACTATTTTAATAAAGCAATAACACTTGACCCGCAAAATCCTGAGTTATATTTATATCGCGGCATATCAGAAAGCAAAAGCGATAACAAAGATGCTGCTACGGCCGATTATAACAAATCCATTGAACTTGATGCCCACCTGGCAGAAGCATTTCAAAACCGTGCCGATTTAAAAATAGATCAAAAAGATTACCACGGCGCGCTTGATGACGCAAACAATGCTGTTAATTATGCTAAAAATCCTGATGGTTATGCTTATATAACCCGTGCCAAGGCAAAACGTGGCTTACAGGACACAACTGGTGCACTGGCTGATTATGACTCAGCGATTCGCCTGAATCCAAAAAGTACAGAAGGCTATTTTGGTCGCGGCGAGATGAAAATAATGCTGGTCGATTATCCCGGCGCCATAGCCGATTTCACAACCGCAATCAATATGGCACCGTCAAATGCTGATGCCTATTTTAACCGTGGTATAGCCAAAAGTCGTATGGGCGATAAACCCGGCGCAATTGCCGACTTTAAAAAAGAAGTTGAGCTTGATCCTAAAAACCAACAGGCTTATATAAGGCTTGGTAAAATATTGATTGACGACAGGCAGTATAATGAGGCCTTGCTTCTATTTAACAAAACAGTTACTCCGTATACCAAGAATGGTAAAATACTGGTTTTACGGGGCACCGCAATGGCCGGTACAGGTGATACCAGGGGCGCATTAATTGATTTTGACCGCGCAATAGCCGTTGACTCAAACGCCATATCACAAGCTTACAGCAGCAGGGCTAACCTGAAAATGATGCTTAAAGATTACGATGGTGCTACAACCGACATAAGCAAAGCTCTTGAAAAAGATCAGAATAACGACGATGCGTATTTTATTCGTGGTAATTTGAAAATGATCCAGAAGAACTACGAAGGTGCAGCTTATGATTACATCAGTGTATTATTGATAAACCCCGACAACATTAAAACTTATGCTTACCGCGGCCTGGCCGAAGCGCATATGAAAGATACGGTAGCCATGAATGCCGATTTTAAACAGGCAATAAAGCTTAGCCCTAAAGACGAAATAAACTTTGTACAGCGGGCAAAAGCCAAAATGTTTTTGCGCGACTATGATGGCGGCCTGAAAGATTTTGCAACTGCGATTGAACTAAACCCGCGCAACTACGATGTATGGCTTAGCCGCGGAGTTGCCAAACTACAGGAAAACGACAAAAGCGGCTGCCAGGACTTAAACAAGGCCATTGAACTTGGCTCGAAAGAAGCGGTTGAAGAACAACGAAAACTTTGTAAGTAAAAAAGAGAGACAAGAACCAAGAGTCAGGAATTAGCTTATTGCTAAATTGCGATTTCCTATCTTGATTCTTGACTCTTGGCGCTTGAATCTTGAGTCAGCGTTCCTCCTGATGTATCGTTAAAGTCATCCCGATAATTTACTTTACCGTTGGATAGTTTGACGTAATCAACCGATCCTGTGCCCTGGAAGGCAAAAGCAAACCCGATTATTTTTGATTTAACTATATCCTGGTTTATACTGTAAACCAATTTGTCGTTTAAAAATATTTTGGCCTTATGGTCAACCGTTTCAATCTTCACTTTTACAAACGAATTAAAGTCAACCCCGAATACCGACAGGTCATTTTGCTTTCCTGACGTATAGTAATTGGTAAACAATAAATCGAGCGAGGATATGCAGCCTTTACTGCATAGAGGAATATAAATAGCCGTGCCCTCGCACAGGATGTAGATTTTGCTTAATTGACATATTGCCGCCCCTTCCCTGTAGTCGTTTTTAACGGACGTTTCAAAGGTGAAATTATCGCTGTAGATCTCACCAAAATCGCGCACGTTACCATACAACATATCAAGCGGAACAGGCTGCAGTTTTATATTTTTTGCCTGGATTTTTTCAATCGGCATAGTCATTTTACCGTTTACAATAGCCTCTTCCTTTGTAAAATATACCGGCACCGGCAATTGCGTTACCATCGGCAACCAGCCGTTTGATCTTATCAATAGTTTGTGCACGCTTACCGATTTTCCGCCTACAATGAGCCTGGCTTTATAGTAATCGGGATAATAGTAAATTGAGGTATGCTGGTGGTCGTCTTTTGATACCCTATCCTGCCGGTGTTTGTCCCACGATTGCTGGATCACAACTGAATCATAGGGCGACTTGGTGGCATCGTAGTTAAAAATCACAGAGTTAGGCAGCCCGGCCGTTACTACTGTTCTACTGCTGAATTTATAATCGCCGTTGTTAATTACTGGCGGCTTTTTCTTTACAGAAAACACCGACACAATTACGGCTATAACGCAAACACCGAATAATGCAAATTTAACAACAATTGGCCTTTTTTGTGTAGCTGAAATTTTCGCCTCAATCGCCGGAATAATTGCGGCAGGCTGGATTATCGGCTGCGCAGGTACCACGCCATTTCCGTTTTGCGATTTAAAGCTGCGCCAGTTTTCATAACCTAAAAACTGTACAAGCGTGTCAAGAGTATGGGTATTAGGAAGACTTTCATATTTCACTTTCCCCCAAACACGTTTAAGTGTTACATGGCTTAATGCTACATTGGTTTTTTCCTGTATTTTCTCACTCAATATTACGAAATCCTGGTTTGTCCATTCGCCGCTATCGCCCCAACCGGTATTTATTTCAAATAACTTTTTGGCTTTTTCGATGTAAAACTCGTCGTTATGCATAGTCAATATCCTGTATAGTAAGACAAAAATACCACATCCTGCCGAATAGCTGGGCTTGTACAAACTTGTACAAACTTGTATAAGCCCTGAATAGCTTTCGAATCAATATCTGCATAAATTTATACAATAAATCAGATTCGGGAGCTAAGAATCATGAATCAAAAAGAAATGAGCGATAATCATCCGGTGAAGATAAGCGCCGGGAGATTATAACTGTAATGACACCAAGCAGCTGGCTAATTGCTTTACTTCTTGTTCTTGGCTCCCGGTACTGATTAGCAGGCAAAATTGGCTTGCATATTTACTTTGGAATACTAATATTTTTATTCGTAATTTTAATAGAAATTCCACCAATTATAAAACAAGCGCCCATAAGCGCCTATATTACAGATACATTTAAAGAAGCCAGCCTGGGTGGCTGTGCTTTTATATTAGCCGGCGCAAAACCCGGCAGTGTTTAACGTACATTAATTTTTTTGTTATGTTTAGTAAAAATACACACCGGTTTATGATGTGGCTGTTGTATTTAAATTGCTTTATTTTCACCACAGCCTACTCCCAGTCATTCGATTTAAATAGCAACCGCAATAAAGTAACTATACCGTTCAGGCTGGTACGTAATATGATTATTATCAAATTGCGGATCAATAACAAGGGCCCCTATAATTTTGTGATGGATACGGGCGTCGGCCTGATGATTATTACCGATCCGTTGTTGATCGACTCGCTTGATATGTCATCAAGGCGCATTCTTAAGCTCCGTGGTTTTGGCGAAAACGAATCGTACGAGGCGTATGCATCGTCTGTTTTAAATATTGGTATACCCGGCCTTACCAGCTATGGGGTTAATGCCGCGATATTAAAAAAAGACCAGTTTGGCTTGTCAAATTACGCTGGAATGCCTATACACGGATTATTGGGTTATGAATTTTTCAATAACCTGGCCGTAAAGGTAAATTTTGGCGATTCAACCCTCACCGTATACCGCCCCAGCGAGACTAAACGATTTGCAAAAGGTGAACGGGTGCCAATAACCATAGAAGATCACAAGCCATATTTTGAAACAAATATTGTGATGCCCAGCGGCGAAATTAAAAGGAGTAAGCTTATTGTCGACCTTGGTGCCGGTCATCCACTTTCGCTCGAAAATGTTTCCGACAAAACAGAGTTGACCAAAAAATGTATCCATGCAAACCTGGGGGTCGGCTTTAGCGGCCCGATAAATGGGTACATCAGCCGGGTGAACGAAATTGCGATGGGCAAATACAAAATAAAGGATATCATTTCTTCTTTTCCGCAAGACGATTCGTTAAGAAAATACATCAACATAAAACGGGACGGTAACCTGGGTATTGGACTAATTAAAAAATTTACTATAGTGTTTGACTATGCAGGTGGCGCCATGTACCTTAAGCCAGGCCCCAGTTTTAAAGCGCCTTTTGAACAGGATATGAGCGGCCTGGAATATTATGCCGATGGTGATGGCTTCAGGCGGATAATCATCAGCCGTGTAGAGCCTGGCTCCGCTGCAGATAAAGTTGGCCTTGAAAAAGACGATGAAATTGTTTCGATAAACTTTAAACTGATTGCCAATATGAGCCTGGAAGAGGTTGACAATCTTTTTAAATCGCAGGATGACCGCAGTTTGCTATTAGAGGTTTATCATGACAAAAAGTATGATAACGTGATTATAACGTTGAAGAGAAGGATCTGAACCGGGATTAAAGGACTTTAGGATTTACACGATGTTTAAAACTCTATACAACATGTAAATCCTTTAATCCAATTAATCTTAAAAATCTTAGTTTACCTCAAGCACATCCTTCGACGGGAACACCGGGAAAACACCGTGCGGTTCACTTTGGTACCAGAAGGCTACGGTTGCTAAATCATCCTGTAAGGGCATATAACGACCATCGTGGTGCCAGCCTAAATCCTGCAGGGTAACTTTCAAATCTTTTTCAAAACGTACCGGGTCGGCAATATGCCAGCGATAAAGGCCAAAGCGTTGTGCTATGTCATAATGGCCATCGCCGCGTAATACCTGTGGCAAGCCGGTGTAAGGACCGCTAAACTCGGTGTATTGGCTGGTTTCAGCCCCATCAGCCTTTTTATGCTGGCTGTCGAAATCATAGGCACCGTTAAAATAATCTTCGGTACCAGTGCCCGCAATTGTTGGGAATTTGGTATCGCCATCCATAAAGAATTTTATTTCGCCTTCGCCCCACCAGCCGTTTTTATTTGAGCCATAAGCAAGGTATGTACCCACATACTGTCCTTTGCCGGTAATTCCGTCAACTATTGTATAGTCCTGCTTAAACGGCAAAGGATTTACCCGGCGGAACTGTGCGTGGAAATAGCCCGCATCTTTAGGCACATCGGTAAGGGTATAATCAACCTGGTAGTACAGCACCATATCTTCATCAGCAATATTCTCCATTGTTATGCGGCATTTTTTGCGAAAAGGCATTGGCCAGTAACAATTTAGCCCGCTGCCCGGGTTCACCACTACAGCCAGTGAAGTTACCGCGGCATACCTGCCCCAGCCCATACAGAAAAAGTCGCCAACCGGCGTTTCTACTGATGGCGTGGTTTCATCGTCCCAATAAAAACGGATGATGGAGTAGCGCCAGTTGCCCGTAGGCGTCATCCATATATGCTGTATGGCCCCTGATTCATTTATTTCTGCAACGGTGTACGTAGTGTGTTTTTTTATCACAACGCTGGGACTAACTTTCCAGCCCTGGCCCAACTCCCGTGACGGCCCCGCACCTGTACCTGTAGTAGCCATGCCGCCTTTGCCTTTTTCACCATTAAAATTCTCCGGGCTAATAGAGCGGGTCTTCGCATCCGACATGCGGTAAAGGTTTCCCATGTTTACACCCAGTCCATTAAACTTTTCCTGTGCCGCGGCTGAGAAACATACAAAAGCACCCATCAAAACAATTAAAGCTGACTTTTTCATCATTATCATTAATTAAGTTTATAAAATTCAATTGCGTTAAGTCCCCAAAAACGGGCCTGCTCACTGTCTGATAGTTTGGAAACATAGCTTTCGACTATCGATATCATTTTATCATACCCGCCCGCCACATTACAAACCGGCCAATCAGAGCCAAACATTACACGGTTAGCGCCAAATGCCTCAAATATCACATCAAGGTACGGCTCAAAATCACTTTGCTGCCAGTTTTGCCAGTCGGCCTCGGTCACCATACCCGATATTTTGCACGAGGCATTTTCATGCTGTGCGATAATTTTCATGTTGTTGGCCCATTTTTCGATATTTTGGTTTTTAATATCAGGCTTTGCAATGTGGTCGATAACAAAACGGACGCCGGAGATATTTTTTACAAACTGGTTGGTGTAGCCCAACTGGTCGGGGAAGATGAGGATATCATAAGCCAAATCGTAATTTTTAAGGGCGGCGATGCCTTTCATAAATTGCGGATTAAGCATGTAGGCCCTGTCAGGCTCACCCTGCAATACATGGCGCATCCCTTTCAGCTTTTTATTTTCACTGTAATGTGCGATTCGTTCACGCACATGCGGGTCCATAAAATCAACCCAGCCTACTACGCCTTTTATAAAATCGTTATTTTCGGCAAGACCGAGCAAAAAATTAGTTTCGGTTTCCGATTGGTCGGCCTGTACAGCTACACAACCGTCTATACTGTGTGTTTTTAAGATTGGGCTAAGGTCTTCCGGATAGAAATCGCGCTGTATAGCGGCCATAGGTTCGTTAATCCATGCATCTCTTACCGGGTCAAATTTCCAAAAATGTTGATGGGAGTCTATTCTCAATGGTATAAATCAGTTTACGGTTATTCATTATAGCGATTGACTTAAAGCCCATCGCTATTTATATTATTTATCGTTACGCATTAGCCAGCGCCCTGTCTAAATGCACATACCCGCCATCCACATAAATCAACTGACCGGTGGTATGGCTCGATCGTTCTGATAATAAAAATGCGGTTGTATTGGCTATTTCTTCGGCAGTGGTCATCCTATTTTCCAACGGGATTTTGGATTCAATATCCTTGCGTTTTGCTATTGGGTCGGGCAAAGTGTTTATCCAGTTTTCATATAACGGTGTCCAGCATTCGGCAACTACAATAGCATTTACCCTGATGCCATATTTAAGCAATTCAACCGCCCACTCACGTGTCAGGGCGTTGCGTCCGCCATTTGCGGCAGCATACCCAGATGTATTTCCCTGCCCTGTGGCAGCAGTCTTTGAAGTTATATTCAATATGGCCCCTTTCGATTTTTTCAAGGCAGGTAAAGCAAAATGAGCCATCAAATAGTAATGAACCACGTTTTTATGCAGCGATGCCATAAACTTTTCGTAATTTCCATGCTCAAGCCCAACACCGTCATTTACCCCTGCATTGTTAACAAGACCTTCGATACGGCCAAATTGTTGCAGAACTTTATTTATTGCGTTTTCGCAGGCAGCCGGATCGGTAAGCTCGGCCACTACATGATGGACTTGTCTGCCCGCTGCTTCAACCTCTTTTACAGTTATCAAATTATCCACTTCACTTCTGCCTACTATAACGGGTATGGCGCCTTCGGCAGCCAATACTTTTACTATGCCTGCACCAATGCCTTTTGCACCGCCCGTTACTACTATTACCTTATTTTTTAGTCCTAAATCCATAATGTTAAATTAGAAATGTAATTTATTTCTTTTACCTTCCGGTGCTCGTGTGCAGCTACCTGACCCCATCGGGGTCAAAGGTCGGTAGAAAGAAAATGTCACCCAATCCGTGCCGTAGGTACGGAACCTCGCCGACGTTGCGTACCTAACGGCACGCCAAACCATTTAAAATTGGTTTTCTACCGACATTTTGCACCTACGGCGCATTGTAAAAACGTCAACCAAAAAATTTAATGCCCCGCAACCATTTCTACATTTTTCACATTCAAATTCCGCCGGGCAAAATAAAATATATAAACGAAACTTACAATTGGCACCAGGTATGCAAATCTGATGTTGCTCAAGTCAGATATCAAACCCATTATCGGCGGGATTGTGGCCCCTCCTACTATTCCCATTATTACCAATGACGACCCCAGCTTTGTTCGTGAACCAAGCCCCCTGATGCTCAGGGAGAACACCGTTGGGAACATGATCGACATAAAGAATGTAACGCCCATCAAAGCAAAAACCGTGAACTTACCGTGAAGGAAAAAAATTGTTACAAGCAGCAATACGTTTATCACGCAATAAAATGCCAGCAATTTTACCGGGTTTATAAATTTCATAAGGTATGAGCCGCTAAACCGCCCCAGCATAAAGCAAAACGTAGCGGCAGTTAAATAAAACGAAGCGGGTTTCTCATCCAGGCCCGCAATTCGTTCGCTGTACCTGATGAAAAAGCCTAATAGCCCCGCCTGTGCGCC
Organism: Mucilaginibacter flavidus; assembly: GCF_024055575.1. Lineage (GTDB taxonomy): Bacteria > Bacteroidota > Bacteroidia > Sphingobacteriales > Sphingobacteriaceae > Mucilaginibacter > Mucilaginibacter flavidus. Next base: position 102,925 of record NZ_JAMXOE010000007.1, on the reverse strand, counting down.
CACATAAAAAAATTGGGCAATGATACCTTTCCGTAAGTTGCTTATCCTCAACAAAGCGCCTATTTTTTTTAACAACGAACCCTTTTCCTCCTCCTCTACAATTTCTGGCATCGATGTCTTAAAAATTAAGAACGCAACCACCAAAACAACCAACCCGATTATTAGATAAGGAATTTGAACAGAGGATGCCTCCTTGTTAAGGTAAACATTCAATTGGCCCGACGTCATCGCCGCCTCCTCAGCCTTGGTTAAAGTTTTACCTGATAAAATGAAGACTCCCCCAGCCAACGGGCCAAGGACGGCAGCAAGACCGTTAAATGATTGTGCGAAGTTTATTCTCCACGTGGCCGTAGCCGGGTCACCCAACACAGTTATATAGGGATTTGCAGCGGTCTCTAAAAAAGCAGCCCCGCTGAAAATAATGAATAACGAAAATAGAAAGAAGGGGTAACTTCTGACTGCAGCAGCCGGAAAGAATAAGATGGCCCCTGTGGCAAAAAGCACCAGACCAAGCAATATCCCACCCTTATAACCATATTTATACATAAACATTGCGGCCGGTATTGGCAAAAGGAAGTACGCGAAATAAGACGCGGAATCAACAAACGACGATTGAAAATCGGTTAGCTGGCAGGCTTTTTTTAAGTGCGCAATTAATATTGGATTAAGGTTCAGTGCAAATCCCCAAATAAAAAACAGGGACGTAACTAAAGCCAGTGCAATAAACTTTTGGTCTTTTGACATGAAATAGGTTTAAAATCGGTTAATAATTGGTTCTGTAAAGAGCGTTCAGCTTCAAAAGGCTGAATATAATTATTTAAACGCAGCTTGTATATCCTGCAGCGAAATTCCTAAAGTTTTTAAGGCGATTGTATTTAATTCTTCCTTATCCCCTGTAAAATGAAACACGCTGTGATTGTGTGATAACTTTTCATTTGGCTTTAAAAATGCTGCCGACGATACGCTTTCCAACTCAAAGAACGGCCCCATCTGCGTTTTATCGGTCAGCGGGCCATCGTTGTAGGCATTAACGGCATCGCCTACAAATGGGTCACGATCTGTGCGCCATTCCTGGTTAAGGTAGGTTGCTTTCGGGTCGGTGTCAAATACCACTATGGTCAGCACATTATTCTCACCATCGTAATTACCCGCCATGGTTTTAGCCCTGGCGGCCTGCATTCCAAGTTTACCTCGCGACTTTCCATCAGCTTTAAATAACAAGATGCCGTTGTTCATTTTAATCCTTTCTTTGGGTATCTCGCCAAAATAGTCGGTTGTGGCAATTTTTCCCGGGCCATCATTATAAGGCACCACCGTAATTGTTTTTGATGACGGCGAAAACATATCCAAATTCCAGATGCAAGGCGCACCGGTTTGTTTGTCCCAGGCTTTATCACCCGTATTTGTCAGCGTCGTAGTGGTATGAAAGGCCACCGATTTTACCTTACTATCTACATCGATACCCAGCGTTTTCTTTACATCTGCTGCCTCCAGCATCTCAATATCGCGGTTTATTAAAAGGCTAAGCGTGGTGCCCGCGTAATTAAGCAGCGATGCCGATTTGCTGAGCGAAGCTTTTTTATCGGTATGCGATACCAGCTTCCAGCTCTCGTTATCAACAGCTGCCGGGGTGTGCCAGTTAGCAAACTCCATTTTGGTGCCAGGTTTAAAAAACAATGAAAACTTACCACCTTCCGGGCCAAGCCATAATCTGTCCTCACCTCCGTAGGCATTCATGTGCTCATCAAGTTTTGGCTGGTCGAACGTTTTATAGTTTATCCATCCAAAGCTTTTACCATTGGCGCCGTCGGCAGTTGAGGTGAATACCTTGCCCTGGTATTTTGGCGAAACGATGATTTGCCCGCTCCCGTCTTTACTGTTTAAAACGATGACGCTGTCCTTTTTCTTTAAAAAGTCCAGATCATAGCCAAATGTTCCTTTCGCATAAGGGCTTTCAGCCTGTTTTTGTTCCGGGGCTTTATTTTGCTGACAGGCAGTTAAGCACAACGCAGCCAGCATAATGGATGAATACTTTACAACGCTCATATTAAATTCAGGATTTATGTTTGGGATTAAGGGCGATAGTATTTACAAGTGTACCAATTTTATCGATCGAAATTTCCACCTCATCTTCAACCTGCAACGTAAATTCACCGGGCGGCACCAGGCAGGTACCGGTCATAAGGTAGCATCCGTAGGCAAAATCGCACTCCGCATATAAATAGCCCACCAGTTCGTCAAACGTTCGTTTTATGCGTGATACAGTAGTTTCATCGTTATAAATTACATCACCATTACGCTTGATATTAAGCTTGATAGCGGTTTCGCCACCGATATGTTCTGAACTCACAAACAGGCATGGGCCGATTGCTGCACTTTTTTCATAGATTTTTGCCTGGGGCAGGTAAAGCGCATTTTCACCCTCAATGCTCCTGCTGCTCATATCGTTACCAACAGCATATCCTTGTATGTTGCCTTTTGAATTAATGAACAAAGTAAGCTCCGGCTCAGGTACGTTCCAGGCAGAATCTTTTCGGATATAAACCTGTTGTCCATGTCCGGCCACACGCGAGGCTGCTGCTTTAAAAAAGAGCTCCGGCCGCTGTGCATCGTAAACCATATCGTACAAACTTGCCGCACCCGAACCCTGCGACTCTTCCATACGTGCATCACGACTTTTTAAATACGTGACTCCCGCTGCCCAAACCTCCTGCCGGCTTATTGGCGGCAAAATTGCTTCATTGGTTAGCCATTGTGCTTTTTCAGCAGCGGATAATTGTTTCGCGTTTTTTGTTTTGGTTGACAGATACTTTTCGAGTTTATCTCTGTTTACCAGGGTGTCCCACGGTTCATCGATTATAAACGCACCTTCGTCATGTTCAAGCAGTATGCCCTTAATTGTGTTGTACAATTTCATGACCAAGTTTAAAGAAAATTTTCTTTAAATGTGTATGATGGGGTGAGGAAAGTTGGCAGTTGTGAGTAGGCAGTTGGCAGGTAATTGGTTTGTTACATTATTTTCCGCGGATATGCGCGGGGTATTGCCCTGCGCATATCCACGGGAACATCAAAACGCACACCCACCCGCCGGATGCAGCCCTTCTTTATCCATCGTTAAATCAGCTTTTCCGTTTTTTATGGTTACAATCCAAATGCTGTCGAAATCATCATTGCCCCATTTGGTGCCGTGCATTTTTACGCCCAGGGCCTTTAAAATATTGTCCATAGCTTTGTGCTCCCATATAACCACTACAGTGCCTGATTGAGACTCGAGGCCAGCTGCAAGACCGGGGTAATCTTCCACATCAAATTGACTATTTATTTTCAGGCCATACTTTATGGCCAGCGGGCTTGCGGTTTGAAACATCCTGGCATGTCCCGTTGATTTTTTTGAGTTAACAGCAGGTACAAAAACCTTTGCCGGCGTACCGAATTTGCCTACTAAAACCTTTGGCAGTTCCATGGCACGGTTTAAGCCCTGGCAATTTAAATTATCGCCGGTAGCTTCTTTTTCGCCGTGGCGAACAAAAATAATTTTTACATTTCCTGCTTGTTGGGCATTGGCCCCGGAACAACTGCTGATAGTAATAATTACTGCCAGCGCTAAAAAAAAGTTTTTCATATAATATAGATGTGTGTTGACAACGCCCGTTGTTAATTTAAGTTTTGCGGCACGTGTTTTTTTATCTTTATAATAACCAGTTTTGATGTTGGTGTATTGCTTTTTTCGGCGACGCTATCAATAGGCACCAAAACATTTGTTTCGGGGTAATATGTGGCCGTATTGCCCTCGGGGATATTGTAAGGTATGATTACAAATAAGCGTGCTACCCTTTCCTTGTCACCGTGATAGTTAAACAAATCTACTTTCTCCCCTTCCTTAAAGCCCGCCTTTTGAATATCGTTGCGGTTCATGAATATTATCCGGCGTTCATTGTGAATGCCCCGGTAACGGTCGTTGAGCCCGTAAATGGTAGTATTAAACTGGTCGTGGCTGCGGATGGTGGTCATTATATATTCATCAACGGCCAGTTTATGGTCGGGCAATTCCGAAATGGTGAAAGGCACTTTATTGCCGAACTCCTTGGTTTCGAACTTACCCTCGCGGGCTGCGTTAGGCAAATAAAACCCACCGGGCTTGCGCACACGTTCGTTATAATCGTCGAAACCGGGTATAACCTTTTCAATATCATCCCTTACAGCATCGTAGCTTTTGGCAAACCTATCCCAATTGACAACAGACTTACTCCCTAATGTTACCTTAGCCAGTTCACAAACAATCTTATTCTCGCTCATCAGGTTATCCGATATAGGGCTCAATACGCCTTTTGAACTTTGGATTACCCCCATCGAGTTTTCGCAGGTAATAAACTGTACTTCACCGCCAACCACATCTTTATCACTGCGCGCGAGTGTGGGCAGTATGATTGATTCTTCGCCATGTACCAAATGACCGCGATTTAACTTGGTTGATACGTTAACGGTCAGTTTCATTTTTCGCAAACCTTCGGCTGTGTACGCGGTATCCGGCGTTGCCGAAAGAAAGTTGCCGCCCATGGCAAAAAATACCTTTAGTTTGCCTTCGTTCATAGCATTAATAGTTTCCACCACATCGTAGCCGTGCTCCCTTGGTGGCTCAAACCCGTAAACTTCTTTCAGCTTATCCAATTGCTTTTCAAAAGGCTTATCATAAATCAGCATGGTGCGGTTTCCCTGCACATTACTGTGGCCGCGCACAGGGCAAAGCCCGGCGCCAGGCTTGCCAATACTGCCCTTCAGCATTGCCAGGTTCACAATTTCTTTGATGGTAGCCACTCCGTTAGTATGCTGTGTAATGCCCATGGCCCAGCATACAATTATCCGGCTTTTATTTTTAAGCATATCTGCTGCTTCCTGTATCTGCCTTACAGGCACACCAGCAGCAGTAGCCAAATCCTCAACTTTATATTTATCCAGGTGGCGCAAAAATTCGGTATAGCCAACCGTATTGTTTTTAATATGCTGATGATCGAAAACCGTCCCGGGTTTTTCCAATTCAGCTGCGTACAGCAATTTTTCGATCGCTTTTAACAACGCCATGTCGCCGTTTATTTTTACCTGCAGGTATAAATCGGCTAATTGAGTGGTAATACCCATCAGGCCTTTAACAGTTTGAGGGTTTTTAAAACCCATCAGTCCAGCTTCGAATAAGGGGTTAATGGCAATTATTTTCGAGCCGTTATCTTTTGCTTTTTGCAGTGCCGTAAGCATACGCGGGTGGTTGGTACCGGGATTTTGACCCATAATGATAATTACATCCGTATCGTAAAAATCGTTCAAAGTTACTGTTCCTTTGCCGATCCCAATTGACTCGGCCAAAGCCACCCCGGTAGACTCGTGGCACATATTTGAGCAATCGGGCATGTTATTGGTACCAAACTCCCTTACAAAAAGCTGATAGGTAAATGACGCCTCGTTACTTGTGCGCCCCGATGTGTAAAAAGTTGCTTCATTTGGCGATGCAAGTGCATTTAAATGGTCAGCGATTATTTTAAAGGCCAGGTCCCAGCCGATTGGTGTATAATGCGTGCCGCCTTTTGGCAGGTAAACCGGCTGGGCTATTCTCCCCTTTTTACCGATTTCGTAATCGTTCAGTTTAGCAAGATCGGCGACAGAATTTTGAGCAAAAAACTCGCCGGTTAGCTTTTTGGTGGTGGCTTCTTCGGCCAGGGCTTTGGCGCCATTTTCGCAATATTCGGCTATGGGCGAGCGATCGTCGTCCGGGTCGGGCCACGCACAGCTGGAACAATCAAAACCGCCCTTTTTGTTCATGTGGAACAGCGCCTCCATTCCCCTAACCGGCCCGGCTTCTTTAAGCACATCAGCTAATGCCTCAGTAACAGCGGGTATACCTGCCGCCCATGATTTTGGCTTAGTAACTTTTAAATCCAGCAGTTCTTCCGGATTTTGTTCTGACGGTATATCTGTCTTTCTGCTCATAATATTTTTGTCGCTGAAGGATTGGGGTAATTATCGCTTTGATCTTCGGCAACATTATCCAGGCATGTAAAATCTTTTTCGACCAGCAAATGCGGCAGGTGCCTTATATTTTCAAATCCTACTTTATCTGTTTCCACCAGCTCGGTTAGCATGCCTGCAGGTATAAATAGTGTGATTGTGTTATTATTAAATGTTGCCGAAAGTTGGTAGTCATCAACAATTTGCAGTGTATAAAGCAACTTGTTAACGCCAAAATCCACACTATCTTCCAACTGCCTGTTTTTAACCAAAGCAGCAACGTCCGACTGTGTAAGCCGGTATCTAATGGAATTACTTTTAATTCGAAGTTTCATGTATAGGGGTTAGTATGCGGCGCGCCGCAGTGTAAATATTAAAACGCCGGTTGCGTAAAAAACCGGCTAAGGTTATATCAAATTCTGCCGCCAGCTCAACTGCCAGGCTTGATGGGGCACCAACTGCTGCGATAATCCTAATGCCTGCCATTACAGCTTTTTGTACCAGCTCGAAACTGGCTCGGCCGCTTAACAGTAAAATATGATTATTTAAAGGTAGTAGTCCTTGCCGGAGAGCAGCACCAATCAATTTATCCAAAGCGTTGTGACGACCGACGTCTTCGCTTAACAGAAGCAGTTCGCCATCCAAATTAAATAGCGCAGAGGCATGTAACCCGCCTGTCTCTTCAAAAACCGCTTGCTGTGCCCGTAAAATCGCCGGTAGCTGGTGTAGCAGGTCAGAATCTACAGCAATATCATTGTCCTGCTGAACAAAATTGCCAACTGTACGAATAGCGCTGATAGAACCTTTGCCACAAACTCCGCAGCTGGAAGTAGTGTAAAAATTGCGCTCTGCGTTCTTCAAATCCGGAACAACACCATCACGCAGTTTAACCTGAATTACGTTCTCCTTGTTTTCTGCACAAGCGATAAAGCAATAATCAACATCAGCAATCTCACCAGCATTTTTCACAATACCCTCAGTAAATAAAAACCCCGCAGCCAGTTCAGCATCGTTGCCAGGCGTGCGCATGGTAACCGATACGTTTTGGGTTTTGGGCTCTCCGTTTAAAGTGTAGGCAAGCCGTATTTCAAGCGGTTCCTCAACGGCCAGGACATCGAAGGTTGCGGCAGCACCTTCGGCATCGTTTACTTTTGTAACTGTTACCTTTTTTATCGAAGACATAGATTTGAGATGTTGCATTTGAGACGTGAGATAAACTCAGCGCTTTGCATATTATAAAAACCAATGCAATTTAAGATTGTTTTGCTTTAAATGTAAGTTCAAATATTTCAATGCGAATGAGCATTATTTCTAAGTATTTTCATCTAATTTTGAGGCATGAACATTAAAATTCTGGCGTTTGGCATTGCAAAGGATATATTCGGGGGCACGTCCGTTAATTTGGAACTGGCAAATGACGCTACAGTTTATAATTTAAAATACATTTTGGAGCAACAATACCCGCGCTTAAAGCAGCTTGCATCGTACATGGTGGCGGTAAATAATGAATATGCTTTACCCGGCGATAACTTGCATGAGCGGGATGAAATTGCGATAATTCCACCGGTGAGTGGAGGGTAAACCATGATTTATAGGATTAAAAGATTTACTTGATGATTTACGGCTGCACAATCGCGGTAATCCTAAAATCAAGAAAATCATGGTTCTGACAAATGCTTAAATAAATTGAACACAAACATCCAAATATTTTCTTCCCCCCTCAACATCCAATCCCCCATCGATTGGATAATGTCCCCGGAATCGGGCGGCATTGATGTATTCATTGGCACTGTACGTAACGCCACCAAAGGCAAAAACGTAATCCGGCTGGAGTTCGAGGCCTATGAGCCAATGGCCATTGCCGAGATGGAGAAAATCGCCAACCAGGCTTTTGAAAAATGGCCGGTGCAAAAGGTGTTGATACATCACCGTACCGGAGTATTGGACGTTGGCGAGGTGCCTGTGGTTATTGCGGTATCAGCCGCACATCGCGCTGCCGCATTTGATGCATGCCGTTACATTATAGATACCCTGAAACAAACTGTGCCTATCTGGAAAAAAGAAATTTTTGAAGATGGCGAAGTTTGGGTGGCAGCGCATCCTTAACACGATTTAAGGATGCTGAGGATTTACAAGATTTTTAATCTTTCGAATGTTTTATCCTGCTAATCGTTCCAATCTATCAATCGTGTTCCGCCCTCTAACGAAAACACATTTGCATCCGGGTATTTATTTTTGACGATTTTCACCGCTTCGGTGCTGCGTTTACCTGTTGTGCAATAGAAAACTGTTTTATTGTTTTGAGCAATAGCATCTACATTAGCAAGAACGTCAGCTATGGGGATGTGTTCTCCGCCTATGTTAAATTCTTCGCGTTCCTCCTCTGTTCTCACATCAATTAGCTTGACCGCACTTTGCGCTAAATCATTTTTTAATTCATCAGACGTTAGCGTTGGGATCACCATCGTTTCTACCAGCTTTGTTATATGGGTTTGGGTTGCCTCACCAATTTTTATGACCCGGCTTTGCATGGTTTGTGCGTCAAAAACCAGGATCTTCCCGGCCAGCAGTTCGCCGGTTTGGGTAATATATTTAATTACCTCGTTTGCCTGTATGCAACCTATTATCCCGGCAAGGGTGGGTATTACACCGCCTTCAGCACAATTGGGAATTTGGGCAGCGTTTACGCTAGGGAAAAGGTCGCGGTAATTGGGCGATAGTTTGCCATTTGGGCATTTATAGTTCCAAACCGCTGCCTGGCCCTCAAACTGGTAAATAGCGCCATAAACCACAGGTATCCCTCTTAGCACTGCGGCATCATTCAAAAGGTAACGTGTTTCAAAATTATCAGTTCCATCAACTATTATATCGTACCCGGCAATCAGCTCCATTACATTTTGCGAAGTTATCCTTACATCGTGTGGCACTAATTTCACATCCGGGTTTTGTTTTTGTAAGCGTTCGCAGGCCACTGCAACTTTTTTTAAGCCAAAATCCGCCGGGCCATATAATACCTGGCGGTGCAGGTTACTTTCTGATACAATATCAAAATCGGCGATTCCGATGGTGCCTATGCCAGCGCTTGTTAAATATTGGGCAGCCGGGCAGCCAAGTCCTCCTGCTCCAACCACCAGTACCCTGGCGTTTTGTAATTGATGTTGGCTTTGTTCGCTAAAACCGGGCAAAGCTATCTGGCAGCTGTATCGTAAAAATTCGGGATTCATTCGGCAGCTATTTTTTGATGAAGAACTTTTTTTATCCGTTCCAGTTCATCGGGTGTATTAACATTGGTAAGCACGTCTGGGTTCTGTGCGTTTAAAAGTGTAACATCGTTATTTATCAAAACCTTGCGGGGACACGAATAACCCTGCGCCAAAAAAGACAACAGCACTGGATAGCTCTTTGGCTCCCAAATAGTTATCAATGGCTCAGGAAACTCAATTTGCGGACTGTTGTAAGCCGTAGCAACAGATGAAGGGTTGCGGTTATCTGTCAAATATTGTAATGCGGGTTCGTCCATCAGCGGTAAATCTGATGCTATAACCAACCAGGCGCTGTCTGGTTTTTCTCTAAATGCAGATAATATAGCGCCATAGGGACCAAGGCCCGTAAAAGTATCCGGGAGGCTCGTATAAGAAGCGTCAATTTCCTGTTGTTGGTCTGCACGGCATGAAATGTAAACATCGCTACAAAACGCTTTCAGCATGTCGGCCATGTGGTAACGTTGGGCCTTGCCGTGCCAGTTAACTTCGCCTTTATCAAAACCCATGCGCTGGCTTTTGCCGCCCGCCAATACCAATCCGTTTAACACCGGCTTAGCTTTTTCCATTTGCGCGTTAAAAAAAGCAACGATGTTTTCAATGTCACTAACCTGGTAAAGCGGCAGTTGCTGCCAGTTTGGTATTGCATCTTTAATAAAGTCGAAAACATCATCGGTACCATCGGCCAGCAGCAATAGTTGTACATTGGTAAGCTGGTCTATTCTTTTTTGTAGCGATGCCCTTTTATTTTCGCTGATGATAACCACCTGCGCTTTGCATTGATGATGGTTGCCATTTGCTATTACCAAATCGGCTGCTGCAAATGTTTCCCGTAGTGTAAAGCTGTTAAAGTCAGCGCTGTAATTCAGTTGGCGGTAATTAATTTCGTCGGTATATTCGAATACAGCACCCGAAGCCAGTTTGCCCGGTAATTGAACAACGTGGTCGTTGTGCGTGGTATCAACATAAGCGCATTTGTAATTCACCGATAAGGCGCTGATAACCTGGCCGGCCAATAATTTAATATTGGTGCAGGGTGCGCCAACAATTGCCCACTCTTTGCGGTTAAACGTTCCGAATGCGGGCCTAACAAGGGCCGTATGTTTGCTATGCTCTTTTGAAATCACGTTTCCCCCCTGATTTTTCAATTAGCTTCGTTTCCTTTATTATTATATCATGGCTCATAGCCTTGCACATATCGTAAACGGTTAAAGCAGCTATTGAGGCGCCAACCAGGGCTTCCATCTCTACTCCGGTTTTAGCAGTGATGCTTGCAGTACAATCAATAACCACTTCTTGTTTTTCATTAAAGCCGATCTCTATTTTACAGTTGTCCAAACCCAGTGGATGGCAAAGCGGGATCAGATCACCTGTTTTTTTTGCCGCCATAATACCGGCAATTATAGCCGTCTGAAATACGGAACCCTTTTTGGTTTGTATATCATCATTGGCTAAATACTCCAACACTTCAGCGGGAAGAGATACAATACTACGCGCCGTTGCTGTGCGGTGTGTAACCTGTTTAACAGATACATCTACCATTGTAGGGTTGCCTTTATTATCTATGTGCGTTAGCATTTTTAATATTTTGATTGCACCGATTACTTTGTGATTTCACCGATTTTGTCTGAATGTTAATTTGCTTTGATTAAACTTTACTAACTTTAAAGCATCGGGAAATTCTAAAATCCTTTAATCAAGGTTCAAAACTAAAAAGTATATATCTTAAAAACCTCTCCCTTTTTAAACTCATTGCGCTGCGCAGGCAGCTCCATAAACGCATCAGTATCCGTCAGGTTAGCAAAATCGCCTGAGCCATTGCCTTCAACCGGGGTAGCTACCAACTGGCAGTGTTCGTTTTGATGTAGTTTTACCTGCAAAAAATATTTCAATGGGTGATGAAAGCTTACCCGGTTATTTAATACAGCCCGCATTGTTATTTGCGGCTCCTTCCCTACCGATGCATTTAACCATGGCAAAAAATAGCGGTGGAGGCACATAAACGTAGCTACAGGGTTACCGGGGAACGCAAAAACCAGCGGCCCTTTGTTGTGCTTGCCAAACCAAAACGGCTTTCCGGGGCGTTGCTGCACCTTATAAAACAAAGACTCCACATGCAGTTCTTCCAACGCTTTTGGCATATAGTCAAACTTGCCCATTGATATGCCGCCGCTAAGTAACAACACATCATAATTTTCAAGGCAGGTTTTTAATTGTTTTTTTATAACATCAGGATCATCCGGCAAATGCAGCATATTGGCCTCTATATTGTGCTGTTTTAAAACTGCTTTTACTGTGTAATTGTTCGATCGCCGTATTTGGTATGGCGACGGGATTTGATCAACTTCAACCAGTTCATCGCCCGAAGAAATAATAACTACCCGGGGCAGCTTTTTCACTCTTAACTCGGTCTCGCCCACCGAGGCAACCATACTGATGAGCGCCGGGGTTATTACCTGGCCAATGCCGGCCACCTGGTCGTTATGCTTTTTATCTTTGCCTTTATAGTGGATATTCTGCCCGCGTTTTATCTCCTGCGTTACAAGCGTTGCCAAACCGGCACGAAGCGACAGATCCTCATAGCGGATTATCGTATCGGCCGATGCAGGCAGCATTGCCCCGGTCATTATCTCTACGCACTCGTCATTCTCTTCTATTTCAACCGGTTCATCTCCGGCGGCTTGGGTGGCTTTTATCTTAAAAGTGCTTATACCATCTGCAACAGCATCATAGTTCACAGCAATGCCATCCATGGTTACCCGGTTAAATGGCGGCAGGTCGCGGTCGGCTTTTATATTTTCGGCCAATACCCTGCCAAGGGCCAGCTCAAACGGGATAATTTCAGCACCATAATCCGTTGCCTGTGCAAGTATTATTTTTTCGGCTTCCTCAACAGTTATCATAGCACCGGCTTTGTAATGTTAAACTATTAACCACCAATGGTGGCCATTGATTCATGTATTCTTACGTTTTCGGTCCGTAATTGCTCTGCTTCCCAGCCATCTTTGGCTCGGGTATTAAATGTAGTAAGCAGCATAGTTTTCAAGTCAATTTCGCTAATTCCGGCACGCAACTGGTCTTTGATATTCAACACGCCATTATCATACAGGCAGGTTTTTAGCTCACCTTCCGGGGTAATACGTATACGGTTGCAGGTACCGCAAAAGGTACGTGAATAAGCGGCAATTATGCCAACGCTTCCTAAATAGCCCGGAACCTGGTAATTATATGAAGTTGAATATTCCGGGTCTTCCAATTTAACAATACCAGGATAAGCAGTTTTTATCTCGTCCAAAATGCGCACGTAGTCCCATTTAATACCCGAGTATACATGGCCATTGCCATTAAAAGGCATCTCCTCAATAAAACGGACGCTTACAGGCAGTTCTTTTGTCAGCTCAACCAAAGGAAGAATATCCTGTGTATTTTTGCCATCCATCACCACTGCATTTATTTTCACCTCTATATCATGCTTCAACAGTTCGTCCATAGTTGCCATCACATTGGCAAATTCGTCGCGCTTAGTTATGCTAAAGAAACGACCGGCATCAAGCGTATCCAAACTTAAATTCACCGATTTTACGCCAATCTGCTTCAGCTCACTTACGTGCGGCGCTGTCAAAACACCGTTGGTTGTAAGCGTTAGCTCCTTTAATCCATCGAGTTTTGATATAGCCGTTAAAAGCTTCATTATATCCTTGCGTACAAATGGTTCCCCCCCGGTAATGCGTATTTTTTCGATACCCATTCCAACTAAGAGCGCGCAGGTTTGCAGCATTTCTTCGTACGTCATTAACTGCGCACGCGACAGCCAGTTCAAACCATCCTCGGGCATGCAATAAAAACAGCGCAGGTTGCAGCGGTCTGTCACCGCAAGGCGCAGGTAATTAATTTTCCGTCCGTGATTATCTGTTAACAAGCAATAAAGTTTTAAAATGTTAATACAACTTCGCCAATATTTTATTGTACGATGCTTTTGTAAAGGTAAATAATACAAGTTAGCCTATTGTTTGTTAATTGTACTTTTTATGTGTTAAATAACATATTATTTACAAAAGCACATTTAAAAGTGCCGATAACACTAATTTTAACCCATTGCATTATATTTGTTTATCTAACCATCGGCATTGAAAGAACTAAACGATATTATTAACGCATTCGATAAAGCAAACGCAGCCAGCAGACAAACAGCGCTGGCAACAGTTGTACTGGTTGAGGGTTCGTCGTACAGGCGGGCAGGCGCGCGCATGCTGGTTAGCGAAGACGGGCAGCTTACGGGTGCTATAAGCGGGGGCTGTCTGGAAGGTGACGCCCTGCGAAAAGCGCGGCTGGCCATGGCGCAAAGCAAACCCATGCTGGTTACTTATGATACCACCGACGACGACGATGCCAAGTTTGGTGTGGGTCTGGGGTGTAACGGTATAATCCATATTCTTATTGAACCTATATTCGCGGCTAAAGAAAACTCCCCTATCACCTTGTTTAAACGGTTTTTGAGCAAAAGGGAGCCCGTTGTGCTGGTTACCATGTTTTCACTTGCCGACAGGCAGGCCCCGCAGCCCGGTACCTGTTTATTGATGAAAGCTGATGAAACCACGCAGGGGAATATTGTTGACGAAGAAATTAAAGATGCGGTGTTTGCAGATGCTGTAGACGTGCTTAAAAATGGAAACTCGGTAACTAAAACCTATGTTTACGGCAATGGATATACCTGTTTTATTGAGCTTTTGCAGCCAACTGTTTCACTGGTGATTTTTGGGGCGGGCAACGATGCTATTCCTGTAGTTCAGTTTGCTTCGGTGTTAGGCTGGCAGGTAACTTTGGTTGATGGAAGGGCGAATTACGCAGTGCCAGAGCGCTTTCCTCAGGTAAAAAAAATCGTTATCGCCAAGCCAGACAAAACACTTGCAAATATTGTTTTGGATGACCGGACCGCAATGATATTGATGACCCACAATTACAACTATGACATGGCGATGCTAAGGCAGCTGTTACCTTTAAAATTGCCTTACGTGGCGTCATTGGGCCCTAAAAAAAGATTGCAAAGAATGCTGGATGAATTGAAGGAAGAAGGGATTAATGTGACAAACGACCAATTGGAAAGTATTTTCGGCCCGGCAGGAATTGATATCGGCTCTGAAAATTCGGACGAAATTGCATTGTCAATTATTGCAGAGATACAGGCCGTATTAAACAAAAAAACAATTAACTCATTAAGAGATAAAAAGGCGGTACATACCAGGCACATTAAGCCGGTTATGCAGCAAACCGCTACGGCCGAAGAAGCAAAAAACTAAATAAAAAATGACAGGGATCGTTATCCTGGCGGCGGGTTCGTCAAGCAGGTTTGGCACACCAAAACAGAATTTAGTTTATCAAAACAAAACCCTGTTACAGCGAAATATAGAAATCGCTTTGGCTACCGGTTGCCAACCTGTTATTGTTGTTTTGGGCGCAAATAGTGATATAATCCTGCCGACCATCGAAAAACTGCCAGTCGAAGTAGCCTATAATAGAGCCTGGAGTGAAGGCATGTCCTCATCTATCCGTGCTGGCATCGCCCATTTGCAAACAAACCATGCAAAAATTTCGTCGATAATATTAATGTTGTGCGACCAGCCGTTCGTAACGACAGAGCTTTTGCTACAGCTTATTGCCGTAAGCGGCCCTAAAAGTATCACGGCCTGCGCATATGACAAAGCGGTTGGCCCCCCGGTACTTTTCGACAGTCATTACTTTCCGGAATTGTTTTTACTAAAAGGTAACGAAGGTGCCAAACAACTGATGCTAAAACACGAGGTGAACATAACCACTGTGCCATTTGTGTTGGGCAGTATCGATATAGATACAAAAGAAGATTTTGAGCGGCTGAAGGACTTTTCCTGAGTTAAAATCGACTACTAACGACCAAATGCTGGCATCGTTTTTTAGCTAGGCGCTTCGTTCCTTATTAAATCAGGCAGTTTGCCTGTACTTAAGCGGGGTGGTTTGAAAATGCTCACGAAAAAGCCTTATGAAGGAGCTGGGGCACTCAAACCCTATGAGGTTTACTACTTCGCCTACAGGATAGTTTGTATTTCGCAGCAACACCTGCGCGCGTTGCAACCGTAGTTAAATTAAAAATTGGTGTGGCGTTAAATTAAAAGCCTGTTTAAAAGTGCGTAAAAGGTGATTAACCGACAAACACGAATACTCGGCCAGTTCATCAAGGCCAATATTGCGGTTATAATTGGTGTACAGGTATTCTTTGGCCCGATTTAACCGGCGCAATATTTCAACCCGCGTGCTTTCGTGAAAAAAATTAAGCTGCCCGGTTTTTTGGGATATTTCTTCATTATAAATTTTGAAATAGCTGATAAGGCATTGACCGAGGTATTCATTTATAAGGTTTTCATCATCTATCCCGTTATCCAGGTGATATTTTAGCTGTTTTACATTGAAAAACATATCACCCTTTAATGGATATATGGTTTCATTAAATTCAAAATCCTGGCTGTTGCCGTAAAACGGCTCCAGCGGCTCATTGTTGTTTATAAAACCGTCGATAAACTTCTTGTCGAAACTTATTGAAAATGCGTGAACCGGGAACGGGCAATCAATTATGCTGGAATATTGTGTCCCCTTGTTTAATACCAGGAACGAATCGGGATAAATTGTAAGGTTCCGGCGCCCTATGCTATAATTTTCATTGCCCGAAAACACAAACCGCATAGTAAAGTCGGCCGTTTGCTGTTGCGGGCATTTGTGATTGCGGGTCCCGCTGTATATGATATTGTTATTTTTTAAAACTTTTAAATATTCCATAACACTTTTGCCTAACATGCAGAGCAGTAATATCAGCTATCAGCACATATCAAATTTAGCTTTATAAAAAATGCTATGGTATCACCCCAATAGGGTGAATTTTTATAAAAAGTGCGGTTGCACGCCGTGTGAATAAGACTTCAACAGCCCAACGTAGATTAAATGAGCCGGTTTTCCCGGGCGGTTTTTATGGCGTCGGCACGCGAGTTTACATTGAGTTTAAGGTAGATATTTTTGATATGGCTCCGCACAGTTTCCAGGTCAATAAACAATTCATTGGCTATCTGGCTGCGGCTTTTCCCCACGCTTATTTCTTCAAGTATTTGGGTTTCACGTTTTGAGAGTGGCGATTCCTGGTTTTTCTGAAACGACCTGATTACCATTTTAGCAATATTAATACTCATTGGCCCTCCTCCTTCTTTAACCTCTTTTATCGAGGCAATAATTTTAGCCGACGGCGTATTTTTGGTCAAATAGCCTGATGCGCCATTTGCAAGCGCCTCAAATATCAGCTTCTCCGACTCGTAAACCGTTAATATCAATACATGGGCATGCGGCAAAAGTTTCTTTAACCGTGGTATGGCGTCGACGCCGTTAGTACCGGGCATTTCAATATCAAGCAAGATAACATCGGGCTTATCACTTGCAATTTTATGTGCAGCGGCGTCATATGAGCTGTATGACGACACTACTTCATACCCTTCGGTATTTCCTATCAAAAATGAATACCCGCTGCGTATTGTATCATCATCTTCAATTATGCTTACCAATATATTCCTGTTTGTCATAACTATACCAGTTTAACTTGTAATTCGGCGATAGCACCGTTGCCTGAATCGCCTTTTATAGAAAACATCGCATCAATACGTGCTGCCCTTGCCTTTATGTTTACAAGGCCGTGCCCGCGCTTTAATTTGTGTTCGTCAAATCCTTTCCCGTCATCAGTAATTCTTATTGAGAGGCGGTTTTTAACCGGTTGCTCAACAGTAATAACAACGTTATGGGCGCCGGCATGTTTAAGTATGTTGGTTAACAGTTCCTTAAAAATCATAGTAATATTACGACTATATTCCATCGGAAGCCGCATTTGACTGAAGTTGTCGGCAATTCCCTCAAAACTAAAGTTAATGTTTACATCCTGGAACATCTCGACCCCGGTCTCTCTTATGTGCACAAGTGTTTCATACAAATTGTCGCTTTTGGGGTCAAGCGCCCAAAGTATATCTTTAGTACCGTTGTATAAAGCTACTGCATTTTGCTGTATCTGTTCCACAAGGTTTTTCTGCTCGGTATTGTTATCGTCCAGTTTGGTGTGCAATACGTCCGAAAGCACAGTAATGCGGGTTAGTTTGTTGCCAAGGTCGTCATGAAAATCTTCAGCAGTTTGTTGCCGTAGCTTTTGCTTTTCTTCTCGCTTTAATGCTTCATGAGCCAATTTTTTATTTGTTTGAGCCCTATGCACAAAGTATTGAAGCGCAAAGCCAATTAAAACCAACACCAGCACGCCCAACACCCTGAATATCGGCTGCTGGTAAAACGGCGGGGTAATTTCAAACTTAAACATTGCAACGTTCGAAGAGATTTTCTCTTCGGGGCTAAGGGCTTTAACCTCAAACGTGTATTTCCCTGGCGGTAACGACGGGTAATCCACTACATCACTGTTCACCGGCGTACTAAACTGTTGTTCCAGACCAGTGAGCCGGTATTGATAAGTTACCCCCTCCGGCTTTTTTAAATATACCCCCTTAAATGTTATTAAAAGGTGGTTCTGGCCGGCCGATAGTTTTAAATAGTCATTGGGGTTATTGTTTACTAATTGTGTTTCTTTCTCGCCTTCAACCAATAGTTTTACAGCCTGTATCAATATATGAGGCGCATTTTCGCGTACAACACCATCGTTAGTATTTAAAACTGCCAGCCCTTTTACAGTACCAAAAAAAACCTTGTCTGCATCGTAAAAACTGGCATTCTGGTTGGTTTCAACCATTAAATCTTTTGATATACCTGCATGGCTTATTACACATGCCATGCTGCCGGGTTTAAAGGTAAGCCTGTTTATGCCACGGCCTGTCCCCACCCAAACACCGTCTCTGTTATCGGCGGTGAGGCTGTAAATAGTGTTTGCATTAAAACCATCTTTTATCGTGTAATTTTTAACTAACCCGTTTTGCCTGTCCCAAACATATAGCCCGCCATCGTCGGTACCAAGTAATATTTTATCCTGGTAACGCAACATACACATAACTGACAGTTCGGGCAAAACACCCGGTTTAAACCGGGTATCCAGTTTTTTATTTACAACGAGCTTTAACCCATCCTGTGTGCCCACCAAAACCGAATCTTTTCCCAATGGCAATATCGCCGACGTGAATGACGAAACATCCTGTAAATAAGTCATGCTGTTGTTTTGATAGTAATAGACCCCTTGCGGGGTTGCTATCCACAAGGTTTTATCATCATCAGTAGTTATATAGTTGATCGATCTTGTTTCCGTACCTTTTATCAAGCTAAAAGCCGCGCCATCGTATTTCCATATTCCAAGATGGTCGGTGCCAATCCACACGTTTTTATCGTTGTCGGTATATAGGCTTTGTATAATTGCGGTCCCGGCGTTTGTTGCAGGCATCCAAAAGTTACTCAGCACGCCATTGCTGTACTTAATCAGGCCGTTGCCCGCTGTACCTAATAAAATATTATGCTGCCTATCACGGGCAATACTCATTACTACCTGGGTTGCGTTTGCATTTTGCAGCTGGTCGTACATAACATGACCAGCACCTTCGTATCTGTACATACCACTGCCCTGCGTACCCAGCCAAAGGTTGTGCTCTCCGTCGCAATAAATATCTGATACGGCGATATTAGTCAACCCGTTCGCCGCTGTAAAGTGGATTGTTTTTTGTTTGCTGATAAACCAGGCACCCCGTTGGGTACCTATCCATAAATTATTCTCGTAGTCCTGCTCAAAGCTAATAAATGGACCTTCGTTTTTATCGATATTAAAATCAGGGCATAGGGCTATAGCGCCGTCCATAGCAACAAATAAACCCTTAACCGTAAGCAAGAAGAGCCTTTTACCATTAAACTTATCGAATTGTATTTTAAATATAAGAGACCTGCCTATGTCGCCGTTAACAGGCGCGATCAGGTTCCATTTGTCACTATCCAGTTTGTATATTCCTTTACCCACAAAGGCTGCGTACAGGCTGCCTGCTTTGTCGGTGGTGATACTACTAACCGGCACGTCCAGGCTATCAGGCAAATTAACAGTTTCTAATTTCCTGCCGTTTACCCTGTACAAATGGTTGCTCATTATCACCCAGATAGCTCCACTTTTTTCTTCGGCAATGTTGCTCACAAAAGCTTTGTTGGCCTGAGCAGGAACCGGGTAATTATAAACGGTTTGTTTTTTAATTGACGACAGACCTTTGTTAGTACCAACCCAGGCAGTTCCCTTCGAATCGGCATAAACAACAAAGGCAAAATTATTTGCAAGGCCGTTGGCTTTCGATATGGTGTAGTAATCGCTGCCATCAAACCGGCAAATGCCACCCAGGGTTGCTATTCATAGCCGGTGGCTGTTATCCTGGTAAAAATTATTTACCTGCGATTGTATCAGCCCATCTCCCGTATCGTAGTGTGCAAAGGCATACTTTTGCGCCGAAGCATTATCGCATGCAAGCATCAGCCAGGGCGCCAAAATGTAAATTATTGAGCGGGATATATTGTGTATTAGCTTATTCAAGTCAATTATTTAGTAACGGTTACGGGCTACCTTAACCAGGTTCAAATTACGCTAAACTAATATAATAACAAATCACCCTAATAGGGTGATTAATATATGATATAGCCGTCCAAAAAACGATAAGCGGGCAACACCCAAAAAAATACTTTAATATTTGTTAATATTTATATTTTATCTGATATTTATAGTCCCATAATTAAAACAACCTAACTCGCTTCCTAATCACTTAATAAAACCTATATGTTCGGATCAAACATTTTAGAGGTTGCCATTGGGATAATATTTGTATACATCCTGGTGAGCACTATTTGTACGGCTGTGCGTGAAGGAATTGAGTCGCGTTTTAAAACCCGCGCCGCTTACCTCGAACAAGGCATACGCCAGCTACTGCACGATTTGGATGGCAACGGCCTTGCTGCCTCCCTTTACCAGCACCCATTAATTAACGGGCTTTTTAATGGAAGTTATGTAGCAGGCAAACAGACAACCGACCCTGATTTACTGTCGAAAGGTGGTGATCTGCCATCGTATATCCCGGCAAAAAACTTCGCAATGGCATTAATGGATATTGCCGCAAACGGCGCCCCAACCAATGCCAATAACTCCTCGGCAGGCGCAGCGGTAATAAACCTCGAAACAATGCGCAACAATGTAGCCGCTATGGATAACCTGCCTGTTCAGCGCATATTGTTAAACGCTATTGACAATGCACAAGGCGACCTGAATAAAGCGCAAAAGAATATTGAGGACTGGTTTAATAGCGGCATGGACAGGGTGTCGGGCTGGTACAAACGCTCAACCCAGTGGATTATTTTTTGGATAGCGCTGGCAGTAACCGTGTTACTTAATGTAAATACCATAAGCATTGTCAAATATCTGTCGCAGAATGACACAGCCCGGAAGATTGTGGTTGAAAGGGCCTCAGTGATTTCGAAAGACAGCACCTTCAAAAACAAAGATTACAACAGCGCAAAAACCGAACTTAACGATTTAAAGCTGCCTATAGGGTGGGACGGTTCCCTTGCCGCTGCTGAATTAAATTCCAAGGCACCTTTTGGGTTTTGGAACGGCCTTTTAGGCCCGCTGTTAGGGTGGTTGCTTACCGCTTTTGCTGCTACTTTGGGCGCGCCGTTTTGGTTTGATATGTTAAACAAGGTGATGATTATCCGCTCAACCGTTAAGCCACATGAAAAAAGCGGCGAAGAGGCTTCGCGCGACCCGCAGAAACCGCAGCCACAGGTAGTATACATAAACCCAGCACCACAACCGACAACCGGCGTAATACCCGCGGAGACCAATACAACAGAACCCGATGGCTGCGAAGCCGACCCTATACAATTAACTAACGACGAAGATTTACCCGCATCAAAAGGAGGAATGTAAAAAATATGGCATTTTCATTAACATGGTTACCCTACGTTTTGATAAACGCAGGATTAAAAGTAGCAGAATCACCGGGCTGGGAAACACGGGGCCACGGCGATATGGGTTCTGTTAAAGGTGTACTTTGCCACCACACGGCAACACCTGGTAAAAACAGCGGTAATATGCCGACCCTTAACACGCTAATAAAGGGCAGGCCAGATCTGCAGGGCCCATTGTCGCAACTGGGATTGGGGCGCGATGGCACCTATTACGTTGTTGCTGCCGGCAGGTGCTACCACGCAGGCGAAGGCTCCTGGCAGGGCATAACCAGCGGCAACAGCAGTTTTATAGGCATTGAAGCTGAAAATACCGGCGGCCGCGACGATTCACCGTGGCCAGCCGTGCAGATCGAAGCCTATCATCGCGGTGTAGCAGCTATATTAAAACATATTGGAAAAGGCCCCGAGTTTTGCGCCGGGCACAAAGAATATGCACTACCCAAAGGCCGCAAAACCGACCCTAACTTTGATATGGACGAATTTCGTGCGGCAGTCGGGAAAATATTAGATGGTACCGCTGCCAATCCTGTGCTTATACCGGTAGAAACACCGGCAGCCGGTGATAAGCCTGCACGCGCAACTCTGCGGCGTGGCCTGGCTAATGACCCCGCCCTTGTAAAAATTGTACAAACCAAACTTGGCTTAACTGCCGATGGTGATTTCGGCCCAAAAACCGAAGCGGCAATACGGGCATTTCAAATTAAACATGGCGCAGTTGGCGATGGCATTGTAGGCCCGAAAACATGGGCTATGATTGATCCGTGATATTAAACCGGTTATGAGATATATGTTGGCAGAACCCGGTTTATCCCGGGTTTTGTTTTTTCAAAGCAAATAGTTTTCAACCGCGTACCCGTCGTCATTTATAGATAAACTAAGATTCTGACTTTTTTAAAAAATTTAAACATTCTGATATTCAGCATGTTCCATAGCGTTCCGGGTGTTCCGCGTGCAAAAATTGAACGCTTTAAAGGTTTGGACCCGGATGAATGTCCTTGGAGCTTCAAGGTTAAGAACAAAAGACTCAGGACTAATCCTTAATCCTCCTCTCCCTTTACAAAAAACTGCTTGTTAAAATTAACCAGGTACAATTCATTCACTGCCCTGGTACAAGCGGTATAAAACCAGCGCAAAAAATCGGTATTTACCATTTCGTCGGTTAAAAAACCCTGGTCAACAAAAACGGCGTCCCATTGGCCGCCCTGGGCTTTGTGGCAGGTTATCGCATAGGCAAACTTTATTTGCAACGCGTTGTAGTAGGGATTAGTTTTTAGTTCCTTCCATTTATCGCGTTTGGCAGGTATATGGTCGTAATCTTTCATCACTTCAAGATAAAAGCGTTTTTGCTCATCCTGTAATAAGGCTGGGGCTTCCGTGTACAGCGTGTCGAGCATTATTTTGCAATCAATAACAGGGTCTTCGGCATAATCTATAAACTCCATTTGCACATCGGCAAATCTAAACCCGTACATATCTTCAAAACGGCGAACCTTTTTTATGCGGGCAATGTCACCATTGGCAATAAAGCCGGTACTGCTGTCCTCCTTTTCCGCCATCCAGAAATAATTGTTTTTCACAACCATCACCTGGTCGCCGCCGGTCAGCTCTTCTTCGCGATATAAAATACGGTTGCGAATCTGCCGGTTGTAGGCATTGGCGTTTTTATTCGACCGGCAAATAACCAGCGTATTATCGTTACCGTATTTGTTGTAGGCGTAGTTAAGCCCTTCCTCCAGCATCTCGCCCCCCATCCGGTAAACATCTTTATAACCCTTTGTAATTATCTGCGGCATCTTTTCCTTTCCCCGCCTGATGATGTCCCTCACCTTGGTTACATTGAACAAAATACCTGAATCTTTTTGCTGGCGCAATACATCAGTTAGTTCATAGCTGTAAATATCAAGCCCAAACCTATCCTTCATCAGTTTGGGGTTAAGGGCTGGGCTATCATCCGAGCCTACCGGCGGCAACTGGGCCGTGTCGCCAACCAGCATTAACTTGCAATTTTTAGTGTTGTAGGTATAGTTCACAAGGTCGAACAACAACGATGCCTTGTTCCCCACCCCAATATCATCCGAGATCATGGATGCCTCGTCAACAATAAATAAGGTATTTTCAGCTATGTTTTCCCCAATCGAAAATCCCTCATCAACATTAAAAGCAGCTTTTTTCCGGTAGATTTTTTTATGAATAGTGAATGCCTTGCGTCCCGAGTAAGCCGTAATTACTTTAGCAGCCCTACCCGTTGGGGCCAGCAGCACATACTTAAAATTATAGGCCCGTAAAGCCTTTGTCAGCGCGCCTAAAATGGTGGTTTTCCCGGTACCGGCATAGCCCTTCAAAATAAAGCACTCGTCGCCATCTTCGCTCAGCAAAAAAGCATGCAATTTGTCAAAAAGCTCTAACTGCTGTGGCGTAGGATCATGCGGAAATGCGTTTTGAATATGAGCAGACATTAAGTTGAGAGTTGACAGGGGTAAATTTATGAATAATTGAGCTTGTACAACAATTCCCCCTTGGGCTAAAATAAAACCACGTGCGCGCTCGCCGCCTGCGGTTCAAAAAAATTAAAAAGCGTAACAAATAGTTCCTCATTTCGTAAAAGTGGGGGTAGCTGGTTGAGAGTGGACTATTTACGGTTTACCATTACAGCCTGCCTGTCAAAAAACATGAAAAAAATTTACCTCGAATTTCTCAGGGGCATCTCAACAGTATTTATCTTAGGCTGGCATATTGCATTCCTTGCGCCAACCGGACACCCTACCCACCTTACCGCCTACTGGGGTACCGATGCATTAATTATGTTCTTCATGTGATCAGGCCTTGTAATTAATCTTACCGAAAGCAGGAAGCCAAAGTCTGCCCTGGCATTTGCAAAAAACAGGTTCACCCGCATTTACCCGCAGTTTATTGTGGGTATGCTGCTCGCATTTTTGGCGCTGTATATTACAGGCACTGCCTTTCCTTCTGTAAAAACCACTATTGGTAATTTCTTTTTCGTGAGCACCATGAAAGATTACATGGGCTACGTGGTTCCAAGTATCCAAAGTAACCTCCCGGTTTGGTCATTATCATTCGAAGTTGGCTTCTATGTATTGTTTGCCTTTACTATTGGCCGCAATCAAAAGAAAGCTTTACTGTGCTGGTTTGCTATGTCGCTTATTGCTATACCCATTTATTTTTTAAGGACCGATCGCGATGTGTTTACCCACATTGTAGCCGTATTTGCATTTTCATCAGTGTGGCTTGTTGGATATTATATTTACCAATACCGCGACTATTTCTATGCGGAAAAATATACCGTGCTTTTTAGCCTGGGCATATTGCCGTTAATTTCACGTATGCAATTTTCGCCAAATTTTTACGACCCGCTCAAATATTTTATCTTCTCAATATTCTGCATACCGTTCTTCAGGTACTGCTTGCAATTGCCACCGTCAGGAAAAAAAATCAAACTGGGTTATGTGATGATTGCACATACCATTTTTGTTATCATAGCGCTTACAATCAGGTATATGCCCTTAAAAAACGCAATAGTATACAGTACGCTTGCCTATGTTTATATGGGTGTAGGTTATCTTATTGATGTGTTAAAAATAAAAGACAAAGTTGTAGGTTTCATCAACAGATCGGGCAGCTTTATGGGGAAATATTCCTATCCGTTGTATATTACCCATTATACTGTCCTTTTTGTTTTTTCAATACTCATTCACAACGTAACGGTGTATCTGCTGGTTAGTTTACCTGTTATTCTTTTAATAACTTATGTGCTCGAAAATTCGTATCAGCCAGTGATAACCCGCTATTTCACAAAAAACAAACAAACCGCAGCAATTAGCGGCGCTAGCGAAGTTTACACTAATGTTAGTTCAGTTCCATTGTGCGTAAATCCGCCGGTTGCCACACAATAACTAAATACCACTAATATTTAATAAAGCGATCCCTCGTTAATATTGCAGATAGCAAATGATAAAAAATAATTACTTTTGCTTATCTGCATGAGCGACACTAACAATTATACCGATAACACTTTTAACCTGTACCAGGCTTATAGCTACACCCTATTGCTACAGGTTGAGCCAACCTCATTTAGCTATGCGGTTGTAAATGATACGCACTTGCTGGTTTCGGCACAAAACTGCGATCTGCAGGAGCTTTTTCAGCCAATGGCCCTGAACGATTTATTGTCGGCCACTTACAAAAAGGTCATCATCGGTATGCCGGCTTCAGGTCTGACGCTTATTCCTAACAGCCTGTTCCGCGAGGAAAGGGTTTCGGGCTTTGCACGTTTCCTTGATGTTAAAGAAAACGAAAAAGTTTTCGCTCAACCGCTCGACGATATTAACGCCATAATTTATAAAACTGACGCCGGCCTTATATCGGCAGTTGAAAGATTTGGACTTCAAAATGCGGTTTATACAGCTAAAGGGTGGATAAAAGCTATCGCTAACAGCAACCCGCCAAATAACAATTTATACCTTGATGTAAGTAAAGATAAAGTGCAATTGCTTTATTTTTCGTTGAAAACACTTCGTTTTTATAACACTTTTGATTTTAGAAGTGAGGATGAACTGGCCTATTTCGCTTCATTTGTTACCGAAGAACTCAACTTAAAACCCCAAAACATTACGCTTGTTATCAGTGGTGATGTTGCCGCCGGCGATAAGAACCTTATACGCCTCGCTTACTTTTTCCCAAAAATTGAACGTAACGGATTAAAAGTGCTCGAACTTCCCGGTCAAATTCAATCACATAAATTGCTGTCACTGGCTGCTTTATCGTTATGCGGATCATCGGTGGCCGTTTAAGGGGGTTAAGGCTGAATCCGGCGAAAAACCTGCCCGTGCGTCCAACTACTGATTTGGCCAAAGAAGCGCTTTTCAATATCCTCCAAAATAAAATTGAATTTGAAGACATCCGCGTGCTTGACCTGTTTAGCGGCACCGGAAACATATCAATGGAGTTTGCCTCGCGGGGAGCTGCGCAGGTGATATCTGTTGACAGAAGCATCCAATGTGTGCATTATCTTAAAGATACTGCCCGCCAGCACGGTTTAACTAATATTAAAACTTTCAAGGACGATGTTTTTAAATACCTGCAGCTGGAAACCGACCAGTACGACTTAATATTTGCCGATCCCCCTTATGATATGAACCAAATTCCGGAGATTCCCAAAATAGTTTTCGAGAAAAACTTGCTGTCGCCTGGCGGTTTATTGATTGTTGAACATCAATCAATGCAAAATTTAAGCAATCACCCGGCGTTTAGTGAGCAGCGCAAATATGGGCATTCTTCTTTTTCGTTTTTCAACAATTAAGTGTAACTTAAAGGCAATTTTAGTAGTATAAAGAACACACACTAAATACATTTAAATATCATTCCCCCTAATGATTAGAGCCGATTCCAGCAGCATGCCACCCAAAGATAATACCAAGTACTGGTTAGCATGCATTGTTATGATTATTGCCGCACTTGTACAATGCTACAGAACAATACACGACTTGCACTGGGCCAGCGAGCCCGATTTTGATCGTGACATCGCATATATCCGAACAACCCTAAATGGCAACTACGGGCAGGATGCTAATTACGCCGGCCAGTACATGTGGTATAACCCCCTATTATTTTTATCCGAAACGCTTATTGTAAAACTTACCGGTTTGCCAATTAATGTTGTAGTGGCAAGGGCGGGTGCGTTTATAAATATACTGAGCCCGATTGCCTTCCTTGTAATGATGATTAAGCTATTCGATTACAGGGTGGCGCTGGCAGGGTTACTTGCTTTCTTATTTTTTACAAATGGCAATTTACCATGTTGGGGTTCGGCCACTTATTCCCCATGGCTCATATCCGATTCGTTTGTACAGTTTTTATTTTACATAAACATAATCCTTTGCTTCAAAGCGTATTCCACTCAGCAAATGGGCTGGTTTATTGCGCTTGGGGCCTCCATTGGTATAACTTTTCTTGGCCATTCGGCGCCAACCATTATCGTTATCCTGTTGCTGGTAATACTACAATTACAAAATACAATTGCGGCTCTTAAAGCTAAAGAATACAACCAGGTAACAAGATACATCTTACAAGGTGTTATTACAGCCATACCATTTTTATTGTGCGCATTTCCGTTTCTTTATTTCGTATGGGGTAAATATGATTTCCATTTTGTTAACCGTGCAATCCTGGAATGTGCACCCGGCATTTTTGAAAGAAAACAATCGGTAGCACTGCTAAAAGCAAACCTCAACGTCAGTCTGTTGGTCGCGATTGTTGGTGTTATTTGGTTCTATTTAAAATTCGAAAACGGAATTATTAGAAAAATACTGTTTAACTGGCTGGCTATTACGATGATAATGTACCTGTATGAATCGGTGATCCCCACATTAAACCGCTTAAATATTATTCACCTTCCTGATACTATTCCGGCATTTCATTACTTTTTTTACTTAAAGGCGCTGCAGTCTGTTTTCTTCGCTTTTGGGTTTATCTTTTTATTGCAATTGGTTTATAAAAGGGTGATAGGCGCAGGTAAAACAAAAAATAGTGGCACAATTTCAACTAATGTTTTTATCGGTATATCGCTGTTATTTGCAGTAATCTATTTCCCGGTATACAGCAACCGGTACGATTTTTCAGACCTAAGGCAGGCAGCTATCGATAAGGGTAATGAAAAAGACAAAATAGAGATCTACAATTTTATCAGCAAAAATGTACCGCTTAATAACGTATTGCTCTGTGAACACGATTTGTCATTGTTTCCGGTGATGCCTACGGCTATTAAAATGGTTTCTGTTGAAACCTATTTCTCAAATCCATACATCAGTTATGATCAGCGAGAAAGCGACAGAAACGCTATGCTAAGTTATTTGAGCACATCTGCCCCGGCAAATGCTGCAAAGTTATTCCAGCATTATAATGTGAGCATAGTTTTGTTAACCAATAAAGACTATGCAAGGTTTAAAGCGCCATCTTTTGCCGATAACAAAGTGATATTTAAAAACAGTTCGTTTACGCTAATGTCGTTCGGGCTGAAGAAAGATAGCACATCAACGAAATTATAACACCCCCACATATTGACATTTCCTTTGTAGAGACGCGATGCTTCGCGTCTCCCGTTGACAGGTAACCGATAACGTCGCTTTAATAAAACACGCTCAGAACTGCATCGTTTAAGACGCGAAACATCGCGTCTCTACGAGGTTAAATACAAAAAGCCCGGACTTATTACTAAATCCGGGCTTTAAAATATGTTTACGGTTCGTTGATTACTCGGCGGCAGGAGCTTCTTCAGCGTCAGCAGCTTTCTTTTTTGGGGCTGCTTTCTTTTTCGGAGCTTCTTCAGCTACGGGAGCTTCTTCAACAACAGTTGCTTCAACCGGTGCAGCTTCTGCTACTGGTGCTTTTGCTTCAACAACTTTTTTCTCTGCTTTTACTTTTGGTGCGGGCGCTGCATCTTCTGCAACAGGCGCAACTTCCAAAGGCAATACAGATACGTATGAACGGTTGTCTGCTTTCTTTTTGAATGTTACAATACCTTCAGCCAAAGCGAATAAGGTGTGGTCTCTGCCAATACCTACATTCAGGCCTGGGTTGTGTTTTGTACCACGCTGACGAACGATGATGTTACCTGCAATTGCCGGTTGACCACCAAATATCTTGATACCTAAACGTTTGCTATGTGACTCGCGGCCGTTTCTGGAACTACCGGCCCCTTTTTTGTGTGCCATTTCTTAATATTTTTTATGATCCACCAGCTGGCGGATTCGATTAAACTTTAATTATAATGTTATACCAGTGATCTCTATCTTGGTAAATTGCTGACGGTGACCGTTTTTCTTTTTGTAACCTTTCCTTCTTTTCTTTTTGAAGATAATTACTTTATCACCTTTTAAATGAGACACTATCTTAGCAGAAACTTTAGCACTTTTTAAATCAGAACCTAATTTAAATTTACCTTCGTTTTCAGCTAACAATACGTTGTCAAATTCAATACTAGCGCCCTCATCACCCTGTAATCTGTGTACAAAGATCTGCTGGTCTTTTGCAACTTTAAATTGCTGTCCGGCTATACTTACTATTGCGTACATTGTTTGTTAATTATTGTTTTAAAATTCGAGGTGCAAATATAGGAATTCATATCGCAATAAACAACACCTCAATTACTTTTTATTCTTTTCTTCTGCTTCGCCTAAAACACGCTGTATTTCCTTAATAAAGGTCTCATTGGCATCTTTCAGCTTCAGGTCACGGTCAAATGATTCATCAAACCACACCTTTTTACTTTTGCGCTGATAGTTAAATTCTATATAATAGCGTAACGGCTTCCCTTTAATTTTGCTGCTATCGCCCAGTTCCTGTACCGGAAAATCCCAGAAGCCAAGCTCGGCCGCTTTTCGGTGCAGGTAAAGCAAATCGCTGCTATGCAGCGGCAAATTAGTCTTTACTAGCGAGTCTTTACGATTCAGGTATTGATAATCGCCGGTTGCAGAGTTATACGTATTTACCATACTATCGCTGGTGCCATATTTAAACACAAATGATTTAAACTCGCTAAACTTGTACGGCGCATTTTTTATCATATGGCTATAATAGTAAACGCAGTACAATAGGAACGGAACAACAATTGTTAAAGTAAAGAATATTTTTTTCGCCTTGTCAGACATATTTAAGCAGTTAGTGAATTAGTGATTTGGTGAATTAGTGATTTAATGAAATAATTCATGAATTGAAAAGTTATCTATTTTTTGATGATACAGTTTTTCTTGATGCTGATGCAATTTGTAGAATTTGGTTTGCTTCACCTGATAAACAGTTAAGTTCCGATGATTTCACAACTTGCGCTTCGACCAAAATTTCCATCCAAAATACTGATTCATCGGCTTCCTCAACTACAATGGATAGCTTGGAATGAAATTCGGCTTGTGACCTTGCACGACAGGCTGCACGGTAGTTCGCTCCTACTGATGATGAAGACCGCAATAATTGTCTGCCAATGATTTTTGCTTCCTCGGTCTTTGGTAAAGTGCGAAAGAACTTAATATTATCAACCACAAATTTCTTAGTGCGATTGCGCAATATTTCCGCAAAATCGACTTTAGAACTATTCTCATTCATAATGTATTAATTTGTTAATATAAAACAGATGCTTATACAATCACTAATTCACTAATTCACTAATTCTTTCTTCTGTTAATTCATTTTCCCATTTGCTCACAACTGCCGTCGCCATTGCATTTCCTAAAACATTCGTTGCAGAACGCCCCATATCAAGCAAAGGATCAATACCAAGAATTAACGCTAACCCGGCTTCAGGTATATTAAATAAAGGTAAGGTACCGGCAATCACCACCAGCGATGCACGCGGTACACCTGCAATGCCTTTGCTGGTAAGCATTAATATCAGTAGCATGGTAACTTGTTGCCCAATGGATAAATGCATATTGTATGCCTGTGCCAGGAACAGGGAGGCGAAAGTCATATACATCATAGAACCGTCGAGGTTGAAGGAATAACCCAGCGGTAAAACAAAGCTCACAATTTTGTTGCTGCAGCCGAAACGTTCAAGTTCCACCAATACTCTCGGATAAGCAGCCTCGCTGGTCGAAGTGCTGAAAGCTATAAGCATGGCGTCCTTTATCTTACCAACCAGGTTGAATACCCGTTTGCGGAGCACCACAAAACCGGCAAAAATAATAACTGCCCAAAGCACGGTAAGCGAAAAATAAAACTCGCCTATAAAAACGGCATAGGTTGATAAAACGCCAAGCCCCTGTTTAGCAACCACTGCAGTAATACCGCCAAACACCGCCAAAGGTGCCAGCATCATCACGTAGCCAGTTATTTTCATAACAACATGGGCCAGTGCATCCATCGCTTTTATTAGTATCTCTCCTTTTTCGCCTATTGCGGCAGTCGCTATGCCAAAAAATATCGAGAAGACTACAATTTGCAGTATCTCGTTTTTAGCCATTGCATCGAAAAAGCTTTTCGGGAATACGTGGTCGATAAAATCTTTAAACGAGATACCCGACTTTTTAATACCTGTGGCTAAATGGCTATCGGGCAATGGTAAGTGCATTTCGGTACCGGGTTGAAAAAGGTTAACCAGCAGCATACCCAATAAAAGTGATACCAGCGTAGCGCTTAAAAACCATAACAGCGTTTTGCCGCCAATACGCCCAACCGCTTTTATATCGCCAACCTTGGCAACACCTACTACCAGCGTTGAAAACACCAGCAGCCCCACGATCATTTTTATAAGGTTAAGGAAGATGGTTGTTAAAATGGTGAAGCCTTCCAGCTTGTCTTCGCGAAGCGTGTCAGCAGCTTTCCGTAAATCGGCCTGGGCGGCGCGTTGGGCCTTAAGCGGTTTAAACGCTGCAGTAGTACTATCGGTTAGCGCCAGCCGGGCATCCAGTTTTTTAATGCTGGCCTCAGCGGCGCTTAAATTTCTGTTGACAGAATCTATAACATAAATGTTATAAAGGTACCCTGCCAGCACGCCTAATATAAGCGCGATAAAAATATACAGCGTAAGTCTGCTTTTTTGCATACAGCTAATTTAGCCTGCAAAAGTAATAAATTTTTGGTCCGAAAGTCGGAAAGTCCGGAAGTCCGGAAGAAGCTGCAATTAGTTGGTGAGCCGAAATATATCTTATCAAACTATTTCTTTCGGTCTTTTCTGACTTCCGGACTTTCGGACTTATATTTTCTTTACTTTAAATGAACCGTCGGGCGCCTTTATCATAAATCCATCGATGGTTCCTTTTGCATTGGTCGTAAAAGAATGGATATTGAACACCACCTCATAAAAAAAGAAATCAGTATTACTGCTGAAATGCATCAGCCATGGCGATGGTGAGCTGCTGTCATGGAACCATAATTTGCCATTCTTTTTAAAAATGGTCACCGATTGTTCCGAGTCGTCGCGAAATTTATATTTGCCGCAATACTTGTTTGTAATGCTATCGGGCACGTTTATTTCCTTTTTTAAAACAGGTGTGTAAAAACCTTTCCATCCATAAACCGTCGCCACGCTATTAGTAATTTCTTCGGTGATGTCGATATAGGCAGCCAAATCGGTATTTGCCATAATTACAACACCATTGCCATCCTTTACCGATGCGTAATAATCAGCCACAAACCCTTCGTTCAACCCGTCGTGATGAAAATATTTATCATTTCCTTTTTGTTCGATAAAAAAACCGGCGGCGTTATCCTTCCCAACCTGCGGGCTAAACATTTGCCTGATAGTTGCAGCCGAAAGTATTTTGTTGCTCTTATTTTCGAGTGATAACTGCAATTCTATAATAAACTTTGCGAGGTCGGTTGGTGTAGTCCAAAGCGATGCACCGCATGCATCTTCAGGATAAATATGATACTTGCATCCAATATCTTTTCCATCAGACCGATATGCCGTTGCCAGGTTAGTTTTCTGTTTGGCTGTTAGCTGAGAATAATAAAAAGTGTTGGTCATAGCCAAGGGATTAAAAACGGTTTTGGCCATGTAATCGGCATATGGCTGCCCGGTAATATCTTCATCCATTAAACCAGAAATAGTATACCCGCCACCGGAATATTCAAATTTTGTCCCGGGTTCAAATAACGACCGCACCGCCGGGGAGTTTGCCGGTGGCCGGCCATCAAGTATCTGTATGATATTTGGCAGCGGTTGCCCCCATTTATAGCCATCAAAGCCATGTACCGATAAGCCGGCCGTGTGGCTAAGCAGTTGCAGGGTTGTTATTTTTTTGCCTTGACTTATCGAATCGTATGGAAACTTCCATCGCTTCAAATAATCGTTTATATCACGGTTCAAGTCTAGCTTTCCGTCCTGCACCAGCTTCATGGTTCCCACAGCGTGTATAGACTTACCTACGGATGCGGGTTGAAAAAGCGTTGCTGAGGTTACAGGAATTTTTAACGCTGTATCGGCCCAGCCGTAACCCTTAACCCATTCAATTTTATAATTATTTATTATGGCTATGCTCAAGCCATTTATATGGTAGTAGGCCATCCTGGCGCGAATATTCCAGCCAGTGCTGTCTTGTATTTTTACCCAGCCGCCCAGGTTGTTCTCTACTTTGTTCATTCGCTTTTTTACTTCCGTCGGGTACTGTTTCAGTGTTTGTGCATCTGCAGTTATTAGCGTAATCATCAGCGCAAAAAACACATTAAATACTTTCATGTTTTATTTTGATAAATAGTTAAACTGGTAAATTTTATCATCACTGTTAATATATTTTTTGGTGTAGCGGTTAAACACAGCGAAAGATTGTTTTTTATCGTTCACCGTGAATTCGCCTGAAGTCAGTCGGAACGAAACCACATCTTTGTCGCTTTTTTACCAACCCGTCTTTTACCAGGTCGTTTACAATTGCCTGTTGTTGGGCGCTGTTCCTTGCTTCGTTTTGGCTGGCCGCTTTCTTTTGTTGTGCCCATAACAAATGATTTAGCTTGTCAAGCAAGGGCGCATAATCATTAAGCCGGTTGGTTGGGGTTAACTTGCCGTTTACGTAAAGCCTCGGCAACAGGTCGCCAATCTGTATCAATTTAAAACGGGTGCCATCCGGGCCCGTTGAAGCAACTGTATTCAGCGGGCTTTCTTCGTTTTTCCCATCGATCGCTGAAAAGGTTGTTTCGCGGCCATCGGCCGAAACACCTTTTTTAACCTGGCTAAATGAACTGTGTGCTATCAAAACTCCAGCGGCGGCTATCCATAAGTTTAATTTTATTTTGTTCATGATATTTTTATTTGATGGCTCAAAACTATTGTGCCGCCGGTCAAACATGCCTATAGAAAAGCTTCAGAAAATGTTCAGGTTTTCTGTGGGATAAAAGTCAACCTTGTTTTTGCTATTTTTGAGAGATGATTGAACAGCCATTTCTAATAAACGACCTGTACCTGGTAAACCCGCTGCTTGGCCTTGTAAAGCAAGGTAACCAGCCAAAAGAGTCGAGGCTTGAGCCGAGGCTGATGCATTTGCTTTGTGTACTGGTCGAGCATAACAGGCAATTGGTAACCCGTGAATTACTTACAAAAGAGGTATGGGATAATTATGGCAATGCCGATGAAGGGCTTACTCAGGCAGTATCGTACCTGCGTAAGATTTTTAATGATAACGATAAAACGTTGATTGAAACCGTTCCTAAAAAGGGTTATGTCCTAAATGCGGTAATTCAAACTACAGTGCATCACGAACGAAAGGAAACGGTCATTCCAAAGGCCAAAATTCAACAGGTATACTTAATTACTGCCATTTTGATAGTAATCCTCGTCGTATCCGGCTATTTTATCTTCAAACCCGCCAAAAATAACAGGCAACCGGCGGACGTAATTGAAAATACCCGCCAAAACAATCCCGGTGATGGCAAAACTCCATCCACCAATCCTGATAAAATACCGGATACAGCCAAAAATCCAAACGCATCGCCTGATGTTAAGAAATAACCGGCCGTAACCGGTTAATAAATTATCTATATCTTCTCTACCACCACAGCCGTTCCGTAGGCCAAAACCTCGGTAACACCCTGCATTACCTCGTTGGCATCGTAACGCATATTGATAACGGCATTTGCTCCATGTTGCTGGGCATGTTGCATCATTAACTGGTAGGCTTCCTCGCGGGCAGTTTCGCATAACTCAGTATAGATGGAATTTTTACCGCCCACCAGTGTTTGCAATCCGCCCATAATATTGCCGCCGAGTCCGCGTGAGCGAACCGTGATACCCCTGATAATTCCCAAATGCTGGGTTATTTTGTAGCCTTCTAAACTTGTGCTTGTTGTAACTAACATGATCTTTAAGTTTTGTTTATTTGATGCTGATAAAGTGAATTTGTTTCTAAAGATTACCTTTTTTTATTTCATTAACGGCGTAGTTGGCTGCCCGGGCAGTAATCGCCATAAAAGTTAGCGATGGGTTTTGCGTCCCTGTCGATGTCATACAGGCGCCATCGGTAACAAATACATTTGGGCAGGAGTGCAACTGATTCCATTTATTTAATAACGAGGTTTTAGGGTCGTGGCCCATGCGTACGCCGCCGACCTCGTGTATATCGAGACCCGGCGCTTGCTTGCTGTCGTTGGGGCTGATGTTTTTGCAGCCTGCTTTTTCAAGCATCTCCGCCCCCTGTTGTAAAAAATCACGCATCGATTTTTCGTCGTTATCGTCATAATCAACCGATACGGTGAGCAAGGGTATCCCCCATTCGTCTTTTTGCTCTTTGCTCAAATATACACGATTTGTTTCCTTCGGGATGGTTTCGCCCTGCATCATCATATAAACACCCCAGTCGCCGGCTTCTGATATGGCATCTTTATATTCTGCCCCTATTTGGTTACCGGGTGTATAGTGTCCCCAGCCGCCCCGGGTTGCCGAATAAAACACCATGTAGCCGCGTAGAAAATCAGTCTCCTGCTTGTGCACATTCCTGAAATTCGGCATCATCACGGCAGTTGGGCGGCGGCCGTAATAATAGGTATCCTCATACCCCTCCATCCGGGCCGATAACGAGCCCCGGTAATTTTGGAACGCGATGTATTTGCCCAGCAAGCCATTATCATTACCCAACCCGTTAGGAAAACGTGACGAGGTTGAGTTAAGCAATATCAGGTTGGTGTTTAGCGCAGCAGCATTTACAAAAATAATTTTAGCATAATATTCTGTCGCCTGTTTAGTATGGGCATCAATCACCCGCACACCTGTAGCTTTTTGCTTTTTATCATCATAAATGATGGAATGCACAACCGAGTCGGGTAAAATGGTGAGATTGCCGGTTTTGGCCGCTGTTGGCAAAGTTGACGAATTTGAGCTAAAATACCCGCCAAACGGGCATCCCCGTTGGCAAAGATTACGGGACTGGCACTGCCCGCGACCCTGCGCCAAATGTACTTCTTTAGGTTTGGTTAGGTGAGCACAACGGCCTATAATAACATTCCGGTCGTTATAATTGGCCATTATGCGTTGCTGCATAACTTTCTCCACGGTGTTCATCTCCCACGGGGGTAAAAACTCACCGTCGGGCAGGGTTTCCAAACCGTCGTGGTTACCGCTGATGCCTGCAAAGCTTTCTACATAGCTATACCAGGGCGCCAAATCATCATACCTTATTGGCCAATCTACCGCAAAACCATCACGAGCGGGCCCTTCAAAGTCAAACTTGCTCCAGCGTTGGGTTTGCCGGGCCCATAAAAGCGATTTACCGCCGACCTGGTAACCCCGTATCCAATCAAAAGGTTTCTGCTGAATGTATGGATGGTCTTTATCTTTCACAAAAAAGTGTTCGGTGCTTTCGTCAAACGCATAGCAGCGGTTAACTACCGGATTTTCTTCTTTTAACTTTATTGGCAATTCGCCATGATGTTTAAAGTCCCATGGATTTTTCGTAGCTGTGGGATAATCCTTTAAATGCACCACATTTTTCCCCCGTTCCAAAACCAGCGTTTTTAAGCCGCCTTCGCAAAGTTCTTTAGCCGCCCAGCCCCCACTAATGCCCGATCCGATAACAATGGCGTCGTAGGTATGATTCTTATTGGCGGTGTAGTTAAAATCGGGTGATGACATAATCTCAGGGAACTAATTGGTTAGCTAAAATAACAAAATAGTTTTGGGAGTTTCTCATTCAAAACGAGCGTAAACTCAAATTGCTGCTAAAAGCACCTTCACTGTTGTTTTTAATAATGCGACAAAAACGCTGGGCAAAAAAAATAGGGGCAATTTACATTGCCCCTATTTTAAATTATTATAAATAATTCCCTTATTACTTCAATCCGCTTAAATAAACAAGACTTGCCGGAACCTGAGTTGCCACGTTATCGCTTTCGTCTTCAAGATAGTAATGAACTATCCCCGTTGTTTTTGCCATTTTTATTACGGCCGGGATGTTAATTTGACCGGTTCCCAAAGTAACGCTATTTTCCGGCGCTGTAGTTCCGGATAAATTGCCTTCCACACCTTTTTTAAGGTCTTTCAAATGCATCAGCTTAAAGCGGCTGGCGTACTTATCAAGTATTTCGACAGGGTCTTGTCCGGGGAAAAATGTCCATAAGACATCCATCTCGAAGTTTACATACTCCGGGTCGGTTTGCTCAACCAGGAAATCGAACAAAGAACCGTTTCTGAAAGGCTCAAACTCAAAGCCATGATTATGGTAAACCAGGGCAAGGCTGTATTTATCTTTTAATATTTTTCCAACCTTGTTAAAATTATCAATACCTTTTTGAGCCTCTTCCTCGGTGAATGCTGCTTTATGCGGTATACCAGCCACCCGAACAAAACTTGCACCAAGTGTTTTAGCGTTTTGAGCTACTTCATCTGTTTTATTAACAAGGTCTTCATAACTTACCCCGAACGAAGAGCATTTGATGCCTCGCGCGTCGATCAGCGCTTTAAGTTCAGCAGCAGTTTTTCCAAACAGGCTCGAAAATTCGATATCTGTAAACCCGTTCGCTTTAATCATGTCAAGCGCTGCTGCAGGATCTTTTTCGAAAACCTTGCGATACGTGTAAGAAACAACACCCGGCTTTTCTGGTGTTGAGTTTTGTGCAAAACCGCTTTGCACAGCCAGCAAACAAACGAAGGCTGCTGCGGTAAATTTGATGTGTTTTATAAAATTAGTTGTCATATGATATTTAAATAGGCCATAAACATACTAAATAACCTATTATGATGGATTTTAAAATCGCATTTTTATAAATTTGACAATGCTGCAAATAAGCGAATTGTATATCTACCCTATAAAATCACTATCGGGCATAGCGATAAAAAGCGCAAAAATAACCGACAGGGGTTTTGAAAACGACCGGCGTTGGCTGCTGGTTGATTCCGAAAATCGCTTTTTAACACAACGCGAACATCCGCAAATGGCGTTGTTGCAGCAAGCTATAGAAAACAATGTGCTAAAGGTAATCCACAAAGTAAACAAGCAATCGTTTTCTATTTCTATCAACAACCCGTCAACAGGTAGCAAAGTATCTGTTACCATTTGGGACGATATCTGCGAAGCCGAATTTGTAAGTGATGAAGCCGACCGTTGGTTCTCGGCAATGCTTGGGTTGAATTGCCGGCTTGTTTATATGCCCGACGACACTCAGAGAATTGTTGATCAACGTTACGCCCCTGAAAATTCAGTTACATCGTTTTCTGATGCCTACCCGTTTTTAATTATCGGGCAGGCTTCCCTGGACGATTTGAATAACCGGCTTGCGGAGACTTTGCCAATGAACCGCTTCCGTCCTAATATAGTTTTCACCGGCGGCGAGCCGTATGACGAAGACCTTTACGGCCATTTTACAATTGGCGACATTAATTTTTACGGCGTAAAACTATGCGCCCGCTGTGTTTTAACAACTATTGACCAGGAGACAGCGAAGAAAGGAAAAGAGCCATTAAAAGAACTTGCATCCTATCGATTCAAAAATAATAAGATACTTTTTGGGCAAAATCTTGTTCACAAAGGTGATGGTAAAATTGTCATTGGTGATGCAGTGGTGGTTTTACAGGAGAATATTGAAGAGCGATTTTTAGTGTAATGATGAATAAAAAAAAAGCCGCCAATATGCTTAGCGGCTTTTTTTATTTTAAAACGTAAATAAAATTCGTGGTTGGAAATATTAAATTATTATGGTCTGAAACCATAAAGTTTCCATCAAATGAAGGCTGTATATCGCTAAAAAGTTTAACCGCATGGTTCGGAGCATCGATTTTGTATATCCCTCCGACTGACTGAAAGTACAATACGTCGTTAAATTTATAAATATAATTTGCCAATGTCGAGATGGAACTAAGGTAAGTTTGATAGGTATCGCCCCCGTCTTTTGATATCCAAAATAGTTGTGTTGGCTGTTGCGCGCTTTTGTAAACATATCCAGTCTTATCATCAACATAAAAAGCAAACATGCCATCATGTGGACCACCGGCTTTCACTACACCAGGTAACAGATTCCAGTGTTGACCTTTATCCGTGGATTTATATAAACCCAAAGCTTCGCCAAAAATATAAAACTCGCCTCCGGGTCCCTCTTGCGGAGTCCAGTAATTATCTGCTGGAAGGGTTAATGTACTCCATGTTAAACCGTTATCTTCTGAGTAATATAAAGATGCATATTTTACTGCGTAAAGCATTTTCCCGGTTGACGTATAAGTCATCGAGCCATATTGCTTACCTTTAAAAGGAACATTTGAACGCAGAACCCACGTATCGCCGTTATCTGCCGAGTAATATATGCCTTCATCAAATCCGTCGGCCATGACCTGGTTTTTGCCGTCCGACCTGACAGCTTGAAACCTATGATTTGCACCAAGAGCCTTTACAGGATACCAACTGGCCCCTTCATCATCAGAATAACGCATCGCATTTTTACTTGATGCTCCAAATGCGGCGAATAATCTGCCCGAACCTGTTTTACAAAATGTAGTGTTGGAAGTATAAGACGGGGTGCAAGCGCTGTAATTTAAACCGGTGGTTAAAGGCGTACCTGTAAAATTAAATATAACTGAATCTATCCTTTTGCCCGATGCCTGTTCTATCAAAGTCGCCTGGAATGTTTGAGCCCCGGTATTTCCAGCCAACCTGTAGTAGGCTATGGTTGTCCCATTATTCTCAAATCCGCTCGTAACTGGCAAATCTGCATTACATCCCGAACCCCTGAATTCGACGGAATAATTGTTTGTATTTATGCCATTACCCGTGAGTTTTACTTTAATAGTATCCGACGGAAAAAAACCCACTTTTGCGGTTTGATTATTGCCGGAAACTATAGACAACTTAGGATTACTCGAACCATTATCTACAGGCCCGGGCGATTTGCTTTTCGAACACCCTATAATAAATAAAACAATTAAAATAGACCAAAGTAAATATGGCTTCATATAGATAAAGTTTAATTCCAGCGAAAATAACATAAAACTACAAACATAATTGTGCCAATGTCATTGAACTATGTAATAGCTTTGATACATATATTTAAACAACACTAAATAAAACATTACCTTTACTTTAAGGATATCTATTGTAAAAGCCTGTTTGGACTTAACACAAATTCTTTTACTTATCTTTGTATGCGCTATTTTTAAATATGCTATCGAAAAAAACAAAGTATGCAATTAAGGCCCTGGTAGTGCTGGGGAAAAATGCAGATAAACCGCCAATGCAAATTTCAAAAATTGCTGAGGAAGAACGGATTCCCAAAAAATTTCTTGAACAAATATTGCTCGACCTGCGCAACGCTGGTTTCCTTTACAGCAAAAAAGGTGCAGGCGGCGGCTACAGCTTAAATAAAGACCCAAAAGATATTTACCTGGTGCAAATAATGCGCATCACCGATGGCCCCATTGCCATGGTGCCCTGCGCCAGCCTTAACTTTTACCATAGATGCGACGAGTGCCACCAGGAAACCACCTGCGGCATACGCGATGTATTTATAGAGGTAAGGGACGCTACCGTAAAAATATTATCTGAAACAAGCATAGCCGATGTTATCAGCCGCGAGAGCTCGCTCCTGCTGAATGTCTAAAAACAAAGAAACCGCCTCAAAAATGGAGCGGTTTCTTTGTTTATAAGGTATTCGTTAAAAATTAAATCCAATTCTTGCAAATAACCTGCGTCCATTTTGCCCCATTTGTACGGCATCAAAAGGTCCGCCGGTTTCATTGTTGTAGGCATAGCCTTTTGCAGCTATTACTGCGCCAAGTACAGGGTGTATATTGAATAAATTATCACTGCCAATTGAAATGTGTGCCGATTTACTTAGTTTGTAGGTAAAGTACAGGTCGCTTACTACTTTCCCGCTGTAGGTATATTGATCCGGCACTGTGGTATTGGCGTCAGCATCTAACGGAACTACCGGGTGAATACCGTCGAAGTTCTCACCGTAGCCAAGCAATACGATCTTACCAAAATAGGTAAAACGTGTGCCTGCGGTAAACTTCTTGTAGCTATACTCAGGGTTTAGCGAAAGCTTTTGCGGTGGTGCCGAAGCTAAAATAAACTTCTGTTCGCGGTCGCTCAAAAAAGTTTGTTTCAACAAATCGGTACCGCTCAATTTTTCGGGATAATTGATGTTGTTGATTTTCATATGCTGAAAATTACCTGCAAATAGCACCCTGATACGGCTATCACCTATTTTCTTGTTGTATTCAATAACAACATCCAAACCGGTATTTGTTGTATTTACCGCATTGGCAAAAAACTGCGCAGCCGAAACATGCAATGCATTAAGAGCGGCTAAGAAACTAGGATCAAGTGTTTGATCACTTGCACTAAACTGGCCTGATAGAACAACCCGGTCTTTTACCTTAATTAAATAGCCATCGGTAGTAATGCTCAGTTCGGGTACGGGTTTAAAGGTGAAGCCGATGCCCGCGTTTGTTGATGTTTCCTGTTTAAGGTTTGGAATACCAGCTGCTTTGGTGATAGGGCTGTAATTTGGTGCAATCTTCACTTCAGAAATAACGCCACCCTGCACATTAGTGTAGGATGAGCTATAATTTATCTGCTGCAACGATGGTGCCCTGAAGCCGGTACCAACCGAACCGCGAATATTAAAATTGTCGGTTATTTTATAGCGGGTGGCAAATTTGGTGCTGTAATTAAAACCAAAGTCGCTGTAATGCTCCAGCCTGTTAGCATAGTCGATTAGCCATTTTTTAGTGATATCTGCTTCCAGGTCTAAATAAATCCCCTCAACCGTGCGGTGAGCGTTCACAGCATCAGATGGTTGATAACCTGGAAAACCTTGCGAACCGGTAGCTTTGTCTTCGTTATAATTTGAATAAGAATCTGGCTCACCTGCATTTATTTTGTAACGCTCGTACCTGTATTCAGCACCTGCACCAATATTTAAACCGGCAAACACATCCTTTAAATGTTTGCTAAAGTTTAAGTTGGTTGTATTTTGTAAAAACTGCGAGCCGCCATCGTCGAAATGGGTTTTGTCAGCACCCTTGGATGCGTTAAAGGTTTTATCGCCAAAAAAATGAAAGGAGTTATTACCAATATTGTTGCTCAGGTCCCAATCCACATCTTTTCCAATGGTTCCTTTTAACCCTAAAGCTACTGACAGATCGGTATTATGGGTTTGTATAATGGGGTTATAGTAGCTATCGCCGTCAGGTGTATTAAAAATAATTCCCGGCACCGCTATCATATTTCCACCGGCGTCCGTTGGAAAACGCCCCGGCGAGCCCGAAAAATTCCTGGTGAAGGCATAATCATCCGAGTTTTTGCGGCTATAGCCACCAAAACTGTAAAAGGTTGTCCGGCTCCCGGCTATTGGCAGTTCGCTATTGTAAAACAAGTCAAAACTATTAGCCGAACCGTCGCCATTTGCACGCCTTACATTATTAAGCGGCAGGGCCTTGGGGTTTGAAAAAGCCGTGTCGTGTGTTTGCCTGTAGGTTTTACCATTATTTGCATAATCGGCCGACAGATTTATGAAACCATTGTTTTTACCTACTGCTATGCCATAGTTTGCGTCAAACGTAACGGCACTGCCGTCAATTGCGCCACCATGCGGGTACTGGCCTTTTGCCAGTGCATTACGGCTGTTAAATTCAGGATCGTAATAGCCCGAATAGCCACCGTTTATGGTAAACTCGCCTACATTTTTCTTTAATACCAGGTTAATTACCCCCGCAATAGCATCCGAGCCATATTGGGCAGATGCACCGTCTCTCAAGATTTCAACTCTTTCAATAGCAGCTGCAGGAATTGAGCTTAGGTCGGTTCCCGAATTACCGCGGCCACGGGTCCCGAATACCGAAACAAATGCCGTTTGATGCCTGCGCTTACCATTAATCAGTACAAGCGTCTGGTCTGGGCCTAATCCCCTCAGGGTTCCCAGTTCAACGTGATCGGCTCCGTCAGAGCCCGATTGTTTGTTGTAATTGAATGAGGGAGCAGAATAGTTTAGGATGTCGGTTATATCAAGCCTGCCGGTGCTGAGCGATGCTTTAGCAATATTCACCACATCAACCGGTACTGCTGTTTCAAGTTTAACACGCCCCGCAGACCGCGTACCTATCAAAACAACCTCGTTAAGCGAATTAACATCTTTTTCCAATTTCACGTCAAGGGAACTATTGTTACCAATCGTAATCGTTAAAAGCTTGTACCCGGTATATGAAAATACCAGTTGGTCGGTTGCTGCCGCAGCGATAGTAAATTGCCCGGCCGCATCAGTTGTAGTACCTTGCGAAGTGCCTTTTATCCTGATAGATACGCCAGGGATTGCGTCTTTGCTGAGGGCATCTGTCACGGTGCCTTTAACACTTAATTTTTGTGCTATTGCAATTTCCGAAACAAGGAAGAATAATGCAATAATAGTGAGTAAACGTTTCTTCATAAGGGGTAATTTAATAATAAAATAAGGTTTTCTTTTTTTCTAAGATAAGAAGTAATTATATATTTATCATTATTCCAGATAATTTATTGAGTATTTTATAAGAAAACAGTTCGTTATCTATTAAAATAAAAATTACAAATAAATATTTTTTACATATAATTAATAAAATATCGACAAACGTCGTAATATTTATAAGCTTTGAGGATCGACAATGGATACCTCAATATCAGCAAGACAATGTAACCAAAACGTAAAATCTGTCTTTTTTCAAATATATACGACAAGTTCCGTATAGTATATATATATTTGTCACTATAACATGAAAACGAGAATTTACAGTTACTGTTGGGTTATGATAAATTGCCAGATGCATGGCAATTGATGGAGGCTTAACGGGTATTCGTAAATAAAAACATAAGCCTCTTTAGCATTAAGCCGAAGGGGCCTTTTTATAGTACAAACTAACAGCACAATTATGCAAAGCTTTAGGACCGAGTTGGAGAATCCGGTAGTTGAAAAAGACATTATTGATCTTGAAAAAAAGATAAGGGCTTTTCGTGAAGGTAAAATTCACGACGAAAAGTTCCGCAGCCTGCGTTTGGCCAGGGGTATATACGGGCAAAGACAGCCCGGCGTGCAAATGATACGCATTAAGCTGCCTTTTGGCAAGGTAACCTTTAAACAGTTATTAAGGATTGCTGATATCTCTGATAAG
This sequence comes from Mucilaginibacter flavidus, assembly GCF_024055575.1. GTDB lineage: Bacteria > Bacteroidota > Bacteroidia > Sphingobacteriales > Sphingobacteriaceae > Mucilaginibacter > Mucilaginibacter flavidus. The sequence goes on along the minus strand of NZ_JAMXOE010000007.1, from coordinate 58,636 downwards.
TACGCCAGCAGTAACCTGCACCTTACTACCCGCCAGGATATACAAATACATTACGTAAGTCTTGATCGTACGCCGCAACTATGGGCTGAACTGGAACAGGACGATATTACCCTGCGCGAAGCCTGTGGCAACACCGTAAGAAACGTAACCGCCTCTCCTGCTGCCGGGATAGACCCGCTGGAGCCTTTCGATGTATCGCCCTATGCGCATGCAACGTTCGAGTATTTTTTGCGCAACCCGGTTTGCCAGGAAATGGGCCGTAAGTTTAAAATATCATTTTCATCGAGCGATGCCGATACCGCGTTTTCGTACATCCATGATATCGGTGTTATCCCGAAAGTAAATGCTGCCGGTGAGCGCGGTTTTAAAGTACTGTTGGGCGGTGGCCTTGGCGCGCAGCCATTACTTGCTAATATTGTTGAAGAGTTTTTACCCGAGGATGAACTTATACCTTATATAGAAGCTATCATCCGCGTTTTTGATCGCCATGGCGAACGCAACAACCGCAACAAAGCCCGTCTTAAATATCTTATTCAAAAAATCGGGTTAACCGAAGTGTTGCTGCTTGCTGATGCAGAGCGCACTGCTTTAAAAGTTAAAAAATATAAAGTAAACCGCGATGCTTTAAAAGACCCTGCACTACCTGCAGAACAAACATTTGCCGATGTGGCGGTAACCAATCCTTTCCGTTACGAGCAATGGCTTGCAACCAACATATTTGAGCAAAAACAAAAAGATTTTTACGGCGTATATATAAAGGTCCCAGTTGGCGATATCCCATCGGATAAAGCCCGCAAACTGGTAGCCGTGTTGCAGCCTTTGGTTGCCGATGAAATAAGGGTAACCCAAAACCAGGGACTACTCTTAAAGTTTGTACGCAAGGAAGCGTTGCCTGCTTTATATAACGGTCTAACCGAACTGGATTTATCTTCACCAGGTTTTGATAGCCTTGCAGATGTAACCACTTGCCCCGGTACTGATACCTGTAACCTCGGTATCTCAAACAGTATGACACTTTCGCGTGTGCTGGAAGATGTGATTTACAACGAATACGAGGACCTTATTTATAACAAGGAAATAAAAATTAAGATAAGCGGCTGTATGAACTCGTGCGGACAACATGGTTTGGCGCATATCGGTTTTCACGGTAGCTCATTGAAAGCGGGACTTAAAGTACTACCATCGGTACAGGTGCTGCTTGGCGGCGGTACGGTTGGTGATGGTGTTGGTCGCGCTGCCGAAAAAGTAATTAAGGTACCTGCAAAACGGGCCACACATGTGCTACGTAAAGTGCTTGACGATTACCAGGCCAGGGCAACTGAAAACGAAACCTTCCACGCCTATTACGACAGGAACGGCAAAGATTATTTCTACCAATTGTTAAAACCCCTTGCCGACCTTACAACGCTGACAGACGACGAATTTGTTGACTGGGGCCACCAGGAAACTTTTGCTACCGCAATAGGTGTTGGCGAATGCGCCGGGGTGATTATTGATTTGGTAGCCACATTGCTTTACGAATCGGAGGAAAAGTTTGGCTGGGCAAACGAAGCTTTTGCCGAAAACCGCTGGGCCGACGCTATTTACCACGCCTATAACACATTTGTAAGCTCGGCTAAGGCGTTGCTGCTTGATAAAAACATCAATACAAGCACACAGTCGGGAGTTATAAAAGAATTTGATAACAATTATGTAAATACTGGCGAGATCAATTTAGATGGCAGTTTTAACGATTTGGTTTTACAAATCAACAAAAACGAACCATCAGAAGAATTTGCGACCGCCTACCTGCAGGCTGCCGGCGAATTTTTAAATACTGTTAAAATAAAAAGAGAGGAATTGGTGCAACAATGATAGCTACATCAACAAACAAAAATATTAAAGAACCGCGTATTACGCTTGTAGGCGCAGGCCCCGGCGATGCCGACCTGATAACGCTTAAAGGCGTAAAAGCATTACAAACAGCCGACGTTGTATTGTACGATGCATTGGTTAATGCCGAATTATTGGAACTTGCTCCCGCACATGCTACAAAAATTTATGTGGGAAAACGCAGCGGCGACCATTCCTATTCGCAGGATGCAGTTAATAAACTGATGATTGATTACGCGATCAATTATGGTCATGTAGTGCGTCTGAAAGGCGGTGATCCGTTTGTGTTTGGTCGCGGTTTTGAGGAATTGGATTATGCTGCCTCATATAGCATACCGGCGCAGGTTATCCCGGGCATTTCAAGCTCTATTGGTGTTCCGGGTATGCAGCATATACCTGTTACCCATCGCGGTTTAAGCGAAAGCTTTTGGGTAGTAACAGGCACCACTGCCATTCATCAAATATCGCCCGACTTATATCAGGCGGCTAAAACCAATGCAACAGTTGTGGTTCTGATGGGTATTCATAAACTTGCGGAGATAGCCGAAATATTTAAAAGCGAAGGCAAGAGTAAATTACCGGTTGCAGTAATACAAAGCGGCTCGACAAAAGAGGAGAAGGTTGCGATAGGCATTGTAGACACGATTGTTGAAATTGTGGAAGAGAAGAAGATTACATCGCCCGCATTAATTATATTTGGTGAGGTAGTATCGCTGCACCCGCAGTTTGCACCTATAAAAGAATTTTATGACATTATTGCCCAGGAATAGTAAGCTGCCTGTTCAGGACGAAAAAACGGAAGGCAATCCATTGTTTCCCGTTTTTTTAAAGCTGAATGATTTGCATACGGTAGTTATCGGAGGTGGCAATGTTGGTTTGGAAAAACTGACTGCCATACTGAAAAACAGCCCGGAGGCAAAGGTGACCGTTATTGCCCTGGCCATTTTGCCCGAAGTGCATTTGCTTGCCGATAAGTACCAAAAGCTCAACATCATTCAAAAATCGTTTATCGATAGCGATTTGGACAACGCCGACGTGGTTATCGCCGCTACAAATGACAGTGAGTTAAATAATTTCATCAGGCAATCGGCGCACGACAGGAAACTGTTGATAAACGTTGCCGATAAACCCGAGTTGTGCGATTTCTACCTCGGCTCTATCGTTCAAAAAGGTGATTTAAAAATAGCAATATCAACCAATGGAAAATCGCCCACCATTGCCAAACGGCTTAAAGAGGTATTAAACGAAGGCTTACCTGACGAACTGGATATCACACTGCAACAAATGAGCGAATTACGCAATTCATTAGGTGGCGATTTTGCCTATAAAGTGCGAAAACTAAACGAAGTTACCTCCGTATTGGTTGAGCCTAAAGTGGTTGAAAAGAAGAATTTGATCTGGTATATCTGGGGCGCTATTATTCTTTCGTTATTGATTGCATTTACTGCCCTATGGTATAACGAACCGGGTTTCAGGGCCTATGCGCAAACCATCACGCCTGAATTTTACTATTTCCTGGCTGCAGGTTTTGTGTTCGCCATGATTGATGGCGCAATCGGCATGTCGTACGGGGTAACTTCTCAAACATTTTCCCTATCTATGGGAATACCGCCGGCGTCGGCAAGCATGGGCGTGCACCTTTCGGAGATCATGAGCAACGGCATTGCCGGCTGGATGCACTACCGGATGGGCAACATCAATTGGAAGCTGTTCAAAATGCTGGTTATTCCCGGCATCATCGGGGCGGTTACCGGAGCTTACCTGCTGTCATCATTGGAACACTACAGCCAGTACACCAAACCATTTGTATCGGTATATACATTGATATTGGGGACGGTTATTCTTTCGAAAGCGTTTAAACCGGTTGTGAAAAAATCGCACGAAAAAATCAAAAAGATTCCGTTACTGGGCCTTGGTGGTGGTTTTATTGATGCTGTTGGCGGCGGCGGCTGGGGTTCAATTGTGTTGTCAACTTTAATAGCGGGTGGTCGTCATCCGCGGTTTTCGTTAGGTACTGTAAAACTGTCCCGGTTTTTTATTGCCCTGATGAGCTCGATAACGTTTATCACCATGCTGAACAGTAACCACTGGGAAGCCGTAGCAGGATTGGTGATAGGCAGTGCTGTTGCATCGCCCATAGCGGCAAAAATATCGAACCGCATATCAGCCAAAGCTATAATGGTAGCTGTTGGCGTGATAGTAATTTTAATAAGTATAAAAAGTATTGTGGCCTTTATAACTAAGGTGATATAAGATGAGTGCACTTGCAGAACATATAAAACAGGAAACGGCAGGATTAAACCCGGTAGAAGCTTTAACGCAGTTATCGGATATTTTTCATGATGAAATAGTTTTCTCCACCAGCTTTGGTTGGGAAGACCAGGTAATAACGCACATGATATTTGCCAATAACCTGCCTATTAAAGTTTTCACGCTCGAAACCGGCCGGCTATTTCCGGAAACTTATTATGTGTGGAACCGCACCATGGAAATTTATGGCAAACCTATACATGCATACTATCCAAAAACCGAGCTGGTTGAACAAATGGTAAGCACAAAGGGGCCGAGCAGTTTTTATGAATCGGTTGAGAACCGTAAGGAGTGCTGCGGGATACGCAAAATTGAGCCGCTAAAACGCGCGCTGGCAGGTAACAAATGCTGGATAACAGGCATCCGCGCCGAACAATCGGCAAACAGGCAGTTTATGGACAATGTGGAATGGGACGAACAAAATAATTTAGTTAAATTTCACCCTATTTATAGCTGGACCTTAGACGAAGTAAAAGAATACATCAAAAAACACAATATCCCATACAACACATTGCACGACAGGGGCTTTCCCAGCATCGGCTGCGCACCTTGCACACGGGCAGTACAGCCAGGCGAAGACTTTAGAGCAGGCCGTTGGTGGTGGGAAGATCAAAGTAAAAAAGAATGCGGATTGCACGGGGTTAATGAAGTGATTGAAAAATGAGCACACATAAATTAGACTATTTAGATGAGTTAGAGGCAGAGGCTATTTACATACTGCGTGAAGTAGCCGGCCAGTTTGAAAAACCTGCCCTGCTGTTTTCGGGCGGCAAAGACTCGATTACATTGGTACGGCTTGCTGAAAAAGCATTCCGTCCCGGAAAATTTCCTTTCCCGTTGGTACATATTGATACCGGCCACAATTTTGCCGAAACTATTGATTACCGCGACCGGATGATTAACCGCATTGGCGAAAAGCTGATTATCGGTCACGTGCAGGATTCAATTGACGAAGGTAAAGTGGTTGAACAAAAAGGCAAAAACGCCAGCAGGAATGCATTGCAAACCGTCACGCTATTAGATACTATTGCGAAACATGGTTTTGATGCCTGCATTGGCGGCGCCCGCAGGGACGAGGAAAAGGCCAGGGCAAAGGAGCGTATATTTTCTGTTCGGGACGAATTTGGCCAGTGGGACCCCAAGCGCCAGCGCCCCGAGCTTTGGAATATATTTAACGGTAAGATACACAAAGGCGAAAACGTCAGGGTTTTCCCGATAAGTAACTGGACCGAACTTGATGTGTGGAACTATATCCGCCGCGAAAAAATCGAGTTGCCGTCTATCTACTTTGCACACGAACGCGATGTAATTACCCGCAATGGGCAGTTGATGGCTGCGTCACCATTTTTAAATATGGATGACGAAGATATCATCGAACGCCGCAACGTGCGCTTCCGCACCGTTGGGGATATGACCTGTACCGCAGCTGTAGAATCATACGCTTTTGAAATTGATGACATCATTGATGAAATAAGCGAATCGAAAATCAGCGAACGCGGCGCGAGAATGGACGACAAGGTGAGCGAAGCGGCTATGGAAGACCGTAAAAAAGGCGGTTACTTTTAATTTACGATTTTAGATTTACGAGTTACGATTTAGAAATTGGCTAAATCAAAATTCGTAAATCGTAAATCAAAAAATGATATTATGGATATACTAAAATTTATAACAGCCGGCAGTGTAGACGACGGTAAAAGTACCTTGATCGGGCGTTTACTGTATGACAGCGAATCGATCCTGGCTGACCAATTAGAAGCGTTACACAGCTCCAACCGTAAAAATGACGATGGCAGCATTGACCTTGCCATATTGACCGACGGCCTTAAAGCCGAGCGCGAGCAGGGCATTACTATCGACGTAGCTTACAAGTACTTTCAAACAGATAAGCGCAAGTTTATTATAGCCGATACCCCGGGGCATATTCAATACACCCGTAACATGGTTACCGGTGCATCAAATGCCAACCTGGCTATTATTTTGATTGATGCACGTAAGGGTGTTATCGAGCAGACTATACGCCACTCCTACCTTGTATCGTTACTTGGCATTCAGCAGGTGGTGGTTTGTATCAACAAAATGGATATGGTTGATTATAGCGAGGCCATTTACGAAACCATTGTGAACGATTACAAAGCACTGGCTTATAAAGTTGGGCTGGAAAACATAAAATACATACCTGTTAGCGCGCTAAAGGGCGATAACATCGTAAACGAGTCTGACAAAATGCATTGGTACGAGGGCAAAAGCCTGCTGCATTTTTTGGAAACCATCGAACTAAAAATTGACGACAGCACCGCACACGCACGTTTCCCTGTGCAATGGGTAGTACGCCCGCAAACTGAGGAACTTCACGACTACCGTGGCTATGCAGGCCGCGTATCAAGCGGTTCATTTAAGGTTAACGACAGGGTTACTGTGTTGCCGTCTGGTTTCCACTCAACCATCGAAAAAATAGAATTGCTGGATACAGAACCAACTGAGGCCTTTGCCGGCATGTCGGTTACTATTCATTTAAAAGATGAGATAGATATCAGCCGCGGAGACGTGTTGGTGAACACTGATTATCAGCCGGAATTATCACAACAAATTGAAGCTGATTTATGCTGGATGGATACACGTGTTTTAGATACCTCACTCACTTACTTTGTACAGCATAATAGCAAGGTAACACGTTGCAAAATACAGGAAGTGCTGTATAAGGTTAATATCAACACATTGGAGAAAGAGTTTAATGAAGATTTCAAGCTGAATGATATCGGCCGCATCATCATCAAAACTGCTGAACCTTTAGCTTTCGACCCGTATCAGATTAATAAAGCCAACGGCGGCGCTATAATTATCGATAGCCGTACCAATGTTACGGTTGGGGCTTTGATGTTACGTGGGATTAGTGAATAGAGATAAGAGACCGGAGATTAGTTGAAAAACATATTTACTAATCTCCAATCTTTATCCTCTAATCTCTATTTAACAAACTCCGGCTTCAACTCAGCCTTCTCAGCTTTCCTGAATTTCATCACTTTTGGTACTGATACACCAGTAATATATGGGTTATCCATATTCAGCCTGTAATAGCCCTGGTGATATTTCTCGGCAGCGTAAAACACTTTATAAGGTGCCAGCTGGGTTACAATTGCTTCAGGATAATGCTTCGAAGCATTTATTCTTTTTATAGTTTCCTGCAAAATATTTTTCTCTTCCGGTGTGCGGTAAAACGCTATCGAGCGGTAGTCTGTACCTTCGTCCGGCCCCTGGCGGTTAAGTTCTGTTGGGTCGTGCGCGAAAAAGAAAGCGTTCGCCAAAGTTGCAAAGCTGATAATTTTGGGGTCGTAATATACCTGCACACATTCGGCATGGCCTGTAGTACGCGAGCTTACATCCTCATAGCTTGGGCGAACTGTTACCCCGCCAGCGTAACCGGAAACTACTTTCGTAACACCTTTAAGTTCCGACATTGCCTCGCTCATACTCCAGAAGCAGCCTCCCCCAAAAGTGGCAACAGCTTCGCCTGCTGCAGGCTTTGGCAAATCAGCATAATCGTTCCGGCTGCCCGGTTGCCCGTTAACACAGCCGGCAAATAGTAATATAGCGGCTGCATAAAAAATAATTCGTTTCATATTGTTCTCAAATTTTATACTTGAATATACGTTTGCGATGTTGTGGTGGATGGTCATTTGTTTGTAACTAGTTGTAAATGTTGAACAATGGCCCATCGGCAATTCGCGTTTGTCAGGTTAGTCGTAATAAAAATCAAACCCTTACAACAATTTCAACATTTACAACCGCTCTATTTTTTTCGCAACCACCCGCTTAACCTTAAAAAGTATCTCAGTTAATCCATTAGTTTTTATTTCGTACACCGTGGCCAGCATCATACCCAATTTACCTGGTGGGAAACCCTTGCTATGCATCCATTCCAAATACGAAACTGGTATGTCGCTTACCAACGTGCCTTTATATTTACCAAAGGGCATTTTAGTTTGTACAATCTCCACTAATACGTTCGAGTCCGGCTTTATATTTTCCACACGGTAAATATATACAATAGCTTATTGCAATTTATGGCATGTTTTAATCACTGCGCTACATGTTCATATAAAAAGCGTACTATTACCATTATCTGACACACAATTTGTACAGAAAAAAGTTATATCAATTACATTTATATACTAAATTTTATGAAACAGCAATTTGCAGCAACACTTACCGGCTCCGACTTTCCGGTTGAAGGAACAGTACAAAAAATCAGTTTTGACGGCTACCCGGACGCATACGAATTTGAATCGATTGATAATAGCTTACACCTAATAATCGCCCGGGATGAAGAGGGAAATTGGGTGCGCCTGGCGGGAACAGAGCCGTTTTTGGGTAGTTGGATTGACGAGCTTGCACAGCAGGTTGTCTAAATTATTATATTAACGTATGGATAAAAGGGAAATAGGACAATCAGGAATAAAAGTACATCCTTTTGCTTTTGGCGGTAACGTATTCGGGTGGACGATTGATGAAAAAGAATCGTTTAAAATATTGGATGGCTTTGTTGATGCCGGGCTCGACTTAATTGACACGGCCGACGTTTACGCTACCTGGGCACACGGCGGCAAAGGCGGGCAATCGGAAACTATAATAGGCAACTGGCTGAAAAGATCGGGCAAGCGCGATAAGGTGGTGGTAGCCACCAAAGTAGGCAAACCGATGGGCGAAGACAAAACCGGGCTATCGCGCCGATATATCACCCAGGCCGTTGAGGACTCCTTAAAACGCCTGCAAACCGATTATATCGACCTTTATCAATCACACGCGGACGATAAAAACACCCCACTTTTAGAAACACTTGAAACCTTTACCGATCTGATAAAACAGGGCAAGGTTCGTGCAATAGGCGCATCCAATTATGATGGCCTACGGTTTAAAGAAGCATTACAGGTAAGCAAAGACCACAGCCTGGCCGCTTATCAATGCCTGCAGCCCGAATATAATTTATACAGCCGTGAGCATTACGAAACCGAACTTGAGCCCGTTTGCCGCGAACGAAATATAGGCGTTATTAGCTATTACTCGTTAGCAAGTGGATTTTTAACAGGTAAATACCGGTCAGAAAACGACCTGTCGAAAAGTAGCCGCGGGCAGGGCGTTAAAAAGTTTATGAACCCGCGCGGCTTTAAAATTTTAGCTACGCTTGACAAAGTTGCTGCTGAATATGACGTAACACCAGCAACAATAGCCCTTGCCTGGGTAATGGCCCGGCCGGGAATTACAGCACCTATTGCCAGTGCTACTACGGTAAAACAACTGGAAGAATTGACAAAAGCAGTATCGCTAAAATTAAATAGTGATGCTATAGATTTGTTAAACCGCGCCAGCACATACTCAATTTAACAAGATTTAACACGATTTAAGGATTAACAAGATTTAAAGGATGCATGTCGCAAAAAAAACTTGCGAAGTTTCTGAAACTCCGCAAGTTTAAACGCTCGCTTATCAAATCCTGTCAATCCTTGCAATCGTGTTTAGTTGCGACCCATTCTGTGGGCCATGCCCATATTTTGTGCAAAGTGCTCGTTTCCACCTCTGCCGCGTCCTTCTGAGCCACCATTATTTTGGCTCGGCTGAGCGGAATGGCCCTGACCCCATTGGCGACCGCCGTTGTTTTGGTTAGGCTGGCCATAACCACCTTGTCCATGGTTCTCATTATTTTGATTGCGGCCCTGGTAAGATGGTTGGCTGTAACCTCCCTGGCCCCTGTTTCCGTAATGGTTATCATACCCGCGGTTTTGTTCTGATCTGTTGTAGCCGCCATCGCGGTCGTGATAACGATTGTCATTACCGCGATTGTAGTAGCTGTTGTTACGATCATAACTTCCACGTGAATCATTATCGTGACGATAATTCCTGAACTCGGCTACCTCTCTGCCATTATACCTCGACCTGTAAAAATCGGCGCGGGCAAATGGGCGGTGCTCACGTACTTCGTACCTGCGGGAACTTCTCCAATCGTAGTTACGATAAGCGCCTGGTAAATACGCTGCAGAAACCCAGTTGTCGCCATCGTTATAATAATAACAACCGGCATTTACATTGTAGTACGCATCTACCTCGGGTAGGTAGTAGTAGTCGTCGTCGTTGCTATCGTCATAAACCTGAACGGGTTCCTGGTAAACAGGCTGCTCAACAACTACCGGAGCGTGGTAACGGGCATAAACAGGCCTTATGTGTAAACCAAAATTTATTCTTATTTGTGCAGAGGCAGTATTATAAATTAAACCGCTTAATGCTATTGCTGATAATATTGCTAACTTTTTCATGCTGTTTGTTTTTATATTGATTAAACCTCATTTGCTTTCTCGATTCAGCTGCTGCAAATGGTGTTGTTATCGTTTCAAATTTTATACAGTTAGGACGGTAAAAAAAACGAAAGGTTTAAAGCAACTTGGCTAATGTATTACACCCAAATACATAAACAGAATTAAATTTTTACAAAAAACAATTACGAAGAATTTAATTCTTAAAAAACAGAAGCATATTCGCACTTACAATATTTTAATATGGATAACCATCTGTAATTTTTAGTGTTGTCACATTAATTCTGCAAAACCGGTATTATATTAACATGAGTTCGATAACCGTGGTCGATGTTAAAAAAGCTCGGCTGGCCAACTAGGGATTACACCGATTTAATAACAATCGGTGTAATCATTCAATAATCGGTGGAATCACAAAAGACTACTCAACCAAAGTGTACTGGTAGGCCTTAACACGCTGCATTTTGGCGTTTATGCGTTCAATGCTTTCCTCAATTTTTCTTTTGTCGGTTTTATTTGTAACCGTATCAAAAGCGTTATTGTAAGCCGCTAAGGCTTTTTCCAGTTCTTTGTTCTTCTCAGCCGATAAACCAACCAGCTCGTAAATATCTGCGACATCCACGCCTGGCACAACCAACGCCTTTTCAGCAATAGCTTTCACCAGTTTCTGCATATTTAAAAAAACCGCCAGGTTAAGGTAATGATAATAATTACCCGGGAATACTGGTTCCAGTTCCATGCAGGTTTTAAAATGGTAACCGGCTACCTGGTAGTCTTCCAGATCGTAATAATATATTTTTCCAAGCTGGTAATGCGCCTTTGCGTACAAAGGGTCGTTACTTACAATTTCGTTAAGTAATTGCAAGGCTTTCGGCGTTCGTCCATAGCTTAATTTATCTACGGCTTGTAAATATTTCTCGTCTATAGTATAATAGGTATTCATAAAATCTTAAACAGTATAGTGCGGCCATCAATAAAGTAAGCCGTCATATTAAAATAAAAATTAATAATTGTAGTTTTTCGGAAGGTTGATGTAAGCCCGACCGTTAGAAAGGTGTATTTAAAGCACACGCTTTCTGTTGCGAGCCCATGGGCTGCATAAGGTTTTTACCACAGAAGAAATTAAAGCGTTGCATTGTATTATTTTTTTACAAAGATAGTTACATTCTGTAAAAATTGCAATACAGTCCATTTATCGGTGTAATCATTTTAACAATCGGTGCAATCCCAAAAAGATATACCCAATTTTTTATATTTTTGCGGAACGACAGCAACGGCGTAATACCCCCCGCCTGCTGCATTCCTAATAAATGGATATATCAGTAGTAGTACCACTTTACGACGAAATAGAATCATTGCCCGAGCTTACCTCATGGATAAGCCGAGTAATGGATGAGAACCGGTTCACTTACGAAGTTATACTTGTTGACGATGGCAGCAAAGACGGCTCGTGGGAAATGATCCGCAAGCTAAATGCCGGAAACCCTTTTATCAAGGGTATCAAATTCAGGCGCAATTACGGCAAATCGGCGGCATTGAATACCGGCTTTGAAGCAACTAAAGGTAACGTGGTTATTACCATGGATGCCGATCTGCAGGACAGTCCCGACGAAATACCCGAGCTTTACCGCCGCATTACCGAAGAAAAATACGACCTGGTATCGGGCTGGAAAGCCAAACGGCACGACCCGCTTAGCAAAACCATCCCAACGAAATTATTTAATGCAGCAACGCGCCGCATGTCGGGCATCGATAACCTGCATGACTTTAACTGCGGGTTGAAAGCCTACCGCAGCGCAGTTGTTAAAAACATAGAAGTATACGGCGAAATGCACCGTTACATACCGGTAATTGCCAAATGGGCCGGCTTCACAAAAATTGGTGAGCAGGTAGTTGAACATCGCCCCCGCAAATACGGCAAAACAAAATTTGGCCTTAACCGCTTTATAAACGGCCTGCTCGATTTGATGTCGATATTTTTTGTGGGCAAATTTGGCAAGCGCCCGATGCACTTTTTTGGCGCCCTGGGCACGATAAGCTTTTTGGCTGGAACTATAATTACCATCTGGATGATTGTTGATAAACTGCGCGCCATTGCCAAAGGGATACACTACAGGGACGTTACCACCCAACCCCTATTCTACATTGCCCTGGTAGCTGTAATATTAGGCTCTCAATTGTTTTTAACCGGCTTTGTAGCCGAACTGGTAGCACGCAGCGCCCACGAGCGTAATAAATACCAGGTGGAGGAAGTTATTTAAGGGAGTTGATTAGGTTGATTGTGTTAGAATAGGTTGATTAAGTTATGACAGGAGGATTTACAGATTTACATTTAACTAACCACAACAAAACTCAATCAACTTATTCAACCCAATCAACCGCTCACTAATCTATGTTTTTCTCCATCATCATACCTTTATACAATCGCCCGCAGGAGATAAAAGAGCTGCTGGAAACCCTTGTGCTGCAAACCTATAAGCAGTTTGAGGTTTTGGTGATTGAGGATGGTTCAAAAGATGATGCAGCAGATATCGTAAAAAGCTTTGCCGGCAAATTCGACGTTAAATATTTTGTAAAACAAAATGAAGGTCAGGGCTTTACCCGCAACTACGGCTTTGAACGCGCAAAAGGCGATTACTTTGTTATTTTCGATTCGGATTGCCTGATACCGGAGGATTACCTGGAAATTGTTAACAATTCACTCAACGAAAACTGGCTTGATGCCTATGGCGGTCCGGATGCTGCGCACCCGTCATTTACACCGGTGCAAAAGGCTATCAGTTACTCCATGACGTCGCCATTTACTACAGGAGGCATCAGGGGCAATAAAAAAGGTATCGGCCAATTTCATCCGCGCAGCTTTAATATGGGCATTTCGCGCGGGGTTTGGGAAAAGGCGGGCGGTTTTATTATCACCCGTTCGGGCGAGGATATCGAGTATAGTATCCGCATCCATTCCATGGGTTTTAAAATTGGATTGATACCAGAAGCTAAGGTTTACCATAAACGCCGAACCAACTTTTTACAGTTTTACAAGCAGATACATTTCTTCGGCCGGGCCCGTATAAATGTTTATAAGTTTTTCCCTGCCGAGCTAAAGGCCATTCACTTTTTTCCTGCTATATTTACGTTATCCCTAATGTTTACAGCTGTAGCCAATGTGTTTGGCTGGCCAATTGCGCTGTTGTGTAACTTTATACTTGCGCTTATTATTTTGTTGATATTTTTTCATTCGTTGGTGAAAAATAAGTCGGTAAAAATTGCATTTTTGAGCCTTATAGCATCTTTTATACAATTAACTGCATATGGCTTAGGTTTTATGCAGGATTTTATAAAGCGGGTAATATTAAAAATATCATAATTATATGTACCATCCATTTTCGGTAACAGAAACACTAAGTATTGCATGGCATATCCTCAAAAGGAATTTTGCCACTGTTGCTGTATATACCCTGCTTTCGGTAGCGATTGTTTTTGGTACCGGGCTGCTGGTAAAGTTTATTTTAATTGATATGGTTATTGCCACTATCAGCGGCATTTTTTCCATTTTCCTTATTAGTTTTATTTTCCTTGGCTTTATCAAACTTATTTTCCAGCTTATCGACAAAGAATATTATGACTTTGGCTTTGGCGATATTGTACCCACGATAAAAATGCTATTGAGCTATATTCTTTTACTGGTAATAGTAAGTACCATAACAGTATTTATTTCAGCAGGTATAAAAACCCTTGATGAGGGCATACTGCAAAGTATACTGGGTATTTTCTCAGCGATATTTTTTGAGGTTTTCTTTCTTTTTTATTTCCCAATATGCGCATGCTTCATCGTGGATGACAACTCCGGCCCGTTTGAATCAGTTATACAAAGCTTCCAGCTTATAAAAGGTAACTTTTTAAAATACCTGTTGTTATTCTTGCTGATTGAAGCGATGGTGTTTTTAGGCTCAATAACCGTTATCGGGATGGTGTTTGTAGTGCCTTTTGTAAACATTCTCCTGGTGGTTGCCTACCGCAAACTAGTTTACAGCCACCTGGATGTAGACGATGACATTACCGAAACTGTATAATTTATGGGATTAAAGGCAGCACTAAGCAAACCTTTTGCCGCTATAGTAAACAGCCGGTTAAACAAACTCCGCCAAAATGCGGTCGCCCTGCAGCAAAAAACTTTTCAACAACTTATTGCCAAAGCCAAAAGCACCGCTTTCGGTGCAGATCATCACTTCAGCCAAATCAATAGCTACGATAATTTTAAAAAAAACGTCCCGATCAGGGACTATGAACAGCTACGCCCCTATATCGAAAGGGTAACCAAAGGCGAAGAAAATGTTTTATGGCCGGGTAAACCGGCTTATCTTTCAAAAACTTCAGGCACTACATCGGGCGTAAAATATATCCCTATCTCGAAAGAAAGCATGCCCGAGCATATAAAAGCTGCCCGTAATGCGCTTTTAAGCTATATTCATGAAACCGGCAATGCAGATTTTGTTGACGGGAAACTAATATTTCTGCAAGGCAGCCCGGTGCTTGATGTTAAGGCCGGTATACCAACCGGCAGGTTATCGGGCATAGTAGCGCACCACGTTCCCGGCTACCTGCAAAAAAACAGGATGCCGAGCTATGATACCAATTGCATTGATGATTGGGAGCAAAAGGTTGATGCTATTGTTGAAGAAACAAAAAACCAGGACATGCGCCTGATATCCGGTATACCACCATGGTGCCAGATGTATTTCGACAGGTTGTCGGCTGTATCGGGAGGTAAAAAAATAAAGGACATTTTCCCAAATTTTAAGTTGTTTGTGCATGGCGGCGTTAATTACGAACCTTACCGCGCACGAATGGAAGAAAGCATCGGGTTTAAAATAGACTCGATCGAGACCTACCCTGCCTCCGAGGGATTTATAGCTTTCCAGGATTCGCAAAAAGAAAAAGGGTTGTTGCTGATGGTCGATTCCGGTATATTTTATGAGTTTATCCCGACTGACGAATACTTCAACGAGAATCCAACCCGTATTAGCCTTGCAGACGTGGAGCTTGACAGAAACTATGTCCTAATACTAAACACAAGCGCCGGTTTATGGGGTTATAGCTTAGGTGATACTGTTAAATTCGTATCCAAAAACCCTTACAAAATCGTGGTTACCGGGCGTATCAAACATTACATATCCGCTTTCGGCGAACATGTTATTGGCGAAGAAGTGGAGCAGGCATTGATGAGCGTTGCAAACCAGCAGGGTGTTGATGTAATAGAGTTCACCGTGGCCCCGGAAGTGAACCCGCCGGCTGGTCAATTGCCTTACCACGAATGGTTTATAGAGTTTGGCAAGGCCCCGGCAGATATGGCAGCATTTGCTATTGAAGTTGATAAAGCCTTACAGAAAAAAAATATTTACTATTTCGACCTGATTACCGGTAACATTTTGCGCCCCCTGGTAATCCAAAGCGTAAAAAAAGATACCTTTATAAACTATATGCGCAGCCAGGGGAAACTGGGAGGACAGAATAAAGTGCCGCGACTCTCGAATGACAGGAAGATTGCGGATGAGTTGCGCGCTTACATAAATTTATAGGATTGAGTAACAAAAAAAACATAGCGATATTAGGCTCCACGGGCAGTATCGGGACACAATCTCTCGAGGTTATCGGCAATAACCCTGAACTTTTTCAGGCCTATCTCTTGACGGCCCAAAGCAACGCTGATTTACTTATCGCCCAGGCCTTGCAATTCGATCCACAGTACGTGGTTATTTGCGATAAAAGTAAATACCAATACGTAAAGGATGCACTTGCCAAAACTGATGTTAAGGTATTAGCCGGTGCTGAAGCAATTATTGAAACGGTTACCCACAAAAAAATAGATATTGTGCTAACGGCCATGGTGGGCTTTGCCGGGCTTGAACCTACAATAGCCGCCATTAAAGCTGGCAAAGACATCGCGTTAGCAAATAAAGAAACATTGGTGGTTGCCGGCGAATTAATAACCTCCCTCGCAAAGAAGCATAAAGTTAAAATCTTACCCGTCGATTCGGAACACTCAGCGATATTCCAATGCCTTGCAGGTGAAGAAAACAACAGGATAGAAAAGATAATACTAACTGCCTCAGGCGGCCCGTTCAGGAATAAATCGTTAGCTTTTTTAGAGAATGTTACCCGCGAGGATGCGCTTAAGCACCCAAACTGGGTTATGGGTGCCAAAATCACTATCGACTCGGCCTCATTAATGAACAAAGGGCTGGAAGTTATAGAGGCTAAATGGCTTTTTGACTTGGAGGCCGAACAGATTGATGTCGTCGTACACCCGCAATCAGTCATTCACTCAATGGTGCAGTTCCAGGATGGCTCCATAAAAGCGCAAATGGGTTTGCCGGATATGAAGTTACCTATACAATATGCCCTTACCTACCCGGGCCGGGTGAAAAACGATTTCAAACGGTTCGATTTTACCAACTACCCTAACCTTACGTTCGAAAAACCAGACATGGTTACCTTCCGTAATTTAGCTTTGGCGTTCGAGGCCTTAAAACAAGGCGGCAATATGCCTTGTATAATTAACGCTGCAAATGAAATTGCAGTGGCTGGTTTTTTAAGCAAAAGTATAGGCTTTTTAGCCATGAGCAGTGTTATTGAACAATGCATGCAACATATTGCCTTTATTAAGAGTCCTGTTTTGGACGACTATTTGAATACTGATAAAGAAACACGCATCTTTGCGCAAAATTTAATACATCAAATGCCGTTAAAAGCATTACAATTTTAATATAATATATAAATGAGTATAGTGATTATGGTGGGCCAGCTTATACTGGGCCTTTCTATTTTAGTAATTCTGCACGAACTTGGCCATTTCCTGGCCGCCAGGGCCTTCGGCATTAAGGTAGATAAGTTCTACCTGTTTTTTGATGCGTGGGGCTTTAGTCTTTTTAAATTTAACTACAAAGGTGTTGAGTACGGCATTGGATGGCTGCCACTGGGCGGCTACGTAAAAATTGCCGGCATGATTGATGAATCGATGGATACCGAGCAACTAGCTGGTCCGCCGCAGCCTTGGGAGTTCCGCTCGAAACCAGCCTGGCAGCGCCTTATTGTAATGCTTGGCGGTATATTTGTAAATATTGTATTAGGCATATTTATATTTTGGATTTTAACCATTAAATACGGCGAAACCTATACACCAAACGCTGCACTTAAATACGGTATTCTTCCCGGCAAACTAGGCATGAAAATAGGTCTGCAGCCTGGTGATAACATTATTGCAATAAATGGTCAAAAGGTTATACGTTTTGAAGAGCTTACCAGCACAAAAGTAATATTAGGCAATACCGATTTAACAGTGCTACGAAACGGGCAAACACTTCATGTTAAAGTGCCCGGCAATTTAATCAATGACCTTGGCGACGTTAACTCCACTATAGAAGATTTTATAAGCAGGGACCCGCGATTTAAATTTTCCGTCGATTCAGTTTCCCCAAAAACAGGCGCCGCAAAAGCGGGCATAGTTAAGGGCGATAGCATATTGGCTATCAACGCTGTTAAAATCACCTATTTTGATGAATTGCATGCGCAGTTGCAGCAATTCAAAAACAAACAGGTGCAGGTTACCATAAAACATGGCGATAGTTTGCAGCATAAAATTGCCCACATAGATAAAGATGGGATATTGGGCTTTTCGCCAAATCCCGATCTTCCAAAAAAAGACAGGCTGACTTATGGCTTTTTTGGTTCATTCCCGGTTGGCGCTACCAAAGCCTGGGGAACATTTACCGATAACGCAAAAGGTATTGGCAAAATGATTAAGGGCGAAGTTAAGTTAAACAAAGCTGTTAGCGGCCCTGTAGCAATCGCAACCATGTTTGGCGGTCATTTGGACTGGATCCGTTTCTGGAGCCTGGTAGGCTTTTTATCGATGGTACTGGCGTTAACCAACCTATTGCCAATACCTGCACTCGACGGTGGCCACGCGGTGTTCCTGGTAATTGAAATGATAAAGGGAAAACCACTAAGCGATAAGTTTTTGGAGCGTGCCCAGATAGTAGGTTTCGTATTATTGATAACACTAATGGTATTTGTGTTTGGCAACGATATTGTGCGGCAGGTAATGAAGAAATAAATTTTCAAACTGATAGTAAACAAAACAGGCCGCTTCAAATAGAAGCGGCCTGTTTTGTTATTGATAGTTCCGGCTTAAACTGCCGGGTCTGAATAATTACTATCCTGCACCATATCCAGCGGAGAGCGCTCCTTTTTAAAGATGGCTGCCCCTATTAATGCAATTATCGCACCCATAATTGGAGTTCCTATGGCCACACCAACTACCGCTATCAATATTCCGTATTTTCTGCTGATGTTCATAGCAGACTCAATTTGATCGGATGACAAAGTGCCTTTCGCCTCCAGGTTCTTTTGAGCGGCATTCATTGCCTGGTCCCAAACCGCAGGGCTTAACATAGTGAAGTAAATGTACGTGAAGATAGCTACCATTATGCCATAGAAAACCGAGAATAAAAAGCCCTCGAGAAAAGCCTGACCAAAGGTTACGAAGCGCCAAGCTTGTCCTTAAACTCCTTTTGGCCTAGTAGTAAGAAAGCTATGAAAAAAACGTAGCTTATATATTTTACCGGTGAATTAACATCTACATTCAAAAGCTGGAATGCGTAAGTAATCACTATTGAAACGAAGAAACCGATGAGTGCCCATTTGATGGCGACACTACTCGGTGAGGGAGCGACATTTTCCATTGTTATTTGGTTTTAAGTTTTCTTAAATGTAATAAATAATTTTGATTTAAAAGTTTAGGGAATAAAAAAAGCAAGATCGGGTAGATCTTACTTTTCTGCAATAAGTTATACGTTGGAAGCCATTCCGGGTGGGTCCCGCTTAAACAAGGCTGCAAATATTAGGGCTAAAACGAATATTAAGATTATGTATTCAATTATTCCCTGGATTGACTTAATTACCGAAGTATTTTCTTTACCGGCAAAATCTTTCTTTAAATCAGCAATTACGCCTTGTATCACTTTGGGATCTGTTCCATTCTTTTTTAATATTTCAATTTTCTTATGTACTGTGGCTGCCTCCGTTTTTTGTACGTTATTGGGCTCAATAAATTTACTAAATACCAAACCGAACCCTAAAAGATAGACTGCATATGCCGAAAGAAACATTATAAAAATACCGGTAGTCGCTTGTCTAAAACTCCAAAAGCCGCCAATTTTTTCCCTAAACCAAAAACATAAATATGTGATAGCAAAGAATGGTAACATATACGAAAAAGCCACCTGGCCCATTGCTAACGTTATCGCAGACTCGGCAATGTCAACTAAAAAGTAAAAATAAAATATGTATAGCGCGGTTATAATCAGCCCCAAAACAAGACCGCTTTTTAAGCCATTTATTCTTATAGTTTGTCCAATATTACTCATCAATTTCTGAACTATTTAAAGCTGATAAGTATCTCTAAAACAGCCATATCAAACTCCACTTCAATCGCATTGGCGGCTATGCTATTTTTTGCTTCTTCGGTTGGCTCTGTATTGTGGAAAAAGCACATTATAGGGTAAAACAGTTCTTTCAATTCCGAATCATCCGGTAGTTTATTAGCTACTTTTGTTATCTCGGCAACCGGGCTTTCCATCAGCACCTGGTGGGCTATAACCGGTTCATAAATGCGGTATTCGTCCTGGAACTCGTCTTCATCAACCAGTAAAAATTCTTTTAAGTAGTCTTCCAGTCCCGGCTCAATATCTTCGTCCTCACATTCATTCAAGTAAAGCAGCAGGTTTAATAGCTCGGTACCACGGTCAAGGGTTTCCTCTTCAATGGCTTCCCACTCTGGGGTATCAAGGTAATCTTCTTCCAGTTTTTTAACATCAGCGCTGAAAAAATTAACCAGCAGCAAATCAAAAAATACCTCGCGCAATACTTCCAATTGCGGAAAATCATCGAACACCTCGTCGAGCAATGCAACCTTGCTCATGAAATCTTCTTCCGAGTCGAAAACCTCGTCGATCACACTGGAAAAAGGTGTAGCGTCAAAGCTACTATATTTCGAAAAAGCCGTTAAGGCGGCCTCAATGGCTGATTCTACTTTTGAGTCTATCATGTTTTTATTGTTTATAAAAGTGATTGTTATTGGTGGTTAACAACACTTTACCTTTTAAGTTCTGCCCTATGTACGGCGAGTTATATGATTTTGATTTATTATTAGCTTTAGTGTATTCCCATTCTTCACCCAGGTCAAACAGCACCAGGTTGGCGTCATTTCCTTCGGCTATGGAAGGTATTTCGACGTTTAATATCTCACGCGGGGCTATAGCGAGTTTTTCGATAATAAGTTCGATGTCCAACCCGGCCTTTAATGCCAGGGCAAACGCGGTTTGCAAGCCAATAATACCAAATTCGGCTACCTCAAACTCAACATCTTTAAACTCCACCTCGTGCGGTGTATGTTGCGATACTATGGCATCAATGGTGCCGTCTTTCAGCCCTTTTAACAACGCGTTTACATCGTCGCGGGTACGCAGTGGTGGTTTAACCTTGTAAAGGCTGTCGAAGCCTAATAGCGCCTCGTCGGTAAGTACCAAATGATGGGCAGCAACATCGCAGGTAACTTCAAGGCCTTTGCGTTTAGCTTCCCTTATCAGTTCAACCGAGCGGGTGGTAGAGATAGTTGTAAAGTGTATTCTTGAGCCTGTATATTCCGCCAGGTAAAGGTCGCGCGCTATCATCAGTTCTTCGGCCAGCGGCGGGATGCCTTTCATGCCTAAGATGGTGCTTATTTCGCCCTCGTTAACCTTGGCCTTGCCTGCAATGGCAGTATCTTCGGGATACGATATTATCAGCGCATCAAAACCCTGTGCATACAGTAAAGCTCGCTCCATAAGGCCCGCATCCTGCACGGGGCGGTTACCATCGGTAAATGCCTTGGCGCCGCTCAAAAACATGTCGTACATCTCGGCAAGGTCTTTGCCTTCGCGTTTATGTGATATTGCACCAAGCGGGTATACATCAACCAGGTTTCTTTTTGCCCGGTTCATTAAATACTCTATCTCTGCTTTTGAATGTACAGGCGGTATGGTGTTTGGCATTAAAGCTACCCCGGTAAAACCACCTGCAGTGGCGGCAGCGGTACCCGTCTTTAAGTCTTCCTTTGTTTCAAGGCCGAGTTCGCCGATATTGCAGTTCAAATCAAAAAAGCCAGGCGACACAAATAATCCTTCTGCTTCAACTAATTCCGCATCGGCTTCCAGTTCGGGGGCTATCCTGGTGATAATCCCTTTCTCAATTAAAATATCAACAACCTTTTGGTTAAACGGTGAGTTTGGGTCAATAACGGTAGCGGACTTAATAAGCAAATTCATTTATTATGCTTTAATGGTGGGTTTTTTATCCATTTAAACCTGTTGCTCTACGTTGCGATAGGTAGTTTTATAAAACCTAATCAGCAGTATTTCGGCAGCCAGGAAAATTAATGCCAAAATTATACAAAGTTTCCATAATTGTAACCCGAAATTTGTTTCAGTTACGTTCCCTTTTAACGAGCCCTTGCCGCTCTCCATTATTTCGGCAACCTGTGGCACGGCTATGGTCATTTGGGCATTGGTCAAATAACTCAAGTCCGACTCGCTCCTGTTATCGTTAAAGGCCAGCACGGCAACGGTGCTGTCAACCTTTTTCAAATCGTAAATTCCAGTTTCATGCAATTGGTCGGCAACGTAAACCAGGGTGCTTCCCTCCTGCTGTTTGGTATCGGGGATAATGCTTTGTGTGCCTTTTACCAGTTTAAGCAACTGCTTTTCGTTGGTTTGTATGGGCAGGGTTTCAATATTTTCATCTTTGCCGAGGGTATAAAACAAAGGTTGGTCATGCCCGCTTAGCAAGGCAATCCTGAACATCACCGGCACAAACAGTGCATGGCGCGGCAGGTTGCTGAAATCTTCGTTGAGCGGCACTGCAGAAAGGAATACTTTGCCTTTTCCGCTTGTGTAGCCGGCCCAAAAAACTTTGTTGCCGGGCATGCCCATCAAAGTTTCTGCACGGTTGCCGGTTGACGAGCTTAACTCGTAATATTTTTTTACCAGCGGCAGATCTGGATTCTGCGGAAAACTCTCGAAGATGCTTTTAAAAACCTGGCTTTGCTGGTTAATAGCGGTCACTTTTGTTTCTTCGGTAGTTATTTTCTGCGGATAAGCGGCGTTTAACGGTTGCAGCAACGACTGGTAGCTGGCAACATCTGCATTAACCGACGGGAAAACAACCAATGTGCCACCCTTGCTCACATAGCTCTTCAATTGCTGCGAAAGCCCGGTTGAAATGGCATCTACATCGCTTAAAATAATCAATGGGTAGGTGTTTAAAGCCGCATAGTCAACATTGCCATCAGGCACACGTTTGGCGGCAAAAAATGGGTCGGCAGCAAATACAGCTTTTAAATATGGATTGGCCGTGCCGCCGTCAATCAATAACACAGGCATTTGCTGCGCGGCTTTAAAGGCGAAATAAAACTGGTTATCAAAAGTTACCGGGTTATCCTGCAAGGTTATTTCGGCCCGCTGCCAGCCCGGTTTCAGGCCCGAAAACGTTAAAGTATCATATTGAACCGAGCGCGCCTTAACGGTATAACTGCCCAAAGCCTTTTGTTCGCCGTTTATCACTAGTTTAAGAGGTACCTTTTCCGCAGATTTATCGGCATAGTTATGCAAGCGCACTACCAGCTTTTCGCTTTCGCCGGGACGGTGTATCGCGCTAAGTAAAGCAATTGAATCAACCGCAACATTTGGCAGGGTACTGGCTTTTAGCTGTACCATCGTTATTCGCGTTCCTGTATCAGCCTTAACCGGCCGGCCGGCAGCCATGTTGTCCTGGAAATCAGAAACGATATAAATTGAACGAATACCTCCGCGGTGCATGTCAAGCAGACTTTGCTGCCTGCTGATTATCTGCTGCAAACTACGGCTTTGCGGACTGATCTTTACCGCATCAACGGCATCATCAAACTCATCGCGACTTAGCAGGCGCTGGTGCTTGCCCTCAAAATCCTGTGTAAGTAATTGGAAATTATCGTTTATACTGTAGGCCGATGCAATTTCCTTGGCGCGGCGTTTGGCCTCATCAAGCAGTGTGCCCTCGCGGTTAAGGGTTTGCATAGAGTATGAATTGTCAACAAAAATACTTACGGCCTGTTGTTTGCCGGCGTTGGCTGCGTTTTTTCCGGGGATAAACGGACGGGCAAATGCCAGCACCAGGAACAATAAAGCCAATAACCTTGCCGCCAGTATGAGCCGTTCTTTTAAGTTTCGCCGGTGCGATTGCTGCTCCTGCACGTCCTTTAAAAACTGCACATTGCTAAAATATACTTTCTGATACCTGCGGAAATTAAACAGGTGTATAAGAATGGGTATGGCCAGCGTTACCAATGCAAATAGGAAGGCAGGATATAAAAAATGCATACTATTGTGCGGGATTGGCACTATACAAAAGTACAAAAAATAAAAAAAAGTAAACCATAAATACCGTGAATGTGTATAATTACTTTCTTTTTTGGCGCAACTTTTTTCTTTATTTGTACAGCATCAAGGGGTGTTCAGGCGCTTATTTGTTTGATAAAATATCATCCTAAAAAACACAATTACGCTATTACTTCTACTACTTGTTTTGGTTTTGGTTTTTGTTTTTATTTAGTGTAACGCTACCTGGAACAGGACCTGGATCACCACCTGGATCAATACCTGAACATCGCATAGCTATAAAAAGCTGTTAATCAATAATATATATACTCTAAAATCAATGTTGTTTTACGGTGTGTTAAACGGGTTGTTTTGAGTGCCATTTTTGTGAAATTTTGGCGACATCCAGTGGCTATTGAATCAAATTTCGCAGCAAAACGTTCATTGTAGTCATTTTAGCTATATCTCCCCGCCTATCCCCCAAACACCGCGCTCCTGTACTTTATCTTTCTAGTTGCCAATAATTTCGTTGCTTTGATTAAAATATTAGTTGAAACAACAATTGAGCCCGAAAATAAACATATCGCTTTACTGGAAATGCCAGTTTATTGGCTGGAGTGTTGCAGCCCTGTATTGGGAGTACCGTGGGTTCACACGCAGTACGCACTTTAGCTGGTTATTGGCCGCCCTACAATTTATAAGCGATGTGGTTATTTATATTTTGCTTACACATTTATACCGCAATTATGCATTAAGGCATAACTTCCAAAACCTAAACCTGGGGCAATTGCTTAAACGCATTATCCCCGGCGCCGTTGTTATGGGCGTTGCATACACGCTTGCAACTACTGTTAAACTGTACCTGTTCCAGTTGTGGTTTTTCCGCTCGCCCGCAGAAGCTTATGCTGATTTTTTCAGACAAAATGCCGAAGCAATTTTTATAGGCGGCACCAGGCTAATGTCCATCTGGTTACTGGCTTATCACATGTATCACTATGCACAACGGGAAATACGGACAAGCAAGGAAAATGCACGATTGGCCATTATATCGCGTGAGGCACAATTGAGCAATTTATCGGCCCAGCTTAACCCGCACTTTTTGTTCAACTCATTAAATAATATCAAGGCGCTGGTTATTGATAACCCAAAATCGGCAAGGCGGGCGATTGATTTGCTGTCGGACCTGTTGCGTACCAGCCTTTACAACGGTGAAGTAATGCAGATTAGCCTGCGTGACGAAATTAATTTGGTTAAAGACTACCTTGAACTGGAAAAACTAAGATTTGAAGAAAGGCTGCAATTCGCAATTAACGTTGATGATGATTTGACCGCCATCCAAATCCCCCGACTTTGTATACAAACCCTCGTCGAAAATGCAATAAAGCACGGAATTGCCAAAAGAAAGGACGGCGGGTTGATTACCATATGCGCGGAAAAAACCGGGGGCTTTGTTAAAATTACAGTGCAAAATCCAGGCAATTTAGAAGCCGGCGACGATGGCGTTGGTCTTAAAAATTTGAGAGAGCGACTAGCGCTCGAATATAAAGGCCGCGCCACTTTTGCTATAACAGGCGAACTGGATGATATTGTTTTAGCCACCATAAGCATCCCGTCAGCATGAAAAAATTAAAAGTTTTAATTATTGATGATGAACGCAATGCCCGCGAGGAGATAAAGCTTTTATTGAAAAGCTACCCGGACGTTGAAATAATTGGCGAAGCAAAGAATGCAGATGATGCAAAGGAACAAATCGACATAAAAAAGCCTGATCTGTTGTTCCTGGATATCCAGATGCCGGAAAAAACAGGATTTGATTTGCTGGAATCATTGGAAAATGTACCGCAGGTGATATTTACCACCGCATACGACCAATACGCCGTAAAAGCCTTCGAAGTAAGCGCAATTGACTACCTGATGAAACCCATCCGCGAAGAACGTTTTGCAAAAGCGATGGAGCAGCTAAAAATGAAATCAGTCTCAAAAAATGATGACAGGATATTTGTAAAAGACAGGCAGCAATATCATTTTATCAGCTGGAACAAAGTGCATTTAATTGAGTCGATGGATAATTATGCGCGCTTATTTTTTGACGATAAAAATGTGTTTTTAAAAACCTCATTAAATTTACTGGAACAAAAACTTGATGAATCTTTGTTTTTCCGGGTGAACAGGGCACAGATCATCAACCTTAATTATATCGATAAAATAATACCGTTGCCAGGCGGTAAACTTAAAGTATTACTAAAAACCGGCGATGCGCCCGAGGCATCCGACCGGCAATCGGTAAAGCTGAAAAAGCTGGTGAAAACATAAATCAAAGCAACATTTAATTAAAAAAATCATGAACAGGAAACTCTGTATGGCATTGCTATGCCTTATTATAAGCGCTTTCAGTCGCGCGCAAAACGTCTATTTCCCCCAAATAAACAGTACCGATAGCATTGCTATTGCCAAACAAATGCAGGTTTTGGCAAATGAGGTGATTAACCAATATCAAACAAACGACGATAAAAAAGCCCACCTCGATAATTTATTTAAGCTCCAAATTATTGCCGGTAAATATACTGAGGCGCTAAACAGCATAGCCGCATTACGCCAAATTGCAAAAACCGATGGCACGCAGTACCCCACCGTATTATATGCACAATACGAATTATTCTGCCAAGCCGAACTCGCAAAACAAACCAACGGAATTCCGTTTAAGCAATCATTTTATGGTTTGGCCGGGGACTTTTTCAGAACGCTGGATGATAAAAGCGCGGTTTCGTTATCGTTTTCGTTCACCAGCAGAAGTGGGATAAGCGACTTAAAATCAGACTTTAAAAGCGGGTTAGTTAAACAACAACAAAAGGATAGCCTGGATATTAAAGATGCGATTGAACTTTGCAAAACCTACAATCTCATGCACGTTCTTGAAAACATAGAACCGCTTAGCAAAACGATACAAAAGGCTGACGATAACCGCCGTTACATTATACAGGATAGTGTTTTTATAAAAGCGAAAAACGGAGTAGTACTCTCAGCTGTGGTGGTTCGGAAAAAAGGCATTAATATACCGCAGCCGGCCGTAATGCTGTTTTTTATTTACTCAAACCTTGAGCGAAGTTTGTACGAAGCAAAGAACGCAGCCGCTCGTGGTTACGTTGGGATTGTAGCCGACACGCGCGGCAAAAGGCTAAGCCCCGGCCCCATCGAACCTTACGAGCATGAGAATGAAGACGTAAACACGGTAATTAACTGGATAGCCGCTCAACCCTGGAGTAATGGCAAAGTGGGCATGTACGGCGGCAGCTATTCGGGCTTTGCACAATGGGCGGCAACAAAACACATGAACAAAGCCCTTAAAACCATAGTGCCTTATGTGGCAGCCATACCGGGGCAAGGCGTACCTATGGAAAATAACATCTTCCTGAATGTAAATTACCAATGGGCTTTTTATGTAACCAACAACAAATACACCGACGATGCAGTAAATAACGACAACCAGCGCTGGAACAACCTCCGCAATAACTGGTACAACAGTGGGGCCGCATTCAATAAAATCGATAGTATTGACGGCACACCAAACCCGTGGCTGCAAAAATGGCTAAAACATCCCTCGTTCGATAAATACTGGCAGGCTATGGTGCCTTATAAAACAGACTTCGCCAAAATAAATATACCGGTGCTAACTTTTGAAGGATACTATGATGACGGGCAGATTTCGGGGATGCAGTATTTGCTGGATCATTATAAATACAACCCGAAAGCCAACCATTACCTAATTATAGGGCCATACGACCATTTTGGTACACAGCAAGGCGGCACAGCGGTTTTAAGAGATTATCATCTCGATCCGGTGGCGCCGATGCATACCAGGGATATTACTTTCGAATGGTTTGATTACATACTGAAAGGCCGCAAAAAGCCCGCGATTTTAAAGGATAAAATAAATTACGAAGTGATGGGCGCCAATGTTTGGCAACACGCACCATCATTAGATAAAATGTACAACAGTACCCTAAAGCTATACCTCACCAACATTAAAGCCGACAGCAACTACCTGATGGTTGATAAGAAGCCGGTCAAACCAGCTTCGCTGTACCAGGAAGTTAATCTTGCCGATCGCACGACTTCTAATAACGATTATTACCCCGACCCTATCATTAAAAAGCGACTTGACCGCAGCAATGGCTTGTTCTTCATCAGCAAGCCGTTTGATAAGCCCATACAGGTTAATGGCATATTTACAGGCGAACTAAAAGCCATCATCAATAAAAAAGATATGGATATCGGCGTGGTGCTTTACGAAGTGATGCCCAACGGCGATTGTTTTGAACTTTCCTATTACTTAGGCCGTGCGAGCTATGCTAAAGATGCGAGCGTACGCCGCTTATTGCACCCGGGTGTTAAAGAAACTATATCATTTACCCGTACCCGCATGGTGAGCAAGCGGCTAAGCAAAGGCAGCAGGTTACTGGTTGTTTTAAACATAGATAAAAACCCGTTTGCCCAGGTTAATTATGGAACCGGTAAAGATGTAAGTGAAGAAACTATTAAAGACGCCGGCGGACCCCTGAAGATATGGTGGGGGAACGATAGTTTTATTAATGTGCCGGTGATGCGATAAAACAAAAAAGCAGCATTGCCCAATGACGATGCTGCTTTTTTTAATTGGTTTACTTAACCACCGAAAACTTATAAATCGATTGCGTTTTATAAACCTGCCCCGGTTTCAACAATGTTGACGGGAACGAAGGCTGATTTGGTGAATCGGGATAATGTTGTGTTTCAAGCGCGAATGAAGTGCGGAATTCATCTTTTTTGCCATTCTTCATCGCATTGGCGCCCTTCATAAAGTTACCGCTGTAAAACTGCAGCCCGGGCTCTTCAGTAAATATTTCCATTTTTACACCGCTTTTGTCGCCGGTGATGGCGGCAATCGGGGTTTTCATATCATGTTTGTTCAACACGAAATTATGGTCGTAGCCTTTACCGTTTTTTAGCTGCACGTTATCATCGTTAATGCGCGCGCCTATTGCTGTTGGTTTACGGAAGTCAAACGGTGTGTTGGCAACGGTTACTATTTTGCCAAACGGAATAAGGGTTGAGTCAACCGGGATATAGTTATCAGCGTCAACCTGTAAAGTATGGTTTAAAATAGTTCCGCTGCTTTCGCCGTTCAGGTTAAAAAATGCGTGGTTGGTTAAATTCACTACTGTTGTTTTATCGGTAGTGGCTTCGTATTCACATTTAAAAGAATTATCATCGGTAAGCGAATAGGTTACTTTCACTTTCAGATTTCCGGGAAAGCCCTCTTCCATATCTTTCGAAAGATAAGTCAGTTCTAAAGTGGTCGAATCAATTTGTTTGCCATCCCAAACCATTTCCTGGAAACCGTTTTTACCTCCATGCAGCATATTTGGCGCATTGTTGGTGCTCGATTGGTATTCCTTACCGTCAATCTTAAATTTACCCTTCGCAATCCGGTTACCGTAACGGCCTATGGTTGCCCCATAATAACGCTCGGTTGAATGAACAAAACCACCCACACTGTCAAATCCCAATACAACATCTGTCATCTTACCGGCTTTATCAGGAACTAAAATACTTACAACCCTGCCGCCATAGTTGGTTATAGCAGCCTGCATGCCGTGCTTATTTTTTAAAATATAAAGGTGTGTTTGTTTCCCGTTAATAGTTTTTGAATAAGCCGCGGTATCCGGCAAGGCAGCATGTGTTGTACTGTCGGTCATAGTGGTTGTTTTTTTATCGGTTGATGATTGATTGCAGGCTGCCATCGTAAAAATGCAGGCAGGCAATATAATTGCTGAAATGTTTTTAATAAGATTCATAGGGCTGCTAATTTAGTTATTTGGTTTTGTTAAGGTTAGTATTTATTTATCGTTTAATTGCTTTATCAGGGCAACTTCTTCCTGTTTGTATGGTGTTCCATCCTTGCGGAAAATATCATGAAACCAAACTTTCGGTTCGCTGCCGTCAGGCATTGGGGTATCCCAGGCATAAATGGTATTGGTTTTACCGCTTACAAAACCCCAGTTTATAGCGCCTACATTATCCTTTTTCAGCATCGGCATCGTATTTTCAAAGGTACTGTTACGCGGACGAGCCATGTATTCGGTACAAATTAATGGGCGCTGGTAAAGTTTTAAAAAGTCAATTTCGTGCTGGTGCATGTCGGGGGTTTCGTAATTATGATAAGTTATTACATCCGAATTTTCAACCTGTACCTGGTTAAGTTCTTTCAGGTCCTGGTTCCAAACGCCGGCACTTACCGGCTGGTCGGGCCGTATAGCATGCGCCCACGCGAACACCTTAGCCAAAAGCGTGGCCGCTATTTTATTTTTATCGCCATTGCCAGGTTCATTGTATAAATCCCACAATAATATCCGTTTGTCGTGTTTAAAGGTGGTCAATATATCATTAACATAAATTTGCAGACCAGCATATTGCGCGGGGTTGGTAAGCGGCACGCCGGGATCCTGCATCCAGCCAGAATTGTGGATACCCGGCTTTGGGTCCGGCTGCTTACCGGGATGCGCGTTGGGGTTCCAGCAGTCATCAAAAAACACAAAAATGGTTTGTATGTGGTGTTTATCAGCTATGGCGAGGTATTTATTTATCCGTGTTTTAAAGCCGGCAGGGTCTTCTTTCCATACCACGCTGTGCAGAAACACACGCATGGTGTTCATACCGATACCTTCGGCATAACCCAACTCACGGTCAATCGTTGTGGGGTCAAATGTATCAGCCTGCCACATTTCCAGCTGATTAATGGCTGTGCTGGGCGTAAAATTAGCACCATTTATCCATTTGTGCTGCGCATACCAGGCGTTGGCTTTTTCAACAGACCATAAACCCGGAACAGGTGGCTTTTGGGCGATACTGGCGGCGCTGCTCAACAGCATTAAACCCGCAATCAATACATTTTTT
This sequence comes from Mucilaginibacter flavidus, assembly GCF_024055575.1. Lineage (GTDB taxonomy): Bacteria > Bacteroidota > Bacteroidia > Sphingobacteriales > Sphingobacteriaceae > Mucilaginibacter > Mucilaginibacter flavidus. The sequence goes on along the minus strand of NZ_JAMXOE010000007.1, from coordinate 27,774 downwards.
ATTTTCATAATTCTCTATTGCGATGGTGCTTTTAAATAAACACCCTCTTTAACCGGCATACCAAAATTTGGCGAACCATCCTTATTCCACATAAATTGCTGCATCCGCGGCGAGCGTTCTTTGCCGCACCCCTGCCCCGGCTGCGAATTGGCGTGGTAAATTATCCAATCCTGCTTGCCATCGGCCGACTTAAAAAACGAGTTATGCCCCGGTGCGTACACTTTATTGGCGATGGATTGTTTAAAAACCGGCGTATCCGATTTCGCCCACGACGCGGAATCAAGCAGGTTTTTATTTGCCGATGTGCTTAGCATTCCTAATGCATAATAGTCTGTCCAGCAGCCACTAGCAGAATATATTAAGAACAGCCTGTTTCCGTGTTTTAAAATCTCCGGGCCTTCATTTACATTTACATGCGGCGGGTTGCTCTTTTCGCCCAGGTCGCCGTATTTTTCCCAGTCGTATTTCGGGCTCGATATTTTAACCCGTTTACTGCCGATTGTCCACGGATTCTTTAGCTGCGCGATGTAGATATCCTGTTCACCGTTCTTATCGCCTTCCCAGCCGGCCCAAATCATGTATAGTTTGCCTTTATTTTCAAATACAGAAACATCAATGGCCCATTTATTGGTTTCGTCGCCCACCTTTCCTTTAAAAGTCCAATCGCCCTGCATGGGATCGGCAGATGGATTTTCCAGCACGTAAATACGGTGATGGTCGTTATCGCCGTCATCAGCAGCAAAATACATATACCATTTATGGTTGATAAAGTGCAGTTCGGGCGCCCAAAGTTCTTTTGAATACATGGTGCCGGCCGGCGGCGTCCAGATGGTTTTATTCGGTGCCGATTTCAAATCAGCCATATTTTTTGTTTCATACAGGATCAGTTTACTGCCCATTGAATTTGTATAGTAATAATACCCTCCGTGAAAAATAACCCAGGGGTCGGCGCCTGAATGAAGTAACGGGTTAGTGAATTCACCTTTATGAGTTTGCGCAAAAGCAGTATTAAAAAGCAGAACTGTTAAAAGTACACTTAAAAGTTTTTTCATAAAGGCGGCCTGCCTAAGCAGGTTTGGGTGTTCGATTATAAAATTGGTTGAATTTTAAAGGTAGGTTTTTATTTAAATAACCTGCTAAAAAATTTGATTTTTCTGTTTCTCTCTACAATTCTACGCCGTAATTATTGGCTATCCGCTGCAGTAACTCAATATGGAACTTATTCACGCCTGGCTCAGACCACCTTATTTCTTCACGGCCGTCAGGATAGACAGTCGTATGTTTTGTCGATTTCGGGATAATTGCTTTATTATACTCTTTACTTAAAATATCTTTACCTCTATCAAAATCACCATATTCTAATTCTAAAATTGACACCTCATCAATGTTTGCAATTAGCCTAAATGGTCGATTCTCATAGTCAATTCGTGAAAATTCGATGATCGAAGTTAAGGTATCCAATTTTGCAAATAACGGAATTATGTGATTATTAAAATCATTCTCAACTTGCAGTAACACCAAATTATAACTGTCATTTAAATTAAGTTTATACCAGTAATCTTTATTATAAATTAACATGCCGCTCCTGCCCCAAACGAAGCAATTGTCTGAAGTCACGAATTGGGGTTCTAACCTATTTTTTGATATCTGAAATATTCGACTATTATAAAATCCAAGGTTTATGGTAAACGAAATACTTTCGCTATGATTATATTGACTTCTTTGAATATTAATTGATTGAACTAATCCGTTGATTGCGCGGTTATAATTAAAATTTTTCTTTTTAAATCCCCGTCTTTTTAAAAGCGGCGACACAACTGTTTTTATTATCGTCTGAAATTCAATTGTTAAATCTCTTCCCATTTTAATTAACGGTATTAAATATCGAAAACTATTAACATTAAAACCCTAAGCCGCTAATGTCAATCACTGCCGAATCACAGATATAGGTAGGCACAATGCCGGTAGATGTTATCCGGTTATCAGCGTCCTTCGCCAGTGTATTGCCCGACAATACGAGTACTGTATCCAGCCCGAATTTATTGCCGCCTAAAATATCTGTCTGTAGCGTATCGCCCACCATAACTATTTGTTTTTTGGTAATTGGCCTGTATTCCCGTATCATATCATAAGCAAACATAAACATCTGCGAATCGGGTTTGCCAAACCGAATAAACTGTTTACCGATAATACTCTCAATCATTGCGGCTATACCCCCTATCGCTATGCCCACGTCATGAATAGATACCGGGTACGCCCTGTCGGTATTAGCAACTATTACCGGGATAGTGCGTTTACGCAGGATGTTGACGGTTTTATTTAAATCGGCACACCAATCGAAACCCTCGTCATCCAAAAAAGCAAGGGCGTTAACCTTGTCGATATTGCTGCTGTCAATTTCGCGAACCGGTAAGGTATGCAGTCCCGAACTCTCGATATAATGCGACGACTCCGGTGTGCCTAAAAAAGCCACAATGCCATCATCAACCTTTAAATCCAAATACTCTTTGGTAAGCATGCCGGATGATATGATCCTATCGGCAGTGATAACGGACAGGCCATTTTTGTGGTAGCTTTCGGCCAACTGCGCCGGGCTGCGCGATGCATCGTTAGTTACTATGTAATACTCTTTACCCTGCGCCAGTAAATACTCAAACGTCTTTTCTATCCCGGGCATTAACCCCTGGTAGGTTTTTATTACGCCGAACGCATCAAAAAATATGATATCGTATTTATCAATTATCGATTTAAAGTTTTCTATGCGTTTCATGAGTAGAGATTAGAGGTTGGGGATTATAGATTAGTTAAAAATTAATTCGATATTTCGCTTCGGCTATGAACCATCCCGCACGTCCGGGATTAACCATGAGCTACAGACCCAAAGCTGCAATTATCTTTTCCGCATCAAAATCACGGTCGACTGATGGCAGGTAGATTGAAAAAGCTTCGGACTGCAGTTTTTTGGCATATTGTTCGTTAAAAAAGTATTTGCCATCCTTTATCACGTAATTTAAAATAAAAAAGCGGTAAGCCTCTTTCAAAAAACGAATTTCGTCGGCAGTTATGGGGTTTACCTTGTGGTATTCCTTTAAAAACAGGATAAACCTGTCTTCCATCATGGTAGTTATCACGTAGCTGAATACCGTACGGTCGCCCCTGTCGGAACATACACGGCTGAAAAAGTAAAAATCCAGTATCCGGTAACTCATCCTGAACCAGTCATAGTCCCAGCGCGAATACAGTTCCAAATCTGATGTTACCGAAAAATTGCCGATGTTCCAATCGATAAAAACCGGTATAATTTCGAAGGAGTGCATGTTGTACTTCGAGCGGTTTTTAAGGAAAAGATCACAATGGTATTTTAGCAAATCGACCTGCATTGGGGTACCAAACTGCTTTTCGTTGGTTTCCAGTTCCTTTTGCAATGCAAAAATATCGGTGCGTAATGTCTTCGACGATTTTGGCAGCACGTTTTTTACCCTTGAGCAGGCTTTGTGGAACTTGCCAACCTGTTGGCCTAATTTTATAATGTGATGTTCTTCCAGCCGCCGCGGTAAACGTTCAAGTATGCGCGTTGGGTTGTAAAAAATAACCCAGGCATCTGTTTTACCTTGTTTGTATCGATAAACGTATACCCTGTTATTCTTTAAAAGTGATTTTGAAAGCAGGTTTTCGAAAGGATAGAGCAGGTTGTTCGATAGTGCATGGATAATACGGTGATCTTCTTTAAAGTGTTCATATTTACCAAAATACGACAGCTTTGCAATAATGATATCATCATCCTCGAACGTAATTCGGAACACATGGTTGGTTGAAACCATCGCACTGATGTCCTCTATTTCCCTTATCGTTTTTGACGAATCGTATCCCTCCCATGCTTTTTTTAATACGGCTTCATAATCAATTTTAATTTGAACCTTAGATGCACGAACCGGGAAGGATGGAAGGATGGTATTTTCGGATTCTTCTAAATTTATATCAAGTATATCAGTCACGATTTTTTATTTATTTGTCCAATTATCTGAACCGGGATTCAAAAGTAGCCCAATTCCGAGATTATAGCATCAAATTATATTATTTCGAAATACCTTTTCAACTCCCAATCCGTAACGCTTTTCCCAAACTGCCTGCATTCCCAAAGCCGGGTATTTGTAAAATGGTCAACAAAGGCCTCTCCAAATAGTTCTTTAGCCAGTGCCGAATCTTTCATGATATTGGTTGCATCAAATAGGTTTGATGACAGGCTGCCATTGCGTTTATCCTGGTAACCATTGCCAACTGTTGCCGGAATATTTAAGGGCAGTTTATTTTTAATACCATACAAGCCCGATGCCAGTGCCGCGGCCATGGCCAGGTACGGGTTGGTATCAGAACCCGGGATGCGGGTTTCCAGCCGGGTATAATTTTCGGATGTGTGGATAACGCGTAACGCTGTTGTTCGGTTATCAATGCCCCATGTTACAGTGGTTGGCGCCCAGGCGCCTTCAACCAGGCGTTTGTAGCTGTTTATTGTAGGCGCGTACATGGGCAATATTTGCGGAAGGCAATGCAGCTGACCGGCAAGGTAATGCTTATGCAAGTCGCTCATGTTAAACTCATCGTCCGCGCTGTAAAACAGGTTTTTTGCTTTGTCTTTTGTCCAAAGGCTTTGGTGAAGGTGACCGCTGCAACCGGGCAGGTTTTCGTTCCACTTCGCCATAAAGGTGGCCATTATGCCGTGTTTGTTGGCAATCTCTTTTACCGCTGTTTTAAAAAGCACAGCTTTATCGGCTGCTTCTAAAACGCCATCATGCAGTATGGCAGCTTCGTACACGCCAGGACCTGTTTCGGTGTGCAAACCTTCAAGCGGGACGTTAAATTGTAGCAGCAAATCAAACAAGTCATTATAAAACTCATCGTTTAATGATGTACGCAGTATCGAGTAGCCAAACATGCCCGGTGTAAGGCTTTCTAAATTGGTAAAGCTCTTTTCCTTAAGGCTTTGCGGTGTTTCGCTAAAGTTGAACCACTCAAACTCCTGGGCAAACTCTGCATGATAGCCCATATCAGCGCATTGTTTAGCAATACGTTTTAACAGGCTGCGCCCACAGGCCGGCAAATCATTGCCATCTGCTTTGCTGAAGTCCCCTAAAAAGAAAGGAATATTTTCATCCCATGGCACAGTGCGGAAAGTTGAAAGGTCGATACGGCACATTTGGTCGGGGTAGCCGGTGTGCCAGCCGGTAAGCTTTACGTTATCATAACAGGCGTCGCTGCTATCCCAACCCCATACTACATCGCAAAAACCGTAACCACCCTCAAGCCCGTCCAGGAACTTTTTGGGGTGAATTACCTTACCCCGCAATACCCCGTCGATATCTGCAAAGGCAAATTTTATTTTTTTTATATCGTTATCCTGTATATAGGCTTTTACCTGTTCTTCGTTCATGGCGCATCAACTAATTGGCGTGGCAATTTAAGCAAGATAAAATTAATGTGTTAAACAATAACGAAATCATTCACCAAAGGCGGAAAATATTGCGTCCGTAGCCAACAGGCAATATCTTTACGGTTGAAATGAAAAACGAAAGCGCCTATTTATTTGTCTATGGCACACTGCTGGATAAGCAGAACGAATTTGGCGCGTACCTAAACGCCAATTGTACTTTTTATGCTGATGGCAAATTTAAAGGCAGACTTTATGATATGGGCGAATATCCCGGAGCTGTTATAGACAACAAAGGCCGTAGTTATGTCCATGGAAAAATTTACCAATTGATCAATACAAAACAGGTATTCAAACAACTGGATCACTACGAAGCGTTTGGACCGAAAGAAGCGCAGCCAAACTTATTTGTGAGAGAATTGGTTTCGGTAGAGGCGGCTGACACAACAGTTGAGTGTTGGGTTTATTTATACAATTTACCTGTGGATGAATATTGGTTGATTGAATCGGGGGTTTACAGTGGCAATCGGTGAAATCATCCCCCAATCGGTGTAACGGCGAAGCCCTCTTGAGCTCCTATAAAACAATCAACCGCGAAAAATCCCAACAAAAAAAATCCCCCGGTGTGTTACCACCAGGGGATAAGAACATATCAGTTTTTAGTCAGGAATTACAGTTTTGCCGATTTAACGGTTTTGATAATAACTGCAGCTACTTTGTATGGATCAGCAGCCGAGTTAGGACGACGATCTTCCAGGTAACCGTTCCAGCCTTTTTGTACAGTGTAAAGCGGGATGCGGATTGATGCACCACGGTCAGAAACACCATAGCTGTAGTCATGTATAGAAGCAGTTTCGTGTTTACCGGTTAAACGCTGATCGTTATCGGCACCGTATACAGCGATACATTCAGCAACAGCCGGACGGAAAGCTTCGCAAATTTTGGTATAGATATCCTGGCTTCCGCAAGTTCTTAAAGTAGTGTTCGAGAAGTTTGCGTGCATGCCTGAACCGTTCCAGTCTAATTGACCAAGCGGTTTGCAATGCCAGTTGATAGAAACGCCATGAGCCTCGCCAACTCTTTCAAGCAGGTAACGTGCAACCCAAATCTGGTCACCGGCTTCTTTAGCGCCTTTAGCAAATATCTGGAATTCCCACTGACCTGCAGCAACCTCAGCGTTGATACCTTCAACATTTAAACCAGCCTCAAGGCAAAGGTCAAGATGCTCTTCAACTATGTCGCGGCCGTAAGCGTTGTTGGCGCCAACCGAGCAATAGTAAGGGCCTTGCGGACCAGGATAGCCACCAGCTGGGAAACCAAGCGGTTTGTTGGTTTCAGGATCCCACAGGAAGTATTCCTGCTCAAAACCGAACCAGAAATCATTGTCATCATCCTGGATAAGCGCACGGCCGTTCGACTCATGAGCTGCCCCGGTTGAATCAAGTACTTCGCACATTACAAGGTAAGCATCCAGCCTTCCCGGATCTTTACAAATAAATACAGGTTTCAACACGCAATCAGACGAACCGCCCGGTGCCTGCTCGGTTGATGAACCGTCAAAGCTCCAGTTTGGACATTCTTCTAATGTGCCGCCGAAATCACTTACAATTTTTGTTTTGCTGCGCAGGCTTTGAGTGGGTTTGTATCCATCAAGCCAGATGTACTCGAGTTTAGTTGCCATTGTTTAATTAATTTATAATATGGGTTGAAATCTTAAATTTTGTAGAGTTATCTACGAATAATGAGGCGAATTTAAACTATTTTTATAAATTTCATCATAAAATGTTAAAAAAATTCTAATATTTTTTAAAAACGTGCATCTATACTGCGAAATTCACTAAAACAGAGTATTGATACCAGAAGTTATTAACAACCAATTAAAAATTATCCCCAAAAGGCAAACAGTGGCAACTGAAAAGTAATTTTCTTATTTTTTTCCAACGCAATAAAAGCTATTTTGCGGATGCGACGCCCCAAAAGCAACTATTTCGTATTTTCTTAAGCGAGGTATCGCTAACATTCTCGTCCTTGTGCAAATTATCACCATTCAAGGAGGTGTAAATAGTGCCTTTTGCATTATTATAAAGGTAGGTAATGAGCTTTTTTGTAGAATTCCCGGTTTTTTGGTTAATATCAACGGCCATTCCATTAATAATTTTGCTGCCATCACTTAAATTAACAGGTTTTGATGAGGTGATCCAGTTTACTTTATAAATAATACTTTGGGCGGATAAGGTACCAGTCGTCGTTTTATAGCTTGCCGTATTTTGGATAACCTGCAGCAGGCATTTAACACAGGGTTCGGAAACCGTGGCGTTGCCATAATTTTTTTGCGGATTGTTAATAACACTGTCCTTTCTCCCGTTAATGTTAACGGTTGTTTTGGTTACGTCTTTAGATATAGGTTTAGGCTTGGAGCGATTGCAGGCCGATAAGGCAGTAACGGCGGAAAGAATTAAAAATAAATAGTTGATTTTCATAACAAAGGCTTTATATGTATACAAACCATCAATTAGTTTGTTTACCTGCAAATTATCCAATACACCAAAATAAATCCGAAATCGAACATCCGAAATCCGAAATCTGCGCTTCTCCTACTTATTGTATAATTTTTACACGCGGAAAAAATATAAATATCTATCTTCGGCCAATTTAATTTTCTATCCGCAAAATCAAATATATTATGAAAATAACTGTTGTTGGCGCCGGTGCTGTTGGAGCAACCTGCGCAGATAATATCGCCAGGAAAGAATTGGCCGAAGAACTTATTTTATTAGACATCAAAGAAGGCGTTGCCGAAGGTAAAGCAATCGATATGATGCAAACATCGGCCCTGTTGGGGTTCGACACTAAAATTAAAGGTGTTACTAACGACTACGCCGCAACTGCCGGTTCGGAAGTTGTAGTAATTACTTCAGGCCTGCCGCGCAAACCGGGGATGACACGCGAAGAATTGATCGGTGTTAACGCTGGTATAGTAAAAAGCGTTACCGAAAATATATTAAAGTATTCGCCTGATACCATCATCATCGTGGTATCAAACCCAATGGATACCATGAACTACCTTACCCTTAAAACTTCGGGCTTACCCAAAAATAAAATTCTGGGTATGGGTGGCGCTTTGGATTCATCACGTTTTAAATATTACCTGAGCCAGGAACTTGGCTGCTCGCCTGCCGACTTAAACGCGGTTGTTATTGGTGGTCACGGTGATACAACAATGATACCTTTAATTAACCACGCTACCTGGAACAGTATCCCGGTAACACAGTTGTTAAGCAAAGAGCAACAGGATAAAGTTGTAAAAGCAACCATGGTTGGCGGCGCAACTTTAACAGCTTTGATTGGTACGTCTGCATGGTATGCACCAGGCGCAGGTACTGCCGCAATGGTTGAAAGCATTGTACGCGATGAGAAAAAACTAATATCATGCGGTGTTGCCCTTGATGGCGAATACGGCCAGAAAGACATCTCGCTGGTTGTTCCGGTAATTTTAGGCAAAGGCGGCTGGGAGAAAATCCTCGACTTTAAATTAAGCGATGCCGAGCAGGCTGAGTTTAATAAGAGCGCTGACGCTGTACGTAACATGAACCAGGTTTTGGTTGATACCGGCGTTATTTAATAAGGAACTTTATTTATTGAGAAAAGGTTTTCACTAATTGGTGGAAGCCTTTTTTGTTTTTGTGTTAATTAGTCAGATAGAGCAAAGGTAAACGGCACCTGGGATTCAACACGAACCGGTACACCCTTGTATGAGGCCGGAATCCATTTTGGGGATCGCTTTAACGCGTCGATAACGGCGTTGTTTAAGTCGTCATTAACGCCTTTAATAATTCTGAAATTTGTTAGCGAGCCATCTACCTCAACCATAAATCCAACCACTACCTTTCCGGAAATACCCTCCCTGCGGGCAGATACGGGATAGCGGGCATTTTTAGTAAGGAAATTCCAAAAACCTCGCATCCCTTCGGCAAATATTGGAATATGATCGGTGTGTGGATATTCTTTATTACGAATAACAGTATCTTCATAAGACGCAGAAATCAATTTCCCACCCTGGTAATTCTCTAATATAATATTTTTTTTATTTCCGCTAATCCGCCATATTCCAGCCCTAACGCCATTCTCTATAGGCCCTTCCTCGTAAATTTGTTTAAAATCATAACTGTATTCAATCCACTTACCTTTCCCGTTTTCTGCCAGGCCGGCGCCAGTCAAATCGCCGCAGTCGCCGTAACGGACTGTGTCTCCGTCCTTATATACAAGGGCCTGGTAAAGCTTCCCATTAGGATAAAAAGTAGAAACTTTTCCCGAAAGCACACCATTATTAAAACGGCCGATGGTTTTTCTACCGCCTTTATAATAGTAGGCTACGAAAGGGCCATCGTATTTCAAATTAACATCATTTGTCCTGGAGGTGGTCACCAGCTTAGGTTTGCCGTTAGAGAAAAATTCATTCACACGGTACATGCCCGGGCCTGAGTTAGAGTCGGGTGGCAACACTACCTGTTTAACGTCCATCTCTTCCTGAGCATGGGAGGGGAATATTTTATTGTAATACTTTGCTTCGCGATTTTGCGCATGTGCCCGGAACCCTGTGGCAAGCAGAGACACTAATAATGCAGAATAAGTTAAAATTGAAATAGTTTTATTCATAATAATTATGGTGCTAAGGCAAAAGAAATCGGGACGCTATAGAAAACCCTAACCGGTTCATTTTTCACAAGGCCCGGTGACCAGCGTGGGCTCAATTTTAATACCCGCAAAGCTTCAGCATCTAAGGCCGGAATACTTCTCGTCATTTTAAAATCTGATAGTGAACCGTCTTTCTCTACAATAAAAGACACTATCACCTTGCCTTGTATATTGTTCTCCCGTGCTGCTACAGGGTACATCATGGTGCGGCCAAGATACTTGTAAAAGGCTTCCATTCCGCCGACAAATTGGGGAAAAACGTCAACTTTAACAATTACATCTTTAGGCAGCTGGTATTTGAACCTTTTGGCAGCCGATTTTAATCGTCCGTTAATATATTCATTTTCAAAGCTTACCGAATCATTGATCTTTCCTCGCCATTTACCCTGCATAACCCCTCCTAACACGTCGCCTTGTGCAGTGGTGTCCTTAAAGTTCTCATCGTATTCTATCCATTTACCGTTACCGTTTTCGGCTAACGTTCCTCCCGCCTGATCTTTACAAGTCATTAGCAACACCTTTTTGTCCGTGGAATAATCTTTTGTATTGTACAGTTGGCCATTGGGAAAATATTCAATTTCATGGCCGGCCGGCTCACCATTATCAAATGTTCCAATCCTCATTTTACGTCCCGAAGAAAAATAAGAAACATAAGCGCCCTGGTATTTTAGGTTAAGGTCGTTAGTTTTTGAAGTCGTTACTAATTTCAGCTTACCATCTTTATAATATTCACGTACTAAGTACAGGTTTTTATCCGCGCTGGTATCCGGCGGAAAAACAACCATTGAGTAATCAGCGCTATCTTTTGCTGAGACAAGGGTACCGTTGTTTTTAAGATAATAGATTAAGCCGCTTTGCTGGGCATAGGAAGGCAAGTACAAAACCAAGGTTAAAATTAACGATATAATAGGTTTTGTCATTATAGTCTAGTTTGATAATCCGAAAGATATAGGAACGCTGTAAGCAACTCGCACCGGTTTGCCCCCCTGCGTACCTGGTATCCACGGGGAAGATAATTTTATTATCCGCATTGCTTCTTCATCGCAGCCATCGCCAATTCCGCGTTTGACTTTTACATCGGTTAAGCTACCATCCCTTTCAACAACAAAAGAAATTATGACTTTGCCTGACGTGTTGTTTTCATATGCCGTCCGGGGGTATTTCGTATTTTTGCCTATAAACTGGTAAAACGCCTCCAGCCCACCGGGGAATGAAGGAACAACCTCAACAGGTTTAAATACTTTCTTACCTATCGTATCAACCTCATCCGATGACACCAGCATTCCGTTGTTATAATTATTGATTTTGGTTACAGTGTCATTCTTTTTTTCGTGCCATTCTCCGACCCTAACCCCATTTGTTATTTTTCCTTGTGCTATTATTTTAGTAAAACTTTCATTAAAATCAATCCAGTCACCTATACCGTTTTCGGCAAGGGTTTTGCCCAGCGAATCCATACAAGTATTGTATAATACCCGGTCACCGGGCAAACAATTAATCGAATTATAAAACTTACCGGTCGGATAATATTCAACACGGCTACCGGAAAGTTTGCCGTCAATAAAAGTTCCTGTACTTTTCTTTTTGCCGGTTGGATAATAGGCCACATAACGCCCCCAATATTGCAGGTTAACGTCGTTGGTTTTTGAGCCGGTTACCAATCTCACTTTCCCGTTTTTGTCGTACTCGCGTACAACGTACATAGTTTTGTCAATACTACTGTCAGGCGGCGATACCACCATTGAATAATCGGCGCTGTCTTTTGTCTGCACCAGCCGGCCCTTATTAGTGAGGTAATAAACCAGGTTGCTTTGCTGCGCAAATGAAGCAGAATATAAAAACAAGCTTAAAATTAAAGCGATAACAATTTTTATCATAAGGGTTTAGTTTGTTAGTGAAAAGGATATCGGAACGCTATAAGCTACCCTTACAGGTTTACCGCCCTGTGTTCCCGGTTTCCATTTTGGTGAATGTTTCAGTACCCTTGCTGCCTCTTCATCGCATCCACTTCCGATACCCTTCGTTACCGTTACATTGCTTAACCGCCCGTTTTTTTCAACAACAAACGACACTATTACTTTACCTTGCGTATGATGCATTACAGCTTCTACGGGGTATTGAACATTTTTACCTAGAAAATTATAAAATGCATTTAATCCTCCCGGAAAAGACGGCACAGTCTCCACAGAAGTATAGACTTTTTCCGTAGCAAGGCTGTCTGTTTGCGCCATAGCTACCGATGAAAGAAATATCCCGAACACCAAAAAAAGTAAAATTTTATTCATCGTGATATAATTTAAGTATGAAGATAATATTTGTTTTCAGATTATCTTCAATTCAAACTTACTCCGATGCACTTTTTTACCGTAATCAAATTATTACAATTAACTTTATTTCACTTGCAATAAATTAGGCGCAAAAGTATGTTTCAGGTAACTATCGCGGTTAATGCTATCTAAACTGTGGAACTGTATATAAGGCGTTGATTTAAACGGATCCTGGGTTGTGTGCAAAAATTTGAAAACATTTGCTGTGTTAACTTCTCCCATTTTCAGCGTGCCGATACCAAACCCGGTCTTCCAGGTAAGGCTCTTAAAGTCTAAATAGCGCTGGGTCTCATTGGTGACATTTCCGTTTTGATCAAAGTCGGCGTAAATATAACCGGGCGTATTACTGTGGTCTGCTGTGATGGACGATACCATACGTATAAAGGCATACTGCGTTGTTGAGTCCTTATAAATAACCCTCAGGTCATTAAAGTGCGTATGCGCTGCGAGGTAAAGCTTCACGTTTGAGCTGTGTGCCTTAATTATAGATTCAAGCGTGTCAGAGTCGGCGCCTTTTAAAAAATCAGCTCCTGGCGGTATGTGTGAAACTATCCATACATTTTGGTTAGGTGCAGACAGTTCCTTATTGAGCCACGCAAATAACGCCGCATTAACCTTGGGACTATAGGTCACATTGGATTTGCTATTGCTTAGTATGGTGGTATTAATTGATAAAAAAACCTGGTTACCAAGTTGCGCTTTGTAATAGCCCCCGGTATGAATAGTTGATGTATCTACTTTGAACTTACTGGTGGGCGAAGGTACCAGGTTCCAATCTTTAAGATAAGCTGATAAAAAAGCATCTGTCGGAAATACGTAATCGCCATTGTCGGTGTCGTTATTACCAAATGCGGGTATCACCGGAACTCCCGGAAATTTTTTATTAAACAAACCGGCTAAAAAAGCCATGGTTTTGAACCTTAGCAACCGTTCTTGCTGAGGGTTTTTGAAAGGGATTGTGTCAGTACTATTATAATTGCTGTGAAATAGAAAATCGCCTGTTATCGCAATAAAATCCGGGTGAGGATAGGTTGCGCTAATATTATCCATAGCCGACTTAATCAAATTATAATCTGAGTCGAACCCGCGAACGGTATCAAGTTTGGCGCCATTATATGCGGTGAGAATAGAATCCCATTTGGTAACGTCAGCCGCCGCAAGCACGTCTCGCAGCTTAGTATCGATATTGTGTTTTCCGTCATTTGTGTAAAACGGATTGAAGTGCATATCTGAAATAAAAAGACAATGCCCGTTCGATGCGCCGGCAACTGTTTCTTCTTCATGCTTAGGTCCGTGACAGCCACAGCAAATTGACAATGCAAACGCGCAGCTTAAAAAAAATGTGACAGGTTTCATAACAATTGATTAGGTAATAAGGTATTTTACGGTTGTTATAAAATAGCAGGCAAGTACAAATTATACCTGCTCGCTATTTTTTATAAATATAAAAATAAAGACTTAAATGGAAATAAAAGTTAGATAGTTTAACATGAATTCGATATAAAAATGGGCACTAATAAATCAACATCGTTTTACTTACAGCTTGCGTTTGGCCTCACCTAAATCCTCTCCAAAGGAGACGACTTGAGCTTCGCTCTTAAGTAATTCCCTTTCAGAACCCTCTCCTTTGGAGAGGGCAGGGTAAGGCGACGACCAGCTATTGTGGTGTCGCCCGCAACTTATAGGATCGTGTTCATATATTGAGTTCACGTTGTTTTGCTAATGTACTTCTCAACTTTATCAACCTGAATAACTCAATCCACCTTAATCAACTTTCACTATTTAAACACATCGGCGCCAATTCCTGTATTAGCCGTTGCACTTTGAACCTTAAATTCAATAGGCTGGCCATTAACACTATTCATTTCGCTGAATGGAAGTTTAATACCGGTGTTTACGTTTTGATAGTTACTAAATTCCATTATCGTAGCGTTTACAACATCGGTATATTGTTTAACCTTTAACCCGGTTTTTTGGTCGTAAAAATACTTCACGGTTATATTATCGGGGCCGGTTACTGTTACCAGGTAAGCCAGCTGTCCGTTTACCACCTGGTAGTTTGTATCGAGCACTGCAGTGTATCCCTGCTTGCTAAAATCCAATTCGGGGAATAGTTTATAACGGGCCAGCACAGCTCCTTTTTCGCTTTTGCCTGCAAGTGGTGCAGGGCGGCCATTTTGCGTAACGGTAACGCTATCGCCATTAACAATTACATGGCTAAGGCTGAAGTTATTGTACTTAGGCACGGTAACATCAATAAGCTCCTTATTCGGAGTTTTGTATTTGCTCACTTTTACAAATGTATAGCCCTGTACATTGCCTTCGGCAGTTATAGTCAGGTCGGTTATATCCTTTAAACGCTGTTCGCCACCAACGGCGTCCAGATATTTTTTAACCACTGAGTTTACCGTTACATCTTTCGCCATCGACAGACCGCTTAACGAGTTATTGTCCGGCTTAATGTCCGGCAAAACATGGTCGGGATCGAGCGTGGCAAAAGTTATTTTTGATGTTGATTTGCACGCAAATGTCCAGACACCACCGCGCTGCCATATTTCGGCAGGTAATTTAACCGTGCTTGAGTTGCCGTTTTCTTCTTTTATGTTTATGATCGCCGGCAATGCCATACCCTCGTTGTTCTCAATGGTTATCAGCGAGCCTTTTGTCGGATCATTTTCAACATAGTCAATTGCTTTTACCGATTGGTCGAGCGTTAACGTTTTGGTAAACCACTCATTCCAAAACCAGCTTAAGTCTTCGCCGGCGGCGTTATCCATGGTATGAAAAAAGTCCCATGGGGTTGGATGCTTAAAGGCCCAGCGTTTAATATAGGTTTTAAACGCGTAGTCAAAACGCTGTTCGCCCAATATTTGTTCACGCAAAATTTTAAGTCCTAAGGCCGGTTTTTCGTACGCAGCATAGCCTAAATAATCAGGTTGTATCACATCGGGCGTACTCATAATCGGATCTGCCCCAGGCGCAAACATTGCTGTTGCTGCCTTTTGCTGGTCTGCCGGTTCCCAGTATTCGCCTTTATTAAACACTTTGGTATCAACCCCATTAATAAAGGTATTGAAACCTTCATCCATCCAGGCGTATTTGCGCTCGTTCGAGCCTACTATCATCGGGAACCAGTTATGGCCAAATTCGTGATTGGTAACTTCCCATAAACCGCCACCCTGGCTTTGTGAGCTGCAGAATACTATACCGGGATATTCCATTCCTCCTACTATACCGCCAACATTGGTGGCTACCGGGTAAGTATATTCAAACCATTCAGACGAATACAGTTCAATACAGGCTTTTACAAATTCTGTCGAACGGCTCCAGGCGCCCTGGCCTTTACTCTCAAGTGGATAAACCGACTGAGCAACCGCTTTTTTTCCGCTTGGCAGATTAATACGAGCTGCATCCCATATAAAGGCTTTTGAAGCGGCCCATGAAACATCGCGGGCGTTTTTACAGAAGAAATGCCAGGTCACGCTTGCTTTTTTAGGATAAGAATCAGCGCTGTTTAAATCCACCGAGTCCTTTATCATGATAGTTTTGTCGCTAATTTTAGCAGCATTAACACGCGCTAAAATCTTTGGCGAATAAACTTCCAGCGGGTTCAGCAACTCGCCCGAACCTACAACTAACAGGTTGGCCGGGGCCGTAACGGTATAATCAAAATCGCCATATTCGAGATAAAACTCGGATGCGCCCATGTATGGTATTACGTTCCAGCCCGTAACATCATCATAAACTTCCATACGGGGGTACCACTGGGCAATTTCATACACCCAGCCATTTTTGTAGAGTTTGCGGCCCATACGGTCTGTTCCATATTCAGGCACATCAAACTTGTAGTCAATTTTAAGCTGGATTTTTGCTCCGCCAGCAGCTAAATTATCTTTCAATTTAATTTGCATACGGGTATCGGTAACTAGGTAGTCCACCTTTTCGGCTTTGCCGTTTGTTACAACGTAAACGCCTTTTATCTCATCGCCCTGTGTAAAAGTTTTGTTACTGAAGCGTCCGCCTTCAACCGGGCTGGTAGCCACGCCACGCGAATCTTCTTTGTAGATATTCTGATCAACCTGCAACCATAAAAAGCCCAGTGCATCGGGGCTGTTGTTGGTATAGGTTATCAGCGTGGTACCGGTTACGCTATGTTTGGCAGTATCCAGTGTAACATTTAGCTTATAATCAGCATGGTTTTGCCAGTATTTTGCACCGGGCGCGCCACTTGCAGTACGGTATTCATTCCCTTTTTCGGGATAAAACAGCGGATTAAAAACTTTATGCTGATCGTAATTTGATTTTGGTTCATCTGCGTTTTGTGCACGGGCATTGAACATACCTGCAAATAACAACAGGCAGAGGGGTAGTTTAGCGTATTTCATTTATAGAAGTCAGTTAATTTTAAGGCAAGATAGAAAATAGATGGAAGAAGTCAAGAATCAGGAGTCAAGATAAAAAACAGAAGCAAGATACAAGAGCCAGGAATCAAGATAAAACAGATACAAGAAGTCAAGAAGTCAAGAGTCAAGATAAAAAAACAAGTGGCAGTCACAGTTTGCGCCGCTTATGATGAAGCTCTCTTCTTGATTCTTGACTTCTTGATTCTTGACTTCTTGCGTCTCTTCACGAGAACCAATCGAACAAATCGCTTTGTTTCAGGTTTTGTTTGTTTTTTGTATCAAGGTCTTTCCGGATGTGCCCCTCGCCCATCAGTATGATTCGGTTACCGTAGGTAAAAGCATCTTTAAGGTTGTGGGTTATTAGTATGGCTGTTAGCCGGTAATCTTTTATCAATTCATCGGCAGTGCGCATTACCACGTCTGCCGACCGCGGATCGAGTGCTGCGGTGGGTTCATCGAGCAATAAAACTTTACAGCTATCCATCACGCTCATCAGCAAGGTTAACGCCTGGCGCTGCCCGCCGGATAGTGTGCCCATTTGCTGGTCGACTTTATTTTCAAGCCCTAAACCGAGCGTGCTAATCTTCTCTTTTACCTGGTTTTTAAAAACTTCGTTCACACCAATGCCGAGGCCCTTCGCCCTTGTACGGATAGCAGCCAGCCGAAAATTATCCAGGATGCTTAAATCGGATGCGGTACCGCTCATTGGGTTTTGAAAAACGCGGGCAATCCATTTGCTGCGCTGGTAGTCGTGCAGTTTGGTTACGTTTTCGTCGTCGATGGCTATTGTGCCTGAGGTCGGGAACACGCTGCCGGCAACCATATCAAGCAAGGTTGTTTTGCCCGAGCCGTTGGAACCAACAATCACTAAAAACTCGCCGGTATTTATTTTCAGGTCGATGCCATTAACGGCGTTCACCTGGTTGGGTTTACCGGGGTTGAAGATTTTATGGATGTTGGTAATGTTTATCATTTAGTCCTTTTTTAAGTTCCCTTAGGAGTGCCTATTAACGTAAGTTCGATATAAGAGTTGGCGTTATAGCGATTTTTGAGATTTGGAACAAAATGAAGCATCTTGATAATCAACATGTTTCATAACGTTCCGGGTGTTCCACGTGCAAAAATGGAACGCTTTGCGTCTTTTCTTAAACTGATTCCCTACCCCTATGCTTACCTGGTTCGTCCAAATTTCAACCTCGGCAGACTCACTATTATCAACACAAATGCCGCTGTTACCAATTTCAGCAAATTTGCATCCACCCCAACATCCAACGTTAATGCCAGTAC
This sequence comes from Mucilaginibacter flavidus, assembly GCF_024055575.1. Lineage (GTDB taxonomy): Bacteria > Bacteroidota > Bacteroidia > Sphingobacteriales > Sphingobacteriaceae > Mucilaginibacter > Mucilaginibacter flavidus. The sequence goes on along the minus strand of NZ_JAMXOE010000007.1, from coordinate 9,637 downwards.
CAGTTGAAATATTATTGCACCGGTCAATACTAAACCTAAACTCAACCAAACTGATGTAATCTTAAACCAGTTAATCAAAGTTTCGGCAATAATTACCGAGCCAAGGCCGATAATCACTATGCCAATGCCCATGCTAATATCAGTAAACCCCTGGTACTGGCTGATGAGGTAACCGCTGACAGCCGTTAAAGCATTGGCGAGCGCCAGGCCGGTAATTTTCATCCTGTCTGTATTTACGCCCAACGCCCGTATCATCGATTCACTGTTGCCGGTTGCGCGCATGGCTATACCGAAGTCGGTTTTAAGCAGGTAACTGATAAGAACAACTATTACCAGCACAAATGTCGCTACTATAAAAAATGCATTGTGGTTGGCATCGGCACTGATCTGCAGCAACGAAAACAGTGATGGCAAGCTATTTAACGGCAGGTTTGAGGTGCCCATTATCGAAAGGTTAACAGAATACATCGCTGTCATTACCAAAATCCCGGCAAGGAGGGCATTAATTTTCAGCTTGGTATGGATTATGCCCGTTAACGCCCCGGCCAAACCTCCGGCCACTATCACCGCAGGTAAAATAATATATGCTGGCTGATGATGGGTTATCATTACCGCCGTAACCACACCACCTAACGTGTAGCTTCCATCGGTAGTGATGTCGGGGATATTGAATATCTTCATCGATATAAAAATCCCCAATGCCAATGCCGAAAAGCAAAGCCCCTGTAGTAGCGCGGTAAGGTAAAAATCCATTATTTAACAGCCTCGAAGTTTGATGGTACGGTAATTTTATATTTTTTTGCAGCAGCAGCATTATACACCCTGCGCCGTACTTTTACCATTTCGGGTTGTAGGCCGGCAGTACTTTTTGTTTTTAAATATTGCGCTGCCTGCTCGCCCGCCTGGTAGCCCCATTGGTAAATATCCGCGCCAAAGGCAGCAACTGCACCACGCTGTACCAAACCTGCCTCACTGGTAAATATAGGCACGTTGGCCTGGTCGCAGCTCTTTAAAATGGTTTCGAAGGACGCGAACACACTGTTATCAGGATTAGCAAAAAACGCATCAATATTTTTCGACAATAACGATTTGGTAACCAGCTGCGCCTCGGCCGACGAGTTTAACGGCAATGCAACCAACGTGATATTTAATTTATCAGCGTCAGCCTGTATCCTTTTTTTCGCATCAACAGACTGCGGCTCGCTTTGGTTATAGATCATCCCCACAACCAGCTTGCCAGCCTTTGGCTTCATAAATTTTGGAATGTTTGAAAATGAAGTATCGATATAATTCAAGTCCTCAACCGCACCAAACAGGTTAGCTTGTCCTTTGCCGCTGGCGTCTTCCATGTTCATCAGCTTTACTGTTGGCGATACCATCATAAAAATGGGGATGGTTTTGGTTTTCTGAGCCGCGGTTATAGACGATAAGGTAGTGCATGTCGCCATTAAATCAACTTTATGAGATACAAAGCGGTTTACTATCTGTGTAAGCGTAGGGATGCTGCCAAGGGCGTTGCTATAGTCGATGGTTATATTCTTTTTGTCCTCGAAGCCATTCTTTTTCAGGGCATCGATAAAACCTGTGCGTGCCGGCGCAATCGATGCATCCTGGAAGGCATCGACGAAACCCACAACAGGTATTTCTGTTTTCTTTTCGCCTTGCTGGCATGATGCGATCAAAGCCGTTAATAAAATTACAGGAAGGTATTTTAGGTGCTTCATGGCACTAAGGTAGAAAATAGAGGTGAAAGGCAAAAGGTTAAAGGGAAAAGGTGACAGGAAATACATTTTTCGGTATTTCAGAGCAGGCCTGCGACCCGCTCTGACGAATGCCACCCCGTTGGGGCTAGGTTTCTCTACGCTTCTAGAGCCAACACCCGCTAGGAACAATTGTATTTAAATAAAAGGCCCGAAAGGTCGCAATACACCAGCACAGGTCGCAGGCCTGCACTCCGGGCATACCCAAAATCCCCACCTTTCGCCTTTTCCCTTTCACCTTTCACCTCAAAAACGTAATTTAGCCCCTGCATGACACCTATTATTTCTAAATTACCCCAGGTGGGTACCACAATTTTTACCTTAATGTCGGCCCTGGCGGCCGAGGTTGGAGCCATAAACCTGTCGCAGGGTTTTCCCGACTTCGATACTTCGCCCGAACTGATAAAGCTGGTAAATAATGCAATGAAGAATGGGCATAACCAATACGCGCCGATGCCAGGCGTTATGGCCCTGCGCGAGGAAATCGCAAAAAAAACAGAAAAACTTTACGGCGCAGTTTATAACCCCGACACCGAGATTACCATTACTGCAGGTGGCACGCAGGCAATTTTTACTGCTATAACCGCCGTTATTAACCCCAACGACGAAGTAATAATATTTGAACCGGCTTTTGATTGCTACGCCCCAGCCATAAAACTGGCCGGCGGTATTGTGAAATCGCTGGAGTTGTCGCCGCCCGATTACCGCATCCCCTGGGATATGGTAAAACGACTGATAAACAGCAAAACAAGGATGATTATCCTTAACACGCCGCATAATCCTACTGCTACCATATTGCATAAGGAAGACATCGACGAGCTAAGTGCCTTAGTAAAAAATCAGGACATACTGATTTTGAGCGACGAGGTTTACGAGCATTTAATATTCGACGGGGAGATGCACCATGGAATGGCCCGTTACCCGGAATTACAGCAGCGCAGCTTTATTGTGGCGTCATTTGGTAAGCCATTCCACGCTACCGGCTGGAAGGTTGGCTATTGTATGGCACCAGCTTTTTTAATGCAGGAATTCAGGAAAGTGCACCAGTTTTTGGTGTTCAGCGTAAACGCGCCTTTACAGTATGCAATTGCCGAACATTTAAAGGATGAGAACACCTATTTGTCGCTGCCTGATTTTTTCCAACAAAAGCGCGATTATTTCCGTAAAGGGCTGGAGCAGACAAAGTTTGAATTGCTGCCATGTTCAGGAACATATTTTCAATCGGTAACATTTAATAAAATAACAGACGAAAAAGACAGTGACTTTGCCCTGCGCTTAACAAAGGAAATTGGGGTGGCAGCCATACCCACATCGGTGTTTTACACCCAGGGTACCGACCACCATGTTTTACGTTTTTGTTTCGCCAAAAGGCAAGAAACGCTGGATAAAGCCGTTGATAGATTGTTAAAGTTATGAGGAGTTCGTAGTTGATGGTTCATAGTCGTTTCTATTTCGAATTTAGGCGAATTTAGAAATTATTGGATTTTTCTAATTCCGAAATCGAACATCCGAAACCCGACATCGAGTAGGAAGTAAGGGATTATTTCCCTTACTGTCCTCTCACACCACCGTACGTGCCGTTCGGCATACGGCGGTTCATTAAACATTAACAGTTTTCAGCGGGGTTGTGATGTCTTTCAGACTTACAAACCCCGCTCTCTTTAGAAGTGCGTTGTTTAAGGCGCTGGTAAGGATTGGACTATGTACCGTTCGCCAGTGACCCTTTCGGGTATTACCCCATTGGTAGGCTTGGTTGGGTTTTATTCCCAACTTTTCCAGTTGCCTGACACGGGTCTTCACCTTCTTCCACTGTTTCCAGTAGCATAGCCGGATACGGCTTCTAACCCATTCATCCAGCTCCGAAAACACAGATTTCGCTTCGCTTAAAGTAATTCCCCCAGCCTTGGTTTAAACGCCTGATTTGCATCATCCGGTCTTCCATTGCATAGGGTTTGCTCCGGCAGGTTATCTGCCGGATTTTGTTCTTGTAAGCCGCAATGCTTTTACGGTGTACCGAAATCCCCTTTTCACCCCTCTTGTTGGATATACCAATGATATTGACCCCTCTTCGCCAATCTAAAGTGACCCCTCTGAGTTAGGGTTTGAAAGAGAGTAAAGTTGTTGTACAGATAGGCTCCTGAGAGCGGATGTTTTTGTCCGGTTTAACAACTATTATTATTACAAAAATACATTTTCTGATTTAGAGTTTCTTCTCCTTAGTGATTCGCCGTAAAGTTCGACCCTTAATGAATGGTGAACAATGCGGTCCAGAATAGCGTCAGCGATGGTTTTCTCACCAATAATATCATACCATTCCTTAACCGGTATCTGCGAAGTGACTACCGTAGAGCGCTTTTGGTGCCGGTCTTCTATGATATCCAGTAAAGAGGCCCTGCTCTGCGCATCAAAAGGCTGTAACCCGAAGTCATCCAGGATCAGCAGATCGGCCCGTTCTATTCTTTTCAGTTCTGCCAGAATGGTACCCTTTGCTTTGGCCAGCTTCAGCTGGCCCATAAGCTTAGCTGTATTGACGTACAAGACCTTGTAACCATTTTGACAAGCCTGATAGCCAAGCGCCGTTGCCAGGTAGCTTTTACCTGTTCCGGTGGAACCTGTAATGAACAGGTCCTTATGTTCCTTAACAAAGTCCAGGGCAGCAAGCCTGTGGACCTGGTTCTTTTCCAGGCCCCGGTCGATAGCGTAGTCGATCTGTTCCAGCGAGGCTTTATATCGGAAGCCTGCGCCCCTGATGGCCCGTTCTACGTAACGGTTACGCCTGTCATCCCATTCACTGGCGACCAACAAAGCGATGAACTGATCGGCTGTAAGCGATTCTTTTACTGAAGTCTCCAGATTGGTTTTAAAGGCATCATACATGCCGTAAAGGCGAAGTTGACGCATCTTGTCTAATGTTTCATTATTCATTTGTTCTATGTTTTATGGGGTTTACTGGTAATATTCTTTTCCTCTGATGTTGTTATGGGTGGGGATCGACACGGGTTCGTCTTCGTGCTGTAACTGGTCCAGTCGTTTCTTGAGGATCTCTTCGATAACCGGATAGTTGTACTGGCCAAGGCTATCGGCCCAGCGGCAGGCATCAGCCAGCCTTCCGGCACCGACACGGCGAGCAAAGCTTAGAATACCTGAGCATGACTTATACGCTTGCTCAGGATAAACCTTATGTTCCAGTACTTTGATGATATACCGGGTCACATCTTCATGGATAGCTTCTGCTTATTGAATGAACTTTTCAGGTGACCATTCAGTTGCATATCGATGCTGCGAGGCCAGGTGGTTCTCGTCTGTAGTATAACGGTATTTGATCCGGTTACGGCGGTGAGAAGCGATCAGAGTGCATTGGTAATAGATCTTCACCGCAATGGAGGTATACAAGACCTTCACTTTCTTTCCAATGTAGTTGTAAGGAACACTGTAATAGTGGATATCTTCTCCTAAACGCACATATCCGTTCTTCATCACGGTAACCATGACTTGTTTATTGACCTCGTAGCGCAATGGGTTGAGTTGGCCCAGCGCATCCCTTTCGACCTCCTCGAACCGTTCCCTGCGGGAGTAAGTCCGCCCGGAGAAGGGTTTGTTGTTATGGATCTCCAATGCAGGCCGTATCGCCGAGTTCAGCGATTCCAGGTCACTGAACCTGCGGCCTTCCAGCCTGGCATATATGCTGCGGTAGATCAACTTAACCGCTCCTTCCACTAAAGCCTTATCACGCGGCTTATAAACGCGTGCAGGAACGACAGTAACAGCATAATGCTCTGCAAAAGACGCAAACTCATCATTCAATATAGCTTCGTATTTGCTTCCTCTGGTTACTGCAGAACGCAGGTTATCAGGAACAATGGCACCGGGAACCCCACCAAAGTAGTGTAAAGCATTCTCACATGCCTTGATCAGATCTTCTTTTCGCTGGCTTTCTACAGCTTCCACATAAGTAAGCTGACTGCAGCCCAGAATGGCCACAAATACCTCCACATCATGCGCCACATCTTCGGACGGGGTAAGCTGTAACTTGCTTCCCGTGAAGTCAATATACATCTTATCACCCGCCTTATGGTCGATATGCATGACCGGCCGGGAAAGTTGAAGATAGGTATGGACTGCATTATTGAACCGCGAACGGCCATAGCCATCCGGATGCTTTTCTATGTACTCAGCATGCAGCATCTCACGGGTTACACCCTTCTTTTTGAGCCGCTTGCTTATCTCTGGAAGCAGGCCCTCCAATACCTGCATACGGGGGCTGCTAGTGACTTTGGCCTCCGGAGTAGTAAACAACACAGCGAGTTCACTGTCACTCCTGGCGCCAAACTCTTCGTGCGTCATGCCCAATGTATGCCACACTCGGACATACTTTTTAATGGTGTTTCGGGAGATACCCACCATCCCGTGGATCGTTTTGATCCCTGTACCCTGACAGTACAAACGGATGATCTGTCGTAATCTATTCATCTTGATCGGTTTATTGGACATGTATTCGCTGGTTTTGTTTACCTAAAAAGCTAAACAAAAACCTTGTCCGCAGAAACCTATCAATACATTACTTTAATCTCTTTTAAGGGGTCACTTTCACCTGGCGAAGAGGGGTCACTTTGCTTTGGCGAACGTGGTCACTTTCAACTGGCAAAGGGGGCCTTTTTGAGTGGGCCAAAAGGGGTCATTTTGGTGTGTTTTATCCACTTAATCAGTAAAACCATGAAAACTAACCTTCGCCATTTAATACCCTTCTTTTTGAGCTTTTCTTTATTTATTTCAACCAGCGGACAGGCTCAAACAACAGACCTTTATTCAGGATACACGCAAACAAATTCTAAATACGTCAGCCAATACGTTCCAGGCTTCTCAGACGCTCTGATCAATTATGCAGCCACTATCAATGAAAGGCATCAGCTAAACTATGCCAACTATTTAGCTTTAATAGGGTGGCTAAATGATATTATAACTAAAGTCGCTCCTTTTGAAAAAGATTTTCGTGATGCGTGGGCATCGGAATTCGACCAATTAGTTGATTACGGAAAAAGACACCAAGGTAATTTCAGTATGAGTGCCCACTATTTGTCAGATGAAAAAGATACCATTATAAAATACGTTCAAGTATATAACACACAATTACCGGGTGGCTACTTTAACCAAGCTATTTTGGAATTTTAAAATAATAACTACGACGGTGCCATTAAAGATTTCAGTGTTGCCCTTGAACTCTACACTGACGACGACGCTAAAAAACATATTTATGCTTTTCGAGCCGAATCCTATCGAATTGTAAAAAAATATGAACTAGCCCTTAAAGACTATGATATCTACTTTAGATCTGGTGACCAAACGGCCGATGATTATAATAGAAGGGCCATTGTAAAAGATAATCTCGGTGACTATATGGCCGCAATTGCAGACTACACAAAAGCAATAGATATGAACTCTCGAAACCCTGTTTTTTACAGTAATAGGGCTGTTTGCAAAGTAGAACTAAAAGACCAAAGCGGCGCAATTAACGATTATACTAAAGCAATCGAATTAGTCCCTACCGACCTTCACTCGTTTATGAATAGGGCATCCTCTAAAGACGAATTGAAAGATTACTCCGGCGCGATTTCTGATTATTCAAAGGTAATTTTTTTAGAGCCCGAAAATTACGAGGCATATTATTCCCGTGGATACGACAGGTCTCATTTAAAGCAATATACCTTGGCACTATCAGATTTTAACAAATCAATTGAACTTAGCGGTACAGACAAGTTGCCTTATCGATTTAGAGCAGAATTAAAATTGGAACTAAAAGACTACAAAGGATGTATTGAAGATTGTAATGTTGTTATAAATTCAAATCCTAAAGCGATGAATTCACTTCTTTTGAGAGGCCGCGCATACTTTAAATCAGGTCAAAAAACCGAAGCTTGTAAAGATTGGAGCAGTTCTGGCGAACAGGGAAACAAAGAGGCATATACATATATCTCTAAATATTGTAAGTAAATTAACTACAAACATTATCATAAGGCATTCGTCATCACTCGGCAGCAAAATACACGCCAGGTCGGTCAGTACATTTTATGAATCGACTTAGTTTTTTAAGGGGATAAAAAGCGCTTCCAACCCAAGCGGCTGGTAGAAGCGGGGAAAGCCTGTCATGTTTTTTGCGTTCCTCGCTCTTACTCATGGCAGCTACTTCTGTCCTGTCTGCAACCTGCCGGTAGAAGCAGGTAACAGCCTGCAGGCGCTGCCTTTTGTTTGGCCCGCCTGCAGGCTCGGCAACCGCCCCCGGCCGGCTCACAACCCCGCGCATGCGGGATTGGCACCCGGCCGCCCTACGCTGGTAGAAGCTTCGGGCTTTTCCCGGCCGGGTTGCCTCGCACTCGCAGGCGGCTCGCAAAAAGAAACACACATTCCCGGAACGCAAAACCATCGGCTGATCGTCCGAACTTGATTCACCGGCGAAGAAAATCAACTGTTGCAACAAAGATAGCCTCCGCAAGTAAAGCAGTAAAGGGGCTTTCGCGGCATAAACCCGCAAGCCTTTCACGCACTTGGCCATTTATTCCACGTTCCCTTGACAGCCCTGCTTTCTTCCGCTTTTGGTTGCTTAACAGTTGATTACCTGATAGCCTATGATTTCAAAAAGGAAATGAACAAAAAGGTCTTGCTAATGGACGAAAGCCGCAGGTTACATCCTAAAATAGATTTCGGGTGAAGTATAATGCGCTCTTAATGAAATAGAATCCCTCTTTTCGCTAACCGGCAACAAAAACCGGGGCATAGTAAATAACCTGCCATTATTAAACCTCCTGCCAATTTCAATTAAAAGGAAATCCGACATCTGTTTTGCTATTTATCAATCGGGAAACAGAAAGAGATTTACTTATTAATGTAAATTAAATAGTAAAATATAAACAATATTTTTTAATTAAATAGCTAATTATCAGTAATTAACTTATATGCAATGTTGTATTTATTAATATTGAAATAAATTAAACTGATAATTTTTAAACACACATTCTAAGAAAAATTATTAAATCAGATAGAAAATGGGAGTTTTACAAAACACCGGCTTAATATTGACAAAGAACCAATTTGCAGCCTTGGTTGCTTAAACTATTATCGTGGATTTCATATTCGCATGTTCATACACCAATTTTACGGTCATAAACCCCGGTAATTTGGCACTGAGAAGTAGTGTCTTTCTATTTAAAAACCCTTTTCAAAAATCATATTTATCCTTATCCCAACTCTAAAAAAAATATTCATATCCTATTCCCAAACTCTTCCGACCAACTCAATACTTCAATATAATAAAACCTGTTTTGTGTTTGGTTTGTTCTCCAACCTTATAGTCCAGCGAATAGAAGTAAGTCCCGGCCTGTTGTAATTTACCATTGGTGCTTGAGTGTCCGTCAAATGCTTTTGTTCCATTATCGTAGCCTTTTGCCTCGTACACCAAAGCGCCGCTGCGGCTCATTATCTGTATTTTATTTTCCGGGTACGCTGTTATGCCGTCAATAACAAGCACATCACCTATTCCGTCCCCATTGGGCGATACGTTTTGGTGTACAGTCAAGCTATTGGCGGTAATTGGCGCCTCCTGCTGGTCATACTTCATTATTGCCGCTATCGGCCCCGTCCTGGTAAAGGTTATGCTATACGTTTTAGTGGTTACACCATCCTGTGCTGTTACCACGGTATTAACTACAGTAGTTCCCACATTTAAAGCTATCGCTCCCGACGCTGTCCCGCTGGCCACCGCTACACCATTTACCTTTATGGTTGAAGTAGCACTTTGTGATGTAGGCATTATTTGAACACTCGATGTAGTATTAGGTACCGTTGCTGTATAATCTACATAATCGGGTCCGCTTACTATCGTCAGC
>NZ_JAMXOE010000006.1 GCF_024055575.1 Mucilaginibacter flavidus | reverse complement strand
CTTTTAAATAACTACTTTTAACACAACGCTTTTACAGCTCTCGCTGAACCCGTTCGCCAGGGAATTGCCTGGTCAGTTTGCCACGGAATGGAGTGGTCAGTTTCCCCGGAATAGTCACAAAGAACGTTATCATAACGAATTGCTGAGCGTTCTTCCCAGCCTGGTTGAAGAAACCACGACAACCTGCCTGTATAAAATTGATTTATGGAAACGCTATCGTCTCATTTATCCTAAAGGCTGCTCGATCAATAACTTTTATAAATATTTTAAAAAATGGCAAAAAGAAAATCATATCTGCAAATACTATCCGGTACATGTTACCAAAATCCCGGAACCGGATTGGGAGGTCCTTAACGGATGGCGCCATTTTACTGACACCGAGTTGTGGCGAAAGGCGGTCATTATCCAGGATTCTTTCCTGAATAGACCAATAGCAGAAATTTCGGCCCAGATTGAACTATCCCAGGAATCAATCCTTAAATGGATAGCCGCCTACAAGTTGAAAGGCATGGAAGGCCTGCAGCGCAAGCCATTCGTGAACCCGAAAATTGTGGAAAGCAACAAGGTGAAGCAGGCGAATATTCTCAAACTTCTCCAGCAAACCCCGAAGCACCATGGCCAGAACCGTGCAGCCTGGAGCCTGGCAGCGCTGTCACGTGCTTACGCAAAGGAATACGGAAGCAGCCTGTCGAGAGATGCAATTGGCGATCACCTGGGGATAATGGGTTACCGTTTTCAGCGATCAATTGAAAGGCTCGTCAGCCATGATAAAGATTTCAAGGCAAAGCTGGACAACATCAAACGCATTCTATCCGGTCTGAAGGCCGGTGAAAAGTTTTTCTCCATAGACGAATACGGACCGGCCAGCATCAGGATCCGGGGGGGACGGACCCTGACCAAAGCAGGGGAAATCAAATCAATCCCAAAGTTTCAACGGGGAAAAGGATGGTTTGTTATGACCGCCGCACTTGAGCTCTCCACAAACCAGGTCACCCATTTTTATTCGCGGGGAAAGAATACCGCGGAAATGATCAAACTTATAGGGGTGCTGAGCGACCAGTACCGAACTGATGACAAACTGTACCTATCGTGGGACGCTGCGTCCTGGCATTCGTCGAAAATATTGATGGGGCACCTTAAAAAAATCAACACAAAAACCTACCGCCGCCTGCACGGTACGCCGCAATTTGAACTTGCGCCACTGCCTTCGTCATCGCCATACCTGAATGTCATCGAATCCGTCTTCAGCGGCATGGCAAGGGCCATTATCCATAACAGTGACTACAGTTCTGTCGAGGAGTGCCAGGCAGCTATGGACCGCTATTTTTCAGACAGAAACGAACACTTCCGGTTTAATCCCCAGAAGGCCGGCAATAAAATATGGGGAAAGGAAATTGTCGCCCCGGTTTTTGATGAAAATCAAAACTGTAAAGAAAGGCTGATGAAAGGCCGGAAGCGCACTTATAATTACTAATTATTTTAGTATTTGCGATTGTTTTCTTATTTTTGGGCCTATCGCATTATGGAAACAAATCTGGCATTATTCGGGGTCAGCGCCTTGTCAGGAATGACGGGGGCTATACTGGCGCAAATTGTTGCAGCTATAAACAACTATTTTACTGATAATAGAAAACATAATTTCGAAGTGAATAACCAGTTTCAAAACAGGAAAATCGAAATAGGGGAGAACTTCTATTATATGAACGGGGAGATGATGGCTGTAATCCGTAAGAACATCGAGTTCTGGAAGAATTTTAACACCTCAAGAGGGGAGGCAAGCCTCGAGTCACTTAAAACGGAGGTGAAGCAATTTACGGCTCATCTCGATAAGCTGAATGCTGAAAATTGGAAATATAACCTGATCACGCTTTATTTCAATGTATCGTTCACACCGAACGAAATACAGGCGGTTAACGCGCAAAGCCGCAAGCTCCATTTGAATATCCTTGACCTGACCGGCCGGTTGAAAAATGCCGTACCTGAGGAAAAAGAAGCGATACTGGGAAAATATGCCATGGCTGTTTTTGATATGTGCAACCATTACGAGGCTGTTTACGCAAAACTTGAGCAGGATAAAAACGTAATCCGGAATGAATTGCTGAAAGATTACGGTGTTTAAATTTAAGCAAAACAAAGGACTATCAAATTACAAAGTGGAACCAAAACAATTGAAAATTGATTTCATTTAAATAAACTATTGACGCTTCGGTGGTCCCGGATTTACAATAAAATTGAATATTATTGCATGAGGAGTTTTCCTGATTTGAATAAAAACTAATACCGGCATTATGAAGAAAATATTTGGTGCTCTACTGTTGCTTCTAACTGTGGCTGGCGCAGCCCGGTCACAATCAATATATCAGCAGTATTCGTACCAGTTTTATCAAAAACTTAATGCCGATGTTTATTCAACCAAAACCAGGCAGCACAGTTCGTTAAGGCCATTTTTTGCTGATGACTCCGTGATAAAACGCCGCTACGATTCTTTAATGAATTACGGCAGCGATGGCAAATCGCAAGGCGGGGTTTATGCTAAATTATTTAACGAGCATTTAATTGATTATAAAGGCCCCAACTCCACATTTTATGCTGATTTGCTGCCCGATTTTGCCATTGGCAGGGATTTTTCGAATAAACTGAATACCAACAACGTGTCACTCGGTCTGCAGGTTGGAGGTACGTTTGGCAATAAATTCAGCTATTATGTAGCGGGTTACGAAAATAGCGCGGTTGTGCCCCCATACCTGGCTACCTACATTAATCAAACCGGAATTATACCCGGGCAGGCTTACGCCAAAGTTTATAAAGCAAACGGATACGACTGGGATTATATCACCGCAACAGCATCTTATACGCCCACCAGTTTTCTGAATATTTCGGCCGGGCGCGACAAAACATTTATTGGCGATGGTTACCGTTCGCTTTTACTGTCAGACGCGGCATCGCCTTACCCATTCTTCAGGTTAACGGCAACCCTTGGCAATGTAAGGTACATGGCCATGTGGGCCAGTTTTACCGATCCGGTTGATTTAGACGCCGCGGGTAATAACCGCAAAAAAGGCGGGGTTTTTCATTATCTCGACTGGAACGTTACTAACCGGTTCTCAGTTGGCTTTTTTGACGCTATTATCTTTTACAATAAAGATGATGCGGGCCATTCACGACCATTCGATTTTTCGTACGTAAACCCTATTATATTCCTAAGGCCGGTTGAAGCTTTAAACGGCTCTCCGGATAATGCCCTGATTGGCTTTACCAGCAAGTATAAAATTACCGATGGTATTACAGCATATGGCCAGTTTGCATTGGACGAGTTTGAGTCCGCGAGTTTTTTTTCAAACCCGGGCGGCTACCGTAATAAGTACAGTTGGCAATTTGGTTTCCGGGGCGCCGACCTATTTGGTGTGCGCGGGCTCAATTACCTGGCCGAGACCAATGCGTCCCGTCCATATACCTATTCGGAACGCGGCCCGATTATCAGCTATACCGAAAATGGGGAAATGCTGGCACATCCATGGGGTGCCAATTTCAGGGAGTTTGTCGGTTTGTTGAACTATTCTTATAAACGATTTGACTTTTCAGGTGAAGTTGACTACGGTCACTATGGTCTGGATTCGGATGGATTTGACTATGGAAAAGATCCATTCCAGGATTATACTTTAGCGGTTAAACAAAACGGAAATTATATTGGCCAGGGCTTAACTACTAACATGTTTTACGCCGAGGGTAAAGTTGCTTACTTGATAAACCCTAAATACAACCTACGGATTGAACTTGGCGGCATTTTCAGGGATGAAAAGAATGCCGAATTTCATGATAAGACATCAATGATAATTATTGGATTGCGGAGCACCTTCCGCGGCCTGTATAATGATCTGGCGAGTTACAAAACACATTAATTGCAACAAGTATAATCAGGAACCTTTCATTTAAGGCTTGTTACTAACCAACAACGACCTTACATCTACATCTAAAACTGCCGCAATTTCGAATAGCATTTTTATTGACGGCTGGGAGTCATTAGTGCACCAGTTTGAAACTGAAACGCGGGTTACACCGAGCGTATCTGCCAAATCTTTGTTTGTCATATTTTTTTCAGCCAACACAGATTTGATGCGATTATAATTTGTTTTACCCATTTATTTTCGATGTAAAACAAATATAATAAGCGTGAAATATATGATTTTTTGTCTTTATTAAAGTAAAGGTTTATTAAAGTAAAAGAATAATTTATTTAATTATGCTTTTACTTTATTTTTTATAAATTTGTACTTTCTTTCTAAGGCTCGTGACCAGGTACTGGAAAACTGCATACTACCCGAGGTTGCATTTTCCATCTCGGATTAACGCGTCAATAGTTTTATAATTCATGAAAGCACAAAAAACAGTTAAACCTAAAAAGTATACTTATTTCATTGGTATTGATGTTTCAAAAAACAAACTGGATTATGCAGTGATGCAGGGGAAGGATTTATTATTTCACAGGGTGGCAAAGAACGAGCCGGAAGCTATTCTTGGGTTTTTAGAAGAACTTGAATGCCTTGAAGGATTTAAAATTGCAAAGGCGGTATTTTGCATGGAAGACACCGGTTTTTATTGCAATCACCTTGTAAATTCCTTAAGGTCCTTGAATGCAAATATCAATGTAGGAAATGCAGTTCATATTAAAAACTCGCTGGGGTTAATAAGAGGAAAAGATGATAAGATTGATTCTATCCGGATTGCCAAGTACAGCTGGAAAAACCGGGACGAGCTGCCGCTACTTGGTGAGCGACGTCTGATAATGCAACAACTAATTTGCTTAAATACCTTGTGGATCAGACTGACAAGTGTGGGTGTCATGATGAAAAACCCGCTCAAGGAGCAAGCTAATTTTGTTAATAAGGAATTGCAAACTTTAAGCACTGAGCGCTGTAAGCGGACCGTGAAGGCAATCGTGGCAGATTTAGCCGAATTAAGGACCGCCATTGATAGGGTCATTAATTCAGACGATCGCTTAAAAAGACTAAATCAAATCATCACTTCGGTGCCAGGAGTTGGCCCGGTATCGGCTGTGCAATTGTTGATATGCACTAATGAGTTTAAAAACATTAAAAGCCCGAAGAAATTCGCGTGTTATTCAGGGGTAGCGCCCTTTAAAAAAGAGTCGGGGACGGGAACCGGGGTGATAAGGGCGAGGGTGTCAAAAGCTGCGAATAAAAAAATGAAATCACTTTTGCATATCTGTGCGATGCAAGCGATACGGTATGACGAAAAAATCCGGTTATATTACGAAAGAAAGACTGTGATGGAAAAGAAGTCCAAAATGTCGACAATCAATGCGGTTCGCAACAAACTAATTTTAAGAATTTTTGCGTGCGTAAATCAGGACCGTTGCTACTCAAAAGACTACGTCTCAGGCTATTTGATTGATGTCCCGGAAACATCAACCGAAACAGCCGTAGCCGAAAATTAAAGAATTGATAAAATTATATTGGATTCGGCAACGGGTTTACCAAATACCAACAGGATAATATTGTGTTTTAAAAGGTCAGATCTAATCTGTATAAACTCCTGACGTACCTTAGCGAATTAAATGGCACGGGACTTATTTGAAGCAATAGGATTTATATACCTGTAACTATCCTAAGCCTGTCATTTTAATTTTACCAAAATATCAAGCGAGCTTTAATTTAAAGCTGTTAAACATTAACGCCAGTTACGGTTTTAAATGATTAAAATGGAGGGGACTGGTTTATAACGATAGGAAAGAATAACCAGTTCACTGGTTTAAGACCACTGATTTTTTATTAGAATGCATTATCGAAGAAATAGTAGCGGGATAATTATCCCTTTTATCAGGTTAAAGCCTATGTATCGTTTTAATTCCCGCTACTTTATAAATTTACTATCCGGAAAAGAACTTACTAAAAATGCGCAATCTTGGTGATTCCTTTAAAAAATAAATGGCGGGGGACTTATTTAAAACAATAGGATTTAAAAAACCTGTTACTGTTTTAAGCCCGCCATTTTAATTTTTGCTAGCTAGAACGATGGAGCTGGATAAATTAAATGCTGTTGAGGACTAACACCAACTATGGTTTCTAATGAATAAAATGGGGGGCACTCATTTGTAGCATTAGAAAAACAGATCTGTTCACGGGAAGAAGGCCTTCGCATAATTCGTCCATTTCAACGTAAGAACAGCGAGGTGAATATTATATTTATTACATCAAAACCTAACAAGAGATTTAATTCTCGCTGCTTTTTAAATATTCTAAATGCGTTAGCTAAACATAAACAGCTGCAGCCCAGTTATGGAAATCCCAAAAAGTAAGGTGTAAACAAGCTCATTAATCTAAAAGCCCGCGAGCGCACTTTTCCATCGAATCAGACATGATGAGAACTTATTTATGTTGCGAGCTAACATATAAATTATTTTAACAGATAATCTATAACCTCAATTGCAGATGAACCGGAAAGTAAATAAAACAATATGTTTGTTTTATTTACTTGGAATACCAACAGGAACTATTGGCCAAATCGTCAAGGAAAACTCAAAATAAGTTCTAAATATTTTTCTTGAAAATCTCAGATCTGGTCGACACACATAAAAAGCTATGCTATATTTAGCCGGTAGCTAAGTTTTTATTCAGTAAAAATTGAAACGCCGGAAAATCACACGGCCACGCTTGAGAAAAAAAGAAGCAGGATTTAGTGACCTTAAACAGTATTTTGGGCATTTAAATTGGAGGCTGTTGATATGACCGCAGAGGGGAGAAATTATATGTTTGATGGAAGGATGTTGCTAAACTGATGGGGGGACATCAATGGATAGGAGGCGACCGGCGCACCTATTGTTACGCTTGCCAGTTGCGTATATCTCGTTAAATCGAAAAAAAATGTTGAATATTGGATGCAGGTGGATTATTGGGGCCAGGACAGGCAGTTACAGGAATCAAAGAACAAAAAAAGCGATTAACGTTATTTTTTCATCCTAGCTTCGTACAATACATATTTATCGCTTAACATAGAAAGGTTAAAACCAGTATACCCAGGAAACGATTTCATTACCAACTTCTCCTTTGGGCCATTGTAGGTCTCGGGCAGAATGATAAATAATGGGCCGGCAAACCCATCGTACTTGTAGTCATCCATATCAATTTTATAATCATCTCCAATAGGCGAAAGATTGATAACACGATTGCGCAGGATCTCCAGGCTTACATCGTTGGCTATAAAAACAAATAGCGCATTTTTGTTCTCCCTATCAAGCTTCATGATGGCGTTTAATGATGGCTGGTCGATGTTAATCTGCGATATCCCTGTTGTGCCTTTTGCACTGAGATTTTTGTTGATATTATAACCCTTTATCACGTAGTTAACACTATAACCGGCGATGCACAGGCAAACTACCGTAAACGCCAATTGGTATCCGCGCTTTAACCTGCTTACCATGTAAATCAATCCCGGCGCTATCAGTATACCAATAATGCGGAAATGACGGGCCTCGTAAGATATGTTCAGTTGCTTTAGATAAGCAAAGCCAAAAAACAATAATGCGCCGAAATAAAAAACGAAAATAAAGAGCCGGTAATTGTTATTGTGGACGGACTTTATCAGTGCCCAAATTAACAACAAGCTTAATATGGCCAGGCTAAATACAATCGCAACCGACCAGAAATGACTAAACATGGGTTTCCCAAAGTTATACAGCAGCCCATGAAAAAAATCATCCAATGAGAATCCTGAAAGCAGCGGCGTTGATAGCGGGAAGCTAAATGTGGCTGTAGTTAGTTTAAACCCTTTTGAAACCGTCGCCGGGCTTTGTCCTTTTGAAAGGAATAATATATAAATAGCTGCAAGCGATAATGCAGCAGGCACACCTATCCATAAACCCCTTTTTATCCATTCCACGACGCCTTTACTGCCCATTGACAGGCGTATCCATAAACAGCACGAACCGGCGACATACATCCATAAAAAAGAAGATTTAAAAAAGAAGCCTATCCAGCCGGATAGAAGCACGAAAAGCAATAATTTCCAGTCCGGCTTTTGCAGTGCAACGCAGCCATACAAAAACCAGCCTTCAAAAGCAAACAACAGAATCTCCCCCCCGGTATAAAAAACATATGGAACAAAAAATGCAACCTGGCAAATAATAAATAAAAGGCTAAATGCTGATATCATAGGCGCAAAGCCAATTTTTCTAAAAAAGGTGTAAAAACCGGCCAGTCCACATAGTTGGCCCAACGCAACGGTGATTGCCATAGCCTGCCCTGTATTAACGCCAGCAATCAACTTAAAAAAATACGGCACCAAATATTGCCCGGGCGACCACCATGTTATGAACTCAGTATAATTTTGAGCTATATCGCTTTGGTCGGGGGCCACCATGGTGTTAAAGGGGCCGCCCAGTTGCATGCAGCGCAGTACCTGGAAACCATTGGCCGGGTCTGGAAAAAGTGCCGGCGGAATTAACACCAGCAGTACACCCATAGCCAATACAGCTATCCCAATAGTCCATAAAATAGTTTTGTGAAAGTTTGGTTGTTGCGATGGCATCATTTAAGCAATATTTCTGTTGCGGACTTTTACTGCAGGGTTGCCCTGGTAAATTGAATAGGTATCAAGGTTTTTAGTGGCCACGGAACCGCTGGTTAAAACCGCGTGGGAAGCTGCAGTGACGCCAAGGTTAATGACAGCACATGCGCCGATCCAAACACCTTCTTCCAGTGTAATACTTGCGGTGATCAGATCGAAACTCGTCTTTTTATAGTCGTGGCTTCCGGTAAGCAGTACAGCGCCCTGGGAAATACAAACGTTGCTGCCAATGTTAACCGGAACCAGGCAATCGATCCAAACATTTTCACCGATCCAACTATGGTTGGCTATGCTTAAGTGCCAGGCATATTTTACGTTTACACCTGGTTTTATGGTCACGCCGTTGCCGATTTTCGCGCCAAACAACCTTAGACAGAAAACTTTTATACGGGATGACGGCTGGAAACTGCTTTTAAGAAAAATTGCATTGACATAAAACCACAACAGTCTTTTTAAGCCACTCCCGCCCGGGTGAAAGGGGAAATTATTGTATGTTGACAGGTCTGTTTGCTGCATCGCTGTTTTTATGTTAAAAATCGTGGTAAAATCCACGGAAGGTACTGCGCAGGCCAAACGTTACCTGAACGGTTTTCCGGCTGCTTACATCATTTTTTTCATTTCGGATCAGCCCGCCAAGTTCAAACCGCAGGTTATATTTGGGATTGATGAGATAAGAAGCCGTGCCCTCTGCATAAGTAAGCGTTGTTGGTACGCCCTGGCCAATCGAATGGTTTGAAATAGAGGCAGACGATAGCGGGTAAGTCAGGTCATCCCCATAATTGCTGCCAGCCGGGCTGCGGCCATACCTGGCATAGTTTACCTGGCCCATAAAGTCAAAGTTCCCGGTGGAGTAATTCAGTATAGCAATAGCCTCCCTGAAATTTGCACCTAACGGGTCTCCCAGCGGCTGGCTGTAGTCGGTATAATTGGTAATTATCCGCGGGCTCATGTAGGTATAAGGCTTTACGCTGTTGTACTCTGCCAGGTAGTTTAAACCCTTAACACCTAACAGGTCAGCGCCACGGAGGCCCAGCTGGTAACCATCGCTATTGGTGTTGTCCATCAACCACTGTCCATATAACGCAGCTTTGTCGAGGATTTTATATTTTGCGGTAAACCCTGCCAGTATATTATCCGGCTGCATCGCCGGCCCGATCTTTCCTGAAAAATACAGCGGGTTAACCAGGTTGGCGTCAAAACCGTGAAAGTTTCCGTTATCATCCGCCTCCTGGGCAATCACGGCATGAAAGAATCCAACTGAAATCCTGTTGGTTATATTCCAGTCAAGGTAATGAAAAGCCGCCCATTTGCGGCGGTTGCTGCCAAAAGTGTCAAATTTAGGCAGGTTGATATCCTCCAGGTTGGCCCACATGAGCATGTATTGTAAGTTGCCCAGGTTGGCTGTTAAGCGCAACAGCGGGTAGTTGGCTGCAAAGTCGGATAACAATAACGAACGATAACCATCGCCGATAAATGTTTTGTCAGTACCCATTGTGATGTTGAGTTGCCGGATGGGCGTGTAAGAAACAATTGCGGTCGCATATGACCAGTCCGAGCTTCCTTGTGTGAGGCCGGAATAACTGCGACTGTAAGCCTGCCCGGGCACAAATGCGATTTTATTTACTACATCGCTGTAATACCCCGCGAACCTCGCCGAGTTTTCAAAACCGCTTGAGTAAAATGAGAATTTACTGCCAATTGTACCGCCCACCTGGAAACCGCGTGTATTCAGGTAAGTTTTGATTTTATCGCTAAAATCACGCCCCGCGGTCAAATCGGGCAGGTAATCGGCATAAAAAGTATACTTTTTTGTTTTTACGTCAAAAACATGCTCATTAAACAACTTACGGGCAATCCAGGTTCTGCGGCTACTGTCAACCCCCCGGTTCATAATGGCATTATAGAGCGTAGCCAGCGTGCTGTCAACGAGGAATGGCTTTAACGAAGTATGCAGCGGACTTTTAACCGAATAAATGACCGGATTGAATTTTTGATCGAGCTGGTAGGAATATGGCAGGTACACTGATTGCGCATGGCTTAGCATGATTGAAAAGAATAAGGCAAACCCAAAAATGGAAAGTTTTTTCATGAGTTAAGTATTGTACCGTCGTTTCGTTTTACCCAGAAGTAAAGCGTTATGGAGATTATTATATATAAGATGATATTAAATATGGTGTGGTGGTCAATAAGCCTGTTTTCACGGCTGCTCCAGAACAACGCCAGCAACACCAACCTGGTGACATTTAAAATCTGTATACCAAGCAGACCGCTTAAGAGAAAGATGATTTTTGATTTAAACTTTATGGGGTAGGCGAGTACAAACGCAGCAAAGAAGCTCATTACGCCGAGCCCAAGGCAGGAATAAACCAACACGAGGACCTGGTGCCCGGGTACCAATAATTCATAATCATTGCTGATGGCGGTATACCCAAACAAGCCAAGCACCTGTACGGTGCTTTTTAATAGCAACCACCTTAAACCGCGGATATAATTGAGATGGGTTGCCAGGAACGCACTATAATGATTGCCCGGCGAAGTAAGACCGAAATAAATTATATTAAAATAATAAAACACGGCGAACAGGGCAATAAATACCAGCACAAATTTCACTGGCGATGAATTATTTTCGGGAGGAATTTTGGTGTCTTCCTCTTGTTTTAATATTTCATCTATCTTGATATCGACTACCAGGCGGAACCAAAAGGCCTGCAGGAAATGAAAAATTACTCCGGTACGCCCGTCTAAAATGCCCAGCTGGAAAAAGATACGATACATAAAATAAAGCATTGGCCTGACATACCGCGGCAACCTCCACCAAAGTTGTTTCAGCCAGGCAGTACGCTCATCCGGCGTACCCCAAAATTGTGGGTTTACTGTTTGCGTACGCATTTGCATCAGGCGCTCGACTTCTTCCTGCGCTACCAAATCACTATAACGGTTGTGTTTGGCTATCCAAAAGCTGATTTTGTTTTCTTTTAAATTTTCCTCGATAATAAAGCCTTCTTTCCAAATAACAGTCTTCCCCGGGACGATTAGCCGGTGATCCATATTCTCATTCAGATCGGAATAACCGGTACCAAAACGTATCATTTTTAATAGATAAAAAGGGGAGTAGCCGCCATTCCTGACCCAGCGGCCCTTGAAATAGTTTTTGCGGTTAAAGTAAATACCGTTTATCTCCCGGTAATCTGCATCATTGAAGGAACTTAGCCGGCTGTTTAGCTCCGGGGTAACTACCTGGTCGGCGTCCAGGCAAATTACCCAAGGCGTCCTGACGTCAAAATTCTTTAGCGCGAAATCCCATTGTTTGGGATGGTTTTCGAAGGCATGTTGTAAAACCGTCGCGCCAAAGTCTTTTGCGATTGCGACAGTAGCATCCGTACTGCCGGAATCTAACACGAAAACTGGCGCGTCAAGATTTTTAATTGATGCCAGCAGCCGGGGCAGGTGAATTTCTTCGTTGTATGTGATGATGATAAATGAAAACTGAGTGGTCATTAGAGCCTTGCCTTAATAATCATGCTTTTCCAAAAATAAGGAAATCTCCCGCACCCCCTGAATCTGGTAA
Source organism: Mucilaginibacter flavidus (assembly GCF_024055575.1). Lineage (GTDB taxonomy): Bacteria > Bacteroidota > Bacteroidia > Sphingobacteriales > Sphingobacteriaceae > Mucilaginibacter > Mucilaginibacter flavidus. The sequence goes on along the minus strand of NZ_JAMXOE010000006.1, from coordinate 229,986 downwards.
TGGTGAACCCGGAATTCGTTAAAGCTCTTGTCAAGGTCTTTCTGGACCATAATTTGATATGGCCGCCCAGCCATAGAGGGTCCATATGGCTGTCCCATTTGTTAAAAATACTCAGTGTTAAATTTTTTAGATATCCGTGGTAGGGCGTTGTGATAATAAGCTCACCACCTGGTTGTAGCTGTTGTTTACAAAAATCAATAAAGGCCTGCGGGTTGTATAAATGCTCGATCACCTCGGTTGATATAATAGTATCAAAGGGTATTTCCTGCAGTTGTGACGGCAGGGTACCAGATGATAAGTCCTGCACAAAAAAGCGGCCGGGGTTTGTTTCTTTTGCGATTGTAATACCTTCTTCGGAGGCATCCGTCCCATAGGCATTGTAACCCTGTCCGACCAAGTAATTCACAAGGTAACCGTTGCCGCAGCCCAGATCAAGGATGTATTGATTTTTAGGTTTATCAATCATTCCCAACAGTTCATCCAACTGGTAACCCAGGTTGTGCGTGGGGCCACCACTATGGAACCCGTAATCCTGGTAATCAGCCATTGATAATCTTATTATACATTTCGGTGTAGCGTTGTACCAACTTATTTTCATCAAAATCTTTCCTGATGATGCGGGGGCCAGTTGAACGTATGATCCCGAGTTTCTCTTTATTTGGGTAAATAGTGTTGATCATAATGCCTAATGATTCGGCATCAGGCTCGCATACCCATCCAAAATTATTTGTGATAATATATCCGGCCAAACCCACACGGGGGGTTGTCAATACAGCGGTTCCCTCGCTTAGGCTTTCTATGACCACGTTGCCAAAATTTTCATCGTGCGAGGGCAATACCAGCAGATCATGCCCGGCGAGCAGCCTAAATTTTTCATCGCCCCTAAAGCCAATCCAATTGATATTGGCTGCAACCCTGTTTTTATCCGCCAGCGCTTTTAAGGTGTGGATATAGTTGGTATCGCCATCGCCTGCAATCGTTAAGGTATAGGGAAAATCGACGCCAGGTAATGCATTGAGCAAAATATCCAGCCCTTTTTTCTGCTCTATCCTGGAAAAAAATATCAGCCTGAAAATGCTTGGGTCAACTTGCACCGCCGTCGGTTTTAGCGGCAGCTTTACAAAATTTGGCAGGTTGGTGATAGTTTTGGGTTTAACGATGTCAGTTATTGCCACAGCTTCATATGCAGAGGTTACGTGTATGTGGCAGCTATTTAGCAGCCGCCTGCCTATCATGTAATGAACGAATGATTTTTTACCAGTGTTTTTATTGTTAAATGAATAGATACTTAAGGTACCTCTTGGTGATATAACTACAGGCACCTTTCGTATAACGGCGATTGCGCAGGCAAACAACGACACCAAATTCCACCAGGCATGGATATGGATCACATCAAATCCCCTTGCCTCCCGCGACAATTTTTTAAAAAGTGCCGGGGAAAAATGGCTGTGGTCTTTTGTAAGCCGTTTAAAATAAGTAACCATTACGCCGTCCACAATTACAGGTTTCCCGGGCTCAACCGGCAATTCTTCCTTCCCGTTGGCGGTTGTTGCGTAAACCTCCGTATAGATTCCCGACTTTGCCAAATGCTCGGAAAGCATAGCTACCGACATGGTCGGTCCCCCATAAATATATGCAGGTTTATAAGCTGCGCAGATTTGTAAAACCTTCATATTTCTTTAAGTATATTTTTTGAGCGCAGCAACTTAAATATGATGTGCATGGTTATATAACTCCAAAATACTGAATTAATTAAAAATTCAAAGCTCAGACCACGCCAGAATATCTGGAAAAGCCCGCTGAAGATAAGAGCCGTACCTAAAATATAACCGCCAAAGAGGCCCTCTGCCTTACCGTCTATCCATTGTGCGATAGCACCGTATGCAAAAAGGAATATAAAGACACCGACCCCGCCATACGATAAGTAGGCATCTACAATAAAAGCAGGTTTAGCAGAAACATCTGAGCTCCGGTTAACCACCCGTGCATCATATACCCGCTCCATAACCAAATCTTCTGTGCTGGGTTTCGCAGGCCAGAAAATACGGGGAATGAGTGCGATGCCGGACTGCTTGAGCAATTGTGTGCCGTAATAATCTACGTTTTGCGGTGTCGATTTAACGAATGAAGTAAACATATCGATTTCACTCAGCCGATAGACTAGGAAATCCCAGTTAGTATCATCCTTATTATTCAAAGTGGCATCCAATGCAATTTTGGAAGCATCTTCCGCGGTTTCTTCGCCTGACCAGGCATTTTGACGGAAACTGGCGACGTAGGAAGGCAGGAATATGAATAACAAAATCAATACCGGTCCGAATATTATGGTGACTAATTTTTTATAGCTGGGATAGAGAAACAGCCCTAAAATTAATACGCTGAGAATAATAGGTTCTTTAAAGCCCGAAATGAAAGCCTGGTAAAAATTAAAAAGATAAAACGCCAGGCAAATTATCGTGTTCGGTAATTTGTGCAATGGGATAGCAAAGGCAAGCGCCAGGGTGCCCGCAATAAAGCTGAGCGAGCTGAGCTGGAAATAAAATTGCGCCAGCCCGGGAAGCCGTTGAAAGATGATTGAAACCGGGAATGAAACGATGGCTGTTTTCATCACCAGGCCGGCTAATTTTCCGGGTTCTATATAATATTTTTGTTTCACCGGGTAGTTCATAAATATCAATATGCCTGAAACAAAAGCGGCATGCCCCAGGCAATAATAACGCTGGCATTGTGCTGTAAGCGCTAATTTTTCCGGATCGACCAGTAATATACCTTTTACCTGCTGCAGGTATTGGTAGCCCATTATATTTAGAAAATAAAAGATCGAGGTGCAACTCATATAGCCGGCGAAAATTATCTGGATGATGAATATCGGCCGCATAATCTGTTCGGGAATGCTTCGGTCCTGCGGCAACGCTTTGATTTTCCCGGTTAGCGTAACATAAAAAATAAAAAATGAACCTGACCAGGCTACCAGGAACGACGTGACAGGTGAAAATGAGAAGACCCAGGAAGCAATCCATGGCAGAAACAGTAACAGGTGCTTCGCGTAGTCATTTTCTTGATTCATAAATGCGTGGAATTTCCCCGGTCACCGGAGCTGTCTTCACAAAGTAATTTATTTTCGATGGCTTGTGCAATTTCATCGAAATTCCACGATTTAATAATGGAACTTGATTGCTGCCCGAATGTAACCAATAAGTCCCTGTTTTCCGTCATTTGTTTTAGTTTTTCGACCAGGCTGTTCACGTTTTCACTTTCAAAAACAGCGCCGTTTCTCTTACTATTTACCAGGTCCGCGGCGCAACCCACCTGGTCTGATGTTAGTATAGCTTTTCCACACGCCATCGCTTCATTGACACTTAATCCCCACGTTTCACTTTTCGATGACAGGCAAAACAGATCGGCGGCCTGGTAGAGCACCGGCATATAAGACTGATTTTTAAAACCAGTAAAATGAATATTTCCCCGCCCGGCCGCTGCGGTTCGAAGCTCTTCTTCACTGCTGCCGCTTCCTGCGAGGAGTAAATGAACATTCCGCCTGTCCAAAATCGAAAATGCGGATAACAGCAATGGTAAATTCTTAACCGGTTCGAATTTTCCGGCGTACAGCACCAGGATGTCGTGTGAGTTGAGGCCAAGCGACGAACGCAGTTCGCCGGCTTCCGGGGTCCTGTCTGCGGCAAATCTTTCATTGTCTACAGCATGTGGCGCGAAGCTGAGATGACGCCCGGTTAGCCCGTACTCTTCAAAATAGTGTTTATTATTCATACCGACATAAAATGCATGATCGATATGCCTATAAACCCACTTTAGAAAAACAGTGCGCAGCATTTGTTTGAGTATGCCGGACTTCAGCAGCATGGTTGAATCGCCGCGAAAGTAAACTGGCACTTTATTGCTGAAATGATGAATGATTTTTAGGTGACCGTAATAGGCCCAGCCAAAAACAAGTAAAGCATCAGGCTGGTATTGTCTTATCCGTGAAATGCCATCGGGGTTAACGATTCCTTTAAAGTGATGGGAACCCGGCGAGTTTGCTGTATTTTTAAGCCATTCAAATTCGTAGCCATCCAATAAAGGAAGGTCCCAACTAATATTTTGTTTAAATCCCTTGTCAGGCAAGTCCGTTGCTTGTTGGCCCAGTGTATAAAATACTTTTATGGCAACCCGCTGACGCTCAGATAAAAGTTTGAACACCGGGGCGTAATATTGAATCGGGTGGGTTGTAATAATTGCCAACTTCTTCATTTGATCTTAACTACTCCGGTTATTATTCCTGCTGAAGAATATTCAATAGCCCTTTCAAACAGCTTAACCTGTCTGCCTGTGAGTTCTTCGGCGCTGTAGTTTTTAAAAATTGCAGTCAGCGTGATTGGCTTTAGCCGGCCAACGGCCCAGTTTGTTAAAGTCTGATGAATGCTATCCGTCAAACAACCCGGATCTTCCTCGAAGGTCAATAGTACTGCATCGTTTGAACAGGCCTTTATCACTCCGGAGGCATTGCTGCGATCGTTAAAAATTGCCATTAACGGTTTGCCTGTCATTAGATATGGATAGATTTTCGAAGCCGTATATTTTGGATCGTCTGAACCGGGTATAAATAAAGCGTCTGCCTGTTGCAAGGTTAGTAAAGTATGATAATAACTGATGCGGTCAGTTATCTCCACCACCTGCGAATCGACCCCGATTTTTTTCGCCAGTGGTAAAATTGTGGGTTTACCCGTTCCTGCAGGTGCATAACTTGTACCTATAAAATAAAACCGTAGCTTGCTGAATACCGCTGCATCTTCGGCCAACCCTTTTTTTAATGCCAGGAATACTGGAGTAACAGCTTTTTGCATATCCATGCCACCGCGGCCGGCGTACACAATATTGATAAACCCGGTTTGCAGCAAGGGTTCAAATTTATGCCGATTATCATTTGCTATTTTCAAATCCGGTTCAAACGCGCCAAAAGTAATAACGGCCGACGGTATGTCTTTTATGGACGGGTACCTGTTTTTTAAATCGCTGATATAATCGGGCGATACGCTGATCAGCCCGCTCGCCGCTTTCATCGCGATAGGTTCCAGAAATTTATGCAGACGGTAGGAAAACCAGTATTTAGGAGGGCGCTGATCCTTGGACTTATCTTGATAATATTCAGAATGCCATGGGTCCTGCATATCAATTACGTAAGGAACACCAAAACGTTTTTTCCAATAAGCGCCTAAAATACACAGCGGGAACTGGGTTGTTGAAAAATAAATAAGATCAAACCGCTCCTTTTTTAAAATCTCATTCACCTTTTTTAAAAAAGGCCATAGTGAGCGCAACGCAAGACTGCCCAACCCAACTTTTGCAGTAATCGATTTGCTAAAGGCATTTACTTTATAAATTTTTAAGTCAGCCGGTAAACTTTCGGTAAGTAAATCATCCTGCACGACGTCACCATATTTTTCATCAACGGCTACGATCGTTGCGTCCCATTCAAACTGCTTAAAATAAGGCAGGCTCATCCTTATGCGTTGTAAATCTGCCGTATTTGACGGGGGAAAGTAGGGGGAGATAATCAAAACCCTTTTTAGTCCCAATATTTATTTTGAATTAAAGAGTGTGTTTTTCTGATAAAAAGGATATCTGTTTGCCATAGAGCTTTATCCAAAGGCCTTCTGATAAACGAGCAAATATCATAAGTTATAAAGTCCCTTTCGTCCCAAAATCTAATTACCTCAGCAATTAAGGGGCTGTTTTTGTTAACTTCTATTAACGATACTTCGCAGAGGATAAACTGTATACTTTCCAAAATATTTGAGGCGCCTTTCAAAACCTCCAATTCGTAACCCTGAACATCAAGTTTAATAAAATCTGGGAGTTTGAAATTGTTGCTGCTATTTGGGATGATATTGTCTAATGCTTCCAGCCGCCGGGATTCTTTTTTAAAGGTGTTTGGCTTCTATTCTTCGAGAACGCTGCTTACTGTCTCATTTATGTGAAAAACGGCTTCCTTACCGCTTGCTGAACCTAAAAGGCCAATGTGATAGCGCGTCCCCGGCAGGGTGCCTGAGACAACCTCCAAGGCATCGGCTTTATCCTGCTGGACTTCAATCATTAAAACATTGGCCGAGGGAAAAATTTTCTTAAACATCATGGTCCACCCGCCATCAAAAGCACCTGCATCAACCGCGAATAGAGGAAAATAACCAAGTTTTTTTACGTTCAGTAAAGTCCATTCCATTGATGTTATATGGTACCTGTTTTTAAGCTCCCAGATTTTTTGTTCCGATAAAAAAAGCCTCAGGACCTTGTTTAGCAGCGTTTTCATAATTTTTCAATTAAACCACCGTTTGTTTTTAAGCGTTTCGCGCGCCTCTGTCCAATCACAAATCTCGTCAATGATATCATAAAAACCCTTTTGTTTTTCAGGTAAGTTACCGGATTCAATATTAGTTATTATCGTTTCCAGGTTTTCGTAAAAAGTCTTCGTACGGAAGGGAGGGTGCAATGACCACAGCCCCTTCCCCTGTCCTAAAAAATCGATTCGTTCAAGCCCGTTATTTTTTAAATAAATCGAAATGATATGTTCCGGCAGGTCGGCGTTGGAGTTCCCCTGAACAATCGCTTTTATTTGACCGCGGATTTTTGGTTTTTTTGGTAATAATTTTTGTGTTTTAAATCGGGCTTTATCAATCATGAATATTCTTGTGCTCATTCCGTCAAACGCATAGGTGTAAGGGGCTATTTTATGCTTTATGACCTGGTTAATTAATATATCCTTCGGATGCGGCGGACCCGGGAGAGGGGAGACAATGAAACAGGAATTGTCATTTTCAAAATAGGCGGCAGCTTCTTTTACCCAAACCTGACTACCACCGCCCAAAAACATATCTGAATCTAAATGAAAAACCAAATCATTGGCTGCCGCGAATAACCCAAAAAAGTAAGCATAAAATGGTCCGCCTCTGAAGTCCTTATCGGGGATATAGTTCTTTCCAAAAAAATATCTCGCAATCGCTGATTTTACAGCTGTACTATAGTCGACAAATACAATCCGGACTTTGTACGCCGTTTCTATTTCCTCTTTTAGAAAATGGTTAAGCCGCTCTTTATAAAGGTCCCAATCCTTGCTAAACCGTCCCTTACTGGGTCTGGTATCTACTGTTAATAATATTTCGTCCACCTGGCCTGATAAAATATCAAGCTGATGTTTTAGTAAATATTTACTATGTAAATAATCCCCCGGGGAAAGGCTAATCTGTAAACTGATTTTTGAGCTCAAGTGCATTTGATGTTAAACGTAATATTTTGGAGGATTCCGCATCCCATGAAAAATACAGGGCCGCAGCTCCTGCCGCTGTTCGCGCCGCTTGTATAGCATTGGGGTTATTGAGCCAGGCTATTAATCTGTCAATATCAGCCTTTGCAGGGTGTTGGGGTAACATAAAGCCGGGCTTAAATTTGGTAAAAATCTCTTTTTGACCTGCGGTTTCCGTGGCGATAACGGGCAAGCCTGCCTGCAGGTATTGAAAAAATTTGTTCGTTACTGTAAAGTTTCTGCTTGGAGGGTGATCAAGCTCTAAAGCGAGCCCGATATCAAAATCTGAGATTTTTTGAGCAAGTTCGTTTTCCCCCACCAGGTCGTGGAAATATAGTTCATGCCGTTTGGGAATTAAAGAAAGCAGCTTTTTCTTATAGACGGGGTCAGCAGTACCAAGTAAATTCAGGGATATTTTGGTGTTCAGATATTTCAGCAATGCAATAAACTCCTCGATACCCCGTCCCGGGCCGATAGTCTGTGAGAACCAAAACAGATTTAAGGATTTTGCAAAATTCTTTCGCCTTTTATGAAGATCGCCCTGAAAAGGAAAAACGTTATAGATCACCTCCGGTCTCTTGCTTTTGTAAACGCGCGCCAGTTCATCTGCCAAAGCATGAGAGGTAGTGGTGCAAAACAAACCCTGGGTCAGGGCAATATATTCTATTTTTTTTAACAACCGGACCGGCCTTTTTTCCCTGGCCGCTGGCAAAAGGTCAGCTGAATACCAGTCTTCCAGGTCAAACGCTACGTTTCGACCTGCTTTTATAAGCCTGGTACCTGTATACGCAGCCAATTCCTGATGACAGATATACAAATCAGCGTTGAGGCCCTTGCTTTTTTTTAAATGTTTATGCGTTCCATAGCCTAAAGCCATTGGATTATCGATTTTCAGATATTTAACAAAGAAACCGCCGAGTCTGAAAATTACTTTATCGCAAAAGGTATAAAAGTTGTTCAGTGAAAGATCGGAGACATTTTGGATACTGATTGATGGATAGTCCACTACAAGGTCGAAATCCTGTTGTTGCAACTGTTTTGAAAATACGACGTTCAAAATGCAGACCTCATAGCCATTTTTACTTAGTGTAATTGCTTCTTTTAAAACACGTGGATTGCGGCAGAGATGCGATTGTGACAATATCCCAATTTTATATTTCATCTGGTTGATTGATGCGGAACAGATTGATTGAGATGAATGGTATGTGAGAGGAGCCGGTCATAGACATCTTGGCCCGACCTTAGTTTTCTTTTTAACCGGGATAATTTAAGGCCATTTTTTAAAAGCCACCGGATAAAAATAAGCCAATCACCGAAGCTGAAACACTTCATAAAGGATGCGTCTTTTAAAATAAAAATGGTTACCAAAAAGAAATTGGCAACGGGAGAGGGCTTTTTTCTGCGGTAAAACAACAACGTTTCACAAAATGTTTTTTTTTGATTGCCGGATGCCTGAATAAAACTACCCAGTAGCATGAGCTGACAGTTTGTCCAAACCAGCGGGTCTTCGGAGCGATTCGTTTGTAGAGTCTGTGAAAAATTGGCCAATGGCTTATTTTTAAGATAAATAGGAAACTCGAAGGTTCTTTCTCTCGCGCTTTCCATCATGCTAAAATCGCAAGTATCAGGAACGGTATATTTTTTTGCGAATTTACCCCTGTACAACATGGCACCGTTGGAGTGTAACGCACCCATTGCCTGCCGGAAATCCGGCCAGTCGAAAAAAGAATCCTCGCGGTTAACCGGCCATGTGGTCGCACAGGTATTTACCCATTGATCATTTGCTTCTTCTTTCCATATACGCATGTTGCTCCAGGCAATCTTTATGGTCGGATTTTTATCCATTACAAAAATCATTTCCGTTAAAAAATCCGGCTCCCACCAGTTATCGTCTTCGAGGATGCTGACATAATCTTCTTCGCAGTCTTTGAAGGCCAGGTTAAAACTTGCAGTAGCGCCAAGGTTGCGCGAATGGTTTTTTACAAAAAAACGGGGATCGTTCAATGATTCCACGTATTGGGATGGAAACATATCCTCCGGGCAATCATTATGTACCTCGCAGATCCAGTCTTTAAAGTGTTGGCCAATCAGGCTTTGCACCGCGCGGGGTAGTAGATGGTTTCTTTTATAAGTGAAAATATATATTTTACACCTTGCCATTATAGTTTTTGGTAAACCCGGTTATGACCGATATTTAATATATTTTTAAATTGCATTTTATCAATTATTTTGCAGGCATCTGATACCGATTTATGGCCCTTCCAGAATTTAGTCCCGGGTATATTACAGGAGGCGTCATCCATAACCAGGAATCCGCCTTTTTCGACCAGGCAAGCATACTGTTTTATATCATGTAGCACGCCTTCAAAGGTATGGTCACCGTCGACATAAATTATAGCGAACCTTTGCGTCGAAACACGCTCGATAATGGTGGCATCAGTGGAATACCCCTTTATCAATTTAACAAGGTTAAAGTCCAGGTCAAAATGGCTGAACAAGTTTCTAATGATATTAAAATAATCTGAATCCTCATAATGATTTCCACTAACCATGTTGTCCCTGTATCTTTTTGAAACCCTGGCTAATATTCTTCTGATTAACGGATATTTTTGAACAGGGTTGCCTGTCAATGGGGTTATGCCATAAACTTTAGCGGTAATATTTAACTGTTTAGCAATCAAACTCCACAGCGAAACTATTTGCCCTTTAAAGACGCCTATTTCTAAAAAAACAGGATTCATCCCGCTTATCTCAATGTGCTTTATCATTAAATACCACATGTAGGTAAATGCCCTTTCTCCGAAGCCTAAATTTTCGGCTTCGATATAATCCCGGTGATCCTTAAGAAATTTAATAGTGTCAGTTTTATGTTTAAAATGCTCAAACAAATAGTCGTTATGTGCTTCGCTGTTGGTATATGATCCGATATAGTTGATTAATTCGTCAGGCATCGTTAAATATTTGTTTTAGCATTTTTGTTAGTTTCCATCCAATCAATAAGGCGGCGAATTTAGTATATCCCCCTGATGGGTAAGGGATTTTTGCGCCACCCAACTCCCTGATTTTATGCTCGGCAATTTTGACCATTTGCTGCTCTCTGGGGTAAACTTCGTAAACAAAGCTTTGCCAAAGATTCGCACACCCCTGTCTTACAGACTGGGTGTACGGCATTTCCTTTAATACGAGTTCGGTAGATAATCGTACCGAATCAAATAAAGACTGGTAGGCACTTAATCCTTTTTTACTGGATAAACCATCAATTCCTGATCGGTAATAGAAAAATGCATCATGGTTAAACATTATCTTTTCAGCCTGTATAAAAAGCCTCGTATAAAATTCAAGATCATCATTCAGACTCAGGGTTTCATTCCAAAGCCCCGCTTTTTCAATAAGTTTTTTTGGAACCAGGGCTCTGCCCGGTGTTGTCATTGGGCTGCTGTTATACCAGTAATAACTGATCCATTCTTCGAGAACCATCTCTTCATACGGTATCGGCACCTCATTGAAACTGCCGATATTATCATTATAAAAACGTCCCCATGCCGATAAAACGATCACGTCGCATCTATTGTTAATTTTTTTTAATTGCAGTGTGACAAAGTCCGGTTTGACAAAATCATCGGCATCAAAAAAGATGATGTACTGCCCTTTTGAATGCCCGTAAGCTATATTCCTTGCGCCTGATGCCCCGGTGTTGGCAACACTTATGCATGTAATCCTGGTATCCTCAACGTTTTTTATTTTTAGGATTGTCGCATCAGTTGAACCATCATCGACGACAATGATTTCAATGGAAGGATATGTTTGAGCACATAGACACCTTAGCGTTTCCCCGATATATTTTTCACAATTATATGCCGGCATGCAGATGGAGACCAGGGGGGTAACGTTGTGTTCTGTTATTGTTGTTTTCAACTATAAGTAGGCGGCGGATGATATGGTTTCCGGAATGCGTTTTATGTTAATACCTGTTTTTTCCAGCTTTTTTTGAAATAGAATTCTTTGGACTCGTCAACATAATGATGTAGGGTGCCGATTTGATTTTCTACCTGGTCCTCCGTGGGTAAAACAATATAGCTGGATTTCGGGGCAAGATAAAGGTCAGTTGATTTTTCCAGAATGATTGCCGTAATCAGCTGTTCTAAATAGTATTGTGACCCGAAGTTATCCTCAAACGCTTTTACCATACTTTCAATAAACGAGAAATCCATACGTTCGCTATACAGGGCGTACATTCCTGAATTAATATTGTTTCTTACGGGGATGGGCCAAATTTTTAAAATCTCCGATTCACTGTAACCATAACTTCGGCTTACATCGTGAATGCCGAAGGCTCTGTTGCTTTGATCATACTTTTCATGAAGCCAATTTAAAAATTCTATGGGCTTTTTTATAAAAAGCATATCGGAATCGAAAAAAGCGGATAATCCGTCGTTTTCGAGATGCGGGTAGATCAGTTTTTTAAATAAGGGAAGGGCGTTTATCTTTTTATTCAGGTATGGGAATTCGGATTCAGGCAAACGACTTTGAATGGCCAACTTGGTTTGATCAACATCGATCACCCGGATATTTGGGAACCTTTTTTTTAGAATCGCCAGTGTGGCGCCGCTTAAGGTCCCGTCACTGTAATAATTAACAGAAAAGTTACCCGATTCCGCCGGTGTTAAAAATTTAAAATAACTATAGGTACAAAATAATGTCTGATGAATAAACCTGTCGCCGGTTAAAAAATTTATTTTGAACTTCCCGTTAAAACTAAAACCGCTGTTTATTTCTAAATCGTTTAAAGCATAGGACTTCATTTCCTGTTCCGCAGCCAGCATACCCAGGTAATTTTTTTCCCCACCAAATTTTTTTAAAGTTGCCCGCGCGTTTTTGCGTTGGAAATAAAGCCTGTATATTAATTTTCCGATTACGGACATTGTTATCGTATATATTTAGGATGAATGGAAAGCATTAATTTATTCTGGTATCCTCACAATTTCGAGCTCAATATTATTAAGTGCGGCGGCAATTTCGGCAAATGAACTCCAATAAGATCCTAATATTTTACTGGTTGCTGACAGGCAATACAAATCAACTACGGCGTCCTGCATTCCCCGGACAGTTTGCCTGCTACGCTCTTTTTTATGAACAATAACTTTTTCGCAAAAAAAAGAGGTGACAATTTTTTCCACTTCCGGGTCATCTGTACAAAGGAAGAATGTTGTCTTTTTGCAAGCAGCCATTGCTGCCTGCATTTTTTGTACAAACAAATCGATTGGACTGTATTTTATTGAATTGTCGTGGTCAGTCCTCCTGATATGAACGCCGATTGTACAGGCGGTAATCTGACGGGCTACATCACGAATTTTTTCACGGACAGATAAAACGGGTTTGAAATAGGAAAGTGCATTTAAGGTTTCCCCGAATGCCTGACAGGTCTGGATGTATGTAATTCCGTGATTTTTTGCGGCAAAGTAAACATCCAGTTTCCCTTTGAAAACCAGGTTATAAAAATCATTATCAAGTATACAATAATCTATCCCGATTAATTTATTAACAAATGCGGCCTGGATTTTTTTTCCAGGCGTGGTCTGGTTAGAGCTTTTAATATAATTGTATTTTCGTTCTTTTGACTGGATCGTAAACGCCGGGCAATCTTCAAATAACAAATTAAAGGGACAATTTAATTCATAATTCTCGTTCCAGATAACGATCAGCTTGGTATTTAATTTTTGCTGCAGCAAGATCGCCGAAGCTATCACCCTCATTCGGTTGGCGAGCCCGCCCAATGGTTCAGCGATAATCATACCTTAGATTGATGCTGTATGAAAAAGAATTCGTCACTGTAACTTAAGATTAGCTTTATTTTTAAAATTGATAAACGGCCTTTCCACGAAAATATAGCTCAAAAAACCCATCGGTATAGCTACGGAAAAGGAAAAAAGGATAAAAAACAAAACACTCAGATGGTTACCGAAAAGCTGAAAAAGTAGTTGCTGCACAGGAAAACTATAAATATAAACCCCGTACGAAACATCGTATCTGAGGGTGAACTTAAACAGGCCGAAAACATTGACAAGCGTCATGGCGACCAGCACTGGTGATATCATGTTATATCCGCCAAACCTGACGAGCATTAAAGTGAAAACAACAAGGAAAACTGTACCTTTCCGGTCGAAGATCAACCACTTAGGGAACATATAAATGAGTGTCCCTGCCAAATAAGAAACATATAATTTAAAGGCCGGGGAAAGGATCAGGAACGTCGGCCCGAAGTTCTTCGAAAAATTGAAATTAATGGCAAAGAAAACAAAGATTGTAGCTGCAAATAACATGTATAGGACTTTATTTTTATTAAAGAGCCCGGAAATACCTGCAACCAATGTTAAGCAGTAGCACTGCATCTCGGGGTACAGGCTCCACAAGCTACCATCCAATGAGGCCTGGTAGCGTGCATGGTCAAGAACGTCTTTAATCCCCCATTGTCTGATTTTAAGGAGGGAATTTTTAACTACGTAGCCTGTTGCACTTCCGGGGCCTGTAAATTGAAAATTTGAGACCGGGTTCCCTTCCAGGACGTAGATTAAAGGAGCCAAAATAAAACCGGTCACGAGCAGGCAAACCCAAAAGGCGGGTAAGATTCTTAACAGGCGGTGGCTGGCAAAAGTTACCAGACTTTTGCAGCGCTCGAAGCTGGCGGTAATTAAATAACCGCTAAGGGCAAAAAAACCCATTACGCCGAATTCCGGTAAATTTGTCTGCCCTTTTGAAAACAACGCCAGGGGATCCTGTAACTCATAGCCTCCTATTAAAATTGCATGGCCAATAAGTACACATGCGGCCAGTAACAACCTTAGCAAATCAAATGCATTTCTTTTGTCAGTCATCTAATCAATTTCGGATAAGCCATCAAACGTCCCGCATGCGCCGCTCCAGCGGATATAGTTTACTTTGTTCGACCAGGCTTTATAAGTAAACCATGCCTTTGCTTTTCTTAACGGTACAGACCAAGCCGGGATTTTCTTCCACGGGCAAATACCATGGGAAGCGAGCAGCATTACCCATGACTTATTCATATTATTCAGCAGCCTGACCAGGTAGGTGAAATTCGTTCTTTCCCGGGAAATGATGTGGGTAAGTGTCAGAGATGGGAAATAACCAGACTGGTAGCCGCCTTTAAGGATTTCCAGGACGATATCGTTATCCCCGCCTGAACTTAAAGATGAGCCCTGCCGGTCTGCAATGACATTCTTATTTGAGGTGATTTTACTGATATACCCGTCCAATGCATGTTTCCTGATGGCCATGCCTGCTCCAATAGGGGCAGCGCGCGGGTAGGTATTATTCCAGGTATCAACAAGAATTTCCTCGCCCAAATCTCTAAGCGCTAAATTTCCATAAAATTCTTTCAGCCAGACCTGTGGCTCAAGTTCAAACTGTGGGATTGATTTCCCCCCGGCAGCCCCCATAAACGGATATTCACTAAAGATTTGCAATGTATGACTGAGGTAGTCGGTATGCAACATATTATCGTCATCTACCATTATGAGAATATCTCCCGAAGCTTCTAAAAAACCTTTTGTCCGCGCGTAGGTTAATCCCTGCCGTCGTTCAAATATTATGCGCCAGTTCGGATGCCAGCTCAAGTCGACCATTTTGCTAACAGGCAAAGACGAATTGTTATCAATAATAATTAGCTCCCAACGGTCAAATGGCAAGGTTTGTTTTTTCAGACTGTCAAGTGTAAGGTCAAGTCTGCTCTGATCGGGGTTGTAGGTTGGAATGATTACAGATAACATGCTTTAATTATTCAATATTTCCGCTGCTAAAGAGGTGCCATAGAGCCTTAATTGAATGTTAATTGATTTTACAGCTAAGTCCGCAGAGATTACCGTCATGCACTTCCTTTCAAAATCGCATTTATTGTGCAACCAGCAAGGTGAGCAGGGGGGGGCGCTGGAAATATTTTCAAAACACTCGTATCCGGATTGCCAGGGTTTTTCTCGCCCCCCATAAATAATAACCGCCCTGCAATCGACCGCTCGTGCTAAATGCATCATAAACCCTACATGAGTTACCAGAAGCATCGAATTTTTCAGGATGGCTGCACTTTCTCTAATAGTTGTTGCCCCCCTCATGTCAAGGACATTTTTGAGCGGGGCGCCGGCGGGATCCCCTAACTGTATAAAGTTATAGCTTTCGCAAAGGCTGTCGACCACTTGCTGATAATTGTCAATGGACCATTCTTTGTTTAGCATCGGTATTTTGGCCCCGGAAGTTGAAGTTACGATCGCTATTTGCCGGGGGAATATGCGGCCCTTTTTCTCTTCTGCCGGATCGAGATTAAAAATCGGTTTGTTGATTATCGGCCCGGTCAATCCTAAACAATCTGCCATCTCTAAAACTATGTGCTTCGGAGGGATTGCGTCCTGGTCTTTTTCATGGATGTAATAAGTGTAAACCGGGGAAACAAGTTTTGTCCCAAACAACCTTAATAAACGTATTGAAAGTAGAAAATCGAAGGGTAACACTTTACTGATTGATGGGTTATACTTAAAAATGTCTTCCTGATTACATTTTATCCAGATGTTTTTATACCCACGTTCAACCAACGCTGATGATAATGTCGTCAGCAGGAGATTGTCCCCGAGCGATTCTCCAAAATAGAGGATATGAGAAGGAATTCCATAATAGAAAATTAACTTTAGGGTGATTAATAAGGTTTCAGCTCGTGTTCTCATTGGGGTGTTTTTCAATTGGACCTTATGCTCCACATGAGCATACGTAATAATGTTTTGACCCTGAAATACAGTGTCAGGCCCTTTGCCGCTGTTATATAATATAGTAAGTTTCCCCAAGCAACACCCATATTTTTTTTCGCTTTGGCAAGGTACAAACAGCAGTAAATAGAACTGTCGAGGCAATTTTGAGGTGAATCTATTTTTTCCGTTGCACCGTTGCGCGCCAGAATCCTATAATGCCCACTGAAAAATTTGTAGTCGAAATTTTGAGAGCTATACCCGTTTTCCCCATAATATGCTATGGTTTTGTTGATATACCTTGTGCTATACCGCTCATTAAGGAAAACTTTAAGGGTAAAATCATAGTCCGCGGCTATTTTAAACTCCCGGTTATACTCACCCAAAACCTCAAAAAGATTGCTTTTGTAAAATACGCTTTGGTGGTGTATCCCTGTCGACAAAACTTTTGCCCTGGTGTCGTAGATGTATCCTATATTAGTTATTGCTCCGTAAACATTTCCGTAGATAAGGTCTGCATCTTTTTTTTGTATCTCTTCATAAACTTCCAGGAGGACTTTTGCTGAACAGAATGTATCATCACTCCCCATAAAGTAGAGCCATTCGCCTGTAGCTATTTTTACACCTTTATTCATCGCATCATAAATACCATTATCCTTTTCAGAAACAAGTTTTACTCCTGCAGTGCTATTGAGCATCCTGAAGGCGTCGATAATTTGTAAAGTGTCATCGGCAGAGGCGCCATCGATGAAAACAATTTCGTAGTCCCGGAAGGATTGTAATAAAATACTGTCCAGCGTATGCTGAAGTGATGCTGCACAGTTAAATAAAGGAATTACGATTGAAAAAAATGGTCTCAATGATTTTATTTACTTCCGGGAACGTACATAAATGTCTCCGAAGCAGGTGTCGTTAAATTCCGTAGTTAAAATATGAGTTCTCATTTGGCCAGGTGAGACCCACGCATTTAGCGCCCATACAAGGTCCTCCCCAATACTATAATTGCACTCGATTTTCGGATTGTATTTTTCAATGCGGTCCAGACACATTATAGCTCGATCGGGCTGCTCGGGAACGGTATATTCAAAACTTATCATTTGAACTGCCGTAGTAAGTCCTTTAAGTACCTCTAATTCATAACCTTCCACATCAATCTTTATAAAAGAAGGTATTCCGTATTTTTCAATAAGCAAGTCTACGGTGGTCATCTCAGTCTGTAAAGCCTTTTTCCACGTTTTTTCCTTAAACCTTCCTGTAGTTTTTACCGAAGTTATCCACTCGTTGGAAAAAGAAGATAAAGTAGTGTCATCAGATAAGTGGAATAGTTTTACACCCTCTGCTTCTCCAAGACCTTTTCGAACAAGTGCTATCTTGTCACCGAATTCTCGTTTTAAGTAATTATAACATTTCTCCTGTGGTTCAACAGCTATTACTTTTGCACCTAAATATAACATGGGTGCAATCCGGTTACCCATGTTGGCTCCCACATCAAAACAAATGTCACCCGGTTTAACGAACAACGAGTAAAACGCAGCTTTCCGCTGTATTTCCATCATATTTGCCTTTTGTTGAATTTCCGAGGGGAACTGTTTTCTTAACTTGGCAACAAGTTTTGGTCCCAGGATTTTTTTAAAGAGTGCTCTCATGCGGTTATTTATAAACTTGTCGGCATTTACTTAATACTTATTGATGGCTTTGCGCGTCTGGTCGACCCATAAATCAAGACCCTCAGGGTTCCAATGCGCATCGCTGCGATAGTATAAATTACGAGTTGACGCCCGGAAAAAGTCCCAAATACTAATCACAGGAAAACTGTTCTTTTTCTCAACTCGTTCAAGCAAATGGTTATAATGCATTCGCTTATCATCGTAAACGGAAACTGCATTGGGAACTACGGATAAGAAAACCGATTTAAAACCTACCGACAAGTAGTACTTTTCTGCATAATTTAGATTTTCGCTTATCTTATTTATTTCACTATCAGTTATATTCCGGAAGGCCGACTCGCGGAACGAAGTGTCCACGGTTATGTTCAGCAGCAGTCTCTTTTTATCTGTGCTGACGGCAGTTTCTCTTACTGTCCTGCCAAACAGATCATAGTTGATGCCCGCTTTTAACTCTTTCACGGGTGTAAATAGTTTATCATCAAAAAGCAGGAGTTCGATGTTCCGACTAAGGTCCTTGTTGAACATAGCCTTATTGATCCTGGCAATAACACCAGACGGGACGCCGGATCCACCAGTTTCTTTTGGTGTAATGGTATTAAAAAAAGACTTAGACAAGATTTGCCCGGTTGACCATCTCCTTTCCAGTGATTTTTTTATGTCATAGTCAACCAGGTTACGCTCAGCAAATTCCATGACCAGGTAATTTTGTTTTGTGCTGTCGAGTATAACAGGCCCGAAGGGAAAACGTCTGTCGGAAAACACAACAGCATCGAAATTATCAAACGCACGATCAAGTTTCTTGTCGGCCAGAAAGCTGTCTCCAATAATATAAAGTATTTTTCCGGTCGGGGACGTTCCTGTGTCCCTGGTATAGGGGCGGTACGGCTCCAGCTTGAATTTGTAGCCCGGCAAAAACGACATGCCATATAAATCCCCGTATCGCCAGCGGTCAGATCGCACAAACAACCGTTCATATAACGATCGGCGCTTTGCAGTCGGGGGGGGTAGATGGTCAAAATAGCGGTCGTATTTGACTTTGTTAATAAAAGTTTGGTTCATCGCCATAACGAACAACAACAGGCTTCCGGCCAGTACCATCAAACAGATTAATTTACGCATCAGAACTGAAAGTATATAAATTGCGTCTCGTTAAATATGCCTAAGAAATAGCAAGTGATAAGTAATAACAACGTAATGATTATCTTTTTAGAGTTTGGATACCCCCCGCTTTTACGCAAGCACCATTCTCCGGCAACCAAACCCAGCATCAAAATAATACAAAACCCTATTTCCCTCAAGTCCATTATATGGCCTGCTGTATACGTCAGCCCCCCCGCTGAACTAATTTTTTTCAAAATAAACCAAGCGTCACCGACTGAATCTGCCCGGAAAAATATCCAGGCCAGGCAAACCAGGTTGAAGGTCAGCAACCATTTCAGGAAACGGTAGCCTTTCACCTCTATGCGCAATTTTTTTAACACCTGGTACCCGATTAGGAGAAATCCGTGAAGCAAACCCCAGACCAGGTATTTCCAATTCGCCCCATGCCATAAGCCGCTGATAAGGAATACAACCAAAAGGTTAAAACAAGTGTAATAGAAGGGTCCCCTGTTACCTCCCAGGGGGATATAAAGGTAATCCCTGAACCAAGTGGAAAGGGAAATGTGCCAGCGCTTCCAGAATTCGGCAAGATTGGTCGCAAGATAAGGCATGTTAAAATTTTTCATCAGTTCGACACCCAGCACAAGTGCAGCACCGATCGCGATGTCTGTATATCCGCTAAAATCGCAATAGATCTGAAAAGCAAAGAAATAGGTTGCAAGCAATAGTTCCAGGGCTGAGTGGCTGTGGGGGTGGGAAAAGACTGGGTCCACATACAATCCAAGCCGGTCAGCAATTACCATTTTTTTGAATAGCCCGGTAGCCATTAATAGAATGCCCGAAATAAATTTGCTATCGTTCACTTTGTTTAAGCGATGTAGTTGCGGTAAAATATGTTGAGGCCTTTCAATTGGGCCGGCTACCATTTGCGGATAAAACATCACATATAGGGCATAGATACCAAAATGACGTTCGGCTTTTTGATGTCCGCGATAGACTTCAATCGTATAACTCATGGCCTGGAACGTATGGAAGGAGAGGCCAATTGGCAAAATAAAATCCAGCATCGGAATAGGACCTGTTCGGGAGCTAACAAGGAGCAGGTTGAAATTTTCTGAAATAAAATTGAAATATTTGTAGAAACCAAGGACGCCAACGTTAACGACAATACTGATTAGCAGAAATAATTTTCTTTTCTTTCCGGTAGCAGGTTCGATCAATAGTCCTGCGATATAATCTACTATAATCGTAAAGAATATAATCAGGATATACTGCGGCCTGAAATACATATAAAAATAACAGCTTGCTGCAAGCAGCCATATCCATCTTATTTTATAAGGCAACAAATAATAGCAGGAAGTAACTATTGAAAAGAAAAGGAAGAACAGCAGTGAATTAAAAAGCATCGGCTCGGCAGTTTCGGTTATACTAATTTGAAGAATTTGAACACTTTAAATCTTATCCTGTTCAGGAAATTAATCCTTTTCCATTCATATACTTCGCCATGTGCTTCGGCAGACCAGATTTTTTCGTGATCTTCCTGCCATTTTGCCTGCATTTTAGGATTGACCGTTTTTGCCTCACTATGGACTTTTGCTACGGACAAGGGCTGCCTGATAAGCCGTCTTTTATTCCCTTTTACAAGCCGCAGCCATAATTCAAAATCCAATGAACAATGCAGTTCCTCCCAGATGGGTTGATGAATTCCGGCATCCCAAAATGTCGAGGGTTGAATAAGCGTCGGTATCTTGATAAAATAATCCCAAAACGGTAAAATTTTAACCATTTCTAATAACCCGTTATCCACCTGGTAATTAAGACCAAAGCCATACACAAATTTAGTATGCGTCTTCAGAAACACAGTAACCACCAGATGAAACACATTGTTTAAATAATGATCATCACTATTGATCCAGGCATAGTATTGACCGGAGCCAAGACTAAACCCCATATTTATTGCCTGTCCCTGCCCATTGTCCTTTTTGCTTTGCCAGAAGCTGATCCAGGGCGCATATCGCTCAATTATATTCCTGGTTTGGTCGTTGCTTCCGCCGTCTATAATAATGTACTCAAGGTTGGGATAGTTTTGTAAAAGTACTGATCTGATAGTCTCTTCTAAAAAATTACCTTGCTGGTAGGTAGGCGTTACGATGGTGATCCTGGGCCAGCAAATTTCAGTATTGTAAAGCGAGGGGGCGGTTTCTTCCGTCCATGGCCAGCCGCTTTTTCCCTCAGGCGCCGAAGGCAGGATTTTCAGGAGCCCGGTCTTTGGAACTTCAATGGACTGCAAAGGCAGGTTAGTGCCATTCGCTTCAAAAGCAACCCGGTATCTTTTCAAGTCAGGGAGTGTCATATTTAGTTATTACCTGAACGTGTTAAAATTTCCCGTGCTGCTTTATATACATCGTTAACACTGACATCAGCCATAGTATAATTTGAAAATTGTGTATAATTTCGAATGTCTTCTTTGTAGCCTTCCGGAAATACGGGATGAATTACGCCGGGAGCGTGCTGCGGGTATGGGATGAATCGTCCGTAAAGATCGCCTTTGGCAATGCATATGACAGGCACTGACAGGGCTGCAGCTATGTGCACCGCTGCGGTATCTCCGGAAATCAACATTTTTGCTCCGCCGATAAATTCACAAAGTTGTATAATACTTAGCCCGGTTCTGAAGGACAGCCTTTCAGCAGGTATACCTTCACCAATAACGGCCGCTTCCGCCGCCTCATCAATTCCCCCGGTTACGACGATCTTTATGGTTAAATCTGAAATGAGTTGCGCGCAAAGCTTGTTGAAATTTGACGCTGGCCATTTTTTCTCGATGCTTCCTGCGCCTGTAAAAATAATGACACTGTCATTTTGAACTATCTGTAAGTCGCTTTTGTTCATTATCGCTGAAGCTGCCATACTTGTTTCACCCGTAAGCGCTTCCATTATTTGTCTATTTCGGTCAAACTCATGGGCAGGGGCGGGGTTAACGGATATCAGCACAGAGTAATATTTGTCAGCCTTTTGTTTCTGTACCGCGTTTTCGTTAATCAGGTCGCCATCGACTGCTATTTTATGTTTCGCGTTGATATTCCTTATTAGTTCATCAACGATATATCTACGTGAATAATTTGTATATACCAGCGTCTCCGGCCTCAACAGCTGAAGCCTGAACATTAATTTAACAAGGTCCCATTTTAAAAAGAAGCTGTCGGAATACCAGTAAAAGCCATCAATAATTTTTGAATCCAGGTAAGTGGCGATTTCTTTGCTTCCCGTATTGGCCAGTAAATATATTTGATGGTCCTTGTACTTTTCAGATGCCCTTAAAAAATAGAGGTAGTCCCTGAACAGTAAGTAGTCACCGATACCATCACATTTCACCAACAGGAGCGTGTCCTTCCTGCGTGCGGGGAGGAAAAACAGACCGTTGAGGACTGCAGGAATCAGTTTTCTGATTAAAATAAATTTTAACTTATTAAATATGATCCCAATCATACCTGAATTTTAAATGCCGAAAACTGCCGAGCTTCAACGGATAGTTTCGGTCTGTGTAGTCCGGGTGTTATAAATTGACATGCCCTTTAGCAGCTGTAATCTTTCGGCCCCCGCTAAATAGCTTAAATACCCTTGTTCGTTACGCGACTCTTTGAATACGGAACAAACGTAGCCTTCCAGGGGGCTTAGCGGTTTAATCGGGCCTATTTTGTCTTTCCTTACGAAATAGGCATTGTTCCCGGCGCTGTTGCAGCCAGTGAAATAATACCCTTTTTTTTCCGCCAAATCACATAACGATAACAGCGAGGCCCCGTAATACAGGTTCGAGAAATGCGCGGCAGTCCTGTAAAAATCAGGCTGGTAGGGAACGGTCCATGGATGTTCGATCCCCAAAACACTATTGTATTCAACGATAACAATAACCGGTTCTATGGCTGTGATCGCCTCCCACACCCAGTAATCGTTGCCGTCGATGTCTATACTTAAAATACCGATGTCCCTTGCCAGCCCCTGTTCCTGGATCAAGCCGTTAATGTTCTCGCGGGTGATGAACACATCCTTTACTTTCAGATCGAATTTCCAATATAATTCGGAATTTCTGAGTTCATCCATGTTCGGCTTTGACCCATCCATAACCAGACCACCCCAGTTGTTGTTTATTAAGAGGAAGCGGGTGTTGGCTTCGGTGTAATTTTCAACACCGAATTCTATAAAATATTTTTCCTGTATATCTATCGTGTTAATCAGGTATTGTATAATGCCATCATCTCCCCACTGGGAAAATACAGAAAATTCGTAATTGGACAACGGCAGGTCACCCGAATAATCAAATGAGTTAATGAGTGACTTTGCTGCCAGTATTTTCTGAACAGCGAGATTGTTTTCAAGTTTTACTACAAAATTCGGCAACATCAGCAGGTTTTTGCCGGCTGCTTTAATTTTGTTTAACAGGGAATATGGCATAGTTTATAACAATAAGGTGACGGTCCGTAACTGCCTTATTTTAAATGCAGGAAGTTTTTAATTTTATTTTTTATCCGCTGTTTTAATGGAAGTGGCTCAATTTTTACATAGTTCAGCAATTTGACGTAGTGTGCCAAATTTATCGAATCAGTGTAGGTAAGAGTAATCGGCGCTTGCACCATTTCCTGTACGAGCCCTTCGTTACCTTTATGTGTGCCACTGCCATCAAAACCAATATTCATTGTAAGTGATGCCGTTGGAAAAAGGCCGAGTCCATTTCTGACGAAAGCGGTGTAATACCAACGGATATCCCAGGTATTCATATGACATAACATGAATACCTGGTTCATGCCGCCCACATTGAACCGGTCTTTCAAGAGCTTTTCACTATTTATTTCATCGATATAAGCAGGATTCGTCGCGAACAGATCCCACCTGTCAGCCCATGTTGCCCATCCCCAGGAACTGGTCGCCACCGGACAAAGGAAGGTATCAATATCTGTTTGGAAATCGATGGGGAACATAAACCCATTTATCGAAAATACCTGTTTCGCATACTGATATAGTTTTAGCCCATCGTTGCAGTACTTTAGAAAATACGGGGATGTTACGATATCATCTTCCAGTATGATGGCTTTACCATGTTTGCTGATGACCTGAGTGACACCGTCTATAACGTTATCCTCCAGGTCCATGTTATTTTCCCTGGCAACAAGGCACACCTCGCGACACCAGGACTTTTCAAGAGCTACAGCCCGCGCCTGTTCTATCAAATCCAAATCAGCCGAGGCTGCGTTTTCTTTGGGACCATCCGCGAAAACATATAATACCGAACTGTCTGCACCTAAATTTCTGCTTAAAGCCTCCAGGCTTCTCCTGGTGTGCTCCGGCCGATTATAGATGAACATAATAACCGGCGCAAAATCAACCTCTGCGCTGTCACCCTGTTTGATCATTGTCTTTTATTTTCTGTTTTGGTGTCCGCCGGTAAAAGCAGGGCGCTGATTTGCCGGTGATGCTTTATGATTTTTTTTCGGTTACTGATAAGTGCCTGCCAGCAACCAAGATGCGCGTTAAACAGCAATGCCCGTTGTTCCATGACTGCTTTCTCCCGGTTCAGTACCGATTGGTAAAGCATGATAAGCGTGGATTTTAATAACGTCTTTGCCGAAGATAATAACCATGCATCCAGTACTTTATTAAATGGCCGCAAATCATTGTTTATAATCGAATAATATCCGTTTAGTAATACGTTCGTATAACCATGCCCGTATGAAAGTTTATTGATATAAAACATTTTTTGCCGTTGCTTGGGCACGAAATGCTTAAATAATAAACGGTCATCTGCCACGATTTTATAACCACTCAAGTAGATCGCAAAACATAGTTCAACATCTTCCCCGCAAATCAGACTGTTGCCTTTCCTTCCGACAGTTATTTGCTGCCACCCTTTTTCGAAAAGGCCGGTCAGTACACTTTTTCGGTAAACCGACCCTGCACCATATACCCAATGACGGGATTCTGCGTTTGATTGGGAACCATTGACATAATAAGTTGCGTAACTCATAATTTCCGTAGAAACGGGCTGCTCGGGTTCAAAAGTCCCATACCCTCCAAGTGCTCCAATGCAATTATCTGACCCCATAATTTGGTATGCCCGGGCGACATACCCGGGTGATAACCAGTTATCATCATCACAAGTTAGTATATAGGAATATTTCGATGCGGTGATCCCTGTTCTGAATGCATAGTTTTTGCCAGGCTTACGTTCTTCCAGGATTGTCAAACGTAGCGGTACCTTACTAAATTTGTCCCATTCCTGCCTGGCTATAAGGGCGGTACCATCGGTCGATGCGTTGTCGACGAGAATGATTTCCCACAAAAGATCATCAGGAACTTTCTGCAACGCAAGATTTTTTAGGGTTTCTGCCAGCCGCGAGCTGCTGTTATAACAACAAATAATAACGGAAATGCCGGTATCCATAAGATTGGCCATCAGTTTAGGTAGATAGCATCCATATTAGCTTTAAAGATTTTGAAGCTAAAAAGATTTTTGTAGCGCTTATAACCATTTTCACCAAATTTTTTGCACACTCCTGGTTGATCAATTATACTGATCAACGCTTTCACGTGTTCTTTTGCATTAAATGGGTCGACTAAAAGTCCATTGTACTGATCGGTGATGCTCTCAGTCAACCCGCCTGTAGCAGAAACCACGCAAGGAAGATGATGATACATTGCTTCAACAACTGCAATACCATGGGTTTCGTGAATGCTGGGCTGGTAATAAATCATGGCCGATGCCAAATAGGATTCGGGGTGCGAATCGGCCCCGTGAAATTTGATTCGTCCGCTAACTGCCGCTGCTGCGGTTCTAAACTCCTCCAGCAACGGGCCGCTGCCCACCCAAATGAAATCGACATCATGGTACTTACTGACAATCGATTGGGCGACCTCCAGCCAAATTGCCGGGTTTTTGTAAGCTACCACATGGCCGAGTGTCAATATATATTTTTTGCCATTTGTTTTTACTGTTTGGATAGCACTGGGCTCAACGACGCAATTGTAAACCACATGTACAAAAGCCTCTTTTTTTTGAGGAATCTTCCAACGTTGCAGAAGCAATTCCTTGTTTGCGTTTGATACTGTAGTGATGCACTTTCGCTTATTCAGTGCAAATTTGCAGATATAGGTTGTAAAAATCGAATGTCTTAGGGAAGGGGTGGAGTGAAGGACATAGTTGACCTTTATAAACGGCACACAAAGCAGGTATAAATATTTTTCCGGCTCGACAACACTGATTGTCAAATCAGCAAAGCCATGTTTCAGACTCATAAAAAAAATCCGCGCCACCGATATAAAAATAAAAAAGAGCTCTTTGAGGTTTGATAAAAGCGATGGATAGGAAAGGTGGGCATAACCATGCAGACCGGTTTGCGCGCTTACACAAAACGTCTCTGGCATCTCGATGTTTCCCAGGTACGCCATATCTGCGTTGTTTTGTAATATAAGAATGGTTTTTTCACCACCAAAATACTTTAACAGCGTCTTTAAATAGGTATTGCTTCCGCCAAATTCGAAAAGCCGCGTCATAACAATGTGCTGTCTCATAATAAATCCGGATAGCTCACTTCCATGGCAAAGTGCATTTCAATGTGAACCTAATTAGCTCATTTAGGGTAAAATATTGGCAAAAATTCTTATTGAATTGCTTGAGCACCCCCAAGTTATAGACGGTATTATGAAGGTAATAGGTTCTGACAATACCAGCTTTTTTTTCTTTGACATAGATTTTGAACTTCGAATCCTCATAAAATTCCGAACGGGCGTTTATTGTCTCCAGTTTGCTAAGCCAGCCAACCATTTCACCAAGCCTGTCCGCATCCCCAATTACCTGAGTGGTCACCAATAACCTGATATTTTTGAGATCTTCAGCAGACGCCGGATCCACCAGGTAACGCAACATCTTCATTTTGCATTGATACGACTTAGCGACCTGTATCTGTTGTGCAGTTGCTGAAACCTGGTTTGGGTGCATCCGGTAGGATAATAATACTTCGGGTATGTTCGATAGTTTGCCTGAGGCTACTATCCGAGTCCAAAGTTCATAGTCCTCAGCCGGGTAGAACGATGGGTCATACGCAAACTTTCCTTTTTTAAGAAATTGCTCCCGGATCATGACAGTGGGATGTCCCAGAGCGCAATAATCCAATAGCGCAATTTTTACATCATCTGGAGCTACCGGATTTTTGATAATTCTATCTGTACCCAATATCCTATACCACGTACCGCAACCGGCAATATCCGGATTGTTATCAAGGTAATAAACTTGCTTTTCAAATCTTTTGAGGTCGCTGATATCATCCCCGTCCATCCTGGCAATATACTTGCCCTGTGCCATTTCCAGACCCCGGTTAAGGCTTGCGATATACCCTGTATTTTCCGATTTTTTAAAAATTCTGATCCGGCAATCATTATAACTTTCTACTATGACCACCGTCTGGTCATTTGAAAAATCATCAATTATAATAAGTTCGAAATCATTTAGCGTTTGCTTTAAAATACTTTCAACTGCATTCCCGATGAACTGTTCACAGTTGTAAACAGGCATAATTACGCTGACTAAAGGCTGACTTACAATGTTATCCATGTATCGGGCAGCATTGTTTGGGCCCTCGAATTATACAACGGGTCATTATACCATTTCTTCGGTGCAATGATTATTTTCTCAGGGTTAGGATTTAACCAGGCCCCCCACCAGCTGAAGCTGCTGTTGGCTATGATATGGTGGTTGCAGCATGTCATCAACGCCAGATCTTTCCAGCTATTTTCGCCGTTGTTGTGTTCAATATAACATGCTTTTATCTTAGCTGTTTCTAAATTTGACCGTGCCCATTCTGTATCATCTGAAAACACAAACAACTCCGGCGAGCGGTGCCTGTCACACATAATTTCCAGTGCATTCTGGTAATATTCCAACGTCAAAACGCCATGGATCCCGGCAATTACAGTTGACTTTTCGTAATCGCCCCGGCGGATATGTAAGCTGATTGAATTTTTCGTTTCGAAAATCCTTTTCTTTAGCGCTTCGTTGTGGGCATCCAGTTCAGGAAACCGAAAATCTTGAAAAACTGCTTGTTGGCTGTTCTCAAAATAAGACTGAGACTGAAAGTAACCATCCAGGTAGAGAATCCGAAATTGTTGCTGACCGCCAAACGAAACCATTTCATTATTCTGCTGAAATACATATTGCATCCGGTCACTAAGAAAACGCCTCGATGCCCGGTATAAAAATTTGTGGCTCCTAAAAATCTCCCGTTGCCATTTTTTGGCTGTGCGAACATTTATATTTTTAAAAATATTTAACTCATAACTTCTTGCGGTAAAATGTTCACCGTTTAAACAGTTTTCTTCCAGGAAGGAATGATCAAAATAAATCGGCTCATCGGATTTTGACTGACCCTTAGCAGCGGCATATTGAAACATCTGATTACCCAAACCTCCTTGTAATTTAACGATGATCATTTCCGTATTTTCGCGTAAACAGCTCTATATCGTGCAAATCTTTAAAGTTCTGCCTTAACCAATCTTCATCTTTCTCCCACCATTTGAAGGCTTCCAGAAAATCGACCTCTTTTTCAGTGAACCGGTACCGGATGATCCGAGCAGGTGAGCCGGCAGCCACGGCATAGGGCGGTATATTTTTGGTAACGACGGCGCCAGCCCCGATAATTGCACCGTTTCCGATGTCAATATTATCCATAATAATCGCGTTTACGCCGATCCAAACATCGTTTCCGATTGTGGTCTTCCCCATCTCATCAAAATAGCTGGTATCACTAAAGGTCATACCATTTTGTTTATTAGTTGAAAAGAATGCCGGGTGCGTGCTTACGTATTTCGATGCGGGATGTCTGCCCAGGCAAGCACTTGCACCTTGGCCGATTGAACAGAACTTACCTACCTTACAATTCATCAGCGAGACATTTGTACTCAAATAGGTATAGTCCCCGATGTCTGTGTTGAAAATATAGCTTCCTTTGCCGATTTTGCAATGTTTCCCCATTCTGCTTCTGTCAAATATATAGGCTGTTTCCGGCGCGGTGATTTTTTTATAACCGGCCTTCCTGAGGATGTGACTTGCAATCTTTTTTAAAAAACGAGGCACCTGCATAATTTACTTACCGAATTTCAGCCATATTAGTAATCTAAAGGGAATTCGTCCGGTGTAACCAAACCTCCGGATATGGCTGGCAGCCGAAATTTTATATTTTCGGCAAAGGAGCAACAGGTGTCCCAAACATCTACCCAGATAAAGCCGCCTATTTAGGGAAAACTGGTCTTTGATTTTATCAAACACATAAAAATTTTCAAAGATTTCCACGTCAGGGTTATCAATGCATATGTCACTGACCCGGCCTGTGGCACCGAACGTAGTAATTAACGCTTCACTGCAGTAGCAAATAGCTGCATTTTTGCCAATAACCCGAATGTAGAATTCTATATCGACGAGCCATTTCAAGTTGGGGTCAAAAGGTTCAAATACCGTTTTTCTAAAAATAACTGCACTCGGGCTGCCGATTTTGTTGCCCAGAAACAAGGATGCGGGAGATCTGCTTATCTCAGCAACATCCTCATCCGAAATTTCATGTACCCACTGTCTTCCATTTTCAAGTTTTACGAGCGAGGCCGAAAATGCCATTCCGCAACCGGAGTTGTCGTCCAAGAGCTTTACATACTTTTCCAAACTGTCGTTTTGTTCGAACCAGTCATCGTGGTGCAGGATCTTAACATATTCTCCGGATGATTTTTCAATCGCCTCATTCCAATTTTGTGGCGAACCAAGGCTAACTTGATTTTTAAAATAATGTAATTTTCCACCAAAATCAAACTGGTCGATTAATTCCTTAACCATCGGTCCCGGCGTATCATCTGTAACAATTACTTCATAATCCGTGAATGTTTGCAAAAGCACCGAATTTAGTGCTATTTTTAAGTAGTTCACTTGGTTATAAGCAGGTATACAGACCGATACTTTGGGCATTAAATTTTATTTACTTTTTGGGCTACGCAAATTATGAAGTCTTTTTTTTCCAGTGCTGAATCGATAAAGTGAGTACCGTAGTTTTGGTATCGAAAACTTAACAACTCAAAGCCGGTATCCCTTAGCCAA
This sequence comes from Mucilaginibacter flavidus, assembly GCF_024055575.1. Taxonomy (GTDB): domain Bacteria; phylum Bacteroidota; class Bacteroidia; order Sphingobacteriales; family Sphingobacteriaceae; genus Mucilaginibacter; species Mucilaginibacter flavidus. Next base: position 200,055 of record NZ_JAMXOE010000006.1, on the reverse strand, counting down.
CCGATAATTTTTTTTTCATCAATATAGAATGTGAGGTGATGGCCAAGCTTAATTGCCGCCTCATCTTTTTCTTGTAAATATGGCGTGGAAATTATCAAATTTCCGCATGGTTTAAGGCTTTTATTAAAAATTCTCAGCAATTTTATAATGTTTTCTTCGGTGAAATGTTCAATAGTTTCAAAAGATATGACCTTATCAAAATAGTTATCGTAACAAAGGTTCAGCAAGTCAGCGTTGATAAACTGCACTTTTTTCGTGGTGCGATATCTTTTTTTTATGGCCTTTATTACTATTTCGTTTATGTCTGCGCCAATAACATATTGAGCAACTCTAGCCAACATAATTGAGCCATACCCTGTACCACACGCGAAGTCACCACAGATATCACCTGGTTTTACGATGCTCGTAGCGAATTCGTATCTTTTGTAATGGCTCTTTTGGTACATGTCCAGCGAATGAAAGTCGACTTTGCTGGAATATATGATGTCGACGCGCTCGCCAGTTGCGTCAAATTTTGACGGCGACACATGAACGGTCCTTTTAATTTTGTTGATTGCTCTTTTTAAGATATTCATCGTAATTGCAATTATCAGGGTTTAATAATTAAGCCCTGGCAGGTAGGAAGAGTTAAGACCATCACTCCTTTTGATTTGGCGAAAGCATCGTGGGCTTCTTTCTGATCATTGCTGGCATTGGCAAAACCATAATCGTCCAGCACTATAATGCCGCCGCTGACCATTTTATCCCAAAAAAAGTTTAACGCGTCGATTTCCGGCTGGACACAGTTCATATCAACTGATAAATAAGATACCTTGTCTGTATCGACGTCGCACAGCGTTTCAGGAACAGGACCCTTGATGATTTTGACATTAAAACCTTTGAAGGTTTCGATAACTTGTTCGTAAAGCCCCTCTTTTTTGCCATAGCCAAGAATTTCGTGCCTTTCCATTTCCCGGGGGGTACTGTATTTTTCATCCATTCCGGCAAAAGTATCCAGTAAATAATACTTCTTTTTTAAATTTTGGAAGCCGACGAAATTGATAACCGACCGTGCAAAAATACCGGTGCTGACGCCACAGTCCACAAAATCACCCTCAAGGAGAGCGGCATGTGACGCGGCCCAGCATTGTACATGAGTTCGCCAGTGAATGTCGTAGTCTTTTAATAAATGGCCGCCGTCAGTCTGTTTGCCGAGTTCATAGGAATGGAGAAAATGGGGGTCCTTCATAAAATCGGCACTGTGAAAAGTGTATAACATATCCTGGGCATAGGTAACGTCCGATTTCTTTAGTAAGTAGTAATCTCCCAGGTCAACTCCATTTTTTTCATCGGCACCGGCAAGTTCTTTTATGGTACGGACTAGTTTTCCCGGTAGGATTTTTTTTATTATTCGTTTCATATCGATGAAGTGTTCCATTGTAGAATCGGGCGGACTATTCCAGGGAAACCGCCTACGTAGTTTCCTCTTGCCGATTCCGGGTTTAAATTATCAAAAACATTAAATGCAATTGCATCTGCCTCCTGGAAGTGTAAATAAAATGGCTCCGGGTTGAATATGGCAACGCCGGCAATGACGGTGCCTTCCGACAGGAAATTTCCCGGTATCCACATGGTTGAAGAATATTTTCCGATTTTCCTGGGCTGTTTCCTCGAGGCGGAAGTTACGTCATGTGAATTCAATATGTTGACGCCCTGGCTATTAAATAAATTCATGCCATGGGTAAACACGCATCCTGACTTTAACACTTCGTATTTTATAGTAATGCCGATTTTTCCGGTGATTTCGAAGTTCTCTTCGGGCTTAAAACTTTCATCATGAACAAATACTTCCAACAGCCTGACCGTGCCGTCGCCGGGTATATGTTTGCCTTCCCATTTTCGAATCGCGGTTGTCCCAAAATCCGCCCTGAGATAATGATCGATAATTTTGTCGGTCTGGCTGTAACCCGTCAGACATCCATTTTTTAATAATATCGCATGGGAACAAAGCCGCATAATTGCGTCCATATTATGACTGACGAATAGCACGGTACGCCCTTCTCCTTTACTTACATCATTCATTTTGCCCAGACACTTTTTCTGGAATTCTGCATCACCCACCGCAAGCACCTCGTCGACAATCAATATTTCACTTTCAAGGTGGGCGGCCACGGCAAAAGCAAGCCGGACGTACATACCCGATGAATAGCGTTTTACTGGCGTATCGATATATCGCCCAACTCCCGAAAAATCGACTATTTCATCAAATTTTCTTTTAATCTCGGCCTTACGCATCCCTAAAATCGCTCCGTTTAAATAAATATTTTCCTTGCCGCTTAATTCCGGGTGAAAACCGGTGCCAACCTCAAGCAGGCTCGCTATGCGTCCCTTTACTTTAACTGATCCAGCGGTCGGCGCCGTAACCCGGCTCAAAATCTTCAGTAACGTGCTTTTGCCGGCACCATTGCGGCCAATAATGCCAACGGCATCGCCTTGCTCAATATCGAAGTTTAAATCTTTTAAACTCCAGACTACATCGGATTTACCTTTTATGCTCCGGTCATTTTCCTCCCCGATTTTTAAAAAAGGGTCTTCTTTTCCGCGAACTCTGGCCCAAAAGCGCTCCAGGTCACGGGAAATAGTACCAGTCCCGATCTCCCCCAACTGGTAGGCTTTCGATAAATTCTCTGCTTTAATAACTGTTGGCATAATTATTATACGGTGTCAATAAATGTGCGCTCAACTCGGTTGAAAATTATGATGCCTGCCAGCAAGATGACCGTGGTTATAGTCGCTGTTACCGCGAGTGATACCATGGTAAATGTCCCCCTACCTAGAAATCCAAACCTGAAGGCTTCTATAATTGATGTCATAGGATTGTACTCAACCAGCCATTGGTAGTGTGGATATTTTGCTTTTACATAAGACAAGGGATAGATTACAGTAGTTAAATACATCATCAGTTGGATACCAAAAGCAAGCAGAAAGCTTAGGTCGCGGTATTTTGTTGTCAGGGCTGATACTATCATCCCCAAACCGAGGCCTAACATGGCCATTAGCAATAGGAGAACAGGAAAAAGTAACCAAAATAAATTGGGGTGAACATTTGCACCTTTTAACGCATAAAACGCCATCATTAATAAAAATAGCACCATTTGAATACCAAAGCGTATTAAGTTCGATACTACTATACTTAATGGTACGATAAGCCTCGGGAAGTATACCTTGCCAAACAAACTCGCGTTTGTTGTGAAAACGGTTGAGGTTTTTGTGAGGCAATCAGAAAAATAATTCCAGGTCGTTATTCCGGCCAGATAGAAAAGAGGCTGCGGCAAATGGTCTACAGGTATATCTGCGAGGTTGCCGAATATAAAGGTATAAATAATGGTAGTGAACAACGGTTGGATAAAGAACCATAGGGGACCTAAGATCGTTTGCTTATAAAATGATACAAAATCACGCCTGACCAGCAATACCAATAGGTCCCGATAGTGCCAAAGATCCCTCAGCTTCAGGTCCAGAATATTATTTTCCGGCGTTAATTCAATATCCCACTCGTCGGGAAGTGCTTCATTCATTAGTCAACATATTTTCGAGCCTGTTTATATATTCGGTTTCATTAAAGTGCCTCAAGCATTCCTGCTGCAAGTGCTGCCGTTTCGCTGTAGTTAGCGGGCAATTTAAATATTCTGTTATCGCGTTTTCCAACTCGGGCAAATCGTCAGTGTTCACTGCCCTACCCAGCTCGCCGTTACAAATGGCATCTACACTTCCATCGGCATTACCGCAAATAACGGGTAAGCCACAAGCCATAGCTTCAATAAACACAATTCCAAACCCCTCCTTTTTACTTGGCAAAACAAAAAGGTCGGCCAGTAAAAAATAATCAGGAATTTCCTCTTCGGCGATAAATCCGGTAAGAATTACCCGATCATCAACATTAGCCTCGCTGATGAGCCTTTGTATCCGAATTTCTTCTTTATGATCATATTGCCCGGCAAGGATATACTTTATTCCCGGGTATTTATCTTTCAATTTACTTATAACTTTTATAACCTGATCGTGCCCTTTATACTGCTCAGTTGATGCAAGGCGCGTCAGCGTAAAAATAACAGGAGTAGTACTTAGCAATTGGTACCTGTTTAACAGCCTGTCGGGTTTTGTAAACGTTTCCGGTAATTTAATAAAAGGGTCAACTGCATTGTTAAGCACTTCGCATAATGCATCGTCGGTTTTATGCCGTTTTATCATCTGCTGCTTTGTAAAATCACTTACACATATAATTTTATCACATCGCTTTAGAAAAACATTTTTTAATACCGACAAAGGACGCCATACTTCAATACCGTGAGCAATCAACCATATCTTGCATTTAGGGTTAAGAATTTTTATAAGGAGGCCAACAAGGGCAAGGTTAATGTGGCTGATGATGATAACATCTGGTTTTTTGGCCCCGGTTATGGTTTTTAATACGAATGCCATCCGGTTAGTACCAAAGCCAGTAAACTTTTCTGCGGGCAGATATTGCGGGATTAAATCACTATCAGCATCATATGCCGACCAAAGGCAAAAGTCCCATTTTTTACGTAAAGCAAGCAAGTGCAGCGAATGGGCCAGCGTCCGTGTCATTTTTTGGATGCCACCGGTGGTGCTGAAAGTTTGCAACGAAAACAGGATTACCCGTTTAGTCATTCAATTGAATTTGGTACAGGGCGAATATTTTTGACCAATGCAACTGGCCTTTTTTAAATCTTTTAACTACATCCTGCGCCAGTTTTCCTTTATATAAATTGGCATTACTTATTTCGGCATGCTTACCCATCCACTCCTGTAACGGAAAGGTAAAGCCCATTTTGGGCCGGTTCCAGATAGTTTCCGGCAGCAGGCCGTTAAAGCTATCAATTAACAGCTTTTTGGGTTGATGCTGGTTAAATCTTATTTCAGGCGAAATACTGTTTACCAGGCGCTGAAAATCTTCGTCTAAAAACGGCACCCTTACTTCAAGCCCGTGGCTCATGCTCAGCACATCGGTATCCCGAAGCAGTTGGTTTTGCATATAAATGTTGGTTTCAAACCAGGCGGCGTGTTCTTTATTATAAGGCCCCAAATCGGGCATCAAATTTTCACCAAATAAAATTTGATTTACCTGTCTTACGTCTGCGTCAAGTATTTTGGCAATATCGTCAGGAACAAACAGCCCGCGTAACAAAAGATAATCGGCCAACGGATGATTGTGTTTTAGAAAGGAAATTTTCCGGTACCTATCAGCCCCGAGGAGGTTGGTTGCGCCAAGTAAAGCAGCCGGTATTTTTCGAAGATATTGCAGGTATCCGATCCTGTTAAATGATGGGTACCCACCAAAAAGCTCATCCGCTCCAACACCCGACAGCACTGCCTTCAAGTCATCCTGGCGTGCGTACTTACTTATAAACCAAGTGTTAATGCCATCAGTTGTTGGCATATCCATATCCGAAATTATGTGGGGAAAGTTCGATTCAAAATCGGCCTGCTGTACAAGGTGTGCAAGTTTTTCGCCTTTCAGTTTTCCTAATACTGTGTTTTGGTAAACACGCTCATCATAGTTTTTCTCATTAAAATAAATGGAAATTGTTTTGAGGTGTTCGGTACCTTCATTCGCCAGCAGCGAAATCAGGCTTGAATCAATCCCTCCGCTCAAAAAAACTCCCAAAGGCGCATCAGATATAAGCTGCCGCTTTATTGCTTTTTTTAGGCAGTCATGAATTTGCTGCCGCGCTGTCGCTATGTCTGTTATATACGCAGTTACCTGTTGAGTATTGATATACGAATTTATGGTGAAGCTATTTTCCTCGTGTTTCCAGGCTAAAAAATGTCCTTTTTTTAGGCTGAATACATCCTTTAAAGTTGTATACGGTTCTGGTATGTGGCCGAGGGCCAGAAATCTTACCGGCCACGTTTGGTCGGGTCCTATAGCGCAGTTTGCCGCTTTGATGGCTTTAATTTCCGATGCAAAAATCAGCTGCCTGTCAGCCGCATGGTAATAAAGTGGTTTTATCCCCGTCGAATCTCTAACGAGGTAAGTTACTCCTTTATCAACATCATATAGCGCAAATGCAAACATGCCACGTAACATCGCAAACGCCGCTGTGCCCCACTGCAAGTATGCCGTTAAAATAACTTCGGTGTCAGTCTCCGAATGAAATTGTACGCCTAACTTTAATAGTTGCACTTTTAAGTCGCGATAGTTATATATTTCGCCGTTAAAAGTAATCCAGGCTCGCTTTTGCGTATCTGCCATCGGCTGGTGGCCATTCTGGCTTAAATCAATTATTGAAAGGCGGCGGTGGCCAAAAGCCATATTTACCTTCTCTGCTAAAAATATGCCTTGGTCGTCCGGCCCGCCATGTTTCAATGCATTGCACATTACCTGTACGCTGTTACTAATCTCGCCAGTTGAAAGCTGTTTTGAAATTATTCCGGCAATCCTGCACATAGGTTATATTTATTCATAGCTTCGCTTCGTAAGTCACAATTTAAAATTGAAACTTATTATTAATCAGGTGTTTAAAACCTTATTACAAACATTGTATTCCGGCTAAAAAGCCCAGAATATCAACCAGGATGTAACGTTATATTATCTGCTTTAAAATCTTTCAAGTAATGATGATGCCACATAAACCACTATGGAATAACCAAGGTTTTCAAGTCGCAATGCCAATTGTTTTTGCGAGCGGTACGATATTATTTCGCCCGTAAGTCCCTTAAGCGGGCCCGCTTTAATTATAATTTTCTCCCCTGGCTGCAAATGCTCCGCGGTAACTTCCAACTCATAGGGGCTTGCCATCAATAGTTTAAGTTCATCAATCTGCCGGTCGGGCATTGATGCTATCCTGCCCGAAAAATATATAAACCGGGCTATGCCTTTTGTCATTAATACTTCTGTTTGTTCGTGCTCGTTTATCCGCACAAATAAGTACGATTTAATAAAGGGTTCTTCAACCCATTTCTTCCTGTCGCTCCACTGCTTAAGCTGGCGGTGTAACGGCAGGTAGGTTTCAATACCTTTGCTCACTAATACCTGGTAAGCTTGTTTTTCGGCACGTGGATTAGTACAAACCGGGTACCATTTTGCGGTATCTTTATTTGTTAATAAAGCCATACTTTATTGCATTCAGCCTTTTTTAAACCAGTTTTTTATGCGCCACCATTTGTCTTCATCCTTATCAATATAGTAGCCCGAACTTTCGTATCCGGTATAATCCGAGTAATAGTAATATTTCGAGCCATAGTTTTCCCCTGTAAATTTAGTGGTATAATATCTCGAATGCAGCAAGTCTTGAGCGAAGGCGTTAAGCACAATTACTGTGTTTTCCAGGTGATATTCATGCGCCAGCCGTTGCGGAACGGTTGCTGCGTAAAACTTTGATTTACCCGAACGTATAACAAATAGATTGACATCGCTTGCCCTGATCAGGGGTATGGCATCAGAAACAAGTCCAATTGGAGCTGTGTCAATCATCACAATATCATAAATCGAAGTAAGTTCAGCAATTAATTCTGTCATCCTCGCAGAGTGTAAAAGCTCCGAAGGGTTTGGCGGAATAGGCCCTGAAACCATAAAATCGAGATTGCTCTGGCTGGAATGTAAAATCACATCCTGAGCGTTGCATTGATTTGCCAGGTAATTACTCAACCCTATGTCGTTCGGTACATGGAATGTCTTATGTAGCTTTGAGCGCCGCAAATCGGCACCAATCAAAATTACTTTCTTATCAATTAGTGACAGGGTACTAGAAAGATTAACCGCGACGAAAGATTTCCCTTCACCCGCAACTTCGGAGGTGACACAAATTACTTTGCTTTTTTTTTCCGAGGCCAGGAAGCTTAGATTAGTACGGACAGATCTGACTGATTCGGCAAAAATGGATTTAGGTTTACTTATTGCCAGAATTTGTGTGCTGTACTCGTCAATAGGCTCTGGGAATTTTCTTATAACCCCGATAATTGGAATAGTAGTTAAGCTTTCGATCGTTTCTTTGTCATAAATATAGGGATTAAATATCCTTATCAGGATAATTAATCCGAAGCCGATAGCAAGTCCGAACAATTCCGCTGCGCGTTTGACGCCCGATTCGTCTGGCGAAATTGGGTTAAAGTTAGGTTGTGCCAAGTCAACAATGGAGGCTCCTGGCAATATCCCGGCACTACTGATTTGGGCATCCAGTTTTTTTTCTGACAGGAAAGAATAAACTTTGTCATTGATCTCAAAATCACGCTGTAAGCTAACCATGTCGCGCTGTGCGGCAGGTAACTCCGAAATTTGCCGGTTTACCGGTCCCAATTGATTTTGAATGAAATTTATTTTGTTCTCAATCAACAAGTGGGTGGCATTTATGCTATTTAAAATATTGTTCTTAATTTGAAGTATTTGCTGGTCAATATCTTTAATATATATTGAATTAGCAGTGTACGTTTTTAATGCGCTCTTTCTTTCGGTGATTAGCATATTAAGACTCGAAATTGCGGAACTAAGCTGCTCATGCTCGACCGCTCCCATGCTGAAATTGGGAAGCAGGTTATCATTAGCCTTGATTATTTCCTGTTTGAGCTGATCAATAGCAAGTAGGTCTATTTTTAATACCGAACTTTGTGACTCGAGGTCCGTCGCTTTCGCGATAACCCTGGTTGATACCGAGGTCACATCCATGATCTTTTTTTTACTTTGAAAATCCTTTATGGAGTTATCCGAACCTTTCAGCTCATTGGAAAGAAAATCTAGTTGCCTGTCAATAAACCGGATCATTTGGGAAGCCGATTTTGTCCGTTGGTTTACATCATAAATCAAGTATTCTTTCATTATGGCATTAAGGATATCTGCTGCAAACTGAGGATTTGAGTCAGTCTCCTGTAAGGAAATTATGTTTGAATTTTTAGCAGTTTCGTTCGTATGCAAGCCGCCTCTTACCCGGCCAACAAAATCTTCTGGCGAATTTAGCTTAAAAAGAAAAAGTGCAGATTTCGGTAAAATCCCTGGATTACCAATACTTAATGCAGTAGGACCGATTGTGAAAGGCGTGTTGTATGAATAGGTATTTTTTACCTCCTTACCTGAAACAATATAACTGATGCTAAAAGTATCGTTATTTACAGGCCGGAATGTAACAATGTCGTGAAAGAAATTCAAACTATCGAATTTTACCAGCTCAATTTTCAGTGGCTTTTGGGGGTAAAGTTCATTTGTTCTGTTAAGTACGCGGCCAACAACATAGAAACTGATCCGGTAATCAAGCCGCCTTATTGCGTTTGTAAGCAGCGCCGTACTTTGAATGACTATCGATTCGCTTTGTATTTTTGAAGTATTTGCCCGGTCGTTATTTCCGGGTACGTTGATCAGGTCAGCTATTTCCGATTTCTTTTCTTCGAATTTTAGCGTGGCGGAAGTTGCGTATATCTTGGGCGTATACCAAAGGTAAACGTTGGCAACAATAATGCAAATCCCGACAGCCCCAACAATCAAATACCATCTGCTCAAAAAAACTTTGGCAATTTTAACGTAGTCAATCTCTTGACTTGGCAACTTTGGCTGAATCTTGGTTATCTCTTCCATTTAATGGCGGACAAGTGTAAGAATAATCAGCGCTGTGTTAAAAAGCAACAGCACCGGCTGTAGATACGAGGTCGAAAAGTTCTGAAAGTTTTCGTTACGTGCCGATCGTTTATTTTGCGCGATGTAAATAATATCACCGTTTTGAAGTACAGCTTTTGGGTCGTTAATTGATTGGATATCGCCGAGGTCGATTAAAATTACCTTTGGATTTTTTTCGGTCCCCCTTATAATTTTAATATTGCTTTCGTCCGCCTTATCAGTCAGACCGCCTGCATAGCCGATCATTTCAACTAGCGATGTATGTTCCTTTATCAGAGGGAGGTTTCCTTGGTTTTTAATTTCTCCAAAAAAAGTTACCTTAAGGCTGGTTATCTTTAGCTCAATTATTGGGTTAGTAAACACACTTTTCCGATAAGAGTCCTCTACAATTTTTTGGGCCTCCAACCTTGTGAAACCTGCAACTTTTATCCGGCCCAGTGCCGGTAGTATCACAAACCCGTCCTGATCAACCTGAAAAGTCTGGCTTTCGGTACTATTGCTACTTAAAGGACTAGTTTTAATGGTATTGCTATTAACGGGATTATAAATAATAGTGTTTACATCCTGCAAATTTCTTACTTGCAAAATATCCTGAGGTTTTATTTTGTAATCGCTCACACTTCCAACATCCTGATAAACACTATCTGTAAGTGCTTTTTTTTCCCTGAAAAGCAGGTGATACTGTTTTGTCGAACAAGACGTCAGTGCCAAATAAATAGTCAGAATCGAATAAACACAAATCAGTCGGCGCATATTTTACCACTATATTCGTTAAATTTTTAATTAGGTGGCACCTTCAAATTTACATAATTTGCGTTATAATTAACTACGTATTTTAACAGAAGGGATTAAAAATCTCCAATCATAACCGTTGTCTTTAACGCAGAAGAAACAATAATTTCTGTATTACGTCAGTTTTAGGGTAGCTCAATATTGAGGTCGAAGATATTATTCTTGACGGACGTTCGAAAGATAAAACTATCAACATCACTAATAGTTATAAACATCATAGCCACCACTTTATTTTCGACTCTTGCAACATTATTTATAATGCTACAAATATTTGATTTAACCTCATCCGGGGATATTATCTGCGTTGTAAATGCAGAAGAAATCTTTGCTAATATTTTAGTTTTAAGAAGATTTGTCAGATAGCTTAGTTCGCATTGAGCTGGCAATTTTAATGCGACCTGAATTAACAGAATGAAGGAGAAGAAATGCGTCCCCTATAGCAATCAGGTAAGTTTAAAGGTTCGAAACCTGACCTTTTTTAAGCACACCCGCAAAGGACTTTATCCGGTATGTTAAATAAATGAAATTCCTGAACACGGACGATTGTCAATATAATGCACTGGTGATTTTGATTTTTTTTGTCTCGGGTAGCGATCGACGCTATACCGAGAACTGTAAGATTTTAATGAAAACAAGTTTCAAATTGCCGGGAATCGCAAGTTTTTCCAGCCATTTTTTAATTGCAACGAGAATAATTGTACGATAGTAACAGCCTGGAACAAATGTGTGATTATGTAAATGGTTCTATTTTTTATAATTTGCGCTGTTAAATATCCCAAGTGCAGGATTTGAAAATATCATTGATAACCGTTGTCTACAACGCGGAAAACACGATAAGCGATTGTATCACGTCAGTGTTAGGACAACTTTACAGTAATGTCGAATATATTGTAATTGACGGTGGTTCGACAGATAAAACCCTGAATATTATCCACAGTTATAAAAATCGTATCAGCCACTTTATTTCCGAACCTGATCGTGGTATCTACGACGCAATGAATAAAGGAATCGAGCTTGCCACCGGCGATGTCATTGGCATTCTTAACGCGGACGACTTTTTCGCTGATAATATGGTGTTAGTTTCAATTGCTGATGCTTTTAATAAAAATAGAACAGATATTGTCTACGGCGATTTGGAATATCTTAACGAAAAGGGAGACGTCCTTCGCAAATGGCGGTCCAGCAGTTTTAGACGGCGGAATTTTGAATATGGCTGGATGCCGGCACATCCCACTTTTTATTGCAGACGGGAATTGTTTGGCCGGTTTGGTGTCTATAGCCTACGATTTGGTACTGCAGCAGATTATGAATTAATGTTACGGTTCCTGTACGCGGGCAAATTAACCGCAGTTTACCTGGATAAAGTGCTGGTTAAAATGAGGACAGGTGGAAAGAGCAATCAAAGTTTAACTAGCCGTCTTAAAGGATTGTTCCATGACTTCAGGGCAATGCGGCATAATCGGATCTTCCTTCCAATATTTACCATTATAATGAAACCAATGCGAAAAATACGCCAGTATATTTAATGTGGAAAAAGGTGGCTAACCTAAGCTTTTTAAGCACAAACTAAACTTATGGTTGGCAGGCAATTATTTTAATTTATTTTTTTTCAATATAACCAAACTTCTTTTGGGGCGTTACGTAAAAAGGGCAAAAATGTGCTTAAGCAGGCATGATGTAATGCTTTATCACGATAATTTTCAATGCCCTAATGAAACTATCAGATACTATTTCAAAAAGACCACTTCGGTTTTTTTGTGTACTAGCCGGAATGATTTTTTTGGTAAATAGTGCCTTTGCGGCGCGAACAGTAACCATAAGTTCGCCAACAACGGGGTCAACATTTGGACTAGGCACCAGTATAACCGTTAACGCTACTGCTGCCGGTTTCAGCGGAAGTATAAGCAAAATAGTTTTTACTATGTCGCCGCTGGCAAGTCAGACCGATCTTTCAGGCCCAACTTATTCGGCAACATTTGCTACAAGCACATTAACGGTTGGTACAACCTATACAATTACAGCTACAGCTACAGATAGCTTTTTGCAAACAGCAACAACATCTATAACAGTAACAATATTGCCAGCCGCGCCAACCGGCATACCCGGCACCACCTGCGGTACCGGCTCAGTAACCCTCAGCGCTTCGGGCGGGTCGCCAGCCGGCGGCTCTTATATTTGGTACGCGGCTTCAAGCGGAGGCTTGGCTCTTCAAACAAGTACATCACCCAATTACACCGTTGCTTTAGCCAGCAATACAACGTATTACGTATCGTATAAATCGGGTAGTTTTGAAAGCAGCCGTACCGCGGTAGCAGCAACCGTAAGCGCAGCGGCAACATCAACCTTTACGGCAACGTCAACAGTAGCGGTAGGCTCTAATGCAACTATTACGTATACAGGAAGCGACCCCGTAACTTCAACTTTTACCTGGGATTTTGATGGCGGTATTATTGCCAGTGGTTCAGGCAAAGGGCCTTACACGGTAAACTGGTCAATCCCAGGCGTCCACAATATTACGCTTATTGTCACCAACACCGCGGGCTGCTCTTCATCAACAACAACTGTCCCTGTTACGGTAACACCGGTTGCCTTAGGCGATTATGGCTTTATGAAGCCTATAATTTTGTATACATCACAAATTAGTAATGGCGGTATTTCCTCAACCTTATCGAACTTTCCGGCCCTGGTTTATATTCAGGATGATGGATTAAAAATTTTAGGCCAATGCGGCGACAAGGTGCAATTTCCGTTGGGAAACGGCGGTGCCCTTACTGCCGGCACCAACTATGATTTTGCTTTTACTGTACCCGGCAGCACAACCGAATTAAATTACCAGGTTGATACCTACGACTCTGTAAACGGTATTTTACTGGCATGGGTTCGCATACCTTCAGCAACATCTACAGATGTTCCGCTCTCGTTTTATTTTGGTTCGAAAGTACCGGCCCATTCATCCACTTGGTCGGCATCTACCTGGGCCAGTGACTATAAAGCAGTGTACCACTTTAACGAAGCCTCAACCAATGCTGCAGTTTTAGATGCAACAAGCAATGGAAGAAATGCGGTGCAGGCAAATACTACAGTAACTAACGATGAAATACATATTGCAGCAGCAGTGCCTATTGCCGGTGGCGGTTACAGCTTTAACGGTACAAATACAAGTATTATTCAGAATGTTGGAACGGCACCAAATATTAACGGAGCATTCACCATATCGGCATGGGTATATTATGCCGGCACTACCAGCAGTGATAATAAGATAGTATCCAACGAATTGGACTATGGCCACAATAATAACAGCGGCGGGTACAAGATAAGCGTAAAATCGGGAGCGATACAAACTGAAACCAGGATATCCGGAGGTACTATAGTTGGTAACCTGGGTACAGGCGGCACTGTTGATAATACAGGTTGGCACTATATACAGGGTACTTTTGACGGTACCGCCACAGGCAATTTCAAAAACTATGTTGACGGGGTAGCGTACGGTAGCGTGGTGATGGCCAAAAATGAAACCACAATGATTCCATCAAACGGATTTATGCTTGCGATGGGGCTTGATCACGGAACCGGCACAGCTAACGGAGGATTTAATGACGAACACTTTTACAATGGTAAGATGGATGAGGTGCGGGTTTCGAATGTTGAGAAAACACCCGATTGGATCAGAGCCGAATATTATAACCAAACACACCCCCGTGAGTTTTGTGACTATGGCGAAAGTGTTGTTTCCTTTCAAGCCAATGCTCCCTTATTGGTTGGTGCATTAACATTTACCTGGACAGGCCTTGACGGAACAACCCCAACCGACCAAACAAAAACAAACAATTGGGATGCCGGATTTACGCCGGTATTTAATGGAAATACCAAAATGGTTATCCCTGTAGTGGCTTCAGGGAAATACCCGGTACTAACCGCCGACGCAAGCATTTACGCGCTTACCATAGCCACCGGCGGCGCCTATCTGAATTTAAACGGACACACGCTAAATGTAGGCTGTAATATTTACAATAACGCTTCAACCGGCGGAACCGGGATTTTAAATGCAAGTAACACAGCATCAGCTATTAACTGGAACGGGTCATTGGCAGCACAGGGCTACTATGGCACTAATACGGTAAATACAGCCGAAATAGGCAACATGACGGTTAATAACTCAGCCGCCGGCACGGTTACCATTACGGGCGGCCCGGTTGATATTTATAACACACTAACTATTACTAAGGGTAATTTGGTTATAGATAATACCGGCAGCGGTGATATGACATTAAAAAGCTCGTCGACCCTTTCGGCAAGCGTGGCGGCAATACCATCAACTTATAGTATTACCGGTAAATTAAATGTGGAACGTTACATTAGTGGCGGCGCGTCAAAATATCGTGGCTACCGATTTTTATCATCTCCTGTGTATACTGCAAAAGTGGGTACCAACTACTACTACGATTTAAGCTACCTTACTTTGTATACGCCAAGCACAGGAACGCTCGGCACATCTGGCGGGATGACTAAAACAGGCAATCCAAGCATTTACCTTTACAGGGATAATGTGGCCTTTACTAACGGTTCCTTTAATGGCGGCAACTTCAGGGGGGTAAATAAAATCAATAACGCCACCCTATACTCTATAGGAGTTGATTTTGATGGTACCTATAATTTACACGTGGGTACCGGATTCTGGATGTTCTATAGAGGGAATTTGACCAACCTGGCCACAAAATTTGTTCCCACAACCGTACCTGAAACCGGCCTGTTCGTATCCAGGGGAACGCTTAACCAACAGGCAGTAACTGTAGTCAATTGGTATACACAGCAGTCGACATTACAATGGACCTCAGTTCCAGGCAATACCGGGTATTCGGGCTATAATTTAGTGGGCAATCCGTTTGCCAGTTCGATCGACTGGGATAAAAGAAGCACCACTGATCCGGCAGCCGGCATTTATGCACCAAAAGTTAACAGTAAGATTTATATATTCAACGAATCGACTAAGATTTATGCTACGTACGATGGTGTTTCGGGCGTAAATGGCGGATCGAACATCATTCCGAGCGGACAGGGTTTTTACGTGAAAGCCCAGGATGCAACAGCGTCGTTAACTTTTAATGAGGCAGCAAAAACCAGCGCTCAGGTAACCGGCCCAACTGCCGCTACGGGCTCAACTTTGTTATTGAGCACCCACCCAGTGGGGAACTCTAAGCCCGACCTGAGGTATATGCGTTTGGAACTGTTTAAAGATTCGGATAACGTTGAGGAAACCCTTGTGCGTTTTGACAGCTCGGCAAAAAATGAGTTTGTTGACAATGAGGATTCGGAGCACATGGCCGGCAGTGGCGGGGTGAGTTTTTCGAGCAAATCGTCGGATAATAAGGATTTGGCCATTAACCTTGTCCCTTTCCCAAAAGCATCCGGAACGGCTATTAAGTTAACTGTGAACGCAACCGCCAGTGGCCAGTATACCATAAACCGTACCGAGCTAAAAGATATTCCTGAGATCTACGAAATATGGTTGAAAGATGCTTATAAAAAGGACTCGCTGGATATTAAACATAATTCGGCCTACGTATTTAATATTCTGAAAAGCGATACCAACTCCTTTGGTGCCAACAGGTTTACTCTTGTAATCCGCGAGAGCAAGGCGTTGAGGCTGCATTTGTTGAATTTTACGGCATCGAAGACGACAAATGGCTCAGAACTGGTTTGGAAAACAGAGAATGAAAAATTCTATACCAACTTTACAGTTGAGAGAAGCACTGATAACGGGAAAAATTATGCTGTGCTTGGCGGTTTTGCATCAAGCGATGAAGGTACTTACAGTTTCACCGATAGAAAACCTGCTATAGCTACTGATATGTACCGTATTAAGCTCGAAGATTTGAACGGAACAATAACATATTCAAAAGCTATTACATTGATGTATGCAAATATTAGCGACATTAACAACAATGCTGTTAATATTTACCCTAATCCGGCGGTAAATACCATTAACCTGGCCATTGTACAAAACAGCGTTAATCTTACGGGGACCAACCCGTCATACAGTATCAACATCACCAATAGCATGGGCAAGGTATTAAAAACCATTACAACGGCGCAGCCAACCTGGCAGGAAAATGTAAGTGGATTATTGCCAGGTACTTATATGGTTGATGTTGTAAACAATGCGGATAATTCCGCGGTCGGGAAGGCAAAATTTATTAAACTATAAGCATCAACAAAAAAATATAGCACTAAACTTTGATAATTATCGCTGGCTAGTGTGAGGAAGTGACAGAATTGCAATTAAAAATGTATTTTGATAAATTGTAGTTAGAAAAGTAAAGTTTTATGCGCGTAAAGATATTTTTTAGCACACTATTATTGTTGGTCGTTAATGTAGCGCTACTTTATGCGCAGGAGCGCGCGAATCCCGTAGTGGGAACGATGTAGATAATAACGCTTGTCCCTTGGATACCTGGGTTATGATTGTATTGACACATGACAACCGGGGGGTAGGGGTGTGCGGATAACTCGACTATCCCGAGTATTACGTCGGTCGATTACATTTTTTATTTTCCTTTATTTGTACCGTTCAATACCTGCATGATATCCTGTTGATTGTAATACAGGATGCCGCCGATTTTTGTAGGTTTAAGCGTGCCCTCCAGACGTAGTTTGTGAAGGGTGTTGGGCGAAATTTTGAGCAGGTTTTTGACTTGGTAACTTTTTAGCCACTTAGCCGGTTCATCGCTTGGCTTTCCTATTATGCCTTTTATTTCTGCTATTAATTTGCTTCCGAATGCTTCTAAATCTTCTTTAGTTATTATTTCAGCTGCCATGTAGTTTGATTAATTTCAGGCAAAGAAACGGTTTCGCGCCAGCCTCTTTTGGTTGGTTTATGGTTGGCAACCTTAAATATTCCCGGGCTTTTATTCTGCAAATACTTATCTAAATTCCTCTCAAAATATTGCGTTTTCAGGCTGAAAATCCGTAAATTTGAACTGTAGACTTAATGCTTTGATTTAAAGTACTTTAGATGCTTTAATTAAACTCAAGAGGGCATGGATACCAAACCGCCCACCTAAGTTGAAAATTATGTTTTAATTGATTAATTATCAGGCATTTATAGCGGTTAGTTCTCGTCCTGCCATCCCGACTTAAAGCGATACCAAGTAAAAGCCTCTTCAAAGAAATTTGAAGAGGCTTTTTAATTCAATCCCGGACCGGGATTGAGGTGGTATATTTGATAAAAGCCGGTTTTTATTACGTTATAAAGTATTTGCGTAGCTTTAGTATATATACCCTTTACATTTATTTATTCAACGCTATTAAATTATAAGCAGTAAGTTTTAGATTATGGAACGCCTGATTATCAATTATTTATTCAGGTAAAATAAGATATCAATCTGGTAGTCAGCGTGTTCCGTAGTGTTCGGGGTGTTCCGTTGTGAAAAATGGAACGCTTCATGTCTTCTTGCACAGGCAAAGCTGACTTGGACAACTGACGTAGGTCATTTCCCAACCTTCGCTGGTTGGTAATCACGCCAAAGCCACTCCAGGGCTTCTGGGAGTGTTTGCTGTTTTACTTTATAATCAACATGCCCGGCGTTGCGTGCAAAAATAAACTGGTACTGATAATTTTTAGCAGCGAGTACTTTCGCCATATTTTCGTTGGCAAGCACCCAATCATGCATGCCATCGCGCATTACATTTGGATTAAACAAGTCCCTGTCGCCCACCTCCATCCAGATCCGCAACGGCCTTAGGCGGCTATTGGGGATGATAGTTTCATGAAATCCCCAGGCGCCATGCGGCGTTTTCGGGTTGTAGGGCCACTGCTGGTTTATGTACGTACTGGAATAATTAAGCACACGGTGATACAATTCCGGGTGGTACCACGCCATAATCAGGGCACATGACCCACCTGAACTGCCACCCATGGTAGCGCGACCGGCTGGGTCTTTGGTTAGTTTTACCTGGCATTTACTCTCCACCAGCGGCAGTATTTCATTTTCAACAAATTCGGCATATAGGCCGCTCATGGTATCATATTCCAGGCCCCGTTCGCTGCCCTGGGCGTCGCCACTGCCGTTACCGATAGAGATGGCTACCATCGGCGGCACTTTGCCTTCGGCAATGAGGTTGTCTAATACCGTGAAAAGCAGGTTGTCGGGTCCATCGGCGCCAACTATAAACGGCTCTGCGCTACCAGCGATATACTGTTTTGGAACATACACTGCCACTTGGCGGGTGTAGGGCGCGGGATGACTTGTAGTAACGATTAACTTAGCGGGATTTGCCGGATCAGCCGTGCCAAATGTATTTGGCTCCCGCGCAATGCCGGGATAAATTTTGCTATCCTTCGACTCAACGATAAAGCGGTATATGGTACCCTGCGGTACGTTAGCCTGAACCAACGATTCCGGAGCGGGATCGTGTGTAGGCCCAATAATGAAATTCCCGTTGGCAATGGTCGGGGGATTGACGCCATCTGTTAATTCCTTAGCTGATACATAACCCGGCGTATGAGGATCGCGGGTTGGCACTTGTGCCGTGACTGGGTTTACGTTCCATACTATTTGAAACAACGCAGCGACTGCTATGGTGCGATTAATTATTTTAATTAGCTTCATTTAATTTGATTTAACGGAGGTTATGCCCGCTTTTTAAATTTAAGGTTAAAAATTGCGGCATCAAAATTTGGCGATTAATTTATAATACAATAAAAGCCTTAAGTGAAGACCTAAGGCTTTGGTTTGTCGCCGGCATTATGGAGCATGCCCCGAGCGGATAAAAATAGTATTACAATATTTTTATAGTTACAACCGGGTGTAAGTAGTTTGCATTTGCCTGGCCCTGGTAATATTGGGCACGCCCGGGTTTTCGGCATAAATAAAAGTCCATCTCATTTCATTGCTTCCCATAAATTCTATTTGGTATTCCGCGTGCTTCACCAGCGAAGTTGCGTCACCTACATCTATTATTAATTTATTGCCTGCCATTTTCCAACGTGAAGCTTTCAATTGCCCGGCAATTTGTTTTTGCAATGCAATTGTGCAATCTTTCGCCTGTTCGCTCATTTTTCCATCGGCGGTAAATGTGTAAATTATGTTGGCAAAGCAGGGCATGTTTTTTACAAGCATCTTTAAAGTACTTACTGTTTTGCCGTCTTCCTTTGTCAGGATATCTTCCTTTTTCTTCCATGAACCCACTATAGCCTGGGCATAAGTAAACGTAGTTATGCTTATAAACGCAAGTGTTAATAGCAAAATATGTAACCTGTTAATCTTTTTCATTTTATTCATGTGTTGTTTTGGGTGGTAACGGTTGCGGGTTTATTTGAACTCTGGAGGGTTGAATAGTACCGGTTGAGCTTTTTACATTTTTAGGCGGTAACGGCTGTGGGTTTATTTGAACGTCGGCAGGCCGAATACTGCCTGAAGTTCGCCTCACAGTCCCTCCGGGAGGAAGCGGTTGCGGGTTTATTTCAACTTTTTCCGCGCCTGCATTGTTATAGGGCCTTCCGGCGTTGGTTTGTGAGGCATGCGGGTCTACTTCTGCTTTAACAGGTTGAACGTTATTACCTGTTCTATTCATCGTGACTATCCTGTCGGGGTTTCCATAAACAACGGAGGTGAAATTGTTATTTCCTGACATCTCCCGGATAACAGCCGCATCGGGTACAGTATAAAAAATTACGCCGCCTTCAAATTTCTGATAGCCCTTCTCGCGGTACGAGCTAACCTGCTTAATCCTGTCAAGAGGCAAGGTAACGTAATCAGAAACAGGGTACCCTAATTTCCCTTTCTCCCAGCCCGTATTTTTCCAGGCATCGAAGATTTTATTCAGTACAACATATGGCCCATATTTAGGGCTCCAGTAAATATACCCGTGATTGAATTTTTGAAAAAAGCCGGCAGCATCGGGCAATAAAGTCTCGTTTTGTTCGGGCCAGCCTAATTCACCAAATTCGTAACCGGCTTTTATATATTTATCTCTTACTGCCCCCCAATTGGCGCTTGCTGCCCTGGTTTTGTTTGAATAATAAAAGAAAGAATTATTATTTTTTCCCGGCAAAAAATATCCACTACCGTCTGCGCGGTTCCCGTTCGACGGGATGGCCAATGAATGCTCAATAGTTCCGCCGGTTTTAACGGCTATGTTGTTATCAAATGAGGCGAACATAATTTGCTTCGTCGCAGTAAATTGTTCGTCCGCATTCGACGGCTGATTTTGTAAAATATGTTGTATTACCCATGGTTGTTCAAAATCGCAAGTGATATTGTTCCCGTTTTTTACGATGCCTTTGGGCCTGTAAAAAAGCGTAACATAAAAAAACTGGACAATCATAGCCTGTTGCTCTTCATTGTACAACTCTCCAAGGTTATGCCCGTCGCAACTGTATTGATATTGATTGCTCATAACCGTGTTTTTAAATTGATTTACTGCTCCATCTGTGAATAATCGTAATGCGTCCACGTGCCATATTTGCCAGGCGTGGGTTAGTTCGTGAATAAAAACATCGCCGGGAAAGCCGTTCATATTGTAGTTTAACGGATCATCAAAGGCATTCCCCAGGTTCATCAAGATATAAACATCGTTGCCATTTTTAATTGGAACAGTAAAAGGCCTTTTATCAATCGACATTAAATTGGTGACGATAATCTTATTTATGGGCGGGAGCGAATTCATAAAGATAGTTGAATTGGCAATTTTGTATGCATTTCCGTAGTCGCTCAGCATGCGCACTTTGGGCAAATTTCCGGTTTGCAGGAAGGTTGTGATAGTTCCAAAACATTGTACAAAGAATATCCCGTTGTTAACCACTATGGTTTCTCCCAGGTCTTTCACAGCCTCGCCGGTACCATCAACTGCTGCTTTTACAAAATTTGCCAAATCATTTGCCGCGTCTGAAACGGTATTCCACACGTCGTCAAAGCCGAAACACGTTTTACAATCGCCTTTTACCGATGACGCTACCTTAAAGCTGATGTCAGCCAAATTATTTTGCTGATTTGGCAATGAGTAAATGCCGTAGATAATATTGTTGCCCAGGTATTTTTTAGCATCCGATTTGAATTGATGTGTTATATTAGCCAGTACGCCATCATTCGGCTTCCCGCTGAATTTTATTTGTGCATTTGCAGGAACTGTGGTATAAGCAATAGCCACCACATTGCCCTTAACAGAACTATAGCTGGCGTTGTATTGAATACCATTTTGCACCTGTTGGTACGATATGTTGGCGTCGAGCTTTTGCACTAAGATTATGTTGGTGAAATGGTTGTCCTGCCTATCAGGGCTGTAACTCACCTGCCAAAGCTCCACCTTAATTTTAGTGCCCGCAGCCTCCGAAATATTGCAATTCCATCCTTGCTGTAACTGCTGAACGACGTTGTTATTGGCAAATAAGATACTCCCCTGGACCTGATCCTGTTGGGATGCCGAAATGATACGGGCATTGTGGTTAAATGTTCGAATTTGTGCGGTTACATTATTGCCAGTTAAAGCAAAGGCTATAAGTAATAAAGTGTAAAACAATCTGTTCATTTCTTTATAGATTAAATATTAGTAAAACGACCTACTACTACCGGGTTTTCATAAGGATTAAAACCTTCCTTAGGGTTTCCGGTGCTCCAGCTGTATCCTGTTATATCCCCTTGCTCATTGGTGTATAGCCTGAAATTTCCTCTTCCCAAACCACTGTACCCGCCACCGTTTGAGTTAAATCTGGAATCGGTTTTGCCGTGTGGGCTTTTACTGCAGTCAATGACCTCAACTTCATATTGCTGTGTATTCGGCTCGATAACTTTCGATGGCCTGTGCGGCCTCGGTAAGGCTGCAATCAGCATCACGTGGCCCGTATTATCTTCATGTTCCGATCGGTCGGCGTACTGCAGGGCAATTAAATCGCCGGGAAGAATACCACTGATGTTTTTTATCTGCCGGAAATGGCTGCCGGATACTATTGCATCATAATAATGATGGGCGAACATCCGTTTGTGGCCCCATTCAGTTTTAAAATTATCGTCTGTCCAGTTAAAAGTTTTAGCCATTAGCGCATTGATAAATCCACTGCAGTCAGCAAAACATTGCGGAGATTTACCTTCGTCGCCCCAGCTTACCGTATTGTCTTTATGCTGGTAAGAAGTAATTTGCGGATTTATATTTTGTTGTAGCTTTTGCGCCCAATACAGCAGATTGCCAGGTTGGTCTGCCGCCCTTCGCGGTTGGGATAAGGAATGGCCAACAGGGGAGTAAACGAACGCCACTGTTATAACTATCGCCGCGTATGTAATGATTCTTTTCATTGCTTTATTTAACATAAATAGCTACTACCTGGTTGGCAGATGTTCTTGCACAGCTTGAGCTTACCACATTACATCCCGGGTCCATTTCAACAAAATTTCCATTTTTCCAGTAGCAGTTATTACCAGAAGATGAGGAAGCCCCGGTTACATAGATATCCGTGTTATTGTATAAGAATATCGACGAAACATTTTCTGCAAGCGCGTAGGTGCTAGTATTTATCAACGTGCCATTTTTCCAAACCGCTCCGGCCCCGTTATACTGCCCACCGATGTATACGTCTGCACCTTTCACCAAAATGCTGGATACGCGGTTAAATAGGCTGTTTGCCGGGGTGGTAATCGATATTGAAACACCGTTCTTCCAAAGGCGTGGGGCCTGATTGATAATGCCACCGGTGACAGGGTCGCGCACTTCTTCAGTGCCGGCCACATAAACATCGCTGCCTGAAATAAATACTGCTGAAGCTTTTGCACTACCGGCGTGCACCCCATCGGTTAAATCAACAGGAGTGCCATTTTTCCAATAAGTTGCCTTTAGTGTGGTAGTGCCAGCCAGGTATCGTGAGCCAGCTACATAAACATCCCCGTTACTTACCGCAATTGCGTTGTTTAAATATGAACTGGCGTTTGAGCCAATAACAGTTACGCTATTAGTGTTTAGTGCCGTTGACGTGCCATTTTTCCAGGTATAGTATGTGGTTCCAATTGCGCCAAGGCAATAAACATCGGCACCGGAAACATAAATGGAAAATGTAAAACCGGTTTGTGCTGAAAGTTGCACGGCGGCGCCATTTTTCCAATAGGTCGGGGTGCCGCTTGTGGATGGACCGGCCACATAAATATCGTTGCCGGAGCCAACCATCGAATAAGGGTTTAACCAATCTGCTACAGGCGTGAACACAAAGTTTTTCCAGTAGCCAAAACCACTCCTTGTGTCAGAACCAAGCACATATATATTAGGACCAGCAGTAGCGTAAGTGAAGCCGAATGCATTTGATGTGCCACCCGGCGTGATAACAGTTACATTTCCCGAGGTCCCGCCTGTCGGCACGGTAACAACCAGTTGTGTAACGGTGGCGCTTGTAACTACGGCAGCTGTTCCGTTGAAACTAACAGCGTTATTGGCAACGGTGGCATCAAAATTTGTCCCTGTGATAGTTACCGGAGTTCCCGCAGTAGCCGAAGCGGGAGTAATACCTATTATCGTTGGCGCCTGCAAATAGGTAAATATCGGCCCGGTAGCCGTCCCCCCGGGCGTAGTTACTGTTACGGCGCCTGAGCTTCCGCCCGCTGGGGCTGTAACCACTAATGAGGTTGTTGTTCCGGATGTAATGGCTGTGGTAGTGCCGTTAAATTTAACGATGTTGTTAGCCGGTACAGCATCAAAATTAACCCCCGTAATTGTTACTACCGAACCCGCCTTACCCGAAGCAGGGTTAATGGCCGTAATAGAAGGTGCCATTAAATAGGTAAATATAGGCCCCGTAGCTGTTCCGCCCGTTGTAGTTACAATTACAGTCCCGGTGCTTCCGCCAGCTGGCGCCGTTACAACTAATGAGCCGCTGCTTGCCGATGTAACTACGGCCGCCGCGCCATTAAATTTTACAGTATTAGCCGAAGCTGTTGCATTGAAACCAGAGCCGCTAATGGTGACCGCAATCCCGGCAAGACCAGTTGATGGCGAAATGGCCGTTATTGCCGGGACCGGTACCGGGTTATTTTTTTTACAACCTACAAATATCGAAACGACCGTTAAAATGAGGATAAATGAATAGTTAATTATTTTTTTCATATAAGTATGTTTTTGGTAGTTAGCGCTGATAAACATTAGCATCTGCTGTACCATCGCTGTTGGTATCAATTCCTGTTGATTTTATTTTTATTTTCAGGTAGCCGCTGCTACCGCTGGTGCCAATTTGTTTAATCACAGCCATCAGTCCGTAAACTTCCCGGCTGTCCATCTGCATTTTTATTGCAAAAACTTGTCCGTCAAGTTTTTGACCGACCGATGCATAATAGGCGGCGTAGCCTTGTGCATTGCGCACCGCACTTTGAATTTGACTGTTGTTTTGAATTTGATTAAACTGCCCGATTGTAAGCCTGGTTAGTGCCACTTCGCTTTCATTAATATCACTCCACTGCATCGCCTGTTCGCTTACATGCTCGGTCATGTATCCCGCGGTCGAATTATTTTTAGCAAAACCGGGTGTCATCAGGTAATAGGTATTCTGGCCATCTGCAGGCGCGAAAAACATTAAGTCAACCGCACCTGGTTTTTGTGCGGCCTCACCCATGCCCATCACCGTACCAGTCATCACATCCAGGCAATTGCCATATACGCCGTTATTTTGGTTACCCAAATTGCCGGTGTCATCATTATTTACCGATTGTGGATTATTAATGGGCAAACTTTGCCCGGCCAGGTAATTTTGAGAGGAAACGCTGTTATTATTGTTTAACGCGGCATTTTGATTATATT
Source organism: Mucilaginibacter flavidus (assembly GCF_024055575.1). Classification (GTDB taxonomy): domain Bacteria; phylum Bacteroidota; class Bacteroidia; order Sphingobacteriales; family Sphingobacteriaceae; genus Mucilaginibacter; species Mucilaginibacter flavidus. The sequence continues at coordinate 174,893 of NZ_JAMXOE010000006.1, read as the reverse complement.
GGTTTGCGCTATTGTTCGTATTTTGATTGGATGAATAGGAGCCTGAGCCACCTGCCGTATTACCGGCATCGTTAGCGGAATAAGAGCCCTGACTGCCCTGGGCGTTTGGCGTTGAAACGCTTGAGTTTGAGTAGCCGGCAGAACTTAGATTAGTTGAATTGCTACCGGGGGCGTTTTTTGTTGCCGCTTTTACATCCACGGCAAGTTGTTTACTGTCGTAAAAAAGTTGCCTCGCTTTTAATAAATATGGTTGAAATACGGCAATTAAATTGCTCGCTTTTGTTGTCGTATTATTAACTTTATCAAAAATACTTATTTTGTTATTTTGCTGCGAATAAGCATCAAACGCGGTTATTAACAGTAGTATTAACACCGGCAAATGGTTTATTTTTTTCATAGATATAAGATTTATATCTCAAATCTATCTATCCGGGCAGGCGTTTAAAAGTGCTACTCTACCAACGACATAAATAATCGGCCGGTGACGTTGGTTGAAGAATTTTACCCGTTGAAAACAGTTCATTATCATAATTTATTACGATAACATGGTTCATAACAACGACATAACGTGCATAGTAGTAGATGACGACCTGGTAGACAGGTTAATGACCTTGTCGTTTCTTAAAGACTATCCGCAGATTAAGGTATTAGGTTCTTATTCTTCATCCGCAGAAGCATTAGATGCCTGTATAAAATTAGCGCCCGATGTATTATTCCTGGATATAGATATGCCCGAATTAAACGGTTTGCAACTGCGGGGGCAACTAATGCAAATTCCAGCCTGTGTATTTATTACCAGTTTTCCTGAATACGCCTTAGATGGTTTTGAAGTAGAGGCCTTTGACTTTATTGTAAAACCATTTACGTCAGAACGATTTGAAAAAATGATAAATCGTTTGCAGGAATATTTTTTGATAAGAAATAAATCTGAACTACTGTCGCATACACTGGGTGCTGATACCATTTTTATAAAAGAAGGTACACGCCAAATTAAGCTCCAATTGCACGAAGTTATTTATTTGGAAGCCATGAAGGACTACACCAGCATCAACACCGTAGGCAAAAGATATATGGTACTCGAATCGCTAAGCCATTTAATTAAGGAGCGGGGCTTTGCGAATTTTATCAGGATACACAGAAGTTATGCAGTTCAAAAACATTATATAAAACAATACAATTCGCTAAAAGTGACACTGGCAAATAACTATACGTTACCGGTTGGAAGGAACTTTAAAGAAACATTGCAAAGTCTGTATCAATAAAAAAAGCAGCATGATTTACGCGATTGTTTAATTGCCTCTGTTAGAAACCAATACCCCTTTTATAATGAATATTAAAACATCAATTTTAATCTGCCTGCTGATTATTTGTTCCTCAGTTGTTGTTTACCCCAGGCTAATAAAAAGATTGATTCCTTAAAGCAGGTGGTAGCGCATATTAAGCCAGGCGATAAAGTAACAAAAGCATTTGAATTGATAGCCCTCGGGCAGCAATACACAAATAAGTCCGACTATATATCGGCGATGGATTGTTACCAGCAAAGCCTCAACATAGCGCAAAGTATAAACAGCGACTCTCTTACCGCAAATTGTTATAAGCACATGGCTATAATTGCTTTTGCTCAAAAGAATTATAACCGCGATAGTGTGTATAATGCTGATGCATTGAGGATTTACAAAAAAATTAACGACAAATTGGGTGAAGGCAGCGTACTGAGAGATATTGGGTCGGCGTACCTTAGACGCGGGATGCCGCTACAGGCAAAAATATACTATGATCAGGCATTGCCAATTTTTAAACAACTGGGGGAGGAGCAATTGGTGGCTGGGATATATTCAAACATGGCCACAATTTATAAAGACAACTACCGGAAATGTATCGAACTACATTTAGCCGCCAAAAGGATATGGGACAAATATCCGGGTGATGATGAACTAATCTCAATTAATACGGGGAATTTAGGAGTAGCCTATTTTTATATGGTTCGTTTTGGGGCTTTAAAATCAATCAAGCCCGATTCTATAATTTTCGCCGATTCGGTAAAAGATTTAAAAATAGCCCAGAAGTATATCAGGCAGGCTATAAAAATGACCGAACTCAGAAACGATATTGAAGATAAGGCGTATTACACCGAAATATTATCTGAATTACAATACCATAACGGCGACTATAAAGGCGCGTACGATAACTTTAACTTTTATCAGGATGTTACCGATTCCATTTTTTCACAGCAAAACAAAAACAAAATTGCTGAACTTGAAAGCAGGAATGAAATTCAAAAGAAGAACCAGGAAATACTAAATCAAAAAACACGAGCCCAATCTCAGCAGCGGAACATTCTGCTTTTATTAGCCGGGTTGGTTATAATGCTGATTATAGGAGGACTTTATTACCGGCTAAGCGCGGTTCGTAAACAAAAGAATATTGCCCTAACAAAGTTGAACGAACAGCTTGATAGTGCAAATAAGCTGAAGGCCAAGTTTTTTGCGATAATTACCCACGATTTGCGAAGCCCGATTGTAAGCCTGGTTAACTTTTTACAATTGCAAAAACGGGAGGCACGCTTGTTAAGCGAAGAACAAAAAGCTGAACAGGAATCAAAAATCACAAAGTCGGCTGTTGCACTTTTGGAGGTGATGGAAGAAATACTTTTATGGAGTAAAGGGCAAATGGAAAATTTTAGCCCCGAAAAAACGACCGTCGCCGTTACTGGTTTATTCTCTTATTTGAAAGACTTTTTCTCAGGAACTACCGGTATCAATTTTATTTACCAATCAGATGAAAACCTTATCCTTCGTACCGACGAGAACTATCTAAAGACAATTATGCATAACCTTACGCAAAATGCTGCCAATGCGTTAAAGGGAACACCAGGCGCAACTATTACCTGGAAAGCGTGGGAAGAAAGCGATCAATTTAAACTCTCAATTAGCGATAACGGGCCCGGAATGACCGATGAGCAGGTTAAAAACTTTGAAGAAAACCTGACCATTGGAAGCTCAAAACACGGTCTGGGCTTAAATCTTGTGAAAGATATGGCACAAACAATCGGGTGCACAATTACACTCAGCTCAAAAAAAGGCGCTGGTACAAGTTTCGTTTTAACTTTCAGTTCTTAGTGCAGGGTTACATAAATCAAACTAACGGGAACTGATGATTAAGCGTATTTTAAAGAAGCTAAAATCAAAATTCTTAATGTTAAATATTGTAAACTGACATGAGTTTTTATTATAATTGCTCACTTTATTTTGAGTAATAACTTTAACCTTTATCCTTATGCCTGCTTATCAATTAAACATCAACATCGCTGCAGCCGACCTGCAAACAATTTATGCCGCCAAAGAAAATATCGTTTTAATTAAAACAGTGGAGGGCGAGGCTCCTTTTTCGTGGGTTAGTTTTCCTCCTTTTGAAAGTAACGCTGTGACCTGGGATGAAGAGACGTATTCTGTTTATGCATCTGTAACCAACAACAGTGGCGTTGTAGTGGTAACGAGCTTTACCGAACAAGCTGCACAGTCTTCGCAAAATTACACGTTTGATAAGACGGGCGCCTTTTCGCAGCCCAACCCGGTACCTATCGGGCCAGATGCCTACCAGGTTACCAATCAATATTCTCCAGGCAGTGACCTTTCATTTGGTTTAGTGCAGGCAGTTTCGGTAAATGGCACAGCTATTGACAAAGCCCTGCTCAATTCGCAATTTATCCCGCTTGCACAGCATGCTATTTTCAGGCCGACAACACAGCTAACCATTTTCCTTGCAAGTAACATCGCCGCCGGAGAAATTGTTGACCCGTCGACAGAAAGCGGTGTTATAAGCCAATCGACAACAATTACGTTTGCTAATGGCATATTTGCAGCAACGGTTACCTATGATGCTGCAACTGGTAGTTTTGTGCAAAGTAGTTAAACTAAGGCACATAGCGCTGGGGGCATTTGAAATGGGGCTTAAAGGGTAACAAGCTTGTGTGAAATTTTAGCAACTTAAAACAAACTAGCCTGCTGCACATCCTGCCCTTGCAGTTCGTATTCATAAGCACGGATAAATGCTATAATTTCAGCCCCGTACTGAGCCGCCTTTTGCGGACCTACGCCTTTAACAGCACTCAACGCTTTGAGCACCGGCGGCAGCTTTTCGGCAATGGTCTCCAATGTCTTTTCGGATAATACCATGTTGGGCATAATGTTGTATTTGGCAGCAACAGTATCCCGCCAGGTTATCAACTGGAAAAAAAGTTTTTCGTTGGGTTTGGCGTTCAACGCCTTCAGGTATGCCCCCGACTTGTTGGTCAACAAAGATTTTTTTAATCCGAGATAAATGTCGGCTGTAAAATCTGATTCGGAAAAATGCTCCATAAGCGAAATACGCGCCATGGCCCAATTGATAAGCTGGTCAGCTTTGGTGGCTTTTTCTTTCGATTGACCTATAAATGCAGGTAGTTGAATATGAAGGTTTTCTATCGTCTCCCGCAGCTTACCGAGAAAATAAGCAGCGGCCGTTTTTATGCGGTCATTATCACACAACGATAACCTCCGAACAAATTTTTCCGCCACTTCGATAATAGCCGGATCGAGATCAGGGATAAGTTCTTCAAATCCTTTATATTTTCTTTTTAGGCCACCGAAATCAAACAACTCCGCCAGCAGAAACTGCCGGTAAAGTTCGCGGTCGCGTTCCAGCCTTTGAGCATCAGGCTGCAACTGCTTTGCCTGTTCATTAAAACGCCCCACTGCCGGATCACCAATGATATTATTTGCAGTGATGGGATTACGCAGTACCATTCCCGAAAGGCTGCGACAGCGGCTCAAAGCCACGTAGGTTTGACCATGGGCAAACGCCTCGCTCACATCAATAATAGCCCTGTCGAAAGTTAATCCCTGGCTTTTGTGAATGGTGATGGCCCAAGCCAGTTTTAGTGGTATTTGGGCGAAGCTGCCGGCTGTGGTCTCGCTGATTTGCTGCTCTTCCATCTGGTATTTAACGTTCGTCCACTCAACGGCCTGCACGGCAATTTCTTTGCTTTCTCCGCATTGAACAAAAACAATGTCGGCCGCGAGCTTGGTAACGGTACCTATTTTCCCATTGTAATAAAGCTTTTCAGCCGAGCTATCGTTTTTTACAAACATCACCTGTGCACCAACCTTTAGCTTGAGGTTGGTTTCGGTAGGATAGGCGTCTTTCGGAAATTCGCCCCTTATTGTTGCCGTAAATTCAGACTCATCACCTTCCTGCGCTTCAACAAATTCACTATTGATTTGCTGGGCAAGCCCATTATGAGTGGTTAATGTTATATACGGGTCGTCTTTAGCGGGACGAAAACCCGGCTGGTGCCTCGCATTCAGCAGTTCCAGGCTTCTGGGGCTAATAGACTGATTGCGCACCTCATTCAAAATATCTACAAATGCCTGCTCTTTTTGGCGGTATACATGATCGAGTTCAATGCGCACATACGGCGCTTTCTGCATAACTATGCTGCTGAAAAAATATGGGGTTGAATAATACCTGCTCAACATAATCCACTCTTCGTCCCTTATAATCGGGCTCAATTGGGAAAGGTCGCCGATGAGCAGTAGTTGCACGCCGCCAAATGGCGATGGACATTCCTTTATATTACGGAGTATAAGATCTATTTGATCGAGCACATCGGGCCTTACCATACTTACTTCATCTATAATAAGCAGTTCAAGATTTTCCAGTAATTCTCTTTTCTCGGCGCTGTAATATGCGTCCGGCTTTGCATCTCCCGAAGGGATAATAGGCCCGAAAGGAATTTGAAACAGCGAATGAATGGTCATACCACCGGCATTGATCGCTGCAACGCCTGTTGGAGCAACAACGGCTAGTTTCTTTTTACAATCCCGCCTTATTTGTTGCAGGAATGTTGTTTTACCTGTGCCAGCTTTACCAGTTAGGAAAATCACCGTGTTGGTTAATTCCACATAGTCGAAAGCTAATTGCATTACCCGGTTCATTGCGGTAAAGTTATACTAATATTTTTAGTTTTTATATGGATGTTATCCACACTGCCTAAAGCCGGCCTTAATTTTGATTGAAAACCTGATATTATCTCAACAATGGTTTTATATCAATTACCGGCGTCTGATCAAGCGCCTCAAGGCCGGCCACTTTAATCACTCCTTCTGCAGAAAGATCAATAACCGTTACCGGGTGGATGCCGATGGGGTTAGGTCGGGCTCGCGACCGTGTTGAAAAGACGCCAACAACCGGGGCATCTATGTTATTGCGCGGGTAGCATTTTATAACGCTTCTGTCGGCGGCATGCAGCCAGGTTAGTAGCAAAATTTCGGCGCCTGATTTTAGGTCTTTAATACCTTCTATAAATTCCGGGTAAATAATCACTTCCGCATCCGGCGCATTTTCGTTACCCTGCAACGGGCAGTCCTCAATAGTTTTTAACGCCGAATTTATTTTGCCGATATATTTTATTTTTGCATCCATAGTCTATTTACAAATATTTATAGAAAGCCTGCCTGGGTTATCGACCTGAATTATCCATATTAAATTATCCAGTGAAATAACACGCAAAAGATACTCGTTTATCCAGAGTATCTTTTTGCATAGTTATTAATTGGTTGAGGTTTGTATTTAGTGACTGCCAAAATCACCAACCTTGTATGTACCAACCAGCGGGCGAAACGCAATATTGATACGGTTATAACTGTTAATGGTATTAACAGCAACGGTTAAATCAACCAATTCGTCTTCGGTAAACTGGCTGCTTGCATGTTCAAAAACCTCATCGGAAACGGTGTTGTCGGTTAATTTTGTAAGAGCCTCGGCCCAGGCGAGTGCAGCCCGTTCACGGTCGGTGAAAAAAGGGGTATCGCGCCAGGCATCCATAACATAAAGGCGTTGTTCGGTTTCGCCTTTAGCGCGTAAATTCTTTGAGTGCATATCCAGACAAAATCCGCATCCGTTAATTTGCGATACCCTAAAGTAAATTAAATCTAAAAGTGATTTTTCAATTGGCGATTTAGCAAGATAGCTTCCCAAACCATACATAGCTTTAAACGCATTCTGTCCTTTTTCAAACAAATTAATTCTTGGTTCCATTTTAGTTATATTTATTTTGTTATTTATACTACAATGATGAATGAGGTTCATTGAAATGGACATTTTGATTGATCTTTTTTAAGTTTGACATTCGGGAACGCTAACTCACTTACTAACAGATAACAAAATTTGAAAGGATATAATAATGGACATTTCGAAAATTAGCGACGCTTTATTTCTTGAAGCAATAGCCGCTGTCGACGGCGGCAATATACCTGTGCTGAAAGATTTGATAACTGCGCATCCACGCCTGATAACTGAACGGCTAAACTACCCATCAGGCGATTATTTCGACAGCCCATATCTTCTATGGTTTATCGCCGACAATCCCATCCGCAATGAAAAACTACCGGCTAATATTGTCGAGGTTACTGCTTTGCTGATAGCTGAGATAAAGAAACATGCACCCGACACCGTTGAAAAGCAACTTGATTATGCCCTTGGCCTGGTAGCTACCGGACGAATACCCCGGGAATGTGGCGTGCAAATACAACTAATGGATGTACTGATAGATGCTAGCGCCACTCCACACGGTTGTTCAGGCGCCCTTGCGCATGGCAATATTGAAGCTGCAGCCCATCTTATAAAACGCGGCAGCAAACTAACATTGACCACTGCCGTAGGCCTTAATTGGGTGGATGATGTTGTGCGCCTCGCCTCTTCAGCTACCGACGACGAAAATTTAGCTGCGTTAACAATGGCAGCATTTTATGGTAAAACTGATATGGTGGCTTATTTGCTAAATCTAGGTGTCGACCCGAATGATTATCCTAAAAAAGGGACCGGGTTCCACACGCAAGCAACGCCGCTTCACCAGGCCGTGTGCTCCCGTTCGCTGGATTCAGTGAAGCTGCTGGTTGAAGCAGGGGCCAGGCTCGACCTTACAGACAAAGCATACGGCGGAACACCATTGGGTTGGGCGAAATACATGCAGACTGAAGATACTGACGAGCAACATCAAAAGGAGTACGCAGTTACAGAAGCCTATCTTTCAGGCCTAAATTAGGCCTGTTATCTTATCAACGTAACATTGCCCGAAAGCACCTGGTTAAAGAGTTTGGTATCTATTACGTAATAATAAACGCCCACCGGTAACTGTTTGCCGTTGTATATGCCGTCCCATGGCTTATCATAGCCGATAGAGTGATATACCTTTTGGCCGTAGCGGGTAAATATATCAACGGTGGCTTCCGTGTATGCAATTAAGCCTTGTATGTTCCATTGGTCGTTTACGCCATCGCTATTGGGCGTAAATGTGTTAGGCACAACAACCTCCGGCGAAACCTTTACCATAGTTGAGTCGCTGCTTACGCACCCGCGGCTGTCTGTAACCGTAAGCGTATAAGTGCGGTCAACAATACCTGTTATTATCGGATTTTTTATTTTATTATCGCTTATATCAATATTGGGCGTCCATAAGTATTGTACATTGTTATCACTTACATTTGGGTGCAGCGTAATTGTGCGATTGCGTAGTACATATCGTAACTTTTCGGCAGTAACTTTTGCAGGCGGGATAAACGTTATCTTCATCGTATCAGTTTCAATCTGGCACGGCCCGGGGTTAGTGACATGTAGCACCAGGTTAACAAATCCGGCTTTTACGTCAGCCGCGCTGGGAAGATAATTTGCATTGTAGTCTGTTGCCGATGGTGTAAAGCTTCCTCCCGGGCCGGTGGACGTCCACAGGGCCTGGGTTCCCGCAAGTATTGGCGAGCCGGCTAATTGTATAGTTGGCGTCTGTTCGCAGACGGCTTGGTCGGGCCCGGCTTTTACAGCAGGTAGTGGCCCGAAAAAAACGGTAACATCGTCTGTAGAAATTGCACAATTATCGTCGCTGGTCGAAGTGAGCGTAAAAGTAACCTGTCCGGCATTCTTTTCGTCCTGAGATGGCTTATAGTGTGCATTTAAATCTGTAAGTGATGAAAATGTTCCGGCATTGGTACTGTGCGACGACCATATCCCTGTTCCTCTTCCACCCTTTACAGTGCCGGCTAGTATGATTTCCGGGTCTGTTATACAAACGATCTGGTCTGGGCCTGCATCGGCTATTCCAGGTGTCCTTATTTCTACAAGCTGTGTTGTTGAGACCTCGCTCGAGCAACCATTAACGGTAACAGTTAAACTATAAACACCGGTTTTAGCGACCGATGCGTTGGGGATATCCGGATTTTGGTCGGTAGATGAATAACCATTTGGGCCTGTCCACAAAAACGTACCAGCAGCAACGTCACCTGTACGCAATTGCAAAGTGCTGCCCACACATATAGGTGCATTAGTATTAGCAACAGGTTTATCAGGCTGCGGATGAACAAATATTGCAAGGGTAAAGCTTTTCCCTGGACACCCGTTGGCAAAAGGAGTAATAGCATAATATACATTGATGGAAACAGGAGTGTGGTTTACAAGAGTTTCGGTAATAGTCGACGACGTTTGATTGGTGACAGTTGGATTGGTGATGCCTGGTACTGCAAGCCGGCTCCAAATGTATGTTGCCGATGGTATGTTTGAAGTTATTACGTAATTTTGCGGCACGTTGCTACATGCCTCTCCGGCGTCTGCACTTGTTACCTTCACCGACGGGTTCACCGTTACATCCAGCTCAAACGGAATACCGGTACAGGTTAGTGTTTGTGATGTGATGATATATTTAACAACGATTGGTGCGTCCGTAGTATTAATTAAAGTTTCGCGAATGGTAGCTGTGTTTTGTCCAGAAACTGCCGCATTCGTTATCCCCGGTACTGCAGCGCGACTCCATTCAAAATCGGCAGCGGTATTAAAAGTGATATTATAGTTTACAGGTGCTTCATTACATATGGCAGGCGGCTGTCCGCTTGTAACTGTTGGGGTGGGGTAAACGGTGACCGCGTATTTAAATGGAGTACCCGGGCAACCATTATTTATTGGGGTTATAATGTAGGCGACATTTACAGCAGCACCGCTTGTATTTAATAAAGTTTCGGTGATGATATTACTTGTTTGGTTTGTTGCAGGTGCATTACTTATACCGGCAACGGCGGCGCGGCTCCACAAAAAGGTAGCCGCTGAAATATCTGCTGTTATGGTATAGTTTAAAGCATTGCCGCTACAAACAGTACCTGTTGATGCACTGGTTACATTGGGAAGCGCCGATACCGTTACATCTACCTGTGTGCGCGGGCTGGTACAACCATTAATGGTTACCTGCACATAATAAGTTTGATTAGTTGTTAGCGCCGGCGTAGTGTAGGTGCTATTTTTTGATAAAAGGTTTCCACCTGCCGCCGCATCGTACCATTCAAAATTTCCGGTTAAATCGGCAGGAGTAAGTGTAGCGGTGTTACCGGCACATATTGGTGCTGGTGGCACAATCGGCGCTGCAGGGATATTATTAACAGTTACGAGCACAGATATACGCGGGCTGGTAACACCAAGGCTATTTACAGCCTCAACATAGTACGTGGTATTAACCAATAACACAGGCGTTGTAAAGTTAGCACCCGTAAATAACAAGTTACCGGCAACCAGTGCGTCGTACCATTTGTAAGTTCCTCCGGGCGCAATTGCACTTAAATTTGCGCTGCTGCCTAAACAGGTTGAATTACCGGTAACTGTTGGTGCGGCAGGCCCGTTTTTAAAAGTAATGGTCATTTTATCCGACTTTGGCCCACATGAGCCAGCCGGGTCATCAGAGGTAAAAGTAAGCGTGGCGGATAATTCCCCCGCACCGGGTGTATAAACAGGGTTTGGTATTGTAGTATTTGAAAACGAGCCTGTCCCGCCCGACCAAGTACCCTTTGGAACACCGCTTACATTGCCCGCGAGTTGTACTGCACTGCCCGCGGTAACGGTTTGATTGGGCCCGGCGCTAATGGTTGCGGCCTGTTCTACCGTCACATCTGTGCTTGAAGTGCTTCCACCGCATCCACCGGTAGCCGTAATAGTATTTGTGACCGTATATTTCTGGGGCACACTTTTTTTCAGGTCAATTTCTCCTGTAGCGCTGTTGATGACCAAACCTGCAGGCGCAGCGGTAAAATTACCGCCGCTCCCAACCCCGCCGAAATTAGGACGCGGATTGGCAGCATCCTGGCAAAACGTTGGGCTGCTGTACGAGAATGATGAATTAGCTGCTATAAAAATTTTAAAGCTGGCTTTTTCCGGAGTTGAGCAACTGCCATTCCCAACAAAAGTGATGGTATACGTTCCGGGCGTGCTGCTGCTTATTGTTATCGCTCCTGTTGTAGGGTCTATAGTTAACCCCGCCGGTGATGCGCTGAATGTACCGCCTGCTGGCTCAAAAATGGTAGGGGCAATTGTACCGGGTGTAAGCGAACAAACCGAACCTGCCGGATATTTAAATTGTGGTGTTATTGCTGAGCCAACTGTTACAGTAACTGGTGTGCGGCTGCTTATACACGTTCCTGCTACACTTTGTACATAGTAAGTGGTGGTTGCAGTTAATGCCGGGGTTATGAAGGTCGGGCCGATTTTAACCCGGTTGCCGGCAGTCGGTGCATCGTACCATTCGATACTGCCGCTTGCTGCAGTTGCTGTTAAAGTTGCTTTTGATCCTGAGCAAACGTTTGTGCCCGATGCCGTTGGTGCTGTTGGAACGGGATTTATTATTACAGTTACTGCCTTGCGCGCACTTGTGCAGCCATTAACGGTTGTTTGAACGTAATAAGTTGTAGTTGTTATTAACGGCGGGGTCGTATATGCCTGTCCTGTCGCCAACTGGGTGCCCCCGGTTGCAGCGTCATACCATTCGTAAGTCCCGGTACTGCCTGACGCTGTCAACGAAGCCGGGCTACCCGAACAGGTTGACGTATTGGCGGCACTTGGCGGGTTCACTACTGGGGTAACTGTAACAGTTACAGCTTTACGGGGGCTAACGCAACCGCTTATAGTTGTTTGTACATAATATTTAGTTGTTACGGTTAGTGCCGGGGTAGTAAAGGCAGTGCCTGTAAACAATGGTACGCCACCAGAGGCAACATCAAACCATTGATAAGATCCACCGGGCCCTGTAGCTGTTAAGGTAGTTGTTGAGCCATTGCAGATAATTGCACCTGCTACCGATGGTGCGGCGGGAGGCGGGTTTATAATCACGGTAACCTTTGAGCGGGCACTTGTGCAGCCACCATTGTTATACAACACATAGTAGGTTGTTGTGGAGTTAAGTACCGGTGTTTGATAGGTAAGCCCGTTTTGCAACAGCGTTCCGCCTGCGGGTAAATCATACCACTCGTACGTACCGGTTGCTGGTGGCGAGGCTGAGGCAGTAAGTAAAATCGACGACCCTTTGCAGGTAGTTTGTATCTGATCGCTAGGAGCGGCTGGGATAGGAGTAACTGTAACCGTAACTGGTACCCGCGAACTTACACAGTTATTTATTGAATTTTCAACATAGTAGGTTGTGCTGACATTTAAGGGCGGTGTTGTGTAATCGGGGCTTAAAATAAGGGCAGTACCACCGCTTGGTACATCATACCAGGCAAAGATGCCCGGCCCTGGCGTAGCATGCAGGCTGGCTTTTGACCCGGCACAAACCGATTTTCCCTGCACAACGGGTGTTTGCGGCGCAGGCGTTACGGTTACATTCACTGGGGTGCGGGCACTGGTACATCCACTTATTACTGCTACCACATAATAGATGGTGCTGGTCGTTAACGGCGGCGTTACAAAATTCGCGCCGCTGGCTATTGGGCTGCCTCCGCTTGCCGAGCTATACCATTCGTAACTGCTGCCTCCGCTGGCAGTTAACGTAGTTCCATTCCCGAAGCAAACTGTCGCATCTTTTACAGTCGGGTTACCCGTTGCATTAACAAAAACCGGGGTACGCAGGCTTGGGCAGCCGTTTATCGTGGTTTGTACATAAAAAGTTATCCCCGAGTTAATGGCTGGGGTTACATAGGTGTCGCCACTAAATAGAAAGGTACCTCCGGTGGGCGCATCGTACCATTGGTAAGCGCCGCCGGGGCCGCTGGCAGTCAGTGTGGCCGATGTACCGGGGCAAACCAAAGTATTGCCGGTTACGGTGGGTGCATTGGGGCTTACACCTACACTTATGGTAATTTTACCGCTAACACCCGGGCAACCCGGCGATGTTACCGTAACGCTGTAGGTGCCTTCTTTGTTTACGGTGGTTGTCGGGCCGCTGGCGCCGTTGCTCCATACATATGTAAAGGGGCCGTTGCCGCCCGAAGGAGTGGCGGTTAACAAAACGCTATTGCCCGAACAAATACTTGTGTTTGATGCAGATACATTAACACCCTGCGCGCATTGGCTGTAGCCGCTTAGTGATAACAATAAACAAACAAGAACAAGTAAGTAATTCCTCATAAACGTTAATGAGTGTTTTTCTTTTTCAGATACGGCTAAATAAAGTAATTAGCTGCCTGTGCTAAATAATAAATTAACTTTTATACGGAATATTGCCCGTATTTGTTTAGTTATTAGCACGTTTAACTGTTAAGGATATTTGCAGTTAATTATTAAGTAAAAGTACAAAAAACTAAACCGTTGTAACAAACTTAATACACGGAAGTTACCAAGAGAATCTACCATATGTTAATAAACCGACAAGGAGACACCTAACATTAACCAAAATATATTAAAACGGCAACGAGATGATTTCAGATTGCCGTTTTAGTTATATTAGCCTGCCACTATTTTACAACCAGTTATTAACTATATTATGCCTGCAATTTTCAGAACCACGCTTGCGTTGCTGCTTTCAACATTTTTGTTAACTGATGGTTTTTGTCAGAAGACCGCAAATAAGCATAAAAAAAGTACCGCCGGTACCAATGGCGCCGTTGAGTTATGGCTTACAGACCCGACAGACTCAATATTATTTAAGCGGGAGAAAGTTGCACAGTCGGCAGTTTCAAATCAGTCGCCAACCATAAAGATCAACAAATTAAAGGCTTATCAATCCATCGATGGCTTTGGATATGCCCTAACCGGGGGTAGTGCAATGCTAATAAACAAAATGACACCGGCAGGCAGAGCAAAGCTTTTACATGAGTTGTTTACCACACAAGGCAATGCTATTGGTGTAAGTTATTTGCGAATAAGTGTGGGCTCGTCTGATTTGGACGACCATGTTTTTTCGTACGATGATTTGCCGAAAGGCGAAACAGACCCCGAGCTTAAAAAATTCAGTCTTGCAAACGATGAAGGAAATTTGATGCCGGTTTTAAAACAAATACTGGCTATAAATCCAAAGTTAAAAATATTGATATCGCCATGGTCACCACCAGCCTGGATGAAAACTAATGAAGAAACATATGGCGGCAATTTGAAACCGGAGTATTATAAAACCTACGCCCAATATTTTATTAAATACATTACAGGGATGGCTGCACGGGGCATAATAATTGACGCTTTAACCATTCAAAACGAACCGCTCAATCCCAAAAACAACCCCAGCATGGTAATGGAAGCACCACAACAGGCTGATTTTATTGCCAATGATTTAGGCCCAGCATTAGCCACTGCTAAACTCAAAACAAAAATTATTCTTTACGATCATAATGCCGACCGGCCCGATTATCCGATATCGGTATTGGATAATAAAGCTGCAGCCAAATATGTAGATGGCTCGGCGTTTCATTTATATGGCGGTAAAATCGATGCTTTATCCACTGTACATAACGCGCATCCCAACAAGGGCTTATACTTTACTGAACAGTGGGTTGGGTCGCCGGGTAACCTTAAAAATGAGTTGAAATTTCACGTTAAGGAAATTATTGTTGGTGCTACCCGCAACTGGAGCCGCAATGTGATTGAATGGAATTTGGCAGCCGACCAAAACCAGGAACCGCATACCACTGGAGGCTGCAACCGCTGTTTAGGGGCTATAACAATAACAGGCGACGCCGTTACCCGCAACCCGGCATATTATATTATTGCCCATGCCGCCAAATTTGTCAGGCCCGGCTCAAAAAGGGTGGAATCAAATTTATTGCCGGGTTTACCAAACGTAGCATTTGTTAACCCCGATGGTAAATTGGTACTGATAGTTTATAATGACGACTCGTCATCGCGCAGCTTTAATATTGCCTTTGGCAAAAAAGCAGTGTCGTCGGCATTAAACGCAGGTGCCGTGGGTACGTATGTTTTAAATTAAGACTTTTGGCGATTTAAAGGCAAATACGCTTTGTAAATTAGCAGCATGAAGTATGTAAGGTACATCAGGCTGTCGATTTATTACCCCATAGCTTTGTTCAAAGCGATTATAGCGGTATCAAAGTCCTCCCTGTCAATTAAGAACTGGATATTTACCTTGCGCAACGCGAAGCCGGCACTCTTAATATTGATATGTTTGTCAGCAAGCGCCATCGCAGATTTAGCCAGTAGCCCGGGCCTATCCATGTTAGAGCCTATCAGGCAAACCATGGCCGCTTTTTCAACGGTCACTTTCTCAAATTTATCTTCCAGCTCGTGTATCAGCTTTTTGCTGAAATCTTTCTCCCAAATCACTATCGATATGCTGTTGGCATTGGTAGCCTTAAAATTATAGCTGATGTTGTGATTATAGAATAACTGCATAATCTCCAGGTCACTTCCCGGCGTGCCCACCATTGATGGGTCGTAAATGTCGATGATAATTACTTTATCAGTGCCGGTAATAACTTCAACGCGCTTGTGTTCGCAAATATATTCGCGGGTTATTAGCGTTCCGGGGTGCTCAGGGTCGAATGTGTTTTTAATTCGAAGGTTTATATCATTGATTTCCAATGGCTTTGATGCCTTTGGGTGAATGGCTTCCATGCCCACATCGGCCAGCTGATCAGCAACATCGTAATTGGTGTTTCCTACAGGGTAGCAATTGTCGACACCAACTAAAACAGGGTCGGCAGTGCATAAATGGTATTCTTTGTGGATGATGGCTTCCTCGGGTTTAACAGCCACGGCTATCTTACTGAACGTAACTTCGGAATAACCACGGTCAAATTCGCGCATAATACCTTCAGTGCCTTTGGCGTAGCCGGTAACAATGCATATAGTTTTCTCAAAATCAATATGTTGCAGGTCGCGTTTAATACGCTGGTCGATTGTGTAGGAGTGGTGGTCGTTAAAGCCGCTCAAGTCAACCAGAGTGGCATTAATGCCACTCTGCCGCAAAATATTGGTGAAATTGAAGGCAGAATGGCTCTCACCAATAGATGCCAAAATCTCTCGTGCTGCCTGTAAAATTCCCTCGCTGCTTACATAGCCCGATGACAGGATGTTAGCAAGGTTCTCGAGGTAGGTTTGTGCATCTTGTATACGTTTTTCAATAAATGAGTCAGCTTCGGCAATGTTCAAACCTAAATCTTCGTAGGTTTTGTTTATTTGCTTAAGCTTTATTACCAACTCATTCAGTGGTTTATGAAAATCTTTAAAATTTGCCAGGTTATGGTAAACGCCGGGCTCGCCGGTTTTCTTATTCTCGAGCAACAGGTTGGTAACCCCCGAAAATGCTGACACAACAAAAATGCGGTTATACAATTGCTCGCCGCTGCGGTTAAAAAGGATGATGTTTTGGATTACATCTTTTAATGCGGACATGGATGTGCCGCCGATTTTTTCTACTGTTAACATTTTAAAACTAAGCTTCTGTAGCGAAGCGCTAAATTGATGCCGTTAATTAAAAACCTATTTAGTTGCTTAATCTACAGCTTATTATGGTTTTTTATTGAAGTTGATTATGATGCTAATGCTATCGTTTTGATAAATTTTTATCAAAATGAAGTAATTTTATTCTTCCTTATGATAAAGGTCGCCGGCCTTGGCAGCAGAGAGTTTTATACCCTTTATCATAGCTGAACTAAAGCCATTGTGTTCCATCTCGTTCAACCCGGCAATAGTACAGCCGCTTGGCGACGTTACTTTATCAATTTCCTGTTCGGGGTGTGATGACAGTTGCAGGAGCAGGTCGGCGGCGCCTTTTGCTGTTTGTGCAGCCATTTTTAAGGCATCATGTGCGTGGAAGCCAATTTCTGTTCCACCCTGCGAAGCTGCGCGTATGGACCTTAAGAAGAATGCTATACCACAAGCACATAAAGCAGTGGCCGAAGTCATTAGTTCCTCGTTTATTTGTATGGTTACACCCACAGTTTCAAAAAGAGAGCGCACGAAGTTGATATTTTTAGGCGTACCGTTGTCGGTAGCAATACAGGTCATAGAGTGGCCTATAGCTATGGCAGTATTAGGCATGGCACGCACAACCTGTACATTTAGGTCCAACTGCGTGCGAATGTCGCCGCAGCTAACACCAGATACAACAGATATAAGCAGTTGTTTATCAGGCTTTATAGATGGCTTAATTTCATCAAGCAGTTTATTTAGCTGGTGCGGCAAAACCGCCAGTACTATAAAGTCAGCTTTGCGTACCGCTTTAAGGTTATTGTCAGTAGTATGGTAGCCCAACTCAGCATACGGAGCCAGTGCACCCGCATTGCGGCGGGTTAACGAAATTTGCTGCGGCTTGCATATCCCTGCCTTAACCAATCCTTTTGCTAATGAAAGCCCTATATTTCCGCTGCCTAATATGGCAATGTGTTGCTGTGAATTCATTCGTATCTGCTTAAAAGTGTGCCAAATGGTTCGTTATTTTTCAATTTGCCAAGGTCGTTTGAGTGACCGATAATTACGCCCTTTACACCACACGAGATGGCTGCAAAGGCATTATCCAGCTTGGGCAACATTCCGCTGTGTATAATTTGTTCTGTTTTCAATTCTTCGTAACGTTTAGGGCTGATATCCTTTATTAGAGATTCCTCGTCGTTTATATCTTTCAATACACCCTTTTTCTCGAAACAATAAATAAGGGTTGTTTTGTATAACCCCGATAGCGCTACAGCCAGGGCCGAAGCAATGGTGTCGGCATTGGTATTTAGCAACTGCCCTTCGCCGTCGTGTGTTAAAGCACAAAAAACAGGGGTAAAGCCGCCATCCATCAGATTCTTTAAGTTTTTAGGATTTATCGAGTCTTCATCAATATCGCCAACAAAACCATAGTCTATTGTTTTTACCGGGCGTTTCTTTGCACGGATAAAATCCCCGTCGGCGCCTGTTAAACCAATTGCGTTGGTGCCAAAGCGTTGCAACTGGGCCACTATGTTCTTGTTAATTAGCCCGCCGTACACCATGGTTACCACACGTAAAGTTTCAATGTCTGTAATCCTGCGACCGTCAACCAGCTTTGGCTCAATACCAAGTGTTTCGGAAAGCTGGGTTGCAACCTTGCCACCGCCATGAACGAGTATTTTAAATCCGTCGAGTGCATTGAAATCTTTCAGGAAATTGTGCAGGTTTTCTGAATTATCTATAACATTTCCGCCAATTTTAATAACATACAGATTAATATCAGTGCTGTTATTGGTGGAAACTGTATTGATTTTGCTCATATTACCCAAATTATCAACACTAAAAGTTAAAAATCTTTCATTACGTGCTAATTTTCGGTAAAATTAATAAAAAATACCTTGTTTATTTAAATAAATGGTTAAAAATAGCTGATTTTGTTATTAAAGAAGGATTGCCGGGAGCAGACAAATATACTCTTTAAATCAATATACGTCAATATCCAAAACTGATAAGTCAGTAAATTGTATATAATTACGGCTACACAATAAGTTTACAATGCATTTATGAAAGATTGTGTAATATTGAATTTTTACAAACGTATATGTTTACTGTTACATCTGAAGATAAAAATGGCGGTTCCAGGCCGCGGGTGGTGATTATTGGCGGCGGATTTGGCGGACTGGCATTAGCACAAAAATTAAAAAAGGCACCGGTTGATATACTGTTGCTTGATAAGCATAATTATCACACTTTTCAGCCGCTGTTATACCAGGTGGCTATCGGCTCAATCGCGGCCGACTCTGTAGGATTTCCTATCCGCAGAATATTTACTAAACAGGAAAACTTCAGCTTTAATATGGCCGAAGTGCAAAAGATAAACCCGGAAAGCAATACCATATCAACCGATATAGGAACCATCCATTACGATTACCTGGTAATTGCAACCGGTTCAAATACCAACTTTTTCGGCAATGAACAGATAGAGCATTTTGCGATGCCGATGAAGAATATCCCGGAGGCATTGAACCTGCGCAGTCTTATCCTGCAAAATTTGGAAACTGCCCTGGTTACCACCGACATGCGCGAAAAATTTGCACTAATGACCTTTGTTGTAGTCGGCGGCGGGCCAACAGGTGTTGAACTTTCGGGTGCACTTGCCGAAATGCGGCACTTGATTTTAGGCAAAGATTACCACGGGTTGAGCAAATATGATATGCGCGTTTACCTGGTAGAAGGTAAGGACCGGCTATTGGCTGGTATGACTGAACCCGCATCGGCGGCTGC
Source organism: Mucilaginibacter flavidus (assembly GCF_024055575.1). Classification (GTDB taxonomy): domain Bacteria; phylum Bacteroidota; class Bacteroidia; order Sphingobacteriales; family Sphingobacteriaceae; genus Mucilaginibacter; species Mucilaginibacter flavidus. The sequence continues at coordinate 155,468 of NZ_JAMXOE010000006.1, read as the reverse complement.
TAAAAAGTTTTTAACTGATGGCGATGTAATTATATACAACAGCGCCCATGTGCAAAGCTACGACGGGTTTTATTTAACTATTGATAACGGCAAAACCATAAAAACCCGGAACGTGCTTTGGGCGGCAGGAGTGAAGGGTGAAGTCCCAAATGGCATTCCAGCTGATGTTGTTATTCGTGGTTCACGCATACAAACGGATGAAATAAACCGGGTAAAGGGGTATCAGAATATTTTTGCTATAGGTGATGTAGCTGCAATAATTACCGACGCAATCCCAAATGGGCACCCCGGTGTGGCTCCTGCAGCGATACAACAGGGGCAGTGGCTGGGTAAAAACTTAATTCATTTAATTAAAGGTGAACCTACCGAGCCGTTTATTTATAAAGACAAGGGAACACTGGCCACCATAGGCCGTAACAAGGCCGTTGCAGATTTGGGCAAGTTGCATTTTCAGGGTTTTTTTGCCTGGCTGCTATGGGGAGTGGTTCACATTATGTCGCTGGCGGGTTTCTCAAATAAGGGAATAATATTTATAAGTTGGGTTATAAACTATTTTAATAAAAACAGCGATAACAGGCTTGTAGTAAGAAGCTTTAATACCGAAACGCGCCTGGCCAACCAGTCATCAAAATAGGTAATGGCCCGTGTAAAACATTTTGCCGGTTAATACCTTATTATGGTAATTAATTATCAATGGGACTATTCCTTATTATCGCGCTGCTTGTTGTTGTAAGCGCTTTCTACTCGTATCTCAATGCCCGGTTTTTTAAGCTGCCCGGCACCATCGGTATTATTACTATCGCAATTATAGTGTCGATAGTAACTATTGCTGTCGATAAGCTAAATCCTTCTATCGCCGGTTATCTTACTGTGCTGGCAAAACACATCAATTTTTCGGGCACTGTTTTAAACATCATGCTGGGTTTCCTGCTTTTTGCCGGTTCGTTCACCTCTAACACCAAACGACTGCGGCGGGAGTTGAAACCGGTTTTTATTTTAAGCACACTCAGCGTAATTATATCTACGGCAGCATTTGGCGCATTGTTTTATTATGGCACTATGCTGTTTAATATTCACATGTCTTTCGTATACTGCCTGTTATTTGGCGCGCTAATTTCGCCTACCGACCCTGTAGCTGTCGGGGCGATCATTCGTACCTCAAAGCTACCTTCCAACCTTGCTACTATTATATCGGGCGAATCGTTATTTAACGATGGAGTCGGTTTGGTGTTGTTTATAACCATATTAGAGGCAATAAAGTCGGGGGTAGACAATATAACTTTTGCGCAAACAGCACTACTGTTCGCGCGTGAGGTTGTCGGCGGTATTACGCTGGGTATAATATTGGGCTTTGTTGCCTTCCGGCTCATGAAGTCGATAACCGATTTTCAGACCATTGTTTTGGTTTCACTATCGGCGGTGATGAGTATTTCGGTTATTGCTACTTATCTCGATTTATCCATTCCGCTTGCTGTGGTATCTGCCGGGCTGTTTATGGGCAATCGTACAATTAATATTGACGAAAAGGAACGCTCGCACGAAGCGCTCGAAAAATTCTGGCAACTGATTGACGAAATGCTGAATACTATTCTATTTGTGATGATCGGCCTGCAAATGGTGAACCTGCCTTACATAACCAATTATTGGTTAACCGGTGGGATAGCAATTATACTGATACTAATTGCCCGCTGGATAAGTATCATATTGCCGCTTACCTTTTTACGGCGAACATTAAATGTAAATTATAAAAATATCAATATACTAACCTGGGCCGGGGTAAGGGGAGGTATTTCTATTGCGCTGGCTCTATCACTGCCAATAAGCCCTTACCGGCATGTAATACTCTGCGGCAGCTATTTTATAGTGATATTTTCGATAGTGGTGCAGGGGCTAACATTGAACAAGTTGATAGATGCTTCAATGAAGAAAAGTGAGCCCGAATAATCCAGTCCACAAATATTTATAAACAACAGATTGAAAATGCTAAAATATTTAGCATTTTAGCAATGTAATTTAATTGCTGTTTATGAATGCTTATGCCGATTATTTGATGATAATTTCTTTGCCGCCTGGGCTGGTTAAGGAAATCAGCAGGTATAAGCGGGCTTCGGTAAACGCAATCGGGCATTTTGAGGGGATGCATAGCAGGGCGTATATTTCGGTTACTCACCAGGTGCGTTGCAAGCCGTTTTTGGCACAGCCGGCAATTGTTCGGATGGGTCAACGACTTAGCACTATGCCGCCTGTTGAACTATATCTTAATGGCTTTGCGTACTTCAGCAATGGCCGTAGCGTGCGGACTATCTACGCCAAAATTGAGATGAACGAACGTGCCGAAAACTGGTTTAAGTTGTTAACCATCCAAATGGGTATAAAACTTCCGAATTTTGTGCCGCATATTACTGTTGCCCGCAACATCCCGGTAACTGCTTTTAATAAACTATGGCCCAATTTTGAAAATCGCGATTTAAAGCATCGCTTTATTGTTAATGGCCTTACCGTTTTACATCGCGATACCTTTGCTGAACAGTCCGAATGGAAAATCTTCAGGGAACTGCATTTTGGTAATAAGTTGCTTGCGTTTTAAGGTGAGTGGTGAATGAAATTACTTTAACTTATTTTCAATTCAATTTGTAAATGCTAAATTTATTAGTAATATTTGTTTTATCAAAAACGACGAGTTATGACAGGTTACCAGGACTACCTTATAGTGCTTACACCGAGTGACAGCATTTGCAAACGCATAAGACGTATTAAAGACGACAGTGCCGCTATAGTTGGCAATTACGATGGGCGGCACTCAAAGGCGCACGTCAGCATACAGCAATGGCCGCGTAAAAAGCCTGTTTGGATTGAAGCACTGCTGCCCAAACTGGAGCGCGAGTTGTTAACCCTGCCGCCGCTGGTAACCGCCATTGATGGATTTGATTTTTTCCATCAGGAAGAAAACCCAACGATATATGCACGGCTGGAACAATCGCCGGAAAGCACGTTATGGTTTAAACATTTGAAACGTTTTTTTAGTGGTGGCACATTTGTGCCACATATCGTGATGGCGCGCAATTTGCCGGGGCAATCGTTTAATAAACTTTGGCCTTATGTTAGCAAACAGCAATGGCGCGAAGAATTTAAAGTTGATAAGTTAACCATATTGCGCCGCGACATGATAGGGCATGACAACTGTTATAAAGTTTACAAAGAAATACCATTTAACCGCCGTTTAGACTTTAATACTTTCATCAATTCGAAGCTAAAGGCCCCAGTAATGGCCGAAAAGCCGGTAAACGCGGTACAATTCAGTCTTTTTTAATTTAGTGTAACTAACTGTATAACAATATTTCAGCATTAAAACACCTGTGCCTTATCACAATAAAGCCTCTTTTTTAACAATTTATTAACCGGAAACAAAGGTTTTTATATCTTTGCGGCGGGGTAAGTCTTTTACGGCCAGCTCCTCTTGAACTCCCCCAGGGTGGGAACACAGCAAGGGTAGAGAGTTGAGCGGCGCGATAAAAGTAGCTTACCCTTTTTTTGTGGAATTAACTTTTTAAGCCCGCATGTTGAATGTTAAAATAAACTTCAACAACCGCAACAAATTTATTAGTACATCCTTAACGGCATCGCACCTTAACATTCGTCGGTTTTTTGTCTTCTTTTATTCGGTCATGAACTATGAACCATCAACTATCAACCAAACCGACTATCTTCGCAATAAACATCTTCTAACTAATGCTCGATATACTCATCATAGGCGGCGGCCCAATAGGAATTGCATGCGGACTTGTTGCGCAAAAAGCCGGTTTAAGTTTTTTAATTGTTGAAAAAGGCTGTCTGGTAAATTCGTTATATAATTACCCATCTACTATGACGTTTTTCTCTACATCGGAAAAACTGGAAATAGGAGGCATTCCATTTGTAACCATCAGCAATAAGCCAACCCGGGCCGAGGCTCTGGAGTATTACCGCAGGGTGGCAACTTCAAATAACCTGCCCATTAAGCTGTTTGAGGAAGTAACCGGGTTGGTCAAGGAGAACGACATTTTTACGGTAACTACCAGCAAGGCGACTTACCAAGCAAAAAAAGTGATTCTGTCAACCGGGTTTTATGATATTGCTGTAAAACTGGATATCCCTGGTGAAGATCTTCCGAAAGTAAAACATTATTATAAAGACCCGCATTATTACGCAATGCAAAAAGTAGTGGTAGTGGGTTCCAGCAATTCGGCTATCGACGTGGCGCTGGAAACATACCGCAAAGGGGCTGAGGTCACGCTGGTTATTCGCGGTGATGATGTTAGTCACAGGGTTAAATATTGGGTAAGGCCTGATATTTTGAACCGCATAAAAGAGGGGAGTATAAAAGCTTACTTCAATTCCAGTCTTACAGCTGTGCGTGAGCATGTGGTAGATATCGCGACTCCGGAAGGCACTGTTACCATCCCGAATGATTTCGTTATGGCGATGACCGGGTATCGGCCAAATTTTGAATTTCTGAAGAAACTGGGTATAACTTTAACCAACGATAAATTTATCCCCCATTATAACCCTGAAACTATGGAAACCAATTTACCGGGTCTTTACCTGGCGGGCGTAGTTTGCGGTGGAATGGATACGCACTTGTGGTTTATCGAGAATTCCCGGGTACATGCGGAGATGATTTTGAATGATATTGTTGGACAAGCTAAATGAACTCAATCAACAATTCAATTATTAACTCTCAATCAACTTAACGTAATCAAATAAATTATTTCTTGCATAAGCAAAAAATAATGCGATAATTTGCACAAAATTTAAAAAACACCACTAGCAACTAAAAAAATGAACCAACAAAGCTTAAATAAGCCCGTAACTAAAGCGCTTTTTGCGCCGGTTGCCGCTGCTTTGCTTTCAAACGTTTTTTTATTTTCTCCGTCACGACGAAGGCCGTATATGCCACGGGCTTGATATACTTTCTCATCCCGAGCCTCTTAAAGACGCAATACTTTGCGCTTTTATCCCACAAAAATCATCTGGTTATTAACGCTGTAAAAGGCAATTAATTTAACGGTAATTTTTCCATTAATAATGATTAAAGATTTTGATATACAGGTTGCAACTGCCCAGCACGTTGATTTTGCCCCCCAAATTTGCGATGAGATGGCCGAATCGGCCAAAGCACGCGGAACAGGCATCGCACAACGTTCACCTGAATACGTAGCCAACAAAATGCTGGAAGGCAAAGCAGTAATTGCATTCCATAAAGATGGCACATGGGCTGGTTTTTGCTACATCGAAACATGGAGCCACGGCGATTTTGTGGCCAATTCCGGTTTGATTGTTAGTCCGCAGTTTAGGAAAGAAGGCCTTGCCAAAGCGATAAAGGAAAATATCTTCAATTTGTCGCGTAAAAAATATCCCAACGCAAAAATATTCGGGCTTACCACAGGATTAGCGGTTATGAAAATTAACTCCGAACTGGGTTATGAACCGGTAACCTATTCGGAGCTTACGCAGGACGAGGATTTTTGGGCCGGTTGCAAAAGCTGTGTCAATTACGATATATTGACGAGCAAGGGCCGCAAAAACTGCATGTGCACCGCCATGTTGTTCGACCCGGCTGAAAAACAGAAGGAGTACGAGGACAAAATGAAAAAGATTACGCACAAAGCTACGTTGTTGGAGCGCATTGAGAATGCGATAAAACGCAGAATTGAAAAGTTCTCTACAGCCTATTAAATTAATCGTAAAGACGCAATATTTTGCGTCTCATCCGGAACGGGTAATCAGGTAATAATATAAATTCAGGGACACAAAGTATTGTGTCTCTACATCAGATACATCAATGAAAAAGAAAGTTGTTTTAGCGTATAGCGGAGGATTAGACACCTCGTTTTGTTGCATATATTTAACACAGGACTTAGGTTACGAAGTTCACAGTGTAATTGTAAACACCGGCGGTTTTAGCGAAGATGAATTGAAGGGTGTTGAAGAACGCGCCTACAAAATGGGTGTTACAAGTCATCATGTGGTAGACGAAACCGAAAATTTCTACAATACCTGCGTTCGCTTCCTGATATACGGCAACGTATTGAAAAATAACACTTATCCGCTATCGGTAAGCGCTGAGCGTGTCAGCCAGGCAACAGCCATTGCTAACTATGCAAAAGAAATAGGCGCCGAATTTGTTGCCCACGGCAGCACCGGCGCGGGAAACGACCAGGTGCGGTTTGATATGATATTCAACATCCTTGTTCCTGAAGTTCAAATCATCACGCCTATACGCGATTTAAAGTTAAGCCGCGAGGCCGAAATTCAATATCTGAAAGATCATGGCGTGGAGATGAATTTTGAAAAAGCTAAATATTCTATTAATAAAGGTATTTGGGGTACTTCGGTTGGTGGTAAGGAAACTTTAACGTCAAATCTTGGGTTGCCTGAAGAAGCATGGCCTACGCAGGTTAGCGAAACAGGAGTGAGGGATATCGAACTGTTATTTGAAAAGGGCGAACTAATTGGCATTGATGGCGAGAAATTTGACCATCCGACTAAAGCTATACAGGCGCTGCAAGCGATTGCCCAACCTTACGGAATTGGCCGCGACATACATGTTGGCGATACTATCATCGGCATAAAAGGCCGTGTAGGGTTTGAGGCAGCTGCGCCAATGGTGATTATTAAAGCCCACCATACTTTAGAAAAACACGTGCTTACCAAATGGCAACTATCATGGAAAGACCAGCTTTCATCGTTCTATGGAAACTGGTTGCATGAAGGACAGTTCCACGATCCGATTATGCGCAACATCGAAGCATTTTTGAGCGATACCCAGCAAAACGTTAGTGGGAAAGTTTTTGTGCAACTGCATCCATACCGGTTCCAGGTAATAGGTATTGAGTCAGCACATGATCTGATGTCGAACAAATTTGGAAGTTACGGCGAGATGAACAATGCATGGAGCGGTGAAGACGTAAAAGGTTTCTCGAAAATATTCGGCAACCAGGTAATGATATATCATAAAGTTAATTCGTAAGGTAATGGGAGCAGAGAACATTTCAAAAACCAAAGTAAGAGCAGGCATCGTCGGTGGTGCTGGATATACGGGTGGCGAGATGCTGCGCATCCTTATCAACCATCCGAATGTTGAGCTGGTATTTGTGCACAGCATCAGCAACGCAGGCAACCATGTTTATGACGTGCACACCGATTTATTTGGCGATACGGATCTGAAATTTGCAGCCGAACTGGCGTACAATATCAATGTGCTGTTCCTGTGTGTGGGCCATGGCGACGCGAAGAAGTTTTTGGAAGCCAACCCAATCCCGGCCGACATAAAGATAATCGACCTTAGCCAGGATTTCAGGTTGAGCAACGATGCCTCTGGCCATAAAACCCGGACTAAGACCTTTGTGTATGGTTTGCCCGAATTAAACAAGGAAGCCATCAAACAGGCACAGAATATTGCTAATCCCGGCTGCTTTGCTACTTGTTTGCAATTGGGGCTGTTGCCACTTACATCAAAAGGGTTGCTAAAAGGGGAGGTGCATATCACCGCAACCACTGGTTCTACCGGCGCGGGACAAAGCTTATCGCCAACTTCGCACTTTACCTGGAGAAATGATAACCTTTCGGTTTACAAGGCTTTTGAACACCAGCACCTGAACGAGATAGGACAATCATTAAAACAATTGCAACCCGGTTTTAACCAGCCGATAAACTTCATTCCATATCGTGGTGATTTTACCCGCGGGATAATAGCATCGATGTATATTGATTGCGAGTTATCAGAAGCAGAGGCGTTAAAGCTCTACCATCAATATTATGATACACATGCTTTTACACATGTAACCAGCCATAATATAGATCTGAAACAAATTGTGAATACCAACAAGTGCTTTTTGCAGGTTAAAAAGCACGGTGGTAAGCTTTTGATAATAAGTATTATTGACAATTTATTGAAAGGTGCGTCTGGACAAGCGGTGCAGAATATGAATTTGATGTTTGGGTTAGATGAAAAAGCGGGGTTAAGACTGAAAGCAACAGCGTTTTAGCCCCCTGGCCCCCTAAAGGGAGAACGACTGGGTGACAAAACCGTTGAATTAACTAAAGTAATAACAAAATTTTAAGCCCCTTTAGGGGTTTGTGGCCTATGAAACTATTTGACGTATATCCTATAAATCCAATTAACATTGTAAAAGGCGTTGGCAGTCTGGTTTATGACGATAAGGGAAATGAATATCTTGACCTCTACGGCGGCCACGCCGTAATATCTATCGGCCATACCAACCCGCATTATGTTAAACGCCTGGAGGACCAGCTGCACCAAATTGGTTTTTATTCGAACTCGATAGAAATTCCATTGCAAAAACAGCTTGCTGAGAAGTTGGGTCATGTATCCGGCAAAGAAGATTATCAGCTGTTTTTGTGTAATTCGGGTGCAGAGGCTAATGAAAATGCATTAAAACTGGCTTCATTTTATAATGGAAAAAAGAAAGTTATAGCTTTTAAAGGCGCTTTTCACGGTCGTACATCTCTGGCGGTTTCGGCAACGGACAATCCTAAGATTATTGCCCCGGTTAATGAAACAGAGAACGTAATATTTTTACCATGGAAGGACGAAGCGGCTTTGGAGCATGCTTTTGCAGAAAATGGAATATCCTCGGTAATTATTGAAGGCATACAGGGAGTAGGCGGCATACAGGTTGCGCCGGAAAGTTTTTTGCAAAAAATACGTTCGCTTTGTGACGCTAATAACGCTGTGTTCATCGCTGATTCGGTGCAATGCGGATATGGGCGTACCGGCAAGTTTTTTTCTCATGATTTTGCAGGCGTTGATGCAGATATCTACACCCTGGCAAAAGGCATGGGCAATGGGTTCCCTATAGGAGGTATTATCATATCGCCCAAAATACAACCGGCTTACGGTATGTTGGGCACTACCTTTGGCGGTAACCATTTGGCATGTGCGGCTGGCCTAGCGGTATTGGAAGTAATGGAACGCGATAACCTGATGCAAAATGCAGCCGAAGTGGGCGGTTATTTAATGGAGGAAGTTCGTAAATTTAAACAGGTTACCGAAGTACGTGGTCGCGGACTGATGATCGGCATCGAACTGCCGGCTGAATTTGCGCACGTGCGTAAAGAGTTACTATTTAAACACCATATATTTACCGGCGAGGCTAAACCAAACGTGGTAAGGCTATTACCTGCTCTGAATTTGACGAAGGTACATGCCGACAGATTTTTAGAAGCATTTGGAACTATTTTAGCCCCCTAACCCCCTCAAGGGGGAATGAAGAGGCAAGAAATTATAAATATTGTTTAACTATTTAAAAGCCCCTTTAGGGGTTTGGGGCCTATGAAACTATTTTCCTCTGTAAATGATGTTCCTGATGTAAACGCACTTGTGAAAGAGGCGCTGCATTTGAAGGAAAACCCCTACGCATATAAGGATTTGGGTGAAAATAAAACCATGGCCCTGGTGTTTTTAAACCCGAGCCTTCGCACCCGTATGAGCACCCAAAAAGCCGCGCTTAACATGGGCATGAACGTGATGGTGTTGAATATGGACAAAGAAGGCTGGGCATTGGAACTGCGCGACAATGTAATAATGAATGGCACTACAGTTGAACATATTCGTGAGGCAACTGCCGTGATGGGACAATATGCTGATATCATCGGTGTGCGTTCCTTCCCTGGTTTAAAAGACAGGGATGAGGATTATAGCGAGATGATTTTCAATAAGTTTGTGCAGTTTTGCGGCGTACCGGTGGTTAGTTTGGAATCGGCAACACGTCACCCATTGCAAAGCCTTGCCGATTTGATAACCATTGAAGAGCTTAAAACCCGCAGCCGCCCCAAGGTTGTATTGACCTGGGCGCCGCATATCAAGCCTTTACCGCAGGCTGTGCCGAATTCATTTGCTGAATGGATGTGTAAGGCTGATGTTGAGTTTACTATAGCCCAACCGGCAGGATACGAGCTTTGTGCGGATTTTACAAAAGGTGCAACAATTACCAATAACCAGGATGAAGCATTGGCTGATGCCGATTTTATCTACGTGAAAAACTGGTCGGCTTACGAGCCTTATGGGCAAGTTACGCTGGTAAATGAAGATTGGATGCTGACTAATGAGCGTTTAAAGATTACCAATGAGGCTAAAGTGATGCATTGTTTGCCTGTAAGGCGTGATTTAGAGCTCTCATCCGAAATACTCGACGGGCCAGCATCAATTGTGGTTCATGAAGCGGCAAATAGGGTATGGGCGGCGCAAGCTGTGTTGAAGAGGATGCTGGAGGGGCTAAGTTGAACTCTGATTTTGTCATTTCCATTGAAATAGACGATTTAGGCAGGCTTTGTATCTATACTGAAAAAGAGGAATTTAGATTAATTTTTAGAACAGCCACAGAAATTCACTGGGATACCAAAGGCCGCTTCATTTATTCGCCGAGGTCGCGGGAATGGTCGTACTTTGATTAGTATAAACATATCACATCGATGGTTAAGGGTGAGTGCGATTGCGAGTTGTTTCTTAATGGTAATACACGATTTATTAATCTACCAGAAAATCTGCTGAATCAAATTTTATTGAAGTAACCGCAATCGCTAAATTTACTGCATGTTTATCCCATCTATCAATAAGTTTGAAGATATCGAAGAAATAGTGGCCTTCATGCAGCGCTACAGCTTCGCCACAATAATCACTGCTAAAGATGGTGTACCGGTTGCTACGCATCTGCCGTTCATTATAACTCGAGTGAATGATAAAGTTATTTTAAAATCACACCTTGCCAAAGCCAACCCGCAATCAGCAGATATTATCGACAATAAATCGCTGGTGATATTTACCGAACCACACGCATACATCTCGCCTAAAAACTACGAAAAAGAACAGAACGTACCAACGTGGAATTACCTTGCTGTTCACGCTTATGGCAACTGCGTTATATTAGATAATGAGGATGAAAAAGCTGCTTTACTTGCAGAAACCATTAAATATTATGAGGCCGATTATTTAAAACAGTACGAAAGCCTTTCGGACGATTATAAAAGTAAAATGATGAAAGGTATTGTTGCCTTCCAAATTATTGTGGACGACTTGCAGGCCAAAAAGAAGCTAAGCCAAAACCGCAGCGAAAAAGAGCGGGAGAATATTGTTGAAAGCATGGGCAAATCTGAAGATAAGAACGAACAGGATATTGCAGATTACATGAAGCAGTTACCCAAGTAAAATCAAAAAACCTTTTAAGCTTAGCCTTTCGTGTTTTACCTCTATTTGCATTTGCTAATTATATTAGTATTTGCTACATTTGGCTCATGTCAGCCAAACGCATCATTATGCATATCGACCTCGATTCGTTTTTCGTCTCAGTAGAGCGAAAATTCGACCCGTCGTTGATTGGCAAACCTGTAATTATAGGTGGCTCGGCTGAGCGGGGAGTGGTAGCAAGTTGTAGCTATGAAGCGCGTAAATATGGCATCCATTCGGCGATGCCAACAAAACAGGCATATAAGCTTTGTCCGCATGCTATATTTTTGCGGGGCTCACACGGGCGCTACGGCGAGGCCAGTCGCGAGGTGACTGACATTATCAATAACGCGGTACCGCTATTTATGAAAACATCAGTAGATGAGTTTTATGTCGATTATACCGGCATGGACCGCTTTCATAATTGCTACAAGCATGCATCCGAGTTACGACAAAAAATAATGAAGGATACCGAACTTCCAATATCTTTCGGCATGTCGTCGGGCAAAACGGTATCCAAAATGGCTACCAACCAGGCTAAGCCTAATGGGCAGCTGTATATTCCACACGGCGCTGAGAAACAGTTTTTAGCACCACTATCCATTACTAAAATTCCGGGATTGGGCGAGAGCACCAGTCAGAAACTTTTTCAATATGGAATTGAACGCATTGGTCAACTGCAAAAAATGGATATTCGGTTTTTGGAATCTGTTTTTGGCAAAATGGGCCGCTTTATCTGGGAAAAGGCGCAGGGCATTGACCATGGTGAGATCATCCCCCACAGCGAACGTAAATCTATATCAACTGAACACACTTTTCATACCAACATCGCCGACAGGCAAAATATTGAAACTATACTTGTTTCGATGACGGAAGAATTATCGTCCAAATTGCGCAAGGGAAACAAACTGGCATCCTGCCTGGCTATAAAAGTGCGTTATGCCAATTTTGAGACCCACACCCAACAGGAAAAAATACCACTAACTGCCGCCGAACACATACTGATACCCGGTGTGAAAAACCTGCTGAAAAAAGCCTGGAACCAGCACCGGCCGATAAGACTAATAGGAGTAAGGCTAAGCAACCTGGCAACCGGAAGTTACCAGATAAACCTTTTTGAAGACAACGAGGAACAAATAAGGCTTTACCAGGCAATGGACAAAATAAACTTCAAATTTGGCGATAAAACGGTTTGCCGGGCGGCAGGCATGGAGATTGGAACGAGGAACTTTAACCCTTTTATGCGTGGCTGAACTAAGATTCTTAGGATTTATTGGATTATAAGATTTAAGCGGACTGAAGATATCCTGCCATCAAATAAATCCAAAAAATCATAGTTCTTTCTTCATTAGTAAATCCGTCTGCTTGTCATCACCCAACATAAAATCATGGCTGCCGCAAAGTTCAAAACCTTGGTGTTTATAAAAACCCAAAGCCTTTTCATTGTGTTCCCATACGCCCAGCCATACGTAGGCAAATTGCTTGCTTCGGGCTGTGTTTAAGGCAAAATCGAGTAATTGCTTCCCGATTTGTTTACCATGATACTCCCCTGATACATAAATACGTTCAACTTCCAGCGCATTTTTATCCTTGTATTCTGTTTGCGCGTCGTTAAAATTTAGTTTCATATAGCCGACGATTACGTTATCGAGCATTGCAAAATAAAATTCAGAATCCGGATTACTAAGCTGGCTTTGCATATTTTGCATTGTAAACGCAACGGAAGAGTAGGCCTCCATATTTGCAGGCTCATTTAAATGAGCGAAAAACTCGTAAAATGTTTTTTTGCTATAAGTTAATAGCGTATCAGCCTGCGAGAGCTGTACTTTTTTGATTTGAATGTTTGCCAATTTGAACTTGTTGAAAACCTAGGTACAAGAATAATAATTTTCAAATCAACACATCATCAAATTTTCAAATTAAGACTAATCAAACTGCTCCTGCAGGCGAATCAATCTGTCGATCATTAAATTTAGCTTTTCCTCTTCATTTTTAAACATCCTCGGTTTTAAATAAAAGGTTATAAACAAAAACCAAATGATGATAGAGCCATAGGTTACCAGTTTAAAGTAGGTGGGTGCATCCTCCAATACCTCAATAAAATACAGCGCCAGGCCAGTGCTTATCATCAGCATAAAAACATAGTAAAACCAGCCGATAGTTTTGGTGCGGTTTTTTTGATATTCTTTAAGCGTATTGAGGTATTCCGTTGGGTTTTGAGTGAGGTCGTGCTTGTTCAAGATGTGGTAGTGGCGTACTATAAGGGACAAGTATAGCAGCATGGTTACTAAAATCAGCAATATGCCGACTATAGTGGCGGGAGAGCGGAAAGCAAAAAAGAAAGTTATAATAAAGGCGCAAACTATCAACCCAATCATGGCAACAATACCCCAGTAAAGTTTACTGGTTATGCCGCGTATCCCTTTCTTCACCTGCTTTAACGCCTCGTCCACCGAAAGCTTGTCGTGTTTTGGCTGTCCCTGCCAAACCGACATTAAATGCTCAAATTCTTTCATAGTGGTTATACAATTCGGTTAGTTTTTGTTTAATACGATAAATTTTCACCCGCAGATTTCCTTCTGATATCCCCGAAACTTCAGCGATTTCGGGGTATGGCACCTCATCAAGTACCAATGTAATAATAATTCTTTCTGATTCTTCCAACTTCGATATGCACTTATAGAGCAGCGCCACCTGCTCGTTTTTTTCAGATACTTCTTCTTTTTTTGTTTCAGATATTAAGGGTGTAAGCTCGTCTTTTGCCTGTCGTTTTTCCGACCGCAAGTAGGTGAGGCAAGTATTAACAGCAATACGGTATATCCAGGTCGATATCATGGCCTGGTTGCGGAATTTGTCGAGGTTTTGCCAGACTTTTAAAAAGGTTTCCTGTAAAAGGTCGCTCGCAGCGTCATCATCACCTGTATAACCGTAGCACAAATGGTAGATTTTTTTTGAATTGGCTTCGTAAATCTTCTTAAAAGCTGCTTCTTTTTCTGCCACTATCAGTTAATTTATTGGTTAGATTTTAAAACACCAAAGATGTTACAACAAATAGTCATTCTTGTAAAACCATGGGAATTTATTTTCAGCCGCTGTAATTAAGGTATTATACTCCTGGCTGTAATCAAACTGCAAATCCTCATGCAGTTTATTTATGCTGGCGTTTATTTTTTGCACCTGCCTAACCAGTATCATCCGAAGCGGTTTGTACGAGGTGTTGCGGTTGATGTATTGCAGGTAATTATTGCAAAAATTAAGCAGTAGTTCTATTTCAGCCGGTTTTGATGCCATGAACTTGGTGTACTTGCTTATCAGCCTCAATACCTTACGCACACTTTTTGAAGCGAGATAGCTATGTGAAGGCAACTGGCTAAGCATAAAGCCAACTTCGGCCTTTACTTTTTCAACAAATGCATGTTCGTCATTTGCTTCAAATAAAAGGTAAGCCAGCAATTCTTTGTTTTCCTTTTTATAACGCACCAGGCGCAGGCAAAGCTCGGCAACCTGCTCTTGCGGCAAGTGCTGAATTTCTTTTTTTATATCCTGTAAGCCATAGGTGGTTATGCTCATTGTAGTAAATATAGCGCAAATTACTAAATTTTGTAGTATAACGCTAATGTGGATGTATGGTTTTATACGCGACGGGAATCAAAGACATAAATGTTCATAATACAATTACAACATTGTTTTAGTTAATGCATTTTGATATTATTGTAAAACCAATTATGCAATCGATTTCACACATGCAAACCAACAAACGCAAAACATGGCAGCAGATACTGTAAACATCAACGGCAAGGCTAAAATCAATAACACCTATGATGCGATTGTAATCGGATCCGGTATAAGTGGCGGCTGGGCAGCCAAAGAGCTTACCGGCCGGGGGCTAAAAACCATAATGCTGGAGCGCGGGCGTAATTTTGAACATTTAAAAGATTATAAATCTGCCGCAAAAGACCCCTGGGAACTTGAACACCGCGGCAACCCGACGCAAACGGAGCGGCATGCGCGCCCGGTTATTTCGCGCAACTGGGGCGCTTACGAGCCGATTATGGATTATTGGGCCAACGAACAGGACGCACCCTATACCGAAATAAAGCCATTTAACTGGTGGCGGTCATACCAGTTGGGTGGCCGTTCTATTTTATGGGGACGCCAAAGCTATCGCTGGAGCGATTTTGACTTTGAAGCTAATGCCAAAGACGGTTGGGCAATTGACTGGCCCATACGCTATAAAGACCTTGCGCCGTGGTACGATCATGTAGAGAAATTTGCTGGCGTAAATGGTTCGATAGAAGGCCTGCCGCAACTACCGGATGGTCATTTTTTGAAGCCGATGGATTTAAATGTGGTGGAAAAAGATGTAGCTGAACGTTTGAAAAAACACTACAACAACACCCGCCATATGATAATTGGCCGCAGCGCTAATCTTACCGAGGCAATTCCGGATAGAACTGCCTGCCATTTCAGGAACCGTTGCTGGGAAGGGTGCCCGTTTGGGGGGTATTTTAGCACGCAATCGTCAACTTTGCCGGCGGCTGTGGCAACCGGTAATTTAACGGTAAGGCCTTTTTCCGTTGTTACCAAAATCATCTACGATAAAAACTCAAAAAAAGCAACGGGCGTTGAAATAGTTGACGCTGAAACCCACCAAACCTACGAATACCATGCAAAAATTGTGTTTGTAAATGCATCAACACTGAACAGCGCATGGGTATTGATGAATTCGGCAACTGATATTTGGCCCGATGGCTTGGGCAGTAGTAGTGGCGAACTTGGGCATAACATAATGGATCATCATTATAACCTGGGTGCATCTGGCAACATTGAAGGATATGAGGATAAATATTATTTTGGCAGGAGGCCGAACGGTATTTATTTAGTGAGGTTTGCCAACCTGCCCGGCGATACCAAGCGCGATTATATGCGTGGCTTTGGCTACCAGGGAGCAGCAAGCCGCGAGGGGTGGAGCAGGAATGTTGCAGAGTTGAACGTAGGCGCAGCCTTTAAAGAGGCAATTACCGAACCCGGGCAATGGACCATCGGCATTGGTGGGTTTGGTGAGTTGCTACCGTACCACGACAATAAAATAACGCTGGATAAAGACAGGAAAGACAAATGGGGCCTGCCGGTTTTGGCCATGGACGCCGAAATAAAAGACAACGAGAAAAAAATGCGGGTTGATATTGTAAAAGAGGCGCGCGAAATGCTGGAAAATGCAGGCGTAAAAAACGTTCAATCGTGGGACAGGGGGCATAACGTAGGCGATGGCATCCACGAGATGGGCACCGCCCGCATGGGCCGCGACCCGAAAACATCGGTGTTGAACGAGCATAACCAGGTTTGGGATGCTAAAAACGTGTTTGTTACTGATGGTGCCTGTATGGTTTCGTCTGCCTGCCAAAACCCGTCATTAACTTATATGGCTTTAACTGCCCGTGCGGCTAATTTTGCTGCGGACGAATTGAAGAAGGGAAATATCTAAAAGGGGGTAAAAGCTGAAAGGTTAACGGCGAAAGCTGAAAGGTAATTGATACTTTTGCGCGCTATACAATCACCGGATCAACAATGGATATTTTCCCCGCGCAGTATTCTACACTTTCGGCAAAGGCTTTAAATGGTTTTATTTCAAAATGTTATGGATTTTCCGATACGGCTTGTCGTTTGCTCATTCACAATGTGAGCGATACTTACATTATTGAAGATCCGGCAGATAAATACATTCTTAAAATTTACCGCGATGCCCATCGTAAACTTGATGAGATAGCAGGCGAGGTAGAGTTGCTTACTATACTTGCTGAAAGAGGTGCGAAAGTATCGTATCCGGTTGCCGATTTATCTGGTCATAAAATTCAAACTTTTAATGCGATAGAGGGCACGCGGCACGGCGTATTATTTAGTTTCGCACAAGGCCAGGTTATAAACGATATGAATGATGCGCAGTTGGCCGTACTGGGGCAAGAAATGGCAGCGATTCATAATCTAACTTCCGATATTGATCTGAAAAACAGCAGGATATCATTTAGTATTGAAAGTACAATTACCAGTCCGCTTGAAACCATTAAACCGGCATTTACTGACCTGCCGGATGAATATGATTATTTAACAAGTACTGCCAAAAAGGTAATTGCCCGGCTCAATCAATTCAATTATAATAATTTTAGCTACGGCTATTGCCAGTACGATTTTCTGCCAAAGAACTTCCATTTCGATAGTAATAACCAGATTACCTTTTTCGATTTTGATTTTGCCGGCAAGGGCTACCTCGCTAATGATATAATGTCGTTTTATATTCACTACTTTTTAGAAGCCACTTACGGTAAAATATCGCGCGGGGAGGCCGAACGCGCATTTGCTTTATTTGTTGAAAATTACCGAAAAGGAAGGCCGCTTCACGACGATGAGTTGAAAGCTATACAATGTCTGGGGTTCGGCTTTTGGGTGTTTTACCTGGGCTTTCAGTACGAAAATTTTGATGATTGGTCGAGTATCTTCTTTGGCCCCAAGTATTTAAAGGACAGGACGGCGTTGATTAAAAAATGGATAGACTGGTTTGGCGGATTGTAAAACAAGCTGATGCTAAAAATCCTATTAATCATAGTGATATTATTTATTACCGGCAACTATAACAAAAGCGCAGATAACCGCACCAACCCTAAAGATATCAGGTGAAATTAGTACACAGATTGAAACAAAACAATCTGATTTTTAATAGTATATACAGCATCAAATAAAGTATTACGATAAGACGGCAACGATCATAATTAAAGTGGAGTTGTATAGTACCCGGCGGAACGAAACTGATTTATGCAGTTGCCATAAACTCATTAATAGCTTCCAGGTAATAACAGCCCTGAAGATTATCACGGCGCATTTTATTTGCAGCCATTTTAACAACGCACTGTATTTTTTTCTCATCAACAAAGATGGAACGCACACTATTTCGATATAGACTGGTTTCTTGTTGCTGGTATATTTGGCTTAGCTTGGTTTTAATGGCATTTAATGCGGGGGCATTCTTGCTCATCGTATACCAATCCATAAAGCCGTCCATTTGTATGGCGATTATTTCCTGAGCTTTTGGTTTTTCTGCTTCACGTGCTTTCAAAGTTTCATCGTTAAGTTTCGAAAGCATATCAACGTTAACTAAAGTGATGTTAGGGAGGGTGGCTGCAAATTCTTCTACATTATAAGGCACCGATAGATCGATAATAAGCTTCTCGCCGCAATTTACAAGATGCGAGGCTAACACAACTGGTTCACAGGCGTTTGAGGCCACCAGGATAATGTCAGATGTTTTGATGTGATCGTCCAAATCACATAAGGGGGCGCATTTTAAGCCTAATTCGGCAGCGAGTTGTGCGGCCTTGTCTTCTGACCTGTTGATGAGTGTAACGTTGCTGGTTTTTAAATAATCGACCAGATTTTTGCAAGTATTACGTCCGATTTTTCCTGTACCAACAAGTAAAATTTTTGTAGCGTGGTTAATTTCAACATGACGTTTGATGTATTGTATAGCTGCGAATGAAACAGAAACAGTCCCGCCGCTTAATTTGGTTTCGTTTTTTACCGTTTTCGATGATTGCAATACATTGTTGACCAGCCGTTCCAAAAATGAATTTAACATCCCATGAGCTTTTGACAGCTTAATCACCTGTTTTAGTTGTCCGGTTATTTCATAGTCACCCAGTATTTGCGAATCTAAACCGGCGCCAACGTTAAATAAATGTTCAACTGCTTTTGCACCATTTTTTGAATAAGCCAGCTCGGCAAATGTTTCGCTGTCACCCTTGGTTTGAGTACATAAAAGGTCAATTAACAAGTCTGAATTGGGCGCGAATCCATAAATTTCTGTTCGGTTGCAGGTTGATAAAACAAATAAACTATCGATATTATAAGCAGGAGCCAGTTCCAAAATGCGCTGATAACCTTCGTTACAGATGGCAAATTGGCCTCTTATGCTCGCATCAGCTTTCTTATAATTGATGCCAATTGCGAAAAAATGAGCGATATCGATAGGTTTTATTATCTTCATATACCTGATTTTTAATTAATTACGTTATTTTAAGCGCTTCGGTTGTTAAGAAATACAATTTTACTGTCACGCAATTGTCATTAGGCATTGCGTAGTTTTATTAATGAAAAAACCCGGAATAAATCCGGGCTTTTTCGATAGATTAAACAAACCAACTATTGCAATTACTTTTGAACAACCTGTGCCTTTAGGCTAACAACAATTTTGCCTACTGAACCAAGCAAATTTGCAGGCAGTCCGTTTTTATTAGCGCCTTTTACCAAATCATCCACAAATGCGTCAAAATCAGCGCTGGAAGCTTTTCCATTCATACGTGAATTTTTTGCCGGATCGTGCGCTTCAGTCATACTCATGCCGTTGTATGTATAATGTTTTGCACCTGTAGCTACGGCAACAAAGGTTGTAAGGTTGTCGCTCAACTCAGTAAAGCCGGAAAGGTCGCCCTTTGTAACTTCGGCCAGCAACACGGTGAAATGGCCATTGATCCTGCTATCGCCTGCAATTACGAAAATTGTACTGTCGATAACTGAGCGAATGCCTAACCGGCCTTTTTCAATCATAGTCCCTGCTTTCGCAGGGTCATTAACCATAGCAGTTCCGCCAAGGGAATCATAAAGCGTAGGTTTAACCGGTGTAACATTGTTTGATTTATTGCTGCACGATTCAATTGCCAGTACTGCTAACAATGCCGTTGCCGCAAATAATAAGTTTGATACTTTTTTCATGGGTTTTGTTTTTAAATTATGTTTGAGATTACTTTATATATTTTGTAAGCATAAGAGGTAGAAGCCACAGGGCACCCGCTCTTCATTTGTTCGCCGCTTGGGACAAATCTTTCGGCTTTAAGCGCAAAATTTGATTTTAAATCTTGGGTGACCCGATCGCCGGTAGTTTTTAACGGGAAGAAGGTGAACACCACGTTCCTGTTTTGTGCGTTTACCACCGCGTGGTCAATTCCTTTTTCATGCGCCATCCATGAGGTGATTTTGTTGGCATCATCCTGGCTTATCGGTTGCTTAATATCAATGCGTGCCATTACCCTTGTGTTTGCGTTAGGAGCCGGGCGATAGACGAAATAGATATGAACAGCAAGAACCAAAACGAGAAACAAAAAGGTACCGAGGCTGTAAAGAAGGATTTTTTTGATTGTCTTTTTCATCATCGTGATTTTTTAGTTTGTTGATCAATTGTCGCGGTGGTTAAAATTTACACTGCTATTACAATTAACGAAGAATGAAATAGTCCCGGATTTATGGTTTAGTGAAATAGGGTAATAATTCGTAGAACCGGAGGTTGTATGAGTTGATTTATTGATAGTTATGAACATGATTGAGTTAAAATGAGGGGTAAAAAGAAATCAGGAAAATTATTTATTAAATAAAATCAGCATTTTAACTACTGAGAATTGGCGAGAACGCTATTGTAAGCAATATGCCAAAATTCATACCCGGTACCCAAATTTCAGGCGCGCGATACGCTATTTTGTAAATTTTCAATGGAGGTAGATAAATATAGTTGCTTTTGTCAACGATGTCTCTATGTTTTTATAATGATAGACGAATATGTAGCCCGCATCAGGGCGTTCAACCGTTTTTATACATCGGTAATTGGTTTGTTGGATAAATATCTCGACAGCGAGTTTTCACTAACCGAAGTGCGTATTATCTTCGAACTGTACCATCATCCCGATGGGATGACCGCCAGCGACCTTATCGATTTATTAAATCTCGACAAAGGCTATCTAAGCAGGCTGCTTCAAAATCTCGAAAAAAAGGGGCTTATCCTAAAAAAACAGTCTGAGCAGGATGGAAGGGTATTTAAATTGCAGCTGTCGTCGAAAGGGAGTGATATTTTTTGGGGATTAAATGATACTTCACAAGCCCAGGTAAAAGATATGCTGTCAAGATTTACCGAAGCAGATATTATGGCCTTAACCGGCCATATGGAGGCCATCAGGAATATTTTTGAAAATAGACCCCACAAATAACATGAATCACGATATTAGTTTAAATGACATTACTATCCGTACTTTCCTTCGGCCCGGCGATATTGGCTATGTAACCTGGATGCACGGAGCGTTATACTGTAAAGAGTACAATTTTTCAACCAGCTTTGAGGCTTACGTCGCTGCCGGCCTGTATGAGTTTCATAAACATTACGACCCTGATATGGATAGGGTATGGGTTGCTGTGCACAAAGGCAGGATAGTTGGTTTTTTGCTTTTAATGCATCGTGAAAATAATGCGGCGCAATTGCGTTTTTTTATTTTAGAACCCGAATATCGCGGTATAGGGCTAGGCAAAACGCTAACGATGTTGTTTACGGATTTTTTAAAGGAAAAAGGTTATAAAACATGTTTCCTCTGGACAACAGAAGAACAAATAACCGCAGCCGCTATTTATAAAAAAATGGGCTTTGTTTTAACAGACGAAGTGGAATCAATTACGTTCGGAAAAAAGCTGATGGAGCAGCGGTATGAGTGGATATTGTGTTAACTTTAAAACAAGATGACAACTCGTTCTCCAAGCTCCTGGAACATGAAGGCAAAGCCATTTTTATTACTGACGCCAGTTGGTTTATTCGTAACAGCTCACAATTCGTCAATCTTCAACTTGTATCATAACCGTACGCCTCATGTTACATAAGCGAACAGTTTTTAGCTAAAGTTCAATACATAAAAACTTGATATTTAACATATTAAAAGTTTGGTATGTTATTGATGCCTATGTGCCCGAATTACGGGATAGCTATAATTAATTTCAAATAGTTATTATAAATTAGCAACTCGATAATTCACCAAATAACTAATTCATTAATTAAAAACACATGTTATCACTTCAGCATATTTCAAAGTACTACCAGGCCGGCGGCAACAAGAATATTGTATTAAACGACATTAACATTGAGGTTGAAGAAGGCGAATTTATTTCTATCATGGGCCCGTCGGGCTCGGGCAAATCAACGTTGCTGAATGTTATCGGCATGCTTGATGAACCATCTGAAGGATTTCACTATTTCGTGGGCAATGCTGTTCATCAATTGAAAGACAAACAACGTTCGGCCCTTTATAAACAATATATCGGCTTTGTGTTCCAGGCTTACCATTTGATAGACGAACTTACCGTTTATGAAAACATCGAGACCCCATTAATTTACCAGGACTTTAAGGGCACCGAGCGCAAAGCTATGGTTGCCGATATGCTCGACCGTTTCCAGATCGTAGGTAAAAAAGACCTTTTCCCCGCGCAATTATCAGGTGGTCAGCAGCAGTTGGTGGGTATAGCCCGCGCGCTTATTGCAAGACCAAAACTATTATTGGCCGATGAACCCACTGGTAACTTAAACTCCAAACAAGGCGAGGAAATTATGGAATTATTCCGTAAGCTGAATAAGGAAGACGGAGTAACTATTATCCAAGTAACACACTCAGAAAAAAATGCCGAATACGGCTCAAGAATAATTAACCTTTTAGACGGCAGAGTAGAATCATCACATAAATTCTAAAAATACCGGCAGTAAATATCATCATAATCATGTTTTTCAAAAAAATATCTTTAGTCCTTTTAATCTTATCCGCAACAGTTATTGCAAAAGCCCAGCCTGCACAAACGCAGCTTGATAGCGTCTTAACCTTGCAGCAGTGTGTTAATATTGCCATTATTAATAACCTTAGCGTAAAGAAAAGTGAAACCCAAATGCTTCGCGACAAGATTTCCTGGGACCAGGCACGCGAATACCTGTTGCCAAATTTAAATGGACAGGCGGGGTATAATATTACTTACGGTCGGGGTACCAACACTTCAGGTGTGACAGTTAGTGCATCACAAAGTAAATTTGCACAGTTTTCTCTTAACAGTAATATTCTTTTATCTAACGGCCTAAGCGCGATAAATTCCATCAGGCAAAATTCATTGGCCTACCAGGCGGGAAAAATGGATTTCCAGGAGGTTAAGAACGAAACCACGTTGACTATAATTTCTTTGTACTTCATAGAACTCAACAGCGAAGATCAATTGAGCCAGGCCAAGTTGCAGTTTGATGCCTCGAAAGTAAACCTTGACCGCGAAAAAAATTTAAATGATGCCGGTAGTATTGCGCCAGCCGAATACTATAATATTAAAGGGGTACACAGTACCGACCAGATAAACATTTACAACGCGCAAACAGCGGTGTTAACAGCCAAAATTAACTTGCTGGAAGCTATGAACGTAGCTTATAAAAAGGACATAAGATTGGAACGTTTGCAGGCTAATAATTCGCCCGGACTTTATCCATCAAACCCTGATGAAATATATTCGGCTGCGCTAAGCAGCTTAGCATTGGTTAAAGCGTCAGACCTTAGGGTAAAATCGGCTGAAAAAGAAGTTTCGGCTGCCAAAGGGAAGTATTACCCAACATTATCATTAGGTTACGGAACCTCTACCCAATACTCAAACTTACCTAACGGCAACGAACCGCCGGCAAGCTTTAGTTCGCAGTTTAAAGACAACAGGCTATACGGCCCAAGTCTTAATTTGCAGGTACCTTTCTTGAATTATTTTCAAAGCAGGAATAATGTAAGGCGCGCTAAACTTGATTTGCTTGATGCACAGAATAACAACAGCTCAACGCAAATTCAGCTAAAGCAACAGATAGAGCAGGCCCATGCAAACATGAACAACGCATACGACCGCTTGCAGATTCTCAATGATCAGGTTGTGACTTACCAGTCGCTTTACGATGCCCAGAAAACAAAATTTGACGCTGGTGTTATCACATCCGACATATTCATTATCGCTAAAAACAACCTTGACGCAGCTAATGTAAACCTGATTAACGCCCGGTACGACTATCTAATACGCACTAAAATATTAGATTACTACCAGGGAAAACTAAGCTTCTAAATTTTTATAATTCTTTTTGGATTAATAAAATTTGTTCTACATTTATCGCAGATTCTACCAAAATATCCGGTATACATTAAATTGATTAATGTATACCGGATATTGCTAATTTAAGGCCATTCCTACACTATTTAAAATCAACTATTTTATTTATAAACTCCTTATTAATCACTATGAAAAAACTAATTCTTACTTTAATAACAATTACAGCTGCGTTTACTTTTAGTTCGGCGCAGGTTATACCATCGTTCCAGTTAGGTATTAAGGGCGGTGTGAATTTTGCAAGCTTATCATCATCAGCAGGTTCAACATTCAGCACAGGTAACCGTGCCGGGTATTTAGGCGGATTATGGGCGAGGGTTGGGGCTTTGGGCTTTAATTTCCAACCCGAACTTTATGTAACCGGCAAAAATGTTCAAATTACAGACAATGGCACCGAGGTAAAAGCGAAATTTACCAGTATTGACGTGCCGCTTTTATTTGGGGGCAAAATTGGTGCGTTTGGTTTTGGCGGACGTTTTTATACAGGCCCGCTGGTGTCATTTGCCATTAACAAAAGCCAAAGCTTCGGTACAGCTGTAGGTAACGCAACCTCGCTCGATTATAGAGATCAAAATTACGCGTGGGTATTCGGTGCAGGAATCGATATTAAAAACATATCGGTCGACTTACGTTACGAAGCAGGACTTAGCAAGCAAACTTATGGCAGCTCACAAACCAAGGTTAGTTTGTTTAATTTAAGTTTGGCAATACCGCTGCTTAAAATATAACATTCAAAATATATGATGTGAGGCCCGCTTGAAAAGCGGGCCTTTTTTGCTTAATCCCAAACTATCGATCGTGCTCTGATTACTTAAATGCTTGTTTAGTATTATATTTTTCGCCGGTTATTGCCAATTTAGTATTATACTTATTGTACAAGTTACACTTATCTTTATAAACCATTTATAGGCGATATTAAACAAGTGTTTCTATTTATGTGTAATAAATATTTGCAAGGGTATATAAAAAACTACTGTTGCCTGCTTGCGGCGGCTTTTGTTTTTGGTGTTCAGCCTGCTTTTTCACAGCAAAAAACTGGCAACGAAGGCGTTAACGTCCGGTTAAATCAAACCGGTTTTTATCCGGCCGGTCCCAAAATCGGTATTGTATTAAACAGTAAAGGCGATGATTTTTATATCCAGACGACTGCCAAAAAGAATGTATATGCCGGCAAATTGAAAAAATCAATTAAGCCGACATTTGGAGGAGCTTATACCGGAATTGCCGACTTTTCCGAATTTAAAACCGCAGGCAAATATCTGCTTTATGTGCCTGGCTCGGGCTATTCGTTTCCATTTGAAATTAAACGAGCTGTGTACCACGATGTTGCGGCGGCTTCTATAAAAGCTTACTATTTTATGCGTGCGTCCATCGCCCTAAATGAAAAATATGCGGGCAAATGGAGCAGGGCAGAGGGGCACCCGGATACAAGCGTATTAATCCATGCATCTGCAGCGAACAGCGGCCGCCCGGCGGGCACAGTTATTTCATCGCCCCGGGGCTGGTACGACGCCGGCGATTATAACAAATACATAGTTAACAGCGGGATTACTACAAGCACATTATTGTCATTATACGAGGATTTTCCTGCTTACATGAAAACTGTGAAGTTGAACATTCCCGAAAGCGGTAATGGTTTGCCGGATATACTGAATGAAGTACTGTGGAACATGCGCTGGATGCTCACCATGCAAGACCCGGCGGACGGCGGGGTGTACCACAAACTAACCAATGCGGCATTTGATAAAATGGAAATGCCCGATAAAAGCACGGAACCGCGGTTCGTAGTGCAAAAAGGAACTGCAGCAACGCTCGATTTTGCCGCCGTGCTGGCGCAGGCCAGCAGGGTTTTCAGTAAGTTTAAAACGCAGTTGCCGGGTTTGGCCGATTCCTGTTTAACACAAGCAAGCAAAGCATGGGACTGGGCGGTGAAAAACCCCAATGTGGTTTACAACCAGGATACCATGAACAAACAGTTTGAACCCAAAGTAGCCACCGGCGCTTATGGTGACCGCAATTTTAAAGACGAATTTATTTGGGCAGCATCCGAACTCACGGTTGCGACTCAGAAGCCTGGCTTTTTAAAAGACATAAATTTACTGCCCGATACTACGATGCCGGTGCCCACCTGGAGCCAGGTAAAGCTTCTGGGTTACTATACGCTCCTAAAAAACAACAAAGCGTTCGGTCCAAATGGCCCAAAGGAACTATCAGAAATTAAAAAACGATTACTGGCTGCAGCCGATAATATGATAGCTGGTGCAGATGAAACGGCCTATCAAACCGTGATGAACAAATCTGCCAGGCATTTTGGTTGGGGCAGCAACTCGGAAGCGGCAAATGAAGGGATTTTGCTGATACAGGCTTACCGCTTATCACCCAATAAAAAATACCTGGACTATGCTCTTGCCAACCTTGATTACATTTTAGGCAGAAACGGCGCGGGTTACTCGTACATAACCGGTTACGGCAGTAAAATGCCTATACACCCACATCACCGGCCGTCAGTAGCTGATGGCATTGCTGACCCAATACCAGGTTTATTGGCGGGCGGCGCTAACCCCGGCATGCAGGATGGGATAAAAGTACCATCGACCAACCCTGACGAAGCCTACATAGATGACGACCGCGCTTATGCGGCAAACGAAATAGCAATAAACTGGAATGCACCGTTTGCTTATTTAGCAAATGCGATAGAGGCGTTGCAGGCTGAATTTAGAAAATCAAAATAAAACCAATCAACCAAACCAATATAATCATGAAAAGGATAATTTTTATTTTAAGCGCAGTATGTTTTAACGTGCTGCTGCTGGCTGCCCAGCCCAAAAAGGGCCAGTCACAAGGGAGCGATATCGACAAAAAAGTTGATGCCTTGATCGCCAAAATGACGCTCGAAGAAAAAGTAGGGCAGATGACGGAGGTGACATCAGACGTAGTATCAACCACCACCAATGGGGCACATCAAATTGATGCTGCGAAAATAAAGGAAGCTATTTTAAAATATCATGTCGGCTCAATATTAAACGTGAGTGGCCAGGCTTATACCCGCGAACATTGGTACGAAGTTGTATCAGCCATACAGGCTGAAGCGGCTAAGGACCGGTTGAAAATCCCGGTCATATACGGTATCGACGCGATACATGGTGTTACATACACTGCAGGCAGCACACTTTTTCCGCATGAAATTGCCATGGCGGCCACCTTTAACAGGGACATTGCCTACAAAGCCGGCGAGATAACGGCTTACGAAACTCGCGCCAGCTATATCCCCTGGAACTATTCGCCGGTGCTTGATTTGGGAAAATCACCATTATGGCCGCGTATTTATGAAACTTTTGGGGAGGACCCTTACCTGATAAAAACCATGGGCACCTCTATTATTAAAGGCTACCAGGGCAATGACGTTGGCGATAAATATCACGTTGCAGCGTGTATGAAACACTACCTGGGTTACGGCTACCCGGTAAGTGGCAAAGATCGCACGCCAGCCTGGATACCTGATCGTTACATGCGTGAATACTTTTTACCACCTTTTATCGAAGCGGTTAAGGCAGGAGCAAGGACAATTATGATCAACTCGGGCGAGATAAATGGTGTGCCCATCCACGGCAGTAAATATATGCTAACCGATGTGTTGCGCGGCGAACTGCATTTTGATGGCATAGCTGTAAGCGACTGGCGCGATATCGAATACCTGCACGACCGCCACCACATTGCAGCTACACAAAAAGAGGCAGTAATGATTGCCGTAAATGCCGGTATAGATATGAGCATGGTACCCTATGAGTACAGTTTTTACAACTATTTAATTGAGTTGGTGCACGAAGGCAAGGTATCGATGGCACGCGTAAACGAAGCTGTTCACCGCATATTGAAGGTGAAATATCAATTAGGCTTGTTTGAAAGGCCTGTTGGCAACCCCAATGATTATCCAAAATTCGGATCCGATGAGTTCAGGCAGGTGAGCGTGCAGGCAGCTACGGAAGCTATCACGTTGCTAAAAAATAACAATAATATACTGCCGCTTAAAAAGAATATCAAAGTGCTGGTAACCGGCCCAACCGCTAATACCATGCGCTCGCTGGATGGTGGCTGGAGTTATAACTGGCAAGGCGACCAGGCCGATAAGTTTGCAGCCGATAAAAACACCATTTTAGAAGCGATTCAGCAGAAAATTGGCAAGGGTAACGTAAGTTACGAGCCGGGGGCCACTTTTGATAGTCTTAAGAATGTAAATGATGCGGTAAAGGCGGCTAAAAATGCCGATGTGATTGTACTTTGCTTAGGCGAATTATCTTATACCGAAAACGTAGGGAATATTGACGACCTTAACCTGCCTTGGGCACAAACCCAGTTGGCTATGGAATTGGCAAAAACAGGTAAGCCGGTTATCCTGGTTTTAGCTGAGGGAAGGCCACGTATTGTTACCCAGGCCGAGAGCCGGTCTGCCGCAACGGTAATGACTTACCTGGCAGGTAACGAAGGGGGAGACGCACTGGCGAGTATTTTATTTGGTGATGCCAACCCGTCGGGCAGGCTGCCGGTTACTTACCCGAAATACCCGAACTCTTTAAACAACTATTACCGCAAAAACCTGGAGAATGGCAACTCTGATGACAGCCACAGTTATAACCCGCTGTATGAGTTTGGTTTCGGCTTAAGCTATACCACGTTTGGCTATGGCAACCTGCATTTGAGCAAACCTAACTTAAAGGCAAACGAAACTTTAACGGTTACTATCGATGTGAAAAATACAGGAACCGTTGAAGGTAAAGAGTCGGTTTTGTTGTACACCAGCCAGATGTATGCGAGCATTGCACCCGACACCAAACGTTTGAGGGCATATGATAAAATAAGTCTTAAACCAGGTGAGAGCAAAACCGTCACCTTTAAAATCACAGCTAAAGATTTAGCTTTTGTAAACGACATTAGCAAAACGGTTACTGAAGCAGGCGAGTTTAAAATTCAAATTGGCGACCAAACACAAAGCTTTAATTTTATCTCAAATACAGTACCGTCAAGGACAGGAAGATTATAGAACACATTAGAAATGTGGTTAAAGATGTGTAAAAAGCCAAATATCCGCGGCTTTTTACACATCTTTTTTCATTCTTTAAAATCATTCGCATGCCGGCAAAGCGTTCCGTTTTTACCAGCGGAACACCCGGAACGCTATGAAACATACTGATTATCAGGTGTTTTATTTTTACAGCGATTAAATATACTTGAGTCGCTAATTATTAAATGCAATAATAGAGGGTTCTAAAAAAGAAATTTTCAAGAGCGAAGCTTAAGTCCTCTACTTTGGAGAGGATTATTACATGAGGGCTTCGCCGTGTAGGTGAGGCGAACGAAAGTCTGGTTACGGCTTCTTATACCAACTTTCATTTGCTTAACGGCATCCCATTACCAGGCGAAAGTACCGACTGTTTTGTACGTTGTTCTGCCGGTATCAATCAACTCGTTGTAACGCTGAATAATAAATGTTAAATAAACATTTTATTTTTAATGCCGGGATTATATATTTGTTATACCAATTTATAATCTAAAAAAAAGACCAGCATGAAAAAGGTATTGTGGGTTTACAGTGGTCTGTTATTACTGATCATATCCTGCTCGAGCAAAGGAGGCAATCCGCCGCCAACCCCGCCCGAAACCTATAAACCGCCCGTAGTTTCAGCCGCATTTGCCAAAGGCGCTGATATCAGCTGGGTAACGCAGATGGAATCCACGGGCGTTAAGTTTTATGATAAAAGTGGTAACCAGCAGGATTTGTTTGGTTTAATGAAAAGTCTTGGCTTTAACTCCATCAGGCTGCGGGCTTGGGTTAATCCCGCCAATGGTTGGTGCAATACTGCCGATTTGGTTGCGAAAGCATTACGTGCAAAGGCTGCCGGTATGAAAATTATGATTGACTTTCATTACAGTGACAGCTGGGCCGACCCCGGCAAACAGCCAAAGCCCGCTGCATGGGCAGCACTCGATTTTGCCAACTTAACAACAACGTTGCATGATTATACGGTAAGTGTAATGAATACCTTAAAAACTAACGGTATCACGCCTGATTGGGTACAGGTTGGCAACGAAACCAATGATGGCATGCTTTGGGAAGATGGTCGTGCTTCAAAAAGTATGGCAAACTTTGCCGTGCTGATAAAGGCTGGATATTCTGCTGTAAAATCAGTGAGCAGCACTACTAAAGTAATCGTGCATATTTCGAATGGTTATGATAATAGCCTTTTCCGCTGGATGTTTGATGGTTTAAAGACAAACGGGGCACAATGGGATATTATAGGGATGTCGCTTTACCCTTCGGTTGATAACTGGGCGGACTATGACAGCAAATGCCTGGCTAATATAAATGATATGGTGAGCCGTTATTCTACACCGTGTATGGTTGTTGAGGTGGGCATGCCGGCATCATCGCCCGATGCGAGCCGTAATTTCCTGACAGACATTATTACCAAAGTAAACTCGGTATCTGGCAGCAACGGACTTGGCGTTTTTTACTGGGAACCTGAAGCTTATAACTGGCAAGGTTATGGCCTGGGTGCTTTTGACAATAGCGGAAAACCTACCATTGCCCTGGATGCATTTGGCGACTAAAGCAGCAGCGCCGATACCAGTAACACCAGGCTAAAGCAAAATATGAACACGACCATATCGCTTATATAAATACCGATAAACTTGGTTATCGTGCGGAACGTACTACGTTGATATACAACCTTCAGCGCCTTGTACGCATACCACATCATATAAATGCCTCCAATAAGGTTGACTATACCAATCCATGTTTCATTTTCAGGTGTTATTTTCAATAGCAGAATTAGCATCGCCAGAAAGATAAAAATGAAACAGTGCAGGTGGAAAGCAAATATCAGATGCTCCACGTAAAACTTTTTATTGCGCCAAAAGGTAATTTTTAATATCAGGGCGAACAACGGAAGCATCAGGAACATCATTTTTGGAATATTATGCCTTACCTCTTCGTAAAATACTTCCTTTGAACGTGTCCCATATTTTGTTTTATAATCGAAAGCCTTTTTATTATAAAGCTTTGCAAACCAGCTATCTTGTTTGCTTTCTGGCAGCTTTTGTTGCTTGGCAATGTATTGTTTATAGCTGCTATCGGCTGTAATGATAAGCAACCCCGATTTGAAGTTTCTGTCAACGGTATCTGGGCCCGCTTTGGTTTTTAGGTCGGCCTTGTGTTTAATTTCGTCGTTAACTATTTTAGTTTTTTGGGCTGCACTCAAATTATGGTCTTTGGCAAGTGACCGGCGCAACGAATCAATATGCTTTGAAGTTGCCGCCGGTGTTTTACCATTTTCGTCAATCTTTACAAAATCGCTTTCGCGCCCGGTATTAAAAAGCAGCAAAAAATAAACGATGCTGATGAATATGTACATTTTAACCGGGTGCAGGTACTGTGCGCGCCGCCCGTTTATGTATTCGTTAGTAAGGAACCCCGGTTTAAACAGCAGGGGCTTTAGGGTATGAAAAAACTGGTGGTCGAAATGAAAATAATCGCTGATAGCGTGGTTCATCATGTGGCCAAAGCTTTCCTTTAGTTCCAGGTTCTCCTGGCCACAATTATGGCAATATTTTCCTTCTAAAATGGTACCGCAGTTGAGGCAGTCTTTTTCCTGGCGGTAGTGTTTTTTCATTTTTTAAATGGATTTCAATAGCGTCTTAAATGTAGCGAATACCAACCAGTACAGCAAAAGGTTTTTTAAGCATTTTCTATGGCGCGCTCAAGTTCCGGCGTGTGTTTGTACCTGAACACAAACGGAAAAATAATTGCAATTACCAGGGCATATCCTGCGAAACTGAGCCATATGCCGTGCCAGTTTTTGCTATGGTCTGCCAGTGTAAAAAATTTGTCGATAAGAAAACCGCTGAGTATACTCCCGAAGAAGGCTCCAAATCCGTTTACCATCATCATAAACAAGCCTTGCGCACTTGCTCTTATTTCAGGCCCGATTTGCGTTTCAACAAACAATGAGCCCGATATATTAAAGAAGTCGAACGCCATGCCGTACACTATACATGATAAAACTATCATCCATAAGCCACCTGCCGGGTCGCCAAAAGCGAAGAGCCCAAATCTTAATACCCATGCAAGCATACTTATTAGCATAACATATTTAATTCCGAATTTCCGAAGGACAAAAGGTATTGCTAAGATGAAAAGCGTTTCTGATACCTGTGATATTGACATGATAATAGCAGGGTATTTCATAGCAAGCGAGTCCTTATATGCGGGCATATTATTAAAATCGTGGAGAAATGTATCGCCGTAAGCATTTGTTAGCTGCAAAGCCGCACCCAACAAAAGCGAGAAGGCAAAGAATATAGCAAACCGCGGAGTTTTAAATAGTGAGAATGCATTTAAACCCAGCATATTAACAAATGATTTGTCGCCGGTCTTTTTGAAAAGTGGAGGGCATTTAGGCAGCGTGAATGCAAAAATTCCCAAGGTAAGGGCAACCGCAGAGGCAATATAAAACTGGTTTGAGGTTGTTTCGCTATGGGTAATGCTAACTGTCCATAATGCTGCTATAAAGCCTATAGTTCCATAAATACGAATAGGGGGGTACTCTTTAACCACATCTATATTTGCCCTTTTTAATGCAGAATAAGCTACTGTTATTGATAGCGACAAGGTTGGCATGTAAAACACCATATTTAACAAAATTACCCAAAAAAATGTAGTTGGGTTAGTTACGAGGGGTAGGCAAAATAACGTTAAAGACCCTAAAATATGCATTACTCCATAAAGCTTTTCGGCGTTTATATACCGGTCTGCAATAATACCGGTAAGGGCGGGCATGAAGATGGCAGAGATCCCCATTGTAGAGAATATCGCACCAAATTGGGCACCCGACCAATGCTTATTTTGAAACCAATACGCTCCGATAGTTAGCAACCAAGCCCCCCACACGAAAAATTGCATAAAATTCATTAGTATTAAGCGGAACTTAATATTCATAGAGCGCTGGTTTAAAACAATAAATGTACAATTCGGTAATTAAAGCCGGAAAGTAGTGAAATAATTGCAAAATCACGAAGCTTCAATAGCAGAGTTTGTTAAAATTCCAGAGATGGTGATAAGGCGGAACTATGATGCTTTCCTTCGGTTAAGTTCATCGCGTATCTTGGCAGCTTTCTCGTACGACTCCTCCGCGAGTGCCTCCTGTAGCTTTGTTCGCAACTCATCGGTGCTCAGTGCTGCAAAGCCACCTGCAGAGGATGTTGTTGCCGCCGTCTTTTCTTCTTTTGTTTCATTGATGTTCTCAAGGTAAACAAAATCGTTTCCTTCTATTACTATTCCTGCAGTTGAAAGAATAAATTCGAAAGTATAAATAGGGCAATCGAAACGTACCGCTACGGCGATGGCGTCGCTGGTACGGGCATCAATTTCAACCGATTTTTTACCATCGGTGCAAATCAGTTTGGAGTAAAAAATGCCGTCGACAAGATTGTAAATCACAATCTCCTGTATTTTAATATTGTAGGCCTCACCCAGGCTTTTAAATAAATCGTGGGTCAAGGGCCGGCTGGGCGTCATTTTCTCAATCTCGATAGCAATGGCCTGCGCCTCGAAGCTGCCGATTATAATTGGCAGGCGCCTGCGGCCGCTTACTTCGCCTAAAACCAAAGCATAAGCACCAGACTGCGTTTGGCTGTACGATAAACCAACAATGTCCAGTTTTATTTTTTTCATATCATTACCCATCACAACACATCTTTATGCCGAAGCTTTGTATTCTTTTACAGCTGCAATCAATTTTGGTACTACTTCAAAGGCATCGCCAACAATACCGAAGTCTGCTACTTTAAAAAACGGCGCCTCAGGATCTTTGTTTATCACAACGATAACTTTCGACGAACTTACACCAGCCAGGTGTTGTATTGCGCCCGAAATTCCTATTGCAATATACAAATTTGGACTGACAGCAATACCTGTTTGGCCAACATGTTCGCTATGCGGGCGCCATCCGGCGTCAGACACTGGTTTTGAGCACGCCAATGCAGCACCCAGCAAACCTGCCAGTTCCTCAATCATGCCCCAGTTTTCAGGCCCTTTTAACCCGCGACCTGCAGATACAACAATATCAGCATCGGGCAGGGAAACTTTATCGGTCGAGCGCACAATCTCTTTAATTATGGCTTTAAAATCCGATGCATTGCCTTCGGTTGCGTAGTCTTCAACTGTTGCCGCGCCGCCTTTTTCAACAACTTTATAAGAGTTCGGTGTTAGCGATATTACTTTATTGGCTGAAGTTAACTCAACTATAGCAAAAGCCTTACCCGAAAAAGCGGTCTTTTTAACAGTAAACTTGCCACCAGTTTGTTCTGGCAGCGCAACCGCGCCGTCAGCAACGCCAGCTTGTAATTTTACACCGACACGGGGAGCAAGGCCACGACCTGAAAATGAATTTGATAATACTACGATATCAGCGCCTTCCTTTTTAGCCGCGTCGGCTATAACGGAAGCATAGGCCTGGTTAATGAAGTTTTTCAATTTAGCGTTCGAAACATTCAACACCTTTTCGGCGCCATATTTGCCAAGCGCGGTCAATTGGTCGTTGCTTACATCGCCAATAGAGATAGCCACTAAATTGGTATTATTCTGATCGGCAATGGCGCGCGCATATGAAACAGCTTCGAACGTTGATTTTTTAAATTTCCCTTCGGCGTTTTCGGTATATACTAAAACTGGCATAATAAATCTTTAGATAAATAATTTGGTTAAGGCTTATTGTTAGATTACCCGGGCCTCGTCGTGTAATAAGTCAACCAGCTTCGCGGGATCATCGGCAGCAA
This sequence comes from Mucilaginibacter flavidus, assembly GCF_024055575.1. Taxonomy (GTDB): domain Bacteria; phylum Bacteroidota; class Bacteroidia; order Sphingobacteriales; family Sphingobacteriaceae; genus Mucilaginibacter; species Mucilaginibacter flavidus. The sequence goes on along the minus strand of NZ_JAMXOE010000006.1, from coordinate 120,454 downwards.
TCAGTTTAACCTGGCCACGCGGTGCAGGTGTCTCATAACTGATAATTTCGGATAATGTTTTAACCCCGACCGGCTCGATAACGGTTAGTGGCTTGGTACGCGCCGACATGATGCCGCGCATGTTTGGTATTTTTGGTTCGGCCACGCCTTCTGCGGCACCGGCAACAATGGGCAAGGGGATCGTCAATACTTCTTTACCACCTTCAATTTCGCGTTCAATGGTGATATTATCGCCGTCGATATCTAATTTTTTGATGATTGATACCGATGGTAAATCCAGCAATTCGCCCAGCATACTTGCCACTTTCGAGCCATTATAGTCAATAGATTCGCGGCCTGTCAGTATCAAATCATACGGGTTTGCTTTTACATAAGCTGCAACTTGCGAAGCCACATACCAGGCATCGTGAGCTTTGGCATTTACGCGTACGGCATCTGTAGCACCGATAGCCAATGCCTTGCGAATCGTAGGCTCGGTACTTGCTTCCCCAATATTTATCACGGTAACAGAGCCATTGTCGCCATCGGTAAGCTCAATTGCACGGGCAAGTGCAATTTCGTCGTAAGGATTTAGTATAAACTGCACGCCGTTGTTATTAAATTGCGTGTTATTATCAGTAAAAGTTATTTTTGTAGTGGTATCAGGCACATTACTTATGCAAACCAGGATTTTCATCGTACTGTTGTTTATAGATTGATTACCTAAAGATAAATGACTCAAAATTGTTTTTCATTTATAAATCGGTTGTGCAAATTTAGTTAAAAAAGAGAGAGTTTAAAATGCAGATAAGCAGATTAGAGAAGCTATTGGAATTTATTAAAAATGAGCCGGGCGACCCGTTCCTTAAATACGCGCTGGCAACAGAGTATCTGCGTATCAATCAAACAGATAAGGCGCTTGGGTATTACGAAGACCTAATAACCAATCATCATGATTATGTAGGCACTTATTACCATTTGGGTAAATTATACGAAGCCCTTGGCCGCAAGCAGGATGCCATAAATACCTACGAAGCCGGCATGACAGTAGCCCGTGATAAGCGCGATAATCATGCATTTTCGGAATTGAAAGGCGTTTATGATGAGTTAATTGACGAATATTGAGCTGCAGTTCATAGTTGATGGTACATAGTTCATGATAGCTTCATTTAGACTGGGCCTATTTAAACGCGAACTTCAAACTAAATACTCAACAACCATCTACTTTCAGGCTATAAACTATGAACCATCAACCATGAACTAACCCCAATGAACAAAAGGCACCTCATTTTTCTTCGAGATGTAATTATATACACGTTCACAGCTTTTGGCGGTCCACAGGCGCATATAGCAGTTTTGCTGCGCGAGTTTGTTGAAAAGCGGAGATATGTTACTGAAGAAGAATTGATGGAACTGAATGCCCTGGCTCAATTGCTGCCGGGCCCTTCATCAACCCAAACACTGGTTGGCATTGCCTGGAAGGTAGGAGGGCTGCGCCTGGCTATTATTACCTTTTTTATTTGGGTGCTTCCCTCGGCTGCTATTATGTGCCTTGCAGCCATCAGCTATAAATTATTTGCTGATAAGTCAAAAAAATTCGCAGAAATACTGCGTTTTGTGCAGCCAATAGCGGTTGGAATTGTCGCTTATGCCACCTATAGTTTTGCAAACAGGTTTTTAAAAACAAGGGTAAGCACAATGCTGGCCATAGGTTCGCTGATTGCTACGCTTATTTTACAAAATGCTTACGCGTTCCCCTTGCTTGTTTTATTAGGCGGGATTATATCATCGGCGCTTGAAACGCAGCCCCAGGAAAACGAGCTGCGGGTGAAACTATTTTCGAACGTAAACCCCAATAAGGTAACTTACTTCATCGGTATCCTGTTGTTGTTTGCAGCACTTGGCGCGGTTATTAACCAAACATCGGTATTCAGCTTGCCTATTCGTCTGTTCGAAAATTTCTATCGAAATGGCATCCTGATTTTTGGCGGGGGGCAGGTGCTGGTGCCACTAATGTTTACCGAATTTGTTGGCGTTAAACATTATCTCACCAATTCAGAGTTCCTTTCGGGCTATGCGCTTCAGCAAGCTTTGCCGGGGCCGACGTTTTCATTCACATCGTTTTTAGGTGCCATTAGTATGGGGAATAAAGGCGCTGGCCTTCTCGGCCAGGTTTTTGGTAGTTTGGTTGCGGTTATCGGTATCAATGCGCCGGGATTGATCCTAATATTATTTATCGTTCCGTTCTGGAATGACTTGAAAAAGATAACCCGGATAAAAAACTCGCTTAGCGGTATAAATGCTGTGGCTGTAGGATTTATGGCGACAGCGCTTATTTTACTAGTGCGGCCATTTGGACTCGACTGGATGGCTTATTTAATAATGATTTGCTCGTTTTTGATTTTGAATTTCACGAAGATTAAAACTCCCGTGGTTATTGTTATTGGGGTGGTGCTGGGGCTACTGGTATAGTTCGTCAGCCCCCTAACCCCCTAAAGGGGGAACCAAAATTAAAGTGGATAATCAAAAACTCCCCCTTCAGGGGACTGGAGGGCTTCGCCTAAAACGGCACCGGCCCATCGTCATCATCCATCTGATCCATTTTTGACGGGCGGATAATAAAGTTACTTTGTTTTTCAAAATCCTGTGATGGGGCTAAGCCGGAGAATGCATTTGCCGGCGAGAATGAGCCATCCATTCCCTGGTCTAAGTCCGTAAACTTAACGAATTTACCAACAAACTTCAGCCTTACACGCCCGGTTTCACCGTTTCGGTGCTTGGCGATGATTACCTCACCGACGCCAGCTGTAGGCATATTGTCCTCATCAACTTCCAATCCGTAGTATTCAGGGCGGTACAGGAACAGCACCATATCCGCATCCTGCTCAATTGAACCTGACTCACGCAAATCTGATAGCATTGGCCTTTTTGAACCACCAGGTCGACTTTCAACCGCACGGCTTAACTGCGACAAAGCCAACACTGGGACATTTAATTCTTTAGCAACAGATTTCAGTGCACGCGATATACTACCAATTTCCTGCTCACGGTTACCACCGCCTTTGGCATCAGCTGCCTTACCGTGCATTAGCTGCAAGTAATCGACTATTATTAACTGGATATCATGCTGTGATTTTAAACGGCGGCATTTGGCGCGGAATTCAAAAATGTTTAGCGCAGGGGTATCATCAATAATTAACGGAGCTGCCTCCAGCCTTCCGATTTTGGAGTGGATTTGTTGCCATTCCCACTCTTCCATATTGCCCTTACGAATTTTCTCCTGCTCAATTTCAGTTTCGCCGGATATTAAACGGTTAACCAACTGAACCGAGGACATTTCAAGCGAGAACACAACTACCGGCTTATTAAAGTCAACAGCCGCGTTTCGTGCGCAGGTTAATACAAACGCGGTTTTACCCATCGCGGGGCGGGCTGCTATAATAACCAGGTCGGATTTTTGCCAGCCCGAGGTCATGCGATCCAGATCGGTAAAGCCGGAAGCTACACCAGTAAGTCCGTCTTTTTTATCTTTTAACGCTTCGATTTCTTTTAATGCTTCATGCATCAAATCATCCATTTTGCGCGAATCGCGGCGGAGGTTATTTTGGGCGATTTCGAAAAGGTTTTTCTCCGCTTTATCTAACAAATCCAACACGTCCGAAGTGTCTTCATAAGCGCTTTGAATAACTTCCGTCGAAATCCTTATCAATTCCCGCTGGATAAATTTCTGGATAATGATACGGGAGTGGTATTCGATATTGGCTGCAGAAGCAACGCGGTTGGTAAGTTCCGTGATGTAATAGGCGCCGCCTATCATTTCGAGTTCGCCCAATTGGCGCAATTGCGCTGTTACCGTTAAGATATCAACCGGCGATGATTTTTCGAACAAAGTCCGTATTGCCGCAAATATTTTTTGGTGGCTGTCTTTATAAAAAACGTCCGCCTTTAAAATATCAATTACTGAAGATAATGCATCTTTTTCGAGCATCAATGCGCCAAGTACTGCCTCCTCCAGGTCGATTGCCTGGGGCGGAAGTTTCCCAAGCCCGCTATATGGGGTTGGGTTAGTAATCCTGCTTCTCCTGTCGGTTGTGTTCTGCTTGTTGCCTGCGCTATCGTTATCAAAATTCATGGGACAACAAAAATATACAAAAGTTGACGGGAATGTTTTAGGATTATTCAACATCCGGCGATTTTTGGCAATAAAAATCGTTCAAAGAAAGCTCTGATTCAATGCATACGCCTAACATCTGATGTTTGCAAAATGTTAGTAACTTTATATAGCTATTGGTTTACAGTTATTTAACTGAATGTTAATAAAGTTTTGGATTGTTAACTATTCTAAAAAGACCAAAATAGTCTATTGGTTCAATAAGTGCTCAAATCAATAAATATGGCTATTTTTGCAATATTATTTTAATTTTTAAATGTCATATAACACAAGAGAGCCCCGAGAGAGTAACCAGGTAGTTTTTGGAACCAGGGCGGTGATTGAAGCCATCCGATCAGGCAAAGAGATAGAATCTTTATACATACAGCGAGGCATTGGCGGCGAGCTTTTAAACGAATTGCGGGCATTGTTGCACGAATATAATATCACAGCGCAACAGGTACCGGTAGAAAAGCTCAACCGCATTACCATGAAAAATCACCAGGGTGTGATTGCATTTATTTCGCCAATCATCTACCAAAAGATAGAAGATATCATCCCGGCTGTTTACGAAAAAGGAGAGGTGCCGCTGATATTGGTGCTCGATTCTATTACGGATGTGCGTAACATGGGCGCAATTGCCCGTACAGCAGAGTGCAGCGGGGTACATGCGATTGTGGTGCCCGGAAAAGGTTCGGCACAAATAAACCCGGACGCCATAAAAACATCGGCAGGAGCATTATACAAAATACCGGTTTGCCGACACGACAACTTTATGCAAACTGTAAAGTTTTTGCAGGAATCGGGCCTTCAGCTGGTTTGCTGCACCGAAAAAACGCAGGAATACATTTATAAACCCGATTATACCGTTCCAACAGCAATAGTTATGGGCTCGGAAGAAGACGGTGTGCGCAACGACATCATCCGTATAGCCGACCATTTGGCTAAAATACCAATGTATGGAGAAATCGAATCATTGAACGTTTCGGTGGCAACGGGGATAATTTTATATGAGGCGATAAGGCAACGTTTAGGCCCCCAAACCCCCTAAAGGGGGCTTTGAATAGCAATGGGTAAAAAGAAAGGCCGGTTTTTCGAACCGGCCTTTTGTTTTTTGCTCCCCCGTTAGGGGGCTGGGGGGCCTCGCCTAAATATACTTCGTCCCAAATTGCTGCTTCACATCGGCAACAACCTTTTTGACGTTTTGCTCCTGGTCGCGAGGGCATATTAAAAGCGTATTGTTCGATTCAACTACTATAAAGTCATGTAGCCCCTGCAATATTACCAGTTTTTCGCCGGGTACGTTAACCATACAATTCGAGGAATCGTACATAATAACTTTCTCCGACGGGATAACAGCATTGCCTACATAATCCTTCTCGGCAAGGTCGTATATGGACGCCCAGGTGCCCAGGTCACTCCAGCCAAATTCGGAAGGCAATACGTAAACATTATCCGCTTTTTCCATAATACCATAGTCGATGGAAATATTGGTACACTGCAGGTAGGAGTTATGGATATGAGCTTTTTCGTCACTGGTGTTGTAAACAGGTCGGGCTTCAGCAAAAATCTCGTGCATGTCAGGCAGATAATTGCTGAAGGCGTTTACAATTGCCTTAGCCGACCATACAAATATGCCGGCGTTCCATAAAAAGTCGCCGCTTTGCAAAAATGTTTTGGCAATTTCCAGGGTTGGCTTTTCTGTAAAAGTTTTTACCTTAAAAAAGTCATTGTTGAGGCTTTGTTCGGTATATTGAATATAACCATAACCGGTATCAGGCCTCGAAGGTTTGATACCAAGGGTTACGAGGCAATTATTTTTAGACGCCGTTTCAAGTGATTTTTCAATGCTGCTGATAAATGCAGCTTCATCGAGTATCAAATGGTCGGACGGGGCAACTACAATGCAAGCATCCGGGTTAAGGCTTTCTATTTTGAACGAACCATAAGCCACGCAAGGCGCCGTGTTACGCATTACCGGTTCGGTTAGTATCTGGTCGTCGGTCATATCCGGCAATTGCTTTTTTACAAGGCCGGTGTAAATCTCGTTGGTAACTACGTAAATGTTTTCTTTGGGGCATATTTTGAGGAAACGATCGTAAGTGTTTTGTATCAAAGTTTTGCCGGTTCCCAGGATGTCAATAAATTGTTTAGGGTGAGATGTGCGGCTTATGGGCCAAAAACGGCTTCCGATACCGCCCGCCATAATGATGGCATAGTAGTTTTTATTCATGTTTGTTAAACAATTTTTGTTTAAGTTGTTTGTTTGGCATTGCCAGTGAAGCTATCGCAGCCATTTTTTTCGATTTTGTTTACAGCCAATTAACCATAGTTTAATTTGGTAAACGCAGGGCAAAATTGAACAATAATTTGTAATATATGAATTAAATAAAACTAAATAAAGCAGCCCTGCAAGCTATAGAAGTTAAACGGGATAAATAAACAAATTGTTTTTCACAGAATAATCATTTTTATATAAAATTTTTAATAAAATCCATCGTTTATTGAGAAATTTTTGTTACTTTAAACTTTTAAATACAATCAAAAGAATACATCTGCAATGATAGAAACTAAGAAGTCGCTTTTTGATAATCTCCAGAACTTTTTTGGGTTCGACAACTTTAAGGGAGAGCAGGAAGCGATTATAACAAACATACTAGCCGGGAACGATACGTTTGTAATTATGCCCACGGGTGGTGGCAAATCAATGTGCTACCAATTGCCTGCGTTAATGAGTGAGGGAACTGCGATAGTTATCTCGCCGTTAATTGCTTTAATGAAAAACCAGGTTGACCAGTTAAGGGCCTTCGGTGGTTCAGACAGCATCGCCCATTTTTTAAATTCTTCGCTTACCAAAGCTGATATACTACGTGTTAAAGACGATGTGCTGGCCGGAAAAACCAAATTACTTTACGTTGCCCCTGAATCACTAACCAAACAGGAAAATATTGATTTTTTGCGTCTCAACACCGTGTCATTCGTAGCTGTTGATGAAGCGCACTGTATATCGGAGTGGGGGCATGATTTCAGGCCAGAATACCGCAAGATACGCCAGGTAATCAGTAATATTGGGGATAATATTCCAATTATAGCCTTAACAGCAACCGCTACGCCAAAAGTTCAGCAGGATATTCAGAAAAACCTGCAGATGAACAATGCTACTATCTACAAATCGTCGTTTAACCGCTCGAACCTGTTTTACGAGGTGCGTGCCAAGCGTAACGTAATAAAGGAGATAGTAAAGTTTGTTAAGCAAAACCAGGGTAAATCGGGCATAATATATTGCCTAAGCCGCAAAAAGGTTGAAGAAGTAGCCGAGGCATTAAACTTAAACGGCGTAAAGGCCCTGCCATACCACGCAGGCTTGGATCCTAAGGTACGTGCAGACACGCAGGACAAGTTTTTAATGGAGGATGTTGATGTTATCGTTGCAACAATTGCATTCGGTATGGGTATCGACAAGCCCGATGTGCGCTATGTGATCCACCACGATGTGCCTAAGAGTATGGAAGGCTACTACCAGGAAACCGGTCGTGCCGGACGCGACGGTGGCGAAGGTGTTTGTGTTGCTTTTTATTCGGAAAAAGATATCGATAAGTTGCAGAAGTTTATGAAGGACAAGCCTGTTTCGGAACGCGAAATTGGTACCCAGATACTTAAGGAAGTTATCGACTACGCCGAATCGTCGGTTTGTCGCCGTAAGCAGTTGTTGCATTACTTTGGTGAAAACTTTAACGAGGCAGGCTGTAATAACATGTGCGACAATTGCTGCGGCCCTAAAGAGCATTTTGACGGCGAGTTGCACCTGCACAAAGCCTTAAGCCTGGTTAAAACAATAGGCGAGAAGTTTGATGACCATCACATCATCAGCATATTGATGGGCGATGACAATGCCCAGATAAAAAATTACGAGCACGATTCGCTTGATTATTTTGGTTCAGGCAAAGAAGACGGTAAAAACCTTTGGGATTCGCTGATGCGCCAGGCGCTGCTGAACAATTTCCTGTCCAAAGATATTGACCAGTACGGCCTGTTGCGGTTAACCAAATTAGGCAACTCGTTTATTGACAACCCTTACAGCATCCGGTTTGTATTGAACAAACCCATGGGCGCTACTGACGATGACGATGAAGTTGACGGCCCTAAAGGCGGCGGCGGTGCCTTGGATACCGAATTGCTGCAGATGCTTAAGGATTTGCGTAAAAAGCTAGCCAAGCAAAAGGGTCTGCCACCATTCGTTATTTTCCAGGATCCGTCATTAGAGGAGATGTGTACGCATTACCCTATCACCAATGACGAACTGAAACAAATATCGGGCGTAGGAGCAGGGAAGGCCCTGAAATTTGGCAAGCCTTTCACCGATCTTATCCAAAAATATGTTGAGGATAATGACATAGATCGCCCTGTTGACATGGTGATAAAAAGTGCTGCTAATAAATCAGCACTTAAAGTGTTCATCATCCAGAATATCGACCGGCATTTAAATTTGGACGATATAGCTGCTTCAAAAGGATTGTCGTACGAAGAGATATTGAAAGAAGTGGAAACTATTGTCAATTCCGGCACCAAACTTAACCTTAACTATTACATCGACGAAGTGATAGATGAAGATAAACAGGAGGAAGTGTTTGATTATTTCCGCACGGCAGAAGTAGATTCGACAGAAGAGGCACTGGCCGAACTTGGAAGTGATGATTACACAATTGAAGAAATACAGTTAATGCGTATAAAGTTTATCTCGGAAATGGGGAATTAACGCGATAAGTAATATAAAATACAAGAGGCCTTCGGATAACGTCTGAAGGCCTTTTATATTTACTGGTTGACCACTATCTGTATTCCAAATAATCAAAATTCATATTGCCATTACCAACCACATGCAGCGTAAGGACGTGTGCACCTTTCGCAAGTTTTATGGATGTAAGTGAATCGGCTTTATTCCAATGATGCCATTGCCGCCATTTAACAGTGTCGCTATCATTGTGGGTTGTGGTAATTTTTAAATCTTTGACGATTTCTTTTCCATCTAAATCAAGTGCAATAACTCCATCACCGTTGGCAGTGTACATCAAGCCAACTTTATAAATGGCTGTGCGGTCAACTTGAACAGTGTATTTAATCCATTCGCCGGGCTTTGTCCAGCCGACATAAAGCTGGCCCATTTTCGGCAGAACTATACTATATGGATTATTGTCGATGTCATGTTCTTTGGTGTACGATATATCAACACCCTCGTGCATCCTGAATTCGTTTAGATAGCTGCCACTGGCCGGGTTAAGTTTCCCGCTGCCGTTATTTACACTGTCGTCATCATGATATGCAACACCTTCGCCACCCAAATCATAAAACTCACATTCAATTTTGCCGGGGATATGCTGTGCTTTATTTTGCCAGGGCTTACCTGCATAACCAGGTTGCCGAATTACTAAACCTGCAAACAAAATAACCGACAAAACACTAAGCAATACGATTTTCATAAGTGATGAATCAATTTCGAAAAAAGGCATTATATTTTTACCTAATCTCTAATCTCCGGTTAATTAATCTCTATTTCGCAATTATCTTAAATTCAGTCCGCCTGTTTTTTTGGCGACCCTCATCGGTATCATTTACAGCAATTGGCTGCGTTTTACCGTAGCCTTTAAAAACAAGCCGGCCGGCATCAATTTTATTGTCGATAAGGTATTGATAAACCGACTTTGCCCTGTTTTGGGAAAGCGTTTGGTTAAGCTGGTCGTTACCCACGTTATCGGTATGTCCCGATATTTCTATATGCAGCGTGGGGTTTAGGGTTAAAAATGAGAGCAGTTGTTGTAATTCGGCAACAGATTCCGGTTTCAAATCAAACTTATTGGTATCGAAAAATATATTGTTTAATACAACCTTATTGCCAATTTCAATGGGATCGAGCAAAACGGCAATATTAAATGCGGTCTTGGGTTCGTGCCCGACCAAAGAAAAATTAGCCGAGTAAAAGAGGTACCCCGATTTTGAAATATTCAATCCATAGTTTTTGCCGGCAGTTAAGGTGGCTAAAAAGTCTCCTTCATCAGCATCGCTGTAATCCTGGAAAACGGGTTGGTTCTTTTGCAAATCGATAATCTCCACAGCTGCCTCAAGCGGCGCTTTTGTTTTGGCATCGTTTACTGTGCCTTTTACATAAGTAACCAGGTTGGGCCGGAGGTTTGGAGGTAACTCGAATGTATAAATATCATACCCACCAAAACCATTTAAATTATTCGACGAGAAAAAAGCATAGCTGCCATTCGCCGTTAATGTCAGCCCATTTTCATCACCGCTTGAATTGATGGGGTACCCCAGGTTTTCGGGCTTTTGCCATTTGCCATCTTTGCTTAAGCGGCTTACAAATAAATCTTTTCCGCCAAGGCCCGGCCACCCGTTCGAACAAAAATAAAATGTACTATCGTCGGGATGAATAAACGGAGATTGTTCGTCATAAATGGTATTGATGTTAGGCCCAAGGTTTTCGGGTTCGCCCCAGCCTTTGTCGCCAAGGGTTGATTTCCAAATATCGTAGCCCCCGTAGCCTCCTTTGCGGTTGCTTACAAAGTAGAGCGTCTTACCGTCGGCGCTTATGGACGGTTGCGATTCCCAGCCCGTTGTGTTTACAGGCGGGCTTAAGTCAACGGGTTTACCCCAGTCGTCGCCTTTTTTCTGTGCTATATAAATATCGCAGCGGCCCAGACCATCAGGACGGTTGCAGCCCGTAAAAAACAAGTATTTGCCATCCTGCGATATGGATTCAGCCCCTTCATTGTATTGCGGGGTGTTAATCAGGTCGCTTAAATAGGTGGCCGTTTGCCACTTGCTATTTAGTTTGCTGCTTTTATAAAAATCTTCATTGTTGTTTATTTTCCGGGTAAATATCAGTGTGCCTTCATCGGCAGTGGCGACGGGCAGGTATTCATCAGCAGGGGTATTTATTTCGGGGCCAAGATTAATTGGTTTAAACGCCACCGGGTGGGCAATTGCCTGTATGCTGAATTTACAGTCAGCTATGAGTTTTTGCGCATAGTAAGTGTTTTGGGTAGTGATGTTTGGATAGGTTAGATATTTTTCCAGGTGGTGCTGCGCAAGCTCATATTGTGCGCTATTCACCTCCAGTTCGCCGACTTTGAGATAGACGGCGCGATTAAACTCTGGATTTAAAACAATTACTTTATGAAATTGATCTATAGATTCTTTGTAGCGGCGCATCTGCCGCAAAACATCGCCCAAAACTGCATGAGCCTCAACAAATTTGTCGTCTGCCTCTACGGACTTTTGCAGATTTTCAACAGCCTCATCATACATGTGGTCGTCTAAATTTGTATTTGCCAAAGCAAAATATTTAATAGCGGCTCTATCGGTGGTAGAGTATTGCCTCTGCTGGGCGGATATAAAATTGGATATAAATACTAACAGAACCGAGAAGAAAGTAACTCTCATTGGTTTTGATACGTGTTTTTCTATCCTAAGTTACGTTTTTTTGAAGAATCAAGAGCCAACACTCAAGAATCGAGATAAAAAGAGCAGAAAATCACTAAATTTTAATCGACAGAAAAAAACCAGATATTTTCAAGTCTTAATTCTTGGCTCATGATTCTTGACTCTCACCGAACTATGGTATATTCAAATACTTATGCGTTTGCAACGATATTTCCCATTGGGGGTTGTTCATTACATACTCCACAATAAGCGGGGTCATTTCTTTTGATTTTGACCATTCGGGCTGCAGGAACAGTTTACATGTTGGTGAAACCAATTTTGCGTTTTCCTCAGCAAATGCAAAGTCGGATTTATTAAATATGATCACCTTAAGTTCATCTGCATTTGCTGCCACCAAATGCATCGGGCCTTTGAATTTTTTAGGAGATAGGCAAATCCAATCCCAATTACCTGAAAGTGGGTAGGCACCGGAAGTTTCAATAAATGTTTTGATGCCTTGTTTTTGCAGGCCGGCGGTTAGATAATCGAGGTTATAAATCAGCGGTTCGCCGCCGGTAACAACCACAGCTTTAGCCGGGTGTTTGGATGCATTTTCAATTATCTGATCCGCAGATGTTAGTGCGTGGAGCTCGGCGTCCCAGCTTTCTTTTACATCGCACCAGTGGCAGCCTACATCGCAGCCGCCAAGGCGGATAAAATAAGCAGCCTTGCCGGTATTGTATCCTTCCCCCTGTATCGTATAAAACTCTTCCATTAAAGGAAGTAATGTGCCGTCGTCCGGTATTTGGTGTGCCATAATTTGAAGGTGCAAAGGTATGATTTTGAGATGAAAGGATAAAGACGAAAGAAGAAAGGTGATTTTAAGCAGATAATTTGAAAAAACCTTTCGCCTTTACCCTTTTACCTTTCAGCAATTTTCTCTATTATTACTTAAAATTTTGCAATATGAAAAAACTTTACTTCCTGGTACTATTTTTCGTGTTGCTTTGCTTTTCGTCTTGTCTGGATATTGAAGAGCAATACAACTTTAAACAAGATGGCTCATGCAGCGTTGTTTATGGCTTTGATATGGGCAGCGCTGTATCGGTACTGATGAACCTAATGTCTGACTCGGTTAAAGAAACACCTCAATTTTCGCTGGTAAAAGATACCACACTGAATTTTTATACTGCCCTTCCCGACAGTATACAGCAAAAAATGACAGCCGAAGAAGCCACCATGGTTAAAGCCAGTGATCTGCACGTAAAAATGGATTTGAAAAAAAGCATAATGAAGGTCAGTATAAATCACGTGGCTAAAAATGCCGCCGATTTGGAATACTACCTTAAGCATATTTCAAAAATATCAATGAATAGCCAGCTGAAATCGCTGCAAAAAGGGGAGAAGGCCCCTATGGGTTTTAATGCCCAGCAATTGGTGGCAGGCGAGGATTATTACACCTACGAGATAACACCGCATAAATTTTACCGCATCATCGACAAGGAAAAATTTAATGCATTTTTAAGGAAAACACAATCTGCATTTTCAATGGCCAAGGCAATGCTGATTGACATGCCTTATAAAGTAATTCTTAACTTTGCAAAACCTGTAAAAAAAGTAAACAATCCCAAGGCCATTGTTTCGGCTGACAGGAAAAGGGTTACCCTTATTACCAACATGGATGATGTGATGAAAAACCCATCACTGATGAACTTAAAAATTGACTTTTAGCACGTATGAAGTGGTACCCCGTGCCGGATGTTGAAGACGCCGGTAAGCCATTTATTAAAAAAATTAAAATTGACAATAAAGGTATCTGCGTGGTAGGATACGGCGGCGAAGTTTATGCTGTATCCGCAGAATGTCCGCATGCCGGATTTGATTTGAGTGAGGGCTGGTGCGAAAACGGAAAGATTATTTGCCCTCTGCATGGTTACGCTTTTGATTTAAAAACCGGCAAAGGGGTTAATGATTACGTAAAAACTTATCCTGCTAAAATAGAAAACAACACAGTATATGTTGGCACGCCAACTGTTTGGGATGATATAAAAAAAGTATTTAATAAATGAACCAAAGAGGAATAGATTATATAACCGAAGATTTTTATGAGTCGTTGAGTTTCCAGGATGGCGAGATGCCCGATTTGGAAACAGTAAAGGAACTATTTTATGAAAACGGACTTTTGATAAACAACAGTTTTAGCAAACCTGTTATCTTTACTATAGATGAATATATCCAATCGTTTGAATCCCAGATAGCTGATGGGTCAATGCTGCAATTTATGCAGCGTGAGCTTTACTCGCAAACTGAAGTGTTTGGTAAGGTTGCTCAACGCTTGAGCGTTTACGAATACAGTTTTACCTATCATGAAACCGCAAATGCACCCAGAGGTATAAATTATATTCAATTTATTTTGGATAACGACCACTGGCGCATAACCTCAATGGCCTGGGCTGATGAAAATGTGAACCATCAGATTCCGGCAGAATATTTGAGATAAGATAAGGGACACAAGTGGGTATTAATTGACCGATGATATGGCCACAAGCCTCAATTAATCAGCGATATATAAGCTATGCTAAATGAATAAAATCATTTCAATTCTTTCGTTTCTTTGCATCAGTTTTAGTATATCGGCCCAACCCTTTATATCTAATCTAACTTGTGAACATGGTATTGACCCGATAAGTGTTGATACCCAAAATCCTGCATTGAGTTGGCAGATCGGGGGTGAGCAGCGCAATTTGAAACAAATAGCTTACAGAATTTTGGTTGCTGATGATGTTGAGCATTTGAAAAAAAACGTTGGCAATACTTGGGATTCAAAAAAAGTATTGTCAAAGCAATCGCTGCAAATACCATTCGCCAGCAAAAAGCTGGACCCATTGAAAACCTATTATTGGAAAGTAATAGTTTGGGACAATCATCATCAAACATCTGGCTGGAGCAAGATAGCAAAGTGGCAAATGGGATTACAATCCAAATCGGACTGGAAGGGCGCCAGTTGGATTGCCTATGAAAAGATGCCGGATTCTTTAGTGCTAAATCCGGGTATCGAAAATACAAACGACAAACGATGGAATAAAGGCAGTGACATTTTACCGATACTGCGAAAAGAATTTGTAGTAGATAAAAAGCTAAAAAAGGCAACCATTTTTATAACCGGGTTAGGGCAATTCGATTTAAGACTTAACGGTAACAAGGTTGGCGATCACTTTTTAGATCCCGGATGGACAAAATATGATAAGCATGCCCTTTACGTGGCGTTTGACGTAACTGATGAATTGAAGCAAGGAAAGAATGCCGTGGGTGTAATGCTTGGAAATGGATTTTATTACATGCCAGGCGAAAGATACCATAAGCTGAAAAGCGCTTTTGGGTATCCTAAAATGATTTGCCGGCTTGCTTTGCAATACCAGGACGGGACTGAAGAAAACATCATCACAGATCAGTCATGGAAAGCCACCCCGGGTCCAGTTATTTTTTCAAGTATTTATGGCGGCGAAGATTATGATGCAAATTTTGAGCAAATCGGCTGGGACCGGGTTGGGTTTAACGACGCTAGTTGGAAGAATGCAATTGTTGTTGACGGACCCGGGCGATTGGATGCGCAAGCTGAAGACCCGCTGAAGATATTTGACCAGTTTTCTCCGGTAAAAATCTCGCAGCCAAAGCCGGGCGTTTGGGTGTATGACATGGGACAAAATGCTTCGGCTATTCCGTTTATAAAAGTTAGTGGCAATAAAGGGGCAGTGGTTAAGGTAACGCCGGCTGAACTGCTGAGCGATGACGGCCTGGTTACCCAGGAAGCTGTGGGAACACCTGTTTACTTTAAATATACACTAAATGGTAATGGCATCGAAACCTGGCACCCCCAGTTTATGTACTATGGTTTCAGGTACATACAGGTTGAGGGCGCTGTTCCGCAAGGTGAGCCCAATGGGATGCATCTGCCGGTAATATCAGCAATAAAAAGCTTACACACCCGTAATTCAGCCACCAGTGTCGGGACTTTTAGCTGTTCCAATGATTTATTCAACAAGACCTTTAAACTTATAGACTGGGCTATCAGGAGTAATACCGCCAGCGTATTTACAGATTGCCCTCATCGTGAGAAACTGGGCTGGCTGGAAGAAGCTCACCTGGTTGGGCCGTCCATCCGGTATAATTATGATATTGCAACCTTATGCCGTAAAGTGGTAAGGGATATGATAAACTCACAAACCGCCGACGGGTTAATCCCTGACATAGCGCCGGAATATGTTGAATTCGGTGGTGGATTTCGAAACTCGCCCGAATGGGGAAGTAACGGCATAATAATGCCCTATTATATTTACCAGTGGTATGGCGATAAACAGGTGTTGTCAGAAAGCTATGACATGATGACCCGTTACGCGGCTTACCTGCAGAAACAGTCAAAAAATAATTTACTTTATTTTGGCCTTGGTGACTGGTATGACCTCGGGCCCGGCGATCCGGGAGTATCACAATTAACGCCACCAGGAATAACCGGATCGGCTATTTACTATTATGACCTTACTATACTTTCGAAAGTAGCAACCTTTTTAGGAAAAACAAGCGATGCGATTAAATATAATACGTTAGCCAATGATGTTAAAATAGCATTTAATAACACTTTTTTCGATAAGCAGACCTTTCAATATGGTACAGGCAGCCAAACTGCAAATGCTATGGCCGTATACACAGGCATTGTTGAAGCAGGCTATAAAACGGCTGTTATTGACAATATAGTGAAAGACATTCGCCTGCATAATAACGGACTAACGGCCGGCGACATTGGATATCGATACCTCTTAAGGGTGCTGGACGATGCGGGCCGGTCAGACGTGATATTTGATATGAATAGCCGGTCGGATGTTCCCGGATATGGCTATCAATTAGCCCGCGGGGCCACGTCGCTTACCGAATCATGGCAGGGCAACCGGATATCGTCAAACAATCATTTTATGCTTGGCCACTTAATGGAATGGTTTTATAGTGGCCTTGGTGGTATTAAGCCTGATTCAAATTCAATAGCATTTGATAAGATTGTTATCAGGCCCGAACCTGTTGGGGATGTCACCTGGGCGAACGCAAGTTATTTATCCCCATACGGAATGATAGCCAATAGATGGAAGACGAATGGAGGATTGTTTACGATGCAAACCAGCATTCCCGCTAACTCAACGGCAGTAATTTATTTACCCGCACGTAAAAACTCCGTAGTGAGCGAAAATGGCCATTCATTATTAAACCGGCGTGATATCAAAATATTAAAATTTGAAAACGAGAGGGCTGTTTTAGCCGTCGGTTCCGGCAACTATTCGTTTTCAGTTAGAAACATCAATTAAAAAACTCAACTAAGGGTAAACTTCCTTATTAGCCGAAGCCAATGTGTTTTTTAATAAACCAATAATGGTCATCAATCCCACTCCACCCGGTACCGGGGTAATCCATGATGCTTTTTGGGATACATTTTCAAAATCAACATCGCCGTAAAGCTTAAAGCCCGATTTGGTCAAAGTGCTGGTTTCGCGGTTCATGCCGACATCAATAACTACCACGCCGTCTTTTACCATATCGGCGGTGATGAAGTTCTTTTTCCCGATGGCTACAATCAAGATGTCAGCATCAAGCGTAAACTTTTTGATATCAGGTGTACGACTGTGGCAGATGGTTACCGTGCAGTTGCCAGGGGTAGTGTTGCGCGCCATCAGGATGCTCATGGGCGAGCCTACTATATTGCTGCGACCAACCACCACGCAATATTTGCCTGCAGTTTCGATGCCGTATTCTTTCAGCATCAAAGTAATGCCATAGGGCGTTGCGGGGATAAACGATGGCAGGTTACGCTGCATGCGGCCAAGGTTCACCGGGTGAAAGCCGTCCACATCTTTGCGATGGTCGATCTTTTCGGTTACTTTCTCAGGGTCTATATGTTTTGGTAGGGGTAGTTGAACAATAATGCCATCAATGTCAGCATCTGCATTAAGCTCAGCTACTTTGGCTAACAATTCCTCTTCTGTTACGTCACTTTCGTAGCGTACGAGCGTCGATTTAAAACCTACAGTTTCGCAATTTTTTATTTTGCTGGCCACATAAGTTTCGCTGCCGCCATCGTGCCCAACCAGCACAGCCACCAAATGTGGTTTACGCCCGGTTTCAGCCAGTATTTTAGCAGCCGACTCAGCTATTTCGCCTTTGAGTTTTTCTGATACGTATTTTCCGTCTAACAACTTCATATTAGGATGTCTTTGATCCAATTCTCTGGCAATGGAGGAAGATCCAATTCTACAATTTCTTCTTTTTTTTCTATTCTTATTAACAAAGGACTTTTACCAAAGTTCAGTTTCGTTCCCTGTTTTCCATTTATCTTGCGTATCGCACTCTCTATCGATTCTTTTCCTCCGGCGAGCAGTTGATTTACCAGCGCATCAGAAACGGAGTTTTTGCGAAAGCAATTAACATGATATGCTGGTATATTACCGTCATAAATTATAAACTCCCCGTAAACAAAATCACCAAGGTTAATTAAATCCCTTAAACCGAATATTGTCCAAAAGGTTGTTTTAAAATACTTTTCCATACAATCCAACCTTTTAGAGGTTGGGAATTTAGTCTAACTTCAACACCGCCATAAATGCACTCTGTGGTATCTCCACATTTCCCACCTGCCTCATGCGCTTTTTACCTTTCTTCTGTTTTTCCAGCAGCTTACGTTTACGGCTGATATCACCACCATAACATTTGGCGGTAACGTCCTTACGCAAAGCTTTAACAGTTTCGCGGGCTATAATTTTAGCGCCGATGGATGCCTGTATAATAATTTCAAACTGCTGGCGTGGTATAAGTTCCCTTAACTTTTCGCAGATTTTTTTGCCGAAATCGTAGGAGTTTCCCCTGAATATCAGCGACGATAAAGCATCAACAGGCTCCGCATTTAAACGGATATCTAAACGTACCAGGTCTGATTTGCGGTAACCTATTTGGTGATAGTCGAACGATGCATAACCTTTTGAAATAGTTTTTAGTTTGTCGTAAAAATCAAAAACTATCTCGCCCATCGGCATCTCAAATATCAACTCAACACGGTCGGACATTAGATATGATTGGTTTTTAATATAACCCCGCTTTTGAATACAAAGCGACATAATCGGCCCCACGAATTCCGATTTCGAAATAATAGTGGCTTTTATATACGGTTCCTCTACATAATCAATACGGCTTGGGTCGGGCAGGTCGGATGGGTTATTTACCGTAATAGCGTCGCCTTTGGTAGTGTAGGCCAGGTATGATACGTTGGGCACGGTGGTAATTACCGTCATATCAAACTCGCGCTCCAATCGCTCCTGGATAATCTCCATGTGGAGCATACCCAAAAATCCGCAACGGAAACCGAAGCCTAGAGCGGCAGACGATTCCGGTTCAAAAACCAATGACGCATCATTCAATTGCAGTTTGGCCATGGCTTCGCGCAATTCTTCGTAGTCATCTGTATCAACCGGGTAAATACCGGCAAATACCATTGGCTTAACTTCCTCAAAACCCTGTATTCCTGCTTCACACGGCCGGTCTACGCGGGTAATTGTATCGCCAACCTTTACTTCCCGGGCCTCTTTTATACCCGAGATAATATATCCTACGTCGCCTGTTTTAATGACGTCTTTAGGTAACTGCTTCAATTTCAGCGTGCCAACCTCATCGGCCAGGTATTGTTTTTCCGTAGCGAAGAATTTTACTTTATCGCCTTTGCGTATTTCACCATTTACCACTTTAAAATAAGCGACAATACCGCGAAACGAGTTGAAAACAGAATCGAATATTAAAGCCTGCAATGGCGCTTCAGGATCGCCGACAGGAGGGGGCACTCTTTTAACAATAGCCTCTAATATATCGTGTACGCCCATGCCGGTTTTGCCGGATGCGGCCAAAATCTCTTCGCGTTTACAGCCAATTAGTTCAACAATCTGGTCTTTAACCTCCTCTGGCATAGCGCCTGGCAGGTCCATTTTATTTAAAACCGGGATAATTTCCAGGTCGTTTTCCAAAGCAAGGTATAAATTCGATATGGTTTGCGCCTGTATGCCCTGCGCGGCGTCCACAATCAGCAAAGCGCCTTCGCAGGCTGCTATAGAACGCGAAACCTCGTACGAGAAATCCACGTGCCCGGGTGTATCAATCAGGTTCAGCGTATATTTTTGCCCGTCGAGGATATAATCCATCTGAATGGCATGACTTTTTATGGTAATGCCGCGCTCACGCTCCAGGTCCATATCATCAAGCAATTGTGCCTGCGATTCGCGCTGGGTGATGGTATTTGTATATTCAAGCAACCTGTCGGCAAGTGTACTCTTACCGTGGTCGATGTGTGCTATTATGCAAAAATTACGAATGTGTTCCATTTATCGCGCAAAAATAGCGTTTTGGAGCGACATTTTGATAAGACCGCTTTCCGATTTCGGAATTTCGATTTTGTGCAGGCAGTCAAAAATTTTAAAATCAAAAATTAGCATCAAAATAAGTATCTTTGCACGCTTTAAAAATGAATAAAAAAGTAGCATTTTATACGCTAGGCTGTAAGCTTAATTACTCGGAAACATCGTCGATTGGGCGCCAGTTTAACAACGCTGGTTTCAATACGGTTGAGTTTACCGATACGCCCGACGTATTTGTTATTAACACCTGTTCGGTAACTGACAATGCCGATAAAAAGTGTAAAAAGGTTGTTAAAGAGGCTTTAAAGATATCGCCTAATGCATACGTCACCATAGTAGGGTGCTATGCCCAGCTTAAACCAAAGGAGATTGCCGAAATACCAGGTGTGGACATGGTTTTGGGTGCCGCTGAGAAATTTCAGATTGTTGATTACATTACCGATTTAACAAAAAACGCGAAAGCGGTGGTTCATAACCAGCCGGTATCCGAAGCAAAAGATTTTGTCCCCGGCTTTTCCATCGGCGACCGCACCCGTACATTTTTAAAAGTGCAGGACGGTTGCGATTACTCCTGCTCGTTTTGTACCATCCCGCTAGCCAGGGGCAACAGCCGCAGTGATACTATTGAACATGTGGTTGAACAGGCGATGGAAATAGCAGCCAGTGGTGTAAAAGAAATTGTTTTAACCGGGGTAAACCTGGGCGATTTCGGCATAAGGGATGGTCAGCGCGCCGACAAGTTTTTTGATTTGGTAAAGGCGCTGGACAAAGTTGAGGGAATTAACAGGTTCCGTATCTCGTCTATCGAACCCAATTTACTCAGCGACGAAATTATTGAGTTTGTGGCGCAGTCCGACCGTTTTGTGCCGCATTTTCATATCCCGCTGCAATCGGGCAGCGATAAAATACTGGGCCTGATGCGCCGCCGCTACAAACGCGATTTGTACGTCAGCAGGGTAGCCAAAATAAAACAGCTGATGCCGTATTGCTGTATTGGTGTCGATGTAATAGTGGGCTTCCCGGGCGAAACACGCGAGGATTTTATTGACACTTATAATTTTCTGAACGACCTTGACGTTTCATACCTGCATGTGTTTACTTACTCTGAAAGGGAAAACACGCTTGCCAGCGACATGAGCGGGGTAGTACCGGGATCGACACGTGCAGACCGAAGTAAAATGCTGCACATATTATCAGACAAAAAACGCCGGGCGTTTTACGAAAGCCAGTTGGGTAAAATGGATGAAGTATTGTTTGAGGGCGATATTAAGGATGGTTTTATGCATGGCTTTACCCGTAATTATGTGAAAGTAAAAACTGAATACGACCCCTTACTGGTAAACGAATTAAAAACGGTGCACTTAACAAAAATATCACCCGGCGGTGATGTTGAAATAACTGAAAGCGAAGAAATATTGGCCCATTAACCTTATCTTGCTCCCAAATTATAAACGATGTTTCCAAATCTATTTTATCTTATACGTTACCTTACCGGGCTCGAAATTCCGTTTTTACAGATAATACAAACGTTTGGTTTTTTTGTGGCCATCGCATTCATGGGCGGGTATTGGGCCTTTGTACAAGAGTTTAAACGGAAAGAGAAATTAGGCGTTATCCATTCATTTAAAAAAATGGTGACCATCGGTGCGCCTGCATCGTTTGCCGAATTGCTTGGAAATGGCATTTTTGGTTTTATAATTGGCTATAAACTGGTTGATTCTGCACTCAATTTTCATACATTGGTTGATGACCCGCAGGCATTTTTATTATCACCGCGCGGTAATTGGCTGGGTGGTATTATTGGCGCAGCCGTGTTTGTGTATTGGGCATATTACGAAAATAAAAAACAACGGTTACCAACCCCAAAAACAGAAAACGTTACTGTACACCCCGCTGAATTGATGGGAAGCATTTTGCTTTGGGCGGCAGTTTTTGGTTTTTTAGGGGCTAAAGTATTTAACGCGCTGGAAAACTGGGGTGAATTCATGAAAGACCCTGTCGGTATGCTGATAGGCTTTAGCGGCCTTACGTTTTACGGTGGATTGATTTGCGGCGGTGCCGCCGTTTTGTATATAGCCAATAAACATGGTATTAAGCCACTTAATATGCTCGATATTGGCGGACCGGGAATGATGCTTGCATACGGTATTGGCCGTGTAGGCTGCCAGATGTCGGGAGATGGGGACTGGGGGATTGATAACCTTAACCCTAAGCCGCACTGGCTTGAGTGGATGCCAAACTGGATGTGGAGTTTTAATTTTCCGCATAATGTTAACAACGTAGGTAATTTAATTCCGGGCGATACGGGCAAGTTTAACCGGGTGTTGTCAATGCCGGTATATCCAACGTCGTTTTATGAATTTGTTATGTGTATTTTACTGTTCTTTTTCCTTTGGAAAATACGCGACAGGATAAAAGCGCCAGGCGTAATGTTCGGTATTTACATGATACTGGCCGGCGTTGAACGTTTTTTTATTGAACGGATACGTGTAAACACGCAATATCATGTAGCAGGCATTAGCTTTACACAAGCCGAAATGATTTCGGTATTGATGGTACTTGGTGGGGCTGCATTGATTTTTACCGGCTATAAAAAGAGCCAGACTCAGTTAAAGCATGGCTGAGATTAACCTGGGGAATAAATTGCTTGATAACCATATTGTAAGGTTTGTTTTTTCGGCGGGATTGGGTTTTTTGGTTGATAACTTAGCATTTAACCTGCTTTATCATAACCTCCTGGTTCAAAAAACTTATCATATTATATTTTTCACGACTCGTAATTACACACTTTCATTGGCAATTTCCTACTGTATTGGCGTGATAGTTAACTTTATAATGACGAAGTATTTTGTTTTCTCGCAATCAAAATCATCGTCATTAAAACAACTTATAAGATTCTTGTCAGTAGCTATCATCGGTTTCTTCGCCAATTGGGCTATTTTGAAAATATTCATAAAGGCTTTGAATATGGATCCGCGGGTAGCAAGACCACTTGCCGGATTGAGCCTTTTTTTTGCTAGCTACTTTATTCATAAGGCTTTCTCGTTTAGCCTGGCTTTGCGGCATCAGGAGGCTAACGAGCACTAAGTTAATGCAGGTTCAGACAGCGTTCCGGTGTTCCATTTTTACACGCGGAACACCCCGAACGCTATGGAACACACTGATTATCATCGAATTAAAATTATATTAAATTTAAGTTACTGATAATCAAGCGATACAGGATTTTCACTTTTTTGGCTTGTTTTCGTAATTTATTTATAATTTGCATGTTCTACTTTTGAGTTGATTAAAAATTGTCGCTGTAACTTCCGCTACCATAAAAAATTCGATAAAATTCATGAGAATTCTTGTCAACTAAAATTCGTTTCAATTAAATTCCTGACATTCGTTCTATTCTTTGATTAATTATGGAATTAGAAAAAATAATAAATAGTGTAATTGAAATTTCGAAACAAGCGGGCAGCTTTATAAGGGAGCAGCGAAAAACCTTTAGTGCCGACAGAATTGAGCTGAAAGGGCTTAATGACCTGGTATCATACGTTGATAAAACTGCTGAAGAAATAATTGTTAAAGCATTGGCGGACGTATTACCCGAAGCTGGCTTTATCACTGAAGAAAAAACCATCAACAAAACAGGAGAACGCTATAATTGGATCATCGATCCTCTTGACGGTACTACCAATTTTATCCATGGCTTGCCAGTTTATTCGGTAAGCATCGCTTTGCAGGAATACGACGAGTTGGTATTAGGCGTAGTTTACGAAGTGAATATGGATGAATGTTTTTATGCGTGGAAAGGTTCTCCAGCCTACTTGAATGGCAACACAATTAAAACCAGCGACAGCCCGACAATTGACCAAAGTTTGTTAGCTACCGGCTTCCCATATCACGATTTTACCAAACAACCGGCTTATATCGGTTTGTTCACTGAATTAATGAAAAGCTGCCATGGTTTGCGTCGTTTAGGCTCAGCCGCTGTTGACCTGGCTTACACGGCCTGCGGCAGGTTTGATGCGTTTTATGAGTACAACCTTAACCCATGGGACGTTGCTGCAGGAGTTTTAATAGTGCGGCAGGCAGGTGGACAAGTAGTAAACTTTAAAGGTGGCGATGAGATATTGAACAGCCGGGAATTGCTGGCCACAAACGGAAAGATAACGGATGAAATGTTAGGTGTAATTAAAAAATACTTTTAATCACCACGAATCAACTCGAATTTTATCGAATTTCACGAATTTTAAAGGCACAATGGCAATGTAATTCGTGAAATTCGTTTCAATTCGTGAAATCGGTGTATATTTTTATAGCGCTTCAGAAACTACTTCAGTTACTTCAGGCACCATTCTTTTAAGTAGATTTTCAATACCTGCTTTAAGCGTTACGGTTGATGACGGACAGCCGCTGCACGAGCCACGCAGCTCAACGGTCACCACACCTTCATCAAATGATTTATAGCTGATTGCGCCGCCATCCTGCTCAACAGCGGGGCGAACATAGTCATGTAATATCTGCTGGATCTTAACTTCTATGTCCGAACCTTCAAAATCGCCGGCTTCGGGCTGCTCTTCGTCCTGTACTTTTAACTCAGCTTCAACAGCGCCTTTTACAAATTCTTTTAATATTGGCAGGATATCGTCCCAGTTATCGTCCTCGAATTTGGTAACAGTTACAAAATTGCTGGCGAAGAATACACCGTTTACAAACGAAAACTTGTAAAGTTCTTTTGCGAAGGGCGATTTTTCGGCACTCTCTTTTGTAGCAAAGTCAACACTGCCGTTTATAAGCAACTTGTTCACAATGAACTTCATAGTCGCCGGATTGGGGGTTGATTCTGTATATACGTTGATGTTCATTTTCTTATCTCTATTAATTATAACCTAACAAATTTAAGCAGGTTTTTGATTTAAAACTATTTCCCGACCAGTTATGACCCGTGGGTGACTTTGAGCAGAAAGCTCAAAGCAAAAAGACTAAGGCTAAATAGCTTTTGCCTTTGACCTTTATACTTTAAGCTTATATACCAGTATAAGTATGTGGCGTAATCCGCTTTATTTCGCTTTTAATTTCATCGCTCACATTCAACCCATCAACAAACTCAGCGATGGTTTCTGCATTAACCTTTGTATTGGTACGAGTCAAATCTTTCAACGCCTCGTAAGGGTTTGGATAGCCTTCGCGGCGCAAAATAGTTTGTATAGCTTCGGCAACAACAGCCCAGTTAGCTTCAAGGTGGGCGTTAAGGGCATCCTGGTTAAGCAATAATTTGTTTAAACCTTTTATGGTTGATTTGATGGCAATTAGCGTATGTCCTACAGGCACGCCTATGTTGCGCAATACCGTCGAGTCGGTAAGATCGCGTTGTAACCTTGATATAGGCAGTTTAGCCGCAAAGTGTTCAAACAAGGCGTTAGCAATACCCAAATTACCTTCCGAATTTTCAAAGTCAATAGGGTTAACTTTGTGCGGCATGGCCGACGAACCTATTTCGCCTTCTTTTATTTTTTGCTTAAAATAATTCATTGATATGTAAGTCCACATATCGCGGTCGAGGTCGATCAATATATTATTAATGCGTTTTAAAGCATCGCATTGGGCTGCAAAATTGTCGTAATGCTCAATCTGGGTAGTAAACTGCGAACGGCTCAAACCCAAAATGTCGTTTACAAAATGATTGCCGAACGCTTTCCAGTCAATTTCAGGGTAGCCGACATTATGCGCATTATAATTACCGGTAGCGCCGCCAAACTTGGCGGAATAGGGCACAGCTTTTAATAAACCTAATTGGTTTTCCAGGCGTTCCACAAAAACCATTATTTCTTTACCCAAACGGCTAGGCGATGCAGGCTGCCCGTGGGTGTGGGCCAGCATAGGCACCTTCTCCCAATCGGCAGCGAATTTCCTGAGCAAATTTACAACCTCATTTATAGCAGGATAATAGCAGTTATTTAACGCTTCTTTGAATGACAACGGAACCGCCGTATTATTAATATCCTGCGACGTTAAGCCGAAATGGATAAACTCCTTAAATTCTTCGAGGCCAAGTTTATCAAATTCCTTTTTTATAAAGTACTCAACCGCTTTAACATCATGATTGGTGACTTTCTCAATCTCTTTTATACTTGCCGCATCTGCTTCACTAAAATTTTTAACAATACTGCGTAACTTTTCTGCTACATTTTTATCAAACTTTTGTAATTGCGGCAAGGGGTGTTCACACAACGCTATGAAATATTCAATTTCAACAAACACCCGGTATTTGATTAACGCATATTCAGAAAAGTAAGCAGCAAGCTCTGCGGTTGTATTACGATAGCGGCCGTCGATAGGTGAAATTGCCGAAAGAGGAGTGAGGGTCATTAGTTCTTTGATTTTTTTGCAAAGATAGTAATTGATGTGCAGATGTGCAGATGTGCAAATGTGCGGATGGAAAAGTTGATGTGCGAACGAGAACATTACAGCGGATTATATACGATTAGGATACAGTTTTTTCAATAAGCACATCATTCGTTTGTCATCCGCACATCATAAATCCGCACATTCGCACATTCTTTTTCGGAAACTTTGGAATCTAAAAATGTTTCCGTAGTTTTGACTTTGAAAGTCAATGAGTCAAATAGAGAGAATAATACAAGGCGGCGAGGAACTGTTTTTAACAGCAGGGATCAAGAGCGTAACGATGGACGATATAGCCAAGCACTTGGGTATGTCGAAGAAAACCATATACCAGTTTTTTAAAGATAAAAACGACCTGGTAATTGCTTTGGTAACAAAAAAACTGAAGGAAGACGAGGAGCAGATGGAGGATATTATCAGCAAGTCGGCCAATGTGATTGAAGAGATGATCAACATGATGAAGTGCTCGGAGGATATTTTTTCCAGGATTAACCCGATTGTGATTCATGATATGCAAAAATATCATCCGGATGCCTGGGCACAGTTTCAAAAGTTTAAAGCAGAAGTGATAGTGACTACACTGGAAGAACTTTTAACAAAAGGTATTAAGCAGGGTTACATTCGGCCGGATATTGACGTAAGGATATTGGCAAGGATGCGGGTGGCCCAGGTGGAACTGGGTTTTAATACCAAGGAATTCCCGATAGCCGAATTTAACCCATGGAAGGTACAGGTGCAATTTTTAGAGCATTTTAACTATGGCATTTGCACACTTAAAGGTTACAAACTTTTAAATCAATATAAAAATATAAACGATGAATAACACTGCTGACATAGGGCTGTCATTAACAGGGCCTAAGTTTACATCAGCATAAAACTAAAACACACAAATCACAACTATATACAATGAAACATATACTAATAATAACAATGCTTGCATGCGGATTTGCCCTCACCGGGTATGCGCAACAGGCGCCGCCGGATACGCAGCGATATAATTTTACGATACAGGATTGTGTAAATTATGCGTATGAGCACCAGCTTGATGTAAAAAATGCTAATCTTGACGTTACAAGCGCCGACTATCATGTTAAGGAAATTATTGGGCAGGGGTTGCCGCAAATTACCGGAGCAGCAAGTTTCCAGGACTATATTAAAACGTCCAAGATACTGTTTCCTAACAGTAACAAACAACTTTACACTATATTACACAATGAGGGGGTTTCGGGTACTAACGGTGTAATCGCTATTCCGAATGAACCTGATAACGTGGCTTTTAGCTTCACGCAGAAATATAACGCAAGCTTAGGGCTCAATGCAAGTCTGATTCTTTTCGACCCTAACTATATTGTTGGTTTACAGGGGCGTAAGACTTATAAAGAACTTTACAACCGAAGCTATACACGCACCAAAATTGAAGCAAGTGTAAATGTAACAAAGGCTTATTACCAGGTACTGGTTAGTGTTGAGCAATTAAAACTGCTCGCAGCGAACATCGCACAGCTTAAACAACAACTTGACGAGACAGTAGCCCGGAATAAGCAAGGTTTTGTGGAAAAGATAGATGTTGACCGTTTAACGGTGCAATATAATTCGCAGGTTACACGGCAGGAAAATATCATCCGCCTGCTTGAGATTAATTACCAGTTGCTTAAATTCCAGATGGGCATGCCGGTTGATAAAGCTTTGACTCTGCGCGATAAGCTTGAAGATGTGAAGATCGAGGCATCGGCAGCTGATGCAAATAATGATACCACCGTTTATCGTAACCGCATTGAATATAATTTACTCGAAACCCAGAAGAAACTTTACGGATATGATTTAAAAAGTAAAAAAGGCCAATTTTTACCTAAGCTGACCGCAAATGGCAACATCTCTTCAGCTTACCAGGACAATAGCTTTAGTAAACTTTTTAGCACTAACTACCCTTCAAGTTATATAGGGCTGTCATTAAGCGTACCAATCTTTACTGGCTTTCAGCACCGGAACCAGTTAAAGCAATCGGAAATTACGGTTTTGAAGGCGCAGAACGACCTGGACAATATGAAGAATACAGTAAACCTGCAGGTTAACCAAGCGCGGATAGCTTATATAAATGGTCTGCAAACATTAAACGACCAAAAGAAAAACATGGCTTTGGCTGAAGAAGTGTTGCGGGTATCGAAGATTAAGTACCAGCAAGGGGTAGGCTCGAGCATCGAAGTTACACAGGCGCAAACTGCTGTGCAGGATGCAGATAATTCATACATACAGGGTCTTTACGATGCTTTAGTAAGCAAAGTTGACCTTGACAAAGCATACGGAAGAATACAATAATCAATCACAATATAATATAGCACAATGAAAAAATTACTATACATACCAGCTTTAATTTTACTGGCGGCCTGCTCGAGCAAACCGAAAGATAAAAAAACGGAACTTGCTGATCTTAAAAAACAGCAAGCATCCATTAGTGCACAAATCACCAAACTACAGGCTGAGGTGGGAGGAGGCGACTCTACCAAAACTACTGATGTGGGTGTCGTGATATTAAAAACAACCAATTTTAGCAACTTCGTACAAATACAGGGAAAAATAGATGCCCAGGATAACGTCATGGCTTATCCCCAATCGCCAGGTTCTATCACCGGTCTTTACGTAAAAGCCGGTCAACATGTAAGTAAAGGCCAGGTGTTGGTTCAGCTGGATAACAGCGTATTGAATCAAAACATAGCTCAGGCTGAAACCCAGGTAGCTTTAAATAAAACGCTGTTTGAAAGGCAAAAAAATCTTTGGGATCAAAAAATAGGAACTGAAGTGCAGTTCCTGCAGGCCCAAACTGCCTTGCAAAGCTCACAAAAACAAGTTTCATCATTGCGTCAGCAAGCTAACCAGTTCCGAATTACTTCGCCAATTAATGGCACTGTCGACCAGATGGACCTGAAATTAGGCCAGGTTGCCCAACCCGGTACTACCGGCATACGTATTGTAAATGCTGACATATTAAAAGTAAAGGCTGATGTACCTGAATCTTATGCAGGCAGTGTAAATACTGGTAATACTGTAAAGATATTGATACCCGATGCCAATGATTCGCTGATTACTAAAGTTACATTTGCGGCAAAGGTTATTGATCCAACTTCACGCAGTTTTGGCGTGGAAATAAAATTGCCGGTTCGGAAAACACTGCGCCCTAATATGACGGCTATTATACAAATAGCCAATTATACCAAATTGCAGGCAATTGTAGCCCCCGTAAAAGCTATTCAAAAATCGGAAGATGGGGATTACGTATTTGTTAATAACAATGGCATAGCGAAAAGGGTTAATATTAAAGTTGGCAATACTTACGCAGGCCAGTCGGAAATTTTATCGGGCTTAAAAGCCGGTGACCAGTTGATTACTGATGGCGCTACAGATATTGAAGAGGGCGACAAAGTGAAGGCTGTACAGTCGGGTAATTAATTATTAATAATTTGATTGTTTATTATGAAAGATCTGAACAAAGAATTTGCGCCCTCAAGTTGGGCCATTGAAAATAAGACGGCCATTTACGTAATGATATTTTTAGTTACGGTGTTGGGGCTGATCAGCTACAACAACCTGCCTAAAGAAAACTTTCCGGACATTGCACAATCAAAGGTATTTGTAACCACGGTTTACAATGGCCAATCTGCGCAAAACGTAGAGATACTAGTGACCAGGCAATTGGAAAAGCAATTAAAATCGTTAAAAGGGTTAAAAAAGGTAACATCAAACTCATTGCAAAATGTTTCGAGCATCACCTGCGAGTTCCAGGCGAATGTGGACATTCGTAACGCTAAACAAGACGTTAAGGAAGCCGTGGACAAATCCAAACAGGATTTGCCACAGGGTGACGTGAATTTGCGGGAGTCGCAAATTACTGACATCAACGTGGCTGATTTACCTATCCTTTACATTAACTTATCCGGCGATTATGACCTTAAAAAATTAAAGGAGTACGCGGATCTTTTGAAGGACGAGATAGAAAGCTATAAAGAAATCTCGAAGGTGGACGAAGTTGGTGCTTTAACGCCCGAAATCCAGGTGAATGTGGATATGAATAAAATGGCAGCGGCTCAATTAACTTTTGGAGATATACAACAAGCCATAGGGAATGAGAATATCATTGGTTCGGCCGGAACGGTTAAAAGTGATGGTGTACGCCGCAGTATCGACATCAGGCAGGATTTCAAAAATGCCGATGAAGTGAAAGCGATGGCTATAAGAAACCCAAAAGGACAATCCATTTACTTGCGTGATATTGCCGATGTAGAGGATTCATTTTTATTGCAGGAGAGCTATGCCCGTCTAAAAACCAACGAAAATCCCAAATTTAAAAATGTAATTACCCTGAATGTTAGCAAACGGGCAGGCGAAAACTTAATTGAGGCATCTGATAAAATAAATGACCTGATTAAGCAGAAACAAAAATCTGTTTTCCCGAAAGGCTTGAACATTACAGTAACCGGTGATCAATCAGATAAAACCCGTACCACGCTGAATGATTTAATCAACACAATTGTGATTGGTTTCTTATTGGTAACTGTTATCCTGATGTTTTTTATGGGTACCACCAATGCCATATTCGTGGCGTTATCGGTTCCGCTCTCGTGCTTTATTGCCTTCTTAATAATGCCGGCTATAGGTTTTACGCTTAACATGATCGTGCTGTTCTCTTTCCTGCTCGCGCTGGGTATTGTGGTGGATGACGCCATCGTGGTAATAGAGAACACTCACCGTATTTTTGCCAACGGAAAAGTGCCTATCAAGCAGGCGGCTAAAATGGCCGCAGGTGAAGTGTTTTTACCAGTATTTTCGGGTACCATGACTACGCTTGCGCCTTTTGTTCCCCTTGCATTCTGGAATAGCCTCATCGGTCACTTTATGTTCTTTTTACCTATTACCTTAATTATTACGTTACTCGCTTCGCTGGTTGTAGCCTACATCATGAACCCGGTTTTTGCGGTCGACTTTATGAAACCGCACCACGAAGGCGAGCATGACCATCCAAAATTCGATAAAAAGACCCGTCGTGTGGTATTGATTTTGGGGGTATTAGCCGCTTTTAGTTATTTGATGTTTATAATTGGTAAATGGACCATGGGTATGGGTAATTTCATGGCGCTGGCTATCATTTTATACCTCCTGAACCACTTCGTTCTATTGAAAGTGATAGATCGGTTTCAAAAAAATGGATGGCCGCGTTTTCAAAACTGGTATGCCGGT
This sequence comes from Mucilaginibacter flavidus, assembly GCF_024055575.1. GTDB lineage: Bacteria > Bacteroidota > Bacteroidia > Sphingobacteriales > Sphingobacteriaceae > Mucilaginibacter > Mucilaginibacter flavidus. The sequence continues at coordinate 88,840 of NZ_JAMXOE010000006.1, read as the reverse complement.
TTACTTGAAAAAGCTGTTCGGAGACCGGTGACGATCCTTTTGGGAACGATTGTACTGTTTATTTTAACGATATTTTTTATGGTAGCCCGCTCGCCAAAGGTTGAATTTTTCCCGGCAGGCGACCCCAACTTTGCTTACGTTTATATCACCATGCCTATCGGTACCGACCAGGCTACTACCAACAAGGTGACCGAGCAATTGGAAAAACGGGTAGCACAGGTGGTAGAACCTGATAAAGGCTTGGTTACTTCCATCATATCCAACGTTACCAAAGGAGTTACCGACCCGCAGGATGAAGACCAGGGCGATTACGAAAACAAAGGGAAGATCACCGTTGCCTTTGTTGAATTTGGTAAACGCGAAGGCAAGGATACTAAAAAGGTGCTGGCTAATATCCGCGCTTCGGTACAAGGTGTGCCGGGGGTTAAAATTTCGGTTTCGCAGGAAGCCTCAGGTCCGCCGGTGCAAAAGGATATTAGTATTGAAATTATCGGCGATAACCTGGATTCGCTGGTTAAAACAAGTGATCGCCTTAAGAACTATTTGGCCAAACAAAATATAGCTGGTATTGAAGGATTAATTCCTGACGTACAAAACGATAAGCCGCAGATAGTATTTGATATTGACAGGGAGCGCGCTAACCGCGAAGGCATCACTTCTGATCAGATCAACAAAAATCTGGGTGCAGCAATTTACGGCGCAAAAGCTGGCGATTTCAGGAATACAAAGGAAGATGATTACAAAATAATGGTAAGAGCGGCGGAAAGTCAAAGGGGCGATATCGATGCCTTGCGAAACTTGAAGATAACTTACCGCGATCTAGCGACCGGTGGTTCCATCCGCCAGGTGCCGATTTCCGCCTTTACCGATATCCGTTATACCGATACGTATAGCAATATTAAGCACAAGCAACAACGCCGGGTGTTAACATTGGGGTCGAGTGTAATAAAGCCATACAACGCTAACGAAGTTAACGCCGCTATTTTAAGTGCCATCAATACTTTCAAAAAGGCAGACAATATTCAGATAAAAATGGGCGGTGGCCAGGAAGACCAGATGGAAGCGATGAACTTTTTATTAGGAGCATTGGCTACATCATTTGGCCTTATTCTCATCATCCTGATGATTCAGTTTAACTCAGTAGGTAAAACATTCATTATCATCAGTGAGATATTCTTTAGTATCATCGGTGTATTGCTGGGAGTAAGTATCTTCGGTATGACCATATCCATCGTGATGACAGGTGTCGGTATAATTGCCCTTGCCGGTGTGGTAGTGCGAAACGGGATTTTGCTGGTTGAGTTTACTGATATGCTAATTGCTGAGGGCGCCAACCTGCACGATGCGGTGGTTGAAGCAGGTCATACCCGTATGACCCCGGTGTTACTAACCGCAACTGCTGCCATATTAGGTTTAATACCACTGGCAGTTGGTTTCAATATTGATTTTGTTGGCTTGTTTACCCATTTTCAGCCGCATATTCACTTTGGCGGCGACAACGTGGCGTTCTGGGGCCCATTGGCATGGACAATGATATTTGGTCTTGGTTTTGCAACCATAATCACACTGATATTAGTGCCTTGTATGTATATCATCAGGGTTAATATGAAAAACTTTTTCTTCGGTAAAAAGGAAAAAGCAGCTGAACCCATGTTGGAAGAAGCTACTGCCTGATAACTGAAAATAAATTCTTAACACAAAACGTCCCGGAGATTTCCGGGGCGTTTTGTGTTTTATAGCGGCTTGTGGTTTTTAATAACTTTAACGCAAGGTGAATTGCATTTGGGAACGATTGTTGTCTTATAAATACCATCATGAAAACATCAACACAACTAAAAATAACAAAACCATTTTGGCAAGTACTGGGCTTGGGCATACTGGCAGGTATGCGCACCACTTCTGCACCGGTTATTGCTTGCCAGATATTAAGCAAGCATCCGTCGAAGCACCTTGCAGGGTCTCCTTTGCGCTTTATGCAGTCGCCAAATGCTGCTTTGGGCATGAAACTGCTGGCCCTGGGTGAAGTAGTAGGCGATAAATTGCCCAATACGCCCAACCGGATTGCAGTTGGTGGGGTAGTTGGTCGTTGCCTGGCAGGCTCGTTAGCGGGTGCAAGTATTTATAAGGCAACGGGTAACAATGCCCTGGTCGGCGCGCTTCTTGGGTCGGCTGTTGCGCTTGGTTGCACCTTTGGCAGCTATTACCTACGCAGGTTTGTGGTTGCTAAAACAGACATTTTCGACCCTTATATTGGTGCAATTGAAGACGTTGTTGTAGCGGGGGCGGGAGCCGTGTTAATCATTTCAGCGTAATTTTGCGGTTGTTTGTAGCGCTTGCTATAGGTAAATCGTATATATGTTTAGAAAAATTGATAGTTTTGTTAAAAAAGTCAGGATTTACTCAGTAACCAGTTTTACCTTGCACAAGTATATTACTATATAATTGTTAATAATGATTACAGCTAACGACCACCAGGATGTAAAAAAGGAGAAAATTTTAGAGGCTGCCCACCATAGGTTTTTACATTTTGGCTATTCGAAAACTACCATGAATGAAATAGCCGGCGACCTTTCGATGTCGAAAGCGTTGCTTTACTACTACTTTCCCGATAAAAGCCAGCTTTATGTGGCAGTGATGCGCAAAGTGGCTGATGGCTATTTAAAATCGCTTACCGACAGGATAAATACCTTTGCTGATTTAAAAGAGGCTTTTATTTTCCAGATAGATACCCAACACGAATTTATTGTAACCAACTATAATTTTTTCGACTTCTTTAGGCTCAACGAACAAAACCTGCCCGACGCTATCTGGGAGATTGTAACGCAGGTACATGAATCGGAAACGCATATGCTGGTTAGCGCTATTAAAACAGAAGTTGACCGGGGGAAAATAAAGCCCGTAGCTAACCCAACTGAAATTGTTGAGCTATTGCTTGATGCTCTTCATGGTGTAAGAGTGAAATCAGTTTCGCACAAAAAAACAATGTTCCCCAACAAAGAGCACCTGGAAGAAATCCGCTCAAAACGGTTGCTACTTGCTGATATATTTATCAAGGGGTTGATGTATTAGGCAGTTAATAGTTCATGGTTGATAGTTCATAGCCGAAAGTATGTTAGTGGCAGGTTCTTGCGAGTAGTTTTAGCTTGGCTGTAGCTACTATGAACTATGTACCATTAACCATGAACAATAGAATTACATTGTGTCACCTGCTGGTCAAAAGACATACTGAAATGCTTAAGGCAGAGACATTAATGATATATTTGACTAAATAATTGAATTGGTCAACCCTGATCGATCAATTAATAAAAATACTTCTAATTAGAGGTGATTGTTTTAGAGTGATTGAAGCGGGCCCGGGAATATTTCGGGCCTGCTTTTTTTTTTGCAAGCCTTAAAGCTGTAAATAACTGTTACTCTTTTAATACCGGGCACACCTAACTATTATCGAAATAAAAATTATGATAAAAACCCACAGTACCACAATTCCCTGTTGGGTGGTTTTAATTTTAGCTTTCTTCTGCGCAGCGTAATCCTCTTTCATTATTCAATAATTTAGCCTTGTAAACTAAATTTAAACTACCTGCGTCGTAAAATCAAATTATCGGCAAAAGAAAATGAAAAATCACATCATTATAAATTATGGGTTTAAAAAAGGTTAACCAAAGAATAAATAAGCTACAAAAATAGCCGCGATAATACCTGCAAGGTCGGCAAACAGGCCGGCCGGAATGGCGTAGCGTGATTTTTTAATCCCTATCGACCCAAAATAAAGCGCCACAATGTAAAAAGTGGTGTCAGCAGAGCCATTGAAGATGCAGCCCAGCCGGCCTGGAAAACTGTCGGGCTTATGAGTTTTCATAATATCGATCATCATTCCCTTTGAGCCCGATCCACTTAAGGGTTTCATATATGCAACCGGCATGGCATCCACAAAGCGGGTATCGAGGCCAAGTTGCGTAACTACCCAACGCAAACCGTCGTTCATATAATCCAACGCGCCACACGCTCTAAAAACGGCTATGCCAACAAGCATGGCCACCAGGTAGGGTATTATTTTTACCGATGTTTCGAAGCCGCTTTTTGCGCCATCAATAAAAGATTCAAAAACGTTTACTTTTTTTACTATCGCGCCTGTAATAAATATTACTGGTATTGAGAAAAGCATCAGGTTGCTCGCTACTTTTGATACCTGGCCAATTTGTCCTTTTGTTAAATGCTCTGTAAAAAACCAAACCAGTAAAACAATAAAGCAGGTAATACCACCAAGCCAGCCAATTATTACCCTGTCCCACAGGTTTATTTTTTGTTTAATGGCAACCAGCAGCATGCCTGAGATGGCCGAAACAAACGTGGCAATAATACATGGTATAAAAATATCTGTCGGGTCCTTTGCATTTAAAATAGCACGCTGGGCGATGATGGTAACCGGCAACAGTTGCAGGCCCGAAGTGAGCAATACCAGGTACATTATCTGCGCGTTTGAAGCGGTTTCTTTGTCGGGATTTAATTCTTGTAAGCTGCCTATGGCTTTCAGGCCAAGCGGTGTGGCGGCATTATCCAGCCCCAATAAATTCGCCGAAAAGCTCATCAGCACCTGGCCGGTAGCCGGGTGGTTTTTCGGTACCTCAGGGAAAAGCCGGCTAAAGAATGGACCAACTACACGCGACAGGAAGTTAATAGCACCCGCTTTTTCGCCAATGTTCATAATGCCTAGCCAAAATGCCATGTTACCGGCCAAAGGCAACGCAATGTCCATAACCGACGATTTAGAGGACGAGAATATTGCGTTGACCAGGTGCGAAAATATTTCTGTATCGCCAAAAAATATCAGCCTGATGAGCGCAATTACAAACGCTACTAAGAAAAATGCAATCCAGATATAATTGAGGGCCATAGAAGATATTTACGCTTTGAAGATAAAGTTTTTTGATTATTAATAACGAATAACCATCTTTAAATAGATTTTTAGGGTTAGCGCAGGCACATGATTACAGACACGACAAAACAACTAAAAGAAGTTGTTAACGATATCTTAAATCGGGATACTGACGCAATTGATTGGGCCACTAAACCCGCTCAGGATAAATGGAGCAAAAAACAAATTATAGGCCATTTAATTGACAGTGCCCAGGTTAACCTGCAGCGTTTTGTGCGCTGTACCTATGAGGAAAACTTTAAGCTGACTTATGAGCAGGTGGAATGGGTTGATGCACAACATTACCAGGATGCTAATGTTAATGAATTACTTGGCTTGTGGAATCTATTAAACCTGCAGATTATCAGGGTGCTGGAAAACTACCCCACACACCGGCTGCAGGCTCAATGTGACAATAGCAAAACCGAGCCCAGCCTGCATACCGTTGAATGGCTCGCATCCGACTATGTGGCACACATGCAACACCATTTAAAACAATTTAACTAAAGGAAAGTATGAACGTGTTGACCGAGACCTGGCAAATTCATAACCGCATTAATTTGTATTTATTGGATGCAATTGACAAGGGAAATTTGGGTGATATATCAACATCGAAAGGGCGTACGGTTGGCGAGCAATTTGCACACATGCATAATGTAAGGCTGATGTGGCTAAAGGCAGCGGATCCGGTACTATTAACCGGGCTGGATAAGGTTGAAAAAGACAATATCAGTAAGGCAAAGCTTGAGGAGGCGTTAAAAGCCAGCAGCCTTGCTATAGAGCAACTATTTGAAAAGGCCGGTCCTGACGGTAAAGTGAAAGGGTTCAAACCCCACGCGACCGGATTTTTAGGTTACCTGGTTTCGCACGAGTCGCATCACCGCGGACAAATTATGCTTACTTTAAAACAAGCTGGTCACCCGGTTGATAAAAAAATACAATTCGGCATATGGGAGTGGGGGACAAGATAGCGGTACAACCGGCGGGATATTCCGGCACCCCACTGGCTAAAAAGCTGGGGATTAAAGCGGGGTTCAATATGGTGCTTATCAATGCCCCGGAACATTATTTCAGCCTGTTTACCGATCTGCCTGCCGATTTAACAATTAACAATGGCGAGCCGGCGGCTAAAGACTTTATCCATTTCTTTACCAAACAAAAAGACGAATATTTAAATCTTCTGCCCGAACTTAAGGGTCAAATTAAACCCAACGGCATGATCTGGGTGTCGTGGCCTAAAAGGGCATCTAAAATAGCAACCGACATAACCGAAGACATTATCCGCAATTTTGCGTTGCAAAACGGATTGGTAGATATCAAGGTTTGCGCAGTTGATGAAATTTGGTCGGCATTGAAGTTGGTTATTCCGGTGGCGGAGAGAGGATGATTGAGTTGAGATTAACCACCTTAACTATCATTTTTCTACATGGAATACTCCTTAGCTCTATTTTTTGAGTTTTTAACCCTTGCTTTTTTTGCAATACTATCCGTTTAATGGCGTTTAACTTACACCCGTTCATTAATTCTAACTCATCTATAATGAAGTTCTACATAAAAAATATGGTATGCGTTCGGTGCAAGATGGTTGTAGAATTTGAATTGAAAAAACTAGGACTGCGCTTGACATTGATAGAATTAGGAAAAGCTGAGACAACAGGACCCGTTTCAGTTGAAAAAATCAAAAGGTTTAAGCAGGCCTTGCTTAAATCGGGATTGGAATTACTGGAAAATAAGAAAAATATCCTCGTCGAAAAAATAAAAAATGTTGTGATCAACATGATTTGCTATACCGACAACAAATTAAAGACCAATTTTTCTGATTATTTAAGCGAAGAATTAAACCTGAATTATACTTACATGGCTAATGTATTTTCGGCAGAGCAGGGTAATACAATCGAGCATTTTATCATATTGAATAAGATAAAACGGGCGAAAGAGCTTATTGGCTACGATGAGCTTAACCTTACTCAAATTTCGCTGGCGCTAAATTACAGCAGCGTTGCACACTTGTCTAACCAATTCAAAAAAGTTACCGGGATAACTCCATCCCGCTATAAACTATTGAGCGCTTAAGCGTTGCCTCCTTTTAAACGTGTGAATTATGCAACTTATTTAAAAAGTTGTGTAACACTTTGTGCTTTCGTAAGAGGTATGTTTGTGCCATCTACTTAATCATTGAAATATTTTAATTAATCAATTATTTAAATTATTAATCATGAGTGAAAAAACAAACTTACCAGCATGCTGTAAACCGGCCCTGCAAAACATTGATTTATTAAAGGCATGGTACCCTATAGCGTGCTTTGCCATGTGTCTTTTGTTAATCATCTCCGGGTGTAAAAAGGATAGTGAAAACGCTACCCTGCCAAATGCCGACAGTTCGGCCAACCGTTCTTTATCTACTGTACTTGCAGCAACAGTTAGCTCGCCCGTAAACTTAAAAACAGCTAACGACTTTACAATATTAACTGAAACCGGGATTACAACCACCGGCGTTACGGCTATCACCGGTAATATTGGGACAAGCCCCATAGCGGCAACGGCCATCACCGGGTTTGGATTTATAATGGCAACTGATAATCAATCTTCGCATACTCCTATAGTTACCGGCAAAGTGTATGCTGCTAATTATGCTGCCCCCACACCGTCGAAAATGACGACGGCTATAGCCGATATGAAAACCGCATTTACCACGGCCAACGGGCTTACAATTCCATCGCCCATAGTTGAAAAATATGCCGGCGATATTAGCGGGCATACTTTGCGGCCCGGCTTATACAAATGGGGTACCGGGGTTTTAGTAACAGGCGTGGGTGCTACGTTAAGCGGCGGGCCAAACGATATTTGGGTTTTCCAGATAGCAAAAAACCTTACTATAAGTAACGGAGCTATAATCACTTTGTTGGGAGGCGCACAAGCTAAAAATATTTTCTGGGTGGTTTCGGGCAAAGCAACACTTGGCACAGCTGCAAACTTTAAAGGAATTATCCTTAGTAAAACGCTTATATCGCTCAATACGGGCGCCAGGGTAACCGGTAAATTATATGCACAAACAGCAGTTACACTGATAGCAAATACGGTACATCCTTAGGTAGTAGGGTTAAAATAGATTGTCAAAAAAAAAAAATTAGATTTGTCGGCTTTTAGAAAGTTGACAAATCTTTTTCGTTATAAAAGAAAGCCACCAATCACTATCCCAGGGCCACTTCCAAGTCCTCAATCAAATCATCAATATGCTCCAGGCCGACCGACACTCTTAATAAATTAAAAGGTGTTTTGGTATCCGGGCCTTCAACTGTAGCGCGATGCTCAATAAGGCTTTCCACACCACCAAGGCTGGTGGCACGGGTAAACAGCTTAAGCCCGTTTATTACCCGGCGTGCCTCGGCCTCTCCTCCTTTAACGGTAAATGAAATCATTCCACCGAACCCAAGCATTTGTTCTTTGGCAATTTGATATTGCGGGTGCGACGGCAATCCCGGGTACATTACCTGTTCAATTTTTGGATGTTTTTCAAGATATTCTGCCAGCAACTGTGCATTATGAACATGGCCCTGTACGCGGTATGGTAATGTTTTAATACTGCGAACCAGCATGTAGCAATCCATAGGCGAGGGGATGGCGCCGCCGTAGACTTGTACATCCCTTATTTTTTGCCACCAATCGTCTTTTTGAGCAGTTACCAGTACACCGCCCATCAGGTCGCTGTGGCCGCCAAAATATTTGGTGGACGAATGCATTACCAGGTCGGCCCCAAGCGAAATAGGCAACTGGCAAATAGGCGTGGCGAAAGTATTATCAACTGCAACCTTTATGCTGTGTTTATGCGCCAGCGCAACAATCTTTTTTATATCGGTTACTTTAAGCAGCGGGTTTGATGGCGTCTCGAGCCATATTAAACCTGTACCGGGCATCAGGTGCCGGTTTACTGTATCAATATCATTTACGTCGATAAAATCGAACTTTAAAATGCCCGCAAATAGGATTTTGAGCTGGTTGCGAAGTCCGTGATACATGTCATCAGGCGCAATAATATGTGTGCCCGGTGCCAATGACTGAAAAACCGACATGCCTGCCGCATTCCCCGATGAAAACGCAGCAGCATCGGCACCGCCTTCCAGTTTGGCTATCACATTCTCAAGCAATTCTCGGTTGGGATTGCTTGCGCGACTGTAGATGTGCCCGCCGGGGAAAGTTCCATCTTCCGCGCGTTCAAACGTGGTAGATAAAACGATAGGCTGTATTACCGCCTTTGATGATGCATCAACATGGTTGCCGGCGTGTATGGCGATAGTTTCGGGTTTCATAAAGGCAAATGTAAACCCCGTAGCCAAAAAACACTATATTTTCTTGAAATATATAAATGGCGGCAGTTTCTCAAATACCCATTCGGTAACCTCGCACAGCCACATTTCCTGGTTTAATGCTTCTCCTTCATAATCGGCCAGTAAATAAATGCCGCCACCACCAATTTCTTTTGAATAATCATGGATTAATTTTAGAATATTACAGCCATCGAAAGGTTGTTCAGCCAATATAAGTTCAACTGGCGAAGTCCCCTTTCCTACATAATCGAGCATGGTATCTGCGCCTTCAACCATTTCCAGTTCTGCCTTAGTACCTTCCCAATTTGGTAGGTCGATATACCATTTTTCGGTGTTTTCTTTGATGAATTTATAAGTTTGTAATTCTATTTGCGGATTCATAATAGCGAATATAGCAAAATTCCCCTTGTATGCTGGCAATGAATGGTTGTAATATTCTCCTGTTATATTACACCCCAATTACACTAACATTTCCTATTTTTGCACAAATATTAATTAATGGAAGCCGAAGACAATCTGCTTATATTATTACAAAACCCGCACCTGCCTGCAGGTTTAAAACAAATTGCCGTAAAGGTGCTGAAGGGCGAACGCATTACATTTGATGAAGGCGTTTTGCTGTACGATGAAGGTGAACTGGGCTATTTGGGTGTGTTAGCCAACTACATACGCGAAAAACGCCACAGCAAAAAAACCTATTTCAACCGCAATTTCCATATTGAGCCAACTAACCTTTGTGTGTACGATTGCAAGTTTTGTTCGTATTCCCGTTTGATTAAGCAAAAATCGGAAGGATGGGAGTACACAATGGACGAAATGATGGACATCGTAAAAAAATACGATGACGAGCCGGTTACCGAGGTGCACATTGTAGGCGGGGTATTGCCCCAATACGATGTTGCTTTCTACAGTGAACTGTTTAGCAAAATAAAGGCCCACAGGCCAAACCTGCATGTTAAGGCTTTAACACCTGTTGAGTATCATTACATATTTAAGAAAGCTAAAATTGACTACGCTACAGGTATGAAAAAGATGCTTGATGCCGGTTTGGAATCGATCCCCGGCGGCGGCGCAGAAATTTTTCACCCAGAGATACGTGAGCAAATTGCGAAAGATAAATGTACAGGCGACCAATGGCTGGCGATACACGAGGAATGGCATAAACTGGGTCAGCGCTCAAACGCTACCATGCTTTACGGACATATTGAAAAATACTGGCATCGTGTTGACCACATGGACAGATTGCGCCAGCTGCAGGATAAAACAGGCGGCTTCCAAACATTTATTCCGCTTAAATTCCGCAACCAGGATAACCAGATGTCGCACGTGCCTGAATCAACAGTTGTTGAGGATTTGCGTAACTATGCCATCGCACGAATTTATTTGGACAACTTCGACCATATAAAAGCTTACTGGGCCATGATAAGCCGTACTACTGCGCAGTTGTCCCTGAACTTTGGTGTCAATGATATCGATGGCACACTAGACGATACCACGAAGATATATTCCATGGCCGGCGCTGAAGAACAACATCCCGGCATGAGCACCAAACAACTGGTAGAACTGATAAAGAACGTTGGGCGCGAACCGATTGAAAGGGATACGCTGTACAACGTGGTTACCGACTATACTAATTTTGAATTCCCTGAAGAGGCAAAACCACAATTTTACCGATTGCCGGTGGTGAATTAAGTTCATTCGTTCACTGGTTCATTAGTTCATTGGGGCTTGGTTTAATAAAAAAATTAGATAAAATAATTATTCAAGAAAATATTCGCTTCGCAAGTTCGCCGCCTTACAACTAATGAACTAATGAACTAATGAACAACTGAACTAATGAACAAAACACTATACATCGTCCGCCACGGGCAAACCGACTTGAATAAACGCGGCATTGTGCAGGGGCGGGGCATGGATACCAACCTGAACGATGAGGGGCGCAAACAGGCCCGGCAATTTTTTGAGGCTTATGGGGATGTACCGTTTGATAAAATTTATATCTCGGAGTTAAGGCGTACGCAGCAAAGCATACAGCAATTCATCGATTTAGGGATTCCTTATGAAAAATTATCCGGGCTGGATGAACTGGCCTGGGGCATACATGAAGGACAACCCGCCACCACTGAAAATAAAGCTGCTTTTTTACAATTGATGCGCGACTGGATGGATGGCAAGCTCGACTCGAAATTTGAAGGCGGCGAAAGCCCCAACGAAGTAAAAGCCCGGCAGCAGGAAGCGCTAAAAGTTATCATTAGCCATCCTGAAGAAAAGACGGTGTTGATATGCATGCACGGCCGCGCGATGCGGCTGTTACTATGCCTGCTTACCGAAAGGCCGCTTACCGAAATGGACAGCTTCCCGCACCAAAACCTGGTGCTTTATAAAGTAAATTACGATGGCAAAAAGTTTGAAATTACCGACTTTAACAACGCCAACCACCTGAAAATATCTTAACACATTGGATACCAAAATACGAATATCAGCAGTAAGCTACACCAATACCAAACCATTTTTATACGGCATACAACACAGCGAAGTGATCAATGATATCGAACTTAGCTTGGATATGCCATCGGACTGTGCTCAAAAACTGATTGACGATAAGGTCGATATAGGCCTGATACCGGTTGCTGCCATTTTGAGCTTGCCCCGCTGGGAGATAGTTTCCGACTATTGTATCGGTGCATCCGGCCCGGTTAACTCAGTTTTTATTTTTAGCAATTGTGAAGCAAAAGATATCAAAACACTGCAGCTCGACCCCGAGTCGCGCTCATCAAATAACCTGGCGCTCGTATTGCTCAAAAATTATTGGAAGGCCGATCATCAGACGATCAAGAACGCGCCGGACTATGCTGCCCCGGCCAACCCGCATACTGCATTTGTACAGATAGGCGACCGCACCTTTGGCAAAAAACAGCGGTATAAATACGTGTACGACTTGGCCGAAGAATGGCAGAAATTTACCGGCCTGCCGTTTGTGTTTGCCGCGTGGGTTGCCAACAAACCTATCCCGACGGGCTTTATGGAGGAGTTTAATAAGGCCTTGAAATTTGGTCTGGAACACCGGACAGAGCTACTAAAGGAACTTCCTCAACGGGCGGATTTTGACTTGGAAGATTACTTAATGCACAAGCTTGATTTTGAGCTGACGGAGGATAAAAGAAAGGCGTTGCATTTGTTTCATGAGTATATAAAAAACCTGAACCTGGATTCTTCACAGGATTAAATCATTTTTTTTAAAGGCGTTCAGGAGGGCTACGCCGTTAAGCAGAGTTGATGGGTTTAAACTGATTTGACTTCAGTTCTCATCAGGCCAACTGTAACTTGACAATAATTCATTTTTCGTCTCTCAACATCTTCAACGAATAAAAGCTGTCGCGCCAATAAATACCACCTTGTTTTACGGTTATTACCGATGCTCTTAAAACTATCCAGCTAATAAAGAATCCGGAAAATGGGATCATGGATGCATACCACCATTTGTTGGGCGGAATAACCGACATATAGATGATGTGAAACAAAAGCATGCCAGCGGCCATCAGCCTGATATTTGCCGTGCCAAAAATGAACATTACCGGCATGGGTAAAGCGATTGACACCAGGACAAGTAACACATTAGCAATTGCTATTGATAATTTATAATCAGATACAGAAAAAGAGTTTTTTAGTAGCCCGTTGCCAAACTGGCTAAGGTTTTTATACCATTCCAAACATACGTATCCTTTACCGGCCAATACATCCTGCTTCAGTTTAGCCTGTTTAACTTTTATACCAAGTTGCAGGTCGTCATCTGGCCGTAGCTTAATTTTAACATGTGTGCCGATCTTTTCATAAGCGTCGCGCCTAATTAAGTTAAAGGCGCCGATACCTGAAGATGATTTTGATTTCGGATTTTTGGCTTCCCACGGTTTCATATGCATCATCAACATAATGCAAAATGTGGCATACACACTATTTAAAAGGCTCGACCTTGATATCATTTCAGGCAGTATCGTCAGGTGGTCTAGTTTATTGCGTATCGCATAGCCCATCGCCCGGCTGATAGCATCAGGGTGGAAAACAATATCCGCATCTGTAAACAGAATCCATTCTTCCGTGCTGCTGAGATAACCTTGGTACATCGCATTATTTTTGCCTATCCAGCCTTCCGGCAGCGTATTGATGGTTACTATATTAATCTGTGGGTAGCTGCTCTTAAAATCGTTTAGTAGTTCGGCGGTACGGTCGGTCGACCGGTCATTTATCACGATGAGCCGGTAGCTTTGATAATTGATATTGCAAAGGCTTTTCAGTGCCGTTTCAAGGTCTTCCTCTTCGTTACGTACAGCAACGATTATGGCAAGCGGCACTTCCGGCTCTATAATTGGCTGCCTGCTCAGCTGCTTTATTTTATTGAACCCAATAACGAGGTAGAAATTTAGAAATATTGTGATTAAGCAAATTGCCAGGCTGAAATAAAAAAATACCATTGCGATTAGATTTTGGGCCAAAGCTAATGAATATGAGATATTATTATCTTAAATTGTTAGCGCGGGACAACACAAACATTCTTTTACAAATTACATTACCTTAATAACAGATCAATAATATTACAGCTATGAATTCAACCCGATCATTAAGCGGACAATCAGCATTGGTAACAGGCGCCGACAGCGGCATAGGCAAAGGTGTGGCACTAGCCCTGGCACAGGCAGGTGCCAGGGTTGTCATCAACTATGCTCATAACAAAGATGCGGCCGAGGTAACCGTAAACGAGATAACGGCCGCAGGCGGTGAGGCTTTTGCTTTTCAGGCGGATGTTAGCCATGAAGCAGAGGTGCAGGCCATGTTTGCCGAAATGTTTAATCGATATGGCACTATTGACATTTTGGTAAACAACGCCGGCCTGCAAAAAGACTCCAAGTTTGTTGATATGACGCTAGACCAATGGAACACGGTCATCAACGTAAACCTTACCGGCCAGTTTTTATGCTCGCGTGAGGCTGCACGAGAATTTGTCCGCAAGGGAGTGGTTGAAGGCAGGAGCAGGGCGGCCGGAAAAATTATCTGCATGAGCAGCGTACACGAAGTTATCCCATGGGCTGGCCACGTAAACTATGCTGCCAGCAAAGGCGGTATCAGCATGTTTATGAAAAGTATTGCGCAGGAACTGGCACCGCATAAAATAAGGGTAGTAGGAATTGGGCCCGGCGCTATACAAACACCAATAAATAAAGCGGCATGGGATACACCGGAGGCATTAGAAAAGCTTTTAAGCCTAATACCCTATAATCGGATTGGTAAACCTGAAGATATCGGCAAGCTAGCAGCCTGGCTGGCATCGGATGATGCCGATTATATTACCGGCACCACCATTTTTATGGATGGGGGGATGACGCTATATCCGGGTTTTGCGGATAATGGATAAAGTTTGAATAGTTGTAGAAGCCGTACGGTGGTGGGTTGGCAATTATTATTCTCTCTTACCCGGCGCCTCATTTGCGCGTTTTTGAAAAAAAAGAGGCAATGGCATCAAAACTTCCAAAATGTGATTAATTTCATGTTAAGCTATTGTAAAATAGGCGTCACTATTTAATGAGGGCCATTTTTGATGCAATTTTCCGTTTACATATTGTAAAAAATACACTAAGTAAAATATGATAATTTCAAAATATCGTGTTAAAGTGACGGTTATTATAAAATATTCATAAAAATTCATTTTTATTTACACAATTATCAATTTTAGTTTATTTTTGTTGCGGATTTAAAATTTAACATAACATGAAAAAGATATTTTTAACAATCGCAACAGCTGCTTTATTCAGCGTAAATGTATTCGCTGGTGATGGCGGTAAAAAAGTTGATGGTGGTGCCGCTTCTTATGCTGTTCAGCAAGCGTTTGCTTCTGATTTTGCCAGCGCAACCAACACTGTTTGGACTGTAACTAAAAACTGCCAGAAAGTTGATTTTTTAATCGACGGTGTGAAGAAAACTGCTTTCTACACTTTGGCCGGTGATTTTTTAGGTACAACTCAAACTGTTTCTTACAAAGCTATCCCTGCTAAATCGCAAAAAATGATTGCTGATAGCTACAAAGGCTATACTGCCGACAACGTTATTGTTTACCAGGCTAACGAAGCTTTAAACAACGACATCGAGCCAACTTCATACTTTGTTGATTTGAAAAACGACAAACACGAAATTTTGGTAAGGGTTGCAAACTCAGGTAACGTTGAGTTTTTTAAACAGGTTAAATAACTATTAACTAATAACACATTATGTAAGCCATCTGCATTTGCAGGTGGCTTTTTTATTGTTTACTAATTTTCACGAATTGAAACGAATTTTACGAATCTAAATGGGCACTAACACGTACGACTTAAATCGGATTTAACGAATTTTATTTGCAGCGGGTTATGAGCCTGTATCAATCAACAACGATATTGCCGCCGATTGCCATACTTTAGAAAAAATGGCTTTAATGACATAAAAATGCACTTTTTTAAAACAACTTAGGCGAATAAACCTTGTTAAGATAGCACAAATAGCGATGAGTTTTTCAAAGTACCCGAACTGAACCACTTTTTCACTTCGTGTAATTCGTTTCAATTCGTGAGAATCAGTATTCATTTAATTCGTGATAATTAGTGCCCATTAACTTATGTCAAAAACAATAATAGTTTCAAACAGGCTGCCCGTAAAAATTTCGAAAACAGGTGATGAATATACATCGGCTGCAAGCGAAGGGGGGCTCGCCACTGGTTTGGGATCAATTTACAAAAAAGGAAATAACAAATGGATTGGGTGGCCGGGTATTGAAGTTGCCGAAGAAAAAGACCGCGATCAAATAACCTCTCAACTGAAAGACCTAAGCCTGGTGCCGGTATTTTTAGACCAGGAAGAAATTAACCAATATTATGAAGGCTTCAGTAACGATGTTTTGTGGCCAATATTTCATTACTATACGTCAACATACGCCGTTTATAAAGAATCGAACTGGGATTATTACAATATTGTAAACCAAAAGTTCAGGGATGTCATATTGGCTATTGCCGAACCCGGCGACGTGATATGGATACACGACTACCAATTAATGCTTTTGCCACAACTGGTGCGCAAGGCCATGCCTGATGTTTCTATCGGCTTCTTCTTGCATATCCCTTTCCCGTCGCACGAAATGTTCAGGTTGATACCCTGGCGTAAAGAGTTGCTGGAAGGGATGCTAGGTGCCGATTTAATTGGCTTTCATACATTTGACGATGTGCGCCACTTTTTGGGTGCTACAACCCGCATACTGCCGGTAACATCTTCAGCAAACGTGATTACGAGTGGCGACCGCTCTATAGTAGTTGAATCGTTCCCGATGGGGATTGATGATAAAAAATATGCTTCGTTACCGCTTGAAAAAGAAGTTATTGAACAGGTTGCCGTAATAAACGAGACGTTTAAGGGGACAAAACTCATTATATCCATCGACCGATTGGATTACAGCAAAGGCATATTGCAGCGCCTGCAGGCTTTTGAACAATTGCTGCAGCTGCACCCCGAATATTGCAGCAAAATAACCTTGCACATGATTGTGGTGCCATCGCGCGATACAGTGCCACAATACGCTCACCTGCGCGACGAGATTGATAAAAGGGTGGGGAATATTAATGGCTTGTACCGCAATATGGAGTGGACCCCAATTCATTACTACTATCGTTCGTTCCCGATTGAAACCTTATCGGCCCTATACTACTCGGCAGACGTTTGCCTGGTTACCCCCATGCGGGATGGGATGAACCTGGTTAGCAAAGAGTATGTGGCCAGCCGTATAAATAACGACGGTGTTTTAATATTGAGTGAAATGGCAGGCGCCTCGAAAGAATTAATTGACGCTATTATTGTTAACCCAAACAATACCACCGAAGTATGTGATGCAATTATAGCAGCCATTAACATGCCATTGAGTGAACAGAGGCGGCGAATGCATACTATGCGGCAGTTGGTAAGTAAGTTTAATATCACCCATTGGGTGAAAATTTTTATGGACAGGCTGAAGGAAGTAAAACAGATGCAGCGTTCAATGCAAACACGTCACGTCAGCTTTTCTACCGAACAATCCATCGTAAACCGCTACCATAAGACTAAAAAGCGCATCATATTTTTAGATTACGACGGCACTCTAGTAAATTTCAAATCGAATATAAACCAGGCAACGCCGGATAAAGAACTGCACACCATAATCGACAGGTTAAGCGAGGATCCTGCTAACATGGTGGTGCTGATAAGCGGCCGCAAGCATGAAAATTTGGGTGAATGGTTTGACGGAAAAAATATTTACCTGATCGCGGAGCATGGTTCGTGGTTTAAACAGCAAAATACATCCTGGCATAAGGTATCCGGACTGTCGGACAGTTGGAAGCATGATATTTACCCGGTATTGGAAACGTATGTGGACCGTACGCCGGGCTCATTTATCGAAGAAAAAACGTATTCACTGGTATGGCACTATCGCAATTCCCAGGGTGGCCTGGGTGAGCTGCGTGCCAACGAATTGATGAATAACCTGAAATACCTGGCAAGTGACAAAGGATTACAGTTACTTCCCGGTGATAAAGTATTGGAAGTTAAGAATATGGAGATAAATAAAGGTAAAGCCGCTTTAATGCTGCTTGATAAAAACGACTACGATTTTATTATTGCCTTTGGTGACGATTATACAGACGAAGACGTGTTTAAAGCATTGCCTGAATCGGCTGTAACCATTAAAGTTGGTGGCAGTGTTTCTGCTGCCAAGTTTTACCTGCGCAACCCGGCGGAGGTGAGAAGGTTGTTATTGAGCTTTACCGAGGCGGTGCCGGTTCATTAACGGCAGGTGACTGATGGATGGTAAATGGGGAATGATTGGCATTTTACGCACAACGCGTTTAAAATATTGTAGCATTCATTGAGTTTGTTTCATAGATAAAACCGGAAAGTCAATCTATACCGGAAAAGAATAACTATGAAACTGTTTTTAATTGCAGCCTTATCCGCATTTACAATTCCAGCCATTGCAAAAACCGGTGATACAATACGGGTTGAACCTGCCACCCTCGAACTAAAAAACCTGCAAAAAGGTGATATAAGCTATCTGCAATTCGGTAAAAAAACGAAAGATGGCGCGGCAATCCGGGTTGCACTTATTAAGTTTAATGTTCAGGCTGGGCAATATCATAACAAACCTGCCATTACGGTAACCCAGCAGTGGGAAATGGATACGATTGTGCATAAATGCCTCAGTGTTTTTAACGCGAAAGATTTTAGTACATTGCTACAAGACGCTTATTGGAAGCGTTTAGGCTACTCTGTTAAGCTTGATTTTGAAACCAGAGAAGTTTCGTACACAAATTTGAATAACAAGACCAACGTACCCGATTCGGTTAAATCGGAAGCCATTAAGGTTTTTAACGGTTCGTTTAATAAATACAACCTTAACTGGCATGCCGATATGCTTATCTACTCGTTGCTACCCTTTAAAGAAAACAGGGTATTTATTATAAATTATTACGATCCAGGGTTTGAGAAATCGACCGAGGTTGCCTATACCGTTACCGGAAGCGACTATTTAACCGGCAGCAATGGCGAAAAGATTGATTGCCGGGTGCTGAATAATTATAACGACAATAATGCGCCCGGTAAAGGTTATGAACGGTTTTGGATATCGAAAAAAACACACGAAGTTTTGAAACTGGAAAATAATTTTTTCAGTGGGAGAGGGTTTAGGTACAAATTGAAACTCGGGATTGCGAATTGAGGTGAGTGCACACCGGAAATATTATAGATAATATAAAATTTTCATTGCGAGCGAGGAACGAGCACGGCAACCGCACGCATCCATAACCGCCATGCAAAATGCAGACCGTTCTTTTCGCTCTGTAAAGTTCGCGGTTGCCGCGATGCGCTCGCAATGGCAAGATTATGAATGAGTTGCTCTTTACCTTTCGCCTTTAACTTCACAAAAATATTGGCCTATCCAACTTAATAGCAATCCTGTACGCCGCATTCATCAAACCAACATGACTGTAGGCCTGCGGGAAATTACCCCACTGGCTACCATCGTTTTCGTCAACGTCTTCACTGAATAACAACAGGTGATTTGAATATTTAAGGATGTTCTCGAATTCGCGCATTGCATCATCCATCCGGCCAACGCAAGCCAGGGCCTCGATATACCAGAAGGCGCAAATCAGGAATGTAGTTTTGGGTTTACCAAAATCATCTTTATATAAATACCTGTAAAATAACCCATTACTGGCTTTTAACTCTTTTTCCAGTGCAATTAAGTGGTCCTTGGCACGGTCTGATGCCGGGTCGAGATAATTCATCATTATCAGCTGCAGGGTGCTGGCATCAAGGTTGGAGTTGCCGGCTGAGTTGGTATAAACTTTGCGTACCGGGTCGTAACAGCTTTCAATATGTTTGGCAGCGCGTTTTTTAACTTTTATCGCCCTTTTCACCAGGTCCTGATTGTCTATAGTTAACGCCATTTTTTCGGCTGCTGAGGCTCCGGCCCATTGAAACAGGTTGCTGTAACAATGGATGTTGGCCATGTTGCGGAATTCCCAAATACCAGCGTCCTTTTCATCAATGGTACGCTCAATTTTGCTTAATAAAAACTCAATCCAGCGTACGGAATCTTTCCTTTCAGAGAATATAAAACGATGGTCGGTATACAGAGGGAGCAGGGATATCATTACCTGCCCATAAATATCATTCTGTATGTGTTCCGATGCCTGGTTCCCCACGCGTACCGGCTGATTACCCATATAACCGACCAGGTCTTCACGTATTTCTTCCACCAAATCCTTTTTACCGGTGATGCCATAAAGGGGCTGGTAACGTTCATGTTCGTTGAAAGATATATCGGTTACATAACTAAAATATTTCTCCATTTCTTCAAAGTGGCCTATATGATTTAGCGAGGTAAGCACATAATATGTATCGCGCAGCCAGCAATAGCGATAGTCCCAGTTGCGACCGCTCCCCGGCGATTCCGGCAAACTGGTGGTGCTGGCCGCAATAATAGCCCCGGTATCTTCATACTGGTGAATTTTTAACGCTAATGCCGAACGGATGACAAATGGTTGAAAATAAGTAGCTATGGATGAGTGCTTTATCCAGGTTCGCCAGTATTGGGTGGTTTCGCGCAGAAAACGTTCGGCGGTGCTGACAAGCGGCGCTTCCAATGGTTCGCCGTATGTAAGCACCAGGTACTTGCATTCGTTCAACACAAAAGGCTGCTCGTCAAAAACATAGCTAATGGGAATATTAGTGGTAAGCCGCATATTTTCATCACCACCCAAAAACTGTATATGGTTGCTGCCGCGGTTTACATGCAGCTTTGTACGCCCGTAGTCAGATACCGGGTCGCATTTTACAACAATTTGCGCAGTACCTTCAACCGGTTCAATTTTACGGATTAGCATCAGCGCTTTATAATAACGCTGATGCTCGTAAAATCGTGGAGCAAAGTCTGTTATGCGGTATTTGGCGCCTTTTGCCGTAGTTATTTCGGTTGCCAGCACATTGGTATTCTCCAGGTAATATTGATGCGATGTGTAATCGTCAGTAGGTAAAATGGAGAATGAGCCGCCTTGCTCTTTATCCAGCAAACCACCAAAAATAAAAGTGCTGTCGAAGCGTGGCCAACACAGCCAGTCGATATTAGTATTCTTGTTTACATGCGCCAGGAACGCACAATTGCCAATTATCCCGGTATCATAGGTATGTCTCTTCATAGAGGGACCGCCGTTTTAAGGCAGTTAGTTTGTTTAACAATGATATGGGCGAATTGTTGGGGGGGATTATGCGTAGGGGCGAATTGCATTCGCCATTGGCGGACGGGTAATCAACTATATTTTGCACCTGCTTGCGGACACCCTTCAATAAACGGCTGTGGGGCCACAGCCGTTGGTTAGATTCTGTAAATTGACTTGGCAGACGAGGGCGGATGCAATTCGCCCCTACAATATGTAATAAACTATAATCCCTATGTAATTAATGGAATTAAATAAAAATCAATATTGATAAGTTCAACAATCCGCTTACCTTAGTATATTATTTAAATAAATAAACATTTAATATTATGGGTTTACGATTGGGAGATTTAGCTCCAAACTTTAAAGCACAAACTTCGCAGGGCGAAATTGATTTTTACGAATTCCTGGGCGACAGCTGGGGGGTATTATTTTCGCACCCGGCGGATTATACACCGGTTTGTACTACCGAACTGGGTAAAACAGCATCGTTAAAAAGCGAATTTGACAAACGGAATGTTAAGGTAGCCGCCTTGAGCGTTGATTCTGTTGAATCACACAAAGGCTGGATAAACGATATTAATGAAACCCAGAACGTTGAGGTAAATTTCCCGATAATAGGGGATGAGAACCGCGAAATAGCTTTGGCGTATGATATGATTCACCCAAATGCATCGTTAACAGCAACTGTGCGGTCGTTATTTATTATAGCTCCCGACAAAACGGTAAAGCTGATGATTACTTATCCTGCGTCAACCGGCCGTAACTTCCAGGAAATTTTAAGGGTGATTGATTCGTTGCAGTTAACAGCAAAATACAGCGTTGCAACACCAGCCGATTGGAAAGACGGGGAAGACGTAATTGTGGTGCCCGCAATTAAGACAGAAGACATCCCGGCAAAATTTCCGAAAGGTTTTACACAGGTTAAACCCTATTTAAGGACGACGCCACAACCAAATAAATAATTTTATTTGGTATTTAATAATTTTATATATTTGAACTGATGGTTTTTCTAAATCCTTCTGATAATAATGCCATTTTATTCAGTATGGGTCTGGTTTTTAAATCTTTAACACAAATTTTTAATACACAATTATAATTATTTATGAAAACTGGAAAAGTAAAATGGTTTAACACACAAAAAGGTTATGGTTTTATTGTTACCGAAGATGGTAAAGATCTTTTTGTACACTTTAAAGATGTACAGGGCGGCGTAAATGCCATTAAAGATAACGATAGCGTTACATACGAAGTGGAGGAAGGCAGAAAAGGACTACAGGCAGTAAATGTAAAAAAAGCATAATTGAAGGAAACCGATGTTTCACACAAAGCCTCTGCTCCACAGGGGTTTTTTTGTGTCAACTTTTTTGAGTTGATTTTCTAATAATTCTGTTATTTTAGCCAAACCCAATTATTACAATTTATGACTGACGTTAACCCCGCCAAAGCCCAGAGAAATGTTATTTTCTTAGTTATTGTAGCCAGCCTTGGCTATTTTGTCGACATATACGATTTGCTGATTTTTTTAATAGTACGGAAGAAAAGCCTGCTTGACATAGGCGTTAAACCAGGTGATGTGCTGAGCGTAGGGACAAACATCATCAACTGGCAAATGTTTGGCTTGCTGCTTGGCGGCATTTTGTGGGGCGTTTTAGGCGATAAATTGGGTAGGTTAAAGGTTCTTTTTGGCTCAATAGCTTTATATTCAATCGCAAATTTTGCCAATGGGTTTGTACACGACCCAACGCTGTATGCTGCTATACGCTTTATTGCCGGCGTAGGCCTTGCCGGCGAGTTAGGTGCTGGCGTGACTTTGGTTAGCGAAACTTTAAGTAAAGAAAAAAGAGGATATGGTACAATGGTTGTGGCTGCAGTCGGGCTTTTTGGGGCAGTTGCCGCAAACTGGATATCAAAATATGACTGGCATACGGCTTATTTTGTTGGAGGCGGGTTAGGATTTCTGCTGTTGTTATTACGTGTGGGGACATTTGAATCCGGGATGTTTAAAGGGATAGAAGATAAGTCTGGGATATCAAAGGGCAATTTCTTTATGCTATTCAGCAGTTGGGGCGTGTTTAAAAAATATTTATGTTGCATACTGATAGGTGCGCCACTCTGGTATGTTATAGGCGTACTGATTTCGTTGCAACCGGAATTTGGTGTTGCGCTGCATGCAACGGAGAAGTTAAACGCGGGTGATGGCATCCAATATGCATACATTGCTATTGCCCTTGGCGGTGTAGTTGCGGGGCTGCTTTCGCAGGCAGCCAAATCAAGAAAACTGGTTATGCTTATTTTCCTGTTGCTGTCGGCTGTGAGTGTTGTCGTTTATCTGAATGCTGATGGTTTATCGAGCAAAAAATTCCTGTGGCTTTGCTTCTTTATGGGTTTTGCGGTGGGGTATTGGACGTTGTTTATCACCATTGCTGCCGAACAATTTGGCACCAACATTCGGTCGACCGTGGCAACAACTGTGCCCAATTTTGTGCGTGGGTCTTTAATCCTTATCAATATGGCGTTCTTGGCATTAAAAGGCCATTATGGAATGATTAACAGCGGTTATATAATGATGGCTATATTGACCATTCTTGCTTTGGTGGCGTTGAGCCAATTGAAAGAAACATTTAACAAAGATTTAAATTACCTGGAAATCTCCTGACCAAAAATTGTAAAGGCAAAAAAGCTTCCATAAAATATTGAATATCTATTTGATACGAGCTAAGTTAATTATTTACAGATATCAACCCAAATTGTTATGATTTTTGATATAACTAGCTTGTATATAGTTATTTATACTAAAAATCACTCGTAAAAAGTGTCAACCCTGTCAACCCACTGCCTGTTTTGTCCAACGGCACCCGTTTGCTGACTCAGTCTCATTTAAATCTTGGTCACCTTGGCTGTACGTCCTAAACTATTAGGTAATTCATACTTTTTAAACAGGCTCTTAATTCAATTAATGAATTTTAAAACTTAATCAACCTAATCAACTAAATTTGCCCCGATGATAAGCAAGGAACAAATAGCCGCTGAATACCAGTTGATACAGGACGAGATTTGCGCTGCACTGGAGCAATGCGATGGCCTTGGCCATTTTGAAGAGGAAAAATGGGAGCGCGATGGCGGGGGAGGTGGCCGCACCCGGATTATTGAAAACGGGAACGTTTTTGAAAAAGGCGGTGTAAATTTTTCGGCGGTGCACGGGCAACTGCCGCATAATGTAAAGAAAGCGCTGAATGTTGACCAGGAAGATTTCTTTGCTACCGGGGTATCCATCGTTATTCATCCAAACCATCCATTGGTGCCTATCATCCATATGAACATCCGGTATTTTGAAATGCCATCGCTAAGCCCGGAACACGAGCCTTTGCGCTGGTTTGGCGGAGGTATTGATCTTACACCGCATTATGTTATCGAAGACGATGCACGGTATTTTCATGCGTATTTAAAATCGGTATGCGATAGCTTTAATCACGACTTTTATAACCGTTTTAAAACCTGGGCCGACGATTATTTTTTTATCAGGCATCGCAACGAAACCAGAGGGGTTGGAGGAATATTTTACGACCGCCTTACTGCTTCAGAGGGCCTGAGTTGGGAAAGTATTTTTGAATTTTCAAAAACGCTCGGCCGATCATTTATCCCCATTTATACTGAACTGGTGAAGCGTAACCGCGACAAACTGTTTACCGAACAGCAGCAACTATGGCAATACCAGCGCCGCAGCCGCTACACCGAGTTTAACCTGGTGTATGATGCAGGCACAAAATTCGGGCTGGAGACCAACGGGCGGATAGAATCGATATTGATGAGTTTGCCACCCACGGCCAAATGGGTTTATAACTATAAACCCGAAGCTGGAAGCGAAGAGGAGAAGACAATATCGTTATTAAAAAAAGGAATAGCATGGATTTAAATAGCGACCAATGCATTGTCATATACTGCGCGGCGTTGCAATATCCATCAATAATCGGTGTTTAAATATCTATGAATAAAGGGAAAACATACAAAATAGGTTGCTTATTTATCTTAACCTTGGTTATGACATCATTCAATGCTTCCAACCCGCTTAAAGGTACCTGGGAGTACGCCGGCGACATATTCAATGGAAAAGCTGAGGGCGCGCCGACAGATTACTCGCTACAGCGCAAATACGGCTCAAAAAGCTTTGAGTCGTTTTTGCTGGAGAAGGGAGAAAAGCCACATAAATATGAGACTGGGGATTACACGGTAACTGCCGCCACTTGTTCAGAAACGCAAACCTACAGTTCGCAGGATTCGCAGCTGATAGGGGTGACGGTGCATTACCTTTATACTATCCATAATGATACGTTAATCCTTAGCGGCACGCTTCCTAACGGCAATAAAGTAGTGGAGTATTGGAAAAAGAAATAGTTTAATGCCGGGAGCAAGAATTATCAAACAACAATTCAGAAGCTCGATAAGAAGAGGAACCGGCGCGGTCCATTTTTTGCTGCGAGACAATCCCCAAATTGATTTTTCTGCCGAGATAACAAAAGCTTGTATAAAGAATTTTGCATATGACGGGCAGTGTGAAAGCAGTCGTGCGCCTTATTTGTACGAGCTTATTTTATTATCCGGTAAAGGAGAAAAAATAAAAACTTCCATTTTAAATTCCCTATTTTAACAATATATCGCTTTAACAAAACCAAAGAATGCGCTACGCCGCTGGAAACCTTGTATAATAAAACAACCTGCGCAATTCACAGTCATGATGTTGTTAAATTGTTGATTGAAAACGATGTGTTATCGTCAAAAATTAGAAACGAATTGATATTTGATTGTAATGAAGATATAAGGCTACTGTCATCAAGTCAGGACAATCGGTCCAATTCTAATGATTGAGGTAATATGTCTGCGATAACCGCATCGGGGACTTATTCACAGCGGATTTGTTACCAACATTCGTGGTAAAAACCATAATTTTTCTTAACTTCGCGGGTTGTATAGGAACACTTTTTTTATACACGATTATAGAGAAGAATCTACAGAGAAATAAAAAATGGCCGAAGAAACAGGAAACGGAAATACCCCACCAGAAGACAGAATAATTTCCATAAATATTGATGAAGAAATGCGAGCAGCCTACATTGATTATTCAATGTCGGTTATCGTATCGCGTGCATTGCCTGATGTTCGCGACGGTTTAAAACCGGTTCACAGGCGCGTTTTATATGGCATGCTTGATTTGGGTTTGGCCAACAATAAGCCCTACAAAAAATCGGCCCGTATAGTAGGAGAGGTGCTGGGTAAGTACCACCCGCATGGCGATACATCAGTTTATGATGCCATGGTTCGTATGGCACAGGACTGGAGCCTGCGCTATCCCTTTGTTGAGGGACAGGGTAATTACGGTTCGATTGATGGTGACCAGCCTGCGGCAATGCGTTATACAGAAGCAAGACTAGAAAAAATTGCTGAAGAAATGCTTGCCGATATCAATAAAGACACTATTGATTTCCAGCTAAACTTCGACGACTCGTTACAGGAACCAACTGTTTTACCCGCCAAATTCCCTAACCTTTTGGTTAACGGTGCATCGGGTATCGCGGTGGGTATGGCGACCAATATGGCGCCTCACAACCTTACCGAGGTTGTTAACGCTACACTGGCACTTATTGATGATCGCGATATCACCGTTGATGGATTAATGGTGCACATCAAAGGCCCTGATTTTCCAACAGGAGCAATCATATATGGCTATGAAGGGGCGCGCCAGGCTTTTGAGACCGGTCGCGGCAGGATAGTTATCCGCTCGAGGGCTGAAATTGAAATTTATAACGGCGACCGCGAACGTATTATCGTATCTGAAATTCCTTACCAGATAAATAAGGCACTGATGATTGAGCGTACTGCCGAACTGGTAAACGACAAGAAAATTGATGGTATATCAGCTATCAGGGACGAATCGAACAGGGAAGGTATCCGCGTAGTTTATGAAATAAAGCGCGATGCCAATGCTGCTATAGTTCTTAATAATCTGTATAAGCACACCGCCCTGCAAACATCGTTCAGTATAAACAATATTGCGTTGGTACATGGCAGGCCTATGCTGCTTAACCTGAAGGACCTGATTCACCATTTTGTTGAACACAGGCACGAGGTGGTAATCCGCCGCGCCAAGTTTGAGCTTTCTGAAGCGGAAAAACGCGCGCATATTTTAGAGGGTTTGCTGATTGCCTTAGATCATTTGGACGAGGTAATCAAGTTGATCAGGGCATCAAACACACCTGATGATGCAAGAGAGGGGTTAATTACCCAATTTGGCCTCAGCGACTTACAGGCACGCGCTATCCTGGACATGACCCTAAGAAGGTTAACTGGCCTGGAACGCGATAAGATTAAAGACGAGTACGAAGGCTTAATGAAACTGATTGATTATTTGAAATCTATTTTGGCTGATGAAGGCCTGCGGATGCAGATAATTAAAGATGAGTTGATTGAGATCCGCGATAAATATGGCGATGAGCGCAAAACCGAAATGGTACACTCATCGGCAGAGATGAACACGGAAGACTTTATTGAGGATGAGGATGTTGTAATCACGATATCTCGTGAAGGGTACATTAAACGTACACCGTTAACCGAGTACCGCAGGCAGGGCAGGGGTGGTAAAGGCGCGATCGGCAGCAATAGCCGCGATGCCGACTTTATTGAGCACCTGCTGATAGCATCGAACCATAATTATATGTTGTTCTTTACTGAGTCGGGACAATGTTTCTGGCTGCGGGTGTTTGAAATTCCGGAAGGAACGCGTACTTCGAAAGGTCGTGCGATCCAGAATATCATCAATATACCTAAGGAAGAGAACATCAAGGCTTACATTAAGTTAATCAGCCTTAAAGATACCGAGTACCTGGAGAACAACTTTATTATTATGTGTACCAAAAAAGGTACCATCAAGAAAACGTCGCTCGAGGCTTATTCACGTCCTCGTGCAAATGGCATTAACGCCATTAACATTAACGAAGGCGATTCGTTATTAGAGGCA
The DNA here is from genome assembly GCF_024055575.1 of Mucilaginibacter flavidus. GTDB lineage: Bacteria > Bacteroidota > Bacteroidia > Sphingobacteriales > Sphingobacteriaceae > Mucilaginibacter > Mucilaginibacter flavidus. Next base: position 60,826 of record NZ_JAMXOE010000006.1, on the reverse strand, counting down.
ACTTTAACTACCGGCAGCAGCGAAATTGTAATGGCGCTTAAATCGGGCCGTGCAATTCGCTTCAACGAGTCGACTGTTAGGCCTATGGGCAGGACCGCAACCGGGGTGAGAGGTATATCGCTTGAAAATGAAGCAGATGAAGTTGTTGGTATGATAAGTATCGATAACCCGGAAACAACCGTGCTGGTAGTGTCAGAAAAAGGTTACGGCAAGCGTACAGACATTGACGACTACCGTGTAACCAACCGTGGTGGCAAGGGTGTAAAAACTTTAAACATTACTGAGAAAACAGGAAAACTTGTTGCCATAAAAGGTGTTACTGATAATGAGGATTTGATGATAATCAACAAATCTGGAATTTTAATCCGTATTGCCATTAGTGAATTGAGAACTATGGGCCGTGCTACACAGGGTGTTAGGTTGATAACATTGAAAGGCGATGACGAAATAGCATCGGTAGCCAATATTGAGCATGATGAGGATGAAGAAAAAGAGGTGGACGAAAATGCTGAAAACACCGGTACAGAGAACGGCGGCGGAGAAAACCCAGCAACAGAAGCTGCAGGGGAAGAGCCAGCAGGGGATGAACCAAAAAAATAATTAATGATTTACCGTAAAATTATATTACCGGTAGTACTATTAACCTTTAGCACTTCTGTTGCATTTTGCCAAACAGAAGTGCTTAAAGGGGTAGTTAATAGCCTGGCATTTTATAAGCAGAAAAAGGATTTGAAATACCTGGCAAATGCCAAAAAATCCGTCGATAGTCTAATTACCAATAAAGCTGACTCCGCTGATATTGAAAAAACGGTTTACCGGGTAGTTGTTAATTCAAGCATATTGTATATTGATACGCTGAATAAACTTAACCAGCCGGCAAGTTTTTTCGCACAAACAACTTCACTTGTCGATAATCTTATTTCCAGGCGAAAGGCCTATAAATACCAGGCCGAAATAGATTATTCAAAAAGATGTTTGGCAAACGTTTATATCCGGAAGGCTTTTGCGTACACGCGCAACTCTGATTACAACAATGCACTTGAGCTGTTTACCAACGCACAAAAGTATGCGCCCAATTTTAAAGAGCTGAAAGCATACATCGCATTTTCGAATAATAAACTCGGCAATATGCAGGACGCTGCAAAAAACTACGCCGACCTGGTAAATGCCGACAGTACAAAAATTGAATATGTGCAGGCCGCGTCAAATAACTACAAACTATTAGGAGACACCGCCAGCGCCCTTGCCATTATAAAAAAGGGCCGCAAACTATTGCCAAATGATAAAACCCTGCTGCTTGATGAGGCGAATATTTACAGTAACAGGAAAGACTACCGGTCATTAGCACCATTGTTACCTGCGCTGCTTGACATTAATTCAAATAACGCCGATATTGCGTTTGTTGCCGCTGTTTGTTATGACAATTTAAACCAATATGATAAAGCAGAGTCTTTATATTTACATTCGATAGATTTGAACAGTTCGGCTTACGACCCGATATTTAACCTGGGGCTATTGTACTTTAAAGAAAGCACCAAAAAACAGGAGCAGGGCAACACAGCAAACAACACACGTGCTGCGCAATGGCTTGAAAAGGCCAATGAGATATCGCCAAATAACAAAAACTGCCTGCAGATATTGCAACAAGTTTATACACAGGCAGGTAACCAGGATGAAATTAACAAGGTAAACAATAAACTAAAACAGTTAACCAATCAATAATAAATCATGAAAATGAAACTTTTGATGACATGCCTTTTAGGCATAGCTTCGGTTGCGGCTTTTGCACAAAAAGGCGAACTGAAAGACGCACAATCAGCCTATGACAACTATGCCACCTTGCGCGGTCAAAAAGTTGCCGCAATCCAGGCACAATCCAAAAAGAGTCTTGGAGATGCCAAAACATCTATTGACAAGGCTTCAACCAACGAAAAGACGGCAACTATGCCTCAAACTCACGCGTTAAAAGCTGCTATCTACTCGTCGCTGGCGGTTGACGATACCGTCGCTACAACGTCGGCACCGTTATTTGCTACCGCAGATGAAGCAGTTAAAAAAGCTAAAGAATTAGATACCAAAAATGAATTTAAAAAACTGATTGACGATGCCAATATCAATCTTGCCCAATATAAGTTAACGGCGGGGGTTAAGGATTACCAAAGTAAACGGTATGACGAGGCTTATAAGGAATTTGATTACTATCGCACAATTTTGCCCGACGATACAAATGCTATTTATTATACAGCACTTTCCGCCGGTAATGCCGCAGATAAAGACCCTAAGTATTATCAATACGCGTTGGATAACTATAAAAAACTTGTTACCACCAAATACTCAGGAGCTCCCAAGGCATATTATGACATGACGACCATCTACCTGACTACAAAAGACACAACTAATGCATTGAAGATAGCAGCCGAAGGAATTGAAAAATTCCCTAAATATTCTGAACTGCGTAAAAGGGAAATTGAAATCGCATTGGTATCAGGAAAACAAGCTGATGTGGTGTCGAAAATACAAGCTGCGATAACAACTGATCCTAAAAACAAGGACCTGTATTATTACCTGGGTTTAACTTATTCACAAGTTGCTGACGCTGCAATTGCGAGAGCTGCAAAAGCTAAAGATGATGCTACCAAAACCAAGGAAAAAGCAAGTGCTACAGAAAACCAGGGTAAAGCAGCTGATGCTTACAAAAAAGCATTGGAAATAGATCCAGACTTTTTTGAAGCTAATATGAACTTAGGTATCACATTAATGCAGCCAGCGTTGGATGTGTTTAACGCTGCTCAAAAATTGCCGTCGAGTGCACAGAAACAATATGATGCGGAGATGGCAAAATCAGACAAAATGTTGGAACCCGCAAAACCATACCTACAAAAAGCAGTCGACCTTAAACCGAACGATGTAAATGCGCTTACAAATTTAAGGAACTATTACAGGGCAAAATCAGATCCTGCGCATACGGCGGAGAATAAGGCCAAGGCGAATGAGTTAAAACAAAAGATTGATGCTGTAAACTCCGGAGGGGGTAAGTAGTAAATAAGGGAGAGAATAAGTAACTCTCCCTTATAATTAAATTTATTACTTAACATAATGTTAATTATGTGATAAATTATTATTTAAGATTTAAGAGACATTGTCAATATCATTCCATCTTTTTTGCAAATCTTAACATATTGAAAAAACATCCTTAAACTTGTTAAAAGCAGAATTAACTATGGATTTAAAAATAAAAAATAAAACAGCGCTGGTAACCGGCTCAACTGCGGGTATCGGTTATGCAATTGCAAAAGCGTTAGCTAATGAAGGTGTAAATGTTTTTGTAAATGGACGCACGGCGGAGCGCGTTAACCTCGCCGTGGAAAACTTAAAGCGGGAAACGGGAAATGCGGCGATTAAAGGCTTGGTGGCAGATTTTGCCGACGTATACCAGGTTAATAAATTAATTGATCAATTGCCTGAGGTTGACATACTGATAAATAATGTAGGAATTTTTGAACCAAAGCAATTTAGTGATATACCGGACGAGGACTGGATCAAATTTTACGAGGTAAACGTATTAAGCGGCGTGCGTTTGTCGAGGGCATATTTTAATAAAATGCTGGCTAAAAATTGGGGACGTATCATATTTATTTCAAGTGAGTCGGCTATTCAAATTCCTGAAGAAATGATTCATTACGGGATGACGAAAACTGCCCAGATTGCCGTTGCCCGCGGCCTTGCTGAACTAACCAAAGGCACCAATGTAACGGTAAACGCCGTATTGCCTGGCCCAACATTTTCTGAAGGCGCAGGCACATTTGTTAAAGACATGGCGAAGCAACAAAATATCACGGTTGAAGAAATGGAAAAAGAGTTTTTTAAAACAGCCCGCCCAACATCAATCCTTCAGCGGTTTTTAACGCCGGACGAAATAGCCAGTACCGTTGTTTATATAGCCAGCGATTTATCAATTGGCACCAACGGTGCCGCAATTAGAGCTGATGGCGGCTTGGTAAAGAGCCCGTTTTAACTATTTTTGAAATACAACAAAGGCTCTGGTAAGCTCTAAAGCCTTTGCTGTTTATGCAATAAAATCAAAAAATTACCTCCCTCCAACAATTTTAAATGGCTTTTTCAGCAGAAATTTCTGATATTTAACTACTTGGGCATATATCACTTTTGTTGATACTCTCCTACTCGTTTTGTATTTAATCTACAGATAAACAATGTATACCGTAATAAACGACGAAGCTTTTCTTAAAAAAAATTATAAAATTTCAACCGATAAAGGCCTGCTCGACTTTGAATTAATTTATAATTATTTAGACCAGGAATCGTATTGGGCCCAGGGCATCCCGGCAGAAACGCTGAAAAAGGCAATTAAGGGCTCATTATGCTTTGGGGTTTACCATGAGGGTAAACAAGCAGGTTTTGCCCGCGTGGTGACTGATAATGCCACATTTGCCTACATTTGCGATGTTTTTATCCTTTCCGGATATCGCCGTATCGGCTTATCGAAATGGCTGGTACAAACAATTGTTAAACATCCCGGTTTACAGGGCTTAAGGCGGTGGTCGCTTGCCACTGCAGATGCACACGGGCTTTACAAACAGTTTGGTTTTAGCGAACTGAGTAAGCCCCAAAATTGGATGGAAATACATGCACCTTATAAAGCGCTTAAAACAGAGAAGGAAGAATTATGAATGTGAAGCGGTTGATTTTTGAGGGCGAAGGTGTTAAACTCGACTTTAAAAAAACCATTACCAGTTGCGAGAAAATCGCACGCACCATGGTTAGCTACGCCAATAACAAGGGCGGCAAGCTACTGATTGGCGTGGCTGATGACGGCACCATAAAAGGTGTAAAATCAGAAGACGAAGAGCGGTACATGATTACCAGAGCAGCGCATCTGTTCGCCAGGCCAGCACTTGAGCCTATGTTTGAAGAAGTTTATGTTGATGATAAGCTGGTGCTGGTAGTTGATATTGCTGAAAGTACCATAAAACCACATTACGCATTGGCTGAGGACGGTAAATGGTGGGTTTACGTTAGGGTGAAAGACAAAAGCGTGCTGGCCAGCAAGATTGTTGTTGACGTGCTTAAACGATCATCTGGCGACGAGGGCGTCCTGATCGAATACTCCACCAACGAAAAAGCACTGCTTCAATATCTTGAAACTACTGCCCGTATCACCATAAAAGAATGTTGCGATTTGCTAAAGATTGGCAGGCGTAAAGCCCAAAAGCTATTGGTTGATTTAATACTTTCCGGTATCATCAGGATAAATACCACGGAAAAAGAAGAGTTCTATACTGCGGCTTAAATCAGTATTCAGAGATCAATAGTCAGAATTCTGAGACTGGAATAATAATTGAAATTCTTTTCTCAGGGCAATTTTTGATTAATAAGTATGTACTACCTTAGCCTCAAATCGCCGACTTTTATTCATGACCTTTTTTAAAAAATATAGACCACATTACCAAACTAACCTTGCGCTGGCTATTCCTGTTGTAATATCGCAATTGGGCCATACGTTGGTACAGTTTTCTGATAGTGTAATTGTTGGCCATTTTGCAGGTACCATAAGCCTGGCAGCTGTGTCCTTAGCAAATAGCATTTTTATTATTGTAATGGTAATTGGTATCGGTATCTCCTATGGCTCAACGCCTTTGATAGCGCAGCTAAATGGAAGAAGTGATTTCGATGAATGTGGTAAATTACTGTCCAACAGCCTGTTTATAAATTTAATAACCGGCGTTTTACTTTTTGCGGCCATTGCAGGCTGCTCGTCTTTTTTGCTGGAGCACCTCCATCAAAATAATGCAGTTATGCTCCAAGCCAAACCATTTTTAATATTACTTGGGCTGTCTGTTATTCCTATGCTGGTTTTTAACACCTTTAAACAGTTTGCCGAGGGGCTGGGCTTTACTAAACAAGCCATGCTGATATCAATATGGGGAAACGTATTGAACATTTGCCTGGGGATAATATTTGTAAAGGGATTATTTGGTGTGTCGCCCATGGGAATAAAAGGCGTTGGATATAGTACGCTGATAGACCGCTGTGTTATGGCAACTGCAATGGGATTCTATGTATTTAATTCAAGCCGCTTTAAAAAATACCTGGAAAGTTTCGTTTTTACACGGGTAAGCTGGGAACGTTGCCTGCAAATTTTGCGCATCGGGGCTCCGGTGGCATTACAGTATGCCTTTGAGATTAGCGCTTTTAGCGGCGCGGCCATTTTAATCGGTACAATAGGCTATCATGAGCAGGCTGCCCACCAGGTAGCCATCAACCTTGCATCAATGACCTACATGATGGCCAGCGGACTTTCGGCAGCAGCGGCAATAAAAGCAGGTAACCACTTTGGTGCAAACGATCATCAGAACCTCCGGCATTCGGCTATATCGAGCTACCATATCGTATTGATGTTTATGCTGGTGACAGCATGCATTTTCACACTTGGCAATCAGCTACTACCATGGATGTATACTACAGATAAAGTAGTTATATCTATTGCATCACAGCTACTTATAATAGCCGCAGTATTCCAGTTATTTGACGGCACACAGGTTGTTGGCCTGGGCATACTACGCGGCATGGGCGATGTGAATTTACCTACGTTTATCACCTTTTTAGCGTACTGGGTTTTTGGCTTGCCGGTCGGTTACCTGCTTGGTATTATATTTAATCTAGGTGTTAAAGGCATCTGGTATGGTTTAACACTAGGACTAATGGTATCAGCCATCCTGCTATTTTTGCGTTTTCAGTTTATAAGTAAAAAACACAGGGATAAAACCATCGCAATTATTGCGCAGGATTAAGTTGTCGACCTAGTGCCATTTTTTATGGTTATCTCGCCTTTAGTTTTAAACGCTAATTTAAGGTAGCCGGCTTTATTGCTTACTACCCGCACTCCCTTTTTGGATCGCACAATAAAGGTTTTAAATGGTAGCTTAAATTTAGTTGAACCACCATTTTCGGACATTATCTTTACTTCGTCTACCTGCCCCCCTAATTTTTTAGCGCTCACCAAAAATGCCCCCTCGGCTCTTAACGTTTTAAAGGAAATATCTTTCCAACTATCAGTTACTGCCGGGAAAACTTCTATAAACCCGGCATAACTTTGCAATAGCATTTCCTGAAGGCCGGAAGCGAAAGCAAAGTTCCCTTCTAGGGTAAACGGCCGGTAGGTAAATTTTGACAGCCCTGATTTTGTTTGGTCGCCGTTTAGGTGAAAACTATTTACAGAACAAAATGCTTTTGCAAAAATACCTAATGCGTTGGCGGCTCCTGCCCCATCTTTTGCACGGGCCTTCATGCTGCCCAGCCATGCGTAAGAGTAGCCACACCAATATGCCGGGCCAATGCTATCCAATTGATGGATGGTATTCTTAATTATCTTTTGTGACATCGGGCCGTCCTCCCATTTTATTAGACCTAACGGATAAATTGACATAGCATGAGAAAAATGCCGATGCGATTGATTATAGGCCATGGTTGGTGCAAACTTCAGCTCATTATTTGCGGTAAGGGCAAAATCACCGAATTCAGCGGATATCTTACGCCAGTGGGCGGCTTCTGCATTTTGTCCAAGTTCTGTTGCCAGCTCGGCCGCAGCGCGGAACGTAAACTTCATCAGCGACAAATCATAATTAGTATTTTGAGGAAACCAGGCACTTAATGAATTGTCGTTAATCTCAGGGCTCGAGCTCATGGGCAATTGGCGCTTACCATCTTTACCGGTAATTGTTAGGTGTTCCAGAAAAGTTGCCGCGTCCTTAATCCAGGGATAAGCCCTGTTTTTTAAAAACTGCCTGTCCATGCTATAGCGCCATTGCAGGTAATAATGCTGACCGAGCCACGACGACACCGTAGGAGACAGTGAATACTGTATCCACCCACCCATTTCGGTACCATCCAGGGTTGTTACACCAGGTACAGCAAGACCCGGTTCATTAAAATACATTTTGGTATACCGCTTATAATTGGCTTTATTGGCATCCAGGTGATTGAGGTAGCCCATACCCTCTTCCAAATGATTGCTGCTGTATGATGGCCAATAGCTAAGCTGAGTATTTAAATCGTGGTGGTAATCACCTTTCCAGGGTGGTATACGGCCGTTGTCGGCCGTCCATACGGCCTGTAATGAAATTGGCGGGGCGTCAGCCCGGGCCGCCGAACCAAATTTATACTGCTCCAGGTACCATTGTTTTTCGAGAATACTGTCCGGAACATGGATGGCCGATTTGCTCCAAAACTTTCTCCACCATGACTGATGGCTGGAAAAATCATCTTTAAAGGTATGTTGTAAAGCTTGTTCGGTCAGTACCGATGCTAGTGGATTTACTTTTTTATCGGCTTTTTGCGAAGATATGCACCAAACACCTTCCACGCTGTTACCTGTTCTTTTCCACCGCACGTTAACTTCATATTCAAAACCACCCCATCCCTGCTGCTCGTAAGTAATACTGTTTTCCTGTCGTTTTACTGTACCCTGTTTGTACCCCAATTTGGATAGATCATCCCCAACCAGCGAATTTACCTCGCCTTTTGTCGGTGGGGCCTGGTATAAAGGCGGTACTATTTGAGGAACGAAATCTAACGGCACGTTTTCAAATCTGAACCAGCCAACGGGGGTCGTAGCTTTCACATAAGTTTTTAATATAGTGCCATTTATCCATTTTACCTCACAAAGAGCATTGTTTATTGACAGGTGTACCGATTTAACTTTCCCCCATGCTTTGGTATCAAACTCGAGCCCTGCGCCCGGTATTTTTGATGGTGCAGGTTCATTGTCGTAAGGCTCGTCGAAATATTTTTGTACCTGCTCATAGTTGGTTTTTTGCACAACCTGTTCGTGCACCCATTGGTAACTGAATTCTTTCCGGTGCAGACCTTTCATTGGGCGTTCGTCCCAGAGATCAGCCCTATCCAGCGAGAAGCGCAAGTGGTTTTGTTTTTGCCAGATGAGCGCCCCCAATGTTCCGTTACCCAGGGGAATACCTTCGTCCCACCGGGCTGCAAGAGAATCAAACTTTAGGTCATGAACTCCAGGCTGGGCAATTCCACTCACGTGAGTCAGCGTTAAAATCGTAGCAATAATCAGTTTAATAAATTTCCGCATTCTATTATAAATGTGTTAGTTGTGTTGTCAAAAATACATTTCTGCCGCCAGCCTGTAAGTATTGCAATGCGCGTTTACAATATCCCTGATGTCCGGCGAATATCCGCCACCCATGCTAACCTGTATCGGTATTTTATTGGTTATACATTGCTCAAAAACAAACCGGTCCCGTTCTTTACAGCCCTCAATTGTCAATGCCATCTTGCCTAATTTGTCGGACGACAAAACATCCACGCCGGCAAGGTAAAATATAAAATCCGGCTTTTGCCGATTTATCAAACCGGGCAGCGTTTGTTTTAGTAAATGTAAATATTCTTCATCTGCCACACCATCCGGCAGCGCAATGTCCAAATCAGATTGCTCTTTCCGGAATGGGAAGTTGTTGGCGCCATGCATCGAAAATGTAAACACTTTTGGATTCCCGGCGAATATCTGGGCAGTGCCATTTCCCTGGTGCACATCTAAATCTATTATTAAGATAGAGGAGGCCAAATTGTTATTTAATAGATATTTAGCAGCAATCGCCTGGTCGTTTAACAGGCAAAAGCCTTCTCCCCAGTTTGTACCCGCATGGTGGGTGCCGCCGGCAACGTTAAAGGCAACTCCAAATTCTTTTGCGTAATGGCAGCCATCAATTGTGCCCTTTGCTATCCGTATTTCGCGCTCGACAAGCCTGGCCGACAATGGAAAGCCCGTGCGCCTTTGTTCGCGCGGCGGAAGGGTTAAATCGCGCAGCTGTTCCCAGTAGGTTTCATTGTGTGTCCACAGAATAATTTGCTCATCAAGCAAGCCCGGCGAAAATAAATTATCAGCATCAATAAGTCCTTCATGTAACAACTGTCCCGGTATCAGCTCATATTTCAGCATGGGGAAACGATGGCCTTCTGGTAAAGGATGTGCATAAATCGGATCGTAAGCTATTTTTAAATTGGTCATAAGTAATTCGCTGCACTGTCATTGGTCATTCAACTCTGTTTTATTTAAGCCTTAACTGAACGCAGGAGACTTCAGTAGTAACACTATCTGCTGGTTTGCGGATAATGTTACACAATCGGTTGTGATAATAACCCAAAAAACGTTGCTGTTCACAGTGAAACATATAGAACAGGGTGGAACGGTAAAACGTCGATACCCTTCGTCAAAAAGTTCATTCATGGGCCAGAGAAGTTGTTTTTAGTCTTAATACATCGTCAAAAACGCAAAAATTACTGACAAAACCGTGTCAGTATTTCCTCATTTTTATTTCCGAAATTTGCCGCTCCATGATAAACGACAGGTTAAAAAGTCACATACCCTTTAATAAATCAAAGTTGTTTATTCCATTTACAACTTCACTCCCTCACTCAATATCTGCCCAAATTCAAATACCTGTCTAAAACTATTATACAATGGTACAGGGCTTATGCGGATAACGTTTGGTTCGCGCCAGTCGCCTATTACGCCGTTATCGGTAAGGTAATTGAAAGTGGCTTTTGCGTTTTGCTTGCAAATAATAGAAAGCTGGCAACCGCGGTCCTGTTTATTTTGGGGGGTGATGATCTTAAAAAGTTCGTCGCCGTTAGCCTTGTTAACTTCGTTTATAATAAACTCCAAATAAGCCGTCAGGAGCTCGCTTTTTTTCCGGAGAGGCTCGATGTTACCTGCTTGTTCAAAAATGTCCAGGGCGGCTTTATGTAGCGTCAGGAGCATTATTGGACTAGTGCTTACTTGCCATCCTGCGGCGCCGCCGTCGGCTTCAAATACAGGCGGCATTAAAAACCGACGATCCTCGCGGTGGCCCCACCAACCGGCAAAACGGTTCAATGAATTATCGCTAAAGTGCTTTTCATTCACGAATGCTCCACTTATCCCGCCAGGCCCCGAGTTCATATATTTGTACGAGCACCAGCAGGCAAAATCCACATCCCAGTCATGTAACTTCAAAACCACGTTGCCCGCGGCATGTGCCAAATCAAAACCAGCAATGGCGCCGATATCATGGGTAGCCCTGGTTATTGCGGGCATATCAAAACACTGGCCGGTATAATAGTTTATGCCGCCAAATAACACCAGTGCAAGTTCGTCTGTATTGTCGGCGATCGTTTTAAGGATATCTTCAGTCCGTAAGGTGTGCTCACCAGTCCGCGGAAATTGTTCAATAATCGCCTGTTTTGGGTCGTAGCCATGAAATCTGACCTGGCTGGCTAAAGCATATTGGTCAGATGGAAAGGCGCCGCCTTCCATCAATATTTTAAAACGCTTTTTCGTTGGTTTATAGAAACTTACCAAAAGCAAGTGAAGATTTACTGTAAGCGAATTCATAATGGTTATTTCTTCGCTTTTTGCGCCCACAATACCTGCAAGTGTGCCGGTGAGTTGTTTATGATAACCAAGCCAGGGATCATCTCCCGCGAAAAAACCATCAATAGCCAGGTCTTGCCAGTTACTCATTTGGTCGTTAATATACTGCCGGGCAGTTACAGGCTGCAATCCTAAGGAGTTACCGCAAAAATAAATCGCGTCCTTCCCATTGTGTTTCGGCGCAAAAAATTTACCCTGGAAATCTTTTAGCGGATCCTGCTCATCCAATTTGATGGCATACTCCAAAGTGTTTTGGAAATTCATGGTTCAATATTACAAAAAACCAAACAGAGATGATTTATTTGTTGGGTTTGCTCACGTAAATATTCCCTTTTACATAAAAACGATAAGGCAGCAATGCATCTTCACCGGCGTAGTCAACGCCTACGCGCGGAACGGCGGCAACGCTTTGATCCGGGAAAGTTAATCCCCTGTCCTCGATCCAAATGGTATCACTCTGAAGACTAAAGGCATTAATAGCGCGCGAGATTCCCAGTGCTTTTGCAACCGAGCCCGGCCCCATATTAATAGTTGGTTTGTTAACCGGCATGTTGCGCCTTACCTGCATTACTTCCAAACCCTCAGTCGGCTGTATGGCGCGGATTAGAACTGCGTTTGGGTTGCCTTCAACATTGGTAACGATATTAAACATCTCGTGAATACCGTAACAAAGATAAACGTAAGCAATTCCACCGGCCTTGTACATTGTTTTTGTTCTGGGGGTAAGCCGGTTGCCATAAGCGTGTGAAGCTCTGTCAATAACGCCGTTATAGGCTTCTGTTTCAACAATATAACCGCCGGTAAATACACCGTCGATACAGGTAAATAAATACTTACCAATCAGGTCGCGACTTAAAGCAACCACATCCGGGTTATGGTAATAGGTTGCGGGTAACTTCATTCTGCGAGGATATCTTTTAGTATTTTACTGATCTCATCCGCCCGGTTAAATATCATAATATGGGTACCGCCCTTTACTATAATCGCGTCCCTTATTCGCCGGTAATCAAAAACATGATCCTTATTACCGGTAATGGTGCATACATTTTGCGGGATGATTTTATTATTCCAGGTCACCGTTGCTCCCATAGCCCATTTTACAAATCCTGGCGATGAGTTTTTTAACATATCATTAAACAGCCATTCATCGGCTTCATTCATTTTGCCAAATACAAACCTTATCATAAAACCCAATGACGTTACCAGTTTTCCGGGGATTAATTTGTAAACAGGCAATATGCGAAACAGCGAGAAATACGCAGGTGCTTCGTCAATTGTTTTAACGCTGGATATAAGGACTGTTTTTTTTAGCGGCAGGATTTTCGAAATTTCAATGGCCAGCATTCCGCCTAACGAATTGCCGATAACCACCGATAATGGCGTTATATTGTATTGTAAGATAAGCCTTTGGGCATAAGTTTTTAAAGTATCTGTTTTATCGGGTTCAACCCAATCAACCTTAACAACATCATGGCCGCTTAAATCAATTTTGTTGTAGGCCCTGCTATCAGCGCCAAGCCCGGGTATTACAAATATTTTGCTCATTTAAAGTTTACCAACTCTATGATCTGCTGAAGATATACAGCGTCGGTATCATCAAACTCGTCTAATTCGCTACTGTCCACATCCAGTACTCCAACAACTTTGCCATCGTTAAAAAAAGGCAACACTATCTCCGATTTTGAAAGCGAACTGCAGGCAATATGACAGGGAAATGCATCCACGTCCGGAACTATCAAGGTTTTTTCCTGTTGCCACGCGGCCCCGCAAACTCCCCTGCCTAAACCAATACGTGTGCAGGCAACCGGCCCCTGGAATGGCCCAAGTACCAGTTCATTACCTTTAACAAGGTAAAATCCAACCCAAAACCATTTAAACTGCTCCTTTAGCGCGGCACATACATTGGCGAGGTTGGCAATTAAGTCCGGTTCACCGGTTAACAAGGCTTCAATCTGCGGGAGTAACGATCGGTATTGCTCCGCTTTATTAGTTGATGTGGTGATGTTTAAATCTTCTGCCATAATACAAAAATAGACAAGCCCCGGCTAAAGTTAATAAGCCCAATCTCATATTTAATGTTTTATTTAGCAAAATAGCAATCCGTTACTAAATTTATGCCATGAGAATCATCGCCGAACTCCCCCATCCCGAATTCAAAATATCTATCCTCAATATGAACCGTAAGTTTATAGTTAAGATAGAGCAGGGGAGCTACGAACAAACCTACAAAATTGCCGAAGCCGATTTACTTGACGGTGTAAACAGTGTATTCGAACTATTGGATGAAGAGTTTTTAAAAACCGTTGCCACCCGGTTTACCGCCATGCGGTCAGACTTTAAGGAAACCTACAGTCGCTATAACTATTAATTTATTTAACCTACTGTAACTAATTGATAAATAATAAATTAGCCCATATAATAAAAGACTACAAAATTTTATTTGGCAAAAATGTCAGTTTTTGACTTCAATTAACAACTTAAGTTCTAATAAATCATTTGGGAATACAGATTTAAACAATTGATTATTAAATTATTATGTGCAATTTAAAATCCTTACCAAATTTAATTCTGTGCCCTAAAAGTGCCAAATAAATAGGAAGTCAAGCCAAAATTAGGTCTTGATACCAAAATCCGGTGAGCTTGTTTTCAGCTTGTGAATGCACGCCGTCGTCATCTGTTTTAGGTGATTTAAATTCTTTAAACACCTTCTCCCCCAACTTATATTTTATTTCGTTTTTAAAGATCGGTCCTTTAAATGCGAAGGTATGAAACTCACCGTTTTCGCCGCAAACATCAACACCAGCAGGCAATGAGGCAATAAGATTAGGGCTTACCTCCTGCCCTGCCAGTTCGCCCAGTTGTTGCTGGGTGCAGGCTATTACGGTGCCGAAACCCAGGCTTAAAAACTCGTTTATCAGCTCATGAGTGTCGCGTTTCCACAATGGGTAAATTCCAAGCATATCTACTTCGGCCAAACGCGCGTCGCGATAGTCTTTCAAATCCTCTAAAAATATATCACCGAAAATAGAGTGGGTTATCCCCTGCTGTTTGAAAAAATCCAGGTGCCCGCGCATGGCATTATCATAGGTTTCCATGTCCGGCATTTCGGGCAGGCGAATTTGATATAGTGGAATACCAATGCTTTCAGCCTGCGCAATTAAAAGCTCAACCCGCACGCCGTGCATTGATATCCTGTCGGCCACATCATTTATGGTGGTGACAAGGTATTTAATATCGATGTCCGGGTTTTGAAGGGAATGGTATAAAGCCAGACTACTGTCTTTACCTCCGCTCCAATTGAAAATACACTTTAACATAATAATCTTTTATGGCAATTGCCTATGGCAAACATATCCTAAAAAATTTTAACGTTAAAGTGAGTTCGATATAAGAATTGGTACACCACAAAACCTTACTTCGCCTCACCTAAACGGCGAAGCCCTCATGTAATAATGCTCTCCAAAGGAGAGGACTTGAGCTTCGCTCTTCGGAAATTCCATTTCAGAACCCTCTCCTTTGGAGAGGGCGGGGTGAGGCGACGACCAGCTATTGTGGTGTCGCCCGCAAACCAAAGCATCGCGCTCTTATATCGAACTCACGTAACGTTAAACAAAAAATGGCCGCACAATTTTCATGTACGACCATCATTGTAAACATTAACTGATATTATAAGAACGAGGTATTATTTCGGATTCTTAACAGGCGCACTTCCGGCCCCCGGTGGGTTTAAAACCACTTCGTCCGCAGGAACGTCCCAATAATCAAGGAAATTGTAGTTGATTGTTGCATGTGTGCTTAATACGCCGTTTGGTGACAGTACTACCGCATTGGTGCGGCCACCACCTTCAGAAATATCATAGATCACACCCCATCTCCTGGCATCATAAAACGCCGTGCCTCTGAATAGCAATGACAGGCGGCGTTCTTTCCGCAGTTCTTCAAGCGCCTGGGCTAAATTTAGGCCAGTGTTTGTAACTTTTGGTAACCCGGCGCCCTGGTAGTCTCTAACATTTTCAATGCTTGCCAAACCTAATTCTATCTGGCCGGTGTTGATTAATGCTTCGGCTTTCATCAGCTCGTTTTCTTCGTATGACGGACCGATGTAAACTTCCTGGTTGCCTGGCGTTTTGTCGGCTAACTGAATGGCGCCATTATGAGGCACCACGTCAATTTTTGCATCATATAGTTTCCAACGTGTACTAAATGTAAATCCGCCAACCTGGTTAAAGAATGGGGTAACCTGCTGGAAGTTCTCAGCAAGGCGCTTGTCGTTTGGCTTAATATCCTGCACAAGCCGCTCACTTATGGTAAAGCTGCTGGCAGTTTCGTCGCCGGAAGTGTTTGCGGCAACTGATCCTCCACCCGGCGAAAACACAAAGTTGTTGGTTGTTGTAAATCCGGCAAAAACATTGTCAGATGCCTGGATACCAGTATTGGCAAGGGCTAGTATAGCCTGCCAGTTGGCCGCAGTCATTACGCTTGTGCGCGTATTTGCCAGCAGGTTGCGTGCCATTAGGGTGTTAATACTACGGACAAACATTGCCGGGCTTGGTACCTGGCCATTACCTACCTGGAAGAATGACGGTATTAATTTACCCATCAATGCAATATAGGTATCGTTAGCGGTTATACCACTTAAAATAGAAGCTGCCTGCTGCAGGTTTTTGTTCGACTCTGCAATTAATGCTGCACTGTTAACATATGTTGGGTTGGTAACACTTATTCCATTATTAATAATACCGGAATAATAAACCGAACCAAGCCGAGCATAAGCATAACCCTTCCACCAGTAAGCCCAAGCTTTAAATGTAGCGACTTTAGTGCCAGCGTCCCCGGACAGCGGAACTGTGCCGGCAAGTGCCAGGATCTGATTACAAGCGTTATTTAACCCATACATGCTCTGCCATTCATAGTAGAACATGTTTTGACTTTGCTTGTCGCGGGTGTTATTAAGCCTTAAATTTGCTATTTGTGGCTGAGTGTTCACCACTTTTGTACCGTCATCCAATATTGCATAATCCGGTACATTCACCAGGTTCACGTTCTGGTTTGCCGCCTGTGCAGAAACATCGTCTGCCAGTAATTCATGGAATCCGTAGCATAACGAGAAAAAACTATCGCCTAACCAGCCATCGCCATTAACAAAACCATTAATATAAATACTGCCGGCGGCAAGTGATGTTAGTCCCGATTCTGTTTTTGCCTGTTCAAGTGTGGGTGAATTGGGATTTTTTACATCCAATTCCTTTTTGCAGGCGGTTGTCATTGCTAAACCAGCAACAAAAACCGTTGTTATAATGTGTTTATATTTTTTCATTTTTTTCTGATTTAAGTCGATTAAAATCCAAGATTTAAGCCAATTTGATAAGATTTACTGTTAGGCGTTGAATCATGATCCACTCCCCTGTCAAACGGTGAGTTTGATGCACCAGAGCTTATTTCGGGGTCGAAGCCTTTATACTTGGTAATGGTCAACAGGTTGCGCCCTGTAAAGGTTAACACGGCCTTTTTAAACACTTTATTGCCCAGTACTTTGGAAAAATCATACCCAAGTGAGATATTTCTTAACCGCAGGAATGATGAACTTTCATAAAAATAATCCTTCGTGCCGTTTCTTGCACCGTTTATGCCGCCTATAATATTGGCATAAGCGCTCCTATAATAAGATGTATAAGCACCAGAAGTTCCGCCGATATCAACAGATTTATCATAATCGCCACTGATACCATCACGGTATTGCCATTCCCTGGTTTGGTTATAAAGGTGGCTGCCATAAACCCAGTCAAACTGGAAACCAAAGTAAAGCGACTTATAATTAAAATTATTTATAAAAGACGCGTTAAACTTTGGGTTTGGATCACCAAAAGAACTAACCTCATTTGCAAATTGAATGCCTTTTGTAGCTATATCTACAACCCGGCCATCAACAATAGTGTACTTACCATAATCAGCCGGCTGTATATATGGCACGCCTTTGCTGTTTGTTTCGTTCACGCTGGTTAAAGCTTTATTACCGTATATCTGGCCAATTTTTTGACCTGCTACCAGGGCTAACTGGGTGCTGCCCGCAGCGGTGGTAAGGATAATTGGCGGCCCGCTTGTATTGGTAATGGTGGTAGTTTGGTTACTGAAATTGGTGGTGAAATTCCAGTTAAAATCTCTTGTTCTTAATACCCCAAGGTTCAACGATGCCTGGAAACCATGCGAAGAAAGACCAATAGCATTTGTTTTTATAAGTGAACCACCTGTTGAAGGAGCAGTATTTATGCTGTAAATAACGTTACTTGCTTTACGGCTCCAGTAGGTGGCGCCGATATTAATTTCGCTGAACCAGTTACCTGATGCACCTTTTATAGACAGGTCGGTTCCAATTTCGTATTCCTTCGATACCTCCACCTTTAAGTCGGGGTTGGCAAGTGAGGTTGGCAGGTTAAACGTTAAACTTGAGCCCAAGTTTCCGGGGTTTATAGTAGGATACCGGTCAAATGGCTGTGGCTGTGTTCCAGCTTCGCCAAAACCGCCCCTTATCTTAAATTCAGGGAACAAATTTCCTAAACCTGAATTTTTCCAGAAACCAAAAGACGAAGGCCTGATGTAACCATTCACGTTAGGGAATGTAAACGGTTTTGAACCCCCGCCAAACGCTGATGAATAATCACTCCTGAAACCACCTGCAACGCCACCATAGTCGCCAAAATCAATTTTTTGGTTTACTATAAAACCGTAAGTTATAAAAGGGGTGGTATAATCAAATGATACTGCTTGGGTAGCCGTTTGGTTAAAGTTATAAATGGCATACACCGGCAACTCCAAACCGTAGCTGTTGAATATTTTATCTACGTTTTTCCGGTAATCATACCCTAACAACGTACTTGTAGTAATTGGCAGGTTGATATGAAAGTCTTTTTCAAAATCAGTTTTAATAACTGCCGATCCGTTAAAGTTTTGAAAAGTTGTGCTGTTGGTGCTTTTATCTAACTCACCATTTGGATCGGAGGCGAAAGCTCCATAGTACGAACCAAGGTCGATAGCGGTAAGTGTTGCAGCCTGATTTTTGAAAATAGTGTTTTGTTCAGTATGCTGATAATTCAGACCATATTTAGCATTCAAGGTTACAAACTTATTGATCTTGTAATCAGCCTGTATACTTTGCAGCAGGTCTTCGCGGTTAGTAACCCGGTTTGCCCATTGCGTGTAGTAATTAGGATTAGATCCGTTAACGCTGATGGTGCCCGAGTTTAATGATAACGGGTAGCTGCCATCCGGATTTTTTTGATTGAAATCATAAAACGGCGATGCATTTAACACATCGAATATACCACCGGCGTTGCCGATGCCATAATTGGGGTTCAATGTGTTTTTAGTATAAATAAGTTGGGTTACAGAACGGATTGTAAACCCTTTAAACAGTTCGGCGCCAATATTTGCCGTTAAGTTCGTCCTGTCGTTGTAGCCATTATTCTTGATGTTACTTTGCTGGTGGTTGTTTGACAGCGTTAAGGCATAATCAGATTTGTCGGTAGCGCCTGAAAAAGCAACGCTATTATTAGATGTGTATGCGGTTTTGAACAATTGCGCAAGGTGATCGTAGTACTTTAGGTTTGTTCCATACTGCTGGTGCGCAATATTCAGCGGGTTCGACATAGCGGTTGGTGCACCAATTGATGGATCGGCGCCGTGGGCCCATTGAATGCCAAGGTACCTGCCGTCCTGGTTTCTAACAATAGGGTTTCCGCTGGCATCAATAAAAATACCATTGGCATCTACCTTAAAACTGCTCAATTTAGCCTGGTGAACATCTCCCTGGTTAATATAGTTGCTGCCGCTATAGCTCGACGAAACGTCAATATGGTTTTTACCAGATTTACCTTTTTTTGTAAATATCTGGACAACACCATTTGCGCCTTGCGCGCCATAAATTGTAGAGGCAGCAGCACCCTGAACAATTT
This sequence comes from Mucilaginibacter flavidus, assembly GCF_024055575.1. Classification (GTDB taxonomy): domain Bacteria; phylum Bacteroidota; class Bacteroidia; order Sphingobacteriales; family Sphingobacteriaceae; genus Mucilaginibacter; species Mucilaginibacter flavidus. Next base: position 41,425 of record NZ_JAMXOE010000006.1, on the reverse strand, counting down.
CGATGTGGTCAACTATCGCCGGATCGATCTGGCTAATGTCAGTCGTGCGCGATTCGATACCGTCAACCAGGATCATAGGCGATGTACTACCCTGTACAGTATTGATACCACGCAGAATAATGTTAGTCCGTGCTCCCGGAGTACCATCAACCGACGAAATTTGGGCACCGGCAACCTGGCCAATCAAACCCTGGTCAATTGACGCTTGCGGCGAAGAAGTTAATGCTTTACCCGAAACCGACTCAACGGCTATACCTAACCGGGCCTTACTTGTTGCGATACCCGAACCGGTAACAACAACTTCGTTTAATTGCCTTGAGTCGGGGTTCAATGTTACATTCACAACTCCGCTTGTGGGTATTGGTACATCTGTTTTTTGGTACCCGATAAAAGTAAATGTTAACGTAGTAGCCGAAGACGGCACACTTAACGAGAATTTTCCTTGTACAGAGGTCTGTGTTCCGATTTTGGAACCTTTAGCAACAACACTTACCCCGGGCATGGGTAAGCCATCATCTTTTGCAATAACCGTTCCGCTAACGGTACGGGTTTGCGCCTGGGCATAATTGCCGGCCGCAAAAAGCAAAAGAAAGAAAATACTGAGGAGTAGATTTTTCTTCATTCTGAAATGATTAGTTAGTTAATAGTTAATAGTTAATTAATCCACAATCTATGTTGTAACATTTGCATTACAAATAGCTAATGAATTTTTAACGAAATCGTATTAAATCCGTGATTTCAAAAGAATTATTGCAATAAATATATTATTTATGTAAATTTATTGTTACAATAATAATATATTAATATAACTAACCATATAGTTAATTTAAAAAAAAAGGACTGTTAATGAAAATATTGAATAGAAATATGCGAAAATTTTGTTTCTGATAAAAAAAACTGAAATGGCGCGCCACCGTTAGCTAGTAAATTCAATTTTTCTTAACTAAATGACCATATAAGCTAATTTAAAGACATAATTTATCAATATTTTACCATTTTTTTACTAAAAATTACCATTTATTGTAAATAAATTCCACATAAAAGGTATAGTATATAGGTTTATATCTAAATTCTTTCAAATCCCAGGCGTAAAATTCGATTTTTTATTAAATATTGTTAATACAGGGCTGTTTTATTAGGAAATATTAATGATTACAGCATATTACGGGCTGGTTTATTAATGAATCGACCATTTTAGCGCAATAATTTTTCTACGATCCTACTAACACCCATTGTCGCCTTCTCTTCAATCTTTATAAAGGAACTATCATCACCCAGATAAGGAATCTTGGGATCTATGATATATTTCGGAGCTCCATTTGGAACATAATCAACCAACCCGGCGGCCGGGTACACCGCCAGTGACGAGCCGACAAGGATAAAGATATCGGCTTCTGTACAAATTCTTGCGGCTTTTTCAATCATGGGCACAGCCTCGCCGAACCAAACCACATGGGCACGCAACTGCGAACCCATCTCGCACTTCTCCCCCATTTTAATTTCCCAGCCGTTTATCGGATAAGTTAGATTGGAGTTCCGACTCGATTGCGACCGCGTGATAATGCCATGCAGGTGCACCACATTGCTTGAGCCTCCGCGCTCGTGCAAGTCGTCGATATTTTGGGTGATGATAGTTACATGGTATTTTTCCTCGAGCCTGGCCAGCGCATAATGTGCAGCATTAGGATTTGCCTCCAATACCGATTTGCGGCGTTGGTTATAAAAGTCCTGCACCAGGTCTGGATTGCGGCGCCATGCTTCGGGGGTTGCCACGTCTTGTATATTATAACCCTCCCAAAGGCCATCGCTGTCTCTGAATGTTTTTAAACCACTTTCGGCGCTTATGCCGGCGCCGGTTAATACAACAATTTTTTTCATGATGTTTCTTTTTAGAGAAGCAATGCATCTCTGGATTTATTATTTTTTGAACCAACCAGAATAGGGATACAAAGTATTGTGTTTCTACCAGAAAAATCATCCCACAAAAAAAAGCGACCCTTTTTAGTGAACCGCTTTTATTTTTAATACTATGTTATATCAAACAGCGAGTTCGTTTTTAGTGCGTAAAACGGTGTATTTGCTTTTCGCCAGCTCAAAGCCGCCAAATAGTATAGCGCCAAATACCAGGTCACCCAAAAGCATATTCCGCTCGAAAGGTATCGCAGCTACCAGCGATAAAGCATAGCCGCCAAGGGTATGCGGATATTGTGCGCCGTAGAAAAAAGGTAAATCTGTAAATAACCAATGGAATAGAACAGCAATCAATGCTGCAAAAGCAACGTTTCCAACCGAGACTTTCTTAATAAAAGTCCCTATAAACACCATCAGCAAAAATGGCAGATAAACCCATACCGCACCCGAATACCAAAGTATTAGTTTAGATGTATATAAATAGTTAATCAGGATATCGCTCAAAAATAAAGTGCAAAAAACAGTAAGATATGCTTTCCACTTATCAGTAAAGTAAGCACCGCCAAACAAAGCTATTGCGCCAATCGGGGTAAAATTACTTAAGGTATAAGGAAAGTTATAACTAACTAACCTGCCTAACGATACTATCAGCATTAACGCAATAAGTACTATGGTGCGGGTGTGTATTTTCTTTAATGACATATCTTTATTTATGCTGTAAAATTACGTATTATCCTGTTAAATAAAAATGTTAGTTTATTTGGTACTTAATCCCGGCCATAAAGTTAAATCCGCGGGTATTGTAACCTACCCAATCAATATATTTTGCATCAAACAGGTTCTTTAAATCAGCAAATAAAACAATTCGTTTGTTAGCGTCATATTGCAGATGTGCATCAACCAGATTATAATGTTTTAAGTTAACAATACTGGATGAGAAATCAGGATTAAATTTGGTATCGCTCCTGTCACCGGTATATTTATAATCTAAACCGGCCGAAAAGCTTTTAATAAATTGATAAGCAACTGAGGCTCCGTATGTGTTTTTAGGCCTTCTGAAAAGGTTAGCTGTTTGCTTACCGTTAACATCGGTTTGTTTGCCGGTTACATAAGCAGCAAATGCCGATGCGGTAAGTTTATCAATGTTTAATTTCAGTTCGCTTTCAAATCCTTTATCCTTCTGAAATGCGCCGTTTTCGTAAACACCATACGGCGGGTCGTTTAAATTTTTGAAATAGATAACATCCTTTGTATCATATTTATAAAACACGGTATTAAAAGATAATGTATTTTTAACCAGTTGCCAATCGAAACCGGCCTCGTAAGATGTGGTTGTTTCCGGTTTCAGGTCTGGATTTTTGTATTGAGAAAATAACTGGTATAATGATGGCGCTTTAAATGCTGATGCAATGGTTCCGAACACTTTAAATTGGTCGGCAAGGTAAAGCGAAGGGTTAACGGTATAAGTAAAGTTACTGCCATATTTGCTATGGTGATTGTACCGGCCACCTAACTCTAAATGGAACATACCGGTTTTAAAAAACAGGGTAGTGTATACGCTGGCAATACTGTTGTGTTTATCCTTTAGCGTATCGTAGGTATTAAACTGGTCGGTTTTGCTGTATTTGAAATTCGCACCACTGGTAATATCAAGGTATTTGTTAATCCCATAATTAAAAACAGCGTCGGCATTCGTAATGTTACCTGTGTTTTTTTGGTAAAAAGGGAAATTAAAGTTAGACGGACCCGCCAAATCGTTATAGCGGTTTTTCACACTATTTTGGCTGATATTAAATCTCAAATCTCCTTTCTCCAGTTTAAGTTTACCTCCTAAGCCGCCGAATATAAAAGTGTTGGCATAGGTGTATCCTTTATCATCTTTAAAGGCCGCAGCTGGTAAATCACCTTTGTTATAACTTGCCTGCAAATTCCCGTTCAGTATAAATTTCTCCGATATCTGTTGGGTTAAATTCACACTTGCCGACCGCTGGTGAAAGCCGTCTTTCTTAAAATTGCCGTTACCTGTAGTATCAGTAGCAGCCGCAAAACCTTTTGAGTCGGTATTTGAAAGGTTTATGGCGATGCCTGTATTCTTAATCCGCCCGTCTAAGCCGGCTGACTCATTAAATGTACTATAAGTACCACCACTTGCCTGCAGGTTAGCCTTAAGCCCTCGTTGTTTGGGATGTTTGGTAATGATGTTAATTACACCTGCAACCGCATCCGAACCGTATAAGGTTGAGCCGCTTCCTTTTAAAATTTCGATGCGTTCAATCTGATCGAGCGGGAATGCATTTAAATCATAACTACCATCGATAGACGACGAGTTGTTAACTGCAAAACCATCAACTAAAATGAGCGTATTGCCCGTTGAGGCGCCACGAAGAAAAATGGACGAACTTATTCCCGGCGCGTTGTTGGCTCCCGAAAATGTAATACCCGGCACCGAGTTTAGCAACTGTGGCAAGGTTTTACCTGTTGACTTGTTGATTTGTTCGGCAGTAATAACGGCTACTACCCTGCCAATTTCGCTCAATTTTTTTGGCGACCGCGTGGCAGTTACTACCACATCATTCAATACCCTGGATGTATCCTGGGCATGCGCAGCTGTACTCAACAGCGCGAGTTGTGCAAACCCCAGGCCTGCAGCAACAAAGTAATTTTTTTTCATGTTGTTGTGAGTTTAAACCCACAGCATCACAGAAATGGAAAGTTTGGAATGGAAACACACCTCCGGACGGGCATTCACATTCAAGCTTCAATCCCCGAAAGCTATGAATAATATTAATGCCTTTGGCAGGTATTCTGACTTGCTCCCCTCTTGCCCGGCCTTCCCATCCGCCGGTTGGCGAACAGTGACCATTTGAATGGGCATTGGTTATAGAGCTTACAGCTGCGGGACAGTTACGGATTTACACCATATTCCCTTTTAATCCTGATGATAAACCAGGAACCTTAAGCGCTGCAAAAGTAGGATAAGAATTTAAAAACTCAAATATTGTTGTTGATTAAGTTGACTGGGTTAATTGCGTTGATTAAGTTTGATTTAACAACGCCCGGCACCATGAAGAAATACATTTTACTTTATTTGTTTTTGATGATGAATATTACCGCTTTTGCGCAACAGCCCGACACCATTTTCCTTAAAAGCCTGCTGCAATCACACCCCGAGCTGTTTGCAGGCATTTTAAAACATCGCACCAATAATGAAGTGCAGATATTGTATACGCAAATTAACCGCGACAAAAACAATGTGCCACACTTCAAATCATACAGCTATCACCTTAATGCCAACCACTATTTTTATCCTGCCAGTACAGTGAAATTACCTACTGCCATATTTGCACTTGAAAAACTGAACGAATTGAATATACCCGGGTTGACGATGCAATCCGTCATGAAAACTGACAGTTCGTTTACCGGCGAAACTAAAATGCTGGAAGATACTTCATCAACTAACGGATTGCCAAGTATTGAAAACTACATCAAAAAAATACTGCTGGTTAGCGATAACTTTGCCTATAATCGCTTATATGAGTTCGTTGGCCGGGCCGAAATCAATCAAAAGCTAAAAAAATACGGACTTAACAATACCCGAATTATTGGCCGACTGGCTATTTACGATGCCGGTGAAAATGCTAAACACACCAATTCTATTGACTTTTATAACGGAGATAAGCTGGTTTACCACCAACCCGCGCAATATGATGCTAGCGAATATCCCATGCATCTTGACAATATGATACAGGGAATTGGCTACCTGGATAAAAACGACAAGCTGATAAACAAGCCTTTCGATTTCAGCGAGAAAAATGTTTACACCATTGCCGATATGCAAACGGTGTTAAAACGCTTGCTGTTTCCGGGTGTGTTTCCCAAAGAACAACAGTTTAACCTAACGGCTGACCATTATAAATTTATCTACCGCTACATGAGCATGTTTCCCGGCGAAAGCACCAAGCCTACCTACAACCGGCCCGAATACTACCCAGCCTACTGCAAGTTCCTCTTCTACGATGGCGACAGCACAGCAACTATTAACCCGTATATCAGGATATTCAACAAGGTGGGCGACTCATACGGCTACAATATTGATAATGCTTATATTGTTGATTTCAAGCACAATGTGGAATTCATATTAACAGCAGTTGTACAATCAAACGAGGACGGCATCTATAATGACGACAAGTACGAATATGCCACTGTATGCCTCCCTTTCATGAAAAACTTGGGGCAGGTAATTTATCAGTACGAGTTGAGCCGTACTAAGAAGTATGTGCCCGATCTGTCCAATTTTAAGTTCAAGTATTAGGAGTTGATTGGGTTGATTAAGTTGGATTGAGTTGATTAAGTTTAAGTTGAATAAAAAGATACAACCTGGTAATCATTTAATCTGGCGAATCAAGGTTCAGACAAAATCAGCAATCCAAAATTAGCGTAATCATCCCAAATCAGTGGTTAAAATCGGTGAAATCACAATAAATAAAACTACTTCCCATATCCATTGTTAAATATCTATTACCTATTTAAACAATTATTATGGCAACCACAGCATTACAGCGTATCCGGCACAATGGTAACGCAACAATAAATTTAAACTGGCCCGAGCGGTACATATCGATAGCGGCAGGTGTAAAACTTAGTTTTTCAGGTATCCGGAATATCTTTAAGAGCCCTTTTACCAGTATATTAAAGCTTGGAGCGGGCGGTTACCTTGTAAATCGCGGCATTAGCGGTCATTGCGAACTTTACTCACAAGCGGGTAAACTAAGCACCTCCCCTGTTAATGTAAATATTCGTACGGCATTCAGTATCGATAAACCAAGGCAGGAAGTTTATGCCTTTTGGCGTCAGCTGGATAACCTACCGCTGTTTATGAAACACCTGGACAAGGTAGATGTGATTGACGAAAAGCGTTCGCATTGGGTACTTAAGCTTCCAACCGGCGTGGCTAACGTGAGTTGGGATGCTGAAATTGTTCATGATGAGCCTGGGTATATGATAGGCTGGAGTTCGCTCCCCGATTCAATTATTGATAATGCAGGTAAAGTCCGCTTCCGCGATACCGAAGATGGTGGAACGCTCATTGACGTGGTTATCAGCTACCAGCCACCCGCCGGCGGCTTGGGTGCAAGCCTGGCCCACGTGTTTAATCCGCTGTTCAAAAAGCTGGTAGATGATGACGTACAGAACTTGAAACAATACATGGATATTAGTGAAAAAGAGGGTGTTATTATAGTTTTGTAATTATCCAAATCATTGATTCACTTGATTTTGGAGTAAAAGATTTCTGTCGTATTGCGTTAAGATCAACCAATGTTGTTACCAGATTGGCGTCTGGTAAAGCAAATTTCAATGGTGCACCTTTGGAAAGTCACTGGAATAAACATCCAGTCGACTTCGCCTTCGTCTATGGCCTACAGGGACTAATTGCACGATGGATTAGTTCCTGTTTTTGCAAAAGGGCTTTTATCTTAGTAAATTAATTAACAATAGCCCTTTTATAAATGCCGCTTTAAGAACTACTACCGACCAATATTTTTATTCGCCCATTTCAAAAACCATTTCATATTTGCCTGGTCCTGGTGCCCCTGGTCGTGTTGTCGCCATGCCAACTGGCCGTCAAGCATGGGTGTGTTAACCGGTGGCATTTTTTCAGTGTTATAGTCGTTGGAAACACCAAGGTCCTTTACGCCAAGTAACTTGTAAACTGTACCTGCAGCAACCTCGGCCATGTAGCTTCCCTGGTGATCAAGCCATTTGGCGTCACCTTTTTCGGGAATACCATAACTTACTAAAAGCAATCGCGGCGCGCACAGCGCAATTAACTCATGCGAATCAACAGGTATATCACAGGCTGTTTTGCTGCCGAACTTTGCCTCGGAGGCTCCATATTTCATAAAATTCCCTGCCATCCAGTAGTATTCACCACCTGTTAAACTTTCAACAGCTTCGCCCCAATTCCTGCGGTTTAGTTTAGTACCTCCTTCTCCTGATGAACCGATGAGCCCCAATGCAAATCGCGGTTCAAACGCCATGGTAACAAGCGCTGCTTTTCCATATCTTGAGACGCCCTCAATACCAACATGTTTAACATCAACCTTTGGCTCATTTGCCTCGAGGTAATCCAAACCGCGTGCAGCACCCCATGCCCATGCCCTCAAAGCGCCCCAATCATCGGGCTTGCGTGGCTGGCCTTTGTTGACAAGGCCTATTATGCAGCGCGTTAATCCTGTACCGTTATCAGCCTGTATGCTGCCCGGATTTATATAAGCAAAACCCCAACCGGCTGCAATCAGCTGTTCGTTGGTTGGCGGGTCGTTATTCACACCATTTACCCCAGGTTGGTCAACCGGACCCGGGGTTGGCTGCCTTGGAGGGCCAAAAAAGGGATATGATGCCGTAACCATTTGATATGCAGGATGCTCATTAAATACATTTTGCAGGGCTGGGTCCTGTTGCACCAGTAATTTTCTGAGCGCATTGTTTAACTCATCAATCTGGGCAGGGTTAGGTTGGCTCGGAGAAGGAGCGCGAGCCGGGCCAAACATCATTAGCAAAGGTACAGGGCCTTTTGCATTTGCAGGTAAAACCACAGTCATCTCAATATCGACGCTAATTAATGGATATGCCGAATTATCTGCATGCCCCACCAGTTGCTTTGCGATAACCGGGGTGAAACCAATATACTCATGATCAATATATTTGGTTTCCCAGGTTACCTTAGGTAAAATTTTAGGAAGCCGCCCATACACTTCCCGCTCCATATCTTCAACTATCTCGGGCTGGCGCATTTTCCACCATACATCAGGCGACGATACTTTTTTGCCATTTTTTAAGGTAAGCACATCCGGCAAGGCAGGGCATAGATTTGCTTTTGATTCGTCGTAATTGGCATGATTGGCATCGTTCTCGTTACCACTTGGACCGGGGCGAAGCGACTTAATGCCCAGTTGGTCCATCATGTTTTGATGGTCCTGTTCGGCGGTAAAATTTACCGGTGCAGGATAATTACCGGGCGAGGACTGGCTTGTACTTTGCGCAGCGGCCTGGAAAGCGGCGAAAATAAGTAAGTAAACTGCTTTTTTCATAGTAAATACTTTGTTAATATCTAATCAAATTACTACTGACTATCCGTTCTGAACGGTGATGCAGGAAGACCTTCTTTATTATACAAGTTTGCTCCCTCCGGGTTATCTGCCCAGGCATAACGCACATACATTGGCCTGGATACTTCTTCTCTCGTTACCACCACCCTGTCACCATCAATTATCGCGTTTGCCCAAACAAACTTTTTATCGGCGCCTGCAATCGCAAACTGGTTAAGTTCGGTACCATCTTTTATCATCAAACCCGAGCCTACGCTGGTAAACCTGATGATAATTTTATTGCCTTCAATAGCGGCCGATTGAAAAATGGGACCGGAAGAAACAAGTTGCTTTTCGCCATAGGCAACCTTTTCGGCAGCAAGTGCAAGGCGGTCGCCAACATCTTTTTTATTTAATGGATGTATATCATTCCACTCGCCGGCATCAATTGCCACAGCCATCCCGGTTTTTGGTACCGATAAAGTATGCAACTGAGCTTCCCTCACTTCGGCCCACTGGCTTTCGGATGGCGAGTATTGAACTTCCATAAAGTTTGGTAGCTGAGCGTACAAAAAAGGCAGGTCTGGGATTTTCCACTTTGCACGCCAGTCGCTAATTAATGCTGGCAACAGTTGATTGTATTCTTTTGGGCTGAAAGTATTTGCTTCACCCTGGTACCACACAAAACCTTTAACTGCGTAGTTGATGACAGGCGCAACCATGGTGTTGTATAATCCGGCCGGCTCGTTCTGCGCTGAAAATGGCGCGATTGTATTGCTCGTCTCCTCCACAGGACCAAACACCTGCCCTACCTTATATTGCCAATCGCCTCGAATATCGATCGTAGTAGTATCGTCAGTCAGTTCGTAACGTTTGTCGGGCACAAAGCCGCCTTTTCCTGATGTATTGGTAACCCTCACCACAATAAGGTTATTCCCGGCCTTGAGCACCCTGGCCGGTATAGTATACCTTCGGGGCGGATATTGATAAGTGATATTGCCAACTTTTACACCATTAACATAAGTCTCGTCGGCATCCACAATCCGGCCAACGAACAACTTTGCCGGTTTACCAGCCATGCGCGCAGGCACCTGTATCTCTTTACGAAACCATACCACACCATTTAGCCCTTTTATGCCCTGGTCGGCCCAGTAACCGGGAAGCCAGAACTTGTGCCAGTCTTTTGGTTGATAGTTAACCTCATACCACTTCAGTTCACCGCTGAGTCCTTTATCTGGTTGTTTGATCCCTGCTTTCTGTTCAATGGCAGGCTTCGCCGGGTTTTGTAATCTATTGAGATACGCCGTATCCTTAAGCTGAGCCAAACGGTCGGCGTATTTAGGAATTCCCTTTAACCCGTCAGCGCTTGTCCAAGCCTGGATGGGGGTGCCCCCTACGCTCGAGTTTATGATTCCGATGGGGACATGATATTTAAGATACGAGTCCCTCGCAAAAAAATAAGACACCGCGCCAAATGTGAGCACATCAGTCGGATTGGCGCTTATCCATTTGCCCGCGGGCAAATCTTGATGTACACTTCTTACATCGCTGGCTGTTGCAACGAAAAAATTCCTGATCTTTGGATATTCCGCGGTCGCTATTTCATTTGGGTATCTTTCCTTTACCCGCTCCATATTAATAACCATGTTTGATTGGCCGGAACAAAACCAAACATCGCCTATTAAAATATTTTTGATAATGATATGGTTCCTTGCATTGATATCCATTTGATAAGGCCCACCGGCTTTCATTGGCAGCATTGTTGTTTTCCAATTCCCGGCGGCGTCGGCAATGATTTTTGAAATTTGATGGTTAAATTGAATTGTGATGTGCTCGCCCGGCGATGCCCAACCCCATAAATTCAATTTCGTATCGCGTTGCAACACCATACCATCACTTATTAGCTGCGGCAAGCGTACCTGCGCGGTGCAAATGCAGGCTGCCAGGGTAAGAAAAGTGCAAACGGTAAAGAAGACTGTTCTCCCCTTGCTTTGCCCTGCCTGTTGGATTGTCAAATGTTTCGCCATATTATTTAACAACTGAAAACATTAAAAACCGATAGAATTGCCTCCATCTACCGGCAAAACAACGCCGGTAACAAATTTAGCGGCATCCGACGTTAGATACAAAATTGCTGCGGCAACATCATCGACATCACCAAGTTTGCCCATTGGAGTTCTTGATAGTACTTTATTTTTTCGTTCGGCATCACTTTCCAATGCGGTGCCCGACATGGCCGTAGCAATAAACCCGGGGGCCACGCAATTTACACGGATACCACGGGGCGAAAGTTCGGTCGCCATAGCCCTCGTAATCCCTTCGATAGCCGTTTTGGCAGCAGTATAGGCAATTACCAACGGTATACCATATTGCGCAGCCATCGAGCTAATATTAACTATACTGCCACTTCTCTTTTCCAGCATATATTTAACAACCTCACGGGTCAATGAAAATACGGAGAGCAGATTGGTTTGAATCACCTGTTGAAAATCCTGGTCGGTAACTTCGGTAAACGACTTCTTCATGTTTATACCTGCGTTATTTACCAGGATATCGGGCGTGCCGAACTCTTTTACCAATGAGTTAACAAAATCCGGTAAACCAGCTGTATTATTTAAATCATAAATCTTGTAACAACATAATTCGCCGGAATCATTTGCAGCGTCCTGCAATTTTTTCTCATTACGCCCAATTATTATAGTTTTAATGCCGTTTGCTACAAAAGCCTTCGTTGTGGCTAGTCCTATTCCTGATGCCCCGCCAGTTATTATGGCCAGTTTAGGAGATATATTCATTTTATAAGATTTATAATATCACTTGGGTTTTTAGTCGCGGTCGTGGTATTATCACCCGCCTAAAAAGTGCTTACAAATGCTAATGTATAAAATATTTATGCAATCGATTGCATAAATATTTTATTTTTGTTAACCTTGGGAAATAGATCAAATGAAAACATTATTTGGTTACCCGGTAAAAACTTTCCGGCGGGCCCAAATAACTTGGTTTTTCACCACCACAATTAATCACGAGTTTTTGCAGTACCACACCCGGATCAACCATCCAGTATTTTAAAACATGCCGCCCGGTTTTACTTATCCTGTGAGTAGAAGTAAGCTTTTTGATATTATTGCTTACATCGATGCTCCATGCCTGTGGCGACTGATCTGCGTTGATATTAATCACCTGCGGCTGTTCATTATCTATTGAAATGGCATAACGAAGACCGTGTGTGTTTGTAAAATCAATGGCAGGCGAAATATAGGCCTCAAACTCTACCCTGCCCGTGTCGCTTAAATTTATTGTATACTCCAAATGCGGACCATTGCCACCAGGGATTTGGCTTTTGGCGGTAACGGGAGCCGGCATTACGCCGGATAGTGTCCTTCCATATCCAGGGATGATTGTCCATGCCACATTCTTGTTCCCAACAACTTTGGTATAATGCTCAGCTTCTATTGAAACAACGCCATTTTCTTCATAAAAGCCTGAAGCATTCGCCGGTAACGTTTTATTTATAAGCACCTCTAACGCGACTTTTTGACTATTTCCATCAATAACTACAGGCACCTTGCTTATTCCCTTTGGTGCTTTTATCCAGTCCACATTTACCCAAAGTCGCTGCTCATCAATTATGTTGCCGTTTGCAGGCCCGATCGTTATGTAATCAGCTTTTAGCAAAACTTTATAGCCAAAACTGCCCTGCCCTTTGTTAAAAATTTCGATATAATGCTTTCGCTTTTCACCCTGGAAAAAAGCCAGCGATTGTTTCGACTGGCCCAATTCAGTTCCATCAATACTGACCCCCATTTGCGGCGCGGCCGCCGGCAGTTGAATCGTTTTCAAATCCGGCAATTTGTTATGAGCCGGTTGCTGCCAGTAGGTATAACCAATATGAGTTTGATCCATCATGTGGTTCCATTTACCATTGGCCATAACCTTGTTATAGTAATCAGATATCAAGGAATCGCGTTCATAACACTTTCTTACACTGTCGGCCATTGCATTAGTAGCCGCCCTTTGCTGTGTTGCATAAGCCTTATTTTTCGCCGTGTAGTAATACATTTCGTAAAGGTTTGCACAAGCTTCCACCGGGTGCAACACCAGTTGGTAGTAAGCATCTTTAAATTGAGGAGGTAGTTTCGCGCGAAGCCTTGTAGCCGCAGCTCTAAGATTTTCATAACCTTTTACTACATTTTCAAACTCGTTATAATTAACCAGGCTATAAGTACTGTCGTTAAGCAGTTCAGGCTTTCGGCGGGAATTAAATTTGGTGTACAAATTTAAAACATGGGCTATTTCTGCAGCGTGCACCGTTCCGAATTGTTGGGCCGCCCATTGCTCCGTATATTTATCAAGGCTGGTGACCGGCCACTTATCCGGCGACCATGCATAATCCAGGAAGAAGCTTATTGGGAATTCCATGGGCTTCAGGTCTCCAACGTTTACAATCCAAACCTGGCGGGCATTGTATTCATAAGCCAGGTGCATTTGTTCCCACGTCTTACTTATTTGATTAGTATTAACCCATTTATAATTACGCGGGTCGCCCACATAATCAAAGTGGTAATAAATGCCATAACCGCCTTTCCTGGCTGGGCCGCCTGACCTGGGCAGCTTGCGGATATTTCCCCAATTATCGTCACAAAGCAGCAACGTTACATCATCGGGCACGCGCATGCCTTTATCGTAATAAGCCTGAACTTCTTTATACAGCGCCCACATTTGTGGAGTTTGCGCTGCATCTTTCCCGGTAACACTTGCAATTATCTGCCGCTGGTCCTTTACTATCTTTTCTAACAGGGCTATGTTACTGCCTTCAGTCATCGGCATATCGCCATCGCCCCGCATCCCAACGGTTACAATGGTTTCCTTACTACCCATGTTTTCGATGCCTTTTCGCCAAAAATCGCGCAATACAGCGCCGTTGGTTTCATAATTCCATGCGCCTACGCCATAACGTTTCCATTCCTGCTGCGCCCTGTCCATAGGTTCGTGATGCGAGGTGCCCATAACTATGCCATATTTATCTGCCAGCACGGGGTTAAGTTTGTCATCGTCATTAAATGCATTTCCCCACATGGCGGGCCACAAATAATTCCCTTTTAAGCGCAAAATAAGTTCAAACATTTTTTCGTACACCAAATGGTTAACACCACCAAACTTCTCCTTAGCCCAACCCGAAAAAGCCGGTGCTTCGTCATTTATAAATATTCCCCGGTACTTCACCGCCGGTCCTTTTTCAATACATTTCCCAGGCGTTATATATAAATTATCGTGATGTGGTATGGGTACATCCGCCCACCAATACCAGGGAGATACACCCATTTGTGCAGACAGGTCATATATGCCGTAAATAGTCCCTCTCTTATCACTACCAACTATAACCAATGCTTTTTTAACACCGGGAATGGGGTTATCAACTACTTGCGTAATATGCGCTTCCCACTTTCCTATTATACTGCCGGCGTCTATTTTTCCCCGTTTTATCATTTTGTCAATCAGCCCATTTTTACCGATTGTTCCGATGATTATCAATTGCTTTTCTGCGCCGATTTTATTTATAGTAGCGGGTGACGAATTGGTCACGGATTTAATATCATTCTGAAGGCTTTTTACTGCGAGCGTAACCCCCGGAAACTCCGCATCGGTTGTGTACAACGTCGTTGATTCGCCATTAGTGGAAACAGCAAAATACCCGGCACCGTTTGTAAACGATATGTGAGGAGTTTTTGCTAATGATTGCCCGTAGCATGCACATGGAACAATTAAAACTACAGGCAATAACACATAAAACAAGTTTTTCATTTATAGCCTATTTATGGAGAAATATTAACGCGGTAGTTGAAAATAAAACAATAAGTTTATACCCTCAAATATATTTGTTTTGCAATCGATTGCAAAGAATTTCATGCAAAATTAGTTGGGGGAAATTACCAACCGGATGTATATTTATAATATAGAAATAACATGGCTGACGCAGGTAAAGAAATAACCATTTACGATATTGCTCAAAAGCTTAACCTATCTGCCGCAACTGTAAGCCGGGGCTTAAAAGACCATCCGGGAATAAATAAAAACACGAAAAAGAAGATACTTGCCACCGCGGAGAAAATGGGTTACCGTTTTAACTCCTTCGCGAGCAACCTTCGTAAAAAAAATAGTAATATCATCGGTGTAATCGTTCCGCGCCTTAACAGCAACTTTATGTCGGATGTTATAGCCGGAATTGAAAAGGTGGTTAACAAGGCTGGATATACACTCTTTATCAGCCAATCATTTGAATCGATGCAGCATGAAATAACCAACGCAAAAGCGATGTTTAACAACCGTGTAGACGGCATATTGGTTTCGTTGGCGTACGACACTACCAATATCAGTCATTTTGAGCAGTTTACCAGGCGCAATATACCCGTTGTGTTTTTCGACAGGGTAATAGAACACGAAAAATATCCGGCCATTTGTATCGACAATTATAAAGCGGCCAATACTTTGGTAAGCCACCTTATTGAACAAGGCTGCAATAGAATAGTTCACATTAGCGGCGATCAAAGACGCAATGTTTACGCCGACCGGACACGCGGCTATCAACAGGCTTTAAAGGATAACCAACTACCTTTTGAGGATGAACTGTTGATAGTTAATGACCTGAGCCAGGCTGCTGCTATACAAGCCGCCAAAAAAATCTTAAAAATGCGCCCCCTCCCCGATGCAGTATTTGCGGCAAGCGACTTTTGTGCAATAAATTGTATGCTCGAAATAAAAAAAGCCGGCTTAAAAATACCCGGAGACATAGCCTTCGCAGGTTTTAATAACGACCAGATGGCCTGCGTGGTTGAACCCCAATTAACAACTATTGACTATAAAGGCTTTGAAATGGGCGAGTTTGCGGCAAGAATGATCATCAATCATTTAGTAAATCCAGGCGAGCTGCAAAACACGCATAGCCTTGTATTACGGTCGGAGTTGATTATAAGGGAATCATCTTTAAAGGCTGGAGTAAAATAATTATTGGCTATTTGCCGATACAGAAAGCAATTTTGCGTTGATTATCAGTTAGTTATAAGTTTTGAATTACAAATAGGCAGCAAAAAATCCGACCTTTTTTTTAGGATACTTTCATTGTTTAGAATGTGAATAACTTTGAAAAGTTTCCTCAAATACCAACATATTTATTATAAGGTATAAGTTAAAAAAAAGTTTTAGGCTTATCGAAAATCATTTTGAAATCGATAACGAAATTAATTTTAGACTCTACAATATTGCGGAGTCTAAAATCTTTAAAGCAATTTTTGAATTGTACACATATTTTAATTAATACAAGCGTAACATGGTCATTAATTTCCCTCTCCAAATTAAGCCTGTACCCAATTGGTTATTTAATTAACTTCTCAAATCTTGCCGGAACTGAACGAAGCTGAAGCAATACTTGATAATTACTTTCGTCCCGGTAACGCTTTCTTACAATAATATCGGTATCTGCCCGCATGATTTTACCGGTTTTCTCTAGAAAGCCGGATGCTGTAAAGTGATATGAACCCGGTGTTAATTGTCTGAATATAGTACTCCCGTCAGCAGCGGAAAGCTGCATTCCGTGGTATCAGGTGTTTCCCGAGCTGTCTTTTAAAGGTATCCCAGAATAGTAGTAAATGTAAATATCTGGTACAGCCTGCTGATTGTATTTTAGGGTAACGCTGATATTTCCATTATATACCACAGCCTTTTCACAACCGGGAAATATGATAATGTTGAACATAAAGACGGTCAGTGTTATTTTAGATTTTTTTTTCATCGTTAACAGATTTTTTTGAAAAAATTCCATTTATTCCGCCTTATTTTTCATCATCATTAGCAGCGAGTATGCACCTTTGGTAACATAAACGCCCGAAAGCGTTTCACTGTTCTGCGTAATAATTTCCGTAGCGCCATTTTCGCTTTCACCTGTTTTTACTTCAGTCATCTCATACTGGTTTCCACCCCTAACCCGGTACACATACTGTTTACCTTCAAACTGAATAATTGCATCTGCCGGCAAGACTGAGGCCTTGCTATTTTTAACCTGTATTTCGGCATTCATATAAGTGCCAGGGACGAGGGTTTTATCATACGTTTCAAAATGACAATGTACATCAGCATTCCTGTCGGCGGAAAGGTCTCGGCCGATCAGTAAAATAGCCCCGGCATGCTTTTTTGCCGGCTCATTATTGGTATAGGCGACCAGCTTTTGACCGATGTATAATTTATCCAGGTCCTTCTCGTACACTTTCAGTGCCAGGTGGATATCTGTCGGATCAACCAACTCAAAAAGCACTTCGGTAGGTGATACGTATTTGCCGATGTTGACATTTACTTTAGATACAAAGCCGCTGATCGGAGAATAAATATTCACGCTCCGCGATATTTTCGCCGCGCTGATGTTTCGCACGTTGATCCCGATAAGCTGCAGTTTCTCAGCTAAAGAGCTGATCAAAACCTGTTGGCTCCTGTATTCAGCCTCGGCCTGTTGAAAAACTTTATCACTGCTGGCTTTGCTTTGGTTAAGATCCTTTTGACGGTTGTATTCATTTTCAAGGTACCCGATCCTTGCTTTCGCGGTCAGATAATCCTGCTGTAACTGGATGTATTGCTGATCCTCGATGACCGCGATCGCCTCACCCTTGTTCACATGCATGCCCGGTAACAGTTTGGTAGATTTCAAATACCCGCCTAAAGGCACACTGATGGAAACCATGTTTTGCGGGGGAACGTCAATTTTGCCGTTGAGTTTTAATATGGACGAGATTTCCTGTTGCCCAATCTTACCGGTTGCTATCGATGCATTTTTTAGCTGTGCATCTGTTAAAGTGACAATATTTGGATTGCCTGCTTTGTCTGTAGTTTCTGCTGCCGGTTTTTTACCGCCGCAGGCTGATAGGGTTAATATGATTGCTGATAAATATATTATGGATTTCATGAGCTGAATTTTAGTTGTTAGAAAAATAGTTAAGTTGTATGACCGCCTCATTGAGGCTGCGGACAGCCTCCAAGTAATCATTTTTGATCGTGGTAGCCTGGTTAAGCAGCTGCGCCCATTCCAGGTAGTTGATATTCCCGGCCGCTATTTGCTGGTTGGCCGTATTGGTGATCAATTCGGCATTTTTTAAGGGTTTGCTTTCAAAATAGGATACGGTTTGCAGATATTTCTGGTATTGGAGATTTGCCGCACGATAAGCAGATGTTATGTTTTGTACCTCCAACGCAAAATTACTCTCCGCTATCTGTTTGTTCACCCGGGCGCTGTTGATCCTGGCTTTTTGTGCGCCTGCGAAAATGGGGATACCAATTCCCACCTGCACCGAATTAAACCGGTTTGAGCCATTATACAGCTTATTATCAGCCCCGATACCCTTGATACTGGTATTGTTATATCCGATGGACAGATCAGGCAAAAGCCTGCTTTTTTCCACGCGGATTGCGGCATTCGCAATTTGTTGTTGCTGCGCTATTAATTTTACCGCCGGGTGTTCCTTTAAATTCAGGCTGTCTTCGGCAGCAGAAAGACTTAATTTATGGCTGGCACGCGTTATTGTGAATAGATTAGTTGAATTCAGCAGCAGCTGGAATTGTAATTGCAATATGGCTTCATCTTCTTTCAACTGGTTCAATTGCATTCGTGCCTGCCCCAGTAAGGTTTCGGCACTGGTTTTCTCTAGTATATTGGTTTCTCCTTTAGACAGCCGTAACTCCGCTTTTTTATAAAACCCCAGGTACAGGCTATCGGTATGCTGTAGCAACAACTTTTTCTGTTCCATATAAACCAGGGTATAGTACACCTGGCTGACCTGCTTTTTTAACAGCGCCTCATTGACAGCAACGCTCAATACACTGTTTTTCCAATCTTCTTTTAAAAGTTCCTTTTGCCTGCTGTACATGGTTGGGAAGCTGAAGGATTGAGAAATGCCAAACCTGGTATCCGTATAGCTGCTGTTGATCTGCCCTGCTTCGCCAAATAAGCTTGCCTGGGAGATATTAGCCGAAGTGCCGATCAGCATTTGATGATATTTTGCCTTCAACTGTTCGTGCTTCACCTGCAAATTGTTTTTTAGAGCCGTGTCTAACGCAGCTTTAAGCGTTATAGGCGTTTGGGCATTTGCAAACTGACTGAGGCCCATTAACAAGAAAACCGACAGTATTTTAGTTGTTTTTTTGCCCGGTGCTGTTAGGAACGCTTTTTCGAACATAATATACAACACCGGCAATACAAACAAGGTAAGAAAAGTGGCAATCAGCAAACCACCGATGACTACCGTGGCCAAAGGACGTTGTACTTCGGCTCCTGCACCATTGCTGATAGCCATCGGAAAAAAGCCCAACGAGGCTACAAATGCGGTCATGAGTACCGGCCTTAGCCTTACTTTAGTACCCATTATTACGATACGTTTCAAATCGGTCATTCCTTCTTTTTTTAATTGGTTAAACTCTGCTATCAGTACAATTCCGTTGAGCACAGCCACCCCAAACAAGGCTATAAAGCCCACTCCGGCGCTGATGCTGAATGGCATGCCCCGCAAAGCCAGGAACAGGATGCCTCCGATAGCCGATAAGGGAATTGCAGAGTAGATCAATAATCCATGCTTAATAGAGTTGAATGCAAAATACAGCAACAGAAAGATGAGCAGCAACGAAACGGGAACGGCAATCAATAAGCGCTGCTTTGCCGCATTCAGATTTTCAAATGCACCGCCATAGGTAACGTAATACCCGGTCGGGAATTTGAGTTGCTTATCTACCTTGGCCTGCAATTCGTTTACAATAGTTTGCACATCCCGGCCACGCACATTAAAGCCGACTACGATACGGCGTTTGGCATCCTCGCGCTGGATCTGGTTGGGGCCGTCCTTGATCTGTACATCTGCCAATTGATATAATGGGATTTGGGTTCCTTGCGGTGTCGGGATGAGTAAGTTTTGGATATCCTTCAGGTTTTTTTTCTGCTCGCCGCTCATCCTTACCACTACTTCAAAGCGTTTTTCGCCTTCAAACAGGGTGCCGGTACTTTGTCCGGCAAGAGCGGTATTCACCACCTTATTTATATCGGTAATATTGAGGTTATACTGTGCAATGGCATTACGATTGTAGTTGATGATGATTTGCGGCATACCTGCAACCGCCTCCACATACAGGTTTTTAGCGCCATCTACGGTATTGATGATCTTACCCAGCTTATTAGCATAAGTTGCAAGAGTATCCAGGTCTTCACCAAATATTTTACAAACTACATCCTGGCGCGCACCCGTCATGAGTTCGTTAAAACGCATTTGTACCGGGAACTGGAAGCCCGCGGTAACGCCCGGAACAGCCTGTAAAGCCTTTCCCATTTTTTCAGATAGTTCATTAAAGGTCTTGGCTGATGTCCACTCTTCCTTGGGTTTTAGGATCACCATCATATCACTGGCATCCATCGGCATCGGGTCCGTCGGTACTTCACCGCTGCCTATTTTCGTCACCACCTTTTCTACTTCAGGAAATTGTGTTTTTAAGATATGAGCCGCTTTTTGGGTATTGGCGATGGTTGTATTGAGGCTGCTGCCCGTTAATACCCTTGTGTCCACCGCAAAATCACCTTCTTCCAGCGCGGGTATAAACTCGCCGCCTAACGTGGTTAACACATAAGCGGAAAATATAAACAGCCCCACAACAGTTAGCAAAATCACTTTAGGAAAAGCAATTACCCGGTTAAGGGCTGACTGATAAGCTCTTTCTACCTTCGCCATCAACCGGTCCGAAAAATTGGGCTTATGCTTGATCTTCTTACTCAGGAACACGGCGCTCATCATAGGGATATAGGTAAGTGATAAAATAAAAGCACCCAATAAAGCAAAGGCTACCGTTTGCGCCATAGGCTTAAACATTTTGCCTTCAATGCCCTGTAAAGTGAAGATTGGCAGATAAACCACCAGGATGATGATCTGTCCAAAAACGGCACTATTCATCATTTTGCTGGCAGAGCTGTTCACCTCCTTGTCCATATCTTCCTGGCCTAATGCACCAACCTTTGTAAAATGCTTACTATGACTAAGTGTGTGCATCACTGCCTCCACAATAATTACGGCGCCATCCACAATCAGACCAAAATCCAGGGCGCCAAGGCTCATCAGGTTACCGCTTACGCCAAAAAGGTTCATCATAATAATGGCGAACAGCATAGCCAGCGGGATCACAGAGGCGACCAGCAAGCCGGCCCTGAAATTTCCGAGGAATAATACCAGTACAAATACGACGATCAGCGCGCCTTCCAGCAGGTTACGCTCTACCGTACCGATGGCATTGTTTACCATTTTGGTCCGGTCCAGGAATGGCTCGATCACCACGCCTTCGGGCATGGTTTTCTGGATCTGCACGATACGCTCCTTCACATTTTTGATCACCTCACTGCTGTTGGCGCCCTTGAGCATCATTACAACGGCGCCGGCAACTTCACCTTCGTCGTTATAACACATCGCCCCGTAGCGGGTGGCATAGCCTATTTTAACATCAGCCACATCTTTAATAAAAAGCGGAGATCCATCGGTTGTGTTTTTAATCACCGTGTTGTTGATATCATCCATGCTCCCGATCAATCCCTGGCTACGGATATAAAGCACTGTTGGCCCTTTTTCGATATAGGCGCCGCCGGTATTCTGGTTGTTGTTTTCCAGCGCTTTAAAAACATCAGTAATCGTAATATTATGCGAAAGCAGTTTGTTGGGGTCGACTTCAATGGAATACTGTTTCAGCTTGCCGCCGAAGCTGCTCACCTCGGCTACACCTTTCACCCCCAGTAACTGCCGGCGAACGATCCAATCCTGGATGGTCCGCAGGTCTGTTTCGTTGTATTTCCCGGCATAACCTTTTTTCGGGCGCACCACATACTGGTAAATCTCGCCAAGCCCGGTGCTTACCGGGCCAAGCTCGGGTGTGCCAATGCCTGCCGGTATCTGGTTTTGAACTTTTTGCAAACGTTCGGCTACCTGCTGCCTTGCCCAGTAAATATCGGTGGCATCGTCAAAAACGATGGTCACGAGTGAAAGGCCAAACCTCGAAAAGCTTCGGATCTCTTTTAAGCCCGAAATATTGCTGTTGGCTTGTTCAATAGGATACGTTACTAAACGTTCGATATCAGTAGCCCCGAATGAAGGGGCAATGGTGATAACCTGTACCTGGTTATTGGTGATATCAGGTACGGCATCAATGGGCAGCTTTGTGAATTGATAGCTGCCATAGCCGATCAGAGCAATGATAAAAAGCCCCACGATCAGCTTATTCCTCACGGAAAAAGCGATAATATGATTTAACATAAAATATGATCTTGAAAAATTAGTAATTCAAAAAGTACCGCATAGCAGAAATAACTATGCTTAAGCACTATTCATAAAATTGAATGGAACACTAATTAACAAGATTTTGGCGGTTGCCAGACACGGGATAAATAGGACGATGGGATCAATTCATCCTGGGGTATATGCACTTCCTTTTCAGGAATGTGTATAACATGGGTACCGAAAATATGAACCAGTCGCGGAATTACCACGGGCGAAACCGTGGCTGCACAATTATCCGCCGTTTTGAAAGGCAGTTTCATATCCTCGCTGTAGTCTTTATCCTTCGGGCTGCCATGCATGTAGTGCATGTTCAGGAACTGCAGAAATGAAATGTTCTTATTCCCCTTCCGGTGATCGGCAAAGTGCTCAAACACCACAGGCAATTTCAGCAACTGGTGTAGTTCAGTTGTTGAGAACAGGTAGGCTGTTAAAAGCAATATGGCCGCAAACTTTTTCAAACTTCTGCAAAAATAGAGAATAATTACCAATCGCTTTTAAATTTAATTCACTTGATTGTCAATTGCTGATCATTTAATTCTGTATAAAAACTGAACGGCCTAAGTATAACGGTCTCCGTTAAACCTTAACCCATTAGCAATTCATCAGGAATATCCAATCGCGCTACCCCTATATAATTATCAGCCATTCCATAATAAATGTCAAAACGGTTGGGTGTACCCAGATCGTCAGGCCGGTCAATACCGGTAGGAAAAACCACGCTTTGGACAATCCCGACACGTTCTTCTAAAAGTTGCGGCTCTAATATGGGATGCGAGGACCGGTATAAGATATTATCCGGCTGATCTATACCTAAGATCATTACGCCTGCTGAATAAACCAAATGGTGTGACCGATCACCGACAGGTAGCTTTTGGTGGACACCGTGATAGACCAGCAGCCAGCCGTGCTTGCATAAAACCGGAGGTGTTCCTGCACCGATCTTGATCTTTTCCCATGCCGCCTCTGGCAATGCCAGCGTACTATTAGATTCAAACTCCTGCAGGTGTTCGGCCTCACGGCCGTTTAGCATGAGATCGCTATACGATATCCAGATACATTCATGGTGGACCCTGACCCTGCGGTCGTCAGTGTCGCACATGATATCCTCCGGCAGGGTACCGGGAAATAAGGGCCGATGAAGCATCACAATGGAAGTGTCGCCATGCGGGCTGGTCATGGGTTTGGGGAAGATGCAGGCATCCTTATTACAAACGTCATTAAAAGTGATCTGTTTATAATCTGCAAAATCGGCGAGGCCCAGGCGTTCCCATTGTAACAGGTCTTTTGACACCGCTAAAGCAATGTGCGCGGCCCCTTTGACGAAAAAGCAGTATAGGTCATGATATATTGCCCGATCGGCTCAAAATAGGTGACCCAGCCGTTTAACCGCAACTGGGTCACCCTTTTCGTCGAACATTACTTTTGCTATGCGGGAATAATTCCCTTTCCCAACCAGCGGCGGAAATAAATACAGGTCGCCGTCAGGTCCACGTATGGCCGCCGGATTTAATACGCCTTTGATCTCCAGCTCATTTCCGGGTTCCGGCCGCATGATGATCCCTATGCGCTTTAGGTTAAATCCGTCCATACATCGCTTTTAAGATACTATAATATAGCTTCATTTAATACAATATTTTATTCTGTTTCACCTTGAACTCTTTTTTATGATGGAATGATTCGTTACCGTATTCTCATTCCAGTTCAATTCTCCAGTTCCCGTCAGCGCATTGATCGATCAGGATATCTAACAGATGCGCATAAAAGGCGACTAGCCCTTTAAATACAAAATGAAATCCCTGGTGGGTAACCGGGAAGTCGCTTCCCGGAAAATCAGCTTCGCCCACCGCCAATATCCGGTAACCCTCTGAGGCAAGCACCTCAATTGCTCCTGCTATCTGTTTCTTTTCGCTGCTGTTTAAATGGCTGATGTTGATCAACGCTTCGGGTGCGCCTTTAGCGGCGATGATCCGATGTCCCTTTACATTTTCAAACAGGTGGGTCATCATAGGCGGCTTACCGCCCAGCGGATATTCGTGGATCATTTTATAACCTGGACGCTCATATGTTTTTGAGTAACAACTGGCTAACAAAAGTCGGAAAAACAGGCACAATTACCCAAGAGCTTGGACCAGAAGAATTGCCATACCTTATTAACAGTGAGATGTTTACTTGTCGGAAACGTTCGCAAATATTGGCTATTGTGCACGTCCTATTTGCCAATACAAAACTTACTAAAAATATTTTCAAGCAAATCATCAGTAGTAACTGCCCCGGTAATTTCGCCGAGATAGTGCAAAGCCTGTTTAATATCCATCGCTAAAAAATCAGAAGTTACGGTATCCATGCCGTTAAGTACGCGGCTTAAGGCTTCTTCGGTTTTTTGCAGCGCCTCCAGGTGGCGGATATTGGTTACCAGCGTTTCATCATCGTTCAGCCGGCTTTTTATGGCAGCGTTATAAATACTGCTTTTCAATTCGTCGATATGGAGTTTTTCTTTAGCTGATATAAAGATTAAGTTTGAGAGGCCATAGGCAGGGAAATCCAGCAGGATAGGCGCACCATTTAATAAATCAATTTTGTTGGCCACCAACAGCATATTAATGCCAGGCTTCTGCAGGCTTTCAATATCCTGGTTCAGCTGTTTTTCTGTCATTTCAGATGCATCGTAAACATAAATCAACAATGCCGACTGGCTGATTTTTTCCATCGTCCGCTGCACCCCGATCTGCTCTATGGTATCAGTGGCCTCACGGATACCGGCAGTATCGATCAGCCTGAAATTGATTCCTTGTATATTCAGGACTTCTTCAATAGTATCGCGGGTGGTACCGGGGATATGGCTGACTATAGCGCGCTCCTCATTGAGTAAAGCGTTTAAAAGCGTTGATTTACCAGCGTTTGGTCGACCAGCAATTACGGTATTTACACCCTGCTTTATGGCATTACCCAATTCGAACGACCGGATAAGACTGCCAATTACCCGGTTAATTTCGTTAATCAACTTTTTAAGCTGATCGCGGTTGGCAAATTCTACATCTTCTTCGGCAAAGTCCAGTTCCAGCTCAATCAGCGAGGCGAATTGTACCAGTTGCTCGCGCAGTGCTTGTAATTGATTGCTAAAGCCGCCTCTAAGCTGGTTTAAGGCCACCTGTTGTGATGCTTTGGAGTTGGATGCGATTAAATCAGCAACAGCCTCTGCCTGCGATAAATCCAGCTGACCATTGAGAAAAGCTCTCAATGTAAACTCTCCTGCTTTAGCCGACCTCGCCCCCTTCTTTATCAGCAGTTTTATAATTGATTCAATTATGTACGCCGAACCATGGCATGAAATCTCAACTACGTTTTCTCTGGTGTAAGAACGCGGGGCTATAAATAACGAAACCAAAACCTCGTCCAATATCATATCGCCATCGGTAATGCTGCCAAAATGAATGGTGTGCGATGCCTGTTTGGTTAAATCCTTTCCTTTAAAAACGCTGTTGGCTATAGTGATTGCTTCCGGTCCTGAAAGGCGGATAATACCTATAGCCCCGGTTCCGGTTGGGGTGGCAAGGGCGACGATTGTTTGGTCATTAGTCATTGGGTCATTAGTCATTAGGGCGTTTGCGGCGAAGCAAGCGGATAAACAGGGCGCAAAGTTCGGCATTTGGTAGCATTCTTTCGCAATAAAACAGCTTTCTTACGCTTCGATGTGATTTCCGGCTATGAACAATCAACTATGAACCATGAACTAAAAAAGCTACTTTCGCCCTATTATGGTAACCTTTTTTGAAGCTTCGCTCGATACTATTTCTGTACATCATGTCGGCAACCCGTCGATAAATGAGTTGTATTCGCTATCTGATAACCCGCTCGAATTAAAGGACGACGTTATCCCCAACCTTTTGATGCAGTATTTTCTAAAGCCATTTGAAAAAGCGAACGAGGTTTACCATCTCACCCACAGCAGCGGCGACCTTGCCCTAAACGAAATCCACCATTTTGTTACCAGGATATTCGAGCAAAAAGAAAAATTTCATGAAGCATCTGAGCTGATTGCCAAGTTCCTTTTTAAGGTAACCACGCATCCCAATATAAAAGGCGGCGAACTTTACGTGGTTTACTTTAACAAGGTGCAGATTGAGGGTAACCCACTGGATTGTATAGGCATCTTCAAATCCGAAAATAAAGAGACTTACCTGAAAGTTTACCCTGACAAAGGCGGTTTCCAGGTTGATTACGAGGAAAATGCTATCAATATTAACAAGCTTGACAAAGGCGCGCTGATTTTCAACATTGAAAAAGAGAACGGCTATAAAGTGGTAGTAATTGATAAAAACGGCAATGGCAGCAGTGATGCCGCTGTATATTGGAAAGACAATTTCCTGCAGCTAAAAATTCGCAACGATAGCTACAACCAAACCAGCAATGCGCTGGGCGTTTACAAAAACTTTGTCACCAATAAACTGGATGATGAGTTTGAAATGAGCAAAGCGGATAAAATTGACCTGCTAAATCGCTCCATGAAATATTTTAAGGAAAAAGAAACTTTTGATATGGATGAGTTTACGGGTGAAGTAATCGGCAACCCGCAGGCAATAGAATCGTTCAAAAACTTCAAGAACCAATACGAACAGGAGTTTGATACCCCTATCTCCGATACCTTCGAAATATCAGACAACGCCGTTAAGAAGCAGGCTAAAGTTTATAAAAGCGTGCTAAAACTGGATAAGAATTTCCACATTTACATCCACGGCAATAAGGACCTGATTGAGAAAGGTTTTGATGATGGCAAGGCAATGAATTATTATAAGGTTTATTTTAAGGAAGAAGCATAAGTGTTCCAAAGCGTTCCATTTTTGCACGCGGAACACCCCGAACACTACGGAACATACTAATTATCAGCCATTTAAGTTTTTAACAATATTTAATATATTGATTATTAGACAATTAAGTAATTATCGGGGAATTCCTTCCACAGATTTAGCAGGCTTTTACTGGGTGCAGACCGTTTAAAGTGAATACATTCCGGCAAAGCGTTCCATTTTTGAACATGCGGAACACCCCGAACACTATGGAACGTTCTGATTATCAATTACTTTAATTTTCTGACATTTGTAAGTTGCTGATAATCAAACGTGATAAAATTTGACACTTGTGTACGCTGTGCTGTAATTTATTTTAAATTAACCTGTTCCATGTTTTTGGATCTAAAAAATCGCGGAAATTTTTAGTCTTATTCTACCTACACCGGTATCATCACCGTAAACTCAGTAAACTCCCCTTCTTTGGTGTTAATACGTATATCGCCGCCATAACCTTTCACAATAATATCATGGCTTAATGAAAGGCCCAGCCCTGTACCTTCCCCAGTTGGCTTGGTGGTAAAAAAGGGCTGCATTATTTTGTCCTTTATACTGTCGGGTATACCTGTGCCATTATCCTTAACGGTTATGCTCACAAACCCTTTTTCGGCGCGGGTGGATAGCGTTACCTGCGGCTGGTATTTGGGAATATTTAGCTTGCTTTTTTGATGGACCGCGTAAAACGCATTATTAAATATATTTAGCATAACCCTGCCAACCTCCTGCGGAACGATATTTAGCTTAGGTATTTTATTGCCCTGGTCCATCAGCATGCCTGCGTTGAATGACTTATCCTTAGCGCGCAGCCCATGGTATGATAACCTCATGTACTCATCTGTCAATGCGTTAATGTCGATTGGTTCACGTTCGCTGCTGTTGTTACGCGAGTGTTGCAGCATGGTTTTAACAATGCCGTCGGCACGTTTGCCATGAAATTGTATTTTATCCAGGTTTTGCTCCAGCGTGTCAAACAGATCTTTTTCATCCTCCAAATCCCGGTTTTCTTTTTGTTGTGCCTCTTTCAGTTCGTTCAGCATCTCGATACTTACTTCCGAGAAGTTATTTACAAAGTTAAGCGGGTTCTGAATTTCATGCGCAATAGCAGCGGTCAATTCACCTAACGATGCCAGTTTTTCACTCTGAACCAGTTGTGATTGTGCCACCTTCAGCTCATCCACCATCTTTTCAAGGTGATCGCGCTGGGTTTCAATTTCCTCTTTTTGTTGCATCACCTCTTCGGTGCGTTCTGTTATTTTTTGCTCCAGCCTGCGTTTATCCTTAACCAGTTGCAGCGCCCGTATATGAGTGAAGCCCCATACCAACCCTGCAAAAACTCCCAGGTAAATTAAATAAGCCCACCATTTTTGCCACCACGGCGGGTCGATCGTAAAGCTTAACCGTGCCGGTGCTGTCCAGTCCCTGTCAATTGTTTTGCCTGATACTTCAAAGGTATATTCGCCGGGTGCAAGGCTGAAATAGTTCCTGCTGGCTGTTGAATTGGTGAGTTGGTTCCAATCCTTATCAAGACCAAGCAACCGGTACCTATACCAGGTAGTATCATGTTTGGCGAGGTTTAACGTATTAAACTGAAATTGGATAAAATTCTGGTCGTACCGCGCGTGCAAATTAACCGGTATGTTATAAGGTGTTTTAACGCTATCCCATCTTATCCCGCTTTGCGAAGTGTACCCGGTAGTTTCCGGGTGCTGACCGCTGATATACGATACATCTTCATTAAGCCAAAGTGTGTCTTTGCCCGTTACATCGTAGGCGGTTTTGTTCATAAAAGCACCTGGCTCGTCCATAACATTAAGCCCGCTGATGTATACTTGCGGCGCCGCTACGCTTTTACGCGAAAGATTCAACATTATCAGCCCCGAATCGCCCATGCAAAAATAATTATCACGCGTTATTATGTCAGTCAGCCAATTGCCTCTAGCGCGTTTTATAATACCGTTAGCTTCGCCAAACGACCTTACTTTCCAGCCATCCCCGGTGGTTACACCCGCCCCGGGCGGAGTTATTTCGCTAACCCCCTTGTTGGTGCCTGCATACATTTTGCCGTTACGGTTTATCAGTGAAATTACCCGCTCATCTACGAGACCCTGCGGCGTAGAAAAGGATATTAACTCGTTGTCTTTCGCAGCATTTATTAAAATGCCTTTTGCCGTTCCTATCCACATATTGCCACTATCGTCGGCTTGCAGCATTTTCACGCCGTTAGTGGCATTTATCGACTTTATAGTCCATGTATCCGGGTCAATAACATTTATACCGCCGATACGCGTAGATACCCATATATTGCCCTGCTGATCAAGCTTAATATCATCAATATTTTGCCCGTTGCTTAATCCCCTTGCTTTGCCAATATGCTTTAGGCTTAAATCACCAAGGTCAAGTACATCCAACCCGTCCTGGTCGCCGCCTATCCACAGCCTGTTCTTTTTATCAGCAGCTGCCGATAAAATTTTCCTGTTAGTAAACCCTTCTTCAGTACCAAAATGAGCTATTGAAGTGTGCGCCGAATCAATTATATCCAGGCCATTGTTAGTGCAAATAAATACTTCGCCCTGTATTTCTCTTATAGTCTGTACAGTATCATTAAAAAGCCCCTGTAATTTGGACAAATGCCTTATAGTTTTGTTTTTACGGTTCACGATATAAACCCCATCATTTGTACCCTGCCATATCAGCCCGTTTTTGTCTTCAAATACGCTGGCCGTCCCCACGCTGCCTATGCGTTCGGTTACGGTTTTATGAATATTAATTGCATTCAACCCACCGTTCGTCGCTATCCATATATGCCCGTTATTATCTTTATCCATCCGCAGGATAAGCGCGTTGCTTAAACCGTCATGCTGTTTAATGGTTCGCACCAGGCGTTTGTTTAAATCAAAAATATACAAGCCGCTGTTGGTGCCGCACCAAACCTTGCCGTCATCATTTACAAACAAACACGTGGCAAAAGTTTTTGGCAGTTGTGCCTCTCTTATGTTGTGTATGGTGTTATCAGCACTGCCCAATACGCTTAATACTCCATCTGCATAGCCCGCCCAAACATGGTTAGTGCGATCATTTACCAACCATGTCAGCGAATCTGATTTTAACCCATGCGCTTTATCGAGATATTTTATCTTTTTATTAACCGGGTCGACGATATTCAGGCCACCGCCTAACGTACTGATCCATATACTTCCCTTGTCGTCCTCAAGCGTCGATACTGTCCCCAGCGCGGTTGATAATCCGTTTTCTTTACCCAGGAATTTTACAATCGATAATTGTGTATCCAGTATATCAACGCCGCCGGTGCTATAAGTTACCCATATCCGTTGCTCGTTATCCATCATCATCCGGTTGGGCTTGTCGCTATTCAAGCCCTGCGCCACACCAGTTTTTTTAATGATGCCATTTTTAATATCCAGTACCGATATGCCACCACCAAACTCACTTATCCAGATTTGCCCCTGCTTATCCTGTAAAATACAATCGATACTATAATCAAGCGGACCTGGGAGATACTGCTGCAAATTTTCGCCATCGTACCTGAAAAGGCCGCCCTGGAAGGTTGCAAACCACAAAAAACCATCATGATCTGTATAAAGGCACGAAACCGAATTGCCCTGCGGGCCGGGGATATCGCCAAAATCGTAAATAAGCTGCGATGAATTTACCCGGGCAAGCGGTCCCCGTTTAATAAGTTTAGGCGGCTGTAAAATGTAGGTTTTAAATTTCAGCGGCTTTGCCGGCAGTAAATCTATATCAAGGTTTTTAGTGGGTAGTGCTTTGAAATTTAATGTCGCCTGCTCAACCGGCTTCGAAAATGGTTTATAATCAGTCGTATCATAAGTTTCAGCGGGCAATTTGTTAAAATCAAGGTTGCGGAACAGGGGTTGTACATGTGCAGTTACAATAGCATCCCAGTTTATTTTTTTTGTTTTGCTGAACTTTAATGGCTGGATAACCGGTTCTTTAAATGCCGGTGGCAGGTTTATGTTGCTTTTGTTTGATAAATTGTTGCAGGAGGTAATTATAAAAACGGCAATGATGTATAATCCCCTTTTTAAATTTATCATGTTTAAGTAACTGTTTAGTTTCATCAAAATAAGGTAGCGGCGGTAATGATAATGTGCGTTGCTAAAAATATGGATATCAGTTTAAAAATCAACAAAAAATAGCGTCAAAATATCACCCATAATGGGGGATATACTTTTTAGGTATTAAGCGGATATTAATAACTGATTGTAGTTGATATTTTTTATCGATATTCTTATTAATTTACGATGAGTTATTTAAACCAGGTATAACCTCCGGGGTAATTGTAAACCTATCTTGTTTAATGTGCAAAATATTGCGTTCTCTACCATAAAAATCGCCATCACCACATCAAAATACTACATATGTATTATTGTCTGCCGCCATAATCAAAGCCATTTTTGTTATGATTAATTCAGTCAAAAAAAAACCTGTTATGAAAAAGATACTTATCACCATTAGCTGCCTTATTTTATCCATAACAGCATTTTGCCAATCGCCTGAAGAACAGGCGGCGCTGGAACTTGCAAAACAGGGCAAATACCCCGAAGCAATTGCTGCATTTGAGAAAATCATTACCGCCGATGGCAAAAACGTTAACGCCATCAACGTGCTTAGCCAGCTTTATTTACGCAGCAATAAAGCCCAACAGGGTTATGATGTCGCTACACGCGGTCTCGGCATTGCCCCCGATAATATCGACCTGAATATTACAAAAGCTAAAGCCGCTATGGCACTTAGCCGTGATGATGAAGCGCTTACCATTATGGACGCCGCCATTACTAAACACGATGATGTATTTATACTTTATGTTATTAAAGGCAATGTCCTCGACGACCAGAACAAAATACAGTTGGCAATCGGCGCCTACAGCAAATCGATACAATTGAAGCCTGACTTTCCTTTTGCTTATCTAAGCCGTGCTGAAGATTTTGCCTCGATAAGCCGTTATGAGAATGCGCTTACCGATTACAACAAGTTTATAGAAATGATACCCGATAACGACGAAGGTTATAATATGCGAGGCTCAACCAATCACAAGCTTGGTAAAAATGCCGAAGCTATGGCTGACTATTCAAAAGCTATAGAACTTAATAAAGACCAGAAATATGCTTTGGTTAACCGGGGTATTCTTTATGCTGAAACAGGCGCTGCCGATAAGGCAATGGCAGATTATAACCAGGCAAAAACTATTGATGCAAATTTTGACGATGCCTACTATGAATTAGCTAAGCTTTATCAAAAACAACGCAATTACCCGCCCGCCCAGCAAAATATCGAAAAAGCCATTTCCATAAACAACAGGATAGCAAGTTATTACACTGTTTATGCAAAAATTTTATTAGGAACCGATAAAAACGCCGAAGGCCTGGCCGCGGCCGAAAAGGTAATAGCAATGGATAAAGTAAACGCCGATGGCTACCTGCTAAAAGCTACCGCCTACAGCAATATGGAGCGTTATGATGATGCAATAGCGGCAATAAACGATGGGCTTAAACTTTTCCCTGATAATTATATGTATTACTCGCTACGTTCGGCGGTTTACAAGTTTAAAGGCAATATAGCAATGTCTGATGCCGATAATCAAAAGGCAAAGGAATTGGGCACAAAAAATTAATGACGATGGCACGGCTGTATTGTTTGTTTGTTTTATTGTTTGCAGTTAAGCTTGCCGGCGCCCAATGCAAAAGCGGCGATTGCACCACCGGTAAAGGAGTTTACGATTTTGGCTGGTGCGTTTACAATGGCGAGTTTAAAAATGGCAAGCCCGATGGCCATGGAACGATGAAGTATGACGACTACACCTATACAGGCTCATTCAGCAACGGCGTAGAGGACGGGCAAGGCGTTATAACCTATAAAAGCGGCAAAACCGAAGCGGTGCTTTACAGCAAAGGGGTAAAATCGGCAGCCGGACCGGCCAAAGTGAACGCAGCAGACTGGAAAGAAATAAAAGGAACAAATGCGGGTTGCATCAACGGTGATTGTGAAACAGGCTTCGGTACCTTCAAATTTCCAAGCGGGAATGTTTATACCGGCAATTTTGTAGATGAACGTAGGCAGGGAAAAGGCACCATGGCCTTTGCCAACGGTGATATACTCGAAGGAAATTTTTATGCAAACGCAATTGTTAACGGCACCTACCGGTTTAATAACGGCTACAGGTTTACCGGAAGTTGGGACAGCAAAGGTGATATGTTCGACGGATTATATTACAACCCTGCGGGTACAGCTATAAGACTTGACCATGGCCAGGTTATTGCACCAGAGCCTGTTTATACCTTACCCGCAAACCTTCCCCGGGGCGCTATAATTGTTTACGGCGATTTGCCGGGCGAAAAACCCTGCAAAAATTTCGAGGTATGCCCTAAATGCGGTGGGCGTAAAGTTTTAAGCAAGCCTATAGTTACAACATATTCGTACACCGTGCCCGGTAGCTATTCTATTGACAGCCATGGCAACAGGCACACCGAAATTGAAAGCGTATCAAACAGCCACACCCGCAGCATACCTAATTACGAGGTTTGTGATAAGTGCGCAGGTAAGGGGAAAATTTGCGCAGATAAGGATTGAAATAAATTCAGGTTTCTATTTCGTAACAGAGCCCGGTCACTTTAAGCTTACCGGGCTCTGTTATATTTACTTGCTGCTGGCCTTGGTACTATTCAAACAGTGTTTTTGGGTGAAAATGTTTCCATGAGTGCATGTATTCCTGGTAAGCCTGTATTTTATCCAATTGTATGCCTTTATTTAAGCCGTCGGTACACAAGCCGTTCCAGTTCCACGTTGATACGGTTTCTTTATCTGTAAGCCTGCCAACAGAGTCAAGGTTGAAATGTAATTCGCGCCCTTTTACCATACGATTGTACGCGTGAAATGTAAGACTATCATTTTCAAGGCCAATCATAGTGGGAGTGTTGGCAAAATTATCGTTTATTACTTTTGTTTTAACCAGCTTACGCCAGTTGTATGCCTTTGCCTGGTTGTTTATGATAACACCCAGTACCCAGCTTTTCCTTAATATAGTGTCTTTATTTTTTACAGTGCTGTCACGGTCGATGGCTTGTATCCTATCGTAGTTTTCCAGGTCGGCGTAATCCGTCTTAAAGTGATTGTCGGGCTGCAAGATCAGCGAGCCAGGATATTTCTCCAGCCACGATGCCAGGGTCGACTGTTCGTAATTCAGTTCTTTTAAATGAGTCCCTTTCAATGCCCCAACTGCCGCTATACCCGTTGCCTGGTACCACCAGGTTTTTGTGGACTCATCCTCAATTATTGCGTTATAATGCCTGGCTCCAACTAACCTGAACTGCTGCCGTTTGCCGTTAACGACAGGGCTATACACGCGACCGGTACGACACATGGTACAATAGGTAACTAACACCGGTTCGCCGCCTACATCGTCCTGCACTTTGTGGTGATAACCCAGGTAAACAAGTGGATAAGCCTTTGCCACGCCATTATTTACCACTCCCAATATCACCATATTGCCCGGCACATGATTGCCGGCAGCATCGGCAAACTTTACAGTTTTCGGTTCTTCGAACATGCTTTCAGCTTTGTACATCACATCGCTCACATAATAACTTCCCAAAAACAGCACTAAGCAGGCAACTTTTATAATCTTGTTTTTGGTGGAGTTGCCTGTAAAGTATTTTATGATATAGTAAAGCACTATTAAAGCACCGGCAATGCGCAACGGGGTCACTATTTTTTCAAGATAGTATGACGCGGTTATAGCATTAAGATCCTGGCTACCCGGAAAAGGCATCAACAGGTAAGCATGTACCAGCCCGGGGATAAGCAGTAAACAAAAGCCTGTCCAAAATATCCAAGGACTTGTTGTAGTATTTTTCATTTAAAAAATCAGGTTAATATTGGCGAACTGAATATAGAGATTTACAGGGTTTTATCAAATAATATTAAAAAAGAGCCAAGAGCCAAGAGTCAAGAAAACTGCCGGCATTTCTATCTTGGCTCTTGATTCGTGGCTCTTGGTTCTAAAAACCTACGATTTTCCGTACCCAACAAAAGCCATCCGCTCACCCATTTCCTTGTAAGCTTCATTTGGCTGCGGCGCCCAGGTGCCCAGGCCATCTACATAGCGGTTAAACATGCAAAAGGCAGCGGCAATAAGCACCGCATCGTGTATTTCGCTGTCATTTGCACCGGCTTCGCGGGCCGCGGCAACATCAGCATCCGACACATTTTTACCGCCTTTTTGCACCTGGTGAGCAATGTGCAACAAAGCCCGCAGCTTATTCGAAACCGGGGTATTTGGCAAGCCTGCTTTTATTTCGTCAATAAAACCAAGCCCGGCGCCAAGATGTGCGCAAGCAGCGGCAGCATGCGACGTGTGGCAAAAATGACATTGGTTCCAATACGAAACCGATGCTGCTATTATTTCGCGCTCGCCACTGGTAAGGTCTGAAGGGCCGCGTAAAAGTGTCTCCGCGAGGTCAAGCAATGGCCGGGCGGTTTCGGGCCTAAAATTTAGCAGGCCTACTATGCCTGGCAGTTCTTCGTTTTTTAGTGCTATGTGTGCCATGGTTTTGTTTTATTATTTTAGCGATAAACGCTTGATTTATACCCTTCTTCGGCCCTGCGTGGCGCCCGTTCAACATAAAATTGTTTATCCTGTGGCGCCCAGGTACCCAGGCCGTCAACATAGCGGTTAAACATACAAAACGAGGCAGCAATCAGCACCGTATCGTGTATTTCAATATCGGTTGCGCCGGCGCCTTTCGCGTTTTCAATTTGGCCAGCGGTAACCTGCTTCCCTCCTTTTTGAACACTGCCGGCAATGCTCAGCAGCGCCTTGATTTTAGGCGATATTTCTGCCGATTGGAAGTCCTGTTTAATCTGTTCAACTTCATCAATATCGCATTTTAGGTAATGCCCGGCCAAAGCACCGTGCACATTCTGGCAAAAAAAGCAATCGTTCAGGTACGATACGTAGGCCCCAATTAATTCCCGTTCGCCTCGGGTTAGCGTATTGTTATCATCCCGCAAAAGCACTTCTGCCAATGCATTCAAAGGCTCGGCCATCTCCGGCCGGTAAGCCATCAGCCCGCGTATACCGGGCAATTCATTATCAAGTTTAATATGTGCCATGTTATTTAATTTTTATATAAATTTTAGGACAAGAGTCAAGAAATCAAGAACCAAGAGTCAAGATAAAAAGGCCCATGCGATAACCTGGAAACAGCTAATATCTGCGTTTTCTCTCTCTTGGCTCTTGACTCTTAACCTCTTGTATCTTTTTTCAAGGGTGGTCACCCGGTTGTATATTCTTTACAAAAAGTACAATAAATAATCCCGGTAAAAACACCAGCGAGAATATAAATAAGGCGTTACCGTATCCGCCTAAGGTAATTACCAGCACCCCAACAAACAATACAGCAGTAGCCGTAAGTAATCTGCCGGCGTTAAAACAAATACCCGTAGCCGAAGCACGCACGCTTGTAGGGAACAAATGCGGAATGTAAACCGATAGTACTCCCTGACTTATCCCAAAAAACACTGCCAGAGCAGCAATTTCCGCGTAGATAACCGGCGAAAAAGTCGAATTGGTTTTGAACAATAGAAAAGCCATTGCAGTACATACTGCAAAACAAGCTATCAGCGATTTTCGCAGTCCCATTAAATTCATTACCCAGCCCGAGATAAAGCCGCCGCCCAAGCCGCCCATGCCTAAAAACATCATACTTAAACCGGCCTGCTTACTGCCATCGCCTTGTACCAGGCTCTGTATCCAGGTTGGCATCCACGAAAATATGCCCCATAAACCGATAAGCATGGCGCCAAAAATTACCGAACCAATGAAAAGTGATTTGCGGTTTGTAGCCGAAAATAGCTGGTTTACCGTTTCTGGCTTGCTTAAATCATCCGACCGGTCTTTTACCCATATACTTGATTCTGAAATAAACAAATACGTAAGCAGTGCCAGTAAAATCGGAACCCCACCCGCATAAAACGCCTCACGCCACGACGTCGCCAGGTACCGGGTAAGGCCCGTAGAAAATATGCCGACCGGGAACGAAATGGATAGAATACCTATGTAAACAGCTTTGCTTTTTTGTGGCCAAACCTCGCTGATTAAGGTAAAAACAATAACTAAATCGCCGCCTACGCCAAAGCCGCTCATGAAACGGCAAACCATAATACCGCCCCAGCCTGTCATAAAACCGGTGAGTATGGTAAACAATCCATAGCTGGCTGTAGCCAGTATAATTGCTTTTTTTCGGCCTATTTTGTCGCTGATAAGTCCCCAAAGAAAGCCACCTGCTGCCCAGCCAAAAATAAACAGGGAATTGACAAGGCCGCTCAGGTAATTTAGCTGTTCCGCGGTATTGTCGCCCGGCATATCTTTTACTACAGCCGGTAAATAAGTTGACATAAGTGTTGAAACTACCCCGCCGAATGCAGTAATTAAAAAACAGATCACAAACAAGGTAAAAAGGGTAATCGATTTTATTTGTGCCTTTTCGGCTACGTCAATAGTTAATGTCTCCATTTTTGTATTCTAAGGTTATAAAGAATTTTGCTTAATATTAAATTCCTTGGTTTTAAAAACCTGATCTATAGTTGTTTATTCAGTATTCAATTAGTTTTCTTTAAATGATCGTATCCTTGCGGCAAGCGCATGTAACCATGGTTAATCAGGCGATCGGCCAGCACATCAAAGTAGCCGGCTTCCTCGGGCAGTGCGGTACCCAGGCCATCAACATATTTATTATAAAGGCAAAAAAGCGCGGCTATTAAAACAGTATCATGTATCTCAAGGTCGGTTGCGCCTTCGGCTTTGGCTTTTTCAATATGCGCCGTGGTCACTAACTTGCCGCCTTCCCGCACTTTATCAGCAATTATCAGCAGGGCTTTCATCTTTTCGCTAACCGGTGCTGAACTGATATCGGTTTTGACCATTTCGCATGTTTCTTTATCGCCTAAATATAAATCGGCTGCAGCGGTATGGGCGGCAGTACAGAATTTGCATTTGTTGCCGTTTGATACTACCGTGGCAATCAATTCGCGCTCGCCTTCGGTAAGTGTGGATGGTCCACGCAATAAAATCTGGGTAAGCTCGCGAATTGGCTGAGCAGTGTCTTTACGATATTCTAACAAGCCGGTAATACCCGGCAGATGTGCTTCAACTGGTATGTGTGCCATAGTCTTTTTAAGGAAATAGAATTTGAGAAATGGCCGGAAAGACGGTTTAAGTATTTTGGCTGCGCGATAAATTAATGCGGTGTAAGAGTTTGCGCCTTTTAACAAGACAGATGAAAATAAACTCAAAAAAGTAACGCAATAAATTGCTGGCAGCAGTAACAGCCTTTCCGGAAAAAATAAATGCAGGAATTAACAGGCAGATTTTGGCGGTTGCTCCGGGATGTCCCGGGAATTTGATTGTACCCTTTGAACGGGCTGAATAGCGAAAGTTTTTAAGCTTTTAGCGGGTACAATAAAAGCAAACTGTATAAAGTTAAACTGAAATTTTTCAATAGCGTTTATTTTACCAAATGGTACATGATCCTTTTTGGGTACAGGAATATCTTTTATATGTTTTGCACTAATAACGTTATGGCCAACTAAACGGGTGGTTTCATAATTCGGTACGCACATCAGGTAAATGGCTGTACGCGTTACCCTCATTTTTACATAATTGTAACTGGCGTCTTCAAATTGTATGCGCCCGCTCACATTCTCGTAAGTCGGCCATTCCGTAACGGTTGGCATATCCACCGGTATTTTAATTTCGGTAAGGTCGTGAATGTTATATTTGTTTTTGCTGGTTTGCTCGTTAAAAAACTTGTCGGATTTGTACGAAAAATATTGATATAGCGCTAAATACCCGCCTATATTAAACAGGTGTAATGACAGCAAGGTTATGGCAATTAGCCGTTTCAATATATTTATCGGTTAAATTGGGTTATTAAAGATGTGTTTAATACGCCGGATTTCAAAATTATTCAAAAAATACTGTTGAAATCACAATTATTTAACGCTGCTGATGGTGTTGTTGATTACGTTTAAAAGCGACTTATCTCCCTCGGCATCTCCCAATAATTGCCATATCATTATGCCACCTGCCTTTTGCAGGGCAAGCGTGGTTTTGTTTTTAATAGTTGTGATGCCGTTATAGTAAATTACCCCACCGCCGGGTACGGTAAACTGGTCGGTAT
The DNA here is from genome assembly GCF_024055575.1 of Mucilaginibacter flavidus. Taxonomy (GTDB): domain Bacteria; phylum Bacteroidota; class Bacteroidia; order Sphingobacteriales; family Sphingobacteriaceae; genus Mucilaginibacter; species Mucilaginibacter flavidus. The sequence continues at coordinate 2,030 of NZ_JAMXOE010000006.1, read as the reverse complement.
TTTCGGCACCCGGATATTGGATTAACAGGTTTTTAAAGTTGATATCGGTCGGTGCACCGGTACCAAAGCCATATCCATAAAAAGGCAAGCCGAGGCTCAGCTTATCTTTTGCAATATGGCGGGTATTAGTCCAGTAATCCAAATCGGCCACAGCCATGTCATAAGGCGCGTGCGGACCTGCATCCTGCGGTCGCCATGGCCCGGTTTTGTCGTACGACATGATGTTTATGAAATCATAAACAGCCAGTGATTTGTCGGTATAACGCGATTTGTAGGCCGTGGCTACAGCTGACGTAATTAATTTACTTTTGGGTTTTAAACTCGCCGATAGTCCGGTCACAAAAGCCTCGTAGTTATTGTCAATGCGTTCACCCTCCAGGTCAACATCTATTCCATCCAAGTTGTATTTAACAGCAAGGTTTACCAAATTGGTTATTAAGACATTACGCAGCGTGTCTGACAGTAACTTTGAATAATAAGCCGGAGCCGAACCACCGCCTATGGATATCAACACCTTTGTATGTTTTGCATGGGCCGCGTTAACAATTGTACTTATCGCGGGTGAAACATTGAAATTACCAGTGGAATCCGGATTGACAAATGCGATATTAAGGTAATTTATCCGCCCAAAATCAAAATTAACATTACCACCAATACGCATCCCAAAGGCTGGCAGGTAACCGATCACTCTGAAATTTTTACCGGCTTGCACCTCCTGGGCATTAGTGTTTTCACACCAGATTGTTAGCAAAAAAAGCAGCAGGGCTGCGCAAATATTATTTAGGCTTTTCATAATCAGCGAAACGGTTTACGGCGTTAATATACATGGTAATATTGGATGATAAAAAGCCATTGATCATTATAGTGTGCTTATTCAATAAAAAAATACAACCCTTTCACAAAGTTTTCCGTTTAACCCGGTAATTTACGCTGATATAAAACATTCAAACCGATCATATACCTTAACCATATTCTATATTTTGATGATAAGCCGAACACTTAAGAACTCTAAAGGAAACCTGACGGTGCTTACACAGCACAACAGGCAGTTGCAACAATCGCTTGAGGAATTGGAGCGTGTAAATAAAAACTACCTGCGCATTATGAGAGTAATGGCGCACGACCTGCGTAACCCGCTTTCGGGTATAACCGGGCTGGCCAGTGTGCTGATGGACGAAGAAGAATTCTCGGACGACAGCAAGTACATGCTGAAACTGATTGAAACTACTGGCCTCCATTCCATGGAAATGATAAACGAGTTGCTGAAATCGGGCCTTGAGGACGATAACGAAATATTAGTAAAACAGCAATTTGATTTGCGCTCCTTGCTTTACGACTCAGTAGAACTATTACAGTTTAGGGCAAAGGAGAAGAACCAGCAAATTGTTTTTGAAAATGATAACAAGCCTGTTTTGGCTGAAATTAACCACGAGAAAATATGGCGGGTTGTCAATAACCTGATTGTTAATGCCATTAAATTCAGCTACTCAAACAGTACGATTAAGGTGGGCATAAAAGAAAATAATCACCTGGTACTTATCTGGGTTGCCGATAATGGGATGGGTATTGCACCAGAGCAAAAGGAAGTGGTCTTTGAAATGTTTACACCGGCGAAAAGAAACGGCACACACGGCGAACAGCCTTTTGGACTGGGCCTTTCCATATCCAAAAAAATAATCGAGCTGCACAACGGCAAAATTTGGTTCGAGAATAATGTAGACAAAGGAACTATATTTTATATAGAATTGCCGGGCTTAGGCACTTAGTCTAACTACGGTTACATATAAAGAGCCAATTGAGATTTATTTCAATTGGCTCTTTTGTGTGCGCCCGGCACGGGCGCAAACTATAGGGTGGAAGTCCCGAACGCGCCTTGATAGTGGGAAGCGTTAACCCAAGGCAAGGGTGTCCTTCGCGAGGAGGAATCTGAAGGAAGCCGGCGGTAAATCTCTGGCCTGACGAACAGGAAGCAGATCAGGCAATGCCATGTGGGTGAGTTTGCACAACAAAACAAAGCCCGAAACTATCCG
>NZ_JAMXOE010000067.1 GCF_024055575.1 Mucilaginibacter flavidus | reverse complement strand
AAAGATAAATTTAAACTGGCCATACTCGCTGCAGAACTCGGCACTTTTGATATGGATATAGCAAAAGGTACGATGGAATGGGACGAACGTTGCCGGAAACTATTCGGCATTGACCACCAGGATACAGTTACCTATGAAAAAGATTTTTTAGAGGGGTTGCATCCCGACGATAAAGAACGGGTAATAAAAGCTATTGATCGGGTGTTTAACAGGTTAGAGAGCAATGGATTTTATGATGTAGAATACCGGACTGTAGGTGTAGTAGATCAAAAGGTACGTTGGCTAAGAGCGAAAGGTCAAGCCTATTTCGATGGCGAGGATAAACCCTATCGATTTATTATTTCCGTTTTGGAAATCACAGATAAAAAGCAGGAAGAGTTAAGAAAAAATGACTTTATTACCATGGTAAGTCATGAACTCAAAACCCCGCTTACTGCTTTAAATGGTTATATACAAATGCTTCATCTTAAAGCTACGAAAAACGCAGATACATTTACAACCCAAACGCTAAGTAAAGTTACGCAACAGGTCAAAAAAATGACCGGAATGATTAACGGATTCCTCAATGTCTCGCAGATAGAGGCTGGGAAAATACCTCTGAATAAAAGTAATTTTCTTTTGAATGACCTGGTTAAAGAAATCATAGAGGCTTATACGCTAATCGCACCAGATCATATAATTACCTATTATCCATGCGAACCTTTACCTTTATATGCAGATTACGACCGGATAGAACAGGTCATGCTTAATCTATTAAATAACGCTGTAAAATATTCGCCTAATGGAGAGCGAATTGAAATTGAATGTCAATTAATTGACGATAAGGTACAGGTTAGCGTTAAAGATAAGGGTATGGGTATTGAACCCGCAGATGTTGTTAAATTATTTGATCGTTTCTTCCGGGTGGAAAATAATCAAACTAAAGCTATACCGGGTTTTGGCATTGGGTTGTATTTGTGTTCCGAGATTATTCATCTTCATAACGGTAAAATATGGGTTGAAAGCGAAAGCGGAAAAGGGTCAGTTTTCTATTTCAGTATTCCGGGTTTAATTACGTGACCTACAAATAAACTAAGTAAGGACTTCGA
>NZ_JAMXOE010000066.1 GCF_024055575.1 Mucilaginibacter flavidus | reverse complement strand
ACCATGGGTGTTCGGAAGATTATTCTGGGGCACTTTTGAGGATTGCGTCAAGTTTATAAGGGTCGCCGCCACAGATAATAACGATATCCTTCATTAAGGACTTTTCCAGGTCATTAACGAAACGCTGTTTCATTATTTTATAACCTTTTAGACCGTTAATTTCTTTATATGCAAGTAAAAGTATAGCAGCTATCATTGTACAATATAGCATCACCTTAATGCCGTTTTCACTTCTGTTAATCAGGTGGCTAAAGTTCAATTCCTGTTTAATAAACTTAAAAAACACTTCAATTTCCCATCTGTATTTATAGAATATCGTAACATCGGCCGCTGAAAGCATTTCAGTTTCAATATTAGTTACAAACAGGAGGGTTTCTCCTGTAGTTTTGATTAAGGCCTCGATACACCTAACAGGATGGTCTGCTTTTACACCGCTGGCTTTATATAAATAAACCCAGCTATCGCTGTAAATGTGTAATGTCGGCGTTTGGACAACCATTTCTGGCAAGGTATTGTATGATATTAAATCCCTCTTACTTTTAGCGCTAAGTCTGGAGATAAACGGAATTTCCTTTTCTGTAAATTCATCATACGTTTTACGGGCGGTAATTCCCCTGTCAAATATCCTAATAATGGAAGTATTGTTCTTGTCATGAGATAAAATACCTTCTTTAAGAGCTTCATTTTCACTGGAATAGGATTGTTCATTAAAAAAATGAATTGCTACAGGAAGATTCGAATATCCAACTGTGAATTTTAATTGTTTGAGATGGGCCGCCCCACCTCCCTGGATGTGGTAGCCAACGTTCAAGAGTTTGCCTGATAAAGCTACAATGGTTGAATCAAACCTGATAAATTCAGTTTTTGCGGGCCTTAGAATAGCGCTATACGTCTCAATACATTTGTTATATAGCTTTTCAAAATAAGCTGGATTTATAACAGAAAGCCTTTCGCTTATAGAGCTGAAGCTGATGGTTTCGCTTTTAATCTCTGCATTCAACAACTTAAAAACAACCGACTCATAAGCTGATTCCATCGTTCGGAGGCTATTATCCTTAAATGAAAGAATACAATGAATCAGTAGCTTAAAAATAATTTCTCCATACAGCTTTTTTGTGTATTTATCTACTTGGGTTTCAAGCGCAAACTCCTCAAGGATATTGTCCGGTAATAATGCGAGTAGCTGCGCGGCTTCCATGCAACAAAAGAACCGGCTATTTATCTTAAAAACACATCGAAATTATCCACTTATGGGGATAATCGATTTCTTCCGAACACCCATGGT
>NZ_JAMXOE010000065.1 GCF_024055575.1 Mucilaginibacter flavidus | reverse complement strand
CGTTGCAAAATTCACGACACCTTTCGTATTAGCGATTTTGCGGTGAATTTCGCTTTTGGTTTTTAATAATGTCTGAATTTGGCGTTCATTTTCTTTTGTTTTTCATTTTATGGGGGTTTTTAACCCGATTTTTATCTGCTATTTGGCAGATAATTCTGCATTGGACACAACTATCCCAGGTGAACGGTATAAGTTGTAAGCAATGGCCTCCAGCAGGTGTTGGGTATGTGTTTTAGCCTGGCCCACATACCTCGTTACACCCGTTTTAAACCACCGGGTTATTCCGCCAAATGTCCGCTCAACCTTAAACCTGGTTTGGCTAACTATTTTATTGAACTTTTGCTGATGACTGGTGAGCGGTTTATTTCTTACCGCCTTGTACATCACGCCGTCTTTTAAGCCATTACTTCTGAGGTAATGGCGATTGCTCTCACTACTGTATCCTTTATCGGCCCGTACCCTTGAGCCTTTATCAATACCGGCCTTTTTTACCACGTCTTCCAAATGGATGATATCGCTTTCATTGGCAGCTGTGGTTATGACCGCCCTGACAAGGCCCTGATTATCCGTGGCGATATGCTTTTTATAACCAAAACGCAGCTTACCCGCTTTTTTTATCCATGCAGCTTCTGTATCCACATGGCTTTGTGTTTTTATCGCCAATACTGTATGCGCCGTGCCGGGTTCCTGTCCATCTCCGGTAGCATCCGGTTCTTCTTTTCTATCCTCTACCACCTCGTATTCTTTTTTCCCCCTGGGTTTGCGCGGGCTATCGGTGATGCTCGCATCCACTATGACTCCCTTTTTTAGCAATACTCCCCTTGTTTCCAATTGACCATTGATTTGTTCCATTAGTTTTTCATAGCCACCCTTTTGAGTTAGCGCTGTTCTGAACCTGCTCAATACCGAATGATCAGGAACATCATCTTCCAGGGATAAGCCAACGAATTTCATAAAGCTTAACGAGTCATTAACTTTTTCTTCTACTTCGTAATCGCTCAATCCGTACCACGTTTGTAACAGGCTCATCTTAAATAAAAGCAAACCGCTATACGAGGGGCGGCCAGCCACACTAAAACCCTTGTTGTAATGCTTCCTGATCTCTATCTCTATTGCCGTCAAATCTAACAATTGGTTCATCTGGTCAAAAAATTCACTTTTTAGCTTCCGTTTGGATAGGGATAGTGCCGAAAAGCTCAGTTGTTGTGTATTCGTTGGCATGTCTAATTATACAAAAAATACTTAACTATCTATTTAACAATATGTTATATGTTTTTATTCTGCAACGGTCTCATTAATT
>NZ_JAMXOE010000064.1 GCF_024055575.1 Mucilaginibacter flavidus | reverse complement strand
TCACTGTTGTCCGGTAAAAATAAAAAATAGAATTAAAATGGGGTTTGTGTTAAATAGAAGCTTTTTTTGGTAAATATTGAAAAACACACCCCCTCAAGTTTTAAAAAGCGATAATTGGTAGTTTTTCACTTCGGCAGCATATCCAAGGATAGCTTTTTCAGGATTTACGAGGAATTTAATGATATCGATATATGTTCCAAGGTGCTGCCTGATAAGACCGGCAACGTTAGCGAACGACCATTTGTTTTTCTTTAGCTTATCAGCTTTATCTTTTACTATTTTGACCAATAAATCTGCTATTAGCGTACACCAAAGCTGTATTTTAATGGCATTTTGATTGTCTCCAAGGAAATTATTAAGCTGAAAATTTTGCTTGACCCGCTTGAATAATAGTTCAATTTGCCACCTCCTTCGGTATATACCTGCTATTGTTAATGCGTTAAGTTCCATGTTATTGGTGAGAAATTGGAATTCCTTACCAGTTTCTTCGTCATGATAAGTAATCAGCCGGGCTTCTTGCAAGGGCACCTTTTTCGCTTTTTCCGGATTGCCTAACAGGATTTTTTTATCACTACGTACGCCATGAGTAGTCATTTTTTCACTTATTGGCCTCTGTTCCACACATTCCCATCTCGCTCTTTTATTTAGCCGGGTTACCCAGGTAATACCTTTTTTCGTCCATTCAGCCATCGGTTTATAGCTGTTGTAGCCTTTATCCATGACAATTATAGAGCCTTTAGGCAAATCTAACTTAGGCATTACCGTCTTGTCGTTAGTTGAGGCACTGGTAATGTGAACAAAGCAGGGAACATTATCTTTTGCCCTGATCATAACATGGGCTTTAACACCACCTTTCTTTTTTCCGTTGGCCTTTGCATTTCCGCAAGCCTTAAAAACCTCCGAGAACAACGTTACTGTTGTTGAATCGACAATAAATATCTTATTAGACAGCTTGCATTTAGACAGGCTGTCCGGTAAAACTCCAAAATGATATCGGAACAATTCATGATATAAATCCCTGAACAAATCAGCCGAACGTCGCTCATTGGCATCTGCAAGGGTGCTCCGGCGCGGCGTATGCACCATTCCCAGGTGATTTAACCGATGGGCATTTACCTGTATACCTGTTATCAACTCCCGAAGTGATGTGCAATGATGAAAGCAGCAAAAGAGCATAGTCACCAAGTGATCATATGCTTTAAATTTCTTACAATAGTGATCTGAATTATGCTTGCGTGTTAACTGATCAACTTTAGCTCGTGGGATGTAAGAAAGTAATTGATTAAATATCGGCTGTCCGGTAAAAAATGTACTTTTGGGCATAGTTCAACTTTTGAGTGTGGTAATTCAAAATTAAACTATGCAGGGGTTTTTATGCCCCTGTTTTTTTTATCCGTTTACCGGACAACAGTGA
>NZ_JAMXOE010000062.1 GCF_024055575.1 Mucilaginibacter flavidus | reverse complement strand
GATGGCTGTCGTTGGCGCTGCTATCAGTGGTCCGAATTTACATTTGAGCAGTTTTTTGATATTATAAGCGGCGGCAGCCATAAGCATACATTTATTTGCTTGTTTAAGTCCTTTGCTATTTATCCTTTTTAAGCTGGTATAATTAATTAAGGAACCGAATACCGGTTCGACCGTACTGGAGCGAAGCGACATCATCTGCTTACCTTTGGGGTTCTCTACCCGCCGCTGCATATATTCATAAAGCGGTTTGTCCGCAGAATCAACCAGCTTCTTGAAGCCTTTTTTATTAGCGCAGATATCTTTGAATGGACAATTTTTGCAGTCGCTGATGCTGGACTCATAAATCTTCTTGAAAACAGTCGGTTCATCATAAGCAGATTCGATGCGTTTGAAGGGCAGATGGACACCCATTATACAAGTATACCGGTCATAGTTATCGTCGTAGATGAAGCCTTCGCCGTCCCTTGATGGTTTATAAGTTCCGGGAGCAGGAATATATCCTTTCATGCCATTGGCTGTTAATGCCCGTATGGCTCTACCGCTGCTGTAGCCTGTATCTGCCAGGATTTCTTCAACCCGTATGCCATGGTCAGCCATGTTACCGGCAATCTGCGGGAGCATTACCGGCAAAGAACTGTTATCAGCCTCATTTCCCTTAAATGCCTGTATATAGGTTATGCAATGACTGGCTGTATCCACACTCATTTGCGACCGGTAATATAATCTCATCGGTTTACCTGGCTTGGTGGTTAAACGGGCATCCGGGTCCGAGGGGCTGAAGTGTGTTTGATTGGTCGGCGCAACGTCTTTATTCTTCGGCTCTTTATTATTGCCGCTTTTTGGCTCCTTCGGCTTTGCTGGCTCATCCTCGGTATTATCATTCAACTCCCGGCTGAAAACAGATGCATCTTCCATCACTATCCGCTCAATCATACTTTGTTTAGCAGCATTAGCAGGTATTAAAGCACTGTCCACAGCTTGCCGTTTGCCGCTAATCATCCCGTTATTAATGCAAAGCCTCAACACTTGCTTAAACAATTCAAGGAATGTTTCCTCTCCGTAAAGCTTGCGGGTGCGGCTTAACGTAGAATGCCACGGTAATTCCTGGCCAAGGTCATAACCGAGAAAATAAAGAATGTCCATCCGCATTCCAGATGAAATAACAATCTGGCGGTCGCTGTTAATATTTTCGAGGTAACCAACGAGCATCAATTTCATAAACACAACCGGGTCGATGCTTTTTTGACCCTCCTTGCCATAATACTTCAAAGTAGTCGGGTACAAGAAGTCTAAATCAAGCAAACTCTTTAATCGGCGGTAAAAATTATCAGCCGGCACGTAGTCGGAAAGCTGAAACTGTATGAACAAGCTTTCTTGATGTGTTTTCTTTCCTTGCATGCGCTAATATACTAATAATCAATGTTTTAATCAATATTTCAAAGAACTTTATTTGCAAGCCCTTATTGGCTAGCTTAGTTGCGCAACGGCCAC
>NZ_JAMXOE010000061.1 GCF_024055575.1 Mucilaginibacter flavidus | reverse complement strand
TTACCTTGCCCGTTACATCATATTGCAGGTAATACTTCGGTGCGGTTGTGCCGGTCTGCAGTTCGCTTTTCAACCGGCCGATCTCGTCATAAGAATAGCTGGCATAGGCGGTCGGCGTGGCTGTTGTCCCTACACTGGTCAGCTTATTGGTGTTGGCCTGGTAGCTATACTTGGTGAAATTATCTGATAGGGTGCCTGCACTATTGGTTCGCTGCAGGGCGGTGATATTACCATTGGGGTCGTACGTGATCCCTTTTTCACCAAAGGTCGCCCCCGCTGCAAAACTCCCCACCGGGCTATAGGTAGGCGTGCCCCAAACCGATTGGTTATATTGATACGTAGCATCATAACTGTAACTGTACATCGTTGGAACCTGGATACCTGGAAATGCTGAAACAACGGATGCCGGCTTATTACTTTGCCAGCTCATGCCCGTGACATTACCGTTATAATAGGTGGTGCTGCCGGTAGGTATGCTTGTGATCCCGCTGCCGGTACGGCTGTAATCACCATTAAAATATTCCAGCTGCATGCCGAATGCATCTTTTGCGAAACTGTTGGTAATTCCATCCTTCATCGGGTCATTGGTGGCTAGACCTGTCGGGCTGTTGATCGATTTCAGCCAGCCCTGCGGGGTATACACGTAGTCTATCCCTTGTAGCTGGTCGCCTAGTTCCACACGTTTCAGCGGGCCATGCAGGTAGTAATAGTAATGGGCCTGCTGAACCATTGTGACACCGTCCGTACTTGTCTGTGCATTGATCAGCCTGCTGTCGGCATCATAGGTATAGTAATGGATAAACCGCTCGCCCGGGGTTTCCCGCTGAAAATCAACACTGGCTACATTCCCCTGGTCATTATACGTGTAGTTCACTGTTTTAGCCCCCAGGCCTGCTATTTGTTTCACCATCCAACTCACCCGTCCGTGGTCATCATAATTATACCAGGTCGTACTGTTGTCATTGCTGGTATAGCTGACCGTTCCTTTTAAAAAGCCTGCATCCTGTGCGTAACCGGTAAACGGCGCCATCGGGCTCGGCAAGTCATAATGAGTATTGATTACCGAGAGCTTGGTGGCGCCCGCAATATCACCCGCTGCGCCCGTCGCTTCCAGTAATGTCGTATTAGTCGCAAGCGTCGAAAATGTCGCCGTGGCCACTGCATATTCTCCCGATTCAACCGGGCGGCCGTAATCGTCATAATCTGTATAGGAAAAACGCTCTACCTTACCGGTTCCGGCATTCGCCGTTACCTTCTGATAGGCGTTCTGCGAAAACCGGATCTTCCCGTCCTGCCGGTAGATGTATTGCGCCGCCCCTCCGTCGGGGCTGGTGGATGAGGTCAGCCTGCCCTGCAGGTCATATTGATATAACGTGATAAAAGGCAGCTGGCTTGCAGTTGTATAAGCGCTGAGGTCGCTTGGTATCAGTATCTTCGATCCGTTTGGCGTGATACTGGCTATCGTCTGGCCTAGCTGGTTATAAAAATTAAAGCTCACATCTGTGTACTTATTCGTATAGGTGAC
>NZ_JAMXOE010000060.1 GCF_024055575.1 Mucilaginibacter flavidus | reverse complement strand
ACTTTTCTAGTACTTCAGTACAATAAAGCCGGTTTTGTGTTTAGTTTCATTTCCGTCTTTATATTCCAAAGAGTAGAAATAAGTACCGGGCTGTTGTAATTTACCGTTGGTGCTGGAGTGGCCGTCAAACGATTTTGTAGCATTGTCATAACCTTTAGCCTCATAAACCAATGCGCCGCTTCGGCTCATGATCTGCAGTTTGTTATCGGGATGCGCAGCTATACCTTCAATAACCAGTGCGTCACTGTTCCCGTCGCCATTTGGCGATACGTTCTGGTGAACAACAATTGCGGTGTTAGTGATCGGCGATTCCAGCGGCTGGTATTGCATAACGACACCAGGAGGAGCCAGGCGTGTTACCAATATTGCATAGGTTTTTTTGGTTGTGCCATCGCCTGCAGTTACAGTTGTGTAAACAGTGGTTGTATCGGCGTTTAATGAAACCGGACCGGAGGCCACGCCGGACGTTGCCGTAACCCCGTTTACCTTTAGGGTGGCCGTGGCGTCCTGTGTGGTGGCGGTTAAACTGATGGAACTTGTTGAATTACTTACTGTGGTTTCATAATCAATGTAGTTCGTGCCTGGCTTCACAATCAAAGTAGCATTTGGGGTTAATTTAATAGCGGTCAGCAGCGCATTGTTAGACGGCACGCGTGTTACCAATATTGCATAGGTTTTTTTGGTTGTCCCATCAGCTGCCGTTACGGTTGTATAAACAGTGGTGGTATCTGTGTTTAAGGAAACCGGGGCTGAGGCTACACCCGATGTTGCAGGCATGCCGTTTACCGTTATGGTAGCTGCGGCATCCTGGGCGGTGGCGGTTACCCTGACGGAGCTTGTTGGCATAAATACCGAGGCTTTATAATCAACATAGTCTGTGCCTGATACTATCGTTAATCCAGTTGCCGGAGTTAATTTAATAGCGGTCAGCAGCGCGTTGTTAGACGACACACGGGTTACTTTTATTGCATATGTTTTCCTGGTTGTCCCGTCGCCTGCCGTTACGGTTGTGTAAATCGTGGTGGTGTCTGTGTTTAAGGAAACCGGGGCGGAGGCTACGCCCGATGTTGCAGGCATGCCGTTTACCGTTATGGTGGCCCAGGCATCCTGTGCGGTTGGAATTACACTGATGGAGCTTGTTGGCATAAATACCGAGGCTTTATAATCAACATAATCCACGCCTGGTACCACCGTCAATGCAGCAGCAGGAGTTATTTTAATAGCTGATAGCAGTGCATTGTTGGACGGTACCCGTGTTACCAATATTGCATAGGTTTTCCTGGTTGTTCCATCGGCTGCCGTTACGGTTGTGTAAACAGTGGTGGTATCCGTGTTTAGCGAAACCGGGGTTGAGGCTACACCCGATGTTGCCGGCATGCCATTCACTGTTATGGTGGCTGCGGCATCCTGTGCGGTTGGAATTACACTGATGGAGCTTGTGGGCATAAATACCGAAGCTGTATAATCAACGTAGTCCGGGCCCGGTACTATGGTCAATCCAGTTTGGGGAGTTATTTTAAGCTTGGTGAGCAGCGCGTTTTTGGACGGCAGGCGTGTTACCAATATTGCATAGGTTTTTTTAGTCACCCCATCGGCTGCCGTTACTGTTGTGTAAACAGTGGTGGTATCTGTGTTTAACGAAACCGGGGCCGAGGCTACGCCCGATGTTGCCGGTACGCCGTTTAC
>NZ_JAMXOE010000005.1 GCF_024055575.1 Mucilaginibacter flavidus | reverse complement strand
ATCACCTAAACAACAATACCCGGCAAACTTGCCGACATCGTTTTAATCAATAGTTCAAAGAACAGCTGAACAGGCTCACGACTGTATAATATTACAAATAGTTGCGCAACGGTCACGCTTGCGCAGAGAGGGTCGACCAGCGATCCGCTAGCTAGCGGACGGGGTGAGTCAAAACGGCGACAGGTAACAAACTATGCAGGCGCGAATCTCTAAATAGAACTTAAATACCATGGCTGGAATAATAGATTTAATTGGCAACACGCCAATGGCCGAAATAAAAAGACTAAACCCGAACCCCAACGTGCGCATTTTTGCCAAGCTGGAAGGAAACAATCCGGGCGGCAGTGTGAAGGACCGGGCGGCACTGAATATGATACGCAGCGCCATTGAGCGCGGCGATATAAACAAAGGCACCAAACTGGTTGAAGCCACCAGCGGCAATACAGGTATTGCCCTCGCCATGATTGCCAGCATGTACGGACTCGAAATAGAGCTGGTAATGCCCTCAAACTCCACCCGCGAACGTACACTAACTATGGAGGCCTTTGGCGCGAAAGTAACCCTGTTGGAGGGTATTGAAATCTGCCGCGATTACGCCGAAGAAAAAGGCGCTACCGATGGCTACTTTTTACTTAACCAATTTGCCAACCCTGATAATTACCTCGCCCACTACAAAACCACCGGCCCCGAAATCTGGCGCGATACCGAAGGGAAGATCACCCATTTTGTAAGTGCAATGGGCACTACCGGTACAATAATGGGCAATTCAAGGTATTTTAAAGAAATAAACCCAGCCATACAAATTGTTGGCTGCCAGCCAACTGAAGGCTCGTCAATCCCCGGCATACGCCGCTGGCCGGTTGAATACTTACCGAAAATATTTGAACCAGAGCGCGTCGACAGGGTATTGGACATATCTGAGGCCGAATCCATCCAAATGGCACGCCGGCTAGCCCGGGAAGAAGGCCTATTTGCCGGCATGAGCAGCGGCGGCGCAATGGCAGCTGCCGCAAAAGTAGCACAGGAACTTACCGAAGGCACAATTGTATTTATTTGCTGCGACAGGGGCGACAGGTATTTGAGCAGTGCATTATTTGGGTAAATTGTCTGAACCGGGATTAAACAGATTTTAGGATGCCCGGGATTTTGGCGACCACGTATCGTCTGTCTATATTAGTGCGGCCGTTGATCATCGTCTTATTCATGCAGGTATCCAAACATCCTGTTAATCGAAAAATCTGTTTAATCCCGGTTCAGATCCCCCTAAACAATCCCCTAAAATTCTTGTTAACCATTAACATAAAATCAAATAATTATGCAATGGTTTGGCGGACGCGAAAGTGATAATGTTGAAGAAGGTAGCAGCAGTGGCGGCAGAGGTCGCGGGTTATTTTTTGGAGGCGGGATCATAGGCTTTATAGGCTTGCTGATTTACTTATTTACCGGTGTTAATCCCGCCCAGCTTTTAAACGGCGGAGGCAGCGGCGACAGCACTCAACAGCAAAATACCCGTGTTACAAACGGTCCCGAAGGCATGCAGAAAAAATTTTCGCGCGTAATTCTGGCCGGCACCGAAGATGTTTGGACGGAGATTTTCAGTCGCATGGGCCGCACTTATACTAAGCCGACGCTGCACCTTTACAGCGAAGGCGTTGATGCCCAGGGCTGCGGTTTCGCCAGTTCGGCGACAGGGCCATTTTATTGCCCTGCCGACCGCAAAGTTTACCTCGACACTTCATTTTTTACCGAGATGCAGCGGCGCTTCCAGGCCCCCGGCGAGTTTGCTGCGGCTTATGTAATTGCCCACGAGGTTGGCCATCACGTACAAAACCTGCTGGGCGTATCGCAAAAAATGGAGCAGGCACGGCAAAGCCTGAGCAAAAAGGAATATAACAAACTATCCGTAAAGCTCGAACTGCAGGCCGATTTTTATGCCGGCCTTTGGGCGCATTATGAAGCAAAAAACCAAAGTGGTATTGTCATCAACCGCCCGGACATCGACTCGGCACTAACCGCAGCCCATGCCATCGGCGACGACCGCCTGCAGCAACAATACCAGGGCCATGTTGAACCCGACAGTTTCACCCACGGCACATCAGCCCAGCGCGCTTATTGGTTTAAAAAAGGTTTTGACACCGGTGATATTAAACAGGGGAATACCTTTGCCGCGGGAGAATTGGAGGAGTAAGGTTCGTCATTGGGTATAGATCTTGCGTTCCTGTTCACAGTGGAACATAAGGAACAGGGTGGAACAGGAACAGTTCACCGCAAAGTGCTAAAAAGCTTGTTTCTGTAGTAATAGTGCACTTTTTACCCTGCCTGCTACCCCTAAAAACGCAAAAAGTACTGACAAATTAGTGTCAGCACTTTTGGTAAAAACCTGCTTATCCTGCTGTTTCGCCGGTATGTAGTTATTATTTTATCACCCTCGCTGCAACTCCCTCATTGGTAATCTTTACCGGCAATATCATCCCGTTTTTATCAAAGTACATTTTGTCGATACAAGTCACTCGATGGTTGCCATCGGTTTCACCAAGGGGGCGGCGATGGTAAACAATATACCATTCATTAGTACCAGGCACATTCAACACCGAGTGGTGCCCCGCGCCGGTAGCAATTTTAACATCCTGCTTTAATATAGTAGCTATACGTTTAAACGGACCCAGCGGCGTATTGCCAATAGCATAAGCCACGCGGTAGTCAGGACCGGTCCAGCCGCCTTCGCTCCACATTAAGTAGTATTTGCCATTGCGCTTAAACATCACCGGGCCTTCTACATAATCCTTGGGCGTAATGCGCTTAAAGGTTTCGCCATCTGCAAAGGGCAAAAAGCCGGTAAAATCCTTATTGAGCTTCGCGATATTGCACTGCCCCCAGCCACCATATATAATATAGTACTGGCCATCGTCATCTTTATAAACAAACTGGTCGATAGGCTGGGCCTTGTTGTAAATTTTACCTATGAGCGGCTTGCCCAGGTAGTCTTTAAACGGCCCGCCGGGATTGTCTGACACGGCCACGCCGATGCCACCAACTTCCTTCTGGTCGTCATGAATATCGTTGGCGCCAAAAAACAGGTAATATTTGTCGTCCTTTTTGGTAACAGCCGGTGCCCAAAGCGCGCGTTTTACCCATTTGACGGAGCTGCTGTCAACAATGCGGGGGTGCTTGGTCCAGTGCACCAGATCTGTAGAGGAAAAGGCGTCCATAAAAACCTGCTCATCATATTTCGCCGAGTAGGTAGGGTAAACCCAATATGTTTTATCAAAAATTTTGGCTTCCGGATCGGCGTACCAGCCCTGGGCAATCGGGTTGCCTGATGTTTCTTTTTTTTGTGCTGCCACGATGCCGCATTGGGTTAACAGCAGGATAAGAAGGAGTTTTTTTGGTGTTGTCATAAAAATAATGTCACATTTATTTTTTTCGCGCCCTCTTTGTGAAGCAGAGAGGGCAGGTCGAGCGAAGCAACGACCGGGTGAGTAGATATGCGCGCGATGTTCACGTCAATGCATTGGCGCGAATGCACGGCGGTGTAGACTCACCCCGTCCGCTAGCCAGCGGATCGCTCGTCGGCCCTCTCTGCGCAAGCGCAAAGAGGGTGAGCTGCATTTCTTAACTCTTACCCCTCGGCTTACCCTTATTACCCCAGCGCCTTTGCTGCGGGCGTTTATTAGGGCCATGTTCCGGTTGTTTAGCCTGTTCTATCGACTTCAGCTCATCCGGAACATCAATCAGGCGGATAGGTTTTTCTATCAGTTGTTCAATGTTTTTCAGTTTGCGTTCGTCGCGGTGGTTTACAAAAGTGATGGCTGTGCCGGTTGTTTCGGCGCGGGCCGTACGACCAATGCGGTGGATATAATCCTCTGGATCGCCAGGCACATCGTAGTTGATAACTAAATCAATCCCCTCCACATCAATACCACGCGAAAGGGCGTCGGTACCGATAATAACCGGCAATTGTTTGTTTTTAAAGGCTAATAAAATCTCCTCGCGTTCCTTCTGCTCCAAATCCGAGTGAAAGGCGCTGGCGTTAAGCTTGGCCTGTTTCAGTTCGCGGGTAAGCGATTTTACAATCTCTTTCCTCGAGCAAAAAATAATAGTGCTGGCATACGAGCCGTTTTTAAGCAGCAATTGCAGCAAAGGTGTTTTCTGCGCATCGTGCACGCGGTATATCTGCTGGTCAATCCCCACTGCCGGTTGCGACAGCGCAATGTTTACCTGCTCGGGATTATTTAAAATCTTTTTAGCCAGCGTACGAATGCGCCCCGGCATGGTGGCCGAAAACAGCAGCGTTTGCCGCTCTTTGGGCAGGTAGCTGATGATGCGCATAATATCGTCCGAAAACCCCATGTCGAGCATGCGGTCGGCTTCGTCCAGAATCAGGTTGGTGCAATGGTTAAGCTTTAATACGCCCGATGTAAGGTGCGCAATCAGCCTGCCTGGCGTAGCTATGATGATGTTCACATTAGCCTGTATACCACGGCGCTGCTGTTCATAAGCACTCCCATCGCCGCCGCCGAAAACGGCTATCGAGCTGGTGCCGGTAAAATAGGCAAGGCCCTCCACCTGTTGGTCAATTTGCTGGGCAAGCTCGCGCGTTGGCGCCAAAATAAGCGTGCTGGTGTGGTGTTTATTGGTTTTGCCTATCTTGTCCAATATGGGCAAAAGGTAGGCGCCGGTTTTACCCGTACCCGTTTGTGCGCAGGCAATAATATCTCGCCCCGCGGCGATAATGGGGATGGCCATCGCTTGTATTGGTGTGGGAGTGGTGAACCCCATGCTCTCGATGCCTTCGAATAAATCGTTATTAAAATTGAATTCCTTGAATGTCACTATACTTTGTAGGTGATGAAAGGAGGCAAGGTAGTGAAAATTTGTGGGATAGGGAGAAACCGTATTTTAAGTATTTCTTTAGATGATCAAATGAATGTCTTATATTTATCTCTCAATTCACTGTGATTAATACCTAAACGAAAAAATGTTTGACGACGATCCTTATCATCTCATTGATATTTGCCTTAAAAGTAAACATATTTCATTGGCGCTAAACGGATGCAAGATATCCGATCACGACCTTATAAAAGGAGCACGTTTGCAAACCGAACTGTCTAAGTGCACTCACATTAAATCATTAGTCCTTGGCAGTAATAAAATCAAGAAATTAACAGGACTCGACGAGCTAAAACAATTGCAAAAGCTGGCCCTTTATCAAAATGAAATTGAAACGGTAGACGGTTTGCAGAACTTAGTTGAGTTACGTGAATTAGATCTCAGTTCAAATGAAATTACTCATTTACAAGGACTGGAAAACTTGACAAGATTAGAAAAAATAGATCTTGGAAGAAATAAAATAGAAAACGCGAGCAGTCTTGAGAAACTCACCAATCTTACAAAACTATATCTGAATAATAACAAAATATCAGATTTGAGTTTTCTGGCAAAGCTAATTAAGTTGGAATCCCTCGACTTGAATTATAACGATCTTTCAATAATTAATCCTATTCAATACCTGAATGAGTTACAACATTTAGATATAAATTACAATAAGATTTTGGATATTTCCGCGCTTTCAAAACTTCCGCGCTTAAAAAAGCTAAATATTAGCAATAATAAAATTAGCGATCTTTCTCCTTTGCTTAATTATCTTACCAGTATACATAACAGCCTAAAGATAGTTAGTAAAGAACCTTATTCAGTAAGACAGGGGGAAATAAATATACAAGATAATCCATTAATTATTCCGCCGATTGAAATAATAGAATTGGGGAACGAGTCAATTGCTAACTATTTTACAGAAATAGAAAAGCAAGGTGTTGAATATTTGTATGAAGCGAAAATGTTGATTGTTGGACAACCGAGGGCGGGAAAAACTTCGCTAAGATTAAAGCTATTTGATAGTTCCGCAGAACTACCTAAAGAAGACAAAACAACAAGAGGTATTGATATTGAGCGCTTAGAATTTGATATTATTGACAAATTAGGCGATTCCAGAAAGCTCTTTTACAATATTTGGGATTTTGGTGGGCAACAAATTTACCAAACTACGCATCAGTTTTTTTTGACGCATAGATCTCTCTATATTTTGGTTATGGATACGGGGAAGGATAGCATTGGGAATGACGATACTGCGATAAATTATTGGCTACAATGTATTGAGTTGTTAGGCGGAAATAGCCCTTTATTACTTATCAGAAACGAAAAAAATGAACGACAAATAACTATAGACCTCCCACAAAAGAGGGCTAGGTTTAGTTTTTTAAAGAATGATTATAGCGTAAATCTTAACGCATTAATCCCTGGAACTAATACTTTTAAGAAAGCACGACTTAATGATTTTCTTGCTTTAAAAGAAGATATTGAAACTGAACTAAAACGATTGCCTCTCGTTGGATATCCCATGCCCAAGAATTGGGCTCAAGTTAGGAACGAACTCCAAAAACTAAGTGTCAATAACCATTATATATCTAAAAATGAATTCATAGCGCTGTGCAAAAAAAATGATGTGTCGGATTATGATAGACAAATGGAGTTAAGTCGAATATTTCATGACTTGGGTGTGTTTTTACATTTTCAAGATTATGGAATGTTGGAGGACTTTATCATCCTTCAAAACACATGGGCTACCGATGCCGTATTTGCGATACTTGATAATAGTGAAGTTCGAAAAAATAAAGGCAGATTCAATGACGGGGACTTGACTGGAATTTGGAAGCATAAGGATTACGAACCATCTGTGCATAAAAAATTATTGGCTTTAATGAAGCAATTTGAATTATGCTATCAGATAGACAAGGCAGACACAAATACGTACATAGTCCCGGAAATGCTTTCCGATAGTTCTCCCGAAGGCTATAAATGGGTCATTAGTAATGACCTTCCCATTCAATATTGGTATGACTTTATGCCGAAAGGCGTTTTAACTCGGTTAATCGTGCGCGTTCACAAACATATAGCGCACTTTAATAAACAACAAGTCGTTTGGAAAACCGGCGTAAAAATTGACGGGGCATCGATGGATTGCCCGGACACCTTTGCTGAAATTACTGAAGCTTGGGATAATAAGCGGCTAAATATACTTGTGCAAGGCCTATACGCGAAAGAACTTATCAGTAAAATTACTTTCCAAATTGATGAACTGAATAATGAATTATTTAAACAAAATAGGCGTGATCAACTGCAAAAAAGCCGGTGGTATAAGATGATACCCTGTTGTTGTGCATCATGCAAAAATGCAGTTTTTAAGCATTTTTACGATTATAGAAAATTACTCGATAAAAAAAAGTTTGGTAAAAAAATTATAGAATGCGAAATACAACCTTACAATGAGGTAAATATAGTTGAATTGATAGATGGAATCTTTGCCAGAGGGAATCCGCTGACAAAAAAAATTCATAAAACTTCCACAATAACTTTGTTTCTTGCGTCCTCATTGGAAATGAAAAATGAACGCGAGAAATTTGAAATCTTTATAAATAGAGAAAACAAACGATTAAACAAGAAGAGCATATTTTTACAATTGGAGGTTTGGGAGGACTTTTTAGATACCGTGTCTCAAACAAGGCTGCAGGATGAGTATAATAATGCGATAAAAAGTTCCGATATTTTCATGTTGCTATTTTTCACTAAAGTTGGTAAATACACGGCAGAGGAATTTGAAAACGCATTCAAACATTTTAAAGAAACAGACAAACCCAAAATTCTCACCTATTTTAAGAAAGGCGATATAAAAACAACTGATTTAAATGAGGACAACACTGCTAGTCTATTTGCTTTCAAAAGGAAACTCAAAGAACTTGGCCATTTTTATACCGAATTTGAAAACGACGCCGAACTCCATCTCCATTTCAAAAAGCAACTTGAAAAGCTATTCGATATTTAACCTCCATCCATTAAAAATCCTCGCACATCCGTTGAATATATTTCACTAAACAAACAGAGGCCCTTTCATTTGCCCAAAACACAACCCGCAAAATGAAAAAGCTCATCATGCTCACCATAATCATAATAACCCACCTCACCACCCACGCCCAAACCCCACCCATCATCACCCTCAAAGATTCCGCACGCAAATTCGCCAAAGACGTGATCTCTACCGGCGATTTTGTATTCAACGCCTCGTTTACGCAGGACGGCAAAACGGTATTTTTCAGCAAGTCGACGGTTAACTTTGGGTATATCGGGATATTTTATTCAGTTAATAATGGTTCGGGCTGGTCGGCGCCTAAGCCGGTGAATTTTACGGGCGTGTACCGGGATACCGACCCATTTGTGTCGGCAGATGGCCAGCGGTTATATTTTGCATCAGACAGGCCGCTGGAGGGTCAGCCGTTTAAGGATTACGACTACCATTTTTACTACGTAGCGCTGGACGGTAATAAGATAACGTCAAAACCTGTATTGTTCAGTTTGCCCGTGCCCGCAGGACCTGCGCCAAGCTATCTTTCGTTTGCCGATAATGGCAACGCTTACTTTTTTATATCCGACGGTAAAGTTGATGCGGAAATGTATGTATGCAAATTTAAAGAAGGCAAATATCAACCTGCTGAAAAGTTGCCCTTTAACGATGCGAAATTTATCGACTTTGACCCCATGGTAGCGCACGATGAAAGCTTCATCATATTCTGCAGCCCTAACCGCAAGGGGATCGGTTCCAATGATTTATGGGTTTCCTTTAAAAAAGACAACACCTGGACCGAACCCCAAAATCTCGGCCCGAAAGTAAATACCGCAGGCGCCGATGGTGCACCGGGCCTGTCGCGCGATGATAAAACGCTGTACTTTCTGTCGAACCGGGAACACGCCGACAGGCCCGTTTACCCCGGCGGCAAAGTTACTGCCGAAGCATTTGATAAGCTGCTGCACTCCACCAAAAACGGTATGCGGATTATTTATGAGATCAATATCGCAGACTTAAAGGCGGAGCACTGATGCGAATGATGGAGCGCTGCTAAATCAGCTAATCAAACAGTCATCCTCAGCCACGGCACCAGCCGTATCAATTTGGTTAACCCATATGATAACCCCAGCACAGCAATTGACTTAACAGGCACAATCCAAAGCAGGCTTTGGTTTTTAAAGGCTAAGTTTAGATATATTTTATCGAACAACAGCCGCAAAAACAGCACATGCACAATATAAATCCCATAGCTTTCAGCGCTTATTTCGGTAACTAGTTTTTGCCACCAGGTGGGGTTTAAATTAAAGGTGCGATTTTTTATCAACAGGAAAACACCGGCGAGAGCAAATGGGATGTCGGGCGTAAAGTCGCTTTCAATGATTTCGTTAAAGCCTTTGTCGCGAAAGGTTTGCAGCAAAATTATCCCACTAATCGATACCACGAAGGCGAACGCGCATCCTGCATAAATGAGTTTTAGCTGCGGCGCAGTAAAAATGTAGTTGTTGATATAATAACCCAGTACAAAATATCCGATATAACCCGTAAAAAAGTTTAGCTCAACGGCAATGCTTAAGCCAGTGGCTATACCTATAATGCCACAAACGCAATTGGTTATAAACCACACTGCAATAAAATACTGCACCTGGCTTTTTGTTGCCGCGCGTATAAATGTATTTATAATAGGGTACACGAGGTATATGCCGATCATCATATACAAAAACCAGAAATGGAACACCAGCGGCCCCTGGTAAAATGTTTTTAATGCAGAAAGCAGGTTAAATGTGCCGTACCCTTTATCGGTATAAAATTGAAATGCCTCGTAAATAATACTCCAAACTACCAGTGGTATCACCAGCTTTGGCAGTCGCTTGCGAAAAAGTTCCTTAATCGTTACATCCCTGTCGGGTTTTAACAGCAGGGCGCCGCTCAACAGAACAAACATGGGTACGCAACAACGGGTTAGCCCATTATAAAAAGCTGCCGAAAGCCAGTCAGTCTCAGGTATTTTACCATATTGCCCGGCCGCATCGGCCGAGTTGTGCAGGATAATTACGGCAAAAATTGCCAATGCTCTCAAAAAGTCGATATAATAAAAACGGTTTTTGGGCTTTTCGGGGCTTTTATCAGCCATTAGTCTTAGGCATATAGGGGCGTATGTTTATTAGGCTGATTTGTGAACCAAGGGTCAAGAATCTAGAGCCAAGATAAAAAACAGGAGCCGCTAATCGCGCTTTCTCTTGTCTCTTGATTCTTGTCTCTTGACTCTCTTTACGACTGTATGTAACTCTTCAAATGCTCAATAGTCTCCTCGTGCGACAGGATGGTTTCCGTAACCACATCGCTTATGGATATAATGCCGCACATGTTATTATCCCTAAAAATAGGGAGGTAGCGCAGGTTGTTTTCGCTCATTACGTGCATGCAGGTTTCAACCGAATTCTCAGGTATCATTCGCGGGAACTCGGTGCTCATAATTTCTCTCACCTGTGTCTCCAGCGATGATTTTCCTTGCAATATCACCTTGCGGGCATAATCACGCTCGGTAAGCAAGCCTGCGTAGGCGCCGCCTTCAGTAATAACTACCGAACCAATGTTTTTATCGGCCATCAGTTTTAATGCGTCCAAAACTGTTGTGCCGCCATCAATGGCAATCACATTACTGCCCTTGCGGGCAAGGATGTTTGATACTTTTTTCATAATAGTTTGGTTACAGGGTGTGGAATTGGGCTAATCAAATATAACAAAATGATATTTAACTATATGCACTAAAATAAGTTAATTATTGGCCGCCAATGCTTGAAAAAAAAACAAATTATTGGGCTGCTAATTGCCTGCACAATAAGGAATTGTAAAATTAATATTACTGTTATGTCGTTTGTGGGTAAAATATTAACTTTGTCATCCTCCTCTTGTTATAGACCAATATAAATGCCAAAGAAGATACTCAGATGCTCTAAATGTAATGCGCCTTATCACTTCGAAAAAACCAGGAATTGGATTGGGCGTAATTTGTTGTTTTTTCTCCCCGTCAGGAGATATTTTTGTGCGAAATGTTTAAAAGACCGTTACCGGCTGTTAACCAGGGAGCAGCTGAAGGATTATCACAAGGTGTAATTTCTTAAGCCCGGAAAGTCCGAAAGAAGAAAGTTAGTAGACATGACGCTTTACTATGCTGGCTCTTACGCTTGATTTGCTGCAACGGCCGCCTGATTATTTCTGCTATTATCGATTCATCGCCGCTTTGACTTCGTCTTTCGGACTCTCTCTTGTAACAATCTTCCCACTCTTTTTCACTCAAACAGAAATTTATTCTATTTTTACTACCCGTTGTAATAGCTCTGTATCGAAATGCGTTTGTTTTAAAAACTAACAGCTAATACAGCTTGCATCAGTCTAATTAAACAAATTAACCAAAAATGAAAAAAATCCTGTTAAGCACCCTGGTATTCACGGTTATAAGCGGCTCGCTTATGGCGCAAACCACAAAATTGTTCGATGGCACAACCACAACCGGTTGGCACAGCTATTTAAAAACCGGTCCGGGCGCATGGAAAGTCGTTGACGGTGCTTTACAGCTTGATGTCAAGGCCCCCGACCAGGGCGACCTGGTTACCGACAAAGAATACGAAAACTACGAGCTGACCTTAACATGGAAAATTGCCGAGGGCGGCAACAGCGGGATTATTTTCGGCATACATGAAGATCCATCTTTCGGGGCAACTTATCTAACAGGCATCGAGATGCAGGTTTTAGATGATAAAGGCGCTGAAGACAATAAAAAAGCCAACCACCTTGCGGGAGCTTTATATGATATGAAAGCCGCATCAGCCGCAGCTAAACCAGCCGGCGAATGGAACAAAATAAAAATCCGTAAAGACAAGGGTCAGTTAACCTTCTGGATGAACGGCACCAAAACCATCGACGTAAAAATTGGCAGCCCCGAGTGGCAGGAATTGTTGAATGGTAGCAAATTTAAAACCTGGAAAGGCTTTGCCGCTTATCCAAAAGGCCATATAGCCCTGCAGGACCACGGCGCCGTAGTTTCATATAAAGATATTTCTATTAAAGAACTTTGAAAAATTAGTCTCGAGTCGAAAGTCTTAAGTCAGGAGTGCTTTCGACTTAGGACTTTCGACTCAAGACTTAAGACTAATCAGAATGAACGATATACAAATAAAAAAGTCGTCGACCGTATATGATGCCATTATTGTAGGCTCCGGTGCAGGCGGCGGTATGGCGGGGTATGTGTTAGCCCATGCCGGCTTAAAAGTTTTAATGTTGGAAGCGGGGCCGTTTTTCGACCCGGCTAAAGATTCCATGCAGCTTAAATGGCCGTACGAATCTGCCCGCCGTGGCGCAGGGACCACCCGTTACTTTGGCGATTTTGATGCTGCCTACGGCGGCTGGGAAATAGAAGGAGAGCCATATACCACAAAAGATAATACCGAATTTCACTGGTTCCGCTCGCGTATGCTGGGTGGCCGCACCAACCACTGGGGCCGCATATCATTGCGTATGGGCCCGGATGATTTTAAAGGGCACCATATCGACGGCTTAACCGACGACTGGCCAATTAGTTACGAAGACGTAAAACCATTTTATGATAAAGTAGACCGCCTGATTGGTGTTTACGGTACAGTTGAAAACCTGCCCAACGAACCTGATGGCATTTTCCTTCCGCCACCAAAACCAAGGCTTAACGAGCTTTATATTAAAAAAGGTGCGGCAAAAGCCGGTGTAAAAGTAATTGCCGGTCGCGGCTCGGTGCTTACCGAGGCATTGCCAGGTAATAAAGATCGTGGCGCCTGTTTCTTCTGCGGCCAATGCGGGCGCAGCTGTAAAATTTATGGCGATTTCTCCTCATCATCCTGCCTGGTTATCCCGGCAATAAAAACAGGTAATTTAAAGGTAATACCAAACGCCATGGTGCGCGAGGTACTTACCGATGCCGACGGCCTTGCAACAGGCGTATCATACATCAGTAAAGATGATATGCAGGAATACCAGGTAAAAGGCGGAATGGTGATATTAGGCGCAAGCGCAGGCGAATCGGCCAGGTTGCTGCTTAACTCAAAATCATCAAGGCATCCAAATGGACTAGCAAACAGCAGCGGCGTAGTAGGCCGTTACCTGCACGATTCTACCGGCTCGAGCGCAGGCGGATGGTTGCCCGAACTGATGGACCGCAAACGCTATAACGAAGATGGCGTAGGCAGCGTACACATTTATGGCCCCTGGGTTTATGATAACAAAAAATTGAACTTCCCGCGGGGCTATCACATTGAGTTTGGCGGCGGCTTGCATATGCCGGGTTACGGCTTTAGTGGTGGTATACAAAATATGAACGGCGTAGTGCCAGGCAAAGATGGTAAAATGAAAGAGGCTGGTGGCTTTGGTGCCGACTTAAAGAATGACTACCGCCGTTTTTACGGAACCGGCTTCGGCATGGCCGGGCGTGGTACAGCTATTGCCCGCTATGATAACTATTGCGAAATTGACCCTAACGTAGTTGATAAATTCGGCATACCAGTGCTGCGTTTCCACTATAAATGGAGCGATTACGAGATAAACCAGGCCAAGCACATGCAGGATACCTTCCAGGAGATAATGCACAATATGGGCGGTGCTATTTATGGCCCGCCGGCGGGTAAGGAAACCAGCTACGGTCTGGAGGCTCCGGGTATGATTATACACGAGGTGGGCACCGTGCGAATGGGCGACGATCCTAAAAAATCGGCACTGAACAAATACAGCCAGGCGCACGATTGCAAAAACCTTTTTGTGGTTGATGCTGCGCCATTTGTGCAGCAGGGCGACAAAAATGCAACCTGGACAATTTTGGCCCTGAGTATGCGTACCGCCGAATACATTTTATCTCAACGTAAAAAAACTAACGTTTAATCAGTTATATCAACATGAACAGACGCGAATCATTAAAGGCTATAGGTATAGGCACACTATCGGCAGGGGTGCTGCTGGAGGCCTGCAAGCCCAATAACAATAAGTTAGCCGAAGACAACAAGGATACCGGCGCCGCTGCCGACAACGCCGGGCGCCAGCCATTTGAAATTGAGCGTGATAAAAAGCTTAATGCCGACAAGTTTTTTACCGATCACGAGATGGCTACCATAACCGTTTTGGGCGATATTATCATCCCCAAAGATGCCCGCTCAGGTAGCGCATCTGACGCTAAGGTGCCGGCGTTTATCGAGTTTATTGTAAAAGATATGCCCGATCACCAAACACCTATGCGCGGCGGATTGCGTTGGCTGGATCTGCAATGTTTGAACCGTTATGGTAAAACTTTTGTTGATGCAAGCAGCAGCCAGCAAATAGAAATGGTTACCGAAATTGCTTACCCCAAAAAGGCAAAACCCGAAATGGCACAAGGCGTATCATTTTTCAACCGCATGCGTGATTTAACTGCCTCAGGCTTTTACACCAGCAAAATAGGTATTGATGACCTGGGCTACGCAGGCAATGCCCCCGGCAAATGGGATGGCGTACCGGCAGAGGTGCTGAAACAATATAATATAAAAGATCCCTGGGGCGATAAATGGGACTAAGATTTTTAAGATTGATAGGATTTTTGGATGCTTTTCGCTTTTTGAAGGCATTCCTGATCGCACAATACTTTTATGATACCAGGGGCTATGTCGTCACAGCCCCTTTTTATTTGGGAGCCGTCCTAATCTATTTATCTTAATTAAAATTTCAAATTTTCCTTCAGCCAAACCTGCACTTCTTCCTGTTTGGTTAATTCGGGGGGGAGTTTATCGTGGATGAGTTTTTCCATTTTATTGCCGGTGTTGGCAAAGCGGTAATCCCAAAAAATCATTAGTTTGTTTATCAGGTAAACAACCTCGTTGCCTTCTTCCTTGTTAAAAAGTGTATCATCCGGCTTGCCGTTAACGTGCGGATCGTTTTGCGCGTATGCAGTCCATTTATAGTCGGAGTAATGTAAGTTTCTTCTGGAGAACAGGATCATGAGCACGGTGATTTTGATAAAGATAACGATAATAACCCGTGTTTGACCATTTTTATCGTAGAGACGCAATACTTTGCGTCTTTGAAGAAGAGGTTAATCCAATTTTTCTACAAAGAACAATCAACCTTTCTACAGATTAACTGGCTACTATTGATAAAGTAAAACAATTAATCATGAAAAAAGCACTTGTATTAGCGGCCATTATTTTATCTGTAGCCATCAACCTTAAAGCGCAGGATCTAAAAGCTAAAGACGTACCTGCAGTGGTAAAAGAGGCCTTAATGAAAAAATATCCCGAAGCTGCCAAAGTTAGCTGGGAAAAAGAAAAGGGGAACTACGAAGCCAACTGGGGAGGTAAATCGGGCGAGGACAATTCGGTAATGTTTACGCCAGCGGGTACTTTTATTGAAATTGTAAAGGCAATACCGGTAACCGATTTACCCAAAAGCATAGCGCCCTACATTAAGGCACATTACAACGGAGCAAAAATTAAAGAGGCAGGTAAAGTAACCAACGCTGCAGGCAAAACCATGTACGAAGCCGAAATAAAAGGCAAAGACCTGATTTTTGACGAAAACGGCAATTTTATAAAGAAGGATTGATTTTCTTTTTGTCATTCCGAGCGCGAGCTCAGAATGACAAGAGGGGGTGCTACCAATTTTTCAACTGCTTAATATACGCCGTCAATTCATCGGCAATCAGTTTATGGTCATCAATATCGGGGTGACCACCACAGCCGTTGTGGTATTGGCGGGAGAAAAAATACGTGGTCACCATTTTATCACCATGAGCATTCATAGTCGCCGCAATGCCGGTTAGGTAACGATGTAATACCGCGGTTAGCGTTGCGTCTGCCATGGGGCTGCTCAGGCAAACAATATCTGCCCTGGGATAATGCTGCCGCATGGCGGTTAGCATCTTTACATAAGTACTGCAATATACGGTCGAATCCTGTTGCGGCCCGTCATTTTGCCCTATGCAAATGGTAACCACATCGGGCTGGTAATTTTTAAAATTCCAGGTGATAGAATCGGCCACTATAAAAGTTTTATCAACTATTTGGGGCAGCACTACTTTTAAATTGCAGCAGCTATGTACCAGGCCAATACCCGCCAGGGCGGTAAGCTGCCAGTCGGCATTGAGGTTGCGGGCGGTGCGCGGGCCATAGCTCATGTAGGCGTTGTGCTGGTCGTACCATTGGCCTTTGCCGCAGGGGAGTACCGATTGATCCATACCTGTGCCGCTGGTAATCGAGTCGCCAAAGTATTCTATTTTTCGCCTGGGCCTGGCCGGCAAGGGCAACAGCTGTTCGCACTTAAACCCAACGAAATCAATATAACCAATATTTGATTCTGTGTCTTTACAAATCAAAATAGTGTGCTCACCGTCAGGTAATCCTCCTGGTACCTTTATTACATTCTCTTTACCGGTGGTTTGTATGCGATAAGGTTTGTTGTCGTCAATAACAATTTCCAGGTAATTAAGATTATTTCCGCCAAGCGCTTCATCGTTCAAAATAATTTCGCATTGTGCGCCCCTAAATTTTGCCTCTATGTAAACGCCTGGCGCCCAGATTCGCGGCTTCAGTTTGTTTGAAAAATCGACGCGGCCTACGTAACGTATATTGGAATTATCAGCGCTATAAAATTTAAGTGCATCGGCTTTGGTTGATGCGAATGCAAATTTGTGAACCAATATTATTAGTGCAAGGCAACTTAGCCGTTTTATCATATCCGAAAAAATATAAACATCCTAAATTAAACAATCCATCAATTGGCGACTAATACTATTGTACCATTTTATTACGGCAACAAAAAAGGTGACCCGTTTTTACGAGGGTACTGAAAAAGTCCGTTAGTATTAATGGATAAAAAAAGGAGCAGTAAACATAGCTTTCCTGCTCCTTTTTTGTATCGTAAAATGGTGGTCTGAATCCTTTTAAATGCTACCTTAACAACAGTAAACCCAATTCAATGCATTTTCGGGGTTATATGATCTGAAAGTTCCCAAAAACATTCTTCTTCGCAAAATCAAAGAGTTGATAGATTAATTCTTCAATCCAATTTTATGATTTGTATAATCGAGCAAAAACTGGTTATCGTTAAAAAAGTCGATGCTGAATATGGTGCGCGGGTCTTTGGTAAAGTTGGGGTTATTCACCTGCGTTAAATTATAATTGCTGGTGGTAGTGTACGTATAGGTAAAACCTGCGCTTGTGCTTATCGTCACCGGCGAATTGGCTGGCAACTGTGTTTGATTAGCGGTGGCGTTCGGGTCCTCAATATTGGCAAATGCAGGTGTACCAGTGTCAAATAATAACTGGCCCTGTAATGTTTTTCCGTTAAATGTAATAGACGCCGGGATGTTGGGCGAATAACCAGCCGTTGTCTGTGTAAGATTGTGCATTACAAAACCCGAAGAAGAACTGATGTCGTCGGGCACTAAACCAATGGTCAGCAAATCTTTAACAAAAGTTCCGGTTGAGGTGTATTTGTTTACGTCGAACTTTGATAGTTTAAACCCTTGCGTTAGCCCGTCCTTCATGTCGAAATAGCTGATCGGGCTGGCAATACTCAAATTGCTGAAACGTGTATTGGGGCCAACACCAAAAACATCATTTTCGTGCGCGCCCAGGGCTGTACCGGTTTGGGTTTCAACCGCTTTATAGTACAGGAAAAATGGGATGCGCTTGGTGGTTGTCGAACCATTTTCATCGCCGATGGTCAATGTAGCATAGGCAAGGTTTCCGTATTCTTTAATCCCTGCCGTAGCATCGCCATAGGTTAGCGTAGCGGTTTTTTTGGTCACCGTAATGCCGTTCACCAGCAGTGAGTCGCCGGTTATGGTAAAGCCGTTGGTAGTAATCAAGTTGGCCGGTATAAGGCCATCGGCATCCATCGTCATGGCCGATGAACCGGTATCGAATACAGTATAATATACTTTTGCTACCGTACCTACCGATACGCCTATAAACACGCGGCGGTATATGGTACTTTGTACCTCATACAATCCCAGGGTGGCAATGGGCACTGCCTTGGGCACCACCGGTGTTACTTTGTTATCCTTTTTACAGGATGCAATCATCATTGTTAAAATCAATCCCCCAACAATCAGCGGGCGATATCCTGCGTACACTTTCCCCATGTGTTATTTATATACCTTGTGAATATTAAATTGGATAACGGAAATTTTGCTGCTTTATGTTTTACAGAATCTAAAAGTAAAAATATTAAGCCTAATTAATGCCGTTCAGCCTAAATTATTGTATAGCTGTATGATATACGTACAAAATATGCGCTTTAGTTGCTTAACATAAATGTTTTGATGCGGAGTTACAGGCGGAGGCTGCAATTAAAGGGAAATTGCATAAATTAGTATAATTATAAACCGGCCCTGCCTTATACCTCATAACCCTTAAACTGCTTTAAGTTGGATACTAAAAATATACCTGTAGTGTATAAAACCACGCATTGCATTTTAACTGCTTTGCTTTTGGTTGTTTTGCCGGCTTTTTGTTTAGGGCAGTTTAATGCCGGCTCCAAATCAACGCCCGGCTCATCACATGGCGCCGAAACTCCCGCATTAAATACAATACTGTTAAAAATTGCCGCCACATCCGATAGCCTGAATAAAAAAGCGGGCGTCGAAAAACTTTACCTGCAATTTGATAAACCTTATTATGCACTTAACGATACCATTTGGTTTAAAGCATATTTGCTAAATGCCAACTACCTGGTGCCATCGGCAAAAAGCGGGTTTATTTATGCTGATATTTTGAACGATAGCAGCAAAGTGGTCAAACAATACCGTTTCCCGGTTGGCGAAGGCTTAACCTGGGGCAAAATCGGCTTAAGTGATAAAGAATTTACGCCGGGCACCTATACCCTAAAGGCCTATACCATCTGGATGCGCAATTATGGCGACGACGGCTTTTTTATCAAACAGTTTTACATCAGCAATGCGGGTGAAAGCAGCCTGCTGGTAAATTCAACCACAAGGGAAACAACAGCAAATGGCATAAGCACGGCCAATGTTAAGCTGCTGTTTAGTGATATGAATAAAACCGCTTACGCAGTTAAGCCGCTGCAATTGCAGGTTATGGCAGGCAGCAAACGCTTGTATAACCAAAAGCTGCAAACGGGGGTTGATGGCGCATTGGATGTTAACTTCACTGTCCCCGATAAAGCACCCGACTTAGCAATTGTGGCCACCAGCGATACAAAAGACAAAAAGGTCATTATCCCCATCCAATTTAACCGCGCCGAAAATGCAGATATTCAATTTATGCCGGAGGGCGGCAGCCTGGTTGGCGGGTTGGTTGCCAAAATTGGTATTAAGGCAGTCGGGGAAGACGGCAAGGGTATTAACTTAACAGGCGGTATCTTCAATCAAAAGCAAATGCCGGTGTCGCGGTTTATGACTACGCACAACGGTATGGGCAGTTTTAACTTAGATGTAATGCCGGGCGAAACCTATACCGCGAAGATCATATTTCCAGGCGGCATAGTTAAAACCGTTCCGTTGCCGGCCGTAAAAAGTTCGGGCACCGTTTTGCATGTAACAAACGCGGCCGAAAGCGATTCCGTTGATGTGGTGATAGGCGCAACGGCCGATATCGCCGCCGCCGACAACAGTTATTTTTTAATCGGGAAAGCAAGGGGCATTGTCTGCTATGCTGCAGTTGTTAGTTTTCGCGAAGGCAGGTACGTCTTCAGAAAAATAGCCAAAAGCTTGTTCCCTTCGGGTATTGCCCATTTTGTATTAATGACAACGAAAGAAGCGCCTTTAAACGAGCGCCTTGTTTTTATTAACCACGATGACAACCTCAGCATCAGCCTAAAATCCGGTAAAACTGTTTATGATACCCGCGACAGTATCGGTATAAAATTAAAAATAACTGATGCGGGTGGAAAGCCGGTTACAGGCAGTTTCTCAATGGCTGTTACTGATGATGCGCAGGTAAAAGCAGATAGTTTGAATAGCGAAAATATCCTGTCGCGCTTTTTGCTTACTTCGGATATAAGAGGATACATCGAGCAACCGGGTTACTATTTGTCGGCAAATAAGCCGGCAGTTTGGAGCGATTTGGATAACCTGCTGCTTACACAGGGCTGGATAAATTACGACTTAAAGCAACCGCCAAAATTTGAAGCCGAACCGGAATTGAAAGTTAGTGGCCATATCACCAACGCGTTTAACAAATCATTAAAAGGGACGCATGTACTATTGCTTTCCAAATCGCCGGCTATAGTGAAAGATACATTGACGGGCGGCGATGGTCGGTTTTCGTTTACCCGTTTCCCAAGGGTTGATACGCCGTTGTTTATTGTGCAGGCCGTTAACAAGCGGGGCAAAAGCTTTAATGTAATTGTCAACATTGATGAAGTAAAACCGCCGGACTATGCAAAATCAGAATTTCCGTCTTTGGCGCCCTGGTATGTTAACAGCGATACCACTTTGCTTAATTATACCAAAACAAACAAAGTGGCCAAACAGCAGGAGTATGCCCCGGATGGCGGCCATATTTTAAAAGAAGTAAAAATAACCGCTAAAAAAATTGTAAAAGACTCACAGAATTTAAACGGGTCCGGCAATGCCGACCAGGTGCTGGATGAAAAAGAACTTGAAAAACTTAGTAAGAAAACATTTTTAGATGTGTTAATGGAACGCGTAAAAGGCTTTAAAGAAACCTATCCAAAAGGCATCCCCAGTTATGTTGTTGACGAACAAGGGGCTTGGTTTATAATTGATGGATACGACTTTTATACCATTATACAACCGGACACCCATGAAGATATTAAATACTACCTCAAGTCGCACAATGCCGAAGATATAAAAGGGATTGAGGTGAGCACCACAGAAAAAAACACCAGCAACTATTATCGCCGGTTTTGCCCCGAATGCCTGCCTTCTTCAGTAGCTTTTATCGAAATTACAACCCGCTCGGGTCATGGGCCGATTATTGGCAACACACCGGGCGTTTACTTGTATAAGCCCTTACCTATAAGCTGGCCAAAACAATTTTACAAACCCAAATACCTGGTTAAGGATGCCACCGGCAAAATACCCGATTTACGCTCGACTATTAACTGGGAACCCAACATTGTGACCGATATCAATGGCGAAGCAAGTGTTTCATTTTATTCAGCCGGCAGTGCGTCAACCTATACCATCATTGTTGAGGGGACGGATATGAGCGGCAACCTGGGATACACAGTTAAAAAACTCACCATTAAAAAATAGTCTTCTCTTTCTTTGCAATGTGAGCAAGAATCGGGTTTCCCGGCCCATGCACAGCTGGTACTTTTGTTATGTAACGTGAGTTCGATATAAGAACACGATCCATTAAGTTGTGAGTAAAACCACAATAGCTGGTCGTCGCCTCCCCCTGCCCTCTCAAAAGGAGAGGGTTCTGAAAAGCAAATTTCGAGGAGCGAAGCTTAAGTCCTCTCCTTTGGAGAGGATTATTACATGAGGGCTTCGCCGTTTAGGTGAGGCGAAACGCAAGCCCTTGGGTAAACGCCACAGATTTGTTAGTAATAATTCTTATATCGAACTCACTTTAAATAATTATAACAAACAAATTATTTAGCCATGCATATTACAAGCCAACCATCAATCCTTTATTTCGGTACCCCGGTGGTCCTTATCGCCACAAAAAACGAAAACGGAACCGATAACCTTGCGCCAATGTCGTCCATCTTCTGGCTGGGCTGGCGGTGTGTTATCGGCCTGGCAGCCGCATCAAAAACCACGCATAACCTGATGCGCAACCGCCAGTGCGTGTTAAACCTGCCATCGGTTAACGAAGTTGCGGCCGTAAACCGTTTGGCCAAAACAACCGGCACAAACCCTGTTCCCGAAGGCAAACTGTTAAAAGGATATCGTTTTGAAGAAGATAAATTTGGCATAGCCGGCCTTACCAAACAGGAATGCGACACCGTAGACGCTCCACGCGTAAAAGAATGCCCCGTGCAAATGGAAGCCGTTGTTGAAGCCGTACACGGACTTGCCGAAGGCGACCCAGATCAGCGCGGAAAAATAGTGACCTTCGAGCTGCGCATCCAAAAGGTTTACCTGGAAGAATCCATACTAATGGACGGCCACGAAAACCGCGTTGACCCGGATAAGTGGAAACCGCTCATCATGAGCTTCCAGCAATTTTACAGCCTGGGCGATAACGTACACCCATCAACCCTCGCCGAAATACCAGAAAGGTTGTATAATACTTTGGACAGAGAAAGAGCGATAAAGAATTATGAAGAGGAGTTGGTGTAGGTCTTTTAAAAACAAAAAACTTTGTCATTCTGAACGTAGTGAAGAATCTTCTGCGTGCGATATTAACGTGGGACAGGTATATAGGCGACCTATCAAATGAATAAGATTTTTCGCTGCGCTCAAGAAATAGTTCTTCACTGCGTTCAGAATGACAAAACGGATTTTTATTTAACCAACCCAAACTGCTCTGCCAGCAACCTGTAGCTTTCCAGCCTGTCTTCAAACGATTCGGTAATGGTAACGGCGATGATTTCGTCCACTTTGTAATCTTCGGCCAGCCAGTTTAGCTTTAGTTTGATTTCGGTGGGGGTGCCGGTTATTACGCGGGCACGGTTGTAGTTAATACGGTCGAGTTCACCTTGCGAGTATTCAACATCTTTGATGTCGTCGTAACTTACGGGACTAAGGCCTGCGCCTTTTTCAAACTGGTTAAAACGGTAATCCATCAGCGCCTGGTGCCGGCGTATTTTCTCTTCATCTTCCGAGCAAAATACAAATATGGCCACATTCGCCTGCTGCACCGGCATGTCTTCCGATGGCTCAAAGCGTTCACGGTATAGCTTTACAGCTTCGGGGCCGCCAAAGGGATTGATAAAATGCGCGAACGAAAGGCCCATGCCAAAATGCGCGGCAAACAGTCCGCTTTGTCCGCTTGAACTTAGCAGCCACATATCGGGCACGGTTTGTACCTGCGGGATGGCGCGGATGCGGCCCACAGGGGTTCCCGGCTCGCCGGTATCATGGAAAAAGTTGCGCAGATCGTATAGCTGTTCAATAAAGTCCTGCTCACGAAACTGGTTTGAGGGGTTTAATACCGATGCCGTTAGCCTGTCGGTACCCGGTGCACGGCCCATCCCCAAATCAATTCGACCAGGGGCAAG
This sequence comes from Mucilaginibacter flavidus, assembly GCF_024055575.1. Taxonomy (GTDB): domain Bacteria; phylum Bacteroidota; class Bacteroidia; order Sphingobacteriales; family Sphingobacteriaceae; genus Mucilaginibacter; species Mucilaginibacter flavidus. Next base: position 221,333 of record NZ_JAMXOE010000005.1, on the reverse strand, counting down.
CGCCTCCAGCATCCTGAAGTTTTCTGCAACTTTTAGCGCGCTGTGGTTTGGCATCATCACCCCACCCGATCCTATGCGGATATTGGTGGTTTGCGACGCCAGGTAAGCCATCAGCACCTCGGGCGTTGAGCCGGCCAGGCTGCCGGTATTATGGTGCTCAGATACCCAAAAGCGGGTGTAGCCAAGCTGATCGGTATATTTTGCAAGCTCGATGGTTTCTTTAACCGCCTGCTCGGCAGTAACGCCCTTGCGAACCGGTGATTGGTCGAGTACGCTGAGGCGGATATTTTTTGTGTTCATGGTAATTGTAAAACACAAAGGTAGCTAAGGGGGTGTTGAGTGATTGTAAAGTTTTAACCTGGGGCGTACCCAACTATGTCATTTCGAACGACAGTGAGAAAACTTGTACAAGCGCCAAGCGGGCGGAAAAGCAGGGCGCAAAAGATTTTTTCGGGTCGCTCAAGAGATAGTTCTCACTGTCGTTCGAAATAACCTACTTTTATATTTAATCGGAATATCCATGACCACCAGACGAACCTTCCTAAAAAACGCCAGCCTTTTAGCCCTATCAGCCCCACTGCTGAAAAGTGAATTATTTGCCGCGCCCTTTGCCCGCAAGCTGCCGGGCATGGGCATACAGCTGTACATGGTGAAGGAGGATATGGAGAAAGATACCCCCGGCACTTTGGCGCAAATTGGCAAAATGTGCTACACCCAAATTGAAAGCTATGGCGGCAACAAGGGCGTATTTTGGGGAATGGGCAATAAGGATTTCAGTAAACTGGCTAAGGATAACGGTTTAACGCTTGTATCAACTCATTATGCCGGCGATACCGCAGGCTACGAAAAGCTTGCCGCCGAAGCTGCTGAAATCGGCATGAAATATTTAATTTACCCATGGAAGGGCCCGCAAAAAAGCATTGATGATTTTAAACGCATAGCCGATGAGTTTAACCGCTGCGGCGCCATCTGCAAAAAGAACGGTTTAAGATTTGCCTATCATCCGCACGATTATCCTTACAAACCAGTTGACGGCCAGCTGCCGATTGATGTGCTGCTTGCCGGTACGGATAAAGATTTGGTCGACTTCCAGATGGATTTTTATTATACCGTTACTGAAGGACAAAACCCGGAGGCTTATATCAAAAAACATGCGCCACGGTTCCGCCTGTGCCATATGCGCGATGTGCTGAAAGTGCATTTGCCCAAAGGCAGCGAAGAAGAATCGGCTTGCGATTTGGGCACGGGTATTATCAATTACCCGCACCTGCTTAAAACCGGGCTGGACAATGGCATGGAATATTTTTTTGTGGAGCAGTCGCGCTTTTTTCATGAAACGCCGCTGCAAAGCGCTGCGGTAAATGCGGCGTGGTTAAAAAAGTTGAAACTTACGTAGCTTTATAGGCATGAACGAGCAGCAATTACGAAAACGCATCCGCATTTGGGTTTGGATATTTATCGTCGGCCTGGTATTGAGCGGCGTTACCGCCTTCCCGATAGAAACTGAGCTGGCTTTTATGACCAACCATTCATCGATCTTCCCGGATTTTATGGCGCATTGGATTGCAACTATTTATAGCGCTGTTCAAGATACCAATACCCGTTATCCCTGGCTGGCCTATGGCACCGACTGGCTGGCATTTGGCCACATCGTTATCGCCACCACCTTTATCGGCCCCCTGCGCGACCCGGTAAAAAATATCTGGGTAATACAATTCGGCATGATAGCCTGCGTAATGGTTTTGCCGCTGGCATTTATTGCCGGGCCAATCCGCCATATTCCCGTTTACTGGAGCGTGATTGACTCTTGCTTTGGCGTATTTGGGATTATGCCGCTTTATATTTGTTATAAGAGTATAAGGAAGCTGGAAGTGATTGGGAAGAAATAACCTATTATTCCTTCGGGGGCGTATGTTTTAAAACGACAAATTTTGCTGATTTACCGCTTCCTTTTTATTCAGGTGAAAATTCGTAAAGATTGTCCTCATCATTACATCTTAAATTTATTGTTTTAGGAATCCCGTTTTTAAAACTAATTACAATCGGATTTTTACAATCGGGGCTTTTAAATAGCAATTCATTATTAATTATTTTTTGAGGCAGTTCATTGATTAGCGTTAGATAATAAAAGCCTAAACATCGTTTCTCGTTATTGTAAATAAAAATTTGACTTTCAGCTGTAGGACTGTTTTTGATGTTGTAGATGTAAGAGCTGGCGACTATGTGATATTGTTGTTTTGATTTTACTCTTATCATGCCCAGGTAACGTCCTTGAAATTTTTCGTTGTCATTAATCTTTTTAGAAACCAATATATTTGATTGTTTGGTGGCGATTAAACTTATATTAAACAACGACCTTTCTTTCTTATAATTAAAAGACGTTTGTTGTTTAAGTGAAAAAGCAATAAAAAGAATCAATAATAATGTTCTCATAAATATCTCACCGGCTCACCGATAGGTAGCAAACTTTAATTAACCATCATCTTCACTAATCCTTAATACTTTAAAAATGCAAATTTTGCAAGATAATGTGGGGCAATATTTTATGGAAATTCCCTCCTCCCTGCATCATATAATAAATAAAAACATTAAATTATGCAACAATATTGCATCTATTCCATTTATTGTTTAAATTTACCAAATAAACCTTTGGCCAATGTCCTTATCCTTTACAAAAATCGTTAGGTGCCTGCTGTTAGCAAGCCTGTTGCTGTGTTTTACTATAAGCAATGCCCAAGATAAATATGCAAAGCTCAGCTTGCGGATCGATTCGCTGGCAAACATCGGCCTGCCAAAATCAGCCTTAAAAGAAGTTGATAAGCTGGATGCCCTGGCGCGAGCCGACAACAACACGGCGCAGCAGGTAAGGGCAGTAATATACCGCATGAGTTTCCAATCCTACCTCGAAGAGAATGCGCTGATTGCCATTATCACCCGTTTAAAGGCGGATATCGACAAGGCTGAATTCCCGGTTAAGCCGGTGCTGCAATCGCTGCTGGCGCAAATGTATTGGGAGTACTACAAGGAAAACCGCTACCGCTTTGGTCAGCGCACCAAACTTGAAAAACAGGATGTAGATTTCCGTAACTGGGGCATCCAAACAGTAATTAGCGAAACGAGCCGCATGTACGCCCTTTCGCTGCAGGATGTGGTGAAGGAGCAAAACACTTCGGTAGGTGTACTCGATGGCGTTTTGGAAGGCGATAAAGAAACCCGCTACCTGCGGCCAACTTTGTACGATTTGCTGGTGCACCGCGCTTTCGATTTTTACCTTTCGGACGAGGCAGCTATTAACAAACCCCGGCTGCCGTTTATCTTGAATGATCCGCGCCTTTTTAGCGACAACCGCGCCTTTGCCGGTTTGGTTATTAAAACCACTGACACCGCGTCGACCCTTTACAAAGGCATCAAATATTTGCAGCAGGCTACGCTGTTCCATCTTGAAAAAAACAACCGCGAAGCATTGGCGGATATCGATATAAAACGGCTTGGCGTGTTGTTTAGGCAAAGCAGTGTGGCGGATAAAGATTCGCTTTACATAAAAGCTTTACGGCGGGTTGCGGATAATTTTTCGACTAGTCCTATCAGTGCAGATGCATTAGTATTGATTGGGACTTACTATAAAGACCAGGACAGCCTAACTACCGCCTATAGCTATTTTAAAAAAGCGGTTACCATGTATCCCAAAAGCCGTGGTGGTGAAACTGCCGCCGCTTCAATAATTAACATCCGGCAGCCTACCCTGTCGGTATCAGTCGAAAACGTTAACGTGCCGGGCAAACCTTTGTTGGGGTTGGTGAGCTATAGCAACGTTAAGGAGGCTAAGGTTTCTATCTATTATCTATCGCCGGCCCAAATACAGCAGTTAACCGGCAAAAGTTCGTTGATTGATCAGTTTTATCTTGGGGCTGCTGATAAAATTATTAAATTTTTAAAGCCCCTGCGACCGGTACAGGAGCGGCGCCTTTTGTTGCCCGGCATAAACGACTACCGCAAGCACAGCGCGGAGTTTAAGATAGACAGTTTGCCGGTTGGGCGCTATGTTACGGTTATCAGCAATGTGCAATCAAAAAGCAGGTATCTATCCCAATCAACTAACTTTAGAATAACCGGGTTGTCGTACGTGGCGCGTGCGCTGCCGGGGGGCCAAACCGAACTGAGGATTGTAAACCGTGATAGTGGTGCGCCTTTACAGGGCGTAAAAGTTGTGATATACCGGTCGGACTATGTTAAAAATAAAAACGTTAAAAATGTTGCGTTTTCCGGGCTGTCAGATATTAATGGCCGATATCTTTTTAAAGGTAAAAATGGGGAGCAATATAACTTCATCCTCAGCTACAAAAACGACAATTATGTTGAGGAGGAGCGGGATTTTTATAATTCAGAAACTATCGAAACTAGTAGTAAGCCGGTAATAAGCACAATTTTATTTACCGACCGGCAATTGTACAGGTCTGGGCAAACTATCTACTTTAAAGGCTTGCATATAACAACAACCGATGGTAAAAACGCGATAGTGCCGGGCGAAGACGTGAAGGTAAGCCTGCAGGATATGAATAACAAGCTTTTGACGGAGCTTACTTTAAAAAGTAACGAATTTGGGTCGGTTCAGGGCTCGTTTGTTATCCCGCAAAATATTGCCAACGGGCAGGTATCAATTGTTGCTGTAAATGGCAGGGCATTTGTTCGGGTTGAAGAATACAAACGGCCGACCTTCCAGGTTACTTTTTCGCCGGTTAACGCATTGTACCGACCTGGCGATTCAGTAAAAATAAAGGGCAGGGTGATGGCTTTTTCTGGCTATGGCATATCAAATGCTAAAGTAGCTTATCACGTTACCAGCAGGCTAATGCCAGTATACGATGAGCGCTATACAAAAAGCCGCAATATTGGGTCAGTTTGGTCGAGAAACGGTGAAGTTGCTGCCGATACCATCCAAACAAATGATAAAGGCGAATTTGAAACCCGGTTTAAAGCGTTGGGCGATACGGTAACGGCTGCCGCGCGCGCATTTGATTATTCGGATATTTATATGGTTAATGCCGATGTTACCGATGCATCGGGAGAAACGCAAACCGCAGCCACCTCAATTATAATAAGCAGTAAAGTGCTGGATATTGATGTTGCCGTACCAGCAAAATGGTCGGCTAAAGATTCGGTTGCGATACCTGTGAGGCTAAATAATGCAAATGGCCAGCCTCAAAAGGGAACTGTAACTATTAAAATATTCGCCCTGAAACAACCACAGCAATTTACTAAAGACCGCGTTTGGCAATACCCCGACCAGTTTATGCTGACCAGGGATGAGTTTAAAAAAACTTTCCCCGCATATCCCTGGAAGCAGGAGACCGACCCTGCGGGCCTGGAAGTTTTGAATAAACTAAGCGAAGTAAATATTACCGCCGACAGCACGATGGGCATGTTAGATTTGGGCATACTTAAAAATCAAGTTAACGGCGTATATAAAATTGTAATAAGTGCCCGCAGTGATAACGGCGATACTACATCGATGACCAAATTTGTGAAAGTAGTTAACGGGCCCACCCCGGTGTGCGATACCGAGGACTGGCAGTTATTCACAACGGTGAAACCCGGCGAAAGCCTGGAGTATTTAATAGGCACCGATAAGCCCTCGCATGTATTGATGGAAAAATTCGACGGGGCAAGATTGCTCTCTTCTGAATGGATTACATTGAGCGGCCCCTACCAGCAAACTATAAAAGTGCCTGTGCCGGCTACTAATCAAAATAGTTTTGGCGTACAGTTTTTAACGGTGAGCGATAACCGGATGCGCATTTTTTACAACCAAATAAAAATGAGGGACACCGTTAAAAAGCTGCCCATACGCTTCATTACCTTTCGTAATAAACTGCAGCCGGGTGAAAAAGAGCAATGGAAGTTGCAAATTACCGGCGCCGACGAAAAAAATGCTGCCGAAATGCTGGGCGCTTTATATGACGCCTCGCTGGATGATATAGCGCCTGCCCAATATTGGCAAACTGATTACGGTTATTATCTTCCATATACCAGGGATTATTTTATTTGGATACGGACACAACTTGCCGAAGAAACCACTGCCGAATGGATAGACAGAGACGATGATACAAAGGGGTATTCGCTAAACATTAACTACGAGCAATTAAATTTATTTGGCTACGACTACTTCGGCGGGGATAACGGTGGCTACACCACCTATCTTGAGCAAGTGAAGGAAAACCTTGCAACCCTGAAGGCCGACAAAAAGCTTGCGACTGAATATTTTAAAAACGCAGCTTTAGTTAAGGGCGGGTATGATGTAAGCGGTAAAACGATTTTTAACCGGCAAACTTTGCCGGGCGTTAAAATCAGCATAAAAAACACCGGCATAAGCACACGCTCAAACTCAAAAGGGTATTTTAAAATTAAAGTACCGGTGAACGGTGTACTTGTTTTTAATTCGCCGCCTTTTCCCAAAAGGGAAATTAAAACCAAAGCTGCGGCGCAACTGACCGTACAGATGGCACACGGCGGCAAAGGGCCTGTTTTAGAGGAGTTAAAAATTGCCGACCCGGGGGTGAAATCGTTAAAGGGGGATAATAATGCAGTTATGGCTGTAGCTGCACCTATGTATTCTGTAAGTGCCAACGCGGTTAGATTCCCGCCGCCTGTTGTTAAGGCTGATATGGAGGTAAAGGGTTATATGGCAAAATCAAATTCTTCCAAAGGAATGGCGTACGACGAAATACTGGGAAATGTTTCCACGCGGGAAATCAGGGCCAAGCTCGACGAGAAGGACAAGAGCTCCGTTTCCATCATCCCCCGCAAAAACTTTAACGAAACCGCCTTCTTTTACCCCCAGCTTCACACGGACGAAAAGGGCCAGATACTGATTGATTTCACCATTCCCGAGGCCCTTACCCGCTGGAAGTTCCGCGGCTTTGCGCATAATAAGGATCTGCAAACAGGGTATGTGGAGAATGAAGTCATCACCTAAAAACAATTGAGCATCAGTGCCAATATGCCCCGTTTTTTGCGCGAGGGTGATACCGTGGCGGTTTCGGCAAGGCTGGCTAACTTAACGGATAAAACCTTAAAAGGCACGATAAAAATGCAACTATTTAACGCGCTAAACATGCAGCCGGTAAACCTGTTTGCCAACAAAGCTGACGGCGAACAGGCCTTTGAAGTGGCCGCCAATATCAACAAGGCCGTTACCTTTAACCTGGTTATCCCGGCCGGCTTGGATGCCTTAACCTATCGCCTTACTGCCGATGCCGGGCAGTTTAGCGACGGCGAAGAAAATACGCTGCCGGTGCTGCCTAACCGCGCGCTGGTGACCGAATCGATGCCGATGATGGTGCGCGCCGGGCAAACCCGCGGCTTTACATTTGATAAGCTGGTAAACCAAAGCAGCAAAACCCTGCAAAACAAAACGCTAACACTGGAGTACACCCAAAACCCGGCATGGTACGCGGTGCAGGCCCTGCCATATATGATGGAGTTTCCGTACGAATGCGCCGAACAAACTTTTAGTCGTTATTATGCCAACAGCCTGGCCACTAATTTGGTAAATAAGATGCCGGCTATTAAGCAGGTGTTCGACCAGTGGAAGGCGAGCAATAGCTCAGCGTTGTTATCAAACCTCGAAAAAAACCAGGAACTGAAAGCTACTTTGATTGAGGAAACCCCCTGGCTGCAAGATGCCGTTAGTGAAACGGAACAGAAAAAACGCATTGCCCTGCTGTTCGATTTAAACAAAATGAGCGACGAGTTGCGCATGAATTTGGATAAGCTGCAAAAGAAACAATTGCCCGATGGTGGTTTCCCGTGGTTTGGGGGCGACAGGGCCGACAGGTTTATAACCCAGCATATTTTGCAGGGCATAGGCGAGCTGCGCCATTTGAACATTGCCGGCGATGGCCTTGATGCAGTTGTGCCGAATGCGCTTAATTATATGGAGCGGCAGTTAATTAACGACGATAAACAGGTAAAGAAAGATAAGGATTACGCCACCCGGTCGGTAAATGATATGGAGATACAGGCCTGGTTTGCCCGTAGCTATTTTTTAAATAGCCCGATGGATGCCGCCATTCAAAAGTTATTGACCAATTACCTGGAACGCGCCGCCAGCCAATGGACAACCCAAAATGTTTATGAGCAGGGTATGATTGCCTTAACCATGCAGCGCTACAAAAAACCGGCGATAACCCAGCAGATAGAAAAATCGTTACTGGAAACCGCGCAGCAAAGCGACGAAATGGGCATGTACTGGGCCAAAAACCAACGCGGCTATTTTTGGTATGAGGCACCTGTGGAAACCCAAAGCCTGCTGATTGAATTATTTACCGAGGCAGGCAACAACACCAAAGTTGTGGACGAAATGAAGATCTGGCTGCTGCGCAACAAGCAAACCAATAACTGGAAAACCACCCCCGCAACCGCCGCCGCCTGTTATGCGTTGCTGTTAAAAGGGGATGATATTTTAGCCACTACCGGCACCTCCACCATAAAACTAAACGGCAAGCTACTGGAAGAACTGAAGCCTGATGTTAAAGCGGATGCAGGCACCGGTTACCTGAAAACCAGCTGGGCCGATGAACAGCTAAAGCCTGCGCTGGGCAAAATTGAAATACAAAATGGTGGCACCAACACCACCTGGGGCGCCATGCACTGGCAATACCTGGAGAATTTGGATAAAATAACATCGGCACTAACAAACATCCAATTGGTGCGAAAATATTACATCCAAAAACAGACGGATGCAGGCCCGGTGCTGGTTGCCGTCGACGCCACGCATCAACCCAAAACCGGCGATTTGCTGAAGGTTGTCATCAACCTGGAGGCCGACCGCGATTTTGAATACGTGCAGCTAAAAGATTTGCGCCCTGCCGGCACCGAACCTGTTGACGCGCTATCGACCTATAAATACCAGGACGGCCTGTACTATTACCAGGTAACCAAAGATGTAGCCACCAACTTTTTTATAAGTTATTTGAACAAAGGTAACTACGTGTTTGAATACCAGCTGCGGGTAGCGCAACCCGGCAATTTTTCAACCGGGATAACCAGCATACAAAGCATGTATGCGCCGGAGTTTAACGCGCATTCGGAAGGGGGAAGGATGGGAATAAAGCCGTAGGTCGCCCATTTTAGCGCAGGCCTGCGACCTGTGCTAACGGGTATCGCCCCTTTGGGGCTGGTGGGTTTCCGAGGTATTAGGTTCTGGTTTGTTTTTATGTATCGGCATCCAACATTTTGAGCTAAAGAAAAATCTCCGAGCCCCAAAGGGGCGCAATTCACCAGCACAGGTCGCAGGCCTGTGGTACGCGCCGGAGTTTAATTCACATTCGGAAGGGGGGAGGATGGGAATAAAGCCGTAGGTCGCCCATTTTAGCGCAGGCCTGCGACCTGTGCTAACGGGTATCGCCCCTTTGGGGCTGGTGGGTTTCCGAGGTGTTGGACTCTGGTTTGTTTTTATGTATCGGATCCAACATTTTGAGCTAGAGAAAAATCTCCGAGCCCCAAAGGGGCGCAATTCACCAGCACAGGTCGCAGGCCTGTGGTATGCGCCGGAGTTTAATTCACACTCGGAAGGGGGGAGGATGAGTATTGGTCATAAGTCATAGGATCATTGGTTATTAGTGGAAGCGAGGTTCGGAGTGGGGCATCAAGAATAATGTTTAAATAGGCTAGAAAAAGTGTGTTTATCTAAAATTGATATGAAAATAAAAAGCTTGTTCTATTTATTATTAATGCTAAATTTTTCTTGCAAAACAAATGGACCAGAATCTTTGGCAAAGGCGTATTGCAATTGTATGAGTGCAAACGGTTCACCCAAAAACTTCGACAATGCATATGTAATATGTGACAATGAGTTCAAAAAAATGATAGGATGTATAAGCTTTTTAGGGTTGATTTATTATATTATGAGTCAGACAAGAAAATAGCTCCCGCAACAAAAGATTCCGTTTACAAATTCATGACAATTTTTGATAATTACGTAGTGTCTCATTGTTGTGAAATCGTGTTAAGGTGCAACGAGGATTCCATTAACAAGTTAGACGAGTCCAAAGCGAAAAGACGATAACAACGCGTAACGATTTCACGGTGCATCAAATATTTACAGCTAAAATCAATTTAAAGATGAAAAATGAAATTTACCAGTTACTTTTCTTTTGTTCGATGTTTTTGTTCAGTTGTAATCATGGCACAAAAAAGGCTGCTCCGCGTAATGGCGACAACTATAAACCGATCGAAAATAGTGAGCAATGTTTCACAGCTATTTATCAAAAGGACAGCGCTTTTTTGAAATTTAAAACTTTGCCGAACGGTAAAATTAAGGGGAGGTTGGTTGTAAAATATGCGGAACCTGAACCCGGTGCCTTGGAAAAAGACTTTTATCACGGCGAAATTATAGGACAATTTAAAAAGGATACTTTATTCGCCGACTACATTTTTACCGACGGCGCCAAAACAACCGTTTACAGGAACCCAATTGCGTTATTAAAGAAAAACAACAAATTAATGCTTGGATTTGGTGCCATTGAAAATTATTTGGGTAAAACATGGTTTATAAATCACAAGGCAATAAATTTTAACATGAGCAGATTTCAATTTCTGCCTACTGCGTGTAATAACTAACTATAAACTCAAACCAGGATTAATCAGCATGTTCCACAGTGTTTCAGGTGTTCCGCGTGGAAAAATGGAACGCTTGAGTGCATATAATCCCAGGCTGCTGCAATGATTTTTCAACAACCGCCCCGGTTTATCGGGGTGATCCGTCCATCGGGCTCCTCAGAAGCTAACTTTCTGTCCATACTTCATTTTTATCCCCTCCAATGCCACATTTTTATTATATTATAATAAATTTGCCGTTTTAACTGTTAACGCTAGAGGAAATTGCTTTGTGCTGTTGCCATTAAAGCTTTTGTTTAAAAATCTGCCACTATGTTTAAAACCACCCCCGGGTTACTATTTTTCATATTGTTAGGCGCCGCTTTATCGGCCAGCGCACAAAAAACCGACTCCTTAAAAGTTGATACCAACCAATTAAATAAATACCGTATTGAGCCGGTTAAAAACGCGTTGCCTTTCCGCTTTCGCGAGGTGCAGATACACCGCCAGGAAGTACCGGTTACCATGCTGGATTACCGGGTAAGCTACTGGCATAAATCAATATTGTTTGGGTTAAACTTCAGCCAATCGGCCTTTAGCAGCAACTATAGCGCAGGGGGTATAAGTGCTATTGCGCTGGGTGGAAACTTTGACTATAAGATTGAATATAATAAGGCCCCGCTCGATTTTACATCAGAACTGGCGCTGCTTTACGGCATCTCGAAAAACAAGGGCCAGGGCTCGCGCAAAACTAACGACCGTATTTTTTGGGACAACAAAATAGCCTCGCAGCTATCAAAACACTGGTTCTTTTTCGGGTCGTTAACGTTCGAGTCGCAGTTTGATAAAGGCTTTAATTACACCACCGATTCAGTGGGGCGCAGCGTTTCGCAGCTGATCTCAAATTTCATGTCGCCGGGTTATTTAACCGAGTCGGTGGGTTTTGAGTTTAAGCCGAGCAAGTTTTTTGATTTGCGCCTGGGTACCGGTACCGCCCGCCAAACCTTTGTGTTGGATACTACCATTTATCATAATCAACCATCCAACTACGGCGTGCCCATAGGCAAACGGGTACTAAATGAACTGGCTTTCCAGGCAGTTGCTGTGTTTGATAAGGACCTTTCAAAAACCACACACTTAAATGCCCGTTACGCCCTGTTCGTGCCATACAAGCAAGGCCTAAGCTATACCAGCCATCGTGTCGACGCCGTTTTTACCTCAAAAGTTAGCCGCCTGATTGCCTTTACGGTGAACGGCACGTTCCTTTACGACAAAAACACTTCACCAAAGGTACAGGGAACGGAAGGGTTAGCGCTGGGCGTAGTGTATAAGTTCCCGTAGGGATGATAACGTAAAACCATTATATAATTCCTGTTTTCCCATTGTAGGGGCGTATTGCGTCACCCTATATCTGGTACATTCCCAAAACTCGCGCTGTAGCTGTGCATTTGGTAAAACATGCCCGGCGAAAATTCTATTCGCCCCCACGGCCAATGTCATTAAGTTAAGGGAATTAGCCCCACCTAAATCCTCCCCGGTAGGGAGGACGTGAAAAAAATTAAACGCGGGCGAAGCTAAAGTCTCCCCAACCGGGGGAGATTTAGAGGGGGCTTTACGCTTTGGTTTCCTTAACTTAATGACATTGCCCCACGGCCTTGCATCCTAAAAGCCTTCCCTTTTTTAACACACCTGCTTTTCAAGAGCCATCGGCCCGGCCCATATTGTAGCGCCGGATTATCCCTCCCTGCGGTTACCCGGTATATTAATATGCCCCCATCACGGTATTTATCTAAGCTGTTAATAATCAGAAATTTACAATATCTAAAACAGCAAATAATAATCCACCATGAAAACTTTAAAATCTTCAATTATCCTGCTTGCATTGGTTATAGCCGGACTTACATCATGCAAAAAGGACAGCACTACACCAAAAGCAGGCGTGGCGGCATCTGTAACTGCCGATAACTATGGCTTTGACGGCGGCGGCGGGGCAGCTTTTAAAAGCACGCAGGCAGGGATCGTTGTCGCGGCAGGCACGTTTACGGTTTCAGCCATAAAGGATGGCACCACGCAATCAATGTCAATTGTATTGATAGGCGCTACAACAACCGGTACTTACAGCCTTGACCAGGGCAACGCCGCAGGCAATGGGGCATTAATAACCAAAGATTACACCAAACCAACCGATAACACCCTAAGCTACAGCACCGACAATGACGATTTACATGGCGTTAAAGGCGGCGGTAAAGTGGTAATAACCAAATTTACATCAACCGAAGCCGAAGGCACCTTTTACTTTACCGGCTACAACTCCGCAGGTAAAGCAGGCTTTGCCGAGCAGGGCAAATTCTCCGGTAAAATCAATTCGCATTAATACTACCTTAACCAATGCCGGTGTAAAAAGCCGGCATATCACCGTCATAAACGGTGTTCTGCAACAAACACTAACAAACAAAAACCCAACAAATCATGAAAAAATTATTCACTCTTTTTATGGGAATGCTGCTGTGCGCAAGGCTGCTGGCAGGCGACCCGGTATGGAAAGCCAAATTCACCTCCACCGTGAACTGGCAAAAAGTTACGCCACTCGGCTTGCTGGTGGTTAGCGCCAACGATGGCTTTTATGGTATTGATAATGCCACCGGCCAGGTAAAGTGGAAAATTGACTTTTTAACCGATTTGAAAGAAGAAAATTACGACCCGATTGAAAACTCGCCCTATGTGGCTATTGTAAAGCGCGGCATGTTCCCGGAGCATGTTATTATTGACGTGGCTACCGGTCGTGTTATTTGCAAAACCAAGGATATGGAATTTCAGCGCGTACAAAAGCGGTTTGAAATACCGCGCCTGGGCGGCATCCTGTTTTATGGCTTCAACAAATCAAATAAAGGGCAAATGATCCTGGTTAATGCCGAAACGGGCAGCGTATTGTGGAAACAGGAAAAACTGTTTGAAAGCAACAGCGAAATTATTACTGCGGCCCCATACGCGGTTAGCGACGAAGCCTTTGTAATATCGACCACCAAAGAGATTTACAAGCTTAACGGCAAAACTGGCGAGGTAATGTGGAAACAGGAAATGAAAACCCAGCCGCCTGCATTGCAGGAAGCGGAAGGCTTTGGCGCATTTGGCGGCAAGGGCAATGCTTTGGCAAACGGCAACGCTACCTCAACATCGGCACAGTTTTTAAAATATAAAAACCCCAACCTGATATATTTCGCCAGCCATACGGTGATGACGGCTTTTGATATTGAAACCGGCAAAGAAGTTTGGAAACGCGCGGAACTTGAATCGCCGGTGGCACAAATTATATTTGACGACCGTGGTATTTTACTTTGTACCGACGACAGCCGCGCACCAAAAACTGATGCCGAAGGCCATGTAAAAAAAGCACACGGGCTGATAGGAAAGCTGGCAAACGGCGGCGGCAGCGGTAAGGCTTTCATCAACCTGTACGACCCGGAAACCGGCGCATCAAAATGGAGCGGTGGCGCACTTGATCTTGCCGGATCTGTGGTATTTTACTCGTACGCCGGTAATAAGCTTTGTGTAGCTACCGAAAAAAGCAAAGGACAGAATGCAGTTAACGTTATTGATCTTGATGCCGGTAAACCTGCCATCCCCAAACAATTAAAAGTTGATGGCACTATTGTGGATGTACGCATGCTTCCGCAAGGACTGCTATACCGCACCACCGAGGAAACTAATATCCTCGACCTTAACACAGGTAAGGACGTTTGGCCAAAATCGATAAAATATAAAGATGGTGGGCTGGGTGTTGATAAGGACGGCCTTACCTACTTTAATGCTGATGGTGCCATTTATGTAATGGATAACGCAACCGGCACTTACAAAACCTTCGCCAACATGTACAAATTTGATGGCAAAGAAGCACCCGGAAGTTTCGAGCTGCGCAGCAATGGCTTGTTATTAACATCGAGCCAAAATTTAACACTGGTTGATTTTAATGGCAGCCAGATCTACAAGGTTTACAAACCGGCACCAGGCATAAGCACATTTGGAAAAATTATGAATGGTGCGTTGGCCGCAACGGCTATGGCTACCTCGGCCAGTCAATCGTACACCAGTGGTTATGCCCGCGGCGTGGGTGCTACCAGCGTGGCCGATGACTATCAAAAATCGGCAAATGCCTGGAGTGGCATAGCAGCAGCATCGCTCAAAGAAATCAGCAAGCGCTTTAAAGCATCAAAGTCGACTGAGGACTACCAATCCATCCTCACCAAAACCAGCGATGGAGAAGAAAAAGGCGTGGGTATTGTACGCATAAATAAAGACAATGGCAAAGAAGAAGCCGCCATTGTGCTAAACAACAAAAAGCCCGTTTACGAGCTTGATCCCGTTGGCAACATGGTTTACTATGTATCTGGTGGCAGCGAGATCAGCGCTTACAAGTTTTAAGCAGCTGTTTGTTAGGGTACCGGCGCAGTTAAAGGCTGCGCCGGTTTTTTTCGCGTCGCAAATTTCGGCATTAATAGTGATGAATTACTGACACTGTTTTGTCAGTAATTTTTGCATTTTTTTCGGCGGCTTTTAAGTAAAAAACAGCCATTGAGCCCCGGGAACGCATTTTTTACTAAAATACACCGACCCTTTGCTGTTCCACCCTGTTCATTGTGTTCCACTGTGAACAGGAACATTTTTTGCCGTAATTATAACAACTGATTACACAATCCCGGTCCGCAGATAAATTCGACACAGGGGTTGGGGAGGTTCAGGCGTTGCTTAATTAAACAGCATGTATCCGCCATTCACTACTTCACCCGCTTCATCCTCGAAAACGGGTATCCTCCGCACCCCTTCATCGGGTTCGCCCTGTCGGCAGCTGCCGTTGCTTCGGCGGCGGCGTCGGTTGGGGCGTTGTAGGCGGTAAGGCAATAACCCCATTTCCAGGGCGCCATGTTATCAAAAGTCATATAATCAATGCGGGTATAAAGGCCGCCCTCGCCGGGGTTTTTTGCATCGTTTTTTGCGATAATGTATTTCTTTTCCAGGTTCCATTTAATGATGTGGAAACGGGTATTGGATAGCTGCAGCCAGAGGGTGTCGGTTATTTTGTAGCGTATTTGGTAATCGTCTTCAAAGGAGCCGAGCATGTAATCGGGTGGTTTTATGGTGCTGGCAGGCTGGGCCTGGAGTTTTGTGAAGATTAAGAAGAAGATGATAAACGCGGAATATTTTTTCATTTAACTGATGCTGGTAAGCAATATTACAAATCAATCATAACAATTGCCCGATTTCTTACTAATATTACATTTTAAAAAAACCGGGATTTTAAACAGGCTAACCGCAATGTCTCAAATCTCAATACTCACGTCTCAGATCTAACAAACATGAAACATTACGGGCTTATCGGCTACCCGCTTACACATTCGTTCTCGAAAAAGTATTTTACCGAAAAGTTTGAGCGGGAGCATATTACCGATTCGAAATATGAATTATATCCCCTGGAAGATATAAACGGTTTACAGGACTTGCTGGATATTCATCCAGACATTTGTGGGCTAAATGTTACGGTGCCACATAAGATAAAAGTACTCAGGCACCTCGACTGGGTTGAACCTGATGCCAGGAGTGCAGGCGCCGTAAATTGTATTCGGGTAAGCGCTGAAAGCCCGGTTTTGGCTGCCTTTTCTGGCGAGGTAGGCGTAAAAGGCCATGATTTCAGGCTGGAGGGATTTAATACTGATATTTATGGTTTCGAAATGTCATTAACGCCCTTTTTGAAAGACCATCATGACCAGGCGCTGGTTTTGGGTGATGGCGGCGCTGCCAAAGCTGTAAAATGTGTACTTGAAAAATTGGGGATAAATTTTAAGGTAGTAACCCGTAAACCAATTGGCGATAATTTATTGTTTAAGGATTTAAAACCGCACCATATTAAAAAGCACCTTATCATTATCAATACAACACCACTGGGCACATCGCCAAATGTTAACGAATGCCCTGATATACCATATGAAGCCCTGACCGAGGATCATTTACTTTACGATTTGGTATATAACCCCGAAAAAACACTGTTTTTGCAAAAGGGCGAAGAGCAGGGTGCCACAATAAAAAACGGCTACGAAATGTTAATACTGCAGGCCGAAAAGAGCTGGGAAATATGGACAGAAGCACAAAAACATCCATGAGGAAACTAATATTACCGGTAATTATCATCCTGCTTTTTGGTGCATGTAGTGGCAACCACGACTATTCGCCCAAGCCGCGGGGGTATTATCGTATTGTTTTCCCAGAGAAGGCTTACCAGCCGTATGAGTCTCCCGCGCCATTTACCTTCGAATATCCTAAATACGCTGTGATAGAGCCCGACAAAAATGCGAACGCAAAGCCGTACTGGCTAAACATGCAGTTTAAGCAGTTTAACGGCACATTGCATTTAAGTTACGAGCATATAGAATCCAAAAAAGAATTTAATCAACTGGCTGAAGATGCGCATAAGTTGAGTTTTAAGCACACCATAAAAGCAACCTCAATAGATCAGGGCGTTATCAATTACCCGGAGCGGAAGGTTTACGGCATTTACTATAGCATTGAAGGCAATGCGGCATCGTCCGTTCAGTTTTATTTAACCGATAGCACCAAAAACTATATCCGCGGAGCGCTTTATTTTAACAACGAACCCCGGCTGGATTCAATACAACCCGTGCTTACGTTTGTGAAAAAGGATGTGGACTTAATGATAAAGAGCTTCAGGTGGAAGTGAGGGGAAGTTAGAAGTCGGAAAAGTCAGGAAAGTCCGAAGAAGAAAGTTTTGTTGCTGAAGTCGGAGTGGCGACTTCGGAATTAAGAAATGAAAACCCGAACCGGTAGGAGTCGATGATTGCTTAACCTATGGCGATGTCGGATTTTTTTAGGATGTTTACACATAATTCATAACTAACTGACCATGAATAAAGCCTTTTCATTTTTTGCTTTGGCGATGCTGGGTTGTATGCTCTCGAAAGTGCAAGCCCAGGCGCCGACCTTTGATGTGCAGCACTACCGTTTTGCGATACAAATTAATGATAGTAACGACTCCTTAAAAGGGCAGGCCAAAATCAGGATTAAATTTCTGAAGAATGTAAATGCTTTCCAACTGGACCTGGTTAAACAACAAGCCGCCGGAGATACTACCAGTAACTCGGGCAGTACACATGTACGCAACAACCAAACAAAAAGCACAGCGGGCAAAGGAATGCTCGTATCGTCAATAACGGAGGACGGTAAAAACATAGTCTTTACGCAGGAAGCGGAAAAACTCAACATTAACGCAACTGTAACTGCCGGCAGCGAGCATAGCTTCACTGTAAACTACTCTGGCATACCTGCTGACGGACTCATTATATCAAAAAACAAAGCTGGGCACCGCACTTTTTTTGGCGACAACTGGCCTAACCGCGCGCATAACTGGCTGCCCTGCGCCGATTACCCCGGCGACAAAGCCCAGGTCGATTTTTTTGTTACCGCACCCGCTCACTACAGTGTAGTATCAAACGGCTTAAAAATCGAAGAAACTGCTTTGCCCTTTAATTTTAAGCTAACGCACTGGAAAGAAACAGCACAATTACCCACAAAAGTTATGGTAATTGGAGCAGCCGATTTTGCCATTGACCACCCCGGCGACGCTGGCGATGTGCCAATTTACACCTACGTATTCCCTGAAAGTAAGGATGCAGGCTTTAAAAGCTATGCGGTGGCACCCGAAATTGTAAGGTATTACCAAAAAAGCATTGGCGTGTTCCCGTACAAAAAGCTGGCTAATGTGCAGTCAAAAACCATTTTTGGCGGCATGGAAAATGCGGGCTCGATTTTCTATTTTGAAGAATCGCCAACTACAAAGGATATTGAAGACCTGATGGCCCACGAAATTGCCCACCAGTACTTTGGCGATGCTGCCAGTGAGAAAAACTTCGGACATGTTTGGCTGAGCGAAGGGTTCGCCACTTATGTTACCAATCTCTACCTGGAAAATAAATATGGTCCGGATACCATGAAGAAGCGTGAAGCAGCCG
Source organism: Mucilaginibacter flavidus (assembly GCF_024055575.1). Lineage (GTDB taxonomy): Bacteria > Bacteroidota > Bacteroidia > Sphingobacteriales > Sphingobacteriaceae > Mucilaginibacter > Mucilaginibacter flavidus. The sequence goes on along the minus strand of NZ_JAMXOE010000005.1, from coordinate 202,722 downwards.
ACAGAAAGGTGGTTTTTGGATTTGAAAAGAGAAGGCAGACCCCAGTGGTTGATACGCTGGTAAAAGATAACTACATGCAACTGCTTAATGCCAACAGCTACCAAAAAGGCGGCTGGGTGCTGCACATGCTGCGCCACAAAATTGGCGACCAGGCATTTTGGACAGGCCTCAGGAATTATTATGCTAAATACAACGGTGGCAATGCCTATACAAGTGGTCTGCAAAAAATAATGGAACAGGCCAGCGGCAAGGATTTGAAACAGTTTTTTAACCAATGGCTATACACGCCCGGTCACCCGGATTTGGCTATCACCTGGAAATACAATGCTGCAAAAGGCGCTGTCGACTTAACCATTACCCAAAAACAGGCTGTCTTGTTCGATGTATTGCTTGATTTGCAGATAGGCAAACAAGCGGATACCGTGCATTTAAAAGATAAAACCACAACAGTTCAGTTCAAGGTGCCGGCAAAACCTGTTGATATTAAGGTTGACCCGAATGTTAAATTATTGGCAAGTTTTGAGGTAAGTGAAGGGAAATAAAATAAACACGAATTTCACGAATTAGGCGAATTTTTACGAATTAGAACGTCGGCGATTTTTTCGAATTAATCCGGTTTTATAATTCGTGTAATTCGATTTAATTCGTGAAAATTAGTGTCTTGTCATTACAGGCCACCCTCGCCGCGATACAATTTAACCGGCTTATCCAGTTTAACCTTCAATACTGTCATATATTTATCCTGCACATTTTCGGGTAAATCAATGTAAACTAAGCCGGGTACTTTGCTCCATGATATTTTCCCTACCACTTTCGGGGTAAGCTTAGCGCCATTCCCAACTACTGTTATGTCTTCAATTTTATTGTCAAGCCCTTTTATCATTAACGTCCCAACGGTTTTTGCAGGGACAAACAGGTATAAGGTGGTTGAGTCTTTCGACATGGTGCTTGCTCCATAAAAATGCCCGGCAGGCAGGCCCGCTTTGGTGCCGAAAATAGCCTCGCCATTCTTTTTGTTCCAGGCGCCAAGCTCCTTTAAAACGTTGACTTCCTGGTCGGGGATGGTGCCGTCTTCTTTGGGCCCGATGTCGAGCAGCAGGTTGCCACCGTTGGCCACAGCATCCACAAAAATGGTGATGATTTCGTACGGCGTTTTCCAGTTTTGGTCCTGCGGCTGGAAGCCCCAGTTGTCGTTAATAGTCATACATAGTTCCCACCAGTTAAACGGAGGGCGCGTAACCGGGAAGTTCTGTTCGGGTGTGGTATAATCGCCATAGCCCTGCAGCCGGCCGTTTATGATTGCATTCTTGTTCCTGGATAAAATAATACGCCTCACTTTTTCGGCTTCCCATTCTTCGGCGCTGTGTTCCCAATCCCCGTCAAACCACCACAAATCGGGTTTTAAGGTGTTGGCAATCTCGGTAATCTGTCCCTGGAAAAACATGCGGAAAGTGTTCCAGCGGTCGTAATCGTTCTGCACCTCATAGCGCGAGCTATCCTTTAAAAAGCCTGGATAAAACTTATTCGACCAGTCGATAAGTGAAAAATAAGCACCGCATTTGATATCGCGCTTGCGTAATTCATCAAAAAAAGGTTTCACCATGTCGCGGTTGGCCGGGGTCTTTTTTACAATGTTTAAATCGCTTTGTTTAGTGTCATACATAGCTACACCGTCGTGGTGCTTGGTTGTAATAACCGCATAACGGGCGCCGCTTTCCTTAATCAAATCGGCCCAGGTGGCCGGGTCATATTTGCTTAGGGTGAAACCCTTCAGCTGCTTCATATAGTCGGCATAGCTTATTTTTTTATTATGAAAACTCCACGATTCATCGATGCCATTTACCGAATAAATACCCGCATGTATAAAAATACCCAGCTTGGCATCTTCAAACCAATGCATTTTGTCGGCAATGGTTTTTGGGTCGATTTTGGTTTGGGCATGGCCCAAACCAATTGTAAAACAAATAATTAACCCCAGAGTTGTTTTCCTTATCATATCGTTTGCATGTATATGTTGAGCAAATAGACTGCGCAATATTAACAAGAAATAGCGTCGATGGTTGTCTCAAGATCAAATAAGGCCAAATTCGCCCATTAAATAATCGGCGAAATCAACACAATCACTCCAGTCAGTGGTTCTCTTTACATCTGCATGAATTAATATTGCGCGTAATTACGTACCTTTGTGCGCTTTAATTAAAGCCGGGGATAACAGGAACAAGGGACTGTCTTTTACAAGACAATCCTAAAGCCTATCAATCCTAAAAATCATAGTTTGTTATGTTAGAGAAATTAGAGGCGATATTTCAACGCTGGAAAGATGTAGAAGCTGAACTGAGCAGCCCTGATGCCATGGCTGATATGAAGCGTTTTGCCCAGCTGAATAAAGAATACAAAGATTTGGCGAAGGTTGTTGACCAGTACAACATCTACAAAAATATAATGAGCAATATCGACAGCAACAAGGAGATATTAGCTACCGAGAAAGACGAAGAGTTTCGCGAAATGGCCAAAGGCGAACTGGATGAGTTGCTGACCAAACAGGACGAAATGGAAGAAGCTATCCGTTTGATGCTGATACCTAAGGATCCTGAAGATTCGAAAAATGCCATTATTGAAATCCGTGGCGGTACCGGTGGCGACGAGGCGGCCCTTTTTGCCGGCGATCTTTACCGCATGTATATGCGCTATTGCGAACGCCGCGGCTGGAAAACTGAATTGGTTGACTACACTGAAGGTACATCTGGCGGATACAAAGAAATTGTGTTTAATGTAAATGCCGAAGACGCTTACGGCAATTTAAAATACGAATCGGGTGTGCACCGCGTACAGCGTGTGCCTGATACCGAAACCCAGGGCCGTGTGCATACATCTGCCGCTACTGTAGTAGTACTACCAGAAGTGGATGAGTTTGATATTGATTTGCAGGTGAGCGATATCCGCAAGGATTTATTCTGCGCATCAGGACCAGGCGGGCAGTCAGTAAATACCACCTATTCGGCAGTTAGGTTAACACACATACCGTCGGGCATTGTGGCACAGTGCCAGGATCAAAAATCGCAATTAAAAAACTACGACAAAGCTTTACAGGTACTGCGCTCTCGCGTTTACGAAATGGAGCTGCAAAAGCACCTGGAAATAACCTCGAAAAAGCGCAAAACCATGGTATCAACCGGCGACAGGTCGGCCAAGGTACGTACCTATAATTACCCCCAGGGCCGCTTAACCGAGCACCGTATCGGCTTAACCATTTACAACCTAACCGGCGTAATGAACGGCGATTTGCAGGATATTATGGAAGCCCTTCAGTTTGCGGAGAATGCTGAGAAGCTAAAAGAAGGAACTGTAGCCTAATCTCTGCAGGGATGCAGTAACTTTCAAAAGTAGCTAAACTCGATAAATATCCACAAGAGCGAAATATGGATCATAATAGTATCCAAGTTTATAAAGAGGCTCTGATAGAACATTATTCAAATGTTTGGGGGCGCAATTTCAGAGAAAAAAAATGGGCGACTGGACCGATGAAAGCGCTATCCCCGGATTTCTCCATTTTGGAATTCGCACCAAATGAAAAACGTAAAATGTGGACATATAGCACTTGCTGCATGTCTACATTTACTCATCTCCATCCTATTGAATTACATTTATTTTCTCTTAAACAAGACGACAGTATCCTGGAAGTGCTGACGGTTGTAAGTTATTATCATAACACAGAGGACAATATTAACTTAGGACATACAGTAAATTTTGGTCAGCCATGGCAAGGTTCTTCAATTTGCTCGTACGGTTTAATATCTTTGCCTTATCTCGACGGCCCCGACGTGGAAATCGTTAAACCTCAAGCGGATAATCTAAAGACGATCCATTGTTATTGGCTTATCCCAATATCAAAAGCAGAATTAGATTTCAAAAAGCAATTTGGATTGGAAGCATTAGAACAAAAATTTGATGAAATCCCGTTTGACTACGTTGATCCGCATAGAGCAAGTATTATCTAGTGTTTTTGACATAGCCCTGACGGTATTACGATCCTTACACACTTCATTTCATCTCATTTTCATAAAGCAATGCTACTTTCGTTATAAAGTTTAGCGGTATACTGTATTAACGTTAATAAAAATGCAGCGTATTGCCGGTTTAAAATTAAAGGCGATGTTATAAAAGCCTTTTAAATTGTTTAGCGTATGTTGGCAGTAAAAACCATTTCCCCTAATAACAATTCTGTAATTTTCAGGCGTTCATTGCGCCTGATGGGCGATCAGTTTGAGATAAGTGTAGTTGGTGATAACCCGGCGTGGGCCGAAGGATGTTTTGATGCAGCCGTTGCTGAAATAACCAGGGTTGAAAAATTACTAAGCGCTTTTGGCGATGACAGCTGCATAAATGCAATAAACCGCAACGCAGGTGTAAAGCCTGTAAAGGCAAATGCCGAAATTTTCAGGCTGATTGACCGCTCCCTGCAGATATCGGAACTGACTGACGGTGCTTTTGATATTACTTACAATTCGGGTGGTAATGACGATACTGCCTTTGAAAACTTAAACGGCGGCGCAACTGCAAAAACTATGGTTAGCAATGCTAACTATAAAAACGTAGTGCTTAACGCTGCGGAACAAACTGTATTTTTAAAAGAGCCGGGCATGCGCATTGGCTTTGCTGCAAACAGCAAGGGCTACGCTGCCGACAGGGCAAAATATATACTGCAACTACAAGGTGTAAGCAGCGGCGTAATAAACGCAGGCGGCGATTTACTAACCTGGGGCAACCAGCCCGATAACGAGCCATGGACAGTTGCTGTTGCCGACCCATCTCAGGAAAAAGAAGTGTTTGCCAATGTTGCCATCAGTAATATGGCTGTAGCAAGTTCGGTGTATACCGAAAAATATGCCACCATTGTTGATAAAAAACTTTTAGGCTCATTTACTCCAAAAAAAGGTTTCCCTGTAAGTAAAATAAAAAGCGTAAGCATAATCAGCACCACTGCCGAACTGGCCGATGCTATGGCTACCCCAATAATGGCAATAGGCATAAATGCCGGTCTGTATTTAATAAACCAGCTAAACCAAATGGCCGCTGTTATTATTGACGACCACAGTCGCGTTTATACTTCAAAAAATATAAACATTAATTAAATTTTATTTTTCATTTCTAGTTGAATAAATAAAAGCTAATTTTAATCCGTTATAGTGTATAAAACACACTAATACATGCTATTGAAATAAACCTCAATTATATTATTCCGATCAGTTTTAGATTTAATTGCCTGGCGCATTGTTATTGAATGCCGCCCGTGGTTCAGCTAATTAAATGGCCAAGTTTAATTGAATACTATTTGAAAAGAATTTTAACATTTTCTACTCTGTAATGATAAAGTGGTTTGCGTATATTGTCCTGTTGTTATTGTTTGCACCATGTATATCATCTGCCAAAATAAAAAATACTCATTTTAATTTTGTTTGTAATAATTTGCGGATAAGTTTGTCTGTTAATAAAATGTTAACAGATACCACCAAAACAAAAAAACAAGAGCAGGAGGATAAAAAGAAAATTAAAGAGGTAGCCAAGGCCAAAAAACAACCCAGGCCCGAGAAACCGGTTGAGCTAACGCCCAAGCCAAAATCAAAACGACAGCGTAGACCCGAAGGTTTGGAAAGGCCGCCTGAAATACCAAGGCACAATGGCAATTAACAATTAACCAACTTATTGCTGAGCATAAATGAAATACTACCTGGTATTGCTTTTAATTATAACGGGGACCGCCGCAAATGCTGCGAACCTTGAGCCGATGCTTTACAAGTACGCAGAAAAGCGTGCTGTTGCCGATACCGATACCGTTTTTAGGAAGCGATCGGTTTCTGTTGGGGTTAATTATGGTAGCGACGTGCAGTTTTTTGGGCGCACCGGGCCTATTAATTACCCCTTTTTAAGTACTGATGTTATTTACAACACCAAAACCGGCTTCTTCGTCTACGGCTCGGCGGTAAAAGTAATTGGGTACGATCCGTTGGTTGACGAAGTAGATTTGGGAACCGGTTATTTTTATAAATACAATAAAAAGGTTACCGGCACTATTAGCTACACAAGGTTTTTGTTTATGAAAGCAGCTGCCGATGTTATAAAGTCGGCCTCATCAAACGATATCAATTTTAAAAACAGCTTCGACTGGAAAATTGCCAAAACGAGTGTTACGGCAGATTATTTGTTTGGCAAATCGAGCGATTTCTTCCTGACATTCAGCACGTCAAAATATATTGAGCCGACCTGGAGTATTTTTGATGACCAGGATTACGTATCATTCAATCCAACAATCACTGCCATTTTTGGCACTCAGAATTTTGTGGGCAAGTACTCAAGGGACCATATCAATAAGTTTGCGCTATACAGCATAGCTGAACCTCTTGAAGGATCACCCGAGCGCCCGTATAACAATGGTAAATTTAATGCCCTAAATTACAGCCTGAAACTGCCTATTGCCTACAACCGCCCGCATTATACACTGGAGGCATCATGGAAATACTCGATACCGGTAAACGTAGAGGGCGAGCTGAAAAACCGGCACGAGGTTTTTTTTAACATGACATTTTACTACTTATTTTTTTAGACGCATATGAATGTTTTGATAATTGAAGACGAAAAAGCCCTTGCCGAGGAACTGGAGATTTTTCTGACCAATTACAATTACATGTGCGAGGTATGTTACGATGGCGCTTCAGGCTCGGAAAAAATTGCTGTAAACCTTTACGATTTTATTTTGATCGACCTTGGTTTGCCTGATTACGACGGTCTTGACCTGCTAAAGGAAGCCAAAAAAAACAACCCCGAGGCAATCTGCATTATTCTTACAGCACGCGCAGAAGTGTTTGATCGTATAAAGGGGCTCGACCTTGGAGCCGACGATTACCTGCCCAAGCCATTTAGCTTGCTTGAACTGCAAAGCCGTATGCAGGCCATAACCCGCCGCAGGTTTGGCTTGAACCAAAACCTGGTTGATTTGGGCGGCTTTGTTATTAACTTAACCGAGCGCATCATCAACTATCAAAACACCGAAGTAAATACCATCACCAAAAAGGAGTTCGACCTGATAGCGTACCTAATTTTGCATAAAAATCGCACACTTACCCGGTCGCAGTTAAGCGAGCATATTTGGGGCAGCATTATTAATGACGACTATGACTCCAATTATATTGATGCCCACATAAAAAACATCCGCAAAAAATTAAATGTATACGCTTCGCCCGATTGGCTGGAAACGGTACGTGGTTTGGGGTATAAAATAAAAATAAACAGTTAAGAGGAAGAGAGTCAAGAATCAAGAGCCAAGAATCAAGATAGGAAGCCGGTCTTTTTCCTTTCTTCTTTTTTGTCTTGACTCTTGATTCTTGACTCTTGGCTCTTCCGCCAATGAAGTTAAAAACTAAACTTACGCTGTTTAATACGATATCAAAACTGGTGATCGCAACCATTTTTGTGTTATTGTTGCCGCGTTTAATAACGCGTATAAACCAAACCTATACCGATAGCAAGCTGCTCAAACAACGTGACCGTATGATGCAGATTGTAAAAAACCAGGGGATAAAAAGCTACATCCAGAGCGACGAGAATGCGGTCGGCTTTTATACCCCGCTTAAAGAAGATTATGTGAGCCTGAATATCGACTCATCGTTTTTTAATTTAGATACCATTAAAAATGAAAAACGCATACTGCAGGGCGATACCATTGAATACCGGATTTTAAGCCATAATTTCAGGGCCGACAATAAGAAATACCTGCTGGAGATTGCCATAAGCGTTGACACGATAACTGAAACTACCCGGCCCATACAAAACATCGCCTTCCAGGTATTGGTAGCTATGATATTGTTGACGATAATGGCTGATCAGCTGTACTCAAATTATGTGCTTAAGCCTTTGGGGCAAATCATAAAAACCAAACTTGTTGGCCAGAAATTTCCAAATTTTGGCTTTTATGAGCAGGTAAAAACTAGCACCTCCGATTTTCAGCACCTTGACCTCAGCATCCATAAAATGATTGAGACTATTGAGGGCACATTTCAGAAAGAGCGGGAGTTTATTTCAAATGCTTCGCACGAGCTGATGACACCCATATCGATCCTGCAATCGAAAATCGAGAACATGTTTGAGCGCGAGGACATTGTGGACGAACTAAAGGCGCGGCTGCTTGAAATGCAGAAAATATTGAACCGGCTGAAAAGCATTACCAAAACCCTGCTGCTGATATCGCAAATTGAAAACGAACAGTTTTTAAAGGCCGATAATGTTTCTTTATCAGAAATGCTGCAGGAACTTTACGACGAAATATCTATTCGCCTGCAGGACAAAAACATTAGCTACGAAGCCGAGGTGCCTGAGAACTGGAGCCTTGTACACGTTAATAAATTCCTGCTGTTCAACCTGTTTTTTAACCTGATTAACAACGCGATAAAATACAATAAGCCCGATGGCGCAATAATAGTAATTGCGGCCAGGGAAAATAACACGTTTACGGTTAGCATAACCGATACAGGCATCGGCATTGCTGAAGAAGACCTGCCCTATATTTTTAACCGGTTTAAGAAAATCCGTCAATCCTTACAGCAGGATAGTTTTGGGCTGGGGCTGCCAATCGTAAAATCGATAGCCGCTTTCCACAAAATAAAAATTGTGGTGACATCTCAAAAAGGACAGGGCAGCACATTTAAGCTGGTTTTTCCGCCGGGAGCGATAGAAGTTCACAGCTAACCAGGTTTTAGTGCGATTAGTTGACTCAAGAGTGCGGCGTCTTTCGGACTACAACAAATCAAACCCGATATCCTTACGGAAATACATACCGTCGTAATAAATACGACTGGCATCGGCAGTGGCTTGCTGCAGGGCATTAAACATGTTATCCTGTAGCGATGTTATGGCCAGCACCCGTCCGCCTGAAGTTTTGATATCGTCGCCATCCATATAGGTACCGGCGTGAAACACCTGCGAGCCGCGCACATTTTCAATGCCGGTTATGGTTTTGTTTTTCAGGTATTCGCCAGGATAACCACCGGCTACCATTACTACAGTAGCGGCAACTTTATCTGATATTTTCAATTCGCGCTCGTCAAGGTTACCTTCGGCAACGCCCTGCAGCAGGTCAACGAAGTCGCTTTCAAGGCGCATCATCACGCTCTCCGTTTCGGGGTCGCCCATGCGGCAGTTATATTCAATCATGTAGGGGTCGCCGCCGCAGTTCATCAGGCCTATAAAAATAAAGCCTTTATAAGGTATGCCTTCCTGCTTAAGCCCTTCAATAGTAGGGATAATGACGCGCTGCTCTACCTTCTGCAAAAACTCATCACTTGCAAACGGCACCGGCGAAACGGAGCCCATACCACCAGTATTTAAACCGGTATCGCCCTCACCAATACGCTTATAATCTTTGGCTGATGGTAATACTTTATAGTTATTGCCGTCGCTAAGCACAAATACCGAAAGTTCAATCCCCTGCAAAAACTGTTCAACTACAACCTTCGAGCTGGCTTCGCCAAATTTGGCTTCGGTAAGCATTTCAATAAGTTCCTGCTGCGCTTCCTGCACGGTAAGGCAAATTAAAACGCCTTTGCCCGCTGCAAGGCCATCAGCCTTTAAAACAATAGGCAAGCCAATGGTCGGCAGGTAGTCAAACCCTTCCTGCATGGTGTCGCGTGTAAACGTGCGTGAAGCTGCCGCTGGAATATTGTGGCGGACCATAAACTGTTTCGAAAAATCCTTACTGCCTTCCAGTTGTGCCCCTTCGCGCTGCGGGCCGATAACCGGTACGCTGCGTAGTTGCTCATCCGCCAGGAAAAAATCATGGATGCCTTTAACCAATGGTTCCTCGGGGCCAACCAGCACCATGTTTATGCTATTTGCTAAAACTGCCTGCTTAATACCTTCAAAGTCATTAACCTTAATGTCAATATTAGTACCGTACTGGCCGGTACCTGCATTGCCCGGTGCTATAAAAAGCTTTGAGCATTTATTACTTTGAGCAATTTTCCAGGCGAAGGCACTTTCCCTTCCACCCGAACCAAGGAGCAGGATATTCATGCCGTAAAGGTAAAAATAATGTGCGGATGGGGAATTATTTGAAGATTTGAAAATTAGATGATTTGAAAATCAGGAAAATGGATGCCCAGCAGTAATCATTGAAGATGATTTTAGCTAATTTCAAATCATCTGCCTACCTTAGTATCTGTGAGGCGAGAATCTTCAAATCAACGAATCTTCAAATTATCAAATCCAAAATATGTCCTCCCGCCGATTAGATAAATACGAAAAACTGCCTGTGTACCAAAAAGCACAGGAACTGTTCGACCTTGCCGAGGTAATTGCCGATGCCCTTAAAGAAGATGAGATGAAGGAGCACCTGGCTGTGCAAATGTTTACCAATGCCGCGCTCATACAGGCTAAAATAGCTGGCGCCGAAGGTGGCGGACTGTACACCCTGCGCATGCAAAATGCAGTTTTGATAAAGCTGGCTACACAGGATATGTTTAATGCCATATCCTTTGCCTCAATGGTGGAGATCAACGAGGAGGATTATGTAGACCTGATGCGTGACAAAATTGACGAGTTTCGCCTGGTGTTTAATGATTGGGTACGCGGGTTCGACAAAACCTACGACATCCCCGACAACTGGGCCATCCGCTTTGATTGCAGCACCCCCGAGCAGGAAAAACTGGAGGAACTGATGTTCGACGAGGATCGTTTTTTTAATGATTTTGATGAGAACGAAGATATTGGTGATGATGAGGACGATGAGAAAGAGTAGGTAGTTGTGAGTAGGCAGTGGTTTTATCGTTAGGGCGAATAGCATTAATGCTAACCGCACCCCTAACAGCAAGCCACATTACTTTCCGGCTATGAACCATGAACTATCAACCATGAACCAAAGGAAACACTCTCGCACTTGCTTCCGTATAAAGCATATTACTGAACGATAAATTAAACAGTTATGGTTGCTGAGCAAGCGAAAACTAAAGCCAAAAATAGCGGTGGCGTGTCAATAGACAAGCGTACTAACCTGTCGCACGAGGAGTTTATTAACGAATATGTGAGTAAATCGCGCCCGGTAGTATTAACGGATGCAGCAAAGGATTGGAAAGCGATGGGTAAATTTACGCCGGAGTTTTTCAAGAAAAACTACCCGGCTATTACCAAGACAATTAACGGTGTTACCTACCGTATGGACGACTTTATCGACCATATGCTGATAGCAAACGCCGATAACAAAGCGCCCTACCCATATAACTTTGATGTGCAGAAGGTATTCCCCGAGCTGATGCCCGACTTTTTACCAGAGATAATTTATGGCAGCCTCGACCGGATTAACCACCCGCTGATGCCTAAGAAATTATTGCAGGGCACCACCGTTTACGAAATATTTTTAGGCGGCAATGGCAGCAGTTTCCCGTTTTTACATTTTGATGCCTTGTTTATGCATACCCAGATTACGCAAATATACGGCTCGAAAATATTTATCATGTACCCGCCGGACCAGAGCCCATATATGTACCCTTATCCGGATAACCCGAAATTTTCGCAGGTAAATTTTGATAATCCTGACTATGAGAAGTTCCCGCTATACCGCAAAGCAACGCCAATAGAAGTTACGGTTGAAGAAGGGGAAACCATATTGTTCCCGTCGGGCTGGTGGCATACTACCCGCATAACCGAGCCTTGTATCTCATTGGGTCGCGCACAGTTAAACGGTTACAACTGGGATAACTTTATCCGCGACCGCTATGTTAACTGGAAGAAAAAAATATCTTTCGGGGCCCTGCCCGTATTGGCTTATGGCAAAATTGTGGGCAGTATAATGGCGACACAAGATAAATAGGAATTTCCCCGATTTTAAAGAGGTGATTTTCAGATTAGATATTTTTTAAATTAAAATAGTTTGATGTAATCCTTTGACCTGTTAAGCAGGTTAGAGGATTTTTTATTTTACAATCACCGCAATCAGCCAAAACCACCCGTTGATAATCGGTGAAATCGTTCCAAAATCGCCTCAAAACCAAATCAAAATCGTAGCTTTGCCTGTCATAATGACTCATAATTTGCCGTGGCGCAATTGTTGAGTTTGTTGCAACAGATATAAAAATAGCATGTTAGATTTTATAAGTAAGCTTTTCGGAAGCAAATCAGTTAGAGACGTTAAAGGCATAATGCCAATAGTTGAAAAGGTAAAGGCTGAATTTGCCAAACTTGGCGATTTGACCAACGATGAGCTCCGGGCCAAAACCATTGGTTTTAAAGAAACCATTGCCACCGGCCTCGCACATATTGACAGCGAAATAGCTGCAATTAAAGAACGAACCGACGATAATCCCGACCTCGACGTAAACGAAAAGGTTGAACTATATACCCAGCTTGATAAACTGCAAAAAGACCGCGATAAAGAGCTGGAAGAGATATTAATGCGCATTTTACCCGAAGGTTTTGCCGTTGTAAAAGAAACCGCAGCCAGGTTTAAAGCAAACAAAACTATCGAGGTTACAGCCACACAGTTCGACCGTGACCTGGCTGCACGCAAATCGAACGTGATTATTAAGGGCGATAAGGCCATCCACCACAATACATGGTTAGCTGCCGGCAACGAAGTTACCTGGGATATGGTACACTATGATGTACAACTGATAGGCGGTATAGTACTGCACCAGGGTAAAATATCGGAAATGGCTACTGGCGAGGGTAAAACACTGGTGGCTACGCTGCCTGCTTACCTTAACGCGCTTTCGGGCCAGGGGGTACACATTGTAACAGTTAACGACTATTTGGCACGTCGTGACTCTGAATGGATGGGCCCGCTGTATGAATTCCACGGTTTATCGGTTGATTGTATTGATAAACATGAGCCAAATTCAGACGAACGCCGCCAGGCTTATATGTCTGATATCATATTTGGTACCAATAACGAGTTTGGTTTTGATTACCTGCGTGACAATATGACACGTAGCCCCGAAGAACTGGTACAAAGAAAATTACACTATGCTATGGTGGATGAGGTTGACTCAGTATTAATTGATGATGCCCGTACACCATTAATTATATCAGGCCCAATTCCACGCGGTGATGAGCACGAGTTTTATGAGCTGAAGCCACGCATAGAGCGTTTGGTTAATGCACAAAAAGCGTATGTAAACGGCGCCCTTAACGAAGCCAAAAAATTAATTGCCGAAGGCAAAAGCGGTCCTGAAGAAGGCGGCTTAGCTTTATTGCGCGCTTTCAGGGGTTTACCAAAAAGCAAAGCGCTGATAAAATATTTGAGCGAAGGCGGCAACAGGCAGCTGTTGTTGAAGTCAGAAAATCATTACATGCAGGACCAAAGCAAGGAAATGCATAAGGTTGATGCCGAACTATTTTTTGTTATCGATGAAAAAAACAACCAGGTTGAACTTGCTGAAAAAGGTATCGAGTTAATTACTGCATCGGGTGAAGATCCGCACTTCTTCGTGATGCCTGACGTTGGTACCGAAATTTCGGATATCGAAAAGTCAACCCTCCCGTCTGAAGAGAAAGTTTCTCGTAAGGATGAGTTGATGCGCGATTTCTCCATCAAGTCTGAACGTATCCACTCGGTTAACCAGTTGCTAAAGGCTTATACCCTGTTTGAAAAAGATACAGAATACATTCTTGATGAAGGCAAAGTAAAAATAGTTGACGAGCAAACAGGCCGTGTGCTTGATGGTCGCCGCTATTCCGATGGTTTGCACCAGGCTATTGAGGCTAAAGAAAATGTGAAGGTTGAGGATGCTACGCAAACTTTTGCTACCATTACTCTGCAAAATTACTTCCGGATGTACCACAAACTTTGCGGTATGACGGGTACTGCTGTTACCGAAGCAGGTGAGTTTTGGGAAATATACAAGCTGGATGTAGTTGAAATACCGACTAACACCAACATCAGCCGCGATGACAGGCAGGATTTGGTTTACCGCACCGTTCGCGAAAAATATAACGCCGTTGCTGAAGAGATTGCTGCCCTTACAAAGGCAGGTCGCCCGGTATTGGTGGGTACCACATCGGTAGAAATTTCGGAATTATTGAGCCGTATGCTTAAGCTGCGCGGTATCAAGCACAACGTATTGAACGCCAAGCTGCACCAGAAGGAGGCCGATATTGTGGCCGAAGCCGGGCAAACAAGTACAGTTACCATAGCTACCAACATGGCAGGTCGTGGTACGGATATAAAATTAGGCCCAGGTGTTAAAGAAGCCGGCGGTTTGGCCATTGTAGGTACCGAGCGCCATGAGTCGCGCCGTGTTGACAGGCAGCTGCGTGGTCGTGCAGGCCGCCAGGGTGACCCGGGTTCATCGCAGTTCTTTGTGTCGTTAGAGGATAACCTGATGCGTTTGTTTGGTTCTGAAAGGATCAGCAACCTGATGGTGAAAATGGGTATTGAAGAGGGCGAAGTAATTCAGCACTCCATGATATCAAACTCGATTGAGCGCGCGCAGAAGAAAGTGGAAGAAAACAACTTTGGTATACGTAAACGCTTGCTGGAGTATGACGACGTGATGAACTCGCAGCGTACTGTTATTTACGCTAAACGTAAAAACGCCTTGTTTGGCGAGCGCCTGGAGGTTGATATTAACAATACCATTTTTGATGTAGTTGAAGATGTGGTAACCGAATACAAGGAAAGCAATAATTATGAAGGCTTTACGCTGGAAATGATTCGTTTATTTTCTGTTGATGTGGAAATATCGCATGATGATTTTACAGCTAAAAACATAAACGGGCTGGTTGATATAGCTTTTGCAGAAGTAAACGAGTTTTACAAACGCAAGCACGATGCCATTGCAAACCAGGCCTACCCTGTTTTAAAAGACGTGTACGATACCCGCGGTGACTATGTAGAAAACATTGTGGTACCATTTACTGATGGTATTAACGGCATACAGGTTTCGGTTCCGCTTAAAAAAGCCATTGCCAACAAGGGACAGGAAGTGTTTAAATCGTTTGAGAAAAACGTTACCCTGTACCTGATTGACGATGCCTGGAAAGAGCACCTGCGCGAGATGGATGAGCTGAAACAATCGGTACAAAATGCTGTTTACGAACAAAAGGACCCATTGTTGGTTTATAAGTTCGAGGCGTTTAACCTGTTCCGTGGCATGCTTGCAAGCGTGAATAAAGATTTGGTAAGCTTCCTGTTCAGGGGCGGTATACCAACCCAGCAGGAGCCCGACGAAATACGCGAAGCCAAACCACAGCCAAAGCTGGATTTGAAGAAAATGCGTACCTCGAAACCGGAGCTGGTGGGCGAAGCCAACGGCGTACCGATGATGGATATGCGCGAAACACAAAAGGCAACGCCAGTACGTGTGGAGCAAAAAATAGGCAGGAACGACCCTTGCCCATGCGGTAGTGGTAAAAAGTTTAAAAACTGCCACGGTGTTGGGCAGGCGTAGCCCCACCCAAACCCTCCCCTAAAGGGAGAGGGCTTAAAAACAATAAATATAAAAGCGTCATTGCGAGGAACGAAGCAACCTCTGCACAGGACAATTAAAGAACCAGGTACTTCTGGGTGACTAAAAGCCACAAGCTGTTTGGCCACCATGTAGTTAAAGGTACATGACTTGCAGTCCGCCAGCTGGCGGATCGTTACTCGCAATGATGGGAATTGTTATATAACTATGAAAAATGCACTATCTTATAAAAAAGCTATACTTAGCCAAATAAGGTGCTGCATTTTTTTTATGGCGGTTTTTTTACCGGCCATAGCCTTTGCCCAAACCCGGGGAAAGGTTGAGGTAATCAAAGACCCTTTGATTGATACGTTGATGGCACGCCGTGCGTCCCTTGGCGCAATTAAAGGTATCCCGGGCGCTGAAACGGGCAGCGGGTACCGTGTGCAGATATTTTTTGGATCGAGCAGGCAGGCGGCTTATGACGCACAGGCAAAATTTAACGAGGAATATCCTGAGTACCGCACCTATGTTAGCTATACCGAACCAAACTTTAAAGTTCGCGCCGGCGACTTCCGTACCCGGTTGGAGGCGCAAAAACTAGCCGCAGAAGTGCGTTCCTTGTTTACCAGTATTTTTATTATCTCTGATAGAATAAATCTCCCCAAAACCGACCAGCCCAATGATTAAAGAGCAGATTCAGCAACTGTCTAAAAATATTTTTAATGATACTGTGGCTAACCGCCGCCACCTGCATTCGCATCCCGAGCTTTCTTTTCACGAGGTGGAGACATCGGCATTTGTGGCAGGCAAGTTGGAAGCGTTGGGCCTTACCTATCAACGCATGGCGGACAATGGGTTGGTGGCTTTAATAAAAGGCGACAAACCATCAGACCAGGTAGTAGCCCTTCGCGCCGATATGGATGCGCTGCCTATCACTGAGGCTAACGACGTAAGTTATAAATCGCAAAACGTAGGAGTGATGCACGCCTGCGGCCATGATGCACACACGTCGTCGTTATTGGGGACGGCTAAAATATTAACCGAAATAAAAAGCCAGTTTGGCGGCACGGTAAAGCTTATTTTTCAGCCTGCTGAAGAAAAGCTACCCGGCGGCGCCAGCCTGATGATAAAAGAAGGCGTGCTCGAAAATCCGAAGCCACAGGCTGTAATAGGTCAGCACGTAATGCCGCTGATTGAAGCCGGCAAGGTAGGTTTCCGCGCGGGCAAATACATGGCATCGACTGATGAGCTATATGTTACCGTACGTGGCAAAGGCGGCCATGGCGCGCAGCCGCAACAAAACATCGACCCTGTTATTATAACCGCGCACATGCTCACTGCATTGCAGCAAATAATAAGCCGCTTTGCCGACCCTAAAAGCCCCTCGGTGCTTTCATTCGGTAAGGTAATAGCCAATGGCGCAACGAACGTTATCCCCAACGAGGTATACCTGGAAGGCACCTTCCGCACCATGGACGAAAAATGGCGCAACGAGGCCCACATAAAAATGAAAAAACTGGCTGAGGGCCTTTGCGAAAGCATGGGTGCAACCTGCGAGTTCAATATTGTGCGCGGCTATCCCTTCCTTATCAACGAAGAAAAACTAACCGCCAGCACCCGCGGTCACGCAGAAGATTACCTGGGCAAAGAAAACGTATTAGACCTTGACATCTGGATGGCTGCCGAAGACTTTGCCTACTACTCGCAGGTAGCCGATTCATGCTTTTACCGCCTGGGTACCCGCAACGAAAGCCGCGGTATCACCTCATCGGTACATACCCCAACTTTCGACGTGGAAGAAACTGCATTGGAGTTAAGCACCGGCTTAATGGCTTATCTGGCGGTTAAGCAGTTGGGAAATTGAGTTTGGGGAGTTCACAGTTGATCCCGGACATTATTGAGCAGTTGCCGCGTACTCGTTTCGAACGTGCGTTTTTAATCTGTAAAAACAGTTTAATCATCCTCCTGTTAACGATAAAACATTACCATCCACATCCTTAAACCAGGCTACTTTAGCACCGCCTGGCGAAGTCCATATACCGAGGTCGTCCTGTTCCATAAAGCCGTATATCTCGCAGTAAATTCCTTTTGCATTAAGCGCCCGGATAGTGGCAGCAATATCATCAACGTTCCAGCCAACAGCAGTAAACAGGTGCGGCGTTAATTCAGGGACGGTGATTACCCTTAACAAAGTTCCGTTCGAGTTAAATTCAAGCGCGTAGGCGTCTTCGGACAATAGGGTTAAACCCAATACATCGCGATAAAATATTTTTGCTTCGGAAGGCTTTGTGGTGGGCACAAAGGCTTTGATAGTTTGGTTGGCTAACATGGCTTAGAATTAATTTTTACTATTAAAATTAAGAATAAAAATCAGCGAAATCAACGTAACGGCGCAGCCTTCTTGAGTGCCTTAAAAGAAATAAGCAATTGCGAAAAATCAACTCAATCAGCGGTTTCGGCAGCTTCTTTTATCACCCTATTCCTCTCTTTCAGCAACTTTTGCATGTATCGCCCTAAAAAAAGAAAATTCGCCAATTTTCCCAATCTCCCGTAAGGAGATTCAAATGCAAAAATATCCTTCATCACCGTCTGGTTATTCACTGCAAAAAACAAATGTTCGTGCCGGAAACCTTTGAATGCGCCACTAAACATCTCGTCGGTAAAATGATTGGGATATTCAAATTCAGTAATTTTTGAGGTGAGATTTTGCCAAATGCCGAAGTGCTTTGCCCGCCAGGTAACTGTTTCGCCCAACTCGATCAGCCCGCTGATACGCCCGGCAATAGCCTGTTCACCGGTTTGTTTGGTCGATTCGATATGCAAGTCAATACTGCGCGACAAATCAAAACAGCGCCCGATGGGGGCATTGATTGGAGTTGATAACTCTATCTGCGTTATATTTCCTGGAGTAAAAAGCCCCTTTGATACTGCCAGCGCATAACGATAATCGCGTCGCAATTTAAAACGAACAGTGTTTGACGGATATACATGGCGACGGGGTTGCTTCGTCGTTCCTCCTCGCAATGACATAGTTTATTATTTAATTCAATAAGGAATCAACGAAATCAGCGAAATCAAAACAATCAGCGGTTAAAATTCCGCATTCTTCGGATATCTTGGAAAAGGAATAACATCCCTGATATTACCCATACCAGTTACAAACAGCACCAAACGTTCAAAGCCCAGCCCAAAACCAGCATGCGGACAAGCGCCAAACCTGCGGGTATCCAAATACCACCAAAGCTCGTCTTTAGGGATGCCCATCTCGTCCATGCGTTGTTCCAGTTTCTCCAAACGCTCCTCACGCTGTGAGCCGCCCACAATTTCGCCAATGCCGGGGAACAGGATATCCATAGCGCGAACAGTCTCGCGGCCGTTTGCATCAGGCTCGTTCTGGCGCATGTAAAAGGCCTTTATTTCTTTAGGGTAATCGGTTAATATTACCGGCTTTTTAAAGTGCTTCTCTACCAAATAACGTTCGTGCTCCGATTGCAAATCCGTTCCCCAACCTTCAACCGGGTATTGGAATTTCTTCTTCTTGTTCGGGGTCGATTCCTTTAAAATATCAATGGCCTCGGTATAAGTAAGGCGCTCAAAATCGTTATCCAAACAAAACTGCAGCTTTTCGAGCAGGCTCATTTCCGAGCGTTCGTTTTGCGGTTTCTGCTTTTCCTCTTCCGTCAGCCGTTGGGTTAAAAACTCAATGTCTTCAGCGTTTTTGTCGAGCGCATATTTTATAACATATTTCAGCATGTCCTCGGCGAGGTCCATGTTGTCGTTCAGATCGTTAAAGGCAACTTCGGGCTCAATCATCCAAAACTCGGCCAGGTGGCGGGTGGTGTTTGAGTTCTCAGCGCGGAATGTTGGGCCGAAAGTATAAATATCGCTCAATGCCATAGCACCCAGCTCACCTTCCAGCTGACCGGAAACCGTAAGATTGGTAGCCTTTGCAAAAAAGTCCTGCGAAAAATCAATTTCGCCGCTTTCAGTTTTTGGCGGGTTAGCTAAATCAAAGTTGGTTACGTGAAAAGTCTCCCCTGCACCCTCTGCATCCGATGCGGTAATGATGGGCGTGTGCAGGTAAATAAACCCGCGCTCCTGGAAAAACTGGTGCACGGCGAAAGCCAGGCTGTTACGTACCCGGAAGATAGCGCCGAATGTATTGGTACGGAAACGCAGGTGGGCAATCTCGCGTAAAAACTCCAGGCTCGGGCGGTTTTTTAATTGCAGGGGGTATTTTTCCGGGTCGCAGTCGCCCAGTATTTCAATGTCTTTTGCTACAATTTCTACTTTTTGGCCCTTGCCCAAACTTGCAATCAATTCGCCGGTAACGCTGATAGCAGCGCCAACGGTAATGCGTTTCAGCAGGTTTGGATCGGTATTTTCAAAATCAACAACAATTTGGATGTTGTTATTTGTTGAGCCATCATTTAAAGCAATAAAACGATTTTGGCGGAAGGCGCGTACCCACCCGTTAATTTTTATATCGATACCTGTTTGTTCGCTTTCTAATAATGCTTTAATCTTTATCCG
The DNA here is from genome assembly GCF_024055575.1 of Mucilaginibacter flavidus. Taxonomy (GTDB): domain Bacteria; phylum Bacteroidota; class Bacteroidia; order Sphingobacteriales; family Sphingobacteriaceae; genus Mucilaginibacter; species Mucilaginibacter flavidus. The sequence goes on along the minus strand of NZ_JAMXOE010000005.1, from coordinate 182,758 downwards.
CTGGCTCATATTAAAATATTTGAGGGGCAAAAATACGATTATTTGCTGAATGAGAATTGCTGTGATAGCAAGAATTCAAGGAAATAGCGTTTAAAAATCAACCGGAACTTTTCCATAGCGATGGGTTTAAAACCCATCGCTATAAAGAAATTGTTATCCTTCGGCAATAAATGCCCTTGCTTTAAATTCTGCCATTTACAATTGCTAAGTTTGTTTCATCATGAATCCAAAAGCAAGCCTTATTGTCGGCATCCTCTGTATTTCGTTTTCGCCAATATTTGTAAAGCTCGCCGGCGGCTCGCCAATTACATCAGGGTTTTACCGCATATTTATTGCCTGGCTTTGCCTGCTGCCGTATTGCCTGGTAAAAGGCAATCTTAAAATTGCCCGTAAAGATTTAATTGTCGCCCTGCTCGGCGGGGTAGTGTTCGCCCTGGATATTGCCGTTTGGAACCTGTCGCTTACCAAAATCTCAGCCACGGTGTCAACCCTTATTGCCAACCTGGCCCCGGTGTGGGTTGGTTTGATTACCTATTTTATATTTAAAAAGGCTGCCGGCCGTTTGTTTTGGATAGGTACATGTGTAGCTATTACTGGTATGGTTATTTTGGTGGGCTACCAACACTTATTTGCCCTGGAACTTAACGCCGGCATATTACTTGCATTGCTGGCCAGCCTGTTTTATGCCATTTATATCGTGATAACCCGCGGCATCCTCCAAAATATAAGCACCGTAACATTTATGTTTTACAATATGCTGGCCGGCAGCGTGTTTTTATTTGTGATCAACCTGTTCCTGCACAATCAAATGGTCGATTTTTCGTTATCAACCTGGCTTTGCTTTTTAGGCATGGGTATACTTTGCCAATTGGCCGGATGGCTAACCATCAACCACTCGCTGCGGTTTTTGGAATCGACCAAGGTGTCCATCGCCTTATTGAGCCAAACAGTGATTGCCGGGTTTTTAGCTATATTTTTACTGAATGAAACCCTGGAATTGAATGAAATAATTGGCAGCGCCATTGTTTTAGCAGGTATTGCGGTTACATTTTTGAGGCCAAAGAAATTTTCGACCACGGTGAATTAATACATGTTTACTCTCAGAAAACTTTTATATTTGTAGAGCAATGAATGTTATCACAAAGCGGACGATTTTATATTATATAGAAAATTATCCGCTTGCCGCAAACTCGTTAAAGGCTTGGTATAATGAGATTTCAAAGGCAGTATTCAAAAATTTGAACGATTTAAAAGCCATTTATGGCAATGCCAGCATTGTTTCGAATAACAGAGTAATATTTAATATCAAGGGAAATTCATTCAGGCTTATTGTGTCCATCAACTTTGAAGCGCAAGCCGCATATGTTATTTGGTTTGGAACACATAAAGCCTATGATAAAATTGATGCAGCAAATATAAAACACATGAAAAATCCGTTTAAACAATAATTGCTATGGAAAATACATGGAAAGTATTGAAAAGTGAGGAAGAATACGATTTCGCTCTAGAAAGAACGATAGAGATATTCCATGCAGAACGGGGAACGCCCGATTTTGAAGAATTAGAACTCTTGTTATTGTTGGTCAAAGATTATGAGGACCGTCATTTCCATATTCCATCCCCCGACCCAATAGCAGCAATAAAATTAAAACTCGAAGAGAAAGGACTAAAGCAAAAGGATCTGGAACACATAATTGGATCTAAAGGTTATGTTTCTCAGGTATTATCCGGAAAAAAAGAACTGACACTAAAAATGATTAAAGGCCTGCATAATTATTTAGGCATATCCGCCGACACATTGTTGGCTGCGGGAAAATAGTAATGATCGGTGCTTCTTAATTACTGCGGCATCAGGGCATAAAACTTTCCCTCTGTAAAACTTAATTTATCAGGCCCGGCGCCGCTTACTTTCACAAAGTTTAACAGGAAGGTTCCGTTAACAATATTGGTAGCCACGTTAAAATCACGTATGGTAACGGTATTGGTTAAAGTGGCGTCAATTTTATAATTGCCGGTAACCGCGTCCATTCCTATAGTGGTAAAGTAAACTGCCTGGCCCGGTTTAATAGTATAGGTTCCTTTTGACAGTGCTTTTAAATTAAAATACAGGGTTTCTTCGCCGGTTGCTTTAAAGCCGCCTACCTGCACCGAGTCTTTACCGGCAAGGTAGCCTGCAAAAGGCTGGCCCACCCAAGCCTGGCCATTTTTAAAAGCTCCCATAAAAAGATCGTTCACCACATTTTGGTTGTCTTTTTTGCACCCTGTAAATACCAGGCAACAAATGAAGGGTACGGCAAGTAATAGCTTTTTCATATCACAAATAATTAACCAGGTTCTATTTAAGCTAGTTACGTAGAATTAACACGTTGCGATACAGGGAACTATAAATTTTTAAGTGGCGAACAGCTTAACCGGGTCAAGGGATGCCGGTTAGGTTTTAAAAGCGATGACCCTAATATTATTCGGGGAGTTTTACACGAAAGCTACTGCCGCCAAACGTAAGCTGGACATATTCGGTGATTGAATTTTTCAGCATGTAAAAATCGCCGCTGCCCGATATGATATTGTTTTTGGCATCGTAGCTGCTAATAACCAATTTGCTGTGTTGAGTTGTGTCGAGGCGGTAATCGCTGGTTAGCGCATCCATGCCTATGGTGGTAAAAAATTTGGCCTGACCGAGTGTCAAAGGATAGGTGCCGGCGCCATTAAATTTGATATCGATATAAAGTTGTTCTTCGCCGGCCGGCCTGAATGCTGTTATCCTCAAGCTATCGCCTGAAATTTTAGTGGTGGAAACCACCGCACCCCAGTCGACGCCGTTTTTACTCGAATTAAAATAAAAATCCTGGGGTATTACCTTGCTGTCCTTATGGCACGATGAGATAATTATACAAACAGCACAACAAACTACGGTTAATATTTTTTTCATGTTTACAGGATAGCATTTTTAAACAATACGGTAAAGTTAGCAAAATGCTACAGGTTTAAAATTAACCGGGTTAACAAACGCTAAAAAAGCTATTTTTGTGTAACACAAAAACACCGTATTTATTAATGATCATCAAATCGACTATCGACCGTATTATGGAAGCCACAGATATTGTGGAGGTGATAGGGGAATTTGTGCAATTAAAAAAACGCGGCGCCAATTATGTGGGCCTTTCGCCGTTTGCCAATGAGCGGACGCCATCGTTCACGGTATCGCCGGCCAAGGGCATTTTTAAAGACTTTTCGTCCGGCAAAGGCGGTTCGGCCGTTACGTTCTTAATGGAGCTGGAGAAATTCAGCTATCCCGAGGCGTTGAAATGGCTTGCAAAAAAATATGGCATCGAGGTTGAGGAAACGGTAGAATCGACAGAAAACCGCGAAGAAGAAAACCGCCGCGAAAGCCTGATGATCGTCAGCGGCTATGCTGCCAAATTTTTTCACGAAAGCTTGTTGGAAACCGATGAAGGCAAAAGCATAGGCTTGAGCTATTTTAAAGAGCGCGGTTTTACAAATGATACCATAAAGAAATTTGAGCTGGGCTACTCGCCCGACCAGTGGGAAGCCTTTACCGGCCAGGCGCTGAAAGACGGCTACCAGGAAGAGTTTATGGTGGAGACAGGTCTCTCGGTTAAGCGCGACAATGGCTCGTTGTACGACCGTTACCGCGGCCGGGTGATGTTCCCTATTCACAGCTTTACCGGGAGGGTGATTGCATTTGGTGGCCGCACGCTTAAAAATGACAAGAACGTTCCCAAATACGTAAACTCGCCGGAATCGGAGATTTATCACAAATCGAACGTATTATACGGGCTTTACTTTGCCAAGAAAGCTATCCGCGAGGAGGATAACTGTTATTTGGTGGAGGGTTATGCCGATGTGCTGTCGGTACACCAGGCGGGTATTGAAAACGTGGTGGCCTCCTCGGGCACCTCCTTAACCGTTGAGCAGATACGCCTGATAAGTCGCTTCACAAAAAATATCACCATTTTGTATGATGGGGACGCGGCCGGTATAAAAGCATCATTGCGCGGGCTGGATATGATTTTGGAAGAAGGGCTGAACGTAAAAGTTGTGCTCTTCCCCGACGGGCACGACCCGGATTCGTATGTGCGCAATTTTGGCACCAATGGCTTTAAAAAACACATTGCCGATAACAAGAAGGATTTTATCCTGTTTAAAACCGATATCCTGCTAAAGGAAGTAGGTAACGATCCCATAAAAAAAGCCGAAGTTATACGGGAAATTGTTGAAAGTATTGCGAAAATACCTGATTCGATAAAAGCATCGGTGTTTATAAAGGAGTGCAGTTACCAGCTACAGATCGACGAGCGCGCGCTGTTGTCTGAGCTCAACAAAATGCGTACTGCCAAAGCACGCAAGGATTCGCAGCAGCAACAGAACACAAGGCCGGCGCCCGTTGATGAACCTCATTTTTTTGATGAGCCGCAGGAACGCGTTGAACGGGAAGATGCAACGCAGGAGAAAGAGATCATCCGCCTGCTACTTTTATATGGTAACAAGGTTATCGACTGGGACGGCATCGCCAATACCTATATTGGCCCCTTTATGATTGCTGAATTAAGCGACGTGGATTTTGATTACCCTGCCGCCAAGAAATTCACCGAAATATACCGTCGCGAAGTGGAAAACGGGGTGCTACCCGATGAGCAGTATTTTATCCATTATGCCGACAAGGAAATTGTTGACTTAACGGTAACCCAGATAGCCACCAAGTACACCCTGAGCGAAAACTGGTACGAGATGCACAAAATTTTAGTGCCCGATGAACAGGCTAATATGAAGGCCACCATACTTGGCGCTATTTTTCACCTTAAAAAGCATAAAATTGGCAAAATACTGGAAGGGCTGCGCAAAGAACTGCAAACTACCAGCGTTGAGGCCGACCAGGAAATTCTGCTAAACCAGTATATGCACATGAAAAAGGTGGAGAAAACCATTTCGGATTATTTGGGTTCAGTAATTTTGAAATAACCCGGATGAAGTATCTTTATTTTACCGGAATTTTATCTGTGTTAGTGGCGTTAGTAATTAGCCTGAACTTATTCGAAATGTTCGGCAGTTTACTAATCATACTGGCGCTTATGCTTTTGACCGGAATTGTTTTAAGATATAATAACTACGCGAGGGACCTTGGCTGGGGGCTGTGTGCCGCAGTGCTGGTTTTTGCGGTATTTGTAATCGGGTTTTTAATATGGGCGGGTTTTAAAATCACTTGTTAATGGCAAAACACCTCGACCTTGGTCGCCGGGGCGAAAGCCTGGCAAAAGAGCACCTGGAGAAAACGGGCTACGAGATTTTAGACGAAAACTGGACGCATGGGCGTTTGGAGGTGGACCTTATTGCGTATAAAAATAAGGTGATTATATTTACCGAGGTAAAAACCCGCACCGGCAATTGGTTTGGCGAGCCCGAGGACTTTGTGGATGCCCGCAAACAACGCCTGCTGGTTGACGCCGCAGATGAGTACCTTTACCTGATGAACCACCAGGGCGAAGTGCGGTTTGATATTATATCGGTATTATTTGACAAAAACAACAATTACACACTAAAACATATAGAAGACGCGTTTTGGCCAACAGCCATGTAACATCATCATGAAATTAAAATACAATATATTATTTGCAGCAGTTATCTTATTAGCCTTTAGCTGTAAAAACAAAAGCCAGGACGACAACAGCATTACTGTAAGTCCTGAAGCAGGCACATCATACAAAACCGGCGATGTGGTACAGGTGAAGGCGCACTATGCCGCAAATGTAAAAGCCGACTCGGTAGTGTTTTTGGTTGATTCCGCACGCGTTGGGGCAACGAAAGACTCAAGTGCTTTTGCGTTAAAAACCGATAGTATGCCGGTTGGTCCTCGCGTAATAACGGCCCGGGTTTACTCCGGCGGAAAACCGCAGGAATCATCAACCAATATTGTGCTGATGCCCGCCAAAGCTCCGGTTGAGTATACTTTTAAAGTGGAGAAGACCTTCCCGCATGATACCGGCAGCTATACCGAAGGTTTATTATACCAGGATGGATCATTATATGAAAGCGGTGGCGGTTATTTAGACCCGCCGCCGGGGCAGGTAAAAGATGGACAGTCGAGCTTGAGAAGAGTGGATTTAGCCACGGGCAAAGTATTGCAAAAAACAATGGTTGACCCAAAAGTATTTGCGGAGGGGATCTCAATTGTTGGCGATAAGATCATTCAGCTAACTTATCACGAAAAAATAGCCAACATATATGATAAAACCACCCTTAAACTACTGAAAACAATTCCGTTTAATACAGGCGTTGAAGGTTGGGGAATGTGCTTTGATGGTAAAAAACTATACATGGACGACAGCACCAACCGTATCTGGTTTTTAGATAAAGATACCTACCGCCAAACAGGCTCCATTGATGTGTATGACGATAAGGGCGCAGTAACTAAGATAAACGAGCTGGAGTACATTGAGGGTAAGATTTATGCCAATATCTGGACTACAAATAATATTATCATTATCGACCCAAAAACAGGCGCCGTAATAGGAAAAATTGATCTGACCAACCTGTACCCGGAAAAGACCCGCAGGGTCGGCGCCGATGTATTAAACGGCATTGCCTATGATGCTGCCACTAAACGGATTTTTATAACGGGTAAAAAGTGGCCGAAGATGTACCAGGTTACGTTTGCCCCCCAGCCCCCTAAAGGGGGAGCAAAATAAAAGTCGGGGCCGCCAAGGCTGTACGACATTGAGAGTGCTTCGGACGAAAAATACTTGAACTTTGGCTGGAATTATCTATCTTAGATTAACCTTTCGCGCTATTATGTTCAAAAATATCTTTTCTTTCTATGGCCGCATCAGGCGCACCGAGTTTTGCCTTAGCTTCGTAATGTGGTGGACTGGATATTTCATAATATTGTATTTTTCGGAAGGTTTCGACGGCGAAAAAATTGTATTGCTGGGGCTCATACCGCTTATATGGTTCAGACTTACCCAAAGCGCCAAAAGATGCCACGACCTAGGCAACAGCGGCTGGTGGCAACTAATCCCCTTTTATGTTTTTTGGCTGATGTTCCAGGAAGGCAACAGGGTTTATAACGAGTACGGCGAAAGTCCGAAACCGCCGAAGCAGTTTAGCGGATTTGATTACCGGGAGCCTGTTAATAATACCAATGCTTTTCACCAATCATCACGTGCGGATGACAAGCCGGTGAGCTAACCTGGCAGCAAAGTGATTAAGCGAGATACAATTATTCGTAACTAAAAAAATCAGCCAATTTTTGACAGACCTTTCGGTTTGTTGGTTCATCCATTTCCCCGAGCTTTTTTATCAGCCTTAGCTTCGAAACGGAACGGATATGGTCCAATGCTATTTGCCCGGTTTTATTTTGGAAACTACAGTTTACCCGTTGCGGATATGGCTTAATGGCCGATGTCATTGCGGCAACGGTAACCGTTGCCAGTAATTTATTCACTTCATCGGGCGAAATAATAATACAAGGTCTGGTTTTGCTGATTTCGCTACCTACTACCGGATTTAGATCAACCAGCCAAATCTCAAAACGCTTAATTACCATTGCCACTCCTGTTCTGTCAGATCATCATTAAAACCTTCCAATAATTCGTCATCAGGTTGATGGCCGGCTTTAATAGCTGTAGCTAACTGCTCCTCCCAGCCTTCGCGCGATTGGCGTTTTGATTTAATAAGAATGCCTTTTTCAGTAGGATTAATTTCTATATTATTTGAAAGCTCATATTGTTGTATAAGCGACTTTGGTAGTCGTATACCATAGGAGTTGCCGATTTTAATAAGCTTTGTTTCCATAGTATAAAGTTAGCACAAAGTAATTACAATTAAAGTATTATTATTTTAAACGAGTAATTCGTCCGGGCGCGTCACGCTACTTGCCGACAAATTTTCTCCTTGTTCGTTGTCGAAATGACACGGGAAGGAGAGAACTCAATCCAACTTAATGAACCTAATCAACCACTTCCTTACAACTTAATCGCCCCCCAACCTTTCCGGTATTCCCGTTTAATATATTGGTTTGCCGGTTCAAAGTTGGTGATGCGCATGTTTTCGCCATCCCATTTAAGGGCGGTATAGCGACCACTGAATTTGTAGCCTTCCATGTTGCCGTAAACCGGGTCATTGCGTTTTATTTTTTCCTGTATGTTAAAGGTGCGCAGCAACAGGTTGCCCATCAGCACGGTTTCTGTTAGCGGCCCGGCATAGCCCACAAACGGTGAGTCGACTTCCATTTTGCCATAACCGGCAATGCTGGCATCAACCCATTGCCACCAATGGCCATCCATGCCGCCTTCAATGCGAGGATATTTTTCGGGGACATGGATATCCTTATTTAAATTCAATGGCAATAACCTCGGGTGACTCCCGCCCCAGCCGCAGCTGGCTTTACCTTTGGAGCCTATAAACAGTGTACAGCCTTCAAAATCATTTTCGGCAGGTATATCGCCCAGTGCTTCGTTTTGGTTGAGGCTTGGGTCAAGTTCGCCCAGGCGTTCGGGGGTAATGCCGCCATCCATCCAATACAAATCAAGCGGTTTACCGTTTTGCTGGGTAAACTTAAATTTAATACTGCTTGATACCGGCCCGCTTTCGGGGTAAATACCTTCTTTAAAAATACCGCTGTAAACGGTACTTGCACTGCCCGATACCTCGGTAGGATAGCCAAGCCCCAGCAACTTAAACGGCGGCCCCATTATATGGCAACCCATATCGCCAAGGGCACCGGTGCCAAACTCCCACCAGCCACGCCAGTTAAAAGGCACCAGGTTATCAATATAGTTAGTTTCTTTAGCCGTGCCCAGCCACAAATCCCACTTCAACTCCTTCGGCACTTGCGGGCGGGATTTTGGCCAGCTAATGCCCTGCGGCCATACCGGGCGGTCGGTCCAGCAATAAACTTTTTCAATATCGCCAAGCAGGCCTGCCTCTATCCACTCACGCAGGGTACGCATGCCATCGCAGCTGGCGCCCTGGTCGCCCATTTGGGTAACCACTTGGTATTTTTTGCTGGCCTCGGTTAATATGCGGGCCTCATAAATATCATGTGTGAGGGGTTTTTGCAGATATAGGTGTTTCTTTAACTGCATGGCGCTGAGGCCAACAATGGCGTGGTTATGGTCAGGAATGGCAACGGTAACGGCGTCAAAATTTTTATGCTCCTTGTCGAATAGCTCGCGCCAGTCGTGGTAAAACTTCGCTTTCGGGAACTCTTTGCGGCGTGCCGCTGCCGGTCGTTCATCCACATCACATAAAAAAGCTATTTCGGCATTCTTTTTCGGCGCGGTGGCATAATGGTGAATGTCGTTTTCGGCCTCACCACCGGTTCCGACAGCGGCTATGTAAAGCTTGTCGCTGGGGGCAGTGTAACCCGTGCCGCCCAATACATAGCGGGGCACAATGTAAAAACCTGCTGCGGCAACTGCCGCTTTTTTAATAAAGTCGCCGCGGGTAATGGCGGATGGCGTACTTTCTTCTTTCTTTTCCATGGCGATTTTATTTATGCAAAGGTTTTACAGAGACTTCCTTAAAGAAAACCACATCGTCATTACCGTGATTTTGCAGCCCTATGTAACCCTCCAGCGGCCGCGGACCGCGCCAGGGCTCAAAGTCAAACTTGCGCTTCGGGGTTGGCTGGCCTTCGGTATAGTCTGTAACCTTTTGGCCGTTAACGGTAACAATGGTACGCAGGCCGTCGAGCGTAATTTCCATGGTATTCCAGTCAGGTCCCGGCTTGCCGGGTTTGGCCAGCGGCTTGGTAAGTGAGTACAAGGTGCCGGTTATGTGGTATTCGTCCTCTTTTGATGTTTCGGGGTGATTGTCGATTTGAACTTCGTAGCCATAAAATACCGGCATCCATTCCTCGCGGGGCTCAATAGGTATGCGTATAAACACGCCCGAGTTACTGTTAAACTTCTCCATTTTATACACCACGCGTATTACACAATTGCTGAACTTTTCTTTGCTCCAGTACTCCAGTCCCATGCCACCATGGCTGCCGGTTAAGCCATCCTTAACGTAGCGACTGCCGGGGCCAACGTGTTTCCATCCGTTGTTTAAATCCTTGCCGTTGAACAGTTGCCGCCAGCCGTTTTTGTCTTGCGCTTTTGCGCCCGCAGCCGAAAATAAAAGAACGGCAATACAGCCCGCGCGAAATAGGTGTTTGATAATTTTCATATCCAGGTATAGTAAGTGTTTATAATTGGGAGAAACTAATGTACCTGCTTTTTTTGATTGTTGCAATAACACGTAAAGGAATAAAGAAGGTCGTAAGGTAACAATTTCTAGAGAGGAGGGGCAGTGAAATTTAAATGAAGAGTCTTCCTACACCCCCACAACTTCCCCAACATCACTCAACAAAACCACTGCCTGGTCAATGCTATTCACGCCCTCAATACTCAGGCGCAGGGTGTTTTTAACCTCTTTTAAGTTAGTGCGCCGTGGGTTGGCTTGCACAAAGCGCAGTACATTGCGGAATGCCTCGGTTTCAAAATAGGGCGATTGCTGGTCGGTGATGAAATAGCCGCGCAGCACATTTTTTTTGAGGGATATTTTCTCAAAGCCGATAGACTTACCCAGCCATTGCAGGCGCATGGTGTTCAGCAGGTCGTTTACCTGTGGCGGGATAGGGCCAAAGCGGTCGTGCAATTGCTGCTGGAAGGCAACCAGTTCCGTTTCGTTCTCAAGTTTGGATAGTTCGGTGTACAGGTTATAGCGTTCGGCTATGCTGGTTACATATTCATCAGGAATAAGTATTTCCTGGTCGGTATCAATCTGTGTAAAGGCGATAAATGGCCGCGGTTTATCATCGGGGAATACACCTTTAAATTCGTCTTCTTTTAGTTCCTGTATGGCCTCGTCCAATATTTTATGGTACATTTCGAAGCCGATTTCGGCGATAAAACCACTTTGCTCGGCACCCAGCAGGTTACCACTGCCGCGGATGTCCAAATCGCGCATGGCCACGTTAAAGCCGCTGCCCAAATCGCTAAACTCCTCAATAGCGCTCAAGCGTTTCCGGGCCTCGCTGGTCAAAGTGGATAACGGTGGACTCAGTAAATAACAGTATGCCTTTTTATTGCTCCGCCCAACGCGACCACGCATCTGGTGCAAATCACTTAGCCCAAACATGTGGGCATAATTGATGATGATTGTATTAGCGTTAGGAATATCCAGCCCGGCCTCGATGATGGTAGTTGCTACCAGAACATCATATTCGCCGTTTACAAACTTCAGCATCACATCTTCCAGCGCATCGCCTTCCAGCTGACCGTGGGCTATCCCTATACGCGCCTTTGGTACCAGTTTGTGTATCATGCCGCCAAGTTGTGGCAAGTCGGCAACACGGTTATGGATAAAAAACACCTGTCCACCGCGGTCAATTTCGTGCTCAACGGCTTCTTTAATCAGCGTATCGTTAAACACATGCAGTTCGGTAACAACAGGTTGCCTGTTTGGCGGCGGGGTTGATATGATGGATAAGTCTCTAGCCCCCATCAACGAGAAATGCAGCGTACGCGGGATAGGTGTTGCTGTTAACGTAAGCGTATCCACGTTGGCACGCATTTGTTTTAACTTTTCTTTGGTGCCCACGCCGAATTTCTGCTCTTCGTCGATGATCATCAGCCCCAAATCTTTAAACTTCACATCCTTGCTCACCAGCCGGTGTGTGCCGATGATGATGTCGACCTTGCCTTCTTTTAGCTTTTCTAAAGTTTCCTTTATCTGCTTGCTGCTTTTAAAGCGGTTAACGTAATCGATATTTGCGGGGAAACCCTTTAACCTGTCGGTAAATGTTTTGTAGTGTTGTGCAGCCAGGATAGTCGTAGGCACCAAAATGGCGACTTGTTTGCTATCGGCAACCGCCTTGAACGCTGCACGGATAGCTACTTCGGTTTTGCCAAACCCCACATCGCCGCAAATAAGGCGGTCCATGGGGTGCGGCGACTCCATGTCCTTCTTAAGGTCGGCAGTGGCTTTTTCCTGGTCGGGGGTATCCTCGTAAATAAATGAGGCTTCCAGTTCGGTTTGTAGGTAACTGTCGCGGCTGAATGCGTTGCCCACTTGAGTTTTACGTATGGCGTAAAGCTTAATCAGGTCGCGGGCTATGTCTTTAACTTTTTTTTTTGTTGTTTTCTTCAGCCTTTCCCAGGTATCGGTACCAAGCTTGTTCATGCGCGGCACAGCGCCTTCCTTGCCGCTGTATTTGCTGATGCGGTTTAGCGAGTTGATGTTTACATACAGCAAATCGTTATCAGCATATACCAGGCGGATCATCTCCTGCATTTTACCGTTTACTTCCACTTTCTCCAGCCCGGCGTATTTGCCGATGCCATGGTCGATGTGGGTAACATAATCGCCGGCTTTTAGCTCGCGCAGTTCTTTCAGGGTGATAGCCTGCGAGCGCTGGTAGCCCTTTTTGAGTTTGTATTTATAGTAACGGTCAAAAATCTGGTGGTCGGTATACCAGGCTAATTTTTGTTCCCTGTCCACAAAGCCCTCGCGGATGGAGATACTGATCGGTGTAAACTTCACCGTCTTATCCAGATCGTCCAATATGGCATAAAGCCGCTCCACCTGCCTGGCCGAATCGGTAAGGATAAAGTTTTCAATCTTATCCGTTTCGTTGTTCTTGAAATTATGTATCAGCAGCGTAAAATCTTTATTGAACGATGGCTGCGGACGCATATCGAAGTTTACCGCTTTGGCATCGTTGTAAAAAAACTGTTTGCCAAACTCAACCAGCGGAAAATCATGCAGCTGGTCGGCTATTAGCTTTTCGTCGGTAAAAGAAAATTTAGGGTTAATCCAATCCTGGTTTTGATTTTTTTCATCGGCAGATAGGGCCTTCCACAGTGTGTTGGCTTTTTTAAAGCCGCTCTGGATGATATCCAGCGTAAACTGCACGTCCTTTATCCAAACCTGGGTGCCGGCATCTACATATTCCAGCAGGGATATATTGCTTTCCGTTAAAAATTTCGATTGTACGTTAGGTACTATCGTAATGCTTTTCACCTGCTCAACAGATAGCTGGCTCTCAATCTCGAAGGTACGGATGGACTCAATTAAATCGCCAAAAAACTCGACGCGGTAAGGCAACTCGTGCGAAAAGGAAAATATATCCACAATGCCGCCGCGGATAGAAAATTGCCCCGGCTCGTAAACAAAATCAACCCGGTCGAAATCATATTCCACCAAAAACTCGTTGATAAAATCAATCCCAAGCTTGTTGTTTACCGAAATTTCTAACGTGTTTTTTTCGAGCGATGCGCGGTCAATCACCTTTTCGGCGAGGGCTTCGGGGTAAGTAACTATCAGCTGCCCGAATTCCGACGAGTGGTTCAGTTCATTCAACACTTCGGCGCGGGCCAAAACATTGCTGCTGTCGGGTTGGGTAAATTCAAAAGGCTTGCGGTACGATGAAGGGAAAAGCAGTACTTCTTTACCGGTAAGATTTTCTAAATCGGCCTGGAAATAGCCGGCTTCTTCGCGTTCGGGCAGCACAAAAATCATGTGCTGATGCTGCAAAAAATACAATGCTACCGCAATAGCCGCATCACTTGATCCGACTAAACCTCGCAGCTGTACCCTTGGATTTTTTGAACTATTGAGCGCTTCGGCCAACGTTTTTACCCGGTCATCAGCCTTATATCTATCTAATATATCACGGATATTCAAAACTGCCGCAAATATACGCAAAAAAGGCGCTTGAATAAATGACGGCTGGCACTTGAAAAATTATTGCAAACAATATTGCGCTATAATTACTTTTAAGTAGTAAATTAGTGTAATAGAGATTAGAGATCGGAGGTTAGAGATTAGTTCCTGCCTTCTGATTAATCTCTGATCTCTAACCTCTAGTCAATTATAAACCAACCTATACTATGAAGAATGCAATTATTTTTGGCCTGTTGATAGGCGTTTTAAGCGGAGCCTGGATGTTTATTATGCACGCACTGGGCTATTCTCCGCAACAAAGCGGCGTTGAGCCGATTGAATATGTATCTGTAATTATTCCGTTAATAATTTTATACCTGGGCGTGCGCAGTTACCGCACCAATGAATGTGGTGGCAAGATGGGTTTTTTAGAGGCCCTGATGCAAAGCTTTAAAATATTAATTGTGGGCGGCATAGTAACCGTTGTCGCTGCTATAATTTTCATCGATGAATTTGCAAAAGAGGCCAGCCTGATGAATTTTTCGGGCAGGATATTTGGCGCCCTGTTAGTTGGCATTTTGTTTTCGCTGGGCGTGTCGGTACTTTTCACTAGCAAACCCAATAAGGTTGATTAAAACATTTTTCCATAAATACTTTGAACTTGCGTTTTGGGTGGCGGCGCTTATAGCTTTAGCCATTGCCAATCCAACCGACCAATCACACTTTTCGTTATGCCCGTTAAAACTGATGGGTATAACCTGGTGCCCCGGCTGCGGCCTGGGGCATTCTATTTCGTTTCTGTTTCATGGCGATATTAAAAACTCCTTTCATTCACACTGGTTGGGGATACCTGCGTTGGGTATGATCTTATTCAGGATCTATACTTTGGCGAGGATGAGGATGGAAGAAAATATGAGGCCCGCGAAAGACGGTTTTGCTTGAATAATTGTGGAAAATATTGCGTCTCCTGCAGCTGGAAAAAAATACCCGTTTCGATGCTCTTGCCGGTTGAAGAAAAATAAGGGCGTATTTTAAACCTTTCTCTTTAGCCATCGTCTAACCGGGGTAAACCTTAACTTTTACCCTATGCGCATTATAAAAAAACTACTGCTTGCAGGCAGCCTGGTTGTTATACTGGGTTCGTGCAAAAAAGAAACTGTAAAACCGGCAAGTGTTATTTCGTACAAAGTGGACGGCGTTTTAAAAACTTTTAACCCGGATGCGTCCTACTTTGCCGACAATTCATTATTGATTTCTGGCGGCGGAGGTGCCAGCCCGGAAATATCGATTTACATTTATACCAATACCAAAGTCGAGAATTTTTATTTTCAACGCAGAGGCGATAACGCAATTGGCTCATACCAGCCAGGTGGATTTGTAAGTGACTCAGGAAAACTGGTTATCAGCTCATTTGATGGCAAGCGCATTAGCGGAACCTTCGAATTCAGGGGCCGTAACAGCCATGGTAGTAAAAACATTACTGAAGGGCAATTTACTACCGAGGTAATTAACTTTACCAGGGATATCGTGCTGCCGCCTGAAATCGATCCATCTACTGATAATTAAGAACCATGATTTTTAGGATTTAAAGATTACCATGATGCCAATCACTAATTCATTAAATCACTAATTCAACATCAAGAGATTTCACCGCCATATTCCCCGTCCTCACCGATAACTTTATTCTGTTAGCCAACTTTGCGTAGGCCAAATTTTAATTCTACCTTAGTTTTATGTCGCAATTAAGAATAATCACCTAAAAAAATTAAGAAAATGGACATGTATCAAAATCCTTATATGGCGTTTCCGGGGATAACTCCAGAGGAAATGGGTTTTTTACAACAAGGCACCGCTGAACTTACTGAAAACCAGAAAAAATATTTTTATATGGTATACTCAGGTAAAAGAAAATCACCACAAGATATTTTAATATTTACCATAATAGGTTTTTTTGGAGTTGCCGGCATACAGCGTTTTGTTGTAGGCGAAGTACTCATGGGTTTGTTATTTCTTTTTACCGGCGGTTTTTGCGTTATAGGCACCGTGGTTGATTTGATTAACCATAAAACCATAGCTGCTGACTATAACAGAAAAATGGCTTATGAGAGTTATCAAATGGCCAAAATGAGCAGCTGATTAATCCCCTAGTGCGATTGACGAAAAAAAGGCTACAAAAAGTGAAATTTTTTTGTAGCCTTTTTTCGTTTAGTTGTTTAATTCCAAGAAATGGAATTTTCTTCCAGAAATGATTAACTCTTAGCCTTATCGATCACCGCCTGGTTCAGGCGTACATACTCTTCGTCGTTTGATGCCTTTGCCAGTGCAACCCCTTCCTCTGCTGCTTTGATAGCTGCCGTTTTGTCGCCCATTTTTAAACGGATACGGGCTTCCCATAATTTATACCATGGACCCTTCGGTTCAACCTTTTGTGCCTCCAGCGCCCAGCCAAGGGCTTTTTTCATGTCTTTATTGTTTTCGTAATAATATTGTATCGCATTAAAGTAATATGGCTTGCGGTCGCCCTGCATCAATTTGTCAATATTGGCTGTAATTTTGGCGTCATCATCAGTATTTAACTTGATGTATACCGAGGTATGGTCCCATACCAAATGCAAATCGGCCGAATGCGTGGTTACATCTGCAAATTGTATGGTAAAGCTCTCCCGTTTTTCGGCGCGGTATGTGGACTTAACTTTAACGCGCAGCAGGTCGTCTTTTTCTTTGTAGCTATAAGCGCCCCATTGTTTAGCTGTTTTATTCAGGATAATGGTCCATTCCGATTTGTCGGGAATAGTAAACAACGAATACGTTCCGGCGGGTACGCTGTGCCCCTCAAAAATTACATTTTCGGTAAAGCTGATGGTTGTAGCAGCATTAGCCCCGGTACGCCAAACTTCACCGTAAGGATTTATGCCCCCAAATATCACACGGTCCTTAACGCTTGGGCGTGAGTAGGTTATGGTAACTTTGCCAAGTCCAAAATCCTGGATAATAGTTTGCGTTGGGCTGGCTTCGGGTATGCGCGGCGCCTGCTGTGCGTTGCTTTTGAAACATATTCCTGCTAAAAAAATAGCCAGTACGTATAGGTAACACTTTTTCATATTTAGTTTTTGAGTTATAAACAAGAGTCAAAACAAAAGAGCTAAGATCCAGGAAAATGGGGGTAAGCCGACAAATCTTTGTAAAAGTATCACAGCGCTGTATATGCGCGGCTGTATTCTTTTTCTTGTTGATTCCTGACTCTCGCTTCCGGGCTCTTATTACCGCTAAGTTATTAATTGTAGTTTGATTATTATAACAGTATCAGACTGAAAAATATTGCAAAGGTAAAGTGTATTATAAAAATATTTTTTCGTAAAAAATAAAAGCCCCCCACACTTGCTGCGGGGGACTTTCAACCTAAACCTTATCACAATTGAACTGGTGAGAGCCAGTCCGCATATCATTTATCAATTACTGTACCAAAAACTATTTACATGATATTTTTTATTGCAAACCCCTGAATTGGTGTATACAACAGTAAATACTTTGTTGTTTTTTTTGTACACCAATTAGTTTGTATGCGCCTGTTTTTTACGGCGCAGGTATGCATCAAATAAAAACAGGCCTAAAACCACGTCAAAAAACATAAAGCCTTCAACCAGTGGCTTCGAAAAATGCGTGCTTACCTCGGGCATTTTAAAGTTTGCAGGCACCTTTGGTAAAATATCAGCTGTGCCCATCGATGCAAAATTCATTTTTGTAAACGCAAATACCAGGAAGCCCGTTAGCGTTATCACAAAAAACAAGGCTATACCCATTATAATACGTTTATTAATAGCGGCTTTAAGCGGCACCAGTGCCTGTTCGGTACGGATGGCCTCAATGACGTTATAAGTGAAAGCCATTGACGGTTCGTCAAGTTCCATTGTTGCAAACTCCGTATTAAGTGCCAATAACTCCTGGTATTTAAGACGCACCGCCTCATCGCTTGCAATAAGCTTGTTGATGGTGTTTTGCTCATCCGCTGTGCAAGTGCCGTCAATGTAGTTCCAAAGTTGTTCTTCTATGTTATTCATATCAGTTCTTTAGCTTCATGTTTTAAATTGCGCTCCAGCTTTTCTTTTAAACGCTGGCGCGCCCTGAATAATTTTACTTTTATCGTATTCGCCTCCATCCCCATGGCCTGTGCAATTTCTTCGAGCGATTGCTCGCCCTTGTAAAACATGGTGATGATGGTTGCATCATCCGGTAAAAGCTGTTCAATAGCCTGGTTAAGATAAAACGACCTCGATTTGTTCTCCGCATCGTTAACATCGTAAGCCGACGATTGGTTTTCTACCTGTATATAAGTGTCTTCATCATCAATCGAATCAGTATCCACCCGTCTTTTTCGCAAGAAAGTCATTGCAGTAGTATACACAATACTATACAACCACGTGCTGAATTTTGACTGCCGCTGAAACGAGCCGAGCGAACGGTATGCTTTTATAAAGCAATCCTGCGCAATCTCTTCGGCATCCTCTCTTCCTTTTGCAAAGCGCATGGCAAGTGTAAACACAAAGCGCTGGTGCCGTTTAACCAAATCGGCATACGCCGCCTGGTTACCCGCCAGCACCTGGTCAATTAACTCGATATCTGAAAGCTTGCTTTGCATCTGTTATAGCTCTCTGACTACGTGTTTTTGTTTAAGGTTACACTGTTTTGTAAAATTAGGTATTATTTAGTTGTAGTTGTTGTAGAAGTTGTAAGGGTTGTAATTGTTAAAAAAGTTCTTTTATTGTTTGATTTTATACCGTTTATAATGTAGGGGCGTGTTGCATACGCCCTGGTGAATATGCCAGGCAAATTGGCAAACACGCGGGGGCATGCTATACCATATCCTTTACCCTAAGAAAAAAGGAAAAAATTAAGTAATGAATATCAAAATACAATTGTTGGCTATTTAAAACAAAATATAATATTCTGATAATGAGTGTGTTTCACAGCGTTCCGGGTGTTCCACTGTTAAAAATGGAACGCTTGCGGGCATGCTTTTGTAAAACTCACGTTAGGTTACACCTGCGCGCGCCAATACGTATGTTGTATTAGGGCGTATGCAATACCCCCTACATTTAAAACTTCTACAACAACTACAACCTTTACAACTTTTTTTTAATCTACCTGTAACCTCCTTCAAAACCATGTGGTCATAGCATACAAATACACCATCAGGGTGTTTAAAAGAAAAAACATTTATTAACTTTTAAAAAAATAGAATATCATGGATAAGACAGCACAACTGGGAGTAATGGCAGGCATAATAATACCTCTCGCCCTTTTTGCAATGATTTTTGGCGTAGTTTACCTTTCCAAACGCGAAAGAATGGCAATGATTGAACGCGGAATGGATCCGCGCAGGTACAAACCACAATCGGCACCTTTTCAAACTTTAAAATGGGGCTTGCTGTTAATAGGCGCAGGAACAGGTTTGTTTTTCGCGTACCTTTTAGACCACACTGCTTTCAATAGCATGAGGGGCGAATTTGATAATGATGGCAATGTAGCCATCTACTTTGCATTGATAGCCATATTTGGCGGCGCAGGCTTATTCGCCTCTTTTTTGATGGAAAAAAAGGAAGCCGATAAAAATAGTAAGGATAAGTTGGAGGAGTAAAGGAAAGAGCCAAGAATCAAGACAGGAATGTAAATCGCCATCTTGATTCCTGGCTCTTGATTCTTTCTATAAATATCTTTCCCTTAAAATATTCCAGTGATGCTGTTCGTGCCCGGCAATCATATACGCATAGGCCCTTGGCGAAAAGGGGCTGCCGCTGGCGATCCCGGTTTGTTTGGATTGTGCATCGGTCATATTGCGGAACAGGAATAAACTGCATTCGCGTATTGTCTTTAACTCATCTGCGAGGTCTTCAAGCGGGCGCCTGTTAAAGGTCGCCTGCTTCATGTAAACATCCTGGTCAAAGCCCGGCAGGGTAACCGACTCGTGCGAAAACACCAGCGCCCGGTAAGCAAAAATCCTTTCTGTATCGGCCATGTGGCCAACAATTTGTTTAATGGTCCACTTGCCTTCGGCGTAGGCATACATCGCATTGTCGGTAAGGCTGCAAAAGAGTTCATAGCTCTCATTCTTTTGCCTTTCAAGGATATCGAGTATCGGGTCGTTGCCTACAAGGTTTACGTAACGTGCGGCAAATTCTGAGTACTCGTTAGTGTTTGGTCTGCTTATCATGTCGTACATTTTTTAATATGATCCTAAAAGTTGTGCCTTTACCCAGCTCCGAATCCTTCACAAATATTTGCCCGTTATGATAGTTTTCTATCATCCGCTTGGTTAGCGACAGGCCCAGCCCCCAGCCCCGTTTGCGGGTAGTGTACCCCGGCTGAAACACCGTGTCGAACTTTGAACGCGGTATACCCTTGCCTGTATCAGTTACGTCGATAAATACCTGTTTTTTTATTTTGTTGCCCGATATGTCTACATGTATCGAGCCCTTGCCTTCTATGGCATTTACAGCATTCTTAAGCAGGTTCTCCAGCACCCAGTCAAACAGGGGGATATTTACGCCAGCCTGTAAATGCGGGTTGCCGGTTAATTGGAAGGATATATTTTTGCTTACGCGCACTTTAAAATAGTCCACAAAATCCTTCACTACTTCGTAAACCTTGTGTTCTTCCAGTTTAGGAGTCGAACCTATTTTTGAGAAACGGTCGGCAACAATTTCCAACCGCTTAACATCGTTTTCCATCTCGGCAATCAGGGGGTCGTCTTCGGCATTAAACTTCTCCTTCATCAGCTCAATCCATGCCATTAACGATGATATGGGCGTCCCTAACTGGTGTGCTGTTTCCTTCGCCAATCCCACCCAAACCTGGTTTTGCTCCGATTTGCGCGAGGAGCTAAACGCAGTATAGGCCACCAATAAAAAAATGGCAATTACCGAAAGCTGTATGTAAGGGAAAAATTTCAATTGCGTAAGCAGAGGACTGTCTTTATAATAAACAAGCCATTCCTCGCCATAAACTTTATACTTTATTGGGGAGTGCTGCCCCTGCATGTAAGCAAGCTCCTGCTTAAAATACTCCGGGTCGTATTTTTTCGTCTTACTGTTTTCAGCTTCCAGCTTAATAGGGGTTTTGGTTGGGTCGAGTCCGCGGGTAAACTGTACGTCGCCTTTGTTATTTGTAACAATAGCGGGTACGCTCAAACTGTCGCGAACAGAAATTACATAGCCCAAAAAATCATCATCATCGGCTATCAGCAAATGTTTCATGCTTAGCGCCCACACTTCGGCGCGTGTACGCTCGGAGCGGGCAATGTTACGCGCCAAATAACTGGTATAGAGCAACGACCCGCTGGCAATAACCACCGCAAAGGTAAGTAACGAATATTTCCAGCGTTTTTTTTGTTGGTATGGATTCATTTGTAAGAAGTCCGAAAGTCGGAAAAGTCAGTAAAGTCCGAAAGACGAAACGCTTAAACGGCGACATTCTTATATCGGCACAAATTACATATTTAACGCGAGAGTGCGTAGGGGCATGTTATCTAAATCGGCAATCTGCGGGTTTTATACGCCAAATCTTATCCAGCCATCCCCCTCATATCCAAAAGCAAACTGTTTTGGGTTGATAATTTCTGCCAAAATTTCAATGGAATCCACTATTCGCGGGCCCGGGCGGTTAAAATATTGGTTGCCGTCGGCAATGTAAACCCGGTTGTTTTTTACCGCCTTCATTTCGTTAAAGCCGGGCAACTGTAATATAATATCTACCTCTTTTAAGGTGCGCTCAATGGAAAATCCGCAGGGCATTATCAAAATAATCTCCGGGTTTTGCAGGCGGATGTCGTCCCATTGCACATAAGGCGAATGTTTACCCGCCTCGGTTAAAATATTAGTGCCGCCAGCAATGCTTACCAGCTCGGGTATCCAATTGCCTGAAAGCATCATTGGTTCCAGCCACTCGATACAAGCCACCGTTGGCCTGCTGTCGCTGAATTTTAATTTATGTCGGATGATGTCAACACGTTCCTGTAGGTCTTCAACCACTCTTTCGCCTTCGGCGGGCACGTTCAATGCTTTTGCAACTGTTTTTATATCATTAAAAATATCATCCAAACTATTGGGTTGCAGGGAGACGATGCGGGCATCTCTATCCAAATAATTTGCCAGGGCTTCTTCAACTTCTGTTAATGAAACAGCACAAACTTCGCATTGCGCCTGGGTGATCACCACATCGGGCGCCAGTTCTTTTACCACATCACGCTTTACCGTATAAACCGATAAGGCATCAGCCAAAATTTCTTTCACCTTAACATCAATGGCCGCACTGCTTAAGTTATCCGGAAAATTGGCCTCGGAACATACCGGCAACTGTTTGACCGATGCCGGGAAATCGCATTCATGCGACCGCCCAACCAGGTTTTCTTTGAGACCCAATAGGCAAACAATTTCGGTTGCTGAAGGGATTAATGAAACTATTTTTAACGCGCTCATATTTGAAAGCGCTAAGGTAAGGATTGTAAATATAAGGGCGATGTAATTGTTTAAATCGCTGTTTTAGTACAGGCCTGCGACCTGCGCTGATGAGTGACGCCCCTTTGGGGCTGAGTGTATTGTGTATCACCATGATTAACTTCGAATCAAAGTACGTTCCGACCTCTTTAAAATTGAAGACCTACTTCAAGCTCCAACGGAGCGCTATTCATCAGCGCAGGTCGCAGGCCTGTGCTACAAGGAATTGCACCGAGCCGTTATTCCGTCCCAAACTGTTCATCAGCAAAAAAAGCCCCTTCATCAATTACAATTTCAATAGCCGGTTCAGCATCGCATGTTTGCGTTACTTGATTTTTATTGAAATGAAAAAACTTAGCATCCTCTTTTTAATTGCATTGCTGCCTGTTGCAGGCATTTGCCAGGGCGAATTGAAAGTAAACGTACATCCCGGCGTCGAACTTTTTACCATCGTCCAGATTTTGGGCGATAAATACCCGCAGCCCAATGCATCTGCTTATAGCAAAGAAGTGATGGATTACTTTGGAAAATATAAAGACCACCCGGCTGTTAAAAAGGTGATATCGTTTGATAAAACCTATACCGACCTGGTTGAGCTTGGCTGGTGCATGAGCGACTTTCCCAACATAAAAATTTATGAACCTGCTGAATTAAGCTGGTACAAAATGTACGGCAAAGAAAATGTGCTGGAATACATAAAGCTGTGTAAAGACTTTTTTAACGATACCCGCTTTTGGGACTTTTTTCAAAAGCACCAGGCGCGGTATACAAAATGGGGAGACGATTTAAAAGCCAATGTCGACTCGGGTAAGCTGATAAAGAAGCTGCAGGATTTTTACCGGTACGATGCTGCCATCAACTGGGATATCTGTATCGATCCACTGAACAGCTGGGGCTCGCACGCCATTATGACCAAAACACTTAATCCGCAATTTTCAGACTGGCTGGTTTATAATACCGGGTATTTTAAAGAAGGCGGGGCGAAAGATGCCGACCCTGTTTTTGAATTCAGGGATTTTGAAAACCTTGTTTGGCACGAAGGGAGTCATGTTTATATCAGCACCCTGCTCAAAAAATACCAGAAGGAAATTGATGAATTATCATACCTGTATAACAAGGACGATGAGGGTATGAAGCGTAACCAGATCAGCAACTGGCCCTATTGTTTCGATGAAAATATGGTGCGATCCATAACCGCCGCACTTTACAAAAAATACCGCACCGAACGGGCATATAAGCGACAGGTTGCGCGCCAAACAGCAAGCGATTTTATTTATGTAGATGAACTGGCACCGTTTATTTATGATAATTATATCAACTCGGCCAAATACAAAAACTTCGCTGATTTTTTCCCGGAGATAATAAAATACCTGCAAGCCAAATACCCTAAAAAAGCCTGAACATGAGAAAAGCTATTTTTTTGCTGCTGCTTTTACCGACGAAATTAAAGGCGGTTGATTATAAACAAAAGGTAAACATTTATTTAAACGGCAAGCGGGTGTTTTCAAAGATCATATCACCTGATGAACAATTTACCATAGCCAATTTCAAAGCACATCTCGACAGAAAAGCAATTTGGGAAAATGAATTAGTGTTTAGCGTGAAATAAGGCGTTTCTACAAAGGGAAGGAACCATAGCTCAGGCTTAAGACTGATGAAGCTGCTCCCCTTCAGGGGCTGGGGGCCAAACTACCTTCCCTTTTTCGCTGCCGGAAATTTCATTTTATAATCAACATCCACAATGCCTTTCGAAATATCGTTCAGCTTTTTTTCAATCATACGCTTGCGCAGGGGGCTAAGCTTATCGGTAAACAATTTGCCTTCAATATGGTCATACTCGTGCTGAATAACGCGGGCGGCCATACCTTTAAACGTTTCTTCGTGGTGTTTCCAGTCTTCGTCGTAGTAGGATAGCGTTACAACGGGTTTGCGGTAAACATCTTCCCTTATTTCGGGTATGCTCAGGCAGCCTTCGTTAAAGGCCCACTCGTCACCAGTTTCGTCTAAAATGTTGGCATTGATAAAAGCTTTCTTAAAATCTTTTAATGATGGGTCGTCATCGCCAAAAGTTGAAGCGTCAATAACAAATAAGCGCATGCTCAGGCCAACCTGCGGTGCTGCCAGTCCGACGCCGTGGGCACCGTACATGGTCTCGAACATGTTTTCAACCAGTTCTTTTATATGAGGATATTCGTCAGGTTCAATTGCTGTTGCTTTGCGTCGTAAAACAGGGTCGCCGTATGCTATTATTGGAAACTTCATGAGTGCAAAAATACGGGATTATTCCTTAGGCTCAAATAGTAAGGTAATCATCTTGTTGCTATCAAAGATTTCATTACTTATAGCTAACAAATCTTCGGCAGTAACGGCATTAATTTTATCAAATAGCTGCTGCAATGTATCGATGCAATTAAAATCGAGCAGGCTTTTAGCCATGGAGATAATCAGGCTCATGCGGTTTTCTTCGGCGAGGGCTATCTGGCCGATAAACTTTTCCTTAGCCTGGTGCAACTGCAAGGTGCCGAGCTTATTATCGCGCAGCTTTTTTAATTCTTTGTGGATGAGTTTCGTGGCCTTTTCGGCCTTTTCGCTATCGGTGCCAAAGTAAATGGAGAAAATGCCGGTGTCGCTTAACGTTGTATAGTTCGATTCAACAGTATAGGCAATGCCATGTTTCTCCCTTATCTCCAGGTTCAGGCGGCTGCTCATGCCCATGCCGCCCAGTAAATTATTCAACAGCAATAAGCCATTTTTATGCTGATGCGATGCCGGGTAGGCCCTGCTGCCAATAATACAATGCGTTTGTGATATCGGCTTAGTGATGATTGTTTTTGACGGGGCTATTAACGCAGGGGCTATGCGATTCTTTTTTGCCGAACTGGCCGGTATGGCGCCAAAGTATTTTTCGGACAACCGCATAACCTTTTTTAAATCATAATCGCCAAACACCGCAAAAACCATTTCCGAAGTGTTGTAGTTGGCAGCTATAAACTCGTTGATATCTGCGCTGTTTAACCGGGCAACGGTTTCGGGTGTGCCTAATATATTATTGCCGAGTGGGTGGCCTTTAAACAAAAGCTCCTCAAAATCATCCTGTATGGCTTCTTCAGGTTGGTCGAGGTATGATGAAATTTCGTCAAGAATAACGCCGCGTTCCTTTTCCTGCTCGTCTTCGGGGAAGGTGGAGTGGAAAAGAATATCTTCAAAAAGGTCGATAGTGCGTTCCAGGTGCTGATTCAGCAACGAGGCGTGGATGCAGGTATATTCTTTGGTGGTGTAGGCGTTTAAATCGGCACCGACCAGTTCAAGCCTGTTTAATATCTGGTTGGTGTTGCGGCGTTCGGTTTCCTTAAATAACAGGTGCTCTATAAAATGCGCGAGGCCCGTTTGGTTTTCAGTTTCATCGCGCGAACCGGCATTAACAATAAAACAGCAATGCGTTATGGTCGACGCTGCATGCTTGTAAAGTATCCTGATGCCGTTGGGTAACGTGTGGAGCTCGTAATCCGTCATTTGTTTGAGGCGCAAAGATAGGGTTTTAGTGGGAAAGTCAGTAAAGTCCGAAAGCCCCAAAGATGAAGAGAAAACGCTGTGAAAGCCTGGTTGGAAATTCCATTATAGCGATAGGCTTTAAACCCGTCGCTATGGGAAAATCCGTGTTTTGCTTTTTAAAGTGATTTCGCAAATCATTCACAATCATTTGTTTATTGAAAAATAGTCGTAAATTTATACTGCCAATCCCAAAACCATGAAGACTTTGTTACTACCTATGCTGCTTGCAGTGTTACTGTGTGCCGGTTGTAAAAAAGACAGCGTAATAATTGATGGCAATAAGAATGTTAACGGCATTTACCTGTTAAAATCGGCAACCTACACTTTGGCCGGTGTTACCTGGAGCGATAATTTTACCTATGACGACCAAAACCGCATCGGATCAAGTCATTCTACCAACTCGATTGAAACATGCAATTACACATATAACGCTAACAACACGCTGGCCACTGTATCAATTGTAAACAATGGTACTTTAACATTTATCGAGAAATTCAGATACAATGCCGACTCGGTTGTAGTGCAGCAATACGCCGCCGACGGCGTTACGCCCTATTTAAAATATGCTTTTGTGCTTAGCAGCAACCAGGTTATACGCTACCTTGGCGAGAATGATTATGTGATTGACTACCAACGCAACAGTAAGGGAAACGTAACCAACATTACCGGCCACAGCGCTGGAATAACCAGTTCGGTTGATATCCAGTATGATGATAAAAAGTCGCCGCTTGCCGATGTGGGGGTTAATAACCTGTTCGCGTTGTTTATGGTAAACGATGCGACATTGGGCAGTGCTAATAACGTAATTAAAACAAGCTCGATGCCTAATGCCTATACCTATCAATATTTAGCTAACGAGTTACCTGCAAGCGCTGAGGCAGCCGGCGGACAAACAATAAAATTTGATTATTATATTAAGTAGACTGCGATTAGGGTTGAAATAATATTTTTAAGTTCAGTATCAGCACAATTATTTATCTTGGCCCAATGGAACTACAAATAGCCGACATTAAATTTGAGCCCCTCATAAAATCGGCCGCTATAGAAGAGCGTATAAAAACAATTGGAAAGCAGCTAAATGCCGACTACCAACACACCATCCCCGTGTTCGTAGGGGTTTTAAATGGCAGCTTTTTGTTCATTGCCGACATTATTAAGCAAATTGATATCCCTTGCGAAATAACGTTCACCAAGCTGGCATCGTACTACGGCGGCACAAAAAGCACGCTGAAAATACGCGACGATATCGACTTTAGCGTTGATATTAAAGGCCGCGACGTAGTAGTTATTGAAGATATTGTCGACACTGGTAACACGGCCAGCTATTTACTGGATAAATTGCGCGCAAAACAGCCTGCTTCAATAAAACTTTGTTCGCTGCTACTAAAACCGTCGGCCTTGCTAAAACCAATTGACGAATTGAAGTACGTAGGTTTTGAAATTGAGAATGAATTTGTGGTTGGCTATGGCCTCGACTACAAAGAAATGGGCCGGAATTTGAGAGATATTTATAAACGAGTGAAATAGAAAGGTTTTTTCACGTTATTATAGTGATTGAGCTTTTACCCCTCTATTTACAATAAATGAAGATATTACCCCTGTTTATGCTTTTGGCAATTGCTGCATTGGCATTTTCCTGTAAAAAAACCAACAGCACAACCAACAGCACAACAATTTCAGTTGCGGTAACCAAAGGTCCGTCAGGTGCCGAATCAAATGGAGCCACCGTTAACCTTTATGAAACTGCGGCAGCAGCAACAAGCGGCTCACCCAAATATTCGCAGGTTACCGATGCGTCAGGCAAAACAACCTTTACTGTAGCGTACCAGGCAAAATACTTTATTATAGTAAAAAACGGTAGCGCCGCCAATTACTACAACGGTTATATTCCTGTCGGTATTTTCGGTTCTCAAACTGAGATAGATTACAGTCCGGCGCAATCGCCCCCGAGTGTAATTGGCGGGGTGAGGTTTAGAGATACCAATGGCGATGGTGTTATCAATGCATCGGATATTGTTGATGCCCCTTCGATAGTTGTAACCCAAAACGCAAATACAAATTTTAGTGTTGTGATTTATTGATGTGTTTATGTCGAAGGAAATTCCACTTAAAATATTCCTTCAAAACATTTCACTATCACACGGAATGTATATACATTTACTCAACAATCGCGTACCGGTGATACTTTCCCCGATGTCAATATTCTCCCGGATTTAACAAGGCAGGCGATTTAAACAAAACCAAAATCATGTATTTATTAATTCCAGCTTTTATCGTCCTTATTTTAATAATAATGGGCGTCCGCATTGCGCAGGAGTACCAGCGCGCCGTTGTTTTTCGTTTGGGCCGCTATCATAAAACCAAGGGTCCGGGCATTTATCTTATCATCCCGTTTGTCGACCGGCAGGTAACTGTCGATATCCGCACCAACACGGTCGATCTTGAGCAGCAGGAAACTATCACCAAGGACAGTGTTACCATAAAGGTTAACGCTGTATTATGGTTTAAGGTAACCAATCCCGAAGACGCTATTATTAAAGTGGCTAGCTACCAGCGCGCGGTTTACCAGTTTTCGGTAACTGCCTTGCGTAACATTATTGGTCAGCACCATTTGGACGAAGTTTTGCGCGAACGAGAGGAAATTAACCGCACCCTGCAAAAAATTGTTGATGCCGCCACCGAAAACTGGGGCATTAAAATTGAAATGGTGGAGATGAAGGATGTGGAAATCCCCGAATCGATGCAGCGCGCCATGGCCCGAGAGGCCGAAGCCATCCGCGAGAAACGCGCCCGTATTATCAAGGCCGAAGCCGAGTTGGAAGCATCCATCAAACTAACCCAGGGCGCCAAACAAATGGAAGGCAGCCCGATAGCGCTTGAACTGCGCCGTATGCAAATGCTATCTGAAATTGGTATCGATAACAATACCACGACGATAGTATTGGTGCCATCTGATTTTACCAATGCGGCTAAAAGTTTTACGGAGATGGTTAATTTGAAGAAGGATTAATAAAACTTCATTATACCACAGGCCTGCGACCTGTGCTGGTGAATTGCGCTCCGTTGGAGCTTTGAAATTTTCTTTTTCTTAATGATATCGGTAACGAATACAAAACACCCAGCCCCAAAGGGGCGGTATTCGTCAGCGCAGGTCGCAGGCCTGCGCTAAATGCAAATGCAGGGTGCGCCGACCATTCGCAAAAACCAATTTATTTCATGACATTAGCAATATGAAAAACCTGCTCCTGTCGTTTTGCTTTTTAGCCGTGCTTTTATGTTCCACATCTTTTAAACCAAAAGATGAATGGACGCCATTGCTTGATAAAAAGCTATCCCAATGGGAAATCTACCAGAGTTTCCGTTTCCCTAACGGCTATAAAGGCGAAGCTCCGAAAAACGCCGATGGTACCGATGTAAAACCAATTGGCTATAACAAAAACCAGGACAAAGTTTTTTCGGTTATTATGGAAGACGGCCAACCGGTATTAAAAATTTATGGCGACATATATGGCTGCCTTTTTACCAAACAGGAATTTGATAATTATCACCTGAAGCTAAAAGTAAAATGGGGCGATAAAAAGTGGGCGCCGCGTTTAACTGAGGATAAGGATTCCGGCGTTTTATATCATTCGCAAGGGCCTTGTGGCGTTGAATACTGGCGCACCTGGATGCTGAGCCAGGAGTTCCAGGTAACCGAAAAAGGCATGGGCGATTTTTGGTCGCAAGCCAGTTCAAGGGCGGATGTTAAGGCCCGTAAAGACGGCAAGGATTATTTTTTTGATAACAAAGGCCCGTTAACGGCATTTGGTGGCGGCACAGGCAATGGCGGTTTCTGCCATGCCGGCGTTGATGCCGAAAACAAAAACGGCTGGAACACGCTTGAACTGATAACCTATGGCGACAAAAGCATCCGCATAGTAAATGGCCAGGTGGTAATGGCCTTGCAAAACAGCCGCTACATGGTTAACGGTGAAGCCAAACCCCTTGTAAAAGGCAAAATACAAATTCAAAGCGAAGCAGCAGAAGTATATTATAAAGACATCATGATAAAGAAGATTGACGGGATACCCGCCGAATATCAAAAGTATTTTAACTAAACGTTGTGCCCAACGTAAACATATCAACTAAGCTGAAATAACCCGATTATGAAAACAATTTTGTGCTCCCTTATGCTAATGGTCATGGCATGTGCCGCCCGCGCCCAGGAACAACCTATGCCGCTGTACCCAAACGGAATACCCAACGCAAAGCCAACCCCTAAAACTTACATTGAGAACGCCAATAGGGATTGGATAACCAAGGTAAGCGTTCCCACTATTACTCCTTATCTGCCTGCAGCCGGAACTGCCAACGGCACAGCAGTGGTAGTGTACCCGGGGGGTGCTTATGCAGGGCTTGCCTCCTGGCACGAAGGGCGCGATATTGCCAGGGCCTTCGCCAGCTTTGGCGTAACCGCTTTTGTGGTAAAATACCGCCTGCCCAGCGATAGTATTATGGTTGATAAAACAATCGGTCCGCTGCAGGATGCACAGCAGGGCGTTATTTTGGTGCGCCGCAATGCTTCCAAATGGGGCATCAAGCCTGATAAGATTGGCATCATTGGGTTCTCGGCGGGTGGACACCTGGCATCAACTGAGGGCACCCATTTCGACAAGGTGCTGGTGGATGACAAAGACAATATAAGCGCCCGGCCTGATTTTATGATGCTGATATATCCGGTAATCAGTTTTGGTCCGCAGGCCCACGTTGGCTCGCGCGAAAACCTGGTGGGCAAAACACCTGGCGCCGATTTGATAAATTTATACAGCAACGAAAAACAAGTAACTGCCAACACCCCGCCAACATTTTTGGTACATGCCGAAGATGACGACGTTGTGCCCGTTCAAAACAGCCTGATGTTTTACGAAGCCCTGCTGGCAGCAAAAGTTAAGGCCGAAATGCACCTTTTTGAAGAAGGTGGCCATGGTTTTGGGATGAATAATTCGAAAAATAAAGGCAAGTGGATGGATTGGGCAAAGGAGTGGATGGTGGAGAATAAATTCGTTAGCCCCCCAGCCCCCTAAAGGGGGAGGCAAGCCCCAAAAACCCTAAAGGGGAACAAAAAATTATCGCTTTGCAAATCAAAAGTTCCCCTTTAGGGGGTTAGGGGGCTTGGGCTATCGATCATGCTTAGCAATTCATTCAACTCAGCCACCTTATCCTTCGCCCCCAAATGTTCGTATGCGCTCACCAGGTTGCGCAGCACCCGTTTGATGATGTCAGTATTCGAGCACGGTTCGTAAAATTGCTTATCGAACTTTAAATTTAGTTGTTTTAAAAACATATCCACATCGCGGCGGCCAAATATAAAGCCCTTGTTAAAGGCGTTGATGTAAAACAGAATACCACCTTCAAATTCGCTTTGCAGGCTTTCATCTAAATAGGCCAAAATAAAATGCTGCGGCAGGTTAACGCCATAAACCGGT
Source organism: Mucilaginibacter flavidus (assembly GCF_024055575.1). Classification (GTDB taxonomy): domain Bacteria; phylum Bacteroidota; class Bacteroidia; order Sphingobacteriales; family Sphingobacteriaceae; genus Mucilaginibacter; species Mucilaginibacter flavidus. Next base: position 151,584 of record NZ_JAMXOE010000005.1, on the reverse strand, counting down.
ATATCCAGCTTTTGGGCAATAATAGAATAAATTATAGCCAGCGAAATCTGGTTGCCTTTTTTTGTTTCCAGCACCTGGCTTATATAACTGTTTTGTGGGTCGAGGTGGTTGGCGGTGTTGCCGCTAAAGCCGTAGATATTATAAAAAACGTGGTTTATCAGTTTTACCTGTTCGGCAGGGCTGGCCTCGTTCATCATCTGTATCCAGATGTCGCGTTTGATCGCCTCTATCTGGTTAATGACCTTTTGCTCGTCGAGATCGGGGTATTGGTAACGGTTTATTATCAGTATGCCCTGCAATAAATCAAACGCACCGCTTTGGTGCCATAGCTGCAGGTCGTTTTTTACTATGCTGAATTGTATTTCGTGCACCAGGTTGGCGAGGCGTTCCTGCTGCAAGGGGCCGAATGCCTGCTCCCACGCGCCTTCAAGGTATTCAATAACTTCGGGGCCGTAGGATAGTAACTTATCATGAACGTGTTCAAATATCTCGCTATCCGGGTCGTCCAATAAACGTATCAGTGAATTTACTTCTGTTGGATTTATCATGCTATCACGCTAAAATACTAAACGTTTCTATATTTTTACAGCCATGTTTAATTTTAGGTTCGCTACAGATTATGTGCTGCACAGGCTGAAAGCCAAAAACAGGCACGGTGTACACTCGCCATTTGTCTACCGGCTTATAGATAATGTAATTTACGATTTTCGCGCCAAAAAAGTATACACCGAGGTTGAGAACATCCGGAACGGGTTAATAAATGACACGCGTATTATAACCGTAACCGACCTTGGCGCAGGTTCGCATGTAAATAATAATCGCCAGAAAAAGATAGGCGACATTGCCCGCAATGCCCTAAAACCACCTAAACTGGCCCAGTTGCTGCACCGTTTGGTGGCCGATTTGCAGCCCCGCAATATAATTGAATTAGGAACCTGCCTTGGCACAACCACCCTGTACCTGCAAAATGCCGCACCGGATGCAAAAGTTTACACCCTGGAGGGCTGCCCCGAAACTGCCCGCATAGCGAAAGAAACATTTAAAAATGGCGGTATTGATGCGGTTGAACCTACCGTCGGCAATTTTGACGATACCTTGTCTGACATCATTGATAATCTGCCCCAGCTTGATTTTGTATTTGTGGACGGCAATCATCAAAAAGATGCCACTCTTAAATATTTTGAATGGTGCCTGCCCAAAGTACACGAAAATACCATGCTTATTTTTGACGACATTTACTGGAGCCAGGGCATGAAAGAAGCCTGGGCGCAGATAAAAGCACATCCGCAGGTTACAGTAACTATCGATTTATTTTGGATAGGGCTCGTGTTTTTTAAACCGGGACAAGCGAAGGAGGATTTCTTAATTAAGTTTTAAAAAGATCATGGTCTATGGTCCATCGACTATTGACTTTCTCAGAAGCTCTGCCCAAGCGCTACATACAACCCGCTTTCCCGTTTCTCGCCCGCCGGTTTTTGGCCGACGCCGTAATCCATGCGGATAGCCAAGCCCTTTTCGATGTCAAAAAAGTAACGTACACCGCCCCCATAGTTGGGCTTTAATTGCGGGAAGCTGAAATCAGAATGAAACACTTCTCCGGTACCGGCAAAGGCCACAACGCCAAAACGTTTATCAATTCGGTAACGCAGTTCGGTTTGGCCGGCAATATAGTTACGGTCGCGGTAGCGGCCCTGGTAGTAGCCGCGCATCATTTCGTCGCTGCCCATTTGCGGCAGCAGGTAAAACGGCGACCGGCCGCCAGTGAGGCTTTGCTCCTGTATATCGAGCCCCAGCACCAGTTGTTTGGCTAACAGGAAGAATTGCGAATATTCGATATTAAAAAAGCCGCCCCTGTAGCCGTTATTTCCGTAGGTGCCATGCATTATATTGTAATAACTGCTAATAATCATACCCTTTGTAGTATAGGTATTGTTATTCCGGGTATCGAAGGTAAAGCTCGGGCCGATATAGGCGCTGGCGCCGCCGTGCCTGTCTTGTACCGAAGGGGAATACAGAATACTGGAATAATCGTAACTGTAGGGGTAAAAGTATTTTATTACGCCAGCTACAACGCCCACGTAAAAGTTATCGCCCAAGCGTTTCTCGCCGGCGAAGCCCACCTTGTACCGCTTTTCGCCGGTATGTTTTTCGTCGACTGCCCTTGTGTTATTGCCTACTCCGTAAAAATTAAACGGATAATTGTAAAAGCTGATTATACCTGTGTAGTGAAATTTATTCTGGGGCGTCCAATAGTTGGCATTAAGGCTAAGTTTAACCTGCCCCTTTGTGGTAAGGGTTGAGTAACCAAACAAGCTGGAGACGCGGGTGCTGCGGTCGAGCGTATCAGTATAAAAAGAAAATAAGGCGGCGCCGCCAAATTCAACGCCTGTTTCGGGGGCGGAACTGAGAGCAGGCAGTAGTACAAAACCTGGCTTGCGGCTGGTATCTTTTCTAAAATACATCTGCCTGATAAATTTTGGCAAAAAGTTTAACTGTGCGAAAACGCTCTGGAAGCTAAGCAGGAATATACAGAAGGTTAAAAGTTTTTTCATGTAGCAGGCGCTGCGAAGATAGGGCATTTTTCGAATGGAATAAAAGTTAAAAACTTTGGCGGCGCAATTTAACTACAGTGAAACAGGGAAGAAAAAACTTAAGAAACAATCTCTAATCGCAGCATCAGTGTCATCTGTTCTATCTACTAACATCTGCGATTATTTTCTCTGCGCTCTTCGCGCCTCCTCCGCGAACTCCGTGGTTAAAAAACAAAAGCGCAAAAGAATAAATCATTAAAATACCTACTTTTGCACCAAAATTATTTACCCGGAAATATGAGCACTACAAGAGGCCCTATATCGCAGTTTATTGAAAGAAATTACCTGCATTTTAACGCTGCAGCACTAGTTGATGCCGCCAAAGGATACGAAACACATTTGCTTGAAGGCGGTAAAATGATGGTTACCCTTGCCGGCGCCATGAGCACTGCCGAACTTGGCATATCGCTTGCAGAAATGATAAGGGAAGGTAAAATCGACATTATATCGTGCACAGGCGCCAACCTTGAAGAGGATATTATGAACCTGGTGGCACACTCGCACTACAAAAGGGTGCCTAACTACCGCGACCTTAGTCCGCAGGATGAGTGGGATTTGCTGGAAAATCATTACAACCGTGTAACAGATACTTGTATACCCGAAGAAGAAGCTTTCCGCCGCCTGCAAAAACATATCCATAAAATATGGAAAGACGCCGACACCAATGGTGACCGCTTTTTTCCGCATGAGTTTATGTATAAGATTCTGAATAGTGGCGAACTGGAGCAGTATTACGAAATTGATCCCAAAAACTCCTGGATGCTGGCCGCTGCCGAAAAGAACCTGCCGATAGTTGTACCCGGCTGGGAAGACAGCACCATGGGCAACATCTTCGCATCGTACGTTATTAAAGGCGAAATAAAGCCAACCACCATGAAAAGTGGTATTGAATATATGGCCTGGTTAGCCGACTGGTACGTGAAAAACTCAGCAGGTAAGGGGGTAGGTTTCTTCCAGATTGGCGGCGGTATTGCCGGCGATTTCCCGATATGTGTGGTACCGATGCTTTACCAGGATATGGAAATGCCTGAGATCCCGTTCTGGAGCTATTTCTGCCAGATATCTGATTCAACTACCTCGTACGGTTCATACTCGGGTGCTGTGCCAAACGAAAAAATTACCTGGGGCAAGCTGGATATCCATACGCCTAAGTTTATCGTAGAGAGCGATGCGACTATAGTTGCTCCGTTAATATTTGCGTGGATATTGGGTCAATAGAATAAGTGTTCCAACTGTTCCACCCGTTCCATGTGTTCCGCGGAACAGTACATTATAATTTAAAACAATAAATACTTAAATTAGCTTCATTATCATATGAAGCTAATTTATTTTTATACTCTTTTTTTTCTACTGATTATAAGCGGCTGCTCCCCCAAAGGCCCTTACGCCCTTACCAATAAAGTTTATAAAGACAAAACGACCGGCTTTGCAGAAACCATAAAACAGGAATTACCCGCCACACTTGCCGATAGCGCCGGTGCACTTATACCTTCGGAATTTGTAGGCACAGTGAACTTCGGTATCCGCAAGCCTAATTATGTAATTATCCATTTTACCGCGCAGGATTCGGTACAGCAAACGCTCAAGACGTTTACCGTTACCGAAACGCAAACCAGCGCACACTATGTTATCGCCAAAAACGGCAAGGTGTTCCATATGGTGAACGATTACCTGCGCGCCAACCATGCCGGTCTGGGCAAATGGGGCAGTGTTACCGATATGAACAGTTGCTCGATAGGTATCGAGATTGATAACAACAGCCACGAACCGTTTACTAACGCACAGGTAAACAGCTTGCTGATATTGCTGGCCCAGCTAAAAAAATCTTATAATATCCCGCAGGCAAATTTTATCGGACACCAGGACTTTGCCCCCAAACGCAAACCCGACCCTGGACCGCTTTTCCCGTGGAAAACGCTAGCGCAGCATGGTTTTGGTTTTTGGAGCGACGACCTGTTAGAACTACCACCGGATAATTTTGATTATACCATTGCGCTCAAACTGATAGGCTATGATACATCAGACATTAATGCTGCAATAGTTGCTTTTAAACGCCATTTTATACAAACCGACATCAGCCCACAACTAACGCAGCTCGATTTGAATGTATTGTACAATGTATATCAAAAATATAGCTTATAAGGGCGGTCACCTATATTCTACTACCATCCAATAGCATATATTTGTTGCTGTGAAACCAGCGGAAATTAATTTAAAGTGGAGTGCGTTGCAACAGAAAGTTGCGGAAGAATTTGATAACGAAAAACCCGATATAAAGGTAATGTTGTTCCTGATTGGTGTGCAGGAGTTGGGTCAGGGCCCGCGCAAATTCAGCAAGCGCCAAAAGGAAGAACTGATGCATATTGCCAATTGTAAACTGTTCAGCATGATGGGCTTTTATGAACTGGAAGGCCTCGACCAGGACGGTTGGCCACACTGGAAACGGGTGGGTGTAATCCCGAATTACACATTACTTGAGCAGGAGATGGTGTTGAAATCGTTGATAATTGATTATTTCCAGGAACTTGGGTTTATTGAATGAGTCCGAAAGTCCGAAAGAAGCTGCAATAATTTTATAGATAAATATGAAAAAACTTTTTACTACAGCCCTTATCTTATTGGCCATTACCACCGCTTTTGCTAAAGGCCCTAAAAACCAGTATGTACGTATCCACACAAGTTATGGCGATTGCATCATCCGCCTGTATAACGAGACGCCAAAGCACCGGGATAATTTTATAAAACTGGTAAAGCAGGGTTTTTATAACGGCACTTTATTCCACCGCGTGATACAAAACTTTATGATACAGGGCGGCGACCCGGATTCGAAAGATACCACCAAAGCAAAGCCCGGTGTTGAGTTAGGCAATGGCGATGTTGGTTATACCGTTCCGGCTGAGTTTAGGGACAGTCTTTTCCATAAGAGAGGTGTGCTGGCTGCTGCGCGGGATGACAACCCGGCTAAGGCGTCGAGCGGTTGCCAGTTTTATATTGTAGAAGGCAAACGTTATACCGATGGCAAAATGGACACGCTTGAAACGACCCGTTTAAAAGGATTTAAAATACCGACCTGGCAACGTGAAATTTACAAAACCGTTGGCGGCACACCACAGCTCGATCATAATTACACCGTGTATGGCGAAGTAGTAACCGGCATTGATATGGTCGACCGTATTGCAGCCGTTAAAAAAGACCAACGCGACCGCCCGGATAAAGATGTCCGTATGACAATGGAATTGTTAAGTAAAAAAGAATGCGAGCAGCTGGATAAGCTGCTTGGCGGCCCCCCAGCCCCCTAAAGGGGGAGCTTTTGATAGGCTCGAGGAATACGTTTTGAATTGAAATTGTAACATATAATTATAAAAAAGGCTTCTGCTCCCCTTCAGGAGCTGGAGGCCATAATTCCCCCCTTTAGGGGGCCAGGGGGCATATGAAAATTATCACTTATAACGTTAACGGTATCCGCTCGGCAATCAACAAAAACTGGTTGGCATGGTTGCAGGCCACCGATGCCGATGTGGTTTGCCTGCAGGAAATTAAAGCTACTCCGGATGTGCTTACCGATTTAAAATTGGTAGAGGATCTGGGCTATGAACATTACTGGTATCCTGCCGAAAAGAAGGGCTACAGTGGCACAGCCATCTTTACCAAACAAACCCCCAAACATGTTGAATACGGCTGCGGCATCAGCGATTACGACCGCGAGGGCCGCAATATCCGCGTTGATTTTGATGACGTTTCTGTAATGAGCGTTTATTTCCCGTCTGGCTCAAGCGGCGACGACAGGCAGGCTTTTAAATACCGTTTTTTAGATGAGTTTGGTCGCTATCTTGAACTGCTGCAATCGCAATGTCCAAAACTGGTTGTGTCCGGCGATTATAATATTTGCCACCGGCCGATTGATATCCATAATCCAAAATCAAACGCTAACTCATCTGGGTTTTTACCTGAGGAACGTGAATGGATGGAGAACTTTTTGGAGTCGGGTTATATCGATACATTCCGACATTTAAATAAGGAGCCGCATAATTATACGTGGTGGAGTTTCCGGGCAAATTCGAGGGCTAAAAACTTAGGCTGGCGCATTGATTATAACATGGCTACACACGCGCTTGAAGAAAATATAAAGCGGGCGGCGATATTGCCGGAAGCAAGGCATTCGGATCATTGCCCGGTGTTACTGGAATTGGACTTCGGCCCCCCGGCCCCCTAAAAGGGGAGCTTTTTATTGAGATGTTTTTAGATTGTCAGTTTTATAGAATTGCAAATCTCGTTGTATATTAGTAGTTATGACACTCGCCCTCCACATCACCATCCAAACTCCACCAGCAGGCCTGGATTATGGCCTGCAGAAAGGCCATGGCGGTAAAGTTGAAATCGAGCAAATCCAACATTCAACCGGACAGGATTTACATTTTGAATGGGTTATAGCTATAAAAGGCGACAAGCAAAAAGATATTGCGCCCGGCTTCGGCGGCCCGTTTGTACAGGGTGCACCTTCAGAAAAATTTCTATATTTAAATATTGGCACTTATGCCGGGCAGCAATTACATTCTGGCTGGCGGCTTAAAATACCTTTAAGAGGCATTACCTGGGACATGATTGACCAAGCTAATGCAGGCCTCGAAACGTACTTGCAGGGCACGGCAAAAAATGGCGCGCCTACCTGCGCAACAGTAAAGCCATTTTCCGGGTGGCGACTAAAAACATTACCAAAAAAATAAAGCCCCCAAATTTGGAGGCTTGAATATCTTAACCAAAAGTTCCCCCTTTAGGGGGCTAGGGGGCTCTACGCTTTCACTCTTTCGACATAAGAACCGGTGGTTGTATCAACCCTTACCTTGTCGCCAATATTGATAAACAGTGGAACCTTTATTTCGGCACCGGTTTCAAGGGTTGCGTTTTTAAGCGCACCGGTTGAGGTATCGCCTTTTACAGCGGGTTCGGTATAAGTTACTTCAAGCTCGGCTGAGGTTGGTACTGAACCCATAATTGGTTCTTCGCTTTCAAAAGCCACAATTACATTCATTCCCTCTTTCAGGAATTTAACTGCGGGGCCAAATAATGCTTTGGGTACGTTGTGCTGGTCGTAAGTGGAGTTATCCATTATCACCAGTTGGTCACCGTCTTCGTATAAATATTGATAATTGTTGGTTTCAACACGTGCGATGGTCACATCCTCATCCGTACGGAAACGGTATTCAACCAACTTTCCTGATTTTACGTTGCGCATACGTGCCTGGTAAAATGCACGTAAGTTACCGGGAGTACGGTGCAAAAATTCTTCTACCTGCAGCAACTCGCCGTTAAAACGGAGTATGTTGCCATTTTTTATTTCGGATGCTTTTGACATAACAATATAAATTGAGGCGCAAACTTAGCGAGTTAACGGGAAAGAAACAAGTGTTGGAGATTAGAGGTTAGTTGATTAGAGATCAGTTTTTCGCAGCGTATCATTTTGGTGTTAGATTAAAATTCTATAATCACATCGTCACTAATTGGATGCCCGGTGCAGGTTAATATCCAGCCATCGGCGAGGTCAACATCGGTGAGCACGTCGTTTTTTGCCATTTCAACTTTGCCGGTTTTGCATTTGGCGGCGCAGGTTGAGCAATCGCCCACGCGGCAGCTGTAGGGGAGTTGGATATTATTTTGCAAAGCGGCCTGCAATATTGATTGGTTTTCACCGACCAAAAGGTCGTACGTTTCGTTTCTAAAATGAATTTTGATATTGCGGGGCGGAAAGCTTACCGTGCATGCAGAAACCGGGATAGTTTCAAGTACAAAGTTTTCCTTACGGATTTGGCCGGTTTCAAACCCCATATAAAGCAGTGTTAACCTAATCATCCGCATATAAGCAAATGGCCCGCAGATGTAGATTTCTGCCTGCGATGGTTGATGTTTTATTTCACTGCGCACCAGTCGCTCAACTACGAGGTTATTCAACCTGTTTGCATCACTGCTCAGTTGGTGGATTATCCTGAACCTATCTGCGTACAATTTTGCCAGCAACTCGATCTCAGTATTAAACAGGATTGATTGTCGGCTAATGTTACTGTAAATAAGCGTAAGCCTGCTTTTGCCCAGTCGGGGCAGCACATATTTTAATTGAGAGAATATTGGCACAATACCGCTGCCGGCGGCAAAAAGAAAAATATCTTTCTCTTCTTCGAAATTACTTATCACAAACCTACCCGCTGGTTCAACAGCATTTAATATATCGCCCGGTTTTATTTTAGTCAGCATAAAACGCGATATCTCGCCATTGGCAATTCGTTTTACGGTGATGGAAAGCAATTCGTCATCGGGCGACGAGCTTAAAGAATAGGATCGCCGTATCTCGTCGGCGTGATGGGTAAACACCAATGTTATAAACTGCCCGGCTTTGTAATGGATTTTACTACCGGATACCTCCCTCAAAAAGAAGGTGGCCGTATCATGCAATTCCCATTTTATGGCTTCAACCTTTAACTGAAGCATAGCTATTACACAGTTATCACTATTTTACCAAACTGGGTCGATTTTTCCATTTTGGCTATCGCTTCGGCCGCGTTGCTTAACGGATAAACCTCGTCAACAGCCGGTATAATTTTATGCTCATTTACAAAATTGACCATTGCCTTAAAATCATCCTCGTTACCCATCATTGTGCCAATTATTTGCAGTTGACGCCAAAATATTTTGCGGCCGTTTAACGGCGGAAAATTACCTGCGGTGCCACCAAAAACAACGATGCGGCCGCCGGGCCTGCATAAATCTGGTAGTTTGGCAAAGCCATCGCCCAGGGCGCTGTCGATTATCACATCAAATCCGCCTAAGTAGTTGCAGTTGTTCGGCCCAATCCTGTGCCTTGTAGTTTACACCGGCCGCCGCACCCAACTTTTTGGCACGTTCAATTTTTTCGCCCGAGCCTGATGTTACAAAAACCGGGCAACCCGCCGCATGCGCAAACTGTAAAGCAGTTGTACCTGTGCCTCCTCCTACGCCGGTAACCAATACTTTTTGCCCTTTTTGCAACTTGCCTTTGGTAAACAGTGCCCTGTAAACTGTTACTCCGGCTAATGGTAATGCTGCAGCCTGCTCCCAGGTTAAATGGGGTGGTTTGGCATGAAGATATTTTGCCTGCACTTTTACATATTCAGCTAGTGTGCCATCATCGGGCAGGCCGAGGATTTTAAAATTGTCTGATTGGAAATTCGGGTCGTCGCCCCAGCCATCGCCCGGGTTGATAATTACTTCCTGCCCAATTAAGTGCTTATCAGTATCGCTGCCAACTTCAGCAACAATACCTGCACCATCAGAACCTAATATGGTTGGGTATTTAATCCCTGCGTATTTACCGATGGTTATCCAGTAATCGCGGCGGTTTAATGCCGCGGCCTTTATTTGTACCAGCGCCTCGCCGGGTGCAAGGGTTGGCTTATCAACTTCTTTATAGATAACTGCCTTGTCTGCTGCTTCGAGAACTATTGCTTTCATAGATGGGATTATATAAAAGCGTCATTGCGAGGAACGAAGCAACCTCTTCAAATGCAAATTATGAACCAATAAAGCTTGTGTTGGCCAAAAAGCGCGCGGCATTTCGTATAAGACAAACATCAGGTAAATTGATTGTCCTACGCAGAGTTTGCTTCGTTCCTCGCAATGACGAGTGAAGGATGTGATCTTGAACCTACGCTTTGCTGTAAAGTTCAGCTACGTGGTTCCAGTTAATAACGTTCCATATTGCCGCTAAATAATCGGGGCGGCGATTTTGGTATTTTAAGTAGTAAGCATGTTCCCAAACGTCGATACCTAAAATTGGAGTGCCTTTTACCTCGGCAATATCCATTAATGGGTTGTCCTGGTTAGGGGTTGATGTTACCGCTAATTTTTTATCAGCCGTAACGATAAGCCATGCCCAACCTGAGCCGAAACGGGTTGCACCAGCTTCCTGTACTTTGGTTTTAAAATCAGCAAACGAACCGAAGGTGCTGGTAATTGCAGCAGCCAAAGCGCCTGTAGGCTCACCGCCGCCATTTGGCGAAAGCAATGTCCAGAACAAGCTGTGGTTGTAGTGGCCACCGCCGTTATTGCGCACAGCAGGCGGAAATTTCGAAATATTTTTTATAATATCATCGATGTTGCCATCAGCTTCAGGCTTGCCTTCAAGGGCTTTGTTTAAGTTAGTAACATAAGCCTGGTGATGTTTGCCATGGTGGATTTCCATGGTCAGTTTATCAATGTGCGGTTCAAGGGCATCGGTAGCGTAAGACAACGCCGGTAGTGTAAAAGCCATAATGAATTAGTTTAAAGTTTTAACGATAGTATGTAACAAATATAAAGCGTTCAAAGTGATATTTGTTCTTATAAATGTCATTCTTTTGAGGAGTTCATAGTTGATTGTTCATAGTTCATAGTAAAAAGAGAGTCAAGGGCCAAGAATCAAGAGCCAAGGAAGCGCGAATTGCAGCGGCTATGAACTATGAACCATCAACTATGAACTAAAAAATCTACTTCCTCTTCGATTTAAAAAATCCCCTCACCAACTCAGCACACTCATTTTCGCGAATACCGCCGGTGATAACCGTCTTGGGGTGTGTTATTTTTTGATTTAAGCGACCAAAGCCCAGCTTGACATCATAAGCACCAAAAACTACTCGGCTAAGCTGGAACCAATAGCAGGCGCCTGCGCACATTACGCAGGGCTCCATAGTTACATACAGGGTGCAATCGCGTAAATATTTGCCACCAGTTGAATTGGCAGCGGCAGTTAATGCCTGCATTTCGGCATGCGCTGACACATCGTTCAGCCGCTCGGTTAAGTTATGGCCCCGGCCGATAATCCGGCCGTTCCAAACTACAACGGCGCCTATGGGTATCTCGTCGGCGGCAAGCGCGGCCTGGGCTTCTTTTAAAGCCTCACCCATAAAAAAGTCGTCGGGCGATATGGTTGGCTCGTCGCCGAAATTAATATACCTCATTTATATAAGTTTACTGCCGTTTGGTACGGGCTTATTAATTGCAGCCAAAACTATGTCGCCATTTTCATCGGCAAAGCCAGTGACCAAAAACTCCGACATAAAGTTCGCTATTTGTTTTTTGGGGAAGTTAATTACGCCTACTACCTGCCGTCCGGGCAGCTCTTCTTTGGTGTAGTGTTTCGTAATTTGAGCGCTCGACCATTTCACACCAAATGGACCGAAATCAACCTTGATTTTATAGGCCGGGTTGCTGGCTTCAGGGAAATCGGCTACTTCTAAAATTGTACCGGCATGGAGTTCTACTTTTTCAAAATCGTGCCAGGTGATAGTTTCCATGGCGCAAAGGTATAAAGCGCCAAACAATTGTGGTACCTATGGGCTGCTTTATTTTATGTTTTTATCCATCAAATCCTTTTTTTATATTCGGGAACTAATAACTATTAACTTCCGGCTGGTTTATCCTGTGAATTAAAGGCAGGGTAGCGTCAATTTAAATATCATGATAAAAAGGATACTGCTTGTTTCCGTTTTTGGCCTGGTTGCATTAAGCTGCTCCGCATCTCAAGGTTATACTAAATTGCCCCTTAAAAAAATTACGACGGGGAAAATACGCATTCACAAAGCTGATACTATCCCCCATGCTGATGTAATGGAAGTTGTGCGTATAGCTATTTATGCCGCTAATGACTTTAATGACCAGGCTGTTGCCAATTTATATACCCCGAATGCTGTTGTTGCCGACGATGAGCCACCATATTCCTGGAATGGTCCTACTGCCGGTATACAATGGGTAAATGCCGTTGAAAAGGCAGTAAAGGATAACCACATTTCAAAATTTAAAGGTGTGATTGACCAGGTGACAGTTTACCAGCAAACAGATGATAATGTTTATGTAATTGTGCCGGTATCCTACAGCGGAGAGTTGCCGGGGCATGCACGTTTTACTGCGAGAGGGGCCTTCGGAATAGTACTGCGGCAGATAAATGGCAAATGGCTCATCAAAACCCAGGTTTGGGTTCCTGAAAAAGGAATGGGAAATTAAGGTTTTTTTGTCCGACTGAAATTATATTTAAAGCAAAAGGCGCATAAGTGAATTATGCGCCTTTCTATTTTTTTACGGGTACTGTTATAATTAAATCGAATCTGTCGAGCCGATCAATCCTTCCGCATGTGTCTTTGGCAATCCTGATGTAAAGGGTGATTTTTTGGTGAACAAGCCCATAATGAATAAAAGACCACCTAATAATACTTCCGGTAAAAACACGCCTTTAAACACACCGGCTGCGCGAACTGAATCAAAAGCGAAGCCATAAATAAACGGCGACATCAATAATATAAAGCCCATCACCACATCAAGCGTGTAGTGTATGCGCACCGGGAATTGTTTGATAAAGCCGGTTTCGTTATTGGTAAATATCGCCATTATTAACTGCAACCAACCGATATATATAGGTAAAAAGAATGCAGCGCTCGAAATACTGCGCAAATCAAATAACCAGGGCGAAGCAATAAGCGTAAGCGCAATTATATAATTTAAAACGCCATAAACTGCTGTTGAAATAAACGGTTTCATATTTTTTATTTTATACGATTTGAGTTTTTATTTTACAACTACTCAATTGCTGTAATTGTTGCCAAAGGTATAAAATTTGAATTTATCTGGAACCCATTTCCTTATAATTCTTACGCAATACTGCAAAATTTTACTATGGACTGCGGTTATTGCCTCTTTTTTACAATTTTTGAGGCTATAAAGGCAATCAGGCCGAACACTATTGCTGATATTATGCCTAAACCCAGGCCGGCAATTGCCATTGCCACACGGGGATGTGCGGCAAACGATTCAGGCATTTTGCCTGCCATAACATCCATTTGTTTATGGCCTGTAATGTATTTTGCGTAAAAAAGGACATGCACAACCGTTATCCACACGCAGTTAACCAGCCCGGTAAAAAATCCATATAAAAAATACTTGGCTGCGCAAACCCGTGCAATTACAGCGGAACAAAAAATAAATATGACTACCCAAAATACAGGTTCAACATCCTGGGGTATTAATGATACAGTGCCAAAGGCCATTATCAACCCAAAAAGCGACAGTTGAAATATAAGTTTCCAGTTCATTGTGAAAGATTTTTTGATATAAATATAAAAAATAGGCTTAAACAAAACAAAGCAATAAAAAATGGCAACCGGGAACGCCCGGCTGCCAGAACAAGCTTTAGGTTAATATCTTAGAGATTAATGTTTTGTTTCAGTTTCTTTAGATGGCGTTAAAAATGACGGCGCCTTAAAAGCGGCTTGCTTTGTTTTAACCATAATTACGCCTCCACGACCTCTTTTTCCGTATAAGGCTAAACCGGTTCCCTCCTTTAGTACGCTAACGCTTTCAATATTGTTGGGGTTTAAATTTTTAATATCATTCACTTCTTTACCGTTCACAACATAAATTGGGTTACCGGCCATAAAGGCGATGCCTAAATCGGAGAGTTTTTTTATAGTGTCCGGTTTGTTGATTGCTCCGTTTTCATTTGATGGCGTGTTGCGGGTCACCGGCTCATCATCATCGGTTGAAAGCGCAAAATTAATCGGAACGGAATAAGCTACCCGTACGAGGCGCCCATTTTGTACGCCCGGTTTCCATTTTGGTGACGAAGAAATAACCCTCAAAGCCTCTCTATCCAACTCGTCGGCGACGCCTCGGGTAACATGAACGTCAGACAATGAGCCGTCGGTTTCAACCACAAAGCTTATTATGACCCTGCCTTGTATGCCATTTTCGCGCATGTTGGCCGGGTACCTGGTGTTTCTGGCCAGGAACATTGAAAACCCTTCCATACCTCCCGGGAACTGTGGAACCTGTTCAACCGATGTGAAAATAGGGTTAGTATTAGCTTCCCTGGCGGCCACCCTTTCAACTTTAGGTGGTGTTTCTGCAATAGAATCGTTTGTTTTTTCAAACTGGGCTTTGGTTTGCCCAGCTGGCTCATGAACCATTGTGGTGCTATCAAGCCTGATGTCGGGCAGCGTAGCCGGAGCCAGCAAAACCTGCTCAACTTTTTTGTTTACAAAATCAACGGTTTCGCTATTGGTTACCGTTGCCGATGATAAAATAAGCATCAAAACAAACAATGGTACCGACAAGCCATATTTAACAAGCGCCATACTATGCGACTTGTTTTTTTGCAGCATTTTAATGCGCTTTTTTAATAAGCTGTGGTTATAAAACGGGTTAACAAACTGGTGTGCAGGTGTGTTGAAAGTTTGACTCAGCAGTAACAAAGCATAGTCACTTTTATTGGTTCCGGCTTTCAGGGCCTGCCTGTCGGCAATATATTCGTGTATGTGTTTAATGGCAAAGCGGTAAAGATATACAACCGGGTTGAACCAATTTATTATCATTACAGCCTCGATTAATAAAACATCGGCACTGTGCCATTGGCGGGCATGCACATGTTCGTGGGCTGCTATTATATGGTTGTGTTCGTGCTTAGGCCCCAGCTTTATTTTTTTGAAAAAAGAAAACGGTACCGCTGCTTCTGGCTGGTTGATAATTTTATTCAATATAACCATTTGCCAGATAAAGCGGCCAATTAAGACTGTCATCCCGGCCAGGTAAATAATTGCCAGCACCTGCCCGATATTTACCTGTGAATGTTGGCTGGGTTTAAATTGATAAACTATTAATGGGCTGTTGTATATAGTAAGCTGAACTTCTTTAGTTATAAACAGGTTTTTTACCCAGTTTGATTGTATCATGGGGATGAAAAACGAAAGCAGCGATGCCGATACCAGGTAAATCCTGTTAAGCTGAAAAAAGGTTTCCTTTCGCAGCAGCAAAACATAAAATCCGTAAAACAATACCAGGTAAATGTTTACCAGCAGTAAATAGTTCCACCCCGTCATGGTTACTTTTCTTTAAGTTTTTCAATTAGTTTCATAATCTCATCAGCTTCCTTAAGGTCGATCTTCTCCTTTTTTACGAAGTACGAAAACATGCGCTTCACCGAATTATCGAAATAACCGTTCATGAGCTTGTCGGTTGCAAAATTCTGGTATTGGTCTTTGCTGATTACGGGGTGATATTCATGACTTTTACCGAATGCGTTGTGGCCTACAAATCCTTTGGCTTCCAAAATCCTTATAATGGTTGATACCGTGTTGTAAGCCGGTTTGGGTTCGGGCAGTACATCAATCACATCTTTTACAAATCCTTTTTGCAATTGCCACAACACCTGCATTATCTGCTCCTCGGCCCGTGTTAATTCTTTAATTTCCATACACTTTTTAATTTAATCTGCTTAGCCTGGCGCAATTTCCGCCTAAAAAATATACCGGGTTTAATTTATCCGGCTGTTGAATAGTATTTTAACCTAAAGGATAAAACAATAATGAGGTTAATATTATTACCTTAAATAATTATTGCGAATAACTAAATTGCAACTAAAATATTAGTTTCGCAAGTTTTATTGAAAATTTATTCGCGATATACCTAAAGCATATTATATACTAAATGAACATAACCTTTCATGGCGCCGCCCGCACAGTAACAGGCAGCAAACACTTACTCCGGTTAGATGACGGAACATCCATTTTATTAGACTGCGGAATGTTCCAGGGGATGGGTGAGCATACCGAAGATCTCAATGAACATTTTGGGTTTAACCCTGTAAAAGTTGATTATTTGATATTGTCGCACGCACATATCGATCATTGCGGCCTTATTCCACGCCTGGTAGCCGAAGGCTTTAACGGCCAAATATTTTGTACCCCACCGACGATGGATTTGGCAAAGATATTGATGATGGATTCGGCTAGAATACAAGAACAGGATACCGAATACAGTAATAAGCACAGGAAAAAAAACGGACTCCCGCTCCTTCACGCATTATATAACGAAGAGCAGGCCATGGAATCATTGCGGCTGTTTAAGATAGTTGAGTATGGCGAAGCGTATGAAATTACGCCTTCGGTAAAATTCAGCTTTACTGATGCAGGGCATTTGATAGGAAGCGCTGCGGTACATTTAACAGTAACCGAGAACGGGAAACAAACAAATATCACTTTTAGCGGCGACGTTGGCCGCTACGGCGATATGCTGCTGAAAAGCCCGCAACCGTTCAGACAGGCCGACTATATTTTACTTGAATCGACCTATGGCGACTCCCTACACAAAGATGTTGGCGCAATTGAAGATGCATTGCTTGAAGTTATTAAATATACCTGTGAGGTAAAGGAAGGGAAGCTCATAATCCCCGCTTTTAGTGTTGGTCGCACGCAAGAGCTTTTATATGCCTTAAATGCGCTTGAATTAAAAGGTATTTTGCCCGATTTACATTATTATGTGGATAGCCCGCTTTCAGAAAAAGCTACACATGTATTAATGGACCATCCCGAGGTTTATAATAAAGATGTAACCGATGTTTTAAAGGTCGATGCGAACCCGTTCGGATTTAAGGGGATGAGTTTTATTCAATCAACCGAAGAGTCGAAGGCGTTAAATGACAACCCGACACCATGTGTTATTATTTCATCATCGGGAATGGCCGAGGCCGGCCGGGTGAAACATCATATTAAAAATAACATTAATAGCGAAAAAAACACCATTTTAATGGTGGGCTACTGTGAGCCAAATTCACTCGGCGGCCATCTTCTACGCCACGACCATGAGGTGTTTATTTTTGGTGAGAAATATGAAGTAAAGGCAGAAGTGCAAGCTATAAAATCAATGAGCGCCCACGGCGACTACGATGATTTACTGCACTTTATAAGCTGCCAGGACCCCGAAAAAGTAAAACAAATATTCCTGGTACATGGTGAATACGAGGTGCAACAGCATTTTAAAGAGAAGATTTTAGCTAAAGGGTTTCCGTCTGTTGAGATACCATATCAACATCAGAAAATAGAAATTTAAATATCTTGGAAAAATTTCTTTGTTTTTAAGAAAATTTTCTACATTTGTATAAGAAATACATCTTATGGCAGCTAAAGTAAAAAATAACAAGCCCAAAATGTACTCAACGGAGCCACTTGTTATCGGGAGTGTTGCGGAATTTGAAGTGCCTTATTTAATTACAAGGCCACATTCTTATACTGATGATATTAACCTGCTTGCCCAGTCAAAAAAAGGCTTAAACGCCAAAGCGGCCCTTGAATTTCTTTCTTTATCCGGTTTTACCCAGGATGAGTTCCAGGAAACATTTAAAACTACGGTTAAAACCATACAAAATCATGTAACGCGTGAGCTAACGCTCGATGCTGCTCTTAGTGAAAAGCTTTTAAAATCATTTGCGCTTTTTGATAAAGGCGCAGAGGTTTTTGGCACTGCGGATAGCTTTCATCAATGGCTGCATACGCCTGCGTATGGGCTTGGTAACCAGTTGCCATTTACTTTAATGGATACCATCACCGGTATACAGCTAATCGAAGAAGAACTCATCCGCATTGAGTTTGGTGATTTAGCCTAAACAAGGTATGCTGGTATACCGCATTATACTTTCAAAGTACTCGCAAAAACTAATCGCATCTGGCAGGGCAGCACGTTGGAACCCTAATGATGTGGAAATGATTTATACTGCGTCATCACGCTCGCTGGCGTGTTTGGAAAATGTGGTTCACCGCAGCGGTAAAGGCCTTAACCAGGTTTTTGATGTATTGACTATTGATATCCCACAGCACATCAAAATAAAAAAAATCCTTTTAAAAGATTTGCCTGCGGACTGGAAGGATTACGACCAGGTTTACCTTACCCAGCGAATAGGAGAAAAATGGACAAGTGACAATGATACCGCGGTATTACAGGTGCCCTCATCAATTGTAAGCGAAGAAGTAAACTACCTGCTGAACCCGAAGCATAAAGATTTCGGGGAGATAAAGATTGTGAAACGACAATCTTTTGTATTCGACAGCAGGATAAAGGCTTAAAAAAAGCGCCTGATGAAGATTGTTACTTCATCAGGCGCTTTTTAAATTCCTATTAAAATTAATTCCTGGCTGGCTGCGGTTTTGGCAACTCTTTGCGCGGAATCATTTCATCGCGCTGCGAGGTATTGTAAACAAACGATGCTACAATAGTTGCTGCTTGTTTTAAATCATCCTCGCTTAACTTATCATAAGTATCCTGGTTGCTGTGGTGTGTACGTGAGCCATAATCCAACGCGTCCTGTATAAACTGGAAGCCGGGGATGCCTACCGCGTCAAATGATACGTGGTCGGTGCTGCCGGTATTGCTGATGGTAACGGTTGTAGCGCCAAGATCTTTAAACGGAGCCAGCCATGCTTTAAATATTGGCCCCGCTACCGAATCTCCCTGTAAATAAATGCCGCGTATTTTACCGCTGCCGTTATCAAGGTTATAGTAAGCCGAAACTTTTGCCTGTTCAGGCTTTAGCTCCATAGTTTTAGGGTCGCCGAAATGGTTAAGCACATACCCGCGCGAGCCGAATAAGCCCTGCTCTTCCGAGCTCCACAAAGCTATGCGGATGGTGCGGCGTGGTTTGAATTCAACTGCTTTTAATATGCGCATCACTTCCATCATCACAGCGCTGCCGGCTGCGTTATCAGTACCGCCGGTTGCAGCATGCCACGAGTCGAGGTGGCCGCCAACCATAACAAGTTGTTCTTTTAATTTAGGATCGGTGCCTGGTATTTCGCCAACCACGTCATAGCCCTGCAAGTCATCGGTAAAAAACTGGGTTTTTATGTCGGCCTCAACGCTAACTTTTATACCGGTCTTAACCAGTCGTAAAATACGCTGAAAATCTTCGCCGCTTGTTTCAAGTTCAGGCGATACCTTCTTAGCTGTATCGGCGTATGATGCTCCGTTGGTGGTGAATACTGTGCCATCGGCGCCGCGGGCCTGGGTTAAAATTAAGCCAACATTTTCGTCCATTAAAAATGTGTTAATGGCGGCACGCATTGCGCGAGCTTTTTGAAACGCAGCAGCGTTTGCATTTGGTCCGCCGCGGCGCTGACCAGGGGCCTGTGGTTTGGCAGTCGCCATTTTGTCAAGGTCTTCGTCGGTATACCGAACTCCATCGGCTTTGTAAGTACGCTCAACACCTGGTTTGGTGTCAAATATTACAATTTTACCTTTCAGCGTGCCTTTGTATTTGTCAAGGTCGGTAGTGGTGTCGGCTTTTACCAAAACCACATCGCCTTTAATAAGGCCATTTGTACTCGGCGTCCATGCTTTGGGGATTGCTATCAGCGCATGATAGTACGGAACTGTCATGGCTACATAGTTTTTTTGAACCTCCCAGCCTTTGCCGAATTTACCCCAGGCTTCGCGTTTGGCGTTTGCCATGCCCCAGGTTTTTAATTCATTTACGGCCCAATCCTGCGCACGTTTTAAGCCGGGCGATCCTGACAAACGCGGACCTGAAACGTCGGTTAAATGGAAAGCAATATCCATCACTTTTGAATGATTGAGGCCTTCTTCCCGGATTTTTTGAACCATCGCCGGATCGGGCGTGTCCTGGGCAAATGCAGTGCCCGCAGTAGCCGCTAAAAGCAGGCAGGTGTAAAGTAAATTTATTTTCATACAGAGTTAATAGTTTTCCAATTGAGGCCCGAGTTGTTTGCGGGCATAAATTGTTCAGTTAATAATGTTGTCAGTTGCAAACAAACTTATTTATTAAAAATTGCAAAACTCAAAATGCCTGTTAACAAAGTTGTTACAAGTGGTAATTAATTGGGAGTATATTTGACGTATGAGTGAGTATTGTTTGGACCGGACTGCGTTTAAAGCACAAACTGCGGACGAAGCTGTTAAAAGGCAGGCTGAATATTCCAGATCATTAACATGGTAGGAAAGATTACGTATCGCAAATTATCTGAATAGCATAGCATATAATTATCCGGAAAACAACCCTCCCAGATTGGACAGGACAACTTTTAGAGCGGGAAACCAGGCTGAAATTAACGCAGAGGAAGACGCCAAAGTAAAGCAATGTAGCCAAGATTAACGAACCGTTTTTCTTGACTCTTGTGTCTTGATTTCTTGTATCTACCTTTTAATTTATCAGTAACTTATAACCCCTCCCATGTACGTTAATTATCTCGACCGATGGGTCGTCTCTTAAATACTTTCTAATCTTACTTAAAAAAACATCCATGCTGCGGCCGTTAAAATAGTTGTCATCGTGCCATATGTTTAGTAATGCTTCTTCGCGGGTAAGCACTTCGTTTTTGCGGATACATAACAGGCGCAGCAATTCGGCCTCTTTGGTCGACAATTTTTGCTGGGTATCGCCAATAGATATTAGTTGCGAAGTGTAGTCAAAAGTATAGCGGCCAAGCTTAAATGTGGTTTGCTTTTCCTCTTCATGCTTTTCGGAATTGCTGGTGCGTTTTAGCAATGCATTTATGCGCAGCAATAACTCTTCAATACGGAAAGGCTTGGTAATGTAGTCGTCGCCGCCTAAGTTGAAGGCCATGGTTTTATCTTCAATCATGCCCTTGGCGGTAGCAAAAATTATAGGTACATGGGAGTTGATTTTTCGGATGTCCTTGCCCAACGTAAAACCATCCTTTTTGGGCATCATCACATCAAGTATCAGCAGGTCGAAAGTGTGTTTGGTAAAAGTTCGCAAACCTTCTTCGCCGTCTTTACATAAAACAACATCAAACTTGCCTTTTAACTGCAGGTAATCCTGCAACAGCAGGCCTAAATTCGGGTCATCCTCAACAAGTAGTATTTTTTTCATGTTATGTAGTCCGGAAAGTCGGGAAAGTCCGAAAGGTCCGAAGATTATTTTACTCGGAAAGTTCGGGAAGACCGAAAGTCCGAAGATTGTTTTTAGTTTAGTAAGTTGCCTTTTCCACAGCGATTGGCCTAAAACCCCTCGCTATGCGTAAAATCCTCCGCAGCGTCTTCCGGATTTTTCCGTCTTTGCTGACTTTTCGGACTATGCTCTACGCCGCGTGGAATTTCAATTCAAATTCCGAACCTTTTTCTTTTTCCGATTTAACGCTGATAATGCCATTCAACCGTTTTACAACCGTATTAACGTAGCTTAAGCCAAGGCCAAAACCTTTAACATCGTGCAGGTTGCCGGTTGGTATGCGATAAAACTGCTCAAATATTTTTGTTTGCTGATCGCGGCTCATGCCTACGCCCTTATCGGCCACTTTAATAACCACCTGCCCGTTTTTATTGAGGGTGCTTATGGTAATGTCGGGGCTGTCCACGCTGTATTTTATGGCATTGTCTATCAGGTTATAAATTACGTTCGAAAAATGCAGTTCATCAGCGCTTATAACGGCACTTTCGGCATCCAATTGCAGGTGTGTAACAGCGTTGGCTTTTTGCAGCTTAAGTTCCATGCTATCAACCACCACAGCAATCATCTCATTAACATCAATTGGTTTTTTCTCCAACTTAAAGTCGTTTTTCTCAATCCGGGCAATATTTAAAACGCGTTCAACATGGCTTCCCAGGCGTTCATTTTCCTCGTAAATGATATTTGCAAGGCGTGCCACCCGGCTTCTGTCCTGCGCAATTTCATTGTCCTTTAAAGCCTCGCTGGCAATCATTATAGTTGATACCGGGGTTTTAAATTCGTGGGTCATGTTGTTGATAAAATCGGTTTTCATTTCAGATACCTTTTTTTGCTTAAGTATGCTGAAAATGGTGTAGCCGAAACATAGCACCAGCACCAATAACAGGCCACCAGTAGTAGCCAGCGATGCCGTCATCTTGTTTACCAAAAGCACATTCCGCTGCGGAAACACCAGTTTTATTAAGCCCGGGTCATTTATTACGTCCTTGCTGAATATGGGGGTTTGGTAAGTATTCGCGTCATCAAACGATGGCTTAGCACCTGTTATATCGTTGGCTTTCGAAAAAATAAGCGAATCTTTATTTGCGAGGCTAACTTCGTAGCTGAACGGCAGGTTAATTCCTTTGTTGTGTAATTCGAACCGAAGCAGTGTATCAATCCAAAAAGGGTCGAGGCGAAATTTTAAAGGTTCGCCATATTTGCCATACTCTTCGGCCAGGTTTGCAATTACGGTTGTTTTTGTATTATTCTGGGGGGTGTTTTCCAGCGAATCGTTCTCCAGCAATTTTCTTACCTCAGTCAGCTGCTTTTCCTTCAGTTTCCTGTCCTGCTCGCGTGCCCATTCTGCATTAATATGGGGTACAGATATTACCTGCTTGCCAAATTGCGGATCGCTGTAGATATACCTTACGGTATCATATTTATGCAGTTTCCTTTTTACCAGGCCGGTTGAAGGTACTTTTACAAATTCGGGTGTTATTCGCTGGTGGGTAACGCCCAACTCATCAGTAAACTCTTCAAAGCGGAACTGAAGGTCGAACTTTCCTCCCTGGGTAAGGCGGGTGAACTCCTCGTCCATTTTTTTATTAAGGATCAGCTTACCAAGGCTATCGCGTAAAATGGCAAGTTTTTTTTCACGGCTGGTTAGCTTCTTTTTTGTGTTTACCTTGCCCAGGTCGGCGAGATTGCCATTGTCGTTAAAATACTTGTTTTTCAGCGCATTTTGTTCTTTTTGACGAAGGCGGGCCCTGGCGTTCAGGAAATTTAAGGCATCGTGCCGGGTAACTTTGGCTACAACATTATTAAGGGCCTCATTTACGTTGCGGTCGAACAATTCAGACTGTAACTGGTACGATTGCCGCAGAAAGTAAAGTTGCATAACTATTACGCCCAAAAGCGCGAAGCTCATTAAGCCAATAATAAATGCGATACTCCTTTTCTTCATTGTAAAAACAAAAATATTTTAAATAAACTCACCAATTTTGCTTTTAACAAAATTTAACAAATAATAACCCTCTTTTAACGCCTTGAAATATAGTTGTTTGTTAACTTTGATAGTTAATTACTCTTGCCTCTGTAACATTAATGCAGGTTAAATAATATTTAAATCCTCATTAAAGTTAATTAACTTAAATAAACATACCCCAACAATGAAAAATCTTTTAAAAAAACCCGGCTTCGAATTTGTTTTTTCGATGGCATTAGTGGCAATACTTGCCCTGCCGCCTGTATTGATTGCGCAAAACAAAACGCAGAAAGATATGGAGATACGAATTGAAAACGGTGACACCACAATCAATGGTAAGAATATCAAATCACTATCGGCCGAAGACCGGCAAATCGCGCTGACGGATATTAATAACCTGCGCGGCAACATGAACGACCGACAGCTTAGTAACAACGGACGCGGTAATTATTTTTTTAAGCGGATTGATACCACCGGCGGCAAAACAATGCGCATGGAATTTAGAAGACGAGGGCAGGGAAATGGAGACGAGCCGATGATGAGCAGGCGCCTAAGGGAAGACACGCTGACGGTAATGACAAGGCGCGGAAAAATGGGCGATGGGAACAAAAAAATGACCTTCAGTTATCGCTTTGATGATGAAAATCCGGATGATGTACGACCGGGCGAAAGGACCTTTAGCCGCATGCCGATGCGCGAAATGCGCAGGCACGAACGCCGTAACACCCAAAATTTTGATTACGAAAACACCAATAACGACGGCGTTGTAACACACCTTACCTTCCATGTTTCAGAAGCAACTGACGATGATTTAAAGCGGATGGAGTATGTTGAAGGGCCTAAATTTGATATTAAAGATTTAAACATTTCGCCGCAATTTTCGAGCGGCAAAATTTTGTTAACGTTTGACCTGGCAACAAAGGCTCCAGCTGTTGTAAAATTAAGCGACAGTGAGGGAAAAACCCTTTGGACTGAAAAAACAGCTAACGGCGCCTTCAGCAAGAGCTTTGCGTTAGGGCTAAACGGTGTTTACTATCTACAAGTAAAACAAGGCAAAAATATTTCGCTGAAGCGGATAATGAAGGAGGAGTAGTTGGCAGTATGCAGTTGCCAGTTTGCAGAAGATAAATTCGCAACTTGGCGGCTGTTCGTTTGTTGAACCCAAGATTAAAAAGAAAGCCATTTGCAATTAAGCAAATGGCTTATCAATTTCATCACTGCAAATTGCCAACCGGCAACTGCAAACTTATCTTAGAAAGGCAAATCATCCTCATCAGGTGTTGCGCTGATATCTGCTGGCGGGGCATATTCAGGGGTGGAAGCGGCTCCGGCTCCGGCCAATACGTTTATTTTCCAAAGCTGCATCGAGTTGAAATAACTCTTCTTGCCTGTTTTGTCTGTCCATGGACGGCCTTTTAAATTGAAGAATACTTCAACGTCATCACCAGTCTTAACATTGTCGAGCAAATTGCAGCGGTCTTGTATCGCTTCAAACTTTAAATACTCCGGGTATTGCGGATTTTCAATATATTCAAGTATCAGTTCTCTCTTTTTTAACGACTCGGTTACCTGTGCAGTTGGCCCTACTTCGTGTACTTTACCCTTAACTTCCATAATTCAAAAAAATTTAAAATGTAAAGTTAATAGTTAAGAAGTAAAATCGAGCGTATTTAATTCATAAATTCGCACAATATCATGCAAGTTTTCCACACTGAAAATAAAATAATCATAACCTGCAACAAAAGGTTATCGCCTTACCTGCAGCAGGAGGTTGAAGATTTAGGCTTTAAGCCCGTTCGCGTTTTTCAAACCGGCGTTGAGCTTTTGGGCACCGTTACCGATTGTATAGCGCTGAATTTAAACCTGCGCTGCGCCAGCCAGGTGCTTTATTTAATAAAAAGCTTTAAAGCTGCCGACCCCAAAGAACTTTACGAAGAACTGCTAACCATTGAATGGGAGCAACTCATTGACTTTTCCGGGTACTTTTCGGTAACGTCAAACGTAAATAACGAACATATACTTACGCCGCTTTTCGCCAATGTGAAGGTTAAAGATGCAATTGTCGACAGGATAAAATCTGTAAAAGGCATCAGGCCGAACTCGGGCGCCGAAGCTAATAAAACTGTGGTGCACCTGTACTGGCAGGATAGTGATGCCGATATATTTTTAGATACATCGGGCGAAACGCTGGCCAAACACAGCTATCGTAAAATACCGGGAAAGGCCCCAATGCTGGAGGCTTTGGCCACATCAACTATAATGGCTACCAACTGGGACAGGAAGAGTACATTCATTAACCCGATGTGCGGTTCAGGCACGCTTGCCATCGAAGCCGCTTTACTAGCTACAGATAAGCACCCTGGCCTGTTCAGGATGAATTACGGTTTTATGCACATTATGGGCTATGATGAAACGGTGTTTTTTACCGAACGCCGCAAACTGAAAGATAAAGCAAAAAAAGAAACCGGCTTTAAAATTATAGCCACCGATATTTCAGATGATGCGGTCGACATCGCCCAAAAAAATGCAAAAACTGCAGGCGTGGACCACCTGATTGAGTTTAGCGTTTGCGATTTTGCCGACACGCCTGTGCCCGAAGAACCTGGCGTTATCATGTTTAATCCCGAATACGGTGAACGCCTGGGTGTACATACCAAACTGGAAGCTACCTACAAACGCATTGGCGATTTTATGAAAAAGGATTGCCTGGGCTACCGTGGTTATGTATTTACCGGCAACCCCGACCTGGCAAAAGTTATTGGTTTAAAAGCTTCGCGCCGTATCGAGTTTTATAATGGCAAGCTCGACTGCCGGTTATTAGAATATGAGCTTTACACTGGCAGCAAACGCGAGCCAAAAGAGGTTTAAGGTGATTAATTGAGTTTTGAATTTTGAGTGCCGGATAAACATAAATCGTGATTATGCGTTATCACAAATTCAATGCTCACTATTAATTATTAAATGAAGAAAATTACAATATTAGCAATAGCCTTATTAGTATCAGTTAGCTGTTTTGCACAAAAACAGGCTGCATTCCCTTTTAAGGGAGGCAAAGATGCCATGACAAAGTTTTTTAAGGACAGTGTCTCCATTCCGCAGGAAATTATTAAGCGGCGCGTTACCGGCGTGGTAATGTTAAAATTTACCGCCGACGATAAAGGCGACGTAAGTAAAACCATTATCTATTATGCTGATGATGTTTACTTAACCATACCGGTAAATGATGCGTTAAGAAAATCGGCCGGAAAATGGGTTATTGATGCTAAGGAAAAAACCCATGACTTTGTAGTGCCGTTTTACATCCGTTACAACCTGCCCGAAGTTGACGATGCCGAGCTTGCAAAGGCTGCCCTTACCAATTACCGCAACAAAAAGCCGATTTATTCGAACAACCAGATACCGCTTGATATGGTAACCTTATTACCTGCGGTTACTATTAATTACGATGTTGTTTTGTAGAGCGGCCTAAATTGGGCTAAAGCCCCTCCGTTGTTTTTATTTTTATCCGTCGGCTAAAGCCGACGGCAATGAAGAGAAAAGAAGTTATTCATTGCCGTTCCTTTTAAGGAACGGTTCTATGGCCGATGATTAAGCGGCTTTAGCCAAATTGCTACTGATGCCGCTAACCAGGTCACTGTTACCTATCTCATCTTTAATTTTTTACCTGTTATATTTGTATAGCCGCAATATAGCAGATGGAAAACGCACCCGTTCAAATACTTCGAAAAATTATCCATATTGATATGGATGCGTTTTACGCGTCGGTTGAGCAGCGCGATAACCCGGAATATCGTGGCAAACCCCTCGTTGTAGGCGGCCTGCCGCAAGGCCGGGGCGGCGTAGTTGCCACGGCCAGCTACGAAGCCCGTAAATTTGGTATCCGCTCGGCAATGTCATCAAAACAGGCGTTACAGCTTTGTCCGCACGCGCTGTTTGTGCGGCCCAGGTTTGATGCTTATAAAGATGTTTCGCGAAAAATCAGGGAAATATTTAGCCGGTACACCGATCTGATCGAACCGCTGTCGCTGGATGAGGCCTACCTCGACGTAACCAGCGATAAACTAAACATCGGTTCGGCCATTGAAATCGCGCAGCAAATAAAACAGGCTATTAAAGACGAATTACAGCTAACCGCATCCGCCGGGGTGTCTATCAATAAATTTGTTGCTAAAATTGCTTCCGACATTAATAAGCCAGACGGTTTGAAGTTTATTGGACCGTCGGCAATTGAGAGTTTTATGGAAAAACTGCCCGTTGAGAAGTTTTTTGGTGTAGGCAAGGTAACCTCCCAAAAAATGAAAAACATGGGCCTGCATACCGGCGATGATTTAAAAAAACTGGCTGAAGTTGAGCTCACCAAACATTTCGGCAAAGTGGGCCGCTTTTATTTTAATATAGTACGGGGGATAGATAACCGCGAAGTACAGCCCCACCGCGAAACAAAATCGCTGGCTGCCGAGGACACCTTTGCCTACGACCTGACCACCATTGAAGAAATGGAGGTCGAGTTGGACAAAATTGCCGTCATTGTTTGTACCCGTTTGCAGCACTACCAGCTAAAGGGCCGCACCGTTACCCTTAAAATAAAGTACAGCGATTTTAAGCAGATAACCCGCAACCAGTCATTCGCCACGGGCATTAGCGACCTGGAAACCATAAGTGCCACCGCCAAACGACTGCTTGCGGCAACGGAACCGGAGGACAAACGAATCAGGCTGCTGGGCATATCGTTATCTAACTTTGGTGAGGTTGTTATCCGTGCTAAAGAAGAAAAGCAGACGGATCAGTTGAGTTTGTTTCCTTTTTAAAGTATAATTCTCATCCTACCGTCATTTGACGCGTTGACGCAATTGGATATTTGGTATACAATATATATCACATTGCTAATCTTTTCATATTCTCGATTATCTTCGCTATACTTGATCAATCAACCACAAAGCCTTAATGGATAATAATCTTTACACCAACCTGCATGCCGAAGGTTTGATAAGCGATGAATCGTTTGCAAAAACTATGCAGCGCGAACAGGAGCCGGTGCTGTTTTCCTTACATTGGGAGATACGGACGCTCCTATATATAGGTGTACTATTGCTTACAGGCGGCCTTAGTTTACTTATTTACGAGAATATCGACACCATTGGCCACCAGTTTGTGCTGGGGCTGATTGCATTGATTTGTGCAGGCTGCCTTGTTTATTGTTTTAAAACAAAACTTCCGTTCAGTACAGCAAGGGTAGCCGCCCCCAATTCTTTTTTTGATTATATTCTGTTACTTGGCAGCATAAGCCTGGTTACTTTTGTTGGATACCTGCAGTATCAGTACAATGTATTCGGCACGCATTATGGTATGGCCACACTAATACCTATGCTGGCTTTGTTTTTTATTGCTTATTATTTCGACCATTTGGGCATCCTGAGCCTGGCAATTGCCAACCTGGCCGTTTGGATGGGCGTTACCGTAACCCCAAAGGAACTTTTATTACATAGCGACTTCAATAGCCAGGTAATAGTTTTCACTTACCTTGCCCTAGGGCTGATATTGGTATTTGCAGGCTGGGCTTCGCAACATTTTAACTTCAAAAGGCACTTCAAATTTAGCTACCAGCATTACGGCATACACGTTACTTATATAGCTTTATTGGCGGGCTATTTCCTTTTTTACGATTCGTTTGCCGCATTTGGGTGGATGATTGGCATTGCGATATTGTCTGTAGTGATGTATAACGACGCTTTTAAAAACAAGTCGTTTTACTTTTTGTTGCTGGTGGCGCTGTATAGTTATATTGCTGTAAGCTGTTTAGTGATACGGCTATTAACGCCCATAAGAGGTGAGGGCGCCATTTACTTAATACTCCTTTATTTTATCGGCTCGGGTATCGGGATGATATTTTTGCTCATCAACCTCAATAAAAAATTGAAAACGGCATGATAGCATATAACAAAACCTGGCTTGCCAACTTACGCTTGCAACAACAAGTTAAAGAGAACGTTGAACGCGGCAACATAAGCCATGACGAATTTAATGCCATTGCCGAAAAATACCCGGTTGGGTTTTACACTCCCAATATTTTTGTTCGGGTCGGACTGTTTATAGTTACCTGTATCATAGTTTTATTTGGAGATGGCTTGTTAAGCTTGATGGCTGCAGGCGGGAACATTGCGGAGACTGGCGGCTGGGCTATTTTCCTGGGATTACTAAGTTATGGCGCTTTGGAATTGATGATAAACGCAAAGTATCACTTCCGCTCGGGCGTTGATGATGCGCTGTTGTTTACAGCGGGCTGCGCGTTTATTGGTGGGTTTGCTATGCTTTTGTATAAAAATAACGAAGCGCCTGGTTTTCTACCGCTGGCAATACTTGTTTTCCTGCTAACGCTTTATTTAACCATCCGCTTTGCAGATATGCTTGCGGTTGCCGTATGCTGTGCCTCGTTTTTGTGGATGGTGTTTTTATACTGGACAAGGGTTGCCGGTGTATCAACTGCGCCGTTTATTATGATGCTGGTTTCAGGAGCTATTTACTGGGCAACGCGCAAATACGGCGGTAAAAAAGAATTAATAAATTACGATAACTGTTTTGGGGTAGTTCAGATTTTAAGTTTGATAGCGCTCTATGCCGCCGGCAACTATTATATTATTTCTACCCTGAGCGTCGAAATGATGAATCAAACCGGTCCGGTTGCATTCGGCGTTTTCTTTTGGGTGTGGACTATTGCAGCGCCCTTTGTTTATATCGGTTTTGGTCTCAAACAAAAAAATGCGATACTTTTGCGCACGGGTCTGCTACTGGTTGCCGCCGGGGTATTAACCTTCCGCAACTACTATCACCTGTTGCCGGTCGACGTGATGTTAACCATTGCCGGGGTTGCATTGCTGACCATTGTGTACGCCATAATGCGTTATTTAAAAATACCGAAGCACGGCTTCACCTGCGCCGAGCCAGATAAGGCGAATGCGCTGGATCATCTTAAAATTGAATCGCTGATTGTTGCCGAAACATTTGCCCACACAGCCACGGCACCGGCAAACGACGGTGTAAAATTTGGCGGTGGTGATTTCGGGGGTGGTGGCTCGAGTGGGGGATTTTAAATTGTTGCAAAGTTGTAACGTTGAAAAGTTGCAATGTTAATTGGCGTTTTTGAATGTTGCCGAGTGAACTTTCCAATATTTCAACTTTTAAACACTACTCACACCAACTTATCCGGCGTAATGGGCAAATCTCTTACCCGTTTACCGGTAGCGTTATAAACCGCGTTGGCTACGGCGGCGGCTACGCCAATGGTAGCAATTTCGCCCATGCCTTTGGCGCCGATGGGGTTCAGGATGGTATCAGGTTTATTTACAAAATATGCTTCAACCTGGGGTATGTCGGCTTGTACGGGTACATGGTAATCGGCAAAGTTGTTGTTTACAAGGCGGCCGTAGCGGTGGTCGATAATTGCTTCTTCGGTTAGCGCCATGCCTATACCCATAATGGTGCCGCCTATCATCTGGCTGCGGGCAGTTTTGGGGCTGATGATCAGCCCTGCATCCGCAACAGATATTGCTTTATTGATTTTAACCACACCTGTAGTCGGGTGCACCAGTACTTTCATAAAATGTACCGACCACGAATACATAGCATATTTACCTTGCTCGGCGCCGCCTTTTGATGAAGTAGTCACTTCCAGCTTGTCGAGGTTTTGTTGCTTTAGTATTTGTGTATAGTTGCTGGCATCAGTATTGCCTGCCATTGATTTGAATTTCTCCTTAAGCTCCACGCAGGCATCATGCACCGCAGAGCCCACGGTAGATGTTATCTGTGAGCCGCCCTGTGTTGGCGATGGCGGCAACGATGAATCGCCCATATCAAACTTTATTTTTTCAGCCGGTATTCCCATAACTTCTGAGGCTATGGATACCATGGCTGTTCCTGTTCCCGGGCCGATATCGGTAACTGCTGTTTGCAAAACCAGGGTACCGTCTGCCATCATCCGTGCCAGTACAGTTGCCGAACTGCGGTGCGCGCCAAACATTCCCGCAGCCATGCCATATCCGGCAAGCCAGCCATTTTCGGTTACCGCGCCCGGCTTTTGGTTGCGGTTGCTCCAACCTATTTTTTCAGCGCCAATCTTGTAGGCATCGCTTAAATATTTGCTGCTATAGGGTTTATCGTTGCCTGGGTCGGTTTCGGCATAATTGCGCATGCGGAAATCAATCGGGTCGATATTCAGTTGATAAGACAACTCATCCATTGCCGACTCCAGCGCAAAGGCGCCCGTTGCCTCGCCCGGCCCGCGCATAGGGGTTGGAGTATTAACGTTAAGCGATACTATTTTGTAGCGGGTATTTATATTCGGACTGGCGTACATCAACTGGCTAATGTTAACTACCCCCTCGGTAAAATCTTCATAAACCGACGATTGCCCGGTTGCCTCATGCGTAATGCCAAACAGTTTTCCGTCCGGATTAGCGCCAATGCTCACCTTTTGCCAGGTATATGGGCGATAACCTACCGATGTAAACATATCGGCACGGCTTAAAACCAGTTTAACTGGTTTACCTGTTACTTTTGCTGCCAGCACAGCAGCAATTTCGTGCGGCCAGGTGCGCAAAGCTGCGCCAAACGCTCCGCCAACAAAAGGGGCGGTCACCTGCACATTTTCGGGCGGGAGTTTAAATGCCTGGGCAATGCTGCGCTGGGTTGATTTTACACCCTGTGTTTTGGTATAAACGGTTATCTTGTCGTCCGCGTCCCAGCGGGCAATTGTGGCGTGCAGCTCCATGGGGTTATGCACTTCAGTGGGGATGGTATATTCCTGTTGAATTTTTACCGGCGCCGTGTTCCACGTATCCTCTACGCCTTTTACGAAATCTTTACCCCGGCCAGGAGCAACGGCAGTACTAATGTTATCTTTTAAATTAGTTTGATGTGGGCCGGATTCATAAACTGCACTTACCCGCGAGGCAGCGAACAAAGCCCGCTCAAAAGTGTCAGCCACAACCAAAGCAATAGGCTGGCCGTTAAAATAAACCTGGTCGTTATAAAATATTTTGAGCGGCCCTTTTGGCGATGGCGTATCGGTTTGGTAGCCCGGAATTTTAGGCGCATTAAAACAGGTAAGCACTGAAAGTACACCCGGCGCAGCTTCAGCCTTTTTTGTGTCGATGGATTTTATAGTCCCTTTGGCAATGGTACTGCCAACCAGCACACCATAGACCAAATCTTTTACTTTATATTCGGCAGAATATTTAGCCTGGCCTGTAACCTTTAGGCGGCCATCAACACGGCTTAATCCCTCTTTTGTCATTGGGTCATTGGTCATTATGTCATTGGTTATTTGCCCTATAATCTCTTTAACTTTCATAACATTCCAACTTTACAACATTTCAACTTTCCAACAAATCCTCCATTCCCACTAATTTATCCGGCGTAATAGGCAATTCCCGTATCCTTTTTCCGGTTGCGTTAAACACTGCATTCGCCACTGCAGCGGCCATACCTATCAGGGCGATTTCGCCCATGCCTTTTGCCCCCATGGGGTTAAGGTAGGGATCGGGTTTGTTCACAAATAGTGCTTCAATTTGGGGGATATCGGCATTAACGGGTAAATGATAATCGGCAAAGCTGTTGTTTACCAGACGACCATACCTATGGTCGATAATTACTTCTTCCATCAGCGCCATGCCTATGCCGCCGATGGCTCCGCCAACAATCTGGCTGCGGGCGGTCTTTGGGCTAACAATATGCCCCGAATCGGCAACGCAAACGGCTTTATCAACCTTTACAACACCTGTGGCCGGGTGCACCAAAACTTTAATAAAGTGTACTGACCACGAATACATGGCATATTTTTCCATTTCTGGTCCACCGGATACCGCAGCTGTTACTTCGAGTTTAGGCAGGTCGTTTTTTTTCAATACCTCAACATAATCCGGTTTATCTGTGCCGCCATTTCCGATTAGTTTTTGAAAGCTTTCCTTTAAATCGGTACAGGCCTGGTACACTGCCGAACCAACTGTTGCTGTAGTCGACGAGCCTCCCTGGCTTGGCGCCTGCGGCAACGACGAATCGCCCATATCAAACCTGATTCTATCGGCAGGTATGCCCATGATATCTGATGCGATAGTTACCATCGCGGTGCCGGTACCGGGGCCGATGTCGCTTACGGCGGTTTGTATAATTAACGTGCCATTGGCCATCATAATGGCTTTGGCTGAAGCTTTATCGCGATAGGCACCAAACATGCCAACCCCCATACCGTAACCCACCAGCCAGCCATTCTTGCTTAGCGATGCCGGTTTTGCTTTCCTGTCACTCCATCCGATACTATCAGCGCCAAGCTTATAGGCTTCTTTTAAATATTTGCTCGAAAATGGTTTGCCGCTATCCGGATCGGTTTCAGCGTTGTTAATTATGCGCAATTCAATAGGGTCGATATTCAAAGCATACGCAAGTTCATCCAATGCCGATTCCAGTGCAAAGGCTCCAGTAGCTTCGCCCGGCCCGCGCATCCAGGTTGGCGAACCAATATCAAGTGGCGAAATTTTATAAACGGTATTTACATTGGGGCAGGCATAGGTAGAACGACTAACACCCACCGGGTCTTCGTTAAAATCTTCATAGGTCGATGTTTGACCCGCTGCTTCGTGCGTAATCCCAACGAGCTTGCCATCGGTTGTAGCGCCGATGCCGATTTTTTGCCAGGTATTCGGGCGGTAGCCAACAGAGGTAAACATATCGGCCCTGCCAAGCACCAGTTTAACCGGGCGTTTAACCACTTGTGCAGCCAAAATAGCGGCCACTTCGTGCGGCCAAACCTGCAGGGCACTGCCAAAGGCGCCGCCTACAAATTTGGAGTTTACCTGTATATTAGCTTTTGGCAGTTTAAATATATTGGCAATTCCGTCCTGCGTATCCTGTACGCCCTGGGTTTTGGTCCAAACGGTCAATTTATCAGGGGCATCCCACTTGGCGATTATGGCATGCAGCTCCATCGGACTATGTGATTCAGAGGGAATAATGTACTCCTGTTCCAGCTTTACAGGGGCAGTTTTCCAGGCATCGGCAATGCCGCGTGTTTTTTTACCATCACCTTCAGGGGCAAATGCTTTTGCGGTGTTATCGGCTAATTTGGTTTGATATGTTTCGGCATTATATTGCGCCTTAACCAATGAGGCTGCATATTGCGCGCGCTCGAATGTATTGGCAATGACTACTGCAATTGGCTGGCCGTTAAATAATATTTTATTGTTATAAAAAAGCTTGTACGTGCCTTTTGCAGGCTCCTGCTTACCCGGCTCAACCTGGTACCCTGCTATTTTGGGCGAATTAATATGAGTGATAACAGCCAAAACCCCAGGCGCCTTTTCGGCTGCTTTGGTATCGATGGACCGGATGGTGCCTTTGGTTATGGTACTGCCAACCAGCACGGCATAAACCATCCCCGCAGGCGTAAACTCCGCCGAATACCTCGCCGCGCCGGTAACCTTTAATCGTCCGTCGATACGACTCATTCCTTTCGTCATTGTGTCATTAGTCATTGAGTCATTGGTAAAAGGGGATACTATCAGCTTCATTATTGAAGTATAGGGGCTTTCGAACCTTTACAACAATTACAACCTTTACAATTTACTTAACCTACACCAGCCCAGCCGCATGTTTCAGCGCCTCAACTAAGGTAGCCGGGGCAAGTTTTAGTTTAAATTTATTGTATTCGTAGGCTTTTGCGCCTTGCATGGCTATTTCGGCAACTTGTTTAAAGCTTTCTTCAGTTGCCGGTTTACCAACCAATGCTTTCTCGGCATCAAACAAACGCCATGGCTTGTGCGCCACACCGCCCATTGCAAGCCGGGCTTGTTTTATTGTGCCGTTGCTAATTTCCAAAGCAGCAGCAACCGACGTCAGCGCAAAAGCATACGACTGTCTATCCCGAATTTTAAGGTAGTAGCTGTTTTTTGCGAAATTGTTATGCGGTATACTAATGCCTGTAATTAGTTCGCCAGGGGCCAAAGTATTGTCCATCTCAGGATGCTCCCCAGGCAAACGATGAAACTCCGTAAAAGGAATAAGCCGCTGACCTTTGCGACCACTTACTGTTACCGTAGCATCCAGCGCCGCCAAAGCCACGCACATATCGCTTGGGTGCACGGCAATACATTTATCGCTTGCGCCAAAAATGGCGTGCATCCTGCTATAGCCGCCTATAGCCCCGCATCCTGAGCCGGGCTCCCGTTTATTACATGGCATTGTGGTGTCGTAAAAATAAGCACAACGGGTGCGCTGCATCATATTACCGCCAACTGTGGCCATATTACGCAACTGAGGTGAGGCCCCTGCGTTAAGCGCCATCGCCAGCAGCGGCTGCAGATCTTTAACAAGGTTGGCTTCTGCCACGGCGCTGTTTAAAGCCAGTGCTCCAATATGCAAATGGCCTAATTTATTCACAGAAATACTGTTCAGTGGCAATTGGTTAATATCAACCAGTTTATCGGGCGCTATTACGCCGCGTTTCATCAGGTCGATCAAATTGGTGCCGCCCGCTATGATTTTTGTACCGGGTTTGGCAATAGCGTCAATCGCGCTTTGCTGTGTAGTTGCGCGGGTGTATTGAAATGCTTTCATACGGCTTGCGCTCCTTCCTTAACTTCCTGTATGGCGTTAACAATATTTGGGTAAGCGCCGCAACGGCAAATATTCCCGCTCATATATTCGCGTATTTCCATTTCCGAATTGGCATGTCCCTCGCGTATGCAAGCCACGGCCGACATAATTTGCCCTGGGGTGCAATACCCGCATTGAAAGCCGTCGTGCTTTAAAAAGGCTTCCTGCATGGGGTGCAGCTCGTCGCCCTTGGCAAGACCTTCAATAGTGGTTATCTTTTTGCCGCTGGCCATTACGCCAAGCGTTAAACAACTGTTTACCCGGTGTCCGTCAATATGAACGGTACATGCGCCGCATTGGCCATGGTCGCAGCCTTTTTTGGTGCCAGTAAGGTCGAGCTGTTCGCGAAGGATATCAAGCAAGGTAGCGCGTGGCTCAACCGAAAGGCTATGGGCAACGCCATTCACTTCCAGCTTTATGGGCATCTTTTCAAATGCTTCCGCTATTTTCTCATCTAACCGCATATCCGCAGCCTTGATGGCGGTACCCGGTGTTAAGGCAACGGCAGTTAACAGGGTACTTTGCTTTAAAAAATTACGGCGGGAGTTATCCTTTGCCTCAGTGTCAAAACCGGGCAAAGCATAGTCTTTTTCGTCTTCCATAGATAATAGCTTTATGAAAGGACAAGTTAGGGACTTTTTTGTTTACCCCGGGTAGCAGGAACAAAGAATTTACAAAAAATGCGTTATGTTTTATTTTATATAATGCTTTTATATAGACAGTTAATAAACTAAGATTCTTTGGATTTATAGGATTTTAGGATTGCCTTTTTTGATGGAGAACCAATGTAGCTAATTCGGTTATGGTAGAATTTGGCTGAAGCCGGAATCGGAATTTTATTTATCCGTCGGCTAAAGCCGGACGGCAATGAAAAGATATGTAGAGCGAGAATTCATTGCCGTCACTTTCAAGTGACGGGGAACATGCTAGCGATGAATGGCTTTAGCCAAATTTAGCCGGCACGCACTAATTTGATTGTAGTTCGAAGATATTAGTAACTATCCAGCCTGTTCCCCTTATACATCATAAATAAACCGTAGCATGATGTGGCTACCGCCAATCCACCACCGGTAAATGCAGCCACCGCGGGTTGAGTCAATGTATGGTTTAAGCTAAAAACGATAGCCAAAACAGCTATGATGGTACTCCACGTTGCCAGGTAATAATCAAGGGTACGCTTAAATACTTTGGCCAGCGGGAAAAAATGCAGACCGACAACTAACGCAATTGCAGGTATTGTTAATTCCGGGTGACCAATATTGGTCACAATGTTTACCGCAATAAAGATAAGCAAACCCTCGGCGCCGAAAATAATACCGAACCATTTGCCCATTTTTTTGCCCTCGGCCTTATCTGCTTCTGATTCAATCGCCGGGTGCAGTTTTGCAATACCAAACAGTTTGATTCCTTTTATAATAAAGCTTACGGCCAAAAAAGGAAACACAATTAGGCCCCACGCTTGCACCATGCCATGCAATCCGCTAAAGGCGATGCCCGTCCATATCATGGTAAAGCCCGCCATCATCAGCAAGCCGGTTGCAATGCCTTTTACTGCTACAGCGGGTATTAATTGTGACTGGTCGTTCATGTTTGTTTAGGTTAATATCAGTTTAATATAAGTAGGGACGCCCCGATAGCTCGGGGCGTCTCGCTTGTGCCAATTAATATTTTCGTTTAAGAGACACAAGTATTGTGTCTCTACGTTTGTTCATTATTTTTTTTCCAGTTTAGGTACCCTTTTAGGCGTATCTGCACCGGATACTATGCCACGCGAACTCAAAGCTATTGCCCTGATGGTTGACGTTATATTTGCTACATCCAATGTGCTAAACTCGTCGCCAACGGTGTGGTAAAGCTTATCTATATCAATCTGGTCGGTTGATATAGTGTGTGCCGGTACGCCGACTGCTGCAAGGGAGGCATTGTCGCTACGGTAAAACAGGTTTTGCGCCGGGTAGGGATCCGGGTAAAACTTAAAGGCCGTGCCCTCCAGGTTTTTTTGCAGGATGGTGCCAAAATCCGACCGTTCAAAGCCGGTAATAAAAGCCGAATTTTCGCCGAATTTAGATGCCTTGCCAATCATCTCGATATTAAACATAGCGACCACTTTATCAGGGTCGACGGTTGTTGCAAAATACTGTGAGCCAAACTCACCAATTTCCTCGGCGGTAAATGCAGCAAAAATTAATGTACGTGCATTATTATTTAGCTTTTTGTAATACTTAGCGAGGGTGATCACAGCCGTGGTGCCCGATGCGTCATCGTCGGCACCGTTGGCAATGCTGTCGCCTTTTACGGGTTTAATAATCCCCAAATGGTCGTAATGACCCGAAAATACAACCGACTCATCAGGCTTTGTTTTGCCCGGGATCATTCCTACTATGTTAAATAGGGGCAGTTTTTCTGCTTTACCGGTATAGTTTACATCGAAAGATTTAATATCATCATGGCTGCCCAGCACAAATACCAACTGTTGCGCGTCGTTAGGCTGATTGTTGATACCGCCTTTCAGCGTCCGGTTTCTTAGGTTTTGAAAGATCGAAGTGAATTGCGGGTCAACCAAAATCAGCATTTTTTTGCCGCTTTGGGCATAGCCCATGTATTCGTTCCGAAAGTTTTTGTCGGCGCTCAGTTTAACTATCTGCACATCGCTGTTGTTGGTCCAGCTAAATGACGTCGCACTTGAACTTGTAAAAACACTATCCAGTGGTATCATTTTACCGTTGATATTTGCCAGGGTTTTAAGTGCGGTAACCCGCGTTTGGGTAAAATTTTGGCGGAAGCTTGTGTTACCTGTTAAAGGCACCAGGCCTGCCTGCTTGTACTGTCCTTCTATGTACTGTGCAGCTTTCTCAATCCCGGGGGTAAACGTTGCGCGGCCCTGCATGTCATCGGCCGATAAGGTTTTGATAACTTGTTCAACCTCGTTTTGGTTAATTAATTTATTTACGTCCTGGCCGTAGCTATAGAAGGATACTGCCAGTAGGGCTAATGCTGCCGTTACTTTTTTCATTGATGAGTGGTTAGTTTTAAGTTTAATTTTTTATTTGACCTTTGATGATAGCCAGTTGTTACGGAAAGTTTCCTGTTCTTTTGTTAATTCTTTTCCAGCCTTCTCGTTTGTAACCACTTCAAGGGTTGGGTTTTCTTCTAATATTATGGTTGTTTCGTGCTCGCCCGTGCGGTCTTTGTAATTAACCACCAGCTTATCGCCGATAATTTTTGTCGCCACAATATCGGTAAATGATTTTGCATCGGTTACGTCTTTGCCATCAGCCTTTAAAATGATATCGCCCGCATCAAGCCCTGCTTTGTAAACAGGTGTGCCCTGTACAGTACTCGCCTGTAGTGGCAGACCAACAGTTCCCGCTGTGCGTGCAACACCCGAGCGACCGCGATTTTGTGCTATAGACAACGGTCCCGCCCATGCTTTTCCGGCCTCCATTTTACGCAATACTAAACCTGCTTTGGCTAATAACCCTTCATAGTCGTTTTTATCAAGCCCGTTGATGTATTTGCCAAAAAAATCAGCGGCAAACTTTGGGTTCTTTGTTACCTGTGCCAGGTCGGCCTGTAAATCGGGGATGGTATAGGGTTTCATCACCTTGCCGCGGTTTAACCAAACGGTGCGCATATAATCATCCAGCGTCAGGTTAAAGTCGCTGCGTAAACGTAAATCCAGTGCTAATGCAATGGCCCCGCCGTAAACGTAGTAGCTGGTAAAAACGTTGTTATTGTTATTTGGGTCGATAGAAACACCAGCATCAGCAAAAACTGAATATCGGCTCATTTGCGCCGCAGTATACAATTTTGAAGCTGGTTTATTTAGTACGGCATTGACCAGCCCGGCAATAGTACCCGTGTACTGGTCAATTTTTTGGAATCCTGAACGCACCAGCAACAATTCGCCATAATATTGGGTGAAGCCTTCGGCGAACCAAAGCTCGCTGCTCATGTTGGCATGCTCAAAATTAAATGGTTCCAGCGATTTTGGCCGGATGCGTTTTACATTCCAGCTGTGGAAATACTCGTGCGAAAATGTGCCCAGCAGCGCAACTTCGTTACCCGCAAGCTTATCTGCTGGCTGTACTATACAAGTGGAGTTGCGGTGCTCCATCCCATCGCCTGATACAGTAGGGTGAATATCGTCTAAAAATGTGTACTCGCCATAGTCATAAGCGGGCAACTCGCCAAAAACGGCTTTCTCTTCAAGCACCATCTTCTGCACCATGGTAGCAAAATTGTCAACAACCGCCTGGCTATCATCTGCGTGGATAGTAAGGTTTATCTTCTCGGTTTTGCCATCCGTGTTTTTAACATCCCAGCTGTTTATTTTATAGTCGGACAGTTCTGTTGGGCTGTCCATCATGTATTGCATATCAGGGGCGCTGTATACATTGGCGTTTTCGTGTTTTAGCTGCGTGGCCACTTTCCAGTTGTATTTATCCAAATCGTTAAACTGGAACTGGATGGGGCGTTTCTCCTGGCCGGGTATCCACATAAAAGCCGCTGGCATATTCAGGTGTGCGTGGCTTGGGTCGATGCCGGCGTAGGTGCCATCGGTATGGTTTGCAAAAAGGGTGTAGGTAATCTTTACAGTTTCGGGATGGGAGCCAATCTCGTAAACATCGCCCTCAATTTGTTTTATCGGCAGTTCCTTGCCTTTGCCGTCGGTGGCCTTAACATT
The DNA here is from genome assembly GCF_024055575.1 of Mucilaginibacter flavidus. Classification (GTDB taxonomy): domain Bacteria; phylum Bacteroidota; class Bacteroidia; order Sphingobacteriales; family Sphingobacteriaceae; genus Mucilaginibacter; species Mucilaginibacter flavidus. The sequence continues at coordinate 110,953 of NZ_JAMXOE010000005.1, read as the reverse complement.
GTAAACGTTTTTGCCAAACTCGTGCGTGGCATAACGCCCGGCAGATGAGCGGCTCATCCTCACATTAAACCTGCCATCGGGAGCCTGTGGTACAAACATCACAATCTCTGCCTCATGGTGGGCCGCGTTAGGAAACGATACGGAATAAAATATAGGCCGGACAGGTTGCTGGGCCATAGCTTCGGCTGCCATAAAGCCGGCAGCCAGTATTAAAAACAGTTTTTTCATACAGTCAGTTAAAGCGATGAAATTACTATTTATATGGGAAAAAGTTATGTAATAAAGTTGAGAGAAGTGAGGAAGTCCGAAAGTCGGGAAAGTCAGTAAAGTCCGAAAGACGGAAATCAATATCGTAGGGGCTTATTGCATAAGCCCTCGCCAATATGCAGACAGGAATTGTTCGTTACGGCTTATGCAATAAGCCCTAACAGCGAAAAACGAATCACATCTTCTCCAATCTGAAATTCAACATCCCATAATCGCTGTATTGCGCCTGCTCAACACGGATGGTGTGTTTGCCGCTTAATTTAATAATGGCGTCTTTATGATTATCCTCGTCGTTCTTTAATTTGGCCGGGTCCCAGTTTTTAATAACCAGTTTGCCGTCAACGTATAATTTAACCAATTCTGATGCGCTTATGCCTAACCGGTAACTTGCGGCGGGTACATTAATTTCGGTTGTTGAAACGGTTGCTATTTTTTGCCTGGCGATGTTTTTGCCGAAGTTTTTACCAAATACGTCGGCCAGTAGCTTACCTGTCGATGTCTTTACCGAGTTGCCTACAATCAGCTTTTTAAATTCAGCTTCGTGTTTTAGGGGTTCGTTGCTATCATCAAACGCAAACCACTGCATTTGCCATTGGGTGGACGCGTTAAACTCGCGATAATGGAAAGTATATGGGTAACCCGGTGGATATTTTAATCCGAAAGGAGAGGTTACGGCGCTGCCTATATATGTAAATTCAATGTCGATATCAGTCGTTGCCGAAGTGTCCTTTTTAACGGCGAAATTGTCCGAAAATTTACCTGCCATTTTTGATGGCTGCGACACGCCTTTCATTTTTACTATTTCCCAATCTCCCTGCGGCCCCATCATGTCAAAGTGCATCACGCCGGTGCTGTCTGTTTTTTGCCACCAGGCTATGGGGTAGCTGAAGTTGTATGGGCCCCAGTCGTTCATCATGATGTATTTGCGGCCACGGGGATAACTTTCGGGCAATTGCTTTGGCGACTTTATCTGATCAATATGCCTATCATAATCAATATGTTTTGGCTCCGTGCTACCTGTGTTTTTTTCAAGCGTGATATGGGTAACGGTTGAGTCAAGCTTTTCAGGTATATTACTTTCTGATAATTTATTGTTGACTATTGCTAAGCTATCTGTATGATGAATATTTAAAACCTTTTTGACATTGGTAAATGTGTTATCGCTCACCAGGTAATTCACGCTCCTTGTATCCCGTTTTTGAACATATCCGTAGCTTTTTGCCATTTTAGGGTTCGACCATAATTCAATCGCGACTTTATCATCTTTAAAATGATTTTGAGCGATAGTATCCTTCATTCCATGTTCAATGGCAATGGCCGACATATTACCTGCAAAGCTGTTATCTGCAATAATTGAATTATAACTGAAGCCGCCCCACACTCCATGCCAGCAATCATGAATAATGTTCTTTATTACACGGTTACGGCTAAATGTAAGTTCAACTCCGTTTGTGGGGGCATAGGAGAAATCATTTTCATACAAAACATTATCATTGCAGCCGCCCAAGCCAGTATCCATAGTTGATTGCCCGGCCCAAAGAAAAAAGCCATCACCCGAGTGGGTTACTGTATTTCTGATGATTAAATTGTTGTTGCACTGTTCAAAAACAAGGATACCGGCCGAATCTTGTCCGCGGTAATAAACGCCATCGCTATAGCCGCGTACGTTCCAGTCGATATTATTTTGGTTTATCAAATTCCGGCTGCTGCGGTACATTCCTATGCCCAGGCCAGAGTTGAACGAAAGATTATTCTCTAAAATCACACCATCATTGCAGCTCGTTAGCATTAACCCGCACTGCCCATTGGTGATTTTTGAATATCTAAGATCAAAATGATTGCAATCGCGCAGATAGATCCCCGCGCCGTAACGCAGCCATTCGTCATCTTCGTTGTGATGGTAGCTCTGCCAGTCGGCCAGGTCTTCGCGGTCGCGGGTACTATTAAGGTGTTGGCGGTAATTATAACTGAAGTCGCTGACTTTGATATGCAAATAATTTATCCCTTTCGCCATTAAACCAACCTTATAGCCTTTTACAATCAGGTTTTTTATAGTGATGTTTTTGCCGCTTTTTATAATGATACCGGTTCCTTTAAATTTATCCGGGGTTTCAATATCAGTACTGCCCTCTACAATGGCCCCGTTAAAATCAATAATTATATTATTACCCTCGATAATAATTGGTGCCACCGATAAAGAATCAGCGCCTTCAAAATGATAAAGTTGTTTTTTAATAGTTACGGAATGTTTAATAACAATTCCTTTATAAAGCGCGATGGCTTTGGTTTGTGCGTACGCCTGTTGGATTGTGGAAACGCAAATCAACAAAAAAAGAAAAAAAAGGATATTTTTAAAGGGCTTCATGGCGAAAAAATATCCTGCAATTTAAGGTTATCTATCTAATAAACATATTGAGTAAATATCATCTTACGCCTTTTGACCGCAGGCCTGCGACCTGCGCTGATGAATTGCGGCCGGTTGGGCCTCGGAGATTTTCCTGAATTTAACGTGAGTCCGATATAAGGACTGGCTGCTTAATTTTCGGCCACTTAGTTTTTTCTAAATTTATTCAAAAAATGAAACATCTGATAATCAACATGTTTCATTGCGTTCCATGTGTTCCGCGTATAAAAATGGAACGCTTTGTGTAAGCACAGCCCTAACAATTACAACTCTTACAACCTAAATCAATCGTAACTATGCCGCTCAACATCATAGTCAGACTGTGCCGAAATAATCTTTTTCTCCTTATCAACATCCCGCTCCAAACGGTGGTCATAAACTTCGTCTATCACCCGTATATGTCGTTCTTTGTCCCTTTCGGCATAATACTCGTCCGCCTCATTGATTTTTGAAACAGCCACATCATAAGCTCCGCGCGGCGACATCAGCTTCACAAACACCGGCAAACATTCAAACAAAATAAACAACCAGCTAATGAATGATTCGGCCAAATAAGTGTCTAAATCCCTTGTCCCGTTTTCGTTGTATGATAGTTGGCCCAATGCCCAGTTGCGGTCGCTAAAGCCAGCCACATTCGAAAGGCTGTCCAGCTGATGCTCGTTAAACAGGCGGGTGTCGTTTACCCCTTCATAATCTTTGCGCCGGCTCAGGTAATCTTCCATTTTTCCCTGGTTTTCCATCACCGTTTTCAGGCGATCTTCCTTTTCCTGCAATACGGCTTGTTTGCCTTTGGCATAGGTGCCATAGCCAACGATGCCAGATGTCTGGTCATTTTTCTCACCGAAAACTTCCTGGTTAAGCTGCTGGCGGGATTGGGTGATATCGCTTTCAAGGGAATCCTTTTCCCTTTTCAGTTCGTTGTTTTTACGCATTTCCATGGCATACTTGTCATTGTAGGTTTTGGTAAGCGTATCTATTTTACGGTGCTGGCCTTTAAGGTAAGCCGTTTTTAATTTCTGGCGGATTTCCTTGTCGAATATTTTCAGTTCAAGCGGCCGCGATATTACAATTCCTATCATTATTGCCAATAAAATACGGGGCGATGCCTGCAATATCTGCTGGTTAGTGGTACCTGTTTTATCGATACTGGATACAATGTACCTGTCGAGATTAAAAATAGCAGTACCCCATATCAGGCCAAATAAAATAGCGAAAATCCAGGCGGCCGGGTTGCCGGCGAAAACAAAATACATGGCATATCCGCCTGATAGAGAGGCAAATAATGCGGTAAAAAATATAGTGGCGCCTATGCCTACGTATTTATTATGCTCGAGGGGGTATTTTTTTAATGTGCCTATATGTGCTCCGGAACAAAACCAGAAAAAACGCGTAACTTTCTTCATCAATAGTATTATCTGTTTGCAAACATATATGAAACGCCGTAACACCTTGAATGTTACAAATTGCAGACCTAAATATTTGAAGTATAACAATTACCTTTGGCCATTACAATTATCAAAAACATGAAAGAAATTAGCGTACAGGAACTAAAAGACAAAAAAGATAAAGGCGAAGATTTTCAACTGATTGATGTGCGGGAAGATTTTGAATACGAAATGAGCAACCTCGGCGGATTGTCGATTCCATTGGGCGGCGTTTTAATCGAGAGTGAAAAAATCGCTAAAGATAAACCCGTAGTAGTAATGTGCCGCAGCGGTAAACGCAGTGCAGCTGCCATTATGCAGCTGGAGCAGCAGGGTTTTACTAACCTTTATAACCTGCAGGGCGGCATTTTAGCCTGGGCCGACCAAATTGACCCTACTATCAACGTATACTAACATGGCAGGCAAGTTATTTTTAAATACGCTGTACAACGTGTGCATATTTATATGCTTAATTGCCGGCTATAACTATGGTATATCCGACAAGCACTACATTTATTTATTACCCGCAGCAGCAATTATTGCTATCTTTATAGTGCTTAAGGTTCGGCTTTTAAAAGAAGTAAAAAAGGCTCAAAAAAACCCATAGCTCCTCAATTATGCTTATTGCAATTCTAGGTGTCATTATGCTCGTTGTGGGCATAGTGCTTAAACGCGGCCCTGAACCAGGCAACCGCTTTGCCGGTACTATTAATAAAGTGGCGGTTTTGGTTATTTTAATTGGAATTCTTTTATCGTCGGTTAAAATAATCGATCCCGGCAAAGTTGGCGTACAAACGCTGTTTGGCAAGGTGCAGGATGGCATTTTAGAAAGCGGCCTGCACGTTATTAACCCATTTGTTGATGTTACAACGTTCAGCATCCAGACTGAAAATTATACCATGAGCGCCAAAACCGGCGAAGGCGCTATCCAGGGCGATGATGCCATCCGGGTTTTATCGTCCGACGGTTTGGAAGTTACCATCGACCTTTCTGTTTTGTACAAAGTTATTCCTTCGAAAGCGCCGTACATTTATCAAAATATCGGCGTTAATTACGAGGATAAGATTGTTCGCCCGGTTACCCGAACTTCTATACGTGATAACGCGGTAAATTATGTAGCTGTGGATCTTTACTCAACCAAGCGCGAAGAGTTCCAGTTTAAAATCAACAAATCCATCACCGACAATTTTGCCAAAAACGGCTTATCGATTCAGCAAATATTGGTGCGTAACATTACGCTGCCTGCAACTGTTAGGGCAAGTATCGAGTCAAAAATACAAGCTGAACAGGAAGCCCAGAAAATGCAGTTTGTGCTACAAAAGGAGCGCCAGGAAGCCGACCGTAAACGCGTGGAAGCACAAGGTATAGCTGATTACCAAAAAATATTGGCAACGGGATTAACCGACAAACAACTTCAATATCAATCTATTTTAGCGCAAAGGGATATTGCATTGTCGCCAAATACCAAGATCATTTTTATAGGTGGTAAAGGTGGTAACCCGATAATGTTGAGTGATAAATAGTGAAGCAGGAATTGATTAAAGCAGATTTGACAACTTTTTGAAAGTTGTCAAATCTTACTCCATATTTTACTTTATACCGTAATGGTCGTTCATCAACTTCTCGAACAAACCACCTGGCAATATGCTTTTCAACGTCGGGGCGATGGTCTGACCAAATGCACCTACCAGGTAACGGTGAGCCGGGCTTGATGAATCAACTATCTGGCAAAGCTTTTTGCCGATAACTTCGGGGTTAGCGCCGATGCTCTCATCTTTCTCCATTGCAGCAACGGCAGTATTATATTCCTTTTCCAGCATTTCGTTTTTTATCGGGAAAGGCACTTTTTCGCGGTTTTGGGTAAAGTCGGATTTAAAATCACCGGGGTTAATTAGCGTTACTTTAACGCCTGTATTGCGTAATTCCATCCGCAGGCTTTGCGAGTAACCCTCGATAGCATATTTTGATGCGCTGTACATGCTCTGGTATGGCAAGCCGAATAAGCCGGCTAATGAACTGATGTTTACAATCAAGCCACTTTTTATAGCAATCATATGTGGTAATACCGCACTGCTCACGCGCACTACACCAAAAAAGTTAACTTCAAACTGTTTTTTTGCGCTGTCAACAGGCATGGCGTAGGCCGGACCGGTAACGCCGTTGCCTGCGTTATTTACCAACACGTCAATATGGCCTTCGGCCTTAATGATTTTATCGATGGCGGCGTTTACCGATGCGTCATCGGTAACATCAAGCTCAATGGGTTTAAATGAGACTGATTTCATGCGTTTTAAATCGCGCGATGAACCATAAACTGTATGTCCCTTTGCCTGTAAAGCAGTTGCACAAGCCAAACCTATGCCGGACGAAGCGCCGGTTACCAAAATTACTTTACCCATTTTATTATTACTTGATGTGTTGATTTTTAGTTTAACATCCGGGAAACGCACCGGGAGGCGTAAAAATGCAAATTAATAAGGAAGTAGAAAAATTGTTTTTTAAAATGACTTGCCCGCGTGTATTGGTCAAAATATAACTTTTTAAAATATACCTCCGGAGATATTATCAATCAACTAATTATGTGTATTTTTAGTAACCCTATTTTAACTTAGCTGATGCCGATATGAATAGTTTAAGATTGATTGTTTTACCCCGCTGTTGCCTGAACCTGATAGATGTATGATAAATGAAAAATATCTGAAAGAAATATTTAAATCCTTGCCATCCCCGGTAATGATATTGCTTCCGGATGCCCCTCAATTTTCAATAGTTGATGTAAACGATGCCTATCTGAAATTAAAAGAGTTTACACGCGAAGAGTGCATAGGCAAAGGGTTTTTCGAGGTTTTTTACAGCAACAGGTATTATGAGATACCCGGATGGACGGAGTCGCTTGAAAAAGTAATAGCCCTGAATAAACCTGATAAAATTCCGCTCCGGAAATATGAGATACCCGGTAATGATGGCCGGGATAGGGAGACAAGGTATTGGGAGATAGATCATATCCCTATTGTAAACGACAATAACAAAGTAATATTTATTGTTCGCTCCATTACCGATTTAACTCACGACATTAACGCACGCAAAAAGTCAGAGCAATCCTTAACGGAGTCGCGCAACCAATTTTATTCGCTGCTGCAAACTATTGAAGGGATAGTTTGGGAGGCGGATGCCGAGACGTTGCTATTTACCTTTGTAAGCGACCATGCAAAACAAATCCTTGGTTTTTCGCCTGAGGAATGGCTGGTGCAGCCCCGCTTTTGGGAAAACCATATTCACCCCGGCGACAGTGAAGAAGTGTTAAATTATTACAACATAAAGTCGCGCGCAACAAAAAGCTATTCGTTTGAATACCGGATGATGAAAGCGGATGGCGGCACCGTTTGGATAAAAGACATTGTTTCGGTAATAAAAGAAGGCACTAAACAAAAATGGCTGCGGGGATTGATGCTGGACATAACCGCAAGCAAGCGCCTCAGCAGTCTCGAAAATTTAGAGAAAAACGTTTTGGAGCTGAATTCAAAAAACACAGCACCCATACAGGAGATATTGGCGTACTACCTTAGGGGAATTGAAGCACTGTTCCCGCAGATGCTTTGTTCGATACTGCAAGTAAAAAACAACCGGTTGCATAATTGGGCATCGCCATCGTTGCCGGCACCATATATCGAAGCGATAGAGAATCTTCCTATAAATGAAAATGTAGGCTCATGCGGCACTGCGGCTTACCTGGGAAAAAAAGTAATAGTAAGTGATATTGCAAACGACCCGCGCTGGGTGGACTACCAGGAACTGGCCCTTGCCCATGATTTGCGGGCCTGCTGGTCGTATCCAATTATTAATTCGGAGCGTAAAGTTATGGCAACATTAGGCATGTATTATAACGAGCCCAAAAAGCCGAATGAGGAAGAACTGAAGGTTATTGAACGGGTTACTGCTATCCTGAAAATTATACTGGAGAACAGGGAAAAAGCCGGAATAATAGCCGAAACCAGTTTGTTGATGAAGCAGAGCCAGGAACTGGCGCATTTCGGCAATTGGCACTGGGATGTTCAGAATAACGTGGTAAGCTGGTCAGACAGCCTGTATGCCATTTACGGTTTAAACAAAACCAATTTTAAAGCAACGTTTGAGGGATACCAGGAAATGCTTCATCCTGATGACAGGCAACGGGTATATGATACCATTGCTAGTGTGCTCCAAACCAAAAACGACGTTGAATTTGAAGAACGTATAATACGGCCAAACGGCGAGATGCGCCACTTAAAATCGTGGGGTAAATTAAAGTGCGACGATAACGGCGTGCCGCTTGAAATGATAGGCGCCTGCCTTGACATTACGGAAAGTAAAACTACCCGCGAAGAACTGCAGGCCAGCGAAGAACGCCTAAGAACTCTTGCCGATTCGCAAACCAATTATGTTATCCGTATTGCGCTGGATGGAAAGTACACTTATTTTAATAAAAAGTACATTGAGGATTTTGACTGGATTTTAAAAGATAAAAAACTTACCGATACCGATGCCATTTTGACCGTGCAGCCTTATCACCACCACTTGGTGAGGGACATTATGGATAAATGCATTAAAAACCCAAACAGGGTATACCAGGTAGAAATTGACAAACTACAGCAAGACGGAGGGATAAAACCAACGCTTTGGCACTTTATTGGCCTCACCAATTCAAAAGGAGAAACTGTTGAGGTGCAATGTATCGGGCTGGATATTACCGATCTTAAAAATGCACAAAAAGCCTTGAAAATAAGTAATGAGCGTTTTGAGTATGTAAACAAAGCAACCAATGATGCAATTTTCGACTGGAACATTCTTACCGGCACAGTAAAATGGGGCAATGGCTTTTTCAGGCTTTTTGGCTTCGATAGCAGGGAACACTACACCTACGATAACTGGTTGCAGCAAGTGCACCCCGACGATAAAATTGAAACGCAGAAAAGTTTACAGGACACTTTGCAAGATGCTACGCAAGGCAATTGGAGCGTCGAATATCGCTTTATGAAAGCGGATGGCGAGTATGCGTACGTTGAGGGCACCGGCTATATTATACGGGATGCCAGGGGTAGCGGCATCAGGATGATTGGGGTAATAAGGGATATAACTGAGCGGTTGAATTACATCACCGCCGTTGAAAAACAAAACGAAAAGCTACGGGAGATAGCTTGGATGCAATCGCACGTGGTAAGGGCTCCGCTCACAAAAATTATAGGCCTTGCCGATTTGATAAAGGATTTCCCTCATCACGATGAGGAGGAAAACCAGCTTTTAGAACACCTGTTAACCTGTGCGTATGAGTTGGACGATATTATAAGGGACATATCGAAAAAAACCGAACATATTGATTTGAAGGCGGAGTAATAATAGCAAAGGCGTTAGGTATTTGCAGGAGGTATTGCTGTTTGTCTTAACCCATCGTCATTCATTACCAAGCGGTTAAGCGGCAGGCTTTCGGGGTGATTGTCCTTTATGAATTTAATTAACTGCTCGCGAATATAGCAGCGCAAATCAAAAGCGTTAGACGAGTTGTGAGCGCTTACCAAAACCCTTAGCTCAATACAGTTAACTTTCGCATCGGTTACCTGTATGCCGTGCACGCGCTTGTCCCATAATTCGGTGGTGGCTAACAGGCGTTCAAACTCTACACGCAGGGCATCAACAGGCGTGTTATAATCCAGGTACAAAAAAACAGTCCCCAATATTTCTGACGAAGTGCGGGTCCAGTTTTGGAAGGGTTTTTCGATAAAATAGTTGATGGGTAAAATCAAACGGCGCTGATCCCAAATCTTAAGCACCACGTAAGTAAGGGTGATATCCTCAACCCGGCCCCACTCGCCCTCAACAACCAAAACATCATCAATGCGGATGGGCTGTGTAAAGGCAATCTGGAAACCGGCCAGCAAATTGCCCAGCGACTTTTGTGCTGCAAAGCCGATAATAATGCCGCCGATACCTACGCCGGTAAGCAAGCCGGCGCCAATTTTGCGTACGTTATCAAAACTGAGCAGTATAATGGCGATGGTTATAAATACGATGAGCGTGCCCAGCACCTTGCGGATAAACTGTATCTGGGTGCGAATTTTTCGCTCTTTAAGGTTGTCTTCTTTGTTTAAATCGAAGGTATGATAAATATAGTCCTCAAAAACATTCATTGCGCTCATCAGCACAACAGCGAACGAGACAATAAGTGCCATTTCCACGGTACGGGTTAAAATAAGGTCGTACCGGGGCGATAAAATCATCAGCGGCTCCATCAAATTCAGCATAAAAAGCGGCACAAAGTGGTTCATGGGCCTGCTGAAATTTTTAACGGCACTCAAAAAAAGCGAGTAGTCGGTATGCTTTTTATTGTAATTGAGGATGGCCTTAATGATAAACTTCACCACGAGGCCAATCACCACTGCCGATATCACAATAATTAAATTCCAGGCCCATGGGTTAAACCGGCCCGACCAATCTTCAACAAAATTTTTCATAAATAAAGCCACCTTAGCACACAACACAACGTATCTAAATTTGTTGGCTTGTAAACCTGTTTATGTTAGCCGGCGTAAATTAAGGTATTTTTAAAAAAATTATAATTAAGGTTACATTATATGTTTGTACGGCTACTAAGTATAAAAAGCACGGTTTTTGGGGTGATTTAAATCATTTTGTAATTAAACGATGTTCGGTACCTTGCGGAGTTAAATATGTGGGAGATTAAAATGCGGCAGCGGTTATTGTTTTTATTGTTTTGCCTGTTGATAGGCATTGGGTTTTCCTGCAAAAAGGATAAATCAAATCCGCCTGTAAAGGTGGTTCCGGTTAATAAACCTAAGTTATATGCCGACACAGTATTATTCGTACAGGTATCGGGTATAGTGGCTCACCCCGTTAATACGGCTGCCGGCAGTTATACCAGCACACCCGATGGTTTGCAAATAGATGCTATTACCGGCGATATTGACGTGAACAATAGCGAAACCGGCCTTAAATATAAAGTCACCTTTACCCCGGCCGATGGCAGCGCGGTTAAAAATTCGTTTATAACTATCTCAGGGATAAATTACCTCGATAAAATATACAACCTTGCCGCTGGCGACAGCATTGCCACCCCGGTTTACAATGCCGATAACACGCTTGCCATCCCCGATGCAGGGAACGGAACTGCATTCGACGAAAATGGGGGCTGCGGAAAAGCGGGTATCGTGGTCGACGCCGGTAACGCAAAAATAAACCTCGCAAAATCTGTACGTAACCAGGGCATTGATACCGGGGCAACACAGGAGGTTAAACTGGTATACCACATAAACGACGGCAGTAACAAAGCTCCTAATGGCTTGGATGTGAAGATTTATTTTTACCGCACCGCAGCCGAAATTCCGCAGTATTTAACCGATTTGCTGAACGCCCGCAAAGGCATGGTTTATGGCGATGCACTTGCGCCAATGACATCGCTGGCTCTTTCTGCCTCACCGGTGGCGTTTGCAAAGGCTAAACCTACCCGCACCAGGCCGCCTTGCATAATTGTGGTAAGCAGGTAAAGTTATTTCGCACAGATACGCAGCATGGGTTAAATGTGGCACAACGCTATCCGTTTTTTGAATATATTTATCCATGCGTTTTGGGTATCATTTGATCTGCATTTTTTTCGGCCTGTTATTTTGCCTGCAACCATGCATCGCCCAAAAACAAATGCCTGCTTATAAGCAGCTTTATAACGATGCCGACAAACTCTCCAACACTGCCCACCCATCCGATAAAACAGATGCCGAGGCATTAGGGAACTTTTTTAAAGTCATCGCTATTTTAGAAAAATCGGGAGCCGATAATGCCTTCCTTCTAAAAACCTATGTTACTACCGGCGTTTACCTGCAGGTTTTAAGCAGGGATAAAGAAGCCATTATCACATTTAAAAAAGCGTTAAATCTAAAAAGCAAACTACCAGCATTAAAGGACTCTGTTTTATTTGAACCATTGGTGTATTGCGGGAACAGCAATTACCGTTTTGACAAGCTGGACAGCGCCGAATATTTTTATAGGAAAGCCGAGGTTATTGCCGAAAAATATCCCGCAGTAAACCAGGTTGAACGACTTTATAACACACTCGGTGTAATAGCCTATGCTACCGGCAACTACAACAAAAGCATTACCTACTACGAAAAGGCGGCGTCAACCCTGCAAGGGCATGCCACTCCCGACAAGTTGTTGCTGGTAACTTATAAAAACAACCTTGCCCTGGCCTATAGAAGGTTGAAGCGATACCCAGAAGCGCTGGCTATTTACAAAACATTGCTCCCTTACAATATCGAAAAGGACAAGCTGCTACATAATATAGGCTCGGTTTACCTGGCCATGGGGCAAAGCGGGCTAGCCATCGGCTATTTAAAGCAGGTGCATTACCAAAACGTAAAACTTTATAACGACCTCGGCCGGTCCTCCTACATGCAAAACGATTATGGCCAGGCGCTAAACTACCTAATGCAAGCGGCCGCGTTAAATACAAAAACAAGCGGCAACCATAAAAGAACAGACTATAGCATCACCCTAAAATACACCGGCGATATTTGGCTGCAAAAACAGGAACCCGGCAAAGCGCTAACTTTTTACCAGCAGGCATTTGAAAATTTATTGTTTGATTTTAATACGCCGGATATTTATACCAACCCTGCCGACTTTAACAGCGCATTTAATACTGTTGAGCTAATGGACGCCCTGCTTGCAAAGGCGGCGGCATTTAATATGCTTTACGAAAAAAGTGCCAGCGTCAAAAACCTGGACGCAGCGTTGCAAACCTACACAGCCTTCTACAAGCTGGCCGACCACGTTGCCCGCTTTTACGAAACCGACGAGGCCCGGCTGGTGATAAGCGATAAAAAATACGCCTCGCATCTGCAGCCAATCGATATTTGTTTGCAACTGTATGGCCTCACCAAAGACAGAAAATATATGGAGCAGGCTTTTGTTTTCGACGAGGAAAACAAAGCCAACACACTATCTATTTACCTCGAGGAATCGAAACTAAAAGCTCACAGCGGGGTGCCGGCTGCTTTATTAACCCAGGAAAGCCGCCTCAAGGAAAATATTACCCGCACATCGTTAAAAGCAGCGGGGATGACGGACAGTGTTAGTCTAATCAAACTCAAAACCAGCATTAACGACGATGCCATCCGCCTGATTAAAGTTCAGCAAAAAATTGAGGCACAAACTGGTTTAAGCAGCAATAAGTTTAGCAGGCAAATCATCAGCATACAGGCGTTGCAGCAAGTGATCCCGAAAAATAGTGCCGTGCTTTCCTACCACACAAGCGACAAATCCATCCTTTGTTTTGTGGTAACCGCCAACAGCTTTGATTTTTTTTTGACGCCCATTACCAGGGATTTCCCAGCCTCGATAACAGCCATTTACCAGCAAGCCCAACTGCGCGATGGCGGCAACAACCGGCATTTAAAAACCACTGCGCAATATTTATACAGGCAATTGCTGCAACCCGCGACGGTCTATCTTGATGGCGTTAAACAACTGGTCATCATTCCCGATGACCAGCTGAACTACCTGCCGTTTGAAATATTAACGAACGATAAGGGCGAAAACCTGCTTAATAATTATAGCATCGCCTATAACTATTCGTGCGCAATACTAAAAAACGGCAGCGGTAATATAACGACTACGTCTGGCAGTAGGCTTGGCATGGCACCTTTTGATGTAAAAGCTAATGCTGAATGGGCGCAATTGCCGGCATCGGCACAGGAAATAAAAGCGCTTGGTGGCACAGAGTTATTTGGAACGAAGGCAACCAAGCAGGCTTTTGTAACAGACGCACATAATTATGGATTAGTACACCTGGCTACCCATGCTTATGCCAACGACAGGAAGCCCGATAGTTCTTTCATTGTATTTTACCCCGGCACTCAATCGGCTATTAACTACAAGCTTTACCAGCCCGAAATTTATAATTTAAAACTTGATAAAACGCGATTGGTGGTGCTAAGCGCCTGCGAAAGCGGCGTGGGCGAACTGGTAAAGGGCGAGGGCCTGATGAGCCTGTCGCGGGCCTTCTCTTATGCAGGTTGCGACAATATCATCACCTCGATGTGGAAGGCGGATGACTTGTCGACTGCTTATATCTCGGGCAGGCTGCACAGTTATTTGCAAAATGGATATACTATAACAGAAGCCCTGCGACAGGCACGATTGGATTATTTGGATGATGATGCCATATCGCCGGCAAAAAAAACACCCGGCTACTGGGCTCACCTGCGGCTGATTGGGGGCTTTGAAAAACCTGCACAAAGCTACGCCTGGCTTATATGGTTGCTGGCTATTTTTAGCGCCGGGATTATAATTGCCATAACAATAAAAAACCGGGACCGTATAAGGCGGCCCCGGTCATAACATGAATAGAACACCCTAATCCCTATCCGTCATTCTCATTACCGCCGTGGCCGCCACCATGCTCATGCTCACCCTCAAATTCGTTTTCGCCTGCGCTGGCAACATTGGCTTTAATTTTATTAAATATGGCGCTGTTTGATGTGCTGCTGATAATAATTTTACCAGATGTTTGGGTGGCAGTTCCTAAATCAGCAACGCTTATACCGGCCAGTACCTTATCAAGGTGAAGCTTGATTATCGATTTAAGGTCGGTTGTTTTGTCAACAAATACATTGTTGGCCTCGGCTTTTAATTCGAAACTTTCGTTTACATCAATCTCAACCGGAACCACCGTGCCGTCTGCAGCAGTAAAACTTCCCTGTACAGATAGCGGCAGCGACGAGCCAGATTTTACAAACTCAAGCTTAACTTCGATTTGTTTGTAAGTACCGGTATCAATAACAGTACCGACAAGGGCAGGGTTAAGAGCAAATAAATCAACATTGGTAAGGCCTCGTGCGGAAATTTCGGTTTTTACCCCACCTTTAACGGCTTCAAATTTAAACTGGCTGATGTTGGCGACGCCGGCTGTCCATGTGATTGCTGCAGCCGCTGTGCCCGGTGTGGCACTGGCAAACGATTTATCTGCAGATACGCCAAATGAAATTTTTGCGCCCGAAGTAGTTGAGGGGGCAAGGCCGTCTTTTTTGCAGCTATATAAGCCAACTACGGCAGCTAACGCTAATGTTAGTGTGATGCTGTTTTTGATTTTTGTAATTTTCATGATTTCTATGTTTTTATCTTTAGTAGCCGCGGGTAAAAACATTGTAACCACTGATGTGAAATTTTATTTAATATTTTTTTGATCGAGGATTTTTTGGGTAAATAGCATCTGAGTGAAAGGTTGGCGAACAAGTAACCCGCACAGGAAATGAATGGTCTGTAATTGTTGTTTTTAGACTAATAGATATGTTTCCCCAGGCGGCAGCTGGAAAACTTGTCCATACGATGTGGACTGCGGAGAGGCATAGAGTATACCTGTTAATAGCAAAGACCCATACCGAATTGCTTGGTTAAAGCAGTCAAAATTACTAATTCCCCGATTTGAAAATCAAGATATCAACTTTAACTAAAGTCCAGCGGGTTACTTTGCTGTGGTACAAATGGTCGGTATCGTTATGTATTTTCACCAGCAACGGCTTTGCTTTGGAGGGCTGGCCATTTTGGATGTAAGCGTCTGCCAAATAATATTCAGCATCATCCTTATATGCGGCTCCCTGGTTGGCTAACACAGCAATAAACGCTTTGATTGCCTTTGCCGGCTGGTGATTGCCCAAATAAGCCTGTGCTGCTAAAAACTGTTCTTTCACAGTCGGGGTTGTTGTTTTTTCGAAAGCGGCAATTGTGCCTTTATAATCATTATTGATGTACGCAGTTTCCACCGTCGATTTTGATGTTTCACCGCGTTCGGCACTAATCGTGTAGGGCTGGTAATTATCCTTTGCAAAACCAGCAGGGGTAGTAGTGGTATATTGGTAAGCGCCATACAACAGCCCGCCAATAAACAATGCGGCAGCTATTTTTAATACAGTGCGGAAAAGCGGAACTACCTTGCCCCGGCCCTGTGTTGCAGATTCATTGCGCAACTCGGCCATCATAGTTTGGTGTACGGCGGCGACCTGCTGTTTTAACCCGTAATGCATTACAGCGGTATGGGCCAGTCCGAGGTTATCAAGTTCGGCCTGCAGCGCCGGGTTGACGGCAAGTTCACTTTCGAAATTGCGCAGTTCCTGCCCGGTCATTTCGCCGTCAAGGTACTGTACAATTTTTTCTCCGGGTTGTTCGCTATTGTCCATATGCCAATGCACTTTTAAATCGTTGGGCCAATGCGGGGTCTGCGGCCAGCATTTGTTCCAGGGTTTTTATACACTTATATTTTTTGTTCCGCAGCACTTGTTCATTCTCGTAATTAACCAACAGTAATATTTCTTTCATTGGTAAATCATTATAATAATAGGCAACCAGTATTTTTTTGCAGATGTCGCCAAGCTTATCCATCATCGCCATTACCATCCCTTTCGCTTCGCGCTCAACCAGCAAATGGCTCACGTCCTTTTCATCAGCATCGCTTTCATTATCATACTTCTCTTCGCGGGCGCTTGCCCTGCTTCGCCTCTTTAGTTCATTTAGCCAGGTAAAGCGGTTAAGACTAAACAGGAATGTTTTCACACCCGCTTCGCCCCGGAACTTATCCTTCTTCACTATTTCGATAAAGGCTACAACAACCTCCTGGAAAATGTCTTCAGCATCCTGTTCTGAACCTTGGTTTTGCCTTATGTAATTGCTCAGCAAGCCATAATAGCCCCGGTACAAAAACCGGATAACCTCGTCGTTTGCATGTTTATTTCTAAGCGTTTCGATTAACTCCGCATCGGAGAAATTCACAACGGCTTTCTTCATATGGCTGTTACGGTTATTAGTAAATGCCGAACCGGCAATTGTAACCAATGTAGGTTTTTTTGTTCGAATATCATAAAAACCCGGCCAGGGCGGAGAATGCTCATTAAAACCCGGCGGCTTAATATTTGCAATTTATTTAAAGGCCAGCCCCCCATCGGCCTCCAAAGCGTGCCATTTTCCCACGCGGAACACCCGGAACGCTGTGAAACATGCTCATTATCAGGGATTCCAATTTTAGTCGAAATGAAACTAGTGTTATGTTTCTCGAAAATTGACGGTTAGCCTTTAGTCGAAAGTCTTGAGTCCTAAGTCAGAAAAGACAAGGATTCAACTTAAAACTTCCTGCTAAAGGCCTCCAAAACGTTCCATTTTCCCACGCGGAACACCCGGAACGCTGTGAAACATGCTCATTATCAGGGCTTCCAATTTTTGATAAATTTATATCGATGGACGGAACAGCGCAATAAAATATTTTTTTGTTCCCGCAGGGTCTGTCAGCGACGACCCTGCGCCGCCTTTGTGGGAACCGAAAACCCTCCAAAGCGTTCCATTTTCCCACGCGGAACACCCGGAACGCTGTGAAACATTCTCATTATCAGAAAATTATATTTTTGACAATATGCAAGTAGCTGATAATTTGAATATAAATTATCCAACCAGCAACGTCACCACAAGCGCCGCTCCTTCGCCCGCTGTACTAATTACCCCGATATTCCCCCCATGGCCCTTTACCACTATATCATAACTTAACGACAGGCCCAAGCCGGTACCATCTCCCGTTGGCTTGGTGGTAAAAAAGGGCTGCATTATTTTGTTTTTAATGGCATCGGGTATGCCGTTACCGTTGTCGCGTACAGTTATAGTTACTGCTTCAGTTACCCCTTTAGGGGTTTGGGGGGCCGTAATTATCTCAACTTTTGGCTTGTAACCCGGGCCGGCTGTTAGCTGCTTTTGCTGTACAGCATAAAATGCATTGTTATATAAGTTCAGCAAAACACGGCCAATATCCTGCCCAATGATGTTTACCTCGGGCAGATCGGGTGCAAAATTCGTTACCAGGTCGGCATTAAACGTTTTGTCTTTGGCGCGGAGGCCGTGATAGGCCAGGCGCAAGTATTCGTCTGCAAGCGAATTGACGTTGGTAGGTCTTCGTTCGCCGCTGTTGTTGCGAGAGTGCTGCAACATGTTTTTCACAATCGCATCGGCGCGTTTGCCGTGGTGGCCTATTTTCTCCAGGTTCTGCCTGATGTCGGCCGCTATGCTGATGGCATCTTCCTGGTCGCCGTTTTTCAGGTCGGCTTCCATTTCTTCCAACAACTCTATGCTTACCTCCGAAAAATTATTGACGAAGTTCAGCGGGTTCTGTATCTCGTGCGCTATGCCGGCCGTAAGCTCGCCCAACGAGGCCATTTTCTCCGATTGGATGAGCTGTGTTTGTGTGCTCTGCAACTTGTTTACGGTTTCCACCAGTTGGTCACGTTGCGAAGTAATTTCCTCCTGCTTTGCCTGCAGCTCTTCGTTAGCTTCGCTAAGCTGCCCGGTACGTTTAGCTATCCTTTGCTCCAATATTTTATTTTCGGCTATCAGCCTCCGCGATCTGTAGGCTATAAACCCGGATATTGCCGCTGCAGTAATAATCGCGTAACCCAGCCATGCCCACCAGCGTAGCCACCAGGCTGTTTCAATTATTATAGTGTAGCTGGCCCCGGTATTGTTCCACACGCCATCGCTGTTGGCTGCTTTTACCCGGAAGGTATAGGTGCCGGGCCCCAGGTTATTGTAAGTTACCCAGCGCTGCGTCCGCGCCTCAATCCAGTTGTTATCGATGCCGTCAAGCCTGTAGGCGTATTTATTTTTCGCCGGATTTACAAAATGCAGCGCCACGTAGTTAAAAGTAACCTGGTTATTGTTGTAGGCAAGGGTGGTAGTATCAGCCGCAAATGCATTTATCAGGTGTTCGCTTTTTTCCTTTTTAGGGTTACTGTAAACTACACTTTCAATCTGCACCAGCGGCGGCACGGTGTTGATCTTAATATCGTCGGGGTTGAAGGTAAGCAGGCTGTTGAACATCAAAAAGATAAACCTGCCGCCGGGCTCAGTGGCCAGCTTTACCGGCACTTCCAGCGGGATATTATCAGCAACGGTATAACCCTTCAACCGGCCGGTTTTGTAGTTGAATTTGATAAGCCCCCTTTGGCTGCCTATCCATAAGTTGCCGCTTCTGTCTTCTGCAACAGACCTTATTTGATTCTCCAGTATACCCTGTTCGTCTTTTATTTGTTTTACCAGCTTTTGCAAGCGCCTGTCAAAAAGCCAAAAACCGTTGTCGAGCGTTCCCAGCCAAAAATTTCCGGCCTTATCCTCATACATTTTGTTAACGTCGCTAAACACCCGGCCCTGCAGTGCCGGCGAAACTAGCACCTGCCTTTTAGCCACGTTAACCGGGCCCAGGCCAAATTTTGAATTAGACAGCCATACCGTGCCTGCCCCATCCTGGTAAATCTCCGAAGAATTGATAAACGAAAGGCTGTCAGGCTTTATTTTTTTTCCCGACAGGCTTACATACGCGTACTGTTCAAACTTAGTGGTGATAATATCAAAACGGTTAAAATTCCCTTTGTCGGTTATCATCCATATGTTCGATTGCCGGTCTTTATAAATCGCTCTCGTGCCCGCGTTACCGGGGTTAGCAATAGTTTTAATTTTGCCATTTGGAGAGTACATATTCCATCCCTTTTCGTCTATGTAGCAAAGTGTTCCGTCTGCCAAAACTATAGTATTGCTGGTAGCTGCATCTTTGTTTTTACCAGGTGGCGTAATCTTTGTAAAATGGTTTTTGATGCCATCCCATTCAAAAAGACCGTCCTGACTGGCTATCCAATATCCGCCGCCCGCCTTAGCTGCTATGTCTGTAGCATTTTCGGGGTAGCTGTTTGGCTGGTCCGGATTGTTCTTCATGCCCGAAAAGGCCACGTGCAGCGTCTCAATCCTGTCCACACCGTATTCATCCATGCCCACCCACTTTACCCCTGCCCTGTCTATAAAAACCTTTAAAACATGTTTATGGCCCAGTGCATAGGGGTCGCTTTGGTTGGCCGTGTAGCGGTGGTACAAACCGGTAGCCGGGTCAAGGCTAAGTAGTCCCGCACTGGTAGCAATCCAAAAAACATTATCGCTGTCAACAGTTAAATCTCTTATTCCCTGGTCCTTTACAAGCGCATCATTAGCCGGATAGGGGTAGTCTGTTTTTTGGTGGGATGTTTTGTCGTATAAAAACAGCCCTTTATCAGTCATTAGTACAAGCCGTCCTTTTTTATCCAGGGGTACCGGTAAACTGCCGTTCACTACTGCGCCAGGCAAAGTAGCATAGGGTTTTAAGGCCCCGGTTTGCATATTATACCCGTAAAGGGTAACTGTTGTATCTTTCTTGGTTTTTGCTAAAAACCACGTCACCATGTCGCCCTGCTGCTCACGGAACACCTGCTGCACAACTAACTGTTTAAGGGAGTCTTTTTGGACCAGGTGCCCGGCAAACCTGTTTTCACGATAGTCGTAAGTGTACAACCCGTTTTTTGTACCCAGTATAAAGTCACCTCCAGGCAATCGGTAGAAACATTGAAGCCCTGTTGGTAACAAATGATTTTTGTCCTGTTTCGGATCAAATTTCCTGGTCTTGCCGGTCAAAGGGTCATATCGTTCTGCCGCAAGTATGCCCCCATTTTCAACATAATATATCCACAGGTTAGCATATTTGTCGCTAAAGGTTAGGGGGGCGTATACTCCCTTTGCAGTTTGGTTCTTTCCTGTTCTAACAAGTACCATCGAATCCAGCTTTGCATTATACCGGAAAATGTTTCCGCCATAAGTGCCTGTAACAAGCCGTTTTTTGCCATCCAGGAACATTGCGCTGGGTACGTTGTCGAACGAGTTTTTGTCGCTGGTTGTTTTTAACTGGTATATTTTTGCGCGAAAGCCATCGAAACGGGTCAGTCCATTTTGTGTACTTAACCAAATGTATCCCTTATCATCCTGTAATATGTCCCCTACAGCCTCCGATGGCAGGCCGTTGCGCATATTCAAATGCTCGAAACCGATCTTTTGCGATTGGGCGAATGATATCACCCCGGAAAATAGCAGCACAATTAACAGTGAAAATGTTTTCATTTAAATTGGTTAACATGAAAATATATTATAGATATTATTATTGCCGGATGCGCACAAATAAACTTTTCAGCGATGTATGCCTTATTTATACTGCATTATTAGGGTTCAAATGCGGTATGTATTATATTATAGTTTATTTTATGAAAGATATTAAATAAATTGGGAAATGGCAATATGGGATAAGGCTGATAAATAAAAGCGTGGCGTGCAACTTTTCTTTTTTGCTCCAGGGGCCGCCAACGCGTTCGATTTTTCCGCGCGGAACACTTGGAATGCAGGGAAACATGCTCATTATCAATGCTTTTAATTTTGACGAAATGTAAGTCGGACGCGTGAACTAGCGGGTTGACTTTCGTTTAAATTCAGGAGCGAATCTACGTTTGCATTTACTCATTAAAAAAGTTTTCTTTGTATAAGAAGCTTTACATCGATGACAACATCAACTATCCGGAAAAAATTAATAACGTATCTCGCCGATGCAGATGATAGTAAAGTAAAAGCTATCTACACACTTTTAGAAGACGACATTCGCCGGGATGAAATAAGCTTTACTGATGAGTTAGAGCGGGAACGCGAGTTGCACCTTAGTGGCCAAACAAAATCATACAGCCGGACAGAAGCTATTGAAATTATAAAAGGTCAGCACAGTTTTTAATGCACTTATTAGTTGTTAAGCCCGGGCCATTGAAATGGCGGGGTAATTGTCGCTTTATTACCTGTCTGCGGGCCATAAGACGTGAGCCTCGCGGCAGCGAAGGAAGGGCTTGCGAAATCGGGGAATTTGATGCAAATACCAGGTGGTTATTAATTTTTTATCCGGAGCAATCTTATGCCGGTTAATATTGTCCAAATTGGGAGTGGTAATACGCCTATAAATGTGCCGATATAAATAAATTGATGCAGGACGATATTCGCAGTGGTTTCGGTGGGGATTTTATTCATTTCGGCATCAGATGGTGCTGGTATATGAAGAATTACACTATCCACAAAAATTGCGTACCCAATGGGAAATATACCGACAAGCGCCAATCCAACACCAACGATTATACCAAACCACCGGAACCATTGCGGAATTATTCGCTGCAGGCGCCAGCATGCTATGATAAGCCAAATACCAAAAATACCCTGTGGAAACATATATAAGGTATCAGCCATAATTTTAGGGAAAATCAGCAGCAGAAAAAGTATTGTAAAACAAAGCGCACCAACCCCTGCATTAAGCATCGCACGGGACAGATCTGAAGAACGCGCCTGGATAAGCTTAAACAATGCAATTACAACCGGGATTAAAAATAGAAATTGCAAAATAACGCAGGAATCATGAACCCTGATCGGTAAAGTGCCGTTTTGTCCATCCTGACTGCGAATTAAGAGATACGCAATTAAAAAAACATACGCTATAATGCCGATGGCTCCGCTTGCAATTGCTGCACGTGCTGCATAACGATAAGGTGGATTCATATAAATTAGTAATGGAGTTTATTAATTTGTAATACGAAGTTAATTATTGCAAAAGAACTCTTAAATATACGGACCTTATGGCAAAAAATCTAACGTTTTACTAAGGCCGCTCGTAATTAAATATGTACCCCACCTCTATCGGCCTGTGCGCTGCATACGCGCGAGAAAGGGGGTTATACCCCCGCTGGGGCTGACCCAAAAGCCAGAAGTTTTTTGATCGGTCTTTTTGATGATTGTTCAAATGGCTTGAATGTATTTTGAATTTTAGTACTGTTTTTTATCGGCTGTTGTGAAAAAGGAGGCATAAGGGCCTTTTTAAACGCTTTTTAGTTGCAACTTTCTCAAGTTATGTGCGATTGCAACCCCGCTGTCCGTAGTTTAGAAACTACGGACTACTATGCCTGGAGACTCTGTCTCCAGTAAGTTTTTACCCATATTGGCGAGATGCTATAGCCAAAAGCGCAAAAACGACTGTGACCTAAAGCAAAAGCCCATGGTTACCAATCAGCCAGCTAAAAAGTAACCCTCATCATTACGATAAGTTGATTGTCCTTCGCAGAGATTGCTTCGTTCCTCGCAACGACGGGTTCGAGAGAGGACAGTTTAGGAATCGCTATTTTCAAGGGATTGTTTATTTATGGGTTTCCCGTCAGCAGATAAGCTTCGGGCGAAATCCGACAACGATGCCGGCCTGTGCGCGGGGCAGGGCATAGGAAATTTTTGCATTGCAGGGTCTGCATCAGAAAGGGTCATCCGGCAAAAAGATTCCAGCCCGCAGCGTTTTCGGATTTGTGCGTTGGAGGCCTTGCGCGCCAAGAAGCATTTCTGGTGACTTGACTTTTTGGTTACTTTTGTATCAAGACAAAAGTAACAGCCCCCGCGGCAATTGAGCGGGGTGAACATTAGGTGCAATCTTGAAATAAATTTCCGGAGCTACCCGTACGTCATTAGGCATTCAAAATCCCATCTCCTATAACAACAACGCCTTCTTTTGCGCATTTGCCCACGGCCCCCAGTTTTTCATCAGCTGTTTAAGCGTTTCTGTTAGCTCTTTCCCGGTAACCACCTTGCCTTTTTTGGGCATCACCATGGCTTTTGGCTCGGGGAGCATCTCGGTCACTTTGGTTGCAAACCAGCTAACGTTTTCGTGCGGAAGGGCTACACCGAGTATCATGCCCGGCAGGCCGCTAAATGATTCCGGCCCGCCCGAAACGGGAATCTTTATGGCATAAAAAGCCACCACGTAAATACTGTCGAGCACCAGCGCATTTGCCCGGCGACAGGTGAAGCCCGCAATTTCACGCGTTTCATCGGTGATTTTCCAGCTAATTTTACGGGCGGTGTCTCTCACCATAAAAAGCTCCTCGTAAACCGTTTTCTGGGTGGCGGTGGTTTTGGTATCCAGGTCGGTATAAATAATATTTGGTTGTCCCGACATCGCCATGTCACTAAAAAACATATCGTTGGTTTCAGTAGGTACGATGGGCCGATACAGCGTCTTATTGTCGGTAAAGCTGAGCGTGCTTTTTACCTTTTTAAACTGCGGCTGTGTTTTTTTGTACGACTCCAGTATGGGCGTAAAAAATGCTTCATTCTCGGGCGTTATTTGCTTTTGTATCATGGCGAACATGTTGATGTTCTTTTCAAACTCAATGGTGCCATGTACGGTAAAGTGCTCGTTTTGCGCAAAAAGCATGCTGCTGCACAATACAAGGAAGGCTATAGTTGTGATGATCTTGGTTTTCATGTCTGCTTTATTTTTTTACGGCGGCTCCGCCCATGCTGCTAAAATCCCAGGTTACGGTAAACATAAAATACCGTTTTATGGTAGTATAAGTGGTTTGGTTTATAAAGTTGCCCTGTACGTTACGGTCAAAGCCTTTGTTTTGGTTCAGCAGGTCGTTAACCGATAACGACAGCTTTAAATTATCTTCTTTAAAAAACGTTTTGTTTAAAGATGCATTTACCAGGGTGCGGTTAAAGTCGGTGGCAAATGTTTGTGTTTTTGCCCTGAACTGGTAGTCGGCATCCGAACTCACCTGGAATTTGGCCGGCAGATAAACGGTAAACCCACCGTTGGCATTAAATCCCCTTCCATTGTTGTTTACATCCGGCTGTAACGACGAACCGCTGAAGGTATAGTTTGGCCCAAAGCTAAAGTTGAAGTCGAACTTTTTCTGTATGTATTCATTGGCCCGCAAGCTTACGCCAACAGTGTTTGATTTGGTATGATTAAGGGCGCCGTTCGACAGGTTGTAGCCCTCGTTGCCATTAACATTGCCGCTGAAGCCAAGGTAAAAATCACTGTTCCCCATTTTACGGCTCACGTTGGCATCCAAATAGAAATTCGACGGCGATTTTGTATTAAGGTTTACATATTGAATAGTGCTTTTGCCCACAGCGTCGGTTACCTGGTTGCTAACGATAGGGTTAGTGGTGAAGGAATAATAACCATACATAAAAAACGACATCCCGCTTAAAACTTTGTACGAATTAAAATCGGCAGAGATGTTGTGGTTAAAATATGGCTTAAGCCCCTGGTTACCGATAATGATAAGCAGCGGGTTGGTATTCACCGCTACCGGCTGTATCTGGTCGATAGTAGGCTGGGTAGGGCTGCCGCGGTAGCTAAAGCTAAAATATTTTTGCTGCGATGGCCTGTATTGAAACCTGAATTGCGGGTCCCAGTTTACAAAATGCCGTTTAAACTCGTTGCCGGTAACCTGGTCAACCTGGTTAAAGCTTACATCAGTTACCTTGCTGCCGAAATTAACGGTGATCTTGCCTTTTTTGAAATTATAAAAAGCCCCCACCTGGT
Organism: Mucilaginibacter flavidus; assembly: GCF_024055575.1. Taxonomy (GTDB): domain Bacteria; phylum Bacteroidota; class Bacteroidia; order Sphingobacteriales; family Sphingobacteriaceae; genus Mucilaginibacter; species Mucilaginibacter flavidus. Next base: position 85,590 of record NZ_JAMXOE010000005.1, on the reverse strand, counting down.
TCGATAGCTGTTTCAGCTTAAAGTTGTTGCTCAATGAATCCACAAGCAGGTTGTAATTCCCCGGAGCCGAGGCGTTGTACGATTCCCTGTCTGATGTACCGTTATCAACGCCCAGCCCATAGTTAACAATTAACGAGGATGCCTTCGATAACGGCTCGGTATAGGTAAAGTTTGCGTTTAATATGCTGCTTTTTATTTTATTGGTTTTATATTGATCGATGTGCTGCAGGCTGTCAAGAGCCCCCTGCGCGTTAAAGAAATGAGCATCGGATTTTAAAAAGCCTTTCGAATCGGCATTGCTGTACGCTTCGTTTACCAGCGCCGAAATGGTGCGGCCTTTCTTTTTAAACTTTTTGGTGTAAAGCGCGCTGGCATTAAACAGCTGGGTGTGGGCGTTGTTGCTGGTATTGCTGTAATTATCGTTCAGTGCCGAACCGTCTTCGCGGGTAGTTTTCGTGATACCGTTATTGTCGGTTTTATTGTTTTTTAATGTACCGTCGACCATTATTTTTAAGTTGGATGTGGTATCCAGCTTTACCTGGTAAGTGCCATCCAGCTTTTGCCGGAAAATAAAGTTATCATATGCCTGGTTCGCATCGGTGTTTTGAATACCTGTAGTAAGGCTGTTTTGCTGCAGGCTATTGTTGGTGCCTTTTACCTCTAACGAGCCGGCTTTGTAATTGAGGTTTATAGTTGCTTTATCTTTATCAAATTTGCTGTCATAATGCAGGCCGCCCGTTCGTGCCAGCGGGATACCCTGGCCGTTGTACTGGCCGTTCCAGCCGCCAATTTCATCTTCGCCGCCGCCGGTAAACATCAGGCCGCCATCGTCCATCACTTCCAGGTTCGAGTTGCCGTATTTTTGGCTATCGCGCCACCCCAGTCCGGTTTTACCGGTATTCGAAACTATGGCATACGCCGAGATCTTCTCTTTAGCCTTAAATTTATTAAATAAAGCCTGGCCCGAGTAATAGCCTTCGGTTCCTACGCCACCTTCCACTTTACCAAAATATCCGTTTTTCTTGTCTGCCTTTAACTGTATGTTCAGGGTCTTTGTTTTCTTGCCGTCGTCAATGCCGGTAAATGCGGCCTGGTCGCTTGTTTTATCAAACAGCTGTACCTTGTCAACCATATCGGCCCTAAGGTTTTTTGTTACCAGGGTGGGGTCGTCGCCAAAAAACTCTTCGCCATCAACAAGTACCTTACTAACAGTTTGCCCCTGGGCAGTAATTTTACCATCCTTGTCCACCGTTATGCCCGGGAACTGTTTTAACAGGTCCTCGACCTTCGCGTTCGGCTGCACCTTAAAGGCCTTTGCATCAAATTCGGTAGTGTCGCCCTTCATTTTCATGGCAGAACGGCTGGCTTTGATGATCACGTCCTGCAGCAGTTTTGCCTTAAGCACCATACTAATGTGCCCGAAGTTGTGCGTGGTTTTTGCAGAATCGAGGCTAAACTGTTCGACGTAATCGGCATAGCCGGGGTAGCTTACAAGCAAGATCAGCTTACCCTTTTTGAAGCCGGTGAGTGAAAAAGCGCCGGCGGCATCTGCCCGGGTATAATTAACAAGTGTTGAATCTTTGGCGTTTAAAACACTTATGGAAGTGTTTACCAATTTGGAGTTCGACGACGTGTCAGAAACCGATCCTTTAACGGAATAAGGGTTTTGCGCAAGGGCCGAAAATGTCGATAAAAAACAGGCAGTTAATAGTAAAATTGTGAGTTTCATGTGTCAGGCTTACAGCACTAAAATACAACTAAAGTTTTAGTACTGAAAGAAATTAACATTAATTAACATTAATTATTGTGCCGCCAATGCAATTAAATTGCAATTTACTTATTGTCAGTGGATTAATTATTGCCTGACATTTTGGACTACTATTAGTTTACCGCATATTTTTTGGGTTTCCCGTCAGCAGATAAGCTTCGGGCGAAATCCGGAAACGCTGCCGGCCTGTGCGTCGGGCAGGGCATAGGAAATTTTTGCATACAGGGTCTGCTTAAGAAAGGGGCATCCGGGAAAACGCGAAGCATCTTGAGCGCCAATAAAAAACAATATAAATTGCGAAAAACGATTCCAGCCCGCAGCGTTTTCGGATTTGTGCGTGAAAGGCCTTGTGCGCAAAGAAGCCTTTCTGCTGACTTGATTTTTTTTGGTCCTTTTTTGTATCAACAAAAAAGGACTAGCCCCCGCGGCAATTGAGCGGGGTAAACATTGAGTTAATCCAATAAACTGCATTGCGAAGCCCCCCGGCATGCGTGACGCTTACCCGGGATGCGGCTTTAAGTTCCCATCAACATTAAGGTCCTTTGATTGTCCTGTATAGAGATTGCTTCGTTCCTCGCAAAGACGGGTTTTAAAGAGCCCATCCGCACATCAAAAACGCGAAGCTTCAACGCAGTTAATCCACACATCTGCACATCCTTCACCCCATTTTACGCCGAAAACCGACCCCCATACTATGCATGCATAAAAAACATACCGTATACCGTTTTGAACTTTGGTATAAATTGTAAAATATATTGTATCTTTAATTTGAATTAATACAATTTATTATATTGTAAAACACATGATATCCAAAATTAAATACTAATTGAAATTTTTCCTTTAATCGCTTGCTATTCCTTTGGGCTATATCTACCTTACAAATATCAAATTGTGTTACCAGCACAAACCTTAATTACGATAACATTTTTTATAAAATTTAACCGGCAACGGCGTTTAAAATATGAGTGCGACAGAACTAAACAAGTATAGCAAAACCTTTACCCAGGATCCTACCCAACCGGCAGCACAGGCCATGCTTTACGGCATTGGCTTAACCGACGAGGACATGCAAAAAGCGCAGGTAGGCGTGGCCAGTATGGGTTACGATGGCAATACCTGTAATATGCACCTGAACGATCTTGCCAAAATTGTTAAACAAGGCATCTGGGCCGAAGATTTGGTGGGCCTTATATTCCACACCATTGGCGTAAGCGACGGCATGAGCAACGGCACTGAAGGTATGCGCTACTCGCTGGTAAGCCGCGATGTAATTGCCGACTCGATTGAAGCCGTAACCGGCGCACAATATTACGACGGGCTGATCACCTTGCCGGGCTGCGACAAAAACATGCCGGGCTCCATTATGGCTATGGGCAGGTTAAACCGCCCGTCGATAATGGTATATGGCGGTACCATAAAACCCGGTCATTGGAAAGGTGAGGACCTGAACATTGTTTCTGCGTTTGAGGCTTTGGGTCAAAAAATGGCCGGCACCATCAGTCCTGAGGATTTTATGGGTGTTATAAAAAATGCTTGTCCCAGCGCAGGCGCCTGCGGTGGTATCTATACCGCCAACACTATGGCTGCCGCTATTGAGGCATTGGGCATGAGCCTGCCTTACTCGTCATCCAACCCTGCGTTAAGCGACGAGAAAAAAGCGGAATGCCTGGCAGCAGGCAAAGCCATTAAAATATTACTGGAAAAAGATATCAAGCCAAGCGATATCATGACCCGCGAAGCATTTGAAAATGCCATGGTGGTAATTATGGTATTGGGCGGTAGCACCAACGCCGTTTTGCACATGATAGCAATGGCCAAAAGCGTTGGCGTTAGAGTTACGCAGGACGATTTCCAGGCGGTAAGCAACCGCATACCCGTACTGGCCGACATGAAGCCAAGCGGCAAATACATGATGGAGGACCTGCATAACATCGGCGGTGTGCCTGCGGTAATGAAATATTGCCTGAAACAAGGCTGGCTGCACGGCGATTGCCTAACCGTTACCGGTAAAACCATTGCCGAAAACATGGCCGATGTACCTGAAATTGAATTTGAAACTCAAAAAATAATATGGCCGGTTGAAAAGCCGATAAAGGCTACCGGGCACTTGCAGATACTTTACGGCAATATTGCCGAAGGTGGCAGCGTAGCCAAGATAAGCGGTAAAGAGGGCACCCATTTTGAAGGCCCGGCCCGCGTTTTCGACGGTGAATTTGAATTGATAGCCGGCATACAAAGCGGTCGAGTCAAAAAAGGTGATGTGGTGGTTATCCGCAACGTAGGCCCTAAAGGCGCACCCGGTATGCCCGAAATGCTTAAGCCAACATCAGCCATTTTCGGCGCAGGTTTAGGCAGCTCGGTAGCACTGATTACCGACGGTCGTTTTAGCGGCGGAACACACGGTTTTGTGGTAGGCCACATCACCCCCGAAGCTTTTGATGGCGGTGCCATAGCCTTAATAAAAGACGAGGATAAAATTATTATTGATGCGACTACAAACAAGATCAATGTAATTCTATCAGACGAAGAAATGGCAGCCCGCAAGGCCGCCTGGGTTCAGCCAAAGTTAAAAGTTACCAAAGGCTTGCTATACAGGTACGCCAAAACCGTCACCACAGCCGCCGAAGGTTGTGTTACGGATGAGATGTAGCCCCCAGCCCCTAAAGGGGAGCAGGAGGTGAATAGCAGAGAGTAGAAAAAAATATTAAATAACAATGACTTCCGTAAGGAGGTCTTAAAAACTCCCCCTTTAGGGGGTTGGGGGGCACTATGGAAGTTGCACAGGAAACATTAACCGCACCGGAACAAAAGGCAGCCATTGAGCTAACGGGTTCGCAGGCTTTGCTTGATGCTTTGATTATTGAAGGTGTGGATACTATATTTGGCTATCCGGGTGGCGCAATTATGCCCATCTATGATGCTTTATACGATTATAGCGATAAATTAAACCACATATTGGTGCGCCACGAGCAGGGCGGTATTCATGCCGGCCAGGGCTATGCGCGCACATCGGGCAAGGTGGGCGTGGTGTTTGCTACCAGCGGTCCCGGCGCTACAAACCTGGTTACCGGTTTGGCCGATGCACAGATTGACAGCACACCTTTAGTATGCATTACCGGCCAGGTGTTTGCGCACTTGCTGGGTACCGATGCTTTCCAGGAAACGGATGTGATTAACATTACCACCCCCGTTACCAAGTGGAACTACCAGGTAACTGATGCAAACGAAATCCCCGAAGCTATTGCCAAGGCCTTTTATATTGCCAGGACCGGCAGGCCGGGCCCGGTATTGATCGACATTACAAAAAACGCGCAGATACAAAAATTTGAGTACAAAGGCTATACCCCCTGCGATCATATCCGCAGCTATCGCCCCAAACCAATCGTTAGGCCGCAATACATCAAAGAGGCGGCCGAACTGATCAACAGCGCTAAAAAACCATTTATTATATGGGGACAGGGCGTAATATTAGGCAGCGCCGAGCAGGAGTTTAAGGCATTTGTGGAGAAAAGCGGTATCCCCGCGGCATGGACAATCCTTGGTGCAGGCGCTATACCAACAGGCCACCCGTTAAACGTGGGAATGCTGGGTATGCATGGCAATTATGGCCCGAATGTATTAACCAACGAGTGCGATGTATTAATTGCTATAGGCATGCGTTTTGATGACCGCGTAACCGGTCGCCTTGATAAATATGCCAAACAGGCAAAGGTTGTCCACCTGGATATTGATCCTGCCGAAATCGACAAAAACGTAAAATCGACCGTGCCCGTTTGGGGCGATTGCAAGGAAACCCTGCCAATGCTTACCGCTTTGGTTAACCACAACGACCATACCGAATGGGTGAAACTTTTTAACGAATACACCCAAAAAGAGTACGACGCGGTTATCCATACAGAACTAAACCCAACATCGCCGCAAATGACGATGGGCGAAGTAATTAAGCAACTAAACGTGCTGACCAACGGTGACGCAGTTATAGTAACCGACGTGGGCCAGCACCAGATGGTGGCCTGCCGTTATGCAACGCTGAACAAAACCCGCAGCAATATTACCAGCGGCGGCCTTGGCACCATGGGTTTTGCATTGCCTGCAGCTATCGGCGCCAAGTTTGGGGCACAGGAGCGCGATGTTATTGCCATCATCGGCGATGGAGGCTTCCAGATGACTTTGCAGGAACTGGGCACCATTATGCAAACCGGCGTTGATGTAAAGATCATCATCCTTAACAACAAATTCCTGGGCATGGTGCGCCAGTGGCAGGAACTGTTTAACTCAAAACGCTACTCGTTTGTAGATATCCAGAGCCCCGATTTTGTGGCAGTAGCCGCAGCATACGGCATTGCCGGCAAAATGATCGACGACCGCAAGGATCTGCCATCGGCATTAAAACAAATGATGGAAAACAAAGGCTCGTTCCTGTTGGAAGTAATGGTAACCAAGGAGAACAACGTGTTCCCGATGGTGCCTCAGGGCTGTAGTGTTGCGGAAATAAGGTTGAAATAAAAATCCCCCCGGCCCCCTAAAGGGGGAGCAAAAACGTAGGGACACAAAATTTTGTGTCCCTACGCCGCACAAGGGGAAACAAAACAAAAACAAAATGGAAAACCAAATAAACAGGCAGGAATATAACATCACGGTTTATACTGAAAACCAGATTGGTCTTTTAAACCGGATAGCAATAATATTTACCCGCCGCAAAATAAATATCGACAGCTTGAATACCTCTCCGTCGGAAATTGAGAGCATTCACCGATTTAATATAGTGATCACAGAGTCGGAAGATGTGGTGCGCAAGCTTTGCCGCCAGATTGAAAAACAGGTGGAAGTATTGAAGGTGTACTACCACACCAACGAGGATGTGATCTGGCAGGAACTGGCGCTGTACAAGGTATCGACCGATGTAATTGCCGAAAAGGTAAGCGTTGAACGTTTGCTGCGCGAAAACGGCGCCCGCGTGGTAACCCTGCGCAAAGATTACACCGTGTTTGAAACCACAGGCCACCGCGAAGAAACAGACAACCTGATCAGCATTTTGCAGCCTTACGGCCTGATTGAGTTTGTACGCAGCGCCCGCGTAGCCATTATCAAAGACAGCGAAGGCTTCAACGCCAAAATCCGCGAGTTTGAGCGGCTGGAACCAGGTGAAGAAGTGATAGAGAACGAATATTTAAATAAAGGGGAAAAAGTGTTTACGATGTAAAGGCGAAGCCCCCCAGCCCCCTAAAGGGGGAGCGAAGGTGGAATAAATAATTAACTAAAATAAAAAAGCCCCTTTAGGGGTTTGGGGCTATGGAAGAGATCAGACAAAAATACCCATCGGCTTACAACGCTATAAAAGTTGCTACGGAAGCAAGTGGTTTTACCATGCCATCAGAAGTATTGACTTGCTCATTGCTTAAAACACTGGCGGCATCAAAACCGGGTGGCAAGTTTTTGGAATTGGGTACAGGTACAGGATTGTCAACAACATGGATCCTGGACGGAATGGACAGCAAATCAACATTGATATCTATCGATAACGATGAAACGTTGCTCAGCATCGCCAAAGAAAACCTTGGGGTTGACAAAAGGCTGCAACTGATCTGCACCGATGGTGGCGACTGGATAAAACAAAATGCAGGGCAAAAGTTCAGCTTTGTTTTTGCCGATACCTGGCCGGGCAAATATTTATTGCTGGACGAAGTGCTTTACATGGTTGAAACGGGCGGCTTTTACATTATTGACGATATGCTGCCCCAGGCAAACTGGCCTACCGGCCACGCCGAAAAAGCAACAGACTTAATAACTTATTTAGATAGCCGCGAGGATATCATCCTAACAAAAATGGGCTGGGCAACAGGGATAGTGATCATTACAAAAAAATAAACGACGTAGAGACGCAATACTTTGCGTCTCGGAACGAGGAATAAAAAATTATAAACTAAAATATAAAACAACCAAGGCATCGGTGCAATCAATCAAAAAATCGGTGTAATCATTAAATCAAATACGATGGCAAAATTAAATTTCGGCGGTACTGAAGAAAACGTAGTTACCCGCGAAGAGTTCCCTTTATCAAAGGCACAGGAAGTATTAAAAGACGAAGTTGTAGCGGTAATAGGCTATGGCGTTCAAGGTCCTGGCCAGGCGCTTAACCAAAAAGACAATGGCATAAACGTTATTGTTGGTCAGCGTAAAGGCACAAAAACATGGGATAAAGCTGTAAGCGATGGCTTTGTACCCGGCGAAACACTTTTTGAAATTGAAGAAGCCCTTGAAAAAGGTACAATTATTTGTTACCTGTTGAGCGATGCTGCCCAGATTGCAGTATGGCCGACCGTTAAAAAACACTTAACTCCCGGTAAAGCCCTGTATTTTTCACACGGTTTTGGCATCACTTTTAAAGAGCAAACCGGCATCGTTCCCCCTGCTGATGTGGACGTATTTTTGGTTGCCCCTAAAGGCTCGGGTACCTCATTGCGCCGCATGTTTTTACAGGGCCGCGGCTTAAACTCAAGCTACGCCATTTTCCAGGATGCAACCGGTAAAGCAAAAGACCGCGTAATTGCATTGGGTATTGCTGTAGGCAGCGGTTACCTTTTTGAAACCGACTTTAAGAAAGAAGTATTTAGCGACTTAACCGGCGAACGCGGTACCCTAATGGGTTGTGTGCAGGGCATTTTCGCAGCACAATACGAAGTGTTACGCAAAAACGGTCACTCACCATCTGAAGCGTTTAACGAAACTGTTGAAGAATTGACCCAATCGTTAATGCCACTGGTTGCTGAAAACGGTATGGACTGGATGTACGCCAACTGCTCGACCACTGCACAGCGTGGCGCGTTGGATTGGTGGAAGAAATTCCGTGACGCTACCCAGCCGGTATTTGAAGAATTATACAAAAGCGTGGCAACAGGTGTTGAGTCGCAAAAATCAATCGACAGCAACAGCAAACCTGACTACCGCGAGAAACTGGATGCCGAACTGAAAGAACTGCGCGAAAGCGAAATGTGGCAGGCTGGCAAAACTGTACGCAGCTTACGCCCTGAAAACCAGGTTGTAGAAGCGTAAGCCCCCTAACCCCCTGAAGGGGGAATAGAAAAAATAAAACATAGCGATGGGTTTAAAACCCATCGCTATTGAAATAGATAAGCATTAACCGATGACAGTAAAGGGTTTTTCAATCCGGAGCTGCCATCTCAAATTAAGATACTATGTTACACGATCCAAACCGCGTTTATGTTTTTGATACCACGCTTCGCGATGGCGAGCAGGTACCGGGCTGCCAGTTGACGACCCCCGAAAAAATAGAGATAGCCAGGGAACTGGAGGCATTGGGTGTTGATATAATTGAAGCCGGCTTCCCTGTATCGAGCCCGGGGGATTTCCAGAGCGTGGTAGAAATATCAAAAGCTGTGAACAATCCTACGGTTTGTGCCCTTACGCGCGCAAATAAAGGCGATATTGATGTGGCGGTTGAGTCGCTTAAATATGCTAAGCATCCGCGTATCCATACCGGTATAGGCTCGTCAGACATGCATATAAAAACCAAGTTTAACAGCACCCGCGAAGAAATATTGGTTCGCGCTGTTGACGCCGTTAAATATGCGAAGCGTTTTGTTGAGGACATAGAGTTTTACGCTGAAGATGCGGGTCGTGCAGATATACATTATTTAGCGCAAATGGTTGAGGCGGTCATCGCGGCAGGCGCAACCGTGGTCAATATTCCTGACACTAACGGTTATTGCCTGCCTAACCAATACGGTGATAAAATACGTTTCCTTAAAGAAAACGTGCAAAATATCGACAAGGCAATTATTTCGGTGCATTGCCATAACGATTTAGGACTGGCCACTGCAAACTCCATAGCAGGTCTTCAAAATGGCGCCCGCCAGATAGAAGGCACCATAAACGGAATCGGCGAACGCGCCGGCAACACCTCGATTGAAGAGGTGGTGATGATACTGAAAACCCACGAGTCCATTAATCTGCACACCAACATAAATACCCGTAATTTTTACGAGATTAGCCAACTGGTACGCACGCAAATGCGCATGCCGGTACAGGCAAATAAGGCCATTGTCGGCAGCAATGCGTTTGCCCACAGCAGCGGCATACACCAGGATGGCTTTTTAAAGAATCGCGAAAACTACGAAATTATAAGGCCGGAGGATGTAGGTTTCCCAAGCGCAACCATTGTGCTTACCGCACGCAGCGGCAGGCATGCCCTTAAGTTCCATTTGGAGCGCCTGGGTCAGCAATTGGATAAGTCAGGACTGGACGAAGCATACAAGAATTTTTTAACGCTTGCCGATGGCAAGCTGGATATAACCGACGAAGACCTTTTAACGCTGGCTAACAACGTAGGCGTTTTACAGAAATAAAAGCCTCACCTAAATCCTCTCCAAAGGAGAGGACTTAAACTTCACGGCTTTTAGAACCCTCTCCTTTGGAGAGGGCAGGGTGAGGCGAGAACATAACATTGGGATAAGAAAAAGAGATTAAATTATTAAACATAAAATGAGCAAGACATTATTTGACAAGGTTTGGGACACACACGTAGTGCGCCAGATACAGGATGGGCCTGATGTGCTTTTTATCGACCGTCATTTGATTCACGAAGTTACCAGCCCGGTAGCCTTTTTGGGCCTAAAAAGCAGGGGCATAAGGGTTTTATACCCCGAGCGCACCTTTGCTACTGCCGACCATAACACACCAACCATTAATCAGCACCTCCCGGTTGCCGACCCGCTTTCGGCCAATCAGCTTGATGCGTTGGAGTCAAATTCAAACGAATATGGCATCAGTTACTGGGGCCTTGGTCATCAAAAAAATGGTATCGTTCACGTAGTTGGTCCGGAGTATGGCATTACCCAGCCCGGCGCAACTATTGTTTGCGGCGATTCGCATACTTCAACCCACGGCGCTTTTGGTGCCATTGCGTTTGGTATCGGTACGTCGGAAGTTGAAATGGTGCTGGCTACTCAGTGCATTATGCAGCCTAAGCCTAAAAAAATGCGCATTAATATTAATGGCAAATTAGGGTTTGGTGTTACGCCGAAAGACGTGGCACTTTATATAATTTCGAAGCTTAGCACCTCGGGTGCTACCGGCTATTTTGTTGAATATGCAGGTGATGTTTTCGAAAATATGACGATGGAAGGCCGCATGACGGTTTGTAACCTGAGTATCGAGATGGGTGCGCGCGGTGGCATGATTGCCCCCGACGAAACCACTATCGAGTACGTTAAAGGCCGAGAGTTTACTCCAAAGGGAGAAGCCTGGGACAGGGCATTAGCCTACTATAAAACTTTGAAAACCGATGCCGATGCTATTTTTGATAAGGAACTAACCTTTAGTGCATCAGATATTGAGCCGATGATAACCTACGGTACCAACCCGGGCATGGGTATGGGCATATCACACGATATACCTGATGCTGCACAAGTTGAAGGCGGCGTAGCAACGTACGAAAAATCGTTAAACTACATGGGCTTTCACGAAGGCGACTCCATGATTGGTAAACCGGTTGATTTTGTATTCGTAGGCAGCTGTACCAATGGCCGTATTGAAGATTTCAGGGCGTTTACCTCGCTGGTAAAAGGCAAACACAAAGCCGAAAACGTTACTGCATGGCTGGTTCCCGGCTCGCACATTGTTGAAGCGCAGATTAAAGAAGAAGGCTTGCTGGATATTTTAACCGAAGCTGGTTTTACTTTACGTCAGCCCGGCTGCTCTGCATGTTTGGCCATGAACGATGATAAAGTTCCTGCCGGTAAATATGCAGTAAGCACCTCGAACAGAAACTTTGAAGGACGCCAGGGCCCGGGTGCGCGCACCATGCTGGCCAGTCCGCTGGTTGCCGCTGCTGCCGCCGTTACAGGCGTAGTTACCGACCCAAGGACGTTAATTGAAGAACTGGTTTAATTTGTAAAAAGCGAGTAGAGGGTGAATGACGAAGCGTCAATGACCTGATGACTCAATGACTAATGACTAAATACAATGGCTTACGATAAATTCAATATAATAACAAGCACTGCGGTTCCACTTCCGATAGAGAATGTGGATACCGACCAACTGATACCGGCCCGCTTTTTAAAAGCTACGGAACGCGTTGGCTTCGGCGACAACCTTTTCCGCGATTGGCGCTACAATGCCGACAATACCCCCAAAGCGGACTTTGTACTAAACAACCCTGTTTACAGTGGCAAAATTTTGGTTGGCGGTAAAAACTTTGGCTCCGGCTCGTCAAGAGAGCATGCTGCCTGGGCGGTTTATGACTATGGGTTCCGTTGCGTGGTATCCAGCTTCTTTGCGGATATCTTTAGGAATAACTGTCTTAATGTTGGCGTATTGCCCGTACAGGTTAGCGCTGAATTTGCCGAGAAGATTTTCACGGCTGTTATTGGCGATCCCAAAACAGAAATTGAGGTTAATTTGCCCGCTCAAAGCATTACGATCCTTTCAACAGGAGACACTGAAAAATTCGACATCAGTCCCTACAAAAAGGATAACATGATTAACGGGTTTGATGATATTGATTACCTGCAAAGCATCAAAGGCGAGATTGAGGAATTTGCAGCCAACCTACCGCTTTAAAAAATAGAATCAAGAACCAAGAGTCAAGAATCAAGAATCGAAAGTCAGCAACCGAAAACGGGGCGATAAACCCAAACGTTTTTTGTTGACTCTTGATTCCTGACTCTTTACGCTACACAATCCATATAATGGAACGAAGGAAAATAGAGATAATGGATACCACCCTCCGCGATGGGGAACAAACATCGGGGGTGTCGTTTTCTATCTCAGAAAAGTTAACTATTACCCAGCTGTTGTTGGAAGAATTAAACGTCGACAGGGTTGAAATAGCTTCTGCACGCGTATCCGAAGGCGAGTTCCAGGCAGTTAAGAGCATCTTAACCTGGGCCGAAGAAAACGGTTACACCGACCGTATTGAAGTGCTGTCATTTGTTGATGATGGTGTCTCTATCGACTGGATGGTAAAATCGGGCGTGAAGGTTCAAAACCTGCTAACCAAAGGCTCGCTGAACCATCTAACCCATCAGCTTAAAAAAACGCCCGAACAGCATTTTGCCGAAATAAAAAATGTGATCGATCTTGCCCACAGCAATGGTATTGAAACCAACGTTTACCTGGAAGACTGGAGCAACGGCATGCGAAATTCGCCTGAATATGTTTACCAGTACCTTGAGTTTATTACCAAACAACCTGTAAAAAGGATTTTATTGCCCGATACCCTGGGTGTATTAACACCTGTAGAAACCGCAAAGTTTTTAAAGGAACTGATTGCCAAATACCCAAACACCCATTTCGATTTTCATGCACATAATGACTATGATTTGGGTACCGCCAATGTTCTGGAAGCGGTAAAGGCCGGCGTAAGCGGTCTGCACTTAACCGTAAACGGCATGGGCGAACGGGCGGGTAATGCGGCCATGGCCAGCGCAGTAGCCGTAATAAATGATTTTGTGCCAGAGGTAAAAATCGGCATCAAAGAATCAGCTATTTACACGGTAAGCAAGCTTGTTGAAACGTTTTCGGGCGTAAGGATACCATCTAATAAACCAATTGTTGGCGACAACGTGTTTACCCAAACCGCAGGTATCCATGCCGACGGCGACAACAAAAACAACCTGTATTTTAACGACCTGTTGCCCGAACGTTTTGGCCGCAAACGCGAATATGCTTTGGGCAAAACATCCGGTAAAGCCAATATCGAAAAAAACCTGCAGGAACTGGGCCTGAAGCTTAATGATGCCGATCTTAAGAAAGTTACCCAGCGTGTTATTGAGTTGGGCGACAAAAAAGAAACGGTAACTAAAGAGGACCTGCCCTATATTATTTCGGACGTGCTCGACAGCAACCTTTACGAAGAAAAAGTTGTTGTAGAATCGTACGTGTTGGTGCATTCGATGGGATTGCGCCCATCCGCTACCATAGCGGTTAAAATAGACGGCGAAAAGTTTGAAGAAAATGCACAGGGCGATGGCCAGTTTGATGCCTTTATGAATGCGCTCACCAAGGTGTACGTTAAAAAACAACGCCGCCTGCCAAAGCTGATTGACTATGCCGTGCGTATAGCTCCCGGCAGCAGTTCAGATGCGCTTTGCGAAACCATTATTACCTGGAAGGATGACAAGAAAAAGTTTGTTACCAGGGGCCTTGATTCCGACCAAACTGTTTGCGCAATTAAGGCTACGCAGAAGATGTTGAATATAATTTGAGAGATTAGAGGCTGGTGATTTGAGATTGGTTTTACAAATTAATCAAAGTGGCAGCACGTTATAAACAACTAATTATATATTAGATTATTACGCAGATTACTATGGGTGTCCGTCAGCAGATAAGCTTCGGGCGAAAGACAAAAAAGCGGCCGGCCTGTGTGCTGGGTAGGGCATAGGAACTTTTTGCATATAGGGTAGTGAAGCGACAGGGTAGCGCGGCAAAAAGATTCCAGCCCGCAGCATTTTTGGATTTGTGCGTAAAAGGCCTTGTGCGCTAAGGAGCATTTCTGCTGACTTGATTTTTTGGTTACTTTTGTATCAAGACAAAAGTAACAGCCCCCGCGGCAATTGAGCGGGGTGACATTAAGTTCTAAGAAGAAATTTTGCTTCGAAGCCACCCATAAATCACCTCGTATTTTATAGGGATTGACCCGGTGACGACTCAGATTGACAAAATAACAATAATAATATAAATGAAACTAAACATCGCACTCCTTGCCGGAGATGGAATAGGCCCCGAGGTTATTGCCCAGGCTGTAAAAGTATCTGACGCCGTTGCAAAAAAATTCGGTCACGAAATAAACTGGACACCCGCTTTAACCGGCGCTGCCGCAATTGATGCCGTTGGCGAACCTTACCCTGACTCAACCCACGAAGTTTGTATGGCTGCTGATGCCGTGTTGTTTGGCGCTATCGGTCACCCACGTTTTGATAACGACCCGAAAGCCACTGTACGCCCCGAGCAGGGACTACTAAAGATGCGTAAAAAACTGGGACTGTTTGCAAATGTGCGCCCTACGTTTACATTCCCGTCGTTAATTGATAGCTCGCCTTTAAAACGCGAACGCATTGAAGGGACTGATATGATCATCCTGCGCGAACTTACCGGCGGTATTTATTTTGGCGAACGCGGACGCTTGGATAATGGCAATACTGCTTTTGATACCTGTACTTACACCCGCGCCGAAATTCAGCGCCTGGCAAAACTTGGTTTCGAAATGGCAATGACCCGCAGTAAACGCCTCTGCTGTGTTGACAAAGCCAACGTACTTGAAACCTCACGCCTGTGGCGCGAAACCGTGCAGGACATGGAAAAAGATTATCCCGAAGTAAAAGTAACCTACGAATTTGTTGATGCTGTTGCCATGCGTTTGGTACAATGGCCAAACACGTACGACGTAATGATAACTGAAAACCTTTTCGGCGATATACTAACTGATGAAGCTTCTGTAATATCAGGCTCTATGGGCTTAATGCCATCAGCGTCGATAGGCGTACACACCTCGCTGTTTGAGCCTATACACGGTTCATACCCGCAGGCTGCAGGTAAGGACATTGCAAACCCGTTGGCAACCGTGCTTTCCGCAGCTATGATGTTTGAAGATGCATTTAAGTTAAAAGAAGAAGCTGAAGCAATACGTGCTGTTGTAAACAAATCATTAGCCGAAGGAATTGTTACCGAAGATTTAGTCGGTAAAAACAAAGCTTACAAAACCACAGAGGTTGGCGATTGGCTGGCTGCTAACGTTTAATAAGCAAAGAAGAACTAAAAACCTTTGTCATTCTGAGCAGAGTGAAGAATCTTTTACATTTGATAGGGATGCGTCATACCATCGCGCATAGAAGATTCTTCGCTCGCGCTTATAATGACGTATTTATAAGCGTCTGATTATCATTCTCATTTTTAGGTTTGGGTATCTTGTGCTTTGGGTTTCCCGTCAGCAGATAAACTTCGGACGAAAGCCGAAAAAACTGCCGGCCTGTGCGTCGGGCAGGGCATAGGGAATTTTTGCATACAGGGTCTACACTGGATGGGGTAGTCCGGCAAAAAGATTCCAGCCCGCAGTTTTTTCGGCTTTGTGCGTAAAAGGCCTGCAGCGCAAAGAAGCATTTCTGCTGACTTGATTTTTTGGTTACTTTTGTATCAAGACAAAAGTAACAGCCTCCGCGGCAATTGAGCGGGGTGAGCTATAGGTTCTAAGAAGAAATATGACTTCGAAGCTATCCATTACGTCATCACAATGTTTTTTACGGAAATCCAAATGGACACTCAGAACGACAAAAAGGAATTTTGGTGTCTTGAGTGAGTAATCGCTTCAGGCATTTCTTATTCCCGACTTATACAAACTCGGCGTTATCCCTTCAATCTTCTTAAACGCCCTGCTAAAGTAATTCAGGTTATTAAAACCAGCTTTAAAGCATGCTTCGGATATGCTGTTATATGGATTATTCATCAACTGCTTGGCAAACTGTATCCTTTCCTTAATAATATAATCAACCGGCGATATCCCCAGCTCATGCTTAAACGCCCGGAAAAAGCTGGGCTTGCTCATAAATGCCATCTGGCTAAGCGCATCGATATTCAGTTTTTCAGTAAGATGAATCCGGATATACTCAACGACATAAGCAAACCTGCTGCTTTGCGACAACTCGTGCATGTTGGTGTTTACCTCGTGCAGGTTTTGCATCTGCATAATGCGTATCAGCAGTTCCTTTAGGGTAAGATTGGCTAACACATCTTTAGTCAAAGCATCCCCGGTGCTGATGCGGATTAGCTTATTGATGAGTTGGGCTAGCTCGTAATTATTAAAAAAATGGAACTGGTTATAGTTCAGTTTCCACGTGCGGTTGTCTTCGCGGGGATAATTTTCGTTTAAAAAATCCAACGTGCTCATTATTTCCTGCTGGTTTATGGCCAGCGCCGTGCATTGCGAGGGCTGGTTGGCCGTTGCCTCCGGGAAATCAATCTTCATCGTGATGTTTGGCGGCACTATCACCGTTTCGCCGGGCAGGTAATCAAATCCCGGCTGATCAAACAAATGCATTACCTTTTTGCCGCGCAGCATGCTGGTAATTACCAGGTCGCTAAAAGTGAGCGGCACCAGCTCGCTGCGCTGGTAGGTTTCAAAAATATTAAGCTCGCACTGGTTCAAAGTATAGGCCTTCCTGTTTTCAACAAGCGTACTTATTTCCTTGCGGTTTGAAAGCGCCAGGGGCAATACCAGGCTTTTATTGGTCATAATAATTGGTTGCGGGCTACCCGAGTACAAATTAGGTATACTATTGTTCATTTACAATAACTTATAAAAATTGATACCATTGTGCTACCATTTGATACCATCGTGCAAATGCCCCGTTTGTGGTAAACCTAAATTAGTGCCACCAATTAAAACTTAAAAAACATGAGCATTCCTGCAAAACCAGCTTTTAAAGAAAAGTACGGCAATTTTATTGGCGGCAAATTTGTGCCGCCGGTTAAAGGCGAATACTTTGAAAACATTTCGCCTATTGATGGTAAGGCGTTTACACTCGCGGCCCGTTCGAGCAAGGAAGATATTGAACTTGCTTTGGATGCCGCCCACGCCGCATTTGCAACCTGGGGTAAATCGTCAGCGGCATACCGGGCATCGCTGCTTAATAAAATTGCTGATGTTATTGAAGCTAATCTCGAATACCTGGCAATTGTTGAGTGTATTGACAATGGCAAGGCCATCCGCGAAACAAGGGCTGCCGATTTACCTTTGGTGATAGACCACTTCCGCTACTTTGCCGGGGTAATCCGTGCCGAAGAAGGCGGTATATCCGAGCATGACGAATACACCGTAAGCATTTGCCTGCACGAGCCTATTGGCGTGGTTGGCCAGATTATCCCGTGGAACTTCCCCTTACTGATGGCTACCTGGAAAATTGCTCCCGCCCTTGCCGCCGGCAACTGCTGCGTGGTAAAACCCGCCGAGCAAACGCCAACATCAATAATGGTGCTGATGGAGCTGATACAGGATATATTGCCTCCGGGCGTATTAAATATTGTTACTGGTTTCGGCCCTGAGGCAGGAAAGCCGCTGGCATCGTCGCCGCGCATTGCCAAGGTCTCGTTTACGGGCGAAACAACAACCGGTCGTTTAATTATGCAGTACGCCTCAGAAAACCTGATACCCGTAACCATGGAACTTGGCGGCAAATCGCCAAATATTTTCCTTGAATCGGTAGGTGCCGCCGATGATGAATTTTTCGACAAGGCCATTGAGGGTGCCGTTTTGTTTGCCTTAAACCAGGGCGAAGTTTGCACCTGCCCGTCGCGTATTCTGGTGCACGAAAACATTTACGATAAGTTTATGTCGCGGGTAATTGAGCGTACAAACGCCATAAAAATGGGCAATCCGCTTGACGGCGATACCATGATGGGCGCCCAGGCATCGAACGATCAGTACGAAAAAATACAATCGTACCTTAAAATTGGCCGCGAAGAAGGGGCGGAAGTATTGTGTGGCGGCGAGGTAAAAAAATTGGACGGCGAACTTGGCGGCGGCTATTATATTCAGCCAACCCTGTTTAAGGGTCATAACAAAATGCGCATTTTCCAGGAAGAAATTTTTGGTCCTGTTGCCTGCGTTACCACCTTTAAAACTACCGAAGAAGCCATTGCCATTGCCAACGATACCTTATACGGACTTGGAGCCGGCGTGTGGACCCGGGACGCACACGAAATTTACCAGGTACCGCGTGCCATACAAGCCGGTAGGGTTTGGGTAAACAACTATCATGCTTATCCTGCCCACGCACCATTTGGCGGTTACAAAAAATCAGGCTTTGGCCGCGAAAACCACAAAATGATGCTGGGCCACTATCGCCAAACAAAAAACATGCTGATATCATACAATAAAAACAAGCTGGGCTTTTTTTAGCATCTTATTGTTTTAATAAGGGGATGTCACCCTGAGCCTGTCGAAGGGCGACGCGCGCAGAGGCTTTTGCCCGCATGTCGTGGTTCGACAGGCTCACCATGACATCTCCCTTTTTGTATCTTGCACAAAACCACCCCATGACAAAAAGAGTATTAGTTGATGCCGAAGCTTCCAATCTTATAAAAGAACTTAAAGCCCGCTTCGGCGACCTGATGTTTCACCAGAGCGGCGGCTGTTGCGATGGCTCATCGCCTATGTGTTTCGAAAAAGGCGAGTTTAAGCTTGGTGGCAGCGATGTTAAGCTTGGCACTATTGACGGGTGCGAATTTTGGATGAGCAAAGATCAGTTTGAATACTGGCAGCATACTCAGCTAACCATCGGCATCACCAAAGGCCGTGGTTCCAGCTTTTCAATCGAAATACCTACCGGTTATCGTTTTATGATCCACTCCCGCCTGTTTACTGATGAGGAAATGAAGGATTTGGAGCCGGTGGAGTTTATAGAGGATTAAATGCTCCCGGTTAGAAATAAAGGAATGCTTTATTCTTGTTTTTTTATTCCCGGAAACATCTTTTGAATATCGTCATCCAATTCCGTTTTATATGGAACATAATTAACAGGCCTCTGCATGTAGTTAACTTCGAAATTAGGAGGTTGCGCAAACGCTGCATCTTTTTTAACTGTGATCGTCGTTCTGGCATCGTTTTGCGAAGTCCACAAAGCGGTGTTTTTCTTCCTTATCAAACCCGAATTAGGGTTATCTAAATTATTAACTATAAACAATAACGATTTATAATTTGAATACCTATACAAATAATGAATGCAGTTGCCCTCGGGCGAAAAGAAAAACGTTGCCTGAAAAAGCCCGCTTTTCTCTACTTCGGGCGTTGGAAACCCGAATATCAGCACATCTCCGTGGGTATTAGTAGCTATATCGTGTGTATACCTTTTAAGTATGAGTTTACCATTTTGCCCTGTCACATATTTAATTATATAACTTTCTTGAGTATTTAACAGTTCCTGGCATTTAGTTTCGGAGCTCAGAACCAAAATAAACGAAAGAATAATGATGATTTTCATTGCCCTAAAATATGTTTTTTTGCCTTCTGATTCAAATTAGCATCCCGTTTTGCCATCGTTACTATGAACCGTCAACTATGAACCCGACAACGTTCTTTAAATAGTTCTCCATCAGCACCATATCGATCTTATCGTTCATAAAGCCGATGTACATATCAGGCCGCACGATTATTGATTTACCCACTTTGATATTTACCTCAAATGCATCAAATATATGGTGGTTTTTTGTCGATTGCGGCAGGTAGAAAAAGTTAAGCATACCGGGATATTTTACGGTTATCCATTTGGCGATGGCAAACAGGTCGCCTTCTGCCAATTTGCCTAATACAATAAGCGTAAAGCCTGGTTTAGTACACCATTCGTGCAGGTCGGTTTCCAGTTGTTTCTTTTCGTCGAATACTTTTAAGTACGGCAGCCTGTCGCCGGCCTTTATTTGGGTTGATTGGGCCACATGCAGGTTGATACTGCTATCGCGATAGCTGATGGCAATTTGCGATACCTGTTTAAAAAATGTTGCCCGTAGTTTTTCATTACCCCAAGCCAGCTTAAGTAATGGGGGTATTATCCAGCGTTTAAAAACCCGGTTAATCCAGTTGCGCGATATTATGATGTTGAACACCTTATCGGTGGTGCTTAGTAACCTTTTGGCTACCGGCATCCGTTCAGCGGCATAACTGTCTAATATTTTCTCATCAAATCGCCCGTTAACAACTCCGGCCAATTTCCAGGCCAGGTTATAGGCATCCTGCAAGCCGGTGTTCATACCCTGTCCGCCAACCGGCGAATGGATATGCGCTGCATCGCCCACCAAAAAACAGCGCTGCACCCTGAAGCTATCGGCCATACGGTGGTGCAGGTGGTAGCTGGTAAACCAGTAAGTTTTTTTTATTTCTATTGGTTTACCAGTGTTTTTTTCGAGTCCGGGCAGGATGTCTTCTATTGTTAAATCTTCTTTTTTCACCATCTCATCCGGCAGGTTGCCCAACACACGAAAACGCCTGGCCTCCGGCATCGGGAAAAAAGCCGAGAATCCATTTTTAGCCAGGAACAGGTTCACCTTATCGTTATCAAAATGATTACCTCCCAGCTCCACATCAGCCAGGTAAAAATTATGGCTGTAAGTGTCTCCTGCAAACGGGATGTTCAATTGTTTGCGCACCGTACTATGTGCACCATCAGATCCAACTACCCAGTCACAATTAATGAAAGTAATGTCTTCGCCATTGTGCAATTCTACTTCAACCTGCCTATTAGTCTGTTTTAACGATTTAAGGGTAGTCGCCCAATAAACCGGGCAACAGTTAAGGGTTAAATAATCAAGCAGCAGACGCTCGTTTTTGCTTTGCGGGTAAAGCAGGATGTAAGGGAAGCGCGTTTGTCCTTCGCCTACATTTTCCATAGCCAGACTGGCTACTTGCTTACCATCCTCGTTAAAAATTACACCTCTAGCCTGTTTGCCGTTTTCAATCACACGGTCAATAGCACCCATCTGCCGGTAAATCTCCAGCGAGCGTGCTTGTACCGCAAGCGCTTTCGACTCGTCGGTGGGGCCTTGTTTAATATCTATAATTATAGGGATGATGCCATATCTTAGTAACTGTGCAGCCATCATCAGGCCGGATGGGCCGGCGCCAACTATCAGTACTTTGGTATGTGTTGCTGTAATGAGCAATTATCTGTGGTATATTAAAAATATAGCGGGCCTTTTATGCAATTCGGGTACTTTCTTTTGCCAGTCGGCGATGGTTTTTGTTTGGATAAATTCTGTTGCCGCGGTTATATCGCAGGCTATACATAAACGCGTTTTGGGGTGCGCGGTTTTCAAAATCTCCTCCAGCATAGGGTTGTTGCGGAATGGTGTTTCGATAAACAACTGCGTTTGATCGTTTTTTTCAGAAAGCATTTCCAGCTCCTTTATCTTTTTACTGCGTGCTGCCTTGTCAATAGGTAAATAACCATGAAACGTAAAACTCTGCCCGCTAAAGCCTGAAGCCATTAGCGCCATCAAAATAGAGCTTGGGCCAACCAGCGGCACAACTTTTATACCCATGCGGTGCGCTTTTTCAACCAGTTCGGCGCCAGGGTCGGCAACGCCGGGGCAGCCCGCCTCGCTCATCAGGCCAACATCGCTACCCGCTTGCAGTCCTTTAAAAAATTCCGCAGTGCCATCTGCACGGTTGTGTTTGCCGTAGTCGTGTATTAGCAATTCGCTTTGCGGTGTTTTTAACCCGGCCTCTTTTAAAAACCTGCGGGCCGTTTTTTCATTCTCCACAATGTATTCTTTGATATTGTTTATGGTATCAACCAAATATGGGGTGAATGACTTTGCAGCGGCATCGTCGGCAAGGGGTACGGGTATTAAATAAAGTGTTCCTAAAGGCATATTGCAAAATTGCTGTTTTTTACTTAATTTAAGCTACCTAAAGCGCAGTGAAAAATATGAAATCATTAGGCATTAACTGGTTTATTGAAGGTTCAATCGATTTTGAGTATAAAAAGTATATCCTGCTCGATTATTTGCAGGAAATAAATCGCTATTTCGACAAGAGTAAGCTGTACCCCAATCTTACCGATTTAATATTTCATTACAATAACCTGGTGTATTTTAAGAAGAACAAAAGCATGTTACAGCAGGCCTTTCCGCAGCGTTTAACCCAGGCCGACATTGCCGCTGTCAAACTCACGTATCAAAAAATTGTAGACGACGACAGTTCGATGCGCGAAATTGAACAGATAATAGCCTACGCCCTGCAAAAAATGGATCCGGCCATACAAACCGGCAAAGAGATCTACGATTTTGTAGAAAGCCAGCTAAATATCGACCCGGTGGGGATTGTTCCGCTGTTACCGTTCAATGGTTATTTTTCGCTCCGAAACGGCCGCGAACGCACCAACTTTATTTACGAGTATAACATAACCATATTTGAAAACAAGGACGATAAGTACCGAGGCATCAACATTAATTTTATTGACACCTACGAGGAAAGTATTTTTAATACACCAGAGGCCTTAAAACTCAAGCTTATCCGCCGCAACCAATACATGCCCAATCCGGCAGTTTATTATGTGCAAAGCGATATCACCTTCCCGCTTGAGCAAACCCTGCTGCCGGTGGCAAAAAGGAGTTTGGTGAAATATATTTCGAAGGCTGCCTGAACACGATTTGCATGATTTTTGAGATTGCAGGATTTTAAACCCCCTTTCACAGAATCTTATAATCCAACCAATCCAATAAATCTTAGTTTATTTTGCAACTATCAGCCCATTCTCCGGCACCCATTTATCATATTCAATGGTTTTTGCAACGCCTTCGGCATAAGCCCTGCCGCGTAGTTTTTCAACCAGGTGCAGTGCGCCGTCAATACCGGCCGAAATGCCCGCAGTGGTAATTACATTGCCATTATCTACAAATCGCGTATTAGCCAATACTTTGGTTTTTGGGAATGCTTTAGCAAGATTATCAATTTGCAAATGATAGGTGGTAGCGGTCAAATTATCAAGCAAGCCGGCTTTGCCCAGTATAAAAGCGCCGGTACAAACCGAGAAATATGATTTTACCTTTTGCTTTTTAATCCAGGTCATAACTGAATCGTCGGCGGTTGTCGGACTGGTATTGCCGCCAAAAACAGCTAAAATATCTGCGGGTGGGGCGTCGTTGATGGTGTAGTCGGGTATTACAAATAAAATGGTTTGCGAGTGTAGCGGCTTGTAGTTTTTTGATACGGTGAACACATTAAACCCCGCAGCAATAAATACTTCCATCGGGCCGGCAAAGTCCAATACCTCGACGCCATCCTGCAGATAAAATGCAATGGTTGGCTTATCGGCAGCCAGTCGCTTTTTGAAATCGCTTAGTTTTATTTTTACCAATTCCATACCACAATGCGGGCATTTTCCCGGCTTGTCAAATTGTAGTTTGTCGCAATCGCCATTACAAGGGCCGCAAACATAAATCATAGAATCAGCCGACGCAGCAGGTTGGGCTTTTAACAGGCTGATGCTAAATATTGAAAAAAGCAGGATAAAGTATATCTTTTTCATGTGATGTTGATAGTTAAGTACTTATCAGATTGAAAATGGGGGTGGTTGTTACAAAGCCAGTTCAAAACCTTACAACATTTCAACTTTACAACCTTACAACTTCTCGTATCTTTACCGCCGATGGCAAATACACCCTTTTTGCAAGCGGTTTCGGTAAGCAAGGTATACCCCGGTGCACAAAACTCGGGAATTAATAAAACAGATTTAACCATAAATCAAGGGCTTATAACCGCCATTATCGGCGAAAGCGGTAGCGGCAAAAGCACATTATTAAAACTATTGTACGGATTATTGTCGCCGGATAACGGCACGGTAAAATTTAAAGGTGAGCGCATTTGGGGCCCCGAAGAAAAGCTGATACCCGGCCACGATGCCATGAAAATGGTCACCCAGCAATCCGACGACCTGAACCTTTTTGCCAAAGTGCGCGATAACGTAGCCATTATGCTGCCCAGCACCGACCTTAAAGCCAAACAGCAAAAAACTGACCAAATGCTTACCCAGCTAAAAATGACCCGCATTGCCGACAAACGGGTAGCAGACCTTAGCGGGGGAGAAAGGCAGCGGGTAGCCATAGCCCGGGCACTGATAACCAGTCCGGATGTGCTTTTGCTTGATGAGCCATTTAACCAGGTTGATACCTCGTTCCGCGAGGGCTTGCAGCAGGATATCAGGCGCATTGTTAAAGAAACCGGCCTTACCGTAATCATTGTATCGCACGACCCGGCCGAAGTGCTTTCGATGGCTGATGAATTGATCGTGCTGAAAGACGGTAACATCCTTGAGTTAGGAAATCCTAAAGAAATGTACCAGGCCCCGAAAAACCTGTATACTGCCCGGCTACTAACAAACTGTACGGTATTAACCGCTGCCGAAGCGAAAATTTGCGGACTGAAAACAAAATCCGACCACGTAGTGATCTACCCTGAATGGATTGAAACCATTAAGACCTGGACAAATAACGACTGGGAAGTAACTCAGGTACTATTTAAGGGCTGTTATGAGGATTTAATACTTGAGTACAACGGCGTAACCATTCGCGTACTTAACGACCAGTTCGGCAAATACGCAGAAGGCAACAAGGTTAATTTGAAGCTGAACAAGTGGCTGGAGTATTAATTTACCCCTTATCTATCAACTTATAAAACCCTTCCCTGTAGCTATCCCCAACCGGGATAATAGTATCGCCAATAAATATCCGGCTGCGTTCAACCGAACTGATATGCCTTAGCGATACAATATAGGACTTATGCACCCGAACAAATTCTGCACCCGGTAGTTGTTCTTCAATTTTCTTTAAAGGCTGCAAACTCATTACACGGCCGCCGGTGGTATTCAGCGACACGTAATTTTGCAGCGCCTCGACGTATAAAATATCGGCCAGGTTTATTTTTTGGATGCGGTGTTCCGTTTTTACAAACAAGTACTCCGGTGGCGGTTGATGGTGGGCAAACGGGCTTTCGTTGCCTGGCGTTGGTTTGTGTAAGGATAAATTTAATGCCTTTTCGGCTGCCCGGTAAAATCGCTCAAAGGCAATAGGTTTTAGCAGGTAATCAACCACATCGTGCTCGTAACCATCGAGTGCGTAGTCTGCATAGGCGGTGGTCAGCACTATTTTGCACTGTTTGCCGGCTATTTTAATAAACTGCATCCCGTTAAGTTCCGGCATCTGTATATCTAAAAAAACAAGGTCGATGTTTTGCTCCCGTACAATATTTAACCCTTCAATAGGGTTGGTTATGGTGGCAACAAGCTCTAAAAACGGAACTTTGCCGGTGTAATCGGCCAGCACATCAATGGCCAAAGGCTTGTCGTCAACTACCAGGCATCTTAGTTTCATATTACCTGCAGGGTTAAATTAACGGTATAAAATCCGGCATCTTCAGTAATTAGCAGACTGTGTTTTCCGGGGTAAATTAATGCAAGCCGCCGGCGCACATTGTTTAAGCCGATGCCCGGTGTTTTATCTTTTTGATGGTCATTCTTTTTATTGCGCACGTAAAAGTCAATTTTGTCATTGGTGGCCAAAAGGCTAATGTCAACAGGGTTTTGTACATCAGTCAATACACCATGTTTAAAAGCGTTTTCAACAAAAGCAACTAAAAGCAGGGTGGCTATTTCCTGGGAGCCGATGTAGCCTTCAATGTTAAAATTAATACGGGCCGTCCCCTTGGTACTGATGCGCTGCAGTTCAATTACATTTTCAAGGTATTTAACCTCGCTTTGCAGCGGCATGGTATCCTGCCCGCCTTCGCGCAGCATATAACGCAATATGTCCGACAGTTTTAGCAAAGCAGCCGGTGCCTGGTCCGACTGCTGGTAAATGAGCGAGTAAATATCATTAATGCTGTTAAACAAAAAGTGGGGGTTTAACTGCGACCGCAAAAAGGTTAGTTCAGCAGCGGCTTTTTCCTTTTCAAGTTCCTGCTGCCGGTGCCGGTTTTTGTACCAGTCGGTTATAAAAAAATACATCAGCCCGTATATAAAGTAACTGGGGAAATAAAAAAGCAGGATATTGGTTATGTACCTGCCGGCAGGCCAGGCGTTGCCGTTGTAATTATCAAAACCAAGTACCGGCAAAAAGAAATAATATTCCAGCGCGTACCTGTAAACGATGATAAATAGCGCTGTTAGCAGGGTGAACATAGCTGCTTTGCCATAGCTTTTTTTAACGGTTATTTGCAGGGCCACCAATAAACAGGCGGCGTAAAAACAAGCTAAGGTTATAATTATATACCCTGTTTCCACAATCAGGTATTTAGTAAACAGGGAGAAGCTAAGGGGAGCGCTTTTATGCCCGGTAAGTATCGCTCTCGAAATGGAGCTCGAAACGTTATTTGCCAGGTATAAAACCCAGAAAACCACATGCAATAAAACTACATACTTCCGTTTCATTGCCTAAATATATAACAGGTTTGCATGTATCGCCCATTTAAATACACCAAACGCCAATTTTTAATGACGAAATCGCCTGTCTATAAATTGTTTTTAAACTGTTGAACTTGTAACAAACCGGAAGCCCATGCGTCAAACCATTTACAAAAACCTTTTGCTATGAAATGGAAGCTGCCTTTTACTAAAAAAGCCACCGGCATTAAGCCCAAAAAAACAAAAACACGCGAGTGGGTTGATGCGATACTATTTGCATTAATTGCTTCTACAATTATCCGCGGTTTGTTGTTTTCGGCCTATGCAATTCCGTCCGACTCGATGAAAGGTACCCTGCTTACCGGCGATTACCTTTTTGTAAGTAAAATAAGCTACGGCCCAAGGATGCCGTTTACGCCGGTTTCAGTTCCGTTTTTAGAATCGACAATTACAAAGGATAGTATTAAAACCTATTGGGATGGTATTAAACTTCCTTACCTCCGCCTACCGGGTTTAACTGAAATAAAAAAAGGCGACGTCGTGGTTTTTAATAAACCAGAAGAAGCGGATCCAAGTTATAAAAGACCGGTCGACGCACGTACCAACCTTATAAAACGTTGCCAGGCTACACCGGGCGATATACTGACCATTGTAAACGGGCAGGTTTATATTAATGGAAAGGCTGCGCCAAACGCCGAAAAATCGCAAACATCGTACGAGGTCGTTACCAACGGTACCGATATTAACCCCCAGGGACTTAAAGATTTGAATATAGAAGTATTGGGACAAAACGCCAGCACTTATGCGATGACGGTTCCCAAATCGAGCCTTGCGACGTTGAAGGGGTTTAGCAATATAAAAAGCGTAACCCCCGTTGTACAGACACCCGGCGACTATGATGCCACCGTTTTTCCTCATAACGAAAAATTTAAATGGAACCAGGACAACTTCGGCCCCCTGGTGATGCCAAAACGCGGCTGGACAGTTCCGCTAAACGACTCGACCATGGTCTTATACCGCAGGGCAATTGAGCTTTATGAAAATAATAAGGTAGATGTGAAAGGGAACGATGTCTTAATAAACGGCAAAGTGGCCAAATCCTACACTTTCAAAATGAACTACTACTGGATGATGGGCGATAACCGTCATAACTCGCTCGACTCACGCTTTTGGGGCTATGTGCCGGAAGACCACGTGGTAGGAAAAGCCATGATAACCTGGATGAGCATTGATTCGGCCGGTACGTTTTTCGACAAAATAAGGTGGAACCGGATCTTCAGGACTATTAATTAAGCTGCGATTCCCTCGTTATCTTTATTCCCGGCCCACTTTATTCTTGGCTCTTGATTCTTGCTTCTTAACCCTATTCCATGCTGTCTTTTATCGCGTTGATTGCGTCAAGGTGCTCCTGTAAAACAGGCAATGTTTTCACTGCAAACGACTTTACATCGGGATCGAGGCATTTTTTGGCAGCTGTTTCAAATAATTTGATATCGGCTTTGTGGTCGTCAATCATGCTATTAATGTAGGCTTTATCAAACGCTTTCCCCGATTTTCCGGCGAGTTTACTGATAGCCTTTTGCTCACGGGCGCCGGGTGCTTTTGGAATGGATATATTTTTGGTGACAGCAAGGGCCTTTATAAAGTCGTTAATTTTTGAGTGGTCTGTTACCATCATTGCGCCGAAGTTTTTAACCTGCTTGCTTACTCCCTTTTGCTGCGCCAATTTGCCAAGTTCCACTTCGGTCATGCTGCCGCTGGCTGCTTTAACAGTAAATTCGGCATCAACCCGCTCAACAGCTATGCTTAAACTTTTGGTTGTGTCTTTTACTTTATTAAGGCTATCGGCTTTTGACACGCTGTCGTGCTTGTTGTTTTTACACGCGTTAACGGATAGGGCAATGATTATGACCGAAACCCACAGGCTTAGCTTTTTCATAAATTTTGGTGTTGTTAAGGATATTATAAACAATGCAGGCTTCGTTTAGTTTCTGTTAAAAATACAGGGTGATATGTCGGTAATTTATTTAATAAATTGTTCGCTATTGCGATAGCTTAAAGTTTTATTATTTTTGACCCATTAAATCAAAAAAATCATGGAATTTCCGGCAGGATTAAAGTACACCAAAGACCACGAGTGGATAAGAGTTGAAGGCGATGTTGCATACATAGGCATTACCGAATTTGCACAGCGCGAACTTGGTGACATAGTTTATATCGATATTAATTCGTTAGGTAAGGAAGTTGCCAAAGATGAAGTTTTTGGCACTGTTGAGGCGGTTAAAACCGTATCTGACCTTTTTATGCCGGTTGCCGGTACAATTAATGAGGTTAACCCAGCGCTGGATAAACAGCCCGAACTGGTAAACTCCGATCCGTACGGCGAAGGCTGGATGGTTAAAATCACTGTTTCAGACGCTGCTTCGGTTGATGCCTTATTATCTGCCGATAGCTACCAATCGCTTGTTGGGGCTTAATGAAAGTTACTTTAAAATATTACTGGCCCGCAATTTTGTGGGCCTTGTTTATTTTAATACTTTGCAGTATTAAGCTGGGCGAAGTTTCCGCATCGCCTTTGTTTTTCCCGGGCTTTGATAAACTGGTGCATTGCGGGTTGTTTTTTGTGATGATGGTTTTTATTACAGCTAATTATACCAGGAGCAATAGCCCCCCCGTTTTATCGGTTAAGACAATAGCGATACTAACTGTTATTACTGTTATTTACGGTGGAACGATTGAAATACTGCAAAAATATATCTTTACCTGGCGAAGCGGCGAGTGGAACGATTTTTTCGCCGATATTATAGGGGTTTTAATGGCGGCATTTAGTATCTTTATAATGCTTAAAGCAACAAGCTATGAAAAAAAATAAACTCATCTTTTTAGCGCTCTTTGGGTTACTGGCTCTTTCCTCATGCGGTATATTCCATAAGGGTTGCGGTTGCCCCACCTTCGGGAAAGTAAACCATACGGTTCCTCCAAAGACAGCAAGGGTTTAATTGGCTAATTGTCAGCCTCTAAAACGAAATTTCACTCCCCAACTACTCCCTGCTCGTTTTAGGGGTCCTTTTACCGCAAAAGCTGAAGCACCCACCAAAACAACCCCTGGTGTAATTATTATTAAGTAAAAACGGGTACTGAAAACTATTTCAGGCACATTTTCGTAAAACTAACAGCATGATGTAAATTTTGCCATTCCTTATTTGGATTTAATTTAAATAAGCTTTACATTTGACCTAAGTTTTAAATAAAGATATGACGCTTTCAGAACTTGTACCCGGTGAAATTGGAATTGTAAAAGAGTTTACTGACCTTGAAATGTCGGTTAAATTAATGGAAATGGGTTGCTTGCCCGGCGAGTCAGTTACCGTATCGCGCGTTGCGCCCCTTGGCGACCCAATTGCTATCAACGTGTCGGGTTATCAGCTCAGCCTCCGCAAATTTGAAGCGTCGACTATTATTTTGCAGTAGCACTTTAACCATTGAAGGCCGATATAAGAGTTGCGCTAGTAGGAAACCCCAACACCGGTAAGTCAACTCTTTTTAATACACTAACCGGTTTAAATCAAAAAATTGGAAATTTTCCAGGGGTTACGGTTGATAAAAAAACCGGCGTTTGCACCCTGCCTGATGGCCGCACCGCCGAAATAATTGATCTTCCGGGCACTTATAGTCTTTATCCGAAAAGCCAGGACGAATCTATTGTATTTTCTGTATTGGCCGATAAGGCAAATACCCACACACCCGATTTGGTTGTTGTAATTATTGATGCAACTAACCTCAAACGTAATTTACTGCTCTACAGCCAGGTGGCCGACCTTAAAATACCGGTTATCGTTGCGTTAAATATGATAGACCTGTCGAAAAAGGCAGGGATAACTATCGATATTGATTTATTTGCAAAGAAGCTCGGTGTGCCTGTGATCCCCATTTCGGCGCGCAAGGTGGAAGGCATCGACAAACTAAAAGCAGCAATCGGCTTTGCCAATAAAATTGCATTGCAGGAACCGTCGATTGATGTAGAAGCTATTGCGCCGCAGTTAATAGCTCAAATAAGCGAAGAGTTAAAACTTGATAATCCGTACTTCGCCCTGCAACTTGCCCATCAGCACGAAACCGTAAAGTTTTTAACGCCACAGCAAAGCGACCGGATTGAGGAGCTTGAAAAGGAATTTTCGTTCCACTCGCAAAAAGCGCAGGGTGCAGAAACCATTGCCCGTTACAGCTTTATTAATGACCTGTTGTACGACACGGTTAAAATACCGGAAACCGCAAAGGACGAAACCGTAAGTAATAAAATTGACAAGGTGCTTACCCACCGGGTATTCGGCTTGTTTATTTTCCTGGGGATATTATTATTTATGTTCCAGTCTATTTTTTCATGGTCGGCCTACCCGATGGAAAAAATTGGCGACCTGTTTGCCTGGGCCCAAAACTCCCTGCACCAGGTTTTACCGGCCGGCCCTTTAACAGGATTGGTTGTCGATGGTGTGCTGGGCGGCTTGAGCGGGGTAATGGTATTTATCCCCCAAATAGCTATCCTATTTGCTTTTATATCCATACTTGAAGATACGGGGTACATGTCACGCGTTACGTTTATGATGGATAAGCTGATGCGTAAGGTTGGCCTA
This sequence comes from Mucilaginibacter flavidus, assembly GCF_024055575.1. Lineage (GTDB taxonomy): Bacteria > Bacteroidota > Bacteroidia > Sphingobacteriales > Sphingobacteriaceae > Mucilaginibacter > Mucilaginibacter flavidus. The sequence continues at coordinate 54,289 of NZ_JAMXOE010000005.1, read as the reverse complement.
AACGGCAAATCGGTAGTGCCGCTTATTGGTGGCTTTGCCTGTGCCGTGCCCTCAATCATGAGCACCCGTACAATCGAGAACTGGAAGGACAGGATGATAACTATTATGGTTACCCCGTTGGTTACCTGTTCGGCACGGTTGCCTATTTATGTACTGCTTATTGGGTTAGTAGTACCTAACCGCAATTTTTGGTGGGTATTTAATCTGCAGGGATTAGCATTAACTGGCATGTATATATTCAGCCTCATATCCGCAGTAGTGGTAGCGTTTGCCTTTAAGCTGATATTAAAAGGGCGGGAACGCGGCTATTTTATTATGGAACTGCCGGTGTACCGCATGCCCCGCTGGAACAATGTTGCCTACAGCATGTATGACCGATCGAAAGCTTTCGTATTGCAAGCCGGTAAAGTAATTATCGCTGTGTCTGTCATTCTTTGGGTGCTGGCATCTTACGGTCCGGGCGACCGCTTTGCAAAAATCGAACAAAAGTATAAACAGCCACAATACGCTCAAAAACTAAAACCTGATGATCTTACCCGGGCTATTAACTCCGAAAAGCTGGAAAACTCTTATGCCGGGGCATTGGGACATTTTATAGAACCAGCTATCAGGCCATTGGGGTTTGATTGGAAAATTGGTATAGCACTTATAACCTCATTTGCCGCCCGCGAGGTATTTGTAGGCACCATGGCCACCATTTACAGCGTTGACGGCAATGCTGAAAAAATAGAATCGGTACAAAAAAAGATGGGCTCAGCTAAAAATCCGGAGACAGGCAAACCGGTGTTTTCTCTGGCGGTGGCTTTCTCGTTAATGATGTTTTACGCGTTTGCCATGCAGTGTGCCAGCACCGTGGCCGTAGTTTACCGCGAAACTAAAAATTGGCGCTGGCCGGCTATACAATTTGCTTATATGACAGTTCTGGCTTATGCAGCGAGTTTGCTGGCGTATAATCTGCTCAAATAGGGAACCACGAATCCCCTACTTAAATTTATAATTAAATCCCATCTGCACCGAACTTGTGTTTAACCGAAATACATAATCGTCAGACACTGGCCCGGCGAGTAAGTAGTCTGCATAAATCTCAATTTTCTTGTTTATTGATACCCCTGCTTTAAGCATCACTGGCAAACTGAAGCTATTTTGACTGAACGGGTTAGCTGATGTTGGCACTTGGCTGCCATCTTTATTGTTTTTATACTCCCGGCTAAAATAAGTGTACTTTGATATTTCAATACCGCCACCCGCAAATATCTTAACATTGTCGCCATTATAGAAGTTGTATATAATCTGTGGCGAGATCGCGATAGCTAAGTTGGTGTAGCCATAAGTGATGTTCACATATGGCGAAAACTTATTGTCGTAGGTTGAAGTATATTTTATCAGCGCGGCCGACAACTCAAAACGGAACGAAAGCCGTTCGCTGTTGGGGCTTGCAAAAACGTTTATGCCAAATTTAACCGCAGGTAAAATAGAAGTATACGGTCTGCCGCCAGCTTCCTTATAAGTGCCGCCTTCCGAGGGAGTAGTAGTGGCAATGGTTAAGCCAACTCCCCCATAAAAATAATCATTGCCCTTGTCGTCGTATTTGGCCTTAAACTCTTGCTGCGTAATGTTATTTATTTTGCTTACAATAACCATCAGCGCCGGTTTTTGATAATCGGCCTTTTGTAGTGTAGAAGCCAGGTCATCATTTAAAGCACCATATTTTATGGCCAGGGTATTTAACTGCTTCAGGTAAGTTTCATCAGTAAAGGTTTTTCCGTTGCCGTTGGCATCGTTAGCTTCATAAATACGGTATACCAATTCCTTTGGCGCAAAACCGGGGCCGTCACCTATAAAATAACGAGCCTTCAAATCATCAGTATAGCTATAAAGCGCCACATTTTTACCTTTTTGTAATATCCTCAAAAATACATCGGTTATTTTAATGCTTGTGTCCTTTCCGGTGGTTAAATGGTCGGTGTTTACAACGTCTATGCTTACTGGCCCTTTATACTTTTGATAGGCATCTATGTTATTTATAGTAAAAAAAGCGATATCGGCCGGGGTGTATTTTGTGCTTTTTGCATCGTTTAACGCCGGTTTAAATGATATTGTTTTCGGGTTACTACTCCATTCGCGGTAATCAATAAATCCGCGCAATGTATCTCCTTTCAGATTAACAACAAATCCGGGTTTATAATTACTTTGTGCCAACGAAAAAAATGGCAAAAGAAATGCTAGCGAAAAAAACTTGTAGAAAATCTTCATGTGATTTGGTTTAAATTAAATTTTAAGGGTGAATTTTTGAAAGGTTAAGATAGTTGCATAAATAAGCAAACAAGGTATAAAATTTCCCTTAATAATTAATGCGTTTATATATTAACACGCCACCGGGCGAAACCACTGAATAAAAATCGGTGCAATCATTTCTCCAATCGGTGAAATCTTAAAACTAAAATAAAATAAACTTATCCATCTGCTCTTCGGTAAACTGCACGGTGTCTTTCTGGAACAGGTTATTATCCGCGTCGAATTCCTTATTTATACTGCCGATATGAATTTTAAGCTGCATAACCTGAAGGTGCATATAATGGCAAACGCCTGTAAAATGGTCGATGCCACGGATGTTGCCATATTTGCCCGACGACAAACCTACCAGGGCCGCTTTTTTATCATAAAAGCTTTCGGGAAAGTTACAGGCATCCATAAATACTTTTAAAACCCCTGGGAAACTGCCATTATACTCAGGTATGATGAATAAAAATTTATCCGTTTGGCTAACTATGTCCTGTATGGGTTTAAAGGCCTCGCTTCGTTTATTATAAAGATCGCTTTCGATGATATTTTCGGGTAGTTGTGTTAATGACAGAATGCCGGCGTCCACCCCTTTTTCGCGCAATCGCTTTTGATAATATTGCGATAGCTTGTAGGTTGAACTATTGGACCTGTTAGTGGATGATATGATAGTAGTAGTCATTGATTTAATTAGCGAGTTAGTGAATTAGCGATTTGGCAAACTCACGGAAGAACAAAGTAATAAAATAATTAGTGAATTAGCGAGTTAGTGAATTAGCGATTGGGAAATTGACAATGTAGTGATTGGGGTTTGCCCCTGCATATCCCGCGCACGAAGCGTATTTGCGCCGCCGCTAAAGTTAAGGCGGCACGCGGTCGGACTCCTGGACTTTTCCGGCTTTCCGGGCTCAAACTGTTTGTAAATAGGCAAAACCTGTGGATTTCGGAATTATATAAATACGTATCTTTAGCCCGCATTAAAACTTATGGGACAGGTATATTAACCGTTCCTGTATTTCGTTGTTACTAAAAACCCATTTATAAATTTTTTAACGTATAAAATGAGTAAAATTATTGCTTTGGCCAATCAAAAAGGTGGCGTTGGTAAAACCACATCATCTATAAACCTGGCCGCAAGTTTGGCCGTGTTGGAGTTTAGAACATTATTGGTTGATGCCGATCCGCAAGCTAACTCAACGTCGGGTATTGGGTTTGACCCCCGTAACATAAAAAACAGTATTTACGAGTGTATAATCAACCAGGTTGACCCGCGTGAGGCTATACAAAAAACCGAAACACCCAATCTCGACCTGTTGCCGGCTCACATCGACCTGGTAGGTGCCGAGATCGAGATGATAAATCTTACCGACCGCGAGTATAAAATGAAAGCGGTACTTAACAGTGTTCGCGACGACTATGATTTCATCATCATCGACTGCTCGCCTTCGCTGGGTTTAATAACCATAAACGCGCTAACTGCCGCCGACTCGGTAATTATTCCGGTACAGTGCGAATATTTCGCGTTGGAGGGTTTGGGCAAGCTGTTAAACACCATTAAGATTGTACAATCGAGGTTAAACCCTACACTCGAAATTGAAGGCATATTGTTAACCATGTACGACGTAAGGCTTCGCCTTTCGAACCAGGTAGTTGAAGAAGTGCGGAGCCATTTTGAGGATATGGTGTTTGATACCATTATACAGCGTAATACCCGTTTAAGTGAGGCCCCGAGCTTTGGTATATCAGTAATTATGCACGATGCTACCAGCAAGGGCGCAATAAACTACCTTAACCTGGCCCGCGAAATTTTACGCAAAAACGGCCTGGTTAAAGAAGAGGCCGACACTAATACAGCAATAGTTTAATTATAAAGATGACCGGAGAAAAAAGAAACGCTTTAGGCAGAGGGTTAAGTGCATTGCTGAAAGATTCGGAAAGCGTTAACCACAATCAAAACAACAATACCGATAAAAACAATGCTTCATCAAGCGCCGAGGTAAACAACCTGGGTTCGATAAACGAAATTAAGCTGTCTGAAATTGAGGTAAATCCTTTTCAGCCCCGTACCGATTTCGACCAGGATGCTTTGCATGAACTGGCAGATTCAATTAAGCTGCAGGGCCTGATACAGCCAATCACCGTGCGTCGTTTAAACGCCCACAGCTACCAGCTGATATCGGGTGAGCGGCGTTTCCGCGCTTCAAAAATTGCCGGTTTAACACAAATACCCGCATACGTACGCGCTGCTAACGACCAGCAAATGCTGGAGATGGCACTTATCGAAAACATTCAGCGTGAAAACCTGAACGCCATAGAGGTAGCCATAAGTTTACAGCGAATGATTGAGGAATGTAACCTTAAACAGGATGAACTGGGTGAGCGTGTGAGTAAAAATCGTTCGACGGTATCTAACTATTTGCGGTTGTTGAAACTGCCGCCGGTTGTACAAGCATCCATCCGCGAAGGCGAAATCACCATGGGCCATGCTAAAGCACTGATTACTATCGACGACCCTACCAAACAAATATTTATTCATCAGCATATTATTAAGGAAGGTTTATCCGTTCGTAAAACTGAAGAACTGGTTCGCGATATGCAAACGGCGCCAATAAAAAAAGAAGGCAAACAGCCCGAGCCTATATCGTTCCAGATTCAAAAAATACAGGATGATCTGGCTTCGAAATTCAGCTCAAGGGTTAAGCTGAAAATAGGTGGCCAGGGGCGCGGTACTATCGAGATTCCTTTTTTATCCGAAAGCGACCTTACCCGCATCCTGGAGATTATGGATTGGTAAACAGCATCCCCGAAATACCCGGGGATTTTTAACTAACAGATGTATAAATACTTGCTTGTAATTTGCCTGCTTGCCGGGTTTGCGCTTACTGCCAGGGCCCAAAATCCCGACACAACATCGTCAACCATTTTGAAAAATAAAATGGATACGCTAAAAGCATCGCGGGCCGATACCGACTTTATGCAATCACGCAAGCCCAAAGTGCGTAAAGAAAAAGTTTATCATCCCGATACTACACACAGCCCGCACCGGGCGGTTATGCGTTCGCTTATTGTTCCGGGCTGGGGGCAGGTTTATAACCATAAGATTTGGAAGGTGCCGCTTGTTTATGGCGGATTGATTGGGTTTGGATGGGCTTACGTTTATAATGCAAAAAATTACCGGTTGTTCCTGGCGCTCTCAAAATATCGAAATCATTTAATAACGCCGGGGCCCAAGGATCCTTACTATTTCGAGTTTAACCAGTATTCGCAATTCGGCGACCAGGCAATTTATAACGCGAAGGACGGTTTTCGCCGCGACCGCGATTTGTGCATATTAGGTTTTGTGGCTTTTTGGGGTATAAATACTATTGATGCCTACATCGACGCCAAATTTATACACAGCTACACCCTTGATAACAACTTTACGATGCGCATAGCCCCCAACTTTATCAATCAACCGGTGTACGCTCAGAATTCACCAATTTCATATATCCCGGGGATAAAAATTACCTTTACGCTTTGAGAAAACACGAATTGCACGAATTAAGATGAATTTTCACCAATCTGCTTCTACATTCGATTTTAAATTCGTGAAATTCGCCTTAATTCGTGAAATTAGTGCCTTTTAATACAGATATGAAGATTGTACTATTAGGATACGGCAAAATGGGCAAAATAATTGAAAAGATAGCCCACGACCGCAAACACGAAATTATATTAAAAATTGACCAGGACAACCAGCACGAGCTTACCGCCGAAAACCTGCAACTGGCTGATGTTGCTATTGAGTTTAGTACCCCGCATACCGTATTAGCTAATATCGAAGAGTGTTTAAATGCCGGCGTACCGGTTGTGGTAGGCACTACAGGCTGGTACAGCAACCTGCCCGCTTTAAAAGAAAAGTTTGAAAACAGTAATACGGCTATGGTTTATGCTTCAAACTTTAGTGTTGGCGTAAATATTTTCTTCCACGTAAACAAGGTGCTGGCCAAATTGATGAATAACTACCCGTATTACGATATACAGGTTGAAGAAATTCACCATACCCAAAAGCTCGATTCTCCAAGTGGTACGGCCATAACCATAGCCGAGGGGATAATTGAAAATCTTGATGCCAAAAAAGAATGGGTTAATGCATTAAGCGCCGATGGCGCTGAAGATGGCGATGATAATGTTAAAAGCGATCAACTGCTCATCGAATCGTTCCGTATTGACAGCGTGCCGGGTACACATACTGTTATTTACGATTCGGAGGTCGATTCTATCGAATTTAAACATACCGCCCATAACCGTAACGGCTTTGCATTGGGTGCGGTACTGGCCGCCGAATGGGTACAGGGTAAACAAGGTTTTTATTCGGTACAGGATATGTTTGACTTTAAATGAGAGACAAGAGTCAAGAAATCACGAATCAAGATAAAAAAATAGAAGCGTAATTTCTGCTTACTATCTTGATTCTTGATTTCTTGACTCTTGATTCTATATTTCTAAAATAAATCACCAATATTGTAAGATGAACTGGAAATTCTGGAGTAAAAAAAATAAAACTACCCCTAAAAAAAAGAAAAGCGCTTTGCGCGAGTGGACCGACGCCATTGTATTTGCGGTAATAGCAGCAACTTTAATACGGACATTTTTTATCGAAGCCTACGTAATACCTACTCCATCAATGGAGCGGAGTTTGCTTGTTGGCGACTTTTTATTTGTTAGCAAAGTAAACTATGGCGCGCGTACACCTATAACACCGATAGCATTCCCGTTTGCGCATCATACCATGCCCTTAATAGGCACAAAGGCTTATTGGGACGGTATAAAATTACCTTACTACCGGCTGCCCGGTTTAAGCAATGTAAAGCGCGGTGACGTAGTAGTTTTTAACTACCCCATGGATGCCGACTCGCCGTTATATCGGCCGGTCGACAAACGCGAAAACTTTATAAAGCGTTGCCAGGGCATCCCCGGCGATACCTTAAGTGTGGTTGATGCTCAGGTATGGGTTAATGGTAAAGCGGCTCCGACTCCGCCAGGCTCGCAAATGGAATACTCGTACACTACGACAGGTGTGGAACTTAACCCACAAATTTTAAGTGATTTAAATGTAACCCAATATCCCCAGCGTGATTACCCTGCCATGACAAAAGCGTCGGCGGACGTATTAAAGGGATATTCGAATGTAAAAGACTTTAGGCCGGTAATTTCACATGAGGGCCCGGGCATAAATAACGAGCCAGTTTATCCAACCAATCTTGGTCACGCGGTTGGCCCTCCGAATTTAATGCTTAACGGCAAACAGCCAAACTATCACTGGAGTGTTGATAATTACGGCCCTATAATCATACCCAAAAAAGGCTGGACGGTAAAACTGGATAGTATCAGTTATCCAAAGTACGAGCGTTGCATCAGCATTTATGAAAACAATAAGCTGGAAGTTAAGGGCAGCGATATTTATATCAATGGCAAAAAAACAGACAGCTATACCTTTAGGCTTAACTATTACTGGATGATGGGCGATAACCGCCACGATTCGGACGATTCGCGCTTTTGGGGTTTTGTGCCCGAGGACCATATTGTTGGTAAAGCCCTGTTCATATGGATGAGCTGGGATGAAAACGCATCGTTCTTCAGTAAAATACGCTGGAGCAGGTTATTTAACGGGATACACTAATAGCCGGTATGGGAATAGCATTTTATATAGGGGTTTGCATAATTGCTGCCCCTTTTTTGTTGTTAACCCTGCCCGGTTACTGGAAATTATTTAAAAAAGCCGGCTGGCAAGGCTGGGAGGCACTAATTCCCTTTTACGCCACCTATGTAATGCTTAAAATAAGCGGTCGTCCCGCATGGTGGCTCATCTGGATGTTTGTGCCAACAATAAACTTAATAGTTGGACTGGGCATTTACATTGATTTTATCAAGTCTTATGGAAAGTTTACCATTCGCGAGCAAGTCGCTGCCTCTTTATTGCCTTTTTTTTATTTGCCCAAATTGGGATTTGATAACACTGAATATCTTGGTCAGTCGGCAACCCCCGAATTTATGCAGCAATTTGGTAAGGCGGCTAGGCGACCAATGATTATTGCCTGGGGTATTCCGTTTACAAGCGCTGTTTGCATTGCGGTTATCATACGAATGTTTTTTATTGAATCATACGTTATGCCAACGTCTTCGATGGAAAGGACTTTGCTCACGGGTGATTATTTTTTTGTTAATAAGCTAAGTTACGGTGCACGGATGCCTATGCGGCCAATATCGGTTCCATTTACAAAAAGCACTATTTCGGCCACCAATATCAAAACTTATTGGGATGGGCTAAAGCTCCCTTACTTCCGTTTGCCGGGTTTTGGCAATGTAAAGAGGGGAGATGTAGTAGTATTTAACTATCCAATGGATGCCGATTCGCCGCTATACCGGCCGGTTGATAAACGCGAAAACTTTATCAAGCGTTGCCAGGGCATTCCGGGCGATACCTTAAGTGTAGTTGATGCCCAGGTGTATGTTAACGGTAAGGCCGCGCCAACTCCGCCGGGCTCGGAAATGGAGTACACCTTTACTACAAATGGGGGCGAGCTTAATCCGCAGGTTTTGAGCGATTTGAACGTAACGCAATACCCGGGGCGCGATTACCAAACTATGACCAAGGCATCGGCTGATGCGCTAAAAGGGTATTCGAATGTAAAAGATTTTAAGCCGGTAATATCTAAAAAAGGTATTACTGACCCGCAAAGCCCAGTTTACCCAACAAATCCGGGTCACCCGGTTGGCCCGTCTAACTTAATGCTTAATGGCAAACAGCCCGACTATCAATGGAGCGTAGATAACTACGGCCCGATAATTATACCTAAAAAAGGATGGACGGTAAAACTTGACAGTTTAACGTACCCTATTTACGAGCGTTGCATTAACACTTATGAAAACAACAAGCTTGAAGTTAAAGGCAGCGGTATTTATATCAACGGCAAAAAAACCGATAGCTATACTTTTAAATTAAACTACTACTGGATGATGGGCGATAACCGTCACGACTCCGACGATTCTCGTTTTTGGGGTTTTGTGCCCGAGGATCATATTGTCGGCAAGGCCGTATTAATTTGGATGAGTGAGGATAACGAAGACTCGTTATTTGGCAAAATACGATGGGGCAGGTTATTTAAAGGAATAAATTAAGTGGATTCAAGTCTCATGTCCCCCTATATTGTGTTAGCCGCTTTAATTATCCTTTGTCTGGCAGGTTTGTGGCTGCTGTTTAAAAAAGCAGGCTGTCGTGGATGGGAAGCTTTAATTCCCGTTTATTCTGCATACATAATGTTAAAAATTAGCGGCAGGCCTGTTTGGTGGTTGCTCTGGTTTTTCGTTCCTGTCATCAATGCAATTGCCGCCGTTGTTATTTATACCGATTTTGTTAAATCGTATGGCAAATTTACCATACGACAGCAGGCAGCGGCCATCCTGCTGCCATTTGTATTTCTCCCAAAATGGGGGTTCGAAAAACGTACGCAATATTTGGGTCCATCTGCATCTTCGGAATTTGCACAGGCCAGGCATCAGCAACTAAAGAAATCACCGGCGCGCGAATGGACCGAAGTTATCCTGTTTGCCTTGCTGGCCACCACGCTTATCCGCACGTTTTTTATCGAGGCCTACTTGATCCCCAGCCCGTCAATGGAGAGCTCACTGCTAACCGGCGATTATTTACTGGTGAGCAAGGTAAATTATGGTGCCAGGTTCCCGATAACCCCCATTTCGTTCCCATTTGCACACAATAACCTGCCGCTTATTTACACCAAGTCTTATTGGGATGGCATACAGTTACCATATTATCGTTTTCCCGGCTTAAGCGAGATTAAAAGAGGTGATGTGATAGTTTTTAATTACCCGATGGACGCGGACTCACCTTACTATCGGCCGGTTGATAAACGCGAAAACTTTATCAAGCGCTGCGTGGCAGTAGCCGGCGACACAGTGAGGGTAATAAACGCCCAGCTTTATGTTAACGGCAAAAAATCGCCGGAGCCGGCTGATGGTCAGCAAGCCTACATTGTTCACACCAAGGGTAATCCTATCGATTCGCTGTTTATCCGCAGTTTGCATATTGATGTAAAACTTAAATACAGCAGGACAGACTACGAAATGCTGATGACACGCGAGGCAGCAAAGCAATTACAAAAGCATCCCGGAATTAATAATGTGATTGAATATTACCAGTCGGTATCAGGATATAACCCCAGTATTTTCCCGCACGACGGGCATTTTAACTGGACGCTGGATAACCTTGGCCCCATAATTATCCCTAAAAAAGGATGGACAGTTAAACTTGACGAATTAACCATCCCTATGTATAAACGGGCCATCGGGATTTACGAAGCTAACAAGGTTAAAATAGCAGGCAACACAATTTTTATCAATGGAAAAAAAGCTACAGAATATACCTTTAAACAGGATTATTACTGGATGATGGGCGATAACCGCCACAACTCCGAAGACTCCCGTTTCTGGGGCTTTGTACCCGAAGATCATATTGTAGGCAAGGCTCTCTTTATTTGGATGAGTACCGATGAAAACGAAAGCTTTTTACACCAAACAAGGTGGGCGCGGATATTTAAGGGGATTCGTTGATTTTAGAGTTTAAGAGAATATTGCTAACTTTAACGTATGAATTACGCCGAATATATTGAAATTAACCCCGGAAAAAGGTTTGGTAAGCCAATTATTATCGGTACAAGAATCTCTGTTTATGATGTTTTGAGTTGGCTTTCGGAGGGAATGTCTACAGCCGATATTATTGCCGATTTTCCTGAACTAACAGAGGAGGCTATAAAGGCTTGCCTTTCGTACGCTGCAGATAAGGAACATAAATTAAGAGTTGTTTCGTGAAAATTTTGCTCGACCAAAATATTTCTTTCAGAGTTGTTCCCCTGTTGATTAACACATTTAAGAAAGTCGATTAGGTAAGAGCGTTAGGTTTAGAAGACGCCTCTGATAGCGAAATATGGAGTTACGCATTAGAAAACAAATATACAATTGTAACTTTCGATAGCGATTTTATTGACCTTGCAACACTAAAGGGGGCGCCGCCTAAAATAATTTGGTTACGTTTCGGAAATTCCTCTAATTTAAAAATAGCCAACAAGTTAATATATAACGCCGAATCAATATTGAATTTTATCGACCCAGCACAGGCAGATATTGCATTTCTAGAGATAACCTAAATAATTCAATACAAAATTCCGTTAAAAGTTCCCCCTTTAGGGGGCTAGGGGGCCTATCCCGAACTTCTCCGCCAACCCATTCAAGTCATCCACCACCGCATCAACCAGCGGTATACCATTCACTTTCCTGTGTGCTTTTGCTTCCAGTTCTGGCTCACCGGGAATAATGACTTTTTGGTCGGGGTCAACCGTTTTTGCCGATTTAAAGCGGTTTATCCAGTTATCCATATGTGATTTAAATTCGTCAATTGGACGAAAGCCGTCAACCCGCATAGCGCCAACAAAATGCCCAATGCCCAGGCCCACCGGGTCGGCGGGCGGCTGCAGGAAGGAAACAAATGGCGGCACCCAGGGGCCATAGTTAGCGCCGGATAGTACAGCCGAAAGGATATCGACAGTTGCACTTAAACCAAACCCTTTATGGCTGCCATGGTCTTTATCACCGCCTAAGGGTAAAAGCGATCCGCCTGATTTTAACGCGTGCGGGTCGGTGGTGTAATTGCCTTCGGCGTCCTGTATCCATCCATCCGGAACAGGCTTGCCTGCACGTTGTGCTATCTCAAGCTTGCCATTCGCCGCTGCCGAAGTAGCCATATCAACCACTACTGGCGGGTATTTGCCTGCCGGAAAAGCGTAACACATCGGATTTGTACCTAATAGCCGCTCGCTTGAATGAGTTGGCGCCACCAGCGGACTGGCATTGGTCATGGCAAAGCCGATCATGTTTCTTTCAACGGCCATTAAAGCGTGATAACCTGCTATACCAAAATGGTTGCTGTTGCGCACCGAAATCCAACCTGAACCGTATTGCTCCGCTTTTTCAATAGCCAATTGCATCGCAAAGGGAGCAACTATTAAACCCAGACCTGCATCGCCGTCAACGGTGGCCGTGGTGGGCGTTTGGTGCACTATCGTGATGTTGGGGCTGGTATTAATGCGTTTGCTCTCCCAAAGCCTTACGTAGCCAATCAGTCGGGCCACGCCGTGTGAATCAATGCCGCGTAAATCGGCCTGCAATAAAACATCGGCAGCCAGCTTGGCATGTTCGGCACTGCAGCCCATGGCGAGAAATATGTTTTCGGTGAAAGCGCGAAGGGCTGATTGGGAGATAAGCATGCGGCAAATATAAACAGTCTGTAAGATTTACGAAGTTTTATAAACTTCGTAAATCTGATACCCATTTTATAGTGAGTCCAATCGCTTCAATAATTCCAATCCATCATTCCACTCCCCGTACCCCGATGATACATTGATATGCCCTGCATCGCCAACATTAACCAGCTCACTGCCCCAGCTATCGGCAAAAAGTTTGGCGCGTTCGTAGGTTACAAAAAAGTCATTGGTGCTGGCGGCAACTATAGTTTTAAATGGCAGGTTAAATAACGGGACGGGTCTAAAGCCGGTTGTTCCCTGCGGGTAACTATCAGCCTCGGTATCGCTCGGCCCAACTAACAAAGCGGCTTTGATTTTAACATCAAATTTTAAGGCCCAGTATGCTATAGTTGAGCAAGCCAGGCTATGGCCAACCAAAATAACATTGGCTGGATTATGCTTTTTAACTTCGTTATTGATGTTTTCAATCCAGTCGGTGCAAAACGGGGCATCCCATTCTTTTTGCTCAACGCGCTTAAAATTAAATTTGTGCTCCCAAAGCGACTGCCAGTGCTGCGGACCTGAATTACCAAGACCGGGAATGATGAGGATGGTTGATTGAAAGGTCATTTGTGAAATATAAAATGGTTTATTTCTCCGTCAGCACCGTAAACTTAAAGTCAAGCGGCTCAAAAACGCGAACAAGTTTATCAATAAAACCCTGTCCCCATTTTACATAAAACAAACCGAAATTTTCGGTGCGTTCCTGCAGGCTGTCTTTCGGAAAAATGTCAGTTTTAATATGTTCCACCTGTTCCAGCCGGGTGTGATAATTGCGTTTTTCTGCTTTTATTAATTTCTTCTCTAAGTTGTCAATAGCATGTTTTAACCTTGCCTGCACGGCTTCTGTTGACGGGGCCAGTGTGTTGTCTATTTTGTACGCACGCAGCTTTAGTTTTTCAAAAACTGCGGTCAGCTCGCGCCACTCATCAGCCAGGGATAAAGTATGTTCGCTGTGCTTTTTTATCCAGTCGTTTTTTATCGCATCACTGCTTTTAAACAGGTCGGCTGGCTGCAAATCCATTTTGGCGATTTTTGATGCGGTTTCCTTTCCGATAACCAAACCCGAATTACGCAGTATAAGAATAGGGAAATCAACCTTATAATGGTCAAAGTTGGATTTAAGCTCCAGCCAGTAAACTACTTCCGCGCCGCCGCCAATGTAAGCAATGTTTGGTAAAATGCACTCCTGGTATAGTGGGCGCATAACCACGTTGGGGCTAAACCGTTCGGGGTATTGGGCAATCTCGGCTTTCAGTTCAGCCTCTGTAAAGCTAATTTCGGTATTCAATACTTTATAAGCGCCGTCCTCGAAAGTTATACGCTCACGCAGACCATCAAGCAGGTAAAAAAAGTTTATCTCGCGCGGGTTAACCTGTATGTGTACACCTAAATCATGCAGTTGTTTATTGGTAGCCTCAATATTCTTAAAGCTGTTTTGTTCGATGATGTCCTGCTCAATTATTGGTGCAAATGATTGTTTAAAGCGATGGTCATCTGCATCAATAATTACCAAGCCGTATTGGCCGAACAGGGCGTTTACCAGGTATCGGGTCGCATCGGCCAGTTTGTCGAATTTGGTGTATGCGGTTTCAACAATTTCAGCAAGTTCATCGGCGTGATGGTCGATACCAAGTGCACCCTTATACTGGTTGATTGCCTGCCGCATAGTATCCGGATTGATGCGACCGGTTGCACCTGAGGCTTCGTACCACCAATGCACTTTTTTGCCGCCAATGTTGGTGTAATTTATCTCCGCAAAATCATGGTCCTCGCTCGCCATCCAGTAAACAGGCACAAAATCTTTATCCGGGAAATGCTTTTTTAGCTGTTGTGCCAATTTAATGGCAGTTACAATTTTATAGATAAAATAGAGCGGGCCGGCAAATATGTTAAGCTGATGGCCAGTAGTAACAGTATAAGTATTGTTATTCGCGAGCCCCCTAACCCCCTGAAGGGGGAACTCTATGCTGCCGCTAAACTCGCTTAATTTGGCGTATTGATCTAGTAATACTTCAACCAAAATTTTCCGGTCAGCAACAACTTTTTTGCTTTTTAGGAGTTCGGCAAAGCCGTTAAAATCGGGGCGGCAACCATAAAAAGGGCGAAGCGCCGGGGCATCTTCAAGGTAATCGATAACGGTGGGGGAGAAGGCCCCTGTGTCTTTATAGTTTATACAGGCTGAGTCCATTGAATTTCGGATGTCGGATTTTCGATGTCGGATTTAACAGCGGCATCAAACAAAACCAAGCCGAATTTAGATTTTAAATTTCTAAAATCAAGAAGGCTAGCCTAAAACCTGTTTATTTTACAATATGTCCATAAAGGTCGAAGTCCTCGGCGGTATCAATTTGCACGTTTACAAAGCTGCCAATGGTGGCATAATCAACGGCTGCATTTATTAAAACCTCGTTATCCACCTCGGGCGAATCATATTCAGTACGACCGACAAAATATCCGCCGTCTTTCTTATCCACCAGTACTTTGTATGTATTACCTATCTTTTCCTGGTTTTTATCAAAGCTGATTCCCTGCTGAATTTCCATTATCGCATCAGCGCGTTGTTGTTTTACTTCATCAGGTACGTCATCCACCAACGAAAAGGCGTGAGTTTTTTCTTCATGCGAGTAAGTAAAACAACCTAACCGGTCGAACTTGGTTTCTTCAACCCATTGCTGCATTTCTTCAAAATCCTGCTCAGTTTCGCCGGGGTAACCGGTTATCAGCGTGGTACGCATGGCAATGCCGGGCATCTTATCACGGATTTCGTTAACCACATCAATGGTTTTTTGCTTGGTAATACCACGGCGCATTGATTTCAGCATATTATCACTGATGTGCTGCAATGGCATATCCATGTATTTGCAAATATTGTCGCGCTCGTTCATCACATCCAGGATCTCCATCGGGAACCCTGAAGGGTAGGCGTATTGCAGGCGTATCCATTCGATGCCGTTAACATCCGACAGGCGGCGAAGCAGATCGTCCAGGTTACGTTTGCCGTAAAGGTCTAGTCCGTAGTAGGTTAAATCCTGGGCAATCAATATCAGTTCTTTGGTGCCGTTTTTGGCAAGGGCCTGAGCATCTTTAACTAACTGATCAATCGGCTGGCTCAAATGTTTGCCGCGCATCAAGGGGATGGCACAAAACGAGCAGGGGCGGTTACAGCCCTCGGCTATTTTAAAGTAAGCGAAATGTTTTGGGGTAGTTAACAGGCGCTCGCCAATCAGTTCGTGTTTATAATTTGCGCCTACCGAACTTAACAGATTTTGCAAATCATTAGTCCCAAACCACGAATCGACATTCGTAATTTCGGCTTCCAACTCGGGTTTGTAGCGTTCAGAAAGGCAGCCGGTAACAATTACTTTCCCAACCTTGCCCTGTTCTTTAAGCTCGCTGTATTGCAGTATAGTATCTATCGATTCCTGCTTGGCATTATCGATAAAGCCGCAGGTGTTAATTACAATAATATCATTGCTGTTAACCTTTTCGGCTTCGTGCACCACATCGAATTGATTGCCTTTCAACTGGCCCATCAATATTTCTGAATCGTATATGTTTTTTGAGCAGCCAAGGGTAACCACGTTTACACGGGGTTTGCTTATAATTTCCGGCTTACTTATCGACTTTGTCCTCATTGCTTTCTCTACCATACGTCATTGCGAGGAACGAAGCAACCTCTAAACTATGCAGAGCGGCTCTGCACATCGGGGATTGCTTCGTTCCTCGCAATGACGGTATTATTTAATTTTATTGTTTAAACAGGCTGTTCACAAACCCTTGCCTGTCAAACAGCTGCAAATCATTCATGGCTTCACCCACGCCTATATATTTTACTGGTATCTTAAATTGATCCGAAATTCCTATTACCACACCACCTTTTGCAGTACCATCAAGCTTGGTTAAAGCCAGGGCATTTACATCGGTTGCTTCGGTAAATTGCTTGCATTGCTCAATGGCATTTTGCCCTGTCGATGCATCCAGCACCAGCAAAATCTCGTGCGGGGCGCCAGGCACCACCTTTTGCATTACATTTTTAATCTTGGTAAGCTCATTCATCAGGCCTACTTTATTGTGCAAACGGCCCGCAGTATCAATAATAGCTACGTCATCACCATTGGCCACTGCTGAGCGCAGGGTATCGTAAGCTACTGATGCAGGGTCGGACCCCATAGCCTGGGCCACAACTTTTACGCCAACACGTTCGCCCCAAAGCTGTATCTGGCTAACCGCAGCTGCACGGAATGTGTCTGCTGCACCTAATACTACTTTGTTACCGGCCAGTTTTAATTTATGGGCCAACTTACCAATGGTTGTGGTTTTGCCAACGCCGTTTACGCCAACCACCATTATTACATAGGGTTTTTGGGTGCCATATTCAAAACTGGTAAAATCGTTGCTGTTGTTTTCGGCGAGAAGTTTTTGTATTTCGTCCTTTAGCAGGCTGTTAAGCTCAGAAGTACTTACATATTTGTCGCGGGCAACGCGGGCTTGTATACGCTCGATGATCTTCAGGGTGGTTTTAACGCCAACGTCTGATGTAACCAGCACTTCCTCAAGGTCATCCAGCACATCATCATTAACAGATGACTTACCCGCAACTACCTTGGTTATTTTTGAAAAAAAGTTATCCTTGGTTTTTTCCAACCCGGTATCCAGCGCCTCTTGCTCCTGTGGCGTGCTTTCCTTTTTCTTGAAAAAATCGAATAATCCCATGTTTTTGAGTCTTAAGTCGATAGTCTAAAGTCCTAAGCCGCATATCCGATTTTCTGACTCCGGACTTAAGACTTCAGACTCAAGACTAACAAAAAAAGCCTTCCCGTGTAAACAAGATGGCTTTAATATCGTGGTCAAAAATTATCCTTATAATTTTCCGGCTATCGCATCCTTAACGAAATCGTTAGCTACGATTTGTGTTTTGAATGAGTAAGCACCTGTACGCGGCGACTTAGCCATTGTTATAACTTTTGAATATTCTTTGCCTTTACCTGCTACTTTCAGTGTTGCAACTACTTTCTTTGCCATGTTTTTTTAATTTTGAATTAGTGAGTTGGTGAATTAGTGATTTAACGTCGACTAATCAACAAATTACTTAATTTCTTTGTGAACAGTTACTTTCCTTAAAACCGGGTTGAATTTTTTCATTTCCAGTCTTTCTGTTGTGTTTTTCTTGTTCTTGGTAGTAATGTAACGAGACATACCAGGCATGCCGCTTGTTTTATGCTCGGTGCATTCTAAAATTACCTGAACCCTATTGCCTTTCTTAGCCATTTTCTTCTATTTATTGATTTAGCGAATGAGTAAATTAGTGATTTTGGACTTGCAGCTAAACTTAATCAACCACTCACCTAATCAACCAACAACCATCTACTAAATGTATCCTTTTTTTACAAATTTATTGATACACGCAGTGATACCATTTTTGCTGATAGTTTTAACAGCCGAAGTAGATACCTTTAAGGTAATCCATTTATCCTCTTCAGGAATATAAAACTTCTTAAGTTTTAAGTTTGGATGGAACCTGCGTTTTGTTTTAACGTTTGAGTTTGAAACGTTATTACCAACTAAAGATGCCTTTCCTGTTAAATCACAAATTCTTGACATGACGAAATCTTTTTAATTCTCCCTTTTTGTAAAGAGTTTGCAAATATCAGGATTTTAAGTGAAATAGGCAATACTGATTTAAATTATTTTTTCAAATTATTTTAAGGGGATAGTTTTGAACATTGCGAAAGTTATTAAGGCGCGAGTTTTACTCTATAAGTCGCCTGTTGAACCTGCCGTCATCTCTCAATAATATTCAATCTGCCGAACTATTGTTACATCTTCTGGTTTCCCGTTTGGTGATTTTCTGTGTCCTATACGTCTCGTCCAGTTGCCAATTTTATCAACGCCAGAATAATCAAAGTCCGTATGAAAGAGTAGGTTTCCGCTTTGCGCCCATATATCAAGTGAAATTAGCCTGTCGTTGCCGTCATATTTGTAAGTTCGTTTTTGTGTTAATATATTGCTCTTATCAAAACTGATGTATTCCACCATATTATTTTTATCATCATATTTATAGGTGCTCCTGAAATTCAAACTCCCGTTTTTAAAGTGGCTGCTATATTCAGCTAAAATCCCATTTTCATTAAATTTAGTGCTTAGTACCTGGTCACGCTCGCTACCAATGATTTCCATTTTTTTGCCATGTGCATCACTACTATTAATATACCTCTCTTTAAAGAGTGTTCCGCGCATTGTTTTTCGGTGATTTTCTGTAGTATTTCCATTTTCGTCGTACCACGTAGTGTCTGTTACCTCAACAATCGTTGTTCCGGGGATATAGTTTAATGCTATAACCTGTTTCACTTTTCCGTATAATACATCGTCATAAAACAGTGTCCTGATTTTTTGACAGTAACCGGTGTGTGCAAGAAGCAACATAACACTAATTGATAAATAAGTTACCTTTTTCATATGGTTCCGCTGATTATGTTAAAAGTATAAATTAAAAGGATACTATTTCCTGTTTGTAGATGAAATGCCAATAAGATCGAAAAAGGGCCTAAATAAAACTTCCTAAAATAATTTAAAAAGCCTTTATTTATTACCTCTTTTCTCGAAAAATGAGTAATTTTCACCCACCAAATTAGTAGACAATGAGAACTCCCTTACAGGTTACGTCTTTCGACGATTATAAGCAAGTTTATAAGCAAAGCGTTGAGCACCCCGAAGAATTTTGGGCCGGTATTGCCGAAAATTTTCAGTGGCGCAAAAAGTGGGATAAAGTGCTGGAGTGGAACTTTAAAGAGCCAAAAATTAAATGGTTCCAGGGTGCTAAGCTTAATATTACTGAAAACTGTCTCGACCGCCACCTGGAAACCCTTGGCGACAAACCTGCCCTGATATGGGAACCAAACGATCCGCATGAAGACCACCGCGTACTCACCTATAAACAACTGCACGATAAAGTTTGCCAGTTTGCCAACGTCCTAAAAAACAATGGCGCTAAAAAAGGCGACCGCATTTGTATCTACATGCCTATGATACCCGAGCTGGCCATAGCAGTGTTAGGCTGCGCACGTATTGGCGCCATCCATTCTGTGGTTTTTGGGGGCTTCTCGGCACAATCAATTGCCGACCGGATAAATGATGCCGAATGCAGTATTGTGATAACAGCCGATGGCAGCTTCAGGGGCAATAAAGAAATACAGCTGAAAGGCGTGATTGATGATGCGCTGGTTCAGTGCAAATCGATAAAGAAAGTAATTGTGGTGACACGTAGTCGTACGCCGGTATCGATGATAAAAGGCCGCGATGTTTGGTGGGAAGATGAAATTAAGAAAGTTGAGACTCAAGGTACCGTTGCCTGTCCGGCCGAAGAAATGGATGCCGAAGATATGCTGTTTATATTATATACCTCCGGCTCAACCGGCAAACCCAAGGGCGTGGTACATACCTGCGGCGGTTATATGGTATATGCAGGCTATACTTTCAGCAACGTGTTTCAATACCAGCCCGGCGAAGTGTATTTCTGTACGGCCGATGTAGGCTGGATAACCGGGCACTCCTATATTTTATACGGACCGTTATCACAGGGAGCCACAACTTTGATGTTCGAAGGGATACCAACCTTTCCGGATGCCGGTCGTTTCTGGGATATTGTAGATAAACACAAGGTAAATATATTGTACACAGCTCCTACGGCTATTCGCTCGCTAATGAGTTTCGGGCTTGATTTTGTAAAAAATAAAGACCTTGGCTCACTCAAAAAATTAGGCTCGGTAGGCGAACCGATTAACGAGGAGGCCTGGCACTGGTATGATGACAACATCGGCAAAAACAAATGCCCGATAGTTGATACCTGGTGGCAAACCGAAAACGGAGGTATCATGATATCGCCCATTGCAGGCGTAACCCCAACCAAGCCGGGCTATGCCACACTGCCACTGCCGGGCATTCAACCTGTTTTGGTGGATGAAAACGGAAATGTGATTGAAGGCAACGACGTAAGCGGCAACCTTTGTATCAAGTTCCCATGGCCGGGCATGCTGCGCACCACCTACGGCGACCATGAGCGCTGCCGTACCACCTATTTTGCCACCTATGAAAATATGTATTTTACCGGCGACGGCTGTCTGCGCGACGAGGACGGCTATTACCGTATAACAGGTCGCGTGGACGATGTGCTGAATGTATCCGGTCACCGCATTGGCACCGCCGAGGTGGAGAATGCCATTAATATGCACAGCAGCGTGGTTGAATCAGCCGTGGTAGGTTATCCGCACGACATTAAAGGACAAGGGGTGTACGCCTTCGTGATAAGCCCCGGTAACCACGGGGATGATGAACTGGCCCGTAAAGATATCATGATGACCGTACAGCGTATTATAGGTGCAATAGCCAAACCGGATAAAATCCAGTTTGTAACAGGCCTGCCCAAAACACGCTCCGGCAAAATTATGCGCCGTATTTTAAGAAAGATAGCTGAGGGCGATACCAGTAACCTGGGAGATACCTCGACGCTGCTTGACCCGGGTGTGGTGGAGGATATAAAGAAGGGGGCTTTGTAGGAAGAGAGTCAAGACGGCAAGAGTCAGGAATCAAGATAAAAAAACCGATAATGTTCCCTCTTGGCTCCTGACTCTTGATTTCTTGTCTCTTTCCCCTCAAACCTTATGGTGTTTTGGATGTTACTTAAATACATCTAAAATAAAAACATCATGAGCGATTTAAAAATAAGAGGCACCTGGAACGAGCTGAAGGGTAAAATAAAACAAGCCTACGGCGACCTTACCGACGACGATTTGGTGCGCGAAGAAGGCAAGGACGATGAACTGTTGGGTAAAATGCAAAAAAAGACCGGCAAAGGCCGCGATGAGCTGGTAAAATGGCTTAACGAATTATAGAAATACTAAGGGGCGAAAGGCCCCTTTTTTATTGTATTGGGTGCAGCTATCTAAATAATTTTGCGTCTGTTTGTATAGTTAATTAATGAACTATGCCTGTCAAAAGCCCGTCAGTAGCGCTTGTACCCGAGCAGCCTAAAAAAATTCAATACATCGATACGCTGAAAGTTCTGCTTACTATTTTAGTAGTGCTGCACCATTGCTTTATCACGTATGGCGCTCCCGGTGGGTGGTACTATAGCGAAAATGCTAAGAATGCGATTGCCATTGTGCCCATGACCATTTTTGTGAGCGTCAACCAGGCGTTTTTTATGGGCTTTTTCTTCTTCCTGTCGGCTTATTTTATAAAACCGTCGTATGACAGGAAGGGTGCAGCTAAGTTTATAACCGACCGGTTGTTGAGACTGGGTGTACCATTGGTTTTCTATTCGTTCATACTTTCCCCGCTGTTAAGTTACCTTGTTTATTACTTTGGATACGGGCAGCATGTTACTTACCTGGAATACCTCGGCGGTTTCCATCCGTGGATTGATTTTGGTGTGCTTTGGTTTGTCGCTGCATTGTTGTTGTTTACTTTGGTCTATGTGGCTGTACGAGCCTGCACTAAGAATTGGGTGCCAAAGCCGCTCGCAGCGCCTTCAGCAGGTGCAATTATGTTATTTGCGGCGGCAGTTGGCATAGCCAGCTTTTTTGTGCGCACCCGGCTACCGGTGGGCTGGGTGTTAAAGCCTTTAGGGTTTCAGCCCGCACACTTCTCGCAATACATTACGCTTTTTATTTTAGGGCTGGTGGGGTATAAAAATAACTGGCTAAATACACTCACATTTAAAACAGGGAAAAAACTTTTTTTCTTCTTTCTTTTTTTATTAATGTTTTTCCCGGTGTTTTATATCATCCAGACAAAATTCCATATGCCCGGCGAATGGTATTCTGGCGGATTTCACTTCCAGGCAATTTTATATGCTGTATGGGAGCAGCTTATCGGCTTTTCAATTATTACTGCGCTGTTGGTTTTTGGCAGAGAATTGTGGAACAGGTCATCACCTTTATTGGCAAAATTGTCCCGGTATACTTTCGCTGTTTATATTTTTCATCCGCTGGTAGTAATTTCAGCTTCACTTGCGGTGCATAACTGGAATATTGACCCTGTGCTGAAACTTTTGGTGGTTGCACCGGTTGCTGTTGTTGGCAGCTTTTTACTGGCCGGGCTGGTGGTATTGATGCCGGGGGTGAAGAAGGTGATATAGTGTAATTATCGGAATATCTTATTCAAATCAAAAGTAAACCCGGCCAATACCAGGGAATCAAGATGCTCCGGTTTTTTTGCTTTTTTATGTAAATAATATTTTCCGTCCATTAAAGCATATAATTCTATTGTTTGAACAATAGGGTCGATAATTACATATTCTCTTACGCCATATTTTTCGTAAACATCTTTTTTTTGTCGAAGGTCGTAGTAGGCATTGGATGGCGAAAGTATTTCTATGGTCAAATCGGGCGCACCTTCAATTTTGTTTTTAACGATATCTGCCTCACGCTCTGGCGTAATATATAGAAAGTCCGGCTGAAGTACATTTCCTTCATCAAAAACCACATCAACTGTACCGGCAGTGTAGCCTCCTATATTTTTAAGTTCTAAAAAATTAAGTATTAATTGCGACAGGCGCGCAACAATCGCTTGGTGAACAGGGTTCGCAGCTGGTGACATAACTAAATCATAATTAATTAATTGAAAAGGCGCACCTTCCTCCAGCAGCATATAATCAGCAACGGTGTATTTCTTTTTCTTTTCAACGGCAAGCATAAATCAAATATAACTAATTTTGTGCCAAATGACAAAAGCCAAACCCACTATACTTGTAGTAAACGACGATGGCATAACTGCCCCTGGTATTAAAGCCTTACTGGAAACCATGGCCGAAATTGGTCGTGTGGTAGTAGTTGCGCCGGATAGTCCGCAATCAGGCATGGGACATGCCATAACCATAGGTAAACCTTTACGACTTGATCCGGTTGATATTTACGAAGGTATTGAGATGTACCGCTGCTCAGGCACCCCGGTTGACTGCGTTAAGCTGGCAGTAAACAAGATATTTAAAGGTAAAAAGCCCGATTTATGTGTTTCGGGTATAAATCATGGGTTAAACAACTCCATTAATATATTATACTCCGGCACCATGTCGGCAGCGGTTGAAGGGGCTATTGAAAGCATCCCGTCAATAGGTTTCTCGCTTGATGATTATACCATGGATGCCGATTTTAGCCATTGCTTAAAATTTGTTAAGGAAATTGCACTGCAGGTTTTACAAAATGGTTTGCCTACCGCTACTTTACTTAATGTAAACTTCCCCGCAGGGCCACATATTAAAGGGATAAAAATTTGCCGACAGGCTAGCGCAAAATGGGCCGAAGAATTCGATGAGCGTACCGACCCGCACAAGCGCCCTTATTACTGGCTAACGGGCGTGTTTCAAACCAGCGACAATGGCGAAGATACCGACGTTTGGGCGCTCGAGCATAATTATGCATCGGTAGTGCCTGTGCAGTTTGATATGACAGCTCACCATGCCATCCCGGTTTTAAATAGCTGGGAATTTAACGTATAAGTAAATGCAATACAAAAATACCATGCTCATGGGCGTTCTGCTCGCCCTTCCGTTTCCGGCCATTGCGTGGTTGGTAGCATCTTTATTAAAAAACAATGTTGATCTCATCAACAAACCGGCGCTGCCATATGTTATAGCTATTGCTTTGAATTTATTGATGTTGCGTTTTACCGTTAAAAAGGATTTGGACAAAACTACAAGGGGGGTAATGCTGGCCACATTTGCTATTATGTTGGTATTGTTTATGTTTAAAGTACGCGCACGATGAAATATTACCTGGTAGCCGGCGAGGCATCGGGCGATTTGCATGGCGCAAGCCTGATGAAGGCCCTGAAAGAGTACGATAGCCAGGCTGGGTTCCGCTATTTTGGCGGCGACCTGATGCGGGCTGAAGGCGGTACACTGGTAAAACATTATGCCGACATGGCTTTTATGGGTTTCATTGAGGTGGTACTTAACCTGAATGCTATTTTACAAAACCTTAAAGCCTGTAAGCATGATATTACGACATGGCAGCCGGACGTATTGATATTGATTGACTTCCCCGGCTTTAACCTGAAAATTGCTGAGTTTGCCAAAGCGAACAACATTCTGGTTTGCTATTATATCTCACCTAAGGTGTGGGCCTGGAACCAAAAACGGGTTTTAAAAATAAAACGGATTGTCGATCACCTGTTTTGCATCTTGCCTTTTGAGGTTGATTTTTATAAGGGTTGGGGAATGGAGGTTGATTATGTAGGCAACCCGCTGCTTGATGCTGTGGCGGCATTTAAGCCGGATGAAAGCTTCGCGGGTAACCATCGTCTTCCTGCAAAAAAAATAATTGCATTGCTACCCGGCAGCCGCCGGCAGGAAATTAGTAGGCTATTGCCGGAAATGATTGCCGTTATCGAAAAGTTTCCAAATCATCAGTTTGTTATAGCTGGCGCCCCTTCGTTTACTGTCGATTATTATACACAATTTATTCGCAGCGAAAATATACCGGTTGTTTTTAATGCCACCTATGATTTACTCAACAACGCCGAAGCTGCTATTGTAGCATCGGGCACTGCCAATTTGGAGACTGCATTATTTAACGTTCCGCAGGTGGTGGTGTATAAAGGGCACCCTATATCTATAGGTATAGCCCGCATGGTGGTTAAAATAAAGTTTATATCGCTGGTTAATTTAATAATGAACCGCGAAGTAGTTAATGAATTGATACAGGCCGATTGCTCGGCCGAGAAAATTAGCGCGGAACTTGATGCGATAGTAAACAATACAGCATATCGCAAAAAAATGCTTGCAGACTATGACGAGCTTGACGTAAAAATGGGCAAACCCGGAGCCTCAGCTAAAACCGCAGAATTTATCATAAAATACGCCACAAAAAAATAGAGCCCTGCATATTGCAAAGCTCTATCGTCTTCATAGGTGATGTTGTTTACTGTTTTTCGGTAGATAGAATAGATATATGATGGTCAGGCCACAAACAAAGTGTTTTGCGTCATAGCCTGTTTCTTGCGCATTAAAAATGGGTTGCGGCCATAAATTCTTTTAAATCGTTAGCCAGCAAATTCTTAAGTTCATTATCAAACTTTGCCAGTATTTTGGTTGGGGCGGGTTTATTGTAAGTTTTCATGGTTAATGTCTTTAGTCTATTTGTTAGTTTTCCCGGTCTTATCGTCTTCACTTTCGGTTAAATTATCTTTTCGGCGTTTAGCTTCTTTATATTGCCGCAACAGTTGTTCCTTATCCCGCTCGTCCGAAGTGTTTGCCGGCTCAACAGGGTTCTCCCATTCTTTCTCTCCGCTTTCGCGATGTTTCCTGATATCGAGTGCCATCCTGTATTGCATTTGATATGTACTGTTCCAAATCAGTGCCAGAAAAATTAATGTAGCCGAAGTTATACATCAACATACAAACATGTTTTTTACAACTCGCTGAAAATCAACGTAAAATAAACAAACCGGTGTCGGAGTGAATTACATCGACCAAACCTTTCAGTGTTAAAATTTTAGTACAGTTGTTGTAAACAGTAGTCAAAAAATTAAGCGGTTGCGGGTTTTCCGGAAGTTCTGGTGTGGTTTGCAAAATGGATGATGAGCGTAATGATGGATAATGTTGCACCGGTAATACATACCCCTGTCCACTGGTAGTTTTTCCAGAGCTGTGTGGCAAACGAGGTGCCGATGGAACCACCAATAAAATAAGTAACCATGTAAATGGTATTGATGCGGTTGCGCGCTTCGGGCTTTAAGGCAAATATTATGGATTGATTTGAAATGTGGGTTGCCTGCACACCCATATCTAAAATAATTACGCCTATAACTAATCCAACAATACTATAGGCTGAGAAGTAAAAGATGATAAACGAGACCAGTATCAGCAATAAAGTAAAGCCCGATAATTTATACGCATCCATTTTATCACTCAACCTGCCCATTAAGCCGGCAGCCAATGCACCGAAAGCGCCAACAAGGCCAAATTCGCCTGCTACGCCGCTGCCCATGTTAAAGTTTTGTTTTAGCAGGAACACGATGGTTGTCCAGAAGGCACTGAAGCAGGCAAAACACAGTGCTCCACGCAAAGCAGCAAGACGCAATTTCGGTTCGTTCTTCACCAAATCTATAAGCGAAATCATCAGCTTTTTGTAGGTGCCTTTATATTCAGGCTCAACTTCTGGCAAAAACAGACCGATCATTAGCCACATCAGCAGCATTATCCCGGCGGCTATGTAGTACACAGCCCGCCATCCAAAATAGTCGCCAATGTATCCGCTAAACGTGCGCGACAATAATATACCTATTAACAGTCCGCTCATTATAACGCCAATTTTTTTACCGCGTTCGCTGGGCTTTGCAAGGTGCGCCGCCATAGGCACCAATAGCTGCGGAATCATGGATGCGGCCCCCAGGAAAAAGCTTGCCGCTACAAGTATATTAATTGACGGAGATAGCGCAGTTATTATAAGGGATAAAACAATAAAGGCGAAAACCACCATCATCAGGCGCTTGCGTTTTACCATATCGGCCAATGGTGCCAAAAAGAACATGCCGGTTGCATAACCAATTTGAGTAAGCATAGAAACCTGCCCGACTTTAGCCCTGGTAGTATGAAAAGTATTGGCCATGTCATCGAGTAATGGCTGGTTGTAGTACAGGTTTGCCACAATAAGGCCAGTGGCCACAGTCATTATCCATAAAGTTAGCGGTGTAAGTTCCGGGTGGTTTTTTGGATTGTGGCTGTTTTGCATTGCTTTATTTATCAATTATGCGCAAAAATGGCGAAGCATTTTTATTTTGATGTTTGGTTTGTGCAATATTTTATGACGGGGATGAACAATTATACACGTTTAACTCACCAAACGTATATGTAAATTGAAAGAATGACAGCTTTCTTGCTTGCTTGAGTGAATTTTTCACTTACGAACAGAGAAATAATCTTAAAAATCGAAAAAATATAAATTTCGCTTCCGTTTTTTGGTGATTAATTCGATATTTTGTTGAATTATGCTGTGTTTAATTCAACAAATATCTTGGTTTATGAATTAACATTAAGGTAATATTGCTTAAAATGCGCTATTTCGCGAGTTATATAGTGGAATTTTGTCCATTTTTTAGATAAAAAACGCCAGCGATCTGAAATTGATTAGATAAATTTGAAAAAAAACGAAAAATTATTATATTATTAATAAAATGTTTGTATTTTTGTAATGTGAATAAGGCGTAATTGATTTAACACGAAAAAATTACAATTTAATTACGATAATATAAAAAGATAGTGTTACTTTTACACCATCAAAATATTAAAAAAGTCTTCTCATAATTTAGGTTTATAATTGGTTAGAACGCGCCCCTGCCCATCAGGGGCGCTTCTTGTTTCGAACAATTTTATTTGCCGATTTTATAAGCCAAAACTATGTGCAACACGCAAACTAACAGTGCCGTAATTGTTTTTTTCACCGGCAAATGTCTTTGAGCTCGAGAAATTTTCATAGCGCAACCCAAAATCCCACGACTTAACCGTGTAACCCACACCCGGAGACCATATAAGTTTGGTGCTTTTAGGGATGCCAAACTCGCCATTTTTAAATGCGCCAAAATCGCTCAGTTCAAACCCTGCACCAGCTTCGCCGCTAAAATAGAAGTGCTGGCCCAAAAAGTACTTAAATCCAGCTTTTACCGGAATCATACCCATGGATGCGTATGTGCTTCGCGCTAAAAATTCGTAATAGCCGTAAAATTGACTTTAAATATCCCACTTAACGGGTGATGATAACGCGTAATTTTAAAAGTAAGTTTGCGATACATTAATGTAAATTGGGTCCGCATTAATTAAAACCAAGGTACTTATGAAAATTAAATCAGCTTATTTAGTTGTGTGCTTGCTTTGTCTGTCAGGATTTAAAAATCAGCCGGACTTTAACCAGTTTGCTGCCAAATTTGTAAAAGGCTACACTGCACTTAAAATTCCGCAACTGGAGCTCAGCTACGTTAATATGCTGAAACAAATCAAACCGGCCGACGAAATCAAAAAGCAAACAGATTTTTTTGAAGCGATAAAATCAGAACAGAAAAATATCAGCACAGCAGGCCTGACCGCCAGCCAAATGCAGGATTATGAATTGATTGCCTACGAAACCGATTTGAACCTTGAGCGACTGGCATTAGAAAAACAATGGACTGCCAATAAGCCCAAAGAAATTTCAGCTGCGGGTTTGCATTCTATACCTAATGGCAAGGCTTGGTACACATATTTTTTAAAAAACTGGCTAAGCGCAAACGTTACGCCGGACAATATTTACAAGTTTGGCCTTAGTGAGGTTGAAAGGGTAAAAGGACATATTGAAGCCATTCAAAAACAAAGCGGACTAAG
This sequence comes from Mucilaginibacter flavidus, assembly GCF_024055575.1. Classification (GTDB taxonomy): domain Bacteria; phylum Bacteroidota; class Bacteroidia; order Sphingobacteriales; family Sphingobacteriaceae; genus Mucilaginibacter; species Mucilaginibacter flavidus. The sequence continues at coordinate 25,300 of NZ_JAMXOE010000005.1, read as the reverse complement.
CGAAGCTGCCTTTTACAAACACCTTAATGACAAAGAGTTTTTTATTGCCAACCCAAAGGAAGTACAAAAGCAGTTTGAGCACACTAAAGATATTGTTTACAACCACCTGGGCAATGTATTTAGTCCGCATAAAATACCGGCATTAAAAATTGAGCAGGGCGCCAACGCCGTAATGGCACAAACGCCGGGCTATTATGACAACAATGTGTTTTACTACAACCTGTTTGGCAAACCGTATAATAAACGCCAGTTCGACTGGCTCTTTTTGCATGAAGCGGTGCCGGGGCATCATTATAAGTCGTCAATTAATTCCGACGTTAAGCAATCAGGCGTGCACCAGCTTTTTTACTTTTTAGGCCTCGAAGAAGGCTGGGGGGCGTATGTGGAAGAACTGGGCAAAGATGTAGGCGTTTATAAAACACCGTACGATGAGCTCGGTAAATGGGAGTGGGATATTGTACGTTCGGTACGTGTACCTATGGATATCGGCCTTAACTATTACGGGTGGACAGACGAACAGGCGCTTGCCTTTTGGAAAAAGAACATTAAAAACCAGGACGACATAGCCCTGCGCGAAATTGCCCGTGTAAAACGCTGGCCGGCACAATGTATTACTTATAAATACGGCGCCGGCCAGATAATGCAATGGAAACAAACCTTACAAAAGCGGGAGGGCACAAAATTCAATATCAAAAGCTTTCACGACAGGATACTAAACCTTGGTTCACTCCCGGTATTTATGGTTGGCGAAAATGTTTTAAGAGCGAATTGATCTGATCGATCATTAATCTATTGCCGAAAAAAATTCACTAATTCACCAACTCACCCATTCACCAATTAATTAGTGTGCCTCTAACCAGTTTACACCCGTTCCAATCTCTACCATAATCGGTACAGTGGTTTTTATGGCGTTTTTCATGTTCTCCATAATAATGGGTTTCACTATTTCCACCTCGTGGTGGGGTACGTCAAACACCAACTCGTCATGTACCTGCATGGTCATGCGGGCATCCAGTTTTCGCAGGCAAAACTCGCCGTGGATGTTGATCATCGCTATTTTAATCATATCCGCTGCTGAACCTTGAATGGGAGCGTTAATGGCATTTCGTTCGGCAAAACCACGTACGGTTTGGTTAGCGCTGTTAATGTCGCGCAGATAGCGGCGGCGGCCCATCAGCGTACACACATACCCATGCTCACGGGCAAAGTTCATGGTATCGCTCATGTAGTTTTTTATGCCCGGGTATTGCGCAAAGTAGTTTTCAATAATCTCGGCTGCTTCTTTACGTGGTATGCCCAGGCTTTGCGATAATCCAAATGCCGACTGCCCGTAAATAATCCCAAAGTTTACCGCCTTTGCGTTCCGTCGCTGTTCGCTGCTTACTTCGTCAAGCCCGATGCCATACACTTTGGCAGCAGTTGCGGTGTGAATATCCAGGTTGTTTACAAACGCATCCATCATATTGGCATCTTTGCTTATTTCGGCAATAATGCGCAGCTCTATTTGCGAATAATCCGCAGATACGATGGTATGCCCGCTATCCCGTGGGATAAATGCCTTCCGCACCTCGCGGCCGCGTTCGGTTTTTATGGGGATGTTTTGCAGGTTAGGGTTGGTTGAGCTTAAACGCCCGGTTGCTGCTACCGCCTGGTTGTATGACGTGTGCACCCGGCCGGTTTTGGGGTTAACCATGGTTGGCAAGGCATCCACATAGGTCGATTTTAGTTTTTGCAGCTGGCGGTAATCTAAAATATCGCGTACGATATCGCTTTTTGCAGCCAGCGACAGCAGCACATCCTCCCCGGTTTGGTATTGGCCGGTTTTGGTCTTTTTGGCCTTCGGGTCAAGCATCAGTTTTTCAAAAAGCACCTCTCCCAGTTGTTTTGGCGATGCTATGTTGAAACGTACGCCAGCCTTTTCATAAACTATTTTCTCTAGTTTGGCTATGTCTGTTTCTAGTTCTTTCGAGAACTCACGGAGGGTGTCATGGTCTATTTTTACACCTTCGTATTCAATATCAGCCAATACGTAAATCAGCGGGTGTTCAATCTCGTGTATTAGTTTTTCGGCCTCGGCTTCTTTTAGTTTGGGCTCAAAAACGGTGCGCAGCTGCAGGGTGATATCCGCATCTTCAGCTGCATATTCCTTTATCTTTTCAATCTCCACATCGCGCATGCTGCCCTGGTTTTTGCCCTTGGCGCCAATCAGTTCGGTTATGGAAACCGGTTTGTAACTTAAATAATTTTCGCTCAGGATATCCATGTTATGGCGGGTATCCGGGTCGATAATGTAATGCGCCATCATGGTATCAAACAGGTCGCCTTTTACCTCAACATCATACCATTTCAGCATCAATATGTCGAACTTCAGGTTCTGCCCTGTTTTGCCGATTGATGTATCTTCCAGTACAGGCTTAAATTCGGCGACAATCTTCCTGATCCCTTCATCATCAACTGGTACGGGCACATACCATGCCTCGCTTGCTTTTACGGCAAACGAAAGGCCCACCAATTCGCAATTATTGGCGTCTGTACCCGTAGTTTCAGTATCAAAACAGAAATCTTTTTGCTGTTTCAGCAGGTTGATTAACTCTGCACGCTTTTCGAAAGTATCAGCTAAATGGTATTCGTGTGGTACGGTGTTGATGTTTTTGATATCAACCGGAACAGGTGGCTCGTAAATATCCTGCACATCGACCGACATGGTGGTGCGGCCTTCGGCAACTGCATTCCCAAATAGGTCGGTTTGGATGGATACTGCCTTTGTTTCGGTAATACTGAAATCGTCGCCAAAAACACGCCTGCCCAGCGTGCGGAACTCCAGTTCAGCAAACAATGGCTCCAGTAAATCTTTGCTTGGGGCGCACATTTCCAATCCCGCCTCATCCAGTTCAACAGGCACATTCAGGTTTATGGTAGCCAGCTTTTTCGACATCAGGCCCTGGGCAGCAAAGTTTTCAACGTTTTCGCGCTGCTTGCCTTTTAATTCGTGGCTATGGGCGATGATTTCCTCCATTGAGCCATATTGTTTTATAAGCAGCTTAGCCGTTTTTTCGCCAATGCCCGGGATACCGGGGATATTGTCAACTGCATCGCCCCAAAGCCCCAAAATATCTATCACCTGCTCTACGCGTTCAATTTCCCATTTCTCCAGCACTTCCTTTACGCCTAATATCTCCATATCGTTACCCATGCGGGCGGGCTTGTAAATAAATATGTTCGGCGATACCAGTTGCGCGAAATCCTTATCAGGAGTCATACAGTAAACCTGGTAACCTTTTGCTTCGGCTTTTTTGGCAAGGGTGCCTATAATATCATCGGCCTCGAAACCATCAGAAGTTATAAGCGGGATATTGAAGCCCAGTACCACTTTAAATATGTAGGGGAGGGCCTTGCTCAAATCTTCGGGCATGGCTTCACGGTGGCCTTTATAGTCTGCGAAGTCGGTATGGCGTTCGGTTGGGGCATCGGTATCAAATACCACCGCCATGTGGGTGGGTTTCTCTTTTCGTAAAACCTCGAGCAGTGTATTGGTAAAGCCCATAACCGCCGATGTATTAAACCCGTTTGATGTAAACCGCGGAGTTTTACTCAAGGCAAAATGCGCCCGGTAAATAAGCGCCATGCCATCCAAAAGAAATAGTTTTTTCATTGTATTTAAATGATTTCACCGATTGTTTTGATTACACAGATTTGCTACGCTTTAGCTAACCCGTTAACCATTTGAGTGAATTCAAAAATACAATTATGTTGTCGAGTAATTCAACAGTAATGCGGTTTTTTAAAATCAATGGTAATCAGTGTAATCAAAACAATCGGTGTAATCCTCTATTTAAAACTACATTGCGGCACATGATCATTAACCATTCCTGTAGCCTGCATGTGGGCGTAGCAAATGGTGGTGCCGAAAAATTTGAAGCCGCGCTTTTTCATGTCCTTGCTAATGGCATCGGATATGGGTGTACTGGCCGGAGTAAGCCCCGAATGATTATTGATTGACTTTCCATCGGGCATAAAGCTGTACAGATATTTATCGAACGAGCCAAATTTCTTTTGCACCTCAATAAACAGTTTCGCATTATTAATGGCCGCGAGTATTTTTAAACGGTTGCGGATAATGCCCGCGTCGTTCATCAAGCGTTCCACATCGGCATCGGTAAATTCGGCGACCTTCGTTACATCAAAATTTGCGAAGGCTTTTCTATAACCTTCCCGGCGGCGCAGTATGGTTATCCAGCTTAAGCCGGCCTGGGCCGATTCGAGAATAAGGAACTCAAATAAAGTATGGTCGTCGTGGACTTCCTTACCCCATTCTTCGTCGTGATATTTTATGTAGAGCTCGTCTGTTCCGGCCCAGCGGCAGCGGTGTATTTCTTTAGTTTCCATATCGTTATTTACGGTAATAATTTATAAAAATTGTCATTGCGAGCGAGGAACGAGCGCGGCAACCGCGAACTTTGCAGATCGGACTTGCATAGTTCGCGATTGCTTCGTTCCTAGCAATGACAACAATGTTAGTTCGCTTCGTTCAACTCATCCCAATATTCCACCGCTCTTCTATAATGCGGAATCACAATTGAGCCACCTACCAAATTAGCAATCATAAATACCTCATTCATTTCATCATGATTTACGCCTGCTTCGTGGCATTTGCCCAGGTGGTATTTAATACAATCATCACAGCGCAGCACCATCGATGCTACCAGGCCCAGCATTTCTTTCGTTTTTACATTAAGCGCACCGTCGGCATAAGTAGTGGTATCCAGCGCGAAAAAACGTTTGATATTAGTGTTCGACGACTCCATTATCCGGTCGTTCATTTTGGTGCGGTAGCTTTCAAAGTCGTCAATCAGCTTTCCCATAGGTGTTTATTTAGTGAATTAGCAAATTAGTGAATTAGTGAGTGGGTGAATTAGTGATTTATTTGGATTCGGATCTCATCGTTCAATTTCAGCGCCTAATTAATCCGGAATTTTAAGCGCAAGTTACAATATAGATTAAATTCATTTTTGTAATTTTCCTCTTTCAATTGTAAAGAAATAATCCATCTAAAATCAAACTTATGGAAAGCATTTCCCCCAACATTTTCACCCACAACATGCGCGAAACCGTTGCGTTTTATGACGCCTTAGGCTTTCAAATAGTAATGAACATGCCCGAAACCGGCGACAGATTCGACTGGGTGATGATGGTTAATGGCAGCGTTACTATGATGTTCCAGTCGTTCAGCAGCTTGGGCGAAGAACTGCCCGAGATAAGCCGGCAAAATGGCGCCTCACAATTGCTTTACATTAAAATAAAAAAGATACGGGAGTACTTTGAGAAGATAAAATACCAGGTAACTGTATTAAAGGGGTTGGAGATCACTTTTTACGGCGCCACCGAGTTTTCGATACTGGATAATAACAACTATGTGCTCACCTTTGCCGAAGACGAATAATGATTGAATTTACCCGCACTGACCACGTTAATATTTGTGTACCACCCGAAAAACTTGAAGAAGCAAGGCTCTTTTACCGGGATGTAATCGGCCTGCCCGAAAAATATCGCCCCGACGTTTTTGGCGCACCCGGTTACTGGTTCCAGGTGGCTGATATCGAGTTACATATTGGTATCGAACCACCGAAACCGCAATCGATACGACATATTGCATTCGAGGTGAAAAATCTTGATGCGGCGGCGAAACATTTGGAAAAACACAACGTACAAGTATTGCAGGAGGCGGTAATTCCGGGCCGCAACAGGTTTTCGTTCCACGATCCTTTTGGCAACCGGGTGGAATTGCTGCAATACATTGATTAATAGTGTTGTATATTAAATATAAAATTGTAGATTAGTTACCCGCAAACAAATAAAACGTACAGTTATGAAATTCATGTCGCCCAAAGTTCACGGAATAATAGATATACTGGTTTGTGTATTTTTACTGGCATCGCCAATAATTTTTGGCTTTACAGGCACCCTGGCAACTTTTACTTATGCATTGGGCGCGGCACACCTGGCGCTTACTTTATTAACCGACTCAACCATGGGACTGGTAAAAATTATCCCTGTAAGCATTCATGAACTGATCGAATTTGTTGTTGCCGTAGCCGTAATTATTTTGGCCTACACATTGTTCGATGGTAATGCCAACGGCAAGTTGTTTTACGTAATATTTGGCAATTGCCTGCTGCTGACCTGGCTGGTTACCGATTACCGCGGCGACAGTGTGCATAGCATGGCAAAATTATAATCGGATTTTTTTTGTAGAGACGCAATACTTGTGTCTCTGATAAATAAATAGTTTTTCTTTTCACAATGCGGGTTCCGAGACACAAGTATTGTGTCTCTACAGGTTTGACGCTATAGCGCCAACTCTATTGATGGGTCCCAGAAAACATTTTTAAAGTCCTGCACCTGGTCGTCAACAACTTTTACGCCCTCATTTTCAAGTAAAGTTTCCATCAAATTGCCGCCGAAATGAAATTTGGCTGTCAGCAAGCCCTGCCTGTTTACCACCCTGTGTGCCGGCACAGGCGGCTGTACCCTGCCTGCTGCCTGCATAGCGTATCCAACCATGCGCGACGAGCCCTTGGTGCCCAAATAAGCAGCAATGGCACCGTATGACGTTACCCGGCCTTTGGGTATCAGTCTGGCTACTTCGTAAACGCTATCGTAAAAATTCGGTTCAGCCATAATTGGTTAGATGCTTAACGCAAATATAAATAGTTCCCGGCAATTCGCCGGGTTCGAAGCGCAGGTCAGAACAGCGCTTTAATGATTCAATACCTACTCATTTTCCGATCAGATCACATCCCACAATTTGAGTAAAGCCGGATGTTGCTCTTGTTTTTGATCCGTCGGCTAAAGCCAGACGGCAATGAATGAAATATGATTGTTTGATCATTGCCGTTCCTTTTAAGGAACGGACCTCGAAAGGTGTGATGATGGCTTTACCCAAAAGTGTAAGAGCGATAATTTAGATTACAATTAGCCCGGTTGTTAGAGGGAGTTAACAGCCTTCGGAAACTTCAAGATCAATTGCGGATCAGGAATGTTTTTTTGGTAGATAACCTTTTCAGAAAAGCGGCAAACCCCGGGATAGTCGCCCTTTTTGCCTTCCATATCAAGCATAAGCTGAAAATGTAAGTGCGGCGGCCAATGGCCATTTTCATTCATCATGCCAAAGCTGCCTATCCTTTCATTTTTGCTGATAGGTTTGCCAATATACAATCCATCCAAACTTTCGGTATTTAAATGACCGTATAGGCTATAAAGCTTTAAGCCATCGAGCTGATGTTCCAGGATGATAGTTGGCCCGTAATCGCCAAAGTTATTGTTGTTTTGAAAGCTGTGGACAATTCCATCCAAAGGTGAATAAACCGCTGTACCAGCCTGTGCCCAAATATCAACACCCAAATGCAGGCGGCGTGGTTCGTCATCTGTATCAAAGTGTGCGCTGCGGGCATAAATAGTGCGGTGCTCCATGTAGCCGCCTACGCCATACCGGCACTTGTTATCACTAAGTTGTTGGTTTACCCAGGCGCTAAATTTAACGGTGTCCGAAAATGTAGCTTCGTCCAGTTCGGTGTTCGATGCCGTAAAATTGAAATGATAGAGCCTGTCTGACACAGCATCAAAATCCACCACTTTGCCGGTGGAATCTAAATGCGAACCAATATAAGCAGCTAACCGTTGGGTAGCGTCCATCTAAATTATTCGGTTTCGGGTTGCCGGTCTTCTTTGCTTATCTTATCAAAAATCTTATCCATGCGCTCCACGTATTCGCCGGTATCATCCACAAAAAACTCAAGTTGTGGTATTATGCGTACCTGGTCTTTTATACGTGCGCCCAGCTTGTACCTTATTTCGGATGCATGCGATTTGATGGTATGCAGCGCCAGCTGTGCGTTGTCATTCTTAAAAAAGCTTAAAAATACCCTTGCAATAGCCAAATCAGGCGTTACCCTTACCTTGGTTATGGTGATAAGCGTGTTTGGTAAATAGCTCATGCCCTCGCGCTGAAATATGGCGGCAAGGTCCTCTTGTATTACTCCTGCAAATTTTTGCTGACGTTTTGATTCCATGTTATTTTGTTGAGCAGAAAGCCCTAAGCAATCGTTATTTTATTTTTTCCCGCGTTTAACTAGTCTCTATTCTCCAATCGCTAATTAACTACTTACACATATCATCCGGGATTTCCTTCGTTATCTTTATTAGTTTTTTTACAACCACAGTGCTGTCGTATTCCAGGCTCAGGCCCTCTTTGTTGGAGTGTATCTTTGCACCCTCTACTTCAACATAAACCGGCTCATAAGGTTTTTCAAATTTTAGCTGCGAGTACTTTAGCTCCATTTGCTTGGTGCTGTCGGTAACCCAAAACTCACGGCCGCTGTCGCAATCTTTAAACGAATTAACGCCCGGGCCAAAGCTGTATAAGCCTTTAAAAACCACATGTGGAGTTTTATCGGCACCGCCGTTGCATGAGCATATCGCAATTATCACCAGCCCCGCCAAAATTTTAATCCGCTTTAAATGCATTCCCTAAATTTACAAGTCCTGTTTAATATCATTAAGTCCTTTAATGCTTAAGCGCGCGCTTATGCCTGCAGCAATAACCGCAATGATGCCCACCGTTAAAAAAACAAGGATAAAATCGCCGGCCATTAGGGTAACCGGGTAAGCATCTATCATTGATTTTGTGGAGCCCATTTTTACCAAACCAAAACGCTGCTGCAATATACAAAATACAAGTCCGAAAAAAATACCTGCCAAACAGCCAATTATCGATATCATCATCCCCTCGAAAAAGAAGATGCCCTGTATAAGCTGCTTATTTGCGCCAAGGCTGGTTAAAATGGCTATGTCTTTACGTTTATCCATAACCAGCATGGTTAACGAACCTATGATATTAAATATTGCAATAATTAATACAAATACCAATATCATAAAAATAAACCAGCGCTCATAGTTCAGCGTTTTGTACAATTCGGTATCCTGTTGGGCGCGGTTCCTGATGGTAAAGTCCTTGCCGATTTTATCCTGTATGGCCTCCTGCACGTCGGCAATCTTAGTCCCTTTGTTAAAATTCAGCTCAAGCGAGGTCACGTTTACCGGTTGGTTCAGCAAATCGCGGGCAAAATCAATAGGGGTTATTACCAGGTCGTCAAACTGCTGGCCCAGCGTAAAAACGCCGGATGCGTTGATGGGCCGCACAGTAAACGCATCTAACGGGTTGGCACCAATACCTGCGCTGCGGTTTGGCGAGAATATTTCCATCGGGGTAAACTGGTCGCGTACGCTAATGCCCAGGCTATTTTGCACCATTGAACCTATCACTGCGTAGTTAGTCCCATCTTTTTTAAGCGTAAACGAGCCTGTTTGCACAATGCTGTCCAGTTTGCCTTTTTTCATAAACTGTGCGCTCACGCCTTTTAGGGTGCCGATAAATGGGCGGCCATCATACTTTACCAATACCTTTTCCTGTAATACCTCGATATAGGAGAAAACCTTCTTGTCGTTTTTTAGCGAGTTAAAATACGCAGTATTAGGATTGAATGATTTACCAAGTTTGGGCTCAATCTTCAATTCAGGCGTAAAGTTGTTGTAAAACGATAGGATAACTGTTTCGAAACCATTAAACACCGACAGGATAATAATCAGGGCGGCACTGCCAATAAATACCCCAATCATTGATATGCCCGAAATGATATTGATGGCGTGCATTTTTTTGCGCGAGAATAAATACCTTTTGGCTATGTAGATGGACGTGTTCAATAATGGTGAATTAGTGATTTATTGAATTAATGATTGAGGTAGCACAATCACGCCCTAAAGGTATCGCTTTTTGGCAATATTTATGCAACGGTTGGCTGGCGGGTAAAGTTTGTATCGCCTGTATCGGTGTACTGGTCACTTTGGTGATACAGTGATACATTAGTTGTATTTAATAGCTTATGCCCCATGTTGTTACTGCAGCATTTCAGCATGAATTTATTTTCTATTCCACTCAATATTTCTTTCATCAACATATTTAACAATACCAAATCTAACATCAAATGTGAAATTTTTAATTGCTTTTCCTTGTTCTTCATCCATACCAACATATGTCGCCTTACTGCTGTCGAAATAGTACTCATTCTTATTTTCTTGTCGTATATTATTAAGTTCTTTTCCGTTAAATATGGTTCCGAGGAATGTTATCTCCAACGTTTTAGTTCCATCCGAAGTTTTCGATATATTAAGAATATCCTGCGAATAACGAGTTTTCCTATCGCTCATTAAGGCAAACTGATGATAACTTCCTTTGGTTAGCGTATAAGTGACAGTTAAGTAATTTGTATTATAATATCCTCGCTCAAGGCTTCTAACTGTGTCACTGGAGGCAACTTTTTTCAAAAAGACCACAGTATCAATTTCCCCTTTATTTGATATGAAAACAACCGTATCAGTTTTATTATAGGGGATGAACCATTTTAACTCATCGTTTGTAAAACCTTTAACTTTTATACAACTGCTTATTAAAAAGGATGTAATGAATGTAATTATTGAAAAGCGTAAAATATTCTTTTTTGCCATTTTATTTAATTAACACCATTTATTAGCTGGCTTAAATCTATGAATAAATTGTTTAGAATTAATTCCGAATACACGCTTCCTAAAAGGAATTGTGTTCTACGATAAATGTGTCAATTGTAAAGTTTTACTGTTTTAAGCTGATAGATTTTGTATCACTTGTATCGGTGTAGTAGTCCCTGTGGTGATACAGTAATACACAGGTATTAATATTTTATATTTCAATATATTCTATTTAAAGTTGTTTTGAGAATACTATACCGCTATCAAAGCCAATTAACTTTATAGATATAAATACTTAATCAATTTGCTACTGTTCTGTATCACTATATTACTCAATACACCGATACAGGCGATACAATAACTTAATTTCAGACATACTTTACACGTGTTCTGTATCACTGCCTTACTCAATACACCGATACAAGCGATACAACAATTCTCATTTTTATATTATTGCAAATGGTAAGGGTTGTCTATGTGTTGTCTGTATTGCTTTACTGACTAATACAACGATCCAATAACTTATTTCAGATTGTTTTGCAAGTGTTCTGTATCACCACCTTGCTCAATACACCGATACAAGCGATACAGGAGTTCTCATTTTTATATTATCGAAAAGATAGGAGTTAGCCTTGTATCGTCCGTATTACTCTACTGACCAATACAGCGATACAGTCTATTGCTTAATTCAAAAAAGGGTTGGTCATCTTTTCATATTCTATGGTAGTTTCCGGGCCATGACCAGGATAAACGGTGCAGTCGCCCGGTAAACGGAATAATTTCTGTTCGATATTATCAATCAGCTGGCTAAAGTTGCCACCGGGTAAATCGCTGCGGCCTATGCTGCCCCTGAATAGCACATCGCCGCCTATCAGCAGGTTACCAACCTCGTCATAAAAACATAAATGCGCAGGTGAATGACCCGGGGCAAATATTAAATGCAGCGTAGTGTTGCCAAAGCTTATGCTACCTGTTTCGGGCAAAAACTCGTCCGGCACAGGTGAAAGTTCATATCGTATGCCCATTGTCGGCGCATAGGCTGATACAGCTTCCAGCAGAGGCAATTCACCCTCATGAAATTTTGGTTTTAAGCCATATTGGTCGAAGATAAATTTATTGCCCAGCACATGGTCTATGTGACAATGGGTGTTCAACAGCAAAACAGGCTTCAGGTTATTTTTGCGGATAAAATTTACCACAGCGTTTTGCTCGGATGCAGTTTCCATACCGGGGTCTATAATAGCACACTCGCCGGTTTCATCAAACAAAATATAGGTATTTTCCTGGTAGGGGTTATTTACAAAAGATTGAACATTAGCCATAGGGCAAAGGTAAGGGATTTCAAATGTGCGAATGTGCGGATGTGCGGATTTTTTTGAATGGGGAGGCGGCGAACGTTTGAGAGTTTGTTAGCTGGATTGGGCAGTCTATTTAAAAATATGAATTAGTTTGTCATTTTTTAACAGGTACGCCCCGGTAGTGGCTGTCAAAAATACATGGTTAAATTGCGTTTTTGAAATGTTTAAATCTACTCCCGGAATAACATACTCCTTTACGACGCGCTCATTCTTAATGATAGCAAAATAAGATGAATCAGCATAATTTACCGCCGGACCTGCTACATAAATTATATCCTTTATTTTTTCAATACTATAAATGGCGCCCGCTTTTTTGAAATCTATCAAAGTATCAGTTTTCCCGCTTTTTCGTTTAACGTATAGCTTATTATCATCGCTTAGATGTTTGTCTATAAAGTAATTTTCCACCGAGTCGTCAGCCATTCCATCATCTTTTGGTAATTGTTTAATATACTTCCAATGATGCCGCGGGTCGTTTCCTAAAAGTGAATATACTTTGTTGTCCCAATAATTTGTTACTGTTAGCTGCTGATTTGGTTTTGAATATATGTGATACGGAAAAAATAGCAGAGGACTAAAAATATAACCTTCCCACGTTTTTCCAAAATCCACCGACTTATACATTCTGCAATAACTTGGTTCGTGAATACCCTTCCAACGTTCCATCGCCCACCACGTCCCTTTATCATCAACAGAAATTTCATTAATTCCCCCCATTTCTTTTCCCAACCACGACCATGTCTTACCTTGATTCTCACTAAATTCGAAACCGACCGAACGTCTAAGTAATACAATCGTGTTCTTTGAAGGCTCAAAAGCGGCATAAATTTCATGGTCCTTTTCAGCTTGTTTTAGCCATTGTTCGTACGAGAATTTAACCGGGGGCTTGCGGTTTACAGTGTCGCTATTTGAATTTTTACCGGACGGCTTATTCCTTTGACAGGCGCAAACCGTAAATAATAGGAATAATGACAATAAACAAACTTTCATATTGTATTATTAAATGGGCGCTGTCCGATACTTATCTATTTGAAATGCTTTAAATTGATACTCCAACTTTACTGACTTTACGGTCTTTCCCGACTTTCGGACTCCCACTCATATCTCCATCACCTCTTTCTTCTTTTTGCTCTTCATGCGTTTCGGTAAAAATTCCAATATCTCGTTTTTTAGTGCCTCTATCATACGGCGCTTCAAAAAATTACGCTGTATAACTATGCTCACTTCTCGGGCTGGTTCGGGGGCTTTAAAGTAGCGTACCTTGTCCAGTTGCTTATCGGTAAGGTCGGCCAGGGCCAGTTCAGGTAAAATGGTGGCGCCATTGTTTTGGTCGACCATGCGCTTTAGCGTTTCAACACTGCCGGTGTTGTATTCAAAATGTTTAAAGCCCTGGGTAGCCTTACGGCGCTGGCAAATGTTTAAAACCTGCTCGCGCATGCAATGGCCCTCGTTCAGTATCCAAATCTCCTCCATATCAATATCGTCGGGCACAATGTTTTTCTTTTTCGATAGCTTGCTGTTTTTCGATACATAAGCCACAAAATTTTCATAAAAAACAGGCACTTCCGTAAGCGTGCTCTCGTGCAACGGGGTTGATAGTATGCCGCAATCAATTACGCCCAGCTTTAACTGCGCTATTATCTGCTCGGTGGTTTGCTCCCAGACTATCAGTTTTACCTGGGGGTATTTTTCTATAAAGCCGTGCAGTATTTTAGGCAGGATGTAAGGCGCAATGGTAGGTATAATGCCAACCTTTAGCTCACCCGATAGTTCCTTTTGCCGGTCGGTGATAATTTCCTTTATCTTTTCGCTTTCCGACAGCATAATACGGGCCTGTGTTATAATTTCGATGCCGATCTCGGTAGGCGTTACCGGTTGCTTGCTCCGGTCGAATATCTTAACGCCAAGTGTGTCTTCCAGTTTTTGTACCTGCATGCTAAGCGTAGGCTGGGTAACAAAGCATTTATCTGCAGCTGCAACAAAACTCCGGTAAGTATCAACAGCTACTATGTATTCAAGTTGGGTTATGGTCATGAATTTGCTTGTTTGTGAGGAGAACCAAGAGTCAAGAACCAGGAATCAAGAGGAAAATTCCTTGAATATTCCTTCTGTCTTGGCTTTTGTCTCTTGATTCTTGGCTCTAAACTATAGATTTTCTCTATTCAAATATAGTAATTATTGATTTTTTCTATTGAATTATTATGATGAAGTTTGATTGTTATAAAACTAAACTACTATGGAAACTAACAAGAAGAAACTCACCACGGCATCCGGCATACCCTACTACGAGAACGAGAATTCGCAGACTGTTGGCCCAAGAGGCCCTATATTATTACAGGACTTTATCCTGCACGAAAAAATGGCGCACTTTAACCGCGAGCGTATTCCTGAACGGGTAGTGCATGCAAAAGGTTCGGGTGCGTACGGTACTTTTACAGTGACTCACGATATTTCAAAATACACCCGCGCCAAACTTTTTAACTTCATTGGCAAGGAAACAAAGACTTTCCTGCGTTTCAGCACCGTTGGAGGTGAGAAGGGTTCGGCCGATACTGAACGGGACCCACGTGGCTTTGCCTTGAAATTTTATACCGAAGAAGGCAACTGGGATTTGGTTGGCAACAATACCCCTGTATTCTTTGTAAAGGACCCTAAAAAGTTCGGCGATTTTATCCATACCCAAAAACGCGACCCATATACCAATTGTAAAAGCGCAACCATGATGTGGGATTTTTGGTCGTTGAACCCGGAGAGCCTGCACCAGGTAACTATTTTGATGAGCGATAGGGGTACGCCCTATGGTTACCGCCACATGGATGGCTTTGGTAGTCACACCTTCTCCATGATAAACGCCAACAACCAAAGGCATTGGGTGAAATTCCACTTTAAAACTAAACAGGGAATCAAAAACTTTACCGATGCGGAAGCGGGAGAAATGCGCGGCAAAAACCCAGACTTTGCCCAGCACGACCTGTTGACTAATATAGATGCCGGCAATTTTCCGCAGTGGGATATGAAGATACAGGTTATGACCGAAGAGCAGGCCAAAACCTACCAATGGAACCCTTTCGACCTTACCAAGGTGTGGCCGCATGGCGATTTTCCACTAATTGATGTCGGCGTACTTGAGCTGAACAAAAACCCGGATAATTACTTTGCACATGTGGAGCAATCTGCATTTGCACCGGCTCATGTGGTTGATGGCATTGGCTACTCACCCGATAAAATGCTGCAGGGCCGCCTGCTTTCCTATCCTGATGCCCACAGGCATCGTTTGGGTGGTAATTATGAACAGATACCCGTAAACCGTTGTCCGTTTGCCGTGAACAACTACGAACGCGACGGCCAGATGCGTGTTGATGGCAACCAAGGCTCGGCGCCAAACTATTTCCCTAACAGCTTTGACGACATTGTTGCTGATGAAGCGTACAAAGAGCCATCATGGGACTTAGGCACAGGCGTAGCCGATTGGTACGACCGCAACGGCGAAGGCGAAAACGACCACTATACGCAACCGGGCAATCTATACCGCCTGATGGACGATGCTGCCAAACACGATTTAATACACAACATAGTTAACTCCATGGGAGGCATTGGCGGGCCTAAAAAGGATTTGATAGTAAACCGCCAGCTTTGCCACTGGTTCAGGGCTGATATTGGCCTCGGAATGGCCATAGCCAAAGGCCTGCAGCTTGACATGGACGCTGCAATGAGTTCGATGGCAGCGCACATGTAATCAGTTGGCAGCAGGCAGGGAGCAGTAATTGCGTACTTTACAAATAAAAAGGTTGGCAATTTGCAGTATTTAATACTTGCACATTACCAACCTTTATTTTTTAATCCTAAGCTAGCGACCTCTTTTGCCTGCCAACTGCTCACTGCCTACTTTAAAGTCTTATTCTACCGTTACCGATTTTGCCAGATTCCTTGGCTGGTCGACGTTGCAGCCGCGCATTACAGCTATGTGGTAGGCCAGTAATTGTAGCGGTATTGTTGCCAACAGCGGTACAAATGCTTCGCCGGTTTGCGGTATCTCAATCACGTAATCGGCCATGCTCTTTACTTCGGTATCACCTTCGGTTACAATGGCAATAACGTGGCCTTTGCGGGCTTTTACTTCCTGTATATTGCTCACCACCTTGCCGTAAGATGAATCTTTAGTGGCGATAAACACCACCGGCATATCGTTGTCAATTAAGGCAATCGGTCCATGTTTCATTTCTGCAGCAGGGTAGCCTTCGGCGTGTATGTAAGATATTTCCTTTAGCTTAAGGGCACCTTCAAGCGCTACCGGGAACGAACTGCCACGGCCTAAAAACAGGCAGTTGGTAGAGTCTTTAAACTCCCAGGCAATGTCCTTTATATGGTCGTTTAGTTTTAAGCATTGCTCAACCAGTTCAGGTATCTCATCCAGTTCAGTAAGGTATTCAACCAACTTGCTTTCTTTAATAGCACCGCGCTGCTGGGCAATGTAAAAAGCCATCAGCGTTAAAACGGTTACCTGCGCAGTGAATGCTTTGGTTGATGCTACACCAATTTCAGGTCCGGCATGCGTATAAACACCTGCATGTGTAGTTCGCGGAATAGACGCCCCAACCACGTTGCAGATACCAAAGATGGTTGCACCTTTTTCTTTTGCCAGTTCGATAGCCGCCATGGTGTCGGCTGTTTCACCAGATTGCGAAATAGCTATTACCAAATCCTTTTCGGTAATAATCGGGTTACGGTACCTGAATTCCGAAGCGTACTCAACCTCAACCGGTACACGGGCATATTCTTCAATCAAATACTCACCCACCAAACCGGCATGCCATGATGTGCCGCATGCTACGATGATAATACGGTCGATATTTTTTAGCTTTTCGGTATATTCCTTTAGCCCGCCCAGCTTAACCAGGCCTTTTTCAGGATAGATACGGCCGCGCATACAATCGCGTATTGAACGGGGCTGCTCGTATATCTCTTTGAGCATAAAGTGATCAAAGCCGCCTTTCTCAAGCGCGTCCAGTTTTAAGTCAAGCTCCTGTATGTAAGGTGTTTGAACAGTATTGTCAATATTCTTTATAAGCAGGTCCTCACGGCGCAGGTAGGCAATTTCGTTGTCGTTAAGGTAAATTACGTTTTTAGTGTATTCAACAATAGGTGTAGCATCTGATGCTACAAAATACTCGCCTTTGCCAACGCCAATTACCAGCGGACTGCCTTTGCGGGCTGCTATCAGCAGGTCCGGGTCGTCTTCGCTCATTATTACAATTGCATAGGCGCCGACAACCCTGTTTAAGGCAACCCTTACAGATTCCTGCAAGTCTAAGCCTGTTACGTCCTGTATTTCTTCAATTAAGTGTATCAGTACCTCGGTATCCGTATCGCTGGTGAACACATGGCCTTTGCTCAGCAATGTTTCCTTAATGTTACCATAGTTTTCGATGATGCCATTGTGGATGATGGTGAGCTTGCGATTCCCCGACGCATGTGGGTGCGAGTTCCGGTCGCTTGGTACGCCGTGCGTAGCCCAACGGGTATGGCCCATGCCAATTGTGCCGCCAAGGTCAACATCTTTTACAAAATCTTCCAGGTCGCTAACTTTGCCGGCCTTTTTATATACTTTTAATTCTTTATCAAATAGAGATACCCCGGCACTGTCATATCCGCGGTATTCAAGCCTGTGAAGCCCTTTTATAACAATAGGGTAAGCATCCCTGAAGCCTATGTAACCTACAATTCCACACATAAATAGATAGTTCTTTTAATAATGTTTTCCGCGCAAAAATAACAACATTGATGATTATTTGTTGGATTATAACGGATATGGTTAATATTAAATTATTTTAAAAAGTGCCGGCACTTTCCGAATATCACTTAGTGAAGATTCGGATCGGAAAAATATTTAAGGCATTTGAAGAAAAAGGGGAGATAAACAAGCTTGTTTATCTCCCCTTTTTGTAATGCTTAATTTATCGCCAATACATGGTCATAAGCGCTTACCGCTTTATCTTGGTGTAGATAATGTTAAGCTTTATTTTGTAAGGCGATGTTTTGTCTGAACCAACAGCAACACTCCTAGCCGCAATTGAAGGGGTAGCTGTATAATCAACACTGCTTTTGTTAAGTGTATCAACCGGGGCTATAAAAGTGCCATAGTCGGATGTTTTTTTCAGTAACAGATCTTGTAAATATGCAGTAATTATAAAATGATACTGGTTTGTTTTAGAGTTGTAGAAGCCGCCGAAGGCACCTACACCTTGTCCGCGGGGGTCGCTTGTGCCTGGGGCAGCGTCCTCCAATAAAACACGCTGGTGTGCAATATCCAATCTGTACATGGTGATTTTTGGCAGCGGCCGGAATTGGGTATAGGATCCCGGTGCCGGACTAATAACCAATTCGGCGCGGTTTAACACAATATCTTCACCGTTTTTCAACAGGTCGTTCCGTAAGTTGGCCAATAAATTAGGAAAGCTAATTTTCGTACGCAAGCCGGCAAGTCCCTGCAGGTAAAATACATTGCCGGAGGTGGTTGTGTTAGCAAGCTCGGCATTAATAGTTGTTGAATAGGTATGGGTAATTGACGCGGCAAACTGGCTTATCGGCAACTTTATTATTGTCGTGTCAATAACCCCGTTATTGGTTATTTTGCAATAAACGTTAACCGAGTCGGTATTTGATAGCATAAGCGTACCGCCTGCACCTGTTGACAAAGTTTTATCAATGGTTAAATATAAGCCCTTAACAGAATTTTGGAAAACACTGTTTGAAGCAAGCGTTGCACTGCTGGCATTAAAAAAATTGGTGATTATGAAATTATTATCAATAGGCACCCTGATCTGCGATTTTACTTTTATCAGCGAGTCGGGTTTTCCTTTTATAATGTTGTTAATCTTAATCGAGTCGTGCGGGCGGGCCTTAAATGTAATTGAACCCAACAAGGCGGGGTTAACTTTCCATACTTTGTTGCCGTAATATCCGGTGTTCGTGCTGTATGCCTCTTGTAACTGGTAAAGATTCAACTTATAGCTTGAAGCTACCGAGTCGCCATAAAAACCGTCAGAATAGCGTAGTACTAATCTTGTTGAATCGATAGATATTGTGCCTGAAGGAAGTGCGTATGCTGTGGCCCCTGGCAGGCTAAGGCTAGCGGCCAGGTTTGATTCCGTGGTGCCGAAAATTGGATCCTGGAAATAACCAAGGGGTAACTTGGTAAGCCCCGATGTTACTACCGAATCTTCCTTAACTGTATTAACAACTATTGTTGAAGTATCAATCAAGGTGCCATTAACCTGGGTTTGTGAATTAACACCCAAGCCAATAGTATCCTGGTTTTTACAACTATTCAAAATAAAAAGACTTATCAACAACGTCAATAAGTCTAAGCGGAAAAATTTCATATATGATCTCAAAGCTTATACAACATGTGCCAGTTCCTCGTTGGCAATTTCGTCGTAAAAATTGTAATAATTTTCGAAATCTGCGGTCGATTCGAATTCTAAAACCGATTTATTGCTGTTTTTAACATTATTTAACACATCCTCATCGATATTCTCATCACCCAGCACAATCCCGTCACTGTATTGTATAGCCCCGGCATATAATGCCGAATTGCTTCCTGGTTTGTAAACCTCGGTATGTTTTTCGCTCATATCGCCCATAACGGCTTTTTGCGAAAAATCAGCATCCAGTTCCCCGGCAAAGTCGTTTTTGTAAATAGAGTAAACAACCTTCGAGTTTTTAAACGTCGGGTCGTCTTTGTAAGTAGTTTTTAAATAAGCAGGCACTAATGCGCTCATCCAGCCATGGCAATGGATAACATCCGGCGCCCAGCCTAGTTTTTTTACAGTTTCCAAAGCGCCCTTGCAGAAAAATATCATGCGCTCATCGTTGTCAGCATAAAATTTACCGTCTTTATCGGCAAATACATGTTTACGCTGAAAGTACTCTTCATTATCCAGGAAATAAACCTGCATACGTGCAGCAGGGATAGACGCAACTTTAATGATCAACGGATTGTCATTATCATTAATGATAATGTTCATTCCGGATAAGCGAATCACCTCGTGTAACCTGTTCCTGCGCTCATTAATATTCCCGAAACGCGGCATAAGGATACGGATTTCGTAACCTTTTTCCTGCATAGCCTGCGGAAGCTGGCGTGTAATTTCAGCAATTTTTGAGATTTCAAGAAAAGGAGACATTTCGTGAGTTATAAACAGAAGCTTAGATTTACCCATCACTATATCAGTTATTAAATTTATTAAAGAAGTCAGTCAAAAATTTGAGTCTGCAAATATAAGCATTATTATATGAACTGGCAACCAATTATGCAAGTAACTTTTGGTAAATATTAATCAATTGCACAACTTTACCGCGTTTTTTAAATTCTGTTGTATTGAAAATATTTACTACCAAAGCAGCTGTAAGCCAGTATTTATCACCAATAAAGGCGTCAGGCAAAACTGTTGGCTTTGTGCCAACGATGGGGGCGCTGCACCAGGGGCACTTGTCGTTAATCGAGCTGGCGCAACAACATAACGATGTTATTATTTGCAGCGTATTTGTAAATCCAAGCCAGTTTAACGATCCAAAAGACCTGGAAAAATACCCACGTACCATTGAAGCCGATATTAAGCTACTAGAACAGGTTAATTGCGACATTTTGTTCAATCCGGGTGTAAATGAGATGTATGATGACAATGAACAATGGCATTTAAACATAGGCGAAACTGAGCATTTACTTGAAGGCGAGTTTCGCCCGGGGCATTACCAGGGCGTCACTCAAGTAGTATACAAGCTTTTTAATATTGTTAAACCGGATGCGGCTTACTTCGGGCAAAAAGACTACCAGCAGTTTTTGATCATCAGCAAAATGGTTGATATGCTGAACATGCCGGTTAAGATGGTAATGTGTCCTATAAAACGCGAGACTGACGGCCTCGCAATGAGTTCTAGAAATATTCATCTTTCTGTAGATGACAGGCTTCATGCACTAGTGCTGTCAAAAACCCTGGATTTTATTAAAGATAAATTTGACAGTCATGACATTTCTGCTTTAAAGGAGGAAGCAGCCCAATTGATAAACGCCGAACCGGGTGTTGAACTGGATTATTTTGAAATTGCCGATGGCGAAACACTGCATACAGCAACCCCGGATTCTGAAAAGATTGTCGCCCTTGTAGCCGCAAAGGTTGGAAAGACGAGATTGATAGATAACGTGATGTTGAAGTCCTGAGTCTTAAGTCTATAGTCTGAAGTCAAAAAGACTAACGACTTAAGACTTTGGACTATAGACTTGCAGCTTCCCGCCCATCACCTCGCTGATTTTACGGTACGATTCAAACGTCCAGCCGGCAACGTGGGGGGTAAGTATCACTTTACCGCTTTGCTTCAGCTCATCAAACCATTCCTGTTCGGCAAGCGCCGGGAATTTTTCTACCTCCAGCACATCAAGACCAGCGCCTAAAATTTTACCCTGTTTTATGGCATTCAGTACCGGCCTTATTTGGGCGGTTTTGCCACGTGACGTGTTGATAAAGAAAATAGGCTTTTTAAAATGGAACAAATATTCTTCATTTATCAATCCCTCCGTTTCCGCGGTTAGCGGAACATGCAAGCTAAGCACATCGCTATGCTTCACAATTTCTTCCATGCTTACTTCGCGGGCGTATTTATCGCTGAACCCGGTTTTATATTTATCGTAAGCAATAACATTCACGTCAAAACCCGATAGCTTCTTCGCAAAGCTTTTGCCCATAAAGCCATAGCCAATTATGCCTACGGTCCGTCCTTTTAACTCGTAGCCACGGTTAGCTTCGCGCAGCCAACTGCCTGAACGTATTTGTTCGTCGGCAACGTTAAAGTTGTTCATGAGGGCTAGTAGCAGGCCTACGGCATGTTCTCCAACTGCATCCATGTTTCCTTCCGGAGCATTTATTAATTGTATGTTTTTTTCTGCAGCATATGGCTCGTCTATATTATCCATGCCGGCACCGGCCCGGCAAACAAAGCGCAGGTTTTTGGCGATATCGATCACTTTTCTGTCTACTCTAAATTTGGAACGTATTACCAGTCCTGCGTAAGCGCCAATTATTTCCAGCGCTTCAGCAGCGGTAATTTTAGGTTGATAATTGCATTCATAGCCTTTTGCTTCGGCCATTTCAATAAATACCGGGTGGATATCGTCAACAATAAGGATATTATTTTTCAAGAGCGTTTTGAATTATTTAAGGATGTAAAATTAGAAAATGCCAGGTAATTAACACTGACGCAACCATTTATTAATAAAATATGACATTTTGCTCCTTTTTTAAAACTGGCACGCTTATCGCCTGTTGATATTGTGCTGGGTTAAATCCCGTAAAATAGAACCAATGAGATTTAAAAAATTAGGGGCCGATATGAAAATTCAGGCCGGCAGGCTTTCAGAAAAAGGCTTCAGACAGATATTCGACCGCATCAACCAGCTCAATATAAAAGCCGGGGTTGATAAAATGGGCCTTGATAAGTTTATTGAGCAATGCGCCTATATGGCCGCTGGGTCAGGCGTTATTTCGGGCACCGGTGGCATGTTAACCATGGTTGTTGGTGTTCCGCTTGACTTTGTTAACCTGATAACCCAGCAATTTCGTGTTACCATGGCAATTATGTATAATGTTAGGGGCAACTACCAGGTAGGCTTCGATGAATTTATGCAATTCATAGCTACATCGTTAAAAGTTGAGGCCGGCGTTACCCTTACCAAAACAATGATGGAAGGCATTGCCGAAAAATTGCTGATGATATTAGGCACCCGCACTGCCGAAAGACTAGTGCCAATTGTAGGCGCTGTAATTGGCGGCACAGCAAACTATTTGTTTATTAAACGGATGGCGCATTCGGTAAAAAAATTACATGGTGAGCCGGTTGTGATCATTATAGAATAACTGTTTACCTGTTAGCGGTTATCTGGTTAGTTAGCTTCACAAAATCATCTACACTCAATCGTTCGGCCCGTAAATCAAGCATTGCTTCAGCGGTCATTTTCTCTTTATTTATTAGTGATGACAATGCATTGCGCAAGGTTTTACGGCGCTGGTTAAATCCGGCCTTTACTACCTGCCAAAACAATTTTTCGTCGCAGCCTAGCTGTTCTGTCTTATTACGGGTCAACCTGATAACCGCCGACAATACTTTTGGAGGTGGGTTAAATACCCCGGCTTTTACGGTAAACAAATATTCCAGTTTGTAGTAGGCCTGCAAAAACACGCTCAGGATGCCATATTCCTTGCTGCCGGGTTTGGAGTTGCAGCGCTCTGCAACTTCTTTTTGAAACATACCTACCACTTCCACAACCTGCTGCCGGTTATCAAGCACCTTAAAAAGTATTTGCGACGATATATTGTACGGAAAATTGCCAATAATACCGAGTGGCCCGTTAAAGTACGCTGCGAAATCCATCTCCAAAAAATCGGCGTTGATTAGCCGCTTGCCTAAAGCCGGATATTTTTTTTGAAGGTATTCATATGATTCAGTGTCAATATCAATTAACGAAACCTCCAGTTCGGGTTTCTGTAGCAAAAAATCGGATAATATACCCATCCCGGGGCCCACCTCAAGTACCTGGCTGTAACAATTTGCGGGGCGAAGGCTGTCTACTATTTTTGCAGCGATATTTTTATCAGTAAGAAAATGCTGACCTAAATGCTTTTTTGCTCTTACCAATGTCATTATTAATCAAATATTTGAGCAAATTAAGGCATATTTGTGCTTTAATAGGTTAAAATCTTTTTATTTGTGGTGGCGAAAGCTGAAAGCGCAACATAAAAAGCCGAAAGCCGCCAAATAAACCAGGTACCATAATCGCCGTAAAATCAATCAGATCACCTTAGTCGGTGAAATCGAATTTAAATCGGTGTAATCATAAAATAGCATGAGCGAAAAAATAAAAATTGGGATCAGCATAGGCGACGTAAACGGGATAGGTCTCGAAATTATTATCAAAGCATTGGCCGACAGCCGTATCTATGATTATTGCATTCCCATAGTATATGGGCATACCAAGGTAGCATCGTTTTACCGTCGCACCACGCAGGTGGAAGACCTCAACTTTTTTGTGATTAACCAGGCGCAGGACGCCAGGCGCGATCATAAAAAGCCACATATGATTAACTGCTGGGAAGAAGACGTTAAGATTGATCCTGGCGTCACCAATAGCGAAGTTGGTAAATATGGCTTCCTGTCGTTAGAGCGTGCCACCAGCGACTTAATTCACGGCCATATCGATGCGTTGGTTACCGCCCCTATAAACAAGGATACCATACAAAGCGAGCAATTTAATTTCCCCGGCCATACCGAATATTTGCAGGAAAAGGACGGCGCTGCCGAGTCGTTAATGTTTTTGGTGAGCGACACCCTTCGCGTTGGCGTAGTGACAGGCCATATTCCCCTGGCAAAAGTTGCTGAAAGTATTACTATTGCCAAAATAGTATCCAAGCTTAAGCTAATGGACGCCAGCCTCCGTAACGATTTTTGGATACGCAAGCCCAGGATTGCCGTATTGGGCCTAAATCCCCATGCAAGCGATAATGGCCTTATTGGTACTGAGGAACAAAATGTGATTACTCCGGCAATAGAAGAAGCCCGTAACAATAATATATTGGCCTTCGGTCCGTACGCTGCCGATGGCTTTTTTGCAAACGGAACTTATTTACAGTTTGATGCTGTGCTGGCCATGTACCACGACCAGGGCCTTATACCATTTAAACAAATCGCATTTGAATCGGGCGTTAACTTTACGGCCGGATTGAACTTTGTACGCACCTCGCCCGACCATGGTACAGCTTATGACATCGCCGGTAAAAACCAGGCGTCAGAAATTTCTTTCCGCGAAGCAATGTTTACGGCAATGCACATTGTTAAACATCGCCGTGAGACCCTTGAGCTTCAGGAAAATCCGCTGGTGTTCACTAAGCTGAGCAGGGATAGGGATTAGAGATTATAGATTACCCAGGATTTAAAGAGATCAGAGATTAAACGGGATTGTTTCCCTTGGTCTGAGATCTCTTTTTTATTGCCCTATTGCACGGGGCGCTTCCAATCCTATGGTGGTTGGATGTAGAAGAAGGGAGCGATTGGGTTTTCCTAAGGGCTGCTGATTAAACTTCGATGACCTATGATGCACTGGGCTATTTGCCAAAAACGTCACAGGGCGCAAGTTCATTACCGTTAACGACTAAAAATAAAAAAGCCCTGCCCGGTTTTTAAACTGGGCAAGGCTTCTATTCAAATTCGTCTTTCAGACTTTTCTAGTACTTCAGTACAATAAAGCCGGTTTTGTGTTTAGTTTCATTTCCGTCTTTATATTCCAAAGAGTAGAAATAAGTACCGGGCTGTTGTAATTTACCGTTGGTGCTGGA
>NZ_JAMXOE010000059.1 GCF_024055575.1 Mucilaginibacter flavidus | reverse complement strand
CGCGAGGAGGAATCTGAAGGAAGCCGGCGGTAAATCTCTGGCCTGACGAACAGGAAGCAGATCAGGCAATGCCATGTGGGTGAGTTTGCACAACAAAACAAAGCCCGAAACTATCCGAAACATGGTGCTGTAAATCTGACGGGTACATGGAGAGAAAGTTTGCGTTCTTACCCGGGGAGATCTGATAAACAGTGGACGGAGGGAGAAGCGCCGCCCGAAGGAGCAAGAGCCTGTAGTGATACATAGCTTGTTTACCAGAAGTCAGCCGAGGCCATAGTACCCCGCACGTACGGGGGGGAAGGGCTGAACATTAAACGTCCGAGGAGTATCTCTGGCAATGGGTCTATCGTAAAGAAAGCAGAAAACTCCGGATGGAGGGCTTACCTGTATACGGATATGCTGGAAGCAGAAAGGTAACAGGAAGCGCTGAACGACGACCTGAAAGAAGGAAAGAAACGAGGAAACAGGAAAAAAAAAAAAGTGCAGACGAAATGCTATTGGAGGAAATCATCAGCAAATCAAACATGCAGGCGGCCTACCGGCAGGTCACGGGAAACAAGGGGGCAGCGGGAGTAGACGGCATAGGAGTAGCAGGCTTTCCCGGCCAGCTGAAAGCAGAATGGGAGGCAATCAGGACTAAGCTTGAAACCGGAACGTATCAGCCCCAGGCTGTAAAACGTGTAATCATCCCCAAACCCAATGGAGGCGAACGCAAGTTAGGTATCCCTACGTACATGGACAGGCTGATACAGCAGGCCATATCACAGGAACTAACTAAAATGTATGATGCTGACTTCTCTGAAAACAGCTACGGGTTCCGGTCAGAAAAGAATGCACACCAAGCTTTGCAAAAGGCAAAGGAGTACATTAATGCAGGCTACAGCCATGTAGTTGACCTCGACCTGGCACAATTCTTCGACCGTGTTAATCACGATTACCTAATGAACGAATTGAGCCGGAGGATACAGGATAAACGAGTACTTAAACTCATCCACAAAATCCTCCGTGCAGATATTCAGGAACAAGGAAGTCTAACACCGTGTAAACAGGGCGTTCCGCAAGGCGGCCCGCTAAGTCCCTTACTTTCAAATATCATTCTCGATAAACTGGATAAGGAATTAGAGAAACGGGGTCACCGGTTTGTACGGTATGCCGATGATGTGAGTATCTATGTCAAAAGTAAACGTGCAGGGGAACGGGTAATGGAAAGTATCAGTACCTATATCGAAAAGGAATTGAAGCTAAAGGTTAACATTGAGAAGAGTTCGGTGACGCGGCCATGGTTCAGCAAGTTGTTAGGCTTTACTTTCTATCACAAGAAAGGAGAAAAAGGCGTATCGGTACACCGTAAAAGCATAGCAGCTTACAAGAAGAAAATCCGGCAGATAACATGCCGGAGCAAACCCCACCCAATGGAAGACCGCATGATGGAAATCAGACGACTAAATCACGGATGGGGCAACTACTTTAGGCTAAGCGAAGCGAAATCGGTGTTTGGGACGCTGGATGAATGGGTGAGGAGCCGGATACGACTATGCTATTGGAAACAATGGAAGAAGGTGAAAACCCGAATCGGACAGCTGGAGAAACTGGGCATCAAACCCAGTAAAGCCTACCAATGGGGCAACACCCGAAAGGGCTATTGGCGAACGGTTCATAGTCCAATTCTTACCACGGCTTTAAGCAATGCCTTTTTAAAGAAAGCGGGGTTTGTAAGTCTGAAAGACATCACCACCCCGCTGAAAAACTGTTAATGTTTATTGAACCGCCGTATGCCGAACGGCACGTACGGTGGTGTGAGAGGACAGTAAGGGAAATAATCCCTTACTTCCTACTCGAT
>NZ_JAMXOE010000058.1 GCF_024055575.1 Mucilaginibacter flavidus | reverse complement strand
TCCAGCACCAACGGTAAATTACAACAGCCCGGTACTTATTTCTACTCTTTGGAATATAAAGACGGAAATGAAACTAAACACAAAACCGGCTTTATTGTACTGAAGTACTAGAAAAGTGATTAGTTAGTCGCTGGTCTTTGAACCATAGCCTTACCGGAATTAAAAGCCTGGTGAGGTTTTTTGGGGATTTAATCAGGATTTGCCTATTAATAGATAAACTGAGACCGTTGCAAAATTCACGACACCTTTCGTATTAGCGATAATATGCGGTAATTTAGCAGATTTTCTCTGTTAAACCCGCGTTCCGGCGCTTTTTTAGTTTGGTCAGCAGCGTCAGGCCTGGTTTTAAATAATATAGCCTGCTTCGTTAGTAAAGCGGGCCATTTATCATCGAACCACAAGGCTAGAGCTTTGCCGTAGCGAAAAAATCATTTGCGGCAGCAGCTTATCTTAAATTTTAAAAATTAAGGCGTCAATAATTTTTGAATTGTATCTGGTGAATGGATTTCGACCGTTTTAAATGAACTGGATTTTAAGACATTTTGTGTTCCGGGTTCGTTAAAGGATATATACACTAAAGAATAGTTGCCTCGCGTTAGAAAATCCACTATATCTTGATTAGAATATTTCTCATCGCAGTATTTCTTTAATATCGACCGCAGCTTGTCTACCGACAAAAACAATAAGAGATTAGTAGATTGGCCATTCTTAATTTTTTTCCCTTCGTCTCCTCCGCTTACTTTAAGTTTAACGGCTTCGGAATAAAATTCGTTGCTGATTAAAAAAAAACCAGAATCCTCCAGCGTTCCTCCATTACTTTTTTTATTCAAGTCTATATCCTTGTCAGTTCCATTAACTATCTGGAGATAAAAAAGAATAGTTTCTTCGTCAACGGGGTATTTATATTTTTGAATAAAAACATTTTTAAACGTTATAGATAAATGATTTTTATTACACCCAAAAATGGAGATTGCAATAAAAAGATAGAATAATAAAAACGACTTATTATCTCTTAATTTCATTATAGTGATCCAGTATAAAATTTTTAAATGCGTTGGTGGTTCCGGGCCATGAACCGGCTCTAAGTTGGGCCTCGAATATCTCCAAGTGGTCGGCATTTCTCAGGTTTTTTATTCCATGATATTGAAGTTCATGCACCCCCAATCCATTCTGAATATTTTCAACAGTGGTATAAAGTATTGTTAATTGTTCATTACCTGCCGCGTCTTTTACATAGTCGTGTGCTGCTGCAACAGTTGACCATTGAGCCGTTACAGTTATTGGTCGTTTATCAACCGATGTAGTTGCATTGTCTGTGGGGCTATCGATCCCATTATTGTAGTTCCCTGCAATTCCTCTGTTGTAGTCATGATAGTTTATAGATACTTTCCCATTCAACAGCTGAGAAACGTCAAAGCCAGATTTGGCAAGAACGTCTGTATATGAATTACTGAGCGCCTGCAATGTGATTCCTGAGAATACATATATTAACGGACTATTATTTATTGAACTAAAAGAAGGCTTTTCGGCCATGGTTTCGGCAAATGCGTGCGCAATTTTAATGCCTCCGCTATTTGATAATAGGTTGTAAACACTCTTATCCATATATAAAAGATCGCCTGTAAATCCCTGATCATCAACCCCCAAAAACTCACCTGTAACTCGATCGTAAATCGGACTGTTAACGTCCTCGCCGCCGGTAGGATCACCCTTAGCAACGGGGTTGTTGCCCATCCCTTCATACGGTGATGCGTGCTGACCTGCGGGGTCAGTTGATAACCATCTTCCGATCTTACTGTCATACATGCGCAATTGGAAGTTGTTCAGGCCGGTTACAGGATCTTTTTCCGCATAAGCACCCTGGTAATCATACCGGTAAGTAGCTCCGCCGCTTCGGGCGATGCTG
>NZ_JAMXOE010000057.1 GCF_024055575.1 Mucilaginibacter flavidus | reverse complement strand
ACATCACCACCCCGCTGAAAAACTGTTAATGTTTATTGAACCGCCGTATGCCGAACGGCACGTACGGTGGTGTGAGAGGACAGTAAGGGAAATAATCCCTTACTTCCTACTCGATTAAAGTTAGCATTTTTCAACGACAAATGCTAATCACCAATTATGGTAACAAGTGAGAAAATGACTGTTTAACCGAACTGTTTATCTGTAGCTTTTCGGTTAACGGCATTGCAGACCCGATAAAGTAGCAGAAAAAAACAATTATCACTATTCAAATTTTCGGCAATATTTATTGTTTACTGCCGTAAATTTGAAGTCTATACCGCCATTGTTTCCAGCAAATAAATCTGGTACCAGTAGAAGAATGCTTCCGGATTTGACTTTTTGAGCTTATTCAGTTTGGAATTAAATGACTGGTCAATAACCCAATCCCTGATCTGGCGGGCATCCTGAAATTTTTCCAGCTTATTCGCTTTATGTTTAAGCGCAGTGGACAGGTAGGCAGCTTTGGCGGCATCGGTGACAGCGCGGTCAAGATGGTAACTTTCGGAGAAAATAAAACGCTTAACCTGGTTAATACCTTTTGACAAAGCGTCGATGTCACCTTTGCCTTCAGCACCACGGCTGCAAATGAGCAGGGCCGTCTGATATATGTCATCCAATACGCCGTCAACTCCTGCCTCGCAATTCCGGTAGCCAAGTTCCGTTTGGGCGAAGATGGCAAAGGTTTGCGAAATAATGGACATGTCATTTACCACATCCATCAGGCTGCCGATGTCATACAGCTGTTTCATGATCTCCATTGTTCGCAAGTCCCCGTTCTTCTCATAGGGGATCCCTGTGGTGTTTGGTGCAAAAGCTGTTAATTTATCACCAAGGATATCCTCGTGGCAGGGTACTTTGACCGTCAACGGATCACCATCTTGTTTGACAAAGGAGGAATCCACCGGCCAATCAATCACCTTCGCATAATGATGTTCCTCGAAAAGAATATCCAGCAAGACGTAATCTTCTGCCAGGTTATATTTATGAACAGGGGTATAAAAAAACTTATAATGCGCCTTTTCAATATCTGAAGCTGTTTTGCGTTCCTGCAATTCTACCCTTATAAATCCTTGTTGTTCGAGGAATGACTGGAGTTTTCCCTCCAATTCCTGTTTTTTACTTACAATAATGTCAATATCAATGGATAGACGTCGTGTACTGCCCAACAGGAGCATCAAAGCGGTTCCTCCTTTAAAAACAAACTGCAGTTCGGATTTGACTAGTCCTTCCAGCAGCATCAGAGCTCTGATCACTTTTTCGACCAAAATCTTATCGGCTTTGCGGTTACCGGCTGATACGGTTTCTAGCCAATCCGCGGTCAAGCTGTCTTTTGATATCATAATAATTAATCAGGTTTTGCAGTTGATTGGATAAAGTTGCCATCCCGCAGATAAGCCGCTAGTTCCGGCTTACGTCCTTTGCGGGCTGCATAACGCAGTAGTTTGTTTTTGTTTACGGTATATTTATAAAAGGCATTGCTGAAAACAGCACGGAGTTCACTACCTTCCAGGAAGCGAAATTCTGGATCACAAAAAGCATCTACCAGTAATTTCTCCAGCGAGACTGACGACAGGCCATTAACTTGATTCAGCGGACTTTCAGAGACCAGATGCCGAATGACAAGCGGTAGGCGAAAATTAGGTAGCAGGTCGTTGATAATCGTTTCTGTCGGGCGCAGGAATACTCCACCGAATTCATCATTCAACCGGTAATAAACCGATTCGGCCACATCCTTTTCGACATCTACTAAGAGGAATGGATAACTACTGATATGCTGGGCAAATTCATTCAACAGATCCGAGCTCCAAACACAAAAACTGATAAAAGGAAAATTCTTCTTCAGTGATTTACTGATCTTGATTGCTCTTGATGGTAATTCCGGCGTATAGACAATTTCCGATCCAGGTTCAAAAAGCCCCCGGCCCACACGTCGCAGCGCACCATTGTCAACCAGGTCATGAATGCGCCAGTTCACTGTAGCGTCTGGAATGTTCGGTTCACTTTTACGAAAATAATCCCGTATCTGCTCCAGGGTCGCTGTCCCATGGTTACTATCGAAATAGTGGTTTAAGGCTTCAATGGATTCCTTTCTTGTCATCGTACTATTTTAAATACAAATTTATGGCAATAAAATTTTAATACTGCCATAAGTTTGTATTTAAATATTGCTATTAAATACATCGTATTGTCTGTATAACTGGATATTCCGCTGATATTGACCACCTGATTCCGGGATAGGTTGACACCCGATTCCGCTGCAAATTGACCACCCCATTCCGGGCAAATTGACCAGGGTATTCCGGGCCAAACTGACC
>NZ_JAMXOE010000056.1 GCF_024055575.1 Mucilaginibacter flavidus | reverse complement strand
TGACTATTCCGGGGAAACTGACCACTCCATTCCGTGGCAAACTGACCAGGCAATTCCCTGGCGAACGGGTTCAGCGAGAGCTGTAAAAGCGTTGTGTTAAAAGTAGTTATTTAAAAGTGATTATTCGTAGGTGATATCATTGTCATCAGGTTTGCGTTTTTTCCTCATAGATTCTCCTTTAAGCTCAATTCGGTGGGCATCATGAACTATCCGGTCCAGAATAGCATCAGCAATCGTTTTTTCACCAATGACTTCATACCATTTACTAACAGGTAGTTGAGAAGTTATGATCAAAGAAGTCTTACCATGTCTGTCTTCAATGATCTCCATCAGTGCAGCCCTGCTTTGGGCATCAAAGGGTTGTATACCAAAGTCATCCAGTATCAGTAATTGCTGCCGTTCGATCTTAGCTATCTCTTTGAGATACGAACCATCTGCTTTAGCCATTTTCAGTTTAGCGAACAACTTAGGTGTGCTGGCGTACCATACCCGGTAGCCCAGCATACAGGCCTGGTAACCAATAGCAGTGGCCACATAACTTTTACCAATACCGGTACTGCCCGTGATAAGCAGGTTCTCATTGCGGCTGATGAACGTACAGTCTGCCAGGCGCATGATCTGGTTGCGGTCAACACTCCGGTCAGCATGGTAGTGAATATCCTCTATGGAGGCTTTATAGCGGAACTTAGCGTGGTATACCTGGCGTTCGATACGCCTGTTGTGACGGTCATCCCATTCTGCTTCCACCAGGTGGGCAAGCAGTTCATCAGCCGTGTAATCATTAGTCTGCCCGGTTTCCAGGCTGCTTTTAAAAGCATGAAACATACCGAAGAACTTCATCTTCCGCATTTTGTCTAAAGTGTTTGTATTCATTTGATTGGTTGTTTAAAGGGTTATTTATAGTAATCTTCTCCTCTGATATTATCGTGATTAGGCATGGGCAATTCATCAGCAAACAGGCTGTCTTCATAATTATCCATCTTGTTTTCTAAAATCGACTGTATCGTTTTATAATTATAGATGCCATAACCAAGTGCCCTTCTGCAGGCGATAGTCAGGCGTTCATTACCTGCTTTACGGGAAAAACTAAGTATACCGACACAGGATTTATAAGCTTGCTCTGGATGCTGCTTGCGTTCCAATATCTTCAGGATATAGAGCCTGACATCTTCGTGAATGGAGGCTGCCCAGCTCAGAAACTTCTCCGGTGTCCATTCGGTAACAAACTGATGGGTGGAGGCCATGTGGTCTTTATCTGTCGTATAGGTATGGGAACTTTTAATGCGTTTATGCATGGCGATTCGCTCATAATGATAGAAGGCCTCTACCGAAGAACTGGAGTATAGTAGCTTTATCTTCCTGCCTATAAACCGGAAAGGGACGCTGTAATAATGCTTATCGGGTCCAAGACATACATGGCCGTTCTTCATTACCGTGGCATGAAACTGTTTTTTAAGCTCGTAGCGCAAAACCGGCAAAGATACCAGCGCCTCCCGTTCCACTTCTTCAAACTGCAACCTTCTGCTGTAATTACGGCCTTGCAGCAGCCGGCTGTTATGGACTTCCAACGCTTCCCTGATAGCCACATTCAGATCCGTTAAGGAATGATAAATGGTCTTTCTCAGCGGGGCATAAATGCGCGTATAGATGATCTTTACCGCCCCTTCCACCAAGGCTTTATCACGCGGGCGGTACGCCCGCGCTGGAAGAATCGTTGTTCCATAATGATCCGCAAAGTCAGCGAATGTTTCATTCAGTGTTGGTTCATAGCGGCTGCTTTTAGTTACTGCCGCTTTCAGGTTATCAGGAACAATAGCTTCAGGGACACCACCGATGTAGTGCAATGTGTTTTCGCAGGCTGCAATAAAGTCTTCCTTCTGTTGGCTAAGTACCGCTTCCGCGTAAGTGAGCTGACTGGCCCCCAGTATGGCTACAAAGACTTCAACTGCAATGATCTCACCTGTTTCCTTATCAGTAATGCTTAACTTCTGACCGGCAAAGTCCACATACAGTTTATCACCGGCCTTGTGATCCATGTGCATCACCGGGTTTACCCGGGCTTTCCACTGGTTGTAGTAAAAGCAAAACTGACTATACTGATAACCTTCAGGAAACTCTTTATAGTAGGCCTCCCATAAAATATGCCGGTTAACACCTGTTCGTTTAAGCTCTTTATCTACCTGGGGAAAGCAGCGCAGCATTGACTGCATCCGGTTATTGGGAGGGTACTCTTTACTTTTCCCGAAGAAGTCCTCCAGTTCCTTATCATTCAAAGCATTAACCTCTTCAAACGTAAATCCGCTCTCTTTAAACGAGGCCAGATACTTCTTTACTGTATTCCTGGATGTGTCAGCCTGGGCCGCTATAGACATTATGCTGCGCTCCTGGCTATACATCCTCAGGATCTTTCTAATCTTACTCATACTAATCGTAGTGTTGGCCATGCTTGAAGAGGTTATAGTAAACCTGCTCAAAGATGGTTGCTTCTACAGCACAAGCTGCCCGTTCGAAGGGTGGTCAGTTTGGCCCGGAATACCCTGGTCAATTTGCCCGGAATGGGGTGGTCAATTTGCAGCGGAATCGGGTGTCAACCTATCCC
>NZ_JAMXOE010000055.1 GCF_024055575.1 Mucilaginibacter flavidus | reverse complement strand
AGGTAACTATATATCAGTTGGGACAAACAAAAATATGAAAAAAAGTTCTTTGAAGTTCAAAGTGTTTTGCGTAAATTTACTATACAGGACGAGGGGGGCAATGATTATAATAAAGTGGGCGCACGCGATATTATATAGCCCTTGCCTCCAACTGATTTAATACTTCTCTAACATCCTTATTACACCTACCAATCAATTTCATTAAATCATCAAACTCCTTTTCTGAAAAGCTTATAACTTTTGCGCTATCTCTATACTGTATAAATCCAATACGTGAATCAGGTTGTAAAAAAGGCATTGTTTGGTAATGAGCAAAATAATTTCTTGTATGTGCCAACTTTCTAATATTCTCCAATAATGCTTTATAATTTCTTTTGTGGTTGCCGTATTTTTTGGATAAAAAGTCCTCTTCACATTTTTTATCCAATAAGAATTTTAGCGCTGTTCTTTTGCTTTCAAACGGTATTCTGTCTATAAGGACTTCTATTATTTCTTGTTCAACTACCGGGCTGTCAATAGTAAAATATCGAGCTAAATATCTATCTATAACTTGCTCTAATTCTGAAAATTTAGCTATAAAATAGCCTCTGCATTCATTATGTGTCATGGTTTATGGTTTTAGTCCCACAATCTTACGAATTATTTTCAAATAAATTTGTCCCATATTGTTATTAATATTATATTTGTATAAGCAAACAAAGAAACAATGACAACACAATTCAAATCCCTGATACAAGTTTTAGACTTCTTTAAAGATGAAACAACTTGTGTATCTCACTTAGCCGCCAGCCGTTGGGATAATGAGCCATCTTGCCCACATTGCGGTAATGTTGGTGCTTACATCACTAACCGGGGTTACAAATGCAAAGCAAAAGAATGCCACAAGAAATTCACTGTAACTACAGGTACTATTTTTGAAAACACAAAGATTTCATTGCGTTTATGGTTTGCTGCAATGTATTTGTGTACCGCTCATAAAAAAGGTATTTCATCTTTACAGTTAAGCAGGGATTTAAATATCACTCAAAAAACTGCTTGGTTTTTATTACACCGTATACGTGAAATGTTAGCTAACAATGAAGCTACACAATTAGACGGTGGTGTTGAAGTTGACGAAACTTTCGTAGGTGGCAAAAACAAAAACCGTCATGCTAACAAAAAGATTGAGGGTTCACAAGGTCGTAGTGCTGCCGACAAAACACCTGTTATAGGTATCGCTCAAAAATCAGAATATACAATTGTTGAACGTGACCACAAAGTAATTAAAGGACGTAGGGTTACCGAACGCGTTTATACTAAATATTCAAATGTTACTTTACAAGTTGTGGCTGATACAACCGCTGAAACTTTGCACCCGATTATGTTTAAAAACGTTAAGGCTGATAGCAAAGTTGTAACCGATGCTTACCGCTCATATTGCGGGTTGGGTGACACATACGAACACGTTGCTATCAAGCACACAGAGGGCAACTACATCACTGTAGGCGATGACCATACAAATACTATAGAGGGCTTTTGGTCATTGCTTAAACGCGGTATAATCGGCATCTATCACCAAGTAAGCCCAACCCATTTACATCGCTACTGCCATGAATTTGGCTACCGTTACAATAGCCGTATGATTACCGACCCTACACGCTTTGTAGAGACGTTCAAACGTGCTGATAATATCAGATTAACATACAAACAACTAATTGCAAAATAATGGCTAAAAAGAAAGCAGAACCAAAGGAACGGCAACCCACTTACGACCCTAAAGTAAAATTTGAGGGTTCATTAGAAGATATGATAAAGATTGCTGTTAAGCCTATACACGGAAAAAAGGCTATTAAAAAATAGCATTTGACAGATAATAATTTACTATATTTGATTAGCTAATCCAGTATTCCAGTACGGGGATTTTGGCTAATAAGTAATTGAGCATCACCTACTCAAAGGTAAAATATTATGCTCAAAAAAACAATAGCAATTATTTCTGTCGCTTGTATCTTTTTTGGTTGTAAGATATATTCCAAGAAAATTATTTTTATTGGTGACTCTGGTGGTTCGGGGGCACCTACATGGCAACCAATGCTTAAGGCTGATACTTGCCGAAAGTAAATCGATTAGGCTTCACAATCACATAATTTACAACAGAGTCAACATCTTCATGTTTACTGGCTTCGATGTATATTAAATTAGCGCATTCAACAACCTTATCTAATCCAGTAAAAAATCTATGCGAACTCGGTAAGGCATTTATAGATTCATTGAACCCTCCAGTTATCAACCCATTAAATTTTTGTGTGGTAATTGGTTTTGATGGAATAACTACAGCATTATAATTATTTAACTTGTTACCTATGAATATACTACATATTATATGTGTATTTTTTTTATATTTAACGATGATTGCCGAAAAATGAAGAGAACTTGATGAATCGCGATTATAAGACAATGTAATTCTTGTTTGCAAACTAAGGCTATTCCAATAATTTTGAATACCCGCCGCCAGTTTTTTGGAAAGAATGTCGCAGGCATTCTCAATATTTTGAGTTGTGTCGAAATATTGTTTTATTTTTTCCCTCATTGGCACATCACCTATATTGCTTATTCCTTCATAGACCACAAAATATGACCCATATCTAAATATTTTACATGATGTATCCGTGTGTGTTTTAGAACCATATCTATCCGTCCTGCCAACCCTTGAATCGACTGCCATGACTGTGCTATCATGGGTTACCCAAACAGCAAAAGTTGTTCCTTTTTCAACGTGGTTGTTATGGGTGCAACATGCAAGCAATAAATAAAGTAGTAAGGCTAATCTTTTCATATTGGGTAAGGCTTTGATAAACCTAACCAATAAAAACTAAATTATAAAATTACCGGCGTCCCAACTGATATATAGTTACCTAAA
>NZ_JAMXOE010000054.1 GCF_024055575.1 Mucilaginibacter flavidus | reverse complement strand
GACGTGGCTTCTCTCAACCTGGATTTACATGGGCTTGTTTCCCAAAAAAGAATCCTGATAGAACATGTTCTTTTAGAGCGAAAAGATATTCAGGAGACTGACTTTAATCTTGAAGGGTTATTCGTTCGTTTGGAACATGCCATTGATTCCATTGGTGCAAAACGGGTTGTTTTAGATTCCATTGAATCTCTATTTGCAGGCATCACTGATATTGGCATTCTTCGCTTAGAAATAAAAAGACTTTTTAGATGGCTTAAGGAAAAACAAGTAACTGCGATTGTTACCGGAGAGCCTGTACAAGAATTTTATACCCGGCACGGCCTGGAGCAGTACATTTCCGATTGCATCATTCTTCTGGATAACAGAGTTAAGGAACAAATTGCCATCCGTAGAATCCGTGTAGTTAAATATCGCGGTTCAAAACATGGAACAAACGAATATCCCTTCGTAATTGATAAAGATGGACTTTCAGTAATTCCCATCACATCAGCCGGGCTTGATCAACCAGGCACGGCTAAGAAAGTTTCGACAGGAATACCATCATTAGATAAAATGTTCAGGGGTACACCAGGCTATACCAAAGGCAGCACGGTACTGGCTTCAGGTACCGCAGGCACCGGAAAAACAAGCTTGGCTGCTGCATTCGCTTTAGCAAGTTGTAAACGTGGAGAACGTTGCCTTTTTTTGTCCTATGAAGAATCGTCAGGTCAACTCATTCAAAATATGAGTTCTATAGGTTTTCATTTAGAACCAATGATAAAAAAAGAGCTTTTAAAGGTTGTGTCTACCAGGCCTTCCTTTTTTGGTTTGGAGATGCATTTACTCGATCTGTATAAACTCATTGCTGAATTCAAACCAAAAGCTGTTGTCATAGATCCCCTGACAAGTCTCATCGGAGAGGGGGACCAGCGTGACATCCGATCAATGATTACCCGCATGATTGATCTTTTAAAATCCAATGGCATCACTACCTTTTTTACAAGTCTTGTTTCTTCAGCCGCACAAAACGACACGAGCGGTGAAATCGGAGTCTCTTCTCTAATCGACACCTGGATAGTAGTGAGAGAGTTAGAAGAAGACGTAAGTAAAAAACGAATTCGTGGACTTTTCATTGTTAAGTCTCGTGGGACCGGCCACGACAGTGATGTCCACAGATTAATTTTGAGTGATGATGGAATTAAACTAGTACCGATGGGTGGAGAATCAACAGTGGGCGCTAATGAAAAAAAGAAGATCGGTAAAAATGTTTCTGAGGGTCAAAAATTAATTAAACAAGATAAAGGTGAATAATAAAAAAAGGGTGTATATTACATAGATATGGGAACGTTGCATCCTAATCTCATTGTTGGCATTGGTGGCTCAGCTGGTGCACTTAACGCATATAAGGCATTATTGGGTGCTATGCCGTCAAATACAGGTATGGCCTTTGTTATTATTTCTCACATGAACCCAACCGCCCATAGTCAGCTAGCTGAAATACTGTCGCGACATACCAAAATGGCTGTAAAGGTTGCTTCGGAGGCTATGCCGATCGTTGCAAATCACGTTTACGTAATTCCTGCGGACTCAGATCTTTTAATGGAGAATTATACCTTTAAAATCATCTGCCCTCGCTCTGGCAGAAACAAGCAAATTGATTTATTTTTTAATTCTTTAGCAGAGGCAATGGGTGTACGTGCTATTGGCATTGTTCTTTCCGGGTACGATGGTGATGGTACCGAGGGATGCAAGCAAATTAAGGCGAACGGAGGAAAAACCTTTGCTCAGGACAGGTCTGCCGAAGTAGATTTTATGCCGCTCAGTGCCCAGGATTCGGGTACTATAGATTTCATTATACCCCTCGAAAAAATTCCAGTTAAACTAAAAAGTTTGGCAGCTGCGCTTAAAACTTAAAACGAGAGCACAATACTTATTTTCCAACTGTAATGGATAACATAGTGCCCGTATAACTCTTGCTAGATTCTTTTAAAAATCATCATCCAATTTATGCTGCCAATTGCTTGTCAACCACTTGAAGCAAATGATCTATATCAAACGGTTTAGCGACAAAATCATTCGGTGCGCCTTGCAGATGCAATGCTCCAGCCAGGTCATGTGTCCCGGAAATCAGAATAACCGGCAGGAAATAGGTCAGATGATTTTCCTTAATATCCTTACAAATCGCGCGGCCATCCATACCAGCCAGCATTACGTCCATTAAAATGAGGTCCGGCTGGAAATCTTTGATATTTTCAAATACGGTATCACCAGAAGACAATGTGCGTATTTCATAACCATTATCAACTAAGAGTATGGAAATGATTTCTAAAATATCGTCATCATCATCAAGAACCAGTATTTTCTTACTCATAATCCGGGGGAGGCATCGAAGGTATAATAAGCTATTAATAGCTATTATAGTGCCAATATCATGTTTGACCGGTTAATGCGTTTGTAGTTTTTAATTGCAGCAACAATTCTGACTTGAATTGTTTAGCTATTCCGGTTATCGCTTGCAGATCTAATTCGAAAAATTAGTTAAGAGGTAAACTAAAGTAAAAAATTGACCCTTTACCTATCTCACTTTCTATCCATACTTTACCATTATGCCGCTGAATTATTTCAGCTGACAAATAAAGACCGAGCCCAAAACCTGAAATTTTTTGGGTATCCATATTTTCTATCCGGTAGTAACGATCAAATAATTTTTTCTGATCCTGTGGTTTAATGCCTATGCCTTCATCCTTTACACTTACCTGGACGTTGCCATTTACTTCTTTGCAAGAAATCTCAATATTTTTACCATGTGGCGAATACTTTATCGAATTGCTTAGAAAGTTATTGATCACCTGGCCTATCTTATCCCTATCCGCCATAACCGATACCGTTGGGCAGGGCAATACTGTAATGTTATGGCTTGCTGTTATTAGCGTAACTTCTTCCATTACTTCATTCAGGAGGGCATTCATTTCGAAAGTCTCCTCATTCAAATAAATTTTGCCGGCTTCAAAGCTTGAAACATTTAAAAAGCCGTTGATCAAGGCGATCATCTTTTTGACCTGGTTATGTGCTTTATCCAGCTTAGCGATACTAAATGTATCTTCGGCGTTTTTTGCCCTCGAAGATAATAGTTGAATATACCCCTGCAGTGATGTAAGCGGGGTTTTGAGTTCATGGCTCACTATAGCTATAAAGTCATTTTTCCGGATCTCATCCTGCTTGTGGGCCGTAATATCGTGCAACACTCCTGTAAAATAAGCCGGCTTATTATCCTGATCATTGGATAGATCGCCATTGGCCCGAACCCAGCGAAGCTTTCCATCATGAAATCCCCGCAGCGGATATTCTATATCACATTTTATACCCTGGTTAATATTGGCTTCAACTGCATTTGTTACTAAAGTTTGATATTGACTGTCAATTTGCGCTATAGCCGCCTCATAGGTCATTTGCTCATCTGGATAAAAACCAAATATTTCCTTAAGTCGTTGGGATGGAACAAATTCACGGGTTTGGAGCTCTATGGACCACATTCCCATTGCTGCCGAATCAATGGCTATACCCAGCATTTTATTACTGACATTTAATTCCCGCTGTATCTTTTTTAATTCGGTAATATCATTGAATGTGAGAATGGCGCCATCTTTTTTGTTATCTGCCTGCCGTATATACGGCATCGTCATTACCTGGTACCATTTACCATTATTGGTTTCAACTTCTTTGGTGATTACACTACCATCGGCCAATACTTTCTTTATATCCTCAATGATGGTTTCAAATTTTATATTAGTGGAAATATTGCTGAGCGGCCTGCCGATATCCGTTTCCAGCAAGTTGATCTGCTTTACCGTACCCGGCGAAAATTTCATCAATTGCAGTTCTTTATTAATAAATAACTGACCGTTAATGTTACTCCTGAAGTAATTATTTAAATCGTCATTGATTTCCAGCAGTTCTTTATTTTTTAATTGATAATCCGCATTAATGGTATGCAGTTCTTCATTTACCGATTGCATTTCCTCGTTGGTACTTTGCATTTCTTCATTAGCCGAAAGCAGCTCTTCATTGAAAGACTGCATATTTTCATTGGAAGCATCAAGTTTTTCATGAGCAGACTGAAGCTTATCCTTTAGTTCCTTTAACTCCTCCTCCAGATTCACGGTGTATTCACCGTGATATATTTTTTCATCAAACACCAAATCTTCCGAATGTTCAATGCCGGACAATCTGTCCTCAGTAAAAGTTACCATTAATAAGGTTTGCTCGCCCTTCTTTCCGGTCAAAGGACGTACGGACAGACTTACTTTAATTACACCTTGGTTATTTTGAATTTTGATACCGGTAAGTGTTGCCTTTTTGTCTGCTTTTAACGCGGTAGTTTTTAATGTATTAAATGCAATGGCAAGTGGTTTTGGCAATAGCTCTTCCAGGTTTGAAGTGTAATGCTTTTGTAAAAAATATTTTGCCGTATCCCCGTATGATCTTACCACCTGGTTACTTTCATCAATGCACACGGCCAGGTAATCCAAATCTTCGGCTAAACTAATCTGCATCTTTTCTGCCTCGGAATTGTTTGAACTTTGGGATGTATCCTCATAGATAGAGGTTTTACGTTTTAGATCAACCGTCTCTGGTAATGAAAATGTATCAAATTGCAAAAGCCGCTTTGTTTCGAGATTCTTATAGATCTTATATTTTTTATGGGCGACTTCCAAGTTTTTGATGATGGGCATCGGGTTTTCACTGGAACCTAAAAACAGGTAACCCTCCTTTTTTAGCCCAAAAAGCAACATGGTAAATATCTTTTTTTGCAATACAGGTGTCATGTAGATCAGCAGGTTGCGGCAGCTGATAAAATGCATATTGCAATAGGGAGGGTTCTTCACCAGGTCGTGATTTGCAAAGATCACCATTTTGCGAATTTCGGGGCTGATCCTGTAATTATTTCCTTCTTTAAAAAAATAACTTTCGAGCCGCTCTGCCGATACATCTTTTGCTATGCTTAAGTTATAGATACCCTTGCCGGCCTGTATTAATGCGGCAGTATCAATATCTGTAGCAAATATCTTTACAATGGTATCTTTAAGTTTGCCGGTTAATTGCTCAGCTATTAAAATGGCAAGTGAATAAGCTTCTTCGCCGGTAGCGCAGCCCGCTACCCACAATTTTAATTCCTCCTCGGGAGCAAGTTTTTCCAGTATACCTGGCAATACCTTTTGTTCAATAAAATTAAAAGCTTCTTTATCTCTGAAAAATGAAGTAACGCTGATTAAAAAATCCTTGGCCAATGCGGCTATTTCTACTGGTGTTGCCTTCAAAAAGTCAATGTAATTTTCTAACCTGGTAAAATTATTGTATCCCGCTCTTCTTTTGATTCTTCTTAATATAGTAGTTTGCTTATAATCCGAAAAATCAAGCGGTAGCTGTTCATTGATAAGATGTATAATAGCCTCAAGATTTTTTTGGTCGTCGGCGGTGTCAGGTATCAATTCAAGCTCGTGTTTTACATAATCTTCAATAGCACCAGGCATTAATTCAGGTTCCAAAATAAAATCCACCATACCTGTAGCGATAGCATTAGAGGGCATACTGGCAAACTCTGCTGTTTCCGGGTTGCGGGCTATTACCATTCCACCAGCCTTTTTAATAGCCTTTATTCCCTGGGTGCCATCACTGCCTAAACCCGATAGCACTACGGCAATAGCTTTGGTACCGCAATCTGCCGCCAATGAATTAAAAAATGTGTTTATGGTAAGGTGAGGGCCTGGAGCTTTTTCCTTGCTTGTTAAATATAGCGTATCATCGCTTATGGTCATGAACTTATCGCTGGGGATAAGATAGACCTGGTTGCTTTTTACCGGCATACCATTTTTAGCTTCCTCAACTACAAGCTTGCTGTGTTTGGCCAGTAATTCAACCATCCTGCTCTTGAAATCGGAAGATAAATGCTGTACAATAACGTAAGAAACACCATCTAAGGGCGTATGATCAAAAAAAGAATTGATCTCTTCCAT
>NZ_JAMXOE010000053.1 GCF_024055575.1 Mucilaginibacter flavidus | reverse complement strand
AAAAAAATCACATCTTTGCAGCCCGCAAACGAGGGAGAGAAAAGAGAGAAAGGTGGCGGGAAACAAGCTTTAGAAAATAAAAAAAAATAAAGTTTGCGAATTAAAAAAAGGTTTCTACCTTTGCAGTCCCAAAACGAGGGGATGAAAATTCCCAAAACAAGGGAAGAAAAACAGAGAGGGTGACGGAAGCGATTTCCGCACTAAAAATTGAAAAGTTAAGGAAGTGAAAGCGACCTAAAACATATAGCCTGACTGAGACAGAAAGGCGCAAAAGTTCTTATAAGTAATAGATAATCATGTAGCATAACGGGTAAAACTGTTATGAACAAACGAAGAGAGAAGGATACTGTATAAAGATACACAGTGAACGGATCAGAGAGAAGAGAGAAGCAATTCACGATTCAACCTACCGGACACATAATTTTACAGATTCTATTATTAATAATAGGGTCAGTGAACAAACAAAACATTTTACAATGGAGAGTTTGATCCTGGCTCAGGATGAACGCTAGCGGCAGGCCTAATACATGCAAGTCGGACGGGATTGGAGAGCTTGCTTTCCATGAGAGTGGCGCACGGGTGCGTAACACGTATGTAACCTACCTTTATCAGGGGGATAGCCTCTCGAAAGAGAGATTAAGCCCGCATAATATGAAGACACAGCATTGTGATTTCATCAAATATTTATAGGATAAAGATGGGCATGCGGAACATTAGCTAGTTGGTAAGGTAATGGCTTACCAAGGCTACGATGTTTAGGGGATCTGAGAGGATGACCCCCCACACTGGTACTGAGACACGGACCAGACTCCTACGGGAGGCAGCAGTAAGGAATATTGGTCAATGGGCGGAAGCCTGAACCAGCCATGCCGCGTGCAGGAAGACGGCCCTACGGGTTGTAAACTGCTTTTGTACCGGAATAAACCCTGATTCGTGAATCAGGCTGAATGTACGGTAAGAATAAGGATCGGCTAACTCCGTGCCAGCAGCCGCGGTAATACGGAGGATCCAAGCGTTATCCGGATTTATTGGGTTTAAAGGGTGCGTAGGCGGCCTGTTAAGTCAGGGGTGAAAGACGGTAGCTCAACTATCGCAGTGCCCTTGATACTGATGGGCTTGAATGTACTAGAGGTAGGCGGAATGTGACAAGTAGCGGTGAAATGCATAGATATGTCACAGAACACCAATTGCGAAGGCAGCTTACTATGGTATGATTGACGCTGAGGCACGAAAGCGTGGGGATCAAACAGGATTAGATACCCTGGTAGTCCACGCCCTAAACGATGAATACTCGATGTTAGCGATATACAGTTAGCGTCAAAGCGAAAGCGTTAAGTATTCCACCTGGGGAGTACGCCCGCAAGGGTGAAACTCAAAGGAATTGACGGGGGCCCGCACAAGCGGAGGAGCATGTGGTTTAATTCGATGATACGCGAGGAACCTTACCCGGGCTTGAAAGTTAGTGAATTGAGCAGAGACGCTCAAGTCCTTCGGGACACGAAACTAGGTGCTGCATGGCTGTCGTCAGCTCGTGCCGTGAGGTGTTGGGTTAAGTCCCGCAACGAGCGCAACCCCTATGTTTAGTTGCCAGCACGTTAAGGTGGGGACTCTAAACAGACTGCCTATGCAAATAGAGAGGAAGGAGGGGACGACGTCAAGTCATCATGGCCCTTACGTCCGGGGCTACACACGTGCTACAATGGGCAGTACAGAGGGCAGCTACCTGGCAACAGGATG
Source organism: Mucilaginibacter flavidus (assembly GCF_024055575.1). Taxonomy (GTDB): domain Bacteria; phylum Bacteroidota; class Bacteroidia; order Sphingobacteriales; family Sphingobacteriaceae; genus Mucilaginibacter; species Mucilaginibacter flavidus. The sequence goes on along the minus strand of NZ_JAMXOE010000053.1, from coordinate 4,362 downwards.
CCAATCTCAAAAAGCTGTTCACAGTTCGGATCGGGGTCTGCAACTCGACCCCGTGAAGTTGGATTCGCTAGTAATCGCAGATCAGCAATGCTGCGGTGAATACGTTCCCGGGCCTTGTACACACCGCCCGTCAAGCCATGGAAGCTGGAAGTACCTGAAGTGCGTAACCGCAAGGAGCGTCCTAGGGTAAAGTCGGTAACTGGGGCTAAGTCGTAACAAGGTAGCCGTACCGGAAGGTGTGGCTGGAATACCTCCTTTCTGGAGCAGTATCCACAAAATCTCTTCAAACAGGGCATAATAGCGAAAGCTGTTAGCTACATGATCTATTTCTTATGATTAGTTAGTGAATTGTTGAATTAGTGAATTAGCGATTGAAAAATTGCTAAGCAAATCACTAAGTCAGTCATTCACTAAATCACTAATTAATAACGACACAAAAGGAAAACCCAAAAGATGAAGCCATTAGTAAGGTGACAATCAAAACGGGCAACGAGATTGTAAGAAATTACGGTTTACGATTTACGAGAAAACGATTGTTAAATCCGAAATCGCAAATCCGAAATCCGAAATAAAGACAGTCCTGTAGCTCAGTTTGGTTAGAGCACTACACTGATAATGTAGGGGTCAGCAGTTCAAATCTGCTCGGGACTACACAAACTTGATTTTTAGGGGGATTAGCTCAGCTGGCTAGAGCACCTGCCTTGCACGCAGGGGGTCAACGGTTCGAATCCGTTATTCTCCACCATACCCACCATAACTCTACCAAGAGATGGATAATGACAAAGGCGATCTGTAAAAGGAAGACCGGGGTAAAAGTTCTTTGACATATTGGAAGAAGTAAATTGAAAGAGAAGACAACAGAAGAGGACTGTTGAGGCTCGGACGAGGAAAGAAATAAGAAAAATGAGAAGGGGCTTCGGTTCCGGATCCTGATTCTGAACTTTAGAACTTAGAAGACGCAACAAGAATCAAAAAAGCATACATACCGAGCAAAAGGCGGTATAGTAGAAGAAAGTAAGAAAGGGTACACGGGGGATGCCTTGGCTCTCAGAGGCGATGAAGGACGTGATAAGCTGCGATAAGCTGCGGGGATTAGCAAATATGAATTGATCCGCAGATTTCCGAATGGGGAAACCTAACTATTTGAAGAATAGTTGCATAAATGCGCGAACCTGCTGAACTGAAACATCTAAGTAAGCAGAGGAAGAGAAAACAACAGTGATTTCCTGAGTAGTGGCGAGCGAAAGGGAAGAAGCCCAAACCGGTTATGTTACGGCATAACCGGGGTTATAGGACCACAACATGAATATTAAAGAAAACCGGAACGGGGTGGGAAACCCGGCCATAGAGCATGAGAGCTGCGTACGGGTAATTGATAATAGGATAGTGGTATCCTGAGTACCGCGAGGTCGGAGACGCCTTGTGGGAATTTGCCGGCACCATCCGGTAAGGCTAAATACTCCTGAGAGACCGATAGTGAACCAGTACCGTGAGGGAAAGGTGAAAAGAACCCCGAACAGGGGAGTGAAATAGAACCTGAAACCGTGTACTTACAAGCGGTCGGAGCGGACTTGATCCGTGACGGCGTGCCTTTTGCATAATGAGCCTACGAGTTACTCTTCATTGGCAAGGTTAAATGTTTAAGACATGGATCCGAAGCGAAAGCGAGTCTGAATAGGGCGCATAGTCAGTGGAGGTAGACGCGAAACCTTGTGATCTACCCATGGACAGGTTGAAGGTGCCGTAACAGGTACTGGAGGACCGAACCGATAAACGTTGAAAAGTTTCCGGATGATCTGTGGGTAGGGGTGAAAGGCTAATCAAACTGGGAAATAGCTCGTACTCCCCGAAATGTTTTTAGGAACAGCCTGGCGGTTGAGTTAATAAGAGGTAGAGCTACTAATTGGGTGCGGGGGAGTCAAATCCTACCAAATCCAGATAAACTCCGAATGCTTATTAATATACGCTGGAGTGAGGCTCTGGGTGCTAAGGTCCAGGGCCGAGAGGGAAAGAACCCAGACCATCAGCTAAGGTCCCTAAATTACCACTAAGTTGAACTAACGAGGTCCGATTGCACAGACAGCTAGGATGTTGGCTTGGAAGCAGCCATTCATTTAAAGAGTGCGTAACAGCTCACTAGTCGAGCGATCGGGCATGGATAATAAACGGGCATCAAGTGGTATACCGAAGCTATGGATTATACAGTAATGTATACTGGTAGGGGAGCATTCTATTATCCGGTGAAGCAGGAAGGTAACTGACTGTGGAGGTTATAGAAAAGCAAATGTAGGCATAAGTAACGATAAGGCGGGAGAGAAACCCGCCCACCGAAAGACTAAGGTTTCCTGATCAACGCTAATCGGATCAGGGTTAGTCGGGGCCTAAGGTGAAGCCGAAGGGCGTAGCCGATGGACAACTGGTTAATATTCCAGTACTTTTTATAACTGCGATGCGGTGACGGAGTAGTGACACTGACGCGAACTGACGGAATAGTTCGTTAAAGGCCGTAGGTATAGGCTTGGTAGTAAAGTACGCCAGGTTTGCTGAAAGCTGATAGTACCTTAAACCTTCGGGGGAGAGGATAGTTCAGGTAATCAGACTTCCAAGAAAACCCGCTAAGCTTCAGGTTATAAAAACCCGTACCGTAAACCGACACAGGTAGTCGAGGAGAGAATCCTAAGGTGCTCGAGTGAATCATGGCTAAGGAACTCGGCAAAATGGCCCTGTAACTTCGGGAGAAGGGGCGCTGGTAGCAATATCAGCCGCAGTGAAAAGGCCCAGGCGACTGTTTAACAAAAACACATGGCTATGCAAAATCGAAAGATGACGTATATGGCCTGACACCTGCCCGGTGCTGGAAGGTTAAGAGGGGATGTTAGGAGCAATTCGAAGCATTGAATCGAAGCCCCAGTAAACGGCGGCCGTAACTATAACGGTCCTAAGGTAGCGAAATTCCTTGTCGGGTAAGTTCCGACCTGCACGAATGGTGTAACGATCTGGGCGCTGTCTCAGCCATGAGCTCGGTGAAATTGTGGTATCGGTGAAGACGCCGGTTACCCGCAACGGGACGGAAAGACCCCATGCACCTTCACTACAACTTAACATTGAAATCGGCTACAGGATGTGTAGGATAGGTGGGAGACTGTGATCATGCTTCGCTAGGAGTATGTTAGTCAACGTTGAAATACCACCCTTTCTGTATCTGGTGTCTAACTCCATAATGTGGAGGACATTGTTTGGCGGGTAGTTTGACTGGGGTGGTCGCCTCCAAAAAGGTAACGGAGGCTTTCAAAGGTAAGCTCAGTACGCTTGGTAACCGTACGGGGAGTGCAATAGCATAAGCTTGCTTGACTGTGAGGCAGACAAGCCGAGCAGGGTCGAAAGACGGATATAGTGATCCGGTGGTTCTGCATGGAAGGGCCATCGCTCAAAGGATAAAAGGTACGCTGGGGATAACAGGCTGATCTCCCCCAAGAGCTCATATCGACGGGGAGGTTTGGCACCTCGATGTCGGCTCGTCACATCCTGGGGCTGGAGAAGGTCCCAAGGGTTGAGCTGTTCGCTCATTAAAGTGGCACGCGAGCTGGGTTCAGAACGTCGCGAGACAGTTCGGTCCCTATCTGTTGTGGGCGCAGGAAGTTTGAGTGGGGCTGACCTTAGTACGAGAGGACCGGGTTGGACGAACCACTGGTGAATCTGTTATGGCGCCAGCTGTATTGCAGAGTAGCTACGTTCGGAATAGATAAGCGCTGAAAGCATCTAAGTGCGAAACTAGCCACAAGATGAGACTTCCATTGAGGGTCGTAGCAGACTACTACGTTGATAGGTTACAGGTATAAAGGTGGTGACATCATAGCCAAGTAATACTAATCGCCCGAAGCTTTCTCATAGCAGGTAATTATGGTGATTAGAGATTAAAGAATAGCGATCAGGACTTGTCCTGACCAATACTCCCGAAACTCTAATCACCGAACACTAAAACTGTTGTCTTTTCAATCAAAATACTTCTTTCAATAATATGTCATTGTTTATTAGAAAAAGGTCAACAGCGGTTAGGCAACTAATCTCTAATTAACCAACCTCTAATCAACTAAAGAAATTCAGGTGCCTATATCGGCGGTGTCCACCTCTTCCCATTCCGAACAGAGAAGTTAAGCCCGCCAGAGCCGATGGTACTGCAGTAAAATGTGGGAGAGTAGGTCGGTGCCAAATCTTATCAAGCAGCCGTTCATCATTCGATGAGCGGCTTTCTTGTTTTATACGTATTTCCAATCCGGACAATGAAGTTAAGCCCGCCAGACCCGGTGGTACTGTCCGCTGGTTAGCGGATGGGAGAGTAGGTCGGTGCCAAATCTTATCAAG
>NZ_JAMXOE010000052.1 GCF_024055575.1 Mucilaginibacter flavidus | reverse complement strand
ATAATGGTTGGACTAAGGTGATACTCAAACCGGGAAAAAGTCCGGATAAATCTAAACAAGCTGCTAAGGAACGGGAACCAGTTTCCGTTTAGTTCTAAAAAAGACGAAGTTATTAAATTATAGCTTTGTCTTTTTGCAATCTTCCGAATGAAATTACGATCGTTCGTGTTTACATAAACTTTTTGGGAAATAGCTTTTGGTTTATTGAGCGATGATGTGTTGGGCAGTTTGTAAAAGGTTTGGCCTTAATCTATTATTTTTTTATGATTAAAACAGTAATAGATTAAGTTAGTTATTTTATTTTTACTTAAAAATAGCCTTCACTTAAACTACGATTTCTCTTTCCTTATGACCATTTTTCAACATACTTTAAGTACTTGGTGATCGGGTAAACCGCTTTCAAAAAACTGCTAAAATCTTTTATACAATTCGATTATTGAGATTCCGCCGAAATCAGGTGGTCAATATCAGCGGTATATCAATATTGACGGTCAATTTTATTTACCTTGCCAATCAAGTAATCAAAATTCTTCATTGTCCGTGAATTAACATTTTCAGGGCATTTATAAAAATTAGATAGGATTATGTAAACCCCCGTTTGCGACTTCTTGAAAAATCGTTTTTTGAAACGGTGAACAGTTCTTTCGGCTATCATACCCATTTCAGATATACTAAAATATCAGCAAAATTATGTCCAAACAAAAACACATATCAGCTTATCTCTGGGGTATTCAATACGATTGAAGCAAGGTCTATCATTCTTAGTTTTTATAATCATAAGATACTTTATCATAATAATCAGTTACTTAGAGCGATGGAAAGCAACGATGGTAATATCAGCCTGATCGAACAAAAGATAAAAGAATTGAACCTTACGAGCAAAACGACTAGGGAACTTCTTGTCGAGAGTATTGACGCAAATCAATTAGTGGAGGTTAAAGGATTTATTGAAATAAATTTAAATCCCATGCATGATATCTAAAAATTTCCTATCACCAAACGGCACAGGCAAGTGATAAAAGGTATTGTCAAATCACTGGCAGGTATTTATTCTAACTTTTTTCTTATGCCCCGTTCCAAAGTTGACAGCTCATTTACTGTACTTACTTTCGCAATCTGTCATTATTGAAGCTATTATCAAGCCAGTACTTAGGTTTTCACATCGTTTTAGGGTTATGCCAATGGTATAGTAAACCAAAACGTACTACCCTTACCTAACTCACTTATCACACCGATCTGACCGCCATGCTTTTTTACAATCTCTGTACTGATGTATAAACCTAAGCCTAAACCGGAGTTTTGTATGCTTGTTGTGTCCGCTCTGTAATACCGTTTAAAGAGTTGGTCTAAGTGATTTTTAGGGATGCCCGGCCCGAAGTCCTGAACAGAAATTTTTGCCATCGGATACTCCGATTCTATTCTAAGAGTTATTTTAAATGATCCGTGGGCATACTTTACCGCATTATTGACCAGATTAACCAACACCTGGTCAATACGGTGCTCGTCGCCGCATACTTTTAGATCTTGGTCACCTTCTAAAAGGAGTTGATGTGTCCCTACACTTGTCACGTGGTCACAGCACCCATCAATCAGCCTGGAGATACTAAATACGGATTTATTCAATTCGAATTGATTTTCCGTGATACGTCCGACATTAAGCAGGTCGTTTACAAGGGAACTAATTTTATCAATGCTTCTATTAGACTGATCGATCAATTTTGGCAGCATTGCTGCTGTAGGATTGTCTTTCATCCTGCTCAATAATTGTAAACTCGCCTTCAAACTGGTTAGCGGGGTTTTAAGCTCATGACTGGCAATGCTTAGAAAATCATTCTTTCTAATTTCCTCCAGCTTTCTTTCTGTAATATCCATGATGGTGCCAGAAAAATGGGCTACGCCTTCAACCTCTGCTTCATAACGCTTACCTGTTGCCCTTACCCAACGTATTTTATGATCATGATAGCCCGTAATGGGGTATTCCATGTTGTAAGGTATGCAGTTCAATAAAGCCGCTTCTACCGATTTAGTTACTATTTCGCGATATTCCGGTAGAATTTGGGCGACTGCAGCTTCATAAGACATAACTTCTTGCGAATCGAATCCAAATAACGCTTTCATGCGCGACGAAGGGATAAATTCTCGTGTTTCTACATCCATATACCAAGTGCCCATCTCTGCTGATTCGATTGCCAACCGAAGTCTCTCTTCAATTTGCAGGGTTGCCTCTCTTCTTTCTTCGGCAACTTCAAGGACAAAACGTTTTTTAAGCGAGCATGCTACATCATCACTGACATCCAAGATAGTAAGGACGATGCATTGCATATCGCCAGATTCGTTTACTATCGGTGAGCAGGACGTCCGCCAATAACGGGTGTTAAAGCGATTAGTCCCCCAAACCGGAACATCATAGCGTTGGCTTGCCAATATTTTCAGCTGTTTAGTAAGAATAGCATCGGTCATACAATTGATCAGAGAATGAACCTTTTTTGATGGCAGGCCAAGCGAATTTTCCGGAAACACATTAAAAAAGCTTTTTCCTGTCAATTCGTCCAGTCTAGTATTCGTCGCTTCAAGAAACGCGGGATTAGCTGTAATGATCGTAAACCTTAGTATGTCAGGTGAAAGAACAATCGCTGGAGGTGCGTTTTGTAAATAAGCATAAAAAGAAAGATCCATTGCTAAAAGTTTATAAATCAATATTCGTATCAACACCAACCACGACCTCGCCGATATTCACTTTTCTAATCGCCCGATAAAGCTCATCCATATCACCGTTTTTAAGTAAGTAACCACGGGCACCGGCAGCTAAAGCCCGTTTTAAAAAAACACCTTTAGCGTGCATGGTTAATATAATCACCTTGATATTAGCATAAAGCACGGCTACGTTTTCGGTCAATTCTATACCATCCATTCCTTTCATATTGAGGTCGGCCAGTACAATATCTACCACCAAGTCGTCTTTAATTAGTCCCAATGCCGCCAATCCGTTTTCAGCAGTGCCCACTACCTCAAAATCATCTTGCATACCTACCATATCGGTCAAAAGTTCCCGCACAATGGCGTTATCTTCGACCACTAATATTTTGATCATTTTCGTTTCCATTAAATTCATCCCTCTAATTGATGTGGTAAATTTATTGTTATAGTTGTGCCTGCCGCCGGTGTTGATTGTATAGCAATGTTGCCTCCCAACATGGCAACCTTGTTCCGAATAGATGAAAGGCCGATGCCTCGTTTATTTCCCTCTGCAGCCTGCATTCCTATGCCATTATCATGCACCAAAATTTGAACCTCTGTACTATTTGCTTCTACCGTTACCTCTGCTTGGGTAGCCTTTGAATGTTTGACTACATTGGTCATCAGCTCCTGTACTGTGCGAAAGATAGCTAACTCTACATAGTTATCTAACTTGACGTTGCCGAGCGATACCTGGCAATTAAATTGGATACTATCCTGTAACTGCTCACCCACTTCCTTGATAGCCGCCCTCAGGCCAAACTCGGCCAGTACCGTTGGCATAAGTTCATGAGAGATACGGCGAATGTCCTTGATCGAATCGGTCAACAGTCCCTCCGTAAACGCTTTAGATTTATTAAACTTATTCGAATTTTCCGTGGCCATTTTAACGGTCAGATAATTCATGGCTATTCGGGTGCCATATAGCAATTGTCCAACACCGTTGTGCAGGCTTTCTGAAATCCGTCGACGTTCTTCCTCCTGGGTGTTCAGCGTGATTTGGAAGATTTCCTGCTGCTGCCGTATTTCGAGATCCCGAAGTCGGCGTTCCGCTTCATGAATGGCCGTCATGTCTAGATCTACGCCTAATACGCGGGTTAGCTGCCCATCATTATTTTTAACTACGGCGGCTTTAATATGTACAATTTTAACCTTGCTGTTCACATTCAAGGTTATAGTTTCTTCAAAATCCTGATCGCCGTTTCGGATATGGCTAACGAGCCGTTCCGCCGCAGGCAGGCTATCCGGCGTAGCATATTTCAGGTAGATTTCCGGCTGTGTCTCAATCCCCCTTTGCAGATCAAATAAGCGGTACATCCCATCGGACCAGACAAAGGCACCAGTTAACAGGTCATAGTCCCAACTGCCTATTTCTGCCAGTCCTTCTGATTGTTGTAACAACGTGTAATTACGGAAACGTTCGTCCTCCGCTTGCATGCGCTCCGTTATATCGAGATTAGTACAGACCAAAAAATCATCACCTCTTACGAACATGGTAGAATACCAGCTGTCGAGACCTTCATAAGTATAATGGTATTCCATTTTGCCGGTTTCGCCGGTCTCCATAGTTGTGACCATTAAATCAAAAAGGCCCATTTGCCGGATGCCTGGGTATAGGTCAGCATATAATTTACCCGCCAGATCAAAACGGCCAGTAGTACGCTCAATCTCTTTATTGACGGTTACGAACCTAAAATCCGTGATCGCACCTTGGTCATTCCTTACCGGTGCAAATACCAACATTCCAATAAGTGTGGTATCATAAATGGTTTTCAGCAGGTTTAGGGATTCATTTAATTCTATTTCCGTTTTTTTACGCCCAGAAATTTCAGATGATGTGGTAGCTACCCCATCATTGAGTTTGACAACCGACTGTTGATACCAGGCATTGAAATTTTCATAGGTATAATTTATTTCATATTGCTGCGGAATACCAATTTCGGTTACTTGAACAAAATGATCAAATATCCCTGTAGGTATTACGCCTGGATTGTGTTCTAATAAGCTTTCACCGGTTGTACTTCCGTTTATTTTTTCTGATGTAGCATTGTTTAGTATCCAGATAAAATCTATTATTTTTCCGTGCTCGTCCCGTACAGCGTTGAACACCTGGATCATATCATGCGAACTATCCACCGTTCTTTGCAATAGATCTTTCACTTGTTTGAGCTCAGCGGTTCGCTCACTTACTTCCTGTTCGAGCCGCAGACGGTAAGCAGCCTCACTTTGTCGTAAGGCTTCTTCTGTCTGTTTCCGTTCGGTAATATCATTACCCGCACCCAGCCATTCAGTAATCATTCCTTTATTATCCACCACTGGCACTGCCCGTGAAAGCACCCAGCCGATGGAACCATCTGCCTGTATGACCTGGTGCTCTAATTCAAAAATACTTTTGGAATCAATAGCTTCGGCGACTTTTTGCCAAACGAAGGCCTGGTGTTCTTCGGGAATATATTTATCTACCCAATTGCCGGTAATCTGCTCCGTATCAGAAAGAATGTTTTTACCGTTAAGGGCATACATGTTTTTCCAATCCGCACTCATTTTATAGACCATGTTTGAACTGGCCGAAACAAATATTCTAAACTGTTCTTCTGACTTTCGTAAGGCTTCTACGGTTTTTTCGACTCGTTTCCGTTCGGTTACGTCCTCATATATTACCGCAACTTTTCGCTCTTCTGTTGTCCCAACTTTAATACCATGGATTTGGTAGTAAACACCAAGTGGGTTTGCTGAAAGTTCGTGTTTTTCGGCAACACCGGTTGTGGCAATACGGCCCATTACCTCAAACCAGTGCTTTTCATAATCGGGGTCAAGTTCACTTGTTCGCTTACCGGCAAGTTCTATACCGGTCATGCGATTAGCAGCCAGGTTAGCTTCTATGTAATAAATATCTACCGGCTGATCATTTGCATCATATAAAACCTCCAATACAATATACCCCTGATCCGAATGATTAAACATAAGATCAGAATATGCAGGTTCGCTTAAGCGATCAGATTTTTCCATGTTTAAGCGCGCATCTTGAAATTAAGAGGGAAATGTATTTACTATAAGTAATTTAAACCCAAAATGTTTGATTTAAACACTTTTAGCTCAAAACCTAAGCAAATTCTTTGGTTTTTAATCAGTATAGGTGCCGAAAGAGGCGAGATAGAATTCCAATATAGTAATTCAGAAATTCGCCTCTATAGTGGCTTATGATATTAAAAATCCGTTAACAGCATCTTGCTTACGTCCCAAGCCCTTCGTATTTTAGCTGGTTATGGCGCCGGATCACTATGACCGACGAACAGGTGATATTTCTGATCTGTATATTATCCTACCTGCTGGTAACTTTTTACTTGGTGCAATTTAAGGCTGCGAAGTGGCTATCAAGCCCTTTATTAGGTACACGTCGATTGGTTTATTAAGGCAGCCTTTATGAAAGTTTAAGCGGGATAAAAACTAAATAATCAAACAAAGGTATTTGTTCATGGTTTAATTCAATTACGAAGGTCAAATAGTAAAAAATGGAACTGGAAAAGCATTATACCAATAGAAGTGGATGGCTTAGGGCGGCTGTTTTAGGTGCAAACGATGGTATCCTTTCAACAACAAGTATAGCAATTGGAGTAGCTGCTGCCAGTACTACAAGAAGCCCAATCATTCTGGCAGCGTTAGCCGGATTAGTTGCAGGTGCATTATCAATGGCAGCGGGTGAATATGTTTCTGTCAGTTCACAGTCTGATATTGAGACTGCAGATTTAGAGAGGGAGAAGAAAGAACTTGAAACCATACCGGATATTGAGCTAAAAGAACTTGCGAAAATATACGAAAAACGCGGATTAGACAGTAAATTGTCGTTGCAGGTAGCTAAACAGCTTTCAAAACACAATGCCTTGGAAGCACATGCTAAGGACGAATTAGGTATTAATGAATTGTCGCAGCCAAAGCCATTGCAAGCAGCTTTAGCTTCCGGCGCATCATTTATATCCGGCGGGCTGTTGCCCTTTTTGGTTTCTTTATTTGCCCCCATTGGTATGATGGTTATTTTGCTTTATTCTTTAGCCATTGTATTTCTTGCATTGTCTGGAGCAATTGCTGCAAAAGCAGGTGGTTCAAGTATGGTAAAAAGCATTATCAGGATCTGCTTTTGGGGAACCATAGCCATGGGCATCACCGCTTTAGTTGGCTATTTATTCGGCGTAAAAACCGGGTAAGATCAAAACAGTTCCAATCTCCGCCAAATAGTATTAATTTAAAATTAAAACTTTTAGGCTCTTTAGAACTTGTAAAAGCAGTAATTCTTAACGGCCATAAAATTGCAATCAAACATAAAAGGCCGTTGAATTCTCCCCCTTCTTGCCCAATTATCCGATTAAAACTGCTATGACGAGATCAAAAAAGGGCGCTGTATTGACCACCAATGGCTGAAAAACATAGCTAACCGATTAATGGCCGTGATAAAAAGGAATAAAAATGACAATTCTAAACGGAAAATAACATGAAAACCAGTACTTATCCTGCTAAGCAACTACAAAAGTGCCCAACCGGCATCAAAGGCTTTGATGAAATTACAGAAGGTGGGCTTCCAAAAAACAGGACCACATTAGTTAGTGGAAGTGCCGGCTCGGGAAAAACCCTTTTTGGGATTGATTTTTTAATCAATGGTGTAATTAAATTCAAAGAGCCGGGTGTCTTAATGTCCTTTGAAGAAACAGAAGATGAGCTTTATAAGGACGTGGCTTCTCTCAACCTGGATTTACATGGGCTTGTTTCCCAAAAAAGAATCCTGATAGAACATGTTCTTTTAGAGCGAAAAGATATTCAGGAGACTGACTTTAATCTTGAAGGG
>NZ_JAMXOE010000051.1 GCF_024055575.1 Mucilaginibacter flavidus | reverse complement strand
ATTCCTCCTCGCGAAGGACACCCTTGCCTTGGGTTAACGCTTCCCACTATCAAGGCGCGTTCGGGACTTCCACCCTATAGTTTGCGCCCGTGCCGGGCGCACACAAAAAGGCCCGGCTAAACGCCAGGGTTCTCTTTCATATCTATGTACTCACTTTTTCAGATCGATTTCACCTCAATGCGGTGAAATCAAAAAACTATTCTTCCACCAAAAGGTCGCCGGTAACTGTCGCCTTTATTTTACCTTCCAATTCTTCCATCAGTTCAGGGTTATCCATAATCAGTTGCTTTACAGCATCGCGGCCCTGTCCCAGGCGGGTTTCGCCATAGCTAAACCATGAACCTGCTTTTTTGATAATGTTGTGCTCAACCCCCAGGTCAATAATTTCGCCGGCTTTGGAAATACCTTCGCCAAACATAATATCAAATTCCGCTATACGGAAAGGCGGAGCAACTTTGTTTTTTACAATTTTCACTTTAACACGATTACCTGATACTTCATCAGTATCTTTTATCTGTGATATACGGCGAACGTCCAAACGTACCGATGCATAAAACTTAAGCGCATTACCACCGGTAGTAGTTTCGGGGTTACCAAACATAACGCCAATTTTATCGCGCAATTGGTTGATGAAAATACAGCAGCAACCTGTTTTGCTGATGGTACCGGTAAGCTTACGCAATGCCTGCGACATTAAGCGTGCATGCAAACCCATTTTCGAGTCGCCCATTTCGCCTTCAATTTCGGCTTTGGGAACAAGAGCGGCAACTGAGTCGATAACCAGGATATCGATAGCACCTGAACGGATAAGGTTGTCAGCAATCTCAAGCGCCTGCTCGCCGTTGTCGGGTTGCGATATCAGCAGGTTCTCTACATCAACACCCAGTTTTTTAGCGTAAAAACGGTCGAACGCATGTTCAGCATCAATAAAAGCAGCAATGCCCCCTTTTTTCTGGGATTCGGCAATAGCATGTATGGCAAGGGTAGTTTTACCTGATGACTCAGGGCCGTATATTTCTATCACACGGCCTTTTGGCAAACCGCCAACACCAAGTGCAATGTCAAGACCTAAAGAACCTGTTGAAATAACTTCGGTTGGCTCAATAACGGAATCGCCCAGTTTCATGATGGTGCCTTTTCCGTATGATTTTTCCAGTTTATCTAATGTTAACTGTAATGCTTTTAATTTATCTGAACTGCTCATCTTAAAAATTGTATGAAACAAATGTAAATAACATTTTTTATAAATGCTAATATTTTTAGTAAATATTTTTTATTGGGTGATTTGGCTTAGCTTTCATTATTATAACGGATAAACTTAGCTAACATAAACAACTTAATCAATCATTGTTATCAACACTCCGCTTCTTCAGCTCTTTGCTAATTTTATTCAATGCATTTCTCTTTTTTAACTCCTTCGCTTTTTTAACCTTCAAAGCTTCCGCCTTCAATAAAGCCGTTTCGGTATGAGTGCTTTCATAATATTTGCAGAACCAGCTTATAGGGCAAATCTCGCACTTGGGTGTGCGGGCAACGCATATATAACGACCGTGCAGTATCAGCCAGTGGTGCGCCACGGCCAGCGTTTCACTTGGCAAAAACTCAACCAGTTGCTTTTCAACTGCCAGGGGAGTGCGGGCTTTATTGGTGAGCCCTAGCCTTGCCGATACCCGGAACACATGCGTATCCACAGCAATTGCCGGTGCATCAAACACCACCGACGAAATAACGTTTGCCGTTTTCCGCCCTACCCCTGGCATCTTCTGCAAATCATCAATTCCCGATGGCACCTCTCCGTTAAAAACCTCAACCAAAACTTTTGCCATACCTACCAAATGTTTGGCTTTATTATTAGGGTAGCTTACACTGCGGATATAAGTAAAAACTTCATCGGCAGTTGAGGCCGCAAGCGACTCGGGCGAGGGGAAGCGTTCAAACAGCGCGGGGGTTACCTGGTTAATGCGCTTATCGGTGCATTGTGCCGAAAGTATAACCGCCATCAGCAACTGGAACGCATTGCCATAATGCAGCTCGGTTTCCGCATCAGGCTGATTTTTTGAAAAATACTCTACGAAGTGATGGTAACGTTCTTTCCTGGTCATGTATTAGTTCATAGTTGATGGTTAATAGCAAAACCGTTAAGCTATGCTGCAAATAAGCACAAAATACCATGAACTGTCAACCATGAACTACGAACTTGTAAAAATAGAAAGGTTCACAAACCATAGACTATTTTATAAAAAACAGCTTTGACCTGTGAACCAGTGAGGCAGACGGTACTGCTAACGTAAGCTCCTCGAATGGTCGAGAATGTGGTGAATTGTTTGAACCTTAGGATTCTTTTTCAGCAGGTCCAAATCAGCACGAAGTGAATGATAAAACATTAACTCGTCGCCTTCCAGATTCTCCTGTAATTCCTCGTTCACCATGGCTTTGTCAGTCAGCAAATTTAAAGTCGTTGTAAAAGTTTCATCCATAAGCTTTCTTATAATTTTTTTGGTTTACAGATACTAAACGAAAGCTTAAATATAATATTTTATCAAGATGAAAATTAAATGAAATTTTTTTGTTACAAAGGTTGGAGAGGAAAATAAACGGCCGTAATTATTATCAGGGCCGGGTTGTTTTTATGCCTAAATTCAAAAATTAAGCGGTTTTTGGTTTAATTGCAAGCGGTATCAACCGGTCATTAATATATTGTACACAGCCCCCAACGTCTCATTAAAATATCATCATTTACGTATTTCCTGCTCCACGTAGGCTCCCGGGAACCAATCTCCGACGTTTTATTACGCAAATTTGTCCACCATTTGTCCACCCCATATTGTTATTAAAGCCCGCAAGTGATTGGTACATTAGCGTATTGTTAACGGCCGTTTTTTTCAAAGGAAAAAAAACGATCATGATCTAAAATTATTGCACAAGCCGGCACAAAAAATTAAACATCAACAATAAAAAAGTATATTTATCATCAGTTTCAATCTGAAAAATCACCCCTTTTTTCGGGACCTATTATTCAACCAACTTATTATCACCCTAATAAAAATGAAAACACATCTACCTTCATTACAAAAGTCAATGTCAGTAAATCGTCGCTTTGGTAAGCCCGGCTTACTGGCAGCCGCAATTCTTTT
Source organism: Mucilaginibacter flavidus (assembly GCF_024055575.1). Classification (GTDB taxonomy): domain Bacteria; phylum Bacteroidota; class Bacteroidia; order Sphingobacteriales; family Sphingobacteriaceae; genus Mucilaginibacter; species Mucilaginibacter flavidus. The sequence continues at coordinate 4,510 of NZ_JAMXOE010000051.1, read as the reverse complement.
ATGCACTGGTATCGCGTTATTCGCCGCGTCGAAAAACGGGGGCAAGTTAAACTTTGCCTTTGAAGCCCATAACCATAAAGCCACACTTGTAAATGCAAAAAAACCTGCGGATCACAATGCCAGGGGTAATACTGCACAAGGCGCACCCATCAGTGTTAGTTACAGCAGCAGCAATTACACTTTTCATGTAGGCACCACTATTTTGTTAAAGCCAACCGCCAGCGGTGTAGCTGCACCGGCGTATACCAGTCCTGTAATACTGGGTTCCGGGTTAAACTTCTCTCAAAACGGCTTAACACTGGATGCGGCCGGTAATATGTATGTAAATGACCAGGACGGAGGTTTCGGAAACGTTAAAAAAATAACTGCCGACGGCAGCACCACCACCACGATAGGTTCGGGGTTTTTAAACCAAAGCGGGAACGTTGTGGTAGATAAAACAGGAAATGTTTACGTTGCCGACCAGGCAAACGTATGGAAAATACCGGCAAGCGGCACTCCGGTAACGTACGGTACGCCGGTGGTTATCAATAACACTTTTAGCCGACCATTCGGTGTTGCAGCTGATACCCTGGGCAATATTTATGTAACCAATATAGGCGGCGGCGTATATAAAATGGCAAATGACGGAAATAATAAAGTTAGGATAGACGATGGGACAATTAATAATGGCTCCGGAATAACGGTGGACGCTGCGGGCAATGTATACGTGGTTGATTTCGTTACCCTGGCCCTGTATGAGATACCTGCAAACGGCAGTCCTCAGGTGCAGCTGGCAACCGGGTTTAGCTTCCCCAGAGGCGTAGCAGTTGACGGCGGCGGAAACATTTATATTGACGATGAGGGCGCAAATACGATATACCAGGTTCCGCCTGGTGGCGGAGCTTCTTTTGCAGCAATTTCGGGTATAACTAACGCTGTAGGCGTAGCTGTTGATGCAATGTATAATGTGTATGTTGGCTTGCAGGGCTCGGCAGGCATAAACAAATTCAGCCCGACGGGGGGCTATTTTATAAGCCCGGCATTGCCTGCAGGCTTAAGTTTAAATAATACAACAGGTGTCATCACCGGCACGCCCGCAGCAATTACAGCGGAGAAAAGCTATATTATATCGGCTTATAACTCCGATAACAGCGTTTCTGATACCATTCGCATTGCAGTTAACCCCCCTATTCCCGTTCCGGTACTTAGCTATACTAATCCGAATGTGGATACACTAGGCGTTGCTATAGACCCTATAGTACCCTCGGCCACCGGCGTTGATACACCGGGTTATGCGCCATATAAACTTGTAGCCAACGGATTTTCGGCTCCGCTGGGAATAGCGTCAGACACTGCGGGCAATATTTATGTGGCCGACAAAGGCAATAACCTGGTAAAAAAAGTACCCGTTAATGGCAGCGCAACGGTGAGCCTCGGTTCGGGTTTTAGCAGCCCATCGGGTGTGGCGGTTGATGCTGCGGGCTTTATATATGTGGCAGATGCTGGTAACGGAGCGGTAAAGAAAATGTCGGCCGATGGCCTCACAATAACAAGCATCGGCTCTGGTTTTACTTCACCGGTTGCCGTGGCGGTTGACGGTGCAGGCAATGTATACGTTGCCGATGCAGGAGCCGGCGCTGTTTATAAAATATTGGCAAGCGATGGCAGTACAGTTACGCTATCCGGCACTTTTGATACCCCAACAAGTATTGCAGTAGATAAAACCGGCCAAAATATCTATGTTTCAGACGGGGCCGCAAATTCAGTATACAAAGTCAGTCCTGGTTGCGGTTGCCCCGAAGATCTTGGATTCTTTTTTAATTCTCCTACGGCTGTTGCGCTCGACCCTCAGGGTGACTTATACGTGGCTGATGCGGATATCCCGAATACAACCGGGCTGGTTTACAAAGGCGACGGCAAAAGCAGTAATTTTGTAGATATCGGGTCAACCTTTTTATTTCCTTCGGGAGTGGCGGTTGATCCATCAGGAAATTTATTCGTGACCGACGCAGCTGCCGGCATTTTATATGAAATTGTACCGTCCGGAGGATACTTTTTAGCCACTATTCTGCCTAAAGGATTAAAATTTAATGATACAACAGGAATCATCACCGGCACCCCCACTGCTTTGAGCAGTGCAACAAATTACCATGTATTTGCTTATAATGCAGGCGGAGGAACCCCAGCCACGGTTAATATTGCAGTAGTATTGCCGCCTGCCCCAACCTTAAATTATAATACCCCAAATACTTATACAGCAGGAACTGCTATTACACCACTGGTGCCAACAAGCAGTTTCATTGCGAAAACGTCCTATACAAGTACCCCTACCTTTATCGGCTCCGGATTTAACGCGCCGCGGGGAACAGCGGTTGACAAATCGGGCAATGTATTTGTTGCCGATTCGCTTAACAACGCCATAAAAATGATCCCGGCAGGCGGAGGTGTCCCGGTTCCATGGGGCTCGGGCTTTAGCGCACCCACTGGTGTAGCGGTAGACAGCCTAGGCTTTGTATATGTATCTGATTATGGCAATAGTGCCATTAAAAAAATAGCTCCTGACGGCGTTACAGTTACCAGCATAGGCGATCCGATAATGTCTCCAAGCAGCGTAGCCGTGGACGCAGCAGGCAACGTTTATGCAACAGATTTATCCACAGGGTTCATATACGAAATAAAAGCTTCTGATGGCAGTACCGTAACGCTTAACAGCAGTTTCGCGTTGCCCTTTCCTACCGGCATCGCTGCCGATGCTAACTACATTTATGTGTCTGATGGTGGTTCTGGGGCTGTATTCAAGTTTAAACAGGGTGGCGTTATTCCCGATATAGTAGGGTTGTTCAACTTCCCAGCCGGGGTTGCAGTGGATGCCTCAGGCAACCTATATGTTTCTGACGAGGGCGACAGCACAATTTACAGGGTACCAGCCAACGGGCATCCTGTTACAAATTTAGGTACCACCGGCCTCAGCGGCCCCGAAGGCTTATCTGTTGATGGCAAGGGCAATATTTATGTTGCAGATGTAAATAATAACACGGTTGGCAAGCTTGTTCCCAATGGTGGCTTTTATATAAACAGGCCACTACCGGCCGGGCTTAGCTTTAACAGCAAAACCGGAACGGTTAAGGGTACACCAACCTCGGCGTCGCCGGCAAAAGACTATGCTGTTACGGGATATAATTCAGCCGGAGCGGTATCCGCACTCTTCAGCATTGAGGTTGATTTACCGCCGCCGCCAACTTTGAGCTATACCGGTCCCAATAATTATACAGTTGGAGCTCCTATTGTTCCTCTTATACCGTCATCTGCAAATGTCAGCACTATAGCATACACAGCAGCCCCGACAGTTGTTAGCTCGGGTACTTACACTTTTATAGCCGGGGTTGCCGCGGATAAAGCAGGCAATGTTTATGTTGTTGATGCCGGCGCTAATACAGTTACAAAACTTCCCGCAGGAGGTGGCCCGCCGGTTAATATCGGTTCGGGATTTGACGGGCCCCAGAACGTGGCCGTTGATGCTGCAGGAAACGTTTATGTTGCTGACGCCGGCAATAGTTCCATAAAAAAGATACCCGGTGGCACAGGAGCACCGGTAACTATTGGTTCAGGATTTGATTACCCGGTTGGCGTAGCAGTGGATGCGGCCGGAAATGTATACGTTGCCGATGAAGGCCGCAGTGGTAGTAACGGGGCTGTATATAAAATTCCGGGCGGCAGCGGCGCACCTGTTCTGCTAACCACCGGCATTACTATTAACCCAACAGGTATTGCTGTTGATGCGGCAGGCAACTTGTTTGTGATAGATGCATTTGCAGGTGCTTTGTATGAACTTGTTGGAGGCACAGGCACGCCCGTATCTATTGGTCCGTTGTTCAACTCGCCGGAAGGGGTTACAGTTGACAATGCCGGAAATGTATATGTTACCGATACCCCCCTAGGCATAGTGGATATCATACCTGTAAGTGGTGGCCCTGTAAGCACGGCAGGCGGTTTGGGCTTACCATTCGGAATAGCTCTTGACGGTGCCGGTAATCTTTATGTTTCAGATGCCAACGATAATACCCTTAAAAAGGTAGCGCCGGCAGGCGGCTTGTTTATTAGCCCCATGCTACCCGCCGGATTGCTATTTGATGGCACTACCGGCACAATCAGTGGTACGCCAACCATAACCAGCCCGGCTACAAACTACACTGTTACAGGTTATAACCTTGGCGGCGGCACCCAGGCGGTTGTTAATATTAAGGTTACTTCTGCAAACGATGCGCTGCTGGCCAATCTTAAAGTAACCCCAGCTACTGCATTGACGATAGTACCAGGCGTGGACTATCTTGATTATAAAGCTTCGGTATTTATGCCAACGAGTTCCATCAGGATAACGGCAATTGCGCATGGTGTTGCGTCCTCCATTACGGTAAACGGCGTACCGGCAACATCGGGCGTAGCCTCGGCCCCGGTTTCGTTAAACACAGATACCACCACTGTTTACACAACAGTAACGGCAGCCGATGGGGTGACTAAAAAAACCTAT
>NZ_JAMXOE010000050.1 GCF_024055575.1 Mucilaginibacter flavidus | reverse complement strand
GTAAAAAATGTACTTTTGGGCATAGTTCAACTTTTGAGTGTGGTAATTCAAAATTAAACTATGCAGGGGTTTTTATGCCCCTGTTTTTTTTATCCGTTTACCGGACAACAGTGAGTCGTAAATGCCCAATGTTCAAAAACATGGTGTGCATACCAGGCACTTGCGGGGATATTCCATTCCCAGCCATTGCCGCCAAAAATACTCTGACTTGTACGCGCTGTCCATCCCCTGGTGTTTTGCCCAAATGCCTTACGCGTTGCAATCCTGCAGGCTTCCTCCGCTGCAACAATAAAATCAATCAGAGGGAGATGACATTCAGATAAATTCGTGGATTCGGCCGACCAGTAGTTCATTTGGATGTTGATATTGTTATGATAATCACCGGCCCAGGGTGGTGTGTTGCTATTATTCCACAAGCCCTGTAAATTGGCCGGTAAACCACCCGGACGGGAAGAACTTATTAACAGGTACCGGCCATATTGAAACATGGCTTCCTCCAAACCAGGGTCATTGCCTCCTGATGCATATTTTTTCAACCGAATATCGGTGGGGAGCGCCAGCAACTCAGGGCCTGTTTTGCCAATCACAATTGTGGCAGCCCCAGTTAAACGGGTTATATCCTTTATATGCCGGTCCAGCAATTTTTGATAGCCAAACTGAGATGCTGTCTTCTGTTCCTGTTGAATTAATGGCATAGGGTCGGTACCGCGCCAATCCGATCGATAGTCAGGCTTATAATTCGTTCGCGCATCCAGGTAAATAAGTAGCGAACTACAGTTTTTAAATATTAAAGTGTTGCCTTCATGCGTTACAACACCACCCTGGTGTTCAACTCTTAAACTTGCCGCATACTTCAAATGGTTCGGCATCTCGCCTGCGAAACTTAGTTCACCGTTATTTGCGATACTGGCTGCTCCCTGGGCCGAAGCCAGGGCAATACTTCCAGACAGCGCTGCTTTTTTACTGGCAGTATATTTAAAAACCATCATCTGATCGGGTTTACTCGCAAACGCCTCCCGCTCAAAACGTACACCGCTTATACTAAAAGAAGTGGTATGAACACCCGTAGAGATATTCAACATTCGCTGGTATGCTGCGGCAATATCGGCATGATCAAAGTTGATAACAACTTCGCCGAAGTTGCGGTAAGAACCGAACCCGTGGTCGCCGGTTTCATAGTCACCATCCCAATTATTGTCGCCACCCCAAAGGCTTTGTTCGTTAAATTGAATATGCTCAGTTTTGATACCGCCAAACAACATTGCGCCCATTCTACCATTTCCAATAGGCAACGCCTCTGCGTCCCATTTTTTTGCAGGTTGTTTATACCACAACTTACCAGGTTTACCATCCGTGGCATACGCTGCAGTTGTTGCCAGCAAAACACACATGATGAGTATTGATTTTACGTTTATCATATCTTAGGGTTCAATAAGCTTATTTAGGATCGACTTTGCGATCCCGTCTGTGTTGATCACCGGCGATTCGGCCAATTCATCTATTTCAAAAGTATGATACCCTGACTATAATTGATAAGCTATTTTTGCATATCATTAATCATTTTTAGCGGTTAAATAAGTCTTCGCTATCCCTGCTCCGTCCCCGCCGGTTTGTATTCAGAGCAGAACCGAAGGATTGGTCGAAAACATCATTCCCACCTTAAAATAAAAAATCCTTATAATAAATTGAGGGTCAATTTACTACAAGGATTTAATCGTGCTTTATGGATGAAGAATTTATTTATCCATGGCGCGTTTCAATGTAGTATGAGTCGACCTGGTACCCACCCGCAGGCTTATTGAGTCGCCATCGGCATAGTATCTGCCTATGTTTTTAATCTTCATGGTATTGATGTTAGCAGTGAACCATAAGCTGTCGCCTTTCACCACGCCATCAGAAATATCGAAGCTGCCTATCGATGAGGTTACTTTACCTGAGAGCGCCGTACCATCGGTTTTAAAAGTATAACTTATCGGAAATTCATTGCCATCCGGCCCTTTCAGCATAGCAGACCATTTGCCATCAATGCCGCCAAAATATCCGAATGCCGCGCCAAAGGTAAGGATCAAAGCTACCGTTGTCAGTATCTTTCTTTTCATAGTATGAGAGGTTAAATAATTTATTAAATGTAAACATTAATTTGAAAAAGCCGTCGATGTCTGTTGTAGCCCGGAGCTCATCCTGTGGTAGATATGATGTGCATGATTGCCTTCGGTTGATAACGTTAGGTTCACGCTTTGCCCGCAGATTAACGGCGGCCCCTGAAAGTAAAAAGCCCCTTAGTAAAACTAAGAGGCTTTATCAGTGCGCCCACCTGGGCTCGAACCTATCTTTTTAATTAGCTTATTATCAGCAACTTATGTAGAAAGTCAAACTTCAGGTGCTTAGTTAGGTGCCCACTTTATTGACTGTTCAAATATACGATTTTTGCTTTAAAGAGTGTTGTAATATGTTTGCGGGGATTAAAATTTGGTGAAAAACTTTGCACCTCAAAATATTCAAATTTTTAGGTTGAAGACATATTTGGCATCAAAATAAACTTTACGCTTTATTAGGAGTTTAATTTATTCAAAGCTTTACAGCTTGTCCACTAATTTTAAATCCTTTAATTTGCCTGTCGATACTTGAAGGACGCGATGAAATCAATAAAAAAAATTAAAGAACTCGTCTTAAAGGGCTACATCTCTCCGATATGAGGATTCTGATCGTAGAAGATGAAGAACGTATCGCCAGCCTGGTCAAACAGGGTCTGGAAGAACAGGGACATAGCGTTATGATCGCTTATGACGGCCTAAGCGGCAAAAAACTGGCGCTTCAGCATCAATATGACCTGTTGATCTCTGATATTATCTTACCTCAATTGACCGGTCTTGAACTTTGCCGTGAAATAAGGATGGCCAAACCGAATATGCCCATTATTTTACTAACAGCATTGGGTACTACGGATGATAAGGTGGAGGGATTCGATGCCGGCGCGGATGATTATTTAGTTAAACCATTTGATTTCAGGGAATTATTAGTGCGCATCCGGGCGGTGATGAACCGCAAAATTGGCATCCATGTTTTACAGCCCAGTATTTTAAAATACGCCGACCTTGAGTTAAACAATCAAACAAAAACCGTAAGCCGTTCAGGTAAAACAATCAATCTTACGCCTAAGGAACTGAAACTGCTGGAGTATATGATGCAGAACAGCGAAAGGGTTTTATCAAGGGTCGAAATAGCTGAAAAGGTGTGGGATACCCATTTTGATACAGGCACTAATTTTATTGATGTGTATATTAATTACCTTAGGAAAAAGATTGATAAAGACTTTACCGATAAACTCATCCATACCAAACAGGGTCTTGGATTTATTTTTGTAACAGAAAAATGACGATCCGAAACCGGCTTACGTTTCTTTTTACAGAAATCATAGCAGCATTATTACTTGCTTTTGCTTTGGTTGTTTATTTCTCTTTTTCCGAAAGCAGAGAGGAAGAATATTATAATTCCTTAAGCCACACAGCCATTACCAAAGCTAATCTGTTATTGGACGCCAAAGTGCAGCCCGGAGTTCTGCAACTGATCTACAAACATTCACCCAATGCCCAATTTCAGGAAGAAGTGGCTATTTACGATACTTCTTTTCACTTATTATATCATGATGCTGTTGAAATTGACAAGGTGAAAGAAACGCGTCAAATGATCGATGAGATCGTGGCCAAAAAGCGGATCACCTTTTATCAAGGGGAAATGCAGGTCGTTGGCATTTTTTATCATCATAACGGCAAAGACTATGTAATCACCTCCGCTGCGAATGACCAGAATGGCTATGCGAAATTGCGTAACTTAAAAATAACCCTGCTCATCGCATTCTTCGTGTCGATCATTTTCATTTATATCGCGGGTCATATTTTTTCGAGCAAGGCGCTGAAACCAGTTTCAGACATGGTTGACAAGGTAGAAGAAATCACTGCTACAAACCTCGACCTCCGGATCAAAGAGGGTAATGGTAAAGACGAGATCGCAGAACTGGCGGTGACATTTAACGCCATGCTCGACAGGCTGGAGAAATCATTTGACGCCCAAAAAGAATTCGTATCCAATATTTCCCATGAATTGCGAACACCGTTAACAGCAATGCTCACCGAGCTACAGGTTACGGCAGAAAAAGATAGAAGCAATGAATACTACCGGGACGCGATATACCATGCGATCAGTGATGCGCAAAAACTGGTAAGGTTATCCAATAGCCTGCTTGACCTGGCTAAAGCCAATTACGACCATACCGAAATCGGTTTTAAAGAATTACGGCTGGATGAACTTATCCTTGACGCGCGTAACGATGCCTTGCATGATCAGCCGGGATGCAGGATCAATATTATTTTTGAAAAGGAAATTGAAGATGATGATTTTATTTCGGTGATGGGTAACGAGTATTTGTTGAAAGTCGCCTTTATTAACCTTATGGAAAACGGGTGTAAGTTTTCGGCTGATAAAGAAGCGGCAGTTGCCATCACCTATTTCAAAGAAAAAACCATTTTACGGTTCCAGGATCATGGTATCGGAATGGATGTCGAAGAAATGCCCCATATATTTACCGCTTTTTACCGGGGCTCCAATCAGCAATTTGCGGGCGGTAACGGGATCGGGTTATCACTCACCAAAAAAATTATCGAACTTCACAAAGGCACGATCACCGTTTCTTCCCAAAGAAACGAAGGCACTACTTTCACCGTAGAGCTTCCCCACGTTTAGTGTTTCTAATGGTTTTCTAATACTTTTATAAGACTTCTCTAACGGCCAGTTTATCGGAGGCGATTTACCTTTGCATCGCATTTCACAAAGAAAATTATCATACAAAACAAAATGGATACTGGTCCGAGTACAAATTATCAAGTAGTTATATCCCGCTAACCCAGGACGCTTATTTACGCAGTCCGGATAAACCGGGGCAAATTTATCGTCATGCGTAAAAAAGAAAAAACCCACACCACTTTAATTCCTTCCAATACCTCTTATACTTTAGTTGCCGGGCGCAAGCAGAAACCTGTAAAGGTATTTGCCTGTGCGCCATCCGCCGTATTGAGCTTCAACTTCTCTGCTGTTTTACCAATGGATTGCTAATGAAAAGAAACCAAGTTAATCACCGTGACCATGATTTGTAATATCGCTTTAATTTTTATTGCTGCCGGGGTCGCGGCTGACAACCTGGTGATTGCTTTTGTAAGCGGCAACGGAATGGCCATTTTTCGGGAATCCCGAATGGAAGACCCGAAACAAACGGTGCGCCCTCCCCGCTGGCTACTGCTATTCTTTTTACTTTTTATCATCCAGAACATGGTATTTTTCTATGGCAAGTGGTTCGGTTTGTATACTACACATATACTATCCGGGCAGGAACAACTGATAGCGATCGGCTTATTGTTTTCAATGAGCATTAAGATGGCCCAGGAACTGAAAAGGAAAAACGGAACGGTTAAGCAGGTTTTATTTGATACCCAGGACTTCCTGGAGATCGGTTTAGGTACTGCTGTCTATGTATTTGCTTTTGGCTGCGCTTTGAACTGGCTCCAGCTTGACCGTCTGATATTCATCCTCTCGCTGCTCGTTTTTACCGGTATTTTTTTGCTTGGAGGCGCATTATTGGGGAAATATCATTTTGAAAAAACATTTAAATACCTCAACACGGTGTCCGTATTCCTGGTGATGATCGGAAGCGTACTCCTAATTATTGAACTACTTAAGCATAATATCCAATGACTTTAACAGAAACTACAAGGAAATTAAAAACTCCCGGAAGCGGCGCGGTATCAGGATTTGACGAAGCCGCGGTTACCCTACTTCGCCAGGTGTCAAAAGAAGATCACACCTCCTTTTATACCACGATGGAAAGTAGTGAACAGGGATTAAGTAAGGCTGAAGTAACCAATAAAAAAGGAAAATTCGGCTTAAACGAAATACAGCACGAAAAGGCCCCCGCCTGGTATGTGCAATTATTTCAGGCTTTTTTGAACCCATTTATTGCTGTGCTGATCATCCTGGCTGGTGTATCATTTGTGATGGATGTATTGATGGCGGCACCGGGTGAAGGCGACTATAAAACTGTTATTGTGGTCAGTGTAATGGTCATGTTAAGCTCATTGCTCCGGTTTTGGCAGGAGTATACCAGCAACCGTGCTGCAGAAGAATTAAAAAGCATGGTGAAAACTACCGCGGCCGTTTTGCGCCAGGGCAAAGGTAAATTCGAGATCAATATTATAGACCTGGTTCCCGGTGATATAGTCTTTTTAAGCGCGGGCGATATGATACCCGCAGATTGCCGGATCATCCAATCAAAAGATCTATTTATAAGCCAGGCGATGCTGACCGGAGAATCCCTGCCTGTTGAAAAGAGGGAGTTAGCTATTCCCGACGCCGATAAAAAGTCACCGCTTGAACTGGAAAACATCTGCTTTATGGGAACTAACGTGGTGAGCGGTACGGCACATGCCATCGTGGTAACTACGGGTAACCTGACCTATTTCGGCACAATCGGCAAAGCGATCACAGGTAAACGTAATGAAACCAGTTTTGATAAAGGAGTGAATAAAGTAAGCTGGCTGCTCATTCGGTTTATGCTGGTAATGGTGCCGCTGGTTTTTCTGATCAACGGATTGACTAAGCACAACTGGTTTGAAGCCCTGATGTTCGCCATTTCTATAGCAGTTGGCCTTACCCCTGAAATGCTGCCGATGATCGTTACTGCCAACCTGGCTAAGGGAGCTAAAAGCATGAGCAAGCGCAAGGTGATCGTTAAACGTCTTAACGCCATCCAGAATATCGGGGCGATGGATATATTGTGTACAGACAAAACCGGGACGCTGACGATGGACAAGATCGTACTCGAAAGGCATTTAAATGTTTTTGGAGATGAGGATGATGAAGTAATGAAATGGGCCTACCTGAATAGCTTCCACCAAACAGGGTTAAAAAATCTATTGGATGTTGCGGTTTTGGAACATGCGGAAATACATAGCTGCGTCAACGCGGATGAATCGTTTACCAAGATCGATGAGATACCCTTTGATTTCCTAAGGCGGAGAATGAGTGTGATCCTCGAAGAAAAGAACGGCAAGCACTTATTGATCTGCAAGGGCGCTGTGGAAGAAATGCTTGACCTGTGTTCTCATGCCTTTGATCCGGGTGAAGACAAGCAGCTGCATATCGAGAACGACAAGATCGTGCCGATGGATGATGCCATGCGTAAGATCATCTTAAATACATCACGCAAACTGAACGAAGAAGGATTACGTGTGCTGTTGGTAGCCATCAAGGAATATGACGAACGACCTTTGACCTATTCGGTTGCGGATGAAACCGGTATGGTATTGACAGGTTTTGTAGGCTTTTTGGACCCGGCCAAACCGTCTGCTAAACCTGCTATTGAGGGTTTACAGAAATTAGGGGTAAGCATCAAAGTATTAACAGGCGATAACGAAGTTGTCACCAAAAAGATCTGCCGTGATGTGGGTATCCCGGTGTTGCATGTTTTAACAGGCAAAGAGTTGGAACAAATGAGTGATCAGGAACTGACCTTAAAACTGGATGAGACCAGTATCCTGGCTAAGCTAAGCCCGATACAAAAAGCGCGGATCATTAAGCTGCTCCAGGCTAAGGGCCATACCGTCGGGTTTATGGGTGATGGCATCAATGATGCCGCTGCCCTGCGCGATGCCGATGTGGGTATTTCTGTCGATACAGCGGTGGATATCGCCAAAGAGAGTGCGGACATTATTTTGCTGGAAAAAGATCTCATGGTATTGCGCAAAGGGGTGATCTATGGCAGAAGAACTTTTGGAAACATCATCAAATACATCAAGATGACCGCCAGCAGCAACTTCGGTAATATGTTCAGCATGTTAGGTGCCAGTGCTTTACTGCCATTTTTACCTATGCTGCCAATACAGATTTTGGTTAATAACTTATTGTATGATATATCCCAAACCTCGATTCCCTGGGACAGCATGGATGCCGATTTCATTGACCAGCCCCAAAAATGGGATGCCCGTGGTATCAGTAAGTTTATGCTGTTCATAGGCCCCATCAGTTCCATATTCGACTATGCAACTTTTGCGGTGATGTGGTTTGTTTTCAAAGCCAATAGCCCCGCCCATCAAAGTTTGTTTCAAACCGGGTGGTTCGTGGAAAGCTTGTTGTCCCAAACCTTAATTGTACACATGATTCGCACTCGTAAAATACCATTTATCCAAAGCTGGGCGACTGCGCCGGTAGTGGCTTTGACGTCGGTAATTATGGCAATAGCGATATTTATTCCGTTCTCGCCATTTGCCACAGCTTTTAAAATGGAAGCACTGCCTTTGACCTTTTTCCCCTGGCTGATTGGCATCTTATTCACTTACTGCCTGTTAACCCAAGTGGTAAAAACATGGTTCATCAAAAAATTCAGTCAATGGCTTTAAGCAAGAAAAATAAACAATGGGTACTGGCCATTATCGCGATGGCCATACTCGTCTTCCTGGTCGATTACCTGGTGAATTATCTCCATCACTAATTTTTCGCTCAATTCAATATTTACGTTTTCAAAATAGTAGTTTGACGACATACAATACGCACTTGAAAGTTTCACTTAATCCATCTGCAGCATGAAAATTATACCACGCATAATTATCGGACTCGTAGTCATTACAATTTTCGCAAATTTATTTTTGTTGCTTAATAAGGAGTTAGTTATACATTATTTCATTTGGGTAAATGTGTTAACGGGCTTTTCCTTAGTCAGTATTGTGTTGCTAAGTCTTTATAGCAGGAAAAAATTAAAACAACAGCAATCCAACTACGTTCATAAAATATTCCACAAAAATTAATTATTGACTAATTTAAATTATTGATTATTACAAAACGATGGAAGAAGAACAACTGCCGAAAAGGCCAAAAAAAAACATTCTTAAATTTCTGAGCCTTTTAGGACCTGGCTTAACCACCGGCGCAGCGGATGATGACCCATCGGGTATAGCGACTTATTCTCAAACAGGTGCGCAGTTCGGGTACGGCCAGTTATGGACAGCGCTTTTCATGCTGCCCTTTATGACTGCTGTGCAGGAAGCTTGTGCACGGATCGGTTTGGTCACCGGAAAAGGCATATCAGCGGTAGTTAAGCAACATTACAGCAAAACTGTATTATACAGCGTAGTTTCCCTGGTCGTTGTAGCGAACACGATCAATATCGGGGCGGATATCGGTGCAATGGCAGCAGCTGCTCAATTACTCGTACCCGTTCCATTTGTTTTACTGACTTTAGCGTTTACCATTATTATCTTGTTGTTAGAGATCTTTACCAACTACCGGACCTATTCCAAAATATTGAAATGGCTTGCTATTACCTTGCTTGCCTATCCGATCACGCTGTTCATTGTGCACCAGCCATGGGCCACGGTTTTAAAAGCAACCGTAGTTCCGCATTTTGAATTTACTTTCGCCTTTCTGTTTATTATCACAGGTGTACTTGGAACGACCATCTCCCCCTATATGTTCTTTTGGGAGGCCTCACAGGAAGTTGAAGAGCAAAAGGCCGAAGGGCGGATATTCAGAGGCAAGCCTCAGATTAGCTGGCCGCATATCCGAAGAATGCGAATCGATAATACCTTTGGGATGGTTTTTTCTGAGTTCGCTACCTGGAGTATTATTGTTGTTGGAGCAACGGTGCTTCATAACAGTGGTATCAAGGATGTGAAAACCGCTGCCGACGCGGCAAAAGCATTAGAACCCCTGGTGCATAGCTTTCCCCATTCTGGTTTTTTTGCAAAACTGATCTTCTCTGTTGGGATTATAGGTTTGGGATTGCTGGCTGTTCCGGTGCTTTCAGGTTCAGCAGCTTATGCAGTATGTGATACCTTTAAATGGAAGTCAAGTTTGAACCTGAAATGGAAAAGAGCGCCAGCTTTTTATTCGGTGATCTGTATAGCGACCACGATCGGACTGCTTATCAATTTTATCGGTATTGATCCGGTTAAAGCACTGGTATATGCGGCTGTATTAAATGGTGTTGCGGCGGTTCCCCTTTTATTTCTTATTGTAAGAATCGCCAGCAGCGAGAGGATCATGGGACAATATAAGAATGGTTGGCTTTCAAGCGTGTTATTATGGATCACCTTCATAGCAATGGGCGCTGCGGCTTTAGCCATGTTTTATACCATTTTAAAATAGACCACATCGAACCAAGGTATTGCGTCATAATCGCAGGCACTAAACCCACCAATAATAACTTTGCGAAGAGAATAAACTAAAATAAAATGCCTAAATTTAAACAAACTGGAAATTCCGGAGCCATTGACCACCTCGTTCCGAAATAGCAAACAGTTAATTCCGTGACACTTTGATCATATCAATTCATTGATTATTAATAGTGATTTTCTAAAGTAATTACACAAATCGGTGATCTACATCCCACAGAATCGCTTGGTCAAGCTTTCCGGAATGTCCACTTAATACTCCTTATTCTATGATTCGGGTGATACTAAAAGAAATGGCGCAGACCAAACCTATCTGCCATAGAGGTACAGGTATACCTGAAAACGAAATAAGTAAGCCCGCACCATTTGGCATGAGCGTCATACTTATCCTTCGTTTTCATTTCAAATTACCAGTTTTCTATGAAGAGTTATGCGTAACGCAATATCGTAATTAATAAATTTCATTATTTCTATCCCTGGGACAGTAATAATATTGTATAAAAATATATAAATAGGTTGGTTTAATTTATACTTAATTAAATAGGTACATGTTAACCCCTAAATTTCACCTGCTAAATCTGAATACCTCTTAATGTTTTAAAAGCAACCCCTGTTTTCGCTAATGATCATCAAATAATAGGAAAACAGGGGGCATTTTTCCGGGCGGGCGTAGCCCGCCGCCGGGCAATTTTCAAAATAAGGGAGATTGCTCCCAATGTCATTAAGTTAAGAATACACAGCTATTTCCAGCTTGTTAATAATTGGGTTGACTTCTCGTCATGCCTATCTTTCTTTGGTGAAGATTTAATAATTGATATATTTACCATACAACACCAATCTAAACTTCAGATGAACACTAAATTAATAATGACTTCAACTGCTATCTTGCTAGCCGCTATAGGTATAAGCTTAACCTTTGCACCGGATAATATTATCGTATTATTAGGAATAAGCAATTCTATAGTTATAAGGCTTATCTTACAGTTGTTAGGTGCTACATACTTTGCGTTTGCAATGCTGAATTGGACGGCTAAAGGCGCTATAATAGGTGGCATTTATAACCGACCGATTGCGTTTGCAAACTTAATTCACTTTTTAATAGGTGGTATTACATTGACGAAGGCCGTATTAAGTAACCATCAATCACCTTTGATTTTTTCAATTATGGCCGTTTTTTATATCATTACGGCCTGTATTTTCGGGCTAATGATTTCACGCCATCCGGATACGAAAGCTGCTTAATTTAACAGTATTGAAACGCCCTCAGTCTTATTAAATAAAGGATTTACATGTATGAATGCAAACTTAGAAATCATTTTAGATTTAAAGATCTTTATTACGCTATCGGCTATGCAATCCGACTTGAAAGAACTGTTCACCGTTTCAAAAAACGATTTTTCAAGAAGCCGCAAACGGGGGTTTACATAATCCTATCTAATTTTTATTAATGCCCTGAAAATGTTAATTCACAGACAATGAAGAATTTTGATTACTTGATTGGCAAGGTAAATAAAATTGTCCGTCAATATTGATATACCGCTGATATTGACCACCTAATTCCGGCGGAATCTCAATAATCGAATTGTATAAAAGATTTTAGCAGTTTTTTGAAAGCGATTTACCCGATCACCAAGTACTTCAAGTATGTTGAAAAATGGTCATAAGGAAGGAGAAATCGTATTTTAAGTGAAGGCTATTTTTAAGTGAAAATAACTAACTTGATCTATTATTGTTTTAATCATAAAAAAATAATAGATTAAGGCAAACCTTTTATAAACCGCCCAACACATCATCGCTCAATAAACCAAAAGCTAATTCCCAAAAAGTTTATGTAAACACGAACGATCGTAATTTCATTCGGAAGATTGTAAAAAGACAAAGCTATGGTTTAATAACTTCGTCTTTTTTAGAACTAAACGGAAACTGGTTCCCGTTCCTTAGCAGCTTGTTTAGATTTATCCGGACTTTTTC
Organism: Mucilaginibacter flavidus; assembly: GCF_024055575.1. Classification (GTDB taxonomy): domain Bacteria; phylum Bacteroidota; class Bacteroidia; order Sphingobacteriales; family Sphingobacteriaceae; genus Mucilaginibacter; species Mucilaginibacter flavidus. Next base: position 33 of record NZ_JAMXOE010000050.1, on the reverse strand, counting down.
CCGGTTTGAGTATCACCTTAGTCCAACCATTAT
>NZ_JAMXOE010000004.1 GCF_024055575.1 Mucilaginibacter flavidus | reverse complement strand
TAAGCCCTTCTTCGCATTCAATACAAGCGCAATAGCAAGGAACCATTTCGGCAGAGGAAGTTTAGTCGCTTCAAAAATAGTCCCCACCAAAACACTATAACTTTTATTACAGCTATTACAATGGTGCCGCTGTGTCCCGTCACGTTTTGAGCTTTGTTTGCTCTTACAATAAGGGCATTGTGGCTCCCCGTGCCATCTAATCGCCTCCAAATGCGATATGCAGGTCTCCTGCTCGTGATACCTTGCAAGTACTTCTATTATGTTCATTATCATAAAGATACATATTTTAAATGTCTTTTCATAGGCTATTACTCTTGAGAGGGGTTAGGGGTGTGTCAGCCCGCGTGCATTGCGAATATTGCATGGCGACGAACACACCCCTGCCACTACACAGTCAGATGCGCCCCCTCTCAAGAGGGGAACAAAAAGTCACTTTTTCCCTTTAGCCCCGTGCTCCAAAATATGATTTTCAATTGTCCTCAAAACGTTAACCATATCCTGTCTAACCTCCCGCTCGGTAAATCGCAAGACAACTAAATCATAAGCAGCCAGTTCCTCATCGCGTAAGACGTCAGCATTTGATATCTCTTCATAACTATGATATTGGCCATCAATCTCAATCACTAAATCCAATTCGTAACAGTATAAATCGACGATATAATTTAACAGCGGCTTTTGACGGTGAAAATCGTACCCATACATTTGTTTATCTTTCAGTTCATTCCAAAGCAAAACTTCGCCGAGGGTGCTGTCGTTTCTTAATTTTCTGGCGAATTGTTTTAGGCTTGTATTATATGGGATGATTTTGCGGGGCATAAATCAATAATAGAAAAGAATTTAAGGAAAATCAAGTATTTTGGAGGATAGTTCAATAACACACCCCTAGCCCCTCTCAAGAGGGGAACCGTTCTTCCATAGACAATAAGATTTCGGACACCCTGTTGTTTTTTAGCTGCACAAAAAAAGGCCACCTGATTACTCAAGTGACCTTCAAAAATATAGACAAATAAATACTATGTATCTATTCTCGCGTATTTCGCATTCTTCTCAATAAACTCGCGGCGAGGGCCAACCTCATCACCCATTAACATGGAGAAGGTATGGTCGCATTCGGCGGCGTTTTCAATGCTGGCGCGTTTTAGGGTGCGGGTTGCCGGGTTCATGGTGGTGTCCCACAATTGCTCAGCGTTCATTTCACCCAAACCTTTGTAACGCTGAATGTGTACGCTATCTTCTTTACCCGCGCCTTTAAGGCGTTGTACGGCAGCATCGCGTTGTTCTTCAGTCCAGCAATATTCAAATTCTTTACCTTTTTTAACCTGGTAAAGCGGCGGCGAAGCAACATAAACATAACCGTTTTCAATCAGCTCCTTCATATAACGGAAGAAGAAAGTCAATATCAACGTAGTAATGTGCGAACCGTCGACGTCCGCATCCGTCATTATCACAATTTTGTGGTAACGCAGTTTGACCATATTTAGGGCCTTATCATCCTCAGGCGTACCGCGGCTTACGCCAAGGCCGGTAAACATGTTCTTTATTTCCTCGTTCTCGTAAATTTTGTGTTCCATGGCTTTCTCCACGTTCAGTATTTTACCCCTTAGCGGCAAAATAGCCTGGAATTCGCGGTTACGGCCCTGTTTGGCGGTACCACCCGCCGAGTCACCTTCGACAAGGTACAATTCGCACAATGCCGGATCGCTGTTGGCGCAATCTGAAAGCTTACCGGGCAAACCTGAGCCCCCCATAACGCTTTTACGCTGCACCATTTCGCGTGCCTTGCGGGCAGCAGCACGGGCGGTTGCGGCAAGTATTACCTTGTTCACAATCATGCGGGCCTCTTTAGGATGTTCTTCCAGGTAGTTACCTAAAATTTCGCCTACTGCCATATCCACAGCCCCCATTACCTCGTTGTTACCTAACTTCGATTTGGTTTGTCCTTCAAACTGCGGCTCCTGCACTTTAACCGAAATTACTGCGGTCATCCCTTCGCGGAAGTCATCACCGGTAATTTCAATCTTCATGTTTTTTAACAGGCCTTCCTTATCAGCATAAGCTTTCAAAGTACGGGTTAAACCACGGCGGAAACCGGCAACGTGTGTACCACCTTCAATAGTATTGATGTTATTCACGTACGAATGCACGTTTTCTGAATACGTATCATTATACTGCAAAGCCAGCTCAACAGGGATGCCGTTTTTAATACCGTCAACATAAATAGGCTCCGGTATTATAGCTGTACGTGTGCCGTCAAGGTATCTGACAAACTCAGCCAAACCGCCGGTGGAGTAAAATTCTTCAGTTAAAAAGCTGCCATCCTCTTCGGGTGTACGCTCATCAGTTAGTGTTAGGCGGATGCCTTTATTTAAGTAAGCCAGCTCGCGTAAACGGGCTGCCAGCGTGTCGTACTTATACTCGGTTGTAAGGGTAAAAATCTCATGATCCGGCTGAAAGGTTTGGGTTGTACCTGTACGGTCTGATTTTCCAATCTCCTTTACTTCAAACAAAGGCTTCCCTTGCGAGTACTCCTGGGTAAACATTTTGCCATCGCGCTCAACAACAGTTTTCATGTGGATTGACAGCGCATTAACGCAGCTTACACCCACACCGTGCAAACCGCCGGATACCTTGTAAGTATCCTTGTCGAATTTACCGCCTGCGTGCAAAACTGTCATTACAATCTGCAATGCCGATACCTTTTCTTTGGTTGTAATACCTGTAGGGATACCGCGGCCGTTATCAACTACGGTAATTGAATTGCCTTTGTGGATGGTTACATTTATGGTGTCGCAATAGCCGGCAAGCGCCTCATCTATCGAGTTATCTACAACTTCGTACACCAGGTGGTGAAGGCCTTTAACGCCAGTGTCACCAATGTACATCGACGGGCGTTTCCGCACCGCCTCTAAACCCTCTAAAACCTGTATATTATCTGCTGAATAATTTGATTTGTCTTCTTTTTCTTCGCTCATATATGGTAAAAACAATAACCTTCAAAAGTACGAAAAATACCCCATATTGCCGCATTTGTGGATAAGTAATAAGTGTGGAAAAGATAGTTGATTTGAAGATTAGTTGATTTGAAAATTTGAAGATTATAAAGCACATAAATTCTTAATATTGCCAAGTCGATAACCTTTGAAATATTAAATTTCCAAGGCTACTCATCTTCAAATCTTCAAATTAGCACATCTTCAAATCAATCGCACATCAAATTAGGATACTTGTGCTTAAAGTTTATCTTTGTCAAAATTTTTATAAATCAAAACAAGCAAAATTCTTTGCGTAAATCGCAGTAAAACAAATTAAAACAATGAAAACTTCGGCTTCAATTATTACTAAAATTGCTCTTGGTGCTTTACTTGCCGGAAGCTTAGCAGCATGTAATCAAAACAAACCAGCAACCCCGGCCACACCAGCTGCAGCAACAAGTGTAAAACCCGAAATTGTTTACATAAACGAAGATACGGTTAATACAAAATACAATGCCTCGATAGATATGCGCAAACGCCTTGAAGATAAAGGCAAAAGCATGCAGAACGATGTAGGTGGTAAAAGACAGGCCTTACAGCGCGAAATTGCAGAATACCAAAAAAACGCTGCTACCCTGAGCGCCGACCAGCGCCAAACTACCGAGCAACGTTTACAACGTGAAGGGCAGACTGAACAAAGCTACGAGCAAAACGCAAGTGCCCAGATGCAAACCGCCCAGGCCGACGAAAGCAAAAAACTTTACGAAAAAGTTTATGAGTTCACTAAACAATACGCCAAAGAAAATGGCTATAAAATGGTGCTGACCTTCCAAACAGGTAACGCTCAGCTTTTATATGCTGACCCAAGTCTTGACGTTACAGCTGATTATTTAAAAAAGCTGAACGACGCCTACGCTAAAGAAAAGAAATAACAATGTACGGATGAGGGCACACGCAACTGCGCGAGTGTTTTTCAAAATGATATTATGACAAAAGCCCCGGCAAATCGCCGGGGTTTTTTAATTTTGAACCTATGGAAAACGGGATGAATGAAAACTTTATGCGGATGGCCATTGCATTGGCCGAAAGCAATATTGAGCAGCGCCTTGGCGGTCCGTTTGGTGCGGTGATTGTAAAAGATGGCGAGGTTGTGGCAGGCAGCGCCAATAAAGTAGTACCCGAGAATGACCCCACCGCCCATGCAGAAATTTCGGCGATAAGACTGGCGTGCAAGGCTTTGGGTACTTACAATTTATCCGGTTGTGAAATCTATACCAGTTGCGAGCCCTGCCCCATGTGCCTGGGCGCCATTTACTGGGCACACATAGACAAAATCTACTACGCCAACACAAAGGTAGATGCCGCCAACATAGGTTTTGATGACCATTTCATTTATAATGAAATGGCATGCAGCATGGACGAACGAAAGCTGCCATTTGTACAACTATTGCGCGATGAGGCCCAGCCTGCCTTTAAACGCTGGCAGGAAATTGGATAGCAGCAGATTTAATTTTAAATCACAGCCATACCTGTAAAAAGAAAATTTATGGCAACTGGTTGAGATATACACAAATACGTTAAAATTTAAATACCTGACAATCAACATGTTTCACAGCGTTCCGGGTGTTCCGCGTGTAAAAATGGAACGCCTTGCCGACTTATAACTCATCCGCCGGGGCCGGCCTTTTAGTTATCGCATGAAAACAGGTTACGAAAGTCCCGGTATATCCTCTGCCTTATAATACACCGGGATCCCCAGTGAGTGTGCTTTTTCTACATCGCCGTCGGCACCCTTTGAGGCACCTTCAATCCGCCATATCGCATCGGCCCTGGTAATCATCCGGCGGGCAATAGGGTACGAAATTCCCTCGTAAATAGCATCACCAGGATACTTTGACCCTGCGACTTTTAATAGCGGCAGTGCAAACCACTCGCCAACAACCGGTATGTGCCCCGCCCTGAAAATAAGCAGCGCGGCTTCTTCCATTTTCCGCAGGTTGTTTTCCATCAGCACCGGGTCGTCGTTGGTTCCTGAGCGGTATGGCCCGGCAACCAGGATAATTAAGGCTTTGTCGTTCATATAAGATATTGTAAAAGAATTATTCTAAAAGATCGCGTGTCAAAACGCGTTCTCATCGCCTACCAGCGAATTCCTCACGGTCAGGAAAACAATTTTGAGGTCGAGCAAAAATGACCAATTTTCCAGGTACCACAAGTCGGCCTCAACGCGCTGGTTCATATCGTCAACTGTTTTGGTCTCGCCACGGAAGCCCTTTATCTGCGCCCAGCCGGTTATGCCAGGCTTCAAAAAGTGCCTTACCATAAACATGTCTATCAGTTCCGAATACTCCTCCGTATGGGTTATCATATGCGGCCGCGGCCCCACTACCGACATATTGCCTATCAGCACGTTAAAAAACTGCGGCAGTTCATCTAAACTGGTACGCCGTATAAAGGCCCCCAATTTGGTAACCCTGCGGTCGTTACGCGTTGCCTGCCTTTTATCCGCATCACCGTTAACATACATGCTGCGGAATTTATAACAGTTAAAAGGCTCGTTATTGTGGCCCGACCGTGTTTGTATAAAAAACACCGGCCCTTTCGACTCCAGTTTGATAATGAGCGCCAGGATGGGAAACAGCCAGCTGAAAATAAAAACAATAACAAACAATGAAAATGCAATATCGAACGTACGCTTTATCGAGCGGTTCAACAGGCTCTCCAACGGCTCGGCCCGGACAGATATCACCGGTATTTGCCCAAAACTTTTGATATAAACCGGCTTGTTGCCATAGTCGTAATACTCGGGTACCGATTTAAAGCGGATAAGGTTTTTATCGGCATCCAACATCAGCTTTTTTATGGTTTTAGCTTCGGATACCGGCAGCGTGCAAAAAATCTCAGTTATTTTATTGTGCTTCACATATGTAATACAGTGCTTTACATCGCCTAAATACAAACCTGCTTCGCTAACGTTGGAGGGCTCATCATCAAAAAAGCCTACTACCCGGTAACCTGTATCCCAATTTTTAAGCAGGTATTCGTGCAAATCCTGCCCGGTGCGGCCGGCGCCAACAATTACCGCTCTGCGCGTATCCATTAACGATGCGCGCTGCCTTTTACGTATCAGCAGGAAAATAACCTTCCAAAACCCTAACAACGATCCAAACAGTGCCAGCGAGTAAAACAGGTATTGCCGGGTGATAAAATAAGCCTCGGTACCAATTAATATCAATATGGTGAAGCAGATAAAACTGATAAACAGAAAATAGGCGTTAATTACGTTGCGGAAGGTTATGATTGAATCCTTGTTCAGCACATCGAAATATAACTTTGCTATATTGGCCGACAGCATCCATATCAAATTAAAAACCAGCACTATGGGCAGGTATTTTTTATTGCTCCCCGCTAATATGCTGGTACTGTTCTCAATATAATAAGTCGCTATTAAACTAATGTTCAATACCAGGTAGTCGACTACAAGATTTAAGGCTTTAAAAAAGGTGGTATGCCTGTTTATCATTCAAATTTTGCAGCTTAAATTTGTACAGTTTTTTGCCAAGATAACGATATAGCGGTTGTTTTTAGTTGCCTTTTTCAAAATAGTCGTCCTTCAGGTCGTCAATTTCGCGGCGGTCGCGCTTGGTTGGGCGGCCTGTACCCCTGTCGCGTTTTAGTACCGGGGCATGAAACATTGATTTAAACGCATTCGTTTCTTCAACCGGTGTAACGTCTTCATAAAAGTTAACAGCAGTTTTGGCGTCAACCCTGTTCTCCAGCATACCCGTAACTTTAACTATCTTTCTGTCCTGCCCTTTTGACACCTGGTACACCTCCCCTATTTTCACCTCGTGTGCAGGTTTAATATTCTGGCCATCCAGCTTTACGCGCCCGGCTTTGCACGCGTCTGATGCGAGGGTGCGGGTTTTAAAAAGCCTTATCGCCCACAAATATTTATCTATCCTAAGTTTTTCTTTAACCGGCATAAGTGGTCAAAATTACAAAGTTTTACACACTTGTCTATTCAACCTAAACAATTTTCCATTTGTTTAATTGTATGTTAACTTTACTGAACAAATTCTTTAAAAATCCTTTAATTTGCCGAAAGTTAAAATTTACTGATGCAAGACCTTAAAAAATTGATAGAGGCTGCCTGGGAAGACAGGAACCTGCTGAATTACACCGAGTACGTTAACGCTATTGATACCGTAATTGAAAACCTTGACAAAGGAACCATGCGCGTAGCTGAATTGATTGGCACACGCTGGCACACGCACGAGTGGATGAAGAAGGCGGTTATCCTGTATTTCCCCACCCGCCAGATGGAAGAAATTTCAGTGGGCCCGTTTGTGTTTCATGATAAAATGAAGTTAAAAACGGACTATGCCCAAACCGGAGTACGCGTGGTTCCGCATGCGATCGCACGTTATGGTGCGCACCTTGCAAAAGGCGTTATCATGATGCCATCGTATGTAAACATAGGCGCATATGTTGATGAAGGCACTATGGTTGATACCTGGGCTACAGTAGGCTCATGTGCGCAAATTGGTAAACATGTGCATTTAAGCGGTGGCGTTGGTATTGGTGGTGTGCTTGAACCCGTACAGGCAGCTCCGGTTATAATTGAAGATAATTGTTTTTTGGGCTCCAGGGCCATAGTAGTTGAAGGTGTACACCTTGAACGCGAAGTGGTATTGGGTGCAAATGTTGTATTAACCGCATCGACCAAAATTATTGATGTTACCCACGAAAACCCTATCGAATACAAAAGCCGCGTTCCTGCACGTTCGGTAGTTATTCCGGGCTCATACACTAAAAAATTCCCTGCCGGCGATTACCAGGTACCTTGTGCTTTAATAATCGGCACCCGCAAAGAATCGACCGATAAAAAAACATCATTAAATGATGCGCTGCGCGAAAATAATGTAGCAGTTTAGATTTAGAGATTAGAGGTTAGTTAATTGGAGATTAGTTCAAAGCCTTTTATTTTGGCTATGAACCATCATCTATGAACCATGAACAAACAACTAGTCTCTAATCAACTAACCTCTAATCAACTAACCCCATGAAAGTCCTGATCCGTCTTCCTAACTGGCTCGGCGATGTGGTGATGAGCACTGCGTTCGTGGCGGCGGTGAGGGAAACTTACCCGGATTCGGCGATTGACGTGATTGTTAAAAAGGAACTGGCCGGCATTGCTGCGCTCATACCGGAGATAGATAAAGTACACCCATTTTCAAAGCTGGAATACAAGGGACTCGGCGGTGTTTATCGCTTTGGTAAAAACCTTCGCGGCGAAAAGTATGATATATTTTTCAACCTGCCTGCTTCGCTGTCATCATTAGTGATGGCACGGGCAACCGGAGCAAAAAAGCGGGTTGGTTTTGCAAAGGAGGGTGGTTTTTTCCTGCTGACAAATCGCTATAAAACGCCTGCAAACCTACATCGCGTTGATGAATACCTGTTTTTGCTGGAGCAATTTACCGGGAAAAACATAGCCACCAGGAAGGTTAAGCTATTGCCGCAGCCAACCGAAAAAAACAACGCCCGTTTATTGGTTAATTTTAATTCTGAAGCCGAATCGAGGCGAATGCCTGTAGACAAAGGCCGGGCAATTATCAATTTGCTGACGTCGACCTTTACCGGTGCAACGCTAACTTTTATCGGCGCACCAAAAGAAGCGGCATTTGTTGATGAACTTATTGCCGGCGTTGATAACCGCGAAAGAATCGAAAACTTTGCCGGCAAAACGAATTTGCCCGGTTTGGCGGCTCTGATGGCATCGTCGGCGGCAATATTAACGACCGATTCGGGTCCGGCGCACCTGGCGAACGCAGTTGGCACGCCAACCGTTGTTTTATTTGGTGCAGGCAACGAACACAGCACCGCCCCATATAACAAACACAATTTGACCGTTTTACGTGCCGGGAAGCTGGACTGCGAACCTTGCATCAAAAACACTTGCAAGCTTTACGGCATACCAAAATGCATGCAACTGTTAGATGAATTACAAATGATTAACGCATTGACTGTATATTTGCCCCATGCTTAGAGACGAAGTTGCCAAAGCTTTTAAGGTGATACAGGATGGGGGCATCATCCTGTACCCTACCGACACTATATGGGGAATTGGCTGTGATGCCACCAATACTGAGGCTGTAAACAAAATTTACAGGCTTAAACAGCGTGATGAGGCAAAAAGCATGATTATTTTGCTGGACACCGAAAACAAACTGGAAAGCTATATCAGCGATGTGAACCCTTTGGCTTACGATTTGATAGAATATGCCGAAAACCCACTGACCCTGGTTATGCCCGGCGCCAAAAATATTTCGCCCGCATTAATAGCGGCCGATGGCAGCGTAGGTATCCGAATAGCCAAACACCCGTTTTGCCAGCAGCTGATACAGCGCATGCGTAAGCCGCTGGTTTCAACTTCGGCGAACATCAGCGGCAAACCATCGCCGCAATATTTCTCGCAAATTGATGAAGAAATAATAAGCGGCGTTGATTATGTAGTGGACATTGACCAGCACGACATGGAGATCAAAAACCCATCAACCATAATGCGTTTAGCACCTGATGGAAAGTTTGAGTTTATCAGGCGGTGATTTTAATTTACGATTTCAGATTTACGAATTACGATTTTTTTAATTTGTAATAAATCTGAAATCGTAATTCGTAATTAGTAAATAATGAGACAGCACTTACAAAACCCAATATTCTCAACGATATCAAAGCTTGCCGGCGAACACAACGTGCAGGCTTACGCTATCGGCGGTTTTGTGCGCGATATTTTTTTAAACCGGCCATCAAAGGATATCGACATTGTAGTGCTTGGTAACGGCATTGAATTTGCCGAAGCGGTTGCCCGTAAATTAAATGTTAAGTTATCCGTTTTTAAAAATTTTGGTACGGCATCACTTAAGTACCGCGACCTGGAGATTGAGTTTGTAGGCGCCCGCAAGGAATCATACCGCCGCGATTCGCGGAAGCCAATAGTGGAGAACGGAACTTTGGATGATGACCAGAAACGCAGGGATTTTACCATTAACGCCCTAGCCATATCATTGCACCCGGACACCTATGGCGAGCTGCTTGATCCGTTTGACGGCATAATCGATTTGGAAAACAAGCTTATCCGCACGCCGTTAAACCCGGTTGAGACCTTTAGCGACGACCCCTTACGCATGATGCGGGCCATACGCTTTGCTACGCAGCTCAATTTCAAAATTGATGAGGTGGCGATTGCTGCTATAAAAAATAATGTAGACAGGATTAGCATTATATCGCAGGAACGCATCACTGAGGAAATGAATAAAATTATTTTGTCGGCAAAACCGTCCATTGGGTTTAATTACTTGTTTGATACTGGCCTGCTGCACAAAATATTCCCGCAAATGACGGCACTTTATGGTGTCGACTATATCGACGGCAAAGGGCACAAAGACAATTTCTACCACACCCTGCAGGTTTTGGATAACATTTGCGAAACGACTGAGGACTTGTGGCTGCGCTGGGCAGCTATATTGCATGATATTGCCAAACCTGCCACCAAGCGTTTTGAACCCGGCCACGGGTGGACGTTTCATGGACACGAGGACAAAGGCGCCCGGATGGTGCCAAAATTGTTTACGCAATTAAAGCTGCCGCTGAATGAAAAAATGAAGTTTGTGCAAAAAATGGTGCAACTGCATTTAAGGCCCATTGTTTTGGCACAATCAATCGTAACAGATTCGGCTGTGAGGCGTTTACTTTTTGAGGCAGGCGAGGATATTGAAAGTCTGATGTTGTTGTGTAAAGCAGACATCACCACAAAAAATGAATATAAAGTAAAAAAATACCGCAATAATTTTGAGCTGGTCCAGCAAAAGCTGAAAGACGTGGAAGAGCGTGACAGCATCCGTAACTGGCAGCCGCCCGTTACAGGCACCGATATTATGGAGCTTTTTGGCATAAAAGAAGGAAGAGAAGTGGGAATTATTAAAAACCACATACGCGAAGCCATACTTGAGGGCGAAATACCAAACAGTCGGGAAGAGGCTATTCAGTACACAATTGCCAAAGGCGAAGAAATTGGCTTAAAAGTTGTGGGGAAGCCGTAACGATTTACGATATAAGATTTACGAATTACGATTTTAAAAACCCAACTATACAATTCACATTTTAGTGATTTCTAATAATTGATGCAGCATCTTTATAAATCCGAAATCGAACATCCGACATCCGAAATAAATAAAACATTACTATTTTTGTAAAAAAATCTATACTTAAAAAATGGCGCTATACAGGTTCAGGATTACTTTTGAAGACTATGATGATGTGGTAAGAGAAATCGACGTAAAGTCGAACCAAACATTTGAAGACCTTCACCGGGCAATCCATCAATCAACAGGATACAATCCTGAATATTCTTCGTCCTTTTATATCAGCAACGACCAGTGGATAAAGGGCGAGGAGATTACCTTTATGCCCAACCAGAAAAGAATTGACCGTAAGGTTGCCCTTATGGACAAAGTAAAGCTGTTAAGTTATATTGACGATCCGCACCAAAAATTTTACTATACCTTCAACTTCGACCGCCCCTTTGATTTTCACGTTGAGCTAATGAAAATTATACTGGACGAAACACCAGGTGTTACTTACCCGGCGGTTATTAAATCAACCGGCGAAGCTCCAAAACAGTTTGGCAACGTGCTTAACGTACCTGTTGCAGCACCCGAAGGCGACGATTTCGACTTTTTGAACGAAATGGCCATCGGTGAAGAAGATGCCGAGGACTTTGAAGAAATTAGCGAATCGGCCGATGAAGATATCGTTCCTAAAGTTGCCGTAGATGATGAGGAAGAAGAAGATGAATTCGGCAGCGAATTTTCTGACGATGAAGGCTTCGACGACGACAGCAAACTTTCGCACGGCGACGATTATTAATTTTTAGTCCATGGACCATAGTCGATAGTCCATAGATTTAACATTTTTCGATAAACGTATTTCTACTATGGACTATGGTCCATCGACTATGGACTCCTCAAAAACCCTCATCGTCATTGCCGGCCCCACTGCTTCGGGTAAAACTGCGGCTGCTATTGAGGTAGCCAGGCATTTTAAGACCGTGGTTGTTTCTGCGGATTCGAGGCAGTTTTATCGCGAAATGTCAATTGGTACTGCAAAGCCTTCAGCCGAAGAGTTAGCGGCGGTTAAGCACTATTTTATCGATTCGCTTTCTATAACCGAAACTTACACCGCAGGCGATTATGAAAAGGAATGCATGGAACTTTTGACAACGCTTTTTAAAGTTCATGATGTTGTGGTATTGGCAGGTGGCTCTGGCCTATTCATTAAAGCAATTTGCGAAGGTTTTGACGAGTTCCCGGACGTCGACCCCGAAGTGCGGAACAGGCTAAACAATGAACTTGATGACAAAGGCCTGATTTATCTCCAGGAAAAATTAAAAGCCGCCGACCCGGATTATTTTGAACAAGTGGATATCAACAACCCTCAGCGTGTAATCCGCGCTTTGGAGATATTTGAAAGTACGGGAAAACAATATTCATCATTCCGCAAATCAGCCGGTAACAAAAGGCCTTTCCGTATACTAAAATTTGGATTAAACCTGCCGCGTGAGGTATTATACAATCGAATTAACAATAGGGTTGATTTAATGGTTGAACAAGGCTTAATTGACGAAGTAAAATCCCTCCTGCCCTACCGTCATTTAAATGCCTTGAACACCGTAGGGTATAACGAATTGTTTGACTATTTTGACGGGAAAGCTGATTTACAAACTGCAATTGCACTTATCAAACAAAACACCCGCCGCTTTGCCAAAAGGCAAATGACCTGGTTTGGGAAGGATAAAGAGATTGATTGGCTGGATGCAGGTAGCCATTTAGCAGATACGATAGTCAATTCTATACATTAAACCCTATAAATCACGTCATTGCGAGGAACGAAGCAACCTCTGCACATGCTAATCATGGAGCGAAAAAAATGTGGGATCTGCCAGCCCGGCTGCCAAGTTCCCACATATATATATTTCGTGAATGTCCTATGTAGAGATGGCTTCGTTCCTCGCCATGACGGTACGGCTTTAATCCAGCAGCGTCTGCAAATAAGCCCCGTAACCACTCTTGGTGTACTTGGCTACCAGCACCTTCAATTGCTCGTTATCAATAAATTTCTGTCGCCAGGCAACTTCTTCAATGCAACCTATTTTGGTTGCTTGTCGCTTTTCAATAACCCTTACATATTCTGAAGCATCACTTAATGAATCGAATGTGCCGGTATCAAGCCAGGCCGTTCCCCTATCCATTACACCAACATGCAGGTTGCCCTGCTCCAGGTACCGTTTGTTTACATCGGTAATTTCATATTCTCCGCGGGGCGATGGCTCCAGTTTTTTGGCGATATCAATTACACTGTTATCGTAAAAATAAAGACCAGGTACGGCATAATTTGATTTTGGTTTTGCCGGCTTTTCTTCGATAGATAAAGCTTTAAAATCCGAATCAAATTCTACTACGCCATATCTTTCCGGGTCCGCAACAGGGTAAGCAAAAATAGCAGCGCCGTCCACATCGTTAAAGCTGCGGATTAGCTCTGTAAAACCTGTACCGTAAAATATGTTATCGCCCAAAATAAGCGCTACTTTGTCGTTACCGATAAACTGCTCACCTATTACAAAAGCCTGGGCAAGGCCGTTTGGTTTTTCCTGTATGGCATAATTAAAGCTGCAACCAAGTTCCTCACCTGTTCCAAGCAAGCGTTTAAAGCTGTCACTGTCTTCTGGCGTGGTGATTATCAAAATTTCGCGTATGCCGGCCTGCATTAAAACCGATAGCGGGTAATAAATCATCGGTTTATCATAGATGGGCATCAGTTGCTTGCTTATTGCCCTGGTTATGGGATAGAGCCTGGTGCCCGACCCGCCTGCTAAAATTATTCCTTTCATGGTAGAATATTGGGGTTATTTTTGAAGTTTACCTACGCAATTTACAAGGCTGTCTCTCCAATACGGTATTTCTATATTAAATGTTTGTTTTGCTTTGCTTTTATCCATTACCGAATATGCTGGCCGCGTGGCCTTGGTTACATATTCGTCGGTACGAACCGGTATGGCTTTTACCAGTGTGCCCGATATATCAAAAATAGCCCGCGCAAAATCAAACCACGATGTTACACCTTCGTTGCTATAGTGATATGTGCCGTAGGCTTTACTATCTGCCGAAATAATCATTAAAATAAAGCCAGCCAGATCGATAGCGTAGGTCGGCGTGCCAACCTGGTCAGCTATAATCCTTAGCTCATCCCGTTCTGCACCAAGTTTCAGCATCGTTTTTACAAAATTGTTTGCAAATTCCGAATACAGCCAGCCGGTTCGGATAATGAAATACTCTTTCAATACCGCAGCAACTGCTAATTCACCGTCGAGTTTTGTTTTCCCATAAGCGCTTATCGGGTTGGCTGTATCATCTTCTTTAAGCGGATGGGCAACATCACCTTTAAAAACAAAATCTGTGGATATGTGAATCAATACTGCACCGTTTATGTCACACAATTTCGCAATGTTTTCGGCCCCGGTTTTATTAACTTTTTCAGCAATTTTAAACTCATCTTCCGCTTTATCAACAGCGGTATAGGCTGCACAATTAATAACCCAACCAGGTTTGTACTGGTCAAATATTTTTTCAAGACCGGCGGTGTTTAAAATATTGGCGTCTTCCTCGGGCGGGAAAATCAATGTTGTTATTTGCTTTTCGGCCGCAACAGCTTTTATGCATTGCCCTAATTGACCCGAAGCGCCGAAAACCACTATATTTTTCATATCAGAAATTCTTTTTTGCATAAAAACCAAACGCTTACAGGTAGATTAAGCCGATAAGGTAATGGTGTTTATGGCTGCAAATATGTCACTATATTTCAAATCAGAAGCAAAAATTAAATATTCAGCTTGCTGAGACACTATCCCGGATAAATTCAGCCGCGCTTCATTACTTTTTTTGCTGCCTTTATCAAAATGGGCGGTACAATATCAAGCACCACGTCCCTGAACGTCAGTGGTTCCTTTACTATATCATCTTTCATTTTTGCGCGACTAACAAAAACAGTACCGTGAGTGCGGTCGCTTATTTCGCTTTTGGGGCGCCCGTTTGAGTAATAATAAAACGCCAGTGATTTTCTGCTCCTGTCCGGCGGACAGGTAAGCGGATCCGGGTGGCCGTGGTATGAAAAATCTGTTGTCGAAAAAATAGCTACCCTGTTAAATACCGGCAATACTTTTTTGCACGATTTGCTCATGTTTTTATCCCATAGCTCAAAATGGCCGCCGTAGCTTTCCTCCCAGTCTTTGTTCAGGTAAACCAATAAATTTATTCTGCGGTCAAGTTTGGTAAAATCGTGTTTATTAAAATCAGCATGCACTTTCAGCAGGCCGCCAGGCTTAATTTCGTGGTACCCGCCGCCGACAAAATATGGGTCGGGTAGCAGGGTTTCTTTTATTCCCGTAAGCTCCTGTAAAAACTCCAGCACCGGCTGCGAGTTTAAATAATGTGTAAACGATTTGGTTATATCGCTAAAATATTTCTCGCCCTTTGCCTCAAATTTCTTTTCGTTGTGGTTATTGTAGGAAATAACCTCCTTTTTTTGCGATAAATCCGGAAAATCGGCCAAAACCTGGTTTAAAACTTCCTCGTTAAAAAAATTGTCAAACACTATACTGGGGAACGGGCTCGCGTTGAGGTATTCTTCGCTCTTATCAATCCCAAGCTGTTTCAGGTCTTTTATTTCCGGGTTAAGGTAGTTCATACGGTAAATTTAATAATTCACGAATATAATTATTTATCCAACGCATAATTAAGCAAATGTTCAATGCGCCAACCGGTATCATTTCTCCATCATTAAACCGTATTTTTACGGGTAAATTAAGTTAAATTTGCCTGCAATCCGTACCACTTGAAACAACGCGTAACTAACATTTACAATAAGCTAAAGGCGACTAACATCATAGCCAATTTCTTAAATTTAAGTAGCATCCAAATTTCAAATATGTTGCTATTGTTATTGCTTATCCCCATCATCACGCGCATTATCGGTATAAAGGAATTTGGCATAATAATGTTTGCCAGCAAGTTTGCACAATTAGCGGGTTCTGTTATTAATTATGGTACCGGCCAGTCCGGCGTAAGGGATGTAGCGTTTTATTTAACCGATCAAAAAAAACTGGGCACTGTATTTTACAATAACCTTTTCATTCGTGTAGTTATCTTCGTGCTTTTTATAGCGCTATTATTTAGTCTGCAATGGGTTAATGTTGATTATTATCCCTATATCCTTTTATCAATACCTATAGCTTTAGCAGAGGTATTTAACCCCTTATGTTTTTTCATCGGCGCCGAAAGGCTGAAGTTGTTTAATTTATTAAACATGCTTTCAAACGTAGCTTCAATTATAGCCATTTTGATTTTTATTAAAAGCCCGCACGATGCTATTTGGGTAAATTTTATACTGGGCGGGGCCAATACAATTACCTACATCGGGCTGCTTGTTTACTTTGCCTCGCAATACGGGTTGGGCTTTAAATTACCATCGCGGCAGGAAATGCTAAAAATTGGGAAAGATAACTCTTACCTCACTATCAATAACATCTCGGTTAACTTGCAGCAGTCTATCATCATATTTGCCATGCCGCGCTGGGGTTATGCAGCACTGCTCGGCCCTTATACTTTATGCGATAAAATCATCGGCCAGTGCCGGATCCTGCTCATTACCGTGTCGAACGCTATTTACCCAAATGCGGCACGCTTATTCCAGCAAAGTACCGGGTTATGGAATATCTACCGCAAAAAAACAAAGTACCTGCTGGCCGCCGTTTTCTTTGCCGGCTCTATACTGATATTTATCCTTGCCGATTTTATCGTGTTTGTATTATCAAAAGAACACAACCCTACCGCTGTTTTAATTTTAAGAGTAATGGCCTTTGTTCCTATAATGTCGGCGCTTAATGTGTTAAACGTGCTCGACCAGCTTTTAAAAAACAACACAGTTTATATTTTCAGGATCGCGGTTTATCTTTTTATATTAACGGTAGTTGTTGCGTTTGCGCTGGTCAGCATCGGCGGGACCCTGGCAATTGGCGCATTTACCCTGATAATTGAAACAAGCGCTGTACTGATGTACGAGTATGCCATAAAAAAACCATATACCCAAAATGGATAAGCCGGTAGCCGTGATATTGCTCAACTGGAATACGCCTGTGCATACGGCTAATTGCATCGCTTCGCTCAAACAGTATTGCGATGGGGCTTTGTTTGATATTATTGTGGCCGATAATGGCTCTGCTGACGATTCTTTATCGACATTAAAAAAACAATATCCGGGTTTAATATATATTGATAATCAACAAAACCTCGGCTTTGCCGAAGGCAATAACAGGGCGCTTATATACAGCATCGATAACGGTTATACCTATTCGTTGGTGATGAATACTGATACAGAAGTTGACAGCAACCTGGTTAGCTGCCTGCTTCGCCACATGGATAGCCATCCCGAGGTCGCCGCTGTACAACCCGCGATTTACTGGATGCACGATAAAACCCAAATCTGGAACGGTGAAGGGAAATTCAACCGATTTACCGGCAAAACTATATCCGACCTTTCTGTGCCCGGTGCCAGTGCATTAAATACCTTTAAAAAAGCCGAATGGGTAACCGGTTGCTGTATGCTGCTCCGTAATTCGGCACTGGCGAAAAGCGGATTGTTTAACAAGCAGTTCTTTTTATATTTCGAAGATGTAGAACTTTCGTTCAGGCTGCGTGATTCTGGTTTCGAGGTACATTACCTCCCATCATGCAAAATGTACCACGAGGCGGGAGTGTCTGCAAAAGTAGCTGCACCAAAAAAAGAAGGCACTTTAAGTCCGGTTATTCACTATTATACCAGTCGTAACCATATCTGGATATTAAGACGATATGGCAACCCGTTGTTGTACCCTGTTTACCTGGTTTACAACGGTTTTTACTACCTGGCGTTGCTTGGGTATTTGTTGTTGCGCCGCCGTACGCAAAAAGCAGGCTTTTTAATTAAGGGGTTAAAAGAGGGAGTTTTCACGTCAAAAAGCCTAATTTGGCCTTTGGGGAGTCAAAAGTCTTAAGTCCAGAGTCCAAAGAAAAGACTATTGACTACAGACTCAGGACTTCTGACTAAACTACAATTTATAACTGAAACGATACACGTAAAAAAGGATGTTATTCATATTTCCGCTCATTTTCCTTACTTCATTTTTTGTCGCCTGCCGTGAGGTGGTGAAAGGGAATTTGCAGGGAATATTGGTGTTCTTCATTTTCGGCCTTTCCATGTACACCACGGCAATGTCGGTTGCCTTTTTGCTCGGTCTTAAAGATTTCATTCCCATATTTCAATATTTTAAAGAAGTATTGGTATTAAGCGTGCTGTTTTTAAACATCATATCGCTGCAATACCGGCCACGGCTCCATTTAATTGATTATGCAATACTTGCATTTTTAGGCTACACATTTATTTACGTCATATTGCCCATTGGTGAACAAGGCTTTGTTAACAGGCTGATGGCGTTTAAAAGCACATCGTTCTTCGTGGTGGTATATTTTACCGGGCGCCTGATGGATATCCGGGCGGTATACGTAAGTAAATATTTCAATTATATAGCCTTGTTAACCATTGCCGCAGGCTGTGTGGTACTTACCGAGGTAATTTTTAACCAGCACCTGCAAAGCAAAACCGGCTTTGCCGAATACGTTTACTATTTCTTCAACTTCGAACCCGGCGGCGATTTTGGCTTGAGCTGGACATTTCAATCCGAAGGAGGATATAAACGCTTCGCGAGCTTTTTTGCAAACCCGTTGGAGCACGCTTCTGCAACCCTGTTGGCTTTGGCCGTTATCATAGCGTTATTTAACCGCGAGGATAACAAGTTTAAGCCTAATGGCGTAGGCATGCTTGCTTTGGGTGCATCATTCCTTTCAATTGTATTTGCGTTATCGCGGGCACCCTTTGTAAGCTATTTTGTTATAATTTATGTGTACGCTTTAATCACCAAAAAGAAATACATCACTTATACAGTGCACGCTGCACTTGGCGCCGGGGCCGCGTACTTAATTTATTTATTTACAGCTTTTGGTGTACAAAAAGGGGGCATTACAGAGGTGATAATGAACACCATCGACTTTAGCAATCCATCGAGCGTTGGCCACCTTTTGGAATGGGCCGAAGGGCTGATGGCTATGATCGAGAAACCTTTAGGCCTGGGGCTGGGTACATCGGGCCGTGTTGCGGGCAGCCTTGGCGAAAACGTGGGCGGCGAAAACCAATATATAATAATAGGGGTCCAAGCTGGTATAATTGCCTTATTTTTATACTTGTGGATTTATATCATGCTGATAAAAACGAGCCTAAAATGGCTACCACATTTACACGGGCGGGAAAAGAAGGTTTGTATGGCTGTTTTACTAATAAAAGTTGGGTTCTTTATCCCACTGTTAACGTCAGAAGTGGAGTCATCATCGTATATATCTTACGTAAATTGGTTTTTATGTGGCTTATTGATGAGTATTATTATGAAACCCCAAACGGCACAATTATATCCGGCAAATGATGATTGAAAAGCTGATAAAAACATTAAAAAACGACCCCAATTATAAGTGGGAAAGCCCCCATTCATCAAGGGATTTATTTAGCATTGCCTGGATAAGGCTGATACAGGTTACCCGTGGGCTGTTTTTAAAGCTGTTTTTAAAAAAGTCAAAAGGGTTACTTTTCAGGGGAAGTCATGTTAAAGTGAGGCATGCCTACAAGATAACTGCCGGTAAAAATTTGATACTTGAAGATAATGTGAGTGTCAACGCCCTATCTGAAAACGGCATCAGCTTTGGCGATAACGTTTCGATCGCCCGCGATTCGATACTGTTTTGCACCGGGATAATTGCCTACCGTGGTAAAGGTATTTCTATTGGCGACCGAACAGGCATCAGTGCACGGGCCTATTTTGCAGGCCAGGGCGGTATAACCATTGGCAACGATGTGATAATGGGGCCAAATGTGCAGGTGTTCTCAGAAAATCATCTCTACAACGATATGAGTCTAACCATAAAGGAACAAGGCGTGACAAAGCAGTCGGTAAGCATTGGCAATAATTGTTGGGTCGGCGCCGGCTCAACCATATTGGCAGGCGTTACTATTGGTGATGGCTGCGTAGTTGCAGCGGGCAGCGTTGTTACTAAATCGTTCGCTGCAAATTCAGTGATTGCGGGCGTGCCTGCCAAGCTGATAAAAACCAGGGGAGAAAATTAAATGCCGAAACCATTAACCATAGCCGTTGATGTGCGCGATTTGCAGGTGGCCAAAACAGGCACACGCACCTACCTTGAGGAACTTTGTAAAGAATTTAAAAACATGGAAAGCGGCGAGATCCGTTTTCATTTTATCGACACAAGCATTCCTGTTTACGCCGGTAACAATAAACTACTAAAATATATTGAGCACGCCAGATACCAGTTGTGGAAGCAATTGATTTTACCGTTAAAAGCATTTTTTAAAGGTTGTGACATTGTTTTTTGTACCGACAACTGCGTTCCGATAATTCATTTAGGGTATGAAACCGTCCCTGTCTTTCATGATGCTTTTTGTTTTGAGTCGCCAAAAGCTTATGGCAAACTGTGGCTATGGCTGTATATGAAAACAGCGGTGCCCGCTGCGAAAAGGTCGCCCTTTGTAATTACGCCGAGTGCATGGTCCAAAAAGCAAATTCATCATTTTACCGGCATCGACCATGAAAAACTGGAAGTAATATATGAAGGGCCGAAAGAGTTAGCTACCACAGGCAATTCTCAGAATGACGAATTGTTATTAAGCAAATTTGGCTTAACACCACAAAAATACCTGCTGCACGCCGGTTCAATGTTTAAACGAAAAAACATACCCGCGCTTATTGAAGCATTTGCAAAAGTTAAAGCTTCCAACTATCCCGATTTAAAGTTGGTGCTCGCAGGCCCCACCCCTGCCAATATTTTCGACAGTGATTACAAATTGATTTTAGACGCTATTGAGATTAACAGCATTAGCGACGAGGTATTACTAACCGGTTATTTAACTGATAGTGACCTGGGTGCACTTTATCAAAATGCGCTGTTGTATGTTTTCCCGTCAACAAATGAAGGTTTTGGTATCCCTGTCCTCGAAGCATTTAAAAGTAATTTGCCCGTATTGGTAGCAGATAATACCTGTCTGCCCGAAGTTGGCGGCGATGCTGTACTGGAATTCAATCCTTTTGATATTCAGGATATGGCGGCAAAGATCAAAAGCGTTTTAGATGATCCTGAATTACGTGAGGACATGAAAAACAAAGGAAGAGAACGCCTTAAATTATTCTCGTGGCGTAACACGGCGTTTCAACTGGTTGAAGTGTTTAAAAAGGCTATTTAGGACTCTGCAAAAACTTTTACGTGTTCATCGGCAACCATTTCCCAGTTAAATACGCTTAACGCACGCACCTGCGCTTTCTCCGCAAGAGCAAGCATTTCGGAATGATTTGCCTCACAAAAGTTTATTTCTTCGGTTAACGATTCAATATTGCCTTGCTTAAACATACGGGCGGTATCTAAAACTGCATATTGGTTTTCTTCAATATCGCTTACTATAAGCGGCACGTTAAGCCCCATCACAGTTAGCACTACCGGCGACAAACCCTCTACATCAGATGGCTGGATATAGCAATAAGCATTTTTCATCAGCGTATTTACATCATCGCCATAAACATAACCGGGGAATATTATTTGCTCATTTGCCATATCGAGCAGTTCCTTTTCGTATGGTGAAGGGTTGGGTGAACCGCCTATAAGTACCAGCTTTCTTTTTGAGTTCGATTTCTTGAATGCAGGTATAAGATAATGGAGGCCTTTATCAGGGATAAAACGGCCAACAAATAAGTAATAGCCGCCTTTTTCAAGGTCATGATTGTCCAGTATTTCAGTGCTGCCGTTACCCGGTTCAACCTCGCTGCCAAAGGGTATAAACTTAAATTGCTTATTAAATTTTGCTTCAAAAAGTTTTTTAGCAATTACGTTATCAAATATCACCTCGTTGGGTATGTGTGCGGTAATAAACGACGAAAGCTTTAAATATAATTTACCGTACCAGGGCCATTTATCGCGTTTCCAGTCTACCCCATCCTGGCTGATAAATACTTTTTTACCAAACAGGCGCAACGGCAGGGCCCATATGCTGTTGCCTCCGTTTTGTATATGCACAATATCGGCGGTGTTATTTGCAATAATATCCCAGGTACATTTAAAGGAGTGCAGCAGTGTATCGAATCCCTTTCTGGGGGTAGTTTTAAAGGTTTTAATCTTTACACCCTTATATTCATCTACATCAACAAAAACGTCTGGGTACTGGCGATTATAGGCCACAACGCTATGGCCCCTGGTAACAAGTCGCGGAAAAAGTTCTAAAGCAAATTTATCAGCGCCGGCAGCACCTTTCGATGGCGGGACCGACCGGAAACCGAAGGCAGCAATGCGCATTATGGCTGGTAGTAGTTATAAAGTAATGGTATCTTCTTTTGTCGAATAGATATTTTTTTCCTTCAAGTAGTCAACATAGTAGTCATCAATATACTCGCCGAGTGCGATCTTCCAGTCGCGCATAATATTCATGTTCCTCAACTCAAGCTTTTTATTGATCAGGCGCTCTGACGGCGGCCTTGGTGCAAAATAGGTATCTTTAAAGTAGCTTGACGAAACTTCGTGGAAGGTAACTTCATTTTCGAGGCCCAAAATCCTAACCAGCTCCTCAGCCACCTCAAGCCTGCTGGTTTCGCCGTTACAAACCAGATTGTACAAGCCCCAATATTCTTTTTCAATCAGCAGCTTAACATTTTTGGCAAAATCAACCGTAAAAGTTGGCGTACCATCTTTGTCGTTTACAATATGCAAGTCGCGTTTACCGCCAGCCAATTGCTTAATTATCTTGTTTATAAACTTTTTGTCTTTATAGGGCCCACCGCCCATCATCCATCCTGCCCGGCAAATAATGTAGCGCTTTGCATTTTCTCTCACATAACGTTCACCCATATACTTTGAACGTGCGTAGTGGCCAAGCGGATTAGGCTCGTCCCAATCGTCGTAAAAGTCCTTTGTACCGTCAAAAATACCGGCAGTGCTAATGTATAATAAAGGTATATCTATGTTGTTAGCTATGAATACAGCATTTTCAACAGCTGTAGTATTGGTAAGGTAGGTATCGTCTAAATTAAGCTCGCAAAACTCAAGGTCGGTGTAGGCGCCAAGGTGAAAAAGATAGTCTGGTTTAAAAGTCTCAACTTCTCTCTTATATTTCTCAAAATCGCGAAAATCCAAAAAGCTAAGCCATTTTTCATTTACATCCTTATCTGTGCACTTAACTTCATACTCATCTTTAAATATTCGATAAAAAGCTTCCCCAAGCATTCCGCCTGCGCCTGCAATGTAAATCTTTTTCTTCATATAAATGTTAAAACCATAAGGTAGAATCTGGTAGTTGATTCAAAAGTGTGACGGGATAGATAGTCTTCACTTTCCAAAATTAACTTTTTTTGCCTTACCAACCAGATTATTTTTTTTAAAACTGTTAAAAAATCGATAAAATAATTCAAATACTTTGGCTTTTAGTATAATTAGATAAAATTTTAGCAACCAAAATACCAATTAAATACGGGTATTATAACCAGCGGGTCGTCCAAAATGCTTTATCGGAAGTCTATACAGCGTGGAAAATCTAAATCAATTCGATACAATGCGGGTCAACATTGTTTAACCGAGTTAATTTTTAGGGTCATTTTCATGACCTTACCGGGTAAATAGCGGCCCGTTATTAATGTAAAATTGTCCTCCAAATTTTAAACTTCTAGTTTTATCGTACTAATATCATTTAATACAGGCATCTTTGAATTTTGTTTTATTTAAGTTAAAAAATTATTCGGAATGAATATTCTTGTTGTTAATTGGGCGTGGTATCCGACCGGAGGTGACTGGACTTATGTCGAAAATGTGGTTAATATTTACCAGCAAAAAGGACACAATGTTGTGCCATTTTCTATGAAAGATGACAGGAGCCTACCTTCGGAATACAGCAGTTACTTTATCGAAAACATCGACTACAAAAAAGTTAACAAACGTAGCATATCCGCCGGAGTAAAAGTGGTAATGAAAAGCATATATTCATTTGAAGCCCAGGAAAACCTTGAAAGGCTGCTGAATGATGTTAAAATTGATTTTGCCCATATCAATGTTATCCACCATTATATCACCCCAACTATTTTAAAAATCCTAAAAAAACGAAATATTCCCATCATTTGGACCTTGCATGAATATACACCCATTTGCCCGGATAGTATTTTTGTAAGCCATGGCCAGGTGTGCGAAAGGTGCTTTGGCGGTAAATTTTACAACTGCATTACCCATTCATGCAAAAAAGGTTCATACCTGGCAAGCACGGTGGCTGCGCTTGAAAACTACGTTCATAAATACCTTAACTATTATGCCTACGTAGATTATTTTGTTTGCCCGTCAATTTTTCAACTTGAAAAATATAAGCAATTCAATTTTTTTAATGATAAGCTGGTACAAATTTATCACGGCTACGACTATGCTGAAATTGAAAGGGTAAAGCTGATGCCAGCGCAAACAACCGAAAAGTATATAATTTTTGTAGGCCGGCTGGAGCGGATTAAAGGCGCGCATACCTTATTAAAAGCGATGCAATCTTTCCCCCATATCAAGCTTAAAATAATAGGCGACGGCACCCAGGAAGCGGAATTAAAAACATTAAAAACTGAGCATCAGTTAAACAATGTCGAGTTTTTAGGAAAAAAAAGCAAGTCAGAAGTTTTACAAATTGTTAAGGGGGCTGATTTTTTGATCTGTCCCTCCGAGTGTTACGAGGTTTTAGGATTCACTGTGGTTGAGGCTATGGCGCTGGGCAAACCAGTAATTGGAGCCCGCATTGGCGGTATACCCGAAATGGTTATTGATAATTATACAGGACTGCTGTTTGAACCGGGCAATGCCGCACAGCTGGCCGAACGAATCAAAGTCTTGTACAATAATGAAAGCCTTGTTACCGAAATGGGAAAAAATGCACTCGGGCATATTAACAAACTTATAAACAACAAAACGCACTACGAAAGGCTTCAAAAACTTATCCCCGGCTTGTAGGCAAATTGTCCCCGGCAATTACCAGGGATACTTTGTAACCACTTTATTTTAAAAACCAGCAAACCAAGCCGCTCTCGTTTTGTTAACGCTGCGTATCACCACAGGCTTGCTATTTATGGTATTTCACTGATTTAATATTTTATATTTGCAACGCTAAGCTTAACTTCAATTTTTACATGCGGATTAAATACTTATTCTATATTTTATTGTTTGCCTTAACGGCCTTTTCAACCAGGGTAACAGCGCAGGATGTATCACTCGCAAATATCCAAAACATAAAGGTTGGCGCTTTGAGCGATGAGCAAATAACAATGGCCTGGAAAAAATTACAGGACTCCGGCGTATCTGAACAGGACGCTTATAAAATACTCATTCAAAAGGGTATGCCTGCAGGTGAAGTTGATGCCTTTAAAAACCGTGTAACGTTGCTTGGCCTCAACAAAAAAACAGGAACAAAATCTACCCAGTCAACTGAAAAGAAAAAGATAGATTTTTCAAGGGACGAGAATGACACGGTATTAACCCCAAAAGCAAATACGGCTGTCCCAGCTCCTGCCAGCACCAATGGCTTACGTGTTTACGGAAGCGATTTCTTTAACCAGACCAGTTTAAGCTTTCAGCCAAATTTTTCCGTTGCAACGCCTAAAGGCTATGTGATAGGCCCGGGCGATGAATTGATTGTACTATTAACCGGATTGAATGAAAGCAGCGTACGCTCGAAGGTAACACCAGAAGGAAATGTTCAGGTACCCTATGCCGGTATAATTTATGTAAATGGTTTTACTATTGAGCAGGCCACAAAACTTATTAAAACCAAAATGACCAGGGTTTACCCTGCCTTAAACTCCGGCCAAACACAATTAGCTGTAAACCTTGGTAATACCCGCAGCATCAAGATTACATTGGTGGGCGAAGTGAAGACCCCGGGGTCATATACACTATCGGCGCTTTCAACTTTGTTTAATGCGCTATACAACTCAGGCGGCCCAAATCAAAACGGATCGCTAAGAAACATTGAGCTGATAAGAAATAATAAAGTATACAAAACGGTCGACTTCTACGCATTTCTTCAGCAGGGGCTGTTGGATGGCAATATAAGGCTCGAGGATCAGGATGTAATCCGCATCCCGGTTTACAAAAAGCGCGTTGGCATTAGCGGCGAAGTAAAAAACCCCGCTATTTATGAATTAAAAGATAACGAACAGTTAGACGAGCTTATAAAATATGCAGGCGGCTTTACTGATGTAGCCTACAAAGGCATTGCCAAAGTAGACCAAATTAATGCGCTGGAACGCGAGGTTAAGGACGTTCCGGCAAACTTGTTTGCAAACTACATACCCCATAATGGCGATTTAGTACAAATAGGAGCCATTACTAACCGCTACACCAATAGAATAGTACTCGAAGGTGCGGTTTACCGCCCAGGCGTTTACGAGCTTACTGCGGGCTTTACTTTAAGCGCGCTGCTAAAAAGTGCGCAAGGATTAAAGCCAGAAGCCTATATGGAACGCGGCTATATAAAAAGAACTATGCCAAACCTCGAACGACAATTGATATCATTTAACCCTGGCGACGTGGTCGCCGGCAAAAATGACGTTGCTTTGTTACGCGAAGATTCGGTGACGGTGCTTAACCGCGATGTTTTCACATCAAACCAAAAAGTCGTTGTAGATGGTTTTGTACGGAAGCCAGCAGTTTTTACATACCGCTTTGGATTAAAGCTAGCTGATGTAATTGCGATGGCTGGCGGGTTTGCTGACGAAGCAGCCGACCACCATGTTGAGATATCAAGAATTATAAAAAACGAATCAGACACAGTAGCCAATAAATTAGTAAATACTTTTGTTGTAAATATGGATAGCCCGGAGGCCGGGAAGGACATTGAATTACAGCCGATGGATTTTATCTACGTGCCGCGCCTGGTCAACTATCGCTCCTTAGGAAACGTGAGCATTAAAGGTGAGGTGGTGTTCCCGGGCGATTATGCGGTTCAAAAACAGGACGAATCGGCGCTTGATTTTTTAAACCGGGCCGGAGGTGTAACGCCTTACGGTTCGCTGCAAAATGCCCAGGTTTTCAGAAAAGGAATACGGGTAAATGTTGATCTTACCCGGAAGGACGGTAATAAAATTGAAAACAGCAATATGGTATTAATGCCGGGCGACAGTGTTTATGTTCCGAGGGTTATCTCGTATGTTGAAGTATCGGGCTCGGTAAACAACCCGCAGTATATAAGTTATAACGGCAGCAGTTTTAAATACTACATTAATGCCGCCGGTGGCACAACTGAAAAAGCAAGGTTAAAGGGTGCTTACATTAAGTATCCCGATGGTTTAAACCAACCTGTGCGGCATTTTCTGTTCTTTCGCAATTATCCATTAGTAAAACCCGGAAGTAAGATCATAGTGCCTGAAAAAACGCCAGATTCCCGTATTAAAATAGGCGTAGGAGATATTGGCAGCATAGCTGCAGCGTTAACTGCAATAGTTAGTATTATTGCCATTTTACATAAATAAGAATGAGCCAGGAAAATCCACCATATCCTTATGAGCCCGAGTTTTCTATAAAAAAGGTACTTCAAGACCGTGTTGCGGATATAGCTTATATTTTTCAGTTTAAAAAAACTTTGGCGCTGGCTTTAATTGTTGGTGGCCTTGCGGGCGCATTAACGGCCTGGTTGTGGACACCATCGTATACTGCCCGACTGACATTTGTTGTGGATGATGCTAAATCATCAGGCAGCGCAGGTGGCCTCTCGGCACTGGCAGGTCAATTTGGATTCAATCTCGATGGCCTTGGCGGTGCGAGCGGAGTATTAGCCGGCGACAATGTTGAGGAATTGATAAAGAGCCATAAATTGATAAAAGCTACACTTTTAACTGCATACGATAGCACGCAAACCCTTGCCGACCGCTATGCTGCGGTAAACAAACTTGATAAAAAGTGGCTTAAATACAGTCCTGATGGTAAGATAACGCGCTTCCCGCTAAACGGTAAAAACAATACGCGCCTTCAGGACAGCCTGCTGCACGAAATGACCACACTTATTTTATCAGGCGAGTTTGGGATTGATAAAACCGATAAAAAACTTGGTTTCTTTGAAGTAAATGCTACTATGAAGGATGAAAAGCTGGCTCAACTGTTTTGCACCAGGATGATTAAACAGTCAACTGACTTTTTTATCACCACTAAAACAAAGCGGCTAAGAAATAATGTGGAGCGACTGCAGCAACGCGCTGACAGTATTGGTGCTATTTTAAACCATAAAACTTACGACTTATCCAGTGCAAACCAAACATTGCTTGATGTTAACCCAGCCTATACAAAGGCATCAGCCAATGTTGACATAAAAGAGCGTGACAAGATTGTTCTGTCAACCGTTTTTTCTGAAACAGTTAAAAACCTTGAATCAAGCAAAACAATGCTAGCCCAGGAAACACCAACCGTTCAGATAGTTGACGAACCTGAATTGCCGCTTAAGAAAAACAAACTCAAATACTCTATTGCCATATTAAGTGGCTTGATAATTTCAGGATTATTATTCAGCTTTTACATACTGGTAACCCGGAAAAAAAGGGCCTAAAACCTATAAGTTGCTCCTATTATCGCGTGAAGGTTATAGACTGTGTTATGCGGAATATAATATTGTTGCGACGACGGGTCGTAATCTTTTAAAAACCATTCATAGTTTAATGATTTCACTTCTTCAATTGTAGCATTAAATATCAGGTTTTTATAATTCCATTCGCCTTGCAACGCAAATGCAAAATCAACCCATTTCCTGCTATTGCCGTTTATATCTGCAAGTGACGCGCTAAAGTCGGCGTTGTGTTCGTAGCGTTCAAGCCTCACCCCCAGTTTTTTCAGCCCTGAAACCCAACTTACATCCATCGACTGGAGATTACCCCCTGAACCCGTTCCAGCTCCTATAACTTGTCCTTTATTGGTTTGGCCTTGCTTTACACCAGAATGCACGTACCATCCTCCTGCCCCTCTTACTAACCTATCCACAGTTTGCGAAAGCTGGGTTATCTCTCCGCTTAATAAAATATGCTGGTCTGCATGAGTACCAAATGGAAGCATTTTGCGCAACCCAAATATGTAAGCGCGGGAATGATCTGGCGATCCTATAAAGTCCCTGAAATTATATGAATTATCGTTTAAGCCATATTCAAAATAAACTTCGGCCTGTGCTTTTGTAAACAGCCATCTTGCGTACAATGAGGTGAGCTGATCACGGGGAATTGGGTCTCCATCATTGGTGCTTTGTTTTTGATATGGAAAAAAGAAAGGGACATACTCACTAAGTGTATTAATATCTTTATGATATGCGTCAAAAGTCCTGGTTAGTCCCAGTGTCAATCCTTCAACCCACTTTATATGATAATTAATGTTAACGCCGGTATAATATCTCCAATCATTGGTTTTTGCCCGTACCAGGTTGGCCCCCGTTGAGGTAGTAGTAGTTAATAATGGCGGAAAGTTTGTAGCATCCAAACGTGCAGCAATAACCTGAAACTCAAACGATCCAACCGGGGTATTTATCGGGCGTACGGTGTTAATTGTAAAATGTTTAAACCCTGGGGCATTATTACCCAGGATCAACGAATTACGGATACCCGGCCCCCACCATAGATTTTCATTTGACAGTCCGATTGACACCGGGTCGAAGGTTAGTCGGATACTGCTTTGCCCTAAAAATGCTTTGCTATAGGCTTTATTTCCAAAACGTTCCGGGTTGTCAATGTAATTGTAAAAAGCATAGTATTTGATCAACTCCTTGTCTGAATGGCCCGAAGCAAATCCATTAAAAGGCGGGTTGCCAGCATAAACAAACTCAGGGCGGAATTGGATACTTAAAGGGCCGTACTTTACAAATATTCCGCCACTTACCATAGTTTGATACCCTTTGGCTGGTATCATCGCCCCATCGTTCCAACCGTACGGATGGTCAGAATTAAATTGCTGTTGCCAGCTAAACGGCAATATTTGAAACGATCCGGCACCATTGGCAAAACTAACAGGACCCGTGGGTGTCCAATTGTCATTTTTTAAAGTGGTGTCGGGATCGTATACATTATGCCTTTTAAACGCCACGCCTGGAAAGAGTGGCCGTATGGTAAACGACACATTTGAGTCGACCTTTCCAAGTAGCTGCATCCTGCGATAATAATCGTCAAGAGCAGGTGTGCCAACCGGAACGGACTGAGCATTTACCTTGCTTTTTAACAAACCGGTAAAGGCTAACGCCATGCTTAATATAAAAAATATCTTTTTCATCTGTAACTTTAGCTGTTAAAACCTGTATGTAACGCCTGCCTGAATTTGTAAATTAATTGCATTGGCACCATTTGTAAAATATGTATTGCCGATCTGTTTTAAGTACCATTGATAATTTAACGATTTTATACCCTGTATCTTAACGTTAAATAACAGATTATTATAATTCCATTCACCATTTGCTGCAATGCTCAAATCAACCCAGTGCCTTCTGAAATCATAACTGTCATAGTAGGCATAATAATAAAAATCGTTATTATGGATATAACGTTCAAACTGCAGTCCGATCTTTTTAAGCCCTTTTACCCAGCTTACCTCCAGCGTTTGTAAATTTCCGCCCGGACCTATGCCGGCACCAAGTACTTCGCCATAATTAGTATAACCCTCTGGTATGCCCTTGCTTGTATACCACTCATCCCCAGCTTTAATTTTATCGATAGATGTTTCCTGCAATTGAGTAACCTCCACTCCTATCAAAATATTTTCTTGTTTTGCAGTATTAAAAGGTACCAATTTTCTTATCCCAAAAATGTACGCACGCGATTCGCTCGGGTTTAATTCAGCCTGAGTTAGATCGCCTGTATAATTGTTATGCCCCCATTCAAAATAAATTTCAGCGTTTTCCTGCGGCCATAACCAGCGCATAAATAGCGAGCTTCGCTCATCCTGCTTATTGATCGGCTCATCAGGCGCCCCAACTTTCTTTATTTGCGAAAAAAGAGGCAGGATGCTTTTAATACCATTTAAATCTTTCCCATAGGTCTGTGAACTCTGGTCAAATCCCAGGAACAAACCTGGAATCCATTTTGGCTGCCAGGTAAGCACAATTCCCGCCAGGTATCTCCAATCCGTGGGCTTCGGAACGTATAAGTCGGTACCAAAATAAGTATGTCCCGGTTCCAGGGGTGGGTAACCCGAATTATTGAGTTTCCCACCTATGAGTTGCCCTTCAAACGAACCAATTGCAGTTTTTATCGGGCGTGTGGTGTTTAACGTTGCGTGTAAAAAGCCCGGCGCCGTATTGCTCATTAAAAGCGAGTTGCGGATACCCGGCCCCCACCACAAGTTTTCGGTCGATAAACCGAGCGACATCGCCTTATAATTTACCCGTATGCTACTTTGCCCCCAGCGTACCCTATCATACCCTGAAGTACCAAAACGAGCTGGTAAATCAATATTATTGTAGATATCATAGTAGCGGGCGAAGATTACATCATAATGACTGGGATTAAATGTTACAAAATCTGAGTTTGCAGCCATCAAAAACTCCGGTCTCAATTGTATTGTCAGAGGACCGTATTGCGCAAAAACACCTGCGCTTAAAACCCCCTGCAATCCTTTGGCCGGTATCATTATACCATCGTTCCATCCGTAGGGATGATCGGAATTAAATTGAGTTTGAATGCTTACTGGTAATAACCGAATGTCTAAAGCATTTTGTTTTGCGGGTTTCCACAGCCTGCTTGAACCAAACCCAGTGTATTTTTGTGGCGTGCTGTCAGGATAAAATATATTTGTGCCCCTGGTTATGCTGCCGGTAAATAAAGGCCGAACTGTAAACGATACGCTTGAGTCGGCAGTTCCAAGGAGTTGCGCCCTTCTGTAATAGTCTTCGAGCGCTGTTGTGCCAACAGGCAAAGTTTGCGCCTTAGCGCTAAATTGCACAAAAGTTGCTAGCGCACATATTAATGCAAGCTTCAGGATCTTCATAAGGTAATTGCTTTAACATTGATATTATCTATTGACCAACTTTCGTCACATTTTGGATCGATCGTGTTCGATTGAACAAGTTTATCCAGGCACTTTAGCACTAATGTTTTTTCAGAATGTTTAAAGGTTTTTGAAATCTTGTACATTGTGGTGCCATGGGTGCTGCTTGCCCAACTACAGGCACCGGGCAAATCGGTCCTGAACGCCCCGGTTTTCGGGTTGTTATAGTTATTGGGATAATCCAGTGGATACGACTGCGGGGAACAGAAATTACCTGGTGAACAGTCGGAATTTGAAAAGGTAGTGTAAATGTAACGGCTGTTATCTACTATCATTTCCCAAATGTCTGGTCCATCAGGAGCAGCTTTATTTCCGTCCCAACTATCGTGAATATACAAATCAAACGAAATGGTAATAAGATCGTGATTAGGCAGGCTTTTTAGTGACAGGGTAAAACTGGTGTCATTATATCGCCCTAATACCGAGGAATTATTAAATTGGGTGATCGTGCCATTGGTTATGTTCGACAGATCGTTGGTTTCAAAATCATTATGGTACACCACCGTCTCGTTACTAACAGTGCTTTTGTTGCACGACCCAATAAAACAAAGAGGGATGATGAAGAGTAATATTTTTTTCATATGGTAGCGTTACGTTTAATATCTAATTCCTCAAAATTAAATTTTCGTTTTTCAATTGGTGTACTAGATCCACTTTCGCTTTAGCGCATGGAACATCAGTTTCCATGGCCTCAGTTGCTTTATCTTCCACCATTGAGGCGTTGCTTATATGCCGCCGTTTAGTAAACGAATGAGGCTTGTATTTTTCAAACAAATACCGCGTATTTTTCGTCTCTTACGTTTCCAATAAACGCGTCAATGCCTTTTTCAGTATGTTTTTCTTCAATTCAGAGTACAGGGATAAACTCCAACGAGTTTATCTGATAAATTAATCAAATAGTCAAGAGCTTACTGATAAAAAGCTGATTAATAAATCGACAGTAAAAACTATCCAGCGAACTACCATGTTTATTTGTTTAAATAACGGGAATCAATTAATGTCAAATTAATAAAGCTATAAATTACCCGAAACTTCCTCAAGCTAATTCAACATTCAATCAAATTCCATAGCGAGCTGACTATTAATAGCTACCCGTTTATTATGACAAAAGTAACAACCTTAGATCGAATTTCCACAAATATTAAACAAAGGCTTGATAATTTTCAAAATTAATAAAATATTGTACTCTTTAAGAGTCGGGTTTAAACACATTTTTCAGTTTAACTAGCTTTAAAAGGCTAACAAGTAAGTAACTTAAGGAAATCAGAAGAAAAGAGGCTTTAATGATTACCAATAGGACGGCTGCATAAACTATGTGAGTAAAATCAGCAAACCTGGCCAACCAGCGATTATCTACTGACTTTTTTTATTCAAAAAGCAAGTAGTCTATTCATTAAACTATATTGTTATACAGATTTTGTTTATATCCCTATTCCACTTAGAACAGTTTTTATCGTCAGGAATATTATCTTAACATCGAGGAAAAAGTTTTGATTTCTGATATAATATAGATCGTATTTATGTTTCCAAACTCCATCTTCGATGGATGCTCCATACGGGTACTTCACCTGCGCCAGACCAGTTATACCAGGTAATATGCTGTGCCTGAATTCATAGAACGGAATTTCATTAGTCAGCATCTTAATAAATACGCTTCTTTCGGGGCGCGGCCCGATCAGTGACATTTCGCCTCTTAGAACATTGATTAATTGAGGAATCTCATCGATACGTGTTTTTCTCAAAAAACTACCTACCCTGGTGACACGGGGATCTATCTTTTGAGCCCATTGAGCACCTTTGCTTTCAGCATTGACCCTCATCGACCGGAACTTTATAACTTTAAACTCTTCATTAAATTGCCCAACCCTGGTTTGTATGTAAAAAATCGGACCCGGAGATTCAAGCTTTATGCAAATAGCTGCAAGTATAGATATAGGCAACGTCAGAATAATTAACACAATTGCATGAAAATAGTCGGCGATTCTTTTTAAGGCTACCTTCCGGGTGTTTCTAAGCACCGAAAAATCATCCTTACCTATAAAATAATCCCAGTCTAATAAATCAACTTCAGTATAGCCATTTATTTCCTCCAGAAAATCAATCAGCGAATAGGCTCTAAACCCGTTCTCGATGTAATTTATTAAGTGAAGTTTATCTAAATGATTAATTAAATGACTTTGATAGTATAAAATTATTTTCTTATTAAAAGAAAACATTTTCCGAAGCTTAACCGGCTTGTTCTTAATTAGTTCCAACAACATTTTGCGCACCTTGAAGTGCTGGCTTTCGGGACAAAATACTTCTATTTTATTAAACTCCATTTCAATCTCGAAAAATGAAGTCTTATCATTAGTTAAATTTCTGCTGTATAATTGCGTAATCCTTGCTTCAACCAATTCCATGTTTAAAATATAAATTTTTCTATAGGTGTGTTCTTCTTATCTAGTATAAATACCTATTGTTAAAAAAGGTTTTATTTATTCTAATTAAAAAACTATAAATCCTTATTTTCTGCTGAAAAGACAACTTTTTATGTCCTATTGCAATAGATCTAGATTCGGCAAAGTTAATAACTAAAGATTTAATTAAAGACTATTTTGTTAAATTAAAATGTTCGTCGTTTAACATTTCGGAGTCATCATATCAAATCATTGTTCTCAAATTGTGTTTCTATATCGTTGACACCGAGAAATTAACGCCAGTCGACGTTTCTTTTTTATGACATGTGTAAAACATGTTCCAACCTACTTTTCCTGATCAATTACTAACATATATCTATGATTTTCTGCTCTCTTGCCGAACATAAACACAATCCTTCTCCTATACGCGGGGTTTCCGATTTTCGCTACATGTACATGCGAAAAATTTTCAATCAGAAAAAGTTTACTTATCATACTGTATGCGGGCTACTCGAAGGGATAAAACAA
The DNA here is from genome assembly GCF_024055575.1 of Mucilaginibacter flavidus. GTDB lineage: Bacteria > Bacteroidota > Bacteroidia > Sphingobacteriales > Sphingobacteriaceae > Mucilaginibacter > Mucilaginibacter flavidus. The sequence continues at coordinate 234,759 of NZ_JAMXOE010000004.1, read as the reverse complement.
ATAATCTAATTAATTTATTGAATTGAAAATATCTATCATAATATGATTTCGAAAGGTACGGCGCAAAAATAGCTTGTAGTTATCCTAGCATGACAATTTTAGTTATCTAACGATATTGTTATATAGTTGCATTACCGGCGAAAATTACAGCATCACCGGACTTGCGAGCTGGCGCTATACCTAAAACATCATGAATTTCTAGTCTTCGCAATATTTCCTTGAATAGGCATTGAAACTAACAATGACAATTATGAAAAAATATTAACAATAATTTAATTAAGGGGGGATTAAGGTTTTGTTATAGCGGCTAAATACCTTCTTAGACTATTTCAAATAGTTCAGCAATCCAGCCTCTTAGGTGGTACTTTTTCAAAATGTTGTCGCTTACCGGCATGAAGGGGGCAAGTAAAAATTGTTTGTCAATAACTGGGTTCAATCTGTCTATGATCAAAATGTTGTTTTTATTGTAAAAATCATAGTTTACTACATCAGCATTTGTTGTGATAAGTTTTCGCCCGGAACCTAATACCTCAAATGTCCTCATTGTTAAGCCTAATTGGCCTGGATGATTAATATCTAACACGGCTTTCGACTGTTGAACCAATTCTGAATTGTTTTTGTGAGTGAGGGGACTGAATGATATATTTCCATAGCTAACGTTTCTGAAATCCTTTTCAATAATTTTTTTTGCCCAGAAAAGCATTTTACTCCCCAGAAAAAAGTACTCTTTAATAATAAATTTGTCAGAAAATTGATTTCTAATCTTGTCCAGGAGTTTATACCGGTCGGTGTGGGCCGTTCCAATGAAAAGCAAATCATATTTTAACTTCCCGTTTCCTTTTGCTGAATACAAGTCAATATAAAACAGCGGTCGCAGTTTTAATCCGAAATTTTGCGCGTCCCTTGGATCAAATGTAAATTTGTTGTCAAAAAACGGCATTAATTCTGCGGTGGTTTTCCTGTTTTTAAATGAATCCCACATATACAAAATAAATTTCGCGCCTGGTAACCCAATTTTTAATTGTCTTAAGCTAGTAACAGAAATCGCCTCAGGGTTTAAGAAAAACACATAGTCAAAATGCAGATTATCTATTTTTATCTGTTCAATAATGGCTTTATAGTAATTGAAGATTTTTTTTTTGATGAAATTTTTATTGATCCGTATAAGCGCCTTTGATAGGAAGTTATTTGAAGGGCGATCATCATACCATTTAACAGTTGCTCCAAACTCTTCGAGCACTTTTTTTATTTCGAGTTCATAGCCGAAAAATTTCGGACAAAAAAATAAAACAGACTTTCCGCTTAAATCCTTCATACTACCTGTATAAGCCCCTGCTTCTCATTTCCTCGATAGATTTTGCGTAATTATCAGGCTCTATCATTTGCCTATTAACCCAATCGCAAAATTTCTTTATGCCATCATCAAATAAATATTCAGGTTTATACTGCAGTCTACTTTTTATCTTGCTTAAATCCGCATAATTGTGCCTGATGTCACCGAGCCTGTAATTTCCGGTTATAGTTAAAGGTACCTGTATACCATAATTCTGGATAAGGCGGTTGGCCACTGTAACAACATCGGTAGGCACCCCTGTGCCTACATTAAATACTTCACCATCAGCATCGCTATTTTCAATTCCTTTTATGGTGGCGTCAACAACATCATCTATAAAAACAAAATCCCTGGTTTCTTTTCCATCCTCGAATATATTAATGCCGTTTCCATTTTTAATCTGGGTTGAGAAGATAGATAAAATACCTGTGTACGGGTTTTTCAATGATTGTCCCGGACCATATACATTTTGGTAACGAAATGCTACCGGTGCAATTTCTAACGTCGGGCAAACCGTCATAATCATTTGCTCCTGGTTTTGTTTGGTAATACCATATACGGATGATGGATGGATTTTCGATTCTTCATCAGTCGGCATAACTATTAAAGTGCCGCAACCGGGGTATTTCACCTCAAAATCGAGTTTATCCATGTCTTTGGCTTCACGATGTTTTGGATAAACGAAACCCGATTCCGGACACCGGTATTTCCCTTCACCGTATATTGACCGGGATGATGCCACAACAATCTTTTTAACCTGGTGCTTTTGGTTAGCCAGGATATCCAGCATAATTGCAGTTCCATTGATGTTGACTTCAACATATTTTTGTATTTCATACATTGACTGGCCGGTCCCGGTTTCAGCTGCAAGGTGTACAATAATATCCTGCCCTCGTAAGGCTTGTTCCCAATCCACTTTCGAAGTAACCGTTCCGATTATAAAATTCACCTTCCCTTTTATACTTTGATATAGCGGAGATGAATTGTCGGGATCATCGCCGTGTATCTGAGAAGAGAGGTTATCGAGAACCGTAACTGAATATCCTTTTCTTATTAAGGCTAAACTTAAATTACTCCCGATAAATCCTGCACCACCTGTTATTAGTATATTCTTCATTCTGTTTAATTCACTTTAAAAGAGCCATCCGGGTTAGTTTTTTCCCAGGCTTCTGTTTTAACATTATATCTTTTAACTACTTTAGCGGGTATCCCAACTATTACCGAGTAATCCGGGAAAGATCCTCTGACTACAGAACTGGCCCCCACTATACACTGCTTACCCAGTATTGTTCCCGCTTGAATAGCAACACCGTACCCGATGAAACAGTTGCTTCCGATTCTCGTCTCCTTAACAATCATTTTTTGATTTAGAATATGCGTTCCGATTTCCTGGTAATCGTGATCAATATTTGTTATAAATACATTGCCAGAAATTGTAGTATCCCGGCCAATTATAAGTTCTCCGGCGGAAGTAACGTGAAAGTTTTGTCCTATAGAAATATTTTCTTCAAACAAAATTGTTCCATTTTCATGCGTTTCAATTCTGACGCCGGGCAATATTCTAACTCTTCTGCCAATTACTACTCTTTTCAAACCAGAGGTAACAATTGGTACTCCAATGTAAGAAGGAAATGAAAACTTCTTAAAAAACGGAGCGTAGAGAACAGAAATTAAACCCCAATATAATCTATAGAGCATTCTATCTGATTTTAGTAATAAATATTCTTCTCAAGTACTTAATCCTGGCAAAAGAATATATAAAATAGAAGAAAGGCATACTAATTAACCCTTCTTTTTGAGCCTCTTTAAATGTAAACTCGTTGCCTATTTGCATTTCCCTTAAATTGGCTGACAGACCGCTGTGTCCGAAAGTTGGTTTACGCATACCGGTTATTACTAATGATTCAGGCAAAAAATAAAAATTAGAATTCGCACAATAACGTATCCACAAGTTTCCATCTTCAGCATGTGTCAGGCTTTCATTGTATCCGCCAAATTGCTCAAATAATTTACGTTTAAAAATAGCAGTTGAAGTTTGGGGAAACATTTTTATAAGCAACTCCCTTACAGAAGCTTTATGTAAGATTTTTACTTCTTTCCATAAAATTCTTAAAACTTCGTCGTTTCTGCTACATCCTAAAAAATCTATTTCATTATTATTTAGTAATACCTCCATCTGCCTTTCTAACTTTGTCGGTAACCATTCATCATCGGCATCTAATAAAGCAATATAGTCCCCTTGGGACGCTTTCATGCCCATATTTCTGGCGGAAGAAACTCCGCCATTTTCTTTGTCTATAATAACTAAATTTTTTATATTATTATCTTCCTGGTACTTTGTTAGCGTATTTAAAGAATCGTCGGTCGAACCATCGTTAACCACGATAATTTCTAATCTCCCTTTATAAGTTTGCTTCAAAACGGAATCTAAACAAGGCTGAATTGTCTTCGAAGCATTGTACATTGGGATAACCACACTTATAATACATTTATTCATCTAAAGTCACTCTCTAATTTCTTTTGTACTCACAGTTTAATTATATTCCCGGTACGTATATTATTATTTTTATAAATTCTAATTCTTGTAAAAAGATTCGCGATAAGAGGCCATATTAATAACGTTCCAGAGGCATACCACATATTACTAAATATATTCAGCAAAACTATTGACACCAAACAAGCCCATCCAGTTATAAAATATTTCGAGCTTCTAGGGATCAGGTAGGGATAAAAAAGCATTATTGCTATCGAATACACAAACATTAATACAGCCCCTGTCCAACCCAGCAGGTAATAAGATCTGTAATATACAGTTGGGGCATTTAATACTTCAATAACAAAATATTTACTTGCATCGTCGCTAAAGTCTTCAACTCCAAGCATTGTTACCAAGCGTTTCGAAATAAAATCAGGAAATAGTTCACCTGCTATAAATGAACTCACATTACCAGTAACAAAACGCGACTCCTTTTTATTTATAATGTTTTGCATATTCCCAATCGGCGTAGCAATATAAAGGTATCCCCAGTAATATTCAAACGGAACATCGCCCTGGATAAACTCATCAGAGGCTCCGCCTATTCGTAAAATATATTCCTTATCCTCTTTACTTGCCGAATAACGCAGGTTACCTATTATCCCAAAAGCGTAAATTAATGCTGCAATTGAAAATATAATTAATCCAATTTTTTTCAAACGTAGACGTTGAATTTTCATCAGATAAATAACGAAACACGCAAAAATGATTATTATAATTGCACCCCGGTTTACAACTAAAATATTTGGAAAAATTGAAATAAGAAATAAAATTAACCCCCAAAAGTCATTATCAGCAGAAATATATTGATGAAATAAGTATACGCTATAGAAAAGGCTAAAAGTACCAAGGATGACGTGAAAAGTAGGTATACCGGTAAAATCTTTATAATTAAAATCCGGATTTGAAATTGCACTTAAAATAGGCACCCCTCCGAAATAAATAAACTCCAATACAAAACCCATATACACCAATATCAAAACAGTTATCCGTTTTTTACTGATCTCTATTTTTGAGAATTCATTTATTTTATGCTTTTCGTGGACAAATGCCAAAAAAAAAGAAATTATGAAGGTGGCAAATAAAAACACTATTAGCCCGGCAGATAAAGGAGGATATCTATCTGACCAACGCAACTGGTATATACTAAAAACCAATAGAAAGCTTAAAGAGTATACAAAAAAAGGATTCGTTAACCATTTAGTATTCATTTACTCCCCCCTTTTGAATATTAATGCCAGCCATTCGCTCAGAGGGAGCACTATGGCAGTTCCATTAAAGTCATATTTATTTAAAAAAGATTCCTGAACCATAGGGTTCTTTTCATCAAAAAAAGCAATTTTTGTTGGATCATATATTTTCTTATCATCAAGAAGCCTGCGATTATTTGTTAAAACCTTTGTATGCGATGCCAGTGATTCAATCACCCTCATAGCTAATCCTGTTTGGTTTGGGTTACTAACGTCGACCATAACTTTTGAATTTGCCAGGTTTTCCAAATATTCTTTTCTATTCATATGTTTAAGCGATACGATAGATCTATCAAGGGATTCCCTTTTTAGCTTATATTTAATATATGTTGTAAAAGGCATATAAAGGAACGCCTTTAATCTGTAATTATTCTCTTTAGCATATTGAACAAACCGAAGAACAGACTGATATCTCTCCGGAAAGAACCAACCCATAAAAAAAAAATCGTATGCGGCTTCATTTTTGTTTTTAATTGCCGAAACAACATCGTTTGTATAAAACAAGGGAAGGTATTGAATTGAAGGGTGGTTTTTGCAATCTTCAAAATCAAAAGAAAATGCTTTGTCAAACAGCGGCAGTAAATGGGAAAAAGGATTGGTCCGATCAGAATCCCATTGGTACATAATTAATTTTGCGTCCGGGTGATTAGTTCTAAACGCCTTTAAAAAAGTCTCCGGCATCATATATCCCCTTATTACAAAAAGGTAATCAATGGATTTCGATTTGGTCTGTTGATTTATCTTTTCATAATGTGTAGCCTGGTAATGTTTAAGACGTGCAGGAAAAAAATTATTAATCAGCTTAAACGCCGTGCCGTAAGTTCTTTCAGGATAAAAATCCACAACAGCGCCCATTTTTGCCAATTCATCGATTATCAGTTCTTGGTAATTATGAAATTGGGGGCCAATAAATAGTATGCTTTTATCCTTTAGTTCGCTTGCCATATTTTATATGAATGTAACTCAAGGTAATTTACTTTTAAACAAGTGCGTGCCCATAAAAAACGTAAAAAAAGCATTAAACTTAAATGTAAACTATAATTTATTTCCTATGGATAATAAAAACTCCTTAATATAATTTCTTGATTTATAAACAAATGGAAAATTGGCTTTAATCTCCGCCTTTTTCAACAAGCCATTCAAATGAACTTCAAATTTGTTGATAGAAACCTGATATTTAAATTGGTAATGTTCATTTATTATTTTCGATAACTTTAACAGGTTGTGTACATTATTCAATTGTGACATATTTGAGGTATGCGACTTGCCCTGGTTATGTCGCCTGTATACGCACATCACATTATCGATATATTTAAAAGGGCCTCCTTCTATTAACAAAAAATGCATAGCGAGGTCACCGTTATTTACAGACTCAATCCAATCAGGCAATGCTAATAAACTTCTTTTGTAAACAATACTGGCGGAGGCTATTTGCCAGTGATTAGCCAGGTCGTCAAAATAGAGTATTTCTTTCTGGTCGGCGCCGTTAAAATAAACGGGCGGGTATTCATTTTCCTCAAATATCACTTTTGCATTGTGAAAGCACATAGAATACTCCGGGTTTGCGTCTAAAAAATCTACTTGTTTTTGTAATTTATACGGGTCGGTCCAATAATCATCTCCTTCGAGGTAGGCAATATATTTTGATTGCGGGTAAGAGATCAGTTCTATCCAGTTCTTCGCAGCACCCACATTCTTTTCACGGACAATTAAATGAATTAAATCAGGGTATCTCTTTTGATAATCAAGCAACAGTTCTCTTGTTCCGTCGGTAGAGCAATCATCTGCAATTACCAATTGCAAGGCAAAGTTAGCTTTTTGTGACAGGACGCTATCGATAGCCTCTCTAATATATTTAGCGTGGTTATAAGTAATTAAACACACTGAAAGGAGTGACTCGCTCATTACTTACCCCCTTTTTCGCATATTAAAAGTATACTCGAACATAAGTCCGGATATAACTGCCCCAATTCATAACAGCCCTCCAAGTATTCTTTTGAGATGATGTCAGTATTCAATAATCTGTCCCATTGAAAATTGGCCAATGCCTTAAAAAATATGCCTGACCTGTGGATTACTTGCAAGCCGGCAGCTCTTACATCGCGTTCCATCGTATCTAAAGTATAGGTAATTCTGTGGCCATGTGCAGCCTCCGATGGCGTTACCGCTGAGTTGTGACTGATTAAGCCCATTTTTACCGCGATTTGTCTTGATGGCGCATTAGCATTTGGGCAAACCAGGAAGAACCTGCCGGTATCAGACAACCATTCATCATTAATCCTTTTCAGTAGTTGTACAGGTTCATCAATATGTTCTAAAACATGGGTCAAAACAATGTTATCATATTTTACAGGCAATGCTGCTTCTTCAAATAAGGAGTTTACGAACTTTACGCTATCACCGAACTCATTTTTCGCAATAGCTACCGCCTCATCCGATGCTTCAACGCAGGTGATATCATCAAAATAAGGCAAAAACCTTTTAGTGAAAGCTCCTTTAAAACTTCCCAACTCAAGAAAATTCCCTTCTTTAAAAAGAGGAATAAACGATTTAAGCATATAATGATGCATTACATCAAAATCAAAGTTATATGCATATTTATGATCTTGTGTGTCTTTTAATTCCTTATTATAATCTCTTAAACCGGTCATACTTTATTTATCAAAATTTCCATTACTATTATTTAATACCAAGTGCATAACAACATAATCACCCTGCTTATTTTTTTGTTCAAAATTATACTTTTTATATAACTGAATTGCAGCAAAATTTAATTTATTGACTTCAAGGAAAATCTCTTTAAAATCATTCTTTTTACCGTAAGTGATACACTGACGCAGTAAAGTCGAGGCTAGACCCTTACCTTTATAATCTCTATATACACTAACACTGGTTATGTAACCGCAAATATGAGCATCATCATTAAAGTACGCTGCAATGAGCCCAATTAAACTACGATCATCCCACGCCTCAAAGGTTACAGCATTCGCAGCAATTTTCGCTGCGTAAGTTGCTATATTCACTCTTTCACTTAGTTCAGGCGTGAAACTTCCACTGCAATTAGATAAATGCGTGTGGAGGTCATCTGCCAATGCCGCATTTATTTTATATTCGAGATTATCAATATTATTAGCCATAAATGTGCGTTATTGTTGCAACTCGGCTATTCCAAATCCATGTTTGCCAAATTCGTTTCCATTGTACAGCAAAAATTGCTTGCCGTCGCATTCGAAAATATGTGGATAGCACATCATTTCAGAATCCCATCCCGTCTCGGAAATCTCGATTCCTGAACCTTCGTCGTTCCTTGTCCACGTTATTAAATCATCCGAAAAGGCGTACCCCAAACGATAACCTCTGTTAGCATTTTTTCTAAAATCGGTAGCCTGCCGGTAACAAAAATACATGTGATACCTATCCCCTATTTTTAAAACAGTGGGTAAAGCCTGGCACTCATCCGCATTTAGGCTATCGGAAATAATTTGCCTACCCTCCTCCTTTTTCCACTCAATTCCGTCCTTGGACACCGCATGCGCAATTTTATATACTCTGGCGGGCGGTTCGTTTTCATCAGCATCTTTCCATCCTTTTCCAAATATGTACCACATATGAAAAACACCATCATAAACACGCACAAACGAATCGCCAACTAACATAGGTTCAAAAAGTGACGAAGTCAATACGGGGCCTGTACCAACCTTTTGAAATGTGAGGCCGTCGTCATAGCTATAGGCCAACCCAGTTGATGTTTCTACTGAAACAGAAACACGCCTGCTCCATCCACAAGTATACGCGTATATTTTTCCATCGTGCCGAAGAATATTGATTGGAAATATTCCGTGTTCATCAAAACATCCAAGTCCACCCAACGCAATTACAACATCTTTTGATGTGTTCAATATCCTTTCAAATTTCTTGTCGAAATCCACAAATGATATAAAACTTAAAAACTTGCCCGAATCAATATCCTTTTTCCTTGTCGAAAAATAAATCCTCACAAAGTCTTCAAATACCAAGGTTTGAGGACTTTGTGCAAATTCGAATTTAGTATTTAGTGATATTTGATCTGACAGATCGAGTATCAATCCTTTTTTGAGCCACTTCATTGTAAAAATTAAGCTTTATAGCCGTCAAGCTTTGCTAATCCAAATCCGTATCTGCCAACCTGATTGCCAAGGTAAAGCATGTACAACGAATTATCCAGTTCGAAGACATGAGGATAACTGATCATTTCAGAATCCCAGCCTTCCTCAGAAACATTAATACCAACCTGTGAATCATCCCTGGTCCAATTCACCAAATCATTCGAATAGGCATAGCCTATTCTATAGCCGTTTTCATGCCCTCTGTAATTGATGCTGTACCTGTAACAAAAAAACATATGATATTTCCCGTTATAAAAGAAAACATCAGGACTCGCTTGGGCTTCGTTCTCCTCTACTTTGGTTTCAATTAGGTCTTTATTCATTTTTACCCAAGCTAATCCATCGTCAGACGTTGCCATCCTGATCTTATAAACAGGTTCCGGCTTACCATTATCCATCACCCATTTTTTACCTGCAATGTAAAACAGGTACCATTTATTATTAAACCACCTGATCTTTGGCCCGCTTAATATAAATGGTTCATCTATACTATATGACAGGACAGGTCCGCCACCTAATTTCTCAAAGGTTTCGCCATTGTTTTTGCTTATTCCAATCCCGATCGCAACATTAAACGGTACTGATTCACACCTTGTCCACCCGGCATAATATGCGCGAAACTCTTCGCCATGCTTTATAACCGAAACCGGATATGTTCCAAATTCGTCAAAGGTACCTAAATCTCCCAATTTGAGTATCGGCATATCACTCACCTTTAATATATCAAACAAGTTATCCCTGTTTAAATCTACATAAGCCGAATAACTTACATATTGGCCATTTTTGTCGGCGGGCGGGCGGCATGAAAAATAAACCCTTACAAATTTATCAAAAACTACTACCGCTGGCGCCTGCGCAAATTCTTTGAGCCAATCTCTATTTTTTACATCAACAGGATTAAAAACCCTTCCCAATTTCTTCCACTCAAACATTAACTTAAATTTTTGTATACAATTGTAAAAACTCCCGCATTTTATCTTTTGAATTGAACATCATTAAATCTATTATAGACAACCAAGGTATAAACTCATTTTTGAATTGGGAGTATTCAATAGTTGCTGATTTAAGAAAATTCAACTGAATCCCGTTATTAATAAATCTTTCCTTTGAATAGAGCTCAACGCCCCCAATTGGATTCAAATAGCCGATTGCGCTTACCGCTTTGCATAATGCTATCACTTTATCTTCAGATTTTAACTCATGATCAATAGGAAGGGTTGATGAGATAATGAATTTTGTTTTGATGTCCAGATATTTACATATCTCCGTAAGCGAGTTGTAAATAAACTTAAATAGATTGTCTTCTTCGTAATTAATAGTCTTTTCAACCAACGTATATGCTTCTATAAAATAAGGAGCTTTTTGGTAGGCGTCCTTTATTCTTCGCAACAACTTATTTCTTTCCTCATCAAAATTATCGGCCAAATACCGCTGATCTATATTTAAAAAATCGGAATCTTTCTTCAAAGGTAAGGTGATATAATCATCCTTGCCGTTCACAAGTATTCTGTTCCTGTTGATCCAGCCTTTTTTTGTGAACTTTATGTTGTCATATACAATAAATATATCTACAGCATTTATCAATTGAAAATATCCAATATAAGGAAATATATAAGGCTGCATGATGGCAACTTCCATATCAGTTATTTTGTGATCTTAATATCAGCCTGCAAATAAGGTCTACCTCTTCTATGGTTAAATCGCAAAACAACGGCAAACAGATTACTCTTTTGGCAACATCGTCTGTAACTTCCAAATTTACTGGAGTTAAGTAAGGTAAAGTACTAGCCAGCGACGGATAAAAATAACGCCTTGTAAATATTTCATGATGCTTTAAGTACTCGATACATTTCAGCATCAAGCTTTCACTGTCAAAAACCAGGGGGTAGTAGGCAAAATTATTACCAGATTGTGTATGCCAAACTGGCTTCACAGCGTTAAGGCCTTTTAATCTTTCATCATAACGCTTGGCAACTGCCTCCCTCTTTTGGCAGATAGTCTCTATATATTCCAGATTAGCCAATCCCATCGCCGCATGAAATTCGGAATTTTTGCCATTTATTCCCAATTCACTAAAGGCAACCGGGCCGTTAAATCCGAAATTTCTGATATCTGCGAGTCTTTTAAGCAGATTAGAGTCTTTAGTGATAATCAGGCCACCTTCAATTGAATGATAAAGTTTAGTGGCATGAAGACTGCAAATCGATATGTCTCCGTAATCGAAAATCGACTTCTCGCCAACCTTCACTCCGAAAGCGTGAGCGGCATCATAAACGACTTTCAGATTATGTTTTTTAGCTATTTTTTCGATAGCCTCCACGTCACATGGATTACCATAAACATGCGTAGCTATTATTGCTTCGGTTTTATTTGTTATTGCCGCTTCTATTTTAGACGCATCAATATTTAATGATTTTGCATCAATATCAACAAATACCGGGGTGCAGCCTTCCCATACAATACTGCTGGTGGTAGCGATAAAGGAAAAGGGTGTGGTAATTATTTCGCCTTTTAACTGTAATACTTTAATTGCCATCTGCAGGGCAATTGTTCCGTTTGTTACAAACAGCAAATGATTAACCTTCAAAAACGACTTAAGCTTAATCTCAAGATCACTTGCCAACGGCCCCATATTGGTAAGCCATTGTCTGTGCCAAATGCCTTCTAAGTATTTTTGGTATTTCTCCTGGGGCGGTAAAAATGGTTTAGTTACTGGGATCATAAATTTCGCGCTAAAATAACAATGGTTTTTTAGAAATTATCATAATAAAATCCTGTAAAGCAGTGATCTTGCCAACAAAGCTAATTCCTAAATATATAGTGAAAAAAAAAGTGCTAACTGCCGGAATTTGTACAACGTTTGGCAGAGTATAGCTCTGGGTTAAAAAATTATACAACAGCCATGAAACCGCAGTGGCTATTGCTCCAGTTAAAAACATTGGATAAATATCGGTTAACTGTTCTTTAAGTGGATAGTTGATCATTCTTCCACTGTAATAGGTGTTGATGTATACCGCTGAAAATGAAAATAGTACCTGGGCAACAAGAAGGCCAGTCATTCCCCAAAATAATGAAAAAACAATTACAGCAACCCCAACAACTTTCTTTATAATCTCTAATCGCAGAAACAGGTCACTTCTGCCTTTAACATTTATAATATTAAGATTATAAACATGAAGCGGGTAAGCTATTGCGGCAACACACAATATTTGAAAATAGGGAACTGCCGGTTTCCACTGTTCTCCTAATACGAATATGAATAAAGGTTTTGCGATAACAGTTAACGACAGCATAAGCGGTATGATCCAAAAAAGAACCTGCGTCATTATTTTTTTATAAGCCATTTTCAATTTAGCATCATCATCGATTATTGAAGCAAACATAGGGTAAGTCACCTTACCAAGTGCGGACGATAAATTGTTAACTGGTAACATCCTAAAAGTATCGGCCTGGTTATAATAACCTAGTTGGGTGGACGAAAACAGCTTGCCGATAATAAGATTGTAAGAATTTGTATATATTACATCCAATAGCCCTGACAGGGTAAGCTTATACCCAAAATTGAAATGATATTTCAATCTTTCTTTATCAATAATAAAAATAGGCCGCCAATCTGTATAAAACCAATGCTGCAACATGAAAACAAAGGCGCGGGCAAGGTTCATCCACACCAGGCTCCAAACACCATAGCCCTGGTAAGCTAATACTATCCCAACCACGCCACCTATAATAGATGACGGGATTTGCATTATCATTTGCAATTTAAAGTTCATCTCCTTGGTTAACCGGGTTGTTTGAACGCCAACCAACCCCTGGATGATAAATGTTAAGCAGTAAACTCTCACCACTATTTTGAGTAAGGGGATGTCGTAAAAATTTGCAATAAGGGGCGCGCAAAAGAACACTATCGCATAAATACCAACGCTACTTATTATATTAATAAAAAAAACCGTTGAGTAATCTTTCTGGCCAACATTCTGCGTGCGAATCAGGGACGATGTCATCCCACTATCTATCAAACTTTGGCCCAATGCCAAAAATATCTGCAGCATGGCTATCAGACCAAAAGCGGAAGGGGCCAACAATCTTGCCAGAACAATCTGTACAATAAAGTAAATTATTTGTACACTAAATTGTTGGGAAAATGTCCAAATTAAACCAGAAATTGTTTTTTTTCGCAGTTCCATTTAAATTAAAAATAAGATTATACCGACCCGCAGTATATTTAACGGCGAAGATTATTCTCGTTTTCAGGCTCTTCGAACATGATATCCTTGAAAATTTTTTTACAAAAAAGTACTATTATCACCAAAAATGCACTAATCAACCCGCCCATAATAAATCCTTTAATGTGCCCAACCTTATCTTTTTCCAACGGCAAAATCGGCTTATCAATTATCTGTATTAATGGAGTCTCTTTTCTTAGTGATACTTTTGACAGTTCGAGATTGGCAACCAATTGAGTTAATATCGCCTGGTTGGCCTGTACATCTACCTGGCGACGTTGTGAAGGTACCCGCAATATTTGCAACGATGGATTTGGATTTGGGTTAATATCCGACGACGACGCTACGCCTGTAAGCGCTGCATTTAGTTCGCGCCTAACAGAATCAGTTTGATGCTGTAGTATAGCAACATTTTTAACAGACTTTTTAGTTTTCGTGTCGATGTAAAAATCGGAAACCGTTTTTGTAAGTACTTCTGTAAAGTATTTGGAAAACAGTTCGTTTTTTGAATTTACTATAACTGTGATAATGCTTAACTTTTTGTCGATTTTTTCTACTGACAAACTATTCTTAACAATATCTCTATAAAAACTCCCTAAAATACTATCTTGCTGTAGTGTGAATTTTGCAGGGTCGGCCCCCGGTAAAAATCGAACATCTTTAAATTCCGGCTTTTCCGCCCAACTTTCCCGAAGCTTGTTAAAAGAGATATATAGTTCGGCAAGCGTTTGATTTTTCCCGCTTATGTTTACAGTGGTTAACAACGTATTTTCCACCATCGAACGAGATTTCATTAGCTCAAGTAAGTTATCCCCCGAAAATGCACCACCGCCACTGCTCCCCAAATCAAATCCAAACTGACTTGCTAATCCCAAGGCGCCGCTTAGACCTCCACCAGATGACTTGTCATCTTCTAGTGCAAAGCTTAATTCAGCTTTATAAATTGGCTTTTTAACCAGGGAATAAGTTAATCCGATTGCTCCACCAAGTATTCCGGCAAAAAGAATAATCACCCATTTAGTTAAAATATATTTCCACAGTTCTCCTATTTTCAGGAGAATCTCCTTCAAAGAAATCTCATTTGTATTTGCCAAGCCCTTTTCTTGATCTGCTTTATTCATAACTTTTAGCCTGCCGCTATTACTGGGTTACTTCTTTAAACTTATTATACCTAATATAATAGCCCCTAAGGACGCTAATCCCGTGGTAAACCCTAAAATCGTTTGGGCCGTATTGTTATTAGTGACAGGCTTTAATGGCACATAAATTTCACTGCCTGGTTTCACCTTTGGATGAATATTAAAAAACAGAAACTTTGATGTTCCTTTTACTGTGCCATTAGGATATACTACATAAGCACCCCGTTTTAAAGCGTGGGGCGAAAATCCACCTGCGTTTAACACATATCCCCTAAATGATTTTCCACCTTCATAAACCACAGCACTGGGATATAACACCTCGCCATTTACCCTAACTAACTGTTGCTGTTTAGGAACCCTTAAAACATCGCCATTTTCCATGATAAGATCTTCGCCGGTACCTGGCTTCTGTAAAATTTTCTTCAGGTCGATACCAACATAATTATTGCGATATTGAGTTGTATCGTTTTTTGTCGAATCTTTAAACGTTCGCTGCAGCCGCTTTAAACGGTCAGTCTGTTCCCTTTTTAATTCCAGCGTATCAATCTTAGTTTTGTCGATACCGAGTACAGCAGTATTGTCCCGTTTCAAACTACTACCCTCTACATCTGCTGATTCTGTAAGGCCGCCGGCTCTGGCAATTATATCAGATATCTTTTCATTTTTCTTTTGAATTGTGTAATATCCTGGGTAGATTACTTCCCCCTCAACCTTTACTGTTTTTTGAGTTTCGTATCCCGGTAAGCTGTACACCGATACGATATCAAAGGGCTTAAGCGTAAAGCCAATTTCATCGTTCAGGGCAGAATTAACATCGACACTAAAAACTTGCGCAACGATACTATTACGAACACGAGGATCGCTGTTAAATACTCTGCGGGATACCTCTATGCGTTTTGCGCTGGCGCCCTCTGAAAATCCACCTGCTTTAATAATCAAATCGGTTACTTTCATGCTATCTGCATATGCAAATTCGCCGGGTTTCCTTACTTCTCCTTTAATTACAACATTATACTTAGCTCGAAGGTCAAAAACTGATGAAATGATTACACTATCTTCTCTTTGTAAAAGAATATCAGACGCCGGCTTATTCATTACGTCCATAATATTGAAAGATAATTGCTGGGTGGTATTGTCAGGATTTAACCTTATAATGCTACCGCGTCGTGTAAATGCATCTTCCTTGAGGCCGCCTGCATTGGTTATGAGTTTTGAAACCGTCAATCCTTTTTGCAATTCAAATTCACCCGGTCTAAAAACTGCACCTTTTATTACCACTCGATTTTCGTAACGTTCAAGAATTTTTGCGACCGTATACTTGTCCCCTCTCAAAGGGTTATAATTTTTATAGTCGTTTTCAAAAACGTCCGTTATCTTCCGCTGCTGGTCACTAACCTGGTCAACTTTTATACGCGCGGTATAGGCCTGATCTGTAAATCCTCCGCAAAAATTCAAGACATCCTGTAAGGTTTCTCCTGTTAAAACTTCAAAGAGTGCTGGTATTTTCACTTCGCCCCTTAAATCCACGCGAACTCTGTAAGTTGGTACACGAATTACATCCTGGTCCTGCAAGGTAATGTTATCTTTCTGACTACCTTTTACGATGAAATCATACAAATCTAAATGACGTATTATCCTGTTATTCCTTATCACTTCAATCTGCCGGAACGAGCCAACGTTGTTAGGTCCTCCTGCAGAGTATAACACGTTAAAAACTGTTGCCAATGAGGGTACCGTATACGTGCCTGGTTTAACCACCTGTCCTTGTACTATTACTTTGATACTACGGATGTTGCCTAAGCCAACTTTTACATTGGTACCCTTCCCAATAGCATAATTATTAGCCGCCAGCTTATTTTTTATTGTTGATGTAGCTTCTTCGATCGTTTTTCCCGCTACGTTCAATACCCCCACACCAGGAATATTAATATTCCCATCAGGGGTAACATCTAAGTCCCAATCGACAGATGAATTACCATAAACGTTGATGTTTATTTGATCATCGGGTCCTACGATATAATTTACAGGTGTTGCCAGCCGTAAATTAGGTTCAAAAGTATTGCTTTTGCTATTTCTAAATAAATCGCTACCAAATATCTTAGGACTCAGGTCTATAAACAAATCAGGTTTATTTAGAGCTGTATCTGTCAGCGAATCCCTGGACGAAATTTTTCGCCGGTTGTTAATTTGGTTTGACGTTGTATCTGTCGGCGACTTTTTAGACGACTTGTTCTTATTACGTATATCCTTTATCCGGTTTTGAAGTTTTTGCACCTGTATACCAGACATCCCCCGGCTCTGCGCCTGCTGAAGTAACTGGTCGTCGCTTAAGCCTGCCTTTTGTGCCTGCACTATTAGCTGGGTTATTTGCTGATCACTAAGATCATCAACATTGATACTTGACAAATTTTGAGGAATAGTTTGAGCGCATGCTGGCCTAACAGCCAAAACACACAAAAAAACAGAAATTATAAATAGGCAGAGTTTAAGTTTATTCATTATTCTATAAAAATCACATCCAATGCATTTTTGCCAAACTTGTGATATGGTTACAAATAAATTCGCTGCAATATTAAGCAAATAAAATTACTTGTAAGTATTGGCGCTCACAATGCTCGGCAACCCTCTAAAGCACAGCCCGAATAAATATGCGTTAAATACAGATTAGAGCCGTTATTGTTTTAATTTTCAACAAACAGTTCTCTGGACTCAAGCTTGTTTTGCTAAAAAATCCTGGTATGCCATCTTTATGCCTTCAGGCAGCTCAACTGTATGTTTCCAGCCTTTATTGTGCAACTTGCTAACATCCATCAGTTTTCGCGGTGTACCGTCAGGTTTGGTGGTATCAAATTTTATTTCGCCGCTGTACCCTATAACGTTTTTAATAAGCATTGCCAGGTCTTTAATTGAGATATCATGCCCGGTGCCAATATTCACAAGGCCTTCCTCATTGTAATTTTGCATCAGGTAATAGCACGCTTCGGCTAAATCATCGGCAAATAAAAACTCCCGCATCGGTGAGCCCGTTCCCCATATGGTTACCTCGGGCAAACCCTGTTCCTTTGCCTCGTGGAAACGGCGTATCAGCGCAGGTAGCACATGTGAATTTTGTGGATGATAATTATCATTAAAGCCATACAAATTGGTTGGCATTACCGATATAAAGTTGCTCCCGTATTGTGCCCGGTAGGCGTCGCACATTTTTATTCCGGCAATTTTTGCTATCGCGTAAGGCTCGTTGGTCGGTTCAAGCAAGCCTGTAAGCAAATATTCTTCCTTTAGTGGCTGTGGGGCCATTTTAGGATATATACAACTCGAGCCCAGAAACATCAGCTTTTTTACCCCATTAAGGTATGCATTGTGTATAACATTGTTTTGTATCTGCAGGTTATCATACAAAAACTCGGCCCGATAAGTGTTATTGGCTACAATGCCACCAACTTTAGCTGCCGCCAAAAAAATGTAATCAGGTTTTTCCTGTGCAAAAAACTCGGCAGTCTGCTGTTGACTCCGCAAGTCGAGGGTATCCGAGGTCCGGGTGATAAAATTCGAAAAGCCTTCTTTTTGAAGTTTACGATGAATGGCAGAACCCACCATACCCCGGTGGCCTGCAATATAAATTTTAGCTGATCTATCCATTTAGGCTTGTCCTACTGTGCCACCGAAATTCATGGGGAACCCCGATGGGTCCTGCTGAATTTTTATGCGGCCATTTGCGTTTTCGAATTTTTCTAAATTATCTTCTAACGCAGTTAACAAACGTTTTGCATGCTCAGGCGTCAAAATTATTCTCGACCTCACCTTTGCTTTAGGCACACCGGGCATTACACGTATAAAATCAAGCACAAATTCTGAGCTTGAATGCGTGATTATGGCCAGGTTGGAATATATACCCTCTGCAATCTCTTCAGAAAGCTCAATATTCAGTTGATTTTCGTTTTGTTCTTCCATGGTGCTAAATTAACAAAAAAGCCTTCCGTTTGTGCGGAAGGCTTTGATAATATATTTGTTCGTATAATTTTAAGCTTCTATTTCTTCAGCTTTTGAAGCCATCAGGCGATCAAATTCTTCCTGCGAACCTACACGGATATTTTCGTATTCGCGCAGACCTGTTCCTGAAGGAATTAAGTGACCTACAATAACGTTTTCTTTCAAGCCAAGCATCAAATCCTTTTTACCTGCAATCGCAGCTTCGTTCAGAACCTTGGTAGTTTCCTGGAACGATGCAGCCGAGATAAATGATTTAGTACCTAACGATGCTCTTGTTATACCTTGCAGCATCGGGCTCGAGGTTGCAGCGATTGCATCACGTACTTCAACCAATTTTAAATCTTTACGTTTCAAAATTGAGTTTTCATCGCGCAGCCTTCTTACCGAAACTATTTGGCCTGATTTTAAGCTTGTTGAATCACCTGGTTCTGTAACCACCTTCTTGTCAAAGATGTCGTCGTTTTCCAGCATGAAATCCCAGCTGTCAACTGCTTCCCTTTCAAGGAAACGGGTATCGCCGGCATCTTCAATAGCTACCTTCTGCATCATCTGGTGAACAATCACCTCAAAGTGCTTATCGTTAATTTTCACACCTTGTAAGCGGTAAACTTCCTGTATACCATTTACCAGGTACTCCTGCACTGCTGCAGGGCCTTTAATGGCAAGGATATCAGCAGGCGATATCGAACCGTCAGACAATGGCATACCTGCCTTCACAAAGTCGTTATCCTGTACAAGGATGTGTTTCGACAATGGAACCAGGTATTTTTTAACCTGTCCGTCTTTCGATTCGATGGTGATTTCGCGGTTACCACGTTTCACACCACCTAAAGTTACGACACCGTCAATTTCGGTTACTACCGCAGGGTTCGATGGGTTACGTGCTTCAAATAACTCGGTTACACGTGGTAAACCACCTGTAATATCCCGGGTTTTACCGGTTGAACGAGGAATTTTAGCAATAACCTGTCCTGTTTGCAGTTTTTCACCTTCATCAACAGCAATGTGAGCGCCTACCGGGATGTTATAGCCTTTAATAATGTTTCCTTTATTATCAGCAACCTGTATAACAGGATTTTTGGTTTTATCCCGGGTGTCGATAATTACCTTTTCGCGGTGACCTGTTTGCTCGTCTGATTCTTCGCGGAAAGTAATACCTTCCAAAACAGCCTCAAATTTGGTAACACCCGCAAATTCAGATATAATTACCGCATTGTACGGATCCCATGAACAGATACGGTCGCCTTTGGTTATTTTACTTCCGTCCTTAATGTACAGGTAAGCACCATAAGGTATGTTATTGGTAACAATAACTTTGTTAGTACCTTCCTCAACAATACGGAACTCGCCCGAACGGCCTAACACAACCTCTACCAAACCTTCTTCGGTTTTGTATTCAACTGTACGAACGTTCTCGAATTCAATGATACCATCAAACCTTGCGTTAATCTGCGATTCAGCAGCGATGTTTGATGCGGTACCACCCACGTGGAATGTACGCAGTGTTAACTGTGTACCCGGCTCACCGATACTCTGTGCAGCTATTACACCAACAGCTTCACCTTTTTGCACACGTTTACCGCTTGCAAGGTTACGCCCATAGCACAATGCACACACACCGCGTTTGCTTTCGCAGGTTAATACCGAACGTATTTCGATACCTTCCAGCGGCGAGTTTTCAATTTTCTTGGCAATCTCTTCGGTAATATCTTCACCGGCTGTTATCAATAATTCATTGGTAATAGGGTCAAGCACATCATGCAAAGTGGTACGGCCTAAAATACGATCGTACAATGGCTCAACAATATCCTCGTTATCTTTAAGGGCGGTTGTGTATATACCTCTTAAAGTACCGCAATCAACTGTACCAACAATCATATCCTGGGCAACGTCATGCAACCTACGCGTTAAATAACCAGCATCCGCAGTTTTTAACGCTGTATCCGCCAAACCTTTACGTGCACCGTGAGTTGAAATGAAGTACTCCAATACCGACAAACCTTCTTTAAAGTTCGAAAGGATCGGGTTCTCGATAATCTCACCACCCGAACCCGATTTCTGAGGCTTAGCCATCAAACCACGCATACCTGCAAGCTGACGAATCTGCTCTTTAGAACCACGTGCACCTGAGTCAAGCATCATATAAACAGAGTTAAAGCCCTGGTTATCACTCGAAAGAATTTCCATCACATTCGCTGTTAAGCGGTTGTTGATACGGGTCCAGATATCGATAATTTGGTTGTAACGCTCGTTATTGGTAATAAAGCCCATGTTGTAGTTACCCATTACCTCTTCAACCTGTTTAGAGGCCTGGGCAATTAATGTAACTTTTTCAGCAGGGATATTAATGTCTTTAAGGTTAAATGATAAACCACCCTGGAATGCCATTCTGAAACCTAACTCCTTAATATCATCAAGGAACTGGGCTGCGCGTGCCATACCGGTAATTTTCACTACCTCGCCAATAATATCGCGTAGTGATTTCTTGGTCAGCAATTCATTAATGTAACCTACCTCAACCGGAACATGCTGGTTAAACAACACGCGGCCTACAGTAGTATCAATAATTTTGCTCACTATATGCCCGTCACGTTCTTTGATCATACCCTTAACCTTAATAAAGGCGTGCAGATCAATCTTACGTTCGTTATAAGCTATAATTACTTCTTCAGCAGAATAGAAGGTCAAGCCTTCGCCTTTTACAACGCGTCCTTCATCTGTTTTACGGCCTTTGGTTATGTAGTACAAACCAAGCACCATGTCTTGCGAAGGTACTGTAATTGGTGTTCCGTTAGCAGGGTTAAGGATGTTATGTGATGCAAGCATTAATACCTGGGCTTCCAAAATTGCTGCGTTACCAAGCGGTACGTGCACAGCCATCTGGTCACCGTCAAAATCCGCGTTAAAGGCGGTACAGGTTAACGGGTGCAATTGAATAGCCTTACCTTCAACCAATTTTGGCTGGAAAGCCTGGATACCTAACCTGTGCAGCGTTGGCGCACGGTTTAGCAATACAGGGTGGCCTTTCAATACGTTTTCCAAAATGTCCCAAACCAATGGATCTTTCCGGTCAACAATCTTTTTGGCAGATTTTACTGTTTTAACCACACCACGCTCAATCATTTTGCGGATGATAAATGGTTTAAACAGCTCGGCGGCCATATCTTTCGGCAAACCGCACTCGTGTAGTTTAAGGTTTGGCCCTACAACAATTACCGAACGTGCCGAATAATCCACACGTTTACCTAATAAGTTCTGGCGGAAACGGCCTTGTTTACCTTTCAGGATGTCTGAAAGTGATTTCAAAGCACGGTTACCTTCAGTTTTCACTGCGTTTACTTTACGTGAGTTATCGAACAACGAATCCACAGCTTCCTGCAGCATACGTTTTTCGTTACGTAGTATAACTTCCGGCGCTTTTATCTCAATCAAACGTTTTAAACGGTTGTTGCGGATAATTACACGACGGTATAAGTCGTTCAAATCTGACGTCGCAAAACGGCCGCCTTCCAATGGAACTAACGGGCGCAATTCAGGCGGGATAACCGGAACGATTTTAACAATCATCCACTCAGGGTTATTTTCAATCCTTGTTTTTGCATCGCGGAAAGCTTCAACAACCTGTAAACGTTTCAAAGCTTCGTTTTTACGTTGCTGTGAAGTTTCGTTTGCAGCCTGGTGACGCAAGCTAAATGAAAGTTCGTCAAGGTCCAGGCGTTTTAACAACTCCTCTAAAGCCTCGGCGCCCATTTTAGCCACAAATTTCTGCGGATCTTTGTCGTCCAGGTACTGGTTTTCCTTTGGTAAGGTATCCAATACATCAAGGTATTCTTCTTCGGTCAGGAAATCCATTTTGTTGATTCCGTCAGCTTCTTTAATACCAGGCTGGATTACTACATAACGTTCGTAGTAAATGATTAAGTCAAGTCTTTTTGTTGGTAGGCCCAGTAAGTAACCAATTTTGTTTGGCAACGAACGGAAGTACCAGATATGCGCAACAGGCACCACCAGGTTGATGTGGCCCATACGCTCGCGACGGACTTTCTTTTCGGTTACTTCAACACCGCAACGGTCGCAAACAATACCCTTGTAACGGATACGCTTGTATTTACCGCAATGGCACTCATAATCTTTAACCGGACCAAAAATACGCTCGCAGAATAAACCATCACGCTCAGGCTTGTAGGTCCTGTAGTTAATGGTTTCAGGTTTTAAAACTTCACCGCTTGAACGCTCCAGGATAGATTCAGGCGAAGCTAAACTGATGGTAATTGTGGTGAAATTACTCTTGATTTTATTATCCTTTTTGTAAGACATAGTCTCCTTTGTTTTTAATTGTTGTTGAAAGGTTGGAATGTTGCAAAGTTGAAATGTTGTAAGGTTTTAATGCTGCGATAAATTACAGATTCAAACCTTACAACTTTACAACAACCTTTATTCTAACGTTATATCCAAACCTAAACCTCTTAATTCGTGAACCAATACGTTGAATGATTCTGGAACTGACGGTGTTGGCAGGTTTTCGCCTTTAACAATAGCCTCATATGTTTTGGCACGGCCGATAACATCATCCGATTTAACGGTCAATATTTCCTGCAGTATGTTTGATGCACCGAATGCTTCCAGTGCCCAAACCTCCATCTCACCAAAACGCTGACCACCAAACTGGGCTTTACCACCCAATGGCTGTTGTGTAATTAATGAGTATGGCCCAATTGAACGTGCGTGCATCTTATCGTCAACCATGTGGCCCAGTTTCAGCATGTAGATAATACCTACAGTGGTCTGCTGGTCAAAACGGTCGCCGGTCAAGCCATTGTACAGGTAAGTACGGCCTGATTCAGGTAAGTTTGCCTTTTTAACCCACTCTTCCACTTCTTCATGGCTTGCACCATCAAAAATCGGGGTTGCGAATTTAATTCCAAGCTCTTTACCAGCCCAGCCTAATACTGTTTCGTAAATCTGGCCCAGGTTCATACGTGAAGGTACACCCAGCGGGTTCAACACAATATCAACCGGTGTTCCGTCTTCAAGGAAAGGCATATCTTCGTCACGTACAATACGTGCAACAATACCTTTGTTACCGTGACGGCCCGCCATTTTATCACCCACTTTAAGCTTACGCTTTTTAGCGATGTAAACTTTAGCCATTTGAACTATACCTGATGGCAGCTCATCACCCACGCTGATAGCAAATTTATCACGACGGTAAGCACCCAGTTCCTCATTCAACTTAATGTTGTAGTTGTGAAGCAGGGTTTTTATCTGGTCGTTTTTATCGTCATCAGTTGTCCACTTGGTTGGGTTAATATTTTCATAATTAAGCTCAACCAGTATTTTTTGCGTGAATTTTACACCTTTAGGCACATGCAGTTCTTTGTAAACGTTGTAAACACCTTGTGATGTTTTGCCGTTCACTATCTCAAATAACTTCTCAATTAAAGTATTTTTAAGATCTTTTACTGCTTTGTCGTGCTTGTTATCAAGTTTCTCCAACTGTGCTTTTTCTTCGGCTTTCGAAGTTTTCTTAGCACGGCTGAACAATTTAGTATCAATAACCACACCTGCGATAGATGGAGGAGTTTTCAGGGATGCATCTTTAACATCACCTGCTTTGTCACCAAATATAGCACGTAACAGTTTTTCTTCCGGAGATGGGTCAGATTCGCCTTTAGGGGTAATCTTACCAATCAGGATGTCGCCTTCTTTAACCTCAGCGCCTACACGGATAATACCGTCTTCGTCAAGGTCTTTAGTAGCTTCTTCTGATACGTTAGGGATATCCGGTGTCAATTCTTCTTCACCGCGTTTGGTATCACGCACTTCAAGCTCAAACTCTTCAACGTGAAGCGATGTAAATATATCCTGCGATACTACACGCTCAGATATTACAATCGCATCCTCAAAGTTATAACCTTGCCAAGGCATGAACGCCACTTTCAGGTTACGACCAAGGGCCAGCTCACCTGCCTGTGTTGCATATCCTTCGCAAAGCACCTCTCCTTTTGATACCCTCTGGCCTTTTTTAACGATAGGCTTAAGGTTCATGGTAGTGCTCTGGTTAGTTTTCTTAAACTTCGTTAACCTGTAGCTTCTTGTATCGCCATCAAAAGAGATTAAGCGGTCAAGTTCGTTACGGTCATATTTAATACGGATTTCGTTTGCATCAACATACTCAACCACACCATCGCCTTCAGCGTTGATCAGGGTACGAGAGTCTTTCGCAACACGGCCTTCCAAACCTGTACCAACAATAGGAGCTTCAGGGCGCAATAAAGGCACTGCCTGGCGCTGCATGTTCGAACCCATCAAGGCACGGTTAGCATCATCATGTTCAAGGAACGGAATCAACGACGCAGCAATTGATGTAATCTGGTTTGGAGCAATGTCCATTAGATCCAGTTTCTCAGGATCAATAATCGGGAAGTCACCTTCAAAACGTGCTTTAACTTTAGGTAGTGCAAATACACCCTTATCGTCATAATGCGCGTTTGCCTGGCCGATAGTTTTACCGTCTTCATCTTCAGCAGATAAATAGATAACATCTTCCTGCACCTGTACTTTACCGTCAACCACACGTTTGTATGGCGTTTCGATAAAGCCTAAGTTGTTGATTTTTGCGTGTACGCAAAGCGAAGATATCAAACCAATATTCGGTCCTTCCGGAGTTTCAATAGTACATAACCTACCGTAGTGGGTGTAGTGTACGTCACGAACCTCAAAACCTGCACGCTCACGTGACAGACCACCGGGCCCAAGGGCTGACAGACGACGCTTGTGCGTAATCTCTGCCAGTGGATTGGTTTGGTCCATGAACTGTGAAAGCTGGTTGGTACCGAAGAACGAGTTGATAACCGATGAAAGCGTACGTGCGTTGATCAGGTCGGTTGGTGTAAACACCTCGTTGTCACGAATGTTCATACGCTCGCGGATGGTACGGGCCATACGTGCTAAACCAACACCAAACTGAGCATAAAGCTGCTCGCCAACAGTACGAACACGACGGTTTGACAAGTGATCAATATCATCCACCTCAGCTTTTGAGTTGATTAACTTGATCAAATATTTAACAATCGCGATGATGTCCTGCTTGGTTAAAACTTTAGTCTCGTCGCTGGTAGTCAACTTCAATTTACGGTTGATGCGGTAACGTCCCACATCGCCCAAATCATATCTTTTATCAGAGAAGAATAAACGATCGATGATACCACGGGCAGTTTCCTCATCAGGTGGTTCAGCGTTACGTAATTGACGGTAGATATGCTCAACCGCCTCTTTCTCCGAATTCGAAGTATCTTTCTGTAAAGTGTTATATATAATGGTGTAATCACCGCTGGTAGCAGCATCTTCCTTGTTCAGGATGATAGTTTTAACACCTGCGTCAATAATCATATCAATATGATCATCTTCCAGCACGGTTTCACGCTCCAGGATAATTTCGTTACGGTCAATAGAAACAACCTCGCCGGTATCTTCGTCCACAAAGTCTTCAACCCATTTTTTCAACACCCTTGCAGCAAGCTTGCGGCCAATGAATTTCTTCAGGCCTGATTTGCTTACTTTAACCTCGTCGGCCAGTTCAAACAATTCTAATATATCTTTATCAGAGTCGTAACCAATTGCGCGCAGCAAAGTAGTAACCGGGAATTTCTTTTTACGGTCGATGTAAGCATACATCACGTTGTTAACGTCGGTAGCAAACTCAATCCATGAACCTTTGAAAGGGATAACACGGGCAGAGTATAATTTTGTACCGTTAGTGTGGCGGCTTTGGCCAAAAAATACACCTGGCGAACGGTGTAACTGCGATACAATTACACGCTCGGCACCATTGATAACAAAGGTACCTTTGGGTGTCATATAAGGGATAGTTCCCAGGTATACATCCTGTACAATAGTTTCAAAGTCTTCGTGTTCCTCATCGTTACACGACAGGCGAAGCTTGGCTTTTAAAGGCACACTGTAAGTTAATCCGCGCTCAATACATTCCTGTATATCGTAACGTGGCGGATCAATAAAGTAATCAAGAAACTCTAAAACGAAGATGTTTCTTGAATCGGAGATAGGAAAATTTTCAGCAAACACTTTAAACAAACCTTCTTTGTAGCGGTTGTCTGAGGTAGTTTCCAATTGAAAAAATTCCTGGAAAGATTGCAACTGAACATCAAGAAAATCGGGATAATCCAATACCTTTCTGCTGGTCGCAAAATTTACTCTTTGATTAATTTTGTTTGCCAAGGGAATAAAATTTTAGTTTATTAATAAACTGGTGTAGATGTTTTCTGGTAGATGTTGATATTCAGAATATTACCGAAATCACTAAAAAGCAATAACCTGATCTATATAAACAGCAATAGACCCCGACCAAAAAGGTCGGAGTCTGATGCCATTTTATTATGGGTTAACTTATTTAACCTCAACTACTGCTCCGGCTTCTTCTAATTGTTTTTTAAGAGATTCAGCTTCTTCTTTAGTAACACCAGTTTTTACTTCTTTAGGTGCACCATCAACTAAGTCTTTAGCTTCTTTCAAACCAAGGCCGGTTAGGTCTTTTACTAATTTAACAACTGCTAATTTAGCGCCACCTGCTTCTTTCAGGATAACGTCAAATGCAGTTTGAACTGCAGCTTCAGCAGGTGCGTCATCGCCACCAGCAGGAGCAGCAGCAACAGCAACAGCTGCAGCAGCAGGCTCAATACCATACTCGTCTTTTAAGATCTGAGCTAATTCGTTTACTTCCTTTACTGTTAAGTTTACCAACTGTTCAGCAAACGCTTTTAAATCCGCCATTTTATTTTAAATTTTACTTTTAATGCTTTTTGTTTTTTAATATCGAACTTTTAGGTGTCCGGTTAACCTCTTTCCTGTAATGTTTTTACAACGCCTGCCAATATATTTCCGCCTGATTGCAGTGCAGAAATAACATTCTTAGCTGGTGATTGCAATAATCCAATGATTTCTCCAACCAGTTGTTCTTTTGATTTCAATGCAATCAAAGTGTCTATCTGGTTATCACCGATAAATATCGCTGAATCAATGTAAGCTGCTTTTAAAATCGGTTTGTCACTTTTCTTCCTTAACTGCTTAATCAACTTTGCCGGGGCAGTAGCTGATTTTGAGAAAAGAATTGAAGATGAACCTTTTAAAACATCAAACATCTGGGTGTAATCGCCACCGGCAGCTTCCATAGCCTTTTGTATCAGGCTGTTTTTTGCTACTTTCATGGTAATGTCGCTTTCGAAACATTTACGGCGAATATCATTTACTTTTGCAACCGTCAAATTTGAGGTGTCAGTAATATAAAAATTACCAAAATCCTTCATTTGTTCAGTAAGGGCGATTACTAATTCGTGTTTTTCTTCTTTAGTCATGATTTAGATCCCCGCTACTGTTTTAGTTTCAATTTCAATTCCAGGCGACATGGTTGAAGAGATATGAATACTCTTAAAATATGTTCCTTTTGCTGCTGAAGGTTTTAATTTCGAAATCACCTGTAATACTTCAAGTGCATTTTCGTAAATTTTATCAGCAGGGAAAGATACTTTTCCTATTGAGGCATGAATGATGCCGGTTTTATCAACCTTGAAGTCAATTTTACCACCTTTAACCTCAGTTACAGCTTTCCCAACTTCGGGAGTTACTGTACCTGATTTTGGGTTTGGCATAAGGTTACGCGGGCCTAAAATACGACCTAAACGACCAACCTTCGCCATAACACTTGGCATAGTGATGATAATATCAACATCAGTCCATCCACCTTCAATTTTGGCAATATAATCATCCAAACCTACGTAATCTGCACCTGCATCTTTAGCTTCTTGTTCCTTATCAGGAGTACAAAGCACCAATACACGTACAGTTTTACCGGTTCCATGAGGTAAGGTTGCAATACCACGCACCATTTGATTGGCTTTACGCGGATCAACACCTAAACGAACATCAATATCAACAGATGAATCAAATTTGGTATTAGTAATATCTTTTACCAAAGATGTTGCATCCTGTAAGGAATACGCCTTGTTTGCCTCAATTTTGGAGACTGCCACTTTTTGATTTTTTGTTAATCTAGCCACTGTCTTAAACTGATTTGTATAAATTAATTAATTCCAGGGTGCCGTACCTGATACGGTTATCCCCATACTGCGGGCAGTTCCTGCCACCATTTTCATGGCTGATTCTACTGTAAATGCATTCAAATCCACCATTTTATCTTTGGCTATCGTCTCAACCTGGGTCCAGTTTACACTGGCTACCTTTTTACGGTTGGGTTCGGCCGAACCACTCTTTAAACCTGTTGCTTCCAGTAACTGGATTGCAACGGGAGGAGTTTTAATGATAAATTCGAAAGATTTGTCAACATAAACAGTAATAAGCACAGGAAGCACTTTACCAGGTTTATCCTGGGTACGTGCATTGAATTGCTTGCAAAATTCCATTATGTTCACACCCTTTGCACCCAATGCTGGGCCAATTGGGGGTGATGGATTTGCAGCGCCACCCTTTACCTGCAGCTTCACCATCGCACCGACTTCTTTTGCCATTTTTATTTATTTAATTTGTAACTCAATGTTAGTAAGTGGAAGCTAAGTAACATTTAAGATCTTTGATGATTTCGAATTTCGGATGTTCCATTTCGGATTTACCACCTTCAACACAAAATCGTATATTTTTTATATTTAAATTCCGATATCGAAAATCCGACATCCGAAATTTCACTACTCTTTCTCTACCTGCATGTAATTTAATTCAAGCGGTGTACGGCGCCCGAATATTTTCACCATTACTTTCAGTTTTTTCTTTTCTTCGTTAATCTCTTCAATAACGCCGCTGAAACCATTGAAAGGGCCGTCCATAACTTTTACACCCTCGCCTACAAAATACGGAACATTCATTGTTTCGCCTTGTGCAGTCATTTCGTCAACCTTACCTAAAATACGGCTAACTTCTGCCTGGCGCATCGGGATGGCGTTACCTTGTTTGTCGCCCAAAAAGCCAATTACGCTATTAATGTTTTTGATGATGTGCTCAATTTCAGCATCAAGTTGCGCCTCCATTAACACGTAACCGGGCAAAATATTGCGTTCTTTTGCAATCTTTTTCCCGTCGCGCATCTGGTAATATTTTTCAGTAGGTATTAAAACCTGCGGAACTAAATGTGTAATACCCAAGCGATTAATTTCGGCGTCGATATATTGCTTTACCTTTTTTTCCTTGCCGCTTATAGCCCGCACCACGTACCATTTTAACTGATCACTCATCGTTACTTAATTAATTAGGTTAGTGATGTATAAAACTGCTGCAGCAAAAAGTGTATGCTTTGATCCATTAACGAAATTATTAATGCAATTATAAGCGCCGCAACCAATACAAGGATCGAACTGTTTTGCAGGTCTCTCCAGGTTGGCCAGGTAACTTTTTCGGTTAGCTCAATATAGCTCTCTTTAATATACTCAGATACGTTAGCCATCTTTTTAGTTTACTGTATTAATGCACGGGAACAAGGATTCGAACCCTGATCAAAGGTTTTGGAGACCTCTATTCTACCATTGAACTATTCCCGTTTATTAGTATATCCTCAAAGGGATGTTTTTTATTAACAAAGTACTTAGCTAAAAAGCTAAGTACTTTGCGTTGAAATTAACCCTAACCTAACCTTAATCTCCACCTTTCGGCAGAGGTTAGGGGGTTATTTTAAAATTTCAGTTACCTGACCGGCACCTACTGTTCTGCCACCTTCACGGATAGCGAAACGTAAGCCTTTTTCCATAGCGATAGCGTTGATCAGCTTTACAGTGATGGTAACGTTATCACCTGGCATAACCATTTCTACACCTTCAGCCAATGAAATCTCACCGGTTACGTCAGTTGTACGGAAATAGAATTGCGGACGGTATTTATTGAAGAATGGAGTGTGACGGCCACCTTCTGCTTTTGATAATACGTAAACTTCTGCTTTAAAATCAGTGTGCGGGTTAACTGAACCTGGTTTGCAAATAACCATGCCACGACGGATATCAGTTTTTTCAATACCACGTAACAATAAACCTACGTTGTCACCAGCTTCGCCACGATCAAGGATCTTGCGGAACATTTCAACACCTGTTACAGTTGATTTTAAGTTTTCAGCACCCATACCAAGGATGTCAACTTGCTCGCCTGAGTTGATAACACCACGCTCAATACGACCGGTTGCAACAGTACCACGACCAGTGATCGAGAATACGTCTTCAACAGGCATTAAGAATGGAAGCTCAGTTAAACGCGGAGGAATTGGAATGTAGCTATCTACAGCATCCATTAACTCCATAATCTTACCAACCCACATTGGATCGCCGTTCAAGCCACCAAGAGCCGAACCTTGAATAACAGGGATATCATCACCAGGGAAATCATAGAACGATAATAATTCGCGGATTTCCATTTCAACTAATTCTAATAATTCAGGATCATCAACCATATCCACTTTGTTCATGAATACAACCAATGAAGGTACACCTACCTGACGTGCTAACAGGATGTGCTCGCGAGTTTGTGGCATCGGACCATCTGTTGCAGCCACTACTATAATCGCACCGTCCATTTGTGCAGCACCTGTAACCATGTTTTTTACATAGTCAGCGTGACCCGGACAATCTACGTGAGCATAGTGACGGTTTGCAGTTGAATACTCAACGTGCGCTGTGTTAATAGTAATACCACGTTCTTTTTCTTCAGGAGCTGAGTCAATTGAATCAAATGAACGGGCTTCTGATAAACCTGCATCACTTAATACTTTTGTGATAGCCGCTGTAAGGGTTGTTTTGCCGTGGTCAACGTGACCGATAGTACCGATGTTTAAGTGCGGTTTACTGCGGTCAAACTTTTCTTTTGCCATGATTTATTTTATTATTTGTAGGTTAATTTATACTTAAAAATGCACTCTATTATATACTTGTTATAATATTGAGCCAACAATGGGATTTGAACCCATGACCTCTTCCTTACCAAGGAAGTGCTCTACCCCTGAGCTACGTCGGCTAATTTTGATTTCGGAATTCGGATGTTCGATTTCAGATTTAAATCCTTTGTCAACAATTTACCCGGCGTCCAGCCATCTTTTTTAAACGTCCGAAATCGAAATTTCGAAATCCGACATATTATTGAGCGGAAGACGAGGTTCGAACTCGCGACCTATAGCTTGGAAGGCTATCGCTCTACCAACTGAGCTACTTCCGCTTTTTAATTAATGAATGAATTAGCGAATTAGTGATTTATCGAATTATAAAAATTCAATCACCAATTCACTAATTCAACCCTCACTAATTCATTTCTGTGGGGGGAGAAGGATTCGAACCTTCGTAGCCGAAGCAACGGATTTACAGTCCGTCCCATTTGACCGCTCTGGTATCCCCCCATTTGTTGATTTCGGATTTGCAATGTCCAAAGTTGAAGCTAAACATTACGCTTCCGAAATTAACAGAGCCTCCTATCGGGATCGAACCAATGACCTACTGATTACAAGTCAGTCGCTCTACCAGCTGAGCTAAGGAGGCTTAATTTATTACCCTTTTAATTCCATCAGTTAATTTAACATCGGAATTATACCGGTTAATTAATAAGGCTGTATTTTTTTATTTTAAAGAACCAACCCTTTTAACTTGGAGAGGCGTGTTACATACCTCTCTGAAAGGGATTGCAAATTTACACATTTTTAATGCTGAACAAAATTTATTTTCTAAAAAAAAATCGGCGGGCTGATACCCACCGATTTAAATAAAAAAATACTGTTTATTTAACTTAAAACTCGTCCTCTGTGGCTAATAAAACTGCCTTTTTTGCGGCAGCCGCGGCAACGGTTTTCTTTTGTTTATGCTTTTCAATTTGTTTTCTCAGGCTCTCAATTGCCAGGTCGGTAGCTTCTTCAAACGTTTTACATTGCTCTTTGGCAAATATTTGATTCCCCGGCAGCATCAGTTTAATCTCCGTTATTTTATTGGCTTCATCTTCAACATTCTCTAATTTCAGGTAAACCTCACCACTAATAATGTGGTCGTAATAGGTGTCAAGCTTATCGGTCTTCTTCTGAATAAAATCCAATAACTTCTTGTCTGCATTAAAACGAATAGATTGCACTGTGATTTTCATGATTCCTCCTTTGTTAAGCCTTTGGATGGGCTTGTTTGTAAATAGACTTTAATCGTTCAACGGAATTGTGTGTATAAATTTGGGTTGCGCTTAGGTTGGCGTGGCCCAAAAGTTCTTTAATAGCATTTAAATCGGCGCCCCTGTTTAACAGGCTGGTGGCAAAGGTATGCCGCAACACATGCGGGCTTCTTTTATTTTGGGTTGATATATAAGATAAATACTTCTGCACTATTAAATAAATGAGCTTTGAATAAGCATTGGCTCCTTTATCTGTAACGATTAAGGTTAACGAATTGTTACCGAAAAAATCCTGCTTTTTCTTTAACTCCTGGTATTCAGCTATTAATAATTTCAACTCATTGTTTACCGGGATAATGCGCTCCTTATTACGCTTACCCAAAACCTTTATGGTGCCTTCGTAAACGTTTATATCGGCATCCTTAACGCCCAGCAGCTCCGAAAGGCGCATGCCGGTGCCAAACAGCATTTCAATCACCAGTTTGTCCCGCAGGCCTTTAAAATCGTGGCTAAACACCTGGTTTTCGTCAAGCATTTGAGTTAGCTTGACATCTTCAACGATAACAGGTAAATTTTTTGGAATTTTGGGCGTATTGATTTTGGATGCCGGATTTATTTCAATCACCCCTTCCTGCACCATAAACTTAAAATACTTGCGCAGCGTGGCTATTTTACGATTTACCGAACGGGCTAAAATTTTATGGTTCATTAACTCAACCATCCAGTTACGGATATGATAATGCGTAATTTGGTTGGGGTGCGTAATTTCAGGAACTGGCGGTGGTATTGTGTTGTCGGGGTTATTCAGAAACGACATGAACTGGTCAAGGTCTGATTGATAGGCCGATACAGTATGCGGAGAGTACCGCTTTTCGAACTTAATATAACGGATAAAACGGTCTATAAACATAAAAACTACTTGTACATCCGGACTATGAATGTACAAATAGTTTTGATATTTTGATTAGAAAATCGAAAATTCTTTTAAAAGAATTAAACGGTGGTTTCTAAGTTCATATTCTGCTTGTAGATGGCGTGTTTAATTTCGTGACGACGGGTAATTGATTTTTTCTCAAATGCCTGGCGACTGCGAAGTTCTCTTAAAACACCGGTCTTTTCAAATTTCTTCTTGAAGCGTTTCAATGCTTTATCTAATGATTCGCCGTCTTTTACGTTAATAATGATCATAATTCCCAAATACCTCCTTTCAGGGAGGGCAAAGGTAAGTATTTAGTTTTGAATATGAAAGGGGTTTATAGAAATGTTTTAAGGTTGAAAAGTTGTAAGGTTTTTGCTGACTATTAATTTAATAGCATTTCAACTTTATGACATTTCAATCTTACAACCCCTACTTCAGTACTTCCCTGCTTATCACAATCTTCTGTATCTCACTTGTCCCCTCACCTATTGTGCATAGTTTGGCGTCACGGTAATATTTTTCAACCGGGAAATCCTTGGTATAACCGTAGCCACCAAATATCTGTACAGCCTCTGTTGCCGTACGTACGGCAACTTCCGATGCAAAATACTTCGCCATGGCCGACTGTTTGGTAACCGGCATGTGCCTGTTTTTCAAATCGGCCGCCTGCATTATCAACAGTTCGGCTGCTTCTATTTCGGTAGCCATGTCCGCCAGTTTAAAGGCGATACCCTGAAAATTGCTTATTGCTTGTCCAAACTGCTTGCGTTCTTTTGAGTAAGCCACAGCAGCTTCAAAAGCGCCTTTTGCAATACCTAATGATAAAGCAGCGATAGATATACGGCCGCCATCAAGTACCTTCATTGCCTGCTTAAAGCCCTCGCCTTCCACACCTAATAAATTTTCTTTTGGTACACGGCAATTATCAAATATTAATTCTGTTGTTTCAGAAGCACGCATGCCCAGCTTGTTTTCTTTTTTGCCATGGGTAAAGCCAGGTGTACCTTTTTCAATAACAATAGCTGATATTCCTTTTGAGTCACCTTTTTCACCGGTGCGCACCATCACCACGGCCACATTGCCAGATTTACCATGTGTTATCCAGTTTTTTGAACCATTTACAATATAGTGGTCGCCATCTAAAACGGCAGTTGTGTTCATTCCCATTGCATCCGACCCGGTGTTAGCTTCAGTTAGGCCCCATGCTCCCAACCATTCAGCAGTCGCAAGTTTCGGCAGCCAGCGGTGTTTTTGTTCCTCGCTGCCAAAGGCAAGGATGTGACCGGTACATAATGAATTATGCGCCGCAAGCGATAAACCTATCGACCCGCAAACCTTAGCAATTTCAACAATAACAGTTACATATTCAAAATACCCGAAACCTGAGCCACCATATTCTGCGGGCACAAACACGCTCATCATACCCAGTTCGCCTAATTGCTTGAATAATTCAATTGGGAAATGCTGCGTCTCATCCCATTCCATCACGTGCGGGCGAATATGTTTTTCGGCAAAATCCCTGGCCATCTGGCCTATCATTTTTTGATTATCATTTATAGAAAAATCGTACCCGGCAGGTACATCGGTGAGCAAAGAATCCATGTATTTATAATTGATTTTTAGCAAAGTAACATAATATTTTACGCATTGGTTTGCTTATAACAACTATGAAAAGGGACACTTTTGGTATATGGTATGAATTGTAGGTTTAGGGGGAATAGGGGTATGTACCGAGGTCAAAGTAATTCTAAAATTTCTCCTGTCGCAATCAAATTACTTCCCTCTTGAATTCTCCATTTATTGCCTACAAATAGATATTTATCAATCGGCTGATCTTTAATAAATCTTACAATAACTTCTTTTTCATCACCTGGGCATATTTCTGGATAATCGAAAATCACATCACCTATGTAGGTTATAAGGTAATTATTCACCGGAACCTCAAATACGTGATTTGGCCGATATCCACTAAAAATACACGTTCGTCTTTTGCCGCCTTCCTCGGCGGTTAGGACTTTAATTTTGGCTTTAATTATTACAAGACCAGGCATTTTTATCAATCAATACTCCGCCAACACCACTACCTTATTGCAAACTTCCTCAATCCGTTCTCTCCCATTCAAAAAACCTAATTCAACCACAAAGGAAAAACCTGCAACTATTCCACCCATTTCCTGTATCAGTTCGCTGGCGGCTAATGCGGTGCCACCGGTTGCCAGCAGGTCGTCGTGTATCAATATATGCTGGCCTGGCTCGAATGCATCGGTATGGAGTTCAATGACGGCTGTGCCGTATTCCAGTTTATAAGCCTTTTGTTTTATGGTGAACGGCAGCTTGCCAGCCTTGCGTACCGGCACAAAAGGTACGCCCATTTTAGTTGCCAGTGTTAGTCCAAATAAAAAACCCCGGCTTTCAATCCCGGCAATGGCATCAATGTGGGTGCCCTGCAATTTTTCGGCAAAGGCATTTACTATGCTTTCGCATAAAGCTGGACTTTTTAATATAGGTGTGATATCCTTAAATATTATTCCCGGCTTCGGGAAATCAGGTATATCGCGTATGGCCGATTTTATTTGCTGCGCTATCATTTAAAACTTATATATGGTTCAATTTTACGTAAAATTCCGGCATCCAACAGCACAATATTTTTCAAATCATCCATTGAATTATAATTGCCATGCTGTTTACGGTATTCAATTACAGCGTTAACCTGTTTGTAATTCAGATAAGGGAATAACCGCAATTGATCGAACGATATAGAATTGATGGGTAACTTTTTGATTTTTGCCGGGTTTACCGAGACCTGAGATTTTATTTCTTCATAGCGAAGTGAGTCTATTCCATAAACTTCTTTCAATTGTTCCTTGCGGTAGAAGCCGCCGAGCCTATTACGGTAACGCAAAATTACTACAGCCGATGCAGGTCCAACGCCCCTCAACGCTGTCAGCTTTGCCGAATCGGCGCTATTTAGTTCGATGATTTCGCCGGGCTTAATTTTGTTTGACGTATAAACTGCGTCGGGGATACTGATGTATGGCTCCAGTCGCTTATAATCATCAGGGGTGATGGCATATATCTTCTTTAAATCCTGCTTGTTATAAAATCTGCCGCCCTTATCGGTGTAATGCTTTATCACTTCGGCCTGGTGCTCATTCAATCCCAATTGTTGCCATTGCGATATAGTTAGGATATTAGGGTTAAAAGGAAACATAACCGGCGGCGTTTTCTTTTCCGGGGTTTCGGGCGCTTCTTTGTCAGGGTCGAAGCCGGATTTGGCGCCCGCTTTGTTTAATTGCGCTGCTGCTTTGTTAAAATCTTTGAAATTTATTGTATTATCTTTGCGGAACACCTGATAAACATAGGGCGCGGCAAGTACCAATGCAATCAAAACAACCAGTACAACCAAACCATTCCATTCCTTTTTGGTTATCGACAGGTAATTTTTTATCCGCGTTTTCATTAACAGGTTTATCAGGGTTAAATTAAATAATTTTTCAGGATATTTATGGCCCTATCAACAGGGTTTATTTTATAAGTATGAAAGTAATTACCACCGAAGAATTTGCCAAAGCCACTAAGCTTGATAAGCTGCGCATGCCCGGGCTGGCCGGCCTGTTGATGGAGTTAATGAAGATAAACCAGGTAAACGACCTGTTTGCCCAGGCACAGCCAAAAGTAGGCCCCGAGTTTGTTGATGCAATATTAGAAGGCTGCGGCATTGATATCGAGTTTGACGAAAGCGATTTAAAACATATACCCAAAACCGGCGCCTTTATTGCCATAGCCAACCACCCGTACGGCGGTATAGAAGGCATGGTATTGTTAAAGATGCTTTGCATGGTTAGGCCCGATGCCAAACTGATGGCCAACTTCCTGCTCAAAAAAATACCCAACCTTGCTGATTACTTTATCGCCGTAAACCCGTTTGAAAATGTGGAACATTCATCAAGCATCAGCGGCTTAAAAAACACGCTCGAATTGCTTGCCAACGGTACGCCAATAGGCATATTCCCTGCAGGAGAAGTATCTACCTATAAAGTAGATAAACAACAGGTAACCGACAGGCTATGGCACCCGGTTGTAGGTAAGATAATAGCCAAAGCAAAGGTACCTGTAGTACCAATTTATTTCCATGGCAATAACGGGCTGCTGTTTAACTTGCTTAGCTTGATACACCCGGCGTTACGTACCGCTAAACTACCGTCTGAACTTTTTAACAAGCACGGGCACACCATTAAACTGCGCATTGGCAAGCCGATAAATGTTGTTGATATACCCGATTACACCAATAGCGCCAAACTGCTTAACTATTTAAGGGCTCGTACCTATGCATTAGGCACCGGGCTTGAAGACGAAAAGAAGATTTTCAACCCGCGTAACCTTTTTAAGATAAAAAAACAGCCTGCCGAAATAGCACCAGCCATTGCCGGCGATATACTTGATAAAGAAATCTCGGCGCTGCGTGATGATTACCGTATTTGGGTTGAGAAAAACTACGAAGTGTACATTGCCCCCACAACCCTCATTCCCTGCACCATCCGCGAAATTGGCCGGTTGCGCGAGGTTACCTTCCGCGAGATTGGCGAGGGCACCAACAAATCTATCGACCTGGATGAGTATGATATTTATTACCACCATTTATTTATTTGGGATACCGATGCAAAAATGCTTGTCGGTGCCTACCGTATTGGCCTGGGCGACGAGATATTTTACAGTATAGGCAAAAAAGGCTTCTACGTTTCGGAATTGTTTAAGATAAAATCGCAATTTACACCGGTGCTTAAAAAGAGCATTGAACTGGGCCGGTCGTGGATACGTAAGGAATACCAGTTGAAGCCTTTACCTCTGTTTTTACTTTGGAAAGGCATATTAAAATATTTGATCGATAACCCGCGCTATCGCTATTTAATCGGACCGGTAAGCATCAGCAACTCTTTCTCCAACTTCTCAAAATCGCTGATTGTTGACTACATTAACCGCAATCACTTTGACGAAGAAATGGCACAGTACGTAAAGCCACGCAAAAAATTCAAAGTTGACCTTGGCAGCATTGATACTGACCTGCTCATGTCGGGAGAGGACAGTTTTAAAGGATTGGATAATTTGATTTCCGAAGTGGAAACCAGGAGCCTAAAAGTACCTGTATTGCTGCGCCAATACATCGGCCTCAATGCTAAAATCATCTGCTTCAACATCGACCCTAAATTTGCCGATTGCCTGGACGGTTTTTTGGTACTCGACCTGGAAAAAATACCGCAGGATATGTTGGATAAGCTTGGCAAAAATATGTAGCGGGGAAGATCCAGCAATAGAGTCGTCAGGAATCAGGATTAATAGATATCGGTAGGAAGAACATCTGCCAACTTTCCTGGCTCCTATTCTCTTGAGTCTTGACTCTTCTTCTAATATCTTATTGAAAACTTCTTCAATATAAAATGAAGCAGCCAAAT
This sequence comes from Mucilaginibacter flavidus, assembly GCF_024055575.1. Lineage (GTDB taxonomy): Bacteria > Bacteroidota > Bacteroidia > Sphingobacteriales > Sphingobacteriaceae > Mucilaginibacter > Mucilaginibacter flavidus. The sequence continues at coordinate 195,629 of NZ_JAMXOE010000004.1, read as the reverse complement.
AGGACCAATAAGCAAAAACTTAAGATCATCTAAAAAAGAAGGCTTTTTACCCTCGATCTTATGGCCTATAAATTGCCCAACCCATGAAATTATGAAAATAGCCAGGCATACCTGCCATATGGCCGGACCACCGGCTTTTTGCCAGGTATCCAGCTCTATAATTCCATAGCTAAAAGCAAATAATATAAGCAGCATTAAGTACGACAACACCGGTGAAAGCTTATAATAGTAATAGATACTGAAGCCAATTAAAAACGATGCCCAGTTAACGAAGCCGTTATATTTGCCTAAAAATTTTAAGTAAGGAAACGGAATAGCCCAAAACAACCCTAACAAACTAAATACGATAAGTGGCACACATACCCAGTGAATACTTTTATTTGTTGGATTTTGATGGCTTTCGGCGTATTTGTCAAAATAAACATCAACAGGCCGTTTATCTGCTAACGCAGAACCACCACTGGTGTGCATTTTTGCGCTTTTGCCCGAATTATTGTTAGTTGCCACGGTTTATAAATTATAAAACCCTCTCCTTTTACAGAGAGGGTTGCAATTAATTTATTTCGCAAACGCTACCGACCTGGTTTCCCTTATTACGGTAACCTTTATCTGGCCGGGGTATGTCATTTCGGTTTGTATGCGGTTTGATATATCTGCCGCCAATACTTCTGATTGTGCATCACTAATCTTTTCGCTTTCAACAACCACGCGCAATTCACGACCAGCTTGTATAGCAAATGTTTTCTCAACACCAGGGTATGATAATGCAAGCTCTTCCAGCTCTTTTAAACGCTTGATGTAGCTTTCAACCACCTCACGGCGTGCACCCGGCCTTGCGCCTGATATGGCATCACAAACCTGTATAATTGGCGACAACATCGAAGTCATTTCCACCTCATCGTGGTGGGCACCTATGGCGTTACAAACTTCAGGATGCTCCTTATATTTTTCGGCCAGCTGCATACCTAAAATTGCATGCGGCAATTCCGGGTTGTCATCAGGCACTTTACCAATGTCATGCAGTAAGCCGGCACGTTTGGCGAGTTTAACATTCAGTCCTAATTCGGCAGCCATGGTGGCGCAGAAGTTAGCCACCTCGCGTGAGTGCTGCAAAAGGTTTTGCCCGTACGATGAACGGTAACGCATCCTGCCTACCATACGGATCAATTCCGGGTGCAGGCCGCTAATACCTAAATCGATTACGGTACGCTCGCCTATTTCAACAATTTCTTCTTCTATCTGCTTTTTGGTTTTAGCAACCACTTCTTCAATACGTGCAGGGTGTATGCGTCCGTCCGTTACCAGGCGGTGCATGGCCAGACGGGCAATCTCCCTGCGTACAGGGTCGAAACCTGATAAAATAATGGCCTCCGGGGTATCATCCACAATAATTTCGATACCGGTAGCCGCTTCCAGCGCACGGATGTTACGACCTTCACGACCGATGATGCGGCCTTTAATCTCGTCATTTTCGATATTGAAAATAGATACAGTATTCTCTATTGCCGCTTCAGTAGCTGTACGCTGGATGGTTTGGATAACTATCTTTTTGGCTTCTTTGGTAGCAGTTAATTTAGCTTCGTCAACAATGTCTTTTATCTGGGCCATAGCCTTGCTGCGGGCTTCTTCGCGCAGATTGTCAATAAGTTGATTTTTGGCATCCTCGGCAGATAAGCCTGCAATAGTTTCCAGCTGCTGCACGTGCGAATTTTTCAGCACTTCAACTTCTTCCTGCTTTTTAGTAACAATTTCCGTTTGGCGCTCCAGGTTTTTGCGCAGATTATCCAACTCGGTATCCTTGCGGTTTTGGTTTTCGAGGCGTTGGTTTAACGATTGCTCTTTTTGCTTAACGCCGTTTTCACGCTGATTAATAACGTTGTTTTTCTCGTTAATTTGCTGCTCGTGCTCAGCTTTCAACTGCAAAAACTTCTCTTTGGCTTCAAGTAACCTGTTCTTTTTAAGGATTTCCGCATCATTTTCAGCATCCTTTAAAATCTTCTTTACTTTGCCCTGGGCTGCTACTTCCTGGTCTTTGAATAGCTTTTTCAGTAAAAACCGTCCGAGTAAGAACCCCGGTAGTCCCCCTATCAACACTCCGATGATAAGGTATAATAATGTATTACTCATGTCTATAATTGGTATATAATAAAAAAAACCGCAACTAATTTCTAAGGTTCATGTATCTAAAAACTTCTTTTCGAATATGGACCCACGGCTTCCCGTTTAACCATTACGATTAACGAATCCGCTTCCATCCATCTATATTGAAGCGTTAAGTTTTTAATAGTGAAACTTAAAATTTAACTGCGGTTAAATCTTAATTGCTCTGTTTGTATGTAAAGAACGTTTATTGCTTTGAAAAAAATTCTGATAATAAATAATCCAACTGGTAAACCTTGTCTGTCACTTCGGTATCTTCTACCGAAACCTTCATATCAGCTTTTAATGATGAGGTTGCATAATGCAACACACACATCGAAAGCAAATCCTGTTTATCCCTAACTGCGTAATTTTCCTGGTATTCTTTTATCCGGTCGTTAATCAGTTTGGCTGCCCTACGTATTATTTCTTCTTCTTCCATGTTTACCTTTAAGGGGTAAACTCTGTCAGCAATGTTTATTTTTATGGAGATTTCTCCCATTTGAGCTTCACTTTTTGTATTATTTCTTCAATAATACAATACACTTATCTATTTCCTGCACAAATTCGTTAATTTTTTGCTTTATGTCAAGACTTTTTTCATTTGTTTCTGAAAACGACTTCGCCATCTTCAATGCGCGGAGCTTTTCATCAAGCTCTTTTGTCTTGTTCCGGCTTGCATCCAGCGCCACCGAAAGCGACTGGCTTTCCAGCTTCAACAAGTCATTTTCCTCCTGCAAAGCAGCACAAAGCTCTATTAAGCGCTCCGTTCTTTCAACAATTGAATTTAACTGCTCTGCTAAGGCCATGGTTTAATTAGTGAATTACTGAGTTGGCGAATTAGTGAATTTATTTTTTTGCTAATGTTTTAAGGGCTGAATATATTAATTAATATTTAAATACCAATCACAAATCCCGGAACTCACTTATTTTCAAATTTACAATTACTTAATCATTAATTCACTAATTCACCCATTCACTAATTATTTTCTGATCTCCGCTCCTGCTTCTTTGCCTAAATTATAAATTAACTTTTGCATAATGCTGTCGATGGCTTTATCGGTCAGCGTTTTTTCACTGTCCTGGATGATAAAGCTCAACGCGTAAGACTTTTTACCAGCCGGCAGCTTGTCGCCTTCGTAAACATCAAACACGCTTACATCCTGCAATAGCTTGCGCTCAGTTCTTTCAGCTATTTGTTTAAGCTGGCCAAAGGTTACCGCTTTATCAATCAGCATCGAAAGGTCGCGACGAACCGATGGGAACTTAGGCACATCCTGGAATACAATTTTGTTTTTGCGGACTGCCATTAATATCATGTCGAAATTAAAATCGGCACAAAATACTTCCTTATCCACATCAACCTTTTTCAAAGCATCTGCCGATACCTTGCCGAATTTAACCAGTTGCTTGCCGTTGCGTTTGTATTGCATGCCCCAGGCAAATTTGCTGCAGGTTGAATCTTCCAGCGTTAAATCGCCGATGTTTAATTTAGTGATGATGCCATCAACAATTGCCTTCAGGTTGTAAAACGATACAGCCTTTGCCTTTTGGTTCCATTGCTCGGGTTTATCAACGCCCGATATGAACAGGGCGAACCGTTGTGTTTCGCTATATTTATCTTCCTTCAGCTCGTAAACCTTGCCGAACTCGTATAATTTCAAATCAGCATTCCTGCGGTTGGTGTTGTAGGCGATGGCTTCCAATCCTGAATAGATCAAAGTTTGGCGCATTACGTCTAAATCGCTGCTTAAGGGGTTCAGAATCTTAACCGCTGTATCCAGGTTTGATGAATAAGCCGACTTCGTAAGCGAGTTCGACATAATCTCGTTAAAGCCATTGGCGCTCAGCATATCCGAAATCAAATTCTGAACAGTATCCTTTTCCGGCCTTTGCGAGTTATTTAATGATGCCCTGATTTGCGTAGGGATTTCGATATTGTTATACCCGTAAATACGCAGTATCTCTTCGACAATATCCACCTCACGGGTAATGTCCACACGGTATGGCGGTACTTTTAGTGAAAGCCCCTCCCCTGTTTCGCCAACAATTTGGATATCCAAAGCGGTTAATATGCCCTTGATTTCTCCATGCGGAATTTCCTTGCCAATTAGCCTGTGGATGTTTTTATAAGTTACCTCAATTTCAAAAGGTGAAACCGGGTTTGGATAATTATCCGATATCTCTGACGATATCTTTCCACCGGCAATTTCCTGGATTAGCAGCGCTGCACGTTTAAGGGCAAATACGGTCATATCCGGGTCAGTACCACGCTCAAAACGGAACGAGGCATCAGTCTTCAACCCGTGGCGTTTCGATGTCTTACGAACTGAAACCGCGTTAAAATAAGCGCTCTCCAGGAATATATTTTTGGTTGATGCCTTTACACCCGAATCCACACCGCCAAACACACCGGCTATACACATTGGGGCTTCGGCATTACCTATCATCAAATCATCGGCGCTCAACTTGCGCTCAACGTCATCCAAAGTTTTGAAGGTGGTACCTTCGGGATAGTTTTTTACGATGACGGTATCGCCTTTTATCGCGTCGGCATCAAAGGCATGCAGGGGTTGTCCTAAATCATGCAGCACGTAGTTGGTGGCATCAACAATGTTATTGATCGAACGGATGCCGATAACCGCCAATCTTTCTTTAATCCATTTTGGGGATTCTTTAACCTCAACGCCTGATATGGTAACACCCGAATACCTCGGACTTGCAGCCTCATTCTCCACCACAACCTTAATTGTGCGACTGGTATCATCAACCTTAAATGCCGAAACATCCGGCTTTTTTATGCCGATTTTCAGGAACGCAGTAATATCCCTTGCCGTACCTAAATGCGAAGTTGCATCGGCACGGTTAGGGGTTAAGCCTATTTCGTAAAGGTAATCGTCGTTAAGTTTAAAGTATTCTTTGGCCAGCGAGCCTACTTCGGCATCAGCGTCGAGTACCATAATGCCGGCATGGTCGTTGCCCAGGCCAATTTCATCCTCGGCACAGATCATCCCTTCGGATACCTCGCCACGTATTTTCGATTTGTTTATTTTAAATGGCTCGCCAACGGTTGGGTATACGGTTGTACCAACGGTAGCCACTACCACTTTTTGACCGGCTGCCACGTTATGTGCGCCGCAAACTATCTGTAAATCTTCACCTGTGCCAACATCAACTTTGGTGACACTTAACCTGTCGGCATTGGGGTGCTGGTAACGCTCCTTTACGAAGCCAATCACCAGGCCTTCCAGTCCACCGGGAACAGCGTGCACTTTTTCGAGGCTCTCCACCTCCAAACCAGTGCCGGTTAATATGGTTGAAATCTCTCCGGGAGTTTTATCGGTATCAATAAATTCTTTAAGCCAATTATACGATATCTTCATTACAGCTAAATGATAATCGGCAAAGATAGGAATTAGTCCGAAAGTCGGGAAGACGGAAAGTCCGAAAGTGAGAAAAGAGTTCGGAAAGACCGAAAATCGGTAAAGTCCGAAAGAAAAAAAGTCTCCCCTTTAGGGGAGATTTAGAGGGGCGTATTAATCATCATTATCCGTATCGCCATCATCACCGATATCAAGCGTGTAGGCTGATTCCGATGCATCGTAGGCACGCTGTAGTTTGTCCGGGTCAGCATAATCTACTGTATCGCCCGACTCTGGCAAATCATCCAAACCATTTGAATGTACGTCTTTCTGGCTTAGCTGGTCATCGGCGTCGTTTTCGTTCTGATCGTCGATGGGTATTTGGTTGTCTGGAGTTATCATAGCGTTAAATTTTTGTTTAAAGATAACGCTATTGTATTAAGGTTGTTTCAAAAATGCGAAGAACTTCTCAGTCTCGTCATTGCGAGGAACGAAGCAACCTCTACGTATGCAAATCAACGAAGCAAAAGCTTTGTGGTGACCTATCAGCCGCGTTTAGGTCACCATAAACACTAAGGTCCGTGAACGTCCTATGTAGAGGTTGCTTCGTTCCTCGCAATGACGAATGGTGAGAAACTCCCCTAAAAATGCGCCTCATCCGCCAAACTGTAAAAGCCTTTATCCGTGATAATCAAATGGTCGAGAATCCTTATATCCAATAACTTGCCGGCTTCGGCTAATTTTTTGGTGAGGTAAATATCCTGGTGGCTTGGGCTTAAGTTACCCGAGGGGTGGTTATGGAAAAGGAAAATATTACTGGCCTGGTGTTGCAGCGCCATGCCGAAAATAATCTTGGCATCAACTGCCGTTTCGGATAATCCGCCCCTGCTTATCAGTTCTTTAGCTATCATTTTTGATGAGCGGGTTGTGAGCATTATCCAAAATTCTTCATGTTTTAGGTCGATGAAATGGCGCTTCATAATGTTGTAGGCGTCACGACTGCTGCCGATATGTTCCGGGTCTGGGCTGTCAGTATCGTTTCTTCTCCTTCCGATTTCGAGCGCGGCTATGATGGATATGGCTTTGGCTTCGCCGATGCCTTTAAATTTGGATAGTTCGGCTATGGAGGCCTTGCCCAGCTTGTTCAGGTCGTTTTCGTAATGGTGCAGGATGCGTTTGCTTAATTCAACAGCCGTTTCGTTCCTGCTGCCAGAACCTATTAGTATGGCAATCAGTTCAGCATCAGTTAAGGCACGCCTACCCTGCCCGCTTAGTTTCTCGCGTGGCCGGTCTTCCTCTGCCCATGATTTGATGCCGATTTTGGTTTGGTTGCTTTCCATTTATATTATGCCCGGCTTTTGAGTTCCGGGTTTAAAAACGAAAAATAGTAAACTAATCGCTAATCTCCTATCAATAATTATAAACCGCTGCTTACCACCAATACTTCAAAAGTACCCGGGATAAGTGAGGGCCTGAATTCGCCTGCTTTTTTAGGGCCGAACTTGCCGGTAGGCAGGTACAACAGGTGTGTTACCTGGTCGACAGCGATTGTACGTGCACCAGCTTTTGTTTTAAGATTTTGAACAACCGTGAATTTATTTGCTGACAGTTCTTTGATAACGGTTAACGTGCCTTCTCCATTTGATGAGTAAACTGTTTTAAGTTTTTTGTCAAATCCTACGGCATCGCACTCATCGCCTATCGGCAACGTGGTCACTACTTTGCCATTGGTGGCGTCCATCACTACCAGTAATTTATTATCGCAGCCGGCAAACAAACGCATGGTGTTCCTGTCAATAGCTAAGCCCGAAGCGCTTTTACCCGGAGCAATTGGCCATGTATTCACTATTTTATAAGTAGTGGCGTCTATCACGTCAATCTCGCTTTTTTCGGCATTGTTAACGTATACTTTGCCTTTGCCATCGCTGGCAGCGGTTTCGGGCCAGCCGGTAAGCTGTACTGTGGCTACGGCTTTATCAGTTGCCGGGTCAATAAAAGTCATGTTTTTGCTTTTGCCGTTACAGCTGATGACCTTTTTTGAATAATCATCATACAAAATTCCATCGGCAAACATACCTGTCGGCACATGGGCGAGTATTTTAAAGGTTTTTAGGTCGAAAACCGCTACGCTGGCAGCCGAACCATTGGTAATGTACCCTTTGCCCAATTGGCGTACAATGGCAATGCCGTGCACATCCTTTTCGGTTTTAATTACACCAATCGAGTCGCCGGTAGTTTTGTTTAATACGTTTACCTGGTTGCCATGCGATACATAAAGCCTATCGGAAGCCGAATCGACGGTGATATAATCATAGCCGCCGCTGCTTTTGATATGGAATGTTTTTGAAACGTGGTAAGCCGCTTTTTTTTGCGCGTAAACCGATGTGATTACTGCTGAAAGCAGTAAAATAGCGATGATGATCTTTTTCATGTTCCTAATATTGCCGGGGTGTACAGCAATATTAGGAATGAAAGTTGTATTATTTTGGTATAATCTGCCGAAAGGCGAAATTTATAGACGAAGGCATATTTATCCTCCCAACAAATTCTTCCAGCTCACCAAATCACCTAAAATCTTCTCTAACTGGCCTGCATCCACACGCTCCTGCGCCATAGTATCGCGGTGGCGGATGGTAACGGTGTTATCTTCTAATGTCTGATGGTCAACAGTGATACATATCGGCGTACCTATTGCATCCTGCCTGCGGTAACGCTTGCCTATGGCATCCTTCTCTTCGTATTGCAGGTTGAAATCAAATTTCAGCCTGTCCATTATTTCGCGCGCCTTTTCGGGCAGACCGTCTTTTTTAATTAACGGGAAGATGGCTGCCTTTACCGGGGCCAAACAAGGGTGCAGGCGCAACACGGTGCGGCTGTCCTGTTTTTCTTCGGTACTAAGGTCTTCTTCCTCAAAGGCGTTGATCATCGTTAATAAAAACATCCTGTCTAAACCTATCGAGGTTTCAATAACGTAAGGGATGTAGTTACCGTAAGGCTTTTCTGTTGCCGGGTCAATCTCCGGGTCGAAATACTGCATCTTTTTGGTGCTGAACTTCTGGTGCTGGCTCAAATCAAAATCGGTACGGCTATGGATACCTTCCACCTCTTTAAAACCAAACGGAAAATCAAACTCGATATCAAAAGCGGCATCGGCGTAATGAGCCAGCTTAACGTGCTCGTGGTAACGGTATTTTTCGGCCGGGGTTCCCAAGGCTAAATGCCATTTTAAGCGGGTTTCTTTCCATTTATTAAACCATTCTTTTTGTGTGCCAGGGCGTACAAAGTATTGCATCTCCATCTGCTCAAACTCGCGCATGCGGATAATAAACTGGCGGGCAATCACCTCGTTACGGAAGGCTTTACCTATCTGTGCTATCCCGAAAGGAATTTTCATCCTGCCCGATTTTTGTACGTTCAGGTAATTCACAAATATCCCCTGGGCAGTTTCAGGCCGCAGGTAAACCACATCGGCATCATCAGCCACGGCGCCCATTTGGGTGCTGAACATCAGGTTAAACTGGCGCACATCCGTCCAGTTGCGGGTGCCGCTGATAGGGTCGGCAATTTCGTGTTGTACAATCAGGTCTTTTAAACGTACAAGGTTTTCCATTTTTAAGGCCTCGTCCAATTCCTCCTGCAACAATTCAGCCTTATCGGTTTTACCGTCTTTTGTGTAGCGTTCAATTTTATCTTCTAAAAGCTGGTCGGCACGGTAGCGTTTTTTGCTGTCCTTGTTGTCAATCATCGGGTCGCTAAAACCATCAACGTGACCACTGGCCTTCCATATCTTCGGGTGCATAAATATGGCAGAATCAATGCCGACAATGTTCTCGTGCATCTGCACCATGCTTTTCCACCAGTAGGTTTTGATGTTATTTTTCAGTTCCACACCGTTCTGACCGTAATCATAAACAGCGCTCAGGCCATCATAAATTTCGCTTGAAGGGAAAACAAAGCCATATTCTTTTGCGTGCGATATAACGTTTTTAAAAAGTTCGTCGGTTGATTTGCTCATAATAGCGCAAAGATAGTTTTTTTTGATTTTCTCGCTATTGTTTGTTTTCAACGGTGCTCAAAGAAGGCTGCGCCGTTTCGGATGTCGGAATTTCGATTTCGGATTTTTTTGATTGCATTTTTGAGAACACCGAAAGTCGGGAAGGTCAGTAAAGAAAAAAAAGTTGAGGGATATATTAATCCGTGGGGCGTCTAGGCGAATCGCTTTTAAAACAGGGGGCTCCGCTGGAGCCTTTTATTGAGACATTTCGACTATAAACAGGTAGCTCCGCTGGAGCTGTGAATAATGCCGCCCGGACTCCAGCGGAGTCGCCTGTTTATAGAATTAATGTCCTGAATATTTAGGCTCCAGCGGAGCCACCTGATATTTTACATATTCAAAAGCGATTTCCCCGAGGGTGTCCGTCCGCCAGGTGGGAAAGGCTATATTGTGACGGACGGACAGCATGAAGGCCGGAAGATGAAAATTGCCGGTTCGTGGTGTCCGTCCGTCCGGTTAGACTACAGTCCCTGCGGACGGACGGACACCCTGCATTGTATCGCAATTAAATATCCGTAAACTGTCCGTCCGTCCAAAAGATACAAGGGCAGGTAACCGGACGGACGTTTTTTATCGCAGTAAATAAATATCAAATAATGCTTTGAAAAGATAAATATATTTACTAATTTTGTTAGTAAACACTTCTTCCTGTTTCATTTTTAATTTCTCGCCATCCACCACAGCCGTCCTTTACTATTTACGTAGTAAGTGGGTAAGGAAGGGGTATTTTTAAATTACCGGTATAATTTAATGTTGTTTTGTTTCTTACCGCGAAAAAGATTTGTTGTTTGTGATTTGTCAGGTGAAATAGTTGACAATATATCAACGTGACGGCAGCTAGGATTTTTTGAACATTGATTGTAAGACTGTTAATTGGTGCAAATCAAATTTTCGCTTCCAGTTTTTGGCTAAAGCCCCAATTGCGTTGTTCGTGTCCCGTCCCTTAAAAGGGATGGCAATGAAACATTTTTTTCAATTCATTGCCGTCTGGCTTTAGCCAACGGGAAAGATAAAATAACAATATACGGCTTTAGCCAAATTCCGCCATGTTATATCACCGGGAAATAAATGACTGTAAAGTAAGTTAGTGACAATTTGATTTGCTCCCCTGATAATTGCCGGTTTAACCCATGGGTGTCCGTCCGTCCGCCGGAGCCCCTTCTCCTGCGGACGGACGGACATCCCATCTGTTAAATGTTGTTAAACAATTATTTAGCTTGATGCCGATAGTTATTTTTGGGTGGATGATAAACCTGCAACCTCATACTGCCACTCTATGAAATACCTGCTGCTGTTTAGTTTTATGATCGTTTCGGGCTTTTGTTACTGCCAGCAAATAAAAGGCAAGGTGCTTGATAAAGATACCAAACTGCCCGTTAACGGCGCTATGGTACGTGTGGGCTGTAAGATAGCATTTACCAATATCCTTGGCGATTTCAGTATCGCAGCATCCACAACTGACAGCCTGAAAATAACCTGCTTTACCTACAAACCTTTTAAGTTGCCGGTGACTAATACCATGGAAACCCTGCGTATTGAGCTGGAGCCTGCCAAAATTGTGTTGAACGAAGTTACCATACGCTCCAATCGTGAACGCGACTTTAAAAAGGACTCAGCAGCAAACCGGGAGTTTTACGCGAAACAGTTTAATTACAAGGGGCCAAAGGTTATTAATGCTTTTGTCCCATCGGGCGGTAATGGCACCAGCCAGTTGCTTAGTATTGATATAGTAACGTTAGTGCGTGCCCTCACCAAAAAAAGCACCCGTGCCTACAAATTCAACAAGCTTTTGCTGCGCGATGAAAAAACCGACTATGTAAACCAGAAGTTTAGTCACGGCCTGGTGGCAAGGGTAACCGGGTTAAAAGGAGATACGCTTTCGGCATTTGTTGTGCAATACCGCCCAACTTATGCCTTTGCCCATAAGGCTACCGATTACGAAATGGAGCTTTATATTAAGGATTGTTATCAAAAGTTTTTGAAGGAAGGGATTAAGGGGGGTGAGTTGTTTATAAGGCCTGGAACCGAATAAATATCACAATCACGTCATTGCGAGCGTGGTTGCTTCCAACCGCGTCCGAAGCAATCTCTAAGCAAATGCCTGCACCGAAGTAATAAACTCAATAGTTTCCTGTCCGCGGGTGCAAGGTCACTTCAACATAAAGGTTCCTGACTGTCCTTCGTAGAGATGGCTTCGTTCCTCGCCATGACGCGCGTTGGGTTATTTCGAGCTACTACGTATTTTTTTGAGTTCAGCCTCGGCTCTGCGAGTTACTTCTTCCCATGAAAGCCCCTTAGTTTTCCCGCTTTCAATATCATCAAGTCGGCCTTGTAACTCTTTCAAAAAAGCTTCATCCCCCCAGGGGTCGATTTCGTCTAATAGGTCATCTTTTTCCATATCCCTGATAATCTTCAAATTCTCACATCATCAAATCTTCAAATCAATTCAACACCGGCTGCACATTCGTCAAGCTAAAAATATCCGCCATTAAATCATCGCTTGGGTTTACTTTAAAGTTTTTGGAGGGCAGTTCAACCAGCATGTTCTCTTCCCTGTCTTTTATCATAAACTTGAGGGTGCAGTTTTTAACCGGGTATTTCTGATTGTTGGTGTCTATAAGACCTTGCAAATCGCTTAACAGGCGGCTGTTTAAGGCATTCAGTTCCAGGCAAACGGTTAACGATTTGGTGAGCTTATCCCGCATTTCGGATAGCAGGCTCATTACTGTTATCTTCATATCCCAGTTATCTTTCTGACGGAATTTCTCTTCGATGATGCCCCGCAGGTGCAGGAAGTATCCGTCCATCATCATGTTACGGAACTTCACATAATCATCGCCAAACAGCGCAAACTCGTACGATTCGTTATAATCCTCCAAAACAAATGTGCCGAACGGTTTGCCAGTTTTAGTCATTTTATGCTGAACGTTGCCTACCAGGCCGCCAATACATATTTCCCCCTTGCGGCGCAGTGCTGCAAATTGTGCCATCAGCTCTTCGCCGCCTTCGCCTGAGCGTGCTTTTTGCATCATCTTCAAATCGCTGATCGTGCTGTTGCAAAAGCGGTCCAGCTCCACCTTGTAATTATCAAGCGGGTGCCCGGTAAGGTAAATACCGATTACATCCTTCTCGTATTTTAACTTTTCAATCAGCGGCCATTCTTCGGCCTCCGGCATGGCAGGCTCCGGAATATACGAGGCCACCGACCCGCCAAACAACGACGATTGCGAACTGCTTTGGGTGTTCTGGTAGTCGTTGGCGTATTTTATCAAACGCTCCACCCCTGTTAACACACCATTTTCCGTCTTGGCAAAAAACTGGGCGCGGTTTAAGCCGAACTCGTCAAAGCCACCGCCATAAACCAGGTTTTCGTACGATTTACGATTAACGCTCCGGGTATTGCTCCGCTGCGCGAAATCGTATACCGATTTATAAGGGCCGCGCTCGTTTCGTTCTTCAATGATGCTTTCAACAGCCTTATCGCCCACCCCTTTAACACCTGTTAGCCCAAAACGGATCTGCCCCTTGCTGTTAACGGCAAAAGCCATATCGCTTTCGTTGATATCCGGGCCTAGCACCTGTACACCCATGCGGCGGCATTCCTCCATAAAAAAGGTGATCTTTTCCATGTTGTTCTGGTTGTTTAAAACCGCCGCCATGTATTCGGATGGGTAATGCGCTTTAAGATAGGCTGTTTGATAGGCCACAAACGCATAACAGGTAGAGTGCGATTTATTGAACGCGTACTGGGCAAATGCCTTCCAGTCGGTCCAAATTTTGGTAAGCTTATCTTTGGGGTGACCCTTGGTAGCCGCCCCATCCATAAACTGGGACTCCATTTTGTTCAGTATCTCAATCTGCTTCTTACCCATTGCCTTACGCAAAACGTCGGCATCGCCCTTGCTGAAGCCTGCCAGTTTTTGCGATAAAAGCATCACCTGTTCCTGGTACACGGTAATACCATAGGTTTCGCCCAGGTATTCCTCCATGTCAGGTAAGTCAAACGTTATCGGCTCCCGGCCATGCTTACGGCTGATGAAGTTAGGGATGTACTCAATAGGGCCCGGGCGGTAAAGCGCGTTCATGGCAATTAAATCCTCAAACTTATCCGGCTTCAGCTCGCGCAGGTACATTTGCATACCATCACTTTCAAACTGGAAGGTACCGTTGGTATCGCCGCGTTGGTACAATTCAAAAGTCTCCTTATCGTCCAGCGGGATGTAATCTATATCGATAACAACACCATGATTCTGTTTGATCATCCGCAGGGCATCCTTTAAAATGGTAAGGGTCTTTAATCCCAAAAAATCCATCTTAATAACGCCTGCATCCTCAATTACACGACCATCGTACTGGGTAACCAGCAGATCACTATCTTTTGCTACCGCAACAGGAACAATGTCTGTTAAATCGTAAGGCGCAATGATGATACCCGCAGCATGCACACCTGTGTTACGCACTGATCCTTCCAGCTTTTCAGCTTCGCGCAGTACCTGGGCACGCAGGTCGTTACCTTTTAATATTTCTTTTAACTCAGGCACCTGTTCAATGGCATCTTTCAGGGTGATGCCCAATGTATCCGGAACAAGCTTTTTAATGGCGTTCATTTCGGATAGCGGCATATCCAGTACGCGGCCAACGTCCTGTATACTGGTACGCGCAGCCATGGAACCATAGGTAATGATCTGCGCCACCTGGTTTTTACCGTACTTATCAACCACGTAGTCAATAACCTTCTGCCGACCTGCATCATCAAAGTCCGTATCAATATCGGGCATCGACTTACGGTCGGGGTTCAAAAACCTCTCGAACAGGAGGTTGTACTTCATCGGGTCGATGTTAGTGATACCCGTGCAATACGCAACCACCGAACCGGCAGCCGAACCACGACCAGGGCCAATGAACACGCCCATATCCCTTCCTGCACGAATAAAGTCGGCAACGATAAGGAAGTAGCCGGCAAAACCCATGGTACGGATAGTAAACAGCTCAAAGTTGATACGCTCTTCCGTTTCGGCATCTATATCGATATAACGCTCTTTGGCGCCTTTAAAGGTTAAATCTTTAAGGTATTCCCACTGGTTAAGGGTATCCGCATCGGCAACACTGTCGCCGTGTATCTTAAATTCAGGGGGGATAACATAGTTGGGCAGCAGGATGTCGCGTTTAAGCTTTAAAACCTCCACCTTATCAACAATCTCGTTGGTGTTATCAAGCGATTCCGGCACATCATGGAACAGCTTACCCATTTCGGCCTGTGTTTTAAAATAAAACTGGTCGTTAGGGAAACCGAAGCGATAGCCTTTGCCGCCTTCTTCATCAGTAGCTATGGGCGTGCTTTGCATATCGCCGGTGTTTACGCAAAGCAAAATATCGTGTGCGTTTGAGTCCTGCTGATCCACGTAGTGCGAATCATTCGAGCAGATCATCTTCACATTATATTTTTTGGCGAACTTCATCAGTACCGCATTCACCGTATTTTGTTCGGGGATATCGTGGCGCTGCATCTCGATGTAGTAGTCTTCGCCAAAAAGGTCGAGCCACCATTTAAATTCGATCTCGGCTTCTTCTTCGGTACCACGTAAAATAGCCTGCGGCACCGATGCACCGAGGCAGCAGGTAGTGGCTATTAGGCCTTTATGATGTTTTAATATGAGCTCCTTATCAATACGCGGCCATTTGCTGTACAACCCTTCCATGTAGCCGGCAGAGCATAATTTCACCAGGTTTTTATAACCTTCGGGATTTTTAGCCAGCATCAACTGGTGGAAACGCTTATCCTTTTTCTCTTTGGTGAATTGTTTTTTATGGCGATCATCAACCACGTAAAACTCACAACCCACAATAGGTTTCACGTTGTGTTTACCCGCCTCGGCCACAAATTTAAACACGCCGAACATATTGCCATGGTCGGTAATTGCCAGGGCTTTCATGCCATCGGCAGCTGCTTTTTTGTATAGTTTGGATATATCGGCAGCACCGTCGAGCAGTGAAAATTGGGTATGAACGTGTAAGTGAGAGAAATCGGGCATCGTCTATTCTTTTCCTTGAGTGAAGATAGCAAAGTTAATGCTGAATGTCGGATTTCGGATGTTCGATTTCGGATTTGTGGAAAAATTGGCTTGCGTTGACAACTAAATTCTAATCCATTGTCATTGCGAGCGCAGCGCGGCAACCGCGAACTTTACAGGGCGGCTAGAACGGTGTAGAACTATGCAGCCCGCTCTGTAAATTTCGCGGTTGCCGCCCTCGTTCCTCGCTCGCAATGACAAATTTTGAGAGAGTCCGGGTGTCCGGCCGTCCACTACAGACACGTCTCCACCGGACGGACGGACACCCCTTCAGGTTCCTTTAAAAAATTCCGACATCGAACATCCGACATCCGAAATCAAATTACTTCCCGTTCAAATTCACCTCCGCATTTTTCCCTTTCAAATTCTTCTCCAAAAACTGGAAGCTTACATTTTGTATTAGCTTATAGCTTTCCCAGTTGTATGCTGCGCCATGTGCTCCTGGCGGATAGATACGTAGTTCTGCGTCTTTACCGGCATTGGTTAAAGCGGTTAACAACTGCATGGTATTGGCCGGGTGCACGTTATCATCGCTCATGGAGTGTATCACTAACAAGTGGTCCTGCAGGTTTTTGGCGTAGCCGATGACTGAACTGGTCTTGTAGCCTTCCTCATTTTCATTTAACGGCGCCATGTAACGTTCGGTGTAAACATCGTCATATAAACGCCAGTCGGTAACCGGGGAGTTGGCTATGCCCACTTTAAACACACCGGGATGAGTAAGCAATGTGTAAGTTGTGCTGAAACCGCCATAGCTGGTGCCCATAATTGCCATGTTATTGGGATCAACTATGCCTTTGCCTACCAGGAATTTAGCCAGGTCGACAAAGTCGCTGCTTTCCAGTTTGCCAAGTTGCTTGTATACCGATTTCATAAATGCGCTGCCATAATTCGCGATGCCACGGTTGTTTACATTGGCCACAATGTAGCCGTTTTGTGCCAGCCACTGCGCCCAGGTATCGGTTGCAAAATTGTCAAAAATATCATGCGACTCGGGGCCGCCATAAACGGTCATCACCAGTGGGTATTTTTTATTCGGGTCGTAATTAAAAGGTTTGATGTAATAGCCATCAAGCCGGGTACCATCGCTGGCAGCAAACTCGAATTGCTCCTGCGGCGAGTAAGCATGCGTTTTTACAAATTCATCAACAGCGTGGTTATCTTCCAGCATTTTCAGCACTTTGCCTTTGTCATCATCAAGAGCTACATGCGTGGGCGTTGTTTTGTTGCTGTAGGTATCTAAAAAGTATTTAGTATTTGGCGACATATTGATATCATGATACCCGCTCACCGTCGACAACTTTTTCTTGCTACTGCCGTCAAAATTAATCGTCCAGAGTTCCTGGTTCAACCCGCCGGTTTCGGCCGACAGGTAGTATATTTTCTTTGCGTCCGCATCAATACCCGTAACCTTTATCATATCCCAATTGCCGCTGGTTACCTGGTTTATCTGCTTGCCATCGTAACCGTAACGATAAATATGGTAATACCCCGAACGGTCAGACACCCAGAAAAACTCTTTCGATTTCTCGGGGAAGTAGATCATATCATTAACGTTGGTATAAAAGTTAAATATGGCTACCCAGGTTTTGTTCTGCTCTTCCAGCACCACATGATGATCGCCTGTTTTTACATTGAAGAAATACAACTTCATGTGGTTTTGAGCGCGGTTAAGCGTCATTAGTGCGATAACATCAGGCGTGCTCGTCCAGTAAATGCGGGGGATATAAAAATCACCGGTTTCATCGGGCGTAAGCCAGACCTTTTTGCCCGATTCCACATCAACAACACCAATTTTAACCGATGGGTTTGGGTCGCCCACCTGCGGGATGGAGATATGCACCTGCTCGGGGTGCATGCCTTCAAAGTTGCTCATTTGGAAATCGGGTACTTTGCGCTCATCGAACTGCCAGAAAGCCATGTACTTATTATCCGGCGACCAGTTCCATGCCTGCGCCTGGCCAAACTCTTCCTCGTAAACCCAATCGTAATGGCCGTTAAAGGTGCCGTGTTCGTCGGTTTGGTCGTTGGTTAGCTGCGTTTCTTTTGCTGTCGCGAAGTTGTAAACAAACATATTGCCATTGCGCTCCATGCCTACCTTCGAGCCATCTGGCGATAACTCTGCCGAACGGGCATCCTTGGCTGCCTGCTTTAATTGTTTGCTGCCGATATCATAAATAAAATAATCAGCTATACCCGACCTGCGGTAAATGGGCCTGAAATTAGTTTTAAAAACCAAATGCTTCGAATCATGCGACCATTGGAACGACTCATAATTAAAATCTTCATTTGTGCCCGGCAACTTCAGCCCTTTGTTGGTGAATACCAGCTCATCCTTTTGCGTGCGTGCATCCATCGAGCGGATCTCATCATTATTGATAAACGAGTATTTATTGCCGCCATCAGTCCAGTTAACGCTTTGCGGGCCCGGGTTGCCAGATAGTTTGCCGGCAGATTGCAGGGCATCTTCCAGGCTAGTATACAATTGTTTGTTTTGAGCAAGCGTACCAAACGGCACCAACAGGCAAAGTGCAAGCGGGGTAATTATACTAACACGCAGGTATTTGAATTTCATAAAATGGAATTGGGGTTTTGAGTGCTTAAAGCTAAGGGGAAAAGAGGTTAGAATCAAGAGGCAAGAAAACAAGAGTCAAAAGTCAAGAGACAAGAACCAAGACGAAAAATAGAACGGCGATTGGCGATTCTCTCCTGGCTCTTGATTCTTGGTTCTTGATTCTCAAAATCTTGCCTCATTCACTATCTTTGCCCCATGAAAGGAAAATCGCCCAAAGAATCGTACACCATTATGAATGAGCTGGTGTTGCCCAATGATACCAATACACTTAACAATTTAATGGGCGGGCGCTTACTGCACTGGATGGATATTGCCGCGGCTATTGCAGCACAAAAGCATTGCAACCGCATTGTGGTAACGGCATCTGTGGATAATGTTTCTTTCAAGCATTCTATTAAGCTGGGCGATGTGATAACCATCGAGGCCAAGGTTTCCCGGGCGTTCAACACCTCGGTTGAGGTGAGGCTTGATGTTTGGGCCGAGAATATCCCATCGGGGAACCGTTACAAGAGTAACGAGGCCTTTTACACCTTTGTGGCGTTAGACCAAAACAACCTCACCATACCTGTACCCGAACTGATACCCGAAACACCCGACGAAATAGTTCTATTTGAAGGCGCCCTGCGCCGCCGCCAGCTGCGTTTAATACTCGGCGGTAAAATGAAACCGGATGATGCTACGGAGTTGAAGGCCCTGTTTTTTGGGGAGAATAACGGGTAGCACCCAAATCTAAAAAAAACGTCATTGCGAGGAACGAAGCAACCTCTGCACAACCAAATCAAGGAGCAAAATCTTTGTGGAGACCTATCAGCCGCTGCAAGATCACCATCAACTTGAGGTTCATGACTGTCCTATGTAGAGGTTGCTTCGTTCCTCGCAATCACGCTTGCATAGTACGCTCGCTATCAGCACATTAGTTTACGCGTGTTTCTCAACCAGTTCCGACCTCAAAATCTCCAACACTCCCGGCGTTACATTTCCAAAAAATGAAACCCCGTGTGCGCCGTTCTTAAATGCTAACTGCACACCTTGCCTTATTTCGTCATCGTTTTTAAAATCAGACAAATACAAACCAGCATACAGCGGGAATGCCCCTGCCAAAAAGTGGACACCTTCAGCAACGGCATCTCCTATCCAGGTTACTTTTTCTTTGTAGAAGCCGTGGTATATCATGGGGCAAACGCCGTCGAGCTTCCAGTTTGTCCAGTCTTGCCGAACGTTGCGGCGGGCAATTTCGGGCGTTGGGAAAACGGCGGCGGTAATTAGTTTTTTATGCTGATGGGCAATATTCGACAGGCTGTTTACCACCCTGCTGATATTATTGTACCTGAACAACCGCCACGACAGGCTGGCTTCCGGGAACTGTATATCAGCCAGCTCCGTGCCGTACTGCTCCTTAAATTTGGCGCGGCAAACCTCGCAGTAGCAATAATCATACTCCGGCAGTTCTTTGGTTTGCTCAATTTTGTAATTGGCCCACAGGTTTACGGGCAGTACCACATCACAGTAGCGCACATAATCAAGGTGGATGCCGTCGATATAATCCTTATCCAAAATATCGGTTACCTGTTGTTCCAAATACTGCTGTACCTCGGGGCGCGACGGGCAAAGCCAGCGGTAATAATTTACATAAGGCGGCTTATCGGCGCACGAATCGCCGTTGCGGTTTTTGCTGTACCAGTCCGGGTGAATGCTTACCAGCTCGGCACGGTTAAAGGTCCATATCCAACGGTGCGCCTCCAACCCGTGGGCTTTTGCAGCGCGGAAATGCCGTTCACTATCCGCCTCGAACAAGATGCCGGTTATGCCGGCGGCTTTATAGCTGATATAACGGGTGGTCAATTCCTCGTCGGTATCTTTTTGGTTGGGGTTTGTCCAAACCCAGTTTTTTATCTTTTTATGCTTAGCACCGGCCACAACAGCAGCAGCCAAACCTTTTAAAGGCAATTGCGATGCCACACCCGCAAGCAGGCCGGCTTTTATAAAATCGCGTTTATTCATAGTGTTGGGGGGGCTAAAATGGTTACAAACCCATCCTGGTCAATGGTATAAGTTATGTTGTTTTTACTATCGGTTATAAACGCCATAAACTGGTGCGGGCTGGCTTCCATCTTCAGTAAATTACTATTGCCGTTAATGGTAACTTTGGCGTCAATATCCAGTTCTTTTAAAGTGAGCCCATAGGCGTTGTGCCGGTTAATCAAGGCTTTCTGCCTGTAATAAGCCAGCCATAAATATTGTTTTTGCAGTTCAGCGTAAGGAGTGGCAAATTTCGCATCGCTGGCGGCATTTTTTGTAAACTGCAGGTAACCCCAGCGCTCGGGGTAATGCATATTTACCACACCCTGCGGGCTCCAAACCCAGTTATGTTCGGGCAGGTTGCGCCCATTGGCATCCTTTAATTTTTCGTATTTGCCGTTTACAGTTTTGGTGTCCCACTCCACCCGCGAAAAGTTGATGCGCCACAAGGTGCCTTCGCGCGGCACCTGCGTGCGGTTGCCCAGGCTGATGGCCTTGAACGGGATGGCCATTTCCATTGTCCAGCCCTTATCAATATCCAACGGGTCGTTAAGTGTTCCCTGCACCTTTACCGCCGACCGCATGCCATTTACATTCCAGGCGCTCATGGGCAAACCCAGGTTGCGGTAAGGCTTGTTTAAAAACAAATCAAAAATGGTGTTAACGGCATTACACTCAATCTCGTAATACTGGTGCGTGGTGTTATTGGGGTTGATGAAAACCTCCACATCATTATCCTGGAAAACAATGTCATCATGCTTTTTAAGGTAGGCCCAAACGTTAGGGTCGCTAACTTGCGCGGCAATATACAGGCAGGTATCATCCCAAAGCATTTTGATATTGGTTTTTAACGGCGGGTTGGGTTTCAGGTTACCCTCAATGTCCACAAAATCATCCGTCCATTTGGCCTGCTGCCAGGCGGCATCAGTGATATCGCCATCAATAACAGGGGCGGTTTTGGTATAGCCCACCACGTAGCTTTTTGGGAGCGAAAAAAAGTTTTCAAGGTCCTTAAACTGCGGCTGTGCCAATGCAGCAGTTGCCGAAAACAGCAATAGCGCCGCAAATATCAATTTTGCATAGCCGGCGGGTAAGCTCTTATACATCAGCTTAGCGGCTACCAAGTTCAACAATCCGGTCGAACTCTTCGCGCTTCATACCCATTACGCTCAGGCGACCCTGGCGAACCAGGCCCACATCCTTCAGGCGCTCATCGGCTTTTATGGTTTCGAGGGTTACGGGGGTCTTCAAGGTTTCGTAGGGTACAAGGTCTACCACCAGCCAGTTTGGATCTGTGGTGGTGGGGTCCTGGTAGGCGGTTTTGGCTACTTTGGCTATGCCGACAACTTCTTTACCCTCGTTGCTGTGGTAAAACAGCACCAGGTCGCCTTCCGTCATTTCGCGCAGGTTGTTGCGTGCCTGGTAGTTGCGAACGCCATCCCAAAAGGTGTGGCCCTCCTGGTTAAATTTCTCCCAACTGTATTTATGTGGTTCTGATTTTACAAGCCAATAGTTCATGTTAAAGGTTTTTGCCAAATGTAATGAAATTGGGGAAAATGGGAAGCGGATGTGGGAATTTGAGGGGGTGATGTAGGGGCTAAGTTTTATGTTACTTTGCAGCTTGAAACCCCGCAAAGCGTTCCATTTTTACACGCGGAACACCCGGAACGCTATGAAACATACTGATTATCAGGCGTTTTATTTTTTAACGAATCCACAAAGCGTTCCGGTTTTACATAAATAGATGTTTTTGGGGTGTGTGGCTATAACCTTTACGCGCCATGAAATGATAAATCAGGTTGACATAAATAGTCCGTTAAAGATTATTTATTAATTTGGATTTAAGCGGGACGCTTAAATTGTTAGCGTTTAAGCAAAATGCTTAAACGGGCGGTGTAGGGCTATAGCGTTTTTTAGCTCAAAAAAAAAGGCGGCATTTCTGCCGCCCTTCCTTTTAAAAACTGTATGCTTTACTATTTCACCGGTACAATATCAATTATAACCGTACGATTATAAAAGCGTTCTTCGGTGGTGTTATTGTCAAACGGTGCGTTGGCTGCATCCTCGCCAAAACCTAAGGTTTCAAACTTAACGTTGGTTTTACCGGCTTTGGTTAATGCACGTTGCAGGGTGTTTTGAACATCCATTGCGCGTTCTTTTGATAACTTCATATTGTGGTCCACATCGCCAATTTTATCGGTGTGGCCGTGTATAATAACGGTTGAACCATCGGTGATTGAAGCTGCTACAATATCGGTTAAGAATTTGTCGTACGATGCTATAGAGTTTGCTTTGTCAAAATCATACAATATACTGTAGCGTATGCCTTTAACAACTGCGCCGTCCTGGCGTACTAAGTGGACGGTACTTTCCATTCTAACCGGTTTGCCGGTGGTGGTTTCGCCTGTCATCACTATCTTGTAATCGCCATCAGGGTTAGTGCCTAAAATAGTGGCACCTGGTATGCTTGCCTGGTCGCTGGTATATGGCCCGAAATGCTGGGCAACGCCTTTGCTATCGGTAACATCAACCGACCACGATTTAAGCAGTTGTTGAGCGCTATCGACATTTAATACTACCTGGCTGTCAAGCGGGTTTACCTGGGTGGCGTTTATCTGCACTGGCTTCATCATATCGCCGCCAACTTCTACCAATAATTGAGGTGAAGCGCTGGTTATATCAACACGACGGTCGCCAGCACGGAGCAATGTAAGTTCTTTGGTGCCGCCAGGATGTTCTGATGGGATAACTGGTTTGGTACGGCCCTGTACGGCTATTCGTGAACCATCAATTGCGAACGTGGCAACTAAATACTGTTTTACTGTTTCAGCAAGTTCCTTGCCTTCTTTAGGGCCGTTGGCCGATGCACCGGTAAGTAAAATTACCGCATTTGGGTTTGCCCTTAAACGGTCGCCCAAAATGTTAAGAATATTATGATAAACATTTAACTGCCTTGCTGAGCGGCCGGTGTTATTGTCGGTTTGTGCATTCTGCAGTTGTTCTTCCCTGAAAGTGGTCGCCTGGTCAGGTGTAAGCATCACGTACCTTGCAGAAATTTGTGTGGACCCTTCATCAAAAAACACCGAGTTGCGCAGCGGCAAAGTTTCGCTTACCTGGCGCTGTAACGGCACTGCTAATGGTGCACGCACGTTAAACACAAAACTGTGTACCGGTGGCGCAGGTGGTGGTACTGCTGCTACAACATCTTTAACTTTGGCTTTTGAACCCTTGCCAAACTTGAGCGCAATACCGGCGCGTACGGTGGTAACCTGCCAGCTTTCGATGCTGCGAGGTGCCTGGCCGAAATAGGGATGAAATGAAACAAACGGCGAAAGGCTAACCTTTGTAGTGCTGTTTGCCGACGACATCATTATATCGTAACCGGCGCCAACCTGGCCCGAAATAATGGTTTTATGCATTGCAACCAGTTCGGCGCTGGTGTTTGGCTGCCTCAGTTGGGTATAGTCGAAGCCGCTGCTTGCATTAAATGCAATCCTTGGCCCTGTAAAAAAATACAGGCCGGTTGCTGGTACGCTTAAGCGCAAACTTGGCTCAATAGCAATGTAGCTTGTGCTTGTTTTTAAGGTAGCGGGGCAATCGCATGGGGCCACTACGCCGTCAAATTTGCCGCCGCGGCCGTCATAGGCTACGTTTAACATAACGCCCCACACGCCCACCGGGCGGTATTCAACCAGCACCGACCCATAGGGGGCCACACCTTTGCCTTTATGGAACGCGGTGGGCGCTATTAGCGAGCTGGTTAAGCGTTGGGTTGTACCATCGTAAAAATTAAAATTTGCAGCGCCAGATGCGCCAAACCACCATGTGGGCTGCGTTGTTTGAGCTTTAACCGTGGTGCCGGCCATTATAATCATCAGCATACAGGTGATGACTTTGGGTAGTATTTTATTTATGGGTAACATGTTGTATCTTCTTTAAATTGATGAGTATTGTAGTTTAGGTAAATCCCCCGAAGGGGATAAACCAGGTAAATCAACAGTTAGTTATTGTGGCACATTGATAGTGGTATTTACCATGGTAACCGAAGCTACCAGTGAAATAGCCCTGCCATTTAATACCGTTTGCACAGCATTGCCTGCTGTTGAGAACGTAACGCCTGCTGTGGCAATGATGGTACCTGTCATGATACCGCCACCTGCGCCATTAATTACAGCTGCGCTGCCTACATACCAGAATACATTTTTAGCTTGTGCGCCGCCTTTCAGTTTAACGTTCCTTGCTCCTGCCGGACCGGCGGTGCCTACGGTAAGCCCCGCAGCTGTCTGGAATATAAATACTGCATTCGGGTCGCCTTTTGCATCGAGGGTAAGATCACCGTTGGTTATTTTAAATGTACCGCTGGCAGATTTGTATACGCCCGCTGCTAAAGTCAGTCCGCCTAATTCGCCGGCGCCCGGATCGGTACCTCCTGGTTTTGATGCAGGGGAAATACTGTTATAAGCAATGGTGGCATCAATAAGCGCCTGCGATGCAATGGCAAACGAAGTAGCGTTGCCCGGTGCAGGTGGTGCGGTGTATATACGGCCGGTTACGTCGCCTTTGTTAAGCGGTGTTTCGGTATACACATCTGCAGTTGTGCCATCGTGAAAGCCTGTTATCAGGGTTGATGCGGCTGTTGTGCCTATACTGCCGTTATTAATAATGGTATTCAACCCCTGGTTGGTTACACCTGCGTTGCCGCCAAATGCACCAAAGATATCTATAGAGCCTAAGTTTGGCGGTGGCACCACCACTATCAGCGTAAAGTTTGCCGTGATGTTTTTATTAGCGCTCATGGTAACATTTAACGGATTGGTTGAACCCGATGCGTCGCCGCTCCATGATGTAAAGTTGTAACCTGCATTTGCTGTTGCCTGTATAGTTGCCGTTGCCCCTGCATTATAAGCACCCGAACCTGTTGTCGAGCCGCCTTCGGCCGGGTTTGAAGTTATGGTAAGCGCAAATTGCGAGGCCGGTATAGCCTTAAAATTGGCGATCAGCTTGCGGTTGCCAGCTAAAATAAACTGGTAGCTGGAGCTTGCGGAAACAATGTTGCCATTCTCCGTCCAGTTGATAAACGTGTACTTGGCGCTTGGCGATGCGGTTACCGTTACCTTGGTGCCGGCATTGTAAGCGCCCGAGCCGCTTGTTGTTCCGCCTTTAACCGGTAGCGATGATAACGCTACTGCAAATTGCGATGGCGGGATCACCTTAAAGTTTGCAACCAGTGCACGGTTGGCACTTAAAGTAAACTGGTAGCTGGAACTTGTTGAAACTATGGTGCCGTTTTCTGTCCAGTTAACAAAAGCATAGCCCGCGCTGGGTGTTGCCGTTGCGGTAGCAACCGTATCGCGGGCAAATACGCCCTCGCCAGTGGCTGTGCCGCCAATGGTTGGGTTTGCAGTTAGTGTTAACTGCGGGATGGTAGTAAAGCTCCACACAAAATTACTAACCAACGCTGTCCGCAGCGTATCAGTGGCCCCGGTTGTAATGGTGCCGGTGTAAATCGCAAATGGTAAAAGCGGTACGGTGGGCGTAAACGTAAACGTTTTAGCATCGGCCGATGCGGTAATTTTGCCTGCTACTGCTGTCGCGCCCTGTTTTATGGTAAATGTGTTAGCGTTGACAGTACCAACAGACATATTGGTATTAAACGTTACCGATATTGCTTTTTCAAGAACAACGTCCACCGCTTTATCAGCCGGGTCGGTTGAAACTACTACGGGGCAATTGCCTTTTATTTCGCCTTTAAAGTCATCTTTTTTGCAACCTGCGGCTAAAGCAATAACCAGCAGGATGGTAGCCACGATGGGCTTAAATACGTTTGGATAGTGCTTGCCGCTTGGCAATGGCGCACTATCCATAATAAGAGTAAATCTTTTTTTCATGAATAAATATTTGAAGAGTAAATTGTAAGTCCTCCGGAAGTCTTATTGGGTCAGATCTCAGGATAGTACAAATCTATGGATGGGTTATAGCTGATATGTTATATAACTTTTGCTAAAAGTTATATAATTCACACATTTTTCGGTCAAGGCAAAAGGCAGAAAAACAACTTAGCTGGGCAACGATTTGTAGTACCTTTTTTAATTTTAAGTAATCCGTAATATTCTTCAGCCCAAAGAATGTCGAATTCACCAGTCTTTCCGATGTAACGAAACTACCTTCATGGTTATTGCTACCGACCAGACGTTTCGATGGAACGTAAAAACTACAAAATGCGTTCCATCGGGACGCTTCGTCGGAAGAACTATGAAAAATGGCGTTTACTGTCCTTAGAACCGTTTAGTGCTGTTGAAATTGCTTCGGGCGATGCATGTCGACACCGTCTCAAAATCCGCTATAATCAGGCGGATAAATCAACTATTTATCGAGTTTGCCCTAATATTTTTCAGGCGCTTTTTTGGTCGTTAAAACTAACTTGTTTAAAATGCGAGGGGGTTACGCCGGTTACCTTTTTAAATTGGGCAGACAGGTGCGCCACGCTGCTGTAGTGGAGCTTCCACGAAATTTCGGTAAGGGTAAGCTCGTCCTGCCAGATCAGTTGTTTAACCGCCTGGATTTTATTTAAAATGATAAATTGTTCGATGGTGGTGCCCTGCACATCCGAAAATATATTGGCAAGGTAGGTATAATCAAAGTTTAATTCCGTGCTGAGGTAGTCGGAGAAATTGGTTTTAAGGGGCGAGTCGCTATAAGTAATCATATCCACGATTACCCGCTTAATGCTTTCAACTAAAATATTCTTTTTATTATCCAGCAGCACCAGGCCGTAGTTTGATAAAGCGAGTCCCGCTTCCATAATTTGTGCCGCTGAAGCATCGCCCGTAATGGTTACCCTCCCCAACTCAATATTGATGCATTTTAACCCGATTTTTTCAAATTCCTGCTCAACAATCATTTTGCACCGCGGGCCTACCATATTTTTTATAAAGAAGTTCATTGCAAAGGTACTTGCAAAGGCAGTGCCTGTATTGAATTTACAACATGTAGCTCTATCCTAAGCCAATTATGACTTTTGCACTTTGCACCAACCAGCCCTGCCAGTGTACTTTTTTTATGAAATATGTTTTTGTACGAACAAAAATTAATTAGTAAAGAGTGTCTGGTGCGTTATTTTCTTTT
The DNA here is from genome assembly GCF_024055575.1 of Mucilaginibacter flavidus. Lineage (GTDB taxonomy): Bacteria > Bacteroidota > Bacteroidia > Sphingobacteriales > Sphingobacteriaceae > Mucilaginibacter > Mucilaginibacter flavidus. The sequence goes on along the minus strand of NZ_JAMXOE010000004.1, from coordinate 168,284 downwards.
CTGTTGATTTTGGCTAAATATGAATAGTATATAGGATTTTATTAGTCTGTAAACGAATAACTGACCTATATTTTGGGTGGAGAACAGTTAGTGATTGTCAACGTACGGAACATTGGTTCTACAACTACTGCCTCAAGATTCAAAAAAACTATAGAAATAGTTTGTAAACTATGGGATTAGTTTTTTACATTTGGTAAACTATACCTTTAGTTTACTATGCCTGTCAAAGAACTTACCAAAGCCGAAGAAACAATAATGCAATTATTATGGCAATTAAAAGAAGCCATGGTGAAGGACATTATTGAACTTATGCCCGAACCTAAACCGGCCTACAACACCGTTTCGACCGTGGTGCGCGTGCTGGAGGGAAAAAAGTTTGTCGATCATAAGCCCTATGGCAATTCGCACGTGTATTTTCCGTTAATCAGCGGGGAGGAGTACAAGAAATTCACTTTCGACAAACTGATGAGTGGCTATTTCAGCAACTCGTACAAAAGCCTGGTGTCTTTTATTACCAACGAGAAAAAGCTGGATGTACAGCAATTGGACGAACTAACCCAACTGATTGAAGACCTTAAACACAAAAAGAAATGAACGGCCTGTATTACCTTGCAGAAGCTAACCTATACCTCGGCGTATTTTACCTGGCCTACTGCTTATTTTTAAACCGCAATACCCATTACCAGTTAAGCCGCACCTACCTGATATTCAGTTGCGTAGTCGCTTTTATACTGCCGCTGGTGCAGGTAAGCGCGTTAAGGTCGGTTAAAACAGCCGAACCTGTGTATGCAATAAGGCCGTTAAAGCCCGCTGAACAGGTAAATACCTTCGGCCCTGTTAAACCTGTTATGGCCCCGGTTGTAAATGTTACTGAGCAATATCATGCCCCCACCATAGGCGCACCTTCTGCTACATCGGTAATTGAACGCCATTTTACCTGGCAGGATGGTTTGTTGTATGCCTACCTCGCAGGCGCTGCTGTTTTACTTTGTATCCTTTTTATCAAGCTGTACACCCTGTTTAAAATGACCCGCAGTAAACAGGTAGTTAATGAAGGTAAGTACAGGGTGATCTATTTAAATGGAACAGATGTGGCCTTTTCTTTTTTTAATTACCTTTTCATCGGCACCGACACACACGGGGCCAACACCATCATCAGGCACGAAATGGTGCACATCCGGCAAAAACACTCTGCCGATATTATTTTGCTCGAGTTATTAAAGATATTCAACTGGTTTAACCCCTTTGTGTACCTGCTGCAAAACAGTTTACGAAGCGTACATGAATATATTGCCGACGAGCAAACCGCAGCTCATGAAAGTGACGCCCTAAGCTACGCATCGTTTTTATTGAACAACGCCTATGGCGTCGGCGGTTCGTCAATTACCCATTCGTTTTTCAATTATAACCTGCTGAAAAAGCGGATCATTATGCTGAATCAGCAACGTTCGGGTAAGTTGGCAAGGTTGAAGTACCTGGTTGCAATTCCGATCTGCATTACGCTGCTATGCGCATCTTCCCTGGTGTTCAGTAAGACCTATGCCTGGTTGGACCTTGCCCCTGCCAGCTTAAAATCGCCGGGTAAATATGCCATGCTAAATGCAAAATTTACCACACGGCGCAAACTGTTAAAAATCACCGAAAACGGGGTAACCACCATAACCGACAAGCTTTCAATTGATCAGCCAAACAAAAAAGTTGCCTATACAGCTGCAACAATTACAAAGGCCGACAGCCTGTTATTACTCAAAGATCATAACATTAAAGTAGAGGTGGTTCAGGACAGCACAAAATTTGTCACCAGGGACGGGCGACCAATTTTACCTGTGGTTAATGCTGACGGCTATCACTTTATGGACCATTTTCTGCATGACAATATCCATTTTACCGCTGCCAAAGGCGAAAAAGGCGGCCTGGTGGAAGTTGGCTTTGCACTGGACAACGACCGCCGCATAACCAACGCCAAAGTTGTAAAGAGTTGCGGCGCCAAACTGGATGCACTGGCGCTAAACGGGTTTAATGCTTACAAAGGAATAGTTAACGACGACCCGGGCAAACATTTAAAAATAGGCGTCTATTTTTTTACTGATGATTACTCAATATTTAAAACCGATTCTCTCGGCAAAGACCCCGAATTTGGGGGAGAATTGATTATCACCAATTATAAATATCCGACGGCCCGCACAAGTAAAGGGTATGAGTACGACGAAAGTGGTGTTGGCTTCCCCGGTGACAATAACAACACATCATTTGCAAAAGTTGTGATATACGATAAGAACGGTGAAGGAACCTGGTATTTTGAAAGTAAGTGCACACCTGCCGATTTGAAAACGCTTAAAGAAAAGTATGGGTATACTTTTCCGTCGGGAGCTTCATCTATTGTGCAGTTTTTTAACCCAAAAGATGTTCACAGTCGCTTAGGTTATATTTTCGATGTCGCTTCGTACCTGGATGCACCCTACGCGAATCAATTTTACAACTATATGCTCGACAATATTGAGTATCCGCAGGAAGCAAAAAAAGCATACAAAGGGGGCGTTGTAGTGTTGAACTTCAACCTTGATAACGATGGGATAATAAGTGATATAGCCGTGGCAAAAGGTGCCGGCAATGGTTTTGACGAAGCGGCGGTGAATGCCGTAAAATTATATAAATATGCCATTAAGGACAATGCGGGCAAGCATAGCCTTGCCGTGCTATTTTGTGTTGCCAAAAACGAGTATCGCCCGGTTGTTAGCGACGACGTTAAGAAAGATGGTTATGTAGGTGAGCTGGCAATCTGTGAAGCTAAGTCGCCATTTAAAAACGGGTCCGTTAAATGGAATCACTAATCTAACGTCCGTTCATAAAATTCGTGGCTCTTTGTGAATCGGCCTTAACGCGGGGAATCCATTATTGATCCGTACATTTACATTATAACTAAACCGATCCCCCTATGAAAAAACTTTTTATCTCAGCGTTATTAGTTCTGCTGTATTCAATAACAGCCTTTGCCAATAATGCGACCGTCCATATTACCGTTAAAAATTTTAAGGGAACAATTAGAGTATATGACCCCGGGCTGCGATACAACCTGACCAGGGGCAACGATACCGCCCTTCGCCTGGATGCACATCATTCGGCATCCTATACCGTGACAATCGATAAGCCGGTAAGTCTTGTTTTATATTTTTCGTCAAACAGCGAATTAACCTATAATATTTACCTTTCGCCGGGCGATGAACTTTTCCTTACTGCTGATTTTTCGAAAAAGAATAATAATTTCATTGTCACCGGCAGGGGCAGCGAGAATAATCAGCCCGAAATTTCGATGTTAGCAGGTTCAGACCTGCAGGCATTTAAAAGCGACACCAAGCCTGATCGTGTTATAGAGATCGTAAACAAGCAATTTTTACTTAACAAGGGCATATTGACAAACTATGTTGCCGAGCACAAGCGCTGGTCCGGATTTATAAAAGCCACGACAATTAATTTGCAATACCAGGCTATTTCCGATTATTATTTTTCATATCAAAACAACATTTATGGCAAACCCAAAGACCAGGACCCAAAATGGCGCAAAATCCAGGACAGCCTGTTTTCGAAGGTAAATTTGAGTAATGATGAGGCATTAGGATCGCATAATTACGCTCAATTCATCAATTTTGTTGTCATCCGGCGCTCGGGTGACCTTTGGGGCGAATATCTTACCAACCGGCGGTTGTTTTTCAAGACTTGTTTTAATTGCGACACTGTACAAGGTGAAAAACTTTTCAAAGAGGCGCGTCAGGGAATTTTAATGGCGAAGGTTATTGATAAATATTTCACAGGCAAGGCAGCGGAATTTGAATATGGCCAGGCAACAAAGTACGTATATTACAAAGCAGATTATCCGTCGGTTGTTTACCTGTTTAATCATTTCAAAAAAGAATACCCGGCAAGCGCCTACGTTAAAGGGTTTAGCAACCCAATTGCCGGGATAGTTAGTAAACAAAAAAACGCACTCAGCAATAAGGCCATTTTTGTTGCTGATAACGGAGGAAAGCTCAATACTATGAACGATGTGGTAAAACTCACTAAGGGCAAAACCGTATTAGTTGATATGTGGGGCACCTGGTGTGGCCCATGCAGACAGGAAATACAAAAAAATGCCAAACAGCTTAGCGATCATTTCAAAGGGAAGAATGTCACTTTTCTATACATCGCCAATCGTGACTCCAAACTGGAAAAAGAGTGGAAAAAACAAATTGCATATTTCCAGATCGAGGGCCTGCATATTTTAGCCAATCATAAATTGACAGAGGATATTATGGAAAAAGTTAAAGCAACCGGCTACCCTACCTACATCATTATAAAAAAAGACGGTAGTTATAAACAGGCAGCAACGAGGTACCCGGTAAATGTGCAGGCCATGATAAAAGAAATTGAAGCTGCAGGGGTGTAAGCCCGGCTTGGTATAGAATATTTAATGTAACGCTTTTAAGGACTGCCAAAACATTAATAAACTTAACTGGCCATCACATTTATATCACATTAAAACCCCTAACATTTCACCAAAAAATACGCATTTAGTAACATTTTTTATGCGATATGATGCTTGTATATTTAGTAAGTATACTAATGACAAGAACTAACGCATGCGATTGAAATTATTTTTTATCACCCTTTTAATTATTGGCTTAGTACCTATAGGCGTTAGCGCCCAGGAGTTCGGCATGCTGCCAACAACCGAGCAGCAACAGGTTCAGTCATTAACCATTGCCCGCAACATGCTAAAAGCGGTGATGGGCATAAACAACCACTTTGCCGATTTTAAAGGGGACTTTGTGCAAAAAGATGCCAATGAAAGTTCATATTATAAGGTAAAAGGCCTTGATTTAGGCGCCAGCGAGCAATATGTTATTGTAAACAGTAAAGGCATTACCATGTATGTGGCTATTTTTAAAGCCAAAGATGTGAATGATAAAAGCGCGATACTTGCATTTAATGCTTTTGCCGGAGGCATTATGACCGTAAGGCAATATGCCGATATCGGCGTAAAAATTGAAGATGCCGAAACCAAAGGTGGTATAATAAAATACTATTTACGTACTCAAGGCACTAAAATAGCCGCCTTTACTTTCGCCCCGGCAGATAACACCGGGACATTGTTGGTAGCTGTACAATAAAAAGATATTTTTTTACCTAAATTCCTATTCCCTCCTATTAAGTTTTTTATAATTTCGATAGAAGACAGTGCAGGACAGTTACTGCTTCATTGCCCTTAAATTTGACCCTGTGTGACGGTAAATGCAGTTCATTAGCTATCGCTTAAACTGCTATCGTACCCGTTCAGTCTTTTTCAGCATTATGAACAAAATGTATCTCCGGAAACTCTGCTTTTTAATAGTTTTAACAGCAACGTTTGTTTTGAATATTAATGGCGTAAGGCGGGTAAACCCCGAAAAAGATCACAATAAAACGATCGCACCTGGCACCGACACCCTATTAAATTTATTTCGTTCGCCGCCCGATTCCGCAAAACCGCGGGTTTACTGGTGGTGGCTTTTTAACCGGGTTACAAAAGAAGGTATTACACGCGATTTGGAACAGTTTAAGGCGAAAGGGATCAGTGGCGTTAACCTAATTTGTACAGGAGGATATGCGGGGAAGGCGCCGCTGCCGGGCGTAAAATTCCTCGGCGACGAGTGGCGCGGGCTTTTTCGACATGCAATAAAGGAAGCTAAAAGACTCCATATGGAGATAGGCTTTAACCTGGCCGGAGGATGGACCATGATGGGCCCATCGGTAACGCAGGATAACGCCATGAAGAAGGTTGTAACTGCTGAGTTGAAAACAGCCGGGCCGGCAAAATTTTCCGGGACGCTTCCGCAGCCTGAAAAAGTAGATGGTTATTATCATGATATCATGGTGCAGGCATTTCCCCTGCCGGACAGCAACAAACAAATCGACCCCAAAAACATAATCGATTTAACGGCTAAACTAGACGCCAGCGGTCACCTTGAGTGGGATGTTCCAAACGGCAAATGGGTTATCTTGCGAACGGGCTACACATTAACCGGGCACCCATGGAGCAAATGGCATGCTTACCCCGAGGGGGACACTTTTGAAGGCGGAGAAGGATACGAAATAGATTACTTAAGCCGGCGGGCGCTGGAAGATTATTTCGCCCATTTAGGCAAGCTCGTGATAAACGAAGCTGAAAAGGCCGGCGGCAAGCTTGACTACCTGTGGTCTGACAGCTGGGAATGCGGAAAGCTTACCTGGACCCAGGATTTCGCCAATCAATTCACCAGGTTTCGTGGTTACCGGCTGGAAAGTTATATGCCTGTTTTGGCCGGCTATAAAATCATCAATGCAGATGTATCGGCAAGGTTCCGCGACGATTTTGACCGCACTATACAGGATTGTATCGCCGAGAATTTTTACGGGCGTTTTGAAGAATTGTGTCACCAGCATGGTATGAAGGTTGGTAATGAAGCCGGAGGTCCAAATGACATCCCACCGCAGGATGTATTGAAAAACTTTGGGCATAGCGATATACTCGCAGGCGAATTTTGGGTAAACGGGCACTATAAATCGCCGGACGGCTATAATAAAGACCCAATGCAGCGGCTCAATCTGAAGCAAACTTCATCGGCGGCGCATGTATACGGCAAACAGCAGGCAGAGGCAGAGTCTTTCACCCAACAGGAGCAAGACCGCACACACTGGTCGCTCGGCCCGTCCGATTTAAAGCCCTATGCCAACCAGGCATTTTGCGAAGGTATAAACCGCCTGATGCTTCACCAGGCTACCTGCCAGCCGCCTTCGGATGGTAAACCGGGATATGAGTTTTGCGCTGGGCAGCATTTTACCCCGAATATCACCTGGTGGGAGCAGTCACCGGAATTCTTCACCTATCTTTCCCGTTGCCAGTACATGTTGCAGCAGGGCAAATTTGTGGGCGATGTTTGCTTTTACCTGGGCGAAAGGCCACCGCTGCTGGCGCCGCCGAAATACGATATCCCCACGCTGGGCCCGGGCTACGACTGTGATTATAGTAATCCCGACGTTTTGTTGAATAGGATGTCGGTAAAAGACGGCCGTATTGTTTTGCCCGATGGCATGAGCTACCGGCTGTTGGTATTGCAAAATTGCACTTCCCCATCGCCGGAAGTTGCTAAACAGGTTGGTTCTTACCAGGGGCTGTCGGTGTCCCCTATCCCATCTAACGCAATGTCGCTGCCGGTTATTACGAAATTGCGGGCAATGATAACCGCGGGCGCAACAGTTATCGGTTCGCCGCCGGATGTTTCCGCCGAATTGAAAAATTACCCTCAATGCGATGAACAGGTACGGAAGATAGCTGCGGAAATATGGGGCGGCCTGGATGGCATAACCCGCACGGAACGCAGGTTAGGAAAAGGGCGCATTATCTGGGGGAAAACGCCAAAGGAAGTTCTGCTTGCTGACGACATTGCCCCCGACTTTACTTTCCCGGGGCAAACTAAAAACCCTGGGACGTTTGATTATATCCACCGCACCAGCGGCGATGCGGAAATCTATTTCGTTATCAACCGCGCCAATCAACGCCAAACACGCGACTTTACTTTCCGGGTTGCCGGGAAACTGCCCGAAATATGGGATGCGGTATCGGGTAAAACTGTTATGGCAAAAGCTTATAATCAAACCAACACCACTACTACATTGCCGATTGAGCTGGATGCCTTCAGTTCATATTTCATTGTATTTCGTAAGCCGGTAGTCTTGAATGCTAAAATATCGGCCGGTGGTAATTTCCCTAAGCTGGCAGAAGTGCGTGAACTTAATGGCCCCTGGAATGCCGCATTTGATCCGAATTGGGGCGGTCCGGTGAAAGCTGCATTTCCGGAACTTATCAGCTGGACTAAACGGCCTGAAGACGGCATAAAGTATTATTCGGGGACAGCTACTTACAGCAAAAAGTTTGATTTGGGTAAGGATGCTGGCGGAAATGTGACGGTAATAAAAAAGAATAAAAGGTTGTTTCTTGACCTCGGTGCGGTAAGAAATGTGGCTGTAGTACGGTTAAACGGACAGAAACTGGGCATCCTTTGGTGCGCCCCCTGGCGGGTTGAAATAACTGGGGCTGTAAAACCAACCGGCAATTTGCTGGAAGTTGATGTGATTAACTTATGGGCCAACCGCGTTATTGGTGATCTGAACCTGCCAAAAGAAAAAAGGTTCACCAAAACGCATGATGCTTTCCGTTTTGATATGCTGCGGGGAAGCACACCGTTGCTGGAGTCGGGATTGCTTGGGCCTGTAAAGGTTTATGGAACTGGTGATTAATATCGATCTGGTTGCGTAGTTTATATCTTCGGCGCTTAACACTTTTTCTTGTCAGGCGTGTTTTTATTATTTTGTAGCTTGCAGTTATTAAATGCCTGCATCAATGAAAGTTAAGTTTATCGGCAAACCTAATTTAAATCTGCACACTGCAGATGGTAAGTTGCGACGGACTTTTGTTTCTGTGCTTTTTTCGCTGGCAATAACTGCCTTTACCGCCTGTACAAACCATAAACACAAAAGTAACTCACCCACCGGAGGCGTGGCTCAAATTCTTTTATTCAATGGCACCGGGACTTCGCCCAATGATGTCAGCGCGATTGAAGCAATTCTTAAAAACAATCACCTCTACTACACTATCGTCAATTCTTCAGAATTAAACAACATGAGCGAACTGCAGATGCGAAAATACCGCTTGCTGATTATTCCGGGTGGAAATTTCATCGACATGGGTAAAAGCCTCGCACCGGCTACAACAGCCAGGGTACACAATGCGGTAAAACACGGACTAAATTATCTTGGCATATGCGCGGGTGGTTTCCTTGCCGGCAGTTCAGCCTATTATAATGGTTTTAACCTGGCATCGGGCGTGTGCTTTGGTTTTTACGCTGCCGAAAACCAGGGCACCCGCAAGGCGGTGGCTATTACCACTCCCGGTGCGCCCGCACAGGATCAGTACTGGGAGGATGGACCGCAATTTACCGGCTGGGGCGCTGTAGCCGGCAAATACCCCGATGGCACGCCTGCCATTGTACAAGGCACATATGGTGAAGGGTGGATAATGCTTGTCGGGTTCCATGCCGAGGCACCGGAAGACTGGCGAACCGGCATAAAGTTTAATACGACTACCAAAGCCGACAATACCTGCGCCGGGCTGATTATCCGCGCCGCGTTTTACCGGGCTGCATTACCACATTTTTGAGTCAGCCAGGCAGTGGTTACAAAACATAAAGCTTTGTTACTCATAATGCGGCACATACGGGTTAATCACCGTATTATCAATATCAGCAACTATTGATTTTATTTTATCATCCAGCGCATACACTGCTTCGCTCAGCATTTCCAGGTATTCGCGGGGAGCTTCGTAGTCGGCATCTTTAATCAATCCCATCAAGCCCATTATCGAGGTCAGCGGTGCGCGGAACTCATGGGCCTGTATGTGGGCTATTTTTAAAAGGGATGTATTTTGGTCGATAATTTTTTTCTCTTTGAGTTTGCGTTCCGTAACATTGCGGATAAGGTACGATATGCCAATTATTTCATCATTATTATCACGGGCGGCTTCGAACGCCGCTTCCCACCAGATAGTGCCCATATCATCATAATCTGTTGAACCTTCTTCGAATGACTTTTTACCTTCCAGCGCCTCGTTATAGCGTTGCAAAAAGGTGCTGACAAAAGCAGGGTGCAGGTATTTTACAAATTGATCGCCGCGCAACAGTTTAGCGTTATGCACGGTGCGCACAAAAGCAACCGCTGTTTTATTAAAATCAATAACTTCACCGCTTTTACCAAGCAGTACATGGAAATTGGTAGAACTTTCAAAAAATGAGCGCAGCCTTATAGATGCATCATTATTAAATTCCTTTTGCTCTTCCAGCTCTTGTTGCTTTTTCCGGAGCAGCTCAACCCCCGCTTTTAATTCAAGGGTTTTCAAAGCCTGGGCACCCAATATTTTAAGCACGAGGCGTTGGTGGTCGTCGAGCGTTTTAGGGCTAACATCATAAACGGCGAGTACACCAACCCTTTCGCCGGTAGCTGTAATTAGCGGCATTCCGGCAAAAAAACGAATACCGAGCCCACCCGAAACATTTGGATTGCTAATACAATAGGGATCATTCAAAGTGTCGGCAATAATCATCACATCTGCTTGCTGAAAAGCTTGAGTGCAGAGGCTGCCTTTGACAGGTATCTCCGTTAAATCAATACCCTTTCTAACCCTTAGGTGCAAAGAATCATAACCCTGCAAAGCGATTAACACGTACGGGGACGCGGTTACAGCCGACGCCAGCTCAACTATTTCCAGCAGCTCGGCGTCATTTTCAAAATCCAAATCAATAAAACGGGCAACATCGTGTAAACGCTTTTCGTCAATAATCATTAAGTAAACTGGTATATGGTGTAAGATTAAAACTGTCAAAGCAGCATTTAACCTCCATTTATACGGAAATTACGCATTTTTTGTTCCACCAGATTTGCAGTAATAGTCATCTTATGGTCTTTTAAACTGAAAAAGTAAGGCATGCAAAAGCCCATGGAAGTTTAAAATAGGGCTAATGCTAGATTCTTTTCGATTTCAGTACCCCTTAAAAAAATAATCGTGCTCATTACTAAATAGTTAAGACAAAATTGTAATTTTTTATAGAACTATGTATTGCATATTACTGTATTAAACATATATCTTTGTAAAGTAGGGATATAAAAGCACTCCCTTAAAGAATAATGAGCATCATCATCAATCACCCTAAAAAAACCAATAACATGAAAGCTAGCTTTTTTATAGCCGCTTTTTGCCTGGTGGCATTGAGCATTTTTGTGGGCTGGATAAAATATCAGCGGAGCAACGGCGACATCTCAATATCTGTAAAAAACACCGACGACTACTATACCTACACGGCATCATTCGCCGAAGACGTAACCGGACGAGTGCAGGATTATATTAATTACAGCATTGCGCCTAATGGGCTTTTCAAGTCGACCCATGATTATTTTAACGTTACCACCACCCTTGCGGATAAAACAAATTTCTACGTAAAAGAATCGCCGGGAGAACTGAAGATTGAGCTTGACAAACGCAAAAACTCAACTGCTTCATACCTCCGTATCAAAAAAATGTGCGACGGCATTAGCAATGTTTTAAAAGGGAAATGAGAGGAAGCCGGAAGTCAGAAAAGACGAGAAAATAAAAAACGAATAAATTTATAACACATAACATAAAACCACGATCATGAAAAAAATCATTTTAACACTTTCATTATTAATAGGATTAACTGCCGTAACCTTTGCTCAGTGCGAAAAGACAGTAGAGCTTTCCTCATCAAAAACTAATCACCTCGACGAAAAGGGAACCATTACCCGCAGCGACGATGAAACCGCGGTTATTGACATCAGCAAAACCGCTGTAGATATCAGTGTAAACGGCGAGCATAAAATAACCGCCCCAATAAAATCAAATACCTGCAATTGGACCGTTCCGTTTAAAGAAGGCAAAACAGTAATAAAAGCTACCGCCGACCACGACGGACAAGACGAAAATATTACCATTACCATTGAAGGTAAAGACGGAAAAGTTACCTTGCTGTTTGAAATGGAAAGCCAACCTGGCGATAAGATAAAAGTCGGTATTGATAAGTTTACAGAGAAAGTTTAGCAATTATCTTACGTACCGAAAAACTGATATGAAAAAAATATTATTAACATTAACACTACTGTTGGGTATAATCGCCGCAAGCTTTGCACAATGCGGCAAAACAATTGTGCTAACCTCGTCAAAAACAAACCATGTTGACGCCACTGGTAAACTAATAGGAAGCGACGACCAACCCGTAGTTATTGAAATAAACAAAGCTGCCTTTAGCATCTCGGTAAACGGTACCCAGAGAATGGCTGGCATTGTTAAAACTTACAAATGTAGTTGGCCTGTGCCATTTAAAACCGGGAATTCGGGAATTCAAGGCACCATGAAAAAAGATGGCAAGGACGAGGACGTTATGTTTACCATTGACGGAAAAAATGGTAAAATAGCGCTGGGGTTTGAAATAAAAAGCATGCCCAACGACAGGGTGAGGATGACTCCCGATAAATTTATAGCAAAACCTTAGTTAAATTTCAGACTTACGAAGGTTACGAACCTTCGTAAGTCTTCCGATCTTCATTACTACGCTACTTTACCGTTTTCATCCAAAGTTTCGATAACGGTCTGATTTGTTTATTGATGTAGATATTAAGCCTTGGCTTACCGCTGGCATCGTTTAAAAACAGGCCCCGCTTCTTTTGTATTTTTTCAATGCAAAATCTTAAACACCAACTCCTTCATCAGCCCGCCATGGTCGGTATTGGAGTCAACACCTTTGCTTTTTAAATCGTACTCGCGCAGGTAGCTGATAATTTGCATGGTTTTGGCATAGTTAAAGCTGCGGGCTGCCTGCTCATAGTCTTTTATAAAATATGGACTAACGCCTAGTTCCCGGGCAAGCGTCTGCGGGGATTTGTCCTTTACATAATGATAAGTGAGCACCTTGCTAAAAAAATTGTTCAGGTTGCCGAGCACCAGTACAATAGGGTTTGCTTTTGGGTTTGCCTCAAAGTAATTGATTATCTGGTTAGCTTTAAGGGCATCTTTGCGGCCAAGGGCTGCCTGCAGTTCAAAAACATTATATTCCTTGCTGATGCCGATATTGTCGTGGATATGCTTTAGCGTAATTTCCTGCCCGGCCTGCACATTCAGCATCAGCTTTTCCAGTTCGTTTGATATTTTCGACAGGTCGTTACCCAGGTATTCTGATAGCATCAGCGAGGCTTGCGGATTTATTTTGTAACCTTTTTCGGCTACGAACCCTTCAATCCATGCCGGTATCTTACTGTCATACAAAGCAGCCGACTCAAAAATGAGCCCATTTTTTTCAATGGCCTTATAAGTTTTTTTGCGCTTATCAAATTTGCCGTATTTGTAGCAAAACACCAGTATGGTGCTGGGCAACGGGTTCTCCAGGTAGCTGAGCAAAGGGTTTATGCTTTTTTTATCAGCATCGTCACTGCCCCACTTCATATCCTGGGCTTCCTTCACCAATACAACCTGGTAGTCGGCCATCATCGGGTAACGTTTCGACGCGCCCAGCACCGTCATTATATCGGTATCCTTGCCATAAAAAACGGTTTGGTTAAAGCCTTTTTCGGCCTCAGATAGTAACTTGCGCTCCACGTATTCGCCCACCAGATCAATAAAATAAGGCTCCTCGCCGTGTAGTAAATAAACAGGCTTGTACTTTTTATTTTTAAGATCCTTTATAATATCTGCGGCGCTCATATCAGGGTGCAAAATAGTGATTTTTGGTGAGTGGTGAGCGGAGAATTGTGAATGGTTATAACAACTACTCACTTAATCAACTTAATCAACTACTCACCAATTCAAATTAGGATTCTCCTCATAAAATAACCATTTTCGCAGTATGGACTTGCTGTTGCCGCTTAATCTCCCGCCCTATCCATTCAAAATAACCGATGCTAACGGACAGCTAACATTGTTTGATGTTATCAGGAAGCGGGACATTATCATCACTCCCGAAGAATGGGTGCGCCAGCATTTTGTACAGTATTTAATAAATCAAAAAAACTACCCCAAATCGCTTATTAAGCTTGAGGGTGGTCATAAACTGCATGGCATGGCCAAGCGTACCGACATTGTGGTTTATAATCCCGCCGGCGAAAAAATTTTATTAGTTGAGTGCAAAGCCCCGTCAGTAACCATCGACCAAAAAACCTTCGACCAGGTGGCCCGGTATAATATGGTGCACAAAGTAAAGCTGCTGGCGATTACCAACGGGCTGCAGCATTATTACTGCGTTATTAATTTCGAAGAAAGGGATTATAAATTTATTGAAGAAATGCCGTTTTACGCAACACTATGACCGGCATCAGCAAAAACCAAGTTCTGAATTTTCTCCATCAGCTCTTCCGGCTTAAATGGCTTTGATACGTAGTCATTCATACCAGCATTTAACACCTGCTCTTCAATATCCAACAATGCTGCAGCAGTTAATGCAATAATAGGCACGTTTGCTTTTTTGGGATTGGGTAGTTTCCTGATCCCCATCGACGCATCAAAACCATTCATTACCGGCATTTGCAGATCCATTAATATAATGTCGAAATCGCCATTCTGGAAAGTTTCAATTGCTTTCTGTCCATTCTCCGCAATGGTGGGCGCAATTTTCCATTTGGATAATAGCTTTTTCATCAATAATACATTCACCGGGTTATCTTCGGCAATTAATATCCGCAGGTTGCTTAGGCTGTCGGTGTTTTGCAACAGCGGATGCTTGTCGCCAACTTCGTTGATATTTGCGTTTGATACCTGGAACTCCATATTAAACGAAAACTCCGAACCCTCGCCTACCTTACTTGATACGTGCATGTGCAGCCCCTGCAGTTCGAGCAGGCGTTTTACAATTGCAAGCCCCATACCTGTACCGCCGTACTGACGCGTTGTAGTTATTGATTCCTGGGTGAAGGGTTCAAAAATGCTTTGCAGGTTATTCTTGTCGATGCCGATACCGGTATCTTTAACGGTAAAGGTGATCCTTAATTTATTGTTACGGTCTTCGTAGCAAAACGCCTTCACATAAATGCTGCCCTCGCGGGTAAATTTAATAGCGTTGCTTACAAGATTAAACAGTATTTGTGTAAGCCGGGTGGGATCGCCAAAAAGCACCCTTTTTTGAAGCACCGGGTCTATTTTTAAAGTAAATGACAGTCCTTTTTCTTCTGCCTTTAGCTTTTGTGCACCGCAAATATTTTGCATTAAATCAACGAAGTTAAATTTCACGGTCTCGAAAATCACCTTGCCTGCCTCTATCTTGTTAAAATCGAGTACATCGTTTACGATAGATTGCAGGTTATTTGCCGAGGATTTTAAAACGTTAAGATTTTCCTTCTGATCTGGTCGCGGGTTAGCCATTATCATCAGGTTGCTCATCCCTATTATTGCATTCAGGGGAGTGCGGATCTCGTGCGACATGGTAGCCAAAAACTCTGATTTTACCTGTGATGATTTTTCGGCTTTGCTTATTGTCAGTTCCAGTTTGGCGTTCAGAACCGCCTGGTCCTCGCTGGTTTGCTTAAGCTCCTTGATGTTTTTCAAGAATGCACTGTAAAAATGGCTGTGGATATAAATGATAATAATAAAGTTGGCAAACATACTAATGATGATTGTCGACTGGTCAAGTTCCTCGGGCCTTAGTGGGATAAAGTAGCTTTGATTATAGTTTAAAACATAAAAGGCAAGTACCGGAATAATATTAAGTAACGAATACCCTAACCCGGCACGTTGCCCAAGCATGTAATAACTAAACAACAGCACCAGCAAAATAACCTGTATGGTAATAATATCAACCTTTTGAATGGTAATAAAAACATTGGATAAATTTATCAACGTTGCAATTATCAGCAACGCATGTGATATCACCCGCCATTCAGGTTTATAAGTAAGGTATTTAAACAGGCATACAACGCAAAAAAAAACAATTGCTGCGGTAACCGTTAAAAACTCAAGGTGTTGAAAATAAACGCTTAGAAACAAGCCCGCTACAACTACCATCACTATCCAAAGGCCATAATAAAGCAGGCGGATACGAGCCTTGTCGAGGATGGATTGTTCGGTCGAGAGTATGTTGGATAAGGAAAAGTTAAAAAAGTCCGCGTCCTTGCTCATTAATGTAGCACTAATCTGTTAAAGTTGCCTATAAAATTCAATATTAGCAAGAGGTGTAGAAAAGTAAACCCCCTGCTCATCATAATTTATCGCAAACAGATATGCAATTAGCAAGCCAAAGCCGTCATGCCTTCTTCAATTATATTCAACTTGGCTTCCGCATCGGCCTTTTTCTTTAGCTCAACCTCAATAATTTCGGGTTTTGCATTAGCCATAAAGCGCTCATTACCTAACTTTGAGTTAACCGCCTTTAAAAATCCAGTCAAATAATCCTTCTCTTTTTGCAGTCTTGCGCACTCTTCAACAGGGTCAATTTTCTCCTCCAAAGGCACATAAAACTCATCGGTTGAGACCATAAAGCCCGCAGCCTGTGCCAGCTTGTCGGTAACGAAATCAAGCGCGCTGGTGTTGGCGAGTTTAGTTATAATTAATTCATAAACTTTATAATCAACCTGCGAGTTTGCTTTAACCGAAAGACCCAATTTTTCTTTTGGTGATATTTGTTTTGCATTACGAATGTTGCGTACCTGCGTTATAATTTGTTTCACAATTTCCACCTCATCAAGCAGCCGGGTATTTATTTGCCCACCTTTCGGTAATTGGGCAACTATGCAACAATCAAATTCAGATCTCGCCCCAAACAGCTCGTCATGCCACAGCTCTTCGGTAATAAATGGCATAAACGGATGCAGTATTTTCAGGATATTCTCAAAGAAACGAACCGTAGCCGAATAGGTTTTACTATCAATAGCTTGTTTTTCAACATCTTGCTGGTAAGCCGGCTTCACCATCTCCAGGTACCAGGCACAGAAGTCGTCCCATACCAGTTTATAGGTACTCATTAAAGCCTCAGAAAGGCGGAACTGCGTAAAGTTGCCTTCAATCTCTGTTAAAGCCTGGTTGAAACGGCTTTCAAACCATTCAATGGCAACGGCATTCGGGCTTTCAAGCTTTTCGTCAACCTCCCAGCCTTTAACCAGTTTAAATGCGTTCCATATTTTGTTGGCGAAATTCCGTCCTTGCTCGCAGTAACTTTCATCAAACATCAAATCGTTACCTGCGGGCGAACAAAGCAGCATCCCTACCCTAACACCGTCAGCGCCAAATTTTTCTATCAATGCCAACGGGTCCGGCGAGTTGCCTAATGATTTCGACATTTTGCGACCCAGCTTATCCCTTACTATCCCCGTCAAGTAAACGTTTTTAAACGGCGCCTCGCCCCTAAACTCATGCCCGGCCATAATCATCCTGGCTACCCAGAAGAACAGTATCTCTGGCGCAGTAACCAAATCGTTAGTAGGGTAATAATAGTTGATATCGGCATTGTTCGGGTCCTTAAAACCATCAAATACCGATATCGGCCACAGCCAGGCCGAAAACCACGTATCGACTACATCCTCCTCCTGCACCAATTCATCTATGCTAATTCCGTGACTCTTGGTTTTTGCTTCCTCAAATGCTTCTTCCTTGCTTTTGGCAATTACAAATTGGCCGTTTGGTAGGTACCAGGCAGGTATTCGCTGTCCCCACCAAAGCTGGCGGCTTATACACCAATCCTTCACGTTTTCCATCCAGTAACGGTAGGTATTGGTAAACTTGTCAGGTATTAGCTTTATTTCGCCTTTCAGCACATAGTCCAAAGCAGGCTGCGCCATTTCGGTCATTTTGCAAAACCATTGCATAGATAGCTTTGGCTCAATAACCGCATCCGTACGTTCCGAAAATCCAATCTGCGATTTGTAGTCTTCAATCTTATCTAAATAACCATCAGCTTCAAGCAGGACAGCTATTTTTTTACGCGCCGCGAAACGGTCTTCACCAACCAGTATTTGCGCCTTTTCGTTCAGCGTACCGTCGTCATTTAAAATATCAATAACTGGCAGGTTATGCTTTTGGCCCAACTCGTAGTCATTCAGATCATGCGCCGGGGTTACCTTTAAACAGCCGGTACCAAAATCCATGGTAACGTACTCGTCCAGTATAACAGGAATTTCCCTGTTAATAAGCGGTATCAATACTTTCTTTCCGTGCAAATGCGTGTAGCGCTCATCATTAGGGTTGATACAGATAGCGGCATCAGCCATAATGGTTTCAGGACGAGTTGTAGCTATTGTTAAGTAATCCTGACTCAAGGCTTCAGACTCAGAACTTACGACTTTATACCGTATATAATAAAGTTTCTGATTAACTTCTTTACGTATAACCTCTTCATCACTTACCGCAGTTTTGCCCTGCGGGTCCCAGTTTACCATACGAACTCCGCGGTAAATTAGGCCCTTTTTATACAGATGGATAAAGGTGTCTATAACCGCAGCAGAAAGATCGTCCTCAAGGGTAAAGCGGGTGCGGTCCCAATCGCATGATGCACCGAGTTTTTTTAGCTGATCGAGGATGATGCCGCCGTATTTTTCTTTCCATTCCCAGGCATAAGCCAAAAACTCCTCGCGGGTAAGGTCTTTTTTGCTGATGCCGCGCTCTTTAAGCATAGCAACAACTTTTGCTTCGGTAGCAATGCTGGCATGGTCGGTGCCGGGCACCCAGCAGGCGTTTTTGCCTTTCATACGCGCGCGGCGAACCAGTACATCCTGTATGGTATTATTCAACATATGCCCCATGTGCAGCACACCTGTTACATTTGGCGGAGGGATTACAACAGTATAAGGTTCGCGTTCATCAGGCACCGATTTAAAAAAATCGTGCTTTAACCAGTAGCTGTACCATTTTTCTTCAGTCTCTTGCGGCAGGTATGTTTTAGAAATACTCATAGGGTGCAAATTTAAAAAAGAAAGTCCATAGTCGATAGACCATAGACCATAGTTTTTACCGGAAAGTATATCAAAGCGCCGTAAAGTAGCGCTACCGTCATTCCATACGCTTCGATGGTCTATGGACTATGGTCCATGGACTTCTTCCCGCCTGCCACAATATTTTTACAATTAAAAAGTTTAATCTATAAACAACGCGAAATGTTCGCTAAAACACTGCATTTACACCGTTTTTTATTGGAAATACTCAAAAGAGCGCGATCATCTTTTTTGATAAAATGGTTTAATAAGTAACCATCCCCCCCTGCCGGCTTGCAGCCTTGCTTCGTAATTTATTAACTTTAGTTTTTCCGTAGCTGATTATGAAACAAAACATAAAACACTTTATGCTGGCGGGTTTGTTATGCCTTTCGGCCAGCGCTTTTGCCCAGGTGCACACAAAAAACAAGGACAACCCGAAAACGCCGGATTTGACCTTAAATCTCAGAGCAATACCGCACGATGGCGCCTTTAACAAATATTGACGCCTGGTACAAAGCATTTAATATAAAGCCTGGCGATAAGCTGTATAAAAAACCTGAGGACAGGACGAAGGTGTGGTAGATTAGTCCATAGACGACGGACCATGGTGAAGAAAAATATCAATTAACCGGCTGTGTCTTTGCAGCCGGCTTTTTTTACGCGCAGTCTTTTCCAGTGCAGCATTTTCCGCTCGTCATTGCGAGGAACGAAGCAACCTCTACACAGGACATTCAGGAACCGGAATGTTTATGAATACCAAAATGCGGCTGACAGGTCGCCATAAATTTTTTACTTCTTAATTAGCACGCGTAGAGGTTGCTTCGTTCCTCGCAATGACGATAGTAGTAAGTGCGCCCTAAAATATCGCTTCCGCAATCTTCCTGGTAGGCCCGGCGTTGCTCATGGTGTAGAAGTGCAGCACAGGTACTCCGAACGCCATCAGCTCTTTACATTGGTTTATCATCCATTCAATACCCGCTTCTTTTACATCTTTTTCGTTTTTGCAACCGGTTATTAAATCGCACAAATCCTCGGGCATATCAATGTGGAATGTTTTGGAAAGATTAACCAGTTGCTTTGATGTTGTAATTGGTTTCAGCCCGGGAATGATAGGAACATTTATTCCGTTTGCGCGGCAGTTATTCACGAAATCAAAGTATTTCTGGTTGTCGAAAAACATTTGGGTAACTATAAACCCGGCGCCCATATCAACTTTTTGTTTCAGGTATTTAAAATCCGATTTAAGGTTTGGCGCCTCAAAGTGTTTTTCGGGATAGCCGGCAACACCGACGCAAAAATCTGATTTAAGGTTCTCGCCCAGGTTTTCGTGCAGGTAAATGCCGTTATTCATATTTACAACCTGTTGCAGCAAATCGGTAGCGTAACAGTGCCCGTTGGGAGTTGGCACAAATGATGCGTCGGCTATACGGGCATCACCACGCAACACCAACACGTTTTCGATACCCAAAAACTGCAGGTCGACAAGGCCGTTCTCGGTTTCGTCTTTAGTAAAGCCGCCACACAGCAAATGCGGAACGGTATCAACCTTATACTTGTTCATTATAGCTGCACAAATTGCAATGGTGCCGGGGCGTTTTCGATAGCTCAGCTTCTCCAGCAAACCATTATCGTGCTGTTTATAAATAAAGTCCTCACGCAACGATGTAACATCAATAAATGGCGGCTTAAACTCCATCAACGGATCTATCGCATTGTACAAACCTTGTATGCTGTGCCCCTTTAGCGGTGGAATAAGTTCGAACGAGAATAGTGTTTTTCCGTTTGCGTTTTTAATATGGTCAACAATCTTCATTAGTATGATTCAGATATGGTATTTTTTCTATCTTGTCATTGCGAGGTACTAAGCAATCGCGAACTGTGCAAGGCGGACATGCATAGCTACGAGATTACTTAGTACCTCGCAATGACAAAGTTTTATATTTTTAATAGTTGAGGTTTGGACCCAACCACCTCTCAGTGGTTTCCAAATCCATGCCTTTTCGTTTTGCGTAATCTTCAACCTGGTCTTTGCCAATCTTTCCCAAACCAAAATACCGGGCCTGTGGATGTGCGAAGTAAAACCCGCTTACTGAAGCGGCCGGTGTCATAGCCAGGCTTTCGGTAAGGTGCATGTGGGCATTGTCTTCAGCTTTCAGCAATTCAAACAGCGTTGTTTTTTCGGTATGATCCGGACAGGCAGGATAACCCGGCGCCGGGCGAATACCCTGGTATTCTTCTTTGATCAGGTCATCAGTGCTTAACTGCTCGCCTGTGGAGTAACCCCAGTATTGTTTACGAACCAGTTCATGCATTTTTTCAGCAAAGGCTTCCGCCAATCGGTCGGCAAGGGCTTTGGCCATTATGCTGTTGTAGTCGTCATGGTCGCGTTCAAATTCGGCTACCAGTTCATCGCAGCCCAAGCCCGCTGTTACTGCAAAACCTCCAAAGTAATCGGGCACGCCGCTTTCTTTTGTGGCGATAAAATCCGACAGTGCATAGTATGGTTCACCCTTAACTTTCTCTGCCTGTTGGCGCAAGGTGTGAATGGTTTTAAGCACGGTTTTACGGCTTTCGTCGGTGTACAGCTCAATATCATCACCAACGCTGTTAGCCGGCCAAAAACCGATTACGCCGTTGGCCTGGAGCAATTTTTCATCCACTATCTTTTTCAATAACACCTGCGCATCGTCGAAAAGCTTTTTGGCTTCGTCGCCCACAAATTTATCGGCAAATATTTTCGGGTAACTGCCGCGCAATTCCCAGGTATGGAAAAATGGTGTCCAGTCGATGTATGGCAGCAGATCTTCCAGCGGAAAGTTTTCTAATACTTTAGTGCCGGTAAAAGTTGGTTTTTGCGCCACATCACCATCCAGGCTAATCTGGAACCCACCCTTACGTGCCTCCTCTATAGTTACGAAACGTTTATCCGAACGCTTGTTTAAATGCGCCTCGCGTGCTTTTTCATACTCATCTTTTATTCCCTGTATGTAGCCCTCGCGATTTTCCCTGTTCATCAAACTGCTGCAAACAGTTACGCTACGCGATGCATCCAGTACGTGGATTGCCGCCCCGGAATAATTCGGCGCCACTTTTACTGCTGCATGTATACGCGAGGTAGTTGCCCCGCCAATTATCAATGGGATCGTAAAACCTTCGCGCTCCATCTCTTTGGCAAAGTGCACCATTTCATCCAGTGATGGTGTTATCAACCCACTAAGGCCGATAATATCTACATTTTGTTTTTTTGCCTCTTCTATAATGCGTTGGGCGGGCACCATCACCCCAAGGTCAATCACCTCGAAGTTATTGCAGGCCAGCACCACACCTACAATATTTTTACCAATATCGTGCACATCGCCTTTTACGGTAGCCATCAACACCTTGCCGGCGTTGGCCCTGCTCCCGCTGCTGTCTTCGCCGGCATCAATAACCCGCTGCTTTTCCAGCTCGATAAACGGCAACAAATAAGCCACAGCCTTTTTCATTACACGGGCTGATTTCACCACCTGCGGCAAAAACATTTTACCAGCACCAAATAGGTCGCCTACTATATTCATACCGTCCATCAGCGGGCCTTCAATAACTTCCAGCGGTTTGGCATATGCCTGGCGCGCTTCTTCCACGTCGTCGTCGAGGTATTCAATTATACCTTTAACCAGGGCGTGCGATAAGCGTTCCTGCACCGTTCCTTTGCGCCACTGCTCATCGCGCTCAATAACTTTGCCCTTTGTTTTTATGGTATCGGCAAACTCAACCAAGCGTTCGGTAGCATCCGTGCGGCGGTTTAACAATACGTCTTCAACCAGCTCCAGCAAATCTTTCGGTATCTCCTGGTAAACTTCAAGCATCCCGGCGTTTACGATACCCATATCCATCCCTGCCTTTATGGCGTGGTACAGGAAAGCCGAGTGCATAGCCTCACGTACCGTATTATTACCGCGGAACGAGAACGAAATATTACTTACCCCACCACTTACTTTAGCATAAGGCAGGTTTTGCTTTATCCAGCGGGTAGCTTCAATAAAATCAACTGCATAGTTATTATGTTCTTCCAGCCCGGTAGCAACCGTTAAAATGTTTGGGTCGAAAATGATATCCTGCGGCGGGAAACCTACTTCATTCACCAATATATCGTACGAGCGTTTACAAATTTCAATGCGGCGCTGTAACGAGTCGGCCTGGCCGGTTTCATCAAAAGCCATTACAACTGTGGCCGCGCCGTAGCTTAGTATTTTGCGGGCCTGCTCTTTAAATTTATCCTCGCCTTCTTTCAGCGATATCGAGTTTACGATACCTTTACCCTGGATGCATTTCAAACCAGCCTCAATAACCGTCCATTTGGATGAGTCAATCATTATCGGCAGTTTGGCAATATCTGGCTCGGATGCCACCAGGTTTAAAAATTTCACCATCACAGCTTCCGAGTCAATCATGCCCTCGTCCATGTTAATGTCGATAACCTGGGCGCCGCCTTCCACCTGCTGGCGGGCAACGGTTAAGGCAGCTTCATAATCTTCGGCCAAAATCAGCTTCGAAAACTTTGGCGAACCTGTAATGTTGGTACGCTCACCTACGTTTACAAAATTAGTTTCAGGCGTAATAGTAACTGCTTCCAGTCCGCTCAACCTCATGAAAGGTTCTATCTCGGGTATCCTGCGTGGCGGATATTTAGCAGCTTTTTCAGCAATACATTTAATATGCTCCGGCGTAGTGCCGCAACAGCCGCCAACTATATTAACCAGCCCGTTTTTTATAAAATCATCAACCTGGTGCGCTGTTTCGTGCGCAGTTTCGTCATATTGACCAAACTCATTTGGCAACCCAGCATTTGGATAAGCCGAAATATAAACATTAGCTTTTTCAGATAATTCTTCAATATGCGGGCGCATTTCTTTTGCACCCAAAGCACAGTTCAAGCCAACAGATAACAAATTAGCATGACTCACCGAATCCCAGAAAGCTTCAACGGTTTGGCCCGACAGGGTACGTCCTGATGCATCGGTAATTGTACCCGAAATCATGATGGCACCTAAGCCACGGAAAGGTACAAAATCTTTGCCGGCAGCCTTACATTCGTTCCGGTAACGGTCAATTGCAAACAAAGCTGCTTTCGCATTCAATGTGTCGAATATGGTTTCAACAATCAGCAAGTCCGAACCACCGTCAACCAAACCCCTCACCTGCTCATAATAAGCTTCGGCAAGATCGTCGAAAGTAACGGCGCGGTAACCCGGGTCGTTTACATCAGGTGATAAAGAAGCAGTACGGTTTGTGGGCCCGATAGCGCCGGCAACAAAACGTGGTTTGTTGGGTGTTTTTTTATTGTATTCGTCAGCAACCTCGCGGGCAATGCGGGCACCCTCGTAGCTTAGCTCGTAAGCTAGCTCTTCCATATGGTAGTCGGCCAGCGATATACGTTGTGTACTGAAGGTATTGGTCTCGATAATATCTGCACCCGCATCCAAATATTCGGCATGAATGGCTTTGATAATATCCGGGCGTGTTATGTTCAGCAGGTCGTTGTTGCCCTGCAAATCCGATTGGTGATTACGGAACCTTTCCCCACGAAAATCAGCCTCCTTCAACTGGTAGCGCTGTATCATCGTCCCCATTGCCCCGTCAATAACCAGGATGCGTTTCTCTAATTCTTTTCTAATATCCATTTTGTTCAGTTGGCAGTTGCCAGTTTGCAGTTACCAGTTCGCAGTTTGCGACTATAACATCACAGTTAGTTAACTGCAAACTGGCAACTGCAAACTGTAAAAAGCTTATCTCGAAAAGTCGGGTGTTAGTTTGACTTTCGCTTATCTTTCCCGGGGCCGTTTGGCTGCCGGGTAGAATGTAGCACCTTGTAAGTACAGGTTGCTAAGACATCGCAGGGTCTGTCCCTCCGTCTTTCTCCATAAGCATCACAAAGATGCGTATTAATGAAATAAGTTGCAATAGGTTTTAGTTGTCATAGGATAAGAAAAGAACGAGAGCAAAGAGTCAAGAATCAAGAGCCAAGACAGAAAAATCCGCATTCCACCTTTAGGTTTTGGTTTGGTTCTTGACTCTTGTTTTTTGCGCTTCTTGACTCTTGGTTCTTGACTCTTGGCTCTTCAGCAGTATATCCACATCAGCCAATGCTTTTTCTGTTTACACAATAGCCCGTCTACAATTTTCATGGTATTGTTTGAAATCGCAGGGCAGCCCCAGCCTTCGGGCGTACCGAACGGGTAAACATCATTTTCGGCTACTTCTTCCCAGGAATGGAACACGATTTGCCTTACCAACGCATTGCTGTTGGTATTTTCCAATCCATCTAAATAATATTTTACATGAACACCCCAGGCGCTATAAGCACGGTTGTTTATTTTGTATTTGACCAGCGGCGTGCAATGGCTGCCATCCGCATTGCTAAACTCTGGCTTATCTTTTGACCACATGCCCGACCATGGCATTTTGCCGCAGCCGTGGCTTACCAGGCCCGAAAGCAGGATGTTATTTTTGCCAAAATTCCACACCACAAAACGCCTGACCCCCGAGGGCAGGTTCATATCAATTAAAATACAATATTTGGTATCAAAGCCTTTTTGGCGGCAAAATGCCAGCGCTTGTTTGGCCTTTTCGCGGGTGCGGGCGGTATCGATGTGCGGCGCTGCTGCCTGCACGCTTACCATCAATAAAAACGCCGGTAAAAAGGTTAATAAAAATTTATTAAGTCTCCTCACCGGCTTTTTATAAAAGTACTTATGCTGATTACCTTCTTCTGCCGAAAATACGCAGTAAGAAAAGGAACAGGTTAATAAAATCAAGATACAGCGTTAAGCCACCCATCAACGCCATCTTCGATGCTGTAGCATCGCCATAAGTTAAGCCGGCGCCAATTTGTTTTAGCTTTTGCACATCGTATGCTGTTAAGCCTACAAATACAGCAACACCGATGTAGCTGATTAACATGTTTAACCCAGTGCTGTGTATAAACATATTTACTAACGATGCCACAATAATACCTATGAGGAACATGATTAAAATAGAACCAAATTTGGTAAGGTCTGTTTTAGTTGTGTAACCGGCAATTGCCATTATACCAAATACTACCGACGACGTCAAAAACACGCCTAAAACAGAAGAATCTGTGTATACTTTAAGTATAATGCTAAAGCTAATACCAGTTACGGCAGCGTAGGCTACAAAAATAAGTGCCAGTACACCGTATGATAAACGGTTTAGTCCGAAGCGCATTACCAAAACGAAAATAAGCGGTGATATCATTGCCAGCAGGCCGATACCTGTTATGCTATTTGTTGTTGGATCCTGAATTATCGACCGCAAACCTTGGTCGGCATTAAATAAATAGGCGATTCCGGCAGAAACACCTAATGCCACAAACATCCACATAAATACGCTCGCTAAGAACTTACGTGAGGCATCAGTATCATTAATTTGTATTACGTTGTTGAAATCGTAATTAGGGTTGTTAATTTCCATTTTTTGTTTTAAAGATTTATTGTTCAAATGTAATTAGTAGTTATGAGATTTGAGACAAGAGATGCGAGATTTTTAATTTCGGTTTCACACCCGATAGCTCATAATTTCAAATACTAACGTCAATATATCAATTCTCGTACCCCAATGCTCAATTCAGCCTTTTTGTCAGTTGTTCCTCAACCTTTTTAAACACCTGCAAAGGCTTTAAAGTCCGCCAGTTCAAGTCGTCGAGCACGCCGCCGAAGTTGATATAGTAGTCAATATTGTTCCGTTTAAACTCGTCAATTACATGGTCCCTGAAATTGATTCCGGCTATCCAGCCATCCTCCACATCCTGGAACCATTCCTCATAATAACAATCATCCGAAGAATGGAAATTGAGTACATTCTCCCCGATCAAAATAAAATGATTGATGCCGTTATCGATCATCAGCTCCAAAATCTCGCGCTTCAATAACATAATGTCGTTGTTGATAGCATCATTCCACTCACCGATAAACTCAATTATCGAGTAGCCACGCTCATAGTCAGCAAACAACACCTTCATATACAAGGTATTTGAGCCAAATGAATCCCACTGCGGGTGCAGCAAGTAATTGTAAACCTGTTTATCAAACTCGAACTCACTATACTCCGTAGCATAAAACGGCGAATACTCATCCTCCGCTGCTACATAATCATCGCGCCATTTATAATATGGTTCTATCTCGTGCATTTTTGCCCCTTTGCCCCTCTAAATCTCCCCTAAAGGGGAGACTTTTAATTTTATATTTTAATTTATTCATCCGCACATCTGCATATCCGCACATCATTTCCACATCTGCACATTATTTCCCCAGGCTATCCACCGCTTTCCTTACGCTTCCGTATTTGGCAAGTAAATCTGCGGCGGTTTGTTCGTCCAAGCCGGTTTCGGCCATTACCATGCGTGTACCGCGGTCTACCAACTTATTGTTTGTCAAAGCCATATCAACCATTTTATTGCCTTTAACGCGCCCGAGTTGTATCATTACGCTGGTGCTCAGCATATTTAAAACCAGCTTTTGCGCAGTACCGGCCTTCATCCGGGTTGAGCCCGTTAAAAACTCGGGGCCGGTAACCACTTCAACCGGGTATTTGGCCACGGCTGCCACCGGGCTGCCGGTATTACAAACAATGCAGCCGGTAACAATGTCGTGTTCGTTGGCAGCTTTTAAACCGCCAATAACATAAGGCGTAGTGCCTGATGCCGCTATGCCCACCACCACATCGTTTTCAGTAATATCAAAGGCTTTAAGGTCGAGCCACGCTTGTTCGGTATCGTCTTCAGCAAACTCAACCGCTTTGCGTATAGCACCATCGCCGCCGGCAATAATACCAACCACCCAATCAAACGGTACGCCGAATGTAGGCGGGCATTCCGAAGCATCAACCACTCCAAGCCTGCCGCTGGTACCTGCACCAATATAGAACAGCCTCCCCCCCTCCTTCATCCTGGCCGCTGTAATTATCGACAGCGCCTCTATTTGCGGCAGCGCTTTTGCCACCGCCAGTGGCACCGTTTGATCCTCACGATTGATACTCTCAAGAATCTGCAACACCGGCATTTGTTCCAGGTTGTTGTAATGCGAATCCTTTTCGGTGGTTCTTTCCATGGGACAAAATTGAGGAAAAAGATTTGAAAAAAAGTTGGAAAAGTCCGGAAAGTCGGAAAAGTCCGGAAGACACTGCGGTGCCGGGTCAACGTTTAACAATTCCCTGACAAGTACCTAACTTCTGCACTTTATATCTTTTTTGTCTTTCCCGACTTTTCAGACTTCGGACTTTATTGACTTTCCGGACTTTTATTTAACTTTGTGATTAATAAGACAATGAAACGAGCTGCAGGAATAATTTTCAGGACGATGGTATTGGTGTTGCTGGGAATAGCTATAGGGTTGTTTATCAGTAACCACAGCCTTATGAACCAAAGCCTGGGCTTCTCCATGCAGGACGGCGATAAGATATCAAAGGTACTAAACCTGGTAAAAGATAGTTACGTCGACTCTGTAAATGTCGATAGTATTGAGGGTGCAACTGTAAACAACCTTCTTCAAAACCTCGACCCGCACTCGCTTTACCTGCCCGAACAACGCGCGACTTCGCTAAATGAAGGTTTGGCCGGTGGCTTTACCGGTATCGGCCTTGAATACCAGTTATTGCGCGATACCCTGGTTATTACTCAAATTTACACCGGCGGGCCTGCGGCAAATGCCGGACTGATTACCGGCGACAGGATTTTAGAGGTAAATAACAAAAAGTTTTCGGGTACACATCTTACCACAAAATCGGTTAATAAAGCTTTGCGCGGCGACGATAAGTCGGCGATATTGGTTACAGTTGTGCCGCCAAACTCACTCATAAAAAAACAATACACACTAAAACGCGGGCATGTTAATACCAGCAGTCTTGATGCTGCATACATGGCTGCGCCCGGCGTTGGTTACATAAAAATCAGCAAGTTTGCGTTGACTACCGATGCCGATTTTAGGGATGCCATAGGCAAGTTAAAGGCAAAAGGTCTGCAAAAGCTGGTGCTGGATTTAAGGCAGAACGGCGGCGGCTACCTGAACGCAGCTACCGCCCTGGCCGATGAATTTTTAACCAAAGGCAAACTGATTGTTTATACCCAGGGCATACACGAAGACCGTCGCGATTATTTTGCAACAGATTCCGGCACTTTCCAGCAAGGCAAGCTGGCTGTAATTATTGATGAATATTCGGCATCCGCAAGCGAGATACTGGCCGGCGCATTGCAGGACCTGGATAGGGCTACCATTGTCGGCCGACGTTCGTTTGGTAAAGGACTTGTTCAACAGCAGTTTTCGTTTGACGATGGTTCGGCTGTTAATTTAACTATTGCCAGGTATTACACACCTTCGGGGCGCTCAATCCAAAAATCGTATAAGGGCGGTGTAGATAGTTATCATAATGAAATTGCCGAACGGATGCGCAAAGGCGAATTATTTTCGGCGCAAAGCAATTTGGATGACAGCATTTTTAAACGCCCGTCGACCTACCATACCGCAAACGGCCGCAAAGTATTCAGCGGAGGCGGCATAATGCCCGATGTTTTTGTACCAGCCGACACAACCGGGAACACCTATCTGGTGCAGACGCTGGGCGACCAGCAACTTTTTTCGGCATATGTAATTGATAAGCTGCAGCCCAAACTAAGCCAGTTTGCATCGGCAGAAGATTTTATAAAGCAATATAATATGAGCGATAGCGAGCTCAATAACTTTATATTGTATGTTTCAAAAACCATCAAAGAGATTGACTCGCGCGAACTGGCGCAATCAAAATCGACCATTAAAACCCTGGTAAAAGCCAATGCCGCCCGTTTTAAATGGGGTGATAATGCCTACTTCGAGGCTATAAACAGCGACGATATTACGCTTGTAAAGGCTGTTGAGGCGGTAAAATAAACACGATTTAGGGATTATAGATTTACAGGATTAGTTTGTTTTTAGCATCCTGTAAATCATTAAAATTTTTGCATCGTGTTAACTTCGAGGCTATAAACAGCGACGATGTTACTTATAAAGGCTATTGATGCGGTAAAATAAACACGATTTAGGGATTGAATAGATTTACAGGATTAGTTTGTTTTACTTAAATGTCATGAACCGACGCGTCTTCGGCCATGTCAATAATCACTTTGTCCAGTCTCTCCAACTCCGCCTGGATGTACTGAAGTATTTCATCGTCCGATGGGTTGTCGCCTAACATTGCAGCTAAACCTTTTAAATTAGCCAGGGGGCTCCGTATCAGGTGCGATTGCTTCCAAGCCATATCCTTTATACTGGTTATATGATCCTGGATCCGTTGGTAAGCTGCTTTCAGGTTATCTTCTGAATTTTTCCTTTCAGTTATATCCGATAATGCCAGCATTAAGCCAAATATTTCATTTTTATCGTTAGTTATAGGGAACAGCCTGGTATAGAACCAAAGTACCGACCCATCGGGTTGCGGATAGTTAATTTCATAACTTAAATTTCGGCCTTTCAACACTTCTTTGGCATAATTTATGAATTGCGGAAATCTTTCCGTTGGGAAATAATCAGCAAGCTGATCACCTTTCGCGGGGCTATGGTTATATTGGCTATTTACAAATTTAACAGCCATTTGGTTAAAAGCCATCACGCTAAGATTCTCGTCCAACAACGCGTAAGCGGTATCGGTAGTGTCCATAATAGTTTTAAGGTTAGCTTCTGATTTTTTGAGCAGTTCTTCAGCTTTTAACCGTTCAGTAACGTCGGTAGTTAACGACAGCCTCAACGCCCTCCCTTCGAACACGATATCATGTGATATTAGCTGAACAAAAAATATGGTCCCATCTTTTTTTACTTGCTTTATTATACCCATATCTGTTGAATCAACCATTTCCTTCTGAAAAATCTGTAGTTGTTCATCAAGTTCATCCGGCGGGCGCAATTCTTTAACGCTCATATTGAGCAATTCATCTTTTGTGTAGCCGTAAAGATTTATGGCAGTTTCATTAACAGCTATAATGGAAAGATCATCTTTTGCAATCATCCACAGAGGCGAGGGATTACTTTCAAAAATAAGCTTATACTTTTGCTCAGACGATCGTAGCTCTTCTTCGGCAATAAGTTTTTCGCTAACATCATTTGTTAATACCAGCCTTACCGCCCGGCCTTCAAATATCATATCGCTTACAACTACATTTACAAAAATTAGCGTACCGTCTTTTTTCACATGCCTTACTATCCCCCTGTCAGTAGGTTCGCTAACATCTGTTTGAAAATTCAGCCGCTGTTGCTCCAAATCTTCTTTAAGCCTGACCACGGTGGCGCTCGAATGTAAAAGCTCATCCCTGGTATACCCGTACAAATTGGCTGCAGCTTCATTAACTGCAATTATCGACAGGTCATCTTTTGCTACCATAGTAAGTGGTGAGGGGTTCCGCTCAAACAGCAGTTTATACTTTTGCTCTGATGACCTTAGCTCATCCTCGGCTTTAATACGCGACGAAATATCAATACCCGTTCCCAACAAACAGAGCTGATTTTCGTACATTACAGGGCTGCCGGTTAATAAAAACGGGATATTGGCGCCATCCTTAGTTTTTGCCTGGGCCTCAACAGTTGCATACCCTTCGGAAAACGTTTTTTTAATAGCATCATCAACTTTTATAAGATCTTCCTTAATAATCAGGTCTTTAGTAGTGAGTTTTAGTATTTCGTCTTTGCTATAGCCGATAATTGTTTCAAAATTTTTATTCCATCGCAAGTATTCTTCCTTCTCGTTTATCAGGTAGAATACTCCCGGCAGACTGTTAATAATTGTTTCTGAAAGGGCTTTTTCCCTTAAAATAAGTTCTTCAGCTTTTTTCCGGTCGGTAATATCACGGGCAATCACTAATGTTCTGTTATCAGCAAACATCGTTACCTTAATTTCGACGTCTATTATTTCCCCGTCCTTGCGCGCAAGTCGCCGTTCCCTGGTTAAAGATTTGTCAGGGTGGTGACCGCCATGAATAACCGGGTCGGTTTTTAATTGCTCAGTGTCTACAATGCCCTCCACATTTAGTCGCAATAGTTCTTCTTTTGAATACCCTATCATTCTGCACATGCTACCGTTTACGTCAACAAAATTCCCCTTGCCATCCACCAAGTAAATCGCATCAGAAGCATTTTCAAGCAACGAACGGTATTTCCGCTCGCTTTGTTTAATAACGTTGCTACTTTTTAAAATATCGTTAATTAGATGTTTTACATTTTTAATTATGTAGAAGGAGAGCGATAGGGCAATAACTAAAGACAATAATATTAAAAGGAAAAATTTTTGAGGCGCCCGCTGGTATATTTGGTTGTTATCATCAAATATTTTCTTCCCTACCTGCACCTGCAATTCCATTAACTGGTTTATTTTTAGTGCAAATGGCGGGGATTGCGAAGAAAATTCTTCTTTTATTAACTTATCAAGAGCCAGGGTATCCTGTTTGGTCAAAATAGATTCAAGTGTTTTGTACACCTCGTCGGTCCGGCTTTTAATTACGTCTGCATTTTTTACCAAAAGTTTTTCCTCTGGCGTAAGATAGGTGAGCTTGTAATTGTGCCAATTGGCATCCATAATCCTTTTGGCTTTTTCAACCCGTTGTTTTGCTTCACTAAACGAAATTACATGGTTTTTAACATTTCCGGGCACAGGAAGAATTTCTTCAATATACTCAAAACGTACATTAGATAGTTGCTGGATACATAACACTCGGTCGGCGTACAACGCCCGGGTGTTTTCGTTCATTTTTTTCAGCTCGATGATACCATAGTAGCCCAGCCCCACTAAGCTGGCGGCTGTAATAAATATCAACATGTATAACTTAGATGAAGCGCTGAACTTATTTAACATCGTATTTTATTGAATGGCTACATAAATAATTTTCATTTGTTGTTTAGGTTCGCTGATGCCTTATTGATGGGTTTATTAGGGTTATCCCAACTTTAATTCAACTGGAACACAACTAAAAAATGCACCAGTTAAATCAGCTTTATAAAGCTATGATAAAAAAACAATAAAATTGCCAGTGGCTTTTACTCGGAGTTAATTTACGTCTTAAAACAATTTAAAAGGAAATGGACGCAGCAAATGGGATTGATGGCGAATGTTTTGAAGCAGCCGAGGGTATAGAGTGAGGCCCGAGAAGGCAGCAATGGGTTAAAATAAATGACCTATGGATTTGACGAATACAGGATTGATTTGATACGTCAATCAATCCTGCAAATCGCTATAATCTGTTAATCGTGTCTATTTCTGCCTAAACCATACCTGAACCGGAGCACCGTTAAAATCAAAGTTTTCCCTTAGCTTATTCTCAATAAACCTGTAGTACGGTTCTTTAATATATTGGGGCAGGTTGCAGAAAAACGCAAACATGGGCGATGAGCCCGCTATCTGGGTGATGTATTTTATTTTAACGTATTTGCCTTTTATTGATGGTGGCGGGTAGGCCTCAATTATCGGCAGCATTATTTCGTTTAATTTGGATGTTGGTATTTTCCTGATTTTGTTTTGATACACCAGGTTGGCAGTATCAATTACCTTTAACACCCTTTGTTTTTCGGTAACCGATGTAAATACAATGGGTACGTCGGTAAACGGCGCTATTTTATCACGTATCTGCTCTTCAAAAACTTTAACAGTTTTGTTGTTTTTCTCGATAAGGTCCCACTTGTTTACAACTATTACCACGCCCTTTTTATTCTTTTCGGCAAGGTGGAATATATTGATGTCCTGCGACTCGATGCCTTCAACCGCATCAATCATCAGGATAACTACGTCTGCTTCTTCCAGCGCCTTAATGGTACGCATAACCGAATAAAATTCGATATTCTCCTTCACCTTGGTTTTCTTGCGCATCCCAGCGGTATCAATCAGCATAAAGTCATGCCCGTATTGATTATAATGGATGTGAATGGAGTCGCGGGTAGTGCCAGCGATAGGAGTTACAATGTTCCGGTCCTTCCCTATCAGTGAGTTTATTATCGACGATTTACCAACGTTCGGCCGACCGATAATAGCGTATTTCGGGCGCTCGTTATCTTCCAGTGGCTCATCGTCAAAATGTTTAACAACTTCGTCAAGCAGTTCGCCTGTTCCCGAGCCGGTCATCGACGAAATATTATAAAGCTCCCCTAGTCCGAGGCTGTAAAACTCCATTGAATCAGATAATTGCGAATTATTGTCGAGTTTGTTAACTACCACAAATACCGGCTTTTTGCCCTTGCGCAAAATGCTTGCAATTTCATCGTCCAAATCGGTGATGCCAGTGGTAACGTCAACCATAAACAAAATTACGGTTGCCTCTTCAATGGCAATTATAACCTGCTCGCGGATGGCGGCCTCAAATACATCCGCCGAATTGGCCACATAGCCGCCGGTATCTATAACGGTAAACTGGCGGCCAATCCACTCAGAAACACCGTAGTGCCTGTCGCGGGTTACGCCACTAAAGTCGTCAACAATGGCCTTGCGGGTTTCGGTTAAACGGTTATATAAAGTTGATTTGCCTACGTTGGGCCTGCCCACTATGGCTACTATATTGCTCATTTTGTTTGTTAGATTCGAGAATCAAGAGCCAAGAATCAAGAGAACCGCAATTGCATTATCTTATTCTTTTCTTAATTCTAATATATTAAATTTTTTGCTTTTTAAATTCGGCTCTTATTCCCTAACTCAAAGCTAATCTTGCTGTTTGTCTTAAAATCCTGGTTCTTGACTCTTGATTCTTGACTCTCTATTCGTACCCAAACTTCTTCAGGTAATTCTTCTTGCTACGCCAGTCGGGGATTACTTTTACAAACATCTCCAAAAATATTTTCTTCTGGAAAAATTCTTCCATGTCCCGGCGCGCATAGGTACCTACTATTTTCAGCATGCTGCCGCCCGTACCGATTATTATATTTTTCTGCGAATCGCGCTCTACAATAATCTCGGCGCTTATGCGGTGTAATTTTTCTCCTTCAACAAATGCAGTTACAATAACCTCAGTGCTGTAGGGGATTTCCTTTTTGTACTGCTTTAAAATCTGCGCCCGTATCATTTCCGATGCAAAAAAGCGGTCATTCCTGTCGGTAAGCGCATCTTTTTCGTAATAAGCTGGATGCTCCGGCAGGTTTTCAATCACAAAATTCATTACAGCCAGCACGTTGTAGTCTTTAAGAGCCGATATGGCAAAAACCGCTTTTGGCTTTAGCTTTTCTTCCCAAAATTCAACTTTTGCTTTAACGGTTTCTTCGTCGCTTTGGTCAACCTTGTTAATTAAAACAGCAACCGGGGCTTGTGTGCCCTCCAATTTTTTCAGCACGTCGGTTTCGTCGTACTCTTCGTAAATATCGGTAACCAGCAAAATCAGGTCGGCGTCAACAATCGAGCCGTCAACCTGGTGCATCATGCTTTCGTGCAGTGCATAGTGCGGTTTAATAACACCGGGCGTATCCGAAAATACAATCTGGTAATCTTCCTCGTTAACAATACCCAGTATGCGGTGCCTTGTTGTTTGTGCCTTGGGGGTGATGATAGACATTTTTTCACCAACAAGAGCGTTCATAAGCGTTGATTTGCCCGCGTTGGGCTTACCAATTATACTCACGAAACCTGCCTTATGCGCCATAAAAAAATAATTAAAATATTATTTGGACTGCAAAGAAACGAATTATATCTTTGCAGTCCAATTAAAACGGAGTGCAAAATGCATTTTTAGCTAATTGGAAGCAACTTTCCGAAGTTATGATCGGATCGCAACATATAAAAAACAGTGCGGGATGGAGCAGTTGGTAGCTCGTCGGGCTCATAACCCGAAGGTCGTAGGTTCGAGTCCTGCTCCCGCTACCCAGAAAAAATGAAGCCTTTAGTTCGCTAAAGGCTTTTTTAATCTAAATGCAAACAAAGAAGGCCTGATAAACCTTCTACTTATACAAAAACTTATCCTTTCTGCAGTAATGAGGCAGATCGTAACCATAAAAATAGTGCGGGATGGAGCAGTTGGTAGCTCGTCGGGCTCATAACCCGAAGGTCGTAGGTTCGAGTCCTGCTCCCGCTACCTTTTAAAAGTCTTTAGTCGCAAGTCTAAAGACTTTTTTCGTTTACTTGAAAATAATAAAAGGCCCTGGATCGGAAATTTGAGGCTTTTTAGTTTTCTGACTGAATTGCTTTTATGAGGCATAGTTACACCGTTACAGGAATCGAATAGTACACTGCTTTGACCTACAGTTAATGAAGTTTAACTATTTTTGAATGCCCGGATCAAATGACCTGGCCAATAATACGTATAAAATGTCTATTACAACGAGCGAAGAGTTAACAGGAATGAAAGCGGTAAGCGAACTTGTTGCGCTTACATTGCGGCAAATGATCGATCATGCAAAGCCGGGTATGACGGCTAAAGATCTGGATGATTTTGGCGGTTTAATACTGGAAAAACATGGGGCGAGTTCCGCTCCCTTAAAAACATACAATTTTCCGGGCAATACTTGTATTAGCATCAATCAACAGATTGCCCATGGTATACCGAAAGCTGAAACAATATTAAAAGAAGGCGACCTGGTTAACATCGATGTCTCGGCTGAACTAAACGGTTACTGGGCCGACAATGGCTGTTCTTTTGTCCTTGGTGGAGATATACATGGCCATCAAGCCCTTGTTAATGCTTCAAAAGAAATATTGCGGAAAGCGATTAGCCATATCAAAGGCGGTGTACGCGTGGCCGACATTGGCCTGATCATAGAAACTGAGGCGAAAAAGCGTGGATTTAAAGTAATAAAAAATTTAACAGGGCATGGCGTTGGCCGGAGCTTACATGAGGAACCCCACGAAATTGCTAATTATCGCGATCGTTTCAACCTTCAGCGCTTCAAAAAAAACTCTGTGGTAGCCGTGGAGACGTTTATCTCAACTGCATCTACCATTGCAGAGACTCAGTCAGATGGATGGACGCTTGTGGGGGACAAGGGTGGCTATGTAGCACAGCACGAGCACACTATCTTAATCACAGGTGGCGAACCGGTTATCCTAACCGAAAATAACGGCGTTTGGTAATAAAGGCTCATTATGAATGGCTTTGGGTTGTTTAGATATAAAGGTTTTCCGCAAAAATCACCGGCATTTCACCGCTTGAGTACAGGAGCAAATACAATAAAAACGCGGTGCAATAAAGCACATTCCTTTACAATATCGGCTTGATTGGCAAGCCTGCATGGATCGGAATAAAAGATACCCAAACTCCACGCCCACTATTTAGTATACGCCCATTTCGTTTGTAAAAATCCCTTCAGCAATCAAAACTCCCCGCTCGCCATTACCGGTATCAATTGTGTGTACATACTTATAGCTCCCGCTTAGCTGGTCGTAACCCTGGTCAATGATGTTTATGTTCACATCGGTAACTTTAAAATCGGTATTGTTTTGCAGGCACAGCAAATGCTGGTTGCCCGATAGCAGGAAATCATAGTCATATCCTTTGCTGTGCAGCTCAATAACTCTTTTGGTTAGCAAGCTATTTAGTTTTCGGGTGTTTTTGTCAAGGCTGTTCATCGTAATCATCGTTAATTATTCTGTGCTTGTTAAGCGATTTTCGATCTACATCACATAAACACCATACCAGCGATACAACTACCTAATATACAATTATTTACGACAACAACAAATAAAATATTTTTTCGATAATTCGTGAATTAACAAAATATAATACGAAATGTCGCTGAATGCAAAATCTAACATAACTTCTGACAACCGTCAATATTTACTGTGATCAAAAGCACTAAATCGTCGCCTAATTCATCGTAAATTTGCCTGATCTGACAAGTGTAAAACCACCAGGTTTTTAAACTCAGGGGCCTGTTACAGCCATATTATGCTGATAATGGAAAAAAGAAGCCGGGAGTTCAGATTATTTTATAACTTAAAGCCATCCATTTCTGCAGCACCGGCCCCCTTTTCCAGGCCGGCTAAAAGAACCGGGTGACCATATTATAGACCATCAAGTGCAGCCATATATGTCGATGCTTAAAACCCAGACCTACAGCGTTATTGCCGGAAGCGGCAGCTATCTGCCAACCCGCGTTATCAGCAATACCGACTTTTTAAACAACACTTTTTACGACGAAACCGGCAATCAGCTTGGGCGACCGACTGAAGAAATTGTCCGCGGGTTCAGTGATATTACGGGCATTTATGAACGACGCTACGTTACCGATGACCTGGTAGCTTCGGATATTGCCTACTTTGCTGCAGCAGATGCCATACGCGACGCAGGGACAGATCCGGAGCAATTGGACTACATCATTTTCGCCCACAATTTCGGCGATATCCGGGCAGATAATGCACGAAGTGAATTTGTCCCTACCCTGGCTTCACGTGTAAAATACCGACTGGGAATTAAAAACCCCGCAACCGTTTGCTACGATCTGCCCTTCGGCTGCGCGGGCTGGTTGCAGGGGGTTATTCAGGCAGATCTGTATATCCGTTCAGGCCAGGCGAAAAAAGTCCTGATCGTCGGCGGTGAGACCCTTTCGCGCATTTCAGATCCGCACGACCGGGATAGCATGCTTTATGCCGATGGCGCCGGGGCTATAGTCCTCGAAGCCCGGGAGAGTGATACGCCGGTTGGCATCCTTTCTACCAACTGCCATACTTACACGGCCGAACAAGCCTATGTGTTAAGAATGGGGAAATCCAACTATCCTGATCACCCCCAGCCCGACCGTTTGTTTTTGAAGATGCAGGGCCGTGTGCTTTATGAGCATGCGCTTAAAGTGGTGCCCCTGGTGACCAAAGAAAGTATGGACAAAGCCGGCCTCGACATAAAAGATATGGATATGCTGCTGATACACCAGGCCAACAAAAAAATGGACGAGGCAATGATGAGGCGTTTATATGAAGCCTTTGGCGCGCCCCAGCCAACCAAAAATGTAATGCCGCTTACTGTTTCGTGGCTGGGCAACAGTTCTGTCGCCACTTTGCCAACCCTTTATAACCTGGTAGAAAAAGGCGAAATGCCAGGATACAGTTTCCATCCGGGTAATAACCTTGTGTTTGCTTCGGTAGGCGCTGGTGTAAATGTGAATGCACTGGTATATCGTATACCGGGCGAGAAATAGGTAATCTGAAAGCATACAAAATTAAAGCCTCAAACGATTTGAGGCTTTTTATATTAAACCGCGTGTATAACGTAGGCACGCTATTTCAAATTCTCCTTAAAAAAACCAATCGTCCGGCTCCATGCCAATTCTGCCGCGGCTTTGTCATAACGGGGAGTAGTATCGTTATGAAAGCCGTGGTTTACGTTGTCGTAAATAAAGGCCTGGTATTTTTTACCATTTGCTTTTAAAGCAGCCTCGTAGGCAGGCCAGCCGCCGGTAATACGGGTATCGAGCGATGCATAATGCAGCATCAGGGGCGCTTTAATTTTTGGCACATCCTCCGCCGCAGGCTGACTGCCATAAAAAGGCACAGCTGCCGCAAGATCAGGTGCGCGAACCGCCATCATATTGGCTATGCCGCCGCCAAAACAGAACCCCACCACCCCTACTTTGCCATTACAATCCTTATGACTTTTGAGGTATTCAAATGCGGCCATAAAGTCTTCCTGCATTTCTTTGGGGTCGCGTTTGCTTTGCATCTCACGGCCGGCGTCGTCAGTACCCGGGTAGCCACCCAGCGGCGTAAGGGCATCCGGCGCGAGCGAGATAAAACCTGCCAGTGCAGCTCTGCGGCCCACATCTTCAATATAAGGGTTTAAGCCCCGGTTTTCGTGCACTACAATAATGCCGCCAAGCTTACCTTTGGCATCCTTCGGTTTGGATAGCAAACCTTTGATATTCCCACCGCCTTTTGGCGAAGGATAAGTGATATATCCCGAATCCAGGCGCGGGTCATCAGCCTTTATCTGTATATTATTTTTATAGTCGGGCATCAGGAAACTCATTATAGCGGGCACGGTTAAGCCGCCAACCGCATATAACGATAGTTTTTGCACAAAGTCGCGCCGGTCGAGCCGGCTGTGGGCGTAATCATCATACAGGTCGAACACTTCCTGTTTGATGTCTTCTTTTTTTATCTGGCTCATGGTGGATGGTTT
This sequence comes from Mucilaginibacter flavidus, assembly GCF_024055575.1. Taxonomy (GTDB): domain Bacteria; phylum Bacteroidota; class Bacteroidia; order Sphingobacteriales; family Sphingobacteriaceae; genus Mucilaginibacter; species Mucilaginibacter flavidus. The sequence continues at coordinate 128,689 of NZ_JAMXOE010000004.1, read as the reverse complement.
TATTCAAATATAAATGATTTAGGGGAAATGATTGGTGAGGAACAGTAAAAGTGGTGTTACGTTTATGCCATAATGTTAGTTGTAAAACCACCTGGCATCAACCGGCAATTATATCGAACAAGACAGCAAGGGTACATAGCAGGTTGCACGGTCCAAAGCGTTCCATTTTTACAAGCGGAACACCCGGAACGCTATGAAACATGCTGATTATCAGTACTTTTAATTATTACAAACAATACACATTAACGATTTGGGGCGAAATGGAATATTTATTGGAGAGTTTGCAAGAAAAATATCAAACCCAACGAACGCTGAAAATGCTAAATTTGAAAGAAAAAAATGCAGGAGATAAAGTCGATAAATATTATGGAGAAGTTTTCATTGTTCGACAAGCAATGGACACCCCACATCATTGGTGAACTCAACGGCCAATACGTAAAACTTTGTAAACTTAAGGACGACTTTGTGTGGCACAGCCATGAAAACGAAGACGAACTTTTTATGGTTTTTAAAGGCACACTTTTAATGGATTTTAGGGATGGGCGAACAGTTGAGGTTAAAGAAGGAGAGATTTTGATCGTTCCCAAAGGAGTTGAACACCGCCCGCACACCAATGGCGAAATTGTGTTTAACCTGCTCTTCGAACCTAAAGCCACCCTTCACACTGGCACCGTAGAAAGTGAAATGACAGTAAAAGAGTTGGGCTGGATATGAGTTGGTTTTTATACAGTAAAATATTCACGGTGGTTAATTAACTGGTTGGCACCGGGGTATCCGCATTGTCCGGTTTCTGAGAATTCGGACAATGCGGAAATTCTTTACAGATTATACCAATTGCCTAATAAAAAAATTACCGGAACATCCAGGCGCTTGCTCCATGATTTTTCGGAATGATAAACTTTCAAACTTTAACATTTTTTAACTGCGATGCCTGCTATCCAAGTTCTGCAAAAATCGCAAATAATCGTATTCTAAAACCAAACTCCGTTTAAAACTGCCCTGCCCAGTCGTCATCCCTGTCCTGCTTTAAAAGTATAGACACGAACCAAATTAAAATACCGATGAGCAATATATCTTTCACAGCATTTCCTCCAGTGTTTTTAACCGGAAGATCTCGCAGGCAATTAATTTGCAGTTGGCTCCCAATTCTTCCAGCGAACAGCAAATGGTTTTGATCCTAACGGGCAGTTCATCAATCGTTTCCATCAGGTCGATATGCAGTGGGGCGCTCAGATCCTGGCCGCCTTTAAGGCGGTCAAATAACGCAGCCGATGTTTGGCGGTCATCGCCCAGGAAATATTGCCCGTAGTTCACAAATCCTTGCGTGGTTTTTAAACTCAATAAAATATAAAATTCCGTTTCCATGGCTGTAACAAGCAAAGAGTCCCTGCAAGCAGGAGCCCTCTCAATAAAAAATTACCGGCCTTATTATTTAATCTCGATCTGGCGGCGTACCAATTTGGCTTCTTCGCGTTTCGCAATATCAATTTTTAGCACACCGTCGGCATAACTGGCCTCAATATTGTCGGCATTTGCGCTTTCAGGCAAAGTAAACGAGCGCACCCACGAACTGTAGCTGTATTCGCGTTTGCTGTAATTTTTCTGATCGTTGTTGTCTTCACGGCGCTGCTCTACCGAAATATTCAGAACGTTCCGGTCCAGGCTGAGTTTAAAATCTTCTTTCTTCAAACCGGGTGCGGCCAGCTCTACATGAAAGCTGTTTTCGCTTTCGCTGACATTGGCTGCGGGGACACGCACCACCATCCGGTCATTGAAAAACGTGTCGTTAAAGATAGAGTCAAAAACGTCATTAAAGCCTGGCAATAATGACTGGTTACGATTGTTGTTGAATTTAACTAAGGTCATGGCCTTTTCTCCTTTAAATTTTACTTTAAAAAATGTTTGAACAATAATTAATTAAACTGTGTTAGCAATAACAAGCGTTGTGCCAATGGCTTACAGATGAATAATTTGCAGGTCCCGGCTGAAATTTTTTCAGCGCCGGTGACAATTTTTCAGTAGTTGGGAGCCTGATTTTATGCTAAATTTCCACAGAGTCGAACAGTAAATTTGTCAGGATTGAAAAATATAAAAAAACACCTCATCTGGTACCTGGTCGGCGGTTTAACCGCAGGCTTTATGTTGCTGACCGCATTTGTGCTGTTGGATCCCCTGTCAAAAATAGATCGTGAGTTTTCAGAAGAAATACAGGAGCATCATCACCTGGTGGTCGATCTGTTGATGAAATGGATCAGCGCCTTTGGCTACATGCCCGCCTCAGCAATTTTGGTTGGCGCTACCGCCCTGCTATTTCTTTTATCAGGTTATAAAAAGGAAGCACTATTCATTGTATTGGGTTCACTTTCAGGCCTCGTCAGCACCCTGGTGAAACTGCTGGTCAATCGTCCACGCCCGGCAGCGACCCTTGTACGGGTGCTGGGAAAAACACAACAGCAGAGTTTTCCAAGCGGCCACGTACTGTTTTATGTTGTGTTTTTTGGCTTCCTCGTTCTGCTAATGTACCAGCTTAAAGGTTTGCATAAAAATTTACGCATCGGCATTGCAGGTTTCTCCATACTGCTGATCTTCTCGGTTCCAATATCACGAATTTATCTCGGCGCACACTGGTTTACCGATGTGCTGGGCGGCTTTTTACTGGGGCTGCTATGTCTTATCGCCCTGTCATATGCCTATTTGAATGCCTGGAAAGCAAAAACTTGAGTAAGCATACAATTTCTGTATGAGCAGGATGTCTCAAAAATTTAAGTTAACCCATAAAGTTATGCCGTTTGCAAAATGTCGAATTCACCAGTCGTTCCTATGGAACGAAACTAAATCGTGTGGTATTTTCGACCGACCATACGTCCCGATGGGCAATGTCATTAAGTTAAGGAAACCAAAGCGTAAAGCCCCCTCTAAATCTCCCCCGGTTGGGGAGACTTTAGCTTCGCCCGCGTTTAATTTTTTTCAAGTCCTCCCTACCGGGGAGGATTTAGGTGGGGCTAATTCCCTTAACTTAATGACATTGACCTATGGGACGAAAGAGCATTTTTTAGCGTGCCGTAGGTACGCATGGTCGGTAGAAATGAATATTCAATGTCCATTTTACGTTCCATAGGAACGTTTCGTGATATTGAAGCCGCTATTTACGGTGGTTTTGGACGCCTTTTTAGACAGTTGATTTTATGGGTTAACTTAAACTCAAAGCGTACCGCGTACTGTAATTTGCAGAATTTTTTGGCAATATTTGGCGGCTTAGTACGTATGCGTATTAGAAAGATTATCTGAGGAGAAAACACTTACTAATTAACATTTGGTAAAAATGAAGATTCTATTAATAAAACATTACACCTTATGTTTCTTGCTTTTACTATCGGCAATTGCAAAGCAAGCAAACGCAATATTTTATGATGAGCCTAAAGTAATTTATATTCAACCACTCGGTAATGTCGATAAATCAGATATTAACATTGTCAAAGCGTCCGTAGAACAATTTTATCACTATAGATGCATAATCAAGCCCCAGATAAACTTTACCAATGACATACTGGCCGACAGCAAAACCCGATACGAGGCCAACCGGATACTATCCAAATACAACACCAGCGAAAACCTGCTTATTTTAACCGATAAAGATATAGCCTGTGCAAATCCCGAGCGGCACAGTACTGAATGGGGCATATTCGGCTTAGGCTACAGGCCCGGTACAACCTGCGTAATATCAACATTCAGGCTAAAGCGAAAAGCAACCGCTCAACTTTTTAATTCCCGGCTAACCAAGGTTTGCCTGCACGAAATCGGCCATAATCTCGGCTTGAACCATTGCACAAGCGGCGACAAAAGATGTTTAATGAATGATGCCAATGGAACAATAAAAGAGGTTGACCAGGAGCAAATATTTTTATGCGGGAAATGCAGGAAGGCTATTGGAACATAATCTGTCCTAATCTTTTGATTTATCTTTAATTAAGGGTAATCTGTTCAGCACCTCCGTATTAAATCTTTTTAATACCCTATGTTTCTCCTTAGTGTCAAGTTTTGAAGTTAAGGAACAGTGCCATTTGCTGTTTGCATAAGTGTACACGATATCAATAAAGCCAATATCATCGTAGTATTCGGTGTTAAAACCAGCGTTGTACCTATGTTTTTCAATAGCAATTCTATAAACTTCCTTTGGCTTCCTGTCAAAAAAAATTTCCTTATAATCTGATGCTTCTATACAGCAGCAATAGCAATCGTTTACTTTTCCGCTTTCATCTCCCGCATGTCCCGTTACGATACTATCAGGTAATTGAAAGTTTTTGTTACTGTTTTTAAAAGAGTCGATCATGGTTGCCAGATCATATCCCTTATCCTTCATGTGAAATAATATGCGCGTTGACTCGTGGTTAATACATTCAGCCGGCCTTTTAAGATTATCGTGGTTGTTTGAAAAGCTATAACCATACCATATAAAAAACAATATGACGCCTAAAAACAATATACTGGCGCCGATAAATACAGATACGAAAGATGGCCTCATAGTTTACTAATATATGTAAACCACGCTGGATAATAAAACGGGCTTATGCTCCGCCTCATTGTCCGTAGTCCCTTGACTACGCCAACACCAACCCATCCCTTAAAGCCTTTTCATAACTCTCCTCATCAAACTTATAATAAGCCGGTGAGCGATGCGCGCCAATACTACGCTTTTCATCAAGCGTAACAATCAACCCCAGTGAAATTAAGTTTCCGGGTGCGGTTTTTTACATCACTAATTACCCCGGCAGGATTTATTAAAACCGCCCTTGCAAATCCGGTACTTTTAATTATCATTGTGTCAGCCAAACGCATTAGCGTGCAGTAAAACACTCCCTTTATCCAATTTAAACTAATTTAACCTGAATGAGCGCAACTACCACGTACCTGCCACCAAAAAAACATTACGAAATTCTTGACGGGCTGCGCGGCGTAGCGGCTGTAACAGTGGTTATCTTCCACATACTTGAAACCTATTCGGGCGACCGCTTTCATCAAATCATCAATCACGGCTACCTGGCGGTCGATTTCTTTTTTTTACTCTCTGGCTTTGTAATAGCCTATGCTTATGACGACCGCTGGGCTAAAATGACGCAATGGGATTTTTACAAACGCCGGCTCATCCGCCTGCAGCCAATGGTAATTGTGGGTACTATCATCGGGGCGGCGCTTTTTTATTTCCAGGCCTGTAGTGTGTTCCCACTCATAGCCGGTACACCAGTTTGGAAAATGCTGCTGGTAATGGTGGTGGGCTTTACCATGTTACCCCTGCCCATATCAATGGACATACGCGGATGGAGCGAGATGAACCCCTTGGATGGCCCGGCCTGGTCTCTCTTTTTCGAGTACATCGGTAATATTTTATATGCGGTAATCGTGCGTAAATTTTCGAAAACGCTGCTTACCATATTTGTGGTACTTTCGGCATGTTTGCTGGTGCAATACTTATTACAGGGACCGCAAGGCGACGTGATAGGCGGTTGGGCCATCGACAAAACACAAATGCACATAGGCTTCGCCCGGTTGCTGTTCCCGTTTTTTGGTGGCGTTTTGTTGATGCGCGTGGGTAAAGTTATCCATGTTAAGGGTGCATTTGCGGTATGCAGTGTGCTGTTGCTGGTTGTTTTGGCTATCCCAAGACTTGGCGGCCCTACGCAATTGTGGATGAACGGCATCTACGAGTCGGTTGCAATCATCATATTTTTCCCGCTAATAGTTGCCATAGGCGCAGGTGGCACCATGACGAATGAATACACCAAAAAAGTATGCAACTTTTTGGGGGCTATCTCCTACCCTTTGTATATTACCCATTACCCACTAATCTATTTACATTTGGCGTGGGTGGTAAACAATAAAATCCCGATGCAAACCGGCCTTTTAGGTGGCGCTGTAGTGTTGGTAGTAGCAATTACCATAGCTTATGCATCCTTGAAACTATATGATGAGCCGGTTAGGAAGTGGCTTACCAATAGGTTTTTGAAAAAGCAGGCGTGAGATTTAGCTCCTATTCGCAAGACCACGCACCTGCATTTTGATGGTGCCGGTTAATATCCCCCAACTCCCTAAATAATCAAAAAGCCTCAAATCGTTCAATTTGAGGCTTTTCAGTTATTGTGCTTTAAACTTATTGAAACACCGGATAATCTACATATCCCTTCTCATCGGCAGTATAAAACATATCCATATGCAAATCGGCCGATAACGCATGATCATTTTCGAAGCGCTCCACCAAATCGGGATTGTTAATAAATGGCCTGCCAAACGCAGCAAGGTCTGCCAGTCCGCTTTGTAACTCGGCTTCAGCAGTTTCAAGGGTATGGCCACCTGCAAGTATGATTATATTTTTAAATTTAGCGCGAATGGTTTCCTTTATTTCGATTGGTACTTTTGGTGCACCCATTGCCGAATGGTCAACAACATGCAGGTAAGCGATATCCAATTGGTTAAATTCTTCGGCCAGGTAAGTGTAAGTAGCATCAATTTCAGGATAGTGCGGCATATCGCTGGCTACACCGTATGGCGATAACCTGATACCCGTTCTGTCCTTGCCGATTGCTTCCGCCACTTCGCTTACTACTTCCAGAACAAAGCGGGCCCGGTTTTCAATGCTGCCGCCATATTCGTCAGTGCGGATATTGCTGATGGGCGATAAGAATTGCTCCAGCAGGTAACCATTGGCGCCATGCAGCTCCACGCCGTCGAAACCTGCTTTTATTGCATTCTTTGCAGCTGTAACAAATTCAGCTTTGGTTGATGTCAATTCTTCAGTCGTCATCGCTTTTGGTACCGGGAATTCCTGCATTTGCTGTGCGTCGGTCCACATGTGGCCGGCAGGTTTTACTGCCGATGGTGCCAATACTTCAGATCCTGCGGGCAAATTCAGCGGATGGCTAATGCGGCCTGTATGCATTAATTGCACAACTATCTTCCCTCCTTTTTCGTGCACGGCAGCTGTTACCTTTTTCCAGCCCTCAACCTGTTCATCACTAAAAATACCCGGGATACGGGCATAGCCCAAACCGTTTGGCGATGGCGATGTGCCTTCGGTAATAATAAGGCCGGCACTTGCACGCTGTCCGTAATATTGTGCCATTAAATCGTTTGGCACATTGCCGATTGCACGGCAGCGCGTCATTGGCGACATTACAATGCGGTTTTTTGTAGTTATAGCTCCAACCTGCGCGGGCTCAAATAGTCTGATGTTTTCCATTTTGATTTAATTGCTGTTTAAACACATAAATATATGATTCTTTCCGCTCACAGTACTAACGGAAACTAATTATGACAAATTTATGTTTGGAGTGGGGTACCTAAATGCTCAGCGGGGCAGGCTTTTCTGTCATTTTCTTCCAGATCGTATATCCGCCATAAATGAACATCAAACCAATAAACAGGTATACCCAAATAGAAATATTGCGCCCGGCAATAATAAGATACAGGTAAGGCAGGCTAAAGCTTAGGGAGGCAAACAGTAGCGGAATAAGGATTGCTTTTTTTGCCCTGAAATTCTTTATCACCCAGCCAAGGAACGAGAAAAAACACACCTTACTTATTAAATAAAGACTGCCGATGGTTAAAGGGTCCACCTCATGCCTTTCACCCAGGCCGATAACCCAGTCTTTAAATAGTGTTATGTATTCCGTCATTTATTGCAAGGTATGAATTACAAGTACACATAACGCGTAATAAAGCAAATTAGCTTATCATTTTTAGTTAATATTTCCTCAGTCTGTAAATATTGGTTAAGATGGCTACAAGCTGATAGCAATTCACAGGGCATCTGTTATAACACAGGTAGATTTTTATATTGATAATATATCGTTGGTAATTGGCGCAAAATAATGATATTTTCCGCATGCGATATTTTTTTTAATTTTTACTATATTTGATAACCAAACAATTAAACCATACGAAACCATGAAAAAGATTTTATTATTAGCTGCCCTTATTTTTTCAATGGGCGTGGCATTTGCTTCATCAATTACCGACGATCATCTTACAGGTTACATTGACGACTCGCACTGCGGCGGAAGTAAAACACCAATGTGTACACCGGCAACCCGTGTTGCCTGCGCCAAGCAATGTATTAAAGGCGGCGCTACTGCAGTTTTGGTTGTAGGCGATAAAGTTTATAAAATATCAAACCAAAAATCGGTATTAGAATATGCCGGCAAAAATGTAACAATCGACGGTAAAATAACCGGCGATTCCATTGAAGTAACAAAGGTTATTGAAACCAAGTCATAGTCGATCTCTCAAACTTTGCAAAAGTAAAAAGCCTCAAACCAGAAGATTTGAGGCTTTTGCTTTCGGCAGAATCATTTAATCAAAACCCATCGCGGTCGGCCTGGTCGCGTGCAGCAATACATTTGTCGCGGTCGGGGCCCGGGTCATGTGCTACAGCACATACATCATCATTAAGTAAAGGGTTGCTGTTTGTATCCATTTTACTATTGGGATTATTGGGAAGGTCCTTCGGTGCGCTCTTGTTCATTTCTTCTTCAAACAAGTCCAGCCGTATTTCCAAATTTATATCCTGGTTACCCGCTTGTGCTTCAATATAACTATATCTGTCGCCTAACCCCAGCGCATGGTGTACTTCGTGCGAAAGGGTGTCGGGCCCGGATGCCCAGTTGTCGGAATTGGGCCATTGGCAAAAATTCACTGTAAATTCAAAAACATCAGGCCCCGGCGCATCTACAAAAACAATATCAAGCGTGTAACCTTTGGTATGCGACGCCCGCTCAATTGCATCTTCCAATTGTTTTATTTTTATGACATCATCTTTGTCGCCATTAAGCTTAACTTTTATCATCACCCTGATGTTATTCGGATCGGAAGCATCTGCAATAAATGTCTTGTTTTGTGTACCCTTACGAGTCACCCTATCGGCCTGCTTGCTGGTAGCAACCACCCTTTCTTCAACATCCGCAAATAAACCGTCCCATTCTTTTTTTTCTTTTTTCAAAGCGGCATCAACTGCAGGTCGTGTTTTCTTTTCAACTTCTGGCGAACATCCATATTCCTTTTTAGCTGTGGCTTTCCCCCTGAAAGGCTTTGTAAGCAATAGTTTTAATTTTTGCAAATAGTAAATCCGTTTATCGGGCTCTGCTTTTGCACGCTTAATAATCCTCATAACTGTTTGCCAGGATTCATTGTCCAGCTTAAATATTTCCGGCAGCATAAAAATCTCCTGTTCAAGTTTAACTGCTTCCATTTCAACAGGGGCAGCCTGTGGTTTTGGAGCAGCATTAGCAACTTTAGGCTCGCGGTAAATATTTTGTACCGAACTTTGTTGCAGCGTATGCACGAGTTCATGAGCTAACAAACGTCTTCCGCTGGCTGAAGCAGTTGTATACTCACCTTCATTAAAGTAAATATCGTGTCCTACTGTAAACGCCCTTGCGTTTAATGCGCGGTTCAACTGTGCAGCTTCGTTATTGTTATGAATTTTCACGTTGCCAAAATCAACCCCAAACCTGTCCGACATAAAGGAATTTGTAGCGCCATCCAAACTACTTCCTCCTCCCTCCGATGCTGCTATCCGGTTGTGTATCGCCGGGCTTACGCCCACTCCCGCTTCGCCGCCTGCTTTTGTTATTGGCGTAATACCACCTCCGGGGCCCGGCTTGCGCTGTATTTTTTTATCCTCCTCTTCACATGCTGAACATTTCCTCTGTATTTGCCGGTTGCCGGGCATTTGCATCACCTTGTCAGCAATATTATTCGCCTCCTGTTCATGTTTATCGCCCGGCTCGTTTACCGTTAACTTTGTTTGTATGGTTTGATTAGAATAAACAGGAATTTGACTGTAGCTTGCGTTCGAAGTATATTCCTTGTTTAATGCGCCTAAATTAAATCCCGTTGCACCGGCAAATCCGTCGGTCGGTTTTTCTTTGCTCCCATAACGATACCGGTTTTGAGACCGCCCCTTTTTGGCCCGAAAACTCCCCTTGCTACTGGAAGTTTTGGCTTTTGTTTGTAAAGTGGTAAGCATGTTGTTTATCGTATTCTAAAATTTACGGTGCAAGGAAAAAGTCCCGTAAAACCTGTGCGGTGTTCATCAATTCTGCTTTGCGGGCAGCCGCTTTTGCCCCGCTTAACGATGCGCTGGTGGCATTGCCGAATGTTTCTATTAAAACAATATTCATAGCCGGGCGCGTAGGTGTGTCATGTGACCCCCACTGGCCAAATGTAATACCTTTCGACATTTTGGGAGCAGTGCCCGTTGGGTACCTGGTTCTTTCATCTTTTTTGCCGAGAAAATTGCCTGGCACACGCACACCAAGTTTGTCCGCTTCCTTCGCCATTTTCAAAGTCAAAGCATCATCATCTGCTTCGTGCCCGGGCCTGGGATCAGTAGTAATACTGGGGCCGCCTTCTTTTTTAAGTTGCGCATCATTTTTCGGAACCGAATGCCCATGTACACTTGCCACCCTTTCTGGTTGAAACCTGTTTATCAAGTCCATCAGCACTATATTTTCCGGTTCAATACACCGGTTTTCCGAATCGACCAGGCAACCTAAGGTTGAGTCTTTGGCGGCATCTTTCCCCACTGCCGGGAACTGGCGGTTAGGATCCGGCGTATCAACATCCGTTGCTTTGCCGTTAGCCAATTGTTTGGTTGTTCCGCCTGATGTTCGTCGTTCGGATAACGGTCTTGACGAATGCACATTTGCTGAAAATAATTCGGGAACAATTATTATCGAAAAGAAAGGCATCGGCGCATTTGGTGCACGAAGTAAATCCAGCAAATCATTTACCACCTCCACGCCCCCAGGCTCGCTGCCGTGTACGCCGCCAATAATAAGTGCGCGCCTGTCAGTCGTCCCCCTAAAGTAAAATGCCTGCACCGTATGCGCCCCGGTACCAAGCGTTCCTGCAATATTACCCGGCTCCGGCGCCCACTTGTTGTCTATGGCCTTTTTTTGCCGTTCAATTATATCGTCTTTAGGCCAGAGCGGTTCAGGGCCGTTTTTCATAATTTTTTCGGCCAGCCACCTGTCATCGGTATTTTCAGCAAATGTGCTTTCTACCTCAGCCTTTAGCTTAGCGTCGGCTGTTGGCGATTTCGCCCTGATCCTGTCAAAAAATTGCCTTTTTTTTAGTTGTTCGGCTGCTTCGGCTTCAGCTGCCTTTGCTTCTGCCAATTTCACATCACCAGCGCCCGCACGTTGAATTGCGCCGTTTTGAAGTGCCGAATTTTGCTGCACAACGTGGGTTAGTTCATGCGCCAGCAAACGCTTCCCTTTACCCGAACCTGGATTGTACTCCCCCTCGTTAAAATAAATATCATTACCGGTAGTAAATGCCCTGGCATTCAGTTCGCGGTTCATTTTGGCCGCCTCGTTGTCTGCATGAATTTTCACACCGCCAAAGTCAACCCCAAACCTGTCCGACATAAATGCCCCGGTAGCATTATCCAGGCTGCTGCCGCTTCCTTGGGTATCCGCTATTTTGTTGCTTAACGCCGGGCCTGCAACCGCCCCATCACCGCCTTTTGTTTGTATCAGTGGCGTTATATCAGTTGATGCCGGCTTGCGCTGAATTTTTTTGTCCTCGTCTTCGCATGAAGAACATTTCCGTTGTATTTGCTGGCTATCGGTCGTGTCCATTATCTTATCGGCCACGCTGTCGGCTTCCTGCTCATATTTGTCGCCGGGTTCGTTTACTGTTAATTTTGTTTGAATAGGCGGTGATGAATGTGGAAATAGCTTAACGTTTTCAAATTGATGCGTTACCGGGCTTTCGTTTTCAGCTGATTTTGATTTATTGGCAGCCGTTCTTTTCCGGCGCCGGGTTGATGCCGGGCGATATGCGGAAGATGTTAACCTGCTTAAACTTCGCATTATTTTATTATAGTGTCAAACCGACTTGCTGTTAAATAAATACATCAAGTTTAAAAGGCCTTATTACATAACCGCTCAGTTCCGATTTTTCCAGTGCACTTTTCAATTCCTCAGAAATTAAAAACCTTCCTGATATTTCATATTTAAACAAATCATACATCTTTTTTAGCACTATTTTTTTGGGATTTATCGTAAACCCATAGCCTTTTTCATTTTGCAGCTTATTTATGCTGGTTACAAAATCCTCGACTGATGACAATTTTATTTCCTCAGGTTTTTCGTCGTTAATTTCGTCCTCAATAAAAAATGATGATTCTTCAAAACTGATATTAGGGCACATTATTAAGTTAAGAAATTTATAGCCCTTTTTTTTACTTAAGTACTTAATATAAACATCCCTGTATTTGCCACCGCAAATGTTAAACCCTTCCAGAAGTGTTACAAATGCCTGGCTTACAAAAAAACCATTCATGACCAGAAAATTTGAGCTTAGCATATCTGTGGGAATTGCCACTTTATCGCCGCTGAACTTATTCATTTCAAAATCACCTTCAATAAAATCGTAATATATTTCTTGGTATTTGGAGTAACGTTCCGGTGAGTCATTTTCAGGATCTGTAAACCCGAGGATCTGCCTGTCAGCCGAACCTGTCACCGTTTTATCGACCGAAAATTTTATTTCATAAATATCTATTTTTGTCATGGTTCTACAAATTTAAACAAGTCAAGCTTTTTTGTAGGCTCGTTTGCTAATGCCTTCTTAACTTTCAGTGCCACAGTATTCATTATCTCAGCAGCTTCTTCATTAGTCATTGTTTTAACAGATTTACGTGATTTTTGTAAAGTGTCGTTTATTAACATATTAACTTCTTCGGTATAGTTTGGATGGCTGGCGTGCACTCCTTTTAACCCTTCTTCCGTCCTGCTGCTAAAACGCTTTACCCATTTGCCGTTAATTTCGCCATTAAAATCAAAGCCACCTGCTACGGCTTTCTTCAATACATCGTTCTTCTCAAGAAGCTCAACCGGCACAATGTGATGCGCTTCGAAGCCCTTACCCGGACTTGCTTCTTTCAAACTACGCGCAAGCTTGTCCCTGTTTAATTTCGCGTCCGCAGCGGCCTGGCCATGTTTCTTTGCAAATTCAACCGGGTCAAATGAAACCCTTTCCTGTATAATTTGCTTTACTTCTTTCTGAATTGCTAAGTCTTCGGCCTCGATTTCAGCCTTGGTCAAAGTTTTACCTGCTACTGCCCTGGCTTCGGCTTTGGCTTCGTAAATGGCGTGTACCTTTGCAAACAAGTCGGCGCCACGTTCGGGAGTTAAATTTTTTAGCCTTTTGGCAAATTTCTTCCCGCCAATCCCAACCAGGATTCCCTCCACCTCTTTGCCTTCTTTCGACATAAATTTCCCCTCCTTGCCTATCACGCCGCCTGCTTTATCTTTCACTTCAACAAGATCGCCGGTTGCCAGCAGCACCCACGGGTTAACCTCACCATACAAATAGAACCTGAATTTCTTAAGCTCTATCTTAAACTTCTTAAACCTGAACTTCTTCAATAGACCGGCCGACAGTTCCTCTAACGATTTGGCGCCGTCTTTCAGGCCGGTTTTAAGACCGTTCAGCACCAGTCGCCCGTTCTCCATAGCGGCTTTGGCGCCATCTTTGGCAATTGTGCCAAGTTTGGCTACGTTTTTAAGCTCTTTTGCGGCCAGGTTCCTGGCTGCCGATTTTCCAAACTGCATTAAGCCTTTCGCGCCACCCTCTTCGGCTGCTTTGATGCCCCCTTTTATGCCTTTTATCATTTCGCCGCCGCCAATCAGGTCGAAAATAAAGGCCATTATCAGTTTCACGAAGGTACGGGCGAGTGCCATTGCACCCTTCGCAATTTGCCCCTGCCATGCCGATACTACATACGTACCCAGGAATACTATGCCGTCCGCGATATCCTGTGCGGCAAACAGGGTGGCCAAAAGCTCCATTATCACCGGTATCGCCGCGGTAACAGCACCGCCGGTTACCACTTCGAGCACTATACCCGCAAGCAAGCCTGCAATAAGCCCTGCTATTACCTTACCGCTATTTTTACCCCACCATGTTGATATGGCAGTTTTTATCTGCCCCAGCACATATTGACCACGCTCCCATGCGTTTTTAAATGGCCCTACCTTGCCTGCGTTATCCACTACCTGCTCAGCTGCGCCTTTAGCGGCATCTATGGTTCCGCTATCGGCGCCCTTCATCGCTTCGGCCTTAGCGGCGTCTGCCTGCGACGCGTCGGCGCGGGCATCGTCAAGGGCTGTTTCATTTCCCGGCGTTCCTCCAAATTCTGTCTCACCATCGCCTTTGGATTGCAGTTGTTCGGCAAGCGCCGGGTCGAGCTGCAGGTTTTCAACTACTTCGTTGTTGACTACATCGTCAGCTGTTAATGCCTCTTGTTCTGGTCCCGGTTCTTTCTTGTCTTCTATGCCCAGCGCCTTTTTGCCATATTCCAGGGTTTCAAAACCATTACCGATCTGGGTTTCGTCCTTGCTCTTATCGTAGCCGATTTCATTTGGCAGCGGGTTGGTAATGTCCTGGCCGATCACCTCAACCGATACCTGCGACCAGAAATGATCAGGCGCCTGGCTTGCGGAGGTCACCAGGTTGGCAAGCCCCTGCAGAATCTTCATCAGCCCGACGGTTAAAAACTTTAGGGCATCTATTAGTAAATTGAACGCCTTCTGGTAAAGCGATAAAATAAAATCGAGCGCGGCACCAAGTGCATCCAGCAGCGCGTTCACCGCCTTTTTTAAATCATCGGCCCATTTATTTACAGCGTCAACGCTGTAGTCAACAGCGTCGTCAATATAGCCGTTGATTTTCTTGGCAAGGTCCGGGAAGGCGGCGAAGGCAATATTTACAAATGTTTTCAGCATTTCACCAAATGCTTTTATCAGGCCTACTACTATATCGCGTATGGCATCGATTAGAATATCTACCGCCGCCTTAACTTTTTCTATTATAAACTTTACGGCCTTGCGCAGCTCATCGAATATAAAGTTGACTGCATCTTTGATACTATCCCAAACATCACTTAAAAAGTCGCCGACGGCGCTAAAGAAGCCGCCGCTTTCCTGTTTTTCTTCCGCTTCCTTCTTTTTAGCCGCCGCTTTTTCATCAGCTTTAGCTTTTTGATCAGCTAAATCATCCTCGTTCTTTTTATATTCAGCTTCTATGTCATCGTTTGTCTTTTTTACTTTAGTATCTATTTCACCACTCTTCGAATCACTTTCCTGCTTTACAGAATCATTGTAGTCTTTTGTTATTTTTTCATTTTCAGCCGTCCAGGTCTCACGTTGCGTACTTACTTCTTTTTTTGCCTTTGCCTGCTCCTTTTGTTGATTTCGTTTTGCGAGTTCTGTTTGCTCGTCAATTTGCCGCATCTTGTCCTTTTTCTCCTTGTCCTTGTCATCCTGCATTTTGGCAGCTGCCTCGTCATTTTTTTGTACCTGGGCAGCGGTTTCAACCTGCATTTTTGATAGGGCGCCGGTATTAAATGCTGCAACAACTTCGGCCGATGCCTCCGGTGGTTTAACAGCCTCGCCGCTAACCCGGGCAGGCGGCGTTAACTTGTTTCCGGGCTTAAGCTTTCCGGGTTTAAGGTCGGGGTAGATATTATTTTCGCCGAAATCCTGTTTAGTAAGGGCATCGGCATTTGTTTGCTGTTGTGTTACAAGGGCTTCCTGCTCGGCGCTTTCCTTGTTAATTTCATTGGGGTCCGCATCATTGGTAAGGTCGGGTTTGCGCCTTGGCCCCAGCGAGGTGCTTATACTGTCATCAGTAGTGGGCAGCGATGCAATCGAATTGCTCAACGCCTTTTCAAAAACACCCCTGTCGTCAACCTGGGGCTGTGCCAAAGCCGGTGGGGTTTTCACAATCGGTTTTTCGGGTATTTTAATTTCCGGCGTGTCGGCTTTAGGCTTTTCACCACCAGCTTTTTTCGCTGCAGCAGCAGCTTTTTTTGCCGCAGCTTGTTCCATGGCTGCACGGGTGGCGATGGTCTTTTCGAGCGTAGGCAGGCCGGTCGGTTGGTCAATAACCGGCATATCTTTTTGCAGGTCGTCCTTCTCTTTACCGTGTATCTGGTTTACATCGGCATCGGCACTCTTCATCGAGCTAATGAAGTCCGTTGGCTGCTGGTGCTGTAATGATGCCAGGTAGGCTGTTGTGCTTGATGTATCGGCTTTCGGCGCTTCGGCCGACTTGTCTTTATCTTTTTCAACCGGCTTTACTTCCTTGCCTTTTTCACCGCCAGGTGCGCCTTTTGCAGCGCTACCACCTGGTGTTGCACCGGGGCTTTGTTTTGCCGATGGCGGAGCGCTCACAGCGCCCGGACCACCGGGGGCCGCTGTTGGAGCAGCCACAGCAGGTGCTGCCATTGCCGGGGCAACCTGTACTGCGGCTCCGCCGCCGACACCGCCATTCGACATTTTGCGCTGCAACAGGCTTGGAGCAACACCATTTTGCTGTTGCAGTACATGTGTCAGCTCGTGCGCCAGCAGGCGTTTACCTTCGGCATTTTCCGGTGTAAACTGCCCGGTGTTAAAATAGATATCGCTGCCATGGGTAAATGCCCTGGCTTGTATGCCTTTGCTCATTTCGGCGGCCCGGCTGTCGGTATGCACCCGTACCGACGAGAAATCGGTTTGGAAAGCACTTTCCATAAACCTTTTTGTACCAACCGGCAAAGGCGCACCACCCGATTTAGAGCTGTTTAAAGATGACTGCCAGGAGCCTGCGGCCTGCGGTTCGGCGGCGGATTTACCTGCCTCGCGCATAACTTGTTCTTCGTCGACTTCATCGTTTTTCGCATTGGTATTGGGGTCTTCCTCCTTGCGCATAACCTCATCGTCGTCCCCACCATCGTCTTCGCCGGTATCTGCGGATTCGTCATCCTTGCGCATTACTTCTCCGTCTTGGCCACCGTCATCTTCATCAGTATCAGCGGAGTCTTCTTCCTTGCGCATTACTTCGCCGTCTTCACCGCCATCCTCTTCATCTGTGTCTGCGGAGTCTTCTTCCTTACGCATTACTTCTCCGTCTTCACCGCCATCCTCTTCATCTGTGTCTGCGGCGCTTTCCTTTTTTCGCATTACCGCCTGTTCATCCGAATCATCAACGGCGCCTTCTTCCTTGCGCATCACCGGCGTTTTGTCCTTATCCTCATCCTCGCACGCATCGCATTTGCGCTGAACCACATCGCTGATATTACCGGTTAAAACTTCGCCGGCGGATGGCTCAGCCATCCGCATTACCTTATCGGCCATGCTGTCGGCTTCCTGCTCGTATTTATCGCCGGGTTTATTTACTGTAAGTTTGGGCTGAACAAAAGGCTGCCTGCCCGGGTATAACGGCACAACGCCAAAATTGTGGGTATATGGCGATGCCTCCCGTGTCCTCTCGGCGGTTGCTTCCTCCGTGTCGGCGGTTTGCTTAGCAGGCGGTTTGCTTTCAACACGCAGCGCAGTTCTTTTCGATTGCCCCTCTGCGGTAGCCTTCGATGTTAACTTTGCTGTTGCGGTTAAACTCATTTTAGCGGTGATGTTTCAAAAAAGTTGTGATAAAGAAAGCACCGGGGATCAGTCAGTGACAAATATCAAATTCTCCATATTTTGCACGGCTAACCTGTAGCCATTGCAATAGTTTGTAAACAAGTTCAGCAATTCTGGCTTGCTATTATATTCAATACATAAAACCTGGCAACCTACGGCCTGTAAATCAATTTGTTGAAGGATTGTCCAGTCGCTGCCCTCTGCATCTATCGAAATAAAGTGAAATGTTGGCCTCAGTTCGTTGTAAAATGTGTCCCATTTTACCAGTTCAATTTCGCATTCTGTAAACTCCACATGGGGCCAGCGTTTGGTTTCTTCAAAGTCGGCGGTTGAAACAAGCCCTTTGTCGTGCCCGTTTGGAACGTGGTTGCCGCTTTCCCAAAACTTTACTTTTTCATCGCGGTCGCCAATACCAAAATTGTAGATATGAACATTGGGATTTAGGCTATGGCGTAAAAACAAATCGGCGCAACTGCTTCCGGGCTCTACAAGATGTGCATGCCAGCCGTTTTCAATCAATAACTTTGAGTTACTCAGGTCAGTGCCATTATTGGCGCCAATTTCAAGCAGCGTGCCTTTAAAACCACCGAAATATTCTAAAACAAACTCATCTTCATTATTTTGCGAGTAGCCCATATTTTTTACCTGTATTTCACGATGCAATATTTAACCCGAAATTGATTTTCTGGCGTTCGCTAAACAGGTTAAGGCCCTGGTCCCAGGTGTTATCATTTCTTATGTAGAGAGCGTCCCTGTCGGCCTTGCCAACGCTGTAATGTTTGTGTTCAAATAACAAAGTTGAAGTGATTACCCTGCCCAAGATATGCCCAACAGCAGTTAGCTCGTTATCGCAAAACATATGCAGATAATCAGGGTGATAGATGTAGCCAAAACGGTTGTAGTAGGCCCTGTCCATTATTGGCAGGGTAATTAGTTCGGGTTGTATGCCGTCCTGGGTCTTCATTAAAAAATCGGCTTTTCCTCCTACTTCCGCAAGCAACAGCGAATCCCAATGGTCGAAAGGATAAAAATCGTCGGAGATAACGATAAGCAAATCGCTCGTTGCTATTTTGGCGGCGTTGTTTATGGCGTCGATAGCCGAACGGTTGGCATTTGAAGAAAACATAACCTGTTGCGGAAACAGTTCGAGGTAGCTTATCCTGCTTTCGTCATCATCATCCAGCGACAGGATGTACTCAACCTCGTTATCGGCGCTGTCAATCCAAAGCAACGCGGTTTCACAGGCCTGTTGCGCGCGATTGCGGCTGGGATGAATTAAACTGATTTTCATAAAATCCGGGGTCGGATTAGTTAGGGGACTATTTTACCCGCAACCCGTTCACCGGGTTGTGCAGGTGGTCGCATTTTATTTGATGCTCGTTCCACAGACTAAAAGCGCTGCCGGCATCAAAACTCATAAACGCATCGGGGAAGTGCCCAAGATTTTGCGGATCGTACCGGAAGGGAAATTTTTCAATCAGTTCCCTTTTATACACGCTGCAGCCCGACAGGCAATGACCGGTTGGCTCCAGGCTGGTAACAGTGCTGTCAAAATCATAGTTATGGAAGCCATGGTAATACAAGCCGCCAACTATTCCCCAATTTGGGTTTTGCGCGTCGAGCCTCGATATTCCGTCTTCAAATCTGCTCAGCAGGTCGGCAGGTGAGCAAACATCTGTTTCGATGATCAAAAAGTATCGCAGGCTGGTTTGGGTAAGGTAAATGTCGCGAAGGAAATTAACCGAATCGCATACGTTGCGCTGAAACTGGCTCACCTTAGGTTCCTCCGAAACTTCAAGGTGATAAACGCGGAAGTTGAAATAGCCCCGTTCCTTAAAACTGGTTTGCAGCTTGTTAAAATAGCTATCGCCAATAGTATTATCCACCACAAACACAGGCTGCCCCGCGGATACTTCAAATAAATTACTAAAAAATACCTCATCACAGTAATCCTTTACTTCGTTGGTGTAAACTGCTATGAAATATTTAGGCTCCATTTTTTATTGTTTCAAATTTAATTGTTTGCTCAGGTGGTTCATTCAGCCACTCAAAATATCCATTCCTGAAATTCGACTGGGTATTGGCGTGCTCAATAAAATAAAATTCTTCTTCGTTCAGGTCGCTGTAGCGAAGGTACCAGGGCAGGTGCCTTACCGTAAAGTCGCCGGCTATGCGCAGCGCATTAAAATCAGGATGTTCGGGTTTGTGCAGCAGGCAAAAAGTGGTGTCTACCATCGCTTTATAAACGTCTTTTTCCAGCTGGTTTATCCAGAATTGTTTTTCCCAGTTTATCGAACCTGTGAAACAGTTTTTATAACATTCTTCCGGCACATCATCAATCCTTAAAGCCAGGCCAATCTTTTTTTCGTCGTATTTTAACATCACCGCCTTCATAACTTCCAAAAAATCATCTGGCATCAACGGGTTCAGCTCCAGGTCAGAATCTGAATACACGATGTATTCGCTATCGATACTATTCAAAAAACCACTGTCAAATAAACATGCAGCACCAAAATTCTCCCTAAATCTAACTACTTCCTTGTCTGGCAACGTCTCGTACCAATCCAAAAGTGGTGGATAGCTTGAATTATTATCCAATATAACCACATTGGTAAATCCACGCTGCTTTAAAAACCCGTACATATTGCGGGTTGAGGTTAGGCGGTTAAAATTATTAAGGATGATAGGCGTATCCTTCATTTAAAAATCGGGGCTATTACGGATTACTAATTTTGGTTATTCCAGTAAGCATGGTTACAGAAATCGACATTTTTGCAATACAACGAGAGCACTCTTGGCTGTTCGCGGTACGAGCCTATCCAGAATTCGCAGCCCAGCCGTTTGTTATTAAAAGCATCCCACAGCTGAAATCGCGGGTTATCATAATACTGGCGGAAGTCGGCAAGTTTTCTGATGTGCCGGGTTGAGGCGTACCAAAAATTGCCACAAAAGTGCGGCACGGGCTGCATCTCGCGCCAGTTAACGCCGATGATATCGTATTCAGGCAATTGCGCCACGCATATTTCCCAGTTGTCAACCAATTCGCGCATCATCAGGCGGCGCCATTTAGCCTTGGTGGTATCGCCCGGATTGCTCACCCCTTTGCTGTGCAGGTACAATACAAAGCCCTCGTTTTTACGGGCAAACTCCTCAATGGCCAGCATAGCGGGCCTTTCAAAATTGGTAAATTCAGTATCATGGAAAATTACATTTATATCCATGTCCAGTTCACCTGCTTTAAAGTATACCCACAGCAGGTCATCATCGTTGCCCAATAAGGTGAGGTTGATATCGTTAAAGCCGTTTGAGCGCAACTGCTGCATCGCCTCGGTGAACACCTGTTTCCAGTTATGCATGCAAGCCACGTGAAAAAACACTTTTACAAAGGCCCGCATGTATTGTGCAACAGATACCTTGTAGGCCTGCAGCAGCGGGAAATGGTCTTCATAAGTCAGTTTTTCCGGCAGTTGCAGTAATTTTGGCTGTTGCTTTTGCGAGGTATCTATAACGGCGCAGCCCCAGTCCATGTCGACCAGCGTGCATTTATATTCAAGGGTATCAAAAAACCGAAGCGCAGCTTTCCAAACCGTACCGTTCCAGTTCTCACCTTCGCTAAATTCAGTCGCTTCTCGCTGGTGCCAGGCATCTGGTGGGTCGCAATCATGAATAACTATTACCCCGCCCGGCGAAATAGCGGCCAACGCATTATTTATCTCTTTAATCACCTGCTCCTCCTCGTGGTCGCCGTCAATAAAAATGATATCAAATTTCTCATTGTTGTGGTGAAAGAAATTATCGGGGCTACCATGGAAAGTAGCGCCGGGATGGGGCCCCACGCCTACCTTATAATCGCAGCAGATTTTATCAAAGTGAAAGTGCCGCTCTTTAAAGCCAATTTCCAGGTATTTGCGGCCCTTGCGCAGGCTTAAAAGCTGGTTAATTAACTGTGTTTTATTCATAAAAATTCAGGCAGATTGTTTTTCAAGTATGTTCTTCTGTAAAATCACCAGGCTGTCAACTGTGTTGATTTTACTGTATGTTCCGGTTGCCAGCAGTTCGCCAACGAACTTTTTAACGCCGGGAAAGTAGTCGGCATAGTCATGAAAAGCCACATATCCGCCCGGGACTACCCATTGCGAAAAGTGGCCAAAATCCATCGAGACATTCTTATAGTCGTGCAAGCCATCAATCAGCAGGAATGTTACCGGCTGCTCCCATTTTACGTTATACGATTTATCTACAATGACATTTACCTTATCGGATACCCTTGCGCTTTCAATGTTATTTTTAAACATTGATAGTGATGGCGGGAAAATGTTTAGGCCCGCATCTTCTGCTCCCAGCTTACCATCGTGGGTGTCAATGGCGTTTACCTTTGCATTCAAATTGAATGTTTTAACCACGCTGGCTAAAAGCACGGTAGCCTTTCCATGGTAGCTTCCTATTTCAACAATATTATGAGTATTTTCGGTCTCCTTACAGGCTTTCAGGGCAATCCCCATCAGCATATTGGCCTCCGCATCGCTCAACCAGCCCTCTATTTTTCTAATTTTGCTGATAAACGCTTCCGGGGGTTGTGGCTTAGGTACCATGTTGTGTGCAACATAAATGTCACCGTTTCCAGCTGTATAGCTTTGCCCCTGTTCCCTTAGTAAAGTGCGGATTTGGTTATTGTATTTGCGTTCAACCGGGTGTACCCAGTAGATATCATTTTTTTGCTGCGCGATTTTGATATCCTCAGTTGTTACCGGTGTTTTAAAACGCACAAAATCATAGCTGCAGGGGTTGTTTATCACTTCGTACCCCAGCATACTAACCATGGTGGGTAAAATAACCTCTTCGGTTGCCCATATTTTTGTGCGGCTCATTATGTGCTGCAAAAGCTTATTTTCTTTAAACTGCCTTGTCAAATCGCGCACGGCGTCAACCATAAAAACTGACGACGGCCAGAACGTCCAGTGTACAAATTTGCTTTCCCCATCCGGGAAACTATTTATTAAAGGCTTCCATAGCTCATACTCGTTATAAGCCTGTATAGCAACGCGGTTCACAGTATTGTCGGCCAAAACCCGTTCGCTATTACTCGACAGCATGCCGATACCGGTGGATGATGCCAACGATTTAGCCAAAAACGAAGCATAGCCGCTGCGTACCATAAGCTGGTCAGAGTCTACAATGGTAAAGGTGTCAAACTCAAAATTTGCCAATGCAAACTCCATGCATTTAAGGGCGAAGTTGTGCAGGTAACCCCACTTAAGCGGAACGGCGTTTGGATAAATAACAGCGCCAAATTTCTCAAACGGAAAATCGCTTTTAAGCAAACTATAGTTTGTTCCGCCGTTATATAATATTATCGGCGAAACCGGGTCGTGGTAGCGAAGATTTTTTACGAGGTCAATTACGCAATCAAGCTCTTCATGTACCAGGCAGGCATAAATATTTTTCAATGGCTTCACCGCCGGCTCACGCTTTGGCTGTTCATTTAAATACCAAAAAGGCTTTTGCGGATGGTACAGGTTTCCGTTTTGATAACATTCCCAGTCATCGCCCAGGGTTTCGCGTAACTTATCTAACTGGTATGGGTGCCACCACGCGCCTTCGGTTTTTTTAGGGCTAACATTACGGTCATGAATCATGTGTACCGCTATAGATGAATCGGGCAACACGCAAACTTTGTCTGGGGTCGTGCTCCAAACAAAAAGACCATCCATGCCCACGTTGATATCGGCAAACCGGTGCAACAGCCAGAATTTCTTCCGATAACAAAGCGAACTGCCAATCAGCCAAACGCGCTGATCGAAAGGATAAATATACTCGTGTGCGCGATTAAGGCGCACATCGTAATACAGCAACCTGTTGATGCCGCAAACCTGTATTTTGGGGTTTTGCAAGGCTTCCACCTGGTACTCCAGGCGGCGGTCGGCATACCAGTCGTCATCATCCCAGTTGGCAATAATTTCACCGCGTGCAAGCTCACAAGCCATGTTAAGCTTGGCCCCCAGGGTAATTTTACTGTGTAACCGGATATAGCGGATATTCTCCGCTTCGGGGATAAGGTCGTCAACGGGGCTTTCCCCGTCGTCAATAATAATTAGTTCTTTAGGTTGATAGGCCTGCCTCAGGAAATACCGGATTGCATGAGGTAGAAATTCCCTCCGGTTGTAGGTAGGCATTATGCAGGATACAAGTGGTAATTTTGTTTCCAGGGCTACTTATTGAATTTGGCATTAAACATTTCTTTAATTGACGCCTGCTCCTTGCGTACAGCCTCGAGCTGTGCGGTCAAGTCGGCAATATGCTTGTCCTTCGCGGCCGCATCGTTTTGGGTAGTGGTTAGTTGTTCCTGCAGCTTCGCTATGTCGGCAGAATGGTCTATTGTTGCAGTTGCCGCCGGAGCAGCTGAGGCGGGTGCCGTTGCAGTAGTATCAGTTACCACTGAATAATATTTTACCACGCCATTTTCCTGGTAAAGTTTAACAGATTCTCCCGGCGCCAGTACAGGGTTAATGCCACTTACCGATTGCAATAAGTCTTTATTCAAACCAGGATTGTAATCTACAACCTGGTATGGAATATTTTGATCGGTAAGAGTTTGCCCGGCTGCCGCCACATTCGTATTAACCACGCTGTTGGCCGGCACCGATACCTTCAGTGGAGTCAGGTTAATTTTTGATATCGCACTCATAACCGAATCACCCAAAACACCAAACGAGGTACCCACCTGGCTTTTTACCTGGGTCATTACTCCGGTGAAGTCCGACTGTGTTAAAAACACGGCTGCTTTCCTCATTTGTAAAGTATTCACGCGGTCTTTTCCTATGGGCTGTACGGCTTCACGGCGTATTTTAATGGTAACATCCTCCTGTGTGCTGCCATTCCATACCACGTAATCAGCAGTACTGGTTAGCAGTGTTTTACCATCCACATCATACACATTAAAAAAAAGATCAGGCGTTAGGCCACGGGCCAGGTTGGGGTCGGTCAGCGCCATATTGAACCTGCCATTTTCATCGGTTTTGGCTGTCCCGAGTATACCTTGATCCAATACATCTCCCGCAATTAGTGTTGCGCCGGTTGCAGCGTTTTCCAGGGCTGTAACTAACAGTCCTGCCATCCCTGTTTTTTCCACGCTATCAACCACCTGCCCGGTTACTGTTATATTGCTTATGTTAGTATCCATCTTTTCTACTGTTTAAATTTAAATCAATAATCAGGTCAAATTTTATTTTTGATAGTCATGCAACAAAATTTGGTAAGCGCTTCCTTCATAGCCAGTAATATTGGCACGGTCGAGAGCCAATGCCCTACCGTACGGAAGGTTTTTACATACTTGCGCTTACGGAAATTGCATATCTTGAATACCTTGTTTGTGTCAATATGCACCACGCCCAGGTAAACTTTATCATCAGGGCCGCAAGTTGGGCAATCAATAAGGAATTGGTCGCAGAAGGCATCCTTCAGGAATTCCAGCAAATGGGTAAATATCTGCTTGTACGCTTCATCCATACCTTTTTTGTAATTCGCAATATCCGCAGGCGGATAATTGGTGAAGTCAGGCGGATTGGCGAGGCTATAAACTTTTTCAAAATCAATCAAAGTAATTGTATTACCTACTGAATTTAAAACGTATCCCCTGCTGTTGTCGGCGCTTACGGCCACCACACTCGGGAATATCTGAACCGGGATACTTGCTTTGTCAAACTTAATATCACCGCCGTTCCTAAGACTGTCAAGCGGCACCCTCGGCATCCAACTGTTATCGCTATACAATACCAGCATTTGGTCGTTAAAACCGGCGAGGTGCATTGTGTCACTTGGCTGAGGAATCTCCTGGCTCGGATCAGCTGGAAACTTACTTATAGTAAACGCACCATTGTTCTCCGTCATTAAACTCCCCATAACCCTGATATTGGGCGATACAGTCTTATCAGTACCCGTTATGTACAAAACGCCTTTATAAAAAATAATATCATCGCTAAACTCTGTCCCTGTAAAAGCAATTGAAGGACCGTTTTCGCTATTTTTAGTGGGAAAGTAAATAAACAGTTGTACTGCAACAAAATCAAAGGTGGTATTCGGGGCTCCGTTGGTAAATGCAAATATCAACCCTTCGCCATCTACATTTATGGCAAAGGAGCCTGTTGCATTCAATGGGTTAACTGATATCATCTTTGTGGAAAAATTTGGAGTTCCAATCCCCGATATTTCGAAAATCCCTGTACCAACAACAGAACCATAAAGCACGCCCGGGCTTATGCCGAGCTTCTTTGCCTCATCAGGAGTTAATGGTGCAAATGTTATACGCCCGTATAACGCATTTGTAACCGGCGAACTTTCACTCCATTTATCGGTGGCAACATCAAGGGTGGCGAAATAGCTGTCTTTATTCAGTGTACCAACTGCTACCAGTTGTTTACCATCCGGCGACATAGCAATATCAACCAGCACAATGTGCGAATCGCCGGGAAAAACCAGCAGCTTTACCAGTTCCTCTGTTTTCAGGTCGTATTTGCTGATAGTGTTGTTTGCAACCGATGAGGTGTATGCAAATTTTCCATCCGGAGTTAGCTGCATACGCCCGTGGAAATTATAGGGCCCGCCATAAATGGTTTTCAGGCCGGGATCGATCTTGTAATCCGGAAAATCGGCGTCACCATCAAATTCACCGCAAAAAGTATCGCTGCCGAGTAATTTCCGCAGATCGTTAAACAAACACCATAATAACATGTCGTCGTTGTTGGCATTGGCACAGTTTTGCTGGTTGCGTGTGCCTTGGATGCCCGATAGAAACGAGAAAGTACCCGTATCTGCATTTATAAACTGGAATAAAAGATTTATTACCGCACTTAAGCGACGCTGGCCAACCGGCACGGGCACAACCCGATCTACCGGCCCAATCTGGGTTTGCAAAAATGTCAGCACCTTACCTATCGAATCATCAAAAAAGTCTTTCAGTAAAGATCCTTCAAGTATTTCTTCCCAAATAGTTTTCTCTACATATTTTTCAACCGATATAACAGGCTGGCCTGCTACCAGGCTAAGACTAAGCGCTACATCGCCTGTGCCTGTGTTATCCAGTAAGTTGTTGTTGATAGCGTTCTGAACAACAGCATATGGCTGCCCGACGCCGCCGTTCACTTTTATAACGTTGCCGCTGCAATCGAGCGCATAACCACTCTGTACGGTAACAAACTGGCGGTTATAGCCGCATACTACTTTAAGTCCGCACACTACGCCGTAGCCATGCAAAAACTTATTATGGTCGCGAATTTCGTTGGCGGCGCACAGCAAGTCGATTGCCTCCTGCACGTTATCTGCGCCGGACAAGTTGCAAACAGTGTCGTCGAACTGGATATCGCTGGCGGTAAGCTCCGTGAGCGCCGGGAATGGTTTGCGGCAATCGTTAATAATAATGGTGCCATTTTGCACCTGGATTAACGCAAGGCGGCAATAATGATGATGCGTGCCCACCGGGTGCTGCGGCTCAGGGCTTGCACCGGGCGATGAATATGGTGGCCACTCGATGTCGCCGGTAGCGGTGCGGGCGGGTATCAGCCAGTAGTCGCCTGCGTTATATGTGCCTACACTAAAGTTTACCTGGATACCGTCTTCCAGTTCAATCCATCCGCCGCCCGACATATCCAGTCCGTTTGCGGTGGCTGATGTTGTCTGGTCCCAGCGGCGTAATTTCAAACCCGATTTTCCGCTGTACTGGGCAACCGAAGTATTCACAGTTATCGTCAATTCACCGGGGTCAACCAGTTGGATATTCAACAAAGGATTCGGGATGCTTTGTAATGTCGACTCGTCGTCAACAATCTCTACCCATTGCCCCAGCCCAAATCCCAGCTCTTTGTCTTTACCCAGATCTGCTACGGTGATTATGCTATTATCTATGTTTTGGATTAATGTTTCAACCGTCGCGTTGTCCCTCGACCATTTAAATGTTGCCGAAGCCAGCGGACCGCCCTTTTGTACCTCAACGCGGTACAACTGGTTCTCCAACCGGCGGTAACCCGATGATGGTGGCAACTGGCAGGGGTTTTGGCCCTGAACAGTAATTGTTTTAGCGTTCAATTTGCCGGTGGCTTTGGCTGTTAGCTTGTCCCATTCGGTAAACGATGTTTTACAATCCGGGTTTACCGCTGATGGTGGTGTTACTTGCAATAACTTCACCTGCCACACATTTTGCATGCGGGTAGTGGTATCGGCTTCGCCAAGGGCAACTTCGTGAATGTGCGGGTCATCGTGAAAATTTATCTCGCGCTGCCAGGCATCCAGGTAAGCTATGTAGTCTCCGTCTTTAAGGCCGGCGAACGGCGGGCTTGCCGGGCTTTCGGGCGGGCTTTCACCGAGGTTAAAGAACGAACCATCAGGCGCCGGGTAAAAAGGCTGGTTAAAGTAGGTGGCGCCCGTAGCCTTGTGCAGGTCGAATAAAAGGCCATCTACATAAATGCGGCCCGGCGAAATAGTGAGGTCGTTACCGCCGGCGGTAACCCCTATTGCGAAACCGCCGCCCTTTTTGGGTACACCCGATGAGCCTATTACATCGCGGGTTGTTACCCGTGCTATTTCCTGCTGAATCTCCCATTGCTCGTTCCAATCGGCATCAAGTTGCACGCGGCCCTGCTGCATAAGCACGCCGCTATAGTTTTTTTCGCGGTTAAACGTTTTCCGTGAATAATCTCCAGCCATAATATGTGTAGTTTATTGTGATTTGATTATGAACCATAGTAGTCATGAAGCGCGAAGCTAAAGTCCTCTCCTTTGGAGAGGATTTAGGTGAGGCGACTACCATCAATTAATGAACAGTTTCATTATGAACCATAAAAAATGCCCGCTTCCATACTGAAGCGGAGATATTCATCAAGCCTGGCGCGCAAGTTTGATACGCGCTGCGGCTGGTATAAGCTGTGGAATGCGCCCATCTCGGCGGCGTCATCGGCACCTTCTTTTATCTCGCAGGGGCATATTGCATGTAACTGGCAATAGCCGGGGTCGCCATAGTTTAACGAAGTAAACAGGGGCTGAACGCGCACCTTATCGCCGGCTGTAGCAGGCTGGCAATTATAAGGCTTGGGAATAATAGAGCCCGGCGGGAAATACGAAAACCGCGCACAGCCCTGTTGCAGTCGCTCGGCCAAAACCGCGGCTGGCCAGGTATCATTTTTTAATAAAGCCGCAAAAAATATACTGTCCGATGCGTTCATTACCATAGTATACACTTTGCCGATAACCGTTGTATTAGTTACCGAAAGCGATGCGCCTGCGTCCTGGCCCGACAAATCGGAAAATGCTACTTCAGTTTTGCCAATGGCATCAACAATGCTGTTTGTTATGGTGATGTTCGCGCCATCTACCGACCGTATACGGCCAATAATGCTTTTATCAACCTGCACGTTCAGTCCCGGCAATTCAACAACGAGGCGGGGAATAGACGGGGCCGCTGTTACAGTACCTATTGCAGGCGTTGCGCCCGGCACAAGCGTGCAATGCTGTATTTGAAAGCCTGATAATTTATTAGGCTGATTGCCGCTATCGATTAAAGGTACGTGCATGTACCCACCGCTTATCAGCAAACCGTTCAATATAAAGTCCGAAGAATCGCCCCCGGTAATCTCTATGCCGCCGCTTGCTACCAAAACCGGCCGGCATTCATCAGCTGCCCGAAGTTCTATCTTTTTATTCGCGGGCACTTTTATTACCGGGGTTTCAAAGTAATAATCGTTGTACTCAACCTCAACTACGCCCCCCGAAACTGATAATGCATCAATAGCCTGTTGTATGGTTGGCTTGTCGGTAGGTACCCGGAGTAAAGGAAGCAGGCCAGTGGTAAACGTGTCCTGGCGTCCGTACTCGCCGCCACCCATGTTGGCGGTGAAGCCATAGTGATAACTCACCTTTACCGGCTGCGACGGCGCCGATGCAAACGCCACCCTGCCCAAAACCGGGTCGATGGCTGTTTTACTAGCCGGCATATTGTACCAGCCGATTACGTTGCCGTTGATATCTTTTTCATCGCCAAGGTCGCAAATTGAAATTGTAGCCGGGTCGACAATATTATTGCCTACCTGTACCGAAAGGCTAAGCCCTTTTCCGTAATAGGTGGTCATTTCCTTATGTAAAATCCGGCGTGCCAGGGGTATAGGCACGTTAACCGGTTTTGCTAAATGGGTGATCGTTTCTTCCGCTTCGGGCAGGTTGTATAGAGGGGTGTCTTTGCCAAGCGCATCAAACTGGTAGCGCAGGCTGTCGATCTTATAAGGTGTTGCCAGCGTTAGCGGGTGGCTGCCAATCCTCCAAAGAAATATGCCCAGGTTCGGAATATTGTATTTACCCCGTTTACGTTCAATACGCCTTACATCTGCCGTGTGCGGAATGGTATCAAATGGTGTATTTATGTAGAGTAACGATTTCCAGTCGCGCAGGTTAGCAATCGCAACGTTTGATGGACGCAGATGGTTCATGTATTGGGTAGTGGCCAATAACAGGAAGTATTCAACCACGCTGGCATTCCATTCGGTAACATCGCGGGCAAGCTGTTCAACTACCGATGCTGTCCCTTTACGCCTGCGGTAACCGATAGTGTTGGCAACAACAGGTCGCTGGCTAAATTCAGCATCCGAAATGGACAATAAACCGCGTGTACCTATCAGGTCGCCGATGTAAGGGACAACCCATTCGGCGCAGGTTTCTATAAATTGGTCGTCGTATAATTGCTCCAGGTTTTCATCCAGCACATCCAACTGCCCGGCAATTACAGCAAGCAAAGCTTTTAAAGGCCCACGTTGCTGCTCGTCAATTTCCCGGCGGATATCTGCTGCCTGCTGACCATATTGGTCGGCAAGCCCGTTTAACTGTATTTGCAGCTCACCGATATACTTCGCAACACTCTGGTTTACCGTGTTTTTCCCTGTCTCTATATCGCGCAGGCGATAGATGGATGGAAGCAGTTCGTATAATTTTTCCAGGTTAAAGCTCATGACGGGATTACATTAAATTTTAAAGAGCCGGCATCGATAGTTAATAATTCAGCAGGCGATGCCGAGTTTGCACCCGGTATGGGCACATTGGCATCAAGCCGCTGCTGTACCGGTGTGGCCACTGGGTCGGAAGAAAGCCTGAATGCAGTCAAATCAGCAGCCACAACGCCTTTTATATCCTGTATCACTGCAACTACCTCGCTATATGCCACCGACTGCCCGAAACTGCGTTTGCTGAACGAGAAATTATCCAGCAGGGCCGCTTCCACATCAGCTATTACATCAGCTGGCAGATATATTGGGTCTAATATCAAATTTCCTTCAATCACAAAAAACTTAGGTTGAAACGAAACGACGGTCAAAGGAACATCCGGATCGCCGACGTTCCATATAGCAGATTTTAGATTTTTAGTGCCGTTGGCATCAATCAATGCGCCATTTACACCTGCCACGGTTAAAAAAACGCAGCGTTTTTGCGCGCTCCAGGTCCAGGTAGCCAGCGCCTTGCCGATCCCTGCAAAGGCGCGGGAAAAATCTTCATAGTCTTTAAGCGACACTACCCTGTCCAGCGTCATTATCGGTAGCGTGGCATTTCCACGGGCGTCCTTAATGGTTTCGGGGTCGGCGGCGCCATTGGCTGCAATCGGGTTGTTTACCGATTTAACCCCGGCCGGCGCGTTTAGCATTTGAGTTAGCTGGTTTGCGTTAACCAGGCCGTCAAGCCCTATCCCTTTGCGGTATGTCGCCTTTATATTACTTATGCCCGATGGCAGGCGCGATCCGGTAATGCCATCGCCAAAAATTACGGTGGTATTGCCGGCATCGTCCATGCGGGTTATATAAATTTTTTCGTCGGGGCCGTGCAAGTAAAAATAAGGCGCCTCTTTCCACAATAAATCATTAACTCTTATTTCGAGCGTAGTGGCTATGCCGTTTGCACTTTCCGAACTGGTATAGGTTAACGGTGGCTGTTTTAAAGTGAATTGCTGGAACACCTGGGTAGCATCGCCGCTGCCCAGCGTTTCCAAAACCGATTCGCCGTGCGTTGCGGCAGCCACGTTTGCGTTTATGGTTACCGAGTTAATGGTATATGAATACGCTAATGAATTAACAAAAACCAGTTTGGTCAAGCCCTGCTCAATGGTTACTTTTTTTAGGGTGATCAGTTCGCTGGCAACAGTGCCGGGTAGGTCGTCCCTGTTACCCGCCAATATTGCGTTTTGACCGATGCTTAATTCGGGCAGGAAGCTACCGAGGGTAACATGGTTGCCTGCAATGGCATCCGTTATTGGCACATCGGCCAAAGTAAGCTGTTCGCTTTGGGCATAAACTGTAATCTGGCGGATAACATTGATAAGGACCGGGCTGTTTGAGTCCGGCGTCCACCACTGAAGGGCGCTGGCAAGTGTTAAGGCTGTAGTCTTGGCACTTAAACCATAATCACTTCGCGAGGCAACATTTGCTTGCTTAACCTGGGCCAAAGCAGCCGATTCAATTGCATTGCCAGGTTGTTGTACAGCGATGAAGCTTCCGGGCAATATTTTGTCGTAAGCGGTATCTAAATAGATGGTGCTTGTCGTTTCTTTAAGTTCCCACTCCTGCCACAGGCTTGGCACCTTCGGGTGATTTCCATCATACGTAACCTGTAACGGCGCGTTGTAGCCAAATATGAAAGCCCGCTGGCGCATTACAAAAACCTGTGTATCGTTAGCCGATGGTTGTGATAAAACATTCGCTATTCCCAGTGCCAAATCATTCATCGACCATTTTTGCATACCCACCACGGTGAGCAGGTCTTCGGCTGTCCAGATTGACGCTATAATTTGTTTTATAACCGCTTCGGTAAGGGCAGTATTTGCCGGAAAGGTGTTTATCTTGCCAATCCCGACGCTGGTTGCTGCAATAGTTCCTACATCGCTGCCCGCAGGCGATTGTGCCGCCAGGGTAACCAGCGTGGTATTTGCCTTGGGGTCGGCTATTGCTGATAGTACTTTTCTTATTTTACTTGCCGCGCTGCTTTTTATTAACAGGGTGTCGCCAGGGTTTAGCACGGTTGCTATGCCGCTTAAAAGTATGGTATTACTGTCGGTGCCGAGGACTTGTTTCCTGGTGAGCTGCGGCATTATGGCGTTCCATTCCACGCGGGCCTCAACATCTTCAACTGTTTCAAAGGTTTGCGCCTGCTCGCCTGGGGAGGGTACGCTTTGTACTTTTGTGCCTGTGTTAACCTGCACAACCGGCATCCGGGCGATAGCTGCCTGACCTGGTACCGGTAACGATGAATTGATGATGAAACTTAAGTAAGTTCCCGCCGCCAGCCCTGGTTGAAATTCGTAGCCAATCAGCCTTGCCAGTTCCAGTACCGACATCCTTTCAGTAGCAGTTCTCAGGTACGATTCATTGGCGATTCTTTCCTGGTAAAAGGTAAGTATATCGGCCACCATTGCCCATGCATCCAGCAGCGCAATACCAAAATCGTCGTTGTTGCGGGTTGTTAAAGGATAAAGCGCCGGCTGTTTGGAGGTAGACAATTGGGCCAGCATGCTTTCTTTAAACAAAGGCTGGGTGCCCACGCGGTAAGCTACTGCGTTCAGGCCGGGGCGGTTAGTTACCACTCCCGGTGTTTCGGTTGTTAGCCCTTCACAACAATTGCAGGTATTTGAATTACTCATTTTCCACCGTTCATAGTCAGTTTAAAAATACCCCGGTCGGGGAAGTTAGGGTCATTATCCAGGCGTGCAATTTCAAGCCTGTTGAGCTCCAGCTTGCCATCGGGTATACCGTTGCTGGTAACATCATCCTGCCGCCTGAAGGTCGTGATCTGTACAAAGTCGACGCCCGGTACATCCTGCGCGGCAGCGTATAGCGGGCTCAGGTATACCGTTTGCCCGAATGAAAAATTATCAGGAAAAAACACGCCGGTTTTTCCGTTCGACAGCTTGCGGTTACTGAACAAGTTCAGCAAGGCGGCTTTAACATCGTTGGCAAAATAGCCGGCGGTAACACAAACCGTCATATTTATTTCGAGCGATACATATACCGGCCCATCAACATCCAAATCCATCCCCGCCATGCGGTAAGGCTCCAGGCTGCTCAGTAAACCGGTTTTAAATTCGTCGTCCACTTTTAATACTGGCGTTGGGTCAACGCTTACAAAGGCCGTCCGCCAGCTTCCGGTCCACCTGAAGGTGCAAACAGCTTCCTGTATGTTCGGGTTAGATTTTTCTGCAAAACTGGCATAGTCGTCGGCCGTAACCGCCCGCTCCTGCGTGCGGAAAGCTTGCGGTGCATTTTGCCTGGCCTGCTCTATGCTCTCGGGCTCAACGCCGCCATGTGCGGGCATTGGATTCGCTACAGCATGTACGTGGGTTAAAACAGCCGTATCACGGGTGACTAAGTAAGCCAACGAGTTTGCCCCAACATTACCCATAGCGCCATTGCCTATGCGATAATTAGCTACAAACTCGCTGCCAGTTATTGGCCGCATCCCCTGCAAATCGTTACCAAAACGCAGGAAGGTTGAACCGTCTGATTCCACTTCGGCCACAAAACCAGGTGTATCGCCATTGATGTATAAAAGATCGCGTAATGGGTGCCAGGTAACACCACCGTGTACAGCCGGATCATATTGGGTAAGGGTGATAGCAGGGATAACATCCTTGAGAGCCCATTGCATACAAGCCGTAGCCGATGTAACAGCAGCCTTCACATCGAATGGTGCAGCCTGGGTTAAAGGCCCCCTTGCCAATTGCGGGCGAAAACGCGGCGGGGTATGCACCACTACCGGCTGCTCGCAATGGCTGCCGCATGAACCGGCAAGCGAATCGAGCGCCGGGTTTGCTTCGGGCACCATCGATGGTATCAGTGAACTCGTATTTGTGTCGGTTATGGTTAGGCCATAATCGGTAAGCACAATGTTACCAAGCACTACGCTGGTGTTGTTATATGAATTGGTGCCATTGCGCGATGATATGCATAAAGGCGCAGGCAATGCATCAGCATTGCTCCAGGTTATTTCGGTAACGTCCAGTCCGGGGTCAGCCGGTGAAGCAATATTGCCGTAAAGCGGGTCGTGCGACAGGGTTACCGATGTTAAACAAACTGCGTAGCAATGCGATGGGTCTGCATCCTCCGCGGCGCCGGTTTGTGGCCCGGCTATCTCTTTCAAAATAACAACCTGGCCGGGTTTAAGGTTCGGGAAGCTCCCGTTAAGCGTTGCACTTGTGGCTCCTTTTGGAAGGCAGCATTCCGAATCGCCCCAGGTGTAAAACTCAATTTGATTGTGATCAGTGTACAGGGTAACATCCTGCATCAGCTCAAAAACCTGTGCGCCCGCATTTATTGCAGATTGATATTCCTGTGAATCAGGATTGAACACCGAGGTATCATTAGGCAAAGTTTTAACGCGCGAAAGAATACTGGTAGCAAAGCCGTTGTTCTGTCTGTTTAGCTGCAACCCAAAAACCCCATCACCAACCTTTACCTGTACCCAGGTACGCGCATTGCAGCCGTCGCTCATAAAGTAATCAACGAGGCGCACATGCCGCCTTACCGATACACGCCGGCGGGCAGTGCCAAGGTACGCTTCGGTAGCTATTGCATCCTGTTTGTAGCTCAAGTAATCGCCGGTATATGCTAACAATTCAACCAGCGCAACGCCCAGATCGGCAGGGTGCCTTTCGGTCCAACTGGGCAGCAGCAGGGCCATCCTGTCGAGCATCAGTTGCCTGAAACTGGCATAGTCTTTAGCCAGGTAATTAATGGACGGTACGGGCGGCTGCTCTTCTTCGCAATCGCAACCGGGTTTGCAGTCAAAATCACTGGTGCATAACACCTTGAACGAGAAATCGACAGCAGACAACACCGGATCGAAACCTGCTGGCGGCAACAAATGTTCCGCATCCTGCACAAGTTTTAAAGTATAGGTTGAAAAGTCCCCGGCTGCGTTAACTTTTACGGCAATAATATTTTTGCTGTAGTCGCCCGGTGGCGAGAACGGCGTATCGGCAGGCGATACAAAAGTGACTTCGGTAACTTTAACGTGTTGCACGCGGTCGCCGCCGGTAATTATTATGTTTTTAACCTCAAGGCTTCCGGCAGCAACAGGTTTCAGGAAATGAACAAATAACGTAGTCTGCCGCTTGTCAAACGGGTCGGCAGGGTTATCCAGCACTTCCAGGAAATCGATACCGTTTAGGTAAGGATGTGCCTTTACAGCGTCGCGGCGGGAATTGTTACAGCATGAATAATTCACAATTTTATTTGTTAACTTGAGAATTGTGTGATAAAACTCTGTTGGGTACTGCGCACGGTATATGCCACAGTTACCAATATGGTCGAATCCTGGTTTTCAACACTTACATCACTCACGGCTATCAGGTCGCCCAGCCATTGCTGCAATGCGCCCTGCACCATAAATTGCGTGGTTGCAGCCAATTCGCTGCTATTAGGCTGAAAAACAAGCTGCATTAAATTAGTTCCAAACGTTGGCCGGTTAACCCTTTCGCCGGGTATGGTAAACAATACCTCCTCAATTAACTCGCGGATATGGCTGTTATCATCGGTTACGGCTGTGTGGCCGCTGTTATCGAACTGGAAAGGATATTTTATGTTCATATTTTTCGAGTTAGAATCAAGATTTTAGAACCAAGAGTCAAGAGCCAAGAAATCAAGGTGGACAGTTCGACTGCTACTCACCTCTACCTACTCACACCCATTATGTGGCTATCACCCTCACCTGCGTTTGCACTATCATCAACGGTGTTCCGTTTGGAACACATATGGCCTGGCTATCCAGCAATAATACCGGCATCCCCATAACCAGCACCCTTACCGATGCGGTTACCCATTGGGCGGTAACACAGGGCACCGGGGCGCCGGCCACTACAAAGGGGCAACCTGCTACAACATATGGCGCCGGCTGTGTAGTCACCGGCATCCCGGTCACCATTACCCTTGGGGCCGGCGTGGTTGGTTGTGCCTGTCCGCCGTGCGCGCAGAGTACTGTAGCTCCCTGGTGTAAAATTGGTCCCGGCATCAGCAGTTATTTGTATTAGTCATAATTTAATGTTTTGCACCTCGCCCCGCCATCTCCAAAGGAGAGGGTCCAATGGAAGGCGAAGCAGAAGTCCTCTCGGTTGGAGAGAATTTTGGTGGGGTAAAACGCAAGCCTATATGTAAATGATATAAAATCAGCATTTTAAGTGATGGTCAGTGCTCCCTGGTTAACAGTTATGGTTGGCCCCGTCATAATTATGCTGGCGCCTTTTCCGTTTTGGATATAAATTCCTGTATCATTTACTATTATAGACGCCCCTGTTGTGCTCTTGAGCATAATGCCACCCGTAGGCCCCGGCAGGTCACTAATTATCAATGAATTTTGCCCGGCCGTTTGAAACACAATGTTTGGCGATATTGGCAGCCCGGCATACGCCAGCGGCGGTATACTTCCCGAGCTCCCCCACCGGCAGCCCGACCATATCGGGTAATCGGGGTCACCCTGTTCAAATTCAACCCATACGGGTGTGCCAGGTGGCGGCACCATGTATGCACCCATTGGCGGCCCGGTTGGCCCGGCAAGGGGCACACAGGGCTCGGCCCAGGTCGAGGGTATAAGGCTTAGCACGTCGGGCACTTCCAGGGTAACACGTCCCCTAAACTCGGGATCCACGTTTACCAATATTGTGCCCCTGTAT
The DNA here is from genome assembly GCF_024055575.1 of Mucilaginibacter flavidus. Taxonomy (GTDB): domain Bacteria; phylum Bacteroidota; class Bacteroidia; order Sphingobacteriales; family Sphingobacteriaceae; genus Mucilaginibacter; species Mucilaginibacter flavidus. The sequence goes on along the minus strand of NZ_JAMXOE010000004.1, from coordinate 91,546 downwards.
TTGCCATAATATTTTTGGTCGCTCATGGTAGTACTAATGGTGTATTTGAAATCAACCCATCGCGCGATAGGGTAAAGTTTTGTTTGTATTCGCCTGGTTTAATATTGTGGGTTACGCTGTCAACATAATACATCCCGTCGTACGCCAGCCCGGCCCCCCTTACCCCAACCATCAGGCGCGACCGCAGCATGTGCTCGTACCGCAAAACATCCAACGAGCCGGTGGCGTTTATGGCTGTCGAGTTGTTCATCATAAAACCAAGTATGGTTTGGGCAGCCTTTGCAGGGCTTACTTTTGAGCCTTCTTTCGATATCTCAATTTTTGCTGGCGGCGTAGGCCGTAAACCCAATGGAGGTTTAAATGCATTTACATTTGGCACCGGGATAGGTATCGGGATTGCCCCGGTAACCGGGTCGAGTATGGTGAAGATGCGTATTTTTTTCGCCTGCCCGTCCAGCGAGAAGCTCATCGATTCGACATTAGTTGCAGAATCCATGTTGATGGTTAAAGCAGGCTGAGGTATCGGCGCATTAACGTCGGGCCCAAAGTATGCGATGCTTTGCCCCGGCAAGGGCCCCGGTTCTACAAAAAATATGTAACCGTTTTGCTGGGCAAGTTGCTTTATATATGCCCTGTCTGTCCCCCGCTGTGTGCGCCACTTGTTGGTAGGAGAGTCAACAATAGGGATAATTGGCGGTATAACCAGCGGTATAATACCCAGGAACGCATATTTTGCCAGTATCAGGTTCAATATAGCTACTTCTGGTAAAACCGGATATGGAATTACAAGGTCCACAATATCCATCGCAAGGCTAAGGTCCTCGCCGGTAATAGTTATTTTTGATTGCCCCGGGTCGTTTGAGGGGGCATATTCCTGGTGAGTTATCAAACCATCCATAATAACATTGGGGATACCATTCAAAGTGACAATTATCATTACCCTGGTAATAATCGGATCAAAATAGCCGGCAGGCAACAAGGTGGTCAACAATAATGAGTTCTTTGCAACCGTAAACGACATCTGAAAACCGCTCCTGTCTTTACTGCTTGTTACCTGCAAACTGCTTAACGAATCGACCAGTTCTTTGGGCGCCGGTACGGGCACCCCCGGCCCAATCATTAACGATAAGTATATTCCTTTAAGCATCCGTTTTACCTGTTACCTTGTATGCCCTGTGGTAAGGTTATGCGTATTTGCTGTCCTGGTGTATTGGTTAAATCATCAGGATCCATCGCGATGTTGGCGTCGCAAAGCTGCCAGAATAAGGTTGGGTCGTTAATGTATTGACTAGTGATATTGTCCAGCCGTTCGTCTTTAACTACGGTATGATATTGCAGCAAATAAAAACTTGATGCGGGCGGGATAAAGCGCCGGCGCAGGTAGTTAACCGTTCTCCCGTCGGCGGTTTCTATCGTTGCGGTATCAATCGGATAGTAACGGCTGCCTGGGGTAAAATAGCTTATTTTTTGCCCGGTTTGCTGTAAAATTGCCTGTAGTGGGTTTTGGTTTACCATGGGTTGATGATTAGTAATTATTTAAAAAGCCGGGAGTTAGTTTGAACTGGTTTAGTTGACTCTTGGTTCTTGACTCTTGATTCTAACTACGGTATTGATTTTATACCGAGCTGGCTAAGACTGCCACCTGCAAACATACCGGCCAGCGCTTCCTTGTTTTGCTGATAACTCATATAAAGGCTGCTGCCTTTATGATTGTAGTCAAGGTCATCAATATTCAACACCCGCATGCCCAGGCTAACCTTGGCGCGAATGGGATTAAGATTTACATCGAAGGCTTCTTCGGTAACGCTGAAATCGGTAATACGTACAGGCAGAATCCTGTTTTTGTTCCAGATAAACAGTGTAAGCGCTGTTTCCATCGGCGCTATTTCGAGCGTGCCAATGTTGCTAAGCGTATTGTTACTTATAATTTGTGAACTGGACGGGTAAATCATGGTTTCTAAAGCGGCAAGTTGCGATAAGATGCCCGATTTTATCACCGTATCACTGGCATTTTTTACCATTTCGAGCTGGTCGGTTGCATCAATCTCTGCATCGATCTTTATCGTCTCTACCGGTGGCCCCATCAGGCGCAAAGCTTCCGAACGGTGACTGTTGCCGCCGCCAACACCCTGCACCTGCAAAGTACGAGAGATGCTATCGGGGTTATATTGCAGCGTGATTATCCTGATGATACTCGAAGTACCAGGGTCAATCAGCGCTATGCCGCCCTTCAAAATGTTGGGCGAACCCGGAAATGTGCCTATGTTGCTGTTCATATAACGTTTACCTCTTTATCTTGATTCCTGGCTCTTGGTTCTAAATCTTTATCCCACTTGCGTGCGTTGCAATCCTTTAAATACCGAGCCTGCTATTTGGTTGCCGACAGCGTTTGGCCTTACATTTTCTGCAACATTAAACTGGCCTACTGAAAGTTCGCCAAATTCGGCTTCAGCAGATAAAGAAGATGGCAGGCCATGCATTTGCAATAAACGGGTTAGTTCTGCCTGCACGGCCTGGCCTATGCGAAAGGTATCGCCGGGGGCAATTCCGTGTAGTATCAATTCTTCAATATGCAGTTCGATATCGTTATTCATCGTATTGCGCCTATTTCGTTATTATTTAATGGCTTCTCAAGCTTGGTATACTCGCTGTGGGCAGCCCGCGATATGTGCGACATCTGCACCGATCGTCCCTCGTGCGCCGCAATAAATGCTGCGTTCATGGCTATATTGCGGATATTACCGCCGGGGATATTTAGCCTTGATAATCTGCTGATATCGAGGTCGCGGGTTGGCGTGCCTGCCGGGAAAACCCTTTTCCATATTTCGGCCCGCTGGACCGCATCGGGGAACGGGAATTGCACCACAAACCTGATCCTCCGTAAAAATGCCTTATCCATTGATGACCGCATATTGGTAGTCAGTATTGCCAATCCCCGGTATGCCTCCATCCGCTGCAGTAGATAGCTTACTTCAATATTGCCGTAGCGGTCGTGGCTGTCTTTGACTTCGCTGCGTTTGCCAAATAAAGCGTCGGCCTCATCAAACAGCAGCACTGCGCCACCAGCTTCGGCAGCATCAAATATCCTTTTAAGGTTTTTTTCGGTTTCGCCGATGTATTTGTTTACCACCTGGCTCAAATCAATCCTGAATAAATCAAGGTTCAGTGCATTTGCCAGTACTTCGGATGCGAGGGTTTTCCCCGTTCCGCTCTCACCTGTAAAAAGTACGCTGATACCCAGCCCGCGCGGCCCCTTGGTTGCAAAGCCCCATTCATCGTAAACCTTGTTTCGGTTACTTACCTGTGCGGCTACTTCCCGTAAAATGTCCTTTTGGTCAGCTGGCAATACAATATCATCCCAACCAGCCGATGATTCAATACGCTGTGCAAGTTCGTCCACCTGCGGGCGTGTGTGTTTACAGCAGGTTTTCCATAGTTTGTCAGTAAAATCTCCGTCGGCTTGCTCGCCTGTAAATAACTTCGCCTCTGCACCGGCAAGGTTTATAGTTTTTGTACTCAGGTCAAATTGTGATGTAAGTTTTTCCAGTTGCAAATCAGGCTGCTCAACTGGCTTGCCGAGGTTAAATTTCCAAAGCATCAGCTGTTCGGCCGGGAATGGTTTGTTAACATTCGACACCATTACCGGGCGCATCAATTTTGGCGCCCATTGTGATGTGTTTATAAACAACATCCCGCTAACATTTTCAATCAGCCAGCTTATCGCGGTAGCCCGTTCCTTATCAAAAGCGTCCATCGCCGAAAGATCAACCATTAATGCAGCTGATGCCAGGGCAGCGTGCCTGTTCCAAAGCCGTACCCATTCGGCAATTTCCTGCGATTGGTGCGGGATAGAGTGAGCTGATATACTATATAAATCAAGCCCTAAAACGTCACAAACGTGGGTGGCAATGGCTGCTTTGTCAGTAATATTTTCGCCGCCCAACTGCATAACCGGCAACCGCGAAAATTCGGCACGGTTTGAGCAGGCTTCAATAATATTACCGGCCAGCACCAGGTGCGATGGCACCAATTCTGTTTTATCAGTAAGCGGTTCAACTATCCGGCGCAGGCGCTCATCAAGCTGCAATACACCGGTTAGGTAAAACAATATATTTTCATCAAGCTTCAGGTGATTTTTTGTCAGCATCTGCCCGTTGTTGTAGTCAATCAATTCAATTATCCGCCAATAACGCAGCGGCGAATTCGGGGCCAGCGCGCTCCAATGTGCGTCAGGAAATACCGAAAGCGCCATACCGAAAGAAGGCAGCATGGTTGATGCCGAACCCTGCAACCGGTTAACCAGTTTGCCAAAGCCGCCGTCAAGCTCAACCCCGGCACAGGTTAATATTATTTTTTTCTCGAACGATGAAAGGTTTAGCGTGTCAGCAAGCACATCGAGTGTTGCGGGTGCTGGCAGGTTTTCGCGCGCCTCCAACAGTTGCTGTTCAACATTTATTGTCGCGGCTCCCGGCGTTTTCCGCACATCGCCATCCGGCAGCGCGCGCTCCAGCTCTTGTTGCACCATTTTTAATGATGCCATCAGGTAGCGTTGGTTCGCCTCGTTCCAGTTTGTCAATTTGTTGATTGCCATAGTCTGCCTTGCGGCGTGGTGTTTATACTAAAGTGATAAGCGGGGTATTGTATTTACCGTTTGCGTCGGTATGCAATGGGCTTTCGGCTCCATCAATTTGAATGCGCGCCAGGTATTTACCCGGCACTACCCCGCTAATGTGCACTAATATACTGGCAGTAGGTACTGGGGGGCTTGACAGTTCTATAAGCTGCGCTTTAAAACTATACGATAGAGCCGTTGCGCTGCCGGTGCCCCCCGGAAAATATTGATTCAATATTAAAAATATAGTTTGATCGGGGTCGGCAATGGGGCTGACTTTTAATTTAAGGTCGGCCGATAACCTGCCGCCACTATGAACGATACCCGATATGCTAATCAATGCAGTTATTACCGGGCAAAGCGCAAATGTCGCCGGAGCTGAAGTAATACCTTTGTGCTGTGCCGGTGGCGAGCCCATTAATGCGGGATGGCTTACTGTTATTTCGTGAATACCTGCTGGTAAATTGGCGGGCAAAACGAATGATATCCTGGTATCGGTTACGTCAGTTTTATTCGGAATAATTACCAGGTCGTCGATGTTAATATGTACAACATCTGCGTCAAGTTGTTCACCATCGATAATCAAGGTATAGCCTTTCAATATCTTCTGATTCTCAACAACCGGCTGACCAGGTGCCGATTGGGACTGAATGTCATTTATAACGGGGGTTTTAAATGGCTGAACATACAGGTTGCGTTGCTTAACAGGCAAGGCTGTTTTGGTTGATTTTTCGCTCTCTATCAGTACAACTGTTACCCGGTAAGCCGTAGTAGGCCGGTAATTTGTCTGAAACGCAGTCCACAGTTTTGAAATCTCTTCGGTGTTTAATACCTCGGGCACTATTTTAATCATTTCCAGCTGGTCGGCAAGGCCCGAGGTGGATAGCGACCGCAAATTTGGCGGCAGCGTGCCCCCTGTAAAACCGCCGACCGGCGATGTAAGCGATTTACGTATGGCCTCGCGTGGCAGCACCGGGTTTTCGAACAGTAATTGCATGGCATAACCCAATAATATTTCCTGGTGAAGCTCAAACGGGCTGTATGCCGATAGCAGGTAATGCAAATCGAGCGCGAGATATGGATTGGTTATCCGGTCGCCGTTTGCGTTCATCGATGGAAAATTCTGGTTGCGCCAACCCTGGTTTTGCGATACCATGTACATAAACAGGTTCAACTGGCTTTTTTCGTCGGTACCCGAAGTTGGCACCCTGTCGGGCGGGAAAGAAGTTACCGCCACATCGACGCCGGTGGCGCCTGATACATCACGGTCGATAATTCCATTGTTTAACAAATCCTTGAGGACTTGTGTAACCGATGCGATTGCCAGGGCTGAACTCATTGTCCGTTACGTTTATGTTGACTTAAAAAATCGTCGAGCGTAAGCATAGGTTTTTGCGGCTCGCGGCGCTGAACAGGAGCCGGGGCCTGCGGGTGCACTGCCTTAACTTCTATACGCCCGATAGTTACTTTTATAACCGGCTGCGCCGTTTGCCCGAAAGACTTTTGGCCGCCATCGCGCAAATTGCCGTTGCTTAGGTTTGGGGGCGATACAGTATTGATACTATTTTGCACCCCGGTGTTCAGGCTTTTAAAACCGATTGCCGGTTGCACAGGATTATTGACTTGAACGCTCGATGCACCATCGCCCAATCCAATATTTTCGGCGGCCGCGGTGTTTTTTCTTTTACCTGTAAACGAAGCAGTTTCCCTCCTGTTTTCCGGAGCGTCCGGCTCGGGCCACATCAAGCTGCCTTCACTACTTTTTACAGAATTAGCCGGAGAATTTGAGTTGAAATTATGCTGATAAGGCATTGCGGTTTGTTGCTTGCCAGGTAAACCCGGTTCATTCAGAGTTGTGCTTTCCTGGTTGTTGGCGTTCGTGTTAGCGGGTTTAACATTATCTGCAACCGGGGTAACCTCAAACGCAGCCGGCCTTCTAAATGCCGCTTTGGCAGCGCTAAAAGTTACCCGCGAAGGTACTTCTGGTTCGGGATCGGGCTGCTGTCTCATTCCGCTGTCGCGCCGGGTGGTGTTAGCCACAGGGCGGTAGGTTGATGTTTCGGTGTCCGCATCAGGCCCCTTATTTTCATCGGCATTAACACGCTCCGAAAACGTATCAATAGCATTTGCCGGCGCCGGGTTAAAATCCTCATGAAAAGAGTTTTGCTCTGCCTCAAACCGGCCACGTAAACGGGGAACAATATTTGTTTCCGTATGCATGTGCCTGTTTATTAAATTACTTGCAAAACCTTTCATTAGCTTATCATTTCAATATAAAGCTGCCTGCGCCGCGGGCTCATTTTCAATATATCCTGCTCCGACCAATGGAACGATCTGGCCAGCAAATAAACCTCCTGCATAACATGCTTTGCCCAATTGTCAATTTCGGTCCACAAGTACCCCGCGATATCAAAATTTGCCGCCCACTCGTGCATACAAGCAGGGCAGGTCAAAGCCATTTGAATATCTGCTTGCGGGTCCAGTTTTTCCATCTGTTGTTCCAACGCGTCCCAGGTGCTTTCGGGCAATTCGTCTACAGCGATTTCTTCAACTCCTTTATTCGCTGCCATAATACATTCGACAAGCAGTTTTTGAGGATCAGCCGAATACGCCGGGTCGGAGGTAGCCCTGAAAACATCATGACTGTTAGGCAGGCGGAAACTAATATGCGTGCCCTCTACATCCAACTCGAAAATTTGCAGAGGCGTTTGCTGCTGCGGAACCTGGAGCCTAATGCCTTCCAGTTCAGTTGTCCACTCAAGCAATTCGCCGCATTTTGGGCAGTTGGCTTTATTCAACAATCTTGAGCCGAACATCCACTCACGTAGCTGCAGCAGCCGGGCATCGCGTTCGCCTATGCTCCAGTCGGCCACCTGGTTTAGGTCGGGCACACCACAGGCTATGCTCAGCAGTTGCAGCGACCGTTCAGTTAATGTAAAATGTATTCCATCCTCCCAAACCCGGAGCAATTCGATGGAATTGAGGGTACGCATTATTTACCTGTTGATATTAAGCTGCGGGATCGGTATAGCTTGGTTCACTTGGTTCGGTGACTGATGTATCGCGTTCCCAGCCTTCGTTTTCCAATTTAATGTGTTGAATTGCCACGGCATTAGCATTAGCATCCAAATCGGGCAGCGACTGGTATTCAGATACCCAGCAGCGGTGCACATTGTAGGCGATTGCCAGCTGGCCGGCTTCGTTATACATCTCGATCCGTACCTCCTTGCGGAAATCTTTCAGAGATACTTCCGAACCAAGTGCCGAACCATAGTTCCACACTTTATTGGCCCATTGCTCAAAATTAACATCGTGTGTTACACCACGTTCAAGCGTAATTGCGTCATATTCGGTGCGGCCCGGGGATTTGCGGCTGCTGCTCGGGTCGCCGCCTTCGCGGTGTTTAACAACCTCGGTTGTTTTTTTTAGCCCGCCAACTTTGCTTACACCTGCAACGTATTGGTTATCCCACTTAATGCGGAACTTGAAATTTTTGTAAGGATCGAAGCGCTGGGCGTTTACTGTAAATTGTGCCATAGTCTTTTTTATTAGGTTTAAACGTCTATTTGCCCAGCAAGCTGCTGGATTTGAATGATTACAAATTCAGCCGGCTTAAGCGGAGCAAAGCCAACCAGTATATTTACCACACCGTTGTTGATGTCGTTTTGGGTAGTAGTTTCAGAGTCGCATTTAACCAGGTAGGCCTGCTTTGGCGTTGTACCCTGGAAGGCCCCCTGCCTGAACAGGTTTTGCATAAATGCGCCTATATTAAGCCTTATCTGTGCCCAAAGCGCCTCGTCATTAGGTTCAAAAACCACCCATTGAGTGCCGCGGTAAAGGCTCTCCTCTAAAAATAAAGCGGTGCGCCTAACGGCCACGTATTTGTAGTCATCGGCAAACTGGTCGGCGCCGCGTAGTGTGCGCGCTCCCCAAACCACGCTGCCTGCCAGTGGGAATGTACGCAGGTTATTAATACCGAGCGGGTTCATCTGGCCATTTTCGGCATCGGTAAGAGATACCTGCAAGCCCTGCACACCATTTAAGGCGGCATCAATACCTGCCGGCGATTTCCATACACCCCGGGTGCTGTCTGTTCTCGACATTATACCTGCAACAATACCACTAGGCACAAACGTGTCGGTTTGGTTATTGCGTAGCGGATCGGCTTCTATTACACATGGGAAGTATAAAGCTGCATTGCGGGCGTAAGTACCGCTGAGGCCTAAACTGCTTAAACCAGCCAAAGCATTGGCGGTTGCTGTTGCCGGCGAACTGCCCCAGGCAATTGGTGGGTCAACCAGCAGCATAGCCCTCTTATCAACGCATAGTTTCATTGCTTTTTGATAAGTGGTTGCAGCGGTATCCCTGCCGCGTTCGGCTGGTGGTATACATAATATGTTAAACAAATCGGCCTTTATTAGGGCATACATTCCTGTCTTGTCGCCTTCATCGCCTTCATAATCCTGGAAGGTAAGTACGTCACCATCATTACCTGGTTGCGGAGTTTTTTTATCCACCGCAACCGGCCTGCCTCCAACAATCCATTTACCCAAACCGTTCTTTTCGACGTTTAAAAGTGCGGACTGCTGCTGCAATACCCTCGGCAGGTAAAGTACATCGTTAGCGTTCATACTCACACCCAGGTATTTTTCCTTAATGGTGGGTTGGCTGCCATCGCTGTTTTGCATAAAAATGGTAAGGTTAAACGGATCGTTTACTGTAGGCGATACCGGCGATGTTGGTGGCGCGGTAGGGTCCTGCGTATTGTAATCGATAGTTACCAGCAGGTTGTTTGCCCAGGCACCGGGGCTTGTTGCCACCAGTGTAAAAGGGCCGTCAACCGGGCTTGCAATACTGGTTTGCAATACAAATGAAGCAATTCCATCGTCGGTTCCTGTTTCGTTGAAAACCCTTACGATGATGGCCTGACTGCCGCCGTTCGAGAAAAAGTCGCGCACGGCGTAGCTCATAGTGCTCGGTATCCACAATCCGCCGAAACTTCGCTCAAAGTCGCTGAAGCTGTTTACGATTGTAGGCTCGTTAACGGGGCCGCTGAGGGCCCGGCCGATAAAAGCCGTAATGGAAGTGGCCACACCGGTAAGGGTGCGCACCCCGCTCGGTATTTCTTCGATGTACACCCCCGGATAAGTAGTTTGAACTGGCATATCTGTTAAAATTTGATGTGTAAAAAATAATGGACCGCAGGAAGATTATTTAAGAAAATAAAAGGTGATAAAACAACCCGGCGGCTGAAAACGGCATAAAGCTTCGCGTCCTCAGTCACATATGGCGTATGTGATTACAGCAACGGGTGTTACCGGAGTGCTGAATACTGAATAAAGCTTCGCTTCCTCAGTCACATATGGCGTATGTGATTACAGCACAACGGGTGTTAATTGCTCAACTTAGAAGATTACTTGGATGCCTGCAACAAAGTGCGATAGATGTTAAAAGTTGCAGGCGTAATGATCGTTTTCAAAGGTTTCTAAGTTTAAGTATAAGTTGAAATTAAAATTAATATTTAAGAAAATGAAATTTTTATGAAAAAAATTAATATTTAGCTATAAGCATTAAATTATATAACATAGTGTGATAACTACATTATTAACAAAGTGTTATAATATTATTACTTAATCAAAATTGTCTTTTAAGTTAAAATAGTTTATAAAAATAACTAACGTACTATTTCTTATTAGTTAATCACACAGGAACGATTTAATAAAGCATTTTGTGGAATAGTTTAAATATTACAGGTACGCCGCTGGCAAAGGGCGCTTATTAGGTTTGATAAAGTTAGCAGATGCTTAAATTGAAAAGAATGTGGACAACACTGAAATGCATTGCGGAAAATACGCAAAGAACAAGCGTAAAAACCGCAGGCAAAAATCTACGAATAAACGTTTTACGGTATTTTTTAATCAACCGTGGGTTGACCGCGTAGTTATTGGATAATTAACGCGATTCTTTACTTTTAAAACGATTCGTTCAAATTAAGAAAGAAACCCTTATTGCCGAATTTACCGAAGGCATAATCGAGCGCCAGGTTGGTGCGGGTAGCTTTGTTAAACAGCACGCGTAAGCCGCCGCCGTAACCGGGTTGAAATACCTGGAACAGTTTGGTGCCGTGTTCATCATTACCCGTTTGCATACTACCGAACACAACACCGCTGATAAATTTATTGGCTAATATGGGGAAGCGAAATTCGGCTTCAGTATCATTAAACTGGGTGCCTTTAAAATATTGCGAAGTATACCCCCTGCCGCTTCTGAAAGTACCATCCCGGGCTGTACCCGGCAACTCAAGGTATGGTATGCTGCCGCTTAGCAGGTATGAGCCCCAGTTCCAGAAAGCAAGTACAGTTTCGGGGCTGGAATCAGACAGGCTGAAGTATTTCCTGAAATCGGTGGTGAACTGCATCGCATTTTTTGTACTACCTATCCACGTTTGATTAACCCTTATCCCGGCATCAAAATAAATGCCGCTGTAGGCGCGGTTCGGATTATCGCGGGTGATGTACTCAACGTTAAAGAGAAAGCCGTTTGCTGAATAATGATCTTGCGGAAACCCATGCTCGTTATTGTACACACTTGAAGGGGTGGCATTATTAACTGTATCCTTATTGGTTATTTTCCCCCGTATTTCAAATGACAAGCCAGCTCCTAGAAAAAGATTCTTTGCAACTTCTTTGTAAGCCTTTTCCCTGATGTTGAGATAGTAGGAATGAATTGCGTAGCCTTTATGGGCGTTATCAGCTAATATTTTGTCGATTGCGCTTCCGCCATCATAAGGCCGGCCTATGCCCAGGCCAAAATCCGGGCTAACAGTTTTTGCAATTACAAAATTCCCCTGGAAATTCCATTTATTTCCCGGCGTGAAGATGTTATGGTTTACGTAAAAATAAATTATCCCTTTGCTGGTTATAGAGGCTGATGTTGCTGCGACAGACAACAGCGTTTTAGGGTCGTTACCTAATCTGCGTCCCGCAACTGCCTTGATTCCGAGCTGGGCACCGATGGTAGGATTAGCTGCTATATTTGGTACAATTGTTATACCCGACCCATGGTGCAGGCTATCTGCTTTTCTCTTGGGGTGAAGTATGTTACGGGTTAAATCGCCAAAATCGTATTGTTTGTTCAGGTTATCTGAGCGCCTTTGTTCCTTTAAAGTTTTGGCGCGTAATGAATCTGCTTTGAGGGAATCTGCCGGGGTGATTACCTGGCTATGAGCCAGCGTGCCCAGGCCTATAAATAATAATATCAGTAGCGACTTTACCAGGAAAACCTTTTTGTTGAGGGAGTTGGACTGCACAGTGGAGTATAAGTATTAATATAAAAAAATCAGATATAGCTGTAATAGCTTAAAGTACTTGTTAAACCAATACACGTGGTAAATGTTTTACTTTTACAGATTTGCCCAAGGCAACCAGCACTCGACGGTGGATGTCCCGATAGCTGTAACAGCTGCAGTCCAACAGTGGATTTTCGGACCACTTTTTATTATATGCCATTGATGAATTAAACTATATTTTTTAGTTTAGTTTCGGTATGACAGAAACGTTAAAAAAACAATATGAATTGCTGCAAGGGCCGCGGGGCATCCTGTTAAATTTTATTGAAACGGAAGTGGGTGCCGATATAGATACTCCGGTAGCCGCATACGAAAATAAAACCATCCGCAGCTTAATGGAGCACACCACTTCGTGCTATTTTGTTTGGCTTGCTTACTTTTGCTTACGCCAGCCTTATGGCTCTATAAAAGATAAGGGGACTGCGCCTTTCGAAGAATTGCGTGAACTTTATAAAAAAGCGGATGAAACCGTCGCCACTTTTCTGCAAATCTTTGATGGTAAAATGGAGATACCTATCACAGCCCCGCATTGGGACGACGAGATATTAACGTTTACACCGCTTCGATTATTTACCCATGTTGTTACCCACGAGTTTCATCATAAAGGGCAAATTGTGATGATGTGCCGCATGTTAGGCCATGTGCCGCCTGATACCGATATATAATGTGCGGTTTCCATCAAAAAAAAGCAGTGCGAGACGTGGGGCTTATTCTTTCCTTCCATAGTAATATATTTACCCTACCTTTATTATTACTAAAACTGTATACCAAACCTCAGCATCATGAAAGCAATTAAACTGACCTTGTTTTTGGCGTTCCTGTTAAGCGCCAGTGTTTTACCGGCCCAAAGCCTTTGGAAATACTTTACCCCTTCCGACTTTGCGGCTCGCCGGGCCAAATTAATGGAAAAGATTGGCGATGGAGTGGCCATTTTGCAGGGCGCCGAACCCACCGAAGCGTATATCAAATTCAGACAGGATAATAATTTTTATTACTTAACAGGTGTTGAGTTCCCCAGCTCGGTATTGGTATTAAACGGCAAAACAAAAACGGCTACGCTATTGGTTCCCGAGGGGCGTTTTGCGGATATAAAGGATGAAGCACTGATTAAGCCAGGCCCGGACGCCGCAAAGGAATACCAAATGACCAGCGTGTTGCCTAAATCGGCAATGACAAATTTGCTGGCACGCCTGGCCGGTGGAAATCAAACCTTTTACCTGGTTACTTCGCCCGGCGAAACTGCTGAAATGACCCGCGATCGCGGCGAAGTTTTCATCAATACCCGCCTTAGCGACCCATGGGATGGCCGGATTTCAAAAGAAGCCAACTTCGTCAGTAAAATTAAGGAACGTTTTCCGCTGGTAACTATTAAGAGCCTTAGTCCAACGCTTGACACTATGCGTTGGGTGAAGGATGCCAAAGAAATTGCTGTAATAAAAGAATGCGGAAAAATAGGCGCACACGGTTTTGACGAGGCGATGCGCGTTACGCGCCCGGGCATTTACGAATACCAGGTAGTTGCCGCCTGCGATTTTGTTTACCAAAATGAAGGCGCCATGGGGCCATCCTATTTCCCTATTGCCGCTTCGGCCGAGCGCGGTTTAAGCTGGCACTACAACGCCAACAACCACACCATAAAGGCAGGAGATGTAATGATGATGGATTATGCGCCCGAGTTAAACTATTACTCAACCGATATTACGCGCACCTGGCCCGTTGAAGGAAAGTTTACCGAAAAGCAATTGGCCATGTACAACTGCATTAAGGATGCATCCGAACAGGTAATAGCTGCTATGAAACCAGGTATAACCGTACAGCAGATGAATGATATTGCCAAACAGGTGTACGCCAAACATGGGTTCGATAAATATTACCCGGGCGGGATAGGTCATTACGTAGGCATGGCAGTGCACGATGTTGGGCCATACGATAAACCATTTGTGCCCGGCGTAGTTTTCAACGTTGAGCCTATAATAGAAGATAAAGACATGAAGATGCACCTGCGGATTGAGGATACCATAATCATCACCGAAACCGGGGCAATAAATGCAACTGCCGGTACCCCTACCGACCCTGAAAGCATGTATAAACTGATGAAGGAAAAAAGAATCGGCGAGAAATGAAGATTAAGTTGCTTACCTCTCGCAAAGCCGTCTTCCGGGAGGGTTATATGCTTGGCTATTTTATTAAATGGTACAGGAATATGTGATTATTTTACCAAAAGTATAACCGATTTCCGTAATGTGTCGCCCGCGCCATTAACGGTTTTTGCCTGTATAGTAAAAGTACCCGTAATTTTGTAAGGATTATTGACAATCGCAGTGGCCACCCCACTTGCAGAGCTTGCGTACGCAGGGCATACCAATGTCGCCCCCGGCGCAGAAGGCGAAACCGTGTACCAAACTTTAACAGGATCGGAAACTATACCTTTGCCGGGATTTCTGGAAAGCGTTGTAGTAAGGTTAAAGCTTGTCGAAGTGTCGCCACTATAAAGGTCGGCTGCTAAAAGTATATCGTCCGGCTGCGCCGCAATAAAAGTAACTACCGTATCTATAGACAAATTTTGTACAGAAAATGTCAGTTGCGCGATACCTGTTTTACCGGATTTTAAAAAAGCAGTTGCTTCCCCAAGGGAATTGGCAATAATCGTAGTCGACGCTTTTCCATCCACAAATGCTCCAAGTGTAGTGCTCAAATGTATCGTGTGCGAAACAGTGTCGGCATTTCCTGAAATTTTGAGTTTTATGGCAATGAGCGATTCGGTATCCGCCTCTTGCTGCAAAGAGCTTATCCCGGCAATTTTGAACAATCCCGCCGACTGGATCCCATTTTTATTGCCAATAGTATAAACGTCATCATCGCGTTTGCAGGCCGTGGCCAACGCTAAAACACAAAGTAACAAGTAGGCTATATTTTTCATTAATAATTAAAATGAGTTTGTTCGTCATCGCCGTTGCCACCACTCTTTGGCTGAAAATGCGCCACTACAGTGCAAACGTTCCCTGCATCGGCCGGGTCTATTCCAACAAAAATATTTTTACTCATCGGGCCCGAAGCGCCTTTGGGAAATGTTTCTGTCCATTGAAGCTGTTTTATTTCGGCTGAAATTGCCGTTTCAGCTATATAAACATTTTTACCGTCCTGCAGCGTCAAGGTAACAGTAACCGGGTTATCTGCATCCCCGTCTGCAAATCCGCTATAGCTAACTGTTAACGCCACTCTTGCAGGTGTTATGTTTTGCGGATCAATACTAAAAGTGTCTACTGTAATACTCATTTTATAGTTTATTTAAATATTGCATCACTTAGTCCGGTCAATAAAGGCTTTACATCTAAATCAAGTGAAAAAGACACAAACGGACTCATGGAAAAGTGGTAGTTATTTTGGGTTACCAAAGGATTTTGATCGTACCTGTAGTTTAAAAACCATCCACCATTAATTTTTAAAAAAGGGTTTAGCTTAAATCCAACACCGGTAACCAGTGCTTGCGTGCCGATTAGCCCTTTTCGCACGGTGGCCTTTTCTACAGACCCAAAAGTTACGCCGACAAGCAGCGATGTCCTTGTTGCAATCATATTCCACCCGCTGTAGGAACTAAGTGGAATAGTTTTATCTATCGGCCTGAAATAAAAATTAAAACCTGAATACGCCATTCCCCTGTCAATTCGCCAAACATATGCGTAACCTAAATCAAGGTTTACATAAAAACTCGCATTTGCCACAAAATCAGGGTTATAAGTTGTTGACAAAGGATTTTCAACTTGCACGTTTGGCAAAATTACGCTGTCCAGCAAATCATCAATCAATTGATCGCGGGTTGCAATAACTGTCTGTAACTTGCCATTTAAATTAGTAGCGGTATTATGTGTGGCGGAAACATCACCTATAGCAAAGGTGCCGAGTAATGCAGTTATATCTGTTTGTATCTCATTATTTTTCGTAATGGTGTACCAATCCGCCGCTCCCAGATCGGCTTTTAATTTGTCGATGTCAGCCTGACCGGCCGGTACATTATCAAGTGCATGCAGTTTATTTTTTAAATTAACCATCGCATCCTGAAAGTCGGCAAGGTGCCCAAGTGTTAATGAACCGGCCGCGTCAAGATTATATGCGGGATTAACCAATTTTACCGATTGCCGTAACTGTTTAATAATTTCTGCCTGGTAGGTTGTTACTAAATCATTTGCGCTCAGCCCCGGGATTGCCAGTGTTTTTTTCGCAAAGTCATTCACAACGCCGTCAAGTTGATGATCGGTTTTTAATTTTTCACGGAGTGCTATGCTTTCCGGGCTTCCCACTACCAATTTCTGGCTCGAACCCAGTTCAATGGCAACCTGGTAGGCCGAACTCGGGTTCAGCAGAAACGGCTCAAGCACATCAATAGATGTCAATGAATTTTGGCCTGCTGCACGTGTCCAATCGTTTAATTTATAAGTTGTTCCGGCATTGGCAGGGTCGTCCTCTCTAATCACATTGTTAACTGCGGTAGGTTTGGTAGTTTTCAGCCTTATTATTGATATCCTTATGTAATTAAATACAGGCGTTGTAGTAGGCAAGTCCGTTAAATGAAAAACAAATGGCCTATCGAACGGTAGTACATCCATTTTCCTGGTAGAAAAGCTATAGTTGACTATCGTCCTGTCGGGAGCGGCTACAGGCGGGGTTTGTCCAAACCCAAATTGAACAAAAAAAACAAAAATTAAATATAAAAAATATCTGTACATATATTAAATCGTGATAAGTTTAGTACCCCACTTGCAGCTAACTTACTTTTTGCAAATGGATTACGTTATAAATTTAGGTATCCGGAATCTATTTTGCAAGTATTTGTCGTATACACATTAATTTGCATTAACGGAACTTTGAAAAACCCAAAGACCGGTTACCAGCTTGAACAATTCTAACACCGGGCATAGCGGCTATAAAGGATCCCCCAGCTCAAACTTGACTGCCCACCGACATTTCCTGCTGAAACGTAATCAAAATAAACTCAGCCGGGTGAATAACCGCGACTTTTACAACAACGTTCATAAATCCGTTTAAAATATCATCACCGGTCATAGTTGTTCCCAAACCGCACGCAACTGAGAATGCTTCACTTGCACTGGCTCCCATCAGCCCTCCTTCTTTCCATACGGTCGTTAAAAAGCTGCCAATCATTGATGTCACGGCCTCCCAGGTATTTTTATCATTGGGCTGATATATATATGCCTGTGCTGCAAGTTTGCAGGACTGCTCAATAAAAATCAATGTTCTTCGTACAGGCAGGTATCTCCAGTCCTGGTCGTTGCCATCGAGCGTGCGGGCGCCCCAAACCAAAATGCCGAGGCCGTTAAAAAATCTTATGGAGTTAATTGATTTCCCTGAAACTGCGTCCACATTTAAGTTTGCTTGTTGGGTGTCTGTCAAATTAATTGGCAGCGAGGCCGCGCCAACTATCGATGTATTTGCCGGGGCCTGCCACGGGCCAACCTCGTTATCAGTTGTAGTTATAACCCCGGCCATCGCCCCGCTTGCCGGCAATAAATTGGCATCCGCCAGTATATAAGTAATAACCTGGCTGTAGGTGCGGCTGGCATTAAGCAGCGCACTATTATTTTGTGCAACTGTTAAAGGTGGATTACCGGGGTTTTGAATATTGTTTAAAATGGCGTTTATATTAGGATCGGGATTTGTGGGCGGATTGATTATTGGAGCCAACTGTGATACATCACCGCCAAAAAGGTTAGTATAATCAATATCCGGTGATTGCATAACGGTGGTACCAATAAAGGGATAGTAGGCCGTGCCATAGTCGAGGCCCACAACGCCGGTACCATTCCTGAAGGTTTCAATATCAGATGTATATAGGATAGGGTCGGGCGCCTTACCCCCTATAATGTCAAAAATACTGACGGCGGCTCCCATGTTCGAACATTGCTGCAGCATGGCCTCCATCAGGGTTGAATTATCTGCAACAGAAAGTAAAGTAGCCTCGGGGCAAATGTACATGGTTGGTTCCTGCTCATTCAGCAGTAAATAAAGGCCGGCCATCAAGTCGTTTAATTGGACGTTTGGATTTATTATTTGCTCTCCCGGGGTAATGGGTTTTCCGGATGGCGGTCCGTAACTACCTACTGAAATGATATAGGCATCGCCTCCCCCATTTTCATAAAAAAGCCGGATGCTGTTATACAGGTAATATATGGTATTGGGGTCGGGTACTATTGAATAATAGTCACCATTTATAACCATATAATTTTTGTCTGTCGGCTGACTTTTTTGCTGCACCAGGTAATATTGCGGGCTGTACTGTTTAGCCGGCGCGGAAGGTACTGGTGGGTCGGGAAAACAATAAAATGCCTGGAAGTCGGCAAATGAAGTAATTTTTTGAGCCACATTGGTGTACGACTTTCCTTCGTAAGATGCCAGTGGGGTATAACCAATAAATGCCGGAACCGCCGTGGGAACCCCAACTACAGAATTTGGGAAAGCATTTATTTCGTTGATGTATACGCCGGGCGATTTGATATTAGATAAATTCATAGCTTCCTGTTTTTGTATAGGAGGTGTAATGATATAGGTTTATTAGATCTGAAATATACGACAAATAATTATTTCGCCATTATAATTGTAGGGAATTTATCGACTTTAATCAAATGATTAAATAATTTGATTAAATCAAAGATACTTTTTATTTTTGTCCCGTCAACTATCGCAGAAAAAGGAAATGAACGAACAAGAAAAAGCTGAAGTCAACCTGTCGACCGAGGAAAAGTTTAAAGAAGCTGCGCGTATTGTATTCACTAAAAAAGGATATGCGGCAACTAAAACCAGGGACATTGCAGAGCAGGCCGGGCTTAATTTAGCACTATTGAATTACTACTTCCGCAGCAAAGAGAAACTTTTCGAGATTATTATGATCGAGAAAGTGCAACAGCTTTTTGCCTTTATATCGCCTGCGTTGAATGACACAAACACCAGCCTGGAAGAAAAAATTGATTGGGTGGCTGTTAATTATATCGAAATGCTGACCAAAAACCCCGACCTGCCAATTTTTGTATTGAGCGAGATAAGGACCAACCCCGAGCGTTTTGCCAAAATAATACAGCTAAACACGTTTGTTTTAAAATCGCACTTTGTAAAACAATTGGCAGAGCGTAAACCAGGCATTAACCCGGTACAGCTTTTCCTCAACTTTTTAGGTATGCTGATATTTCCTTTTATTGCCAAGCCGGTTTTTCACTCAACCAGCGCGATGAGCGACGATATGTTTAACCAATTATTGGAAGACCGTAAAACACTGGTTCCCAAATGGATGAAATTAATGCTTGAGTAGGAGAAAAAAATTTGCCCTAAGTTTAATCAAATGACTAAATCAAAATATTAAATAAATTAATACTACATGAAAAAGCGAATATTTTTATGTGCCTTTTTTACACTGATTACTGCATTTGCAGCTCGGGCACAATCGCAGCAGCAGCTAACACTGGCCGATTGTTATAAGCAAGCCGAACAAAACTACCCGCTGATAAAACAACGCGGGCTGATTGCCGAAACATCGGAATATAATATCGATAACATACAAAAGGGCTACCTGCCGCAACTTAGCTTTACCGGGCAGGCTACTTATCAGTCGACGGTAACCCAAATACCTATTAAAGTACCAGGGGTTAACATACTCGCGTTAAGCAAAGACCATTACAAGGCTTACGGCGAAATTAACCAGGTGCTATACACCGGCGGCGAACTGGAGCAGCAAAAACAATTGCAAAAAACCAGCGAAGCTATTAACCGCCAGCAACTGGAAGCCGAATTGTACCAGCTAAAAAGCCGCATCAACCAGTTGTTTTTTGGCGTACTGCTGCTTGATGAGCAGATAAAGCAAAACGACCTATTTATTAAGGATTTGCAGCTGGGACTGAACAAGGCGGAAGCATCTATAAAAAACGGCACGGCTTTTAAAAGCACCGGCGATATAATAAAGGCAGATATTTTAAAGAATAAGCAGCGTACCATCGAACTGCAGGCATCGCGCAAGGCTTATATGGATATGCTGGCATTGTTTACAGGAACCAACACAACTTCCGAAACCGTATTGGTTAAACCACAACCCATCAATGTATCGGAACAAATTAACCGGCCCGAGTTGCTGGTTTACAATGAGCAGGCAAAAAACCTGGATGTGCAAAACAAGTTGCTCAGCTCAAAAACGCTACCCCGGTTGGGACTATTCCTGCAGGGTGGTGTAGGCAGGCCCGGGCTCGATATGCTGAGCAATAGTTTGGACGCTTATTATATCGGCGGCATCCGCTTAACATGGTCACCCTCGGTTTTTTACACGCTGAAGAAGAGCCGGGCGCTTATCGATGTCAACCGCAAAACCCTTGACGTGCAGAAGGAAACCTTCCTGTTTAACACCAATTTAACTGTAAAACAGCAGGATGCCGAGATTGGCAAATACCAGCAGCTACTGGCCAGCGACGATGAAATTATCAACTTGCGTAGCAGGGTAAAAACAACTGCGATGGCACAATTGGAAAACGGCGTTATCAACGGCAACGACTTTTTAAGCCAGGTAAACGCCGAGGACCAGGCCCGTCAAAGCAAAATACTGCACGAAACACAGTTATTAATGTCGCAATACAACCAGCAAACAACAACCGGTAATCAACAATAAAACTTGTCATGAAAAAAATACAAATATTATCAACCATACTATTAATAGGCCTCACAGCCTGTAATAAGTCCGAAGAAAAATACGATGCGTCCGGCACATTCGAAGCTGTGGAAACCATTGTATCCGCCGAAGCTACCGGAACTATAAAACAGCTTGACATAGAGGAGGGCCAGGTGTTAAAAGCCGGGCAGCAGATAGGCTACATCGATAGTGTGCAGCTCTATCTAAAAAAGAAACAACTACAGGCCCAGGCTAAGGCCGTTTTAAGCGGCAAACCCGATATAGCGGCGCAAACCGCTGCCCTGCAGGAGCAATTGCGCCAGGCCGAACGCGAGCAGAAACGTATTACCAACCTGTTAAAAGCAGATGCGGCTACGCAAAAACAACTGGACGATGAAAATTCGCAGGTGGCGGTTGTGAAAAAGCAGATATCAGCCCAGCAATCGTCGCTGGGTATTATGTCGGCAAACCTTAACGAACAGACTGCGCCTCTTGATGTGCAGGTGCAGCAAATAAACGACCAACTGGAAAAATGCCGCATCATAAACGGCGTAAACGGTACGGTGCTCACCAAATATGCCGAGGTAAACGAAGTAACCACCAATGGCAAGCCTATTTACAAAATAGCGGAGCTGAATTCTATTATCCTGCGGGCCTATATTACCGGCGACCAGATTTCGCATGTAAAAGTTAACCAACAGGTGAAAGTGTTGGTGGATGATACGAAAGACACCTACAAAACCTATCAGGGTACTATTGAATGGGTAAGCGATAAGGCAGAGTTTACCCCAAAAACCATCCAGACTAAAGACGAGCGCGCCAACCTGGTTTACGCAATTAAAATCAGGGTGAAAAACGACGGATACCTCAAAATAGGCATGTACGGCGAAGTAAAGCTATAATTATGGAAGCGGCTGTAATTGTAAAGGATTTAACCAAGGTTTACGGAGAAACTACCGCGGTAGATGTGGTTTCATTTTCAGTAAACCAGGGCGAAATATTCGGCTTGATAGGCCCGGATGGCGCGGGCAAAACCAGTATCTTCCGGGTTTTGACTACCCTGCTGCTGCCTGACGGCGGCTCGGCCACGGTGGATGGCTTCGACGTGGTGAAGGATTACAGCCAGATACGAAGTCGCGTGGGTTATATGCCGGGTAAGTTTTCGCTGTACCAGGATTTGAGCGTTGAAGAAAATCTTAATTTTTTCGCCACACTGTTTAATACCACCATTAAAGAAAATTATCACCTGATAAAAGATATCTACGTACAGCTGGAGTCTTTTAAAACTCGTCGCGCGGGTAAACTATCGGGCGGGATGAAGCAGAAGCTGGCGTTGTGCTGCGCGCTGATACATAAGCCTACCGTACTGTTTTTAGATGAACCGACAACCGGGGTCGACCCTGTATCGCGCAAGGAATTTTGGGAGATGCTGAAACAGTTGAAGGCGCAAAACATCACCATCGTGGTATCCACTCCTTACATGGATGAGGCAAATTTGTGCGACAGAATTGCGCTGATACAGGGCGGCAAACTCTTGTCAGTTAACACGCCAGGTAACATCATTAAAGCATATCCCGACCAGCTTTACGCCATAAAAGCCGATAACATGCATGCGCTTTTAAAAATACTGAACGGGTATGACGAAGTATTGGCCAGTTATGCATTCGGCGAATTTGCGCATGCATCATTTAAAAACAAAGCAGTCGATTTAGAGGGCGTAAAATCGTATTTAACAAAAAAAGATCTGACCGGCCTCGAACTTAAAAAAACCGGGGCGACCATCGAGGACAGCTTTATTAAATTATTAAAGGATTAAACCATGGGCGAAACCGTTATAAAAACCGATAAACTAACCAAACGCTTTGGTGACTTTATTGCCGCTGACGAGATAACCTTCGAGGTGGAAAAAGGCGAAATATTTGGCTTTTTAGGGGCAAACGGCGCCGGGAAAACGACGGCTATGCGCATGCTTTGCGGGCTTTCCATCCCCTCGTCGGGCAGCGCGACTATTGCCGGGTTTGATGTGTACAAGCAAACCGAGCAGATAAAACGGA
This sequence comes from Mucilaginibacter flavidus, assembly GCF_024055575.1. Classification (GTDB taxonomy): domain Bacteria; phylum Bacteroidota; class Bacteroidia; order Sphingobacteriales; family Sphingobacteriaceae; genus Mucilaginibacter; species Mucilaginibacter flavidus. The sequence goes on along the minus strand of NZ_JAMXOE010000004.1, from coordinate 68,873 downwards.
ACATCGGCTATATGAGCCAGAAGTTTTCGCTGTATGAAGATTTGACTGTAATTGAAAACATAAAATTCTTTGGTGGAATTTACGGGTTGACCGATCTGCAAATCAAAACAAAAAGTGATGAATTACTTCATAACCTTGGGCTTAAACAAGAGGCTAAAAAGCTGGTGGCCTCCCTCCCGCTGGGCTGGAAACAAAAGCTATCCTTTTCGGTAGCGGTACTACACGAGCCTAAAATTGTTTTTTTGGATGAGCCAACCGGTGGCGTCGACCCGGTTACCCGGCGCCAGTTTTGGGATTTGATTTATAATGCTGCCGACCGCGGCGTAACCATATTTGTGACTACCCACTACATGGATGAAGCCGAATACTGTAACCGCATATCATTGATGGTAGATGGTAAAATTAAAGCACTGGATACCCCGAGGAATTTAAAAAACACCTTCGGGGTGGAAACGATGGATGAGGTATTTTATAAACTGGCACGCGGCGCAAAACGCGGCGATTAAACATATTGCAATGAAAAAGTTTTTGGTATTTATAAAAAAGGAGTTTGCCCATGTGCTGCGTGATAGGAAGACCTTGCTCATCCTGTTCGGCATGCCTGTAGTGCAGATACTGATATTCGGCTTCGCGCTTACCAACGAGGTAAAAAACAGCCGGATAGTGATAATGGACCAGGCCAACGATGCCGCATCCAAAGAAATTATTACCAAAATTGGGGCAAGCCGGTATTTTGATATTGTGCGGACTGTTATGAGTCACCAGCAAATGGAAGATGCCTTTAAACGGGGCGATATCCGGATGGCGGTTATTTTCCCTGCAGGTTTCAATAACGATTTGCTGCACCAAAATGCTGCCCAAATACAGGTAATAGCCGATGCATCTGACCCGAACAATGCCACTACACTAACCAGCTATGTAGGCTCGATAATACAGGATTACCAGGCACAACTTAGCAAAACATCAAAAATTCCTTACCGCATTCAACCCGAAATACGGATGTTGTATAACCCGCAACTTAAGGGCGCACCTAATTTTGTTCCCGGTGTTATGGCGCTGGTACTGATGCTGGTTTGTGTTATGATGACCGCCGTATCTATAGTAAAAGAAAAGGAAACCGGCACTATGGAGATTTTGCTGGTATCGCCGTTCAGGCCTATACTGGTAATCATATCAAAGGCGGTCCCCTATCTTTTATTGTCGCTTATTAACGTCGCATCAATTTTATTGCTGAGTGTTTTTGTACTTGATTTGCCTGTAAACGGCAACATACTTTTGCTTTTTGCCGAGAGCACGTTGTTTATAATTACCTGCCTTACCGTAGGCATTTTTATATCGGTTAAAACCAATTCGCAGCAGGTAGCCATGTTGATTTCGCTCATGGGGATGTTGTTGCCTACCATATTGTTCAGCGGCTTTATGTTCCCCATCGAGAATATGCCCGTGCCGCTACAGTGGTTTTCAAATATCATCCCGGCCAAATGGTATTACATAATTGTAAAGGACATTATGATAAAAGGTCTTGGCTTCAACGCTATCTGGAAAGAAACGCTTATCCTTTCGGGGATAACTGTTGCGCTGCTTATCATCAGTTTAAAAAGTTTTAAAATACGCCTGTCATGAGGACTATCAAATTTTTATTGCAGAAGGAGTTCAGGCAGATATTCCGCAACAGGGCTATACTGGCTATGGTGATGGTGATGCCGGTTATGCAGCTTTTGATATTGCCGCTGGCTTCCAATTACGAAGTAAAGAATGTAAACATTGCGGTTATTGATAACGACCATTCCTCCTACTCGCAAAAGCTGATCTCAAAAATCACCGCATCGGGATATTTTAAACTGACCGGCTACGATTTTTCTTTCAAAGAAGCATTCAAGCTGATCGAAAGCGATAAGGCCGATTTGATCCTCGAAATTCCGCACGGCTTTGAACGCAACCTTGTGCGCGAGGATGAGCAAAAGCTGTTTATCGCCGTAAATGCCATCAACGGCACAAAAGCCAATTTGGGTGGGGTTTATCTCACCGGCATTATCAAAAATTTTAATGCCGATGTTCGTGTTCAACTGGTACAGCCCGGCAAATTTAACCAGCAACCAACCATAACTATTGCCTCATCCAACTGGTTTAATCCATATTTAAATTATCATGTGTTTATGGTACCTGGCATATTGGCGATTCTGGTGACCATGATAGGCGGCTTTTTAACCGCACTGAACATAGTGAAGGAAAAGGAAGTGGGCACCATCGAGCAGATAAATGTAACCCCTATAAAAAAGCATCATTTTATATTAGGCAAGCTCATTCCCTTCTGGATATTGGGCAACATCGTATTTACACTGGGACTGATAGTTTCATGGTTGATATATGGCATCACCCCGTTGGGAAATATATTATTGCTTTACGCATTTATCGCGGTTTACCTATTGGCCATATCCGGCTTTGGGCTACTGATTTCTACTTTTTGCGATACCCAGCAGCAGGCCATGTTTGTGATGTTTTTCTTTATGATGGTATTTATCCTGATGGGCGGCCTGTTCACATCGATTGACAGCATGCCCGACTGGGCCAAGTTTGTCACGAAGTTTAACCCTGTGGCCTACCTGATAGATGTAATGCGGATGATAATACTAAAAGGCAGCGGATTTAAAGACATAGCAAAGCAGTTAGGCACTATCGGGTTGTTTGCCGTAGTGCTTAACAGCTGGGCGATTATTAATTATAAAAAGACGAGTTGAACACCGGACTACCCCCATCGGGCAATCTCACTAAGTTAGCACGGGTTCGGGCGAAGAAACCCGGCAAATCGTTCCATTTTTCTCAGCGGAACACCCCGAACGCTGTGAAACATATTGATTATCAAATGTTTATTTTACAACAGATGTTCCTATTGTAAAAATGGAACGCTTAAACTGGCAATAAAGCACTATAATATTAACCCTTATATCGAATTCACCTTAAGTTAAGCCCTTCCACCAGGAACCGATATTGGACTCTTAACGGAGCCGATTATCGGGTTTTAAAGATCGTTTGTCTTAGCTCTTGATTCTTGACTCTTGATTCTCGGCTCTTAATCCTTGATTATTGACTCTTGAACCTTATCAATGCAAATTAAAAGCAACCATAGCCCTGATGGTGTAACCATTTTGGGTACCCAATGTGCCAACATCCCTTATTGCTTCCGAAGGTAATACGGTGCTGTGCGTGGCATGAAACACCGGCCCGCCTGAAACAGAAAAAGAGAACTTTGAGTTGGTCGGAGCCACATGTATTGACGGACCAACCAGCAGCTTGGCGCCACCCTCGGTCTCGTCTGCTTCCCAAAAACCTTCCAGGTCCTCGCCTACGGCTTCAATCCCGGCGAAAATCGGCCCGGCTATGCGGTGCTGGAAACCGATGCTGCTAACAAGGTCGATGCCATCACGGGTTTTGCTGAAGGCTTTTTCAAACCTCATGTTACCGCCAACCCGCCATGAGGCAGCCTCGAATGATGCAGTAACCCTGCTGAAAATAGCACCCGTGTTTGAAAAATCACGATTTACGCCCAAACCTAATCCAAACCTGGCTCCCGAAAATGTTTTGCCACCGACAAAGTCGCGGATTACTTCCGCTTGTTGCGCTGTTGTTGTGCTGCCATTATGGGCAAAGCCCAGGTCGGCGTTGGCAAAAAGGGTAAAGCGGTTGCCCAGATAACCCTTAACAGCAAACTGCTGGTCGACGCCATCGTAGCCAAAAGGGCCTGCGGTATGTTCGCCATAACTGCCGGTGTAATTAAAATTCCAGGCAGGGGCATCTGCTGTGAGGGTGTTAACCGAAAACAGAAAAGGTTGCGTGGTGCCGCCAGATGTGGAGCCTAATGATTTTGAAAATTGTTGATTCTGCGCTTTTGCAAAAACGCTTGTTAACAGTACAACAAACAGAGCAGGGATGTATTTTTTCATAAAGTAGAATTAGGTTTCTATTAACTTGGGGCAACGTATGATAGCCAAATATACATTTGAATGAGCTTTATTTCATAATAGATCGCATCGAAAATGCATCCCGCCAATCCCATTGCCAAAACTATATTTTCAATGTTAAGTTAGTTTTAATTCAGTAAAACGGTATTGATACCAGTGTTACTTGCTTTTATTTATTTCCTATCTTCGGTTAATTAAACCATCACCGTATGAAACCTTTAAAGCTAATCTCAGTGTTACTGCTAGTTGCAATTACGTTTGGTTTTACCATTGTGAAAAAGGACGGCTGGAGACCGCTGTTTAACGGCAAAGATTTAACCGGCTGGGACACCTACATAGGCCCCGACCTGGACGACAACGGCAAACCCATTACCGGCACTCCAATTGGCCTGAATAATGACCCTAAACATGTTTTTACTATTGTTAACGATGAAAGCGAAAACGTCATCCGCATATCAGGCGAAAACTGGGGCGCTATATCAACCCAAAAAGAATACGAAAATTACCACCTGCAATTGCAGTTTAGATGGGGACAGCTTTCTTGGGGGCAAAAGAAAGGCAAAAAGAAAGACAGCGGACTGCTGTACCATTCAGTAGGTAAATATGGTGCAGATTATGGCGCGTGGATGCGGTCGCAGGAGTTCCAGGTGGAGGAAGGAAATTGCGGCGAGTATTGGGGCGTGGCCGGAGGATTTGCAGATATTCCGGTAATAAAAAAATCCGAAAATGAGTACGTTTACGACCCCAAAGGAACCCTCACTACCTTTAAAGAAGGCGGCCAGCAAGGTCGCCATTGCATGAAATCCATCGATGCCAAAAAGCCATCCGGCCAATGGAACACACTTGATCTATATTGCCACGGTGACACCAGCATACATATCGTAAATGGCAAAGTGATGATGATTTTATATCATAATAAACAAATGGATAATGGGCAGGAATCGCCTTTGGTTAAAGGGAAAATACAAATACAATCGGAAGGGGCGGAGATTTTTTATAAGAATATTAAGATACAGGCGATTACAAGGCTTCCTGCAGTTTTTACTAAATAAACACCGCAACATTCTTATTTTTTTCGGACAATTTCTCCCGGCGCCCTGTTAGGCGCGGGGTTTACATTCTTTTTTAAAATAGATAACACGAAAACTGCAGCTATTATTACTATAAAGCTAACTGCCGAAAACTTTAACGAAGGTGCCATAAAAATTCTTGATCGTAATTTTAGCCTTTGTCGCAGCTAAACTCCATTCCTTACAATTATTTATTGTGCCCGTAAATATTTACGAAGCTGTAAGGTTTTCTTCGTAATCGCGACCAAGTAATTGGCTGCCAACCTGGTCAATCCACACAATATTTAAACGATTAGCTTATGAGATTTTTCTTCCTGTTTATTATCACTGTCGTTATGTCTTACAATGCCTTTTCGCAAGGCTGTAGCGATGCCGGATTTTGCAGCCTTGGGGTATTAAAAAACAACACTAATGACTCCGTCACTTTACGCAACAAAAAACATGTAATTGATATTGGCGCCAATTATGGGTTGGGTGAACAAAACACCAGCACGATTAACAGCTATTTGGAATATCTTTTCAACGTAAATAGCTGGTTGTCTTTCCAGTCGAAACTTACAGCGACTTACGCTAGCGGCTTTCTTGGCAGTAACTTTGACATTGGGGATCTGTACGAAACTGTCAACTACGCACCTAAACAAAACAGCGGCAACAAGTTAGCTTTCGTGGCCGGGGTCAAAATTCCACTAAGCAGGAGCAACGATAAAAACAGCGACGGTAAGAGCCTGCCACTGGATTACCAGGCAAGTATCGGCACTTACGATGTCATTACCGGGCTAAACTATGTGGTCAACAAAAAATGGGAATTTGATGCGGCCGTACAGGTGCCGGTTGTGCAGGTAAACCAAAACAGTTATTCGCCTGCCGAATTTTCAGATCCACGTGTGCTCAAATTTGTCCCTACAAATGATTTTAAACGTAAAAGCGATCTTTTGGGAAGATTGGGCTATTATTTCTATTTACAAAAAGATAATGTGAGCGTAAAACCAAGCCTATCATTAATTTATCACGTGGGCGAAGACAGCTACGTAAACATAGCCGGTCGGCGGGCAGCTATCATTGGGTCGCGGGGGCTTACAGTAAACGGGAGCGTTGTGGTAACCAAAAACTTCAATAATGGCAATCGCTTCGAGGTGGTGGCAGAAGCTCCTTTTAAAACCAGGAAAGTGAGGCCGGACGGTTTAACGCGGGATGCGGTTTTAAACCTCCAGTATTCTATAGTTTTTTGATCGGATATGTGACTTTTACTACCAACAATGCCGGATGACCTGGCTAACAACTGTCATAAATTTTTTTTTAATCTGCTGATATCGTTCTTTTCCGCCGATGTCCTGCTACCCTAACCATCTGCAACACTACGGAAAGTATGATCAACCCAAGGCCGCAATAAAATCCAACGGTGAGATCCCTGTTCTCTTTAAAAATTAAGATAGCCAGTATAATACTGTATAACGGTTCAAGGCCAAAGGTTAGGTTAACAGTAAAGGCCGAAATTGTTTTTAGCGCATAGGTCGACATCAGGTAAAGCAACACTGTACAAAACAAGGCCAGTATCAGCAAATAGCCAAAATCCGGCAACGAAGGCAATTCCATTTTAACCGAAAAGAGATAAAGATATACAGGCAAAAATAGCGTGACACCTGCAAAGCCGCCAAACATGGTATAAAGTGTAATGGTTTCATTAGCAAATACTTTTGTAAGCCGCTCATTAAATATGGTGTAAAAGGCCACTAACAATGAAGATATTACTCCAAGAATAATACCGGTACGATAATGTGCATCCAGCCCGAAAATAAGCCCAATACCGCATAGGGTTAGTCCGCTTAATATCAATTCGGCCAATGAGAATTTCTTTCGGTTGAGCAGCGGCGCTAAAATAGATGTAAAGAAACTTGTAAGTGAAAAGCAAACCACACCTACCGAAATATTGGAATACTTAATGCTTGCGTAAAAGAAAACCCAATGCAAACCAAGAAAGGCACCTGCAGAACCAATCCTGACCGCGTTTTTAAAAGTGATTTTTTTGAGTCGGCCGCTTGCCGTCAAAATCAGCAGCAATAACAATCCTGAAAGCATTAACCTGTACCAGCTGATTAGCCCGGCATTAAGCGTTATCAACCTGCCAAATACCCCCGTAAAACCTGCAAGTACCACAGCGAGGTGCAATAAAATGAATGCTTTCTTCATTATAGAATTATTCGGACTGGTTATTTAGGCGCTTTATCTCGCATTTGCGTGGTGCGAATGGCAACCGGCTGCAATGCAGGTAAATTATCAGCAGGCTTATCCAGGTAAAAATAAGCGGTTGCAGATACATCGTCCGAACGGTAGAAATTCGCCCATCCATCAGTCAGCTCGATTTTATCCAGTTGCTGCACTTCGCCTTTTTTATAAAACATGTGGAGTTTGTCATCATACGTGGTTATTGGTATTAATGGCGCTTTCGCCGCCTGGAAACCGGCAACCTTTTGCTTTGTGTCGCCGCCAATTTGCTGCATAGTTATGCGGCAATCAGTTTTAAAATAAACCGGATCGGGCACATGGAAGCGGTAAAAAGCCCATTGCAGCAAACTATCGCTGGCAACGGTACAGCCCGAATATTGGTTAATAAACTTCGCTTGTCCCCAGCCTGTGCCGATATAGTCTTCGGTACCGGTACCATTTATAGATGGATAATCCCTGTCGCCATCCAAATACATCTTTACCTCACCTTCGCCAAACCACGATTTGCCATAAACCGGATTAGCGTTAACACCCATATTTACGCCCAAAAACCTGCCGCGGCCCTTAACGCGGGGCAGTATCTCAAAATCCTGCGCCAGCGTGGTTGCGGTATCGCGGCGCCAGGCGGCATGGAAATACATATTGCTGTTGTTCCATTCGGGCAGCAGGCTATAGTCCACGTCGAAATAGATATTATGCAGCTTAAGTTTCGATTCATTAGTTATCACAATCCTGGCACCTTTCTTAAAAGGCATAGGGATATAGCATATAAACGAGCGGGCTTCCGGGTTAGCAAAAAAAACGTTCTGAAAAGCTGTCGTGCGACCAAGGCCAACGCCAAAAAAATCGCCAATAGGAGCAGAAACTGCCGGTTTTTTCTCACCATCCCAAAACATTTCGATTTTTAACGAGCGCAGCATTTGCGGCGACCTGTCGTCAATAGTTATCCATATACGATTAATGATGCCAGTTCCCCGGATATCAAGTAAAGCTTTCGAACTGCCCGCCTCTATCCAATCTGCCGGATGGCCCTTGGCACCGTTATTTTCTTTACCACCAGCCCCTTTTTTACCGTTCAGATTTTCGGGGCTGCTCCAGCGGGTTTCGGCATTGCCGTCAAATTGATAAACACTGCCGGCCGAGCTGCTTTGCGCCATTGTTGCATGGGCAAACATAATAACCAAAGCAAATATCAACGACCATTTTATGGCTAGTTTTACTGCGATATTTTTTTTGATGCTCATTCGGATATTTTTAAGTCGTTCTCATTATCCAGCATGTAACAGTGCTCGTGCCGCGTCATCCCTATTTTAGGATAGTAGCCCACGGCAGCGGGCGCCGAAAGTAAAATCAATTTTGCCTGTGGCGTAAGCCTTTTGGTTTCTTTTATCAGCCGGGTACCTATCCCCTGCTTTTGCAGGCTTTCGTCAACCGCCAAATCAGACAAATAGGTACAATAAATAAAATCGGTTAATGAGCGCGCCACCCCTACCAGCTTGCCATCTTTACGCGCGGTAACTATCAAATTAGCGTTTTGGCACATAGATTTTATCCGCTCCAGATCGTCCACCGGCCTGCGTGCGGCAAGAGTACTGCGTTTTAAGACATCAATAAATTCTTCGGGATGCAGGGTGAGTTCCCGTGCGTAAACTATTTCGTTTTGCTCCATATTATTTTATGCAGATCGGTTGCGTTAATGCACAGCAATTTATAAGGTTATCTGCAATTAAACAATGGGCATTGGTAATTATTCGGGGAAGGTTTATCATCTGCAAAATAACCAGGAAGTGCGTCGCTGATATACCTTATACACAATTATTTGGCAGATATAGAGCAGAGCGTAATTTGGCTAAAGCCCGACTTTCTTAATCTCTTCCCCGTCGGTTAAAACCGACGGCAATGAAGACAAAAAACAAGGCATAACTCATTGCCGTCTGGCTTAAGCCGACGGAACTTAAAGCGTAAACTAAGATGGCTTTAGCCAAAGTTCTTAGCGAATAAACAAGGGGTCAAACTAACCAGGACGCTACAATTTTCCGTCTGCTTTTGCCGCTATTTTTGGCATATCGTCTTGCAGTTTTATCATCAGCTCATCCACAGCATTTTCGCAAAGGGGCAGCACTTTTTTGGGAGTGAGGAATGAAATACCTGCAATCTGGCTCCCTGTCAGTTGCGATATGGCAGTTTCGGTTGTTGAAAACACTTTTTTGCCGTTTTTATCAAACAAAAGAATGTGAACGCTGGCATTTACCTTCACCAAAGCCACACCGCCAAGGCCTTTTTTCTCCATGCTAAAATCGAGATAAACCTTCATTATGCCATCGGCGGAGGCAAACATTTCAGCCAGTTTTTTCTCATTGCCATTATCTTTCAACGGCAATACAACTTTATAACCTTTCGCGGCGAGAGTCAGTTCATCTCTTAAGGCACCTACCGTAGCAGGGTCGTTTGGAACAAAATCTTTGTAGTCAGAATTATCTATCACCTCGCGCTCAGGCAACAGTTGGAAATTAAATTTTTTGGCGTAGTTTTTGAAAAACTGATCGTGAAAGTTTTTTAAAAACGAACTCATGTCAAAATCAGGATCATTACAAAGCTTTGTAACACTAGCCTCAGCAGACTTTGTGGCAACCCTGCTGATATCAATTTGTTTATCAGCATAAAAAGTAACAACCACCACTTTTTTATCCTGGGCATAAACAGATGCTGACAAAATAAGTAAGGATAAATTAAAGAATATAAATAGTTTTTTCATTTCGTTGTTTTGGGTAGCTATTAACCAAATATTTACAGGGTAAATGTAACTAAACAAAAATTAAGCCCATTTTATTACTCCATCATTTTTGGCTCTAAAACCGCAGCCCTTATTTAAAGCCGGCAATACCGTCAACTGGCTTACAATTTATTATCAACCATCCATTTAGCAATAAGTTCTTTGTAAGTCCCTATGCCGCCTGTTTTGCTGCGGATGCCATAGCCGTGGCCGCCGGTAGGGTACAAATGCATTTCTGCAGGGACTTTTGCCTGCTTAAGTGCTAAATAATAGTACAAAGCATTTTCAACATTAATGGGGTCGTCTTCGGTTTGAAAGATAAATGTTGGTGGTGTTTTGGCCGATACCTGTATCTCATCAGCCAGTTTGCCTGGTTGTTTTTCGTCAATTAAATATGCAGGGTAAGTTAGTATGGTAAAGTCGGGGCGGCAACTTATATCATCTGCAACATCCACGTGCAGATAAGTCCTTTTCTCATTATTATTGCTTACCAGTGCTGATAAATGCCCACCTGCCGAAAAGCCCATGATGCCTATATGATCCGGTCTTATGCCCCATTTATCAGCATTAAAGCGAACAAGGCCCAGTGCCCTTTGCGCATCCTGCAGCGGCAGTTCGTACCGTAGCTTGCCGGGCGGGGTCGGTACCCGGTATTTTAACAATATAGCTGTTACCCCTATCGAGTTAAACCATTCGCAAATTTCGGTACCCTCCAAATCCATGGCCAAAATGTAATAGCCACCACCGGGGCAAACCACAACAGCCGTTCCATTTGGATTTTTTGGTTTGAAGACTTTTATTGTAGGATTGGTAATATCGCCCAGCCTGATAACCGCCTTGCCCGATACTTTGTCATCGTTTGGCTTGCTGATGTCATGCTCAACCAGTTTTTTTCCTTTGACGGTATCAATAAGCCTGTCTTTTGGCCATAAGTTAATTTCAACCGGGGTTTGGGCGTTTAACATGGTAGTCATAAAACAGGCTAAAATTATTAAGTATTTTTTCATCCGGGGGCAAAAAGTAAATGGCGGTGGCCTAAGATAAAGATATGCAGATTATGCTGCAATAACCTACAATTAATCTAAAAATGTTACAATAGAGCCTAAAACAAATGATTTGTACGACGTGTTATTACCCTACCAATTATAATTTCTATGTCTCAAAAAATACTTGTAGTTGAGGACGACTACGAAATCCTGAACTTATTAAAAGACGTACTGGAGAGGGAAGGCTATGAAGTCACAGCGCTGAATTACACCGAGTCCATCATTAAAAGTGTAACTCAACATAATCCCGATTTGGTAATGCTTGATTTTTTGCTGGCGGGCATTAACGGAGGTGAACTTTGTCACGAGATAAAAGCGAATCCCGGAACCGCGTTGCTGCAGGTCATTATGCTTTCTGCATTCCCCAGGGTACTCGATTCATTGGGAAACTATGGTTCGGACGCTTTTATTGCAAAACCGTTTGATATAGCAGTAGTGTTAAAAAAAGTGAAAGAATGCCTTGAAGACCGGATGGCACACGCATAAAAGCTACAATGATATACAATAATGAATTCGAATATCAAACCGGCCGGCTATTTTCATTTTATTATTCGATATTAAGCGTTCAGCATTCAACTTTTTTGCAGGCTGCTGTGTAACAACTGGCCAAAAAACTTTATTATCCAAATGCCAACTATCTGTAAATATTCCTAATACAAGATAATAAATAAGCCTCAATACAAATTTAACGCCGAAATTTAAACAGGTGTTATAACTTTACCCATACCATTACCACAAAATAAATGGCTCATTCGCTAACTTATATTCTTACACTTTTAGCTGCCGGCATTGGGCTGATTGTGCTGCTTACTACAAAATATAAGGTTCCTGCATTTTTTGCATTGTTTCTAGCCTGTTTGGTTGTGGGGCTCGGTATCGGCCTGCCTTTAAGCGGCGTGATAACAACGATGAAGGACGGTTTCGGCAATATTTTAAAATCGTTGGGGCTGATAGTTGTATTGGGCACAACGCTGGGCCTGCTGCTTGAATACACCGGTAGCACAACAGTGATGGCAACTTATTTGATAAAGAAATTAGGTAATAAACACGCTCCCTGGGCCATGAGCCTGACAGGTTTTATAGTTGGCCCGCCCATTTTTTGCGACTCTGGATATATTGTACTTAGCGGACTAAATCGCTCAATGGCGCGGCGGACAGGCATCCCAATAACCATCATGTCCGTCTCCCTCGCTACGGGTTTATATGCCGTACATTGTTTAATTCCGCCACACCCCGGTGCTTCGGCAGCGGCAGCCACCATAGGGGTTGATTTCGGCAAGCTGATTCTAATTGGAATCGTAGTAGCCATCCCAGCCATGATTGTTGGCAATTTATGGGCGAAATATGCGGGTAAAAAAACAATTGAACACGTAACAGATGAAGTTTTTGATATCGATGATGAACACGCACGCCCGTCACTGATAAAAGCTTGCCTGCCCGTTTTTGTCCCGATAGTTTTAATCGGTATAAAGTCGTTTTTAACAGCGGGCGCGCATACTTACCCGGCCTGGGCTACGTTTTTACTTACCCTGGGCGACCCAGTAACGGCCCTTTTGATTGGGGTGCTGCTGGCATTTAACTGCAAACGCGGCTGGAAAAAAGGCGAATTGAGTAAATTATTGCAGGAAGGGGCAGAAAAAGCCGGCGGCATATTGGTTATAATTGGTATGGGTGGCGCGTTTGGCGCTATTTTAACCTCGGCAAATATCGGTGCACATTTTAGCCAATCGCTGGCACTGGGCAGCATGGGTATTTTCTTTCCGTTTTTATTGACGTCGGTTTTAAAAACGGCACAGGGTTCATCAACGGTTGCCATAATTACCGCCGCTTCAATAATGCTGCCCTTGCTGCCTGCATTGGGGCTGAATACCGAAAACGGCAAACTGTTTTGCGTGCTGGCTATGGGTGGCGGATCTATGATGATATCGCACGCTAACGACGCCTATTTTTGGGTGATCGCAAAGTTTTCAGGGTTGGAAATGAAGACCATGCTGAAGGTTTATTCAACTGCTACCATATTGATGGGCACCACAACGATAATTATGGTTTATATTTTATCAAAGGTTTTATAACATGCATATCCTCATCGCCCCAAATGCTTTTAAGAACAGCCTTGATGCCGGACAAGTAGCTCTGGCAATTGAAAAAGGCTTAAAGCGAAGCAAACTGGATTGCACCACCCAATGCTTTCCCATCGCCGATGGCGGCGATGGAACAGGAACCCTCATTGTTGAAAGCTGCAATGGTAAAGTAGTTTGGAAAGAAGTTACCGACCCGCTTGGTCAGAAAATCAAATCCTCTTTCGGGTTGATCGACTATGGCAAAACAGCGGTAATTGAAATGGCGGATGCATCGGGTTTGCGGCTGCTGAAAAAGGAAGAGCTAAACCCTTTAAAAACCTCATCATACGGAACAGGGGAATTGATAAAATTCGCTTTGGACGAAGGCGCAAGCCGAATAATTATAGCCATGGGCGGCTCTGCAACTGTTGATGGCGGCTGCGGAATATTAAGTGCTTTAGGTATTCGTTTTTTGAATAATGGCGGGGATGTATTACAAGCCGTCCCCGAAAGCCTGGTTAATATGGCTAAGATTGACGCATCTGACCTTGATAAAAGATTAAGCAATTGCGAAATAGTTATTCTTTGCGATGTTGACAATAAGCTGCTCGGCCCACAGGGAGCGGCAACCGTGTTTGGCCCGCAGAAAGGGGCATCGATTAAAGATGTCCCGTTTTTGGCGAATTTTCTGGCGAATTTTGCAAAGATATCTACCGCTCAAACCGGCAAAAACATGGCCGATATTAAACATGGCGGCGCGGCAGGCGGCGCCACGGCTGGCCTGAATACCTGGCTGAACGCGAAACTGGTAAACGGTATAGAATATTTTTTAAAGCTCACCAGCTTTGCCGAAGCGCTGCAGCACGCAGACTTAGTCATCACCGGCGAAGGCAGCATTGACCGGCAAACACTACAGGGTAAAGGACCTTACGGGGTTGCATTGCAGGCGAAGCAGGCTGGTTTAAAAGTTATCGGCGTAGGCGGTGTTATTCCGTCTAAACCGGATGAAGAACTCGATCGATTTTTTGACCAGCTGATTTGTATCAATGAGCCTGGTACCGATCTGGCTACTGCGATGGCCAATACCAGGGAAAATCTTGTTAAAACCGGCAACAAAATTGGTGATATGCTGGCTTAAAAAACCAGGCTTTGCTTTCGTCTTTGGTGGTATTGTCGCCAATCATGGCGTAAATTTACACGCAAAAGCGTTCCATTTTTGCACATGGAACACCCGGAACGCTGTGAAACATGCTGATTTTCAGATATTTTACTTTTGCCTTGATTTACAACGTAGAGACGTAATGTGTCTCCCGCTGACAGGTTGCAAACATGCGCAGTGACTACCAGTCAGCGGGAAACGGGAAGCATCCCGTCTCTACAGGGGTTCGTTTTAATTACCTCCCTATTTTTCCAACACCACCAAACTTACCGCAAACGGCTTCAACTCAATTGTATCGCCCTTAACAGTGCTCTCAATAGCAGCGTTATCACCCGACGCCGCATCAATGGTGCTTACTTTGGCGCCTGCAAAGCCTGCGGGCAATTTAATAGTTATCGTTTTGTTCCGTTTGTTAAGTACCAGTACTTTTTTGCTCCCTGCACTGCTCACAAACCCCTGCGCATGTACATCGCCATTACCGTTATTACCTATACCCGTTTCTACCAGTTTATCGCCCGCATGGATGTTATCCTTTATGAGCTTCAGCACCCAAAAGCGTGCATTCGGTTTGCTGTTGGTGTAGTTGATCATGCTCACATCCGGGTATTGTGTGGGGAAACCGACCAGTTGCGATTCGCCGATATAATCAATCCCCTGCCTGGTCAGATCGATGAAGAAGTAAGCATAAACGGATGCCGACAGGTTCCAATATTCCTGGGTTATCGGCTGCGCGCGCATAGCGTTGCTTACAAACGTACCCAGCTCGTTGATATCCGTTTTGGTTTTTGGCGATAGGCGTTTGCGGACGCTTTCAATAAAACCCACCTTTTCTAAAAACAGGTCGGCCTTATCAAACAGCGTATACTCGTAGGCGTCGAATTTCTGCCCGTCGTTTGCATTGGCGTAACAGTGGTATGATATTACCTCCAGCGGGATGCCCGGCTTATGGTGTTTCGGATTTAAAAAGTATTCAAACCAGTATGGCTTTTCATAGGCCAGGCCAAGTCCGACAATTTTCGTTTTTGGCGATACTTTATGAATTGCCGTGTACATTGCATCATAAACTTTGGTGTACATCTCCGGGGTGAAATTATGCTCCAAATCCGGCTCATTTAACACTTCCCAATACTGAAACTCGTATTGATAGCCCGATTTATGATATTTTCCCAGTTCGTCGGTAAATCCGCCTTTGGTATACCAGCTGATCAAACGCTCGTAATAGCCGGTTAGTTCCTTCATGGTTGGGTCCCTGAATTGGGTGCCACCGCCGTAGCCCCAGCCAACTTCATTTGGGTCGGCAGGGTAAGTTACTTTTTTGTCGGTTTTAAACATCCATTGCGGTATGGTGCTAAAATTCATGATAATGGAATGCCCTTTCGTGGCTTCCAAAAAATCGATAGTCATGGGGTCTATCAAACTAAAATCCCAGGATGTTGTGGAGGCAGTCGGAGGCTCCAGTTCGGCTACAGCCAGCTTTGGATACGGAAACCACGGCACATAACGCACATAATCGGCTCCTAAGTCCTTCAACGCACCGAACGAACCATCGTGCATACTGGCTCCACGGCGCAGCATAGGGTTGCCCACAACCTGCAGCGTGGCAGTTGACTTTGAAACCATGGTGGTTTTATCCCATTTTACCGAGAGGTCCATATCCTGTGCCATGCCAATTTGTACTGCAAAAATCAATACGGCTATAAGTGTGAATTTTCTCATATGCTTTGTTTAAAATCAATCCGGTTTAAATTTTTGATCCCGTATTGCCCGGTGTACACAGCCGTTTTTCTTAGTCGCGAATAAGCGTCAAAGTATTATTGGCAAAGTTTTATTAATCAAATCTAATTATCTGTCGGCTACATCGTTAATAAATTATCCATGGTTTACTTAATTTTCGATAGTTAAGTATTAATCCTGCATTTCTTTATCTATCAACAATGTAATACATTTGCCCCTGACATTAAGCAAATCACTTTTAAAAATGCATAAATACTCTAAACAAACCCGTCATTTATTAGCAGTAGATTGTATCATTTTCGGGTTTGATGGAGAAACTTTAAAAATACTATTAATAAAACGTGGCTTTGAGCCCGAAAAAGGCAACTGGAGCCTTATGGGTGGCTTTGTGGAACAAAACGAAAGTCTTGACCAGGCGTCAAACCGCATATTAAAGCAACTTACCGGTATTGACGGTGTTTACCTGGAGCAATTGCACACCTTTGGCGATACAAACCGCGACCCGATTGAACGCACTGTATCAACCGCCTACTTTGCTTTAATCGACATTCATCAATACGAAACGCAACTCAGCAATGATTATCATGCAGAGTGGTTTCTATTGAAACAGGTACCAAAGCTTATTTTCGATCACCAGGAAATGGTTGAGGCGGCTAAAAGGCGCATAAGGTACAAGGCAGCCCTTCACCCTATTTTATTTGAATTGTTGCCGGCAAGGTTTACTATACCACAATTACAAATACTTTACGAAAGCGTGTTTAACACCACCATTGATAAAAGAAATTTCAGCAAAAGGGTTTTAGCTACCGGCTTATTGATAAAGCTTGCCGAAAAAGACAAAGCAGGTTCAAAAAGAGGAGCATATTATTACCAGTTAAACATGCAGAACTATTATGCTAAGTTCCAGGCATTTTTAAACTTTATCCCAAATCCGGATACCCTGATACTTTAATAATTACGAAAGTAAAAACATTAATTTTTTTTTCTAAATTTCGTTTTGTCAAAAAATAAGTGTTATTTCGACACTAAAAATAAAACCAATTATGACCACCCACCAATTTGTGATTGGCGTTGACTATGGAACGGATTCTGTTCGCTCGGTTTTAATCGATGCCGCTAATGGCGACGAAGTTGCCACTTCGGTATTTAATTACCCGCGCTGGCAGCAGGGATTATATTGCAATGCCGCCGAAAACCAATTCAGGCAACACCCGCTTGATTATATTGAAGGGCTGGAAGCGACAATTAAGGATTGTTTAAAGAAGGCTGGCCGGGACGTTGCAAAGGCCGTTAAAGGCCTGGCGGTGGACACAACAGGTTCAACCCCCGTTGCTGTTGACAAAACCGGCACCCCATTAGCTTTAACGCCTGGTTTTGAAACCAACCCGCATGCCATGTTTGTGTTGTGGAAAGACCACACCGGCGTTAATGAAGCGGCGCAGATAAACGACCATGCTACAAAATTCGATACAAATTATTTAAAATATGTGGGTGGCATTTACTCGTCCGAATGGTTTTGGGCTAAACTGCTGCGCACCTTAAGGGCCGATGACCAGGTTGCGAAGGCTTGCCATAGTTGGGTAGAGCACTGCGACTGGATACCGTTTTTATTAACCGGCGGAACCGATGCTGAGCAAATAAAACGCGGCCGCTGCTCAGCTGGGCACAAAGCCTTGTGGGCCGAAGAGTTTGGCGGGTTACCGCCTGATGAATTCTTTTCATCGCTCGACCCGCTATTATCCGGTTTTACCGAACGTTTATTTAAAGATACTTATACATCCAACGAAGCAGCAGGTACTTTAAGCCCTGAATGGGCCCAAAGGTTAGGCCTCTCAACCGATGTGGTTGTTGGCGTAGGCGCGTTTGACGCCCACATGGGTGCCGTTGGCGGGCAAATTGAACCGTACCACCTGAGCAAGGTAATGGGTACCTCAACTTGTGATATTTTAGTGGCTCCGGCTGCAGACATTGAAGGCAAGCTTATCCGCGGTATTTGCGGGCAGGTAAATGGCTCGGTAATTCCGGGAATGGTGGGGCTTGAGGCAGGGCAATCGGCTTTTGGTGATACTTATGCCTGGTTTAAAAATATTTTGGCCTGGCCGTTGAATGCTTTGACGTCGTCAACCCTTATCGACCAAAAAACAGCCGAAGCTTTGAAAGATGAACTTGTGGCGAAGATAATTCCTGAACTAAGCAGACAAGCGGCATTGTTACCTGTTGACGAAGATAATGAACTTGCGATAGATTGGTTTAATGGCCGCCGCACACCCGACGCCGACCAAACACTTAAAGGTGCAATAACCGGGCTGGGGTTGGGCAGCGATGCCCCGCGTGTGTTCCGCGCATTAGCCGAGGCCACCTGCTTTGGCGCAAAAAGTATTGTAGACAGATTTGTAGAAGAAGGCATACCGGTGAAAGGGCTGATCGGCATTGGCGGCGTTGCTAAAAAATCGCCCTATATCATGCAAATGATGGCCGATGTATTGGGTATGCCTATCCGGATACACCAGTTTGAGCATACCTGCGCATTGGGTGCAGCCATGTTTGCAGCAGTGGTGGCGGGTATTTATCCGACAGTTGAAGATGCGATGCAGGCAATGGGCCGTGGGTTTGATGCAGAGTATTTTCCGAATGAAGGCTTGCAAGAGGTTTATCAAAAGAGATATGAGCAATATGCCGGGTTGGGGAAATTTATTGAGGGCACTAAATAAATAATTATCGCGAATTTCGCGCAGGGCGGTGCCCTGCGCTGACGAATTTGACCCTTTCAGGGTCAGCAGTAATTGGTAGAACCCAAAGCTAAAAGCCCTGAAAGGGCGAAATCCACCAGCACAAGTCGCAGGCCTGTGCGATAACGAATTGAAAATATACTAATGAGCAAATATCAGCGTATAAAACAAAGCGCGTACGATGCAAACATGCAGCTGCCCAAACTGGGGCTGGTGCTGTTTACCTTCGGCAATGTAAGCGCCGCCGACCGTGAACTTGGTGTTTTTGCTATAAAGCCGAGCGGCGTGCCTTATGAAGAGCTTTCGCCTGAAAAAATGGTGATTGTTGATTTCGACGGCAATACCATCGAGGGAGACTTAAGGCCTTCGTCGGACACAAAAACCCATGCTGTGTTGTATAAAAATTGGGCGGGTATTAATGGAATAGTGCATACCCATTCAACCTATGCAACGGCCTGGGCACAATCGCAGCGGTGCATACCAATATTTGGCACCACCCATGCCGATCATTTGACGGTTGATATCCCCTGTGCGCCGCCGATGGATGATGAAATGATAAGGGGCGATTATGAATATCAAACCGGCTTCCAGATTATCAATCATTTTGAACAAGCCGGATTGGACTATAGAGAAACAGAAATGGTGCTGGTAGGTAACCACGCCCCTTTTACATGGGGCAAAACTGCCGAAAAAGCGGTTTACAACAGCGCGGTATTGGAGTCGGTAGCGCAAATGGCCTACTTAACAGAGCAGATAAACAACAACGCACCCCGATTAAAGGATTCGTTAATAAAAAAACATTTTGAGCGCAAACACGGGCCGGATTCTTACTATGGACAGAGTTGAGTTAGCAGTTTTGAGTAAGCAGTTGGCAGTAGATAACTAAGTAAATGGCTTTTTCAATCACTAATTCACTAATTCGCTAATTCACCAATTATAAAAAATCGCTAATTATAACATGATAGATCTTAAAGCATTTGAAGTGTGGTTTATAACCGGGAGCCAGCACTTGTATGGAGAAGAAACTTTAAAACTGGTTGCAGAGCATTCTCAGCAAATTGCAAAGGGTTTGGATGGTGCGGCAGGTACGCCTGTTCGTGTGGTTTACAAACCGGTTGTTAAAACCCCGGAAGAAATTTACGCCACCCTCCAGGATGCAAATACCACTGCAAATTGCATCGGTATCATAACCTGGATGCACACCTTCTCCCCTGCCAAAATGTGGATTCGCGGCTTAAGCATCCTGCAAAAACCAATGCTGCACCTGCATACGCAGTTTAACCGCGATATCCCGTGGAGTTCTATCGATATGGATTTCATGAACCTGAACCAAAGCGCCCATGGCGACCGCGAGTTTGGTTTCATCGTATCACGCATGCGTAAAAACCGCAAAGTTGTGGTTGGCCATTGGCAGGACCCGGAAGTATTGGGCCAAATAAATGCCTGGGCAAGGGCCGCAGCCGGCTGGCACGACTGGCAGGGCGCAAAATTCGCCCGTATTGGCGACAACATGCGCTATGTTGCCGTTACCGAAGGCGATAAAGTTGAAGCAGAACTAAAATTTGGGTATTCAGTAAATACCTACGGCGTTGGCGATTTGGTGAAAGTTATTGACAGCATTAGCGATGATGCGATTAATGAATTGCTTACAGAATATGAGGCAACTTACACCATGGCTGCTGATTTGCAAAAAGGCGGGGCCAAGCATCAATCAGTTTATGATGCAGCAAAAATTGAGCTGGGCTTAAAGAAGTTTTTGGAAGAAGGCGGCTTTAAGGGCTTCACTGATACTTTTGAAGATTTACACGGCATGATACAGTTGCCGGGTATTGCAGCCCAGCGGTTGATGGCCGCAGGCTATGGCTTTGCCGGCGAGGGCGACTGGAAAACTGCCGCGCTAGTGCGTGCCTTTAAGGTAATGGGCAGTGGCCTTAAGGGAGGCAATGCATTTATGGAAGATTACACCTATCATTTCGACCCAAATAATCAGTTGGTCTTAGGTTCACATATGCTGGAAATTGATGCTTCATTGGCTAATGGCAAAGCTGCCCTGGAAGTTCACCCGCTTGGAATCGGTGGCAAAGCCGACCCTGCAAGGCTTGTATTTAATGTGGCAGGTGGCGCGGCATTAAACGCTTCGATAGTAGATATGGGCAACCGTTTCCGTTTGTTAATTAACGAAGTGGAAGCCGTTGAGCCGCAAAATGATTTACCTAACCTGCCTGTTGCGCGTGTACTTTGGAAACCGTACCCGGATATGAAAACCGGTTGCGCAGCCTGGATTTACGCTGGAGGCGCGCACCATACCGCTTACAGCCAGAATTTAACAGCTGAACACCTGCAGGACTTTGCTGATATAGCAGGATTGGAATTTATACGCATTGGGAAGGAAACTAAACTGGACCAGTTACGGAATGAATTGCGGTGGAATGATGCGAGTTATAAATAAACACGATTAAAGGATTGCCAGGATTTGCAGGATTAGCTTTTCGAAAACTTTTGGCTGTTAAAACTGTCATAGTTGTATGAAGTATTTTAATTTAAGTTTGATTTTAATCTCGTTGCTGGCGGCGGCGTGCACATCAAATAACACCAAAACCGAAAGCAAGGATGCTGATAGCCCGGATTCTTCAACATTGAAGACTGCGACGGCTACCGACACCTCGCGTTGTTTTTTATTAACTGAAGGCACTAAAAACCAGGACAGCACAACTATTGAGCTTGCTATAAAAAATAATAAAGTAACCGGCCAGATGAACTGGCTACCTTATCAAAAGGACAGCCGCAAAGGAACGCTTACAGGCACTGCAAAAGGCGACACCGTTAACGCTGTGTGGAGTTTTATGCAGGAAGGCATGACAGATACCATCGGTTTGAAATTGGTGTTGAACGGTAACAGGCTAATGCAAAAACCGCTGACATTTGACGCAAAAACAGGCCGCGAGCATACCGATGAAAAGGCTGGATATACGGTTGTTTATAAGGAAACGGGCAAAGCAAAGAAATAAAATAGCCTCGTAGAGACGCAATGCTTCGCGTCTCCCGCTTGCAATCTGCGAGGTGCCTAAACAGCTTTTTTAAAATCCGCAAAAAAAATCCCGGCCAACCTTACGCCAACCGGGATTTTTCACTATTAACTCTGTTAACACGCTTTCAACGCTTTGCCGTTGGCTTGCAAATCAGTAAGTTTAATAACCGGCGCTTCGGGTTTCTTTTCTTTGATTGCGTTGCGGTATTTATCAAGGTTGATGAGCAGCACACTAAACAAGATGATCGCCAATCCGGCTATTTGCAGCACAGAAATATGTTCCCCTGCAAAAAACATCCCCAGCAAAAGTGCGATAACCGGGTTAATGTATGAGTGTGTGCTTACCTGTGTAACCGGACGCACCTGCAACAGCCATATATACGCACTGAACGCACCGATGGAACCGAATATTATTAAATAAACCAAAGCCATCCACGCCTGCGTTGGTACGTGTTGAATGTTAAAGCTGCTAACCTCGTGGTGAGCAAAAGCTGCAGGTACAAAGGCAAGGCCGGCAATAATCATCTGCCAGGCGGTATTTAAAAGGGCAGGGCTGCTGCTGCCTTTCCTTTTCGAAAACAACGACCCTGCCGACCATGCAACTGTTCCAAGCAATAACAGGCCAACCCCGAAAAGCATTGAAGGGTTATAATTACCGCCAAGGGCTTTACTTAGCTGCTCACCAAACAATAACATAACACCCGCAAAACCAACTAGCACCCCTAAAATAACGGCCTTGTTTTTAAAATTGGTGCAGTAATTTACTTTGTCCATCAAAACAAACCATATGGGGCTTGCCGAAACCAATATGGCAACCATGGCGCTGGGTAAAGTTTGCTCAACCCAAATTACGATGCCTGTTGCCACAAACAGGGTAAGCAAACCACTGATGCCCGAGTTGATAATGTCCCGTTTTACCCAAATTTTATCACCCTTAATAGCGCTGTAACCGAGCAATAATAAGCCCGCAGTGGTGAAACGGAATGCTCCCATCAACATAGGGGGGAAACCGTTTACAGCCATTTTTATAAAAAAGTAGGTTGAGCCCCACACGATATAAACCGTTGCGAATGCAATTATCACCAATAATGCAGGCGCTTTTTGCTGAATTGTTTTCATGATTGTTGATTTTTATTTAATAGTGAATCTATACTCCATTTATAATCTGGCAGACTTGCCAGTAACAGGCTTGCTGCGCTAACCGTAAAAACTGAATAGCCCAGCGGCGACTCAATCCCAAACGATATAGCCATTGAAATGCCGAAGGCGAGAGCCAGCAAGCCACTGCCTACAGCAGCAACCCTGGTAAAAAATCCGGTTAACAGCATCAGTCCGAATAACCCCTCGCCTAAAGTGGCAATCGCTGCAAAAACAGGTATTAGCCCAGCAGGAATAAAGGCCATTGTCTGGCGGGCATAATCTATAAAATGGGCCCAGTCGCCCCAGCCTACGTGCGGCTGGCCGTGTTTGCCAATGATACCAAGGCGGTCGGCAACTTCCCACAGGTAGCTGAATGTCAGCCCTGCCCTTAGGTATACCGATGAATATTTTTTGATGAGTTGCATATTATTTTTGTTTGCTGATGTAAAATTAATACATCATTGGACTATCTTTATAGTCCAGAAAACACAAACAAGGTAGTCCAGTATGCAATTTCCTAAGGGCCTCATAATCATCGACAAAAACTCGCATGTGCCGGTTTATTTGCAGATAGCAAACGGCATTATCAGCCACATAAGGCGCGGCACGTTAAAGCCTGCATCGGCACTGCCGGGAAGCAGGATACTGGCTGCCGATTTGCAGGTACACCGCAAAACGGTGGTAGCAGCTTACGACGAACTGTATGCCCAAAACTGGGTTGATGCCTACCCGCGTAAGGGCATTTTTGTTGCCAAAAACCTGCCTGATGTATCGCCAAGGAAAATCAAAGATGAGTTACAGCAAAACGCTTATCCAGATAAAACATTTTTTGAAGTACCGGTCAGTTCTTCACCGTTTTCACAGCCTTTCCAAAAAAAGCCAGAACATAACCTGGTTTTTGATGATGGCTTCCCCGATACGCGCCTTGCTCCTATTGAGTTAATGGTACGCGAATACCGCCGTTTTGCCCGGTATCATTTCACGTCGAAATACCTGTTGTACGGCCCCGAACAGGGTTCAGAAAACTTACGGAATGAACTTGCCCGTTTTTTTGGCGAAACACGCGGCTTGCAGGTTAAACCCGAAAATATTTTGATAACCAAAGGCGTGCAGATGGCCTTGTATCTCATCGGGCAGGTGTTAATCAGTAAAAACGACATTGTTATTGCAGGAGACCCCGGTTATACCGTAGCCAGCGAGATTTTTGAACTGGCCGGCGCTAAAGTACAGTTGTTACCGGTTGACGAAAACGGCATCAATGTTGACGCTATCGACGACATCTGCAAAAAGAAAAAAGTCAGGCTGGTTTATGTAATCCCACATCACCATAGCCCAACAACCGTAACCCTCAGTGCCGAGCGTCGCATGCAATTGCTCGAACTGGCACGCAAACATAAATTTGCCATTGTTGAAGATGATTATGACTTTGATTTTCATTACGCCAGCAGCCCTATATTGCCATTGGCAAGTGTTGATTATTGCGGTTCGGTTGTTTACGTAGGTTCATTTTCAAAAACAATTGCACCCGGCATCCGCATGGGTTTTATGATAGCACCTGTAAATTTAATTGTGCAGGCTACCCGTTTCCGTAAACTGGTTGACCGGCAAGGCGAGCAACTGATTGAAGAAGCCATGGCCACCCTGATAAAAAACGGAGACATAAGCCGTCACCTAAAAAAAGCCAACAAAGTCTACCACGAGCGGCGGGATATATTGTGCCGTTTACTACAGGAAAAATTAGGCGAATACGTGAAGTTCAAAATACCTGATGGGGGATTTGCTATCTGGATGGAATACTTAAGAGGGCTAAAGCCAGCAGAAGTAGCAGCAAAGGCGGCAACCATGGGGCTCACCATAAGCGACGGCACCGATTATTATCATGACCCTGCCTATCTCCAAAATCACGTAAGGATTGGCTTTGCATCATTAAACCCGATAGAGCTGGAGCAAGCTATTGATATACTAAAACGAGCCATTATAGCGATTAGTTAATTATCAATAAAAACTCATTCTTTTTTAGATTCTCGAAAAATAACCAGGAATAATTCTCATCTTTTTTAACACTTAAGTACTTTGTATTTGTTAGCAATTTTTGACAACGCGTAACCGGACGTTGCCTGTTATAGCTGTCACTTATTTATTATCTTTGCCAGCATCGTTACATACTTATGGAGCAAACCCAAATTGTTAAGGGACTTAATGTAAATTTCAGGGAAACAGGTGAAGGTAAGCCGGTTGTTCTTCTGCACGGCTGGGGCTCAAACCTGGAGGCTTTTACAAGGGTACAGCAAAACCTGGAAAGTGAATTTCACGTTTTTTCAATCGACCTGCCAGGTTTTGGTAAAAGCCAGGAACCTAAAGAGGTATGGGGTGTTTACGAGTACACCGCGTTTATCGAAGAATTTTTCAAGCTTAAAAACATCAGCAATCCAATTTTGGCTGGGCACTCCTATGGTGGCCGGATATCTATTGTTTACGCATCGCGCAACCCGGTTTTAAAGCTGGTTTTGTTGGATAGCGCAGGCATTAAACCGCACCGTCCCTTAAGCTATTACATAAAAATTTACACCTACAAATTTGTCCGGGCGGTACTGCCCTATTTGGTTGGCCGCACAAAGGCCAACGAGATAATTGAAAATTACCGCAAGCAAGCCGGGTCGAGCGATTATAAAAGCGCATCGGCTATTATGCGGCAGGTGCTGGTAAAATCGGTTAACGAAGATTTGAAGGCAGAAATGCCAAACATAAAAGCCCCCACCCTGCTGGTTTGGGGCGAAAACGACACGGCCACCCCTGTCAGCGATGCCAAAACAATGGAAAAGCTGATACCCAACGCCGGCCTGGTGGTGTTAAAAAATGCAGGTCACTTTGCCTTCGTTGAAAAACTGGGCGAGTTTTTAATAATATTGAATAATTTTCTGCAGCCCGATAAGAAGAACAGTTAATGGAGAACATACTATTTTTTGCCGCACTGGCAGTAATCCTGGTTTATGCTTTTGCCAAATTAAGGTTCGAACTGCACATGATGCAGCTCAACTCGTACCGCAACGAACGCTATTTTAATTGGCTTAAAACCAACCTGGTAATTACAACCCGCGTGCTCGAGGCTATTGCGTTGGTTATCACAGGCGTGTTAATCCTGCTTGCAGGTGCAACTGTGGCAACTGTAGCAATCATCCTTTTATTTGCATTACTGGCCTATCTCCTTTTCATAAAAAAACAGAAAAAGCCGGTAGTGTTTACCAAACGGGCGCAAAGGTTGTTCGCGCTTACGTTTTTACTTTCAATAATTGCAGGTGGCGTTTACTACATACTAACCGGCAAAGCGTTGTGCACCCTTTGGGTAGGCGGTTTTGCACTGTTGTTGAGTTTCGCAATCATCGCGATAGCAAACGTTTTAATAGCCCCGGTTGAAAAAGCGGTTAACAACTGGTACTATAACGATGCAAAAAAAATACTGGAAAGCAGGACTGATTTAATTATAATCGGCATAACAGGCAGCTATGGCAAAACCAGCACCAAGCACTTTTTGCACCGCATGCTCAGCGAAAAATACAATGTGCTGATGACGCCCGGCAGCTACAACACCACCATGGGCGTTATAAAAACCGTGCGCGAGCAATTGCAGGCCACCCACCAGGTTTTTATTGTGGAAATGGGCGCCAAACAGCCAAACGACATCAAAGAAATCTGTGATTTGGTACACCCGCAAATTGGCATACTTACCGCGGTTGGCGAGCAGCATTTGGAAAGCTTTAAAACTATCCAGAATGTGCAAAAAACCAAATTCGAACTGATCGATGCTTTACCATCCGGCGGGCTGGCTGTGTTAAATGCCGACTACGAGTTTATTGCCAACCGCCCGGTGAGCGACAGGGAAACTGCCCTTTACTCCTCGGATAATGAAAAGGTTGACTATTATTTAAAAGATATCAGTTACTCTGCCCGCGGCTCGGCGTTTTCGGTTTATCATAAAGGCGAAAAACTGGCTGCTTTTGATACCAAATTGGTGGGCAGCTACAACCTGTCGAATATATTAGCCGGTTATATTGTAGCCCGGCATTTGGAAGTTCCGGATAGCAGCGTTGCTTTTGCCATAAAGAAACTGGAACCGGTACAACACAGGCTTGAGGTTAGGGTTCATTCAAATGGTGTTACTGTTATTGACGATGCTTTTAACTCAAACCCGGTTGGCTCAAAAATGGCGCTGGAAGTTTTAAAAGCAATTGAGGGGCAACGCAAGATAATTATCACTCCTGGTATGATTGAGCTGGGCGAAAAACAGGAATATTATAATACTTTATTGGGCGAACAGATTGCAGATAGCTGCGATTATGCTATACTTGTAGGCAAGAATATTACATTACCAATTATGGCCGGGTTAAAAAACAAAAATTATCCCGACGAAAAAATATATGTTGCCCAAAACTTTAAGGATGCCGTTAACCATTTAAACGGCTTTACCAAAGCGGGCGATGTATTGTTATACGAAAACGATTTACCCGATACATACGAACTTTAGAACCAATTACACAGCTAGAAAAAATGAAAATTAAAGTTGGCGTTATTTTTGGCGGTCGGTCGGTTGAGCATGAAATATCAGTTATTTCTGCACAGCAGGCCATCGCAGCATTTGATAAAAACAGTTACGACATTACTCCCATCTACATTACCAAAACCGGCAAATGGTATACAGGCGACGCGCTTTTAACTGTAGATAACTATAGAAATACCGACTCGCTTTTAGCGCAGTGCACCGAGATTTATTTAACGCCAACCTTTGGGGATTTCACCATCAACGCTGTACAAAGTTCGATATGGAAAAGCAGGGAATTGGGTAAAATTGACATTGCGTTCCCTATCATCCACGGCACTAACGGCGAGGACGGCTCGCTTCAAGGACTACTTGAATTGAAGGGTATTCCTTACGTTGGCTGCGATGTACTTTCATCGGCCATCGGTATGGATAAGATAATGATGAAGATGGTGCTGAAAGAAAGCAAGCTGCCCGTGGTTGACTATACCTGGTTTACCGACCGCAGCTGGCACATGGATAAAGACGCCATTATCGAGAACATCAAAAAAATTGGTTTCCCGGTTATCGTTAAACCATCAAACCTGGGCTCGAGCGTTGGGGTTTCAAAAGCGGCCGACGAGGCCGCGCTGATTGAAGCTGTAGAGCTTGCCGGGCGTTTCAGCAGCCGTATTTTGGTTGAGCGGATGGTAGTTGACCTTAAAGAAATCAATTGCTCTGTATTGGGCGATTCGGCCAATCAAACTGCATCAGTATGCGAGGAACCGCTTGGTGCAGGTGATATCTTAAGCTATAAAGACAAATACGTCAGCAATACCAAAGGAGGCTCATCAAAAGGCATGACGAGCACTAAGCGCCAGATACCGGCCAATATCCCCAAAGAACAAACCCAGCTGATACAGGAACTGGCTAAAGAAACGTTCAGGATCTTATCCTGCTCGGGTGTATCGCGTATCGACTTTTTGGTTGATAAAAAAGACAACAAGGTATACGTAAACGAAATAAACACCATCCCCGGCTCATTATCATTTTACCTGTGGGATGCCACCGATAAAAACTTTGCACAACTGCTTAAAACACTTATCGACGTGGCCTTAAAACGCCAGCGCGAACGCGATAATTTAGTGGTAAGCTACGGCGAAAATATATTTAGCATGGGTGGCGCAGGCGGATCAAAATCGGGCAAATCGTAAAATTGTAATCAAATGGCTGCCAAATACGTATCCATAAATAATGAGCTTGTTTTAGCAGCCGATGCCAAAGTTGGCGTTGGCGACCTGGCCATGCACCGGGGCTATGGCATTTTCGACTACTTTAAAGTGGTTGATGGTCGCCCGGTATTTATGGAGGACCATTTTAACCGGTTTTACAACTCGGCGAAAGAAATGCACCTGGAGGCAACGCTTAACCGGGACGAGCTGAGAAAAACCATAGCTGAGCTAATGGAAAAGAACAATATGCCCAACTCGGGTATAAAATTGTTACTTACCGGCGGCTACTCAGAAGATGGTTACAAAATGGGCAAACCAAATTTGATCATCCTGCAATACCCCCTCAGTTTTAAGGAAGGGAACCAGGTAGAAACAGGGTTAAAACTGGCTACTGTGAATCACCAGCGGCAGCTGCCATCAATTAAAACCATTGATTATTTAATGGCTGTTAGGCTTCATCCTTTTATGAAAGAAAACGGCTTTGATGATGTTTTGTATCACAACAACGGCACTATTACTGAATGCCCGCGGGCCAACTTTTGGATTGTATCTGGTAACGAAATTATAACCGCTGCTAATAATATTTTGCGTGGCATAACCCGCAGCAAGGTGTTGAATTTTAAAGTAGATGGATATACCATCCTTGAAAGAGACTTTACCCTGAATGACCTTGCAAATGTGCAGGAAGCCTTTATAACCAGCACAACCCAATACGCCTACCCTGTTGCAGCTATTGATGGCAAAGAGATTGGCGATAGGAAGATTGGGCCAGTTACCCGGCAGGTGAAGGAGCAACTACTCCAACTAATATGCGATAGTAACTAAATTTCAAATAATCTTCACGGTTAAAAACTAAATTATTAGTTTTGATTTATGAGAAGATTTTCGGCCATTTATATCCTGCTGTTTGCCATCGGCGTTAATACTTTAATTGCTCAAACTCCAGCCCAAAACTCATCCGAAACAGCTGGGATAATAACCAGTAAAGAACCAGAGAATTACCTTGCCCCGATTAAAGCGCTCAGCAATATTAAAGCCGACGCTTCCGATTTTTTAGGTTTAAGCAATTGGCGGCAGGCCATGATGACTTATTACTCATACCTGGGCGACTACCAGCAAACGCTGGTTTACAGCGGCGCTGCATTTCATGACCGGGGTTTACCCACAGGAGCTGGTTACGATACCGCGTTTATTAAACGACATAAGTTTGTTGATGCGGCAGATTATTTAACCACGCACGCAACGCTGCACCAGGTTGTCATGATTAACGAGGCCCATCATCTCCCCTATCACCGTGCATTTGTGCTGCTGATGCTTAAAAAGTTTTACAATGCCGGTTACCGCTACCTGGCAATAGAAACGCTTGATGACACCTTAATAAACCAAAAGCAATATCCGGACTATACTACCGGCACTTATACAAGTGAACCCATTTTTGGCGAAATGATACGCGAGGCCCTGCGCCTGCATTTTAAGCTGGTTGCTTATGAATCCACGGAAAAATGCGACAACAAAAGCAAAGACCCAAACTATTGCAGCCGTTTCCGCGACTCGGTAATGGCCCGGAATTTAAACAAGATTTTTATTACCGAACCCAAGGCTAGGTTATTGGTTTATGCCGGCTACGACCATATACACGAAGGCAGCGAAAACAGCTGGAAAAAGATGGCGCAGTTTTTTACAGAGCTAACCGGCATTAATCCATTCACTATCGAAACTACCCGCCAGGTTGAGCATCTGGACCCGCAACGTAACCCAAAAGAATTTGCAGCGGTAAATAATCTAACTCATATAAACAGACCTGTTATTGCTCTAAACGATAGCGGCGCCTGGCATACGCAGTTTGTGGATGCAACGGTGATTTTTCCGCAGTACCTGGTAAAGGGCAAGCGACCAGTTTACAACAGTATCGGCGGCATGCGGAAGCTTTATAGCCTTGATAGTTTGCATTTAAAGCCAGGGCAATTTGTACAAGCCTTTTACGGCAACGAAAAGCCAGGCAAACGTATACCCGCAGACCAGTTTATTGTTGGTGATGATGAATATGTGCTTTACCTTTTTAAAGGACAATATAGCCTGGAGATAAAAGACGGTAACGGGGTTTTACTGGAAAAGAAAACGATTGAAATAAAGTAAACGATTGCAATAAGTGTAGGGGCGTATAAAACATCCATAGCCGTTAACCTAAGGAAATTATAGCTTCGCAAGCGGCTAAGGCCCCTCCTAAACGGCGAAGCCCTCATGTAAAAATCCTCCCCGGTAGGGAGGACTTAAAAAAAATTGAACGTGAGCGAAGCTAAAATCTCCCCTACCGGGGGAGATTTAGAGGGGGCAATAAGTCAGCACCGCTTAAGTTAACGGCTATGGTATTGCTTACGCCCTTGCCAAGTTTGCACTAAACTATTCACTTTTTCGCTGTGGGCGAATACAATTCGCCCTTACGGTTTGTATTATTTTATATTGCTGTTTTACTTCTTCGGCAACAAATAACAACATTCCTATTCTTTGTAAGGAATATTAAACGCCTGCGACAAACATCTGTTAACAGTTAAAAACCGTTTATTAAACAAAAACTATTTATGGAAAAGTTTGCATTATTAGCCCGGGTTGAAGCAAAACCGGGCAAAGAAACCCAGGTGATTGAATTTTTAAAAAGCGCCCTACCACTTGCGCAGGATGAACCCCAAACGGTGAGATGGTATGCTTTACAACTAGGGCCCTCAACGTTTGGCATATTCGACACCTTTGAAACTGAGGAAGGCAGGGATGCCCACCTTAACGGCCAGATTGCCGCAGCCCTGATGGCTAATGCATCGGAACTGTTATCAACAGCCCCGGTTATTGAAAAAGTAAACTTGTTGGCGATTAAGTAGGGCTTTGTACGAGGCCAATAATCTTGACTCAGAAGTCTTAAGTCGAGTTTTCGTCATTTTCGACTTAGGACTAAGGACTTTCGACTTGAGACTATTTAGCCTTATTAAGAATCTCCGGGCGGACAAGTCCTCCCGGAGATCTTGACAGCAGGTGATTATCACATGAGGCCCCGGACCAGGTCGACAGGGTGAAATTCCAAACTCAATATTATAGCTTAACGGAACAGGGTTTTTTGCCCGAAATCAGCTATCTAAAAAAAATTTAAAAAAACTGAAACTTTCAAAAAATTGTTACCGTATAAGTACACTCATTGAGCGCCCTGCTCATCAATAATTTATCAAATCAAAAAGACTCCTGGCGCGAGGCCGGGAGCCTTTTATTGGAACTAATATAAAAATTAATTTTTATATAGCCAATTACCGATAAGTTAACAGGGCTTGAGATTTTAGTTTAAATAGTTAATATGAAGGATGGAGTTTAGTAGCCGGCAAACAGATGTTTACCGGCTATTTTTTTGGAAGTACTATTTTAATCCCACCAGATTGAATATACTTTAATACCTGGGGCAATGTGCGAGATATTTGATGATCTATCGTACATTCTTCCTTCATATATTTCGTTCGGCCTTAATAATTTAAACATATTTTTTACATCATCCAAAGTATAGTCTCCGAAGAGGTAAATTGTATCACTGTAGAACCAGTCGGTGTCGTCGACATCAGTTATCCTGACAAAAACGCCTTCAGTTTTGTTAGTTTTTTCTATCTCTTTCAAGGTATCATAAAATTCCCGCAGCGAAGGTGGATCCGGATAAATGTTTACGCCTATTGATGCATCATCCTCATTCCCTTCAAAAAAGTCTTTGATACTTACAAATACATCTTTTTGAGGAAACCCGAGTTCCTTTATTTTTTCCAGGAGCATCGCTCGTTTATTCATATAACTAAATTAAGTAATAAATTTCTTTTCCAACCCAAAGGTTCTTCAATAAATCTAATCTTCACCAATTCCAATTTTCATTTTTCTCCGAAATAATCAGCATATTTACGTGCTGACCTGTTAACTGACCATCATGAAGAAACTATACGTTCTGCTATTTTTATTTTTGCCATTTGTTACCCTTGCCCAAAATGCCGATTCGGTTTGGTTTGTAAATAACTATATCAAAAAGGAAGTAAGCATCCCGATGCGCGACGGGGT
This sequence comes from Mucilaginibacter flavidus, assembly GCF_024055575.1. Lineage (GTDB taxonomy): Bacteria > Bacteroidota > Bacteroidia > Sphingobacteriales > Sphingobacteriaceae > Mucilaginibacter > Mucilaginibacter flavidus. Next base: position 36,133 of record NZ_JAMXOE010000004.1, on the reverse strand, counting down.
AAAACTGTTTACTTCCATCTACCAGCCTAAATATCAATCCGAAAAGCATCCTATTTTAATTACACGCACCCCCTACTCCTGCGCTCCCTATGGCACGGCTTACCGTCAATACTGGCGCAGCTATATGATGCAGTATGTTAAGGAAGGCTATATTTTAGTTATCCAGGACATACGCGGCCGCTGGATGAGCGAAGGAAAATTTGAAGTAGTAAGGCCTTTCAATCCCAATAAAAAAACTAATAAAGATATTGACGAAGCGAGCGATACCTACGATAGTATCGACTGGATGGTAAAAAATATAGAAGACAACAACGGCAACGTTGGTGTAACAGGTATTTCATTCCCCGGTTTTTATGCTACCGAGGCTGCTTTGAGCGGACACCCTGCTTTGAAGGCAGTTAGTCCGCAAGCGCCGGTTACCGACAGGTTTTTTGGCGATGACGACCACCATAATGGTGTGTTATTTTTGATGGATGCGTTCGATTTCCATGTTGGATATGGCTTTAGTCAGCCGCGACCGGCTCCTACCACCAAACCGGCTAAAACTTTTGATATCAGCGGTGCAGATAATTACGCCTGGTATTTAAAAATGGGCGCCCTGCCGCATTTTACCAAAGTAACCGGCGACAGCCTGGAATTTTGGGACAATATGATGAAGCACCCCAACCTCGATGCCTGGTGGAAAGCACGTGATGCGCGCTCCGGCTTTAAAAATGTAAAACCGGCCATGCTGGTTGTCGGCGGTTTGTTCGACGCTGAAGACGGCTACGGTGCATGGAACACATACCAGGCGCTGCTTAAAAAAAGCCCCGAAACTACCAGCAAACTGGTGATGGGGCCATGGTATCATGGCCAATGGGCAAGTAAGGACGGCACCCGGCTGGGCAACGTCCGGTTTGACAGTAATACAGCGGAATGGTTTCAGAATAACATAGAAGTACCTTGGTTTAATTACTATCTGAAAGGTAAAGGTTCACTGGACGAAATAAGCAAGGCGACCATTTTTTTCTCCGGAGAAAACAAATGGCGGAAATTTAAAGAATGGCCACCCCAGGACGTTACGCCAACCCCTATCTACCTGGAAGAAAATGGCAAATTATCGTTTACCAAATCGGCAAAGGGGCAGTCGTTTGACACCTACATCAGCGACCCGGCTAAACCGGTGCCTTATGCCGACCAAATACATTTTAACCGCACCCGCGAGTATATGACGGATGACCAGCGCTTTGCTGCCCGCCGTACCGATGTGCTTACGTTTAGCACCGATACGCTGAAAGAAGATATTACCCTTGCTGGTCCGCTTGTGGCCGACCTATTAGTTAGCATATCAAATACAGATGCCGATTTTGTGGTAAAGCTGATAGATGTATTGCCCGAAAAAACACCGCGTAACCCTGTTACACGCTACCCTATGGGTGGCTACCAGATGCTGGTGCGCGGCGATATTATGCGTGGTCGTTACCGTAACAGCTTTGAAAAGCCGGAAGCATTTGTGCCCGGCAAACCAACACAGGTGAAATTCACACTGCCTGATGTTGCACATACCTTTAAAAAAGGCCACCGCATTATGGTGCAGGTACAAAGCAGCTGGTTCCCGCTTGCCGACCGTAACCCGCAACAGTTTGTAGATATTTACCAGGCAAAAGACTCGGATTTTGTGAAAGAGACCATTAATATTTATCATGATGAATCGAAGCTGGTGTTGCCGGTTTTGAAGTAAAATACATGTCATTGCGAGCGAGGAACGAGCGCGGCAACCGCGAACTTTACAGGGCGGCCATGCATAGTACGCGGTTGCTTCTTACCTCGCAATGACAAAAAATTGAGACGCTCGATATAAAAATGTCAATCTAAATAATAGCAACAATGAAAAAACATTACGTCCTGTTAGCCCTGCTTATTCCTGCAATCAGCTTCGCTCAAAATGCCGATTCGGTTTGGTTTGTAAATAATTACACCAAAAAAGAGGTGAGCATCCCCATGCGCGATGGTGTAAAGCTGTTTATATCGGCCTACTTGCCCAAGGATAATACAGAAAAGCATCCGATACTGATGGAGCGTACTCCCTACTCCTGTGCGCCGTATGGTAAAGACAAGTACCGCCCGTTTTGGGTTAACCACCTGGTAGAATACTGTAAAAAGGGCTATATAATGGTAATTGCCGATGTGCGTGGCCGCTGGATGAGCGAAGGTCATTTTATGGACGTACGGCCCTATAACTTTAACAAGAAAACTAACAAGGATATCGATGAAGCCAGTGATACCTACGATACGATCGACTGGATGGTGAAAAACCTGGAGAACAATAATGGTAATGTGGGCGTATTCGGTATTTCGTATCCCGGATTTTATTCAACCATGGCATCATTGAGCGGGCACCCGGCTTTGAAAGCTGTCAGCCCGGAAGCACCGGTTACCGATTGGTTTGTGGGCGACGATTTTCACCACAACGGGGCATTTTTCCAGATGGATGCTTTTGCATTTTATTCGGGTTCTGGCTTTGGTGCACCTCACCCTAAACCAACTACCGTTGCCGCAAAAACTTTCGACTATCCTGATTTCGACAATTACTCTTTTTACCTTAAAACCGGAGCAATATCAAGTTTGACTAAACTAACCGGCGATAGCCTTGAGTTTTGGAACCAGATTATGGCGCACCCCAATCGGGATGATTTTTGGATGTCAAGGAATGCACGTGTCGGCATAAAAAATGTAAAGCCAGCCATGCTGGTTGTGGGTGGTATTTTTGATGCCGAAGATTGTTTTGGCGCCTGGAACACTTACCAGGCTATCGATAAGCAAAGTCCGCAAACAAATAACCGCCTGTTGATGGGCCCATGGTACCACGAACAATGGAGAAATAATGATGGCACGCATTTGGGCAATGTGCAATGGGACAGTAACACCAGCAAATACTACGCTGATAATATAGAGATACCGTTTTTTGAATATTACCTGCGCGGGAAAGGCACGGTCGAAAGTATCAGCAAAGCCACAGTATTTTTCACCGGCGAAAATAAATGGCACCATTTAAAGCAATGGCCGCCCGTTGACGCCACGCCGACTAACCTGTACCTGGAGCAAAAAGGCAAACTATCTTTTGATGCTATCAGCACTTTTGCGCCCGCATTCGACAGCTATGTAAGCGACCCGTCCAAACCTGTTCCTTACACCGAAGACGTGCATTTTAACCGCAGCCGCAATTACATGACAGACGACCAGCGTTTCGCTGCCCGTCGCCCTGATGTGCTGGTTTACGAAACACCTTTGCTGGATAAAGATATTACCCTCGGCGGTCCCGTTGTAGCCGACCTGTTGGTTAGCATCAGCAACACCGACGCCGATTTTGTGGTAAAATTGATTGATGTTTTCCCCGACAACGCGGGCCACGATGACGTTGATATTTATGCTGAAACCGATGCGCCTAACCGCGTACCAATGGGTGGCTACCAGATGCTTGTGCGCGCCGAAATAATGCGCGGCAGGTACCGCAACAGCTATTCAGCACCCGAAACATTTGTACCTAACAAACCCACACAGGTAAAATATACGTTGCCCGATGTTGCCCACACCTTTAAAAAGGGACATCGCATTATGGTTCAGGTACAAAGCAGCTGGTTCCCGCTGGTTGACCGTAACCCGCAGCAGTTTATCGATATTTACCATGCAAAAGACGAGGATTTTGTAAAGGAAACTATTAACATCTATCAAAATCAGTCGAAGATAATTTTGCCGGTGGTGAAATAAGGGTTGGAGATTAGAGATTAGAAAATCGGCTTTAAGTCTTACTAATCTCTAATCGACCAATCTCTAATTACTTTAAAGCTTCTGCAATAGCTTTTTGCGCCAATGGCTCCATCGCTTTATACCCTTCAAGGGTTGGGTGTATACCATCTTTAGCCAAATTTACAGGCAGCCCCTTTTCGCTGTCGACCATTTTTGAATAGTAGTCGAGGTAAACGATATGGTTTTTATTTGAATATGCCCTTAGCATGGCATTAAGCTGTATTACCTTTTCGGTTGGAGTTATTGCAGGGCGCCAGGGTAGTTTGTTGGCCGGCAGGACCGACGATATCACTACCTTAATATTGTTAGCCTTTGCAAGTTCAGCCATCGAAACTATGTTGCCAAAAACATCCTCCAGTTTTTCAGGGCCGTTATTTTGGGCGATATCGTTTATACCGGCAAGTATCACTACAACCTTGGGCTTAAGATTTATTACATCCTGCCGAAAGCGTACCAGCATTTGGCCGGTAGTTTGTCCGCTTATACCACGGTCGATATAATTATTGCCGGCAAAAAAGGTAGAGTCATTATTCACCCAGAAGTCGGTAATTGAATCGCCCATATAAACGGCGGTGATTTTACCAGCAACGGCAGGTTGCAATTTATGGTTAGCATCGTCGTAATGGCCGATATTAGGCCAGTCTTGCGCCCGGGCGCCAATTGCAAAAGTCATCAATAAGGCAAAAAAGAGTGTTTTGTTCATGTAAATTGGTTATTTTAATTTAAATGTAAAGTTTAAACGCAAATAAAGAAACTTTTAGCATATGCGGAATAGAATGCGCAATTTGTAAAAAAATATATTTTTCAATTAAACCATTGGCAGGCGAGCTGGTCATACAATCTTTTTAACCCGGCTTTAAAGTATAATTAAATGTAGAGTTATGGCATCTACCTATGCAAAACACACCTGTATTATACTTTTTGCCAAAACTGCTTTTTTGTTTGTTATTATTGCTTCAATGCAGGGATGCAAAGGCAACAAACTGACATACAACAGCAATTGCGATGAAGGCATAGCGTTTAAAAAGGTAAGGTTTAATGAGTTGGTAACCCATATTAAAGCTTACGACCAGCAGTACATTGAGGTTTCTGGTACCTACATGGAATCAAAAGAACAATCGGCGTTGTATAACGACAGTTTGTTTACCGACCACTCAAACAAGCATGCCTTATGGATAAATTTTAGCCAGGATTGTCCGCTATACCTTAAAGGAACCCGTACAGGTTTATTTGAACCCACCAACGGCGAATTTGTATTGGTAAATAACAAAAAGATAAAGATCCGCGGCAAAGTAGATTTGCATAATACCGGGCACCTTGGGCAATATTGCGCTGCTATTGACAGGATTAGTCTCGTTGAATTTAAATAAATCCGATTTTATATTTCGAGCTGTAAGCCATCGTAAGCCAGTTCAATACCACGCGGAAGTTCCCTGGTTATATCAATGTGCCTGCCCAGCCTATGACTGATGTGGGTAAAGTAGGTAGTTTCGGCCCCCATTTCCCCGGCGAATGCTATGGCCTCGTCAAATGTAAAATGTGAGATGTGTTCCTGTCTTTGTAATGCATTTACAACTAGGATACGGCTTCCCTTTATCTTTTCTTTTTCTGCACCAGAAACGGTTTTTGCATCGGTGATGTATGTAAAATCCTTCAGTCTGAACCCCAATACCGGCAGCTTATAGTGTAAAACTTCAATCGGTATAAAGTGCACGTGGCCAATATCAAATGGCTCGGCGCCTATGGTATGCAGGTTTAGCTGCGGGATGCCCGGATATTTAAATTCCTCGAAAATATAATAGAACTCGCGTTTAAGCGCTGCCTGTACCCGTGCATCGGCATACACATCAACAGGGCCCTGCTGGCGGTAATTGTAAGCGCGGATATCGTCAAGCCCGGCTATGTGGTCTTTGTGCTCGTGAGTGAACACAATGGCATCCAGCCGCTGCACATTGGCACGCAGCATTTGCTGCCTGAAATCGGGCCCTGAATCAACAACAATAACCTTTCCTTTATCCTCAATTAAAATAGAGGTACGCAGGCGGTTATCCCGCGCATCGTCCGAGGTGCAAACCTCGCAGTTGCAGGCTATTACAGGTACACCCTGCGAAGTTCCGGTTCCTAAAAAAGTTATCTTCACAGTTCCAGTGTTGTTTGTTTAAGCTGCTGGTGAAAAGCTATTTGCTTATCGTCCAGTAAATTATAGTCCATTTCAAGGTCACGCGCCAGCTCGCTTATGGCCAGTATCTTGCTTTCCAATCCCGAAAATTTGTTTACTACCACTACTTTACTGTTTAACAACAGGCATGCCCCGGTTTTAAAGTTACCCTTCTCGTAACGTACCCGGTAACCTGCCGTGCGCAGCAGTAATTCCAGTTTCTCGAGCGTGTGGTTTGTTATGGTAAGCATGGAATTCAAAAGTAGGAAAAAGTCCGGACGTCCGGAAGTCGGTATAGCCCGAATAACAAAAGAAAAGCCGGAATCGTATCAGGCGATTGCAACAAAAAAAATCTTTCCTGACTTTACCGACTTTTCCGACTTTCGGACTATATTGTACCTCGATAATCCTGATACAACTTAACCTCCTTTATTGAACAATGGACCAAAACCCGAATAGGTTTCTTTCGCTTGATGTATTTCGCGGAATGACAATCTGCTTTATGATTATTGTAAACACGCCCGGCAGCGGTGCTACAGCATTCGCCCCGCTTGAACATGCCGCCTGGTTTGGCTTTACCCCTACCGACCTTGTATTTCCATCGTTTTTGTTTGCGGTGGGCAACGCCATGAGCTTTGCCATGAAAAAATTTGCCGGTCAAAGCAACTCAGCTGTGGTGTGGAAAATCATCAAACGCACCGCATTGATATTTTTATTCGGGTATTTAATGTCGTGGTTCCCTTTCTTTTTACATGACAAAGCCGGCTGGCATTTTGCTTTATCACCTATCAGCCATACCCGCATTTTGGGCGTGCTGCAGCGCATAGCCCTATGTTATATGTTTGCTTCGTTGATGGTGCATTTCATCAAATCAGTAAAAGTTATTGTAATTATCAGCGTTTTGCTTTTGTTTGGCTACTGGTTCCTGCTCCTTATTTTTGGCGATCATGCGCAGCCTTATGGCATGTTAACAAATGCCGGCACCTATCTTGATAAATTCCTGTTAGGCGACGATCACCTTTACCACGGCGAGGGCGTAGCCTTCGACCCTGAAGGCTTTTTAAGCACCTTGCCGTCAATTGTAAACGTTATCTGCGGCTATTTTGCCGGCCGTTATATCCAGGAAAAAGGCAAACGATACGAAACCATATCGAAGCTGATGCTTTGGGGTGCGTTGTTTATCTTCATCGCCCTTTGCTGGAACATGACCTTCCCTATCTCTAAAAAATTATGGTCGAGCCCATTCACCTTGCTAACTGTCGGTCTGGATTTGATGATCATATCGGCCCTTATTTACATTGTCGAAATACGCGAATGGAACAAAGGCAACTGGACGGCATTTTTTACCACTGTGGGTAAAAACCCATTGCCGGTTTATCTATTTTCGGAACTGTTTGTGGTTTGTTTGTTTATGATTCAAATAACCCCAAAAAGCAATTTTTACGGGTGGATTAACGATGTAGTATTCCAGGTTGTCGCACCCGGGGCCATTGGGTCGCTGCTATTTGCCATTTGCTATATGCTGGTTTGCTGGTGCTTCGGCAAGATATTGGATAAGAATAAGATTTATTTGAGGGTGTGAGTTGGTGAATGGTGAGTGGAGAATGGTTGATTAGTTTGAAATCTGTAAAATTTGTCATTGCGAGCGAAGTACGAGCGCGGCAACCGCACGCTTGCATAATCTTCGTACAAAGACGATACCATTCATTTCGCTCTGTAAAGTTCGCGGTTGCCGCGCTGCACTCGCAATGACATAGTTTTAATTGTTACACTATTATAGCCATGAAAAAAATTATAGTATCGTTATTACTCGTCGTGCTGGCTATTGCCCATACCTACGCCCAGCAAACAAAAACCTATGCCGAAAAGCTTGGTTGGCCCAAAGGTGCCCGGGTGCTAATATTACATGTAGATGATGCAGGTATGTCGCACGACTCGAACGAAGGCGCCGAGATGGCTGGCCAGGGTGTGGCTACCTCAACCAGCATTATGATACCCTGCCCCTGGGTGTCTGACTTTAAAAAGTATCTCGACAAAAACCCAAATACCGATGCAGGCCTTCACCTTACGCTAACATCCGAATGGAATAACTACCGCTGGGGGCCATTGGCCGGCAAACAGGCGGTGCCTGGCCTGGTTGATAAAGAGGGCTGCTTTCCAGCTGCAGTTGTTGGTGTTTATTTTAGCGCAAAACCGGATGAGATTGATAAAGAAATACGCGCCCAGCTTGACCGCGCCGTAAGTATGGGCATTAAACCCACCCACCTCGACTCGCACATGGGGACGCTATTCGCCAAGGACTCTTTTTTGGAGAAATATTTGAAACTGGGCATCGAGAAACAAATCCCCGTGATGTTTCCGGGCGGCGATGATACTTTTTTCCGCTCTGAAGCAAAAGCCGCCGCCATAGCCGACTTAAAAAAACAAGGCAAATATGTTGAAGGGATGACTATTCCTGATTCCACCCCGCTGGTTAAAGCAAAAGAGACCGGGGCCATGCTTTGGAAAAATGGCCTGCCTGTATTGGACGATCTGCATAACTCCAGCTATGATTGGGTAATGCCCGATATTGACAACAAAACCGATAAGGAAATACAAAAATTTTACACCGACCATTATATCGAAAGCATAGGCAGGCTTAGCCCAGGATTAACAATGGTTATAATGCACTGCACCAATCCATCCGAATCGTTCAAGAACATCTGCAACGAAAGCAAAAAGCGCAAAGGCGACCTGATGGCTATGATGGACCCGCGCCTGCGCAAGTTTTTGAAAGATAATGGCTTTATTTTAACCACCTGGCGGGAAGTGATGGAGCGAAGGGTTAAGGCCGGAAATGTGGAGTAATCAGAACCGGGATTAAGCGGATTAATGGATTCACGCGATTCTGTTCAGTTATTAATAGATTTAAGCTTTTATTTTTATCACAATGTCTAACGAAAATTCAGTAAAAATCCTGTTCAGCTTTTACAGCGATATTTTGGACGAACATACCAACGAAACAATGTGGGCTGAAATGGTTGACAAAGAAAAAGGGCTTTATAAAATTGACAACATTCCTTTTTATGTACCTGTATTGGCTTCCGGGGATATTGTACTGGCTGAATTTGATAACGCTTCAGGCATGCTTACCTATGTTGAAACAATTGAATATTCGGGTAATTCAATCGTCCACATTATTATTATGGATGATGAATTGGAAATAATTACATTGATCAAACTGTTCGAAGAACTTGGTTGCCCATCAGAAGGTTTAAACGATAAATATCTTGCCGTCGAAATCCCCTCTGATATTGACTATCTGCCAATTAAAAACAAGCTCTCAATAATGGAAGACGACGAAGTAATAAGCTATGCAGAGAGCTGCCTGTCTGAAAACCATCAATATAAAGACATGGACTTCACAATCTGACCATATAAACAAAATGAAAACCCTGCTTTACCAGTTTATCAAACAACATTTACTGGGGGTGGTAACTACAGTAAATGCTGCAAAAAAAACCGAAGCCTGGTATTAATCTTCGGGCAGATTTTACAACTTCCAAAAAGTTGCAAAATCTAACCTCGCCAACGCAAAAAACTAATCTCTAATCTCCAGCCTCTAATCACTAACCTCTACCGCAAATCAACAACCTCAACACCCTTATGCGCTTTAACATCAAAGGTAAACATGGCATCGGCAACTGCCGGATTGGGTACAAAACTTTTTAAAGTATAAGTATACCTGTTACCGTTTTTATCAAATATCAGGGCGCTATAAATTTGACTTTTAGCCTTGTCAATCTCCAGCCTCACTTTAAAAAAGCCTTTTTTATCGTCTTCCGGGGTAAGGTCAATTTCCTGGTAAATATTACCTCCTATCTTTTTTAGACCTGTGTACAGGTATTTGTAGCCGTGTTCGTAAATAGTAAATATTTTGGCCGGATTTAGCCCTTCGCCGCTGTTATCAACGTTATTTACCTGTACCTCGTTATCCTTTTTAAGATAGGTCCACTGGGTTTTGCCATCGCTGATAATTTCCTGCTGAGCAACATTTTTTGTCGCCGCATCTGTACCGTAGAGGCTCACTTTAAACTTATTCAATTTTGATTTTGCTGTAAGTGTCCCTGTTTGGGTTTCTTTTACGCCAGCCTGCTGGTTATCAAGAGTAAACACAAAATCGGTTTTAACCACGTCGTACATTTTGTATTTGGCGCTTACCTTGCTTAAAATGGCTTTGGCGTCTGCGTCTTTTTGGGCCGATGCGTAACCGGCGGTCAGTACTGTTAGTATCGAAAATATAAGTAGTTTTTTCATTTTTCTTCCGGATCGGATCCGTATAGTATTAGAGCGTATTTTTAAAAAATTGTTTCAACGATTATCAAATCGTACATAATTAAGAATAAAAATTAAGATAAAGGTTTAATTGTTGTTTTCCACATCGCAGGGTCCTTTTCAAGAGACCCTTCGGGGACGATAAGTTTAATTGCCGCCTTTTTGCAGCGTTTCCAGGTGGCGTTCGAGGCTGTATTCATCAGGATATAATACATCCCTGGCCTTGCTGCCTTCAAACGGCCCCACTATGCCGGCGGCTTCCAGTTGATCGATGATCCTGCCGGCACGGTTGTAACCCAGCTTCATTTTGCGTTGAATTAACGATGTAGATCCTTGCTGGTGCAGCACTATCAGGCGGGCTGCATCTTCAAACATCGGGTCGCGGTTATCCGGGTCAAAGTCTTTAGGACTGCTTGTCTCGCCTTCGCCAACATACTCAGGCAGCAACATTGCCGATGGATAGCCACGCTGGTTACCGATAAAATCTGATATCCGCTCTACTTCATGTGTATCTACAAAAGCGCATTGCAAACGTATCAGGTCGCTGCCGGTCGATAGCAGCATATCCCCGCGACCAATCAACTGGTCGGCGCCGCCGCTATCCAATATGGTGCGCGAATCAATTTTCGACAATACCCTGAATGCCAGCCTCGACGGGAAGTTGGCCTTAATGGTACCCGTAATAATATTTACCGACGGCCTTTGTGTGGCAATTACCAGGTGTATACCCACAGCACGGGCCAACTGTGCAATACGGGCTATCGGTACCTCAACTTCCTTGCCTGCAGTCATCATCAAATCGGCAAACTCATCAATTACCAGCACAATAAAGGGCAGGTAACGGTGTTTTTCGGGGTCGCTTATTTTACGGTGTACAAACTTTTCGTTGTATTCTTTTAAGTTACGTACCTGCGCGTCCTTCAACAAATCATAGCGCTGGTCCATCTCGATACAAAGGGAGTTAAGCGTATTAACCACCTTTTTTGTGTCGGTAATAATCGCATCGGCCTCATCAGGCAGTTTGGCCAAAAAGTGCCGCTCGATTTTTCGGAACAAAGTTAACTCCACCTTTTTAGGGTCGACCAATACAAACTTTAATTCAGAAGGGTGTTTTTTATACAGCAGCGAAACCAATATGGCATTGATGCCAACCGATTTACCCTGCCCGGTGGCACCTGCAACCAGCAAGTGGGGCATCTTGGCCAAATCGGCAATAAATACTTCATTGCTGATGGTTTTACCAAGCGCAATCGGCAAATCCATCGTTGTATTCTGGTACTTTTCGGTAGATAAAACCGACCGCATGGAAACCATTTCAGGGTGCTGATTGGGCACTTCGATACCTATAGTGCCTTTACCCGGCATCGGCGCAATAATACGGATACCCAAAGCGGCGAGGCTCAAGGCAATATCATCCTCCAGGTTTTTTATTTTAGAGATTCGCACACCCGGTGCAGGGATAATTTCATATAAGGTAACTGTCGGGCCAATGGTAGCTTTTATCTTATCAATCTCGATATTATAATGATTCAGCGTTTCAACAATTTTGTTTTTGTTGGCCTCCAACTCGTCGGAGTTTACACTTATTTTATTTGAGCCATAGTTCTCCAGCAAATCAAGCGGCGGATATTTGTACGATGCAAGGTCGAGTTTATGGTCATAAATACCGAACTGGTCGAGCAGGCTTTTGGCCTTTTCATCATCCGCTGTTTCAATGTTTAAAACAGGGGTTGGCCTTTCCACCCCAACCGTAAGCGGGATATCGCTTTCTGTAACATCCCGGCTCATCTCAGGGTCGGGAGTTAGTATTAACGGCTCATGAAAAACCGGGTTTTGTACAAATTCCTGTTGTTTAAGCGTCTCGGGGTTAACTGTTTTTTCAGCATTTTCCTTTATCCTGTTTGCGCGGCCAGGCCATTCTTTAGGAATCGAAATTTCTTCTTCTTCCAGTTCAATCGGCTCCGGTACAATGTCGCCGACAGGCGCTGTCTCTACCGTTTTTGGCTCGCGTTTAGGTATTTTAAAGTCGATGTTGTACGCTATGATCAATACTGTTAAAGCAAGGAAAACAAGTATACCTCCAGTCCCGGTTTGGCCTATTTGAGCATCGAGCAGTTGATTAGTATAGAAACCAAACCCTCCCTCGGCATAGTGTGGAGCATTACTTAAAAATGCGTGAAAAAAACCTATGGTAACCGAAATAAATATTAAAGCGAAAAAGCCATAGGCCAGCGTTTTGCTTAGCGGCAACAGGCGCACCTTAAAAACCATGCGGTAGCCGGCTATAAAGAATATAAATACAAAAACAAACGATGCCAGCCCGAACCACTCGTATATAAACTGGTTTGACACCAATGCGCCTAGTTTACCGGCCCAGTTTTCAACTACCGGGCTTTTTACATGGTTTTCCATCAGCTCTTGTGTGGTGCGGAACAGGTTATGCCAGCCGCCGTTGGTGGGCGATACGTAGCTTTGGTCTTCCTGCCAGGTAAAAAGGTAGGATGTAAACGCCACCAAAAAATATACTGATAACAGCAGTAGAAATAACCCGGAAATTTTTATTAACTTGCTGTTCAGCAGGTCGCGCGAGTAGGGATTTCCCACTCTTTGTTTGATAGGCCGCTCCTTCTCAGCCTTTGATGCTGGCTGGCGTGGCTGATTCTCTGGCTTGAAACTATTTGATTTAAATTGATTTCCTTTTACCGGCATTCTGATATACCCCTGATATAGTGCAAATATAAAGTTAATAGATTAAACAACTTATTTACGTTGATTTTTTAATTTTTTAGTAATATTGGAAGGTGTTAGGAAATAAACGCTAAATTGGGTTAAAAAATTCTCCGACTAATTACATTTACCTTGGTATCGCAAGAAAAATATAGAGAATGGGTGTTGAGAAACTGGAACAATACATAACTAATGCCGACCTGGACAATCTTGATGCTTTGCTGCGCGAAAACCCCGCGCTGGCAAAAACCCGAACCAGTCACCAGGTTTCGCCGTTGATGCTATCCTGCTATTACAAAAAGCCGGAAGTAACCGACATTATTTTAAAATATCTTGATGAAATAAACCTGTTCGAAGCATCTGCCGCAGGCCGGTTTGATGTGGTTGCTAACCTGGTCTACGCCCACCCAGATGCCATAAATTTTTATGCCGAAGATGGCTTTACCCCACTTGGCCTGGCCTGCTATTTTGGGCACGCCGAAATTGCGCAATACCTGGTATTAAAAGGCGCCGATGTAAATATGCCGTCGAATAATGGTTTCCGGGTATATCCGCTGCATTCTGCCGCCGCCGGCAATTATACCCAAATTGCCCGCATGCTAATTGAAAATAACGCGCTTATTAACGTAAAGCAGCAAGCCGGTGCCACTGCCCTCCACTCGGCAGCACAAAATGGCAATATCGATTTGCTGATATTATTGCTGGAACATGGAGCTGATGTTACTGCCCGTATGGAAGGCGGCAAGCTGGCCGCCGATTTGGCAAGGGAAAAGGGGTTTGTTGAGATAGCTGAGGCTTTGGATTAAATTTTTTCTCCCGTAGAGACGCAATACTTGCGTCTCCCCCATGCAAATCAAATTAACAAGAATCCGGGTTCATTTTGTGTTATTGGTCCGAGACGCAAGTATTGCGTCTCTACGAAAATTGACATCTATTTCCCATAAAAATCAACCGCAGCTTTTGCAATCTTTGCGATTGTGCCCTCCCTTGTCGCCTCATCATCTGTTGAATTGCATACAAATACCGAAATAGCCAGGTGCTTACCGTTCGGCAGCGTGATTATGCCAACATCGTTGGTGGCCGGCGACAAACCTGCATCATTTGTTGGTGACGTACCGGTTTTATGAGCTACCGGCATTGTTGCAGGCAACAGTCCCTTCAATCGTTTTGGGCCGGTACTGGTTTCGAGCATTATTTTATATAGAAAATCAGTACTGCTTTTCGAAACGATGTCATCTTTGTAAAATCTATCCAGCAAAATGGTCATTTCAACAGGCTTACACCAATTGGTATATTGCAGCTCCCATGACGAAGCCATATCGGCCTCGGTTGCCCTTACAGCAATTCCCCTTATACCCAACCGGAGCATATAGTCCTGCACGGTTTTGGGGCCATCAATTTTTTTCAGCAGCATATCGCAGGCTATGTTGTCACTTTGCGATACCATGTAACCCAGCAAATCGGCAATGGTAACGTCAACATCGCCATCCGGAAATTTGTCGCGCAACGGGCTGTGGGTATTTTTCACCATGTCCCGCTTTTTAAAATGGATTTTCTGATCGAACTTCAACACGCCCGAATCAACCAAATGCAACACGGTTAACGCAATCGGGAACTTCATTACGCTGTGGAGCACCAAACGGGCGCCGCCATTAACGGAAAGTGTGTCGCGGCTTTCCAGGCCCATCAGCGATACCCCAACTATGCCTTTTATAGGTTTAGTGATCTCTTTTATTTGCTGGCGAAGGTCGCCTTGCTGCGCCTTCAGGTATACCGGAATTAAAAAAATCAGTGTTAAAGTAACTGAGTATATAAACTTTTTCATACTTAAAATAGCGTCAATATGTAAGCGCCAGGAACCAAGATTAAGAAAAAATTATATAAAATAGAAAGATATTTTTTCTCTTGATTCTTGCTGTTTTGATTCTTGACTCTCTTACTAACGCAATTATTTTGTATGAATTTTAATCCAGTCGGCAATTATTTTCATGGCTGATGGAGCCATGGTTTCATCAATCTTTTCGTATTCCGAAACATCGCCTGTGGTTGCAGTTTGCAATAAGTGGTTTAGGCCTTCTAAAGGTCGAACCTCGACATTTTTATTACCGTTTTTGGTAAGTATCTCTTTTATCAAACCCAAATTGGCAGTTGCGTCAACCTGGGTATCCTTAGTACCGTTTACGGCCAGTACCGGGCATTTTACCTGGGCAAGGTCTTTTTTCGCATCATAAATTATAAAATACCGCATCCATGGCAGGTTGTATAAACTGTTGTATTGTTTAAAAACATCCGGTCCGTTTAAATCGGTAGTACGGAGCGCTTTATGCGTTTCTGGGGTTTGGGCCTTTTTCCAGGCATCAAAAACGAGCGTAATTTTCGCATCCAGCGCGTCCACCGATCCTGATAAAGCAAACAGTGCCAATATGTCATCATTCAAATCGGCAAAAGCTTTAACTGAAACGCTATCGATTCCCAGTTTTTTAAGCTGGTAAGCATTTTGCTCGGTATTTATCCTGGCGCCGCCAACTTCTGATGCGCCCCACATCACAATAAAACTTACATCTTTGCGCCGTGCTGCAACCATTGGGGCAATCATACCACCCTCGCTATGACCGATAAGGCCCAGGTGCTTTTTGTCGACGTCGGCACGTGTCTCCAGATAATTAAGACTAGCCTCCACATCGTGTGAAAAATCAAGGCTGGTGGCGTTTTTTATATCACCAAGTGTGCTTTTGCCTGCGCCTCTGTCATCAACCCTTAAAACAGCAATGCCATTTTTAGTGAGATAATCCGCCAGCACCCAATACAGTTTGTGACCGAAGATTGTACCGTCCCTGTCCTGCGTACCGCTACCGCTAATGATGATCACCGCCGGGTATTTACCATCGCCATTGGGGCGGGTAAATGTTGCGCCGTAATGCAGGCTTTTATCCGTGTTATCGTATTCAACATCCTGGCTGTAATACCCAAAGGGTGGTTTTGGTGTTTGCGACCGTATCTTATCTTTTCCCAAAGCTGCCTTTTCATCCGCAGTAATATGTTTTAAATTCAGCGGCGTACTGCCCCCGCCCTGCGAATAAGTGCCGGTGATGTCGTTCTTGCCATCCCATAAACCTTTATAGCCACCGCCGATAGCTGCGATTTGTATGTTCAGGCTATCCCCTTTTAATGTCGCCTTACTGCAGGCTATGCCGAATGCTTTTTGGTCCGGGCTATCAAAATTAGCAGAGTAGCCATTTACTGTTTTGGTAATGTTAAAAACGAGATGCAGGTTTACGCCGGCCACAGATATGGTCCCCATCCAGCTGCCGGTTATATCCTGCGCCATTGCCTGGCCTGTTGCAAAAAAAGCCATGGTGCAAATAAGTAATTTCTTCATTTAGTTTTGGTTGGTTTGATGATTTTTAAAATAGATGTATGAGTACGTAACCGGCACAAGCGTAAGCACCGCTATGCTGCCAATAAACACGATGGTTGATAATGTTGCCGGCAATAACAGCGTAGCAATAGTTACTACAATGCCACCGACAAACCACAACCTGCCCGCCAGCCGATGCGTTGTGCGCCAGTTATCTTCACTTTCCAGCGTCCAGGGCGTACGTATTCCTGCAAAATAATTTGGTTTAATGCTATTCATTACGTTGCCCATAAATGCAAAGAATAACCCGGCCAGCGGTAATATCAATTTATCGATGGCAAAGCCATGATGAACAGTGGCAAATATGATGGCAATATTTAGTGCCGACAAAAACAAAACAACGGCAAAACCTATTTTCCTGAACGTCTCCTCGCCCACCTTTACTTGTTTTTTCGGGTCGATAGCCGGCAGGAACTTCAAAAGCAGGTACACCAATAAAGCGGTGAATAACAAGATACCCGCCAATAGTATCATTTCGCTTTTATCGCCGTACCGGTCAACTTTGCCACTAATACCATAATGAACAGGAACAATTGCAGGCAATGCTTCATAAACTGTTGCCAGGTATGCGGCGGGCAGCACCCAAACTACCAGTGCGGCCAAATCCATATATGTAAACTTTTTCATCGTGATTTATTTTATTTTTTAGGTGATTGTAAACTAATAATCCATTTAAGCATTTCGTCCATTACAGTAGTATTCAGCGAGTAGTAGATAAACTGCCCCTCTTTAACTGATACCACCAGGCCTGCCTGCCGCAGCAAATCCAGATGATGCGAGATGCTGGGCTTTGAGATATTAAACTGGTCAGCAATCTCGCCGGCTGTAAGGTCTTTCTCCTTTAGCAGTTCAAGTATCTCCCGGCGGGTGGGATCGTTAAGTGCTTTAAACAACGAGTTCAATTTTCTTTGGTATTTATATATATAGACAAATGTCTAAATACTTTGTTACAAATGCAAAGTATTATTTTATACTGCTTATCACCCAGGGGCTTCATCTAAATTTAAAGCAAGATTCCACCCTGAAAAAGTAGATCTGCCGATTATATCAAAAACACATTATCCAATGTTTTTTTTGTTTGCATTACTATAATTCTATAAAAATTCGTTACTTGTAGGTATCAATCAAAACAGTATCATGCAACGAAGAAATTTCCTAAAAACCGGCTCGCTGGCGGGGTTAACTTTGGCAACCCTTGGCGCGGCTTCATGCAGTCCGTCATCTTCAAAAAAAGAATCAACCGGCGATGCCGCTGCTAATAAGACTGACGACTTTGCTTTAAACGAGGTAACTATCGACACCCTTCAGGCGAAAATGAAGAGCAAGGAATATACCTCGCGCTCCATAACAGAGATGTACCTGAAACGCATTGATGAAATTGATAAAAACGGACCAAAGCTAAATTCGGTTATAGAAGTAAATAAAGATGCACTTAACATGGCCGATGCCATGGACAAAGAACGTGCGGCCGGCAAAGTACGCGGACCGCTGCATGGTATACCCGTTTTAATAAAAGATAATATCAACACCGGCGACAACATGCACACCACCGCCGGAGCATCAGCCATCGGCGATAACTTTGCAAAGCAGGATGCTTTTATCGCCCATAAACTACGCGAAGCAGGCGCTGTGTTGCTGGGTAAAACCAACTTAAGCGAGTGGGCCAACTTCCGCAGTACACACTCCACCAGTGGCTGGAGCAGTCGCGGCGGTCAAACCAAATCCCCGTATATTTTAGACCGTAATCCCAGCGGCTCGAGCGCAGGTTCGGGGTCGGCGGCATCTGCTAATTTGTGTGCTATTGCTATCGGTACTGAAACTGACGGGTCGATTGTATCGCCATCGTCCGTGAATGGGCTGGTGGGTATTAAACCCACTGTTGGTTTGTGGAGTCGCTTCGGTATTATCCCTATATCAAAAACACAGGATACCGCCGGGCCGATGGCACGTACCGTACGTGATGCAGCCATAATGCTTGGTGCATTAGCAGGCGAGGACCCGCAGGATGTGTATACCCTAACCAGCAAAGGCAAAGTTGAAGCCGATTACACCAAATTTTTAAATGCCGACGGCCTCAAAGGCAAACGCATCGGTGTAGAAAAAGACGGACTGAAGGTTAACCCGGCTATGGATGCCATATTTAAGGAAGCCATTAACACGCTAAAAAGCAAGGGCGCCACAATTGTTGAGGTTGAGCTATACAAACAGCTAAAAGAGATTGGCAAAAATTCGTTTACTGTGTTACTTTATGAGTTTAAAGATGGCCTGAACAAATATTTGAGCGAAGCAAATTCGAAAATAAAATCGCTGGCAGAGGTAATAGCTTTTAACAAAACCAACGAGGCTAAAGCCATGCCATTTTTCAAACAGGAAATACTGGAGCAAGCCAATGCCAAAGGCGGCCTCGACGCGAAAGAATATCTTGATGCCGTTGAAAAAACTACTACCATTACCCGCAACGCCATTGATAAACTGTTAAAGGATAACAAACTCGACGCTATTACAGCCCCAACCAATGGTTTCGCAGTATGTATTGACCTGGTAAATGGCGATTATGATAACGGCTTCGGTTTTTCGAGCCCGGCTGCGATGGCTGGCTACCCACATATAACTGTGCCTATGGGTTACGCGTATGGGTTGCCGGTTGGTATTTCATTTATCAGTTCGGCCTACAAAGAGGCTGATATTATTACCCTGGGTTACGCTTATGAGCAAGCATCGAAAAAAAGGGTGAAGCCGGAGTTTAAGGAGGTGGTGGGGTAGTTGATTATTTGGATTGGGTTAGGATAGGTTGATTGAGTTGAGAAACTTTTAGCAAAATAAATCTGGCTACTTATCCGATTTGAGCCACTATTTACTACTTTTATCGCGTTCATATCATGAACTATGAACCATCAACTATCAACTAAATGGAATTTGGCCGCGTAACGCCAGGGGAATTAATGGAAGTAGATTTTACGCTTCCGCCAGACACTGATTTAACTGTAAAAACCCTGGCGTCGGCTAAGAATAATCAGCCATTGAGGGTTCATGTGGGCTGTGCCAAATGGGGCCGCAAAGAATGGCTGGGTAAAATCTATCCGCCAAAAACCAAAGACGCCAATTTTTTGGATGAGTATGTAAAGCATTTCGACAGTATCGAGCTTAATGCAACATTTTACAATGTTTACCCGCCAGAAACCATCGCTAAATGGAAAGAAAAAGCGGCGACTAATCCCAACTTTAAATTTTGCCCAAAGTTTTCGCAAAGCATTAGCCATTTCCGCAGGTTAAAAAATGCTGATGATATAACCACCAAATACTATGAAGGCATTATGGCCTTTGGCGACAAACTTGGCCCGTTGTTTTTGCAAGTAGCTGATAATTTTACACCAAAAAGTCTGCCTGAGCTAAAAGCTTACCTGGAACAGTTACCGAGAGATGTCCCGGTATTTTTAGAGCTGCGCCACAAGGAATGGTTTGCTGATGCAAGTAACCGCGTAGCCGTATTTAACATGCTGCATGATTTGCAAATCGGTGCGGTAATAACCGATGCATCAGGCCGCCGTGATGTGGTGCACATGGAACTACCCACGCCGCATGCCTTTATCCGGTTTGTGGGCAACAGCCTCCACCCTACCGACTATGCCCGCTGCGACGAATGGCTTGAGCGCATCGCGCAATGGAAACAAATGGGTTTGCAATCGGTTTGGTTTTTTATGCACCAGCACGACGAACGTTACTCGCCCGAGTTGTCGGATTACGTTGTTGAGCAGTTGAATATAAAACTAGGCTTGAACCTGTTGAGACCAACGTTTATGGATAGGGATAAACCGGTACTTTTTAATTTGGATTAATTTATTTATGATTTCACCGATTATTTAGTGATTACACCGATTGGTATTGACCAATTAATCGGTGTAATCTTTTCTTAATCGGTGAAATCCCAATTCTATTGAGATATCATTCCTGAAATTACGTTAATGCTCAACGCCAATATAGCCGTATTAAATGCAAACGACAGCAATGAATGCACCAGGTTGAAACGCCGTATTTTGCGCGAACTGATAGATACGTCGGAAGTTTGAAACGTCATGCCGATAACGAACGAGAAATAAACAAAGTCAAGATAATCAGGCGCATCCCTGCCGGGAAAATCCAGTCCGCCCGGTTCCCTTTTCTGGCCTGCGTCAGTATCTGTATCGTAATAAAGATGGGCGTACAGCAGGGTAAAAATAGTATGTACCAGCCACCACGAGACCACCACAGCAAAAATGGCCAGCAGTATATGACTACTCTCGCCACCAGAGTGCCCCTTTGCCGATTTTAACAGCATAACTATTGCGCCTAAGCTGGCTACAGCAGCAGCAATTACAAACAGGAACAAAACTGTCCGGCTCGAATCTTGCAGTTTGGCAATTGCCCGTACTTCTTTGGGGTGTGAAGTGGCGATAATTATCCAGTCGAGCAATATTACGGACAAGGCAAAACTTATCCAGGTAAATAAAATCAGCGATGGCAATTGCAATCTGTCGTGAATACAAAAAAATGAAATTGCTGCAACTGCCAGCGCAATAAATAAGCGGTAATGCGCGTCGAGGCGGTAAAAAAATCGTTTGTCTGGTTTAAGGGGTTTGGCCATAATTTTTGAGTCCGCAAGATTAATAATTCCCTAATATAGTAAGTTTTAATAAAGAAATTAATCTTCAAATACTTCGATAACGCGGCCTACCTGCCCATCTTCCAATCTCACCTTAATCCCGCGCGAATGGAATGCAGAACTGGTTAATAAATCCTTTACAACACCCCGTGTTCGTTTACCGGAGCGCTGGTCCTTTTTTAGGATGATGTCCACTTCAAGGCCGGGATAAATATCGTTTCGGTTTTGTCCGTTCATTGTTTTGTCTTATCCTTGTTATTAAATCTTGCCAAATAAAGGTCACTTAGCATAATTCGCAATTATTTTTTTAAAAACCTGTTCATTGGCTGGGTCAAACCCGCCAACCCTGCTAATTAATTCTCTTTTATTATTGACAAAATAGACTTGTGGAATATATCCAAGATTATACTGTATTTTTATTTTTTCTAAATCGGCAGCATTGCCGACAAGCTGTTGCCATGGCATTTTTTGCAACTCCAGCATTTGTTTCCATTGTTCCTTATTCTTGTCAATCGAAACACTTACCATTCGGAAATTACGGTTGTTTTTAAACTCATTAAAAGCCTCCTTTAGCGCTGGTATTTCCAGCCTGCACGGACCACACCAACTCGCCCAGAAAACAATCATATTCAGCTTTTTAGTAGTATCGATCATTTCCGATGATTTATCATCCTGGCCAGTTAATAAGGCGTTTGGTTTTAAATCGTGTTCGCCGGGGCGGTTTTTCAGAAATTCGCTAACCTTTTTACCTAAATAACTATGCTGCAACTCGTCATCAAATTCGTCATATAATTCCTTCAATTCAACATTTGTTAAACTAAAACGCCAGTTATACAAAGCGAACATTGCAGGGTAGGCATGCTGGTTATCAGCAATGAGTTTTCTGTAGCGGTTGATCTGTTTTTTTCGGGCGACGCTGTCTTTATTTATCATTGTGATGGCGAGGTCGACATTCTTAAAGTGAAAATCATTTTGCTCTCCGGCCGTCATTGAAATACCAGCATACCTGTTCGCCGACAAATCGCCGGAAAATATTATTCTGCCAGGCTCGATATAAAAATCACCGTATAAATCCGGCTTGTTTATATGCGGCGAATATGGATTAATAATTGCCAGACCATTTCGTTTACTGTCTGCATCGGTGAAACCAATACGACCGAACTGGGATTGGATGACAGTATCTGCATGGATACTAAATTCAAAATGGTTATTTACCACGCGGGCTGAATCAATAGCAGGGCTACGTATAGGATAGGTTTTGTAAAGGAAAACCATTTTGGTGTTCATTCCTTTTATATCACCTACAATATTTAGCGTTTTATTGTCTGGTTTACACGAAGCGACAACGGTTATTGCCAGTAATAAGAGATTGAGTGGATTATTTTGAAGGCGCATAAAGTTTCGGTTAATTATTAGACCAAATTAGCCTTTAATAATCAGAAAACCAATTTCTCCACCGCCTTTTCCACCTTCCCAAAATCAAAACTGCCTACCAATTTATCAAACGCCGCTGTAATTTCAGCATTCATCAAATCGCCAATGCTGCCTTCATGGGTATGGTTAACTTGTTTATCCGGGTTAAAATTGCCTTGTTCAATAGCTGCACCAATTTGTTTATAAGCATCGCGGAAAGGTGTTCCATTTAACACCATGCGGTTTACTTCTTCTACACTAAACAGGTAGGCATATTTGGGGTCATTCAATATATCGGCATTTACAGTAATATTTTGCAGCATAAAAGTTGCCATGTGCAGGCAGTTCTTCAAGTCGGTAAATGCCGGGAACAACAATTCTTTTAACAATTGCAGTTCGCGGTGATAACCTGATGGAAGATTAGTGGTCATCATGGCCACATCGGTAGGCAGGGCCTGCAGGCGGTTGCATTTGCCGCGCATAATTTCCCAAACGTCAGGATTCTTTTTATGCGGCATAATGCTGCTGCCGGTGGTGAGCGTATCCGGGTAACTTACAAAAGCAAAGTTTTGGCTTAAATATAGCGCCTGGTCCATGGCCATTTTCGCAAGTGTGGCCGCGATAGACGATAATGCCTGCGCTATTATCCGCTCAGTTTTACCGCGGCCCATTTGTGCGTAAACCACATTATAGTTTAAACTATCGAACCCTAAAAGTTCGGTAGTTAACGTACGGTTTAGCGGGAATGACGAACCGTAACCTGCAGCGGAGCCTAAAGGGTTTTTATTGGTGATTTTATAAGCAGCCAAAACTAGCTCCAAATCGTCCGCCAAACTTTCGGCATAAGCGCCAAACCATAAACCAAACGACGATGGCATAGCAACCTGTAAATGGGTGTAACCCGGCAGTAATATGTCTTTATGTTTTTCGCTCAGCTCAATCAGTAAGCGGAAAAGTTTTTCAGTTTCTTCAACAACATCCTGTAACTCGTGGCGAAAAAATAGTTTCAAATCAACCAGCACCTGGTCGTTACGGGAGCGGCCGCTGTGTATTTTTTTGCCGGCGTCGCCAATGCGCTGGGTCAGCAGCATTTCTACCTGCGAGTGCACGTCTTCTACTTCAGGCTCAATAGTAAAATTGCCCTGCTCTATATCTTTGTAAATATTTTTTAATTCCTGTTGAACTAACTGCAAGTCATTAGCGCTCATCAGGCCGATGCTCTCCAGCATTTGAGTATGCGCAAGCGATCCAAGCACATCAAAAGCAGCCATCTGCAGATCAAACTCGCGGTCGCGACCTACCGTGAAGTTTTCAACCAACTCATTAACAGTAACAGATTTTTGCCAGATTTTTGCCATTTTGATTTACGAATTACGATTTACGATTTACGATTTAAGCCGCTCGTAAACTTAATTTCCCCTTAAAGTATTTAATGCAGCGACAATAATAGAAAGAAGTTCGTTGCCTTCCTTATAAATGGGGTCTATTTTTTCTTTTAGCTCCGGATTTAATTCTATCAATAACTCCAGAAAGAACAAAGTTTCATCTAATTCTTCCTCAACTATTTTCAGCTTGTTTATGAAATCATTCTTTGACTTTGCACGACATGCGGCCCTGTAATTTGCGCCTGTTGAACTAGCACTTCTGTTTAACTGGTCGGCATAGTTTTATTAACAATGTTGTAAGGCAATGCAAGTACCAACCTTGCATTTGCTAAAGCATAGTTTTTTGTTCTTTGTTTGAGTTCTTCTTTTGTCATGATTATTTGTTTTAGGTTATAGGCTAAAATTAAACAATCACGAACAAAATCGTAACTCGTAAATCTTAATTCGTAAATCTTAAACTATGCTTTCCAGCATCTTAATATACAATTCAATCCCTTCCCTAATCTCGTCCACATACACAAATTCATCAGCAGTGTGCGACCGTGCCGAATCGCCGGGACCGACTTTAAGCGATGGAATATCGAGCAGCGATTGATCGGATGTGGTTGGCGAGCCATAGGTTGTGCGGCCCAGCGCAACGCCTGCTTTTACTATCGGGTGCTCTTTATCAATTTTTGACGGTTTTAGGCGGATGGAACGCGGCGTAACATCGCAGCTTACATGCTGGCGGATAATTTCCAATACTTCTTCGTTTCGGTATGCGTCGGTCACCCGCACATCAACCGTAAACGTACAGCTTGCCGGCACCACATTATGCTGCGACCCTGCATTGATAATAGTAACCGACATCTTTATCGGCCCAAAAACCTCCGATTCTTCGGGGAAACGGTAAGTGCGGAACCATTCAATATCTGCAAGGGCCTTGTAAATGGCGTTCTCACCTTCTTCTCGGGCGGCATGACCGGCCTTGCCGTGGGCCACGCAATCCAGTACCATTAAACCGCGCTCAGCTATGGCCAATTGCATTAAGGTAGGCTCTCCTACTATGCCGAAATCAAGCTTGCCCAGTTCGGGGATAATCAGTTCGAGACCGTTGACACCTGATATTTCTTCTTCGGCCGTGGTGGCCAGGCAAAAATTGTATTTAAGGTTTTCCCTTTCATAAAAGTAAAGGAATACATTTATCAGCGATACCAGGCAGCCCCCGGCATCATTACTGCCAAGGCCATAAAGCTTGCCGTCTTCAATTTTAGCATCATACGGGTTGCGGGTATAGCCAGAGTTTGGCTTTACCGTATCATGGTGCGAGTTGAGCAGAATAGTAGGCTTTGCGGCATCAAAGTATTTATTATATGCCCAAATATTGTTGAGTTTGCGGTGTGTTTTCACGCCATTATCCCGCAAAAAATGCTCAATTACGTCAGCAGTAAGGTTTTCTTCTTTACTGAACGAGGGTATGGATATCAATTGTTGCAACAGGGATACCGCCTGTTGATATAGTGTGTTTGTATCTGTCATATAAATGCAGCTGCAAAATTAGCGTTTTTTACGAGGCAGATTTGCAAAGTTTAAAAACTTACAGTTCGAGAACGATTTCTTAACAAGAGGTAAAAGTGATATATCGTCAAAATTCCGGCTGGGTCATTATATTTTTACATGTCAGTCACACATTTCAGCATTTTAAATCTCTATTATTGCGGCTTAAAACAAGAACTCCAACGATGAAAAAAATATTTGTGCTAGCCACCCTGCTATCTGCCCTGGTTGTTAAAACTGCCACCGCCCAAACTTCCAAAGTTTATATAAGCAACGGCTACAAATTAACACTCACCAATAACGATGCCACGCTCGATACCGCAGAGCTAACCCGGCTGGTTAAAACATTTTATATTGTTTACCCCAAACTGGCAGGCGAATATAACCCCGGAACACTTAAAGAAGTAACAATGGCCGTTGATACCAGCTATAAGGGCGTCGCCGCAACCGCAGACGGTAAAGTTACCATCGCTTCAAGCTGGCTTCACAAACGCCCTGAAGATATTGACGTGGTTACCCACGAAGTGATGCACATTGTACAGGATTATGGCGAAACAGTTGGCCCGGGCTGGCTTACCGAAGGCATTGCCGACTATGCACGCAACAAATTCGGTGTAAATAACCCTGCTGCAAAATGGGTATTGCCTGAATTTAAACCAACGCAAAACTATGATAATGCCTACCGCGTTACTGCCCGTTTTTTAGTATGGATTGAAGAAAAAAAGAAACCCGGACTTGTAAAAGAACTGGACAGCCAGCTTAGAAAACATACCTACACCGATGCCGCCTGGAAACAGCAAACCGGCAAAACGGTTGATGAGTTGTGGAAGGAATATGCGGGTAATCCGGCTATTTGATAGTTATTTATGTTACTTTGGGTCGGTTACACATGAATTGTGAATGGAAATATATTTCAAAATTTGGGGGTTAATCGGTACTCATTTAATAAAGGGAATTTTTATAAGTGTGCTGGTTATCATACTGGCCCGGAAGTTTTTTAAAAATATCGATTTTAATAACGCTTTATCCATTATTAAATGGATATTGATATTTTATGCTATTTTAAACCTGGCGTCTTTCGTCGTATTGGTCTTTTTAATAAATGGCTATTCTTTCTGGAACGAGGCCACGGGGCCATATAATTTCGCCTATTGGTTGATGCTATTGGGTTCGTTTTCCCCATTCTTTTTATTTTTCAAAAAGTTGGATCGCAATGTTTATTTAATACTGCTCGTCGCCATTTTAACAAACATAGGATGGCTGCTCGAATCATTTGTTATACATATTATATCCTTTCATAGAGACTATTCCGGTGACGTTAATGGCCTTGCTCTTTTGCTTCCTTTCAATCATGAATTAGTCGCCATAACAGAGGGCTTTTTCTTAGGGTGTTTGGTAATAATTATTGGCAGCTTGCCCATTTTTAAAAGAGCCAAGGGCGAGTAAAAACCACATTAAAGCGTTCCATTTGTACCGGCGAGAGCAATTTCTGCATGTTACCGGTCTGGCGTGGGCGAATTGCATTCGCCCACGCCAGAATATTCAAATCCTATGGACGATGGTCTATCAACTAATCCCCGCCCTCTATCTTTGAATGTTTCCTTGTATCGTTCATAGTAACGTACAGAATCAGCGACAGTACAATGCAAATGGTAACATACCAGTAAAACCATTCGGCGTGATGGTCATTTTTAAACCAGAGAGCTATGTACTCGGCGGTACCGCCGAATAATGATACAGCTATGGCGTATGGGAACCCTACACCCAGGGCCCGCACATTTGCCGGGAACAGCTCTGCTTTTACCACAGCATTAATGGAGGTATAGCCGCTAACGATAATCAGCGCACACATAATCAAAGCAAAAGCTATCCAAACATCTTTGGTATGCGTAAGCGCTGTAAGTATAGGCACAGTGGTTAAAGTCCCCAACACACCAAAACCTATCAGCAATGGCTTTCGGCCAATTTTATCAGACAATAAGCCAAATACAGGCTGCAGCAGCATAAACCCTACCAATGTAAGTGTTGATATGAGTGTGGCGCTGTTTTTCGAAAACCCTGATGTGTTTACCAAAAACTTTTGCATATAAGTGGTAAAGGTGTAAAACGCAACAGTACCGCCAACCGTCAATCCAATAACGGTTAATACCGCCCTTGGATGTTCTGCCAATGCCTTGATGGTGCCCCGGTTTGAGCGAGTTTTAACATCCTCATCAATAGTTACCGATTCCTGCAAACTGCGCCGCAAATACATAACCGTTACCGCCAGCACCGCACCTATGGCGAAGGGTATCCGCCAACCCCATGTGTGTAACTCTTTGTCTGTTAAAAAAGCCCGTTGCAATAACACCAATACGCCCAATGCCAGCAACTGCCCCATTATCAGCGTAACGTATTGAAAACTTGAATAAAACCCACGGTGTTTTTTTGTGGCCATTTCGCTAAGGTAGGTAGCGCTGGTACCGTACTCGCCGCCAACGCTAAGGCCTTGTATTATGCGGGCCAGTACCAGGATAAAAGGTGCCGCAACGCCTATTTGCTTGTAACCAGGCGAAATCGCAATAATCAATGAACCTACACTCATTAACAACACCGACAAAGTCAATGCAGCCTTGCGGCCCTTCCGGTCGGCATAAGTCCCCATTACCCAGCCTCCAATTGGTCGCATTAAAAAACCTATAGCAAAAATACCTGCTGTGTTTAACAGTTGTACAGTTTCGTTTTCTTTTGGGAAAAACGAGCCGGAAAAATATAAAGAGAACGCAGTATAAACATACCAGTCGTACCATTCAACCAAATTACCTAATGAACCACCTATGATGGATCGGATGCGCCCGCCGGTTGTTTGGGGTACGTTTGTGGGTTGGTTTTGCATAATTTAGCTGGTGCCGTATTGTTTAAGTTTCGCCATAAATCTATAATTTTTTAACAGGATAATAATACCGGTGAATAAAATTGTCGGGCAGGTGCATAGCTGGAATTTTTATTTAATTTTAGGCAATATAAACCCTGGTTACAATTTAAATAATGGATGATAATTTCAAGTTTCGGGCATCAATGCGGTCGGACGAAGAACTTCGTGAGCGCGTTAACAACCGCGAAAAATATTTACCTGAAACTGTAGAAGCTTCGGTCGAGGAATTAAAAATACGAGGCTTTGAGTTCTCGGAAGACGAGGAGCGTGTAATAGCGGAAGACATGCAGGCCCGTAGAGACATTGTTGCGGCAGCTAATGGTAATTCGGGAGGATTTAACAGGATCGACAAGGGCTTATACATTGAAGACCCGGACGCGCCGGAGTACTATACAAAAAGAATTATTGTTATTTTCTCGATGCTCTTCAGCGTATTGTTTGGCTCGATATTGATGGCCATTAACCTGAGTAAAACGCAAAATGCAGCCAAAGCAGTTTTGGTTGTGCTGTATGGTTTTGCGTTTACTGCAGTTGTGGCAATAATCGCCGCGAATTATAACATTAACACCGGCATCGCTATCATATCAGGCTATATTGGCGCCTATACTATGGAACTTTTATTTTGGAACCGTTACATCGGCGCAACAACTTTATACCGCCCGAAACCATTCTGGATTCCTTTGATTATTGGCCTGGCATTTAGCGCTGCACTTATATACCTTATTATTAAATACGGAAAAGTATGAAAAAGCTATTACTTCTTTTGTGCCTGCTTCACATTGTTGTGGGACTAACCTACGCCCAGCAGAAAAAAGTCCCTTACGGCAACAACCCTGCCGCCGGCAGGTATTATAACATACGTGGTATTAAAATGTATGTTGAAGTTTATGGCCAGGGCAAGCCACTACTACTAACACATGGCAACGGTGGCAGTATGTCGGCATTTGCTAAAAACATCCCATACTTCGCAAAAAAATATAAAGTAATTGCGGTGGACAGTCGCGCACATGGGAAATCGACTGATGGGCGCGATTCATTAAGCTTTGAGATGATGGCCGATGATTTTGCAGCATTATTGGATACCATGCATATTACCAAAAGCTACGTACTTGGCTGGAGCGATGGCGGCATAAACGCCATATTGATGGCTATGCGGCACCCAGATAAAGTAATAAGGTTTGCCGCCACCGGTGCCAATTTATGGCCCGATTCAACTGCATTAACTCCTGCCACATGGAAAGACATGCGTGATTATTATGGCAAAAACAAGGATAAAAAGTGGACCACCGCCAAAGAAAAAAACAACTGGAAAATATTTATGCTCGACTGGCTGCAGCCAAACGTAAAACTTTCGGCGCTAAAGACCATCAAATGTCCGTCGCTTATCATCTGCGGCGACCACGACCTGATACCCATTGAGCATACGGCTGCCATTTATGAAAACATTGCCAAAGCCTATATGTGGGTGGTACCCAACTCGGGCCACGGTACGCTGATTGAGCATACCGATGAGTTTAACAAAAAGGTAGACGACTTTTTTATGGGAAAGGGTTTCTGATATCGGTATCAAAAAAGCAGCCCCTCTCTAAAAAGAGAGGGGGCCTAACAACAACAACTCAGCATATTGCATTAAAAGTCCGCTCCCTCTCACTGGAGCAGATTATTTGCCGCAATTTTTTTTATAGCATTTATTAAGGTGCATAGCCTTCCTGGTTGGGATAAAGCTTTTTATCTCAATAAAATATCAAATCAAACTTTTATATGTAGTATCACCCCGTCTTTCGACCGGCTGACTGCCCTTCTTGTCCGGGCCATGGGGTGAACTGTTTATCGATAATCTCGCCGATTTCGTCAATCGGGATTATCTCTGTTCCAAAAAGGTGTTGTACGCGTTTCCATATCCCATAATCGTTTTTAGTGATGATGTGGCAGGTTGCGTAGTTAAACACACTAAAGGTATATTTATCCGCATTGTTGCGTAATATCCTAAAGGTTTGGTCGCGTATGATTACTTCTATTGCACTCATGGTTTAGTTAAGACAAATTTAACCCGTAATGCATTAGCACACAAATAATTAAGGGGGGTATTTTAACCCAATTTCAGGGGGGTGTTTTAACGGGGTGGGCTTGGGTTATTTAACGGTGTGAAAAAGAAAAGACATTAAAAAATTTGTCATTGCGAGCGAGGAACGAGCGCGGCAACCGCGAACTTTACAGAGCAGATTGAACGGTAGCTGAACTGCACTGCGGTTGTGCACGGCGTGCGGTTGCCTCCGCTGGTTAGCGGATCGCAATGACATGTCGGGCGTTCTAAATTATTTATCCACTAACTTCATTGCCCCATCGGCATAACGCATGCCTGTGTTTGGATATTTATCCATAACGGCCTGTATATCCTGCAAATCGCTAACAGGCAGATCAATATCAACAGCGGCTGCGTTTTCGCGCAGGTATTTTGTTTTTTTGGTGCCGGGGATAGGGATAATATCTTCACCTTGCGCCAGCACCCAGGCAATAGCCAATTGTGCGGGTGTACATTTTTTTTGAGCGGCCAGTTCGGCAAAAGCGGCAGCAAGGTTTTGGTTGTTGTCTTTATAGTCATCACCAAACCGTGGCAGCGTTTTACGGAAATCTGTACTGCTCAGCTCGTCAAGGTTCAGGGTATTGGTTATCAATCCGCGGGAAAGCGGGCTAAATGGCACCAATGAAATACCCAGTTCGCGGCAGACAGGCAAAATACCTGCTTCCACATCGCGCGTTAATAATGAATATTCGCTTTGCAGGGCCGCTATCGGGTGTACGGCATAAGCCTTACGTATCGACGCGGCCGAGGCTTCAGACAAACCCAGGTAACGCACTTTCCCTTCTTTCACCAATTCAGCCATCGCCCCTACAGTTTCTTCAACAGGAATATTAGGATCGATACGGTGTGCGTAATATAAATCTATAGTATCAATGTTTAACCGCTTCAAGCTGAGTTCGCAAGCTTGTTTCAGATAAGCCGGCGAGCAATCGACATATGAACCGGAAGCACCGGGGTATGCGTCGTTCCCCTCCCGTTGCCTGAAGCCAAATTTAGTAGCTATAAAAATTTTGCTGCGGTTTGATGACAGCACTTTTGAAAGCAGTTCTTCGTTTTTGCCATTGGCATACACATCTGCTGTATCCCAAAAGTTTATACCCAGGTCGATAGCGAGTTTTAAGGTGGCAATTGATTCTTCATCGTCGAAAGTACCGTAGCCGTGGTTCATGCCCATGCAGCCCAAGCCAATTGCTGATAATTTTTCGCCGGTTTTGCCAAGTTCCCTGGTTTTCATAATTGGTGTTTTTACAAATATAGGAATAGCATAACCATTGAAAAGACGTAATATTTGTCATACTATTCTGTCCAGTTTCATGCAATTGTCAAAATGAGCGCATAAACACGTTTTTATTAAATACATGTTTAAACATATATTATCTTTGACCCAACAAAAAATAAAAACTCTAAAAAGAAAAAAACAATCATGAAAAAATTATTCATTATAGCCGCAGCCGCTTTACTTAACACTGCAGCTTTTGCGCAAACCACCTGGAATGTTGACCGTGCACATTCAAAATTAACTTTCACCGCGACCCACTTATTGGTATCTGACGTTGACGGCGAATTCAAAGATTTTTCGGCCAGCATCGTAGCTGCAAAACCTGATTTCAGCGACGCTAAATTTAGCCTTACAGCTAACACAGCTTCAGTAAATACCGGTGTTGACCAACGCGATGGTCACCTTAAATCGGCAGATTTTTTTGATGTTGCAACTTATCCAACGTTAACTTTTACTACAACAGGCGTTACTAAAACTTCGGAAAATAAGTATAAGCTTAATGGTAACCTTACCATACATGGTGTTACCAAACCGGTTAGTTTCGACCTATGGTACCGCGGTACTATTGCCAGCCCAATGGGCGGCAAACCTGATGCAGGTTTCCAGATTACAGGTACCATTAAACGTGCCGATTTTAACCTGGGCGCCAAATTTGGCAACGCCATGATCAGCGACGAAATTGCTGTTAAAGCAAACGGCGAGTTCGGACAAGCAAAATAAGCGATTAGAGGTTGGAGATTAGTGAATGGGACTTGTGTTGATGGCTGGATAGTCTCCAACCCCTAATTAATATCTGAGCAGCGTTGTGGGAACATGGCGTTGCTTTTTTGTTTGAAATACTATGACAATTACAGCTTTTAATTTGATTTAGTCTGTACTGATTTGCTTTTATTAAGATTATACAGATAATTAAAAAGCTGAATTTGCGGATAGTAAAGGATACAGCCTTTTGTGGTATATGTTTTATTATTTGTAGAAACAGTGAAGTCTTTTTGCGGTTCGTCAATACTACAACCACGCGTATTTGGCAATGAGGAAATTAATGACAAAGCCAGGATGTTTTTGAAGTTTTCAAATTCCGCTGGTAAAAGATATCGTGACCACTTAATCTCTTTTCCTGAATTATGCTTAAATGGTGATGGATATTTTTTATAAATTATTCTCCGCGTGCTATCTACAATTACTTCTAAGCTCCCGTCAAACACATTAGCATAGTTCAACTTTAAAAATCTAAAGTTATTAATAGGCTGCCTTAATTTTTCCAGACTAACAAAAACCAGGGGGTTCTCCCAATTGTCGGGCTTCAATTGCAGTTCGCCATGAAACACATTTTCTACTATTATAGTATCCCTATTAATTTCAAATATTTTATAGGGGTGAAAAATCACCTTATAACCATGGCTATTATTAGGACCATACCAATTATAAGCCTCTTTAATAAACAGTGTATCATTTTTTATTCGATAAATTGAATACGGGTTTGAATGCCAAATAGAAGTAATCCATGTGCTGTCGCTTAATAATTCCAGATTTTCCATTGTTTTACTGATATATACCTTGCCTGGCTGCGGCGTCAACTTTTTTTGCATCTGCGCAATTACGCATGTTGGGCTAATAATAATCAGGTACAAAAAAATTGACAAACATCTTTTGGCTATCATATCAAATTAGATTTACTACATAGATGCTCATTGTGTCCATTTTCCATAAGTGTTACTTGAAATCTTCCTTGCATAACTTTCGGACTCGTTTACTACAACGTTTTAGTTGATTTATATTTCGACTATCAAAGTTTTGACGGTGTATCTCCTACACAACTTATATATTTGGCTCAACCAATTAGTCCTGCCCAATGAAAAGACTGCTACTACCACTGCTACTCTGCTACTGTTTTACAACATCCGCCCAGGAAAAATCCATCTACCACAAAGGCTGGGTCGATTTTAACAAGAACGGCAAAATGGATGTGTTTGAGGACCCATCGCAAACCATAGATAAGCGTATCGACGATTTGCTGAGCCAGATGACGGTAGATGAAAAAACCTGCCAGCTGGCTACGCTGTACGGCTATAAACGGGTATTAAAAGAGGAAATGCCCACACCATCGTGGAAGAACGAGGTCTGGAAGGACGGCATCGCCAATATTGATGAGGAACTGAACAACTTAACTTCAAAAACTGATGATGCGCCAACACAGTACTCGTACCCTTACAGTAAG
Organism: Mucilaginibacter flavidus; assembly: GCF_024055575.1. Classification (GTDB taxonomy): domain Bacteria; phylum Bacteroidota; class Bacteroidia; order Sphingobacteriales; family Sphingobacteriaceae; genus Mucilaginibacter; species Mucilaginibacter flavidus. Next base: position 2,263 of record NZ_JAMXOE010000004.1, on the reverse strand, counting down.
CACGCATCAGCCATTAATACTATACAAAAATGGTTTGTCGAGGAAACCCGCATGGGTATTCCCGTCGATTTTACCAACGAGGGTATCCATGGGTTAAACCACGACAGGGCGACATCATTGCCTGCGCCTATCTCTATCGGCAGCACATGGGATAAAGCATTGGTGCGCCGCGCCGGGCAGACCGTTGGTATGGAGGCTAAGGCGCTTGGTTATACCAATGTTTATGCGCCGATATTGGATGTTGCCCGCGATCAGCGCTGGGGCCGCGTAGTAGAAACATACGGCGAAAATCCATTCTTAATTGCTGAACTGGGCAAACAAATGACGCTGGGTATACAGGAAGAAGGCGTTGCATCAACCTTAAAGCACTTCGCAGTTTATAGCATGCCCAAAGGCGGGCGCGATGGCGCTGCCCGTACCGACCCGCATGTTGCGCCGAGGGAAATGTACCAGCTGTACCTCTACCCTTTCCGCAGGGTGATACAGGAGGCGCACCCGCTGGGCGTAATGAGTAGCTATAACGACTGGAACGGTGAGCCTATAACCGGCAGTTACTATTTTTTAACCGAACTGCTGCGCCAAAAATTCGGCTTTAATGGTTATGTAGTTTCCGATAGTGAAGCAGTTGAATATCTTTACAGTAAGCACCATGTAGCCGGCGATATAAAGGAGGCCGTGCGCCAGGCGTTTGAAGCCGGACTAAATGTACGCACCAACTTCAGCATGCCGCAAACATATATTATGCCCCTGCGGGAGCTTTACAAAGAAGGTAAAATCAATATGAAAACCCTCGACTCGCGGGTGGCCGACGTGCTGCGCGTTAAGTTTAAACTCGGTTTGTTTGATGACCCTTATGTTAAAGACCCAAAAGCTGCCGACAAAATTGTGCATACCGAAGCCTCATCTGCAATGGGTTTGCAGATGAACCGCGAATCGATGGTGCTGTTGAAAAACGCAAGCAACCTGCTGCCGCTTAACAAATCAGCTATAAAAAACATATTGGTAACAGGTCCGCTGGCGGCTGATAAAAGTTATGCCACCAGCCGGTACGGCCCATCGCACAACCCTGTAACCAGCGTACTGGACGGGATAAAGAATTATGTGGGCACCAGCGCAACCGTTAACTATTCCAAAGGCTGCAACATTGTTGACGCTACCTGGCCCGAAAGCGAAATTATTGAAACCCCGCTGACGGATCTGGAACAGGCATCTATTGATTCTGCCGTTAGCGCTGCAAAAAAAGCTGATGTGGTGATTGCAGTAGTCGGCGAGGATTCGCAGCGGGTGGGCGAAAGCCTGTCGCGCACCGGGTTAAATTTGCCAGGTCGCCAGCTGAAACTGGTACAGGCATTGCAGGCAACAGGCAAACCTGTAGTTATGGTAATGATAAACGGGCAGCCCCTAACCGTAAACTGGGAAAACAAATTTGTGCCGGCCATACTGGAAGCCTGGTTCCCCGGCCCGGAGAGCGGTAAGGTTGTTGCAGAAACGCTGTTTGGTGATAACAACCCCGGCGGTAAGCTTTCCATCACCTTCCCGAAAACAACAGGGCAATTGGAGCTTAATTTCCCCTTTAAACCTGCCTCGCAAGCCGGTCAAGGAGGCGCCAACAGCTGGGGTAACACCAGTGTTAACGGTGCATTATTTCCTTTTGGCTTTGGTTTAAGCTACACCACTTTTGCCTACGACAACCTGCAGGTATCGCCCGAAAAAGAAAATCAACAAGGCGACATCACCGTCACCGTCGACGTTACTAACACCGGCCAGCGCAAAGGCGACGATGTAGTACAACTTTACCTTAAACAGGAAATTAGCAGCGTTACCGTATATGACTACGACCTGCGCGGCTTCGACCGTATAACCCTTGCCCCCGGCGAAAAGAAAACCGTAACCTTCACCCTGCACCCCGATGACCTGGCCATCCTCGACAAAAACATGAACTGGACGGTTGAGCCGGGCAAATTTATGGTGATGGTAGGGCAATCATCAGAGGATATTAAGTTGAAGAAGGAGTTTGAGGTGGGGAAATAGATGTGCGAATTTTTGATGTGCGGATGTGGAAATAATTTGAAGATGAGTTGATTTGAAGATTTGAAAATGAAAAGCGTTGAGTGTTTTTCGCCTTTTTGCCCTTGTTGGTGTTGTCACCATGGGTGTTCGGAAGATTATTCTGGGGCACTTTTGAGGATTGCGTCAAGTTTATAAGGGTCGCCGCCACAGATAATAACGATATCCTTCATTAAGGACTTTTCCAGGTCATTAA
>NZ_JAMXOE010000049.1 GCF_024055575.1 Mucilaginibacter flavidus | reverse complement strand
ATAGGTTTTTTTAGTCACCCCATCGGCTGCCGTTACTGTTGTGTAAACAGTGGTGGTATCTGTGTTTAACGAAACCGGGGCCGAGGCTACGCCCGATGTTGCCGGTACGCCGTTTACTGTTATAGTGGCTGCGGCATCCTGCGCGGTGGGAGTTACACTAATGGAACTTGTTGGATTGTATACGGAAGCTGTATAATCAAGGAAGTGCGGTCCCGGAACCACGGTCAATGCAGCTGCTGGAGTTATCTTAAGATGAGTGAGCAGCGCGTTGGTAGATGGTGCACGGTTTACGGTTAACGTGTAAGTTTTTGTAGTTGTACCGTCCTGGGCAGTTACCTGTATCGTTATCGTATTACTGCCTGCGATTAACGGCAGAGCTGCTGATTGGGTGCCGCTTGCTACAAATACCGGGGCGCCGCCGTTTACGCGCACCTCCAAATCACTCACGTTGGAGTCTGTTGTGGTTGGCGTTACCGTCATCGTGGTGGTAGCATTTGGCACACTTGCGGTGTAACCTGAAGTGGTATTAGTGTCAAATGTCGGGCTAAGCGGATCTACAGAAGTTGTAAGGCTGCTTAAGCTTGCATCTGATGAGAATACCGAGAATACGGTTGATGGCCCTGCAGCCGGGGCAAGATTGCCGGCCGCATCAGATGCTGTACCTGCAGCTATCGAGATACCCAATGTACCTATACCGGTAATGTTTGAAAGCGTTACCGTACTGGTTGTGCCAGCATTTGACACTGCAACTGTTGCAGTGGAAGCACCAGTGGTATTCAAAGTAATGTCACCGGTGCTGAGCGTGCTTGAATTGAAGTTTGCATCGGCGTAGGTCACTGTATAAGTTACTGTACCTCCCGTTCCCGAACCGATACCAGCCTGCGACGGTGCGCCGATAGAGATGGTTGGAGCTGTGTTGTCAAATTCAATATCATCTCCGGCGCCAATGTCGTTATACAAGGCACTTGTATTGCCCACAATATCATTAAACAGGAGGCTAAACGGTATGCGGCCTTCGGTATCGCCTGAAGTCATGGTGTACGATGCAACCCAATCATTGCCGCTTGTGTTAGTGGCTGTCAGGCTGTGTCCGGCTATACTAACTGTAGGTGCCTGGATGGGCTCATTTGTTGTAAAGCTAAGCGAAACCACATCGCCCACAGCTGCTATCAGCTGGTTACCGCTATGGTTTGAAGCAAATACCAGGGTGTTGGCAGTCGGCGCTGTGTTATCAATAGTATAAGTTTGCCCGGTGTTAAAACCGCCGGATATAGCGTTGTTGGCAACGTCTGTAATACCAGTACCACTACTGTTCAAATCAAGCCTGAGGTCGCCGTCGCCCGTAATGCTATTTACCGTTACCGTATAAGTTGCGCCGCTACCGCTTACAGCACTTACAGTACCGCTCACAGACCCCGACACGTTAGTGGCCGTAAAATCATTTTTATCAACACCTGTTACAGCTTCGCTGAAGGTTACCGTATAGTCAACACTTGTTGCATTGGTTGGATTAGCACTTGCCGTAACTATCGAAGCTACAGTTGGCGCAGTATTATCTATCGTAAAGACATCGCCAGTGGTAAATCCTCCGGCTGCGTTGCCAACCGCGTCGGTTATACCGGTGCCGCTGCTTTTCAGATCGAGTCTGTATGTGCCATCACCTGTTATATTTGTTATGGAAACATTGTAAACGGTAGTTGAAACCGGAGTAAGGCTAATTGTTCCCTGGCTTACACCACCTGTGGTAGTAGCCACAAAATCAGTAGCATCTACACCTGTTACCGGTTCGCTGAAGGTTACGGAATAATCTATTTGACTTCCATTTTGCGTGGTGCTGCCGTCCTGTTGCGTTATACTTAAAACCGTTGGTGCGGTAGTATCGATGGAATAGCTTTGACCCGTAAAGCCCGCTGCTATAGCATTGCCCGCCGCGTCGCTTATACCGGTTCCGCTGCTCTTAAGGTCGAGGCGTAGCGTGCCGTTACCGGATACCGACGAAACAGTGACCGTATAGCTGGTGCCTGAGCCGCTAAAGCCGGTAATAGAGCCGCTTGCGCCAGTACCCACAAGGTTAAAGTCGCTCTGATCAACACCTGTTACCGATTCGCTGAAGGTTACTGTATAATCTACAGATGTAGCATTGGTAGGGCTGGTATTTGCAAGCGCTATGGAACTAACTGTTGGTGCGGTATTATCAACGGCAAAAGTTGTTGATGGCCCGGCAGCCGCCGCGTTGTTACCGGCAAGGTCGTTGGCTGTATTAGCGGGAATAGATATACCTAAACTGCCAGTGCCGGTAATGCTTGAAAGTGTTACTGTGCGCGTTGACCCGGAGCCTGTTACGGATATGGATCCGGCAGATGCGTTACCACCGGTTGAGTTTACAGTTATATTGCCCGCGCCCAGTGTGCTTGCATTAAAATGGGCATCGCTATAAGTAACCGTATATGATACAGGGCCGCCAGTTGTAAGGCTTGCCGACGGGCTGCCGATGCTTATTGTAGGCGCAGTATTGTCAACTGTAAATGTTGTTGACGCAGATGATGCCGGAGCTGAGTTTCCTGCGGCGTCTGTTGCTGTTCCCGAGCCTATTGAAATGCCCAAAGTGCCATCTCCGGTGATGCTTGAAAGCGTTACTGTACGTGTAGAGCCGGAACCAGTTACCGCTACAGACCCTGCCGATGCATTGCCGCTTGTATTTACGGTTATATTACCTGCGCCAAGCGTACTTGAACTAAAATTGACATCGCTATACGTTACAGTGTAGCTTACGCCACCTGATTTTGTAATAGATGCCGATGGGCTGCCGATACTGATGGTTGGTGCGGTTTTATCAATGCTATAGGTTTGACCTGCATAAGGCAAAGTTGTACTTATAGCCTGAGATAAGCTGCTTGCATTCGCAAGATTTAATGTAACATTACCATCTCCGCTGCCCGTAGTTACGGGTATCGTCCATGTAACACCACTGTCGCCGGTTGTGGGTGTACCTACAGCGGCGCCGCTAACGCCAGACGTTGTTAGCGAAAAATTACTTGCCGTTACGCCTGTTACTGCAGCGCCGAAAGTTAGTGTATAGTTAACGGTGCTTCCATTTGACGGTGTAGAACCCGCACGGTTTAAAGAACTTACGGTTGTTGCAGTAGCGGTTGTAACGTTATCTACACCTATTCCGAATGCCGTTGAACTCGAGGAGGTCAACCTTATTTCATCAATATTATCGAAGTTACTGGTTAACGTTACGGCCACCGGGCTTGTAGAGCTTAAACTTGCAGTTGAGACACCCGTACCAACCTCACTGCCTGATTTGTAGGCATGCACAGTGATTGACTGGGACCCGCCAGCTGTTGCACCAACAGATGTAGGGGCAACGGAGATACCTGTTAATTTAAAAGTTCCGCCAGAAGTACTATAGAACCTCGCATAGGAAAATACGGGCGTTGTCCCCGTCTTTTGCAACCTTAAAAAAGGTTGGGGGGATATCGTTGAACGGATATCCAGTGCCCCTGTCCCTACAATTTCTGCCGAAAATCCGGCAGCTTCAGAGCAGTTACTACTGGTAAAAGTGTAAGTAACATCGCCGGATGTAGTATTCGCTAATGACGCAGAGGCCGAAAAACACGACCATGTAATATTTGCGCCATTTTGGGCCTGCACATGGTTACTTAATAAAGTAAAAGCCGACATTATACAGGCAAAAAGTAAACATTTTTTCATAAAATATTGATTTAAATTCGGTTCCGAAAAATCTGACTATATGGTATTGTAATATTAAATGTTTAGTAACGGTGACTAATGCCAACGCTTATTGTTTTAATTAATGTTTGTAAACCTTTGCCCGGTTTTTAAACCATAAAAAGCAGCCTGCCGTGCTGGCAGACACGTATTATTTATATTAAAAAAGTTAATGGCAATGTACCGTTGGTTAAAGCAAACAACCTGAAATTTATGCTTATCCACTATAGCAGATCCCGGCGTAAAAGCATCTTTATTGTTTTCAGAAACTGCTGCAACAACTATTTTAAGCCCAGCGCTGTTGATGCCTGTGGTAGCGCCTATATTCCAGCTATTACAGGTATTCAGAAGGTCGTTTATTTCATTTACCCCCATCATTTCCCAATTGATCATTACCTCCGCCAACTGCGGCCATTTAAAATACTTCGCCTTATTTTCGTCCTGCGGTGTTTTATTTACCAGCTCATTGCTGTAAACCAGCTCCCGTATATGGGATACACCCTGCATCTGCCGTTTACCTAAAAATATAATTTACATAGTTTTAACTATGGTATTCTTCATTTTTAAAAAACATTCCCAAACAACAGCTCCGGTATCTAACTTACCAGATAGCTGGTGAATGGGCAAGCCAATATGCTTTACCCCTTTTTTTAGACGTCAGAAAGCCGGCGGTGGCCGCCTGAATTCAGGAAGTTTTCCAAAAGGTATATTATTAAGTGCCTTTTTTGAAACTCCGCTTAATTGTTCAACCTGTGTTTTATGGCTATCCCTGGCCAAAAAATGATGTCGGGTTCAAACAATTGCTGCTGTTGATATAGTTCTTCTTTTTTATATTTAAAAGCACCGCGATCCTGTTCGCGGTGCAAAAACCCAACAAGCAGGCCGAACTATTTCCTGTACCTGCAAATTGCTTAAATAAAATAAAACCCCTGCTTTGTTATAGCTGATTAGATAAGAAAGTAGGGGTATGCATATTTTGAATTTGATACGATACCAATTTTCATTGGCATTTACATTTATTACTAAAATATGTTAAATTATATTCGTTAAAATTAATTGCGTGAGGGGAAAATACCTTCCGTCGCAATAATAAAAGTTACTACAAGATATGGTTGCATGTTATCATGCGGGATACTGCCTCCCGCAACTGCAACCGCTGTAGGCGCTAATGTTGTGTCAGGAGTTGTAGTCACGAAGTTAAAAGGATTTCCTCCGGCGTCGTTATCAACCGATGTTGCCAAAAACCCATTTGTAGGTGGCCCAACTGTTCCTTGTGCTGTGCTGGCGTTTATCAGGTGGTTGTGTACCGGCATATTGCTATACAGCAAAGTTACATTTTCTTCACCGGCAGCCTCGCCTATTACTCTTGGCGTAAGTCCGGGCCCTGACCCCCAGTGCATCGGGGCGCGACCCCTGTAGTCCGGCAAGCCAAATGTTTGCACCCCGTCGCCGCCATAGGTTGTGCCTAGAATTGCGAATAAGGCTGAGTTTTGGGCGATCGACATTAATTGCCCGTTGCAGAGTGCCCAGCCCCTTGGATTAAAGTTGCCGGCAAACATTTTAATTTCTCCAATGTAAGGTTCCATTTTTTTTTAACGTTTAGTGTAGGTTTAAATTAAGGTTTATTTAATATGTTCAGGATTTGAATTTGTTCAAAGGTTGTAACGCTATCGCCGCCACAGGTGGTGCCAGGTATTGCAAATAATGCAGCGTTTTACGCTATCGACATTAATTGCCGCTTGCAAAGTTCCAACCAGGCTATGCGAAATTTCCGCCGAAAATCATGACTTGTCCCAGGTAAGGTTTCATAAAAATTTAATGTAAGTTTTAAGATTTTAGGTTAATGGATATGGCTTAGGCTTTTAAAGTGATTAATATTTAATTATCATCCAAGTTTAAGTACTTTTTTCTGAAATTTCAAATAAATTGTAAAAAAAAACGTTTACTTAATTACTTATTTTTTTAACCAGAAAAAAAACAAAAAAAACGTTGCTTTTTTAACGCAAATAGCGTTCTTATAATTTTAAACGCACAAGTAAGGGTTTAACCATCCGCTTATACTTCCTTCATGTATATCTCTAAACTGTTCAGCATCAAATTTTAGCCCCTTCCCCTGGCTTGTTATAGTTTTAAATATTTTATTTGTTGATGTTTTGATAGTTATTATATCAATTACAGGAAGTGAAAATCCAGATGCAGGGTAAAAGTTGCGTTCGCCACGTGGACCTACCACCGATTCCGTGTGCAATATTTCGGCAACTTTATTCAAATCACGTTTATGCAACAACGGCATAACTTCGCGCAGTGCAAGGCCAACTTCGTATCCAAGCAATCCAAATATGTTTGCCATCTGGCCTCCGGTATGCTCAAACTTCTTTATAAATTCAACGTTTCGGGGGCTTTCGTCAGCCCGGCTCCATGTTGATGCCGATACCAGTTCGAGGTCCAGGTTGCCAACGTCCTCAAGTACGTCGTCATAAGCCATATTTTCAACTACTAACAGCGGGATTTTTTTATGATAGCCGGATGCTTTCCATGCCTGTAAAAACTCATTGCCAATAGCCCCGGCGAAAATTGCATGAACAAACGGCGGCTGATTTTTCTTAATTTCTTCAAAAAAAACATCCAATTCCATTCGTTGCGGATTAGCCCTGTCATGCGGAATAACGTGTACAGCTAACGGCCCTCCACCCGCATCAATAACGCCGTTAAGAAAAGTACTGTCCAGGTTATAACCTGCTTCGTAAACCGTCATTACCATCATGCCGCCCTGGCCGTATTCTTTGGCAGCCCAGTAGCCTAATGCGTATTGCGTTTGCCAAATCTGCTGCGACGCAAAAAACACCCTGGGGCTCAGGTAATTGAACCAGGGGATATGCTCACCCATGTCAAAAAAAAGCCCGAGTCTGTTATGACGCTCAATAGCAGGTATTATTTCAGGTAACGACTTGTAGCTAATAAAACCCGAAATAACGTCGGCCTGCTCAAAAAAAATCAACCTGTTGACTGCTTCAAGTGTACTTGCCGGGTCGCCCATTTTGGTGTATACCGGTATAAATTGTATTTCGTTATGCTTAGGCTTACCCTTGTAAATGCCCAGCAATATGCCTGCCATTAAGTGATGATTGTAATAAAGATACACGCCTGAATAAGGTGCCAGCATTCCAACTTTTAAAGGTCCTGTCATTTAAGTAGTAAATCGTAAATGTTCACTAAAATAGCAATTGCACGCCTGAAGCGAAAATAAAGTATATGCGTTATGACTTTCACTATAGTTAAACAATACTTGTTAGGCGATGATATGCGGACATTACAATCAGTATTATAATGCGGTAAGTAATATTGCTGATTGCATAGTTACCAAATAATTTTAATAATAATTCACTCTTTTCCACCCTTGTGAATCTTATTGTTCCCGAAGGTGTTGTTAAACTTTTTATATCCGCCTGTAATTAGACTACCACATAAAAGAGCAATAAGCCCGGTAAACGTTTGAATGCCAGGAACTATTATTATGTTAACGCACTTACTATTATCTGCGATTTTTTTTGAAGGACTGGTGCTTGTAAAATCACCGCACGTTTAATACTTTTGGTAATGGAGCTGCCGGTAATCGATATCATCGTTGAATTTGTTACGTCTATTGGATTGGAAGTAGTTAAACGGCCCGTAAACCAGGATACTTTTTTACCGGGACTATTACTGGAAGGCGGAAAAATCATCATCGATACCAACAAATTGCAATATCCCGGCGACATTCTTCACGAAGCCGGGCACCTGGCGGCTTGCGATGCAGATACCCGTAACACGATAGGTTCCCCTCTGCCTGAATATATGGACGGCGGCTTCGAAATGCTGGCGTTGGCATGGTCGTACGCTGCGTGCTTACATATAGGCCTGCCTGCATCAGTTGTCTTTCATAATGGCGGGTATAAAGGGGAGGGGGAGCATCTTTTGCAAACCTTTGCCAATGGGTCATATATTGGTTTGCCAATGTTACAATACCGTGGCTTAGCATACGACAAAAAAAAGTCTGCCGAAATGGGCGTCTTGCCGTACCCCAATATGGTACGCTGGTTACACTAAACTTATATCACATGGTACGGTACGCAAAATTGCAGTTGGCGTTTGATTTTAAAGCAACCCAGGCCGAACTAACCTCGGCCCGGAATGAATGGCAGCCACATCTTAATACATATCATTACTCAGGCTCGTGGAAAGTTCTCTCCCTGCGCTCACCGGGTGGCAGCCATAAAAACATTATACCTGACTTGATCGGCGAAAGCGACTTTTTGGACACCGAGTATATGGGGCATTTTGCCTCGGTAAAAAAAATTATGGCAAGTCTGCACTGCCCCATAATGGCGGTGCGTTTTTTGAATTTACAAGCAGGCGCTATAATAAAAGAACATACCGATGCGGAACTCGCCCTGGAAAAAGGCGAAGCGCGGCTGCATTTTCCAGTGTTTACCAACCCGCAAGTTGAGTTTTATTGCGAAAAAGACCGGATATTTTTAAACGAAGGCGAATGCTGGTACCTTAATGCCAACCTTCCGCATAATGTATCAAATAATGGAGATACCGACAGGGTACACCTTGTGATTGATTGCAAAGTGAATGACTGGTTAAAAACGATTATTGAATCATCGGGCGAAATAGCGTATAAAAAAGAAGAGGTTGACGAGAACATGATAAAGCTGATTGAGGAATTAAGGTATCAGAACACCGAAACTTCCAATAAATTAGCTGCGGAACTTGAGGAAAAAGTGAAAACTATACGCGCAGGCAACCCGGCTGTTTAATACCCGCTACCTATGGATGACGTTAAAATTGAAGGCTGGATACCGTATAAGCTTGCAGCTATTGAAGGCGAGCCGATATGCCACTGGTTAAACACCTTCGACTTAACTTTTACCGAACCTTTTTTTGACAGCACGATTGCAAAGTGCAGGGCTTTGGATGCAAATCGCAATAAATTCTGTTCTGTTAGCAACCTCGATGCTATGGCGAAACGGGCCGGGGAGGTAGCTGAGGTTTCACCTGCGGCTTTTATCTTTCATATCTCGCGTTGCGGTTCAACGCTGTTATCACAACTGCTCGCATCATCCCCAAAAAATGTATCACTCGCAGAGGTGCCTTTTTTCGACGACATCCTTCGCTTGCCTTTTAAATACAAAGGATTTAACGAAGCGAAAATAAACGGATTGTTAAAAGCAGCCATTAAATATTATTCGTACAAAATTACTGCAGATGAAAAACCTGGTGAACAAAAAGCCGAACGTTTATTTATAAAAGCCGACAGCTGGCATATAATTTTTTATGAACAATTAAGGCGCCTCTTTCCGGCAGTGCCATTTGTTTTAATGTACCGCAGCCCCGATGATGTTTTTAGGTCACATCGTAAGCAGCCGGGCATGCAGGCCGTGCCCGGATTGATTGAGCCGGAATTATTTGGGTTTAACCAGGACGTGGTCAACCAGGATGCCCAGATTTACCTGGCTAGTGTATTGGCAATTTATCTAAACAAATATTTGGGGATAGTAGCAAATGATGCTAACTGCCTGCTGCTTAATTATAGCGATGGGCCGATGCAAATGATAGATAAAATTGCAGCATTTGCCAACACAGCTTTTACTGAGGATGAGCTTTTAAATATGGATGACCGGAGCCAATACCATTCAAAAAAACCGGGCGAACGCTTTAGCGAAGCTGTTGTAACGGGGTTTCCGGCATGCCTTACTAATGCAATGGAGTTATATCAAATCCTTGAGAAAAAAAGATTGGCAACGTCGTAATTCCAAATTGAATTACTTTACCTATTTTGCCCTGAATTGTATACCCCAAAAATTCTAAATCTTATTTAAGTGAAAATAATATTGCTCACAAGCGGCCCTTTTTCTATACCCTGCATGCATTATTTGGCCGGGCAAAAAATGCTGCATAGCGTTGTCTCGCCAGGCGCGCCAAATAAAAATACTGTGCCTATCGAACTTAACGCCGGGCATTTAAATATCCCGTTTAAGCGTTTTTTAAAACATGAATTGTGGTCTGAGCTTAAAAACTGGTTAACCGAAGCCCGGCCCGATTTGGTTTTAGTGTTTGGCTGCGGTTATAAGATTCCTGCTGAATTATTTGCTATTCCGAAATTTGGCTTTCACAACGTGCACTTTAGTTTATTACCGGCATATCGTGGTAAATCGCCTGTTTTTTGGCAAATAAAAAACGGAGAAACTGTCGGTGGGATAACTATCCATCAAATGACGGAAAGCTTCGATAGCGGCGCAATGTTGATGCAACATCAGACTGCCATTTCACCCGGCGATACGCTTGGCTTGTATACAGCCCGCCTGGCTATCGAAAGTGTGCAGGTCATCAGCAAAGCGATTGAAAAATTATCGAACACTGGCAACGACCTGCTTTACCCTCAAAACGAAGACAGCGCAAGTTGTTTCCCGGGGGTTGGTATCGAGGACCTTAAAATTAACTGGGAAACACAATCTGCAAAGGAAATTGAAAACCTTGTTAACGCCACCAACGCCGATTATGGCGGCGCGATATCCGCGTTCAGGGGGCAGCCGCTCAGGATAATTGAAGTAATGCAAATACAGGTTACCAACCCGGCTGACTTTGCGCCAGGCTCCATTATACACGCCGATACCAACTATGGCATACTGGTGGCATGTAAAAACACTGAATTTTTAAGAATTAACATAGTGCAAACCGCTGAGGGCATATTTTCGGGTATTAAACTTACAGGCCTTGGTATAAGGCCTGGCGACCGTTTCGAAAGCGCTACCGGTTTATCGGGCGTGCAAATTACTGTCTAATACAATGTTTGAAATCCAATGTTTATGATAGATACGCTACTAATCTCATCGGAAGAAACCGGAGAACTGCAGGTTATGCACATGAAAAGGTATTGGTGCAAGTGCATGCTAAAACGCAGGGGAGCGCTTACCCCGGATGCTTTTGGCGAAGAATTTCAATTGGATAAAACCATGCTTTCAATACTTGGCCTGGGACTGGAGCAAACCGTAAAATATCTTTACTTAACAGCCCCGTCGTTCCAAGAGTTCGAGCAATGGGTATTAGAGACAAACGGCAGACCCTTGCCGGAAAATATCACACGTTTTAATAACACCATCTTAAACCCCGATTATATCAGCAAGCAGTCGGTACCAAAAGTTTTAGATGATGAACAACTTGAGTTTTGGGATAAAAATGGTTACATCATATTACGGAATGCAGTACCGAAGGCCGACTGTGAGAAAACTATAGAGGTTATTTGTGATTTTATTGAAGTTGACCGCAACGACGCGGACACGTGGTATACTCCGCATCCCGCAAGGCAAGGTATAATGGTACAGCTTTTTCAACACCCTATTCTTGACAAGAATCGCAATTCGGCAATAATCAGGGCAGCCTACGAACAACTGTGGGACCGTACCGATATCTGGGTTAATGCCGACCGGGTTGGTTTTAATCCCCCCGAGACGGGACGTTGGAAATTTCCCGGTCCGAGGTTGCATTGGGATACTAAACTGAAATTGCCTATCCCATTCAACTTGCAGGGAATACTTTACCTTGCCGATACCGCCGAAAACCAGGGCGCATTTAGCCTGGTGCCGGGCTTTCAGCATCGCATTGACAGCTGGCTGACCAGCCTGAACGGTAAAAATCCTTATGGTGAAGATTTGCATGCATTAGGCTGCATCCCTATTGCAGCAAACGCCGGCGATTTTATAATATGGCAGCAGGCATTACCTCACGGCAGCAGTGTCAACACATCGGATAAGCCAAGATTTGTACAATATTTTACTTATGCACCTACTGATGCTGAAGGTTAATTGCCTGTTATTGAGTATTTTTTAATTGGTAAAATAAACGGCATTTATATGTTAGCGGATGTGTGATTTTTATCAGGGGGTTACCAGTACCTCCCTGATGCCGCCGGGGCTTACCTTTGCGCCGGGGCCGGTAAGATTGACAATATACCAGGCGCATATTCGTGTAGCTGCAAAATTAAGCATTATAAACCATGGAATACTGACACTGTTTTGTCAGTGATTTTACAAATTTTAGTAGTAGGCTTTAAGCAAAAAACAGCCATAGGGGCCAGAAAATACACTTTTTTACCAAAATGTGTTGACTGTTCCTGTTCCACCCTGTTCTATATGTTTCACTGTGAACAGCAACGTTTTTTGAAGCTATTATAACAACCAAATGTGTAAACTCCTGCCGTTAATCGGCGGAGACGATTACCACCTGAGGGCTTCGCCATTCGGGTCGGGGCCTATGTAAACGGCACTGATTTATCATTTATGAACCGCGTTATAAAATCACAAAGCATATCCCCTGATTGCCCGCTTGTTTGTTCGTGCGTATTAATTATCAAATCGCATGTTAGGGGTAAGTCGTAATCATCGTTAACTCCGGTAAGGTTGTTCAATTTCTCGGGATGATTTTCAGGAAGTCGCGCCCGTTTATAAAGGCCTTTGGTATCGCGTTCAATTAAAACATCGATTGAACAATTTATCCAAACGGTTTTAACTCCGTATTTTTCTTTTAATTCAAGCCGTACTTCTTCAAAGGGATTAATAGCCGCAATAATTACTACATCGCGGCTGCCGGTAAAAGTATATGCAGCCTGCCCTAAACGGCGAATATTTTCGCAGCGGTCGGCTTTTGAAAAGCTTAAATCGGCACAAAGCGTTTTGCGATAGGCGTCGCCGTCAATTATTTCAACCGAAAGGTCTTCTTTACCCAGCTTTTGCTTTACATATTGTGATAGTGTTGTTTTGCCTGCACCAGATAAACCGGTAAGCTGAATAATTAGCATTGTCAAAAATAGTGATATATCGGATATGCAGGTTAGAGATTGGATGATTGGAGATTAGGGGAAAACGCATCCCCTAATCTCCAATCATCCCCTAATACTTCAGCACGATAAACCCTGTTTTATGCTTCGTCTCATTTCCATCTTTATATTCTAACGTGTAGAAATAAGTACCAGGCAGTTGCAGTTTACCGTTGGTACTGGAATGCCCGTTGAAAGCTTTTGTGACATTGTCATAGCCCTTTACTTCGTATACAAGTGCACCACTACGGCTTATTATCTGTAGTTTATTATCAGGATGAGCTGCAATGCCTTCTATAACCAGTACATCACTTTTACCATCTCCATTTGGCGATACGTTTTGGTGCACAGCAATTGTGCTATTAGCAACCGGCGATTCCAGCGGCTGGTATTGCATAACGACACCAGGGGGAGCCAGGCGTGTTACCAATATTGCATAAGTTTTTTTGGTTGTGCCATCGCCTGCCGTTACAGTTATGTAAACAGTGGTGGTATCGGCATTTAACGAAACCGGACCAAAGGCCACGCAGGACGTTGCCGTAACCCCGTTTACCTTTAGGGTGGCTGTGGCGTCCTGTGTGGTGGCGGTTAAACTGATGGAACTTGTTGAATTACTTACTGTGGTTTCATAAAACGAGATCGTTGCAAAATTCACGACACCTTTCGTATTAGCGATTTTGCGGTGAATTTCGCTTTTGGTTTTTAATAATGTCTGAATTTGGCGTTCATTTTCTTTTGTTTTTCATTTTATGGGGGT
>NZ_JAMXOE010000048.1 GCF_024055575.1 Mucilaginibacter flavidus | reverse complement strand
CAATTATCGCTTTTTAAAACTTGAGGGGGTGTGTTTTTCAATATTTACCAAAAAAAGCTTCTATTTAACACAAACCCCATTTTAATTCTATTTTTTATTTTTACCGGACAACAGTGACTCTTGACTCTTGACTCCCATTTCCCTACGTTTGCGCTTTCAAAAAAACATTATGCCTGTAAGCCAAGCCATCCGCACTGATGTAGCCGAATTAAATAATTTAGTAAACAGCGCCTACCGCGGCGAAACCTCCAAACAAGGTTGGACAACTGAAGCCAATTTGCTGGATGGCCTGCGCATTGACGAAGAAACAATGGACACGTATTTTGATGATGATGCAATTATCATTTTAAAGAACATCGACGAAAATGGCAGGATAAATGGCTGCGTTTACCTCGAGGTGCGCGAGCCTAAATTATACGTAGGCATGTTCAGCGTATCTCCATTACAACAGGGCAATGGTATTGGGCGCGATTTGTTACTGGCCGCCGAAGCTTACGCCAAACAGGCAAACCTGCACACGCTTACTATGACCGTAATCAGCGTCCGCCACGAATTAATTAACTGGTACGAGCGTCGCGGCTTTAAAGCTACAGGCGAAATAGTGCCATTCCATGCCGACAAAAAATTTGGCGATCCAAAACAGCCGATTGAATTAATCGTGATGGAAAAAAGCATTTAATTCTTTCATTTGGGGCATTTTATCCATTTAAATTTCTGAATTACAGCTATCTAAAAAAAAGATTTAAAAGCGCACAATAATATACGAAAGTATTCGTATATTTATTTTGACTTTACTGACGGAGTGAATGTCCTGTCTTTTTTAACCGTTTGAGATTTTGTGATAAAGATTTAAAAAAAGGGTGGATTTTATGCAACCTTCCCAAAAAGTCGTCGTCTTATAACACAAATGATAACACCACTATTAATTCAAATGGAAGAGATAAATCCTCAGTTAAAAGAATTTATAGTTAATTATTGTTCCAAGTACAAAATCAGGAAAGTTGACCCTTGTACTTTGAGCCTGGATACGAGCATCGACCTTGATCTGGATATTGTTGATATCGAGATAGACTTGTTTTTAGCTGAATTTGCTGAAACATTTCGTATTGATCAATCTAAATTCAGCTGGTATAAATATGGCTATCCAACAGGCTCGGCAAGTGTTAAAGTTATCCGTACTGTTTTTGGGTACAAAGCGCAATGGGTAAAAAAATTATCAAACCGCATTTATAAACCCCGTTTCAGGGTAAGCAATTTACAGGATGCGGTTACCAGCGGAAAATTAGTATAACCTGCCGCACAGGTAAACCATTACGAGGTACAAGGCAGGCCCTAATGGGCCAACAGGTAATTGATCAGCTTGCAGCGATCTTTTATTTAACGGGCTTGCTGCGTACCTCGTAATGGTTTTTATATTTTAATCAGAAAACTAATCTTTTCCGCTTACATTTATGGCTATATCCGACCGCGATAAAACCATAAATTATGTTGTTGCTAAAACGCCTGCTATTTTTTACGTGCCTGTTTATTTCGGCAAAAACATTTTCTAAAGCAATCGTTGTTGTTCAATCTCCTGATAAACAGATAAAATTCTGGCTCAGTACCGATGCTAATGGCCTTTTTTACAAAATAGCTTACAAAGGTGTTTTAATGGTCGACGTTTCAAGGCTAAATATCAACTTTAAAGAAGGCGGCTTATTTAACAACAGCCTGCATATTGCTTCGGCCAAGTCTGAAAGGTTTACCGAAGATTATGAACTTATTACAGGCAAAGCCAGCAAAATACACAGCGAATGTAACCGGGTTATTATCCCCGTTACCGAGCAATCCGGCGCAAAAAGGACCCTTAACGTTGAGGTAAGGATATTTAACGACGGCGTGGCTTTCAGGTATATCCTTCCAAAACAAGCCGGCTGGCCCGAAACGGTATATGTTACTGATGAACTGAATACCTTTAACCTTACTCAAAACCCAAAAGTTACCACATTGTTGCGCGAGAATTATACCACATCGCACGAAGGTATTTATACCAAAACTTTGTTATCCGACTTAAAATCAGACACACTGATGGACATGCCCGCATTGTTTGAATACCCCAAAGGCCTTTACCTCGCAATTACCGAGGCAGCGCTCCGCGATTATGCGGGCATGTATTTGATGAAGCACAATGGTGTGCTGGAGAGTCGCCTTTCGCCCCTGCCCCATCAAACTGTGCTAAAAGTTAAAGCTACTTTGCCACACAATAGCCCATGGCGTGTATTGATGATAAGCGATAGGCCCGGTGCTTTCATCGAATCAAATATCCTGACCAATTTAAACGAACCAAGTAAGATAAAGGACTGGTCGTGGCTTAAGCCGGGCAAAACCACCTTCCCGTGGTGGAACGGAAACGCCATCCCGGACACCAGTTTTGCACCCGGCAACAATTACGAAACCAACATGTATTATGTTGATTTCTGCGCCAAATATGGTATTGAATACCACTCGGTGGTGGAATATGGCTTGCATGAATGGTATGTAAGCGATGGGCAAGGCTTTCAACCAGGCCCGCATTCCGATCCGTCAAAAGCAGTGCCCGGGCTGAATATGCAGCAACTGTGCGATTCGGCAGCAAAACGCGGTGTGGGCATTCGGGTTTGGGTACATTTTTACGCCTTATACCCAAAGCTGGACGAGACCTTTGCCCAGTACGAAAAATGGGGAATTAAAGGCCTGATGTGCGATTTTATGGACCGCGACGACCAGGAAATGGTAAACATGCAGGAAGAGGTACTTCAAAAAGCCGCACAGCATCACCTGCATATACAATTCCATGGCGCTTATAAACCAACCGGTACTACCCGAACCTATCCCAACGAATTTACCCGCGAAGGCACATTGAATTATGAAAACGACAAGTGGAATGATATTGTAACACCCGATGCCGATATTAATATCCCTTTTACCCGCATGCTGGGTGGCTCAACCGATTACCATTTAGGTGGTTTTGCGGCAGCCTCACCGCAGTAATTCAAGGTGCATTACACCAGGCCGTTTGTGTTGGGCACCCGCTGCCACATGCTTGCGATGTACGTGGTTTTGGAAAACAATCTCGGGATGGTTTGAGATGCCCCCGAACGCTACATTAACCAGTCCGGATTTGAATTTGTGCAGCAAGTGCCCACCACCTGGGATGAAACCCGTGTGCTGGATGCCAAACCCGGCGAATACGTAGTAATAGCCCGCCGCAAAGCCGAGAATTGGTATATCGGTGCTATTACTAACCATGAAGCGCGAACTATAAAACCATCTTTAGATTTCCTGTCCGACGCTCAATACAACGCCGAAATTTACAGCGACGCCCCAGCCAGCGACCCCAATTTAAACCATTTGGTAAAAGTGGTTAAACAGGTAAATAAACAAACGGTGTTAAATATGATTTTAGCTTCTGGCGGCGGTCAGGTGGTGCATTTGTATCCGTTGAAGAGGTAAAGCATCCCACCGCTCCGTCGTTGCGAGGAACGATCCGCCAGCTGGCGGACTACACACGCAAATCAACGAAGCCTAAACTTTGTGGCAACCTGTTAGCGGCATTTAGGTCACCATTAACATAAAGGTCCTTGAATATCCTATGTAGTCCGCCAGCTGGCGGATCGTTCCTTACAGCAATGACGATAATTTGATAAGTTTCGTCTACAAATCTGTAACCCTGGTGTGCACCCTTTTCACAAATTTGCGGATATCAAGCACTATTCCGGCGAATATGTAAAATATAAGCGGGAAGCCTACTGCTAAAAATGATGAGTATATAAAAAACAAACGGATTTTACCTATAGATACATTGAACTTTTCGCCCAAATAGGTGCAAACCCCAAATGAATATCGTTCAAAAAAAGTGAGAATCCTTTGCAGCATATCAACCTAATTTTAATATTTTATTACCAACGCCGCATTGCAGGCATTTCTTATAGTTACAGTAGTTATTTTTTAACTCCAGCAATGCCTGCGATTCGAACGCAGTATTAATTTTCACCCCTAAGTTAACAAAATCTGTGATAATATTGTTCGTTTCGTTTGGCAAATGTTCCAAAAGCTTAAGGCTGCGGTTAATATAATGTTGATTTTGGTTGTGTCTGCCGTAACTGAACAGAAACAGTACCAATGTATTCAACAACAAAATATCGATAGATGCAACGCCCATATTTTTTGCTGAAGGGGCCGATTCCACATCAAACCTGTAATGATTTTCCCAATATTCGTTAACCTTAATCTCCGAAAACAAATTCCGCAACGCCTTCACATCTTTTATCTCCAGCACCTTCGAAAATAAATGGTTGGAATGAACAATTAATGAAGAAAACTGCGCCAGCCTTATGGTAGGGAAGTTTTGGGGCCTTAACCGCATAAATTTCCACAGGTGGTTTTCAATCGGCATTAGTTTATACTTTTTCTGCAAAAACTCGTATTCGGCTTTGAGCCTCCGGGGATACTCGTCGTTTAGCTCACCGCTTAAAAAACCTGCCTGCCCAAATATCAACGCCTCAATTTGCAGCGGATTGTTTTTATGTTTGGCCAGTGTAAGCTGCGGTATCGATTTTGCCAGTAGTTCGAACGGTACAGCATTAGTTTTAAAACCAAAGTTTGCGGCCAAAAATTGGTAAAACGTTTCTTCCCAATCGCCACGGTTAAGGTTCAGCGCGGTGATTACTGCTTCCGAACGTTTTTCAAGCCGTTCAACCAGTACCCGGGTAAGCCAATTATACATGGTGAGCCCGTCCACCGCGCCAATATTTGCCTCGCAGGGTATTACTGTTTGTTCGCCAAAAATGAGTTTGTGATAACGGTTATACAAATCATCCGGGATGCGGTTTTGTAATTCCAGTGTTGGCACACGCCGGCCGTTTGCTAGCACCAATGGCTTGTCATCTTTATAAACCACGTGCAAGATAACATTGCTATAAGAATCATCAGTGGTATGCCCATGTCTTTGCCAGTCGGACGAGGTAACATGCACTTCCACGTTGCCTGCCCAAACGGTATCTCCTATCCTGACTCTTGCTGTCTGAAAATCGGGTCCGGAATCTGAGTTGTGCATCCCTGCCGAAAGTACTTCCAGTTCTTCGCCATAGGTAGTTTGCAGCCCAGTTCGTTCAAAAAGCCTGAACTTCCACACGTAATGCAAAAAATCTTCTGGGAAAAGCATGGGGAAATTAATTAGTGAATTGGTGATTTAGTGAATTAGTGATTGGCTAACGGCTAAGCGGAAGCAATTTAATACTTTCTGGCATACACTACAAATCGACATTCAAAAACTGCCCCCTGCCAACTTCAAACTGCTAACTGATCTTCTCCCACTTCCCCGAATCTAAACTCCGGTAAATGGCGTCAACCACTTTCATGTCTTTCAGGCCTTCTTCGCCGGGTACACGGCTGGCCTTGTTGAGTGTTACGCAATTGGCAAAATCATCCATTTGTGCAGCCTGCTGTACAATCTGCGGAAATTTCATGGGTGTACCATTTACGCTGCCCTCAATACTGCCATAGCCGTAAGCCGGTCCAAGCTCGAAATTGCCCATTTCGGCCTCTACTTTCAGGTAACTCCAATCGTTGTTGTAGCTCGATTTGCCCGTGGTTTTAAGTCCGCCCGGAAACTCAAGTTCCCAGAAAACGGTTTCGTCCACTTCTTTAAAAAACTGCGGCCTTAATTTTTGCTGCGTTGCTTTAACCGAGATTGGCTCCTGGCCCATGGTATAGCGGGCTCCCTGTATACTATAAATGCCCATATCCATTAAGCCGCCCCCCCCGGCCATTGCCTTTTTCAATCGCCATGCGTTAGGGTCGCCGTTATAAGTAAAACCGTTACCCGTATCAATTTTTTTAATGTTACCCAAAATATGCTGCTGCCCCAAGCGCATTACTTCCATATTGTGCGGCTCAAAGTGCAGGCGATAACCTATCGACAATAACCTGTTGGCCTTTTTACAGGCTGCTATCATTTCCTCACAATCTTTAGCATTTAGCGCCATCGGCTTTTCGCAGATAACATGTTTGCCTGCCTGGGCTGCTTTGATGGTGTATTCTTTGTGCATAAAAACCGGCAGCACTATATACACAATATCTATATCCGGGTTATTGGCTATCTCGTGGAAGTTTTGATAGTTATAGATGTTTTTTTCGGGGATGTTGTACTTTTTGGACCACGACACTGCCTTTGCAGGTGTACCCGTAACAATGCCTGCTAAGTAACAGTCCTTAGTGTGCAGCAAAGCAGGGCCAAGCTGACCGTAACTATAATAACCTAAGCCAACCAAAGCCACACCCAATTTCTTTTTTGCCTTTCCCGCAGGCATTGCCAGTGCCGATAAGGCCGGCCCAAGTGCCAAAGCGCCTACACCCAGTGAGGCATTACGAATAAAATTGCGACGCGAAGATTTGTTTGATGCTGCCATAACAGGTAAGTGTTTTAATCAGCATAAAAATAAGAAAAATTGCAGTGCAGGCTACGAAAAGACGATTATTCTACAATAATTCTTTCAATTCGCTAAAATTACTAATGGTTGCTATCTGCCCATTTTCAACCTTGCCAAACCCATAATCGGCAAAAATAAACGGCACGCCGGCTTTGTTGGCCGAGTCGTAATCGCCAATGGTATCGCCAATATAAACCGGGGCTTCCAGGTTATGATCGTTAACTATGTCTTTAATATTTTCGGCTTTGGGGTTGCCTTTAGTTCCGAAACATTGGTGACCTGCAAAATAGTGTTCCATCCGGCTTATCTTAAAAAACACCTCGATGTAGCCGCTCTGGCAATTGCTTACTATAAACAACCGGTATTTACCGGCAAGGTAAGCTAACGTTTCGTCGAGTGCGGGATAAAGTTCGCCGCCCCTGGTATGCAAAATTTCCAGTTCGTGCTTGCCGCAAAGTGCCTGCACCTCGGCGCGTTGAACGGCATCCAATTGAGGGAAAAGCTTATCAAAAATAGAATCGTAAGTCATCCCTGTTATCGAGCGCACCCGCTCCTGGGTCATTACCTCATCTAAATAATCAACTTCATCCAAAGCCGACTGCCAGGCCAGGGCCACATTATTGGTGCTGTCCCAAAGGGTGCCGTCAAGGTCGAAAATTATACCGTCGAATTTATTTTTTAATGATGAGTTCATGTGTACGTGTTGAGCGGCAAAACTAAACTATGATTTTTAGGATTAAAGGATTTTTTAGATTTTTTTTAATTGGATTACACCGATTGGAGAATGATTACACCGATTATGCTTATTACGTCCCCTCGGGGTCGTATACAAGGGCCTTGCGCGGGTCCAACCTTTGTTAGCAGAGTTTTATACGGGTCACAGGGTCCATCATCTAATTCATTTCGTTAGAAGGCAATACAAGGTGTTAACAGGGCTGACACTTTTTGAACTTTTTTCATGAATAAATACCTGTAAATGAATTACTTAACATGAAAAAGTGGTTAAACAGTGTAAACACCCACGACGCTGAATTTACTATCACCATTTGTCATCAATCACTCACAATACATTCTTTTCTAATCTCCTCATCATTCTTTTCTTAATTTTACTTAAACTAAGATAAAAGAAGGATAATATTTGAATACCGCCCGCCCGCCAAAAAATACCCGTACCGAGCCATTAACTTTTAAAGACCGCCTTGCGGCGCTTAACAACCTGCCAGCATTTTTTAAATTGGTATGGCAAACCAGCAAATTGTTCACCATTATTAATGCCGTTTTGCGCATTGTCCGCTCGGCCATGCCGGTGGCTTTGCTGTATGTAGGCAAGCTGATTATCGACAATGTTATTTTTCTAACCCACCACCACGAAACCGGCAGCACCCATTTATGGCAGTTGGTAGGGCTTGAGTTTGGGCTGGCAATTGCCACCGATGCGCTTAGCCGCGCCATTACATTGGTAGATTCGCTGCTGGGCGACCTGTTCAGCAACCATACATCCATAAAAATAATGGCCCATGCCGCCACTTTGGATCTTGACCAGTTCGAGGATTCGGTGTTTTATGATAAACTGGAACGCGCACGCCAGCAGACTATTGGTCGTACCATATTGCTTTCGCAGGTGATGACGCAGGTTCAGGATTTAATAACAATGGGCTTCTTAGCAGCCGGACTTATGGCCTTTAACCCATGGCTAATTATATTATTGCTGATTGCCATTATCCCGGCATTTTTAGGCGAATCGTACTTTAACGATCAAAGCTATGCCCTTACCCGCGGCCAAACACCCGAGCGTCGCGAACTTGACTATGTAAGATATTTGGGAGCCAGCGATGAAACGGCCAAAGAGGTAAAGATATTCGATCTTTCAGGCTTTATTATCGACCGGTTTAAACAGTTATCGGGTAAGTTTTATTTGGATAACAAGCGGCTGGCTATTAAACGAAGTTTATGGGGAACTTTTTTTGCGATGCTTGGCAGCGTTGGCTACTATGCGGCCTATGTTGTCATCATCATAAAAACGGTCGACGGTACGGTTACCATAGGTATGCTCGCGTTTTTGGCTGGTTCGTTCAGGCAATTACGTAGTTTGCTGGAGGGAATTTTGAGCAGGTTCACCTCAGTGTCACAAGGGGCAATTTACCTGCGCGATTTTTTTGAGTTCTTCGATATCAAACCAAAGATAAAGGCATCGGCTAACCCATTACCGTTTCCGAAAGTAATACAACAGGGCTTTGTTTTTGAGGATGTTGGTTTTAAATATCATAACAGCGAACGCTGGGCAAACCGGCATTTAAGCTTTATCCTGCATCCAGGCGAGAAGCTTGCGCTGGTTGGCGAAAACGGCGCAGGCAAAACCACACTGGTAAAATTGCTTGCACGGCTTTATGACCCTACCGAAGGAAGGATATTATTGGAAGGAAAAGATTTGCGGGAATACGATTTGACCGATTTACGGTTGAATGTTGGGATTATCTTCCAGGATTACCTGCGCTACCAGATGACTTTTGCACAAAACATTGCTGTCGGCAACATCGGCCAGGTTGATAACCGGCCGCTGATTGAAGCCTCGGCAAAACAAAGCCTGGCAGATATACTTGCCGCAACCTTACCCGACAAATACGACCAGCAATTAGGCAAACGCTTTGCACAAGGTGTTGAACTATCCGGCGGCGAGTGGCAGAAGGTAGCGTTGGCACGCGCCTATATGCGAAATGCACAACTATTGATACTTGACGAACCGACATCGGCGCTTGACGCCCGTGCCGAATACGCGGTGTTTGAGCGCTTCGCCGAATTGACCAAAGGCAAATCGGCAGTGCTGATATCGCACAGGTTCAGTACGGTACGCATGGCCGACAGGATATTAGTGCTCGAAAAAGGTGAACTTATCGAAATTGGCAGCCACAATGAACTCATCCAAAAAAACGGCCGCTATGCCGAATTATTTAATCTCCAGGCCATGGGCTACAGGTAAAAATCTATAAAAAGGTTTACCTGGCTATCTGCAAAATTGGCTTTAAACAATTACGTAAAACTACGTATGCAAATTCAGTAATTATGCGCGAGCATACCTCCCTATGCGTTCTTAACTTTGACTCAAGTTATCGCGCAAGGCAGTAACTTATTTACCAGGTTAAAGTAAACCGTTATTTATTTCCAGGCTTTGGTTGTATCGCAATTAAAGCAAAATACTTTAACGGTTCCATCCTTAAATTTTCATAAAATTTAAGCGACACAAACAGACCGGTGAAAAATAGTTTTTAGTTTGTAATCAAACGGTTAGTTGGTTAATTAGGGAGCAGGCAGTTGTTACGAAAAGTAGCAGCTGTTTTGCTTTTTGTACCCAATCCATCTACAGTTTTACGGCAGCCTCGCGCTACAAAATCAATAGTATTATTATTTATTATTAGCCGATTTATATTATTATCATATCTACGTACCTGGCTTTATCAAAACTATACACCAGGTGTTGGCAGTGGTAATATTTAGTATCGGCACTGTTAGCTTTATTAGTAAAGGTTAACAGCTGTGTGTTAAATTTCTTTTGGGATTGCTTAGTAAATGATGTGGCGTGCGCTAATCAAACATACGGTAATCAATGGGATAGCGAACATAATAAATACGCGTGCCATTTCAATTGGGTTTGCTTTACCTTCAACAAAAACGTTGTGCAGATCAGATTTCAGGGTGTTTAATTTGTGTTCCATGATTTGGGTGAATTAAATTTTTAGTAATCAATTAATTTATCAGTAATATAATTTATCAAATTATGTCCTCTTGTACGGTGTCTAATTTCATAAGGTTACATGTTTGATTAAAATATTTATAAAAGGATTAAAATATTTTTAAATAAATAAAGGGAATGCTGCCCTAATAGCTACATTCCCCTTATTTCTGCATTGCTTATAAATACCAGGCTACATTTAGTTGTCTGTACGGTTTATACTAATCCCCCTTGAATTACCTTCGTTATGATAACGAATAGAACTGCCCGAGAACCTGGCGTATTTGCTTTTGTACTTACTGTAAACATCGGCGCTCATTTGTTTTCCGTTCACTTTCATACCGTCTGTTGATATTGTCAACTCGTGCAGGCCTTTTTCGTCGGCTACAATTCCATCCTTTACCAGGTCGCTAATCAATTGTTTCATCAACTCCTGGTCTTTTTTAGCTTGTATTTGATCCCGCCTTGCTTGCTCCTGGTCGCGCTTTGCCTGCTCCTGATCACGCACTGCCTGCTCCTGGTCTCGCCTGGCTTGTTCCTGGTCGCGGCTTGCTTGCTCCTGGTCAAGTTTTGCGCTGGCCTGTTCCTTTACAGCTTGTTCCTGTTCGCGTTTTGCCTGCTCCTGGTCTCTCGAGGCTTGCTCCTGGTCTCTCGAGGCTTGCTCCTGATCGCGTTTCGCTTGTTCCTGGTCTTTGCCCGCTTGTGCCTGGTCACGCCTGGCTTGTTCCTGGTCCCGCTTTGCTTGCTCCTGGTCGCGGCGAGCCTGCGCCTGGTCGCGTAGTGCTTGTTCCTGGTCTTTTTTCGCCTGTATTTTATCTCTCTTTATTTGCTCCTTCATTCGGGCTATAAAATCGGCATAGTCGCCAAATTTGCTTTCCGGTATTTTTTCGCCATCAACATATAATTCGGTTAATTTGCCATTCTGCATAGTCAGTTCATATTCTTTCCCGTTTTCTTCGGTCCTTACACGTTCTTTACCATCGCCATTATCGCTCGAATACATGTTACTATAACCATAGCTTACATGGGCTTTTTTTGTCGCAGGCTTTTTCTGTGCACTGGCGGCTGTTGTAAATACAATTGCGGCTATAAATGCACCGTATTTAATAAAATTGGTTTTCATTTTAATTTGATTTTTAAAGTTTAAAAAATTGGCAATACAATAGCAGCCCTGCATTTAGCGGATTTTAAAATATTGCGGCTTGTTTGGTTTATTTAGCCAGGTTTATGGTATTACAGGTGCGCAGTCTGTAACAGTAGCCCTGGTATATGGATCCCGGAATATACTATCCGGCTTTTGGTATTTTGCTATTTAATATGTCTGGTATCTAACATAGGCATCCGTTAAATATTAACATTCACTTGCTGTTTAGTATCGGCTGCTTGTTCCTTCTTAGCGCGCTCCTGGTCACGCCTGGCTTGTCCCTGGTCGCGTTTGGCTTGCTCCTGGTCGCGGAGTGCTTGTTGTTGGTCACGCAATGCCTGCTCCTGGTCTTTTCTTGCCTGTTGCTGGTCACGACCCGCCCGTTCCTGGTCTTTCCTTGCTTGCAATTGGTCACGCATAGCCTGCTCCTGGTCGCGCACGGCTTGCTGCCTGTCTAATTCTGCCTGGCGCCTGTCTGCATCCGCAGCTTCCTGCTCAGTAGAATTTTGTTTAACAGGTAGCGTAATTGCGGCAATCCTTTCTGTCGGTAGCATTTCGGCGTGCTGGTCAGCACGCTCGGGGATAGTATACGAAATTTCCGCAGTTAACTTATTTAGCTTGCTCTTTAACGTGTTATGCATTTCCCTAGCGAAAGCGGCTTCTTTTTTAATAACTGTTTCCGAAAAGCCCACTGTATGTGAAGTAACACTCCTTACAGTATGCTGCTCTTTGTTTTTAACAATATCCTTTACCTGGGCAACAGTAACCGTGGCAACCAATACCAAAAGGATAAGCACACTGAATCCGAAAAACACCTTTTCGCCGGTACCAAAGGTTTTGTTTTTGTTATTTAAAAGTCTTACCACCCGGCGCATCAGGTAGTTCTTTTTACCGGGGAAAGCAGTGGAATAGGCCGCCCCATAAAGTTCATGTTCCTTGAAACTGATAAGTGCCTGCACAAATTCAACCCGGTTATTGGTATGTGCCACAGCAATATCGTCGCAGCAATTTTCGCGTTCTTCTCTCAATACCGATGATATCCACAGCAAGCCCGGGTTAAAGAAAAATACCGCTTCGGCAATGTTCTGTAAAAAATTAACAATGTAGTCGTTACGTTTAATGTGGGCAATTTCGTGCAGTAATATTGCCTCTACCTGCTCGGCTGGTAAGCCTGCCAGCAGGCCCGCCGGAATCAATATTATCGGCTTTAAATGGCCTACCACCACAGGCACTTTAATATAGCCCGACTGTAGTATTTTAACAGCCTTATTTATTTTCAATTTTTTAGCATAGCCGTTTACTTTATCAACCCAGAATTTTGATGGCTGGTAAACCTGGTAGTTTTTAATGCGTTGATTATAGGCAATACACGAAATCATCCTTACGCTTTTGAAAAGGAAAACCATAAACCATATCAATATGATAAATGGAGCGTTGGCCGAAAAATAACCGGTAAAGCTACTGACCAATTGCTTTACACTATGCGCGTTAAAAAACAGCGACGATGCATTAACGGCGATATTCCCTGCCAGCGGGGTTAAGGCGGCAGGCGCAGTTGCTGCCGTCCATTCATAAACAAATGTTAAACCACAGGTAATAATAAACATCAGGAATAAAATAAACGCCAGATTATACCTGTATGCTGCAGATGCCTTTTTTGCAATTACCAATGCCACCCCGGCAATAATAGCCAACAATAACCCCTGCCATAACGAATGAATAAGCATCCAGCTAAAAGCTGTGATTATTTTATTTAGTGTTCCGCTTATAAAAACCAGGTGTGCCATAAAATTATTTATTTTCCAGTTTGCTTAACATCTCTTTTATCTTTTGCAATTCTTCGCCCGATGTTTTATCGTTATCAAGCAAAGCCATCATCAGGTTACTGGGCGAGCCATTATACATCGAGTCGACAAAGCGGCCCAACATATTACCTTTTACTTTTTCTTCAGCTACCGCCGCACCGTAAATATGCTTCATGTTGGTTTCATCCCGGTCAAGCATCCCCTTTTCTTTCATCACCTGCATCAGCTTCAGAGTTGATGTGTATTGCACAATCTCTTTATGTTCATTCAACTTATCATGCACAAAACGGACCGTTTGTGGTCCGTACTGCCATAGCACCTGCAACACATCCATTTCGGTCTTTGTCGGTACTATTTCTGCGGCCATATCCTTCTTAAATAACATCATAAACCAAAGGTATGTATTAAAAACGTACGTTGCAAGCATTATGTTGATTTTTCTGAAAAAAAAGAAAAAACAACATGGAACTTCAATTAATAGAATTTAGAAAGACAGGGATCATGAAAAACAGGAGCAACGAGAAGCTCCGCTTTTAAAAAGATGTGATAACGGTTTGTGGGGGGATCACCCAAATAGACTAAGGCGCCTGGACTATAACGGTGTACTACTGAAAAAACTGGATTTGCTCCGCAACTAAACTTTTGCAAGCAGCAAAGCATTCATTGCGGATAACAGCAGGCAGTTCGTCTTCGTTTTTGAATTTAAAAGCTGCAATGCCGCCTTCGAAGTGGTAGTGTATGTGATGCTGCAGTTTATCGTACCGGGCAAGCTTATTTTTTGCGTTGCGGCCATTGAACCACGATGAGTAAATGCGCTCTATTTCAGCTAGTTTACTGTTAAATTTTTCAATTATCTTTATGCAGACACGCGCTTCGTCGCCTATGTATAAAATATTGTTAAAACGGTTCCAGTTTGTTAGGGTCGCACTGTTCATCATCAATAGTTTTGCGGCAAGGTAGCCAGCTATTATGAAATTGTAATGAAACAGTTGATAACTTACAGTTAAATGATGTTAAAATGAGAAACGGGAAACGGGAATCAAGAGCCAAGAATCAAGAGCCAAGCCAGCTTCACAACTGTAAACTGCTTAACTTCCGGGAATTTAAACTTTGTTCTTCTTCTTGAGTTCTTGCTTCTTGACTCTCGATTTCTTGACTCTCGATTTCTTGGCTCTTGATTCCTGGCTCACTGTTGTCCGGTAAAAATAAAAAATAGAATTAAAATGGGGTTTGTGTTAAATAGAAGCTTTTTTTGGTAAATATTGAAAAACACACCCCCTCAAGTTTTAAAAAGCGATAATTG
>NZ_JAMXOE010000047.1 GCF_024055575.1 Mucilaginibacter flavidus | reverse complement strand
CGGGAAAATATCCGACAACATTACATAATCATTTTCTTTTTCCTTAGCGTCTTCGGGTAATTTTAAACAATTAAAATCGCCGTGTGGTACTCTTAAGTACTCTGCCTGCCCACCTTCAAAGGGGCCCATTCCGGCGAATCCGTAGGCAGCACCTGCAAAGCCGGGATTCATTTTGAGACAGAAACCAGTAAGTCCGCTTTCACAATTCTTACAATGACCACAGCCAATATTAAAAGGCATACACACCATATCCCCTACTTTAATATTAACAACTGCTTTGCCTATCTCAATCACCTCCCCCAGGTTTTCGTGTCCGAATATCCGACCCGCCTCCATATTCGTCCGTCCCTCATACATATGCAAGTCTGAGCCGCAAATATTAGTGGTGGTAACCTTTACCAGTACATCTGTTGGTTGTTCAACTTTGGGATCGGGCATTTCAGATACCCTGACATCTTTAGGTCCATAATAAACAAGTGCTTTCATTTTTTGCTATTTAAGTGTATAATAAATATTATTGTATACCCATGTCAAGCAGCGTGCCATAAATGTAAATAAATGCTTTTTTATTAACTTCAGAATAAAAAAATTAATTTATAATAAATAAACGACATGCGGTATAATTTTTGCAATGAGTCGGAAAATAAGCAGCGTGTCTATAAACCAAAGTATTTTATAATCAATTTGTAGAATTACAGCAAAGGGAGGCTGTTGGTATTTTTTTAAAAAGGATCTGGCCAATCCTCATAGTAAAATAGCAAAGCCTTTACTGACCAGTACATTAAAAAAGAGGATGAGTGATGCCAGTGACTGACAATTCCTGATGTGGTAGTCCTGACTAAAATATATTGCCAATGTTTTATCTATAAAATCGTTATAATGATAATAGCTTGATCGCCTCCTTATTACCTTGGATTATCGCGAGATCGTTGGCCGAAAGCCCATTTATTTCCAAGATATTTTTATCTGCGCCCTCATTAAGTAACAGTTCCAATAGTACATTCCGGCCAAACATTGCAGCAAACATCAAAGCAGTTCCGCCATTACCATGTTGCTTATTCAGATCTGCGCCATGTTCAATTAATAATTTGGCTATATCCTGATATCCTTTGAATGATACCCCCATCAAAGCAGTATTACCACCGCTATCTGCTGCGTTTACATCAGCCCCGGATTCCAGCAATAATTTTGCAGCCGCAAACTGGTTATTATAGCAAGCGATGATTAACGGTGTATATCCTTTTTCATCACGCTTGTCTACATCTGCCTTTTGGGTGATCAGTTCCTGCAACACTTCCAGATTCCCTTTTCGCGCTGCAGGAATGATCAGTTCATTTATATCGATCATGCGGGCACTTTATCGTTTTTCTCCCGTTCCCAAAAACGGTGCTGGGCAATTGCGTGGATAAATTCTTTTGCTATTGAACCATTTCCGGTTATAACTCCAGTGGTGGCCGGCCCTTTTCCTTTTTTAAGTTTGCTGCCGACATAGGTTTCATTCAATAAATCCAGGCCGTCTCCATCTGCTGCAATAGCCTTGCAATGGCGATAGGCTTCGTTGATAAAATGAATGGCGTCTGCATTGTGCAGCAACCCTTTTGCACCGGCCGGAATGTAAACCGCGTCAAATAAAACGGAGGCAGCAGTCAGAAAACTCATATCTACCTTTACCGCAATCCCTTTCGTATTCTTAATGGCGCCTCCATGAGGCGCGATGATCTTTGTTTGCGCGCCTTCTGCTTCTAGTTCTGCTTTAACGGTGCTTAAAGAATGGCCATCAACGCCATCCGTCGCCAATATGGCGATCTGTCGGGTTTTGATGGTATCTTTTGATGTATTTGACATGCTTAAAGCCGGGGATTTATCAATATTTTGTTTTTGTGGTTTATCCTGATAATCCGCAGGGTTAGCATCAGCGCCATAACTATGATTGAGCGGTTCCTTTGGTTCAGGTACAGCCATGCCTAATCCTTCGGCTACTTCGGCAGCTAATTTGCTACTTACCTTGGTTAATAAGCCCACCATGCGCTCCCGTATAACTGGTGTTTGCAATTTGCCCAACTCAAAACGGAGCGCATCCCGCATATGGTTTTGTTCCGGTTCAGATTGGCTGTTGTAGAATAGAGTTGCCTGGCTGAAAAAATCCATAAAGCTCTTGCTGCGCGCACGCACTTTACGGGCATCTATCCGCTCTTCATAAGAGCTGAACCCACCTTCAGCCACTTTCGCCTGCATCGGACTTCCACCTCCGGTAGAATTGGGGTGATAGCTGGATTTACCAACATTGATTTGCTGACGCATATGCCCGTCGCGCTGGTTATTATGCACCGTGTTGATCGAACGATTGATTGGTATCTCATGAAAATTCGGACTGCCTAACCGGGATAACTGCGTATCGGTGTAAGAAAACAACCGGCCCTGCAAAAGCGGATCATTTGTAAAATCTATACCCGGCACCAAATGCCCTGGGTGAAATGCTACCTGCTCTGTTTCAGCAAAGAAATTATCCGGGTTGCGGTTCAGGGTCATCTTACCAATTTTAATTACCGGTACTAATTCTTCAGGAATCAGTTTAGTCGGATCGAGCAGGTCAAATGGGAATTTGTGCTCATCTTCTTCGGCTACTATTTGTACACCAAATTCCCATTCTGGAAATGCCCCGCTGTCAATGGCCTCATATAAGTCCTGGCGGTGAAAGTCAGAATTCTTACCTGATATTTTTTGAGCCTCATCCCAAGCTACAGAGTGCATGCCCAGCAACGGCTTCCAGTGAAATTTAACAAAGCAGGATTTGCCTTCTGCGTTAATGAACCTGAACGTATGTATGCCAAAGCCTTCCATCATACGCAAACTGCGAGGGATAGCCCGGTCAGACATGGCCCACATGATCATGTGCATGGATTCAGGGGTCAGTGAAATAAAATCCCAAAAGGTATCGTGGGCCGATCCCGCTTGTGGTATCTCATTATGCGGCTCGGGTTTAACCGCATGCACCAGATCAGGAAATTTGATCGCGTCCTGAATGAAAAATATTGGCATATTATTGCCGACTAGGTCATAATTACCTTCTTCAGTATAAAACTTAACAGCAAATCCCCTCACGTCTCTGGCAAGATCGGTTGAACCACGGAATCCTGCAACGGTTGAAAACCGTGTAAACACCGGGGTTTTAATCGAGGGGTCCTGTAAAAAACCTGCTTTGGTATATTTCGCCATTGACTCATAAACCTGGAAATAACCATGTGCAGCTGAACCGCGGGCATGTACGATGCGTTCCGGGATTCGTTCGTGATCGAAATGGGTGATCTTTTCACGAAGAATAAAATCCTCCAGCAACGTGGCGCCACGCTCGCCTGACTTTAAGGAATTATTATCATCATTGATTTTAAGACCCTGATCAGTAGTCATAAATTCACCGCTACTATCTATTGTATCAGGCGCCAGGTTTTCAATTTTCTTATTGTCCGCTGCTGAAATGTTTTTCTTAGCCATAATATTAATTAATTGAAGGAATGTCTAATAACAACTGCACACTATCGCTATTGTTTTCCTTTAATTTAATTATGAGGGAACTTGGATAGCTAACGATATGATTTTTAAAGATAGCGGTTTGCCATAGTATTTATTTCAGGGTGCCAAAGTGCAGTTCAAAATTCACATGATCAAATGGGTGATTTTATTATTTAGGCATATCACTTTTAGTAGATTTATCATCCGCCAGAAGAACCGCCCTGATACGGTCAATATGAACCTGGGATAATTTTGCCCATTCCGCAACTGAACGGGATTGAGGGTCTTTTTGATTCTTCGCAAGCGTAGTTAGCAGGTTTCTTCTCTCTTCAAACATACGGAGTGCTGTCCACATCGTTTCTTCAATTTTTTTGGTTTGATCGGCCAGCAATGAGGCATCAGTATAAGCATGGCCTGTATGGCAACGAATAGCGCAATTTTGATCCCTTATCTATCTTCCATAAGCCCCCTCCGCAAGCAGGACAATTGAACGGTGCTTGTTCACCCAAAGCATTTACTGAAGCCAGGTCACTCAATACTCGTTGAGCAATCAGTGCTTCACGCTGAATATTTTTCGGAATGGTTTTTTGCTTTTCGAGCTTTTTTGCCATTAATTGAACAAGTAAGTGGACATTCCGGAGCTATTGATTACCTCGTTCCGGAATAGCAAACAGTTAATTCCGTAACACTTTGACCATATTAATTTATTGATTATTAATTGCGATT
Source organism: Mucilaginibacter flavidus (assembly GCF_024055575.1). Taxonomy (GTDB): domain Bacteria; phylum Bacteroidota; class Bacteroidia; order Sphingobacteriales; family Sphingobacteriaceae; genus Mucilaginibacter; species Mucilaginibacter flavidus. The sequence goes on along the minus strand of NZ_JAMXOE010000047.1, from coordinate 11,218 downwards.
TTCTTAATTGCTTACACAACTCGGTGCTCCAAAGCGCACGGAATAGCCTTGTCAAGCCTCCCGGAATATCCACCAATGGGTAGCAATCCTCCTTATTTTGAAAATTGCCCGGCGGCGGGCTACGCCCGCCCGGAAGAACACCCCTGTTTTCTTATGGTTTGATGATCTATGGTGAAAACAGGGAGTGCTTTGAAGATATTGAAAGGTGCTCAGACTACTTAAAATAAGGCCATTAATAAGGGTTTTTTAATTTTGAATTTAAGGTTAAATTTGGATATAAACCCAATTCAATGTCAGGTCAGAGATATTTAACAAAATCCAAATTAAAACTTGCATTAGAACCTATTTTCTATTAAATAAAACTTAAGCCATAAACTTTTGTTATTTATTATAAGTAATGAATCAATAACCTATTCAGCCTTTACTTTTCGAATAGGAACAGCAAGTTGATTCTGAATTATTTATTAACCAAAAGAGAAATTACCTCATACGCTGGAAATACTGAAATATATTGAATTGATGATCAGAAATTTACCGTTAAATTAGTACATAATTTACAATTGCAAGTATATAAATAGATAATAAATATCGTGAAAGGATTTACTGCCAACATTGAAAAGGAAACTTTGGAAAACAACAGTTTCCGTAAAGTTCTATATACTGCAAAGTATAGTCAGATTGTCTTAATGAGCCTTCAGCCTAAAGAGGAAATAGGCATGGAAACCCATGAAAAAAATGATCAGTTTTTCCGTTTTGAAAGTGGACAGGGTAAATGCATTATAGATGGTAATGAATATGGGGTTAAAAACGGGGATGCTGTTATTGTACCTGCGGGCGCAAAACACAACGTCATCAATACGTCAGATACAGAAGCGTTAAAGCTTTATACAATTTATTCCCCGCCAAACCATAAAGATGGGATAATACGACAAACTAAAAAGGAAGCAGAAACTGTTAAAGAAAAGTTTGACGGTAAAACGACAGAGTAGTTTGATGAAAAACGCTACAAAAGCAATCGTAAATTCAAAAACACTTGACATGGATTCTGATAATATTGTTGGGTATCTGAAGGTAAATTTAACCAATTAAACATGACGCACGATAATTCTTCGGGTTGGGGAATGGGTTGGGGGATGTGGATTATTCCGATTAGCATTGTTCTCTTACTTGTATTTGTTTTACTACACAGACGCAAAAAGTAAACAAAACGCTCATGATGTCGCATGACATCAACAATATTTAATGCCAATTGTGTAATCAATGATAGTGTCTTTAAAAATAGCCAGATAGCAACTATCACTTTTAATAATATAGATACTTACGCTAAAAATAAAGGATTATCTAAAAGATAAGTTTATAAAAAAGCGGGCAATTCATTCTTTGTATCATTCATGAGCATCGCACGAAACATGGCTAATGAGTGTGTACCTGGCATGATACCAGCTAACAAGTACAGTTATAAAATAAATGACGATATACCCAATCCCGGCTTAATAAAAAGCAATTACATATAATTAAAACCAATTTGAAGTTATGAGAAAAATTATGATCACTTTAACTGCCGTTACCTTGAGTTGTAGCGCAATGGCACAAACCAAAATGGCCGACACATCTATGCATAAGATGTCGCACATGTCTATGAGCAAAATGAATCACTCCGCAATGATGATGGACGGTAAAATGATGACCATGATGCATGGTAAAAGCATGCCAATGATCAAAAATATGACTATGACTAATGGCACAATGGTTATGACCGACGGTATAGTCAAAATGAAGAATGGCAAAACTATGATGCTAAAAGAAGGTCAATGTGTAATGATGAATGGTAAGGTTATGAAAATACCAATGAAAAAAGGCATGATGGATGACAAAATGAAGATGTAATTTGGAAGTTCTAAAACCCGGCTAATGTTATAATAATTACTTAATTACTAGTGTTAGAATTGTATTTGGTTTTCTGCAAAGTGGCATAACCCGTCCAGCAAACTGCTTAGTTCTACTCCCTTGTTTGTCAAGGCATAATCCGTCCGCGGAGGTGTGCCGGGTACGTAGGTTTTTTGGATCAGGCCATGCTGTTCCAAAAGTTTCAAGCGGTCAGCCAATATATGGTCGCTGATATGCTCCAGGCTCTCTTTTAAAGCGGTGAACCGTTTATGCCCATCTTCAATACCGAACAGCACTTCGGTCATCCAACGCTTGCTGAGCAGGTAGATCAGTTCATTCAGCGCACACTTTTCTTCCAGGTAAGATTGATTATAAAAATTGGTCGAACTTAATTTTCTTTCTGACATACTAACTTTTTAATGAGTGACTCATAACTGGATGAGTTATTGCAAGGGAATAGCATTCGGTGTTCCTTTGCACCCTTGGTAAATGAATACACAAAATTAACTAAATAAAAACAGATCAACATGAGATACCGAAAATTAGCAAATACAGCGTTAAGGCTTTCTGAAGTTACCTTTGGCGCATGGGCCGTTGGCGGCTGGATGTGGGGTGGTACAGAACGCGGCGATGCGGTGGAAGCGATCAGGGCGTCCTACGACATGGGCGTTACCTCGATAGACACCGCACCTATCTACGGGCAAGGCACCAGCGAGGAAATTGTAGGGGAAGCCATCAAGGGATTGCCTCGTGACCAGATCCAGATCCTCACTAAATTTGGCATGCGCTGGGACCTGAAACAAGGCGAGTTCGGATTCAGCAGCAAGGATAACGATGGAAATGCGATCAATATTTACAAATATGCGGGCAAGGAAAGCATAATTAAGGAATGCGAAGACAGCCTAAAGCGGCTGAGGACCGATTATATTGATCTTTACCAGATCCACTGGCCGGACTCTACGACACCTATTGCAGAAACTATGGAAGCGGTATCCCGTCTCATCGAACAGGGAAAAGTGAGGTACGCGGGTGTTTGCAATTACGACGCAGCACAAATGGCGGAAGCAGAAAAATTTATCAGCTTGGTATCCGATCAGGTACCTTACAGCATGGTCGTGCGTGATATTGAAGAAAAACTCATTCCCTATTGCATGGAGCATGGAAAATCAATTTTAGCATACAGCCCGCTGGAGCGCGGATTATTGACGGGAAAAATGAAACCGGGTCATAGGTTTGAAGCCGGGGATCACCGCCAGGGCCTGTCCTATTTTAAGGGGGAGAACCTGAAAAGGACAAATGCCTTCCTGAACCAGATCAAACCTATTGCTGATGAAAAACAACTGACCCTTGGGCAGCTGGTGATCCTGTGGACCTTGCAGCAGCCCTGCATTACGATCACACTGGTGGGTGCCAGGAATAAGGAACAGGCCGTACAAAACGCTAGGGCGATAGACCAACAGTTAAGCATTGAAGAAGTAACAGCGATCACCGGGTTTCTGGATCAACTGGAACTGATCGCTTAAAACTAAAAATATGGAATATATAAGATTCGGAAATACAGGCATCATGGTTTCCAGGCTTTGCCTGGGAACCATGACCTATGGTAAGCCCACCGAAAGGTGGCCCTGGGCGCTTAACGAAGAACAAAGCCGCCCGTTTATCCAAAAAGCACTTGAACTGGGCATCAATTTTTTTGATACGGCGGATGTCTACACGGGTGGAGCCAGTGAAGAGGTGGTAGGCCGGGCGCTGAAGGATTTTGCCAAACGCGACGAAATCGTACTGGCCACGAAGGTATTTAACCCGATGGGTCCCGGCCCCAATGATAAGGGGCTTTCCCGTAAGCACATTATGAGCGCTATAGATGCCAGCCTCAAACGGCTGGGTACCGACTACGTGGACCTTTACCAGATCCACCGATGGGATTATCATACGCCGATCGAAGAAACCATGGAAGCGCTGCACGATGTTGTTAAGGCAGGGAAAACCCGCTATATTGGCGCGTCTTCCATGTACAGCTGGCAGTTTGCCCAGGCACAATATACCGCCGACCTGAACAGCTGGACCAGGTTTGTATCCATGCAGCCGCATTATAACCTGCTCTACCGCGAGGAGGAACGGGAGATGATCCCTTTTTGCGTAGATCAAAAAATCGCCATAATTCCCTGGTCGCCACTGGCGCGCGGCCTGCTTACGGGTAAAAGGACAAAAGAACGCAACGAAACCGAGCGGGCTAAAACGGATGCTTTTGGCAAAAAATTGTATGGCGAGGAAACGGACTTCGTCATCATCGAAAGGGTGAGTGAAATAGCCGAAAATAAAGGCTTACCTGATTCCCAGGTGGCTTTAGCTTGGATGCTGAGCAAACAGGCCATTACTGCGCCTATTATCGGTGCCAGCAAGCCCGGTCATCTGGAAGATGCGGTTGCTGCCTTGTCTGTAAAATTGTCCGGTGAAGAGATCAGGCAGCTCGAAGAATTGTATCAGCCTCATCCGGTACTGGGATTTGAATAAGGTCGCATTATAAAAAATAACCAAAGCGCCCCGCCTATCCAGTTAAGCCTGGTCTCGCTGCTGATCGGGGGGCTAAGTATCGGCATGACCGAATTCCTGATGATGGGTTTACTGCCGGATATTTCGCGCACGCTGAGTATTACCATCCCCGAAGCGGGCCACCTTATATCGATCTATGCCCTTGGCGTGGTGATCGGCGCACCGATAATGGTTGGCCTGGCCGGTCACTATCCACCCAAAAAAGTATTGATAGGCCTGATGCTGATGGTATTCGTTTTTAACGGGCTTTTTGCGGTGACGCCCAATTATGCTTTACTGCTGACCGCACGGTTCTTGGCGGGCCTGCCGCATGGTGCCTTTTTTGGTATTGGCGCGGTAGTTGCCAGTAGGCTGGCTGCGCCCGGAAGGGGAGGCGCGTTCCGTAGCGGTTATGTTCGCCGGTTTAACTGTTGCCAATATCATCGGCGTTCCTTTGGGTACTTTTATTGGCCATAATCTCAGCTGGAGGCTATCCTTTGGCCTGATCGCCTTATTTGCTTTGATCGCCGTTATTTGTATCCGGTTATGGATGCCCGTATTGCGGCCGGACAAATCAAAGAGCTTTAAAAGTAGCCTGGCTATTTTTAAGAAAACAAATCTGTGGCTGGTGATCGGCATTTCTGCGATCGGCACGGGCGGTTTTTTTGCCTGGATCAGCTATATCGCGCCGGTCATGACCCATGTGGCTGGTTTCGGTGGAAATATAGTTACCATTATCATGGTTATCATAGGCCTGGGTATGGCCGCAGGAAATTTTGCCGGTGGCCGTCTCGCAGATCGGTTTTCTCCCTTGGTCACTACTGCTGTTTTGTTATCGGCAATGATTTTCGTTTTAACCGGCTTCGCATTGATCAGCCGTTACCAGTTGCCCGTGATCGTCATGACCTTTTTGACCGGAGCCATAGGATTCGCGGTTATTGCGCCCATGCAGATCCTGATCATGCAGGTTGCAAAGGGTGCCGAAATGCTGGCCTCCTCCGTCCTGCAGGCTACCTCTAATTTTGGTAACGCTTTGGGTGCCTATCTGGGCGGATTGCCGATAGCGGCCGGATTGGACTACACGTCGCCGGAGTATGTTGGTTGCGGCTTGGCCTTTTGCGGCCTGTTGTTTTGCCTTGTGCTAATTAGGCGAAGAAGTGCTGTAGAACGTTAGTAACATGAAGTTCAATAGAATCAAGAGCCATCGCCAAAATGCGTCAATACAAACCTGTTTTTTGCAATGCTGTTAAAATGCATATAACAACTATCGTTAATGAACCACATACAGCATACCGATAAAAAAAGAATCCTGCCGGTATGTAATATGATCATCAATGTCCAGCGTTATGATTTCCGCAGTCATTCGGTCTTTGACCCTTCGGTATCAATATCAAGCCCAACCCTAATAACCCGATATGGCGCAAGAAAGCCGTCGTCTATACCTTGCTTTAGTGAATAGGTATAAACAGGTTCACCAAAATATTCTGTATTACTTGTTTCTTTAGTTTCTTTCGGGGTGGCGGTTAAGCCTCCATGATATTTTTAGTATTTCATAGCGTTGCCGACAAATAAATTTTCACACTTGATTGGTAGATTGTTATTGAGTAAATTAGAGTTATGCAAACAGAGAATTTTCAGATAGCCATTGGACAAGTCAACGTACAAACTTTTGAGGTGCGGGACTATATCCATCACGAAAAGGATAAATGCAAATTTGAAATTTACAAAAGTGGGCAGCTAATTTTGAGCCTGGAGCCTGATGGGGATTTTTTGCGGATATGCAAAAACCCCGGTGAACTGGATGAGGAAACCATTCACCTGATTTGTGATAAGATCGAATCTTATCATTTATGAAATTCAATTTTTATTATATAGCGTATTGAATGGCGGGTAAGTCTTCATAAGTAAATGGCGTTGCCGGTTCCAAAGTAACTAAAAACTCTTTCGCAATAGTACAGGCATCCATTTGTTTCGCCGGGAATTGCGATAGCGCTATCTCTGTTATTCTTTCATCATTCAGGTCGCCAAACATCCATTCATAAGCCAAATCATCGTTAAGTATTGTTGGAATACGTTTTTTAGAGTTATGAACCTGCTGCATGAGTGGCTTGGCCTCGGCAGTTGTTACTGATACAGTTTGCACGATTTCACCCGTATGTTTGTCTGTCCATTCCTGCCAAATACCGGACATATAAAAGTATTCCTGATTTTTTACAGATATGTAATAGGGATTGAACATCCTTTTATTCGTCCGCTCGATAGCACTCAAAAAATATCAAAGCAGTCTTAAAAAGAAATTTGGACGCTTTTAAAGTATCAAGTTTGCAATTCATACATAATAATAGAGCTTATAACCCTTCCGGGCTTAATTGCCTGACCATATATGCATCGACCAGGGAAAAGTTTTCTTTGTGAACTTTTTTTTGTTTTAAGGCAACAATGAATAAGTAAGACTAATTTGTTTCAATTATAAAAATCATATCTGTTTAGGCGGCTGTAATTTCTTTTTTTAAAAAAAAAAGTGTTAATACATTTACCAATGGTCTTTAAAGTATAATCATCGAGGTGATCTTCATTGCGCTGCATCCATTCGTCAGCTAATTTATAAAGCATAACCTCTGTTTTATCCTCAAAACTTACCCGCCAAACTTTCCAAGTCTTATAAACGTTGGTGGTAATAAACATAAGCCGTACAACTCCGTTGGTTTGCAAAATTTCAAAGTTTATTTCAGAATAGTTAATTAAATAAAAATTAAATTGTATGCTTTAAAGGAAAATTGTATGCTTTTGTAGCCGATGGATTGCGCATCATTCGATCTAATAACAAATTAATTCGTCTCTAAACAATTCTTTTCGCTCGGTTGCTGTCAAATTTTTGCAGTATTTAGTTTAGCAAAATCGTACTAAAAGAAAGCCCGGAAATAGGTTATTACCGGGCTTTATGAAGAAAACTACATTTTGTTCATAGTGCCTTTCATCATGCCTTTCTTCATAGGCATTTTCATTATTTTACCGTCCATCATTACACACTGCCCTTCTTTTAACATCATAGTTTTGCCGCTTTTCATTTTGACAGTACCGTCGGTCATGACCATAGTGCCGTTGGACATGGTTTTAGTTTCTGTCATAGGCATACTTTTACCATTCATCATGGTCATCATTTTGCCATTCATCATCATGGCACTGTTGTCCATTTTTTGCATGCCCATATGATCCATTTTGTTAATGGATGTATCCGATATCTTTGTTTGTGCCATTGCGCTACAACTCAATGCAACTGCAAACATGGCAATTAGTATTTTTTTCATGGTTTTATAATTTGGTGTATGTTATGATTCATAAATTTCGAGCCACAAATATTAATCGTGATTAATAGTAGCATCTTACCTATCCCTAATCAAAAAAAGATTAATTTTGAGTAATTGGCTCGTGGTGGGCATGACAGGCATCTGCACAATCTTTACATGCCTGGCCACATTGCTTGCAATGTTCATACTCATGTTTACCACATTCTGCGGCGCACATCCTGCAAATTTCTTCGCATATTAACAGGTATTGATGACCTATTTCTGAATCGCGTTTTAATAATCGTGCTGCCTGGATACAAATGTCTGCACAATCCCGGTCAAGGCTGATGCAACGGGCCATCATTTTAACATCGTCTTCTTTTAAGCAGAAGGTAGCACAGTTCTCACAAGACAAAGCGCAATTTAAAAGCTTTTGAATAAGCTCATGGTGATTTTGATGTAACATAATTTTTATTTAAGTGATTAATATATCATTGTTCTTACTAAAATAATCATAGTAAAACGGCTCGGTATTTTAAAAATCAGATAGGGCGATTAATTGGCTTTTACCTTTTTCAAGTTTTGCCTGCCGTCTCTGATCGAAATAATTTTACCCATAACAGCATTTTTTGCCAAATTTCTGGCGATAACAATCATCCACGGCAGCAACTTTCCATTTTGCTGGATATAAAGATCAAAGGAGTTCCAGATTTTAATAAAGGTTTGCTCAAGGACAGCTACCGCTTCTTTTTTTTCAGGAACAATGCGGATGATCACTAACAATAAAACCATAGCATACCTGTCATATAGAAATTCAGCACCCGTTCTGCTTTTTAACGAAATCAGTCGGATTAATTCTGCATCATTAGGTCCGGGTTTTGTAATAATCATTTTCTGTAATTCATATAACCAGTGTGTCTAAAATGATGCCATTAAATATTCCAATTTAAATTATACCATTCCCGAAGTTGTAGGTGAAAGTTTTATCTATTGATAACATGCTATGAGCAACAATAAAATACTCATTTACAGAAATATAGTTGTACGTTTGATTTCACCCATTTTTGTCCTCTTTTAAGAATTTTTAGATTCTAATACCGCTCTTTAAAATCCTGTCCTATGAAAGCTAACCCCCACCATATTATTGCTATCGGTGCCTCTGCGGGCGGCATGGAAGAGATCAATTCTTTTTTTGATCATACGCCCTTAGATGGTGTATCTTACGTTATTGTACAGCATTTATCTTCCGATTTTAAAAGCAGGATGGTTGAATTACTGGCCAAACACAGCAAGCTTGTTGTTGAGGAAGCTAGAAATGGCATGCAGGTAAAAAGCAACCAGGTGTATCTTATCCCCAGCGATAAGTTCATGACCATAAGCGATGATACATTATATTTAACAAGCAAAGAAAAAGCTCCGGGCCCTCACCTTACCATAAATACATTTTTTAATTCACTGGCGGCAGATTGCGGTACAAAAGCTATTGCCGTAGTGCTTTCCGGTTTAGGCAGTGATGGCACCTTAGGTATAAAGGCTATCAAAAAGGCAGGTGGAATGGTGATAGCCCGTAACCCGGAAACAGCAGAATTTGCCAGTATGCCCTCTAATGCCATCGCCACCGGTATGGTAGATTTTATTTTGGAACCTGAATTAATGCCAGGTGCTATTGAAGATTATGTAAAACACGAGCTGGAATTAATACCTGATACCGCCGACGACCAAAAAAATTTGGAGGCTATTATACATCTTATCAATGAACAGCTACCGCTTGATTTTTCGGATTATAAGCAAACGACTATTTTAAGGAGAATCAAAAGAAGAGCGAGCTACAATAATTTCACCAAATTAGAAAATTACATTGACTTTTTGAAGGCAACACCAATGGAGATATCCGCATTGGCCAAGGATTTTTTAATCAGTGTTACTTCATTTTTCAGAGATAAAGAAGCCTTTAACTTTATTGATACGATTTTTGTATTTTAAAATTGATTGCCATTCTTATTAATGAAGATGCACTTTGCTTACAATGTATAGAAAATATGATTAATCAGGATCAAAAAATAAAAAAACTCATTAAACTAAATGATGAGTTAGAGAATTACTTTAGAAACACGATCATACCTCAATTATTCGTTGACAGGAATTTAATTTTACGGAAGTTTACACCTCCGGCAATGAAACAGTTTTCCCTAAAAACTGACGATGTTGGCAAAAATATAGATGATATAAAAGATAATTTCCGTTTTCCGACTATTGTGGAGAATATCGTGCAGGTTATCAATTGTAATGAAATTTTAGAGAAAGAAATTCAAACCACAGATTCACGATGGTACCAGATGAACATTATCCCCTATGTTATTACCAAGACTAAAAAAACGAACGGGGTAATTATCACATTTGTAGAGATAACCGCGCGAATCAAAGACTTAGTTAATCAGGAAATGCTCATTGCCGATCATGAAACCTTGCTGGACACCATATCCCATGACATTAAAGGTCCACTAACCAGTTTAATACTAACTATCAATCAACTCAAAAAGGTTTCTACCGATAAGTCCAAAGCATTTTTATTGCTTTTTGGAATTTTAGAAACTTCCATTAAAAAAATGCAGATCCTTATAACAGAGTTGACTGATGCGGGCAAATTGAAACATAAATATAAAGTAGAGGAAGAGCTTATAGATTTTGAAAATATTCTTGAGGATGTTCGTCTTACCCTGGCTGGAACAATTATGGAGTCCAGTGCTATAATCGAAACGGACATTAAAGTATCCCAGGTACTGTATTCAAGAAGAAAATTAAGAAGTATCGTATATAACCTAGTGAATAATGCCATAAAGTTTCATTCGCCTGATTGCGCTCCTGAAATAATGATCAGTACAAAAAAAGAAAAGAAATACGTTGTAATCAGTGTAAAGGATAATGGAATTGGCATAGCGGAAAGCAAGCATAAAGAGGTGTTTTCGAAATATGCTCGTGTCGGCAATACCGTCGAGGGATCAGGAATAGGTTTGTATCTGGTTAATGAAATAGTAACAAATTCCGGCGGCAAAATATTGATAAAAAGCGAGTTAGGAAAAGGTTCTGAATTTAAAATTTACCTAACTGCCCAATAAATTAAATTTTTTTATAGATACACATTGATCGACGCACTTTTACTAATTCATTCTTGAACCTTGAATGCACCGAGCAGTTCACGCCCTAAACTAATCAAAACAATATCATCGGTTAACGCTTCTGTTGAGGAGCAATCATCCCCTTCTGGTGATATTTTCATTAAAGGAATAGGATAATCAATTAATGTTATCATTTAAACAGACCAATTCTGTATTAAATTAGACGAGGCAGTATTAGTCCATAACTGGATTACCTAAAATTGGCAATTTCGCAAATTTAAAACTTCAATGCTTGTAAAACCAAATTCCTGAACAACCTTACCTGCCATAAAATAACACCCCGCTCCTCTGAACGGATAAGCGGGTGTAGAATTTGGAAAATGGACGGTATCAAAA
>NZ_JAMXOE010000046.1 GCF_024055575.1 Mucilaginibacter flavidus | reverse complement strand
CCGGTAAAAAATGTACTTTTGGGCATAGTTCAACTTTTGAGTGTGGTAATTCAAAATTAAACTATGCAGGGGTTTTTATGCCCCTGTTTTTTTTATCCGTTTACCGGACAACAGTGATTCCTGGCTCTTGATTCTTGATTCTAAATCTGCTTATCCCCGCTTGTTTCGGGCTGATAATGCAAACCCGGTGTAAGCCAATGCAATAACATAATACGCGAATACCTGAAATTAAAAGGAGACAATATAATTCCTGCTGACATAATGATTAGCACGTATACCCAGGGATTGCTGCTGCCGGTTAGTACGTGGATGACAACCGCCAAAGTCACCATTTCGGCAACAAACATTGCATAGCTTACCAGCATAGCCACATAAAAGTAACCTGGCTCGCGCTCAAAAACCATTCCGCAATGGGGGCAGGTTTTGTTCATTACCTGGGCCTTAAAGCTGTACATCGGTGTCGCAAACATATCGCCCCGACGACAGCGCGGGCATTTTCCGTGAACTATTGCGGGCCAGGCAGGCAGGCTCTTATTCTGGTTATTCATGATTATTTTGTTTAAGTATGCTTTTTCTAAACTCTTCGGGTGTTACTTCTTCCGTTTTCCTGAAAAACTTGGTGAAGTATGAATTATCATTAAAATTAAGTTCGAGCGCAATTTCCGTTATGGTTAATTTAGGGTTGGTAAGCAAGCGTTTGGCCTCTAATATTATCCTGTTGCGAATAATTTCACCGGCTTGTAAACCCACCAAATCTTTACAAACTGCATTTAAATGATTTGGGGTTATGTACAATAGGGCAGCATAATCTTTAGGCAGTTTTAGTTTTTTATAATGTACCTCAACCAACTTCTGAAAGCTTTTTAACAATGTTTGATTGTACGACGCCGGGCCTTTATTAATACCGCCGGCGCTAACCCGGCTAACCAATATGAACAACTGCAACATCAATACGCGCATTAAATCAGTGGTTTGCGCAGGCGAGCTTTCCCACTCCTTAATTATATCTTCAAAAAGAGGCCTTATTTTCCCGGCAACATCAGCAGGCAAGTCAATTACTGCGTCGTGCAAGTTGCCGCTAAAAAAACCGAAATTTTCGCAGTAAGCCGCATTCAATAAAAATGATTGAAAAAACGAGTCGGAAAAATTGATGATATAACCGTCGGTAAAACCTTCAAAGGCCCAGGAATGTACCTGGCCAGGAATCATAAAATAGATTTGATCAGGCTTTACACTAAAATCCTCAAAGTCGATGTTGTGACTACCGGCGCCATCGGTAAAAAATACCACATGGTAAAATGTATGCCGGTGTGCGGCATAGAGGTTTTTGTGGTGTTCGAGGTATGGGGCAAAGCGGCTTACCAATATATCGTCCTGCCTAAAATCAGACAAGCTACATATATCAAATATTGGTGTGCTTTGTAACATGACACAAAACTATACACAAATACACCATAAGTAGTGGTATTATTTAACGTTTTTGTGGTATTAATTATGGATTTACGAAAAACCAAAAGAAAAGAGTCAGAAATCAAGAGGAAAAAGTGAATGGATTATCCTTTCTCATGTAAATGTGCTTCTTCCTCGTCCTGATTCCTGACTTATAATTTATTTCGCGTCATTAACTTCAACCCAAAAGCCATCAGGATCCTGCAGGTAAATTTGCTTTACGCCGTCAGCGCGAAGCTGTATTTTTTTAGGCTGTTTAGTCCAGTTAACGTAGCTTACGTTAATGGTATCCAGGTGTTTTATAAAAGCATCCAAATTTGGTACAGCGAAGCAAAGGTGAACACCGATATCGGGTGAGGTTGAGCAATTACCTTGTATAATATGTAACGCCAGCCCCTCGCCTACTTTAAGCCAAACATGCACGGTATCATTAAACGGGTGTTTTATTTCCTGCAGCTGAATAACGTTACGATAAAAGTTGGCAGTCTTCCGCAAATTCTTTGCGCACAAAGCCATATGGTTAAAAACCGGCTGGTTGGCGTTTTGCGCCTTGCTTAGCTGCGGCAAAGCCAGCGCAAAGAGGATAATAAATAAACCGCTACGGATTAAATGAATAAAAGGTAATTTAAAGGGATTGCTCATTTTATGTTTTTAAGTACTAAACATAAAAAAATAAATGCCACTTACATAATACAGTGGGATGTAATTTCTTCAATACATTAAAGTCCGATAAAAATAAGCAGTAATTAAGGTGGTTACCAGGCCATCATTGGGCTCCGGTTAAAGTCGATAGAAGCTGATGTAATGGTATTGTGGCGGTTCCAGTCGTCAATGTCAATCAAACCGGGCATAGTTTGGTAGTGGCTATCGTTTCTTGAACATTTAACAACATAGCCAATTTCTTCCACCCTGGCAATAACGGGCCGCGCACCGCATTCCTTACACAATTTGCAATAAATTGATCCCGGTATATTTACATAGCCCTTCATACTATGTTATTACGTTACCGGTTTAAAAAAAGTTGTGGAAAAACTACTTTTTTATTACAATAAAATTAAAATAAATCTCAAAAAGGCTTTGCTGGCCTCAGAAAGCTATAAAACACTGAATATCAAACAAACAAATAATTGCTTTGTGAGATAGAATAATGCGGCAAATTGACAATAAACATGCATTTATCAACACCCATTTACCATATATTTTCGACAAAAAGACTATCACCAATTATTGTTTCTGTATCACAAAACTACCTTAAAATAGTCACCGAACCCGACATAGGTTTTTTACCATTTTTCAGATCGAGAATATAATAGTAAGTACCAACAGGCAGATTGCTACCGTTGGTTGTGCCATCCCATGGTTTGCCATAACCAATAGAGCGGTAAACCACCGACCCGTAGCGGTTAAACACCGAAAGGCTGCAATCAGGGTAATATAGCAATGCCGTAATGTTCCAAAGGTCGTTAATGCCATCGCCATTGGGTGTAAACGTATTGGGTACAACAATAATGCATTGGCTTGGCGGGTTAAAGGCAACCGTTATCGCATTTGAGGTAGCTGTTGGGTTTACCAGGCATTTTCCATCGCTGGTAATTACACAGGTAACAATATCGCCATCGGCCAAAGTCTTAGTGGTAAAGGTGGAACTATTGGTACCTGTGTTTGCGCCGTTAACTTTCCACTGATAATCGGGCTTGAGGGCCGGCAAAGTCGGTGTTGCGGTAAACGTAATTTCGGCGCCGGCACAAACAGGGCCTGTTAACGATGATACTATGGTAACAGAAGTTGTAACCGGCGGGTCTAAAACAAAAGTCGCTTCGTTTGAAGTTACCGTTGCGCTGGTTACACAAGCAAGGCTGCCGGTTAGTATGCAGGTTACCTTGTCGTTATCGTTTAATGTGGTGCTTGTAAATGTCGCAGCATCAGTCCCGCTGTTTTGCCCGTTGACTTTCCATTGATAATGAGGTGTGGTACCACCATTTACAGGGATAGCCGTATAGGTAACCGATGCTAACGCACAAGCATCCGGCGAAAGTGGCGATATGGTAACAGATGGTACCAGCGCCGCGGTAACTATTAATATTTGGGGGTATTTCGACCTGCCATCGTCGGCCGTAATGGTGGTTGTCCCTGCACCCACGATATGAATTTTTCCAGATACAATGGTCGCCACGCTAATGTCGCTGCTGGTGTATGTTATAGAGGTTGAACTGGTAGCGCCGGGATCGAAATCAACGTCGCACACTGTTTTGCCAGGTATAGGCGCAAAGGTTATGGTTTGCCCGTCAATTACCTCGATACTCACTTTGGCTGTAGCACTTCCATAAATATTATAGGCTGTTATAGTATAGATTGTAATTGGGGATACAACATCTGGTTTGCCGCTAATTATACCCGTGGTGCCGTCAAAAACCAAGCCCGATGGTAATGGCTTATCAATGGTGTATCCAAGCGTATAAGCTGTGCGGATCTCATTATTAAACGAATCGGCAATGTATAATTTTCTACCGGCATCCAAAGCGAGCCCCTTGGGGCCGGCAAAACTGGCAGCCGTACCAGTATTATTCAGACTGCCTGCAACGCCATCGCCCGCAAGAGTAATCACATTGCCCGCCGGGTCAATCATCCGGATAATATTGCCGCCAAAATCCGAAACAAACAAGTCGCCTATATCATCAACCGCGATACCGCTTGGTTTGTTAAAGCTTGCTGAAAGTGCCTGCCCATTATTGCTCCCTGCCGATCCGCTGCCGGCATAGGTGCTCACGTCGCCCGATGGGGTTATTTTTCGAATGACGTTATTGCCCAAATCGGTTACAAAAACATTTCCGGCAGCGTCAACAGTAAGGTTTTGAGGCATATTAAACGATGCACCAGTTCCGTTGCCATTATTATTACCAGGCGCGCCGCTACCTGCCAATGTCGAAACTGTACCATCGGGTGCTATTTTCCTTATTAAATCGTTAAAAGTATCAGCAACGTAAATGTTCCCGGCTGCATCAATGGCCAGGCCTTCGGGTATATTAAAGCTTGCTGATAAAGCAGTTCCGTTTGCCGAACCTATCGTTCCCGTACCGGCAAAAGTTGTTACCACAGCGCCAGGTGTTATCTTGCGGATTAAACTATTGTTGGAATCGGCAACATACAAGTTCCCCGCGGCATCAATTACAATGCTGCTCGGTTTGCCAAATACTGCAGTTGTACCTGTCCCATTTGAAAAGCCAATATCGCCGCTGCCGGCAAATGTTGTGGATATACCGGCGGGAGTTATTTTGCGAATTAAATTATTCAGATAGTCGGCTACATATAAGTTGCCTGCTGCATCGAAAGCAAGGCCCGACGGTTGTTTGTAGGTCGCCGTTATAGCATCGCCATTTACATTGCCAGGCGTTCCTTTGCCTGAGAAAGTTAATGTTTGGCCAAAATTTATAGGTGGTACAGCGCTGCCCGACGATGTTGGCGCCAGCGGCGTTATAGTTTGATTGATATTGTAGGTTTGAGGCGACTGGTACGATACAACCGGCGGACTTCCCGGGCTATTGTTCTTTTTAACCTCAATAACTAAAGTTGCTGTACTGCTTCCCACGCCGTTAATACCCGTAATTTTGTATACTGTAGCCGGCCATAGCGATGTTGGGGTTCCACTTATAGTGCCCGTTTTAGCATCAAAAGTCAGCCCTGGCGGCAAATCTTTATCAATGGTATAGCCTGTGGTAATAATTTCCCTTACCACATTATTCTGCAGGTCGGTTACCAGCATATTACCATCAATATTAATAGCCAGGCCGTGCGGAAAATTAAACGACGTATTAATCCCGTACCCGTCTTTATAACCTGCAATTCCATTCCCCGCAAAAGTTGTCACTGTGCCATCCTGGGTTATTTTCCGTATCAGGTTATTACCGGAATCAGAAACGTACAGGCTACCGTCTTCTCCAAATGAGATGCCTTCGGGCCCGTTAAAGCTTGCGGCTGTGCCTTGTCCGTCTTGTTTACCTTTAACGCCGCTGCCTGCAAATGTGGTAACAACACCGGCGGGGGTTATTTTTCTTACTGTATTATTATTATAATCTGCTAAAAAAATATTCCCGGACATATCTATCGCCATATAGCTCGGTCCGCGAAAACTTGCCGCAGCTCCTGTTCCATCAGCGTTTCCGGCAACACCAGCGGTCCCCGCTAAAGTACTCACTGTGCCATCCGGTGTTATTTTCTTTATGGTGTTGCCGGCGTATTCAGATACGTAAAGATTGCCTGCAGCATCAATTGCTATACCATTAGGCTGCCTAAAGCCCCCGGCAAAGGTCGAGACGTTACCTCCGCCGGTAACCTTTCTTATTTTGCCATTGTTTGAGTCAACAACATAAATACTGCCATCCAGGCCTATAACCATGGCAGCAGGTGCATTAAACTCCGCCGAGGTTCCGCTGCCGTCCATAAACCCAATGTCGCTTCCGGCAATGGTGGTTACGGTGCCCCCGGGTGTAATTTGCCTTATAAGCCGGTTGTTATCTGTTATGTAAACAGTACCATCAGGGGCAACTATCGGGTAATTTGGAAACGAAAATCCAGCGGTTGTTTTATTGCCATCTATTACCCCCTTTTGGCCGTTACCGGCAAATGTAAGTACCTGGCCATAAATATTAGGGGGTACAGCCCCTCCGGTATTGGTTGGCAATAAAGCCGGAACAGCAGTATTAATTGTGTAAACCTGTGGCGTTACATAGCTTATGTTTGGCGGCGCCAAACCGGGATTAACCTGGTTTTTTATTTCTATATCAACAGTGTTGGTGCTATGGCCGCCTTCGTTGTAGGCTGTAATGGTATAGGTGCTAAGCGGTGTAACCTGCGCCGGTGTGCCGCTTATTATGCCTGTTGTTTGATCGAAGGTTAAGCCCGGCGGCAGGGGTTTATCAATGGTATAGCCGGTGGTTGGTATTTTTGCAATGGTGCTGTTACCCGGATTAGTGACATAAAGGTTACCAGATGCATCAACCGTAAGGCCCAGTGGAAAACTAAAAATGCCCCCGGCATCTGACAGTATGCTTTCTCTACCCGTATTCGCCTCTACTTTAATAATCCTGCTATTTCCCGAATCCGAAATGTATAAGTTACCCAACACATCAACAGCCACCCCGGTTATTCCCTGGAAACGGTAATAAATATTATCTTTTATTAATGTGCTTACAGTGCCGTCAGGAGTAATTCCGCGGACCTTGTTATTGCCCTCATCGGCTACGAAAATATCGCCGGATGCGTCAATCGCCATTTTTTTCGGATTTTTAAAACTTGCGGCAGCACCTTTTCCGTCAGCATATCCTGAGCTGCCTGAACCGGCAATTGTTGTAACAATACCTGCAGCACTTATTTTCCTAATATTCCCGCTCCCAAATTCTGATACATAAATATTGCCGCTATTATCAACAACAATACCCCAGGGCACAGCAATTTTTGCAGTAGCGACGGGGCCGTCAACCTCACCTGGCCCATTCAGACCTACTATGGTTGAAACCAACCCCGTTGGCGTTATCTTCCTTACCGCATCGCCATACGAATCCACTACATAAATATTATCACCAACATCAATAGTTATGCTGGTAGGGCCCTTAAAGCTGGCAGCGGTGCCCTGCCCGTCCACCACCTGCGATATCCCGTTACCGGCAAAGGTTGTTGCCTGCCCGGTTGGCGTTATCTTTCTTATCAATGAGTTGTCCCTGTCGGCAACATAAACGTTTCCTTTCGAGTCTGTGGCAACATCGGTGGGGAAGTTAAAACTTGCGTCAGTACCTATATTGTCGTTATTACCCTTCGACCCATTGCCTGCAAACACAGTGGCTTTGCCGAATGCTGTTTGGGGCACCGGGCCGCCATTGTTGTGGGGCGTTAACGGAGGAATGGGCGTACCCGGGGGATAAACCTTCGGACTATCATAACTGATTTGTGGCGCTGCCGGCAGCGGCACTGCCACAACATTTACTGCAATACTTACAACCGTTGCATAATTGCCTACCGCATTATATGCTGTAATCGTATAATCAGTTGCCGGCGATGCGGCTGTTGGAGTGCCGCTAATATCTCCGGTATGCATATCGAACACTAATCCTGGCGGCAACGGCTTATCTATCGTAAAAAAATCAGCAGCTATTTTTCTTATTAAATTATTATTTGTATCGCCAATGTAAAGGTTACCGTCAACATCAATCCCCAGGCCGAAAGGTGTATTAAAAGTGGCAGTACCTGTATCACCGTCAGTTGCGCCTAAGGTTAATTTACCGGCAACTGTTGTAACCACCCCCGCAGGTGTTATCTTTCTTATTTTGTTATTTTGAGCATCAGCAACGTATAAATTGCCATCGGCGTCAATTCTCATCCCAATCGGGTCTTTAAAGGATGCCGCCGTACCCGTGCCATCAGCATCACCTTGCGCCCCGCTGCCTGCAAGGGTGGTAACCACTCCGGCGGTGGTTATTTTGCGGATTAAATTATTGTAACTATCAGCCACAAACACATTCCCTGCGGCATCAACCGCTATACCTATCGGTCCGTTAAATGAGGCTGCTGCACCTGTGCCGTTGGCATTACCTGTGGCACCGCTGCCGGCCAGCGTGGTCACTACGCCCAATGCGTTTATTTTACGGATAAGGCTGTTGCCCGAATCTGCCACATACAAATTGCCGGCAGCATCAATGGCAATGCCCGATGGCAGCCTGAAAGTTGCCGCTGTGCCCGTGCCATCAGCATGGCCAACTGTGCCATCGCCTGCAATAGTAGTTACCACACCCGCAGCCGTTATTTTGCGGATACGGTGGTTATTGGCATCTGCAACGTATAAATTACCGGCGGCATCAACAACCACGTCCGCCGGGTTATGAAAAAATGCCCCCGTACCTGTGCCATCAGCAAAGCTCGCAACCCCGCTTCCGGCAAACGTAGTGACGATACCACCGGGAGTAATTTTTTTTATCAGCGAGTTGGCTTCATCGGCTACATAAACATTGCCGTTGTTATCAACCGTTAAGCCTTCGGGGCGATTAAAATTTGCACCCGCACCTGCCAGCGTGGTAACGCCCGAAAAATTACCCTTGCCAATCGGTCCGCCCGAACTAAACGGCGACAGCGTGGCAATGGCTGTATTTACCTGGTAAACCTGCGGTGTGGGATAACTTATTTTTGGTGCCTGCGCAAAACAAACACCGTTCCTGAAAAGGAACGAAGCCAGCATCAGAAATAAACACATCCGTTTATTGCGCAGCATACTCAATTCATTTCTTAAATACCGCAACAACAATGAGGTATATTTAGAGAAGTATTTTTTATCAAATTTTAAGAAAAAGCACTTATCTTGTTTTTATCGCAATAAATAGCCTACTAAAATAACTTTTTGATTTGATATTTAATGACTTGTTTTTCTGTAAATTAGTAAGCACTTAAACATTATTGATGACGAATACAGCCGACAACCAAACATCAGGCAAAATTAAATGGGCATACAGCGCTTTGGTGGTTATTATTACCTGGTTTGCGTTAGTGTTGCAGTTCAGTATATCAATACCAGAATATATGCACAAAGGTTGCTCGCTGACGAGTACGCTAATACAACTTTTTAGCTTTTAAACCATATTAAGCAACCTGCTGATGGTTGTTGGGTTAACCACCATTTTAATAGCCGCAAAATCTTCATTGGGCAGGTTCTTTTCGAGGAATACCGTGCTAACTTCTATCGTACTATACATGACCACTGTTGGCCTTATCTACAACGTAGTATTGCGTAGCGTATGGCACCCTGAAGGCTTGTTTAAATTGGCTGATGAACTGCTGCATGTTGTTAACCCCCTGTTATTTATAATTTACTGGCTTGCCTTTGTGCCAAAAAGCGGCCTGAAATACAGCAATATTTGGCCATGGTTATGGTACCCGTTTCTTTACTTTGTTTATGTGTTGATACGGGGCGCCATCAGCGGGAATTACCCTTACCCATTCCTTAATGTCGCAAAATTAGGTTACCCGCAGGTTTTACTCGCTGCTGTTATTTTGTTGCCTATTTTTTGGGGACTGGGCGCATTGTTTGTTTTTATTGCCCGGCAGATGAGTAAGCCTGTTTTGTAGTCAAATCAACCTTATTAATATACACTTTTCATCCGGGTTTAATCATGCTTCCAGCATTTTAGGCCTACGCAGCCCTATTCACCTATTTTTCACACATGGCACTGTAATTGCCTGTATACTAACATCTATCTTAAAAAACAAATAGTATGAAAAAGTATATTTTAGGGGTTGTTGCGTTGCTTATACTTGCTTCTGCCACCCTGCCGAGTTGTTCAGTTGAATACCGTGAACGCCATGGCCGTGGTCACGACAACGGAAATGGCCGCGGCCACGATCACGATAATGGCCACGGCGGTGACCATCATTACCGGAATAACTAAATTTCAGTTCCATAATACAACAAAGCCTCGCGGGATTTTCCTACGGGGCTTTGTTATTTTATGGCGATAGGTTGCCTTATTGTGCTATTTTGGTTACCAACACCCAATCAACCACCACTTTTGCCTGCCCGGCCTTTATTTTGTTAACCGTGTTTTGCGACATACCGAAATATGGTTCTTTAACTTTATTCACCCCGTTTGGATAGCCGCCTCCCAACGCAAAATTAAGGATGATGAATTTAGGGTTGTCAAAAGCCCAGCGTCCATATTTCTCCGCCATGGCACGGGTTACTGTGTAAGTTACTTTGTCATCCACCTTAAAAACAATGCTGTCGTGCGTCCAGTCGGCCGAATAGTTGTGCCATTGGGTAACATCGGTACCGGCAGGCAAAAACGCTCTATAGGCTAAAGGCGTGTCGCCAAAGTAACCGGGGCCATGCAGGGCGTTGCTTGTCCAGCTGCTGTCGCCAACAGTTTCCATTATATCAATTTCGCCGCAATCGGGCCAGCGACCATTGCCAAGCAACCAAAAGGCTGGCCATAAACCGGCACCCGAGGCCATTTTCATGCGGCAGGTAAAAGTACCGTAGGTAAACTGCATTTTATGTTCAGTATTTATCCTGCCCGACAGGAAATCGTATTTTTTATTTTCCTTGCTTGTATAGCCGGGGTGATAAAGCGCCTTTAGTATCAAAGCACCATTGGTTGCACCTTCCCCGGCAGCATTATTCACCAGGTAAATAGTCGATGCAGAGTCAACATAAGCCTGTTGCTCCTGGTTAACGGTGTTGCCGGTAACTTCCACGTTCCATTTGCTGCGATCAAGGGCTTTTTGGTTAAAATCGTCAAAAAATATGGTATCACCTTTTTTAGGCTGATGTTGCTGGGCTATGGCAGCGGTTATGCTAAGCGTTGCAGCTATGGCTGTAAGGAAGAAAAGTTTCATGGTTGGGTTTTATTGGGTGGGATAAAAATAGGATTTATTTTGCTGAAATAATAACACGCTCGTCATGGCGAGGAACGAAGCCACCTCTACGTAGGACAATCACGAACCTAACTGTTTGTGAAGACCTAAAAGCGGCAGATAGGTAACCACAAAGTTTTTGTTTCGTTGATTAGCATGTGCAGAGTTTGCTTCGTTCCTCGCAATGACGTTGTGATGAGGCTGTTCTGTATCACCACCCTGCCCGACACACGGATACAGCGTGATACAAATTACCTATCGCAAACACATTTACAGTAAAACACATCAGCCTAAAAAGCTGTCGCCAACCATCCTGTAAATCCCTTTAATCCTTTAATCCTGTTTATTCGTTATGCATCGCCGCAGGCTCTTCCAGCTTCAAACTTTCTTCGTGTATGGCGTTCATTAGCTTCTCAATAAACTCTGCCGACAAGCCCTCCTTTTTACCCGCTTCCTTAGCCTTTTCAACCACCTGCTGGAAACGTGCAGGCTGTAAAGGAGCAATATGGTTTTTGGCTTTATAGATGCCTATCTCGCGTACTATCCGCTCACGAAAGCCAATAGTTTTTATCATCTGGGCATCCAGCGAATCAATTTTAGCACGGCCAGCATCAAAATCAGCTTTGGTGAAGATGGGTTTGGTTTGGGCCTGGCAATTTGCCGTACCGTATGTTATGAGTGTGATGGCGGTTACCGATACAATCGTCTTCAGGGTATTCATGGTGTAATATATTGATGTGGCTAAAATCAACATAAAAAACGAATTTTCTTTAATGATGTACAGCTATCGCTATAAAAAAACAGCCCGCTTTGGTGTAAGCAGGCTGGATATTTATGCGTATTTGTATCGTTTTAGTCCTACAACCCATCAAACAAAAAAGTGTCTTTAACAAACGGCTTCCTTGGCAAAAGTTCAGGGCGGATAGCACTCTGATATACAAATGAGGCTACAATAATGGCCGATTGTTTCAAATCTTCGATCGCCAGGTGGTCGTAGTCGTCGAGGTTGGTATGGTGCGTGCGGTCTTCGTCAAGCGGATCCTGGATAAACTGGAAACCGGGGATACCTGCCCAATCGAACGACAGGTGGTCGGTAGACCCTGTGCTCTTTATGGTTACCGTTGTTGCGCCCAGGTCATGGAATGGCGCAAACCACTGTTCGAATATTGGTTTGATAGCCTTGTTGCCCTGCGCATAGATACCCCTTACCTTCCCGGTTCCATAGTCCATATTAAAATAGGCCGATACTTTGCTTTGCTCGGCATTAGGTGTACCATCAGCCTTCATAAAATGATTCTTTACATAATTAAATGAACCGTAAATTCCCTGTTCCTCGCCTGTCCACAGCGCTACCCGGATTGTTCTTTTTGGTTTAAGGCCAAGCGAATCAAGCAGGCGCATAGCCTCCAGCACCACAACGCAGCCTGCAGCATTATCAGTAGCACCGGTTGATGACTGCCACGAATCAAGGTGACCGCCCAGCATTACTAATTGCGATTTCAGCTTAAGGTCTGTTCCGGGTATCTCACCTACAACATTATAACCTTTGGTATCGGCGGTGGAGAGCCGGCCCTGTATATTTATTGCCAGGTCAACCGGGTGGCCCGACTGGATGAGGCGTTTGATGCGTTGCCCGTCCTCGTACGACATGCTAATCTTCGGGATGCCTACCGGGTCGGTGAGTTTGTAGCCTATGCCTGCCTGTACGTGTATGGTGCCGTTCACGTTATCAGGCGCAGCCCAAATACGGCCAAGCACACCAACCTGTTTTAATATGATATCTAATCTGATACGTGCTTTCTCCCTCGCTATCAGTTGCTCAACCATTGCGCGGGTTAATGCATGTTGCTCGTCGATGGTATCCAGTGCACGGTCAGTAAGTCGTTCAGCTCCCGGGCGAAAATCCAGTAATGTTGGTAACGGACTAATCGCTAACAAAATAAATTTCCCTTTAATTTCGGCGCTATGGCTGAGCAGATAAGTTGTATCGGCGGCTTGTTTTGGGGTGAGCAGCACTACGGCGCCTTGCTGTACACCGTTGGTATTGCCGCACCATGGCTCCGGGTAGGCCCTGAGCGGTTGATAGTAGGGCACTTTTAAAGCAATGCTAAATTCTTCCAATTCCCATTGTTTGCCAAATTCGCCATAGGGTTCCATTGCGGCATTTGCCAGGCCCCACTTTTTCATGGTAGCCACGGCCCAGGTAGCCGCCCGGTTAAAGCCCTCCGACCCCGGCAGCCTTGGCCCCGAAACATCGGTTAAGTAATGGGCAATTTCGGGGATGTGCGAGTTGGTCAGTTCAGCATTCCTGATTTTTGCAAATGCGGCTTCATCTATTTGTTCCTGCTGGGCAAAACTTGTTGCACCTGCTGCCAGCGATAATGCTAATAACAGGCAGAGTTTTTTGTATATCATTTTCATGTTTGTTTATTTTTTAAACAAAACTATCCCGCCTGTTCCTAAACGGGGGTTAATTACAGTTAAATAGAGTTAAATCGTATCTTAAGGCGGTGATAAACAGCTAAATTTTAAGGAACTTCACCTCATGAAAAGGCTCAGGTCGAAATATACAACCATATTAATAGTGCTATCGCTCGTATTGAGCACAGGGTTGCAGGCTGTATGGCTTAGCCAGCTTTTTTCGGCTCAGCAAAAACAATTGAAGGATGATATAGAGCACTTTGTGAGCACCACGGCACAGGCACAAATGTACCGCAGCGTTACCTCGTTCGAAAAGCCCAAAAATCTGCCGCGTGTAAAGCAGCTTTTCCTCTCGCCGCAATGGGCCCAGCTGCGACAGGCGTTCGACAATATGAAAGCCCTCGGTATTTCGTATAATTTCCAGATCAACAGCGACGATGACAGTACATCAGTATCAATGAATTTTAGCCTGAAGGATAAACCTGCAATAGAACGAAACAGAGGCCCGGCTACCACCAATACCGGGCTTACAGCGGCGCAACTAAGCACTGTAGACAGTTTATCGCTTGTCGCCATGAAAAAAGAAGTGGCTGCCGGCCTGCAGCAAATGGGTATCACCTCGCCCATTTACTATAACCTGTATAACTACAGCATGACCGGCCTGCGTGGTGGTGATGTACCTAAGGGCCTGGCACCCGCCTACGCCAGTAAAAAATACCTTTATGGCATACAGGAGCATTACCGTTATCAATTGATATTACCGGCTATAAACAATGTTATATGGTACCGTATGCGATATTACGTGGCGTCCTGCTTGCTGATGCTATTGCTTACATGTGCCGCCTTTTACTTTATCATTAGGCTGCTGCGCAACGTACGGCTGTATGCTGATGCCAAAGCCGATTTTACCCGGAACATGACGCACGAGTTTAAAACCCCTATCGCAACGGTATCCCTGGCGCTCGAATCGATCCAGAAATATAACCTGGCGGAGCAACCGGAAACTATGCAAAACTACCTCGACATAAGCCGGCACGAATTGCAGCGGTTAGATTTGATGGTGGAGAAGGCCCTGAACATCGGCAATGAAAAAGATGCGGAAATACCGTTTAACACCGAGCTTTATGATGTGCAAACAGGCTTGCAGCAGGTAATTACTTCCATGCAGCTGCAATTGTTAAACAGCGGGTCGGAAATTGTATTCAAGCCCTCTGCCGAGCCATGCTTTGTATTTGGCGACCCTGTGCATTTAACCAACATTTTTTATAACCTGGTCGAGAATGCCATAAAATATTCAGGCACCGGTTTGGTTTTGGATATTAGCTGTGCGTGCGATGATAAAACGGTAACCATTAGTTTTAAAGATAACGGCCCGGGGATTGATAAAATCTACCATAAAAATATCTTCGATAAGTTTTACCGCATCCCGGCTGATGGCAATACGCACGACATTAAAGGCACCGGATTGGGCCTGTATTATGTAAAACAAATGGTTGAAAGGCATGGCGGTACCATTAAAGTTAAAAGTGAACCCGGCAACGGCACTTGTTTTATTATTACCTTACCTGCTGCATCATGAACCTGAAAGTATTATACGTGGAAGACGAGCCGTTCCTGTCGCGCATTGTAAGCGACGGGTTGAAAAGCAGCGGCTATAACGTGCAGGCTGTCGCTGATGGTAACCTGGTGATGGATGCTTACGCTTCTTTTAAACCCGACATCTGCGTGCTTGATATTATGCTGCCTTCGAAAGATGGCTACACGCTGGCAAAAGAACTTCGCAAATTCCAGCCTGATTTGCCCATCATATTCCTGAGTGCAAAAGTGTTAACTGCCGATGTGGTGGAAGGTTTTAAATCCGGTGGTAATGATTACCTTAAAAAACCCTTCAGCATGGACGAGCTGCTGGTGCGCATGGAGGCCCTATTGCACCTTTTCAAAACACAGCCGGATGCAATAACTGATGAAAGCCCCAAAGTATATTCCTTTGGCAATTGCCGGTTGGATACCGTGCAGCAGCGGTTAACAACATCATCCGGAGAACATTCGCTATCCTTTAAAGAATGCGCACTATTGCAAATGATGATAATGAAGAAAAACGATGTGCTGGAACGCCAGGAAGCCCTGCTGAAAATATGGGGCGAAGACAGCTATTACAACACCCGCAGCATGGATGTTTTTATGACGCATATCCGGAAGATATTGAAGGACGAACCCGGCATACAGATAATGAATTTACGGGGGTTGGGGTTTAAGTTGATTTGTTAGGGGAAGAAAGACGCGAAGCATTTGCATTAACGCCGCTCGCAGAGTTTACTCACCCGGTCGACGCTTCGCTGGACCTCCCTCTCTTCGCTGCGTGGCCGTTGCGCAACTAAGCTAGCCAATAAGGGCTTGCAAATAAAGTTCTTTGAAATATTGATTAAAACATTGATTATTAGTATATTAGCGCATGCAAGGAAAGAAAACA
>NZ_JAMXOE010000045.1 GCF_024055575.1 Mucilaginibacter flavidus | reverse complement strand
TCACCACCCCGCTGAAAAACTGTTAATGTTTATTGAACCGCCGTATGCCGAACGGCACGTACGGTGGTGTGAGAGGACAGTAAGGGAAATAATCCCTTACTTCCTACTCGATTTTATACGTATTTCCCAATCCGGACAATGAAGTTAAGCCCGCCAGAGCCGGGGTACTGTCCGCTGGTTAGCGGATGGGAGAGTAGGTCGGTGCCAAATCTTATCAAGCAGCCGTTCATCATTCGATGAGCGGCTTTCTTGTTTTATACGTATTTCCAATCCGGACAATGAAGTTAAGCCCGCCAGAGCCGGGGTACTGTCCGCTGGTTAGCGGATGGGAGAGTAGGTCGGTGCCAAATCTTATCAAGACCCTTAGTTCAGTGAGCTAGGGGTTTCTTGTTTTGTGGCGGTTCGTAATCTACGGCGTTGCAAGATTCTTGAAAAGTTGGGTGATAAAATGATTGTTAACGGCTATCTTTAGTTCAAAATAAAACAGCAATTATAGACCTAAAACACTATCAATGAAGATTAACAAAAGCATAGCCATATTTATGCTTGTAGTAAGTGCCTTATACATTGTGTTCGGCATTTTTAAGTTCTGGTATCTTGATGAGACCGTTTTTACAAATTTTAGCCGGCCGACTCATCATATGTCGCTGGTGAAATTTTTTTGGCTAACAATCTCTGCTGGCTTGTTTGTACTTATTATTAACATTGGCCAGTTATGGGTATTAAAGATTTTTAAAGAAAAAAAATGGATTAGGTCGGGCTTAATTGTTTTCTTCTGCGGCCAGGCGCTTATCTTTCTTTTACCATTAACAACGCTTTTTGGTTCAGCCAATTATAATATAGTCCAGATGCAGTTTCTAATGCAAATAACAGGCAAAGTAAGCACAGCGTATATGCTTATCACCTTCGCTTTCGTGCGCAATCGTAATATCCGGCGATACTATTGGGGATTTGCCGGGTTGCTGCTACTATGCCACCTTGTAACATATTTTGGCCCAATTTTATATGACGATTTTGGATATGCCTGGCTGCTGGTTAATAACGACGTGATTTTTTATATTCCCTTTTTATGCTCGCTGACTCTTTTTGTTGAAATTTTTAATCTATCGCGGCAGCAAAATAACCCGGCAAATATTGAAATTGAAACAACTGGTTAACCGAATAATTATTTAATTTGGTCAAATCTTACCAATTCGAAAAAACGCCCCGGATTGGGTAAATAAATGAAACCCTGTGCATTTATCTCATTCAAAGCTTCTTCTGTTTGTTTTGAAGAAACTTTAATAAGTTTGCCACCGGCATATTTGTAAATTCCGGTCGATATTGTTTGGTAATTAATTTCAGGAGGGTTATGTGGCAAAGAATCCGCGCTATAGTAGGTTGTCCCGCCGTTACTGCGTCTATAAAACCATAATCCTTTCACCCAATTTACAGTATCACCAACTACCAGGAGCGGTGAGCCATACATAATAAAAGTGGAATCGTTCTTTATTTCTGCATCTCCCTGCATTTTATAAAGCGCTTTCTCGCCATTTATGCTTTTTTCGAAAATTAGGGAATTATTCATAAACTTCCTCCTTGAACGTTTGTATGCGTGATATACCTTGCCGTACTTTGACTTTACAGTCATCACTACAGAATCATAGCTTGCAAATTCTTCCGGCGATATTCTGGTATAGTATTTTTTAAGGCCGGTCCGTTCGCAGCCAATCGACAGCGACATGAAAATTATTCCCAAAGAGCATGTCAATTTTCTCATGCTTAAATATATAAGATAGCTGCGGGATTTTTAATATCACTCCCGGATAAAAATTGACCACCAATGAAATTAAGATCAACTCGCTCCCAATCATTTAATTTCCATATCTAAAACAATCGCAACCGTCTGGGGTTCAATTATTATGAGAAGTTTAATTTATATTATCGTAGTTATCCTGGTAATCAGTTGGCTGCTTGGGGGCTTTGCCTTCCACGTTGGCGGGGACGCCATACACATAATAATTGTTATTGCAGTTATCCTGTTGCTGCTAAACCTGTTTAACGGCGGTAGCCGGGCAGACCGGGGGCGCTGGTATTAAACACAAACACTGCACGCAGTAATAGCCTTTGTTCGACCGAACGGGGCTTTTTGTGTTTTTTTGCGCAGATAAATTATAGTCTTTAAGGCAGATTTTATAAATTGGCCGCTATAATACTATCATGATACTGATTATACTGAACATAATTTTCTGCGTCGCCTTTTTAGGCTTTGCTTATGTAAACCTTAACGATGTTGACGCCGTACTGTGGGTAACAATTTATATGGTTGCCGCCGTGTGCTGCGGTTTGGTTGCCTATGGATTATATTACCCGGTAATTTATCTTGCTGCCATTGCTTTTTACCTGGTGTATGCAATTATTTTGTTTTTCGCGAAAGATGGGGTTCGCGATTGGATGATGAAATACAACAGGCCCAGCATTGTTGAAACCATGCAGGCCGAAAAACCTTATATTGAGAAAACGCGTGAATTTTTTGGATTACTGATTGTCGCCGGCGCATTAGCTATTGACTACTTTGCGATATAAAAGATTTGTCTTTTAAAAGTGCCCCCCTTGCTGCGTTACCCCGTAACTGTTTGACTTTAAGTATTTAATTCCTAAGTTTGGGAATTAAACAACCTTAATCAACAATATGAACCCTATCGCACAAAAAATAATCGACACCTGTGAAGCCAACTTCGACGCAAATGCAGATAACTGCAGCGGCTTTGTAAAAGCTGTTTCGGCTGATTTATCTGTCATATTAACCGGCCAGGCAGATAATATTGTAGATCAAATACAATTAGCTGATTGGCAACAACTGGCCGATGGAGTAGAAGCAAAGGCAAAAGCCGATGATGGCTGGCTGGTTGTGGGCGGATTAAAAGGTGGAGAAAATGTGCCTCCGCAAAGTCATGGCCACGTGGTGATTGTTGTCAGCGGACCGCTTGCGCACGATTTGTACCCATCAGGTTATTGGGGCAAGCTTGGCAGTACCGGCAAGAAAAATACAACTATAAACTGGGCCTGGAATACTGACAGCCGTGACAAAGTAATTTATTCGGCTGTACAGGTTTAGAAAAAAAGCCGGCTCCTTTCGAAAGCCGGCAAATCAACAGTTTTAATCACACCGAAGATTCATGTTCACTAATCACTGATCTCTAATCTCCGGTCTCGTCAAAATTATCCTTCAACCGCGTCTTTAGGAGCCTGGTGCTCTTTGTGTTTCATTTTGTGCTTTTTTTCCCAGGCAGCAAACTTGGTTTTCTGTTCGTCGTTCAAAACGGCAAATACTTGTTTTTTTGTTGCCAGCCTGATGCTTTTAGCGGCCAGTTGTTTACCCTTTTTGTCATCCGAAGGGTTGCTGTTTTTCAGGCTGTCCATGCGGGTCGCCTGTGTTAAAAATAGCGCATTTACCTGCTTGGCCTGTTCCTGGCTAAGGTTAAGCTTTTTTTGCAACGCCTTAGTATGATGAGCTGCACGCTGCTCCGGCGATTTCTTGGTAACCTGTGCGCTGGCCATAAAGCCTAATCCTATAATAAAGGATGCTATTAGAATTAATCTGTTCATTTTTGAGTTTTTAGTAATTAACTCAACATAGGACTAGGGAGTTGCAAGATGGTTTAATTTCGAAGAAGTCCGTAAAGAACGAAAGGCGGGGAGCAAGCACAAATAGAAAGAGTGAAAATTTTGGGGAAATAATAAACGTCCTGATGCTAACCAGGACGTTCTTTTTCTTTGAGACTTTACCGACTCTTCCGACTACTATTCGTACACTTTATACAGTACCCAATCGCTTGTTTCGTATACACGATGTAACTTTAGGGCGCTGTTGGCTTTTTTAACTACCGGTATGTATTTATTATTTAGCTGCGTAAAGCCGGTTACTTCGTTTTTTTCGGAAGCAAGCAGTACGTAATCGTCGTATTTATCGGGTGCTTCAATAGCACTTAAATAGCTGTTCTGGTAAGGCAATGTTAACCTTTGCAAGTCTTTTTTGTCGCGGGTAAACGCCACTATTGGGAAGGCTATTGCGTCATCAACCAACACGTGGGAGCCTTCGGGCAAGTGGTTTATGTAATTAGCCAACTGGCGATTTTCATCCTGGTGGGTGTCAGGCTCGCGGTTAAGCAATACGGTGATAAAGTTCTTCTCCTCGGTAAGTGAGGAGTTTTTGAGGAAGATATAGCCCGTATACAATTGCACCAGTGTTAAAACACCAACTATGGTTTTTAATATGGTTTGGTTACGAATAGTTTGTGCCTTATACAAAATACAAAGCAGAGCCAGTACAACGAATATTAGATAGTATTCTTGAGCTAAAAATACTTTCTCGTATTTAATGTGTAAAAACTCGATAAATGCAAATGGGGTAAGCAGCGTTAAAACCTGGTACATACTGTTCCTGAACAGGTAAATGGCCACCAAAATAAGCGGACAAAACAGCAGCACCCTCGCCGATATTAAAATAGATGTTTCGGGAATCTGGTAAACCGTACTGGTTGATAGCTGGTCGAAGCTCAGCTTGTCTGCCAGTACCGTCCATGTAGCATAAGGGCTTTCGCTAAAATAGTTCAAGTCCTGTGCGTGTGTTAAGTTCAGGAGCTTGTAACAAACAATGCAAGCCAGCGGCAGCACGAACAGGATAATATAAAGCGCAAACGTTTTGTTGATCAGCTTTCGCCGCAGCGACGGGTTGTTGAAGCTGATAAACAGCCTGAAAATAGACTCCTGCTCGCCCAGGTTTAAGCTTTTTATAGTTATTGACAATACCAGCGGGATAAAGAATAAGGTAAGCCAAATGAACTTATAATCGCAAAATATGAGCAACACCAAACTTATACTGGCAATTGATACGTGGAACGTGGTGTTTGAATTGTAGAACTTTATCAAGTTAAAAAAGAACATGAAAAAGAAGACCATTACCAGCGCGATTGATTTTCCCGAACAAGCGGCATATAAAATACCCGGATGGAATATAAATATGATAAGCAATATAAACAGGTAAAATTCATCTTTGGCCCTCCTCATTAATGCGCTCCCTATTAAAAAGAATAACAGTGCAGTAATTATTGAAGAAGCTATAACCGGCGCCAGCGGGGCGCTTATTGCCGAAAATATAAATGAAGCATAAAATGGCAATATAGGGGCAGTTAAACCCATTACCTTAAGCCTGTTGCCCAAACCGTCGACAACGATTTTGGTTTTTTCAATGTAAAACATTGCCTCCTGGCTTATGTAACCTAAATGATTTAAGTGTATACCTAATACCAGGTAATAAATCGCCAATAAAATGGTGATAAGTAACAGATATCTGGATTGATTTCTCATTTAACAATGTTTGTTGGATTGTTAACTTTACTAAGCCCGTGTTCTGTTTTTTCCCAGTAAAACGGCTTAACAATTAATTGGTAAAGGCCTTTAAAGGCAGCAACCGAGTGCATAAGCCAGTATACCGGGTTAGCGATAGAGAAAAGGATAAGCTCGTAATACCGCCTTTTAAACACTGCCATCATATTTATATAAATCATCAATATATTACCTACCATCAGGTTAAATATCGACATAAACAAAATCCAGTCGGGGAACAGTGTGCGAATGGTCGAAAGGTCGAACACCAGGTAGCTTATGAAAATGGCCAGCAAAAACGGGTACACCAAAAAGGTAAGTGGTGTAGCTCCGATAAAGAAGTTAAAACCAAGGAAACCTTTCCAGCCTAATTTTCTCCAAAGTGCAACCGGGTTACGCATGTGTACCAGGTACGTTTGCATATAGCCTTTAATCCACCGTGAACGCTGGCGAATCCAGTTGATAGGCTCGTTATTAGCCTCCTCGTATGTGGTGGAGTTAATAACCGCAATTTTATACCCCTTTGCATATGCGCGCAGGCCCAAATCAGCATCCTCGGTTACGTTAAACGGATCCCAGGCACCAAGTTCAACCAGGTTTTCCAGCTTAAAGTGGTTACTGGTACCACCCAAGGGGATAGGGATATCCAGGGTATCGAGGCCTGGCAACATATAATCAAACCAATATGAATACTCAAGGGTAAACATACGGGTCAAAAAGTTCTCGTTGCGGTTAAAGTAGTTTAGCGCGCTTTGGATACAAATGTAATTCGATGGCAGTTTGCCAAACATCGACACTACCTTTTTCAGTTGGTCGGTATCGGGGATATCTTCCGCATCGTAAATGGTTAGATATTTACCGCGTGCAAAATGAAGGCCGTAGTTACAGGCTTTCGGCTTTGTTTTAGGCATGTGGAACGGCACCACCACGACCTCAAATATGGCTGGGAAGTCCAGGTTGCGAACTGCATTTAGCGTTTTATCGTCATCCTCTTCTATCAGCAGTTTTACATCCAGCTTTTCGCGTGGGTAGTCGAGTGCTTGCAGGTTCCATATCAGCTTCTTTATCAGCTTATCTTCCTTATACACCGGTAATAAAATGGTATATATAGGCAGTTCGTCTTCCACAATTTCGCGCAGGTCTTCGCGGGTTACCGCCTGGTGCAGCTCAAAACGAGAGCCCATAAGCGCCAAAAACAGCTTAAACAATATCGCCACCAAAAAGAACGAGCTGATGAGGATATTGATAATAATAGATGTGTTTTTGAAGCTTACAACCAACCCGATAGTCACCAAACCTAACAGGATAAAAAGGAAGGCAAGCTGGCCGGTTGAAAAGGTAATAAATGCCGAACTGTTAGGGTCGCGGTTCAGCAATTCGAAAACTGCCGACTTTACATATTTGTCGCCGGTTAATTTGTGGCTTAACCAGGTAATATCAAGGTCAGATGCTAATATAATTTCAGGCTCACAGTCGTAAGTAAACCTTATGAAATCAATAAACAACTGGTTTGACGGGTCGGCCATTACGGTTATAACCCTGCCGTTTTCAATACGTAAAGGTAGTGCAACGTGCTGGTCGGCAAACTTTAGTTCTATTTTGCTGAGTACGTCTGCGTCATACGCAAGTTCCCTGATGGGCTGGAAAACGTAACCTGCATTTGTTAACGAGCGTTCGTAATTTTTACGGGAAATGTACCCGAAGTTTAACGCTATTTTGATAAATGACTGGCCGGTGGTGGCAGATAAATCATTAATCTTTTCCCGATCTTGCCTGGATATAAAACCATCATTAACCAAAAGTTCAGGAATTGACATATTATTCAGTTTCAGTAAAGTGTTAAAACAATTTTATCAAGTAACCTTAGCCTATGCGGCATAAGCTAAGGTTACTCATATAATCAATTGAAGCGACGATAATTAGTCGTTATATAATTCCTGCGACCTTTGTACTCTTGAACGAACAAACAGGAACGATAGCAGTATCAGCACTAGTATACCCAATAATATATACAGGTTATATTTTTCCCAGAACTGTGTGATAGCGCTCTTGGTATCAACATATTCAATATTTTCGCTTGATTTATTGATGTTGAACAGGTATTTGTTTGAGTTAACGTCGGTAACACACACGTTGCTTGACAGGGTTGAAAGTTGCTCGGTAATTGAACGTGCGGCCGCTGTCAATGCTTCGGAAATGTGTGTGCCGGTTGCGGTTAATACCAGCGTGGCGTTATTACTTCTTCCGTAGAAAATCTGCGCCAAGCCGTTTGATGTTGTATCAGACAGTGAATATACCGCCTTGTTATTTTCGGCATTATATAAGCGGAAGTTTTCTTTAAAATTTATCGGCGCATCCGGAAATTCTCCCATCAGCTTATCTTCTTTACTTAACAGCGCTATAATGTTGTATTTCTTTAAGTCGCCGGCAGGAACGTCTGATGAGAAAGCAAACTCAGGGAAGTTGTTTGAGTTGATGTTGTTGTTCAGCTCGTAAATAATTTCGCCAATGGCGCCAGCTGCATATTTTGCATATTCCTTTGATACGATAATGCGGGTAGTACCACTGTTAAATGCTTCAGGATATTGGTAAAAGCTCAGGTCGCTTGAGATGAATGGGTTTTTCGACTCGAGGTATGATTTCTCAGCATCAATCTCGCCAAAGAAGTTTATAAAGCTGTTTTTACACAATCCGTTTGATGGGAAGAACCTAAACTCAGCCTCCAATGTATTGTATTTGTGGTGCTGATAACGGTTAATTGTTACCGAGGTATTTAATTTACCAGAGGCGTCAAGCTTTTCGCTGCTTATAAGCAAACCGTTAAGGTAAATGTTAAAGTAACCCCTATCACCAGGGCTTAAGCCGCTGTAGTTACCAATAAAGCGTATCTCAACTTCTTTTGGTGTAAAGTTAAAGTCGCTGTTTTTAAAGCTATATGCACTTTTTAACGAACCAATGCCAGAAAGGAAGTCGCTTGAACCACCAATTTGTTTCAGCGATAACTTCGACCGGTTTTCATCGATGCTCTTAAAATGAGTGTTTGATGCTGCGTCGACTAAAAGGTAATCACCAAAAGTTGAATTTAATATGTTGATATTACCTAAGGCTGTGATAGCTTTTTCGTAACCTTCATCGTCGCCGCCGCTAACAAACAATATTTCGGCTGGTGAAGATGATGTAGCAACCGATTTGTGAGCAACCATTACGCCTTTTTCGTTAACCATTTGAGTAATGGTATCGGTAGAAGACGACATGGATTTTGAAAGGTATAATATACCTTCTTTTGACTGTGGCGATACTTTGATCAGCGAGCGCTTGTCTTCTGGCAATGCACCTAAGGCGCCAACCTGGATGTAGTTTTTTACGCTGTCAGGCACTGCGGTTGCTTCATAAACAGATATTTTTCTGCCCGAAATTCTTTTCAGCCTTGCGTAAGCCCATGCAACGGCTTTTAAGTCTTTAAGGCTTGGATCGGCGGGGTAAACAATTGCTCTTTTTGAATCGAAGCAATTGCTGATGTTTACGTCGCTCAAGCCGGTTTTTGAATTTTTAACCAACGATAAATAGGAGTAGTCCTTAACCTTAAGCCACATGGCGGGGTTATCCAAATCCTTACAGATATCGTCGCTGATGGCTAACAGCGTTTTAACCTGAATTTTAAGGTAATGATCCGGCGAAAGATCGGCCCGGCTAAGGTTAAGTATTACCTTTTGAATGGTATCGGCACCTAATCGTGCGCTGTAAGCGGGTTTATCGTTGATAATTATATTGATAAAAGAATGATCTTTTAACAAGGCCTGCGAAGGCTCAAAATATAATACCAGCTTACTCCCGTTCATTTCCACCATAGGCGAAATCTTAACGTAGATAGAACTTGCGCCGCTCATTCCGTAAATGGCGTCGTCAGCGTGCCCTAATGATTTGAAGGACACCACACTCTGGGCCAATGATGCCTTACTTAAAAGAAATACAAGGGCTAATAAGGTAAAAAATTTGTTCATTGGTTTGTCAATATTAGTTTATTACGTAAAATTCAACTCTAAAATAGTTTCCGTGATCATCGCTTCTGTACGATATTTCACCGCCCATTTCCTGGGTCATCAATTTTGCTATCGAAAGGCCTAACCCAACCCGGTTTTCGGTATGCTCCGATGCCTCGGTTAACGCATTAAGTTTGTTAAACATGTCATCAAGCTCCCGTTGGCCAATTGAAATACCTTCGTCTATTATTTCAAAAACAAACTTCTGGCGCTGTAAACTGGTTACAACCTTGATATTGTTGTTTGTTTGCGAAAATTTAATTGCATTTGATAGTAAGTTCTGGAAAACCTGTCCCGCAAAAACACGGTCGAGGTTAACATTTATAGGTGTTTTTTGTATCTCGTCAATCAAATGAATGTTTTTCATTTGAGCGGTTTCAGTTAACCCTTTAAATATATGCTGAACCTCGGAGTTAATGTCGAATACTTCGAGCTTAAACCGCATCTCGGGCGACTCGATTTCCTTAACGTCCATCAGCTTATTAAGCAGGTACTGCATTTTTGTGGCCGATTCGGCAATATAGCCTACAAACTCGGTTTGGTCGGCGCTAAGGCGATACCCTTCTTCTTTAATCATATTGTTGCTCATGATTATTGAACCCGCAAGGTTCTTTAAATCGTGGCCGGCAATATTTATAAAGTTGTTTTTGTGGTTATCAAGCTTACGCAGTTCGTCGTACTGGGCATCAATAATGTTATTCTTCTCGGCAATATCGCGGTTTTGCTCTTTTAGCTGCTCGTTCGATTTGGTGATTAGCAGCTGTGAGCGTACATCACGTTCGATAATTTTATAACGCGCACCCGGCACAAAACAGGATACCAGGGCGATGATGAAAAATACCGTACCGCCGTTTTGCAAAACAGTTTCGAGGTTATACTGGCTAAACAGAATAAAAAATATGCCAAGCAGCACCAATGCCAGCAATGCCTGTAAAACGGAGTTGATGGGCTCCCAAAACACCTGCAGGTTAAAAAACAGGAATATAGCACCGAACAATAAGTAATAAACGTTTAACTCGCCAATATCAACTATATTACATAATAAAGCCGAAGTGACTGATATTAAAAATAATGAAATATGTAATAATATCCGGAAATTGTAGTTCTTACGTTGAAAAATGCTGTAAAGCCCTAAAATAACAAGGTCGGTGATAATACGTGCAATAAAGAACTGCAGCCAATAATTATTGGCGAATATAAAATCAACAATGCTGAACAAGGGATAAACAAACAATATCATCCAAATGATATTATTGGTCTGGTACCAGGCCTTCTTTGAGATTTCTTTGTTTAGTTCTTCTTTTGTTAGTTGGACAAACATTAGTTAGGTTTTCTTAAATTATGATAGGATTGTTGTTATCAATAAATTTAATTCGTATAAAGTAACTCAAAATATTTAATACGTTTAAGCACATGTTTTGCACATATAAACATATTCATTACACTGTTGGCGCGTTATTAAAAAACATATTTATTTTTATGTTATTGATTGCTGCGCCTGCTGATATAGCAAAAAGTAATCCAACCACCCCAAATTTTCGACAAATGGCTTTCAAGCGGGCCAAAAGCCTCGATAACGGAATCTCTATTTCATGGTACGAACAAACCTGGAATAAAGATATTTTAGCTAAAACTCCGTTAAAAACCGCTGATTTTGAGCTTTTAAAACGCCTCGGTATTAAAAGCCTTAGGCTTCCTGTAGCGTTTGCGTATTTTGAATCCCAACAAACTCCGTTCGGGCAATTATTTTCCCACATTGATAAATTTGTTAAACAGTGCCATGCTTATGGGTTTAAGGTTATAATTGATTATCACAATGGTAACTTTAATGATAACAACTACAATACCGAGACCCCGAAGCTAATTGATTTGTGGACAAAACTCACCAAAAGGTACCTGCATGTAAATCATGACGACCTGTTTTTCGAGTTATACAACGAGCCACCGCACATGAATCCCGAAACCTGGAAGGGCGCCGCTTACAACATTACGACTGCCATCAGAAAGATTGATAAAGAACGAACTTTAATTATAGGCGCCTCAAATTATAACAGCATCTATGAATTGAGCCGGTTTGTACGGCTGGCCGACGAAAATGTTATATATACCTTTCATTTTTATGAACCTTTTTTGTTTACGCACCAGGGAGCGGAGTGGATCGGCGCCCAGGAAAGCACCACCGGTGTGCCGTTTCCATACAACCAGGCAACTTTTCCGGCGCTGAACACGAAGGCAAAAAATACTGACGGAGAGAAGAATTATAACAAATATAAGTTAGACGGGAACGAGCAATCGGTGCGCGATAAGCTGCAGATTGTAAAAAACTGGGCAACAAAATATGACGTACCGGTATTGTGCGGCGAATATGGCGTATATAATAAGTACGCCGATATTGACAGCCGTTGCCGCTATATTAAAACAGTAAGGCAATCACTTAAAACATTAAACATCCCCGGGATGTTATGGGATTATAATACTAATTTTTCTATTTTTAACGGGGCCCCCTCGGTGAACAACCTGCCCGATTGCATGAAAGACGCCATAGGTTATGGCGCGCAAAAATGATAATTTTATTGTGGTTATAAATAGCTAACTTTGCACCATTAATATTTACTATGAGATTTTTTGACGATAAGCGACGCGAGGTGATGCAACACATCGAAAAATTCATGCTTGAAAAAAAGGATGAATACCTGAAACCCATCGATACCATCTGGCAACCATCTGATTTTTTGCCCGATTCATCGCGCGATACTTTCTTCAGCGAAATCAAGGAACTGCGTGAAAGCGCCCAGGGCTTATCGTACGACCTGATAGCTGTTTTAGTTGGCGATACCATTACCGAAGAAGCTTTACCAACTTACGAGTCGTGGTTAACCATGGTTGAAGGCGTGTCTGACGATGAAGCAGGTGGCTGGATGCAATGGACCCGGCACTGGACCGGCGAAGAAAACCGCCACGGTGACTTATTAAACAAATACCTCTACCTGTCGGGCCGTGTAAATATGCGGATGATGGAAATATCTACCCAATATTTAATATCCGATGGTTTTGACATCGGTACCGGGCACGATCCATACCGTAACTTTATTTATACCTCGTTCCAGGAACTGGCCACTAATGTTTCTCACCGTCGTGTCGCTTCGGCTGCAAAAAAAGATGGCGATACACTGTTGTCAAAAATGTGCGGCGTTATCGCCAGCGACGAAGCCCGCCATGCCAAGGCCTATAAATATTTTATTGAAAAGATATTTGAGGTTGATCCAAGCGAGGCAATGATTGCTTTTGAGGATATGATGCGCAAAAAAATTGTTATGCCGGCGCACTTTTTGCGCGAAGTTGGTTTAAAAATAGGCCAAACCTTCGGTCATTTTACTGATGCCGCACAACGCCTGGGTGTTTACACCGCTATTGACTATGTTGATATACTAAAAGAACTGATAGAAGACTGGCACATTGAAAGCATGGTTGACCTTAACGAAACCGGCGAAAAAGCCCGTGATTATATCATGAACCTGCCCACCCGTTTATTACGCGTTGCCGAGCGGATGAAAAACCCCGGGCTTGAATATAAGTTTAGCTGGATTGGGTAAGGTAGCTGCATTTCTATATCATCACTAATATCATTGCTTATTGCTCCTTCTGGACTTTAAAGCCAGGCTTTACGTAATCTTTCGGTTTGTAATCATCCGGGATTTGTATGGTGTTTCCAACGCGCAATGCTGTGTAATGCGGTGACATAATTTCCACACCTGCTTCATTAAATTTGTCCTGTATTTGCTGATGTAGATTTGAGTAAATCAAGGCCATTTTGTGCGACTGTGAAGTGTAGGCATTCACCTGGTAGGTAACGTTAAAGTCATTCAGGTCGGTTTGTAAAATAAATGGCTTAGGCTCTGCCATTATCCCCTCTGTAGCCAAAGCGGCATCAATCATCAAACCATGGATAATACTCCACGGCGCATCATAACCAATGGTAATGCTGGTGTGCAATATCAACCCCAAATTTTTTGATGATGTAGTGTAATTGACCACAGCACCGCCTAATATGGTTGAATTTGGTACTGTAATATCTTCGTTTTTAATGGTACGAATCCGTGTTACCAGCAGGTTCTTCTCAATAATATCGCCGGTAATTTCCCCAACTTTTACACGGTCACCAATTTTAAACGGGCGCATGTAAGTAAGTACCAGGCCCGCCACCATGTTTGAAATTGCTGACGACGAGCCGAGCGAAAATAGCACGCCTAAAAAAACAGTTACCCCCTGGAAAATTTTCGAATCGGAGCCAGGCAGGTACGGGAATATCATCACAAACATAAAAGCATAAAGTAATACCCTGATAATGTTATAAGTTGGTTTGGCCCATTCGGGGTAAAAGTTTTTTATGATGATTGCCCCGTTTTCAATCTCGGTTGCAATAAACTTTACTAATTTTACAATATACCGGGTTGCAAGATAAATTACTGCAATAGTCAACAGGTTGGGTATGTAGTGTAATATGCCGAGCAAAATGTTTTTAACCGGGTTGATAACGTAGCCAAGCAGCTGGTTGGCAATAGCTTTCGTCCAAGGAAAAATGAGGAATGCGATAGGTAATGCAAGATAAACCAATAATACGATTACAAATAAACGCAGCACACGTAGCGAGCTTGTAAGAACTGGCAAAATCCGGTTGGCGTATCTTACCGGCGCCCCCTTCTTTCCTAATTTAGCGATCCGGCTTTCCCACGCTTTAATCATTTTTAGCTTTAGCCACCTGAATGCGCGGTTTACCAGCCAAATAAGTAAAAGCAGGATTATCACAACAGCCAGCGCCTCGAGGATGTTGATGATAACATCTTTAACACTGTTACTTTCAAAAACACTGCCCAGGTTTTTCTTTAAAATAGTTACATAGCTAGCGGCAAGCTGCGGCCTGTCTAGTTCGGAAAATTTGGCATCTTCATCAGTAATAGCTAATAGCAGCTGGGAATTATAGGTGATGGAGGAGTTAGCAGAGTCGTTTTTTAGCACTATCGAATCCGGATTAAAGTCAATCCTGGATATAATATCGGCTATACGGCTGCTGACTACGCGGGCCCTTTCCTTAGTGTCGAATAAGCCCTGACCTCTGTAAAACTTAAAGAGCGTATCGTCCTTCACTATTACAGGTTCACCGATATTTACCCCCTTGATAACTGCTGCCGGTTTCTGTACAGCCGACGTCTTTGTTTGCCCGTATGTCAATACAGCGAACAGCAAAAAAAACGATAGACAGCAAGTTTTTGGTAACATAGGCAGCTTTTTATATTTAAAGCTACAGAAAATTATTATCCTTCTAAAACCAGGGTTACGTTACCGTCCATCGCCAGCTCTTCGAACAGGGAGTTAAGGATAGATTCTACGGTTATCGAATTTACGTCATCAACATAATGCTCCGACCGGGTAATGTGGAGTTGAGTCCCTTGTGGTTCTATCCTGAATAAAAAGCCTTCGTAAGTTTCCGGTTGCCAAATTTCAACGGCGCCGTTTTTTTCTGATATGTCAAAACTCATGTCGCTTTGTTTTTGCTCGTGAAAGAGCGGGTTTAGCTTTTGCTGCAGTAAGGCAAGTATTTCGGTTATTGTGGTGGTTTTATGAATGTTTATGATTTTCATGGCGATAGTTGTTATTTAATAATTACAAGTACATGTCAATAATTGTTTCATCTGTAATGCTGCAATCCATAACTTTACCATGGACAGGCTGCTTTCAGCTTTTTCCTTTCTGCATTAAGCTTAAAAATATGAAATACAAATTATTAGGCCGTTCGGGTCTTAAAGTTTCTGAACTATGCCTGGGTACAATGGGTTTTGGTACCGAGGCCGGCTGGGGCGCCGATAAAGACGCCAGCTTCGAAATTATGGACGCATTTGCCAATGCGGGCGGTAATTTTTTTGATACGGCCAACTTATACAAAATGGGTACCAGCGAAAAAATTATCGGCGATTACATCAGCAACCACGACCGCGATTATTTTGTACTGGCCACTAAATATTCGCTTAAGGATAATACCACCAACCCCAACGCGTCGGGCAATAACCGCAAAAATATGATGCGCAGTGTTGAGGAAAGCCTCAAACGCCTGAAAACTGATTTTATCGATCTGCTTTATCTCCATATTTGGGATGATATAACCCCGATTGATGAGGTAATGCGCGCCATGGATGATTTAATAAAACAAGGCAAGGTAACCTATGCCGCCATAAGCGATACCCCGGCCTGGGTAGTTGCCAAGGGCAATACGCTTGCCGAACTGATGGGCTGGAGCCAGTTTATAGCTTTGCAGGTAGAATATAGCCTGCTATCCCGCACTCCTGAGCGCGAGTTGATACCCATGGCTAAACATTTCGGCATTACCGTTACCCCATGGGCACCATTGGGTGGAGGTGCGTTAACCGGCAAATACCTGCGCGGCGAGCAGGGCCGCATAAAAGCCGAAAGTGTGCGCCGTAATGACCGCAGCACCGAAATAACCAAAGTTGTTATAGCCATTGCGGAAGAACTTGGTACAACACCCGGCAATGTTGCGTTAAAATGGACCATGCAGCAGGGCTTTTCGTCAATACCTATTGTTGGGGCTACCAAATTAAGCCAGTTGGAAGATAACCTTAAAACGGTTGATATTGAGTTAAGCGCCGACCATTTGAAACGCCTTGACGAAGTAAGTGCCATACAACTTGGTTTCCCGGGAGACTTTTTCAGGGAGGATGCTGTCAGGCTGAATAATTTCGGCGGATTTTATGATAAAGTGGAGAAGAGGGTTTGATGTGCGGATGTGCGAATATGCAGATGTGCGGATGATTTGATGATTTGAAGGTGTGTTAATTTGAAAAACGTAATGGCATTGTCCCTTCAGCCTGGTTGAAGACTTCGAAATTTGATAGGAATGGCATACTTTCTTTAAATATTAAGCCCTTGTTTCGAGCCGTGGCTTTCAACAAGGGCTTTTTGTTCTCGCGAACAAATAAGGTTTAGGGGCGACATAAAAATAAGGCAAAAATGCATGTTGCCAGACCCGTATTAACACCCAATTTTTTTGGGTGTTTTCCGCACATTTTTTACGTAAAAACCGCAATTTTTAACTTTTAATGTGATTTTAATAATTTATAGTTATTTATTAATTAATAATTAGGAGAGGGTAAATTCAGCCCATGCGTAGTTTCCGCGAAAAGCAAAAAAGGCCTGCTATTTGATAGCAGGCCTTTAAAAATTATACGAAGTATGGATTATTACTTTTGCTCTTCTTCCTCGGGCTTTTTGTTCTCGCCTTCAGCTTTGCGGGCCACAATTTTTATCTCACCGCTTTCCTTATCGTAATCCACTTCCATGGTATCGCCTTCGGCAAGTTCGCCTTTAAGTATCTCTTCGGCAATCGGGTCTTCCAGGTATTTCTGGATAGCGCGTTTTAATGGCCTGGCACCAAATTGCGCGTCGTAACCTTTATCGGCAATAAACTCTTTAGCGCCAAGGGTCAACTCAATTTTGTATCCGAGTATGTTAACCCTGTTGAATAGGAAGCCAAGCTCGATATCGATAATTTTGAAGATTTCGTCTTTACCTAACGAGTTAAACACGATAACATCATCAATACGGTTCAAAAACTCGGGAGCGAAAGCACGTTTCAACGCGTTCTCGATTACGCCACGAGAGTGTGAATCGGCCTGTGTGGTTTTTGCAGCGGTGGTAAAACCAACACCCTGCCCAAAATCTTTCAATTGGCGGGCACCGATGTTCGATGTCATGATGATGATGGTGTTCCTGAAGTCAACCTTGCGGCCAAGCGAATCAGTTAACTGTCCTTCATCAAGCACCTGTAACAGAATATTAAATACATCAGGGTGTGCTTTTTCAATTTCATCAAGCAATACTACCGCATAAGGCTTACGGCGTACCTTTTCGGTCAGCTGTCCGCCTTCTTCGTAACCTACGTA
The DNA here is from genome assembly GCF_024055575.1 of Mucilaginibacter flavidus. Lineage (GTDB taxonomy): Bacteria > Bacteroidota > Bacteroidia > Sphingobacteriales > Sphingobacteriaceae > Mucilaginibacter > Mucilaginibacter flavidus. The sequence continues at coordinate 3,708 of NZ_JAMXOE010000045.1, read as the reverse complement.
GCCCGGTGGCGCGCCTACTAAACGTGACACGGCAAATTTTTCCATGTACTCGCTCATGTCAATTTGTATCAGCGCATCTTCGGTATCAAACATAAAACGGGCAAGCTCTTTGGCAAGCTCAGTTTTACCAACACCGGTAGGACCAAGGAATATAAATGAGCCGATCGGCTTTTTAGGATCCTTTAATCCTGCACGTGTACGTTGTATGGCGCGGGTTAATTTTTTAATAGCGTCTTCCTGCCCGATAATTTTGGTGCCAACGGTATCAGCCATATTCAACAGCTTCAAACTGTCGGCCTGGCCCACACGCTGAACGGGAATACCGGTCATCATGGATACCACTTCGGCAACATTATCTTCAGTTACAGTGTAACGTTTTGATTTTGTCTCAGCTTCCCAAATAGCTTTAGCCTGCTCCAATTCCTCCAGCAAATGCTTTTCAGTATCGCGCAGCTTGGCAGCCTCTTCGTATTTCTGACTGCGTACAACCTTGTTCTTTTCTACCTTAATCAGCTCGATTTTCTGCTCGATATCCAAAATGTTTTGTGGCACATGGATATTGGTTAAATGCACACGCGAGCCTGACTCGTCCAAAGCGTCAATAGCCTTGTCTGGTAAAAAACGATCGGTAATGTACCGGGTGGTTAAAGTAACGCAGGCGTTAATAGCTTCCGGAGTGTAAGTAACGCCGTGGTGTTCTTCGTATTTTTCTTTAATGCGGTTCAGTATCTCCACAGTTTCATCAGGGGTAGCAGGTTCAACCATTACCTTCTGGAAACGACGGTCTAAAGCGCCATCTTTCTCTATGTACTGGCGGTACTCATCTAATGTGGTTGCGCCAATGCATTGTATTTCGCCGCGGGCCAACGCCGGCTTAAACATATTTGATGCGTCGAGCGAACCCGAAGCGCCGCCTGCGCCAACTATGGTGTGTATCTCGTCTATAAATAAAATTACGTCGGGCGATTTCTCCAGCTCGTTCATTACGGCTTTCATACGCTCCTCAAACTGGCCGCGGTATTTAGTACCTGCTACCAGCGACGCCAGATCAAGGGTAACCACGCGTTTGTTAAACAATACACGCGATACCTTGCGCTGTACAATACGCAAAGCCAAACCTTCAGCAATAGCAGATTTACCTACGCCCGGCTCGCCTATTAATATAGGGTTGTTCTTTTTACGGCGTGACAGGATTTGCGATACGCGTTCAATTTCTTTCTCGCGGCCAACAATCGGGTCAAGACGACCGTCTTCGGCAGCTTTGGTTAAATCGCGGCCAAAATTATCAAGTACAGGTGTTTTTGATTTAATATCCGATACCTTTTTAGGCTGACTGAATGATTCTTCTTCTTTAAAGTCATCGTCGCCCCCGGTAGGTGAACCCGGCATCTCGTCGGTTACGTCGTTTTTGTGCGACTCAACCTCGCCTTTAAAAATTTCGTAATTCACGTTAAACTGTGTTAAAATTTGTGATGCGATATTATCCTCATCGCGAAGAATAGAAAGCAACAAGTGCTCGGTACCTATTACATCGCTTTTAAAAATTTTAGCCTCAAGGTAAGTTATCTTTAATACTTTTTCGGCTTGTTTGGTTAACGGTATACTGCCAATATGTACGTTTGTGCCGATGGTGCCCTTTACGGCATCCTCAACAGAGCGGCGTAATTTAGCTGTATCAACAGTTAATTCTTTCAATAATTTTATTGCAACCCCATCCCCGTCTCTTATCAAACCCAACAAAAGGTGCTCAGTTCCAATATAATCATGCCCCAGGCGCAAGGCCTCCTCTCTGCTATATTGTATAACGTCTTTTACCCGTGGCGAAAATTTAGCTTCCATATATATCCTTCCGATTTATGAACGTCCTAATGTATTAATTTGTTTCAATAATACTGACGCGTTGTTTTACACATATCAACAATATTATTGCCAAGTTTTTAAGTTATACTCAAAGCAGACATTGCAATGATAATCCTTTTATTGAACCTGAATTTTGTTTAGCAATTTTATAAATAAAACCATCAAAAACAACACATTCAATAAAAAAAACGTGTATTTGTATGTTTTTGACATAATTATAGCACAATAGTTTAATTATATATACGTATGTCAGCTCATTATGGTGCTATTGGCAGTGAAATATTTTTTTTATGACATTAAGGCATAGAGAGTAGAGATTAGAGACCGGAGGTTAGAGATTAGGAAAAGTTGGGTAGTTGATTAGGTTGTAGAGACGCAATACTTTGCGTCTCTTGGTGCAAGGAGGCTAAAGTTATGTTATTCCTTCATCCTATAAAACGGCGTTATGCCATCACGGCCGGTTAAAACCAGGGTATCGTTGCCTTTAAATTTCCAGGCGAAACTTTGGTAATAGCCATCATAGTGTACCTGTATGCTGTCACCAATAAATTTATAGTTATAACCGGCGTTGTTATCAGGGTAAAAGAAGGTCTTTTTTTCGATTTGAAACACTGCATTGCCGCCAACGCTGTCGGCCCATATACCGATTAATTTTTCGGGGGATTTTTCAAGAATGTTATCTTTTTTAATTTTTATGGTCGATTTTTTTGAATCGGTAGCCCTGGTGTTATTTGAGGTAGTTTCGTTTGTGGAATTTTTTCCTGAATTGGGACGGCATGATATGAGTATACATAGTACGGGGATGAGCAGCAGTTTTTTCATGCTGGCAAATTTGGGGAGATTTTATATCTTTAATCGAACCTTTTACCATGTACGTTAAAAAAATTACATTATCCCTGTTTATACTTTGTGTGGCATTTGTGGGGGCGGCCCAGCAGAAGCGAAAGGTAAAATACGTTGATATCTCACATTCAAATTCGAAGGAAACAACCCATACATTTTTAGATAGCAACGGAAGAAAGATTTCGGTGAAACAAACCATTTTTGATGGCTTTAATAGTATTGTCACTTATACTCCAACAGGCAAGAAAAAAACCACCGAAATGAACTTTGACGGAACTCGCGACCTTTGGACAAATTTTTACGATGCACATGATAACCTTACAAGGTTGGAATATTACAATTTTATAAACAATACCAGGTTTGTTGCGAGTAGCTATACTTATGACAATAAGAACAGGCAGCTTACACGGGCTGAATATGACGGACGTGGTCAACTGCAAAATTTAAAAACCACGGTTTATGATGATGTAAAAAATACTGATACAAGTGTATGGTCTTATAATTTGCTACATCAAAAGTCGATAAGTAAATTTGACCATAAGGGAAATGAAGTTTTTAGAGAACTTTATGAAGGTAACGATACCGTGGCTTATACCACTTTTAAATATGATGAAAAAAACCGGCAGATTGAAAAAAAATAGACAAAAGGCTGCCAATATGAAATCTTGACTCATCGATATAACAAAAACGGCGATGAGGTGAGCCAGGATTGGGAAAGACGATGGAAATCAGACGGCTACGCCCTGGACACAGGAAGCTGGGATTATACTTATGAATATGATATAGATGGCAACAAAACAAAAATACACGAAATAAAAAAGCATAATGGCAGGGTGACTGAGGATAGTGAGACTTTTTTTACGTATCAATATTATTAACGCGCCCTTATTGGTGTTGTGACCATGGGTGTTCGGAAGATTATTCTGGGGCACTTTTGAGGATTGCGTCAAGTTTATAAGGGTCGCCGCCACAGATAATAACGATATCCTTCATTAAGGACTTTTC
>NZ_JAMXOE010000044.1 GCF_024055575.1 Mucilaginibacter flavidus | reverse complement strand
AAATGTTTCCCTGGTACTGATACCCATTGCCTGCGGATGTTTGGTCGAGCCAAGTATGGGCCGGTATCCATCATTATAAAGCTGAATATACTCTTTGCCCCAGGAGATATACATAGGGAATGGGGTAGACAACATAATACCAGTTGCAATTTTTAACTCAGTTGGCCAGCTTTCCACAGCTTCAATAGGCGTTTGTGACCAATCAATTGATCGGATCAATTCACCCATTTCACCGCCACCCTTTAAGAATTTGTAATCAGATATAGTTTGTCTATTCATTTCGGGTTCTTCTTTTGAATAAGTAGATTAAATTTAAAGATATATATTAATCTTCAATAAGTTTAACGGTTTTTGCAACACTATGCACCCTATTAACTTAACAACAAAAATTAAAAGACAGGGTGGCCATAACAAAAGCGATTGATAACCTTAAAGAAGAGGAGATCGTTGAGGTAAGTGGTGAAAAAGAAAAATTCATCAGATTCAGGTTAGATCGGGCTGAACTTTGGAACGAAATGATCAAACGTAAGTTGTTTGTCAACCCGGTATTACGCACAGTTTATATTGATGAAAAACCCCAAAAAACATTTATGTTACTGGCCAATACATCTGCCTTACCTGAATATAGTGATATGAACCCAAGCAGACAACAGTTTTACGCCATTGATAAGGGTAGTTTTTATGATTTATTAGAAAATGGTAAACTGCGCGATCTGAATGACCAGGAAGGCCGGTTTGGCCTGGAGGTTTGGAAATACAATCCCTTAAAACTCGTTGGGGAATTACCTAACGATATGCCGGTAGTAGATCCGCTATCTTTGTATCTAAGCTTGCAGGAGAACACTGATGAGCGAATAGATATGGCATTGGGTCAAATCGTTAGCAAAGAGATATGATAAGGGGCTTAGTGGAGATTCCGGAGCCATTGACCACCTCGTTCCGAAATAGCAAACAGTTAATTCCGTGACACTTTGATCATATCAATTCATTGATTATTAATAGTGATTTTCTAAAGTAATTACACAAATCGGTGCTCTACATCCCACAGAATCGCCTGGTCAAGCCTTTCGGAATATATAAATAGCTATCTGGACGAAGTTAAATTGGTACCTATTCTTCAAAACATAAAAAATGGCCGGAATTTCTTCCGACCATGACTGGGAGCAATCCCCCTTATGTTTAAAATCCCCCGGCGGCGGGCTACGCCCGCCCGAAAATCGCCTCCTGTTTTCTTATGGTTTGATGATCTTTGATGAAAATAGGGGGCGGTTTTAGGATGCTATCATATCCCTGATCAAAAACTTTTGAAAGTCAAAGTTAATCACAAACGAATTTTTAAAATTAATTTGTGCGACAATCTACTAGGACCATACTCCTTTGCATACCCTTTAAAAGCTATCGTAAGAAGGGATGCTTTAAGGGCGGAAGATGAGTCAAGCTACTTGCGGAAAGTTTCCTGACACGTTGCTATTAAGAAATATCCCAACACCTAAACGTTACAAGGGTAGGCTAAAATAAAACGTTGAACCAAAATCGATTTCGCTTTCGGCCCAGATGCGGCCACCATGTCGCTTCACTAGTTCGGAACTTAAATAAAGGCCAATACCAAAACCGGCTATATGCTTGGTATTGCTAGTCTCTACACGGTAATAACGGTCAAATATCATTTTAAGATCAGCTTGTTTAAGTCCCATACCTTCATCTCTTACACTTACAATTATCTCCTGGCTGTTTTTAGTGCAATGCACCCAGACCTGGCTTCCTTTAGGTGAGTATTTTATTGCGTTACTGATAAGGTTTGATATTACAGATAAGATTTTTTCTTTATCGGCAAAAACAATAATTTTAGGTGAATCACCATAATGTACAACATGAGCAGCCGTAGACAGAGCTGCTTCAGCAATTACCTCTATGATAAGTGCTGATATATCAAAATTTTGTTTTTCGATAAATATCTTCCCTAACTCAAAACGCGACATATTTAAAAAGCCATTGATCATGTTTGTCATCCGCTTTACCTGCATATTGGATTTGTCCATCGCTCCGGCTAAAAAACTATCATCGCTGTCTTTAAGCTTTAACTGGGCCACCTGTATTAAAGCATTTAGCGAAGTTAGTGGGGTTTTAAGTTCATGGCTAACCATATTAATAAAATCATTTTTGCGAATCTCTTCCTGCTTAATATCGCTGATATCCATAATGGCACCAGTAAAGACGGCGCGGCCGGTCATGGCATCTTTATCTAAATTGCCTACGGCACGTAGCCAACGGACTTTTTTATCATGAAACCCTTCAACAGTATAGGTTACATCATAATACCCGCCATTTGTAATTATGCTGTCCACAGCTGCAATTATCCGTTCTCTGTGTTCTTCTGTAATTTGGTTGAAACAAGCTTCGAGGGTTACATCTTCAGTGCTATGGAATCCGAAAAGTTCTTTCAACCGCGCTGAGGCGGTCATTATTTTGGATTCAATATCAATGTTCCAAGTACCAACGTTAGCAGCTTCTATAGCCAGGAGCACTTTGTCCGTTACATTATTAGCCAATTGGATGATATAATTGATATCTCCATTATCATCAAACACAGGCATATGGCTTGGGTCCCAATAGCGCTGAATAAATCTCCCGGGGTTATTAATATCAGGCACATCATAGCGTTGTATATGCATGTTATGCGGCTTTTTCGTTAATAGTACTTTTTGTAGGGAAGCGTTAATGTTTTGAACTCCGTCAGCATCTGGATAATCTGGATTGTCAGGAAAAGCTTCAAAAATATGTTTGCCTCTGATTGAGTCACGCTTGGTATGTGTAGCTTCTAAGTAAAGATTGCTGGCGGTAAGAATGTATAAGTCTGGCGATAATATCAAATAAATATTTGGCGCCGTTTCAAGCGCTTTAAGCGTTTCGGTACTAGGAGCAGTATAAGGCATCTACTAAACTAATGTTAATTCTTGCAATATAAAAAATAAAAAGGCATATATATAGAAAGAGTATAATGAGCCTCAATGTGTTTGCAACTGCTTTAATTTACTTGATAACCTCATAAGAGACTATTGTTGATGTGATTGGTGCTAGCCAATCAGTATATCGTATAACAAATTAATAAATTACATTTACTTCTTCATTACAGTTTCTATTAAAAACCTGAACAGCATATAAGATGGAATTATCAAGCACAGATAGTAAGGAGCAATTTCTTTCCGGCGGTGGTGAAATGGGCAAGCTTATTCGAACTATGGATTGGTCGAAAACGGCGTTGGGCCCTATAGAAGTGTGGCCACAAAGTTTAAGAACGTCGGTCAGCCTTTGCCTATCTTCAACATTCCCTATTCTGATAGCTTGGGGAACTGAGACAATACAAATATACAATGACAGCTACCGGCCAATCTGTGGTGCGAAGCATCCGGAATCTATGGGTATGAATTTCCGCATATGCTGGGAAACCGCTCTCGCCGTAGTTGGCGATGCGTTTACCCGCGGACAAAAAGGCGAAGGTACCTATATTAATGATCAGCGAATGTTTCTCGACCGCTACGGATATTTGGAGGAAGCGTGGATGACATTCTCGTTCGCGCCGATACGAGATGAATCAGGCGGCGTTGGCGGCATTTTTCACCCGATCACGGAAACAACAGTAAAGATGTTGAGCGCAAGACGAACTCAGGAACTACGAGACCTGGGCGAAGCAATTGGCAAAGTGAAGTCCTTGACGGAAATAGGACGCGTTACCACTGAACTTTATGAGGACTATGTACTGGATATCCCGTTTCTACTCATATATGAAATCAATCATCAGAACGGCAAAGCCAGGTTGATCAGCAATTCGGGTTTGCCAGCAGGGACGGGAATGGCTCCGCTAGTGATAGATCTCCATGCGCATCAAGATCGAGCGTTCTGGCCGGTAACTTCAATGATCAGTTCAGACGAAATTCAAGAGGTCGCAGACCTAAGAAATTTGTTTGGGACGTTCAACTGTGAGCCTTATGACATTAGTCCATCCACGGCGATGCTTATACCGCTGCGCTTAAGCGGACAGGAAGAACTATTTGGTTTTATTATAGCCGGCGTGAGTGCATGCCGCGCATTAGATACGGACTACCGGAACTTCTACAACCTTTTAGGTAATACCTTCAATACAGCTATTTCAAATGTTTATGCCTATGAGCAGGAACAAAAACGTGCAGAAGCTTTAGCCGCAATTGACCGCTCAAAGACGGCATTTTTCGGTAACGTAAGTCATGAGTTCAGAACTCCGTTGACGCTGATGCTTGGGCCGTTAGAAGATTTGTTAGCTAAAGCAGACTTAGATGTGGTTAGCCGTTCATCTGTTGAAGTAACTCACCGCAATGCTTTACGGCTGTTAAAACTCGTGAATAACTTGTTGGATTACAGTCGGGTTGAAGCTGGCCGGGTACAGGCTACCTATCAGCGGATAGATATGTGCGAGCTAACCACCGACCTGACCAGCAGTTTCCGTTCGATCATTGAAAAAGCAGGAATGAAATTAATGGTTGATTGCCAGCCTACAAAAGACGATTTTTTTGTTGACCAGCAAATGTGGGAAAAAATCGTTCTGAACCTATTGTCTAACGCCTTTAAATACACACTTGAAGGTACGATCAGCGTTTCCCTAGCACAAGAAGGACGCGGCGTTATCCTTAAGGTCTCTGATACAGGTGTAGGGATTCCCGAAAAAGAAATACCACATATGTTTGAGCGTTTCCACCGTGTTGAAAACTCGGCTGGAAGAACACATGAAGGTACAGGGATCGGACTTTCCTTGGTGCATGAGCTGGTACATTTACATGGAGGAGAGATCACTGTTGAAAGTGTGGAAGGTGCCGGAAGTACGTTTATTATACATATACCAGTAGGTAAATATCACTTGCCTCAAGAAAATGTAATTGATACTAAAAGAGATATTGATTCAACTGCTTTAAAGAGTGCTTTTATACAGGAAGCCTATAGTTTGCTACAGGATGAAGGTAAACAAATTGCATATGGAGAGATCCTTACCCAAACTGGCGATGTTTCTGGTCATAAAGACTTCTCAGAAGATAAAGAAACCAATGTTTTAATAGTAGATGATAACGGAGATATGCGCGCCTATCTGAAACGCTTACTGGAACCATATTTCACCATTACCACTGCTGTAAATGGTTCCGAAGCATTGGATGTCATAAAAAAATCAAAGCAACATCTGGTGTTGAGCGATGTAATGATGCCGGTAATGGATGGTAAAACTATGATCAAAATATTGCGTGATGATCCGGCGACCAGAAGAATACCTATTATCTTTCTTTCTGCGCGTGCCGGTAACGAAGCCCGGATTGATGGTTTAGAGGTCGGAGCAGATGATTATTTGATTAAACCTTTTTCATCTGCAGAGTTACTTACTAAAATTAGAGCACAGATTAATATCACTAAGGTGCGGGAAGAAGCAAATATAGAACTCCAAAAAGCCAATGACACACTCAAACTAGCTATGGAGGCTTCAGGTATGGGTTTATGGCGAACCGAATGGGGCACAGACGAATTACTTGTCTCAGATCGAGCACGGCATATTCATGCTATACCCTTAGGTATAAAGTTATCTTTTGATGAAACCCTTGAAGTTGTGGTACCTGAGCATAGGGAACGCCTCCAACAGGCTATTTTAAATGCAGTAGCAATTAAAGGAGGATTTCGTCAAGATTACCAGATTCAACCATTGGATGGAAGTAAGCTAAAATGGCTGAGTTCAACTGGTAAAGTAGAACTGGATGAAAAAGGGGAAGTAAAATCGGTTATTGGAACTATTCTGGATATTACTGAGAGTAAGGAAGATGAGATTAGAAAAAACGATTTTATAGGCATGGTAAGTCATGAATTGAAAACACCCTTGACTTCGCTGAATGGGTATACGCAATTATTGCAAATGAATGCCCGTAAAAAGGAGGATAATTTTGCTTTAGAAAAACTGGAAAAGATGACCAACCAGTTCAGGAAGATGACGGCGCTAATCAATGGTTTTCTTAACCTTTCAAGATTAGAGTCAGGTAAAATACAGCTGCATAAAAATACGTTTGAGATCAACACCTTGATAGAGGAAATGATCGAGGAAACGGAACTTCATATGACCGCGCATCGAATATCATTTCATCCAGGTCCAACTACTATATTAACTGCCGACCGCGATAAAATAGGTTCAGTTCTGTCTAACCTACTTGGTAATGCGATCAAGTATTCACCTAATGGCACTCCGATAATCGTTTCATCTAATTTTTCGGAAAATACAATGACCGTATCCATAAAGGATCAAGGATTTGGTATTAAACAATCAGATCAAGCTAAACTGTTTGACCGGTATTATAGGGTAGCAAACCACCAAAATATATCAGGTTTTGGAATTGGGCTTTATCTTAGTGCCGAGATCATTGAAAGGCATGACGGCAAAATATGGGTAGAAAGCGAACTTGGAGAAGGTTCAGATTTTAAATTTTTACTACCAATAGCTTTATAAATAGCTCAATCTTCGGATAGCTTGAATATTCCGAAAGGCTTGACCAGGCGATTCTGTGGGATGTAGAGCACCGATTTGTGTAATCACTTTAGAAAATCACTATTAATAATCAATGAATTGATATGATCAAAGTGTCACGGAATTAACTGTTTGCTATTTCGCAACGAGGTGGTCATGGCTCCGGAATTTCCAGCCAAGTTAAAAATTTAGATGAGATCATGTTGGTTGTAGGTCCTACGAAAACGCAAATCACCACGATGGTTAACACCGCGGCTTATGCGTTAGCGGCTGCATTGGATAATACGACCCCGCGCTTTTTACGGATCGCCAGCTTCCAGCGCCGCTGAAATGGCCGCCGCACATCTCGAAGGAGAACAAGAACCTTATGCCAAATGACAGCAAAACCAATGCAAGCATATTCGGCGTCCATGATAAAGAGTTAGACAATGATCGCTACACCGTTGAGTGAACTAGCCTGGCTGAAATATGGGTTAAGTGGTATTCGCCTAAAGGTTAAGGGTGATTGGGATTATTTCTGCATCTATCACTGCAGTATTTTACTTCGTCCCAATTTTTCTCCCACTTTTTACGCCAGGTAAAGGGCCTGTTGCAAACTATGCAGATTTTAGCAGGTAAATTTTGCTTTTTAACATCCTTCATTGCGTTGTTTCGTTATCCAGTTGTGCTAAAAACATTTCGGCGTTAGTTAAATGATTTTGCTGCTTTTCGCAAGCCATTTTATCGTAAGTATTAATCAGCATTCCTAAACGCGGGTTCGTTAGAAAGAAGCTGCGATGCACGTGCATGAATCGCCAGAAAAGCCCGTCCCATATAGGTTGCCACTCGCCCTTTTCATAATCACTCATCTTCATAAGGTAATTACTGCCGCTGATATAGGGTTTGGTGACCATCAGGCCACCATCGGCAAACTGCGTCATGCCATACACATTGGGTACCATTACCCAATCGTATGCATCGATAAACATTTCCATGAACCAACGGTATACTTCATCGGGATCAAATTCACACAACTGCATAAAATTCCCCAATACCATCAGCCTTTCGATATGATGGCAATACCCGGTTTGTAAGATCTTTTTAATCGTTATATCAATCGGAGGAATCCCCGTTTCGCCTGTCCAAAAACTATGGGGTATCTTTCTTTTAAATTTCCAATAGTTTGTGGTGCGTTGTTTAACACCTTCGCGATTGTATACTAGGTGGATAAATTCCCGCCAGCCCATTACCTGGCGGATAAACCCCTCTAAAGAGTTCAGGGGGATATCATATTCCTGTGCTGCAGCTAATGCTGCTTCAATGATTTGGGCGGGCTGTAAGAGCCCTATATTGAGCATCGGTGTTAAAACCGAATGATGAAGTATGGCTTCCTTGGCCACGATGGCATCTTCATAAATACCGAATTTTTCAAAGCGGTTCTTTAAGAACTCATCCAGCCAGTTTGCAGCATCATCAAAGCTTACCACAAACAAACACGGCGTGTCTAAAACACCATAATTATAGGGGAAATACTTTTTTACATATTGCTTAGCTTCAACAATATATTTGTTCTCCTGCGGTAATTCGATAACTGGTGCTTTTTCTTTTTTAGGGAACTTTTGCCGGTTATCCGAATCAAATGTCCATTGGCCGCCTATCGGTTGCCCATTACTTTCCAGCAAAATGCCGCGCTGCTGCCGCTGCCATTTATAAAAGTCAGTTTGAAAGTAAGTCTTCTTTTTACTGAAATAATCCTCCGTACTTTGTGCTGTATTTAAAAAATTAGGGCTATCGTAAAGGTGCAGGGTGATGTCGTGTTTGGCGCTGGCATTTTGCACTCTTTTAAAAAGCCAGTCATCTGCAACAACAGCCATGTGTATATGACTTATCTTTTGGCTGGCGAGGCTTGCCACCAATTGCCGGCAATCATTTTCGTTTACGTTGGTGTCAATGTAATTAACGGTGTAGCCATTTTGCTGCAGCCAGTCTTTATAACATTTCATGCTTGCCCGGTGCAGTACTAGTTTTTGCAGGTGAAAGTGATACTGCCGGAAAAACAGCCATTCTTCCACCAAGTAAATCACTCGGCTTTTTTGTAATGCCGGATGGTTTTTAAATAACTGGTGTGGGAAAATGATAGTAGCTGAATTGATCATGTAAGCCAAAGCTGTTGAAAAATGTTATCCGGATCGTACATCGCGGCCTGTTTGGCGATATTGAAATAACGGTTAGGGCTGGGGTGGTTTCCTATGCCTGCAAGGTAAGCCCAATTACCCCAGTTACTGCAAACATCGTAGTCAACTAATTGCTGTTCAAAATAAGCTGCGCCGTAGCGCCAGTCCAGCTTTAGATCATTACAAAAATAGCTGGCCACGTTTTGCCTGCCCCTGTTGCTCATAAAGCCGGTAAGTTTTAGTTCAATCATATTGGCATCTATAAATGGCTCGCCGGTTTGGCCGTTGATCCATTGGATTAGCGCCGCATTAAATTTTGAGGGATTAGCCGCTTTAGGTTGTTGGCTAACTGACCTTAAAAAATAACGTATCCCGTTTTTTTCTATGCAGAACCCAAAATAGTCCCGCCACAGCAATTCAAAAATGAGCCAGTAGGTAGATTCGTTGGCTCCGTATATCGTTTCAAATTTTCTTACTTCTTCGTAGATTTCTCTTGCAGAAATACAGCCTAATGCCAGCCAGGCAGAAAATTTGGAAGAATACCGTTCACCTACCATACCATTGCGTGTTTCTTTGTATGTTGATATGGCCTGCGTTTCACAAAAATAATACTGCAAGCGCTCGTGTGCTGCCTTCGCGCCACCTTTAAACTGTATCGCAGTCCGCGGGTCAACCGTTATTTCTGTGGTAAATAACTTATTTAAGGATGTTAAATTTAATGGAGCGATTTTAGGAGATACGATATTAGATGGTTTAGGCAACACCGGCCTGATGGCAACTACCTTTTCTGTCCTTTTTCTAAACTCTGTAAATGTATCCGGCAATTGCCCAACAGGAAATGGGAGTTCAGACGAATGAAAAAGGTTTCGACACTCAAAAGTTGAAAAAGTGCAATTTAACTTCAAGAGTTCATCTGCTACTTTTTTTTCTGTGATCAATTCCTCCGGAGCGACTTCCTTCTCTGCATAAATTTTTTGAGCGCCGTATTCATTTGCGATCCTGAAAATCTCTTTTTCTGGAATTCCATTTGATAAGACCAAACCTGAACCTAAGCTCTGCAAATCTTCATCCAATTGCTGCAAACTTTTTTTTAAGAATTTTAATCTGATAACCCCGGTTTTCTTAAACCCGAATTTAGTGTTACCCAAAAGCTCATCGTCCAAACAATAAAATGGCACCACTTCATCATTTTCTGCCATGGCTTTCACTAAACATTCGTTATCACGTAAACGTAGATTTGTTTTGAACCAAACTAAGGCAATTTTTTTCGCAGGCATGAGGACTATTAATTTCGTTTACTGATCTTATTGGCGCTGATTTGTCTTTGCCTGTCACATTTAAACCTGCCCGACAAACTTCCATGTTTAGTTTTTCGCCCTTGCACACGCTTGCGCCACATTTTGAAACTTGACGGCTTAATTTCTTTGCGCATCAATTCAATGACCTGTTGTTCACCAATTCCAAATTGAATCTTAATAACATCAAAGGGTGTTCGGTCTTCCCAAGCCATCTCTATGATGCGGTCCGTAACTACAAGATCAAATATTGGAGTATTCATATATAATATTTTAGTATGCAATGATAAAGATAATGTTATGAGGATTTTCTACGGTTAACCATATTTGTGCAATATAATACTAAATATTAAAAAGTAAAACAATATTGTACTATAATTGTCTATTAAATATATTACTTGGACAAAATTAACACAGCAGTAATCGGCACCGGCTTCGCAGGTTTAAGTGCAGCGGCCTACCTGGCACAGGCCGGGTATAGCGTGACTGCCTATGAAAAAAACAATACAGTTGGCGGCCGGGCGCGCCAGCTTTCAGCGAATGGTTATGTATTTGACATGGGGCCAAGCTGGTACTGGATGCCGGAAGTATTCGAAAAGTTCTTTCAAGACTTTGGTTATCAACCTGCTGACTTTTACGAGTTGGAACAATTGAATCCCGGCTTTACCATAGTTTTCGGACAGGATGATACACTAAGCATTCCGGCAGACTTCGAACAGCTATGCGTGTTATTTGAATCTATCGAAATTGGTAGTGCTGAAAAACTCCGCTTTTTTTTAAAAGAAGCTGCTTATAAATACCATACCGGGATGGACAAGTTGGTTTATAAACCGGGCTTGTCCCTTTGGGAATTTGCGGATTGGGACTTATTTAAAGGTGTATTTAAACTACAGGTTTTTACTGCTTTCAGTAAGCATGTGCGGAAGTTCTTTAAAAACCCCAAGTTGATTGCATTGATGGAATTTCCAGTTCTTTTTCTGGGCGCGATGCCCCAGGAAACGCCTGCATTATACAGCCTGATGAATTACGCTGGACTAAAGCTCGGCACCTGGTATCCTAAAGGCGGCTTTGGTAAAGTGATCGAGGGCATGCAAAAAGTGTGCGAAGCTCAGGGAGTTGTTTTTCATACCGATTCGCCGGTAAACCATTTTCAGGTTGTGGACGGACAGATCGATCATATCAGCACAAAATACGGTGATGGCCACTACGACGGGGTTATTGCATCAGCAGATTATCACCATGTAGAAGAACAATTGCTTGATCCTGCTTTTAGAAATTACGATGCAAATTACTGGAGTAAACGGGTAATGGCTCCATCAAGCTTAATCTTTTATTTGGGAGTGAAACGGAGAATTGAAAAATTAAAACATCATACTTTGTTCTTCGATGCTGATCTGAAACTTCATGCAGTAGAAATTTATAAGGACCCGAAATGGCCTACCAAGCCGCTATTTTATGTTTGCTGCCCATCCAAGTCAGATGAAAGTGTAGCACCCCAAGGTCATGAAAATCTATTTATACTAATGCCATTGGCGCCCGGTATTGAAGATACTGATGCCCTTCGTGAAGAATACTTCAGTCAGATCATGGAACGCCTGGAAGACTATACTCGTGTACCAATCCGAACCGCGCTCGACTATAAGAAAAGTTACTGTGTCAAGGATTTCAAAGCAGATTACAATTCCTTCAAAGGAAACGCTTATGGCTTGGCGAATACGCTGATGCAAACCGCTCACCTCAAACCTTCAATCAAAAATAAAAAAGTTAAGAATCTCTTCTATGCCGGGCAGCTTACTGTTCCGGGGCCGGGAGTGCCTCCTTCGATTATTTCCGGTAAGGTTTCCGCTCAATTGCTTATTCAATACCTCAACCATAAATGAAAGAACGATTCGATACCTTATCTGCTACATGCAGCAGGGAAACAACCAGGCTTTACAGTACCAGTTTCTCCCTTGGGATATTCTTTTTCAATAAGGAAGTCCGGCATCCTATACACGCGATCTATGGCTTTGTCAGGCTAGCCGATGAGATCGTGGATAGTTTTCATGATTATCCGAAATCGCTCATGCTGGCTGAATTGAAGGTAGACACCTTTACAGCTATTGAACGCGGGATCAGTATTAACCCGGTGATCAATTCATTTCAACACGTAGTTAATCAGTTCGGCATTAAGCACCACTTAATCACTCAATTCTTAAACAGCATGGAAATGGATTTGGGTGAGCAGGCTTACACATCTGAAAAATATGAAGAATACATTATGGGTTCTGCACAGGTTGTGGGGCTTATGTGTTTGCATGTGTTCACCAATGGTAACGAGGAAGAGTTTGAACAGTTAAGAATACCGGCCATGAAATTAGGGTCGGCTTTTCAAAAAGTGAATTTCCTCCGGGATGTTAACGCTGATTATCAGGAATTGAACAGGACGTATTTTCCCGATGTTAACCTGTCAGCATTTTCTGACATAAACAAGCGGGCGATCGAGGAAGATATTCTGAAAGAGCTAAACGAGGCTTTAAATGGTATCAGGCAACTGCCGCGTTCCTGTCGCAAAGGAGTTTACCTGGCTTACGTTTATTACAAACAACTATTCCGAAAGATCGCCAAAGTGCCTGCCGAAAAGGTGATGTCTGAACGGATAAGGGTATCTAACGCCCATAAATTTTATTTGATGTTTGATTCCCTGATCAGGTACAAATTGAATGTGTTATGAAAGTTCTGTTGTGGCTTTACTTACTACCGCTTAGTGCGCTCTCGGTACAGACTTTTGACCTGCATCAAATAAGGGCGTTATATCATCATGCCCCGGAAGTTAAGCGGGATGCTTCGCAACTCAATCAATTGATGCTTCAGGTGGATAGCGGTAGGGCTGCTCCATTACTGATTTGTTATAAGGGTGCTAATGAAATGATACAGGCAAAATACACCTTAAACCCTATGATTAAGCTTGAAAAATTCAATAGAGGAAAAGTGCTGATCAAAAAAGCCATCGCGCATGACACGCTCAACCTTGAAATGCGTTTCATCCGCTTTTCGATCCAAAGCAATTTACCTGCGTTTTTGGGATATCATGATGAATTGGACACAGATAAACAATTTCTGCTGGACAAAACCAGATATAGTAAAGACCTCGAATTAAAAGAAATGATCCTTAACTATTTATCGGCGCTCCCGGTTATAAAACAGGATGAACTTAAAAAGCTAAAAAATTGAAAGAAAGTGTAATGATCGTCAATACCAATGGCCAGGCTATGGGGACAATGGATAAAATGGCCGCCCACAAATCAGGAACGCTACACCGCGCTTTCTCTGTATTTATATTTAACAGCAAGGGACAATTGTTACTGCAACAACGTGCTTTTGATAAGTACCATTCCGGTGGGCTCTGGACAAACACCTGTTGCAGCCATCCCCGTTTAGGTGAAATGACACCTGATGCGGCGCATCGCCGCTTAAAGGAAGAAATGGGAATGGATTGTGACCTGATAGAGTTGTTTCAATTTAGCTACCGCCATGAGTTTGAAAACGGTCTGATCGAAAATGAATATGATCATGTATTTATGGGTATAAGCGATGACCTGCCGCTGCCAAATACTGCGGAAGTAGCAGGTTTCAGGTATATGGATACTGACCTGTTGCGATTTGAATTGTTCGAACAGCCGGATCAATATACCGCCTGGTTTAAAATATGTCTTGAACAGTTATTGGAAATCTATTATCAAATTGTTTAAAATGAATCTTATTAATGTTGGTATCATATTGGCCGCTTTTACAGGT
The DNA here is from genome assembly GCF_024055575.1 of Mucilaginibacter flavidus. Taxonomy (GTDB): domain Bacteria; phylum Bacteroidota; class Bacteroidia; order Sphingobacteriales; family Sphingobacteriaceae; genus Mucilaginibacter; species Mucilaginibacter flavidus. The sequence goes on along the minus strand of NZ_JAMXOE010000044.1, from coordinate 11,832 downwards.
ATGGAAGGTATAGTCTGATTAACACATAAATATATCATGCACGGTATTTTCTGGCCATTACACCGCGATCATCATTTAAAGGAGCATTATGGTTTTTTAGAACGTAATGATCTTTTCTTTCTGATATTTGCCCTTCCAGGCATTGCCTGCCTCACCGCGGGAACATTTTATCATTTACCGGTATGGACTTGCATTGGTACAGGCATTACCCTTTATGGTGTGTGTTACTTTTTTGTGCATGATCTCTTTATTCACCAGCGGTTAAAAGTGCTCCGTAATTCAGAGAATCGATACTTAAAAGCCATTAGGCGGGCACATAAAATGCACCATAAGCATACGGGAAAATATGATGGTGAAAGCTTTGGGATGCTTTGGGTTTCCTGGAAATACTTCCGCAACACTTCGAAAAACAAACCGGCATGAAATTCACCTATTTCCTGATCGACTTTTTTTCGGTATTGGTACCGATTATTTTCTCGTTTCATCCAAGCCTGAAATTTCAAAAACGCTGGCCCGCGCTTTTTCCAGCCATAATATTGACCGGCGGTGCTTTTATAGCCTGGGATATGTATTTCACCCATTTAAAAATATGGGGTTTTAATGCGGAGTACTTAACAGGCATTGATATTGGCAATTTACCCATCGAAGAGGTGCTTTTCTTTTTTTGTATCCCTTACTCTTGCGTATTTACTTATGCCTGTTTAAACCTGATTATCAAAAAGACGCTATCGAAACGGAGTCAATTGGTCATTAGTACGCTTTTAGTAGCCTTTGCAGTTTTTATGGCTATACGCTTTCATAGTTTAAGTTACACCAGCTATACCTTTGCAGTGCTGGCTATATTACTGTGTGTAGCGCAATTTGTATTAAAAGTAAACTGGCTTTCGCGTTTCTACATCGCCTACCTGTTGCTTTTGCTTCCTTTTTTACTCGTCAATGGTTTGTTGACAGGTACAGGTCTATCGAATCCGGTCGTCTGGTATAATTCAGCTCAAATTGTCAACCTGCGTATTTTAACCATACCTGTTGAGGATATATTCTATGGGATGGATCTGATATTATTGAATGTCATGATCTATACCGGCCTGAGTGCAAACCTATACGAGCGGCGAAAAAGCTGCTTAAAGGCTGGTAATCGGTCTCATCATTTAACTTATACTAATACAATTTCATGATAAATAACGATTCAGTAAATGACTTAACTCTGGAACAGGTGGTGACTGATCTGGAGCACGAACATTATAATTCTTCCTTTGATACACCACTTCGTCCGGATGCCTTTGAACTGGATGACGATACCAAAATGGAACTGATCGCAAAACATTTTACCGGCATCATGCAGGTGCTGGGTATGGATCTGGAAGATGATAGTTTAAAGGACACGCCCAGGCGGGTAGCCAAAATGTATGTGAAGGAAATATTCAGCGGACTGAACCCGGCGAATAAACCCAAACCTACCTTATTTAAAAATCCTTTCCAATACAAGCAGATGCTGGTAGAAAGGAACATTGCGGTGTTTAGCAATTGCGAGCATCACTTTGTGCCTATCGTCGGTAAGGCTCATGTAGCGTATATCAGTAACGGTAAGGTGATCGGCCTGTCAAAGTTAAACAGGATCGTTCAGTATTGCTCCCAACGTCCACAAGTGCAGGAAAGATTGACGATGCAGATCGCCAATATGCTGAAAGAGGCATTGGGAACGGAGGATGTGGCTGTGATCATAGATGCGCATCACCACTGTGTATCCAGCCGCGGCATCAGGGATGCAGGCAGCACCACGCTAACCGCCGAATACAGCGGGCAGTTTTTAATGACAGAAACAAAGAATGAATTTTTAAAATATATCGGGTAATGAATTTTAAAGAAAAAAATATCCTGGTGGTCGGTGGCAGTTCCGGCATCGGATTAACGTTGGTTAAACTGCTTCACGAGCAAAATGCCAATATCTATGTAGTTTCAAGATCAGCATCTGAAGAATGGCCGGAGGGGGTTCAATTTCTTAAGGCCGATGTGACAGGGAATCTCGATGCTGTAGAAATGTTCCTGCCGCAGAAATTGCATGGGCTGGTTTATTCGGTAGGTAGCATTAACCTCAAACCCTTTACCAGGTTAACAGCAGAAGATTTTTTAAATGATTTTCAGCTGAATGTTTTAGGAGCAGCCTGTATGATCCAGCAAAGTATCAAGTCCATTAAAAATGCCGCAGGGTCCTCTATTGTGTTGATCAGCACAGTTGCCGCAAGAATCGGGCTGCCTTATCACGCCAGTATTGCCGCGGCAAAAGGCGCGGTGGAGGGAATGGCGCTTTCTCTGGCAGCAGAACTCGCCACCCAGCAAATTCGGGTAAATGTGGTAGCACCTTCCTTAACAGATACGCCATTGGCTCAAAGCTTGCTTAGCACACCCGAAAAACGGGAAGCGTCAGCCAAACGGCATCCATTAGGAAAAATAGGACAGCCCGAAGATATCAGCCAACTGATCGCTTTTTTATTATCAGAAGAAAGCAGCTGGATGACGGGACAGGTAATCGGGATAGATGGCGGTTTAGGGAAATTAAAAACAAGTTGATATGGTAAATATTAAAAGTGAAGAAATCTATCATCTGGAAAAACATTACCGGATAAACTTGATCAATAGTTTGATCGGTTATCGTTCGTTGAATCTGTTGGGTACAGCCAGCAATAGTGGTATTACAAATTTGTGTATGATTAGTTCCACATTTCACCTGGGGGCAAACCCGCCGCTGATCGGTTTCGTGATCAGGCCGGAGCGCGAGCATAACGATACCCTGCGCAATATTAAAGCAACAGGTCAGTACACCCTGAATAACGTACTGCCAGAATGGTATATGCAGGCGCACCAGACCAGCGCCAGTTATCCTTCCGGTGTTTCTGAATTTGATAGCTGCGGTTTTCATAAACACTATGTTAAGGACTTCAAAGCACCTTTTGTAAAGGAATCTAATGTTCGGATTGGCCTGGAACTTCAGGAAGTCATCGATATGGAAATTAACGACACAAGCATCGTTATCGGTGAGATCGTTCATATCTTAACAGAAGATTATTTAATAGCTACAGATGGTACAATAAAACACAGTGCAGCTAAGACCCTGACAGTTGCAGGATTAGATACCTATTATCTTCCATATCCGGTAGGGGAACTGGCTTATGCCAAGCCGGGTGTTGAACCTCATTTGCAGGAAGATCATGCTAAGGCTTAAGTGTAGGTTATGAAAAAAAATGCAGAGGTGATTATCATTGGTGCGGGTTTAGCTGGTTTAACTGCAGCCAAAATATTAAAGGCAGCAGACAAATCGGTATTGGTTTTGGAGGCCTCCGACGGAGTGGGTGGCAGGGTGCGGACAGATGAAGTAGATGGCTACCTGCTCGACCGGGGTTTCCAGGTTTTCTTAACGTCTTATCCTGAAGCCAAACGCCTTTTAGATTACGAGGCGCTTGAACTTTGCAAATTTGACCCCGGCGCGTTGATCTTGAACAGGGATGGCATTACCAATATAGGTGACCCCATTAGGAAACCAAGTTCACTGGTAAGCACTTTGCTGTCATCCGCAGCGACATTTTCGGATAAGTTGCGAATGCTTCGGTTAAAGCTAAAGCTGTCCAGAAAGAGTATCGAGGCTATATTTTCGGAGCAGGAAATCACGACCACAGCGTATCTGAAGAACGAAGGTTTTAGCGGAACGATCATGAACCAGTTCTTCCGGCCCTTTATGACCGGCATTTTCCTCGAAGACCAGCTAACAACATCAAGCCGGATGTTCGAGTTTGTATTTAAAATGTTCGGCGAGGGCGATGCAGCAATCCCAGCGAAAGGAATGGGCATGATCCCTAAACAGTTGGCTGAATGCCTTTCTCCACATGAACTCTTGTTTCACCAAAATGTATCAGCGGTAGAAGGTGGTACTGTAACGACGACGAGCGGGGCCAACTATAAAGCGAATTTTGTTTTGACCGCAACCGATCCTTCCCGTTCTCCTTTTCGTTATGGCAATTCTATAATTGCACATCATTCCGTTAGCAATATGTATTTTACTTCGGAGAAAAAGCCGTTTGAAATGCCGCTCATCGCTCTAAATACTTTACCCGGAAAACTCGTGAATAACATTGCAGTGATGAATCGCATCTCACCCGGTTATTCTAAAAATGGTGATGCTTTAATTTCATTGTCGCTTATTGGTGATTATTCCAACGCGAACCAAACAGAACTTCAGGAAAGTGTCATTACTGACCTGAAATTCTGGTACCCTGAAGCTGTCAACTGGAAGCATTTAAAAACTTATCATATTGATTATGCACTACCAAATGATGACCAGGTGAGCAATGAGCCAGATTACACCGCCCTGCGGTCAAATGCCCAATGTTTTGTCTGTGGTGATTATTTGATGAATGGCTCGATTAATGCAGCTATGAAAAGCGGCAGGCTTGCAGCAGAAGCAATTATAAATACTATGCGTTAATGAATAAACACTTGATCTATAATGATAAACTTTTAAACCTTAAACGGCTATCAGGGGATCCGCAGGCGGATGAATTTATACGGCAAGTTTTTGCGGATGCAGAAAAGAAAAAGCAATTACAGCAATGGATGAGCGGTAAGTCCGGTGACGAACATTTGAATTTACTTAAAGCTGCTTTTCCTGGTTTTGCCTTCATCGATAAGGCTGCGGATTTGCCATCGTGGGCACAGCCACGGTTAATGAAAGCAGGCGCTGCGTTTTATGCCCGGCATTCCGAGATCATTATGAGTTTACTGGGCTTACTATCACTGCCTTATTGCTATACCGCAGCTAATGGCGCAATGGTATTGTATTTATCGGAACTGATACGCATGCAAACCACCAAAAGGCTATATGATACTGCTGTTTTTGTTTGGGAGGTCATGGGGCCGGGTGCTTTTAGCAATGACGGAAACGCCTATGAAAAGATCTTAAAAGTGCGCATCATGCACGCAGCGGTTCGTTACTATACGCTTCAAAGTGGCAAATGGGATGGTGCCTGGGGATTGCCGATTAACCAGGAGGATATGGCCGGAACCAATCTTTCATTTTCCCTTATTGTAATCCGAGGGCTGCGAATGCTTGGTTATAACGTCAGTCAGGAAGATCAGGGAGCGTTTATGCATATCTGGGCAGTAGTCGGTTATTTGTCAGGATTGGATGAAGACCTGATCCCTGAAAATTCAAAAATGGCGCAGCAATTGGATTGCATGATTAAACAGCGGCAATTTTGTGTTTCCCGGCATGGGCAGGAACTCACTCAGTCATTAACAGATCATATCCTATCAGTTAATAAAAGTAAAGCTACTGCCAATGACATCTTGGGCTTAATGCGTTACCTGCTCGGCAAAGAAATATCGAATATGCTGGCAATTGATGCCCCCGAACTACCTGCTTACAAACTTACGCTGATCAGAACGCTGAATCTGCTGAAAAGCTTAAAACCGCAAGGTGACAGTAAGCAAAATTACCGGACGGCTTATGCTGCATTTAAAACGCAGAACCCGGAACTCATTAAAAGAAACTAAGTTTGAACAATTAACCGATACTTAATAATTTTACAATAACATGAAATCATACCAACTCATTCATCAATTAATAAACCTCGTAGCGGAACTGGAACAAGAAAAACAAGGACAGGAAGTTTATATCCAGGATTTTACAGGTTTTCTGTTGAATAAAGTTGGTGACACCACCGGGGATAGTCATAATAGCGAAGTGAGGTTTGGAGACAGCGATAGTGCCGCGTTGAATATTGCCTATCAGTTGGACAATAACATCGGGAGGCTGTTTGTTTTCATGAGCCGTTATGCAAAATCTTATATTAAAAAAGCATTGGAGGGAACGCCATTGCAAACTGCCGAGGATTTTACCGCATTGGCAATTTTGCTTACGCATAACCACTTATCAAAAACTGAACTGATCAGTTATAATCTACAGGAAAAAACATCAGGTACAGAAGTGATCAGGCGGTTGATCGCCTCAGGGCTTGTGAGGCAATGGGATGATGTAAAGGATAAAAGAAGCAAGCACATCGCGATTACTGATGTGGGTAAAGAATTGTTGTATAAGGTATTCGTACATACCAACTACGTGGGTAAAATCATTACCGGTAGATTGACCATTGCCGAAAAGTTCACTCTGCAATATCTTTTACAGAAATTGGAAACCTTTCATCTGGAACATTATGAAAAGAAAACCATCTTGAACAAAGAAGACCTTAAAAATTTAGCAGCGGAAATTACATCGGCACAATGAGTGAAACCCTAATTCTAAATTTAGTTGATACTGACCGAATGATTGAGATGGCCTGGGAAGACCGCACTTCATTTGATGCCATCAAATTGCAATTCGGATTTACCGAACAACAGGTCATCTGGCTAATGCGCAGAGAAATGAATTCGTCCAGTTTTAAATTATGGCGCGAACGTGTGCAGGGACGGAAAGCCAAGCATGAGAAATTGAGAGAGCCGACATTTTTTAGATTCAAGTGCACGCGGCAAAAGCGAATAAGTGGCAATAGGATTAGTAAAAAGCATTAACACTAAAGGCCGTTTGATTCTTATAAAGAATACAATATTTAATTTATATATAGTGATTGTGAGAAACTTATCTTTAAATTGCATAACCAATTATAATATTCCGATGTTTTCTGCAAAGCCATACACCATTACAAACAGGCATAAATAAGTCCTGATCTTTTTGCCTTATCAGTGTTTTATGAACCTGTTAAGGAGCTTAATTTTTTGCTGATTCTCATTGCATTTTTCCAGATATATTAAAGCCTGGTGCATTTTCTATCTTTTACATTGGTACAAAGCCAATGGCTTTATCCACATTATAACCAACTTAAAAAGAACAAATGAATAAATTTTCAAAAATCGAATTTGCGATACTGACTATGATCATCGTCATCATATTCATTTCCGAGTATTACTACATTATTCTAAAAGACCATGACCGCGCCATCTTTATCGGGCTTTGGCCGCCTACCATGGTAGGATTACTGATCTATTTTAACCTTAAAAAGAAAAACTAACATGGAAAATTTAGATCTAATCATTCTTACGGTCATCGTAACCGTATTGTATGTTGGTTTCGCTTGGGGATTATTCGCCGCTCAAAAGAAACAACAGCATTTAAAAGACAAATAGACTGCTATAATTAAATATTCATATTTAAATAAATTTAATATGTACACACTTTCCATTTATGCCCAGATCATCGTAGCGGCATCTGTCGCTTATGTCTGGATCTTCCGTTATGATAATATTGTTAAAGAATTCAAACATTATGGTATTCCAGACCTTTTACGAAATTTGGTTGGAGCTGCTAAGATAGCACTATCAACACTGTTGATAGTTGGTATATGGTATCCCGCTTTAGTATTAGTATCGGCGCTTTTGATGGCAGGGCTGATGTTATGTGCCCAGGCTGCCCATGTTAAAGTTAAGAATCCATGGCAGAAGTTTGTACCCTCTGCACTTTTATTGATCCTGTCTTTGTTTGTAGCTGGTGTTCATTCCGGATTAATTTAATTTTAATGCTTCTAAATATATTAATTGTTATTTCTGCCGTTGCCTTTCTTTTTTATGGATTCTCCTTCTTTCTTAATTCCGGTATGAAAGAAGAGTTTGAACGTTATGGCCTGGATAAATTCAGGAAACTTATTGGCTACCTGCAACTGCTTGGCGGTACAGGGCTGCTGTTGGGATTGGTTTGGCAGCCAATCCTGGCAATTGCTTCCGGCGGTCTTTCCTTACTGATGATGATAGGTTTTGGCGTGCGTTTAAAAATGAAGGATGGTTTTTGGGAATCAATGCCATCCTTCGTTTTTATGCTCCTGAATTTATATATATGTATTCAAGCGATAAGTAATAGGTAAACTCGACAAAAAAGCAATTAAAGAAAATGGCAAAAATAAAAATACAATTAGCACAATAAAGATATCCGGATATTCTTCCCGTTGCGTATCCAATTTATGCTATTAAAAGCCCTAAAAGCCGTATATCTTCTACAAAATGTTGGATATTTGTATCATTAGGAGTACAAAACCTCGCAAGTACCGATGTACTTGCGAGGTTTTTTCATTTAAAATTATATTTTGCCGGAATTCTTTCATCAATTATAGCCAGGTATGACCAGTGATTTGAAATAAACCTATAAGTTTGTGTAGTGAAATTAATATGCTTAATATTATCTTTATACGTTATCGTAATTTCAACAAAGCCCTGTTGTTTGAACAAGAGCGGAGTTTATGAAGTTATTGCAATTAGAGAAAGCAGTAAAGAAATACGATTTTTCGAACCGTGCTGTACATGACGGATTTGCTTATGCTCCAATTTTCAAATTTGCATTTATCCTTTTCGTGATGGATATAGTCCCGAACCTCAAAAGTTTGTACGTTGATTTGTCCAATGGCTATCTGAAAACTCTCTGTTTTCATAACTCTAATTTACTCAATAACAATCTACCAATACAAGTGTGAAAATTTATTTGTCGGCAACGCTATGGAATACTAAAAATATTAGCATAATTTTATAGCCCTTTAACTGTCGAACTCATGAACACGAACCGTCAAATCATACACATGGATCAGGATGCCTTTTTCGTGTCCGTAGAAGTACGTAAAAACCCGTCGTTAACGGGGAAACCCGTTATCATTGGCAGTCTGTCTGATCGTGGTGTTGTAGCCTCTTGTAGTTATGAAGCCCGGAAATTCGGTATTCATTCTGCCATGCCTGCTCGTATGGCAAGGATGCTCTGCCCACACGGTATTTGGATCAGGGGAAATATGGATGAATATACAACTGCCTCGCATGAGATCACAGAAATATTAAAACAGGAGGTGCCCCTTATTGAAAAAGCCAGCATCGACGAGCATTATATTGATATGACGGGAATGGATAAGCATTATGGCACTTTGAAATGTGCCAAAGAATTACGGCTAAAAGTTATCAAATAAACTGGATTACCCATTTCTTTTGGGTTATCTGTAAACAAAACCGTTTCTAAAATGGCGACCAATGAATGTAAACCTAATGGTGAACTATCTATAGAATATATGGGGGTACAACCCTTTTTAAATCCGCTATCGATCCGCAAAATTCCCGGACTTGGGGAAAAGACTTTTATAAAATTAAGTGATATGGGCATCAAACGGATACACGAGTTGGCACAAGTGCATCCGGAATATATGACCAGTATTTTAGGTAAGAATGGGATTTGGTTATTACAGAAAGCAAAGGGAATTGATGATTCCCCGGTTATTCCTTACCAGGAGCAAAAGACGATCAGCAGCCAAATGACTTTTAAACAGGATAGTATTGACTTGGTTGCCATTAACTATTTACTCACCTCAATGGTGATGGATTTAGCGTTTGAACTTCGTCAAAAGAAAAAACAAACCGCTTGTATAACTGTCACAGTCCGTTATTCGACGCGCGAAGATGTCACCAAACAAGCCAGCATACCCTATACTGCATTAGATGGTACATTGATCAAAAAGACCAAAGAACTTTTTAAGCAAGCTTATCAAAAGCGAATTTTGATCCGGTTGGTTGGTGTTAGACTATCTAACCTGGTGAACGGATTTGAGCAAATTGATCTATATACGGCATCCGAGGAACAATACAGTCTTTGCCAGGCGATGGATAAGATACGCCGCCGTTTCGGCCCTCATTCCATTAAGCTGGCCTCCGGCATGGATTTAAACTTGTAATGTCATGTACGTTAATGTCCATTCTCATTATAGCCTGCGCTATGGTACAATGTCTATCCCTAAATTAGTGGATGAGGCAATGGCGCGCGGTATAACGCAAATGGCGTTAACTGATATTAATAATTCCACCGGCATTATGGAATTTATGCGGGAGTGTGACGAAAAAGGATTAAAGCCTATTGGCGGATTGGAATTTAGGAGGGAAAAAAAACTTCTTTATATTGGTATTGCTCAGAATAGAGAAGGAATGAAAGAATTGAATGATTTCCTCACCGAGCATAACCTGGAAAAAAAACCATTGCCAAATGCCTGCCCCGATTTCAAATATGCTTTTGTGGTTTACCCTTATGGATACCAGGGCGAATTAAAGACTAATGAATACTTAGGTATTCGGTTCGACCAGTTGAGCCAACTATTTAATAAAGACATCGCAGCTATAAAAGACAAGTTTTTGGCTTTACAGCCGGTGTTTATATCAGATCGGATCGAATATCGTTTACATGAATATTTGCGTGGCATTGACCTGAATGCGGTATTGACGATGGTTAAGCCGGAAGATAAATGTATGCCGACTGATATGTTTTTAGCCCCCGGTCAATTAGAGGCGAAATTTTCCCGTTACGCCTTTATTTTGGATAACACCCGCAACCTAATGAACCGTTGCATAATGGACTACCCCAAAGGCCGTATCAATCTCAATCGTAAAACATTTACCGGCAATAAAAAAAACGACAAGGAGTTGCTTGAAAAATTGGCACTAAGTGGCATGGAATACCGCTATGGTAAAACCAACAAAGAGGCCTTAAAAAAAGTAAAGCACGAGTTGAAAGTTATTTATGAACTCGACTTTTGCGCCTATTTTCTGATTACCTGGGATATTATCCGTTATTCTTCCTCTCAGGGCTATTATCATGTAGGACGCGGTTCTGGTGCAAATAGCATTGTAGCTTATTGCTTAAAAATAACAGACGTTGACCCCATTGAACTCAACTTATATTTTGAACGGTTTTTAAACGCACAGCGCACTTCTCCACCGGATTTTGATATTGACTATTCCTGGGACGAACGCGAAGATGTGCAGGACTATATTTTCAAAAGGTACGGTAGTCAGCATACAGCCCTTTTGGGTACAATGTCAACGTTTAAAGATCGAAGTATCATCCGGGAAATCGGCAAGGTAATGGGTTTACCCAAATCAGAAATTGATGGTTTTACTGACCAGACACGGGCCGCTATCAATCGGAATAATGATACATTTAAAAAAATCACGGCTATTTATGAGCGCATGGCCAATATGCCTAACCAGCGTTCCATTCATGCGGGTGGTGTACTTATATCGGAAGACCCGATCACCTACTACACAGCTCTTGATTTGCCCCCTAAAGGCATGGCTACGGTGCAATGGGATATGTATGAGGCCGAAAAGATAGGTTTTGACAAGTATGATATTTTAAGCCAACGCGGTATTGGGCATATAAAGATGGCGGTTAAATTGGTGGAAGAAAACCAACAACGCAAAATTGATATTCACCATGTCAAATCATTTATGAAAGACCCGGTAGTGAACGCACAATTAAAAACCGGAAATACCATTGGCTGTTTTTATATCGAATCGCCAGCTATGCGGCAATTGATCCGGAAACTGGATTGTGATAATTATTTGATATTGGTTGCGGCCAGCTCCATTATCCGGCCCGGTGTTGCAAGTTCAGGTATGATGGGTGCATATATTAAATACCATCATGCTCCTGACACTGTTAACTATCTCCACCCCATAATGGAGGAACAACTGAAAGAAACCTATGGCGTAATGGTGTATCAGGAAGATGTGATTAAAATTTGCATTCATTTCGCCGGTATGGACGGTACTGATGCTGATATATTGCGTAGGGGTATGAGTGGCAAATACCGCTCAAAAAAAGAATTTGACCGATTGGTAGAACGATTTTTTGAAGAAGCAAAAAAGTTGGGTAGACCGGATGATGTTGTAGCAGAAGTATGGCGGCAGGTATCTTCATTTGCAGGTTACAGTTTTTCTAAAGCACATTCTGCCAGTTTCGCAGTCGAAAGCTACCAAAGCCTATTTTTAAAGACC
>NZ_JAMXOE010000043.1 GCF_024055575.1 Mucilaginibacter flavidus | reverse complement strand
CGAGTAGCTGCGCGGCTTCCATGCAACAAAAGAACCGGCTATTTATCTTAAAAACACATCGAAATTATCCACTTATGGGGATAATCGATTTCTTCCGAACACCCATGGTGACAACACAAACAAGGGATAGAAAAGTGCTGACACTAATTTGTCAGCACTTTTTGCATTTTTTAGCGTAGCAGACAGTGTAAAAAGTGCATTAATACTGCAGAAACAAGCTTTTTAGCCTTTGGGTAGAGTCCTTTGCTGTTCCACCCTGTTCCTTGTGTTTCACTGTGAACAGGAACGATATATTGCCAATTTTCCATTCATTTAAGAGCATTTAAAAAACGATATACGCCATCCGCCATCCACCCAAAGCCTCCCATTTTTACCCAAATTTTATTTTGTTAGCTTTTATGCTATAAAATGCCCTTGTAAGTTTCTGCATTATTCCTATTTTTAGAAAGTAAAAATAAACCTGCCGCGGGCGCGGCCGTTAAGCTATTAACCGATACTGTTTGAATGGAAGTTAAAACTAAAAGTGTGAAGGGCATGCAGCTTAAGCACATGATAACCAAATGCCTTTATTTTGATAAGGCAATGTCATGTGCCGAATTGAGTGAGTTATTTGATAAAAGTATTCCATCAATAGCCAAGGCGTTAAATGAGCTGATTGAAAAAGGCTTTGTGGTTGAGCAGGGTTACGCACCATCAAGCGGGGGGCGCCGGCCACTTATGTACGCTATAAATGCCGATGCAATGTACATACTGGCTATTGCGATGGACCAGCGGTCTACCCGCATACAACTGGTGGACCTGCGCAATCACCCCGTTGCCGAAATGATGGTATTTGACCTAAAACTTGCCGGTAACGACTGTGCGCTGAATATACTGGTTGAAAACATTAACAAGTACATTGATGGCTGCGGCGTTTTAAAAGAGAAAATTACGGGCATAGGCATAGGTATGCCCGGCTTTATCGACCCAGATAAGGGCATAAACTATACCTACTTAAAGAGCGGCGACCGCAGCCTTTCGCAATTTATTGCCGACGAAATAGGTTTGCCAACTTACATAGACAACGACTCGAGCCTGATAGCCCTTGCCGAACAAAAATTTGGCATAGCCAAATGGCAAAAAGAAGTAATGGTGATTAACCTTAGCTGGGGCATTGGCCTGGGCATGATCGTTAACGGCGAATTGTTCAGGGGCCGTAACGGCTTTGCCGGGGAGTTTAGCCATATCCCCCTTTCGGAAGACGGCGCATTATGCGAATGTGGCAAACGCGGCTGTTTAGAGGCAGAAGCATCGATGTTGGTGGTAGCCAACAAAGCGATAGAAGGGATTAAGCAGGGCCGGGTTACCAGCTTGAAAGTTGTTGGCGAAGCGCAAAGCAAACAAATGAGCGATGCCATAATGGCCGCAGCAAATGCCGGCGACCAGTTTGCTATCGAACTATTCTCTGATGCCGGCAACAAAATAGGTAAAGCGCTGGCCATATTGATACATATCATGAATCCGCAGGCGATAGTTTTGAGCGGTCGCGGCGCCAAAGTTGGCAAAATATTGATGGCACCCATCCAACAGGCGCTGCATAAATATTGTATTCCCCGTTTGAGCAGCGGTACGGAGCTAATGGTGTCGGAACTGGGTTTTGACGCTGAACTTATTGGTGCCGCTATACTGGTGATGGAAAACTTTGATAAGGAAGAGATGAACCAGGTGGTAAGCATTTAACCATGCTCCGCGATATTGACAATTATTTCTTAAACAAGGACGAACCTGTAAAAGGCTGCCTGCTGTTTTTACGGGAGTTTATCCCCGGCTTTGACAACAACATAACCGAAGCCTGGAAATACGGAATGCCGTTTTACTGCTACAAGGGCAAAATGTTTTGTTACCTGTGGGTTGACAAAAAAACACACAACCCGTACCTCGGCATTGTTGATGGCAACAAAATCGATCACCCGTTACTGATAATGGAAAAGCGAGCCCGCATGAAAACCATACAGTTTGATGCTTTGCAAGATGTGCCTGTTGATACGGTAAGGGAAATATTAGGCATGGCGCTGGCGTTGCGCCGTTAAATTAAAATACCATCTATATAAATTAAACTATGCAAAAACCCGACAGCCTGATATTTGATATGGACGGAACCCTCTGGGACGCCGTTGACACCTATGCCGAATCGTGGAATATTATTTTCAGGGAAATGGGAATTGATATTGTGGTTAAGCGCGAAGAACTTGCCAAAATGGTGGGCATGGAAGGCCGTAAGGTAATCGGCCTGATAATGCCGGATTTCGATGAGGAAAAACGCAAGGAGATATACACAATTGTAAACGAACGCCGCCGCGAAATACTACCCCAAATGGGTGGAGTTTTGTACGATGGAGTACGGGAAGGCCTGCAGCAACTGGCAGAAAAATACAAGGTGTTTATTTTAAGCAACTGCGCCAAAGGCATCATCCGCGTATTTATTGACTGGGCCGGGATAGATGAACTTATAACCGACGAAATGGCCCACGGCGTAAACTTTATGCCTAAAAACCATAACATCAAGCTGCTTGCCGAAAAACATGGCCTTGTAAACCCTGTTTACATCGGCGATACTCACGGTGATGGCCAGGAAAGCCGCCAGGCCGGCGTACCGTTTGTATTTGTAAGCTACGGCTTTGGCGATACCGATGATTATGATTTAAAGTTTGACGATTTTAAATCGTTAACGGATTATTTTATGGGGTTGTAATCACACCACCGTTATGCTGAACTTGTTTCAGCACCCCACATGCTAAGGCTGCAACATGCTGGCTAATTATAAGCGTCAACCTTTACGTGGGTCATCTGTCCCATAAGGTGCCGAAACAAGTTCGGCATTACGAAATGTTTCGGTCTCTGCAACTTTTTTCAACTATTTAAAATCCTGCTGACATAGGGCTGTCATTACCGTGTGTTTATTTTGAATCAACAAACAAGATCAACAACGATTAAAGACAAAAATTATGGAACCGTCATGAGCAGCATAAAATAATATTATAGCTCATGACAGCTTCATAGCCACTAAAAAACAAATTAAACATTATGAAAATCATCCCGATGTTATTAAAAGAAATGGCCGAAGAAGCCCAAACAACCCGTAAATTTCTTGAACGTATTCCGAATGACAAATTCGACTGGCAGCCGCACCCCAAAAGCATGACCATAAGGCAACTGGCCACTCACCTTGCCGAGCTCACTACATGGGTAAGCCTAACCATTGACACCGACGAACTGGATTTTGCCGCCAGCCCATACGCCCCAACCATCACTAACAACACGACCGAACTGCTGGATCTGCTCGAAAAATCATTAGCCGAAGCCCGTGTCGGGCTCGAAAAAACTAACGAAGATGAACTGGTAAAAATCTGGACGTTGCGCAACGGCGACCAGATTTACAGCGCTACTCAAAAAGTTGAAGTAATTCGCATGACGTTTTGCCAGGTCGTGCACCACCGTGCACAGCTTGGTGTATTTTTACGTTTGTTGGATGTGCCTATTCCCGGTAGTTACGGCCCAAGCGCTGACGATGCTGGGTTTTGAGTAACCTGTAAATCACTATAAAACTTACGAAGTTTAATTCGGTATGTTTTTTTTAGCGGCCTCATTGAGGGCCTCGCCGTTTAAAAACTTCGTAAGTTTAACATATTTAAACGATGAAAACATTTAAACTCAGCCTTTCGGAAGCTGAAAAGCAAAGGCTTAAACAAAACAAGGTTAAAATAAGCCAGCTGCGGGACTATGCCCCCGATGAGATTGGTAAGCTGGTGTGCGCAGATACACAAAGGGCAAACGAAATTTATGCACTTATTGACTTCCAAAGCATCCCATCGGTAGGACCAAAATTCGCTTACGATTTAATGTCGCTGGGGTATTTTAAAATTAACGATCTGCTTGAAAAAAACGGGCACGAGTTGTTCAACGAACTGGAGTTAGCACAAGGTTTCTGGACAGACCCTTGCGTTGAAGATCAGTGCTTACTTGCCGTACATTATGCAAATAACCGCGGCAGCAACAAGAACTGGTGGGATTTTACTGCCGATAGAAAAGCTTATCGCCGCAAGAATGGGTATCCTGAAAACCGGCCGGTAACAGCATGGCACCACATCTAAATTCCCGTTGCTGCCGGCAGAGTAAAGTAAAAAGTAGCTCCCCTGCCCTCTTCGCTCTGCACACCTATAGTGCCCTTGTGGCGCTGTATAATTTCGCTCGAGAGGTACAACCCGATGCCAAACCCCGAAATATTTTTCATTTTGTCGCTTTCAACGCGGTAAAAACGCTGAAAAAGTTTTTCCTGGTCTTTGGCATTAATGCCGATGCCTTTGTCGGTAACCAGCACTTTAACATTATTATTTTCGCTGGTGCAGGTTACGGTTATGGTACTGTCTTTATCAGAATATTTTAAAGCATTACTTAAAAGATTTCCGATTACCTGGCCTATTTTTTCAGCGTCGGCCTTTACAAACAGCTGCCGGCCCGGCTCAAATTCTATCGGATGGCCCGGACTAAGCAATTGGGTCTCAGCAATAGTTTCTTCAACCAGTTCATTCATATCAAATTCAACCAGTTTCATCTGCAACTTACCCGACTCAAGCCTTGATAAGTCAAGGAAACTGTGTATTAGGTCGGTCATTTTTGTTACCTGGTTGCCGGCTTTCATCAAGGTGGTGTTTACAAAGCTATCATTTAGCGGAATTAGCCTTTTAGCTAATATTTGTATATAAGCTTTAATTGATGTAAGGGGTGTTTTAAGTTCATGGCTGGCCATGGCGATAAAATCGTTTTTCCTTATTTCGTCGCGCTTGGTATCAGTTATGTCAATAACAGTGCCCAACATCCGCACCGGCTGTTTTTTATCGTCATAAACAACAATTCCCTGGGTTTTTATCCAGCGCAATGAGTCATCCGGCAAATGTATTTTTACTTCATAAACATAAGTACCTGTCAACAATGCCTTATGGTAAGCCGGAACAACAATATTTTTCATATCGTCTGCATCAATTTGCGTTTGCAAATTCTCGCGAACTACAGTAGTATCTGCACTAAATCCAAATATTTCGGCCAGCCTGGGCGAACAGACAAAACTATTATCCAGCAGGCCCAGGTCCCACGTAGCCATTGCCGCCGCTTCAGTAGCCAGCAGCAATCGGTTTTCGTTTTCTGTACTGGCTTCCCTGGCACGCACCTCTTCGGTTATGTCAACAACGGTGTTTAATATATACGTAACACTGCCTTCATTATCAAAAATCGGTGTGTTGCAGCACGACCAATGGCGTTTAATATGGGTTTTTGTGTCCGGGTTAAAAACATCAAAACGGTAAGCAGGCACATCAATTTTTTGCCTGGTGTTAACTACCCTGGTAAATATGACCCGGGCGTTGGTATCATCGCTCAACGTTTTATCTTCAGGAAAGGCTTCGAAAAACCCCTTCCCTACAATCGCTTCGCGGGTACTCGAGGTCACGTCAAGATACGTGTCGCTTACAGCAACAATAGTAAAGCGTGGCGCATCGCCTTTAACTAATAGCGATCCAGGCGATTTTTCAAATACTATCTTAAAAATATCATCGGGCAAAAATGGTAGTAAATCGGCGCTCATAGGTATATATCAGCCTCACAAATTAAAAACATGAAATTAAACAGATATACCCGTAAAACGAAAAGTAATTTAACGATAAGTTCAACAATAAGCCGCAGAAACTGTTTACCTTACCATTGTAAAGTCGACATGAAAAAACAAACCAAAACCGCAGCTAAAATAAAAAGCTTTTGGCGTATCCTGGGGCCGGGCCTTGTAACGGGCGCCGCCGACGATGACCCATCGGGCATTGCCACCTACTCGCAAACCGGTGCGCAATTTGGCTACGGGCAGCTGTGGACGGCTCTTTACATGCTGCCTTTAATGACAGCCGTTCAGGAAGCATGTGCGCGTATTGGCCTTGTAACGGGTAAAGGCATAACCACCATAGTTAAAGAACAATATAGCAAAGGTGTTTTATACGCGGTGGTATCGCTGGTTGTTGTAGCCAATGTTATCAATATCGGTGCTGATTTAGGCGCAATGGCGTCGGCTGCGCAATTGCTGGTGCCGGTACCATTCGTGGTACTTACATTGCTATTTACAACAATTATATTGCTGCTTGAGGTATTTACCAATTACAAAGTTTATTCAAAAATTTTGAAATGGTTGGCTTTAACCCTGCTTGCCTATCCAATAACCCTATTTATTGTACAACAGCCATGGGTAACCATCCTAAAGGCTTCGGTAATACCTCATGTCGAATTTTCGTTCGCTTTCTTTTTTATTATTACGGGTGTGCTGGGCACAACCATTTCGCCATACATGTTTTTTTGGGAAGCATCGCAGGAGGTTGAAGAAGATAAGGAACGGCACCTGATAAAAAACGGCAAGCCTGTGATCAGCAACATCAGCATAAAACGCATGCGTATCGACAATACCTTCGGGATGATATTTTCGGAATTTGCCACCTGGAGCATTATTGTGGTTGCGGCAACAGTACTTCACAATAGCGGCGTGCGGGATATTAAAACAGCCGCGGATGCAGCAAAGGCTATAGAGCCGCTGGTGCATAGCTTTCCAAATGCAGGTTTATTGTCGAAACTTATTTTTTCTATTGGCATAATCGGCCTGGGAATGCTGGCTATCCCGGTGCTTTCCGGCTCAGCTGCATATTCGGTGGCCGGGGCCTTTAACTGGAAAGCCAGCCTGAATTTAAAATTTGGCAAAGCAAAAGGTTTTTATGTAATAATAATAGCAGCTACCCTTGTTGGTTTGATATTAAACTTCATCGGCATCAACCCTGTAAAAGGCTTGGTTTACGCGGCTGTATTAAACGGCGTTGCTGCAGTGCCGTTATTATTTTTGGTGGTAAAAATATCCGGCGATGAAAAAATAATGGGCGAATTTAAAGGCGGCTGGCTTTCAAAAACGGTTTTGTGGGTAACAT
Organism: Mucilaginibacter flavidus; assembly: GCF_024055575.1. Lineage (GTDB taxonomy): Bacteria > Bacteroidota > Bacteroidia > Sphingobacteriales > Sphingobacteriaceae > Mucilaginibacter > Mucilaginibacter flavidus. Next base: position 20,605 of record NZ_JAMXOE010000043.1, on the reverse strand, counting down.
TTGTGGCGATGGCGGCAGCGGCGGTAGCTATGTTTTATACAATATTGTCGTAGAGACGTTGCGGATTGCGTCGCCAAGTTATAAGCTTTGCCAGTTATCAGCAAAAATGTTGATTGCCTGTCCGCAGTAGATGCAAAACATTGCGTCTCTACGAAGGTTCATAAAACACAAAAAATCCTGCGTCAATAAAACCCTTTTTCCATTCAGGCCATATTTTATCAAGTTCGGCCCGCTTAAACTCAAACGCCTTTACCAGGTTATCTTTTGCGGCTTCGACGCTATCGCCGCGCTGCATATTTTTGAGAAAATGGTATTGTGCCCCCCTGATAGTAAACAGCCCCAATTTATAGTTATGCCTTGTAACCGCACTGTAGCTTTCTTCGGGGAATGGCAGTTCAGGCGCCGTGCTTTGTATCACCCCGAGATAATATCCGCAAATTGGATACTGATGATGAAACAGGTGAAATACCGGCGCAAGCTTTAGCATTTCATCCGGGGTATCGTGCAAAATAACGGCGGGCTGCTCATCGGTATGCTCATCAAATATAATCGATAATGCATACTCAAAGCCTGCTAGCTCAATCATAAAGTCGGGCCAGTTTTCTTTTTGTTCACGTCCAGCATCAGGCCGGGTTTCCTGCAAAAACTGCGCGAATTTTTCTCCGAGCGTGTTTAAGGTATAACTTTCAGAAGGGTAAGTATCCAGGTATTGGTCGGCAAATAGTTCAAATAATTCGGGGCCAAGCGCATACGCCAAAGCATTGAACTGGCTTTGCATACACGACCGCAAACGGGCAATATAACTGTGCCGGTAAATATCAAGATGGTGCACGGCACTTAGTCGCTGCGAAGGGTTAACAATATCCTCAACAGCAGCGGGCAAAGCGATATCCTGCATGGGCGCGTGATGTACCAACATGCCCTGCATCCAGTTTTGTAATTGCGTTAAGGAAAAATTATTTGAACTCATCTATTCAAAAAATAATCATCAAAAACTTTGTCATTGCGAGCGAGGAACGAGCGCGGCAATCCCGTTGTATAGATTGCCACTAAACAGGCTGTACACCATGTACTCGGCCCTGTTTAGTCAGCGATTGCTTCGTTCCTCGCAATGACAAACGAGCTACCAATTAACCTCGTTCACCAAAAAGTTAACCGGGTTCGACACTACGTCATCATTGGCGATTTCCTGCTCGCCAGTAATACCAAAACCATCAATACTACTCATAAACTCTTTCGCTTTTAACAGCTCAGCATGGTAAACATCAAATTCGGGGATATTACCATCCCACTCCAAAAGGGTGGCTACGCCGCGTGTGAGCTCCCAGGCAAGGTTAAAAAGCTTCCAAACATCATGTGCCACCTGCCTGTCGTGCGTATCAATAATGTGGGTGCCACAATGCTGATGCCCGGCAATGTGCATTTGCACAATCCTGTCGTGCGGTAATTGGCGGATATAATGTGCCGGGTCGAAATCGTTATTAAAGCCCGATACGTAAACATTATTGACATCGAGCAATAAGCCACAGCCGGTTTCTTCGGTCATATAGCGCAAAAAGTCCCACTCGTTAATAGTCGACTGTTTAAAGGTTAAATAAGTGCTGGGGTTTTCAAAAACTACAGGGCGTTCTAAAAAATCCTGCACCTGGTTTATCCTGGTGCAAATGTGTTTTAACGATTCATCGTTTAAAACTACCGGGAGCAAATCGTGCGTATTCAGGCTATTTACGCCCGTCCAGCACAGGTGATCACTTATCCAGAGTGGTTTTACCTCGCCGGCAAGCAGTTTTAATTTGGTGAGATAGTCTTTGTTAAGCCGGTCGGTGCTGCCGATGGAAAGCGACACCCCATGCATCACAACAGGGTACCGTTCCGCAATTTGCCGTAGCACATGGCGTGGCCTGCCGCCCGAATCCATAAAGTTTTCTGAGATAACCTCGAACCAGTCGACCGCGGGGTTATGTTCCAATATATGGTTAAAATGTTTGCTGCGCAGACCAAGGCCAAGCCCGGGATTGGGCAGGCTTATTAACGTATTAGTGTAATTGTCTCCGATTTTACTCATTCGCTACATTGTTTGACTCCGCAGGTATTAGGCAGCGAAAAAACTCCATAGCGATAGGTTTTAAACCCATCGCTATAAATGAATTTCTGTCTTTTATTCGCACATCTGCTACTCCCTCTTCCCTTCACAAAGCCGCTTGGCATTATCTTCGGGGTTATTAAAGCCAAACGAACATGACTTATCGCCGCTATTACCGCACGAGTCATAGCCATCCAACCACCTTACCAGCAACGCTTGCGGCGGACCGCACTTATACGGAGACGGACCGACATTTCTGTTTGCCTTTTTCATACGTTCTTCAAACAATTTGCGGGCCTGCAGCCAAACGCTTTTACCACGTTCAGTTCCAAGCGTACGAAAACGCTCCGCCTGTATAGGCACCGCACAACTGCCCTGCCATGCACACTCATTATTCCCGGGGTTGCTTTGCGCTTCTATGTCGCCATAAAGTCCGCAGCCGCCCTGGCCCTTGCAATTGTTCAACGTTTGGCAGTTATGCCGTTCGGCAGTAGCACAATTTCCGGTGCCGGCACAGTTGTTTGTCCCCAGGCGGTCGTGACCTTTACAGGCGTTTAGCCCCATACAAACGTGCAATTCAACTGGCACTTTTGCTGGTGTTGGGGTAGGTTTAGGGCCTCCGCACAAATTTCCTTCTGGTGAATATTTTATAGTAGCCATAATATGCTGATTTTTTTTAGTGTAATTAAAAACTGTTAGTTGAACTTACATTTGGAACATCAGGCAAATCATGTATACGCTGCCCCAGGTATTGTATTTTAGGGAAAACCGCCACAGCTTTGTTGAACAGTTCTATCATTTGCGCTTTCGGGCGCGACTTGCCATCAAATTTGTAGTCATTAAAAGTTGGCGCCACCACATATTCCTTCCCTTCATAGGTATACTTTAGCGACATAATATCGCCGCAAATAGAGTTAAGGATAAAAATCATGGATTTGTGAATCCCGAACATAAATATCTCCCACTGGGTATTGCCGCTTTGCCGGTAACAATCCTCAATCATTACAAATATGTAAGTGTATACCGCGTTCAGCAAATTTGCCACGGGGACTACATTTGCGGGATAATGCTCAATTTTAGGATTATCTGCAACGTTTACAACAAAATAATCATACATATCAGTAACCCCTATATCGAGGTTTTTAAACCTGTCGTTTAGGCTATTGTAAGTACAGTATATCTGAACAAATTTTTCAAAGTGCGATAGCTCCTTTTTTTCAGGATCATCAAAATCACCTGGAACAAGGGCTGTGCAATTAACACGGTCACCTGGCTGTATTAAACCTTCATCGTCAAACCCCTCGCCCTGGTCAACAATACATTTTATCGCCTTTATTGCCGATGCTTTATCATGCACATGGCAAAGATCGCCGCTATCGTCCATGTTGGTAAAGTGCGGCCTGTGTTTTTTGTCGTAATAAACTGTATCGATGTTATTTTGCGCATAAAATGCCTTCCCTTCTATCAACTGCGGCCCATCCATGTATTTTAAATCGTTTTTTTGAATACAATCTATAATCATCTGGTAAAACTTGCCAATAGTGGTATAGTTAATAGTCTTAAGCATACGCGGGTCAGGCAAATCGGTAGGGCTTTCAATTTTTAGGAATGTGATCAGTTGGTCCTGTGAAAGCTTTGCGAGGTTGATAGGAAAAGGAGGCTGATGGCCCGCAAGTGTTGCTGGAAACACCGGCGATTTGCCGACCAGGTCCGGCATGCCGGCAAGGGCTTGTTTTAAATTTGACGACAGTGCCATGTGCAGCATTTCTTCTATCGCAACGCTCATGATTAATGCACCCGCTTTGTTGGCGAATACCATAAGTTCGGCCGATAGGTCGATGGCCTCCTCCTCTGCCTCGATAGGTGGCCTGCCTTTGGCTACCAGCTTTTCTATTATCGACGTTTTAATGGCTTCCTGGTCGGGAGAGCGATTAATGGAATAATAAGTGTAAAGGTAAGTAGGGATGGTGGCGATTTCGATTTCTATTGCTTGCTGAATAGCTTCGCCGAGGTTGTCGGGGGTTACCGGGTCTGCTCCTTTTGCAAAAAAGTCTTGTGTCATGATGTAATAAGGTTTATCTGATAAATTTAGAATTAAGTTCTGATATAAAAAATTTAATATTGGGAAATTTAGCGGATATTTTTTTAGTTCCACGGAAAGACCAAACGACATTTTTACATCTGCCATTAAACGCAATTTTATAGCTTTGCGCCAGGATAAATTATTAAAACCGACACCCTTATGAAACAAACATTACTTATTGCATCATTTTTGTTGCTATGCATAACTGGCTATTCGCAGGCAACTCCACCCAAAGACACTACAAAATACTGGACCATACATGGCCAAAACACTTTCCTTATAAACCAAAGTTCGTTCTCAAACTGGGCAGCCGGTGGTGTAAACTCTGTTGCAGCCAACATAGTGCTCGATTACGATTTTAACTACAAAAAAGGCGTGTGGAGCTGGGACAATAAAGCCATAGCTGGCTATGGCATCAGCAAGCAAAACGGAACCGGATGGCGTAAAAACGACGATCGTATTATCCTTAACAGCTTACTGGGCCGCCATGCATCAAAATACTGGTTGTACACTTTTTACATGAACTTTCAAACCCAGTTTACAAAGGGCTATAATTATGATGCTTCCGGTAACCGCATTTTTATATCAGCGCCATTTGCCCCCGCCAGCCTTACTTTCGGGCCGGGTTTTGCCTATAAACAATCTGATAATTTCAGGGTAAACATCTCACCTGCTGCTGCGCGCATTACCATTGTACAAAACGAGTCCCTTTCATCAATCGGTGCATTTGGTGTAACACCCGGCAAAAAAAGCCTGTTTGAGTTTGGCGCCTCGCTTGATGCCTACTACAAGGTTAACCTGGCTACAAATATCGCTTTCGAAAACATCCTTAAGTTGTATTCAAATTACCTTAAAACTCCGGGCAACATCTACATGGACTATACTGCCAACATTTTCATGAAGGTTAATAAACTTGTAACTGTAAATGCCGGCCTGGAACTGATTTCGGACCCGAATACCAAGATACCTGTGCAGAAAAATGGTGTAACAGAATATCATTCGCTTTTGCAAACCAAACAGATATTTGGCGCCGGCGTAACGTACAGGTTTTAACATTATTTGAAGCATTTTTATATATAAGCAACACCCAGATGTGTTGCTTTTCTCATTATATTATATTTTATTATTAGCCAATATCCTATTACTAATAGTTAAAAATTCCGACGATTTTGTAACATTTCCCTTAAAAATCAAACTCTTAAAAACAATTTTCCTTAGTTTTTATTATTGCTCTTATTAATATCAGATGCAATTTTAATTAATTTTTAATATAAAAATTATACTAAAAATTAATATAAAAACTATTTTTATGCGATTCATAAATTATCGTAATGGCTAAGGAAAGTAAAAAAAATAAAAAAGCAGCCGATCATCCGCAGATTGCAAAAACGCCAACTGGTATTACCGGTCTGGATGAAATAACCGGCGGTGGCATCCCTGCAGGGCGCCCAACGTTAATATGTGGTGAAGCGGGTTGCGGCAAAACATTGGTTTCGCTGGAATTTATCGTAAGGGGCGCAATTGAGTTCAATGAGCCCGGTGTATTTATGGCTTTCGAGGAAAAAGCCGAAGAGTTGGCTATGAATGCAGGCTCTCTGGGCTTTAACCTGGAGCAACTGCAAAAAGACAAAAAGCTAAAAATCGATTATGTGCACGTTGACCGCAGCGAAATTGAAGAGACCGGCGAGTACGACCTAGACGGACTTTTTATCCGCTTGGGCTATGCCATCGACACTATCGGTGCTAAACGCGTAGTACTTGACACCATTGAGAACCTTTTTGCAGGGCTCACTAACCAGGGCATACTTCGCGCCGAGTTGCGGAGGCTGTTCCAGTGGCTTAAAGAAAAAGGCGTTACAGCAATGATAACCGGCGAACGCGGTGAGGGGCCATCACTAACCCGCCAGGGGCTGGAAGAATACGTGTCGGATTGCGTGATACTGCTCGACCATAGGGTTATTAACCAGATATCAACCCGCCGTTTGCGTATCGTAAAATATCGCGGCTCGGTACATGGCACGAATGAGTATCCATTTTTAATTGATGAGGACGGCATTTCGGTATTGCCGGTAACTTCCTTACGTCTCGAAAAGGAAGTATCATCTGATAGAGTGTCATCAGGCATCCCTTCGCTCGACAAAATGCTTTGTGGCAAAGGCTTTTTTAAAGGTGGCAGCGTATTGGTTTCGGGCACAGCCGGAACAGGTAAAACCAGCATAGCAGCCTGCTTTGCCAACGAAATTTGCAACCAAAAACAACGCTGCCTTTATTTTGCTTTCGAGGAATCACCAAGACAAATTATCCGCAATATGCATTCCATCAGCATGGACCTGCAAATGCACGTAGACAATGGCCTGCTGCAATTTATGGCATCGCGCCCTACTTTGCACGGGCTGGAGCAACACCTAGTGGCTATGCACAAACTAATAAAGCGTTTTAAACCGCAGGCCGTTGTGCTCGACCCTATTACCAACCTGATTACAGTTGGTTCGGTTAGCGAAGTTAAAGCAATGCTGATAAGATTGATTGATTTTTTGCAGGAAGAGCAAATAACCGTGATGTTTACCGCCCTCACCCTTAACAGCGTAGTTACCGAACAAACGGACGAAGGTGTGTCATCATTAGTTGATGCCTGGATACTGGTGCGCGACATAGAATTTAACGGCGAGCGTAACCGCGGCATGTACATCATGAAATCCCGGGGTATGAAACACTCCAACCAGGTGCGTGAGTTTATTATAACAGACAAAGGAATTGACCTTGTTGAGGTTTATCTCGGTCCAGAGGGCGTACTTACAGGATCGGCCCGCGAGGCGCAAAAATTACAGGAGCAAACCGGCGAAGTGCTGCGCAGCCACGCCATGAGTGTGAAAGACCGTGAAGTGCTGCGTAAACGTAAAGTACTCGAAGCTAAAATTGCTGGTTTGCAAAGCGAATTTGAATCGGCCGAGGAAGAACTCAACAAAATTTATATAGAAGAAGAACTGGTAAAGAAAGTGGCCGAAGGCAACCGCCAGGAAATGTTAAAATTGCGCCGGGGCGACCAGGGAGGCAACGACAGAAAGGTAAAAAGTAATGAAAACAAAAGAATATAAGTACGAGTTAAGGTTATACATAGCCGGTAAAACTGCGAAATCGCAGTTGGCGCTGGCAAACCTGAATAAATATTGTGAGGAGTATTTGGAGGGCGAATATAAAATTGAAGTGATTGATTTATTGATTAAGCCACAGCTTGCGGAGGGCGACCAGATTTTTGCGGTACCCACGCTGGTGCGTAAAGTACCGGAACCCATTCGTAAAGTTATCGGCGACTTATCGAACGAAGAAAAAGTGCTGGTTGGTTTAAATATACGCCCTGCTAACAAAAAATAATAATGACGGAGCAACCACAACAACCGCCTGCAAGTATTGATGATTTAGAAACCGGTGATTTATACCGCTTACGACTATTTGTAACTGGGGCAACTCCAAATTCAACAAGGGCAATATCAAACTTGAAAGAGCTTTGTGAAACCCACCTTGCAAACAAGTACGAGTTGGAGATAGTGGATGTTTACCAGCAGCCGCTAATCGCCATCAGCGAGCAGTTAATTGCACTCCCCATGCTTGTGAAACTATCGCCATTGCCTCAGCGCAGGTTAATTGGCGATATGTCGGATACCGGCAAAGTGCTTAGGGGGTTAGGATTGCCGGCAATGTAATTTTTTCTATGGACCAATTGAATAATACATATAGTGAGCTTTTAAAAGAAAACGAAGAGCTTAAGATACAACTGGAGGAAGCAAATGATACCATCGACGCTATCCGTACCGGCCAGGTTGATGCACTTATAGTTAATGACGGCGACGGGCATCAGCTGTACACTTTAAAAACAGCCGACCAAACCTACCGTGTATTTATTGAAAAGATGAACGAGGGCGCTGTTACCATAAATTACGAAGGCCTTATTTTGTATAGCAACTCGCGATTTGCCAGTATGGTGGGTATGCCACTTGAGAGAACTATCGGCCTTTTATTTGAAACATTTATAGCAGATGAATCGCGGGATATCTTTGAGGATGTAATAACAAATGCGTGGGAAGAGGATTGTAAAGAGGAATTGCTTTTAAAAAACAACGGGGGTCACGATGTGCCCTGCCTGCTATCCTGCAATACACTCGAATTGGACGAGGGTGTTGCGTTAAGCTTAATACTAACCGACTTATCGATACTAAAAGAAGCTGAAAATCAGCTCAAAATAAAAAACTTGCAGCTTGCCGCTGCCCGTTTAGCCACCGAAAAGCTGAACAATGACTTAGAAGATACGGTAAAGGAGCGCACAAACGAGCTTTTTTTAAGCCGTGAGCACTTTAAATACCTGGCCAACAACATTCCGCAAATGACATGGACCAACCTGCCAGATGGAGAGGTTGATTATTATAACCAGCAATGGTATGATTATACCGGGCTTGACCAACAGGATACTAAAAAATGGGGCTGGCGCAAGGTTTTGCACCCCGACGACTTACAGGCTACTATGGATAGGTTTGCTGAATCGTTAAAAACGGGTGAAATATTTGAGGTCGAAAATCGCTATAAGCGAGGATACGACGGCGCCTACCGCTGGCATTTAAACCGTGCTATTCCGCTACGTGACGAAAAAAACGAAGTAGTTTTTTGGGTAGGCACTGCTACCGATATTGAGGATCAGAAAAAAGAAATGGAGCGGAAGGACGAATTCATCGGCATTGCCAGCCATGAATTGAAAACCCCGCTTACCAGCCTGAAAGGCTATTTACAATTGATATCATCCTATAAGCGCGACGAATTGCCACCAGCAGTAAAACAGTATATCGAAAAAGCCAACACATCATTAAACAAACTCCAGCGGCTTATAAACGACTTGCTGGACGTAAGTAAGATACAAGCCGGCAAACTTGAGTATGCGTTTATAAGATTCAATATAACCTTTTTGATAAAGGCATGTATTGAAAACGCTGAGCACATCCATCCGGATAACAATTTCATTATCCGGGATGGCAAGGATTATACAGTTAACGGAAACCCAGAACGCCTTGAGCAGGTAGTAATGAATCTTATAAATAATGCAGTAAAATACTCACCCCAAAATAAGGATGTAATCATACATATTTCTGACCACAACGATAGTGTTCGTGTTTCTGTCACCGATTTTGGCATCGGCTTGTCTGCCGAACAGCAGGAACGCATATTTGAGCGCTTCTATCGCGTTGAGGATAAAAAGTACACCACCAGCGGCCTGGGCATGGGCCTTTATATCTCTGCTGAAATTATCACCTATCACAATGGCAGCATTGATGTAGAAAGCGAGGCCGGCAAAGGCTCGACGTTTTATTTCGAATTACCGTTAATTAGAGATTAGATTTATTTTTCTGCGGATAATAAGTTCGGCTATTATTAGATTAGGCACCCAACATAACCAGGATATAATGCGATACGAGGTTACAAAGTCCATGTGTCCCAAACCGGTGGTCAGCGGCAGCCAGATACGCAGGGTAACGGCCGCAAATGCCAGTGCGTAATTGCGTATCATCCAAGCTTCATGCTCGGCAATACGCAGCTTTCTGATACTTGTATAAGCTTGAATATCGGTAAAAAGCCAAAGCAGTGCAAGGGTGCCAAACCCCAGCGAACAAATAATACCTCCGCTTGCAAATAACGCAATATAAAGCCCGGCGCAGCTGCTGATAAAAACCGATAGCACATATATTTTACCCACCAGGCGGTGTGCATTCAAGTAACGCCCGCGCAGCTTTTTGCTAAACTGCGTCCACCCGATTAACAGCGCAAGCCCACCGAACGAAATATGCAGGTAAAATGCAGTATGCCAAATTGGGTTACGTAATAATTCGGCGGGTTTACTTTGAAAAAGGCCCTTATTGTGCATATCAACAAAATAATAAATAAGCGGATAAAGGCCGATAGCTATTGCGAACAGCGCAAATGGTATCCAGGGTAGGTTTTTTAATTTCATATATTATTAGTTAGAGTCAAGAATCAGGAGGTTAAGAGTCAAGATGAATCTTCAGTTGCCAGTCATTCTTCTTATCTTGATTCCTGACTCTTGACTTCTTGATTCTAATCTACGCCATTTTGACTTCACTTACCACCTCTTAGTTACAAGCACTTTTCGTCCGGTGGTCACCAAAAAGCGTCCACTGGTCAAAATAGTTTCCGCAGGTTGCGTTGGTGCTGTTCTTTTACAGAAAAAACAACCAAATGGAAACTTCACAACGACAAACCTACCTCGATTGGTTACGCATAATATCAATAGCAGGCGTGCTATTTTTTCACTCGGCCATGCCTTATGTAGCCGAGGACGGCTGGCATATCAAGAACCACGAAACCAGCAGCCTGCTGATGGAATCGAACCATTTTTTGCACCTTTTTCGCATGCCGCTGCTCTTTTTCATTTCAGGTACAGTAAGCTATTACATGATGCAGCGGCGTTCTACTTTAAGCTTTATCGGTTTACGCTTCCGCAGGCTTTTCATCCCTTTGCTGGTTGGCATGTTCATTATAGTGCCGCCGCAAATTTATATGGAACGTTTAAACAGTGGTTTTAAAGGCAGCTACTGGGATTTTTATAAAACCGTTTTCAATTTTGTACCATATCCTAAAGGCAGCTTTAGCTGGCACCACCTGTGGTTCATCGCTTATTTGCTTATTTACGATTTGATATTTGCGCCCATGTTTGCATGGATGATCTCACCCAAAAGTGATGCCTTTAAACAAAAACTAGCTTCACTGGCAAACGGCAAATGGGTTTATTTACTGATGTTGCCCGGCATTATATGGTTTGCACTGCTGAGCGAGAAATTACCTGAAACCAACGACCTGGCGCATGACGGCTGCTACTTTGTTTACTGGTTATTGTTCCTTCTGGCTGGTTTTATCTGCATATTACAACCCAAACTAATGGACAGCCTGGAGCGCAACCGTCGCTTTGCTTTGAGTATGGGGTTTTTGACCCTGATGATATGGGAATGCATGAGGTGGAATAAAGTTGAGCCGGGGTATGCGAACTGGCCATTTCAAAGCAACTTATTCAATTATTTGTTTATAGCTTTAAGGCCAACCATTGCCTGGGGATGGGTACTGGCATTGGTGGGCTACGGTAAGCATTACCTCAATCGCAAGCATGCCATACTTAATTACCTGAACCAGGCAGTGTATCCGTTCTACATCCTGCATCAAACGGTGATTGTGGTGGTGGTTTATTATATCGTGCAAACTCAAAATGAAAGTATCCTGTCGAAATATATCTATACCGTTGGGATCACTTTCTTTGTAAGTGTGCTGATCTATCACCTGTTTATCCGTCCGTATGCTTTAACGAGGTTTTTGTTTGGTATGAAGCCAAAGGGCAAATCGAAGCCGGCGATGCAGGTGGAAAAGGAAGATGTTAAACCTGTGGTAGTGTTATCTGCATAAATTTGTAATTTAACAATATGAATTTTTTGAAAAAATACATATTCCCTGCCTTGTACGGCTTGCTGGTATATTTTACTGTCAGGCTGCTACATGATACCGATATTCACCAGCGCTTTTGGGAAAGGCGGTTTTATATCAATGCAGTGGAGATGACCTGCTCGGCCATTGTGGGATATTTATCCATTTATATTTTCCAAAGATTATTTAGGTATTATGACAAGCGCTGGCCGGTACAGTTATCCTACTGGGGAGTGGCGAGGGAACTCGTGATATTGGTGGGCATTAACCTGGTATTGGTCAATGTGATATTCGTTCCGATGGATATGGCCCTGCACCAGGACGACTGGAAAGCGTGGTGGATACCCTGGGCAGATGTGGCAGATATCAACATGATCCCGACCTTATATGCTATTATTTATTATGGCATAGCGCGCAGCAGCACCTGGTTAAAGGCCTATGTTGCCAACAAGGTGCAACTTGAAAAGTTAACTAACGACCACCTTGAAACCGAGCTTAAATTCCTGAAAGCTCAATACCACCCACATTTTTTGTTTAACGCGTTAAATACGATCTACTTCCAGATGGACGATGACATTGAAGGTGCAAAAAACAGCATCGAAAAGTTTTCGGAACTGATACGTTATCAACTTTACGACCAGCAGCAGCAGGTGCCTGTAATGAACGAAATTGAGTACCTGCAAAGTTTTATCGACCTGCAAAAAATACGCAGCAGTGATAAGCTGCAGTTAAACGTTAGTTTCGACCCTGCGCTAAACGGGCAATTGGTTTACCCCCTGTTGTTTTTGCCCTTTGTTGAAAATGCTTTTAAATTTGTAGGTGGCGAATATAAGCTCGATATTAAAGCTGAATTGGCCAACGGCGAAATTATTTTCGCCGTTAAAAACTCGCTGCCAAACTTTAACGCGCCCATTGCCGAAAGCGGCGGCATAGGGTTGGAAAACCTAAAACGCAGGCTGGATTTATTGTACCCAGGGAAGTACTCGCTGATTACCGAAGCCACCGCGGATACTTTTACCGCCGAATTGAAACTACAATATGACTAACATAAGCTGCATAATAACCGACGACGAGCCTTTTGCACGTAAAGGCCTGCAAGGGTACGTCGAAAAAATAGGCTTTCTTGATTTAAAGGGCGTGTGCGAAGATGCATTGCAGTTAAGCGACATGCTGCAAAGGCAGCCTGTCGACCTGCTTTTCCTTGACATTCAAATGCCCCACATTACCGGTGTTGATTTTATCCGGGCATTGTCAAAGCCGCCGAAAGTTATTTTCACTACAGCCTTTGAGCATTACGCCCTGCAGGGTTTCGAACTTGACGTTATGGACTACCTGCTAAAACCCATCAGCTACGAACGCTTTTTAAAAGCCACATGGAAGGCCCGCGACTATTTTGCATTAAAAGAAAATGTACCGGCAACAGCAGCAACGCCGTACATTTTTATAAAAGCCAACGGCAAACTGGAGAAGGTGAATTTTGATGAGATACTATTTATCGAAGGGATGGAAAATTACGTTGCTATTCATTTGGCCGGCAAAAAATTAATTACTCACAGTACTATAAAATCCCTGGTCGAAAAATTACCGGCAGGACAATTCCTGCAGACCCATAAGTCGTTTATTGTTTCCATTAGCAAGGTTGAAACGATTGAGGGTAACACGCTGCATATCCAAAAATACCAGGTACCGATTAGTAAGTATTTAAGAGAGGTTGTATTGGGGCAGATTGTGAAGTAAGATTGATTTGAAGATTTGGTGGTTTGAAGATTTGAAAATGAGAAGATGATGTTTTGATTTTAGCACCTTCAAATCAACTCAATTTCAAATTTTCAAATCATTTTCCCCTTTCCCAAGCCAGCGTCAAAGCATCCCGCAGCATATCCTCTTTTACTTTATCCAGCTCAACAAAAGTTGCACCCTTTAATCCCCATTTGTTGGGTACAGGATAAAAAATAGTTGGGTCAAATGAATGAAACACCGATTGATCTATAGGCGACAAAGTCACCATCATCCGGCGCTCGGATATCCAAATTGTTGAAAATATCCGCTTTACCTTAAAGGCTGGTTTGCCAAAATGATCCTGCTCAACGGTGCCGGGTAAGCTTAGCGCGATTTGTCGCGCAGTTTCTATATCAACCATTTTTATAAAGTCTTTAGTCGTGAGTCCGCAGTCTAAAGTCAGAAACGTCAGAGGCCGGCTTTAGGCTAACGACTCCGGACTTAAAACTACTTTCTACTTGTCAAAGCAATTTTAATACCCAGGCCTATCAATATAAAACCTGTTATTTTCTCCTGTATGGCCCATATTTTAGGATTTTTGCTGAAAAAATCTTTGGTTTTACCTAAAACACAGGCAACAACACTTAACACCAGTGTACCCTGTATCGCAAACCACAAGCCCAAAACCAGCAACTGCAATTTAAAAAATGGCGACGCGGCATTAATAAACTGTGGCAAAAACGAAAGGAAAAAGATGGCTACTTTGGGATTCAGTGCATTGGTTATTGCGCCTTGTTTAAACAATTTCCAATAGTCAGCTTTCCCTTCACTGTCGTTCTTTGTATTTATGCTTTGTTTGGATAGCAACGCCTTTATGCCAAGATAAATGAGGTAAGCCGCACCCGCGTATTTAATCAGCTGGAAAAGGTATGCGGACTTTGCAATAACAATAGACAAACCCAACACCGCAGCTACAATATGCACGGAACATCCGGCAAATATGCCCAGCGCCGATATTACACCTGCCTTTATTCCATATGATACACTGCGGGACGCTACATAAATCATATCGTTACCGGGCGCTAGGTTAAGCATTAGCGAGGCAATAAAAAACAGGTACAAGTTTTGAAAACTAAACATAACCCTAAATTAAATAAAATCAGTCATTGTTAATTATCACTGCCTGCTATTTTCGCCGGAGTTTTACTTTAAATTTGACCACCATAATCTTCAACCAATATGCCAACCATAGAAAATGGAAGTGTAACTCTAAATATATGTGATAACGGTATTGCAACCATCACCTTTTACCATCCGGCACAAAACTCGTTACCGGCTGCTTTACTTGATGAACTTGCCGAAAAAATAATCGGGGCCGGTGAGGACGCGAAAGTCCACATAATAGTTTTAAAAAGCGGCGGCGACCGTACCTTTTGTGCCGGCGCCAGTTTCGACGAGTTGCTGCAGATAAAGGACAAAGAGGCCGGCGGTGTATTTTTCTCGGGCTTTGCAAAAATCATTAATGCCTGCCGCAAATCCTCAAAAATTATAATAGCCCGTATACAGGGTAAAGCCGTGGGCGGCGGCGTTGGCCTGGCAGCCGCTGCCGATTATTGCCTGGCTACCGAAGCTGCATCTATAAAATTAAGTGAACTGGCCATCGGCATCGGCCCGTTTGTGATATCCCCGGCTGTTACACGCAAAATTGGCTTGCCAGCGTTTTCACAGCTAACTATTCGCGCTACCGATTTCCAAACCGCTCACTGGGCTATGGAAAAAGGCTTGTACAACGAAGTATACCCTGATATTGCTGCATTGGATGCCGCAATGGACGCGCTTGCCGAAAAACTCGCCTCTTATCATCCTGAAGCACTAAAAGGCCTCAAAGAAATTTTATGGGAAGGCACCGCCGATTGGGATGAGCTTTTGGCCGAACGTGCAGCCATTAGTGGCGAACTGGTACTGTCGGAATTTACCCAACAGGCACTACATGCATTTCTGAAAAAATAGCAGTAGAATTTAAATAGCTGTTTACCAATTAATTGCATTCAGCCATTATTTTGTATGCAGCCGCATTAACTATTTACTGCCAAAAACACCATTACTTAACAACTTTTACCGGCACAAGTCGTATAAATGGCTCGTTACGCGAGTATTATTTTACTTTTATTTGCAAAATTAATTATCGGTTATTGTTAAAGGTTTAATAGATTTACGTGATGATTATTGAGTATTAATTTTAACACACCTGTTATTTTCATTGTATGTTTTATTGGTTATTTACCGCCGTTGTATTAGCTGCAATTCTTATTGGTTTCTATATCTATAATTATTTTGACAAGCTTAGCACTACACGCCGAAATTTAGAGCGTATCCAAAACAAATGGGGCCGGCCGGTAAACGCCCGCCGTAACTTTAAGTTAATAGCAGCTTATTTAAATGGCTTTGATGGCCCCGGCAAAATATCGGGCGTTATAGCCAATGACCTTGACCTGAACAATGTTTTTAACTACGTCGACAGGACAAACTCAAAACCAGGAAAGCAATACCTGTACAAACGACTTTTTACACCCGATACTAATTTCGAATCGTTATTAAAATTCGATAAAAAAATAGACGCCCTGAATATGCCTCGGCCCGATCAGGAACTCATTGAGCTTGAACTGGCAAGGCTTAACAGCCCCGATGCTTATTACCTGGCCGAACTGTTTTTAAAAGAGCATGAATTTTTACTGGTCCCCTTGATGAGCATTTATATCCGCTTTTCGGGTGTGGCTATCATTGGTTTAATTATTTCGTTATTCATAGTGCCTACGGTGGTATCGTTTATGGTATTGATAGCACTGCTTGTTGGCAACATAGCCCTGCATTTTGGGACCCGTAATAAAATATCATCATACACGCGGTCGCTACCGCAGCTTATTATATTGCACAGTGTTGCCAAACGCCTTTCGAAAAAAATAACGCAGGAAAATGATGAGCAATTACGCGTTAGTTTAAGCCGCCTGTCAGGTTTAAACCGCACTTTAAAGTTTACCAATTTTGAGAGCAAAATAGCAGGCAATCCTGATAATTTGAGCTATGCTTTTTATAAGCTGATAAAAATGTTTTTTCTGTTGGAGCCCCTGATGTTTATATCATCAGTAAAGCGCATCAACAAATATCGCGGCGATATAGAGGTGCTTTACAAATATGTTGGCGAAATTGATATGCTGATAGCCATACAATCGGTACGCGTTGGCCTGCCGCATTACAGCAAGCCGGTGTTTTATACCGAAAACATGAAAATGGATTTGGAGGATATGTACCATCCGCTTATTTACAATTGCGTACCAAACTCTATCCATACCCGTACGGATGAAGGCGTGCTGATTACAGGTTCGAACATGTCGGGTAAAACCACATTTATCAGGTCGATTGCCATTAATACATTGTTGGCACAAACCATTTACACTACCTGTACAAGTGCTTATAAAGCCCCGTTATTAAAAATACAAACCAGCATCCGCACTACCGACGAACTTGGCGAGCACAAGAGCTATTTCCAGGCAGAGGCGTTGTCAATACTCGATATCATCAACCAAAGCGGCGGTGACGAGCAGGTAAAGAGCCTCATCATCATCGACGAAATTTTCCGCGGCACCAACACAATCGAGCGTATTGCCGCAGCCAAATCGGTGCTCACATATTTAACCGACAACAAAAATTTTGTATTCGTATCAACCCACGATTTGGAATTGGCCGAGTTGCTTGATAACGATTACGCAGTTTATTCTTTCGAAGAATCGGTGAACGATACCCGCCTGGTATTCGACTATAAAATGAAAACCGGCGTACTCAAAAACAAAAATGGTATCGCCATATTGGAAACCATTGGTTATCCCGAAACGGTTGTGGAAGATGCCTATATCGTAAGCGAAGAATTGAAAAGGAAATACGTGCTGTAGAAGAAACAGCTAAAAAATATTGCGAGGCGTCCTGCGGGGCGCTTTTTTTGTTTCTAAGGATTCGATGACGCCTCACCCTACCCTATTCCTCAACACCCGCATCTCTTCCTGCATTTGCTCTACCCGCTCCAACAAATGCACTATGGCTTCAATACCGGCCACGTTTATCTCAAGTTCATTATGTAACCGAATCATCTTCTCCAGCTTTTGCAGCTCGGTTTCGGGCACGTAAGTATTTCTTTTTACAATCTTAAACTTTACCAATCCCGCTTCCCTAAGCGAATCAATAAATGTGTACTCAATCCCGTGGTAGGTACATATATCGGTAGCTGCTATTAAGTTTGTCATAAAACGGTTTATTAGTTCACTGGTTCATTAGTTCATTGGGGCATTTTTTGACAGGTTTTACTACAAGTTGTGCGCTAAAAACTGCCAACTTCTGTGCGCCCTTCAGGGCGCTGGGGGGCCGCCATCTCTTATTTCTTCGAATAACTTCTTTTGTTTTTCGGTCAAATTGATTGGCACCTGCACGTCATAAGTAACATACAAATCGCCAAACTGGCCCTCTTTTTTGTATACAGGCATTCCTTTGCCTTTCAATTTTACCTTGGTGCCATTTTGGGTTTCGGGCATTACCTTAATTTTCACTTTACTATCTAAAGTATCAACGGTTACCTCGCCACCGAGCACGGCAGTATAAATATCCAGCTTTGCGTTGCAATATAAATCGCTGCCAACACGCTTAAACCGCGGGTCGTCGGCCACCAAAAACGTGATGAATAAATCACCAGCCGGTCCTCCGTTTGCACCGGGACCGCCATGACCCGCAATCTTAATATTCTGTCCGTTTTCAACACCGGCGGGTATGGTAATGCGGATGTTTTTGCCGTTTACCGTCAAAGTTTGTTTATGCGTTTCGGCGGCTTCCTTTAGGCCAAGCTTTAACTCGGCGTTGAAATCCTGACCGCGGTATTTTGATTGCCGGCCGCCGCGAGCGCCCCCTCCTCCTCCAAACATAGATTGAAAAAAATCTGAAAAATCATCACTGCCAAAACCCTCAAAACCGCCCGATGGCGCGCCACCAAAACCCCCATGTTGTTGGCGGCTTTGCTGCTGGCGTCCGGCTTGCTCATATTCAGCGCCGTGCTGCCAGTTCTCGCCATACTGGTCGTATTTCTTACGTTTGTCAGCGTCGCTTAAAACCTCGTTGGCTTCGTTTAGTTGCTGGAATTTCTTGTGCGCTTCTGCATCGTTAGGGTTAAGGTCGGGATGGTATTTGCGGGCCAATTTGCGGTACGCATTCTTTATGTCTTTATCCGTTGCTTTTTTATCGACGCCTAAAACCTGGTAATAATCAATAAATGCCATAGTAAATGGTTGTAAAACCGAAAGTATATTAACCCAAATTTACGGTTCCTGGTTTTCATTATAAAGATAAATGTTTTTAACGGAGATAATTAATGCGTAGGAAACAAACACAGAATGACATACATCACTAAATCAAACTCCTAAAAGTTGTATTAATACTGCGTTAGGTGCCAATCAAAACCCAGCCGGCCAATAATTGTTATCTTTATGCCGTTGATTAAAAATTAAAGACAGATACATTAAGTTAATACCCTGTAATGATATCAGCCAGGATCCCCGAAAATGAAAGTGTCCGCCTTTCGGCACTCCACGAAATCGGCTTGTTAGACAGCCCTCAAGAAGCAGAGTTTGATGAGATCGTAAAATTCGCTTCAATGCTTTGCAATACACCTATTTCATTAATCAGCCTGGTTGATTCCGACCGACAGTGGTTTAAGGCAAGGATAGGTCTTGATGTTGATGAAACTAACCGCGATGTTTCATTTTGCAGTCACGCCATTTTGCAGGACCAGCTTTTTGAGATACGCGATACAATTTTGGATAATCGCTTTGCCGATAATCCGTTGGTTGTTGACGATCCTTCCATCCGTTTCTATGCAGGCATGCCCCTGGTAACGAGCGGAGGCGACAGGCTGGGTACCTTATGTGTAATTGACAGGACACCCGGCGAACTATCCGAAAAACAACGCTTCGGCCTTAAAGTATTGGCTAATAACGTGATAAAAATTGCGGAGTTAAGAATAAAAAATAAGGAACTATATTATTTAACCGAGACTCAGAAACGCATCATATCCATTTTAGCGCATGATGTGCGTAACCCGCTAGCATCTATCAAAAATATCCTCGAATTAAAGCAGTCGGAAATTCTGGATGCTGAAGATGCTGCCGAAATGATAAAAATGGTAACCGGACAACTGAATAACACTATAGAAATGGTGGAAAATGTAGTAAGTTGGGGACAGATGCATTTAAAATTCGGGCAGCTTAACCTGGTTGATTTTGATTTGCATGACCTGGTAGGACGTATTTTTGGCTCCGAAACTTTAAACAGCGTTGCCAAAGGAAACAGGCTTGTAAACAATATACCCTACGGCACTATTGAACACTCGGACGAACGGGCTTTAGAGTTCATTCTGCGTAACCTGGTAAGTAATGCCAATAAATTTACCCAAAACGGCAGCATTTCAATCGATATAAAGAGGGCGGGAATAAAAACTATTTTATGGATAAGTGATACCGGAGTTGGCATGCCCCAGGAAAAAGCTGTAACATTGTTCAGCGGCGATGTTACTTCAACCCTTGGAACAAACAAAGAGAAGGGCAGCGGCCTTGGCTTACTGCTTGTTAAGGAGTTTGTGGAGCGCTTAAATGGTTCGATAGCAGTGGAAAGCCAAATTAATCGGGGAACAACAATTAGAATAGAATTATAAATATGGATACATCCATTTTTCGCAATTTCAGCGACATTGACATAAAGGAAATAGCCCCCGGCTTTTTTTCAAAACTGATTCACACCGATACCAATACTTTCAATTTTATCGATGTTAAAGCCGGCAACTCGGTACCGTATCACCAGCATGTGCACGAGCAAAGCTCCTTTGTAATCGAAGGCATTTTTGAATTCAATATTGATGGGACCATTAAACAATTAGACAGCGGCACGTTTGTAATTATCCCATCGAACGTTTGGCACAGCGGAAAAGCCATAACCGATTGCAAGCTGATTGATATTTTTAGCCCCGTGCGCGAAGATTACAGAAATTTATAAATAATCCAACGTCACATAAGATAGCAAGTCCTTTACTCTTGACTCTTGACTCACTGTTGTCCGGTAAACGGATAAAAAAAACAGGGGCATAAAAACCCCTGCATAGTTTAATTTTGAATTACCACACTCAAAAGTTGAACTATGCCCAAAAGTACATTTTTTACCGG
>NZ_JAMXOE010000042.1 GCF_024055575.1 Mucilaginibacter flavidus | reverse complement strand
CACCTAAACAACAATACCCGGCAAACTTGCCGACATCGTTTTAATCAATAGTTCAAAGAACAGCTGAACAGGCTCACGACTGTATAATATTACAAATAGTTGCGCAACGGTCACGCTGCGCGTAAAGAGGGCTAAAAAAGCTTAGCTTGATAACTTTAGGTCCACGCCCGGCCGGTATCCGCTTCCATCACTAATACAAGTCTGTACTGTAAATGATTTAAACTAACTTACAGAACAATCTGTTTTGTCTTTATTTTATTTCTTGAATTTATTTATTATCGGCATAAAAATTATCTTGTTTATTTACAGTATATTAGATATTTTACTCGTGATTTACTAAGAAATTATCACAGATTATTCTTGTATAATAAATAAATTTTTGTACATTTGTAGTGAACATAATCTCCCGATAATTTTAATCTTGTTCTTGTCCGTTTGTTTTTTTCCACTCGTCCAAAAAAACAAACGGACAAAATTCAAATCATAATCACCAGGTCACGGCGCTGCAAAACACGCCGGATAAAGGCCCCTTGTTAAAGGGGTTAATGGGGGAGGTATTTTCTAAATCGCATTCATTTTTTTCATCGCGGTGCTGGTGTTATTACCATCACCAGGTCGCCTGCTTCACCTGTCGCACCCTTGCTTTTTATCGCAATAAACAAAACCAAACATATCAATATGCAACACAATCAACCGGCTGCAAAAGTCAGCTACATCAAAACAATGGATGAATTAACCCCGGCAGTGCTCGATAAACTCATCCCTCACCAGCACAACCCCGATGAATTACTGATGGTTAAAACCGCAAATAGCTGCCTCAGGCATGCCAGCAGCAGGCCGGTACCTAAAATGCTGTTCGGTAAATTTTGGTACGAGGGCGAGCTGTGCATCCTTTTTGCCGATAGTAACCTGGGCAAATCAATATTGGCAGTTCAAATTGGCAATGCTATAAGTACCGGTAAAAACATATCGCCATTTGTGCTCGAGGCTACACCGCAAGGCGTATTATATTGCGATTTTGAGCTTACCGATAAGCAATTTGAGGCGCGCTACTCTGACGACTACAAAAACCACTATATTTTTAAGAACGATTTTTACCGTGCCGAACTGAATATGGATATTGATGTGCCGGCTGGATTTGACACGTTCGACGAGTACCTTATTGCCAGCCTGGAACGTGCCATAGTGCAAAGCAAGGTGAAAGTTATAATTATCGATAACCTTACCTACCTGCGTAACGAAACCGAGCAGGCTAAAGATGCCCTGCCTTTAATGAAGCAGCTAAAGGCATTAAAGAAAAAGTACGACCTATCCATGCTGGTACTCGCCCATACCCCCAAACGCGACCTTACCCAGCCCATCACTTTAAATGATTTGCAGGGCAGCAAAATGCTGATGAACTTTTGCGACAGCGCCTTTACCATTGGCGAAAGCAACGTTGACAAAGGCCTGCGCTATTTAAAGCAGATTAAACAGCGTAATACCGAACAGGTTTATGGATACGATAATATTTGCCTGTGCCGTATTAATAAGCCCGGAAATTTTTTGCAATACCAGTTTGTAAGCTATGGCAACGAACTCGACCACATACGTAAGCTAAAAGAAAAGTTGAACGACGGCCAAATAGATGAAGTTGTAGAACTGCGCCTGCAAGGCTTAACCCTGCGCGACATTGGCGAAAAGCTTAGCATCCCCTTTCAAAAGGTCGACAGGTTGCTGAAAGCTGCCGATAAAAACAAGTAACCGCTTGTCCGTTTGTTTTTTTGGACGAGCCCGAAAAAACAAACGGACAAAAACAAAATCCCGCCAATAAACCCTCCGCTTAAATTAGTTTGCAGTAAGCAGTTTGCAGTGAGCAGTGTGCTACCCGCCTGTTACTGCCAACCGTTAACTGCCAACTTCACCAAATAAACCAATGAAACACCGTTACACCCTCGAACCCTATAAAGGTATGGACTGCCGTTTTATGTGCCCCAATTGCCGCCACCGCCGCAACACCTTTACACGGTATATTGATACTGAAACCCAAAGCTACCTTGCCGATCATGTAGGCAAATGTGACCGCCTTGAAAAATGCGGCTATCACTTTAAGCCCCGCGAATTTTTTAAAACCAACCCGCAAGCCTATGTGCCCCGCTTTAAACCCAATTACACCATGACAGACAAAACCCAGTATTTCGATACCATCCCCCAATCAATAGTCGCCGGCACCATGCGCGGTTACGATAAAAACAATTTCAGCATGTTTTTGGCCCGTATGTTTGGTGCCGATGGCGCTATACACCTCATTGAAAAATACCGCATAGGCTGCGCCAAACACTGGCCCGGCGCCACCATCTTCTGGCAGATCGACAATGACGACAAGGTACGCACCGGCAAAATAATGCTCTATAACGGTAAGGATTGTAAGCGCGTGAAGGAGCCGTTTAACCATATTGCCTGGGTGCACAGGTTAGTCGGGAAGTTGCGGAGTCTGGAAAGTCGGAAAAGTCCGGAAAGTCCGAAAGATGCCTTGGCTGACGTTGATAACTGTACGAATACCCCGGTTGAACCTAAAACTAACCTCTCAGATTATACCAAAAACCCGGAAGGCATCCTGCACACTGTAGCTTCAGACTACCAACTCAAGCAATGTTTATTTGGGGAGCACTTGTTGAAACTTGAACCCTTTAAAACCGTAGCTATAGCCGAAAGCGAGAAAACCGCCATTATAGCCAGCATGTACCTGCCCAATTACATCTGGCTGGCAGCCGGTAGCCTGGAGGGCCTAACAGAAGAAAAATGCCAGGTATTAAAACACCGCACCGTACGCCTCTATCCCGATGTTAACGCCTATGCCAAATGGCATACAAAAGCACGCGAATTAAACGCCCGCATACCCACCGCCACCTTTGTAATTGACACTACCCTAACGCAAAACCCCACTGCTTACGACGAGCAGCGTGGCGTTGATATTGCGGATAAATGGATTGATAATAAGTTGCTGGAATGGGAGGTGGAAGGGGAGAGGTAAAGAAGGTATCGAAGCGCCATTCCCCGCGCTTCATTGCGAGGAACGAAACGCCCTCACCACGCGTCATTGCGAGGAACGATCCGCCAGCTGGCGGACTGCACAGGACAATCAACGAACCGCGAAGCCAATGGAGACCTTGCATCCGCCTGCAGGTAACCACGAAGCTTTTTATCCCAATGCAGCACGGCGCAGAGATCGCTTCGAAGCCGTCTGCAAGCAGCCAGCCTCGCAATGACGGTGTTGGTGGTTGTGATTGTTTTTTATTCCTCAATTAACTTATCATACAGGTCAATCCAGTCTGGATTTAACTCGTTAATCAATTTAATTTTAGCTTTCCTGTTACCACCTTTAACGGCTTTTTCAACGCCAATTGCCTCTTCGATACGTGGGTAAAAACAATAATAAACCAACTTTTCGCATTGATATTTTGCGGTAAAGCTATCCGGATAAAAATGTGTTTTATGCTCCCAAACCCGCCCTGTAAGGTCAGAAGTAACACCAACGTATAAAACAGTGTGCCGCTTATTGGTCATTATGTAAACGCAGCCACCTTGTATAAATACCATCCTGCAAATTATAAAATTATCTTAAATCATGTACGTTCCCTCTCCGCGCGTCATTGCGAGGAACGAAGCAATCTCTGCACAGGACAATCAGGAACCGTAATATTTGTGAAGATCAAAATGCGGCTGACAGGTCACCACAAAGCTTTTGCTCCCTGATTAGCACGTGCAAAGATTGCTTCGTTCCTCGCAATGACGACGTTGGTAATGTGTAGGCGGCAAACCCTCTCCGCGCGCCATTGAGGAACGAGCGCCCTCTCCGCGCGTCATTGCGAGGAACGATCCGCCAGCTGGCGGACTGCACAGGACAATCAATGAACCGGAATGATTTTGTGGGGTAAGGCGCCGCGTGCAAGTTGGCTACCTGTCAGCGGCGCACGAGTAGCCTTTTCGCCTGGGGCCTGCGCGTCATACTCGCGCGAGAAGACGGGGAGGCTTGCGGCAGCGGCGTGGAAGGGTCACCTTTCCCCAAAAAAACGTATTAAACTAAAACAATCCCACAATTATGGAAGAACGCAAAACAGCTGCAATAGTACTGGGCATACTTGCCCTGGCGGTGGTAATTTTTACGGTGATCATCCCTTATATCAATGAGCGGAAAACGCAGACTTTACAATTCAGGTCCTGCACAGTTCATTTTAATTACCACAATGGTTATTCACCCGATTATGACATTTACCGGGCGGCTCAAAACAACTTCGCCCTTTGTTTATGCAAGATCTACCAACACGGGGACACTGCAATCAGCAACCGGATTATAGGGATATACAAAGAAACCGGTAGCCCAATCGGCCCGGATAGTGTGTATAAGTCGAAAGACTGCAGTGTGGATACTATTATAAAGTACCGAAGCGAGGCCTTTGATACACTGATTATGGTGGATTGATTTTAAAAGACTGTCAAGCTGTCTGCCAACTGGTCGGGTGTGATGCTGAGGCATAAAATTCTCTGGCATCTTAAAAGGAAATGACAAAAAGGGTGTCATGCTGAGGCACTCGAAGCATCAGCGCAGTGGCCGGTACGACGTGCTTAGCACGCGGGCAAGGGCCTTTACGCGCACCCTTCGAGTGCCTCAGGGTGACATGCCATCACACGTTTGATATCAAAAAAGGGCGTCATGCTGAGGCACTCGAAGCATGAGCGAAGTGGCATGTACGCCTTGCTTAGGGTAGGAACGAAGCAATCTCTGCACAGAACAATCAACGAACCGCGAAGCCAATGGAGACCTTGCATCCGCCTGCAGGTAACCACGAAGCTTTTTATCCCAATGCAGCACGGCGCAGAGATTGCTTCGAAGCCGTCTGCAAGCAGCCAGCCTCGCAATGACGGTGTTGGTGGTTGTGATTGTTTTTTATTCCTCAATTAACTTATCATACAAATCAATCCAGTCGGGATTTAACTCGTTAATCAATTTAATTTTAGCTTTCCTGTTACCACCTTTAACGGCTTTTTCAACACCAATTGCCTCTTCGATACGTGGGTAGAAACAATAATATACCAACTTTTCGCAATTATATTTTGCGGTGAAGCTATCCGGATAAAAATGTGTTTTATGCTCCCAAACCCGCCCTGTAAGGTCAGAGGTAACACCAACGTATAAAACAGTGTGCCGCTTATTGGTCATTATGTAAACGCAGCCACCTTGTACAAATACCATTGCGCAAATTATAAAATTATCTTAAATTACGTACAAACCTTCTCCACCCGTCGTTGCGAGGAACGAAGCAATCCCTGCACAGGACAATCAACGAACCGAAATATTTGTGAAGCCTAAAATGCGGCTGATAAGTCACCACAAAGCTTTTGCTCCCTGATTAGCACGTGCAAAGATTGCTTCGTTCCTCGCAATGACGACGTTGGTAATGTGTAGGCGGCAAACCCTCTCCGCGCGCCATTGAGGAACGACCGCCCTCTCCGCGCGTCATTGCGAGGAACGATCCGCCAGCTGGCGGACTGCACAGGACAATCTACGAACCGAAATATTTGTGAAGATCAAAATGCGGCTGACAGGTCACCACAAAGCTTTTGCTCCCTGATTTGCACGCGTAAAGATTGCTTCGTTCCTCGCAATGACGGCGTTGGTAATGTGTAGGCGGCAAACCCTCCTCTGCTGCCGCAAGTCTCCAGACTTGTGCCCTCGCGTTTAGGTAGCCCGCACGCTATGTAGACAAATGCTATTGTTTAAACCCCGTCCGCCTTTGTCCGTAAACTTGTCCGCATGCACCCGGCCCACAAAACGGACGGACAAGACCCCATACTTGCGCCAGGATGAGAATAGACATCATTTCTTATTGGGTTTATTATCAATAAGTTTCAATCCTCTAACATTTATAGCTTCGTGTAGGCTCATAATTGAATCCCTTTCGATAGCTATTGCAACATCATGAAAATACATTCCTTGGACTAAATCCTCTTTTTGAGTGAACAAGGTTTGCATTATGAAGTTATAATAGTTATTGAGTTTGATATCATCGCCATACTTTGGATACTCCTTTTGAGATAGTATCTTGTATCTAACTCCGTTTTTCTTTGCATATATAATATACAGGCTTTTGATGGAGTCTATCTTATAAACCAAATACGAATCGCTTTGACCCTGATGGCTTGTTAATACTTTTCTTGTAACACATGCTGCTAAAAGTAGACTGGTTATTATGAATATTTTTTTCATGTAAAATTATCATCTAATATGAAGAATAGGATAGTAAATATCGCTTAACCCCCGTCCGCCTTTGTCCGCAAACTTGTCCGCATTCACTCATTCCACAAAACGGACGGACAGAACCCATTAAGGTGCGGTTATACAGCACAAATAATTAACTATAACCCCTTAAGCAAACGGCTCACTAATTGATTTACTTGGCTGCGAAAACCATTTCGGGCCTTGTTCGGTCATATACACACAATCCTCTAAGCGCACGCCAAATTCGCCTACAATTGAAATATTTGGTTCTATACTAAAGCACATGCCTGGCTGCAGCAATAGCTTGTTGCCTTTCACCATATTGCCCCATTCGTGCCCATCCATACCAATGCCGTGGCCGGTGCGGTGTGGCAGTCCGGGTAATTTGTAGCCCGGCCCGAAACCTGCATCGGTAATTACTTTACGGGCAGCGGCATCAACGGCTTCGCAAGGCGTCCCGATCTTTGCGGCGGCAAAGCCTGCGGCCTGCGCCTGTTTTTCGAGCGACCATATTTCCTGCTGCCGTTTGGTTGGTTCGCCAAAAACAATGGTACGGGTAATGTCTGAATTATACCCCTCAATCACGCAGCCGCAATCCATCAGCACCATATCTCCTTTTTTAAGCTGGTGCGGCTCTTTTAACCCATGCGGAAAGGCCGAAGCCTTACCGAACAGGCATAAAGCAAAATCGGGTGCGCCGCCCAGCTGGCTTTGAGCCGACATAATTATCGACGAAAGTTCGCCCTGCGACATGCCTTCCTTTAACTGGCCGGCAGCGTGTTTGATGGCAGCGAGGGTAATATCATTTGCCTTTTGCATCAGCTTAATTTCGGCAGCCGATTTAATTAAGCGGCAGGGGATGGTTACCGGGTCGCCGCTTACATAGTTTAAATCCGGGGCCTCTTTCTTTATGCCATTAACTATAAAAAAACGGGTGCTTTCTTCTATGGCAACACTCCGGTAAACAACACCGGCATCTTTAATTACTTTGGCAATAAGCTGGTAGGGGCTCTCATCTTCCTGCCAGGCGTGCACATCTTTTCCAATGGTTACCTGCTCGCGCAGGCGGGCTTCTTCAAAACCGGGGCAAACATATTTTACCTCCCCTTTGGCAGGAATAATAGCCATCATAGTGCGTTCGCTGGGCCACCAGGTAATGCCGGTAAAATAATGCAACCCGGTGCCCGCATCAAGCACCAAAGCATCCATTTTGTTTTCGGATAGCAGGCGCTGGGCTTTTGCAATCCTCGCCTGCCTTTCAGCCAGCGATATCGGCACCACATCGCCGGTGATAGGTTGCAGGGTAGCCGTTGCACCGGCAGCTTCGTTTTTCGGGCTTTCGGTACATGAGGCCATGCCTGTTAACATACCGGTTGCCAGGGTTGCAGTAGTGATGCCGATAAAATCTCTTCTTTTAATAGTCATAAAATGGTTTTTTAAAGCGGTCAGCTGTTTACCTATAAACACCCGGCTAACTGAAGCTAAATTATAAATAATTTCGATGGATTGCCGGTGGTTAATTTAAGTTGAATGGCTGTTCGACATCCACCCTTTTTCTGAACCATGATTTACATGATTAGAGGATTTTCTTGATAACTTACATCGGACAGGCATCCTTTAATCGTGTGAATCAAGGTTCAGACAATTTTACGGCCGATAGGCATCTTTCAAACCTAAAATCAAGCAAACGGTGAAGCCTTCTTGAATGCCTTTAATAACAAACCAAGCTTGAAAAATCAAGGGGCGGACAATAAAAATTAGCACACTTTTCACATAATAAGTAAATTTGATTTATGGAAACATTAATCATGCATCCCAAAAGCAAGGAGCAACTGGTGGCGCTGAAGGCACTGGCTAAAGCCTGGAAGATTAGCGTAGAAACAAAGGAGAGCCCTTACGACCCTGATTTTGTGGCTATGGTAAAAAAGGCTGAGAAAAGAGGCAACTATAAAGAAATAGACGATAAAGATGTATGGGGCAGTTTAAACTTAAAATAGAAGAGCTGGCTGAGCAGCATTTAACATAAACACTACAAATCGGGAGACAATGGAAGTATAAAAAAGATCGAAAAAATACTTATTGAGCTTACCGAAACCCCATATAACGGTACGTGGAATCCCGAACCCTTAAAGTATGAACTATCCGGTTTTTGGTCGCGAAAAATAAATCAAAAAGACAGGCTGATTTACAAAGTACATGAAGAAATAGTAACGGTTTTTGTTATTTCGGCGATGGGACATTATAGTCAGAAATAAGGTAACAGTTTAGCGAGCGGTGTCCGGAAACTTGTCCGCATTCAGTCGTCCCGGAAAACGGACGGACAAAATTCTGAACCATGATTCTTCGGATTAAAGGATTTTTACGATTACCTACGGCGTATAGCATGCTTTAATCCTAAAATCAAGCAAACGGCGAAGCCATCTTTAACTCGGCTAAAAAACAATTAACAGGTGAAAAATCAAGGTTCGGACAATAAAGGCATCCCATAAATTAGCTTAACGGCGAAGCCCACCTGAACGCCTTAGCAAATAAACAACAAGTGAAAAATTCCGGTTCAGGAATTCTACAGCAGACAAGTATCCAGAAAATCCGCTTAATCCGTTTAATCCCGGTTCCGGTCTCGGTTTAATCCTGCCAGCTGCTTTTCAAAACCTTGTATTCTTCCCGTTCTTCCAGCGTTAAAGCCTCAAGCACGTTCATTGATTTTCCGTTGAGCCCATTGATTACATAGTTGCTTTTTGCGGCGGTATCAAAAAACTGGATCTTATAATTGTCCCTCAGTTTTTCGTTGCCTTTTACAATTTCGCCAAATTTGGTTACGAAATTTTCCTTTTTTACTGCCGTAGCCGGGGTAGAGTTTTTGGCTGCCATTTGATAAATGAATTTTAAAATAAAACGGTTTATTAACTGTTGCTTAACAAATAATAACCGTAAAAGTTACAATGTACTAAAAATATTGGAAAAAACAGCAGAATGAGCTTTTTTAGCTTTGGGGAAAATGGTATTTTTTGACAGGCTACGCGTTGTTAATCAGAAACCCCCGACTCGGAGACCAACTTTAAAATGGCCTTGCTCCCGGCCGGCCGCGACAAATACAACTCAGTATAACCATAAGAATAACCCGAACGGCTGATGATAAAATCAGGAATTTTATCTCCGTCGAGATCCCCCGCAAAATCAATCGCTATATCTTCCGACATGTCGCCCACGCCACCAAACGATACGTCGGCCGGTAATGCTTTCAGCACCTGGTTAAAACACTTGCCCTTAACATTTGCCAGCAGGTGTAACTTGTAATTGTAAACTAACCCGCCGGTTTTTCGCCCTGTTGTGTAAAGCACATAAGAAACGCCGTTGTATGTAAACTGGAGCTTTTGGCCCGCCGCAGGCAATCTTTTCGAGAGCAGGGCCATTTTAACAGGGCCGTTTATAAGGCCTTTTGCGCCCGATATTAAAATTACATTGTTAGCTTTAATATTGCTGTTAATCCGCCAGCCGGTATTAGCATTGCCGGTATCCAGGTCTGAATGTTGTTGTGTAAACTTTACCCGGGTATCATTTATAAAATAGTTGCCTTTAGTTTCAAACAGGCCCTTCCATTTTAGTTTGGCAATATTTGCATCAACATCATCCGCGCCGTAACTGGCACATTGTACGGTTTTTATTCCATCAGTAGTATCGGTAATAGCATTGGCATTGGTTACCACTTGTATAGCATCCGGCGGGACTGCCACTTTAGGAATGGTATCATCCGGAATTGCCAGCGTATCGCTTGCCGGCGAGATACCCCCCGCAATAACGTGGCTGGTATCATTTTTAAGGCGGATGTTTTCTTTTTTAACCACTTTGCTGCCTGTCCGCCCGCAAGCAACAAGTATCAAAAGCATCAAAATATAAATTACCTGGTTTTTCATTTGTGAAGGCCTTTGCACCGCTAAACTAACGCAAAATAATTGTTTAATGGCCGTACCAGGCCAAATATTAAACTGGCCGGACTGGGATGATGCCCGTGATCTGGCGAGCTTTCAGTCTTTTCCAAACGCCCCAACCAAATCCTCCTATATTTGTTAACCTCTTAAACAACCCCGATGGAAAATCAGCATAAAATATTAATCAACGAAATCTCAAAGCTGCTGCAGGGCGGCAGTGCCCACGCCTCGTTTCACGAAGCAATAAAAGGATTAAACCCCAAATTGCGCGGCGTTAAGCCCGACAATATGCCTTACACCATATGGCAACTGGTTGAGCATATCCGCATTGCCCAGTGGGACATGATGCGTTTTTGTAAGGATGCCGATCACCAATCGCCAAAGTGGCCCGACGAATACTGGCCGAAGGAAGTTACCCCCGAAGATGATGATGCCTGGAACGGCGCCCTTAAACAAATTGATGATGATTTAGATGAGTTTATTGAATTGCTGGAGCACAGCGATATTTACCAGCCCCTTGAACATGGCGACGGCCAATCCATCCTGCGCGAGGCCCTGCAAATTGCCGACCATAACGCTTATCATATTGGTGAAATTATAGTGATACGAAGATTGCTGGACGATTGGAAGTAAGCGACACTCGTCATTGCGAGGAACGAAGCAATCTCTGCACAGGACAATCGACTAACCGCTATGTTTGTGAAGATCAAAATGCGGCTGACAGGTCGCCACAAAGCTTTTGCTCCTTGATCAGCACGCGTAAAGATTGCTTCGTTCCTCGCAATGACGATAACTGATGTTTTTATCTCACCTTATTCACAAACTCCACAATAGCCGGTACAAGCCCGGCGCTTAATGGCAGGTCGGGTTTGCTGTAGGTGGCAACGTTTTGTTCGTCATCGTCGGGGGCATCTTTCAAAATATGGTTCATGCCCTTTATCTCTATCAATGTAGCGTCTGATTTTGATTTTTTAAACCTGCGGCCATTTTCAAGATTAACCATTTTGTCGGTAGTTCCCTGTATCAGCAGCAGCGGCACTTTTATCCGTTTTACCCCACGTAAAGGGTCGTAGCGGCAATAGCTCATTATAAAGTTCTGTATGCTTGGCCTGGCAATGTAATACAATGCCGGGTCGATGTTTGGTGTCAGCTTGCCCTTACGAAGGCTATCCATAAAAGCCTTAAACTCATCCTGTAAAAAGCCGGCTTTACCTTTTAGCTGGTCCCTTAATAATTTGTCTCCCGGGTCGGCTGCCCATTCGGCGGCAATAACGCCTTTGGCAGGTACGTCGTTTGTAATAAGTGAAGTAACCAGTGCGCCTTCGCCATGGCCAAACAATATTATTTTCGAGAAACGCTGGTCGTCGTTCAGCATATTGGTGAGGCCCAGTGCATCATCGCCATAATCCTCCAACCGTAATTCCGACTCCTTGCTTTTGGTAACGCTGGCGCCAACCAGGCGCTTGTCATAACGTACCGTTGCTATGCCGTTTTTGCCCAAATCGTTAGCCAGCATTTTATAAGTGTTGCCGGCTGCGCCTGTTTTAGTGTTATTGCCATCCCTGTCGGTAGGTCCTGAATCGGCTAAAATCAGTACCAGCGGTATTTTGCCCGACGGATTTTTTGGCATCACCAGCGAGCCCGAAATGGTGCCGGTTAAAGTCTTTAGTACAATAGGTGTTTCATCAAGCGATGGATCGAGCGTTACACCGGTCTTTGCGTTGTCTTCGGGCTTGTAAGGGCCAAGCAGCAGGCCGGTCAACTTATTTTGAGGGTTAAGTGCCAGGTTCAGCAAAAATGTGCTGTTTTGAAAAGTAGCCTTATACACTACCAATTGCGATGTAACTTTTACAAACTCGGTTTTAAGCAGGTTGCCATATTGCGATTTTAGCTGGATAGTAGTGGGCTTAAAAGTCTCCAGCGGCAGTGAAGCCTTCATTTCGGTACTAAACATCGCGAAAATGCTGTCGGGCTGGTCATGGTTATAGTATTGGGTAAACCGGGTAACAGCAGCCATATAGTTGGCAGGTTCGGCCTGTGCAATAGCCTTTACAGCTAAAAGCAGGGTAACCACAAAAAATATTGTTTTCTTCATTTAAGGATTTTCAGGGATAAAAACTTGCAGTTCCGAAATTAGTAAAAATTATGATTACGAACCGCTGATTAGGATTGATTTCGTTGATTACGCTGATTAATCGGGGTAATTACACAATAATTGGTGAAATCCCCAAAATCAAAACTAAAACATTTTCATGCATTTTACATTTTACTACCATGGAATTAAGCACACAGGTTGCATGGTTGTTTTTATTGGCTATCCCCATTGCCTGTATGGCATGGACGGTTACCCACGAAGAGGTTTTTCGCGAGCCACGGGAGTATTGCCTTAAACGCTGCCACAACGGCAAATCCATAGCCGAGCGCAAGTTTTTTTACCTGTTCACCTGCGAGTATTGTTTCAGCCATTATGTAACTGTTATCATGCTGTTCATCACCCAATACAAATTGTTGTTTACTGATTGGCGCGGCTACCTCATTGCCGGTTTTGCCCTGGTATTTGTAGCCAATGTGTACATGAGCCTTTTTGCCCTGGTACGCGTTGACTTAAAGAAGGTGCGCCTGGAAGCTGAACATGAAGAGCAGAAGAAGTAGTAGTTTGTAGTTGGCAGTTGGCTCTTTTTCCAATTTTCAAATCATCAAATCAACACCTCTTCAAATTAACATCCTCACAACACCAACTGGCCAAACAATCTTTCTAAAGTCGCCAAAGCATCGTCGGTCATCCCCGGGTGCACTTTTGATGTTTGCAATACTGTACTGCGGGTAGCGGTCAGCCACCTGAAGCGCGACGCCATATCAAGCTTACCAATCGGCCCTGCATCCTTATCCGCGTTACAAATGCGCTCAAACGAGCAGAGGTGTTGCTTCAGTTCATCAATATCCAAATCTTTATGGCACGATTGCAGCCTGGCCTCGTCTAAATGGTAGCGGGCCTGCAAAAACTTTTGTTTGGCACAATATACTATCACCCCTATGTTCAAAAACTCCTCGCGTTCTACCCTGGGCACAACGCGTATTACGGCATACTCAAATAATGTTTTCTGCTGCATGTTGTGCTTCGTTTACAAAAATTGATGAATGCTCCAATCTCGTGGTTAAAAATTCGATATAAGCCTCGCGGTATTGTGCGGGTGTTTCAAATGAGGATTCGCCGGTGAGCCATTCGTCAGGTATCACCTCTACAATAGCCCGTATGCGTTCGCCGGTAAGTATTTGCTTAAATGCAGCGTCAACTTCGGTTAACTGCGTTGCGCGTGATAACAATACATGATCCTTTACCTGTAAAAATGGTTTTTTGGCAGCTTCGAGCCAGTTATGCCACGAGTGATGGAAATATAAAGCCGCACCGTGATCAATCAGCCATAATTCACGGTGCCAGATCAGCATATTGGTATTGCGTGGCGTGCGGTCGACATTCGTCAGCAGGCAATCGAGCCAAACAATCTGCGATGCCAGTGTTGCATCAATAGGTGAAATAGCAGGGTCAAACGTTATAGCCCCCGACAGGTAATGCAACGCAAGGTTAAGGCCAACACTGGCTTTTAATAAATCCTGTATTTCTTCGTCAGGTTCGGTACGGCCAAAGGCTTCATCCAGGTTGGCAAATACCACTTCAGGCACTTTTAAACCGCAGGCACGGGCAATTTCGCACCCAATTAATTCGGCAACCAATGCTTTTGCTCCCTGGCCCGCACCGCGAAATTTTAACACGTATAAAAAGCCGTCATCGGCCTCGGCAATAGCAGGCAGCGAGCCGCCTTCGCGCAGGGGCGTAACATAACGGGTAACGTTTACTGTACGCAGCTGTGGTTTTAAATCCATAAATAATAATTAACACGAATTACACGAATTTAATCCAATTGCGCTAATCATATTCGCGAAATACGGCTTTTGAGGGAGCTCAATTTACAAGTATTATTAATACACATAATTTATGGCAGCGCTTATTGCGCCGGATATTCATTCTTTAATAATAACCTACGGGTATT
Source organism: Mucilaginibacter flavidus (assembly GCF_024055575.1). Classification (GTDB taxonomy): domain Bacteria; phylum Bacteroidota; class Bacteroidia; order Sphingobacteriales; family Sphingobacteriaceae; genus Mucilaginibacter; species Mucilaginibacter flavidus. The sequence continues at coordinate 14,273 of NZ_JAMXOE010000042.1, read as the reverse complement.
TAAAGTGTTTGAAATACAATTATTTAACCTGTACGCTTAAATAATTATTTTAAATTAACATTTATGTAATATGTTAACCTGTAAAACAAATATTTTGATATATTTGTAACGAACTTTTATCACCACCTATACGTAAAAAGCCTTTTATGTTTACCGGGTTAATTAATGTTGCTATATTGTAGTCAATTTAATTTAAAGGTAAATTTATAGTAAACTTGTATAAAAACTGTTAATGAAGCTTATCACGGTGTGCCTTTTATGGGCTATACTTCTGGCCGTTACTTTTGATAATGCACACGCGCAAGTGGCGCTTTCATCTATACAGGGTAAGGTTTTAACAGACGCCAGAGTTCCCGCCGAATCAGCAACCATAATTTTATTAAAAGCCCGCGACTCATCGATAGTAAGCTCCACCATTATCGGCAAAAACGGTCGTTACCGGTTTGATGATGTACCGGCCGATAGCTACCTGCTGCTGGCAACTATGATAGGTTTTAACAGGGTGTATGCAGGCCCATACGAACTTGAGGAAGACAAAACGTTTAGAGTTTCGGAGATTGTATTAAAGCCATCCTCCAATCAGCTTAAAGAAGTTACCATATCAAGCACCCGGCCCGAAATTGAAGTGCGGCCCGGAAAGATAACGATCAATATTCCCAATAGCTTAACTGCCGAAGGAAGTTCGGTGCTCGAAATCTTAAGGCAATCGCCGGGAGTAAGGGTTGATAACAGTAACAACATAAACATTATAGGCAGGCAAAATGCATTGGTAACCATCGACGGTAAAGCCACCAGTTTAACGGGCGATGACCTGGCTACCTACCTCCGCAGTTTGCAATCGAGCGCAATTGACAGGATTGAACTGATTACTGCAGGGTCGGCAAAATATGATGCATCCAGCGGGGGGATAGTGAATATTGTGCTTAAAAAAGGTACCAATGTAGGCGCCAATGGCTCGATAACCGCCACAGCCGGCTATGGTAAATACTACAAAAGCAATATTGGCATAGCGTTTAACGACCGTATGGACAAGTTTAACGTTTTTGGCAGTTACAACTTTACGGCAGATAAGACTTTCCGCAACATCATGACCAACAGGTTTATCAACTTTGATGGTGTATTAAGCAATTACGATGTTAACTACAGGAATGTTCAGCAAAGCACCAACAGCGGTTTTAACCTGGGGGCCGATGTTTTTATATCGCCCAAACATACCATCGGTTTTTTGATAAACGGGATGTCGCGGCATGACGATTTTACCAAAAATAACGGTCTTAACATTAGTAACCAGGGCAGCCTCGACTCAATTATTACAGCCAATTCTGCTTTAAGCAGGCATGTTACCAAAATAAATTACAATATAAACTACAGCGGCAAGCTCGACAAAGCCGGCACAACTTTAATGGCCGACCTGAACTATACTACCTTTAACCGCAGTTCGTCTGAGTATATTACCAACCAGTTTTATAAAGCCGACTGGAGCCCCTATCGTGCAGACCTGTTGTTGGAAAACCTTTCGCCGTCAACAATCCATATCTGGCTTTCAAAGCTTGACTTTTCTACGCCGCTTTCAAAAACCTCCACGCTGGAAACCGGCGTTAAAAACAGCCATGTGAGTAGTAATAACGACTTGATTTTTGGCCCTAAAGTGGGTAATGAATATATACCCAACCCAAATTTGAGCAACCATTTTTACTACACCGAAAACATAAACGTAGCCTATCTAAACTATCAAAATAAGTTTAACAAGGTTGACCTAACAATAGGCGTAAGGGGCGAGCAAACCACCAGTAATGGTAACTCCGTCACCATGAATTCAAAAATAAGCAGGGATTATTTCAGCGTGTTCCCCCAAACGCTGGTAACTTACCATATTAATGATAAAAATGAACTTTCGTTAAGCTACAACCGCGGTATTGGCCGGCCCGCTTACGAGGAGATAAACCCTTTTTTATATTATATTGACTTGTACGATTACCGCAGCGGTAACCCCAACTTAAAGCCGGAATATTCGAATAACATCGAGCTTAGCCATACCTACAAAAAAATTATTACTACATCATTGTATGCTACGATAATCAGCGATGCTTACGATTTTGGCTTTTACGAGCAAAACGACACTTCGAAAGTGAGCATACTTACGCACACCAATTTCGGCAGGATATACAACTATGGTATTAGATTTTCGGCGCCGGTAGCTGTTAACGCCTGGTGGAACGCTTATTTTCATATAGACGCCTCCTATCAGCGTTACGTGGCCTATCCCCAAAATGGCAACTTAAACAAAGGGACGCAGGATGTTATATTTAACACCATTCAAAGTTTTAAACTAGGGGCTGGAGTAAACGCTTCAATTACAGGCGTGTATGAATCGCCCAACTTTTATGGTATCAACCAAAATAAGGCCCAATACAGGGTTGATGCGGGACTGGGCACCCAATTATTTAATAAACGCGGAACCCTGAGGTTAAATGTTCTCGATGTGTTTAACACCCAGAGAGACAGAGCGCAAACTAACTATCAAAACCTTAATCAAACCATTGTTGATAAAAAGGAGAGCCAGGTAGCCCGCCTTACGTTTAGTTACCGCTTTGGCAAAACCACTGTAAAAGCAGCTGCCGATCACCGTACTGGTAACGAGGAAGAACAAAAGCGGATTGGTAACGGGGGAGGGAATTAGTGCAGAGTCCTAAGCCCTAAGTCGATAGTCTTGAGTCTTAAGCCAGGGACTTCTGACTAACCAACACGGCCGCCCATCATGCTGGCGAAAATAATCAGCAACACCAGCAAACTGATACCCACATACAGGTAATCCTTTTCCAGTACAAAGCCAATAGTTGAGCATACAACCCGTAAAATTGGCGTAGCGATCAACAAAACAATACCCAATTGAATAATTGCCTGTCCTTTTAAATTAGTTGCCGCGACTATTAGACTGCCTGCATGTTGCATAAAAGGCGGGATGCCATTAAATTTTTTATAATCAGGAATAGAATGCCCATGCCGTACCACATAAAATATCCCCCCGAAAAGAACTATGCTCATGGATACAATCATGCCGCCGCGCAGCACCTTGCCTATGAGTGATTGTATGTCGGTGTCTTTGAATTTCATTTTTTAGTCCATAGTCCATGGTCCATAGACCATAGTAAATTTTCGCTTAGTATATTTCTGCCATGGTCTATCGTCTATGGTCCATGGACTTTTTCCTCTCAAATCTTCCCCGTTATTCCGTTATAAATCATTTGCCCGGCCAAAAAGGTTACCACAATGGCAAACACCCACCTTAGCCAGCCCGATGATTTTGTTTTTACCAATATTTTAGAGCCTGTAAACGCACCAATTAATACCCCGATAACCACCGGCATAACCAGCGCGGGGTGGATGTATCCCCGTTGTAAATAAACAACTGCGCTTGCCGATGCGGTAACACCTATCATAAAATTACTGGTGGTGGTTGATACCTTGAAGGGTATACGCATAATGGTATCCATGGCTATCACTTTAAGCGCGCCTGATCCTATACCAATTAACCCGGAAATGGTGCCGGCAAAAATCATCATAAAAAAACCGCCTGCAACATTGGTCACGCTATATTCAATCGTGCCACCGTTGTTGGGGTAATTACTGTTAAGTTTCAGCTTTTCGGCCAGGTAGCTTTTTTGGGTGACGATGTGCTCTGCCTTTTTTCGCAGCGATAATATGGCAGATGCGGTTAGTATCACACCAAATAAAATGGCGATGTAATGGGTTGGGATATGCGTTGCAAGGATGGCGCCAACCATAGCCCCTGCGGTGGTGGCAATCTCCAAAAACATACCCAGGCGCATATTGGTAATGCCCTCTTTTACATAAGCCGCTGCCGAACCCGACGACGTGGCAATAACCGATACCAAAGATGCGCCTATGGCATAATGAATATCGACATTTAGCAAAAGGGTAAGCAATGGTATAATTACAACGCCCCCGCCAAGCCCGGTTAATGAGCCCAGCAAACCTGCAAAATAGGAGCCAATTAGGATAATTACTGTAAATAAAATTACCGACATACCATTGAAAAAATAGGACGCTGCTAAAGTAATAATAACTTTTTTTAAGCACTTACTTTAATGTTTGTCTATAGATTTACTGGAGGACACGATTTGAAGATATGCTGATTTAATGACATGAAAATGAGGGAAAGCCGGCAGTAATAGGGAAGGGCCGGCGCAATAAATCCCCGCCGCATTTTGTACATTTGCCCCACAAACATGAGCTACAAAAGTTTACAAGCCTGCGTTACCGACCTGGAAAAACACGGTCGCTTAATTCGTATTAAGGAAGAGGTTGACCCTTACCTGCAAATGGCCGCCATCCACCTGCGCGTGTTTGAGCATGAGGGGCCGGCTATACTCTTCGAAAATGTAAAAGGAAGTAAATTCCCGGCGGTATCAAACCTGTTTGGCACACTGGACAGGTCGAAGTTTATTTTCAGGGACACGCTGGACAAAATTAAAACGCTGGTCGATTTAAAGTCTGATCCGTTAAAGGCGATAAAAAATCCTTTTAAATATGCCGGGGTGGGGTTAACGGCACTGTCGGCATTACCTATGAAAGTGGGCCGAGGTGCACCTATTAACTTTGCAAAATGTAAAATAAGCGATATACCGCAGATAGTAAACTGGCCCAACGATGGTGGTCCCTTTGTTACCATGCCGCAGGTGTATACCGAAGATATTGACAAGCCAGGTATCATGAATGCCAACCTGGGCATGTACCGCATCCAGCTGGGCGGGAATGATTATATCATGAACGAAGAAATCGGCCTGCATTACCAGTTGCACAGGGGGATTGGCGTTCATCAGACAAAAGCAAACGCTAAAGGGCAGCCGCTAAAGGTTAGCATATTTGTAGGTGGCCCGCCGTCACACCCGGTTGCTGCGGTAATGCCGCTGCCCGAGGGGCTGTCTGAAATGACTTTCGCCGGGGCGCTGGGCAATCGCCGTTTCCGTTATTTTTATGATGATGATGGCTTTTGCATTTCGGCGGATGCTGATTTTGTGATAACCGGTACCGTTATGCCACATGATAATAAACCTGAGGGCCCTTTTGGCGATCACTTGGGTTATTACAGTTTAAAGCATCCTTTCCCGCTGTTAAAGGTGCATAATGTTTATCACCGTAAGGACGCCATTTGGTCATTTACGGTAGTTGGCCGCCCGCCGCAGGAAGATACCAGTTTTGGGGCGCTGATCCATGAGATTACGGGTTCAGCCATCCCGAAGGAAATACCGGGACTTCACGCGGTAAATGCTGTGGATGCTGCCGGTGTACACCCGCTTTTGTTTGCCATTGGCAGCGAACGTTATACACCATATAGCAACGAGCGCCGTCCGCAGGAGATTTTAACCATAGCCAACCACATATTAGGTAAAGGACAGCTAAGCCTGGCCAAATACCTGTTTATTGCCGCGCAGGAAGATGATCCAACGCTAAATGTAAATGATATCGGCGGATTTTTAAAACATATCCTGCAACGGATAGACCTTACCCGCGACCTGCACTTTTACACCAATACCACCATCGATACTTTAGATTACAGTGGCAGCGGTTTAAACACCGGAAGTAAGGTGGCAGTAGCAGTAGCAGGTGAAGTTAAGAGGGAACTATGGAACGATTTACCTGCAGATTTCAGTCTTCCGCGACCATTCGAAAAATACAAAATGGTAATGCCCGGTGTATTGGCGGTTGAAGTACCCAAAAATATCCGCACCAGCGATATGCCTTTGATGCTGGAGATCCTGGATGAACATTTGCGGGATGCAGAACTTAACGGCCTGCCGCTAATGGTGCTTTGTGATGATGCGGATTTCGTTGCCCAAAGCATCAATAACTTTGTATGGGTAACCTTTACCCGCAGCAACCCCTCGCACGATATTTATGGTATTAAAAGTTTTACTGAACATAAGCACTGGGGCTGTAACGGCCCGCTGATTATTGACGCCCGTATAAAGCCGCATCATGCGCCTGTGCTGGTTAAAGACCCGGAGGTGGAGAAATTGGTGGATAAGATGGGGGAAAAGGGAGGGGCTTTGTATGGTATTATTTAAGGTTAGTTAATTAGAGATTAGAGACAAGAGATTAGTTTAAAAAATGAAAAATTTGAGAAATAGCATAATAGTATTTTGTTTAATAGCAGGCTTGTTCGCCTGCAAAAAACCGCAGGACATACCCCATTACACCGTATCAAAAATATTTAAGACTGATACCGCTACAACAGTAAATGTGCATATCGCCAACAGGATGACACCGGCCCAGTTAATCCTTATAGCCGGCAAAGTAAAAAAAGACAGTGCCCAGCTACCAAACCTGCATATCAGCTTCCTGCTGCCGGGCAATACCGAAACCAGCGCCGGTGAGCATAGTTATTATGCATCTGCTAAATTCATCAACGCAAACCAGGTGGCATCGTTTGATACATTGAAAGATGATGATGGCAACGTTGTTCGCTTAAAAATATTTGGCTTAAACCAGGAAAAGGCAAAGCATTTGTTAGGCCTTAAGCCCGATGAAATTATTGCTAAAAATGTGCTCGGCCGCTTTATTGACGATTATAACCACACCGTCATCATCCCATTTGATGACCCACTGGACGAAAAAAGGGAAGTATACATCATCGAGCTGGATTCTGCAGCAAAGGTGGTATCCAAAACCATCCCCCAGAAAGTTAAAGATGGCAACATAGAAAAGTGGATAGTAACCCAGCACGGTGATTATATGATGCTGAAAGACAGCGTGCTTACCCAGTTTGCCAACGATGGGTTGGGTGTGCCGTTTAATAGTATAAAGGCGGGGATATGAAGGTTTTTTCGCAGAGAGGACTGTAGCCTTAACTTACCTAAGGCCTTCCTCTTTCAATATTTTCAGCAACAGGCTTGTGTCGGAAGTGTCGTATTCGGCTTTGTCGTAAATAGAAACTAAATACACTCTTTCGTTTTCGAAAATGAGATGGGTAATAACCCTTGCACCTCCCGACTTGCCGCGATTTTTACTTTCAATTGCTACCCGGACTTTGTACAGATTATTTCCTAATGGTGTTCCTTCTTCTGGGTTGATTTTAAGCGCTTTAATTAATTTTGTTATGTCTTTTTTGAAGGAAGGATATTTTTTGGCAAGAGGTTTCGCTTCTTTTTCAAAGTTCCTCGTAATTATTATCTTAAAGCTCATTAAGCCAGGTATCAGCGTCTTTTAATTCGATTTTTCCTTCTAACGATAGCTTTACATCACGAATGCCGTCCCTAAACCCATCGTAGAACGTATCTAATTCTGCAGTTTTATTATTTGATTTGAGACTTTTTTTAAACAAAGATTTTACCTCACTGATAATATTTTTATCATCGGTATCCAGTATCATTCGCACTACTTCAAGTTTTTCGGCCTGTAAGTTCATAATCAAATTTACGAATTATTTAATAGAAACAAACAGGATACTCTGTGAGAAACCATGGGGAGACAAAAGGCTCGTGCCTTTTTTAAATTTCGTTAGTTTCTGTATCGCCTGTATTACTACATTGAATGATACGACGATACAGAACAGCTTAAATTACCAGGTAAAAGCTTAAATAATTGAGAAGGTGTATCTCATCCTAAAAGAGTTTACACTTGTTGAATAATAATCCTGGAATAGATTTGCGTATTGTATCGCCTGTATTGCTACACTGAATGACACAGTGATACAGAACAGTCTTAATCAAGGTCAATTGGTATCAATGCGTATATAGTTACCCTATGTACATTCAAATAATGTATATATTAATATAATTTATAGGTAATTATATATATGCAACTGATAATCACCATAACCTTATTGAAGATAGCTTAAGCTTGATTTATATATAAACTATTCAATATAAATCCTTTAAATACTGATATTGATAATTACTGTATTGTATCACTGTATTGTTCAACCTGGCAATACAACCGATACAGCAAGTCAAAATCGTCAGCTATCATATTCATTGATGATACACATATAGAAAGGTTTTTGTATCGTGTATCATCAGGGGAGTCGCTACAGCGATACAGGCGATACAGCATTTTTATTTGATAATGTTTGCTTCTTTAAAATTTGGATGGCAGCCATAGATGTAGAAATTCCTCTTTTAGTAATACTAATTTGACGGGGGATATGCTTTGGGAAAATGGAAAGACTTACGAAGTTTTAAAAATTTCGTAAGTCTGATTGTAACTTATAGTAAATTGCTTCGCTATTATTAAAAAAAGATATGGAATATAACGGCACCTTCGTAACAACGAAAATAAAAGACCTTGGCCTTCCCTATCTTCGAGGGATACTGCATACTTATGCCTCATTAAATCAGCCTAAATCAAATCTTTCCTATGAATATGATATTATTCAAATAAAAAAAGGCGAGTCAGATTTAAAGGCGAGTCTTATAACGGAATTTGAGGTTTTTAGCGATCAGCCCTTTAACATAACCCTATCCGATGAAAAAAATCTTAGGCAAACTTTGTTAAGCTGGCTATTTGAGAATCAATTTGTATCCGACAAGAAAATCAAAAATATAACGGACCATTTTTATAAGGCTCTTCAGGATGTAACTGACTTCACATCAATATCGTTAATAAACCTGGACTTTATTAAATACGATTTCGGCGTCGCTTACGAATATTATGTACTCGAAAGCGAACTGTCCTGGTATTTGTTGTATTTTACATACGCCGACTAAATTGCTTTCTTCCAATTCTTCCCAATCATAAAAGCTGTAAAAGCAAAAATTAAAATCAACACTAATTTTCTTCATCAAAGTTCCCCCTTCAGGGGGTTAGGGGGCCTACTTCAACTCATCCAAAACCCTAAACATTTTCTCCTTAATTGCCTTACTGCCTCCGTTATAATTATTCACCATTATCGAAAAGCAAAGCTCGCGACCGTGGTAAGTATGGTAGCCGGCATAGGTGAGCACATTTAATATGCTGCCGCTTTTCATCTTCATATCATTGTAAGTTGGCAGACTGGAATAAAAATCAGGGAACCAGGCTTCTTTTTTGGCTGATTGCAGGATGGTTGCAAGCGTTAAGGTGGTCACCCTGTCGCCGGGGGACAGGCCGCTGCCGTCTACAATGTTAAGCGAATGTGGGTCAATGCCCCGGGCTTTCCAGAAATTCTGCTCTACCTCAACGCCGTTGCCGGTGCTTGGTGTTTTACCAGCTTTCCAGGCGATGGTTTTTAACAGTTGCTCGGCATACAGGTTAATGCTTTTTTGGTTGAGCCAATATACTATCTGGCTTAAACGCGGCGACAGGATGGTAGTTAAATTTGTTATCACTTGCGGCGAGGTCAATCCTTTAGCCGTTAGTGTAGTAGTTGATTCCGGCTCATTGCTTACCAAAATGCCCAATCGTTTAAGCGTGTCCATTAAACGAAATGCAGCGTCATAAGCGGGATCGGGTAGGGCGGCGGAGATACTTTTTTTGCTTTGATCCTGCGCATAAGTACCGCGCAGGTACATGGTTTTGCCGCCAACGGGTAAAAAAGCATAGGCATTGTCGCCGGTGCCCGATGGCGCATTTACCAATTCGCTTTTAAAATTAAGGTAAGGCATGGCAGGCACTTCGTGCGTTATGCTGATGGGCGAATCAACCCTGCCGGTGTGAAATTTAATATCAAACTGGTTTTCGCGCCAGGTAAGGCCTGATGTGCCTGCGCCATAGTAATTGCCCAGGTCCATCCAGATCCAGCCTTCGGGTATAGATTGTGAGCCGAACACGGAGTCATCACCAATAATACGCCCGTTTACTTTTTTGATGCCCGCTTTTTGCAGTGCGTCAACCATTAAGCTAAGCACATGGCTTTCGTGGGTATTTTCATACCTCCAGCTGCCAAGGGTGGGGTCGCCGGCGCCTTTGATAATAACATCGCCGTTTAGGGTACCATCGGAAGTAATAATACCGCTGTAGCCGAATTGGGTTTGGTATTGAAAATCCTTACCTAATAAATTAAAGGCGGTAATGGTGGTAATAGTTTTTAAGGTCGATGCAGTTGCCAGGCCCATGTTGGGGTTGGCGGTAAAAACCGTTTCGCCCGTTTTGGCATCGAGCACCGTAAGCGATAGCGAGGCATATTTACACTGGCTATCAGCCTGCAACCGGCTAAATGCCGATTGCAGTTTCTGTTCCAATGGTTGGGCAGCAGCCTGCCCGGTTATAAAAAGAAGGCTAAGCAGGCACTTCGTGTGTATCCTCATCCTTTGAATTTCCTTGTGCTATGTAATAAATAGGTATGCCTATCAATACGATAATTAAACCAGGCCATGTAAACTGTGGTTTATAAATTATCAGTAGTATGCAAAATGCTATGCCCATAATCATATAAATAGCCGGCAAAACAGGATAGCCAAAAGCTTTATATGGCCGCTCTGCATCCGGGCGTTTTACCCGCAATATGTATATGCCAAAAATAGTAAGTACATAAAATATAACTACCACAAACGATATCATATCCAGCAAATCGCCATACTTACCGCTCATGCAAAGTATCGATGCCACAATAGCCTGTATCCATAAACCAAACTCGGGCACGGCTGATTTGTTTAAAGTACCGGTTTTTTTGAAGAACAGGCCGTCTTTAGCCATTGTATAGTAAACACGGGCACCTGCCATAATCAAGCCGTTATTACAACCAAACGTTGATATCATAATCATAATGGCAATAATTTTTGTGCCCATATCACCAAAAATCACGTGCGATGCAGCTACAGCAACCCTGTCCTTGTCCGCAGTGGCGATGTCGTGAAGCGACAGTACCCCTGTGTACATAACGTTGGCCAATACGTAAATAATTGTAACTATCAATGTACCCAAAAACAGGCTAAGCCCTACATTACGTTTTGGGTTATTCATTTCACCGGCAATAAACGTCACGTTGTTCCAACTATCGCTGCTGAAAATAGAACCTACCATAGATGCTGCAATTGCACCGAGCGCCGCCGCCATGGTCAGGTTTACAACGTCCACACTGCCATCGGCCTTTAATCTGTGCATGTTCCATGCATCCGACCAGTTGGCGTGCCAGATTTCGCCTTTGATTGCTAAAAAGCCAAAGATTATCAAGCCGAACAAACTTACAAGCTTGGTTATGGTAAAAGTGTTTTGTATTAACTTGCCACTTTGCACACCTTTGGTGTTAATAAAGGTTAGCAGCAAAATAACCACAATCGATACGCATTGTGCCGCGCTGATGGTAAAGTGCCAGCTGCCGATCATCGTACCAAATAATATATTATCTTCGCTCACCTCTGGTATCAAATACGCTGTAAATTTCGAGAATGCCACGCCTACTGCAGCAATTGTACCGGTTTGTATCACCGCAAAAAAGCTCCAGCCGTATAAAAAAGCGATTAATTTATTGTACGATTCTTTAAGGTATACGTATTGTCCGCCTGCTTTGGGGAACATCGCGCTTAACTCGCCGTAGCTGACAGCAGCGGTTATGGTCATGAAGCCGGTTATCAGCCAAACCGCTATAAGCCAGCCTGCTGAGCCAACGTTACGCGTAATATCGGCGCTTACAATGAAAATGCCCGAGCCAATCATTGAGCCCGCTACAAGCATTGTGCCGTCGAGCAAACCCAGCTCGTGTTTTAGTTTTGGTTGTGAAGGTGTCCTTGCCATCAATTAGTTTAAGTTTAAAGGTTCTAAACTATTCAAAAAACTTTATAATTCTCACGCTATTGTAAAGAAATTAATTTGCTATTTTGCGCAACCAATTATATTTGCAAGCTGAAATAATAAACTGGACTATTTACTAAATTTTAAATATGGATTTTTTGAACAATTACTTAATTTATTTAATTCCTGTATTCGGACTGGTCGGGATTCTTTTTATGGCCATTAAGTCTGCCTGGGTGGTTAAACAAGATGCCGGCGACGGCGATATGGCCCAATTAGCAGGCTACATTGCCGATGGCGCGATGGCCTTTTTACGTGCCGAGTGGAAAATACTGAGCTACTTTGTGGTAGTTGCAGGCATCCTTTTGGCATGGTCGGGCACAACGGTAGCTACATCGAGCCCAATTATTGCAATCTCTTTTGTTTGCGGTGCCTTTTTATCGGCATTTGCAGGTTTCCTGGGTATGCGTATAGCTACTAAAGCAAACGTACGCACCACACAGGCTGCGCGTACCAGTCTTGCCCAGGCATTAAAGGTGTCGTTTACAGGCGGTACAGTAATGGGTTTAGGTGTTGCCGGTTTGGCAATCATCGGCCTTGGGTCGTTGTTCATTGTGTTTTATACCATGTATGTTAAAAATACGGGCGGAAGCGTTAACGGCGAAGCTATGGCAAAAGCACTTGATGTTTTAGCCGGCTTTTCTTTAGGTGCTGAGTCAATCGCATTGTTTGCCCGTGTTGGCGGTGGTATCTATACCAAAGCTGCCGACGTTGGCGCCGACCTTGTTGGTAAAGTTGAAGCAGGTATCCCCGAGGATGACGTGCGCAACCCTGCAACCATTGCCGATAACGTAGGCGATAACGTAGGTGACGTTGCCGGTATGGGTGCCGATTTGTTCGGATCGTATGTAGCAACTATGCTTGCAACCATGGTTTTGGGCCGCGAAATTGTATCGCATGATGCTTTCGGTGGTATTGCACCTATTTTATTACCAATGGTAATTGCGGGCATGGGCCTTATCTTCTCGATAGTTGGCGCAGCCATGGTAAGAATTAAAAATGAGACCGATAGCGTACAAAATGCATTAAACATAGGCAACTGGGCTTCTATTATTTTAACAGCAATTGCGACTTACTTTTTGGTGCAGTGGATGTTGCCAAACGATTCGTTCCACATGGTGCGCGACGAGGATGCAGCAGGCGCTGTAAAAGCCGGTTCGCTGGTGTTTACCAAAAACGGCGTATTTATGTCGATTGTGGTTGGCTTGGTAGTAGGTACTTTAATGTCGATGATTACCGAGTATTACACTGCAATGGGTAAACGCCCGGTGTTGAGCATTATCCGTCAATCATCAACAGGTCACGCTACCAACATCATCGGTGGTTTGGCTGTAGGTATGGAATCAACAGTATTGCCGATATTAGTACTAGCATCAGGTATTTACGGTTCGTATCACTTTGCAGGTTTATACGGGGTGGCTATTGCAGCCGCAGGTATGATGGCAACTACAGCAATGCAGCTGGCTATCGACGCATTCGGCCCAATTGCCGATAACGCAGGCGGTATTGCCGAAATGAGCCGCTTACCGGAAGAAGTTCGTCACCGTACAGATAACCTCGACGCCGTAGGTAACACTACAGCAGCGACAGGTAAAGGTTTCGCAATTGCATCAGCAGCGTTAACATCACTTGCATTATTTGCAGCTTTCGTAGGTGTTGCCGGTATCGAGCATATCGATATTTATAAGGCTGACGTATTAGCAGGTTTATTTGTGGGCGGTATGATACCTTTTATCTTCTCGGCATTGTGTATCTCGGCAGTAGGCCGTGCAGCAATGGCAATGGTGGAAGAAGTTAGGCGCCAGTTCCGCGAAATACCGGGCATTATGGAGTACAAAGCAAAACCTGAGTACGAAAAATGCGTGGCTATATCAACCAAAGCATCTATCCGCGAGATGGTTGCACCGGGTCTTATTGCACTTATCACCCCGGTTATCATCGGCTTTGCATTCGGTCCCGAAGTATTGGGAGGATTGCTTGCTGGTGTAACTGTATCCGGCGTGTTAATGGGTATTTTCCAAAGCAACGCCGGTGGTGCATGGGATAACGCTAAAAAATCATTCGAAAAAGGCTGTTTGATAAACGGCGAGATGTACTACAAAAAATCAGAACCGCACAAAGCTTCGGTAACTGGTGACACTGTAGGTGATCCATTCAAAGATACATCAGGTCCGTCGATGAACATCCTTATAAAACTGATGTCGATTGTTTCATTGGTTATTGCGCCACACCTGAATAACGGCCAGCGCCTTCAAAAAGAACAGCCGCAACATTCAGTGATAACACATGTTATTAAGGTTGATAAAAAGGCTTAATTTGCTATAGAATATTGAAAAGGGATGCTGAAAGGTGTCCCTTTTTTGTATAATCAAATATGCGAAAACCCCCATTTTAATTTTCCGCCGTTGTCTCCGCCGTTGTTGGTCTTGTGACCATGGGTGTTCGGAAGATTATTCTGGGGCACTTTTGAGGATTGCGTCAAGTTTATAAGGGTCGCCGCCACAGATAATAACGATATCCTTCATTAAGGACTTTTCCAGGTC
>NZ_JAMXOE010000041.1 GCF_024055575.1 Mucilaginibacter flavidus | reverse complement strand
TCATCTTCATAACGGTAAAATATGGGTTGAAAGCGAAAGCGGAAAAGGGTCAGTTTTCTATTTCAGTATTCCGGGTTTAATTACGTGACCTACAAATAAACTAAGTAAGGACTTCGAAACAGGTAAAGGAAGTTGGGTGAAATGGAACTTCTACGTATTCGTTCATCCTCATCAAGATTGAAAAGCACCTTGAATACCGAATCATTAAAGGTGTCCTCCAAAGTTCGCTGGCTAAGTTTTTCATTATCCAAAATGCCATACAGCAAAAGATGGAACAGCTTGTTTCCGTGTAGAACCTTCGCGTAATGATCGATTTTGGTCGTAAGAGACAAATTTGCTATAAGTGCCTCCGGAATGAATCCTAATAGCTGCTTTACATTGATGTTGTGGTCTTTAAATATGGCCATATCTCATTGATTATTAGCCATTAAGGCATTAAAAAACACGAGAAAAAAATTAAATATCTGATAATCAAATATTTATATCGATACACAAGAATATCCTAAAACAAAAAAGTCGGAAGAAAAATTCTTCCGACCATGACTGGATCGCTCCTCCTTGGTTATCAATTATAAACAGTGCATCGCCTCCGTGCTCTACAAATTGTTAAAGATTAAAAGCAGTTTGCGCGCGTTGCTTTGCAGTCCCGTCCATGATGGATTTAAACTTGGCTCTATAAATCTTTGGTGTGAACGAGTGGTTACTAATGGCTTAACATTTCATTACGGATGTTTTCCTAAATACAAACCCTTTATATACATTTACTTACTATTCGTAAAACATGCGTCGATACACGAGTAGCGGCAAGCATTTGACATTCTTCTAAACCAATAATAATATGAAAGAAAAAACAACAAAAGCAAAGCAAACATTTTTAATGATTGGTGCTGCAATAACATGGTTTGCCGTAATACTTCAATTCTATCTTATTATTCTTAACAGGGTAGAATCTGTCCCAGAAACCATTATTCGTTTTTTTAGTTATTACACTATCCTTACCAATATTCTTGTTGCATTTTGTTTTACAGTTCTTTTGGTAAAACCGAATTCCCGTTCGGGCATTTTTTTTTCACAACCAAGTGTGCTAACGGCTACTACAATTAATATTACCGTAGTTGGATTATTATACAATTTAATATTGCGACAGATATGGTCTCCAGTAGGATTTCAGCGATTAGCAGATGAACTACTCCATGTAGTTATTCCAATTCTGTTTATTTTATATTGGTATTTCTTTGCACCTAAAGGAGGATTGGGATGGAAAAATGCTTTTGCTTGGCTGCTATATCCTTTTTTTTATGCTGTTTTCGTGTTGTTTCGTGGTGCATTATCTGGATTTTATCCCTATCCATTTATTGATGCAAATACCCTTGGATTTAAGAAAGTGCTTTTAAACAGTGTTGGTTTATTTATTGGGTTTTTCTTACTATCACAATTATTTATTGCAATTACAAAAGCGATGAGTCGGAGGAACGCTAATACTTGAGGAACCTTTTGTATGATTTTAATTTAGTGTTCGTCATAACAAAGTATGCCATGCCGCTAACACAAGTATTGCCAATAGTGGGGCTGACATTTGTAAACGTCGACAGTAGTAACCAAAAAAGCCATTGAAAAAGGTTCGAGTTCTACCTGGGATTATGCTGAGAACCTATTGAACGAAAGCGTTGAGAAAGGAATTCTTAAAAAAAGTTAATTACCATCATTAAGGCGTTATCTCTACCTAAGATTAAAAACGATCAATAAATAGTGGACGTTAAATCATCTTATAAAAGCGCCCCTGTTTTCACCAAAGATCATCAAACCATAAGAAAACAGGGGGCGTTCTTCCGGGCGGGCGTAGCCCGCCGCCGGGCAATTTTCAAACCAAGAGGGATTGCTCCCCCTTGGTTATCAATTATAAATTAACGCCTCGCCTCCGTGCTTGGCAAAATTGCTACAAAGATCAAAAGTAGTTTGCGCCCGTTGCTTGGCAGTTCCATCCATGATGGATTTAAACTTGGCTTCATCACTTTTAAAACTGCGCACATTTTGAAAATAGCCTGTTACGGCATTATAAGCACCAAACACCGTTCCGGCGGTAGTTTCTAATTGCTGGGTATGGCTTGCTAAAGCATATTCATAAACATTATCTACAATGTTGGTATAATGAGTAGATAACAGGTCTAATTTACCTTCGGCTAAGTTGGTCAGCACTTCTTTATTAGGTGCCATTGCAATTTGTATTAATTTTTTCACTTCGGTATCGGTGATACGCGCCTTTGCCCATAGATTAAATAAGCCCTCCATTTCACCCGCTAAAACATGGCTGATCCCCAAAAGCGTATGCGCCTGTCTTAACCGCTCACCTGCGGATGCGGTATGTCGTATTTTTATGGCGTTGCTATTGCTCTGCATTGCAGCGTTTAGCGTGTTGTTACAAACTATGCGTATCGGGGTAAAAGCTGCGGTAATGCTCCCTAAACCATCGTGAGAGGTGGTTAAAAACAGGTATTGCTCGATCATATCCTTTCTGCCAACTTTAATATAATCGGGAAGTTTAGCGGTAATAAATACCCGTTCACCATTGCCTAACGCCCCGGCTGTTTCGTATAAAATACCTTCGCCACCACCTACGATTGCATCAAAAAAAGAAAAAGCATCCCGGTTTTGTACCACTTCATAATCATTGCCAACCACACCCAAAACCTGTTCCGTGTCGGCCCGAACGGTCGCAAAGAAATTAGGTACTGCTATTTCAGGGATTATGATATTATCTGCGGTTTTCCCGATATGGTTTGCGGTATCATAAGTAAACAAGGGGCGTTTTTCAACGATATAATCCAGTCCTGCGTGTTGTATCGCTTCGCTACTGGTCGGGTAACGGTCTATCACCTGCCCGAGGTTGTGCCAGGCTTTTTCTTTTACGCTCATAAAGCTGTTTTTGCCTGTTTTCTGATTGAAATTTATTTGATGTGCCATGATAATTTAATTTTAATGGGTTTTAGTTTTTAATTGCATAATCTCTGTTTTCAAAACCTTGACGTTTTTGGTACTGCTTACATTTAATTCCGTTTTGGATTGCAGTTCCCGTATAGCATCGTGTATGTTTTTATGGGTGGTTTTGATGGTTATTTTCAAAAGCAAAAAGATTGTACCTTCCATCGCCTTAATTTTGATAGGTGTTTATAAAATCGTTTAACTCGAATTGAAACCTTACCGGGTTTTCCTGTGCTAATTGCTCTGCGTAACCTTCCCAAAATATTTGGTTGGTTAACTCTATAAATTGCTCGTACATCGGATTAACTTTTTAAGGTGAAATTTAAAAATGCCCCCTTCCGTTGGCTAACGGAGGGAGCATTGGATTTGTTAGGCATTTGGAAAAACGATATTGGCTTCGATGTCCGCCAGTTTTTCGCTACAAGCATCAAAAATGTATTGAGATACCAAACGGATCAAGCCCGGTGTGGTGGTAATAAATTCCCGGTTCTTATCATCTTTGATAATGAGTTTGCAACCCTGATACGGGTTATCCTCCAACTCGTCATTTTCCTGCGTTAACGCCACTTCAAAGGCTGTCAATTGCTTAATGCGTGAAATCAGGTTTACCCGTTGAATGCTCCTGCGGTGCAAATCATCCACTACCTTTAAGGTGCTTTCTAAGTTCAAAGCAAATTTTACGGGCTTTACTTCCACTTTTAGTTCTTCCGCTTTTACTTCTTCGGCTTTTGGCGCTTCGTCTATCCCTTGTCCTGTGGTGTAAGGCGCAACGTAAGCGGGTTTGTTATCCACTGTAGCGGGGCTATCGCTCTTAACCTCGGCAGTTTTGGTTGCCTCAATTTGCGTAGTTTGGGCAGGTGTTTGATCTTTAGCGTTTTCATCTTCTTTGGCTTCCTTTTGGGTTAAGCTTGGGCGGTTTTCAACTCGGTTTGCTGTTTGGTTGTTTTTTGCTGCTGTACCTTGTACTGCGGTTGCATTTTTTTCTGCTGTTTTCATTTTTACTGCTTTTAAAGGGTTAAAAAATTTGTTTTTTTGTTTCCCTCTTTTCCCGAAGACTTTCCTAAAAAGCTATTTTTCAAAAGAAAAAACGGAAAAAAAGAAAGCAATTAAAAGGTGCCCGCAGCAGGCAAAAGGAAACGGAATAAGTCCCGCAGGGTGAATTGGCGAGGGACGAGCTAATTCATTATGCCGTAGTCTTTTGCGGATGTTTTAGAAGTCTTCAAGCTATGCGGGCAAAACCTTAGCTGCCTTTTTCTCCGTTTCGATTGGAAAATAGCTGCTTAAAGTGTCTGATCTTTCAGCAATTAATTAAGTGCAGAGCGAAGGCAAGCGCAGCTTTTCCCGGCGTAATGCAATGGAGCGGGTAAACAAGTGAATCCTGAATGATGCTCTTAATTGCATTTTCCGGCAGCTTACCAAAGCGGATGCTTTTGCAGCATAGCGAAAATGCAGTAGCAGGATATTTAAGCAGGCAACCTTTTAATCTCCTGTCAAGGATAGCAGCGGCATCCTTTCCGGGAAAGATATAGCGTATAGCGTGGCCGCAGGGACACCATAAAAACCGATCAAAAAATACTAATGCTTAAAGTATCTATCATTAAATCATTAATTTGCCATTAATGATGGAATAAATAATCATTACTAGTCTTAATAGCATTTGTTATTTAGAAATATTGTACTTTTGCTTAGAAAAGCAAGCATTAACTACTATAAAATCATTTAGTGATGGGAAAAGCAAGCATAGACTGGTATTCTATGAGCGACAAGGGTGTGTTAAACCTCATTGGTCAATTCATACAGGAAACCCGGTTGCAACAAAATAAAACCCAACAACAGGTTGCTGATTCAGCCGGTATTAACCGCTCTACCGTTGGGCAGATCGAAAAAGGGAACGGCGGTACGCTACTCTCCTTACTGCAAATCTTGCGGGTATTGGAACAATTACCTGTGTTGCAATCATTTGAAATAGAACAAAAAATTAGCCCCCTACAATTAGCTAAACTGGAACAACAGAAAAGGCAACGGGCCCGAAATAGCGATACCTCCAACAATGGAACTAAAGTAAACTGGTAATGATCAATAGCGCATTTATAAAACTTTGGGGTGAGCGCGTCGGCGCAATCGCGTGGGATGCCGATAAGGGGGTAGCTGATTTTGAGTTTGAACCGGCTTTTTTACGTAAGGGATGGGATATTTCCCCACTCAAAATGCCCGTTGGCGCAGCCAACGGAAGGATATTTTCTTTTAATGAATTACGGGGAAGTCAAACCTTTAAAGGGCTACCCGGACTGTTGGCGGATGTTTTGCCTGACCGTTATGGTAACACTTTAATAAATACCTGGCTGGCACGGGTTGGCCGCCCTGCGGACAGCATGAACCCGGTAGAAATGTTGTGTTTTATCGGCCAGCGGGGCATGGGTGCGTTAGAGTTTGAGCCGGTTGAACCCAAGGGAAAGAACACATCAACGAAGTTAGAAGTGGATAACCTGGTTGAGATATCCGAAGCTATCCTGTCGGGACGAAAGGACTTTCATACTGATCTGTCAAAAGATGAAGAAAAAGGATTGTTGGATATTTTAAAGATCGGTACCTCCGCAGGTGGTGCCCGTGCTAAAGCCGTGATCGCTTACAATCCTAAAACGGGTGAAGTGAGAAGCGGACAAGCGGAAGCACCTAAAGGTTTTACGCAATGGCTCATTAAGTTTGATGGGGTACATGATGCACAATTCGGCACTTCAAGGGAGTATGGCCGTGTTGAAATGGCTTACCACCTCATGGCGGTAGATTGCGGAATTGAAATGACCGAATGCCGGTTATTAGAGGAGCATGGCCGGGCACATTTTATGACCAGGCGCTTTGACCGGATACCGGACCAGGGGAAGGTTCACGTTCAAACCTTTTGCGCGTTACAGCATTTTGATTTTAACAATGTAGGCTCTTACAGCTATGAGCAACTCTTTCAAACGATGCGCTCCTTACGCCTGAACTATCCACAGACGGAGCAAATGTACCGCCGAATGGTTTTTAACGTATTGGCGAGAAACTGCGATGACCATACCAAAAATTTTGCCTTTACCATGAACAAACAAGGGCGATGGGCATTAGCCCCGGCTTATGATGTATGCCACGCTTACCGCCCGGATAGCCCTTGGGTCAGCCAGCAATCCTTAAGCGTTAATGGAAAAAGGCAGGGAATAGACCGAAAAGACCTGCAGGAAGTTGCCAAACAAATGACCATAAAAAAGCCCGATGAGATCATCAGGCAGATAGAAAGCCTCCTTAAATTATGGCCGGATTATGCAAAGCAATGTGAAGTGGCAACTGTTTTACAAAAAGCGATAGCCGAAACATTTGTTAAATTACAATCATGAAGTTAACACTAAGTAGCATTTTTACTAGTCATTACAACTATCCTACTTTTGTCATGGCTGATCTTTAGACTTATCATGTTTTCGTAATTTAAAGACCATTTGAAAGTATTGTGTGAGTAATTCAATAGATTTGTAAAAATATTAAATCATGGATGCAAAATCAATAAATTTAGAAGAAAAAGCAATCAGACCTGTGGTAGATCATCTTAATGATCTCTTAGCCAATTACCACCTTTATTATCAAAATGCAAGAGGCTGCCACTGGAACGTTAAAGGAGCAAGCTTTTTTACCCTTCATATAAAATTTGAAGAACTATATACAGAGGCACTTACCACTATTGATGAACTGGCGGAACGCTTACTTACTTTAGGTAAACCACCACTGAGCACTTTTAGTGATTATATCCGAATGTCAACCATTAAAGAAATCAATATGATCGGTATGAAAGATACCGATATGGTTAAAGCGTTAATTGCAGATATCGCGATTCTGATAAAAATGGAACGAGATATTCTCGAAATCACCAGTGAAGCCAGAGATGATGGCACCAATGATATGATAAACCGGTTTATGCAATTTCAAGAAAAAAATACCTGGATGTTGCGTTCTTTTGTTAATGAGGATTAAACTAAACTTGTGTGTTATTATGTAAAGCATTATTATTTATCCGAACAGCTTATAATTGACTATGACTGGATATTCCGGAAGTTTTGACCATGCCATGCCGTGGGATGTAGAGTACCGATTTGTGTAATCACTTTTGAAAATGGTAATTATGAATCAATGAATTGATATAGTCAAAGTGTTATGGAACTAAATGTTCGCTATTTTGGAATAGAGTGTCGATGGCGCCGAATGTCCACACTTGACCGCAAAAACAAAATCAAACTTGTGCTGCCAGTAAAAAAAGTTAACTTTTCTTATTTCTGAAAGTTTAACTTTCCTAAAGCCGGTTCCTCAAACGCATCGCATTGCTTCAAATATAGTTCCATCTTATCCATATCTTTCTGATGTACGGTCGCACTAAATTCATAGGCACGTAGTAACATCCTGATGTACGCAGCCGATTCTCCCTGTTTGGTCAACTTCCTTAAAGCACCCATATAATCTTCCCGGTAAACGGTAGGGATAATTATCTTTGATAATCCTTTTGACGTTAGTTCGGCATTCATCATAACCCTGGCTATTCTTCCGTTACCGTCTAAAAACGGGTGAACTTCACTAATAAGGAACATGATATAGGCAGCTTTTGCAAACGGATTTCTTAGGATAGAATATAATTCAAATCCTTTTTTAAGCGTCCCCTGAACAAGTTGCCAATCTACAAATTCCGTACTTCCAGCCCGGTTATTCTTATCTTTAAAATGACCTGGTTTTTTTGAAGGACGGGCACTTAGCAAAATAGAGTGCCTGTGCCGGAGGATGCTTAATAACTGTTCCGCCGTATCCGGGCAACGGCTCATTTCTTTCCTGTCGGATACAATTTGGTATGTTCCTAATACATCATGTGAATCTTCATCCCGTGATGGCATGGGGGTAGCGGTTAAAACAATCTCTTTAGCTTCCTCAATTTCAAAAATGGTGCCTTCTATGTAATTAGAAAAGTAGCTTTCATAAAAGGCAAAGTTCTGATAAGCGTGGATTGTCCTGTTTTGATCTTCATAAACAGGGTATTCGTTTGCAGCAAGTTGTTCATAAAGGTGATTAAACAAATCTATTCTGGACGGATCATAGGGGAATCCTGAAAGCCTCGCTTTAGTTAGCGGCGATGTTAATATTTTGTTACTGTTACTCGAAAGTAGGGCGGCTACGAGTTTATTAAATCGTTCAAACTCTTTTTTCATATCGAGTTCGTCCGCGACAAGCCTTGCATTATCGCGCAAGCTGTTTAATCCCTCTTCTCCCCTGATGCGGACAATGGCATCCAATTTTTCTTCTATAAATTCTTTGGATAGGATTTTTGAACTATCTTCTTTTTGTGTGGAAGATTGCATATTTTCAAGATATGCCCTTGCTTCCTGGGAAACATATAAGTCATTAAAAAACGAAGCATCACCATTAACAGGCCTTTTGCCTTTTAACGACCGTATAGTTATACCGGGCAATACAATATTTTTAGTGTATTTATAGGTGATAAAAATTTCGCCCGATAGAGAGGGTTTAAATTCCAACGCGCTGCGGTGGCTTAATAATGCCCCCGGATATTGATGGGCAAGTATTTTATACCAGTTTCTTTTCACCAGTACTTCGGGTTGTTCTGTTAGATTTGAAGTATAAATGCGTGGTGCTATTTTTTTGATCTTACCGGCTTTTTCCAACCTGCTAATTTGTTGGGAAAGCGCCTTATCAGAACTCCCGAATAGGATTTCATCTATCGATGACTGTAGATTTTTTTCTATTAGTTGTTTTGACATACGCTAATTTGTAGAATATTTTCTATTAAAACAAGGTTTATGTAGAAAAAAATAGAATAAATTACGCCTGTGCATATAATATGAAGGCACAAGAGAAGATTTTAATTAATAGGAATATCTATTAGTCAACGGTAACTGTTAGCAAGTTCCTCCACTTATTCGGTTCGGGAATAATTATTTGTACAGGCACTTCATCGTCCCAAATTTTGAGGTCGTTGGACAAGAACTTATATAGCTTCTTCATGCCAACATTGTTGGGGGCAAAGAAATGGGTTATACTAATTTCTTTGAGAAAATCCTCCCAGTAACCATCAGGGTTTAAAGGCTGGATATAAACTTCATCATCAATGTCAATATCATAACCGAAAGAAAAACCAGAAATTTTAGACTTTAGATCACCATCCTCCGGGTCTTCGATGATCGAGGTTAAACGGAAAAAGAGAACCGGAAAATGGCCGTCAACCCGGTACATTATTTCTATGTTTGAAAGTATCCTGCTATTCAGGGCCAAAACATTTTCGGTAAGCAGTTCAATCAGATCAATCCATTGCTGGTCGGTTATCTTTAAAAGATTACTATGGGGGGTGAATCGTGTTTTCCATGTCAATATCTGATTAGTTATTCAATAAAGAAACAGGCCTGTACAAGACCTGTTTCCGAAAGTTCAAATTAAACGTTCATTTTGCTTTTACGCGACTGCTTTTTTATGGGAGCATCCTCCTTTTGCTGCTCCCGTTGTTTTAGGCTTTTAGCAGGTTTTTGATCGGTCTGGAGTAATTCTTCCCGTTTAATTTTCTTCATCTGATGGTCGAATAAATCAACCGTTTTGAATTGCGGATTAGCGGCGATAAAATACTTTTTATCCTCCCCTTTACCGCCCATGGTAATTTGCTGGGCATTGCCTTTTCTCAAAGAATACATCAGTTCCTCCTTTGCTTTTGGGTCTTCCAACTCTTTGATACCCTTACCGGCAATTACCTTATCCAAATCATAGCCGTAGTTTTCATGGTAATGTTTAATTTTTTTATTGCCGTTATCGGTCAGGTTCTTATCATCCAGTTGTAACCACGCTTGGTATTTATTTCCCTCCAAGTTATAAAGTTGTTTGTGAACCGCCCTGCCCTCCATTAAGTTAAAGGCTTCTTTAGCGGTGATCCCGCTACCTTTATTAATAAAAAATGATTGGTTCAAATCTTTGGCCGGATCATCCTTATGGCTGATCGACGCATCATATTTATTAAAGAAATACATATCCTGGTTATCCCCAGCCTTAAAATGAAGCGTATAATCAATAGTTTTCTGGTTAAACTCATGTTGAATACCCAACTTAAATTCAGGTGTTTTCGACTCCATTTCTTTGTCCAGATCGGCGTTTAATTTGTCGCCAAACCCCAGGTTCAGCAAGCTTTTTTTCAAAAATTCAGAATTTTGCTCGTTCATGATTACTTTGTTTTAAATTAATAACTACTGTTAATTGATTGGTTTGCAGCAAGAATATCCGCTGCTGCTGACGTAGCCGGATTGATCGTTTTTAGATCGTCCAGGTCTTTTTGTTTGATTTGAAGATAGAGGTGCCTATTACCGTTCCGCTCGTAGAGTTCAATATTCAATGCCTGATCTTCCGACAGGGAGAAACGATGGAAACCAAATACTTTAGCGACCTCCTTACTTTTTAATATGGTGGTGTGTTTATTCAGGTTTGAATAGATGGGGACTATTTCCTGCTCGTGGGTTGCCATCCGGGCAACCGTCTTTAAATCCCTGATATAAAAACGGATAAAATCGACATCGTAAGGCAGGTTTGAGCGGTTGCGAATATCCAGCCTGAAAAATACCTTATTATTGGCAAGCGATAATTTGTTCACCCAGGCTTTAACACCTCCTGTTTTCTTATGGTCAACCACATCCGAGCGTTTGCCGGATGCAAGCAGGCTACCAATAGCCGCATAGTTACTCATTGGTGATCTGATAACGGTAATAACGGCGCTGCTAACTCCAACTTCTATTCTCCGTCCAGCACGGCCAAAAGAATACTGTACTGCTACATGATAAACCTGATTGGTACTTTGATCTTGTATATTCAGCTTGACAGATTTAAAATCAGGGTTTTAGGCTTTTAGCGTTATTAAGCCGTCCTCAATTTGACGGACTTCAAAATCAGGTGGTGTTTTCCCAACGACTTTAACCGATGATTTGAAAAATAAGGCCGTTGTTTTATCCCGGCTAATATAAGCGGTATCCTGCGCATAGGAAACAGTCCCTATGGTGGCAAGAAATATGATGATGATTAATGTTTTCATGATGATCTGTTTAATTGTCTCTTTCGTTGCTATCCTTTAGCAACACTTCGTAACCTGCCTTAATTTTAACTTTGATCTGTTTTACTTTACGGCCAAAAAGCCCTTTAGCGGCTTCAATACCTACCCCGGCAGCTTGTGTGCCTACCGACTGATCCATTGACATAATTTGCATGGACTGGACAGCATCGCCCACACCGTTCTTAGCGGCATCCCTGCCAATAGAACCCGGCACATATAAACCTTCCATGCCATCCAGGTCATATACGGAAAGTGCAACCGGGAGTATATTGGTTAAGTAACGGATGCTTGCGATTTTGATAATGAGCCTTTCGTTATTCAGTCCACAAATGCCATATACAAAGCTGCCTTTGGGGACCAACCGGCCGTTAATATAAATACCGTCCACTAAACGCAGTTTGACCACCGCGCCGCTTACCAGTGTCTGATCTTCATGCACTACCGCCTGAATTGTATTACCCGGTGCCTGCCCTGCATTTGCGGTATGATGTTTTTTACTTTTTCCCCCACCGTTATAAGCAGCATAGCTGAATGATCGCTGATCGTTTGATATACCGTTATCATTTTCGTCCTCGTCTTTAGCTGCCATTACCGGATATGCCCGTTGACGGTTTTTTAAAGATTGGCTGCGTATGCGGCTATTTTCATTACCCGGATTTTGAATATCATTGATCTGCTGCAACATTTGACTGAGTTGCCGCATTTCCGGGTCGTTACCGCCGCCATTCATTGTTTTCATCATCATTTCCAACCTTTTGACATCCGGGCCCGATTGCTGGTCATGTGTTCCACCGCCTGAATATTGCGGTGCCTCGGGCTGACTGATTTGGCGGTTGATCTGCGCAAGTTTGGCTTGAATTTTCAACTCGTTGGCATCTGCCATATTTTGTGGTTCGCCGGGATTTATCGCATTACCTTTGCCTACAGAATCAGTATGATTGGCTTTCGCGGCATCAAATCCCATTGAGCGGACGAAGTTTTGGTTAATCCCGCTATTTTCCGATCCTGCTGAATCCCTTTTGGCATCTTGATAGATCCCCATCTTATTTTCAGCTTTCTCGTCTTTAAACTGTGCCTGGGGCAGCGAGGTATTCAGTCCTTTAGCAGTTGAAGTATCAAATGGGCCGTTTACCTGTTTACCACCTCCTAAAGCCCAAAATCCCATTGTTAAGAATGGTAGGATCAATAAAGGGACAATCATTAAAAATTTACGTTCTTTTAAAAACTCTTGTGAGTGCTGCGGCGTTTGACCGCTTACCTGTTGTGTTTCCATGATCTACTTTTTTATGGTTAAAGAATCTATTAATTGATGTTTACTAAAATTTGGCTTAGGCTCTTCGGAAGCCATGCCGATATGAGCGGATGTATAATTGCCCTGCGACCAAAGCGGGATACTATAAAATGAACTGAATACGCCAGTTAGTAAAATACTGGCTATCAACACACCCGATAAAAGCAGTATCCATTTCTTTTGCTTAACTGAATAAGCATTAAACCAGGCATTCAGGTATTGCGCTATGCGGAATTGTACTTTAATAAGCCTGTTTGCCAATACTGTCGCTAATTGGTCATTGGCTTTATCGCTGGCCTCTTTTGATCTGTTATTTTTAAATAAATTCATCATTATTAGTGTTGAATAGTGGTATCCCTGTTAGCTAATGTTTCCCAATGCAGGATCAAAAAGCCGTGGGGGTTATTATCGGAACGGGTAACATTGCGTAGATATCCCTGTGTAATTAGGCTCCTGTTCACTGTCGAAGTGGAACGGATCAGCTTTTGCGTAGCAAAACATTTGAAATAATAAGGATATTGGTTCATATCCAATTGGATGCTATCTACAGTTATCTCCTGGCTGATATTCCCGGAAATCAGGTTATTGTAATAACTTTTTTCCTTTAAGTCATTGTATTGATTTTTAGCACTTTCATCAGCGAGATATAAAGCTTTGCTGATATTAGCATCGATAACTTTTTCATCCGGGTCTAGCGTAAAGAAATAGTGATGGAACATCCTGATATGATCCCTCGCTTCTACAGGGATATTATCTTTCCGGTCTGCCGCGAAAGCTTCCAGTGCTTTCCCGTTGGCTAATATGTAGATGTGCCTTCCTGCAACATCTGCCGCCTGGTAACTTTTAAAAAGCGCGAAGCATGAAATTAAAGTACATCCCGCTATGAGCAGGTAACTAAACAGCTTTATATGCTTAAAGGCTGTGTCAATATTTTTGAGGTGTGCGAACATAATATTAAGTTTAAAAGATGAGTTAATTAAGATTTTTGAGGGTTAATTTTTGAGGCTTGATAGCTATTTGCTGACTGCCCTTTATCCTGAAAATAGGGTTTTGACACAGCTCCAGATGCCATGCTTTGGCTGGTATTTTCCCGTTGATTACCAAAAGCATCAGCGGCCATGCCGCCACCCGTGCTTGCCGCGCCAACAACGGAGTGGGTGGTACTGCTTACAATACTATTTACCTTTTGCAGTAACCCGTTACCACCACCCGCGTTAACTACATAATTGGCCACACTTGGTACGGTGAAATAACCGATGATGCCAATAATTAAGAAAATAAGATAGGCTGTATCTGTTGCACTAAAAAAGGTATCACCTGCATTTTGAACCTGTGAAATATCCAGTTTGAGCATATTTTCCTGCACCTTGCCAATGATGGCACCGAAAATATTAGCTATGGGCAGCCAAAGAAAAACATTGATATATTTTGCCAGCCATACGGTGAGCGTATGCTGAAAACCATCGAAAACAGCCAGCCCAAATACAATAGGCCCTAAAATGGCGAGAATGATCAAATAAAACGTTCGTATGGTATTGATACATAGGGCGGCGGCTTCATAAAGCACCTGCAGAACTTCCGACATCCACTGCTTAACCGTATTACGAAAGTTGTATGAGGCCTTTGACATGGCAAACTTCATATCATTTCCTACACTGGCCAACATACCCTCACCACTTCCATCCTTGTCTTCAGGATGGGTATATTTGTACCATTTATCCCTATCGCCATCCCCATCAGCACCTACATACATTTGCCAGGTATTCGTTTTTTTAACTGCATCCTCTTTTGCTTTCAGTAAGGCAGCGATAGCGTTATCTGAATTTTGCACCATGCCACTTGTCGCACTAACAGTCGGTTGCATAATGCCATTAATAACAGCGATCACTGTCGGAAATAAAAGTATGGCCAGCCCCAGGGCAAAGGGGCGCATTAAAGGATAAAAATCTATGGGTTCGGCACAGGCAAGCTGCCGCCAAACACGGCTGCCTATATACCATAATGCACCGAAGCCTGCTATTGCCCGGCCTACACCAATCAACTGGCTACACATTGGCAGCATATCATTATATACGCCGTTTAGTGTCCCCTGAAGGCCTTGAATATCAGTCGCAAGTCCTTCGGCTTTGGAAAATAAAGGAAAAGCGATCCCCGTTACCGCAATAATTGCGGTTAAATAAACCTTGTTTTTCATCTTATTTGATTGTTTTTTTAAGGTGATGAAGCTTCCAAAAATGGAGTTTTCATAAAATTCGGATTAGTTATTTATACCATATAGCTGTTTGAGCGTTCGCGTATCGCCTATATCTTTACTTCGCTGGATACTAAGCATGGCCCCTTGCCGGTTAAAGTGCCGCAGAAATTGAAGCTTGTCTGAACTACTGCCATATACTCGGTCAATTGCCCGTAAACGCTCATCATCGGACATTCTGAGTTTCCCGGCAGTAAGCACATTGGCCAATTCATCCAGGTTTTCAAGGCTTTGTTTGACCAACTGTACATAAATGTCGCTCATGTAGTTCAATTCACCTGTACTGAAAGTGCCGCTTTGTTTAAACCTGCTGTAAGCACTTTTATATTCACTGATCAGGCTGGCTTGCTGTATAAGAATCTCTGCAACCCTTCCATAATTTTTAACAGCCGGGTTAATAGATAAAAGGCCGTTAAGGTAAACGCTGTGCAAATCAAAATTCCCTTTAGACAAGGATGAAATTGTCCCATAGCCTTGCTGATAAATTTGATAACCTGTTTTCATATCAGTTAGGATACCTTTTAATTGTGTAAGCTTTTCGATATTCAAAATCAATTGCTGCATTTCCTGTGCCTGCGCCTTGCATTTGACAGTATCGCTAACCGCAACAAGTACGACCAGCACACCAACTACATATTTTAAATGCTTTTTCATAACCTGCTTTATTATTGAATACCATATAAACTTTTTGCAGTTGCCGCATCATTACTTTCCCGCACCCGTTGCACCACATATACTTTTACCTGATTTGAAAAGGTGGCTGAAAAACGGGAGTTATCCTGCATCGCATAATGTATTTTACCAATACGGGTCAATCTCTCCTCATCACTCATTTGTAGTTTGCTGTCTGTTATCACATTCTGCAACTCGGTGATCTGTTCGTCACAATCCTTAAACAGGACAGATTTTACCTGTATGATGTACTTCTTTTCATCATCGGATGTATTAGCGGTTTTATCTAAATCCCCCATGCGGGTAAGAATATCCTTTTGCCATTGCAGAATATCATTCACCTGCTTGTTATTTCTGACTACAGGGTTAACACTCATCCTATTGTTGTAATAGGTTGTGTGCAAACTATTTTCCGATTTCAGTGAGCCGGATATTGAACCTAACCCATTATGAGCAATATTATAACCTTTCTTTAAATAGGCGGAGTACACCTGCAAGGCGGCTATCTGTTGTAATAAATACTTCTTTTGCGTGTTTTTTTGATTGAACCATTCTGCAAAAGTCTGTGCCTGGACTTTAGCAGCAAAAGCCGAGGCAACAACGGTCATTAAAGCAAAAACAAATAATTTTTTAGTATTCCGGCGGATTTCATCAGCCCGGATACGGGCCAGATTAATTGATTCCATAAAGCTTTTTGATTGAATGAGTATCATCTAAATCCTTGCTGCGCTGTAAACTCAACTGGATATTCTGATTATTAAATTGGTGCAGGTCGTTATAATTCTCATTCAAGTGGTCGCCAGCGTGATTAATCAACTCTAACCTTTGTTCATCTGTCATCTGCGTTTTGTAAGCATTGACCACCAATAATATTTCATCAAGATTTTTAACGCTGGCATCCAAAATCCCGGAATAAACCTGTTGCATGTGGTTTAATTCTTGCGGGTTAAAATGGCTATCCTGACGGAACAGGCCCCAAGCCTGATGATACTCAGTGACTAAAGAAGCTTGTTTTAAAGTAACATCCTTAATTCGCTGGTAATAGGATATGGCTGATTTAATCTTCCATAATTCGGTATAATAGTTACTATATAGTTGTTTTTGCTGATCTGTCCAACCGGATATTTCATTCAGTTTTGTTTTAGACAACTGATTTTCAATGACCTTTTGTGCATTTTGCAGCCATATTGTTTTATTTTGCATACGCTGTACCTTCAGATCAATCGCTTTTATCACTTTAGTGATCGTTAGCTTAATTACCTCACCAATCACAAACTGAGCATTGGCTTTATTTACGGACGAAAACAAAAGCATTACCACAAGTCCTATGCTTACTTTTACCTTTAAATTTTTCATAAAGACCTCCCTTATCATCCGCTTTGTATACGAATAATTAATTTTTTAATTGATAATTAACCTATTATTTGATCTTATGATATTCCATATCTCCGATAAGCACGACTGGTTTATTAGAAATAAATTGTATTTGACGACCTAATCCTGTTTCCTCTAAAATCATCTTCTCATCGTTCCAGGTAGCCTTCCACTGCTTTATTTTAAATTCTTTAGGTTGAACGATACCGTTTCTGACTTTTTGGAATCCCGCTCTATATTCAACATTGTAAATTTTATCGGGCAAACTATAGACTGAAATCAACAATGTATCTGTAGCTGAACTGTACTCATTTTTAAATTGAGTTACGTAAGCCCCTGTTAATTCCTGACTTTTATTTCCGCAAGACCCTAAGAGCGAGGCGAGAAGTACTATAATGGATAATTGAATAAGTTTCATTTTATTTTTCATTTAAGTTTACGCTGCTTTTTCTAATTCTTCTCTTACAATGGCTGCGATAGCCAGGCGAACATTTCCTAATTTTTTAGTGTAGGCCTGCACCTTTGCTTTCTCCGCCGATTCCGTAGTATAAGTCCAGTACTCTTCCCTGCTTACTTCAGTACGGTAAACTTTGGATAGTTGGCCATTCAGACTAATAAATACCTCTTTGTATTGGAGCTTTTCATCGTTGTTCCTGTTCATACTCATTATTAACGCTGTTTCCTTATCCGTGATGCCTAATAGCTGCTGAACTTTAGGAAAGTCATTTTGATATTTACGCTGGTCCAGCAATATTTTACAGTCGCTATTATTGATAATGGCTTGCTTAACTACCGGAGAACTTATAATATCTTCAATATCCTGGGTTACAACAATGGCTTCACCGAAATATTTACGAACTGTTTTAAACAGGAATTTGATGTATTCTGCCATTCCTTCCCGTGCAATCGCTTTCCAGGCTTCTTCAATTAATATCATTTTGCGGGTTTCCTTACTGAGTTTCCGCATTTTAGAAACAAATGTTTCCATGATAATTAGTGTAACAACCGGAAACAAAATTGGATGATCTTTAATATTATCTAATTCAAAGACAATAAACCGTTTCTGTAGTAAATCAAGGTTTTCTTTTGCATTTAACAGGTAGGCATATTCCCCACCTTTATAATATGGTTTTAATACAAACAGCATATTGTCAATATCAAACCGGATATCTTTCACTTTAGATTGCTTCATTGTTTCATAAAACTCATTTGATAAAAAATCATAGAAGCTGTCGAAGCAAGGGAATATGTCTGTTTCGACTTTTAACTTTTCATAATAATGATACAAAGCATCTGATATGGCTACATATTCAGACCGTTGCACCCCCTCGTCCTCTTTTTTCCATAAGGCAAGGATCATGGCTTTTATACTTTCTCTTTTTTCCGTATCCAGTTTGTCGCCTTCGGGAACATAGAATGGGTTAAAACTGATCGGCTCATCCTCAGTATAGGTGAAGTAATAACCACCCACAAATTCACATAAACCCTGATAGCTATGTCCAACATCTACAATAACCACATGGGAACCTTGTTCAAAATAGCTGCGCAGCATGTGGTTGGTAAAAAATGATTTACCGCTGCCGGAAGGGCCTAAAATAAATTTATTGCGGTTGGTGGTTATCCCTTTGGTCATCGGGGCATCACTAATATCAACGTGAACCGGTTTACCTGATAAGCGGTCGCCGAGGCGAATACCGCAAGGACTTATACTGGATTGATAATTAGTTTCGAGATTAAGGAAACAGGTCGCTTGCTCAACAAAGGTGTCAAAGGTGTCATTCATCGGAAAACTGGCCTCATTCCCCGGTAATCCCGCCCACCATATCTGCGCTGCTCCATCTGTTTCTTGTTTCGGCTGCGCATCCATTTGGGCCAGCGATGAACTCACCCTATTTTTAAGATCTTTTAAATTAGCCGGGTTATCCGTCCATGCTAAAATATTAAAGTGTGCCTTAACAGGTAACCGTTGCTGACTAATCGCTTCATTCAAAAAATCGTGCGTAGCATCCCTGCCAATTGCATTTTCCCGTGAATAGGCAGAAAGGGATTGAAGCCGGAGCTTTTTAGACTCCAGCTTTTTTAAGGTTTGCTGACTATCGCCTATAAAGATATATTGGTTATACAAGTGATTACATCTAAGCAAAGTGCCAATAGGTGTAGCAAATCCGGTATTGAATTTCGTTTTATCGGTACTGTACTTATCATAGGTTATCCTCGGGCCGCAAAGCGCGGGCAAGTCTTCCGCATCACTTAGCGTGTATAGCTGACAATGATTATCGCCGATCCTGATCTCGTCCTCGATATGAATATCCTTTAAAACCGGGGATTGATCTTTATTCAAAAGAAAACAATACTGCTCTAAAATTCCGGGCACCTTCATCGTTCCGGTCAGTTCATCATCGTTTAACCTGGTTAACGATATTAACCCGCTATCTTCTAAAACCCTTATAAATTGACCGGCGCTGTCTTCAAAATCCCTAAACAACTCTTCGCAAGTTGTTTGAACCGGAACAATGCGTTTGCGCATCAGCAAACTCACGCCACTTGAATACCTTTTAAATTTATCCGGCTTTTTAGTTAAATAGATATTACAGTGATGATGTAAAAAAGCCCTTTCATTAAAATACCGCTCACTCGAATGAGAGAGAAATGTTTTCACACTTTCCTGGTTATCTTGTGCAAAGACGGCTTCGTACTGGTCATTTATAAACCAATCCTGTTTATGAAAAATGCTGTTTTTAGGGAGCAGTTTTAGGGCTTTGATCAATACCTCATGGAAAGTATGGTACTCATCATTAGATAATGTAAATATCTCCGGCAGATTGACTTTGTAACCAATTGTCAGATCGCCTTGCGCTGAGATCATACATTGATGCTCAACTTTAAAAATTGGGAATACTTGTTCCGCTTTGCTATGTGATGCCATGATTATTGTTTTAATCTTAAAAAAAATCTCCGGGAGCTAAATTTTAAATGGTTGGGCAGATAATGTTTGGCTGCTTTCTTCATTAGGCCATGCTCACCGTATTTATGGCTTAATCTGAATACCTGATAAAATAAGGCACTTCCTAATCCGGCGACTATAATAATGCACCAATAAACAGGTACACCTATCAGGTACATGACCGCAAAACCAATTAATAGTATGACCAGGCCGCCCGCGAGATAACCAATATATTGTGCTTTAAGCCCTTTAAACTCTATGGGTTTGTTAATCCCTTTGTTGATCTGATACATTGACATCATCTTTTATTTAGCCTATACTCCAAAAAAAGATTTTAAAACAGTAGCCACTAATACAAGGAAAATACAGCTACCAAACCAACTTGATGCTACTTTGCCCGTATCATGCTCACCGTCATTCCATTTTTTGAATACTTTTATTGCGCCGACCAACCCCATAATTGCTCCGATGGCATACATTAAACTGGTGCCGGTTGAAAAGTAGCTTTTCACCTGCGTGGTCGCTTGAGTTATGCCAGCGTTAC
The DNA here is from genome assembly GCF_024055575.1 of Mucilaginibacter flavidus. Lineage (GTDB taxonomy): Bacteria > Bacteroidota > Bacteroidia > Sphingobacteriales > Sphingobacteriaceae > Mucilaginibacter > Mucilaginibacter flavidus. The sequence goes on along the minus strand of NZ_JAMXOE010000041.1, from coordinate 8,672 downwards.
CATCTTGAGCGTAAAGTGACAGGCTGATCAGTAAAAAGGAGATTATTGCGATTACCTGCTTAAAAAAGGCTACCGTTCTAAAACGGAGGTTTGTTTTTTGAGATTCCATCATGATTAATTTAAAATGAGTTCTATATTTGAGTAGCGTTATGCCCAATTATCTTGCAGATCTGTTAGGGCAATGGGAAACATTAGTTTTTCTTTGGATAATTCCACAACACGGTTTAGCGTTACCGGCAGATCAATTTCATCTTTATATCTTTTATAAGATCCGATCAATATCCGAAGCAGGTTTATAAATTCCGGCTTGTTATCAATTTCTTTAAAAGCATCTATTAAGTTACCGGCCTCCACCGCTAATTCCTGCGATGGAATAATGTCTGCTATAACGGTTGTACCTTCTGCCGGATGATCTTCTAATGATTCGGAAAAAACCAAGTCCTGAGATTCGGTGATGGTTACGCCATCATCTAATTTCGCATTGCCCATAACCTGATAGGGGCCGGTTTGAACATTTGAGAATAATGCCATGGCATCTTGCTTATGGTTAAACAGGGTGCTAATTTCTTTTTGGTAATAACGAAGTACTACATACCCGTAATAGGTAACTGATAGAATAATTATGGCTGCTATGTAGTGCTGCCAGGAGATTGAAGACAACATATTGCTTTGATTTAAAAATCACCGCACCATGCGGCAATTCTGAAAACAAAGGTTGAGGAACTGGAAAAATTTAATTCACACCTTATACATGAGGTAGGTGTTTTATTTATTTTACATTTTGTAAGTAATTGACCTACAAGTGTTTTTAAATTATTCAAATTTGATAAATTGCTGCGGGGACACGGCCATATCAAATTTATCATCCATGCGTCTAAGCAATGCAAATTTTAGTTTATCTAAAAAGGAGGTGCGTTCCTTTTTCCGGCGGGTTATATCCGTATATTTATGATAATAGGAACCGAGATCAACATGGAATGCGGTCTGGAAGAAGCTGACAACTGATTTTATCTCAGAATTGCCATTATTAAATACCCCTAAAGCCACTAAAGAATAAATCAATTCCACAAGATCTGTTTTATTGAAAGTCCAGGTAAGGGGAAGATCAATCCCAATTTCCTGCGGCTGATCATCATGGTGAATTATTTTTTGAAGCTCCAGGTTTAAGTATTCCTGATATTTTTCATTCGCTATGATTTTGGATAGTTTATAATCATGGCTGGTAGAATAAAGATCATCCTCCTCAAAATTTTCCAATTCAACGTGAACGTCAAAACCCCCGCGAGTAAAGTAGATTTCATCCATTTGAGAAGAATCAGACCTGTAATATTGATAAAAGGCCTGATTATGATCAAAAAATCTTTTAAGATCCGTGAGTTCATAAGTTATATAATCCTTTAAAATTTCATCACCGCCTAATGGCATTTGTATGAGAAAATTATAAACGTTTATAAAGTAAATGTATTTGGCATAAAATCTTGGTTTTCCTTCTTTAAAGAAATTAATCTCTTCTTCAACTGTTTCAAAAGAATGGCTTGAAATATATTTTTTGAGCTTAGCCATCGCCTTTTTACAGATCTTGATGGACTCCTTTAATTGTTCAGTCTCTATTAGGGTATTGAGCGAAACCTCGTTCAACTGGTTTTCCATAGCGTTGTAAAACCTTTCAGTAAATGTGTTCATAAGCAGTTCAGTCGTATCGGTTTGTAAGATGTATCTTCCGGTCTATTGCCTCAAAAGCATTTAGCACCTGATCGAGATGTTCTCTGGTATGTGTCGCCATCACGTTCATCCTGATACGGGCGTTCTTTTTAGAAACAGCAGGATACATGATAGGATTAGTATATATGCCTGCTTTTAATAGCAGCCGGCCTGCTTCTAAAGTTTTGGGAATATCTCCAACTTTAACAGGAATAACCGCGGATGCTGTAGTACCGATATCAAACCCTGATTCGATCAGTCCGGTTTTTAAGTAGGTGATATTATCCCATAGTTGGGTTCTCCATTCAGGTTCCTCATCTATCAGCTCAATAGCCCTTATTATCCCTAAAGTCGCTGGTGTGGCCGTTGTCGAAAATAAGTGTTGCTTTGACTGGAATTTCAGGTAACTAATAATTTCCGGGCTGGCTATGACATAGCCGCCAATATTACCAAGTGCCTTACTGAATGTTCCTGTAATGATATCCACCTGGTCAAAAGCATGGTGCATTTCCAGCACACCTCTGCCTGTTTCCCCAACCACACCTATACCGTGCGCGTCATCAACGACCAGGTAAGCTCCGTAACGGTGTGTCAGTTCCACAATTTTATCAAGCGGTGCCAAATCACCGTCCTGACTGTAAACGCCATCAATGATGACCATTTTTGTCCGGTATTTATGCTGTGCATTTTTAAGTACATGTTCCAGCATTTCGAGGTTATTATGCAGGAAGGTTTTTACTGTTGTTGTTAATGCGCCTTCATAAACGCTGGCATGAACAGCCATGTCCAGGATAGCGAGATCTTCTTTATGCAGCAGGCATTGCAGGGTCGCGCTGTTTGCCGTGTAACCAGTCGTATATAAAATAGCATCCTTTCTTTTATAGAATGTAGCGATCTTTTTTTCCAACTGCTCATGATAGATAAAATGGCCGCCAATCGCAGGAGAAGCGCCAGAGCCTGTACCATACATTTCAATACCTTTAATCACAGCAGCTTTGATCTTAGGATGCTGACTAAAGCCAAGGTAGTCATTCGAAACCAGGCAAACACACGACGTTGGCCCGGTATCACCCGGCAGCATCAGATTCATTTCGGGCCCTACAGGAGAAAGGGATTCAATCCTGTAATTCAGATGGCCGTTTGCTTTCAAAAAGTTTAGATAAAGATTAAACTCCGTTGCGGTCGCATAAATGTCTTGTCCTGGAATATTTTCAAAATCCTTAAAGCTGGCTTTGGTAAAATCTATTTTCATGGGTTAGATCAGGGTAGGTTAGTTGGGACCTAAAATAATGTGCAAAAAGGGTCAAAGTGGTGACATGCTAATTTTAATTTAACAAAAAATTAACTTTTAGATAAAAAGCCAGGTAATGTCACCAATTGGCAAGAATTAGGATTGTTTATTTGTACCCATAAACGAAAGGTTTATTGAATTACCATAAAAAACAAGTTTATGAGTATGGAATCACTGATCGGCTATTTATCTACAATTACTCCTTTATCAACGGCTTTTAAAGAAGAAATGCAAGCCAGCCTCAGAACAGAAAATTATAAAGCCCATCAGATCATCCATGCTGCGGGTCAGGTTGAGAACCGGCTGTGGTATCTGGAAACAGGATTTGCAAGGACTTACTATTTTGACCAGTCAGGCAAGGAACATACCTTAATATTTTACCTCGAAAAGGACCTTATTTTCTCCTATAAAGGATTCTGGAAAGAGGTCGCTGATTACTACCTGGAAATATTGGAGCCATCATCCCTGATCTCTCTTTCCTATAACAGCTTATCAACACTGTTAAAATATGAAGAAACAAAAATATTGATGGAGGCCATCACCCGGCAACGCTATCAGCATGACCTTTTTAAAAACAGAATCATGACATGGACGGCCGAGAAACGATATATAGAATACAGGAAAGAAAACCCGGAAATTTTCAGAAAAGCATCAGTCAGGCTCATTGCTTCTTACTTAAATATGACCAGGGAAAATCTGAGCAGGCTCATCAGCAGGGATTCCGGTTAAAACCAAGATCGTTTGATAACAATAATTTGTAACCCTGTTCTCTCAAACTGGTGACCGAAGTCACGGAGATAAAATTAGAATTGCCCTAATTTTATTTTACATCACCAATATGAAAACAAGTACACAAATCCAATTGATCGCTTCGGCGCTGATCCTGCTTTTTTTAATCACAGCGATTAGCAAATTAACGGACTTCGGCCTGTTCAAGGGACAAATGTATAAGCAAACCTTGCCGCATGAGTTCGCCACATTTTTGATCTGGACACTACCATGTATCGAATTACTGGTTTCGGGACTTTTGTTTTTTGAGCGTACCAGGTGGTACGGACTCTTAGCTTCCGCCTTCTTGATGGTGCTTTTCACCGGCTATGTAGCTTTAGTTTTGTTTGGCTTTTTTAGCCATGTTCCTTGCGCCTGTGGAGGTGTCATCAAAGAACTGGGCTGGAAAATGCACCTGGTATTTAATATTTTTTTCTTGCTGTTAAGTTTCCTTGGAATATATATGGTGCACAGGGGAAGGAGGATCGTTGGCAAACAGTTATAAAATCAACCTGCTTGTACTGACGACATTTTGTCGCCCGTGAAGCACAGGAGGAGCTGAAAACCCGAAAACAGAGTAGGCAACAAGAAATTTATTAATCATGTATAATTAAAGTTTTTCTGAATGTTTTTTGATCTAATAAAGCGTTCTTCCAAATGAAAAAGTCAATTATTCCAATGCTGGCTGTTATTATAGCTGTTGGCGCAAGTGCATTTACCACTGTAAAAAACCTCAATCACAAAAAGACGGCTGACCTTTACTGGTACGAAGTTACTTATGACGCGTCGCACCCGGCCGGAACCATAGCCAGTTCATCCGATTTTTACACCCAATCAGAAAAAAGCCAGGTAAATTCACCCTGTGATGCGGGCACTGTAAAAGACTGTTTGCGCGGTTTTACATCAGCACTTACTTCTTATCCCAATAATGCTGCTGGAACAGATCAGATTAAAAAGCCTAATTAAGCTTCGTCTCTGATTTAGTTTAAGAAAGCCTTGATCCGTCAAGGCTTTCTTTATTAAAAATATTCATATCCCTTTTTTGTTCGTCGCCTTTTCCAATACCGGTTGCCTTCCTGCTAAAAAAACGGTCATGTCACGGCTTTCAATCCTGGTTGTCACTCCCCGGACAATACCTTTTGGGTCCACAACAATGATATAGGGGCAGGCCCCGATAGCCAGCCGATGAAACGCAACGGAATCATACGCAATGGGCAGATCGATATGCAGCCTTTTCCGGAGGTCTTTATAAAATGTCCTGATGGAATTGTCGGGCCGATGGGTGTATTGTGATCCTGTATAACCGACGAGCAGTACTTTTACCTGTTCAGGGAATTTTTGCTGTAAACTGTCTGTCGCAGGCATTTTCCCGATACAGGTTCCGCAATGCCGGTTCCAAAAGTCGAGGATCAGCCATTGGCCTTTAAAATCGGCGACGGAAACTTTCTTTTTGCTGTAAAAGCTTACTTCATTGAAATTTATATCAGGGCAGGGCAAACCGACCAGGGCATAGGCAGACGGTTGCTGCGCAACAGCACCGCTAAATGTTAACAGTAATAGTATGGCTGAAATAAATTTGTTCATGATTGTTTTGTTAAATTCTGATTAAAGTATTAATAGCCGTTATTTTGAGTAAGGAATGGGTTTAGCTGGATCTGTGAAAGCGGAACCGGGTATAAGGCATCCGCAGGTTGCCAGTTGGCCCCCTTAAACGCACTTAAAACATTGTTCGCCTGGCCCGTTCTTTTCAGATCAAGCCAACGGTGGCCCCATTCTGCAAAAAGTTCAACTTGCCTTTCATGCATAATGGCATCAAGCACATCCGTTTGAACGGTCACGTTTGTATTTGGCAAACCCGCCCTGTTTCTGATCAAATTCAAATCAGACAATGCCTCATTGAGTTTTTGCTGCTCTGCTCTGGCTTCCGCCCGGATCAGGTAGATCTCCGCCAGTCGCAGGACAACGTAGTACTCAGTAACCGTGGTGCTGTTCCTGATCTTATACTTGTAGGGATAGTAATAGGATGTTCCGCTAATGGTGTTACTTTTCAACCAAGCGATTTTCCGTTTATCCCCATTTTCAAATGAATTTAATAGAGCATTAGTAACGATAAATGTGGGTTTGTTAAAAGTTGAGCCTGGAATAAACACAGAGCCCTCCGCCGTATTGCTTGTCGGACGTGCTAATTGGAATATCGTTTCTACTGAAGAATTATTGAATACCTTATTAAGGTCATTTTCCAGGCTGTATGCTCCTGAATTGATCAATGCTGTCGCCTGTGCTTCTGCATTCACCCAATCCTTTTGGTAAAGGTAAACCCTGGCCAGCAATGCTGCGGCTGCCATCTGGTTCGGCCTGACATTAGTGGATGTTGAATAGTTTTTGGTGAGCAGTTGTTTTGCTTCCGTCAGATCAGCAATAATCTGTTGATCAACTTTTGCAGTTGATGTGCGGGGGATTGAACCATTTATGGTATAATCCGTTGAGGAAATTAAAGGCACATCACCAAACAAATTGACCAGATAGAAATAGTTCAGGGCCCTTGAAAATAACATTTCACCACGAAGCTGGTTCTTTACGGTATCTGTGATTGTCGCGGAATTTTGCAACCCTTCCAGCACGGTATTTGCCTGGTAGATATATTTATAGGCATTGCTCCAGAATTTAGAATTGATCGTACTATTGTTTGATGGAATAGCATTTGTTTTAAATGCATCGTAATCTGAGTTCGGATTTACATTACTGAGTTCATCCCCGGATAAGCCAGTATAAATCGTAACCGCCCCATTCAGAAAGGTCAGGTTATTCGCAGTCATCTGGTAATATAACCCTACGACTGCCGAGGTGGCAGTAGCATCACTTGAAAAGACTTTTGTGGATTCTGCCTGTGTTTGAGGGGCACCGATGTCCACGAATTTTTTACAGGAAATTAATGATGTCAGGAACAAAAGCCCGGTACACAGGAGTATGTAGAACAGTTTTATATTTTTCATTTTGATCAAATTAAAAATTGAATTGAATACCGCCCACGATTGATCTGAGGGGTGGCAGGATATAGAAATTTTGTGTTTCAGGATCTGAACCTTTATAATTGGTAATGGTCAATAGATTTTGAGCTTCCACAAAAAGGCGGCAATTTCTGATATGATATTTTCCTAACCAGCTGACAGGTAGATGATAAGAAAGCGAAACATTTTTAAGCCTGATAAAAGAAGCATCCGTGTAAATACCGTTAGAATTGGTCAACTGGGCAATCGCAACATAAGCATTGGTATATCCTGACGTGAATTGCTGAACCGGTGAAACATTTCCGGGCTGCTGCCATCTGTTTAGCACCAAATCAGGCTGGTTATATATCCAGCCTGGCGGAGTGAATGCCAGTTGGTTCAAATAACTTAACCCTGTTTGCTTCCTGAATTCAAAAAAGAAACTTAGATCGAACTGCCTGTAAGTGATGCTATTCTGAAGGCCGCCATAAAACTTAGGGTCGAGGTTTCCCTGCACCTGGTAATCAGCGGTTGTGAGTTGACCATCTTTGTTAAGGTCTTCATATGTATAAATACCCGTCTTCGGATCGACACCGGTGTATTTTAGAGCATTGATCAGGTTGAGGGATTGCCCGATAACATACCTGCCTGCATAACTTGACGTGCTTAAGCCCGGAAATGCGAGCAGCCTGTTTTTGGGTATGGTGATATTAAAGGATGTGGTCCAGCTAAACCCTTTTTTATGGAAATTCTTGGTGGTCAAAGTCATTTCCCAACCTGTATTCTCAACCAGTCCGGGAAAGTTTCTAATCACGTTGAAGAACCCCGTTTGGGTTGGTAGCGAGTAACTGATCAGCTGATTACTGCTCCGGTTATTGTAGAAAGAAGCCGAAAATAATATATCATCGCTTAGGAAACCCAGCTCAATGGCAGCTTCCAGTTTTTTGTTGATCTCCCAACTGTAACCAGGATTATACAAAGCTTTTGGATACAGGCCTGATAAGCCATTATAAGTATTTGTGGTATTACTCCAGAGATTCAAAAATTTATAATCACCGATCTGATCATTTCCTGTCGTACCGTAACTACCTCTTATCTTGCCAAAACTGAGAAAAGGGAGTACTTTTTTAACAATTGGTTCACTGGAAAATATCCATGCTGCGCCCACTGCACCAAAGTTTGCCCAACGGTTCTCCGGGGCGAACCGGCTCGAACCATCCCGTCGTGCTGAAATGTTCAGTATATATTTATCATACAGGTTGTAATTAACCCGTCCAAAAAAAGCGGTATACCGATATTGAACAAAATCATTATATGCGGTAATGTTCGGCGCGGCAGCTATAGAATTTAAAAGCAGGTCAGAGTTATAGTTTGTTCCGTTCATGGAACTGGTACTGCCTGATTTATCTTGATAGGTATTTCCCAATAGAATATTTAATTTACCCAGCGCTGTCACCCTGGAATATTCCAGTTGAGGTTCAATAATCCAGTTCCGTGTATTGGAATTGGCAAACGCGGAGGATGGTAATTCCCCCGAATTAGGATCAATTGCTGTAGTGGGCCGGGTTGTTGATTCATCTGACCGGAAGGTGTTATAGCCAAAGCTTGACCGGAACACAAGATCAGGGAGGATTTTATAGCTTAACAGCAGGTTACCTAATAGGTTCTCATTAACAGATTTGTATTTCTCCTGTAGTAATGACAGCGGATTTACAATATCATTGTTTCCCAATGAGGAATACAAAATACCAGCATCCTGCCAAGCCAGTTTTCCCGAACTATCATACAAATTGATGTTTGGAGGCAGGTTGACTATTCCGGGGAAACTGACCACTCCATTCCGTGGCAAACTGACCAGGCAATTCCCTGGCGAACGGGTTCAGCGAGAGCTGTAAAAGCGTTGTGTTAAAAGTAGTTATTTAAAA
>NZ_JAMXOE010000040.1 GCF_024055575.1 Mucilaginibacter flavidus | reverse complement strand
GTCAGTTTGGCCCGGAATACCCTGGTCAATTTGCCCGGAATGGGGTGGTCAATTTGCAGCGGAATCGGGTGTCAACCTATCCCGGAATCAGGTGGTCAATATCAGCGGAATATCCACTCTATTACCAAAAGGGGGATTTGTTAAAATACACGAAAATTTGCGCTCATCTAATTCTTCATATATGGTATCGCCCTATTTAATATTTGCGGGATTGATTCCATGTAAATATAGATTCATTTGGGCCATACGTCTTGGCCTAACAACTAATTCCTGTCCAAAATAAGTCTTTTCAAATAATTTGTTCTTTTTTGAATCGGAAAGGGACTTTATATCATGGCTTGATTTAAACCATTCGAAGCTTGAAATTATGAATCCGGAGGTCCCACATGCAACGTCTGAAATATTGAAATCTGACTTTTCGAAGGGATCGGGTTTCATAACAGAAACTATAGACTCAATTAATGGCCTGGGGGTGAAATATTGTCCAGCCCCTTTTTTACTTTCACTTGCTGCTTTTTCTAATAGACCCTCAAATGTAGACCCCATGACGTCTTCATTAATTTCCGACCAATTAATATCATCAATGTGTTTAAGAAGTTTTTTTAAGGCATTTGAGCTTCTTATTTTTGCGATAGGCTGACGAAAAATATCACCAAGGATATTTGGTTGAGTACTTAAGTTAAGCAATATAGAATTATACCCATTAAGTAAATCGTCTTGGTTCAATTCTGTTAAATCGTTCCAGGTGCATCCAGTCGGGATTTCTATACCACGTTCTTCAGCAATTTTAAGAAACAATAAATATGTAAGTTCTTCTATATAATCGCTATAATCAACACCTTCATGACGAAGGGTATGACAAAAATTCCACAAAGTATTAACTAAATCCATTCAATGGCGTCTTAAAATGACTATAAATTTAAACAAACTTAACATTTTTAAGATGCCATTTTGAGGAAAGTTCTTATATAGAACCAGCTCGTTAAATAATGCCTTAGTTTACACGCTTTTGTTTAGCGAACTATTTTAAAAAGATTACTTAAATATCATTTTTGTATATTATTTTGTAAACGAATCTTTAAATTTAACATATCCTCCTTTAATTTCTTCTCTAAAACCTTTGCATATATTTGAGTGGTTGCAATTTTTGTATGCCCTAACATTTTGCTTACCGTTTCAATAGGAACGCCATTTGATAGCGCAATGGTAGTAGCAAAAGTATGCCTGGCAATATGGAAGGTAACGTTTTTTGTAATGCCTGACAAATCAGCTATCTCTTTCAAATAGCTATTAACCTTTTGATTTGAAACGGTTGGAAATACTTTGCCGTCTGCTAAAGCACGTTCATTGGCTTTATACTTATCAATAATATTTAAGGCACTGGGTAATAATGGAACATTCACTGGAATCATTGTTTTCTCCCGGCAGGTCCTGACCCAACGGTCACCATCTGTACCGGCAATAATATTTTCAGGTGTCAGATTGATCATATCGACATAGGATAAACCAGTATAACAACTAAAAACGAACATATCCCTAACCATATCCAGGCGTTCAATGTGTAGCTTTTTGCTTTCAATAGATTTAAGCTCGACTTCAGAAAGTTGTTCTCGATTTACCTTTTGCATTTTAAGTTTATAAGTAGCAAAGGGATCATTATCTATCCAGCGCAGGTTTTGAGCGAGATTTACCATTTTCTTTAACCTGATAAGGTGTTTCATAACTCCATTGTTGTTCATAGGCTTTTGGTGGTCTTTCGGTTCATGGTTCCGTAGATATACCTCAAAATCCTTAACAAACTTATAATTCAATTCTCTGAGATATATATCGGTGACTTTATAACTTTCTTCGAGGAACTTTACTAAATACCGCTGGGTCACGTAATAGTGCTTAAGGGTACTCCATTTCAGGTCTTCGGTTGATGATTCGTTATGGTAAGTAAAAAGCTTGCTTAACGTGAAACCTTCATCAGCTTCACCGAGATAAGAATTTTTGACGGCAGTTGCTGACGGTAACCGCCCTTTAAGCATTAATTCCTTATAGCAGTTGCCAAGTGCCAATTTAACCTCGTCCAGGTAGTTATTCAGTACTTTTACTTGTTCACGGTTTCCTTTGGGTATCCCTTTTTCAGTATCCCAGTTGTTAAGGTCAATACTTTGCTTTAACCCGATAAGGCATTTTTCCTTATTAACGGTTACGCTGACATAAAGCGGCGCTTTTCCATTTTTAGCTAAATACGCCCTTAAGACAAAGTGAATTCGAAACGATTGTGCAGTTTTCATAAAATATAATTTTAATTTGATCCTTTGTTGGTTATGGCCGCGCTGTATTGCGATGGCTATAATTTGCAATGATTCAGCTTTCAAAGATTTTATTCCTTGTAAAATGCTGTTAATTTGCACATAAGATCAAAACTGAGCACTAAGTTAAATACTTAAAACAGGTGCTCAGTTAGGTGCACAGAAGTTTGGCTTTCTTAAGGGTTGTTGAGGGTATAATAAATGAAAAAACCCCTTAAATAAGCTATTTAAGGGGTTTTAAGACCCATTCAAAGGGTAAGTTGTGCGCCCACCTGGGCTCGAACCAGGGACCAAAAGATTATGAGTCTTCTACTCTAACCAACTGAGCTATAGGCGCTGGTTATTTTTGTGAGTTGCAAAGGTAAAAAAAAGTTGATTACTTAAAAATGAAATTATACAAATTATAAATATTCTATTTTCCGTGGCCTAATTTTCCTCTTATTAGTATGTTTGCTATCAACGTTTAAGCTCACTTTATGGCCACTATAAAAAATATCATTTTCGACTACGGCAATGTAATTTTCATTCTCGATTTCATGAAATCGCAGAAAGCATGGGAAGAAATCGGCATCGATAATTCGAATGAGTTTTACGGACACAGGGTGCAGGACCCAATTTTCACGGCGTTTGAAGATGGCTCGGCGACGGCTGAAGAGTTCAGGGCCTATATCCGTCAAAAGATCGGCAACCCAGGTTTAACTGATGCGCAAATTGATAGCGCGTGGAACGGATTACTGGTTGGTGTAACACCCGGCAACCACGAATTATTGCTGAGCCTGAAACCGAAGTACCGCACTTTTTTATTGAGTAACATCAACCCAATTCATTATGATTACATAATGAATTACCTGGAAAAAGAATTTGGTTTTACCGGGAACGACCATTTGTTCGAAAAAGTGTATTACTCGCACCTTGTGGGCAAGCGCAAGCCCAATGCCGAAATTTTTGAACAGGTGCTAAACGAAAACAACCTCGACCCGGCAGAAACGCTGTTTATTGACGATAGTCCGCAGCATATTGCGACCGCAACAAGGCTCGGCATTCAAACTTATTTAATGACGGCGCCGGATAATATACAGGCATTGAGTTTTTTAGGGTAACCGATTACACGCCTTTTACCCATGATTCGGGTACAAGCAGGCATATAATCTACGGGATTCAGAAGAATTCCCTATTTTTAAGCCAACTAAACATACTTAACACACTCCCAATGATTCAGGTTTTTATTTATGCCATCATAGCAATAGGGTTTGTAATTTTGCTCAAAATAGCCAGCAAAAACAAGTCTAAGTGGGGCATACATTTAAAGCGTGTACACTGCCCTGTATGCCAAACTAAGCAACCTATTGTTCGTATGCCCAAAAACGGATCGCAGGCGCTTTGGGGTGGAACAACGTGCCCGAAATGCCATACCAACCTTGACAAGTATGGCAATGTAATTCCCTGAATAGTACCCTTCGCTAACGGGGAAATAATGCAGGCAAGCTAAAATATGTACGCCGCTGGTGTTATATGGTCCAGGTATTGGATGTAGTTACTACAAACGACTGGTTGTTAAGCGTAATAGTTATGGTATCCTGGGTATTAAACATATCGTCAATAATACTTCCGCGGGTAACCACAATCTGGTTTGAGATAATATAGCCACCCAGCGCAAGGGTCGAAATTTCCAGCTGATCCATAAATACATTCTGAGGATCGCCGTAATTAACTACCTGTTGCGACCCCATCGACGAATCCAATACAAATTGCACCGAATTTAAGTTTTGGCCGGGTTGGCTGCCTGCCCTTACGGTAAGGTTGCCGTTAATTTCGTACCCGGTATTATTTACAAATAGTTTAGCTGGCATGGTAATATTTTTATGGTTGATGGAAAAATCTTAAAAACTGTACGATATCATTAAATATCCAATACTCCCGGCAGGCGTTCTTCTGTTTTTATTGCTGTTAAATTTGCCGTTACGTAGTAAATATTATTTTGTTTACAAAAGTCGTTAGGGTAGCTGGTTTCGATAAACGAGGGCTGAAACCTTGCTTTTATTTGTGGCACAAAATTCCTGATGTTTGATTTTGTGTAATACCAGAACGAATTTTCGTTCCAGAAACTCACATGTGTAGGGTCCTGGAAAGCACCCCGACCATCGGTTGATGGCGTCATCGACAACAACATGCCACCATGTGCCAGCACCCGGTAAAACTCATTCATGAGGTGGATCGAGTCTTTTACGTGCTCCATGAAATCAACCGCCCTTATCACGCCAACCGAGTTATCTTCAAACGGTAGTCTTAAATTACAATCGGCAACAATATCCACGTGCGGCAAATCGTACATATCAACGCCTAAAAAACCGGGCTTTTTGCGGTGTGCAGCCCCCATGTCAAGAGCCAGCAGGTTATTGCGTTTGGCCCAGCTGAGCATAATATCGCTGATGTTTTGCTTATACAATTCAGTGTTTTTTTGCTGTATAAGCTGATTTTGTATAACCTGCGTTTGCGACTGGTGGATGCGTTGAAAATAGAGCGGTTTTTCTATATGCGCAAATCGTGAATCGGCAATGTACATGCGCTGAATCAAGTCCTGGTCGTCGCAAACAGATAATTCAGTGTTATACCCGCCAGCCGATTGGTAAAGCTCTTTGGTAAAAGCGCGCAAATGGTTTGGCATATACCATATGTACGACATGGTTTGCGGTGTGGGCGAAAACGAGAGGCATTCGTTGTATGTTTTGCCATTATGCTCAAATGGCCGGTATGCCCATCCGTGCCTTTTATTGTATTCTGTAAACTCGGGCTCACCTGTTTCCGTCATCCGGCTGGTGTTCGAAAATACAAATTGTGCGCCCTGCCCAAAGGCTTGCATTACCTCGGTAAATGCATTAGGGTGCAGCATATCGTCGTGGTCAAGCTCCAGCATATATTTGCCGGCAGCGTGTTGCAGGCATTGCGCTTTTGCATCACCAACACCTTTAACAGCAGGCGAGTAAAACAACTTCACCCTCAGGTCGTTAACGAGCGTTGCAGGGAGGTCGTTTTTTGAGGCGCCACCGTTTAACAACAGCAGCCACTCCCAATCTGTTACCGATTGTTGTTGCATCGATGCGTAAGCATCCCCGAGGAAGCGCGTTTGATGCGTAGGTGTAAAAACTGACAGGTTAGTCATTGGTTATTAGTCATTGGTAAAAATAAACGACTTATAGTTTTCTTAAAAGGTAAAACAAATTAGCCTCGCTTGTTTGTGTATTAGCCAGGGCAGGGCCGTTAAGAGTTGTGCCCCCTCCTATTACATACATAGCATTGCCAACCGCCGCCGATGACAGGCCAGCTGTTGCAACCGCAAGTTCGATGGTGCTGTTGGTCCAGGTATTGGTTTTATAGTCAAGCACATATACCGAGCTCCACGAGGAGCCGTTGTAGTTAACGCCGCCCATCAGGTATATTTTATCATTCAAAAGCGCTGCGCCCGAAAAATAGAACCCTACCGACGATGGCGCCGGTATCGATGTCCAACTGAGGTTCGACATCTCGAGATAGCCATATACAGATGAGGTTGCGCCCGAACTAAAGCCCCTGGTGTTACCCCCAAGTACATAGAGCCTTGAGCCTACCATCACCGCGCCTCCACCGGTAAACTGGGGCGCCGCTGTATTAAAAGTAGCCCATTTATTAGCTTGTGGTGTAAAAACCTGCAAAATTGCATTACTGCTACCATTGCCCCCCAATAAAACTATCGTGCTGTTGTAACGGGCTGCCGCGGCGCCAACGGCAGGTGATGGCACTGGCGCCGGCAGGCTAAAAAACCACGAGTCACTTTTGGGCGTATATGCTTCGCTTGTTGTAACCACGGTTGAACCCGTGAATCCACCCATCACGAATATTATATCATCGAAAGTAACAGCCGACGCCGCAAAACGCCTTACCGACATCGGTGCCATCACCTTCCAACCACCTACAGACGTGTCGAACATTTGGTTAATGACGGAATTTGAATCTACAGCGCTGGTATTGGGTGCACCACCAAACGCGTATATTTTATTATCAAACACAGCAGTTGCCTGCCACATGCGGGCCAAAGGCATATCGCTTTTAAGGCTGAATGCCCTGGTAAGTGTAGTCGGCAATACGATTAGCCCTGTATTAATAAATCCGTCGGGCGGCACGTCCGAGTTTGAAAGCATCACGAGGCCCGCAGGTATATTGCCCGAGCTGCCGCTATTACCCTGGTAGCCCTGGTTACCCTGGTCGCCCTGATATCCTTGATCGCCTTTATTACCCTGGTTTCCTTGATTACCCTGATCACCTTTATCGCCTTGAAAGCCCTGGTTTCCCTGGTCGCCCTTATTACCCTGGAAACCTTGATTACCTTGGTCGCCTTTATCGCCCTGGAAACCTTGATTACCCTGGTCGCCTTTATCTCCCTGAAAACCTTGATTGCCCTGGTCGCCTTTGTCCCCCTGAAAGCCTTGGTTACCCTGGTCGCCTTTATCACCCTGGAATCCTTGATTGCCCTGGTCGCCTTTATCACCCTGGAATCCTTGATTGCCCTGGTCGCCTTTATCACCCTGGAAACCCTGATTACCCTGGTCGCCTTTATCACCTTGGAAACCCTGATTACCCTGGTCGCCTTTATCTCCTTGAAAGCCTTGATTACCCTGGTCGCCTTTATCGCCCTGAAAACCCTGATTACCCTGGTCACCTTTATCACCTTGGAAACCCTGATTACCCTGGTCGCCTTTATCTCCTTGAAAGCCTTGATTACCCTGGAAACCTTGATTACCCTGGTCGCCTTTATCGCCCTGAAAACCCTGATTACCCTGGTCGCCTTTATCGCCTTGAAATCCTTGATTACCTTGATCTCCTTTATCGCCCTGGAAGCCTTGGTTGCCCTGGAAGCCTTTATCGCCCTGAAAACCCTGATTACCTTGAAAGCCCTGGTCACCTTTATCGCCCTGGAAGCCTTGGTTGCCCTGGTCACCTTTATCGCCCTGAAAACCCTGATTACCTTGAAAGCCCTGGTTTCCCTGGAATCCCTGATCGCCCTGTATCCCATTGAGGATCATATAGCTCCAATTGCCGCCAGGTACGCCTACTTTTCCCTGGTTTCCCTGGTCGCCCTGATCTCCCTGGAAGCCCTGGTTACCTTGATTTCCCTGGTACCCTTGCGTACCCTGGTCGCCCTGGTATCCCTGATTACCCTGGAATCCCTGGTTGCCCTGGTACCCCTGCGGACCCTGATCTCCCTGCGGCCCTTGATCGCCCTGGTCGCCCTGGTTCCCGTCGGTTAGTTTATCAGCTGCTTTAGCAGGCTCTTTTTTTTCCTCTTTCATTGCTTCTTTATTTTCAATTTTATCAATACGAAGATTTTAGATCCATTTAATATTTTTTTCTTCCAGGTACAAATTGCGTATCCTCAGCACCGGCAACTGGGTGTTTGAAAGCCCCGAGAATAGTTGAATATCAAACCTGAATTTTGCATTAGTTGTAACCGGTGTATTCCCGGCAAACCAGTTTTGCAGCAACGCAGTCAGCTGGCATACAAACGGACTTTCGGGCGTGATGTCGCCGGGCTTTGCGGGGCATAAGGTATTATCCCAATCAGCCGGTATCTCAAAATTGTAGGGAGTTGAAATGCTTATCGGTATCTCGGCGCTTAATCCCGGGATATTTTCCTGTATATCATAAACATAGCTGCTGCCTATTTTAATCTGCCTTGTTGTTGTTTCATCAATCAACTCCGCAAACAGGGCTTGCAGGAAATTGCTTAAGTATAACTGCAACGGTTGTTTGGCTGGTTCGGATGTATAGTCCGCTATGTTAATCTCAATATTAGGGTCCAGCAGCGGCGTAAGTACGCTTACAAAACGTATGGTTGGTGTTGTGTAAATAAATTCCTCGTTGGTCTTTATTCCCGGAACCAGTATTTTATTACGTGTTATTGCAATCCCCGACCATATATTTTCTTCGTTAATGATATTGAATTTATCGTACCCGATTATACGCTGCGTTATTTTACGGCCATCATCGGGCGACAGATATTTCTTTTTACCATCAACCATGGTATAATAGGCAAAGCTTTTAAGCTCTTCCGTGTTATCAACCGGATGGGTAATAAAGCCTTCAATTTTTACATAAGGCAGCTTGTATTTTGTACCGGGCCGCGGCGTAACTGAAATCAAGAGTGCATTTTGTTCATCAATTACTATCCCGCTTTCCACTATCTCGTACTTGTAATTTACCTCGCCGGTACTTGCATCGGCGTATAGCTGCCTGTTTTCTTCCCATTTGCCCCATGCGGTCGCCACGCGTTTTACCAGCCAGGCGAACGACTGCATTGCTGTGTACGCATAATCAGGGTTCGACTGGTCGAGCAGGAACTCGTTGAAATCCCGCTGTATGCCGGGGTAAGCGTTCGAGAATTGCAGTAAAGCCGCAAACAGGTCAGGGTCTTCATCGTCGGCAAAGCGGGCATTCATTAACGATTGCGACGGAACATTAAGAATTATATCAGTATTGATAGTATCCTGCTGTGCCCTCAGGTAATCATACGTATAGGTATAATTCCATTCTTTGGCTTCCAACAATTTATCTTCAACAGGCGCAGCATTTTCAATCAGTCCGGCGGCATCAGCAACCGATTTAAAGGTTTGCCCGGTAAGCGACGGCGCTGTTGGATAGGCCCGCAGCGGGATAGGTATCTTCAAGTTGCCCAGCCCGGTATCAGCATCATCAAACGGAAGAATAAACGTTAGCCACGATGATGCCTTATAGCCTTTTATGCTATCGACATTTTGTATATCATGTTCAATCGAATTGATCTCGTATTGCAGGTCGATCCCAAAGAAACTGCTTTCGCCATGCAGGTCATTGTCTTTTTTAGAATTGAACAGGATAGTCAGGTACGATTGCTTACCGCCACTTAGGTCAGATTTTTCGAGCGAGAAGCGCGTGGTTGAAAACGCATAGGCCTTTTGGTCGGCCTGTGTAGTATCATTCGGATCCAACACTTTACCAAACAGGTTCGGCGCTATAACGTCGGGATCATTATATGGCGACGTCACCTCCACGTTAAACTGCAGCACGGTATCGATGCTGTATGCATTTGAGAGACTAATGAGCAGTTCCTGCCTTAGCCGTTCCGCAGCATTTGTCATATTGCCATTATCGGGCTCGTTGTCTTCGGCAAGCACAGTGGCTATGTGTTTAACAATATTGTCGGCAAGGTCCTTCTTGGCATTTATTACGTATTGATACGGATGCAGTATTGCCCCTGCCCCGCTACCGCTTAATGGTTTGTCGATAGTATTTTCAATTTGCCAGGCGGGTATCGAAAAATCGGCTTGCAGGAATATGTCTATAGCGGCCAAACATGTTTGGGCCATCTTTTCAATATCTATACCGTTAAAGGCCGACTCAACCGGTGTTTCGTCTGATATCGGGGTACCTGTATGGTAAGGATATATCTTAACCATATCGCGCGATAGCAGGTGGGTTGCCAGCGGCAGCAACGCAAAGTAATACGGGTTGCCAACATCCGGGATGGAGAACTGGATTCCGGTAGCACTGTCATTAAACCTGGCCACCCAAATATCAATCGGGCTATTGTCTTCCGTTCCCAATTTAGGCATACCCGAAGCTGCTTTCAGTTCGGGGAATGCTGCTTGCAGTTTTTGGGCAAACTCCTGTATCGTAATGGCGCTACCAGGCCCGCCGGAACTTGCGGAATTATCCTTTGTGAGGTTAGGGCCAAGCACCGAGGTTGAAAAAAGCACCGAAGGTTCATCCTTAAAACCATCGTCAACAAGGTCTAACTCGCGAGCAAGTTTCAGCTTGGTAACCAGCGCAAACAAGGCCAGCGGATTGGTGTCGCTTACCGGGCTTTCAATTATCTGGTTGGCCGGTATGGTAACCAAAGGCACAATGATTACCTCGCCCTCTTTGAGTTTTCCATCGGCGGGTATTGAAGGATTGGCCATGCGGATATTCTGCGGGGTTGTATCGTATTTGGTCGCTATCTTTTCCAGCGTATCACCTTCTTCAACAGTGTAGAACACGTAAGGGTCCGCGCCTGGTTTTAAAATTTCGCCGAGGTATTGGTAAATGGCTATTACCATGTTTATCAACACCGCCTTAGGGTCTGTTTCGATTGCCGCAAGACCTGTGTCGCCCTCAAGCGAGTTTGATATGATAACCTTCATATCCTCCTGTATGAGCTGGTAATAAATTTGCACATAAGTCCCGCGGTCGGCTTCGGCGCGTTTTTTCCATGCCACTTCAGCAGCGCTTTCAACCGGCAAATAATTGGTAGGGTTAAACGCCAGCGTGATGTACAGGTTAGTTGAACCACCTTCCGGCTTATCCACAACGTACGATGCCGAAACACTTGGGAAAAGGCTAAGGCCAATAACCGGATCGGTGTAACCTACGGTTATATCCGGCAGTATTGCAGGCCCCGGATCAGGGATATTTTGGAACGATGTGAGGTTACCGAAGATATCCTGCCAGCGCATATCGATCTGCACGGTTTTGCCAACTGCACGATACGGGTCTTCCTTTTCGGGCGGCAAATCGTCCGATGAGGCGTCCGTCACCACGGTTTTTACGAAAGGATACACCGGCAAAATACGGTTGTATGGCATATCCTCGTCGGTAACGCCGGTTGGGCGCATTGGTTCGTCTAAATCATTTGGAGGCGGCGGGTTATTATCGCCAGGGGCAGCCGGAAGGCCGGAGACTGCTTCATCAAAATCATCATTTTTGGCGATGTTGTAGCCCAATAGGTTATAAAGCTCCTGCAGGTTTTGCTCAGCATCGGTTGACGCTGTAACTGCTCCCGGACCTTTCCGCTTCATGGTGAAACCGATATTTCCAGGCGGAACGGTGGCCACTTTCACTTCTATACGGGTATCGAAAGTCAACGGCGCTTCGAATAGCTGCGGTTGGTGTTTATTGGCATGGGCAAGCGAAATAATGCTTACGCCGTATTTCTCTGCCAGTATTTCCAGGCTCTCTGCTGCTGCGGTGAGGTGCCCGTTTTGCGCAGTATTTGCCTGGCTTACCGGAATTGCAAGCCTCATATTTTGCCTGAAATGGGATTTTTTGTTCTGTACGGCAATTTCTCCAACGGTAGTACTGTAACGCCTGGCAAAGGCCTGTAATGTGTCGCCTTCCGCCATTGTTACGCCTGTAACCGTTTGTGCCAGGGTTTCAATGTATAATATTTCGTCCTGAATATTAATTGGCTCCCTTATAATCACGCTGTTAAGGAAATTATGCAGCACGTTATTGGTTATATCGTAAGTAATTACTACCGAAATAGTCACATCGGTATCACCGTTAAATAAATAATCGGGCAGGCCGTTCTTGCTATCTTTAACCAGGTAGTATAAATAATACCCGCCGGTGCCGACAATCGCCGATTCCCACATGTAGGTCACGAATTCCAATTGACTCATACCTAACAGGTTGTCCTGCATACCCGGTATCGCTCCCAAAGCCCTGGCGCTTGCCAGTTGAGGCGGATTTGAGAGGGTCGAAAGATTTGTTTGCAGCAAATACATGCTGGTATTGGCAATACTGTCAGACCGTAAACCACTTGGCGGTTCTTTCTGCCCGTCCTGTGCAGGGTCTTTTGAATACAGGATATCAATTTGGTTGATGATGGTATTGCCCGGATTGGCCGCGTGGTATTCGATCAGGTTTTGCAGCAAGCTCATCGATGCCGGGTCGATGCCGTGCAACTCGTATACATTCGGCATCAGTTTGGCAGGGTCCTCGCTCGATCTTACCTGCCTTAACCTTACATCAATTTTGGTAGACCATGTGTAATCATTTATAGGCACCGGTTTGGCGGTCCTCGTCTGGGTTTCCTGCACTTGTTTTAGCAGGCTAACTTTAGGTGCAATGGCATCGTAGCCGCTTAACAAGGCTTGCAGGCTGTTTTTAAACATCCAAATCGATGGGTCGATGTTATCCTGCAACAGGTTATCGCCATTCATCAATGACATAGCTACCGGTAAGGCCCAGGTAATGTTGCTTGGCAAGCTAAACTTACGCGGCTGCACCCTGAAAAGGTCGCTGGCTTTCAGTTCAACAATAACAGGTTTTAACTTCGCTTTTTGCAGGTCCTGCAATGCGCCGATATCAACCCCTAAAAGGGTAAACGGCAGTTCGGTGCCGCCCGGTGTACCTAAACTGAGCCATGGGAGCGAGTCAGGCAATTTCAGGTTAAGCTTATCACCTTCCACAAGTTTTGAGGCATCAATTTGCTGTCCCGACACTTTGTACATGGCTTCCGGTTTTCCGATAGCCGAATTTTCTTCAGGCAGTGGCACCCTTAGGCCCTGCAACATTATATTGGCCGATAAGCCCGACAGGTGCTCAAAATCATGGTTTTCTTCCATGGCTTTAATCAGGTCGGAAACCGTTATTTTCTCGACAAACGGCACCAGTATTTTGCTTTGATGTGGTAACAGCCCGGCTACCCCTATATTTTCGGCAATCAAGTCGAGCACATCAATGCCATGTTTGTTCGCTACTGAAAGCAAGGTTTCGTGTTCGTTTGCCGATGTGGTGTACTTTACATTCGGTATAAATATCCGCTCGCCGGCAATAAATTGATTGTTTTCATCAGCGCCAAACAGCCTTTCGCTTGTTTGCATCAGCTGGCCGGTGGGCAGGCAAGGGTCCACAACTTGTTCTCTCAGGAAAATATTGGCCTGCAATATTTCATTGTGCCCAACATTAAACCGTTTGCTAATTGAATGCAGCGTATCATTATGCCTTACGGTATAGGGTACTCTTTTCAGATTAAGCCCAACGTTAACGCTAAGTTTGCGCGTGCGGTTTGCATGCGCCAACTCAATTGCCGAGATACCAAAATGAGGATTATTGGCAACTATGCTTTCGAAGCTGTCGCCTTCATCAACAGGTACAACCATAGTGGTTAACCGGTCGATGCCTTTTTGTGAGCTTTCTTTGGCTAAAAGGGCGATATAATCAATCAGCATAAAAGTGGCCAGCGATTGCTTTTCTTCGTCAGCCGATAACCGGCCAGGTTGTTTAGTATCGGCCCCTGTGTTGCGCACCGACAGCGCTTTGAAATAAGCATGTATCAAACGCAGTTGTTCCTGGTCGTAGGTATATTTCGCCTGCTTATTGTCGAAATAAATCTCGCATGCCGGGGTTTCAAATACCAGGTTTGGTAAAATCGGCAGTACGCTTACTGTCTTTTCGGCAACAACCTGGGTAGTGCGTGCCGGTGTTATAATGGTGGCATTCAGATAATTCTCCATAAAGGTGAATATCTGCTCCACCGAGAACGGTTCAACCAGGTCGTCTTGCGAGAAGTAGCAAATAATTTCTTCAAGGTTTGCTATCGTTATTTCCTGCGCCAAAATGGTGTCGACAGGTATGCCTTCGGTGGTTTTATTGAAGTAAGCGCCCAATACCCATAAAAACGCACCTTTGGCAAACTTTGTGAACGGATAATCAACTTCTTCTATCGCGCCGTTTATTAAACGCTGTTGCCTGGTAGTCGGTTGATCGATTGCACTTTCCAGGTAAAGCATGGCCACGGCACGCGCCTTTTGTTCGGTTGAGCCTTCGTCGGTTGCAACAGTAAACTGCGGGATGTAAATTATTTCAAGGTCGACTTTTGTTACCGGGATTATTGGCAGCCAGTTCATTACCGGTAGAAACAAACATTCCGTTTCTTCGTCCAGCGCGAGCAGGGGCAGCTCCCTGAAATGGGCAGCATATAAGCCTTTGGCATTCCACGGCTTGAGTTCGCGTTTGCCAATGGTGAATGAGAACTCGATAGTGGTTGAGAACGATAAGCCGATAGTTATTTTAAAGAAGCCCAGGTTTATGCGCACTTTTACCGATACGCTTACACCGGCAGACAGCGTAATTAATATAGGCTCATAGCTTTCAAAAACAATGCGTGCGCTCACAAAAACTTTCAGGTCAACTTCGGCCGAGATGATCAGGAAATCGATAGCGCCGTACACATGGCCAACAATGGATATTTTGCCCAGCACATAGTAATAGGTTATATCGTCCTTATTACCATCGTAATAATTAAATGAGGCAAAGGTGCCTTCCAGCAGGCCCTGCACCACTATGCTTATCCCAGCCTTTAGTATGCCTTTGTTTATTTCTTTACCCACACCCACGCGCAAGCCCACACCAAATACAATTACCGGGCTAAAGTTCCCGATGGTTGATGCAGGTACTGTCTCCGCTGTTTCGGCGCTCAATACACCGAAATAGAAACCACCGGAACCGATGAACGGCAGCAACTGCAGGCCGAATGATTCAGAGAAGTCATCATTAAGCGGGAAGCCGAAGTCGATCTTGAAGTCGCCGTTGGTGTAGATGTATATTTTGATGCTTGGCAATGTTACCGATACGGTGCCAAAATCTATCTGCCTGATAGCATCCGGTAGTTTCAGGTAAACCTGGTAAACGCCTACCGTATCAGTTACCTTTTTATAAAGTATCTCGAACTTAAGGCCCTGGAAAACTTTTGCTTTCGGCCCGTCAACATAAATCGATAATCCATACAGGTCCGGGTCGAAGAATACGATGCCGATGGCGAAGGTATCTACAATTACAAACTGCGAGCCGATGAGCCAATTGCTCGAACTGTTAAATTTAAGCTTGGTGCCGTCAATCGGGTTAGTTGGATCAGGGTCTTTTTTATCACTTTCAAACGAATCCTTCAGCATAGTTATCGCCTCGGATACCGAATTTGGTGATTTGGGGTCGATTAACGACACGTGCTGGCCCATACCCAAAAACTCTAAACGGAAAAGGTTTTCGCCCTGGCCCGGTACTGCAGGGGCTGTCTCGGGCTTGGCTACATCCCACGGCCCGGGTAGCGGCAACGCGCCGCCAAGGAATGAACCCTCTGTAATTTGAATTTCCACAATTCCTTCCTTGTTCGGATCGTTCGGGAAATAAGTATAGTAAAGCGTAATTTTTTTAATATCGATAAAGCCTAAGTTGATACCTATCGGACAGGTAAAGCCAATTTTATTTTTGGTGATGTTGAATGAGAAACCAAAATCTCTCATCCTGATATTATTCATCACATTCCATGGCGACGGCAGGGTAATACTTTGGCCGGTAGCTGCGTTTATCAGCAATTCAATGAGGCTGCCAAGTGTTGAGTCGTCGGTAAACTTAAAACAAATAATGCTGTCCTTCTCGGCGTTTTGAGTAAGCTTGGCCTCGAAGCCGTTAAAGAAGAAAGTATAGTCGTTATATGCATCTCTAAAATCAACCCGTGCGCCTACGTTTATGTTGCCAAAGTTCAACGCGCCCTCTATAAAGCCCGCATAAGGCGAACTGGTTAATGATTTTTTATAGGCGATTTCGGTAAGCCCGGTAATAATAAACGGACTCGACAAGCCAAGGTCTAACTTCCACTCTGCTCCCAGTTTAAAGTTGTAAGTATTTTCGGCGCCATCTTCATTGCCCGGTGTTGCCGGCGGGGCCTGGGTAAACGATGCAAACAGTGTGGTAATGGTAATATCGAACGGATTGAATTTGTGATATTCAACCGGCAAATAGGTATCTATCAGCTGTTTTAACTTTATAGTGCTGCCATCCTTTAATCCGCCGCTAAATACCCAGGTGTCTTCTTCGCCGGCGTATTCAGCAGTAACAAACAGGAACGGTGCTTCGTCGCCCGTGCCTACCTGGAACTCGCCCGTAATGCTGCCGCTTGGCAACCCGGCTACGTAACTTATGTTGAATGAAACCGTCCTTACTACAATTGTGGTCAGTATCACAGGTATCTGCATGTCCGTAGTAAGCGCGGTCTCCAGCGAATAGGTGCTATTTTTAGGATCGACGGCTATTTCTAAAACACCGAGCTCAAGGGTGTTCGGCAAGCTATTCGCAACGGTATCCCCTAAAAAGTAAGCCACTATGCCTTTTAAGTCCACAGGGGTTTCCGGGTCAAGCGCACCCATAAATACATAGCTTGGGAATGCGGCAGATATGATAAAGTTTACAGCCGACGGCCCCGTACCGAGGGTAATGACACCTTCAATTGCAAGCGAAGGGCTAAATATTTTATTCACGTAAGTCATCCCGAACACCAAATCCACCGATTTTAAGGTGATATAGCCGGGAATAATGGCCCAACTGTAATCGGCCCTGGTGCCCACTTGAATAGAAACCTGGGATAACGTTTTTTGCGAGGTATTAAATGTGAGCTGCCAGTCCTTCAGTACAAAATCGTTAATTACGGGTATGTTTGATGGCATTACCGCCAATAAGTTCTCATCGTTTGCCAACGAAATCAGCTCGGCTATACCAACATCCATGCTGTCGGGGAGTATGGCCCGCATAATAAGTAATTCCGATTGTGTACCAATTACTGCTGCTACGCCTATCGTGTCGTTGTTTATTGGTATGGTAGTTTCGATAAGTATTTCGAGCGCCGGCACGGGTTTGCCTTTATCGTCGCCCCTATCGATAATATAAGCCGACGCGTTCATAGAAAACTCCAGTGTAAATACCGGGAATGAGCCTAACTTAATTTCAACCGTTCCAATTTTACCAATAAGCCGCATTTCGGGCACAACGGTATTTGTATCAACTATATAGCCATCTTCGCCTTTATTTAGGGTTATCCCGCCCTTAACCTCAATCACTTCGGCGTTAAATAAGCCCGCCAAAGCACTAAGGAAGCTATCGAGCTTAAGAAAACCTGAAAATACAAGGCCGGTTGCCGTAAGCGAAAAGTGCGCGCTATCGAAAAAAATGTATTGTATCCACTTTTTGGGGTCTCCCGGGTCATAAAAACCACTCCAGTTGCCAAACATCAACACCGGGAAGCTTTTCCCGAAAGTCCAGCCGCCTTCATCCTTTATAATGGCATCCGCTTCCACAGTCATCGACGGAACGCCGTCAGTAACAGTAAATACCAGGGAATTAATATTAGTATCAAAAAATATCAGCGAATTGCCGTTTCCCTTAACCGTTACGCTCCCGCTGTTTAATAAGGGCACAGCGGCATCAATTACCAGGTCGGCATCAAGTAAATATTTATCAAACAAATCTGTTATCTCGGGAGATGAGATAGTATTGGGTGCGAGTTTTAACGTCCCATTATTTGCGGCAATGTTTGCACTTATTATATCGAATATCTCCTGGAGTGTCATGTTAATAATCGGTTTAATTTTTTATATGGTTACCGTTACCGCAACAGGGTAATGATTACTGATGCCTTCTCTCACAAAGTCCCACGCCGTATCCATATCAACCGGTGGTAAGGCAACTATCGGGTTGGCTATACGCGCCAGGTAATTGTTTAAGGCGGCTATATTAAACGCCCCTGCTTCAGCTGATAAATTCCCAACATGGGGTTGTGCAGCAGGCGGCGGTGGCTGCGGTCCATTCACAACGGCCGATTCAATCATCAGGTTAGTTACGTCGCCTGTGGGCGTCATACCTGTAATAACCGTTTGAAAAATATTATCATAGGCATTTGCCAGGAACGTTGCCGGGTCGTTTCCTCCGAGGGGATTGTTTTTTAAACTGGTATTGTCATTTGTAGCCTCTTCCGTTGGCAGGGCAAGCATATTAGCATAGTATGCAAAATCGATATTATAATCAACGTTAAAATCGCCCGATATAAGGCTCGCGTCAATCGGAGTGCCATCGTCAAATTCGGTAATGTAATTCAGGTCGGGCAACCGGATAATGCCGTAAGGGGTCGCTACGCCAAACATGGCGTGGTACGAGATAACGGAGAATCTTTGGTTGGTATCAGTTGTTTCAAAAGTTACATAGAATGGCCTTCTGCCCCCCTTTGCAGTATGCCTGCTCGGAAAGTTTATCCTGTTGCCGGCAACATTATCCATGCCAAGCCCATTGTCTGGAATTATATTAGCACCGGTGTTTAATGCATTGTCTATTGGTAAAAAATTCCTGTCGGTACGGTACATTATTATGTAGGCTTCATTATTATAGCCGCTGTTTACCCGTACAGACCGCCATGGATCAAATAAAAGCCCCTGTAAAGCGCAAATTGCAGTCGAAATTATCGGGGGTACAACTAACGACGTGCTGTTTTTAACTTCAACCATCGCAAAAATATCCGCATTTACATTAAGCACCAGCCGGGCTATATAATTCACAAAATTTGCGTTGTTGGCATTAAAGTACTTGGCAGGCCCGTAAGTTTCTATATTCCAATGTAGAAGAGTAATGTTTGCCATAGCGATTATATTTCAATTGTTAAAGGCCCGGTTGGTGGCGCAGTCACCGTTTTTTTAGGTGCGTAATAAGCAGCATACCAGGCCAACGTTGTTTTATCAACGCCTGTGGCATCGCCAAAAAGTATAAATTGCGTATCGGCAGCGCCGGGCAGCTTTTTACCCAATATGCTTAGCTTAACATTATTCAACTTTAACAGGTAGGCCAAATCAGCACCCTGCTCCCCTGCCACAAAGGTGAAACTCTGTATATTTATGCTTAATACGCTCTGCAGGCTTAGCGTTTTTTGGCCCCCAACACCCGGTAGTTTTATGCCCGTGGCCAGGCGCTTCACCGCAGTATCGGGGCTCCAGGCTGTAGATATCTGCGATACAAAACCCGCTTTGGCCGCCAGTGCGCCCATGCTGCCCAAATTAAGATTGTATAACAGCGCATACCATTTTTCGGTGAGCGACTGCCCGTTAACCGGTACTTTTGAACGTATAACTACCGGCAGGAAACCAAGATCGGATGGTTTGGATTCGTCATCTTTTTTCGAATAGATGAGGCCGGCAAGGTTTATCGGGAAGTTACGGAACAGGCTATTGGCTCGCGGGGTGCTTTGCGACAAATCGAACGACATCCGTGCAGGGTCGAAAGTAAAAACCCGGTCGGTTGCGTCCCCGGATACATTATCCAGCATAAAATCCATGTTAACAGCCAGGCCCGAGAAATAAAGCCCCGTGTTGTTTGTATTTTTCTGGTCGGCCGTGTCGCCAAATGAAAACAAGTCGAACGATTCTATCAGTTTAAAATTCATATAGCCCCAAAACACAAAACGCGACGATATCTTTTCCGTATCCACGCCGGCAAGCAAAAACGGATTATCTTTCGTTTCGTCGGTAATGGTATAAAACTGGGCCTTTACTATCTCCACATAGTTCATGGTCTGGCTTTCAAGCAAAAACTTATAGGTTTGGCCGGGGCGGGTAACAAATGTGTAGGTGTTTACACCATTATGCTTTTCATAGCTGCCGTTAAACTCAATGGTCTGATTTTTTAATGAGCTGCCCATATTGCTGGTATTGAGCTGCGCAGGTTCATCAAACCAGGCGGTGGTAACGAGCTGTATCTTGCTCGCAAAATCCTTTATTTCTGAGTTTTCGAATACCACCTGTAAGGTCAATACCTTAAAATCATACAGTGCCTGGGTATTTGATACCGGCGAAGGGGCTTGCTGCACCGAAACAAATGGCGAATTGGCCAGGTGGTCCCGGGTGTCCTGCTGTGCCCTGTAATCCTTATCGATATAGTTGATCAGCCCGAATAGCGAACTTTTTGGCAACGTTAGCTCACCGTTTACCGGCTCGATAAAGTTTACGTTCATGCCGAAGTGGTGCGCATAAAATTCGTCGCGCTTGATGCCGGCTAATAAACCTTTAAGGTCATCAGGGAAATTTTCGACGCCTATATCTACCTTTAAAACCAATATGCCGTTCCAGCTTGGGTTTTGCACTATCTCGAGAAAATTGAGGTACCGGGTATCTGTCTGGGCATTCAGTTTCGTGGTTTCGATATACGATGTTATCCATTTTGAAACCAGCGCCGGGTATTGGTTAAAAGTGGATGCGTTTGACCATGATTGCGTGTCCATCACCCTGTTTTCGAGGCTGCCGCCGGCGAATTTAAATATAATGATGTTGCGAAAATCGCCTTTATCGCTCCCCTTGCCCACATTTATAGTGAATGGCCAGTCGGCTATGGTAATTTTGTTCAGGAAGGTGCCGAGCGGTGCGGCTTCCGTTGCCACCAGGAAAAGCTGGTTTGATTGCAGCGAATCCCGGAGTTCCTTTGTAACCCCGTTTGTAAATTCAAGGTTATAGTCGATACCCTTGCTCTGGCTTTTTGCCAGCAATACTGATTGCCAGTCGAGGCCAAAATCGGGTATGGTTGCAAGCAGGCCTTGCGGAGTAGTAGTAAGCAGCGTGGCAGCCGAAAGCAAAAGATTATTGGTTTGCGTATCCTGGGGGATAGATGTCACCGTATCGCGTCGTACCGGGATTATGATTTGCTTTTCGAACTGCTGTATATCATCAAACGAAAGCCCGAGGGAAGAAACCACGCCTGAATAAGGCACCATTGGCAGCGACTGGTTTACCTGTTCAGGAAAGAAAGCTGCGGGTGTGTTGCGCAATTGCAACAGTTCATCAGTTACATCAACTTTCACGCCCTCATGGTCATAAAGTGCGGCGTCGTTTGGTTGGGAATAGTACACCGGTACTTGGTTTGGCAGGCCGATAGCCTTCTTTTCCGCGCGTTCAGCAGCGGTTGCAGATGGATTTGGGCGGATATTTATCCACGATGTTTTATATTTTGAATCGAGACCGGCCTGGGTGGTTTGCAGCGCGGCGGTTAACCCGGCCCGTTTTGCCGTAAGAAAAATATTAAGATGCCGGTTAAAGGCTTCACCTGCTAAGGCGGCCGACCGCGGTGTTGCCGGTGTGGCTGTCATCGCCGTTTTTATAATGGGAAATACCGGAGCGTAAGCGTTTTGTTTGGCCTCAAAACGCATTACATTGCCCCGGAATAATTTCGATTTAGCTATAAACTGGACAGATTCGGCACCCGAGAGGCCACATATCAGGTAGTCAGATACCACACCTTCTGCTTTATCGGCACCTTGTACCGCCAGCTCAAAATCGCCCGCCGGCGCAAGGTAGTAGCGCGGATTGCCATCAACCGGCGGCAACTCTTCAAATACCAGTTTGGGCGGATGATCACTATCCACGAGTGGTATAAGGTTTACTTTTTTGCCATATACCGTGCGGAAATAGCTGGGCAATTGGTTTTGCCCGTTTAATTCAATATACCATTGCCCTTCGTTATTCTTCTTCAGAAAAAACGATGTTCCGGTAAATGCGAGGTATGATTTATCGGGGTTTAGCGGGTCAACAGGGTCGAGCACATAGTCAAACAATATCTGCAGGCCCTGGTCGGCGCCGGTTTCAAAGAGGGGATAGTTTTGAGCTACATCCTGCTTGTTGTAGTTTATTACATAATACAACGAAGCATTCCAGCCGGTAGCTGCATTGCTTGACAAGTCGCCAAGGCTAACCTGGCCCAATAATGAACCTCGCTTATCACCTGCCAACGGCAGTTGAATATTATATGGCCGGCGTGGCGGCGGCGCACCTTCATAGGGCGGGTACTCGTAAGTGAAGGCCGCTATATTATCTTCATTATCTTTAACCGGCACAATCGGCGCCAGCTGTTTTAGCGGCATGGAGTAATTGGCGAAATAGAATGAGGTATCTGCAGCAATAGCAACAGTTTCGTTTTCGGTAAGCGATGTAACAACCGCTTCTGCCTTTACGGTTTGCGCTATATCATTAAAAGTAAGCCAGGCAAACCCGGTATAAGCCGGGTCGGGATACTCTTTATCAAAATATTTGGTTACTTCGGCCGCAAATTTTTCCATATCCGCTTCCTTCGGCCCGCTTTTCAGGAACAGGTAAAAGCCGATGTAAGTATCCCACGATTGGTTGATGGTTATTGTTTCCGGGAATTCGTCAGGTACTTTTGAAAGAAAATATGCCATATACCCGCTACCCGCCGGCGAACCCGCATCAAGGGTAAAAAGCTGTGTGCCCGGAAATCTTACAAATTGTATCATTATAGGTTAATGATTAGATAAGGCCGACTATTTAGGTTAATTGCTTTAACGAGATAAAGCATTTAAAATTAGGAAATATTTATGCAGAACTAAAAATTAATTTTCAATTAATTTAAGATGGAATTATAATTAAGAGTGCCGCTGTTATTAGTCTGTAAGAAATGTGGAATACGCCTTAATCTGCTTTTTTTGAGGAGGTTTCATTTGAAGTAGCCCGGGCTCCTACCCTGCTGGTGTTATGTCACTCAAAAATTGGCGGTCAGTTTTGAGTTCATGGGTGTTCGAAGGATTAAAAAAGCGTGGGAAAGCGCGGTTTCCCCTCTTGAGCTACCGTGTGCCCACATCAATGCCCGCCGCAAAGTCAATGCGTCGTAGGCGCAACAGGTCGGTAGAAAAACAGTCGCCAATCATTTTTGCGCCGTAAGGTGCAATACTTAACGGACTATTTATGGCTCATTATGCAAATCGGCGAGGTTCCGTACCTACGGCACGGACTACTTGTTGGGTGCTTTTTCTACCGACCTTGAACCCCGATGGGGTTCTAAAAAAAATGCGGGTACACCGTAGCTTGCAAAACGGGATTAAAAAAATTTCCTCCCTCGTAGGTATTGAGTCGAAAGTCTTGAATCCTAGTCAAAAAAGGCAAGAATTCGCCTTTGCGCTTCCGACTAAAGACTATTGACTTAACCCTACTTCCCGTTTTGCGGGAATATGCTTATCGTTTTTATATACCGGCTTAAATAATAGCCATCCATTGCTGTTTCAACTACACCTTTGTTTTTTCCTGATGTAGAATGGATAAACTTTACCGCGCTCCCGCCAGCCGACGTAACTATCCCCATATGTCCTACTACTCTTTCCGTACTGTCGGTGCCGGTGAAAAGGATTAAATCGCCGGGTTTGGCATCTTTCAATGGTATTTGCCGGTGTATGAAAGTATAATCAACAGAGCTGCGCGGTACCGCTATGTGAAAATGGTTAAACACGCAGGCAACAAAGCCAGAGCAATCCAGGCCATACTCCGGGTCGGTAGAAGCAGTGCTATAAGGGATACCTTTCAGCGAATCGGCATAGGCAAGCAGTTGATGCGGGGTGATGTTGCCGGTGGTGATGTGGGTTACGTACCCGGCGCTGTCGGCCAGGGCCAGCAGGATGTGGTTATGCACCATCGAGGTATCGAGGTTATCTCCGTGTTTGCCCACCATTTGGCACGATGACAAAACCACAACCATCATATAACACCAAATCCTAAACCGCATGTTTAAGGGGAAGCAAAAACGCGGCCAGTAAAGTTAGGGATGGGTTTCACTACTGCCATTTAAACGCTTAAATTTGAGACATTAAAGGAAAATGTTTGAACGGGGGGATTCTGAATTTAAAAATATTGCCGCCCAATTAGACCAGTTGAAGAATACAAGCCAATACACAGAGTTATATTAGAAAAATATTGAGTATAAAAAACCCATGAATAATTTCTTAAAAAAACGCTATATCGCTCTAACTATGGTGGGCATGATAGCATCATGCAAAAACAGCGAGCATACAGATAATGCAAAATTGATTACCCAAAAAATGTCCAATGGCGCTATCGTTGTAATAGGAGCGGTTGTGAATGGCCAAAAGGAAGGATTGTGGATTGAATTGAACGATAGTGAAAAACTTTCTTCACAGAAGATTTTCCTGCATAATAAAAGCATTGGAGAGTCGATAAGTTATTTTGAGGATGGAAAAACAATTCTATCGAGGGGAGACTTGATCAATGATAAACCGAATGGATATTGGATTTTCTATTATTATAATCATAAGATAGCAGAAAAAGGCAACTATGCTAATGGACAAAGAGTTGGAGTGTGGGAATATTATCTTGAAAATGGATTGCTTAATAAGAAAATTGACTATAATGAAAAAAAAGGCAAAGTAATTTTAGATAATCATCTTTTACCCCCAGCACCTGATAAAACGGGAACGTCGACACAAACGGATACAACTAATGGAGCAATTGTTAAATAGCTCTAATTATGGCGCTTATGTAGCGAAGAGCCCAAAAGAGGTGGCGTATTCGCGCCCCGCGTTTAGGTTGCCCGCGTTCTTAACAACGTTTAAGTCGCCCGCTTTAATAATAAATCGAGCTATTTTATTTTAAACCATTTTGTCAACCCAAGGCGAAAATGTAGCTTAGCTCTTGAACTGATCGTATTACGAGTACCCCACCTCTTTAGGCCCGCGATGCATACTCGCCAGATGTACACTAATTATTGAAAAAACATGGCAAACTTAGAATCAGAAGTTTTTCACGAAATACAAGAACTAATTAGCGATTTCTCGGGGGTTAAAAAAAGTAAAATTACGATAAGCTCGAAGTTGGAGCATGATCTAAGGATTTACGGCGATGATGCAATCGACCTAATACTTGCTTATTCGAAAAAATTTAGTGTTAATATCGACAATCTGAATCCGAGGGATCATTTTTCGCCAGAAGGAGATACAGTATTACCGTGGATAATTAGTCTATTCTCACCGTCAAAGAAAGTAATAATAGATGACTTAACGGTATTAGATCTTGTAAACGGAGTAAAAGCCGGAACGCTGGATAAAACCGTAATTAATAGTAAGTAATTCTGGGTGGTTTCACTCCTCGCATTCAAACGCTTAAATTTGAGGCATTAAAGCAAAATGCTTGAACGGGCGGGGGATGATCATTAATTTAAAGAAAATATGGGATACAAAATAAATAAGCATAAGATACTGTTTCTATTAATATGCTTTACTATGATCGTTTCCTCTTGCGGGGAGCCTGATTTTCTTAAGTTCGAAGGTGAAGAAACATCATATCAAATATGTCCAGGTACGTTTGACATAATTCGAACTAAATATTCTGAAGATGGAGGAGCGCCCGCATTACAACTTTTTGATAAATATGGGAAGCTATTGGAGGATATTACCATCAACCCGATAGCACGTTTTCTTATCACAAGCATAAAGAATAGCTCAATTCAAATTACCTATTTTGTTGGTGCTGGCAGAGATTTTGATTTTTTCATTCAATCATTTAGGCATGATAAGTATAATCCAAGCCATATTGGCAACTATTCAATAAAGTATAGATATGAAATCGAAAATGGTTACTCCGAAAAACAAGGTGGTAAGGTAGATTCCATAGGAATAGATAAACAAAAAAAAACGGTAGCGTTATTTTCTAAAAAGGCACTAGTGATAAATCTTCCTATGTGCCTACTAAGCGTAAATATTTCTGGACTGACTTCTTACGACGTCAACACAAAAACCCATGTATATTACGCGTTTGAAAAAAAGGGTCTTTTCCAAGACTACTTGTTAAGGATAGTGAATATATATTCTCAAAATGGGTAGTGTATCAAAACTGGTGTTAAAAACATAACCTATTGAAAGCCAATAGTAAGACATAATTAACAAACAGAAAAAGGATCGTGAACTATTATTTAAAAATCAAATTCCACATCTGTTGAATTTTATTCAGCAAATAAATTTGATCGAAAATACCACAAAGTTTACGCAAGAAATGAAAGCAAAAAAAAGATGTCAAAAGTCACCTATCAGAATAGTAGTTTAACACTGCTATTAATAACAATCTTTGGACTCTCGTGTACAAATGCCGTTCATCACAGACAGAGCGTTAGGATTTTCACGAAAGTTTATCCGCCGGCAAAATATAGGTTCACTGGATGCTTGATTGATAATTAGAAAGAAGATTTCCGGGCGTTCCGCGTATACAAAAATGGAACGCACGACCTTAGCTAAAAACGTTTAGCTTTGCGGCTTCTAAAATTCAACCATGGCAATATCTTCATTAACCGAAAGAAGCGGCAATTTGTGCGAACTCTGTAAGTCGGCAACCGGCTTGTCGGTTTATAACGTTCCGCCTGTAAAACACCCGGATAACGGGATAATGATCTGTGATGTGTGCCTTGCGCAAATAATGAAAGGCGCCGAAACAGATGCCCAATACTGGCACTTTTTAACCGAGGCCATGTGGAGCGAGGTGCCGGCTGTACAGGTTGTGGCCTGGCGGATATTATCGCGTTTAAAAAATGAAAGCTGGGCAGCAGCAAACCTCGAGATGCTTTACCTGGACGAGGAAACAATGGCCTGGGCGGAAGCAATGGGCGACGATGATGGCCCCGCGGCCGCTACAGCGGTGCACCTGGACAGCTTGGGGAACGAACTACAAAGCGGCGACACCGTGGTGCTCACCCGGTCGTTGGATGTTAAGGGCAGCTCGCTTAATGCAAAAATGGGTACCGTAGTTAAAAACATCCGCCTGGTTACCGACAATACGGACCAGGTAGAAGGAAAAATAGAGGGCCAGCAAATTGTGATACTGACGAAATATCTGCGTAAGCAAAAGAGTTAAAAGCGGCGGAGAGAACTTCAAATGACTCGTTAAAACAACGCCAGCTATTTTGTAATACCAAAACCGGCACTTTTAACCTATAGTCTTAAAATAAGCTATTCCGTTCATAGTCTAAAGTCGTACGATTTGCGGTTTTTTTCCGTTTAGAAATTCGTATGTTAACAAGATTTTCTGAGCAGGTAATTGATGACTATCTTTTTCCGTCATTTACTTTGGCGAAAGGTGAAATCGTAATTATCAGGCTTCCAAACGCTCCCATAGTTTACAATCTTCAATCAGAAATACGTAAAATACTTACAGGCGAAGTAGCTAATGATCATATTGAGATTATTTCGCCATTAAATTTTGTGGACCATTTTACGCAGAATAGGCTTAGTTCTTATTTTTTTCCGACTACAATTGGGAGCTATCATCGGAAATACGCCAATAAACTTAATTCAATATATAAAATGATTTATGATGTGGAACCGGTCACACCACGAACCAAGGTTGCCAGTCTCGCCGGAAACGCAAGGAAACGGCTTTCTCTTTATACAACCCTTTCATGGACAAATAATATTATTTTTGATTTAATGGCGGTTGACCCGCAAGGCGGTGTGGATATTTATAATTTTGTAAAGACTGTTGTAAAATCAGGCGGAGCTGCAATCTTATTTGATCAATTTGACGAATTTAAAAACGATTGCACAACATTTGTTGAAGCCAAATACATTGGCAATGACCTACAATTACAGGGATTCAATTAACATTCCCCCCGTGGTTCGTAGATTGCATATGCGGACGACTATGCCGTTAGTTACTAACTACCTGCGTAGTATATTCCACAAACTTGATCTATCATTATTGTACGCGAAGGTTACGGCAACCTATCCAAAAAACATTGATTTTATATAAAACCGAAACGCTTTACGAGTTTGTCAAAAAAAATACAACCACTGATAATCAGGATGTTTCACAGCGTTCCGGGTGTTCCGCGTGTAAAAATGGAACGCTTGAGGTGAATTAACCGCTAAAACAAAAAGAGCCCCGGCAGTTACACCGAAGGCCCAGTCAGTTATAGTAGTTATGCTTAAGTCCAGAGTCCGAAGTCGAAAGTCCGAAGTCGAAAGTCATAAGTCGGGTTCAATTTTGACTGTAGACTTGAGACTCACGACTTCCGACTTAAGACTAATTCACCCCAGCATCATGCAGTACCTCGGTATTCAGGCGGATATATTCAGGATCCTTCCCTTCTGTTGCAAGCCTAAGGCCTTCTTTTGCGTTTATAATAGCATTTGCCTTATCGCCGTTTTTTAATTGCAGCCGGGCCAGCCAGTACTTCATATTGTCGGCACCCGGGTTGGCTTTGTCGGCTTCCCGCATCCAGGTAACGGCCTGGGAAATGTTGCGGTCATGGTTGTAACACCAGATAGCGCCCATGTAGTAGGGCTTCTTCTCCCCTTTCATGGCTTCTATTATATTGGCCAGTATGCGGTTGTCCACATCCGTTTTTAAATGTATAGTTACCCCGGTATTTTCCCAAAGTATCTGCATCAGACCATCTTCCTGGTGCATATCGGCAAACTGGATGGTAAGGGTTTCTACTTTGTTATCCAGCTTAAACGGCTTCACCTTAAATCGCAGCACATCATCTTTAGCATCGTACGAATACGCACCCCATTGTTTAGAAGTTTTGCTGAAAATAATAGTCCACTCGTCGGTACCGGGTATGCTGAAGAGACCGTACTCGCCGGGTGGTAAGATGTGTCCCTCCAATGCCACGGTGTCACTAAGCTTAACTATAGTGGCGTTGTTGGCGCCGGTGCGCCAAACAAGGCCATAAGGTTCCATACCGCCAAAAATTTTACGGCCTTTCGTATTTGGCCGGTAATAATTTACGGAAATAACACCCAGCCCAAAATCCTGCTCAATGCGCTGGCCCGTGCTTGATGCCGGTATCTTCATTCTTATTTCCTGCGCATTAACGCTGCAGCAGGCTGATATACCTAAAAGCATACCAAGGCATAGTAAAACTTTCTTCATTGTTTTTGTTGCGTTTGTAAATGGTGCCACAATTGGCACCATTGATTTTTATTAATTAGTTAGCGCCCGTTTGTTCCAAAGCTAGCCAATTGACCGCAGAGCAATATCCCCCTGTTTGGGGGATGTTAATTTTAAATTTATTTGTTAATTTCGCCCATTTTCATAGGCGTGCAGTTACGGCTATTCGTCAGAAATTCATTTTTTCCGTTCGTTTTAACAAAACCTTATCGGGTTTGATAATACCAGCTAATTTATCTGGCTGTTTAAAGAGCGTTTCAGTGATACCCCCCGGGGAGTTTTAGGGGGAAGATTGTGGCGTAGGATAAATTGGGCTGAGTACTGGTGCATCAGTTATGCTAAGTTTATCTTTATAAATGGAAAGGCATAATGGATTTGCTACCGCTAAATAATTTTCGAGGCCAACAGTATGGCGATGGCTTCTTTACCACAGTTTACATGTAGTTTACGATAGGTATTCCTCAGGTGTGATCGCGCGGTATCATAGGCTATACACATTTCATGGGCTATCAGTTTTACACTGTAACCTTTGGTGAGCAGGTAAAGTATTTCGGCCTCCCGGTTAGTAAGGTCGTATTTAAGCTGAACATTGTTATTGTCTTTGGTAGCTTTAAAGGAGTTAATCACCTTTTTGGCAATCAATGGCGACATTGGAGCCCCGCCATTAAGCGCTTCTTTTATAGCATCAAAGAACTTTTCGGGCGATGTTTTTTTAAGGATGTAACCATCGGCACCAGCACAAATACTTTTAAACAGGCGTTCGTCATCCTCAAACTGGGTGTACATTATTATTGGTGTTTCGGGTCGCGATTCTTTAATTTCTTCAACACCTGTAATTCCATCTTTACCCGGCATATCAATATCCATAATTACAAGATCGGGCTGGCATTGCTTTACCTGGTTTTTAACATCGTTTACATTATTGAAATCTCCAACTACCTCATAACCTTCCTGTGCATTCAGCAAGTAAACCAGGGAGTTCCGCAGCGCTTCGTTATCTTCGTATATTAATAATTTCTGATTCATTATTTGTTAGGTTATCCCTTTTGAAAAATACCATATTTTGCCGTCCATTTCTTTTGAAAAGGGATAGATACGCTGAAAAATGTCCCGTTTTCTGAAGTCATCACCAAATTGCCGTTCCATTTTTCAACCCTGCTCTTAATATTTTGCAGCCCGTTCCGGCCCTTATTTATCGTGGCAGGGTCAAAGCCTTTTCCGTCATCTTTAATCTCGAGGCAAAGCTGGTCTTTGTTTGCCTTCAGGTTTATTGATACATACTTTGCAAACGCATGCTTGCGTATATTATTTAAAATCTCCCTGAATATTAAAAAGATATCCCTTTGCTTTTCATGTGATAATGCATGGTCTGAAAAGCCCTCCTCAACATTCATGTGGTAATCCATATCGTTACTGTCAAATATATCGCCAGCGTATCGCCTCATTCTGACCTGTAACGTTCCCTGATCATCGGGTTTTGTTTTCATGTTCCAAACAATCTCATCAAGCGCTTCTGTCGATGCAAGTAATTCTTCGCGGATGTCTGTTAAATGGTCTTTTTCGGTACGCCCGCCTATGGCAGGATTTTTAATCAATTCGGTTAAAAACTGGATATTGGTCAACCTCGACCCTATGTCGTCATGCAAGTCCCGCGCAATTGAAGTGCGCATTTTGTCCATCTCGATAATAGCCTTGGCCTTTTGCATGGTTCGGGTACGGTAGGCCGCTAAAATAATTATCAGCAATATGAGTGCTGAAACTGTTATTGCCGAATATTTGAGTGTCCGTTGTTTCTCAAAGTAGGCACGGCTTATTTTTTGATCTTTTTTTAGCAGTACAATTTCGCGTTCTTTGCGTTCCACTACAGACTGCTCTTCCAGTTTTTTTACTTGCAGCGTTAGTTCATTATTCTGCACGCTATCAACTGCTTTATGGTATTTTTCGTTATAGGTTAACGCTTTTTCGAAATCTTTTTGACCGGAGTAAAATTTCGAAAGGTATTTGTAGCTATTCAGTTCTTGGTTTTTGTCGCCATGTTTAATTGCCACGGCGATATCACTTAGCATTTTTTCCTCGGCCTTCTTTTTTTCGCGGTAGTCTGATTGCAAAAAAACAATTTTAGCATCAATTGCTGCAATTGCCGAATTATCGCCTGATTTAGAAGCAACTAATTTTGCTTTAACAAGATATGATATCGCATCTTTTGGCATATTCATATCCACGTAAGTGTTTGCAATCTCCCGTAAAATATTGGGTTGCTCTGTCAAAATATTCATCTCCTGATCAAGCTGTAGTGCGGTGTTTAATTCAGCAAGCGCCTCTTTATATTTTTTAAGGCCATGGTAAATAACGCCGAGACTAAAGATTGCGGTCACAGCGCCCCGTTTATCAGCAATAGTTTTCTTCAATGCTTGCGATTTTAACGCATACGGCAATGCCTGTTTATAAAGATGCAGTTCGGTAAAATCGTTAGCGATTCCCTGGTAGCAAAAAGCTTCACCTTTTTGGTTGCCAATTTTTAAAAAAAGATTGAGAGATTTTAAATGGTAGGTTAATGCCTTCTTAAAATCGCCAAGACTAATATAGGTGTTGCCAACATTTAACGATTGCCCTGCCGCCGACTCTGTTGCCGTCGGTGAAGGGTCCTGTTTTGTTGCAATATCAAGTGCGCTTAGCATATGAAACATCGCCAGCTTATAGTTTCCTTCCATTTTATAAAACAATCCGGCGGCTCCATGATAGTTCATTTTCATTTTTGTCCCGTCCGGGCTATTTGATGGTGCTGCTTCTGCAAGTAATTTAGCCTCATTCAAACAAAATCTTGAACTATCTATCATGCCTGTATTGAAATAAATAGTTACAAGTTGACAGTACGAAGTACTTAAAAGCCGGGGAAGATTAAACCTTGGTGCCAGTTTTAGTACCTTATAGGAATAATTTTTGGCGGCATTCATATCGTACCTTGTCAGCGCGCTCGAAAGCCTGTTCATAGTTATACATTCTTCCTCTGTATTTTTATGGGTTGCTATCACCTTCTTCAAACTATCAATAGCCGGGCTTTGTGCAAAAAGCTTTGCCGAAAAAACCATTAAAACAATAAAGACAATTTTAGAAAAACGCATGGTGAAATATTTAGGAATTACATTTTCCCTAAATCTACTATTTTATTAAAATAATCTGTCGCGCTATTTTTTTAATATTAAATAATATTATATACTACAACAATGCGTACAAACCCAATCTTTGAAGACAGCACCGCGGCCCCGCCGAAACGGGACCGGGTGTGTCATTCTCCCTAATCAATTACCTTTAGTATTTTAATAAGATGTATCCTGTTTTGCGAATAAGTTTACCCTTGTCGCCGTACTCCAACTGATAAAAGTAGGTACCTGCCTGTAGTGGCTTACCGTTTATGTTCGACTGCCCACTAAATACCCGCGATACATTATCATATCCTCTTACGGTGTACACCAGCATACCGCTGCGATTCATCACCTGGAAGGTATTTTCCGGATAGTTGCCGATATTGGTTATCTCCAACACATCACCTATGCCGTCACCATTTGGCGATATGCCCTGTTTTACAATAGGTGCACCAGTATCAAGCGGTGTTTCTTCCACTTTGGCTGCAAAGCCCGGCGTGGTGGTGGTGGTTATGTTTACGGTTGCCGCATCGCTGCCAAAGGCATTATAAGCTGTAACCATGTAATCTGTGGCTGCACTGGCAGCAGTTGGCGTGCCGCTGATAGTTCCTGTAGCGCTGTTGAATGTTAAAGCTGGCGGTAAGGCCGGGCTGATGGTATAACCGGTAAGCAGTATTTTCCGTACCTGATGCCCTGCATAGTCTGCTACATACAGGTTACCCTGTCCGTCTGTGGCTACCCCGCGGGGGCTGTTAAATGTGGCAGAGGTGCCCGTCCCACCAGCATTGCCTGCTGCTCCGCTGCCCGAAAGCGTGGTCACTACCCCTGCT
>NZ_JAMXOE010000003.1 GCF_024055575.1 Mucilaginibacter flavidus | reverse complement strand
AACACTCGATATGGTATTTGGTACCGTTGCTGTATAATCCACATAGTCGGGTCCACTTACTATCGTCAGCGTTGTAACGGGGATTACCTTTAGCTGGGTTAATAACGCATTGTTTGATGCCGACCGGGTTACCGTTACCGTGTAAGTTTTAGTGGTGACGCCATCCTGGGCGGTCACTTTGGTAGTGATGGTATTTTGGCCTACAACTAAAGCAATACTCCCCGATGCCTTGCCCGACGCCACAGCTATATTATTTACAGTTACTGTCGCTTTCGGGTCGCTTGTAGTTGGGGTTGCTATAATGCTCGTGATGGTATTGGCAACTGATGCCGTATAATTGATTGTTCCTGATCCAAAAGCAGGCGTTAATGTACCGCTGCTGATGGTAAGGCCGGCAAGATTCACGTTACCAGCTACATTGATATTCAATGTTGCCTGCCCGCTTCCAACCGCATTGTAAGCTGTAATGGTATAATTTACAGCAGGGCTCACAGAGGTTGGCGTTCCGCTTAAAACACCCGTACTATTAGAAAATTTTAAGCCTACGGGCAGGAAAGGAGTTATACAATAACCGCCAACGGGTTTAATTACTTTAACAGCGTTGTTGCCCGAATCACCCACATATACCTTGCCTGCTCCATCAACCACTACGCCAACGGGGTATGAGAAACCCGATCCAATAACAACGGGATTTCCCCCGGCTGCCATGATCAGTATTACAGCATTGTTGTTTTGGTCGGCAACATAGACATTTCCCGATGCATCAACGGCAACCCCGGTGGGAAAGCCTGTGCCGGAATAGAGGGTTACCGGGGCGCCGCCACCAGCAGGTATCTTCTTAACTGCGCCATTTCCACCATCGGCAACAAATACATTTCCGGTGGCATCCACGGCAACGCCAGCCGGATAACTAAACCCGGAACCTAAGGCAACCGGAGCGCCTCCGCCAACAGGAATCTTCTTTACCAGGTTATTGCCATAATCACCTACATACACATTGCCTGCAGCATCTACCGCCACACCGTTTGGCTGGTTAAAGCCCGAACCAAGGCTAACCACAGCGCCCCCGCCAACGGGAATTTTTTTTATGGCATTGTTGCCTGCATCGGCAACAAATACATTTCCAGCGGCATCAACAGCTACGCTGGCCGGAGTTTTAAACCCGGAACCAATGACCACCGGTGCCCCGCCGCCAACAGGAATCTTCTTTACCGCATCGTTAACATAGTCGGCAACATAAATATTGCCAGCGGCATCCACGGCAACGCCATATGGCTGGTTGAAGCCGGAGCCTATTGTAACTGTGATTGAATTGTAGCCAAACGGAGCTACAGCACCGCCTGTACTGGCCGGACTAAGGGGAGGGATTGCAATAACTGTGGTGTAGCTTTGCGGATTGGTATAGCTGAAAATCGGCAATGCCGATGAACGGCCAACTACCAGTGTATACGTTTTTGTTGTTGTTCCGTCCTGAGCGGTTACAACTATGTTGATTGTGTTTGGGCCAACCGCCAAAGCAATTGCTGATGAGGCGGACCCCGATGTTACCGTGATGCCATTCACTTTTACCGTAGCGGTTGCATAATTGGTTGTTGGGGTAACTGTTATAGAAGTTGTCGCATTACTTACAGAGGCAGTATAGCTGGTTGTAGCCATTGCAAAAACCGGCGTTAGGGTGCCGCTGCTAATAGTTAGTTTAGCGAGGGTAGCATCGTTTGACAAGGCCGACACTCCGTATAAATCGCTTTCCCAAACACCTCTTCCAAAAGTAGCCGCCCTGATTTTACCTGTTGGATAATATATTTTTAAATCCCTAACCGCGTTTTTTGGCAAACTGGTCATAAACGGTTTCCAGGAGGATAAAGTATTGTCAAAATAATATACGCCAACATCCGCGCCAAGATACAAGGCATCATTTGAGCTGCCGTTATCATGGATAATGGTGTTCATCGGTAAATTAGGCAGGCCAGTTGATATATTTGTCCAGGCACCCCCTCCGTTAATGGATTTATATACTTTATTTGCCGCGCTATATCCCGAATAGGTTACCCAAACTATATCGGGGTTGGTATTTGAAACGGTAACATTCGAAAACGCCGCAGTAGTTGGTAATGTCCCGGTTATATTTGTGAAAGAAACACCCGAATTGGTTGATTTCGAAACAGCATCCTGCTTTACGGCATAAATTATTGCGGGATTGCTTGGCGCAATGACGAATTCAGTAATGGACCCCGTACCCGGAGGGGTTCCCAGGGCTGTCCAGCTGTCTCCTTTGTTAGCAGATCCGTATAATGTTGGTGTACCTGCCACATACAGTTTGGCGGCGGTAACCGGATCCTCATGCCAGGTGCTGTAGAAATCAAATGCGCCTCCACCCCCGGTTCGCGGCAGCCCTGTTTGAATGGGGTTAAATGTAACGCCGCCGTCGTCCGAACGCTCAAAATCACCCTGTATATACTGCGCATATATCGTGTTGTTGTTGGTATAGTCTATAAAGCATTGCCCTCCGTCGCCGCCTAAAATTTGTTTCCATGTCGAACCGGTTTTCAGGTTAGTACTGTTATCCTGCTCGCCGTCAACCATGGTAGTGGCAACATTAGCCGAAAGCCCAATTGCTTCTACCTGTGCAATAGATAGGTTATGGTTTATGTCAGTCCATGTGGTTGCATTATCAGTGGATTTATATATTCCACCGTCATTGCAGGAAAATATAGTGGTACCACTGCCGGGCAAATATTGAAGGTCGTGTACATCGGAATGCATGAGGCCCCATACACCAGGTCCATCATTAGTTTTATTTGTCCAGGCGATTCCGCCATTCGCAGATTGCCAATGATTAACACCGCCAATAGTTACCAGTTCGGCGTTAGTGGGCG
This sequence comes from Mucilaginibacter flavidus, assembly GCF_024055575.1. Classification (GTDB taxonomy): domain Bacteria; phylum Bacteroidota; class Bacteroidia; order Sphingobacteriales; family Sphingobacteriaceae; genus Mucilaginibacter; species Mucilaginibacter flavidus. The sequence continues at coordinate 305,094 of NZ_JAMXOE010000003.1, read as the reverse complement.
ACACGACGATTGCCAGATCATAAAATGCCTGGCCGTAAGTAAGATCTGATCCATCAGCTTCGTTACCTAAAATATTAGGGCTTGAAGAACGGAGTGAAAAAGAGGCGCCGCTGTTGGTTGAACGATACACGCCAAGAAGCGACTGATCAGAAGCCTTGCCGATTAAAGCATAAACATAGCCCGTGTTACCCGGCGTAACCGCTAACGAGATACGTGATATGTTAGTTGATAATGGCAATCCCGAGGTTATCTGTGTCCATGTAACTCCGTTATCGGTGGATTTCGAGAAAATAGTACCTGAAACATAAACCGTATTTGGATCGCCCGGTTTAAATTTCATGTCTTTAAAAGCGTCACCGATTTCGGTTTGTGTAACCGTTGCCCAGCCATCGGTAGTTCTGTACACCCCGGTACTGGTAGAAACAAGCTGGATAAGCGGATTTGCAGGATCCATCAGGAGCTTGGAAATTGTAACTCTGCCAGACGGCAAAAAGGCGAGCGCTGTTGCATTCCATGTAGTACCGCCATCAGTTGATTTCAAAACGCCAATAGAACTTCGGTCTCCTTCCAGGTCGCCGGTAGCCAGGTACATATAATTGGTATTGGTGGGATCAATAACCAGGTCCGAGCATCCGATTATAGTTAAAAAATCGGTGTTCGTTGTCCAGGTGGTGCCAGCATCTGTCGATTTCCATAGTCCGCCATCGGGCGAACCTATAAACATCGTGTTTGAATTTCCCGGTAGAAATCTTACAAAGTTTACTCTCCCGACACCTGATATAGCTCCCGAGTAGGTACTTGTAGGCCCCAATGATATCCAGTTACCGCTGCTTACGGTAGTTGCAGGTGCGGTAGTTGCCGGATTTGTTAAAATGTTTTTTTCCCAGGTTGTAAAATTTTGATAGTTTGTTGAAGGTAACGTCAAATCGCCGCTTGGATATACCCTCGGGGCCATGAAGTTTTCCCATCTTTTGTAGATATCGTAGCCAAGGGCTTCTTTTTCTTCCTTCTTAGGCTGGCCGACTAGTTTGCGCTTTTCACGCGCCATTTCTTTTAACTTACCCTTCCACTTGCTCTCAAAATCATGTTTCACATCATAAAATGTTGCGTTTCGGTTTTTTGACAGATCCGACCATTTTACATTTTTATGGGTTTGGGCTGTTGCGAAAAATGTACTTAAAAGCAAAAAAGCAATCGCTGCAATCCGGCTAATACAAAACAACGTTTTGTTGTGGGGTAATTTTTTTTTCATATTCGAAGATTGTTAACGAAAGGAGTACTCGGATTAATAAAAGTTTTTGGTTGTGTAATAAGTTAAAAAACGCCTGATAATCAACCGTATAATAATTTATAATAATATTAATCTCAAATATAAAAGTATTTTTATTATATAAAAAATACTTTTAATTGTGTTTTATTTTGCAGGGTGTTGATATAAATAGTTAATTGCAAGTTACATAGAGACATAAAAGGAGACACGAATGTCATATTGATTAATTTTTTTTAAATCTATATAAACAACATATCTTCTGGAGTATTGCAGGTTAATTTACGGATAAATCTTAGTACTGCTCAAAAAGCCCGAAAATCTGCACATTTATGGTACAGGGCCAAAACATTCAACTGAGATATTTTCTTTTATCGGATTTTCTTACGCTTAAAGCTGTTTTATTGAATCTTCATTCTTGGTTCGCATTAATAACAGAATGGCTGTGTTTAGCTTAACTCCCGCAGTTGACTACAGGTTAAAATTCTTCTGAAACCGGTCCTATGAACAGGCCCGCATAAAAATAAATAATCAACAGTATTTTTGACGACCGCTATATTAAAATAAGCAAACTTTCAGTCAAAATTAGTGTTTGCGAGGAGCGGCTACAGAAGGTAAGCGGCCACTATAGGAAATACAGGGTTGCTTATAAAAACAGGCGCGGTGAAAAGTAATTTTTAAATTATGGATGTTTTCGTTGGTTACCTTTAATTCAAAATCGCAGGTATTGTATAAGTTCCTGTAGCATGCGGAATCTACAGTATGCCGGGAATCATTTAACGGAAGTTTAAAGGGCCCGGACTTCCATTCTTCCACCAAACAATAACTTCCGGCAGGGAGGGAAACCTTAAAATTACCTTTTTCATCAGCATCTATCGTTTTAATTATCGGCGCCCCCTCAATATTAACCCGGCCGGATCTTACAAAAAGTTTCGCGAAGCGGATTCCGCGGGGCTTATTGCAACTATCAAGTATTTGCTGGGTTGGCCGCGCCCCGCCGCAATAGCCCACCGTTTGCATAATTGACCCGGTAACCAGAAATTTATGCTTTCCTTTTTTATGTGCCTTTGCACATATCCACGAAGAAATTACAAAAGCTGTGCTAATCAAAAAAAAGGCATACAGTAACTTTCGCATGTTATAAAATTAAAGTTTTCAGGCATTTAAAGCTCGCCCCCCGCCGATTATCCACCCCTGAAATGGCTACAACCCGATAATCAGTGGCTTCCTTGCGACTTCGTTTCTGGGTTTTAAGCGCAGCTGCCAAACTTTTTAATTTATCTGGTATTTTGTCGAGGGGTATAACGAAATCTACATTACCTGAATTCTGGGCACTGAGTGGCATAAAATTTACTTCGGCAGACATATCCTGAGCAAAGGTTTTTCCTCCGTTTGCCTTGATTTGCTTGCATCCCTTTGTGCCATCACCATCATATCCGGAAAGTACAATACCAATCGCACGATCGCCCATTGCCTCTGCCAAAGATGTAAAAAATAAATCCATCTGTTTGTTCCTGCCAGAGCGTGGGGAGATGACTTTGAAGGTATAATTTTCCATTAAAAGGTCTGCGTCAGGGGGAATCACATAAACGCAATTTGCCTGGATTAGCATCGCCTCAGCAGCCACTCTTACAGCCATTTTGGTATGGCGCGAAAGAATTTCAACTAACTGACTAATGGCGGTGGGGTTCATGTGAGAAATAATGACAAAGGCCATACCTGTCTTTGACGGCAAGGCATCCAAAAGTGCCTTATATGCGTTAAGCGCTCCGGCTGAGCCCCCAATTCCAACAATAAGGTTAGGATGTAATGCTCCCATATTTACGGAAGATACACCTTTTTTTTTCATTATTCACCTTTATTTTGTTTAATTAATTTTTCACCCTCAGAAGCATTTTTACCGATCTTCTTTTTCTATCGCTTACCAAAATGACTGCTGCTTTTTTAGGTTGTGAAAATGAAGCGATTGTCGCTGAAATTAAAATTAAAATTGTTAGAGCTGTTTTTTTCATATTGACTATTGTGATTTATGCAATTTCAAAATTAAACTTTTTGCTCAACCTTTTACTGGAAGATTCCGACTTAGAATATCAAAGGTTTTCTGTTATAACTATGTCACCTTCCACGCAAAGTATACCCACAAGTATACTAAAAACGGACTTTAAACTATCGTGAGGGGGCAAAGTATACTTTGGGTATACTCAAAACCCCCGTAACGAAGAGTAGGGCAAGCAAAGTAGGGCTCTGCCCAATTCCTGCTTGCTCCCCCCGCTGCCACAATTGGACATTAAAAATTTACGGTAACCTCCTTGCAATAATAAAACTGGCAACCCGCCAATGCTCGACCGTTAAGTAACTATGATAGATCTTTACCAACTGGTTATTGGCGGATTTTATCATTTATCGATAAAGTGTTCGAACTCGATTAAGAATGTTCTCCCCGCTGTGATTCTGGCTTCAAGCTATTTGCAAGGTAAATATTCAAAGCTGTTTATGAAACCGAAGAATATCCAAGCCTGAATCTGACAAACCATACCTGGCTGGTCCCAGATGGATCAGGAAACTATACCGGCCCATACAAAACTCTACCTACTATCTTTGAAGGCATTGATAACGAAAAGCTTGACGAGCTATGTGCAGATGGCGAAGAAGAGCTACTGATGGGGGCGCTGCAATGATGGTGTACGCAAAAATGCAATTCACAGAAATAGACCAACTAGCGACATCACGATATAGGGACGCTCTGTTAAGATACTGTGAACTTGATACACTGGCGATGGTAATGATTTATGAAGTATAGAACGAATACTTAAATGAAAAGCGGCCCTATATAATTATTCGTTCTTTAGGTTTTATTTTGCAATTCACCTGCAATAGATTCTAAGCAAAGAATCAACTGAAAATACTATTAAAATTGCACCCTTTTTTGCACCCTTTTTTCAACATAACAACAAAAAAGCCCCATACTATCCGTAAAGAGCCTTAATTGATTTACTTGGCGGAGAGCTAGGGATTTATTTCCCTCTCAAACCGTTTTGATATTCAATATGTTATGCGGATTTTATTTCTTACTCACCGAAATACTCACCACTTTTTTTGTACAGATTAATTGCAAATCTTACGTATAAATATAGACAAATTTATAAAATAAAGGGGTTGAAAATTAAATTAGATTAAGGTCAAGCAATTCGACCTAAAAAAATGAATTTAAAAGGCTAAACTGCTTAATTAGATTGCATCAGAAATCTTTACTTATTTTATTTGCCACAAAAATACTGTCGGCCTTTTTACTGGTGATTGTATCCGCATGATGACCTATTTGAAAAATAAATACTGTTGAGTCTTTGTTGCGATATCTATTAACGTATTTGTAGTACGCTGTAAGTACTGTATCCTGTATTTTCTTCGAACTAAAATAGTAATGGTCCTCCTCGCCATCTAAATCACAACCATTATATATGACAACTTTGAAACCGTGACCTCTACTTACCTTAGAGGCCTGCCATGCTGTTGCATTTTCATCGCTAAAATAAACTTTCCATACTGGAGGAATTATTGGAATATGCAGCTCCTTACGTTTTTTATTAAATTCTGGTCCGAAGCTATTCGCACAACGAAAATCTATATATTTCGACACTCCCAAAAAGATAAAAAATCCTCCAATTAAGCCGAGAGAGGTGATGACGATAATTTTCTGCGTTTTCATGACGAATTAATTGACAAGGCATTTTTTGTATAAGGTAGGCTGTTTATACTTTGCTAAAATAGCATTTTTTTACATACTAATTTTGGAATGACTATTAGGGAAGTAAAATACTGTCAGAAACAGGCATATAAAAAATTCCATTTCTTCGGGGCTTCTTAAAGCGAAATAATTATGGATTTGTAAAACAGATAATTTGCAGCTTTTTATGCGGATCATCTGTAACAGCAAAGGTAGCCCGCGAAGCCAGGACAGTAAAGGGCTTTCGCGGCATAAACCCGCAAGCCTTTCACGCACATGGCCATTTATACCACGTTCCCTTGACAGTCCTGCCTTCTTCCGCTTTTTGTTGCTTAACAGAAGATCACCCGAACGACTATGCCCGTTTTATAAAGTAGTCCGCAGATAAGTAGCAAGTTTGTGTTTTTGTTACCACAAAAACTACCCCGATGCCTTCGGCTCGGGGCAAACTTGCCATTGCTCCCGATGGTTGCAATGGAAAATTTAATATCCAATTTAGCTTACGTTTATAGAGTAGGCAAGTCTTCTATATTTAATTCTTTTGCAATGTTGAATATTTTTTGAGGAGTATTAAGGCTTTTTTTAATGTCATCCACCTTTAAATTGTTTGACTTGCTCTTAAAAATGAATGTTTTAAAATCGAATTTACTTGCTTCTACACTAAATTCTTCCTTGTGTTTATTTATTAAATCCTTTGTAAATGAATCTAATTTATCTTTTATTGGTGTAAGTAAGTTTTCGAGTTTTATAGTCCAGTTTTCGATACGGTTTAAAAATGTTCTTGCGTCTATGTCTTCTACGAACGAAAGTTTTTCTAATTGTTTCTTAATATTTGTAAAATCCATATTGTGCCAATCCTTTGATTTCAAAACAGTAGTTTGCCAGACTTTTTGTTCACTTTTCCAATAATCTTCTTTAGATTTTACTTGGTGAATTATAAAACCGGGTAATTCAATTGCAGTTAGAAACCCTCCATGACACGATCCGGTGTCTATTCCATAAGTATTGTTTTTTATCATTGGAAATTCACCTACCACATGATGTCCATAAATAATGGGTTTCTCACCTTTATAGTAGTCATTCCAATATGTTTCCGGTTCGAACTTTTTTTCTAAGTAGCGCTCTCCGGATGTTGATCCACTAAGAACTTCATCTTTCTGATCTTTTAATGATTTATCATGTTCAAAAGCGGCATGAACGATTATTGCTTCACTGAGTTCATAGGAATAATCAAGTGTACTCAGCCAGCTTAAAAAAGATTCATAGTCTTTGCCAAACTGAACTTTTACAATTTCTTGAGCATAACTTAAAACACCATTCATGTGTTTCCTTTCATGGTTTCCAACGATGACTTTAGAATTTGGTCGCCCAATAAAGTATTCGTATACATCTTTTGATTTGTTTCCTCGGTCAACAATATCGCCAACAGATACAAGCATATCTTCGTCATTAAGCCCGATTTTTTTGGTGAGTTCTATAAGTTCATCATAACAACCATGTATATCTCCTATTACAAATGTTCTCTCCATATAATTCTGACTAAAGGCAATTGTCCAAAATTACATTTATTTTTGTAAGCATAGTATACTCGCTACCATGGCAAAAACGGCCTTTACACTATCGTTAAGGGGGCAAAGTATACTTTGAGTATACTCCAACCCCCCGTAGCGAAGCGTAGGGCAAGCAAAGTAGGGCTCTGCCCAACTTCCGCTTGCTCCCTCCGCTTTCGCGATTAGACATTAAAAATTAGGCTATCCGCCACGCAATAATACACCGGATAGATCCGCTAATGATATTGAACAAACCAGTCCTTATTCATCCGTTTAGCAACCAACAGCGCAAAGCCGGGTAAAATGTCAAGGGCGGACAAGCCAATAAAAAACAAAACACATCTGTCCGTTTATATACCCTTTACTTTTTATCCCGGCGTGGGCTATCTTCGCTGTAGCGGTGAATGAGGAACTTAAAACGAAGCGGCTTTACTTTGGCAATCAGTTAATAACAAACTTTTGCCTAAGCAATGCCATATCCTGCCCCACTTTCAAATCCAGAATCTTCGCATAGTGCTGGGTAGTTTTGATATTGGTGTGGCCTAACATTTTTGATACGCTTTCAATAGGAACACCATTTGATAGCGTTACAGTGGTGGCGAATGTATGCCGGGCGATATGAAAAGTAAGTATTTTATTGATGCCGCAAACATCCGCAATCTCTTTCAGGTAGGCATTCATTTTTTGATTGGTAGATACTGGCAGGGCTTTATCTGTATTGCAGCAAAGGGGATGGTCTGCGTATTTGTTTAGCAAACTTAGTGCAGATGGCAGTAAAGGAATACGGCTTGGTGTGTCTGTTTTTTTTCGCTTGGTATATATCCACATTTCCCCGTCAAGACCTTTTACAATCTCAGTGGGTTTTAATTTTTTCACATCGGCATATGCCAATCCTGTAAAGCAACAAAAAAGAAAAATATCCCTCACCTGGTTAAGCCGCTCGGTTGGAAATACTTTATCTGCCATAGCCTGTAATTCTTCCCGATTTAAGAATATCCGGTCAACTTGTTTAACTTTCGCCTTATAGTTGATAAATGGGTCTTTATTTAACCATCCGCTGGCTAAACAAATCCGGATGATTTTTTTAAAATTTTTGATGTACTTGACGGCTGAATTATTAGCACACTTACGTTCAGACCGCAGGTAAAATTCATAGTTAGTTATAAAGTTATGGTCAATCAGTTTTATATCGATATCCGAAACTTTGTATTGCCATTCTAAAAAGCTGCGGGTATGCTTTAAGGACGTTTTGTAGCGTTCCAATGTCCCGGATGCATAATCTCTGCCAACCAAAGCCGAAATCTTTTCATTATGGTCTTTAAACAAGCTCATAAGCATCCGGCATTTTTCGCTCTTGCCTAATAATTTGTTTTTTAAACTTTCGGCAGTAATTGCACCGCCAGTTTCGGTCAATTGGCCGTGTGCTGCGTAAACCTTGGTCTGCAGGTTATCGAGGTAAGCGTTAAAGGATTTGATTTCTTCTTTAGTTCCTTTGAACCGTCCTGCAGCACTGTTCCATAGAGCAGGCTCGCACTCCCGGCCTGTACTGGTTTCTGCCCGTTTTCCGTCAATAGTAATCCGCAAATAAATAGGCACATTGCCGTTTTGATAATTTTTTGGCTTCTTTAAATAAAAAAGCAAGCTGAAGTTAGTTTTCATAATGTTTTGACATTAAAAAGTGAAACAAAATTAAGCTTGCAATCAGGCTTGTACAAGATGTTCAACTTTTGAACAGGTTGACAATCAAAATGATAGGTGAAATTGGTGAGTAAGTATTTCAGAAAATTCACTCACCGGATAACGCACTGTTTATATGCGAACTAGCGGGTAAAAAGGACTTTTAGCCCCAAAAGAAAAGCCTGCAATCACTTGATTTGCAGGCTTTTAATGTACTTTGTTATTGAATCTTGCGGAGAGCTAGGGATTCGAACCCCAGGACCTGTTACAGTCAACAGTTTTCAAGACTGCCGCAATCGACCACTCTGCCAGCTCTCCGGGGTCAAAAGTACAAAACCGGGGGCAATTGGCAAACCTGATTTTGAGATTTTTTAATTATTTATAACAGTCTGATTTATTGATATTTGAATACTATTTGAAGCCCCTTTAAATGATTTTTTTAAAAATAACGCAACTAACACTTGTTAAAAAACGCTTAAAAACGTGTGTTTAACCTTCTTTTTTTAGTTCGATTTATTAAATATGCCGTTTAAAAATGTGGATTTATGCTTATTGACTATCCGGAATATTAGTATAAGTTTTACCGGAACCTGATGGACCGAAGATTAGGACTTTCACGGGTTAAATTTGGTTACTGATATAATGCTAAAATACATAACAACAGTTTAAAAGCCAATATCACTTAAAATCTCTCGCCGCCGGATACACGTCTTTTTGCGAAATTTCATGCAAGGTTATCCGCTTGTTCTCTGCCGGAAAGGGATTGGTTTTTTCATCGGCGCGGGATAGGGTAAGCACGGGCAAATCTTCTTTATCGGCTACTGTAAGCCCGCGTAACAGTTTCGACAAATCGTAACAACGTTTTACAATAACGTGTACCACTTCGCCCTCGCGCTGCAGTTTGCCATCCACCATTAAAAGCCGGGCCTGCAGTACCTCCTTACGGTATTTTTCGAACAGTTTTTCAAACACCACCAGGTTGCTGAAGCCGGTTTCGTCCTCAATGGTTACAAAGCAAATACCTTTGGCTGTGCCCGGCCTTTGGCGCACAGTAACCAGGCCGGCAACTTTTACAGGTTCACCATCTTTCACACCCATTAACTCTTCGGTTGATTTAATATGCAGCATCCGCAATTTTTCGCGCACAAAACTAACAGGGTGGGCTTTTAAGGATAAGGAGGTTGAGGCATAATCCTGCACCACGTGTTCGGATGGACTCATTAAAGGCAGTGTTACCTGTATCTCGGCGGCGCTGGCTGATGGCTGGCCCTCAAATAACGCAATTGGCCTGTCGTGCAGGGCTGATACTTCCCACAAAGCCTGTCTGCGGTCGAGACCCAGCGAGCGGAAGGCATCGGCATCAGCCAGTCTTTCCAATGCCGCGTGGGGCACACCGGCGTCGCGCAGGGCATGGACGCTGGTGTAATTTGTTACGCGCGCGGTTAAAAGCTCCTGTACATCTTCCTCGCGCAGGCCTTTTATGTGCCTGAAACCGAGGCGGACAGCGTGGTACTTGCCCGCTTTTTCTTCCATTTTATTATCCCAAACAGATTCATTTACATCCACCGCCCGCATCTCCACGCCATGTTTGCGGGCATCGATGACTATTTGTGCCGGCTGGTAAAAGCCCATGGGCAGGCTGTTAAGCAGGGCCGTAGCAAATACATCGGGGTAATAACATTTTATCCACGAAGAAATATAAACCAGCAGCGCAAAGCTGGCGGCGTGGCTCTCGGGAAAGCCATAGCTGCCAAAGCCTTCCAATTGTTTAAATACGCGCTGCGCAAAATCTTCTTTATAGCCTTTGGCAACCATACCGTCGACCAGATTTCTTTTATACTGGCTCACCAAGCCTTTTGCCTTAAAGGTAGCCATACTACGGCGCAGGCCATCGGCTTCGGCTGCTGTAAAGCCCGCGGCCACTATGGCAATTTCCATAGCCTGCTCCTGGAACAGCGGCACCCCAAGTGTTCTGCCCAATATTTTCTCCAGTTCCTCGGATGGATATTCAATCGGATCTTCGCCGTTACGGCGGCGCAGGTAAGGATGCACCATATCGCCCTGTATGGGGCCGGGCCGTACAATAGCAACCTCTATAACCAAATCATAAAAACACCTCGGTTTCAAGCGGGGCAACATCGACATCTGTGCACGGCTTTCGATCTGGAAAACGCCCAACGTATCGGCATGGCAAATCATTTCGTAAACATCGGGATCGTCCTGTGGAACATTTGCCAGCGTAAGATTAATGCCGTAATGTTGTTTAACTAGATCGAACGCCTTGCGGATGCAGGTAAGCATGCCAAGCGCCAGCACATCAACCTTTAAAAAGCCAAGCGCATCAATATCATCCTTGTTCCATTCAATGCAGGTGCGGTCTTCCATACGGGCATTCATAATGGGGCACAGGTCTGATAGTTTTCCCTGCGTAATAACAAAGCCACCTGTATGTTGCCCTAATTGGCGGGGGAAACCCAGCATTTGTTTGGTAAGTTCCAGCACCTTTTTCAAATGGGCGTCATCCTCACTAAGCCCCTGCTCAGCCAACAGCTTTCCTTCAAACCATTCCTCCGAATAATGCCAGATGGAACCAGACAAGCGATTAATGGTATCAACCGACAATCCCATCGCCTTCCCCACATCGCGAATGGCGCATTTTTGCCGCTGCTGGGTAACAGTGGCCACAATGGCGGCACGGTCGCGGCCGTACTTTTCATAAATATACTGGATAACTTCCTCGCGGCGTTCATGCTCAAAGTCCACGTCAATATCAGGTGGTTCATCGCGGGCATCCGACATAAACCTGGCAAACAACAGGTTGAATTTTGTAGGGTCGACCGAGGTTATTCCCAAACAATAGCAAACCACCGAATTAGCCGCCGAGCCCCTGCCCTGGCATAAAATATCCTTGCTGCGGGCGTAGCGTACAAAATCATGAACGGTAAGGAAATAGTTGGCCAAATCCTTTCTTTCCATAAATTCCAACTCTGTTTTAACCTGTTTAATCACTTTTTCAGGAACATTGCCTCTGTATCGCTCGTTAGCACCTTCCCAGGTTAAAAAGGTAAGCTCTTCCATAGGAGTGCGGCCATCAGTAGTTAATTCCTCAGGGTAAACATATTTTAAACTATCCAGTGAAAACTGGCAGGCCTCAGCAATTTCCTGTGTTTGGCGGATGGAATCCGGGTACTGGCGAAACAGGCGCACCATCTCGTCAATAGGTTTCAGGTACCTTTCCGCATTTTGATGCAGGCGGAAACCCGCATTATGAATGGTGCATTTTTCGCGCACACAGGTTAATATATCCTGTAGTTCGCGCCGGGCCGGCTCGTGGTAATGCACATCGTTAGTGGCAACCAATGGCATATTGAGTTTTGTTGATAACTGCGAAAGCCGGTAAAGCCGTTTACCATCATCGCCATAATAGGAACGGGTGGCAGCCAGGTAAAGCCCATCGCCCAAAGCCTCGCGGTATTCTTTTAAAGTTTGCTGAAAGGACAGCTCAAACTCAAATGAAGGTGTAAGCTCAGCCGGGGGAATAGCTATAAACTTTAAACCCTTGCTATGTTCATAAACATCATTTTTATATAAATGGCAATCCCCTTTTTCGGCCCGCAAATTGCCTTTGGTAAGCAAGCCCGAAAGCAGGCTGTAAGCATCTTTATCTGTTGGATAAGCAAGCAAACTGGGACCATCGAGCAAATCAAGGCGGCAGGCGGGTATAATACGCATGTTGGTTTGCCGGGTAGCGGCATGGGCGCGCACAATACCGGCAAAGCTGTTACGGTCGGTCACTGCAATAGCGGTGTAGCCATAAGCGGCCGCCTGCTCCACCATCTCGTCCGGGTGCGACGCCCCCCGCAGGAAGCTAAAATTGGTTGTTACCTGTAGTTCCGTGTAGCTCATGCAAAAAAACCATGTATAAACCATTGATTACCCTGGCTGCCCCCATAGTGCCCGGAACGAAACAGCCAGTACCTTTGCCCCTCCTCATCCTCTACGTTATAATAATCGCGGTGCTGCCCGGCATCCAGCCACCATTCACGCTCTATGCGTTCGGGGCCATCGGCTTTTTTAATTTGGTGTCGCTTGCCTTTATAAATAAACAGCATGGGCGGGTAATCGGGTATCGGCGCGCTTACTTCTATTGGCTCGGGCTTGTTTAGCAGCTGTACAGGGCGGGGTTTGTCGGTACGCCAATCAATGGATGGCCGCTCTCGGATGGAACCCGCAACCTTAACCGACCGCTCAGGCCAGTAATGCTCATCGGGCAGGTAGCGGTGAATGGCTCCCTGCCCTATTTTCCCGGCCAGCCTGTCTAACAACTCGGCTACGCCCAAATCATCCAGTCCAGGCTTACCTGCCCACAAAGCTTCTTGCAAGGGGGAAACATCTTCCACCTTTGGGGCGGTCAATGTAAAAAGCTCGATGCCCAGGGCGGGTTCTATCTTAGCGATTTGCAATTCGAAAAGTTTAAAAAGGTGGCTGCTATTATAAGTGGCGCGGTTAGTGCCTATTTGTACCTGCTCCAGTTTCCCATCAACCCGGTAGCCTTTTAATATGGCCGTACGCAGGCCTTTGCCTTCCTGCTGCAGGCGCTTGCAAAGCGTTTCTAACAATCGCTGTATGGCAATTTCAATCCCGACAGCGGTACAGATAGGTTCTAAACAAGGCAATCGCTCTTCATACGGTTGAACAGGCAACAGGGGGATTATCACTTCATCCTCCTGCCCCAGTGCCTGCGCAAGCCTCAGCAGCAATCCCTCACCAAAACGGCGGCGTAAAACTGAACGCGGCATGCTGATAAAGCTCCGGATGGTAATTAATCCCAGTTTATGCAGCCGTTCCAAAACAACCGGCTCCAATCTAAGCCCTGCGGGTGGCAAGGGTAGCAGTGCGTTTGTGTGCCCGCCTGGCTCAATAACAGGCGTTACCTGCCCAAAGCGGGCTATGGCCCAGGCTGTACCGATGGTATCGGCAATGGCTGCCCGAACATCATACCCTTTGCCCCGTAAACGGTTAACAACTTCTTTTATATAACCCCGTTCGCCCCCCCAAAGATGTGTGCAACCGCTTACATCCATAATTAATCCATCGGGTTGGTCGATTGCTATAATGGGACTGTAGCGGATGCACCACAGCCCAAGTGCTTTCAGCAGTTTAAGATTTTGCCCGGGGATGTCATCTATCACCTTTAATCCTGGCACAATGGCCTTGGCATCTGCCGCTACCATTCCGGCGGTTATACCCTGGGCCTCGGCTGGCGTATTGGCTGCGGTAATTATCAGCCTGCCATGGTCAGGCACTGCAAAAACAAAGGGTATATCCTTTAAATCAGATTGCCGAATGGTCATCCAATCCGTAAGTAAATGCCTGAACCATATGGTTACAAACCGCTTTTGCATATCATCCCGCCCATCTTTCTTCGTGTAACATTTCTTCAGCAACAGGTTCGGCAATCATATTAAACTGCCCTGCCGCCCATTCCATTTTCCAAACACCGGGGCTGCCGTTGCGTACCTTTAGCAACTCCACATTCCACCGCGGATGTCCCACACCCGGCATATCGGCCTCCAGTTCGCTCGGTAACGGGGTAATTTTCCAGCGGGCAACACAGGCGGTAGTACTTAGCTTACGTGTTACACCGCGAAGGATAAAACCCGTCACCCTGCTTTGCTCAACCGCCAGCTGCAGCCGCCGCGATTCGGTAAAACTTATCTCGCGCACTTCGGCCACTACCGCAGCAAGTCCTTCACATTTCAAGGCTTCTTCGGTGGCCCAAAGCACGTCTTTTTCCTTTTTTAGGTCGATAAAAATAATCCGGTCGGGCTCAACGCCAAAAGTTTTCAGTGCCGGCGGAAATAGGGTGCGCGACTGGCTGATCCACAAACATGCGCCCCCTTGCTGCATCAATGCCGACAGCAGACCATTAATAAAGCCCCCTGCCGCTGCTGCATGTTCGGGTTCTGTACTTAAAAACTCATGTACCGCACCTGCCGGGAATACGCCATTAGGAAAAGCACCCTCCACAGGGCCCAGCCCGGCCAAACCGGCAGCGCCCGGTGGCGGGGGCTTAAAGCCCTCCCAAAGCAAAATATCTTTTTGCAACTGGCTAATGATATCTTTTTTTGCGTCGACCATGAACTCTAAATTTTCCCGGACTGTAAAGTTATGCTAATTTTTTTAGCATTTTATATAAATTATTACAAAATATTTTCCACTTTTGTTTTTATCATTTTAAGTAAACAGGTTATGAATACTACTTTTTTGCTGAAAGAAGCCAAAGCATGGGTTAAGCGCAGGCAGGGCCCCGACGAAATTGTGCGCGTAGTGCCCGACATAGATGACGACAACAGGGCGCTCACCTATAAATTATACGTGGCCTATGGTGCCAACACCCGCCACCTGCCCGATGAGAAAAACCCGGATTACCTGGGCCAGATATTGTTTGACCCCGAAGGTTACTGGATATACGACGGCAATGAATTAACCGTAACCGAGCAGGAACAGCTGGGAAAGTTTATTATTAATTATGTGGAGGTTATTTGATGTTATAAACATTTCGATATAGAGACGCAATATTTTGCGTCTCCCGCGTGCAGGGTAATTGTAACGTTCTATGTGTTATCGGTCTGAGACGGAAAATATTCCGTCTCTACAATGAAAATAGATAAAGGAAAGGATTAGTGCGTATGCTAACAGAACAATTAAGCTTTTTTGCCGAAGCCGGTCAAAGCAAAGGGCTGCCTATTGAATTATTAGATTACAGCCCGGGATTTTTCACCCAACAGGAAAGCGACCATTTACTGGATAAATTTATCAACGAAACACCCTGGAAACAAACCATACAAAAAATGTGGGACAAGGAATACCCTACTCCACGCCTGAGCACCTGGTACGGTGACCCGGGCACTGATTATTCAGTAGCGGGAAAAATTGCCAACCCCTGGCCATGGACGGATGATTTGCTGATGATTAAGCATAAAGTAGAACCTTTTGCCGGCGTTAAATTTAATAGCGTATTGCTGAATTACTACCGCGATGGCAACGACTCAGTAGCATGGCACAGCGACCGGGAAAGCGTACTGGGCCGCAACCCCATCATTGCCTCGGTTAGCATTGGGCAGGTACGCAGTTTCGATATCCGCAATAAGCAAGACCACAGCGAAAAATATTCGATACGATTGGAGCATGGCTCATTCCTGCTAATGAAAGGCGGATTGCAGGAAAACTGGGAACACCGCATAGCTAAATCAATTAAACCTATGCGGGCAAGGATAAACTTGACTTTCAGGGTGGTGATTTAATCGTGGAAAAGCTGCGGCGACTATGAACTATGAACCATCAACTATGAGCTACTTCCCACTAACATACTCCATCGCCCCCTTAAAGGTAGTTACCCAAACCTCATCCTTATGCTGACTCAGATATTTAAGCAGCTCGCGGTGTGCCTGTGCGGAAGTAACCAGGTAATCGCCGCCTACGCCATGAAACATAAACACACCCATACCGCCGCTTGCCTGTACTTTTTTTACAAAAGCAATTAAATCGTTGCCGGTATAATTACCAACCACCGCCCACGAGGGTACCAGCAGTGGGTCGAGCTTGCTGTAATCAGTAACTATAGCATTTTGGTCGCCACCCATGCGTGCATATTTTACCAAGCCCGACTTACGCAGCGAGTCGACATAATCAACCCCGCCAACTTTCGATTCGGTGCAGGGGTATGCATAAGTATGTGTCGACGCGCCATCAATGGCATATAAAAAATTATTCATCATCCCTATTTCACGCAGAATGCCGTAGACTGTATAATTTTCGGAATTATTAATGGGGTTACCTTTTACGTTGGTTAATAAACAAGGGTGGTAAAGTGTATGATTGGCCAGTTCGTGCCCGTGATTAAATGCTTCACGCCAGCGTGGTAATACTTGCGGTGTTATATTCCCCGTCAGGAAAAAAGTGCCCTTCAAATGCGCAGAATCCAATTGTGGGATAGCAATATTCAATTGCGACATAATAGCATCATCATAAGTAAGTACGATGATTGCTTTTTTATGGTTGGGTGCGGTCTGTTGTTGGCCATAGGCCGTAAAGCTTACCAGCAATAAAAATATGGTTAGTCGTTTCATGTGGGTTTATAAATATAGGGCGGACTAAATTAAGATTTTATTGCTTAAAAGGTCTGCTTCTTTTTAGCGCGAGGTAGTTCCCTGCGCTGATAATAATTATTTTTTTCAAATTATTTATGGAATCAATTCCATTTCTGCATCCTGGATAAACACAAGGTAACTACGGCACCCCGCAGGAAAAGAAGGAGATAATTGTGATGCAGATGAAGAAAGAAGCCGGCGGTGGTGCCGTCTATATCGGCGATTTGGATTTTTAATAAATGCCCATACCCTAAACCATTAATAGTTGAATGCCACTCCGTAATGGGTGGCATTTTTTAATGTAGGGAGACACAATACTTGTGTCTCCCGCTGACAGGTAACGAACATGTTTTTCGGCATTATTCAGAGCCACAAAGTATTGTGTCTCCGCAAAAATCACACATTTTCCAACCCGTATTTCTTCAATACGTTCTGTGCCCCCCTCCCATTTGACTGGGGGGTTACCTTTATAACCCAAATCCTCTATCCCCATTTTGCTGGTGAAAAAATCGATGACAGTTAGCTCGAGCATCTTGTTAAAAAACACTACACCTTGCTGCATGGCTGGTTTTGTCTTTAAATAATGATAATAAAACCGGGCTTATTCAACCTCAAAATGCTGTTCGTCAAACAACACCCCATTATCTGTGATGCCCTGGGCAATTACCGTAAACCCGGCTTTTATGTCGCCGGTATAAAAGCTAAGTATCGTTCCTTTGTTTTCATCTAACTGAAGTTGATTTTTCCATAACAAGGTATTTTCATATAACGGCTCGGATAAAATAATATCGCTTTCCCCGTATGGATAAAACTCTTTTTTTATATTAATTCCGTCAAAATGAGTCCCCTTGGCAGGTTGCGGCTGGCAGCCCTGGTACATTGTTGTCCCTCCCCCCGGCACCAAATATACCTCTCCTTTAACCGGTGGATGGCTATCTCTATTGTGCCCAAAACTTGGACAGTTTAAATAATTGTATCTGCATACATAATCGCCGCATTTATTAGGACCTGTACCATATTCATCACCTTTGCTGCCCTTAATAGTCACCTGCTTAAGCAATATCCTATTTTCTAAAATTGAAATCTCATCGTTTTGATCACTCATTTTTAAAGGTGCCGATATACTATACGCTGGTAATGACTTGGCTATGTTTTGATTTAGCGGGCCATACGGGTCAACTAGCCTGATGAGGAAGTTTTCTGCATCATCACCGGTGGCCATTATCGTCAGTTTTTTGTCCCTGTGCGTAAGTAAATCTGTTGTGGCCATTTCAAATCTGCCGATGCTGTCAGTAAGTATAGGCCTGGTTACCGAATCGCCAAAGAACATCAGCATTTTAGGTTTCTTTAGCGGTTTATTGTGAATTGTGACTATACCATGAAACCGAAAGGAGGTATCGTTTTGATGGTAATTTTGTTGCGGAGTATCTTCAATATATCTTCTCCATCCATGTACCAGCAAAACGTCCTCCAGGTATTTTTTCTTTTCGGTTGAATTACGGTTATCGAATGAAAATGCCAGGTTGTTTATCGAACTTTCCAAATAGGCAAAACTTTCAATATCATTGAAATTCTTACGGTCAATACGGTTGGTACGCACACATGCTACAGACACCAGGCCTTGTTTGGATGTGGAAGAATTAAAAGTGAGATGTAAAATAACCTTCTTTCTTTTACCATATTTTGCCTGATCCGCAACTATTTGCAGGGCCGCCGCCTTGTCATAATGTGCAAAAAAAACACGTTCGGCGCAGGGCTGCAAATTTTCGTTATAAACGGTAATCGTGGCCAACCCCCGGGGTAAACTATCCAGGGCTACTTTAAAAACGCCGTGTTTTTTAAGTTCGATATTTGTTAATGCATAAAATACCTGCTGGTTGTTATGAATCACAACATGAACTTTACCGTTGAGTGTACCGGCGACTTTAAAAGCTAAAGTATCGCGCGCTATTGCGGATGACAGGGTAATCACAGCGCCTTGCTCCATTGCCGCCGGCAAACTGAACTGGCCCTTGTTATCAAAACCAATTGTCTTTAATGCATAGCTGCTTCCGGGTTTAGGCCTTATAAAAAATCTACCCATGCCAAATGCAGAGGTTTCGACTGTATCGATAAATTCCCCATCCTTTAAAAGCACTGCTTTTAACTTCAACAACGCGCCCGCACTGTCTTTAGCTTCCCAACCAACAAATTGGGGTAAATTTGCCACCAAGTTACCGCCTTCCGGATAAAATTTAATGCTGATTTTGGCAGAATCGGTCCGGGTTAATGCCGGAGCTTGAACGAGCTGTGACTTAGTTTTTGTATCGGGCTGCTCAATGCGCTTAATAGCGATGCGCTGTGTAAATATTGCATCGGGTTTTCCTTTTACAAAATGATTAGTGTAAGCAAGTACGGAATAGTCGCCCGTTGCAATACTATCCGGAACTAAGATGCCACCTGAGGATGCCGCCCCTGTTATAACGAACTTTTTTTGTACAGCAATAGTATGATCTGTATTTTTTATGATAGCTACAGAAAGTATATCTCCGCTACTTCGGAGTGCATCGGTATTGAGCAGGTAGGCGGTAAACCAAATATTTTCGCTGGGGAGATAGACCGTTTTATCGTAATGAACAAAAAGTTTCGCAGTTTGATTAGTAAGCGTGACATTGATTAGGCCTTTTAATGTATCATTGGCAGTTGCAGAGCCCTGTGCCAAAACAGCCGGGCAGGTAGCTAACAGAAAAAAAAATATAAAATAGTATTTAATACTGCGGTTAATGCTCATTTTTTTAGGGAGAATTTTAGGGTATTCTTACAGCGATAATGGAGCAATTTAAGCGTTAAACTTCTAATTTTCAAGTGCAATTTACTTAAATTGTGCAGGAACCGGCCCTATGGGCATGTTGGCCGGCGGTATTTTTGCACTCATGATGATGATATCCCTGGTACCCCTGCCCCCATTTGCATTGGCATCTGCAACTTTAATCTCGGTGCCATAATGCCATACCCTTTTATCATTCCAGAAAATCAGTTGCCCTGCAGGTACCATGGCATTAAATATCATTTCGTCCGTTTTTTTGCCATTGTCATCCATCACATACTGGCTCACACCCGAGTCAACAGCCAGGTTATTGCGGTTAACCACCAACATGCCTACGTGGCGGTTGCCGTCCTGGTGAAAGCCCTCAACAGCGGGTAAACCGACGCGAATGGTATTGCAATCAACCCTTTGAAACTGTACCAACACAATAGCGTCGCCCCAACCAAAAAATGTCGCGTATTTAATTAACAGCTTGTGAAAGTCGGCGCTGTCAGTTATATCGCTACCTATAGGCGGATATTCCCGGCGCATGCCACCATGAACCGGGTTGTACAAAATGGATTGTTGCATAGCATATTGCGGCAAATGCCAACAGCTATAGCCTGTTTCATCCGAGTGCCAGGCGGGTTTGCTTGTACTTAGGTAGCGGCTGCTTTCAACATCATTCAACCCACTTAACTCATTCACCGTTTTTATATGCTCATCAATCTCTGCTACCGCATCAGCCATTTGATGCTTTATTCTGAACCAACCTATCGATTTATAGCGATAGCCTTCTTTTATATAAGGGTCGACCGGAATTTCATCAAAAACCAGCTTCCAGCTACTCACATCCATAAACTCAGCAGTATCAATCGCTTCATATAAAAAGCCGGACAAGTCCAGTTCAACCGGCGCTTTACCGGGAGCTGCATTGGTGCGATTGGATATTGAGTTGTTAATGGTCATAACATTAGCTTTTTATTGGTGCATTTCCTTACCGGATAGCGTGTATTCTCCTGCAGGCAAATGATATTCTAAATATCCATTTTTACTGCCGATATATTTTGCGTAAGCCGAAGACACCTTAACGCCGGCTATATTAGGTGCAGGAAAATATGCTGTAGCTGTTGTGCCAGGCGGCACGGTTACGGATAAGTAAAGACTGCCGTTTTTACGCTCCCAGGCGGATTTTATCAAGCCCGCCGGCGAATCGTAGCTTGCTTTAGCCCAGGTCATCTGCTGTTCAGTTAGTTTAGGCGGATGGATGGCAAACTTTTTAAAGCCTTGTACATCCGGGTCGCGGCGGATCCCGGCAACGCCATCAATATACCATGCGCCCGGGTACAAATAAGAACTATGCAGCAACGAGTGACCGGGCAAATCCTTTTCCCACATTTCCCAAAGACTGGTAGCCCCGTTTGCCTTCATATATCCCCAACCCGGGTAATCAGTTTGCGACGTCATGGAGTAAATCAAATCATCACGGCCCAAACTGCGTAACAGTTTAAACAGCATGGCCCCGCCTGTAATACCCACGTGGATATGCCCTTTGCGTACCACCAATATTTCATTTTCCAGCCTTTTAATTACCAAATCACGTAACGCGGGCGGTGGTACTTCTGCTAATAGCGCCGCAGCTAAATCTCCCATCGAACTATCGGCATAACTGTGGTCGTCTTCGTGATAGTAGGCAGCCTGTATGGCCATGCTGGTTATGGCAGCTTGCTTCTCCCATTGCAGGGCTTCTTCCTTGCGGCCTATTTGCCGGGCAATTTTAGCGGCAGTACGCAGGTTATAAACCCAGTAGCAGTTGTTAAAGCATATATTTTGCGGCTTGCCATTATTCATTCCTTCAACACCTGCATTGGGCCATAGCCAGTCGCCTAAAAAATCCCAGTCGCCGCCGAAGCGTACCAGCATATTATTCTGCGCATGTGAGTTTAAAAATGCCAGCCAATTTTTTATCAAATCAAAATTCTTTTCAAGCACACGGGTATCGCCCTGTTGCTGGTAAAGCAGCCATGGCAGCGATATTACAATACCGCCCCAACCAGGCCCGCCACCACCCCAATATGTAGGCGCCGTATGCGGTAAAATACCATAATCAGCATTACCGCCATAGTTTGTCGCATCCATCGAGCGGGTGCCCTGTACATCGCGCCAGTCTTCCATCCATTTGGTATAAAATGCCCCAAGCTGGTATGTGTATAAGCCTGATTCGGATGTAGCATGCGAGTCGCCGCCGTAACCCATGCGTTCGCGTTGCGGGCAATCAACTACGTAACCACCCAACGAGAGATTTTCAAAATTCCAGCGCACTTTATCATAAATCCAGTTTTGTAACGAGTCGGAGCAGGCGAATGTGGCAGCATTATCGTAAGCGGTGCGCACTACCCAGCCTTTAATATCGGTCAACGCTGGCTTATCTTTTAAGCCACTGATGGTTATCCACCTACCCGAACTGTAATTAAAACGGTTTTTAAATGTACCCTCGCCGCTTGCCCCTAAAATATAGGCGCTATGTATACGAAACGTCATATCTTCTTTTTCGCGTTCAGAAAACTTAATATCAATACGCTGCCCTGGCTGGCCTTTCAACTTAATCTCCGTCCAGCCGGAAAAGTTTATTCCCATGTCAACCCGAAACGTTCCATCAACGCGCTGCTCAATTGCTATCGGGTGAATTTCGTGATACAAGCGATTGGGCTCAACCATCTGAGCCGAAAGCGTTAACCGCGGATGATACACCACTGCCTGCTTCCAGGTAGTTTCATCACAGCTCGCCAGGTTCCAGTCGGGTATTTCTTTTGATGCATCCCAAAGCTCGCCGCCCATGTTCAGGAATTTCCATTGTTCCAAAAGCTTATTAGGGCTTGGGTGGGTCTTCCAGGTATCGTCAGTTTTTATGCGCATCGCCGGCTGTTTGTCACCAACTGCATTATATAAATCAGCCTGCGCGGTTACAATCGGCGCAAGCGGTTTGTCGTCAGTATGATATGACGCGTATATCGACCATGAGGCCCCCAGCCATAACGACACTACATTTTTGCCGGGCTTTAATTCTCTACTTATATCATAGGCCACATATCTTGCTCTTTTAGTATTATCACTCACGCAGGGCGAAAGCACATCTTCCCCTATTTTTTTGCCATTTACATACAACTCGTGGTAGCCTATTGATGCAACAAACATCATCGCTTTTGCAGGTTTTACTGTTAAATCAAAGGTCTTGCGTAACCACGGGTCGGCTATGGTGCAATCTACCTGTGTGGGGTCGTTCACATCGCCTGTACCGATCCATGCGGCAGACCATTCTGCATGATTATATAAACCGGTGCTCCAATGTGCCGCCGAACTCCAGCCTGAAGTCTTTCCCAACTCATCGTTAACGCAAACTTTCCAACAGTATAATTTATCAGATACCAGCGGATTTCCGCCATAAACCACATGCTGCATCTCATCCGACTTTACCCAGCCCGAATCCCACATATCACCTTTACCAGCATTTAAAATCTCTGCCGATGAACTAACCAACACCCTGTATGCAGTCTGTCTTTGTGCAAAAGCATGTACGTTGATGGCGGCTAATGTCCAGCTTAGGCGAGGTAGAGGCTCATCAATGCCTTCCGGATTTACCAGGTATTCGCAACGCAAGTTTTCGGGGTGGATACTGCTTTGTGCCTTTATAAATGCAGGCAGGCAAAGCAACAATAGCAGCAATAGTTTTTTCATCCGGGATATTTAAGCTGATGGCAGCGGTTTACACAACAGAATTACATTTTTAATTTGTTTTAAGCAAATATGTAATGTCATTTATACAGGTTGTCACCAATAAAATGTACAATTGTGAGCAGTATTGGTGCAGTAAAAAGCAATTAAAATAATAATCATCTCATTACTAAGGTATTAATAACTCAATATTAATGCACAAAATCACTGTTAACATAATGATAACATTGAACTAACTTTAATATAACCTACATTTGCAGCAATCCTTAAACTATGAAAGAAGAAAAAACAAAATCGGCCGCTAAAGCTGCACATGCAGCAGAAAAGAAAACTATTAAAGAAAATTTAATAAAAGAATTGAGAGTATTTGCCACAAAACTTGGCCATACTACCAAAAAAATTGAAAAAGACATTGAGAAAGCGGCTAAACAATTGGCAAAAAAACTGGCAAAACCGGTAAAAAGCGAACATGTTAAAGCCACAAAGGTAAAAGCTGAAGCTAGTGCTGTGCCGGTTGCAAAAGCCCAAAAACTTGCTGCCGTTGATAGCAAGCCTGCTGTAGCTGCGCCAAAAGCTGTAAAAAAGGAAACAACTACAAAAGCCGCGCCTGTAAAAAAAGCAACTAAATAAAATGTTAAAAAAGATTTACGAAGTTGTAAAACTTCGTAAATCTAATCGCATTGAGTGGCCCCAATTCTCTGCATTACAAAATCAACCACCACATCGCATCTAACTAAATTAAATTCAAACAATTGTTGCGGCCGCCAGTAACTATCCAATTCGTCGCGCAGCATTTCTTTAGCACGGCTCAAGCGGATTTTCACGTTCGATTCGCCAATATTAAGCGCTTCCATTGTCTCATTAGTACTCATTTCCTGCACCTCGCGCATTACAAATACCAGCCTGTATTTTTCGGGCAATCGGGCAACCGCTCTTTCAAGCAGTCCTTTTAGTTCTTTATTCATCAGCCCCTTTAGTGGGGTATCGTTATGATAATCGTTACCAGGTTTTTCCATCAGCACTTTTTGAAGTTTTAATTTTCTTTTTTTATGCAGCAGGCTTTCGTATATCAATATCCGGGTCAGCCACGTCCCAAAGCTGCTGCGGCCCTGGAAATTTTTTAACTGCTGGTAAGCATTTATGTAAGCCGTTTGCATAATATCTTCCGCCTCTTTATCATCATTAATAATCGACATACTGATGCGATACATCCGTTGGTTATACTTGCGCATTAAATGCTCGTACAAGTGTTGTTCACCTTTAACTACCCTATCAACAATTTCTTCGTCGCTCATTTTTAAATTAAAAGTATCTTTGGCCGTAATCATTAAAAACAGGATTTTATTAAACTATAGTGTATCCTGATGCAAAAGGGTTACAAAAATTGTAAAATACCTGATTAATCAAGTCCATCAAATTGATAACCATAACACAGTGCGATATTAGCCAGCTTTATTTATTAGCCGAAATTGCCATAACATCCTACAAACAAACCTACAACTATTTATGGCTCGATGAAGCTGAAGCTTATCTTAAAAAATTTTATGATACGGCTGACTTTAAAACAGATATAGCGAAACCCGGCGTTTATTATTTTTTCGTTTACGCCGATGATGAACTGGTTGGTTATTTCAAATTAAAAGAAAGCCTAAGCTCGCTTAATTCCGAAAAAAAATGCCTGGAAATAGAAAAGCTATATTTACTACAATCGGCCACTGGTAAAGGTATCGGCAAAACCGTTATGAATTTCATTTTCGACTTTGCAAACAAAAAACAATGCACCACACTGTTATTACAGGTTATGGAGAGTAGTCCCGCAAAGTTATTCTACGAATCGTACGGCTTCAAACAAACCGGCAGAGCCCGATTAGATTATCCCTTTTTGATTGATGAGTACCGGTGGATTCTGACGTACGTTTTAGAGTTGCTGGATTAATGCTTACCGGTGTCTTCAACCACTCACCACAACCCATTTTGTAACCCTTTTTAAGCAGCCTCTCTCTAATGTTTAAAAAATCAATAAAATGGAGCAAAACACAAGTAACACAACCCGGGTACAAACTATTTTAAAGTTTACCTACGGGCTTATTCCCATTGTTGCCGGGGCCGATAAATTCACCAACCTGCTTACCGACTGGGCACACTATCTAAGTCCGGCATTAA
The DNA here is from genome assembly GCF_024055575.1 of Mucilaginibacter flavidus. GTDB lineage: Bacteria > Bacteroidota > Bacteroidia > Sphingobacteriales > Sphingobacteriaceae > Mucilaginibacter > Mucilaginibacter flavidus. Next base: position 280,043 of record NZ_JAMXOE010000003.1, on the reverse strand, counting down.
AATCGGCATTGCCCGTAAGCGACCATGTTTTTATGTCGATTGTTGGCGTAATTGAAATTATTGCAGGTATATTAGTATTTATAAGCCCGCAAAAGGGTGGTTTACTGGTAAGCGCCTGGTTGGTACTAATAGCGTTGAATTTGATTGCAGCAGCTAACTATTATGATGTTGCGGTTCGTGATTGGGCTATGGCTATCGGTGCTTTCTCACTTTCAAAACTATCTCAAAAAACAATATAATGGAAAAGCACCTGGTTAAAGTTTTAGAAACCGGATTTGTAACCCACAACGTTAAAAGATTTAAAGTAGAAAAACCAGCCGGGTACACTTATGTATCCGGCCAGGCTACTGATGTATCCATAAACAAACCTGGCCTCGAGGATGAGCTGCGGCCATTTACATTTACATCAGTTAACACCGACGATCACCTTGAATTTACTATTAAAATTTACAAGGGCAATAACGGCATTACAGAAAAGCTCGCGGACATTATTGCCGGCGACGAATTAATTATTCATGAAGTATTTGGCGCCATTGCTTACCATCAGCCCGGTCTGTTTATTGCAGGCGGTGCAGGCATTACCCCATTTATATCGATACTTAGGCAATTAAAAATAGATGGAAAGCTGGCGGGCAACGTGCAGCTATTTGCCAACCACTCCCCTGCCGATATTATTTTGAAGGATGAGTTGACGGAATTGCTGGGCGAAAATTTTATTAATGTGATTAAAGTTCCGGACGGAAAAATCATTGATAAAACCATGCTCAGTACATATGCCGGCAAATTCGCAAACTATTATGTATGCGGTCCGGATAAATTCACCACTGATATGATTGATAGCCTAAAAGGTCTGGGCGTAGCAGAAGAGCAAATTATTTTCGAGCACTGATTGCATTTAGCGGTTATACACCAATAAATTCCGTTAACACCACCTGTACACTGGCTTTTTGAACACCAAATGTTCCTCTGCTTGTTGGCGACCTGGTGGAGGTATCCACAAATACATTAAAATTTAAATTCCTGATAATTAGCATATTCCAAAGCGTTCCAGGTGTTCCGCGTGGAAAAATGGAACGCTTTGCGGCAAAGTTCAAAACCTATCCTTATTAATGATTTTGCAAAAATTCCAGCAAAACCAGCGCATGATTTTGCTCTGCATCCCTTGCTGCATATAGCAACGTAACTGTTTTGTGCTCCTTTATTAACAACAATAAGTCATTAACTGCAGGGTTGTCTTTCAGTTCCAGCACATATTTGTGCCTGAATTCATCCCACCTGCCGCCATCATGGTGGTACCATTTGCGCAGTGCATCTGTTGGGGCAACAGCCTTCAGCCAAAGGTCAATCGCGGCGTCTTCCTTTTTCATGCCACGGGGCCATAAACGGTCAACTAATATTCTAAACCCGTCAGGTTCTTCTGCGGGATTGTAAATTCGTTTGATGCTTATGTTGTTCATATTTAAAACGTCGGTTAGTTTTCCAAGGCGTAAAATATTGCTTCTTGGAAAAGTTCATAAATCTATCTCCTTCCCCTGCTCCGGGAAAATCAAATTAAATCCCAATTTATTCGCCGCTTTTACTTCTGCTTTTATTTTATCAATATTAACCTGTGGCGGTTTTACGTGCGTTATTATCAAATTAAATCCTTTAATCGCGTCCGCTCCAGTTAAAACTGCCAGGTTATTCATTTCCTTCATTAGCCAGTTGGGGGTGAAATGACCGAACAGCGTTTTATCGGGCTGAATATTCGGGAACGAGGTTTCAATCATTATAGCTTTAAGCTTTTTGCTTCTTATCAACCGAGCAACCACTTCCCATAGTTTATGCAGCTTGTTGCTTTTTTCAATCTCATCCGGACCGGTATCGCCTAAATACAAAATATAAGCACCATTGCTTTTTACTAAAAATGCGGTACTAGTAAGATTGGAATGGCTTAACGGGTAGGCGATAACCGTCATTGACGTATTTTTTATGGCGATGCTACTGTCGGGCAATAATGGCTGGTAATGGTATTTTTTTAGCAACGGCGCATCGCCCTCATCGGAAAAATTGGCCCAGCTATCCCAGGTAAAATAATGCGTTTTGATGGTTTGTAATGTACTTGCCAGCCCATAAATGGTCTTGGCGGTGTCGTCCGGCGAATTGATGATCAGCCCGGCGAGATGGTCGAGATGGGCGTGCGAAATAAAATAGCCTTTGATGTATTTGCGGAGCACTTGCTCAACAGGTAGACTAAACACTTTATTGGCGATGGCCTTTTCAATACCGGCATGCAGCGTCCCCGCATCAAGACAGATATAGTCGTTGGTTTCAGATGCAGCCACCATATAGGCTGAGAGATTGCTTTCGTCAGCACCACCTTTTACACCAAGCGGCACAATTTTAAAGGCTTTTTTTTGCTGCGAAAAGCTAGAGATTGGCAGTATCAACAAATATAAAATACTGAAAATAAAATATTTACGGAACATATTTTTTAGTTTGTGGAAGACTTACGAAGTTTTTGAACCTCCGTAAGTCTCAGGGTTCACTATTTACAGGTCGAATATTAAAACAACTTGCCGAAATTATTATTATAAATCAACATATTTGCTGTAAAGATTTAGACGAAGTTTAACGATTTGTTAACCTAGCCTCTGATCTCCAACCTCTAATCACTATAACAGTCCTGATGGAGAAACGAAAAATATTAATTACCGGTGCCAGTAAGGGTTTAGGGCTGGCCATTTCGAAAAAGCTATCAGGCCAATATACGTTAATATTACACGCATCAAAACCCGAAAGTTTTACTGAGGTCATCCCGGGTAGCCATATTTTATACGCCGATTTTTCGGACGCTGAAGCCATCAATACCTTTTGTAAGCAGCTAAAAAAAGAACATGGCGACTTATACGGCGTAATCAACAATGCCGGCGTAACTTATGACAAACCCCTAAACTATCAGCCCGAGCGCGAAATTGACGCCATGCTGAATGTAAATTTAAAAGCTCCGATATTGATCTGCAAAACAGCTATGAAAATATTCAGCCTTACACAGGAGGGGGTTATTATTAACGTCAGCTCGGTTGTAGGCGAAAGCGGCAATGCGTTTCAGTCGGTTTATGCAGCTACCAAAGCGGGCTTAGCAGCGCTATCACGCTCGTTGGCGCAAGAGGCGGCCGCCACAAATACCGAGCACAAAATAAGGGTATTAAGCGTCTCACCCGGTTTTATAGAAACCGATATGACCGCAGGCATACCTGAAGCTATCAAACAGAAATATTTTAATATGATACCGGCTAAACGATTTGGAAGGGTTGATGATGTGGCGGATACAATTGAGTTCCTGCTATCAGACAAGGCATCATACATTAACGGCACAAATATCCACATCAACGGCGGCTTAATATGACAGACGAAGAAAAAGAAGTTTATTTGGATATTATTCAACACGGTAACCTGGTTGGTGTGGACCCTGTAAATTTACTGCTTCATGGCCCAACCAAGCGACTGGTGAGCGCTTACCATTGGCATTCGCCCAACAAAGGCATAGTAGCCAGCTACTCTCCCACCGAACGGGATGTTGAAGACCACTTCAATGTATTCCGCGGGGTCGACCAGATAGAGGCGTTCGCCCAGGCCACAATCGTATCGTGCGCCACTTTCCTGCAATGCCGCAAACAAAATTGTTTGCCTGATGTATTGAGGGATACATTTGTACCGGCTTTTATCAGCATTGGCAATGTCAACTTTCAGAATTACCTGGAGCTTGGCGATACATTTATCAGCATCGGCAACATAACATTCTGGAAATGGCGGCAAATGGTTTGCGATGGACGCATTTACCGGGTACCAAAAGGGCTCGATTTGGATGAATATTTTAGTGATTTTACCGAGGAAAGATTATTAAAGTATGATATTAGCAAAGATTTTATAAAAGTGGCCGAGCTGCACGACATTACCGGCCGGGCAATACTGATAGAACAATTTAACAAATTAGCATAATATGGCAAACGAAAGACAAGAGATACTTGAAGGTTTACTGGAAGTACTGCGTACTGTACGCACAATTGACCCGGCAAAATTGGAGGGTGTTACCGAAGAAACCGACTTTTTAACTGATATGGACACCCCATCAACCGAGTTGATCAACATTGCAGCTAAGGTGGAGCAAAAATTCGACATAGAGTTTGAGGATGAGGACATCGACCGTATGGGTTCGAAAGTTAAGGATGTTATCGATTTGATCATTATGGTTATGGAACGCAGTGCAAATAAATAATTTATGAGTGTAGCAGGACGAAGAGTTGCAGTTGTTGGTATGGGCGGGGCTTTTCCAACCTGTGCGGGGCTTGAGGAGTTTGATAAAAAATTATTTACCGGCCAGAGCCTGATACGCGAATGGCCCAAAGCGCTGCAATACCCCAAGCAAATCCGTTCGACCGTGGCCGGTTATATTACCGAGCCGGAAATGAACCTGGAAGCTATTCACCCGGTACCGGAAACAGAATGGCCGGAAACCTACGTAGACCACCTTGGTCGGATACCCGACCTTAACCTGGCTACAGCCGACCTCGGTTGTGTTTGGGCCATGATCGGCGCGCTGGAATCAATTGAAATGGCGGGGTGGACAAAGGAAGAAACCGAATCGGAACAAACCGGCGTGGTTGTTGCTTCGGGCGGCGGCGGCAACGTGGTATCGCGCCACGCATGGCACGCATTTTACGAACTGGGCAAAAAAACCCGAATGGCTGGTTCACATACTGTAGACAGGGCTATGTCGTACCGCGAGGCAGCCAACGTATCGTGCCTGATAAGAAATAAAGGCGTCTGCGAGTCTATTATATCAGCCTGTGCTACAGGGCTTGGAAATATCGGTTATGCCTATCGCCTGATAAAATTCGGATTGCAGGACCGTGCTATTTGCGGCGGTGTTGAAGGTACTGCTCTGGAAACTTTTATCGGCTTTGACGCCATGCAGGTATTGAGCAAAGGTTTTGCACCTGAGCAAAGTTCACGCCCTTTTGATGTAAAACGTAATGGTTTTGTTTGTTCATTTGGCGCCGGTATTGTGGCGCTTGAAGAATATGAAATGGCAAAGGCGCGAGGTGCAAACATATTGGGCGTTATAGATGGCTACTTCAATAACTCCGACGGTGACGGCAACATGTTCTATCCATCGTACGATGGGCAGCGCCGTTTGTGGAAAGGCTTAATGGCGGATGCCGAAATTAAACCCGAAGTAGTTAAAGTGCACGGCACGGCTACCCCGGTTGGAGATATTTTAGAGCTGATAAGCGTTGTCGACACTTTAGGCGAAGACGGCTACCATGTAGCTGCACCAAAGGCGCAGTTCGGCCACATGCTTGGGGCGGCAGGGTCGGTAGAGTTTATTGCAACCCTGCTAATGCTTAAAAATCAAAAAGTATTGCCCTGTATCAATTCCGACGAGTTAAATACCGAGCCGGAAAACTTCCAGAAGAAAGACGGCTGGCAGGGCTCAGACAAACCTGCAGCAGCTTACCGGCACTTAATTTCGCAGGAAATAGTAGAGAAGGAAATTAACCAAATAGTTTGTTTAAATTATGGTTTTGGCGGCACCAACAGCGCCATGGCAGTTTCACGGGATGATAGATAATACAAATAAGGTTGCGGTAATATTCGGTGTTCGGAACGAAAGCTCCATAGCGTATGATATTGCTGTAAAATTACACCGTTCGGGTTGCAAGGTGGCCCTAAGCTATGTTGCAGACACTAAAAACGAAGTTTTATACCTGATGCAGCAAAATGGCATGGATACCGCTTTATCTGCCCAGGTTGAAATAAGGTCCGAAGAGGAAATAAGCGCCTTTATGCGGATGGTGTATGACACTGCGGGGCCGATAGATTATGTGCTGCACGGTGTGGCCTTTGGCAGCCAGTCGGTGATGTGTTACAGCTTGCCGGGCAGCAACGAGCCGGCGCCATCTTATATAGATATCCCGTTTGATGATTTTATGGATGCGTTTAATATCAGCGCTTATTCGCTTTTGCGTGTTGCACGGGTAGCCCAGCCCCTGCTGGCAAAAGGCGCGTCTATTTTAACGCTTACCTATAACGCTTCACAAAGGGTATTTCCAGGCTATGCTGGCATGGCTATTTGCAAGGCCGCATTAGAAAATATCATGATATACCTCGCCAGCCATTTCAGAGGCACAGGTGTGCGGGTGAATGCTATTTCGGCAGGTTTGGTGATGACGACATCGTCAGGCGGTATTTTCGGCGTGCGCAAGCTGCGTAAGATGGGCAAATTTACGGCCCCGCTTGGTAACATCGACGCTGGTGATGTTGGCGATGCCGCGCTGTACTACTTTTCTGACTTATCAAAAAAAGTTACCGGTAATATTCATTTTGTTGATGGCGGGTTTAACGTTATGGGGCTTGGTGTAGATGGAGAAGGAAATTAAAACAGCACTGGAAGAACTGATACCCGCTCAAAAATTTTCGGCAGGCAACGATATTGTGTTTATTCCTGACTTCGAAAAATCGTTTACACCATCGTTTAAAGCCAAAGTTTATACTGAAAACGAAATAGCTTATTGCGAGCAGTTTGAAAACCCGCTGCTCCGTTATGCTTCAACATGGGCCGCTAAGGAGGCTGTTTACAAAGCCATAAAACAGGTTGATCCATCGGCTCTTGGGCCAAAAAAAATCGAAATACTTAGAGATAAGCCCGTTGGCAGACCAACCGCGTTTATTCATCGCGACGGGCTCAAATTTGACATCGGCCTTTCCATTTCGCACGATGGGAATTATGCCTGGGCGATAGCGTTTATTGAAAACATTTCATAATCAAAGCATGACCGACCATTACTTTGAAAATGACCTGGTTACGCTGCATTACTATAAATTTGGTAATGGCCCTAAAATTATGCTCGGCTTTCACGGATATGGCATGCATGGCAAGCAGTTTAAAATCCTTGAATCAACTTTAGGAGAAAAATACACCTTCATCGGGTTCGACCTGTTTTTCCATAAAGAAACAAAGCTTAAAGACCAAAGCCTTGAAGCCGTTAAAAAAGGCATTACCAAAAAGCAATTTGCCGACTTGATATTGGAGTTTTGCAGGCACGAAAGCATCGGACGTTTTTCAATTATCGGGTACTCAATGGGTACGCATTTTGCCAGCGTGGTTACCGAAGAACTACCACACCTTGTGGATGAATTTATTGCTGCGGCCCCCTCCTCTTTAAACCCCGGCAAACTGATACCGTTTTTTAGCAAAAGCAAAACCGGCAATAAAATGCTTGAAAAACTGGCGCTTAACGAAACTTTTTTGGTACGGATGTTGAAGTTGTTTAAACGACTCAGGATTATCGACGCCGAAGCCTATAAAATTTTATATGGCGAAATTGGCACGCCTGAACTCAGGTTTAATTTCTATGCTTGTTTTACCTACCTGCGAACTTTTGAAACTGATGAGGCTCGCCTGCTGAAAGCATTAAATGAACAAAACATAAAAAGCATTTTTATATTTGGCAAACGCGATAAGTCGTTCCCGCCGGGAATAGGAAAGGATTTTATCGCCAAAGTAAAAGATGCCACTACAATTGTGTTGGATGAAGGGCACGAGATGATAAAAAAGAACTTTGTTACTCAATTAACCGCGCTGTTGTCATGATGATTAAGGCCAAAACGTTACCATTACCATTTATCAGGGGGGGCTCATCTGTGCTGATGTGGTTTTTCAGGCGGCGGTTTAATAAAATGAAGATCACGCCGGTTGATATAAAGCCCAACCACTCCTATGTGTTGATGTGTAACCATTTTGGGTTTTTGGATGGCTTTTTCTCTTACTACATTGCGTTTAAACACATTGACAAGCAGCAAAAGCTGAAAGGCTTGTATACCATGTCGGTTAAAAAGCAGATGGAGAAAAACTGGTGGCTGAAGTACGTTGGCTCTTTCTCTGTGGAGCCTAACGCGTGGTCGGTAAAGGAAAGTATTGAATACGCTGCGGAACTTTTAAACGAACCGGGCAATATCCTGCTATTTTTCCCCCAGGCCGAACTGGAATCGCAGCACATCAGGCATATCCAATTTAAAAACGGCATAAACGAGATTATGACCCGTGTAAAAGGTGATTGCCAATTGATATGGAGCAGCAACGTTTTGGAATATTACGAAAGCACCAAACCATCAGCCAACATGACGCTGCTTGATTGCGGCACCAATCACGATTTCAATTTTGACACGCTAAAGCAAAATGTAAACGCGCATCACCTGCAAAGCATGCGCAAAACCGTACGTTTTACCGACGAGCCGGGCAACCTTACCTACTGACCAATCCTCTTTAACCCGGCTTTTGCATCATTATCAATATCAGTTTGATAATCGTGTGCCTTCATGTCGATGGCCTGGTGATAGTAGTTTGCGGCTTTTGCATTGTCTTTAACTTCCTCGTAAATATTACCAATCATTAGGGCTGCATTGGCAGCATAATAATAGCTGGTTTCCTTGCCCAGCGCAATTGCCTTTTGATAATATAAAACTGCGTCAGCGTTTTTATTTATTTTGTCGTTAATGCGGCCCAGATAATAGTAATATTGAATTTTGTCCCGGGTTAGCTTAAAACTATTTACATCTTTACCAGCTAGTTGCGCCGTTGCTTTGCTATAATAACCGCCGTCGAAATAAAATCGGGTCTTTAGCAGGTCGATATCGGGTTTCGGTTCGCTTGCTTCACGGAGTGCAATTTTGTCTTTTCCGTCGATAGTATTTCCCCTGCCGCGTGCCAGCTTACGATATTCTTCATATTTTTCAGCATCGTTTTGAAGGAGATAAAAGTATGCGATCTTTAAGTATGCATCTTTAATAAACGCGGTACCTTTATACTCATTAACGTAACGGGCTAAGGCAGCTGGTGTATCGCCATCCATACGGTTAAGTTTGGCGCAGCCAAGCATGTAATATATCGGAGGCACAGCTATGTATTGCCCCGATTTGGGTGCCGCGTCAAGGTACTTTATAGTTTCATCGTTATGCGCTGTTTTTGACGATACGTATCCCTGCAAATACACTTTGAGCATACTGTTATTATCCATGCCCGCCAGGTAACCTATTAGCGTATCGTAGCTATTTTTACTGTGGAGCACATTGATATCGGTAACACATAAAAACCATATGATCTCGTCATCATAAAAGTTGTAAGACGATCTGGGCAGTTGCTTTTTCAGCTCAACCAACTGGTTGATGCCATATTGAACGTTGCCTTTCATTCCTAACATCCCCGCTATCCACCTAAAATTGGCGGGTATATTTCCAAAAATGATATTTACCAGTGCCAGGCTTTTTTTGTTGGGTAAAAAGTCGGGATATTTTTTGCTGTTATCTTTTAGCAGGCTATTGGCGCTTTTAGCATCGGAGCCGGACGACATGTAATCGCCAAACTTCGCCTTTAAAAACGACCATTGCAGGTAAATCTCTGCCTGCGAAAACAAATACCAGGGCGAGTTTTTATCATTTTCCTCAAGCGCATCAACCCGGATCGATCTATTGTCTTTCAAACGCTCGTAGTCATTCTTATTTTCCGATGCCAACAGGCTGAAGTAGTCGATATAGTTCTCCAATAATACCACAATGCCGTTAGCAGGATTGGTTTGTTTTTCCTTTTTAATCAACGCGCGGGCGTCGTTCATCCGCAGCGCTAAAATGTCTTTATAGGCTTCAACACAATTGGCATTAAAAATAAAATTGGCATGTGCACTGACACAGGAAAACAAACAGAGCAATGAAACGAACAGGTATTTTTTAATCATCGGAGGCAAAGATATTTAACAGGCACAAATTCACACTAATTAATACGAATTACACGAATTTGTTTTTTAATAAGCATCTGTCAATGCGAATTATAAGAATTTTTCTTTAAAAGGCCAATTCGTGGAATTCGAAAAAATTCGTGGAATTAGTGTTTAAATGTTAGCATTAACGTAAACATCGGCATTTTAATATTCCGGCTGGCTATAACCAAATTTTGCAATGACACGTATAAAAAGTTATAATTAGTTTAAAGTATATTTTTTACCCCGCTTTTATAAATTTTGCTTTATGGTAAATAATGACTTAAGTTACAATTGAACAATTAAGCTATAATTCAAAACGTTTTAATAAATTTAGGGGACAAAAATCGCTGGCCGAAGCACAAAAGAGAAAAATGAACAATTTGCTGATACATAACCTGTTCGAGTTGCAAAAAAATAAAACGCCAGACGCAGTGGCGATAATTTTTGGCAATCAAAGCTTAACTTATGGCCAGTTGGGCCATAAGGCTGATAATTTGGCGGCTCAAATCTTCAAAAAATCACCAACGTCACTAAACGTGGGTGTAAGCACCCACAGGGCACTAGAAACTATTGTGAGTGTTTTGGCAATTTTAAAAGCCGGCAAGGCGTATTTACCCCTCGACCCGGATTACCCGCAAGACCGCCTGCAGCAAATTGTATCCGATTCGGGCATTGATTTGTGCGTGGCAACATCATCGCACAAGCATTTTTTCGAGCCACTGGGCATAAATATATTAACATCTGATAACAACTATGAAGCCAGCAATACAGTTATACCTGAAAGTAAATCCGCTTGTTACGTTTTATATACTTCCGGCTCAACAGGAACCCCAAAGGGAGTTTCTATGGGCCATACAGCGTTAGCTAATTTGCTTTCGTGGCAGCAAAAAGAATCGATCTCAACTGGCGGTATCAATACGTTGCAGTTTGCACCTTTAACGTTTGATGTATCGTTCCAGGAAATTTTTGCCACGTTAGGCACCGGCGGCACACTGGTTTTGGTTGATGAAGAAATGCGGGTTGACCCTTATCGTTTGCTGCGCTATATTGAGCAACACCATGTAAACCGCATATTTTTACCATTTGTGGTGCTCCAGTACTTAACTGAGGCGGCGGACGCAGAAAAATATTTCCCGGCTTGTTTAAAAGAAGTGATAACTGCAGGAGAACAGTTAAAAATAACCCCGCAGATTGTCCGCTTTTTCTCAGCATTGCGGGAATGTGTTTTATACAACCAATACGGCCCGACAGAAACCCACGTAGTTACCCAATTGAAACTGGATGGCGACCCAACACAGTGGCCGCCCCTGCCAAACATAGGCATCCCGATTGACGAAACAGAGATACTGATACTGGATGAAGAGTTAAAACAAGTACCTTATGGGGAAACCGGTGAACTTTGCGTTGCAGGCCTGTCCCTTGCCGATGGCTACCTGAACCGCCCGGAAATGACGGCTGAAAAGTTTATGCAATGGGAAGAAACGCCCGGCAAAATAAAACGCATTTACCGTACGGGCGACCTTGCCCGCTATTTGCCCGACGGAAATATCGATTATTTAGGCCGCCGAGACACGCAAGTAAAAATCCGCGGCAACCGCGTTGAAATAGGCGAAATAGAGGTTTTAATAAACCAACTGAATGATATACAGCAGGCGGTAGTAGTTGCCCGCGAAGATGTGCCTGGCTCAAAACGCCTTGTTGCCTACATGATATCGGGTAACGATAAACAAGATACTGACTATGTGCGCAAGAGCATTGAAAAGCAGTTGCCCGATTTTATGCACCCATCGGCTTATGTATGGGTGAAAGAATTCCCAAAAACAACCAGCGGCAAAGTCGACCGTAAAGCCTTGCCAAAACCCGACTTAAAAAGGCCGGAGCTAAGTGTTTTATATAAAGCCCCGTCCACCCCTATCGAAAAAAACATTACAGGTATTTGGATGGAACTGTTGCTGCTGGATAAAATCGGCACCGACGACAATTTCTTCGAGCTCGGCGGCAACTCCTTGCTTGCGCTAAAAACCGTTGCCGAACTGAAGTATAAGTTTAATTACGACGTGCCCATCACAAAACTATACCAATACCCTACGATCGGTGGCCTGGTTAGCTTTATTACCGGTGCGAGCAAAGCCTCGACATTTACATTTAAGAAAGATAAAAACAAAAAAGCAAACGCCGATATCGCCATTATAGGCATGGCCGGTCGTTTCCCTGGCGCAAAAAATATTGAAGAGTTTTGGGATTTATTGATTGAGGGCCGAGAAGGAACCAGCTTTTTTACGGCTGATGAAATTGACATATCTATCCCATCAAATATAAAAAATGACCCTGCTTATGTTAAGGCAAGGGGGCTAATTGATGGTGCAGACGAATTTGATGCCGCATTTTTTGGCTTCAACCCGCGTTCAGTCGAGTTAATGGACCCGCAACAACGCATTTTTTTACAAATTGCCTGGGAAGCTTTAGAAAGTACAGGCTACCTGCCACAAAAATATAATGGTTCGGTTGGGGTATTTGCCGGTACAGGGTATAACACTTATTATACCAATAATGTACTCAACCATCCAGCTAAAGCGGATCAGTATGGCCAGTTTAATGTACGGACACTTAATGAAAAAGATTACATAGCAACCCGCGCCTCTTACCAGCTAAACCTGAAAGGGCCTGCGGTGGCTGTACACTCGGGGTGTTCAACATCATCACTGGCAATAGCACAGGCGGTTAGCGCGATACGTGACGGGCAATGCGACATTGCGCTTGCCGGTGCGGTGTCAATTACCTCACCCATAAAAAGCGGGCATTTTTACGAGGAAGGCTCAATCATGAGTAAAGACGGCCATTGCCGCCCATTTGATGCTGATGCAACCGGAACGGTGTTTAGCGATGGCGCAGGCGTAGTGCTTTTAAAAAGCCGCGAAGATGCCGAACGCGATGGCGACACTATTTACGCCATAATAAAAGGAATAGGAATAAACAACGATGGTGCCGACAAAGGCAGCTTTGGCGGCCCAAGCGCGCAGGGCCAGGCCGGCGCAATCGCAATGGCTATTAACGATGCTGATATTGATGCATCGACCATTAGCTACATAGAAGCGCATGGTACCGCAACCCCGCTGGGTGACCCGATAGAAATTGAAGGCCTTAACCTGGCTTTTGGCGCTCATGAAAGCAAACAGTTTTGCGCTATCGGTTCGGTAAAAAGCAACATAGGGCACTTAACTGCAGCATCTGGCGTGGCGGGCTTAATAAAAACTGCGTTAGCTTTGCACCATAAGCAAATACCGGCATCCATATTTTATCAACATACTAATCCGAATATCAATTTAGCAGAAAGTCCCTTCTACGTTAATTCAAGGCTTAAAAACTGGGACTCGGCCGAAAAAAGGCGCGCAGGTGTTAGTTCTTTTGGGGTTGGCGGCACCAACGTGCACATTATTTTAGAGGAGTTTGAAAACATACCTATGCAAACAGGTAAATCTAAACCTCTAAGCTTAATCACCTGGTCGGCAAAAACCGAAGCGAGCGTGGGCAACTATGCCGAAAAACTTGCCAACTTTGCTCAAAAAAATAAAGACACAAACATTGCGGATATAGCCGCTACCCTGCAAAATACCCGTGCTGATTTCAACCACCGCAGGTTTGTGATTGCGGGTAATACAGAAGAGTTATCAACCAAATTAAGTGCACCTGTTGAGCCATCATCCGCAAAAAAACTCGCGTCAAAAGCATCCGAAGTAGTATTTATGTTCCCGGGCCAGGGCTCGCAATACATTAATATGGGCAAAGGACTTTACGACACGGAGCCTGTTTTTGCAGCGGCTGTTGATGAATGTATTGAACTATTAAAAGATTCGCCGCAGGCAGACATATTTAATGTCATCTACCCAGCCGTAATTGATGACTTATCAACCGCAGCTATAAAAAATACTTTCTATACCCAGCCAGCCATATTTATTATGGAATATGCAATGGCCAAGCTATGGATGAGCTGGGGTATACAACCAGCCATTTTAACCGGCCACAGCATCGGCGAATTTGTTGCCGCGCATTTGGCAGGCGTTTTCAACTTAAAGGATGCCTTGCTACTAATTTCAACCCGTGCCAGGATGGTTAGCGAAGTTGATAAGGGCAGCATGCTTTCAATAAGATGCGAGGCCGACAAGTTGGAGACACTTTTACCAGCAGGTTTATCCATCGCTGCCATTAACAGCAATAAACTATGCGTGGTTGCCGGCCCTGATGACCTTGTAGCTGAATTTTCTATCGAGCTGGAAAAAATGGATATTCCCGGCCGCTTACTACAGACCAGCCATGCATTCCACTCGGCAATGATGGATGATATTGTGACGCCGTTTGAGGCTGTAGTTAAATCAGTGAAATTATTTGCGCCGGTAAAACCCATTGTGTCGACAGTTACCGGCACCTGGATGAGCGAGGCCGAAGCAACCAGTCCGAAATATTGGGCAAATCACCTGCGCAAAACCGTTCTTTTCGCCAGCGCAGTGAATACTTTGCAGGAGGACGAAGGCCGCCTTTTACTGGAAGTTGGGCCTGGAATCGTACTGGCAACCCTTTCGAGACAGCAGATTACGGTGAAAACTACGCCAATTATTGCAGGATTTGAAAAAAATGAAACACTTACCGAGTACTATTCCGTATTAAGGGCGTTGGGCCAGTTGTGGCTAAACGGTTTGGAGCCTGATTGGAAGGCATTTTATAATAACCAGACACGCTTAAAACTGAATTTACCAACTTATGCATTTGATAATAAACGCTACTGGCTTGATGCCCCGCTGCCGGTAAAGGCAACAGAACAAATACAAATAACAGAAGTACAAGTAACAACAATACAACAAGAACAAACACCCATACAACAATCCCTGATGAGAAAAGAACTATTAACCGGTAAATTAAAGGAACTATTTGAAGATGCTTCCGGAATTGAGATTGATGGCGCATCAACCGATATGAATTTTATCGAAATTGGCTTTGATTCACTTTTGTTGACTCAAATTGCAACCAATCTTAAAAAAGAGTTTAACGTTCCTATTACCTTCAGAAAATTATTTGAAGAGTACAATACTATCGACTCGCTGGCATCTTATTTGGATGCAAGCCTGCCTGCAGGCGCTTACCAGCCACAAACTGCGGCACCGGTTGCAAGCCACCAGCCCGTTTATAACCATACTGCGCCTGCACCTGTTGCAGCTAACCCGGCGCTTGATATGATACAGCAGCAGATACAAATGCTGGCCAGCCAGTTGGCAATGATGCAAACCGGCAGCGCACCACAAGCGCCCGCACCGGTGTCCTCGGCTCCGGTTGTACTTGCACCAGAAGCGCCAGCCGCAAAAAACGGCATTGTATATGATCTTACCGCCGAAGAACAAATAGAAGTTAAAAAACCATTCGGCGCCACGGCACGTATCGAAAAACAAGTGCAGGGCCTGAGCGATAAACAACAGAAATTTCTTAGCGACTTAACCAAAAGCTATAACGATAAAACAAAGAGCAGTAAAATCTACACCCAGGAACACCGTGAACACATGGCTGACCCGCGTGTGGTTAGCGGTTTCAGGCCATTGACTAAAGAAGTTGTTTACCCGTTGGTGGTAAACCGCTCAAAAGGCAGCCACGTTTGGGACATTGACGGTAACGACTACATTGATGCCTTAAACGGCTTCGGCTCAAATTTTTTGGGGTACCAGGTTGACGTGCTGAAAAAAGCAGTACTGGAACAAGTTGAGAACGGCTATGAAATTGGCCCGCAACATGTTTTAGCCGGCGATGTTTGTAAGCTGATAACCGAACTGACCAATTTTGACCGCGCTGCGTTGTGCAACACCGGGTCGGAAGCGGTATTGGGTGCTATGCGCATAGCCCGCACGGTAACCGGTCGTTCATTGATGGTTGCCTTTAGCGGGTCATACCACGGCATTAATGATGAGGTTATCGTACGCGGAACTAAAAAATTAAAAACCATACCTGCCGCCCCAGGCATTATGCCGGAGGTGGTGCAAAATATGCTGATACTGGATTACGGTACAGACGAAACGTTAAGGATTATACAGGAGCGTGCACATGAGCTTGCAGCCGTATTGGTTGAACCGGTACAAAGCCGCAGACCAGAGTTCCAGCCGGTCGAATTCCTGAAAAAGGTTAGGGAAATAACAAAACAATCCGGTACCTGTTTAATATTCGACGAGGTGATCAGCGGTTTCCGTATGCACCCCGGCGGCGCACAGGCTATGTTCGGCATAAAAGCCGATTTGGGTACTTATGGCAAGGTTATTGGTGGAGGTATGCCGATTGGCGCAATTGCCGGTGTAAAACATTTTATGGATGCATTGGACGGCGGTTTTTGGCAATATGGCGATAATTCGCAGCCCGAAGCAGGCGTAACATACTTTGCAGGTACATTTGTAAGGCATCCGTTAGCGCTTGCTGCAGGTAAGGCTTCGTTACAATATATGAAAGAACACGGCCCAGCTTTACAGGAAGGCTTAAACAAGCTTACCGCATATTTAGCAGGCGAACTGAATGCCATATGTGAGAACACAGGTATTCCGCTATATTCACCATCGTTTGGCTCATTATGGAAAATAAAATTTAAGGATGAGCTTCCGTACGGAGAGTTGCTGTTTACGCTGATGCGTAATAAAGGTATTCACATTTGGGATTTGTTCCCTTGCTTCCTTACAGCATCGCACACCAAGGCAGAGGTTGATAAAATTATCGAAGCCTTTAGGGAAAGTGTTGATGAGATGATTGAATCAGGGTTCTTCCCCTCAAAAAAGGCTGAGACAAAAGAGGAGTTTAACCCTTTTATGGAATCACCCTTCCCTGGCGCCAGGCTTGGTCGCGATAAAGACGGTAACCCGGGCTGGTTTATAGTTGACAGCAATAACCCCGGCAAGTATTTACAAGTAAAATAAGAAGGTTGGAAACTATTATGGTAGATACAAACCCTGTAGAGTTTGATCCTTTCGCAGGGCCCGAAATTTCATTAATTGCACCTGCAACTGAACCGCAGGTTGAGATTTGGACATCGTGCCTTATCGGAGGCGCGGCGGCTAACTGTGCCTATAACGAATGCTTTTCGCTGCTGTTAACCGGCATTTTTAATACCAACGCCATGATGCGCGCTTTGCAGGGAATGGTAAACATGCACGAAGCGTTGAGGATGTCGTTTAGCGCCGATGGCAAAAACATCTGTGTTTATAAGGAGCTGGTGCTTGATATCGACTACAAAGACATTTCATCGTCAACCGCCGCACAACAAAAGAATTTCGTAGACGAATATAATAAGCAAATTGCCTTAACGCCTTTCAACCTGGTTACCGGCCCGTTATTTAAGGCATCGTTATTTAAACTATCAGAAAACGAACACCTTTTAACTTTTGTTGCCCATCATATAGTTTGCGACGGATGGTCGATAGGCATTATGATGCAGGATTTGAGTAAGCTTTATTCTGCTTACTCAAAAAACGAATACATAAAACTACCTGCCCCACCCCTGTTCAGCGAATATGCCGTTAACGAAATGGTGCATACCGACAGTGGCTTAAATAAAGAAACGGAGCAGTTCTGGATTGACCAGTTTATTGGCAGTGGTCATCTTCTGGACATCCCAACTGATTATCCACGCCCAACTCTACGTACCTACAAAAGCCATCGCGACGACCTGATTTTGGACGGCGCTTTGGCAAGTGATGTAAAAAAACTGGCCAAAACCAACGGAACGAGCTTTGTAACTACATTACTGGCTGCATTCGAAGTATTTTTAAAACAGGTAACCGGTCAGGAAGAAATTATTGTTGGTTTGCCTGCGGCCGGTCAGCCTGCTACCGACAACTACAGGCTGGTTGGGCATTGTGTTAACTTGCTTGCGTTGCGCAGTTATCCAAAAAGCAATATATCATTTAAAACATATTTAAGACAGCGCCGCAGCGAGGTGCTTGATGCTTATGAGCACCAATTATACACTTTCGGCAGTTTGTTGAAAAAACTACACATAGCCCGTGATTCATCAAGGTTACCACTGGTGCCGGTGATGTTCAACATAGACATGGGGCTTGATGACGATGTAGAATTTTACCAGCTGCATCATAAGCTGATCAGCAACCCGCGCGAGTACGAGAACTTTGAGATATTCCTGAACATTGCTGGTCACGAAGAATCGCCGACTTTAGAATGGTCGTACAACACACAACTTTTCAAGCCGTCAACCATCAAAAAAATGATGGATAGCTTCGAATTTTTGTTGCGCGAATTGGTGAAGGATCCTGACGTATTGATAGGCAATATCCTAACCATGGATTCAGCCGAATTGAGCCATCAGTTGGTAGAATGGAATGATACGGCCTGCGCCTATCCCCGCGAAACGCCCTTGCATAAGCTGATTGCTAACATTGCCGCCGGAGCACCGGGCAAAACGGCAATAACCTTTGGCGAACAAAAAACTACTTATAAAGAATTAAATGAGCGTGCCAATCAATTGGCGGCCATCCTGATAAAAAACGGCGTTGAAAAAGGTGATAAAGTTGCCTTTTCGATGGACCGGTCGACCGAAATGGTCATCAGCATGCTTGCTATAATGAAAGCCGGTGGCGTTTATATCCCGCTCGACCCTATTTTCCCAATCAACCGTATCAATTACATGATTGAGGATTCGCAGGCGGTTGTGTTATTGACTTCCCTTAACTACAAAGGAAAATATCAGTCCAACGCCAGGGAGTTAGTTTTGGAGGATGAGTGGTTAGCCATTGACGATTACCCAACTACCGACCCTGAAGTTACTGTTGCCGGCGATGATTTGGTTTACATCCTTTACACCTCTGGTTCAACCGGTATGCCTAAAGGCGTTCAAATTGCGCAGCATAACCTGGTAAACTTTCTATACAGCATGCAAAAACAGCCGGGTTTAACCCCTGCCGATAAATTTCTTGCTGTTACTACCATTAGTTTTGACATTGCCGGGCTTGAGTTGTTTTTGCCCCTTTTAACCGGCGCCGAAATAATTTTGGCCGATGCCGCCACTGCAAAAGACGGACGCGCATTACTTGATATTATTAAAAACCATGGCGCTACCGTTATGCAGGCCACACCTTATACCTGGCGCATAATGCTGGAGGCTGGATGGAGTAAAGACACTGCCATAAAAGCAATTTGCGGCGGTGAGGCTTTACCTGCCGAACTGGCGGAAAGAATTTTAACTTGTGCAAGCTCCCTATGGAATGTATACGGGCCAACTGAAACCACCATATGGTCGACAGTAAAAGAAATAAAAGCTGCTGACAAAATATCTATCGGCAGGCCTATTGACAATACCTCTATCTACATATTAGATAAATTTTTAAGGCCATTAGGCGTTGGCATCCCCGGTGAAATCTATATTGGCGGCGACGGTGTTGCCAAAGGCTATTTAAACCGCGCTGAGTTGACCGCTGAAATGTTTGTTGCCGACCCTTTCACAAAAATACCAGGCGCCAAAATGTATAACACAGGCGATTTGGGTCGCTTTATGCCTGATGGCGAAATTGAATGCCTGGGCCGTGTGGATGCGCAGGTGAAGATCCGTGGTTACCGCATAGAAACCGGGGAGATTGAATATAACCTGGTTAATAACACCAATGTTAAAGAAGCCGTGGTTTTAGCAAGGCCCGACAATTTCGGCATTGATAAACTGGTGGCTTTTGTAGTTGTTAACAAAGACAGCGCCTTGCAGGATGAAGCTGCCCAGGTGCAAAACTGGAAAGAAACCTTGCGAAATTCGGTGCCTGATTATATGGTGCCTGATAATTTTGTGGTGCTGGACGAAATGCCACTAACCCCAAATGGCAAGGTTGATAAGAAAATATTGGCTAAACACGGCATCTCAGCTGTTGATACCGGCCATGGCTTTGTTGCACCACGCACCGATGTTGAACAATTGGTTGCGAACATTTGGAAAGAATACCTTGGCATAGATAAAATTGGCGTATACGATAACTTTTTTGAGTTGGGCGGCCATTCGCTTATTGCAGTGCAGGTAATGACCCGCATTGAAAAAGAGACCGGTAAACGATTACCGTTGGCTGCCCTGTTTGAAACATCGACAGTTGAAAAACTGGCACTGATGCTGCAAATGGATGGTAAATCCATCACCTGGGATTCATTGGTTCCTATTAAGCCAAAGGGCAATAAAATGCCTTTATATATGGTGCATGGTGCAGGTTTAAACGTACTGTTATTCAATACCCTGGCCATGAATATGGCCGAAGACCAACCGGTTTTCGGTTTACAGGCCAAAGGGCTCGACGGGGTTGAAGAACCACTTGGTAGCATCGAAGAAATTGCAGCGCATTATATCGAGTCGATTATGAAGCAAAACCCCGATGGCCCTTATGCTTTAGCGGGCTATTCTTTCGGCGGTATCATCGCTTTCGAAATGACTAAGCAATTTGAAGCCATGGGTAAAGAAGTTAAGGTTTTGGCAATGTTTGATACCTATGCTTACCGGTCGCCACATCACGACCCGGTTTTGATTAAACTAATAAAACGAAGCCGGTTTTTTAAGGACAAAATGGCGTATGCGCTTTCTTCGTCAAGCGGCATTAAAGAAACCATATCCGACAAAAAACTATCATTAACGCGCAGATTTAAGCGCGCATGGTGGCGGTTTAAATATGGTAAGGAACAAAAACAGGAAGGCTTTTTTGGATACTCGAATAAAATTGACGAGATGAACAACCTTGCCGAGCGTCGTTACCAGTTAAAGCCTTACAATGTTGCCGTTGAAGTTTTCAGGGCCGAAAACCGCACTTTTTATATGGACGACTTTGAATACCTGGGCTGGAAACCATATGCGCTTAAAGGCGTGCATATCCACCAAATTCCCGGAGAACACAATACCATATTTAAAGCACCTAACGACAAAATTTTTGCGCAGGTATTGCAAAAATGTTTAGATGACGCAGTAAAGAAGTAACTTGCTGCGCTCATTTACCCAGTATGCTGTCAATCAACGTCACCAATAATTTTTTAGCTGATATAACCTGGCTTGATAGTTCGGCTTGCAGTTTTAAAATTAGTAACAACATAGACGTTTGGAAAGCAAACCCCAATTTAAACCCAAAACTGGTTGACAGCTTTAAGTCAATGCTCACGGGCGATGAAATTGCCCGGGCCGACAGGTTTTACCAACAAAAGGACCGCAATAGATTTATAATAAGCCGGGCAGCATTGCGCACTATTTTAGGCAAGTATTTAAACATAGCTCCCGAAGCTATCGAATTTGAATCCGGTCTTAATAAAAAGCCGTTTATAAAAAGCGGCAATCAAAATAACTTACAGTACAACCTCTCCCATTCGGGCGATGCGATATTACTGGCTGTGGCCGATTCCCCGATTGGCGCCGACGTTGAGTTTATAAACCAGGATTTTGGATATCGCGATGTTTTAGCCGATAACTTCAGCCCCAGGGAATGCAATTACATAACGGAGACTGATGCCATCCATCGCTTTTTCAAACTTTGGACACGCAAGGAAGCTATTACCAAAGCAACTGCCCAGGGCCTCGATTGCGATCTGCGGTTGCTACCGGGCCTTGATGGTACAACAGCCGTGTTCGACGGCATTATCGCGTCAAACGAGGATTGGGTCATAAATAGCTTTAATCTTAATAATCAATACATCGCCAGCGTGGCCGGCAACCAACTTATCGACAAAATCTCGTTTTTTGATCTTGCCACTACCAATTTTCCGCAGCCTTTATAGCCAACAATTAACCAAAAAGCTGCAGCTGACGTTAAAAACAACATTTATCTTCTTCATAATGTAACAGTTAAAAATTCTAAAATAGTTAGTAATAATTATTAGCAAAACAGTATTTTTATAAAATAAAAGAATAAAAGCAAATTATTGAGCCTAAACCCTCCATATTTAAAGGCTTGCGCCAATAAGCAAGGCATTTAAATTCGTCGTTTGCAAAACCTTTTTAGGGGAATTTTCGTAATCAAGTGAAATTTAAAATACAAGATTAGCAGAATGAAAAAAAGAATACTAATTGTTGACGATGACCTGAGTATTTTAAAGCTTCTGAATTTTATTCTGTCGAAAGATTACGATATCGTTGTTAGGAATAACGGGATTGATGCTTTTAGCTGGCTGGAGGATGGCAACATTCCTGAGTTAATCATATCTGACTTGCAAATGCCTTATTTTGACGGACAGTCATTTATAAAAAATGTGAAAATTAGCGGCCTTTTTCGTGATATTCCAATTATTATGCTTTCTGCCGCGCATGATTTGGACGCACAGGTTGCTAATATGCCTTTCCAGGTCGACGCCTATATGCCCAAACCATTTAACCCTGCATCTTTAAAATCAGCCATTAATCAAGTAATAAGTATTTATGACGAATCCCATAGCAACTGAATGGAATGAGAACGCAGGTTCACATACCAAAATAGCCTATGCCGGTTTAGCCTTAAGGGATATCGTGTCGAAGGAGCTTGACCCGTACTTCCAGATTTCCTATAACGATTACCTTTCGCAGGTTGAGGATTTTTTGGGTAACCAATCGATCCTTACTCTACCCGAAATTATTTTGCTTGAAGTTGACGAGCAAGGCGAGTGTTTCGACCTTATCGAGCGACTTAAAGGCAACCCATTGTTTAGCGGGCTTATTATCGTATTGCTTTCCCTGTCGAACGATAAATCATTAAAACAGGATGCCATGCGCCTTAAGGTGCATGATTTTTATATTTACCCTTTCTCTATCTCAGATTTGCGCGAGCGTTTAAACTTCCTGGTGAAATTTAAACTGATAAAACCGAGGCTGCTCGAAATATCAAAAGAAGTTGATATAAAGTACAGCATGCCTGCCGGAAAACGCTTTATGGATTTGTTTATTTCGGGCTTGATGATTTTGTTCCTTTCGCCGGTTATGCTGGCTGTAGTAATTGCCATTAAACTGGGCTCAAAAGGCCCTGTGATCTACAAAAGCAAGCGGGTTGGTACAGGTTATAAGATATTCGATTTTTACAAATTCCGGTCGATGCGAACCGACGCTGATAAAATGTTAGTTGAGTTATCCACACAAAATCAGTACGCAAATGAGGATGGGGGCACAAAAGCAGCATTTGTTAAAATTAAAGACGATCCGCGCGTAACCAAACTTGGTAAATTTTTACGAAATTCGAGCCTCGATGAGCTCCCTCAATTATTCAACATATTACTGGGAGATATGTCGTTGGTTGGCAACAGGCCACTGCCGGTTTATGAAGCAGAAATGCTGACATCAAACGAGTGGTCGATGCGTTTTTTGGGGCCTGCCGGTTTAACCGGTTTGTGGCAAATAACCAAACGGGGAAAAGCAGATATGTCTGAGCGTGAAAGAAAAAAATTAGATAATTTTTACGCACAAAACTATTCATTCTGGCTCGATTGGAAAATACTTATAAGAACGGTGCCAGCAGTTTTTCAGAAAGAAAAAGTGTAACAAAATGAATAATAAATTACGCATTATTTGTCTCTCAATATTTCTCTCGACCTTAGCCTGTAACCTTTTCGCCCAGGAAACGCTATTTAAGGATTTGTCGTACCCGTACATGGAGAAACTTATTGCGGCAGCTAAGAGAAACTATCCTGAAGCAAAAATAAAACAAAAACAAGTTGAAATAGCCCGCAGCACCTTTCACCAGGCAAGTTTTGGCTGGCTGGAAGCTTTCAGTGCTTCGTATATCTATAGTCCGCAATCATCCGTTAATATAATACAGCCAACTATTTTTAAAGGCTACCAGTTGGTGGCTTCTGTTAGTTTGGGGTCGCTTTTTGAACGGCCTTATACCATTCACAACGCAAGAGAGGCAGTTAAAGTTGCTGAATTTACACAGCAGGAATATTATTTAACACTTGAAGCACAGATAAAACGGTTTTATTTTGCTTACTTAGCAGCACAAGCCGACCTGCGAAATAAAGTTACCGCTGTAACAAATGCCGAAACGGCTACCAAAAATCTTAAGTATACGTTTGAAAAAGGTGAAACTTCGTTTGACATTTATAATCAGGCGCTGAATAACCTTTACAATCAAAATTCATTTAGGATACAGGCTGAGTTAAATGTTTTTACCGCCAAAACTAATCTTGAAGAGCTTATAGGGGACAAGTTGGAAAGCATTAAATAGATTAATGGAAATATCGGGTTATTTTAAACTGTTAAAAAAATATATACTAGTAATTATTGTTGTCGTAGCGGCGGCAGTGGTGGCTTCTTATTTTTGGGTAAAAAATCTTCCCGACGAATACGTTTCGCGTACCCAGATTGCTACCGGCATTGTTGATGCATCAACACACATACTTGATAAAGACAACAGCCCCAATGCGCAAAGTGACCAAATAAACCGTGAGTTTAGCAACCTGATGGAAATCATCAAGCTAAAAAAGCTCATTGACCAGGTATCGTATCAACTTATTATCCACGATTTAAGCAGTTCCGCGCCTTTCAGAAAACTCAAAAATGATTTTAAAGGATTAAGCCAGGCAGCGATACAACATGCACTTGTTGTATACCGGGCCAAGCTGATAACCGGCGCTCCCCTATCGTTATATAATAAAGACGAAAACGGACTAAACGAATTGCTTATCTCGATGCATTATGATGAGCGTTCGTTAAGGAAATACCTCGACATTGCACGGGACGAAGAAAGCGATTTCATAGCGGTGCAATTCACGTCCGAAAATCCGCAGTTGTCGGCGTTTGTGGTTAACACGCTGGCTAAAGAATTTATTGATTACTATAGCGTAAATATTAAAAAGAACGAATCCAATGCGGTCGACTTTTTATCGAATTTGCTTGAAGAAAAACGCAACGCGCTTAACCAGAAAAAAGAAGAGCTGCAGCAGTATAAAATTAAAAACGGCATTTTAAATCTTGACGACCAGTCAAAAACCATATTCGCCCAAATTTTAGCTTACACTGATAAAAAGCTGGAAAACCAAAGAACGCTGGCGGCTAATGAAGGTGCCCTGCAAAATGTACTGTCGAAATTCGACCCAAACAGCCGGAAATACATTGAGGCATCAATAAACCAAAACAATGCCGAAATTGCTACAACTAACGACCAGCTAAAGGCGCTTACCGATGAATACGTTCACGCAGGCTTCGACCCAAAATACAAGCCGGCGATTGACTCGCTGCAATCAACACTTGTAAAACAGCTGCATACAACTTCGGACAAATACCTGGTTGACCCGCGGATAGGTAAAGACAATTTGGTGGTGAAGGCCCAGGAGCTGGAAGTTTCAAGAGACCTTGCGAAGTATAGCGAAAAGTCGATAAACAAGGAGCTGGCTAGTTTGAATGCTAAATTTTCTAGACTGGTGCCCTTTGATGCAACCGTAAAAACCTATGAGTTTGATATCGACATAGCCACAAAGGAATACCTGGATGTATTGGGCAGGTATAATGCTACTAACTTACAATCCAAATTTTCAATCCGATTAGCCCAGGTTGAGCCTGCCACACCAGATGTCGCGCAGCCGTCGAAAAAAATGTTGCTGATTGGGCTTAGCGGCATGGCGAGCCTTTTTCTCTCCCTGCTGGTGTTATTTATTCTGTATTATCTTGATGATAACATAACCGAGCCATCAACGCTTGTAGCCCGGACTAACCTGCCAATGCTTGGTGCGCTAAACATGATAAAGGGCCCAAAACCAGATTTAAGGAAGCTTTGGGACGTTGAGAACAGGACTAAAATGCAGCAGTTTAAAGAATTGCTGCGATCTGTGAGGTTTGAAATTGACCAGGAATTAAAAGGCGAAAAAGTGTTGGCCATCACCAGCATAGGGGTAGGTGAAGGCAAGACATTAATTGCTACAAGCCTTGCCTACGCATACAGCTCGATAAACAAAAAGGTACTGCTTATTGATGGCAACTTTGTTAATCCTTCTGTAACCCTGAGCGTGCAACCTACTTTGTTTGTTGAGGACTATTTCAGGGCCACGTCGTACACCGAATGGGATAATGCCAAGATAAGTGTATTGGGCAATCGCGGTGCCGATACAACATTGCTCGAGATTAATGATGAAAAATTAATAGCAGCCCAATTTGAACAACTTAAATTACGGTACGATATTATTTTAATTGACTTGCCGCCACTCGACTCATTAAACAACGCTAAGGAGTGGATTTTATTCGCAAACAAAACCGTAGCAGTTTTTGAGGCCAACCGTAGCGTTAAAAATTCGCATAAAGAATATATTGCTTATTTAAAAACACTGAACAATAAATTCGCCGGCTGGATTTTAAACAAAGCCACCATAATCGGCGCGTCAAAAAAGAGCAAAAACTAAAGCCGGCCGGCGTAAGTTATATTTAATTGTATAAAATAAATATTGCATCATGAAGCTTGAGCCAACCAATGTAATAGCCGATACCCCATTAAAAGAGCTAAGCCCCTTAGAAAGAAAATGCTATTACACAGCGGTAGTTGTTGCTTTTTTGAGTGTGTTTGTTTGGGTAATTAAAATCTTGTTTCTTTAATATTTATTACTGCCGACAATAGATGACTGATGACCGGATAAGAGATAGTGTACCTAAAAAAACAATTTGGGAAAATATTGTTATCCATAAATTTTCAAAGCCTGTAGTCATCGTTTTTCTGTTACTGGGTTCATTGTTTATAAGTTTTGCAATAGCCAAACAGGGTATGGTGGCTGGTGTGCTTATTCTTATACTCATGATTGCACTGCCATTGATGTATGGGGCGATTAACTACCCTAAATTTGGCATCATTCTTTTTATAATAGCTGCTTTCTTTATCAATTACCAGTTTATTTTAAGCCTGGTGCCGCCAGACACGCCGGTTGGGCTGGTGATGGACGCCCTAACTTATATGCTAATCCTGGGCTTTTTTATCAAACAAAAACACGAAAGAAACTGGGCGTATTTTAGCGACCCAATTAGCTATTTTATACTGGCCTGGTTAATTTACAACCTGCTTGAGGCTATCAACCCTGCCGCTGCTTCGGTGTTGGCCTGGGTTTACACCGTGCGCACTATAGCGGTTTTAATGTTGCTATATTTTGTATTTGTATTCCAGATACGCACAAAAGATTATATCAAGCTACTTTTTAAGGTTTGGTTGATATTGGAGTTCATCTGCGGGCTGGCTGCGTTTGTACAGGAAAACATTGGCTTTTTCGGCTTTGAATCCAGGTGGTTAAACTCCGATCCGTTGCGGTTGAACTTACTTTTTATTTACGGGCACATGCGCAAGTTCGGCATATTTTCAGACCCGGTTACATTTGCCTATAACATGGTGGCAGCTTCAATACTGTGCCTAGGACTTCTTTTTGCCGACATCAGGCCATTTAAAAAAGGCGTACTGGTTAGCCTGATATGCTTTTTTTTGACGGTAATGCTCTACTCTGGCACCAGGGCAGCGTATGTTTTAATCCCGGCTGCCATCGGCATGCTGGCAATATTAAAATTCAATCGCAGAATTTTGGTAGCTGTGCTTATCGCCGGATTTATTTTGGTGGTATTAATTAAAGTACCAACTTCAAACCCCAGCCTGGTGCGTTTTCAAACTGCGTTTAACCCTTCAAAAGACGCCTCGTATAACGTACGTGCCGAAAATCAGCGCCGTATCCAGCCATATATCCTTTCGCACCCTATAGGTGGCGGTTTGGGATCGGTCGGCGTGTGGGGGCAGCGTTTTGCGCCAAACTCGTTCCTGGCAAAGTTTCCGCCCGATAGCGGCTACGTAAGGGTTGCTGTCGAAACGGGTTGGATTGGGCTGCTACTATTTTGCGCATTCAACTTTATTATACTGCAAAGGGGTATTTATTACTATTATATTATCAAAGACCCTGAACTAAAAACGTATTGCATGGCCATGGTGCTGATAATTTTCGCACTTGATATTGGTAACTTTCCCCAGCAGGCTTTCGTACAATACCCCACAAATATTTTGTTTTACCTGGCAATGGCTGTAATAAACGTAACCATGCGATTGGATAAACAAAAAAACTGGCCTAAGCCGGTCGTAGCAGCTAAAACCACAAGCAAAAAAAACAAAAGGGATGTCCTTACTATCGAGTATAAAATCGAATCCGAAGCTTAAAAAAATAGCGCACTGGATGCTAATACCGAGCGGCCAGTCGAAGCCGAGGTTATGGACACGCCTGGTTGTTAACCCGTTTGTTCATAAGCGAGGCACAAACACGGTAATACGGTATAACAGCCGGATGGACTTGTTCCCATTTAATAAATTTGAAATAGGCAATAACTGTATAATTGAAGATTTTGCTACCATAAACAATGGCGTTGGTGATGTAATTATCGGCAACAATTGCGGAATTGGCTTAAGCAATGTAATCATAGGCCCGGTAACTATGGGCAATTATGTAATGCTTGCCCAAAATATAGTAATATCGGGCCTTAACCATGGTTACGAGGATGTAACTATGCCTCCCCGCATCCAAAAAGTGGTAACCAAACAAATTACCATTGCCGACGATGTTTGGATTGGCGCAAACTGTGTAATAACCGCTGGTGTAACCATAGGCAAACATGCTGTTATTGGTGCAGGCAGTGTAGTAACAAAAGATATACCCCAATTTTCTGTTGCCGTGGGTAACCCCGCCCGCGTGATAAAAAGATACAATTCTGAAACCAACAGCTGGGAAAAAATATAATGGCGGTATTTGAGAAATTATTAAACAAACATACCCTTTCGTTAGCAAGTAATGCAGTAATGCCGGTTGTCGGTATGGTTACCGTAGGTCTGCTTGCCAGGTACATGACTAAGCCAGACTTTAGCCACTGGATTATTTTTTTAACCACATTTACACTGGCCAACCTGTTCAGGAGCGGCTTTTTGCAAACATCACTTGTAAAATTTTACTCGGGCGCCGATGAAGAAAAAGCAAAGGAAGTAGCTGGCTCAACTTGGTACATTGCATTTATATTAACCAGCATACCGGGCCTTATAAGCCTTTTAGCGTTTCTTTTTTATCATGGTCACGCAACAACCGAACTTACTATTAAATGGTTCGCGGTTATATTCTTCAGTACTCTGCCATCGAGCGTAGCATTGTGGATACTACAAGCCGAAGAACGTTTCGATCGAATATTTTTATTGCAGCTGATGTGGCAGGGGTGTTATTTGATATTAATCCTTTTCTTAATCTTCATCCACCGTACAACGTTTCCGGTCATCATTATTGCCTATTGTTCAACCGCTATGATAACCAGCCTGTTTGCCATAGTAAGGGGTTGGACAAAAATTGGATCAATAAAACACAAGACAAAAGAGAGCGTTAAGCAACTCGCTAACTTTGGCAAATACAGTGTGGGCACTTCAGTTAGCTCGTACCTGCTGAGGAGTTCGGACACCTATATTATCAACTTTATGTTTACCGATGCCACAGTGGTAGGTATTTATTACCTGCCGCAAAGGCTGATGGAGGTAATTGAAATACCGCTAAGGAGTTTTGTAGCGACAGCGCTTCCCGCTATGTCGACTGCTGTAAACCACGACGATAAAAAACAGCTTACCTATATACTCAAAAAATATGCAGGCATATTAACCTGGCTGATAGTACCGGTAACACTTGGGTCGTTTATTTTTGCCGACCTTGTGATCGACATTTTAGGCGGCCATCAGTATGCAAATACTTATGCCTCAAACGTTTTCCGCATATTTATGTGCTTTGCCCTGTTAATGCCGGTTGACCGCTTTTTTGGCATAACGCTGGACATGCTGAATAAGCCCCATATTAATATGACCAAAGTGGTTATTATGCTGATTGTAAACATAGCTGGCGATTTTGCCGGAATTGCCATATTCCATAACCTGTATGGTGTCGCTATTGCTTCTATATTTACCTTTTTGTCAGGCGTAATTTATGGGTATTGGGTACTGCGTAAATATTTAAACTTCACCATGTTTGGCATTATAAAAATGGGCTTTGTTGAAACTAAACACCTGGTGATTGAGCTGGTTGATAAGTATAGAAAAAGAAAATAGAATAAAGAGTCAAGAACCAGGCACCAGGAAAAAAAGGAATTGTTCGTTAAAAAATGATTTATCTTTTAAATTGAAATCTTAAATATAGCTATCTTGACTCCTGGTTCTTAATTTCTTGATTCTCTTAAAAAACACCCCTGATTTTTACATGAGCCTTCAAAAGAAAAATATAATCATCTTCTCGCAAATGCAGTTTGATGGTAAATTGGAATCCACCAATTATACCATGGCTAAACTCTTGGCAAAGGACAACTTTGTTTACTATGTTGACAGGCCGTACACCTGGCGCGACTATTTACAGTTTAAGAATACGCCCGGCTTTAAAAGCCGGAGGCCACATTTCTTTTCGGCTAAGAACAGCATTATAGAAACTGATAATCCGAACTTAAAAATCATCATCTCCCCTCCTGTCCCGTCTATCAATATGCTGCCCGAGGGCAAAATATACCGGATGGCTTTGAATTTAAATGAATGGATAGTTGGCTCGCGGGTAAAGAAGGTGATCGAGAACCTGAAGATCACCGACTATATCTACATAAATTCATACAATTTCACGCTGCCGACGCTGCACAAGCTGTTAAATCCAACGTTAAGCGTTTACCACTGTGTTGACCCAATTATTGAGCCTTACCAAACCAAACACGGGTTAATATCAGAAGATATTTTGGTAAAAAATGTGGATATGGTTATCTGCACCAGCAAGGAACTGCGCAATAAGAAAGCTTTATTAAACCCAAATGCTTATTTTGTACCCAACGCAGCCAACATCAGCCACAGTTCAAAAACTCTTGATCCCGATTTGGCAGAATCGAAGATATTAGAAGGCATACCCAAACCGATTATCGGCTATTTTGGCGCTATTGAACGGCGGATAGATTATGATTTGATGCAGGAGCTTTTTAAAGCCAACCGCGACAAGAGCTTTGTGATGACAGGGCCTATCGACCGTTACTACATAAAAGAAGAGGAATATAAGGCACCAAACCTTTTTTTGACAGGCCCGGTACCGTATGATGAGTTACCCGCGGTGTTAAAGGGTTTCGATGTAGCAATAATCCCCTTTAAAAAAGATGAGGTAAGCAGCGATATATTTCCGCTAAAGCTTTTTGAATATCTGGGTTCGGGCCGACCGGTGGTTTCAACTGATTTTAACCCTGATTTGAAAGATTTTACTGCCGATACCGTACCCTACTGTACCAATGCCAAAGAATTTTCGGCTGCTATTAAAACGGCTTTAAATGACACGCCTGAACTGCAGAAAAGACGCCTGGAAATGGCCGCAGATAATACATGGGAACATCGTATAGATGAAATAAAAAGCCTTTTGCAAATCAATTTTGATAAAAAACATGGTATTTAAGTGTGTTTCCGGAAAAAATCACATAAAAAGCAATCGTTTACGCAAAATTTGCGTATAAAGCATAACATATGGAAATCATTAGGCTTATAGCAGCAATTATTACAAGTGTGCTTTTTGTATACCTGGGCATTTACAGCCTGTACTTGTTTATTTTTTCGGTGGCTGGAAAACTGGTACCGGTAAAAGTACCGGCAAAAAGTGATACGCTTGCAAAGTTTGTTATCTACATCTGTTCGTACAAAGAAGATGAGATCATATTAAACTCAGCCGCCAATGCGGTTACGCTTGATTATCCGAAAGATAAATTCCATATCTGCGTAATAGCCGATTCGCTACAGCCGGCTACTATTGCCAAACTAAAACAAATGCCCCTGCAGGTGCTGGAGGTTGTATTTGAAAGCAGCACCAAATCAAAGGCATTGCATAGAGCCATTGAGAATACCGAAGCCGGTTTTGACGCGGCAATTGTGTTTGATATAGACAACGTTGCGGCTCCCGATTTTCTGTACCAGATAAACAATTACCTGCAAAGTGGGGAAAAAGTTATACAGGGGCACCGTGTTGCTAAAAACACAAACACCTCTGTAGCAGTGCTTGATGCCATTAGCGAAGAGGTAAACAACCACATTTTCCGGAAATCTCAACGGGTTTTCAATCTTTCTGCAGCAATTATAGGTTCTGGCATGGCTTTGGACTATAAAACGTTTACCGGTGTGATGATGCGCATTGATGCGGTAGGCGGCTTTGATAAGGAAATGGGCCTGTTGCTAACAAATGATAGAATTGGTGTTGCTTATGCTGATAAAGCATTGATTTACGACGAGAAGGTAAGCAACAAGGAGGTATTTAAAAAGCAAAGACGTCGGTGGCTTTCAGCCCAGTTTAACCTGCTTAAAAAATATGGCAGTACCGCATTTTCGGCGTTGTTTAAAGGCAAATTTGATTATTTGAACGAAGTGTACCAGTTATCTATTTTACCGCGTGTGTTAATGCTTGGGTTGATGCCTTTTATGCTGCTGGTATCATTTCTACTGCCCGGTATCGGGCCCGACTGGCACCTTTGGCTTATTGCAACTATTTGCTGCTATACAGGCATTTTAATAGCAATACCGGTCAGCTTTTACAACAAGGATTTTTTTGGTGCATTAATACGCATACCAGTAATATTTTTTACGATGCTGCTGTTATTATTTAAATTAAAGGGTGCGAATAAGAAATTTATACACACCCCACATACACACAGCGATAAATAAGTATTTCTGATTGTAATATTCTGGTTACTTTTAAAGTAAAATTCTATATTTAAGCAGAAATATTGGTTATAAATTAAACCAGCTATTATTTTAAGAAATGAGTGCCCCTGTACATTTAGAAAATACGAACAGCTATAACGATACCGTTGCAGAATTCCCCCGGGAAAAAGCGCTGCCGCATTTTGTTAATGCGTGCGCTAAAAAATATGAAAATAAGGTTGCCATTAAGTTCCATGGCCGTAACCTTACTTATAAAGAGGTTTACGAAAGCTCAAACAAACTGGCCAAAATACTTATCGATAATGGAATAAAATCCGGCGATATTATTGGCCTGGCCCTTGACCGCTCTCCGGAGATGATTATCTCGCTATTAGCTATTTTAAAATCGGGCGCGGCTTATATCCCCCTCGATCCTGAATATCCAAAAGACAGGGTTGAATTTATGCTTGACGACTCATCAGCTAAAATATTAATCACCTCAAAAAAATATCATAATCATTTTGCTTCAACCGCTTCAGAGATATTGATTGAAGATGCGCTTGAAAAATTCGGAAGTTATACCGGCGATGAGCCACCCGTTGAAATAACCGGGGATGACCTGGCCTATGTGCTTTACACATCAGGTTCGACGGGTAAACCAAAAGGCGTACAGATAAGACACTTTAACCTGGTGAATTTTTTGCTCAGCATGCAAAAAGAGCCGGGAATGACTGCCTCTGACAAAATACTAACCGTTACTACTATATCATTTGATATTGCCGGTCTTGAGCTTTACCTGCCGCTTATTTGCGGCGCCGAAATAACCCTGACAAACTCGGATACTGCAAAAGATGGCCGCATTTTGTTTGACATGGTAAAAAACGACGGCATAACCTTTATGCAGGCTACGCCTTATACCTGGCGCATGATGCTGGAAGCCGGCTGGGAAAAACTACTGCCGCTAAAAATTCTTTGCGGTGGCGAGGCGTTGCCAAAAGATTTGGTTGGAAAGCTAACCGTACGCACGAGTCAGCTGTGGAATATGTACGGCCCTACCGAAACCACCATTTGGAGTACCATAAAACTTATTGAAAGCAGCGAAGAGATAACCATAGGTAGGCCTATCGACAATACGCAGGTGTACATTGTCGACGAAAATCTAAACAGCCTTACAGATGGCTCGATAGGCGAAATTATCATTGGCGGCGATGGCGTTGCTGCTGGTTATTTAAACCGCCCCGAACTTACAGCCGAAAGGTTTATTGATAATCCTTTTTCGGGCAAGCCAGGCGATAAAATGTACCGGACCGGCGATTTGGGACGATATAAGGAAAATGGTGATATTGTTTGCCTTGGCCGTATGGACCACCAGGTAAAGGTGCGCGGATACCGAATCGAACTGGAAGAAATTGAACACGCCCTTGTTAAAGAGGCAGATATAAAACAAGCAGTTGTTATAGCCCGCGAAGATACACCCGGCGACCCGCGTTTGGTGGGTTACGTGGTATTGGAAGAAGAAGGTAGCGAGATAGATTTAAAAACAAAAATCCACAACTGGCAGCAGGCTTTACTGGCCGTGCTGCCCGAATATATGGTGCCCGATGATTTTGTGGTGATGACGGCCATCCCTATTACGCCAAACGGCAAGATAGACCGGAAAGCACTGCCTAAACCAGACTACAACACTATTGCCCGGCTCGGCGAATACGTTGCACCACGCACTGAAATTGAAAGCCAGGTTGCTGAGATTTGGCAGGAGTTGATGGGGCTTGAGAAAATAAGCATTTACGATAACTTTTTCGAGCTTGGGGGACGTTCATTAGTGGCTTTACAGATAATGGCGCGGATTGAAAAGCTTACAGGTAAGCGCTTGCCGCTTGCCACGTTGTTTGAGCATTCAACCATCGAGAAACTGTCGCTGATGCTGAACATCGATTCCAAATCCATTACTTGGGACTCGCTGGTACATATAAAACCTAAAGGCACAAAAATGCCCTTGTATATTGTGCATGGTGCAGGCTTAAATGTATTGTTGTTTAATGCATTGGCGATGAACATGGACGATGACCAGCCGGTGTTTGGCTTACAGGCCCGCGGCTTGAATGGTATTGATGAACCGTTGGATGTGATGGAAGAAATTGCGGCGAATTATATTGCTGAAATTATCGCCCAAAACCCGACCGGACCGTATGCGCTTGCGGGATATTCCCTGGGCGGCACCATAGCTTACGAGATGGCACACCAGCTTTTAGCCATGGGTAAAGAAGTGAAGCTGCTGGCTGTGTTTGATACTTATGCCAAGCAGACTGACATATTTGACCCGCCGGTAAAACGCGCCTTTAACCGAGTACGCCTTGGGTTTATGAAGCTGTTTAACAGCTTTGCGTTGATGGCCGAGGACCCTAAAGGCATATTCAAATACAAAAGCGAACTGATACGCCGCCGCATCATACGCGCGTGGTGGAAGATAACAGGCAATACCGAAAATCAGAAAGGTTTTTTTGCCTATGACAATGAGATTGATGAGGCTAGCGCGAAGGCAAAACGCAATTATTTTCAGAAACCACTGGAGATTACCTTGGACCTCTTCAGGGCTAAAAAACGCACCTTTTATATGGATGATTATGAATTTATGGGGTGGAAGAAATTTGCCCTTAAAGGTGTAAACGTACATGATATACCCGGCGAACACAACACCATATTTGCCCCGCCAAATGATAAAGAATTTGCAGTTGTGCTTCAAAAATGCCTGGACAGGGCCTCTAAAGAATAATTCTGTTAAACCAGGATGAAGAAAGTCTCTATTATTACTGTAAATTTTAACCAGCCAAAGGTTACTGAAGAACTGTTGCAATCAATTCCTGCTACTTACGGGAACCTTGAGATTATAGTGGTTGATAATGGCAGCAAAGTTATTTCTATAAATAATTGGCAGGCTAACTATGCGCATGTGAAATTTATCCGGTCGGAAGAAAACCTGGGTTTTGCCGGGGGTAATAACCTGGGTATAAAAGAAGCTACAGGCGATTACCTTTTTTTGGTTAATAACGATACCGAGTTTACTGGTGGATTAGTTGAGAAATTGGTTGCGGTAATGGATTCAAAGCCGGAAGTCGGTATGCTATCGCCCATGATAAAATATTACAGCGATAAGGGTTTAATTCAATACGCCGGTTATACCCAAATGAACTATTATACCTGCCGAAATAGCTGTATAGGCCTGCGCGAAAAGGATACTGGCCAATATAATAACATCACCGCCCCTACGGCCTACTGCCACGGCGCCGCTATGATGATACGCAAAGAAGCTATCGAAAAGGCTGGCCTGATGAGCGAGAACTTCTTTTTATATTATGAAGAGGTTGACTGGTGCGAGCACATTAAGCGGGCAGGATACGAAGCTTGGGTTTGTACTGAGGCCCTTATTTACCACAAAGAATCGATTTCTGTTGGCAAAAAAAGCAAGCTGAAAGAATACTTTATGAACCGCAACCGTATACTGTTCATCAGGCGCAATGCCCCTTTTGTTAGCAAACTTATTTTTTATCCTTACTTTGTTTTGTTGGTAGTACCGCGTAATATTTTATCGTATATAAAAGATAAAAACTTTAATTTTATATCAATGCTGCTAAGGGCCACGTGGTGGAATTTCACTCATGGCAAAAACAGTAAAAACCTGGGCTATCCCATTAAAACCATATCATGATCATCATCTTCTGGCTCAGTTTTTTTATTGTTTTTTACACCTTTGCCGGGTATGGTATTTTCCTTTATTTTTTAATCAAGATAAAGCGGGCTTTAAAAGGCAGGCGCATAATCCCCCTTGCTGATAATGACACGCTGCCCGATTGCACCCTGGTGGTTGCCGCTTACAACGAGGAAAGCTACATGGAGGATAAAATCACCAACTGTTTAAAGCTTAACTATCCCCAAGGAAAACTAAAACTGCTGTTTGTCACTGATGGTTCGTCGGATAAGACACCTGATATTATTTCAAAATATCCGCAGGTACAGCTTTTGCACCAGCCACAGCGCGCAGGCAAAATTGCTGCTGTGCATCGCGCCATGGAGTATGTAACAACTGAAATTGCTGTTTTTACCGACGCCAATACATTTTTAAACGCCGATGCCATCATTAATATTTGCAGGCATTATGCCGATAAAACCGTGGGCTGCGTTGCCGGCGAAAAGCGGGTACAAATGGATGAAAACGCAGATGCCAGTGCCGCCGGCGAGGGCTTTTATTGGAAGTATGAATCGGCATTAAAAAAATGGGATTCGGAACTTTACTCGGTGGTGGGTGCTGCGGGCGAGTTGTTCAGTGTACGCAAATCGCTTTACCAGGACGTGCCTGCAGATACCGTACTGGATGACTTTATGATATCGATGTTAATAGCTGCCAAAGGTTACCGTATAGTTTACGAACCCGAGGCTTATGCGATAGAAAACGCATCGGAAAATGTTTCGGAAGAACTGAAACGTAAAATAAGGATTGCGGCAGGCGGCATACAATCTATATTACGACTGCCACAATTGTTTAATCCCTTTAAGTTCCCGGTGCTGTCCTTTCAGTATGTCAGCCATCGTGTATTGAGGTGGACGGTTACCCCCTTCCTGCTGATACTAATATTTGTGCTGAATGCGTTTTTGCCCCGCACTTTTTTATACAACAGCATATTTGTAGCTCAAATTTTGTTTTACTTCCTGGCCTTTCTCGGCTTTATTATGGAGAAACGGCAAATTCGCATCAAAGCCTTGTTTGTACCCTACTATTTTTGCGTGATGAATTTTGCTGTGCTGATGGGGATTATCCGCTACTTTACCAAGAAGCAAAGCGCAGTTTGGGAAAAAGCGCAGAGGAAGCAATAAAGACAAAGTAGACCGTGATGGCGAGGAATAGCCTATCCCGACTTATTCGGGAAAGCTATCTTTACGCAGGACATTCATGAACCTTAATAATGTGGTGACCTAAACGCCGCTTTTAGGTCACCCGTTAATTCATTCTCTTTTGATTTGCATGTGCAGTTCGCCAGCTGGCGGATCGTTCCTCCAATGACGATCGTCGAAGTAACCACTTATAAGATCATTTCCATTTGTATGTTACTCCGCTCGTACGGTGATGGCGGACCGGCTATTTTTTTAAAACCAAGCTTATGATATAGGCTTATGGCCGGTTTTAACAAAGTATTGGTCTCAATATAAAGCTAGGTTTCACCTAGTTCCTTTGCTTTTTGAGTGCGAAAATGGAACGCTTGTCAAGCATTTACACCAACGCAACCCTGCCAAAAGATTTAGACGGGCTGCCCGAATTGTATCAAATATCCATTGTTATCATAAATGGCAAACTCCCGCATGCCGTAATCAAACGTCTCCAGCCCGTAGCAATTATGGGTGACTACTTTCAGTTGCTCCCATAATTCGTCAACATTATCTACAGTGATATAAATAGAACCAGTAAAGGTTGGTTTATCAAACGGAACATGGGCGTTGGGATAAGACACCATTATCTCCACCTCATCGCGCGACAAACTGGCCCAGGTCCAGTCCTCCGTAACCCCGTTGCAGGTAAAGCCAAGTATTTCGATATAAAATTCGACGGTAAATTTTACCTGTTTGGAATAAATAACAGGGCGTAATGCTGTGAGCTTCATATCGCTAAATTATATTAATTCAGCATAAATACATAATTAAGGTTTTTGCCGGGCAGAATCAAGAGCCAAGAAACAAGAGTCAAGATAAAAATTAATCCCAAGACTATTTTAACTGCAAAAACAGTTCTGCAGCAATAACAGCACCCGCAATCGGCCCAACTATAGGTATCCATGCGTATTGCCAATCGCTGGTGCCTTTGTTTTTTATGGGGAGAAGAAAGTGGACAATTCGTGGGCCTAAATCGCGGGCGGGATTTATAGCGTAACCTGTTGTACCGCCAAGCGCAAGACCAATTACCCAAACCAAAAATGCCACCGGCAATGCTCCTACCGAACCAAGACCTAAGGGCGTTTTACTTGGAATGATCTGGCCATCGGCTATGTAAAAGACAACAAATATCAATACAAAGGCACCTATAATTTCGCTGGCGATATTGGAAACATAATTACGGATAGCGGGCCCGGTACAAAATATTGCGAGAATGAATCCGGGGTTGTTGGTCTTCTTGAAATGGTCGTAATACATCACCCACACCAAAAATGCGCCTAAAAACGCACCCAGCATTTGCGCTACGATATATGAACCCACTTTTGCCCAGGCAAATTTGCCGGCTACAGCCAAACCTATTGTAACCGCAGGGTTTAAATGTGCGCCGCTATACGGACCGGCAACCACTACACCTACAAAAACGGCAAGGCCCCAGGCGGTGGTTATTACCATCCAGCCGCTGTTATTGCCTTTAGTATCGTTTAATAGCACATTGGCAACAACGCCGTCGCCTAATAATATAAGTAACATGGTGCCGATCAGTTCGGCTAGAAATGGTGACATATTGTTTGGGTTTGAGGTAATTTCTTGCTGTTAATATTTTAAACTGTGTGGTGGTTGCTTATAAGCGGGAGACCCGAAGCATCGCGTCTACAAATTTGCGGACCAGCTTTGCGTAGCCGCTACAGCCCGCTTCCACCCTGCCATTGCCTGCTGCACTGCGGCTGTATTTTCAACCGGCACAAAGTCGCGTTCAGTTTGCCATTGCTGCTGAATCTCTTCTACGTTATTCCAATAACCCACAGCCAAACCAGCCAGGTAGGCTGCACCCAATGCCGTAGTTTCAACTATGCGGGGCCTGATTACTTTACAACCCAGTAGATCGGCCTGGAACTGCATTAACAGGTTATTGGCCGTTGCACCGCCATCAACCCTTAGTTCTTTTATCGGCAGGCCTGCGTCGGCTTCCATCGCCTTTAAAACGTCCACAGTTTGGTAGGCAATTGCCTCTGTTGCAGCACGGGCAATATGGGCCGCTGTTGTACCGCGGGTAAGGCCCACAATGGTGCCACGAGCATCCGCATCCCAGTATGGTGCACCCAGCCCCGCAAATGCGGGGACAAAATACACGCCGCCGGTATCGGTTACGCTTAAAGCAAGCTGCTCAACGTCTGCCGAGGTTTTGATAATGCCCAGGCCGTCGCGCAGCCATTGTACTACAGCGCCGCCGATAAATATGCTGCCTTCGAATGCGTATTGAATTTGCCCGTTTATTTTCCAGGCGATAGTGGTGAGCAGATTATTTTTCGATTCGATAAACTCGCCGCCAATGTTCATTAGCATAAAACAGCCGGTACCATAGGTATTTTTGACCATGCCTTTATCAATGCACATCTGCCCGAATAAGGCCGCCTGCTGGTCGCCTGCTATACCGGCGATGGGAACTTTTGAAGCGAATATAGTGGTGTCGGTTTCGCCGTAAATTTCACTGGATTGTTTTACTTCGGGCAGCATGTTGGCTGGTACGCCGAATATCTTTAACAAATCGCCATCCCACTGCTCGGTACGG
The DNA here is from genome assembly GCF_024055575.1 of Mucilaginibacter flavidus. GTDB lineage: Bacteria > Bacteroidota > Bacteroidia > Sphingobacteriales > Sphingobacteriaceae > Mucilaginibacter > Mucilaginibacter flavidus. The sequence goes on along the minus strand of NZ_JAMXOE010000003.1, from coordinate 240,147 downwards.
ATATTGTACAACATGGTGCGGCTGGCGTTGGTTACATCGGTAACGTGTACCCTGCCACGGGTGAATTTCCATACCAGCCAGGTATCAACCGTGCCGAAGGCAAGCTTGCCCTGTTCAGCCAGTTCTTTAGCGCCATCAACGTTGTTTAAAATCCAGTTTATTTTTGACGCTGAAAAATAGGAGTCGATTATCAACCCTGTTTTGGAGCGGATAATATCGGTTAGACCTTCGTTTTTCAGTTTGTCGCAATATTCGGACGTCCGCCTGTCCTGCCAAACTATGGCATTGTAAACCGGTAACCCGGTTTCGCGGTTCCAGACTATGGTAGTTTCCCGTTGATTGGTGATACCAATGGCTTTAATATTTTTGCCATTGATGCCCATTTTCGTCGTAGCCTCAGCGGCTACTCCGGCCTGGGTGGACCATATTTCATTGGGGTCGTGCTCAACCCAACCGGGCTGTGGAAATATCTGGGTAAATTCTTTCTGTGCAACGGAGCGTATCTGCCCGTCGTGGTCAAAAATTATAGCCCGCGAGCTGGTGGTGCCCTGGTCTAAAGCCAAAATATAGTCTTGGTTCATCGTGTGGTTCATATTTCATGGTTCATAGTTCATGGCAGAAAGTGCCCTGAGCTATTTTCATGAAGGTTGGTAATTGGTTGGGGGAAATTACAAATTAAGTACGAACTATCATTAATCAACCAAAAGGAATTAATAAATAGTTCCGGGATACGTCATTAAATGCGGCAACCTGTTTTTTTACCCAGTCATCGTTCTGCTTCAACTCACCTGCCATTAACTGCGCAACTATTGGTGCCATCTCAATGGCTACACGTGCATCAAGGAAAAGCGCCCTTACTCTGCGGGCAAGTACGTCTTCTACCGTACGTGCCATTTCGTGCCGTACTGCCCAAATCACTTCTGCCTGTGTATATTCCAGCGCCGGGTGTAAGGGCTTTCCCCATTCAGCATTTTCATTAATGAGATGAAGGACTGCATCTCTGTCTGTTCCGTAAACATACAGATGGTCATTACGGTCGACGTCGTTTTTGTTGCCGTGTATAGGCAGGTTTGTTGTTACACTGGCGCGGGGACTTAAGCCGGCCGTTTCAATAGCTTTGTCAACTGTATCCTGTGCCATCCTCCGGTACGTTGTCCATTTACCGCCTGTTATGGTGATTAAGCCCGAGCCGGATACGATGAGTTTATGGCTACGCGAAATTTCTTTAGTTTTAGCTGAGCCTTCCTGCGGAGCAGCCAGCGGGCGCAGGCCGGCGAATATGCTGCGGACGTCCCCTCTTCCTGGCACACGGGTTAAATATTCGCCCACATTGCGCATTACAAAGCCTATTTCCTCTTCTAAAGCCACCGGCTCCAGGCTGTGCTTATCAAGTGGGGTATCGGTAGTGCCTATCAAAAGTTTGCCATGCCAGGGTACTACAAAAAGCACCCGTCCGTCATCGGTTTTGGGTATCATCACGGCATCATCGCCCGGCATAAATGATTTGTCGACCACAATGTGAATGCCCTGACTCGACTTTACAAGTGGTTTTTTATGCGGTTCGTCTTTCTGAAGCAAATCGTCAACAAAAACACCTGTTGCGTTAATTACAGCTTTACTTTTCAGGTTATAAACCTTACCCGTCTCCATATCGCTGGCAACAACGCCTGCTATTTTCCCATTTTCTTTATGTAAACCAGTAACCTGGAAATAGTTTAAAACCGTTGCCCCCTGTTCGAGAGAGGTTTGGGCAAGGTTTATTGCAAGGCGCGAATCATCAAACTGCCCATCGTGATACACCACGCCGCCGTATAAATTTTTCTGCTGAATACCGGGGAGCCTGCGGATTGTTTCTTTTTTTGAAATGTGTTTTGACCGTCCGAAGCTTAGCTTGCCTGCCAGCAGGTCGTAAATGGTTAGCCCTATGGTATAAAACGGCCCGCTCCACCAGTTGTAATTGGGGATGATAAATGACTCGTTTTTCACCAGGTGTGCAGCGTTTTTTAATAGCAATCCACGTTCGTACAAGGCTTCACGCACTAACCCGATATCTCCCTGTGCCAGGTACCTAACGCCACCGTGAACCAGTTTTGTGCTGCGGCTTGACGTTCCTTTGGCAAAATCGGACTGTTCAAGCAACAAGGTTTTATACCCGCGCGACGCGGCATCAAGCGCGGTACCCAGCCCGGTAGCGCCACCGCCAACAACTATTATATCCCATATTTCATCGGGATTACCTATAGCTTCAACTAATTTTTCACGTTCGGTGTTAACCATTATTTAAAATTGGTTTGGATGGATTACCTATATGCATAAGACCATCCTTTCAAATCTAAAAATAAGATTTGCATTATTTGGGCGGGATGATGGTAAAGTTGAAATGATAACGTTAGGTTAACGGAAATTAAAAGTAACATTCGTTAGCAGTTATACAACCTGTCAGCGAGAGACGCGAAGCATCGCGTCTCCTACAAAATCCCTGCGACCTTATGCATCGTCCCCTTCAAATCCGCATACAACTGCTTATAAATAACAAAATCATTTGCATAAACGGCACCATTCCCCGCATCCGGTTCAAACACCTTCAAATCCCCATAGTTTGAGGTCGGATATTCCTCAATCGTCCCAATGCTTTTCAAAGCCATAAAGCCGGCTCCAATTGCAGAGGCATCGTCACTTTGTACTACGACCAGTTTTTTGCCGGTAATATCGGCCAGGGTTTGGATCCACAGGTTTGATTTTACTATGCCGCCACTGACGTTAATTTGCGTGATTGGTTCCGCGTTTTGCTGTACGGCATCCAAAACATCTTTAAGCGCATAGCAAATGCCTTCCAGCACTGCGCGCGAAAAATGGGCCTGGATATGCTGCAGCTTTACATTGAAAAATGTGCCGCAGCTTTCGCTGTCCCATATTGGGGCGCGTTCGCCTGTTAGGTATGGTAAAAACAACAAGCCGTTGCTACCGACGGGAATGGCGGCTATTTGATTAAAAAAATGGTCGTAATCGGCGTCGGTTGGGTTTGGGTTATTTGTTTTCAGCCACCATTGCAGGGCTATCCCGCCATTATTTATTGGGCCACCGCAGATATATGTGTCGCGGTTAAGGATATAGCTAAAAGTCATGGCCGCAGCATTTCGCAACGGTTTATTGCTGGCAACCCTTACAGCGCCGCTGGTCCCAATGGTAATGGCAGCCACACCCGGTTTATCAGCCATACTGCCCAGGTTAGCCAGGCAGCCGTCGCTGGCTCCGATAATAAATGGAGTGTTTAGTTTTAACGAATTTACCCCAGCATTACCTTCGCCTGTGTAATTTCTTACAAAATCGGTAGCAACAGTTTTTGATAATAATTGGGGAGTAATCCCTGCCAAGTTTAGCGCATCTTTATACCACACAAACTTCTCAATATCAAATAACCCGGTGCATGATGCATTCGATTCATCCAGCTCAAACTCGTTAAACAGCTTATGCCAGATGTATTCCTTTATCGATATAAACTTATACGTTTTATTAAATAGTGCGGGGTCATTTTCCCTTATCCAAATGATTTTGCAAAGCGGCGACATGGCATGCAGCGGTGTGCCGGTTGCTTTATAAATAGCCATTCCCCTATCGGTTTGTCGTAATTGTTTGGCAATACCGGCGCTGCGGCTGTCGGCCCAGGTGATCATTGGGGCCAAGGCACTGCCCTCTGCATCAACAGCAATTAAACTGTGCATGGCGCTGCTGAGGCTTACAGCCAAAGGTGCGTGACCAATTTTGGCAACAATACCCTCGATGCAGGTTTTAAAGGCTTCCCATATTAGTTCCGGATCCTGCTCATGGTAACCGGGCTTAGGCGCGTTGTATGAATAATATAACTGGTTATCGGCAAACGACCGGCATTGCAAATCTACAGCCACAGCCTTTACGCTGCCCGTGCCAATATCTACTCCTAAAACATATTCCATAGCTGCAAATTGTTGCGGCAAGATAGGAAAAGTTCATGGTTGATATCTGATGGTTCATGGCAAAGAAGAGAACCAAGAGTCAAGATCCAGGAATCAAGAAAAGACGCTCTGCGCCAATTGCAGCGGCCATGAACTATGAACCATCAACCATGAACTTTTTTCCGGCCTTTTTCACCGACCATTTTTCCCGGTTTACCGAGTAAAACCACCTCTATACCTAATAGGGGCCTGTTTGCTGTAACGAACTTTATTTGGGTTCGTCTTATTGGTGTATTCAGAAATTAGAAAATATAATTACTTGACAATCAAAATAAAACATATCATGAAAACTCAAATCATAACCATCTTCGCAGCCTTAGTTTTAGGTTTTGGAGTAACAAATTCAGCTTCAGCAGCCACTGTAAAAAATACAGATAACAGCTATACAGTTTTAACCGACGTTAGCGCCATCAACAAAATTGAAGTACGCGGTAACGTTCAGCTTTACATATCAGACGGCGCTGCCGACCAGGTAAAAGTTTACAACAAATATTACAGCCAAAGTGCTTTGGTACAAAGCAAAAACGGTGTATTGAGAATCGCTTCATACAGCACCGATAAATTGGTAGTGTGGGTTACCGCAAACGATTTGCGCGCCATATCAGCTTATGATAATTCAGAAGTAAAATCATTCGGTGATATTTCAAAAATTGAGTTTGACGTTGATTTACACAACCATGCATCTGCCAAATTAAACATCGATGCCTTTAGCGCCAGTTTAACTGTAAACGACGACGCTAAAGCCAGCCTTAGCGGTAACGTAAATGAATACGCTTTAAGCTGCGACCGCGACGAAAATGTTGATCACAAAAACCTGGTAGCTTGCCACACTTCAAAAAAACAAGCACAAAGCCAGGTAACAGCTAAAGGATTTGATTTAGCCGACCTTTAATCCTCAAATAAAATAACAAGCATATATTTAAAAGCTGCCATAAAAAATATGGCAGTTTTTTTTAAATTTGATGTAACTTAACCAATCAGTATTAAGTCCAAAACTTAAAAAAGCCATGAAAAAAATACAGTTATTATTCGCCCTGGCAATTGCAGGTATCACGCTTGGCGGCCTGGCTTCGTGCAGGTTAGGTTGTGTACACGGCTCAGGCCACCAGCAATCAGAGAGTCGGAAAGTCGACGGGTTTGAAAAAATCACCATTTCGGGCGGTTTTAAAGTAATCTTAAAACAGGATAGTACGCTTGGTATAAAAATTACTGCCGATGATAACCTGCTCAAATATATCCGCACCACAGTAAGCGGCGACAGACTGAAGATTTCGACCAAGCGCAACCTTTGCAACACAGGCGAGATGACCGTGTTTGTTGGTATTAAACGCTTGAATGAGTTAAAGGCTTCGGGTGCGGTTGAAGTTGAATCGGACGGCAAAATAACTACCCAGGATATTGAATTCACATTAACGGGTGCTACAAAATTAACCATGGACCTTAATGCAGCCAATGTGCGCACAACAGGCAGTGGCGTTACTACTATAAATTTAAAAGGACAGGCAACGAGCCATGATGTGGAGATGGCAGGCAGCGGCAAATTGCATGCGTTTGATTTTGTAGTTAGCAACTGCAGCATCAGCAGTTCGGGCATTGGCCATAGCGAAGTCAATGTGCTAAATAAATTAAATGTGCACTCAAGCGGCGCGTCTGACGTGAAATATAAAGGCAATCCGACTGTAAACAACGATAAATCGGGTGCTTCATCTGTGGAAAAAGCGGACTAAATCCAGTTGATTGGGTTGATTAAGAGCGTGGTTGATTATTTGTTGGTTGTATGGCGGGTAAGATTTGTGAGTTTAACCCAATCCGTTAAAAACAAGCAAACATATCAAACAATCTAACATAATCAACCTAATCAACCCGTCATGAAAAAGTTTAAAAAAGTATTGCTATACCTGGTTATAGCAATTGTACTTGTGGTAGTTTCTGCCATATCGTACATTACCCTTTGCCTTCCAAATGTTGGCCCGCCGGAAGACATACATGTAACGCCCACAGCCCAACTGGTAGCAAGGGGCGAATACCTGGCAAACCACGTGGCACTTTGTACCGATTGCCATTCGCAACGCGATTTTTCGCGCTATGCCGGCCCGGTGCTTGACGGCAAACTCGGCCAGGGCGGCGAAGTGTTCGATGAAAAGGTGAGTTTTCCGGGCAGCGTACATGTACCTAACATTACTCCCTATAAATTAAAAGACTGGACGGACGGCGAAATTTTCCGCGCTATTACTACAGGCGTGCGGAAGGATGGCGTGGCTATATTTCCGTTGATGCCCTGGCCATCTTACTCAAAACTGGCCCGCGAAGACGTTTACGCGATAATAGCTTACCTGCGTATACTAAAGCCGGTACACGCCAGCTACCCGAGGGCAACCTATAATTTCCCGCTGAACATTTTGGTGCATACTATGCCTAAAAAAGCAACCCTGGGCACCATTCCCAACCCGGCCGATACTTTGAAATATGGAGCTTACCTGGTTAACGCCGGCGCCTGTATGGATTGCCACACACAAAACATTAAAGGCGAAATGGTAGCCGGTATGGAATTTGCCGGAGGCCGCGAATTCAGGATGGGAAATAACACCGTCCGGTCGGCCAACATTACCCCGGATAAAGAAACTGGTATTGGCAGCTGGACAGCCGACGCATTTGTACAGCGTTTTAAAACTTTTAGCGATCGTGAGAAAGCAGCTAAAGTATCGCCCACCGAGGCCCAAACCATAATGCCCTGGTATGATTACAGCGGCATAACCGAAAGCGACTTACGCGCGATGTTCGCTTATATAAAAACATTAAAGCCGGTAAAAAATACGGTAGTTAAGTTTACGGCGAACAGTTTTGTTAAGTCGGAGTGAGTGGAGAGTTGAGAATGGTGAGTGGTTTAATAACTCTCGCCACTCAACCATTCACCTAATCAACCATTCACTTAATCAACTTTTACGTCTTCCCCGACTTTTCGAACTTCAATACTTTTTTCCTACCTTTGCCCCTCCAAAAGCAGGGGCTTTTTATTTGCATATAATTTAGGAGCTTCGCTTAGATACTTTAAAGTTTAAAATACCGGTAAAAGATGAATATATCACAGGAGAAAATTGATAACCTGAATGCAGTTGTAAAAATCAATATCAACCCCGAGGACTACCAACCACGTGTTGAGAAAGCCATTAAGGAACACGCTAAAAAAGCAAAAATACCAGGCTTCCGCCCGGGTATGGTGCCTTCATCGCACATTAAAAGGATGTACGGCAAAAGCATTTTGGTTGATGAAATAAACAACATGCTGTCGGACACTTTGAATAAATATTTAGAGGACGAAAAACTTGAAGTTTTAGGTCAGCCATTGCCAAAACGTGGTGATGAGCGCGAATACAACTGGGATTTTGCCGACAACTTTGAATTTAACTATGAAGTTGGCCTGGCTCCTGAGTTCGGTATCGACTTCTCATCAAAAGATAAATTAACCCAATATGTTATTAAAGCCGACGAGGCTACACTGGCAGAGCGTATCAAAAACATCCGTCGCGGCTATGGCAAAATGACAAATCCTGACGTATCGGCAGATGGCGATGTGCTTTATGGCGAATTGGTTCAGCTTTCGCCGGATGGTTCTGTTTTTGAGGATGGCATCAGCAATACCGCATCGGTTCGTTTGGACCAGGTAAAAGATGAAACTGTAAAAGCATCATTGATCGGCCTGAAAAAAGGTGATGAGGTTACGCTTGATATTCAGAAAGCATTTGACAAAGACGCAGCTAAAGTTGCAGGCTTGTTAAAAATTGACGAAGAAACAGCGGCAGATTTAAAATCGGACTTCCGTTTAACTGTTAAAAATGTTAACCGTTTAGAAGAAGGAGATTTAAACCAGGAGTTCTTTGACAAATTATTTGGTGAAGGTGTAGTAACAACTGAAGAAGAGTTCAGGGCTAAAATTACCGAAGAAATTGAAACCATGATGCAGCAGGATGCGGAACGCAAACTGCAGGGCGACATTTATCAATATGGTTTAGGTAAGGTAAGCTTTGAGTTGCCCGACGAGTTTTTAAAACGCTGGTTACAGGCAACCAACGAAAAACTTACCCCCGAGGAACTAGCAGGCGGCTATAACGATTTTGCCCAAAACCTTAAATGGACTTTAATTGAAAACAAAATAATTAAAGACAACGAACTTGAGATTAAATACGAGGACGTTTTCCAACTGGCAAAGGCGCGTTTAGGTCAGCAGTTTACTATGTACGGTCAGCCTATTGACGAAGAGCAATTGGGTCAATATGCTGTACAATACCTGCAAAACAAAGAAAATGCAAACAAAATATTTGAAGATGTAAAAGCATTAAGAGTATTTGACTACATAAAAAGCGTTGTTACTTTAGAGCCGAAAGAAATTTCTTATACAGATTTTACAAGCGAGTTCGGAAATAAAAATTAAGTCCGAAAGACCGAAAAGTCAGTAAAGTCCGAAAGTAAGAGAATAGCTTTTACTTTCGGGCTTTTGTGTTTTTCAAAAATTCATTCATAGCGATGGGTTTTAAACCCATCGCTATGGAAAAGTCCCGTATTCCAATATCAAACAGCACATTCATCTTTCGGAATTTCAGGACTTTTTCGATTTTCCGGACTTCTTCCCCAAATAAATTTACTTTCAAAAAACTTTCTGTTAATAAAAGTATTTAAGTAACAACTATATTTATCGCGATTAAAACCCGCACACTAACAAAAAAATCATGAGCAGTAATATTGATAAAAATGAATTCAGGAAATACGCTGTTAAGCACCATAGAATTGGTGGTCATCACGTAGATAAGTTTATTGCCGGCGTTGAAAGAGGCAATATGCCAACCGGTATTAGCCCAATGAACTATACACCTTATATTATTGAAGAGCGCCAGTTAAATATTTCACAATTAGACGTGTTCTCGCGTTTAATGATGGACCGTATTATTTTCCTGGGCGATCCTATCTATGACCAAAATGCTAATGTTATCCAGGCGCAATTATTATTCCTGCAATCTGCCGATGCTAAACGCGATATCCAGCTTTACATAAACTCACCTGGTGGTTCTGTATATGCAGGACTTGGTATTTATGATACCATGCAATTAATATCAAATGATGTAGCGACTATTTGTACAGGTATGGCAGCATCAATGGCAGCTGTATTGCTTTGCGCTGGTGCCGAAGGAAAAAGAGCAGCTTTACAACACTCACGTGTTATGATACACCAACCGTCTGGTGGTGCCCAAGGTCAGCAGTCTGACATCGAGATATCTTACCATGAGATCACCAAATTGAAGAAAGAATTATACCAGATCATTGCTGATCATAGCGGCGCATCGTATGAAAAAGTTGACAAGGCATCAGACCGTGATTACTGGATGAGAGCCGAAGAAGCAAAAGAATTTGGTATGGTTGACGAAATATTGCGCGGTAATAAAACAAAGAACTCGTAATCAAGTTCTAACCATATAATATAGGTCTGCGGTTGCCGAACAAGCGGCTGCAGGCTTGGTATTTTGATATTCTCATATCATTTATTTACATTTGTTTAAACAAAAAAACCGGTAATGAATAAAAACAGCAAGGAGATCAGGTGTTCGTTTTGTGGGGCAGGTAAACAGGACTCCCTGATGCTGATTGCGGGCCTTGATGCGCACATTTGTGATAAGTGCGTTAACCAGGCTAATGAAATACTGGCTGAGGAGCTGAAAGTGCGCAAGGTAAAAACTTCGCCGTCGGTACCTGCAGTGCTAAAACCCGCTGAAATTAAAGGACACCTGGACCAATATGTTATTGGACAAGATGATGCCAAAAAGATACTTGCCGTTGCCGTTTACAACCATTACAAGCGCCTTAACCAGCGTGTTGAAAAGGATGATGTGGAGATTGAAAAATCAAATATCATTATGGTGGGCGAAACCGGGACCGGTAAAACCCTACTGGCAAAAACCCTTGCTAAAATATTAAACGTTCCTTTCTGTATTTGCGATGCTACGGTATTAACCGAAGCTGGCTATGTGGGCGAGGATGTTGAAAGTATCTTAACCCGTTTGCTGCAATCGGCCGATTATGATGTAGCAACCGCCGAACGTGGTATTGTTTATATTGATGAGGTTGATAAAATTGCCCGCAAAAGCGACAATGCTTCTATCACCCGTGACGTTTCGGGCGAAGGCGTACAACAGGCATTGCTGAAAATTTTGGAAGGAACAAATGTTAACGTACCGCCGCAGGGTGGCCGTAAACATCCCGACCAGAAAATGATTACAGTTAACACCAACAATATCCTGTTTATATGTGGTGGGGCTTTCGATGGTATCGACCGTAAAATAGCCAACCGCCTGCGTACCCAAACTGTTGGTTACAAAATGAAACGTGATGATGGTGAGGTTGATCTGAAAAACCTATATAAGTACATTACGCCGCAGGATTTAAAATCATTCGGATTAATACCAGAGTTGATTGGCCGTTTACCTGTGCTTACGTATTTAAACCCGCTCGACAGGGAAGCCTTGCACAATATTTTAACCGAGCCGAAAAACTCGTTGTTGAAACAGTATAAAAAGCTGTTTGAATACGAAGGCGTAAAGCTTGAATTTGAAGACGATGTGCTTGATTTTATTGTTGACAAAGCGGTTGAGTTTAAACTTGGCGCACGCGGTTTGCGCTCGATATGCGAAGCGATAATGATTGATGCCATGTTTGAGTTTCCGTCAAAAAAAGAAATTAAGCGCTTAAATGTAACGCTTGATTACGCCCGCGAGAAATTCGAAAAATCGGACCTTAAAAAGTTAAAAGTGGCTTAATGTTGAAGACACAACCAGTACTTATATTTGAATATACAACGCAGACCCTGGTTTTTAACCGGGGTTTGTTGTTAAATAAAGGGGCATGCCGAACTTATTCTCCGCAAGCACAGCCCCTTCTGACAAGTTACCCCTCTCGCTGGCAACCTGCCCTGTGAGATCCCGATCCGATCAGTTGGCAGACGGGAGACGAGATTAAAATTATATGACGATGAACGAACAATTAGACGTAAAGAAAGATCAGCCGAAGACAGAAGCAAAAAAAATCAAAGAGGTACACACCCCCATTACCCCCGGTTTAAAAACAAAAGAAGGTATTGTTACTAACTGGCTGCCGCGCTACACAGGCCGCCCGCTGGCCGATTTTGGCCAGTACATCATCCTCACCAACTTTTCGAAATACATACAATTATTTTCGCAATGGAATGATAATGCACCGATACTGGGTCTTGACAAACCCATGCAAAGTGTAACCGCCAACGGCATCACCATCATTAATTTCGGCATGGGCAGCTCGGTAGCGGCAACTATAATGGATCTGCTAACCGCCATTAAACCTAAAGCCGTAATATTCCTGGGGAAATGCGGTGGCCTTAAAAAGAAGAACAACGTTGGCGATCTGATACTGCCCATAGCTGCCATACGTGGCGAAGGAACATCAAACGACTACCTTCCAGCAGAAGTACCAGCACTCCCGGCGTTCGCCCTGCAAAAGGCTATATCAACCACCATACGTGACTTTGGCCGTGATTATTTCACCGGAACATGTTACACCACCAACCGCCGCGTTTGGGAGCACGACAAGGAGTTTAAAAAATATCTGAAAAAACTGCGCGCAATGGCTGTTGATATGGAAACAGCAACGGTATTTACTACAGGCTTCGCCAACAAAATACCAACAGGTGCCCTGCTGCTGGTATCCGACCAACCAATGATACCTGAAGGCGTCAAAACCGCCGAAAGTGACTCAAGTGTAACCGAACAATTTGTTGAAACGCATTTAAGAATAGGGATTGAGTCGTTAAAACAACTAATAAATAACGGGTTAACTGTTAAGCACCTGATATTTTAAATTGTAACTCTCCTACAATAAACAAAGCCTGTGCTTAATTGTGAGCACAGGCTTTGTCATATAAAGTATTTACCGTTATTTAAACAAAGGGTTTGGGCGGCAATAGGTTCCATCACCAAAACTGACCACATAGTCTGATTTAAAATGTGTGCTTTTTTGGTAGTAGTCGGTAGTGATAATCTGCGCATCAGAAGCCAATGCGGCTTCAAATGTTGATTTATCGTTGTCCCTTGCCTCTTCAGTATCGCTATCGGCTCGGGTGCGTATGATATACCCCTTTTTAACCAGTGCCTTTATTTTTTTAAGGTCCTTTTTGGGGTTATTCATAATGTGTATTGCCGACTCGGGTGTGCCTGGTTCAGAATCGGTAAACAGAACCCTGTTTTTTAATGAGGGGTGGCCGGCTATGTAAGCCGCCCTCTTTTTCCCAACTTCATCCAGTACAAATATAAATTTGCCCTTTGCCTGTTTTACCCTTGGCCAGTTACCATGTATGACGGCGCTTTGCAGGGTTTTATATTTTCCCCTTACATCATCAGGCACAACCAGGCGCTCCCTGCCCAGGTTTTCCAAAAGCGCCTTATCCAACTGGTCGAAAATCGCGCTGGTGAACGTTTCGGGGATAGTGTAGTACGGCTTTTTCATACGTTCGTCCTTCGCATTCATGGTAATAAAAATCACGTCGTGATCTTTGTGCTGGTCCGACCATTGCCTCAGCTCCTGTAAACACTGTTTAAATGTAAAACAATTGCTCCTGAAATCAATATCTTGGATATGAAATACTTTAAACCCAGGTTCGTTCATAACACCATCCTTGTCATAGGGCGCCTGTCCGGGTGCCCAGGCCAGGCCTTTAGGATGTGCATATCTCCCACCCTTAGTGTCGGCATAAATGTCGATTTCAAGATCCAGCAAGCCCAGGTCGAGTTGTTGCGATAAGGTGATATGGCTATAATCTATTTTCTTCGATCCTACGGAGTCCTTTTCTTTAATAAACTTAAATAACACCGGGTCGATAGATTGTTTATAGCTATTGTGTGAGCCTATTACCTGAATCCGGTTTATAGGCAAATCATCGCTAATAGGGTTACCGGTTTTAAACGATAAACAGGCAATTACCAGGATACTCAAAAATACATTTCTCATACAAAATAAATTAATAGCCCGGGTTTTGAGTTAATTTCGGATTAAGCTTGATTTCCGTGGCAGGAATTGGATAAAGCCTCCTGCTTGCATCTTTATTCATCGACAGCGGGTCGTTAGCTAGAGGATACTCTACTTCAAATTGTCCAAAACGGATCAGGTCATTCCTGCGCCATCCTTCCCACGAAAATTCCCTTGCGCGTTCATCAAGCAGCGACGGTAAATCAACTGTGCCTGCTAAGGTTGCGCCGGCGCGCGCCCTTACCTGGTTAACCAAATACAATGGTGTTTGCAGCTGCCCGTTTACCGTCGTAGCTGTAGCGCCTTTTAATATGGCTTCTGCTTTCATCAGCATCACGTCGGCTAACCTGAACACTGGCACATCGTTACCATTTAAACGGGTTGCCTGAATAATGTTTACGTCCGGGTAATATTTCAACGAACGGATACCTTCAGACTGGCTTGCGATGGTGTTGCCTACGTCCATTGGTTTAGGCGGCACCAAAATCAAATCGGGTGTGATAACTATTTGGGTTGTGGTATTAGGGTAGTATGCAGGTTGATTAGTAAAACCGCCATTGCCATCAGGCAAATATTGAGGCCCAACCAGCCAAGTATTTGTACGCGCATCACCCGGCAAATTAAACCTGTTATAAAACTCGTGAGTGGTACTCATGGCAATACTAAGGCCTACGTTCATGTTGTAATATGGCGCGAGGTAGTAAAAGAAGCCGAACCTGGTAAACTGGTTGCCCGGAATCTGCTGATCGTAAGGCACTGCAAAAATAGTTTCCTTTATTTGGGGGCCGTTGTTGGGTAGGAATATATCCCTGTATTTCGCGTCAAGGCTGTAGTTCTGATTCTTCATTACGCTATCGGCCATTGCAACGGCGTCATTATAACGCTGGGTGCCAGTATATACTTCGGCATTCAAATACATTTTTTCCAACAGGGCAAACGCCATTTCTTTGGTTGGCCGACCATATTGCAATGTGTTGGTTGCGGCAACGCTAGTTTTTGATGGCAACTGCTGTAAAACACTTTTCAGGTCTGCCTCTATGAACTTAAAGACTTCGGCCCGTGATTGTGTTGATGGCAGATCGGCTACGGGGAAGGTGTTGATGATGGGTACATTACCATACAAATCCATCATAAAAAAGTAATACAAATCGCGCATAGCAGTTATTTCAGCAATGCTTGATGTTTTTAACGTAGCGCTTGAAGAGGATGCTTTAACCAGGTTAATTAGACGGTTACAATTGTTGATACCACCAAATCCCCATTGCCAAACGCCGGTAACGTTGGGATGGTCGAATGTCCAGGTGTGATAATGCAATTGTCTGTACTGGCCGCCATCGTCATAATTGCCATCCCTTGCCGGGATAATAGCCTCATCGGTCGAAAGCTCCTGCATGCGCCAGTAAGGCACTGCATAGTTCGACGATAAGTTAGAGTACATGGTGCCTAACAAGGCAATATAGTCCTGTTGTGTTACCGGGAAGTTGGATTTTACATATTGCGATTCAACAGGCACATCCAATTTTGTGCAGGAATTTATGGTGACTGCCGTTGCAATCGCTGCTAAAAATAATATTGTTCTTTTCATTTCTGTCGTGTTGAAATTTTATTAAAACGATGTGTTTAAACCAAAAATGAAGGTCCGCGTGCGCGGGTAATAGTTTTGGTTGTCGATACCGGGGGTTAAGCCACCGATATTAACTTCAGGATCGATCCCCCTGTATTTGGTAATGATAAAAACGTTATTGGCCGATAGATAAAAGCGGATGCTTTTGACAGCCTGTATTTTTGGTTTAATTGTGTAACCAAGTGTGGCATTATCGAGGCGTAAATAGGCCCCGCTCTCTAAAAAGCGATCGGATATTAAATAACCGTTAATATCATTAAATGATTCGCCAAGGGTAAATCTTGGGATGTTTTGTATTTTGGAATCCGCAGGGTTGTTCAGCGAGGCCAGGGTAGCATTCAAAATTTTGTTGCCCCATACGCCGCGAACCAGGAAGTTCAGATCGAAACCTTTGTAGAAAAAGCTGTTGGTCCAGCCGTATATAAAACTTGGCTGAGCGTTGCCTGCTACCCGTTGATCTGTTGTTAAAGGCTGTGTAGCTATTACCTGCCCGGCAGCATTTTGATAAGAACTTACTCCCGAGCCATTTTTACCCACATAGTGCCATAAATAAAAAGTACCCAAAGCATCCCCTGGTTGTACAATCTGGCTATAGTTACCAGATTGGCCCTTGCCGCCTAACTGTGCAGTCTGGATATATGGTGTTGCAAACAGCGTGTTCGATAAGGTTTCGACAACGTTTTTGTTGTGCGATATATTGAATGAAGTTTTCCAGGTAAATGCTGAAGTTTTTACCGGCACTGCGTTTATCACTAACTCCACACCGGTGTTTTTTATTTTACCAACATTCGCGGTAATTGTAGGTACAAAATATTGTGTGGTTGAAACGAGGTATTGGTCATAAATCAGGTCGGATGTTTTTTTGATGTAATAATCAAACGAGCCTGTGATGCGGTTTTTTAATACACCAAAGTCTATACCGATGTTGGTTGTAGCGGTACTTTCCCACTTCAAATCCGGGTTATCATTTCTCACCGGGCCTAAAGCATTGGTAATGTTGCCATTGTACAGGAATTTACTATTCCCGGGAGGAGTTCCATAAATAAGCAATGCCGAGAACGCGTTAAAGCCTAAGCTATTACCCGACACGCCATAACCTGCCCTTAATTTCAGATCGCTGATAACCGGCATGCTTTCCATGAATTTCTCATTGATAATTCTCCAACCGGCAGATACCGCAGGGAATAAACCGTAACGGTTATTTCTACCAAATGCCGACGAGCCGTCGTCCCTGAGCGATGCCTGCAGCAAATACTTATCACCAAACTGGTATTGCGCACGACCGTAGTAAGATATTAACCTCAAGGTAGATATTACATTCGGGTTAAAAGCTATCTGCGACAGCGAAGACGGGTTCGACAAAAACAGGTTGTTATACGTTAAGTTGTCGTTCGAAAAGTTTTGTGTCTGTACACCAAAACCGTCATTGGTCTTGTCCTGCTGGTACGAATAACCTGCTAACAACTTAATACTGTGCTGTCCAAACTCCTTGTCGTAGTTAAAATATGATTCAAAAACACTGCTGGTGTTTAAAAATGACGTCCGGTTAGCAACGCCGCCAACCCCTACTGCCAGGCCCGACTGGCTGTTTTCGTAAATATTAATATTGTTTTGATCTTTTTGGGTCGATCCCGTAAGCGTAAACCTTAAGCCAGGCAAGATATCAACCTGTGCAATACCGTTGATTAAGGTTTTATTATCGTTAGTTTTAATACTGTTATTGTTTGCCAGCGATAATGGGTTTAAAGGCCCGCTACCGGTTCGGGTGTAGTTTTCCTTGTAGCTGCCATCGGGGTTAAACGGACTTACCGTAGGTAAATAAAACAGCATACCCGGCAACACGCTTCCCTGCGGGATGTCTTTGTTGTTGGTAACGCTGTTTGTTAACGTAATACCCAGCTTTAACTTGTCATTAAAAAAGCGCTGGTTAATATACCCCCTGAAAATGGTACGTTCGAGGCTGGTGTTTATTAATACGCCTTCGTTTTTCAAATAGTTAACGCTTGCACCATAGTCAGCACTTTTAGATGCGCCGCCGTAGGATAAATTGTGATTATGAGAGTAGCCTCTCCTTTCCACCAGGTTTTGCCAGTTAGTATTTGAGCCGTCATCATCAATCGGCTTGGCAAGCGGTTTTACGCCGTTATCGCTTAAATATTTGCGCAACTGGTCGGCAGTTAGCATATCAATTTTTTTTGATACGTTTTCCATCGCCACATAGGCGCTGTAGTTTAACCTTGTTTGACCAGTTTTTGCCCTTTTGGTGGTAACTATAATTACACCGTTGGCAGCCCTTGAACCGTAAATGGCTGTTGAAGACGCATCTTTTAAAACATCAATACTTTCGATATCGTCTGGTGCCAATAAATCAATTGAAGCGCCGGGCACACCATCAATTACATAAAAAGGCTCCTGCGCCGCGCCTTCGCGCAGGGTTGAGGGACCACGCAGAATTGTTGCGGGTTGTTTGTTAGGGTCGCCGCTTTTGGTAACGTTCAGGCCGGCCACTTTGCCTTGCAGCAATTCAGCCGGGGTTGTTATTACGCCCAGGTTAAAGTCTTCGGCTTTCAGCGAAGTAATGGCGCCTGTAACATCCTTGCGGCTTGCTGTGCCGTACCCGATTACAACCACATCTTTTAGTTGTTTGGTGTCGGGTAAAAGAGTAACATTCAAAACACCGTCACCGGCGGGCACGTCCTTTGCTACATATCCTAAAAAGTTAAAATGAATAACATCATCCGGGCCGCTTACCTGGATGGAGAATTTTCCATTGCCATCACTGGAAGCGCTTTTGCCGGAACCCTTTGCCGTAATGATAACGCCGGGCAGCGGTAAGTTCTTTTCATCGGTAACAGTCCCGCTAATTACCTTTGATTGCTGCGCTGACGCCGTTAAAGCAAACAGCATGATTAACAGCAGAAACCGGGCTTTATGTTTCGATTTGATAAATGCCCGCAAAATCTGATTGTACATTTTTTCCATAGTTTGAGTTGAGTTGACCTATTTAATGTCAAAACAACAATTTAACTATTAGCAAAAAATAAACTGGGTGTTATGAATTGTAAAGAAATAAATAAATAACTTATTACAATAAAACACTCAAAATACTTGCAATCAAACAATTACAAACAAAACACCTAAACGCAATATGGAACAAAAATTAACTACCGGTAAACCCAGGTTTGTTAAATTGTAAATAAGATGCCGGTCTTTCAAAATGATTTTAAAAAGGACCTGGAATTGTTATCCGGATATTGTGAAATATATCTTGGATCAGGTAAGTTGGGTTGATTATGTGAGCGGTTAATTTTTCAAAAAGTAGGCTTATCTTCCTGACCCTGCTGATAACTATTTTGTTCATTGAGTTTGTGCCAACCCTTTTTTTTAAATTTTTCATAGCTAATATAAAATCCTATTAGCAGACCTGTGAATATGCCCACATAATTTATCGCAAACTGAAGGGTAACACCTTGATAATAGTCTTCTTTAATATGAATATAAAAACCACAAACGGCGAGGGCAAATACAATGATGACAGTTATAAGGCCAGCAATTTTTTTGATATGAGGAACAAATAAGCATGACAAAAAAACGCAAAGAGAAAAAGAGCTAATTGTTAAAAACAGGTGATATACGAGATAAAAATAAAAATTACGGGAAGTAAGCTCGTTGGCAATATTTAATTCTACAAAGAGAACAATTAAGCCGAAGGTTATTGATAATGACAAAGGAATGCCTAATATCCATCTAAGTAAATTCATAATTCAAATTAACCACAATTATTGCCCAACTACAACCTTCTTCATCCCTTCCCTGCCATAGAACACCGGGAAATACATCATTTCGGCCTTGGCGGGGTTAAGGGTGTATTTACCGTCGTAACGTGGAATAAGATTTACAGTAAACTCATATTTACCCTGTTTTAGCTTGCGGCAAAATATGCTTACTTTCTCTTTAAAATATTCGCGATGCACTTCGTTATTTTGCCAGCTTTGTTCTTTGCTTTCGTACGAGCAGCCCGCCGGGATAGGAATTTCAATCATCACAAAATCGGCATCGCCTTTGGCGGTTAGTTCGGCTTTTAACAGTACAGGCTGGCCGCCGTTTAGTTTAGTTAGGCGGGTTTCTTTTCTCTCGAACCAGGTATTAACCGTAAAGTCTTTGCTAACCTTTTCCGGCTTCGTGTTCCAAAACTGCTGGTAACCGGTAATGTAAACAGGAAGCGTACCGGTTTTACTGATGGAAAACTGGTTACCGGTTATATTGGCGGTATAGGGAAATTTGGTAACCATTTCGGTCTTTGCACCGGACAGTATTAACGCCGAAGGTTTGGTTTGCTTATCGGTGGTGAGTACATCAGGTAAAATGGTTTCCAGTATCAGGGCAGATTCGTAGGTGTTGCGCCACTCCCCTTCTTTACGCTGCTCTAAAAAGTAAGCCTGTATTTTGGGTAATAGTTTGTTATGTTTGCCTTCGTTTTTTATGATTTTGTAGGCGAGCACCGTTAACTGGATGCTGTTATCGAAAAAGCGGTAGCTGTCTTCGCCCCAATAAATATTACCAAATAGGGTGCGGTGCTGCGTGGCCAGCAGACTATCCAACTTAATGGCTTGGCCGGCTTCCTGCTTCAGTAGTAATAGCCGTAATTTATCATAACCTGATGCAGTGTACAGCCCCAATTTTTCTTTGACCCTGGCGTTCTCCTTTTCTATTACACCGAAATATTTCGGGTAATCAACTTTAGCGCCTAGTTTGTGCAACAACTCAAGGCAAACCAGTTTGTCCTGGCCCTTGTAACTCTCCATTTGGTAAACCAGGTAATCTGTAAGTTTTTGCTTATCCAATTGCGTTTGATAACCGTCTTTTTGCGCCTCCACCAATGACTCTATAACATGCAGGCTTATCCAAAGTTCCTCATCGCTGTCTTTCCACCAGCCCCAGGTGCCCTGGCTTTTGCGATTTTCCTGTAGTTTTTTAATTACTTCGTTTATGTTCTTTTCATACTTAAAATCCTCGCCTAAAAACTTTTTGATGCGTTTTTCCATCAGCAGTCCTTTTAGTTTGGAGGCAAGCTGCTCGTTGCATAGATATTTGTAGGTACGCAACTTTTCGGTTTCAGCCATCAATGCCGGCAGCACCGACGCTTCGGCGTGGAAGGTGACCGGCCCTTTTGCCGCGTCGAATTTTAAGTTTACGGTGGTATCACCATTTAAGGCTTCAAATACGCCTACCGTTTCCTGCACGCCTTGTTTAATAACCGGTATTTTACGCCGTTCGCCATCGAAATAGCCGTTATCGCGTTTAATGCTATACTCAAAAGTAAGGCTATCGATGTTGGCAGCGGTTAGGGAAAGGGTGTCGATTTTTGAATTGCTTACCTCTAAATTATCCTGTTTAACCTGCTTGCCATTATAAGCGAATGTGCGGGTAAGCTTGGCCGCGTCGCTATTGTAGTTGGATATTTTACCAAGTGCATTTAACTCGTCGCCCTCAACCGCAAACAAAGGAGCCAAAAATGATGCGCTCAGCGGTTTAAACGATTTTATTTGATTCTCCGCAAAACCAGACTGCCGGTTGCCGTTTATCCCAATTACAAACGTGCGCCAGTTGGTAATATCATCGGGGAAAACGGTTGTAAAGCTGGCTTTGCCGTTTTCGTCGGTTGTAAGTTTTGGCTGCCAGTAGGCGTAATCGGAGAAGTTTTTGCGGATGGATTGTTCTGTTGATTGGGACTGTCCGGCAGCGGCGCCTTGTTTATTTTGTTTAGTGGTAGTAATTATCACAACGCCATTAGCGCCGCTAACGCCATACAGGGCCTTTGCAGCAGCTTCCTTCAAAACACTAACATCGCTGATAGATGAAAGCTCAATTCCATTCAGATTCTTAACTAAAACGCCGTCAACCACATATAATGGCTCACCACTTTCAGCAGTCCCCGAGGCTCCGCGCAACCTGATTTCAACACCTCCACCCGGAGTTCCCTTTATTGTAGCCGCAGAAAGCGCCGAAACTTTACCGTAAAGGGAAGAGCTGGTAATAATTTGGGCTGAGTTTGAACGGGACGTTTGCTTTATTCCATATCCTCCGGTAACAACTACTTCCTTTAACTCATGTGCATTTGCCGTTAATTTTACTTTGATTACGGCGCCCGATTGTATCGGTAACTCCACTGGATTAAAACCAACAAAGGTAAAAGTTAATGCCCCGTGTTCCGGGACTTTTATCGCAAAACGGCCATAATCATTAGTTACTGTTCCGATATTAGTGCCTTTAATCCTTATGATTACACCCGGTAAGGGGAACCCATCGTCCTGGGCAATAACCTCTCCTGACATAGCTCGTCCAAAATCCTTTGTATTCAAATATCTTTCGTTAAAAGCTTCTTTAATTTTTAAAGCATCGTTATTTATTTCGTAATCGGTGTAGCTATGCTTGCCAGTTCTATTGTTGATTATGGTGCTAATTTTTATACTCACCGAATCTCTCGAATGAATTGCATCAACTGACATTTTGTAGGCATTGGTACCATATGATTTAATTATTATGTTTTCTTTTATATCATAAGCCCCTTCTTTCAACAAAAAGAATAATCGATAACGGCCTGCGGCGAGGTTCCCAAAGTTGGTAGTGTTACCCGGGTAAATTCTCATGTAATCAGGGTTATCATACTTGTAAATAATTATGTTTTTGATAAATACCGCTGGATGATTTTTATTTATCTCCCTGTTAATGATAAACTTACCCACACTACTGTCGTATATTAACGGGTTTTCAAAAAGCTCCTGGCTGTTGCTGCGTGTATCAAGAAACTCATTCCAAATACTGTCGGCATGTGCCTGAGTAATTACATACTGCCGTAGATTGTAAATCCCCGGCGATGTCGACAACTTTGTATTGAATGGATATCGGGCATCAATGCTCTTCTGTTTTATTAAGCCGGGCTCGAATAAGTATGAATAACCCGGCTCCGCAGTAAATGAACGGCTGTCTTCGCCCTTCAAATCAAAAAGGGTAAAAGTATCTGATAGCGGGCCAGTGAGGATAGAGCGGTGACGACCCGGTTCGGCATTCAGGAAAAAAATTCGGTTATCCTGCTTAATCGTTGCCATTTTATCGCCAAAATTATCTATCACGGTAATCATGTATTTATTAATCAACCCCGCCTCATATGTCGTTAGTGTATCAGGCATTTTTATCGAAGTCCGGTAATCAGCATTTACCCCCAGTATAAGTCTTTTTGATGCCTCAACACAGATGCTGTCGAGTTTTATTAATTGATTACTTGTTCTGAACCTTAACGAATGAATACCAGGTTTCACCATGAAACTGTATTGTTGCAAGTGGTCGGCTTGGCTAAAATATACCGGTTTTTCGTCGATATAAAGGATATGCACCGGTATAATGTCGCCGTCGCTCACTACAAACGGGGCAATTTGTGTTACGGTGTCAATTCCTGACTCTTCTCTTTGGAAAACCGTTTTGGCATGGGTGAATTGAAAGTAAATAATGCTGTCTAACCCAATTCCTTTTCCCCATCTCTCCCACCTGAGTTTCATTTCGCCACCTGTTGAAACGTCGTCATCCTTCATAAATATTTTATTAGGCTTAACGTAGGGATATTCTCTGCCCAGGTAAGGCACATATGGCGGGTAGTAATCTTTAAACTTTTTGGTAACTGACCATGCTGTGATATCTGTATTTACTACAGGTTTCCCTAATGCATCAGTTACTACAACATCCGTTTTAACCTGTTGGCCGGGATAAATAGTAACCGGTTGTTTAACGGTGATATTTAAAAGGTCAGTCCTGTAAGCCAGGGCAGTTTGTACATATTTGCTTTGACCAGCCCATATATAATTTACCAAAAATGTAACTAATTTTTGTTGACTATATGCTTTTTTATAAAACAACTGCTTCGCTTCGCCTGCATCTATGAGTCTATTATTAGCATATACCGAATACCAAAAGTTGAGATTACAAGGGTTGTTAATCTTCACCAAAAGCGAATCGGCAGTGCGTTCGGCTGAAAAACTCATATCAACCTTTTCTTTTTTAAGCTCAAATTCAGTACTAGCGCTATCTGCTTCAATGGTGTAACTTTGGGCATAAGGATTCACATGAATTTTCGCCGGAAGCATTATTTTTTCTGTCGATATCGTACCTTCATCGTCCCCGCCGAGGGCAACTATCGTTGCTAACCCTTTTATCTCTCTCCCGTTATCATAGTAATTAGCTTTTAGCGTATCATTGCTTAGTTCAGTTTTAATGTGGTATCGTTCGTATTTAAAGGTGCTGCTGGCGTATTGAGCGTGCCGTTCGTTCGTCGAGTTTAAAAATTCAGCAAATAACCGGTAACTAATATTGGCTTTCGGAAAAATTGAATCAGGTATATCAACCTTGGTTTCACCAATCGGGTCGAGCGTAACTTTATGCTGCCAAAGGGTGTCCGGAACAAAAACGTTGTTTCCAGTATATTTATCCATCGCATTAATCGTTAAAATTAAATTCACCCGCCCATCAGGTACAGGCAAATCATTTTCGTCTGTTGCTTTTAGATAGATTGCTGCACTTTCGCCAGGCCTGTGTTCCTTTTTATCAATGCGTGCTTCAAATTTTAGCGATTTCAACTCATAGTCTTCATATTTGAACATTTCGCTGACCAAAATTTTATGGCCGGCAGCATCATAACTCCTATCATTGTCGTCATCGTTTTTTTTAACGTTTACTTTTTCCGAGACCAGCATAACGGAATATCTCGCGTCGAGCTTTAGCTTTAAGCTATCAGCCAATACAAAACTGTATTCAAATCCGCCATCACGATAGCTGTTCACTGTAGCTATGGTTTTCTCTTCGTCGCCATATTGTTGCTTCAGCCGCACCAGCAACCGATTTTCGGTCATTGGTTTGTTTGACCTGGCTTTTAATATAAATGCCTTAAGTTTTAATGTATCGAGCGGCTTGTATATGGGTTTATTTAATATCAAAAAGGCCTTAAAGTAGCTTTTGGAGTAGTTGTAGGTTTGCTCTTTTTCAGGCTTTTTAAAAACACTTTCTACAGAAGCCCATATGCGTGCAAGCCAACTTTTTTTATTATCATCATCATTATTATTATAGTAATTATCGCGCTGCTTTGTAACATAAATATTTGTCACCCCGGCATAATCAACCTGTACAATGTTCTTTTCTTTTGAACGGCGCAAGTGATAGTTCATGCTCCTGGTATCAAATAACAAGGCTTATTATTCACCCGAACTACGGCGGTCGACACAACATTACCATTACGGTCAAATAAAGCAAAACGCTGGTCGTAACCATTATCAAGGAATTTGATGAATGCTGTGTGATTCTCAACCAAGTCGTAAACCAATTTATTTTTCTCAGCAAAAACTTTTAAATAATTACCCCGTGGCAGGTTATTTTCCCAATACCTACTGGTTTTAAATGAGTCAATTGGGTTATGGAGTATTTTGTCGTCGGGTTTTTTATCCGGATGCATGTAAAAATCCAGCAAGTCTTCATCCGTAATCTTATAGATATAGGTATAAACACTACTCTGCCTGCTATCAGTGAGTGGCCTTTGAGCGTAGCAGCAAAATGTAATTAAACTTAAACCGATAAAAAAAAACAAACATTTCGCCATAAACTGAAGCTGCAATTGTGAAGTTGATTTAGCCTGCCGGTTAAACATAAGCAATTTATTTAAGGTTGATTTGTAATAGGATGCAGGAATGTTATGTTTTCCATAAAGTATTTTGCATTTTTTGCTGATTGACCGCGACTGGGTTCGCCGCAAAGATTTACGAAGTTTTTAAAACTTCGTAAATCTGAAAAGTTAAAGCTAATTTTGACCCATAACCAACCCGCAGCCGGGTTTACAAGACTTAAATTTATGTGGCATAACAATATATTAGATACCATTGGCAACACGCCCATGGTGCGCTTGAACAAAGTAACTAAAGACATCCCGGCTACCGTACTGGCCAAAATTGAGACCACCAACCCGGGCAATTCCATTAAGGACCGTATGGCGCTGAAGATGATAGAGGACGCCGAAAAAAGTGGTAAGCTTAAACCGGGTGGAACGATTATCGAGGGTACATCGGGTAATACCGGCATGGGGCTGGCTATTGCGGCTGTGATAAAAGGTTATAAATGTATTTTCACCAGTACGGATAAACAGTCGAAGGAGAAATTTGATGCCCTGCGTGCTTTTGGCGCCGAAGTAATTGTATGCCCTACCAATGTTGACCCGGAGGATTCCCGCTCCTATTATTCGGTTTCATCGCGTTTGGAGCGCGAGGTGCCGAATTCGTGGAAGCCAAACCAGTATGATAACTTATCCAATTCGCAGGCGCATTATGAGTCGACCGGGCCGGAGATTTGGGAACAAACCGAGGGCAAAATAACCCACCTGGTAGCAGGCGTTGGTACAGGGGGTACTATATCCGGCATTGCCAAATATCTGAAAGAAAAGAACCCTGCCATACAGATTTTGGGGATAGACACTTATGGTTCCGTGTTTAAAAAGTATAAGGAAACCGGCATTATGGATAAACACGAAATCTATCCATATATCACCGAAGGCATCGGTGAAGATTTTTTGCCTCAAAACGTTGACTTTAGCCTGATCGATCACTTCGAAAAAGTAACAGATAAGGATGCTGCCTTAATGACCCGCGAAATTGCCCGCAAGGAAGGCATTTTCGCAGGTAACTCAACCGGATCGGCAATTGCCGGGGTGCTGCAAATGAAGGATAAGTTTAAGGAAGGCGATGTAGTGGTAGTAATTTTCCCCGATCATGGCACCCGCTATCTCGGCAAAATGTATAATGACGACTGGCTGCGCGATCGTGGCTTCCTGAAAGATGGCAAGCTAACCGCCCGCGATATTATTGCAAAAAAGGAAAACCAGCAAATCGTTACCATTGATTGCGAGAAAACAGTGCTGGAAGCTATTAATACCATTAAATCGCTCAATATATCGCAGATACCGGTTACGCAAACAGGCATGGTGATAGGTAAAATTACCGAAAGTGATATCCTAAACTCACTCATTGAAAACCCGTCTATTAAATCGCAACCGATAAAAAACATCACCACCGCACCGTTCCCGTTTGTGGATTTAACTACGTCGATAGATAAAATATCGGCGATGATAAATAAGGATAACATTGCGGTGCTGGTTGAGGATAACGGACAGATTGAGATTATTACGCAGTATGATATTATAAATGCGATTTCGGCTTAATGGAGAATGGTGAGTAGAGAGTGGTGAATAGTTGTTATCGTTAAATAATGTTAAACATTGGGTATCAGTGCCGTTGGTAGTTTGATTTTATTTGGAGCGGCTTTATCTTTGCCCTATGTTTAAATCCCCTTTAATAACTATTGCATTTTTATTTTTTAGTTCGATGGCCTTTTGCCAGGCGGATACTGCGGCTGCCGCCAAATACTTTCAGAAAGGTTACGGACTGGAAGCTGCTAAAAAATATAAAGAAGCGCTCGCTGAATATGACTCCTGCGTAACGGCAAACCCTAATTACAACAAAGTATATTTATACCGGGGGCTGGTAAAGTATTACCTGCTCGATTTTAAAGGTTCGGTTGATGATTATACAAAATTTATAGCCGCTAATCCGGAATCGGCAATGGCGTTTGATGACCGGGGATATTCGAGATTTTTATTGGGTGATAATGACGGGGCAATGGCCGATTATAATAAATCTATCACGCTAAACGCAAATATCATGCGGCCGTATCTTAACCGCGGAGGACTTAAGAGCAAGCTGGGCCAATTTAAAGAAGCCGTCGCCGACTTTAATATCGCCTTAACATTGAGTCCCGATAATGCCAACTTGTATTTTAATATCGGGGTGGCCCAAGGGGCATTAGAGGACTACGCGGCCGCTGTTGAATCTTTTAGTAATGCAATTAAAATAGAACCGGCTTTTGAGCAGGCTTATTTGTACCGGGCGACCACCAAAAGCCTGATGCGGGATTTTCCCGGTGCTGTCGATGACTTTGCAAAGTGCCTTAACATCAACCCCAAAAACAGCCAGGCGCTTTTAAGCCGCGGCGCCATGAAACTGGACCAGGGCGACAAAACCGGCGCCTGCATCGATTTTAATGGCGCGTTAGCATTAGGTGATAAGCGCGCAGTGGACGTTATTAGGGAGAATTGTAAATCGAAGTAGAAAGCATTGTCAGCCGGGTCAAAAACTCCAGTTTTATAGCGGTCAATAACAATCATTTAGATTTATTCGACATTTCCATAAAAATAGAAGACTTGATAATCAGCATGTTCCACAGCGTTCCGGGTGTTCCGTATGTAAAAATGGAACGCTCAGCTATTCGAAATTTGTAAACCACATGAATATACCGCTCCTTAATTGTCAATATTTTGTAGTTTAAACCACCGTCGGTATAAACACCATGTAAAATCCATATTAATTAATTGCGTTTTTAGTAGTTTCGCTTTTAAATGCCCCGGTCGCTAAAAAATAGCCCTGGGATTTAAAAAACGCAATATTAATGGGGTTTACATCCAGGCTAACCGAATACAAAGCTCTTTTATACCGGCTACTATTGGCCTACCTGTTTTACTTTATCAGCAGGGTATTGTTCTTTGCTTATAATACCAATTTGTTTGCGGTCGATGACTTTATCACACTGCTAAAACTTTGCTGGTATGGCATCTCATTCGATACTACTGCCCTGCTTTATATCAACAGCCTGTTTATTATTTTAAGTGTATTGCCCCTAAAAATCAATACACAACCAAAATTCCAAAAGGGATTAACCATTTTATACTTCGTCAGCAATTTGCTGTTTTATGCCACAAACTTTGTCGATATCATTTACTACCGTTTCAGCCAGGTACGGTCAACCAAAGCCACCCTCGATTTGCTGTCCGACGAAAGCAACAAAAAAGCCCTTTTTGAACATTTCACATGGGAATACTGGTATGTAATTTTCATTTACCTGGCATGCTGTGTTTGCTGGATATGGCTGTACAGGCTGGTAAAAGTTAAACCTGCTATCGTAAAAAACACAAAAGCCTATTTTGTTAGTTCTGCAATTGTATTTGTTGCGGTACTTGTATTGATGGTAGGCGGCATACGTGGCGACTACAAGCACAGTACCCGCCCAATTAATATGGTTGATGCCTATAAACATGTTGTGATACCTAACCAGGGCGACATCATACTCAATACCCCATTCGCCATTTTCCGTACGCTGAGCAGCAACAGCTTTAAGCTGGAACATTTTACCACTGCGGATTATATTAACGCCAACATTAAACCCATCAAGCAATACACCAGCAACCCTGCGGTAAAGCCCAATGTGGTTGTGATTATATTGGAGAGCGTGGCCCGCGAGTTTTGGGGCAGCATGAACAGGGATGCTAAAATCCCCGGTTTTAAATCGTATACGCCGTTCCTGGATTCACTTTCAGATAGCAGTTTGATATTTACCAACGCCTATGCTAATGGACGCCAATCTATCCACGCCATGTCGTCGGTATTGGCGGGGATACCGTCTTTTCAGACTGCTTTTACTTCTTCGCCATATGCCAAGCAAAAAATCCAGTCGCTGGTATCCATCTGCGATAGCATGGGATATCAGACCTCGTTTTTTCATGGCGCGGCAAATGGTTCGATGGGCTTTGAAGGATTCGGCAATATTTTAGGGATGAAAAATTATTACGGCCGCACAGAATACAATAACGACAAAGATTTCGACGATATCTGGGGCATCTGGGACGAGCCTTTCTTCCAATTTATGGGCAAAACGCTGGGTATGCAGAAACAGCCGTTTATGGCAACGTTGTTTACCCTATCCTCTCACGATCCATTTAAAATTCCGGCTAAATATAAAAACAGGTTCAAAGGCGGCCCGCTGGCCATCGACAAATGCGTGCAGTATACTGATTATTCGCTGCGTGAGTTTTTTAACTATGCCAAAACCCAGCCCTGGTACAACAACACCATATTTGTAATTACTGCCGACCATACCAACCAGACATATTACCCGGCTTACAACAAACCTGTTAACCGCTTTGCTGTGCCGATATTGTTCTATAGCGCCAATAAAGCATATGGCTTAACCGGCGTACGTACCGATATTGCCCAGCAGATGGATATTTATCCATCGATAGTAAGCCTGATTGGCTACAACAAACCATTCCGTTCATGGGGACGCAGCTTAACCAGCAACCTGCCCGGCGAAACGCCAAGGGCTATAAATTCATTAGGTAATATTTACCAGTTTTTGCAGGGCAACTATATCTACCTGTTCGACGGGAAAAAGATCACCGGCATATTTGCAGCTGAAGATAAAAGCTTTGAAAAGAACCTGATGAATGGCACTTTAAACCCCGAAATAAATAAAGGTGTTGCTGATTTTAAAGCCTTTATACAAGACTATTCAGACCGGATTGTCAACGGAAAATTGAAGTAGTAATACCTCACCGCATTACCAAATCCGAAATCGAACATCCGAATTCCGAAATTCTAAATCACTCCACCCCTTTCACATTCATCTTCAGCTTATAAAATCCTTTTGATGCGGTGATAAAAAGGATATCCTTATTTACACCGCCAAAGCATAAGTTGGCTGTCCATTGCTCGGGAACGGGTATGTGGCCTATTTTCTGTCCCTGGGGATTGTAAATGGTAACACCATTACCTGCTAAATAAAGATTGCCCCGCTCATCAAGCGTTATACCGTCGCCGCCCTGGTTGCAGAACAGCAACCGGTTGCTTAGCTTGCCGTCTTTTTCGATGCTGAATTTGTACAACTTATTATCGGCAATATCCGTCACAAAAAGGAATTGACCGTCCGGCGTTCCAACAATGCCGTTGGGCTGCTTCAAACTGGCGTCTATTAATATAGGTTGCTTTGAGCCTTTGGGCAAATAATACACCCGCTGGCCATCGAGGTCGGACTTTTTTCTTGCCCAGTAATCGCGTTGGTAATATGGATCGGTCATGTAAATACCACCTTTGCTGTCTATCCAAATATCATTCGGGCCGTTCATCAACTTGCCGTTATAGTCGGTTAGTAAAATGGTTACTTTCTGGTCAAGCGCAATAGACCATAGCTGGTTATGTTCATCGGCACAGGTTACCAGGTTGCCTTCCTTATCAAAATAAGTCCCGTTTGAGCGACCGGTATTATCCATCCACATTGTCAGCTTTCCATCCACACTGTATTTCCATATTTTATTGTTAGGCTGGTCCGTAAAAAATACATTGCCTTTTTTGTCGACAGAAGCGCCTTCGGTAAATGCGAATTGTTTAGAGATTAATTCTGGTCTCTTTGTGGTATCATACAACGCGGTTTGCGCGTGTTCATCTTCGAATAGCGGTTGCGGAAAGCGAACTTCGTTATACAATCCAAAATCGCTTAGCGCAATGCAAACAGCCGCTTTGGTTACACGCAGTCTTACCTTGCTAGTTTTAATATTCTCCGGCAGACGGATCAACCGGTTGCCGCCTATGCTTGTTGCTTCTGCTATCTGTTGCCATTTACCATTTTTCCAGACGTCAACGGCGACAGCATCTATACGCTGACCCAATTTTATATTCTCTCGCAAACGAATAACATTGAACGTTTTATTCTTATGCAGGTCGAGTATCAACTCGGGAGTGGTCACTTTATCGTCGGTTGCCCAATAGCTGTAACGGTCGTTATCCATGAGGTTTGCTGCGCCGAATTTTACCTGGTTACCACCACGCGTGTTGCTGGCCTTCAATGTGGCCCCTTTAGCAAGGTTTACAGCGAACGTATTTTTTAGCCGATTCCCGAAGTCTTTCAACTTGGCAACATCATCGTCGTTAAGAAGTCCGCGCTGGTTCGGCTCAAGGCCAAGGTCGAGACAGGCGCCGCGCCCTACGCTTTGGTAATAAAGGTTCAGCAACGAGTCAGCATTTTTAGCTTTACCGTCCTGGCTCTTATGGTAAAACCATCCGGGGCGGAATGGCACGTCGCATTCGGCGGGTATCCAGTATTTACCATCCCGATGGCCTTCGGTGCCTTCGTAATCTTTTGTATAACCGTTGCTGGGCTCTTTGCCTTCGTCAGGTGCATGAGGAGTGTAAGTTGCCCAGCTGGTTACCCCCGCATGGCCGGCCTCGTTGCCTACCCAACGCACATCGGGGCCAACATCGCCAAATAAAACGGCGTTTGGTTGCATCCTACGCGGGATTGCCCAGGTATCTTTCCAGCCATAATAGGTAGAGCGGTCAATCTTTCTTACTTCTTTTGCGCCTCCGTAATAGCCGTCGCCGCCGTTTGCACCGTCAAACCATGATATAAATATGGGTCCGTAGTGGCTGTATAATTCTTCCAGTTGTTTGCGATATACTTCGGTTACGTATTCAGGTTTGCCATAAAGTGCACTGTTCCTATCCCAGGGCGAGCAGTAAACGCCCATCTTCATGCCCAGTTTGTTACAGGCATCGCGATACTCCTGTAGTATATCGCCCTTGCCATTTTTAT
Source organism: Mucilaginibacter flavidus (assembly GCF_024055575.1). Taxonomy (GTDB): domain Bacteria; phylum Bacteroidota; class Bacteroidia; order Sphingobacteriales; family Sphingobacteriaceae; genus Mucilaginibacter; species Mucilaginibacter flavidus. The sequence continues at coordinate 208,989 of NZ_JAMXOE010000003.1, read as the reverse complement.
AGGGACTTTTTGAAATATTATGTTCCGTGGTTTTGGTTGGCCACAGGCAAAAACCATCGTGGTGCTTAGCTACTACAACTATGCCCTTGAATCCTCCTGCTTTCGCAGCGCCCACAATCTGCATGGCATTAAACTGCACCGGGTTAAATATTGCGGGGTCTTCATCGCCGTAGCCCCATTCTTTATCAGTATAAGTATCCGGTCCGAAATGGATCAGGCAATACATTTCAGTTTCCTGCCAGTTTAATTGCCCTTTGGTGGGTAGCGGGCCGTAGGGCTTGGGAGCCGGCTGGCAAAATGCAAATTGTATGAACAATAAAAAGCTAAAAAAGAATACGATTTTTTTCACGGGAGGCATAAATTTAATCAGTTTACGAATGTAATAAATTTGGTTTAAAGCGTATTAACAGGGATATGAAGATATTACAATAGCAGGCTTGACTCCTCCAATTGACATCTCTTCAAACAACCACCGCGTTCCGTGGTTATATCATCAGCGCCTTTTTTAGGGGCATCTTTTTACTTAACCAAAGCATGACCATGAAAACATATAATAATTTAGTGGAAGCCACTAACGATTTGATGAAAAGAGGATATACCGAAAACCTTAGCCTTGAGGGCGATACGGTTGACGATAAAGATAAAAACATCCAGATGACGGCGGACGATATAGAGATTGACGAGTTTTACCGCTTTGAGGGTGCCAGCAACCCGTCGGATATGTCCATTGTTTATGCAGTCACCTCAAAAAAGTACGATTTAAAGGGCGTGTTGATTAACGCGTTTGGCACCTATGCCGATAACGCTTCATCGGCCATTGCCGCCAAATTAAACCACGACCAGGTAAGCGATAATTTAAACCGGGCCGATAAACCCGAGGCTGATGCCGAAGCGGGGACGATTGCTAAATAGCCCTGAGTCTAAAGTTTAAAGTCCAGTGTAGTCGGCAAAGCGTTCCATTTTTTATAGTGGAACACCCGGAACGCTATGAAACACACTCATTATCAGGACTTTTAACTTTACGACTTTACCTGTTTTGATTGAATTATGTGGCAGCGCTTAATTAACAAATAACATTGCCAACAATTTCTTACCCCGGGATTGGATTCCCGGCGAGCCATTGCGCATCAGGAACTGGATTTGATTGGCAAGTTCTTCAGCAACCCAATCGTACCGGTGACGCAGGTTAAACAGGGCTTCGGAGGAGAACACTTTTACCGCAATTTTCGCTTTGGGATCAATCATTGAATCGAAACATCGCTCAACTGCGGGCTCAAGGTCAATTGTTTCCAGCTGTCTTTTAATTACCGGATGCATTTTAGGATCAGTCAGATGCATCAATATCTTAATATAATGCCTTTGCGGACCATGATATTTAACCTCTTTGAAACGCGAAAAGAAATATTCCAGCTCAGGCTCATATTTTATCGGGTCGGCAAGTAGCATATTCTCTAATATCCAGCTCGCCCTGAAGGCTATCGTACTGTCAGGGTAAAAGGTAATGTCAATCAGGTCGTGTAACGAAAATTTTTGCTCAGTTAAAATACGCCCGAGCTCCAGTACCTTTGGTTTACCCAGCGTATTTGATATTATTTTAACGAGTTCGCCTTGTGTCATGGGGTAATTTGAAAATTCGGTGATTTGAAAATTTGACGATATGTTATCTTAAAGCCATTTTCAAATCTTCAAATTAAAACAAATTTTCAAATTATATTCACAATCAACAAAAACTCTACATTTGCTATCCGTTAATTGAAAATTTACAAATGGTTAAATTCAACCGATTTACTTTAGATAATGGTTTGCGCGTTTTAGTGCATGAAGACCATACTACCCCTATGGCGGTGCTGAACATTCTTTATGATGTTGGCGCCCGCGACGAAAATCCCGAGCAAACAGGATTTGCACATTTATTTGAGCACCTGATGTTTGGCGGCTCGGTAAATATACCCAGTTATGATGAACCCCTGCAACGTGTAGGCGGCGAAAACAACGCTTTCACCAGCAACGATATCACCAATTATTATATTACCCTGCCATCTTCAAATATCGAGACTGCCTTTTGGCTGGAAAGCGACCGAATGCTTAGCCTTGCCTTTAGCGAAAAAAGCCTGGAAGTACAACGCAATGTGGTAATTGAAGAATTTAAACAGCGCTACCTCAACCAGCCTTACGGCGATGTTTGGCTGAAGCTGCGCCCCATGGTTTATAAAAAGCACCCGTACCAATGGGCTACCATAGGTAAAGAGCTCAAACATATTGAGGATGCAAAAATTGAGGATGTAAAAGCCTTTTTTAAAAAGCATTATACACCCCAAAATGCCATTATGGTTGTAGGCGGTGATATTAATTTGGAACAGGTAAAACAGCTTGCTGAAAAATGGTTTGGGCCAATACCTCCGGGCGAAAAATACGTTCGCAATTTACCGCAGGAGCCTGAACAGCACGACGAGCGCCGTGCAACCGTTACCGCAAAGGTGCCTTTGAACGATGTTTATATTGCCTTTCAAATGGGCGACAGGTTGGACAAAACCTATTACGTGGCAGAGTTGCTGTCCGATATTTTATCGCGTGGCAATTCATCGCGCCTTTACCGCAGCCTGGTAAAAGAAAAACAGATTTTCAGCGAAGTACATGCCTATATGACAGGCAGCCTTGATAAAGGCATGTTTGTATTTGAAGGTAAACCCCTTGAAAACATCAGCATTGAAATGGCAGAGGCTGCAATCTGGGATGAATTGGAGAAGATAAAAACCATCAACATCCCGGCTGACGAGTTAACTAAGGTTCAAAACAAAACGGAGTCGACGATGATATTCTCGGAAATGTCGTTGCTCGATAAGGCCATGAACCTGGCTTCGTTCGAATTGCTGGGCGATGCCGATTTGCTGAACCACGAAACCGGTAAATATTTACAGGTAACCGCTGCGCAAATAAAAGAACTGGCAAATAATTTATTCAGGAAAGATAATTCATCGACGCTGATTTATTTGGCTGAGAAAGTCTGAACCGGGATTTTTCACAATTTAATTTGTTTTAAATTGGTGTTCAAGATAGCTTCGCAGTTAAGCGGATTTGAGGATTTTTCGGATACAGACAAAGTTTTATAACAGGTCACCCCGTTGACCAATGACTACTGACCAATGACCATAGACAGAAAACAAGCCCCGGAATTCAGGGCGATAGATAATATAAATTTGCTGAGGCCTGCGCACCAGGCGCTCGATAACGGCTGCAACGTATTTTGCTTTAACAGCGGCGATCAGGAATTGGTGCGTATTGAATGGATTTTTGCCAACCAGCGCTACAACCCTGAAAAGCCTTTGCTGAACGTAGCGGTGAACACCATGCTCACCGAGGGTACCAACAACATGACCCAGGCGCAAATATCAGACAAGGTTGACTTTTACGGCGCATTTTTACAGGTGGATTACGGATACGATAATTCGCTGGTAACGCTGTACAGCTTGAACAAGCATTTGCAGCATACGCTTCCGGTAATAAAAGATATTCTGACTGATTCTATTTTCCCCGAAAAAGAACTGGCTACCTATATCCGCAATCAGCAGCAAAAGCTACAGGTAAGCCTGCAGAAAAATGATTTTGTTGCGCGCCGTGCCTTCAATAAAGCCTTGTATGGCGATACAGCCTACGGCTTAGGGGCTGACGCTGACACCTTTAAAACGTTAAAACGCGATGACATGCTGGCCCATTTTAAGCAAATGTACCAGCCATCAAACTGCACCATTATTATATCGGGCAAAATTGAGCCGCAAATATTGGAACTGATAACCGATACTTTCGATAAAAGCTGGACAAACCCGGATATTAAACCGGATGCGACCCAGCCCGAAATAAAACCATCAACCGAACATTTTTACTTTACCGAAAAGCCAGATGCTTTGCAATCGGCCATACGCATGGGTTTGCCGGTAATTAACCGTACCCATCCGGATTTCCCGGCACTGCAGGTGCTGAACACCGTGCTGGGCGGCTACTTCGGCTCCAGGCTGATGGCTAATATCCGCGAGGACAAAGGTTACACCTACGGAATTGGGTCGGGCATGAGCTCGCTGAAGCATGCTGGGGCTATGTTTATAGCCACCGAAGTTGGCGCTGATGTTTGCAAAGCTGCAATCGCAGAAATTGAAAAGGAAATAAACCTGCTAAAAAGCGATTTGATACCTGAAGAAGAGCTTTCGCTGGTCCGCAATTACATGCTTGGCTCATTACTGGGCAGTTTGGAAAATGTCTTTTCGCATGCCGATAAATTCAAAAACCTGTACTTCGCCGGGTTGGACTATGATTATTACGACAGATACGTGGAAACCGTAAAAACCATCAGTGCTGAACGGTTGAAAGAGCTGGCAAACGTGTATTTGGATTTTGACGGATTTTATAAGGTGATCGTCGGGAAATATTGATTCAATGATGTGCGAATTTACAGATGTGCAAGTGTGCGGATGTAAAAATAAGAGCCGGGAGAATTTTGGAAATAAGTAATTATTTTTTGAATTATTTCTTCTAAAAGCGCTCCATTTAGTATTAATTTTCGGGTTAAATTGCTTATATTTAACTATTAAAAATGGTTAAAAGCAGCCTCTATGCCTGATACAGATTCTATAAATTCTCCCTACGCGAACGATTCAATAACTCCGATATTTTTTGAAGAAAGCGTCAAAAAAAGACCCGGAATGTATTTTGGTGAGTTAGGCGGTAAAGGTGCGGTTCGTCTTATTAAGGAGTTGATACTGGAGTGCATATTGCTATGCAAATCCGAAAATTCACTATTCACAGTTTCAATAAATACTAACAACAGTTTTTCAATAGAGATTGATGGCAAAGCCAATCTTGAACCGTTTCTTCAAATATTTGACAGCGCGACACCTAGCCCGGATAGACTAACTTACGCCAGAACCGTAACGCCCGTATCTAAAAGACTTGAAATATCAAACGACAAAATTCAAGCGCTTTTCACTAAAGGTCAATGGCAGTTTAATAACTACAAGGATGACAATACCCCTCAAAAGCGCGTAACTATAACCTGCGAAATCGACGAAACGATATTCCGGTATACGAACATAGATTACCTTTATTTAAATCAGGAGTTGATACTTATTCCGATTATAAACCGACAGACGGAGGTCATTATTAGGGACGAACGTACCAAATATCTAAATCAAAGCTACTATAGCATTCCTGAAGGCTTTTATTTTGTTTTTAATAAAATAATAAAATCACTTATTGGCGAACCTCGGTTTCAAATAAAATACGAGGGGAAGGTGGACGAAAATGAATATCAGATTGCCATCGCCGGCTACAAATGGGCGCCATCTGTTACAAGTTTTGCAAATTATATAGACACCGTGTGTCACGGCTCGCTTGTAGACGGGATTATTGAAGGGATTATTTCGGCTTGTAAGAAATATGCTAAGGAAAATAACATTAAGTACTTTAAAGCCACAAGGAAAAGAATTCTCAAAAGTCTCATCATCGTGTGTTCGGTAAAAGGTTCGGAATTTGAGTATGGCGGAAGTACGAAACAAAAGCTTTTATCGAACTCTGTTAAATCTCAGTCGAAAAAGTTGGTTTTTAGCTGGATTTATGGTTGTTTACAAAACGATAAAGAGCTAAGCAACTCGTTTGCGTTCTATTTTGATAAACGGGACTAACTGCCGTTTGAAAGGCAACTTTCCGAAATATCATTATAAGGCCATTTTTAAGTCATCACTTGGCTATCATCTAACAATTCCGCAATCCTACTTCCGAAATCCGAAATAATTTATTAGCTTTGCCCGGCAAATAATAACTCCAAACACATTATTTGCTATGCAATTAGACCCCGAAAAATTTGTCGCTGAAGGATTAACTTACGACGACGTTTTACTCCTCCCCGCCTACTCAGAAGTTTTACCGCGCGATGTTGACACCAGCACCTGGCTCACCAAAAAAATAAGGCTTAATATCCCTGTTATTTCGGCAGCTATGGATACGGTTACCGAATCGGCATTGGCTATTGCCATTGCGCAGGCCGGCGGCATAGGCATCCTGCATAAAAACATGACCGTGGCTGCACAGGCTGATGAGGTGCGTAAAGTAAAACGCTCGGAAAGCGGCATGATACAAGACCCGGTAACTTTGCATGAAGCGGCTACCGTAGCTGATGCGGTAAAAATTATGCGCGAATACCGCATTGGCGGTATCCCTATTGTTGATGGCGCGAACAAGCTAAAAGGCATCATCACCAATCGCGACCTGCGTTTCCAAAAAGAAATGGATCGCCCGGTTAGCGAAGTAATGACCAAAGAGAACCTGGTTGTAGCCCCGCAAGGTACAAACCTGATACAGGCAGAAGAGATTTTACAAAACCACAAAATTGAAAAATTACCGGTTGTCGATGCCGATGGCATTTTACGGGGGTTAATTACATTTAAGGATATACAGAAATTCAAGAACTTCCCAAGTGCTTGTAAGGACGAGTTTGGGCGTTTACGCGTTGGCGCAGCGGTTGGAGTAGCTGCGGATAATATCGACCGCGTAAAGGCCCTGGTTGCTGCCGGTGTTGACGTAATTACAGTTGATACCGCCCACGGCCACTCAAAAGGGGTTATTGACATGGTGAAGAGCGTTAAAGCGCTATTCCCTGATCTGCAGGTAATAGCTGGCAACATAGCCACCGGCGAAGCGGCTATAGCGCTTGCCGATGCGGGTGCTGACGCCGTTAAAGTCGGCATAGGTCCAGGCTCTATATGCACTACCCGTATTGTAGCTGGAGTTGGTGTTCCGCAATTGTTTGCCGTTTACGAATGCGCAAAAGCACTTAAGGGCCGTGGCATACCTGTTATTGCCGATGGCGGCATTAAACAGACCGGCGATATTGTAAAAGCAATAGCTGCGGGCGCCAGCTCAATAATGGCTGGCTCGCTGTTTGCGGGGGTTGAAGAATCACCGGGTGAGACTATTATATACGAAGGCCGTAAGTTTAAATCGTACCGTGGCATGGGTTCAGTAGAGGCGATGGACAAAGGTTCGAAGGACCGTTACTTTCAGGATGAAACCGATGTGGTTACCAAGCTGGTTCCTGAAGGCATAGTTGGACGTGTACCATACAAAGGCAACCTTGCTGAAGTTGTGTATCAATATATTGGCGGTCTGCGTGCAGGTATGCACTATTGCGGTGCAGCTGTAATTGAGGATTTGCAGAAAGCCAAGTTTGTTCGCATAACCGCGGCCGGCATGAGAGAAAGCCATCCGCATGATATTACAATAACTAAGGAAGCGCCGAACTACACGAGGTAGTCCGAAGTCCGGAAAGTCAGTAAAGACCGAAAGACGAAAGCATATTTAGACTTGCGAAGTTTTTTCCTTCGCAAGTTTTTTCGTTTTATAGGGAATCGAAGTATAAACCTGCCGCGCCTAATATCCCGCTGTTTTCCAATTCAGATCCTTCAATTGTTAATCGCTCAACGCTTTTGGGGTAAACCAGCGTACGGATACGCTCCCACATGGTTTTCTCAAAATAATCATACGCCAAATGAACCGAGCCACCTAATATAATCAATGCCGGGTCGTAAGTGTACATTACCAGTTTGATGGCGTTGCCGAGGTGGGTGCCCATTTCGGCATAAAGTTCCAGGGCACGTGCATCGCCGTTTTGAGCATCTTTAAACACCTGCTGGCCATCCAGGCCATATACGTTGTTGAAGAACGACCCACTGCAGTAAAATTCGTAGTTGTTATCAAGGTAATCAACACAGCCAAATTCGCCTGCGCCGCAGTTGGGGCCGGCGTAAAGTTGGTTGTTGATGATGATGCCTGCACCAAGCCCGGTGCCAATGGTAAGGCCAACCATATTTTTTATGCCTTTTGCCTTGCCGAAATAATACTCACCAAGTATAAAACAGTTGGCATCGTTATTTACAAATACAGGTACTTTATATTTATCCTCCAGTATCTGTTTTAGATGCACTTCCTTCCACGATGGTATGTGTACCACATCGTAAACAATGCCAAGTTCCACATCAACCACGCTGGGAACGCCTATGCCGATTGCTTTTACGTCTTTGCCTATCAGCTTATCAACTACAAAATAAACATCCTCCAGCACTTGTTCTTCTGTTCCTTTGGTATTGATGCGGCGTGAAATGATATCGCCCATGGCATCACCTGTAACAACAGCACCGCGAATATTCGTGGCGCCTAAATCGATGCCTATAATTTTTATATTGTCCATGTTTATTTATTAGCGGCCTGTCGTTTCTTAGCAAATAGAGTTGTAATAAAGTAAGGAACAAAAAACCCAAGTGCTCCGACTAGAAGAATCGTGTTTGCATTAAACGCCACCCTATCGACAGATGTTATCTTAGCAAACTTAAAAAGAACAAATTCAGCAATAAGCAAACCTGTAAAGCCAATTATTGCGGCGAGTTTTGATGATGTATTATTGGTAACCAACGGCTTTGCCCAAAAACCGATCGATAACATGTAACCCATTGTAATATACAGGAACATCATACCACCACGTAGACCAATAAAATCGGCCAATCCACCGATAAGCAACTGAACAACAGCTCCGCCGATTATGCCCGTTACCAGGATACCGGCGAATGAGCCATGATGTTCATCAACCGAACTTAGAGCCAGCGAAAAAATAATAGGATACATCACCGACATAAAAAACCCGACAACAGGGAATGCGATTAACGAGACCTGCGTGCTCCCAAATAACCCAAATGACAGGGCAATAATTGCCGGAATGGTAAAAGCTATTAATAGCCTGCGGCTATCCATTATTTTTAACAAAATCAAACCAAATATTCCACCAACCGTCATTAATCCCCAAAAGTACGCCACGGCACTTGCGCCGGTAGTTTCGGGGTCGATTTGGTGATAGCGTTTCAAAAACTCCGACATCCAATAAGATACACCTTGCTCAGTACCTACATAGCAGAATAGCGCGATGAAATACGCTTTAACAACAGGGCGTTTAAACAGCATTACATGCGTTTCCCATGCACCCGCCTTTTCATCGGCAGCCAATTCAACTTTCGGGAATCTTGAAACCAGCATCAGCACAACCATCAACAACGACATGACCACAAAAAGCCAGTAAAGCGATAACCATGGCATATCGGCAGGAACTAGTGGCGCCAGAATAGAAAAAACGCCCGGATGGCTCTTTTTAGCGAGGTTTAAAACCATGTACGAATAAACCAACGGGCTCAGGAAAGAAGCCCCGCCGAAGATTAGCTGGGCCAGCACCGATGTAAAAGCGTAATTTTCTTCGCCGCCGGCCGTGCGCAACAGCGGGTTTATGACTACCTGCAGCATCGCCATACCGCAGCCTATTAAAAATAACGACAGCAGCGCTGTTAGATAGTTAGGTTGTGCAGCCAGCAATAACGAACCCAAAAACGCAACCACAAAAGCAGCCACCATAATGGTTTTCTCGTTATACTTCTGCACCAGCATACTTGATGGGATTGACATTACGCCGTAAGCAATAAAAAATGCAAACGGCAATACCCCCGCCATTAAATCGCTCAATTTAAAATTGGTAATAAATGCCGGGGACAATGGGCCTATGATGTTTGTTATAAACGATATAACAAAAAACGTTAGCATTATGAGCCCTACAATGTAATAACTGCGTTTCATGAGTTTGGTTTAATAGCCGGTTTGGATTGACTTACATATTTAACGCAAAAGTTTAGTAGTTACAAGTTATTAAAACAATTTAAAAAGTTTGGAGTGCGGTTGTAGGGTTTGAAGGACTTATTTAGCCATTAAGTTAAACGAGAAGAAATCGGGCACCTCTTTTAATTTTCCGAATAATTTACTAATTTTGTTAGCATGAAGCGTTCCGGGATTGCGGACTTGCCTTTGCATTATGGCTACGTACCTGTTTGGCTTGCCGAGCGGATGGCAAAGCTGGGACTGGCGGTGGTTGAGAACATTGTGCTTGACTATGGTCGCGACGAGGTTTTGCGTCGCCTGAGCGACCCATTCTGGTTCCAGAGCCTGGGTACAGTAATGGGGATGGACTGGCATTCGTCGGGTATCACCACTTCCGTAATGGGCGCGCTGAAGCGTTCCGTTAACCCGCACAGCAAAGAACTGGGCATTTATATCTGTGGCGGTAAAGGCAACCATTCCCGCCGTACACCCGAGGAGTTGATGAAAGTTAGCGAAACCACCGGGCTCGACGGCAACCACCTGGTAAAATGCAGCAAGCTAAGCGCCAAGGTGGATAATACTGCCATACAAGACGGCTTCCAGCTATACACCCACAATTTTATTTTAAGCAGCAGCGGCAAATGGGCCGTGGTACAGCAAGGCATGAGCGCCGAGAGCAAAACCGCCCGCCGATATCACTGGCATTCAGAACAACTAACGTCGTTTGTTAACAACCCGCACACTTTTATTTACGGGCAAAACACAGGCAGCATTTTAAACATGGCTGATAAACATGCCGACAGCTCGCGCAAAGGCATTATGCAAATTGCCGGCGAAAACCCGGATACTATGCTGAAAGAAATTGGCAAGCTGACCATGCCCGCTCACCATGATGTCAGGGCGAAGGATGTCGACTTAAAAAGGCTTGGCGCGGTACTATGGCTGGCGCACGAGAAACAGCCAAAAGATTTTGAAGGGCTGCTGCAATTGCAGGGGCTTGGGCCGCGCACATTGCAATCGCTGGCATTGGTTAGCGAGGTTATACATGGCACCCCATCTCGGTTTAAAGACCCGGCCCGATTTTCGTTTGCCCATGGCGGTAAGGATGGACACCCCTTTCCGGTTCCTACCAAAGTTTACGACGAAACTATAAGTGTGCTGAAAACAGCTATCCATAAGTCAAAACTAGGCTTAAATGAAAAAAATGAGGCCATAAGGCGTTTAACGCAAGTTGCTCAGCGTGCTGAAGAGAATTTTACACCGAATGCAAATTTTGATAAAGTTATTGAACAAGAAAAGCACAACTCATGGAAGTACGGCGGTCGCACTGTTTTTGGTAAAGCGCAACCGCCTAAGCAACAACAGCTTAAATTATTTTAATTTATAGGGCATTTAATTGTATAAATCATAATAAAAGGTGGTTTTGCTTAATTAGAAACCAAATAAATTTGGAATTGTGCTAATAATTTATAATTTTGAAGAACAGAATGCGTTTGATAGATATAATCATTAAAATTGAACATCATGAAAGGGAATATACTGATAGACTTCTTAGTTAGAAATGGTTTCCTGCCAAACAATAAAAAACCTGTTTTAGCACCTGTGCCTGTTAAGAGTAAATCTCCGCTTCCCGCGCGTAAAGGCAATTAATAGCGTAAATATCACAGCTTTTATTTCTCAGAATTTTCCTGCAGCATGCTTGCCACGTTGTCCCAAATTTCTTTTGATGTATTTTCCGGGCTTTGATTGCCGTTTGCGATAAAGACCTTTTCCTCGTCCTTCAACAAATCAATTATTTTAATGTATTTGTCGCGTACCGCACGCAAATTATCCAGCGTCTCGTAAAGTTCGATGGATGTACGGCCCTTGTTAAGTCGTTCTATGCTTATTTCAGGCGAAATATCTATGTAAATGTTTAGATCGGGGCGCAGCAAACCCGCACTGAGGGAGTTGGCCTTTATCACCCAATCCTGGTCGATATGCGGGCTTTGGTAGGCATATGATGAAAAGTAATACCTGTCGGTGATAACCGTATATCCTTCCGATAACATTTTCAGTATCCCATCTTTTTTGTTCAGGATATGGTTTAACCGGTCGGCCACGAACAGCGCCGCTATGGTCCGGTGGTCGCTGTCGATCCTGTGATTGAACATATCCCTGATCATTTTGCCGGGAGGGCTATCGGTTGGCTCACAGGTAACGTAAACTTTCTGGCCGGCTGCTTCCAGTTTCTCTTTCAATAATTTTACCTGGGTGCTTTTGCCGCTGCCATCTATACCTTCAAAGGCTATAAAAAAGTTTTTCTTCATTAAATAGTTGTATGCGCCCAAATATACAGCCTTGCAAAAGAAATCCTTGATTTTATCAGCAGCGAAGTGACAAATTTATTTCAAGCCTACACAAATAGCATTTGCCGAATCTAAATGCATTTTAATAGTGGGCAGATTTTGCGATGCAACTTTTTTTATTTTGCTATCAGTGTTTGCCGTAGCACTGGTAAATAGTTTTACAGCACCCTCGTGGTCAACCACAATCATTTGCAGGTAGGCTTTGTCAAATTCGGCCCCTTTTTTCTTCTCGAGGTCGTTTAACTGTACCTGATGTGCGGGGCTGATACTGTCGGCTTCAGTTATCTTTTTATCTGCTTTGAGCTTTTCCAGGTCGTCGCCAAATTGTGTATGGTCGTCTATTATCATTTTTGCCAGGCTGATAACCCGATGATTATTTGATTTGGTGATAACCATACCCGATGCTTTTATTTCCATAAGCCCACCCTCGATACCATTTTTTATAAATGCGATACCATCCTGGTCGTCGTTTATTTGGTTGTAGTTCTTCCCTTTTTTATCCTGGCAACCCTGTGCAAAAAACAGGAATATCATTCCCGCAGCCAGGTAAATTAAGTTCTTCATTAATGGTGGTTAGCTTATATGCTTACGAATATAACAATTAAACTCACAAGAGGTTTGAGCATAAGGATGATTGTGAGGAATATCATTTAAGTCGGGAAAAGTCCGGAAAGTCCGAAATTCAGTAATGACAAAAAGCAAGCAGGCCTGGAAGTAAAAAGTCCGAAAGCCAGTTTGCTCAACACAAAACCATCTTTCGGACTTTACTGACTTTCCCGGCTCTTTGGACTGCCGCTAGGCTAAGTTTCGCCCGGCATTTACTATACCGTAAACTGTACGAATTACCAGTTTGTTGTAAATTTTGGTTAACTCCTCGTCCTGGCAATCATTTAAACATTGTAGGGCATAATGCTGCATAATTACCAGCGGCAATACTATTTTTTCGCGTATGGCGATCGATTTGCGCTCCACGGGGTATTCCTGCATCAAAACTGTGCTACCGGTTAGTTCGAGCAGCATTGCTTTAGTCAGTTCAAATTCGTCCTTCAGCATTTTCCAGAATGCGCCGAATTTTTTGTCCTTCTCCAAATAAGCTGTCACCCTGAAATCGGACTTGGACATTGACATGGTACAGTTATCAACCATTGTCTTAAAAAACCCCGAACGGCTGTATAGGTCTTTAATCTCTTCCCAATGCCCGCTGTCTTTCATTTTATTTAGCGCCGTACCTACACCATAAAAACCCGGAATGCTTTGTTTTAGCTGGCTCCATGAAGTTACAAAGCTGATGGCGCGCAAATCTTCCAGCTTTAGCTGGGCATCTGTATTACGCTTGGTTGGCCGGCTGCTGATATTGATGTGCGACAACAATTTCAGCGGACTAAACTTCTCCAGATATTCCACAAACAATGGATGCTGGCGCAGATCGAGGAACATTTTATAACTTTCATCGGCCATTTTTGCTATCAACTCTTTATGGCGGGTATCCAGCAAATCGTTACGATTGGGGTGCAGGGCTGATATAATGCCTGCGTTTATCAACTGTTCCATATTGAAACGCGCAGTCTCAACCGAGCCATATTGCGAACTTACGGTTTGGCCCTGTATCGTAAGCTGTATATGCTGATTTTCAATTTCGGTGCCCATTGAGGCATAAAACCGGTGTGTTTTACCCCCTCCCCGTGCCGGCGGTCCGCCACGGCCATCAAAAAAGGCCAAATCGATGCCATACTTACGGGCCATTGAGGTAAGTTCAACTTTGGCTTTGTAAATAGACCAGTTGGCCATCAGGTAACCGCCATCCTTGGTGCTGTCTGAAAAGCCAAGCATAATGGTTTGCAGGTTACCCCTTTTTTTCAAGTGTTCCTTATAAAATGGATGCGTGTACAAACTCTCCATAACGCCTGCTGCATGGGTAAGATCGTTTACGGTTTCAAAAAGCGGCATAAAGTCGACAGTAAGGCCATCTTTATCCCAGCCGCTCCACAAAAACAAATCAATCAGCTGCAAAATATCCGATGCTTGCTGACAATTGCTGATGATAAAACGCTGGCAGGCCTTCTCGCCATTAGTATGCTGAATTTGCTTCATCAGCCTGATGGTATTCAGCGTATCGGCAATTAGAAAATCAGCGTCAGCCGGGCAATGGAAATCAACTTTATTAAATGTTAATTGTTCAAGTTTTTCTGCTTCATCCAACTTTTCGTAGCCATCAATTATGCCGGTTTCCGCTTTACGATGTTCGGTAACGTAGTTGAATACTTTTCTAAGTACGCGGCTGTCCTGCCTTATATCAAGTGTGGCAAAATAACAGCCAAATAAGCGTACCTTTTTAATCAAGTCGTCAACAACTTTAACAAAAAGGCTATCGTGATCGGCAATAAGGGTTTGCCTTATAGCATATAGCGTATCTAGTATTTCGGGGGCAACGTTTTTGGGGTCCTGCTTACTGTAGGCATTGTCGTAAACCAGTTTTTCAAGCGTCACCATAAATTTCTCGACGCCGCGGAAAGTTATCCTGCGCTTCAGCACCCTGAAATCGCGGTAGTACGCCCGGAAAACCCGTTGCCTTAAAAACGCAGCTACAGATTTTGTGCTATCTGCAGTTACATTTGGGTTGCCGTCGCGGTCGCCACCAGGCCAAAAGCCCATTTCAAGCAACTGGTTAACGCGGTGGGTATCCAGCTCAAACTCGTCCTCTAATTTGGTTTGTATGCCCGAAACAGCGTGGTAAAAAATATTTTCCAAAAACCAGGCCAGGCTCACAGCTTCATCAAATGGGGTCGGAGATTTTTTATTAAAGAACGGCGTTTTGCCCAGTTGTTGTAACAAAACGTCAATAGTGTTGATGTCGTTTGTTTTGAGGGCTTCAATCAAATCCGTCATGATGCCCAAAACCGACCCGGGATAAAACTGGGTTGGATGCGCAGTAAGCACCAATCGTAACGTGAAGTCGTCTAATTTTTTCGCGATGTTGGTGCGCTGCTGCTCGCTAACCGATGCCTGTTGCAACAAGCTTTGCATGGTACCGGTTTCGTCTTCACGACCTATTTTGCTGAATGACGAATCTTCAATGGCATCAAACAAAACCACCTGGCGTTCAATATATTGAATAAACCTGAACATGCGATTTATCTGCTCGCGATGATCAATATCCGGAACGTATTTTTTAAAGAACGACTCAATAATTTCTGATGGAGACAACTGCTTATTTGCTTCTTTTTCGCAATGGGAGCTAAAAAAAGGCAGCAAAATACCCGTATCTTTTACCTGGTAAAAGGGCAGGGTTTGAAATAAGCTGTTATATAACTCAAAACGGGTTACAACTTCGTTGTTAAAAGCTGTTTCTCTTTGGCTGAGTTTTAACGTAGATGGCATAAAGCAGTCGAATAAAAAGTTTAGTAGTACAGGTTTGCAACAATTGGTACTGGTAAATGATTCAGCAACCGGGCATTTCATAGCAGGGGCTGAATTTCAAATTCAAGGCTAAAAATAGGAAATAATGAGTAATTAATAATGGTTATGTGTTATTAATGCCATTTTTATTAAAATAAGTCGTTATAATTTAATTTTTGTAAATTTGCAGGCCTGTTTAAGCCCCAAAAAAACATTTATGAAAACAGACTTCAGGGAAATAAAAAGCTTTTTTTACAGCCAGTATTTTTCTGACGGTATCCGAATGTCGATAGGCATCCTGTTTCCATCTCTGTTACTGATGCAATTTAACCATTTCGACACAGGGATTACCATGAGTTTGGGCGCGCTTTGCATTTGCACCATCGACAGCCCGGGGCCGCTTTATCACAAACGCAATTCAATGGCCATCGGCAATTTATGCCTGTTTGTTGTGGCGGTTATCACCGGTTTTGCCCGGCTAAATGTTTTTACGCTGGGACTGGAAATTACCGTCTTTTCCTTCCTGTTCTCCATGTTTATCGTATACGGCAACCGCGCGGCGTCAGTAGGCACCTGCGCCTTACTGATTATGATATTTATGATGGATAAAGATGCTAAACCCAACGAAGTTCTAAACATAAGTCTTATTGTTTTGGCAGGCGGCGTTTGGTATTTAATATTCAGCCTGATATTCTTTGGCATAAGGCCCTACCGGGCTGCTCAACAAACCCTGGGCGAAAACATTGCAGACATAGCACGATTTATTCGCATTAAGGCCGATTTCTACCTTTCGGATACTGACATCGACGAAAACTACCGCAAGCTGGTGTCGCAGCAAATAAAGGTTAGCCAGCACCAGGATGCCGTGCGCGAAATACTATTTAAAAGCCGGATAATGGCAAAGGAGTCGACCAACCCGAGCCGGGTTTTGGTTTTAACTTTTGTGGATTTGGTGGACATGTATGAGCAGATCATGGCTACCAGCTACGACTATAATCGTATCCGCGAAAAATTTGGGCCTACCGGGGTGTTAAAGCAAATAGCTGACCTTTTGCAGGAAATGGGCGACGAACTTGATAAAATTGCTTACATGGTGCTGTCAAACACCCGCAGCAAACACAAACCCGATTTTAATACAGGGCTTGAAAAGCTAAAACTACGGATCGATGAAATTGGTGCCGGCGACCAGGCGGTAAGCAACATCGCACTAAAAAAAATACTGATAAACCTGCGCGACTTAAACGAGCGGATTAAAAGCATTTTCGGCTATTACAACTCCAAATCGTACGAGGCACTGCAGGAAAAAAATGATAATTACGAATACTCCAAATTTGTAACACACCAGGATTACGCGCCACATATATTTTTCGATAACCTGTCGCTTAGCTCGGCGACGTTTAAGCATGCCTTGCGGGTGTCCCTGGTATGTTTAATCGGCTTTACTACGGCAAAATTTATTGCGCTTGGCCATCACAGTTATTGGGTGCTGCTCACTATCATCGTTATTTTAAAGCCCGGCTTCAGCCTGTCCAAACAACGCAATTACCAGCGCCTTATCGGCACCATCGCAGGCGGGGTTATAGGTATTGCTATTTTACTTTTTATCCCCAATAAAACTGTTGAGTTTATATTACTGGTAGTTTTAATGATTGGCACCTATAGTTTTTTACGGTTGAATTACGTGGTGAGTGTGATATTGATGACGCCTTATGTGCTGATACTTTTTAAGTTTTTAGGTGTGGGTCAGGTGGTGGAAGAGCGAATTATCGACACCGTTATTGGTTCTACTATTGCGTTTATTGCGAGCTATCTTATTTTCCCGAGCTGGGAGTTTGAATTAATACAAGAGAACCTCGCCGATGTGTTGCATGCCAACACCAGGTACCTGGCAAAAATTGCCGAAAGCATTTTAGGTAAGGACGTTACCCCCACCGAGTACAAATTAACCCGAAAGGACGTGTACGTAAAATCGGCCAACCTTTCGGCCGCCTTTGAGCGGATGACTTCTGAGCCGAAGAGCAAGCAACGGAAGGTTAAAGACGTGCACAAGTTTGTGGTACTTAACCATATTCTGTCTTCTTACATTGCCACCATCGCATCTGCTGTAACAACTAAAGCTATCCATAAATCAGCAGCAGAGAACCTAAAATTGCTTAAACGCAGCATTGCGGTGCTGAATGATTCGAACAAAAAACTTGGGGGACTGGTGACGGAGGTTGGTTCATCAAAAACTTTTATTGCTAATCCTGAAAATGAGCCGAAAGCAGTTTCAGCAGATGATTTATTGCTAAAAGACCAATTAGGGTTTATTAATAAGATTAGTACCGATATAGCGAGGGTGACGGAGAGTATTGTGAATTAGTTCATTCATAGTAAGTAATTTCTCTTTTGACAATGTCTTTAATTACAACATTTCCATTTATTTTGCTTTTTTCTCTGAAATCATCTATCATTAATAGCCAGTTCCCTTGTGTATCAATATTGCTATACGAAAAAGTATGCCCGGAGATCAATTTATTATTTGAGTCATAAATTTGAAATTTTCGTTCATTGCCATCCAGGCTACATGTCACAATTCGACTTCCTTTTCTAATAACCTTCGGCAAATATTTTATTTCATATTCGTTAGTCATTTGATTCTGTTCATTGTAAACATAGGTGTTGACATAGCCAGGTCTATCCTTAGACGCATCTCCAGGTCGATACGAATCTGCTTCTATTCTATTGTTTCTGTTATCGTATTTATAAATAAATTTGAAGTTATATACTGCGTTTTCTAATAGCTGCGTCCAACCTAAATAAGTACCTTCCTCTATTACGTTGCCGTTTTTATCATAGATAGAAATATATTTCGCCATTAAATCTCCCCTGTTATCGTACATGGTCTGTATTATTTTTTTGGGGTCTGTATTGTCAAAAACCATTTTGCCAATCAAGCCCCCTTTTCTATCAAAATTAGACTCATCCGTTTTATCCCCATTTTCATTAAAGTTTTCAACCGTTTTTTCGGGGTATTTTAACGAATCAAGATTTATATCTTCCCTGACACTATGATAAGAATATTCAATAACCTTTTTTACGCGTCCTTTTAATTTAGGCTCGGTGTCAGCATCTATTGCCGCCTGGGCATTTACAATTTGAGGGATAAAACAACTTAGAAGAACAAATAGGATAAAATTTTTCATAGTGATTTACAATAATTCCGTCGCCAAATTAGCCAACTCACTCCGCTCCCCTTTCTGCAGCGTAATATGCGCATACAGCGGGTGCCCCTTCGCCTTATCAATTAAATAAGAAAGCCCGTTACTTTCTGCATCCAAATACGGAGTATCGATCTGGTAAATATCGCCGGTAAAAACGAATTTGCTGTTTTCTCCTGCGCGGGATATAATGGTTTTCACTTCGTGCGGGGTAAGGTTTTGGGCCTCGTCAACAATAAAAAATATCTTGCTTAGGGTACGGCCGCGGATAAAAGCCAGCGGGGCAATGGCTATTTTATCGTTCGCTACCAACTCGTCAATTTTGGCCTGCATTTTTTCGTCGTCAGCAAAACTGTCCTTAATAAATTTAAGGTTATCCCAGATTGGCGCCATGTAGGGATCTATTTTCGATTTGATATCGCCCGGCAAAAAGCCGATGTCCTTATTGCTCAGCGGAACTATTGGACGGGTAACATATATCTGGCGGTAATATTTGCGTTGCTCCAATGCGCTTGCAAGGGCCAGCAAGGTTTTGCCGGTGCCTGCGTTGCCCTGTATGGTTACCAGCTTAATATCGGGATGTAATAGGGCATGGATAGCAAACGACTGCTCAATGTTCTTAGGAAAAATATTAAATACAGGCTGCTCGGTAATTTTCTCCAGCTGGCCAGTTTGCGAATTATAAAACCCCGGTGTCGCTCCTTTTTTGCCGTTTAATATATAAAAATGATTATGCGGTTGCATATCAAAATCTTCGCCGGGCAAGCTTTCAGTTTTATTTAGCTGGTTAATTAGTTTTTCGGAGACCTTATTTAAAGTGGTCTCTCCGGTATACAGTTCATCCAGGTTTTTAATTTTGCCGGTTTCGTAATCTTCGGCATGCAGGTTCAGCGCCTTGGCTTTTAGGCGCAGGCAGATGTCTTTTGATACCAGCACCACCTTTTTATCAGGGTTTTCGTCCTGCAGGCCCAAAGCAGCATTGAGTATGCGGTGGTCGGTTTTATCCGAACCAAATACTTCCGTAGCGTCGGTTTGCGCCGCTACGGTATCGATAATTACTTTAAAATTGCCTTTGCTTTTGCCGTTTATGGGACGCCATTCGTTTATTAAATGGTTTTGCGAGATATCGTCCATCAGCCTGATAAAGCTGCGGGCCTCGAAGTTGCGGGTGTCATTCCCGCTTTTCATGTTATCCAATTCCTCCAGCACCTGTATAGGTATGGCTACATCGTGCTCCTGGAAATTTTCGAAGGCGTTGTGGTCGTACAAGATTACCGAGGTATCTAAAACAAATATTTTTGGCCTTCCGTTGCTCTTGCTTTTGCCTTCCTTGCTCATGTCCTGCTAAATTAGCCATTTTCAGCCTGCCAGAAAAATGGAAATTCAATTCGCCAGGAAAAAAATGCTATAAAAACGAAAACGGAAGCGTCCTCTTGCGATTCTTCTTCCGTTCTCTGACTCTGCGCTCGACCGTAGTCTCCTGCAAAGCACCAAGTGTTGTGTATATTGACCGACTGCTATTCTGTTGTCCTTGCGGACATTGATCCTTTCAGTACATTAGCGGTTACTGCTTTTCTCCGTAAAAAATTGCAACTCCTCTCTAATACCTCTTTTTATGACCCTTCATTTTCAGTGGCTTGCGCCGTTTCATTTTCCGGTAATCCAGGCACTTCCGTGATCTTTAGCTCCCCCGAAGGTTCGCCCGATTCAATTCTGTAATCCTGTAAGGTTGTCAAAGTACGTCGTTCTTGATGATTCTAAGATAGTAGTGTGGGCGATATCTGTCAAGAGTTTTTTTTATTTTTTGTTAACATGTTTTTAACAATTTTATACCATAGCTATATTGATTGATGCATAGATAATTGAAGCGGATTTAGGCTTATTTATTGGGGTTATTAACATATTGGTTATTCACATCGAATAACCAAATACCCAATTTTTGAAAAGACGAAAATTCTTAAAATTGATTTTTTTTGAAAATTTCTTGTTAAAAGCGGGTGAAATAATGGTTAAAAAACAGTGATTTGGAACAATTTGGGTGGTAAGATTTAACCGCAGAGATGCAAAGAACGCACGGAGGACACTGAGCCTGTCAATACTCTGTTTTTTTATCTCTGTGCTCGCTGAGTTTTCCCTCCGTGCCTCCGTGGTTAAAAATTCTACTTCAAAGCATGAAACCCATACTTAACGTCATTCCAAAACTCATCCAATGCAATTATGCGGGGCTTGAAAAAAGATATCAATTCCGGCCAGTCGTTTTTGTTGAAGATATTTACGCCATCTATTTGTTTAAATATACGGCTGGTGGTTTTGCCGTACTCGTCTGTGGTATGCAATTGCCACTCCCAGGTTTCGCCGAGGGCGGCGTTTAGAATGTTTTTGTACTCCTTAAACTGTTCAAAAAACAATTCCTGTATTCCTGGATCTGAATGAGTTAGTTCTATGGCAATCGACGCGCTGCGCTTATCGGCCTGCATTTTAAAGTAAACATGCTTGATGCCGGTTTTATAATTTACCCAATTTACTTTTAAGCCTTCGGCAGACGGGTGCGGCGATACGTACTGCCCAAAGGCCGTCCAGAATTGCTGTTTTAGCTGCGATGCTTCGTCTTTGCTGTACATTTTTGAGAGTCAAACTTTTTGTCATTCTGAGCACAGCGAAGAACTATCTCTTGAGCGCAGCGAAAAATCTTATAAGAACGATAAGTGTACGCCGGACAAGTCGCCTCCATACCTATCAAACGTTAATATCGCACGTCGAAGATTCTTCGCTATCGCTCAGAATGACAAAGGGAGTTATTTGTTAATTGTGAACGGCAGCACAAGCTTTTCATCCTGCGAGTTGCTGCCTAATACCAGTTTATAGCTACCGGGATATACTTTCCAGCCATGTGATGTCATATCCCATTTTTGCAGCTCTTTTACGGCTATTTTCAGGGTGATGGTTTGCTCATTCCCTTTACTTACAGTAACCCGTTTAAAACCCTTTAGCTCTTTTACCGGCATACGGTCAATTTGCGGATATTGGATATAAGCCTGCACCACGTCATCGCCATCCATAGCGCCGGTATTTTTTACCTGTACATTTACGCTAATGGTATCGGTTGATTTATAACCATGTTTAATTTCATTTTTAAGCGAATAAGCAAACGAAGTATAGCTTAAGCCAAAGCCAAACGGGAATTGCACCGGGCCGGTATAATAGCGGTAAGTGCGGCCTTTCATGCTATAGTCTTTATAATCGGGCACGTTGCTTAAGGCTTTGTAGAAAGTTAAAGGCAGGTGGCCGGATGGCGACACATCTCCGAAAACAACATCTGCCAATGCATTGCCACCCTGCTCTCCGGGATACCAGGCAAGGATGATGGCATCAGCATAAGGAGCAACAGCATCTATATCAACATCACTTCCGGCGGTTATCACAGCTACGATGGGCTTATTTTTAACCGATTTCCGAAGTTCCTTCATAAAAGCTATTTCGCTGGCGGGCAGGCTTAAGTTTTTGCGGTCGCCGCCTGTTTCGGATAAAAACGCGTCACCTGCCTCACCTTCCAATACGGGTGAAAGACCGATTACTGCAATAGTGGCATCGGCGTTACCAGCGGCCCAGGTGCCGCCAAAGTGGACGGTATCTTTATAATCCGAACCCTGATCGTATTCAACCCGGGTCCCCGGGCCAACCGCAGCAGTAATGCCTTCTACAAAATTTACCACCTTGCTGCTGGTGCCGTGGTAGTTGGCTACCATGGCATCCAATGAGGCGGCATTAGGACCAAGCACCATAATGCTGCTGTAACTGGCTTTTTTAAGCGGTAAAACGTTATTATCATTTTTCAATAACACCATGCTTTGCTGTGCAGATTTGCGGGCGAGCGCAACGTGGGCTGCGTTGTGAACACTGTCTGCCCCGTAACCATAATATGGCGAAGCCGCGGCATCGTCATAAAAACCGAGTTTAATTTCGGTGCGGAGCAAAGCTGCCAGGGCGCCATCAATTTCATTTTCGGTAAGGAGGCCTTTTTGCACAGCTTTAATAGCGTCGTTTTGTAAAACAGTTGAGCAGTCCAGATCAATCCCCGCTTTTATGGCTGCGGCGGCTGTTTCAACCGGACCGGGCAACGATTTATGGGTGGAGTAAACGTCATCCAGCGCGCCGCAGTCGGTAACTACATGCCCCTTAAAGCCCCATTCTTTCCGCAATACATCTGTCAGCAAAAATTTATTGATAGAATTTGGCGTACCGTTTACCTTATTATAAGCACTCATTACCGATTCAACCCCGCCGTCGACAAGTGCGTGAAAGGCATACAGGTAGGTTTCGCGCAAATCTTTTTCATCTACCCGGGCGTCGAAATAATCGCGGGTCGCTTCGGGGCCGCTGTGAACAGCAAAGTGTTTGGCAGTGGCCGATGCTTTTAAATGGTTAGGGTCGTTACCCTGCAGGCCCTGCACAAATGCAGTGCCCATCGTGCCGGTCAGGTACGGGTCTTCCCCATAAGTTTCCTGTCCCCTGCCCCAGCGTGGGTCGCGGAAGATGTTAATATTTGGTGTCCAGAAGGTCAAGCCCATGTATTGCAGGTGCCTGTCTTTTGCTATCGCGAGGTTGTATTTTGCGCGGGCTTCGGTTGATATTGCGGTCGATACCTGGTGCAGCAAATCATCATTAAACGTAGCTGCCATTCCTATTGCTTGCGGAAAAATGGTGGCCTCCCCCGCCCTTGCTACGCCATGCAGGGCCTCGTTCCACCAATTGTAGGCGGGAATACCCAAACGGGGTACAGCTTTGCTGTTATAACCAAGCAATGAAACCTTTTCTTCGAGGGTCAGGCGCGAGAGCAAATCATTTACGCGGGCATCGATTGATTTTGAGGCGTCTCTGTAGGCTGGTTTATCCTGGGCGGATATGATGTTTGACGATATTAATAATATAAACAGTACGTATTTGAATGTATGTTTTCCCATGTTTTGCGAGGGTTGGTAATGAGGGGTTAAACATAGGGAGAAAAATTAAAACCTTCGCGCTTACGGATGCAATATTTTGCATTTCTGAAAAACATTTCAAAGCGTTTTCGACTGTCTATAAGCGGGAGGCGGAAAGTATTACATCTCTACAAAAAAACGCATGAAACGACAAAGGCCCCTGCCATTGGCAGAAGCCCTTATCTATATGATGGAGTTAATTATTTTATTAACTGCAATTGATTCAACTTAATCAACCTATTTAACTTAATCTAACTTAATCAACTTTATTCGACTCCAACAAATCCTCGTTCAGGAAAACAAAGTTGTTGTCAAACATATCCAGCCTTATCTTGCTGTCTTTATCCACCTTACCTGCGAGTATTTGTTTAGAAAGCTCGTTCAGGATTTTCTTTTGGATAACCCGTTTCAACGGCCTGGCGCCAAACTGAGGGTCGTAGCCAAGCTGTGCAAGCCAGTCCAAAGCCTCTTCCGATGCATCCAGGGTAATGCCCATTTCGGCAAGGGTTTGCTGCAACTGTTTAAACTGCATCTTAACAATATCAGTTATTTCATTGCGACTAAGCGGTGTAAACATGATGATCTCGTCGATCCGGTTTAAGAACTCCGGACGGATGGTTTTCCGCAGCAAATCAAACAACTGGTTCTTGGTTTTAGCAATTACCTCGTCTTTTTCATTCTCGTCAAAATCCTGGAAGTTTTCCTGGATCAGG
Source organism: Mucilaginibacter flavidus (assembly GCF_024055575.1). Taxonomy (GTDB): domain Bacteria; phylum Bacteroidota; class Bacteroidia; order Sphingobacteriales; family Sphingobacteriaceae; genus Mucilaginibacter; species Mucilaginibacter flavidus. The sequence goes on along the minus strand of NZ_JAMXOE010000003.1, from coordinate 184,678 downwards.
TTTGAGCCGATATTCGATGTCATGATGATGATAGTGTTTTTAAAGTTCACCACGCGGCCTTTGTTATCGGTCAAGCGGCCATCATCAAGCACCTGCAACAATATGTTAAACACGTCTGGGTGTGCCTTTTCAATCTCATCCAGCAATATCACACTGTATGGTTTACGACGTACGGCCTCGGTTAACTGCCCGCCTTCATCGTAACCAACGTAGCCCGGAGGCGCACCTATTAACCTCGATACGGCATGGCGTTCCTGGTATTCGCTCATATCGATACGCACCAACGCGCCTTCATCATTGAATAAATATTCGGCAAGGGCCTTCGCAAGCTCGGTTTTACCAACACCAGTCGTCCCCAGGAATATAAACGAGCCTATTGGCTTCCGCTTATCCTGCAAACCAGCACGACTACGGCGTATAGCATCACTAATGGCCTCAATGGCTTCTTCCTGGCCGGCAACGCGTTTGTGCAGTTCATCTTCCAGGCTCAACAGCTTGTCGCGCTCGCTCTGTATCATTTTAGAAACAGGGATGCCTGTCCAGCGGGAAACAACGCCGGCAATATCATCTGCAGTAACTTCCTCTTTCAACATGCGGCTGTCGCTCTGGTTTTCAAGCAGTGCTTTTTTCAGGTCTTCAACTTCCTGCTGGGCTTTTACTATGGTGCCATAGCGCAATTCGGCTACTTTGCCGTAATCACCGGCGCGTTCGGCCTGTTCGGCTTCAAGCTTGTAGTTTTCAATCTGCTCAACCTTTAGGTTAATACCGTCAACCAAATCCTTTTCGCCCTGCCACTTGGCGCGTAACGAATCACGTTCGGCCGATAGATTGGCTATTTCTTCGCTCAGTTCCTTTACTTTTTTATCGTCGCGCTCGCGTTTAATGGCTTCGCGTTCAATTTCAAGTTGCATTATCCGGCGTTCCAGTTCGTCCACCACTTCGGGTACCGAATCCATTTCAAGCCGAAGTTTTGAAGCGGCCTCATCCATTAAGTCGATAGCCTTATCAGGCAAAAACCTGTCGGAAATATAGCGTTGCGACATTTCAACTGCAGCTATAATAGCCTCGTCTTTAATCCGTACCTTATGGTGTGTTTCATAGCGTTCTTTTAGTCCGCGCAAAATAGAGATCGCATCGGCAGTATCAGGTTCATCAACAAGCACCATCTGGAAACGGCGCTCCAGGGCTTTATCTTTTTCAAAAAACTTCTGGTACTCGTTTAAGGTGGTTGCGCCAATTGCCCTCAGTTCGCCACGGGCCAAAGCTGGCTTTAATATATTGGCTGCATCCATTGCACCTTCGCCACCACCGGCGCCAACCAGCGTGTGTATCTCGTCGATAAACATGATGATTTCGCCATCGGCCTGGGTAACTTCTTTTATAACGGCTTTTAAGCGTTCCTCAAACTCACCTTTGTACTTGGCGCCTGCAATCAACGCACCCATATCCAGCGAGTAAACTGTTTTTGTTTTCAGGCTCTCGGGTACATCACCTTTGATTATACGGAAGGCAATACCTTCGGCGATGGCTGTCTTACCAACGCCCGGTTCACCAACCAAAATCGGGTTGTTTTTTGTACGGCGTGAAAGTATTTGTATAACGCGGCGAATTTCCTCATCGCGACCAATTACCGGGTCGAGCTTTCCTGATTCGGCGTACTCATTCAGGTTACGGGCATATTTGTTTAGCGCGTTGTAAGTTGCTTCGGCGTTCTGGTCGGTAACCTTATTATCACCGCGCAGTGCCACAATTGCCTTTTTCAGGTCTTTTTCGTTTACACCATAGTCTTTTAAAGCGGTGCTGGTTTTATCATTTACAGATAAAATACCCAACAAGATATGTTCAACCGATACAAACTCGTCTTTAAACTCTTTTAAATAAGCGGTCGCTTTTTGCAAAGCCGAATTTGAGCCTGATGACAAATAAGCGTTGCTGCCGCTAACTTTCGGAAACGAGGCAATTTGTGTGTCCAGCGTTTCGTTCAGGCGGTTAATATTTACGTTTAATTTTTTTAAAAGGTACGATACTACGTTCTCATCGACCAGCAACAACCCTTTAAGCAGGTGCGCAGTCTCAATGGCTTGCTGCTGGTTGCCTACTGCAATTTCCGAAGCCTTTTGAACGGCTTCCTGCGCTTTTATGGTAAAATTGTTAAAATTCATGGTAATGTTTTTGTTTGATGTGTTAAGCAGAATTGAGTCTCCGGATGTTTAACTTAATAAACTATTAAACTTAATCAACTTAACTACTCAATACCCTCAATTCCCCTGCCATACACGCTAACCTGTTAAATTGTCGGCTAAAATTAAAATGGACCGCTGGTTTGTCATCTCTAAATTCTGCTCATCAAAAAGGTTTATTATTTAAAAAAGCTTTATTTTTGGTTCACCCTAATAATCAAAACGTTTGGATAAGTACTTATTTAAGGACCTTACTGGTAAGCATAAAAACGCCTACCGCGACTACTACACCCGCGAAAACCTGTCTTCGGTGCGTGTAGGGGCCATTATTTTTTTAGTACTAAACGTGGTCATCAGGGCGCTGTACCTTATTTTCCCGCTCAGCCTTACCAAAGCCGAGAACTTTCCGGAATTTGATATCACCAACTGGGTATTTATGGGCTCGGCACTTTTTTTCTATATCATCAGCAATTTTTTGATAGATGAAATCAACAAAAACAAAAAAGCTACTGCCATAATGTCGCTGTTTGTTTTCACATTCGCGCTGTATATTATTCTTTGCGGTATGTTCAGCAGCTTTATTGCTACCTCAAACCCGCGCAATGCCCTGGTGCTTTACTTAATATCGTTAACAGTTATAGGCGTACTATGCGTTTTTGAATATTACGAGACCATCATACTTATCATCGCTGTCGAGCTGATGTTCACGTCTCTGTTGATACACGCCCATACCGACCCTACCGAGATGATCTACAACCAAATGGTGTCAATTATTTTGCTTGGCGGGTTTTACTGGATATCGCGGTACTTTTTCTCGTACAAGGCCAACTACTGGATGCAGGTAAATGAAATACGCGAAAAGAACCTGGAGATTGCAAAGGCAAGCGATTTTAAAAGCCAATTGCTTGGCACAGTAGCACACGATTTACGTAATCCCATCGCTGCGGTTGAAACACTGGCCATGATGATGGAGATGGAAGAGATCAATGCCGACACCCAGGACACCCTGAACCTGATGAAGGCCTCGTGCATAAGGGCGCGTACAATTATCGACGACCTGCTGGAATCGGCAAGGAATGATAACTCAGGTGAGTTTGTTACTATTAAAACCGAACTTAATGCCCTTGTGCAGCAAAATATTGATGTTTGGAAACTGCAAAATGAGGCAAAAAATACCATTGAACTCATAACCTCTATAAACCCGGCTTATGCCCAAATCAATCACGAAAAATTTACCCGTGTGCTCGACAACCTGATTGGCAACGCGCTAAAGTTTTCGAAAGAAAAAAGCAAGATCGAGGTATTTATTAGTAAGCGCAATCAAAATATCATCATCGAAATAAAAGATCGCGGACTTGGGATACCTAAAGATATGCTGACCATTATATTCACCCCATTTTCAAAAGCCGGCCGTACCGGTTTAAAAGGCGAGCAATCCACCGGGCTTGGCCTGAGCATTGTGAAGCAGATAATTGAAAAGCACAACGGCAAAATTGAAGTTGAAAGCGAGGTAGGTAAAGGTTCAACCTTTAGGGTTGTGTTACCGGAAGTTAGAGATTAGAGGTTGGTTGATTAGAGATTAGTTGGAATTTGTTTACATTTATTTATGCGATGGCCTTGGGTATTATTTCTTCAATTTATGGCTTTCGGTGCATTTGCACAGCCGGAAATATTCCAATACCATAAAATTGAGGATATTGCAAAGAAAGAAACACGCGCTTCTCAATTCTTCCAAAAACTCGATAGTTTAAAGAAAACCCGCCAGCCACATGATAGCAATGTGGATATTTATTTTGATAGGGACGTGGATTTTGGATATCGGCATGAACGGATTAGTGTTACTCTAAACAGTTGGCGTTACCAGGTTGACCTTTTGACAAAAAACGACTCGATTTATTCAACATCCGTTAGGTTTGATGATGATTTATACAATAACTTCTATTCAAAAAGAAAATTTGCTAAGGTAGACACGCTCAATTCGTTACGATACTTGTCCTTAAGGAACGCATTTTACGGTTCAAATAAATCTCTTGCCGACTTACACGCAGAGTTAAATATCGCCGAGGAATATGCCAGTCGCTGTGGTGACGGTTCGCCAATGACACACCGATGGAAGAAATTGCAGACACAAGCCAAAGATAATAGCCAAAAAAAGTTCTTGCATATGCTTCAAAGCTTTTGCTGCGAAGAGCAGGAGTATGGTTTGGCAGGATTTAAGTTGATAGAAAAAAGCGGAAAAAAAGTTCCTAGGAAAATAGATGAAATTATAAAGCATATTGAGAGCAGGAAATCAGACCTGGTTATTTGTGCCGGCTGCCTAATACTTGTCGAACGTCAACTAAAAAAATAATCCCTGGCTCCATCAAAATAGCAAATGGGCTATTTTATATCAACCCCATTTACGTCCCGCACACCCGTTAACGTCGATTCAAATAAAAACCGGCAGGTATCGGTTTTCATAACGCCTTTTTTATCCTTTGCTCTATAGATAAGGCGCACGTCCCAGCCGGTGAGCTTGTTTTTGTACAACTTTTCCTTTTGCTTAATTAACTCCCTGGTTTCTCTAATTTTAGCCGAATCGGCATTGATGTAGAAGTTATTAAGCGCAACCATTAACGTGCGGTACTCGGGGTTATCATGGAAAGTGCTATAAATGCTATCTGGTTTTAAAAATTTAACCGTATCGACAGATTTGGGGTTGGGTACATTCTTTTTTAAATATTCAATAGCATTTAGCTTATAATTTGGGTGCGAACAACCGAAAAAGCAGGCAGAAATTAATACAAAAGGGATGATGCGTTTCATTACTTCAAATATACGTAGCCTTGTCAGATTTACGAAGTTTAACTCGATGTTGTAATTTTTTTGCCTCGTTGTGGGCTTCGCCGTTTAAAAACCTCGTAAATCTATCGGTACAATTAAAAAATCGTTACAGGCACTATCAATTCAAACCTGTTGCGCCCATTGCCTCCAAAGATATCTTCATCAATCAAACGACTGTACCTGACGCCAAAGCTGATGGATGCCTGGTTAAACCAGCGGGTATCGAAAAAAATCTCGGCGCCGGTTGAGCGGAAGGTGCCTTTAAATTGTGCGCCGCTGGTAAAAAAGTCGGTGGCGCGGGTATAATCGTAAAAAGCGTTGCCACGTATGCGCATCAGGTAAATGGTGTTGGCCACGCCAGCATCGGGATAGGCAATAGGAAAACGGTAGTTTGCACCCAGTTTGTTCATATCATACAGGTTTTCGGCCTGGTATCCGCGCGAAAAGGGAAAATCGTTTGAAAAGCTGATTACGCTGTTTTTATTTTTTTGCTGATGTGCGGCGCTGATCACAAAACTATGGTTAGCAACCAATCCCGGGAAAAAGAAGCTGCCCAATGCCAAGAACTGGTTGGCTGTTAACCCCGACACCGCCGTTTTGTAGGATAAAAATATATTTTGCGCAAATGGGGGACTGATGTTTTTACGGGCCTGCTGCGTGCTGTTGCTGAACGATATAAAGTTGCTGCTATACAGATAGCTCCTGTCGGCGAATTGGGCTTTGTAGGCTTGCTGAAAATTAGTTTGCGAATAAACCAGCCCGCTGCCAAATTGAAGGCCCGTTAAGTTTTTGCCTGCCGACAAATCTAAAGGCACCTGCAAACCTGCGTTAAACTGGGTTTCGTTCCAGTAAATATTTCGGCCTTTACTATAGCCCCGGCGATCGGCAGTGTAATTGGCGCCTGCTGAAATGTAGGGAAACAAGGCCCCATAAACGGCATCAAAGCCAAATTGCTTGTAGCCCTCATCGCGATTATAATCAAACGAAATATTGGTTTGCAGGGTGTTTAAAACGTTTTCGCCGGCGATGGATATTTCGTAATTAGGGTCACTGAAGTTGGGAATGATGCTGTGGAAATTGAATGGATGGTAAAGGGCAGGGTATTTGGTTACAGCCAACTGTTCGGTTTTAATCCCGGCAAGAATATTGGCGGATGAATCTCGTTTTAAGGCAGCAATGCCGAGGTCGGGCAAACCACCCGGCAGATTTTTAACTTCCGTCCATTGTAATACTTTTTTATCATCTTGATTCACCTTGTAACCGGTTGCAGAAAAGCTAACCCAGGCAATTTTAGTGTTGCTGATAGCAGCCTGGTAATTGCCTATCGAGGCATTTTGATTTGCATTCGCCAGTTCAAACAGCTTACCCGTTTTGATACTCAAAGCGAACAATTTGTCATTGATGCCTGATGTAGCCGAAAAGTAAACGGTATCGTTTTTTACAACCGGGTAAACTATGGGTTGATAACTGAACGGTAGCAGGCATTTAGCATCTCCGGTCTTGATATCCATTAACGCCAACGACATCCTGCCCTTTACATCTCTAACCGCCGAGATTAATTTATCATCGCCATAAAATTTTGGAAATGTAAAATAGAGGTTGTTTTTATTGGGGAGCACCGACAGCAATTTTCCATCGGCAGTATTTATAAGGCGGATATCGCTTTTGCCTGAGGTGGCCTCTTCAACAGTTACGATGGTTTTGCCATCATTACTAAACGCCGGTGAAAAATATTTTGTTTTGCTGGTTATAGTTTGCTCCTGGCCGGTATTTATATCCAGCAAGGTTAGTTCGCTGTAGTTACGATAACCCCAGCGGGCATCGGGGCGATAAGTAGTGTAAATTATCTTGCCATCATGGTAATCAAAGTAGTTATCCTGGGTAACATCCCTGGTACTTATCTTTTTTTCTACGTTCCCGCTTTTTAAAACAAAGGCCGGTAAATTATTATAGGTGCTTTTAATGTAAACCATTGTGCTATCGTTTACATAAGCCGGGAATTCGCGATTTGCCTCAAAATGCCTGGTTTCTTCTTTGGTTTTTGTGGTTGCATCTGCCGCAAACTGTTTCTTGAAATGAGCCATAGCATCATTCCTAAAGTCCTCAAAACTTTTCCCCGAATATTTTTTTATCGCCCTCTGCAACGGGTAAAAGCCACCTTTATAAGCTGCTGCATCAAGCGTTACCTTTTTCCAGAAGTCATCGCCATATTTATCCCGTCCATAAGACACCAGCATATAGCCTAATGGATACCAGTCGGGAGTATAATCAAGGTACGAGCCATTGCGAATTTTCATATAACTATGATCCTTACCCGCAGCCCATAAAGCCCTAAATCCATTGAAGAAATAAGGTAATCGCCCCCTGCCCTGTTCGCTTACATGGGTTTCGTTATAAACAGCATCGCCCTCAAAAAACCAGTTGGGTATGGCCAAATCATTACCCAGCGCCTGCCCACCCTCGCCAAAAAGCACTTTTAAAACGTGCGACAGGCCCACATTAAAGTTATTATACTGTTGCACGTGCCTAAACTCGTGTATGGCCAGCTGTTGGTGCCAGGGCAGGCTGCCTACATCAAAGCTATTTTGCTCGGGCGTTAAATAAAATTCACTGCGGAAAGGCGCCAAACCGACATAAGCATTTGATACCGTGGTTTGGTTTTGCAGCACAATGCTTACCTGCCTTTGCTTGCTACCGATGGTGGGCAATATGTACCCGTTCATTTGCTGCACAATGCTGGCCACCTGGCGCGCAACGGAATCGAGCCCGGATGGGAAGATCACCTTTGCTGCCGGCGTATTTACCTGGCTCCATTTGATAGATGGCGGGTTACCACCGAAGGTTTGGGCCTTTGTGATAGTGGCAGTGGCAGTTGTTAGTAGCAGTAAGAGGGGTAATTTGCGGCAAAATTTCATTAGGTGTGAAAGTAAGCACATTTTGTGGAATGTTTAAATAAGAATTTACACTTCCGCAATCGGCATTCCGACTTCCGCATTCAAGACAATTCCGAATCTACCCATCCGAAATCCGAAATTCAAATGACACACCATCAGCTAAAACATACTACATTTGCGCTTTGTTAATAAAAGGCAATGGCTAAAGTTTCTATCAACCTGGCAACGGGTTCTATACAAAAAGAAGAATTGATTGTGGGGATTGATTTAGGCACCACAAATTCGCTGGTGGCGTTCATTAACCCGGATAAAAATCCACAGGTAATAAATGATACCGGAAAGGGTGTTTTAGTACCTTCGGTAGTGCATTTTGGGCCAGCCGGAGAAATTTCAGTAGGTAACGAAGCTAAGGAATATTTAATAACCGACCCGCAAAATACCGTGTTCTCAGTAAAACGTTTGTTGGGCCGGTCTTATCATGATATTGAAAATTATAAAGACTTTTTCAGCTACAAGGTTATCGACGATGATTCGGAAAGCCTGGTAAAAATAAAGGTTGGCGATAAATTTTATACGCCGATTGAGCTATCGGGCCTGATATTGAAAGAACTTAAGGCACGCGCTGAGCACGCTTTAAAAACACCGGTTAACCGTGCTGTTATTACTGTGCCTGCTTATTTTAACGATTCGCAGCGCCAGGCTACCCGCGATGCAGGGAAACTTGCCGGGCTTGATGTTTTACGTATTGTAAACGAGCCTACCGCCGCAAGCCTGGCTTACGGCATCGGCCTTAATCCCGAGGAAACCCGTACAGTTGCCGTGTACGACCTTGGCGGCGGCACCTTTGACGTATCTATACTGCAAATACAAAACGGCATTTTCGAAGTGCTGGCCACCAATGGCGACACTTTTTTAGGTGGCGACGATTTCGACAGCGCCATAGTCGATTATTGGATTGAGAAGAACCAACTGGACAAGGCTGAAGTGATAGCCGACAATAAGCTTGCACAGCAACTTCGCCTAAAAGCGGAAGAAGCTAAAAAGGCGTTTGCCCACCAAAGTTTGGTGAACGACAAAATTGGCGATATATGGTGCACCATCGACCGCACCACATTTGAACAACTGATATTGCCCAAAGTACAACAAACCATAACCTGCTGTCAGAATGCATTAAAGGATGCCAAAGTTGATAAAACCCAGATTGACGAGGTGATCATGGTCGGCGGCTCCACCCGGACTGCACTGGTTAAAAAGATGGTGGCTGAGTTTTTTGGCCGGCCGGTGCACGATGAGGTGAACCCGGATGAAGTGGTTGCCCTGGGCGCCGCCATACAAGCCGACGTGCTGGCCGGTAATCGCAGCGATATTTTGTTGCTTGATGTTACGCCGCTTTCGCTGGGTATCGAAACCATGGGTGGATTAATGGATGTAATTATCCCCCGCAACTCCAAAGTGCCTACCAAGGCAGGCAGGCAGTACACCACCTCGATAGACGGGCAGGTGAATATGAAGATTGCCGTTTACCAGGGTGAACGCGATTTGATAAAAGAAAACCGCAAACTTGCCGAATTTGATTTGAAAGGCATCCCTTCTATGCCCGCAGGGTTCCCCAAAGTGGATATTAACTTTTTGCTGAATGCAGATGGGATATTAAAGATACAGGCCATCGAACTGCGCTCGGGAGTTAAGCAAGAGGTGGAAGTAAAGCCCACCTACGGCATCACCGACAACCAGGTGGAACAAATGCTGTTGGACAGTATTACCCACGCTAAGGATGATGTGAGCCAGCGTATGCTGATTGAGGCGCGGGTTGAAGGTGAATCGATGATCAGGACTGTTGAGACCTTTTTACAAAAAAATGCCGGTTTTGTTGAAAAAGACGAAGCCACCAAGACTAATGAGTATATCCAGTCATTGCAAAGTGCCTTATCCGCGGGCGATAAGGACGCTATCCACAAAGCCATTGATGAGTTGAATGAATTTACCCGACCGTTTGCTGAAAGGCTGATGGATCACGCGATAAATACTGCAATGAAGGGGAAAAGCATTGAATAAGGGTTTGACTACCGTAGGAGACACAATACTTGTGTCTCCCGCCATGCAGGTCCCAAACACATATCAAAGAATGATTCAGAGACGCAAAGTATTGCGTCTCAACAAACATCACCAATAAATCTACCTATTTTGAAAAACATCAAATCCATCTTCCTTTTAATAATTTCAGTTTGTTTTTTCGTCGCTGCGCAAGCATCAACTGAAAAAATCAATCGTTTCAGGGATACCTCACTGAAACCGTTGGACACAGCCCTTTACGATTCATTAATGCATAAACTGGCCAATGGCCATAAGCGGTGGCCAGTGAAAACCAAGGCCTATCCCCTGCCCGGTGCTATTTTGCCTTTTAACCGCATTGTAGCTTATTATGGCAATATGTACTCCAAAAATATGGGGGTGCTGGGGCAATATCCGCCAAAGATTATGTTGGCTAAATTAAAGGCCGAAGTAAAAAACTGGGAGAAGGCCGACACTGCAACACCTGTAATCCCTGCCCTGCATTACATATGCGTAACCGCCCAGGCTGATGCCGGCCGCAACGGGCTCCATAACCTGCGCATGCCCTTTAAACACATTGACAGTGTGCTGCACATGGCGGCAAGTATAAACGCCATCGTGTTTTTGGATTTACAGGTAGGTTTTAGCACCGTACAAAAGGAAGTGCCCCTGCTGGAGAAATACCTGAGCATGCCCAACGTACACTTGGGCATCGACCCTGAGTTTTCGATGAAGGAAGGCAGCATCCCCGGCAAACGTATCGGCACTTTCGATGCGGAGGATATAAATTATGTTACGGGCTACCTGGCAGGGCTGGTGAAAAAGAATAACCTGCCGCCCAAAATTTTTATTGTACACCGTTTTACCAAAAAAATGGTAACCAACTATCAAAACGTAAAGCTGCGCCCAGAAGTACAGTTTGTTATGGATATGGACGGCTGGGGCGGTCCTGATTTAAAGAAAGGCACTTACCATTATTTTATTGAAGGCGAACCTGTACAGTTTACCGGCTTTAAATTGTTTTATAAAAACGACATTCAAAAGCCGCCGCACCGGTTGCTGACTATGAAAGAGGTGCTGCAATTGAAACCGGCGCCTATTTACATACAGTATCAATAGGGAAATAGAAGTTAGATTTGTCAACTTTTAAAAAGTTGACGAATCTCTTCCTATAAATAATAAAAGGCGAACGATAATCTATCCTTCGCCTTTTACCTTATCAGCAATTGCTTTTTACAGCTTATCTATAGCGTCCTGTTCTTTCAGGGCTGCAATGTTATTTCTGTCGCTAAACTTATCAGTTTGAGCGGCAAAATCTTCAAGGATGGCTGCAATGGTATCCAGGTTGTCGGCTACGCGCTGGTGCATATCGGGCAGGTCTTTTTCAAGGCGCTTGTCGCCCAGCTCCATGTTATCTACTTCTATTTTTGCCAGTTTTTGTATGATAGCCTGCTGGCTATTTTTTAAATCTTCCAGTTCATGGACAATCTTTTCCATTAGCCCAAATTTCTTTAACTTATCCATAGTGATGTGTTTTTTGTATGTAATATTACAACCCTGTTTATATTAAATTGTTTGAAAACTTGCTTTTATCATTTATAACTAATAATTTAGTTACATGAAAGGCGTATTTATCTCCCTCCTGCTATCACTTACACTATTTACAGCTTTTGCGCAGCAAACCACCAAGGTTGACGACGGTCTGCTGATGGAATATTACCAGGGGCAACGTTACCTGGAAGCTGCGGATTATCTGAAAAAGAATTTCCCAGAGCCTGTTACCGATTTGAAGGTACTATCGCGCCTGGCTTATGCATCGCAAATGGCTAACAAATTACCCGAAGCCGAGGGTTACTACCAGCGTGCTTATAACCTTGATACAACCAACCAAAATATGCTGTTTAACATGGCAGGGATAAATGTGCGACGCGGGAATATGGCGAAGGCTGAGCAATATTATAAAATGATTATTGCTAAAGATACCACCAACGTTGCGGTTTACAGTCATCTCGGTGCAATTGCCCAGGGCAACCATGATACGGTTAACGCAGTTTTATATTATGATAAAGCTAACAGGCTTAACCCGTTTGATACTGATGTGGCCAGCGAGCTGGGCAATTATTATACATCGCTGAAACGTTTTGATGACGCGCTGCGGGTGTTAAACAAAGCTGCCGAAAGCGACCCGGAAAACGTGGCAATTCTACTGAGTATGATGAAGTTGACTTATACCGAAAAGAAATGGGCGGAAACTGTTGACGAGTGTAACAAGCTGCTTAAAATGGGTGTTAGTAACGGTGAAATATTAAACAAACTCGGTATATCCTACTATAACCTTAAAAATTACGCCTGCGGGGCCGAAACATTTGCAGGCATACGCGGCATTGAGCAAACTGAATACACCTATTATTATACCGCATTATGCTTTAAGGGATTAAATGACCAAAGGCAGTGCATTTATTTTCTAAAACAATCCATTTTACAAGGATTATCGCCAAATATTGCTACCTACTATGGCGAAATTGCCGATGCCGACCAAAAGCTCGACTGGCATAAAAAAGCAGCCCTTGCCTATCAAAAGGCCTTGCAGTTTAGCGAAAGCCCGATATTATTTTACCTGCTGGCTAATTTGTACGATAATAAATTGAAGGATAAGAAGAATGCCTTAATGTATTATAAAAAGTACCTGGCGTCCCGACCGTCAGAAAAACAAACTACTTATATAACTTTTGTAAAAAGCCGCATTGGGCAGTTACAGAATTGATCAAGGTGCGTGTGCTAAGCATATTAACCACGGTGGAATTTGGCTAAAGCCCATTTAACAATTTGTATATTCAGTCGGCTAAAGCCGGACGGCAATGAAAATAAATCGCTGATATATAAATTCATTGCCGTCACTTTTAAGTGACGGAATACAAGTATACACTAAACGCCTTTAGCCAAATCAGCTATCAAAAATCAACGCTGCATCAATCGCGCAACATATTTGCCGATAATATCAAATTCAAGATTAACTACTGAACCAACCCTTACCTGCTGTAGATTGGTATGCTCAAAAGTGTAAGGGATTATAGCTACCGAAAAACTATTGGCCTGCGAGTTAACCACGGTAAGGCTGATGCCATTTACACAGATGGAGCCTTTTTCAACCGTTATGTTGCCATTAGCCGGATCGTATTCGAAAGTATATTCCCAGCTGCCATCCAACTCGTTAAAAGCTATACAGGTTGCAGTTTGGTCAACATGGCCCTGAACGATGTGACCATCAAGGCGGGCATTCATCTGCATGCAGCGTTCCAGGTTAACCAAGTCGCCGGTTTTGAGATGGCCGAGGCTCGTTTTGCTAAGGGTTTCTTCAATAGCTGTAACAGTGTGCTTGCCATCGGCCAATGCAATCACAGTTAAGCAAACGCCGTTATGGGCCACAGACTGGTCGATTTTTAATTCCGCAGCAATTGTTGATTCAACTGTAATGTGCAAATTACCGTGCTCGCGGCGTAAATCGATTATTGTTCCTAAAGTTTCTATTATTCCTGTAAACATACCCTCCAGCCCCCTAAAGGGGGAGCTTTTGATTTGCGAAGTTAAACAACTGCCGTTATTTAAGTGTCAGCAAAATGTTTTATAAATTGGCTGTTCAACACCCCCTTTAGGGGGCTTGGGGGCTGTACTGCGTTTATTTAAAATTACTTTTCAAATCAACATTCTTATTCCTTAAATCAACGTCGCCTTCAATCACCGATTTTAGATTGGCGAGATAAAATGTCCAGCCCAGCTGACATTGCACATAAAGGTTTTTGGTAAGGTCGGGTTCCTCCGGAATGTTCTCCTGGGTAAGCTCCACAATCGAGACGCCATTTCGGCTGTAAATGTAAACGGTAACGATACTCCCGCCGCTAAAGGTAAACTTTAGCGTGTCGGTACCGTTGGCTTCCAGTATCTGGCCTTTTTCGGATGCATCATCGGGCCAGCCATGCCAGAACCACTCGTAAGTATCTTCGGTCATGATAAATTCGTGCGGTTCGCGGGTGCGGCGCGGTATGGTATAAAAATTGGCTTTGCGCAAAAACCATTTTTCGATGCCTTCGGTGGTGGCCCAGGCCTCGTAAAGGCTGCGCACATCGGTACTGTAATCGCCGGCCACTTTAAAGCTGGCCCATTTGTTGTCAGTCATATCGGTAATATAGTTTTTATTAAAGCGAATTTAACCATAATAGTTTTTGTGTTTGTTAACTTGCCAATAAATTATAAAAATGCCAACTCAAAGCGCAGGTATATTACTCTACCGCAAAACAGCCGGTAAAATGCAGTTTTTCCTCGTGCACCCAGGCGGCCCGTTTTTCAAAAACAAAGACCTTGGCACATGGTCGATCCCCAAAGGTGAGTTTTTGGATGATGAAGATGCCTTAGCGACCGCTAAACGCGAATTTGAAGAAGAAACCGGGAAGGCTGTCGAAGGGAATTTTATCGAACTAAAACCGGTGAGATTAAAAAGCGGCAAAACTGTTTATGCCTGGGCCATTGAAGGCGATATTAACCATGAGACCATAACCAGTAATTTGTTCGAGATGGAATGGCCACCGAAATCGGGCAAAAAGCAGTCATTTCCCGAAATTGACCGGGCCGGGTGGTTTGAGGTTGAAGAGGCAAAATTGAAGATAAATGGTGCGCAGGTGGGGTTTATAGAAGAGTTGATAAACATGTATTTTTAAAGATTTATCTCACCAAAGTGTTTTAGACACAATCGAATCTCCTTCGCAGATTTTAACAGCTTCCGGTCAAATTCATTCTCTGCTTGAAACTGCTTAAAATATCCATTATTCGAAAGTACCTCCTCATTTTTAATTGAAGGTCGTATTATTTCATTCAGTTTGTTTAGATGAAGTGTTTTGGTTTTATCGTCGTAATTTGGACGCGCCCCATTTTGTAGAATGAAAACGGTTGTCGTAAAATAGTCCTCAATATTTTCGTACGAAACCGAAACGCTTCTGATGCCGTCACTATAGCTCAAAGTATAATAGTAATTGCCGACTATTTCTTCGTCTGTTAAAACATAGCAGAACTCGTCTATTAAAAATGAAAAATAGTTTTTTACCTTTTCAACAAACCAGTCACCTGTCACCATAATTGTTGCTTATTAAACCTCGCGCCTATTCTTTACCCAATTAGAAACCTCGGCATCAGCAACTTCAGCAACCTTTAAACGTTGGGTGCCCAAAAGTTTTTCCATTATCATGGCGGCAACCAATGCCTCGTCCTCATTATCGGTTTGCAATGAACCCGGCGTAAAATATTTTTTTACAAAATGCGTATCAAAATTACCCGAGGTAAATGCCTCGTGCTGCATTACAAATTTGCCAAAGCCTAATGTGGTGGTAATGCCGGTTATATGATATTCGTCGATGGCACGTATCATGCGTTCGATGGCCTCTGTCCTGTCCTTACCATAAGTCACCAGCTTGGCGATCATCGGGTCGTAGTAGATAGGAATTTCCATGCCTTGTTCAAAGCCGTCATCAACCCGTACGCCGGGGCCTTTTGGGGTAACGTAAGTTTGCAGCGTGCCAATATCCGGCAGGAAGTTGTTATCGGGATCTTCGGCATACACCCGCAGCTCAATGGCGTGACCGTTAATTTTAAGGTCTTCTTGTTTAAAGCTGATGGCTTCGCCCCTTGCTATGCTGATTTGCTCTTTAACCAAATCAATCCCGCTGATAAATTCCGTTACCGGGTGCTCCACTTGCAAGCGGGTGTTCATCTCCAGGAAATAAAAGTTTAGCTGTTCATCCATTATAAACTCCACCGTGCCGGCGCCGGTATAGTTAACAGAACGGGCCACATCAACGGCGCATTTGCCCATGCGCTCACGTATATCAGGCGTTAAAACTGATGACGGCGCTTCTTCAATCACCTTTTGGTGGCGGCGCTGCACCGAGCAATCGCGTTCAAAAAGGTGCAAGATATTACCATGGGTGTCGCCCAAAACCTGAATCTCTATATGTCTTGGAGATGATACATACCGTTCAATAAATACCGAGCCATCACCAAAAGCCGAAACAGCTTCGGAAACCGCCAGCTGCATTTGTTCTTCAAAGTCGGCCGGGCTTTCAACTATACGCATGCCTTTGCCACCGCCGCCGGCAGCTGCTTTTATTAATATAGGGAAGCCAACTTCAACCGCGCGGAGTTTTGCTTCAGCCACATCAGTGATGGCTTCCTCGGTGCCGGGCACCATGGGTATATTATATTTCAGCGCTGCTGCCTTTGCCGACAGCTTGTTGCCCATTACTTCCATTGCCTCGGGCGAGGGACCTATCAAAATCAGCCCCGCTTCCCTGACTTGCCTGGCAAATGCAGCATTTTCACTTAAAAAACCATAGCCCGGATGGATTGCCTCCGCCCCTGTTTTGCGGCAGGCATCAATTATTTTATCACCAACCAGGTACGATTGGCTTGAAGGAGCCGGGCCGATATGCACGGCTTCATCAGCATAACGCACGTGCAGGGCGTTGCGGTCGGCGTCGGAGTAAACGGCTACGGTTTTGATACCCATTTCGCGCGCGGAGCGCATTACTCTTAAAGCTATTTCGCCCCGGTTGGCAACCAATATTTTTTGCATAGTGACAAATGTAATGGATTTGGGTAAAAGTTGCATGGTTAGCTTAACAATACAAACAGGTTGGTATTTTAAGCGCCTGTGTATTGTACTTTTGCAGTCTATTGGTTTAGCTGAACATCGGCAACGCCCGAGGTTTATAAGAAGATAATTGACCCAATAATAGCTGATCAACGACTGGCAGAAACCCTTAATTTACCAGAGTGCTACTATTTTGTTGCCCTACCTATTTTATCAGAGATTATTGAAGAATAATTGTTTTCAGTGTAACCCTCGGATAGCATTTACCGTAAAACCCTCCATCACCAGGAAAATTATTTATTATGAACATTTTTTTAGCTTTTGTAAAAACACTGATGGTCCTTGGGGCAGTATTGTGTATCGGCGTTTTATTTTTTAGCTACCTTAAGTACCTAAAAAGAACCCGTTACCCAAACTGGAAATTCCCGGACTACGTCAGCGTTGGATATGCTGAGTATTTATACAATAAATACATAAAACGAAGCATCAAATAGCTTTTGGCGAATTGTTCAAAATAAGTTCAAGAAATTTCAGGTCGAGCCAGCGGCCAAACTTATATCCTACTTCTTTAAAATGTGCAACCTCCGCAAAACCGAAAGAACTGTGGAGGTTTATACTTATTTGATTATCGGCACTTATACCGGCCAGCAGAGCATGTATATTCATCTGCTGCGCCCGGTCAATCAACGCCTGCAGCATTATTTTGCTGATCCCCTTTCCGCGATAACTTCCTTCAACATATAACGATAGTTCGGCAGTGTAGCGGTAGCAAGGCCATACACGGAAATGGCCAAAACTGCAAAAGCCTGCTATATTTCTGTCTGTCTCTGCAATAAATACAGGAAAGCCATTATTTATTCTATCCAGGTACCAGTCTTTTCGCATTTGTAGGCTGTGTGGTTTTTCGCTGTAAACGGCTGTGGTGTTTACTATTACATCGTTATAAATATCCAATATAACCGGCAGGTCGCCTTCCCCCGCATCCCTGATAAGTACTTTGTCCATATTGTTAATCATTACATAATGTAAAACGCTCCTTAGCATTTTGCTAAAGAGCGTTTTTATATTTTACTGTTTTGCAGGTGGATTGCCTGGAGGAGGGCCACCCGGGCCAGGGCCACCCGGCCGTTTTCTTTCAGGTAATTTCACCTCGGGGTGCGACTCACCACGGTGACAGGTGTAGCAATTTACACCGCTGGTCATCACAAAGCCTACTGAATCTTTTTTGGCATCAAAAAATTTGTCATTGATTTTGTTCATCATCTTAAACATTTTGCGGGCCATATTCTTTTCGGGTTTTGAGTCGGCCGCGAAATCCATTTTCTTTTCTGCTTCGTTACGCACGTGGCAGAAATCGCAATGTACATTTAACGACGCTGTCCACTCGTGCATTACTTTATCCAACTGGTCGTGAGTGATGTGTTTGGGGAGCACTTTAATGTTTTTAAATCCGGGTTCATCCGGTTTTTTCATGGAGGTAAGCGCCACAATGGTTATCACCGAAGATAAACACAGCGTTGCAACAATTTTTTTATTGATTAGCATAATTGTCATGATTAAGTCACCTAAGTTAAATCATTGGCAACAATGTTCCAACAGTTAATATAATTTTAATTATAAACACTGCCATTTCCGTGTGTAAACAAACCTTTTTTTCAAAAAATGTAAATAAATTTGCTTTATTACGAACAATTCGTAGATTTACGAAACAATCGTAAATTTATAATATTCTTAAATCAAATAAAAAAATATGAGAATGAAAACTAAAGAAAACAGGAGCGGCGTCGCAACCTTTGCGGTGCTTACGGTGTCAGCAATCGCGATGCTAATGATTAACCCGGTCAAATTAAATGCATCAAACGTTACAGGGCCAGACACGAGTAAAAAGGTCTATAATATTACAACGTTCGGAAACCTGTCGACAACCAATTCGTCGATATATGTACTTAACGGCAAAAAGATATCAAAGGCTGAATTTGAAAAAATTGAGCAGAAAGGTATTTTGAACGTGAGCTGGGTTTCGGCAGAAAAAGCTGCCAGGGTGCTGGATAATTTTACCAGCGGGGCCAGTGTACTTTTTGTTACTACTAAAGACTCGGACGAAGGAAAAAAAATACTGGCTAAAATCAATAAACTGCTCAACAACCGTGCACACATTGTGCGCGATGGTAAGCAGTCGGTTAATATCGGTAACTCCGACAATAAAACAGCAGGTGTATTGAATTTGGACTCGGAAGGCAGTTATGACGCAACGAGTGTTGAACCGCAGATAGCGGTTGGAAAAGGCAACAGCGAGGTTAGTACGGTTAAAGGTTATAAATCAAAGGCACATGCAGCCAATATTACCAGTTCGGCCAGGCCCTACGTGTTGGCTGAAGGCGGTTCAGGAAACGGCGTTATCGCACTGGTTGACGGAAAACCTATTATGGGCCCTGTTATCAATCGCATGAACGAAAAGCTTGTAATTATAAACGATAAGGAAGCCACCGCCGATGATTTGAAGAAGCTGTCAGCCTTCGACATCGAAAAAATCAATTACAAAAATGATGATCACACCAGGCAGCAGTATGGCGATAAAGCTAAAAAGGGCGTTGTGTACATCTACACCAAAAAGGCTAAACAATAAGCCGCTATTGCCCGCTCAGTTAAAATATGTTAAATAACTTGTTTATTTACGAACAATTCGTAGATTTACGAAACAACCGTACTATTATGGAAAAACTATCGAAACAAGAGGAAGAAGCAATGCTGGCAGTATGGCAATGTGGTATAGGTTTTATAAAGGACTTTTTAGATGTGCTTGAAGAGCCTAAGCCCCCCTACACCACCCTTGCGTCAACCATAAAGAACCTGGAGCGTAAAGGCTTTATAAAAAGCGAAAAAATGGGCAACTCGTTCAGGTACGCTCCGGCTATTTTGGAAGAGGACTATAAAAAGAAGTTTATGAACGGTTTTGTGAGCGACTATTTTGAAAACTCCTATAAAAACCTGGTTACTTTTTTCGCCAACGAGAAAAAAATCAGCGCTAATGAGTTAAAGGAAATAATTAAACTGATAGAAAACCCTAAATCCTAAAAGCCATGCCAGCCTTATTTGTTTTCTTATTGAAAGTAAATGTCGCCCTGTTGCTATTTTGCGCAGGTTATTACCTGGTAATAAGGCATTTAACATTTTATACTTTAAACCGTATTTACCTCGTTGCTGCCATATTGTTCGCTACGGTTTATCCAAAAATCAACCTGTCCGATTTTTGGCAGCATCACCAGCAAATAGCAAAACCGGTGCAGGTGGTAATTTTTAATTGGCAGGCGCCTGCCAAAGCCCTGGTGAGCCCATTACCCAACTATTGGCTTTGGGCCGAAGTTACTTTGTGGGCTGGCGTTATATTCCTTGCGATAAGGCTATTCATACAATTGTATTCGCTCTACAGGTTGTACCGCAGCTCAACGGCGGCCAAAATTTACAACCACGATGTCCGGATTATTAAAGGCAGCAGCGGGCCGTTTTCGTTTTGGAAAAGCATTTTTATAAACCCTGCCAACCATGAACCTGCCGACCTGCATTCGATATTACTGCACGAACAGGTACATGTTAGCGAACTGCATACGCTGGATGTTTTACTGGCTGAACTGAGCACGGTTTTTTATTGGTTTAACCCTGGTGTCTGGCTGATGAAAAAGGCTGTGCGCGAAAACATTGAATTTATAACCGACCGCAAAATATTAAATAACGGAGCGGATACTAAACAATATCAATATAGCCTGGTGAATGTCAGCTTCGGGGCTGCACCTCAGGGCATAGTTAACCATTTTAATATATCAACTATTAAAAAACGAATTATCATGATGAATGCTAAACGATCTTCGAAATACAATCTAACCCGGTACGCATTTTTGGTGCCTGCCGTGGTTGCCCTGCTGCTCATTTTCAGTATATCAAAAGCAGCATTTGTAAAGAAAAACAACAAACCTATAAAGTCATTTTCTGCTACAGAACATAAATTGGCCGAAAAAAGCAGCAGACCGGCCGCCGCTGTCGCAAAAACAAACCCAGACTTTGTTGAAGTGTTAAAAAGCACGCTTGCCGGGGCAAAAATCACAACCAAAACTACGGATACAATTAGAAAAGGCGGATTCTTTTTAAGCACCAATGGTAAATCAGATTCATTGAATTATGTAATAGACGGCGTTAAATCCACGAAAGCTGACTTGATGAAGCTTGACGAAAAGAAGATTTACAGTGTAAACATTATGTCGTCCGAGTCCGCAGCAAGAGTTATGAATAATCTTGACAACAGGTATGGTACTATTTTCGTCACCACTAACGACTCGGAAACCGGCAAGAAATTCAAAGAAAAAATTGATAAAGCAGACGGCAACGGTTTTAAACTGGCAGGCACAAGCTATACCGCAATTGGAACCGGAAAAAGCAACCTAACGGTAGTGAGCGGTTCCTCGAACAGTACCGGTATTTCATATAATTCCGATGATACCGACACATTGAACAATGTTGCGATAGTAGGCTCAGGTAAACCAACAAAAGTCCAGGCTTATGCCCTAAAAACCAGGGGTAACAAACCTGTAACTGTACTTGCCAGCAGCAGAAATTACAGCACCCTTAAAAGCACAAAAGCATACTCAGGTAAGTTATACGGTGACAGCTCGCTAAAAAGCATTATTACCTACTCCTTATCGGTTGACAGCGCGTCATCATCGGCATATACCCCGGTGGTTACACGCGGTTACGGCAGCGTCGGCAGGTATACAGTTAAGCCGGGGACCAACGTAGCCTGGTCATCAAACCTGCGCTCGGTATCAAGCATCGACCATATTTCGGATAAGATGATTATCATTAACGGCAAAATAGCCTCGCAGGCCGACCTGAAGAAAATATCAGCCTTTGATATTGATCGCATGGTTTTCAAAAACGATGAAGAAACAAAAGATCTCTATGGCGATAAGGCCAAAAACGGGATTGTATTTATAGTTACACGTAAAAGCACGAAATGAGTTTATAAGTTGGATTAAGTTGATTAGGTTAAAAATTCGATAATATGAGGTCAGTTAATAGTTATTGAATATCAAACCTAATCAACTTAATCCAACTCAATCAACCGATCAACTGGCCTCCGCCAGTTTTTCTTTTTCCAGTATTTCCAGCAGCACCTTTTCGGCGACGTTTAACTCGACCGAATTGACATCCTTATCTTCATCGATCTGTTTGAGATATTTAAATATAGCGCCATCTTCGTAGCTTTTTATCACTGTGGGGTGTACATAGTATTTTTTGCAAACAGTACGCGTGTTGCCCAGGTTTAGCGCTACCTCATCCAAAACACTTACTATTTTTTTGCGGCATTCGGTAACGGTGTCGAATTCGCCGGCATGTTTAAATGCATATAGTGCGCTTACACTGCCCGCCCAGGTGCGGAAATCTTTGGCTGTAAAGTCTTCGCCTGTTATTTCCTTTAGATAGGTATTTACATCGCCCGAACCGATAGTACACCGCTCGCCGTTAGCGTTATAGTATTGAAAAAGTTCTTTCCCCGGTATCTCGCGGCATTGCTTTACCAGCCGGGCCAATTTCCTGCTTTGTAGTGATACTTTGTGATATACACCTTTTTTGCCTTTAAACTCAAAATTTATGGTTGAGCCTTCAATTTTAACATGTCGGTTCAGCAGCGTAGTTAAACCAAAAGAGCCGTAGAGCTTTTTGTACGATTCATTACCAACGCGTATGCTGGTGAGCTCCATTAACCTTACTATAAGGGCTACAATTTTGTCGTGGTCGGGATTGGGTCGTGCGAGATCTTTATCGACCTGCCTGCGTATGGCCGGTAAATACCCGGCAAATGCCTGCAGGCGATGGTATTTTGATTGGTTGCGTATTTTGTTCCAGTCGGGATGGTAACGGTATTGTTTGCGGCCGGCGGCATCCGTACCTGTAAATTGCAGGTGGCCGTTTTCGTGGGGCGATATCCAAACATTGGTATAAGCTGGCGGTATAACCAATTTATTAAAACGGATTATCAAGTTTTTATCTTTAACCAAACTGCCGTCGGCATTGTAATAGCTCCACCCTTTTCCCGATTTTTTTCGGGTGTAGCCGGGTGTAGAATCGGCCACATAGCGCAAGCCGACGGATTTTGCAGTAATTTTAGGGTCGCGCCCTATTTTCTCGAGTTTGGTTAATAGCGAACAACACAGACCCTCGGCATAAGTTTTTAAATTAGAACGAAATAAGTCTGATTATGCAGGTTTAGGTTGGTGCAACACATAATAAGCTTGATGCGCAGATTAAAAGTCTTTTTGACCATCCACTGACTATTCTTAACCCATAAACGCTCAATTTTACGCTTAAACAAACATCAAACTTTTATGAAATACAATTTATTAGGAAACACCGGACTGGTGGTGTCTGAGATTTGCTTTGGCACCATGACATTCGCCGGGAAGGGCGGCATATGGGAAAATATCGGCAAGCAACAGCAGCAGGAAGTTAACGACCTGATGAAGGTTGTTGTCGACTCGGGCATTAACTTTATCGATACCGCTAATGTTTACTCTTATGGCGAATCTGAAAAAATTCTCGGCCAATCCATTAAAGACCTTGGCCTAAACCGCAATGAACTGGTTATAGCCACCAAAGTTCGCAGCCGGATGAGCCCGGGACTTAACAATGTGGGCTTGTCGCGTTACCATATTTTTCATTCAGTTGATGAAAGCCTTAAGCGTTTGCAGCTGGATCATATCGACGTTTTATATGTGCATGGCTTTGACCCATACACCCCGGTGGAAGAAATAATGCGCTCGCTTAACGACATCGTGTTGAGCGGAAAGGTGCGTTACATAGCTGTTTGCAACTGGCCTGCATGGGTGGTAATGAAAGCTTTAGGCATTGCTGAAAAACACGGCTGGAATAAGTTTGTGGGCCTGCAATATTACTTCTCGTTAGCAAGCCGCGATATTGAGCGCGAGATATTGCCGCTCGCAACTTCAGAAAACCTTGCAGTAATGCCATGGAGCCCGTTGGCTGGCGGTTTTTTAGGTGGAAAATATTCGCGCAACGCAGCTAAGGCAGAAGGAACACGCCGGGATACTTTCGATTTCCCGCCAATTGACAAAGAAAAAGCTTACGACATTATTGATGTGATTGCCGAAATTAGCAAGCAGCATAGCGCCACCGTAGCCGAAGTTGCCCTGGCGTGGGTACGCCAGCAAAAAGGTATAACCAGCACCATTATCGGCGCCAAAACCATTGAACAGCTGAACGCCAACATCAAATCGGTTGATTTACAATTAAGTGCCGACGACTTAGAAAAGATTAATAAAGTAAGCGCCCTGCCAAAAGAATACCCCGGCTGGATGGTTGAGCGCCAATCGGGAGACAGGCTGATAAAGTCTTAGTCTTAAGTTCTGAGTCTTAAGTCGGATGTTTGCTTTGTTTTTTGGCTCAAGACTTCCGACTTAAGACTTAGGACTTTAGGAAAGTTTTTTAAGAACGTCGATTACGTACTCCACCTGTTCGGGGTGCACATCAAGGTGCAACACAAACCGAATGCGGTGCTTATCGGTTGAGTTGGCCTTCACACCATGTTCGGCAAGTTTTTCCAATACAACAGCTGCAGGTTCAACTGTATCAAACAAAATGATATTGGTTTCCTGCGGGAGCATGTTGGCTACCCAACCACAGTGGCTTAGTTCAGTGGCCAATATGCGCGCGTGCGCGTGATCGACCTTTAACCGCTCAACATGATGATCGAGCGCATAAATACCGGCTGCAGCCAAAAAGCCAGCCTGGCGCATGCCACCACCCAAAACCTTGCGCACACGACGGGCATATATTATGGTTTGTTTATCAGCTAAAAAGACGGAACCCACCGGCGCTCCCAAGCCTTTTGACAGGCAAACAGATATGCCATCGAAATAATTGCCGTAATCTGCAGCATTATCGCCGGTATGCGCAAGCGCATTAAATATGCGCGCGCCGTCCAGGTGTAGCTTCAGGCCTTTGTTTTTACAAAGTTCGGCTATGGGTTTTATCTGCTCTAAAGTATAACAGCTGCCACCACCTTTGTTTACCGTGTTTTCCAGCACGACCAGGCTCGTATTCGGGTAGTGAACGTTTTCGGCATTAATTTCCGGCTCTATCATTTCGGCGGTGATGATTCCACGGTAACCATTTAATAAGCAGGTCGACACGGCAGAATTAAAGGCTATTCCTCCACCCTCGTAGCGGTAAACGTGTGCAGTTTGGTCGGCAATCAATTCATCCAATGGCTGGGTAAAGGATTTAATGGCAATTTGATTGGTCATGGTGCCTGATGGGCAAAATATCCCCGCTTCCATTCCGAACATTTCAGCTGCCTTTGCTTCAAGCGCATTTACAGTTTCGTCCTCGCCAAAAACATCGTCGCCCACTTTGGCATTAAACATTGCCTCCAGCATGCCGGGGGTAGGATTGGTAACGGTATCGCTTCTAAGATCAACAATCATCATATTAAATCTGCTAAAATTGCGTTAAATGGGCACGAATTCCCAGTAATTATTGCGAATTACACGAATTAAAAAGCAAATTCGCTTTAAATTAGTCCGAATTAATTAGACGAGTCAATTCGTGCAATTCGGTTTAATTCGTGAAAATTAGTGTTCAATAATTATTATGCGCTCAATTTTAATCATTTTATTTTTCATGCTGACATTTGTATCAGCAAAATTGCAGGCTCAGAAATGGCAGCCCGGTCGTTTTACCGATATAAAAGGTAATACCGAAACAGGTTTTATCCGCATAAACCCATCGGCCAAAGGGCCGGTTAAGGATGAAGGCTTCATCGAATTTCGGGAAAACGATAAATCAAATCCATTTAAGTTAAGTGCCGGCGAACTCAAATCGTTTGTAGCGGGCCGTGATAGTTTTGTGGTTGCCCATGCACCCGGCAACGAGCAATGGGCAAAACGCGAACTCGACTTTGTAAAAGTTGTGGTAAACGAAGATATAAAGGTGTACATGACCGGCGGAGCGGGTAAAGGCGGTGGCGGCTCGGGCTTCGGGTTCTCCCCCGGAATAGGAATTGGGGCAGGTACTGGTGGGTACGGGAGCGGTGTGGGTGTGGGTGTTGGTGGTACAATCCCGATTTTTGGCGGCAAAGGTGGCGATGGCAGCAACGAAAAAACGGCCTGGTACTATGGCGAAAACACCGCCGCAATGAAACGCCTGACCAACGAGAACTTTGAAGATGTAATGAGTGATATTATGGGCGATGAACCTGAAGTAGTTGATAAAATACACGCCAAGGTTTATATGCTGGCAAACGTAGATCGATTGATTGTTTATTTTAACCAGGTGAAGAAGGCGAAGAGACCATAGGCAATAGACCATGGGCCATAGTTGTGAATGCATTAATAAATCAGCAGGTTCTACTATGGTCAATCGTCCATGGGCTATGGACTCTTAAATCCCCTGCGCTATTACAAAACCGCTTGCCCAGGCCCATTGAAAGTTGTAGCCCCCCAGCCAGCCGGTAACATCCACGCATTCGCCGCCGTAGTACAGGCCGGGCATATTTTTCACCTCGAGGGTTTTGGACGACAGTTCATCCGTTGATACACCGCCGCGCATTACCTCGGCCTTGTCATAGCCCTTATCCCCTGCCGGTTTTACTTTAAACTCGTGGATAAGGCTATTGATGTTTTCGATATCAGGTTTACTTAACGATGCAAGGTTTTTATCAACCGGCAGCTTATCGCTTAATGCCTCGGCAAATTTTCGGGTAAACAGGTTGGCTAGGTACGCCAACAGCATTTTTTTTCCATTGGCCTCGCGTTCTGCCTGGATAAGTTCTGCTATATTTTGATTCGGCAATAAATCGATATAAATAAACTCCCCGGGGCGCCAGTAGGATGATATTTGCAGGATAGCCGGGCCGCTCAGCCCCCAATGAGTAAACAGGATATTTTCCTCAAAGCTAATCCTGTCGTTCCAAACCCGGCAGAAAATGCTATTGCCTGATAACTGTTCGTACCAAGGCTGGTCTTTACCGGTAATGGTAAGCGGCACCAGCGCAGGCGCAGTATAGTCTATTTTAAGGTTGAATTTACGGGCAATACGTAAGCCAAAATCGGTAGCGCCCATTTTGGGGATGGGCAAACCGCCGGAAGCAATTACCACCTTCGGTGCAAACAGGTTTTGGGTTTTGCCATGCCTTTCCAGCGAGACGGTAAAGCCGCTATCGGTTTGTTCAACATTTTCAACGGCAGCATCGCACCATATCTCCTGGCCTAAATCGGCGCAAAGCGAGGTGAATATCTTTACCACATCGCGGGCGTTATCGCTTTCGGGGAAAAGCTGGCCCAGGGTTTTCTCTTTGCCGGTGATTCCGTAAGTTTCAAAAAAACTGATGGTATCTTCAACTGTCCATTGTGACAGCGTTGATTTACAAAAATGCGGATTTGCCGAAATAAACTGCTGTGCAGAAGCATACAGGTTGGTATAATTACAGCGCCCGCCACCGCTGATGAGTATTTTTGCGCCCACTTTATCGTTCTTCTCCAACACCAGCGTGCGCTTACCTAAAAAGCCGGCTTGCACGGCACACATTAAACCACAGGCGCCGCCGCCAATAATTATAGCATCAAAATGAGTTTGTTTTGTTAAATTTGCTGTCATGGCAGGGGTTTCGCAAATATCAGAATTTGGCAAGATACTTATCTTCTTAATTACAGGAATAATAATGGTATGCTTCGCTTTTTTCATAAACAAGCTTCTCGCACCCAAAAATCCAACTCCTGAAAAGCTGACGTCGTACGAATGCGGCGAAGAAGTTACCGGCAATGCCTGGCTGCCGTTTAACTCACGGTTTTATGTTATTGCGCTGGTATTCTTATTGTTCGATGTAGAAATGGTATTTATTTTCCCCTGGGCAACGGTATTTGGCAGCCACGAGATAAACAATTTTGAGCCACGGTGGGGCTGGCTGGCATTAACCGAAATGTTTGTATTTTTAGGGATATTGATACTCGGCCTGGCCTACGTTTGGGTAAAAGGCGACCTGGACTGGATAAAACCAAAGCCAATAGTACCAACTACCGATACGTTTATACCCAAATCATTTTATGAAAACCTAAACGCAGAGCAAAGCAGCTACAAAATAAAAGCATTTAACGCCGTGCCTGAGCCGTTAGAAACCGCTACAACCCTTACAACATCTACAACCACTCCAACCGAAGTGAAACGCCCCTTGTTTAAACCAACCTTTAAAAAGCCTACCAATGAGCAGTGATTTGACAAGTGAAAGCGGAGGTGTGGTAATCACCAAAATGAACGACCTGCTTAACTGGGCGCGGTTATCATCGCTGTGGCCTTTAAGTTTTGGCATAGCCTGTTGCGCCATCGAGTTTATGGGCGCTTTTGCATCAACTTACGATTTGGACCGTTATGGCGTTTTCCCGCGTCCATCGGCCCGGCAGGCAGATGTTATCATTATAGCTGGCACCGTCACCTTTAAAATGGCCGAACGCATTAAACGTTTGTATGAGCAAATGCCTGAGCCAAAATATGTAATCTCCATGGGTTCATGTTCCAACTGCGGCGGGCCTTACTGGCAGCACGGTTATCATGTTGTTAAGGGAGTGGACAGGGTGATACCTGTTGATGTTTATGTGCAAGGCTGCCCCCCACGACCAGAAGCTTTGATAGGGGCTATTTTGGAATTGCAAAAGAAGATTGAGGGGGAAAAATTATTGGGGGTTTAGAACGCCTTCTTTGTCATTCTGAGCGCGAGCGAAGAATCTTCTGCTTGCGACAAGTATGCGATTGAACGGTATCGAACTTTGTAATAAACATTTTTTACGGCTATGAGTCAAAATGTTTAGATATAAAAAGTCTCTATATTTATTATACAATGCGCACCTATAATTTCTATACCTATATCCTTACAAATTCAACTAAAAAAGTTTTATACACAAGTGTCACCAATGACCTCGACCGAAGGCTTTGTGAGCACTACTTCGGTACCGATCAGAAAGATAGCTTTACCAGCAAGTACAAATGCTATTATTTGGTTTGGTTCGAAAGGTATCAATACATTAGCCATGCCATTGAGCGGGAAACGGAAATAAAAGGGTGGTTGAGAAGCAAGAAGATAAAATTGATCGATGAAGAAAACCCATACTGGAGATTTTTAAATAAAGATATTATGGAGTGGCCGCCCAGGTATGTTCAGGAACACTAAATATGATCGGATTGTGCTAACTTTATGGTTTGCGGTAAATGGATAGCAGACGACCTGTCCCTTGCACAAGATTCTTCGCTGTAGCTCAGAATGACAAAGAAATAATGAAAAAGAAACTAATCACACTCTTCGCCATGGTTGTTGTGCTCTTAAACACCGCCATTGCCCAACCCATCAATCCCAAAGTCTCCATCT
Source organism: Mucilaginibacter flavidus (assembly GCF_024055575.1). Lineage (GTDB taxonomy): Bacteria > Bacteroidota > Bacteroidia > Sphingobacteriales > Sphingobacteriaceae > Mucilaginibacter > Mucilaginibacter flavidus. Next base: position 155,668 of record NZ_JAMXOE010000003.1, on the reverse strand, counting down.
TCCCACAAGGAACAACGCTGTACGGAAACATCCACTACGCCAACGATACCCTAAAAAAGCACCTGCTCGACATCTACCTGCCACCGGTTAAAAAGGCCAGCTACCCTCTAATTGTTTGGATACACGGCGGTGCCTGGATGCTGAATGATAAATATGCCGACATGGGCTACATGACCCAAACGCTAAAAGCCTTTGCCGACAGCGGCTATGCCGTAGCGTCCATCGATTACAGATACAGCACGACCGCAGTGTTCCCAGCGCAAATGCAGGATTGTAACCAGGCGCTGGAATTTTTGTATGATAATGCAGGTAAATACCGTTTGGATAAAAATCGCATCGCCCTTATAGGCTTTTCGGCGGGTGGTCATTTGGCCAATATGATGGCGCTATCGGCCAATAATAATGTGAAGGCTTTTTACGCTGATAGCAAAAAAGCAAAATTCAAAATCAGGCTTTGCCTTGATTTTTATGGACCTTCGGATTTCTCAATGCTAAATGGGAATGAGACTGCCGATCCAAAATCGCCGGTGTCGTTTTTACTTGGTGCGACTGTAACGGCGCGGCCCGATTTAGCTAAAATAGCCAGCCCAATTACCTATATCGACAAAAACGACCCGCCATTTTTAATTGTACAGGGTGAAAAAGATGAATCGGTAAATCCTGAACAATCGAAATTGCTGAGCTCACAGCTAACGACTGTCGGGGTAAAAAACGAGCTGATTATTGTACCTGGCGCACCTCATTATGGGGTGATGTTTGATGCAGATTATATCAGGAAAAGTATGTTTGCACTTTTGGACAGGTACATGAAATAATATATCCTAAAAAACATCTTCTATAACTGCGGCTAAAAGAGCCCGGGCTAATAAAAAAGCCCGGGCTGTTTCCAGTACCGGGCTTATAACGATTTTAATATTCTTTACTTGGCCATCAATACCCCGTTTACCCCATGGATAACTCCATTGGTGGCAGGCGTGTCAAATGATGTTATTTCGGCAGTGTTGCCGTGAGCATCCTTTATCTGCACTTTTTTGTTTACAACTGCTATAGTAAGGGTTTGCCCGTCGACAGTTTTTAAGGTTGCCGTGCGGGTTGCATTAGTTAATGCTTTAATAATGCCTTTTTTGTCGTAAGTGCCCGCAACTACGTGGGCATTCACCAGGGTAGCAAGCTTTATAGGGTCCTTAGCCAAACTATCAAGCGTTGTTTTTGGCAGCGCGCTAAAAGCGGCGTTATCAGGCGCAAATACGGTAAACGGACCAGCTGTTTTTAGGCTTGCATCCAAATTTGCAGCCTTTATGTCGGCTGTAAGCGACGAAAGGTCAGCAACATTAGCTATAGTAGCATCAATATCTTTTACCGAGTCGGCCTTTGCAGCCGGAACTGCGACAGGGGCCGTTTGGGTCGGAGGTGCTGTTGACACAGGTGTGGTAGGCTGCGTTTGCGCAAATACATTATTTGTTAATAGCCCTATTGATAAAGCTGCGGCTACAATTAAAATTGATTTTTTCATGTTAAGTTCTATTTATTTAGTGGTTGTTTGTTAGCATTATATAATGTTCTTAATAAATGCCTGCATCCAATTTATTTTCCATATTATAACCAATAATTATATAATATAGTTTTAACGAAATAAAAACAGGCGTGAAAACATTTAGTAAACAACAAGTTAAAATCTTAATTTTCTTCCCGCTGCAACTAAAAACAAAGTTCTAAAAATACAATCTACCGGCAATTTTGCAAATTTGTATACCTTTAATAACACAAATTTTACGAATGACGATAGCGACAAAAAAACGCAACACTTTTTTAATTATTGTTTTAACCGGTTTTTTGACGGGAACTTTGGATGCACTCGCAGCAATAATATGGGCCCATAAAGTTCCGCCCGCTGTGATTTTTGATTATATAGCCAGTGGTGTATTCGGCAAAGCCGCATATACTGGCGGCGCACCGATGCTGCTGTGGGGCATTTTATTTCACTATATAATTGCCTGTTCCTTTACTATTGTCTTTTACTTGGGTTACCCCACTGCCTATAAAATAAGCCAAAACAAGTATGTCACAGGTCTTATTTACGGGATGGTTACCTGGATAATTATGAACCTTTTTGTAGTGCCATTAAGCAAAATAGGATTTAAGCCGTTTTTGCACGTTTGGCCGGTAGTTATAGGTATTGGGATATTGATTTTATGTGTTGGGATGCCGGTTGCTATAATAGCCGATTGGCAGCGGAGGAAGAGAAGTCGTTAGTCTGGAGTCGAAAGTCTTGAATCGGATGAACTCAGGACTTTCGACTACGGACTCCGTTACTGACCCTGTGCTAATGTATAGCCAATTTTATCGCCAAATTTCATCAGAAACTCAACCGAGCAAACTTTGGCGTCTTCTGAAAAATCAGCTGCTATGTGCAACAGTTCTTTTTGGCTAACAGTGGTCCCGGGTTTCTTTTCAAAACGCACGCGGTATTCGTTAACCAGTTCGGTATAAATTGAGCCGGTGGGCCAAACCTGTGTACCACGGTTTGATATCATCACCAGGTCGAAATTATCAGTCAGGCGTTTTTTAGCAAGCTCAGCTAGTTCATTGGGTTGTAACTCGCCAGCCTCAACAAACACATCGACCCCAACCATTTCTTCTTTTATACCCCTGGTAACGGTTAATTTATTTTTTGAAAGATGTGGTTGGGTGGCTTTAAGCTGCATGTTTGCCTGCCCCTTAACGCCGCCATTTGCCGGCAACTTGCCCAGGTTGGCAATCACAGCATCAGCAAACCCATTAGTATTAACCGATTGAATAGACCTATCGCCAAAATCGCCGGTGTGCACACCTTGTTCTAAAGTATAAAGTAATGCGTTTTCGATCGTTGCCGCACTTTCAGTTAAGCCCATATAACGCAGCATTAATATGCCTGAAAGCAACAAGGCTGTAGGGTTTGCAATGCCCTTGCCCATAATATCAGGCGCAGTGCCATGCACGGCTTCAAAAATGGAAATATTATCCCCAATATTGGCCGATGGAGCAAAACCAAGCCCACCTACCAAACCGGCGCAAAGGTCGGATACGATATCGCCCTGCAAGTTGGTTAACACAATGGCCTGGAAGTTTTGCGGCTGGGTAACCAGTTTCATACAAAGGTCGTCGACAATAATATCTGACGATTGAATATCCGGGTATTCCTCAGCGATCTCCTGGAAAGTTTCTAAAAACAAGCCGTCGGTAAGCTTCATGATATTGGCCTTATGCGCACAAGCCAGCTTTGTATAGCCCTTGCGCCTCGCCATTTCAAAGGCATAACGAATAACCTGGGCAGAGCCCGGGCGGGTAATAATTCTGCGGCCCACAGCAACGTCATAGGTCAACAGGTGCTCGATGCCGCCGTAAGTGTCTTCAATATTTTCACGAATAATAGTAAGGTTGATTGGGATACCGGCTTTTGAAAAAACAGTTTCAACACCGTTGAGAGTCCTGAAATCGCGCTGATTTGCATAGGTATTCCATACCTTGCGTGCGGTAACATTTATGCTTTTCACACCCTTACCTTTAGGTGTTTCCATAGGCCCTTTAAAAAGGATGCCAAGGGTTTCTATAGTTTCTTTTGCCGCAGGTGTCATCCCTGTTGAGTGACCTGCATCGAAGTAAGATTTGCCCATTTCAACAAATTCATACTCAAGCGGCACGTTAGTAGCTTCAAAAATCCGGAGAACGGCCTGCATTATTTCGGGGCCTATGCCATCGCCGTTAGCTACAGCTATCTTAGTTTTCATTAATAAAGAACTTTATGGTAAATATGGCGCAAATATAGAGGTTTCACTCGCTTATTTGAAGCACAGGCGCCTGATATATTACTTTTGTGACAATATAGCCGGGCCGATATTTTTTTGGTTACTATTTATTAAATAGCCGCTTAAAATTCGGAAATTTGGCAAAAATTAAATCGGCTATGCTAAAAACAATCTTGCTTAACCTGGTAAAAACATTTATCTTTTCACTGGTTGTATCAATAGCAGCGTCTTGCATTTATTACGCGGTGGTTGAAAAGGGCAACGATTATAGCAAAGCAATCCCAGTGATCATATCGGCTCAGTTTTATCTGAACGGGATATTACTGATTATGGCGGCTCCCGCCTTATTCACGCCAAACCCGTCCATCTGGAATAATACCGTATGGCGACTGTTTTTATTTTTTGCCGGCCCTTTGGCTTTTATCATCACCAATTTTGTTACCCCGCAGTCAGGCGGAAATAACGCTATCTATATTATTACCGGCGTGGTATTTTTTATTATCCATCTTGTTTTTTATTATAAACTCACTAAAAAAACGCCCGTCCAATAAACACTATTTAGGCTTTTTGAACAATTTAGGGTAAACTTGCACAACTATAATGAAAGCATTTTACGGAGATCTTAAACTCGGAATATTAGGCGGCGGCCAGCTTGGGCGCATGCTGATACAGCAGGCCATAAATTACAACGTTACCGTAAAGGTACTCGACCCCGATCGCGAAGCCCCCTGCCGCAAACTGTGCGATGAATTTGTAGTTGGCTCGTTAGGCGATTACGAAACTGTATACAACTTCGGCAAAAAGGTAGACCTGCTTACTATCGAGATCGAAAAAGTTAACGTTGATGCGCTGGAGCAGTTGGAAAAAGAAGGTGTAATGGTTTATCCCCAGCCACGCATTATCAGGCTTATTCAGGACAAGGGTACTCAAAAACAGTTTTTTAAAGAGAACAATATCCCTACTGCCGAGTTCCAGGTAATATCGTCGGCAAAACAGTTGAAAGAAAGCCATATTCCTTTTCCGTACATCCAAAAATTAAGAAAGGACGGATACGATGGTCGCGGTGTTTATAAGGTTATTGATGAATCGTACCTTGATAAAGCCTTTACCGAGCCCAGCCTCATAGAGCGCTGGATCGATTTCGAAAAAGAGATAGGCATAATAGTGGCGCGCAATGAAAGTGGCGCGGTAAAAACCTTCCCATTGGTCGAGATGGAATTTAACCCGCAGGCCAACCTGGTGGAGTTTTTGATATCGCCGTCAACCCTGCCGTTTGAAATACAGCAGGATGCGGCCCAAATAGCCGTAAAAATAGCGGAAGATCTAAAAATTGTCGGGCTTTTAGCTGTAGAGATGTTTTTAGATAAGCATGGCAAAATATTAGTTAATGAACTTGCGCCAAGGCCACACAACAGCGGGCACCAGAGTATTGAGGGTAACGTTGTATCACAATTCGAACAACATTTACGGGCCATATTCAATCAGCCCCTTGGTGATACTGCCTGCCTGAATAACGCCATAATGGTGAATGTTTTAGGCGAGGCCGGCTACGAGGGCCCAGCGGTGTACGAAGGCATTGAAAAAGTATTAAAATGCCCCGGCGTTTATGTACATTTATATGGCAAAGCCTTAACCAAGCCCTTCCGCAAGATGGGGCATGTTACCATAGTGGATGCGGATAGGGAGAAGGCGATTGAGAAGGCAAGGTTTGTGCAGGCGACGTTGAAAGTGATAAGTTAAACAAATTCACCACGCGTCATTGCGAGGAACGAAGCAAACCCTTCACATGCAAATCAAGAAGTATGAGTATTTTGGAGAGCAGGCGGCCGCATTCTTTTCACAAACATTAGTTCCGTGAACGTCCTGTGCAAAGATTGCTTCGTTCCTCACAATGACGGAAAATTATAACAAATGAGCGAAATAAAAGTAGGTATCATTATGGGCAGCAAGTCTGACCTGAACGTTATGCAGGATGCTGCCGATGTATTAAAAGAATTAGGCGTTGCCTATGAAATTACTGTGGTATCCGCCCACCGCACACCCGACCGTATGTTTACTTACGCCCGCGAAGCGGCAGGCCGTGGGCTGAAAGTTATTATTGCCGGCGCGGGTGGTGCAGCGCATTTACCCGGCATGGTGGCATCATTGACACACCTGCCTGTAATTGGCGTGCCCGTAAAATCAAGCAACTCAATTGATGGTTGGGACTCTATCCTATCTATCCTGCAAATGCCGAATGGTATCCCGGTAGCAACTGTGGCGCTAAATGCGGCAAAAAATGCTGGTATACTGGCCGCACAAATTGTATCTACCGCTGATGAGCAGATCGTTAAAAACCTGATTGCTTTTAAAGAAGATCTGAAGAAAAAGGTTGAAGAATCAGCCAGAGAGATGGAAGGTGGAAAATGATTAGAGATTAGATACTGAAGATTAGGGAAAAAGCGGCTGTGAGGACACAGCCCTTGGGTATGGGTGCCATTTTCGGCTATGAACTATGAACAATCAACTATGAACTAATTCAACGCCGGATTTTCCGGAAAATTAGCGATATGCGCATATCGTTGCCCTAACCCAATCACCACCTCGCGCCATAAAGTTTCTTCGTTTTGTGAAAATATGGTATCGATGTTTAACTGGTTGGCCACAATCCAGCTATCTTCTTTTATTTCATCATCGAGTTGTTTGGGTGTCCAGCCGGAGTAGCCGGTAAAAAATCGTATTTCATCGGCACTAAGCTGGTAGCTGGTTATCAATTCTTTAACCATCTCAAAATCTCCACCCCAAAAAATACCGTCGGCTATCTCTATGCCATCTTCAATTTTTTCGGGGCAGCGATGTATAAAATGCAGGGTATTAACAGATACAGGACCACCAATAAACACCGGGATTTCGGAATAGGATAAGTCGGGCAAAATATCGCCCAGCAAAAATTCACTTGCATGGTTTAATATAAAGCCCATAGCCCCTGCCTCAGAATATTCCGTTAATAAAATAACGGACCGCTTGAAGTTTGGGTCCATCATAAAGGGCTCCGATATTAATAAACGCCCGGCGGCGGCAGCAATAGAACTAAGCATACAGGTGAAATTTTTGTTTAATATAACAAGTATTACAAAAATATGTTCATTTCCCTGAAATTGAGATGAAATTTATTTTGAGAGTCAAGAATCAAGATAAAACTGCTGGCATTCTCTGTTCCGATTTGAGAGGTTTGCCTTGTCTTGGGTTTTAATTCTTGACTCTTGGTTCTTTCATTCCATTCCCTTTTTAATTTGTATTTTTGCATCGATGGACCAGGAAAAATTAGAAAACTTAAGGAAGGATTATACAGCATCCGCCTTATCCGAAAAAGAGACGAAAGCCGACCCGATAAAACAGTTCGAGGCCTGGTTTGCAGATGCAGAAGAGGCGAAAGAGCCGGAACGCAGTGCCATGAACCTGGCTACAGCGACACACGATGGCCGGCCGTCTGCCAGGATCGTGTTGCTGAAAGGCGTTTATCCGGATGGTTTTGTTTTTTATACTAATTACCTCAGTCGCAAGGGAAAAGAGATAGCCAAAAACCCGGTGTGTGCGTTAACCTTCTTTTGGCCATCGATGGAACGCCAGGTACGTATAGAAGGCACTCTTGAAAAGATCACCAAAGAGCAATCCGAAAAATACTTTCATTCCCGCCCAAAAAGCAGCCAGGTTGGCGCCATGGTTTCGCCGCAAAGCCAGGAGATCGACAGCCGTGACGTGTTGGAAAAGAAATGGGAAGAACTGACTACCGAGTATGCCGATAAGGAAGTGCCTAAACCATCGTTTTGGGGTGGCTACATCGTAAAACCACGCATGATTGAATTTTGGCAAGGGCGCAGCAGCCGCCTGCACGACCGTATTGTTTATAAAAAAATCGATAATAAAACCTGGAAAAAAGTTCGCCTTGCGCCATGAGTTTTGAGGAAATTAAGTTGTTGCTGATAGAAAAGTTCGGTGAGGGCGTGGTTGTTGGCGAGGAAACAACCGGGCTTCAGCCTGCATTGCTCGTTGCGCCAGACCAAATTACCAATGTATGCCTCGAACTGCGCAACAACCCAAAAACTTATTTTGATTTTTTAAGCAGTATAACCGGGGTCGACTATGGCGTTGAGGCAGGCCGCTTTGGCGTGGTTTACCACCTGGCTTCTATTCCTTATAAAACACAACTTACTTTAAAAATAAGCACCGAAAACGACCGCAGCCTCGATAACCTGCCAACATTCCCCAGCATAACACCGGTTTATCGCACTGCCGACTGGCACGAACGCGAAGCTTATGACCTGTTTGGCATATTCTTCGAAAACCACCCCGACCTGCGCCGCATTTTACTGCCCGACGACTGGGATGGATTCCCGCTCCGCAAGGATTATAAAGCGGCGGAGTATTATAAGGGGATAAAAGTGGATTGAGTTTTGTCGGAAGTCGGAAAAGTCAGCAAAGTCTGAAAGACGCATCACTGCCTGCATAGTTGGCCTCGTTTAGCACCGCGTGACGATTGAACCTATTTAACTTTTTTATCTTTTCGGACTTACTGACTTCCCGGACTTTACTGACTTCCCCCATAACCTTTTAAATATCTCCCTCGTATAAGCCAGCATAAATTAGTACCAATCACTAAATCAATTTTGGCCCATGGAGATTATTAGAAGGGATAATATTACCTACGACGAATTTATGGAAGAGCATTATAAACCCGGCATACCGCTGGTGTTTACCAATGCTGCAAAAGTTTGGAAGGCAAACGGCTTATTTACCCCCGATTGGTTCAGGGAAAACTATCCTGAACGCGAAACGGATTGCCGCGGCACCGCCTACAAAATGAAGGACATAATGGACATGGTTGAAACCAGCACGGTTGAAAAGCCTGCCCCCTATCCTATTATTTTTAATATACCGGAAACCTTGCCGGAAGTGATGCAATTGCTCGACCCACTTGACCTGCACTATGCAAAATCAAACTGGCTAAAAAACCCGATGTTCCAGGTGGGTAAATGGGGCGGCGCAACCGAATTGTTTATTGGCGGCCCGGGCGGTAAGTTCCCTTACCTTCATATCGATTATTATCACCTAAACGCCTGGATAACGCAGTTATATGGCGAAAAACGTTTCACCGTGTTCCCGCGTGGCCAGGACGATTTATTGTACCCCCGCCCCGATGATCCGTGGCGTTCTGAACTGAATATTTTTGAACCGGATTTTGAAAAATATCCGAAATATAAAGACGCCACGCCGATACATTTTACGGTCGGCCCAGGCGAAACCCTGTTTATTCCGTTTGGCACATGGCACTCGGCATATTCATTGACCCGCACCATCTCTGTTGCTTTTGACACGCTTAACAGCAAAAATCACAAGGAATTCATGAAGGATGTGTGGACATTTAAAAGCCGCCAAAGTAAAGCAAAAGCCGTTGCAATGTACGGATATGCCTGGCTGGCAACCCAAAGCAGCAAGCTTGCAGAAAGCTTCGCTTAAAAAAGAACATAATTTAATTTCGAAAGTTCCATTTCGGGATTAGTAATTATAGTTTATCAGTCGCCCGTAGCTTAGTAACTGCGGGCGTTTTTTATTTATAAAATTTCGGGTTAGAAGTGAATTAAAGTCGACCGTTTGCATAGGAATTTCCTAAATTTGAAATCTAAAATAAATCCGACATCGAACATCCGACATCCGACATCAAATTGACTCACCCAAAATACGATACCGCTTTAAACAACTACTATAAAAAGATAGCCGATGCCGCTACCGAAGATATGGTGCTTAACATGGGGCCCCAGCACCCCTCCACCCACGGTGTTTTGCGACTGGAATTAATTACCGACGGCGAGATTGTAAAAGAAGTCATCCCTCACATAGGCTACCTGCACCGCTGCTTTGAAAAACATGCCGAATCGTTAACTTACCAGCAAACTATCCCTTTTACCGACAGGCTGGATTACCTGGCATCGATGAACAACAGCCATGCCTTTGTAATGGGCGTTGAGCGAATGATGGGTATTGATAAGGATATCCCCAAACGGGTTGAATACATTCGTGTGCTGGTTTGTGAGCTGAACCGCATTGCAGCGCACCTGATAGCAATTGGTACCTATGGTATCGATATTGGCGCTTTCACACCGTTTTTATGGTGTTTTAGAGATAGGGAGCATATAATGGGTATGCTGGAATGGGCATCGGGTTCACGCATGCTGTATAACTATATCTGGGTTGGCGGCGTGTTTTACGATCTGCCCGTAGGCTTTGAAGAACGCTGCGCCGAGTTTGTCACCTACTTTAAGCCTAAAATGGTTGAGCTTAACGAACTTTTAACCGATAACCAGGTATTTATCAGTCGCACAGCCAATGTTGGTGTGCTGCCGCTTGATGTGGCTATAAACTACGGTTGCTCAGGGCCTATGCTGCGTGGTTCGGGTTTAAAGTGGGATTTACGCCGCATTGATGGCTATTCTGTCTATCCAGAATTGGAGTTCGAAATACCTATAGGGGAAGGTAAAATGGGCGCTGTGGGCGACTGCTGGGACCGCTATAAGGTGCGTGTTGATGAAATTGAACAATCGCTTAAAATAGTTGAACAATGCCTTGGCCGTCTGCAAAACGAATTAAAACGAACGACTGATTTTGACCCACGTTCAAAAATGCCGCGTAAAATAACCCCAAAAGCGCAAGACTACTATGTGCGCTGCGAAGGCGCCAAAGGCGAACTGGGCTTTTATTTTATGGCCGACGGCAAATCAGAAATCCCTACCCGGGTGAAATGCCGGGCTCCCAGCTTTCATAACCTGTCTGTACTGCCTGAACTTGCCAAAGGCGTGATGATAGCCGATTTGATAGCCATTGTGGGTTCGATAGATTTTGTGCTGGGGGAAGTAGATAGATAGACTCGCGGAAACTTCAGGCAACGGCGTTCCATTTTTTCACGCGGAACGCCCGGAACGCTATGAAACATTCTGATTATCAGATATTTTACTTTTACAAGTAAATCAATTAAGTGTAAGTGATCGATATCGAGCTCTATAAATTGATGTTTGTTCAATATGCCACTATAACTTTGCGTGCCATATAATGATAAATCGGGCAAAGTTGATTCTCCCCTTTTGCGCCACTGATAACGCCAAGACGGCACGCGATCGCGGGTTAGGGCGCCCGGCAAAAAAAACAGGGCGCTATGACCAAATCATAACGCCCTGAACTATGTAAGATAGTTTTTTGGGATCTTTACTGGTTATAAACCCGAACCATAAACACGTAGTTTTCTAACCTTTTTATCTGTTGCGGACGGGCCAAACCAGCCAGCGTATTTTTACCGTTTGCATTCAACGGCTTGTTCAATGAGTCAGTCGGAATATCTTTTATAGCTTTTAATAAGTAGCTGGTTTTAACCGCAAACGCAGCTCCCGCAACACGGGTTTGTTTACCGTTTATTATACCTATAATATTGCCTTTACTATCGAGCAGCGGTCCGCCACTATGACCGTAATCAAGCAGTGCAGATATCTGGTATTGCGTTGTATCTCCCCTATCGCCTGTGCTTGATGTTAAGAGCCCCGAACCCAATACGATGTTATCCTTTGGATACCCTATGGTAAATACTCCTTCTCCCAAATCAGTCTCAGTTTTTTTGAAAGTATAAGGCAAAGGCGCCAATGGTTTAAACGACGGGTCGGTTATTTCCAAAATTGCAATATCGTTTAAGGGTTCAGTATAAACCACCTTTGTGCGGTACGATTTACCGTCAGCGGCTTGTACATAAACTGAATCAGCGTTGCGTATAACATGGTTATCAGTAACAATGTAACCGTTAGTTGAAATTGCAAAACCTGTGCCACGGAAATTACCTGGATTAGTCATTTGAGGACGCTGTACAGGCAAATTATTAAATTTATTTTTTAGGTTATTCTGGTCGCGCTCTAACTGATCGATCTTACCTTTCAATGGACCATAATTCGCATTTCTATTGTTTAAATACCCTGTAAAAAATAAAGTACTCAAAACAGCAAAAATAGCTATCGATGCTGCCACAGATATTTTTGAATGGTGATTGCGCCACATCCTTACTACCCATGATGGGTGTATCATCAGCTCCTCTTCCAATGCGTGTACATCAATTTCATCGTGAATAGCATCCAAACGCCTTTCAAGCTCAAGGCGTTCGCCGTATTGCTTTACCAGGTTGATGAAATGCTTATGCTCGGCTACTTTTTTATTGATGCTGGCATCCTTCGCACGCAGTTCTTCGAACTGGGCACGCTCGGGTTTAGTCATCTCACCATTAAGATAACGTTCAATGCTTTCGGTTAACTCGTTGTTCTCGCTCATCTCGTTACGCTCCTTATTTTTGCTGAAAAAATAATTTCTTCAGCCTTTGCAGGCACTTATATTTTTGGGTTTTGGCATTGTCTGCATTGGTATACCCAAACTCTTCACAAATCTCCTGCATCGATTTGTTGTTGATATAAAAGTCTTCTATAATGGTTTTACAGGGTTCGCCCAGTTGTTGCAGCGCGCTTCCCATTTTATTAAACTGTATATCGCGCTCATTATTCTTTTCCGTCTCGTCGTCTACAACCAAAAATTCCTGGAAATCTTTGATGTCGCCGCCATACCTGTTCATTTGCGTAAGCCTTTTTAGCCAAAGCCTCCGACAAATACTGTATATATAGGTTTTGAGCTTACTGCTTAATTCAAAATCGCCTGTTTTAACCTTATTATAAAGAACGATAATGGCCTCCTGGTAAATGTCCTTAGCATCGTCGGTATTGCCGTTGTTATTGATTACTAATTGCAAAATCATCGGAAAATAGGCCAAATACAGCCTTTTCAATACGTTTTCCGAATTATTCAGGATACCGAGTATTACCTCGCTATCGGTTGGTATTCCGCTATTTGTCTCTTTACTCACTTATTAATACTATTTATGCGAAATTGTAACCCATTATTGATAAAAAAAAATTAAAACTAAAATATTTTTAGCTTTCGGTTGAAGTAGCTGTAAACGTTGGGGTTGCAGTATAAGTTCTAAATGTTGATAAATTCCGATTGGTTCGAAATATCCTGGGGTCAAGATATCCTAAAGTCTGGCAACATTAAGCCTCTTCACAATCTTCAGTAACAATAATTAAAACTAATCGCGATTCTATTTTGTTAACTATCAACATTTTAACAAATAATATGAAAAATAAATTCAAACTCCAGGGGTTGATCTTAGCCTTGGCTGTATCAATTGCAGCCTGTAATGGAAACAAATCAAGCTCAAACGGCGATTCAGTAACAACCACATCTACGTCTGTCAAAGACACCACACGGCATGCTGATTCAATTGTAAAGGTTGACACCATAAAACGGGCCACCGATACATCAGACGCGAAAACCGACACTGTGAGTAAAACCGTTCACAGTAAAACCGAAATAAAAAAAATCAGCGTAAAAAAAGCTAAGGAGCAGTAATTAACTGGTACTTTTATAGTTACACTACCGAAACTATAGACTTTATATATATTTTTTAAATAATTGGGTTACCTTTTTTAAACTGCCGTATTAATCACTACAAACACTCAAATTTTAAAATATAAAAAGATGAAAAATTCATTCAAAATGGGCGCTTTAGCCTTAGTTATTGCAGTTTCTTTCGCGGCTTGCAAAGGTAAATCTGATTCGGCTGCTGGTGACACTACCAAAGTAACTGATACTACTAAAGTTGTTGATACAACTAAGAAAGTTGTTGTTGACACTGTTAAAAAAGCAGACACTACTAAGAAAGCCGATACTACCAAGAAAAAATAATTCCTGGTTTTTCTGTTGATTTTTTAGTTTTTTACACTGCAAAAAGGTGACCTGTGATTTTTTTTTAAAATTTATGGGTTACCTTTTGCTTTTTGCGGTATTAATGCTAAACTATTTAATCACTTAAAAAGAAAATTAACATGAAAAATTCATTCAAAATGGGCGCTTTAGCCTTAGTTATCGCTGTTTCTTTCGCTGCTTGTAAAGGTAAAGGTTCTGCTGGTTCAGCTGATTCTGACACTACTAAAAAAGCTGACACTGCAATGAAAATGGCTGATACTGCTAAGAAAATGGCTGACACTGCTAAGAAAATGGCTGACACTGCTAAGAAAATGGCTAAAGACACTACCAAGAAAAAATAATTTTCTTTTTGTAGAAAAACAGAACGCCTGGCTAGTAATAGCCGGGCGTTTTTGTTTACAGGCGTTTTTTGTTGTTAAAGTGCCGGCATAATTAAAACGGTTAATTAATTTTACCGGCAAAGCGCAATCATGCATCTACCTTTAATATCCATTAATAATATTACAGTAAGGTATTTAAACAATACGCTGTTTACCCATCTTAGTTTTTTAGTTAACAAAGGCGAGAGCTGGGCCCTGGTAGGAAAAAGCGGCTCAGGTAAAAGTGCGTTACTGCATACGCTTGCAGGCAGGTTTAATATTACCGGCGGCAATATCGACTATAACTTTTTTGAAGATTTCATTAGTGATGAAGATGACAACAGCATCAACTTTACTTGGCATAAACTGATAGCTTTGGTTGAGCCACGGCATCATTTCAAAAACCTGTCCAACACCACCGATTTTTATTACCAGCAACGCTATAACTCGTCCGACTCGGAAGATGCACTTACCGTTGAACAATACCTGGGAACAATAGTTCCGGCACTACCGCACAATAACTATTGGACCTTTGAAAAAACCACTACCCTATTAAGTCTTGGTGAGTTGCTTAACAAACAGATCATCAAACTTTCGAACGGCGAAACCAAGCGCCTGATGCTGGCTGCGGCACTGCTTAAAAAACCGATTTTGTTGCTGCTTGACAGCCCGCTAACCGGGTTGGATGTTAACACCCGGAATAAATTCAATTCAATTATTGATGAAATTATAGGATCGGGTATTTCAGTAATAATGGCGACATCGCCATATGAAATACCCAATGCCGTAACAAACGTGGCCGTTTTGGAGGCCGGCACTGTTACCGAAACTTTTACCAGGGCAGAATTTAAAGCGGAATTGTTTTTAGATCAAACGCCGGACGAGGTTGACAACGAAGAACTTAAGGCACTCTTAAACACCGGGACTGGAAAAACCACATATCAATACATTGTAAAAATGAACGATGTGATTATTAAGTATGGCGATAAGGTAATTTTAAACAAAATAAACTGGCAGATAACACCCGGCGACAGATGGGCGCTGCTTGGGCCAAACGGCGCCGGTAAGTCAACCTTGCTTAGTTTAATAAATGCCGATAATCCGCAGGCTTATGCCAACGACATTATTTTGTTTGATAAAAAACGCGGCACTGGCGAGAGCATCTGGGATATAAAAAGTAAAATCGGTTTTGTATCGCCCGAGTTGCACCAATACTTCCCTACTGACAACAGTTGCCTGCAGGTGATTGAATCGGGATATTATGATACGCTGGGGCTTTTCCGTCCATCGCAAAAAACAAAGGCGGATACGGCGTTACGTTGGATGAAAGCTCTGGAGATAGATAAGTACGCGAGAGTATTACTAAAAAACATACCCGCCAGCGCCCAACGCCTGTGTCTGCTTGCCCGCGCACTGATAAAAAATCCGGATTTATTAATTTTCGACGAACCCTGCCAGGGACTTGACGACCATCAGCAACATCATTTTAAAACTTTGGTTGATACCATTTGCCGGTTGAGTAATGTTACGCTAATTTATGTAACGCATTATCAGCATGAAATTCCGGATAGTGTGACTAAGGTATTGAGGTTGGATAAGGGAATTAACACTAATGAGCACGAATTTGACCGAATTTCACGAATTTGAATCAAATAATAACACAGCGATTATCAGTCACTTTAGTGTTATTTAATTCGTGAAATTCGCATAAATTCGTGCAACTTCGTGCTGTTCACTATATTTGTGCATGAACACAGCTAACCTGTTGCAGCGCGCTTTGCAGTTTGATTTTTTGAGCCAGGATGAGGGCGTTTTTCTATACAAAAATGCTTCAACTGCCGACTTGATGTACACAGCCAACGAGCTGCGCAAAATTCAGGTACCCCACGGCAAGGTTACCTGGCAGATAGACCGCAACGTTAACACCACCAACGTGTGCATAGCCAATTGCAAGTTCTGTAATTTTTTTCGCCGTCCCGGTCACGAGGATAGCTACATAACCGATATTGAAACCTACAAGCAGAAAATAGAAGAAACCTTCCGCTATGGCGGCGACCAGCTTTTATTGCAAGGCGGACATCACCCGGATTTAGGTTTAAAATTCTATGCGGATACTTTCCGCCAGCTAAAGGAACTATACCCTACTCTTAAATTACACTCATTAGGCCCGCCAGAAATTGCGCACGTTGCCAAACTGGAAGGCATGAGCCATATCGACGTACTAAGAGAATTGAAAGCCGCCGGCCTCGATTCGTTACCCGGCGCAGGCGCTGAAATATTGAACGACCGCGTACGCCGCCTGATAAGCAAAGGCAAATGCGGTGGTAAGGAATGGCTGGATGTTATGCGTGCAGCCCATCAGCTTAACCTGCCAAGCTCGGCCACCATGATGTTCGGGCATATCGAAACCATTGAGGAGCGCTTTGAACATTTGGTTTGGATACGTGAAGTGCAGGCGGAAAAGCCTGAAGGCGCATACGGCTTTGTAGCCTTTATACCATGGCCTTTCCAGGATGACGGCACCTTGCTGCGTAAACTGAGAGGCATTACCAACAACGTTACCGGCGACGAATATATTCGCATGATAGCGCTTAGCCGTATTATGCTGCCTAATATAAAAAACATCCAGGCCTCATGGCTAACCGTTGGCAAACAGGTTGCCCAGCTTTGCCTGCATGCTGGCGCAAACGATTTTGGGTCGATTATGATTGAGGAAAATGTAGTATCGGCCGCCGGTGCGCCGCATCGCTTTACCGCAAAAGGCATCCAGGAATCGATAAAAGAAGCAGGCTTTGAACCCCAGCTGCGCACCCAAAAATACGAATGGCGTGAAATACCGGCAGCTATTGAAGAACAGGTAATTAATTATTAAGGAAGTCCGAAATTCGGAAAAGTCCGGTAAGTCCGAAAGACGCTTCATCGCTTTTATAGGAAGGTAAGCTTATAGCTTGTTCCAGCTATTTTTATCTTTCGGACTTTTACGACTTTCGGACTTGTCCCAACTTTTTCCTACTTTCGGGCTTTACTAACTTTCCGGGCTCTCCGGGACTACAAATGGACAACATCGGACAATACATTGAAGCTTTAATATTTGCATCGGAACAAAGTATTCGTACCGAAGAAATTCTTTATTGTCTGCAATCAGCCTTTGGCCAGGATTTTAGTGAGGATGAAATAAATACCCACCTGCAAAATATCACCAATAAATACCACGACAGCCGGTTTGCCATTGAGATAGTTAAACTCAACAACGGCTACCAGTTTTTAACAAAAAAGGATTATCACCAGGTCATCAGCCTGCTGCAGGCCCAACGGTCGAAAAAGAAACTGAGCCAGGCTGCATTGGAAACGCTTGCGATTATCGCTTATAAACAACCGGTAACCAAGCCCGATGTAGAGCAAATACGCGGCGTAAACTGCGATTACTCGATACAAAAACTGCTGGAAAAAGAATTAATTACCATTGTTGGTAAATCTGAAGCTTTGGGTAAGCCCATACTTTATGGCACCAGTGCGCTGTTTATGGACTATTTTGGCATAAACGACATCGCCGAACTGCCACAAATGAAAGATTTTGCCAGTAATGGCGTTTCAATAGGCGAACAGTCCGAATAATTTTGTAATTTCCTGAAAAACAATCAGAAAATATTTTTTTTGTAAATGATGTTTTTAATGAAAATGATTTTGATTATTTTTACTAAGAAATAAAAACAGCAACACGATAATTGCACTTGTGTGCATTTATTTAATGAAAACAGTTTTACTATAAAATTCATGGCAATGGGAACTCCAAAAAAACCTGTAACAAAAAAAGTTGAAAACACGGGCGAGGATGAAGATGATGATGATAGCACGCTTGATCAGACACCCAAAAAGAAGGTAGATGACGACGACGATGATTTTGACGGCCCTTTAGACGATTTAGGATTTGAGAGTTATGGTGATGACGACGACGACGACGATTATTAATCTGTAAATAAGATCTACTTTAAAGCATCCCGGCAATGCCTGTGGATGCTTTTTTTTGCCTCACCCTGCCCTCTCCTAAAGGAGAGGGTTCTAAAAAGCGGCGGCGTTTTAACCCTCGCCCTCCGAGAAGGATTTACGTGAGATATACCGATACTCACCAAAAAGCCCTGATAATTATGACAATAACCGAAGTAAAAGACAAAGCAACAAAAAAAGCTTTTTTAGATACTGCAAGAATAATTTACAAAAACGACGATGTGTGGGTTTGCCCGCTTGATAACGACATAGAAGCCGTATTTGACCCGGCGAAAAACAACTTTCATAACGACGGTAAATGCACACGGTGGATACTTACCGGCGATGATGGTAAACTTATTGGCCGCATAGCCGCGTTCATCAATAACAAAAAGGCATATAACTATGAGCAGCCCACCGGCGGCATTGGCTTTTTTGAATGTATTGACGACGAAAAAGCCGCGTTTCTACTTTTCGACACTGCAAAAAAGTGGCTGACCGAAAACGGCATGCAGGCAATGGATGGCCCGATAAACTTTGGCGAGAATGATAATTTTTGGGGCCTGCTGGTTGACGGCTTCATTTCGCCGTCATATGGGATGAACTATAATCCGCCGTATTACCAGCCCTTTTTTGAACATTACGGCTTTAAGACCTTATATGCGCAGATCACCAATCACCTGGATATTGTAAAACCCTTCCCCGAGCGATTTTATAAAATAGCTAAATGGGTTACACAAAAGCCGGGCTATGAATTTAAACACCTGACGGCAGGTAAGATAGAAAAATTTGCGACCGACTTTGAGGAGATTTACAACGATGCCTGGAAGGACTTCGAAAATTTTGTACCTATTACCCAGGCTACCATTGCTGAGAGTTTCAATAAAATGAAACCATTAATGGATGAAAACCTCATATGGTTTGCCTATGTAAACAATGAACCGGTATCGTTTTTAATAGTTTTACCAGATGCTAACCCTATGATAAAGCCGTTAAAAGGCAAACTGGATTTAATTGGCAAGTTAAAGTTTGTATACAAGAAATGGAGAGGCGTTAACCGTATGCGGGCAATTGTGATGGGCACCAAACAAAAATTTCAAAATCATGGCATCGAGTCAGCGTTGTTTATTACGCTGGGCGAATATGTTTTGCCATTAAACCAATATACCGAACTCGAACTATCGTGGGTTGGCGACTTTAACGATAAGATGATAGCGATGCACAATGCAATGGGGGCGGTATTTGGAAAGAAGCACTTAACGATGCGCTACATTTTTAATTGACACTAATTTCACGAATTTATTGGCACTAATCATCACGAATTTTATCGAATTACACGAGTTGGGTTAGTTCGATAGCGGCCATGATTTGCCTTTAAATTTAACAAGCCCTTAATTAAGAATCAGGTTGATTTGGTAAATAACCTGTGAGCCCGCTTTTAACAAATTCGTGAAATTCGAATAAATTCGAACGAATTTGTGCTAATTCAATTCGAGCTCATTCGTGCCGACTATTTTCAGGCAGTTATTTTGTTGTGCCTTAATTCTTCAAATAACTCTATAACCTTTTTTTGCAGATCGATAACTTCCGTTTCGCGGTCCATTAATTTTTTGTTAATGGTTTCCAGCTCATTAATTACTTTCTGATCCTGTTCGGCATCAGTAAAAGTAAGTAATTGCACTACCGACATTTCAAACAAAGCAGCTATCTGCTCAAGCCTTGATAAATTGATATCGGTAATACCCGTTTCAATTTTCGAAAAGGCAGGGATAGAAATATCCAATCTTTTAGCAACATCCTCCTGGCTCCATCCTTTTTGGTGGCGTAATAACCTGATTTTTTTTCCGAGTGTCTTCATTTAATATTAAAGGTTAAAAGATTTCGCGATAGTTAATAAAGTTACAATAATATCTAATATCTATCTAATTATCAACTATTTTGTATAATATTTTATTTGAGGCAGAAGCTGAACTATTACTTTAAAAAATCTAATATATTAATAATTATTATTTATAGCTAATAATTGTTCGTTTCCTTTAAAAAGCATTCAAAATCATATTAGCTATTTTAATAATAATACCGGTACAGCAGAACTCTCGAGCAATTGCTGCGATATGCTTGTATGTAATAACGACTGTAAAAAACTATACTTATGCGGAAGCGCTATCACTATCTGGGCATCATGCTGCTTGGCAAAATGCAGTATGCCATTAATAATATCCGGGTGGTTAATAAAATAATACTTAGGGTGATATGGCTTCAAGGTATCATAAAGGGCAGTACCTTCTGCTATTTTTTCGGCCTCCCCTTCTGCAGTACCTGCTCTATTATCAATATTTACAACCAAGGGGTTAAACTTTCTCCGGTTTAATACCTTTATTAATGAAGCCAACGGCGCAGCTTCCGTCACTTTATTAAAGTCGCAGGCCACCACAACACGGTTAATGTCTTCGATGCCATACACCGGCGGCACGACAATTACCGGAACCGGGCATGCTTTTGCAATTTTAACAACGTGGCTGCCTATTTTTGCATCGCTGTTGCTACTGTTGCCCTTGCTCCCCAGTATAACGAGGTCGGCATTTTTACTGATTGCATTTTCGACAACCGCCCGCAACAGGTGGGTACGGTTTAGATGCGTGGTTATTTTAACACCCGGCCTGACCTTTTCCTGAAGCTTTTCTGCGTATTTCTCCAGGTTTCGCAGCCTTTCGGCGGCATTTTGTTCAACTTCCTCTTCTCTCACCAACACCATATCGGGGTTAGGCAGTATAGTTTCGTACATCGAAACGTAGTAGGCATTCAACAAAATAATGTGCTCAACCTCGGTTTGGTGGCTCAATGCAGCGGCAAATTCGGCAGCATGTTCAGCCGCGGCCGAAAAATCAATAGGGACAAGATAAGTTTTCATTTCACCAAATCAGTGTTGCAAGCTACAATGGAAACGCATTACCAAATAAATTAATATCGTTCGAGTTAAAAAAACAACATTAATTTATTACCCTAAATATAAGAAAAAAATTAGTAAATATTTACATAGTGTTAATGTAAATATACGGTACGACCCTATGGAGTAAAGATGCGCAGCATTGTTTCTTTACTTTACAAACTTGGCGGCAACCCAGTCCTTATCCTTTTTGTGGCTGATATATTTCAGGCCATATTTACGGGCCTCATCTGTAATTATTTCCAGATCGGGCGTTTCGTAAAATCCGCTGAAATAAATCTCGTTGCCCGGTTTCAGCACTTCACTGTAGCTTTCCATCTGATCTATAAGGATATTACGGTTGATGTTGGCCAATATGGTATCGAAAACTACTGCCGGTATAACTTCTTTCGAACCGCAAAGAGCCGTAATGTTATCGGTATTATTCAAATTAGCGTTCTCGATAGTGCTTTCATAGCAAACCGGGTCATAATCAATAGCGACAATCTCCGCAGCGCCAAGTTTGGATGCCATTATGGCTAAAATACCTGTACCGCAGCCCATGTCAAGTACTTTCTTACCTGAAAAATCATTCTCAAGCATCAGTTGCAGCATCATTGATGTGGTTTGATGGTGCCCGGTGCCGAACGCCATTTTAGGATCGATAACAATCTCGTATTTAAACTCGGGCCTTGGCTGGTGAAAGGTAGCCCGCACAAAAATCTGGTTACCAATTTCAATCGGCTCAAAATTACTCTCCCACACCTCATTCCAGTTTTTTTGTGGTATCAGCGTAATGTCGTAGCTAAACGTAAACATATCCTGGTAAGCAGTTAGCGTTTCGTCGAGCAACTGCTGATTAAAATCGTTTGCTGGTATGTAGGCTTTAAACCCAAAATCAAGCTCCTCAAAAGTATCAAACCCAATTTCGCCCAAAGCATTTATCAGTAAATCCTGCTGATAATCCTCGGTAGTTATAGTGGTAAAAAGTAATTCGTAGTAGTTCATTTTTTAGATATGAGATTTAAGACGAGTGATTTGAGTTTTTTCCCTGAACAAACAATCAGCGAAATCAAAAAATTCAGCGGTTCCTATTCTATCAAATACAATATTATCAAATTTATAAACCAATAAGCCAATTGTACTGCTGATAGGAAACCGGTGAGCTTAACCAGTCTGTTAATGCCCGCGTGGGGGTCCCAAATGATGTAAGCTATCCCGAAGGCAAATAAAACGCATATAAAACAAAGGTCGATGATGACGTTTATCTTGTCTGCGGCAGTCTTCACCTTCATGGCACGCCATACAGGCGCTATCACCAATAATTGCGTTAACACAGCAACAACAAACAGCAAGGGCATTGTGTACCGGTAAAAAGCCATAAAGCTTTTCAGGTCGCCCAGGCCCATCTCATCAAATTTTAGTTCAAAATAGAGCGAGCTGTACCGTATCCCCACAAAAAAAGCGGAAAAGCCAATAAAAGGCGGCAGAAAGAATCGCAGCAGCTTTTTCATGGGGATGGGAGTCCGAAGTCGGAAAAGTCCGAAAGTCCGGAAGATGACTTGCAGTGAACTACAACACCTTTCGTCTTTCGGACTTTACTGACTTTCGGTCTTTCGGACTTCTAGTTAAACACTTTCACAATATCGATAAAATCGCGCGACTTAAGCGATGCGCCGCCGATCAAACCGCCATCAATATCTGGCTGGGCAAAAAGCTCTGGGGCGTTTTTGGGGTTGCAGCTGCCACCGTACAAAATGGAGGTGTCATTGGCTACCTGCTGGTTGTATTTCGCGGCAATTTCCTTACGGATAAAGGCGTGTATCTCCTGTGCCTGGTCTGACGATGCGGTTACGCCCGTACCAATAGCCCAAACCGGCTCATAAGCAATTACAAGTTTGCCAAATTGCGTTGCATCCAAATGGAAGATACCTTCAACCAGCTGGCTTTTAATAATATCAAAATGCTGGTTAGCTTCGCGCTCCTGCAATGTTTCGCCTATACAAAATATTGGGGTAAGATCGTGAGCTAAAGCGGTGTCCGTTTTTTTGGCAAGCAATTCGTTACTTTCACCAAAATACTGGCGGCGCTCTGAGTGGCCCAAAATAACATAACCTGCACCAACAGATTTAACCATTTTGGCTGAAATTTCACCGGTATAGGCACCGGCTTCGGCCTGGTGGGCATTTTGTGCGCCAACGCCTACATTATGATAACCTTTTGCCAATTGCACCAGGCTATGCAAGTGTATAAACGGGCTGCAAACCACAGCATGTTGCTGTCCGGTAGCCTCGTCTTTAAACATATTTATGATTTCAGAAAACAGGGCCAAACCTTCGTTATAGTCAAGGTTCATTTTCCAGTTTCCAGCGACAATTTTTTTTCTCATTTTAAAGTTGATTAATTGGATTATGTTGATTGAGTTGATTGAGTTGGGTCAAATTGTTATGCCTGTTGATTGTTGATTAACCATTCACCTAATCAACTTATTCAACCGCTCACTAAAAGCGCCTAAATTCTTCCGTTAGTTCAAATACTGCCTGTAAAATATGCTTTTCGTGTTCATCAAACGTACGGTGATCGCGGCGGGCAAAAACACGTTCGGCAGTTTCAAACATTTTTTTTATGGAATACACCTCGTAGCCCTGTGCGCCGCCCCACGAAAAATCGGGTACAAAATTGCGGGGAAAACCAGCGCCAAATACATTGGCGCTTACGCCCACTACTGTACCTGTGTTAAACATGGTGTTGATAGCGCACTTGGCATGATCGGCCATTATTAGTCCGCAGAATTGGAGGCCGGTTTTGCGGAAGCGCTGGGTATTGTAATCCCACAGCTTCACGCCATCGTAATTATTTTTAAGGTTCGAGTTATTGGTATCGGCGCCTATGTTGCACCATTCGCCTAAAACAGCATTTCCTAAATAACCTTCATGTCCTTTTGACGAATAACCCCAAATAACAGCATTGTTTATTTCGCCCCCTACCCTGCAATACGGTCCAACGGTGGTTGCGCCATAAATTTTTGAGCCCATTTTTACATGCGAGTTTTCGCAAATGGCAAAAGCACCGCGTATGTGGGAACCTTCCCAGACCTCGGTTTTGGCGGCCAGGTAAATTGGCCCGTTGGTGGTGTTAAAGGTTGAGCAATGAGCAATAGCGCCTTCCTCGGCAAAAAAATCGTTACCTATAATAATATTAGTCGCATCGATAGTCGCGCTGGTGCGGCCTTTGGTAAGCAGCGTATAGTCCTTGCGAAGCTCAATATCGTTTTTGCGGAAAATATCCTCTGGAAACCTGATGATTACCGGGGTATTCTCCAGGACGGTGACAGATGAAAAATCGGCTTTCGGATCAAAATCTGCGGCATCGGCAGCATTTAGCCTTACAGCCAATAATTGGTCGGCATATTTTAATGCCCCGCCATTTTGCAGCTTAGCTATTACGTCGAGCAAATATTCGTCGGGGCAAACGCCACCAAAAATGAATATGTTCTCCTGCTCTATTTTAAAGGGAAACTTGCCCTGCAGCCAGGGCTGGGTATGGTACGAGGCTGAAAGATTTAAATATTTCCCCCACTTTTCCGCAATGGTAAGTATACCGATTCGTAAATCGGCAACCGGCCGGGTAAAAGTTAAAGGCAGAAGTGTTTGGTGTGCGTTATCGTCGAATAAGATAATAGCCATGCTGCAAAAATAAAAAAAGTCCCCCGATGTACCGGGAGACTCGTAAATATTTTATCGAAAAAGCAAAATTACTTTTTGTTGTAACGGGTACGGAATTTATCAATACGCCCTGCAGTATCAACCAGTTTCATTTTACCGGTGTAGAAAGGGTGCGATGTATGCGAAATTTCTAATTTAATCAACGGGTAATCATTGCCATCTTCCCATTTTATGGTCTCGCGGCTGTCGATGCATGATTTAGTTATAAAAGCGTAGTCGTTCGACATGTCTTTAAAAACAACTAATCTATAGTTTGATGGATGCAGATCTTTTTTCATTGTGTTATAACTTCCTTATAAAAGAGGTGCAAATGTAGTAATTATATTTAAAAGTAGAAATAGGTAATTTATTTTTTGTGTCTGAACCAGGATTAAACGGATTCAAGGATTCATCGGATTGGGATTAGCTGTGATTAAAATCGAGAAAATCCCCAAATCCGCTCAATCCCGGTTCTATTTGTATTCCGTCGCCCCGATATCAAAACCGATGCCGGATGGGCGCACAATATGATAATAGTCAAAAGCTACACCATACGATGACATATCTACACCGGCGTCGATAAGCGGGGACGACGGTTGCAAATGAAAGTCACCGCCGGTATAATTAATAAACTTGCAGGTGTTGATATCTTTATTAATAAAGTTATTTGATGCCGTGAGCTTAACACTACTGCTCTTTTTGAACACGGCGGTGCCGGACCCGGGATTTATAATAACATTATTAATAACGGTATTCATCGGGATAGTTTCGGAGTCTAACTTAATGCCATCAGATGCTGGCGCGACAATGGTATTATTTATAAACTGAAAATTAGGCCCAGGCGTATACCTCGAATCCGCAAAAATGCCGTTGTCGCCGGAGTTAAGAATATAATTGTTAAACACCAGGTTGTCGCCAAGGCCCAATACTATTATCCCGTTGCCGGGTGCGTTTTTAATAAGATTGTTATAACATTTCCCGCCGGTGCCCTCGCCTATTTGTATGCCATTGTTCTGGCCGTTTGCAAAAGGTGTTAATCCCGGCGACTTAACTGTATTACCATAAATCTCGCATCCTGAAACGGCACTGCCAACCTGTATACCTTCGCAACCCGTGGAATCGGTAATGTTATTGTACACCCTGGCATTTACTACGTCGTGAGGTAAAACCTTGCCACATGCTATCGACATTCCATCTGCATAGAAAGAATTGCCGATATAAAAGCCTTCGCCACCGGTTTTATGTACATAATTATCGTGCAGCAGTACATTTTTCATGGTGAAGTGACCACGTTGCGTTGCTGCATCACATGTCGGGTCCGTTTTTGCCATGATGCCGGCAAATCCGCTATTGCGGACTTCAACATTTTGAATTTCAAAGTCAGAGCTGAGATCATCCATCGTCATGCCGATGTTACCACCATCTACTGCAAATCCATATTTTATGCCGGATGCACCATTCCCCTTTATCTTAAAGTACTGGCAATTTTGTGTTTTAAATGCGTACCCAGCGGTAAGCGCTGCTGTAAAAATTACCTGGCCACCCTTATTTATAATAATAATCGGTTTGTCGGCAGTGCCCTTCAAATTTTTTAATAATAAAGCCCCCCTGGTTCCCGCGGGTATGCATAAAACAGATCCTGCTGTTATTTTAGTTCCGTCAACCTGCCATTGAGGTGGCCGAACAGTATAGGTACAATCAATTGTGGGATCGGTGGGGTTTACAGGATTAGTTATTGTGTCGCCGGCCGGCTGTCCGATTTCAACACCTACCGTTTTTTTGGCACACATCGTAAATGATGCTAAGGCCATTATTGCTATTATTCCACGCATCATGTAGTTACTGTTCATCGTTCACAAACTATCCGTTTCAACTGAAATCTGCTTTTAGTCGTGATGCTTTATTTTTCGATTTGATCAAAACGACTTACAGTCGTTTAATACGTTATTTTGGACGGATTGTTGCCTGAAGATATGGTTTTCTTAACTTTTCGGAAATTTTGCAGATAAGTGGAGTGCTTATATTTTGAGTTAACAGTGCAAACCCCAAGTCATATAGTATTTCGACTTAAATATTTGATTATCAACGATATAATAAAGTGTAAACCCTAAAAAGTGTAAACCCAACGTAAACCCACTTTCTCAAAAAAGCTACCTGTTATTTAACCTCCTGGCACAACTCTATCAGCACCCCATTCGCACTCTTGGGGTGCACAAAACAAACCAGTTTATTATCAGCACCTGGCTTTGGTTCATCATTCAACAACACAAAACCTTCAGTCTTTAACCTCGACATTTCGGCCCTTATATCGCTCACATCAAACGCTATATGATGTATCCCCTCCCCTTTTTTAGCGATAAATTTGGCTATCGGGCTGTCGGGGTTGGTAGCTTCCAGCAACTCTATTTTATTGGGCCCATTCATCAAAAAAGCCGTTTTTACTCCTTCAGATAGCACTTCTTCTGTTTTATAAACAGTTGTATTCAGCAGCTTTTGGTATATCTCGCCGGCGGTTTGCAGGTTACTTACGGCAATTCCAATATGCTCTATCTTCTTCATGTCCAAATATTGTAAATTATTGACTGGTTTAAGGTATTTTAGTCCTTATTTTTAATGATTTTAAATAAAAGTTACCTACCTTTGTTTTGTTAATATTTTTGAACTATGAATCTCCCGATCTATTTAGATAATAACGCCACAACGCCGATGGACCCAAGGGTACTTGAGGCCATGCTGCCTTATTTCACTACAAAATTTGGCAATGCCGCAAGCCGTAACCACCCATTTGGCTGGGTAGCCGAAGAAGGTGTCGATTATGCGCGCGAGCAGGTGGCCAAATTAATAGGCGCCAGCGAAAAGGAAATTATTTTCACATCGGGTGCAACAGAGTCAGACAACCTTGCAATTAAAGGCGTGTTTGAGATGTACAAAGAAAAAGGCAACCATATTATAACCACGGTTACAGAACATAAAGCTGTGCTGGATGCCTGCAAACACGTTGAAAAACTAGGCGGAAAAGTTACTTACCTGCCTGTTAAAGAAGATGGCATACTTGACCTTGCCCTGCTTGAAGCAGCTATGACACCTGAAACTATCCTGGTATCGGTAATGTATGGCAATAACGAGATCGGCGTTATCCAACCCATAAAAGAAATATCTGCCATTGCACACAAACACGGCGCATTGTTTATGACAGATGCTGTGCAAGCAGTTGGCAAAATCCCTGTGGATGTAAATAAAGACGGTATCGACTTACTGGCTTTATCGGCACACAAAATATACGGACCTAAGGGCGTTGGTGCATTATACGTGCGCCGCAAAGGCCCAAGGGTTAAAGTTACCGCTCAAATGGACGGTGGCGGCCACGAGCGCGGCATGCGTTCTGGCACCTTGAACGTTCCGGGTATTGTTGGTCTTGGTAAAGCTTGTGAGCTTTGCGGACTTGAAATGGAAAGCGAAGCAAAACGCTTATCTGTAATGCGCGACAGGCTGCAGGCTGAATTAACTGTGCTAGAAGAAAGCTATGTAAACGGCAATGTTGAGCATCGCTTACCACATGTAGCCAATATTTCCTTCAAATATGTTGAAGGCGAAGGCTTAATGATGGCTATGAAAGATCTGGCAGTGTCATCCGGTTCGGCCTGTACATCAGCTTCATTGGAGCCATCATACGTGTTGAAAAGCCTTGGTTTGTCAGACGATTTGGCGCATTCTTCAATCCGTTTTGGCTTGGGCAGGTTTACAACCGATGAGGAAGTTGACTACGCTGTTGAGGTAACCAAAAAAGCAGTAACCCACCTTCGTGAACTTTCACCACTTTGGGAAATGTTTAAAGAAGGAATTGACCTTGACTCGATTGAGTGGGCAGAACATTAATATTGATTTCGGGAGTCGGATTGTCGATTTCGGAATTATTTTTGATATAACAACTATTACAACGACTATTAATAAAGATAAAAATGGCTTATTCAGAAAAAGTAATTGACCACTACACCAACCCCCGCAATGTTGGCACTTTGGACAAAAGTAACCACAAGGTAGGTACAGGTTTGGTTGGTGCCCCTGAATGCGGCGACGTTATGCGCCTGCAAATCCAGGTTGATGATAACAATATGATTACTGACGCCAAGTTTAAAACATTCGGCTGCGGTTCGGCTATTGCATCATCATCATTAGCTACAGAATGGCTTAAAGGTAAAAGCATTGACGATGCCATGAAGATTGACAACATGGATATTGTTGAAGAACTGGCTTTGCCACCGGTAAAAATTCACTGCTCGGTATTGGCCGAAGATGCTATTAAAGCAGCAATTAACGATTACCGCGTAAAAAACGGTATGGCGCCAATTGAAAGCGAAAAAGTACATCACTAAGAACAGAGCCAAGACCATAAGAGTCAAGATTCAAGACTAATTTTTCTTGATTCTTGCTTTCTTGATTCTTGAATCTAAACAAAAAATGATAACAATAACTGATAAAGCAAAAAGCAAAATAGATCATCTCATGACTGATTCCGGGCTTGATGCTTCTTATTTCTTGAGGGTATCTGTACAGGGAGGGGGATGTTCGGGCTTATCATACAACCTTGATTTTGATAACGAAATAAAAAAAGGCGAC
Source organism: Mucilaginibacter flavidus (assembly GCF_024055575.1). Lineage (GTDB taxonomy): Bacteria > Bacteroidota > Bacteroidia > Sphingobacteriales > Sphingobacteriaceae > Mucilaginibacter > Mucilaginibacter flavidus. Next base: position 126,471 of record NZ_JAMXOE010000003.1, on the reverse strand, counting down.
CAGTTTTTTGAAGACCGGGATATACGCATTGCCCTTGATATGAAATCGTTCCTTTACCTGGCCGGCACCGAGCTTGATTTTTCGGACGGACTGAATGGCAAAGGGTTTAATTTCCATAATCCGAATGCAAGCAGGACTTGCGGGTGTGGGGAAAGTTTTTCTGTATAAAACACAAAATATTTTATAATTCAAAAGCCCCGTTTTTCGGGGCTTTTTTTTGTTTTATATTACCTCCTATATTTACACGTCATGAAAAATCCGTTCAAACTAAGCCTGTTTATTCTAAGCTTCTTTTTGCTGGCCCGAATTAATAGTTCTATTGCTCAGAGCAAAATGCGACCGGTTGAGGAGCTAACTGCTGATACTTCAGGCTGGGGTGCATTTATGCACGCTACCAAAATAGCCCGGAATAAATTTGAAATTCTGCCTGTAAACCCGGCAAAGGCAAACGAAACTTTGTACCAAACACAGGTAACTACGCATTCAATAATGGGTGCTATCGTTTATTTTTCTGGTGGGATTTTAATTGATGACGGCTGGATAAGAATATTAGGTTCGGGAAATGAAAAACTGGATCGCACATTATCCGAATGGAACAAAGGAAAAACATTTAAGGAGTTTGGAGAAAAGCCTCAATTTTTGTTAGTCGCCGACGATGTGATAGGTGGCTTTTTTGCTATTAATGGCGGCGCTTTAGGCCCTGAGTTGGGAAAGGTTTACTACCTGGCGCCCGATGATTTAAAATGGGAATCGCTACATATAGGTTACTCAGAGTTTATCGATTTTTGTTTGGTGGGGAATATGGATCAATTTTATGACAAGTTAAGATGGAAGAGCTGGCGGGCCGATATGACCGGAATAACAGGCAATAAAGGATTTTCTATCTACCCGTTTACGTGGACCGTTGAAGGCAAGGATATAGAAAAAGACAGTCGCAAAGTTGTCCCCATTGAAGAAATATACCGGTTAGAGACTGATGCGTTAAAACAGTTACCGATAACAAAATAAACTAATAAGCCCCGAAAATTCGGGGCTTATTAGTTTTAAAACATCCCATTCCCATGTGGCATCTCATCCGGCACATCCTGCTGTACATCCCAATGCTCAATTACTTTGCCATCCCTAAACCTGAAAATATCTATAACTGCCCGGCGCTTACCCATAAATGTAACATCAAGATGGGCCATTACTAAATCGCCTTCCGCTATCATTCGCACCACCGGCGAAGGACTCGCTTCTACGGGTTTTGGCATTGCTTTTAAATAAGTTAAAGCTTTCAGCAGCCCGGCTTTTCCATCTGGCAGCATGGGGCTATGCTGTATATAATCCTCGTGGACGTATACGTCCAATAAATCAATGCGCAAATCGCGAATAATGTGCCTATACATGTCGGCTAATATTTCTTTGTTGGATTTTTGTTCCATTTTTTATCATTATTAAAAGCAAAGCGCATAATAATGCAGATGCTTAAAGTATCAAAATTGTATTAATTAATTTGAAAGAAATTGGGTGTAACGTACCCTGGCTAATTTGTAAATCAACCTAAAACAACCTGTTTAGCAGGCCGGATTTTTGGTAATCCTGATTTTATATGTGGTTAAAGTAATTATGCCATAAATGTAGTTTAAAAAATCAAAATCCCAATCAAATCCTGAAAATCCTTTCAATCCTCTAATCGTGTTAAAATATTCTTCAATCTGTGAAATCATTTAATAGATTTGTTATCATTATAAACCCTTTTTATACGAATGAACACGGCCGCTGAACAATCAACTATCCCCAGCCTCATCCGCAATATTGTAAAAAACATCCATCCCGATACTGAAACCTTTATGAGCCACAAAGTTGGCGATGTATGGGTGGAGATCAGCTACCGGCAGGCGCTTGAGAAGATAGATGCCATTTCGGCCTGGTTACTAAGCATCGGCATAAAAAAAGGCGACAGGCTGGCCCTGATAGTTGAAAACGGCCCCGATTACGTTTATTACGACCAGGCGCTGCAGCAAATAGGCGCCGTAAATACCTCCATCTACCCTACCCTCTCAGAAACGGATATAGAGTATATTTTAAATGACTCCGGTGCACGGACGATTATTGTCGGCAACCCTTTCCTATTACGGAAAATTGTTCGGATAGCCAATAACTGCCCCAACTTAATACGGGTAATACCGACATTTGACGATTTCGAAAAATCGGTAGCCAAGCTAACGCTCAACGCAGGGGTTATTGGCTTCAAACAAGTGATTGAGGAAGGTTTAACGTTGGTTGATAGTTATACAAGAGCGATTAACGGTGCCCGGGAAAGCATTTTACCGTCTGATTTATCGTGCCTTATTTATACTTCGGGCACAACCGGCACGCCAAAAGGTGTGATGCTTACCCATTATAACCTTACCGAAAATGCCAGGGTAAGCTTAATACAAATTCCGATTATTGAAACCGCAGATATCTTCTTGTCGTTTTTGCCACTATCGCATGTATTTGAACGTACCGCAACTTACCATGTTTGCCTTTTTACTGGCAGCCGGATAGCCTTTGCGCAAAGCCTCGACCTGCTTGCAAAAAACATGGCCGAAGTTAGGCCCACCATAATGAACTGCGTGCCCCGCTTACTGGAGCGCATACACGACAAGGCCATGAAAAACGGCACCAGCGCAGGCGGCGTAAAATCGAAAATATTTTTGTGGGCCCTTAAAGTAGGCCGCGAGGTTAGGTTAAAAAAGGAAGCCGGTAAAACTCCGGGCCTGATATTGAGCAGCCAGCATGCACTCGCCGAAAAATTGGTATTCAGTAAAATAAAGGAGAAGACCGGCGGCAGATTAAAAATCATGCTGTCTGGCGGCGGCGCTCTGCCTAAAAATATCGGTGAGTTTTTTGGCGATTTAGGAATCAAAATACTGGAAGGCTTTGGGCTGACAGAAACAGCGCCGGTAATGTCAGTTACCGAGGATCACCGTATAATTTACGGTACAGTTGGACGTATTATTCCTGGTATTGAGGTGGCCATACAAAACGTGGATACCAAACAAATTTATACCATACAAACACACGATACTTTTAAAGAAGATTTCCAATCGGAAGAAGGTGAGATAATTGTGCGTGGGCATTGTGTGATGAAGGGCTATTGGAACAAACCAGAAGAAACTGCGACAGTTATTGATGCGGATGGCTGGTTCCATACTGGCGATATTGGCCGGTATTTCAGGGGCAACCTGCAAATAACCGACAGGTTGAAGAACATGCTGGTAAATGCCTATGGTAAAAACATATACCCCACACCTGTTGAAAACACCTATTTAAAAAGCCCCAAAATTGAACAGTTATTTTTAATTGGCGATAAACGCGAGTACATTACCGCCATAATTGTACCGGCGAAGGAAACCCTGCAGGAAGTTTTTAAACTAAGCAATGAATTTTTTGAAAAGCCGGACGTATTTATCGATGACAAAGAAATTGTAGAATGGATTGGCCAGGATATCAAAAAATTCTCGAACGAACTGGCAAAATTTGAGCGAATAAAAAACTTTCGGGTAAAACGCAAACCTTTCAGCATTGAGGATGGCGAAATAACCCCCACCATGAAAGCCAAGCGCAAAGTAATCGAAAAGAAATATGCGAAGGATATTGATGATTTGTATTTAGGGGAGACGGAAGCAGATTGACATGTTGAAAATGGATACATTGGGGCAATTATTAATCGACAATCGCTTTAATTTCAAAGAGGTAACCCCATGTGGTATTTGCAGTGAAATTGAAGACCTGATAAAATTCAAATTGCCCGAAGATTATAGGTATTACCTGGAAAACTTTGAGCCCTTTGACGACTTTATTGGGAATGAGTTTTTGCGCCTTTTAGATCCAGATGCTTTAATGGATTACAATTTAAACTACGGAATATTTGAATCTATGCCCGATGTTATTGGTATTGGCAATAATGGGAGCAGTGAATTTATAGCTATCGAATTTCTTGAAGGCAATAAGTACAGAATAGTGTTATCGCCTTTAATAGACTTGGATAAAGAGTACAATATCGCCATTGGTTCATCATTTACAGATTTTATCCAAAGACTGGCAAATGGTGAAAGATGGTTTAAATAACTAAATCGGATCATTAATCCTTACATTGTGCTTAAAGAGTTATTAACCGTTGGCCAGTTTCCCGAACTTTCGTTATCACCACAAACTGTTGGTGAGCGCTTAGCAACCCTTTTCAAAACCTACGGCTTGCTTTTCCTCGCATTATTTTTAGTCGCACCACTTATTGTACTTGCTGACCATTTTGTTGTGCATACACTACATGCAAAAACGATTAGCAATGCAGGGCGTGACGGCATGAAACATTTCTTTCAAAAAATGGGTTATTGGCGGGCTGTGGTTTACATCGCCCTCATCGGCCCCTTGTTGGAAGAAGTTGTTTTCCGGCTCCCATTATCCTTAAAAAAACGGCATATTGCGCTGGCTTGCTCGGTTGCTGTATTTTTATTTACAGGCGCTATTTTTCATAATCTCACTCAAATTAAAGGTTTAAACCTGGCCTTGCAGCTGAGCACATGCGTATTGATTTATACGGCTGGTATGTTGTTTGTGCCGGCAGGCCTCTCCATTAGCGATCACCGCTTCCGTAAGCAGTTAATTATCCTATCCATGTGCTTATTTGGCTTAATGCACATTGGCAACTACATACCCATTCAATGGCCGCTGATATGGATTTACCCCATATACGTATTGCCGCAGCTTTTAATGGGCTGGGCAATAACGTTTATCCGTTTTAAAAATGGTTTTTGGTGGGGATATGCGTTGCATTGTATAATTAACTGTGTATCGCTTTTGCTTACCGCAGGGCGGATGTAATTTACCAGGGGCTAACACCTGTTTCAGGATTATTATCCACACTATAAAACATACCGCTTGGCCCGTCGGCATCCAGGACGGCAAATTTTACTACATCGGCAGCTGCATCGGTTACATTCCGGGGGCCGCTATGGTGATTAAAGTCTGTTGCGGTATAACCAGGGTCTACCACATTCACTTTAAAGGCGGTATCTTTTAACTCATAGGCTAACACAACGGTATAAGCGTTCAATGCTGTTTTCGAAGGCCCGTATGCGGCTCCCTTCACCTTATAGTATTGCCACGCCGGATCGTTATGCAAGGTTAACGATGCCAGGCCCGAAGTTACATTTACAATCCGCGGTTCAGGCGATTTCCTAAGCAAATCAATAAAAGCCTGTGTAACCTGTATAGTCCCGAAAAAATTGGTGTCAAAAACTTGGCGTATGGTTGCGATAGAAGTTGAGTGAGTATCCTGCGGAAAGCCGCCGCTGATGCCTGCGTTATTTATCAGCACGTCCAACTCACCGATATTTTTCCGCGCTTCGGCTATCGACTGAGAGTTGCTAATATCAATCTGTATTGCCTTTACATTGGCCGACTGCAGTTGCTTTGCCGTTGCTTCGCCTTTTTCCAAATCGCGGCTGCCTAAATAAACATAATATCCTAAAGCAAATAGGCGTTTCGAAGCCAATACTTTTATTGGCGCCTGTTATCAATACTTTTTTCATTGTTTCCTTTTGTTTTGAATAGGACAAAGGTATGGACAGGCGGCTTCCTAAAACTTCACTCAGGCAGGCATTAATGGTACATTTCGCGGTTTTGTTTGCGGTAATGCATAGGCGTTTCGGCAATAAGCCTTTTAAAAAAGCGGTTAAAATAAGATGCATCCTCAAAACCAAGCTGCCAGGCAATTTCCTTTATCGAGAGGTCGGTATGAAATAACAGCCTTTGCGCCTCAAGCACCACCCGCTCGTGAATAAGTTCGATAGCAGTTTTGCCGCTTTGTTGTTTTATAACCTCGCCCAGGTGGCCTGCAGAAATATTAAGCTGATCGGCATAAGCGGCTACATCATGCAATTCGGTATACTGTTCATCAATCAGCTGCCTGAAGTTCTTCAGTAGCATGCGGTCGGCCGATGGTTCTTCGCTTTTAAACTGTTCGTTATATAACCGGCTCAAATAAATCAATAATACACGCAAATAGCCCAGCAACATACCATTAAGCCAATTCTTTTTTTCAGCATATTCAGCCTGCATTTTGTTCATCACGTCTTCGATAAACGCTATGTTTTCTGCGGTTAGGTTAAGCTCGTGACCGCTAAGCTGGTTTTTGATAATCGGCAGTTGTTTCAGCGAAGCGTTTTCCTCCATTGCCAAAAATTCATCTGTAAAACATAAAATCTTCCCGACTGATGATTTGGATCTTTCTTTCAAATGAATTTGGTGCGGCACTGTAAAATAAAACGAGTCCGGCTTTAAGGTATAAGGCACCATATCAATCCAATGCCGGCTGCTACCTTGCCTCACCAGCGCCAAAAAATAAAAATCCTTGCGGTGAGGACTTAAGAACAACTCAAACTGCTGAGGATATTGCCCGTTCATATCAATTATCTCAAACAAACTGTTGCCAACCAGGCTGGTGTCTTTTAATGAATATGATGGAATCGCTGTTTCGGTTAGTTGACTCATCGGCTATAAAAATTCAAGAATATCTTTAATGCTAACAACACTTTTAAACTTTTCGTCCTCAATGCTATGCTCAATTTGCTCGTGCGCCCAGGTAATATGATAAGGCACATGCACGCCGTAACCGCCAACATTCAGCACCGGTAAAATGTCGCTTTTTAATGAGTTGCCCACCATCATCAGTTCACCGGGTTTAATATCAAGGTGGCGAATGAGTTTCAGGTAGTTGGCATCGTCTTTTTCCGACATGATTTCGATATGGTGAAAATAATGCGACAAACCCGATTTTTTTAGCTTGCGCTCCTGGTCGAGCAGATCGCCTTTGGTAGCCACTACCAACCTGTATTTCCCCTTTAAAGCTTTAAGCACATCCTCAACACCCTCGAGCAACTCTATCGGCTGGTTAAGCATTTGTTTTCCCAAATCCAGTATCTGCCCAACAAATTCGCTGGTGATAGTATTATTTGTAACCCGCAGCGCAGTTTCTATCATCGACAGTATAAAACCTTTTATTCCGTATCCATAGAGGGTGAGATTTTCAATCTCGGTTTTAAGTAACTCACGCTCCAGTTCGTGCTGCGACGCAAACCCGCCAAGCAATTCGTAAAACTGCTCTTCAGTATGCCTGAAATAGGGTTCATTTACCCAAAGTGTATCATCGGCATCAAATGCAATTACTTTTAAATTCATAAAGGCAAAGATATGTTGGTATGGAAGATTTGACAACTTTTTAAAAGTTGTCAAATCTAAATCTGCACTAACAGGTTCTGTCGATCTAAAATATCCGGCCTCAAATCTCGCATCTTCCTTCTCCTTTTGCCTCAAAAACGCTATTTTTGCAGCTTTATTAAAAATATGAGCACTGCCCTATCCGAACAGGAAATTGAACGCCGTAAATCGTTACAGAAATTGCGCGACTTAGGAATAAACCCTTATCCCGCAGAAGAATATAAAGTAACTGCTTTTGCGCAGGATATACACGATAACTTTGTACGCTTCCCGGACCATTATAAAAAGGTTACCCTTGCCGGCCGTATCATGACGCGCCGCATTATGGGCAATGCCTCCTTTGCCGAATTGCAGGACACAACAGGAAGATTACAGATATACCTTAAACGGGATGATATTTGCCCTGGTGAAGATAAAACCATGTACAACACGGTTTTCAAAAACCTAATGGACCTTGGGGACTATATAGGTGTAAAGGGTTTTGTCTTTACCACTCAAACCGGCGAAATTTCTGTTCACGTACAAGAACTGGTTTTGCTTTCGAAATCACTGAAGCCGTTGCCGGTGGTTAAACGTGGGGAAGACGGACAGGTTCATGATGCCTTTACCGACCCTGAATTGCGCTACAGGATGCGCTATGTTGATTTAACCGTTAACCCTGAGTACAGGCAGATATTCATAAAGCGTTCGAAAGTAATCAGCAGCATGCGTGAGTACTTTAACAAACAAGGCTGGATGGAAGTGGAAACTCCAATATTACAGCCTGTGCACGGCGGCGCAGCGGCCCGCCCGTTTAATACGCACCACAACACACTGGATATGCCATTATATTTGCGCATAGCTAACGAATTATATTTAAAGCGATTGATAGTTGCCGGTTTCGACGGTGTTTATGAGTTTGGTAAAATGTTCCGTAACGAGGGCATGGACCGTACCCATAACCCTGAATTTACCAGCATGGAAATATACGTGGCATACAAGGATTATAACTGGATGATGGCCATGGTTGAGGAGTGCCTGGAAATTGTTGCCCGCACGGTTACCGGCATCCCGGTAGTGCAGGTGGGCGCCAACGAGATAAACTTTGCTGGCCCATACGAGAAATTGTCGATGTATGATTCGATCCTGAAATATACCGGGATTGATGTATCGGGCATGGACGAAGCCGGTTTACGTGAAACATGTAAAGAACTTGGTATCGAAGTAAACGACACCATGGGAAAAGGGAAGCTTGTTGATGAGATATTTAGCGCAAAGGTAGAGCACAATCTTATACAGCCGACTTATATTACCGACTACCCGATCGAAATGACGCCGCTTGCCAAAAAGCACCGCAGCAAACCAGGATTGGTTGAGCGTTTCGAACTATTTGTAAATGGCAAGGAAATTGCCAACGCGTATTCGGAATTAAACGACGCCATTGACCAGCGCGAACGCCTGGAAGAACAACTGGTATTAGCCGGTCGCGGTGATGATGAAGCCATGGCTATGGATGATGACTTTTTGCGTGCGCTTGAATACGGTATGCCGCCAACGTCTGGCCTGGGTATAGGTATCGACCGTTTGGTTATGCTGATGACCAATCAGAGCACCATACAGGAAGTACTATTCTTCCCGCAAATGCGCCCTGAGAAAAAAGCAAAAACTGTTACTGCCGATGACTTTATTCATATTGGCGTACCTGCTGAGTGGGTGCCCGTATTGAATAAAATGGGCATTAATACATTGGAAGATTTAAAAGCAGCCAACCCCAACAAGGTATTTAACGACCTTGGCGGCATGCGCAAAAAATTAAAACTGGATATTACCATGCCCGATAAGGAATTAGTAATGGCCTGGTTTGCATAAAAACATTTTGTTTCTACATTAAAAAAGGGATATCGAACAATTTCGATACCCCTTTTTTATTCAAACTTATGCCCAACCGTAATCCCATCCCAACTATCCGACCGAAACGGGCTCACCGGGAAACCTTGTATACTGAATAAATTAGCGTCAAGGGGAGCATTTGTCCAGCCATAGCGTACGGCAACCGGGTTGGGTACAGCACTGCACCATACTTTTACTTTGTTCTTATCAGTTATCACTGCCTGTGCGTAATAAAATTTGTGGTCGGCGCCGGCAAGTTCAAAGCCTTTTACATAGCCGTAAATATCTTTTGCCATTAAACCATTTTCAGCGTGGTTGAAATTCACCATTGCATAGCCATTGCTGAAATCAGCTGATGTAAACAGCGGGCTTTGGAAAAACCCTTGTTGGTGATAAACCTGTGTTAGCGCTGTAGCCGCCAGGCGGTAACCAACATCTGCTTTATCTTTCGGGTGGATATTAAATGCATCGCCGATATCGGTGGTAATGGCAACACCCGTATTTGGCAACTGCAATGCCATATTTTGCGCCTCGCGCAGTTCAGCCCAATTACTGCCGAAATTACTGCTTTGCGAGGTGCCGAAAGCCGAAATCTGCACGAACAAAAACGGCAGCTGCTCCTTCCATTTGGCGCGCCAATCGTTAATCAGCATCGGGAAAACAGTGCGGTATTGGTAAGCCCTGTCGGCGTTTGATTCACCCTGGTACCAGATTACACCGGCAATTGCGTAAGGGATCAACGGGTTAATCATGGCGTTATACAGCGAAAACGCGCTGTTATTTGGCAGAAAATCAAAATGGTAAGGTTTGCTTAAATCGGGCATTACGTGCCAGTTGCCATCGGCCAAATTAACTGTGGTATCCGCAAAGCGGATATTCAGATCATTGGCCCCGGTGCCGTTTAGCCCGATCCCAAACCACGATGGATTTTTCTGTGCCGATTGCAAATTTATCAGCAGGCTGTTCAACCCACCTTTCCAGGTACCGGCTGGTACGGTAAATAGGGTATTACCGGGCGTGCCGTCTTTACTTAATAACTTTCCATTTATATAAACCGCCATATCGGCATCTGTTTGCCCAAGCGACAGTGTCGAGCTAACCGACGAATAAGAACTATCCAACCCCAAGGTACGCTGCATAAAGCCCTGCCCGCGATACGAGTATAGTTTACCATTCCATTCCCAAGCGCCGGGTACGTAGCCATGCTGCCAGCTATCAAAAAAATTGGCAGGTTTACCAGCAAGTTCCAACGGTATGTAATTTACAACCGGACCATTATGGTAAGCCCAGGCCTTTAATTGCTTATCGGCGCGAAGTTTCAATTCGTCTGCATTATGCGGCAGGTTTGGCACAATCGCCGTAAACTCCGGCGAAGCGGCCATACTTTCACGGCTTATCCAATCTTCGGCCTCCGTGCCACCCCAACTACTGCTGATAAGGCCGATTGTTACATGCAGGTTTTGGGCCAATTGTTTCGCATAAAAATACCCCACAGCAGTAAAATCACCTACCGTATTTGCAGATGCCAATACCCATTCGCCGCCTGCAACTTCTTTTTCAGGGGTCAGGCTTAGTTTATCCTGCACATGAAATTGGCGGACAGGCATCTTATCCGCCACCTTTTGTTCGGCTTTGTACCCGTATGCGTTCTTTAACTGGAACTCCATATTTGATTGGCCTGAACAAAGCCAGACCTCACCAAGCATTACATCAGAATATGAGATTAGTTCTTTACCAGAAGCTACATTCATTACGTAAGGCCCTCCTTCCTTCATGGGTGGGAGGGTTAAACTCCAGCTTCCGTTATCATCGGCCTTTGTTGCCACCATCTGGCCGTTGATGATAACCGTAACCCGTGCTTTTTTATCACTATGGCCCCAAACCGGGATGTTATGATTGCGCTGCAACACCATGTGGTTGCCAAATAATTTGGAGGTCGATAACTGCGCATAACAGGCAGTAGCGGCAAACAAAGCCGTAAAAACAATAGCTAAAAATTTCATAAAAAATAAATTATAGGGACATTGGGCAGGTAAATATAACGATTATAGAAAGAATAGAAATGTTGCTGTTCACAGTGGAACATAAGGAACAGGGTGGAACAGCAAATAGTCGCGCCCGATTGCTAAAAAGCATGTTTGCGTAACGTACACGTGATTTTTACTATATCTGCAACGGTAAAAAATGCGAAAAGTACTGACAAAATGGTGTCAGCACTTTACCCTGCCATGGTCATCAACCAGGGCGCAAACGAAACAATCAATACCACCGTCTCAAAAAACAGAATTGTACAAAAAGTCATCCATTTCCGGCAAAATACATCAAAGCGTTACAGCGGCGGGGTAAAAACAGCATTCCAAAAAGGACTATTTTTAACAAATTATTATAAAACTTAAACTTAATAACCTTAAGTTAACATAGCTTATTAACAATTCTTTAATAAAAGGATAATTTAAATAGAACTTTGGCATTTATTATGTTGATTACTTTTATCATGCAAAATAATCCGTAAAAAAATGACTAACTCAATATTAGAAATAACCGAAAATGAATACCTGATAAAACTAAACAGGAGCAACTTTAACCTGTCGTTTATCCGCAGCTTGTTAAAAATGGTTGAAGTAGCTAACCCAACTGAGGAACACAGTTATGGCACTCCCGACAGGCACTATGCTACTAATCAAAATCATTCGTCCGAGCCTGATTATTTCAGCTCGATTGAGGAAAAATAAAAACGCCCCGAAATTTCGGGGCGTTTTTAAATATTTTTTATTCCTTAGCCTTATTACTAAAATTGGCGATATCCGCCTCGTACTACTTGTTTATCCATCTGTCCCATTTGCGCCTTCATCATCTTTATCTGGTCGGCAAGCAACTTGTTCTTATCATCCTTTGCTGCTTCTTCCAAATAGCGTTTTGCCTCAGGCTTATTGCGCTTAGCCATAGCTATGCCAGCCAGGCTCAATTTGGCCAGTGCGGTATTGTGCGACATTTTCATACCCAGCGATAGCGCCTTCTTAAAATATTTTTCAGATTTTAAAGGCGCCTTGCGCGACTCTATTAAGCCGATCAGCAAATTATAATAACCCCATTGCTTTTTATTCAGCTGTTTTTCGTAATCAGTCACTTTCAACAGCCACTCTTCAGCTTTTTCCGATTTTTCTTTACGCAAAAACCATTGCGCAATAATCATGTTTTCGTTAAAAAAGTAGCTAAGCAACACAAATCCGCCTAAAAACAACACCAATATTCCCCATCCCCAAAAACCAAAAACACACAGTGCTATGGCAGCACCCATTATCCCGCAGGCAATAATTAACCTTACTATGTTCGACATCTTATTTTGTAAACTATAAATTAGCACGCAAATATCCGTTAATTTGTACGCTTAAGCAACATCTATATTAATATTTATGGCAGCAAATCTTGAGCCCGGCTGGCTTAACCTTTTACACGATGAATTTGACAAGCCCTACATGGCCGAACTTAAAAAATTCCTGCAAAGAGAGCGGGATGCCGGTTATAGAACTTACCCAAAAAACGCGGATATTTTTAACGCTTTTAACACCACTCCGCCCGATGCAGTTAAAGTTGTTATTTTAGGACAAGACCCCTATCACGGCGAACACCAGGCGCATGGCTTATCATTTTCGGTACAAAAAGGTATTGTGCCTCCGCCATCATTGCGAAACATTTACAAGGAACTTGAAACAGATATCCCCGGCTTTAAAGTCCCCAATCACGGCGATTTAACCGGCTGGGCCAAACAAGGTGTGCTGCTGCTCAACGCCACGCTAACTGTTAGGGCCAACACCGCCGGCTCGCATCAGAAAAAAGGCTGGGAAAATTTCACAGATACCGTAATTAAAAAACTATCCGACGAAAAAACCGGCCTGATATTTATCCTTTGGGGCAGTTACGCGCAGGCTAAAGCACAGTTAATTGATACCCAAAAACATCATATCATAAAATCTGTGCACCCATCGCCGCTTTCGGCCTACGGCGGTTTTTTTGGATCGAAACCGTTTTCAAAAGTGAATGCTATATTGGAAAAAGAGGGGAAGGCGCCGATTGACTGGCAGGTGGCCCCCTAGCCCCCTAAAGGGGGAACGTTATTGACAATCTCTCGATTTGTGCTCCCCCTTTAGGGGGCCGGGGGGCTAATACTCCAGCGGCACTATTGGCTCCTTTTTACTGGTCGACATAATCATCATGGTTTGGAATGTTTTTACCACGGTAATGCGGCTTATTTTTTCCATAATGAGTTGCTCGTACGATTTTATATCGCGCACATAAACCTTCAATAAAAAGTCGCACTGGCCGGTTACGTGGTGGCACTCGGTAATTTCTTTTATAGTTTGTATCTCGTCCAAAAATGTTTGGATGGTGTTTTTCTGGTGAAAATCAAGCGATATCTGTATAAAGGTTTTAATGCCCAGGCCCAGCTTCTCCTCGTCAACCAATGCATGGTAACTCTTTATATATTCGGCATTCTCAAGCTTACGCACACGCTCCAAAGTTGGCGCGGGCGACAGCCCTATCTCGTTTGACAATTGCAGGTTGGTTATCCTTCCGTTTGCCTGCAATATCTTTAATATTTGCAGATCTGTTTTATCTAATTCGGTACCCATATTACATGCAAATATATAATTTTAGTTAATTCACAAAATAAAATTCTTAAAAAAACAGCTTTAACCGAAATAAATTCTTTTTTAATAAAATATTTAGGTTTGTCTAAATTTTTTATTAGATTTGTATAAATGAATACTTTAGCCGAGGAGAACTACCTTAAATCCATTTATCACCTGTCGCTTAATGCCGAAAGTGTAAGTACAAACCAGATGGCGGCGTTGCTGAATACCAAGGCATCGTCGGTAACGGATATGCTTAAAAAGCTTGCCGAAAAGGAATTGATTAACTATACACCTTACCAGGGTGTTACGCTTACTGCCCCAGGCGAGAAAATAGCCATCAACATTATTCGCAAGCACCGGCTATGGGAGTTTTTTTTGGTAGAGAAATTAAACTTTAAGTGGGATGAAGTGCACGAAATGGCCGAAGAGATGGAGCACATCTCGTCAAATGAATTGATAGACCGCCTGGATAAATTTATGGGTTTTCCCAAATACGACCCGCATGGCGACCCGATTCCAGATTGCGACGGCAAATTTAAAACGCACGATTTAAAACCAGTTTCGGCAATTGATGTTAATGCTGGCGGGGTGATTTGCGGGGTTCGCGACCACTCCCCTGCCTTTTTGCAATACCTCGAAAAGCAGGGGTTGACTATAGGAAAACAAATTTGTGTAACTGATATTATTGAATTCGACCGCTCGATGGTGTTAAAGATGGAAAACAAAACGGTACAAATAAGCCGCGAAGTAGCAAACAATTTATTGATAACCTTATGAGTAGCGACAGCCATTCGTTAGCTAACGTGCATAGCTCTATAAACCCCGAAGGCAAAACAGGCTGGAAAAAGGTGCTGGCATTTTTAGGGCCCGCCTACCTGGTAAGTGTAGGCTACATGGACCCGGGCAACTGGGCAACTGATATTGCCGGTGGTAGTGCTTTCGGATATAAGTTGATTTGGGTGTTGTTTGCATCAAACCTTATCGCCTTGCTGCTGCAATCGTTAAGTGCGCGACTGGGCATAGTACGCGGGCTTGATTTGGCGCAGGCTTCAAAAAATGCCTATCCAAGGTTTGTAAACTTCTGCTTGTATATTCTCGCACAAGTAGCCATCATCGCCTGCGATTTAGCCGAGATTATCGGTATGGCCATCGGCTTGCAATTGCTGTTCCATCTACCGCTGCTTTGGGGCGTATCATTAACAATCACCGATACTGTGCTGATGCTATTTTTGATGAACAAGGGCATGCGTAAGCTGGAAGTGTTTATCATGTCGATGATATTTATAATCGGCGCTGCCTTTTTGGTTGAAATGTTTATTGTGGGGCCCGATGTTGCAGGTATTGCAAAAGGCTTTATCCCAACCAACCTGTTTAAAGGCGACAAGATTAGCCAAAGCATGTTATACATCGCCATAGGGATAATTGGTGCTACGGTTATGCCCCACAACCTTTATTTGCACTCGTCACTGGTGCAAACACGGCAAATAAACAGGACCGACGCCGGTATTAAATCTTCTATCAAATTCAACCTGTTTGATACTGTTATCGCCCTTAACCTCGCATTTTTTGTAAATGCCGCTATCCTAATACTGGCGTCGGCTGCATTTTTTAAGAACGGCTACTTTAAAGTTGCTGAAATACAGGATGCATACAAATTGCTCGAACATATTTTTGGAAAGATTGCCCCCACCCTTTTTGCTATTGCGCTCATTGCATCAGGCCAAAGTTCAACCATTACGGGCACACTCGCCGGGCAGATAATAATGGAAGGCCATATCAACCTCCGTATTGAACCCTGGTTGCGCCGTTTGTTAACCCGCGTGCTGGCTATTGTGCCGGCAGTATTTACCATTGTCTATTTCGGCGAAAGTGGCCTGGGCAGCCTGATAATTTTAAGCCAGGTGGTATTGAGTTTGCAATTGGGTTTTGCTGTTATCCCGCTGATTCACTTTACGTCAAACCGTAAGCGGATGGGCAAATTTGCGATCAGTCTGAAAGTAAAAGTGTTGGCCTGGGCAAGTGCTATTTTGATAGTAGCATTAAACGCAAAACTAGTGGTCGATCAAATTGGTGACTGGATAGGAGAATTTCCCTCAGCAGCAGTTTGGATATACGCTTTGGTAACACCATTGGTAATAGGGATAGGCCTGTTGTTGCTGTATGTATTCTTTAGGCCGATATTGTACAAGCATAACGACGAGCCTTCCAGTGTACCGCACGGACTGGCATCTAAAATTACCGATCTGGCACCCATTGTTTATCACAACATAGCAGTCACCATCGATTTCTCCAATAATGATACCGAATGCATCCGCAATGCGATAATGCAGGGCGGAAAAAGAGCGAAATATACGCTGATACACGTTGTTGAGACAGCTGGCGCCCGCTATTACGGCGGCCAGGTGATGGACCACGAAACCCAAAGCGATTTGGATAACCTGGAGATATACATTAAAACTCTAGCCGACCTTGGCTACCATGCCAAACCACATATCGGCTTCGGCAGCGCAGCCAGCGAAATAGCCAAATTCGTCAATAATAATAAAGTTGATTTTATAGTAATGGGTTCGCATGGGCATAAGGCTTTGAAAGATTTAATTTTCGGCACAACGGTAAATTCGGTGCGCCATAAGGTTAACGTACCTGTGCTGGTTGTTAAACCACCCAAAGTTTCATCATTGAAATAATTTGCATATTTGCAGTGATGAACCAGGATATCTACATAAAGAATAAAAAAGCCTATTTTGAGTACCACATACTTGACAAATACACCGCGGGTATAAAGTTACTCGGCACCGAAATTAAATCTATCCGCGATGGAAAGGCGAACATTAACGATGCTTTTTGCACTTTTATAGATAACCAACTGTACGTACGCAACCTGCACATTGCCGAATATAGCTTTGGATCGTTTTACAATCACGAAGCCAAACGCGACCGTATTTTACTCCTCAACAAAAAAGAGCTCAAAAAACTCCAAACCCGCGGCGAAGAAAAAGGCTTAACCATAGTGCCACTTGCCCTCTTCATCAGCGACCGGGGCTTTGCCAAATTAGAAATCGGCCTGGCCCAGGGTAAAAAGACTTTCGATAAACGCGAAACGCTGAAAGAACGGGATACTAAAGTGGAAATGGATAGAGCGATGAAAAGGTAGAGCCCCCCAGCCCCCTAAAGGGGGAGTTTTTGATTAGCGTGGCTGACATTAACAAAGTTTACTTGTAAAAGCGATATTCGTTCCCCCTTTTAGGGGGTTAGGGGGCCACCGCCTACCAGGCCTTATCCCCTACCAGCGGCACAAACCTGAAGGTATCCAGCACAATCTTTTCATAATCGTGCTCGGCAACTTTTAGCACGGTAACCATTTTCTGCGATTTCTCATCGCCTACGGGGATTACCAGTATGCCGCCGATATTCAATTGTTTTAACAACACGTCGGGAACGGTTGGTGCGCCGGCCGTGACGATTATTTTATCGTAAGGCGCATGTTTGGCAATTCCAATGGAGCCATCACCCACAAAAAAGTTTGCTTTGTAACCAATGTGTGGCAATACCTGCCTGGTATGATTGTACAATTTTTCCTGTCGCTCTATAGTATAGACTTTTGCGCCAAGTTCTAACAGTACACAAGTTTGATAACCGCTGCCGGTACCAATCTCCAGCACTTTATCGCCTTTATTTATGTGCAATAGCTGGCTTTGGTAGGCAACAGTATAAGGCTGCGATATGGTTTGTCCTTCGCCTATTGGGAAGGCAATATCTTTATAAGCCTGATTCCAGAAAGTTTCATCGAAAAAGTAATGGCGTTTAACGTTACCGATTGCCTGCAGCACGTTTTCATCATCAATTCCTTTTTTCTTTAATTCTTCAACCAGCTTTTTGCGGGCACCTTTCTCGCGATAATTGTCGATATACTTGTAGGCCATTTCGACGCTAAGTTAACACGATTTAAGGATTTTTAGGATTTACAGGATGCAGGGTTTATAATTGGTTTATTTTCAGATTTATTTTCTTTACACAATCGGGTTTTCACCTGGTGTCACGAGCTTTTTATTGTAGACTCTTTTAAATTCTAAGCTTGGCCCGCCGAAATTTATAAGCAGGCCGTCGGCTATGCGATGCACTTCAAGGTAGTTTATGGCTTGATTTTTATGTATATTTTCCACTTGTGGACGAGCTTTTAATTCCAGCATCAACACATTAGCGACAAAAAAGTCAACCCTCCTTGAGCCAATCAATTCACCATCATAAAAAATAGAGAATTCCCTTTCCTGTTCGAAAGGTAATCCTGCCTTTCTCATTTCGATTGCCAGAGCTTTTTGGTAAATAACTTCCAGGAAACCACTTCCGAGTACATTGTGCACTTTCATTGCACACCCGATAATTTTGTGGGTCAATTCGTTGGTATCGTTTGTCATTAATAAGGTTTAAAAGATATCGCGAAAACTAAGAAAATTATCGTGTTTCAACTAATCCTGTAAATCTTTTAATCCTTAAATCGTGTTATCGGACTATGCAGTATCGGGAAATTTACCGAGTTAGCAATAAAACACATCCTATTAGCTTCATGATGTAATTCATTAGCCTTTTCAATCATCGACTCATTGCTTACGGTAACCTTAGGATAAAGAGTCACCTCTTTAAAATACCCGCTGCCATCGGCGGCTTCAATCATAACACCTGTTGCCTGGTCGATGTATTCAACTACAATAACCCCATTTACGCTGCATAAATGCAGGTACCAGAGCATGTGGCACGATGAAACCGAGGCCAGTAGCAATTCTTCGGGGTTATACCTGGTTTTATCGCCGCGAAATGAGGGATCGGACGAGGCGGGGATTTCCGGTTTACCTTCAACTTTAACAATATGACTGCGCTGGTACTCGCGGTAGCCGGCCGTGCCTTTGCCTTCGTTGCCCGTCCACGTGATAGTGGCTTTATAATTATGCTCGCTCATAAATAAAAATATTTACACAAAGGTATCGTGCAGAAAAAAGAAAATCTTGTAAAAGAATGCTATTTAACCAAATGTGCCGGGGTCAGGGCATACATCTTTTTAAACTGTTTATGAAAATGACTATGGTCGAAAAAGCCCGACTCAAGCGAAGTAGCAACGGGTTTAATACCTTCGCGCAAAAGTTCGCGACTGCGTTCCATCCTGCATTGCTGAATATAAGCGTTCACGGTAAGCCCGGTTGCTAATTTGAATACTCGCTGAAAATGAAAATGACTGATATTACATGCATCAGCCAGTTGGGCAATTGTTAACTTTTCATCGATATGCTGATGGATATAAAGTACGGCTGCTTCAACTCTGTCGTTTAAAACCAGGCTTCCGGTTTTATGCTCAAGGCCGGTCAGTAATTCACCGGTGATTTTTTTAGTAATGGTGATGTAAGCAGCTTCACGCCCTACCGTTTTGAGTTTTTCATATAATGCGCCTATTGGTCGATAACCTTTGGCGCTCACCGACTTATCAAAATATGTAAAACGCTTAACGTCTTCTTTTAAATTAAAGAGCCGCACAGGCAAAAACATCACCCGGTAATTACAATCAATATCATTTAGCACGCCATTGTAGTGGGCAGCAAAAGCGTTTATTATAAAAACCTGCCCTGCGTTAACCACAACCTCGTCGTCCCGGAAAACATACTTCATGGCACCTGAATCAATAATAATCACCGTATAGGTATCGTGAAAATGCCATGGGTAAATATGGGAAGAAAGTGCTCCTTCAAAAATTTCGGAATCAAATATCTTGCGATAGCTTACCTGTTCCTTTTTCATACCTGCATCAATACGGATCGACGTCTGGCTGAACGACGCTGCCTTTGCTTAGTTTGGTTGTTTGAAACTGGGTTATCACATCCCTGACAATAGTTTTTGCTTTGTTAATGGATACCGCATCCTTTTCAAACTTAAGCATAATGGTTTTTATGTAGTAGTTCCGTATCCGGCTCACCAGCGGCGATTCAGGCCCTATCACTCTATCATCGAACTGTTTGCGCAGTTCGTTGGCCAGGTAAATGGCCTGGTTATTCACAATCTCAGGGTCCTTATGCTTAATATCTAAGTTGATGATGCGGTAAAACGGCGGGTATTTAAAACTGCGGCGCTCTTCCATTTCGGTAAAATAAAGATCTTTATAATCGTTTTCAATTACCTGCTTTATCACGCGGTGGCTTGGGTCGTACGTTTGTATTACAACCTTGCCCTGTTTGCCGCGGCGGCCGGCACGGCCACTCACCTGTGCCAGCATCTGGTAGCTGCGTTCGTTTGCGCGATAGTCCGGGAATTTCAGCAAGCTATCGGCGTTGATGATACCAATAACGGTAACGTCCGAAAAATCTAAACCCTTGGCCACCATTTGTGTTCCCACGAGTATGTCAATCTTTTTTTCCTCCAGGTTATTCAATATGGTTTGTAGCGAGTTACGCGAGCGGGTGGTATCCAAATCCATACGCTGTATGCGCGCTTCAGGCAAAATCATCAGCAATTCGTCCTCCACTTTTTCGGTGCCAAAACCTTTGTATTCCAAATGAGTCGAACCACATGCCGGGCAAATATTAGGAGCATCGTCCTTGTAGCCGCAATAATGGCAATGCAGCTTGCCGCTGCTTTTATGGTAGGTAAGGCTAACATCACAGTTGATGCACTTAGGTGTATAGGCGCATATTTTACACATCAGCAACGGCGCATATCCGCGGCGGTTTTGAAACAGGATAACCTGCTCCTTTTTTTCGAGCGCGGCGTTAATGTCAGCCATTAACACGCTGGTAAAGTGCGATTGTATGGTCTTTTGTTTGGTTTCTACCGCTATACTTACCACCTCAATTTCGGGCAGCTTTACGCCGCCATATCTTTCGGTTAGTTCAACCAGGCCGTACTTTTTTATCCTTGCGTTATAATAACTTTCAAACGATGGCGTGGCGGACCCCAGCAACACCTTGCCTTTGTGCATATTGGCCAAAAAGATAGCCGCGTCGCGGGCATTGTAGCGCGGCGCCGGGTCAAATTGCTTGTACGACGTTTCGTGCTCTTCGTCAACAATTATCAGCCCCAAATCAACAAAAGGCAAAAACACCGCCGACCGTGCACCAAGCAGTACCTTGTATTCGCCAATGATAACCTTTTGCCAAACCTCCACCCGCTCGTTATCATTAAACCGGGAATGATAAATACCGATGCTGGCCCCAAAGTAAACCCGCAGTCGTTCAATAATGTGGGTAGTCAGTGCTATCTCCGGCAATAAATACAACACCTGGCGGCCCGAGTTTATCATTTCCTCAATCAGCCTGATGTATATCTGCGTTTTACCCGATGAGGTTACCCCGTGCAGCAGCACTACGTCCATCTGTTTAAAATGGTCTTTAACTTCAATAAGGGCAGTATTTTGCTGTTCGCTCAGTTCGAAGTTGCTGTAAAGCTCGTCTTCCTCAAAAAACAGGCGGCTTACATTTTTCTCTTCAATAAAAAAAACATCCTTCTCTTCCAGCGATTTAATGCTGGCAGCCCCTGCACCACTTTCTTCAATCAGTTCGTTTTTTGTTATGCTTTTTTGATGACGGGCGAGTTTGATATAAGCCAGTAGCGCATCAGCCTGTTTGGGTGCTCGTTTCTCTAAAATACCGAATAAGTCTCTCAAATTGTCCTGATTTTGATAAACCGGGTTCAAAGTGATAAAGCTCCGGGTACGCGGTTTGTATCGTTCGCTAACTTCTTCGGAAATATGTATAATGTTTTTCTCAAACAACGATTTCAATATCGGCATCACTGTTTTTTGGCCCAGCAGTTTTGCGATATCGCTTACAGTTAATTCGGGCTGTATATCAAGCGCCTCCACAATCAGATACTCTTTATCATGCAGCTCGGTGCGGTCGACTTCAAACTCCTTGTTCAGTACAATTTTTGTTTCGCTGGCCAGTTTTAATGCCGACGGCAGGGCTGCGTTCATCACTTCGCCCAGCGTGCACATATAATAATCCGACATCCAGTACCAAAACTTCAACTGTTCAGCAGTTACAACCGGACGATCGTCTAATATTTCTATAACATACTTCGCCTGGTATTTTTCGGGCGCCAGTTTGCCTATTGACGCTATTATTGCTGTATAAAGCTTGCTTTTGCCGAATTGAACCACTGCTCTTTTGCCTACCGCAACAGCATCGTTCATTTCGTAAGGCACACGATAGGTATAGTTTTTTGCGATAGCCAAAGGCAAAATCACCTCAACAAAAAGTGTTTCACGGTCGGTAAACTGGGCTTCGGCAAACTCTAACATTTAAATTATTTGTTTTTTGAGGCAGCTACAGCCATGGTAATCCATCCGCCGATAAAAAGCACTCCGCCAATCGGGGTCACCGGGCCAATTACGTTCAGCCATTCCCAGCCAATTAACTCGCGTGCAGCAAGGAGATATAAAGAGCCTGAAAATAATATTATACCCACCGAAAACAGATAGTAACAATCTTTTATTAAACGGGTTTGGTACCGGCTAAGCCCTGCCAGGCCCAGCAAAGCAAATACATGGTAAAATTGGTATTGCACAGCTGTATCCCACACATGCAAATCCTGTGGCTTTAATTTTCCCTGCAAAGCGTGAGCACCAAATGCCCCGGCTATTACTGCAATGGCCCCAAATATTGAGGCCGTAATAAATATTTTCTTCTTCATGCCTTATTAAACAGCTAAGTTAATCAGAATGGATGGAAAAAGTTGTAATGGCTGTTAGAAGTTGTAGTTGTTGTAAAGGTTGCCGTTGTTATAGTTTTAACGTTTTCAACTATTACAACATTTACAACCCTTCCAACTTAACCCAATGTTTAAACGTTTATAACTACTGCAACCTTTGCCAACTGTTAATACATACATTTGCACAGCAAGGCGCAATGAAAAAGCAAATAATTATTACCCTAATTTTATTGGCGGCTACTGCGTATGTAACGGTTGTTTATTTTAAAAATTTAAACCCGCCTGGCAGTCGCACCAGCCAGGTTATGCATTTGATTCCCGATGATGCATCGTTGATTTTTGAATTTAATAACGAGAAGGGGTTCTATGATATTTTCAAGGGCAGTAAGTTATTTGCAGCAATAATAGGGGAGCAAAAACTGGGGCAATTGGATACTTTAAGACAAGTCCTGCTCCAAAACACCACCTTAAGCCCGTATTTCACAGCACAAAACATATTTGTCTCCCTGCATCTTTCAAAAACCGACGGGATTGATTTGTTACTCACGATGGCTCCGTCAGTTAAGTTTGAGACTTCGGTATTTGACGAACTGTCCAAACAACCACACAACGGGCTATTGATAACGCCAATCCGTGCCGCCGGAAGGTCGGGCTATAATATCTATACAAGCGCCCTTAAAAAACGTTTTTATATCATTAATAAAGGCGATAATATTTTTTCCGGCAGCTTTTCGAAAGATTTGATTGACCAAAGCGCCTCGCATAAAAACAAAGCGGGTGCACAAACTTTTGTTTTATTAGCCGAGCAGCAAAGGAATAATTCGTTAGCCAATTTGTACATAAATTACAACCAGTTTCCCGCTTTATTTGAACAGCTTTTTAAAAACCGAAACACCGACATTTTTAAAAATTTCAAACAATTACCTGCGCTAGCCGCTTTAAGCTTAAACTACCGCAGCGATGCCATTATGTTTAATGGATCAACAAAAGTTCAAAACAATGGCCCGTCGAGTTATTTAAACCTGTTTACAAACCAACAGCCTGTAGTTAATCATTTAAACGAGATCTTTCCTTCTACAACTGCCTACAGTACTAATTTTTCGGTATCAAACCCAATATTATTTGGCGCCACACTTTACGACTGGCAAACCAAAACAGGCCTTGCAGCCGAAAGGGATAAGCTTTTCAACAAGATAAAAACTGAAACGGCTATCAGGATAAAAACCGATTTTGATAATTTGCTGGGTAACGAGTTTGCAATTGTTACAACCCGTTATTTCGAAAAGTTTGCAATCATATCAGTAAAAGATGGCTCGAAGCTTAAATTAGTTCTTACCGCTTTAAGCACCACGAATAACGAAACGACAGGCATGTTGAGTTACGAAAAATTACCGTTTTTTCTATTGGGTGATGCCTTCAGTATTTTCAAAAGGCCGTATTTTATGGTGATTGATAATTACCTGGTGCTTGCAAACAGTAATGTCGAACTGCAAAGCTTTTCGGATATATACATCAACCGCAAATTTTTAAGTAAAAACGGACAGTACAACGAGTTTAATAACTTGCTGGCCGCTCAAAGTAACGTTGCATTTTTTATGCATTTTAAAAACGCGGAACCAATTTTTGAGCGTGACATGAATACAAGTTTTTACGATGATTTTAAATCGCTAGGTCCCGGCTGGAAAGACTTTTATGCGGCCTCGTTCCAGTTCACGACGGTTGACAAAAATTTTAATACTAATTTTTGTATGCGGCTAAGTACTGATACTGTCAGTAATAAGTTAAAATAGACATTGTTTAATACAACAATACATTTTCATTTCCGTTAAAAAGGCTTAATTATTAATATTATTTTTAATAGTGAGTTCGGAAGTTTATCTTTAAAACGTATATAAAAGCCACGGCATCGCGAGCTATATGAAGAAAATTTTATTTATTTTTTTGCTGCTATCGTTCTCAGTTAAAATCTTTGGTCAACAGTTTTCCCAGTACAATACCGGCAGCCTGTACGACTCGTTTGAAAACCCGTCGCAAAAAGCCTTCATTACGGACTCAAGCAAACAGTTTGCATCAAACTTCCTACTGCCAACTTTCAACGCCAACTTTTTTATAACCGGCGATGCCCAGGCAACGCTAAAAAGCCGTGCGTTTGCTAACAAATACAACAATTCGTCATTACTGATTGGCCAGGGCAAATTCAACCACATGGATGTGCACGTTAATGCATACCTGTTAATGTTTAAGATGTTCTCGAGCCTCAACGGCGACGTAGAGCTCGGTTTTGCAGCCCAAACCAAAGCTGAAGGCGCTGGTGTATTCACCGATGAATCCATGGCGATACTAAATGGCCCAGGCAGTTTCAAAGCCAACAACTATTCTGATATTTTTAATGATAGCTATTATTTTCAATCATATCACCAGGTTAGCTTCACTTATAAGGAAAGAATTAACAAACATTTTACTTTGGGCGCAAAACTCAGTGTGTTAATGGGGATACAATACGAAGAACTGCACATTAATCATTCCCAAATTGTGCTTGATAAACCCAATGATTCGGCTATTTTAGGCTTAAGTGGAGTGTATTATTCCAGCTATATCCCGGGGCACCTGGTACCGCGCGATTACCTCCCTACGTTTAGAAACCCGGGCGCTTCAATTTCGTTAGGCGCAACCTACCGGACGGAAGATGGCTTTATCATACAGGGTAATATCAAAGATTTTGGTTATATCCATTGGAGTGGCCGCTCTCATATTTATGCTTTCGACGACATTTCGACTATAAATGGCCTTTCATCGAATAAACGTGAAGGGAATATATACGATGAGGTTGAGCGAATTACTCACGGCGGTGTCTCACAAACATCATTTACCACCCCAATTGATGGCCGGGCCGAACTTAGTGTTAACCAGAAGTTTTGGATTGACGATAATAAAACTTTTAGGTATATGCCAACGCTTATAGCATCTAAACAGTTATTTTACCCTGGTTTTATCGGTGCCCTGGTTAACCCGGTTCAGTATAAAAACTACACCGTTACTGTAACAACTACCTATAACGATCTGAAATTATTTGGTATCGGCGGGCAGTTTATGTATCAAACACCCAATTTTGATTTCTACATTGGTAGTGACAGGGGCCGGCAAACCGCCAGTGTGATTAAGGGTGCATTAAGCAAATCTTCAAGCCAGAGTAACCTTTCATTTTCGGGAGCCGATTTCTTCCTTGGCTTTGCGCTCAAGATAGGCCCGGTTATTGAGCACCCAATGAATGCCAGTTCCATCCCAACCGGCGAAAAAGGTTTTTTAGGCAGGCTGTGGGGAAGAATATTTAAGACAAACGACTAGTTTTGATTTTGGATGTCAGATTTTCGATTTCAGATTTATTAAATTCGGATTGCGAAATGCCAATTTCGGAATGAAAAAGACAAATTAAATGCGAAACCCTCTTGAGCAGCCGTTGAAAACAAACAAACGCGAAAAATCGAAAGTCCCAAATCCGAAATTCCTACAAAGCTTTTTTACCTGCAATAAAATCTTTAAGATAATAAGGTTCAAAATAAGCGACATCCTCAAAATTACCGTTGTTAAACTTTTCGGCAGCTTTTTTGGTAAGGTGAGTAGCTGAGTTTAAAAAATCGGGCAGGTATAAAGCGTTAGGGTGTGCCTTTAAAACATTGAAACATTTCTCAGCACCATCGCCAAAAAACAACACTTTGTTATTCTGCAAAATATCAGCGAAACTGTTTTCATCAACAATTTCAGCTGCAGTTGGCTTTATGATTTCGCCATTGATGTTAAAAATAGCGGTGTAGACCTCCATGCGGCGGGCGTCAATCATGGGGCATAGCAGCAGGTCGGTCTGGTTGCTATATACATCCAGCCCGGCAACACCCTCAGCCATAGCGGATAAAGTTTCAACAGCAATAAGTGGCTTATCCAACGCGAAACATAAGCCTTTTGCCGTTGATATACCTATACGTAAGCCTGTGTACGAGCCTGGCCCACAGCTCACGGCAATAGCGTCCAGATTGTTATATGAAAAACCTGCGCCGGTAATAATTTCTTCAACAAACCGTGTTATTACCTCAGCGTGTAAATTACGGCCATTAACCTGCTTAAAGCCCAAAACATTACCATCCTTTGCTAAAGCAACGGAGCATGAGGCGGTGGCAGTTTCTATTTGTAGTATCATTTTGTAGTCGAAATTCTTAAGTCCTGAGTCCTAAGTCTCGCGTCAAAAACAGCCTTTCAAACTAAAGACTTAAGACTCAAGACTTCGGACTCTTCATCAAGGTACAGGGTCGTGCCCGTGCCCACCCCAGGGATTGCAACTGGCAATACGTTTCAAAGTTAACCATCCGCCCTTAAACGGACCATGCTTTTTTATGGCCTCAACGCCATATTGCGAACAAGTTGGCGTATATCTGCAGGATGCCCCGGTTAGCGGCGAAATAAAATATTGGTATATTTTTATAAGGACGACGAATATTGACCCAACTATAAGTTTCAATAAATTGCTTACGGCCTTCATTTAGTAATTTCGGCACAAAGCTGGGTTAAAAGCTTCAACATCTTTTTTTCAGCAAAATCATATTCAGCAATATCCTTGCCTATAAATCCAACAGATAGTACGATATTTTTACTGGCACTGTTAAGTGCATCATACAAATGCTGTTGTTTATTTAACCTGTAGGCTTCGCGCATACGCCGTTTTATTAAGTTACGGTCGTGAGCGTGCTTGTAGCGCCTCTTTGATACCGAAAATAAAATCTGCGCAGGAAATTGCATGGGCTCGTCAATAAGCAGCCACGATGCTTTGAAAGGATAACATAAAAAAGAAGAACCGTTATGAAAAAGCTTGTCAATAAGCCCTTTATTACATAACCGTTCTTCTTTCTTAAAAGTATACATTGTTGCTGATAACTGAACCGAAATTTAAGTACATAACCGGCCAGGAGCCCCCTATCCGGGCTAAGCAACCGGATTATGACTTATGGCTACCCTCGTCAGAAACAGATAATCTTTTTCTGCCTTTAGCTCTTCTTGCAGCTAAAATCCTTCTGCCGTTAGCAGTTGACATGCGCTCACGGAACCCGTGTTTATTTCTTCTTTTCCTTTGTGAGGGCTGAAACGTTCTTTTCATGGCTATTTATTCTATTCGTCGTTTTTTAAAACAAGAGCGCAAATGTAGTTATTTTTTGTAGTTTTTCAAATATTGTTTTGCTTTTTAGTTTTGGTGACATTGAATTGGGTTCAATAGGTTGATTAAGTTGTTATCGTTTGATATATTGCATGACAATAAAGGTGGGAAAGATTTAATCTTAATCAACATAATCCAACTTAGTCAACTCAATCAGCTAAAAATGAAACTATCACTATCCATTATCTTCTTTCTCCTCCCCCTTTGTATTCTAGCCCAGGATTCACTATCAACCCACTACAAAATTTACAGCTCTTCAAAACAAAAAATTGTTACGCTTGATGAAATTGCAGCTGATATGAACAAAGCCGATGTCTTATTTTTTGGCGAAGAACATAATGACTCCACCGGACATTACCTCGAGCAGGCCATGTTCAAAAAACTGGCTGATAAATATCCGGGCACGGTGGCCTTATCGATGGAAATGTTTGAAACCGATTGCCAAATACCCTTGAACGAATATCTTGCAGGTTTTATACGTGAGAAGAACTTTATTACCGAAGCCCGGGCCTGGAAAAATTATAAAGACTACAGGCCAATGATAGAATTGGCAAAAGCCAATCACATACCTGTTACAGCCGCCAACGCCCCCGCACGCTATGTTAACATGACCAACCGGCTTGGCCTTACCAGCTTGCAGCAGCTTGACGCAACCGGGAAAGCCTTTTTACCGCCATTACCTATTGATACTGCTACCGGAATCTACTACGACAAATTTGTTGAGGTGATGGGTGGACACGAAGCTGTAAACAAATCAAAAGTATTCCAGGCGCAAAACCTTTGGGACGCCACTATGGGCTACAATATTGCAAAGACTTATAAGGCACATCATGGATTCAAAATATTCCAGGTAAATGGCGGTTTTCACAGCGAAGAAAAGCTGGGCACTGCCGCGCAGTTAAAAAAGTATGCACCAAACATCCGCATATTAAACATTGCCGCCTACGCCGATGACAACTTCGCCAACCCCGATTGGAGCAAGTTTACCGCCAAAGGCGACTATATTATATTGACAGACCCTAAATTGCCCAAGACGTTTTAAGGCTGGCGCACTTCTATTCTGTTTTTATGTTGCCGCCCGCGCCTTCTTTGCATCTCCGGTTAAATAATATAGGCTAAATTTTCCTAGTTCAAACTAAATTATTAGTAGTTTTGATTTATAAACCTTTCTATATGAAGAAAATCGCTTATTTATTTGCGTTGGTTTTTGGGCTGCTTTTAAACTCCTCGTGTAAAAAAGATTCTAAAAACGCCGGAGAATCGCCCACACATTTACCCGTAAATCATAGCTTAGAAAAAGGATTGGTAAGCTTTTCCATTAATGGCGAGCTGGTACCATCAGTAATAGACACACTTACAAATACTATCACGGCAACAATGCCCGATGGTGTAGATATACGTATGCTTACTGCAACGTATACATTAGCCGCTAATGTTAATGCAACGGTAAACAGTACAGCGGTTGCCGGCAGCGCCGTAATTGATCTTACCAGTCAACCGGTACTTACGGTTAGTTCGCCCGATAACGTGCGCCATACATCGTTTACGATAGTGCTACAAACAGAACTTCAATACTTTGGGGTTGGCGGAATAACGCAGGGCGGCACCAGCCTAAATAAAAACTATGATTTTTATTACGACCAGTTTGACGGCAGCCCTTTCCAGGCCATAAATTGTGGGCCAACAGTTGCCACCATGGCCATTAAATGGGCCGATCCCTTCTTTAATAAAAAACCAGCTGATGCACGTCAGCAGATATTGCCGTCTGGCGGCTGGTGGTATACCTCAAACATACAGCAGTACTTAAATAACAATGGCGTTAACAGCAAAATCGACACTTTAGTAAATGTAGCAGGTCAGGTTGCCGAAAGCATTGATAAAGGATACCTGGTAATACTATGCCTTGATATGTATTCGGTGCCATTTAATTCACTGGCATATCAGCATACACAGAAATTTTACCCTACGTCGGGAACTGGTTGGGGTCATTTTCTATTGGTTAAAGGCTACAAACAAACCGTCGACAACACCTATCTTGAAGTTTATGACCCTTATTCACGTGGATTAAAATACAATACAGTTACCCCAGGTCAGTATTTGGGGCAAGACAGGTACTACGTAAGCAGTGATATTAAAGCTGCGACAGATATCTGGTGGCCCTATGCAATTATTGTTGCGCCAAAAGGAAAAGTTGTTAAAACCACGCATTTAAAAGTTAACAGCATTACTAAACCAATACCCGATGCGCGGGGTCAATAAAAACAAATCAGCATAAATTAAAAGGCAAATTGAATCAGTTTCAATTTGCCTTATTTAATGACGCAATATTTTGTATCTTAGGATGAACAGGTTTTGTTATTTCTTTCCGGCTGCCAATAAGTCTCTTATCTCGGTAAGCAGAACCTCCTCTTTGGTTGGCCCCGGGTCCGGTGCAGGTGCTGGTGCTTCTTCAGGCTTTTTCAATGAATTAATAGCCTTTACCACCATAAAAATACAAAACGCGATAATAAGGAATTCGATAAAGGTATTGATGAAATTGCCGTAATTAATCGATACATCCGCAATCTTTTTTGTCGGATCACCGGGCTTAATCATCACCTTTAAGTTTTTGAAATCAATCCCGCCGGTTACATACCCAATAGGCGGCATAATAACATCGGTTACCAGCGAAGTAACAATTTTGCCGAAAGCCGCGCCAATAATAACGCCGACAGCCAAGTCGACAACGTTGCCACGCATGGCAAATTCTTTAAACTCTTTGATTATAGCCATATGCCCTGATTTTTGGTTGACCTAAAGTAACAAATAAATTTACTTGCCGTACAAACAAAATATTTTTTTTGGCATTTAACACCAATGTCAATCGCCATTTATCTTAATTATTTTTTAGTTAAAGTAATTGGTGTATTTTTGACCCCAGTCTAATTTATGTTAAAACAGAATCTTCAACAAAAGCTTTTACAAAAACTCTCGCCACAGCAGATACAATTTATAAAATTGCTGCAGGTGCCTACCGTATCATTAGATACCCGTATAAAAGAGGAATTGGAGGAGAACCCGGCCCTTGAAGATTTAAGCCTTACTAACTTAAACGAACCTGAAGAAGCCTACCCCGACCGCGACCCGGAAGAAGATACTTATAATGGTGACGAAGAGAAAGGCGAGCCTGATGAGTTCAATATTGACGACTACCTGCAGGAAGATAACGTAAACGAATATGGGTCGCGTTATGACCAGAATGGCGACGACGAGGATGAGCGCAAAGAGATCCCTATTGCAGTACAAAGTTCATTTTTTGAAAGCTTGCAGCAGCAGCTTGATTTACTTCCTCTTTCGGATAAAGACTTCAGGATAGGTAAACAGATCATAGGCAGTCTCGACGATGACGGGTATCTGCGCCGTCCGATAACTTCACTTACTGACGACCTTGCATTTTCACAAAATGTTTTTGCCGAAGATGAAGAGGTTGAAGATATGCTGAAGGTAATACAAACTTTTGACCCTGCCGGCGTTGGCGCCCGCAGCCTGCAGGAATGCCTGATAATACAACTAAGAAAAAAAGAAGGCGACCCCATCGTAAAAAAAGCAATGATGGTAGTTGAACATTACCTGGACGAGTTTACCCGCAAACATTACGATAAGCTTGAAAAATCGCTAAACATGACATCTGCTGAATTAAAGGCAGTTGTTAATGAAATTCTGAAACTTAACCCAAAACCCGGCGACTCGAACGAGGTAAATACCAAGCAAATGCAGGTGATACCTGATTTCCATATCTCAAACAACGACGGGATACTGATACTGACGCTCAATTCAAAAAACGCTCCCGAACTTAGGGTGAGCCGCTCGTACCAGGAGATGTTTGAGCATTACGACAAAGCATCGCAGCGGGATAAGAAGTTAAAAGAGGCCGTTCAGTTTGTAAAACAAAAGCTCGATTCGGCAAAATGGTTTATCGATGCTATTAAGCAGCGCCAGCAAACGCTGTTAAAAACCATGAATGCTATAATGCAATATCAATACGAGTTCTTCCTAACCGGCGACGACAAGAACCTGAAACCGATGATATTGAAGGACATTGCCGATCGTATTAATATGGATATTTCGACGGTTTCGCGTGTTGCCAATTCAAAATATGTGCAAACTGAGTTCGGGACGTTCCTGCTTAAGTCCTTTTTCTCCGAGGCTATACAGACTGAAAGTGGTGAGGAAGTATCAAATAAAGAAGTTAAGAAGATACTTGAAGAACATATAGGTAAAGAAGATAAACGCCATCCCCTGGCCGATGAAAAACTTACCGAAATACTTAAAGATGCCGGCTACAACATTGCCCGCCGTACCGTAGCCAAATACCGTGAGCAGATGAATATACCTGTTGCAAGGTTGAGAAAGGAACTGTAGTCGAAGCCCCCCGGCCCCCTAAAGGGGGAGTTTTTGATTTGCATTACGAAAGACAACTTGCCAAGTTTTGAAAACCTGGCAAGTTATATCGTATTGAATTTCTTTTACTCCCCCTTTAGGGGGCTGGGGGGCCTTCTTAAAAAAGGTGCTGCGGACAAGTAACCTTATACCTGTTGTTAAGCAACAAACCAATCACAATTTCGTGGGTACCATTACTTACAGTATTTAAGGCTGATGTGGTAATATCATACGAATAGCCGATATTTATAAATGAGCTGACGTTTACGCCGGCCAACACGCCGAATGAATCATTGTGACGATACGATCCGCCAAACCAGAATTTATCGCTGAATGAAAACTTGGCATTTAAATCATAAGTGATTGGTGTAGGTTGAATCACCTTTATCAAAAAAGATGGCAGCAGCGTTATTTCATCAGTTAAAAAAACCTTAACCCCACCTGTTAAAAAATACTGCGGCACCGTTTTGCTTTGGTTATACGCTTTACTCGAGCTAAAATAAAGGTTTTGCGGTATAAGCTGCTGCACCGATGCTCCAACGTAATAAGTCGACGAATATAGCCAGGTACCAATACTTAGGTCAGGTTTCCATTGGCTATTGTTGCCGTTGCTTATCGCAGGATCAAGCGGATTTTCAAGCGTTATTAAGGCCGTATTAAGGCTGATATGGTTAAATCCTGCTGATGCCCCTACTGCAAGGTTTAAGTTGGCAGCAAGCCCCAGGTGATAAGCATATGACAAATTAAAAGTTGTTTGATTTATCGGGCCAGCCTGGTCACTAATTATGCTGGCGCCTATGCCGTGGTGCGGCTCAGCAGCCATATAGTTTTGCGTGTATAGCCTGCTCGACGGGTTTATGCCACCAGTAGCCGGAAATGCCGTAGCATCGCCATTTAAAAAGTTGGAACCAAGCGGTGCGCTGATAGTTAAATAGCTGGTAACAGGTGCCCCCTGCAAACCAGTCCACTGGCTGCGGTAACCTGCTTTAACATCGGTATAATTTTCAATACCTGCAACCGCCGGGTTTAACAGGTAGTTATTAAATACATACTGTGTGTATTGCGGCTTTTGCTGGGCCGATACCAATTGTAAGCATGAAATAAAAACGAACAATAAGTATAAAATTCTTTTCATTAATATATAATGGTTCTATAAAAGCCGTTTTTGCTACGAACGTGTTTACGTTAAAGTTATTGCTATAGTTAGGTTGGTAGTACGCTTAATATCGTTCAAATCAAGCGATACACAATGCAACCAATATACGAATATAGTTTTTCTCCTTATCCCTTGTATATACCTGCGCGTTATTTTAATTTTTAATTAAGGTTAATTTTCAAAAATTAATCTTTTATGCAACAAAACTCACCAATTTAACACCACAATTAATGTCTCACTTGTAAACCTGTTTTGCTGCATTACCTTATAATTGTAATGCTGCCTGAATATGGTTTGCTATCATTTTTAAGATCGATAATATAGTAATAGGTACTAACAGGCAGCAATGTCCCTTTATACCTGCCATCCCACGATTTGCCATAACCAACAGATGAAAATACATTTTGCCCCCACCTGTTGTAAATATTTACTATGCAACCTGGGTAACTGTCGATATTGGCGATGTTCCAGGTATCATTTATGCCATCGTCATTGGGGGTAAAAGTGTTTGGGATTTTTAACGGCACGTTTATTCCTAAAACCGTAAGCACACCGTTTACCAAAGCAATATCATAATTTGGCGAAGCAGCCCCGGAAACTAAAATGGTGTATTTTCCCGGAAGGGATGTTTCGTCAGCAATAGTCGAAACAACCGGCAGCGATGTTAATTGTGCGGGGCTTTCATTATTTACAAACCCGCTGTAAGTTAAGGTAAGCGCTGGGTTGGGGTCTTTATAAGTTTTGATTTTATCATCAGCTGTTATTGTCAATGGCGTCTTATTAACAGTAAGATCAGCATTCATATAGCTAATTGCATAATTCTTCGGGTCAAATGTCCCGCCGGTTACGTCTGCAGGTGTTACTGAGCCTGCGTAGGTCCCTGCCGGGTCGGTTGCCGCTGAGCCCTGTCCATACGTAATGGTTACGGTTTGGACGGTTTCGCTATTCTGCAAGCCGGCAACAGTAAAATCAGCCGAGCCGGGTGCACCGGCAAGCAAGATGCCATAGTTCTTACTTTTGGCATTTGCAATTACCGTAAGCGGTGCCGGACTAACTAAACTTACCGGCAATTGAGGGTAAATAGTATTTACGCCTGTGCTCTCCAGGCTTATAGAGCCCCCGTAAGAGCCAACCGGCGTGGTTTTTGCCAATCGCACATAAATTGTAGTCGGAGCAATTGTGCCTGCGGCGCCCACAGTGATGGTATTGCTGAAATTGATATTATCGGTACTTACTTCAACACCCGCTGGCGGGGTAACCTTGATACCTTCCCTCATATCTCTGCCTGATATTGTAAACGATGTTACCGGCGAAGGCGTGCCATAAATAGTATTGACGCCATTTGGCGGCTGGTCGTTAGTAATAGCCGGCGGCAGCGATGCTTTTACTGTTATAGTAAATGTTACCGGCTGGCCATCACACGCAGGGCTCGGGCTCAGGAAGGTTCCAATGGCTGCGGGGTCTTTCCCCACTGGGATCTCATTAAATACAGTGTTTGTTGCAGCATCAATAACCGACAACTTATTTTCACTCTGGCTGGTAACGTAAACAAATTTCCCGTCGGGGCTAACGTTCACGCCCGTTGGCTGCCCAAATCCTTCAATAGTGGCCACTACAGCATTTGTAGCTGTATTTACCACCGAAACATTAGTAGATGCTACATTTGGAATATATAGCCTGCTGCCATCGGGACTGATCCCCAGGTAAAGGGGAGAGAAGTTGCCCGTAATGGTGCCTGAAACCGTATTCGTTGCGGTGTTAATTACCGAAATATCACGCGAGGTTTCATTGGCGACATATAACTTGCTGCCATCCGGGCTAAAACACAGTCCAAAAGGAGCCTCGCCCACATTTATCGTTTTTTGAAGGGTATAGTCAGCTATGCGAATAACTGATACCGTGGTCGACCTATTGTTTGATACATACAGGGTGCCACCATCGGGGCTCACGGCAACATCAATGGGCCCTGTAAAGCCGACTATAGTATGTATTACCGCATTGGTTAAAACATCAATCACCGCCACACTATTGCCGTTTAAACTTGCAACAAACAGTAAACTGCCATCCGCATTTGATTTTATACCATATGGTGAACTCCCGACCGGAATAGCCCCCTTAACGGTATTTGTGGCCGGATCGATTATTGAAACCGTTGAACCATCGGCGTTTGTAACGTAAATTAGATTGTTCCTGGCATTAATCGTCACGCCGATAGGGTGATTTCCGACCGGCAAAAAAGCTATCACCGAATTAGATGCCAGGCTTACTACCGAAACATCGTTTGACTGCAGGTCAGGAATATATGCGTACCCGAGTTTTAACGGTGTCACGGTTATAGTGGCTGTGATATCGGCTGCACCGGTGTTTATAGCTTTAAACGCGGCAATGTCGCCCAAACCAGCCGCAGGCAAGCCGATCCCCGGCTTATCATTGGTCCACCTAAACTGGTTTCCGCTGCCTGCAAAACTAATGGCATCGGTGACATCGCCATCTTGTTTGGTTTGATTGCCTATTGCATTAACCGTTGGTAAGGCATTTACAAGACCCCTAACGGGAACCGTTTGAGTAGGTATTCCTGGAGTTGATAAATCGACATCGCCTGAAACACTCCCTATCGCATAGTCGGCCGATCTTACATATACCACAACATTTGAAACACTGCCGTTCGTACGTGCCAGGGTTACGCTCTTAGTAAAGCCGCTGATTGCCGAGAGTGAAACTTCAAATCCAATGGGAGCCATAGCAGTTATATCGCCAGTCAAAGCAGTGCCCGAAACTGCAAACTGCTGGACGTTGGGACTGGCAGATGGCGAGCCGGCGCAGGCAATTATTGTGCCAGTTACAGCACTGTGTGTAATTGAAGGGGTTTGGACGTTAACTGTAATTGTAAAAGTAGCCGGAATGCCAGGGCAGTCGGCCCCCGGCACCGCAAGGGTACCGAATGCGCTGGGCGCAGCCCCCACCAGAATTTTATTTACCACCTGGTTGGTGGCTGTATTGATAACTAAAACCGTATTATCCGCGGGGGTCGTAACGTATAGTAAGCTGCCGTCGCGGTTCAATAACATACCCCAGGGCTTTGTACCCACTGTAATTGTTTTAACAATTTGTTTGGACGCTATATCAATTACTAAAATTTTATCATCGAGGTCACTGGTTGAATACAACAATTTACCATCAGGAGTAACAGTGATGGCTGATGGATTACTGCCTATAGGCAAGGTTGCCGTTACTTTATTAGTCGCCGTATTAATTACTGAAATGGTTCCATCCTGAAAATTTGATACATAAACCCAATTACCATCTCTGCTCATCGCGATGCCCTCGGCCTGCTTTCCCACCGGTATATTGTCAATTAATGCACCGGTTGCCGTATCAATCACCCATAAATCGTTCTCACCATTATTTGATACATACAAGAGTTTCCCGTCGTTACTCAGCACAACACCCAAGGGTGTTAGTCCTGCCGGGATGGTTTTCACAACGCTGCTGCTGCCTGTGCTAATAACCGAAATGTTATTATCGTATATATTGGCAACGTATAGCTTGCTGCCGTCGGAACTTATTACCGTTGCAGATGGTACTCCTCCTACGGGAATTGTATTAATTACGCTGTTTGTTGATGTATTTATTACCGAAACATCATCAGAGCTTTCGTTAGTAACATATACCCTGCTGCCGTCGGGCGAAATAGTGATCCTTACCGGATTACTACCAACAGGTATTGTCGCCACGGCTTTATTGGTAGAAATATCAATAACTGAAACGGTGTTATCATTTGCATTGGTAACGTAGCCATATTTTTTAGTTTCCGGTGTTACGGTAATAGTGGCTTTAAGCTGAGATCCACTGACATTAACAGCCGTAAACGAGGGCAAATCACCTGTTCCGCTCGCCGGGAGTCCTATTGCCGGTGTGTCATTAACCCAATGGAATATATTACCTGTTCCTGTAAAATTAACAGCAGTAGTAATATCACCATTTACGTATATTTTGTCGCCCACCGGGTCCACAACAGGTAACGCGCTGACTGTTCCGCTCACCTCTACTGTTAAATTTGTTGCCCCTGCCGTAGCGAGTGTAATTTTACCCGAAATAGGCCCTACCACTGCCGAAGCCGCCGATCTTACATAAACCAGCACATTGGTTACTTTCCCAGCAGACTGGTTTAGCGTAACTGCGCCGCTAAAACCATTGTTTGCCGACAATGACACTTCAAAACCGGCCGGTGCCGTGACAGTTATTCCAGCTGTTAAACCTGTTCCCGAAACTGTAAATTGCTGAATATTGGGGCTTGCCGAGGCTGTACCCACACAGGCCGATATGCTGCCGCTAACCACGGTAGCAGTAATTGCAGGCGACGCATTTACTTTGATGGTGAACGTTTGCGGTATACCGGGGCATCCTGTAGCATTTGCCGGCGTTACTTTTATGGTGGCCGTTATTGCCGTTGGCCCGGTATTTACAGCCGTAAATGATGGAATATCGCCAGTGCCGTTTGCGGGCAGGCCAATCCCCGGTTTATCGTTTGTCCAGGTAAATGTGGTGCCTGTGCCGGCAAAGTTTATTACTGTAGTAAGGTCACCATTTATGTATGTTACATCGCCGGGTTTATTTACGGTCGGCAACGCATTTATTGTCCCGGTAACGGCAACCCTTTGGTCGGTAGCGCCTGCAGAAGTTAGCACCACATTACCAGCGATATTGCCGGTTGCAGAAGCCGCAGAACGAACATAAACTACAATATTTGTTACAAGCCCACCTGACTGGTTTATTATTACACTATTGCCGTAGCCACTGTTAGCGACAACGAAACTTCGAAACCTGTAGGAGCTGTGGCTGTTACCCCGGCCGTCAAACCGGTTCCCGAGACCGTAAACTGCTGAATATTGGGACTAGCTGACGGCGAACCTTCACATGCCGAAATGGTGCCTGTTGCCGCTGTTGCGGTTATTTGTGTAGTTTTTGAGTTTACGGTAATTTTAAATGTAATTGGCTGCCCCGGGCATCCCGGCCCCTTGCTTATGAAACTGCCCAACGACATCGGGTTATTAAAGGCGGGACCTGTAATGGTGGTTATCTTGCTATAATTGGTAGTGTTAAATATGTCAACGGCATTAGCGGAACGGTTGGTTACATACAACTCTTTGTCGTCGCTGCTTACCGATACAGTGAAAGGGGAGCCCGTGGCAGGCAGTGTTTTTATAACAGCATTATTGGCAGTGTTAATAATATCCACTTCGTTTGCCTGGCTGCAGGCAACATACACCCTGGTGCCCGTGGAGTTAATGGCAATACCATACGGCCCGGCGCCAACCGGGATGGACGATACCGTCTTGGTGGCCAGGTTCACCCGGGTAACAGAACTATTCTGATTGTTTGTAAAATAGAGGCTTTTACCATCAGGTGTT
Organism: Mucilaginibacter flavidus; assembly: GCF_024055575.1. Lineage (GTDB taxonomy): Bacteria > Bacteroidota > Bacteroidia > Sphingobacteriales > Sphingobacteriaceae > Mucilaginibacter > Mucilaginibacter flavidus. Next base: position 87,846 of record NZ_JAMXOE010000003.1, on the reverse strand, counting down.
ATAACCATGCCATAATTATAAGAAGAACCGAGAGGTATGGTTGAATCGAGTACATTAGTTGATGCGTTAATAATATACACCGCATTAGGGCTCCCTTCTGTTGCCGCGTACACCCACTTACCATCAGGGCTTACAGCTATCGAAATAATGCTGGGCAGATTGGGTATTGTAGTGATAACACTGTTATTTTGTGTTTCAATCACTGATATAGAAGCAGCGTTGGAGTTTGCCGTATATACCCGGGTGCCATCCGGACTTATAGCTATGCCGTAAGGGCTATTCCCTACAGGGATCGAGGTTAATAATGTGTTATCGGCAGTGTTAATTACCGAAACCGTACTGGCGTCATTATTTGCGATATATACTCTTTTTCCGTCAGCACTTGTCACTATGCCAACAGGTATTGAACCACCATTTATAGTTTTAATTACCTTATGCGTAGTGCAATTAATAACGGCAATCATATTTGACCCCTGGTTGGCCACGTAAGCGTAATCTGTTGGCAAAGGCGTTACCTTAATTGTAGCAATAACAGGGGTAGTTCCGGTATTGACGGCGGTAAACGAGGGCAGATCGCCTATGCCGTTTGCAGGCAGCCCTATTCCCGGTTTATCATTGGTCCAGTTAAATTTACCGGCCGTGCCGGTAAATACTACCGGGCTTGTAACATCACCATTGTAGTAAATTTTATCTGTTACCGGGTCAACTGTCAGCAACGCATTTACCGTGCCGCTAACAGCTACATTTTGGTCAGCCGCACCCGCCGAGCTCAGCACCACATTGCCTGAAATACTGCCGGTGGCTGTAGCCGCAGAACGGACATAAACCACCACATTCGCCACTTTCCCGCCTGACTGGTTTAGCAACACACTACTGCCATAACCGCTGTTTGCCGAAAGCGACACCTGGAAATTCGCGGGGGCTGTTGCCTTTATCCCAGCCGTTAAATCGCTTCCAGTTACGGTAAATTGCTGGATATCCGGGCTTGCAGACGCAGTACCAACACAAGCCGAAATTGACCCGGTTACGGGCCCTGCAATAATTGTTGGCACAGTAGGATTCACTGAAATTGAAAATGTAACAGGCGGGCCGTTACAGCCTATACTGGTTGTAAATATCCCCAACGAAAGCGGGTCGCTTCCTACATCTACCGAGGTTATTACATTATTTGTAGCTGTACTTATAATATCAACTTTATTGGAGACATGGTTTGCCACATATAATTCCTTACCGTCGGTACTAACTGATACTCCAAACGGAATACCACTGGTATTGATAGTTTTTATAATGATATTGGTGGCGGTGTTAATTACAGATACCTTTTTTGTAAAACTGTTTGCAACATATACCCGTTTGCCATCTGGACGTGCAGTTACGCCGTACGGCCCGCTTACTCCTATTATAAGTTTAGTTTCGGTTTTAGTGATGGTGTTAAAAACCGTTACAGTACCTGGAGCATTATTGGCAATGTATAATGTGTTGCCATCGGGGCTTATCGCTATTCCACCGTTGGTTGTCCCGTTTAGTGGTATAGTAAAATCGACGGTGTTGGTAGCTGTGTTAACTATGTAAAGACTTGCGTTGCCACTTGCATTGGTAACATACAGCCATTTTCCATCGGGGCTAACGCAAGTTCCCTGCGGTGTAATTAAACCGTTTATCGTTGCATCTACAGCATCGGTTGCAGTATTTATAACAGAAATGGTGCCGCTGTTGCTATTTATGGCGTACACCGTAGTACCGTTGGGACTTGCAGCAATACCAAACGGGCCGGCGCCCACTGTAATAGTTTTTATTACAGTGTTGCTTGCTGTGCTTATTACAGATACGGTGCCCGAACCAACATTAGTTACGTATACTTTACTGCCGTCAGGAGTAGCAGCAACGCCAAAGGGGTTTAGTTGTCCCGGTAAACTAATGGTTTTAACAACTGCATGGGTGGCAATGCTGATAACCGAAACGTCGTTTGAATTTTGGTTGCTTATGTACGCATATCCCAATGGCACCGGCGTCGCCTTAATTGTAGCAACAATCGGGGAGGTACCGGTATTACTGGCAGTGAATGACGCTATATCGCCTGTACCGCTTGCAGGCAGGCCAATGGCTGGTTTATCGTTTGTCCAGTTATAAACGCATCCTTGCGGAAAAGCTACGGGCTGAGTTTGCTGCCCGTTATTTACCGTCTGGGGGGATTGCGCCCATGCCAGTATACGTGTGCAAACCAGGAATACAGTAATAATACTTTGTAAAAGGCTCCTCATGGCTTAGGATAAATACATTCAGGTAAATCCTTAAGGGGACATAAAGATTGTATTTTCCCTTCAAATAAACGCTAAAATTGATATCTTTTTTAATAATTAGCGTTTGATTTTCAGCACCTTCAGCGTGAAGCCTTAAAAAAACTTGTCGGGATTGGGCACCAAATTCAAAAACCGTTCGAAGTTTTCCGCATAATGTGATTGGTCGAGCTTGTAATAAAACGCGCCTTTTTTTGAGGAAAATTTATCTTTCTCGTTCAGCTTAACCAAAAGGCCGGTCGACAATAGTTTTCGGCTAAAGTTACGGTCATCGAAAGTGGTATTATAAACTCCCTCGTAAAGTGCCTGAAGTTGAGGTATAGTAAATTTCTCGGGTAATAATTGAAATAATATGGGATGGAGCGCAGCCTTATAACGCAATTGCTTTTGGGCAAGCTTAACCATTTCAGCGTGGTCAAATATCAGTTCAGGCATTTCGTCCAATAAAAACCACTCAGCGTGGTATTCATCGTTTATCTCTTTTTCGTATTGATGTATATCGATAAGGGCGAAATATGCAATTGACAAAGTACGTTCAACAGGGTCGCGGTCTGGTTTGCCAAACACCTGGAATTGCTCCATATAAACATCTTTCAATCCTGTGCGCAATTCCAAAACGCGGTTTGCCGCATCTTCCGGCGATTCGGAGGGCTGGATAAAGCCGCCCATTAAACTCCATTTATCTTTCTCAGGTTCAATATTACGCTGTACCAGTAACAGCTTTAAGTTCCATCCGTCAAATCCGAATATTATACAATCTGTAGCAACTAAAATTCGTTTTTGACCAGTATATCTCTGCATAATCGGTTTATAGTTTATTTACAAGTGTAGGGATTTTTTTTTTAGTCCGAAAGTCCCGAAATTAAGTAAAGTCCGAAAGACCGAAAGTCGGGAAAGTTATTAGATCAACTTTCTTGCGTCTTTATTGACTTTCCCGACTTTACTGACTTTCCCGACTCAAACTTAACTCGTCCTTTTCCCCTGCAACAGCATATCCATCGCATGGTCAAACGACCCGGCGCGGATTACTTCGCCTGAGTTTACAAAGAATATTTCATCAGCATTCTCGATAGTGTTTAGCCGGTGGGCTATTATTACCCTTGTAGTTGTTGCGGGCAGGTTATTTAAAATGTCACTTAGCAATTTTTCGGTAATGGTATCTATGTTGGCGGTAGCCTCATCCAAAATCAGCAAGTCGGGGTTACGCAATACGGCCCGCATAAACGCTATCAGTTGTTTTTGGCCCAGGCTGATGCTGTCGCCGCCCGATAGTACTTTAGTATCCAGGCCGCTTTCAAAAATGGCCAGCAGGGTTCCCAGGTTAGCTTCTTTTATTACCTCTTCCAATTGCTCGTTTGTATGGTTTACATACAGTTCGTTACCGTATAAAATATTCTCGCGCACGGTGCCGGTAAACAGGAACGGCTCCTGCAAAATAAAGCCAATTTTTTTAGTGCGCTCAGTTGGGTCGAATGAGCGGATATCGGCACCTTCAAGCAGTACCATACCTTTATTCGGGTCGTACAGGCGGGCAATAAGAGATGCTGTTGTTGTTTTGCCCCCACCCGTCGGACCCACCAGCGCGTAAGTTTTCCCTTGCTCCAGTTTAAAGCTGATATTGTGCAGTATCTCTTTGTCGTCATCATATCCAAAATACACATCCCTGAATTCGAGTAACGGTGCTGCCGTTTCGGGTATGGTTTTTTCAACTTTTACCAGGTCGGTTTCCAGCGATAATATTTGCGCAATCCTGTCCCACCCGGCCATAGCCGTTTGGAAACCTGTCCACAATGCCGCCAACTGACGTAATGGGTTATAAAAATTATTGGCATATGATGCAAAACTAACAGCCACCAAACCGATGCCAATTTCCCCGCGCGAAAACAAATAAATACCATAGGCAAACACTATTATCTGCGCAAAGCTCGATAACAATGCATAAACCGGCACATACGAGTTGTTAGCTATGCCAGCGCCAATTGCTGTTTTATAATTCTCCTGGTTTGCTTCATCAAACTTTTTGCGGAAATAATCGCGGCGATTAAAGGCAATAATAACCCGAAAATTATTCAGGCTTTCCTGTATTTCAGCGCTCATTCCACCAACGCTTTTGAGGTTCCTGGCATTTTTGCTTTTTACCCATGCCGATGTGATGCTTGTGAACAGTAAAATCACCACTGCCGGTATCAGCGTAGCCGAACCAAGTTTGATATTTATCGACAGCAAAAATATACCCGCGCCCGTCATAGTGGCGATGCTGCCGATAAACTGCATCAACTGCTGCGAAAAAAACTGGTTAAGCTTATCGGTATCATTGTTTACACGCGATATCAAATCGCCGGCTTTGTTTTGATTGAAAAAACCAACCGGCAGCAATTGCAATTTATTAAAGATGGAATTACGCAACGTGAACAACATGCGCTGCCCTACCCCGCCCATCAGCATAGTTTGTACATAGCTGGAAACCAACGATACCAGGTACAGGCAAAACAATATCGCGCAGTTTACCAGTACGCCATGATAGTTTTTGTGGGGCACAAAAATATAATCGTCAATGGTTCTGCCAATAATCAGCGGACCAACCAGGTTAATGCTTGATGTTACCAAAATGGTCATCAACGCCAGCCACAGGTTTTTCTTTTCGTGCGATATCAGCTGCAGCAATTTACCAAGCGACGACCAGGTTGATGACTTGGGCGCCTTGGCCTGCAGGTCATTTAGGTTGTAGTTCATAATTGCTGGTGCTTTGTTGCGAGTTATATATCTGTACGTATTCGGGGCTGGTCTTCATCAGGTGGTCATGCTTACCGCTTGCAATAATTTCGCCCTCCATTAATAAAATTATCTGGTCGTAGTGTTCAACCGAGGCTGTTTTTTGGGTAACCGAAAGCAAGGTTAGGCCTGGGTAATTCTTCTGCACATTGGCCAATATCTTCTTTTCAGTATTTCCGTCGACTCGTGCGGTAAAATCATCCAGCAATAAAACCCTGGGATTTATCGCCAACGCCCTAGCCAGCATGATCCGCTGCTTCTGTCCGCCCGAAAGACTGGAGCCGCGCTCCGAAACTATGGTGCTCAGCTTATCAGGTAAGCTATCTATAAACTCTTTCAGTTCGGCAGTTTCAATAGCTTTTTGCAACGATTCGTCAGTAACCGTATCGCTAAAGGCAATATTTTCGCGAATACTCATATTAAAGATGATACTGTCCTGGAAAACAAAACCCACCTGGCTGTGGAACGATTCGCTATTGTATTCATCAATCGTTCTGTCATCAAACAAAATACTACCGCCGTTTGGCTTTATCAACCCGGTGAGCAGGTAAAGTAACTGGGTTTTGCCAGCAGCCGTAGGCCCTATTATGGCAATTTTAGCACCCGCCTTAATAGTTATCGATATATCTTTAAGCGCCGGTTTTTGCCCGTACACCAGCGAAACATCATTAAGCAGAATATCACCTTTTAGAGTTTCGGTTACTATGCCAGTTTCAATATTGTCGGATGCATTTAAGACCGTATTTATCCTTTGAAAAGATGCCGTGGCTGCCGCTATGATGTTGCTCATAAAGCCGATAACCAGTATAGGGAATATCAATTGGGCCAGGTAACTATAAAAGGCCCCAAAATCTCCCAATGTCATGGTTCCGTTTATAACAAAATGGCCCCCTAAAGCCAGGATACTCAAAGTGGCAATATTGGCCGAAAAAGTAATAACCGGGATTAACCCTGCAAACAACCGCAAAATCGACATGCCGAAATCCTTAGCTTTTGTATTAGCCTGCAAAAACTTATCAAACTCCAGTTGCTGCGAATTGATAACACGTATCAGCGCCGCTCCTAAAATACTTTCGTTTATCACCTTGTTTAGCCAGTCGATAACCTCGCGGGCTTTCATAAACAATGCCCGCACTCTTTTTAACACGTAGAAAAATGTGCCGCCTATAATTGGGATAATAGCTATAACACACAGCGCCAGTTTCCAGTTGATAGTTAGCAGTAAAATACTGGCGCCAACAATTATAAATACTGATGATACTATTGATACCAGCGCCTGTGAAACAAAAAGCTTAATTGAATCAACATCGGCAGTAAGATTTGTCAGCAATTTTGATGGATTAGCCGTCTCAACAAAGGCATAGCTCTGGCGCGATATTTTGTCTGATAACCGTGAGCGCAGGTCGCGCGCCACTTTTTCAGATGTATAAGTTTGAATAACGCTTTGAAAGAATGAGCAGATAAAAATGAACACAACTGCCAGCGAAAACTTGATAATAACCGGCGATGTATCAAAATGCACACGCTGCATCATACTGTGGATATAATCGTCGATACCGTGCGAAATGATTTTTGGCAGCCAAAGGTTAGCACTGTTGCTAAATATAGCAAACAGTATCAGCATAAATACCAAACCCGAATATGGTTTCAGCAGGCTGAAAATACCGGGTGGTTTTGGTTTATCGTCTGGCATAAGCTCTTGATTTTTTTACACAATAAGGGTGGGTAAAAATAACAATGAATTGTTATTTAACATGCAGACAATTGCCGAAAGAAATAATTTTGTTGAAAGAAAGAAATTTTGCCCGGGGCTACTTCATAGTATGCGTCATCTGGAAAATGGCAAACAAGTGATGCGCCTCATGCAGCACAAAAAATTCAGACCATTCAACTATGTTCAATTTACCGAATTTTGGGTGAACGCCGGTCCGGTCCAGTTTATCAGGCGATAACTTGGTTACCAGGTTATAAATTATTTCCCGGTCGGTATTTATTTTTTTAAGCAGCTCGTAGGTGGTAAACGCGCAATATATTTCAAATCCATCGTCGTCCTCCGCGCTATACCTTTCAAATTCCGGGTTATCCATCATCAATATTTTGCGGATACGGTCGATAAAAACCGGTTGATATTTGGCCAGGTGAGCAATTTGCTCGTGTATGCTCCACTTGCCTTTTATAACATGATGCTGTATTTGCCTGTCGTTAAGCTTTATAATAATGGGGGTTATGGCCCGGTGCTGGTCCTTTAAACGGTGCGTAAGTGAGGATTGAATCATAGAACTTTATAACAAAGTTTACCAAAGATAGTTAGAATGTATCTTAAAATTTACTCATTAACTGCCCCAATGTCTTTAATGATTTTTCAATTTCCGGGCTATAGGGGGCGCCAAAGCTTATACGGATAAAGTTGGTAAACCGGCTGTCGGTACTAAAAATTTGTCCCGGCGATATGCTGATATTGTAAGCTATTGCCCGCGTGTAAAGTTCAAACGCATCTATTTTTTTGTCCATCTCAATCCATAGCACGTAACCTCCATCTGGCCTGCTTACCTTAACATCAGCCGGAAAAAATTCAGTGACCGCCTGCGTATACCGCAAACATTGGGTGTACAATGCTTTGCGCAGGTTGCGCATATGCAGGTCATAGCGGCCGGTTTCAAAAAAATGGCCGATTGCTGCATGTGTTGGCGATGCCGACGAAAGAGAATGCATCAATTTTAAATTGATGACTTGTTTTTTAAACCTGCCCGGCATACACCAACCCACCCTGTAACCGGGGGCCAGTGTTTTTGATACTGATGAGCAGAACATCACCAAGCCCTCTTTGTCATAACTTTTACAGGTACGCGGCCTGGTTTTGCCAAAATACATTTCGCCATAAATATCATCCTCAATCAGCGGGATTTGCTTTTTTGCCAACATGTCCACCAGCTTCTTTTTCCTTTCATTCGTCATACAATAGCCCAGTGGATTACTGAATGTAGGCACAAACAGGCAGGCTTTAATTTGCTGCTCATCAATAGCATTTGCCAAAAAATCAAGGTCCAGGCCCTCGATTGGATGTGTGGGTATTTCAACTATTTTCAGTCCAAGGGTTTGTATGGTGCTGAATATGCCAAAATAGGTAGGGCTCTCGATTGCCACCACATCGCCGGGTTTGGTTACCGCCCTAAGGCAAAACACCAGGGCCTCCATACAACCCTGTGTGGTAACAACGTCATCTGGCAAAATATTTCCGCCCCAGCCAAAGGCCAGCCGGGCGATGTGTTTTTTTAAGTTCTCGTTACCCTGCACCCCCTCGTAACTGATGCAGCTATTGGCACTGATACGGATAGCTTCGACCATTGATTTGCTGAGCTTGGCCTGTGGCAATAATGATAGCGCAGGCGACGCCACCGATAATTTAACTATACCGTCAGCAGAAAAATGGCGGTGTACCATCGCAATCATATCATCCACACCCAATTTTGTCGGTTCGGTCACTGTGGTTTCTTTCTTTACGTCGTCAAATGAACGCGCCGGTGTGTATCGAACATAGTAACCTGATTTTGGACGTGCTTCAATCAGCCCCTTAATCTCTAACTGCACATAGGCTTTATAAGCAGTACTAAGGCTTATTCCCTGCTCATGGCTCAAAGCCCGTACCGATGGCAGCTTCTCCCCGGTTTTTAAAACCCGGCCTTTTATCTGGCTACTTAGCCTGTCGGCAATTTGCATGTACAAAAAGTCCTCGTCGTAAGCGGCAGATGTGCGTAAATTATCAATCATGTTATAATAGCAACAATCAGATTTTTTATTTGGGTTGATTACGAGAACTTAGCAAAATCTCATAACCAAATCTGTCATGTACAAAAATAACAAATCTGCATCTGTTTTATCAACTAATATTGATCCAAATTTGTACCGTAAACATTTTATATGAACCACGCAGATAACAAGCCCGAAATTGGATTAGACCCCGAAAATTGGGACGATTTTAAAACCCTCGGACATCAGTTGATTGACGATATGGTTGAATATTTAAAAAACATAGGCGATGGGCCCGCATGGCAGCCAATTCCGCAGGAGGTGAAGGAAGAGTTTCAAAAGGCTGTTCCGCATCAGCCTGCAAATATCTTTGAGATCTACGACGAGTTTAAAAAGAACATTATGCCTTATCATGGCGGGAACATCCACCCGGCCTATTATGCATGGGTACAAGGTACCGGCACCCCTATGGGGGCATTTGCCGACCTGCTCGCTGGTATTATGAACGCTAATGTTACCATAGGCGACCAAAGTGCCATGTACGTTGATAAACAGGTAATAAACTGGTGTAAACAGTTGATGAATTATCCAGCGGAAGGCAGCGGCATGCTGGTGAGCGGTGGTTCGATAGCCAATATTACAGCGCTTATTGTAGCGCGTAACACCGTTATTGCAAATTGCAAAACCAAGGGCGTGTATGTAGCCGAAGGTAAACTAACTGCTTATTGCAGCAGCGAAACCCACAACTGCGTAAACAAAGCCGCCGAAGTAATTGGAATTGGTAGCGAGCAATTGAGAAAAATACCGGTAAATGAGAATTTTGAAATTGATGTGGACGCGCTCGAAGCCAGCCTTCGTGACGACAAAACCAACGGTTTGGTACCGTTTTGCATTATCGGCAATGCCGGCACGGTTAATACTGGCGCGATTGATCCGTTGGATAAACTATTAGCAATAGCCCGCAACGAAAACATCTGGCTGCATATTGATGGCGCCTTTGGAGCGCTGGCTAAACTGGTGCCTGCTTACAGCGAAAAATTAAAAGCCATAGAACAGGCCGATAGCGTAGCTTTCGATCTGCATAAATGGATGTATATGCAATATGAAGTTGGTTGCGTATTGTTTAAAGATGCTGCCACTCACCGCGCAGCTTTTGCTAATGCAGTGAATTATTTAACTGCACACGACAGGGGCATTGCCGGCGGACCTGAGACATTATCAAATTATGGCATGGAGCTGTCGCGCGGGTTTAAAGCGCTGAAAGTTTGGATGAGCCTGAAAGAACATGGCGTGGACAAATACGCCGCCATGATCGCCCAAAACATTGACCAGGCTTTTTACCTTGGCGAACAGGTGAAACAGCACCCCGAACTGGAATTGCTGGCCGCCGTAAACATGAACGTGGCTTGCTACAGGTACAACCCTGGCAACCTTGATAATGACCAGTTAAATATATTGAACAAGGAGTTGCTAATGCGCATGCAGGAACGGGGAATTGCTGTGCCATCAAACACTTTACAGCATGGCAAATACGCTATTCGCGCTGCTATTACTAATCACCGAACGCGCCGCATGCACCTGGACCAAATGGTTGCCGCCACTATTGAGATTGGCCGGGAGCTTATAAAAGAGCACGAAGCTAAATTATTTAAGTTTGATTTTTTGACCAGTAAATAACACCTGACATGACTTTGAATTACGATTTAAACGCCGAATATATTTTAGAAGATGAACGCGTATTGCTAAGGCCCTTACTGGAAAGCGACTACGACAACCTGTTACCCTTTGCTTTGAACGAGCCTGACACCTGGAAATACTCGTATTTAAGTGCACGCGGCGAGGATGGCATGCGCCGTTATATTAAAGATGCGCTGGATAACCGCGCTGCAGGCAGAGAATACGCATTTATTGTTTTTGATAAACAAACCCAAAGCTATGCTGGCAGTACCCGTTTCTATGACATACTGCCTGCCTGGCAAACTGTTCAACTTGGGTATACATGGTACGGCCAAAAGTACAGGGGTACGGGGTTGAATAAGCATTGCAAATACCTGATGCTGCAATTTGCGTTCGACGATTTAAATGCTTTGCGAGTTGAATTCAGGGCCGATGCACGTAACAAACACAGCATTGCCGCCATGAAAAGCATTGGCTGCACACCCGAAGGTATATTGCGCAACAACATGCCATTGCAGGAAGGTGGTCGCCGCGATTCGATAGTACTAAGCGTTTTAAAGCATGAATGGGAAGGACGGGTAAAGCAATTGATAAAAAGTAAAATGGCTCCTAACAGCATTTTTTAAGGGTTTTGTTGTGGAAATAATTGCACATTTGGGATATTAACCCGCGACTATGGCAGATGCCGATCATCCTCCGCACAGCTAACATTATCTGACGTCTGCTAAATCGGGGCGATGGCACCAATATTGCCCTATGTGTGCGGACAAATGAAAAAATTTTACACCTTATTCCTGGTTCTTTCAATACTGCTTACTGCGGGCAATATTGCCCGTGCGCAAAAAAACGAAAAAAAGGATATAGACAAGGCCGCAGCTAAAAACAGCGTCAGCGACGTAACAACTGAGTTAACCGCTCATAGTAGAGACGCCATTTTTGATAAAACGGCCAGCTATACTTTCCTGGTAAACAACAATTACGGCACAACACAATCGGGCAAGGTATCATACCAAATTACTGACCAGTTTAATAAAATCCTGCGTACCGACTCTGTACATATTTCCCTGGCCGGCCGGAGTTCGCATAGTTATGATTTTACAATGCCCGAACTAAAGAGCGGGTTTTACAAAGTGAACTTCATGATAAATGTAAGCGACTATGACGATACAACCCGCCGCGTATTTGGCATCCGCCCCGAAGAAATAAGATCAGCCTATTCAAAACCTGCCGACTTTGACAAATTTTGGCAGGACACCAAAGCCCAGCTTGCCAAAGTAAAACCAAATTTTAAGGTGACCGAAAAGCCGGAGCTGGAAAAAGACAAACGGAAAGTTTTTTTAATTGAGATGAAGTCGTACGGTAACAAAACCGTTTACCTGTGGTTGACTGAACCCGAGCATCATCAAAAATATCAGCACTTTCCGGTTTTAATAATGCTGCCTGGCTACCAGGCTACCAACATACCGCTGATGGGGCGCGACGATGACATGGCTTTTGTCGGTCTCGACCCTCGCGGACAAGGGTTAAGCAAAAAAGATCTCGATATGCGCCGTGAGGACTACATTGTTGCCGGCCTCGAGGATAAAAACAAGTATATAATGCGCGGCATTATTATGGATTGCATCCGCGCTGTTGATTTTGTTTTTTCGCGGCCCGAACTTAGCCACGACCGTGTTGCTGTTACCGGAGGCAGTATGGGTGGCTATTTATCTATCACTACCGCGGCTCTCGATAAAAGGGTAACCATTTGCGCCCCGCAGAACCCGTTTTTGAGTGACATTTATAATATGGACCGTGGCGCCGTTGAATGGCCCATCAATTACATGAAAAAATATGCCAGCGTCGCCGCCGATCTAACATTTAGTAAGGTGCTTGATAACCTGCAATATTACGATACAAAAAACTTTGCTACAACCATAACCTGCCCGGTGGTAATGGGTATAGGTTTGCTGGACCCCTTTGTACCACCAAATAACTCGTACGCAGTATACAACAACATCAACTCCAAAAAGAAACTGTTTGTATTTAAAGATCTTGGGCATGAAGTGGGTGATAAATATTACCGCTACGAAACGCTGTATACCAGGGATTACTTTGGGTTGTGGTAGTTTTTGAGGTGAGTAGCTGATTAGGTGAATAGTGAGTGGTCAACATCGGACTAGCCCGGTGAAGAGATAGAGAGCTTTTTAAAGATTTTGCATAGGTAGCCTATGTCATCCCATTAACTACTCACCATTCTCTACTCACCATTCACCACCCAACTGTCATCCAATTATAACATTTACAACCTTTACAACCCTTACAACTTATTTTAACAACCCAATAAGTAACAATTGCTTTTTTTAGTTATCTATACAGAAAAAAAGCAGCAGTGGATACTATTCTTCATATTTCGAATCTTACAAAAACATATCAAAGCGCCGGGCGCACCCTCACCGTGCTTGATAATATAAACTTTACAGTGGCGGCTGGCTCAACCAATGCTATTGTAGGGCCGTCCGGCAGCGGCAAAACAACACTGCTCGGCCTTTGCGCGGGGTTGGACAGAGCAACGTCTGGCATAGTTGAGTTAAACAACATTAACCTTGGCAAGTTATCCGAGGACCAACTTGCACAGGTACGTAACCAATACATTGGTTTTATCTTTCAAAACTTCCAGTTGCTGCCTACCCTCACAGCGTTAGAAAATGTGATGGTACCTTTGGAATTGCGTGGCGAAAAAAACATTCGTGCACGGGCTTTGGATTTACTGGATAAAGTTGGCCTGAGCGATCGCGGGCACCACTACCCTACCCAGCTATCGGGCGGTGAGCAGCAACGTGTATCGTTGGCCAGGGCATTTTCAAATGCGCCGCGTATTTTATTTGCTGACGAGCCAACCGGCAACCTTGATGCCGAAACCAGCGAAAAAGTGGTGAAGCTGCTGTTCGATTTAAATAAAGAGGCTGGCACTACCCTGGTTGTAGTAACGCACGATTTAGAGCTTGCCGCAAAAACTCAGCGTATCATTCGCATAAAAGGTGGCAAACTGGTGGCCGACGAATTAACCGCAAATGCATAATCCGGCGATGGAAAACAACCCAAACATCACCAAAAGAAAAATAAATATCCGCTGGCTGTTTAATATGGCTTTAAGGGATAGCCGCAAAAACCGGTCGCGGCTGCTACTGTTTATATCGGCCATTATTTTCGGTATAGCTGCGTTGGTGGCTATTTACTCGTTCAGGTACAATCTTCAACACGATATTGACAAACAAGTTGCCACATTAATTGGCGCCGACCTGGTGGTATCTGGCGGCAAAACTGTGGATCCTACTGTGGAACCATTGCTGGCCTCGCTGGGCGACAGAAGATCGGAAGAACGAAGTTTTCCATCCATGGTTTACTTCCCAAAAACGCAGGGTACCAGACTGGTACAGGTAAGGGCCTTAAAAGGCGAGTTCCCCTATTACGGGAGCCTGGAAACTGAGCCTGTGCAGGCCGGGACAGATTTTAAAAACGGCCAAAAAGCTTTGATCGATCGGATATTGGCCTTACAATTCAACGTTCGCGTAAACGACTCGGTTAAGGTGGGTGAGGTTACTTTTTTAGTTGCAGGCATATTGGATAAAGCACCCGGCCAAACCGGCATATCTTCGGGTGTAGCGCCAATCGTCTATATCCCTCTACAATATTTAGAGCAAACCAGCCTGTCAAAAAAAGGCAGCCGCATTAACTACAGTTTTTATTACAAGTACGATAAGCCAGTAGATATACCCAAAGTGGTAAAATCCATAGAGCCGAAGCTGGAAAAAGTCCAAATGGGCATCGAAACTGTCGAGATCCGCAAGGAAAATACCGGCCGCGCCTTTGGCGATTTAACCCGGTTTTTATCGCTCGTCGGTTTTATTGCGTTGCTGCTTGGCTGTGTTGGCGTGGCAAGTGCAATCCATATTTATATCCGCGAAAAAATTGCCTCTATAGCCATTATGCGCTGCCTCGGGGTAAAGGCTTCAGAAGCGTTCCTAATTTATTTAATCCAGATCATTGGTATAGGCATTATTGGTTCTGTTACGGGGGCTTTGCTGGGCACATCCATACAGCATGTTTTACCATCGGTAATGCAGCAGTTTTTGCCAATTACCATTTCAACCGATATATCATGGCTGGCAATAGGCCAGGGCGTTTTGTTAGGTATCATCATTTCAGTATTGTTTGCACTGTTACCGCTGATATCTATCCGCAACATTTCGCCGCTTAATACGCTGCGCATCAATTACGACGAAGTTAACCTGCTGCGCGATCCTTTCAGGTGGCTGGTTTACCTGCTGATAGTCGGCTTCGTGGTCACCTTTACTTATTTCCAGCTCGATAGCTGGCTGGGCAGTATTTTCTTCACTATCGGTATATCCATCGCATTTTTGATATTAACCTTTATCGCCTGGTTGTTAATGAAGCTGATGCGGCTGTTTATAAAAAGTACCTGGGGCTATTTATTTCGCCAGGGCTTTGCCAACTTGTACAGGCCGAATAATCAAACCATAATACTGATCGTTTCCATCGGTTTAAGTACAGCGTTTATTTGTACGTTGTTCTTTATCCAAAGCATTTTAATGGGGCAGGTAAAACTATCATCGAGTGGCAATCAATCGAACATGATTTTGTTTGATATTCAAACCAGTCAGCAAAAGGATATTGCGCAGCTAACCAAACAACAGCATTTGCCTGTGATACAGCAGGTTCCAATTGTAGCTGTGCGACTCGACAAAATTAATGGCCATACACTGGCCGACGTGATAAAGAACCCTAAACTTAATATACCCGAACGCGCCTTTACCTGGGAATACCGCGTTACCTACCGCGACTCGCTAAGCGCAACGGAAAAAGTTATTAAAGGCGACTGGGTGGGCAAAGCCGACCCCGGAAAAGAAATCCCAGTATCCATCGAGGATAATTTTTCTAAACGTAACCATGTAAATGTTGGCGACCATTTGGTATTTAATGTGCAGGGGGTGAGCATGAACGCTATTGTGAGCAGCGTTCGGCAGGTAAACTGGAACAAAATCCAAACCAACTTCCAGGTAGTTTTCCCAACTGGGATTTTGGAGGATGCGCCGCAATTTCATGTGCTGCTAACTCACGTACCTTCGGCCAAAGTATCGGCACAATACCAGCAATCGGTAGTGCGCAGGTTCCCAAATGTTTCCATTATCGATTTAGGGCTGGTATTAAGTATAGTTGACGGTCTGCTCGATAAAATCGGTTACGTAATCCGCTTTATGAGCGCCTTTAGCATCATTACCGGCATTGTGGTATTAATCGCGTCGGTGCGCATCAGCAAATACCAGCGCATCCAGGAAAGCGTTTTACTGCGTACCCTTGGCGCCAGCCGGAAACAAATATTTGCCATAACTGCTTTAGAATATTTATTTTTAGGGATGTTATCGGCTTTAACAGGTATCCTTATAGCTGCGGCGGGTAGCTGGGCATTGGCAAAATACAGTTTCGAGATACCATTTACCATTAACTGGCTGCCGGCTATACTATTATTTTTCATCATATCGTTATTAACCATTGTTATCGGCCTGTTAAACAGCCGGGGCGTGCTGAATAAACCGCCGCTGGAAATATTACGGGGAAATTGATTTGAAGATTTGATGATGTGGCGATTTGAAGATTAAAAACAAACGAACCGCTCAGGTGTGTATACTTGAAATGCCGGGGAGGAAAATTTTAAATATAGCGATGGGTTTTAAACCCATCGCTATGATACCGCTGTATTATCAGGCGAATATTTTTTAAAAAAATGCATAGAATAAATATCATCTGCTTACTAACCGCCACTTTACTTTTTGCATCATGCGGAGATAAGAAGGCAACACCTGCAGAAACACAGGCAACAGCTGCTGCCAAACCTGATTCAACATCCGGCGATAAAGTAGTATTATTTTTTGGCGACAGCCTAACAGCCGGTTATGGCTTGCCCGATCCTTCACAAGCCTACCCGGGTGTGGTTCAAAATAAGATAGACGAGGCAAAGCTGCATTACAAAGTGGTAAATGCAGGCGTAAGCGGCGAAACATCGGCAGGTGGCAAAGCACGCATAAACTGGATCTTAAAACAAAAAGTTGACGTATTTGTGCTTGAGTTGGGTGCCAATGATGGCCTGCGCGGCATCCCTGTAACTGCAACAATGGAAAACCTGCAGGCAATAATTGATGCCGTAAAGGCCAAATATCCAAATGCTAAATTGGTATTGCTTGGTATGCAGGTGCCGCCAAATATGGGTGGCAAATATGCTTACAGCTTTAAAGCCATTTTCCCGGGACTGGCTGCAAAAAACAATATGACTTTCATGCCATTTCTGCTAAAAGATGTAGGCGGAGTGCCATCTCTCAACCAAAAAGATGGCATCCATCCCACTGCCGAAGGCGCCAAAATTGTAGGGAATAATGTTTGGCAGGTGCTGCAGGGAGTTTTGTTGAAATAGTGGTTAAGAATTGAGAGCCAAGAATCAAGAGCCAAGAAAAGAAAGGGCTATTTCTTTTTTTTACTCCTAGTTCCTGACTTTTGGTTCTTGACTTTTGGCTCTTGCTTCTTGATTCTTGGCTCTCTTCCCTACTCAAACTCTATAAACCCGGTATTAATTGATTCAATCATCCGGCCGGTTCTTCTGAAAACGCCGATGGCATCGCAGGTATTTTGGTGGCTTATATTGCCTTCGATAGTTATCAGCATTTCATTTTCAATTTTTTCGATTAACCCGGTATGGCTATGACCGCCGCCTGTAGAAATAATGAATATTTGCCCCGGCAACACTCGTCCTGCATCAATTTTTGCATCCTTCGGCGTAATTATTTTACATTTTGATTTAACTATGGTTTCAAACACATCGCCGGTTTTATACAATGGGTTTGAAACTTCAAGGTGTATACTGGCCTGGTTAAAGCACCAGTAAACAAAAGCCATAGCCCAGCATTGCCCATGCCGAATACCCGCAGCGTCATGGTACTTGGTTACCGTGGAGCCATCATTGCCGCCGGAAGAAAACTCCTTTATTCCCAGCTGTGATCTCGCAACATCCAAAACTGCAGCCAGCAGGGTATTAGGTGCCCTTGTAATCGTTTTAACATTCCTGTTGCTAAATAATGACGACCACGTAACAGGACCAACAATTCCATCAATTTTCAGGGGATTGCCAAAGCAATCGGTAAAACGGGTTTGAAAAAGCATGACCGCGTAGTGAGTATTGTGGTCAAAATCGCCATCAATATCAACCGGGCCACAACCCTTTTTGTTTAGTTGATGCTGAATGGCTTTAACAGCCGTTATATTAAAAGCCTGCTGTTTAACGGAATGGCCGGGGTAATTCATATTTCAGTAAAAAGGTGTCGGTTTAATTATATGCTAAATTAAAAATTATGCACGACTTATCTGCCCCGTTTTTTAACGGTATTTTATTATGTATTTCAGCGCAAAAAAACCAGATGTTATAAGGCGGGGGCTTCGTGTCGCTAACTAAATTCCATTTATATAAACATCAATTCGCCATAACCAGCAAAGGATTATTACTTTCGCACAAAACAATAATCCATGGAAAAAACTAAACTTACCATAAACAACAACGGTTCGGTAAAAATTGAGGGCGATTTTGAAATTGTAGATATGCAAGGCAACGAATACGGCTTGCAGGGCCGTACGATTGTATCTATTTGCCGCTGCGGCTTATCGGCCAATAAGCCATTTTGTGATGGCTCGCACAAAGGGCATTTTGAGCACAATGCTGTTGCGTTCGATTTGCCTCCAAAGAAAGTATAGTTTAATGACTAAAGAATTACGAAGTTTAGAAAACTTCGTAATTCTTATTGATGTTATACTTTAAATTCCCACCCATGCCTACCGCAAAAGTCAATAATATCAACCTTTTTTATAAAGTAACAGGCACCGGCGAACCCCTCCTGCTGGTACATGGTCATCCTTTCGACCATACAATGTGGGACCCGCAAATCGACGCCTTTTCGAAGCAATACCAGGTTATTGCACCCGATTTACGCGGATACGGTAAAACTGCGCTGCCAAAATCCGACACCTCCCGGTTTGAGGATTATGCAACGGATATGCTTGCCTTAATGGATAGTTTAGGTATAGTAAACTTCCATCTTGCGGGACTCTCACAGGGCGGGCAGTTTATTATGGAGATTTTCAGGCAGGCGCCAAAACGGGTTAAAAGCATGATACTGGCCGATACATTTGCAAGCTTGGATACACCCGAAGCCAAGCAGATCCGCTACGACACGGCCGACCGTTTGGAAAAAGAAGGTATGGATTTTTACGCCGATGACGCTATTTTTAAAATGATACTGCGCGAACACGTTAAAACGATGCCTGAAGTTGCGGCGTACGTGATTAAAATGATGAAATCAACTTTACCAAAGGGTGCTGCAACTGCCCTGCGCGCCCGTGCGGAAAGGATTGATTACCTAAACTTGGTGCTGCCATCTGTTAACGTACCTACTTTAGTTGTGGTTGGTCGCCAGGACGAGTTTACCCCGGTTGCCAAAGCCGAAGAAATGCAGGAAAAACTACAAAATTGTAAGCTGGTAATTGTTGAAGATGCCGGCCATATGCCAAATTTGGAACACCCGGATGAGTTTAATGAAGTGGTGTTGGATTTTTTGGAGGGGATAAGTTATTCGGAAACGTCGTTGTGAGTTTTTAACCACAAAGAACACGGAGAAAAAATAAAGAACACTAGTTTTAATGATGATGCAAGCGT
This sequence comes from Mucilaginibacter flavidus, assembly GCF_024055575.1. Taxonomy (GTDB): domain Bacteria; phylum Bacteroidota; class Bacteroidia; order Sphingobacteriales; family Sphingobacteriaceae; genus Mucilaginibacter; species Mucilaginibacter flavidus. The sequence goes on along the minus strand of NZ_JAMXOE010000003.1, from coordinate 68,598 downwards.
TCCATTTTTCTGCGCCGAACACCCGGAACGCTATGGAACACACTCATTATCAGATACTTTTATTTTGGTTAAATTACAAAAACCTAATAATAGTATTCAAAATATGGCTGGGTTCCTTCGAAAGCATGCAGATCGGTACGGCAAATGCCAATGCGTTTTACCTTTATAATAGCCTGCCTTTTTTGTAAAACAGGCCTTTCTGTGGTTTTGTATTCAAGTGTTCCGGGAGTGGTACAAACCAGTGTTTTCATTTTTAAAGCTCGACTTTTTTCATCCGGGGCGACAATACGTGCATGAGTACCCATGCTAGCAGATAAGCACAGCCACATATTGCAAAAATTATATTATAACCTACAACAATATGACCGGCATCCTTGTTTGATTGCAAAATATATCCGATTACATCAGGGAAAAAGAATCCGCCGATAGCACCAGCCATACTTCCGATACCAACTACTGAGCTAACAGCTCTTTTTGGGAACATATCAGAGGCCGTAGTAAAGATGCTGGCGCTCCACGCCTGGTGTGCCGCAGCGGCCAATCCAATCAGGGCGACGGCCTGCCAAATATTGGTGGCAAAGCGGGCTGCAATGATCGGCACTACGCAAAAGGCAAAAATAAGCATGGCCGTTTTACGCGCCCTGAATACCGGCCAGCCGATTTTTATCAGCCATGAGGAAAGATAGCCCCCGCCAATACTACCGATTGTTGTTGCAGTGTAAACTATAGCCAAAGGCAGGCTTGGCTTGGTAAGGTCGAGTTTAAAGGTGCTTGAAAAATACGAAGGCAGCCAGAATAAGAAGAAATACCATATGGGGTCGGTTAGTAACTTACCAACCACAAACGTCCATGTTTGCCTTAGTCCAAGAAGCTGAACCCACCTTACTTTTTTTCCAACATCCGAAGGCACCACAACTTCATCAACATCGCTGTTTATAAACTCATATTCAGCAGCAGTTACTTTTTTATGTTTTGAAGGAATTTCGTAAAAAATCAGCCAAAAAACAAGCCAGATAAACCCGATAGAGCCGGTAATCAAAAAAGCCATTTGCCAACCATAAATTCCTAATATCCAAGGAACAAGTATCGGTGCAGCTACAGCGCCAATATTAGCGCCAGAATTAAAGATACCAGTGGCAAACGCCCGCTCTCTTTTGGGAAACCACTCCGCAACCGCTTTAATGGCCGATGGAAAATTCCCAGATTCGCCAAGGCCCAACCCAACCCTCACCGCACCAAATCCAAAAGTACTTTTAACAGCGGCATGGAGCATTGCCGCTACGCTCCAAATAATTACGGAGATGGTCAACCCTAATTTTGTGCCTATCTTATCAATAAAGTTCCCAAAAACCAGCAATCCTATAGCATAGGCCGCGGTAAAGGCTTTTACTATGTTTTTATAGTCGATCTCGGTCCAATTAAATTGCGCAGCTAAGGTTGGTTTCAACAAGCCTATTATCTGCCTGTCTAAATAGTTAATAGTAGTAGCAAAAAATAACAGTGCAACTACTACCCACCTGTAATTACCTGGTTTAGCATCGTTCATAATTATGGCGTTAGGTTTATTTACATGGCGGCCTTTACCATCTCGATGGCTTTAATGGTATCGTTGTATAATTGGTCGTATTGGCGTTTTTCAAGTATTTCTTTAGTAATCAGCTTGCTGCCCATGCCTACCGCACCTACCCCGGCATGAAACCACGAACTTATATTTTTGGCATTCATTTCAACTCCGCCTGTTGGAATAAACAGCTGACCCGGGAACAACTCCCTAACCGAGCTGATAAAAGCCGGACCTAATATATTTGCGGGGAATATCTTTATCAAATCGGCGCCGTTTTTTTGGGCGAGATAAATTTCGGTCGGTGTCATGCAGCCGGGTATCCACAATAGTTTATGTTTGTGAGCAACTTTTGCCACTTCCGGGTTTACTATCGGCGAAACAATAAAATCAGCCCCAACGTCAATAAATGCTTCTGCATCCGATACATTTTTTATTGTACCGATACCTAAATACAGTCCCGGCATTTCCTTGTTAACCACTTTTTTTATCGCCTTAAAGTTGTCGAGCGCTTCTTTTCCCCTGTTGGTGTATTCAATTACCCGTACGCCCGCTTTGTAAAGCGTACTTATTATTTCGAGGCTTACAACAGCATCTTCATAAAAAAACAGCGGCAGCATACCCTGCGCAAGTATGTTGCTCAAAACGGCTTTTTTTATTTTCATCTTATTGCGGTTTTAATTTCATCAACGGTTTTATCGGTAGCATCACTTTTAACAAACAATTGTTCAAATGCGGCTGCCGTTGCAAATTCAAGGGTTTCGGTGGGGCTGGCCTGGTTGTAAAATCCATAAATTATTCCCGCCATAAAACAATCGCCGCTGCCCACCTTATCTACCACCTTATCCGACTGATATTCGTGCGAACTGTAAAAGTCTCCGCCGGTAAATAATGTTGTGTAATAATTAATTTCAGATGAAGCATCAAATCTAAACGTGTTAGCGACAGCCTTACACCTTGGATATTGCAGTGTAATATGTTCAGATGAATTCAGCGCTTCCTTTAAATAGATACTTTTTTGACCCGATTCATGGATGTTCGGCTCAACGGGAATACCAAGCATGGTTTCGGTGGCCCAAACGTTACCCATTATCAAATCACAATATTTTGCGAGTTGTGGCATCACTTCAACTGGGTTTTTACCATATTTCCATAGTTTGGAACGATAGTTTAAATCTAATGAAATAGTTATTTGTTTTTTTGACGCCACCTGCAAAACTTCCAAACAAACGTCAGCAACATTTTGGCTAATGGCCGGGCATATTGCGCTGAAATGAAACCAGCTTACATCCCGCAGCACTTTATCCCAGTCAATTACCCCCGGTTTAAGATTGGCAAATGCCGAACCGGCGCGGTCATAAATTAAAGCATCATGCTTTAAATCCTGCCCGCTGGTTAAAAAGTACAAGCCCAGCCTGCCATCACCATAAAAAACCGGTGAGGTATCTATTTTTTTATCGGTAAGATGTTTGATTATTTGTGCCGACAGGCCATTATCCGGCAGCGCTGTAAAATACGATGACGGCAAATCCCACAAAGCAAGAGCAGTTGCTACGTTCAATTCGGCACCGCCCACATAAACCGGCAATTGATTGTCGGTAAGCCATGCCCCATCGGCATCGGGCGTTATGCGTAACAATAGTTCGCCGAAGGATAATATTTTGCCGTGTTGTTTGTTAAATATCCCGCTCATTTTGCCTTATCAAAATCAAAATAGTTTTTAGCATTGTAATAGCAAATATCGCTGATGATTTTGCCCGTCCATTTTATGTCATTTGGCAATTCGCCGTTTTCTATATCATTACCAAATAAATTGCACAATATTCTGCGAAAGTACTCGTGCCTCGGAAACGACATAAAGCTGCGCGAATCGGTCAGCATGCCAACCATCCTGCTCAACAACCCCATGTTCGATAGCGCATTTATTTGCTTTATCATCCCGTCCTTTTGATCGAGAAACCACCAGGCCGAACCAAACTGCATTTTGCCGGGTGTTATACCATCGTTAAAATTACCGGCCATGGTTGCTATCAGCTCATTATCTGCCGGGTTAAGGTTGTACAGGATAGTTTTGGTAAGCTTACCATCAGCCTCGAGACGATTCAAAAATTTCGAAAGTGCCCTGCCCTGGCTGAAATCTCCCATCGAATCATACCCGGTATCCGGACCGGCCTCGCTAAGCGCGCGGGTATTGTTGTTGCGTAATGCCCCAAGATGATATTGCTGCACCCAGCCTTTCTCATAATCCCAAACCGAAAAATTATGCAGCATAGCCGATTTAAACTGCTCTATTTCGTGAGGCGTCAGCGTTTGTTCTTTTCTTATTTTGGTAAAAATTTGCTTTACCTCATCTTCCGTATATTTCTCGGCATATAAATGCTCCAGGCCGTGATCTGAAAGACTGCAGCCATTTTCGGCAAAAAAGTCGTGTCGTTTCTTTAATGCCGCCAGGTAGTCATTAAAATCAGAAATGGCGTTTCCGCTTTGAGTTTCCAGTTTGCTGATATATGTATAAAGCATATGCACATCACCGGCCTCCATTGCCTTGTCAGGCCTAAAAGCAGGTAAAACTTTTACGCTGTACCCATCTCCACTTATTTTTCTATGATGATTTAAGTTGTCCAACGGGTCATCCGTCGTACAAACTACTTCGACATTATGGCTTTTGATAAGACTATGCACGCTGTATTCCGGCGATTTCAGTTTCTCACTACACTCGTCATATATCTTGCGGGCAGTGGCCGGGGATAGTAGTTCGTTGATACCAAAATATCGTTGCAGCTCTAAATGCGTCCAGTGGTAAAGCGGGTTGCGCAAGGTATAAGGCACGGTTGCCGCCCATTGCTCAAATTTTTTCCGATCGCTTGCATTGCCCGTAATAAGGCTTTCATTAACACCATTTGCCCGCATTGCCCGCCATTTGTAGTGGTCGCCATTTAACCAGATTTGGGTGATATTTTCAAAATTAATATCGTCGGCAATCTGGTCGGGCGGCAGGTGGCAATGGTAATCAATAATGGGCAGGGCGGCAGCATATTCATGGTATAAGCGCTGCGCAGTTTTGGTGTCGAGTAAAAAATCTTCGTTTAAAAAACTTTTCATTTGTTAAATATGCCTGCCAATTGGGGTGCAGGCCACAGGTTTGATGCATTTTTTGTTTTGCAGGGGCAATATACTTTTTATCGCGGGTTTATCCCAAACAAAGGCGAAATTAGCTCACACAAGTAGTTTTTTACAACAATTGTGCGCTATCCTCGTCAAAAAACAATATAGTGTTTGCGTGCCTTCGTAAAATAGTTGCCGGGCAATTTTCATTAATTTCCGCTCTTAACGTATTATAAACTGCCTTTGCCTTTTTTTCTCCCGGCACCATACAATAAATATATTTGCCCGCCATCAGCGTGGGTACGGTTAACGTTATGGCATGGGTAGGCACTTCATCCAGCGTATCAAAACATTTATCATTAACCTGCTGCTGCCTGCATTCGGCATCGAGGGTTACCGCTTTTACTGGCTGCGGATCGTCAAAATTGGCTACGGGTGGATCGTTAAAGGCAATATGGCCGTTTTCGCCGATGCCCATGCAAACTATATCGGTGGGATATTCATTTAATAACGCAGCATAACGTTCGCATTCAATTGCAACATCGGCGGCATTCCCGTTAATGTAGTTTACCGTATGGAACGGCAGGCTGTCAAATATTTTTTCTTTCAAGAATGATGCGAAAGTCCGCGCATCGTTTGGTGGCAGGCCGATGTATTCATCCATATGGAAGGCATTTACCCGTTGCCAATCGATGGTTTCATTTTTTGTTAATGCTGATAGAAATTCATTTTGCGAGGGTGCAGCTGCGAAAATGATATTTACGAAAGGTTGCTGAGTTAGCAGCCCGGCAATTTTTAGCGCAGCCATTTCGGCGGCAGCGCTGCCCATTTCTGCCCTGTTTGAATAAACATATGCGTTTGGATTATCTTCCAGGATGCGGGGCATCATGTTTCTACCACGGTCATCGTTCATAAATCACCTTTCCCTTCACAATTGTCTTTTCAATATTTATGTCCTCATCAAAAATTACAATATCCGCATCCTTGCCAATTTCAATCGAGCCTTTTCTATTTGCAACGTTCATTATCCTTGCCGGCGTTAATGTTGCCATTTGGATAGCGTCCAACAGTGGCAGGTCAGCATGTTTTATCATATTGCGCACAAGGCTGTCAAATGTAGCAACGCTGCCTGCAAAAGCGCTCCTGTCGGGCAGTTTGGCTACGCCGTCTTCCACAATAACTTTCAGCCCATTTTTTAAGCTGCCTAAAACACTTTCGCCGGGTGGCATGGCGGCAGCGCGCATGGCATCGGTAATCAATGCAGTGCGGCCGGCGCCTTTTATTTTGTATACCAGTTTCAACAAAGGCGGCGGCAGGTGTATTCCATCGGCTATTATTTCCACGTCCATATCATCAATTAAAAAAGCAGCTTCAACAACACCGGCATAGCGGTAGGCGTTGCGCCGGGTTACGCCCAGCATCCCCGAATACAGGTGCGTTGCCAAAGTATAGCCGTTTTCAAAACCAAGCAACGCGTCTTCGTAAATGGCATCGGTATGGGCTATTGCCGCCAGGATGCCACGCTCAGTTATGTATTTGCCAAAATCAATTGCACCAGGTAACTCCGGTGCAGCACTCCAGCGTTTAATTGCGGTGGTGCCTGCAAGTATTTCTCTATATTCTTCCGGGTCGGGGTTGCGGATGTAACGCGGGTCCTGTGCGCCACATTGGTTAAGTGCAAAATACGGACCTTCCAAATGCATCCCGATAAATTGTGCCCCCTGTGTATTTTGTTTATCGGCCAATTCATAAATACGCAGCGTTTCCAGCAAATCTTTTTTGCTGCTGGTAAGCGTAGTGGGGCACATCGCCGTGGTGCCGTAGCGGGCATGGGTTTCTGCAATCCCTAAGAATGCGCCCACAGTGTTATCCATAAAATCGTGACCGCCGCCTCCATGGATATGGATGTCGATAAACCCCGGGGAAATATACTTGCCACCAGCATCAATGACCTTGGCACCCGGCGCATCAATATTGCCCGCTCCAATAGCGGTAATATATCCGTCGGTAATTAAGACTGTTCCGTTTTCAATAACTTCACCAGGGGTTATTACCCTGCCATTTGTTATTTTAAGCTGCTCCACCCGATTATTTTTTTCTTGATAAACGGTCGTACAATAACCGCGTTCTCAAATTTCTCAAATTGTTTTCGGCTTCCAGCTCTGACGCATTGAGAAAGTTTTTATTGAGCTCTGTAAAGTGCATATCAACCACATCTTCGCTCATCATTAAATTTCGCAATTCCTGTAAAATCCCCGGCACCATTTCGCCTGTAAAATCGGGGGCATTTGCCTTTTGCAAAATATATTCGAGCTGCAAATAATTTACGCGGATACCGGTCATGAGCCGGTAATGCTCAAACTCGTTTTTATTTGCATCGGGTGTTAGCTGGTAAAGTACATCGAGTGCCGATTTGGTACTATCCAAAACCTGTTTAATAGTAAGCGGTTGTTTTGAAAGTACGCGACCATTCCGTATTTCATAGGGTGTAGTTTTAAGGGCTTGCCAAAACTTTGCCGACTGCTCTGCATCAAAACCATATTTATTTTTACAATATTTAGCTATAAATTCATCTATATTCAACGGTCCGGCCTTGTTTATACTTTCGTTAAAGGCATCAACCAGGATATTAAAACCGCTTAACGGATACACATGCCGTATAGCATACACCTCGGCCAATTGTTCCTCCGACTCAAACACTGCCGAATACTGTCCTGATGTTGACCAGGACGTCATTACAATACCTTTATAGCCCAGTTTTGCCGCGGCGGGAACAAAGTCGCGGATGTTCTTAAAGTGCTTTTCCCATTGGGTTAAAAAATAATTATCGGGCGATGAACGTAACGCCGGCGAGCCCCAGATCTCGTAACCACTCGCCATCAATTTTTGGTGATCGCCAAAGTTGTTCATATCCCAACCATAGTTCCAGTCGATAAACACCGTGCGTTTTGGCAGCAGCTTGATGGCATCGGGATATTTCAAAGCTATATCGGCCCAAAGCACCGGCGTTTTGCCAAGTTTGATCACGATATCGCAAAGCGTTTTTATGTAGTCGATATACAGCTTTGATTTGCCCTCTTTAGCGGCCTTCAGCTTACAGCGTTCATCATGACCAAGCAAATAGGTTTCGTCGCCGCCGATATGGATGTATTTTGAGGGATGGGTGGCTGCCAGTTCAGTGTATAGATCGGTAAATAAGGCCTTGTCCAGATCGGTTTGCAATGGACAAACCTGCGAGAAATCCTTTTGATCTTCGCGAAAGTCTTTATATTTTTCATTCCGCAAAATGTACTCCACGTGGCCAAAACTTTGCTGCAGCGGAATCACATCTATCTTTAAATCAGCACAATATTTAATAAACGAGGCAACCTCGCTCTTAGTGTATGCGTACCTGTTAGGGATAAGCGGGTGCTTTTCGAACGGATAGGTACCCTCCCATTCCATTATGATGGTATTAATGCCCTGCCGGCTTAATTTTAAGGCAAAGGCTTTAAGTGCATCCATAGTCATAACCTGTATCCGCAGGTCGATGTGGAAACCTTTTACCATAAATGGATTCGGTGCTGCAGCGCTATTTTGCGCATTTAATTTAAAGCATGCAGCCAGTGAAATAATAAAGATAAGAATGCCTTTTTTAAACATATTACCGGCAGATTGAAGGATGGGTTTTATAAAATTTACGGCATTCCGAAAATAATAAAAATACCTGCGATAACCCTAATATTTAAATATTGTGACAAAAGTGTTTGATGGTTTTTATTGATTTTACAGGCTGAGAACAACTCATTTACATCTATAATTAACTATTAATACATTTATTATATTAAATGTATATTTATTATATTTTAAACTAATTTACAGGATTTTTTAACTGTCGGTTAGTAGTTAATTACAAAGCAGGTATAGCGCAAGGCCAAGCCTGCTTTACTTTTTTATCAGGAGTTTGATATGTTGATTAATTTTACCACGGAGATACAGAGGGAAAACGCAGAGGTCGCAGAGCCAAATATTTTATTGAATTGACAGGCTCAGTTTTCTCTGTGGCTTCTCAGCGGCCTCTGTGGTTAAAAAAGCCGCCTCTATTTTATCACCATCAACCCATTCGTTCCAAATGCCTTCAATATTTTTGAAGACGTAAAATTATTCAAGTCGATAGTAGCAATATAATCGTCTTTGGCGTGCGAAACATAGGCCTTGGTGCCGTCAACCTGTACATTTATAGGCGTATCACCTGTTTTTATGCGGTGTATCACCTGAGCTGTGGCAACATCTATCACTAAGACCAGGCTATCGAACGGCGCGGGGGCCAGGATGTATTTTTGGTCATCGGTGATATTTGAGTATAATATTAGTCCAACCTTAAGCTGCAGGTTATCGAAATGTTTTACTATGGATAAATCTGTTTTTGAGAGTAAATATATTTCGTTTTTACAGGACGCGATTATCCAGTCTTTTGCCACAAGCAGGCCTCGCACCGGCGATGTCAGCGGTGTATGCTGCAGTTCGGCGCCGGTTTCGGGATTAAGGCTGTAAACTCCGTTTTGACCAGCCATCAGCCATAAAGTTTTTCCATCAGCCGAAAATGTAAAATTGTGGGCCCCTTTGGGCAACGCAAATGTTCTTTTTAATTTGTAGCCTTTGGTGTTGAACACGTGCATCGTGTCGCCCCCTATTTCCGTATTAACAAAAAGCTCACTGTATTTGCCGGGCCTTTCTTTTATACCATGCGGACCATTGTGAATACTGGTATCTGCACCGGTATAAATATCTTTAACCACCTTGCCCGCAAAAGGATCAATCACACTTATAATATTGCCGGTATGACCGATTTTTAAATCGTAATCCTCCAACCCAAAATTGCTTACAAAACACTTTTTGGTGGCGGCATCATATGTTATTTCGTGCGGTTTAAAGCCGATTCGCACCTGCCCGGTTTTTATGTTGTTGTTTAAATTAAACATCACCACCGAATCGCGGTATTGCTGAACGGCAACCAGCAGCTTTGGCTGGGCGGTAGCCCAGGTGCTATAGATTAAGAAGGCAAAAAGTAATATTTTTTTCACGGCGATAATTGTTAGTGGTGGTATAAATATAAAAATATTTTGACTTTTATACCGATGCTGCGCGTGGCAAAAATCCTTTAAAACAAAAAAGAGTTCCACAGGAACTCTTTTCGCATAGGTAGATGTATATGATGGTCAGGCCGCCTGTTTTATGGGAGCCTGTTTGGTGCGCTGCATTTTAAAAATCTCAAGGTCCTTCTGCAATAATGCTTTTAACTCAAGGTCTATTGCTTTTAATATTACGGTGGTTTTTGTTGAAGTTTTCATAGGTTATATTGTTTAGTTGTTGTTTGGTACAATGCTAACATTGTGCCATTGCCGGTGCTTGAGCGTCAAAAATTCAAAAAACGGCCCGGCATTATTTTTTTGCCGGGAAGGGCTGGGGAATACGTCAGAAATCAGAGAATTCGCTGTTTATTGAGCCAGTCGCTGTGTATAGAAAAATATTCACTTTGTCATCTGGATATAAGAAAGCCCGGCTGCTTTACGTAGCCGGGCTTTCTTATAAAGTCTAGTTCAAATTTAAAATAACATCTCCTGTGGCGGCGTAACGCCTTTTAAACGCAGGTAAACTGTAGTTTGTCCGCGGTGATGGGTTTGATGCTCGAACCCTTTGCCGAACAAGCTAAAATTGGTCATATCCTTACCTGCAAACTTGGTGGTTGTCTGCAGTTGGGCATCTGTCGCGCCCTGTAAAGAAGCGATTGCAAAATCATAGCTGTCCATAACGGCTTTGGTAGTTGCTTCTTTTGTTTGGGCGCCGGTTTTTTCAACCGATACACCTTTACCAAGCGGGCTTGGTTTACCGCTTGCTGTAGAGCAGAAAAAATAATTCGCATCCGCTAAATGCAGCATTTGCTGTGCAAAATTGCGCATTTCGGGCGTTGGCTTAAATGCGTATCCGTCTTCGGGCATTGCATCAAGATAAGCTTTGGTGTAGGCTTTTGCCCGTGTAAATTCGCCCACAAGCTGTGCCTGTGTAAATTGGGCATAAACTGAACTGCAGGCAAACGTTACCAGCAGGGTTAGTACTAATGATAATTTTTTCATGGTTTAAAGTTTTATTGATTGGTTAGCGATAATGTTTATAGTATTTGCGGCAAATATGATGTAAAGCTAAGCAAATTAACAAAGTGAAAGTATCTAATTTTTCTATTCAGCACGGCACAGCCTGTCAAAAATTGATGTATGTTCCGGGTATAAACCCGTTAACCGGCCTTTTCCGCCCATTTCAAATTCATCGAATTCAAATCCGGGTGCTACTGCGCAGCTTACCAGGGTAAAATCGGTTTTCGAGGGTATTTCGGCAGCAAACCATAAGCCTGCTTTTACAACAACTGATAGGTTGCCGGTAGGTTCATCGGTAAGTTCGTTTATCACATATTCCCCATTTTCATCAATAACATGAATATGTAAAGGCGACCCTTTGTGAAAATACCAGATCTCATCTGATGCAATGCGGTGGAAACCGGAAAAATCGGCACCTTCCAGTAAATAATAAATAGAAGTACAGGCTTTTTTTGGGAGCAATGATGGCGGCCGCATTACTTCAGTTCCGGAACGAAAAACTTCTTTATAGAAGCCACCTTCCGGGTGCGGTTGTAGTTGCAGGTGGGTTATCCAGTAAGCGGCGGTTCTGTTTTCCATGATTGTGTATTAAAAAGTTAAACCGGTACCTCAATATCAGCCTTGGGTGTTCTTTTTTCGGCAAGCATCAATGCCACCAATAAAAATAAACCTACCGCAAAAAAGCAATCAAGCGCCAGGGCCGAGTTACGCATTGTACTGGTATGGGCTTCAACAAAAGCGAAGCAAAATAAGCCCACTACTATCGATATTTTCTCGGTAACATCGTAAAAACTAAAATAGGATGCTGTATCAGGAATGTTCTCAGGCAGGTATTTTGAATAGGTTGACCGTGATAACGATTGCACGCCTCCTAATACCAGGCCGATAACAAAGGCTGCTATATAGAACTGGTTGGCATTGGTTACAAAATAAACGCAACAGCAGGATATCGTCCAAACGGTGACCAAACCAATAAGTGTTTTTACATTACCATACCTGGCAGATGATTTTGAGGTAACGAGGGCACCCACGACTGCCAAAAGCTGTATACCTAATAGAGTTGCAATAAGATTAGTTTCGGGTATATGAAGTTCCTTAGCTGCGAAGTTGGCAGCCACCAACATAATGGTTTGTACACCCACTGAATAAAAAAAGAATGCAGATAAAAAGCGTTTCAGCAGCGGCATCTTTTTTATTTTACCAAACACTTTTGCAAGTTCTTTAAATCCGCCGGTTAAAACATTATAGTTATGAGAGCCCGCATTCGGGGTGCCCTTGGGTAATCGTCTAAAGGGGATAATGGCAAACCCTATCCACCAAAAAAACACCAGCAAAAATGATATTCGCGCCGGTAACCATTCCACCTCGGTAATACCAAACCACGTTGGCTGCAGTATAACCACCAGGCAAATCAGCTGCATTACCACACTGCCAATAAAGCCGTATATGAATCCCTTAGCGCTAACGGCATCCTGCTGATCAATAGTAGCAATTTGGGGAAGATAAGAGTTGTAAAACACGAACCCTCCACAGTAACCTATTGAAGCCAGGCCAAAGCAAATCATCGGAATCTCGAGCGGACTGTTTTTTTCGAAAAAGAAAAGGCCGGCGCAGGCCAAACTACCTACCCACGTAAACATTTGCAGGTATATTTTTTTGTTGCCACGGTAATCGGCTATCGACGTAAGTATGGGCAATATGGCCACTACAATTAAGTACGATAAGCCCAATACGTAAGTTGAAAGTACCGTATTTACATATTTATGCCCAAAAAAAGTTACCATGTTGCCGTTTTTAGCATTCGCAGTTACCGCAACAAAGTACGACGGAAATATAGTTGATGTGATAACCATATTGTACGATTGATTGGCCCAATCGAACATGCACCATGCCCAGATGGTTTTCTTATTATTTTTCTCTTCCATTCAGGCGCTAAAAATATATAAAATTTAGGGAGAAGAGAACCAAGAGTCAAGAATCAAGAGCCAAGACGTAAGAATTATTTTCGTTTGTTGTTCATCCTTGTCCATTCCCCTCCACCTCACTTTCTATCTTGACTCCTGGCTCTTGATTCTTGATTCTTGGCTCAATTTTATTCTCGCCCATGGTTTAGTGTTTGCAAAGCCTGCTCGGGCGATGAAAGCTGGGCTGAGGAAATTACCACGCAGGCATCATCACGGGCCGCAGTTGAAATGAGGAACACCTGCTACAGAACTAACCAACTCGAAGAGCTAAAACAAATAAGCATACCTGTGTTGCTGTTGCACGGCGACAAAAACGCCAGTTGCCCGAGTTTTTACGGCAAACGAGGACCTTGAAAACAAGTTTTGGGGCGAATAAAATACCAGCCTAAACAATTCTAAAGCAGCAAACGGCCGCAGCAAATTAATTTTGTTGCGCCCGCTTTTTTTAGTAGGAAATACGAAACTTATTTATCTATATTTGGTGATAGTTAACCACTACTACCTAACCTTTACACAATTAGAAAAACAACAATAGCCATAATTTATTTTTTTATTTAAATATAAACTGTCGCCGGTATTTACAATTTCCGGAGCGGCTTTATTATAAAATATAAAACAACCCGGGGTGCCGAAAACGGGATCAAAGAGTAGGCAAAAAAACAAACCTTATCATGCAAAACGTAAATCCACTAACCCTGTATGTGCCTATCCTGCAAACTGCCAGCGCACAGGAAACAGCCCAAAACATGTACCAGTACTTTAACAATCCTACCACCAAGGCAAATCTTGATGCCATGGCGATAGTTCATTACGCCCGGATAGCGCTGGTGCCTAACACCAATGCCGCTGGAATTTTAGGGGTATTGGTAATAACAGAATTTGATGGCAACATGAACTCGTACCTGCAAGCCTTTTGGGATGAACCGGGTGGCGGCGTTAAAACGGCATTTATTACCCTGGCTACAATAGCCCTTAATCCACCCGCCGGGTTTAATCCCGATGACCCGTCAACCATTACTTATACAATTTTCTCAAACTTTATACTGGCTAATAATTTAAGCGAACCAGCCGATCTTTATTATGCCTACCCTCAATCGGTTGAGCAAATAACCGAAGCATTTCCGCCTAATTCATAATACCCATCCATAAAAAGTAGAAGGGCCGGGTTTTACCCGGCTCTTTTTTAACCTCCTAAAACCTTATCCATCATGCAATATTCCGAATCAACAACGCCGCCAACACAGCCAGATCTTGCCGATATCCAGGGGCTCATCATTCGCGGTTACACCCACCCCTGCTCGGTACACATGCTGTACCAGTTCAGTTCAGCACCGGCCGACCTGCCCAATATCAGCAGCTTTTTTAAGGCACTAATGCCGTACCTCAGAAACGCAGAAGACTGGGGCGCAGTTAAGCCCGAAATAATGCTAAACATTGGCCTTACTGCCGGGGGCATTACTATAGTACGGCCCGACCTCAATATTACAGCCTTCCCTTTTACTTTTTACACGGGGCCCTGGAGCAGCAAAGCCGCCCAACAGTCGCTGATGGACTACGGGGCCGGAGCTCCTAACATGTGGTGGAACCAAAAATTTGCAAATACGGCTATCCATTGCGTGGTACATGCCTACGCAATGAATCCTGATGCGCAGACAAATATTACCGACATAATAACAGCGGCTGCAAATGGCAGCAATGGCGCAGTCACAGAACTGCTGCCATTAAACAGCCCAACCGGTCGCCTGGAGCAATACCCCATGATTCCGTCGGATTACATCCATTTTCGCTACCGGGATTCGATAGATGAGCCTGACCTGGATGATAATCCTACAGGTACTGACCAGGCCGACCTTAACAATTTTTTAATTGGATACAGCCAGCTGCCTGCGCCTATACCCGGGCCAATTACAGGCCCCGAAGGCGTTTTCGCTAATAATGGCTGTTACAATGCCTTCCGGGTGCTTTACCAGGATGTTGCAACATTCGACGGCTTTTTGGAAACGGAGGCCGAAAGGGTGGCCCCGATCATAGGCAAACCAAAAGATTATACGGTTGAATGGCTGGCCGCCAAATTGAACGGCCGCTGGCGCAACGGTTCACCGTTAGTTTTGTCGCCGGATGAACCGCAGCACAGCACCTCAAAGGCCACTGAATTTGGTTACAAAGCTACCGATATGCAGGGATTAAAATGCCCGTTTTCGGCACATACCAGGGTAGCTAACCCGCGCGATGAGGGTGTTAAAGTGGCAGGTTCTACAATTGTTCCCCGTATAATAAGGCGTGGCGTAGCTTACGGCGCCCCCCTGCATGAGTACAATGCCAGCGATGATCGTGGCCTGATCGGCTTATTTCTTTGCGGCGATATCAACGCCCAATTTGAAACGCTTTATGGCTGGATAAATATGAATAATTTTAGCCCGGTTTACCCGAAATCGCCAACACCGCAGGATGGGTTGATAGCCAACCGGCCGACAAGCCCGGTACCGAGCAATATGAACCCCGCGTTTACCATTCCAATGGCAGATGGTACACCGGTGGTTGTGCCCGACCCTGCAAGCGCCAATCCGGGCTTGCCGCAATTTGTTGTTACCAGGGGGACAGCCTATTTTCTGCTTCCGTCTATTTCGGCATTAAAAGGGATTGCCGGGGTGAGTTAGTTGAGGAACTATGCTTTTGTTTCACTATTGCTTTTGCCGGGGCTGACCAAAAAGTTGGCTCCGGCAAATAAATACAAAATGGAACAAATTGAAAATCAATACGTTTCACAGCGTTCCAGGTGTTCCATGTAGAAAAATGGAACGCACTGCTACCAAAACACTGCTATATTTCCCGGGCGTCCCCGCTTTTGATCCAACCCTCGCTCCCGTTTGCCAACTTAATTTTCAGCCAGCCGTTGTTATCGTCCAACACGTTAACTTTTGTGCCGTCGTGGATAACAAACAGGGCACCAGCCTTTTCAACCGGACCACTTTTTACCGTAACTGATGGGCTAAACACAATAGCCTCGCGGTGCCCGTTAAAATAATTCACCTGCATAACCGCTATAAAAACCGCGAATATACCAAAGATGAAGAATAACATCGCCCCGTAAAAGGAAGCCTTTTTGATGCTGACAGATGTGGTAAAAAAATAAAGTATTAATATCCCCGATGCCAGCAATATCAGCAAAACGCTGAGCCAGCCAAGCGCATTGGCCGAGATACCAAGGATAAATCCGCGCCACCATTTGGTAACGAAAAACTCCGGGGCCTCATCAATTTTATCGGTGGTTTTAAGGTTGGCAAATTTTATGTTAAAATTGATATCGTCATCACCCGGTGAGAGTTTGTGCGCCTTTTCATAATAAAGCAGGGCTGACGGAACGTCGCCATTTTTGTAGCTGGCGTTGCCCATATTAAAATATAAAGCAGCTGATTGGTAGCCGGCGTCAATTATCTTTTGATAGGCCTTAACCGCCTCCTGGTATTGGCCTTTGGCGTAACTGGCGTTTGCGCTCGCAAAAAGTGCCTGCACATTCTCGGCCCCAAAACAAACCGACGGGATAACAAATGCAATGAAAATGTATAATGCCTTCTTCATCGTGTTAAATCTTATTTTCAATATCACCTATAATGCCTTTTGCCTTTTCAAACACCTCCTGTTTTGAGATATGCGTTACCGGGGCAAACCGGGCCATTTCGCATAGATCTAACGTCTCCAGCACGCGGTTAACCAGTGGTTCATCATTTATTCTCGCAGATAAAGCCGAAGCGATGGTTGCCCTATCAAGGTTTGCATAAGGGATATTCAGTTTATCGCTTAGATAGCCATACAGCCCTTTAAAGGTGTCCTCGTAAAATGCCGATGTGTTATTGGCCTGTAATTGTTTTTGTGCATTGGCCAGGTGTTTGGCGGCAAGCTTGGCTGCACGCCTGTTTTTAACGCCAACAATATCGCTATTGAGCCTCAACATACGGTTACGGTAATTAAATGCGCCGATACAAGCAATAGGCCCCAGCGCTAGCAAAACATAAAACACAGCCGAACCAAAAAATCCGTCGCCGGGCTGGCTCAAGGTTGTGTCACCTGTTTTAATATACCTGATATCTTTACCCAGCATTTTAAGGTCTTGCTTGTCGGCGCCGGCCAGCGCGGTTACATTGCTTTCGGCAACGCCCTTATTAACTTTAATTTTAAACCCTTTTGCGGTTAGCGTTACGTAACGGTTATTTGCCGGGTTAAAATAAGAGAATTTTAAGGGGTCTATATTGTAGTCACCCTGGTGCCGTGGTATCAGCAGGTAGTTATAAATACGGCTGCCGGTAACGCCGGTAATAAGCTCTTTGGTGGTGTCCGAAATTTTGGGATCGTACTTCTCAAAATCAGCCGGAAAGTTGGTGTTTACTGTTTTAAGCAGCTTGATATTACCTGCACCGGTAACTTTCACCCGGTAATTTAACGGTTCATTAGCCTTTAATTCAGTTTTATCAATTGACGACTCTATGCTGAACGTGCCGACCGCCCCGGTAAAACTATCGGGTTTGCCGGCATCGGGCAAAGGTTTTACATGGATGACCACCGGCGTACTTTTGGCCTTATATTTTACCTGCTGGAACGAGCCACCAAAAAACTGGTCCATTATATCGTTGGAATGTACAGGCTGGCGTACCAAAAACGTCATTTCAAATGGGTCAATTGTAATATTCCCCGAATGTTCGGGGAACAAGATAGTTTGCTTGATATCAGCAGTATTATATTTTAACCCTTTTAAAGTTTCCACTTTCCACTGCACCTGCTGCTGTTGCTGCGGGTTTTTAATATCCTCGTTCCAAAAACCGGTTAAATCAGGCACCTTGTCAAGGCGGCTATCATCAATCCCGATACGGGTGTACAGCCTGAAACTAACAGTAAGCTGCTGGCCCTGGTAAACATTGTCTTTATCAACCACCGCCTTTAAGAATATCTGTTTCGATAACGCGCCGGAGTTGCCCATGGGCACCTGCGGCTCGCCGCCTGTACTTTGCTGACCAGCCTGTTGTTGCACTGGCTGCCCCTTAACAACCTTTATTTTTATTGCGCTGCTGGTGAGGGTTTTGCCATTCACTACAATGAAGGCAGGGCCAATGGTAAAATCACCAATCTTTGCACCCATTAAAATATAGCTGTAGGAACTGCTAACCGTAGTGCGCCCGTTTATCGATTCCATACTTGAAGACACGTTCGGCCCCGACAATACCTGGAACGAGCTAAACGCCGGCGGATTAAACCCCTCAGCATTACCATTTACCGAAAAATCAACCTGGAACTGCTCGCCAGTGCCCACAGTAGTTTTGCTGGCCGTAGCAGTAAACTTCACCTCCTGGGCGAAGGTAACACCTTCCCAAAACAGTAATAAGGTTAATATGTAGTACTTTAGTTTCATTTATTTTGTATAGAGATCAGAGACCGAAGATTAGAGATTAGTTAAGGCTTTTTTTCTAACCTCTAATCACTAATTACCAATCCTTCTCGATATGCGTTTTTACCCCTTTCAGCTTTTTGTTCTTCAACTTGTCCTGGGTTTGTTTTTCGTCGTTATTCAGGGCATCAAGCATTCGTTCGGCATCTTCTTTCGATAGCTTGTTGGGCTGCTGTTGCTGGTCCTTATTATCCTTTTTATCCTGGCCGTTCTTATTCTCGTCCTTTTTATCGTCTTTCTTGTCCTGGTTCTTATCCTGGTTTTTGTTGTCTTTATTTTTATCGTCCTTCTTGTCGTCTTTTTTATCCTGGTTTTTGTTATCCTTTTGGTTTTTGTTGTTCTTTTTATCCTTATTGTCCTTGTTATCCTTATCCTGTTTCTGCTGTTGTTTCAGTTTTTCCTGTGCGTAGGCAAGGTTATAGCGGGTTTCGTCATCCTTCGGATTGTTAATTAATGCCTTTTTGTAGGCATCAATACTTTCCTCCAGCTTTTTATTTTCCAAAAGCGAATTCCCCAGGTTATGATAAGCCTTAGCGGCAATAGCTTTATTACCCGATGTGCTGCCCAG
Source organism: Mucilaginibacter flavidus (assembly GCF_024055575.1). Classification (GTDB taxonomy): domain Bacteria; phylum Bacteroidota; class Bacteroidia; order Sphingobacteriales; family Sphingobacteriaceae; genus Mucilaginibacter; species Mucilaginibacter flavidus. The sequence goes on along the minus strand of NZ_JAMXOE010000003.1, from coordinate 49,832 downwards.
CTGGTTAAATTGCTGGCCCGCCTCGTCGAACTTTTTCTGTTTGTACAAAGCGTCACCAAGGTTAAAATCGCCCTCGGTATTTTTCTTTTTCTGTATCGATTTTCGGTAATTAGCCTCCGCCTCGGTATATTTCTTTTCCTCGTAAAGCTTATTACCGTCTTTTACCAGGCTCTTTTCCTGCTGCGCAAAAAGTAAACCACCTGGCAATAAAAATAATATGATGATAATTAACTGTTTCATGTTTTTTTTACCTCAAATAGCTTCAAATTGCTCAAGCGTTGGCTCTTCCTGTTCGATATAAAAAATTCAATAATCAATAGCACAAAAGCCAGCGCCAGGAAGATCTGGAACCTGTCTTCAAAGTCCTTAAAACTTTTGGTATCTACGGTTTTCCGCTGAATTTTCTCAATCTGGCCCATCACAATTCCCAACCCGCTGTTGGCGTTAGTAGCCCGTACATAAGCGCCGTTACCGGCTGCGGCAATTTCTTTGCCCATAGTTTCGTCCAGCTTACTTACAACGGTTTTACCGGCGCTATCAGTATGAAAACCAACCTGCTTACCGTTTTGGTAAATAGGTATGGGCGCACCATCTGCCGAACCTACTCCTATAACGTGAACCGTAACATCTTTTTCGGTAGCAACTTTCGCTGCCGCCACGGCATCGTCTTCATGGTTTTCGCCATCGGTAATAATTATCATGGCTTTGCCTGTTCCATCTTTAAAATCAAACGATTTCACGCCCAATTCTATCGCCGAACCTATAGCAGTACCCTGAGTTGGCACCATATTGGTATTAATGGTATTTAAAAACAGCTTAGCCGCCGAGTAATCGGTGGTGACAGGCAATTGTACATAAGCTTCGCCGGCAAAAACAATGATACCGATACGGTCGCCATGCAGGTTGTCAATCAGTTGGGCAATGGCACGTTTGGCATTTTCCAGGCGGTTAGGCGCAAGATCCTGCGAAAGCATACTGTTTGATACGTCAAGCAATATCATTAAATCCGCGCCCTTGTGTTTCTCCTCTTCCATCTTCGAGCCTATCTGCGGATCGGCAGCGCCAATTACAAGGAAACCAAAGGCAATGGCAAACAAGATGAACTTTAGCCATGGACGCGAAAATGACACATCGGGTATCATCATGTTTACCACATTCCTGTCGCCCAATGATTTTACAGCTTTTACTTTCCACCTGCTTACTGCAATAAAAAGCAGGATGAAAACCGGGATCAATAATAATCCCCATAAATATTCTATATGTGCAAAACGTAGCATATTTTAAGTTAAGGCCCCCTTAAGCACTGTATTTTTCAAAACAAACTCCAACAATAAAAGCAGCAACGTAATTACCACAAGCGGTAAAAACATCTCCGTTTTTTTATGATACTGGGTAACATCAATTTTGGCTTTCTCCAGCTTGTCTATCTGTTCATAAATATTTTTCAGGGTACTGTTATTGGTAGCCCTGAAGTATTTACCGCCTGTTATGTCGGCAATTTTGCCAAGCGTAACCTCGTCAACATCAACCGGTACCCGCTGGTACTGTATCCCCATTGGTGTTTGCACCGGGTATGGCGCCATGCCCTTGGTGCCAAGGCCAACGGTATAAACCCTTATGTTAAACTGTTTGGCAATTTCGGCAGCGGTGATTGGCGGAATGGAGCCGGTATTATTTGAACCGTCAGTAAGCAAAATAACAACTTTACTTTTGGCATCGCTCTCCTTAAGCCGGTTAACGGCCGTGGCCAAACCCATACCTATGGCGGTACCATCATCGATCATTCCGTTTTTAATATCCTTAAACAGGTTTATCAAAACATCATGATCAATAGTAAGGGGGCACTGTGTAAAGCTCTCGCCGCTAAAGATTACCAATCCAATGCGGTCGTTGGGGCGATTTTTTATAAAATCGATGGCAATGTTTTTGCCGGCTTCCATCCTGTTTGGCTCAAAATCTTCAGCGAGCATACTGCCTGAAATATCTGATGCTATTACAATATCAATACCCTCGGTAGTGCTGTTTTGCCAGCTTAATGATGATTGCGGCCGGGCTAACGCTGCTATTAATGCTGCCAAAGCAAGGCTGCGCAGCACAATGCCAGAGTGCCGGAACATTGGTTTTAAACTTTTTTGGGGTAGCGAGAACCCTTTCACAGCGGATACGCTTAAATAACCATACAGTTTGCGTTCGCGCCATATGTACCAGGCTATAGTTACCGGGATAAGTAGCAACAGCCAGAAAAACCCCGGGTGGGCAAACTCAATTCCTTTAAACACCGGCACTCCCTCCTTCCGCCTGTTGAGGCATTGACGGCGCCTGTTGTGTCTTCAGCACAAAGGTTAGTGCGTTTTCCATGCTCAGTTCGTTATCAACCGGCAATGGTTTTTCCTTTGCGAATTTCACCAAATCTGCCAATATTAATACCTGGGTAAGTTTTATGCGATAATCATTGGCAATATCCATGTATTTTAACGCAGCAAATATTTCGTCGGTGGTGCGCTCGTGGGTTTTTATCACATAGCGTTTTTCAAGGTATTCGCGTAAAATATCGCTCAAGTCACTGTGATACTCTTTTATAGCGCCCTGCTGCCATAATTTTTTATCGCGTAGTTGCTGCAATTTATTTATGGCGATAGCATGCGGTGGAACATCAGGTTTAATTTCAACCACAGGTTTTTCAACTTTCGGCCGTTTGCGTAAATACCATATTAAATAAATACCCCCGGCTACTACGACCAAGCCAAGCACCACCCACACCCAATGGTCCTTCAGCCAGTCGAAAAACGTATAGGATACCGCCAGCGGTTGCTTGATATCATAAATAGCTTTAGTAGTATCAACCTGTACAGTTTGCACCATCAAAGTCAACTCATTGGTTTTTAGCACACCGGCTGAGGAGCCAATAGCATAAGAAGGTATAGTATAGCTCCCCTGGTCGAACGAGGTGAGGGTATACGTTTGGGTTACCGTGGCCAGGTTGTGATCGTTTTTGTCAAAAACCGTATCCAGCTTTATAATAACTATCTGCAGCTTGCCACCTATACTATCAATCAGTTTCGGAAAATTTACTTTTTCTTTTGCAGGCTGATGAACAACCAGGCGCAGATTGGTTTGGTCGCCAATGCGGATGGTTGGTTGGTCCAACTTAGCCTCGACAGTTATATTTTGCGCATGGGCCTTAAAACCGATACCCACTGTAAGCAATACTAAAACCAGGAAACTATAAAAACATCTATTCTTCATTACCTTTTCTTTCCCCGTTTTTTAAACAATGTCATTAAAGGTTTTACGTACGACTCGTGGGTACCTATATCCGTTGCATCTACTCCCGATTTGCTAAAAACATCGCGCAAGGCTGCGTTTCTTCGCAAGGCATCGGCTTTGTAAGCGGTGCGCACCTTTGGGTCGCCTGTGTTTATCCAGGTTATAACACCTGTTTCATCATCCTTAATAGGTATCAGCCCTAAATCCGGGAATTCTTCTTCATGTTTGTCGTATAGCCTAAGGGCTATAATGTCATGTTTTTTGTTCGCGATTTTCAGCTCGTTCTCAAAAGCCGGGCTCATAAAATCGCTCATGATAAATGCCGTACATTTCTTTTTTATCACACTTGTAAAATACCGCAATGCTTCGGCAACATTAGTTCCTTTGTTCTCCGGTGTAAAATCAATCAGCTCGCGTATAATCATCAAAATGTGGCTGCGGCCTTTTTTGGGCGGAATGAATTTCTCAATCTTATCGCTAAAAAATATCACGCCTACTTTGTCATTATTCTGAATAGCCGAAAATGCCAGCACCGCACACAACTCGGTAGCCAAATCCTGCTTTTGCTGGGCCTGTGTACCAAAGTTTTCTGACCCACTCACATCCATCAACAGCATTACAGTAAGTTCACGCTCCTCATCAAACACCTTTACGTAAGGATGATTAAAACGAGCGGTTACGTTCCAGTCGATGGTCCGGATCTCGTCGCCTACCTGGTACTCGCGTACTTCGCTAAAAGCCATACCACGCCCCTTAAAGGCAGAGTGGTATTCGCCCGAAAACAGGTGATTGCTCAGCCCGCGGGTTTTTATCTCTATCTTCCGTACTTTTTTTAACAGCTCTTTTGTGTCTCGCGCCATTTTTATTGAGATTCAAGAGCCAAGAGTCAAGAATCAAGACGGGAAAAATTTTCTTTATTCCTTTCCTGATACTTAGCCCCGACTCCCCATACTTTCTCTTGATCTTAAAATCTTGTCTCTTGATTCTTGACTCTATATCAAGGTACTTCTACCGAATTCAATATCCCGGTAATAATATCCTCCGATGTCATGCTTTCGGCTTCGGCTTCGTAGCTTAATCCTATCCTGTGCCTCAAAACATCGTGGCAAATTGCCCGCACATCCTCAGGTATCACATAGCCACGGCGCTTAATAAAGGCATAGGCCTTTGCAGCCAGGGCCAGGTTTATACTAGCTCTTGGAGATGCCCCAAAGCTGATCAGGTTTTTATAGTTAGCCAGTTTGTATTGGTCGGGGTACCGGGTCGCAAAAACAATATCAATAATATATTGCTCAATCTTCTCGTCCATATAGACCTCGCGCACCACTTTACGTGCCCTGATAATGTCTTCCGGCTTAACCACAGCGTTCGGCTTTAACATACCCTGGGGAGCAATATTGGAGCGGATAATACGCTTCTCTTCCTCCTTGTTAGGATATCCGATAACGACCTTAAGCATAAAGCGGTCAACCTGTGCTTCCGGTAATGGGTACGTTCCCTCCTGCTCAATCGGGTTTTGGGTAGCTAACACCAAAAACGGCGTTGGCAACGGGAAAGTGTTATCGCCAATGGTAACCTGGCGTTCCTGCATCGCTTCGAGCAATGCGCTTTGCACCTTTGCCGGCGCACGGTTTATCTCATCGGCCAATATAAAGTTCGAAAACAGCGGACCTTTGCGCACTATGAATTCTTCCTTTTTCTGGTTGTAGATCATGGTGCCCAGCAAATCGGCGGGCAACAAGTCGGGTGTAAACTGTATGCGGCTAAAATCGGCCTGTATCGCTTTTGATAGCGTATTTATAGCCAGCGTTTTTGCCAAACCGGGTACACCTTCCAAAAGGATGTGCCCATCGGCCAGTAAACCAATCAGTAAGCGGTCCACCATATATTTTTGGCCTACAATCACTTTATCCAACTCCATTTTCAGGATATCGATAAACGCGCTCTCTTTCTGAATCATTTCGTTCAGCGCCCTGATGTCCATCGAGTACGAAGTGTTACCTGTTACGGCATCAGTTGCGGTATGCCCTGTATTACTATTTATTTCTTCCATTAAATGATTATTATTTTTTGGTAGGCAAACTTAAACAGATACTGAATTTTTTGCCACTAAAATGTGGGAGATAAATGTTAAAATTTGTTAAAATTAGCATTATGGCTGTAATGGCCTATGCAAACATTGCTAAAAAGTAAAAATGGCACACTATTACAGCGTGCCATCATATCGAATATCAGCTTATCAACAAATTTGTGGAAAATATTATTCAAATACTTACCGGGAACGGTACCGGTTGTAAACAATATTTTGCAAAAGTATGGATTTTTATGCCGGGTATGTTTTATAAGCGAGGAAAAAAAATACCATATCGCCACTCGTTACCAGCAGTATGTGACCAAAATTTATGTAGGGGTATGTGTCGAAAGCAAGATAACCAAGTAACCCTAATCCAACAAAAGCAATTAACAAATAAACAAACCTAAATCTTGTGCTCATAAATAAATTTATAAAAAAATATCACCATCAGGCCGCTTTCTTCAGCGCGCCATTCTATTAAAACAATTACATTAAAACGATTAGGGAGCGTTTAACTAAACAATAATATACTAAAATCATACCAAGTTCATTTTATATTAACACTAGGTAAATATCAATGTTGCTGTAGCGGCTGTATAAATTTCTTAAATCTTCGTCGAAAGTGTTTTAAAACAACATTTGAATTTCGGATACCGAAATAATTGCCCCGTAATTAACATGCAAAAAGTTATCCACAATACTATAATTTGGTAGTCCGCGCTAAGTGCAACCTGGCTTTGCGCAATATTGCGGCTAATTATCCCCAAAATATTTCCCGGTTTTTAGCTTTTTACCAAACTATCACCCTTAAATAGTTTTACCGTTTTTTCAACAGCAAAACTCGGGTATATCGGGCGTGATAAAAATACCCCAAACAGGTGATATTTTACCCGTTGAACTGACCGGCCTGGCCGTAAATCTCTATTAGATTGTGCCGACTGTTTACTTAAATGCATTTTTTATCGGTGAGAATGCAAACCAGGCGATACTAATCGCTATGGATGATATACAAAACAGGCCATTGCCGTAAATGACCTCGCCAGAGTGTGGTTTATGAAAAAACTAAAAAACCGCGCGGGGAAGCCTGAAAGAGGAATTGTTTTAATTCCCTGATAACAACCTGTAGATCTCCCGCTGTGCCTGCATCTCCGGCTTATCTTTTGCTAACGGTACATTTTGTAATTCCTGATTTAGGGCAACTGCCTGCACATTATCCTGCAATTGCAGCGCGACGATTTTTATAATTTCCCGTTTTATGTCCTCGTCGTATACCGGGAAACACACCTCGATGCGGTGGTAAATATTCCTGTTCATCCAATCAGCTGAGCCTAAAAATACGTCAGGCTTACCTTCGTTGTTAAAAATAAATATTCGCCCATGCTCCAGGTAGCGGTCTACAATACGCCGGATGGTGATATTTTCGCTCATGCCTTTAACACCCGGCACCAGACAGCAAATGCTACGTACTATCATCTGAATTTTAACTCCCGCCTGCGATGCTTCATAAAGCTTATCTATCAGCACCCGCTCTTCCAGGTTATTCATTTTTAAAATGATGCTTGCAGGTTTGCCCGCTTTTGCGAACGCTATCTCTCTGTCAATAAGTTCAATAAATTTGGCTTGCAGGTTAAATTGTGCAACCAGCAAATGCTTAAATTCAACCAGGTTTTCGTCTGCCGGTTTTTTGCGCTTGCTTAAAAATATAAATACCAGTTCCATCTCGCGCAATAAATCGCGGTTGCAGGTAAACAACACATGGTCGGTGTAAAATTTAGCAGTCGCTTCGTTAAAATTACCCGTAGCCAGCAAACCCGAATAAACCAGGCGCCCGTTTCTCAGTGTTTTCACCACGGCTATTTTGGCATGTACTTTAAGCGCATTTACGCTGTAAACAATTTTAACCCCGGCATCCTTCATTTTTTTGGCCCATTTCAGGTTGTTGGCTTCATCGAACCGGGCTTTCAATTCAACCATCACTTGCACGTGCTTGCCGTTTTTTGCTGCACTGATCAATGCATTTACAATGCGCGAATTACTAGCCACCCGGTAAAGCGAAATATAGATTTCTTTAACATCGGGGTTTATCGCCGCTTCGTTAAAAAAACGCAGTACTGAGTGATAACTCTGGTAAGGTGTATGGATAATCATGTCCCTGCTATCGCTTGCAAGCTGGCTCAATCCCTTACGGTTTACCGGCTTCCAATCATCAAAAGATAGTTTAGAATTTTTAACAGGTAACCCAAAAAAATCCTTCAGATTGTGATACATTCCCCCTGCTGTGGCATTAGCGCTTTGCAGGTCGAGCCTGCGTGTTATCAGTTGAAGGGTGCGCAATGGGATATCGGCCTGGTGCAGAAATCGGGTTGCGAGGCCAAAGTCACGCTTTTTAAGCTGTTTATCAATTTCTTCCGAAAGGTCGCCCGGATATTCATCCATTAAATCCAGTTCGGCATCGCGGGTTATCTTAATGCTGTAGCAGCCATTTATTTTAGCTCCGGAAAATACCTTGTCGAGGTTATACCTTATGATGTCATCTAAAAAAGCAATATAGGTTGTTTCGTCAGCTTTAAGAGTAAAAAATCGCGGCAACTCATCAGAAGGAATGTTTAAAAAAAATATCTCTTCTTTTCGGGCGTCCGACAGTAAATTTACCACGAAATATAATTTGTTGTTCTCCGGGAAAAAGAAATGATCTTCATCTAATTTTACAGGCTGCAGAAACGCCAATACTTCCGACAAAAAATATTCTTTTACCGCATCCTTAACTACATCCGGAAATGGCTCGTTATAAAGCAGGTGTATATTTTCGTCCTTAAATGCCGGTATCAGCTGCTGCCGCAATATCTGCCCAAAGCGTTCCTGCTGGGCATTTATCAATTCCCTGGCTTGGTTTAAAATGCCACGTCGCTCATCGGCATCAATAGCATTAGTGTCCTTTTCGCCTATTTTTTGAAGCGCCCGTAAAACTGGCATGCGCACGCGGTAAAACTCATCGAGGTTTGAAGAGAATATACTCAAAAACCTTATGCGTTCCAAAAGTGGAACGCCAGGGTTGGCAGCCTCTTCCATCACCCTTTCGTTAAAATACAGCCAGCTTAAATCGCGGTTAAAATAACGCCGTTGTTCCATTTAGTTAGCTGGACTGGTGGGTAATTTGCCAAAAAAAGCAGCGGCTATAATAAATGCTATAACCGAAATTATAAGGCCAAACATAAAAATGTTGTATGCTATCCGCAATAAGCGATATTTACGACCCAAAACAACACCCTGGGCATACACATCCCTTATCAAACTGCCGTACAAAAAGTCTTTATCCAGCATCATTTTCTGCATGCCGTAGTTGTAATCATCAAGCGTAGCTTTATAAAAATTACCAAAGAACAACAGGTTAACCTTATGACTGTCGACATCGTCCCTGGTAAAAACGCCGGATGGTATAGATGGCCGGGTTGACAAGATAGAAAACGTCATGGCGAGTAAACTAACGGCCAGTAAAATAAAAGTTGGCACCACCAGGTATCCGTATTCGCTTAACCGGCGTAACAATAAGCTTAACACCGCCGAAAGGATAATTGAATTAACAGTAATCATAATATGTGCTTTATTGTCGGCCATATCACTTAACCGCTGGTGGTTGCTTGAACTGATCCTGAACATGGTTTCAATCCCTTTTTCGGGCTTGTCCTCGTCCTTAACTTTCTTTTTGCCGGTATCATGCTTATCATCGCCGGGCTTATGTGCCATGTTGTTATCTTCAACAATGGTAGTATCAAATTTCATTTCCTGTGGGGCACCTTTTTTTTCTTCCTTAGCCTGTTCATTTTCCTCCCTGGCCAGTCGTTTTTTTAGGTACTCCACGTTTTCTTCTTTGGTAGCATTCAGCAACAGCCTGCAAAAATCGGTGTGGTAGGTATGGCTTTCTAAAAACTTTATTGATTTTGCATACCATTGCTCCTTGCTTATTTCAACATGGTACAGCAACTGTATTTCCTTACGCAACAACTTGTCTTTGTCCTTAAACTCATCAGTACCGAGGTGAAACAAATCAGCATCGCAAACAATTTCTTCGAGTAAGGTATTGGGCGCCTGTGGCATCCTGGTTGCCATTATACAGTTTTCTATCAGGCCCACCAGTTTTGTGTCAACATGCTGTTCGGTAAAAAAATCAACTGCCAGGGCGGCACCTTTTTCTTCGTGGGTTGCAATATCAACCATATACCCAAGGTCATGAAACCAAACTGCTGCGGTTACTATGAAAAAGTCCTCATCACTTAGCTGGTAATGATTGGCGATTTTTATAGCAGCGGCAACAACATCCTCGGTATGGTTACGGTTATGGTAAAACAAGTTTGATGTATCGTGCGTTTTATAAAACGTTAGCACATAATCCTGTGCCTGTTCAAGTAGTACCTGGTAATTCATGATTTGCCGATAGTTTGTAGCGCAAATTAGCTTTTATTTGTGGTTGATTTAAATAATGGCAACTTGCTTAATGACGTAAAAATAAGTAATCCGTCTGCAAAAATGTGCCAAATACCCTATTGCATAGCTATATTTTTCAATAAAAACTTTGCGCTGACATTATTGATACAACTATTAATAAGTAAAATTTGTTTAAGTGATGTTCGCGCCTAATCATCTTTGCAGATGTGGCTGCGTGTGCAGTACAGGGCAAAGTATCGGCAGCGACACTTATGTTTATAAAAAAATAAAACTAAGTACCTCTCCGTTAAGTTATTTTAAACTGAAAGTGTATTTAATGTAATAAACCATTCGTCTGCACTTACCTAATTTTACGTTAGTTACTTAAAGGGCAAATTTTTGGTAAATTTGTTGTAATACTTAGTTAAGTTTATGTTATTCCCGCAATTCGCAGATAATCCGTTTCAAATTAATCTTTCGTTTCATAAAATAATTGAAAGGCTGGAGGAAACTGCGGCAAAAAAAAACGGAACAGAAACAAAAAAGGCTAAACTGCTTTTAAAAAAAATCAAACAGTTCCCCGAACTGAGAGAGGGTATAAAAAGCATTGACCAGATCAACAACAACGAAGCATTGATTGCTGAATTATTGACCGATTTATTTCCGCAAATACTTTCACTTAATGAAATAAAAGCAGTAAGCATCCCCTACCTCGGCCTTACTTTTAATTACACCGAGCGTTTTAAAAACATACTTAAGGCTGCCGGCACGCAGTTTGAATTTAACATCCGTGATTTTGATGAGCACCAGTTTTACATAATGAGCTGCTGCATTATCCTTAATGCATTTTACGGTACCCGCCTTGATTTTGGCAAGCCACTTTTTTACGATATACCAACAGCCGATGGAATAGTAAAGCACTACCGGATATTGTACAACGCCGACTTTTTAGAGATACTGCCCACTGAAAAAGCTAAAATGCTAAACAAAGATGAAATTGACCAGTTGATGGACAATTATGACGATTTGGGTTTGTGGAAAGAAAAATTTCCTCCAAACAGCTGGCAATTGAACGGCTTTGGCATAATGACGTTGTTTGACGCAACGGTAGAAAATGCAGTTTCAAGCTTAAAAGGCAATTTGCTGGCCGACGTTGATTCATCGGAATTACAGGGGAGCCTGGAAACCATATTCAGGTCGATATTTAAAATACCCGACCTACACATTGGCTTTACATCTTTTGATGCTGAAAACGATAGATTTATTCATACGTCATTCGGTCAAAAAGTTAAAAGCTATATGCTTGAAGGCAGGACCGATACCGACTGTCAGAAAATGTTGTTATCCAGCTCATATAAAACGCTGGTAAAAAAGCACAAAACACTGGCGGTTACCGATTTGCCAGAATTTGCTGCAGCCAATCCCGATAGTAAATTATCTCAGCATTTTACAGCACAGAATATTCGAAGCTTTATACTGGCCCCTATTGTTAAAAACGGAATGTTGTTGGGCGTATTGGAGCTTGTATCAAAACGTACGCGCGACCTTAACAGCGTTAATGCCAAAAAGCTGGAAATTGTAATGCCGTTTATAGTGGATACTATTTATCGCAAAGTAACCGATCTGCAAAACCAGGTACAGGCAGTTATCCAAAAAAACTACACGGTGCTGCACCCAAGTGTAAACTGGAAATTTAGGGATGAGGCCATGAAATACATCCGCAGTAAAAATGCAGGTAAGGATTATCACCCTAAAGAAATTGTGTTTCATGATGTGTACCCCTTGTATGGCCAGATTGATATTAAGGATTCATCAGTTACACGTAACCAGAGTGTCACCAACGATTTAATTAACCAGCTTAACGTATTAGTCTCGTTGTTTGAACAGCTGCAACAGAGCAACTGCGTTACCAATGCCGAACAACAACTTTTGGATTTAAAGTCCTTCATTGAAGACCTTTCTACCGGCATTAAGGCGGACAGCGAGCAGCAAATTGAGCATTACCTGGGAGAACATATCCACCCGTTATTAATAAAGAACAAAAAGCATACAAAAGTTATTGCCAGGCAGGTTAAAGACTATTTTAAACACACTGATAAATTAACCGGTGACTTTTATGCTAACCGCCATAATTATGAAACTACCCTGACGCTTATAAACGAAAAGCTGATTGATATTCTGGATAATCGGCAAGCCGAAGTACAGGCCTACTTTCCGCATTATTACGAACGGTTTAAAACAGATGGTGTTGAACATAATTTATACGTAGGCGATTCAATTGCTCCAACCCAACAGTTTAATGCCACCCATTTAGAACATTTGCGGCTTTGGCAGTTGCTGGTATTATGCGAAATGGCACTTGAACAATACCGGCTTAAAAAAACCTTGCCTTACCCGCTTGGGGTTACATCACTGGTGTTAATATTCAGCACCCCGATATCAATCCGCTTCCGGATGGATGAAAAACATTTCGATATTGACGGAGCCTATAACATTCGATACGAGGTTATAAAAAAACGCATCGATAAGGCCTACATCAAAGGCACCAGGGAGCGGATAACCCAGCAGAATAAAATAACCATCATTTTCTCAAAAGTTGAAGAAGAGCTGGATTACATGAAATATGTAAACCTGCTACAGGACAAAGGCATACTTGCCTCCAAAATTGAGGAGTTTGAGGTGGAAGACTTGCAGGGCGTTTCGGGCTTAAAGGCCATAAGAGTTGCAGTATTGCACAACCAGAACAGACCAATTGAAGTGACTTTTAATTACGAAGAGTTGTATAAACAGTTAAACCTAGCCGCAATTGAAACCTCTTAACGCAACAATCAAATTCGTCCTGACTTAAAATCTAAACCCCGCCGAAATATACGGGTAAGTTCCATCCTTTGAAAAGCCGACTACTGCCTGCACTAAAATCAATTGCGCAGGGATAAGATAGAACCCGCCACCATAGCCATCGTGCCACTGGCCTGATGATTCGCCGGGCGTCCAAACACGTCCCACATCGTTAAAACCAACAAGGCCAAAGGTACCAGGTAATATGTACGATGTATAATCGAACAATTTCAGGCGCACTTCAAAATTATCGTAGGCCATGCTTTTGCCGGTAAAGCGGCCGCTATAAAATCCACGCAAGTTTTGTATGCCGCCTAACTGTAATTGCTGATAATATGAAGCGTTGCCAATAGTGGTGCCGCCGCCAATGCGATTTGCTATCACAAAAACAGAGTCTTTATCCGGGTTTAAAAAGAAACTAAAATCTGTCGTCACCTGTCCGTAGCTGTGTGCGCCCTCGTTAAGTCCCTTTAATCCGCTAACGGTTGTATTCCATAGAATTCCGTTATGCGGTATTATGCCTTTGTCGCGGGTATCAAGCTTAAGCCCGGCAATGAAGCCCAGATTGCTTTCGGTTTTAAATACTTTTTGATTGGGATAAAGTATGTTGTAATCATTTAAAAAACGATTATGGTTACTTTCCTCATCCCCATTGTAGTATTGTGCTATAACGCCGCCGCTAACAGTCCAATTGTCATAAACATGCCGCACCCTTACATCGGCGTTTAAAAAATTATAAACGTTGCGGTAATATTCGCGCTTTTTATCGCCAGCGTTAACAAACTGTGTTTCGTTGCCAAGGCCAAAAAAGTAACTCTGGTAGTTAGGCCCTTTTGAAAGTATATTAATTACCAAATCACTCTTTCCGAAAACCTGTTTAAACTCGCCATTATAATTTAATAATAACGAATTTGCACCAAAGCCATAGTTAACCATCAGGCTTTGCCTGAAAGCATAAGGGTCTTTCCTGAAACCTTGTTTCTGGTAAATAAAATCGGTCATTAACTGAAGCCCGTAGTCGCTGTTGTAGCTGCCTAATATCAGTGGCTGTAAAAAATTGTATTTAAAATCTTTCCTGTCGAACTTATTTACACCCGTATCAGTCGAAGTACGCATGTGTGCCTGAGAGCTCAAAGGCAAAGTATTCTTTTCGTCGGTTCTGTCATATACATACCTGTTGCCCTTACCGCTGATATCCTTATCGAAAGTAAATGTGTCATTGTCGTCGCCACCAACCATCCGTACCGTAACTGAAGAGTGATGATCGCCATGCACCAAAAAAACATCTTCGCCACCAAGGCCATAAAGCCTTATTTCGCTGGTCTCTGCTGGGTCAAACGTCCGCTGGTAAATTATCTGCCCCGCTTCGCCGCTCTTTTTTATTTTGTTAACCTTAACGGCAACTTTACCATCTTCCTGGTTGGTAATGTCAAACTGCTCGCGCTTATCTGACGCTGGAATTTCAACTGTTTGTGATATAAACCTGTAATATTTTAAAGCCTGCTGCATCAATACATTGCGCCTGGCTATTAGCTTTTGAGTGAGTTCGGCACCGCAGAGCCGGTAAATATTCGGCGGCATTTTTTTCATCGCCTCGTTTATGAGCTGGTCATTCAACTTATCCTGTACGTATTTTACCTGCGTTTCCCAATCCTGCTCGCTTAGCCCGTTTAAAAAATAACGGTCAACATTACGCCCGTTCAAATTCCAGCGGTTTATAGCTCGTATATGGTCGTTAAAACTTTGAAATTTCGACATCAGCAAATGCCTCGAAACAAACCAAGGTATAGCGCCTGTTGTGCCGTAAAAAACCTGGTCGCGGTCGCGGGGCACGGGCTCATATACGGTGCCACCATTGTTATCTTCTTTCTTTTCCCAGCGCCATTGGTCTTCATGACGGTCCCAGTCGCCCAGTAAAAAATCAAGTAATCGGGCCCTTAAAAACAAGCTTTGATCAACGCGGGTGTTATTATCTTCATGGAGTTTTTTTTGGACCTTACCTGTATTGTCAGTCTTTTCCGCATCCAGTGGTTCACGCTCCTCGAACAAAAAAACCTGGTTGGCAAAGTCTTGTTGATACTTGCCAAATGCAGGGTCATCGGGCACATAAACAATCTGTGGGCTGGCATGCGGCACGCCGAGGGCTTCAGCCAACGGCGGAACTACCAGTGCCGAAAACGGGTGCTCGGCCGATATCTGGTCCTGCACAATGTCTTTTGCGATAGTTGCCCTAAGGTTAGGAGGCAATACTTTTTCGGGATATTTTTGAATGGTGCGCAAAACCCATTCCTGACCGGCGGCATCTTTAAGGCGCAACGATTTGGTTTGCATACCGCCGCCACGCTGTTCAATAGTAAGCCCGCCTTTCTCCCGTGTTAAATGAAATATCTTGATATTAATCAGTTCGGCCCACAATTTCCGGTAGCTTTCTCCTAATAGGAAACGGTGAAAACCGCTAACACTATCGTATCCGGGTTGAACGGCTACTTTAATGCTGTCATTTTTTATCTGCGCCTGCGAAAATCCGTCAAAACTTATCGTGACGAGCAATGCTGCGCGCAAGCATTTCTTTAATATTCGCCATTTGTCACCATTAAATGGTATCAGCATAAAGTTCATGGGTAGATGTTACTTTTTTACTTGTAACCGGTAACAAAATAAGCAAAAACGGCTATCAGTTTAGCATAATTATTAAAATATGTGGGTAATTATGCGTTTTACGCTGTTAAATATCCCAGTCATCCGCAGTGCCCTTCTCGGGAACGGCAAATAAATAACCGATTACGGTGATGCAGGCAAACAATACTATCCTTGTGAAAATATAAATAAAATGTTCCATAGCTAAAAAATTTTGATCGTTGTTTAATTACAAAGACGATTGACGGAGACAATAATGCTACCAAAATTTTAAATAGTTCATTATCAATACCTTAAAATATAAATACTAATTTTATTGTAACGACATTTCGTTAATTGCTACCAATTATCACGAAAATTCATCGGGATATAATAAAAACGCCCAGCCCGCAAATAAGCGGACCAGGCGTTTTTAAACGTAATATTTCAGGCTTAATGTCCGCCTTCAAAAATGCCTTTGTAAATGGCATTTTGTAATTCGTCAGGATTGTCCATTGGTTTTATTTCAAAACTACGCGACATTTCTGTTTCGAGCGTGATTTTTATTTGCTCAACTTTTCCTTTTTTCTCTATCTCCATGGTTACCGCATCACCAGCTTTTTTATTTGTTGATAAAGCCTGCAATGCAGCCAGGGTAGCCGGTTGCCCGTCGATGCTGATTATCTTACTTTTAACCCGTACACCGCTTTCCCATGCCGGTGATTTATACTCAACCGCCGTTACAAACAACGAATCCTTTTGCGTTTTAGCGGTAATGCCGTTCCAGGCGCCCGGCTGCTTTTTCCAGGCGTCATCGATATCAAGCCCGGCATAGGCAAAATATAGATGGTAGTTAATTTCTTTTACGGTTGATGCGTACTCAAACAGTTCATCCAGTTTAATACCGGCGGTTTCATCGCACGCCTGCCTGAATTCCTGCGGAGTGAAGCCGCGTTTAAGCTTTTTAAAGTAGCTATAATAAAGTTTGCGCATTACATCATCTAGGCTTTTGGCATTTTTGGTTTCGTGCCTTATTTTTAAATCAAGCATCAAACCCAGCACAGGGCCCTTATCGTAATAGGATATAGTTTTGTTAAACTCGTCGGCAACCCTCCCGTTCGGCCCGTCGCTCCAGGTTTCAAGGCTAGCCTGCGTGGCTGATTGAAACAGGTGGCCCGGCTTTTTCTCGTAATTAAGCAGGTTGGCGCGCAACTGACCAAGCATTTCCAGGCCATTGGTAATACCTGCCCTGTTAATCAGGATATACTCGTAATAAACCGTAAACCCTTCAGACACCCAGAGCATTTCGGTTTTGCTGCCCTTCTCATAATCAAACGGACCAAGCTCGATGGGGCGGATACGCTTTACGTTAAACGTATGGAAGTACTCGTGTGCCAAAAAGCTGTACAGCCGCATTTTACCTGCCTGTTTATCTAAGCCATTGCCGGTAAAAGCAACGGAGGCTGAAGTAAGGTGCTCAATACCGCCACCGCCGGGGCCTGTACCTAAAAACACGTAATGTTTATATGGTATTTCTCCAATGATGCCCAAACCCACTTCGATAATTTTTTTCATATCGTCCATAAATCCCTGCTTATCAGCAATTCCCATTTTATAGCCGATAAAATCGTGAGGGATACCTTCTACCGTGAACCCTGGCAATTTCTCCAGTTTCCCCATTAATATTGGCGCATCGTACAACACATCAAAATCAGGCGCCTTAAATTGGGTCGAATCGCTGCCTGCAAGGTCGAGGCCGGTGGCGATCCTTGTCCACCCGGGGTATTGTTGGACGTTAACCGTTACCGGCTGCAAAATATTTTTATCGCCGTACATAAAAATACCGGCTGGCGAAAGGTAGGCATGCGCCGTGTCAACATAATTGCCGCCCACAAAATTGCGGATAGCCTCCACATCATATTTAAGCTTTATAACTTTATTACCGGATACGGCTACCTTCCAGGTGTTTTGGTCGGGATGCTTAAAGTCGATAGCCTTGCCGCTTTCATCGGTGGCAATAAAATCGGATACGCTTTTGCCGAAATTCATGAACTGGTAATACCCGGTGGTCCAGGTTGGCATTTTGAAGGCCACTGTATCAGGCAGCTTGCCGGTAAGTTCCAGGCTAACGTGCAACTTTTTGGTAGCAGGCTCAACCGACATGCTGTAATGCCATTTTTGCCCCGGTTGCTGGGCCGAAGCTGCACTTATTAAAGCTATCGCAAGTAAAGTTGTTATGAAAGCCTTTTTCAAGTTGATGAATGGGTAATAGTTAATCATAAATTGTGGATTTAAACCAATATACAGGTTAATTAACAAACAGGAATTGTTGTAAGGTTAAAATTACAAAACGCAGTGTGACAAATTATAACTGAATTCTATCTTACTATCACTAAAAATTACCTCTGCTATTAAATAGCATTTAAAAAATGGCCAAATAATAATTTACAAAGGCAAATTTTATCAACAAAATTGGCGCTTTGTTAAAAATAACATAAATTTAAGGCTATAATAACAGCCAGAACTATCGCTATTTGATGTGGAAACAATTACCAGGAGAAATTTTTTAAGTAAGGGCGCAATGCTGGCGGGGGGCGCTTATCCTGCAATGCTGGCTTTAGGCATGCTAAAGGCCGCGCCTGCACATGCATTTAACTTAACGGGGAGCGGTAACGGCAAAAAAATTATCATTTTAGGCGGCGGTCTTGCCGGGATGACCTGCGCTTACGAGCTTAACAAACTAGGATACAACTGCACCATACTGGAGGCCCGCGAGCGCGCCGGCGGCCGATGTTGGAGCGTACGCAATGGCAGCACCAATACCGAAACAGACAAACCAACACTCACCGCCCGCTTTGACGATGGCCAGTACTTTAACGCCGGCCCCTCACGCATACCACATAATCACCAGCTTACCCTGCATTATTGCAAAGAATTTGGTATCCCTTTACAGGTCTATAATAATGTAAACGAAAGTTCCTACTACTTCGCCGAAGGTAAAGGCCCCCTATCCAACAAAAAAATCCGCGTTCGCGAGGTGCATAATGACATACGCGGGTATATGAGCGAATTACTTGCCAAAAGTATTGACCATAGCAGTTTAGATACTGGTTTAACTAAAGAAGATTCAGAAAAGGTTATTGAATATTTAATGGCCGAAGGTGGGCTCGACCCGGATAAACTGTACAAAGCATCAGCAAGGCGTGGTTATATTGAATCGCCGGGTGCCGGCGACAAGCCGGGTAAAATTGCCGACCCGCATAAACTCGCAGCCATGATACAATCCGGCCTGCTTGATCCGGATTTTTATAATGTGGCCGAATATACCTACGAGTTGCAAATGACGATGTTTCAGGCCATTGGCGGCATGGACCAGATTGCTAAGGCGTTGGAAAAAAAGGTGGCTCAAAGTTTAAAGCTTGGCGCCGAGGTGACCAATATTACCAATATCGACAATGGTGTAAAAGTGACTTATAGAGATGCGCAGGGCGAACATGTTTTACAGGGCGATATTTGCATTTGCACACTGCCTTTGCCTGTGCTGAGCAATGTAAATAATAATTTCTCGGGCGATGTGAGCCGCGCGATAGACTACATCAGCTACATGCAAACCGGCAAGATAGGCCTACAGTTTAAACGCCGGTTTTGGGAAGAAGACGATCACATTTACGGCGGCATTACCCATACCAATAACGATTTAACGCAGATTTTTTACCCGTCATACGATTATCTCGGTAAAAAAGGGATATTGCTGGGTTACTATAATTTCAATGAAAAGGCACAGCGCACCGGCGAATTAAGCTACGCTGACCGTGAAAAACTAGCGCTGGAAAAAGGAAGGCTGGTGCACCCGCAATATGATGCAGAATTTGAAAGCTCGTTTTCGGTAAGCTGGCATAAAACCAAATACAATTTAGGCGGATGGGCGGTTTACAGCAACGAAACCCGTAAAAACCAATACCCGATATTATTAAAGCCTGATAAGCAGGTTTATTTTGCCGGCGAGCACTTAACCTATTTAAACGCGTGGATGGCCGGTGCGTTTGAATCGGCGCGGAGTGTGGTTACCGACATACATGCGCGCGTGACCGACCAAAGGGTAACATACCCCGGCACAAACAAATAAATAATAAACTGACTGAAAACTCATAAAAAATCAACGAAAATGGCAAATTCAATTAACCGCAGAAACTGGATAAAATCCAGCGCCCTGATGGCCGGGGGACTGGCACTGGCAGCGGGTACTATAAACAAACTGGCCGCAATGCCGCTGGTAAAAAAAATCATTCCTTTTAAACGGGTAACCGACCAATCCGCGATATTGGAAGCCCCAGCGGTAATGAAAGCAAGGTTGCTTGCCAACGAAAACCCCTTCGGGCCATCAGCTGCAGCTAAAAAAGCAATAACCGACTCTCTTGATTTAAGTTACCAATATGCTTTTATGCAGATGGGCGTGTTGTCGGGTAAAATTGCTGCCTTTGAAGGTATTCATCAAAACAACATCATGATGGATGCCGGTTCATCGGCCCTGTTGCTCGCCTCAGCAATGCACTTCAGCAAAGGCGGGAAAGATATTATTACGGGTGACCCATCGTACGATGACCTGCCAACCCACGCAAAACTACACGGCGGTAACTGGGTTAAGGTACCCCTAACCAGCGAATACAAACTGGACCTTGACGCAATGGAGGCAAAAGTAACCGACAATACCGGCCTGGTTTACATTTGCAATCCCAACAATCCAACGGCCACGGTGGTCGACACTGATAAATTGAAAGCATTTTGCGAACGCGTGTCTAAAAAAACAATGGTTTTTGTTGACGAGGCGTATATTGACTATCTGCCAGACCCACAGGGGACTACATTAATAGGCGGTGTAAAATCAGGGCAAAATATCATCGTAGCCCGTACATTCAGTAAATTATACGGCTTTGCCGGGCTGCGCTGTGGTTACTTAGTAGCACAGCCTGACACCATACGCGCCCTTTCTATTTATACCGGCGGCGCGTTTAATCTTTCTGCAACCACATTAGCTGCTGCAACTGCAGCATACCAGGAAACTGATTATATGAAAGATGCAGCGAAAAAGATGGTAGCTTCGAAAGAATACCTTTATTCGGTATTGAAAAAGGAAGGCTACGAATATATTCCTTCCTCAGCTAACTTCGTTATGTTTCCCCTAAAAATGGATGGGAACAAGTTTGTGGGCGAAATGATGAAACGCGGTGTGGGTGTGCGCAATTGGAAGCTAAATGGCGCCGACTGGTGCCGCGTAAGCATCGGCCGCATGGACGAAATGGAAGCATTTGCCGATGCGTTTAAACAATTATCTTAATCTAACAAAACTTTCACCCTTTTTGTCATTCTGAGCAAAGCGAAGAATCTTCTACGATTGATAAATATGCGCCATACTTGTCTGCGTGTTTGTCCAGCGTATAAGATTCTTCACTGCGTTCAGAATGACAAGGAGACTTTTATATAATACAATATGCGTAACCTACTACTAACACTATCTTTTTTACTAATCATATCATTCACCAGGGCGCAAACAGCTACCCCTAACCCACGCCCGCTGACCCTGGATGAATATAACAAAGCGTTAACCTACACCATTGCCGATCTGGACAAAGACACCTACGTGAAATTTGACAATACCTATGTGCTCGATCGGTATGAAAACCGTAAGCCCTATTTTATAACCGGTGGCGACGGCCTCAAAAAAAGAGTTGACCTTTATAAACTTGTTGCCAAACAGGGTATGCAGGAAATTGGTCTGATGGTGTTTTACACCAGCGAAACCGGCAAAAAATACCAGGCCCTTGTTCCGGACTTTACCGCTGATGCCAAAGTATGGGCAAAATACTTCCAGGATATTGACGACATTAATAAGGTTGAGAAAAACTTTATCTTGAAGTTGTCATACGTCTTGTCGAAAGAAATGGCTTTCCAACAGTATAAAGTGCTGAACAACGGTAAAGATATGAAGGAAGAAGCCGCAACTTATGGCAACGATATCTGCTTCCCGGGCGATGAAGAAATCACCATGAGCAACGGCGCCAAAAAGCTGATAAAAGATGTAAAAAGCGGTGATGAAGTTATTACTGTTGACCCGGCTACTAACAAATCATCGGTAATAAAAGTAAAAGAGCTCACCGTGCACGCTGCTAAGAACTATGCTATAACTGAGCTGGTGCTGGTATCGGCAAAAGAAGAGCATACAGCGGCGGGCTTGAACATCAACCTGAATACTAAAGTGCTAAAAGCAACACCTAATCACCCAATGCTTACCAAACAGGGCAGCTTCAAAATCGGTGAGGTTGCTGTTGGGCAACAAGTGTTATGCCTTAACGAGCAAAAAGGAAAATATGAAACCTTTACCGTATTAAGGAAAACCGAACATGCGGGCGGAATGCAAAACGTTTACAACATCGAAGCTGATGGCGGCAGTACGCTGGTGCTGAATGGGGTAATGGTAATGCAGAAGTAGCTTCAATTTTCCCACGAAAATAAGCGGGAAGGCATAGGAGCGCGGAGAAAAAACATTCCTGCGTTTCCTATGCCTTCTTTGCGTTCCGCGGCTCAACAAAGCAAGGCCCCTAACTAAACAATTCCTTAAATTAGCGGTATACCTAATATGAAAAATACATTAATGCCGGGATACCTTTGTTTGCTATTGCTTACTTGCGCACTGCTCATTAACTGCACCGGGCAACAACAAAGTAAAAGCCCCGGTCCAAAAGGTTACGATTTAACCCGTCCCGTAAAATATGAGTTGCCGGATGAATTGACCGAGATATCCGGTATAGCATTTAACAAAGGCAATGCTGATACAATGTACGCCGAACAGGATGAAAAGGGTTCGCTCTTTTATTTCAAGCCCGGTAACAAGGACATGCTGCGCTATAAATTTGGCAAAAGCGGCGACTATGAGGACGTTGCTATCAACAACGGCCAGGTGATTATGCTGCGCAGCGACGGCGTATTATTTACTTTCCCGCTGCAGTCGGTAAAAAGCAACCGGCCAGCCGACGCCAGAGCATGGGAAGGTTTGCTTCCGCAGGGCGAATATGAAGGAATGTTTGCTGATGATAGCACACAATCAGTATACGTGCTGTGCAAACATTGCAGTATTGAAAAAAGCAGCAAAACCAGCACCGTGTTTACGTTGAAACTTGCAGCCGACGGGACACTAACAAGCGCGGAGCAGTCAGTAATTGATGTTAAAAAGATAGAGAAGCTGACAGGCCAAAAGAAAATAACATTCCACCCGTCCGGGCTTAGTCGTAGTCCGCTGACCGGCGATTGGTACATTTTGTCGTCAGTAAATAAAATGTTGATAGTTGCCGGTGCAAACTGGGAGATTAAAGAGGTGCACCCGTTAAATCCGCAGGTATTTGGTCAACCGGAAGGCATTGCTTTTGATAAGGATAACAACCTTTACATATCAAACGAAGGCGATAAGTTGCGGATGGGAAATGTGCTGAAATTTGCTTTTAAAAAGTAATATATCTCAAATTTTACATTTATAGCGTTTGGTTTAAAACCCATCGCTCTGAAAAAAGCTGTGTTCAGGTCTTTTTCTACTTATATAACCCGCTAATTAAAATAAGGTGAGTTCGATATAAATTTCCCGCAGCCCCATCGCAAACGCCTGGTCGTCCCGATAATTATCGTGCGAGATTGGATTTAAAAAGCATTCTTATCGGGCAGCGCGTTCCATTTTTAAAAGCGGAACACCCGGAACGCTATGAAACACACTCATTATCAAATATTTATATATCTAACATATATTAATACATAAATTTAACATTAATTTAATATAAGCCCGGGTTAAACATACTTGCGCCCCACCCAAAACGCCTGTTAGTCCCGGTAATTATCGTGAGAGCGAGGTTCAAAAGAACATTTTTATTGGATAGGGCGTTCCATTTTTGCAAGCGGAACACCCGGAACGCTGTGAAACATACTCATAGTCAGATATTTATATATTTAACATAAATTCTTATAGCGAACTCAAGTTAAAATAAGGTCGCGCCCAAAACCGGGTAACGACCCTGCGATAGATTTGGGAAAATACAACCAGGTTTACTGACAAACAAAAAACCCCTCAAACAATATGAAGGGCTTTTGTATTTATTTTCCTCACGGATGCGGCGGTGGAGGCGGCAGCCCCGGACCCGGTGGGTGCGGCGGCGGCTTTGGCAAACGGATATGAATCCTTGCGTGGTGCCTGCGATGATGCCTGCGGAACCGTATTGGCGGGCGCGGTGGCGGCGGTGGTGGCCTGCGTATTTGTAAATACGTTGGTGTAACTGTCAATGTCATTGATTTTGCATGCGAAAATTCAACGCTGAAAGTTAAAACCAAAGCCACAACTAAAATTTTTAAATATTTCATGTGTTAGTGGTTAATGATGATTGTTTTTTATAACGTTAAATGTACAATTATGTTTTGAAAACGGTATAGCGCAGGATATTACTTAAACAAATTGTTGTACATAAAATCAGCCGCAAACTGCCCGGCTTCAAGCCAGCGTTGTTGCGTACCCTTATCGCTGGAGAAAATAGGGTTGAAATGCTTGCGAAGCTCGTGCGAGTAACCTTCAAAAACTTTCACGCCGGTTGTTATGTTTAAAGTTTTTGCCCTTTCGTAAACATCTTTCCCGCCATATAACGATGTGTCTTTGTGTGCCGGTGCAACTATACCATCGTTGCTGCCGTAAATATTTACCACCGGTACACGGGCGTTTTTCAGCCAATTTAGCCTGAAAATACCTCCCCATAAATTAATTACGCCCTCAACCTTTAGCAATTCAGCTTTGCCGGCATCAACTTCGGGCACGCCCGCAAATTTTGCAAGTTCGGCATTAGTGGCGAAGGCTGTTTGAAGGGCTATCATCCCTCCCGCCGAATTGCCCGCTAATATAATTTTGTCGGGGTTAATGTGATATTCGGCAGCATGTTGCTTAAAATAGGCAACCGCCTTTTTTGCATCCAAAACGGCATAATAGCAGCTACGCTTCAATTCATCGAAATTCAAAAACGGCAGTTTCTTACTCAAGGTGTAGTTTATGGATACGCAAACATACCCCCGTTGGGCAAACGTTTTGCTCCATATTTGGGCGCTTTTGTCGGCTTTGGAGCCAAATTTAAAGCCACCGCCGTGCATCCAAATGATTAATGGCCGGCCTTTTGTTTCGTCGCCTTCGGGTTGGTATAAATCAAACAGGTGAGCTTTATTTTTGCCTGTGGAATCGCTTCCGTCGTAGCTTAAGTCTTTCGTAGTTTTTACGCCACCAAATACAATATCTTTATATTTAACTGCCTGGGCATTCGCGGTAATCGAAATGCAAAATATACCGGCAATTAATAAGGGCTGTTTAATAGTCATAACTGATATACGTTACAATTGTGGCTGACGGTTGTTTTGTTAGTGCAAAACAATATTAATACCTATGGCTTTATATAACAATCCATAACACATTTTTTTTAATTTTGGACACAACTACCATTACAATGTCTATCGTCACGAAAAGCAATCAACATTCGCACGAAATAACGCATTTGCAGCAGCAAAAACTACATGAACTTTTAGCTTATGTAAGCCAAAATTCCCCGTTTTATAAGGAGTTGTTTGCAAAACACAACATCGACATAAAAAACATAAAAACGCTGGCTGATATCAGTGCCATACCAACCACTGCGAAAGATGACCTGCAACAACAGAACGATGACTTTTTATGCGTACCGCGCAGTAAAATCATTGAATATACTTCAACATCAGGTACACTGGGCCGGCCGGTAACCATTGCATTAACCGAAAACGACCTTAACCGCCTGGCATATAACGAGTATAATTCTTTTTTATGTGCTGATGGCTCCGCCGATGATACTTATCAGTTGATGCTCACGCTCGACAGGCAGTTTATGGCCGGAATTGCTTATTACCTGGGTATTCGCAAAATTGGCGCAGGTATAATCCGCCTTGGGCCGGGCGTACCGGCATTACAGTGGGAGACCATCCAGCGGCTGAAGCCTACTGCCATCGTTGCCGTGCCATCGTTTATTTTAAAACTGATCCAGTTTGCAAATGATAGCGGCATCGATATCAACTCAACTTCGGTAAAAAAGGCCGTTTGTATTGGTGAGAACATCCGAAACAATGATTTTACGTTAAACATCCTCGGCCGGAAAATCACCGAAAGTTGGGATATTAAGCTATACTCAACCTACGCCTCCACCGAAATGCAAACCGCGTTTACAGAATGTGGCGCAGGCAAGGGGGGCCATAACCAGGCCGATTTGGTTATTGTTGAGTTACTTGACGAAAACGACCAGCAGGTGGCTCCCGGCACGCCCGGCGAAGTAACCATTACCACCTTAGGCGTGGAAGGCATGCCGTTGCTGCGGTACAAAACCGGGGATATTTGCACATATAGTGACGAACCCTGCACCTGCGGCCGCACAACATTGCGACTTTCGCCCATTATGGGTCGTAAAAAACAGATGATTAAGTTTAAAGGCACTACCCTATACCCTCCGGCGCTTTTCGAACTGTTAAATGAGCGCGAAGAAATCAGGGATTTTGTTATTGAGGTATCATCAAACGATATCGGTATGGACCAGGTATCGCTATACGTTGTGCCTGCCGAATTGACGGACGAATGCGATCACCGGATACGCGCTTATTTGCAGGCAAGGCTACGCGTTAGTCCGCATATAAAATATGTGACTGCTGAAGAGATACAGAAAATACAATTCAGCGAGGCAAGCAGGAAAGCGATAAAATTTATTGATAAACGGGCGTGAAGCCCCACCTAAACGGCGAAGGCCTCATGTAATAATCCTCTCCGCTGGTTAGCGGAAGGATTTGAAGAAAAATGCCATGAGCGAAGCTAATGTCTCCCCTACCGGGGGAGATTTAGAGGGGGCTAAATACTGCTGGTTTCCTTAACTTATTGCCGTTGCCGTACCACCCCTGCGCGTTGCCAGTGTAAATACCTAAAACCTTAACCCATTCCAGGTGTTATTGCAGTTTACATTAACCCGTTTTGCATATATTTTATACTTTAGCGGATTATTATTCACCCTGACAAAACATTAATTTTTGCCCATGATACATGTTGGACAAAGTCCTCTTTCTTTAAACGATTTTTCTGAACTGATATTTAAAAAAAACGAGGTTACACTCGATTCAGCCGCTTTAAATAAAATTAACACCAACTTCGAGTTCCTTAAACAATTCTCGTCAAACAAGCTGATTTATGGGATAAATACCGGCTTTGGGCCGATGGCGCAGTACAAGGTTAGCGAGGATAATATATTGCAGCTACAATACAATCTTATCCGCAGCCATTCATCGGGCAGCGGCAAGCTGATGACTGCACAGCTATCCAAAGCTTTAATGATTGCCCGGTTAAACAGCTTTATGCAGGCATATTCAGGCGTGCATACCGACGTTGTTGAGTTACTGAAAGAATTAATTAACAAAGACATTGCACCCTGTATTTTCGAACACGGCGGTGTGGGCGCCAGCGGCGATTTGGTGCAACTGGCCCACCTTGGCCTGGTTTTAATTGGCGAGGGCGAAGTAATTTTTGAAGATGCCGTTCATCCAACGATGGATATCTTCAACAGATTCAATATTAAACCGCTGTCTATTCACATACGCGAGGGGCTGGCTATTTTGAACGGTACCTCGGCCATGACAGGCATTGGTATGCTCAATATCATACAGGCTAAAAAACTATTGAACTGGTCGGTGTTGTTTTCGGCGATGATAAACGAGATTGTGGAAGCGTTTGACGATCATTATTCTCATGAACTGAACGTGGTAAAACGCCATGTCGGCCAAAACGCTATCGCAGGCATGATGCGCGATATTTTGAAAGACAGCAAAATGATACGCGACCGCTCAGAACATTTATACAACCCCGACAACCTTGACTATGAAATATTTGAGGATAAGGTGCAGGAATATTATTCATTGCGTTGTGTAACCCAGATTTTAGGGCCTATTTATGACACCATCGCACAGGTTGAAAATACGGTTGTAAATGAATTGAACTCGGTTAACGACAACCCTGTGATTGACCATGAAAACCACAATATTTTCCACGGCGGTAACTTTCACGGTGATTATGTATCGCTGGAGATGGATAAATTAAAAATTGCCATGACCCGTGTATCGATGCTGGCCGAACGACAGTTAAATTACCTACTGAATGCCAAGCTGAATCAAAAGCTGCCACCATTTGTAAATCTTGGCGTGCTGGGTTTAAATTTTGGTATGCAGGGTATGCAGTTTACGGCTACTTCCACTACCGCCGAAAACCAAACTTTATCGTTCCCGATGTATGTGCACAGCATACCTAACAACAACGACAACCAGGACATAGTAAGTATGGGTTGCAATGCGGCATTGATGACTAAAAGGGTTATCGATAACTCCTTCGAGGTGCTGGGCATCCACCTGATGACGATTTTACAGGCGATAGATTATTTGGAATGCAAGGATAAGCTATCGACTATATCACGCAAACTATACGATGAAGTGAGGGCGATATTCCCGGTATTTATTGAGGATGCACCAAAATATAAGGACCTGGAAAGGGTTAAAACTTTTCTTGAATCAGCAGACCACATAACATCCTTTTCCAAATGAAATGCGCACTGGTTACCGGCGGCTCACGTGGCATAGGCAGGGCAATCTGCTTAAAGCTGGCGGCTTTGGGCTACCATGTGCTGGTAAATTATAAAAGCAATATCGATGAGGCTAATAAAACTTTGGTCGCCATACAAGACCAAGGAGGCAGCGGCGAACTGATGCCATTTGATGTTGCCGATAGGGAACAGATAAAACAAACGCTTGGGGGCTGGATTGAAGCCAACAAAGATAAATACATCGAGATACTGATAAACAATGCCGGCATCCGCGACGACAGCCTGATGGCCTGGATGGCCGAAGAGCAGTGGGACAATGTTTTAAAAACCAACCTCGACAGCTTTTTTCATGTAACCCGGTTGGTTTTGAACAGCATGCTCAGCCACAAATACGGGCGAATAGTTAATATCGTTTCACTTTCGGGCCTGAAGGGCCTGGCCGGACAAACCAATTACTCGGCTGCAAAGGCCGGGGTTATTGGCGCTACCAAGGCCTTGGCGCAGGAAATTGCACGGCAGGGAATTACCGTAAATGCAATTGCTCCCGGTTTTATTAAAACCGACATGACTGAAGGACTTGATGAAAAAGAATTAAAAATGATTATTCCTGCCCGCCGTTTTGGCCTGCCTGAGGAAGTGGCACATGCAGCGGCCTTTTTGGCCTCGCCTGATGCTTCTTATATAACCGGGCAGGTGCTTTCGGTAAATGGGGGCTTATATTCCTGATATGGGCTTACCGGTTGAAGATATACGCGCGCTTATTCCGCAAAAAGCACCTTTTGTAATGGTGGGTAAGTTGCTTTATGCCGATGAATTGACAACCAAAAGCAGTTTTACAATTGACCGCGACAATGTATTTGCGAAGAACGGCGTTTTCCAGGAAGCAGGATTGATGGAAAATATAGCGCAAACTGCGGCTTTACGTGCGGGGTACATGGCACAAAAAGACAATAAACCTGTTGAGACGGGCTACATTGGTGCTGTTAAAGATTTCGAGGTTTTTGATCTGCCCAAAGTTGGCAACGAGTTAACAACCGAAATCACTATACAAAACCAAATATTTAATGTTACCGTAATTGATGGAAAGGTTTGGCATAATGGCAATTTACTGGCGCAATGCGAAATGAAAGTATTTATAGGCGATGAATAAATTATGAGCAAGATTAGTGAGCATGATGTTTTTGTAGTTGCTGATAACATTTTATCGCCGCTGGGTAAAACTACGACCGAGAACTTTGAGCAGCTTAAAAATGGTGTATCGGGAGTAAAACAACATAACAACGCAAACTTATCCCCTATTCCATTTTATGCTTCATTATTTGATGAAAATGCCCGGTTTCTCCAATCCGGCGAAGGTTATACAAAATTTGAACAACTGCTTATCGCCTCCATTGCCGATGCTTTAATCGATAGCGGCATCGACCCAAAAGAAAAGAAAACAGTTTTAATAATCTCCAGTACAAAAGGCAACATCAGCCTGCTGGAAACAGAAGAAAACAACCCGGCATTACAGCAACGAATAGCAATGCCAGCGTCCGCAAAACTGGTAGCAGAATATTTTGGTTTTCAAAACCAATCCATCATTATATCCAATGCCTGCATATCGGGTGTAATGTCAATTATAACTGGTATGCGCTTGTTAAAGGCTGGTCAATATGAAAACGTTGTGATAGCCGGGGCCGACGTTATTTCGAAGTTTATAGTTTCAGGCTTTCAATCGTTCCAGGCACTTAGTCCGGCGGTTTGCAGGCCTTTTGATAAAAGTCGTGACGGGTTGAATTTGGGCGAAGGAGCGGCAACAATCATACTATCCACCCAAAAGAAATTTGAAGGTAGTATTAAAGTCAAGGGTGGCTCGGTAAGCAATGATGCCAACCATATTTCGGGGCCGTCACGCACCGGGGCAGGGCTGGCGCAAGCAGTGAAACAAGCAATGAGCGACGCAGGGTTGGCCGTAGCTGATATTGATTTTATATCAGCACATGGCACGGCTACCGTTTATAACGATGAGATGGAAGCAAGTGCTCTGGCCCTATCGGGCTTGCAATCGGTCCCATTAAATAGTTTAAAAGGATATTACGGGCATACTTTAGGCGCAGCGGGTTTGATTGAATCTATTGTTTTTATACAATCATTAAAAGAGAACCTGGTGATACCCACTTTGGGCTTTGCAGAAAATGGCGTAACCAGCGAGGTAAACGTGTGTACATCTCCATTGCAAATTGATGCTGTTAATTTTATTAAAACAGCATCAGGGTTTGGGGGCTGTAATGCGGCGGTGATAATTGGAAAATGAACCATGATTAAAGGATTAACAGATTATCATGATGAAAAAATGCATCCTGTAAATCTTTAAATCAGTTTAACGGCAAAGCCATCCTGAACGCCTTAAAAAATAAAACAACTGGTGAAAAATCCCAGTTCAGAAAATAAGCAAGATAAAAATTGGCAACAAACAAATACTTATCATCCACCTGCACCATCGCCAAAAATGCGGTAAATAAAAATGGTATAACGCTATTTAAAAACCCGGGGACTGATATTACAGCATTTCTGCTTTCGGTTTACCAGCACTTCCACTTCAATTATCCAAAATTTTATAAAATGGATAATTTAGGCAAACTGGGCTGGCTCACGGCTGAAATATTATTGAAAGACGATTTCGAACGATTTAATTATGAACCGGAGGAAATTGGTGTAGTTTTGACCAATTCAAACTCAAGTTTGGATAACGACCTCAAGTATTTCGATACCATAAGTGATATCCCGAGCCCTTCCGTATTTGTTTACACCTTGCCCAACATCGTTATTGGAGAAATTTGTATCAGGAATAATTTTAAAGGCGAGCATGCTTTTTTCATACAGGAAAAATTCGACGCAGCTTTTATAGCGCAACAGGTAAATTATCTGCTCGACAATGATATTTTGCAAGCCTGTATTTGTGGCTGGGCCGATGTTTTGGGGCAGGATTACAAAGCAACCTTGTTTTTGGTTGAAAAGAAAAAAAATGAACAAGCTTTATTATTTTCGCCTGAAAATATAGACAGCATTTTTAATACTATTTAAATAGCTATATGAGTCAATCAGTTTACGTGGCAGGTGTGGGTGTAATTTCGGCGATAGGGAATAATGTAACGGAACACCTTGCTGCGTTCGAACGCGGTGAAGCCGGCATGGCGGAGATTACTTTGCTTAATACCATACACCGCCATAAGCTGCCCGTAGCCGAGGTTAAATTAACCGATGAGGAATTGATTGCTGTTACAGGGCCAACCACCCACAACAGCCGCACAGCACTGCTGAGCCTGGTTGCAGCACGCGAAGCATTAAACGATGCCGCAATCCCAAACTTAAAGGAGCTGCGCACCGGCTTTGTCTCGGCTAACTCGGTTGGCGGTATGGATAAAAGCGAAGATTTTTTCGTGGAGTTTTTGGCCGATAACAGCAAGGGCAAACTGAAAAACGTGTTCGACCACGAGTGCGGCAGCATGACGGAGATTGTGGCCGACCAGCTGGGCATTACCGATTTTATGACTACCATCAGCACGGCCTGCTCATCATCGGCCAACGCTATTTTTTATGCCGCCAGGCTAATAAAAAACAACATGCTGGACGTAGCAGTGGCGGGTGGAGTTGATGCCCTTACCAAGTTTACGTTAAATGGCTTTAATACATTAATGATACTGGACAAAGAGTTTTGCAAACCGTTTGACGAGCACCGCGAAGGATTAAATCTTGGCGAGGGTGCCGGTTACGTAGTATTGGTTTCGGATAAGGTAGCAAAAACACTAACCAACCCTGCTTATTGCAAACTAAGCGGCTATAATAACAGCAACGATGCTTACCACCAAACAGCATCGTCGCCTGAGGGTACCGGCTCATACATGGCTATGAAAGGCGCGCTGGCAAAAAGCGGCTTGCAACCGGCCGATATCAGTTACATTAACCTGCATGGTACCGGCACTCAAAATAACGACAGCGCTGAAGGTACTGCAGTTAAGCGGTTATTCGATCCAAACTACCCACCTGTAAGCTCGACTAAATCATTTACCGGGCATACACTGGGTGCAAGCGGCGGTATTGAGGCGGTGTTCTCCGTATTGTCTATCAAACACGGATTAATTTATCCTAACCTGCGGTTTAAGACCAGGATAAGCGACCTGCCATTTGAACCTGAAACAAAATATTTAAAAGGACAGGATATAAAGCACGTAATGTCGAACTCGTTTGGCTTTGGCGGCAATTGTACATCTTTAATATTTTCAGCAGTTTAACCATGAAAGTATATATCCGCTCATCGGCCTGTATATCGGCACAAAATACTTTTGGCAACCAGGGCTTTTTAACAGACGTTGTTGAATATGAAGGGACACGTTTAAGGGCCATTGAACCCGATTATAAAAAGTTCATCGATCCGAAGCAAATACGGCGGATGAGCCATGTGATAAAAATGGGCGTATCTGCAGCAAAAGAATGCTTGATAAACGGCAATGTTGAAATGCCCGGCGCCATAATCACCGGTACGGCGTTTGGCTGCATGGAAGATACCGTTACCTTTTTAACCCGCATAATTGAACAGGAAGAAGAGTTGCTTCCCCCTACCGCCTTTATACAATCAACCCACAATACAGTAGCTGCTCAAATAGCGCTGATGCTGCAATGCCATGCCTATAACAACACGTTTGTGCACAAGGGCATGTCGTTTGAAAGTGCACTGCTTGATGCAACTATGCTTTTAATTGAGCAGGAAGCCGACAATATCCTGGTGGGTGGAACCGAAGAAATGGTGGACACCAGCTTTACCGTTTTAACCCGTTTGGGTTTATACAAGCGGGAGCCTGTGACCAATCTGTCGTTATACGACCATAACACAAAAGGAACCATTGGCGGCGAAGGTGCGGGTTTTTTCCTGCTAACAGATAAAGCATCGGCAGACAACCAGGCCGAGTTGCTGGGACACACGTTCTTTTATAAACCGACCGACGTTGAAAAGCGCATTACCGCATTTTTATACGAGCATTCGTTAACAGCTGCGGATATTGACCTTGTGATAACCGGCAAAAACGGCGACACCAGGAATGATGCTGTTTATACCCAGGTTTGCGATTCGCTGTTTAAAAACACCACTTTAGCCGCCTACAAACACCTTTGTGGTGAATATACTGTGGCATCAACATTTGCCTTATGGTTGGCAGCGAACATTGTAAAAAAAGGAGTAGTACCCAAGGCTGTTTTGCAAACCCCTGAGTTTACAGCTACCTCGAAAAAAATATTGCTATACAACCACTATCAAAATAAATATCATTCATTAATGCTGGTTTCAGCTATTTAATTGGGGACATGGCGGCAGGAAATGATGATTTATTTATTGTAGACAGCTTAATCCATACAGATGGGGTTATAAAAACTAATTTATCCATCAACCCCGGCAGTTCTATTTTTAAAGGTCATTTCCCCGGACAGCCGGTGGTGCCGGGAGCTTGTATGTTACAGCTTGTAAAAGATGTTTTAGAAAGCGCTCTTGGATATTCCGTTCAGCTTAAAAAAGCGGGTAATTTAAAATTTGTTGGGATGATTGTCCCGGCAGCAACAAATGCTATTCTGTTGAAAATTGACTATAAATTAATCGTCGATGAGATTAATGTAAATGCTAAGTTGGTTGATGGAGATCGGGTTTGTTTTAAATTCCAAGGCAGTTTCATTTGCACTTAATCAACTTTGTCACCGCGTCCCGATGATTAGCGGAGGCAACTTCATAGCTATACATGGCGGCCATGCATTGCGACGAGATTGCCACGCTCGTTCCTCACTCGCAAAAACAAAATTTTAAGACAAAAAATTACTTGCTTGAATGTTCCTGGATATAATCCGCCATGGTAGCCACATCAACCAGCACTTTGCGGCCTTCACGTGGATCGCGGATATCTATGCCGTATTCTTTTTTCAGCAGTACGATAAGTTCGAGAGAGTCAATGGAATCCAGTCCCAGGCCATCGCCAAATAGTGGCTCATCGTCTTTTATGTCGACTGGGGTAAGGTCGGTAAGGTTTAAAAACTTTATGATTTGGGTTTTTAGTTGTTCTTTGAGTGCTGTGGTCTCCATTGAGGCAATTATATTAAATTCTTTCGTTTTAACCCGATAAAGGTTACAAATTGAAACACAAGTGTAATAATAAACAAAGGTATGATATTGTTTACAACATCCTTTAATTTCCCACCTTCGAGGAATAAAGTGTAGTAGGCCTGTAAACACCAGTGCATCGGCGAAATATCCGCCGCCGACTTAAAAAAGCCCTGCATGGCAAAACTCGGCACCATTAAACCGCCTATGCTCGCCAGTATTACTATCGATACCGCACCAAAGCCATTAGCCTGTTCCTGCGTATCGGCAAATACGCCCACACAAATGGCATAACTAACCGCGCACCAGCCGCAAATTATGGTAACAATTACTAACGCCAGCAAGTCGGACGGTAAATTGAGCGCCGGCAACCCAAAAAACGGGAACAACCAGATACCCATTGAGAATATCACGGCGGCCTGCAAAATTGTAACCAGCAGGTAAACTATCTGTTTGGATAAAAGGCCAACCATATAATTAGTAGGCAATGTTTTTAAACGGATAAAACTGCCGCTTACCTTCTCCCTTACTACGCTGCCGCCTAAGGACATAATGATGAAAAACATGGCAAAAATAGTCCATGCCGGCACGTTGTGTTGGGTAGCGTTCGGGGTGATGCGTGTGCCGTCTTTACTTACTGCGATTTCGTTAATCGCAGTTTTGTTATTCAGCATTTCATTTTCAAGGCTTTCGGGCAGTTGCTTTTCATTGATAGAAAAGTAGAGGCTCCTTAAAGTCTCCCGACTTTCAACAAGTTGCAAGGCACTACCTACTGCGCCTTTTACCGATAGCCTGATTGATTCCTGCAGAATAGGATTATAATACAAGGTTAACGGGTCAACATCGTAAACTTTTTTTACCGTATCGCCCTGCAGCCCAAAGCTTGTTAGTGCTTTGCCTGCAATATTTTTTGATTTTGCCGAAACCCGGGCGGAGAAATTTGCAGGAATAATAACACCCAGCATCGCATCTCGCTGGTGCATAATTTCTGTTATTGATTTTTCAGTTTGGGGGCCTTTTACCTGCGATACCCTAAACATCCCGATTTTATCGATGGCTTTTACCAGTTGTTTGCTTGCCTGCCCTGTATCGCTGTTATTGATGAGTATCGACAGCCGGTTTTTGTTAACCAGTTGAAAAGTGCTGTTCTGGATGCTGGTAACCACCACCACCAAAATAATGGGCATCACAAACATCAGCGAAATGCCCACCTTGTCGCGCAGCAAAATGCGGATATCCTTTATTATGGTGGCCTTTAACTTAAACATCGTTTCTTATATCCTTTCCGGTTAAGTTCAAAAACATCTGTTCAAGGCTTTCCTGCTTATGATCGGCCATTAATTTGTCTAAGCTATCTTGTGCTATAATTTTGCCATTGTCAATCAGGGCAACTTGTTTGCAAAGATCTTCGGCCTCGCTTAGCTGGTGAGAGGTATAAATCAGCGTTGTGCCGCCTTTATTCAATTCCAGCAGATAAGCAATAATCGCGTGGCGGGTTTGCACATCCACCCCTACCGTCGGCTCATCTAAAAATATAATTTCAGGTTTATGTATTACGCCGATGGCTAAATTAACCCTTCGCTTCATACCGCCACTAAACTTGTCGACCGGTTTATTGCGCACCTCATCCAGTCCTAAAATATCAAGCAGTTCATCCGAACGTTGCTTAATGGTTTGTTTGTCTAAACCGCTCCAGGCGCCAAAAAACTGCAGGTTTTCCACCGGGCTGAGTTCCTGGTAAAATGAGAAATCCTGCGGTACAAAGCCAAACAGCTTATTAACAGCATTGTTATGTTTGCCAACTTCCTGGCCTAAAAGCTTGATATGTCCTTCATCTACCGACAGCAGGCCCGTCATCAGGCTAATGAGCGTGGTTTTTCCTGCCCCATTTGGGCCGAATAACCCAAAGCGCTCACCTTTAGCTATCTGCAAATTCAGCTTAGAAAACGACACCACGGAATTGCCCGGGTATTTAAAACCAATATTTTCAATATCTATAGCTAAAGGGGTGCTTACCGCCATTTTATTTGCTTTAAAGTTTCAAACGCAGTTTTCTCAATTGCTGCAATTTCAAGGAGGTAATCGCCCATGGCATTAAATTCTTCCTGGGTGCTAAGGCGCCCCTTGTAAATCCCCGCTGCATGAACGGCGGCTGTGCGCCACATATCGCCCGATTTAGT
The DNA here is from genome assembly GCF_024055575.1 of Mucilaginibacter flavidus. Classification (GTDB taxonomy): domain Bacteria; phylum Bacteroidota; class Bacteroidia; order Sphingobacteriales; family Sphingobacteriaceae; genus Mucilaginibacter; species Mucilaginibacter flavidus. The sequence goes on along the minus strand of NZ_JAMXOE010000003.1, from coordinate 13,652 downwards.
GAATATACGAGATATATCACACAAACCGTTTTCAGGCAGGTAAATATTTGCCTGCTGCAAAAATGCGCCATATATGTATCGGAAACCACCACCGCCGGTGCCAATCTCTTCCTGCATGCGCACCATTTGTGCAAGGTACAAGCCGGCTTTCTCCAGCCCAAGCTTATCGCGCCATTTCTTTATTTTAAGGCCGGTATTTTTTATGCCGCTCACGCCGGCAAAGCTGCCGGGAATATTCAACATATTGTATACATTTTTTTTGATACCGCCTTTAATGGCCTGCCTTATCTGGTCGTCGGTAATGGTTTTATTTTCTTTTGGATAGTAAATATGCCCTTTAGGCGATAGCGCACCTTTTGCAAAACGAACCCTTTCCAATTGGTAACTATCCATCACGTTTGTCCCCTCCATTATTGGGTCGCTAACTAAATAGTTGTCGCCGTCGTTTCCGTAAACAATTAAATTATGCGCGTTAAAATGGAAACGGTACTCTTTTGGGAAATAAGGTAAATAGTAAACCCCTACCTGGCAGCCAACTGCGTGGCCATTAACCAGGCACTCATCCAGATAAATTTGAGCTTTTTCCTTCGAGCTAAATTTTTTGCTGACCACCGCAATCTCCAGCGATTTGCAGGTACGCTTAAATATATGCCCCGGGAACGTGCGAAAAGCTATCGCCGGGCCATTATTAATCTTTATAAACGGTACGTAAACATAAAACAACCCAGCCCCTATGCCAAAGGCCAGCGGTTCGGTAATTTTACCGCCGGATGCACTCCACAATAAGTTGCTGGTTACGCCCGATTCACAATGTGCAGCCTGACGATGTTCAAAATCAATCTTCATGCACGGTCATAGTTTTAAGGTCATCCACCTTTGTATTAAACGCTTCGGCGTATTTTTGTAGTTTATTATCGGACAATGTGTTGAATACTTCCGGCTTTAAATGCCTTTTTACCTGCCACTTCCAAAAGCCGGTATAGCCTGCTAAAATTGCGACGTCCATCAGCCTGTATTCCATAAAAAATAAAAGGGGACTTGCCTTGCCTTCCAAAACCTGCTGCCTCGCGGCTGCAATCCGTTTTTCAATGTCGCTCCAGGCTGTATCAAGCGCTGTGATTTTTACCTCCCAGCCGCTGCTTAGCTTGGTTACATATTTACCATCGTTATCCGTTGCATAGCAAACTTCTTTGGTAATTTTTCCAAGCGAGCTTAAATCCTGTGGCACTTCATCCTTCTTCATTTGGTCTACTTAGCAAACGGTGAGCATGGCGTACATATATGAGAAACGCGCGCTTTCAGGAACCAGGCAAAGAATTTTCTCACCTTTCTTTAAACGGCCGCTTTTAAACAGTTCGTCAATCATCAGGTAAATTGATGCTGCACCCACGTTACCCACAGTATAAAGGTTGATAAACCATTTTTCGTAAGGGATGCCGCCGCCATAAATCTCGATCATATCGTAAATCTTGCTCTTGAAGAAGTTACTGCTGATGTGCGGTAAAAAGTAGTCTATATCGTCGACGCCAAGCCCTTTTTTCTCAAATATCTCCTTAATCTTTCTGCCTCCAAGCGGTACGATATTATCACTTAACAATGTAATATCCTGTTTTACGCTGAAGATGGATTTGGTCATGATCTCTTCGGGCGTATAGTCCATAAAGCCTTTTAAGGTGCCATCTTCCTGCTTTTCGCCACCCATATACATGCAGGTGGCCATTTCGTTTGCGTAAGATACGCCCTCGATCCACTCAACACGCAGTGAAAGCCCTTCTTCGTTTGGTTTATCCGTCATTAAAAATGCCGATGCGCCATCGCTTAGCATCCATCTTAAAAAATCCTTTTGGAAAGCAATGAAAGGGTTTTCTTCCATTTCTTTAAGCTTTTGCGCTTCTTCTTCAAAAACTTCAGATACCAACAAACCTGAAAACCGTTCCGAACCCGTTGCTACCGCCTTTGTAACCTCGCCCGATTTAATAGCCAGGTAAGCATATTTTAAAGCATGCATCCCTGCACAGCAAACACCTGACGGCGATACCACCTCGATCCCCCCAACTTCGGGTATCCAGCCATGTGTCATTACGCCGTGGCTCGGCATCATCTGGTCGGGCGACGAAGTACCGCATGAAAGCAATTCGAGGCCTTTCATTTTTTCGGGGTCGTTATCAAATAAAGCCCTTACCGCTTCGGCAGTCATCTGGGCATTGGTATGGGTAGATTTGTGATCCTTATCAAGCGCATAATAACGGTTTACTATACCATTGTTGCGCAGCACAATTTTTTTCGATTTTGATGGCCTATTATCAATATACCCCAGGTACTGCTCCATTTCGTCGTTCGAAACAGGCTCGTTTGGGAAAAACGCAGCGGTATGGTTGATATAAACTTTGGTATCAGACATTTTAGGGAATCTTAATTTATTACTTGTAAGTATTTTAATTTATTACGTTTAATTCGTTTTGACGAAAAAGGTTTTAAAAATATTGCATCGAGCGTTAATAAAACAGGCGCGCCCAAAAATAATGCAACAAAAAGATAATATTTAAATGCGCTAAGCCAGGGCGTGCGGTTCTTTCGTCCGGCAATAATCTTTGCCCACACAGCAAATATCGGTTTGGCCCGTGCCTCAATAAACATCAGCTTATAGTTAATTTCGACGGCTTTTTGGGCTATTAACTCGTCCTGCAGCGTGTCCCAGCTGCCGTTTTCAAGATGACTAGCTACCGTTGCGCCGTATACAGCTGTTGCAGCAATATCCTGTTCGGAAACACCCGGCTTGGGGAAGATATTTAAATACCTATCTTTTTTGCCGGTTAGCATCCAATAAAAAATGGTTACGAAACTTATGGGATTTGGATGCTTATCCAGCAACGCGATGTTGCCAACCAAATTCGCACCGGCATACTTTATCATATTGCGCACCCTAACGTAGGAGTTTATCCACATATTACGGCCGGCACTGATGGTTACCATCGGTGTATCTTTTATCATTGCTTTAAACTCATCACTTTGCAGCAGAGAATTTGTCGGGATGCTTGGCGATAAAAACCAGGGTTGGTAGCCTAAAATAACCAAGTCGTAGTTAGTTTCTTTTAAATTCAGGGTCTCGATAGGCTCCGGGATACCCAACACACATGAGGGCATAACCGAAAAAAAGCGCTTGCCTGTCCATGGGAAATCATAGCTATTTACCATCTTTACCTGTACTTTTTCGACAGAGGCGCCGGCTTTAACAAGCGGGGCGGTAAACGTGTCAATAATTTCACCCATCTGGCCTGATTGGGTATAGTAAATTGCCAGGACTTTTTTACTCATTGGGGCACAAAGTTACAATTCTTCCGCATGCAGAACTTTTGATTTTTTACAATAATCTCTGATAGCATGCTGCACCGATTCAGGCAGGCTTTTGAAATTCTTCAGCACAAATGCTTTGTCTTTTTCAATATCAAAATGATACTTTACAATTTTCGGCGCGTGTTCTTCAATCGCCAACCGCAAAAAATGGTATTCAGTATTATCATTGTCTGCCAATAATGCCGTTTCTAATTTTATCCGGCCGGCCTTAAAGAATTTCAGCTTTTGCCCCGGTACCGCTACCTTGTCTGCCTTACGCATCAACAGGGCACCGTCGTATCCTTCTTTATTTGGCGATGATGAAGCTTGTACAATTTCAATCTGGCTGTTTATAGCCGTCAAATTGCCTTCATCCATCACCTTATAAAATTCGGCTTTTTCAAATTTTTGCTGGGCAGATGTTGTTTTGGCAAACCCGGCAATCAACAGGAAAACAAAGACCGTTTTCCATTTATAAACAATTTTCATAGCTATCAAACATAAATAAAATATAAGTTTCGGCAACTCAATTAAATGCAAAAATTGGCAGTTTGCCAAAATCCACCATAATTGTTACTGACATGTAACATACAAGCCCGCCAATTGTTATAATATATGTAATACATACACTATATTTAAGCTATTTTTGCTTACTTTGACGGCTAATTAAGGAGTATTGCACCCAATAAGTTAACGTTAACATAACAAAGACAGGTTAAAACTGCAAAGGTTTAAGGAGTTTTAATGGATAAACATCTACAATTTAAAGATTTATGGGCGGTTATTTTGGGTGGTTCGGGTGGATTCGGCTTTGCCGCGGCCGAAAAACTGGCCAAGCACGGTATGAACGTAGCTGTTATTTACCGCGAGAATAAAGCCGCCGATAAAGCTCTTAAAGAACAGCTCGTTCAAATTGCGCAGTCCAATTCCGTAAAAATTTTACCGTACAACATTAATGCGTTGGATGCTACCGCGCGGGAATCCTTTGTAACCGAATTTGCTGCTATCGCTTCTGAAGGCAGCGTGAAATTATTGCTTCACAGTATTGCCCGCGGTAATTTAAAACCACTCACCATTAAGGGTAATAAAGGCGATGAGGCGTATAACACCTTGTCAATTGACGATATCCAAATGACTACCTACGCCATGAGCAACAGTTTGCTGGATTGGACAAAATCTATTTTAAATGCCGGCCTTTTTAATAATGACGGGCGCATTATAGGCCTCACCAGCGAAGGCGCACACAAGTACTGGGAAGGTTACGCAGCAGTATCTATCGCTAAGGCGTCGCTGGAAAGCCTGGCAAAATATATGGCGGTTGAGTTTAGTATTTATGGATTGAAAACCAACATAATACAAGCCGGCGTAACTGCAACGGCATCGCTAAAAATGATCCCCGGGAGCGAAAAATTATTAGTGATCGGCGCTGAACGTAATCCTTTTAAAAGATTAACAAAACCAGATGACGTTGCCGGTGTTATCTACCTGCTGTGCACAGACGAGGCCGCCTGGATAAATGGTTCAATTATTCATGCAGACGGAGGCGAGCACTGCCGGTAGTAATAATTAAATGCATACATGAACAATCATATATTAAACCATTTACCTTATAAATCGTCTTTCCGTTTTGTAGATAATATATCACTGCTGAGTGAAAACGAGGTTAGAGGCGAGTACACGCTAAAACAGGATTCGTTTTTTTACGAGGACCATTTTGCAGGCAACCCGGTAACACCCGGGGTGATTATCACTGAAATTATGGCGCAAATTGGCCTGGTGGTATTAGGTATATTTTTAATTTTGAAGGAGACTGATTTGAATTTTGACGATGATGACAATTTATTTCCCCTGCTCACATCAACCGACGTATCCTTTTTTAAGATGGTTTTACCGGGGCAAAAAGTAACAGTGGTTTCTAAAAAGCAATATTTTCGCTTCGGCAAATTAAAATGTTATGTGGAGATGCTTGACAGCGAGCACGAATTAGTTGCAAGCGGGATGTTTTCGGGGATTATAAAAAATATCGACTTGAAAAAAAATGGGTAAGCGTGTAGTGGTAACCGGGATGGGTGTAGTATCGCCAAACGGCGTAGGTATCCCGGCTTTTTTACATGCTATACAAAACGGCATATCGGGTATAAAGTTTATGCCGCGCTACCAGGAGCTTAACTTTAGCTGCCAGGTTGCGGGTATGCCCGCTTTTGATTGGGAGAGCTTAAAAACAAAAAACTATATCTCTGAAGTGGTTTTTCACGGGCTTAAAGGTACTAACATTGGTTACGGCTTAGTCGCCGCCATGGATGCCTGGGCCGACTCAGGAATGGATTGCGAAACTGAGGAACCGCGCTGGGAGACAGGCTGTGTTTTTGGTAACAGTATTGCCGATACCGAGGCTATGAAAAATGTTATCGCCAAGGTCGACAACAAGGAAGCCAAAAAGCTTGGTTCGCGGGTAGTTGAGCAGGCTATGAATAGCGGGGTAACGTCCTATATTTCGGGCAGATTGGGCCTCGGAAATAAAGTAGTGACCAATTCATCTGCTTGTGCCACAGGCACGCAAGCTATTTTAATGGGCTATGAATTTATAAAAGATGGTTATGCCAAACGGATGCTGGTGGGCAGCACAGAACATGTAGACACCTACGTTTATGGTGCGTTCGACTCGATGCGGGTCCTCTCGCGCAAATTTAACGATACCCCCGAAAAGGCATCGAGGCCAATGAGTATTACGGCCGGTGGCTTTGTGCCTGGTTCAGGGTCGGGTGCGTTGGTGTTGGAGGATTTGGATTTTGCGCTGGAACGCGGCGCGCACATTTACGCCGAGGTTTTGGGCGGTTCGAGCAATTCGGGCGGACAAAGGCTTGGCGGAACAATGACAGCAGCCAACTCTACCGGTGTGGTAAGGTGTATTACGGAAGCAATGTCAATGGCCGGCATCGGGTCCGATCAAATTGATTTAATAAGCGGCCATTTAACCGCAACTAATGCCGACAGGCAGGAAATTCAAAACTGGATAACAGCTTTGGGCCGGGGCGGGGATGATTTTCCGCTGACCAACTCATTGAAGTCGATGATAGGCCATTCGCTTAGCGCGGCAGGTTCCATTGAAACTGTGGCATCCATATTGCAGATAGTGCACGGGTTTGTACATCCGAATATAAATTTTGAGGATCCAAACCCCGAGATAGCAAACCTGGTAAGTTTGGAAAAACTGCCGGTTAAAATGATAAAAAAAGAAGTTAACATTGCAGCTAAAGCAAATTTTGGCTTTGGGGATGTGAACTCCTGTTTAATACTAAGTAAATACAACAAATAAAATGACAAGAACGGAAATTTTAGATGAGCTCAAAAAGGTAATTGCGCCCTATACTACTAACAAGGAGATGCTTGCAAGCATCAATGAGCAAACTGACCTCATCAAAGATTTGAAAATCAATTCGGCAAACCTGGTTGATATAATTATAGATGCAGAAGCTAAATATGATATCGAAATTGACTACGATTCGGCAGATAAAATGGTGAACGTAGGTACCTGTATTGATGTGATAAGCGAAAAACTAAATGAAAAGGCATGATTAGTACGGGTAACGATATTGTAGCACTAAGTGCAATAAACGCTGCCCGCACCAATCAACATAAATTTTACTCCAAAATACTCACTGAGTCCGAAACTCCCCTTTACAACGAGCTCAGTTTAGCTGGAATACCTTTCGAAGATTTTGTGTGGTTATTATGGTCGATAAAAGAATCGGCCTATAAATTCCTGCAAAGGCATGACGCCGGTTTGGTTTTTACACCGGTAAAGTTTGTAGTTAAAGAATTACACCTGCAGCCTGCTTATATCATTGAAAAATTCGATGGTATTACAGAAGAGGGAGCTGGATTTAACGGATATCCGGCTTTAACCGGCATTGTAACATTTGGGAAAGTCGAGCTCCACTCCTGCTCACTATTGTATGATAAATTAATATCGACGGTAATTAATGATACTGACGATTTCCTAAATGTCTATTGGGGATTTAAGCTGGTTTCTGACACCGCCCATGAAAACCAATCAAACGAAGTAAGGCAGTTTTTAATTGAAAGAATGAAATGTCTTTACGGCGAATTTGATTTCAGGATAGATAAAAATAAAAATGGCTGTCCAATCTTGTTTAAGGGAAACGAGGAAACGAGCGTCCCTGTTTCGTTATCTCACCATGAAAATATAATTGGTTATGCTTTTCGAGGTTGATATGCATGCTTTTCTTTAACCGCGGAGACACTGAGGAAAAACGCAGAGCACACAGAGAAAAAATATCAAACTGACAGGCTCTGTGTTCTCTGTGCATCCTCTGTCACTCCGTGGTTATTTTAACCAGCTTTACTTTTATACGCTCCCTTCTCCAGCAGCAACGTTATTTTAAATTCAGTCCATTTGCCCAATTCGCTTTCAACGCTTATCGTTCCGCCAAGGCTTTCTACCTGCATTTTTACCATAAAAAGCCCCATGCCCTTGCCTTCTACACTGTGGTCAAAGCGTTTATAAAGGCCGAACAACTGTTTGCTGTTTTTATCAAGGTCGATGCCTTTGCCGTTATCTTTAAAGCTGATGATCACCTTGTCTTTTTTTAGCACAGTGCTGATATGGATTATCGGGTCGACCTCGGTGCGGCGATACTTAATGCTGTTTACAATTAGATTTTGAAAAATACTGTATATGTAGCTTTTAAGGATATACAATTCATCAATCCAGCTAAAATCATAGAAGATGGATACGTTGTTAGCCGCTATCATATCCTGCAAACCCGACTTTATTTCGGTAATCAATACCGGAAGCGATACCAACTCATTTTTATCGTTTAACTGGTTACCTGTTTGTAAAATCTGGTTGAGGTCCATAATTACTTTATCGAGATTTTTCACTGATAGGGCAAGCGAGTCGATCGCTGTTATACAATCGGGGTCGGCATGGTCAAAACAATTCAGCAAATCCGACAACCCCTTTATATTCGCTACCGGCGATCGTAAATTATGTGATATAATGTAGGTAAACTGCTCCAGGTCATTGTTGCGTTTAACCAGGTCGGCAGTAATTTTTTCCCGCTCAAGCTCAGCCATTTTCTTTTCAGTGATGTTCCTGATAAACACTGACAAGCCTGAAGGCGAAGGATAAATATGATTTTCCTGCCATAGATTCAAGGGGGCATAATAATCCTGGTGACAAGTATATTGCTGCTTTTTCATGGCCGCATTAAAGGCCTTGTGGGTATGCGAGCCAACTGCTTTCGGGAAAACTTCCCATACATTACGTCCTACCAAAGATTCGGGAGTGCAGCCCAGCATTTCGCCGATTTTCCTATTGGCATAAGTATAGCAAAAATTGGTATCCAAAGCTATAAAGCCGTCAGTAATGCTTTCTAATATATTTTCCACCTGCGCATTTTTTTTTTGTATTTCTTCCTCGGCATTTTTCCGCCCGGTTATATCCCTAAAATTGCAAACAATGGCCGCAATGCTTTTGTCGTTAAGCATATTGGTAAAAATACACTCAACCCATAAGTAGTGCCCATTTTTATGCATCACCCTAAAGCTGCACACCATTGGCACCCTTGGGTTCAGTATTAAATCGGTAAACAATTGCTCTACCTGTTCTTTTTCATCCGGATGAATGAGTCCTGTAAATTCATAACCATCGCGGGCCGTATTGCTCCAGCCTGTTATCTCTTCCGACGATATACTACGGTAAACAATATGCAGGTTTTGATCGAACAGGGTAATACCGTCATAGCTATTTTCGATCAGTTTGCGAAAACGCAGTTCGTTGGTTATTATTTTTTTGGTGTTTTCCCGCACCCTCTTTTCCAGTTCGGCATGCAGTCCTTCGCGCCGTTCGTCTTGCAACTTACGCTCGGTTATGTCTCTCACAATTATTGCAAAACCAGCCAAATGCCCCGCATCGTTGTAAACTGTGGTAAAAACCACGTTCGCCCAAAATGCCGACCCATCTTTACGCACCCGCCAGCCTTCGCTTTCAAACGAACCAAACTTTAGCGCCTTATTCAGGTGATTGCGTGGTTCGTTATTCTCAGCATCTTTTGCGGTGTAAAAAATGGTTATGTGCTTGCCGATAATTTCATCCTCGCGGTAAGTCATAATGTTGGTTGCACCGGGGTTCCAGCTCATTATGCAGCCGTTGGGGTCAATCATAAAGATGGCGTAATCCTTTACGTTTGCTACAAGCAGGCGAAAAAGCTTTTCGTCGACGCTTTGGTTTAATGATGGCGGTTCGGGACTGTAGTTTTGCAAAATTGTGATAAGGTTTAGGTTAAAGTATTTATAGAGCAGCGATTTGGTATTCTTTTGTTTAACAACATATCAATTAATGAATGGTTAAATTTAGAAACTAAAAATCTGCAGTGCAACGGGTATTATAACGGTATTTACAGGGGGTGAAATAACGGTGCGAGGCGGGTGAAATAACGGGGTTAACTATGCCTGAACATTAAAAGGCCATATGGTACCTTTGGTGTAATCCACGTTGACTTAGGGGGTAATATCTCGCCGGCATCGGCTACTTTAAGCAACTGCTCAACAGAAAGCGGACAAAGTGTAAAGACCACTGCTTGCGGGTGTTCCTCCAGCAAGGCTTGTATTTCTTCAATAGCTTTATCGCCGCCAATGCATTTTAAACGGGTGTCGGCCCCAGGATCAGTGATGCCAAATATGGGGGCCAAAACCTGGTTTTGAAGTATCGATACGTCAAGGCTATCAGCATTTTCCCCGGCAGGCGGAATAATCGGCGCCAGGCTAAACCAGCGGCCTGCCAGGTGCATCCCCATTTGGGTTTTCTCTTTCGGCTGCAAAGGCTTGTTACCGTGTATACGCTTAGCATCAAAATTTTCCATTATCCTATCTAATACTTCGTGTTTGTCTATCGCCGTCGCAGGTAATACCACGCGGTCATATTCCTGCATCCGTAATTGGTCGGTAGCCATATAAAGCGATGTGATGGTATCAAACACCGGTAAGCCGGCAGCCTGTTGTTCCTGCGCCAGCATCCTGGCCGATTTAAGCCGATGATGCCCGTCAGCAACATACACAACATCCACTTGTGCAAAAGCATCTGTTAGTTTTTTAATTGTCGCCTCGTCCTCAATTTTCCAAAGCCTGTGGAAAGCTTCGCGGTTGCCAAAACTTGTTTTTTTCGTTTTCTCCCTGGTTTCAGCAATTATCCGGTTTATTACCATGCTTGGCGGATAGGTTAATAATACCGGGTTACCCTCCAACCCTGTGTGTTGCCTGTAGTTTTTAAGCCTGCGCACACTGTCGTCAAGAGTAAGCTCGTGTATTTTCACCTTGCCTGTTGTATAATCCGCCAAACCGGTGAGCGCCCAAATGCCGGTTTGGCGGTAGTTTTTATGTGCTATTTCATAAACGTATATGCCGGGTTTTGCATCCTGCCAAAGCCTGTTGTTACTTAGCAAACTTTGGAGCTTGTTCTTCACCTCTTCAAAAGCATCCGCCTGTAGTTCGGGTATTTCGGGCCTTTGCCTTGCTACAGTTTCTAACAAAGTTTTAAGCGGTGGTAGCGCCCCACTTTTGTTTAAATTGCCGGCTACTGATTCGGCCTGCATGGTGGTAAACACTAACTGGTCGGCGTAAACCGGGCTGGGCCTGATGGCGCTAAATGGGTAAATATTTGCCATCAGCTGTTTAAAAAGCGTTTGCTGTTTCGTGTTCCTTAACATCCGGTAATAATTCCCCAGCCATAAAACTCTCCGCCTTGCGAACCATTTGCTCCGAGCCAATGAAAATTGGCGAACGCTGATGCAGCTCTGTGACATCGATGTCCAAAATCCGTGAAGCGCCGTTGGTTGCTCTTCCTCCCGCCTGCTCTATTAAAAAGGCCATGGGGTTGCACTCATAAACCAACCGCAGCTTGCCGCTAGGTGCCGAAGCTGTAACAGGGTAAATAAATATACCGCCTTTTATTAAATTACGGTGAATGTCAGCCACCATCGAACCGATATAACGTGATGAATATGGCCTGCTGGTGGCTTTATCCTCTACCTGGCAATATTTAATATACCGCTTAACCCCTTGCGGAAAATGGACATAGTTGCCCTCGTTTATGGAGTAGATAAGCCCGCTTTCGGGCATTTGCATGTTTGGGTGTGACAGGCAAAATTCACCTATCGAGGGATCAAGTGTGAAGCCATTTACGCCCTTACCAGTGGTGTACACCAGCATGGTTGATGAGCCGTATATTACGTAGCCAGCTGCCACTTGTGCTGTTCCGTTTTGCAGCACATCGTCAATAGTAGCGGGGCCGTCTATCGAACGCCTGCGGTAAATAGAAAAGATGGTACCTACAGGCACGTTAACGTCGATATTCGAAGATCCGTCCAATGGGTCGATAGCGACGATGTAATTGGCATTTTTTGAAACATCGGTATCCAGGCGGATAATGTCTTCATTTTCTTCGGATGCTACAATACAACATTCACCACCGCTTTTTAGGGCTGATATAAACTGCTCGTTGGCATATACATCAAGTTTTTGCTGGCTTTCCCCCTGTATGTTGGTGCTGCCTGCATTTCCTAAAATGTCCATTAAACCGGCCTTGTTAACCTCGCGGTTAACAATTTTGGCGGCAATGCCAATATCGCGCAGCAAGCGTGAAAGCTCACCTTTGGCATAAGGAAAATCGGCCTGTTTTTCAATAATAAATTGCCCTAAAGTCATGAAGTTTTTCATAGGCTTAGTGTATAATATACATAAATATTCGATATAGTTTATGGGCGAAGATAAGCAGATAACATGCCAAAAAACAAAATTATAAAGCAAAATAATGCTAACAGTTTGTAATTTATGACGTGTTAAATAAACACTAAGTGTATTGAAATAAAAACTAAATATTTGGTTTAAATGATTTAAAAGGTGATTAAACAGAAAAACGGGGGTGGAATTTTTCTCCTCAAAACGCCGTCTAAAAAGTGGCCTTTATTAACAAAGAATACTGGGTTTGCAGCAAATGTTGTGGATTTTGAAACATCTGGAAAATGCACAGCGCAAAAACTGCCTCACAAAATCCATAAAACAGCAAAGCCTCCGGGCAATCCGGGAGGCCTTATTATGGAAAGTGCATCATTTGAAAATGACTTTTGGCCATTCTCTCAAGCACCTATTGTACCGGTCTTAACTTCGCCCGCCCGCTTGTAACTAGCAAAGATCCCCCCCCCCGGCGTAACCAAACTCTCCGTTAATGCAAATGCCCTTGGAAACATATTTGAAATTGGTGCTCATTTCAATCGTTCCGATAAAACTTCTTTGAGCTGACCATTTACCCGGAGCTTTACCTTTTCAGGTTTTTCAGAGTAAATTTGATAAAAGATAACTTTGCCATTAACCCATTTGCAGTTAATTGTAAATCCGCCGCGTGCCTTAAACCCATAAAAGGCTCCTTCAGTTGCCCAATTTTTTGGAATAGCTGGCAACAGTTGTATTTCACCTGCCTGGCTTTGCAAAAGCATTTCGGCAATTGCGCCGCTTATACCGAAATTACCATCCATTTGAAAAGGGGGATGACTGGTAAAGAGGTTGGGCAGGGTATTGTAGGTAAGTAACCCTCTAATCATCATGCCCGCCTTTTCGCCATCTCCTAAACGAGCCCATAATGCACAACGCCAGGGCCATGTCCATGACCTCCTGCTATCGCCAACTGTTGATTCAAGGGTGAATGGTGTATTAATATTTTTTCCATAGTTACCACTCCTGCTCCGCAGTGCAATAATCGCCGCTTTAGCAAGTTTGGGTGTTTCGTTTAAGCTAATTTGACGTCCCGGATACACAGCAAACAGATGCGATGTATGACGATGCTGATCGTCGGGGTCATCCCTGTCGGCTTGCCATTCCTGCAGCTGCCCCCACTTGCCAATTTTGTTGGGGGCAAGATGAGCCTGCATATCTGCAATTTTTATCTGATAATCAACATCAATACCCAGTGCTTTTGCGGCCTCTGCATAATTTTGAAAGAGATCCCATACCAGTTGCTGGTCGTGCATCACGCCGTCTTCCCGCGGGCCATGTTCCGGCGACCATCCGTTGGGCACCATCAATGTTCCATCGGGCATCACTTTTAACCGATCTTCCCAATACTGGCAAATTTCTTTTAGTATGGGATAAGCAGTATTTTTAAGGTAGGCTTTATCATTCGTAAATCACTGTTGTCCGGTAAAAATAAAAAATAGAATTAAAATGGGGTTTGTGTTAAATAGAAGCTTTTTTTGGTAAATATTGAAAAACACACCCCCTCAAGTTTTAAAAAGCGATAATTG
>NZ_JAMXOE010000039.1 GCF_024055575.1 Mucilaginibacter flavidus | reverse complement strand
CAATAAATAAAGTAGTAAGGCTAATCTTTTCATATTGGGTAAGGCTTTGATAAACCTAACCAATAAAAACTAAATTATAAAATTACCGGCGTCCCAACTGATATATAGTTACCTAAATTTATCTTTTGCAGCATCGAACTGTAATGCAAGGCCTGCCTTGTCTTTGCCTGCGCTAATTTCAGCGTGCAACTCGCTCAAGGCTTTGTCAACCCGGCCCTTGTCAGGCCTGGAAGAAAGCTTGTTGGCCAGTTTTATCACCGGCCCGGTAAAAATGTTTTGTAAAAATTTACGCATCAGTGCTTTAACAGGGGTTGCTGGCTTTTGTTTAATCTTTAGTTTACTCTCACTAAAGGGTCCGGGCACCACAAAGAAAGCAGTAATTTGGGTTGCACGATACTAATTTTTTTTGATTTTTATACCCCGTTAAATAACGGTATTTGCTGCGTTAAAACACGGTAAAAAAACAGTTATTAAACGGGGGTTGTTTAATAGTTAAAACCCTATATTGGGGTCGTATTTACTAACCCTTTAACCAATTTAAACATGTCAGCAGTAATCGACAAACCCACCGCAAAGGACCTGATAGCGGCCTATCAGACCCAAAATTCAGGTACAGGCGGCCCGGCCCTTAAAACTCCCGAAGGTGAATTCCTGAACGGTTTTTTTATAACCCGCCGCGTTTTGGACGCTATTCTTAGCGACAAAAATACCATTGGTGTAAGCGTGCATTTCGCCAAGCACCCCGATTTCCCCACTTCTACCGACAATATTTTCACTATTGTACTTGCAGGCGCCGAGCCAAACCCGGATTACCCGGAAGTGAGCGGCGCAGCGCCGTATGTAGGCAGATATGAAACCTGGGATCAAATCGGCCCGTGCCCTCCCTTTTGTACTTGTCTTATCTGATAGCCCGATATGAGTTTTGACACCATTTACGCCATCTATTTACTTTTGCTATTAATAATTTCCGTTATCGGCTTTGCCCGGTTTAAACGCCTTAGTAAAGCATTTAAGATTTTAACGGTTATGATTTTATGCACGTTAATTAGTGAAAGCATAAAAAAGGTTTATGGCAGGGTATACCATAACAATATGCCGGTGGCGCATATTTGGGCGGTTATTGAATTTGCGTTTTCAGCTGTAGTTTACTACTATTTGGTAAGTAATGCCATACTAAAAAAGGCAATAGTTATTTCAATATTTGCAATGTTTTTGCTGGCCATTGCCAACGTTTTGTTTTTCGAAAAGCTAAGCCAGTTTCCGTCGTTAACGCTTGAGGCCTCACATATTGTTTATGTTGTATATTCACTATTGTTGTTTCGTCAAATGTTGTTCGCTCCCGCGGAGCAAAGCCTTTTCAGGCAGAGCTTGTTCTGGTTTAATATAAACATGTTGTTTTATGCAACTACCATGTTCCTTAATTTTGCGTTGATGAGTTATTTTATTCAAAATAAGCTTGACGTAGGGCCACTTGTTTACTTTAGTGTAGTTGTTAATTTTATATTTTATATCGTAATTGGAGTTGTGTTATTAATTGATAACAGCAAAGTAAACGTAATTAGTGTGAATAATGATTAATAATGCCCCTACCAGTGGCGAGTTATATGTTGTTCTTGTTTCGGCAACGGTTTTTTTCGTCTTTCTGTCGGGTTTCATTATCTATTTCATTATACTTTATCAAAAAAAGCAGTTACAAAACAAAGCAGAACGCGAGGTGCTGGAGGCCAATTTTAAACAGGAGTTTTTAAAGGCCCGGCTAGAGATACAGGAGGAGACGTTTACGTATGTAGGGCGCGAGCTTCATGATAACATAAACCAGGTGCTTTCGTTTGTGAAGCTTAACCTGGCGATGATTAAGGTTGAAGAATCGGCTCAGCAGACAAAAATCAATGAAAATCGCGATCTGGTTGCACAGGTAATTACCGATCTGCGCGATTTATCAAAGAGCCTTAGTTTTGAACACATAACCAAGCTGGGGCTTGTAAAAACTATTGAAAACGAGGTTGACAAACTGAATAAAAGCGGCCTTGTTGACGCGGAATTGATTATAACAGGTGATATTTATCCGATGGGCGAACAGCGTGAACTGGTATTGTTCCGCATTTTCCAGGAAGCAGTTAATAATACCATTAAACACTCGGGGGCAAGTCATCTAAAAATTAGTTTGCAGTATATTCCTGAAATGTTTAATTTAACAATAGAAGACGATGGCGTTGGTTTTTCGGCTAACTCCCTCGACCACAGCCGTGGTTCAGGTTTGATGAATATTGAAAACAGGGCTACCGTAATTGGTGCGGTGGCAAGCATAAGCAGTTCGCGCGGGGATGGCTGTTCAGTTAATGTTAACCTAAACCCTTTACTACAAATAAAATATATAGATGGAAAATATCCAAATCGCCTTAGTTGATGATCACCGCCTTTTCAGAAGCGGGATAGCATCATTAATAGGTAATTTTAAGGGATTTAATATACTTTTTGAAGCAAGCAACGGGGAGGAAATGGTACGCAAAATTTCGTCCAAACTAAAGCCGGATGTTGTGCTGCTTGACATACATATGCCGGTGATGGATGGCGCTGCTACTGCGCTTTGGCTAAAAGAAAACTACCCCGAAATAAGAATTATAGTTTTATCGATGCTTGAGGATCCTGAAAAGGTGCTCACCATGCTAAAACTCGGCGCCAAGGGTTACTTGCTGAAAGATTCGGAGCCGCATGAGTTTGAGCTGGCCCTGCAAAAGGTATCATCGGGCGAGGTTTATTACCCCGAATTTGTTACACGCCTGCTAATAAACTCATTTAATGAGCATATTGACCAGGTTACTTTGCAGATACGCGAGCTCGAGTTTATAAAGCTTGCCGCCTCAGAACTTACCTACAAAGAAATAGCTACGCAAATGTGTATCAGCATACGTACCGTTGATGGTTATCGCGACCAATTATTTGAAAAACTGAATGTCAAAAGCCGCATCGGCCTGGTGCTGTATGCCATAAAAAACAAATTGATAGACGTATAATTTGCTAATAATTTTAGTAAATTTGCCTCTATGGCACATGAGGGTAACGATGAGTTTTTTAAAGGACGCGGCGCACAGGTAAATACGCACAACAAGTTTTTAAAAAGCAAATATGTTTTAGAGCATATTGAAGGCCTTGATGAGCCGCTGCTGGAAAATACTGCCACACAACTTTTTGAGGAGTCGCCCAAAAAAATCGTAAGCGAATCAAACAGCCCGGATTTGAGCCACATGTACTCCATAAACCCCTACCAGGGTTGCGAGCACGGCTGTATTTATTGTTATGCACGAAACACGCATGAATACTACGGCTTTAGCGCCGGGCTTGATTTTGAGCGCAAAATAATTGTTAAGCGTAACGCCCCTGAACTGCTGGAGCAATACTTCAACAAAAAAAACTATCAGCCGGTATGCATTATGCTGTCTGGCAATACCGATTGTTACCAGCCAATTGAACGGCGGTTGAAAATTACCCGCTCGTTGCTCGAGCTTTTTTTGAAGTACAAGAACCCGGTAAGCATCATCACCAAAAACAACGTAATACTGCGCGACCTGGATATACTTACCGAACTGGCGGCCATGCGGCTGGTACATGTTAATGTATCCATCACTTCGTTAAACGAGCAGTTGCGGCAAAAGCTGGAACCGCGCACGGTTACGGCAACAGGGCGGTTAGCGGTTATTCAAAAACTTACCGAAAAAGGGATCCCCTGCCGGGTGATGGCGGCGCCTATAATCCCCGGGTTGAACAGCAATGAAGTGCCGGCAATTATAAAAGCGGCAGCAGACAGGGGCGCTGTATCTGCCGGGTTTACAATAGTAAGGTTGAATGGCAGTATCAGCGAAATTTTTACCGACTGGATAAATAAGACGTTTCCCGACCGGGCCGAAAAGGTGTTGAACATGATAAAGTCGTGTCACGATGGCAACCTAAACGACAGTAACTTTGGCCGCCGGATGAGCGGCGAAGGGAAAATTGCCGAATCGATACACCAGATGTTCAGGATGGCCTGCACCCGGTTTATGGCCGACAGGGAAATGCCGGAATTTGACTATAGTTTATTTGTGCCGAAAAATGGGAAGCAGACGACTTTATTTTAGTGAGTAGTTGATGGAGTTGATTAAGTGAGTGGTTAATGGAGAAGAAGGCTTTTCTTTTCGATTAGTCGGTCAATTCCAACACCAATCCCGATACCAACGGTATAGCAAAGCATATCGATCCACAAAAAGGTTTGGCCTAATACCAGGCCGCCGATAACCGTATGCCTGATGCTGTTTATCCATGGCGCCTGTAAAGCTGGCTGAATTCGATACCGTAGCTAAAAACCAGGCTTGCAATAACAGCCAATTTTGTTGCTTGGCTGATGAAAATAAATCTTACAATAAAATAAACCATCAGTCCCCATAAAATATCGCCGATAAATAAAGGCACTCCATTTATGTGGCGGGATAAAAGGCCAGTTATAATTGTAGCGGTTATGAGGGCGAAGTAGGTTGTACGTGTTTTATGCATAGCACTGTGTTAAACGTGCCAAGTTTTGTAAACTTCGCGCGTTTTCATCTAAATTTCAAAATAAAGCCTTATTTTCGGAATAAAAACTGACAAAAATGAACGTTAACGATATAATTGCCTACTTGCCCAGTTTAGATAACAGCGAACGATCGAAACTACAGGCTGCCTTGTTTGATCTGCAAACCGATTTGGACCTGAAAGACGTAATCCGCGAAAACCTTGACGATATAAAAAGCGGCCGCGTTAGTTCGCACCAGGCAGTAATGAACGAGATTAACGCATCGCGGTAGTTTCAAGTCCGGAGTCTTAAGTCAAACTTGGTCTTTTTTGACTTAAGACTCCGGATTTACGACTCAAGACTAGTCGTCAATTCATTATTAACATAATGCTGATCTATATCTCACCATTTTTCCGCATCCAGGCTACTACGGCTTTTATTTCTCCATAGGTAAAATCATCGCCCAAAACTTCTTTTATGGGCGATAGCTTTTCGGCGCCATAGCTTAAAACGACATCTTTAATGGACGGTATTTTTTCAGATTTTACCAACTCGGTTACATCCATATCGCCTTTGTAAATATAAAAGCTTAAATGACCTTCAATGGTGGTTGCGGCAAGCCCGCGCAGCGCAGCAATTTCCGAAACCGGCTTGCCGGCGCGATATAATGTAAAGCTTTCTTTGGCCGTATCGGACGAGCGCGTCGCAGCTCTTTCTTTGGCCGGTTTACGCTCGCGCTGGGTCGATTTTTGTTTTATTTTCGATACCAGCCCGTTCTTCTCGGCGTAGGTTTTAAGCGGAAGTAAAAACTCGCGGCCATACCGCGCCAGTTTCACATCGCCAAAGCCGGATATCAGCCTTAATTCATCCAGCGTTTGCGGGAAATAGGTTGCCATCTCCTGCAGGCTCACATCTGATAGGATAATATAAGGCGGAACATTTTCAAGCCGGGCGATATCGGCGCGCAGGTTTCGCAATTCGGCGAATAACGATGCCTCAAATGGTAAAGCCGCAGCAGGCTGGCGCTCTTCGATAACTTCGGTTTCAACCAGCTCAACTTTCTCCAACCCTTTCAATACCCCTTCGCTTTTTTCGGTAAGCTTTAATATGGGGTACATATCTTCGGTCACTTGCAAATAGCCCTGCCCTGTCAATTCACGCAGGTAGCGCTGCCATTCGGGTTTGCTGATATCTGCGCCGATGCCGTAGGTTTTAAGTTGTTTGTGCTCTTCCCAAATTTTTTCACTTTTCGATCCACGTAAAAAATCGATCACATAGGTGCTGCCGAAGCGCTCCTTAAGGCGCGATACTGCTGATAGTGCCTTTTGTGCGATAAGGGTAGCGTCGAAGCGTTTGAAATCTGTCAGGCAAAAATCGCAGGAGCCACAGTTTGGCGGGAAATCCTCATCAAAGTATTTTAATAAAAACTGGCGGCGACAGGCGTGCAGCTGGCAATACTTTACCATATCGTCCAGCTTTTTAAGCATGATGCGGCTTTGCTCCGGGTTGTCTTCCACCATGGCAAACTGTTTCAGCTTTATAGCGTCGCCGGGCGAGTAAAGCAACAATGCGTTTGATGGCAATCCATCGCGACCTGCACGGCCGGTTTCCTGGTAATAGCCTTCGATATTTTTTGGCAGATCAACATGCACCACATACCGCACGTTTGATTTATTAATACCCATACCAAAGGCTATGGTCGCCACTATAATGCGCACTTCATCGCGCAAAAAAGCTTCCTGGGTGCGGGCCTTAAGAGCATTATCCAAACCGGCATGGTACGGTTCTGCTAAAAAACCTTCTTCCTTTAAATCGGCCGCCAGGCTCTCGGTTGATTTTCGCGACAGACAATAAATAATACCCGAATCCTCTTTGCGCTCCTCCAAAAAATCAAGCAGCTGGTTAAAGCTATCTCTTTTAGGGGTTACTTTATAGGTGATATTTTCGCGGTTAAATGATGATACAAAAACAGCGGGGTTACGCAAGTTTAACTTTTCAAGGATATCCTTTTTGGTGAGCTTATCGGCAGTGGCGGTAAGGGCAATAACCGGCACGTTTGGAAACTCGAGCTTAAAGCCGGAAAGCATCAGGTACTCGGGCCTGAAATCGTGTCCCCAATGTGAGATGCAATGCGCTTCATCAATAGCAATTAATGAAACCGGCAGTGTTTTTAGAAAATCTATCAGCTTGCTGTCTTTGCCAAACAAGCGCTCGGGCGCCAGGTACAGCAATTTGATCTGGTTGTTTTTTAAGCGGGTGCTGATGTCGATATGTTCCTGGGTCGACTGGCTCGAATTGATGAATGCAGCCGGTATGCCGTTAACGTTGAGGGCGTCCACCTGGTCCTTCATCAAGGCAATCAATGGCGATATCACAATGGTTAAACCATCAAGCAAAACGGCGGGCAGTTGGTAACATAATGATTTACCGCCACCAGTAGGCATTAGCGTAAGCACATCCTTTTTATCCAGGATATGCTGGATGATCTCTTCCTGCCGGTGCCTGAATGCACTGTAGCCAAAATATTTTTGCAGCGCCTTTATGGGTGTCATTTGCGGGTCCGTTTGCATCGGCCCGAATTTAATAAATTCCGGGAATGAAATGCTAAAAATTTTAGGAAAATAATTTATTGTGCACAGGCCTGCGACCTGTGCTGGTGGATTTCGCCCCTTTGGGGCTCCGGGGTTTCTCTTTAATTTCAAAATTTCGGAAACAATGATTATGAATAACATAGGTGCAAAGTATAGCACCCAGCCCCAAAGGGGCGGCTTTCGTCAGCGCAGGTCGCAGGCCTGCGCTAAAGCAATAGTATCAGCCTTTAAATTCATTTTCACGCAAAATAATTTTATATTAGCCTTTACTTAACTGACATCCATGATAAAAAAGCTACTCCTGTCACTCCTGTTTTCAGGCGTTTTCTGTGCCGTTTTTGGCCAGGCCATCCAATCACCCGAGAAATTTTTAGGTTATAAGTTGGGCGAGCACTTTACCCCGCATTATAAAATTGTTGAATATTTTAAATATGTGGCCCAGGCATCGAAAAATGTAAAGCTGGTGCAATACGGCTCCACTAACGAGGGCCGGCCGTTGCTGGCTATGTTTATCGCGTCTGACGAAAATATTGGTAAGCTGGAGGAGATACGCCAGAATAATTTACGCCTGGCGGGACTGGAAACAGTAGCAGGTGGCAGTACGCCGGGCACCCCGGCAAATAAAGCTGCGGCTACTTCGGCGGCGGGGTCGACCAGTGCACCGGTGATTTGCTGGCTAAGTTATAATGTGCACGGTAATGAGCCCGCATCATCAGAAGCTGCTATGTGGACTTTGTTTGACATGGTTGATGCTTCTAATGCGCGTACCCAACCGTGGTTAAAAAATACGGTGGTGGTTATTGACCCATGTTTAAACCCCGACGGTCGCGACCGTTATGTAAACTTTTACAACTCGGTAGCCGGGCAAAAGCCGGATGCCAACCCATTTGCCCGCGAACACGCAGAACCATGGCCGGGCGGTAGGATAAACCATTACTATTTTGACCTTAACCGCGACTGGGCATGGCAAACACAAAAGGAAACCCAGGCCCGCGTGGCGCTGTTTAGCCAGTGGCTGCCTGAAGTGCATGTTGACTACCACGAGCAAGGCTATAACGCCCCCTACTATTTTGCCCCTGCTGCGGAACCTTTCCACAAAGTGATTACCCCATGGCAGCGCGAAATGCAAACCACCATTGGTAAAAACAACGCCAAATATTTCGACCAGAATGGCTGGCTGTATTTCACCAAGCAGGAATTTGATTTGCTGTACCCATCATACGGCGATACTTACCCGATCTATAATGGTTCGATAGGGATGACCTACGAGCAGGGCGGCATCAGCGCCGGCCTGGCAGTGCTTACCCGTACCGGCGATACGCTGACACTGGTGGACCGTGTAGCACATCACCACTCAACCAGTTTGAGTACGGTTGAGGTTACTTCGGCGTATGCAGAAAAGCTGCTGACCGAGTTTAAAAAGTTTTATGATAACAGTCGTGCTAACCCGCCGGGCGAGTACAAAACATACGTGGTAAAAAATGACAACGTTGACAAGGTAAACGCACTTACTGCAATGCTCGACAGAAATGGCATTCAGTACGGCTTCGGTTTAAAAAACAGTGTGAACGGCTATAACTATTCGAATGGTAAAAATGAGCAATATGAGGTTGGTCCTAATGATTTGGTGATCAACGCCTACCAGTCGAAATCGGTATTGTTGAATGTGCTGCTTGAGCCCAAAACTTTTGTGACCGACTCGAACACCTATGATATTACGGCCTGGAGTTTACCTTATGTTTATGGACTTACTGCCTATGGCGTAAAGGAATCGTTAAAACCGGCAACAGCAACCATTAGCGCGGCCAAGCCGCAGGTGCTGGTAAATGTACATGCTTATGCCTATGTAAGCAGCTGGTATTCGGTTAACGATGTCCGGTTTTTGGCGGCACTGATAAAAAATAACATCAAAGTGCGCTACTCCGAAAAGCCATTTGAAGCAGGCGGCAAAAAGTTTAACGCGGGCTCGCTGCTGATAACCCGCGCCGGGAACGACAAGGCCGACTTTGACCAAACGATTGCCCGCATTGCCACCCAGTTAAACCAGGATTTAACCCCGCTGATGTCGGGTTTTGTAGAGAAGGGGAATGACTTAGGATCTGATGTTATCCGTTTTATACGCCAGCCGCGGGTGATGCTTGCCGCCGGCGATGATGTAAACTCGGAGGCGATGGGCGAGGTGTGGCACTTTTTTGAACAACAGATTGGTTACCCCATCACGCTTGTGCGTTACAAAGATTTGAGCAGGGCCCGCCTTTCGGATTTTGATGTGGCGATATTCCCCGATGGTAATTATGACGATTTTCCATCCGACAAGCTGATAGGCTGGGTGCGCGATGGCGGCAAGCTGATTGCCATACAAAATGCAGCGGCACAACTGGTTGATAAAAAGGGTTTCCTGCTGAAAAGAAAAGAAGATAAAAAAGACGATAAGACAGATAGCAAAACAAAGGACCCAACCCTGCTTTCGTATAACGACCGCGACCGCGATGCCCTGCGCTCGAGCGTACCCGGTGCTATTTATAAAATAAACCTTGATAATACCCACCCGCTTGGCTTCGGGCTGCCAAAGAGTTATTACTCGATAAAGCTGAGCGACGATATTTATGACTTTTTAGGCAGCGAAGACGGCTGGAATGTAGGCACCGTTAAAAAAGACGGGCTGGTATCGGGCTTTGTCGGCCAAAAAAGTAAAGAGAAAATTAAAGACGGGCTGCTGCTTGGTGTGCAGTCGATGGGTCGCGGCAGCGTAATATACATGGCCGATGATCCGATTTTTCGCAGCTTTTGGGAGAATGGGAAGTTGTTGTTGAGTAATGCGGTGTTTATGGTGGGGCAGTAGGTAGCAGCAGGAATTAGTAGCAGCAGTTAAAAAGTAGTACCAACTACAAATGAAAAAAGCCGTTTTTACAAACCAGTTGTTTTTTAACCTTTTAACAGGGTTTATAATTTTATTATTGGGTTATAATGGTTTTGTATTCGCAATTGCTCCCAGCATTTATGGAATGGTTCCAATTTTTATTGAAATTGTTTTGTTAGTGTTGATTTTAACGAAAAGCCAATATGTGAAAACAGGAATAATAATATGGGCAAGTGTTTTATCCTAACGGGTTATTACAAGCCGGTGAAAAAACACATGCCGCTATTGTGTAGGTGTCTAACGCCTTCTCCAGGTCGTCAAGATTCAGGCCGTTAACCGGGTCGACCCCGATACCAACGGCTTTCAGGTTCTTGGTCTCCAGGCATTGCAAAATGCCTGCGTAGGTGGGGCATTCCACGGCGATTATATCTCCTGGTTTAGCAACCAAATCGAGGCAAAGATTGATCGCTTCCATGCAGCCATTAGTGACCAGTATCTCGTTCTGTGACAAGCTATGTTGCCATTCAAACGTATGTAGCGAAATCTGTTTCAAGAGCCGGGGATGTCCTTCCAGAAACGGATATTGAAAGTTGCTGCCTGCATGTTCGCGGACCGAAGACTGCATTGCTTTATTTATCCGGGTGACAGGCAGGAAGTCACTTGCCGGAGCGAGAGAAGAAAAATTAAGCAACCCGTATTTTCGGGGATTTTTAACCATCTCTGTTGCCATGGTATTAATCTCCACGGACGAGGGGATAGGTATAAATGTCTGTTCTTTGATTGCCGGCAAGCGGTTACCTGCTTTGGAATTGACATAATACCCGGAGCCCGGCTTCGAAAAAACAAGCCCCCTGGCTTCCAAAATGGAATAAGCTTGTACCGCAGTGCTCAAGCTCACTTTGAGCTCTCTGCAAACGGTGCGAACAGAAGGTATTTTATCCCCGGGCTTCAGTTGAAGCTGTAAAATCAGATCTTCAATCTTGCTGACGACCTGCTCGTATCTGAATTTTTTATCCATATCACCCTATTCTGTCTCAAATATAAGCCCATTCCCGAAAGTATGGGTTATCGACAAATATCATAAACTGTTATGGTTTTTTAGTTGAAGACCGTATCGGGTTTCCTATTGCCTTTACGCCGAACTTCGCCGGAGAAAATGTGAGCGATCAATCGGAGGTTTACGCCTAACTGTTAATAGCTCACCCAAAATCTAATTTCAATAAATAGGTATACTATGAAATCTGTAAATATTATCTCCATTTTCACCGGCATTTCTATGTTTATGTTTGGTTTCCTTAAATTGTTTTACCCGATCAGCGAATGGTTCCATATCCAGATTTCAAAAAGCGGCTTGCCAGGCTATTTATATTGGCCGGGCATACTAAGTGAAATTTTAGTAGGGTTGCTGTTGCTCTCGGCTGTTTTTTTTAGAAAAAGAATACCGCTGCATTTGCTAAAAATAGTTTTGCTGTTCGGATCGATGTGGGTTATTGGGAATATGGCCGTTGCCGTGTATGTGCATTTGCAGGCTGCTGTTCCTGCCTATGTACTGCCGTTAAAAATTAAACCGCCATACATGCCTTTATTTTTTATCGTGCTTGCTGCAATAAATATGCTTTTGATCAGCAAGGTACCGGCGAAAGCCGAAAATTGATTTTTAAAAAAGAAGGCGCTTATAATTCGTTATTTTTTGAAGGGTCGGCCACGTATTTGCATGTTGATTTGATGAAATATCTGATAATCAGTATATTTCATAGTGTTCCACCGTTCCGCAGAAAAATAGAACGCTTTAGGCATTCAGATTGTGCGGGTTTTATTTATAAAATCGGTATTCAAACAAAATGCCTTAACTGGCGAAGTAAGTTGTTGAATAACAGCCGTGGTGGTCAACTATTTTTATAATAGGTTTCCAATTCCCTTAAACGCTCCAACTGGCCTGGTCGCGGGTTAATAAAGGGACGCGCTTTTTTAATTAGCATGAGTGCGTCATCCAGGGTTAGGCCCGTTTTCAACAGGTAAGCCGTTGCCATGGTTGGTCCGCGGCCGAGCCCCTGCCGGCAGTGAATGTATACCTTCCCGCCGTTTTTGATCTCTGCATCGGCGAAATCCGCACCCTTTTGCAACACAGCCAATGGCGGCGGCGTATTATCGGTGGTGGGCAAATGCAGGTACCTAACGCCTTTATACTGCGCTTCGTTATACACGGAATGTATGCGCATATTTATAATGGCTGTTACGCCCAAGGCAGCCAGTTTACGCAAACCGACTAAGTTGTACTGGCTGCCCAGGTACAGGTTGGCCGTAATTTCGCACCGTTTAAGGCGGGGCATCCCGAAAATTACCCGGTAAATATTATCGGCGTTATATTGCAGGAACAAACCGGTGATGGTGAAAAGACTTTTTACTTTGGCAAGCATAGCTTATTTCTTTTGTGCAGGTACGAGTATCCGTATAGACTTGGGCACAATTTCTATCTTTAGTTTTTTGGCGGAGCGCGCCGCATCGTCGCAGATATAGGTTTGTTTTTTGGGCAGGTTGATGGTGATGTTTTTACAGGCCCAATGCTCCAACACTTCCGACTCCTGCTGAAACAGCGTACTGCCGGCCACTTTCAGCAAGGAGCTAAGATCGGTATCGTGCATCAGGATTACATCCAGCAGCCCGTCGGTTACGCTAATGCCCGGCAGCAGGTCGAAATCGCTGATCCCGATATTCCCGGAATTGGTCACCGTTAGCGCCACCCCGCTTGCGGCTATTTTTTGCCCATCGATCTTCAGCCGGTAATTAACGGGCTTTGCAGCGGCTACAGTCTGCACTGCTGTTACTCCGTAGGCCAGCTGGCCAATTTTGTCTTTCAAACTCCTGTCCGCTTCGGTCACCATAGCCGCCATTATGCCCAGGTTCACCCGCAGCAGGAAGGGGTCGCCATTAACCAGGCCCATATCGATGGTCCTGATGCGGTGCCCTTTTCGCAGCAGCGCCAGTGCTTCCACTGTGTCGGTGGGTATGCCCAGTTCTTTAGCCATTACGTTAGCTGTGCCGCCGGGAATGATGGCCATAGGCAGCGATTTTCCATGCAATGCTGCCGCTACCGCGGTGACACAACCGTCGCCACCGTAAACGGCTAACAGGTCGGTATTGCCGATCAGCGACCGTGCTATTTCACCTGCTCCTTTGTCTTTCTTAGTAACCGAAATGTCCCAGTTAACCCGGCTGCCGATAAACAAACGATTGATATAAGACAAAATGGGTTCTTCCTTGCCTGAAGCGGGATTGATGATAAAATGTATATGTTTAAATTTCACGCGTGCGGTTTTGATAGCAACACCAATTGCACGGATAAGTTTAGCTGCAAAAGAACTTCATGGTATGATAATGATAATTTAACAGCAGGCGGGTGGGATTATAAGGTGCCGGCAATTGCCAGGTCAGCTTTGCAAGCTAACATAAGCGGTTTGATGGTTTTTCGCGGTTGATATCAATAGATTTATGTTGCATAAGCTATCGACATGTTTTGTCGACCAAAAAGCAGACGTGAAAAGTACTGACACCAATTTGTCAGTACTTTTCACGTTTTTAGCCTGGCAGATAATGTAAAAACCGCGTTTCTGATGTAGAAACGCGGTTTTTATATTGCCTGGTTGACGTTCCACTGTTCCACCCTGTTCCTTATGTTTCACTGTGCACAGGAACACCAATTAATTCCCTTTCACCCTTCCTTTTTCGTCGTCGGCGCCGCTTTGATGCTGGCGGGCCTTTATTTTACTGTTGCCAAAATTGTAGGTGAAGGTAAGGCGGGCCACCTGGCTGTCGCGCTTTTGGCGGATGTCGAGATCAATGCTTTGGTACTTGCTGGTAACATCGTTGCGGCGGGTGTTAAAAATATCGCTCACCGAGAATTTAATGTTAGCTTTTTTATCGGCAAATGAATGGCTCACCCCGGCATCTACCGAATATTGCGGATGCACGCTAAACAAACCATATGTTAATGCCGACTGGTAATTTGGCGTTAGTTCAAACCGGTATCCTTTAATAGGAGTAAAAGTTTCAGTAGCGCGGAACTGGTAAGCAAATTGCCCCTTGTCTAAATTACCCCCCTCAAGCCCTTTCGATTTGAAGCCCAGGTAAAAGGCGGTGAGGTTCACGTCGCCTGTCCACCATTTGGTAATGGTATAGCTGGAGTAAAGGTTAGCATTGTAGCCGTTTTGCACCTGCAGGTTTTGCTGGGTTACAAATGCAACTTTGGTTGCCGGGTCGGTTCCGGGTACTTCTGTCATAACGTCGGTAGTACGGTTGTAACCCAGTGTTAAAGTGGTGTTCTTATTATAGGTGTAATTCAGTTCGAAATTGTTGGTGTACTGTGGCTTTAAATACGGGTTGCCTTTTTGATAGGTGTATGGGTCGAGCCTGTAAACAAAGGGGTTAAGGTTGTCGTACTGCGGGCGGTCGATCCTGCGGCTGTACGAAAAGCTAAGCTCGTTTTTGTCGTTAAAAGTATGGTTTACAAATACGCTTGGAAACAGGTTGAAATAATTGCGGGCAATGTGCTGCACTATGTTTGATGAGTCGCCTGTAGCGTTTGAGCGGGTGTACTCGCCGCGTAAGCCAAGTTGTACCGATGTGCCTTTAAAATCTTTGTTAAAGTTTAAATAGCCGGCGTCAATTTTTTCGTCGTACATAAAATGATTGGTGCTCTGGTACGAATCGCCAGCGGCCAGTTTTTCCATCAGGTCGTTATCAGTTTTTACATCGCTGAATTTTGCGCCTGCTTCCATTTTTAGCGACTTGCCGAGCGGCTTGCTGTAGTCAACTTTAGCCGTTTTTATTTCGATGGTTGATGGCGTAAGGTTTCCAAGGAAAGCCTGTGGGTGCTGCGGGTTGCCATCGGCCAAAAAGAAATTGGTTACATACTGGGCTGTAGAGTTATTGGTGAACTTCGAATAATCCAAATCGGCGCTGATCTGCTGACCGGCGGTATCTATTTTATAGGTGTCGTTTAAATTGGCGGCAAAGCTATGGAAAGTTTGCTTGATGCTGGTAACCGTACGCAGCGACGAATCGACCTGGGTAAAATTACGGCCGATATTAGTCCGGTTGTCATTGCTGTCGTTTTCTGAGTTAAAATAGCCGTTAACTACAAAGCCCAGCGTGTTTTTCGACGATGTATTAAAATCGGCGCCCAGGCGATAGCTGTTGTTGTGGCGGCTTTGCGGCATGGCAGTATACTGGTTAAAGTAAGTTTGGTGGCCGGCAGTGTCGGTAACAATACGTTTTAAACCGATATCCTGCATACGCTTGTTATCATCGTGACTGAATGAGCCGAATATATTCACCTCGCCAACTTTATGGTTTAGCTGTATGGTGCTGTTATCGCGGCCATATTTGCCTTTGCCAACGCCCACGGTAACGCTGCCGTTGGTGCCGCTTTGCTTATTCTTTTTTAGTTTGATATTGATAATACCCGAATTACCGGCTGCATCGTATTTAGCAGATGGGTTGGTGATTATTTCGATAGATTGTATAGTGGTGCCGTCGGTCGAGCGCAACAGCGTAGCCAGCTGTGCCGAAGTAAGATAGGTGAGTTTATCGTTTATCATTACGGTTACGCCCTGTTTGCCTTTCAGGCTGATGTTGTCGTCTTTATCAACAGAAACACCCGGAGCACGCTCCAATATTTCCAGGGCAGAGTTACCGGCGGCAAGCACGCTGTTTTCGACGTTCATAACCGTGCGGTCGACTTTACGTTCGATCAATGGTTTTGTGGAGGTAACCGTCACCGCATTTAATGCATGACTTACCTGCTGCATTATCAATTGCGGCACGGTAACAGTAGCGCCATCGGCCACGGTAAACGGCTGACTGGTTGTTTTTTGATAACCAACAACGGTAACCTTTATAATATAGGTGCCATTAGCCACGCGGTCGAAAGCATAAGCGCCGGCATCATTACTTAAAGTTCCTTTAACAACCGATGAGTCGGTGGCTTTTAGCAAGGATACGGTGGCAAAGTCCATCGGTTTGTTTTTATCGTCGAGCAAGGTGCCGGTTATTTTTGCCGAGGACGATTTGGAGGGTTGCGCATACGTAGCTATACCCGCGGTTGTTAGAAGGATGATGGCAAGTAGTTTTATAAATATCGATTTCATGATGCTTAATTTTCAGGCAATAAATTGCCAGGTAAAAGAATTTTTGTTCTTTTTTAAAAGGTGTTAAGTAAATTTTAATTGTTCCGGCCGTTTGCCGGCAGATAGGTTTATTTTATGTAGTCGTTGTTTATTTCATAGTTGTTAAATGCGTTATTCGTGTTTTTGGGAAATAACCAGGCATTGCCAGTTTTATTGCTTTGTTTGTAAGATGTAAAACAGGCCGCAAAGGTTACATCGTATTTCCCGCTTTTTGGTCAAAAGGTGGTTTTCATCGGTAAACCGCCCTTTTTCATCGGCGAAATTTCAGTCTATTGGGCGGCGGTTACGGTTAAAAAAATAGCGATGGGGTTTTAAACCCATCGCTATCATAATTTTTCTGATTGTTATGTACCGGTAAATTACTGTTTCACCGCGCTATCAGTCCTAACAGTATCCCTTTTGACAGGAACAATAGTGTCAACCTTGCATTGCAGCCCGTTATTGGTCATATTAAATATGGTGTAGGTTACTTTGTTATCAGTATGGTTTAAATCATGACAATCATATAAGTTAACGCCTTGTACATAGTTATCAAGCTTTTGGTCGATAATAACTTTTGCGTTTACCGGCAGTTTTAAGGTAAGCACGACTTCTTCGGCGTGCCACACGCGATTTGGCCTTTTACGCAGGGTATAGTCAAATTTTAATACTGTATCCTGTTGTGCAAAAACGTAGGTGGTATTGCGGGCGTTATATAAAGCAGCCTCATAGTTGCCTCCACTGGCCCTGAACGATTCTTCAAGCACAGGTGTACTAACGTCGCTTCGTTCAACATACAGCGTTACGCTGCGCGGCTCGTTATGAAAGCCATTGTAATCCTCATCAGTAACCACCATGTTTTTGAAATGGTTCTTTATATCAAGCCGTACACTATCCTCGTGCGAAAAATATTTGATATCATTCAACTTCAGATAATAGGTGTTGTTTTTTGTTGGCTTTAGGTTAACTGTTTCGGTGAAGCTTGCCTGCTCCCTGAAACCCGATGCCACTTTAGTTGCAAAGAATATAAGCATGCCCAATGAGCATAGCCAAAGCACCAATAACACCGTACCTGTTGATTTGCCGATACTACCCACATTAAATATACCTTTAATGGTTACCAGTATAATGGTAATCACCGGGATAAAGGCAACCAGGAAACCGGTTGTTAAAATTTTGTCAACAAGCTCGCTGTTAGCCATGCGGAAGGGCAACAAATGGTCGCCAAACTCGGCCCCAAACCCAATGGTGCCAACATACACAACAACCAGGAAGATAGCAGCGCCAAATGCCGCCAGCAGCAGGCATACCCCTAGCATTTTTATAAGCACTTTACCTGCCCCGTTAAAAAAGATACCTAAGTGATGGAAAAAGTCGCCGGCAAAATCGCGGGCTTTGTAAACAAATGGCCTGGCTTCATCGCCAAAGTTGTTGAGGTTTTGGCGCATCGAGCTCATTTCCTCTTCAAAGTTCTTTTTAAAACCCTGCAGGTTTTGTTTTTCGCCCTTCATGGCCATCCTGTCGGCACGGCTTACGGCTTTTGGTATTACTATCCATAGTATGATATATAATAGCAAACCGCTGCCGCCTACCGGGATAAACAATGCAAAAGCAAGCCTCATCCAAACAGGGTTTATATTAAAGTAATTGGCAATGCCCGCGCAAACACCGGCTACCAAATGATCATCAGGGTCGCGGAATAACCTGCGGCCTTCGGTGCTGTAATTGTATATAGGAGCGTGGGCCTCATCACTTTCGGCGCTTTCAAAATCAGCCACCGAGCCCATTTGTTCAATAACCTGGTTAACGTCCTGCTCCACAATAACCTGCTTGTTTTCTTTTTCAAGCAATTCGCTAAACATTTCGGCAATGCGGTTTTCAATATCGGTAGTTATTTCAAGGCTGTCGGCCGAGTTTGAGAAATGACGTTTTACCTCCGTCATATAGTTTTTTAGTATCTCGTAGGCATCCTCTTCAATGTGAAATACGATGCCGTTTATATTTATGATGATAGTTTTGTTCATGATGATAATAATTTGCGGTTTTTTATTTTCTGTCCCCAATAGCTGTCTGAACAGCAAATAATAACTCTTCCCAGGTCTTATCCAGTTGCGCCAGCACCGTTTTACCCTCTTCTGATAAGATATAGTACTTACGCGGCGGCCCCGATGTGCTCTCCACCCAATTATAGGTAAGGAGCCCATTGTTTTTTAAACGGGTGAGCAAGGGATACAAAGTACCCTCAACTACAAGCAGTTGGGCTTTTTTAAGCTCGGCGATGATATCCGAAGCATATGTTTCGCCCTTTGCAATTATGGAAAGAATGCAATACTCCAGTATCCCTTTCCGCATTTGGGTTTGTGTGTTTTCAACAATCATACAACAAAGATATATGTTTTAAATTGTATTATGCAATACATAGTACTAAAAATATTTCAATTATAGGCGAATCATAGTTTATTTTAAAAAAAAGCGATGTTTTTTAAGATTTAGCTTGACAATTTGATAATGTAACACTACTTTTATGATTAATTAACTATTAACTGATCTTATTATTAACGAAATGAAAAAACTTTTACTAGTAAGTTTGTGTTTCATAATGTTTTGCGCTACGCAGGCATTTGCACAAAATCGAACAATTACTGGTACGGTTACTTCAAAGGATGACGGTTTTCCGCTTCCAGGAGTAAGCGTTACAGTACCCGGAACTCAAGTTGGTACAGTAACCAACGACTATGGTAAGTTTACCATCAAGGTGCCGGCATCGGCAAAATCATTAGCATTCACATTTGTAGGTTACAACAGGGTTGTGATCGCAATTGGTGCAACTGACCTTGTAAATGCGACCCTTGAAACAAATGCAAAAGAGTTGAAAGAAGTTGTGGTAACCGGTGGTTACGGCATTAAGCAAACAGCCCGTTCAAACTCAAACTCTGCACAGGTGGTTACCGCTACCGAACTGAACACTGTTCGTGAGCCAAACATTAACAACGCTCTTGCCGGTAAAGTTGCTGGTATCCAGGTGCGCAGCCAGTCGGCAGCAGCTTTGGGCCGTAACACCGAGGTAAGGTTGCGTGGTGCATCAGGTTTTGGTACTGGCGTTGGCGCACTTTATGTGGTTGACGGTACTATCCTGCCTAACATTGATGACTTAAACCTTGATGACGTTGAAAGCGTTACAGTTTTGCAAGGTGCAGCAGCAGCAGCCCTATTAGGTTCGCAGGGTGCTAACGGTGCAATCGTAATCACTACTGCTAAGGCTAAAAAGAATGGCGGCTTAAACGTTGACCTGCGTATTGGTGCAACCTGGGACAAGGCTTACATTGAGCCTAACTACCAAAATACTTATGGCGGTGGTAACAACCCGGTATTTACCCAGTACAACTGGAAGGCAGGCGATCCTGATCATTGGAAATCATTAAGCGGTAAATACTACCCTGATTATTCTGATGATAGTAGCTGGGGCCCTAAAATGGTTGGTCAGGAGTACATTCCATGGTATGCATGGTATGCCGGTACAAAATACACAGGTAAAACTGCCTCGTGGACACCACAGCCGAATAATACTTCTGAATTCTACCAAACTGCGCCACTGCTTGACAACAGTTTAACTTTTAACAAAGCAGGCGACGATTACAGCTTTAAATTAAGCTATGGTAACGTTTACCAAAAAGGTATTATTCCTGACCAGGACTTGAAGAGAAATACGCTGAACTTAAATTATAACTATGATTTAAGCAAGCACTTCTCGTTATCAGCTAACATTAACTATACCAACCAAAAACTGCACGGTGTAGTCGACGATGGTTATGCTAACCTTGGAACAGGTGGCTTTACTCAATGGTTCCACCGCGATATTGACATGGGTATATTGAAAGAACTTAGAGGCTTACAATACGGCCCTAACCAGTATGCAACCTGGAACCACAACGATCCTAATGCATGGAACCCGGCTAACCCGACTTCGTTTTATGGCGCAAACTACTGGTATAACTACTATACCTTCGAAGATTTGGAGCAGATTCACTCAAACCGCGACCGTTTATACGGAAATATAGCCTTCACGTACAAAGTTAATAACGACTTAAACTTTAGGGTTACTTACCGTAAACAACAAAATACTACATGGGGCGAAACCATTGTGCCTACCGCGCTTGAAATCGGTGCAACACAAACAGGTGTAAAAGCACAATATGCTACAAGTAACTCTTACTCAAACCGCGAAAACTTAGAGTTTTTAGCAACCTACCACAAAAAGGTAAAAGATTTCACAATTGACGCTAACTTCGGTACTGACCGTTTTAACTCAACTGCAAAAGTAAACGCTGAAAATACTGTTGACGGTTTAACCATCCCTGACCTTTATACAATTGGGAACAGCGTTAGTGCTCCCGGCATTTTTAACGGAAGGACAACAGAAGCTTACAATGCTGTTTTAGGTCACTTATCACTAAACTGGAAAGAACTGATTTATTTAGACGGTTCGATACGTAACGACTGGTTCTCAACTTTCCCGCAGGCTAAAAACGACGTATTGTCAAAGGGAGCAGGTTTATCGTTCGTTTTCAGCGACTTGCTGAAAAGCCAGGATAAATGGCTAAGCTATGGTAAATTAAGGGCCAGCTATGGTCAAATACCTAAAGCGTTAGGTTATGGTAACGAAGATTTTGGTGCTTACCGTTACCCTGGTGCATCATACGGCGTAAATCCTCAGAAATTTAACGGTCAGTTGATAATGACTACTCCTGACCAAAGCGTTGACCCTAAGATTCATGGTTCAACAGTAACCAATAAGGAGTTAGGTATAGACTTGCGTTTCCTGAACGACAGGATTAGCGTTTCAGGTACCTACTTTACAGCTTCTGAAAAGGACATTCCTTTCTCAATTGGTGTGAACGGCGCCAGTGGTGTAAACTCTATTTTGACTAACTTCGGTGATGTTGAACGTAAAGGTTTCGACATAAACGTTAACATTTACCCGGTAAAAATCCCTAATTTCTCTTGGCAGGTTTCATTAGCCTACGAGAACTTATTACAGGATAAAGTTGTTGAAATCAGTAACAAGTACAACGTACAGCAAGTTATTGTTAGATACAACACGTTCTCACAGGTGCCTTACCTGGTTCAGAAAGCCGGTGCTGCATGGGGCCAGATTTTTGGCGCAGGTATCCTCCGCAATGCTGCAGGTGTACCAATCCTTGATGGTTCTGGTTTTTACCAGAGAAACCCTGCTGTTTATTACGGCAGCGCGCTTCCAAAACATACAGGTGGTATACAAAACACATTCAACCTGTTTAAAGATTTCGCCTTTAACTTTAACATAGATTACCAGTTTGGCGGTAAATTCGCTTCATTAACTGATGCCTTCGGTTCATTCTCTGGTACAACTTACCGTACCGCAGCATTAAACGACAAAGGTAACCCTGTTCGTGATAACGTTGCTGACGGCGGTGGTATTCACCAAACAGGTGTTGACGCAAACGGCAAACCGGTTAGTATGTATGTTAGTGCCTATGATTATTACCACAATAACTTTAACAACGGTACTGAAGATGAGTTTGTTTATGACTTAACCTTCATCAAATTGCGTGAGGCCGGTATCTCATACAAAATCCCTGTTAAAAAATTAGGAATTGGTAATGTTATCAAGAATGCAACATTCCAGATACAGGCACATGACCTATGGTTAATATATGCTAAAACAAAAGATTTCGATCCATCACAGATTAGTGCAGTATCAGGGGAATCAGGGCAATTACCTGGAACAAGAGGTTTCGGATTTAACTTAAGAGTTGGTTTCTGATCGGTAGCTAAACGAAAATTTAATTTTAATATTTAAAAACGATGAAAAAGATTTATATATACACGCTAACGACCCTTACACTGCTGGGGGCCGCAAGCTGTAAAAAACCAAGCGACTTCGGCACGACCAACAACGACCCGACTGCGGTTCGGAACCCTGTTGTGAGCGCGTTGCTGGCAAACGTAGAAAATAACCTGCCGGTTTACTCCTCAACAGGCGCATTGGCCGGCGGTGCATACGCCCAGTATTTTTCTGAAACCCAGTACCCGGGCACCTCGCTTTATGCGGCGCCTGTTACTTCGTTCACAGGAAACTACAATGGCGACCTGGAAGATTGTCAGAATGTAATTGGTCTTAATCAAAGCAAAAACTCAGTTGCCGCTGCTACCATATTGCAGCAGTACATTTTTTGGGTATTAACTGATAACTTTGGCGATATCCCATATAGCCAGGCCTTACAGGGTTTAAAGGCTATCACCCCGGTTTATGACAAGCAGGAGGACATTTACAAAGGTATTGTTACCAAGGTTCAGGGTGCCGTTGCCTCAATGGATGGTGGTTCGGTACCGGGCGACCTTTTTTATGGCGGCGATGCTGCATCATGGAAAAGGGCCGGTAACTCACTCGTGATGCTGGTTTCTTTACAGGCATCTAAAAAAGTACCTGGAGCAAGTGATTTTTATGCAACTGCATTTAAAGCTGCTTTAGCTGCGGGCCCTATTACAACAAATGCACAAAACTTTGGCGTAGCATACCCGGGTGGTAGCTTTAAATCGGAATGGTACAACTTGTTTAACGGCAGGCAGGATTGGGCCGAAAGTAAAACCATGACCGACTACCTGAAAGCGACAAACGACACCAGGAAGACGGTTTATGGCGGTTCATTCAGTGACCCAAATCAAATAACAGGCGGTACAGTAGGTTCAGATGATGGTGTTCCTTATGGTGTTGACCGTACAACCGCAAATAACTATATTGCTGCCAACGCTGATTGGGCGATGGTGTTACGTGCTGATAAGCGTACCCAGGCTTCAAGGGTTGAAGTTATAACCGCTTCTGAAGTTGCACTTGCAACTGCTGAGGCTATTAATATAGGCTGGACAACAGGCGACTTGGTTGCCACTTACCAAAATGCTGTTAACCTGTCGTTTGCGCAATGGGGCGTTGATGCACCTAACGCTACATATTTCGCCAACTCCAATGTTGTTGTTACGGCAACTCCAGGCGCTGCAAACGATAAAAATATAGCGGTACAGCGATGGGTAAGCGCATATCCTGACGGCCACATGGGCTGGGATATCTGGCGTAAATCAGGCTACCCTGTTCTTATACCTGGTCCTGGCGCATCAAACTCTTCAAAGAAGATTGTTAGAAGGTATATTTAT
The DNA here is from genome assembly GCF_024055575.1 of Mucilaginibacter flavidus. Taxonomy (GTDB): domain Bacteria; phylum Bacteroidota; class Bacteroidia; order Sphingobacteriales; family Sphingobacteriaceae; genus Mucilaginibacter; species Mucilaginibacter flavidus. The sequence continues at coordinate 10,728 of NZ_JAMXOE010000039.1, read as the reverse complement.
GCAACCTCTGAACAAACCACAAACAGCGCCAGCGTAAAAGCTGCCATTGCAAGGGAAGTGCCTACCGCAGGTACCGACTCGCAGGACAACGCCGTATGGTGGGATGTAATTGGTCAGACTCCGTGAGTTTAGATTAGTTTTTAACATTAATTCGAACTATCATAAGCGGAATAGAAAATATAGTTACCGCTTATGATAGTTCACTAACACTAAAAAATTATAAAGATGAAAAATAAATTTTTACAATATACGCTCATTGGCTGTTCGGTGATGACGCTGTTTAGCGCGTGCCGTAAAGACCCATTTAGCGGGACAGAAACTAAGCAATCGGGTAAATCATACGTGTATATTACCGAAGCCCAGGAAAATGACCTGCACTTTTTACCGTTTACTGATATTAAAACGGTTACTGTGTTCTCTTTAAGGAGAGATGCAGCAAGCAACGCCGACTTGCAAAAATCGGCATCTATTGTGTTGACGTCACTTGACCTGGCTGCATACAATGCAGCTAACAGTACCGACTACACCCCGATACCAACAACGTTAGCAACACAAACCGCTGATCCTTCAATTGTAAGTTCAGCCTCCGGTGTAACATTTAACCTTGCTCCCGGTGTTTTTGCTAAAAACTATTCATTGGATATTGATGGTTCTAAATTTGACCCATCAAAAAAATATGCAGTGTTGCTGGCAATAACAAATTTTAACGGGTATTCGAAAATGCATGCCGCTAATGGTGTTGCATTAGATACAATACTGGTTACTTTAGGTGTTAAAAACATTTATGATGGGGTATACCATGCTGCCGGCTTATTTACACGTTATGCCGCCGACTTGAGTCAAATTGATCAAAGGGTAATTAACCAGGATAAAACGTTAGGTACCGTTGATGCTGCTACTGTTTCATCAACAGTTGCTGATTTGGGTGACGGCGACCCTATAACGTTAAAGGTTAATGCTGATAATTCGGTGACTGTGACTTTTGTTGGAACTAGCTTAAGCAACTTGCCTGGGCCATTTACCCAGGTAGGTGATAACTTCTACGATCCTGCTACTAAAACGTTCACATTACATTATCAATACAGAGGCAAGTTACGTACCACTGAAGAGACTTTAACGCTTAAACAATAACCGGGCGTTTATTCAATAAAGCAAGCCGTTCATTTTTAATGAACGGCTTTTTTACTGGGTAATGATTCCGTTAGCTATGTCTTTTATTTGTATGTTTTTTATAAAAACAAGGTATATTGCAGATAGATAAGGAATGCGAACAAATATTAATCATTAAATAAGATGAAAATATTGATTTTTGGGCTCTTTATAGCGGGCATTTTTTCGAATGCGCTGAGCCAAACAATATCTGTAAGTGGAACTGTTAAAGATGCGCAAGGGCAGGTGATCCCCCTTGCTTTTGTGCGCGATGTGCAACATTATTATGCAACCTATGCCGATTCGGCAGGCTCGTTTCTGCTTAAAGCCGATCCTTCATCGGTGTTAGTTGCAATTGCCAACGGATTTGCAGATACGCAGGTTAAAATAGAGAATAAAACCGTTGTGAATATAGTTATGCCAGCAGGAACATCGTCCTCGGCAAATGCGGCAGGTAATTCCGCAGGTTTGGCTGGTCCGGAGACTGGTGGCGGCGGTGGTGTGCCTTATTATCAAACCCTGATGACGCAAACCGGCTCAAGCACAGCCGTTGCCGCCGGGTTTGCGCACGAACCCACAAGAGGCAGCCAGTTTTTGCTGCTGCATTGGGTACACGGTTTTGCCATAGGTATTAAAGATTCGCTTTGGTTTGATATTAATAATTTATATAATTACGACAAGGCCAGCGGCTCCCTGTTGTTTACTAAAGATATGAAGACGGTGATGCGGATTAATAAGCCGGGGATAAAATACTTTTGCCTTTTTAACGGCAAATTACTTCCTCTTATTTTTGAAAACGCCTCGGCAATAAGTAAAAAGCCTTACATCGAGGTGCTGTTAAATAACTCCAAATACAAAATATACAAGCAAACAGATAATAAGCTTGTAAAGGCCGATTTTAAAAGCGATGGGATTATTACTTCAGGTAACAGGTACGATGAATATGTTGACTATGAACATTATTATTTCGTTAAAGCGGGCGATAAGCCAAAGGGAATTTCTTTAAAGAAAAAAACGCTGAAAGAACTGCTTGGCGGGGATGCCGACAAATTTATAGCCGCCCAGGGCGACCGGGATGTAGACGACGACTACGTACGCGAACTTGGCTACAGCCTGGCCCAATAATTTCGTTGTAACATTTTTTTTACCTTAAAACAACCCGGTTTATCTAAATGATGGAAACCGCACGTGCTTTCTGTAAAGAATATTTTTATCTTTAGGCCTTAAATCTTTTCAATATAAAATATGAAGACTATTACTACAAGCTTATTGCTTATAATTACCAGCGCCGCGGCGTTTGCACAAACAATTGAAGTTAGGGGCACGGTGAACAATCAAAAAGGCCAGCCCGTTCCATATGCTTTTGTACGCGATGCACAGCATAATTATGCAACCTTTGCTGATTCAACCGGTACATTTATGCTAAAAGCGGATCCGGCTTCGGCGCTGCAGGTGTCTGCCTGCAACTATAAGGAGACACAGGTAAAAATCGAGAATAAAACAAATGTTGCGGTGGTTTTGCCAGCCGATGCCCCGCAAGGTGGCGTTGTTTCATTAAAATCGGTAAAAGCAGAGATAAATGACGAGTTTTTACATCGCGGCCAATTGATGTTTGGGGGTGATGCAAGCCAACAGCAGGTTAAGTCCGGCTTTACGCAGGAGGCTACCAGGGGCAGCCGCTATTTGTTCCCTGATTGGATACCCGGATTCGGTATAAACAAAGGGGACTCGTTTGTTGTTGAAAAAAGCAATATGTACAACTACGACAAAATAAGCGGGAACATCTTATACACAAACGACGGTAAATCAATGGCCGCTGTTTCAAACAGCCAGATCAAGAGCTTTAGTTTGTTTGATAAGAGAGGACAGGCGCACGTTTACGAAAGCTCACCGGTTATAAAGGACAAGCTGTTTGTTGAGGTATTGTTGAGCACTCCTAAATATAAAATATACAAAAAGAGTGACTCGAAACTTAGCAGGGCCGATTTTCATACAGACGGCGTGCTTGAAATGGGTCATAGATATGACGAGTATGTGGATAATGACCGTTATTATTTTGTAGGGGCCGACGGTAAAGCGCAATCTATTTCGCTTAAGAAAAGTACATTAAAGAAGCTTTTTGGGGGCGATGCCGATGCATTTATTGCATCACAAGGCTCGAAAGATGTTGATGACGATTATGTTAGAGAATTGGGCAATAGTTTGGCCAAATAATTTTAGGGTGAAAAAGCCCAATAACCTTTAGGTAAGCCAGGGAAGTAGTCTGGCGGTAAAAAGGCGGTCTTTTACAGATCGCCTTTTTTTGTAACAATTTTGTGGCGATTGAGCACTGTTGTGCAAAGGGTGACAAAAAAATTACGTGGTTTGCCGTTTTTTCGATTGAGCTCCAGCCGGTTGTTGTACTGATTGTATTTTTTTGGTAACTTATAGGCCCCTGACAGGAAATCATTTAATCTTTTAGAGAAATTAAAAAAATGAAAGCGATTATCACAGCAACAAGTTTATTGTTGGTTTTGGGCACAGTTGCCCTCGGCCAAACGGTTACGGTAAAGGGTACGGTAAATAATCAAAAGGGCCAGCCGATTCCTTATGCATTTGTAAGGGATGCACAACATAATTACGCAACGTTTGCCGATTCGACAGGGGCGTTTAAAATTAAAGTCGACCCCTCATCAACACTTTCGGTGGGCGCCAGTAATTATAAAGATGTACAGCTTAAACTTGATAATAAAACCGATGTAAATATCGTGTTGAGCGAAGGGGGTGATGATGGTAATGTTGCATCGCTTAAGTCGGGCGGTCAGGGCAGCAACTCGGAGTTTCTGCGGGCCAGGGATCAATTAGTTTCGGGCACAGGAACGGTAGCTGCAAGAGCGCAATCCGGAAGGGAAGGAGGCGCCGGCGGGAGTGACGTTACCTTAGTAAAGGCTGGGTTTGTAGGTGAGCCAACCAGGGGAAGCCGCTATTTGTTTGAAGATTGGGTGCCTGGTTGTGGGATTAATAAAGAAGATGGACTTGTTGTTGAAAAAGCCAACATGTATAACTATGATAAAATTGGCGGCGACATATTGTTTACCAACGATGGTAAATCAATGGCGAAAGTGTCAACAAGCCAGCTAAAGAGTTTCACACTATATGATAAAAAAGGACACGCCCACCTTTACGAAAATGCCCCCGAAATAAACAACAAGCCTTTTGTTGAAGTTCTGCTCAAGACCTCCAAATACATCATCTATAAAAGAGTTGATACCAAACTGAGCAAAGCCGACTATCACACTGATGGTGTGCTTGAAATGGGGCACAGGTATGATGAATACCAGGATATAGACCGTTATTTCTTTGTAAACACAGCCGAAAATAAACCGCATAAAATATCCCTCAAAAAAAGCGTGCTTAAAAACCTGATGGGTAGCGATGCCGATGCCTTTATTACTGCGCAAGGCTCGCGGGATGTTGACGAGGAGTATGTAAAGGATTTAGGTAACAGCTTGAATAATAAATAAACAGCTCTGAAATATAATAGAGAAGCCGGGCAAAAGTCCGGCTTCTTTATTGAAAAATAGTTCAATTATCGTTTATCAACACTATACTTCCCCGGTCCTATAAAAAACAACCCGGTAAACGTAACAGCGTCCTCAATGGCGTGTGCTGCGTCGTCCAGTCCACCACTGTGCAGGTGCATAGCGATAGCTACACAAAGGTTAATAACAAGCACCAGGCAAACTGGCCTGAAGGCGAGGCCTAAAATTAGCAGTACGCCACCAATGGTTTCAGTTAATGCTGCTGCAAGCCCCCAAACAATGGGCAGGAAGTGGATGCCGACATAGCCCATAGCGCCGCCAAGCTCTTTCCACATTTTGGGTCCACCCATAAGTTTCGGGTACCCGTGCCAGATAAACATAAGGCCAAGGCCAAGCCTGATAACAAGCAGGCCGAAATCTTTGTATTTTGCTAATTTGCTGAATAGTGCCATTGGTTAGTGATTAGTTGATTGGAGATTAGTTTCGAAAGGTATTAGTGGCTTTTTTTGCAAACATATAAAAACGCAAATATTTACAACCAATTTTACGTCTTAGGATAAGAAATATTAACGCCTGCCCCGGTAACCGAAAGTGCCATTTTTTTGCCTAACACCAGGCTGCAGTTATCAGGCACATGCCCTGCCGGAAAATCGAAGCATACCGGGTAATCGTAGTCTTTTACCACTTCCATTACAATTTCGGGCACCGTTTGCCCAAAGGGGATGTCGTTATCCTTCACATCGGTAAAGCCGCCTACAATGAGGCCGTTTAGCTTCGCCAGCTTGCCCGCCCGTTTAAGGGCGCGCAGCATACGGTCGATGCTGTACAGATATTCGCTTACGTCTTCGATAAATAATATTTTGCCCGTATAATCAATGTCTGAAACGGAGCCGGATAACGAAAGCAGCAGCGATAAATTCCCGCCTATCAGCAATCCCTCGCCCTCGCCGTTCCGGTTTAAAGCATGTGGTTGAAGTTGGTAGCTTATTGCTTCGCCGAATAGCGCCTTTCGTAACGTATCTAATGAACGTTTGGAAGCATCGGGAATGGTCATGGGCATTTGTCCGTGGATGCTGGCCGCATTAAAATTGGCAAACAAATGGGCGTGCAGCAACGTGATATCGCTAAACCCGACCACCCATTTGGGGTGTATGGCAAAGAGGCTAAAATCAACCATATCAATCATCCTAACCGTTCCATAACCGCCGCGGGCTGCAATGATGGCCTTTATGCTATCGTCATCAATAAAACGCTGAAAATCCTTTGCCCTGAATGCATCATCGCCAGCAAACTGGTGCCAGGAAGCGTTGACAGTATCACCAAGTACCACTTCCAATCCCCATGATTGCAGCAGATTGATAGCATCGGTCATCGGGTTAGGCAGTTTTTTTGCCGGGCAGGTGATGGCAATTTTATCGCCGGCCTTTAAGTATGGCGGGAGTCCGGGAGTCCGAAAGTCCGAAAGTCCGGAAGAAGTTACAGTTGTATCCATCATAAAATCGCTGCCGGCAAGGTACGTAAAATCTAAAAACTTTCTGGCTTCGGTGCTTCTAACCCCTTTTTGTCTTCGGACTTTTCCGACTTTCCAGACTAAAACGGTATCTTTGCCCCATAATGTCACAATTGAATAAATTTAAACGGTTTACAGTTACTTCGGCGCTGCCTTATGCCAATGGGCCGCTGCATATTGGCCACCTGGCGGGTGCATATTTGCCTGCCGATATCTTTGTGCGCTACCTGCGCCTTCAAAAAAAGGATGTGGTGTACATATGTGGCTCCGACGAGCATGGCGCTGCCATTACCATAAAGGCCAAAAAGGAAGACACTACCCCGCAGGCCATCATTGATAAATATCATCACCAGATAAAAACCAGCTTCGAGGAGTTTGGGATATCGTTTGATATTTATCACCGCACCTCATCACCCATACATCACGATCTTTCGCAGGAGTTTTTCCTGAATTTATATGAGAAGGATGAGTTTATAGAGAAATTTTCAGAACAGTATTTTGACGAGGACTACCAGCAATTTTTAGCCGACCGCTACATCATAGGCACCTGCCCCAATTGCAGCAACCCCAATGCATACGGCGACCAATGCGAAAATTGCGGCACATCGCTAAATCCTACAGATCTTATAAACCCCATATCAACCCTAAGCGGTAAGCCGCCAATATTAAAACTTACCAAGCACTGGTTTTTACCGCTCGATAAGTATCAGCCATGGTTGGAGCAATGGATTGACACCAAGGAGGGCGAATGGAAAGTTAATGTGTTTGGGCAATGTAAATCGTGGCTCAAATCGGGCTTGCAGCCCCGCTCCATGACCCGCGACCTCGACTGGGGTATTGATGTACCGCTGGAAGAAGCAAAAGGCAAAAAGCTTTATGTTTGGATGGATGCGCCAATTGGCTACATATCTGCAACCAAACAATGGGCTATAGATAACGGCAAAGACTGGAAATTATACTGGAAAAAACAGGAGAATGAGGCTGACGAAGCTTGCCTGCTACATTTTATAGGCAAGGATAACATTGTATTCCACTGTATTATTTTCCCATCGATACTGCATGCGCATGGCGAATATATTTTACCGCAAAATGTGCCGGCTAACGAGTTTTTAAATTTAGAGGGTGATAAGCTTTCTACTTCGCGCAACCATGCGGTTTGGCTGCATGAGTATTTGGAAGAGTTCCCCGGCAAACAGGACGAGTTGCGTTATGTGCTAACCTCGATACTGCCCGAAACCAGCGACAGCGAATTTACCTGGAAAGATTACCAGGCCCGGGTTAATAATGAGTTGGCAGATATTTTAGGCAACTATGTTAACCGTATAATGGTATTGATGCACAAATACTACGATGGAAAAGTAGAACATGAAACCGGTAAAATAGTACTAACGGACAAAAGTGTCAATACGGAGATCGGAAGGCTGTACGACGAAATACAGGTAAATCTTGAAGCATACAGGTTCAGGGCAGCATTGCAAAGTGTAATGAATATGGCTCGTTTGGGTAACGGTTATTTAACCGAGCAGGAACCATGGAAGAAGATAAAAACAGATCCGGCGCAGGCTAAGGAGGCTTTGCACAATGGTTTGGTACTAATGGGACATTTGGCGGCCTGTTTACAGCCGTTTTTACCCGCTACGGTAAGGAAGATGGTGGACATGCTAAACATTCCATTTAGTGCAATAGCAATGGACGCTGAAATGGCTTTTGCAAGCGGCCATCAGCTAAATAAGCCGGTTATACTTTTTGAAAAGGTAGAGGACGAAGTGATAGAAAAACAGTTGCAAAAACTTGCAGATAAAAAAGCTGCGACAGCACCAACACAACCGGCAATTGTACCTGCAAAGGAAAATATTAACTATGAATCGTTCGCTACAATGGATATCCGCACAGGGACTATTGTAACCGCAGAAAAGGTAGCCAAAACAAAAAAACTGCTGAAGTTAAGCATCGATACAGGGCTTGATACCCGCACCATTGTATCCGGCATTGCCGAATATTTTGAACCGGAAGCCATAATAGGCCAAAAGGTAAGCGTGCTGGTAAACCTGGAACCCAGGGAGATCAAAGGGATCCTGTCGCAAGGGATGATATTAATGGCTGAGAGCGCGGATGGCAAGCTGAGTTTTGTTGTGCCGGGCGGGGAAATGCATAATGGGTCGGTGATACGATGAGTGAGTGTGTGAATGAGGAACAAAGGGTTTTGACAAATCATCTATAATTTGCACCTTTGCACAAATTCAGGAAGCGAAAAGGTAGATCCGAAATCGACCATCCGAATTCCGAAATAAAAACAGGTCCCGTAGTTCAACGGATAGAATAGGAGTTTCCTAAACTCTAGATATGAGTTCGATTCTCGTCGGGACCACAGATAAAAGTAGTGAAAATAGCTAAAAGCCTGCAAATCAAATGATTGCAGGCTTTTGTTTTTTTGAAAAATACCCTAAAAAGCCACTTTTTCCTATATAAAAGGTGAGTAAAAAGGGAGTACTTTTCAAAAATTCAAATGTACTCACCAGAATCGTCATAAGTTACTGTAAATAAAGATGTTCTATAGTGAAACATCTTTATTTGAGAGGGTTGCAAACATAGTTTTGTAACCGTTAAAAAGTAATATTATGAGTACTAATTTCAATTTGTTCTTCTACCTAAAAGAACCAAAACGTTATAAATCAGGCCCTGTTCCTGTTTATTTAAGAATTACCATTGACTGTCAGCGATCTGAGATTGCTGTCGGTAGGGATATTGATCCTGCATTTTGGGATCTCGAAAAAAGGCGTGCGAAAGGCACTATGGAGCTGGCGAGGCAACTAAATCATCACCTGGACACCATTCAATCTAAAATAAAAGATGTTCATACCGGCATGATTGCGACCGGCGACGAGATAACCGCCAGGAATATAAAGGATGCCTATTTAGGTATTAATGCCCAATCAAGAAAGTTGCTGGAAATCTTTAGGGAGCATAACACTGAAATGGAAAGCCTGATTGGTAATGGCTTTTCAGATAACACACTCAGGACTTTCAAAAGTTCGCTAAAACACATGACGGAGTTTTTGGAAGTTAAATACGGACTTGAGGATATCAGCATTCGGAAAGTTGATCAGCCATTCATTAAAAATTACGATACGTTCCTCAGAACAAAACATTCAAAAGGTTAAACAAACCGTTGAAACATTTGTAGCTAACGGCCTGCACCAAAACTACGACCAGCTATTCGTTTTGATACTCGGTCGCAAGCAAACGCGCTACCCGAAGATAGAGAGCAACGGTTTTCCATTTGATCCCGCCGGCCAGGTTTTGGATTTCCAGGATCTTCTTAAACAAGTGACGCTTATGCCATCGGGTCGGTTGCATGAACTGGCCCTATTGGTTTCCAGGGAAAATAATCCGCCAAAATTAAAGCAAAACGACGCTGCGGCAACTTTTAAAAGAAGTCAGGCGATAAAAAAGAAGATAGAAAAGGAACTGGTCAAAAAAGATTTGCATGACTTGTTCGATGTGATATACTATGAGCCTCATTATAAATTTATCTACGGCCGGTTAATGGTACGCTCCGTTGAAGACCGCAAATATCCTGAACTCGATACTGACCATCCTGCCTGGTTCCGTTTGGAACTGTGGGATTTTTACGAATATGGATTGGAATTTATCGGCTATGGACGCGAAATACTTTTTGATAAAGATCTTCGATGGGACTTGCTGGATGGCGATAACGACCCGAGAAAAAACAACCCTGATTACCGTCATGAACATTTTCATTCTTTCATGAAGATCGCATTCGATGAGATGGTGACCTATGATCCTGAAACGGACGGTTATCATGGCTACCCAAGTTTATATTGCCATTTTCGTCATGACCGTGAACCGTTCATCGAATACACCTGGGGCAGAATGGGTAACCATAAAAAGAAAAAAAGCACCTTCAAATTCGATCCGGCAAAACGCACTAAGTTGCCTTGATAAGATAAAGGCACCTTTAAAAATTTCTGTACAACCCGGCCGCATGGAGCCGTCATCAACTTAGTAAAAAGCTTTTTAGCGTCCATTTGGAAAAAGATTAAGACCGATAACATTTAATCGCAAAGACTCCTGCCGTCTGAAATGGCTACCATAATTTAAAATATACACCAAAACCTAACGTGCTTTCTCCGCATAAACCAAAGCCTCATCAACCCCTTGCCCGAAGTTTTTGACCGAATAAGTAATCGCGACATCCGGCATCAGCGGGCCGTTATGCCCCTTCCAGTTTTCCCAATACCGGGTAGAATAGCCGATCACGATCTTCGTGTGCGGCAACCTGAAACCCCTTACCTCCCCATAATGGTTCACCGTACCACTCGTCGCCTCCCCTAATAACGTAGCATTGGTGTTCCGCTTAAAATCAATCGCGTTCATCAATGCTGACGAAAAAGTCTGCTTACCGATCAGTGGATATACCAATGATATTGACCCCTCTTCGCCAATCTAAAGTGACCCCTCTGAGTTAGGGTTTGAAAGAGAGTAAAGTTGTTGTACAGATAGGCTCCTGAGAGCGGATGTTTTTGT
>NZ_JAMXOE010000038.1 GCF_024055575.1 Mucilaginibacter flavidus | reverse complement strand
ACCCCCATAAAATGAAAAACAAAAGAAAATGAACGCCAAATTCAGACATTATTAAAAACCAAAAGCGAAATTCACCGCAAAATCGCTAATACGAAAGGTGTCGTGAATTTTGCAACGGTCTCGTTTTATGAAAATACCAAATATATTTCAACATAAATAACTGATATTTAGCCAGTTATAAATACTTTAAACACAGTGTGTATTTTGTACAAAAAGGGGTTTAATACACAGTAAAGGGGGTTCTTAATTTTTTGGGGGATTTGGGCGATACGCTTGCTTCACAGTTAAATAATTACAAGTCAGAAAAGTCGCAAAAGTCCGTAAAGACCGAAAGACGCTTCGGCTGCGGGCGCAGGGAGTAAAATTACAGTGTTTTAAAACTTCGTAATTTTGCGCTCGATTTTTTCGGACTTTCGGACTTTCGGACTTTCGGACTTTCGGACTTTCGGACTTTCGGACTTTCGGACTCCCTACACCCTCACCAATAGTTTCTCTCTTTCCAATTCCTTTAATTGCTGTTCCATTTCCTCGCGTTTGTGTTGATGATGCTCATCGTAGGCTAGATTGTTCATTTCGTCAGGGTCGAGGATGAGATTGTAAAGCTCGTACTGGTTGGCATAGGCGCCCATGGCATCGAAATAATAATTGTACTTCCATTCCTCGGTGCGAATGCTGCGCACACGGTTGGCGGCGTTTACCATTGATGGTTTATTGTTTAGGCCTGCCTTGGTGTCGTCAAAGGCAAACAAGATGCTATCCTGCACAGCCACATCATCCTGCATAATGGGCAACAAACTTACCCCGCGCAGGCCCGACGGCGGGCTGCTTACATTGGCTATTTCGGCAATTGTGGGCAATACATCTACCAGAGATGCCAGTTTCATGGAGTTTTGTGGCCTGTCGGTGCCAGGTGCAAATAATATTGGGTTCGATATTACCAGTGGGATACGGATAGTTTCTTCGTAGGCATTAAACATTTTCTGGCGAAGGCCACCATGGGTTAACCCCATTTCGCCATGGTCGGATGTTTGGATAACGACGGCCGTATCGGCAAGGCGTTTCCCTTTTTCATCGGCATTATACAATACATTTGTAACGCGGCTTATTTCCTTGTCAATTTTTGATAACAGGTAGCCATAAAAGTTTAGGTAATTAAGTTGGTCATCTGGTGTTTTTAACGGACCAAGACCTGCTGTTTGCACCGCGAGCGTGTCAAATTGCGCCACAGGCTTTTTATTTTTTAATAAGTCCTCGTTAATACTTCTCGGCCGCTTAATCTGCCGACCTGACCAGCACGACGAGTTGTACCCATACGTGGCAGCAGTTTTTGGATAAGCCAAAACATCGTGAGGATTTACCAGCGACAAAATCAGGCAATACGGTGTGGTGTCACCGCCGCCCCGCCTTGCTTTTACCGATTCAAGGTAGTCGATGGCTTCTTTTACATATTTGGCATCGTGATTTGCATAGCCGCCGCCAAAGTTAAGCGGGTTCATATCCTCGCCAGAATCGGGCGGTACCCAGCCCATGGCGCCGTACAGTGCCACATCCGACGCTACCAGCGAAGCGTACGTTGTGGTTCCTTTGCTTAAATGCCATTTGCCTCGGTATTGCACGTCATACCCTTCGCCCTGCAGCATGTTCATCAAATTGGGTTTGGTATTGTCAAGCTCCCCTTCGGCTGGCGAGTAGTTGCCCAGGGCTGTAAGGGTTTGGGTAACTCCGTGCTGTGCGGGGTAAGTGCCACTAAGCAGCGTGGCTCTGCTTGGCGAGCACATACAGGTGTTGCAAAAGGCCCTGTCGAAACTAAAACCGTTTTGTTTTAAAAACGTAAGATTGGGCAGGTTTTCTTCTTCCCATCCTTTGGGAAAATGCTGTGTAGCGCGTTGCTGGTCGGTGATGATCAGGATGATGTCGGGCTGTTGCCCAACTTTTTCACGATTTTTGATAAAGCTCATATGTATTGTGATTAATGGTTACAGGTTTATGGTTCAAAGCTAGCAAAGTGCAGTGAGAATTGCAATTGATTGAAGGCGACAAAAGAGCTGCATTCCATGATAATTTAGCGGAGCTCGAATAATATCCCGGCATTTTTAGTAAATAATCATCACGCAAACTATTTCCTCCCTCTGCTTGTAATACATATCCAAATCCACCCAAATGTCCAAACTTTCTGAACGTATCAAACTTTTTAACGCCGCCCTGTTGCCCGATATGGTTAATCTTAAGTACGAGGCCATGGCCGAGAATGCTTTCAGGTACTACCGCGGCACTTGCCATTTATTTTATGAGGATTTAGCATCGACCGAAAAGTTCCCCGCTTCGCCCCAAACCTGGATTTGCGGCGACTTGCACCTTGAAAATTATGGGAGTTACAAAGCCGACAACAAACTAGTGTATTTTGATTTAAATGATTTTGACGAGAGCATACTTGGGCCGGCGTTGTGGGAAGTGGCACGCATGGTTACCAGTATCTGCATTGCATTTGGCGAGTTGGATATTGAGCCGGAAAAGGCGGAGAACATGGCAAAGCTTTTTGTAAAAACTTATGCGGCCACACTATGCAAAGGTAAAGCCACCAGTATTGACCCGCGAACCGCGAAAGGGATTGTTTGTGACTTTTTAACAGCAGCTGCGCAAAATGGCTATACCGTAGTTTTGAAGAAACGGACGGATAAAAAAAACAAAAAAGTGGTACTGTCATTAGTTGACGAAAGGCATTTCAAAATAAAAAAGCACCTAAAATTGGTGTTGATGGACCATATACAGCAATGGATTGATCAAAGCAGCGACAGCCCCTACAATTATAAAGTAAAAGATGCGGTGTTCCGCCTGGCGGGTACCGGCAGCATAGGACAAAAGCGGTACTTGTTTTTGTTGAAAAGTACCAATACCAAAAATCATTACCTGTTGGTTGATATGAAGCAGTCGCGCGCATCATCGTTATCGTCGTACGTTAAGGCTAAGCAGCCGGAGTGGACGTCAGACGCTGAACGGATAATAGCCGTACAACAGCGCATGCAAAATGTATCCGCATCGTTATTAAGTGCCACGATTTTTCATGACGAGCCGTACGTGATACAGGAATTGCAGCCGGTAAAGGATACTATTAAGTTTAAGCTGATACGCGACCAATATCGCGATATTTACCAGGTAATTGATGATATGGCCGCGCTTACTGCTTCGGCCCAGTTGCGCAGCGGCGGCATGAACGGCTCTGCAACCATTGATGAATTGAAAGCTTTTGGCAGCGATACGGTCTGGCAGCAAAAACTGCTGGATTATTGTTTTGAGTACTGCAAAAAAGTGAAGGAAGATTACGGGCAATTTGTGCACGATCTACAAGGCGGGACGTTTGATTAATTGTGACTCGTTAATGTTTCTTTATTGCGCTTATTTCGCCGTTCCGCTCTATGTAACCCCTATCAAGCAGGTAAATAGTTCTTTTATTGGCAACAACTAACAGCCTTAAGTGTTTCTAAAACAATGGGAGACCGAAAATTATTGACAAGGGAAGACCGGTTAATACAGCGGCAGGGTAAACCAAAAAGTACTTCCTTTGCCCAGTTCGCTTTCAACCCCAATGTCGCCACCATGGCGTTTAATAATCTCTGAGCAGATATAGAGACCCAATCCCAGGCCGGAATTTTGAAAACCAGAGGATTCGGCTCGATAATACCTGTCGAACAGGTGCGTGATTTTTTCGGGTGCTATGCCTGGGCCGGTATCCCTAACAGCAATTTTAGCCATTTCACCTTCCCGGCTAACCATCATAAATATATCCTTCGATTCGGGCGCATATTTAACCGCATTGTTTACCAGGTTTACAACCACCTGGTCTATACTGTGCTCGTCTGCGGTCACCTGCAATTGCATATCGCCCTGCACTATCAGCCGGTGCTTACCGGCAATGCGCACGTGGCTGCAGCAGCTGTCTAACATTTCGGCAATGGTGAAAGGAGTTTTATTGAGCTTTAACTCGGTTTTGCTGGCGCGGCTAACATTTAAAAGATCTTCAACCAAGGCGCTTATTTTGTGCATGCTACGGCTCGATTGGTCAATCAGTTTAGGTATCAGCTCGGATGCCGGGTCGTTTTTTACACGTTCCAATAATTGTAGGGAAGCTTTGAGGCTAGTGATCGGAGTTTTCAGTTCGTGGCTGGCAATACTGATAAAATCATCCTTTTGTTGCTGTAGCCTCTTAAACTCGGTAATATCAAGAAGAGTACCCAATATCCGCACCGCTTTACTATCCTTATAATATACTTTGCCTTGCACGCGTACCCAATGTGTTGAACCATCGCTGTGCAGAACGCGGGCTTCGTAAAATAATTTCCCTGATCTTATAGCCGCCTCATGTGCGGCAATCCGGGTGGCTTTGTCGTCAGGGTGAATTACCGAAGCAAACATTTCCCATGGCACCTGCCTGTCGAAACCGAATATAATGTTGAACCTGTCGGATGTAAGCATTATTCTTTTCGCCAAATCCAGGTCGAAGGTACCCGTCTCGGCAGCTTCTACGGCCAGCCTGATCCGTTCTTCAACATCTTCAATACTGCGGCGGGCAATCACTTTATCAGTTACGTCAATAGCCAGTACCATAATAGTTGTTACGTGCCCGTCATTGTGTACCGGCTCGTATACAAAATCAATATACAGCGTTTCGGGCACGCCATTGCGGGTTAATACCACTTCATGCTCCCGGGCCCTAAAAGTTAAGCCACTGCGTATCACCTCGTTCATTACAGGGGCATAGGCTGCAGCTGCTTCAGGTATCGCATCCCATATTGTGTGATTTTCCAGTTCTTCGCGCCTTCGCCCTACAATTTCAAGATAGCTATCGTTAACATCTTGTATCAGTAAATCCCTTGCCCGTATTATGCAAATGCCAACAGGGGCCTGTTTTACCATATTCCTGAAACGCAGGTCGCTTTCGGCAAGGTCCTCATACAAATCACGTAAACTTTGCTGCGATTCATATAGTTCCTCGTTAGATGCATTAAGCTCTTCGTTTGCCGCCCGTAACTCCTCGTTTGATGCACGCAATTCTTCAGTAAGGCTTTGTACCTTTTCCATATTTAAAAAGCGTTCGGTAACATCGGTAGCTGTATGCAATATGCAGTAAGTTTTCCCGGCGTCATTCTTCATCGCCCTGTATTCAAAATCGAAATAGTAGGTATGTAATTCGCCGTCAACTTCCAGTTGGGCCGGGGTGTCTGTACCGCTGATTGTAACGCCCTCATTCCATACCTTTTTAAACAGGTCGATAAATGGCTGGCCCTTGAGTTCCGGCAAGGCCTGTTCCAGTGATTTTCCGATTACGCTCTTGTCTTTTCCCCAAATTGCAATCATACGGTCGGATGCGTACTGGATAATTGCATCTTCGGCCACGTGAACCGCTACTGCATTATTTGATGATGACAATACCTGTAATAGTTGCTCGTTGTTTAACAGCGGGACTGGGTGGCTCATGTAGTAGATATTTTCGGAATAAAATTAAAATTAGTTAAAAATCAATAACCTGCAATAAACCTTATGCTCCAATAAAACTGCGCCAAATATCCATTAAGGTGTGTTTGCTAACAAGGTTACTGCTTCTGCAAAAATCAAACCAACGGGACAATAAAATGCCTTGTCATATTAAAATAAATGCGGTTTACTGCATTATAACGAAAAAACTCCAGGTGACGCAATAAGCGCCAAAGGTATTAAAATACCTATGGTAAACTTTTATTCTCCATAAAATGAACATCTTATGAAAAATTAGCTACATTTAATTTCAATTATCAAAACAATAAAACCTCAAGTCTTATGGATCCAATTAACAACATCGGCACCGACAATGGTAAAAATGCAGGTATTGTAAGCTATTTAACATTTATTGGTTGGCTGATAGCTTACTTCGGCATGCACCAAAATAACAAAACAAGCTTAGGTAGCTACCAGTTGCGGCAAACTTTGCTTCTCCACATTGCTTATTTTGTAGTTCGCTGGGGGCTATCAATTATTCTTGGAATATTTTGGCTGGCATCAACAGGCTTTTTTTCACTGTACTATTTGCTTAGGGCTGTTGATTTGGCATTTTTTGTTTTATGGATCATTGGGTTTATTGGAGCAGTTCAAGGCGAAAAAAAGGAAATACCTCTTTTAGGCGATAAGGCCCAAACCATGTTCCCGAATATATAAGCCAGCATTAAAACATTACAGCAGCAACGAATCCACAAAATGCGCGTGCACAATATTTTCGCAGGGCGACCACGAGAATATGGTGAACCGGCCGTCCTGCGATGAAACCAGGGCAATGGCATCGCGTTGGTCGAACACAAACTGGGCTGCCGAAAGGTGCCTGGTACCGCCCATTTGTGAAGGATGGATGATGGCGGCCATGCTGCCTACAACCGGCTCAGTAACCAGCGTTTCTTCAACCGGGCTGCCGTTTGACGAAAGGCCTATTTTTGCACCAAAGGCCAGTAGTTCCAACTGATTGTTTATAATTGTTGCGCCATCAACGGCGGTGAGACCTGCTACACTGTCAACTGCACGATTTACATCATCCTGCCACAGGTTCATGCTGCGCTCATTTACTACCTGCCCCATCAATATCTTTAGTTCGTCAAACGCGGGGGTTACGGGGTAAGTTATCGGGTGTATAATGGAGTCGCGCCAGGTGTCGCTACCCGAACGAACAACCAGCAGGGTCCCGCCATGGCCGTGCAGGCGCATTGAAGCGGCCAGCTGCACCAGTACGTTTACTGAATCGTTCCAGCCGGTGGGCGAATTATAATCCAGCAGTGAGGTGAGCATCGCAGGGCAATCGGGCAGGCTTTTGCTATGTTCGTCAATAATTTTTATCTCATCGCCCTTAAGCACAGCCACGTTTATAAACTTGCCGAAACCTTTAATGCGCCGGTGCTTAATAACCAGAAGGCCCGGCTCAATTACTTCGAGCACAAAACAACAATCGGGTACGTTACGGGTGGTTCCCCAAACGTAAAGCTCACCATCTTCATCCCACACGCCCAGGTGAATACCCGAGCGCTCAACAGCGGGGGCCAGTTTGGTGAGCACATGGGGCGTTATCAATATCCGTTCTTCAAATATCAACGGCTGCTCAGCTAAATGGGGTGGCAGGTAAGCCAGCGAAACCCGCGGCGAGCGACCTTCTTCGCGGCGCAGGCTGGCCCAAAAGGCAACATCAATAATAGCCTCAATCACGGCCAGCGATGGCTCGGGCGCCAGGTCAGTTTCTCCCTGCAACGCGGCACTTGCCAGCAGCTTAGTAAAATGGCTTTCAATTGCCGGTGCTGCCACTGTTGCTGCCTGGTAGGTTGATTTATAAGCCATATTTGATGAATGATATTTTTGAGGTGCTAAATTACCGCAATTATATTTCAGTTGGTAGCTGTTGTTAACATCGCTTTGTAATTTTAAATCGCCGATGTAATGGGCAAAGCCCGCAACATTTGTCGGGTCGATAGTTTTTGAGGCGCACCTGTGAATAATTGTTTTTCTGTTGATATATCCCTTTTCATAGTTTAAAAATGCTCCCCCATCTGTATTTATACTATAACTGTCTATTATAATTGATAATATCAAAAATAATATCTACCATTGTGTAACATTGACACAATGAATTAATTCAACGTTGTAAATGCTATAAACCACTGAATTCCAACTAAAGCCACCGTTGCTGTTGATTTTATGAAAAGGGTATTGCTTTCTATGCTCCTGTTGTTTTTAATGGGCCGGGGATATTCACAAAGTCTCACCCCAAAACAACTGTATCCCGGCTTGTTCGAGGCTGTACAGCTACAAAATGTTTTAGGCGATAATAAAACATTTGTTGATGCAACCCCTAAACGAGAGCCGGCTCTTATCGTGGCTGATTATAACCGTAACAAGAGCCGGGCCGGGTTTAACTTAAAGCGGTTTGTGCTTGCCAATTTTACCTTACCCTCAGCAGATGATAAAGTTTTTAGAAGCAACGTTACTTTAGGGGTGAAGCACCATATTGACACCTTATGGACGGTGCTTACCCGCAAGCACAATGCGGCATCTAAATATTCGTCGCTTATTGCATTACCTAACGATTTTATTATTCCCGGCGGTCGCTTCAGGGAAACATATTACTGGGACTCGTACTTCACTATGCTTGGCCTGCAGGAAAGCCACAAAACAAAAATCATCCAAAATACCGTTGACAATTTTTCCTTTCTAATTGATAAGTACGGTTTTATACCAACAGGCACACGTACCTATTATTTAACAAGGTCGCAGGCGCCATTTTTTTCGATGCTTGTTGATTTACTGGCTAAAGAAAAGGGCAAACAGGTTATTTTAAAATACCAACCGGAACTACTTAAGGAATACGCATTCTGGATGAAGGGCTCTCAAAACTTAAAAGCAGTACAAGCTTACAACCGCGTGGTAAGTTTGCCATCAGGCGAAATATTAAACAGGTATTGGGACGATTCGGACAAGCCCCGCGAAGAGGCCTATAAAAACGATTTGGATTCGGTAAAACATACAAAGCAGCAACCGGCGGAATTTTACCGCAATATTCGAGCCGCCGGCGAATCGGGTTGGGATTTTGGCTCGCGGTGGTTCGGCGCTGCCGGTAGATACAGTACTATTGAAACAACATCCATCATCCCTGTCGATTTAAATTGCCTGCTATATCACCTTGAACTTTCAATTGCGCAATCCTACCAGTTACAGGGTAAACAGGCTGAATATTCGACTTTCATCAGCAAGGCCAACCTTCGCAAAAAGGCGATTATAAAATACTGCTGGAGCGAAAAGGACGGATGGTTTATGGATTATAACTTTAAGCTGAAACATGCTACCCCGCACCAAACCATTGCAGGTGTTTTCCCGCTCTGCTTTAATATCGCCGATAATGCCCAAGCTATTAAAATGGCCGGAGTAATAAAATCCAAATTTTTAAAATCACGCGGCCTGGCTACATCCTTTATGATTACCGGCCAGCAATGGGACAGTCCGAATGCGTGGGCACCAATGCAGTTTATGGCGATAACCGGCTTACAGAATTATCACCAAAACGACTTGGCCGAAGAAATCGCCAAGCGATGGATAAACACAAACCTTGCCGTATTTAATGCTACGGGAAAGCTAACCGAAAAATATATCCTGGCCGATGACGGCAAAAACAAGGGCGGCGGCGAATATCCCCAGCAGGACGGCTATGGCTGGACAAACGGCGTGCTGCTGTATCTATTAAATCACTTTAAAACCAACTAATTATTAAATATAAATCATGAAAATAAAATTCAAATTAATTGCCGTTGCTGCACTAATAATGCTAAGCGGTGCATTCAAGGTAAATGCGCAGCGCAAGGCGAAGGCTCACGCCCCGGTTCCACAACTGGGAAAAAGCACTCTAAAGCAGGTAATAGTAGCCATGACCTTGCAGGAAAAATCGAAACTTGTTGTGGGCATGGGCTTTAAAATGCCCGGTGTACCTGCGCCAGTTAAAGGCGAAAAGCCCAAGGCGGTAGACATCGGCGGGTTTAAACTGCCCCCGTCTGATCCCGAGGCTTATGAAATTCCGGAGAAAGTGCCGGGAGCTGCCGGGCGCACGCATGCAATTGCGCGTTTAGGCATTCCATCAATTACCGTATCTGACGGTCCGGCGGGTGTTCGTATCGAGCCCAAAAGGCCGAATGACAACAAAACTTATTATGCAACCGCATTCCCTGTTGGTACGCTGCTGGCTTCAACCTGGGATACCGCCATGGTCAGGAAAGTGGGCGTAGCATTTGGCAACGAGGTGCGCGAATATGGTATTGATATTTTACTGGCTCCGGCATTAAACATACACCGCAATCCGCTGGGTGGCCGTAACTTTGAGTATTACTCCGAAGACCCACTGGTTGCCGGCAGCATGACAGCCGCCATAGTAAAAGGCATCCAGAGCAACGGTGTAGGTACATCGATAAAACATTACGCTGCTAATAACCAGGAAACGAACCGTAACAGCATCAACACCATTGTAAGCGAACGTGCCATGCGCGAAATTTATTTGCGTGGTTTTGAACTGGCTGTAAAAACATCACAGCCATGGACGGTGATGTCATCCTACAATAAACTAAACGGCACATTCACTTCCCAGCGTCGTGATTTGCTGACCGGCGTCCTTAAAAATGAATGGGGATTGCGAGGTTTTGTAATGACCGATTGGTTTGGCGGCCAGGATGCCGTTGCGCAGATGAATGCAGGTAACGATTTGCTGATGCCCGGTAACCCCGACCAAAGCGACGCCATTGTTGCCGCAGTTAAAAGCGGTCAACTAAGCATGCAGCAACTTGATGCCAATGTGGAACGGATATTAAAGGTTGTCCTTATTTCACCTACGTTTACCAAATACAAATACAGCGACAAACCCGATCTTGCTGGTCACGCAAAAGTATCGCGCATGGCTGCTGCCCAGGGCATGGTTTTGCTAAAAAACGATGGCAGCGTATTACCGCTGTCGGTTAATAAAAGAGTAGCTGTTTTCGGTAATACTTCTTACGCTCCCATCGCCGGTGGTACCGGTAGCGGCGATGTGAATAAAGCCTACAGTGTATCGTTAGCCGAAGGCTTTAATAATATGGGCTACAAAGTGCAGGAATCATTGGCGAAAGCTTATAAAGACTACATAGCAGATGCCAAAAGCAAACAGCCGAAACAGCAAAACTTTTTTATGCTGCCGCCGCCGATTCCAGAGTTTGATCCTACGGACTTTATATTAAAAGAAGCTGACGGTGCCGACGAAGCAGTGATAACCGTAGGTCGCAATGCCGGAGAAGGCCGCGACCGCAAGCTTGAAAATGACTACTACTTAACCTTCGGCGAAAAAGCGCTGATAGCCAACGTTAGCAAGGCGTTTCATGATAAGGGCAAAAAAGTAGTTGTAGTATTAAATATAGGCGGCGTTATTGAAGTGGCCAGCTGGCGCGACCAGGTTGATGCCATTTTACTGGCATGGCAGCCCGGTCTTGAAGGCGGCAACGCTATTGCCGATGTTGTTAGCGGTAAAGTAAATCCATCGGGCCACCTGGCTACAACTTTTGCAATGGATTATAAAGACGAGCCAACAGCAAAAACTTTCCCCGGCACTCCTGAAGCCAAACCTGAGCAGGTTACTTACGATGAAGGCGTTTATGTAGGTTACCGCTATTTTGATACCTATAAAGTTAAGCCGGCTTATGAATTTGGTTACGGCTTATCGTACACCAAATTTAAGCTTAACGATATAGCTGTAAGTGCCCCTGACTTTAAAGGAAAAGTTACTGTAAAAGCAACTATTACCAACACCGGCGATGTGGCGGGTAAGGAAGTAGTGCAGCTTTATTTAAGCGCCCCTGCAAAAAACATCGACAAGCCGGAGCAGGAACTAAAGGCATTTGCAAAAACTGGTTTGCTGGCCCCCGGCCAATCGCAATTCCTGGTGTTTACATTACGGGCCAGCGATCTTGCCTCGTTTTACACCAGCAAATCTGCCTGGATAGCCGATGCAGGTGAGTACAAAGTTAAGGTAGGCACATCATCGCGCAACATCGAAAAGACAGTATCATTTACTTTGGCAAAGGATATTGTTACCGAAAAAACCAACACCGCCCTTACGCCGGTACCCCCTGTGGAAGAGTGGAAAGGCAAGCAATAAACTAAAAACTATATAATTGACCAGAGCCTCGTAGCATAATGCTGCGGGGCTTTCTTGACTAAGATTCTTTGGATTGGCAGGATTTTAGGATGCCTGTCCCCTGCAATTAGCCGTCTATAAAATAAATGAGAAGTTGGTTCTCGAATTTAATTTTCAATAATTATTGAAAATTCAGAATTAACATTTATATTTGTATCATTGATACGAGACAGCGGGATAAGATAAACAACCAGAAAAGAAAAATCCTAAAATCCAATCAATCCTATAAATTTTAGTTTATGAAAACCTTAGAAAACCATATGATACTCTTCGATGGCGAGTGCCCCATGTGTAAAGCCTATACCAACGCATTTGTAAAAACCGGCATGCTTGGCGCCGGTGGCCGGGCAGCCTATCAAAACGGGATGGATGGCGTTTGTCCGCTTATTGATAAACAACGCGCTGTTAATGAAATTGCTTTGGTTAATATGGAAAACGGCGAAGTAACCTATGGCGTAAAGAGCATTTTTAAAATTCTGACCAACGCCTGCCCTGTGTTTGCGCCATTGTTTGCCTTTAATCCATTTGTATGGCTGACGAGCAAGGTTTATGCCTTTATATCATACAACCGAAGGGTAATTATTCCTGCACCGGTTGGTAGCGACAGCTTTGCCTATCAGCCTACATTTAAAAAAAATTACCGCGTAGCCTACCTGCTGTTTACCTGGTTTTTTACCGGGCTTATACTTACCAGCTACACACGTTTGCTGGCACCTGCAATACCCTTAGGCGGCGCATACCGCGAGTACATGATTTGCGGCGGGCAAATAATTTACCAGGGTATCATCGTCAGGATATATCAAAAACGCAGCTTTTGGAGCTACCTCGGCAATATGATGACCATCTCTTTTGCAGCCAGCTTGTTGTTACTAATTCCGCTGATATTAGATCATTGGTTCCACATGCAGCCGCTGTTTTTTATATTTTATTTTATAGCAATTGCCGGCCTGATGTTTTTGGAACACATTCGCAGAACCAAACTATTGAACCTCGGCTGGACGATGACCATAACCTGGGCATTATACAGGATGATTCTATTAGGTGTGATTCTATTTTTATAACCCACGGCCAACTAAATCAACTCTTAAAAAAATGAAATACAAAAAAATAGTCCTCGCCGGTGGTAATGGTTACCTCGGCACGGTGCTGGCCGGTTATTATAAAGATAAGGCTGAAGAAATTGTGATACTGAGCCGTCACGAAAAGCAAACCGATGGCAACGTCCGCACCGTTACATGGGACGGCAAAACTGCCGGCAAGTGGACTGCCGAACTGGTAAATGCCGACATGCTGGTGAACCTTTGCGGTAAAAACGTGAATTGCCGCTATACAGAAAAAAATAAATCTGAAATATTTGCATCAAGGTTACTGCCAACAGAACTGCTGGGCCAGGTTATTCACGATTTATACGAGCCGCCAAAACTTTGGATAAACCTGTCATCAGCCACCATTTACCGCCACGCCGAAGATGGCCCACAGGATGAAGCAACCGGCGAAATCGGTACGGGCTTTTCTGTTGATGTTTGTAATGCATGGGAAGCTGCATTTTATAAATATGAAACACCTAAAACCCGAAAAGTAGCTTTGCGTATGGGCATAGTATTGGGTCGGTCTGACAGCGTTTTTCCGCGGTTGCTTAACCTCGTAAAACTGGGCATCGGCGGTATGCAGGGCAACGGCGAACAATACGTTTCATGGGTACATGAACATGACGCTGCCCGTAGCACTGAATGGCTGATGGAACATCCAGGATTAAATGGCATAGTCAACTGTACCGCTCCTATCCCCGTAAAAAATGCAGAATTAATGCATATTATCCGCAAAACTTACGGTATGCCGCTGGGCTTGCCGGCTCCTAAATGGTTGCTCGAAATTGGCTCAGTAGTAATTGGTACCGAAACGGAACTTATATTAAAAAGCCGCTGGGTTTTACCAAAGCGACTACTTGATTCAGGGTTTAAATTTGAATTTGAAACCGCGGAAGCAGCGGTAAATGATATTTTGAGATAACTAAAGCTCTTTATCTATTGCCTTTATGGCATCATCGTATTTTTTTATTAAAGATGGTGCCCGGTCAAAGGCCCAGCCATGATAGTTGTCCCGGATAAGGATAAGGGTTTCGCGAATATTTTCAGGCCTTCTTGATTCGTAACTCAGCAATATATTGCCAAGTTTATCTTCCAGTTTATCAATTCTTGCCTGGTTATCATAAATGTCTGTTAGTCGCTCAACCAGTTTAAAATCAATTTTAAGAAAAATGTTGTGGGTTTGGCCAACTTGCCAGGCCACCTTACTCAAGTCGTGATATACCACACCGGATGGCGCCAGGTATTTAAAATTGAACTCGTTACCTGCCAAAATTTTTTGTTGCAAATCGGATGAATTCAATACAGAATCTATCCTTCGCAATACCCCTTGCTGATAAACATACTGCTCCTCTTCATTTTGCTTGTTTTTTACAAGTTCGTCCTTAATATTACTTAATAACTCTTTGGTTTGCGATTTCTCATGCTGGTTATTGATGAATTCTGTTAAAATCAACGCCAGCAAAACACTGAAAATTATAAGTCCCGATTCGCCAATGTATTCTTTCCAGTCCCTTAGCACAAATACGTGTTGGACGGGTTTATGAGTTGCTTTGGTTGATTTATGTTGATTGGGATGGATTTGATTTTCCATTGAAGTGAATGTTAACACTAAAATATAAAATGTATTCATTCAATAATAATTTATAATTTAGTGTCCATTATACATTTAATCCTAAATTACCAGTTATGTCACCCTTTAGAACCTATTTGCAAAAGGCTGCGCGCTTGTTTTGCCCGGCTGTTTTTTTATCGCTGCTTAGTATCAGCGGCTTTGCCCAAGGCCGTACCATTGCCGATTTCGATAAAGGCTGGCATTTTCATTTAGGTAATGTTGACGATGGCGAAAAAAGCGGTCTTAACGATGCTGGCTGGCGCTCACTTAACCTCCCGCACGATTGGAGCATTGAAGGCAAATTTAGTAAAGACAACCCGGCCACACCGGAAGGCGGTGCTTTACCCGGCGGCATTGGCTGGTACCGCAAAACATTCACTGTTCCGGCAGCTTCAAAAAACAAACTGGTTTATATCGATTTTGACGGCGTTTATCAAAAAAGCGATGTTTGGATAAACGGCCACCATTTAGGTTTCAGGCCCAATGGCTATATCTCATTCAGGTACGAGCTTACACCCTACTTAAACTTTGGCGGGCAAAACACCATTGCTGTTAAGGTAGATAATTCGGTGCAGCCAAATTCGCGCTGGTACTCGGGTTCGGGTATTTACAGAAATGTTTGGCTGGTTACAACAAACAAAGCAGCAATAGACCACTGGGGCACTTATATTACTACGCCCGAAGTATCAAAAAGCAGCGCGACAGTTAGCATCACAACCAAAGTTACCGCGGCAAAATCAATAGGACAAAATTGGGTTGGCATCGAAACTACAATTTATGATGCTGCCGGCCTGGCGGTGGGCAATTTGTATACACACCGCGGCACCGGCAAGGATGGCAATATAGATTTGTCGGCAGAAGTACCGGCTACGATAAACCAAACCATAGCTATAAAAACGCCAAAGTTATGGTCGACAGATAATCCATATTTATACAAAGCCGTTACAAAAATTTATTTACTGGGATATGATGCCTTTAAGGATTTGGCAGATGTTAACACAACTAAATTCGGCATCCGTTATTTTAATTTCGATGCCGACAAAGGTTTCTCACTAAATGGCAAGCCGATGAAAATATTAGGTGTTTGCAACCACCACGATTTAGGTTCGCTGGGCGCCGCTATAAACACCCGCGCGTTGGAGCGTCAGCTGCAAATATTAAAAGCTATGGGCTGCAACGGAATCCGCACCTCGCACAACCCACCTGCACCCGAATTGCTTGACCTTTGCGACAAAATGGGCTTTATTGTAATGGATGAGGCCTTTGATTGCTGGGAATGGAAAAAAGCCGAATACGATTACCACCTGTATTTTAAAGAATGGCACAAACGCGATTTAGAGGACCAAATACTGCGCGACCGTAACCACCCCAGCGTGATGATTTGGAGTGTTGGGAACGAAATACCGCAGCAAAGCGATACAAGCGCACTGAGGTTGGCACCCGAACTTGCCGGTATTGTACACAGCCTGGATACAACCCGTCCGATTACAACAGCTAATGACAACCCCGGAAAAAATAATAAAATCATCCAATCAGGCGCTATCGATTTGGTGGGTTATAACTACCACGAGTTTGATTACGCAGGGTTCCATGACCGTTATCCCGGCAAAAAATTCATCGCTACCGAAACTACTTCAGGCCTCGAAACAAGGGGACACTATGATATGCCTTCAGACAGCGTAAGGGTTTGGCCCGCGCGTTGGGATAAACCATTTACAGATGGCAACCCGGACAATACCGTATCAGCTTACGATAATGTGCGCCCGGCATGGGGTTCAACCCATGAGGCTACCTGGAAGGTGATGAAAAAATACGATTTCCTTTCAGGATTCTTTATCTGGACAGGTTTTGATTACCTGGGCGAACCAACTCCCTACAAATGGCCGTCGCGCAGCTCATTCTTTGGCATTGTCGATCTAGCCGGTTTTCCTAAGGATGTTTACTACATGTACCAGTCAGAATGGACTGATAAAGCCGTGCTGCATATTTTCCCGCACTGGAACTGGCAGCCTGGTAAAATGGTCGATGTGTGGGCTTACTACAACCACGCTGATGAGGTGGAGTTGTTTCTTAACGGCAAATCGCTTGGCGTAAAAAAGAAAACCGGCGATGACCTGCATATCATGTGGCGCGTAAAATATGAATCGGGCACGTTGAAAGCCGTTTCGCGGAAAGATGGAAAAGTAGTTTTAACCCGCGAAATTCATACAGCCGGTAAACCTGCAAAAATTGAGCTGATTACCGACCGCAAAAATATTAAGGCTGATGGCAAAGACTTATCGTTCATCACCGTTAAAATATTGGATAAAGACGGCAATTTAGTACCCGATGCGGATAACCTGGTAAACTTTAAAATCAACGGCGGAGCATTTATTGCCAGCGTTGATAATGGCGACGAAAACAGTCACGATTCCTTTAAAGTAAATTACCGCAAGGCATTTAACGGTTTGGCACTGGCAATTGTGCAGGCTAAAGATAAGGCTGGCAATGTTACTTTTATAGCTACGTCAAAAGGATTACAGTCGGCTACAATTACATTGCAGTTGAAATAATTGCAAGGCATCAAAATTGCTTGATATTTAGAACTAAAAAATAATTAATTTTAGCAATTAAACCTTTTGCCAATCGTTTGTCTAAGTGAATATAAGGGTGATACAATCATGAAAAGATTAATCTATTTAGTGCTGACTGTTTTGATGATTTCGGGGCTGTCAGCCTGCAACAGTTACAACTATTACACTGCTGCTATCAACAAAACCAACTTAAGCAGTTATCACACATTTGCATGGATGCCGCCAGCCGGTAAATCCGACAAGCAAATGGTAAATAACCAGGCCGATGCGAAAATTAAGGATGCTGCAACCGGCGCGTTGGTAATGAAAGGCCTTAAGTTAAGCCAAAACAATCCGGACCTTATTGTTAGCTACACCACTACCGTTGGCAGGGGTGCACGCACCAATTACTACACACCAGGTTATTATGGCGGTTGGGGGTATCCCGGCTGGGGCCTTGGGTTTGGCGGTGGTTTCGGTTGGGGCTGGGGCGGATACTACCGTCCATATTATAATGCTTTCGGAGGCCCGTTTGCCTACAACGGTGGCCCAACCTATGCAGAAAAAGAACACTACAAAGAAGGCACTTTAATTATAGATTTGATTGACCCACGTACCCACCGCATAGTGTGGCGCGGGTTTGGCGTTGGCGAGGTGCATAAAAACCCTCAGAAAAACATTGATGATTTACCAAAGGTAGTTGATGGCGTATTAGAGCAGCTACAACTGATGCCATCTAAAAACTCATAACCCTTTGTAAGATTTGACATTTTTTAAAAAGATGTCAAATCAATATTCAATAAAAAACTCCGGATTTTACCTGCTTAATGCGCGGTAGTTATCCGGAGTTTTTTCATATAGGCATCGTGCAATTTTTAAGTTCGATGCCATTACTGCAATTATTTTACGCTGCTAAAGGTTTTGTGGTACTACAAGGGTTGCCTTCCGCTTATTATTTAAATGCCACGCAGCAATTACAATTGCTACAAAGGCCAGCAAAATAACCCAGGTATCCAACGGGCACCCATTATTATCAACATCGTTCCCACCACAAGGTTGGCCCGGATCCTGCGCATAAAGCAGCGCTACATTAAACATTAGCAATAATAGTGTGCTAAAAAATATTTTTCTGCGCATAAAACTTTTCTTTACGAACTACAATTTATCAAAAATACATTTTTAATTGTAATTCTGTCACTTCCTCACATAACCCAACGTTAATTATCAAAGTTTAGTGCTATATTTTTTTATTGATGCTTATAGTTTGATAAATTTTGCCTTACCGACCGCCGACTTATCAGCATTGTTTACAACATCAACCATATAAGTACCTGGCAATAATCCACTTACATTTTCTTGCCAGGTTGGCTGCGCCGTGGTAATGGTTTTTAACACCTTGCCCATGCTATTGGTTATGTTAATACTGTACGACGGGTTAGCACCCTTTGTAAGGTTAACGCTGTTTTGTACAATGGCCAGGTTAATGGTATTTACAGCCGGGTTAGGATAAATATTAACAGCATTGTTGTTAATATCGCTAACGTTTGCGTACATCAAGGTAATTGCCTTTGAGTATGTTATGGTTCCGTTCAAATCTTCAAGCTTGATGCGGTAGGTATCAGCAGTTATAGCTGGTTTTCTATCGATGAAACTGTAAGTACCCTCATCGCTTGATGCAAAACCGCCGAGCAGAGCATAATTTTGCCCGTTATCAGTGCTTCTCTCAACTGTAAAGTTGGTATAGAATTTTTCATTTTCTGTTTCCCAAACCAGTTCTGAGCCATTAGTCGTCTTCGATGCCGTAAAATTCAACAAATGTAGCCCCAACGCCTTGCGCTCGCGCACTACCAGGGTAAACCTGTTAGCGCCAAAGGAATTGGTATCGCTCTTTAGGATATTAAATACGTAGCTCGAATTATGCTTAATGTCCAGCGAGTCCTTTTTATAAGCATCTTTCAGCCATATTTCGTAAATATCAGGTATATCTTTTAGTTCAGTACGATTTATCGCGTACTGCCCATCGGTAGTAGCACTTACATTCAACTTAATTACAGTTCCGGCAGTTTTCGGAAAGGGAACATGGTTTATTGCCAGTTTTACATTGTCTGACGAATTACTGGAAAAACTTACCCCGCCACTGCCTGCCATATGCTCTGAATCCTCATTGTCAACAAACTCGTTTTTTGCCGAATTGTCAAAACGCACAAGGGTTTCTTCCACGTTATCCGAATCTTTAAACAGTTCCAAACGCATATACCTCAGGTCGGGCTTAGAGTTCCCCACAGGGTGGGTGCTCAATAACAAAGTTGAGCCCGTAGCGGCAGTGGGGCCGGTTACCTGAACGCTGGTTTTTGCTGCCTCATTAAAAGTTAACGATGCTGTTGCATCCTGGGCTTTCACGTAAAAACCCTGCCCGCTAGGAATGATGTTCGATCCGCCATTTACGCCAGAAACACCATCGTACGTAGCATAAATCTTAGTCGATTCGTTGAATATATATATCTTACTGTTAACCTTTGGCGCATAAATACCAGCTGCCGGATCGGTGGTGCTTCTTTTATCCCAGTCTATCGAGCTGGCATATGGGTTGCCAACCAGGTTGTAGCCCGCATAGCCTGTATTCCCCGTAACGGCGGTACATTGCAATGTTGATAGCTGCGTATACCAGTTAACAACAGTTACTGCTTGTTGATTTAGCGTGCCCCGTGTTACAAAAACGTTGGCTTCGGGCACAGTTGAGGTAATAAATTTTGTGGCTACGTTAGTCATATTCCCACGGTAAAACAGCCATATACCGGTTCCTACATGCAAATTAAAAGTTCCATCAAAATCAACCCCGATGGAGTACAGGGTGGTGTTATTGATTTTGTTTACCCCCCTGAAGTTGCCGCTGTTAAATGTGCCGTTGGTAAAGGCAACATTGTCCCTGTATAAGTACACGCTTGGATTACCTTGTTTGGTCATGCCGCCCGATGTGCCAAAAAATCCAGTGGTGGGTGTATATGATGTAAGATAGCTTAAATCGTAGTAGTAGTTGGTACCAACTTTTGCGGTGTACACCGGGGATGACAAAAATCGGTAGCCGCGATATTTTGACGCGCCGCCACTAATGTAACGCTCCACATTTAATTTACCCGTAATACTATAAGTTGATGGTATTGCCGCCACGCTTGCCGAAAGGGTCGACGAGCTTTTTAATGTCATATCACCGCTGCCGGTATTATCAATTACTAAATTACCCTTAGTAATGGTTAGCGTGTTATAAACATCAACCGGGCCGCCCGTAATGGTAACCGTACCAGCGGACGAGTTATTAACCGTCATATTGCCTATTTCGGCTGTATTTACCGTATTAGTGCCATAGTAGCCCTGTGCTGCTAATGACCCGTTCCAGTTAATAGCTGAAGAAGTATTGCTTGCATTTAAAATCCCGGTTCCGCCGGTCGAAGCGTTATTATAAATATTACAGCCTACATTTAGCGTGTGCCCGTTTAAATTCAGATAGGCCCCGCCGGTAGCTATAGTAAGCGAATAAATGCTTCCATCGGCAGTCAGTACCGGGTAGTTTCCTGAAGGTACTACAGGGATAACCATTTTGGTATTTCCATTAAATACCGGCGTAAATCCGGCATCCCAGTTAGCTGTTTTCGTTTGGTCGGTCGGGGTTGTTCCGTCAAGGCCAGTCCAGGTAAATGTTAATGCGCCAACCAATAAAGGTGCATTGGTTTGAAAGGTAACAACACTTTCGCCATAATCGCAAAACTCACGGGGGTGTGTTTGGTTATAATATTCGGCCCTAATCCAATCGGGTGTTTTCTCAACATTCGAAACCCGCACCTCATCCATCTTACCATTGTAAAAGTTCTCGTCATTATATCCGCCGTTTACTACACCGGTTCCATGGTCAAGTCCCATCGCCAGCATGAAACCGTTTGACGGAAGCATGGTTGTTTCGTTTTTAGCCATTGTTACGGTGCTTGCCACACCATCTACATAGTTTTTAAAATTGCCTGTGGCGGTACCGTCAAAAGTGCCCTGTATGTAGTGCCAGCCGGTATTATCAACGGTTCCACCTGTGCCCAGGTTACCTACGTTAGTACCGTTCGCTATCCTGGTTTCAGTTTGTATTGAACCCGTTTTTACGCTTAGCTTATAGCCCCCGCTATTATTATTGTGCCCGTAATCTAATTCGTTCGATACTATTTTATTATCACTGGTGGTAAGACCTGCATAATATACCCATGCCGATATGGTAAATGCGCCATTGATATTTGGCGCAGTTCCTACATTCTGAATAATACTTGTACTTGTGCCATTAAAACTGTAACCGCCCCCGGCAATAGGAACTGCTGCCGCAATATGTATCTCATCGTTAGTTACCGTAGTATTTGCCTGCACCGCATTTCTTCCATTGCTTGTTGCATCTAAAACTGCAGCATTGGTCGAGGCTTCGTTAAAATGGTAAACTGCTTTATAGTCGCTGGCCCAGGTAGATGCCGACCAACTGGCGGAATGCGCCGGAACTTTTGAACCAAAATAAAAAGTGAGGGGCACATCTGTCGATGTTGCTGAGGGTATGCGAACCCATACCAGTAAAATACCGTTTACCGAGTCGTAGGTGTCAACCTGGTAGTTTAATTCGGTAGTGCTGCCGGGTACAGTAAAAGCAAAATCATAGTTGGTCCCGGAAGTAAGCCCACCACCGTTTCCTAACGGAAATTGCACTTTATCACCACATTGATTTAAAATTTTCAATGCATTATCTTGTATATAAACCAGGGCCGGAAAGTTCGATAGGGTTGAAGAAATACCACCATTACTAATTTGTGACGTATATAAAACTATGGGTTTCATAAAGCCATAGTCGCCTAATACAACCGGTGTTACCGTAACAGGGACAGTTGTTGTTGATGACGAGCAACCCGCAGTGTTGGTAACAATGAGCGTAACATTGTGGACACCCGGGATTGACCAGTTTACTGTGTAAGGCCCCTTGCCGGAACCACTGGCAATAATGCCACCATCAAAAGTCCAGGTAAAAGTTGAGGTTACCGGATCGCTTCCTGTATACGTAATAGTTGCATTTGAGCCCACCACCACTGTTGACGTTGCCGTAAAAGTTGATGTTGCCGCTGCGCTTACAGTTGCTGCTACCGCGGTACGACTGCTTTCAAACGTACCCGATTTATAAGATACGTAATAAGTTGTGTTACTGGCTAAAGCAACGGTATAGTTGGGCGATGTATTTGTTTGAAGAGCCGAGCCACCACTTGAAGCTGCGTACCAAATATAAGAGCCGCCGGCTGGCGACCCGCCCGAGGCGCTGAGGGTAACCGAGCCTGTGCCGCAGGTTGTGCCGGGTATGCCGGTTGGCGCTGCAGGTACCATTGTTACTGTTATAGATGTTGTTGCTGTTTGTGCAAAGCTATCTGTAGCTGTAGCTGTAATTGTATAGGTTGTCCCTACTGTTAATGTACCTGTTGCGAAAGTTACTGAGTAAGTTGGACCGGAAACATCTGTTTGGCTTGCCAGCGGCGCCATGGTAAAAACTATTTTGCTTATACTTCCGCTAAAACCGGCAGCGGTTGCATTAACGGTAATACTTGTACCAACCCCAAATGTTGACCCTGTAGCAGGCGAACTTATGGTTACTGTTCGCGCCGCAAAGGCACTATTTGCCAAAAAAATCATTCCGGCTAGTACACAAAAAAACCAAAACGGCTTTTTTGAAATAGTATCTGATAGTTTCATTAGGGCATTCGAAAATTACAAGTGATAAAATGCAGCAATGCACCGTTAAAGCACATTTTGCCTTTTATACGTAAAGCCCTGAAAGAAGTTCGTTTTTTCTTTTGAAAAAAATGGTTGGCGTACAAATTAAAAAAACCGGCAGGTAATGCCGGTTTTAAATCACCTATAAATAATTGAAATCAACTACAATTTTACAAACTTACTTTTACCAACCACAGTTTGGTTTTGTTTGTTTATTACCTGAACAATATATGAGCCTGGCAACAGATTACCAACAGCACCCTGCCAGTCGGTTTGCGACGAAACTGCGTTTTTTACAACCACTCCGTTACTACCTGTAATGGTGATGGCAAATGAGTTGTTACCGGCTGCATTTTGCAGTTGAATTGGACTTGGCGTTATTGAAACGTTAATAACATTTGTTGCAGGGTTTGGATAAACACTAACAGCATTGCTTAGCAAATTATCGCTTACGTTCGAATACATCAGCTGTATCGGTTTTGAATACGTTATCGTACCATTCAAATCCTCAAGCTTTAACCTGTACCAATCTTTGGCTACCGGCGGGTTTTTATCGAGCAGGCTATAGGTACCCTCACTGCTTGACGGATAACCGCCCACCACTAAAAATGTTTTGCCACCGTCACTACTGCGTTCAATAGTAAAATTAGTGTAGTTCTCCTCGTTTTCTGTAGTCCAGTTAAGTTGGGCACCCCTGGTAGTTTTTGCCGCTTTAAAGTCACGCAGGCGTAAGCTCCGCAATTTGTTTTGACGAATAAGCAGCTCAAAACGGTTGTTGCCAAAGCTCAGGGTATCGTTCCTGTCTATATCAAAAACATAGCTCCTGTTGGTGCGTATATCCAGCGAGTCCTTTTTATATTTATCTATCAGCCACAATTCGTATATTTTAGGTAACGAATCAAGTTGGGTTTTTTCAAGTGTCAGCCGCCCGCTGTTTTTTGCGGTTACATTTAATTTGATAACCTGAGGCTCTTTTTTAGGGAGCGGTAAAAAGTTAATTGATAAAGCTTTAGGTACAGTATCCGTCGAATAGCTTGCAAGGCCTTCGGCAGCACCCAACCCGGTCAGGTATTTACTATCTTCTAACAAATTATATTTTGAAGAAGCTGTGGACTTAAACCCGATGGCAATGTCGTCATAGTTTAATGAATCAATAGTTAACCGCAACCGAAACAACTGCTGTGTAACCGCCTGCCCCGCAGGTTTACCCATCATTAAGTTTCCTGAACCAGCGTTGATAACAGTTGTTGTTTTTGCTGACTCGTTAAAAACCAGCGAAGGCGAAGTATTATTTGCCTTTACAAAAAAGCCCTGCCCGCTTGCTATTTTACCTGTAAAAGCCACGGGGTTACCTACATGCGTACTTGATGAATACGTGTTATATTGGTTAGTTACAGGATTAAATACGTAAATGCTGGGGTTAACGTTTGTTGCCACAATACCGCCGGAGTTGACGGTCTCCCAATCGATAGTGCTGGCATAGGGGTTACCCACCAGGTTAAAACCTTGTATTAAGCTGTTGCCGGTTACTGTTGTAAACAGCAGCCCGCTGCCTGTTTGCCAGTTGTTTACAGTATAACTGCCCTGGTTTAAGTTACCGGTAGCGGTAAACACAACGCTTTCGGGCGCTACGTACGGATAGGTGGTTTTACCCGGACTGGTGCCTACCGAATTAATTTTATCGCCCCTGAAAAAAAACATAAAACCGTTCCCCACATACAGCGCTTTGGTAGTGCCATTATTGGAAATTGTTAATGTGTAAGGGCTGGTTAACGTGCTCATATCCGTTACCCCTTTAAAATTGCCGCCGGTAAAACTGGCGTTACTTGGCGTATAATCCTCGCTGTAAACATAAATAGTAGGGTTGCCGCCCAGGGTTCCAAAGCTTGATTTAGCACCACTCACTATCGCTTTTGCTGCAATATAATTAATGGTGTAGGGGTATTTACCACTAACCAGGCCGGCATTTACCGGCGACGACATTAAACGGTAATTTCGATAAATCCACCTGCCGCCTGACACGGTAGCGCCGCCTGTTAAAAAACGCTCCACGTTTACATTGCCGGTTATGCTGGTTCCTGCTGGCATTGTAAATACAGTAGCTGAACCGGTTGCGTCAGACTTTAAAGTTAAAACACCTGCGGCTGCCAAAGTAGCCGTGCCTGCCATAGTTAGTATTCCGCTGCTCGACACGGCAAAGCCGCCCGTGCCTGACATTGTTTTTGTGCCGCTGTTTTGAAAATTTACGTTGTTAAATGTTGTTCCGGCAGTGCTGTTATCACTTAATGCCTGCGCACCGGCCAGGTTAAAATAAACCGTACCCGTGCCTGCGGTAAAGGTTCCTGAATTGGAATAACTGTTATTAAAGTACACACTACCCCCGCCGGCAGTAAATGTGCCGTTCAAATCATTCTGGTAGGCACCTGTAAGCGTTAGCGATGCAGTGCTCCCAGAACCTGCAATTAAGCTTGCCCCGGCGTAAATGTGTGTTGCCCCGGTTACGGTAACTGCCCCAGTACCCAGGGTGGCGGTCCCGCCGGTAAAGGATGCATTATTTGCAACATTCAATACCGTATTATTGGTATTAAAATTAGCAGCTGTTGATGAAGTTGTAAAATCATGCAGTACAGTTAGCGTTCCTGTTGCAGGTGTTTGAGTGCCGGCTCCCGAAAGGGTAAGGTCGTAGTAACTTAAGCCCGATGTCAAACCGGTAATAGCTGTTGATGTAGTAATGGTTTGGCCGGTGCCCGCGTAATTAACTTTAGCATACGTATTGTTCAGGTCAATATAATTTGATCCGTTAGCAGTTAGGGATGACCACGGGGTGGCGTTATCCAGCTGGAGTATGGCGCCTGCTGATGTTGTAGGGTTAATCATTAAACCGCTAACGGGGTAGGTGGCAGTACCAGAAACTTTGTTTACTATTTGTACTTTACCAGCCACATCAGTAGTTCCGCCAGTTAAATAAAAACTGGCAACCTGGTTGTAGGTTGTACCGCCCGGCTTATAATTTTCAGATGTTAATACCATATCGCCCGAAAGCGTGAGGTTTGTAATAGAAGAGATTACTGCCTGCTGGGTTGATGCCGCAGCCTGCGAATCGTAGTCGGCATTGATATTTAAATTTACTGCGGATAACGTTCCGGCACCTTTTATTAAAAACTGGTTGGTAGGAAGCGAGGTAGTAGGGTAAGGGGCAACAACCGGCGTGCCGGTATAGGTATAACTCCCGGGATTAGCGTCCGTTATTGCGCTAATATCGCCTGTAACAGTAAGTGTAATACCACTGTTAACGCTTATGCCAGGAAAGTTTGTGCCACCACTGGTAAAAAGCCCTCCAAATGTAAGCGAGGCAATTGTTGTGGAAGCGCTTACTACCGGAATACTGTTAGCACTGGTGCCAGAATAATTTACGGCTATGTTTACTGCATCATAAGTGCCCGGTACCCTCCCGTTTTGCCAGTTCGTAGTTGTGGTCCAGGTAGTGTTGGTAGCCCCTATCCAATCGCAGGTTTGTGCCGAAAGCGTATAGTTAATGCCAGATACCGTGCTTGTTTTGGAAGTCGTTCCGGTAACGCTTGTGAGGCTAAGCTGAAATGAAGCAGAAGTTGAACTGGCAACTGTATAATCTACCACTATAAAATAATACTTGGTTGCCGAGTTTATTACCTGGGATAAACCCGAAATTGTTAAAGTTGTTGAACTTAGCGAACTTACTGATATACCTGTTACGTTTGTTGCAGTTGTAAAGCTATTAGTTGTGTTACTGTATAGTTTAACATTTGAAAAATAAGTACCAATGGTTTGTGTAGCTGAAAATTGAAATGAAGAAAAAGTGGATGACCCACCTGAAACTGCAACAGAAAAGCCAAGTATTCCGACACCCGTTTGATTATAAGTCAACGAGGTGCTTGTTGCCAGGCCGGTAGTAGTTGCCGCACCTAAAGTAACCGTAACAGCTGCATTAACATTTTGACCTGCAAAAAAAGCTAAGCAGCCTGCCAGGAAAAATTTTAGTACTTGTGTTTTCAATATTTTATTTTTTTGCATAAATAAATAGTTCTACATTAAAATCGGTCTAGGCTATTTACCTGCTAATGAGCTTTTGCTAACTTGCTGGTAATTATTACTGCGTTTGATGTGATTTTTCCTGTGATGTTTAATATGCACTGCCTGGTCACATTGGATAAGGCAAACGAAGTTACACGGCGAGCAATGCCCGTGACGCTTCCTGTCATATCGACTGTAACGAACAGTAAAAAAAGATAACATTAACAGTTCATAAATACCTGATTTTATCGTTAATAAAAGCAATCGTCTTCACAATAAGGCTTTGCAGTTTAACAATACATACCCGTGGGTTAGCTCAATAATTTAATCAATCAATACAAATAAACTAACATCGCAATATCTTCTTAATGTGTACTTATCAACATGTTAACATTCTTATGGGTTGCAACACGCATTATTTTTCTGGTTGTAACATTTCATCCTTTTTACCGGTTAAAAAGGCAATCGTAGGGTCACACCCGACCACCTACCATACACGTCGTTTTCTTATCTGTCAACGAACCAAAAAAAGGGGATGCTACGGTAGTACGCAGTTTATACATCGGCAAAGCGTTCCATTTTTTTGCATGGACCACCCGGAACGCTATGAAACACGCTGATTATAAGCATTTTAAATTTTCAGGCAAATGTGAATAGGTAATAATCCTTTTTTAACCCGGTACCTGGATAGTACCTTGACGTGGTGAAAGCGACTTTGAAAATGTAAAATCTGTACTTTTAGTTTATCAGACTGGATAGCAGGCTTTATTTGAACCCTCTGAAATAGTTAAAAGCATTGCATCAGGTAAATTGGATGGGCATAACGAAAACTCGGCTTACAAGGATGTTTGCAATGGAAATTCAGGGCATACTTAAGTTATTCAAATTGAATATAACACCTAGGCAGTTGGTTCATGTCACAGTTTAACAAAAGTAACTTTGCCTACTGCACTTTTGTCTTTATTATTCAATACCTGCAAAATGTAAGTTCCGGACTGCAGAGTGCTCACATCACCCTGCCAATTAGGTTGTGTTGAGACCACCGATTTTACAACTGCGCCCGAAACGCTGATTATTTCAATTGAATAACTTCCGCCGGGAACCGTTGACGCTGTGCCTCTGTTATCCCCCTTCACATCCGCCAAATTAAGTTTCGTTAAAACGGGCTGGCTTAAACTTAAATTTATTACAGTACGCGCCGGGTTTGGATAAATGTTGATATTGGCGCTGGCTGTTAATTGACTGGCTGAGCCGTAACCTACCGAAATCTCTTTAGTATAGCCGATCGTTCCATTAAGGTCTTCAATTTTTACCCTGTAGATATTTACCGCATTAGCTGGATTTTTATCCATAAAAGAGTAAACACCCTGCGAATTTGAAGCAAAGCCCCCAAGCACGCTGAAATTTGTACCATTATCGATACTTCTTTCAACTGTAAAATTGGTGTAGTTTTCTTCGTTCTCTACCTTCCATGTTGCCTGCACACCTCCTGGGGCCTTTACCGCCTTAAAATCAAGAAGGTGTATCCCTAGCGCTTTGTTTTGACGGATAACCAATTCGAAACGGTTGTCACCAAAAGAGCCGGCATCGTTCCGGTCAATATCGAATGAATAAGTGGCATTATTACGTATATCAAGCGAATCCCTTTTATATTTATCCATTAGCCACAGCTCGTATATTTTCGGCAACGAATCCAGCTGTGTTTTCTCGATGGTAAGCCTTCCGCTAATTATCGCATTTACATGTAACTTTATAACCTGCGGGGCTTTTTTGGGTAGCGGTAAAAAGTTTACAGCCAAAGGTACAGAGTCGGCCGACATGCTTGCAAACCCTGTCGATGCGCCGGGACCGGCCAGGTATTCGGTATCTTCCCATAAATCATATTTCGATGAGGCTGTCGATTTAAAACCGATGGCTATGTCATCATAATTTAAGCTATCTATAAACAGTTTCAGGCGGAACAATTGCTGGCTAAACGCCTGCCCTGCCGGTGTACCCATCATCAAATTACCCGAACCGGCATTTATAACAGTAGTTGGCGATTTTGCAGTCTCATTAAAAACCAGCGAGGGTGATGTATTATTTGCCTTTACAAAGAAGCCCTGACCGCTTGCTATTTTACCAGTAAAGGCCACGGGATTGCCTGCGTGCGTGGCTGATGAGTAGGTGCTATACTGGTTGGTTACCGGGTCTAGCACATATATATTGGGGTCGATGTTTGTAGCTACAATGCCGCCACTGTTGGTGGCCTCCCAATCGATAGTGCTCGCATATGGGTTACCCACCAGGTAAAAACCTTGTATTAAGCTGTTGCCAGTTACCGTTGTAAACAGCAGCCGGCTGCCTGTTTGCCAATTGTTTACGGTATAACTGCCCTGGTTTAAGTTACCGGTAGCGGTAAATACAACGCTTTCGGGCGCCACAAAAGGGTAGGAAGTTTTACCCGGGCTGGTGCCAATCGAGTGGGTTTTATCGCCCCTAAAAAAAAACATAAAACCGTTACCAACATAAAGCGCCTTGCTGGTGCCGTTGCTGGTAATAGCCAGGGTATAGGGGCTGGTTAACATGCTAATATCAGTTACACCCTTGAAATTACCGCCTGTAAAACTGGCGTTGGAAGGGGTATAGTCTTCACTGTAAACGTAAATGGTTGGGTTGCCTGTTAATGTCCCAAAGCTTGATTTGGCCCCGCTAACAATGGCGCTGGCTGCAATATAATTGATTGTATATGGGTATTTGCCACTCACAAGGCCCGCGTTAACAGGCGAAGACATTAAACGATAACCGCGATACACATAACGCCCATTTGACACAGCGCTGCCGCCGGTAAGGAAACGCTGCACATTGTATTGCCCGCTAAACCCCGCAGTACCTGAACTTATAGCACCGATTGCTGCACTGCCTGTAGCATCTGAAAGCAATGTGAATGTGCCCGAATTACTAACCCCCGCTGAAGCGCCTGTGAGATAAATAATGGATGTGGGGCCAAGATTAAATGTACCCGAATTTGTTATGGAACTGCTGCTGCCGCTAATGTTAAATACCGATGCCGTTGCTGTTACCGTACCAAGGTTACTAATGGTTGAATTATTATAGCTGGTTACCGTAGCCGAACTAATAGTAACGGAGGTGTTTGTGCCGAAATAGAGATTGCTTGCCGCATACGCATTAATGGCAGTATTAAGCGTAATGGCCCCTGTACCTGTAAAAGTAAATGATGTTGGAAACAATACAGAAACTGCGCCGACATTTAAACTGCTTGACAACGTTAGTGTTTTCCCGTTCGTAT
The DNA here is from genome assembly GCF_024055575.1 of Mucilaginibacter flavidus. Lineage (GTDB taxonomy): Bacteria > Bacteroidota > Bacteroidia > Sphingobacteriales > Sphingobacteriaceae > Mucilaginibacter > Mucilaginibacter flavidus. Next base: position 5,555 of record NZ_JAMXOE010000038.1, on the reverse strand, counting down.
CAAGCGTTATCCCTCCAATTAGCGAAAGCGTACTGTTTACAGTTATAGATTTAACAGTGACAGCAGCTGTCAGCTGGACTGTATATCCTAATAAAAGTTCGTTAAATACTGCATCGTCTGATGATCCAGGCACGAACTTAGGCGACCAGTTATCCGAATTACTCCAATCAGTTTGATTAATGTAAGTACCGATTCCTATGCCGCAAAGCGGACCAGTACATGTTCCGGCGCCCGTCCAGGTGATGGTACTGGCCGCAGTTGTATTAAAAAAAAGTGAGAAGACTATCCCACATATTAAAATTCTTAATATGCAAGCTTTGTTATGATAATAAGGTTTAATTTTCGCTATCATAAATACTTAATACTAAATATTTATTGAATCGCCCTGCCCCCAAACCACTTCTCCGCGCTCGTTAGAGTTTGAGCTGAAAGAAATATAAACAAAGCTACCAAGGCATACCGGTGGCGTCAATCCGTCAAATAACCCATTTTTATGTTTAAAAACACCTGCTATTTTTGCGTAAAACTACGTGAGTTGCTGTATAAAAACACCCTGCAGGAATAATCAAAACATCTTATTTATACCGGAATGACCATATTTACAATAATAAAATGTAACATCGAGAGCTGATAATTAATTAAAATATTAAAGGTTGAAACATTTAATATTTACGCATATTATTTCATATTAGTAAAAAGCCAAAAGCAGGTATTTAACAAATTGGGAAATGAATTATTAACAAGTTCGTGAAAAGACGATAAATTATGCCCGGTGAAACGCAAACTGCAATCGTTTGCCCCCCTGTTTGCAGATGCCGGCAACTTAATATTAACCTGAAAACTTATTGCTAAACCCTAAAAACAGAAAGAGATTTGACATCTTTTTAAAGCCGTCAAATCTCCTCCATCAAAATTCACCATCCTCTTAAATCCGAAATCGAAATTCCGACTTCCGAAATCGTTACATATGTATTGCCCTGTTCTCAGTAGCTGCTAAGCAAGCTTCGCGCATGGCTTCGGTATAAGTTGGATGGGCATGGCTCATGCGCGAGATATCCTCTGCAGATGCACGGTATTCCATGGCAACCACAGCTTCGGCAATCATATCCGCGGCGCGGGGGCCGATCATGTGTACGCCTAATATCTCATCGGTTGTGGCATCGGCCAGTACTTTTACAAAACCGTCTAAATCGCCGCTGGCACGCGCACGACCGCTGGCCCTGAACGGAAACGAGCCTGTTTTATAGGCAACACCTGCTGCTTTCAGTTGTTCTTCTGTCTGCCCAACAGCTGCAACTTCTGGCCATGTGTATACTACGCCTGGTATCAGGTTATAATCAATATGTGGTTTCTGGCCGGCTATAATTTCAGCAACCAGGGTACCTTCGTCCTCGGCTTTATGCGCAAGCATAGCACCTTTAATCACATCGCCAATAGCATAAACGCCTTTCACGCTTGTTTCCAGGTGTTCGTCAACAGTAATTTTCCGACCCCGTTCTTCAACAGTCAGGCCAATTTTATCTAAACCTAAACCATCGGTATAAGCAATACGGCCAACAGCTACAAGGCAGTAATCACCTTTCAATTCTTTCTTCTCTCCTTTCGGGTCGTCAAAAGTTACCGTCACTTCTTTACCTTTTGCACTGGCGCCGGTTACTTTATGGCCCAGGTAAAATTCCATCCCAAGCTTTTTCAAAACACGCTGCAATTCGCGGCCAAGGGCTTTATCCATAGTTGGGATAATGCCATCCATAAACTCTATAACCGATACTTTTGAGCCTAAACGGGCGTATACGGAACCAAGCTCCAATCCGATAACTCCTCCGCCAATTAGTACCAAATGCTTCGGTATTTCTTTAAGCGACAAAGCCTCAGTTGAGGTGATGATGCGCTTCTTATCTATTTTAAGAAACGGCAACGCCGAAGGTTTTGAGCCGGTGGCTATAATAACATTGGTTGTTGTCAATTCTGTAGCAGTGCCATCAGCTTTGGTTACGATGATGGTGTTTTTGTCTTTAAACGAGCCAACCCCGGTATGTACGTCGATCTTATTCTTTTTCATCAGGAAAGCGATACCGCTTGTATTGGCGTCAACCACTTCCACTTTGCGTTTTATCATTTGCCCGAAATCAACCCCAAGGTTGTCCAGTTTTATACCATGGCCTGCAAATGCATGCGCGGCATTATGATAGTGTTCGGACGAATCGAGCAGGGCCTTTGAGGGTATACAGCCTACATTAAGGCAGGTGCCACCCAAAGTATTATATTTTTCAATTATAGCGGTTTTTAAACCCAGTTGGGCACAACGTATAGCGGCCACGTAGCCACCAGGGCCCGAACCGATTACGATAACATCATATTGCATAAGCTTTTAAATTGTTGCGAGGCGCAAAGTTAAACTTTTTAGTTCATGGTTCATAGTTGATGGTTCATAGACTGTGGTATTAGTTGGAAGCAGTTGCAGCGGGTAGTGGCAGTCGTAGCAATCTTGCCCTTCAACCTGTAAGTCAACTGCCTACTGCTACTTACTAAACTAGTACCACATCCACTACATTTCCTCTCCGGCTATGAACTGCGAACCATCAACCACAAACTCCTTGTAATAATATAATTACATTTACCACTAAAACTATTTAAAGCCAAATAGTTATTCTAATTTTCCCCTGTTGAATAGCACGCCGCCATTTGCTTATAAACGTCACATTAAATTGAAACTAATGAAACTGTTTACCCTTACGCTTGTCCTTTTTATCTCTTTAGTAGATGTCGCCCTTGCCCAAAACGACCCTTACGAAGGCATTATCCCTGCACCTGTGTCGCTGATAAAAACAGCAGGTACCTTTGCTTTTGGCAAACTTACCGTTGTAAAGGCTGACAAACCGAAAGATAAAGCCGTTGAGCTGTTTAAAGATTTTTTAGTAAATAACCGCGGACTAGCTAGCAAAGTGATAAAATATAGCCCAAAGACAAAAAGCGGCGGCACTTCGGTTATACTTACTTCGCGCGGCGCCGAGAAACTGCCTGCCGAAGGATATAAGTTAACCATTACTCCGCGCAAAATAACTGTTATTGGCAAAGGCGCCGGCTTATTTTACGGAATACAAACGTTAATACAACTTTTCCCGGTTGACAAAACTGTTGCAGCCAACCTGCCCTGCCTGACAATAAATGACGAACCACGTTTTGGCTACCGCGGCATGATGCTGGATGTGTCGCGGCATTTTTTTAATGTGGCCCAGGTAAAAAAAGTCGTCGATTTAATGGCTGCTTACAAACTTAATAACTTTCACTGGCACCTGGTCGATGGGCAGGGCTGGCGTATCGAAATAAAAAAATATCCGAAGTTAACCGAGGTGGGCGGCACCCGGCAGCAAACCATGTTCGGCACTAACCGTGACTGGCCCGACGGGCAGCCCTATACAGGCTTTTATACACAGGATCAGATACGCGATGTGGTTGAATACGCGGCTGAAAGGTACATCAACATAGTGCCCGAAATAGAAATGCCGGCCCATTCGGATGCTGCGCTGCGCGCTTACCCCGAGCTGATGTGCACACCTGATACTTCCATTAAAAATCCTGCGCGCACAACCGGGCTGTATTGCCCAACCGAAGAAACCTTTACTTTTTTAGAAAACGTGCTTACTGAAGTGATGGCACTCTTCCCGGGCAAGTACATTCATATAGGTGGCGACGAAGCCAACAAACAGCCCTGGAAAGAATCGGCCTTTTGCCAGGCTTTAATGAAACAGTTAAACCTTAAGGATGAAAAAGAACTGCAAAGCTATTTTATACAGCGAATGGAGAAATTTATCAATTCCAAAGGTCGCAGTATTATTGGCTGGGACGAGATAGTGGAAGGCGGGCTTGCACCAAACGCAACAGTAATGAGCTGGACAGGCGAGCAAGGCGGCATAGCTGCGGCACAGCAAAAGCACAATGTAATTATGACGCCCCAAACAACCGGCCTTTATTTCGATCATTACCAAAGCCGCTCGCCATTGGAGCCGGTATCGTTTGGCCGATATGCTGAATTTTCTGAAACTTACAAATACGAGCCTATACCTAAAGTATTAACCGCCGACGAGCGAAAGTATATCGTGGGTGTCCAGGGAAATCTATGGACCGAATATGTACCGTCAGTGGCTAAACTACAGTACCAGATTTTGCCAAGGATTTTCGCGCTTTCAGAAATTGCATGGAGCAAGCCTGAGAACAAGGACTACCAAAGCTTTTCGGAAGTACGCCTGGCCAAACATTTCGAACGGCTCGATGCCATGCATTACAACTACCGTGTGCCAACGGCATTTGAGGTTATTGATGCCATGCTGATAGGCGCACAGTTCACTATGGCGCCTAAAACCGTCGTACCCGGCGCGCGGATTGTTTATACGCTTAACGGCCGCGATCCGCTTGATACGGATCTTGGCTACGAATCACCAATTACATTTAATATCCCTGCCGGCGAGAAACGCGTTTTTAAAACCGTAGTAATCACTCCTTCGGGCCGGCGCAGCCTTCCAACCAGTACCGTTATGTATAACCAGGCCCCGGTTGCAGCCGTTAACTATACAGGCAACAGCGCGGGGTTAAAGTTCACATTAATAAAGGGCAATTTTACAGCTACCGACCAACTTGACTATGCGCCTAAAGACACTACAGGCATAGCTAAAACTTTAGAAACCGCCGAATTTAGAAAAACGCGACCCACATCGGGCATAATTTACGAGGGCTATATTTCTATCCCCGCCGATGGCGTGTACAACTTCTCGGCCGCCAGTTATAGTGACACCCAATTATTTATCGACGACAATAAAATAGCCGATAACGAAGGAGCCTTATCGCTGCTTAAAGGATATCATAAAATAAAGATTAAAAACTTTTATACTTACCCTGTACCAGGCGCGCGCCGCAGGGTGAACGCTGCGATCCGTATTTATATGATTGCACCGGGAACTATGGATAGAAAGTTAATTCCTGCAGATATGCTTTACAACTAAACTAAGATTAAACTAAGATTCTTTGGATCTATAGGATTTAAAGATTTTTGAATTGATTGACTATCAGTCAGGCATTTAATCTCTGTTTGCGAAATTTCCTGTTTCATTAATTATCAGTCAGATATGAATAATCCTACAATCCTATAGATCCAAAGAATCTTAGTTTAAAAGCCAAGGGCCGCCTCACTTGGAGCAGCCCTGGCTTACCTCAGAATCCCTAATTATTGCTGAAGTTTTATTTTTAATACGATATGCCTTATCCTGTAAAGTGGCGCCTGTATGGCGCGGCATTGCTTATTATCTGGTTCCAAAAATCCGTTGATTAAACGACCTGGTCAATACCACATATGTAGTATTTTTTAGTAAGTACAGGTACTGATAGTAGCATCGAGCTTTTAATTAAAAAAGGCAATGCATTGGGCAGAATAAGTTAATTCCAAATCGAGTAGGAAGTAAGGGATTATTTCCCTTACTGTCCTCTCACACCACCGTACGTGCCGTTCGGCATACGGCGGTTCAATAAACATTAACAGTTTTTCAGCGGGGTGGTGATGT
>NZ_JAMXOE010000037.1 GCF_024055575.1 Mucilaginibacter flavidus | reverse complement strand
TCATCTTCATAACGGTAAAATATGGGTTGAAAGCGAAAGCGGAAAAGGGTCAGTTTTCTATTTCAGTATTCCGGGTTTAATTACGTGACCTACAAATAAACTAAGTAAGGACTTCGATGATTTTATTTTTAAGCAGTTTGATATTGATGACCCGATAAAAAAAGCTAAAAAGCAGTTATATAGTTAATTATGGTTCTAATTTAATCTTCATTTTCTATTTTATTTCCTAAAGCCTTAGCGATTCCTTCGTTACAAGCCTTTAAATAATCTTAGATTTTGCTAAGATATTTCCATATTATTACGTTGCAAATTATACGAAGTTTCAGGTTAATGTACAGTATCGCACTTAAAGGTTTGAGATTTATGTTTATTTAATGAATGAAAAATTAACTAAAACAATTCTGCGTGTAGACTTAGGGATAGTAGCAAGAACGCTAAGGTATTCCTTTACAATAACCTATCAGTATATTGCCTGAAGTATTAAATTATTGGAACTCTTTTAAATTCCGTTATTTTTTTTCATTAAGCGTTGCTAAAAGTAATTTGGCTGCCTCTTCTGATGAAGCAGGGTTTTGTCCTGTGATTAAAAGACCATCTTTTTTTACATATACACTCCAGTCAGGCCCTTTGGTGTAAATACCACCCAATTTCCCTAATTCGTCTTCCAGCAAAAAAGGAACTATATCAGTTAATTTAACCGCTTCTTCCTCCGTATTAGAAAAACCTGTTATAGCCTTTCCTTTAACCAAAGGTTCGCCGTTAGGCGTTTTGACTTTTATCAAAGCTCCAGGCGCATGGCATACAAAAGCCACTGGTTTGTTATGCTTATAAAAATTTTCAATTAAAGCAATTGATATTTCATCGTTTGCCAAATCCCATAACGGGCCGTGTCCTCCGGGATAAAATACCGCATCATAATCAACCTGCCCAACATTATCCAATTTTATGGTATGGGCCAGTTTATCTTTTAAAGCCTGATCATTATTAAACCGTAGCGTAGCCGGTGTTTCTGCACCAGGAGTCTCACTTTTCGGATCAATAGGCGGCTGGCCACCTTTTGGAGATGCGATGGTTAATTCTACGCCAGCATCGGCCATCACATAATAAGGCGCGGCGAATTCTTCTATCCAAAAACCGGTTTTTTCACCTGTATTTTCCAATTCACTATGGGATGTTAATACGATCAATACTTTCATAATTAATTTATATTAAATTTTAACGATCATTTTACCTTCGTTCTTCCCTTCAAACAGATCAAGAAATGCTTGCGGAATATGATTAAATCCTTCCACAATGGTTTCGGCATAGGTGAGTTTACCCTCTTTTAACCAGCTCGCCAATTGTTTTATGGCTCCGGGAAATTTATCGGAAAAATCAGAAACGATAAATCCACGCATTAAGGAACTTTTAACCAAAAGCACTGGTTGAATACGGGGTCCGATTGGTGGCTTTGTTTCATTGTAAAGAGATATTGCGCCACAAAGTGGTATCCGGGCATATTTATTTATGTTCGCTAAAACAGCATCAGATATCTCACCCCCAACGTTATCAAAATAAACATCAACACCGGCAGGGCAAGCATTTCCAATTGCTTCTTTCAAATTTCCCGCAGTTTTATAATTAATAGCCTGGTCAAAATGAAACTTTGATTTTAAAAGGTCAACTTTTTCATCTGCTCCCGTTATTCCAACTACCCTGCAACCGAGTATTTTACCGATCTGGCCCACTACGCTCCCTACAGCTCCAGCGGCTCCTGATACCACAATAGTTTCACCTTCTTTAGGATCTCCAATCTCTGTCAGGCCACAATAAGCAGTGAGCCCCGTCATGCCTAAAATGCCCAGGTATTTACTTAAATTCTCAGCGCTATCATTTATTTTGCTCAATCCGCTACCTACAGATATCTGGTATTCCTTCCATTCCAAATTTCCGGAAACGAAATCACCGATTTTAAAATCTGTACGATTTGACCCGATAACTTCTGCTACAATGCCTGATTGTACTGGTTTATTTAATTGAAAGGGCGGAACATATGATTTAGAATCGTTCATTCTTCCGCGCAAATAAGGATCTACGGAAACATATAATGTTTTCAATAACAGTTCACCATTAGCCGCTACCGGAACCTCTTCAATGGCAAATTTGAAATCACTTAAAACGGGTTTTCCAACGGGCCTTTTATATAACAGAATTACTTTATTCATTATTTAAATTTTTAATACAAAGAATTACACATTCCTGGACACGAATCTTTAAAAATTCTAATTATCGAATAGTAGTGATGGATTTTTTAAACTATTATCGTCTATACATTTACCTATAGCTATTAAAAACCGAATTTCAAGTTGATCTTCAATACGTTGCATCCATTCATTTCCACATTTATAAAGCACCGCTTCTTTGCCATCATGAAATTCAATCCGCCAAATTTTCCAGGTTTTAAAAGTGGCAGACGTAATGTGTACGATTTTTATTGCTTCGTCTTCAAATAGGATTTCATAACTCATTTTATTACACTTAAATCATGATACAAAGAATGAATTGCTTGCTTTTTTATAAACTTATCTTTTAGGTAATTCTTTATTTTTCGCGTAAGCATCTATTTTATTAAAAGTGATAGTTGCTGTCTGGCTATTTTTAGAGACACTATCATTGATTACGCAATCGGCAATAAATATTTGCGATGTCATTCGCCACGATACGCTTTTATCTATCGTTTGCGTCTGTATAGTAAAATAAATACAAGTAAGAGAACAATGCTAATTGGAATAATCCACATCCCCCAACCCATTCCCCAACCCGAAGAATTATCGTGCATCATGTTTAATTAGTTAAATTTGCCTTCAGATACCAATTATATTATCAGAATCCCAATCAAGTGTTTTTTGAATTTACGATTGCTTTCATGTCGTCTCTCAATACACTACTCTGTTGTTTTACCGTCAAACTTTTCTTTAATAGTTTCTGCTTCCTTTTTAGTTTGTCGTTTTATCCCATCTTTATGGTTTGGTGGGGAATAAATTGTATAAAGCTTTAACGCTTCTGTATCTGACGTATTTATAACGTTATGTTTTGCGCCCGCAGGTACAATAACAGCATCCCCGTTTTTAACCCCATATTCATTACCATCTATAATGCAGTTACCCTGTCCACTTTCAAAACGGAAAAACTGATCATTTTTTTCGTGGGTTTCCATGCCTATTTCCTCTTTAGGCCGAAGGCTCATTAAGACAATCTGGCTATACTTTGCAGTATATAGAACTTTACGAAAATTGTTGTTTTCCAAAGTTTCCTTTTCAATGTTGGCAGTAAATCCTTTCATGATAATTTATTATCTATTTATATACTTGCAGTTGTAAATTATGTACTAATTCAACGGTAAACTACTGATCATTAATCCAATATATTACAGTATTTCCAGCGTATGTGGTAATTTTTCTTTTGGTTAATAATAACTCAGAATTGACTTGTCGTTCCTATCCGAGAAGTAAAAGGCTGAATAAGTAATTTGATCTATTACTCGTAATAAGTAACAAAAGTTTTTGGCTTAAGTTTTATTAACAGAAAATAGGTTTTCGTATCACCTAATTGAAAAATGGTATCCTCAACCGGCTTATAGAAAGTCAAACAAATGGATACAAATAATAAAAAGATTATTTCATTAACGTGGTTAGTATGTTTTTGTTAATGATGATGGTAGCCCCCTGAGCATTATAACGATTTAGATTTGAATACTTGAGGATCTTGTGAATTTTTTAAAGCAAAATAATATGTTAGACCAGGGAGCAGCATAAATTGTAAAACTGGGACAAGGCCGACATTTAATAAAGGAATCAAAGGCATGGATTGTTGATATGACCATTGCTTCAATGATATGTGTATGAATTCTGACAGCAAAGCACCTGAACCGCCTGTTAACACTAATAAAAATAGCTTGTCATAACCTGGTTTTTTGAACCAGAACAGATTTTTATAAATCTGCACAAAGCTGAAATAAAGCAAAACCGTCATGATCGCATCGGCTATCGCTGCTAATAAACAAAAGAGCAGATGGTCGTTTTTATTGTTGTAGATTCGATACAAAGGAGATTGTAACACTTCCCATAGGGTATTTAGCAACCAGGAAATGGTATAAAGACGAAATATCAGGCGAAATGCAACTGGTCTAATATCTATTCTTTTTTGCAAATTATAGATCAGGAAACCGGTAATTATTAAAGCCAATAATGGAGTAAAAATAATTCCCATTTTAGAAGTGACTAACTTGTAAATTTCAGATAATCAAAATAGATACTTTTGAATAGCAGGCATTAAGTATATAACTCAACACAGCTATTAAGTTTCATACAGACACATTTAAGGCTGGTTTTCTAACATACCTATTACCCTTTCGGTATTGATTACCTATTAGGGAAAATAGAAGAGTAGTTAGTTCCTTAATATTTGCCATTATATGCTGATATAAAATTTACTGCCCTGCCCCTCAATACTTTTAAAATAGATCGTTCCCTGATGCTGTTCGATACACTGTTTAGAAAAACACAGGCCCAAACCTGTTGAGGCTTCCCCTTCGGTGCCAGGTCGTTGAGCTTTTGTAAATTTATTGAAAATCTCCGGTTGTAAATGTGAGGGTATACCAACACCGGCATCAACAACTTTTAAGATTAACTTTTCATTTTGGATCTTACTTGATATTTTGATGATACTATCGGGGTAAGAAAATTTGACAGCGTTTGCAATCACATTTTGTACCGCTCTTTTAAAATGGCTGCGGTCAATATTCCTGATTACCGTTTCGGTCGATAGGTCGGTTACTATATTTATATTTTTAAGCAGACTTAAACCCTTTTGCTCATGGACACATTGATAGTAAAAATAATTCATTTCCGTTTGTACCATGCTTAAAGGTTTACTTTCGTAAACTTCCACCAGCAGCAGATCTTCGAGTATGTCTATCGCATGTTTACACGATAAGCTACATAAACTTAAAATATCCATATTTTCTTGAGCATCCGGCGAGTCATGCAACAACATGATCAAACCCTGTATATTAAAAAGTGGATTTCTAAGGTCATGGACGGCCCTTTGGTAGCTTAACTTGGTTTCTCCAATAGTATTTACGAGTTTTTTAGTAAGTGAGATGAGGGAAATTACTCCGACAAAAAACCCATCCTCGTAAACCGGCAGAGAGGCGGTTTTAGTTTTGCGCATGATTTCAAAAACCGCAAATATAGATTGATCGGCGGTTACATGTGGCTTTTGTGATTGAGCCTGTTCAGGCTTTTTAGTTCGGGTAATCAATTCCTTAATACTCATTAATACTCCTTATTCTATGATTCGGGTGGTACTAAAAAGAAATGGCGCAGACAAAACTTATCTGCCATAGAGGTACTGGTATACCTGAAAACAAAATAAGCAAGCCCGCACCATTTGGCATGAGCGTCATACTTATCCCTCGTTTTCATTTCAAATTACCAGTTTTCTATGACGAGTTATGCGTAACGCAATATCTTAATTAATAAATTTCATTTTTTCTATCCCTAGGACAGTAATAATACTGCACAAAAATATATAAATAGTTTGATTTAATTTATATTTAACTAAATAGGTACATGTTAGCCCTCACCTGCCAAATCTTAATAGCTCTTAGTGTTTTAAAAGCACCCCCTGTTTTCACCAAAGATCATCAAATAATAGGAAAACAGGGGGTGTTCTTCCGGGCGGGCGTAGCCCGCCGCCGGGCAATTTTTAAAATAAGGGCGATTGCTCGCCCTTTGATGGTATTTAATTATATATCAGCGCCTCGCCTCCGTGCTTTACAAATTCATTACAAAGGTTAAAAGTAGTTTGCGCCCGTTGTTTGGCTGTTCCATGCATGATGGATTTAAACTTCGCTTCATCACTTTTAAAATTGCGTACATTTTGAAAATAGCCCGTTACGGCGTTATAAGCACCAAATACTGTTCCAGCGGTAGTTTCTAATTGCTGGGCGTGGCTTGCCAAAGCATATTCATACACGTTATCTACGATGTTGGTATAATGGGTAGATAATAAGTCTAGTTTACCTTCGGCTAAGTTGGTCAGCACTTCTTTATTAGGTGCCATTGCGATCTGAATTAATTTTTTCACTTCGGTATCGGTGATACGCGCCTTTGCCCATTGATTAAATAAGCCCTCCATTTCACCCGCTAAAACATGGCTGATACCCATCAGCGTATGCGCCTGTTTTAACCGCTCCCCTGCGGATACGGTATGGCGTATTTTTATGGCGTTGCTATTGCTTTGCATGGCAGCGTTTAGCGTATTGTTGCAAACTATGCGTATCGGGGTAAAAGCTGCGGTAATGCTCCCTAAACCATCGTGAGACGTGGTTAAAAACAGGTATTGCTCGATCATATCTTTTCTGCCTACCTTAATATAATCGGGCAACTTAGCGGTTATAAATACCCGTTCGCCATTGCCTAATGCCCCGGCAGTTTCGTATAAAATGCCCTCGCCACCGCCTATGATAGCATCAAAAAAAGAAAAAGCATCCCGGTTTTGTACCACTTCATAATCATTGCCTACTACACCCAAAACCTGTTCCGTGTCGGCCCTAACGGTCGCAAAGAAATTAGGTACATTTATTTCAGGGATAATTATCTCAGCACTGCCGAGATAATTAGGGGTATCGTAGGTAAAAAGCGGTCGTTTTTCAACGATATAATCCAGTCCGGCGTGCCTGATCGCTTCGCTACTGGTCGGGTAACGGTCTATGACCTGCCCGAGGTTGTGCCAGGCTTTTTCTTTTACGCTCATAAAGCTGTCTTTGCCTGTTTTCTGATTAAAATTTATTTGATGTGCCATGATAATTTTAATTTAAAGGGTTTTAGTTTTTAATTGCATGATCTCTGTTTTCAAAACCTTAACTTTTTTGGTACTGCTTACCGTTAATTGCGTTTTAGTTTGCAATTCCTGTATCGCATCATGTATGTTTTTATGCGTGGTTTTGATGGTTATTTTCAGTAGCAAAAAGATCGTATCTTCCATTACCTTAATTTTGATAGGTGTTTATAAAATCGTTTAACTCGAATTGAAACCTTACTGGGTTTTCCTGTGCTAATTGCTCTGCGTAACCTTCCCAAAATATTTGGTTGGTTAACTCTATAAATTGCTCGTACATCGGATTAACTTTTAAGGTGAAATTTAAAAATGCCCCCGGCTTGCTACCGGGGGCATTGGGTTGGTTAGGAATTTGGAAAAACAATATTGGCTTCGATTTCAGCCAGTTTGTCGCTACAAGCATCAAAAATGTATTGAGATACCAAACGGATCAAACCCGGTGTGGTGGTAATAAATTCCCGGTTCTTATCATCTTTGATAATGAGTTTGCAACCCTGATACGGGTTATCTTCCAACTCGTCATTTTCCTGCGCTAACGCCACCTCGAAGGCTGTTAACTGGTTGATACGGGCAATCAGGTTTACCCGTTGGATGCTCCTGCGGTGCAGATCATCCACTACCTTTAAGGTACTTTCTAAGTTCAAAGCAAATTTTACGGGTTTTACTTCCGCTTTTGGTTCTTCCGCTTTTACCTGTTCGGCTATGGGCGCTTCGTCTATCCCTTGTCCCGTAGTATAAGGCGCAACGTGAGCGGGTTGGTTATCCACTGTAGCGGGGCTATCGCTCTTAATTTCGGCGTTGTGGGTTGCCTCAACTTTCGGCGTTTGGGCAGGTGTTTGATCTGTAGCTTTTGCATCTTCTTTGGCTTCCTTTTGGGTTAAGCTTGGGCGGTTTGTGAATTTGTTGGTTGCTTCGTTGTTTTTTGCGGTTGCACCTTGTACACCTGTTGCATTTTTTTCTGCTGTTTTCATTTTTACTGCTTTTAAAGGGTTAAAAAATTTGTTTTTTGTTTCCCTCTTTTCCCGAAGACTTTCCCAAAAAGCTATTTTTCAAAAGAAAAAACGGAAAAAAAGAAAGCAATTAAAAGGTGCCCGCAGCAGGCAAAAGGAAACGGAATAAGTCCCGCAGGTTGAATTGGCGAGGGACGAGCTAATTCATTATGCCGTAGTCTTTTGCGGATGTTTAGGAAATCTTAAATTAATGCGGGCAAAACCTTAGCTGCCTTTTTCTCCGTTTCGATTGGAAAATAGCTGCTTAAAGTGTCTGATCTTTTTAGCAATGAATTAAGTGCAGAGCGAAGGCAAGCGCAGCTTTTCCCGGCGTAATGCAATGAAGCGGGTAAACAAGTGAAGTCCTGAATGATGCTCTTAATTGCATCTTCCGGCAGGTTACCGAAGCGGATGCTTTTGCAGCGTAGAAAAAATGCAGGAGCAGGATATTTAAGCAGACAATTTTTTAAAATCCCCTGTCAAGGATAGGAGGGGCATCCTTTCAGGGAGAGATATAGCGTATAGCCTGGCCGCAGGGACAGCATAAAAATAAAGCAGAAGAAACTTATTAAATTACAATATAAAAATGTAGCTAGCTGGATTAAAGTACCTTGCAAAGTAAGATTCCGAGCTGATCGTCAAACCATTTTTGGTTTCATTACAATGCATATTATTTGTTATATGCATCCGCCTGAATTGCGAGCGGTGTCAATATTTGTGTAATAAGTAGTTTACTGCTGTGCCTATAATCGCTGCCGCTGCAAAACTCATTAATGTACCTACCAAAATGTATTCGGTCTTTTTCTGTGCCCGCTCTTCCGCGTCGCCAAAACGTAAAATCGATTTTGCTGCCATTAAAAACCCTAATGCTGTGTATTGATTGGTAAGGATAAAAGTTAATATCAAAACCCGTTCACAACGGCCAATCCACATACCGGCTTTATCTAATCCTCCGGTATTCATAGCTGCATCCTCTTGCCACCTACCAGTAGCACTGCCGATGGCAATGCCCAACGGTACTGTTACTACGTAATAGCCTATAATTAATATCCAAAAATGCACGGAGTTAAAATATTTAACAGTCCAGGTAAACACGGTATCGGTATCAAAATAAAATATTACCCAAACGCTTACAATTACGAGCAGGTGTAACATTTGGTCAACTATAAAGTAGTTAAATGTATGGGGATGGTGGCTTTTCCAGATGTCTATCGCCAAATGGCTAACCATGATCATCAACGGTAAGTACCAATGGCTCCAGTCCCATAAAAATATATAAGTCAATAGTGTTACTACCATTATATGGTAGTACATCTCCGGTGCTTTTTCTTTTTTATTGTTTTTCGCTTTAACCCATTTTGTTGGCTGTAATAGAAAGTCACCGAGCAAATGGGCAAATACTAAACGTAATATCAGTGTTAGTTCCATTATAAGAAATATTGCTTTTCTAATTCTTTAGTAATATAATTAATTCCCTTTTCTACTTCTTTCCATCTTGCCGCACGTAAACTGGATGCGATAGCAGGTTGGGTCATCTTTAATTTTTTTGCTATTTTATGCTGGGTATTATCATCTTTTTCCAATAGTTCGAATATTGTTTCTGCCTGGCTGGGCGTCCAAGTTTTCATGATCGAATTGATAAATATCAATATCATTTCATAAACTTCATTTCTTTGTTCATCAAAAGTAGTTAACCGGATGATTTCGTCTTTATTAAGGATATCGAAGTTCCTGCCCGACAGATGAAATGCTTCTCCGTCTGAATCCAACACATTCTTACCTTCATACGCTATTTCTCCAATGCCGATTGATAACCGGGTGCCTAAATGGACACGACTATCTTTTTTGGTGCCATTTTCTCCCAAGCTAAGACGATCTGAATTAAGCTTGAACCAGCATATCAACCGGATACACTTTTTTAATACTTGTGTAACATCCTCCATTAGCAACTGGTAACTATCCCCACGGAATACTTGCGCGTCTTTAGGGTGTTTAACCATTTTCCTCATGAGCATTTCTGTTTCTACAACTAATTTGCCGCGTCTGTCACCTGGAAGTTTGGTAAAGTTCTTAATATCTCCTGTTACTACAGCATATATTTTCATATCACTTGTATTTTGTTGCGCTAAGTTATAAGTAATTTTGTTTATATCATAAAAATATAAGTTATTTCATTTATAATTTAAAATTATAAGTATATAAGCTTATATTAATTCTCCTCCAATACAAAAGTTCTTTAACTAAAAGTGGCAAGCCTGTGGGGTGTAAAAGCAGTAATTAAACGTAAAAAAAGTAGTAAGGAGTAACCATAAAATAAGGCCAAGCATTCCGCGAGGCCTTATTTATATCAATAATCATTTAGAATAACGCTGTAGCAATCTAAATTAAACTTTCAGTTTCGCTTTACGCGACTGCTTTTTTTTTAGCGGCTCGTCCGTTGGCTGTTCCCGTTGTTTTAAACTTTTAGTGGCCTTCTGTTCCGGTTGCAATATTTCTTCCCTTTTGATTTTTTTCATTTGATGGTCGTAGAGATCCACTGTTTTATATTGCGGATTGGCGGCTATAAAATATTTTTGTTCGGAGCCACCCCGGTCAACGGTAACCTGCTGGGCATTCCCTTTTTTAAGGGAGCGCATCAACTCCTCTTTACTTTTAGGGTCGTCCAGTTCTTGCTGATTGCTGAAAGAGGCAATCTCCTCCTTTTTCAAAGTCCTCGATTGGATTTGTCAAACATCCATACTCAAATTGATTCGCTGCAATATGGCGATAGCCTTGATCTCCTCTTCATTCGCTGCCGATGGTCAAATATCCAGTCAGCCGCACAGACCTTCCAGTTCCGAATTGGCGAACCGGTTCCCGTTTTCCATTGCAATAATTCCTTCTCCGCTAAGAACACATCTGCACAATCCGCCAAACCTTTTTGGTCAAAATAGATGTGTACCACAAACCTGTCTGGAGGAACATTGACACCATACCCAGCAAGGTTTGACCCCTTGTTTTTAGGGTTATCTTGGGGTGCTTTTGGTGGTTGCTGAATGATCCGTTTTGCCTTCCTCTTCATGCCAATTTCAATTGATCAAGTAATGTCCCAGAGTGCATCAGGTTTTCGATCTCTTCAAGGTTATAGTACGTTACACCACCCAATTTTTTGAAAGGAATAACGCCCTTATCCCGCAGGATTTGCAACTTGCTTTCTGACAGCCGGAGCATCTTTTTTATTTCAAAAGCTTTGAGCCATTGGTGGCCCGGATGCCCGGATTGTTCTTTTAGCAATTTCTTTATGTCGCCAATAAGCTGCTGTTTAAAATCAATCAAGTCCTGAACAGTTATCAACTGATCCCTGTGAACTTTTGGAAAGTCGTTCTGAGTTTCATTGTAATTTGCCATAGCTTTAATTTTTCTATGGCAAATGTGTAGAAGGGAGAACTAATTTATTCACACCTCATGTATGAGGCAGGTGTTTTTATTGAGGTTGAACTTAAGAACGTCTTACCTTGGAGGGTGCCTGAATGTCTATGGAAATTATTCCATGGCTGAAGAAGTTTATGCAATACTGTAGGACGAAAAACATAGCATTTTATTCCCGAAAAAAGGTTAAATATTAAGCAAGATCCAGGTAATTAGTTTTTTTAGGGAATGCATTACTAAGCAACTATTAATCATCCATGATCTTATCACACATAGCCAAAATGCGGCGCTTTTGATCGATCAGGTTTTTATACAGTTCGACCTGCAATTCAAAATACCGCAAGGGGTATGATTTATATTGTTTAATCAGATGCTCATATTCCGGCTCGTAACCTTCCAGTTGTTCTTCAGCAGTTTCAACGAGGCGCACTGCTTCCATTATCTTTGCGATCGGATCAATGATCAACGCATGGAACACTTTTGTATCGTAATGTTCCGGGTTAGCCGCTTCCTCTTCTTTCCAGGTTTCCAGGAAACCTGATTGAACCATCGCCGCGGATATCGATGTATCTAACTCGGGATGCAGAATCATATAAGCAGATAGCTGCTTCAGTGTTTGTTCGTCACCACCCGTAATGCCCCGCGCGTTTTCGAGGAAGCTTCCCAGCCGGTTCTCGTCTCTTTCCGCTATAGGATTTTTTTCCTCGCCCATGACGATCTCTTCCGGATGGGCCAAACGTAAAGGACCATCCACACGCATCAGCAAAGGAGAATCCAGTATTTGTTGCGGTGTGCAATAATTCGGGTCATCGACTAACTGGACCCCGGCCGCAGCATATGCCTGCGCCACAAAGCGGGTGCAAAATTGCAAATTCGGCGAAACGGGGGCTTTGCCCTGGTGCGTCAACGCGCGAAAAGCCTCACGCGTTGAGTAATCCATGCCAACCATGGCGCCCGCAGCGTTCAAGGCTTTTTCGACCGTATACCACTCGGGCATTTGTTTGAGCCTTAATACCGCCACATCCTGCTCCTGCTTTATCGGCTTTCTCTGGGTATTCATGGCGCGTACCAGCGTGCCGTCGGATTCAAGATAGCTTGAGATTGCACGATAAAGCATGGCGTGGTGAAAATCGCTATTAGAGCGTTTCATAATCTCACGGCTCTCATTGGTATCTTCCCGAATCAAAATAATATCTCCTTTTTCAAGGACGGTTTCGTCTAGTACATATATCATATCCTAAATATCAGTGGTTTCCAGCTAACTAAGAACTTTAACTATTAAGCCCTCTGCTAATAATTTCCTTAACCACCCCGAACATCATCGCAGAAAAATCTTCCTTGAATTCTTTATTATCCGAATAAAGCTTGTAAAGGTCAAAATTGGTCGTGATATGCTTCAGTAGCTCCTGGCCAACCACTTTATCACTGGTTATGCGCGCATTCTGCTCGTCAGAAAACTTAAGCGAATCCATTAACTCCTCATTCTTAGCCACATCAGCCGCGATGTTTTCCGCCATCTGCCGCACTTTATCCGCATCCTCAAAATGAGTACCATAGCGGTCATTAAATGTTCGTAAGATATTGGACAAGCGATCGATTTCCTCCTCTGCCCCGCCACCCGCCACATCACTAGTGATCGGCTTCAACTCATCGCCTTGCGTTAACGTGATCGAACTCGCCGATTCTAACTGCAAACGATAACTGTCCATATCAATATTATCCAATATCCCCTGAGCCAGATCAGCCGGTGCGTCTCCTCCCAACTTATTCTGTAAGTGATTCAAGAAAATATACAGGCGTTCCATATAAGGACTTTCAAACGGCAGGATCTGTGAAAGGAAAATATATAGCCGAACATAAGACTTGACCTTAGTCCTAAAATCCAATTGCTGTTCTTCCGGCAAATTGTTTCGAAAAACAGCCGCTGCACTATTCAAAATGCCGTGCAACTGATCAACTGGAACGCTTGCTAATATTTTATCAGAGAATTCTTCCACTTGATCGTGGTTGTACACATGAAACTGATCCAGCGCGTCCTGCAGATCAAATAGTTTATTAGGGTCCGTTGCCTCACCCAGAATCGTACTTTCAAAATAAGGAGCAAAGGATTTTTCGATCTCTTCAACCGAATTGGCAAAATCCAGCACGAAGGTGTCTTTCTTTTGGGGATGGCTTCGGTTAAGGCGAGAAAGGGTCTGTACCGCGTTGACACCACCCAGTTTTTTGTCCACATACATGGTATGTAATAATGGTTGATCAAATCCCGTCTGAAATTTATTAGCTACGATCAGGAACCGGTATTGACTTTTTTCAAATTCACTTGGTATAGCAGCACTCGAAAACCCATTAAGCGCAGCTTCGGTTTGTCCGTCGACCTCACCAGAAAAGGCCACTATCGCCTGGTAGGGATTGTTGGTCGACCGCATATATCCGTCGAAGGCTTTTTTATACTTAGCCGCATTAGCCCGGGTACCGGTAACGAGCATAGCCTTAGCGAAGCCGCCGATCTTACGCTGGCGGATCACGCTGTCCATAAAATGGTCGACAATCAGCGCGGTCTTCTTTTTGATCGCATGCTCATGGCTCTCGACATAAGCTTTTAATTTTTGCTGGGCACGCTTTCGGTCATACTCCGGATCGTCCTCGATCTTTTTTAGCAAGGCATAATAGCTTTGATAGGTGGTATAGCTTTGCAGCACATCCATGATAAAACCTTCTTCGATTGCCTGCTTCATGGAATAAAGATGAAAGGCCCGGTATTTTGTCTTCTCGCCGTCTGCATACGGCACACCAAACAATTCCAGGGTTTTATTTTTTGGCGTGGCCGTAAAAGCAAAATAACTGGCGTTCGGCAACAATTTACGCGAACGGATCAAATCTGTAATTAGATCTTCACCAGTAATGGTGTCATGGTCGTCCGTTTCAAACTCATCATCATCCGCTGCGGGTTTGGCGATAGCCTGATTTAATTTGCGTGCCATTTGACCGCTCAAACTGCTATGGGCTTCATCAATGATAATAGCAAAATTATTCCCGGGTAGCTCGCCAACTTCTTCCACAATATGCGGGAATTTTTGAATGGTCGTAATGATGATCTTTTTACCTTCCTCCAAAGCCTCCCTCAACTGCTTGCTACCTTCCGTTATGGCTTC
Source organism: Mucilaginibacter flavidus (assembly GCF_024055575.1). Lineage (GTDB taxonomy): Bacteria > Bacteroidota > Bacteroidia > Sphingobacteriales > Sphingobacteriaceae > Mucilaginibacter > Mucilaginibacter flavidus. Next base: position 21,760 of record NZ_JAMXOE010000037.1, on the reverse strand, counting down.
GACGACCCCGTTGACCTGTTGAAACTGCTTAATATTGTTACGGATCTGCACATCTAATACGCGTCGGTCCGTCACAACGATCACCGTATCAAAAAGATGCTGGTCCCCGCCAATGTTGTGCAGCCCGACCAATTGATGGGCCAGCCAGGCTATGGAATTGGATTTCCCTGAACCAGCCGAATGCTGGATCAGGTATTTTTGCCCGGCACCATGAAGGCGGGCGTTTTGCAAGAGTTCCTTTACTGCCGCCAGCTGATGATAGCGCGGAAAAATAAGCTTGGTTTCCTTTCGCGTCCTGACCTTACCCTTATCATCTTTATACTCTTTTTCTTCGGTCACCAACTGACAAAAATTTTGTACAATATCGGTCAGGCTTGCTTTGGTCAATACCTCTTTCCAAAGATAATCGGTCTTGATACCGCCGTTCGGCGGGTTGCCCGCTCCATTTTCATAGCCTTTGTTGAAGGGTAAAAAATAAGACCGTTCTTTTTTCAGATGCGTGCACATCCAGGCTTCTTCGCTATCTACGGCGAAATTGACAATCAATTTTCCTAATTGGAAAAGGGCCTCGTTGGGGTCGCGGTCTTCTTTGTATTGCTTGATCGCATGCTGAATATTTTGTTTGGTGAGTTCATTTTTTAATTCGAACGAGATGACCGGGATACCATTAATGAACAGTACCATGTCCAGCGATTTACGATTGCTGGTGGAATAAAACACCTGTCGCATGACCGAGAACACGTTCGCTTGGTATAAAGATTGCGCGGCCGCGTTATGAATGGACACCGGTTGATCATATACCAATTGTATCTTTGTGTCGGTGAAGCCATCAGTTATGCCTTTACGCAGCACTTCGATGATACCCTTAGCCTGCACTTGGTCGTTTAATCGTTTAAGGATTTTCTGCTCATATAGTTCCTTGTGATAAGCTTTGAGCTTTACTACAGCTTTAGGTTGGGTCGCTGCTAAAAAATCAAATAGCATTTCACGGTCTATACAAAATGTCGCATCATATTGTGTATTGGCCCGTAAAATAAAACCGTTATGATCTATCAGGTATTGGCTGATATGCGCCTCCAGGCCTTTTTCGCTCGTATCGGTGCTCATTAGCGTATGCGTTGTCTTAAATGCTCCATTTGATCCGTGATCTCGCTTAATGTTAACACGTCTACTGACCGGTTCAATTCTTCGTAGATCTGGGGATGGGCCCAAAATCTGGACTTGCTGGCTAACATATCACCCAATGAACGATCCACGCGCATTACCGCAGTGGAGGCATCGTTCCACAAGTCAGCTAACTGCATATTAGGCTGATAAGCGCCTTTGTTATTCACCAAGTAGTCATAAATATAATTGAATGCCTTTCTGATGGCACCGAGCGCGTCGATAGCCTGATCGTTCTTATCAGACAATCTTGACCTTACGTCTTTGACGATATTCCATAACATCCCAATTTCAGCAGTTGCCATTAGCTATCATTTTCTTGTGTTTCGAATTCGGTTTCTTCTTCTATATCAAATCCTGCAATATCATCCCCTATAGTTATATCTTCGGATGTTTCAGGGATCACATAAGACCTGACGTCAATTTTACCTGTAACCGCCTCGGTTATCAAGACTGTGCGATATTCCTGAGCCAGCGCAATCTCTTTTTCAATTTGCCCGATGGTTTTGTATATCACCGCCGTTTCCCGACTGATATATTCTATGATTTGTTGCTGCTCTTCTTTAGGTGGTAAGGGTATTTTTGCATTTTTTAGGTCATATACCCCCAAAGCTACACGGGTAACCCCGTTAGCACGCACTTCAAATTGTGCGTTAATTATTTTGGATTGCAACAACCTGAACAAGAATTCTCCAAGTATGTCGTCATAAGGGCGCAAGACAGAAAGATGGTATCCGCAGATGATATTATCAAGATCCTCTTTTATGAACGCGGGGACAGCAATGTCGTTTGCCGTTTCAGAATCCTTCGTTATCACGACATCGCCTTTCTTAAGCAAAAAACGTTCGATCTGTTCGTCGGTTGCAGATGCTTCCATAAAGGGCATATCATTTACTATATAATCATGCTTATAGACATCTGTATAATTACATAGCATTACTGATGCCTCGCCTTCTTTTGTTTTCTTGTCAACATTACTTGGAAAACACTCAGCAACAAACTTAAGCTTGCGTACATTCCAATGTGCCGGTATCGTTTCGAGCCAAGGGATACCGCTACTTTTCAAAGAAATATCATTAACGATGCCATTGGTAACCGCACGGTTAATGATCATCTTCTTTTGTTCATTTAACAAAGTAATCAAGTGCTTTTTTTTGGAGACAAAACGATTGATTTGTCCAATTTTATAGTCTAAGAATAGCGCAATTTGAGCTTGCTCTTCATAGCTTGGGTACGGTAACTTAATATCGCCAAAGCGGCTAAAGTAAAGTCTAAGCCGCATATCCATTATTCCTCTGGAGTGCCTTTTAAATTCCTTGCCTGAAATTGGCAGTCTGAACAAATAGTTATAATATTGAGCGTTAACCTCCGATTTAGCCCTTAAGATATCGTAGGCTGGACTCGTTACACCTTGATACACAGAGATACCAACGGCACCCATCCAAGCAAGCAGCTTATTTACGATGATATCTCCTGGCTGAACTAACCAGTAATTATCGGTTGTGGAAGCCTTATTTCCCCTTGCTTCTAGTTCTTTTCTTGGCCGTACACCAATCGCTGTGTAAACTGATAACAACATCTCATTATTCCCTACTGGCGCGGGTTCTGTAATTAAGCTAAATAGATTTTTGGTCTTTATTAGTTTCCAATTTCCGGGCAGTAAGCCTAACCATTCCTCGCCAGAATATTGATATTGTTCGTAAGGTCGAGAGTTGATCATTTTACGATTATATCATTAAGTAAATTGTCGGTTGCCTCTTCAATTTCCAGGATGTCCTTACTAATATCCTTTAGGTCTCTTAGCACCGAAAATTCATAAAAATATTTATTAAAGGGCAATTCGTAACCGATCTTCGCATTTTCTTTGTCATACCACGAATTTGGAGCGTAGGGCAAGACTTCCCTTTTAAAGTATGTATCAATGTTTTCTTTCATTGGCACGTTCTCAACGTCTTTTAAAGCTGGATCAGATTTGGGGTTGCCCTTGCTATCTTTAATTATTTTTCCAGTTTCATCGGACTTTGGACGATGGATAGTTACCTGATAGCTGCCAAATTCTGAGTTGTCAAATATTTTCGAATATTTATTTTCCTTAAAATCAAAATATAAATCCTGGATCTTTTTAATGTGATCAGCGCTTAATTCTACTTTTTTTGCTCCCAAGTTTTTATTACGTCGATAAAAAAAATCGGAAGATGCTGCGTTGATTAACTGTACTTTACCCTTCCTGTTTTGCTGCTTTACGTTACTAATAATCCATACGTACGTTGTAATTCCAGTATTATAAAATATATCATTCGGAAGCTGAATAACACATTCCAAAAAATCGTTTTCTATAATGTATTGTCTGACCGCACTTTCGCTACTGCCGGAATCACCGGTAAACAACGCAGAGCCATTATGTACAGATGCAATCCTACTTCCGCCGTCTTTTACATCTTTCATCTTACTGAGCATGTGTAATAAGAACATGAGCTGTCCGTCGTTGCTACGGGATGTAACACAAATATTTTCCAGTTTACCTCTAAAATTCTTAATTGGCAGATTGAACCGCTTGTCAATAATGCTTATCTTCTTATCTGTGCCTACATTCAGGTTATCCATATCCTGTTTCCAACTCGTACCATAAGGTGGATTTGTAAGCATGAAATTAAATTTCAAGTCCGGGTCAAAGCCATATTCGCTGAGCGTAGAACCGAATTTGATCTTGTCTGGATCTTCTCCTTTTAACAACATATCCGATTTGCAGGTTGCGTACATCTCGCCCGTATTCTCTTGCCCATATAAATGGAACGCCGCTTTTGATTTGATCTCACCATCGGGATCGGTCGCGAAGATTTTGGATTGCGTTAGCATAGCCCCCGAACCAGCGCATGGATCATAAACCAAATAAGTACCCTGTTGAATCTTTTCCTTGACCGGCAGATAGACTAAATGGGTCATTAACTCTATAATTTCGCGCGGAGTAAAATGTCGACCGGCCGCCGCATTGGTTTTTTCATTAAAGCGGCGGATCAAGTCCTCAAACATATAGCCCATCGCCATGGGCGATATTTTTTCAGGGCTGAGTTCTACTTTTGGATTACAAAATTTTTCGATCAGGGAGAATGTTATCCCTGTGTCCTGAAATGTTTCCAGTTGATTTCTGAATTTGAATTTGCTAATGATATCTTGCACATTCTCAGAATAACCATTTAGATAATCGAGCAAATTAGTATCGATGTTTTTGGGATCGGCCAGCAGCTTTTTCATCGTAAAAGTTGATGTATTGTAAAAAGCCAAGCCAGAACCATGTTGCTCACTGGTCAAAAGCCCTGAAAGATTGTCGATCTTGTCCTTAAAATCCGCATAAGTCTTAAGTACTTTGTCCTTACTTGACTCTAAAGCCAAATCCAAACGCCGTAAAACGGTCATCGGCAAGATCACATCCTGGTACTGGTTTTCAAGATATTTATTAATCAGGACATCATCTGCCACCGTCCAGATGAAATTAATAATAGGTTGTAGGCTCTGCGTATTTAAACTCATTCGGGAAAACTTCAATTAAAATATTGAACAAAATACAGCTATAATTTTGATATTATTGCTTAAAGTTATACCTTTTTTTATGGTTATTTGACTTGCTAACATAATCGCATGAATACAAATATCCCGACAGCATTAACAAATTTGATCCGTAACGAACAGGAACGGTCATTTAAATTATTCAGTGCCAAGCATAAGCCGGGCTTTACTGACAGGGCCGGATTTTCAGAATGGTTCACCAGGCAGTTAAACGGACAAGACTTCCGTTGTTATTACTGCCAGACCGCAATATTGGACATACAGGACCTCATCGCTAAAGGATTGTTAAAAACCAGGGCCACGGGCTATGGTGTGAGAGGCCCGGTTCTGGAAGTCGACAAGTGTCATAACGAGTTACCTTATAGTCCGTCAAATTGTGTGCTGGCCTGTTATTACTGCAATAATGATAAAAGTTATACGCTCGAAGCCGAAAGTTATAAGCGATTTTTCGGCCCCAATCGAAAAATTTACTTTGATCATTTGCTACAGAAATAATCCTTAATTTGCTCACTGACTTAACCTTTCAGCATGCCAGACAAAGAACATCAGGGTAAAATAAAATGGTACGATGCCAAAAAGGCTTTCGGATTTATGATAAGTGAGGATGGCAGCGACATTTTTTTTCATTGGAAAAGTGTCGCTGACTTAACTCCCGAACAGCTCGTCACGGAGCTTCCCGTAGCGTTTACGCTGATCAAAGGGAGAAATGATCGCGTAGAAGCCCTTAGGGTTTCCCCGGCAAAAGCACCGATGATCAACCAGCCGACCGATCTGCTGGCAACGATCATGGGGCGGAATAAGAATGACTACAACGTTTCCCTGCTCGCTCAATTAATGGCGGGCCTTTATCCCATAAAAGATGAAACCAGCTATGCGATGGCTATTGAGTTACTAGCTTATGCCGATACCACCGGCCTTGCGCGTGAAGTAAAACAGCATTGCTTCAAAATAGCAAATGACCGGTACCGTTTAAAATTCTGGCTAAACGGCATCATTGAATACTGCGACCTGGGCTATTTGGCCCGGACCTTTGAAAAAGCCCCGCCGGCCCATCAACAGCAAATAGCCGAACGCCTCAGCACCTATTCCTTAAATCGCACACCGATACCTCCCAAAGTCCTATTTGAAAAGATTCAAGCGCAGCTATTGACCGAGATCGCTGCTGCCAAACACCATATTCGCATCGCCGTAGCTTGGTTCACGCACCAGCTACAGTTTAACGCGCTGATAGCTAAGTTGAAAGAGGGGGTGCAGGTGGAACTGGTCATCATCAATGACTACATCAACAACTGGGAATTCGGCCTTCCCTTTAAAGATTTCGTGGAGGCTGGTGGCCAGCTTTACCTGACGGGTCCAGAGCGCGTCATGCACCACAAATTCTGTCTGATCGATGCGAAGGTGTTGTGTAATGGCTCCTACAATTGGACCTATTACGCCGAAGAGCGAAACCAGGAAAATTGCATGTTCTTTTACGGCGAAGAAAATCTTATCCGGCAATTCAACGAGGCATTTGAAAAGCTCATTCATGAGATGGAACCGGTGAAAGACATCCTCCCACCGCCTTTCCCGCCGGAACGGTACGACCTGTTCAGCCGCCGGATGTACCAATCGATCGACCTGCAATACAAAGCGCAGTCGAAGCCTGCCGGGGAGCGGCAACAAGCCGTGCGCTTGCTTCGCGAAGCAGTTACGCTTTATCCCGAAAACATCCAGGCAAAAACTTTGATCGACCAATGGGTGCCCAGCGATGAATCCACCCTCAAAGCCCAGGCGGTAGCGCAAACCACTTCAGCGATACAGCAACAGATCGTCCAGGCTCAGCAGGTTGCAACAACTCCGGTAACTACTGCAACAACCCCTGTTACCCAGCCCCCCCAACGAACTGTATCCGACCTGCAGGCACGCTTAGTGGTGGCAGAGAGCCTTCAGCACCGAAACTATGAAGGCCAGCGCGGCAAATTACGGATCAACCTGGTATGGAATACTTTTGATGATCTGGATCTGCATGTGCTTTTACCAGATAATCAGGAAATTTCTTACAGCACCAAAAAAGTGACCTGTCAGGGTTTCATTGGGCAATTGGACCTTGACGCCAACGCCGGCACGCCCCGGATACAAAATCCCCAAGAGAATATCTATTGGGACACCGGCCTGCCGGTAGGAACCTATAAGGTCTCCGTTGTACATTACGCCCAGCAGGAATTAGCCCGGGTTCCGTTTGCGGTCAGCATCATTCCCGAATCGGGAGAAGCGACTTTACTGACTGGTATCGTGGAATTTTCCAGTACGCATAAAGCCACCGTCGAAGTCGCTGAACTAAGCTACGCAGCAAACGGCCTGACCGTAAAATCGCTATTAGCTTGATTTTTTGAACTTCAAAATGTAATTATCATTGATCACGGTAAACGCTTCGTTCTGATTGAACGAGGCGCCTTGCCCATAATCGAACAGCCCGCTGATCCTTTCGATCTGCAGCTGGGCCGGATCGTGCGCATTCCTAACCAGAAAAACATCATGATACTTTTTATTCACCACGCCGAACCTCACCTCGTTGGATGAAATATGAAACGCATCGTCATGGCCAACAACTTTTACTTCTACATAACGCGGATAAGTTCCGCCATTGGGCAAATATTCCAGATCATAACCGGCACCTGTACCATTTTCGGTACTGAGCTGGCAATCTTTGGCATACCTGGAGACCCACTTCACACTTTCTTTGGCTTTGGTATTCGCCAATAAATATTGATAGACCAAATATTCCCCCAAAAAGCCTGTTTCTTCGTTTTTGGCTGGTAAACGACCGCCTCTTTTGAACGTCTTAACAGATTTCGGATCGCGCTTGTGTACCTCCGTTTTACTAACCGTAATGTCCAGTAGCTTGACTTTATGAAGTTGCAAAGCAGGAAGCCCCGCGTCAAGTTGCTGGCGTAGGTCAAAGAAATCCTCGTAAAATAAAGGGCGCCCGCCAAACTGCAACCTTTTTGATTTACCGGCCGGGGCACCGGTTCCGCCGCTGCCCTGCGCAGACGAACTCCACTTCGACAACATCTCCAGGACTTTCGGTATCTCGGGTTCAAAAAACAGCAGCGCAAACGCGGTTTGATTTTCATTTAAAAAATCATCTGTTAACGGCTTTCCGATCTGTTGTGCTGTTACCTGAATTTGTAACTTTTCTTTGTTGAGGTAAAATTGTGGGTCTGCTTTGAGCGTTAATTCATTAGGTTCCGGAATATCCCCGAATATTTGCCTGGTGGCCGCTTCCAGGTCCTTGTGCACATCAAAGTCAATGCCTTCTTCCACTTGGGGTAGCAATTCATCAAACCGGCGCATGGTGGATAAGAAACCGGCGCGCAGCAAGGGATCTTGCAGACATTTTTGATAATAACGCTCTTTAATGTCTTCACGGATCGCCTCCCTTTGTAACCTGAATGCATTAACATATAACGCAGCAACCGATATAGCCGGGAAAAAATACTGATTAAAATCATTTAGCGCGATACCGGTCTGACGAAATAACTGGACAACGATGGCACAAGAATCTTCCTCGTTACAGTTTTCATAATTGATCGCAGAAAACGCAGTACTAATAAAAGCTTGATATTTCGGAAAAATGCGTTCAAGTTCTGCTAGTAACGCAGCATCATTGCTGATATTCCCTTTAAACGACTTACGTGCCGAACACCGGGTGAAAGCCCGCCAAAAATCATTTTTACGGTCAATGACAATGTCCAGCGCTGTCCTGGCCGAGGCCAGTTTGCGCAATTGCGGGTCATCCTGCTCTGCTGTAAGGATCAGGTCCCGACCAAAAGGCGACTTCGAATAAAGCTCCCTGATCTGTTGTCTTTGTGCATCCACATCGATGATGGCCGAAAATACTTCGGCGACCGCGGAACAGAAATGTATATCTTCTTTTAGATCATCAAGGTTCTGCGCATTCGCCGGTGCCCGGAGGTAGACCATATGGTTGTCCGGCAAATAAAGAAATTCATAGTCCGCAAAATAAAGGTGATGGGTGACGGCGTCTTTGACCAGCTTAACCTGGAGTTCGGTCACCAGGGCAAATTTAGCCTGTTTGATCGCGGTCCGTTCTTTGCCAGTGTCCGCTAACTGGCGCAGCGCATAGACATAAGGCTTGAACTGATTGATATCTAAGCCAAAGCTGGTATTGGTATTATGGAACAATGGGGTCTTGCTCAAAGTGATATCTACGTTTTCCAATGGCTGGATGCCAAAAAGCCCAAGTATTTTATCTTTGCCTCTTCTGCGGTCCATCGCGATCGTAAAAAACTGATTGATCACGCTTTCCCCAAGGTGTTTGTCATTCACATAAAACACTTGATCCCACTGTTCATACCGGCCATTATTGCAAAACACCTTTCCTTCCTGACGGAATTTCAAGTAATTAGCATCGGTCGGGTCAAGCTTTTCGAGCGTTCTTTCTTCAAAATTTTGTCCAAGCTGATTATAAATACTTCTGGCTTTTTTGCCGCTTTCGTCAAGGTCAGGTAAACTAAGCAGCATACCGTAGAGCATGGCAGTTGAAAACGTGTTAACAGAGCGGTGCACGCCGCAGCAATAAAGGATATCTTCCGCGCGCTGCCGGTCGACCCCCTTTTTTCGCAGTAGGTCAAGATCCAGTTTGGGTTTTTCGATCAAAGGACTGAATTCCGGCGTAATGCTAGCCGCGGTGGTACATTTATCAGGCCGGTCGATCAAACCACTTTCTGTATTCAGCCAGGCAGATTGCGCTAATTTCCAGCGCAAATAGTTAGGGATGATGGCACCTTCTATGTATTTCGTTTCTTTGCCATAGGCAAAGTTAAACCCAATATAACTATTTTTGGGTTCGCTGTTCTTGCTCATCAACGCAAAAACGGTATCATCCGCATCAAGCCAAGCTAAAATACTTTCCGTGGTATTGTGCTTTAATAAGTTATCAATTTGGTCGACGGATTGAACGATGACTTGACCATAATCGTTCAGGTTTCCTTTGAAGTCCTTAAAATTACTAAAATGCCGGTTGGAGACCGATTTACGATAATCAAAGTTTCGCATGGTCAGCTCAGCGAATGATTCTTCCGCATCGATCATCTTTTTTCTTGGCAAAATGGCCACGCCGATCCATGCCAGATATGCCCGCCATTGTTCCGTGTCTGATTGTTCAAATTTAAATGCCGGGGCCACCAGTCTGGAATGGTCATATTGGAATAAAGCATCAGCAATTGGCTGGTCATAGTCTTTGCCGAAATAAACCAGAGTAGAAAAGCCCGTTTTATTTTTACGGGTGAGTACGGGAATAGGCTTACCTTTCCAAACTGGTGGCAGCACGTTTTCATTTTGGTAAAAGCCGAAAATATGCTTATGTAATAAAATGATATTAGCACTCGGGGTCTTGCCAGGTTTAAAATGACCGATCAGCGCGTCGATAATTTCCTGAAAGTCAAATTCTTTGAGATTGAAGGTGCCGAGGTTGGCTATGATAACAGCGTTGGCACTGCCGCCCATTTCAGTTTTAAGAGCTTCGAAAAGCTTTACGTTCAGCAGCTGCACACCAATACCGGAAGGAAGCTGCTGATGTTTTTCTCCGTCGGGAAAAAACACCGGCTTCTCCGGGCTCAACAGTTCCTGATAGTCATCATATAGCATTTCTTCCGGAAGTACCCCGGTGCCCAAATAACGCTGAACAGCGATGATCAGCCTTGCATAAGCGGTTTCGGAGATCTCCTTTCTTTTCCCGGCAATTGCGCCGATAACGACTTTCAGCTCATATTTTCCGGGATTGAGAGATTCAACAAATTTTCTATCTGATTCACTTTCACATGGGATCAATAATGAGCGAAACCGCTCAGTAGGGAGAAATTTGGCAAATTCAGGTTCAGGATAATAACCGGGTGTAGACTGTATAATATGGAGATGTTGACCATGTGATTCCGGGCCAAACTGACCAGGCAATTAGCTGACGAGGGGTGTGCAGCAAATGCTATAAAAGCGTTGTCAAAAGTAGTTATTTAAAAGGTAATTTCATTAAAGGCTGTTTTCCGGTTCAGCATTACGTTTTCTTCTCATGGACTCTCCCTTTAGTTCGATGCGGTGTGCATCATGAACAATCCTGTCCAGTATAGCATCAGCAATTGTTTTTTCACCAATTACTTCAAACCATTTACTGATCGGTAGCTGTGAGGTAATGATCAATGAGGTCTTTCCATGCCTGTCCTCAATGATCTCCATTAATGCAGCCCGGCTTTGTGCATCAAAAGGCTGAATACCAAAGTCGTCCAGTATCAGCAGCTGCTGCCTTTCGATCTTAGCCAGTTCTTTGATATAGGAGCCGTCCGCTTTAGCCATTTTCAGTTTAGCGAACAACTTAGGGGTGCTGGCATACAGTACGTGATACCCTAACATACAAGCCTGGTAACCAATAGCAGAGGCCACATAGCTTTTACCGATACCTGTACTGCCAGTAATAAGCAGGTTCTCATTCCGGTCAATAAACGTACAGTCTGCCAGGCGCATGATCTGGTTACGGTCAATGCTCCGGTCAGCATGATAGTGTACGTCCTCTACAGAAGCTTTATAGCGGAACTTGGCATAGTATATTTGCCGCTCTATTCGCCTGTTTTGGCGGTAATCCCATTCGGCATCCACCAGGTGGGCCAGTAGTTCATCCGCTGTATAATCATTTGTTTTACCCGTTTCCAGGCTGCTTTTAAAGGCATGAAACATGCCGTAGAACTTCAACTTCCGCAGTTGATCTAAAGTGTTTGTGTTCATTTTATTTGTTGTTTATTTGTAATAATCTTCTCCTCGGATATTATCGTGATTAGGCATCGGCAGTTCATCGGCAAATACGCTTTCCTCATAGTTATCCATCTTGTTTTCAAGGATCTGTTGTATCGTTTTATAATTGTGTATGCCATAGCCAAGTGCCCTTCTGCAAGCAGTGGCCAGTCTTTCATTACCTGCCTTTTTTGCCAGGCTAAGAATACCGACACAGGATTTATAGGCTTGTTCCGGGTGTTGTTTACGGTCCAGTATCTTGAGGATATATAGCCTTACATCTTCGTGAATAGATGCGCCCCAACTCAAGAACTTATCCGGTGTCCATTCAGTTACAAAGCGGTGCGTAGAAGCCATGTGGTCATCATCGGTAGTATAGCTGTAGGGGCTTTTGATGCGTTTATGAAGCGCGATACGCTCGTAATTGGAGAATACCTCTACAATAGATTGAGAGTATAGCAGCTTTACCCGTTTACCAATATACCGGTAAGGTACGCTGTAATAATGCTTATCCGATCCAAGATTAACATGGCCGTTCTTCATTACTTTGGCATAAAACTGTTTTTTGAACTGGTAGCGCAGAACCGGTAAGGGCGCAAGCATTTGGCGTTCTATTTCCTCAAACTGTAGCCTCCGGCTGTAGTTACGTCCTTTCAGCAATTGGCTGTTATGTACCTCCAGCGCCTCCTGGATAGCAATATTGAGTTCTGCTAAGGAATAATAAGTAACCTTGTTTAAAGGGGCGTAAATACGGGTGTACATGATCTTAACCGCACCCTCTACCAGTGCTTTATCACGCGGGCGGTACGCCCGCGCAGGTAGTATAGTTGTCCCGTAGTGATCTGCAAAGTCCTCGAATGTTTCGTTCAACGTAGGTTCATAGCGGCTGCTTTTAGTTACTGCCGCCTTTAAGTTATCAGGCACAATGGCATCAGGAACGCCGCCGATATAATGCAGCGTATTCTCACAAGCTGCAATAAAGTCCTCTTTCTGCTGGCTCATAACAGCCTCTACGTAGGTGAGTTGGCTGGCTCCAAGAATAGCTACAAAAACTTCTACGGGTATGACTTCGCCTGTTTCTTTGTCTGTAAAGCTTAACTTTTCCCCTGCATAATCAACATACAGCTTATCGCCGACCTTGTGATCCATGTGCATGGTCGGGTTTACCCTGGCTTTCCATTGGTTATAATAAAAGCAAAATTGGCTGTATTGGTAGCCGTCAGGGAACTCTTTACGGTAGGCCTCCCATAACATGTGCCGGTTCACACCGGTACGCTTCAACTCTTTATCTACGCGGGGGAAGCAACGCAGCATCGACTGCATACGGGTGGTGAGGGGCGATTCTCTGCTTTTACCAAAGAAATCCTCCAGCTCCTTATCATTCAAAGCATTGACTTCTTCGAAGGTGAAGCCGCTGCCTTTAAAGGTCTTCAGGTATCTTTTTACTGTGTTTCGGGATGCATCAGTTTGGGCAGCGATAGACATTATGCTACGCTGTTGACTGTACATCTTTAAAATCTTTCTTATCTTACTCATGCTGATTGTTGAATTGGCCATGCTTTGGAGGTATATGTTGCCTCAAAAAGATGGTTGCTTCTACAGCATTTACTACACGTTTAGGGTGGTCAGTTTCCACCGGAATCCCCTGGTCAATTTGCCCCGGAATTGGTGGTCAGCTTGCGCCGGAATCGGGTGGTCTGGTTCATCAGAATCTCCAGTATATCAACATAATTACCTTTTTCAATAGTATCCTGTAAGATTAGAGTAATCTCATTCGGATCATTGAAAAGGATGTCGCTTATGCTGGAAGGCATACCGAAACCAACAGCATTTATTTTATCAGCAATACCCATTTTCATTTCAATCGGGTATTTGGCTGAATGGATCATTAATGCTTTGATCAATATCGAATTGAAATTTTCATTCAATATTGAATTTAATCCGGCAGCAATCGCAGAAATTCTTGGTGTTGAAAAGCTGGTTCCCACTTGCTTGGCAATATTACCGTCAATGCCAAATGATCTCACCGGATTTTTCACAATACGATTTCTTATATCAGTACCAGCATTCCCGCCCATGTGAACCAAATCAGGTTTGATCAGGTTCGCTGGACCGGGTCCTATACGAGTAAATGGAGAAGGGTTAAATTTTTCAGCATGATCGGTATCATTTTTATCATGTGTAAGCGAACCTACTACCAAAGCACGGACAGTATCAGCTGATTTTGATATCCGTCTTTTTGGCGCATTGATCTGGAAATTATCACAATTTCCGGCCGACTTACAAATCAAGACATCGTGCTCGTCCTGGATTTCATCCAATGCTTTAGCAAAATCCGAAAATTCGTTAGGGTCAACATCAAGGTCAGTACCAAGTGACAGATTCCATATTTTTATATGGTTATTCCGGCTGATAGAATCCCTGATCTGCTCGATCAATTCATATTCATATAGTTTTTGTTTTTTTAAGTCAGGCATTACAATGGCTTCAAAAAGTTTACAACCATCAAATCCCGTATATGGAATACCTTCCAATTCATCACCATAAATCATAACACCGGCTACGAATGTGCCGTGTCCCTTGTTGGTATCTTCCTCAACATAATAGGTTAGGCTATCGTTATGTAACCAAGGGGCAAGGTGCGGGATTTTCGCAATCCCTGTATCTAAAACGCCGACAATGGGGTACTCTACGTCCTTTTTAGGGAACTTAATTACAATTTCGTGCGCTTCCGAAGCCAGCTCCATGTCCAGATCATAAATCGGCATTTCAGAAATCGTTTGTATACCCTCGAAGTTTTTCAACTCATCAAATGCGTCGGCGGTAACCCCAGCTACGCTGTAAATATTTAATTCTGCCGAGTATGAGGTACGAGTGAATTGCAGATCATTGTCCCGGCAAAATTTTTCGAAGGCTCTTAATAAAATTCCATTCAATTCCATGTTACCATAATTGAATAGCTTAATTTTATATACCTCAGCATTCTCGCCTTCGGTTATGTTCACTTCAGGCACAAAAGCTTCAATATCAGAAATAGCGGAAATCCCAACAACGGTAGAGTTAGCTGGAAAGGCCATATTAATGCGATTTAGGTTTTTTATAATGGATTGCAGGACTTTTTCATCGTCAATTTTAATCAACAATTCATCTACACCATTCACGCCAATCACGTTAACTTCATTAATATTGAAAAGATTTCCTATATCCTTTCGGTAGCTTTTGGCTAAAGCATCCTGGTTCATTTTGAGCCTGACCATAGACGGGATATAACTGTTAGCATTACGCTTACTACGTAATGTTTCGGAGATACCCGATAAAACTTGCTTTACATAAACTGATTTAGAAACCGCAATAGCCTGACTGGCCCAAGCAGGCATATCACCACCTCCGGCAGCTTCATTATCAAAGGCGTCTTTCTGTCTTTTTTGAAAGAATTTTATTGGAAGGTTCTTATCAGCCATGTTTATATGTTCTTATTTAAAAAATTGCGTACTTGTCTAAGCGATATTTTCATCCTTTCAGCTATAGCAGCCTGTGGTATACCATTATCATTTAAAAACTCAATTAATTTCTCAATTGTCAATTCACCATGATTTGTAAATTCAAAAAGTTCCACCAACACATCCTCGTATGCTAAAAATTCTCTGCCGTTAATAATGACCTGCGCTTTCGCATTGTTGATAATACCCTTGATATCAGATGGCGATTTACCATTCAGTAGTTTGACTAATTTATCAAGCCTTCTTTCATCTTCTAAAAAGTCTGCTTTAAAACCGGTCGTAAAAACCTTAATCAATTCGACAATTTCTAAATCCTGAGGGGCTCCAATTTCGATAACGGTATTAAAACGTCTCCAAACGGCTTTGTCTAAAAGTTCAGGATGGTTAGTCGCGGCTATTAATATATTATGACTGGCAAAAGAGTCTATGTTTTGCAACAGGCTATTGATCACTCTTTTCAATTCACCCAATTCATACTGATCATCCCTTGCTTTTGCAATGGCATCAAATTCATCCAAAAATAGGATGCAGGGTTTATTGTCGGCGAAATCAAAAATTTTACGAATGTTTTTTGCTGTATTGCCAAGTAACGAAGATACAATAGCGTCAAAACGCGCAACAACTAAGGGCAAACCGGTCTTTTCAGAAATATATTTAGCAACAGTGGTTTTCCCATACCCAGGCTTGCCGTAAAGCAACAGCGTATTTGTAGTTTCTATGCCACATTTAATCAACTGACTTTGATGCTTTACGATATTAATAAAATCATCAATTTTCCCTTCTACCAACTTTGGTAAAATAATTGGCGACAATTCTTTCGATGGCGGCGACACATCTACAATGCTCAACCGGCTTTCATGATCTACAGGAGTAGTCATTAGCTCATCCATAGTAACCGTAGTAGCGGGTCCATTCTCAATCGCTTTCAGCACCATTTTAGCCATTTTTTCGTCACCATCTTTAGCCAACTTTTCCGCCAAAAGCTTAGAGTAGTTAAAAACCTTTTTAAAATCCTTGGCCAAACCGCCTTCAATAATTTTTAATATTTCAGTATACATATATTTTGCAAGTGGATGTGCAAATATAACGCATGGTGGAATATAAAACAATTAAATCGTAATTTTTTTTTAATTAACGTTTTAAAATAACCGATTATCGTAATATTAATTCAAAAACCAACATTTTAATACAGATATAAATTTCACGAGCCTAACCGCGCCTTAAGAGCGTTCATATCTTCCTTTAATTTCCTTTCCACCACTTTCGCATAAATCTGAGTGGTTGTGATTTTTGTATGCCCTAACATTTTGCTTACTGTTTCAATGGGCACACCGTTTGAAAGTGTGACTGTAGTGGCGAAAGTATGCCTGGCTAAATGAAAGGTTACATTTTTTGTAATATTACAGACCTCTGAAATTTCTTTTAAGTAGCTATTCACTTTTTGGTTGGACATTACCGGGAATACTCTACCACTTGACAATGAACGTATATTGGTTTTGTATTTATCCAATATTTTTAATGCTTGTGGTAAAAGGGGGACATTAACAGGAATCATTGTCTTTTCACGACAGGTTCTGATCCACTTTTCTCCATCCGTACCAGCAACAATATGACCAGGCGTTAAATTGATAACATCTACATAGGATAGTCCTGTATAACAACAAAAAACAAACAAGTCCCTGACCATATCAAGGCGCTCTATGGTAAATGCTTTCTTTTCCATATCTGCCAGTTCCTTTTCGGAAAGTTGTTCACGGTTTACTTTCTGTATCTTCAACTTATATGCTGCAAAAGGGTCATTGTCGATCCATTGTAGATTCATCGCCAGGTTGACCATTTTTTTAAGCCGGATGATGTGCTTCATCACTCCGTTATTATTGATCTGCTTTTGGTGATCCTTTGGTTTATGGTTACGTAAATAAACTTCAAAATCTTTCACAAATTTAAAATCGAGCTGATGCAGGTAAATATCGGACGATTGGTGCTGTTCGTCCAGAAACTTCACCAAATAGCGCTGTGTGACATAATAATGTTTAAGGGTACTCCACTTCAAATCCGTAGTGGAAGTTTCGTTATGGTAGACAAAAAGGCGGCTGAGGGTATAAACTTCCTCTTCTGCTCCCAAATAAAGATCCTTTACGGCTTTGGCTGAAAGCATTTTACCTTTAAGTTGTAGCTGCTTGTAGTTATTGCTAATCGTATTACGCACCTCTCCCAAATAATTATTGATGGATTTAACTTCATCCTTATTGCCTTTAGCAGTCCCCTTACCGCTATCCCAATTTTTAGGATCAACATTATGTTTGAGCGCAATGTAAGCCCTTTGCTTATTTACGGTTACGCAAGCGTAAATTGGTTCTTTTCCGTCCCTGGCTTTGTCCGGGCGTGTGGTAAAATGGATACCGAATGACTGCGATGTTTGCATAAAATTTAATTTTTAAGTTTAAAATGCTCAATAAACACCCTGTTTTTAGGTAACAAAAAGGTAACACAGAATCGTCTAAAAAGACTGATTTAAAACAAACTTTTATCGCTGTAATTAACTGTATATCAATTCATTGAATAGGTTTGTGTTACCTAAGTTAAAAATTAAAAACAGGTAGTCGGATAGGTAACGAGAACTTTGGCTTTCTTGACGGTTGTTGAGGGAGAATAAATGAAAAAACCCTCTAAATCAGCGATTTAGAGGGTTTTTAACTCTCTGCAAAGAGAGGTTTGTGCGCCCACCTGGGCTCGAACCAGTGCGAACTACAGTACATGGAAATATCGTAGCCGCTAATGGATATACTGAACAATCAATATCATGTCAATGATAACTTTTGTTTAAGTGCCTGCATATCGTCCTTAAGCTTTCTTTCTACTACGCGTGCATATATTTGGGTAGTAGCTATCTTACTATGTCCCAGCATCTTGCTGACTGTTTCAATTGGCACTCCGTTCGATAGGGTGACCGTGGTGGCGAAAGTGTGCCTGGCCATGTGAAAAGTCAGATTTTTGTGGATACTGCAGAAATCCGCTATTTCCTTGAGATAACTATTCACCTTCTGATTTGACAAAACTGGGAACACAGTTCCATTGTATAATGATCTTTCGTTCCTTTTATATTTGTTAACCAGATCGACGGCTTTTGGCAGGAGGGGAAGGTTGACCGGCTCCAATGTTTTTTCGCGCGACGTCCGGATCCATAGTTCGCCGTCTTCTGCCGTAACAACCTGGGTGGGTTTTAGGATCATCAAATCACCGTAGGCCAAGCCAGTATAGCAGCTGAAAATAAAAAGGTCCTTAATGAGTGATAACCTTTCCAGATCGAAGGACTTGTTCTCTAGGGTGCGCAGCTCAGCCTCTGTAAGATAATCCCTTGCAACTTTTTTCATCCTGATTCTGAACGTCACAAAAGGATCGCGGTCGACCCACTGCATATCCTGAGCGAGATGTACCATCTTCTTCAATCTTTTAAGGTGTACCTTGATTCCATTATCATTTAAAGGTTTATGATGATCTTTTGGCCGATGGTTTCTTAGAAAGGCATCAAAACCCTGGATAAACCCATGGTCAAGGTCTTTAAGCAGAAGGTCATCTGCACGATAATTGGCAGCCACATAACCTGACAGGTAGCGTTGTGTAACAAGGTAATGCCTCATTGTTGCCGGATTAAGACTTTTACCTGAAGTTTCGTTATGATAAGCCATCATCCTGTTCAGCGTGTAGGTGTCATCTGTTTCCCCTAAAAATAGATTTTTGATGGTTTTTGGCGTAATTAACTTACCTTTTAGCAATAGTTCCTTATAACCGTTACCAAGGGAAAGTCGTACCTCATCAAGATAAGCGTTTACTGCACGAGACTCGTCGCGTGTTCCTTTCGCGGCACCTTTACCGAAATCCCATATAGTTATGCTGATTAGTTGTTTGAGTGCAATAAATGCTTTTTCCTTGTTTACGGTCACGGCGGCATAAAGCGGCGCTTTACCATCTTTGGCTTTGTCAGATTTAATTGTAAAATAAACGCTGAACGATTGTGAAGTTTTCATAATGATTAAAAATTAAGTTTAAATACTTCATTCGCTCTGATTTAATTAAGATCTCCTATGTATCGATCAAGCCTAATAAATATGCTGCAAATATCTGATCAGCAATTTGTTAAGCCATTTTCGAACACCTAAGTTAAAAACTATTCAGAGGTGTTCAGTTAGGTGTTCAGAAACCTGGGGTTAGTAAGGGTTGTTGAGGGGATAATAAATGAAAAAACCCTCTAAACAAGCAGTTTAGAGGGTTTTGATGCGCCTTGGGGGGCGACTTTGTGATCCCGGCGATGAATGGGTACAGTGTAATGGAGACAGGCTAAATACTCATCTATTAATGGCTATAGGAAAATGTATTAATGATGCCGTCGTGAAAAAACATTCAGGAACAACTGATAGTTATTTTTATGATATGCTGCTTAGTGAAGAGGTATGAATAAAGTTTTTTTGTTTTATAGAAGGCCGGTTGGAAAACCTGCGTTGGGTGATTTCAAGCTGAGCATTGAGGAGATTCCGTCCCCCGATGACGGAGAGATATTACTAAAAACGCTGTTTGTTTCCGTAGATCCGTATCTGCGTGGCAGAATGAATGATTCCGAATCATATGTTCCTCCATTTGAATTAGATAAACCAATGCAATCAGGCATTATATCAAAAGTTATCGATTCAAATCATTCCGGCTTTAAAATAGGTGATTTTGTTTCGGGTAACCTGGAGTGGAAAGAATATCAGGTATCAACAGGTAAAGGTTTACAATTGATCAATACGGATGAAATCTACTTAAGCGCGTACTTGGGTATTTTAGGAATGACCGGATTATCAGCCTATTTAGGGCTGACTGAAATAGGAGTTCCCAAGGCTGGTGAAACCCTTGTAGTCTCGGGTGCAGCCGGCGCCGTTGGAAGCGTAGCCGGACAAATAGGTAAAATTATGGGGTGCAGGGTAGTGGGCATCACAGGATCGGATCAAAAAATTGATCTGCTCAAATCAAAATTCCATTTTGATGAGGCTATTAATTATAAAACCACGGTGGATTTAATTCGTGCGATCAAAACAGCATGCCCCAATGGCGTGGATATATATTTTGACAATGTTGGCGGCAAAATATCGGATGCTGTTTTAAATAATATAAATAAACATGCCCGGATACCGCTTTGTGGGGCAATCTCCCTTTATAATGCAACTTCGCAGGTTTTAGGGCCATATATTCAACCTATTTTAGTTTCAAAAAGCGCTTTGATACAAGGGTTTATCGTTTCTGATTTTTCGGAAAAATTCCCGGAAGCCAAAAAGCAACTATTTAGCTGGTTAAAAGAATCAAGGCACCTACCATGAAACGATTATCAATGGATTTGAACAAATCCCGCAAGCATTTCTGGGTCTGTTCGAAGGGAGCAATGAAGGGAAAATGATCGTCAAAGTTTAGGTTTAATTTAAGCAGAATTATGAAAGTATTAATGGTATTAACATCCCATGGAGAATTGGGAAATACTGGTCAAAAGACAGGATTTTGGATCGAAGAGTTTGCAGCACCCTATTACGTATTTGCAGATGCAGGTGTAGAAATAACTATTGCCTCGCCAAAAGGAGGGCAACCGCCTATTGACCCCAAAAGCGAATCACCGGACGCGCAAACAGCGGCAACGAAACGGTTTAATAATGATAAGGAGTTGCAGGATAAACTGGCCCACACGCTAAAACTAAGCACCGTTAAAGAAACCCACTTTGATGGTGTTTTTTATCCGGGAGGGCACGGGCCGCTATGGGACCTGGCCAATGACAAGACATCTATCGCCCTGATAGAAGATTTTTACAAACACAGCAAACCCCTTGCGTTTGTATGCCATGCTCCCGGTGCCTTAATAAACGTAAAAGCCCCGGAGGGCGAACCATTTGTACAGGATAAAAATATAACGGGTTTCTCTAATTCGGAAGAAGCCGCAGTTAAGTTAATAGATGTTGTGCCGTTCCTTCTGCAAGACGAATTGACCAAACTCGGTGGCATTTACAGTAAAGGGCCAGACTGGGCGAGCTATGTACAAAAGGATGGCATTCTAATTACCGGACAAAATCCAGCTTCGTCAGAAGAGGCTGCAAAAGTGCTGTTAGAAGCACTTAAAGAGCAGAAATAGTTGAATTTTAAATTTAAGATTATATCTGATATAAGCGAAATATCTTTGATGAAACTCCAGTAGAAATATGGGACTGTAATAATAGTTTGAACAAAAAGAATGCCAAGACGTTAGCGTTAATGCAGGTTACTATATGATAAGTATTAATGATCTTTCCAATTCAGCGATGAACAAGTAGGCCAAACGAATTTCACCTGCGTTCTTCTTAACCTCAATGCAATAAAAAAGACATTTGTAAACAAAGTATAACATGAAAAAAAGCACTGATCATCCTAAGCAACTACAAAAGTGCCTCACCGGTATCAAAGGCTTTGATGAAATTACGGAAGGCGGCCTTCCGAAAAGTAGAACTACCTTAGTTAGTGGAAGTGCCGGCTCCGGAAAAACCCTTTTTGGGATTGATTTTTTAATTAATGGTGCGGTCAAATTCAAAGAGCCGGGAGTCTTAATGTCTTTTGAAGAAACAGAAGATGAACTTTATAATGACGTGGCTTCTCTCAACCTGGATTTACATGGGCTTGTTTCCCAAAAAAGAATCCTGATAGAACATGTTCTTTTAGAGCGAAAAGATATTCAGGAGACTGACTTTAATCTTGAAGGG
>NZ_JAMXOE010000036.1 GCF_024055575.1 Mucilaginibacter flavidus | reverse complement strand
TTTAAATAACTACTTTTAACACAACGCTTTTACAGCTCTCGCTGAACCCGTTCGCCAGGGAATTGCCTGGTCAGTTTGCCACGGAATGGAGTGGTCAGTTTCCCCGGAATAGTCACTTTACAGCAAATTAAAGTTGCTGCCACTGATATTCGTAAGGAAGTAACGGAAATCAAAAACAAAGTATAATAAAAAATTTATTGTACCATATTGTAAGCCTGGTCGGTAATCGACCAGGCTTTTTTTTTAGTTTTTGCCCTCGAATTAATTTACTCCTATCATTTCCCTATATTTCTCGCTGTTTAACAGATTATCGGTTTCTAAAAAATCCAATATTTCAATTTTTATCATCCAACCACTATCAAAGGAATCGCTATTTACCAATTCTGGCTCTTTAGTCAAAGCCTCATTTATCGCAACAACCTTTCCTGAAACAGGCATGAATAAGTCACTTGTGGTTTTAACGGCTTCTACAGAACCAAATATTTCATCGGCTTTAAATGTTTGGCCTATCCGTGGTAACTCCACGTAAACCATCTCACCCAATTCACTTTGAGCAAATTCGGTTATACCAACAGTGCCGATAGGATTATCAACCTGTAACCAGGTATGTTCTTTAGAATACAATAAGTTTTCTGGGAATTTCATGTAGTTGGAGTTTTAATGGTTTATTTTGATAGCGGCATAAATATATACGCCGCCGATAAAGCCAAAAAGGCAGGGAATCAGCCAATAATAGCCGTATGACATATCAAATTTAAAAGTTGCTATAAGCGCAGTAAGCATCATTATTGCAGCCATAAAAATATAATGCTTCTGTTGTTTTTTCATGCTAATAGCCTTTACGCAGCATATCGGCCAATTCGTTCGGGAGCGGGCTTTCCTCAACTGCTTTTGCCGCTTTTTCTATATCGTAAGCTACCCGGATGAAATCAACGCTGATGCTGTCTTTATCATTATGTGCCGCAGTTTCGTTTGTGGTAATCAGCACATAGCAACCCATCGGGTTTTTGTCTTTTGGCTTGCCGACCGAACCAATATTAACGACGTGCTTGTAACCACTACCCGTTTTAATTACCCGGTGATAAGGTTTATGCGAATGCCCTACACATAGTACATCTGCCTTTGCTTCGTCCATCATTTCTAAAAGGTAAGCTTCGTTCGTATCCACCAATACATATTCATCGATCTTCCGGGCGCTGCCATGTGCCAAAACGATATTTAAATGGTCTTGGTTGAGCTGGTATTCCAGTTTGATGCGGGCGGGTAATGTGTTCAAATACACACGGTTTTCTGCCGATACTAATTCATATGCGTAACCGTTGGTTTTCAAGTCATGATTACCGGCTAATGTCGCAATACCGTGTTTGCGGACTTGCGCAACAATTTCATTCGGCCAGATATTGTAGCCGATAAGGTCACCCAGGCAATAAACCGCATCGGGTTTACGATTGTCGAGGTCAGCCAGCAGGGCTTCAAAGGCAGGCAAATTGGCGTGTATATCAGAAAATAAAGCAATAGTCATGTTATAGAGAATATTTGATATGTCGGTTAAAAGGATGTTTTTTCACCCTGCCATTTTTCGCCAGCATGGATAAAGAATAACCAATTGTATTGTGAAGCTTTTTTATATCTAATAAAGGTTCTGCAATCATGATCTCTGCTACGATTTCATCGACCATCATTGGTTTTTCTTCTTTATTCAGAATGAATAATATCTTACTATTATAAGTGCTACAAGCTTCATAAGCAACGGGGATTAGTTCTGCAACTAAGTCATACTTACTATGCTTGGGAAACAAGGCTTCTGTATTTTCTTTAATAAAACCTTCCATAGCTGCTCTGACATGCTGCAGTTCATTTAAAAGATTAGCCTCCTTTTCCTTTAATAATTGTATGATAAAATTATGATCCATTGCTCTTATTTTAAGTAAGCCAATGCCCGGTTAGGACATTGGCCTATAATTCTATTTTAAGATAGGCTGACCGCTATAAGTGGCCGATTTTAATATATTTTCAGCAACGGTTACTGCTGACTTAGAAAGTGTAGCATAATTTAAAGGCTCGCAATTTTTTTGTCCATCATGGATATTCCACCACAACAAGTCCAACAGTTCTTTAGTCTTTGCTGCCGTCCGGTTATTATAATTTTGTTCCTTATAGATCAATGCCCAGGTAAAGCTGCTGATCGGATAACCATCCGGGTTGCTGGTATTGGTCAGCGATACCTTGGCATCGGCAGGCAGATCGATATTGCTGGCTGCTGTGATGGAGGCTAAATTAGGGGTAATGAATTTGCCTGACTTATTCTGTACCTGTGCCACCGGCATTTTATTTTGGATGGCATAAGACAATTCGATATAGCCGATTGCACCTGGTGTTTGTTTGATCAATCCTGCTACACCCTCGTTACCTTTGCCACCTAATCCTGTCGGCCAGTTTACCGCACCCGCTTTGCCAACCTTTTTTGCCCATTCAGGACTGATCTTAGTTAAATAATCTGTCCATATATAGGTGGTACCGCTTCCGTCTGAACGGTGGGCGACTACTAGGGGGAGATTAGGGAGTTTAACACCCGGATTGACTGCGGCAATTTTTGCATCGTTCCAGTTGGTGATCTTGCCTAAGAAAATACTGGCGATCAGATCGGGGGTCATTTTAAGGGATGATGTAATGCCTGGTAGATTATAAGAAACCACATCAGCACCGGATGCCATTGGGATGTGTAGTACAGGCACACCGATCTTTTTAGTCTGCTCATCATTCAATGGGGCATCAGAACCGCCAAAGTCAACCGTTTTATTGGTCAGTTGCAGGATACCGCCGCCTGAACCGATGGACTGATAGTTAACTTTGACGTTGTTCGTTTTGCCGTACTCGGCAAACATTTTTGAGAATAAAGGATAAACGAATGTGCTGCCCGCACCTAATAGCGTGTTGTCACTCTCTCCTTTACTCGCTGCTGTGCTGTCACTCCCATTTTTAGTGCCGCCTGAGCCGCCGCAACTGCTTAACAGCAATACGCTGCTTAAAGACAATAGACATCCTGCAACCAGCAGGGCTGTTGGTTTTAATCTGGTTTTCATAATGAAGTTTTTAAGGGTTTATCTGATAATTTATGTGCGTTTTAAGTTTAACCATGACGAAGCATATCCGCATACTCATTAGGTAAAGGACTATCTTCAACCGCTTTTGCCGCTTGCTCTATATAATAATCAAAACGGATAAACTCAACCTTTACACTATCCTTATCTTTAACTGAACTATTCTCATTGATGTGCAGCAATACATAGCCGCCACGCGGATCTTTATCTTTTGGTTTGCCCACCGAACCGATATTGATGGCATGGCGGTAATGCGGGTCTTCGGTAACTACCGTTGGCAATACCCGGTGATAAGGCTGATGCGTATGACCGAAACACATTACGTCTGCGTCCGCTTGCTCCATAATGCGTAACAGGCTTTTTTCGTCCCGGTCTTCAAACAAGTACTCATTGACCTTGCGGGGACTACCATGCACTAATAGCACATTCAATTTGTCGTTATTGAGTTGAAACTCTAAACGGATATGTGCTGGCAGAGTACGTAAATAAGCCCTTTGCTCGTCTTTTACCACCTCGTTGGTATAAGCGATGGATATTTTGCCCATTGCTTTTTCCTCGTCCGTTTTATAAGCGCAGCCACAATCATCACTATGACGGCCAATCCCAAAGTCATAGTTCCCAGCAATGCAAGGAATGCCGCGCTTGCGGATCTCGTCAATTACTTCGTTTGGCCAAATGTTATAGCCGACCAAATCGCCCAGGCAATAAACAGCATCGGGTTTTTGTTTTTCGACATCGGCAAAAAACGCTTCCAATGCTGGCAGATTGGCGTGTATATCTGAAAAAAGTGCAATTTTCATATTAGATGGTCGTAATAGTTTTTTGGGTATAATATTTCTTTCTTAACCAAAAGGCTAAGTTGACTAAGGCGATCAGAGCAGGAACCTCCACTAATGGCCCGATTACGCCGGCAAAAGCTTCTCCAGAATTAATACCGAATACACCAATAGCAACGGCTATCGCCAGTTCGAAATTGTTGCCGGTAGCTGTAAAGGCAATAGAAGTACTTCTCGAATAATCCGCACCAAATGACTTGCCGATAAAAAAGCTTATCGTAAACATGATAGAAAAATAAATCACCAAAGGAATAGCGATTCGCACCACGTCCATAGGAATCTGCACGATCAGATTACCTTTCAGGCTGAACATGACCACAATGGTAAAGAGTAAAGCGATTAGGGTTATCGGTGATATGAACGGAACGTATTTCGTTTGAAACCATTCCTCACCTTTAAGTTTTATTAAGCTGTAACGGCTAATGACACCGGCTGCAAATGGAATTCCCAAATAGATACCGACGCTTTTAGCGATTTCCCCAATGGTAATATCCACCGCCAATCCTTTTAACCCGAATAACGGCGGCAATAGGGTAATAAAAACATAAGCATAAACGCTGTAAAGCAATACCTGAAAGATACTGTTTAAGGCAATTAATCCGGCTGCATATTCCCGATTGCCTTCGGCCAATTCATTCCATACTACTACCATTGCAATGCACCGTGCCAGGCCGATCAGAATTAAACCAATCATATAAGCGGGATGGTCGCGCAGCAAGGTTATTGCCAATACAAACATCAGGATAGGGCCAACTATCCAGTTTAATATTAAAGAGGCGCTTAATACCTTGGTGTCTTTGAATACCTCGCCCATGTTTTCATATTTCACTTTGGCGAGAGGGGGGTACATCATTAGAATTAGGCCAATAGCCAGCGGTAAATTGGTTGTCCCGGTGGAAAAGGAATTGATAAATCCTGCTGACGAGGGAATAAAATAGCCCACTGCTACGCCGATGGCCATTGCAAGGAATATCCATAAAGTCAGGTAACGGTCAAGGAAACTTAGTTTTTTTCTTTCTGCCACAGGGGCACAGTTGTTTGCGCTCATTATTTATTATAAGGGTTTTAAGATGTCCCATACGCTGTTAACACGCGGGATATTGAAAAATTTAAAAGTATTTATTTTTTTGTCTTTGATGTTAAATTTCCAATTGAGTCCATTAGGGTCTGTTATGCCGAAAGAATGGTTGCTCGGGCCGAATGAATTATAATCCGCTTTCAAGGTATTAGCAAATCCCGCTCTTGTGAATTGTACAAAGCGTTCATAAACCTCCTTGTCGGAATTAAAAAGAAAGCTAAAATTGCCGCATATTGGTACAGTCACTTTCGGGTTTTCAATAAATGTTATCGTCAATAATTGTTTTCTTAAAGCATAGATGACATG
This sequence comes from Mucilaginibacter flavidus, assembly GCF_024055575.1. Classification (GTDB taxonomy): domain Bacteria; phylum Bacteroidota; class Bacteroidia; order Sphingobacteriales; family Sphingobacteriaceae; genus Mucilaginibacter; species Mucilaginibacter flavidus. The sequence goes on along the minus strand of NZ_JAMXOE010000036.1, from coordinate 32,199 downwards.
CCCTTCATAAAGATCGGCAGCTGACTCTCCAAATAAGATATCGTAAAAGTCGATGGTACGAACCAGGTCTTTTACCTCATATTCGATATTTAACGTCGCGGCATGAAGCATATTCCAATACAGGATTAAGCATTAAGTTTTTGTTTTACCCAATATTCCATGTGCTTCGCTTCTTCAATAAAAGCCAGCACCGCTTCCTTTATTTCATCTCTCACCTTGCGGGTATTTTCCAGGATTTCTTCCTCTGTGCCTTTAAAACTTGAAGGGTCGGGGAATGACCAGCCCATTCTCCGTACTACACCGGGAAATATAGGGCAGCCCTCTGCGCTGGCTTCATCGCAAACTGTAATTACCGCCTGGAATAACCGGCCTTTCTTAAACAGGTCAAATACTTCCTGTGTGCCTTTGTAGCTGATGTCAATGCCAACTTCCGCCATCACTTTAACAACATTGGGGTTCAATTTTCCGGGTTCTAAGCCTGCACTTTCAGCGATCAGGGATTTCCCGTCATAGTGGTTCAAGAACGCCTCGGCCATTTGGCTGCGCGCTGAATTATGGATGCAAACGAATAAAATGCTGTGCTGTATCATAATTTATTTATTTAGTGGTTTATAATTTTCATCTGCTTGTATATTGCAATTTACCGATAAAGAGATGCAAAAAAAATCAACAACAGGTTTCGTCAAATTTCACGTCAATAAAGAACGTTTTTAAAATTGCCGCGTTTTCCTTCCATTTTGCCTGGTCAATACAATAGTTCATCGATGTGCCGTCAATCGTTCCTTTTAATAACCCCGCCTCTTTCAACTCTCTCAAATGCTGCGAAGTAGTGGCCTGCGATAAGCCTGTAACCTCTACCAAATCGCCGGTTATACATTCGTTAGCTTTCAGCAAATGGTCAATGATCGCGATCCTCGCCGGATGTGCCAAAGCTTTGAGCATTTGTGCCAGTTGATTTTGTCTTTCTGTAAAATTTGCGGTCTTCGTTAATCCCATCTTGTATAATGCAATATTACGATTAAATTCAATTACGCAAATTAAATTACTGTTAAATTTAACTTGCGTAATTGGTCGATATTAATTACAACAACCGGGAGCGCAGCAAGCTTCCTTTTCTTCGACTGGCTTTTCAGCAAATACCGTAACACTGAATATACCTGTGCTACCTGACTTAAAGCTGCTGATCTCTGCCTCACTTAAATATTTGCTCAATATATCATCCGGGATAATAATCGCTTTTTCTTTTTGAACAGTGATATTTTTAAAGCCGTTGATTTTGATTAGTTCCAAATAAACTTCTCTTTGTATGGCACCTGCAACACAACCTGCGTACATTTCCGCATTCTTACGCAGGGCATCAGGTAAATTTCCTACTAATACCACATCAGAAATACTAAAGTGTCCGCCTGGTTTTAGCACCCGGTAAATATCTTTGATCACGGCATCTTTATTTGGCACCAAATTCAATACACAATTGCTAACAATCACATCGGCAACATTGGCGGTAACGGGCATATTTTCAATGTCGCCAAAACGAAACTCGACATTATGAAAAGCCAGCTTTTCGGCATTTGCTCTTGCCTTATTGATCATGGCCTCGGTAAAATCAATACCGATCACTTTGCCGGTTTCACCGGTTTCGGCCCTGGCTATAAAAGCATCATTTCCCGCGCCTGAACCTAAGTCGATTACTACGTCACCCGTTTTTATTTTTGCAAATTGTGTCGGCAACCCGCAACCCAAACCCAAATCGGCATCCGCGTTATATCCGTTAAGTTCAGTGTAATCATCACTCATGATGTTATACACCTCGGTACTGCAACAGGTAGCCCCGCAGCATGATGCCTGGTTGTCTTCTTTGTCCTGTAAAGCAATCTCGCTGTATTTTTGCCTTACGATCTCTTTTAATTCCTGTTCGTTATTCATGATCTTATTTTTTTAATTTATTGTAATATTACGATGGATTAATTCAAATTTTTTTTAACAGCAGGCAGGGTTATAGGAATTAAAGAAAACGCCTAATTGATCCTTTAACTGATCCCAAACAATAGGATTGATGCAATAGCAAACACTTACGCCCTCAATCGTTCCCTGAATAAGCCCTGCGTTTTTCAACTCCTTTAAATGCTGTGAAATGGTTGGTTGCGCTAAACCCAATTCATCTACCAAATCGCCGCAGATACAAGCATTAACCTTTATGATCTGTTGTAAAATAGCGATCCTCGCAGGGTGTGCCATTGCCTTGAGCAAAACGGCTAAACTGTTTTGTTCTTCGGTAAATATTTCTGTTTTAGTTAAGCCCATAATTATATTGCAATATTACGATTAATAAATTAACAATTCAAAATATTTTTTATTATACAATAAATATAGTTATCTCAGCAGCTCCAGCCGCTTCACTCGTCCCTCATTCAGCCACTTCCCTGCATTTTAAAAGCCCGTGCGATTTGAGCATCGCCTGCGCTCACTCAAACCACACGGACTTTTTGCCGCTACTTCTTATTTTTTTAATAACTGCTCCTTAATACCGCTTAAAATTCCCCCAGGCTTTTTGGTTAGCAAATTTCTGAACAAGCCCTTTGACGTCAAGACCGGGGCCCTGCGGGTTTGCTGAAAAAAAATCTTCCTTGCTCGTTCCTCGCAAGCGTATTTTTTTTCGCAAAGTCTTGCCTTACAAAGGGCTTGTGTTCAGGTGAGGTTGCTTAACAAAAAGCCGGGAGGCCCTGCCGACTGACTTTAAAAACAAAAGCAACTATGAAAACAGCAAACGGCAGAAGCCCACCACACACAGCCCAACAGCGGAGCGGACAGACCGCCCCGCCATTGCAAAACGCCCCATTAGGGCAATTATTGAATTTATTAAAAACATTTAAAAATTAGAAATTATGAAAACCGTAGAAGTAAAAACAACAGCGATTAACAATAACAGGGCAAATATCACAGGTCACAATAACGTAACTGCAAAAGCAAGCAATTTGCCAGTAAGTATCGCTTTAAACGGCGAAGCAAAAAAGGACGAACCGAAGAGAGCGGAAACCCCCGCACCTGTACAGGCAACCGAACAGCCTAAAGAAATTGTACAGGCAGAGAACAGCCCCAAAATTGTGGCAGAACAGCCAAAGGCAGAAGAACCAAAGAAAGTTGCCGAAGAAGTAAAACCCGCTAAACCTGTACTGAATTTAGAGAGTACGTTAAAATTGGTGGAAGAACTGCACCGCCGTAAAGTGCAACGGGATAAATTAATGGATACCATCCAAAGTTTGGAAGCTTTTGAGGTTAACCAAAAGGATGAAGCCGAAGAAAGCGGGATAACCAATTATTCCCGGTGCGAACTAACAATTGCAGATGACAAGGGCAAAAGCTTTACCACTAAAAACCCGGTAATCATTTTTCATGTAACGCAATATGTGAACGCCCTTTGTATAGACAAACTGGCGCAGATTGAAGCAGGTATCATTATTCCCGCTTAATTAATGGAAAACGCCCCCTGCATCTGAATTGCAGGGAGCGTTTTTAAAAACTTCTATTTTCTTAAAAGCTAAGACAATGTTAGAATTATTTATCGAATTAACCAACCAAATTTTTTGGGATGGTTATGCACAGCAATTAGCAAATGAAAACCCCGCAGTTTTCAATTCCGAGTTAAACGATTTCATTAATAATTACAACTGATAAGATGATGAAAGACACCGTATTTCTATTTATTAAAGTGGTTATCCGCACCAAGTATCAACATATACAGGATGCTATGAAAGAGCTGGAAAACCAAACACAATACACCATCGGCAGTACCGAAAATGTGGAAGTATTGGAAACAGAGATTATTAAACTGAATAAAGAACAATTAAACAAAAACAACAATGGCACACAATCTTAATTATAACGAGCAAACAGAAAAGCACAGTTTTTTTTCAGTAAAGGAAAAAGCCTGGCACAACTTAGGGCAGATCATTACAGATTACCCGACAAGCGCAGAAGCGATTATACACGCAGGGTTAAACTACACCGTTGAAAAACGCCCTTTATTTACGTATGATACTGAAAATCATACAGGCGACCCCGACACGGATATTTTAATCCCCGAAATTGAAGTACCCGACTTTTACGCTACCATCCGCAACGATACCGAACAGGTTTTGGGGGTAGTTGGCAAAGATTACGAAGTGGTACAGAATGTTAACGCCTTTGAATTTTTCGATAGTATTGTGGGGGGTAAAGACGGCATTTTATACGAAACCGCCGGAGCGTTAGGCAAAGGTGAACGCATTTTTATAACCGCTAAACTACCCGATTATATCCGGGTGGGCAAGGATGATTTAATAGAGCAGTATTTATTTTTAACTACTTCGCATGATGGTTACGGCAGTATTACCGCAGCTTTTACCCCTGTTCGCATAGTTTGCGCCAATACTTTAAACGCTGCCATGCGTAACCATAGCAACGGCATTAAAATACGGCATACCGCCAGCGCAAACGAAAGACTAAAACAAGCACATCAATTATTAGGCATTACCAACCAGTTAGCCGACGAACTGGAAGAAGTGTTTAACCATTGGTCAAAAATCCGCATTACAGATAATGCCGTTAAGCATTTAATACAAATTGCAATGGCACCGAATAAGGAAGTATTACAAAACCTGCAAAACGGGAAGCAGGACGAATTAAGCACAACTTATAATAATATGGTAAGTAGCGTTATGGAATATGCCTTGACCAGCCCGACACAACAGGAAGCCACCACGAAAGGAACTTTGTTTGGGGCTTACAATGCGGTTACGGGATATTTTCAGAATGTCCGAAACTTTAAGGATGATGAAAGCAAGTTTAAAAGCATCATGTACGGGACGGGGTTGCAACGCAGTCAAACCGCCTTTGATTTATGCACTGAATTTGCCAAACATGGTAATATATTAAACTAACAATAACCAATAGGGGGCTAAACACCCCCTTTATAAATTAATCGTTATGAGCATTTTAGGAGATAAAACAGATTTTAAGGCTTTGAAAATCATTTCAAAATGTCTTAAACAACTTGATGAAATAAACAGTTTACATTTAAAGGTTACCAAAATAGATGATTTTGAAATCAGCCTTGCAAGAAATATGCTTAAAAGTGTTATTGACAATAATGTGCAGATAATGGATATAAGCCCCTCTGCTTAACTTAAAATCATAGGCATATAAAGGTCTTGTTTAAGGTAAAAAAGAGGTAGGAAGCCCCTAATAGTCACCGTATCAGTAAATTAGCGGTCGGCAATAAGCGGCTTTTGCCGCGTTTTAAGTGCCCGAAAACTTCTTTTAAGCGTCCTGACACAGGTCATATTACACCCTCCAAAAATTAATTGAACATAATTAATAAGAGTTTCTAATTTTAATGGCTTCTTCAACCCAAGAATCAATATTATTTTTTATATTATTATAAGCATCATTACCAGGATCATAGCATTTTACAATTGAAGATAATTTTTTGTTATTTAGTTCCAATTGATCAAATGGATTATTTCCCTTGCTACATTTACCGTTATTAGGACAATTTAGGTTGTGAATATAGATTCCGACTAATCCTTTTTTTTCCTTCCAGGCTTTTATAATTTCATATTCAACCCATGGCCTTTTGTGAGTTTCTTCTCCAACGAGTACAACAACGGCAGATTTATATTTCATGTTATCTTCAATCCATTTTTCTATTGCTGTATTTCCTCCCTTTTTAACCGTTTCCCATTCATTTGGTGATACAGGAGTATTACCTTCAATTACGCCCATATTTCTTACTTGCTGAACGCGCATTACATCATTCCCAAAATGAAAACTGTAAAAAACTTGTCTTTTAGCCATTTTATCTCTTTTTTATAAGTTTGTTTAATAGTGATAATGTTAAGTCTATTAATTGTTCTGGCGTATTATTTTCGTCCCCCAATTGTTTAAAAACATCTATATGTTCGCTGGAACCAAAATATGCTTCAAAGTCATTTAACACCAATTCCCAAAGTTTTTTCGCCATATAACCAGTCGCACCAATAGGGAGAACAATCGTATTTTGTTTTATGGATATGTCAAATTCTTGCTGTATTCCATTGGCAAGTACAACCTTATTATCCTCAAGCTTATTCCCAAATATAAAAATTGATATACCTGCATAAGAAATCATGTCAACTCTATATTTTTCCCATAATAATTTCCCTTGGTCGCCCTGTGGAAAGGGCCTTAATAAAAGTTGATTCTTAATGTTCTCTTTTCTTTTTATATAAACTTCTTCCAATACGCCATTGATTACTGAACTTCCTACACCTAAACCAAATCCCGAAACGATTTTAAAATCACTTCTAATTAAGGCCTTACTTAGTTCAGAAATAAAACTTTCAGCTTTTGGGATGTCCCAATTCCCATATTCGTGAGCACTTCCTGAGATATATACTGTTTTCCGTTTAAATCTTCTTTCAATTTCCCTTAAGATGTCAGTTATTTCAGGGTACTCTTTAACAAGCGTAACGTGAATATTAAATCTAAGCAAGTCCGTTATCACCAATGATTGCTTTATAACGCGATACTGATAATCTGCATCACTTTCATCTTTTTCCTGTTTTACTTCTCTAAAGAAACAATAGTGTTTCCTTTGGTTATCTTTAAAAGTTGTCCGTACTCTACTTAAAATGTAGTCCAGATTAGGATCAGTAAAGCTAAATCCAATAAATAGAAAGGTCTTTGAAGTGAGATCACCACTTAAAGTGTTAATATAAGCGCCATGTGATTGATAATATTTTTCATATTGATCTTTCGAAATAATAGCTTCGTCAGGATGATCGACATCCCCGTGCATTTTATAAAGAGTTACATCCCTTCCGTTTATTGTTCTTGCAAGGTGTGCGGTAGTATATTTAGCGTCAACTACCTTGTTCACATTTTCTAATGATTTCTCAATTAATTTATCATAATTGGTTGTCCAATAAGTAGAAATTGGTAAACGCGCCAAAATTTCATGATTTTCATTTGGTTTTTTCCCATGATGGAATTCATTTGCTATTTTTTGGCTTAGTGAATGTCTGTTATTAGCATTTTTATTTAAATGATATTGTGCTAAGGAAATCAAGTCGGTTTCTTTACCAATATCTAAATCCAATTCGTCTGCGAATTCTTTTAATAAGGCTTTCCAATCGACAAAACCTGAAGCCGCTGAAAGTCCCGCACCGGCAAAGACAGCAGCATTATTTTCTTCAATTTCTTTTAGAAAATCATTAATGAACAACTCTATTAACTTATTCATGTCTATATTTATTTTTGCAACCAACTTGTTAGTGACTCTAAAGAATTGTCGGGATACCAAACCCAAAATTCATTAGAATTTGTAGTACCTCTTTCAATTCGGGGATAAATTTGCAAGTATTCGTTCCCATTCCACGATCCATTATTATCAGCAAGAGGAAGCAAAGCCATTTTTTTATTTGGTAACTTAAAGGGGTCAGCTATTCCAACTTCCCAATTACACCATTTAGAAGCAATGCCATTATTCGTAGCGAGTAATACAAACTTGTCGTTAATGGAAATAATTTGATTTTTTATTTTTTGGGCTGTGGCTCCATCAGTTTTTTCTGGCATTGTTTTATCTGCCCAATCGACATATACTGTTATACCAAGATTTTCAAAAAATATTTTTGCTTGTTCAACAATATCTCTGTCGGTATGGGAGTGAGAAAGAAAGACACTTGTTATTGCAGTTGATTTCGCAAATAGCCTTGTTTCATTAACAACGCCTCTTAGGCCACGACTTCCGGCTTTACTCTGAGCGATAGAAGCTAATTGTGATTTAGATAATATTGACATTATGATTATTTATGATTTTTCCAATTTATAGGATCTCCATGGATACCATTTGAATAGTGATTAGTTAGCCAATTTATAAAATCATCTGCAATAGGTACAGGAATAGAGGTGCTTTTAATATTCCTGCCTTCATTACAAATTGAAAGATAAGCATCTGGAACTTTGATAGCTTTCTCTCCAAAGTAATAGAACAATTTTGAAATCAAGACATTTTCACCTCCGGTATCGGTTTTAAGATGATCAGCATTTATATTACCTCCTTCAGAGGAATGTGCAGAATTCTCTTGAATCCATTCACCGGTAATTTTATCCTTGTGGTAAAAATTGTCACCATACATTTGAACCAAACTACCATTGATTACTGGCTTTTTAAATTGAAATCGAGAATCATCCCAATACTGCATTAAGGTTATTTTTTCTTCTAACTGCATTGCAAATATTAGTTGATGTAGTTTGTTCAATTTGACACTTCCAGTTCCTAATATCCAATCGCCTATTCTAAGCTTTTTATTCTTTCGAATATCAGATTTGCAAACGGCTAAGGTGCAATATCCTCCAAATGGATTTGGTGCTAAACCGAAATCATGCTCTATCTTATATGAGTAATAAGCCATTCAATTATATTAATTATAACATTTAACTCTTGTAATTTTAAAAATCGGTGTTCTTGGTGTGCCATCAGCATTTTCCGCAGGCATCTGATCTCCTTTCATTGCATCAGCCAATTTGTCCAGAGAGTTCCAACCAATCGGTGCACCTCCGTATTTTTTGAAAGTTTCAGGTAATTCAACGTTATTGCAACAGCCGTGCAAATAAACGCCAACAATTTTTTTTCCTTGCAGATGGGCTTGTTTTATTTCAAAATCAACCCATTTCCTTGTATGTGTTTCTTCGCCAATCAAACAAATAAATGTACCTGCCCAGGAAATTCCTTTTCGAAGATAACGAGCGATTACTTCGTCACTTGGTCTTATCGGACGGTGCTTGGTGCTATCAACCGAGCTATTCCGAATATTATATCCGTTGTCCCTTAATCTTTCTTTTAGTCTTTGAAGGTGCTCATCGTCCTTTCCATGATGACTGATAAATACATTATGTGTCTTATCCATTTTAATTTTATTATACGTAAAAATATATTACCACTCAATCAAGTAATAATAAAGAAGCCGCAGTGTCCTTACTTTGGTCAAATTGAAGTAATTAACAATTTTTTAATTACTTCTCTTTTCTGACTCCCTTGAATGGCGAACCATCTGCCTTACCATCCATAAATTTTCCTGTCTGCGTATCACGCTTAGTCCACGTTTCAGTTTTTGGGTTGTAAGCTTGACTACGTTCTCTTACTTGTCCATTGCGATGTCCGTCCCCGGGTTTTCCATTTGTTGCCATGATTGTATGTATTTTTGTTACAACACAAAGCTATAATAACATTTGGACAAAATAGAATTATTTTATAAATTCGTCCAAAAGAAAAATTACATCGATAATAACTTTACTTTTATGGCAGAATATTACATATGAAGCAATTTCCTGAAAGATTAAAAAATGCCCGGAAAATGAATGGGCTGTCTCTACAGGATTTATCAGACATTTTAAACGGCTCTTTATCCAAACAAGCACTAAACCGTTTAGAGACTGGTGAGCAGTCCCCTGACAGCGATATTTTATCCCAATTGTGTCAATCCCTGAATGTTACCCTGGATTATTTTTTTAAAGACAATGCCGTAATTCTGGATCAGGTTGAATTTAGAAAATTAAAGAAACTACCTGTTAAGGAACAGGAAAAGGTCAAAAGTTCGACCATCGAATATCTTGAACGTTATCTGGAATTAGAGAGCTTGCTGGGATTAAACGAATCGATGCCCTTTGAATTTAGATCATTTCAAATAAATCATCCTGATGAAATTAGTCTGGCTGCAAAACACATGCGTGAATTGTTAAAAATAGGATCTGATCCTATTTATAATTGTATTGAATTATTAGAAGAAAATAACATAAAAGTCTATCGTGTTATTGCTGACCCATCTTTTTCCGGTTTATCAACTATTATTAGTGGTCGCATTTGTGTAATCGTTTTTAATGATCACCCTGATATTCCCCTTGTTCGTAAACGTTTCACTGTCCTACATGAATTATGTCACCTGTTTACAGATCTTTCCTCTTTTGACGAAAAACAAGCTGAAAAATTATGTGATGCTTTTGCAGGAACAATGCTCTTGCCCAATGAAAAAATAATGGAATATTTTGGAGGCAAACGAAAAACGGTTTTTACCAGGGAACTACAATCAATAAAAAAATATCATGGCATTTCATTAACGGCCATCATGTATAAAGCCCGATCAATGGATTTAATTAGCGATTCATATTTGAAATATTTCCTTATCAGGTATAATCAACAATTAAAATCATACGAAAAATATGGGTATGAGGGCAAAGAAGAATCTGACCGATTTATTCAATTACTCATGCGGGCCGTTGCACAAGAAATTATATCTTCAACTAAAGCTGCCGCATTAAATAACCAAACCCTTAGTGATTTTAGAAGCCAGTATTTGGATGTTCAACCTCATGCTTAAAATATCCAAAACTGATGAAAGCCGCTATTACCGATGCAAATATCTTTATTGACCTTATCGCTTTAGGGTTGATACAACATTTATTTGGTTTCGGCTATGAGATTCACACAACAAGAGAGGTTTATGATCAACTCAATACGCTCCAGAAAGATGAGTTAAAGCCATTTGTTTTGGTGAAAAAATTGATTGTTTACAATTTTAGTTTTGAGGAAATAGTTGAGATCGGAAATTTAATCCTACCTGTCGGGTTAGAGGCTGCCGATAAAACCGTTTATTATTATGCAATAAAACAGCAAGTTTTTGTAATTTCAGGAGATAATAAATTAAAAGATTATTGTGAAAGCAAGCAGTTGAGTGCTGAAGGGATAATTTGGTTATTTGACATATTTCTTGAAAATGAACTAATTTCAACAACCTACGCGGTCGATAGAATGGAGTTGCTCTTATCTTATAATGACAGACTTCCCAAGGATGACTGCCATAAAAGAATAAAAAAATGGGAACAAGAAGAATCCATTAAGTAGCTAATGTAAATTGATCAACAAACTGGATTGGTGTGTTATATAAATTTATTTTATGATTGTTCTCATAAAATAAAATGTTACGCATAGGTCTGGTGAAATAAACGCTTCTTTTAAGTGATGCATTGCTTTTAGCCCCATATTTTTCTAATACATAATCAATCATTTTTGTGGTTTCGTCAGACAACTTATCAGATAAATCGTCCGTTGAAGCAAATAAAGATTCCTTTTCTTTATAAACTACAAAACTGGTTTTTGAAATAAATTTTGTTTGTAGTCCATCAATACTATTTCTTAGCCGATTAATATGCAAATCCGTGCAGTAGGGCCCATCTTTCTGTCGGATTATGTAAGCGGTGGTTAACCTATGTCCAAAGTTCAAAAAACTATTATATTCAATGAGGTAAAAAATTTTGTGAAGGGCAAAATAGGTAAGCTTTTGTTTATTTAGTATGTAAGACACTATCGCTAATATATCTTCTTTTAGTAAGGATGTTTTAGAAATGCGATAGGATGTTTTTCTTGATAGTTGCTTGAAAGTATCATTAACAAATTGGTAGTCTGATCGTTGATTTGCCAAACTCCTGTGAAGCATCGCTCTCTGACCTGGATGATAAAGGGGAATTAATTTTTTTTGCAGCCAGGTATTAACTGTCCTTACATTTATCTTTAATGATAGGCTATGAGGTTCTATTAAATTTAGCGCATGTAAAGCTGTAGCACCGAGAGTTACAATAATCTCAGGATTAATTAATTCAATCTGACTTTTAAGAAATTTTGTACAGTTAAATATCTCCGATTTCGTGGGCGTGGAATTATTTCCATCAGTATCTCTTGGATTACAGAGTACCGCGTTTGTTATAAAGAGTTCTGACCTTTCCAGATTTGCAAATTTCAATAACGCCTCAAAGTTGTGTCCTGTTTTGTCCCCGTGCAAAGGAATTGCAGATTGGTCGGCCCCTAACCGACCTGGAGCTTCTGCAATGAACATAATTTTCGCTGAAACGGAGCCCGAGGCTCGACTTAAAATTCTTTGGCTTGAAGCCATTCGGGGGCACAGTTCACAGCTTTTAACGCTATTACAAAGATTATCAAACTCCTGTTCATTAATTTTATTAAATAATTCCTCCACTTAATAATTGTCTTAAATCCTTTTTTGATGAGTTATAGTAAGCGTGGGTAGAATGAATAATCAATTTTCCGGGCTCCTTATTTGATTGCATACAAATATATTGCAGTAATCGTGAAAGCCCAATGAAATTACCAAATGCTTTATAAAAATAATCATGGTTCCTATACACAGCAATTAGGTCAATACTATTCCCATTTTTTACCAATTCCCCGAACTGCCAGCAGGGCGCTCCCATTGGCCTGGCATTCGATTCAATATTAGCTGATGTCAAGTGGAATGTAATATAATTCCTGCAGTTGGAATTACTATTTAAGGCTCTTATAGCATTTTCCAATTGATTACTTCCATCACCAACTCTATTGCTGTTTGGATAATTAATTAATCTTTCGAAGTATGTTCCCCACTTTTGATTTCCCAATCTCCTTGAACGATTATATATTGCTAAATACGTATTATAAAGCTCACCCCTATTGTTAACCCTTAACGAGAGTTTATAGGGAAAAATAGTATTAATGATATTATTCAGTTGATGCTTTGCATTTTTTGAAACGGATGCCGGATTATATCTAACTAACCATTCGTCTAATTCATTATATTCACAAGGATTGTCAATTTCAATTAAAAAGTTACTCCCCTCTCTATTATTGAGCAGATTTGTCGCAATCGAATACCAGGCTTCGAAACAAGTATTAAACTGGAATAACTGTGCCATTAATTCTTACCCATGTAAGTTAATTTACGGTTTTTCAAGGAAACGTTGACCCGGCCACCCTTATTCTTTACCAATTCATGAAAGACTTTATAAGAACCGAGAATTGCAATTTCCCATTGTTTTTTCCTTATTACCTTGACTTCAATATCGGCAACTAATTTTTGAACTAAATCAAGAATTTCAGTATCCACTCTTTCGGTATATTTAAATAGATCATGATTTTGTGAGTGGGTAAAAATCAATAGGGTTATCAGTTCTTCAGTAATTGCTGACCGAGCACCATCTTCCACTTCATCAATAACATCTTTACTTTTTCGCTTATTGCTTAACAGTTTTCTTATTACCGGTGACCATCCCAAATATGCTATATAACCAAAGTGAAAAATATCATGATAACGATATTGATCATTTTCATAAGAGTTATCGGTAATAGGGTCTCCAATTCTTACTCCCGATTTTAAAATTTCAACTTTTGTTTTTCCCTTTTCCGAATATTCCTTAAATGTGATTTCAAATTCGGGTTCAAAACGCTCTTCTTCTGGGTACCCCTCATCAATAATGATAAAGTGGTCATCTCCTTCATTGATCCAACGATCTTGGATTTTTTCAAGATTTATAGCTGCAATATCTTCCAGACTCAACTCATTTTGAGAAGCAATGTTTGCTATATACCACAAAACATCCCCTAATTCGATAGTCAAGTTCTTTTTGAAACTAAGGTAGGATTCGCCATCTCTGATTTTTTTCTTCAATTCAGATATTACCGAACCTGTTTCACCAACAATTCCTAAAAAGGGAACAATGATGTCATGTTCTTTAGGATAGGGTTGCCTTGTTTTTATTGCCTCCTGTTGATATTTACTAAATTCCATAAGATTTATAGGTTGTAAATCAATAATTTATAAATATACTATTTAATCAAGATTTGAGATAATGGAATTGATTATGGAGGGGGTATTTTAGACATCCTCTTCAATTTTATAATTGGAAAATATGTTTTATGAATTATATTTTTTATTAATTCGTTCTCGTGATTAAATCGACTATTTTGGCATTGGCTCCACAATTTATCCCATATGGGATTTTTATTTGAATTTTTTTATACCAGATGAAATCAATGTTTTACAAAAATTCTCCAGATTAGTTTCTGAGAGCTTATTCATTAAGTAATGCAGAATACATGGCCAAGTACTAATATCGTCTGAAGCCAAAAAGTAAACATTTCGATTAAAATACTATAAAAACGTCCGAATATGTTTCCCGCCACCTACCTCATTTTATGCGATTAAACGGCCTAAAAGCTGTATATCCTCTAAAAAGCGTCCGGTTATTAATACCTTTTGGAGTACAAAACCTCGCAAGTACCGATGTACTTGCGAGGTTTTTTCATTTAAAATTATATTTTGCCGGAATTCTTTCAACAATAATAGCCAGGTATGACCAGTGATTTGAAATAAACCTATAAGTTTGTGTAGTGAAATTAATATGCGTAATATTATCTTTATACGTTATCGTACTTTCAACAAAGCCTTGTTGTTTAGATAATGACTGTCAGGGGAAAATAGCTACTAAAAAAGAATTGTCGGATAAATCCCCTGTGAAGGAAAAAGAATGCCCCGGCTGTTCTCCTTTTTTTACCTGCGGTTCTTGCGTTGGTTTCATCATATCGAAACCAATAACTATCAATTCGCTGATTATCCCTGAAAATCATACTCGGTATCACGCTGTTTATCACCAGCCGTACATTGAGAAAGTAGTCCGTTCCATTTGGCTCCCCCCTAAAATAAGTTAACGGATGTTTTACAGCCCAAAGGCTGATTCTTCTGTCTTAACTTAATCATATACTTTAATGAAAAAAATAATCGTGTTTATGGCGGCACTGCTTTATACTGCTATAGCTTATTCTCAAAATACTTTCAAGGCGATCATCAAAGATGCCAAAACAAACGAAACGTTAATTGGCGCGACCGCATCTATTCAAGGCACACCCGTCGGCGCTTCGTCTGATACCGCCGGGCTATTGATGCTTACAAAAATACCAAACGGAAAACAGGTCGTCCTGTATAGTTATGTTGGTTATGAAACCCGACTGGACACACTAACATTTCCATTAACACAAACCGCGCCCATGCTGATCTTATTGCAATCAGCGGGCAAAGGTGAGGGCAAGGAACTGGAAGTAGTGGTAATTGGTGCAACCCGAAGCAGCCGCACTATCGCAAATATTCCTACCCGTATCGAAGTAATTTCCGGCGAAGAACTGGAGGAAAAGGGCAACATGAAACCCGGCGATATACGTATGATGCTGGCTGAAAGTACCGGTATCCAAACGCAACAAACTTCGGCTACCAGCGGCAATTCCAGTATCCGCATACAAGGGTTGGACGGTAAATACACGCAGATCATCCGAGACGGATTTCCCTTATACTCCGGCTTTTCCGGCGGGTTGGGGCTATTGCAGATCGCCCCGCTTGATTTAAAACAGGTGGAAGTAATTAAGGGGTCATCCTCAACTTTGTATGGTGGTGGCGCTATTGCAGGTTTGGTCAACCTGGTGAGCAAAACCCCTACGGATGAACGGCACCTGGACTTTTTACTGAATGGCAACTCGGCATTAGGATTAGATGCCAGTGGCTTTTATTCCCAAAAGTTTGCCAAGATCGGCGCGACAGTTTATGCAGCTTATAATCATGGCACACCTTATGACCCATCAAATATCGGATTATCAGCCATACCCCGGTATAACCGCTATACCTTAAATCCAAAGTTGTTCTTTTACCCGGATAAGAATACCACTTTAATTACTGGCGTCAACGCTACAGCTGAAACCCGCATCGGGGGTGATATGCAGTACCTCAAAGGTGATGGTGATGCGCAGCATTCTTACTATGAACTAAACAAAACAGGACGTTACAGTTCGCAAGTAGAATTAGACCATAAATTGAATGATAAAGAAAAGCTAATAATTAAAAATAGCGTCAGCTATTTTAACCGTAGCATCAATTTGCCGGGCTACCAATTTTCCGGTGTACAGGTATCTACCTACAGCGAAGCCAATTATGCCTATAATGGCGAGAAAACAGATTGGGTGGCTGGGTTGAACTACTTAACTGATAATTTTAGGGAAGATCAAAACAGCAGTTTTCCTTTACGCATTTACAACTACAATACCATAGGAACATTTGTTCAAAACATCTGGAACGCTACAGATAAATTTACGTTGGAATCAGGTTTAAGAGGCGACTATCATAATGAATATGGATTTTTTGTATTGCCCCGTATTTCCGGCTTGTATAAAATTAATCCGCATTTCTCTACTCGTTTGGGCGGTGGTTTAGGCTATAAAGCCCCAACGGTATTTACCGAAGATGCTGAACGCATTGAGTTCAGGAACGTATTGCCGATAGATGTGGCTAACACCAAAGCAGAACGCTCTTATGGTGCCAACTATGATATTACTTACAAAACAGGCTTATTTAATGACCAGGTTAGTTTCAGCGTCAACCAGCTTTTCTTTTATACCCGTGTCAATAATCCAATCCTATTGGCACCGTTGGCTAACGGTGACCTGCAATATCTCCAACCGCAGGGCGACCTGAATACAAAAGGAATGGAAACCAATGTTAAATTAACTTATGGAAACCTCAAGCTGTTCCTGGGCTATACACTGGCTGACGTGATGCAGCACACGAACAATACCATATCAACTTACCCTTTGGTTTCTAAAAACAGGCTGAATAATGTGCTGGTCTATGAGGTCGAGGATAAATTCAAGATCGGTGCGGAAGCCTATTATTTTAGCCCGCAGCTATTAAATGACGGCAGTACTGGCCGGGGTTATTGGACAGCAGGGCTGATGGCAGAAAAGATATGGGAACGGTTTTCGCTGTTTGTCAATTTTGAAAACCTGACCGATACCCGACAGACGAAATTTGGCACGATATACACCGGCAGTATTACCGACCCGATATTCAAGGACATCTATGCGCCGCTGGATGGCTTTGTGATTAATGGAGGAATTAAGTTCAAACTGTGAAAAACCGGGAAAATGTAAAGCCTCTTATCAATTGATATATTATTTAAACGCTGTTTTAAAAATTTAACCGGCGTCTATAATTGAACCTGGTGTTAATTTTATAATGACAAAATACAGAATAACTAAAAAAGCACCTGTTGCAGAACATACAAATAAAGTCATGGGCCCAAAAGAAAACCACACCAGTCCTGCAATGGAACTGGACAACAAAGCCATGATGCTGCTAAAAGCAGCATAGGTGCCAATTGCTGTCGCAATATCGCTTCTTTTTGAAACATTGCTGATCAATGCCTTGCTTATACCTTCCGTCATAGCGGCATACAAGCCGTAGAGCGCAAATAATAACAGGAATAAAGGCAGGGTATTTACAAACGCAATTCCTCCATAAACAGTAGCAAAGAACAGCAATCCTATGATTAAGGTGGTTTTTAATCCTATGCGGTCGGCAATTATACCGGCTGGGTAAGCAAATGCTGCATAACAAAGATTGTAAAACACATAGACCATAATTAAATGAACATCACTGATCCCCTTTGCTTTTAAAAGCAGCAGTAAAAAAACATCAGAGCTATTGATCAGTGCAAAACATAAAAGGCCGGATACCAGGCTCCGATAGGCCGCCGGGCTTTCTTTCCAATACTTTAAAAATGAAAACAAGTTAGGTTTCTTATCTTCTATCGGCCTTTTTTTCTTTTCCCGCAATAGAAAGGTTATGGCTACCCCTAATAAACCCGGCGAAAAAGCAAGTACGAACATGATACGGTATTGGCCGGGATAATAATATAGGTAAATCAGCGCAACCAATGGTCCGATTACGGCACCAATGGTATCCATAGACCGATGAAAGCCAAATACTTTTCCTTTGTGTTCCGGTGTAGTTTGATCGGAAAGCTGCGCATCTCTTGCGCCTGTACGCAAACCTTTACCGAGACGGTCCATAGTACGTGCGGAAAATATCCAGCCCGGATAGGTAAATGCTGCCATCATAGGCTTAGATAGGGCGCTCAGAAAATATCCCAAGCGAATAAATGGCACCCGGCTCCCAATATGATCAGACAATTTTCCAAAATAACCCTTGCTGAACCCGGCGACAGCTTCAGCAAGACCTTCTAATAACCCGATCAATAATACCGAAAAGCCAATATGTTTTAGGTATATGGGCATCACCGGGTATAGCATTTCACTTGATACATCTGTAAGCAAACTCACTAATGATAGTATCCAAATAGCCCTTGTTATAATTTTCATTCAATTTAAAATCTTAAATATCGCGCAGCGTTTACCCGAAATTCAAAGCGAAACTCATCAAAATTTCGCTGACCCGGATTAATTATTTGCGAAGAACCGTTTAAAAAGTGTTTCGCATATTCGAGATGAAAGTTTACCAATTTATGTTTAAACGGCAAGTTATAGTTGAATCCTAACCTGACCGCCTGTTCTGTAGCGGCCTGGACCCTATTTGATAAATTAACAAGGTCATACCTGGCAAAGGGAACAAGATCGCCTGCGTTTGCTTTATCAAAGAGTTGAAATTGCAGCATGGCATACCCGCCTGCAACATTTAAACCCTGATCAGAATAACGGGAATAAATAGTTTCATATTCAAACGTATATAAATGCTTGCCCAGACAATTGGTATAGTCCAGGTTGTTTTCAAAACTCAATTTATTCCCGGTAGCGGGTGTACTTCCAAGCGAGAGCTGGTTAATGGCGGATGCCAGAACAAAACTCCTGTTGGTAATGTCAGCTGTCCGGTCGATGGCGATGCCCAGGTTTAATCTTTCCGGGTTTTTATCCGTTGATGTGATCAAGGTTTTTGTTACTTTAACGGCTATATCTTTCCAAAACTGGTAACGTGGCGTATCCGTATTCATCGAACCCCGGTTATCCTGCATGGCAAATTGCAGAAACATGGTCGGATTAATTTGCTTTTGTATTTGCAACCCCCACTGCACACCGAAATTGTTAACCGAGCCATGCTCTTCTAAAATCAGGCTACGGTTAATCGTAGGAAGATTGCCCGACGATAAATTATCTTCACGCGAGAGTATGTGGGTGTTTTCGCCAAAAAGTATTCTGAACTTATTGGGATCGTCCGCATTTTGAAAAGCAATAAATAAGTTTTCCCAATCCTTAAACCGTTTGGTTGCCTGGAAAAACTTATTGTCTGTAAAATCCACTTCATAAAATAATACAGTCCTGTACCTGTTGCCATTAATGCGCAAGTTATAAGCCGGAAGCTTAAATTCCATCCCCTGCCTTACGCGACGAAATGCGGAATAGTCGCCGGGAGAAAACAAACCTTCAGCATACGCCCAGGTTGTTAAAGTAAAATCTCCTCGTTTATATTGCAAGCCGGAATCCTTATCGTATTGAAAAGGGTGTGGCCGGGCTGCGCTATCGCTAATGGTAATTTTTTTAGTAGTGTCTGCCGTTTGTGCTTGAAGTAACAGGCTAAAAAATAGCAAGGGTATGGAAAGCACACCTGCTAACAAATATTTGAACTTTCCCATTATTTTACGGTATCAAAATCAATCTTGATCTTTGCGGATAGCAGGGTGGCCTGGCAAGTCAAAATGTGATCGTTTTTAATATCTGTATCGCTAAGAGCAGTATGCTTTTTCATTATGACCATTCCTTCCACAAGCTTTGCCTTACAGCTTGAACAAATGCCCTCTCTACAGGAATAGGGAGCGTTAATCCCGGCCGCTAATAATACATCTAATAGGATTTGATCTTTTTTACAATTCGTCTGATGATTGTTTCCGTCCAATTGCGCGTTTAAACTGGCACCGGCTGTACCAATATCTTCTAAGCCGGTACCTGCTTTTAAAGGATCTTCTTCATTGCTGATGGATACAAATTTTTCGAGATGAATTTTAGAGGGTTGTATTTTATGGTATGCTAATTCTTGTTCCACTAATTCCATAAATGGTGAAGGCCCGCATACATAATAGACGGTATCCGCAACCGGCATGATCATCCATTTATTCATAAACTGAACTATTTTATCCTGGTCAAGCCGCCCTTTTAGCCCGCCCCATCCCGCTGATGCGGCACTCAAGACATGGGTTATAGTCAATCTTTCCCGATAAGAAGCTTCTAAGAGTTCAAGTTCTCTTTTGAATATAATAGAATCCAGATCCCGGTTTGCATAGATCAGGGAGAGGTGGGAATGAGGCTGCTTAGTTAACAGGGATTTGATAATGCTGTAAACGGGCGTAATACCGCTTCCGCCAGCAAAAAATACAAAATGGGTTGGGTCACTGGAAGGATATTCTTTAAAGAAATTACCTGATGGCGGAAGAACAAGAAGTTCATAGCCTGGCGTGAGCGTATCGTTTAATAAATTAGAAACGATACCATCTTTAACCCTCTTTATGGTAAAGTAAAATCCGTCATCGGTGACAGGTGAACTCGAAAGGGAATAAGCTCTTTTATACTCCTTACTATTCACCATTAATTTTAACTTGATAAATTGACCCGGCGTATAGGTAAATACATCTTTTAGGTTTCCAGGTATATCTAAAACGAATGATTTTGCATCGGTTGTTTCGCTGATTACATTCAAAACGCGCAGCTTATAAAACTTTGACGAATGCCTTTTTTTGATCTCGTAACGAACCCTGAAATAGATCGCAGCCAATAAAATTAAAAAGCAGGCTTCACTGGCTACCTTTTCTGCATCCAGGAAATCAACTGGCCTGTTCTTTAATTCCGGGTCCATCACAATCCCATGCACAATGAAAAGCAAACCTGTTGCGTAAGAAATTAAGTGAATATTTTTCCAGGTGCGAAAACCAAGCCGGTTTTTTACAAATTTTTGCGTTGTTAAAATAACCAACACTATCGCAAACATGGAGATGGTGCCTAACGCCACAAACAGCTTTTGTGTCGGCGCATTTATTGGAAAGACAATATCAACAAACGTGAATTTTGTTAAAGGGTCAAAAAGCAATAAAACCGGATGCAGCAATACAAGGGTTAAAACAATGTAAGCCGTCCAATTATGCCAGTTATAAATATTGACGCTTTTTAAGGATTTAGGTAGTTTATTATAAAGAGTTGATCTCTGATAAGAAGTACTGATCAATATACCGAACAGGTAATTGACAGTTAAAATAAGGGTGGCCACAATCCCCGCGTCAGCGGATAATTGCAGAAATATTGAATCTGACATGGATGATGATTTTAAGATTTCCAGAACTTACCTGCCGGATGAACGGCAAGCGCATATAAGAGCAGGAAATTAAAATCAGATACGAAAAACGGAATACTGCAGAAACAACCTTTCGGGTGGCAGAAACCTGGCAAGATCGGAGAGCTTTTTAGGATTTGTCTCGGTGATGTACGTCAGTATAGCAACACTAAAGACAAATAATAAGGGCAAAAGAGCTAAATTAACGGGGGCATGAACGTCATTAGGCTTTTCTATAGCAATTTTATATTGTTGTTCCTGTTTAAAATTGGCCTTGCTTTCTTCCTGATCGAATTCTAATACAGAAGACAGGTAAAATATACCAGCCAACAGGATGAAGAAAGTAAAAACCTTGTTTTTCACAGCGCAAATATAATAATTGTTGAATGGTTGTTATCAGAGGTGGATTAATATTAAACTGTAATCCACATCAGATTAGGCCTGGAAGGCAAACCGCTTTAAACCGGGAAGTACGATTTGACTGGTGCTTTTGCTGCTTTAATTGGCGCAGTGCTATACCTCACATGACCGCAAATCTTAAAACTCTTTCCTTCACGGGGTTTTCCCAAAAACCGTCGTGGATGTTTAAATGATCTTAAATCTAACCCCAATATATATTTCTCGCCCCCTTGTCGGCCCCCAAACTGATGACGTATCAAAGTATTTTCCAAACGGGTACTGCCAACCGATAATCGGCTGATTTTGGCGGAAGCCGAAAATATTTTCACAGCCGGTATAAACTTCAAATTGCTTCCATGTTTTGGTAAATTGCCCGTTGAATATATAGTAGGGTATTGATTGATCAGGCCTTTGATATTCGACCGGATTGAGATGCGTATCAGGTAATTGCTGTTTGCCATACCAATGCGCATTAAAATCTATATGCCAGCTTCCTGAAACAGGTTTATAAGATACGGTAGTAAGAACCTTATTAGTTGAGTTGAAAGGAAGCTCCACATGATTGCCATTCACAATGTGATAAACATCCAGATAATTGTAAGCAACTTTCAATTCAAACACCTTAAAAAACATGGCGTAGGCTTCTGCCTGGAAACTATTTGATGCAGAAGTCCCGATAAAATTGCTGATGATTACTTTTGTGGGGTCTGTATCATAATCCATGAAAACCTGGCTTTGAAAACTGGTTCTATAAAAATCAGCGCTTAAATATCCTTCCAGGTTTTGCGTTTCAAACTTTTGCGTGAAATTTAAACCGTAGTTTACCGCCTTCTCCGACTTCAATGGTTCGGCAAACACGATATTCCGTGAGCTTGCCAGTAAATTAACATTTTCACTGAACAGGTTTACAGTTCGCCATCCGGTTCCTACTGAAGCCCGGAGTGTCGCATTTTTGCTCAATTCGTATTTCAATAAGGTTCGGGGTGTAAAATAAAATCCAAATTGATTATCATGATCTAATCTAACACCTGTTAACCAGCCAATTTTACCATTACCCCAATTCAGGGTATTTTCGGCAAAAAAACCGGGTATCTGTTCATTTTTCCGGTATTCGCCCGCAAAGGTCGGGTTCAGCGGATTTGTATTAAATGCAATATTTTCATTGAGCATTAAATCACGGTAACTTATTCCTGTAATTAGTGAATGCTTGCCGTTGTAAAGTAATTCATATTGAAAATTGGCATAAGCGCTGGTTTGGTTGGCCAGGTATTTAGTCGTGCCGAAATAAGAATTTTGATCCTGGTAAAAGCTTGAACCGATGAAAGTAAGCTTTTCATTGTCATTGAAACGATAGCCAGTTTTTGTCCAAACTTCCGGTTGTGAAATATTAACTACCTGTCCATAGGCATTCATAGTGCCTTCATCTCTGGCCGCATTAAAATTGATCTGGCCGCCTATGCGCTGTTCATGAAGATAGCCAACTCCCACCATCGAACTCCATCCCCAATCCGTTTCGTTGCCATATTTCAGTTTATCAAAGAGCATATAACGCGTTAATAAAGGTACGTCTAAGAAAGTGTCCTTGTCCTGGTCAATTTTGTTAGCCGGTTGTGTGGTGTGAAAAGCAAGGACATTACTCCAACGGTACTTTTTATAGGCATAATCTGCATTAAACTGCTTCTCAGCAAAATTATTGACATAGAGGTTAAGGTTAAGCTTATCTGCTTTATCGGGTTCTTTTGTTTCCACATTGATCTGACCGCTAATGCTTTCAAATCCCTGAATGACAGAATTAGCCCCTTTGGATACAAAAATGTTATCCACCAGGGTGCCGGGTATGCTGCTGATGCCGTAGGTATAAGAAAGTCCCTGTATTAATGGCATACCGTCAATCAAGACCTGGTTATAGATACCTGAAATACCCAATAACCGCAGTTCCTTTGAATTGGTAACCGCGTTCGTCGTTTGGGGATCTACTGAGGCCTGTGTTTCAAAGCACCCCGCAAGATCGCAGCAAGCTGCCTTTTTGAGTTCTAAAGGGGTAATGATCTCCATTTTTTGCGCAAAAAGCGACGAAATAAAAGTGCCGGGACGTTGCCCCGTAACCCTAACCTCATTTAGCCCTTTGACTTTCTTTAACCTGATCTCAAGTAAAAAGTTACCCGTGACCTGTAGTGTATCAGGTTCGTAGTTATCCAGGCTGAAAACCAGTTTTCCAGGAAGCTTACCAGATAGAGCAATCTGAAATAAACCTGTGGTATCAGTTGCGGTACGTATAGCTGTATCTAACCAATAGACTGATACACCCGCCAAAGGTTGTTTTTTGATGTTCGTCACTTTTCCGCTGATCACTTGTCCTTTTGCTATACAAGTGAATAAACAGGCAGCAATGAACAGTAATATCCTATTCATTTTCATTTTTTCTGAATTGAGCGCGGGGTATGCAAATGGCAATCCCTGCTTGAAAAGTTATTTTTTTATTTTAGCCTTATAGGGGTGCTGATCGGGGTAATCACAACTTGGGGTTGCTTCCACCGTTTTGACCAATGCCGGAAAGGTTACTTTTGACGGATCGAACTGAATGGCAAAGCTGCTGTTCGGCGACATTTTACCAATTTGTTTACAGCTTGCTACCCCTGGCAGTTTTTGAACGCTGTTAGTGATCATTTTAAGGTCGCCGGAGCAGGTAATGCCGCTTACTTTGATGGTTATGGTTGAATCTTTGCTTCCGGTGTGAGAAAGCTTGGCAGACGTTTGTGCGAAACTATTTGCTGTACTAAATATAATGGCGCATACGGCTATTGCCGCAGTGAAAAATAATGATTTCATGATTTTTGAATTATTAAGTTAACGGATAAATCGTGCCTTAGGGTTTACCAAAGCTGCAAAAATGAACGGTGTTGTTAACTTAACTTGGGCGGTTGCCAAAAATCTAACGCAAGGTGCTTTGTTGCTTCTTCATTACTGGCTACGAGTTTAGCAAAACCACGTGAAATCGGATTGACAGATGCTGAAAGCGAAGCAGAACAAAAACCTATGCAAGTTTTGCAACTTTCAAAAGGGTTGCACATCTTCTTGGTGTTTTGCTTGCTTTCTTGTTTAGCATTGGGAGGTCTCGGATGTGTTAAGACATGCCCGCAGTTTTCACAGCAAGATGTTTCTATCTTCTGGCTATTTTCAATAGTTTTTATGCCCGGCGTTAAACACAGGAATAAAATATACATGGAAAGTAGGAAAGTGCACGCTTTCATTCAGACAAAAGTAACATATTTATGATTAACGTCACTCTTAATTAAAATCAAATTCTGTAATAAAATACGTTAAACTGTAAACTTTAAAATCAAACATGAAGTAAATTGGTGTTACATTAAATGATTCATCATGAGCGTAAAATAAATATTTTAGAACAACTGGCCGCTATGGTTTGGACAAGTTTTTAATTAAATTTTATTCTACAAACTAAAGACGAACGAACAAACGTCCGGATTTTATTCCCGTCACGTATCTTGATTTATGCTATTAAAAGCCCTAAAAGCCGTATATCTTCTACAAAATGTTTGGATATTTGTATCGTTAGGAGTACAAGAAACCGCTTAGATTAGTTCTAAAGCGGTTTTTGTATTTTATGCATACAGTATTACATACACTATTTAATGAAACATGTCGCTTTAGTTGAGTTGGGAACTTTTTCAGGATTAATCCTCGCGAGCTTTTTTCACAATACAATCACCAAAACCTTTTTGTGTGTTACCTAAGCGCCTAGGTCGTGTGACAGATCGCGCGAGCGGCAACGGACGCTGGAGCGTCCGAACTCGTTTATAAGATATCGCTTTTTAAAATCATAGGTTTTTAGGTTATCAACTGTTAAGCAACCAAAAGCAAGAGCAAGTAAAGCTGTCAAGGGGATCGTGGAAGAAATGGGCTGTGTGTGAAAGGCTGCGTGGGTTTATGCAGCGAAAGCCCCTTTACTGCTTTACTTGTGGAGGCTATCTTTGATGTAACAGATGATTTCCTTAATCAAGTTCGGTCGTTCAGCTTACTGTTGTGCGTTTCGGGAATGAGTTGTCTTCATGTGAGCCGCCGCGAGTGTGAAGCAGACCCAACCAGGAGAAAGGCAAACTCTGAAGGGCTACTTAGTCCCATGGATTGGCCCCATGTGTCAGCGGGGCGGTTGCTAAATCTGCAGGCGACCAAACAAAAGGCAGCAGCTGGACTTCCGGTTGCCAGTATACTATCGGCAGGGCACGAACAAGATAGTACTACTTTAGATTAAGCACGAACGAAGTGTGAAAAAGAAACTTTCTTTTTTATCTTTAAAACATTTCCTGGAAGGGGACATTGATATTTATTGAACTAGCTTATAAAAATTGCTGAACGCGCTAATGTGTCTTTTACGAACGAATGATTGCTTATGTCTATTATCCCTTTAGACTGCATGTTTTAGTTTGATAGTAATTAAGTATGTTTCACATCATTTTAGCGTTAAAATTGCGTTTCAATACCTCTAATCAAAATATATGGTTATATATTCGCTAAATATAAATGGTCAACTTGTTCAATATCCCGATTCCACAAAGTCTAAAAGCTGATAAAGAAGGGTATGCATTTTTATCATGGGTTGCTGGTTCCGCATTATTACTAGACTGTAAAGAAATTATTGTCGATTTTGAGGCTTGTTCATTTATTGAAGGAAATCTGTGTGCTGTTTTAGGTAATATTTTGGAAGGCCTAAAAATTCGAAATAAAAATGTCAGCCTACAAAATGTAAGAATCCAAATTTTAAGGGTATTAGCTCGCAATGAGTTTTTAGAAGCGTTCGGGTATACATTTTATGCACCTCGGTATTTTTTAACAAGCATTCCCTATAAAAAATTTAATCTTAGTGATGAGGCTGCTGCAAAAGAATTTTTTTCGTTAGAATTATTTGGCAAACCAGGAATGCCACAAATGAGTGCCCCTGCTAAAAAGGCAATTCTTAGAAATATTTTTGAAATATGTATAAATGCTATAACCCATGCCGGCTGTGAATATGTATATTGCTGTGGTCAGCTATTTAATATTAAGGCAAATCCAAAGGTTTTGATAACGTTTGTGGATTTGGGTAATACCATTACAGCTAATGTAAATAATTATTTATCGAAAAACTTGTCTGGAAATGAGGCAATAAGATGGGCTCTTATCGACGGTAATACAACAAAGGAAGGGAGTGAACCAGGAGGGCTGGGTCTTAAATTATTGCAGGATTTAATTTCATACAATAAAGGAAAATTGCAAATCGTTTCAGGAAATGGTTTCGTGGAAATTTTTGATGGTAAAGTTAATTTTATAGGGCAAGAATTAGATTTTCCGGGAACAATTGTAACTTTAGAAATAAAGTTAGGGGATCCCAATTTTTATATTTTAACAAACGAAAAACAAAATACAAGTAATATTTTTTAGTATCTTTAAATACTCAAAGAAATGACCTTAAATATTCGTGAAACCATTGGAGGCGATAGTGCGCTGACCCCTACTTCTGGTGAACTAATTTATAATATAATTCAAAAAGAAATCGGAACCAACTCTGCGATTGATTTGGATTTTAAAGGAATTGAAATTATTACGTCGGCATTTCTAAATGCAGCTGTAGGGCGATTATATGCAAAATATAGCTCCGAGGAACTTAATGCCTTGCTACATATAAAAAATATATCTTCGGACGATTTGTCGATTCTGAAAAAAGTGATCGAAAGGGCTAAAGAGTATTTCATAGATAAACGTTCATTTAATGAGCGCATGGATCAAACTTTTGAATAATGTCCGAAACCTTCCAACTAAGAGAATTTGAGCCTAAAGGTAGCCATCATATTTTTTTGGATACAAATGTTCTTCTTTATGCATTTGCACCTTTGGCAGAATATAAGGTAGACATTCAAGAACAAATCACTAAATTCTTTGAAGTATGTAAGAGCGTTAACGCTAATTTATATGTGACATCTCTTGTTCTATCAGAGGTTTCCAATGTTGTTATAAGAGACGATTTTCAAGCATGGAAAATAAAACCTGAAAATGCCAGAAAAGACAAGTTTAAAGATCACTATCGGCAAACTGAAAACTACAAAGAAATAATTGATTTTCTAAATTCCGTAAACAAAAATATTATCAAACTGGCCAGTCCTTTTCCCGATGACTTTCAGCTATTAGATTTGGACAAAATTGGCAAAATGTGCTACAATGGAGATTTTAACGATTGTTATTTTTTAGAAATAGCAGCTCGAAAAAAATGGATGATATTTACAAGGGATAATGATTTAATCCATCATCCGCTCAGGGAAGTTCCGGTTATTACAAACCTAAAATATTAATATTTCTTTTTATTTGTAAAGCTATGAGTACATAAACATCGTCGTAGACTGCCCTTTGATATATTCGAATATTTGAACGACATACAATATATTGCGACGATAAAAAAGAACCAATTTATAGGTTAAATCATGATCAAACTCATTATGCCCAAATGCAACATATCGGGTATCGCCAGTTTTGAGATTTCGTTTTTTTATGATAGCTTTATCAATAACGACTACAACAGGTCGAGAAGTAAGTTCGGTTTTTAATGAATAAAAGGTAAAGGATTCGTCTGCCGATAAACCAATTCTATGCCACGCCTTAAATGAATAATTGTTTAAGGCTAAGCTATCACCGACCTCAGCGGAAATTAGTTTTGACCCATTCATCACTTTTTTTGTTTCAAGTTTAGCAGATGGTATTAATTGGGCCTTAACTATAAGGCATGTGGAAAGTAAGATAATAAAGCACGTAAATAAAGGTTTAAAGTTAGGTTTCATTGTTTTACTGGTTAAGCGTGGAACTTACTATTACTTAAGACCTGAGGCCCGACCAAGAGCCCGTGTACCAAAAGCAAAGCAAGCCCACGCTTATTCAGCATGGGCGTTAGCTTATACTTCCCTGGTACACTGTTAAAACTTGGTCGGTTTCAGATCAGGGATTTTTAAAGCGAATCGCCGTTTATAACTATTCTTTTTAAATTTTCTTGATGTAAAGGTATACAAAGTTTTAAAAAAGCATAGCTAAGATTTTTCTGTTCATTTTCAGTGGTTTTTTTATTCAAGGCTAAAACCGTCTCAAAAGCACAGCAAACAAAATACAGCATAAAGCCTCGTGCTATTCATCAGCACATATAAGGAAAAAATGGTGGTGATACGAAACGTTATTTATTTCATACACAATTAGCCCCGCCTCGGACATTAAAACAGAACCGACCATATATAGTCCGAACTCACTCAAGTCATCCACTGGGTCGATGCAAAGCACCTGGAACGGGCAGTAAATCCTGATTAGCGTTCCCTTCGGTGTAATTACCAGTAAGCTTTTAGGGCTGCAGTACCGATTTATCTCATAATAATTCATGTTGAGATGGGTTAGCCGGTTGTTAGGTTAGAAACCAGTTGTCCGAACTTCCTTGAAGCCCGTTAAGCAATTGCCTGGTAAATAGCGAGGCGTTGTGTGACTTATCAAGAAAAGAATCAATATAACTGCTCTTATTAACACCGGTGAAAAGATTATACAGATTCCATAGATTTACTGAACCATCGTCATTGCGTGAAAAGCTGTCATCCTTATAATAATCCCTCACCAGGGTACCTAACTGAGTATCATTAAATAACAATTCCGGTATATCTTTTTTCAGGTGGTTTGGCAAGTTTGGATAAAGCCTCGCCCGGCCGATCAATAATGCAAACTGCTGTTCCGTGAGACTATGACCCGGAAGCTGCTTTAACTCTTGGATATGTCTTTCAGCATTGTATAAACTAATCATCTGATAGATGCCATCCATTAATTGCTTAATTGACTTCACTTTCAGGTCCCGTACAAAGCCATCGGACCAAATACATAGGTTTGTACATACTTTATTCTCAAAGCCTATAAACAGTTTAAAATGTTCGTCCGAACCTTTACGGGCATACATATTGTCTAGGTTGTAGGCTTTAATGCCGCCAATGGTTAAAGACAGTTGCTGCCCACTTATCTCGTCATAAATAGTAGGAATTTCGATAGCGAACGCCATACGTTCATAATAGATTGTTTTTTCCGATTCCAGCAGGTCTTTAGCCGTCTTATGTTTGGCTTCTGGTATCCGGCCTTTAATAGGGTGGCTCATTCTTATTGCCGGTTGCAGTATGGTTTCGCCTTTATAAGCATGGCCGGCAACTTCCTGCATCACTTCGATAAAATCGCTGTGGCTTATGACCGGTTCATTATCCTTAATAAATACCGGGATAACGTGATGCATTTTAATTTCATCAAGTGTAACCGGCAAGGTATTGGCCTCTATAAAAGTTTTTTCTGTCAAGGCTCTATGCTCCATAGTTTTGATTGGTTCGGACAGCACCATTACGGATGAATCCTTCAGTTCTTTTTTCATGGTTATAAGATTAAGATTTAACTGGTGTTTTTGACTTTGGGTTAGGTTCAAGCTGCTTTCTCCTGGCAGAAAATTCTGCATTCAGCAATACTTGAAATTCGGGGTGTTTGTTGAATATTTCGCGAAGCGTTTGCATACTGCCGCTGGTCCTTATCATGTCAGTTACTGCCTCTTTGGAAATACCTGATTCGCACCATTTTAGTATTTGCTCGCCGGTACCTTCATTTGGTGTAAATTCAGGCTTGTCCATAAATAACCCAGTTCTGTCCTTTGTAGCAACTGCATGGTGCTTAATATCCATTTCAAGTACTAAGGTTAGTTCGAAGTCAAGTCCTTCGCGCTGAATACCTGTAAGGCCAACCTTTTCGGGCACCTGCTTGCCGTTCTTTTCACTCAACACATATTCAGTTTTTGATCGGATTGTACAAATAATATGTAAAGGGCTTTGTAAGATGGTGTTGATAAAAAGGTTGTGTCGCGGAGTCAATTTGGACCAATTGGTAAAACTATTGCCAACCATATTTCCATGTACCTCTAATATCCCCCCTTGGCCATTCCATTCGTGGCTTGTGCTGTCAATAATAATTACCTCTATCCCGGATTGTTCACAGACTTGAATGGCTTCTATATAACGTTCAGGTGAAAACGGGGGGTTAAGATGTAATACTTGGTAGTTTCCTATCTGCGAGTAGAGCTCACTAGAACGGTTTTCTGTATCGATTACTCCTATTTTTGTCCAGTCACCGATCAGGCCAAAGGCTATCAATAACGCGGACATTGTTTTGCCGGAACCGCTAGGTCCTTGTAGTCCTAGCCGAATTTTTGCATTTCTGCGTTGTGCTGTTTGTAATTGCATGATTTAATTTTTAATGGTAAGAGATATGCGTCAACGATGTTCGAACGCACTTGGGAGCCATCAAAGTCATTGATGCGTTGTAAACTCAATTAAAAAAAAAGGGCCGAAGCCCTTTCCTTAAAATGCCAATGTTTTCTTCTTCGAAGATGTTGTACGAACTTTATTGTCAGGGATTACATTTTCCTCAAATACTGATGTTTGTACGTTAGTTACAACCTTTTTGCCTTTACGCATTTCAATCGTAATTGAATAGCTTGTGTTTGTTTGCATTGTAACATAAAATGCATCAGGAATGACAAGATTTTTGGCGCCGGGCTTAGCAGATATTTCAAAAGTTTCCTTGCTTTTACCGCCCTCTAATGTCATTGTACCAGCAACAATTGGTAAAGCCCATTGTCCAGAAACTGTTGATTTAACATTAAGGATGCCAAAAGCATTTTTTTCTGCCGTTAAAAACTCATGCGTGCCTTCAGGAACATTTAATCCCCCTGATAACGTTTTAGCTCCATTTTTTGTAGCTTCAGCTAATTTTGCTGCCTGCTCTCCATTGTTGACTGCTGTAATAGTTGTCATGATTAATAAATTTTTGATTAGAAATTAATAATTGAATTTGTTTGATTGCGTTTCTCTCCCGGTATGGCGGGGGGCTTGCGACGCAAACACCGGAGGTGGGTGTGATGGATGGGGTGGTCCTGGCTTGTGGATATATGGTCCGAACTTGTGTAGAAGGGCACCATGGGCTGGGGCTTTGTATATACCTGCCTAATTGTGTTTTATCAATTCATGACTATGGCTTACATTTTCAAGACATACAAATTCCTTCGACAAAAAATATCCATCCGACTATTTTGTTCGAACTGTATTGGGGATAGCTCTACAACGGTGTATATTCTAGTAACATCTGCGGTGGGGGGGGGCATTTTTGTAATAGAGATTGACCCAAGGCTTCGTGAGGAGGAGACACTTACAAGTTCGTTCCTACTTACAGCCTGTTGGCTTCGCGCGCGTAGTATCTATTCTGTAAGTAGTGTATAATCTAGAGTAGTTTAGTTGAGTTCGAACAAAGTTTAAATATTATTTGGAATATAGAAAAAGGTTGATTACTGTAAACAGTACTACTGCGCGTGCACCTGCGCGGGAAGATAAGCATTTCAGAGCACAGTTTAAAATATTTTGTGATCCTTTCGGTTTTCCGAACTGTGTATAAGGTTGTGTACATGCAGCATTTCCTTGCCTTTTGTTCAAGCTAGCGCTTAGCAATACGTAATAATTAACCATCACATCCACCACCCTCTAATAAATAACTCTTATTTCTAAAACAGCATTTTATACCCCTGACATATAAGCGTCTTTTATAAATAATGACATTTATTAAAATATTGTATGACTTGTCAAGAAAATGTCCTTAAATTGGATATTCCGCTGATATTGACCACCTGATTCCGGGATAGGTTGACACCCGATTCCGCTGCAAATTGACCACCCCATTCCGGGCAAATTGACCAGGGTATTCCGGGCCAAACTGA
>NZ_JAMXOE010000035.1 GCF_024055575.1 Mucilaginibacter flavidus | reverse complement strand
AGTGCCGAAAAGCTCAGTTGTTGTGTATTCGTTGGCATGTCTAATTATACAAAAAATACTTAACTATCTATTTAACAATATGTTATATGTTTTTATTCTGCAACGGTCTCATTAATTAACATAGTTTTGTGTTACCAATTTAAAACTATACGTCTGCCTGTCTTACTAAAAATGAAAAAAACGCCGCTGGCGCGTTGCTCAGTTGTCGACTGTTTTTTTAAGCGCAGGTTAAAGTTTTATTTGGTCAGGCTCTTAAACCAATCAACAAACTATAACCATTTATGAAATCAATTTACAAACTGAAATTGCTGGCGGCATTAATCTTGCTCCCTGCGTTGCTCTTTTATTCGTGCAAAAAGGATATGTCGAAAGGCAGCCCTGACATGGCAAAAATCGGTGGCCCTACAACAGTAGCAAGGGCTGCCAATGAAACCGTTAGCATTTGGGAAACCACATCAGACAAAAGCAAACTGTTGGCGCAACAAACCAGCGTAAACTTTGCCGCCGATGCAGGTACGAATGCCACAACTATCACTGTCGACGAAAATACAACCTACCAAACCATTGATGGCTTTGGCTATGCCTTAACCGGTGGCAGTGCATCACTTATTAACGGGCTGGGCGCCAATCAGACAACTTTTTTAAATGATATCTTTTCAACTGCTTCGGGCCACGTGGGGTCGGCATTTGTGCGGATCACTATCGGCGCATCGGACTTGAGCTCGTCCGATTTTACCTATGACGACATGCCATCCGGGCAAACCGACAACAGCCTCACCCACTTCAGCATCAGCCAGGAAATGACCGACCTGGTGCCGGTGCTCAAGAAAATTATCGCGATAAACCCATCGATAAAAATAATGGCTACACCGTGGACTGCACCTGTGTGGATGAAACAAAGCACAACAGGCAACGGCGGTTTTACCGGCGGCAACTTAAACCCGGCGTATTATGATGCTTATGCCCGCTATTTTGTAAAATACATACAGGCCATGGCAGCGCAGGGCATTAATATTTATGCTGTTTGTCCGCAAAACGAGCCGCTTAATCCCAACAACAATCCTGCAATGACGATGCAGGCCAACGAGGAAACCAATTTTATAAAAAACAACCTCGGCCCACAGTTTGCTGCTAATGGCATCAGTACCAAAATTGTTGCTTACGATCATAACTGCGACCGCCCCGACTACCCCGAAGCTGTTTTAGGCGATGCCGGCGCTAACCCCTATGTCGACGGATCAGCATTCCACCTTTATGCCGGCGACATCAGTGCATTAACTACTGTGCATAATGCGTTTCCAACTAAAAACGTATACTTTACCGAACAGTTTATAGGCGCTCCCGGCAATTTTGCAGGCGATTTTTCGTGGCATATGAACAACCTCATCATTGGCGCCCCACGTAACTGGAGCCGTGTGGTATTGGAATGGAACCTGGCTGCCGACCCTAATAATAACCCGCATACAGCAGGCGGCTGTACCACCTGTTTGGGCGCTGTAACCATATCGGGCAACAGCTATACCAAAAACACGGCTTATTACACCGTTGCTCACGCATCGCAGTTTGTGAAGGCTGGGGCTGTGCGTATATCATCAAACACATTTTCGGCCAGTATACAAAACGTAGCCTTTAAAAATCCGGATGGTACCAAGGTAGTTGTGGCTTTAAACACAGCAACTTCCAGCCAGTCGTTTAAAATTAAGTGGGGCGCAGAGTCATTTACGTACACTTTACCAGCCGGAGCTGCCGCCACCTTTAAATGGGCAGGCACCCAATCAAGCGGGACCGGTGGTGGTGCGCCAATTGGACAAACTATCACACTTAAGGGCTTCAATAATCTTTATGTAAGCGGTGAAAACGGCACCCAGGCCATGACCTGTACCCGCGCCACGGCAGGTACCTGGGAACAGTTTTTAGTGGTTGATGCAGGTAATGGCAAAGTTTCGCTCCAAAGCATGGGCAAATATGTATCGAGCGAGAACGGCACGCAGGCTATTACCTGCAACCGCGCCACCCATAGCGATTGGGAAGCATTTGTATGGGGCGTAAACGCTGATGGCACTATAACACTCAGGGGTAACAACAACGATTATGTATCGAGCGAGAACGGCACCCAGGCCATGACCTGCACCCGCACTACGGCCTCGGGATGGGAATCGTTTAAGGTGAACCAATAGTAGAACCAAGAACCAATACAGAAGAATCAAGACTATAAGAATCAAGACGAAAAAGAATTAAGAAACGAGGTCGCAATGGTGATTATATCACCAAAAAGCTGTTTTCTCTCTTGATTCTTGGCTCTCTTTTAACAAACCAAATAAAACCGTTATGAAAAAACAATTCTTTAACTTTTTAACCCGCGCCGGGGTAGTCCTGGCGCTGGTGGCAATGGTGAGTTCCTGTAAAAAGGATATGAACAATCAACCCAAAAATGCTGCGCCAATAAACGGCGAACAAACTACCCAAGCCCGTGCGGTAACCTGGCAACTGGTATGGTCCGACGAGTTTAACGGCACCAGTGTTGATGGTAGCAAATGGAATGTCGACGTGGGCAACCCCGGTGTAAATAACGAGCGGGAATATTACCAGGCATCAAACGTCACCGTAACCGGCGGCAACCTGGTTATAACTGCTAAAAACCAAAGCGTCGGCGGGCAGCCATTCACTTCGGCAAAGCTGGAAACATTCGGAAAATTCTCCACCACCTATGGCAGGATTGAAGCACGTATTAAAGTACCGGCTTTCCAGGGCAGCTGGCCCGCATTCTGGATGCTCGGGACAAACATCAACACGCCCGGGGTTGGCTGGCCGAACTGCGGCGAGATTGACATTTTGGAGCAGGTGAACACCAGCAATACTATTTTGGGTACCATGCACTGGAATGGCGGCAGCGGGCACGTACAATACGGTAGCAGCACCACCACAACTCTTGCTGATTACCATGTGTACGCCGTTGAGTGGGATACCAACAGCATAAAGTGGTTCGTAGATAATACCTTGTATGTAACCGGCAATATCCAAAATAATATCAATAACACCGGTGCGTTCCATAACCCTTTCTACATAATACTTAACCTTGCTGTAGGCGGCGACCTTCCGGGGCAAACTGTTAACACAGGGGCGCTTCCCTCAAGTATGCTGGTTGATTACGTGCGTGTGTATACTGCAGCAAGCGGTGGCAGCGGCCCGCCAATTGGTCAAACCATCACCCTGAAAGGTTTTAATAACCAATATGTTAGCGGAGAAAATGGCACACAGCCAATGAATTGCAATCGGCCAACCGCACAAGCCTGGGAGCAATTTTTAGTTGTTGGCGGCGGCGGCGGCAAAATTGAGCTGCAAAGCATGGGCAAATTCGTATCGAGCGAAAACGGCACACA
The DNA here is from genome assembly GCF_024055575.1 of Mucilaginibacter flavidus. Taxonomy (GTDB): domain Bacteria; phylum Bacteroidota; class Bacteroidia; order Sphingobacteriales; family Sphingobacteriaceae; genus Mucilaginibacter; species Mucilaginibacter flavidus. Next base: position 34,927 of record NZ_JAMXOE010000035.1, on the reverse strand, counting down.
GGCTATAACCTGTAACCGCGCAACCGCCGGCGACTGGGAGAAATTTACCTGGGGCACCAATGCCGATGGTACCATAACCCTGCAAGGCAACAATGGCAAATTTATTTCGAGCGAAAACGGCACTATAGCAATGACCTGTACCCGGGCCACAGCTTCGGGATGGGAAGCTTTTAAAGTAAACCAGTAGGGAAAAGAGAGACAAGAGGGCGAGAGCCAAGAACCAAGAGAAAAGCAGGTATGTTGGTCATTCTGAAAATTCTTGACTCTTGGCCTCTTAACTCTTGCATCTCTCGCTCTTTATTCCTGAATAGAATACCCACTATCCCGATACTATTTATTACTTTAGAGCACCAATATAATACAAATGAGAAAAATAATATTTAAAATGCTCAACGGCGCAGGTGTTTTACTGGCGTTGATGATTTTTGTAAGCTCGTGCTCAAAAAGCAATACCCCGGGTAAAATTACGGCAACACCTCCAGTAGATACTACGCACAAAAAAGACCCGGTAACGTATAGTTTAATATGGTCGGATGAGTTTGATAGTACGGCTGTAAAAACAAAGAACTGGAATTTTGAAACCGGCAACCTTGGCGTGAATAACGAGAAGGAATATTACCAGGCCGCAAATGCTACTATTGAAGCAGGTAACCTGGTGATAACGGCAAAGAGAGAAAACGTAGGCGGACAGCTTTATACTTCGGCAAGGATGAACTCGCAGGGCAAAGTAACTGCAACTTATGGACGAATTGAGGCACGGATTAAGGCGCCCCTGGGCGCAGGGTTTTGGCCGGCATTTTGGATGTTAGGCTCAAACATAACTACAGTTAACTGGCCCAATTGCGGCGAAATTGATATAATGGAGCACGTGAATGCCGATAACCTGTTTTATGGCACCATACACTGGAACAGCGGCGGCGGGCATGCACAGTATGGTTTAAATACCACCATTGCAACTGCCGGTGATTACCATGTTTATGCTATTGAGTGGGATAATAGTGAAATACGCTGGTATGTAGATAGCACCCAATATGTCACCGCAAATATTGCCAATAATGTCAATAATACCGGCGCTTTCCACCTGCCGTTTTTTATACTGCTGAATTTTGCAGTTGGCGGCGATTTTCCGAACCAGCCAATTGACGACAGCCTGTTGCCTGCAAAAATGTATGTAGATTATGTGAGGGTATATAAGGCCAATTAAATCTAGTTAAAAACATTGCTTAAATTCCTTTACAATTGAGAAGGCTGATAAAACTTTGCCCTTTTATTTTGCTGATGCTGTGTATTGCGCGGACTGGGTATGGGCAGGGCATTGAACGAAAAATACAATTGTCGTTGTCAGCCGGGCCCCAACAAGATAATTTACATTGGTCAATTGCTGGCAACACCAACGGGCAGAGCCCCAATGTTTTATCCGAACTTAAATGGCAAAATGTTAAAGGCACCAATTATGCAGCTGGCTTACAGGCAAATGTTTGGCATAATATTATTGTTTTAGGCGGATATAACCGCACAGCCGTAAAATCGGGCAGTGTAAGCGATATTGACTACTCGGCTGACAACCGCAGTCAGCCAACTTATAACCAAAATTATAGTGATAACATGGGATACACATCTGCGTGGTATGCAGGAGCCGGGTACGTTGTTTTTAATAATGACAGATTTAGTCTTGTGCCTTCTGCTGGCTATGCTAACAACACACAATCGTTATACATAACCGACGCTGCCGGCCGATTTCCTGATTTAAACAGCTTTTACAATACGCAATGGAAAGGCGCTTTTATTAAAGTAAAATCTTCCGTTAAAATTTGGCGCGAATTGAAGGCCATAGCAGATGTTACCTACAACCAGGTAAACTATAGCGCGCAGGGTAACTGGAACTTAATTAACGAATTTATGCACCCGGTTAGTTACAGCCATGTGGCCCAGGGTTACGGTATAAATGTAAATGGTTCTCTGGTTTATAACATTACACCCAATGTTGGAATAAGCATTGGCTACACCTATTTTAACTGGCAAACGGGTAATGGCACCGATCAACTCTACCTGTCATCGGGCCAGGTTGACAAAACACAATTGAACGGGGTTTATCGCAACGGGCATTTTTTTTCGGGCGGGATAATATTATCGCTCGATAAATAAAAAAAGCGGATTGACTTTGGGCCAATCCGCTTTTTGATATATGTCCACAATTCAGTCGTGCCTTTCAGCGACACAAAGTATTGTGTCTCTACAATTTGGCTTAATTAAACTTCAAATTCACATCCCCACTTGATGCGCTTGCGGAAACCTGCGCGCCGCCGCCGTTTACAGTGCCATTTATGCGGTTTTTATTCCACTCGCCGCTAAAGTTGCTGAGCTTTGTAGGGTGCTGGTTAACGCCTTCGCCTCTTATTGCAAGATCGAGGCCCTGGCCTGCTGGTAAATCCAGATCGATGTTGCCTGCGCTGGTATGCAATTTAAGGTATTGGCCAACATGTTTCATTTCTATGCTTAAACCACCCCCGCTTGAAGAGGCGTCAAGGCTGCAGTTCATGTTCTTTAAATCGACGCCGCCGCCCGATGTGCCTGTAACCAACTCACCGTCAATGTTGCGACCTTCTACGCCGCCGCCGCTGGTATGGGCATAAATATTACCTTTTAAATCCTCCAGGCGCAAGCCGCCGCCGCTGGTTACCAGTCTTATTTTACCGTTGCAGTTTTTTGCAGTGATGCCGCCACCGCTGGTATTTAAGTCGAGGTCGTCGCCCGAATTTGAAACATCGATACCGCCGCCCGATGTACGGCCGCGAATAACGCCGGTTAGCTTATTGAGCCGTAAACCGCCGCCGCTGGTGCTAAATGTTTCAGCACCCTTTAAATTATCAAGATCGATGCCGCCGCCACTGGTCTTTAAATTGGTGGTTACGTTTTCGGGTACATATATTTTAAATGAAATACTCATCTGATTGCGCCAGTTCATGTTAAGAAAAGGGTGTTTTTGTTTTACCGTAGCGCTCAATTCATGCCCGTTAACGGCGATATTCATTTCATAATCTTCTGCCAGGCGTTTTTGAATTTCTTCTTTCGATAGTTGACGATTGTTATTGCCCCTAATATAAACCTCAATGCGTGGCGACTGCCCGCTTTCGCCGCTAACTTTTATGCCACCTCCCGAAGTAGAAACAACAACGCTGTTTATGGCATCGCTCGAAAGTGATTTGGTTAAATAAGGAGTTTTGTCATCCTGTGCCAACGCCGCAACACTTTGGCAGGCAACTATCAATAAGGTTAAATAAGCTTTCATGATTTTAAGTTTGTTTATCTATCAGACTTAAAATTTATTTGATACGTTGCATGTTGGCCGATATTTATTTTTGAGGACGTCAGACCAATTCCTGCGACACTGAAGCTCCAGGGGGTACTGCTAAAGTTTATCTGCTATTTTTAAAAACCTTATATAGAAAACAGTTTGTGAAATAAAAAACGGAATAGTTACCGTAAAAAATGCAGGCAGCATTCCGGATGAACGCATAAAGCCTCCTGCTATTAATGCGGCTATTATCGGTATAAGATAGTAAGTGAAAAACACGTAGATTTTATCATTTCTGATGGAAGGATATATGTTAAGAAATATGGTGGTTGAGCAAACAGTAAGAAATACCGACCATATTGCTCCTGATAAAGCCACGATCATCACCCCTTGGTTGCCTTCCATGCTACCTGTCAGGTGGGAGTATACCACTTGCACTGATAAAAAGGCAAAAAGAGCATTAATCAAAAATGCGTATAGCAAATTCTTTTGCAAATAGCCTTCAATACGACCGTCAGCCATTTTTTGATGTTCCTGGTTTAAAATGTGTCATTCAATAACCTTTATCACCTTACACGGATTCCCCGCAGCAAACACGCCCGGCGGTATATCGCGCGTAACCACGCTGCCCGCACCAATTACGGCTTCATCGCCAATGGTAACGCCGGGGCAAACAATCACACCCGCACCAATCCAAACTCTGTTGCCAATAACAATGGGCTTGCCAAGCTCCGTACCCGAGAAATTGCGTTCTTCTGCATTTACGCTGTGGGTGGCGGTGAGTAATTGCACTTTTGGTCCGCACATTACATTGTCGCCAATGGTTACAGGGGCTACATCTAATATCACGCAGTCAAAATTCATGTAAAAATCTTTGCCCGTGGTAATGTTGAAGCCATAATCGCAATAAAACGGGGGTTCAATCCAGCTGCCGCTGCCCATTGTGCCTAAAATGGTTTTTAGTGTTCCTGAAAGTTCCTCAGCATCATATTCCAAGTGGGTGTTATACGCTGCCAGTTTTAACCTCACTTCCCGGCGAAGCTTAACCAGTTCCGGGTCGTTTGCGCGATAGGGGAGCGCAGTTATCATCTTTTCTTTTTCGGTCATATTATTTAATTTGATAGCTCGCTAAACTTACGAAGTTTTAGGCCATTCGTAGGTTTATTTGGCCGCTTTCTTCGGTGCCGATAAATAATAATGCCATAACAGCATAGTAGCAATGGTTCGGTAACGTTGCCATTGGGCGACAACTTCAAGCACCTGCTCCTTTGTAGTTTCTGTCGGTAAATTTTTGACCCGTTTTAAGGCATTCACCGCCGCCAAATCGCCAATGGGGAATACATCGGGGTGCTGTAAAACAAAAATTAGGTAGATGTCGGTCGTCCAGTTGCCAATGCCTTTCAGGGCGGTTAGCCTGGTGCGCACTTCTTCGTCTGGCATATTTTCAAGGGACTTCAAATTCAATTGCCCGCTTAAAATGGCTTCTGCCAAATATTTTAGGTAGATGTTTTTCTGGCGACTAACATAACAGGCCCGCATTTCTTCGTCGGTTAATAACAGCAACCGGGCCGGGGTTAACTCCTGTAAACGCTCTTTCAATTTATTTAAAGCCGACAGCGCCGATGCCAGCGAAACCTGCTGCTCTAAAATAATATGTACCAGGGTTTCGAATGTATTGGGCCGGTTCCAGAATGGCGGATAGCCATAAGCGTTAAAGATGGCGGCTAAATCTGTATCGGTTGGAATTAGCTTGTCGCAAAAAGAATGAAAGGTAGATTTGGTGAATTGGTTAGTCACGGGTTATTGTTGCCTTGAGTTTCAAAAATAACATTATAAAATTTGTTTATTATATTTGTGATCAGTTTGATTTAAAAGCGTTTGTCTTTTGTATTATATCTTAAAATAATGAAACAGGTAACCATTAATGTACCCGAAAATAAATTTGCTTTTTTTATGAAGTTGATGAAGTCACTGAACTTTGTAAAAGTGGTTGAACCTGCAAAAACTGCGGAGGAGCAGCTAACCTCTGAACAGCGGGAAATCTGGAATAATGTAAAACAAGGATTTGTTGAGCTTAAAATGGTTGAAGAAGGAAAATTGAAAGACCGCCCGTTGCAAGAGTTATTAGATGAGCTTTGAGTTTAGAACAATACCAAACTTTGACCGCGAACTAAAAAAACTCGCCAAAAAGTATCCTTCCATTAAGCAAGATGTCTCCGAATTGGCGAAAAGTCTTATAGAGAACCCCTTTCAGGGCGAAAGCCTGGGCAAGAACTGCTTTAAAGTACGCATGAAAATCACATCAAAAATGGCCGGCAAGTCGGGCGGTTCAAGGGTTATTACTTGTGTAAAAGTGTTAAAGGAACGCATTACGTTAGTTTCGATTTACGATAAATCGGATATGGAAAATATTTCTGATAACTTTCTTGATCAGGTTCTTGCCGACAATGGACTGATCTAAACGTCTCTCTAAAACAATGATAATTCATTCTTGTTATTTCCACAGCATCCTGCTAAAAATATTAGGATTTAGCATTTACTTTTCTCAATTTTACCCATATGAACAACCTGCCGCCATTAGCCGAGCGCATGCGCCCCAAAAACCTGGACGATTACGTTGGGCAGAAACATTTGGTGGGCAAAGGTGCAGTTTTGCGAAAGGCTATCGAGTCGGGCCAACTGCCGTCGATGATATTCTGGGGGCCGCCGGGTGTGGGGAAAACCACACTGGCTTATATCATTTCCCAAACCCTCGACCGGCCGTTTTTTGCCTTAAGCGCCATTAATTCGGGCGTGAAAGATGTGCGCGAGGTAATTGAAAAAGCCTCGTTGATAAAAGCCGAAGGCGGAATCCTGCCGGTATTGTTTATCGATGAAATCCACCGTTTCTCCAAATCGCAGCAGGACTCGTTGCTGGGCGCTGTGGAGCGGGGGACAGTTACTTTGATAGGCGCCACTACCGAAAATCCTTCTTTCGAGGTTATCTCCGCTTTGCTGTCGCGTTGCCAGGTATACATCCTGCAATCTCTAAACGAGGATGATTTGGTTAGTTTGGTGGATAAGGCAATGAAAGAAGACGAGGTGCTGCAAAAGAAAAGCATCACCATAAAAGAAAACGAAGCGTTGCTGCGACTCTCGGGCGGCGATGCCCGCAAGCTGCTGAATATCTTTGAGCTGCTGGTAAATGCTTTCCCGGGCAAGAAAATTACGCTGACCAATGAGAATGTATTGGAGCACGTGCAACAAAACATGGCGCTGTATGATAAGGCTGGCGAGCAGCATTATGATATTATTTCGGCCTTCATTAAATCCATGCGCGGCAGCGACCCTAACGGAGCTGTTTACTGGCTGGCCAGGATGATTGTAGGCGGGGAAGACCCGCTGTTTATTGCCCGCAGGATGCTGATACTGGCATCCGAAGATATTGGCAACGCGAATCCAAATGCGCTTTTATTGGCGCAAAGCTGTTTTGAAGCGGTAAATAAAATAGGCATGCCCGAGTCGCAATTGATATTGTCACAAACGGCTATTTATTTGGCAACATCGGCAAAGAGCAATTCGGCCACAACGGCAATCGGCGCCGCCATTGCCATGGTTAAACAAATGGGCGACCTGCCCGTGCCCCTGCACCTGCGCAATGCACCAACCAAACTGATGAAAAATATTGGATACGGTAAAGACTACAAATATGCCCACAGCTATGAAGGCAACTTTACCGACCTCGATTTTTTACCCGAAGCTATTAAAGGCACAAAACTATACGACCCCGGCAATAATGCCCGCGAAAATGAGACCAAAGAAAAGTTGAAAAAGCTTTGGGGCAACAGGTATAAATATTGATAATTTTACTCCCTGGGGGAATGTTTGGACGGCGTGAAATTCAGGGCGTGATATCGAAATGTTGATGCCTGTCACTTAAACATGCAATTTTTTGCCTATTATTACCACTGATTAATTATTGAACTATTCAGATGACCGCAACCTTTGTCAAACATGAACTAAAAGCTTTTTGGCGCTCAAAAAACACAGGCAAAAGTATTGCGGTGCGTATAGTAATGGGCTTGCTGATATTATACCTGTTGCTGATAGTGTGCGTTATTGGTTTTAGCCTGGATAAGCTGTTGCTAAAGGCCGGGGGCAAAACTGATATAGTTGTTACTTACTGTGGTATAATATTGCTGTATTACTTAAGCGACTTATTTACGCGCCTGCAACTGCAGGATTTACCGACACTACGGGTACAACCCTATCTGCAACTGCCGGTCAAACGTAATTCGCTGGTGCGTTACCTGGCGTTTACTGCTTTACTTTCGGTTTTTAACCTGTGGCCCTTTCTGTTATTTGTCCCTTTTGTTTTAAAAATCATCATGACCGATTCGGGTGGTGTAGCGGCCCTTGCCTTTGTGGTTTCTATAGCCGGCCTTACGGTATTTAACAATTACCTGGCCTTGTATTTGAAACGGAAGGCAAACATAAACGGCTGGATATTTTTAATTGCCGTGGCTGTGATTATATTGATTGGCCTGTCTGATTTTCTTTGGCATTTTATTTCCATCCGCAAATTTTCGTACCTGTTTTTCGGCGGCTTAATAAAGTACCCGCTTTTGGCAATTATACCTGTGTTGCTCGGCGCGGTAATGTATTACCTGAACTTTGTATATTTAAAAGATAACCTTTACCTGGAAGAGCTTGGCTCGCGTAAAGACACCAAATATAAAAGCAGCACAGAATATCCTTTCCTGAGCCGCTTTGGCAGTGTTGGCGATTTAGCGGCTAATGAGCTTAAACTTATTTTTCGCAACAAACGCCCGCGTTCGGCCCTAATTATGGGCCTGTTTTTTATGTTTTACGGATTAATGTTTTATCCGAACCCCCAAATGAATGGTGAGGGCTACAAAGTATTTGTAAGCATGTTTATGACGGGTATTTTCATCATCAATTATGGGCAGTTTATGTATGCCTGGCAGGCCTCGCATTTTGATGGGCTGCTGGTAAGCAAAGTAAAGTTCGGTGAGTTTTTGAGGGCTAAATACCTGCTGTTCACTATGGTATCAACGGTATTTTTACTGCTTGCAACGCCCTATGTTTACTTTGGCTGGAAGACACTGGTGATTGAAGTAATTATGTATTTATGGAACATAGGCGTAAATACTACCATGGTGCTGTTTTTTGCCAATCGTAATTATAAGCGCATGGACCTGTCAAAAGGCGCTGCGTTTAACTGGGAAGGGATGAGCGGTAACCAATGGATTTTATCATTCCCGCTCTTGGTTGCCCCTTTTGTAATATACGTGCCGTTTGTCTTATTTCACCAGGCAAACACGGGGCTGGGCATACTTGGGATAGTAGGGTTGGTTTGCACATTTACCCGCGGTTTTTGGATAAAAAAACTGGAGGCGGATTTTCACACAAAAAGATACACCATAGCTGAAGGCTTCAGAAATAAATAAGATGATAGAGATTAAAAACCTTAAAAAAGTTTACAACGGCGCAATTGTTGTAAATGTTCCGGAGATCCACATTAAAAAAGGTGAAAGCGTAGGGTTGGTGGGCAACAACGGTGCGGGTAAAACTACCCTGTTCCGTGTGATGCTTGATTTAATCAGGCCCGAGGCCGGGCAGGTTTTGTCGAATGGGGAGAATGTTGCCGGGCACGAAAACTGGAAAAACTACACCGCATCATACCTTGATGAGGGGTTTTTGATTGATTACCTTACACCTGAAGAATATTTTTACTTTATCGGCGGCCTGCACCAGCAAAGCCGCGCACATGTTGATGATTTTTTAGCAGGACTTACCGATTTTTTTAACGGCGAGATATTAAAAAAAGGTAAATATATCCGCGACCTTTCCAAAGGGAACCAGTGCAAGGTGGGGGTGGCATCATGCCTTTTACAAAACCCGGAGCTGCTGATGCTCGACGAACCGTTTGCTAATATAGACCCCAGCACCCAGTTCAGGCTGAAAAGTATTTTAAAGGATTTAAATAAAAACAAAGGGGTAACAACCCTTATTTCCAGCCACGACCTTAATCACATTACCGATGTGTGTGACCGCATACTGCTGATGGAGAAAGGCGTGATAATAAAAGATATCGCTACCAACTCATCAACCTTAAATGAACTGGAAGAATACTTTGGCGTAGGACAAATTGTGTCAGCAAAAACCATTATCGATATAGAAGAAAATCATTAAATTAATCCATATTGCGCTGGGTGTATGCTTGTGAACGATGTATAGTTTTACGTTGCTGTGCACAGTGAAACATAAGGAACAGGGTGGAACAGTAAGCGGTTCGCCTCAAGTGTTAAAAAGCTTATTTCAGTGTTAAAAACGCACCTTTTAGGCTATTTTTCACGCTAAAAAATGCGAAAAGTACTGACAAATTGGTGTCAGTACTTTTGTAAAAACTGCTTATCGGGGCGCGGAGAAGGCAAAAGAACATACAAAGAAATTACATATATGCACTCTATAAGGGAAGCAACAATCAACGATGTTGAGGCCATCCGCGAAATAGCCGAAACAACCTGGCGACAGGTTTACGCTCCCATACTTGCCAAAGAACAATTGGATTTTATGCTGGCCGAAATTTACTCGACAGAAAAATTAACCTCGCAAATCAGCAACAATATCCAAACGTTTTTAATGTTGATTGAAGGAGGTGAGCCTGTGGCTTTTGCGGCCTATTCGCCGCGCGAGGAAAATTCTGAAATTTACAAGTTGCATAAATTATACTGCCTGCCGCAAACACAGGGAAAGGGGTACGGCAAAATATTGATAAACCGGGTAATTGATAATACAATTGCCGCCGGTATACACACCCTCGACCTCAACGTAAACCGCCACAATAATGCCAAAACTTTTTACGAAAAGATGGGGTTTGAAGTAGCTTACGAAGAGGATGTGCCCATCGGCAAATACTGGATGAATGATTTTGTGATGCGAAAGAAATTATAATTGTATATTCACTTCATTATGAAGCAAATCCGCCAGGTATTACCACCCCGATTAATAGTCTTTATTGGTGTTTTTACATGTTTTTGTATCGATGCATCAGCACAAGTGGCTTTCAATTGTTCGAAACTGCTGAAGCAAAACATTGCAGTTGAAAATCAACAGGAAGTGTTAGCTAATTTTAATAAACATGCCGACTGCCTTGGCCTCGACAGCGTTGACCTTAGAATTTACAGCGATGGGCCAGTGCTGGGTACGTTATTATTAGGAAGAATTAAAGCCAAGGGGGATGGAAAAATAACTTACGGCGATATATCAACCTTTATAAATAATGCTAAAAAAGATACTGGTTATACGTCGGTTCGAAATTTAGTCATAGCTCAGATGATACTCGAGAAACGGCGATTTACACCTGGTAACTGGGAAAGCAGCTTGAAATATCTTAAAGTAGTAGGAATGCCGGATGCAGATATGGAAGCCTTTCATAAGTACCTGCTTGAAAAACAGGAGCACCACTGGACATATCGGCAGCTCATTGTTGGATACCAAATGAAACGGGAGGCGGAAGCGCCGGCGAAAGGAAATTAAACCGGAAATAACATTACACCCTTTCAACTTTCCAACCTTACAACAAATAAACAATTTCGTATTTTTGCACCATGGATATGGATGCTGTAAAACTGTTGCATGGCCGTTATTGTAATTCGCTGACTGAATACTCGCGGTTTGTGACCCGAGAGGTTGCTATTGGCGATGTGCCGATGGGTGGCAATAACCCCATCCGCATACAAAGCATGACGACCACCGACACCATGGACACCATGGGTACGGTTGAGCAAAGCATCCGCATGGTCGATGCTGGCTGCGAGTATGTGCGCATTACCGCCCCAAGCATAAAGGAAGCCCAAAACCTGGCCGAAATAAAAAAGCAGCTGCGCATGCGTGGTTACACCGTGCCTTTAGTAGCCGATATCCATTTTACCCCCAATGCCGCCGAAGTTGCCGCCCGTATAGTTGAGAAAGTGCGCGTGAACCCCGGCAACTATGCTGATAAAAAGAAATTCGACCAGATAGATTATACAGACGCCCAGTACCAGGGCGAATTGTCGCGCATCTATCAAAAGTTTGCGCCGTTGGTAAAAATCTGTAAAGAGTATGGCACGGCCATGCGTATAGGCACTAACCACGGTTCGCTGAGCGACCGGATCATGAGCCGCTATGGCGATACCCCGCAAGGGATGGTGGAAAGCGCAATGGAGTTTATCCGCATTTGCGAAGATCTGAATTACTACAGCTTGGTAATCTCCATGAAATCGAGCAATCCACAGGTTATGGTGCAGGCCTATCGCTTGCTGGTTGAAACCATGGTTGCCGAAGGGATGAATTATCCGCTGCACCTTGGCGTAACCGAAGCCGGCGACGGCGAAGACGGTCGCATAAAATCAGCCGTTGGTATCGGTACATTGCTTGAAGACGGACTGGGCGATACCGTGCGTGTATCCCTCACCGAAGAACCCGAAGCAGAAGCCCCGGTGGCTATTGCATTAGTGGAACGGTACTCGAGTCGTAAGCCTTTAGTCGAAAGTCAAAAGTCGACTCAAGATTCAGGACTTAAGACTCAGGACTTGCAGCACAATCCATACGAATACAAACGCCGCCATACCTATGAGGCCAATGCTTTTATAGGCGGGCACATGGTACCGAGGGTAGTGGTTGATTTATCGAACAAAAACCTTAAAGATCCAGCGATATTAAGTGATGCGGGCTACCTGTACTCGCCGCTACTGGATAAATATAACATGGCCGAGCAATCGGTTGATTTTGTATATTTTGCTGATGAGTTGCCCTCGTTTAACCTGCCGGGCAATTTAAAGCAGCTTTACAATTATAAGACCTGGCTTAAGCTGGCCGATAAAACCATGTGCCATCCATTGTTTACGTTGGATGAATATGTGCAGGACGCCGACAAGTCATCAGCCTTAAACCTGGTAAAACTTAAGCCTGCGGATATTGACTCGGATGCGTTCGGCGCTTTGCCGTTCGACCAGTCGCTGGTATTTGTGCTGGAGACCGAGTCGGCACTGGGTATGACAGACCAGCGTTCGTTTTTCTTTAAAATGGAGGAATTGGGTTTAGATGTGCCGGTGATTGTAAAACGCGAATACTCCTTCCCGACGGAAGGCCCCGAACTAAAGACTCAGAACTTGCAACTCTACGCCGGTACCGACCTTGGCGCTTTATTAGTCGACGGCTTTGGGGATGGCATATGGGTTGTTGCGCCGGGTATCGAAACAAAAATAATTACCTCAACAGCATTTGGCATATTGCAGGCCACGCGTTCGCGCATTTCAAAAACAGAATACATTTCGTGCCCCAGTTGTGGCCGCACGCTGTTCGATTTAATGATTACCACGCAGATGATCCGCAGCCGTACCAGTCACCTCAAAGGCCTGAAAATTGGCATTATGGGCTGCATCGTAAATGGCCCCGGTGAAATGGCCGATGCCGACTATGGTTACGTGGGTTCAGGCACCGATAAAATCACCCTATACCGAGGCAAGGAAGCCGTGAAGAAGAACATCAATTCGGCCAACGCGCTTGATGAACTGATTGGGATCATCAAAGAGGACGGCAATTGGGTTGAACAAGAAAATATATAGCTAACTCGCTGAATATAAGTTGCAATATTCAATTATTAGTTTTAAATTATACCTGTAATTTAATTTGCATGTATAAGCTCAAATTTTACTTCCCTGCTTTATTTTTTTTATTGAATTGCGGATTCGTTATGGGTCAGGTCCACTCCCGTGGGATGGATATTGACGATAACGGCTACCAACAAGTACCTAAAAAAGCAAAACTTACCCGCGCGCTCGATGTGTTGCCAGCGCAGGCATCTATCAAACAATACGCTCCCATCCCAAAAACGCAGGAAAGTTACGGCACCTGTGCAGCATGGGCCAGCGCTTATTGCGGCCGCACTATGGTCGACGCTATAAAATATAATTGGACCAATAAAGATAGTATTACCAAACACGCTTATTCAGCTGCATTCCTGTTCCGGCTGCTTCGCCCTAACGATGGGGCTTGCGTAGGAGGCTCAAACCTGGGCACAGCTTTCCAGCTTATGAAAACTACCGGCAGTATCCATTATAACGATTTACCCGTTCTGTGTGTACCTGCAGTTGATAATACTCAAATAAATGTAGCGTCGAATGCTAAGTTAAAAGATTTCGCACGCCTTTTTGACGTTACCTCTTCGCCCAATATCAAAATACAGGCCGTAAAAAAATCCATTTCTGAAAAAAAACCAGTAGTTATAGGAATGTTATGCCCCGACTCCTTTGACACCGCTCATCGCTATTGGATACCAAAGGAAAGGCCGGCGTCAAATTTGGGTGGTCATGCCATGTGTGTGGTTGGCTATGATGATAACATGTACGGTGGGGCATTTGAAATTCAAAATAGCTGGGGCACGACCTGGGGTAACAGTGGTTACATCTGGATTCGGTACGCGGATTTTACGAGCTTTGTGCAATACGCTTATGAGTTTGTTGATTTGCCCGATGCTGCACCAGACACGCCGGATTTATCAGGGTCGATAAAGCTTACGCTGTCAACAGGTGAGCAAATGCCTGCCAACTTACTGGTATCCACACGCGGGTTAAAAGTCGTTACTGCTAAAACAACGCCTCAGCCGCTCACCATTTATCAAACCGCAAACCCGTACACGTCGGGAACAAATTTCAGGATTTATATTTCAAATAATCAGCCGGCGTATGTATACGCCATCAGTTCGGACCTTACCAACCAGGTAACCAAAATTTTCCCTTATGAAGAGGGGATTAGTGCTGCACTCAACTACAAAAAGAACGATGTCGCCATTCCTGATGAAGATCATTTTATCCAGTTTGATAACCAGCCCGGTAAAGACTTTTTATCCGTTTTATACAGTAAAACGGAGTTGAACATAAACGACATAATTGCCCAGGTAGGTGCCAAAACCGGTACATTTAATGAACGGGTGTATAACGTTTTGAGTAGCAGGATAGTCGACCCTAAAAACATAAAGTTCAGCAATGATAATATTGCCTTTGATGGCAACAGCAACGGTAAAGACATCGTTGCGATGATGGTGGAGCTAGACCACAAATGATATGAGAAGAATATTTACAGCAATTTACCTTTTTGCGTTATTGCTTTGCGGCACTGCCAGTGCCCAAAGCCTTATCTATTACAATGCATTCAGCAATGGAGAATCGTCATGGAGAGATTACGATGACCAGGTAAGCAATGCCCGTATAGCGGGCGGTAAATACCTGCTTACCCATAAACAACATTCGTCAACCGTGGTGGCGCAGTTGGTGCCGGTTGACTACAACCGGAATTTTGCCATACAAACAACTTTTTCGCACGTGACGGGAGGAACCAACTTCCCGGCCGGGCTGGCTTTTTTTGGACAGGACGCGCTGAATACCTATTTCTTTTGCATTACTGCCACCGGCAGCTTCCAGGTTGGCAAATTTGACCGCGGCCAAACGTCGGCCTTAATTAACTGGACAACCTCGCCCGCGATATTGCAGGGTAATGCATCGAATAAATTGCGCATAGAAAAGCTGCTGGATAGAAATAAGTTTTACATAAACGGCGTACAGGTGGCCGAACTGCCGCCATTGCAACCTTTCGGCAATCATTTTGGCCCTGTGGTAATGGAACAGCAAACTGCTGCTTTTGACTATATTAAGCTGGTTTACCTGGCCTCCGGCGACAATGAAGCAGCCGCAAATACCCCGGCCATAAGTGCAGGTATATTGGAAACTGCCTACCACACTGACTTTAACGCCGACGACAATAACCAATGGGTACTACCCACAACAGACTCACTAACCACGGCGTTAACTGACGGTTATTTTAAAATGGTGCGCCGCGCCAAAACTGGTTACAACGCATCGGTTACTTCGGCCGATTTAAAGGTTGATATGCGTCGCGATTATTTAATGGAAACCGAGGCGGTACATTATTCAGGCACCCAAAATTTTGGCTATGGCCTTGTTTTCGGTTGCGACGAGCAGCATAATTATATGTTTTGGATGGGCGCTGGCGGTTATTACTACATCGGCTCGATTGACAAAGCTGGTTTTAAAACCATTGTGACCTGGACAGCATCTGATGCCATAAGAAAAGGCGACCTGTCGAAAAATAAGCTTGGCATTGCCCATAGAAACGGACAGCTAAATTTTTACATTAACGACCAACTGGTTACATCGCACCCGGAAATTGAATTTACCGGTCACCAGTTCGGCGTGTCGGTGAGCGCTAACCAAAATGTCGGCTTTAATTACATTACTTTTGGTTACCTGGATAAACCGAAGCCGGCAGCAACAGTTACTGCACAAAATGATATTACTCCTCCCGAGATTTTTATTACCTCGCCAGAAGTAACACGTGGTCTCAAGGTAGTGCAGAGCAGCGATGTGTTGCACGTTGCCGGGATAGCTAAGGACCCAAGCGGCATATTTTCGGTAGTGGTAAACGGTATACAGGCTGTAGTTGATAAAACAGGCAGCTTTACCGTAGACGTGCCGATGGCTATTGGCGAGAATCCCTTACTGGTTGTAGCCACCGATAATAATATGAATAAGGGGCAGCAACGATTTTCGGTAACACGTAATAACGTTGCCGCCAGCACTGTGGCGGCCATAACCCAAACCGCAGCGCAAGGCAAGTTTTATGCCTTGTTGATAGGCGTGCAGGATTACCAGGACCAGTCAATACCAAGCCTCGAAGGCCCGGTGGGCGATGCTGCCACCCTTTCGCAGGCGCTAACCGGTAATTATACCTTTAATAATGAAAGCGTCACCCTGCTAAAAAATCCAACCCGTGCGCAATTTTTCGCGGCGCTTGATGATGTCTCGGCAAAGGTAAAGCCGGAAGATAACCTGCTGATATTTTATGCCGGCCATGGCTACTACGACGAAACCCATTTACAGGGCTATTGGTACCCTGCCGACGCCGTGCGCACCCGCAGGGATACATGGATATCAAACGCCGACCTTATAGATTACATCACCGCTATAAAATCAAAACACACCTTATTGATTAGTGATGCATGTTTTTCGGGTAGTATATTTAAAACCCGGGCCATTGAAATGGCACCGAAGGATGTGCAGGAATTGTACAAACTACCAAGCCGTAAAGCAATGACCAGCGGCGCCATGAAAGAGGTACCGGATAAAAGCGTATTTATGCAATACCTTGTAAAACGGCTAACCGAAAATACGGACAAGTTTTTGCCATCAGAGCAACTGTTTGCCAGCTTTAAAGCGGCTGTGATAAACAATAGTCCCAACGGCCAGGTGCCGCAGTTTGGTGAGATACGGGAGGCCGGCGATGAGGGCGGGGATTTTATTTTTATCAGGAAATAAGAGGGCAGGTAATTTGAAGATTTGAAAATGTGGTGATTTGAAAATGCGAAATCTATTGGCTACCATCTTCAAATCAACCAATCATCAAATTTTCAAATCAATACGCTTTCTTATTCAAAAAATCCGCCAGTTCATTAATATGGTCCGTGCCTATAACATCGGCATGAAGTTTAATCAACTTTTTCCAGCAAGTGCTGGTGTCTGGGATGGCGAAGAAACGTATCTTCTTACCTAAAGCATGCGCGCTGTCGATAAGGCCGGTTATACGGTCTACATCTTCGTTTACCAATTCGCCGGCCCCGCTCCACTTGGAGTACTTATGAAACGGCACGCTTATGAGGCCGATTTTGGTGAATTGCTGCGGGGTAAACCCGCTCATATGATCAACATCAAAGCTCATCCATGCGGGGTAGGCGAGCATCACTTCGCCCGGTGGAACTTTACCTGTCATTACAATCGAAAGCCTTCCGGGGTGACCAGGATAATCAAAATATTGACTAAGGGGCTTCAGTTCGCTGATTACCAACGGCAGGGTTATCGAGTAGTCTTTTTTAATTTCTATAAGCAGCCGCAGTTTTCTCGCGGTGTCTTTTTTTAACTTCTCAACCAACGGGTCGATATACAAGAATTTAAGCGACCGTGCCGGTGCAATTTCCTCTTCTTTATGCGCAACCATCAGTTGTGCGTTTACAGCAAATACGTCCGCTTCTATCGAGCCAAAACCGGCATTATACGCCCGGTAAAACGGGATGTTGTTTTTGTAGTCGTTATGGGAGTGCGCGTCGGCAGGGGTGTAGGTTTTTGTGGAGGTGTTGCAGGAAACAAGACCGACTGCAATTAGTAATATGAGTTTTAACGTTTTTATATTATTCTGCATTTTTCTTATCGCACCTAAGTTATTAATCGCCCAATATTAAGTACCCGTCAGTCGAGCTTGATAAAGCTAATAAAATCTCTTCTATCCTCTTTTTGATAGAAATATCTTGAGTATCATTCAGAATTTTTTGTACAGCCGAAATTACTATTTCAAGATGAGCACCACCAAGCCGGGTCTTTCCGTACTGATCAATTAAAATCCCTGTCCGTCTTTGCAGTTCAGCAACGGCATCGTAAATAAGCTCAAAATCTTTCTGCTCAATTCCGAAAAGCCGGTGTTTTCGGCTCGCATCTCGTATGTCATAAAAATCTATAGCCATGGATCACGGATATGAAACAACTTATAAAAAGCAAAGAAGCAATTGTTTTTTATCGCCAGGTATCACCCTTTGCAACTGCTTGTCATAACAACAACAACAGCGACGCAATATTAAGTATTTATTGCCGCTGTTGCTGACGTCGGTGTTAAGACTAAAAAAACGTTTTATTAAATTTCTCCCTTCGCAAACAGCTCGTCCAGCCTTTCGTGCGAATCGTTTACCCCGCGCTCCATGCCGGACTGTAGCATGCCATCCCTATCAGTAACTGATTGGAAAACCGACTGTATGGTTACCCGTGTACGGTTGCCGGGTAACTCTTCAAACCGCGATGTTTCCAGCGTTACATGGCCGGTTTCGGGCAGGCCTTCAAATTCAAAAGTCTGGATAACACGCTGCGGGGCCAGTACTTCGTGCACCACGCCGTGAAAACCGTACTCGTTGCCAGCCGGGTCTATGTGTACATAGCGGTATGAGCCGCCGCTTTTCGGCTCGAACTTATCCAGTTTCATTTTCAACTCGCGTGGGCCAAGCCATTGAACAATCAGTTCGGGTGTGGTGAACGCCTTGAACACCATTTCGCGTGGCGCTTCAAATTCGCGGGTTATAAATAACTCCTGTTTGCCTGGTTCGGCTTTTATGGCGGTTTTATTATTGCTTGCCATTGTAGTATTATTAAAGGTTAACCATTCATTTTACTCATATCCATATACAGCATATTCCAGCGGTGGCCGTTAGGGTCAATAAATCCGCAGCCATACATCCAGCCTTGAACTTCCGACGGGCCGGAGAACATCTTGCCGCCTGCCTCTACTACGTTTTTGGCCATTTCATCCACTTCTTCTCGGGTTTCGGCATCGAAAGAAAATAATACTTCGCTGCCTTTGCTGGTATCCGCCAGCGGCATGCAATTGGTGGCTGCAAAAAAGTTTTCTTCAAACAGCATTACCACAATGTTTTTAGTGCCAACTATCATCGGTGCCATATTTTCGGTATAGCCGGGGCTGTTAGTATTGAATTTGAAGCCTATTTTGGTGAAAAAGTCTATCGAGCTTTTAAGATTTTTCACCGGTAAGTTAATCCACAGTTCTTTGGTCATAATGGTTGTTTTTAAATGTGAGACAATAGATATTGATTTAATAATTTATGGTTTATTGGTTTTTCGCCTCACCCTGCCCTCTCCAAAGGAGAGGGTTCTAATGCTTAGTGTGGCTCAAGTCCTCTCCTTTGGAGAGGATTTAGGTGAGGCAAAACGCAAGCTATTTGAGTGAACAATATCAATTTATGGTTTATTGGGTTGGTTTTGCATGTTATTCAGTAAATCGTCCAGTTTGTTAAATTTCTCTTCCCATAGTTGCCTGTATTTTTCAATCCAGTTCGATACCTCGTTCAGTTGCTGCAAACTGGCTTCACAATAGCGTTCGCGGCCTTGCTTTTTTATGCTGATAAGCCCGCACTCGGCCAGGATTTTTATCTGTTGCGATATGGCAGGGCGACTAATGTCGAACTTGTCGGCAATAGCATTCAGGTTTAACGGGTTAAACGCTACCAGGTTTATTATCTCCCTGCGGGTTGGGTCGGCTATGGCCTGGAAAACATCTCTTCTCATCAGCTAAATATAATATGTAAGTAAACGCTTACAAATATATATGTAAGTAATTGCTTACGCAAATTTTTCCTTAAATTTTTTTAATTCGATAATAAAGGGCAGGAACAACGACAATTACGGAATAGAGTTCGTGTTGGTATGCATTGGAAATTGCCCCATTCGGCGACTGAGAAATGGAGCGTTAAAGGCTTTATTTCTTAAATGAGAGGATGAATTTCGTCCCCTCATTTACTTTGCTCTTTATAGAAATGCTTCCGCCCAGGCTGGTAATATGGTTATAAACAAGGTACAGCCCTATCCCCTTACTGTCGGCATTTTCATGAAACTTTTGGTTAAATCCAAAAATCTTTCCTTTTACTTTTTTTAGATCGAAGCCCAAGCCTTCATCTGCGAAAATTAATTGAGTACCCCGTGTGTTTTTTTTTGACGTTATTGATATTACCGGCACACTATCGGGCTTCGCGTATTTTATAGAGTTGGTAATCAGGTTTAAAAATATGCTTTCGAGATATGCTTTATTAAACATAACTGTTTTAGCTTTAGAAAAATCCGCCGTAACTACTGCGTTTGAGTTTTTAATTATCGACTGCGTGGATTGTAACACTGCGTTTAAGCAGCCATTTCAATCCAATTCCTCAACATTTACGTCCGAGCGATTTTTCTCAATTAAAGCATCAACATAACTATTTAGCGTGTTCTTCAAACTATCGGTAGTTGTTTTCAAAATACCGATAAATTCAAGCGTTTCTTCGTCTTGGATTTTTGAAACGTCAAGCAACGTAAAAACTGAAAGGAGGTTACTTACCGGCGTACGCAAATCGTGCGAGGTCATGTACGCCAATTGTTTCAAATCATCGTTTAACTTTGTAAGGTTTGTAAGCAACAGGTTTCGGTCCGCTTCCTGTTTTTTCTTTGCCGTAATATTTTTGGCAATGGCAAACACCACCTTATCGTTGTTAATTGGCATGGATGTCCAATGGAGCCACACTATTTCGCCGCTCTTGGCGACGTAGCGGTTTTCGAAATTAAACAGCGGGATATCGTTCAGCAAATTATCTCTTAACGTGGCGGTAATGTCCTTGTCTTCGTGATAAATAAATTCGTGAATTGGTTTTGCGAGCAGTTCTTCGTTGGTATAGCCTAACAGTTTAGAAACAGCCGGGTTTATTTTTTTGAAATACCCGTCGTAACCTGCAATACAAAGTAAATCGGGCGACAAATCGAAAAAACGCTCGATATTAAAATTTTTATCTGACCCTTTTTTACTCCCTTTCGTCGCCATCCTTTGATTTTTTTACCTGTAAAAGCTCCATTATTAGGTGAAAAGCAATACGAAAGCCCGTCCCCTAATATCTAAAACTACCGCTGTTTGCTAAAATAGCGAAAATGAAATAACCGGAAAATGTTATTATTAACAGATTTATGGGGTGATTTTTCAATAAAACCTTAGCTGTAAAATTTCGTATAAGGTAACGGTGCATTTCTTGATTTAGAAAAATAACGATTAGCACCTGTGAGGTTGACTATGAAAAAAGTTATTATTGCTTTAACCGTTATTGTATTGGTGGCTACCGCTGCCATAGCCGTTACGCACTTTTATTCCGTTAAAATTCTTTCCGCCGGCAGGGCCTACACCAATTTCGAATCGCAATATTCAAAAGGTGAAAAGGATGCTACCCGGCATTTGATGAGCTATATCTATTCGCACGAGGAATCAGATTTTTTAGTTTTTAAAGATGATATCACTATCCCGCGCGGCGACAGCATTGCCCGCGAGGCTTTATCGGCAGGTAAAGACATAAAAATTGCGCGTATTGGTTTTTTAATGGGCGCCAATCATCCTGATGATTTGCCCGAGCTGATATGGTATTACCAGCATTTTAAAAACGAGGCTTTTTTTAAGAAGGCGATAAAAGCCTGGCAGCAATCAGACGTGCTGGTGGCAAATTTAAACCGGATAGGTTCGGCGGTACATCGTGATATTGCTGCGGGAAAGGAGGTTGACCAGGAAGCTATTGTTTTACAGGTAAATACTATATCAGACAACCTGACCATTCAACAGCGCGATTTTTCGGCCATATTGGGCACAGCGTCCCGCACGGTCGACCATTATGTTTTTATTGCCGACATCGTAATATCCGCCATTATTTTATTTAGTACTGCTTTGCTTGCCGGGCTGATGCTTAAAAAACTGCATAGTTCTAAAAAAGTAATTATCGACCAAAACCGGGCCCTTAAAAGCATGAACGAGCGGATAAACCATTTTGTGTTTGCTGTCACGCACGATTTACGCGCGCCTTTAACATCGTTGAGCGGGCTGGTTTCGGTGCTGGAAAAAGAGAAGGATATCACCAAGATTTCAACCTATACTGAAATGATGCAGGAAACCATCCAGCTTCAGGATAATTACATAAAGGAGGTACTGCAGACTATCCAGAATGAGAACAATGGCATTGGGCCTTGCAAACTCGACGAAATTGTAAAAGATGTAATAACCCAAAATAGCTTTTTTGCAGAAGGCAAGAAAGTGAAATTTGTAAGTGAACTGGCGGTTTGGGAAGTGAATTGCAACGTCACCGATTTAAAGACTGTGTTTAACAACCTGATATCAAACGCCATAAAATATGCCGATTTCAGCAAGCCCGAGCAATGGGTAAAAGTGAAATCATATAGTGATGGCAAACATTGTGTTATGGAGGTTGAGGACAATGGGATAGGTATTAAACCCAACCAGTATACAAATATTTTTAACAAATATTTTAAATCAGGGCTCAATAAAAAAAGCATGGGGCTGGGCTTGTATTTTGTTAAACAGGCCATTGAGCAAATGCACGGTACCATTGCGGTAAAGTCATCGCCGGGCAGCGGTACTTCATTTATTGTGGCGTTGCCATTGTGAGGTTGTTAAACTATTACCTTTCCGGGGTCACCGTTCATTCTTTCCAATTTTACAAGGAAGATATCGGCCATTAAACCAGCTCTTTTCTTTGCATCAACGGCCATAGGCCCCGTAAAGTTACTATCAATCGTGTCGCCAAATAAAACCAGCCAGCGCTCAAAATGAGGCGAACTGATTTTTAGCGGGGCATGTTTGGCAAATGGGTTGCCCCTATATCCGGGTTCCGCAAAGAGTGCAGCATTCCAAAATGCGTACATCTTGTCGAGGTGCGGCTGCCAGTCGCCGGTTATTTTTTCTAAAAAAACAGGTCCTATTAACTCGTCTTTGCGCACTTTGTCGTAAAACTCGTTTACAAAAAGTTTAATATCCGCTATATCGGTAATGTCTTTCATTTTCTATCGCCCCCGCGGCAAATATACGCTGAATATGAGCGTTAGAAACTAAGTATACTACCCCAAAAACGTCCAGGCTAAAATCCTGCTGGCCTTTTGCCCCTGCGCCATATTGATGGTTTTAACATCAATAGCTCGTACCCTGGTTAATGCTCTTTGCACTATTGGCAAGGTTTCTTTTTTTGATACCAGCGTTGTGAACCATTTGCAGTTTTCAGGTATAACAGCGCTTTCCTCAATCATCCGGGTAATAAAAGCCGATTCGCCACCGGGATACCACAGTTCGGTCTTTTGTCCGCCAAAATTTAGCGGCGTTTTTTGGTTAGGGTTTACGCCAAGCTTTTTCCACTTGGTTTCAGTCGCATCCTTTGCTTCAAGCGCCGAAGCATGGAAAGGCGGGTTGCAAATACTTGCGTCGAATACCTCACCACCATTAATTATGCCATTGAAAATATTGGTTTTGCTTGCCTGTCTACGGATGTCAATTTTATCCTTTAGGTGTTTGTTTAAAGCAATTATGTTTTTTGCCGATGCAAGGGCAATAAGATCTACCTCTGTGCCAACAAATTTCCAGTCGTACGCACTGCTGCCTATTAGTGGATAAACAACATTAGCTCCTGTGCCTACATCGAGGATTTTTACTTTGTTGCCTGTGGGTACAACGCCATTGTTGTTTTCGGCAAGTAAATCGGCTAAGTAATGGATATAATCAGCGCGGCCTGGTATTGGCGGACAAAGATATCCATCCGGGATATCCCAGCTATCAACCCCGTAAAAATGTTTTAACAAAGCTTTGTTTAAGGCTTTAACTGCCTCTGGGTTCGTAAAATCTATCGATTCAATATCGTACCGGTTAACAGCCACAAACGGTTTTAACGCCGGGTTGCTTTTGCAAAGCACCTTAAAGTTATAGCGGTCGCGGTGCAGGTTGCGCGGGTGCAGGATTTGCTTTTCCTGCGGAGTTGAATTTACGGGCGTTGTCGACATGGGCGCAAAGGTAGGGGTTTAAATCACGGTAAAAAATTATGCCTTTTTTTCGGGAACAGAAACAGGTGTTCTTTCTATCTGTTATGCTTTAAAATAACAAAACTGCATCTGTTTTAGTGTTGATGAAACCCTTTATTTTGCATTGAAGTTTAATCAACCCGCTATGGATACAACAGTAATAAGCAATCAGGAGCTCAATGAGCTAAGGCAGGAAACCGCCGGAACTGCAAATGTTATACATTTTAACAATGCCGGCGCCTCGCTGCCGCCCGATGTGGTTGTTGATACCGTAGTTGATTATTTAAAGGAAGAAGCCCTGGCCGGCGGATATGAAACGGAATATAAATACCGGGAGCAATTGGCGAACACTTACGCCCTTATTGCAAAGCTTATTAATGCAGAACCGGAAGAAATTGCCATAGTTGAAAATGCCAGCACGGCCTGGTGTATAGCCTTCAATGGTATCGACTTTAAAGCAGGTGATGAAGTTATCACTTCCGAAATGGAGTACGTAACCAATATCATTGGATTTTTAAATGCCGAAAAAAATAGCGGTATTAAAATCAAGCAGGTCCCCAATGATGAAAACGGGAATTTTTCGCTGACAGAACTGGAAAATGCCGTATCGCCCAAAACAAAACTTATAGCCATAACGCACATAGCGTCCACCACCGGGGGGATGATACCTATAGTTGAAATAGGTAAGATCGCCCGCAAACACCATATTTTATACTTGGTTGATGCTTGCCAGAGTGCAGGGCAAGTGCCGGTTGATGTTAAAGAAATTGGCTGCGATATGCTATCGGTAACCGGGCGTAAGTACTTGCGCGCGCCCAGGGGGACGGGGTTTTTATTTGTAAAAAAAGAAATACAGGACAAACTAAGACCATTATTTATGGACGGATTTAGTGCACCCGATGTAAAGCCGGCCGGGTTTAACTTAAGGGCCGATGCGCGCAGGTTTGAGCTTTATGAAAAAAACCGGGCGCTTACGCTGGGCCTGGGCAAAGCTGTTGAGTATGCTTTGACGATCGGTATCGACAAAATATGGCAGCGAATCCAAATGTTAGCAACCACATTGCGCACCAAACTCAGCAATATCGACGGCATAACCGTGCACGACTTTGGCGCCGAACAATGCGGAATTGTAACTTTTACAGTGAACGGATTGGAGGCGGTACAGGTGAAAAATTATCTGGCACAAAAGCATATTAATGTTTCGGTAGGTAAAGCCATTTCAACGCTTTATTTTATGAACAAAAACAATTTAACAACCGTGGTTAGGGCATCGGTACATTATTATAATACCGAAGAAGAGATAAATACAATTTGCAGTGAGTTGCTTGACCTATTAAAACAATAGTTCCGGCAATAGCGAAGTAAACCATGGCGATTGCGTTTTAGCGCAGGCCTGCGACCTGCGCTGACCAGGGCCGCCCCGTTGGGGCTGTGTGCTTTGTCTTTCTCGTCGAGATTTGGGTTCCTTTACCTTTAAGTTGAAGAACAATCAACAAAGCCCCAAGGGGACGCAATTCACCAGCACAGGTCGCAGGCCTGTGGGAAAAATGCGGATAGTAATTTGAAACGATTCCCCGGCACACCTCACATGATAATAGAATAATTAATAAAAATGCGTTCTTTTATACTTTTATTGAGTGCTAATTAACGCTCTACAAAGCAGTGAAGAAAAGCAATTTTATATTACACCTGGTTTTTTGGGGGCTGGCATATGTGTTTTGGATATTTATCTTCCGCAACAATACGCTGGTGCTTACCCGCGCTATAACCATACAATTTTGTTACCTTATTTTTATTGCGGCCAACTATTACTTTAATACTGTCTACACTATTCCCCGGTTGCTTAATAATAAAAAATATGTGGCATTTGCATTATGCTTACTGGCCGGTATTGCAATTACGGCGGCCTTGCGTGTACCGGTAACCATATTGGTAAACATTCATATTTTTAACGTCGCCAAATTTCATCCCGATCTGCTTTCTGTTTTTTGGGATTCGTTCATCAATATCTTGTTTTGGGTAGTTATCATATTGATAGGTAAATTTGTTGCCGACAGGGTGCGGTCGGGTATTTATATTGAGCAGATAGAAAGGGAACGGGCTGAGCATGAGCTCGATTTTTTGCGGGCACAATTTAACCCGCATTTTTTGTTTAATTCCATCAATTCCATTTACGCCCACATCGATAAATCGAACAAAACAGCGCGCAACATGCTGCTGGTTTTTTCGGAGATGCTGCGCTACCAGCTGTATGAATGTAATGTGGAGCAAATCGAACTTGAGCGGGAGCTGAATTATATTAAAAACTACATCGAAATGCAAAAAAGCCGGATGGACGAGCGGATTAATGTGAGTTTTTGCGCAGGCGATATAACTGCACCCATAAAAGTAGCTCCACTGTTATTAATTACTTTTATTGAAAATGCTTTTAAATATGTGGGCTTTAACGAGGCTAAAGAAAACCGGGTAGATATCAGTATGAAATATGAGGATGGCAATTTGTGTTTCAGGTGCTTTAATACCAGGGATAGTTATATAAACCCGGTCGAAAAATCATCAGGGCTTGGAATAGCCAACGCCAGGCGGCGCCTGGAGCTTCTTTAACCCGGCAGGCATTCACTAACGGTTGGAAATCATGGCGACAGCTTCGAAATCAATTTAACTTTGCGTAACGTATGACTTTAAAATGCCTTATAATTGATGATGAGCCGATAGCCCGAAAGCTGTTGCAGGAATATATCGAGGAGACTGACTTTTTAAAGTTGGCCGGTACTGCCGAAAATCCACTAAAGGCAACCGGGCTGATAAACGAATTGAAACCCGACTTGGTTTTCCTCGACATAAACATGCCTAAAATGTCGGGGCTTGACTTTTTGCGGTCGGCCAATAATTTGCCGATGGTTATTATGACGACCGCTTATGGACAGTACGCTTTAGACGGTTTTGAGCTGGCTGTGGTTGATTACCTGGTGAAGCCATTTTCGCTTGAGCGTTTTTTAAGAGCGTCGCAAAAGGCGCTCGAACTGCATACTTTGAAACAGAAAAAGCCTGCGGCTGGAGTTATAGAGGCCAACTACATTTTTGTAAAGTGCGATGGCAAAATAGAAAAAGTGCTGTTTGATGAGCTCGCGTACATTGAGGCCCTCGCCAATTATATAACACTTTACACCACAACCGGCAAGCTGGTTGCTTACCTAACCATTAAAGGCATTTTAGAAAATCTGCCAGCTGGTAAATTTTTGCAGGTACACAAAAGCCATATTGTAAACCTTGATTTTATAACCACTATTGAAGGAAACATGCTGTATGTTGGTAATACAAAAATAACCGTAGGGCAAAGCTATTTGAATGAGGTAATGAGCATGGTGTTGAAGGATAGATTTGTGAAAAGATAAAATGTTCTATTCTTATGGCTGGAGAAGAATCAGGCATAAATTAAGATAATAACCATTTCTTATGCCAGTAGTACCTCGGCAGGGATTCCCAATTTTTGGTGAAATATCTTAGCAATCCGCAAAGTTAGGGGCTTTTTACCACTGAGTAAAGCAGATACATAGCCTTTGCTGCCAATCCAATTCACAAGGTCTTTATTAATAAGTCCTCTTTCCTCCATTTTTAGCTTTACAACTTCAATCGGGTCTGGCGAGGGTACAGGGTAATGTTCATCTTCATATTGTTTGATGAGCAACAATGCAATTTGTAATTTTCCTCCTTCAGCAGTTTCCGGGCTCATGCCTAAATCAAATTGATTATCTGCCCATTCAAGTAAATGTTCATATTCTGCCTCTGTTTTAATAATTTGTAAATCCATTTGTTTATCCTTTGAATTTAATCGTTGTCACATCTATTTTATCGTATTCGCTGTGGGTTCCAAACCATTTTATTTGGATGGTTTTATAAACAAATACCACCCGAATGACCAGCCTGTAATGATTCCCCATTATATTGATAACAACGCGGTCATCGCCTACCAAACTTGCCTTACCATGTACTGCTTTTAATTCCTGAAAGTTTTTAAAATCACTCGAAAGAAACTCGTAGTACCATTCGAATAAGGCATTTTTTGCACTTGGATATTTTTCCGCATAAGCCAAAAGTGTTTTTCTGTTAATAATATTAAACATGAAACTTTGTTGGTTTACTATTAGAAAACAAATATAAGGGGTTTGCTATTAGAAAACAAGCCATAGAGCTAAATTAATGGCTCTCATTAAAATTTGTTGCAAATAACCCAACCACTACTTTCCCTGCGTTGCGCCAATCTTCAGAATGCTGTAAGGCTAACTCCCACCACACCCTCCGCAAAAACTTCCACCGCATGAACTTCCGCAGCTTGAACCGCCGGACGAACCTGAATCCCCGCCTCCCCAGCCCGAACTTTGGCCGCGATCGGCAAAGCTTGCCAAAGGCGCAAATGTGGCCGCAAATGCGATGCTGCCTATTGCAAAATAGTGCCATTCCCAATCGTCTTCAGATTTTTGTGGTACTATATTTTTGTAGTAAAACTTAGGCAGGGTAATAGTGCCGACAGCCGATGTTAAACGCTGCAGGTAAATAAAAGCGAAGATGGCAAAAGCAACTAATACAATTGCGATCAATGTAACCGGCCTGTCCCTGGTAACCCCGGTTATCAGCCTTCCGCCGCCTAATGCAAACACAATGGCAAACAGCACAAAGTTTGTTATGTACAGCCCGATGAATTGTTTTGAGCTGCAAACATACGCGTTAAGGCCGTCCATGGCCCGGGCTGCTTTATTGAATGCGGGCTTTAACGCCATTTGGTTTACCAGCGAATCGTAGCCCACGTTAGGGTTGGCATCGATAGTTTGCAGCACACAAATTTCAACCGGGGTATTCATCGCGGCGGAATCAGTTATCGCCAGCGAATTATTGGGGAAGACTGATACTTTTCCAGAGGAAACCAGTTGGCTCACTACGCCATTAATTACGTCCGCTATTTTATTTTTGCGAAGATAAACCAGTTCGAGCGCTGATAAATTAAATACAAAGGCACACTTTTGCCGGCTGCCGATTATCCCGTTAAGTGTAACGAGGTTATAGAATTCGAGCGCTATAAAACACGCGCCAATTATCAGCAGGTAGTAAAGTGAAAAATCGGGGTTGTTTATGAGCACATACGTCGGCCGGAATAACCAAAAGGCGCCGAAAGCTGCCGCGAGCAAAATAGGTACGCCAACGGCGGTAACCTTTATCGGTGTCGACGAAGATTGCGGCATTTGTAGCGACCCGTACATGTCTTCGTATTCCCAAAACTCCGGCGGCTGAGGCCCGAAGTTTTCGGTGTATAACCTGCCGGTCCGTTCGCCGGCCGATTTAAACTTTTCAAAATCCGTGTTGTGATGTGTGGCTGGGACATGAGCTATTTTTTTGCCCAAAACCTTGCAAAACTCATCGTATGATTGCGTGAAAACCAGGTGCTGGTGCCAAATCACATCAACGATAGGTGATGGTGAAACCATGTACTCCGAAACTGCAGCCAGGTACATGAATTTTTTATATTCGATAATAGCACCCTGCGCGAAATTAACCGTCCAGAAATTCTCATTCTCAAGCCGGGTTGAAAAGCTGTAAGCACTTACCGGCTCATCCAGGTTAAAATCCAATATGTTTTGCCAAAGTTGCTGGTCCATTTTTAAAATACCGGGGATGGTTTAAATGTAGCAATTTACCCGGATACGAAAGCCAATGTTTACATTTATATCATTCAAATTTAATGCTATGGAAATTAATTATTGGTGGCTTATCCCGTTTTTACTACTTATGGCCTTGTTAGTAATCTGGCTGATTAAAAGAAACCAGAAGGACGAAAAGGTATTTGAGAAAAAGATCATTCAGTCGGAACTGAAGCCGGACGATGACGATCATGATGAACCCGTTCCGCATTAGAGAGTCGTCAATTAACTTCTAATAAAAAAATGTTTTTTTCAAAATAATATAGTAAGCCATAAAATATATTAGATTTAGATATAATAATATCTAAAGGCCTGGCCGGGTGAAAGAAGACAATAAGCCAACTAAGTTTTGGGTGAAAATTTCTCTTTTTCTCGGCAGGGAGATGAGCCTTACGCTCTTGTTTTGGATACTTATCTTAATAATTATGCTCATCAGGAGCTGGTTTGTTTAATAATGAATGGTGGTTAACCAAATAGATATCCATTAAACCCTTCCCGCTGAAAAGACTACCGTTAACAATTAACTTAATTTTTTTAATAGCTGCAGCAGGTTTATCATT
Organism: Mucilaginibacter flavidus; assembly: GCF_024055575.1. Classification (GTDB taxonomy): domain Bacteria; phylum Bacteroidota; class Bacteroidia; order Sphingobacteriales; family Sphingobacteriaceae; genus Mucilaginibacter; species Mucilaginibacter flavidus. The sequence goes on along the minus strand of NZ_JAMXOE010000035.1, from coordinate 4,902 downwards.
TAAAAGGGCGATGTATTCGTCATCATTGGTAACCAAACAGCCAACATAAAGCCCCATCTTTAACAGCTCGGGCGACGTTTTGTAGGTAAACCATTTACCATCTGCCCGCATATAACTGATCTGCACACGCGGAGGTTTGTTTACAAATGCTTTTATTTTGCCCGGCAGGTTATATTGTACATCCAGCTTTATAAAATTGAAATTGGTTACCGGTATGGTGTCGGCCGGGGAAAACTCAAACCGTTTGATGTGTTTAAATTGCAATGGTGCAGTCTTATCGTTCCGCTGTAATACAAGGCGCTGCCTTTGGTTAGATGCGAAAGTATCAGCCAGCGTATAATTGCGCAGGATGAAAAGATTTGCAAGGCTTTCGTCGTTAAACGGGTATCTGTTGTCGATAGCGTCATAATCGTATATCAAAAAATTTGGGGCCTGTTTTACAAAGTAATCGTAATTGATTTTTTCAAGGCCTTCGGTATAGGCCGAAAACGACTGGAATACCGGCCGGGGTTTATAGTTCAACTTATTTTCAATCACATACTCGCTATCCCAGGGGAAAACATCCGCCGTTTTATTGCCGATAATATCCAGTACCCGCTGGGGTATATACCGTTTCCCGGGTTGGCTAAGGTGTGCTGCTTTGTTATGATCAACAACCTGTTTTATATAGGTAAAAGGTGCTGTTATCCGGCTACTGAGCGAATAAGCAAGCCCGCGATTATACAGCACAAACCCAAGTGCAAAAATCAGAATGATCAGCGAGTACTTTAAAGTTGATTTTTGATGATTACCGGCTGTAAAATTGCAAAGCAGCAGCAAAGGGGCAAAGGAAAAATATTCGTACAAGTGCTGCGCATCATTGCGCAAAACAGCTTGTTTTTGCAACAGGAATAGGAATACGATGCCCGCAATTGTGTACATGATTTGGTTATGTTTTTTCGCGGCTACCTGTCGCCATAAACTATATAAAAGTAACGCGAGCATCGCCAGAAAAAGCAAATATAGCGCGGTCTCAATTACAGCATGGCTTTCATCAAGATACATCACATCGTTATATCCCTTTATTATTTCGAGCGAGCCGGTTATATAACCTAAAATTGAAACATTTAGCAATATGGCCGATAACATGATGAGTACAATAAACCAGGCAAACCAACCAGACATGTTTATAATGGTTAATTTTTTTGCAGTAAACAGATTGATAAAATGACTGCACAACAATACCATGGCGATAAGGCCGGTATTCATTTTTATATAAAAGGCCAATATGGTTAGCGTAATTAGTATGGCAAGGTATAGGGGGCGCGGCTTGTCAAAAGTCTTTATCATCCAATAGATAATAAAGAACAATAAAATCCATGCGGTGTCTGACCCAAAACAGGGATTAACCAGCAACGCCAGGCATATAACTATAGCAATAGCCAGCGGCTTACTGGCATTGTTTTTTATAAAATCGGCAAAAACAAAATAGAAGTTGAGGACTAAAAAAACATCAAATACCACCATTGCCCACGCAGGAAATCCCAGCCCGGTGCGGGTGGAAAGATTGGCGAGCGGTCCATAAGTATATACAATATCCTTACCCCATACCCAATGTTTGGCAAACGCATAGTCAAGCGTCATTTTCCACGATACATCCAGTCCCAGCCAACTCGGTCCCTTATCAACAAGATAATTGTTAATGGCAAACGGGGTGCTAACCATTAACACGGCGAACAGGGCTGCAAGGCATCGCCACGAAAGGAGGGAGGAAAAAAGTTTTTTCATTTAAGCCTCATCACAAATTGCCTGTTAAAAGGTTCAATAAATATACGCTGCAAATCGGGGTGAGGTTGCTTTGAGAAGTCGCTTATAAAGGAGCTAAATTACGCCCCAAATTGCCGCAAATGATGATCGGCATGTTTATACACAAACTGCCCAACCTGCTCCGGCGTCATTTTCCCAAAAAACCAATGCACCAGGTACGGGGGCTGATAGTTAGCATATTCTTCAGTCAGCGCAATCCATTTCTTTTTTTCGGCGGATATATCACCTTCTTTTTCGGTAACCTTAAAGGCTGCCGCTGTAGGTGCATTCCGGCTCATTGGGGTTTCATCTTTCAGTATTTTTTTTAAAGTAGACTGGCCAAGCAGGCGGCCCAAAAACATCCGGGGATGTTTTGTTTTACCCAAATACATTTCTTCGGCCAGTACGCAATGTTTCAGCATCTGGTAAATATTCATGCTGCCCCATTGGGCGGTGCTATTTTCGTTAAGCGTGTTAATCCTGCCAATCAGTTCGTCCCTGGTCGGCTTGTCAAATATCGATTTCATCGGTTTTTTTACTCTTAATTTTTTATAAGTTGGGCCAGCGAAAACCAATTTCCCGAGTCGTCCTTAAACAACGCCTCGGTGCCATAAAATTCCTTTTTTGGGGCTTTGGTAAACTCAACGCCTTTTGCTTTTAGTTCTTCGTAAGTTGCGTATACATCGTTACAGGTAAAAACACCGCAGCCAAAGGTGCCGGCTTTTATCAATGCACGCAAGCTTTCGGCGGCCTCCTTGCCGTACCAGTGGCCTTCTGCCACAGGTGTTAAGTTAATCTCCAAACCGGGCTGCTCAGGCGGAGCAACGGTAAGCCAGCGCTGGCCATTGCCCATAGGCACATCAACTATTACTTTAAAGCCCAGTTTTTTGGTATAAAATTCGTATGCACTGTCCTGGTTAAGAACAAATACATTCATGTGCGTTAGCGTAGTTATCATGTGTTTGGTATTATGGTTAACTATTAAATTGCCGCAGGTGATGGTCGGCGTGTTTATAAGATAAATAGCCTATCTGTTGGTTAGTTATTTTTCCGAAAAAAGCATGCTCCGAATCCATGTTTCCAAAATTTGTATAAGCCTCCAGTAAAGCTATCCATTTCTTTTTCTCGGCGGCGAAATTGATGCCCGGTGGAAATACCTTTAGTTCAGGAATTGTCGGCAGGTTTCGCTTAACGGGGCGTGCATCGCCAATAATATCCTTCATGGCGACTTTGCCAAACAGGCGGCCTAAAAATATCCTTTTAAATTTTCTTTTTCCCTGCAGCATTTCTTCGTACATGGTACAGTGCGCCAGCATCTGGCGGATATCCATTTTGCCCCATTGGGCGGCGTTACTTTCGGTTAACGTGTTTATCCGGGCAATTATCTTATCCCGTGTATTTTGGTCAAATATTGTTTCCATATTATGATGCAAATAACGCTTGCCGGTAAGGTAATCATTTCTTTAAAATTGCTGTTTTTATAGCCAGCCGCTTTTTTCAGCAAAGCAGGCCGGGACAAAACTCAGTGGAGATTTTTTTATTTGTTGTTGCAGATTTAGCTGCTTAGCCACGTAAGCAGAAGGACTTAAGCCCGCAACCCGTTTAAACAGCCCGCTGAACGAACTTAAACTTTCAAAGCCGACAGTATAACAGACTTCGGAAACCGGCGTGCCGGTTTTTAATAACTCGCGGGCTTTTTCAATCCGCACATAAATTAAATACTGGTGCGGGGTTTTACCATAGGTGTTTTTAAACGCACGGATGAAATAGAATTTTGAGAAATAAGCTTCATCGGCGATATTGTTTAAATCGATATTGTCGCCGTAATGGTCATCAATATAGATTTTCGCCTGCACTATACGGCGGTAAAAATATAATTTTGGGTATTGATGGTCTGTCATTTATTTGCGTGTCGCCGAATTACTAAGTTAGGAAACAAATTGAAAAAAATGCTCTGTATTAACCCATGTGGCCTTTTTTAACTACGCGGGGTATTGTTTGAGGATATTAATTCCCTCCTCCTTTCTTAAAGAATGTTATTGCCTTATAACTATATTCGCATACCTAAGACGGTATTGATGAGCAAAGAAAGACTTCTCGAATTTTTTCAAAGGGGAAACCTCAATTCGCCGGCTATACGGAATGAAATTGCCGGCCATTTTGCTTTTAAAACCGTCGCCAAGGGCCAGTTGCTGCTGGTTGCAGGTAAAATATCTGACGAATACTTTTTTTTAGATAAAGGATACCTGCGTTGCTTTGCCTATGATACTGAAGGCAACGAGGTAACTACCAACCTTTGTTCGCCGGGGCAAATAGTATTTGAAATTTCATCATTTTTTAACCGCACCCGGTCGCAGGAAAACATACAGGCTCTTACCGATTGTGAGGGGTGGTTTATCAACTTTGAGCAGTTGAATAACCTTTTCCATGCCCTGCCGGAGTTTCGTGAGTTTGGCCGCGGGGTGCTTGTAAAAGGATTCGCAGCATTAAAAACCCGTATGCTTACCATGATCACTGAAACCGCCGAAGAACGTTACGATCATTTGTTAAAAACCAATCCCGAAATTTTCCAGCATACACCACTAAAAAATATCGCCTCATATTTGGGAGTTACAGATACGTCCTTAAGCCGTATTACACCAAAATAATATGTGCGTTGACGGTATATTACCCGCGGAATGCGATTTCAACGAGCAAGGTATGCTGAAGGCCAGATTTGCCCAGTACATAATTATGCTGATTAACGATGGTGGCCAGCAGCAATACTTAAGCTGGATACAGCAAAATGTAAACACCGCATGGACAAACCGTGATAAGGCCCGTGACCTTACTTATCGCAACTATGCAGTTGCCTGCCCAACCGGTGTAATACAATCGTACGAAGCAAGCAGCGCCTTAACCTTTATGCAAATTTGCCCGCCATCGCAATAAAATGCAGAAGGACTGCAAATAAAAAATTACACAATTAAACGCGACAGCCTGGTTTACTGACCAGGCTGTTTTTTGTGTGCGCCCGGCACGGGCGCAAACTATAGGGTGGAAGTCCCGAACGCGCCTTGATAGTGGGAAGCGTTAACCCAAGGCAAGGGTGTCCTTCGCGAGGAGGAATCTGAAGGA
>NZ_JAMXOE010000034.1 GCF_024055575.1 Mucilaginibacter flavidus | reverse complement strand
GACATCACCACCCCGCTGAAAAACTGTTAATGTTTATTGAACCGCCGTATGCCGAACGGCACGTACGGTGGTGTGAGAGGACAGTAAGGGAAATAATCCCTTACTTCCTACTCGATGAAATGGATTGTTATTGATTATTTAAACATTTTTTGGGGCAAATTCAAAATAGAATGTTGACAAATTCAAAATTAAACAATGGCAAATTCAAAATGAAATGCCGGCAAATTCAAAATAAGCACTAAATTTGACTATACTTAAATGCTGATAAATGTATATTAACCGTCAAATTGCGCAAATAATAGCTGCCCAGCAATCTAAATTCCCGGTTCTTGCCCTAACTGGTCCAAGGCAATCGGGAAAAACCACATTGTTGAGAGAATTATTTGCAGATTACCGATATATCTCGTTGGAAAATCCGGATACACGTTCCTTTGCAACTGATGATCCTGTCGGCTTTCTGAATCAATATAATGAAAAAGTAATTTTCAATGAAGTACAGCGCGTGCCTGCGCTATTCTCCTATATCCAGGGCAGAGTTGATGAGTCGAGACAGATGGGGCAGTATATTTTATCAGGCTCGCAAAATTTCCACCTGCTAAGTAATATAACCCAGACGCTTGCTGGCAGGGTGGCGCTGTTTAAATTACTGCCTTTGGATTTTAAGGAATTGAAACAAGTTGGTTTACTGGACAGCTCCTATGCTTCTGCAGCTATAAAAGGATTTTATCCAGCTATTTTCGACAGGGATATTGACCCGGTAGTGTTTTACGCCAACTACATCCAAACCTATATTGAAAAAGACGTAACGGAGCTCTTAAATATCAGGGACTTAAAGCTGTTTCGTACATTTTTGAGCTTATGTGCCACTCGCGCAGGCCAGTTGCTAAACATTAGCGCTATTGCAAATGAATGCGATATATCACAACCTACCGCTAAATCATGGTTATCTATATTGGAAAGCAGTTACATTATTTTCCTGCTGCAGCCATATCACGAAAATTTTAATAAGCGATTGGTTAAAAGCCCCAAACTGTTCTTTTACGATACCGGCTTGTTAAGCCACCTGTTAGGAATAAGAACAGGTCACGAATTAATTGAAAACAGGTTAAAAGGTAATCTTTTTGAGAATATGATTATCGCGGAGTATCAAAAGCAAAACCAGCATCAATACCTTCACCGCGAATATTATTTTTGGCAGGACCGTGGAGGCAACGAGGTTGACATGTTACTAAGAAAGCCTGGTGGTTTTGATGTTTTTGAGGTCAAAGCCACACAAACCATTTCCCCGGTGTTGTTTAACGGGATGGATTTGTTTGGTGAACTTGCGTTGCCGGCCGAAGTGCACAAAACGCTAATATACGGTGGTTCAGAAAATCAGGAGAGGACGAAATATAGCGTTGTGGGGTGGGACCATATCGGGGGTTAAGCTACCGGCGATTTTCCTTGCCTTCTTATAATCAATTCGCTTTTTAAACCAAATTCACACCACACGCTACCCAATTCACATCGCCCGCAAATAACATTTATAAACAGCAGACATTTGAGTATAAATCAAACAAAATGAAAAAGATATTCCTGCTGTTAACAATAACCATCGCGTTAGCAAAACCTGCAAATGCACAAATAATATGGGGTACATACTCGCAAAGCTATCCAAGCGGGCTAACTGACAAACCGGGTAATATTGGTATAGTTTCGGCAATTAAAGAAATTAACAATGCATTTTGGGGCGATGGCAGCTGCGCCGCGCTTACTGAGGCACTGAAAAAAGACACGGCGTTTATCCGTAACCGCCCGCTAAACTTTGTCGCCATTATCACTTACGATACGGCGAAGGCACAATTTTTTCTGCATGGTGTAAATAAAGGTAATGCCAATAATTACGAGTTCAGGGTGATGATTAAAAACGGTGCGGTAATAGCGCCCTGGCAAAAGCCCGCGAGCTTTACCGACTATATGGTGCAATCCGCATCGTCAATGCCACAGATGGCTTACCTGGGCGGTTACAGCGCCGGCATTGGCAGCCGGCTGGTTGTTGATGTACGGTTAAAAAACTCGGGGAAAATTGTCGCTGCCGCTGTGGTAAAATGGCAGCCCGTTAAACCGACTATCAGCCAGATATACCTTCCTGATGAGCTGAACTTTTTTCTAAAAAGGCTTGCTCACCCGTGGAGCTACCGGCAGGATGCAGCCGAAATTGACAAATGGAAGATGAAGTATCCGGTCGATCAGGTTGATCGGTTTAGCTACTTGCCAAAGAAACTAATAGTTGCGCCCACGGAAAATAACCTGGTGTTTTATTTCAGCACCGATATTTACCACAAAGAACAACTGGAGTACGAGTTGGTAAAAAATGATAATACCATTACCCCCTGGAAATACAACGATTTTGATAATAATTTCATCTGGCTAAAAAGCCTCGCACCAGGCCGGTACCTGTTAAAAATGCGCTACACCGCGCAGCGCGAACATGTAACCACTTATCCGTTTGAAGTTAAAACGCCCTGGTATGATTCCCTGCTGTTTAAGATCATCGCCGGGATATTATCTTGTGCTTCGCTGGGCTTTGTTTTTTTCATGGTAAGGCATGTTAAACAAAAAGAGAATGCCGAGAAGGAACTGGCAAAAAAAACCAAGCTGCAACTGGAGCTTAAAAGTATTTATGCCCAGCTTAACCCGCATTTTATCTTTAATGCATTGAGTTCGATACAGGGCCTGATAAACAAACAGGATATAAAAGGCGCCAACAGCTACCTCTCGGACTTTGCCCGCTTGATGCGCGATTCGTTAAATAACAGTAATAAGGACCAAACATCGTTAGATAAAGAAATACTAACTTTAGAAACCTACCTGAAACTTGAGCAGCTGCGGTTTGGATTTACCTATCATGTTACTATCGATAAAAATATCAATGCTTATGAAACGGAGATACCATCGCTGTTGCTGCAACCGCTGGTCGAAAATGCCATAAAGCACGGCATTTCGGCGTTGCAGGAGAAAGGCGAAGTAACGGTTAATTTTACGAGGTGCGACAATAACATGATAGTAAATATTAAAGATAACGGCCCCGGATTTTTGGGAAATACAAATACTGATGGGTTTGGACTAAAACTCACTCACGACCGTATAAAGTTATTGAACGAATTTACAAAAGGCCAATCAATTAAATTTGAGGTGAAAAAGAACAAGCCAACCGGTGCAGATATTGAGCTTACCTTTAATAACTGGTTCCTATGAGCATTAAAGCCGTTTTAATTGACGATGAAAAGCACAATCTGACTAACCTGCAGGGGCTGCTAAATACCTACTGCCCGCAGGTTACTGTTTGCGACACGGCTTTAAATGCTGATGATGGCACAGGTATTATTTTAAAACACAGCCCGGATATTGTGTTTTTAGATATACAGATGCCCGGTAAAACAGGGTTCGATTTGCTGAGGGGATTGAGCAGTTATGATTTTGAGGTAATATTTGTCACCGCCTACGATCAATATGCAATACAGGCCATGCGCTTTGCAGCGATTGATTATTTGCTAAAGCCCATTGATATTAACGACCTGCAAAACGCGGTTGAACGGGCGATAAAGAAGTGCAAACTTAAAGCACAGAACCTGCAACTCGAAAACCTCATCCATTTGTTAAAAGGGCAGCAGAACAGGGATGAGCAGCGGATAGCGCTAACTACGCTTAAAGAAACCCGCTTTGTCAAAACCGGCGAGATTGTGCGCTGCGAATCGTCAAATAATTATACCACTTTCTATTTGCAGGACGGGGAAGAACTGCTGGTTTGCAAACCGATTTATGAGTACGAAGAGATATTAAAAGATTATGGGTTTATCCGGTGTCATCAATCTCACCTGGTGAATAAACGGTTTGTTAAAAGCTGGAAAAAGGAATATGGCGATTTCCTGCTTTTGTTTAACGGCAATGAAATCCCCGTTTCGCGTAATAAAAAAGAGGCAGTAAAAAAGGCGATGGATACAGGGTAATAGCCCCCTCTAAATCTCCCCCTGTAGGGGAGACTTTAGCTTCGCCCGCGTTTGTTTTTTTAAGTCCTCCCTACCTGGGAGGATTTAGGTGGGGCTCATTTTTGGTCAAAACATTACCGGAACAAATTCAAAATTATTCCGCCAGGCAACCTTTTGCCTCAAATTTTCATCTTACATAAAATCTTAAAACAATGAAAAAATTACTCCTGCTATATGTTATTTGTTTAGGCGCATTTACTGCAAAAGCGCAGGAAAGCAACGAATCCGCTGATTTTAATAAATATTGCGTAAAAATGGAGAGCGCTATGCAGGTCGCCTCTAAAGAAAAAGATTACCCAAAGTCAATCGCGGTTATCAATGAATGGCTTGGCCGTTACGATAAATTATCTCCCGCTGCAAAGCAAAACAGCCAGGGCCTTACACAAAGCCTTTATTATAACCAGGCCTGCTATACTGCATTAAACGGACAAAAACCAGAAGCTATCGCGTGGTTTAAAAAGGCAGTTGATGACGGCTTCAGCAATTATGCAAATGCAAATGTCGACAGCGATTTAAACAGCCTGCGCGATGATCCTACGTTTATAAAACTATTGAGCCAAATACGCGGAAAATACGACTATGGCTATATTTTGAAAAATGCCGGGACCTATAGTAACGCAGCTACAGGCCTGCCGGCGTTTACCTATCAATCGCCATCCGCACCCGAGCTTGTTGATTTCAAAATCAAATTCAATCTCGATTCCGTCAGCGGCGTTGGCGACGAGATAAGCAAAATTAAAAACCTGCTGTACTGGGCGCACAACGTAGTAAGGCACGATGGTAACTCGAACAACCCGCCATCGCGAAATGCGCTGGATATAATTGCAGTATGCAAAAAGGACGATCGCGGCGTTAATTGCCGCATGATGGCAACCGTATTGAAAGACGCCTACCAGGCCGAAGGCTTTAAGGCGCGGCTGGTAACCTGTATGCCAAAGGACACCGCCGATTTTGACTGCCACGTAATCACGGTAGTGTGGTCGAAGACATTGAACAAATGGGTGTGGATGGATCCTACTTTTAACGCTTATGTAAGCGACGACCAGGGCAACTTACTGAATATTGAGGAAGTGCGCGAGCGGCTAATTGCCGATAAACCGCTGGTATTAAATGAAGACGCCAACTGGAACAACAAAGTGATGCAAACAAAACAAGATTACCTGGGCCGCTACATGTCGAAAAACCTGTATTGGCTTAGGTGCGCGCTTAGAAGTGATTGGGATTTAGAGACCCGCAAGATTGTAAAAGACGTTGAGTATATTAACCTGTACCCCGGCGGCTATAGCACTATTCAGAATCAGCTTAAAGCCGTTTCAAAGGGCACAATTGAATATGCCACCAATAATCCTGGATATTTTTGGCAAAAGCCCAACTAAACTAAGATTTATTGGATTTTTGGGATTATAGGATTTTGCCGGAAAAGAAGCTTGGTTTCCTGCCCACTGCCAACTTAAAACTGCCAACTGATTTAATACCTTTGCAACCATGATTGAGGTTGTATTAAAAAAGGGTAAAGAAAAAGCTGTTTTGCATCGCCATCCGTGGGTGTTCTCAGGGGCTATTGAAAAGGTGAAGGGCAAGCCCGGCAATGGCGACGTGGTTAAACTTATTGATGCTAAAGGCGCATTTATGGCCTATGGTTTTTACAACGACCAATCGCGTGTTGCCCTGCGCTTGCTGGAATGGGATGAAACCGTTGAAATTAACGAGCAGTGGTTTAAAAATAAGGTGGCCGTAGCTGTTGAAAGCCGCAGCGAAGTTCTGGTTGATGGAATTACCAACACCTGCCGTTTAATATTCAGTGAATCGGACTACCTGCCAGGGTTGATCGTTGACAAATACGCCGATCATTTGGCGGTGCAGGTACTTACCTCGGGTATCGAAAAAATGATGCCTTGCATTATAGATGAGTTGAACAGCATCCTAAAACCAGAAAGCATTTTCGATAAAAGTGATGCTACATCGCGTGGTCATGAAGGATTGCAAACACAAAACATAGTACTGGCCGGCACACATCCGCCTGATAGGGTTGAGGTAATTGAAAACGGAATTAAATACAACATCAACATCGCCGAAGGCCAGAAATCGGGCTTCTACTGCGATCAGCGCGACAACCGAAAAATTGTGGCCACCCATGCCAAAGGCAAAAAAGTACTCGACTGCTTTAGCTATACCGGTGGTTTCACTTTAAATGCCCTGCAAAACCAGGCTGCTGCAGTTATGTCTGTTGATAGTTCAGCCCTGGCTGTTGAAACCTTAAAAGAAAACGTATTGCTGAACGGATTTGATGCCAATAAAGTAACAACCATAACATCCGATGTAAATAAACAACTCCGCAAACTGCGGGAGGATGGCGAACTGTTTGACATTGTAGTACTCGATCCGCCAAAGTATGCACCATCACGGTCGGCGTTGGACAAAGCTTCACGGGCATACAAGGATTTGAACAGGCTGGGTATGTTGCTGTTGAACAAAGGCGGCTTGCTGGCAACTTATTCCTGCTCGGGGGCCATGAACATGGAAACATTTAAACAAGTACTGGCCTGGGCTGCGCTTGATGCCGGGAAGCAGGTACAATTTATAAACCAGCTTTGCCAGCCGGAAGATCACCCGGTGCGTTCGTCATTTCCGGAAGGGGAGTATTTAAAAGGGTTGCTTTGCAGGGTGTATTGAGGATAGCTTTTTCAGCCGGCTGATGTTTTTCAAATTAATTTTTTCTTTTTGTCCAATCGGTAATTGTCAGTTCGTCATCGAGGTATAAACATTAAAAACTAAACATCATGAAAGATTTTCTTTTCGTTTACAGGAACGACTACAAAAACCAGCCTACCGGCTCGCCCGAAGAAATGCAGGCTGTAACAAAAAAATGGATGGACTGGATTGGCGGCATTGCAGCACAAAACAAGTTGAATAGCCCGGGTAACCGTTTAGGCTCTGAAGGCCGCGTGGTAAGGCCAAACAATGTGGTTACTGACGGCCCTTACACCGAAGTTAAAGAATTGATCGGCGGCTACTCGATTATTACCGTTGAAACCTATGATGAAGCTGTGGAAATTGCAAAAGGCTGCCCCATTTTTGAATTTGGCGGCAATGTTGAAGTGCGCGACATTAACCCGATGTAATTGAATGGGTATTGAATCCCGGATGTTGAATATCGAATAATAGAGTAATAAAGCTTTTGCGTTGGATATTCAACATTAATTTACACTGTTTATGTTCAAAAATACCTGGCCTTTGTATTATTGCACAGGCCTTTTTTATGATGGAGCAAAAGGAACTGATACCGCATTTATTCCGCACCGAGTTTAGCAAAATTACTGCTGTACTGGCTAAGCTGTTTGGTTTTGAGCATATCGAAATTGCCGAAGATATTGCCAGCGATACCTTCCTGCTGGCATCAGAAACGTGGGGCCTGAAGGGCCTGCCAGATAACCCTGCGGCATGGCTCTACACCGTTGCCAAAAACAAAGCCCGCGATTACCTGCGCAGGAACAAACTTTTCAGCGAAAAAATAACCACGGAACTTCAGTACAGCAATACCGAGCTGCACGAAATAGAAATTGACCTGTCCGACAATAACATTATAGATAGCCAGCTGCAAATGATGTTTGCTATCTGCCAGCCATCTATCCCGGCCGAAGCACAGATAGGCCTTTCATTGCGTATACTTTGCGGTTTTGGTATCGAAGAAATTGCAAATGCCTTCCTGAGCAATAAAGAAACCATTAACAAACGCCTCTTAAGGGCCAAAACCAAACTGCGCGAGGATAATGTGAAAATAGCGTTCCCGCCAAATTCGGAAATTGACAAGCGGCTCGAAAATGTATTGACTACCCTTTACCTGTTGTTTAACGAAGGTTATTATTCTGTTTCGCAAAACACAAGCGTGCGGAAGGATTTGTGTGTAGAAGCCATGCGCCTGTGTTACCTGCTTACCATAAACGAAGCAACCAACAAACCGACAGTAAACGCCATGATGGCTTTAATGTGCTTCCATGCATCGCGGTTTGATGCCCGTATAAACGCCGACGGCGAACAGGTGTTATATCCCGACCAGGACACCAGCCTTTGGGATGTTGAGCTGATTGAACGTGGCAAGTATTTTTTAAATAATGCTGCCACCGGTAACCAGCTAACAAAATATCATATTGAAGCCGGCATAGCCTGGTGGCACACCCATCACGAGGACAGCACAGAAAAATGGGAGAGCATCTTGCAGCTATACAACAGGTTGCTGACCATTGAGTACTCGCCCATGGCAGCACTTAACCGCACCTATGCCCTTGCCAAAGCCAATGGCAAACCCGCGGCCATTGCCGAAGCTGAAAAGCTAAAGCTGGAAGACAGCCATTTGTACTATTCGCTGCTTGGTTTTTTGTATACCGAGTTGGATAATAAAAAAGCAATCCGGCATTTGAAAACTGCGTTGAAGCTGGCAAAATCTGAAACGAATAAGGCGACTATTGAGAAGACGATACAGAAAATCAATTCGTGAAATTCGTCTTAATTCAAAAAAATTAGTGCCTATTCAAAATTCACTCCGCCGTAGCTTGAGTTTATGGCGATATGCGAATCGGAGTTGCCTTTGCCGACATAACCTTTATAACTATGTGTCATGCTTACATGCTTACTTCCTTCCGGTGGATTTTTGGCGGTTATAGTTACTTTGTTGTCGTTGTATTTGAACCCGCTTCCATAGCTGGTTACAATATCAAAGTCGAAATTACTCGACTGAGATATGCCCAACGATATATCTGAGTAGGATGTGTTAATATTTAGCTTTTTAAATGAGTTGGAAAGATCTCTTATTTTAAACCCACCGCCATACGCTAAATTTACGTCGGCTGTGTTATTCAACTTTCCTAACCTAAACGCAGCGTAGCTTAAATCGGCCCTGATATTGTTGCATTCTTCTACATCAACGCTTCCGTACGAAAAAGCAAGCCTGCCACCATTCATAGCAGAAACTTTTAAACTGCAATAGCTGCCCTCAATTTCGTTGTAGTTGCTCGATAGGCTTTGCGCTGTTACGCTGCCTTGTGAGGCTACGATCCGGACCCTTCCATTAAGACTGGGCAAGAATATTGAGCCAAAGCTGCTTTCAACATTTAAGTCAGTTTGGGCGGGCATATAAACAACATAATTTATATTCAGCTTATGCTTCTTGTTTTTTCCTCCAAAATTAAAAAAACTCCAGAAGCCTTCATCGTCGTCATCATGCTGTATGTCGGTGGTAAATGACACCTGGTCGCCATTTTTATTATCGTGTATTTGTACCCCATCAATCAGGCGTTGCGCATCACTTTCACTGCCGGCCTCGGCCTTAATTTCTATGTCGACCCTCACCTGGCTTTTATTCCAGGTATTTACAGTTATTTTTCCATATTGGTTGCTCAGCCTTATTTTGTCATTGGCGTCAAGCGGGTAGCTTTTACTGTAATTTTTTTCTCTTATACCCGGCCCATTCGCATCAGATGCGTCATCATTTTTCGAAAACTCTAAATTAAGATTGCTAAGCAAATCACCAAAGTTCAGACTAATTGCAGAAGAGGAATCACTTTCATTGTCCTCAATCTTTATATTCGATGTAATGTTATTTACTGTTGCCGAAATATGTTTACCCAAATCTTTCAGATCGGCCTTTAAATTCTGCGCCAGGTTATCCATTTTCAGCTCGAAACCGGTATTATCAAAACTTGTGCTCACCGATAGTGAGGGCTTTGTTTGTATAGATATAGTTTGGGCAAGCCCCGCTGTACAGCCTATAAAAAGCGCCATTAACAGCAGCGCGGGCTTATATGCTTTTAGTTTCATTGTTCTGTTCCTTTTTTGATTTGTTTAACTGCTCAATAACATCAAGCTGCTGTGTAAGTACTTGTGTTTGTACCTGCAGGTTGCGTATCATTGCGCGTAAAACACGTTCCTGGTTAGGGCTGGTGGCCAGGTCGCTGTTAAGTTGCTTGTAGGTAGAATCCATTTGGGCAATTTCATTGCTAAACTCCTTATACAAATCGGGCTCGGTTTTAGTAAGCGACTTCAGTTCGGTGCGCTGGCTATGAATCAGTGATGTATATTGAACCTGCTGTTGCGCATAAATAGGGTTAATGGCAGCCAAATCGATCTTGTCTTTCTTTTCGCCATGCAGGTAAAAACCAAACCCTATACCCATAACCACAATAACCGTAGCTGCAACGCGCAACACAAAGCCCAGCGAAAATGTTTTTGCCTCTTTCTTTTTCAACTCTTCACCTTGTGGCGGCAGGTGTTTTTCAATCCTGCTCCACAAATCTGCCGACGGTTCAAGGTCGTCAAACTCCTCCCTGTTCATTTTCATAAATTCCTCTAATCGCTTGCTCATGATTTTATTCCCTTTCGTTGTAAAATTTCCAATAACTTTCGTTTTGCCCTCAGGAACTGCGTTCGCGAGGTGTTTTCCGAAATGTTTAATATTTGTCCTATTTCTTCATGGTCGTAGCCCTCAAGCAGGTATAGCGATATTACTAACCTGTAGCCTTCGGGCAGGTCCTTCATTGCTTCTTTAACCCTTGCCGCCTGGTATTGTGTTTCATCGTCATCCTCTGCTTCCTCGCCGGCAATGTTTTCTATTTGTTCGCCTTCCAGATCAACCAGGTCCAGCTTGCGTTTTCGCAGCAAGTTGATGGAGCGGTTTACCACAATTTGTTTAAGCCATAAACCAAAGGTGGTATCCTGCCTGAAATCTTTCAATTTGCTGAAAGCATCAACAAAAGCCTCCTGTAAAACATCTTCAGCTTCGGCAATATTTCCCACTATCCTGAAAGCGACGTTTAACATCGCTTTAGAATACAATTTGTAAAGCTCATAACAGGCTTTTTTACTGCCTTGTTTGCACTCAACCACCAGGTTATAATGCTTGTCGATAAAGATGGCTTCCAATTTTTGATCAGCTTGCACGTTAAATGACGCAAGGATTTTTAGAACGTTGCATGGCGGAGAAAGAATTTAGGATATCGGATGCCCGAATTCGGATTTATTTTCCTGTATTAGAATCTCTTTAAGTATTCATCCACAGCTTCCACAGCCCTTTCATGCCTTTCGGCCCCTGTTCCTTCTATCAATACGTATTTAGCATTTAACTCATTTAATTCTTTGTACCACACCTCCATAAAGTGTTCCCGCATGTGCGGAAAGTCCCTTAAAGGATCTTCTTCCCATGGCATGTCGATGTTGAGCAGCAGGTAAAGGTCGTAAGGGCGTTTGGGCAATTCATCAAGCACTTGCTGTGGCGCTTTGCCAAAGGTGTATTCGCTCCATATTTTTACGGTGAGAAAGGTTGTATCGCAAATAAGCAGCTTGTTGGCCTTTGGCAGCAGTTCATCCTCCAGGGCCACCTGGCCGTAAAACATATTGATTTCGTCCTGCCAGGTGGGCGGCTCAATTAGTTTTTCGCAATAGCCGCGGGCATATTCAGGCACCCAAATGGTATTGTAGTGCGCCGCTAAGTATTTCGACATGGTTGATTTGCCCGTCGATTCAGGGCCTACAACTGCTATTTTTATTATTTCGGATGATTTGTTTTGCATTTTTATACCCGGTTGTCATTCTGAACAGAGAGAAGAATGACAAAAATAGTTTTAAGCGGCTGATATACCGCTTGTTTTGAAAAATCCTCCGACTTTTCGGACTTCCTCCTACCAAATCCTTACCCTTTTATCCGGATCAAGCCATAACTTATCGCCTTTTTTAATGTGGAAAGCCGTATAAAACTCGGGCACATCAGTAAACGGTCCATTTACCCGCAAGTAGGCCGGCGAATGCACATCGACAATAACCTGGTTGGCCAGCGCTTCGTCCCGCTCGTGACCAAGCCAGCTTAGGGCATAGCCTAAAAAGAAACGCTGCATAGGCGTAAAGCCGTTTATCTTTTTGCCTTCTTTATACTGCTGCGTCTTTTTAAAGGCATCAATACCCAATACAATACCGCCAAGGTCGGCAATGTTTTCACCGAGGGTGGCTTTGCCGTTTACATGCAGGCTATCCAACACTTTGTAACCGTTAAACTGGTTGACCAGCATTTGGGCGCGCTGGGTAAACTTAACCGAGTCGGCGGGTGTCCACCATGATTTCAGGTTTCCTTTTGCATCAAACAAACGGCCTTCGTCGTCAAAACCATGGGTGATTTCGTGGCCGATAACAGATGCAGCAACATAGCCATAAGCTACCGCGTCATCAACATCCTCGTCCTTTATACCGGGTATCAGCAGTTGCGCCGCCGGTAAAGTTATTTCATTGTTAGACGGGCTGTAGCTGGCGTTATAAGTTTGCGGTGTCATACCCCATTCCTGGTGGTTTACGGGTTTACCCAGCTTGTTTATGTTTACCTGGTACTGCCAGTGCCGCGCCTGTATTACGTTGTTGGCGTATGACGCACGACTGATATCAAGCGTCGAAAAATCTTTCCATTGATCGGGATAACCCACTTTTGGGTGGATGGCATTTAGTTTGATGATGGCTTTTTGCTTGGTTTCGGCGCTCATCCAGTCCAGCTTTTCAATATGTTCGCGATAGGTTTGGCGCATGGCTTCAACCATAGCAACGTATCGTGCCTTGCTCCGTTCCGAAAAATATTCCTTTACAAATAGCTGACCCAGCAGTTCGCCCATTATGCCGTTCTCGGTGTCCAGCACCCGTTTCCAGCGTGGTAACTGTTCCTTTTGGCCGCGCAGCACCTTGCCTGTAAAACGGAAGTTTTCTTCGGCGACTGCGTTGTTAAGGTATGGCGCATTCGATGTAATCAGCTTTAAACGCAGGTATGCTTTCCAGTCATCAACGCTAAAAGTATGTATTGCCTTATCAACAGCACGATAGTACTCAGGCTGGCCCACAATTACGGTATCAACCGGTTTAAGCTCCAATGCTGTAAACAAACTGTTCCAGTTTATGCCGGGGGTGAGGCTGTTTAATTGGGCGAGGGTTAGCTTGTTATAATTATGATATGGATCGCGCAGGGCCTCCAGTTTGCGGCTGCTATCGGCCAAAAATTTCTCAATGGCAAATGCGCCTTTGGCTGCGGCCGTGCTCTTTTGGTCGTCCCAGGCGGAGAGCCTGAACAGCGTGGGTAAATACTTATCGGTATAGTTGGCGCGGATGCGGGTGGTGCGGGCATCGGTTTTATAGTAATAGTCGCGATTGGGCAGCCCCAGCCCGGTTTGGTTTAGCTGCACCATCATTTTTGAGCTGTTTTTATCATCCTGGCTTACACGCATGCCGATTATATTCCGTGTGCCGGTGGTTGTTAAAATGGCAGCCGCATTTAAAATATCATCAGGTGTTTTGGCCTTTTCAATTATCGCCAATTGCGGCAGCAAAGGCGACAACGCAGCATTTTCAATTCCAACGCTATCCAGCCCGGTGTAATAAAAATCGGCCAGCTTTTGGGTGGTAGTGCCCTTTGGCGCTTTGGCTTGCATGGCGTCCTCATTTACCTTTTTAAGGCGATTGCGGATCTCCTCGGTAACAATATTGCCAATGCCCCAGCTTGAATAGGCCGGCGGTATGGGGTTGTTCTTTATCCAGGTGCCATTGGCGTATAAAAAAAAATCTTCGCCGGGCTTAACCGAAGTGTCGAC
Organism: Mucilaginibacter flavidus; assembly: GCF_024055575.1. Classification (GTDB taxonomy): domain Bacteria; phylum Bacteroidota; class Bacteroidia; order Sphingobacteriales; family Sphingobacteriaceae; genus Mucilaginibacter; species Mucilaginibacter flavidus. Next base: position 44,764 of record NZ_JAMXOE010000034.1, on the reverse strand, counting down.
ATTTTTATAGATGGGGTCGTCGGGATTATCGAGTATGGTTTTGGTTTGGTATGCGCACAATGCTAACGCTGCAAAAGCCGCCAAATAAATAACCGGCTTGTTAGTTATCATTTTCATGGGAGAGTCAGTTTATAGCAAATATAGTATTTGCGGAATAGAGATTAAGTAACAAAATAGAGACGCCCCGATTGGTCGGAGCGTCTCCATATGAATTTTTCAAATACCTGGCGGGAGACGCAAAGCATTGCGTCTCTACATAAATTTCCCTACCAAATCTTCACCCTTTTATCAGGGTCGAGCCACATTTTGTCGCCTTTTTTAATGTGGAAGGCTTCGTAAAACTCAGGCACATCGGTAAACGGACCGTTTACACGCATAAAGCCCGGCGCATGCTCATTGGTCAGTATCTGGCTCGATAAGTATTCCTGCCGCTGCTGACCAAGCCAGCCTAAGGCGTAACCAAGGAAAAACCTTTGTGTTGGCGTTAACCCGTTTATCGATTTGCCTTCTTTATACTGTTCTGTCTTTTTAAAAGCATCTAAGCCTATTACTATGCCGCCTAAGTCGGCAATATTCTCGCCCTGGGTGGCTTTGCCGTTTACATGCAGGCCATAAATGGTGTAACCATTAAACTGGTTGATTAGCATTTGGGCACGCTGGGTAAACTTAACCGAATCCTGTGGCTGCCACCATGCTTTTAGGTTGCCGGCTGCATCAAACTGGCGGCCCTGGTCGTCAAAGCCATGGGTCATTTCGTGGCCTATGGTTGATGCTGCTGCATAGCCATAAACTACGGCGTCGTCAACATCTTCGTCCTTTATGCCCGGTATTAAAAACTGGGCGGCAGGCAGTACAATTTCGTTGTTCGATGGGTTGTAGTAGGCATTGTAGGTTTGCGGCGTAATGTCCCACTCGGTATGGTCAACCGGCTTACCCAGCTTATTGGCGTTAAAGCGGTGCCAAAAGTTGTTTGCCCGCATTACGTTTTGCGCATAAGGCCCGCGGTCGATAGTCAATGTTGAAAAATCTTTCCATTTATCAGGGTAGCCAACCTTAGGGGTTACCTTTGCCAGCTTGTCGTAAGCCTTTTGCTTGGTGGGTTCGCTCATCCAATCCAGCTTTTCGATATGCTCCTTAAAGCTGGCACGCATGGCTTCAACCAGGTTTACGTAGCGCTCCTTTGTTTTTTCGGGGAAGTACTCCTTAACAAATATCTGGCCCAAAACCTCGCCCATTAGGCCATTTTCGGTATCCAGCACCCGTTTCCAGCGAGGTAGTTGTTCTTTACTGCCGTACAATACGGTGCCGTAAAACCTGAAGTTTTCGCCATCAAAGGCTTTGCTTAGGTAACCTGCATAAGCATCAACCAGGTTTTTACGCAGGTAGTTTTTCCAATCGGCAATGCTGTAGGTTTTTAACGCCTTGTTTAGGGCGCGGTAATATTCAGGCTGACCAACAATTACGGTATCCGCATTTTTAAAATCCATTTGATCAAAAGCGGATTTCCAGTCAATAGCCGGCGCCAGTTTGCTTAGCCCGGCAACAGGCATTTTGTTGTAATTTTTGTATGGATCGCGCAGGTCTTCCAGCTTTCGGCTGCTGTCGGCCAAAAACTTCTCCAGCTCATAGGTCTTTTTTGTTGCGGCAAGGGCAACGTCAGAACTTAAGCCCGACAGCTTGTATACTATAGGCAAATGTTTTTGCTGGTAATCGTTACGGATTTCAACGCTATGGGCATCGGTATTAAAATAGTAATCGCGATTTGGCAGGCCAATGCCACCCTGGTAGAGTTGCAGCATATTTTTACTGCTGTTTTTTGCATCCTGGCCAACACCCGCCGCTATCGGCTGGTCCACCCCTATGGTTGCAAGGTGCGCGAACTCATCAACCAGGCTGTTAACATCCTTTACCTGCTCAATCTTGTCCATCTCGGCCTTAAGCGGGTCGATTCCCTGCTTTTCGATACCAAGGGTATCCATCCCGCTAAAATAAAAATCGCCAATTTTTTGGGTGTTGCTGCCTTTTTCGGCTTTTGCGTTTAGGGCGTCTTCATTAATTTTCTTCAGGCGGTCGCGCAGTTCGTCGTTAACTACGTTGCCTATACCCCACGACGGATAGGCCGCCGGGATTGGATTTTTTTTAAGCCAGCCGCCATTTGCATATTTAAAAAAGTCGTCGCCCGGTTTAACCGTGGTGTCCATGTTTTTAAATATTATATCGTTGTCGGCGTAGTTTTTTGTTTTGGTACTACAGGCTGAATTGAATAATACGGCCACAATAAAGGGGTAAATGGCCAGTTTTGTTGGTTTTTTGTTCATTTTTTTATTTCTATGTAGATAATATAATACAGCAGGTGTATGAAATATCAGACAAGCAAACGCAAAAAGGCGCTAAATTGTACACTTGCCGGCATCACGCAGCAAATAAACGTTAAATAAAAATATATTTTAGTGCGAAAAGCCTCAATGTGCTTATACATAGCGCTTTAATAGGGTAACATTTTTGTTACCACCCACAACTAACAGGAATAATTTGTGCTAATATGTTCCTGTTTTATGCTTTTTAATTGAGAGCGATATAGGGTGTACACCTTTAGTTAACTTAGTTAACTCGCTAAAAATCAATAACTAAATTATTAACTAATAGTAGCGCCCGGGTTGTTTTGGAGCCCCCGGCCCATTTTGGCACGGCAAGTTAAAATAATACCAGCCTTTACCATTTATGGCTTAACATTTGATAAGAAGTTAACAGCCCTGCATACAATCTGTGAAAAACGATAAAACATCTACCTGTGAAAAATAATTGTTTTTGAATTCTCAGACGCCCAAGCTGAGGTTTTTTTGTTCTTTGTTTTGGGTTTAATCAATAGTTTAAATTAATTAGGGGAAAGGGAGCTTCAAAAAGGCTCTCTTTTTTTTTGACAGATATTTTTTACTATGCATGCATAATATTATTTTTGCAGCACAAAATAACCAGCCCATGCATTTTGAATTTTCCGAAGAACAGTTAATGATTCGCCAGGCAGCGCGCGACTTTGCACAAAACGAGCTTAAACCCGGTGTAATTGAGCGCGATGAGCACCAGAAATTTCCGGCCGAACAGGTTAAAATGCTTGGCGAGCTTGGCTTTTTAGGTATGATGGTATCGCCCCAATACGGTGGCAGCGGCATGGATGCTATATCGTACGTGCTGGCTATGGAGGAACTATCTAAGGTTGATGCATCTGCATCGGTAGTGGTTTCGGTAAACAACTCGCTGGTATGTTACGGGCTGGAGAAATATGGCAATGAATTTCAAAAACAAAAATACCTGGTACCGCTGGCCAGCGGCACACAGATAGGTGCCTTTTGCCTTTCGGAACCCGAAGCGGGTTCTGATGCTACCTCGCAACGCACCACAGCTGTTGATATGGGCGACCATTACCTGCTGAACGGCGTAAAAAACTGGATAACCAATGGCAGCACCGCATCAACCTACCTGGTGATGGCACAAACCCACCCCGAGCAACGTTCGCGCGGTATTAATGCGCTGATAGTTGAAAAAGGGATGCCGGGCTTTGAAGTTGGTGCCAAAGAAAATAAAATGGGCATACGCGGCTCAGATACTCACTCGCTGATGTTTACGGATGTGAAGGTGCCCAAAGAAAACCGCATTGGCGACGATGGCTTCGGCTTTAAGTTTGCCATGAACACGCTCGAGGGCGGCCGTATAGGTATTGCTGCACAAGCACTGGGCATTGCATCCGGCGCTTATGAACTCGCATTAAATTATTCCAAAGAACGCAAAGCATTCGGCAAAACCATTGCCGACCTGCAGGCCACCCAGTTTAAGCTGGCCGATATGGCAACCGAAATTGAAGCCGCACGTTTGTTGTGCCTAAGGGCCGCATGGTTAAAAGACCAGGGTCAGCCTTATGCACAAGCAAGCTCAATGGCCAAGCTGTTTGCCAGCGAAGTTGCCATGCGCACCACTATTGAGGCTGTACAGATACACGGCGGCTATGGCTTTGTAAAGGAATACCACGTGGAGCGTTTAATGCGCGATGCCAAAATAACCCAGATATACGAGGGGACTTCGGAAATTCAGAGAATTGTAATCTCCCGCGAGGTATTGAAATAATTGGTAATATTCCCTAACTTTGGGTATGTCGGATAAGGATTTATTAGTTGTTATTTCGGAAATGCTGCGCAAACAGGACCAGCAGGCGGAGATATTAAGTAAGCACACTCAAATTTTGGGCGATACAAATAAGTCGCTAAATAATTTTGTTGAAATTTCTATCGAACAATTTCAACAACAGCAGAAATTTAACGAGCTTTTTTTAGAAAAATTAGATCAGGTAGGAGAGCGTATTTCAGCAAATTTTGACCGACAGAATGAATTCAATATGCAAATAATGGCTCAAACAGATCGCCAGAACGAATTCAACGAGCGCTTTTTAAGCAAGCTGGATGAAATTGCCAAAAAGCCATAAGTCGATTTTTACCTTCAACGTATTGTCATATCCGTAAACTCTACTAAAATAATAGGATAATTTTTTCTACGTTTGGTTATCATGAATCAAACACGACTGTCCCTGTCAATTTTATTGATATTTTGTATAGCAACCACTGCATCCGCCCAAATCAAGCTTAAAACCGGCATGTGGCGCGGCACTTTAACCAACGAGAGCAAACACCAGTTGCCCTTTAATTTCGAGGTTGCCAATGTTGGCAGCAAGCAGCAAATAACTATTATAAACAGTACCGAGCATTACAAAGTGCCCGGTGTTACCACCAAAGGCGATTCTGTTTTTATAAAGATGCCTTTGTTCGATTCAGAATTCAGGCTGAAGCTTACCGGCGATAATTTAACCGGCAACTGGATACGCCACCTGGGCGACCATGATTCAGCACTGCCTTTTGAAGCAACCCCAAACACGCCATGGCGCTTTTTTAAAAACCCGGAGAAACCTAAGTTTGATATTACAGGCCGCTGGGCTGCTGTTTTTGGCGAGGGTACCGATGGTCGCGATGAATTGGTGGGCGAGTTTAAACAAACCGGCAACCGCCTTACCGGCACCTTTTTAACCACCACGGGCGACGACCGCTACCTGGAAGGCTCCGTATCGGGCGATATGATGTACCTGTCGTGTTTTGATGGTTGTCATGCTTTTATATTTACCGCCAAAATTAAAGATGCCAAAACCCTGGTGGATGGCGAAAACTATTCCGGCTTCTCGGCTTTTACCAAGTGGACGGCCGTAAAAAATGCCAACGCCAAACTGCCAGATGCCTATGCATTAACCGCAATGAAACCCGGCGTTAAGAAAATAGCGTTTAGCTTTCCAGATATAAACGGCAAAGAGGTATCGTTAACCGATGCCCGCTTTAAAAACAAGGTGGTTATTGTGCAGATATTAGGCTCGTGGTGCCCTAACTGTATGGACGAAACCAACTTTATCATCAACAGCGGTTATTATAAAAAATATCACCCTAAAGGCGTTGAAGTGGTAGGCCTGGCCTACGAGCGCACTACTGATTTCAAAAAATCGCAGAAAACAGTGGCGCAGCTGAAAGATCATTTTAAAGTGCCATATCCCTTGCTGATTACCGGCTACACGCCCGGCAAAGGCGATCCGCAGAAGAGCCTGCCCCAGCTAGCCGGTTTTATGGGCTTCCCCACCACCATCATCATCGACAAAAAAGGCAACGTCCGCAAAATACACACCGGCTTTAACGGCCCCGGTACCGGCAAGCATTACACCGAATTTATTGTTGAGTTTGATAAATTGACCGAGGATTTGCTGGCGGAGAAGGGGTGAATTTGAAGATTATAGCTGATTTAAAGATGTAGCTGTGGCAGCTAATCATAGTCCGCCATGCCTGATGTGCAAATATTCTCCTCGTCCCTCGAAAATGACATGGGGGTAGACTGCGTATCATACAATATTCCCCTTCGTCATCTCCTCAACCGCATGATGCGCTGCCCGGGCAGCAAAGGCCATGTACAATATTGAAGGGCTTTGATTGCCGGTGCTGGTCATGCAGGCGCCATCGGTTACGAATACGTTTTGGCAAAGGTGCAGCTGGTTAAATTTGTTCAGCAACGATGTTTTAGGATCGTGGCCCATACGACAGCCACCCATTTCGTGGATATCAAGGCCGGGCGCCTGGTGGGTGTCATTCTTAACGATATCGCGCAGACCGGCAACTTCCAGCATTTCGGCGCTTTGGGTTAAAAAGTCGGCTACCATTTTGTCGTCGTTATCATCATAACCGACCGATGTTATCAGTTGTGGTATTCCCCATGGGTCTTTCTGGTCAGCGCTTAAACGCACGTGATTACTTTCCTTGGGGATAGTTTCACCCTGCATAAACATGCCGGCGCGCCATGGACCGGGTTCGGTCAATGAATCCTTATAATCGCCGCCGATGCCCTGGTTACGATTATTGCGGAACTCGGGGCTGCGGTTAGAGAACACGAACGTGAGGAAACCTCCTAAATAATCCGTATCCTGCTTGTGCAGGTTGCGGTAATTGGCAATAATTGGGTTGGTTGGGTTCCTGCCATAGTAATAAGCATCCTTCAAACCATCATAGGTTCCGTAAACACTGGCCCTGTAATTTTGGAAAGCCATGAACTTGCCCAGCAGCCCGTTGTCATTACCTAAACCATTCGGGAAACGGTGCGATTTGGAGTTCAGCAATATCAAATTAGTATTTAAACAGGCTGCATTTAAAAATATCACTTTGGCAAAATAGTCAACTTCCTGGTTGGTAAGCGCGTCAATAATTTTTACACCGACAGCCTTGCCTTTTTGGTCATCATAAATAATGGAATGCACAACCGAGTGCGGCCTGATGGTTAAGTTCCCCGTCTTCTTCGCCCATGGCAAGGTAGATGATACCGAGCTGAAATATCCGCCGAAAGGGCAGCCACGCGTACACAGGTCACGCGCCTGGCACTGGCCGCGGCCCTGCTCCAAATGGATAGGTTCGGGCTTGGTCAAATGCGCCCAGCGCGTGCGTACCATAAAGCGGTCTTTGTAATGGGTGCTTATTTTTTTCTGGATTTCCTGCTCCACGGCGCTCATCTCAAATGGCTCCAGGTATTCGCCGTCGGGCAAAGCTTCAAGTCCGTCTTTACCGCCGCAAATGCCGGCAAACCGCTCAACATGGCTGTACCATGGCGCAATATCTTCGTAGCGGATTGGCCAATCCACCGCATAGCCGTAACGCTGCGGGGCACTAAACTCAAAGTTGCTCCAGCGCTGGCAGGCACGGCCCCAGGTAATGGATTTACCGCCAACCTGGTACCCGCGTATCCAGTCGAATGGTTTCTCCTGTATATACGGGTGTTCCTTGTCCTTCACAAAAAAGTGCTGGGTATCCTCGCCAAAAGCATAACATTTGCTGATGACGGGGTTTTCATCCAATACCGCTTTCGGTTCCTGCATGCGATGCGGAAAGTCCCACGGGTTTTTCGTAGCCGTAGGGTAGTCCTTCAGGTGTTCAATATTGCGCCCGCGCTCTAGCACCAGGGTTTTTACGCCCAGTTCGCACAGTTCTTTAGCCGCCCAGCCACCGCTTATGCCGGAGCCAACAACGATGGCGTCGAATATTTTGTTTTCCATAAAATCATCTATCAACCGTCATTGCGAGGAACGAAGCAATCTCTGCACATGCAAATCAATTGTGCAATAAACCCATGGTGACCTAACAGCCGGCGTATTGTTCTCCACAAACATCAAGGTCATTGAATGTCCTATGTGGAGTTTGCTTCGTTCCTCGCAATGACGAGTTTGTTTTTGTTCGTTTATAATCTTTACCGCTAGAAATCCTCTAATCCTAAAAATCCTGCGAATCCTGTTCTAATTTAAGAATATCTCATCCATAAATATCCACTCCGGCGTACTTTTTACGGGATCCCATTTTGGTAGCTTCTGGATGTTTTTTACAACGATTTTCAGGCACGAAACCGGCTTGGCGGTATTCAACTTACAGTTTATACCGATGGCCATGTCCTTATCGCCTTTTTGCGCGGCGGGCGGTATTACGTTGCTTAGCAGTTTCAGGTGGTCCTTATCGGCGCCACCCCAAACTTCAATGCCCACGGGTAAAAATATCTGGGTGCCCAAAATGCGCAGGCAGTTAAGGGTTACGGTATGCAGGTTGGCAGGTTTGGCAAACTGCATGTAAATTTCAATAGGCTTTTGTGCCGCTATCCATTTGCCGTTGCCAAAGTTTGTGCCACCCAAATCTTTATCAAATAACGATTTGGCACCATCGGCGCTATATTTGGGCACAGGTGGCTGCAGGTAGCTCACACTATCGGGCGTAAACGTGCTTTTGAAAACGTTAAACTGCACCACGTCGCTGCTAAGCCAGCCGGGTTTGTAGGCTTTTATTTTTACGCTTGTGTTTTGGGTGATCGCCACGCCCGGTTTAAAAATTGGCGACTTTGAGCTATCGGGATCGGTTCCATCTGTTGTATATCTTATCTGCACACCTTTGATGGGATGACTTAACTCGAGCGGGATGGATTGTGCGAAAACCAGCGCCGTGTTTTTCACCTGCGGCACGTTTAACTTAATGGGCTTGCCGTCGTCTTTAAAGCTTTTTACAAACTCAATTTTTTTATTGCGCGCCTGTAAGTCTTTCAGTTGAGCGTCGGTGAGGCCGGTGTCCCAAAGGGTTATTTTGGCGAGGCTTTTTAAGACACTTATTTGCTTAATGGCATCCGCGTTAATTGGCGCGCCTGCCAGCGAAATTATTTTTAAAAATTTAAGTCCGGCCAATTCCTTTAGCGTGTTGCCCGTTACGTCAGTAAAGTTAAGGTTTAATGTATGCAGGTTTTCAAACTGGGCAATGGTTTTCAATTCGGCGTCTTTTACCGGCATTCTATCCAAATCAAGTGTTACTATTTGCTTGTTTATGGCGCTTAATTCTTCCAGCATCTTAGGCTGATAGTTGCTTTTGTTATAGATGTTTACCCCCAGCGCCGGCGACTCCTTTGCCAGCGGGTAAATAACCCTGTAATTATTGTTCAGCTTTTTAATGGTTTTATCATCGGCGGCAGCAAAGTCGAACTTCTCTTCAACTTGTTCAGCAGGCTTTAAATAGGTTGAGGCAATGAGCCGTAATGAATCTTTAGCGGGCAGATCAATAACCTTCTTTTTAAAATCGGCGTTTCCTTTTACCCAAAGGTAAAGCAGGTTCATTTCATCGGGAGTTAGCTGCGGTTTGCCTGCGGGTGGCATGTGTTTTTTATCCTCGGCAACCAAATGTACGCGCTGCAGCAGCAAGCTTATAGCCGGCTGGCCGGGGACTATCAGCTTACCATCCTTGCCTCCCTTCAAAATAGATTTTTCATCAATCAACATCAGGCCGCCTTTTGTTTTATCAGGATTGTGGCAGCTTACGCATTTGCTTTCGAAAATTGGTTGGATGACATCTCTGTAAACCAGCGCCTTATCAACAGGAACCAGTTCTTTTTCGGGGTGCCAAACGGGAGCCAATACAAAGTTGTCGCCATGGGTAAGGTCGGCACCGAAATGGCCTGCAACTACGAGAGCCAACACGACAGTTCCCGCCCCCCAGCGTGCAATTTTAACATTATACCACCCGGCCGTGCGGCACCAGTAAATGATAGTGGATACAAACACAACGCCGGCACCCACCCATTTGTGCCAAACAAGGGTGCTGCCCTCATAACCTGACTCTTTCGATAAAAATAGGCCCATAATGGCTGTAATAGCAGCGAATATAGCGCCGGTGAGCCACAGGTAAGTGGTAAAATCGTGGTACAGTTTTTCGGTGCGAAAACGCTCCCTGAAGCGAAAAAACTCCAGCATCATCGCCATTATCAGCACCACGATAGGGAAGTGCAGTATCAGTGGATGTAGTCTGCCTACAGGCTGCAGCCAGGTTGGAATTGCTATGGATGAACCAAACAGCAGGAAAAAAATGATAAAAATATTAAGGGCAAATAGTAAATTCTCCGCAAAACTTTTGTGCTTGCTTTTTATCATTTAATTAGGATAGTTTATAATTATTAGTTCGTTCTTTTTTTTTACCACCGCCCTTATTGGTGTTGTCACCAACAAGATGGATGTGTACAATTTTTACCCTTTACGATAAACCCGCCTGCTTCTTCTCCTCACAAACATCATCGGTTGTTGGTGACAACACCAACAACGGCGGAAAAAGTCTTATACCCTTGTAAATTTATAAGGGTACACCTTGCCCGATGCCCATTGTGCAACATACAAGTTTTCGTCATTATCAACCAGCACATCGTGCGGGTTTAAGAATATTTTTTCGGCCTGGGCCATGGGTTGCAGCACGCCATCTTTATACACCGGCTCGGTACCGCCCAGGTTTGATACTACCTTGTTGTCTTTATCCAATATGGTGGTAAAACCACTATTTTCGGCATTTAAGCTTGGCGAACGTAGTACTGCTGCATACAAGTGATCGCCTTTTATTACGGGGCGGCACACGCAGGCGCCGGGTAGCTTGATCACTTCCATCAGCTTGCCATCCATAGTAAAGCGTTTAAAGCAATTGCGGGTACGGTCGGTAATAATTAGTGTTGGTGTTGTGCCTCGCCTGTCGATAGTTATACCATGCGCGTTATCCAAATGTTCATCACCATCACCACGACCGCCGAAGAAGTGTTTCAGTTTGCCGTTTTTATCGTAATGCATAATGTATTGCGAGCCATATCCGTCAGCAATATAAAAATCGCCGTTGGTATCAACCGTGGTTTCTGTAGGGATAAAATCTTCCGGCTTTTTGTAAACGCCGGTTTCCAGCGGCACATCAAGCGTCATTAATATTTTGCCGTCCATGGTGGTTTTATACACCTGGTGCTTCACAGTATCGGTTATAAACAAAAACTCGGTACCGTTTTCATTTACCAGCGTAAGTCCATGGGCTCCCGGGAACTCGTGCCCCCAAGTATCGAGCAACTTGCCCGATTTGTTGTAAATCAGCACGTTGTTTTTGGTTTCGTTGGTAAGCAGTAATATTCGCCCTTTTTTATCCTGCACCATTTCGTGGCAGTCGTTAACCGGGTTTTTCATCGGGTCAGCCTTGCTCCAGGCTTTGTCCATACGGTAGCGCATATTGCCATGGCCGTAAATTGGCCCGTCATCTTTTGCCAACAAATCCTTTGCTATAAAAAAGCTGCCTGTAAAAACTGCCGACTGCTTAATGAACGATCTTCTCTCCATAATTTTACACGATTGAATGATTATTATGATTTACAGGATCCGGGAAGGCAGGACAGTTTCTAAAATCCTTTAAATCCCTCCAATCCCTAAATCGTGTTATTCTATTATCGCTTTTTATACGATTGAATGATTATTATTATTTACAGGATTTGGGAAGCCAGGATAATTGTTAAAATCCTGTAATCCCTCCAATCCTTAAATCGTGTTATGCTATTATTCCTTTAACCACATTTCCAGCAACATCTGTTAGCCTGTACCTGCGGCCCTGGCTTTTGAAGGTTAGTTTTGTATGGTCGAGGCCTAATTGGTTTAATATGGTTGCATGAAAATCATGCACGTGTACCGGGTCTTTCACAATGTTATACCCAAATTCGTCCGATTGGCCATAAACTATTCCCGGCTTAATACCGCCGCCTGCCATCCATATGCTGAAGCAGCGCGGGTGATGATCGCGGCCATAGTTCGCTTTCTCCAGTTTCCCCTGGCTAAAGTTGGTCCGGCCAAATTCGCCGCCCCAAATTACGAGGGTTTCGTCGAGCAGACCGCGTTGTTTTAAATCGGTCACCAATGCCGCTGATGCCTGGTCAACATCCTTTGCCTGGCCTGCCATTTCCATGGGCAGGTTGCTATGTTGGTCCCAGCCCTGGTGGTACAACTGCACAAAACGTACGCCGCTTTCTGATAGCTTTCTTGCCAAAAGGCAATTAGCCGCATACGTACCTGGCACCAAACAATCGGGTCCGTACATTTTAACAATATCGTCCGACTCTTTCGAGACATCCATAATCTCGGGCACGGCGGCCTGCATGCGGTAAGCCATTTCGTACTGCTGTACTTTGGCCGATATCTCGGGGTCGTTAAACTCTTTGTAGGATATGTCGTTCAATTCCGCCAGCTTGTCCAGCATTTTGCGGCGGTCACGGCGATCAATGCCGGGCTGATCGTTAAGGTATAAAACGGGGTTTTCGCTGCTGCTAAATTGCACACCCTGGTGAATGGAATCTAAAAAGCCATTGCTCCAAAGTTTTGAATATACACCCTGGCCGTTGCCCTTGCCTTTTGAAAGCAATACCGTAAACGCAGGCAGATTTTTATTTTCACTACCTAACCCGTAGCTTACCCACGAGCCCATGCTCGGTCTGTTGCCTTGTTGTGCCCCGGTCTGAAAAAACGTTAGGGCTGGGTCGTGGTTAATGGCTTCGGTGTAGATGGAGTTAATCATGCAAATATCGTCGGCTATGCCGCCGATATGCGGAAACAGATCGCTGATCCATGTGCGCGATTCCCCATATTGCTTAAAATCATAATAGGAGCCAATCAACGGGAAGGATTTTTGCTGCGCGGTCATCCCGGTTAAGATCTGGCTGCCACGAACGGATGCCGGCAGCTCCTGGCCCATCATTTCGCGCAGCTTCGGCTTATAGTCGAACGATTCCAGTTGCGACGGCGCGCCGTCCTGGAAAAGGTAGATAATCCGTTTTGCCTTTGGTGCAAAATTGGGAAGGCCGGCTATAAAGTCGGAGTCCGCGTCGGCCCCGCCGCTAAATAAATCAGGTATCAGCAACGAGCCAAGGGCAATGCTGCCAATACCGAGACTAAGCTTCGATAAAAACTTCCGCCTGTTGATATTCAGGCGATGCTCTAATTCGTCTTTTTCCATTGTCATCAGGTTTTCGTTATCGCCTCCTCTAAATTATAAATTGTGTCCACCGTTTTCATCATTGCTGCCAGCATTACTTTATCAATATCTTGTGGGATGGGGTACTCGCCCACGCTAATCACCTTTTGCGCATCCTTTTTACTTAATGATTTTAACTGGTCGGCGTAATATCCGTTCAATATGGCCATTTCCTGCTCGTTTGGCAGCCGACTCATTATCAGCCTGAATGCTTTGGTAATTTTATCTTTTGTTTGGCTGTTATCTTTTAAAAGTTTGGCAGCCAAAACACGGGCAGCTTCCAATACCGTTGGGTCGTTTTCCATCAGCAGGGCCTGCAGGGGGGTGTTGGTGCGCAGGCGTTTCACCTCGCACTGGTCGCGGTTGCTGGCGTCAAAAATGGCCATTTCGACTGGCGGAACAGTACGTTTTATCAAAGTGTACATGCCGCGGCGGTACAAATCAGGCCCGTGAACTTGTTTGTAGCTGGCTAATATGCCGCGACCCGATGTGGCATTTTCCCAAAGGCCAGGCGGCTGGTAGGGGTTCACACTTGGGCCGCCAATGGTTTTGTTCAGCAAACCGCTGCTTGCCAAAACCAAATCGCGCACTAACTCGGCAGGCAGGCGGTAGCGCGGGCCGCGCGACAATAAAGCATTATCCGGGTCGAGCTTCACCTTATCCTTAGTAATAACTGCCGACTGCCTGTACGTTGCCGATGTCACCATTTGTTTAACCAGGCGTTTCATGTCCCAGCCGTGATTCATAAAATCGACAGACAACCAATCCAATAATTCAGGATGCGACGGCAAATCGCCCTGCATACCGAAATCGCCCGAGCTTTTCAATATACCTTTGCCAAACAGTTCCTGCCAGGTTTGGTTTACAAATACGCGGGCGGTAAGCGGGTTGCGTTTGTCAAACAACCATTCGGATAACCCCAGCCTGTTTTTTGGCAGGCGGTTGTCAAATGGTAAAATAGCTTTTGGGGTACCGGGTTCAACTTCATCGCCATGGCTATCGTAGTTACCACGTTTAAGTATGTAGGTTTTGCGGTAAGCGTCGCTGTCGCCCATAATGGATACAATCAGCTTGCCGGTATCCTGCTTGTTTATGAAATTCAAAATGCCTTTTACATCATCATTGGTTACCTGCATCATCGGCCGCTTGGCATAGGTTTCGGGCCCACCAACGGTTGATTGGAGGCCGGCTTCTTTCACGCTGTTAAAAAACGAGAAAACCTGGTAATATTCCTTTTGCGAAAACGGATCGAACTTATGGTCGTGGCAGTGAGCACACTCCAGTGTTACGCCGAGCAGCGCCTTGCCAAAGGTGTTGGTACGGTCGGTTACATAAGCAACGCGATATTCTTCGTCAATTACGCCACCTTCTTCAGTAATTTTGTGGTTGCGGTTAAAGCCGGTTGCCAGCAATTGCTCTTTGGTTGGGTTCGGCATCAAATCTCCGGCCAGTTGCCAGGATATAAACTTATCGTAAGGCACATTGGTATTATAGGCATGTATTACCCAATCGCGCCATGGCCATTGTGTGCGGTAGTTATCGTCCTGGTAACCGTGGGAGTCGGCATAGCGGGCAACATCCATCCAGTGGAGTGCCATTTTTTCGCCATAAGCCGGGCTTTTCATCAGTTCATCAACTATCTTGTTATAAGCATCGGGGCTTTTGTCAGCCAAAAACTTGTCCTGCATTTCAATAGTTGGCGGCAGGCCGGTTAAATCAAGGCTTACTCTTTTCAGTAAATGTTCTTTATCCGCTTCGGGATTTGGTTTTAATCCGTATTGTTCCTGTTTATGGAGTATAAAATTGTCTATGGGATTTTTTACCCAATCCTTATCCTTAACCTCCGGAACCGGCCATAGCTTTGGCGCCACAAAAGCCCAGTGCTTTTCGTATTTGGCGCCCTGTTTAATCCACTTTTTAATCAGGTCAACCTCGTGCGGGGTTAAGCGCTTGAGGTTTGAATTTGCCGGCGGCATCATCTCCGAAGTATCGCTGGTTGAAATTCGCCTGAAAAGTTCTGACAAATCAGGGCTGCCCGGAACCAATACGTGCGCATTAGGATTATCTTTCAACGCTTTAAACGCACTTTCGGGCATATCAAGTCTCAAGTTGGCCTGCCTTTTACTGGCATCGGGCCCATGGCATTTATAACATTTATCTGAGAGGATAGGGCGGATGTTAAAATTATAGCTTATGGTGTCAGGGGTCTGATCTTCAATATTTGATGCAGTGTTACTACATGCATTAAACATGGCCGCAATACACCCCGCGCACAATATCCACAGTAAATATAATTTTCGCCGCATAGTAAAAGTAGTAATGTCTGTACAATTGGTTTGTAGAAAGTAAAATTAAACAAATAATTGTAAAAGTTACATAAATACTTTATTACCTGCTTGTATTGAAACAAGTTTTTTACAGGAGTTGCCGCAACGCATTGCTATATCACACCCCAATCAAGGGCTTCCGCCCTTCCCGTACTACCACGGAATTTGATACGTAAAACTACGCAATGTTTTGAAGTAGTAACCCCCGCCGCAGTTTCGCTATTTATTGATAATGAATTATTTATGTATGTTTTTAACAAAATTATTGAACCACGGGTTTTTACGGTGCGATTGAAATAATAACTAATTAATATTAGTTTTATACAAACTATTTATTAACCCCTAAGAATTTAATACTATGGAGGCAAAACCAACACCAAAAGTTTTAACCGGCAGAGAGGGCGAACCATTTGACCTGGATGTGTGTGCAAACTGGACACAAAATTACCGGGACAGAAATCCTGGTGATATCGTATCTCACTTTTTTGGCAGGGAAATAATTGAAAAAATATTAGCGCAGCAAGGCTGCCTGGGCATTCGCGTTTATCATGCTTATGATAAACCGATTAACGGCTGGCAGCGCGCAATGGTGACGATAAGTAATTTTATATTAAAGGTTATAGGCAATATTGAAGGCGAAAGGCACATTATTGTTGCAGGCGCCGTGCACGATGGCAGCGATATGATTAACACAAAACCGGCAGCGCCGGTTGGCG
Source organism: Mucilaginibacter flavidus (assembly GCF_024055575.1). GTDB lineage: Bacteria > Bacteroidota > Bacteroidia > Sphingobacteriales > Sphingobacteriaceae > Mucilaginibacter > Mucilaginibacter flavidus. The sequence goes on along the minus strand of NZ_JAMXOE010000034.1, from coordinate 28,825 downwards.
AACCAATGGCCCGGACCGAGATGGCAACGGTTATGACCGCCTCAACGTCTACCGCCACGGCTGATATAGTAGCACAGGAAGCGCTTCCATGCCCGGGCTCGCCGGGATGCCCGAAAAATGTACTAAGCACTAGTCAACGCAGCTTATCATAAATAGTATCGTATATTAGCCTGAAAATAATACTTAACCCAATCCAATTATTTAATCGACGTGGAAAAATCAAAAACACCGGTTTTAACCGGCAAAGAAGGAGAAGAATTCGACTTGCATAAAGCAGCAAGCTGGACAAAAAATCATAGGGAAAGACATCCTGACCAACCGCATTCGCACTTTTTCGGAAAAGAAATATTGCAAAAAATTTTAGACCAGGAAGGTTGTGTTGGCCTGCGTTTTTACCATGGACACAGCAAAGCACATAGCGAGGCCGGCGGCGAAAAACACCTTATTATAGTAGGCGCAAAAGCCGATGGTACCGACATGCTGAATACAGCAAGCGCACAAAAGCTATCAAGGGCCGACATGAGGGCTGTTGCAGCACCGCTTGATACAGTAGCACAGGAAGCATTGCCGTGCCCAGGGTCGCCCGGATGTCCTAAAAATTTAATGACGGAGCCTAATATCAGTTAATAAAACCAGCCTTGTCAATGTCGTTACAGCATGCTTTAAGTATTATTAGTGCTTTTTCCGGTGCTTTACCGGTCGCAGCGGTAGTACTGAACTATAAACACCTCGACAAGGTGCTACGTATAGCTGCCCTGTTTTTTGTGATATCTGCCGGGTTCGATTTGGTGCAGGCGATAACCATCTCAATGGGCATGACCAACAATTTGCATATCATCCGGCTGTTCCTGGTAATTTGTTTACTGTTTTTTTCGGCAATATATTACAATGCCTTTTTAAGCCGGGTGCTTAAAAAAACTATCGTTATCATGTCAGCAATAACATTGCTTATTATGATAGTAAATGTTGTTTTTGTTGACGCGATAAAAGATTACCCGGCACTATCGCACACGGTTTTAAATATAGTGCTCATTTTTTATTCGCTGGCCTATTTTTACCAGTTGCTTAGCCGGCAGGAGTTTGTGCATATCGAAAAACAGGGGCTATTTTGGATAAATGCGGGCGTGTTGTTTTATTTTTCGATAAACATATTTTTGTTTATGCTTTTTAGCCGCATTGTACAGGCGCACCTGGAAGAATACCTGATAATACAAAACGTAACCAACATAATTGCTAACTTGTTATATACCGTAGGATTACTTTGCCAACCCCAGCCACAGAAGACAACCTGATACCGGTATTAATTACAGGCACGCTTGTAATTGTAATACTGCTTGTTTTTTTATTTTTTTTCGTAATCATATACCAGCGAAAAATGATAAAGAACCAGGTGGAGATGCGTAAACTGCACGACGAGCAGCAAACTGACCTGCTAAATGCCGTGTTTGAAACCCAGGAAAGTGAACGCAGGCGCCTTGCCGAGGATTTGCACGACAGCGTGGGCCAGGTACTGTCGGCCATAAAACTTAACCTGCACCGGCTGGATAAAGCAGGTGTTGGTGAAACAAAAACGCCATTGCTCGCCGACACCCGCCAGCTTACAGATGAGTGCATACAGGAGATCCGCAACATCATACACAACGTGCTGCCCCCGGTTTTAACCGACTACGGCCTTAAAGAGGCACTGGAAGGCCTTTGCCTTAAAATGGAACAAACTACCAGTGTTAAAGTACACTGCAAAAATAATTTAGACGAAGTAAGGCTTCGCCCCGAAATTGAGCTTGCTTTTTACAGAATGGCGCAGGAGCTATTTAGCAATGCTATAAAACATGCTGATGCAACCATCATCCACTTAAACCTCACAAAGGATAACGGATGGCTGGTAATGGAATTTAAAGATAATGGCAAGGGGTTTAATTTAGATGAGGTAAAGCGTGGCTTTGGGCTTAAAAACCTGCAAAGCCGCGTCCAATTAATTAATGGTGAGGTAAATGTATACACCAAACCAAAGAACGGAACCATCACTATAATTAGAGTTGTGATATAATTGCCGCTATTTATCTATCTTTATTGACTTTTAAGCAAATCATGGGAAAAATCAAATTAGCTATTGCCGATGATCACAAAATTTTCAGAAACGGTTTAAAAGCTACACTTGAAGATTGTGCCGACTTTGACTTAGTAATTGAAGCATCAAACGGCAAGCAATTGCTTGGTATGTTGACTGAAGTTAAGCCGGATGTGATATTGATGGATATTAAAATGCCCGAAATGGACGGCATACAAACTACCACAGCCATCAAACAAAAATACAAAGATGTAAAGGTGCTGGCATTATCCATGTTTAACGAGGATAAATACATCGTTGATATGATGAAGGCCGGTGCGTCGGGCTACCTGTTAAAGAATGCCGAACCCGAGGAGATCATCGAAGCCATATCTACGGTATTTTATAAGGACTATTATTTTAACGAGCACCTGTCTATCACCCTTATCAAACAGCTGGCAGGCAATAACAACAGCAACAACCCTTCGCAATCGCTGGCAGATTTTAACGAACGCGAAATTGAAGTTTTGCGCCTGGTTTGCCAGGAATGCTCGAATCAGGAAATTGCTGATAAAATTTGCCTCAGCGTACGCACCGTTGAAGGATACCGCGCCCGCCTGTTCGAAAAAACCCGTTCAAAAAACCTGGTTGGGTTAGTTATTTTTGCTATTAAGACAGGGATTATTAACGTGTAGCCCAAAGTCTTGAGTCGAAAGTCTTAAGTCAAAAAACTCTTTCCCGACTCAAGACTTCAGACTATCGACTTCAGACTTCTTCCAAAGAAACCTTCTCGCCGATCTGCTGCCGCCACATGGCGTAGTACAGGCCTTTCTGGTTCAGCAAATCAAAGTGCCTGCCCGACTCGATGATGCGGCCTTTCTCGAGCACATAAATTTTATCGGCATGCATTATTGTTGATAGCCTGTGGGCAATCAGTATAGTAATGTGATTATCGAGCACCGATACATTGCGAATGGTTTCAGTAATTTCTTCTTCGGTGATTGAATCCAGGGATGAAGTAGCCTCGTCGAATACCAAAATATCCGGCCGTCGCAGCAGGGCACGGGCTATCGAAAGGCGCTGTTTTTCGCCGCCTGAAACTTTTACACCGCCTTCGCCAATTACGGTGCTCAGGCCGTTGTCGGCGCGGGCCATCAGGGTTTGGCAGGCAGCACGCTGCAGCACATCCATACATTCTTCGTCGGTTGCACCCGGGCGAACAAACTGCAAATTCTCGCGAATAGAACCCGAAAACAGCTGGGTATCCTGCGTAACAAAGCCAATTTTCTCGCGCAACTGGTCGAGGTCGATTTCTTTGCTGAGGGTGTTATTGTATAAAATATCACCTTCCAAAGGCTGGTAAAGGCCCACCAGCAATTTAACCAGTGTTGTTTTACCTGAACCCGAAGGCCCCACAAAAGCAATGGTTTCGCCGGTGTTGGTTTCAAAGCTGATGTGGTTTAACGCGTTGCGGTTGGCGGTTAGGTGCTTAAAGCTTACGTTATCAAAAGTGAGCGTTTTAACTTTTTCAAGCAGTACCGGTTTCTCGGGTTTGGGATCGATGGGAGTGCTTAAGATGCTGTTGAAATTGCCCAACGATACTTCCGCTTCGCGCCATGACAGTATGACGTTGCCCAACTCCTGCAAGGGGTTAAACAAAAAGAACGAGTAAAACAAAAAGCTGAAATACTGTCCCGGAGATATTGTACCATGAAATATAAGCAGCAACAATACCACCACCATTACACTGCGTACAAAGTTTACCGTTGTGCCCTGCACAAAACTCATGCTGCGTACATATTTAACCTTTTTAAGCTCGAGGCCTAATATTTTATAAGTGGTATTGTTCAGCCTTTCAATCTCCTGCTTTACCAGGCCCAGACTTTTTACAAGTTCGATGTTGCGTAACGACTCGGTAGTTGAGCCAGCTAATGCTGTTGTTTCTGATACGATTCTCTTTTGGATGGTTTTTATCTTACGGCTCATGGCCATACTAACAAATGTGATGATGGGAATAGCAGCAAAATAAACCAGCGTTACTTTATAACTTACACTTACCGAGTAAATAATAACAAACACCATCCCGATAAGGCTCACAAACAAAATGCCGATAAATGAAGTGATGAATTTTTCACAATCAAGCCTTACTTTTTGCAATATTCCCAATGTTTCGCCACTGCGCTGGTCTTCAAATACCTGGTAAGGTAGCTCGAGGGAGTGGGTCAGGCCATCGGCATACATAGCGGCACCGGTTTTCTGGGTAATAATATTAGTAAAATAATCCTGGAAATTTTTGGCGATACGCGATACCATTGCCACGCCTATGGCCATGCTCACCAACACGATGATGTTGTGTACGTATTGCGAATAATCGAGTGAGGCTCGTTTTTCAATTACCTCATCAACAATGCGGCCGGTAATGTAGGGATCAAGCAGGGAGAAACCGATGTTAAGTGCCGCCATAAGCAGCGCCAGTGCAACCACCCAGCGGTGTTTCGACAAATATGATAGTAGTACTTTCATTCGTTCGTAATAATTCTTTTAGAAAAAATAAAAAAAGCGAATGGGTAAGCACCTCATTAGCATTAATTTGACATTTGGCGTATTTAAGGGGATTGAACGGAGGCGTCCTGTTGTGGTGGTTGATGAGTTTATGCTTTTCTTAATATCCGATTACTAATACCTACATTAAATATTACGGTAAGACAAATAACCGGAATATTCTCGCGTTAGGGACAGCAGCGGATACCGGCACTTCGAGAGCCTCAGTGCAGGCGCCGCGCCTAAGGCCTGCAGGTGTATGAACGTATGGCCCGCCTGCTTCTATCAGCGGGAACGCCCAAATCCAGTTGGCAGTTTTGAGTTGGCAGTTCGCTTCATCTCACCAAATCGTCATTGCGAGGAACGAAGCAACCTCTACGCGTGCTAATCAAGAAGCAAAAAGCTAGTGCTGACCTAACAGCCGCATGCAGGTTCGCACGAAATAAAGGTCCCTGATTGTCCTATGTAGAGGTTGCTTCGTTCCTCGCAATGACGCGCGCAGAGAAGTCCAAAACATTCATCACCAACCTCATCGCCCTTAAAAACCACCCAAATTCCCCAACAAAAAATCGGTGAAATCCTCTTCAAATCGGTGAAATTCCCAATAATGAAATCGGTGAAATTATTATTCCTAATCGGTGCAATCACAAATCATAAAAACCACTTGCAATTAAACTAAAAAGGCGTATCTTTGCAGTCCCGAAAATGCGGGGTATAATAAACGTTTAATAAATTTAATTTAAAGCAAGTGAATACGTTAAGTTACAAAACTGTCTCAGCCAACAAAAAAACCGTTAACAAACAATGGGTTGTTGTTGACGCACAAGGCGAGATTTTGGGGCGCTTGTCTACGAAGATCGCCATGATCATCCGTGGAAAAACCAAGCCTGATTTCACCCCGAACGTAGACTGCGGCGATAATGTCATAGTTATCAATGCAGACAAGGTAAAACTGACCGGAAACAAATTCAGCGACAAGCGCTATGTTTCTTACACTGGTTACCCAGGTGGTCAGCGTTTCATTTCTCCTAAGGAGTTAATGGCAAAACATCCTACACGCGTAATTGAAAAAGCGGTGCGTGGTATGTTACCTAAAAATCGTTTGGGCAAAGCATTGTTTGGCAATTTGCATGTATATGCAGGTGCTGAGCATCCTCATGAAGCACAAAACCCAACAACCATTTAACTTTTAATTTAGGAGAAAAGAAAAAATGCCAACAACAACAAACACTTCGGGCAGAAGAAAAACAGCTGTTGCGCGCATCTACTTAACAGATGGTAGCGGCGCAATTATCGTAAACGGTAAAGATTACAAAGAATACTTCCCAACATTGCCATTGCAATACATCGTTACTCAGAGCACTGAGGTTTCGGGTTCAACCGGAAAATTTGATGTTAAGGTTAATGTTGCTGGTGGTGGTGTTAAAGGACAGGCTGAGGCCGTTCGTTTAGCTATCGCGAAAGCTATTGTTGAACTTGATCCTGAAAAGAAACCCGCACTGCGCGCTAAAGGTATAATGACACGTGATGACCGTATGGTTGAGCGTAAAAAACCAGGACGCAAGAAAGCACGTAAGAGATTCCAATTCAGTAAACGCTAATCAAGAGGAGACAACAAAATGGCAAGAACAACATATCAGGACTTACTGGATGCAGGTGTACACTTTGGTCACCTTACCCGCAAATGGGACCCAAAAATGTCGCAGTACATTTTTATGGAGCGCAACGGTATCCACATTATCGATTTAAATAAAACCTTAACCAAGGTTGAAGAAGCTGCTGCAGCTATAAAACAAATTGTAAAATCGGGCCGCAAGGTATTATTCGTAGCTACAAAGAAACAAGCGAAAGATATAGTAGCCGATTACGCAAAACAAGTAAACATGCCGTTCATTACCGAAAGGTGGTTAGGTGGTATGTTAACCAACTTTGCAACCGTTCGCAAGTCGATCAAAAAGATGTCGAACATCGATAAATTGACTAAAGACGGTACTTACAGCAACCTTTCGAAAAAAGAGCGCCTGATGATTCAGCGTGAGCGTATCAAATTAGAAACACTGTTAGGTGGTATTGCGGACTTAAACCGTTTACCGGCAGCATTGTTCCTGATTGACGTTAAGAAAGAGCACATCGCGGTTAGCGAGGCGTTAAAGTTGAACATACCAACCTTTGCAATGGTTGATACCAACTCTGACCCGTCGAACATCGATTTCCCTATCCCTGCAAATGACGACGCTACCAAATCAATTTCATTGATTACCGGTATCATCATCCAGGCGATTGTTGAAGGTTTAGACGAGCGCAAACGCGAGAAAGAAGACGAAGCTGAAAAAGAAGCAGCAGTAGCGAAAGCTAAAGCTGATGCTCCTGAAGCTGTAGTTGACCGTGCCCCTGCTGCCGAAGGCAAAAGGACCCGCAAAGTAGCTGTTGAAGCTGATGCTGCTGTTGAGGATACTACCCCAACTGCTGAAGCAACAGAAGAATAAGCCCCCCGGCCCCCTGAAGGGGGAGTGAGGAGCTTAATCAAATAAAGAGAGTAAAAAATTATTTATAACATATGCACCCGTTCCTTATAAGGCCGGGTGCTTTAAAATTCCCCCTTTAGGGGGTTAGGGGGCCAACAATGTCTACAGTAACTATATCTGCATCCGACGTAAACAAACTGCGCCAGCAAACTGGTGCCGGTATGATGGATTGCAAAAAAGCTTTAACTGAAACCAACGGCGATTTTGAAGCGGCTATTGATTTTTTAAGGAAAAAAGGTGCTAAAGTGGCTGCAAGCCGCCAGGACCGCGAAAGCAACGAAGGTGTGGTTATTGCACGTTCATCTGCCGATGGCAAATTCGGTGTGATCATCGAGTTGAACTGCGAAACTGATTTCGTGGCTAAGAATGCTGAATTTGTTGCCTTTGGTAATCAGATTGCAAACGCAGCCGTTGAAAGCAAACCAGCTTCAATTGAAGAACTTTATGACCTTACTGTTGATGTTGACAGCACCACTGCTAAAATTGGTGAATTGATCATCGACAAAACAGGTAAAATTGGCGAGAAGATCGGCGTATCTAAATATGCAGTTGTTGAAGGCGAAAAAGTTATTGCCTACATACACGGGAACTTCCGTTTAGGTGTATTGGTTGGTTTAAGTGCTAACGTTGCCGGTGCTGATGAAGCAGGTAAAGACGTTGCAATGCAAATTGCCGCCATGAACCCTGTTGCTATTGATAAAGACGGTGTTGATGCTACCGTAATTGAGCGTGAGCTTGAAATTGCTAAAGATCAAATCCGTGCAGAAGGCAAACCTGAAGAAATGGTTGAAAAAATCAGCTTAGGCAAGCTTAACAAGTTTTATAAAGACAGCACCCTGTTAAACCAGGAGTTTGTTAAGGACCCTTCGAAAAACGTCGCCCAGTTTCTGGCCACCGTTGAAAAAGGCCTTACAGTTACCGCGTTTAAGCGGGTTGCTTTAGGAGCTTAAATATTTGATCCCCTTCGTGAAAACGAAGGGGATTTTTTTTGCGATGTTGTTTCCCTTGTAGAGACACAATACTTGTGTCTCCTAACGAACATTCACCGGAGACGCAAGTGTTGCGTCTCTACATTAGTTGAACATGATAACAGCCCTCCACAACCTCCAGCTCATTACCGATGGCAACATCAGCCCCAACAAGGTAATTTTAATTACCGGCGGTAAGATTATTGCCATTACCGACGAAACCTCCATCCCGGATGATGTTACGAAAATTGATTTAAGCGGAGCCTTTGTGGCCCCCGGGTTAATAGATTTGCAGATATACGGCAGCGGCGGCAAGCTGTTTGCAGGCACCCCGGTTGTTGAAGCGCTGGAACGTATGGAGAGCGACCTGCTTGCCCAGGGCACCACCGGCTTTTTTGCCACCATAGGCACCAATACGCCTGCCATTTTTGAGCAGGGGATTGCTGCGGCCAAAGAATACAGGAAGCGCGCGAAAGGCAGCTTTTTGGGTATGCACTTTGAAGGGCCGTACCTTAACCCTATAAAACGCGGCGCACACCCGGCCAACCTGATAAAAAAGGGCACCCTGGCCGAAGTACAACGCTGGGTTGAGATGGCCGACGGCGAAATTAAAATGATGACCATAGCTCCCGAGCTGCAGGACCAGGAAGTAATTGATTATTTGCACGATCATGGTATCATCCTTTCGAGCGGGCACAGCAATGCGACTTACAGCGAGGGCAAGGCATTTTTAAATAACCCAATCCCCGCAGTAACGCACCTGTTTAACGCCATGCCCCAAATGCACCACCGCGACCCGGGCTATATTCCCGCGATATTTGAGGAACGCCCTTATACCAGCGTTGTGGCCGACGGCATACACGTTGACTTTGCAATGATCCGCCTGGCCAAACGCGAGCTGGGCGACAAGCTATATTTAATTACCGATGCCGTAACCGCAGTTACCGAAGGCACCTACCAGCACCAGTTCACCGGCGACAGGTATGTAATGCCCGATGGCACGCTGTCAGGCTCGTGCCTTAGCATGCTGAAAGCCGTGCAGAACTGTGTGGAACATGTTGGTATCGGGCTGGCCGAAGCCATCAACATGGCCTCGTTATATCCCGCGCAACTGGCATCATTACCTCATAAAGGCCGTGTTGCAGCAGGCTGCGATGCAGATTTGATTGTATTTAACGATGCATTTGAAGTGTTGGGGACGGTGTTTAAAGGGGAGTGGTTGAAGAAGTAGCTTGTCGTCGCCTCACCCTGCCCTCTCCAAAGGAGAGGGTTCTAAAAGCGCGCAGTTCAAGTCCTCTCCTTTGGAGAGGATTTAGGTGAGGCCAGTACCATTACTTAACAAAGTAGATATAAAATTTTAACACTGATTATATTTCCATATTTTTGACCGATTTAACCACCTCTGAATGGCATATAAAAGAATCCTACTAAAACTTAGCGGCGAGTCGCTGATGGGCGATAAATCTTACGGCATCGATAATAAACAAGTTTTACAATACGCACAAGATATTAAGGCAGTTAAAGACAAAGGCATGGAAATTGCCGTTGTGGTTGGCGGTGGCAACATCTTCCGCGGCCTGAGTGCCGAAAAATCGGGTATGGACCGCGCCCAGGCCGACTACATGGGTATGCTGGCCACCGTTATCAATTGCATGGCCCTGCAAAACGCGCTCGAAACCATCGGCGTGGAAACCCGCCTGCAAAGCGCCATCAAAATGGAGCAAATCTGCGAGCCCTACATCCGCCGTCGTGCTATGCACCACCTGGAAACCGGCCACATCGTAATATTCGGCGCTGGCACAGGTAACCCTTACTTTACCACTGATACAGCCGCATCATTGCGCGCTATCGAAATAAAAGCCGACGTAGTGCTTAAAGGTACCCGTGTTGACGGCATATACACCGCCGATCCGGAGAAGGACCCTACAGCAACCCGCTACGACGAAATAACTTTCCAGGAAGTGTACGACAAAGGCCTTAACGTTATGGACATGACCGCCATCACCCTTTGCCAGGAAAACAACCTCCCCATCATCGTGTTCGACATGAACAAGCCCGGCAACTTTATGAGGATAGCTGATGGTGAGAAGATTGGGACGCTGGTGAAGTAGAGATTAGTTGATTGGAGATTAGAGGTTAGTTGGAATTTAGTCCATAGACCATGGACGATAGACCATAGAGGAAGACAAAGCCCTTATAACGTCATTGCGAGGAACGATCCGCCAGCTGGCGGACTGCACATGCTAATCAAGGAGTAACAGCATATGGGAACCTATCAGCCGCTGATAGGTTCCCCCAGACATTAGGGTTCGTTGATTGTCCTAAGTAGAGGTTGCTTCGTTCCTCGCAATGACGCGCGTAGAGATTGTTATTCTCAAAAGCTCTTTTCCTCCCTCCCCAAAATCCCTCTCCTGTCGTTTCCCGTAAATAAGCTGTAACCAACAGCAATTTATGAAAACTATAGCCCTGTTATTCGTTAGCTTTTTAAGCCTTGTAACGGCATTACCCAACAAAACGGTAAGCTATGTGGACAGTAAAAAATTTGGCGGCACCTGGTATTCGTTATACTCTATACCCACGATGTTTGATAAGGGCAGTCGCCAAACCACTACCCATTACACCTTAAATAAAGACGGATACTACGATGTGGTAACCACCTGCATAAAAAACGAAAAGGGCGACCTGCGCACCGTTAAATCAAAAATTTTCCGGGTTGACGGCGCCAGTGACGGCCAGATGAAGGCCCAGTTTTTATGGCCCTTTAAGGTCGACTATTGGGTGGTTGAACTTGCTCCCGATTACTCCTGGGCCGTAGTTGGCCATCCCGACCATAAATTCCTGTTTATAATGGCCCGCAAACCCGAAATGGATGCCAAACTGCACGAAGAAATTGTAGCCAAATGCAAGGCCATGGGCTACCCGGTGGAAACGCTGGTGTCGCAACAGTTTCCGGGGGCGCGGTGAGTCAGCTTTTTAGTCCATAGACCATGGACGATAGACCATAGCCGAATGCTATAATTTTTGTCATTGCGAGCGAGGAACGAGCGCGGCAACCGCGAACTTTAAAGAGCGGATTGCATAGTGCGCGATTACTTTCCCGGTTTCCGGTATTTTTAATTCGGAACAATATTTAAAATTCTCTAAATTTGTGATATGACTATCGTAGTTAATCCACATAACCCGCAGGAAGAACAGGCGTTATTAGCCTTTCTTGACAGCATGAAGTACGACTACGCCAGGGAGGATGAAACCGTCCTGTTATCTGACGCGCAACAACAGGAAATACTGGAACGCGACAGACAGTACGAAGCGGGTGAGGCCGAAAGCTATTCGTTAAACGAGATAATAGCTCATTTTAATATAAAAGAAAAATAATGTACGAATTGCTGATTCTTCGCAAAGCCAGGGAGGATATGCAGAAGTCGGCTGATTGGTATAACGAGCAGCAGGATGGAGTGGGCGAAAGATTTTTGCTTGAGGTAATTGGCACGTTGCGACGGATTGAAGCTAATCCTTTGCATTATGAAGCAAAATTCTCAAAAAACTTCAGATTCGCCGGGGTTAATTATTTTCCATATTTGGTTGTTTTCAAAATAAAAAAACGAACTGTAATTGTTAATGCGGTATTTCATACCAGCCGCAACCCTAAAAAGTTTGTTTAGCCCACACCCTAATACATGTATGCAGTAGCTTGCATATTATAACAAAACAGACCCACGGCTTCAGCACCAATAAGCTCTTTATTATATTAATAAACTTTGCCATTCCCACCCGTCTTTGCGAGGAACAGCCTGTCCCGAACTTGTTTCGGGAAAGCAATCTCTACGCAGGACGATCACTAACCTTAATGTTTACGGCGACCTAAATGCCGCTGACGGGTCACCATAGAGCTATTGTTCCATTGATTTGCACGTGTAGTCCGCCAGCTGGCGGATCGTTCCTCGCAATGACGGAAGGGTCGGGTTTTTAAAACCCCGAATTCATATTAATAAACTCTGCCGAAAACTGGGCGATGTACTTGTCTACATTATTGAGGATCTCTTCCAGGTCGCGGCCTTCCAGCTTGGCGAGGATTTGCATCAGCAGCAGGTTATTTATTTTGTTGCAGGCATAAGTTGATGCGGCGCTGCTAGCGTTTCAGCCGCGCTGTCCAGTTTTGAGGATTTCTGCTGGTGTGAAAAACGCCAAATACTTTAACATTTTTTTCGTCGATCAAAAAATGAATGCCGTAAGGAAACCGGTCGATAAAGTGAATACGCAAATTTTTGTAGCGCTTTTGATATAATAAAGGATTACGCTGAATTTGATTAAATCCCGCCTCTAAGCACAATTCAAAATCTCTGCCGAGACCCTCGCGCCGACTTTCATACCACGAAAACGCGTCCAGAATGTCAAGACGCGATTCGTCTGATATTAACAAGTCGTACATTATTATTTAGAAGCGCTTAGTTCCTTTTTTATATCAGCCCAACTAAAAAAGGCGGTTTCTCCTCTTTCAAAGCGCGCTAAACGCTTGTCCAACTCCTGCTGATGGCTCGCAGGAGTTTCGATATTATCATGATCAATGCTATCCCAAATTTTTTCGATCATCAAAATTCGTTCCGCCACACTCATCTCCATTATTTCCTGCATTTGTACCATAGCAATCAAATATTTTTAAATAGCCGTTGATAACAAATTTACAAAATTCATTTCAGTATTAATAGTAAACAAGAAACGTAAGACTTTGAACCCTCCGAATTCAGAATAATAAGATCCAATATTCTCCATCCGTCTTTGCGAGGAACGAAGCAATCTCTACGCAGGACAATCACGAACCTTAATGTTTGCGGCGACCTAAATGCCGCTGATAGGTCACCATAGAGCTATTGTTCCATTGATTTGCACGTGCAGTCCGCCAGCTGGCGGATCGTTCCTCGCAATGACGTTATGAGGCGTGGTTTGGGTTCTTAAAACCCCGAATTCATATTAATAAACTCTGCCGAAAACTGGGCGATGTACTTGTCTACATTATTGCGGATCTCTTCCAGGTCGCGGCCTTCCAGCTTGGCGAGGATTTGCATCAGCAGCAGGTTGTTTATTTTGTTGTAGGCATAAGTTGATGCGGCGCTGCTCAGCAGGGTGGTGTCGAGGTCGACAGCGCGACCGGCTAAGTCGGCTTTAATTTTGTCGTTTTGTGTTTGATCGTTCATGGGGTATTAAATTAATTTCAGATTTTTATTTGATGGGGGAAAGTTAGGGAAAAGGATTGTAGATAACAATTGGGATTTCAGCAGCCAACTTATTTTAATAATTTTTTCTGATTATACCAATGCGTTTTTTCGATATCGGTTATTAACTCAGTTAGGCTCAAAGGTACATTCTGTAACTCATCAGTATATTCAACACTTTCAAACTCATGCCAGGCATGGTCAATCTCAGGATCCCAACATTTAAAGTGTAAGTCGGGGAGTTTCCATTCATTTGCAAAGAACCAATTACCCTCAATAAGTTTTGATTTGATAAGTGTTTCTAAATGTTGAATGTCGACATTATTAGGATTTGCAAAAACTAAAGAATTGTAATTCTTATGATTGCCGGCGTCCCGGTATAAATAGTTAAATTTGATATTTGGCATATAGCCAAGTTAGGCAGATCGGGGATTTTTGTCAATCGGATATAAGTGAACTTATCCAATCGCCAACTTGCCACTTTCCTTCCAAATATAAGGCGGCATTGGTTCGTTTAGTTTCCATTCAACATTCATTGGTTTTGTGCCGGTCGAGTTAATAAATTTTGCTTCTCCTAAAAACACGTATGACATTGTAAAGCCATACTCATCGTCGTTTTGCTCCCGTACAAATAGCAGTATCTTTTTCTCTTGGTCCTCTTGATTTATATAAGACAGGCCTTTTGGAGATTCGGGAGATGTAGCATTTTGCGATTGCCAATGAAATAAATATTCATTTATCGCATAGTCATCATACAAAGTTGTTGGCGAATATTCTTTTTCAGACTTTTTTAGCGTTACAAATAAAGCTTCAGTATTCAAGTCTTTATTCAAAGCAACTCCTTCGCGGTTTGAGGATGCCTTTGTAAATTCATGTAACTGTAAGGCTACTAATATTTGGTCGCGATTGTAACGGCTATGCACTTTCAGCGGGAACGGATAATCGAAATCGACAGGCTTCTCAACAAAATTAATTTTATCAATTAAGTAAGTTACCACCTCATCAAGTTCTTCAACCATTGTTGTATTCTTGCCAATTTGTAAAAGACTTTCTTCAATGGACGTAAAACCTGCTTTTAATCCGTCCTTATGCCAAATATCATAGTGGAACATTAAACACATCAATTTTTCTTCTTTCGAGTGGGCTGTAATGTCGAAGTTGCTTTTTATTAGATATTTAATAAATCTTAGATAACTTATCGAATTACATTGCAATAAGCGTTTGATACCTTTTGTTATCTCATCCTCATTGGGATTATTAAAGTCATTAATTACTCCCGCTTCAACGCACAATCTTTTCCAACTGCCCTTTTTGTAAATCAATTGTATGTCGACGTTCTGAAATTCTAAAAAGTTCTTCAGGGTTAGTCGAGATGCTGATTGGTGTTTAAAGTTCTGGATTTTTACGATCAGCTGTCGCCTATTAAATCCAATAGCCGCAGCGATATTTTTTAGGATAATTTCCTTTGCTTTCTTTTCTAAAATGATTGAACAGCCCAATGGTAAATGAGGGAAATCGTCCTCAATTTCTTTTAAAATCGAGGTGTGCGTTTTTCCTACAAGCGCCCTAAACTTATGCTCAAAGTCATATTCGGGTCGCGCATTCCCGACAAAGTCCAAAACGGTTAGGCAATCTTTATTTGCAGCAAGCCTTAAACCTCTGCCAAGTTGTTGAAGAAAAATGGTAAGGCTTTCTGTAGGTCTAAGGAAGAGCACGGTGTCAATTTCGGGAATGTCGACGCCCTCATTAAAAATGTCCCTTACAAACAAATAGTTGATTTCCTTACTCCGCAGCTTTTCTTTTAAATCGGCTCTGTCACCAAGACTATTGCTCGTCAAATAATCGGCTTTCAAACCAGCTAAAGTAAACTTTTCGGCCATATATCGAGCGTGTTCCTGACTAACACAAAAGCCAAGGGCGATAACGTCGTTTACATCGGTTAGATATTTTTCGCAATTTGTTAGGATGTCGCTTATCCGACGGTCATCTTCAGTATAAAGTTTCGTTAGCTCATTAATTTCGTACTTACCATTCTTCCAAGAGAGTTTCGACAAGTCAACATTGTCAGACAATGCGAAGTATTGAAATGGAGAAAGCAATTTTCTGTTTAGCGCTTCTGGTAATCTAATTTCGGCGGCAATTACATTGCAGAAATCTTTAAGAATATCTTCGCCATCGCCGCGTTCTGGAGTGGCTGTTAACCCCAGTAGTATTTGTGGAGCGAATTTTTCGAGTATTGGCCGGTAGCTTGAAGCCGCAATATGGTGCACCTCATCAATTATTATGAAATCAAAAAAATCTTCAGAAAGTTGTAATTGATTTATTCGATTATTTAACGTTTGTACGGATGCAAATACATATTCGTAATTACTCGGTTCTTCGCCATCAACCCAAAGCTCACCAAAATTCGCATTTCTTAAAACATGCCTAAAAGTAATCTGTGCCTGTTCCAATATCTCTTTTCGATGGGCCACAAACAATAATCGTGCTCTTGGATGAGTATCTTTAAAATATTTGTAATCGAAAGAAGATATAACAGTTTTTCCTGTTCCCGTAGCTGCTACAACTAAGTTTTTGAACCGGTTATGTACAATTCGTTCCGATTTCAATTGCTCTAATATCTCTTCCTGATAAGGGAAAGGTTTCAGGTCGAAAAAGGTTGTAATACCTTCGTGATAGCTTGAGCTTAGTTTTAGCGCTTTTTTTAATTTCTGTTTATCTCTACCGGATTCATAAAATTCAAAATCCTTATCCACCCAATAGGTATCGAATGTCTTTTTGAATTTATCTATTATATGACTAATTTCTTTTGAGGTGACTTTCAAATTCCATTCCAAGCCGTTAGTTAAAGCAGACCTGGAAATATTTGAAGATCCGATGTACCCTGTGTTAAATCCTGTCTTCCTTAAAAATAAATAAGCCTTGGCATGTAATCGTTCATGCTCCGAATTGTATGATACTTTTATTTCGGTGTTTTTTAAGTTAGATAAGAATTCGACGGCTTTAACATCTGTAGCGCCCATGTACGTCGTTGTGATTATCTTTAACTTTCGACCGCTGTTTGTGAATTCTTCTAACTCTTCTTTGAATATCCTAATACCAGAAAATTTAATGAAAGAAACTAGCCAGCAAATTTCATCAGATGATAGTATCTCTTTTTTTATTTCGCTTTCTAAGGTGATACCAGAATTGCTTCCCGTAAAAAGCTCGCTTTGACTTAAACGCGTATAAGGAGTAATTTGCTTTAGCCTGTCATTGAAATCAGGATAGGGAGAATCCAACTTTGAAAAAACAGCTTCTAAAATTTTGCCTTCATTATCAATTAAGTTATCTGATAAGCCCAATTTAGGTAGTTCATCAATTAATACCTGAATTATTTTGTTAGAAAGCTCAATTTGCTGGAGTGTTTTATTTTCGTCTTTTATTTCATTTAATGCAAATCTAATAGTCTCAGACAGGTACAAACTCAAATATCTGGATGCCTCTTCTTTGTCTACTATAGTGCTTTGGACGAAAAACTTATCGGCGCTAAGTAAGCTTAGCCGATTAGCTATTAATTTGGTGATAAGTTGCTCGTAAATTCCTAGTTCAAATTGCATTTAGGGTGTTTAGGTAATTATGCAGAATTGGTACGTCCGCCTCGGCCCAATCCAAATCTAACAATTCATTTCCATCTAGCCATTGATAACTGGCGTGTTCCTTTAGGCTAATTACCCCGCTAACATGTTTGCTTATAAAAGGGATAAGATTTACAATTATATTAGGGTAGGTATGCGTGTTTGATTGAAGCTTTTTTAAAATCTTTATTTCTATATCAAGTTCTTCCTTAATCTCTCGTACTAAGCATTCTTCAGGGGTTTCGTTAAGCTCAATTTTGCCTCCCGGCAGTTCCCATTTTAAAGGCAAGCTCATTGTGGAACTTCGTTGGGCTGCAAGCACACGATTTTGACTGTCGACAATTAACGCACATGTAACATCAATCACTTTTAGTTCACCCATACTCAATTTTCTACCTCACAAAATACATGTTTACATCCGTTATCTAAACACTCATTAATATTCATTTGTAAAAGCGTGTGAAAGAAGCTGGAAATAACATCCGCCCGCGCGCCGCAAATGGGGCAGGTTGTGGGTTGGTCATTTACTAAATAAAAAATTGTTTGCTGAGCCATATTGTAAAAGTACTACAAACATTACTTTTAAAAAGTTTGCAGTGGGCGGCGGTAAATATCCCCGGCAATGCCAATCTAATCATCCAGCAGTTTATTTAACGCTTTTTCCAGCTGGGTTTTATCAGGCAGATATAGCTGGTATTTTGCAAGCAATATTTTGTTAGTAATGCTATCGGTAGCATATTCAACCAGTATCTGATTTTTGTAGGCACCCAAAATTATGCCTACTGGTTCGTTATCACCTTCGGACGCTTCCTCTTTTTTAAAGTAGTTAAGGTATAGGTTCATCTGGCCCACGTCCTGGTGGTCTATTTCGCCGCGTTTAAGGTCGATTAAAACGAAGCATTTAAGTATGCGGTGATAAAAAAGAAGGTCGAGCCGGAAATGCTTTCCACCAATACTTATGCGGTATTGCCGACCAATAAAGGCAAAGCCTTTACCCAGTTCCAACAAAAATTGCTGGAGGTTACCGATAATTTTCTCTTCCAGTTCGCTTTCCAGGTACTGGTATTGTTCCGGGATGTTTAAAAACTCCAATACAAAGGGGTCCTTAATCAAATCTTCGGGCTGCTGCACCTCATGCCCTTCGTTCGCCAGTTTCAATACACCCTTCTTGTCGCTGCTCAAGGCCAGCCTGTGGAAAAGCAGGCTTTTCATCTGCCGTTTTAACTCACGTACGCTCCATCGTTCTTTTTCAGCCTGTTTAGAATAAAATCCAATTTCAAGGTCGGAATCGGCTTTTAGTATTTCAAAATAATGGCTCCATGTTAATTTGTGAGACAGTGTCTCACGTTTTTGAAACGAGAGGTACATTTTCCTCATATATGACAGATTTGAGCGGCTAAACCCTTTGCCGTAAGCCAGCGTTAAGTCTTTTGAAAGGTTTTCAAATAGTTTGCTCCCATATTCAGCTTTCTCGTTCCCTTTTTGTTCAAATTCGACAATATATTTTCCAATTTCCCAATAAGTTTGTACTAAAATAGTGTTCACCTGCAGGGCTGCTTTTTCGCGACCGATGGCGAGTAAACTACCAATTTGACCGACGAGCTGACTATATTGGGCTGGTTGTATTTCCATAATGCTGATGCCTGGGTTATTTAATATGGCCGGGCAGATCTATTTCAAATTTAACAAAAGTTAAAGGAAGTGTAAACCCAATCCTGTATTCCTCTTATGCCACTTGTCAATTTTCCAGCCGGTGTCTGGATTTTCTAAAAAACTCAAAAGTGTCAACTTTTTTCAAAATGAGCTAAAGTGCTGACACCAATTTGTCAGTACTTTTCTTGTTTTTTAAACCGGAAAATTATAAAAAACCGCGTTACTGATGCGGAAACCGGGTTTTTAGTGATCCGGAATGACTTTTAACTGTTCCACCCTGTTCCTTGTGTTTCACTGTGAACAGGAACGTTTTTTACCTGCTGCGCTGTGCCCCGGGCGGCCTGGTATTAAACAAAATTTATCTTCTGTCGTTCGGTCTTTTCCGTCTTCCCTACTTTCGGACTTTTTTATTATTTTTGTCACCAAAATCAGCAAAACAATGAGCGAACTCATTAAAAAACAAGTTACCGACGCCCGCGCCCACATGGAAAAAGCCATTGAACACTGCGACGGCGAATTACTAAAAATACGCGCCGGCAAGGCCAGTCCTTCCATGCTCGATGATATTGTGGTTGATTATTACGGCAGTCCGACCCCGCTGAGCCAGGTAGGCAGCGTAAACACCCCCGATGCGCGTACCATTGTGGTGCAGCCCTGGGAAAAGTCGTTGTTGGGCCCGATAGAAAAAGCCATTATGGAAGCCAACCTGGGCGTTAACCCGCAAAACGACGGTGTTATCATCCGCATAAACGTACCCCCGCTTACCGAAGAGCGTCGCCGCGACCTGGTGAAGAAAGCCAAAGCGGAAGCCGAAACCGGTAAAATTGCTATCCGCAACATCCGCAAGGATGCCAACGAAAAAATAAGGAAACTAAAAACCGAAGGTGTATCAGAAGACGAAATGAAAACCGGTGAAGCCGAAATTCAAAAGCTTACCGATAGCTATATTGTTAAAGTTGATGTGCTGTCGGACGCTAAGGAAAAAGATATTATGACCGTGTAATTTTATTGCAGGTTATACTTTTAATGGGAAAGCCGCTTCTGAATGGAGCGGCTTTTTTATTGTTATATCCGAAAAGAAAGGGGTGTCATACTGAGGCACTCGAAGTATGAGGGCGATGGCCTCTGCACGCGAGAAATGTACTTAATGCACGGCGGGTTGCTTCGAAATAAAGTTTTTAGTATCAACCTAATGTTCACCCCGCTCAATTGCCGCGGGGGCTGTTACTTTTTTCTTGATAAAAAAGTAACCAAAAAATCAAGACAGAAAAAAGCTTCAGCGCTGCAGGCCAGACTCCCTGGCCCGCTTTTCTGTCAGGCTTTTACCCGCCTTAAACACAATGATATGTAACGCCAAAAATTGTTGCCTTTTTAAAGCCCTATTCAGCACTTGGCCGTTTTCGATTAAAAACAGCAAATAACCAAGCCATAAACAACAAACCCCGCCACACCGGGCAGGGTCTATCTTTTTTATCTTGACTCTTGAATCTTGGCCCTTGACTCTTAATTACTGTCCTGTAGTTTTGGCGCTTGATTTCATGTTATCGTTTGCTACAATAACAATTTCAACGCGACGGTTTTGAGCGCGGCCGTCAACGGTGGTGTTGTCGCCAATTGGCTCGGTTTCGCCCTTGCCCTGTACGGTAAGCCTCGAACCGCTGATGTTATTAGCTGTAATTACCGATTTTACCGCCTGTGCACGCTGTATAGAAAGTTCCATATTGTGCGCATCGGAGCCTGTATTGTCGGTATGTCCAACTATCAGGATGTTTGTTTCGGGATTGCTTTGCAGCGATGCTGCCAGTTTTTGCAGGTTTGTTTGTGCTGCGGCTTTTACGTCGGCCTTGTCGGTATCAAACAAAATGCCCGAGCTAAAATTAACAATTATGCCTTCGCCTGCGCGGGTAACAGTTGCCCCCGGAACGGTTTGTTTTATTTCGGCAGCCTGTTTATCCATTTTGTGGCCAATTAGCGCTCCGGCAGTACCGCCAACGGCGCCGCCAACTATTGCACCCAGTGCAGTATTACCGGCTGCTTTGCCTACCAGTGCGCCTAATACGCCGCCACCGGCAACACCAATGGCTGCTCCTTTTTGTGTTTTTGTTAACGAGTTACAGCTAGTTCCTAATGTACCGGCTAATGCTAAAGCTACACCAAGCGTAGCCACCTTAAATTGAAAAGTTCTCATATTTTACTGAAATGTATAAATGCAATTATACAAAGCGGATGCCAAAAGGCAATGATGCGAACATTTGAAATCTTATTTCGTTTGATATAATATTAATTACCAAGAGGAAATATTTTGGAGCATATAAGACCAATGCTTCTAAATAACTACCGGTGTCTGTAATATCTGCCCAATATTTGGTACACTAAATAATGTCTGCACCCATACCAAATAAAAAAGGCCCCGATCAATAGGGGCCTTTCCATAAAACTATTTTCGTATCGGCAATTAAATATCTTTGCCGTCGCTGGCGGGCAGGCTTGCAATCCGGTATGCAGTATTACCATCCGGACCGGTTACTTTTTCGTAATAGATATTGTTTGGGGATACAAAATATTTTTTACCGTTTAACGACACCTTGCGGCAGTCATCGGGCAATTGGTTTACAATGTCGCCAACGCGTGGTGCGGCTATGTTTGCGTTAGGGTCGGTAGCGCTGTCGTTGGTGTTCAGCACGCCATCTTTACCGGCCACTACGTATATTTTTTTGCCTTTGTCGTCAACTGTTTCTTTGTAATACACACCGTCCAACTCGTAAAACTGTACGCCGTCAATTTTTATAGGCTGTGCATCTTCAGGCAGGTCCGGCACTCCGGCGCCAACAGGCGGTTCGGTAACCTGGTAGCCGCCATTGTCATAAGGGCTATAAAACACGCCACCGTAGTAATAATATAATGATGAACCCCAGTAAAAAGGGTAATAGCCATACGGTAAATAACCAAGGTAAAAACCAATGTGCGGGTAACCATAATAACCCAGCCCCGTGCGGTAAAACGCGCCGCCGTGGTAACCGGTTGAGCCGCCCAGGTTATTACCCGTACGCCCCCTATAACCCACTGCAGCAGAATTTGGCCTAACACTGGCAAAACTGCCACTATTGCCGCGGACACCTACACTAGTTGCCGGGCGTGCAACACCAAGGTTACTGCCCCTGAAGCCACCACCCATGCTGCCGCCGCCACCTATACGTACGCCACCGCCACCACCATGGCTTGCACCACGCTGTGCATTGGCCGGGGCAACCATCAACACAGAAAGCATCCCGGTTAAAAACAACCCTGATGCATATTTAAATAACGTTTTCATATTTTTATTATAATCTTATTAACAGAGATTTCCGGTTTTAAGTATAGGCTCCTTTAAATTAAAAGCGCTTTTTCAGTTAGACAAAAAAACCGCATAAAGGTTTAATCCATCAATCAAAAATATTGATAAGAAAATTGATTTCCTAATGCGGTAAACTGTTCTAAAAAACGAAGTCCGGGACAATGATTCTCAATAACCCTTTGTCCCGGACTTTATACTTCTTTATCATTCGGTCTTTCCCGACTTTCGGACTTCAATTATATCTTCCCGAAAATTTCGGCTAATTTATTTTCCAGGTCCTCGCCGCGCAGGTTTTTACCGATGATTTTCCCATCCGGGTCGAGCAGGAAATTTTGAGGGATGGCACGCACGGCATACAAACCGGCAGTTGCGCTGTCCCAGAATTTCAGGTCAGACACATGGTTCCATGTTAAACCGTCTTTATGAATAGCATCCATCCATTTTTGTTTTGCGCCCGGCCTGTCTAGCGACACGCCTACGATGGTAAATTTCTGATTTTTATAATGATTGTATGCTTTTACCACGTTAGGGTTTTCCATACGGCACGGGCCGCACCACGATGCCCAAAAATCAACCAAAACATATTTGCCGCGGAAGGATGACAGGTTAACCATTTTACCGGCAGTATCTGCTTCGGCAAACTCAGGGGCAATAGCACCCATTGCAACGTTTTTTATTTTTGGCAGCAATGCGGCAAATTTCTTCCCGCTTTCTGATGATTTTACGGCTGGTGATAAACTGTCAAACAATGGGGCTATTTCGGCATAGTCATGTCCGTAAGCAAACCCCGGTAAAAGGTTTAAACAGATGTATGAATCAGGATTATCCTTTATAAATTGAACATCTATCTGTGTGCCTTGTGCTTCTATTACTTTTTCGGTCTTTTCGTTCTCTTTCTGAAAAGCTTCTGATTTTTTAACATCGTCAGATGCTGCTTTCATTTTCGCCTCTAAAGCTGTGTAAGCGTCGTCTATCGGTTTGCGGGCCAAATCGTATTTGGCATTTTCCAAATTGGTTTTAGTGCCTTCCACCTTTGCATCAGCAAGCGTATCGGGGCTGGTAACGGTTATAGTGCCGTTTTCAAGGTAGATGCTTTTATAGTCGTGATAGCCAGGGCCGGTGCCTTTTTGATTAAGCTGCAGGTATGCCATTGATGGCGCTGCGCCTGTTGTGCCGGTAAAAGTAAACTTGCCATTAACAACCACCACCGAGTCGGTAGCAGGCTTGCCATCCTTGCGCGATTGCAGGTAAACTTTGGCCGGGGCATTTAAATTACCTATGGAACCCTGCACCACATATTTGCCGGTTTGCGCAAATGCAAGCGCCGGTAAGCCTGCCAATGCCATTAGTACAATCTTTTTCATCAGTTTAATTTTTTGTTTGAAACGTAAACTTAAAAAATTTAATTGATGAAAGGTGTGCGGCAATTGTCAAAAAAAGGCTACGAAAGGAAAAATCTGTTGTTTGACGATGACGTTTTATTTACCCAGCACCTCTTTTAGTTTCTCGTCCAAATCATCCCCACGCAGGTTTTTCGCTATAATTTTGCCGTTAGGGTCAATCAGGAAGTTTGCTGGGATGGACGATACGTAAAACAGGGCCGCTGCGGCGTTGCTCCAGTACTTTAGGTCTGATACCTGTGTCCAGTTCAGTCCGTCGTTTTTGATGGCTGCCAGCCAATCGGCACGGGCGCCTTGCCTGTCGAGCGATACACCAAGGATGGTAAAGTTTTTCTCTTTGTATTTATTGTAAACCCGTACTACGTTAGGGTTTTCCTGGCGACAAGGGCCGCACCACGAGGCCCAAAAATCAACCAAAACATATTTACCGCGAAACGATGATAGCTTTACAGGCACGCCGTTTACGTCGTTCTGCGTAAAATCTGGGGCCATAGCTCCGGGGGCCGTGTGTTTCAACGGTTCAAGCGCCTTCATAAAGTTAACGGCTGTTTCGGTATTGCGCAAAGCCGGCGAAAGCGTTTTGTACAACGAATCGAGTTCGAAAGGGTCGGGCGACGGGCCGTCAACATCATACAGGGCCAGCAAGCTCAAATAGCTGTCGGGGTTGCCGAGTATAAATTTTTTGATGACCGTTTTCTGGTCTGCCTGCAGCTTTTTGTATTTGGCCTGCATCGCGCTCCTGAATTCGGGCGTATTTTTTTCGGCGCCGGCTTTCATGCCTTCAGAAGCCAAAACCTGTGCCCGCGCCTTTATCGGCTCAAGCTGTGCTGTCAGGTTTTTGTCGTCGTCGTTTATTTTCGAGCCGGTAACTTTTGCCTTCTTCGCCGAATCCGGACTGTTTATAGCAAATTCACCTTTATCAATATAAAAATGCAGGATATCGGCAGTGCTGTCCAGCTTGTTAAAACCGATGCCCTTATGGTCAACCACTAAAATGGCGTTGGTGGGGTTCAATATATTGCCCTTAAAATCAAAGCTGCCTCCCGCCACCAGCGAGGAGTCGATTACCTGGTTAGCGCCAAGTTTGTATATTAAATAAGCCCGCGCAGGCGCGCCCAGGTTCCCTAATTTACCTTTTATTGCAAAAGTCTCTTCGGTTTGTGCCTGTACTAAAAAGGGCAAAAATGCTACTACTAAAAAAAATACTTTCTTCATCTGTTCATCAGCGTGTAAGCTGTGTTAACGTTAAAACGACGATTGAATTATACAGCTTAA
Organism: Mucilaginibacter flavidus; assembly: GCF_024055575.1. Lineage (GTDB taxonomy): Bacteria > Bacteroidota > Bacteroidia > Sphingobacteriales > Sphingobacteriaceae > Mucilaginibacter > Mucilaginibacter flavidus. The sequence continues at coordinate 4,255 of NZ_JAMXOE010000034.1, read as the reverse complement.
TTTAATTTTTGATACGTACGCCACCAAAGGTCGGGCATTTCGCCCGAAACTGCGGTCTTGTAATCGTCATATTGGCAGGGTACCAGGTGAAAGCGCTCGTTTTTTGAGCCGCCGGCCGGATAAGGAACCTGCATCCACCAGCGGTCTGATTTTTTGCTTTTTACAAACACCAATTCGTGCTCGTCGTGCTTTAGGCTGGTTTTATATATCAAATACTGTGATTTTGGGCTGAGCGGAAAATCGCGCTTGCGGTTATACACCCCATCCATAAAATACCAGATCATTTGGGCCAGCAGCATTGCGGTTTGGCCATTATTATCATAAGCCGGGTTAAACTCATAAAACCCAATCGACGTAAGCTTGTCATTAAATCCAGCGTAACGTGCTATCTGGCAGGCTTCTTCGCCATAAAAACCATTGGGTGTTGCATTCGCATTCGCTACGGCATCAGATGATCGGATAGCGCTTATATCAAAGCTTATCATGCTGGCATTGCGGATGATGGGCTCGGCTACGGCAACATTTCCGCTTAGTTCTCCCAGCCGGTGTACATCAAAATAGAGCTTATCCATTACCCGCAGGCTGTCCTGGCTGGTAAAAAAGGTCTGATAACCCAGGTTGCTGTAATTAAACAGGTAGTTAGGCTCGTGCAGAAATATTTTGTTGAGGTATGATTCGGATGTGGTTTCAATGCTATCCGGTTTGCTATCGTCGTCGTCCAAATCAAAGTGCGAGTCAACAATCACCAGGTCTACTTTTTGCTCCAAATCCTCGTAAGCCAGGTATTGGGCATAGGTAAGGTCTTGCCCGCCGCCGATAATAATGGGGATGATGTCTTTTTTAACTAACTCACTGACCACTGTTTTTAAAGCAATGTACGTATCGGTAACAGTAGCGCCACGGCGAATATTACCAAGGTCGACGATCTTGGTGTTGTAATTACCCTCGTTAAGGCGATACAATTTTTCGCGCACATAATCGGGGCCTAACGCGCAGCCCGGGTTGTTGATGGCGTTGCGATCTTCCTGCACTCCAATGATAGCGATATCTGTTTTATCAGCCATCGATGGAAAATCAACCGAATAAAATTCAATTTTGCTCCCCAGCTGACTGGTATAATACCCCTTTGCCGGGACAATCATTTTTTGGTCGATGGGTGTAAAAAAATCGGCTAATGACATTGTTATTGATGTGTCCCGACTGTTTTCGGGATTGATATGCAAATGTGCAGATTTTAACTAAGATTTATAGGATTAGAAGATTATAGGATTAAAAACCACAAAGCGCCGGGTTTTAACCCGACGCGAATATTGCAACATTAATATTGAATAAATTGAGTATTTTCAATTCCCAACTGCTAGCTCAAAACTGCCAACTTATTTTTTCACCCACCCATCCTTCAGCGTTACTGTTCTGTTGAACACCAGCTTATCGGTAGTTGAGTTTTTATCCAGCGTAAAATAGCCTTTGCGCATAAACTGGTAGCCTTTGCCAGGCACAGCAGTTGCCAGATCAGGCTCTATGTACACATTGTTTAATATGTGCAGGCTGTTTGGGTTGATGTATTCTTTGAAGTCGCCGTCTTCGTTTGATGGATCTTCGACCTTAAACAAGCGGTCGTACAGGCGTACTTCCACGCTTTTTGCATGGGGCACGCTTACCCAATGGATAGTGCCTTTTACATGTATGCCGCTGGTATCGTTCTGCGATTTTGATTCGGGGATGTAGGTACAGTGTATTTCGGTTACGTTGCCTTCGGCATCTTTAACAAAGCTGTCGCATTTAACAATGTAAGCGCTTTTGAGGCGCACCATCAGGCCAACACCAAGGCGGAAAAACTTCTTTGGGGGCTCTTCCATAAAATCCTCGCGCTCAATCCAAAGCTCGCTGCTAAATGGCAATTCCCTGCCGCCTTCGCCGCCTTCAACTTCAGGGTTGTTCTCGCTGAACAGCATTTCGGTTTGGCCCTCCGGATAGTTGGTGATGACCATTTTAATAGGATCGAGCACGGCCATGCGGCGCCAGGCGGTTTTGTTTAAATCCTCGCGGATGCAAAATTCCAGCAGGCTCACGTCTATCATATTTTCGCGTTTAGCCACGCCTATGCGTTCGCAAAACTCACGGATTGAGGCAGGCGTGTAGCCACGGCGGCGCAAACCGCTAATGGTTGGCATACGCGGGTCGTCCCAGCCTTCAACGTATTTTTCCTCAACCAGTTGCAGCAGCTTGCGCTTGCTCATTACGGTGTAGTTGAGGTTTAAACGGGCAAACTCATATTGTTTTGAAGGGAAAATCTCCAGCTTCTCTATAAACCAATTATACAAATCGCGGTGCGATACAAATTCGAGGGTACAAACAGAGTGGGTTATTTCCTCAATGGCATCCGACTCGCCATGCGCAAAATCATACATCGGGTAAATACACCAGGTATCGCCGGTGCGGTGATGATGGGTATGCTTTATACGATACATCAACGGGTCGCGCAATAGCATGTTTGGCGAGGCAAGGTCAACCTTTGCACGCAATACTTTTGCGCCATCGGGATATTTGCCTGCCTTCATATCGGCAAACAACTGCAGGTTTTCCTCAATGCAGCGGCTGCGGTATTGATTTGGCGTACCGGGTTGGGTCGGTGTGCCTTTTTGAGCGGCTATTTCTTCGGAAGTGCTATCGTCAACGTAGGCAAGGCCTTTTTTTATCAGTGTAACCGCAAATTCGTAAAGCGTATCAAAATAGTCGGATGCGTAAAGCTCATTGGCCCAGTTAAAGCCAAGCCATTTTACGTCTTCCTTAATGCTGTCAACGTATTCAACTTCTTCTTTGCTGGGGTTGGTATCATCAAAGCGAAGATTGGTTTGTCCGCCGTAACGCTGTGCCAGGCCAAAGTTTAAGCATATTGATTTGGCATGGCCAATATGCAGGTAACCATTAGGCTCGGGCGGGAAACGGGTAAGCACACGGCCGTTGTTTTTGCCGGCGGCAATATCGGCCTCAACTATCTCCTCTAAAAAATTTAATGACTTTTCTTCGCTCATGATGTAAAATATAGCAACGGGGCAAAGGTAATAAATTGAAATTTGATGGGGGAATGGATTTGAGCGGATAGTTACGTGTCCGTAAATACCTGTTTAATTTGCCGGGCAGTAACATTTTCCTATTTTTAACCGGCGCCAGACGCATCTACCGATAACTTTTCAAACTAAGTACTTATGGCCGATAAAAGAGTTGTTTTTGATTTCGATATAGCTTTCACCAATGGCGGTGGCATACAGGGACAGGACTTTCGGCTGGATATTGATGGCGACGCCATTGACGATAAGGCCCTTGCCGATTACATTGTGCAGGACATGCAATTACTGATGGTTGGCGAAGTAAAAATCCTTAACAAGTATTACATCGAAGAAAAACATAAGCGGACTGCCGTAAACATCGCGGCCGATGAACAACTCATCGACCTAAGTCACAGCGTTTTTGACGGCCTGGTAACCTACAAAGGCTTGCCTGCACCCATTATATGCGATTATTTGAGCCGCGAGAACTCGAAACAATTTTATGAAGCCGGCACCGAATTCCAGATCGGAAAAATCGAAATGGTTACCAATACCGGTACTTATTTGGATTGCCCTTTTCACCGGTTTGAACATGGCAAGGATTTATCGCAAATAGCCCTTGAACAATGTGCGGAGCTTGATGCCATCACCATAAATGCAAAAGATGTCACCGCAATTGGCAAAGAATATTTTACCGGCAAAGAAATAAGGAACAAAGCCGTACTGGTTTACACCGGTTGGGCAAAACACTGGAACACCCCCAATTATTTTGAAGGCCACCCATACCTTACAGAAGAAGCAGCCATTTACCTAAAAGAATGCGGCGTAAAACTAGTCGGGATCGACAGCCATAATATTGATAACACCGCCGGCAAAACCCGGCCTGTGCATACCACCCTGCTTGGTGCAGAAATATTGATAGTTGAGCACATGTGCAACCTGGAATTGCTGCCCGAAAGCGGTTACCTGTTCAGCGCCGTGCCGCCAAAAATTGAAGGAGCAGGCACGTTCCCGGTGAGAGCGTATGCGAGTTTGAAAAAGCGAGCTGAAAAACCCGTTTCTTAAAAAGCAGATTGATAATACCAAAGTCACTGTTGTCCGGTAAACGGATAAAAAAAACAGGGGCATAAAAACCCCTGCATAGTTTAATTTTGAATTACCACACTCAAAAGTTGAACTATGCCCAAAAGTACATTTTTTACCGG
>NZ_JAMXOE010000033.1 GCF_024055575.1 Mucilaginibacter flavidus | reverse complement strand
GCCAGCGGGACAGCGTCGGGAGCGATAGCTTTAAATGTGGGAACTACTGTAGTTAATACCGTGGTAACAGCACAGGATGGTGTAACCACTAAAACGTATAGCATAACCTTTACCAGGCCGGGACCGATAGCTGCTATAATGAAGTATGACCAGCAGGAGTCGCCAATCACCGCCAATAGCTTGACAGTCCACCAAAATGTATCACCAAATGGGGACGGAAGAGGTGACGTGCTTGTTATTGACGGAATAGCAGCGTACCCGGAAAACAAAATACAGATAATGAGCCGCAGCGGTGCTTTAGTGTACGAGGCAAAAGGTTACGATAATGGAACCAAAGTATTTGACGGACATTCAAGCACCAATGGTAAATTACAACAGGCCGGGACTTACTTCTATTCGCTGGAATATAAAGTCGGTAATGAAATAAAACGCAAAACCGGGTTTATTGTGTTGAAGTACTAAGATAAATTTGAATAATATCGGCAATGCTCGCGTTGCCGATATTAATAAATAGGTGAGGGGTTTCATAGTTTATAACATAACACGCCGTCCAGATGCAGATTTAAAGCTGCCTGGTTTTGCCGGCACTGGGTATATGTAATTCTTTGGCGGTGTCAGCAGGTCTGGTAAAACTTTGCTACCCTAAGCGCTAATCAACCTGGGTTTTATACCGGGCGACAATCAGATGCGAAAAACGTAACAGCCCCCGCGGCTACTGAGCGCCTAATCCCAGGAACTCCATTTCGAAGCTTCCCAGCATCGCCTAAGAAGTACATAACAATATAGTTTTCGCCTTGGGCATTGCGGCGAACCCACCCCTGCCCTTACACCATTCCGTCGCAACCCACCCAGGGAGGGGGGAATGACGCACAAAAAAGGCCCGGAGCAAACACGCCGGACCTTCGCTATATTTTTGCTCCTCCGCTAATCAGCGGAGGCTGGTGGGCTCAACGCCATGCTTTATACTGGTTTATCAACCCGTTGGTTGATGAATCGTGCGAGCTAACTTCGGCATTGTCCTTTAGCTCAGGCAAGATTTTGCCGGCCAGTTGTTTACCCAGCTCAACGCCCCATTGGTCAAAGCTGTAGATGTTCCAGATAATGCCCTGCACAAATATCTTATGCTCGTACATAGCTATCAGCGAACCCAGGCTGCGCGGGGTTATTTTCTTTAGTAATATCGAGTTGGTGGGACGGTTGCCTTCAAACTCCTTAAACGGTGCGATCTTTTCTATTTCGGCGTCGGTTTTGCCGGCTTTCTTCAACTCTTCAACCACTACTTCACGACTCTTACCATTCATCAGTGCCTCTGTTTGGGCGAAGAAGTTAGAAAGCAGCATGTTGTGATGCTCACCCAGCGGGTTGTGCGATTGTGCCGGGGCGATGAAGTCGCAGGGGATAAGCTTGGTGCCCTGGTGTATCAGCTGGTAAAATGCATGCTGACCGTTGGTGCCAGGTTCGCCCCAGATGATAGGGCCGGTTTGGTAGTCAACCGGTTTGCCATTGCGGTCCACGTGTTTGCCGTTGCTCTCCATATCACCCTGTTGAAAATAGGCGGCAAAGCGGTGCATGTATTGGTCGTACGGTAAAATGGCATTGGTTTCGGCCTCGAAGAAGTTGTTGTACCAGATGCCAGCCAATGCCAGTACCGCGGGCAGGTTTTGCTCCAGCTCGGTGCTTTTAAAGTGATTGTCCATAGCATGTGCGCCGGCCAGCAGTTCGGTAAAGTTATCGTAACCGATGCTCAGGGCGATTGACAAGCCAATTGCGCTCCAAAGCGAATAACGACCACCAACCCAATCCCAAAACTCGAACATATTTTTGGTGTCGATACCAAATTTGGATACGCCCTCGCTGTTGGTTGATAGCGCTGCAAAATGTTTGGCCACGTCAGCATCCTTGGCACCGCCGGCTATAAACCAGTCGCGGGCGCTGTGAGCATTGCCCATGGTTTCCTGCGTGGTAAATGTTTTTGAGGCGATAAGGAATAAAGTAGTCTCGGGGTTTAAGCCCTTTAAAGTTTCAACTATGTGCGTGCCATCCACGTTTGATACAAAGTGCATGTTCAAATGGTTCTTGTAAGCTTTCAGTGCTTCAGTAACCATTACGGGTCCAAGATCGGAGCCGCCAATGCCGATGTTTACTACATCAGTAATAGCCTTGCCGGTGTAGCCTTTCCAACTGCCGGAGATGATTGCCTCGCTAAAGGTCTTCATTTGCTCCAGCACGCGGTTTACATCGGGCATTACATCTTTCCCATCAACCAAAATAGGCGTATTGCTGCGGTTACGCAAGGCAACGTGCAGCACCGGCCTGCCTTCGGTAGCGTTAATTACCTCGCCGCTAAACATGGCGTCGATTGCCTTATTTACTGAACACTCGCGCGCCAGCTGCATCAACAAAGCTACAGTCTGCTCGTCGATCCGGTTTTTGGAATAATCGAGCAGCATATCCTCAAACTGCAGCGAAAACTTGTTAAAGCGGTCGCTATCAGTATCAAACAAACCTTTAAGGCTTTGGGGAGTAATATCAATGTAATGGTCGGCCAGGTATTTATAGGCCTGCGTGGTGGTAAAATCGGTATTTGGCAACATAATTGAGATGATTTTGAAACAAAAGTAACAAGTAAATACTTAGCACGTATTTAAAACCGAAAACTTTGACACGATACTGTGATTTTTAGCCGAAACCACGCTATGTATAGTGTTAGTTTAACACATCGTACATAGTGTTTATTTTACAATAAGTAAATTGTCATAATTTTAACAAATTTCACATACTGTTTGGAATTTGAAAATTATTATTTAATATATTTGCGTCAATCATCCAATAAGGTGGGTTTTATTATAAATTTCTTAATACACTAACGCCATGTTTGAAAAACTGTTTATGCTTGTCAAAAATAACGCCGGGACGGCCGTTATAGACAACCCCGCTATTCCCGTAAAATACCATGAAGCAGTGATAAACGAGGCTTCAAGCTCGATCATCGAGGTGTTAAAAAACCAGCTGGAGACTGGTAAGATAAAGGAGCTGGTTAAATTTTTCCAGTTTTCGGGTATTTACAACAATTCATTAGTATCAAGCATCATTAACAAGTTTGCCAACAAGCTGAATAATTTCTACGGCATCGAGCCGGAATCAGCAATGTCGGCAGCAAATTCGTTGATCACCCCGGTTATGGCCGAGCTGGTTAAAGAATCAAAAGATGCAAAAAATCTAGATTTCGGCCTGAGCAACTTCCTGTCAAAACTAAACGGCAACCGTGGCAACATGGATGCGCTGGTTGGCGAAATGATGGTTGCGTAAGGTTAATTACAAAGAGTTTAACATAGTTTTAGGGGGTTGTAAAGGTTGAAAGCTTTGCAGCCCTTTATTTTTGTTGTTAGTTGTAAAGGCTGAAGATATTTTAGAGGTTGAAAGTTTGAGGCAACACACCACTCACTAATTCACCAATTCGCCAATTCACTAACTCGCTAATTCACCAATCTTCCCGCCAAATCAACCGTCCGCGCAAAGGGGTTCAGGAAACGGTTGGCCAGCACCGCAAACTCGTACCGCGAAATTGGCCTGTTAACATCAAAATCCGACTTAAATTTATACTGCCCCTTCCATGCCTTCGCCATGCTTTTGTTTAGCACTGCCGGGTCGGTAAGCGTTATTTCGCTGATGAAGGAGAGCGTGTTGCCCACGGTAAATTTTTCGCCCGGCTTTTGGATGTTGAACCAAATGAAGGCACGGGTGTATATTTCGGCTAAAACTGGCTGCACTTCGGCCGTGCTAACTGCTGAATCGGGCATAAAAACAAATTGGGGATTGCCGTTTGTAACCTGCTGCCTGCCTCTTAACAATCCTGTGGCGCAAACCTGTTGTATGGCACGCCGGGCATGATCGGTTTGATTAATGTCGGCAAAGGGGAGCAGGTAGCCTTTAAAGTCGAGCAACTCACCCTGGATAATGCGCACGTTTAGGTGTTTGGTAGTGGTTTTAAAAAAGGCGCAAAAAGCGGCTGCACAGCCAACGCCCTGGCCAAGCTGTAACTGCAGGGGCAGATATTGGATGTTCTTTTCCGCTGGCAGCACCTTTTCAGTAACCAGTATATTCTCCACATCGCCGACTAAAATGGAATTCAACGGAATAGTAAATGCCGGGTATTGCGGGTAATTATTTTTTGGCGAATTAGCGTCGGTATGGGTTTGCCCGGGCAGGTTTTCGCCGGCAGCGATAGAGGTGCGGTACATTTTAAGTACGCTGTTATCCGTTTGATTGCTGAAAGGTTCGCGCATTTTGGCACCGGCTTTTATGGCCACGGCGCCGGTTTCCGTTGCATCAACCACTACCCTGGCTTTTATGGTGATAGTTTTACCATCCCGGGTAAGGCTTACTTCCCAGCGGTCGCCATCTTTCTTAATATTGCTGAAGATGGCATTTTGGTATACGGTAAGATTTTTAACCGTATCGCCTATTTTTTTTAAGATGGAGGTGCCCATGCCCGGCTCAAATTTCAAAGGGGCATTTTGCGCGGTATCATAACCGGCTGTCTTGCCGTAATTTTCGCGGATATGGTTCCTGAATTCCCCCCAGATGCCTGATGCAATGTTATTGTTAACCTCAAGGCTCACCATTTGATCAGCCACGGTAATGCCGCTTATTTTAAAGCCATCGTCGGCGAGTATGGTTTTTACTTTGCTGCGTCCGCATTGTATGGCCGCAGCCACCCCGCTGGCGCTGCTGCCAACCACCAGCACATCGGTTTTAATAGTTTGGGCGTAAATGACCGTGTAGCTAAAAAAAACCAAGAGTGCAAGCAGTCGTTTTATCATCGGGGTGTAAATAACACATACAAAACGCTAAAATAGCCCAAAACCTTGTTGAACATTAAAATTATACCTAATTTAATTTTTTTTACTAACCATGACAGACGACCTATTAAAATACCCTGTCGGCACATTCACTGCCCCGGCATCGTATACTCCTGAAGATTTACGCAAGTGGACCAAAACCATTAAAGAATTCCCTGGTAAACTGCGCCATGCAATTGTTAACCTTAACGAGAAGCAACTCGACACACCCTACCGCACCGGTGGATGGACCATAAGGCAAGTTGTACACCATTGCGCCGACAGCCACATGAACAGCCTGCTGCGCTTTAAATGGGCCCTTACCGAGGATAACCCAACTATTAAACCTTACGAAGAAGCCGACTGGGCCCTGCTGCCCGACTACCGCATGCCGGTGGAATCATCGTTAAAAATACTGGAAGGCTTGCACCTGCACTGGGGCGCCCTGCTGGACAGTTTTGGGGAAGACGAATGGCGCCGCACCTTTACGCACCCTGCCACCGGCAAAACCATGCAGCTAAAAACCGCACTGGCGCTGTACGCATGGCATAGCAAGCACCACCTGGGACATGTGACGCAGGCGCTGAAGCTGATAAACCATTAAACCGCCAAACCGCTGATGGGGGAATGATTACGTTGATTGTCAAGGAATATACTGTAGGCAAAATCAGCGAAATCAACGCAATCAAATAAATCAGCGGTCATATAGCCACGTGATACGTCCTGCCGCCTGTGCTTGATTTACCTGCATCAGCAAGTGTACCCAGGTATTTTTTGGAAACCGATTTTGGCGCAAAACCCTTGTCGACAATAGTAACCGCCACCTGACCTTCAGGCGATTTCTCAGCATTCATCAGTTGAAAGCTGTCGCCGCCGTAGGTGAAGCGATTATCGGCAACTTTTACATTGGTGAAGTCGAAAGTGGCTTTGAGGGTGCTTACAAAAAAGCCTGCATCCTTCACGCTCTTGCTTATCTGGTCAAAATTTACCTGTTCGCCGGTTTTAAAGGTAATCAGGTAGGTGTTGCGTATCAGGTCGGTTTTAATTTCGCTGATGAAGGGCAGTTTTTGTAACGATCTTTCGGTGGTTTTGGCGCACAGGGCGCAGGTAAGCCCGCTAACCTGCAGTTCGGCTTTGGTAAACTGAGCCCTGGCAACGCCGGTACTTAATACCAGCAGGACAAAAAATATTTTGAGGGTCTTCATTGTCGATAAAAAATTAAAGATAAAGAAAATTGAATTACTTATTGCAAACAGGTGGTTATTTAGGCTGGGGATTGCTGGGCAGAGGACTAAAAATGACAAATGGCCGGAGATATTTTGCCGGCCATTTTTGTCTGAATTATAATGCTGCTGTTAGAATTTACGGGTTTAAGGAGCTAACTCCAAAGCAGCAAGATGTTCTGAAATCAATTTTACTTCCTCTTCAGTTAAACTGCTGTTGATGGCTTTGGCATTTTCAATAGCCTGTTCGGCATTCCTCGCGCCAACCAGCGCAATGGTAATGCCAGGCTGTGCAAGCGTCCAAAGGATAACCAATTGTCCTAATGTGATGTGTTTTTCATCAGCAACAGGCTTTATCCGGTTTAAAAATTCGCTGGTTCTTTTCAAATTCTCATCCTTAAAAAACCGCACCTGCCGGCGATGATCCCCCTCAGAAAATTTGTATCCGGGAAGCATTTTACCGGTTAAAAGCCCGCGCTCTAACGGACTGTACGCCAATATCGATTTTTTATTTTCGATACAATAAGGAATAAGTGCCGTCTCAATATCACGTTTTACCATGCTGTAAGGAACCTGGTCAGAAACCAGCGGGATGTACTTTGCCGCTTCTTCTAACTGGCGCGCATCATAATTGCAAACACCGGCGTGCCTTACTTTCCCCTGCTCAATAAGCCGGGTAACAGCTTCCATACTTTCTTCAATAGGTGTTGTAGTGTCGGGCCAGTGAATTTGGTAAAGGTCGATATAATCTGTACCTAATCTTTTCAAACTGTCCTCACATTCCTTAATTATGCTTTCCCTACCTGCATATTTATAAATATCAATAGCCTTTCCGCTATTGTTTTTACTGCTAAAGGCAAAATCCCCCTTTTTTAAATCCCAGCGCATGCCGTATTTGGTCAGTATCTGGAAGCTGTGCCGCGAAACCCCTTTCATAGCCTCGCCTACAATTTCCTCGCTCGTTCCCTGCCCATATATCGGCGCGGTATCTATCGACGTAACGCCCAGCGAATATGCAGTTCTGATCGCATTTATAGCATCTTTTCTTTCTGTGCCGCCCCACATCCATCCCCCGGCCGCCCAGGCGCCAAAAGTCACCTCTGAAAGCTGCAAATCTGTGTTTCCTAATTTTCGGTATTTCATAGTTTGTAATATTATAAATGCAATTTTTGCTAATTTGCCACAATAAAATAATTTGGCTTTATTAGTCGTTGATATTTTGTAATGACGGCTGCAAAGAAACAACAAACCGTTTTTTGTATCAATAACTTACAAAGTAATTAGCCACACATTAAAAAGTTAGTCATGTCAGAGAGAAAGCTAAGTTCAACAAATTTCTATAACCAATCGTTCCTGGAAGAAAAGTGTGCACTTAACGAATTGATTTATTTATTGAGTAAACGATGGATGACTGAAGTATTGTTCAGCATAGAAGAAGGCAATAACCGTTTTACCAGTTTAAAGGAAGATCTGGAGCACATCAGTGACCATATACTTGCCGACAGGTTGAAACACCTTGAACAACATGACCTGGTGCATAAATGTTATATACCGGGCACGCCGCCCCGCACCGAATACGCTTTAACCGCTAAGGCCGAAGAATTGAGTGAAATATTAGGCAGTTTGTGCAATTTTGCGGAAACCAAAATGCAGTTTTGATTTTTGAAAAAGGGGGGGCATTGTTACACTAATTGATTTATTAGTAGCCTCAATTTTATTTTTAAAGCGGCGTTAACCTAAGTTTGTGGCGAACATTAAACAAAACAATTCATGAAGTTATCCCGTTTATCCAGGTTTATTTGCCTTTGTCTTTTCATCTTTTTAATATCCGCTTTAAATGCTGTTGCGGCTGCGCCACCGGCGGATTATTACCAGCTTAAAATTTACCATTATAAAACCCAGGAGCAGGAAACCAGGCTGGAGCAATATTTACAACAAGCATACGTACCGGCTGTTCATCGCGCAGGTATTAAGCATGCGGGAATATTTAAGCCGGTTACACAACAGGATACGGACAAGCGGATTTATGTTTTCACTCCCTTTTCCTCGCTGGATAAATTAGCAGGAATTGAAAAACGGCTGCAGGCTGATGCAAAGTATCTGGCTGATGGCAAAGACTATATTGATGCGGATTACAAAAATGCCCCTTATTCCCGTATCGAATCAATTATACTGCAGGCTTTCCCGGGAATGCCATCAACCGCAGTACCCAACCTTACGGCTGCAAAGGCCGACAGGGTTTATGAATTGCGCAGCTATGAAAGTGCAACAGAAAAATATAATGTCAACAAAGTGCGCATGTTTAATACGGGCGACGAAATAGGACTTTTTAAAAGATTGGGCTTTAATGCCGTTTTTTATTCGGAAGTGATATCGGGCAGCCGCATGCCGAACCTGATGTATATGACCACCTTTAACAGCAAAGCCGACAGGGACAAACATTGGGAAGCATTTGGGAATGATTCGCAATGGAAAACGCTTATCGCTAAAGAGGAATATAAAAACAACGTTTCGCACGCCGATATTATATTTCTTCATCCTACGGAATATTCTGATTTTTAAAGCGGAAACTGCGTGGTTAGCTGGGTTGTTAACCTTAAATTTTCGAAACCTCAATTCTAGCGCAGGGATATACCCTGCGCCGACTGATTTACCCCTTTGGGGAATTTTTATCGTTTTTTGTAGTAGATTACGGTGCAAATCACTAACCTTGTAAGGGTTCAACCTATCAGCGCAGGTCAACGGCCTGCGTTAAAAGACGGCGCAAAGGCACTAGTCAATCAGACGCGACGCATCGGGTTCTTCAAAAAAACAGGAATACTGCCAGGCGGTGGATCAAGCAAATCTTTGTATAAAATTACGGCCAGGTAAGCCGGCTTTTGCTGGTAATAATTGCCAGCAAAAACCACGGCAGGCGGGCTAACGCTAAATACTATGGCACAAACAGTGTTTATGCCACCCTTGTGGGCATCCTTAACATTTGCCACAAGGTGCGTGTCCTTGCAACAATCCATTTTAACGCCCGGTGCGCTCCAACCTTTTACGGGCGCATTTATTGCTTACGACAAAAAGATGAATAAAGCAATAATGCACATTTACAGCGAAACCGCTTACCGTAACCAAATACAGTAAAGCATATTGCCGATATCCCTATGCGCTTAATCATGCTCAAAAATAGGCTGGTGAATTACTCTTGCAGCTAACCCGAACTGCTTACGCGGTTTCCCGGTTCTTTTCGACTGATCCTAATGCAAGTTCCCGGCTCCAATTAAAGACATCTTTAAAGCATCGGCTTGCGCTGTTTTGTACAGATTTTGGTTTCAAAAAAGAGGCTGCCTAACAGCCAATTAACAATTAGCATCTTTTTTTTTCAAAGGTGATAATATCATAGGCTTGTCTGCCGTTCTTGCAATTGTAACATTTTTGTTACCAAAGTACGCAGAGCTATTTTCCTGGCTTTTTAAACAACCATGTAATTAATCGCAGCCCGGTAAAAAAATGGCACGTAAACGATACTGCTGATGTAAAATTTAAATCAACCATTAAACACCCCCCCCCATGAAAAGACCCCTATTGATCATCGGAACTTTAATTTTTATGCTATTTGCATGCACGCATGACGGTATTGCCCCCAAAAGCAGTGGCACCCCTGGCGGGGGCATGGGCGGAAATACCGGCGGCACAGGTGGCAACACCGGCGGCGGCACAGGCACACCGCCCAGCGACATTGTCTGCTTTCAAACCGATGTGTTGCCGTTATTTCAGACCTATTGTGCAAGCGCCGGCTGCCATGATGCGGCCACCCAGCGCGAGGAACTTGTATTAACCAGTTATGCTAATATTATGCAGGGCATAAGGGCGAAAAACCCGAATGAGAGTAAATATTATACGGTTATACAGGAAGGCTCAATGCCGCCACGGAATAAGCCGCAACTAAGCACGGCGCAAGTAGCAACTATTGGTAAATGGATAAACCAGGGCGCATTGAATAATAGCTGCGCTGTAACCACATGCGATACCACTAAAACAACATATAACAATGGTATTTCACTGCTGTTTGCTACCTATTGTAACGGATGCCATGGGATAGCTCCCGGATCGGGCAATGTTGTATTGAGCGATTATGCCAGTGCCAAATCAGCCGGCACTACAATGAAGGCTAACTTTTTAAACGCCATTAATTTCACCTCGGCAAATGCAGCAATGAATATGCCGCAATCGGGCAAATTAAGCGATTGCCAGGTAACTCAAATAACCAAGTGGATAAACAGTGGGTGCCCACAATAAATCTTAAAAAAAACATGAAATCATATATCATCCTGTTTACCATGCTAGTCATGCTAAGCAGTTGCTTTTACGACCATTCTAATTTGGTTTACCCCCAGGCACCGTGCACAATTACTACGGCAACCTATAGTCAAAATGTGTCAGCAATCATAACTACAAATTGCTCGGCTTGCCACAGCGCCAGCGCTTCTGCAGGTGCCGGAATAAAATTAGACAGCTATAGTGCTTTAAAAATTTATGTAAGCAACGGGCAGCTAATGAACTCTATAAAACATACGGGAGGCATACCTGCTATGCCCCAAAACGGGCAGCAGCTTTCCAGCTGCGACATCAAAACTATCCAAACCTGGATTGACAATGGCGCCCTTAACAATTAAACTTAACTACCATGAAAAAAGCAACCCTTCTTTTATTTTTTGCAGGCTTAAGTTTCGGCCTGCATGCGCAAAAAATATTTTCAACTACAACAGGGCAAATCAGGTTCAACGCGAGCAGCCCCCTTGAAAAGGTAATTGGTATAAATAACCAGGTCGACAGCAAAATGGTTGATAAAACCGGCCAGGTGATATTCAGTGCCCTTATCAAAAGTTTCAAATTTGAGAACCAGTTAATGGAAGACCACTTCAATGAAAACTACCTGGAAAGCTCAAAATTCCCCAAAGCCGAGTTTAGGGGCTTTATCACCAATATCGGCACCGTGAACTTTGCAAAGGATGGTAAATACACGGCAAATTTTTCGGGCACATTAACCATACATAGTGTATCGCAAAAAGTATCAACTACTGGGGAGATTACGATTGCCAAAGGCACCCCGACTGTAAACGGCGCCTTTAAAGTAAAGCTTGCCGACTATGGCATAACAGGTTCATATATCGGTGGAAAAATAGCAAACGAAGCCGAGGTAACAGTTAATTGTAAGTATCAATAATGGAAACCTATCAGCACAAAACAAGCGCAAAGCTATTTTGGTGTATCGCCTTAATTAGCATAGTTTATTTATTTCCGCACAACGCTTTTGGCCAAACCCCCGACCTGTTTAAAATGCAGGACGAGCAGGATAAAAAAGACGCAAAAGAAAAAACGGACATCACAACATCGATATTTAAATCGACCCGACTGATAAACGGGCAAACAATTGAAAATACCGGCAGGGGAATTTTGGATCTTAGAATATCGCACCGTTTTGGTTTCGTAAACACCGGGTCGTATAATTTTTTTGGATTGGACCAGGCTACCATGCGCCTTGGGCTTGATTATGGTATTACCGACAGGCTTGAGGTTGGTATAGGCCGAAGCACATTCAATAAGGAATTTGACGGATTTTTTAAATACCGAATTTTGCGCCAGTCGACCGGTAAAGTTAATATGCCAATATCAATAAGCCTGGCTGCAACGGGCGTGTGGCGCTCATTGAAAGATACGGTTACGACTTTTCCGATAAACTACTCGGACCATTTTAGCTTTTCCGGCCAACTAATCCTGGCGCGAAAATTCAATGATTATTTTTCATTGCAACTGGTTCCAACTATGGTGCATTATAATATAGTTCCGACTAAAGCTGTTAAAAACGATCTGTATTCGATGGGGATCGGTTTTCGTCAGCGCCTGTCTAAAAGGGTGAACCTTACCGGCGAATACTATTACCAGGTTACCCAGTTGGGGGGCTATACCAACTCCGCGTCAGTAGGGTTCGACATTGAAACCGGGGGGCATGTGTTCCAGTTGTTTTTCACCAACTCGACCGGGATAAACGAGAGCAGTTTTATTACCCAAACCCAGGGGCTATGGGGTAACGGCGGCATACGTTTTGGATTTAATATTTCGAGGGTGTTTTCGGTAGTAAAACCGAAAAATCCGGCAAAAACCACCTACTAACATATCTAATAATGAAAATTAAAATCGTATTGATATTACTCGCGCTTTGCTTTACTTCGATTGCGGCGGTTTGGTATTACGTGTTTCAGTATTCAAAAACCCACCACAGGGATGTGGAGTTGGAAAATGCCATCGCTGTAACGGCCGGGCAACTTGTTAAGGATTACCAGGCTAACGAATCCAGTGCAAATGCACATTATTTGAACAAAGTAATTCAAATAAAAGGAGATGTAATAAAAGAGGGCAAAGACCAGGCTGGTAATTATACCGTTACCCTTAAGAGTAATGATCCATTTTCGGGGGTTTTGTGTACATTAAAAAATGGTAGCAAAATAAGCGGCACGCATTCCACTATTGTAGTGAAAGGTATTTGCGCCGGTTTTTTAACTGACGTAGTATTAAATGAAGGGGTAATAGTAAAATAGTACCCCTTCTCAAATCTTCCCAGGCTCCCACCCGCTTCTATACTGCTTTGTCAAATACACATTGGCAGCGGGTGGGAAACTGCGGCCATACGAAATTTAAATTACTCCCCCAATTCAAACAGCCATCGAAAGCACCGCTTAACTATTTGATTTTCAAAAACCTTTTTATAATTTAGTCACAATTACCTGAACCGTAATTCAGCATCATTTTAAATTGATTGCATGTTCATTTAACCTTGTTTCACTAGTATTTTAACGCATTTTGATGAATAATACCCAATTGCTATAACACCTTAATAAATACACCTTAACCACAATTCCGGGCAAGCCGGCAAACCAATACTTAATTTCTTAAAATATGAAACGATTTTTAATTGTTTTCGCCGCGGTGGCTTTGGCTGCAGCATTATCTGGCTGCGAGCACGGAAAGGTGTCTGAGGGCCACGATATACAAGCCTATTGCGTTATAGGCGTTATCATTGTGCTATCTTTCTTACTGAGCCGGTACACCAATATGCTTCGCGACGAAATCACCGACTGCGACCAGTTTGATGAAGAAGTTTCAAAAGTGCAGCGCCGTACAAAAACTAAAATACAAAATAAAAAAAGTCCCTTCAGCCTGGCAAAAACGCAGTTTGCCGCGTGGACGGTGATCATTGCTTCGTCCTATATCTATTTATCGTTAACCAAGGGCGACTGCGCGGATGGCGCCATTAATAAAACTGCCCTGGTATTAATGGGCATCGGCACCGGCATCCTAACGGCGGCGGCCATTATTGATAAACGTGAGGAGCTTGATAACAGGCCCCGGCATCAAAATCGCCCCTCGAAAGGTTTTTTCTCCGATATTTTATCGGACCATAACGGTGTGAGCATACACCGGTTCCAGAACTTTGTGTGGACCTCCATCGCCATGATCGTATACATAATGAAAGTGGCCCACGTGCAAAGCGGCTGCGTAATGCCCGAACTCAGCGATACTTTGCTGGCCCTAACCGGCATAAGCGGCGTTACCTTTTTAACCATGCGGGCTTCCGAAAACAAGCCGACTGTTGAAAGCGCGCCTGAAGATCCAGCCACCGGCAATGTTGTAGCAGCAGCCCCTGCCCCGGTTAGCCCTCCGGTTGAAGCTGTTAGTATTATTGTTCCCGGGGGTAATGCGGCCGAGGCGATTAGTACCACTGTACCCGTGAGTAATAACCCGTAACCGGGCCGTGATTTTTTTGGGTTTTACTGCCAAATCCGTTCCTGTGCACAGTGAAACACAAGGAACAGGGTGGAACAGCAGCAAGTCGATAAATTTTGGTAAAAAGTGCCTCTCCGGGTCACAATGGCAGTTTTATGCTTACAAACCATCACCAAAAATGCAAAAAGTACTGACAAAACAGTGTCAGCACTTTCCTCATCTTTAATGCCGAAATTAGCAGTGTCACAAATATCCGCCCGGTATATTGGCCATCTTACCTGCTTTTTCGCGAATTAAACCTCAGCCACAGCAGAGAACGCGCCGTTACCGCCGGGTTAAAAATCACACCCCCATGAACAAATCACAACACATCAATTCAATTTCGCCCATGCTCGTAACCCGGCCGCCCGAAATTGAACGCATCCGCCGGGAAGCCCGGCTGGCACTCCCCGAAGAATTTGAAGAATTTGCAGCGCCCGAAGAATTTGACGACCTGCCCGATGACCCAACTGACGACGACCTCGATGACGAAGACTATACCGACACCAACGCCGGCTTCATCATAAAGCCCGGCGAAACATGGCTGCAAACCGGGGCCGACACCCCCCAGGCCGAAATGCTGTTTGGCAGCTTCTGGTTCCAGGACGAGCTTTGCATCCTGTTTGCCGATACCAATGCCGGCAAATCTATTCTCGCCGTACAGATCGGCAATGCCATCAGTCGCGGGCAGGCGGTAGGGCCGTTCCAAATGAATGGCCCGGCCGAAACGGTGCTTTATTTTGATTTTGAGCTCAGCACCACCCAGTTCCGCAAACGCTACGTGGGCGACGGTACCGGCAACGCAGGCGCATTTAACCCCAAGTTTTTGCGCGCCGTACTAAATTTATCGTCAAATAAGGCCCGCAAGTTCAATAGTTACGGGGAGTATATCACTAACGAGATCGAAAACGCCCTCATCAGCACAAAGGCAAAGGTGCTTATTATTGATAACCTTACCTGCCTGCGCTTTGGCACCCATTTCGCATCCGGCGCCTTAAACCTGGTACAATACCTGCAAAGTATAAAAGAAACCTACCAGCTATCCATACTGGTGTTGGCGCATACACCCAAACGCAACCTCGCAAGGCCAATCACCCGCAACGACCTGCTCGGCAGTAAAATGCTCATCAACTTTTGCGACAGCGCCTTCGCCATCGGCGAAAGCCAGTTGCCGCCGCCGGCCGAAGGCTGCGGACCATTGCGCTACCTTAAGCAAATAAAACAGCGCAGCACCCACGAAGAGTTCGGCGCCGCCAATGTATGCATGTGCAGCATCGTAAAGCTCGACGGCTTTTTACAATTTCAGTTTAACGGCACCGCCTACGAGGCCGAACACCTGGCCCGCCAGCACGAGCAATACCGCAAAATTAGCGACACCTGCATCGCCGGGCTGCATCAGCAGGGCCTCTCCGTGCGCCAGGTGGCCGAAAAATTAGGCATCGCCTCCACCACCGTTTTCCGCGCACTGAAACGGATGGAGAAGTGATGTGCGGATGATTATTTTATTCCCCTCTTGACCGCGTGCCGCCTTAGCTTCAGCGGTGGCGCAGAGGGGGCGCGCCGGACTGTGTGGTGGCAGGGGTGTGTTCGTCGCCATGCAATAGCGTAAAAGCATCGCGTAGAGGACACACACCCCCACCCCTCTCACGAGCTACCGCCCACTCACATTTTTTCAGAACCCCATCGGGGTTCAAGGTCGGTAGAAAAAGCACCCATAGTTAGTTCGTGCCGTAGGTACGAAACCTCTCCGACTTGCATAGTGAGCCAAAATAGTTCATTAAGTGTTGCACCTACGGCGCAAAAATGATTGGCATGGCTGTTTTTCTACCGACCTATTGCACCTACGGTGCATTGACCTTGCGGGGGCGGCCATAGATGTTGGTACACGGTAGCTCCCGGCAGGCCCAGGGCATGGTTCAACCACCATCCATCTACTCATCTTGCTCCCAACCCCAAAAACATTTTCATAAACAATAAAACCCCCAATACCATGACCAGCGAATTTACCGACCATTGCACCCAATACTACCACCTCACCAAACTGCTTTCAGCGCAGGACGAACGCTTCAAAAACCTGTTAGACAATGCGCCCGCTTATACCGGCCAACGCAATTTAAGCGAATTAGACCCCATCATCGGCCACAACCGCAAGGTACACGCCGCAAAAGCCAGGGTGGACAAAACTTTTAAAACATGGCAAGAAACCGCGCATTCTATCCTGAAGATGATGCAGTATTTTGACATACCACCCCGCGCCATCCTCACCGGCCAAATACCCGGCGAACTGGAGTACGAACTATGGGCCAATGAAAAGGATGAGGTTTATATCATCAAAGCCAGGGACCTGCCACAAGAAGCGGTTAACCCCAATATTATAGTTATCAATTGTTGGAATGGTAAAAAGAGTGAGGAGGATGATTGATGGCCGGGCACCGGGCAAAACCCTCACCGCGCGTCATTGCGAGGAACAGCCTGTCCCGAACTTGTTTCGGGAAAGCAACCTCTGCATAGGACAATCAAGAAACCTCAATGTTTCGTGGAGGATACCGCCGCACGCACATTGGTCACTTAGCAAGTGGGGCCACCTAGGCTATATGTCTGACTCTATTTTCGATTGATTTTCAGCGCCTTACAATTAACACAGCACAGCTTGGTAGCTGTTTTGATGTATCACCTTTCTAACATTACAGAAACACTAAAAACGTCTATTTTAGATTGCAAAATATTCAAAAATATTTAGGGTCATTAATTCGACACTGACTGCCGGACTATAAATAAAATATTAGCAAATCCGCTAATCGTCCACTATCAAGAGTGAACAGTTAAAAAGTCAAAATGTACACACTATTAACCTTTCGGTTTATATTCAATGGCCTCATAAAAGGTTCCTCGTTCACCAGAATGGGTTTTTGGATTATTTAGCCATTCGTCGTCGATTGGATAATAATCCCTCTCACCCCAAATAATAGAAAACATGGTAAGGCCATTATCCTTAAGATATTTATCTAATAAATCTTGTCGAATATATACAAACGACTCTTCATCATTAAATGCTACTTCATATCGGTAACTAAAACTGGATAATTCGTCGTTGTCATCATATAGGTCGGTGCTGTTAGCCGGACTTGACAAGCTTAAATCATCTATCATGTTCTTGCATAAATAGGCCTGTTGTTTCAGATAACGAACAGGTATAAAAACTTCAATAGTTTTATCTATTGATTGTCGTTCTCGTTTTATAATTTTTCGCTGTCCCAATTCAATAGCCAGATTCTTGAAAGCTTCTTCGTATGCCTCATCTTGATCTTTTTCAGAAGAAACAAACCTTATCATAGGTAGTGAAAAGCCTGAAATTGATGTTCTCGGTGAAGGCATATAGTTTAATCCTGTTAACACATCTCTCCAAAGAGCGTCGGCCTCTTTCAGTTTTAATAATTTCCCGTTTTTACTCAAAGTCACTTGATCGTACTCGCGCCTAATGATTTCCGATTCAAGACTATAATGCCATTTGATAAATTCATTATATGGAATTGCTTCAGCATCCGGGATTTCGGATTCATGAATGTGATTTGTATTGGGAATGCTGTCATTCCCTCGTCCTAATTCAGTTTTTCCGGTAAATGCTTTGCGCGCAGCTTTTAGATTCTTGTTTTTTACGAAGACAATATCTGCAATATAGAAAAACTGACGTTCAACATCTGATTTGTGTTGATGAACCAATCCCCGAAGTAGTACCCAATTGCCTTTTTTACCTAAAAAATTATCGGTAAATAAAATTCCGGATAAATTGGGTATGCTTTTATCTCTACACCATGCTTTCAGCGAAACATTGCTATCGATATAATCTTCGACGATAAATCTTTCCTCCGGCAATGACGGATTTTCTGAGTCGCCAGTTTCAGTTGGATCGTGCTTTAATCTAAAGGTTCTTAGATAACCATAGTCTTCATAATTTTTTAGTTTTTGTCGGTCTTCCAAATAGCCACAATATTCTAAATAGGCGATTTCGATATATTTGTCAGCGTATCTTTCTGTGGCCTTATAATCTTCGCCCCAATGACGATGATTCGCTATCTTTTTATCAATCTCTCCAAAAAGTTCCAACTGATAACCAAGTTGATATGCTCTCCATCTCAATTTAGCCTGAGTCTTTTTGTATTCGGGCGTCCGATTGTACTCATTTCCACGCCCTACCATAATATAGGGCATTTTTTCTTTGTTGAAATGGTAATCAATTAGCGAGTTCCCATCACGATATTGCTTATCGTTTCGATCCTTCGCCTCTTTCCAATTTATAATCCCGAAAGTATTAAAAGCTTTCCTTATGGTCGGCAAATTGAGATTAACGGCCGGAACCTTTTTGACCAATAAACTTAACGTGGTGTAATTATAGTTTCTGATAATTAAATGATTTGTTGCATGCTTTCCATTTGCGGATAACACTTGCTCACTTATAAAGTTGCTAAGCTTAATAAGCTCCGTTTGATATTCTCCACTCGTTGCTTTCAATAAATAAATCGTTACATTGTACAAAACATTGCTCGTCCATTCAAAAACTGAAGGGTCATTGACCTCTGCCGATAGATAATACTTAGTTAGATAAATAACCGGAAACTTTATTGCAAACAAATAAAGGGCATTTGCTGATTTTTTTTTAAGGTTGTTATTAGTAGATGTGAATGTCCAGATTAGAAAGTCTGCAACTAAATTTATCTTATCGACCTGTTCTTGGGTCAAATGTGGCTTAGTTTGCAATAACTCAAATTCTGAAATTATATCTTCCAAATAGCCTTCATCGAACATTCGTACGTACTCCGTCCACGTAGTGTCACGCGTGTTCATTGGCAAGTCTGACAGTTTAGTTGCCCAAAATGAGAAATTGAAAGGATGGATGGTAATAAATAACACATCTACACTTAAACCGAACATATAAATCATGTTTCTCGGTATTTCAGCAAGCTCGCCAAAATAGGCAATTTCCTTTTCCGGAATGTATTCCGGCGAAAGCATAATCGTTGTCGCTATAGATTTTTCAAATAATTGCTGTTGATTTTCTGTGTGATCTTCACTAGGCCGTCCAACGAGATCGTGGACAAAAATCCCTTTTCTTATTGGCAAAAGACTGCATAACCCATTAAGGATATCTTCATGGTTAGGGTGAAGTTTTTCATAATCGTCTCCTAACAACAAGTCCACATTATCTCCGATAAAGAAATTAGAAAAATCAGGTACTATTTCTAACAGATGATCACTTATAAAGTATCCTGCCATAATATCGTAGGTCAGGTAAACATATTCCTCGCCGTCCTGCCAATTTCTAATGAGCAACAATTCCTCGTCCAGCAGCGCTTTTGTTATGGAATCTTTGTAAGTAGGTGGTGCTGGACCGTCAGCGATCACGATCAGTTCCGATATCAAAAATGCGCGCTGTGGATTTTCCCATAAATGCTTTGCTATCTTTTTAAGCACCGTTGACGCAAGACGTTTATTCTCAGTAGTAGGTGCAACTAAACCCCTTTTTGACAAACGTTGATAGACATTCTGGTCACAATGCTTAAGGAAATTATCGAATATGGAATAAATTGAATCGTAACCAAGCGTTACCTGAACCAGCTGTTCTTTTGTAGGGTTTACCGTTTCGCAATATATTTTTAAATAAAGTGGTTTGGTAAAACGCTCCAGCGACATGAAGGATAAATCGGATTGAATTTTATAATGGTCGAAATAATTTTTAACCAATCGTTTTTTATCTTCCGGATTAGTAAAACCGTACATATCATGGAATCGCCGATCATCTGCTTTGATGTTTTTCCAAATTGCTTTCTGATATGAGGATCTGCAAGTGGTTAATAAAACGACATTTGTCCGCAGGAAAATTTCATTTTCAATTGTAGGCAAATCCAATTCAAAGCGCTCATTTAAAAAGCCTTGGGTTGAAATAGCCTCATTAAGTCCATCAATTATAACAGGTACGCGTTTGTTATGTATTTTGCCCAGTGTATCTAGAACATCAAGTAAATCTGTGAAACTGTAACCGGATTTAATATCCAGCAAGGATAAGATTTGTTCAGTTAACGGAGCCGACGAAGTGAATTTTATTGCGGGAAGATAAATGACAGGGAGATCGGCATCTAAATATTGTTTTGTGAGAGCTACGCAAAAATTCGTTTTGCCGGCACCTCCATTGCCTAAATAATGTGCTACTCGCCACCGCACCGGTATGCAACTGTGGTCAGCATAATATTTCAACTCATCAATAAATTCCTGATAAACTCGCTCCACTGGCCAAATCCTCCTGAACTCCTCGAGCGTTTGCTTTTTTTCTTCTTCTGTTTCTTCACCTGAAACCTCGCTTTGCCACGTTTTTCTGAAATCATCCAAAGTGGGTTTTACGGAGTTAAAATATTCCAGGTTTTTGTCAAAATCATCCTCTCGCAAAGAAAGAACATGATTGGGTGTAATCAATTCAAGCCGGGATTTAATAGTGGGCATTATCTTCTCTATGCCGGCATTGAATGCTGAATACTGCTTAACATATTCATTAAAAAAAGGACGCCATTTATCGTTGGAATAGCTAAGCTTTTTCAACTCCACTAAACCATTTTTTTGCAATTCTTCAAGTTTTCTGGGATAATATGCGATGCGATTGGTTATAAATTTACTGTCACATAATATTGGATGCACATACCAGTACTCAAAGTCCTCGTTGGTGGTATAAAGCAAATCATCAAACTTATTTTTAACAATTGAGAATGAATTAAGAAAAGTTTTTCTAAACCAATCCTGTGAAAGCTCTAAATCGTTAAAAAAAGCCTGTTTCAAGCCGTTAAATTTTGGCAGATTTATTTTCTCGTGTAAGAACGTTTCGTTCCACGGAATGATATCTATATGGCGACCTGCAGGTATGTGAGTAATGAGCTCTGTTTTTGCCCATGTTTTTTCATCGGGCGTAAAATCCATTGGCAGACATAAATACCACTTGGTGAGATTAGGATGAACTTCACAAGCCCTTTTTAAAGATTTAATAATACCTTGCTTCCTGTTTCCGATGCTTAATCTTACCGAACCTTCGTAATATTTAGCCTGCCACCCCCATTCAGACCCATTATTGAGGGTGACATAAAATTCAACACCGTCACCACCACCGCTGTCGTCAATGGGAGTAAAATACATTTCAGGATATAGCTTTACCGCTATTTCAAAACATAACTGTTCAAAGCTTTTCTGTTTGGTTGTTTTATATGGTTGTAGCTTATTCCAGTCAATCATCGTTTTAATTCAGGTGATGTTAAAAGTACTAAAAGTGATCGACACTATTAATTTGTACCTCCCAATTGCTCTATGTTGATACTATTAATTTTAAATGGAAGTAAAAATAACATACTTTGGCAGACAGTACCTTATCGGATTATATGGATTATAAAACTACCATCTACAATATTTTTAGTCCCAGAAAAAACACTTTCGCGGTACCGAATTATCAGCGTGCTTATTCCTGGGAAAAAGATAAACACGTTGCACAGTTTCTGAAGGATCTTAAAGAGCATCCTGATAGTGTTGCACAATATCATTACGGGCATTTTTTATTTGAACGGGATGATATCGACATAAATCGCTATTGGATTATTGACGGTCAGCAGAGGATGACCACAGCTATCATTTTTTTAAGTTGTATTTATAGTCGATTGACAGGCGATGCAAATTATGTTAAAATGGCAAAAAATCTGCATGATGAATACTTAATCAGTTCCGACGAACAACAAAAATTCCATACTGTTGACTATGACAATAACTTTTTTGTAAATCTGATTATAGAAGGTCGGGAGGATAAGGTCGACACCCGATCAAGGAAGCGAATAAAAGAAGCACGGGCCTATCTTTTGGAGCAAATCGAAAAGTCGGACATTAATGATGTATTGCATTGGAAAGATTTACTTGAAAATGCCAAGATCACTACGGATATTGTAAATGATAAAGCAGAAGCTGCACAAATATTTACATTTCAAAATGACAGGGGAAAGGACTTGACAAATTTAGAAAAACTGAAAGCCTACCTCATGCTTCAAATTTTTCTGAGTTGTAAAGGAACTGATAAAAACCCTAATGAAGCCATCGGATTTATCGAAAAAGAGTTTGAAACTATTTACCGTGCGTTAGAGAAAATTAACATTGCCAACGAAGATCAAGTACTTGGTTATCATACTACTGCTTTCCTTCCTTACGCAGATAATTCTATCGAAAGGGTTAAAAATAATCTTATTAAGCAAAAAGCAGAGAACCATCAGAAGTGGATAAAAAACTTTGTGGTCGAGTTAAAGCGTTCCTTTGAATTTGTAATTCATATTCAGGGAAAACGAAAAACTTACAGTTATATTGGGGATGTTCTTTTTTTAGATCAAGCTAATAGTTTTCCGTTATTGCTAAAGCTTTTTCATTATCATGAAAATGACAGCTCGCTCGAAAATATTTTCAGGTTAATCGAGATCATTCTTTTCCGCCTTTCATATACAACAGGCAATTATTATACGAATTCGCTGCCATCCATTGCTTACAATTATAGTGGAAAAGATCTTGGGGAATTAAAATCCATCCTACGCGGGCACGCCAAAAGCGGATTTCAACCTTACTGGAATTTTGAAACAGATTTCCATAAGTGCTTAACCGGTGACTATCATTATTGGGGAAGCACCCGCTACCTACTTTGGAAGTATGAAAACTCATTGCGAGACGGCATCAGAGAACCTTATATGCTGTTTCCAGAATTCAAAAACATTTACGGTGCCCATAAATTAGAAAACACTATAGATCACTGGACGCCTCAAAATCCCTATGATCTTGAATATGAAAAAGAATTTAAAGAGAAGTATTTGAATAATATTGGAAACCTCGTATTATCCACCCGCGGCCGAAATGCAAGTGATAGCAATAATTTACCTTCTGATAAATCGACTTATTCAACGTTAATTTCAAGGCAGCAGCTTGAAGATAAAAAGGGTTCCTGGGGAAAAGAGGAAATCAAAAACCGCCAGGAACTCATTGTGAAGTTCGCTAAACATTACTGGAACCCTGAAAACGTTTAGCCTAATGAAAGTAACTTTTGATAAAAATGTATATGATTTCGTGGTCGATCCCCCACTGTCCGATTTCAAACTACGACAACTATGCCTGGAGACTCTGTCTCCACTAAGTTTTTTCCCCTAACCCGGGGAGTAGCTACATACCGGATGGTCTACCTAAACGCGGGCCACCCCGAGCAATCGGGGCGGCAGAGCGCCGCTGGCAGGAGCTTGTGAGCGTTTAATTATTAAAGCAATTTAATCAGGATTAACATTTAATTTATTTGGCCAGCGATTTAATCCATAGCGCAATCTTTCGGGCATCCTCTCTAGGAACCTGTGGCATCGGCGGCATCGGTGTCGAGTAATCGGGCCAATGCTCCGGCTTAGGATTATGGATCAGTTGAATCAATTCGGCCACGCTGTATTTTCGTTTAGCTACATCAACATACGCCGGACCAACCTGCCTTTTTGTAGCATTGTGGCACGAAAGACAGGTGTTTTTCAGCAGGATAGCCTGTACTTCAGCATAAGCGGGAACAGCTTTTAACCCGGCAGCAGATTTCATTGCCGCGCCCTTTTTACCTGCCACACCTTTTTTCAGATTGTCCGAAACCGCGGCTTTAGCCGAGTTTACCGTACTTACTCCCGTCATGGAAAGTTTTTGCCCTTCGGGGATGTTGTTTAGCGTATAATATGCCGTTGGATGAACTAAATTGAAATAGTTCTCCTTATCGCGGATTGCATTAAGCGTAATAGTATGGATATAATACCTGCGTAAATTGTTAACAATAAGCCGTGCCTTTAAACCATCCTCCGATACTTTAACGCCGGCTATAGGGCATTTTTCAGTATTTACAGGCGGGCTTCCATATACGCCGTGATATTTATAAATGAAGCTTTCTACCGAGTACGATGCAATATCTTCCGCCACTTTTTTATCAACCGGTTTGGTAAATTCTATTTCGAAACCATCGGGCATGGCACGGATGGCACGCATTTCAAACGGAAGTTTGTTGTTCCATACCAAACGTTGCAGCCCCATCGTGGCCTCTCCCGCCGATCCCCAGCCACGGTTAGTTTCGCCCGTTGCCAATGAACCATCTGCCAGCCAGGCCAGCCTTACAATTCCGGACTGAAAGCCGCTTCTGAAAGCCCAGGCAGCGCCCTGGTATTCGCCGTTAACTTTTTCTAAAAATATCCTGTCGACCATGCTTTGGCCCTGGTCGCATATCAGTAGTTGCCCTGCAAAAGGGCCAAACGCACCCTCCGGAATCTTAACAATTTCGGAGTTTGAGATCCCTAATATGCCATGAGGCAACCAAACAGCGGGTAGTTGTAATTCAGGAATTTCTTTTTTGGCTTCAAACTCAGTCTTAAATTTTTCATTAACCACGTCCTGTGGTTTTACAGGCTGTCCGTTTTTATCAAATTCTATCCTTGGGTTGTTTTTGCTATAGAATTGTTCAGAAGTTAGTTTCAATGGCGAATTAGGCAAACTTGTCCAAACCAGGCTTGCAGGGTGCCCCATAAAAGCGCCTTTTTTTATCGGCATTATACTGCCCGACCCTACCCAGTCGCCCTGGTTATCGGCATACCAAAGTTCGCCATCAATCATACTGATACCGCAAGGCGATCTAAAACCGGCTGCCCATGGGGTAACAGTGCCATCTTCCTTAATATTTAAGGCCCAGCCCCTGTAAGGTACAAAACTTTTAGGGTGCCACCAGTCCGGCGGGAAGCCCAGGTTCAGGGTAACAAAGAATGAGCCATCAGGTGCAATTTTTGGGCCGAAGCTATATTCATGGTAATTACCCGATAACGGCCATGCATAAATAGTTTCGAAAACATCGGCCTTGCCATCCATATTGGTATCAACCAGTTTGGTAAGCTCGCCCCGCTGAACAACATATAAAGCGCCATCTTTCCAGGCTGCTCCCAGCACCTCATGCAGGCCCGAAGCGAATTTACGGAAGAAAGGGTGCTGCCCCGCAGGATTCTCAACCATAAAAATGTCACCGCGACGGGTAGTCACAGCCAAAGTGCCGTTGGGCAGCGTGCATAAACCGCCAACTTCAAGTATGGTGCCTTCGGGCGCGGGCACTTTCATGATCTTGAAAAAATCGTCTTCTTTTGGCGATTCGGCCTGGGCAAAAGTATTTTTGATATCGCCCAACAGCACAATAGTTACCAGCGTAAATAAAAACGTGCCCCTGTTTATCATTTGTTTTAAAGTATTGTTCATGATCAAGGCAGCTTAAAAAATAATTGAATAAGTTAATTTGTTTTGTATCGGAATGATAAGCTCCTGCTTTCCTCCCGCATCACGTACAATAGCTTTGGCTCCCCCCACAGCGTCATCAACGCGGATGTAATAGGATTTATCATCAATAGCATACAAACCGTTTCCAAGCGTTTCGATATTGCCCGATGCAAGGTGATAGAACAGGCCCGCTACAGGATTTGTAAGTGTTATTTCCCTGTGAATGCCCTGCCCTTTATCCATTACGCTACTGGCATCACTTACCGGCGAACCGTAAATAATGTATTTAAAAGCCGGCACATCTTCGGCATTTAAAACGTAGCCTTTGGGCTTGTATCCCGTGCCCGCAGTATCCAAAGCCCAGGCGGTATTTGCATCGCTAAGTTTTTCAATAGCCGGTACCGGCTTGCCAAGGTATTGAACAGAACCGGCCGGGCGTGAAGAACCGTCGCCCCTGTCATGCCACATCGGCGTAGCATCCAAAAACCCTCCGCGCCACATCGCCACAATCGTCCCTTTATCCAGGTCGTAGGTGTAATGCAACAGCTCAGGGCTGCCCACATTTACACCATGTGTAACCCTTATGCCTCCCGGCAGATCAGAGAAACTACGTAGAATGGTGTTTGAAGTGGCATTGATCAAAATGGGATCAACAGGATCATTGTTGCTAACATTAGCATCGCTCAACAAATACTCACGAATACTCGGGCCGGATGCAGTAAGCCCTAACGCCGGCTTCGCCCACTCAGCAGTTTTTGAATAGAACAATTCAAATGGATGATCGCCGGGTTGTAATTGTATCGTACCTTCGCCCCGGTTCTGGCTTACTGTCACAGCATCGGCGCCATTTATCCTTAAAGTTCCTTTCCCGCCCGGTACACTCAGCTTAAAAGCATATTCGCCGGCTTCTTTAACCTGGATATTACCTGTGTAACGGATCAAAAAATCATTGTTTAGCTTACTTAAGTTTGATGACAGCACAGGCGAAGCACCCTCAGATTCCGGCTTTAGCTTCTTATATTCATCACCTAAAATAGCACCACCTTTATAAACCCAATATTTTAGGTTTGAAAGTGTCAGGCGGGGTTTGTCAAAACTGGTTATTTTAATATTTCTAAACGCTAACGGGCCATGGTCGCCCTGCAAACGCAGCGGACCCGTTGCTGCTTCTTTATTAGCCATCGCACCGCGGGTTGGCCCGGAAAGCTCCACATTATCCTGGATCAAAACACCATTCAACCAAACATACAGCACTTTCGCGTTTGAAACCTTTTGGCCATTGCTATCAAAGTGCGGCGCCTGGAACGAAATTTTAATATGCTGCCACAAACCCGGCGCACGACTGGCATTTTGCCTTGGCGCATGGCCGTCATACCCCTGTTGTCCTTCGGGTTTGCTATCGTCCCAGCGCTCATAAATGCCACCGTTATCGCCCGGTTTCGGGTTCACGGTCCCCCAGCTATCAAGTAGCTGGATTTCATAACGCCCCTGCAAATAGATACCTGAATTTGAACCCTTAGCCATCATATAATCAAGTTCTATGTCGGCATCACCATAAACAGTTTTGGTAAAAAGGTCTTTAGCCCCCTTTTTACCGGTAAGGTTTACTAAAATCCCGTTACCATCTTTAACAGTTAAAATCTCATCCTGCACAATATCAGCCTGGGCACTGGCTGCTATCTTCCAGTTTGGCGATGGGTTGTCGAAAAAAGAAAGATCATTAAGGGGTACCACGCTTTGCGCCCGGAGTTGCTGGCAACCCAACAGGCAAACACACGCTATCCAAAACCTTTTTTTGCCAAAGAGTTTAGGAGATTGGTTAAAGTAATGCATTGATTTTTGATTATAATTGGTTAGTTGGCTAAGGCACCTACCTAATGTAGGTATTGCATCTAAAAACAAATATAATAAATTTGTGCAATCGATTGCAAAGATTGTTTTATCATTGCCCGGTGTAATTTCGTCCGGTCTGAAAGCCCCTAAGAAATTCCCTGCTCCCGCAAGCTTTTCCCTTTGGTTATATTATAATAGGGGGGGTAGGGGAGGAAGTGCTTGCGGGAAGACGTGAGTCTTGCGGCATTTTAGCTAACCGTATAAGCAGCTTCCAATCATTTAGCAAAACCAATTTTGTGTTTTCAAATATTCTGTATTAATGAAAAATGCTCAGCCCCGCATAAGCATCCATCAACCGCTCCCATGGCTGATAGCCTACTATAAAATTCAACAGCACATGCTGAATGGCAAACATCGCCAGGGCAATAACGTAAGGTTTACGGATTTTGCCGCCGCGGTGGTCGTCCCAAATGAGGGCTAATAGTGCCAACTCGGTTAGGAAATAACTTACGTTGAGGGTACGGTTGAATGAGTTGATGGCCGGTATCAAAAACAGCAGGCGGCCCAGTCCGGGGATAATAAATATAAACACTGTGGCAGCCATATAGCGGGCATGTTCCTGGATCTTGCGCCGGGTTACAATAGCCATAACGTAAAAATACAGGAACTGAACGAGGGATAAAAAATCGACAAAGGCCAGCTGGTAAACCGAATTGGGCGGATAATGCGCTTTCGACGCAATCATGGTTTGCTCCATTATACACACGCTAAATATCACAAAGGGCACCAGCACAAACGATATTTTACCCAAAACGCGGTGCCATTTCAGCGTGCCTTTGGCAGTGAGCAACGGCTGCACAATCAGCAGCAGCATCCACGATAAGGCAGCAACACCATGAAACTGGTGCTTATTATCGGTAGTACCAAATTGCATCAGGAAGGAATTATAAAAGCCCGCCAAAATAACCAGCAGACCAAACCCGAAATACCAGGGTGCATTGCCGTATAATGGTTTCTTTTTGCGCTTCGTTTTTACCGGTTGCTGGTGTGGTAGGGTTGTATCCAAAATTCAGGCTATTTTAATGTCGATATTAATTCTAAAAATAATATAAATTAATAAACAAAAAAATAAAATCCGGTAGACTACCCGAATAAAGCCCGTGGTCGCCCGGCTACCCGAACGCCTCGTTTAAGTCTTGAGCAATTCCCTATTTGCCCAGCGGCAGACTAAAGCAAAAGGTACTACCGTTGCCGGGTTCGCTTTCAATGACAAACGTGCCTTTGTGTTTTTTAATGATCTCGGAAGCAATGTACAAACCAAGCCCCACGCCCTGGTACTGCAGCGCGGTTTTGCTGACGCGATAAAAACGCTGGAACAATTGGTCGATGTCGTCCTTGTCGATACCTATGCCGAAATCCTGCACGCAAACCACAATTTTGCCGGCACTGGTTCCTGCCTTAACAATTACCTGGCCCGCGTTTGGCGAATATTTAATGGCATTGGTGAGTAGGTTAATCAACACCTGTTCAATCCTGAACTGGTCGCCGGTGTACAGCAGGTCTACCGAATTTTAGAGCAAAATATCGTGCTGATGGGCAGCCAGCTGCACGTTGGCGATGCTATTTGTTAAAGCATCGGAAAAATAAAACGCGGCAATATTCAAATCTATCTGGCCCGAATTGATTTTGGTAACGTCGAGCAGGTCGGCAATTAGTTTTTCAAGGCGTTGGATGCTGTTGCTGGCATTGGCCAGGAAGGGAAATATCTTATCGGTTCTGTCCGTTTTTTTCTCCAGCAGCTGATGGATAGCTTTGATATTGGTGAGCGGCGTTTTAAACTCATGGCTCACCATATTAAAAAATTCGTCTTTCTTTGCTTCGGCCACGGCCCGGCGTTCTTTCTCCAGTTTCTGCACCAGCAGCTCGCGGTTGGCGATGATCAGTTCAGCAGCACGTTTGCTTTTTTCCTCGTCCTGGTAACCGAGCTCTTTAAGCGCTATCAATAATTCGGCGGCACGTTTTTCTTTCTCTTCGTCCTGGAAGTCGAGTTCAATATTGGCAATTATCAGTTCGGCTGCGCGTTTGCCTTTTTCCTGGTTCTCAAATACCAGCTTTTTATTAGCTACGATAAGCTCATCCGCCCGCTTTTCTTTCTCCAGGTTTTGAAAAATCAATTCCTTGTTGGCGATGATCAGCTCGCCGGCCAGTTTTTCTTTTAGCTTATTTTGTATGTGCAGTTCTTTGTTAGCGACAATTAATTCAGCAGCCCGTTTTTCCTTTTCCTGGTTTTGAAAGTGCAATTCTTTGTTAGCGACAATTAGTTCAGCGGCCCGTTTTTCCTTTTCCTGGTTTTGAAAAACAAGCTCGGCACCGGCGGTAATGAGCTCGGCCGCCCGTTGTTCGCGCTCGCGGCTTTGCACATCCAGTTGGTTATAGGCTATGACCAGCTCAGTAGCCCGCTTTTCCTTTTCCGAATTCTGAAATACGAGTTCTTTATTGGCGATAATAAGCTCTGCGGCGCGTTTTACCCTTTCCTGGTTTTGGAAATCCAGCTCGCGGTTTACTATTATAAGCTCTGCCGCGCGCTTCAGCTTTTCTTCGTTCTGGAAATCCAGTTCAATATTCGCAAGGATCAATTCGGCTTCAAAACGCGCCTTTTCCTGGTTCGCAATTAACAATTGCTCAGTCAAATTTTGATTGTCCATAGGGTTGCCGGGGCAACTGTCGGTTAGTAGAAGATGAGTTTAAAAAGGAGATAACACAATAGTACGTATTAATTAATGGGGTTTTGCATTCTATTTTAGGTTAAATGAGTGGGCAGGAGTGAGTGTAAGTGCTTTCTGTCTGTTTGGAACCTTCTGATACCTGATTTTTTCAATCAGTTTGTCATCCCCGGCTAATCTTTTAAATAACGGAACGTTCATTCCGTAATTGATTTATATTTGCGGAACGATTATTCCAAATATAGAAAAATTAATTATTCAAAACCATGAAAAAGTTAGCAAACAAAGTAGCAGTAATAACAGGGGCGTCAAAAGGTATAGGCGCAGGCATAGCCAAAAGTCTGGCAGCCGAAGGCGCATCGGTAGTAGTAAACTACTCCTCGGCAAAAGAAGGCGCCGATAAAGTAGTAGCCGATATCATCAGCAATGGTGGCAAAGCTATCGCCGTACAAGGCAACGTATCAAAATCGGCCGACGTGGCCCGTTTATTCGCTGAAACCAGTAAAGAATTTGGCGCGATAGATATATTAGTAAATAATGCAGGCGTTTACAAATTCGCCCCGATAGAACAACTTACCGAAGAAGAATTTCACAGTCAGTTTGATACCAACGTGCTTGGCCTGTTGCTTACCACCCAGGGTGCACTTAAAAGCTTTAACGAAAACGGCGGCAGCATTATCAATATTGGTTCGGTGGCGAGCAGCATAGCCCCGGTTGGCAGTTCAATTTACACAGCAACAAAAGGCGCGGTTGATGCCATTACCCATGTACTGTCAAAAGAGCTTGGCCCGAAAAAAATCAGGGTAAACTCCATCAACCCCGGCATGGTTGAAAC
This sequence comes from Mucilaginibacter flavidus, assembly GCF_024055575.1. Lineage (GTDB taxonomy): Bacteria > Bacteroidota > Bacteroidia > Sphingobacteriales > Sphingobacteriaceae > Mucilaginibacter > Mucilaginibacter flavidus. The sequence continues at coordinate 34,898 of NZ_JAMXOE010000033.1, read as the reverse complement.
TGAAGGCACCCACAGTGCAGGCTTTATCGGCAGCGACTTCCAGGCAGAAACCGAGCGCACTGCGCCACTTGGCCGAATTGGTCAGCCGGAAGATATTGCGTTGGTAGCCGTATTCCTTGCATCAGAAGAGTCGCGATGGTTAACAGGCGAAACTTTGCTTGCAGGTGGCGGTGTGAGGTAAGAAGAAGTCCGAAGTCGGAGGTCAGAAGTCGGAAGTAAAAATCCGGGACGAAACACAACCTGATAAGTGCGGCAGTTTAATTTTTCTGACCTCCGGCTTCTGATTTCAGACTATCATTTTAATAACCTCTTTAAATTGAATAGCTTTGCTTAATTATAAGCGAGGCTATTCCTGTTATGGCAAGAACAAAAGATTTTGATGAAACCGAGGTGCTGAACAAAGCCATTGCTATTTTTTGGCATAAAGGCTACAACGGCACTTCCATGCAGGACCTGGTGGATGGCCTTGGCATCAGCCGTTCGAGCCTTTACGACACCTATGTTGATAAGCACACCCTGTTTATTAAAGCACTGGAGGCTTATCAATGCGCCGGCTCGGCTAAACTTTGCGATATTGTTAACAGCGGAGGATCTGCCAAAGAAACTGTAAAGGCACTGCTGGAATATATTATTGGTGAACTGCTTGGCGACCGGATGCAGAAAGGCTGTTTTATGGTGAATGCCGAAGTAGAAATAGCCCCGCACGACCCGGAAGTTAGTAAACTGGTGTGCCAGAACGACCAGCAGGTTGAAGATGTTTTTTACCAGGTAATAAAAAAAGGACAGGAACGTGGCGAGATTACCAACCGGCAGGATGCGCGTGCCCTGGCGCGCTTTACATTCAACACCATAAAAGGCTTACGCGTAACCGCCAAATCAACAGTCGATAAAAGTGTGTTTGACGATATCATCAGGCTGGCTTTGTCTGCGCTTGATTAAAACCACTCATCTTCTCCCAACCTGGTTCTTCATTGCTGACTCCTGGCTCCGGCTACTGGTTCTTCTTTATGGTCAACTGCAACAGGCTCCGCTGTAACTACATTGACTGCTGCTGCGTAAAAGCACCTAAAAAAACGTAACTTGTAATAACATTACCAAACCTGCATGACAATAAATCCCCCTTCACGTAATTACGGCCTCGATATTTTAAGGGTGATTGCCTGTTACATGGTAATACAGGCCCACGCCGGCGAGTTTTACTACATCGGCAACGGCGACCTGGTGGCAAACAAAGTTGATGCCTACTGGGTTGGCTGGTACACGCCGTTGTGCATTGTGTCGGTGCCGTTGTTTGTAATGATATCGGGGCTTTTTCTTTTCCCTGTGAAGGATGTGCCTGCTTTTTTCAAAAAGAGGTTTAGCCGCATAGCTATCCCTTTTGTTTTATGGTGCATTTTTTATGCGCTTTATTATTATTTAAAAGGTTATGCTGATATGGATACCACGCTTGCCCACATCGCCAACATCCCGCTAAACTATGGGGCCCAAATTGGCCACCTTTGGTTTGTTTATATGCTGCTGGGTATTTACCTGTTTGCCCCTATCCTGTCACCATGGATACAAACAGCGACCCGCAAAAACATGGAGTTTTACCTGCTGCTTTGGGGCGTAACACTTTGTATTCCCTACATACACCTGGTTATACCCGAAATTTGGGGCGAGACTTTCTGGAACCGTACCCCGATGCTATACTACTTTTCTGGCTTCTTGGGCTACGTGGTGCTGGCCAATTATATCAAACGTTTCCATATGGAGCCCCGGCAATGGAACTACCCGGCAGGTATTGTACTCATCATTGCAGGTTATGCACTAACAACCTATGGCTTTTTACAACGGCTGCCAACCGAAACCCATGTAAGCAAACTTGTACTAACCTGGGGCTTCGAAACCATTAACGTTGCTATGATGACTACCGGCGCATTCCTGATGTTTAAAAACATCAGCATAAAAAACCCCGACCGGCCGTTCATAAAACTGTGGATAGATATCGCCGCAAAAAGCTACGGTATTTACCTGGCGCATATACTTGTATTAAACGCGGTACACTCGCTGGTTGATAAACGCTTTGCCAGTGCCGCCGTTAAGATCCCTCTTATCGGCGTCTGTACTTTCATCTTAACCTTCCTAGTTGTTAAGCTATTGTCCTTCCTGCCCAAGAGTAAGTGGTTGGTTGGGTGAACCGTTTTTTTTAGTGATTAAGTATCCCTGGGAATTTTATGGTTGTAGTAAACAAACAGCCAGGGCACTATAGATACCAAGATAATGATCCGCAGGCTGCCGTTCTCGCAAAACGAGTACAACAACAATGCTGCCGAAGTTAACAAAGCATTAGCACTGCTTAATGGCCCCGACAACGGCGGTACCCGTTTATGGTGGGATTTAGCCACCAAAAACTAAATAACGTTATTATAAATACGAAAAGGCCCTTCAAAAGAGGACCTTTTTGCATTATCTGCTTTTTTTAACAAATTATTTTCTTTAATCTGTAAATTCTGCTTTATGCCCTTAAAAAACAATTCAATTTTCCTGGTCAAAATTTTCCATTGTTTTTTTAATTTTTGTTTATAGCTGCGGCAATCAATCCAAATAAATATCTAATAGCCCCTCCGGCAAATCAACGCGCACAATCTCCTTCACCACATCTATGCCTTTAATTATTTCCTCGTTAAGCGGGAAAAGCACTTCGCAGTTTTTATAGGTAACGGTGGCCAGTATTTGCTGTGGGTATTCCTGCACATCGGTAATTTTGCCAAGTTCGCCCTCGTAATCGTCAATAGCGGTAAAACCAACCAGGTCAAACAGGGTAAATTCAGCTTCTTTCTTTTTGGGCTTCAGCTTATTTGGCAGATAAATATCTTTTTTGGCCAGGGTAGACGCTTTTTCAATGGTATCCACATCTTCCAAAAACAAGTAAGCTGCATTTTTTTGCAGGTACTTTATCGATGCTACAAAATACGGCACCAGCTTACCGGCAGTTTCGATAAACACAGTTTTGAACTTTATATTTTCAACGCCATCAAAATCAACATAAATATGCAGCTCGCCTTTAAGGCCTTTGGGTTTTAAAATACTGCCTATGCGAAAACAATCTTCGGTTGTCATAACATTGGGTTGTTACGTGGAATGTACATTAAACAACAATGGCGAAGAACTTATAGTTACTTCGCCATTGTTTATAAATTCTTGACTGAAATTATTCAGCGCTGTCTGCAGGAGTTTCGTCAGCTGCTGCTTCCGGAGCTTCAACAGCTTCTTCTTCGGCAGGGGCCTCAACTTCTTCAACTTCAGGCGTGTTTTTAGCAACAATAGCCGCAGCTTTTGCTTCTTTCTTTTTAGCTTCGGCAGCCAACGCAGCTTTACGCGCTTCGTCTTTTGCTGATACTAAACCAGTTTTCTTGCCTGTGATTTTTCCTTCTTTGGTATCTAACCATTCCTGGAATTTTGCTTCAACCTGCTCCTCAGTTAACGCACCTTTTTTAAGGCCGCCCTGTAAGTGCTTTTTGTACAATACACCTTTGTAAGATAGTATAGCACGGCAGGTATCTGTCGGCTGTGCACCATTGTTAACCCAATCCAACGTTTTATCGAAATTGATGTCGATAGTTGCAGGGTTAGTGTTTGGGTTGTATGAGCCTAAACGCTCAATAAAACGTCCGTCACGCGGCGCGCGCGCATCGGCTACCACGATGTAATAAAAGGGTTTACCTTTTTTACCGTGTCTTTGCAATCTGATTTTAGTTGCCATTTTTAAATTTTATGTATTCAACATTGTCCCCGGAGTCCTTTCTGCGGGGATGCAAAGGTAGGTATTATATTTATTAATTGGAAATGATTTCATCATTTAGTGATTGGAGGTTAGTTGATTAGAGATTAGGCGGTGCCGGTGATTGGAGGATGGTTAATTAGAGATTAGTTGAAAAATGAGCTACATTCCGAAATTGGCATTCCGACTTCCGCATTCACCAACCTCTAATCTCCAATTAACTAATCACTAAAATTCACTTTCTTCTTTTAAAAACCGGCAGATATGTTTAGTATCGCAAAATAATAGCTGGTTGCAGCCATTAATGTGTATTGAAGCAAAATCCTGGTAATTTGGCCGGGCAAATGGTTAAAATTTAAAATAATAGTTAACTTTATAAAAATGCCCAGGCGCTAAAATTAAATTATGCCCGATTTGCCTTTTAACGAACTTGGTTTTTTATTTGATGATAACCCAAACCCCATGTGGGTTTATGAAGTTCAGTCGTTGCGAATTTTAAAAGTAAATAAGGCGGCGGTTAAACACTATGGCTATACCGAAGGCGAGTTTTTAAACTTAACCATCCTTAACCTTCGCGAACCAGGTGACGTTGAAGAATTTAACACATACTTTAAAAAACATCGCCTGGCCGATCCGAATTCAAAAGGCCCTTCATATGCGGGAATTTGGAAGTACAAAACAAAAGCCGGAGGTACAGTTTATGCCGAAATTACCAGCCATGCTGTCACCTATAAAAACCAGGCTTGCCGTATTGTTGTAGCCGCCGATGCTACTGACAAAAGGCGTTACCAGGAAGACGCGCAACTTAAGGAACAGGAACTGATTGGCACAAAAAACAGCCTTGAAGCACTGATAAACAATACCGACGACCAGATTTGGTCGGTTGATACCGAAACCCGGTATGTTTACATGAACCAGGCTTATCGCAGCAAAATTACCCACATAACCGGGGTTGAGCCTAAAAAAGGCGATTATTCGTACCTGCACCCGGGCTACAACAAACAATCGGTGGCTAGCTGGCAAAACTATTACAAAAGGGCGTTGGCAGGCGAAATATACAACGTGGTTGATGAAAGCATCGATCCTGACACTAACGAGGTACTTTCGTTCGAAATAAGCTTTAACCCGATCTACACCTCAACCGGCGAAATAATTGGTGTCGGCTGTTTTGCCCGAAATATTACACAGCGCCTTAAAACAGAGCAGGCCATTGTAGACCAAAATGAGCGCCTCCGGAACATCGCATCACTAACCTCGCACGAATTAAGGCGCCCCGTGGCCAGCATGCTAGGCCTTATTGCCATAATGGACAGGGTAAACTTTTTTAACCCGGATAATAAGGAAATTATTGAGCACCTGCTAACCGTTGGTAACGAAATTGACGAGGTGATACGCCTGATAGTTGATAAAACTTTTATTGGCCATGAACATCGGCCGGATAAATACCAAACTCCCTGAACCGTTGATTTAAGGTGATTGCGTTGATTTCGCTGATTATGGTTTGACAATTGTTGATACTAAAACATTACAAAGCAAAAAGGCGACGAGCCTAAACCCATCGCCTTTCCTAAACTTATTGAACGAGTGCTACTAATCAGCCTTCACCCCATATTTGTCAGCAAACTTTTTATAAAGCTGTTTGTGCAAATTATCAAGGTTGATGTTGCGACCCTGTATAAAGGCATAATCAACATCAATGCTAATCATATCCAGCGCATCGCCTTTTGATACAAACAGGTTGGCGTCTTTGCCGACTTCCAAAGTACCTGTGGTTTTGTCGATACCTAATATTTTTGCATTATTAATGGTGATCATCGATATAGCCTGCTCTTTGGTCAAACCGTAGCCAACTGACTGACCAGCCTCGAAGGGCAGATTGCGCTGACGCCAGAAACCAATGCCGGTAAGGCCATAAGTTACACCTGCATCCTGCAGTATTTTTGGCAATTTGTATGGCAGGTAAACATCATCTTCTTCTTTATCCGGCAGGCGTTGGGTTTCTTTTAATATAACCGGCACGTTATTGTCTTTCAAAACATCAGTTACCAGGTACGACTCATTGCCGCCCACGATAACCACCTGTACGCCCATTTTTTTGCCAAAGTCAACCGCCTGTATTATTTCTTTCGCGCCTTCGGCGTTTACAAACAGCTTTTTAGTGCCGTTAAACAACCCCTTCATAGCTTCCAAACGGATGTTGGTTACTTCGGGCTTTGCAATATCTGCATAAGCTTTTGCCTCGTTAAACAGGTTAGTAATCGCGTCGATGGCTTTTTGTGCCCGGTCGGCCGGCGATTCCTGCGGCACACCCGGTGTTGGTGCGGCAGGCCTGCGGCGGCCCTGTACCCTTGCAACCGGCCAGGTTAAGTGTATGGCAATATCGGCCTTATAAGCAGCATCCTGCCAGTTCCAGGCATCCAGCTGCACTACCGACGATGTGCCTGAAATGGTGCCACCAACAGGTGTTGGCTGTGCCAGCAAAATTCCGTTTGACCGCACGGTTGGAATCACCTTGGAGTCCGTATTAAACGCAATTAGCGAGCGCACATGTGGATTAAGGTCGCCGGTTTCTTCTTCATCTACTGTACCGCGGGCTCCCTCTTCAATTTCAACCAGGCCCAGGGTGGTTATGGGGCATATAAAGCCCGGATAAATTTGTTGACCTGTGGCATCAACTACATCAGCCCCGGCAGTGTTAGGTGCCGAGCCTTCGCCAATAGCCGTTATCTTGCCCTTATCGAAAGCTATGTAGCCATTGTTTATTACGGTGCCGTTACCTACGTGTATGGTGGCGCCTTTTATTATTATTGGCTTCATTTGCGCCTTTGCCGGCGATATGTTTGCCTGCCCGTTTGCGAGGATGGTGCTTAGCAGTAATCCTCCAAAAATTAAAAATATCTTTTTCATCTTCTTTTTCTATTATGGATTATTTACCGGTCGAGTTATTTTGTCCCACACCATCACCCGATACAAATTCATCATCTTCATCGCTTTCGTTGTTGCGGGGGCGTTTTCCTGCCGGCTTTTGGGTTGCGGCGCCTTTGTTTTTGGCAGCAATCATTTTCTGGATGAGCCGCGCCTCTTCAGCCTTTATAGCTTTCTGGTTGGTGGCATCCTTTTCTATATCCCAGTATGGTATGCCATCAACATAAGTTTTTTCGGCAACTGCATAAATTGAAAGCGGGTCGGCCGACCATAATACCAAATCGGCATCTTTACCTACCATAATACTGCCCACTTTTTTGTCAACGTGCAGCATAGTTGCCGGGTTAATGGTAACCAGTTTTAATGCTTCTTCCTCGCTCATTTTACCATAAGCTACCGATTTACCGGCCTCCTGGTTTAGGCGGCGCGCCATTTCTTCATCGTCAGAGTTAAAAGCAACAATTACACCTTCGTCATGCATTAGTTTACCATTGTATGGTATAGCTTCGGCAACCTCGTTTTTGTAAGCCCACCAGTCGCTAAAGGTTGAACCGGCGATACCGTGTGCTTTCATTTTATCAGCCATTTTGTAGCCCTCCAAAATGTGGGTAAAGGTGTTTATCTTGAAGCCCATCGAATCGGCAACGTGCATCAGCATGTTTATTTCCGACTGTACGTACGAGTGGCAGGTAATAAAGCGTTTGCCATCCAATATCTCCACAATAGCATCCAGCTCAATATCGCGGCGAACATTGCTGCCTTTTGCGGCACGTGCAACTTTATATTCTTTAGCGCGGGTAAATTCATCGATATAAACTTCCTCAACGCCCATACGTGTTTGCGGGAAGCGGGCGACACCCGTAATTGGACCATTGTTGCTGCCTTTTACGTTTTCGCCAAGGGCGAATTTGATAAAGCCATCAGCGCCTTCAAACTTCATATCGTCAGGCAATACCCCCCAGCGATGTTTGATCAGCTGGGTTTGGCCGCCAATAGGGTTGGCCGAACCATGCAAAATATGCGAAGTAGTAACGCCACCCGCCAGCTGCCGGTAAATATTAATATCTTCCGAATTTAAAATGTCGGCAATCCTAACCTCGGCGCTTACGGCCTGGGTGCCTTCGTTTATGCTGCCGCTGCCCGCAATGTGCGAGTGCTCATCAACAATACCCGGCGAAAGGTGTTTGCCGGTAGCATCAATAACTTTGGCGGCGCCTGGTGCAAGGCCTTTGCCTATAGCTTTTATTTTGCCGTTTTCAATCAATACATCGGTATTTTTAAGGATACCGTCTTTATCACTGGTCCAAACAGTGGCATTTTTAAACAGCACCGATTCGGCTTTTGGCAATTCGGTGGCGCCGTAGGCCATAAACGGATAAATTACCGGGCCGGCAACATTATTTGCTTTTGGCACATCATTGCGGTTGCGGTCGGGAGCAGCAGGTCCGGTATAAGCCGCGCTCCATTTTATTTCGCTGCCATCAGGTAAAATACCGCTGCCATTAAAGGTTAATGGTGATGTTTTGGTGATGTAACCGTTTAGCCTAACGTTGCCTGAAGGTTTGTTCTTCAGGTCGAAATAGATGCTCACCATGTCGCCGGTGCGGGTAATGGTGCCTGTTGCCCGGGTGCTGTCGGCGCCTGTACGTTCCAGGTTAACGGTGTACGCACCAGGTGTGCCGGTAATTTTCAGTACTACATTTTGCAAAGCGTCGCTGGCGAAGCTATAGTTACCACGCAGATCGGTTACGTCAATTTTGCTAACCACATATTGGCGGCCCTCAACCCAGTTTTCGAAAATCACGTTGTCTTTTTTAAACAAATCGTCAGACGTGATAATGAAATTGGCCATTTTGCCTTTGGCAAGCGTCCCTACCTTATCGGCCACACCCAGCATTTCGGCAGGGACAGCAGTTAGCGAGTTTAGGGCTTGTTTTTCGGTTAAGCCATTATCAAGAGCGGTGCGCAGGTTTGTCCAAAAATCGCGGGCGTTGGTTAGTCCGTACGATGTAATGGCGAATTTTATGCCTGCTTTTTCCATAACAGCAGGGTTGGTTGGTGCAAGTTCCCAATCCTTCATTTGCGTGTAGCTTACGTTTCGCGCATCAAGCGGATCTTCCACATCAAAGGCTTCGGGGAAGGTAAGCGGAATAATAAAGCTGCCACCGGTGACCTTCATGGCGTCAATGCGGCGGTATTCCTGCCCATCGGTTTTAAAAATATATTGTTTGCCAAACTCCTTGCCTATTTTATTGGCGCGCAACACGCTAAGCGGGTCGCCAACCTCAAAAATCTGGGGGAGCGCCTGTGTGCGGTTAAATTCATCAAGCGAAATATTGTATTCCTCTTTTTGATTTTTGTACCACTGCGCATCATAATAAGTTTGGCGCAGTAATGCAATTGCACCCATTAATGATGATGGGTAGTTGGTTGCCGCGGTGCCTTTGCTAAACGAGTAATTGGCAGCAGCCTGGTCGTTCAATATTACAAAGTTATCACGCTCGTTACCCAGGGTAACCACTGCCGAGGTGCCGCGGGCAATGCCATCGCGTATTACTGAATGCACTGTACCAAAGCCGTTCTTTTTAAATTCTTCGGCTTTTGAATCATCGGCGTGGAAAACAGCCTTTACATTCATTTCGGGCTTAATAGCCTCGTTCCAGCCGTAAGCGCCGGGTTTGGTTGATACCGGCACGGCTGCACGTCCAAAACCGCCCTGGGCAAATGCCGCTCTTGGCGCGTCGGGGATGCCGTAGCCGGTGTATGCATCAACAAGACTGGGGTAAATGTACTTGCCTTTAAGGTCGATAGTTACATAGCCTTTGGGGATTTTAACATCAGCGCCAACAGCCTCAATCTGCCGGTCCTTAATCAATAAAATGCCATTGGTAATGGTTTGGTCGGCATTTACAACAATTGTGGCGTTGGTAAATGCGTACTGTCCGGGTCGGATGTCCCAGGCGCCGTTTACCGGGAAAGTTTGCTGCGCCCGGCATAGTAAGGCAAACAGCATGGCGCAGCCAAGAAGTAAAAGTTTTTTCATGTTAATAGTTTAGTCAGTTACGGAGCTAAATATATTAAACATTAGCGAAATCCCTGATCGTAAGCAGGGTATTATCATGGATTTGTTACAATTAGTCCGAAAGTCGGGAAAGTCAGTAAAGACCGAAAGATGACTTGCTGGGCCGTTGACGTTTCTTTAGTTCTGCAAGATGGATTTAAGTACGCCAAAAGTGGAGTGACAGGGGCAACAGGCAGACTATTCGCGCGTATTTATATTTATCATCCATTTGTTACAATTTTCAAAAAATTAAAAAGAGAGAAGTGCAAGCTGTAGATTAGTGGAAGTTAATTTGTTACGATGATACAAATCCCTAAAGACCTGCTGAATCACCATACGCATATCAGGCTGAGGCTATCAGATATGTATGCTGTGCTTATTGATAAAAAGCGGCCCTTTAGCTGTGATGATACCCTGCAAACAGCACATTGCCTCGAGTTGGTTTTAACCGGTTCTATCGAGGTAAGGTATGGCAGCAGCGTGCTTCACCTTCAGGCCGGGGATATACAGTTCAGAAGGCGCGGCAATTACCAGATATTTCCGTCCGACGATTACACCAGCCTGCTCATTTTTATGGAGAATGAGTTTGTCGATTATTTCCTGGAAAGCCACGTCCCGGTGATTAGATACGAAAAGTTTTGTGCCGATATGCCGCCGTTTACATTTAAAACCACGGAGTTTATAAATGCTAATATTAAGCAGGTAATCCAGCATATTTTACACCCCCAGGAATATTCAAGGTGTATCGTAAAATTTGCGGCCCATCAAACGCTATTGCAAATTTTGGCTGGCGACAGGACTAACACTTTTGTTGCATTCCTGAAATACCTTGTCAGCGAAAAAAAGGTAGACCTGGCGTACTTTATGGAGGCTAATTTTAACAGGCAGCTGTCGATACCCGATATGGCGAAGCTTACCGGCAGAAGTGTAAGCGCCTTTAAAAAAGAATTTACCGAACGCTTTCATACTACTCCCGTAAAGTGGCAGATAAACCGCAGGCTGGAATATGCTGAATACCAGCTAAAAAAATCGTGCGACCCGGTGTCGCTGGTAGCTTACTCCAGCGGGTTCGAAAATATATCACACTTCTCGAAAGTGTACAAGCAAAAGTTTGGTGTTTCGCCTAAAGATACGCGTGATGAAGAGGAAGTAGTGTTCTGACAGCAAACAAATAGAGCTTCACAGCAAAATTGCAGCAGGCGCAAAGCCCCAACTTTGGGGTATGGAAACTTTAAAACACAAACGCCCGGCGCTAATATTGATAGATACACCGCAGGGCTTTTTTAGCAAATTTTTAGAAAAGATCACGGCAGCATATTCACCGGTTTCACAGGTATTGGCGGTGATTAAATAAAACACGATTTCAAGATTAATAGGATTTACAGGATTATCGATGCAATCCTGTAAATCCCTAGCATCCTGTAAATCGTGTTAAAAGATATACCGTACAAACGCCTCCATCGCCTCATATTCGGCCATGCCCAGTTTGTCATAAGCATGCGCGGTTTCGCGGGTTCTGTCTTCAGCCCTTACCCAAAACTCTCTCGCATCATCGCCCGGGAAAACCGGCCTGTCTTTTTGGCTCTGGTGTTTAAAGATGGCATTGCGCTTGCGGATCACTTCCTGTGGTGATAACGGTACGGCCATTTCTATTTCGTGCGTTTCAAACTCCAGCCAGGCGCCGCGGTACATCCACAGCCAGCAGTCTTTTACCCAGTCTTCTGTTTTTTGCAGTTCTCGTAATGCGCCGAGGATGATATTGAAACAAACCAGGTGGGTGCCGTTCGGGTCGGCAAAGTCGCCGGCGGCAAATATCTGGTGGGGTTTTACCTTGTTGAGCAGTTCGATAGTTAGCTTGATGTCTTTCTCGCCTGCGGTATTCTTTTTTATTTTACCTGTCTCATAAAACGGCAGGGCCATAAAGTGGATATGATCATCTTCGAGGCCTGCATACCTTGCTCCCGAGATGGCTTCTGTTTTTCTAATGAACCCTTTTACATCCCGTATTTCTTTGGTGTCAATCTGGTTCGGTTTTTTGGTCGGCATAAAGGCACGCATGTCTTCATACACTTTTTTTAGTTTGGTATTGTCATCGCCTATACTTTGATTAAAGTCGATGGCAAATTCAACAAAGCGCAATACATCATCATCCCATACGGCGGTATTACCCGATGTCTGGTAGGCTACATGTACATCATGCCCCTGGTCAACAAGCCTGATAAATGTTCCCCCCATCGAGATCACATCATCGTCCGGGTGCGGTGAAAAAATGATGGAACGTTTCCTTGCAGGTTCTGCCCGTTCCGGTCGTTGGCTGTCGTCAGCATCAGGCTTGCCACCCGGCCAGCCGGTGATGGTATGCTGCAGTTGATTAAATATATCGATGTTGATGTTATAAACCGGGCCCTGTTCAACTGCCAGTTGGGCCATGCCGTGGTTATTGTAGTCTTCTTCGGTAAGTTTCAGTATGGGTTTGCCCAGGTTATCGGCCAGCCAGATAACGGCTTTCTTTTTCATGCTGTTTTCCCAAACACAATCTTTTACCAGCCATGGGGTATTGAATCTTGTAAGTGAACTTGCCGCAGGTGCATCCAACACAAACTCCACATTGTCCGATAACTGCAAATAAGTAGCCGGCACTTCGCCCGACATTTCGCCTTCTACTGCTTTTTTGATGATCGGCGCTTTCTTCAGGCTCCAGGCCATCAGGATAATTTCACGGGCTTTGAAAATGGTACCTATGCCCATGGTGATGGCTTTGGTGGGCACGTTTTGCTTACCACCGAAGTCACGGGAGGCATCATTACGGGTCAAATCGTCCAACGTTACCAGGCGTGTGCCCGAGTTTGGGGCCGAGCCCGGCTCATTAAAGCCGATGTGGCCGGTACGGCCTATACCCAGTATTTGTAAATCCAGTCCGCCAAGGGCTGTTATCTTTTTTTCGTATTCTAAACAAAAACCCGCGACTGCATCCAGGTCCAGTGTACCATCGGGGATGTGCACGTTGCTTTTATCAATATCGACATGATTGAACAGGTTTTCGTTCATGAACGTTACATAGCTCTGCGCAGTATTGGGCTGCATGGGGTAGTACTCGTCCAAATTAAAAGTGATCACATTTTTAAAAGTCAGGCCTTCCTGCTGGTGTAATCTTACCAGTTCGGCATAAACATTAATCGGTGTTACGCCGGTGGCAAGGCCAAGCACTGTTTTTTCGCCTTTTTCTGTTTTGCTTTTAATCAGCTTTGCTATCCGCTGTGCTACCGCTACCGACGCTTTCTGCTGGTTGTCGTACACCGTTACCGGCAGCTTCTCATAACGTGTCTCTTCTAATAAATTTAATCGGGCCATTTTGGGTTGGTTGTGTGGGTTCATAAGTAGTTGGCCTTAACCGCGGATGCCCCGCGCTAAAAACTAACTGTATCCGTTAAAATATTGGTTTAAGCAAATATATCAGATATGTCGGGAATGTTGAATTATAATTTAACTATTGTGCAGGCTTAAACATTTACCTAATTTAACCCCATGTTAGCCCTCAACACCAACCTGCAAAAGCTTGTAAACATCGCCCAAAAAGACGAGAAGCTGTGCATCGGCTTAATGTCGGGCACCTCGTTGGATGGGTTGGATATTGCTTTGTGCCGTTTTACTGGTAATGGCCTCCAAACCCAATTCTCGCTGGTTAATTTTACTACTATCCCTTATGCCGATAGCTTTAAAAGAGAAGTGCAGCAGGTTTTCGCAAAAAAAGAAGCCAGCCTCGAAAAGGTTTGTTTACTTAACGCCTATATCGGCAGCTTTCATGGTGACCTGATTTTGCAGGCACTTGCCGAATGGAAAATAAACCCAACCGAAATTGACTTTATAGCCAGCCACGGGCAAACTATTTATCATGCGCCCAAGCGGCTTCACCAGCTAAAAGATTACCCAAACGCCACCCTGCAAATTGGCGATGGGGACCACCTGGCGGTAAAAACCGGCATATTAGCCATTAGCGATTTTAGGCAAAAACATATTGTAGCAGGCGGCGAAGGGGCCCCGTTGGCGTTATACGGTGATGTATTGCTGGGCAGTAAACCCGGCGAGAACCGCATATTGCTAAACATAGGCGGCATTGCCAACCTTACCTGGCTGCCCGCCGACGGAAATTATGCCGATGTTTTGTGTACCGATATTGGTCCCGGCAATACATTAATAGATGCCGCCTGTCGGAAATACTATAACCAGCCTTATGATAAAGATTCGAAAATTGCCCTATCCGGCAGCGTGAATGAGCCTTTGTTAGAGGCCCTGTTTGTCCACCCGTTTTTTAGGGAAGCTGCGCCAAAAACAACCGGGCCGGAGTTATTTGGAATGGCTTTCGTTGATGAAGCACAATTAATGTCGGGCACAGCAGCTATCCCAAATGAAGATTTGGTGTGCACGCTAAGCGCGTTTACCGCTCAATCGATAACTCAATTTATCCAACAAAACTTTAAAGCTGATGATATCAAAATATTCACCAGCGGCGGTGGGGCACGCAACCCTTATATTATTGATCAGCTTAAAAAGAAATTGCCAACCAGTGTAATTAAAGATACCGCCGAACTGGGCATAAATCCGGATGCCAAAGAAGCTATCCTTTTTGCCTTGCTTGGCAATGAGGCATTATGTGGCGAACCCATTGCTATTGGTAATAACCCGGCCGTTTTGATGGGGAAGTTTAGTTTCCCGTTATAAAAATTCAAAATAACGGCATTCCGCTATTGTATTTTTACAAAACTCCACCTGCTTAGTGTATTTAACCCATTGCAAAAGCACAATTAAAAAGGTAGTATTGTAAACTTTACCGGCAAAAACAGTAAAGAACGAGTATTAACTGACATCCCGACCGCTTATCAATTCAAAAGATGAAAAAACAATTCATTGCTTTTGCAGCCCTTTGCTGCGGAATCACCACAACTTTCGCACAGGAAGCAGCACCACCAAAAAACACTAACCCAATTACAAAAAGCCGCATTTTAAATGTCGACTCCGCCGTGGTTACCAAACACCAGGTAACCATAAAAGGCAAAGTTGTTCCGTATACCGCAACTGCCGGCAGCATGCCCGTTTGGGATGCAGATGGCCGCCCGGTTGCCGGCGTATTTTACACTTATTATGAAAGGGATGACGTTACCGACCGCTCAACCCGCCCGCTGGTAATATCATTTAACGGAGGCCCCGGTACGCCATCGGTTTGGATGGAAATAGGTTATACCGGACCACGTTTGCTTAATATTGATAATGAAGGCTACCCTGTTCAGCCATATGGCATGCGCGATAACGCCAATTCGATACTGGATATTGCCGATATTGTGTACCTCGACCCGGTTAATACCGGCTACTCGCGCATAGTTGACAAAGGCACACCTGGCTCCAAATTTTTTGGCGTTAACGAAGACGTAAAATACCTTGCCGAGTGGATAAGCACCTTTGTTACCCGTAAAAACCGCTGGGCCTCGCCTAAATTCTTGATTGGCGAGAGCTACGGAACTGTAAGGGCCTCTGGCCTGGCCCTTGAATTGCAGGAAGCCCAGTGGATGTACCTGAATGGCGTGGTTTTAGTATCGCCAACTGATCTGGGTATCGAGCGGAGCGGCCCCGTACAGGCGGCCCTTAAGATCCCTTATTTTGCCGCTACTGCCTGGTACCACAAGGCCCTTGCAGCCGATTTGCAGCAAAAAGATATCACCGCATTTTTGCCCGAAGTTGAAAGCTTTACCATTAACGAGCTGATACCTGCACTATCGCGTGGCGGATTTATTGATGATGCCCAGCGCACCGCCATGGCCGCCAAAATGGCAAAATACACAGGGATATCTGAAAAAGTAATTATTGACAACAACCTTGATGTATCATACGAGTTGTTCTGGAAAGAGTTGCTGCGGGACAAGGGCTTTACCGTAGGCCGTCTCGATTCGCGCTACAGGGGAATAGACAGGCAAACTAGCGGCACCAGTCCTGACTATAACGCTGAGTTGGTGTCATGGCTGCATTCTTTTACACCGGCTATCAATATCTACATGCGCAATGAGCTGAATTATAAAACCGATATTAAATACAACATGTTCGGCAGCGTGTGGCCATGGGATGATAAGAACAACCATGTTGGCGAAAACCTGCGCCAGGCAATGGCACAAAACCCATACCTGCACCTGTTGATACAATCGGGCTATTATGATGGCGCCTGCGACTACTTTAACGCTAAATACAGCATGTGGCAGCTCGATCCAAGCGGCAAGCTTAAAGACCGCCTGAAATGGGAAGGTTACCAAAGCGGGCACATGTTATACCTGCGAAAGGATGATATACCTGTAGCCACCGAAAATCTTAGGAAGTTCATCTCAGAATCAGTACCGAAACCGGGTACGCCTGCGAAATATTAAATGTGGTAGACGCAAAATTTTGCGTCTACCACATTTAATTATAAAACAAAAGCCGTCCCTGTAAATCAGAGGCGGCTTTTTTGTATCTGTTTCAACAATTAGTTTTGCTGGTCAGGTTGCTCGTCTGATGGTAAGCCTACCACTTTATAGCTTTTGTTGCCATTGGTATCGGCTTGCTCTTTGTAGTAAACTCCATCCGGAGATACCCACAGCTTGTCGCCGTTAACTTTTATCTTCCTGCAATCAGGAGGCAGTTGGGTTACAATGTCACCCATTTGCGGGCCTTGCGGCTGGTCGTCCTGTATGTTGTTGCCGCTAGCTGTATTTAGCTCGCCATCTTTACCGGCAACCTGGTAAACTACTGTGCCATCGTCTTTCGTAACGGGCTGATAGTATACGCCATTCAACTCATAGTATTGCTGACCGTTAATTACAATCGACTGTGCTTTTTCAGGTAGTTCCTTTACCTCGGCACCAATTGGCGGCTCAACTACGGTATACTGGCTGTTGTCATATTGATAAAACAAACCATCGCTGTAGTAGTATTGGAAATCGCCATAATAAAACGGATAATACCCGTAAGGCAATTCGCCTATTGCAAAGCCAAGACGTGGCAGATAGTATGAGTTATAATACCCATGGTAATAGTGGTTGTAATTATGATTACCCCAGTAACCGCCATTGCCGTAGCCAATACGCGGAGAACTGCGGTAGGTATAACCGTTACCGGTTGCCGGTCTGTGGGTAGCATCGTAAGTACGCGGTGCATAACCGTAATTGCCACGTGCACCAACTGCAGGGCGCTGACCATAGTTATAACCGGGGCGCGGTGCAACGCCTACACGCTGCGAAGTATTTGGACGGGCGTAACCCTGCTGGCCATTGTTGCTGCCATTATTATATGATTGCCTTGGCGCAACAGACGAGGGCCTCGAAACGCCAATATTGCTGCTGCTTTGCTGCGGCGCCCTGCTATAAGAAGGGGGCGAAGACGGCGCGCTGCTAACCGAAGGCCTTGATGATGAGCCGCTGCTGCTGCTACCACCGCCTCCCCCGCCACCGCCACCACCACTGGTTGATGGCCTGTGCTGGGCGCTTGCAGGTATTGCTAAAAACGCACATACCAGTGTGCCTAAAGCTGTGTTTAAAACATTTTTATATATCGCTTTCATGATGAAATATTGTTATTTGAAAATCTTTGATATCGGTTTTGGCCGGTATGTAAAGTATAGACTAAAATTTTGTTAAACGGTTTAATCGGTAATAAATTATTTTTTTGTAATAATAGTCAAAAAACAAGCCAGTTTTTTAATGAAGCGGGATTATTACAAACAGCTTTTAACCGGGGAGTTAATATGGGTCTATTTATGTAAATATACGTAGTTTTTAGCAGAAACGATACATTGCAAATTTCACCTGTTTCCAAAGAGCCTTTAGGCTCGTTTCATATTGTAGCGCCGGGTTTCAACCCGGTGCGTGAATGGGATTTCCCAACCCGGCGACACCTATCCACCATCACAATTCCTCTGCAATAAATAAAAACGGGGCATCAAACCGAAGGCTGAAAAGGCCATCTTTTACCGTTTTGTATCGATTTTTACTAAATTTTTCAAGCCCGATGATTTCAAGGTTTTTAACGTCACCCAATATTTCAACAATATCGCCGGCGGGTTTCCATTTGCTAAAACCCGGGCTTACCGGGAATATCTTTTTACCATTATTAAAAACCACGATGTTTATTTGCGCGGCGTAAGGCTCATAGTCGCTTAAATTCAGCTCGTCGGTAACGATATTTACCGATGGATATTCATACGCTGTTAAGTGTTTTAAGGCTGCCTCGGCCAGGTTGTGGTTATTCGCCGACATCAGTTTTACATCCGATTGTTCAATCTCATCAATCCCATCAGCAATTATCCAGTCGATTTTTATACCGTACGAGTTTAGTTTTTCGGCAGTTAGCGGCGTGGTAATTACGGTTGGGCTCCATTCCAACAGCTGCCCCAGCAACTCATCGTCAAAGCCATCAAGCCCCAGCACCAGCAAGGCAGGCTCCTGTTTTTCGCGAACGATGTGGTGGGAAGACATGGATTGGTTGATTAAGTTAAATTGTTGATTGGGTTGAATCAGTTGCCTAAAATCATGTTAATCAAATATAATCCTTAAATCGTGTTAATATATTTTCTTATGAAACTCCTTAAATGCTCTGCCCGCATCAGCAGCCATATTAATAGCCGCCGAAACAGCTACCCCATATACCCCTGTTTTTAAAAGTGGCCCCACGTCTTCAATGTTTATTCCTCCAACGGCAATAACCGGTATTTTTATTTCAGGGTGCTTCGCCAGTTCGCGGTAACCTTCAAAACCAAGCAACGGGCTATTATTTGGTTTGGTGTTGGTAAGCGCAAAGGGACCATATCCGCAGTAATCAACCACGCCCGTATTTTGTACGGCCCGCAGGCGGTTTATATTAGTTGCCGATGCCCCAAGTGTTTTATCGTTGCCAATAGCTTTACGGACGGCTTTCAAATCGGCATTAAAATCTTCTATATGTACACCCTGGGCATCAACTTTATTAAGCAGGTGATAATGGTTGGTTAATATAAGCGTGGTACCCCACTCGTCGCAAAATGCGGCAATCTCATTAATTTCTTCAATTAATTCATTATCCGGCTTGGTTAAGCAGCGGTACTGTATCCAGTTTGCCCCGGCCTCGCAGGCAATGATAGCTTGCTTTAAGTGGCTCCGGCTACGCAGATCCTGCGTTAAATAATGGAATTTAGAAATGTATTTTTTCATTTGTCTGAACCTTGATTCATGGGATTTAAGGATTAGCCTGATTACCCACTACTCGTCGTCAAATATCAAGTAAATCCTTAAATCATGCGAATCATGGTTCAGAAATTATTTCAACGCCTCCGGTATGGGCTTACCAATACATCCGTTTGGCGCTTGTATATGCAACAGCGCAGCTATTGTTGCCGCGATATCTGTCATGTGCGTTTCGCGGTTCAGGTGCCCGTGCGGTATTCCCCAGCCCATAAACACCAGCGGGATGTGCGTGTCATAAGGGTTCCAGGTGCCGTGGGTGGTGCCTGTTGCGCTGCGGCTTGCATACCATCCCGGTTTTAAAATAACCTGGACTACGCCACTATGTTCAACGCTGTAACCGTTTACAATACGCGTGCGCAATTCTTCGGGTACGTTTGCAGTTTGTGCCTCTTTAAGGTTAATTACATAGGCAACGCCGGGCACGTCTTTTAAAAACGTAATGCAATCATTTATTAGTGTGTTTTCATCCAGCTTTGCGTACTTAACTACATAGTTGTTAAAATTAACCTGGTAGTTGGTTAAGCTGATAACCATGTTCTCTATTTTATACTTGGCCGCTAAATACTGGTTCAGGTTTTTTAAAGCTACGCCATCATCCCATACGCCAGCGGGAATATTATGATCGGTTAAAAAAGTTGGGTTATGTGCTGCGCCATGATCGGCGGTTAAAAAAACAGTGTAGTTGCCTGCGCCTACCTTGGCGTCTAAATAACTAAGGAATGTACCCAAATCCCGGTCTAACTTTAAATAAGTATCCTCAATTTCAACAGAGTTTGGCCCAAATTGATGCCCTACATAATCAGTTGACGAAAAACTAACCGTCAAAAAATCAGTGACCGAATTTTGTCCCAAATTTTCATTGTTGATAGCTGCAACAGCCATGTCGAGTGTTAAAGTATTACCATATGGAGTTGAGCGTATCAAGCCCAGGTTGTTTTTATATAAGCCCGATGTTTTTACAGGCAGGGTAGGCGAGGTGGTGCCTTTAAAAGCGCCCTCATAACGACTGGTAGTATCGGCGGTGCTTTGTATGTAGCTATCAATCGGATATACAGGGTTCCAATCGGCTTTTAAATAAGTTTCGGCGAGTTTTTGATCATTAAAATCTTTTACCCATTTTGGCAGGTCTTTCATGTAATAAGTGCTGGTTATCCAGTTGCCGGTCGCATCATCGAGCCAATAGGCCGCGTTGGCGGTGTGCCCAGCGGGGAAAATGCCGCCACGGTCTTTAAGCGCAATGCCAATAACTTTCGAGCGAAAATTGGTTGCCAGTCGTAATTCATCCGTAACAGTATTTGTAATCAGGTTGCGTGGCGACATTTGCCCTGCGGTTGATGTGCTGCCCACTGTACGTACTGACGTATCTTGTGCACAATACATGGATAAGCCGGTTGCCTGTATAATGAAGTCATTCCCTGCTATGCCGTGTATAGCTGGTACAGAGCCAGTGTAGATGCAACTGTGCCCCGGGCCGGTATTGGTTGGCACGTAGTCAATTTGCGTATTTTCGCAACTAAACCCCTGGTTAAGCAGGCGCTTGAAACCGTTGTTGGTGTAACGGCTATAATAACGATAAAGGTAATCCCAACGCATTTGGTCAACAACTATACCCACTACCAATTTAGGGCGGGGAATATCAGCTGAAACGGGTGTATCCGCATAGGCCAGCGGGCGGCCAACTGCGGGGTTTATCGCCATGGTTTTTTTGTGTTTTATCTGTGCCGATACAGAAAGGGCCGACAAAGCGAATATTAACAGGGGTATATATTTAATCCTCATGTTTAAGAAATTGTTAAGCACGACAAATATCAACAATGCAATTAAAATTCCATGTGATATTTGCGTTACGGCAATTTTAAATTAAGCGTCGAATGTGAGTAATGCGTGCTGGCTTGCTGTGTGCAAATCGCGCCAGCTACGGTTAATCCCGGTTTCGCTCTTCGCGGCAGTTAAACCACACAAAGGATAAAGCCTGTCAACACATTCGCGACTAAAATGAGCAAGCTGCCTGCTGGTAATACTCACCTGGTACAGGATATCCTGCGGGATTGTGCCATCAGCTTGAATGGCCGCCCACGATTGTTCAACCGTTTCAAAAAAGTCGTTCCTTATTAAATCGAGTTCGCTTTTTGCCTGGCTCAATTCATCCATCAAAAACAACTTTTGCTCATCGTTAAGCCTTGGCTGTTTTATTTTTTCAAGGAAGATGTCTTCGCAGAGGTCAATAAAATGAATGGCTATGCCGGATAAGTTAACAGCAAGTGTAGCCTCGGCCAGTTGCAAAAAAGGATATTGGTACAAAGGGGCAGAAATCACCACTGCAGCCGGGTCAATTTTAAATTGGCGGTTATGCGGCACTTCAAGATCCTTTACAGCAAACGAATCGCTGCCGGTAGCTACCATGCCTACATATTTCCAGGCAGGTAAAATGGTTACATCCTTTTTATCAAATATAAACGGCCGTACCAAAGGGTCGCCGCTATTGGTTAAAACAGGAACGCCGTTTTTTATAATGCTGCAATTGGCGGTGATGTGCGAGGCATGATGTGCCCCGCTGGCATATTTCCATGTGCCATTTACGATATATCCTCCAGGCGTGATTTCGGCAGTGCCGCCAACTGCGCCGCTGCCGGCAAGGCAGACAGTATCATTGTTAAAAACTTGTTGCGAAATTTCAGGATTGATGAACCCGCCAAACCAGCCGGCACCGCTGCAAAGTGTAACTACCCAGCCTGTGCTGCCATCGGCCCAGCTTATGGCTTCCTGCAGGTGCACCAGTTCGGGCAGCGTAATTTGCCGCCCGGTGTATACTTCGGGTACCAGCAGCTTGAACCACTTTTGCTTGTAAATTATCTCCAGCTGTTCGGGGTGAAGCATACCCATTTGCTCAGCTTCGGGTGCGTTGGCACGAATTATATGTACATCCCCGGCATCAATAAACGCCGAGGGATGTTGTATGATGTTTTTCATTTTTATTGGGTTGATAAAGATTTTTCTGCGGCCTTTTCTTTTTTCAAAATAGCCAGCCAGTCGAAATAGCCAAAAATGGCCACGATAAATAAAAACAGGGTAAGCGCCGAAAACATAATAAGGTGTTTATACCATAGCAGCGGAATGGCAAACAGGTTAGAGATATTTAATAATATCCAGTTTTCCAGCTTACGTTTTGCCAGCAGCCACATCCCTGCCCAGGCCGTTGATGATACCCAGGCATCCCACACCGGCACATTCGAGGTAGTGAAGTTTTTAAGTATCACATACAGTATGCCCCAGCCGGCAAATACAATCAGCAAGGTAATTATCCATTCCCTGCGGTTTGTCCATGTGATTTTTACAGGCGCCTCACCACGCTTTTTTAACCAGTAATACCATCCGTAAATACTCATCACCAAATAATAAACATTCAGCGCCGACTCAGCATACAGTCCGGCTACCAGCAGAATGTATATCCCTATAAAGGTGCCGGCTATCCCGGTGGGGTAAAGCCATATATTATTTACTTTCGCCAATAGCACTTCTGCCACACCTAAAAGCACAGCGGCCCATTCCCACACGGTGGTTTCGCGAACCTGTTCTAAAAAAAGTTGGATCCAGTGGTGCATAATATGACGTATTAAATCAAAGGGATGTCATGCTGAGGCACAAGCCTGTCCTGAGGTTCTCGAAGGAAAGCACGCGGGCAAAGGCCTCTGCGCTCACCCTTCGAGTACGTCAGGGTGACACCGTTTTTTAAAATTTCAAATTCAGCGAAGCCAAAAAGTTAACCGGCGCCTGCGGGAAAAAGTAATTATAGTTTACAGTTTTGCCACCTTCAATATCCGGATAAGTCGCCCCGTCGGACACATATTTTTTGCTGAACACATTATTCACCAGCAAACCTATGCCCACGTTTTTAACGCCCTTCATTTTAAAGTTGTAATTAATGCGCACATCGTTCACAAAATAAGCGGGGAGCGAACGGCTCAATGTGGATGTATTATCCAAATATTGTCGCGCAATATATTTGCTGATAAAAGCAATTTCCGCATTTTTTAACGGGTGATAGCTGATGGTGCTTGCGCCAACAAATCCCGGAGAATAAGCTATATCTGATTTCTTATACTGGGTTTCGTCGTTATTGCCGGTGTCATAATTCGCCAAAAACTGGCTGAAGTTTTTTACCTTATTTTGGCTGATGGACGCATTGGCGTACCAGGCCAGTTGCTGCGTGATTTTCACCCAGGCGTTTGCCTCGATGCCCGCGCGATAGCTATCCTTAATATTGGTACGGATAGCCTCGCCAACGTCATCCAGTGCCCCGGTTAGCACCAACTGATTTTTGTAAAGCATGTAAAAACCGTTAATGCCACCGCCAAAGTTTGGCTGGCTAATGCGGTAACCTGCTTCAAAATCTGTCAAATGCTCGGCTTTGGGCCTGCTTAGTGGCGATGAGTTTACAAAATCGCTGCGGTTAGGCTCATGGTTGCCTACGGCCACTGATGCATAAATATTGCTGTGCTGGTTCAACTCGTAAGTGATACCTGCTTTCGGGTTAAAAAAGTTAAGCCCAACCTGCTGCTGCACGTTATTCAAATCCTGGTCGTAGCCCAAAAATGAGTAACCGATATGACGGTACTGCACATCGCCGTATAAAATTACACTCCCCGCGCGGTACTCAGCGCGACCGAAAACATTAAAGTCGGTTTTTTTAGCATGATTACGCGAGTATTCATAGTCAGGCGGAATGGTGGTACTTTGCTGCGTCCACTCGATGTTGTTATAATGGTCGCCTTTATATTCATTGTAAGCGCCGCCAAGCGTTAGGTTAAAGTTTTGCTGCGGTTTATAATTAAAGTTATAAGTAGCGCCGTAAAAATAATTACTCAGCCATAAGCGCCGAACTAAATCGGTACTGGCTAATGTATCACCGCCAATAACTACAGGTTTTAAGCCATAATCAGCTACCGATGCACTGTTCTTATATTCCTCGTAATAACCGTAGCCGCGGGTATAATGCAGCGCGCCGCTAAAGCTCAGTTTGTCGCTTAACTGTTGATTGTAAAGCAGCTGATAATAGTTTTGGGTATAATTATCAGTTTGGTTTTTATAAAACGAATTGCTGCTATTGATATACCCCAGCTCGTTATACCTGCGGTTACCAAATTTCACGCTATCCTCGGGTACGCCGTCCCAGGCCTGGTGCGTTCGCTCGTAGCCACTGAAAACATTTAGTCGCAGTACGCTTTTTTTGCCGTAATAAGCACCACTTAAAAAGAAGGATTTTAGGGTTGATGCCGAGCGATCGATATACCCGTCAGACGTCATTTGCGATGCCCGGCCATCAAAACTGAATTTGCCGCCAAGCAAACCTGTGCCTAAGCTAAATGTATTTTTTACCGTACCATACGAACCAGCCGAACTATTCAGCTCGGTATAAGCTGTATCGCGCCGGGTAGTGGTTTGTATATTAATGCTGGCCCCGAAAGCGCCCGCGCCGTTGGTTGAGGTGCCTACGCCACGCTGCACCTGTATGTTATCAACAGATGAGGCCAAATCTGGCAAATCCACAAAATAAACACCCTGGTCTTCGGCGTCATTCATTGGGATGCCGTTTAGTGTTACGTTGATACGCGTCGCATCCGAGCCACGTATCCGGATGCTGGTATAACCCACACCGGCACCTGCGTTTGACGTAACTACGGTTGACGGTGTTTGCTCCAACAGGTACTCAAAGCCGCGGCCGGAATTATTTTTGGCGATATCTTCCTTTTTTAAATTAGTGTAAGCCGTTGGCGATGTGGCCGAAGCGCGGGTGGCGCTTACGGTAACTTCTTCGGTTAATGTTGTTGCAGGCTGCAATGCAAAATCGCTTACAACATTTTTAGTTAATTCGATTTTTTTTGTGCTTGATTGATAGCCGATAAACGACACTGTCAAAGCATAACTTCCACCTTTAAGGTTATCAATGTGGTATTTACCATCGGCATCTGCGATAATTTTTTGGTTTGAGTTTACTAAAGCGATGGTGGCGCCGGGCAGTGCTTCGCCGGTTTTCTGGTTGGTGATTTTCCCCGAAACGGAGAATTGGGCCGCAGCCATGACAGGCAGCAGCAGGGCGATAAACGCCGCAAATAAATTTTTCAAAATGATTAATAAATAAATTAGTTAAACCATCTCCGTATCAGGGCGACTACGCAGTACACTTAACTTGTTACCTCTCCCTACGCCGGCATTACCCGGATCAGGTGTCGCCCCCGGCCCCTAAAGGGGTGGGAATAAGCAATCGTTGCGATGGCCTACTCCCCCTTTAGGGGGCCGGGGGGCATGGGTTTGATCTCAGCCTGTCTTTCAGTTTGGTGAAATACGCTGCAGCATATTTCGCGACCAAAGCAAGGCACCCCTTGAGAATTATGGGGCAAATATAGTCCGAAAGTCGGAAAAGTCAGTAAAGTCCGGAAGATTTATGGTTTTTGTAGATGTCAATGCCTTAATTCCGCCTAAAATTCGTTATAGATAACTTCACAAGTTTCTCGATTAGAAATGGATTTGCCTCAATAATTTACATTTTTGGTAAATTATTATTATATTTGAATATGTATATCATCGACATGGCAACCAAAGAACATCGATTGGTTAATGTCCTTGGAGTAGAAAAGAATGATTTCAATAGACTCACAGTAAAGCGTCATTCGTTCAACTGGAAAAAACTAAAAGACGGGTTTGTTATTTATAAGTTGTCCTTGATAGGAGACGATGATATTTTAGGAGTAATTGCTTTAAAGTACTATCCGCCAGAAGAGCGCACAGAAATAAAGTTATTGGCTGTATCAGCTGAAAACAAAGGGAAAAATAAGCGTTACGAACGCATTGCAGGGTGCCTTATTGCGTTCGCGGGAAGAGAAGCTATAAGGATATATGGCAGGTATCCATGCCTGTCTTTAATCCCTAAAACTGAACTAAAAGAGCATTATATCTCTAAATATGGAATGATTGATGGAGGCTGGCAATTATATCTTGAAGACGCGCCATTATTTCGGGTGATTAATGAATATTTACCATGAGCATAAAAAAACTATTTGAGCAATATTCTCCTGAAGAACTTGCGGAATCCTTTGTATTTCCGGTAAAGCTTACTGCCAAGCAACAGCGTGAAGCTAGTGAGCAGCTAGCTAAGCATCGCGCAAAACGCAGGGCGGAAATGACAGAAGCAGAGAAACTAAATTTAAGGTTGCTGCAATTAAAGTTTCGGCTGGAAGATTATATTACCGGAGACCAATACAACCCGGAATACACCTTTGGTTATTTTCTTGAACAGTATTTACAGCTTGCCAATCGAAAGAAAAAGGAATTTGCCGGGGATATTCAAATTCATGAAACTCAATTAAGCCAAATGCTTAAAGACCGAAGGGAGCCTAACAACAGCGTTATGGTTCGTCTTGAATTGCATTCAAACAATATAATACCGGCTGTGTCCTGGTTTAAGTTATTGGAAAAAGAAAAGGCATATCAGCTAAAAACTGACAAATCATTAAGAGATAAAGAGAGCAGGTACGTTACTCATAATTTACAGTTGGTATAAACTCAACGTCGGAGGTTTAAAACGCGCCCTTCAAAACCTTTTACCTTTCGCCTTTATCCTTTCACCTCAAAACCGTATTTTTGCAGACTTTTTAAAAACACAATTATGCTCAGAACACACACTTGCGGCGAATTAACTATCAGTAATTTAGGTGAAACGGTTACTTTATGCGGTTGGGTGCAAAAATCACGCGACCTTGGCGGAACAACTTTTATAGATGTTCGCGACCGTTATGGTTTAACCCAGCTGGTTTTTAACACCGATAGTGATGATGCCCTGCGCGAATTGAGCCGCAGCCTTGGCCGCGAGTTTGTAATAAAAGTTACCGGCAAGGTGCTGGAACGCACCAGCAAAAACCCCAAAATGGCCACCGGCGATATTGAAATTGGTGTTACCGACATCGAAATATTAAACGCGGCTAAAACCCCGCCATTTATCATCGAGGACGAAACCGACGGTGGTGAAGAGCTGCGCGCCAAATACCGCTACCTCGATTTACGCCGTAACCCCATTCGCAATAACCTGATGTTACGCCACAAAATGGCACAGGAAACCCGTAAATATTTGGACGGTCTTGACTTTATCGAGGTTGAGACCCCGGTATTAATTAAATCGACCCCGGAGGGTGCCCGCGATTTCGTGGTTCCAAGCCGCATGAACCCGGGCGAGTTTTATGCTTTGCCACAGTCGCCGCAAACTTTTAAGCAGTTATTGATGGTAAGCGGGTTCGACCGTTATTTCCAAATAGTAAAATGTTTCCGCGATGAGGATTTGCGCGCCGACCGCCAGCCTGAGTTTACCCAGATTGACTGCGAGATGGCTTTCATTACCCAGGAGGATATTTTAAATATATTTGAGGGACTTACCCGTCACTTATTTAAAAATGTTAAAGGGTATGAGTTGCCCGAAGTGCCACGCATGCAATACGCTGATGCCATGCGCCTCTATGGTTCCGACAAACCGGATATCCGTTTCGGGATGGAGTTTGTGGAATTGAACGACGTGGTAAAAGGTAAAGGCTTTGGCGTGTTTGATAACGCCGAACTGGTTGTTGGTATCAACGCAAAAGGTTGCGCGGACTACACCCGCAAGCAACTGGACGAGCTTACCGAATGGCTTAAGCGGCCCCAGATTGGCGTAACCGGCATGATTTATTGCCGCTACAATAACGATGGCACGCTTAAATCATCAGTAGATAAATTTTATAACGAAGACGAATTAACCAATTGGGCAGCGGCATTCGAGGCTGAACCGGGCGACTTGATATTAGTTTTAGCAGGCCAAAGCGACAAAGTACGCAAGCAACTAAATGAGCTACGCCTGGAGATGGGCACACGCCTGGGCCTGCGCGATAAAAATACGTTTGCAGCCCTTTGGGTGCTCGATTTCCCGCTGTTAGAGTGGGACGAAGAAACCGGCCGCTACCACGCCATGCACCACCCGTTCACCTCGCCAAAACCGGAAGATATTGCGATGCTCGACACCGCACCGGGCGAAGTTCGTGCGAATGCATACGATATGGTTATTAACGGCACTGAAGTTGGCGGCGGCTCTATCCGTATCCACGACCGCGCTTTGCAATCGTTAATGTTTAAGCACCTTGGTTTTTCTCCTGAAGAGGCACAGAAACAATTTGGCTTCCTGATGGATGCCTTCGAATACGGCGCACCGCCGCATGGTGGTATAGCTTTCGGCTTCGACAGGCTTTGTTCAATTTTTGCAGGATTGGATTCTATCCGCGACGTGATTGCCTTCCCTAAAAACAATTCAGGCAGGGATGTAATGATTGATACCCCATCAACCATTGCCGAAGCGCAGATGAATGAGTTGAAGATAAGGACGGTTCTGTAAATACTATTGCAGATGGAATCAGTAGTCATATCTGGTAATTCAAATAATGTTAGACTTTTAAGCGTTATCGCGCAAAAGGTAGGTTTATCGGTTAAACATCTTACCAAAGATGATATTGAAGACTTTGTAATGGCTAAATGCATCGAGGAAGGTGCTACAGGGCAGTTAATAGATATTGACGACTTTTTAAATTCGTTATGACATTTTCCTTAGGCAAGTTTTTCCCAAGAACTCCGATAAATGAGCCATCTCTTGAATTAAGTGATTCTAAGTGGAAAGAATTGGAGGGGGGATACAAAGGTGAAATCTATGATGCATCAGCGGCATTAAAACAACTTGAACAAGCTGAGACATTAGAAGCTACAAATTTGGTATATCAAGAACTCTGGAACGAACTGCACACCAGGGGGATGTTGGTCTCGCGTCTTACTACGCTGTTCCACATCTCGTTCGAATTGCTAAACAAACGCAACTGGTAGATCATAATGTTCTATCGCTTGTTACTGTTATCGAACTACAACGGCCTAAAAACAATCCAAAATTGCCGAAAGCGCTTAGCGCCGAATACTACGCTGCAATTAGGGATTTAGAAGAACTTGCCAAGATCTCTATGAAGCAAGATTGGGATTTAGGTTCGGCAATATCTGCACTTTCTGCCATTGCATTGGCTAAAAACCAGGTTAAACTTGCCAATCTTATTCTTAATTTGGATAACGAAGAAGAAATAGACGAACTCCTAAAAAACTATTAAAGGTTTCTCTCGTAAGGCGAGCTCATTACTATAGCTGAGATTAAAGGATTCTAAGCCTTGCGCGTATCCTTAAATCCATTAATCTGTTTAATCCCGGTTCAGACATTTTTTTTATATTAGAGGAAAATCCCTCTGTATGAAAAAATTATACCTGCTTATTCTTTTCGCTTATTCTATCCCTGCAATTGCACAGGTAAATCCTTATAAAGATGCTGTGGCAAAAAAAGCCGATGCGATGCTAAGCAAAACCATAGCCTGGCGCCGTGATTTTCACGAGCACCCTGAGCTGGGTAACCACGAGGTACGTACTGCAGGTATAATAGCCAAACATTTGCAATCACTGGGGATTGAGGTGCAGACCGGTGTAGCAACTACAGGTGTCGTGGGTATACTAAAGGGCGGTAAACCCGGGCCGGTCGTTGCCCTTCGTGCCGATATGGACGCATTGCCGGTAACAGAACGCACCGCTGTGCCTTTTGCATCAAAAGTAAAAACCATGTACAACGGGGCTGAGGTTGGTGTGATGCATGCCTGCGGCCACGATTCGCACATGGCGATATTGATGACCGTGGCCGAAATACTATCCTCCATGAAAAGCGAGTTGCATGGCACTGTGAAATTTATTTTTCAGCCCGCCGAAGAAGGACTGCCGGCTGGAGAAAAGGGCGGAGCAGAGGAAATGGTTAAGCAGGGTGTAATGGAAAACCCGCACGTTGATGCCGTTTTTGGCTTACATATTCAATCGTACCAGCCTGCCGGTACGATATCCTACCGGCCGGGCCCTGATATGGCAGCTGTAAACCCGATGAAGATAGTTGTAAAAGGCAGGTCGTCGCATGGCGCTTACCCGTGGTCGAGCGTTGACCCGATAGTGGTTTCGGCGCAGATCATCAACAGCCTGCAAACAATTGTTAGCCGTAACCTGCAGATAACGCGTAATGGAGCGGTCGTTACAATTGGCGCTATCAATGGCGGAAACAGGTCTAACATTATTCCAGAGACAGTAACAATGCTGGGTACTGTGCGGACTTTGAATGATGATGATGAAAAAATGATCATTGAAAGAGTAAAGACCATTGTAACCAAAACTGCCGAAGCCGCCGGGGCTACCGCCGAGGTCACCATCCCATATGAGCACCATTATCCGATAACGTATAACGACCCGGCATTGGTTGCACGGATGTTGCCCACATTGCAAGCCACTGCAGGAGCGGATAATGTTATCCTGCGCAATGCCGAAACCGGTGCCGAAGACTTTAGCTTTTACGAGCAAAAGGCCCCGGGAATATTTATCCATCTTGGGGGGCTTCCAAAAGGCGGCGACCCTGTTACCGCCCCGGCGCATCATACGCCTGATTTTTTTATCGATGAAAGCGGGTTTAGTTTAGGCGTAAAGGCATTGTGTAATTTAACGCTGGATTATATGGCGGGGGCGAAAAAAAAGTAACAGCAACCCTGCCCCCATCGGGGGCCAATATTGGTAGAAAAAAACACAACAACGGCAATAACATGCCGTAGGTATGCAACACAGCGGGAAAGGGGTACTATTGCGGTTAACAGCTTCGGCAGAGCCTGGCAATAGGGATTATCCGATGGAAGTACGCCCCTATCTCCACATTCTTCTGCAAAAAAGTCTGAATACCTGCCATTTTACTATATTGGCATCGGGATTGTTAAATCATTTACCTAATGAAGCAAAAATTTTATGATACTGCTGTGAAGCAGGAACGGGCGGTGCTGGTAGGCGTACTAACAGCACACGAAACCGATGAGCAGGGTAAGGAATATTTAGATGAGCTGGAGTTTTTAGTTGCTACTGCCGGGGCCGAAACCGTAAAACGTTTTAACCAAAAGCTGTCGCAGCCTGATAGGAAAACTTATGTTGGCTCGGGCCGGCTGGAAGACATCAAGGCCTTTGTAATTGAAGAAGAGATTGACATGGTGGTGTTCGACGACGAACTAACGCCCTCTCAACTGCGCAATATTGAAAACGAACTACAGGTAAAAATACTCGACCGTAATAACCTGATACTGGATATTTTCGCCAATCGCGCTCAAACCGCACAAGCTAAAGCACAAGTAGAGCTTGCCCAGTTGCAATACCTGTTACCCCGCCTGACCCGCTTGTGGACACACCTTGAGCGCCAGAAGGGTGGTATTGGTATGCGTGGTCCGGGTGAGTCGCAAATTGAAACGGACAGGCGTTTAATCCTCAACAAAATATCGCTGTTAAAAGACAGGTTAAAGCTGATAGATAAGCAAAACGAAACCCAGCGCAAAAACCGCACGCAGATGATACGCGTGGCATTAGTGGGTTATACCAACGTGGGTAAATCAACCATCATGAACATGATTTCCAAGTCGGAAGTTTTTGCCGAGAACAAGTTGTTTGCTACGCTTGATACCACGGTGCGCAAAGTGGTAATTGAAAATGTGCCTTTCCTGTTATCAGATACGGTTGGGTTTATTCGCAAGCTGCCACACCAACTGGTTGAGTGTTTTAAATCGACATTGGATGAAGTTCGCGAGGCAGATATCCTGGTGCATGTGGTTGATATATCGCACCATAATTTTGAAGATCAAATTCGCACGGTGAATGAAACTTTAAAGGATATTGGCGCTATCGACAAAAAAGTAATTACTGTTTTTAATAAGATAGACGCTTTTCAACCCGAAATACACCAAATAGAAGATACCGAAGGCCCTTTAACGCTGCACGATTTTAAAAACAGCTGGATGGCCAAAAATAACAGTCCGGCAATATTTATATCCGCCACAAAAAAGGAAAATATAGATGAATTCAGAGCGCTGTTGTACGAAGAAGTAAAGGCGATACATACGGCGAGGTATCCGTATGACCATCTTCTGTATTAAACAAATGTCATTTTTGTCATTGCGAGCGAGGAACGAGCGTGGCAATCGCGAACTATACATAGCGGATAGAAAGGTATGAAACCTGCATAGCGGTATGCACGGCGTGCGGTTGCCACGCTGCGCTCGCAATGACAGGATTTTTAAAATGTTATTAGATCGTTTTTAAATCGTGCCCGCTTAGTATCAAACCGATAATTATAGCACCCAGCACAATACGGTACCAGCCGAAAAGTTTAAAGCCGCGTTTCTCTAAAAAGGTAATAAAGGTTTTAATAGCCAGCATGGCGATTACAAACGCAATAATATTACCTATCGCCAAAAATTTAATTTCTTCGCCCGTAAAAACGTGGCCTTCTTTATGAAAATCCCAGAGTTTTTTGGCGGTTGCTGCAAACATGGTTGGCACAGCCAAAAAGAACGAAAACTCGGCAGCGGCAGTGCGTGTTAGTTTTTGCGACATACCGCCCACGATGGTTGCAGCAGAGCGCGAGGTACCCGGAATCATGGCCAGGCATTGAAAAAAACCAATTTTGAGGGCAGTGCCATAGCTGATATCCTTTTCTTCGGTTACAGTTGGTTTGTTAAACCATTTATCGACAAATAACAAGATTATCCCGCCCAAAAACATGGTGATACCCACTGTTAAAGCACTTTCCAGCAAGTTGTCAATTTTCTTACTGAACAGAACGCCGAATATTGCAGCCGGTATAAAGGCCACAAAGAGCTTGTAGTAAAAGTTCAACGATTTGAAAAACCTTTTATAATACAGCACAACAACCGAAAGGATGGCGCCAAGCTGTATGGCAATGGTAAATAGCTTTACGAATGGGTCGGAAGCAATGTCCATCACCGACGAGGCGATGATCATGTGCCCGGTTGACGATACGGGCAAAAACTCTGTTATCCCTTCAATTATTGCAAGGATGATGACATGGATAATGTTCATGGTTTGTTGTTGAAGAAGTTGTTGGGGTTATAAAAGTTGTAATGGTTTTTATGAAAACGGCTATGAACCATCATCTATTAACTATGAACTTTTGCTCAATCAACCTTTGCAACCGCTTTCTTAAATATTGCAAAAAAGCCAACTGCAAAGCCGCCTAATACAACCAGGGGAGCAATAACGATCTTTGTAGTGCCGTAAATATCAGTAGAGCCTGACATTAAGAAGAAACCAAACGCAACGATAGCAATGCTGATGATAAATAACCGGTAATTTTCTTTGCCAAATACAAAGCTTACAGGACGCGCATCTGTCTGTTTAGCAACTGGTTTTGCAGCGGCGCTGGTTTTAACCGGTGTAGCCGGTTTTGTTATTTGTTGTGCCATGATTGGGACAATGTTTTAATTAGTGAGTTAGTGAATTAGTGATTGGCAAAGTTCAAAATCCGACATATTAAGTCCGACATCCGAAATCAACCTTATCGATACAAATTATATATTTTTAAACGTAAAAACTTATTAACTGCCAAAAAGGTGCTAAAGCCTGATATAAACACCCCGAGACCTAATATCGCCACAAATATTAACCCAAACTCTTTATAACTTCTGAGGATTATCAGGTCGGGGATTTCTTTATAGGCCAGGGATAAGGTGCCGATCAAAATTAAAATGGCGATCAGGCCGCCTAAAAGGCCATGCCAAATGCCATAAAGCATAAACGGCTTGCGGATAAACCCTTTGGTAGCGCCAACCAGCTGCATGGATTTTATTAAAAACCTTTGCGAATAGATGGCCAGCCTGATGGTATTATTTATCAACGCTACCGATAAAATCACGAATATGCCGGCAAAAGCCAGGATAATAAGGCTGATGGTAGTGATATTTTCGTTCATCTGATCTACCAGCGACTTTTGGTATTTTACCTCTTTTACCAATGGATTTTTTAGTAGTTCAGCTTTAAATTTTTCAATATCGGCATTGTTGGCATATTGGGCCTTCAGGTAAACATCCAGCGATTGAGACAGCGGGTTATACCCAAGGAACTTCACAAAATCTTCGCCCAAATCTTTTTGCAGGTTGCGTGCAGCCAGCTCTTTACTCACGTACTGGGTTTGTTTTACCATTACGCTGCCTTCAATTTGTTTTTGCAACTGCAGCACATCGGTTTCGTGCGCAGCGTCATCCACAAAAATATTCAAGACTATGTTTTCTTTTACATAGCGGCTCAGGTTATTAGCCTCAACCAAAATCAAACCCAATAACCCTATCATCGACAGTACCATAGCAATGCCAAAAACGGTAGATATGTATATCGTTTTTGTTTTTTTTGCCGATGCGCTTGCTTCAAATTCTTCCATAGTTGAGATTAGATTTGAGATGTGAGATTTGAGACGAGAGATATAAACAACTGCTTTACATCCTCAATCACAAGCCTTTTCACCAAACTTATTTCGCGAAAATAAGAAACCTTAGCCTAAAGGTAAAAGTTTATCTGTTATTATTGTTGATATGGTGGATAAAGGGGAGAAAGTTTAACAAAATTTAACGAAAAGAATGAGCACGGATTTCACGAATTGAATGGACACGAATTTTCACGAATTAAGGCGAATTTCACGAATTTAACCGGCGATCAAAAATAAAATTCCTGATAATCAGTGTGTTTCATAGCGTTCCGGGTGTTCCGCGTATGAAAATGGAACGATTTCCGCCGTTGTTGGTGTTGTCACCAACAACCCCATTACTTTGTGATGTGCAACGCGCCGGTTACTTTCAGGTGGCATTTTACATGTCACAATGGTCATCGTACTTGTTGGTGACAACACCATGGGTGTTCGGAAGATTATTCTGGGGCACTTTTGAGGATTGCGTCAAGTTTATAAGGGTCGCCGCCACAGATAATAACGATATCCTTCATTAAGGACTTTTCCAGGTCATTA
>NZ_JAMXOE010000032.1 GCF_024055575.1 Mucilaginibacter flavidus | reverse complement strand
GGCTTCCTTCAGATTCCTCCTCGCGAAGGACACCCTTGCCTTGGGTTAACGCTTCCCACTATCAAGGCGCGTTCGGGACTTCCACCCTATAGTTTGCGCCCGTGCCGGGCGCACACATAGAAAGGCCAGGTATATATACCTGGCCTTTCTACTTCAATATTGCAAATAATCCTCTTTTTCAGACTGTTAAAAATTCATTATTTGAGCCTTAAAACATATCATATCCTTTTACGTTCGGTATATATACCGAACGTAAAAGGATACAATGGTAACAAGACCTATTTTAATATTAGTAGTCAATAACTTAAGATGGCAAACAGATCTCGCGTTGTAATAGCAGCAGATGCCATAAAAACTATATTAAAAAAACAACCGGCAGCCTTGACCCGGGAAGATTTGCAACAGTTGTTCGATTCATTCCGCCATAAGTGGAACCTTCCATCCGGTATGACCCCGGAAAAATTCATTAAAGAACTGCTAGAAGAGGGTATTCTGAAAAGCGACCCGGTTTATGGCAGTTACAGGCTACCCTTGTATTATTTACCGGACCGGTCTGTTTACGAATTGGCCGGCACTATAACAAATGAGAGGTATTTCTCGCACAGTACTGCATTATGGTTATGGAATCTGATCAGTAATGAAAGTAAAAATGTTTACATCAATCAGGAACGAAGCAGCCCGTCTTCCAATACGCGCATTACCAAACTAACACAGCCTGCAATTGATAAGGCATTTTCACAACCGCAAAGACAGTCTGATAACCAAATCGTGCTTGCCGGATATGAGGTCACATTGCTTCAGGGAATGTATACAGGACGCTTGGGGGTAATTAACACATCGCTGAGAAAGATCAAAAACCTGCAAATAACAGACTTAGAACGCACACTGCTGGACTGTGCTGTGAGACCGGCATATGCAGGTGGGGCTGATGTTGTAGCTTCAGCTTTTCAAATGGCAGGAGCGCACGGGAAGCTGGATGTTTTGAAACTGGCGGATTACCTGACGCAGATGAACTATATTTATCCTTACCGGCAAGCTATCGGATTTTACCTGGAGCGGGCCAATTGTTTTAAGGCAGAACATATTGACATTTTCCGAGAGGAAAACTTTGAATATGACTTTTATCTCGAGCATGGCTTACAGGAGATTCATTATTGCCAGGACTGGCGTCTGTATGTGTCCGAACAAATGATATAGAAGCTCAACGTAATTATCGGCTTTTTTCCTATGCCTGATTATGCTATAACAAAAAGGCAAGTAAGAGCTACTTTTAACAGGTAAAGCCGCTTATAATCTTTTAACCATGATTTCAAAAGCTAATGCGTAATGGGTTGCTTTGAATAATGCGCTATGGTTTAATTTTATTGAAAAAGCACAGTTATTATAGATAAAACAACTTTTAGACAAGCAATACATTGTTTATTATAGACCAGATAAACTGCAAATTGGATAAACCAATCGCACTGACCACTCTTCGCCAATTTTCTTTCTTTTCCTAAAATCATGAACTTAAGCACTAAAGGTGGTCATTTTGAAATTGGCCAAACGGGGTCAATCAGGCGTGGTTTATCCAAATAGTGGCTTAAATCAAAAATGTTGTATAATTTCTAAAACTGTCGCAATTTTCTGTTATGCGACATATTTTTAATTTTTTGTCGCAATAGATTTATTTTTGTCGCACAATTAATGATTTCTGTCGCAGCAAAAAGGGTTTGTGGTGCCAAGCCATACTTTGTAATCCCACGTTTTAGGTGAGTAAGTTTATGCAGATAATCGTTTGGGTTTGGCATTCAGTTCCTTACAGCGTGTTCAAATATAAAATTTAAAGTCCGTTTGCCACTTTGAGTTACATGAGAAACATACTGTCCAGTTCGGAATATGAAGGGCGTGCGGTTTGAGCGCTTGTGAACAACCGAGCCTTATTCAACGCTTAAGCAACAAAAGCGCTTAGCCGGATCAAATGTCAAGGGCGGGCTAACCGCTGGAAGCGGACACAACGGCCCGCTTGTGCACCCTTGACGTTTGATTCCGGCGTGGGCTATCTTCGCGACTGCGGTGAATAAGGATTTTATTTTTTTCTCACCGGGAGGAAAACCCACAATGTATAACTGTGGCTTGTCAATTAAACAACCGTTGCTTTTTACTCCAAATTTCCAGGTATAGTGCCTTTTTTTCGGGGCTCATGAATGATGCTTCAATCATCTTACCAACCTCCTTATTACTAGAGGAAAATTTGTTATACGTATTCCTAACGGCGGTTTCAGGTATATTCATGCTTCTAGCCAATATATCAAAATCAGATAATCTAATTCTTTTCTTTTTGCCGTTTATTGTCAGGGCCAGTTCTTCATCGTCCTGTGGATTAACAAGATTCACATTAAGCTGGTCATAGGCAGGACTTAGACTTACTCCTTCGTCCGTATATAGCACAGAAAAGTTTTTCAGGTGCATATCATTGTTGCCTGTCAAAAAAGAAAATAACACCAGTTCAAAATAAGTCAGTGCATCAAAACCAGTTTGAGTGCAATATTTCAGAATAAGCTTGCCGATCTTTTCGTAAGAGCCCTTGTATTTATTTTCCGTTAAAAATTCAGAAAGCTGGCAGAAATCTTCCATGTGAACTTTATGGCCTTTTACCCGGTCAAATCGCTTGGCCAGATAAACCAAACTACCGTCTGACGCCTCCATTAAAGTATGATCACAAGTTGGCATTTTAAACAGGCTTGCCAAATGCATAGTCAGATCTTCTGATTGCGGCATTTCTGGAAAATCAGGATGCTGCGGTTTAAGTATGTATTCTCCCCAAAGTCCTACTATAGTCAGACGGTTCTGGTACTTCGTCTTTTCCAGGGTAACAGAAAGCTTGGGCTGAACTCCGGTCACAGCGATCCTCTTGTTGATGGTCTGTTCGGCCAACGTTTTCAAAAGTTTATTATTCAATTCCAGTTCAGGTACTTTAGCCGTACCGAAAAATCGCTTTGAACATTTTTCATGATAAGACGATGTACCTGCATCCTGATAACAAAACCAACAATTTGCCATAGCTTAATCTATTTCGGGAATAACCGTTACAGCTCCGATTGCATCCCTGCATGTTAATAGTAATAATTCAAACCGGTCATTGCTTTTGACCTTCCAGTGTGTTGTTGCCAAATCCAGTAGCCAACCTTCCGGTATCAAGCCATCGAAAAAAGCAAACAATACTTTACTTTCATATTTCTGGGTTGACAATGGCAGCGTTAAGCTTACCGGCTTTGCGTTCTTATTCTCTAAATAATCAGCCTGGTAAGTAAATTCGTAACCATCATCAGTTTCCGCAAGCACACCAGCCAGCGTGTCCTGAAAATATACCAAACCTTTCCTACTCATCATTTTTTACTTTTAATACCACTCCGAGTTCTGCGCCAAATAACATCAACACCTGATTCACTTTATCCATCCGCAAAGTTCGTTTTCCCTGTTCCATCTCACGAACAACCCTAAGTCCGACTCCCGCTTTGGATGCCAGGTCTTCCTGTGTGAGATTTAGTGATTTCCTTTTTTTCTTCAAATACTCTGACAACATATTTATACCCTTTCGGGTACAAATATAAATAAAGTTTATTAATTATACCCTATCGGGATTATATCTTTCATTAATATCATAATTATACCCTATCGGGACTATATAGCAAAATTACACTTATTTTATACCCTATCGGGATTAAAGGTTAGTTTAAAAAAATCAAATACCAGTTTTTTAATAAAATAAACCAGCGGGCATATTCAAGTAAATTATTATTACAGAATTAGTTCATTGTTTATGTCAAGGCCTGGCAAACCAAAAAAAAGCAATATATAATGCCCGTTTATGTAGCGTTTTATCCCGGCTTGGGTTACTGTCGCTTTAGCGGTGAGTAAGGCAATATATTGGGTGTGGCCGAAAGCAAATCTGTTAGGAGCACAGCGACATTCAGTTTTGCTGCGCGGGCGCGAAGGCTGACAGCGAATGAACGTAGTGTGATAACACGTGGTGCAATGAGCTGTCTGCCGTAGCGCCTTTGACAAGTTATCCCAGTGACAAATCCTATTAGCTACGGTTTTAAATTATTCGATACGCTTTTAGCATATCCCGGCTAAGCCGCCGAGATTTATAGGTGTAAACAAAAAAATGTGGCCTAAAATATTCTGGGAAATTAGGGGTGTATTAGGGTAGTAGTTTTTAGCGTCGATTTTCTGTAAAACGCAATAATTAAACATTCAGTTTTACTTTTTCCCGAGCTTTTCAATGAATAATGGAGATAAAAAAGGAGAAAATCCTACAATTTTCTCCAAAATGCTGCTACCCTTTTACTACTGTTTTGCTAA
Organism: Mucilaginibacter flavidus; assembly: GCF_024055575.1. GTDB lineage: Bacteria > Bacteroidota > Bacteroidia > Sphingobacteriales > Sphingobacteriaceae > Mucilaginibacter > Mucilaginibacter flavidus. Next base: position 62,128 of record NZ_JAMXOE010000032.1, on the reverse strand, counting down.
CTGCAAAAACTTAAAATTTGTTGGTAAATAAGGATGAAAATTAACATTTATTAACAGATTAGTTGACAATTCTTGGATTTTTAATACGGTAATCGTATTAATTTAATATGGTAATCATGTTAATTTAATACGGAATGTCACACTTATTGTGCTTTTTGTCCACTTATTTTGTATTAAACGACATGTGCGATTGTAACCTATCGGCTTGATAATGCCCTTGTCGGCAAAATAACTTTAATGCGATAGTTAACGAACATACTAATTGAGAATTAATTTAAAATAGACGTAGCTGCTTTAATTATGAACATAGATAAACAGGAAAGGATCAAGAGCATATTCCGCAGGAAGATTCTCCCCGTGTTTATCAAACTTAATGGCTCCGTTCCAGCTGAGTTAGAAATTGCTATTATTGAGAAAAGCAATATTATAACGGCAGTAAAAGATCAGTATATAGCAGAAAGTGGGGAAGCCGAAGACGGACACCTGATCTATTTTGAAAGCGGTATCGCCCGTTGTTACTATTATGATGCTACATCTGATAAATTTATTGTTACCCGGATTACTAAAAAAGATGATGTCTTGATCGATACAAACGCTTACCTATATGGTTCAAGGCAGACAGATAACATCCAAATGCTGGAAAGCGGAACATTGATAACGCTTAGTTACGCAAACCTGAAATTGTTATTGGCTGAATTTCAAACCATGTATCCTACCTTTTTGTATTTCCTGGCTGAAAGAGAAAAACAGCATTCTGCCTATCAACACCTCTTAAAGTCAAGCGTGGAAGAAAGGGTAAAGATATTCTTAGCAGATAATCCCGGCATAGCTACCAGAATCAATAATGACCATATTGCCAGTTATCTCGATATGAGCAGGACAACGTTTAGCAGCGCCTATGCGAAATCCCGGGCCGATAATGCTAAAAATAGTTAATGCAATTATCTCATCGGGTCACCTTCTATAGATAAATCCGAGAAATTTTCTGTCGTGTAGCCGACATTAAATTGTAGTCCAAACGACACCCAAATGTCCCCCAAACTACTTCAAAGTGTTTTCAACCGGACAGCTATAATTTCCAGCCTTATCTACCTTCGATAACATCATATCAATATAACACATCCAGAATTTTAAACCAGAGCAACAGAACGAATGGCTGTTGTTTTAAAACATAGGGAGTACCGATTTTCATACCGCCCTTTCCGGGCGTTGAAGCATTCAGAACTAAAATGACAGTCCCTAGGCCTATAGCTGTCATTCATGTAAAAACCGGACGGTGCTGGTGAGTTGAACTCCGGGTCGGATGCAGGGAACGCGCGGACGGCGATAAGTCCTAATCAGCAAAAAGGGCAGGTGGCACCCCAGTTGGTAGCCGTTTTATTAATTAACAGGAAAAAGAAAGGTAAGCAGATGAAGACGTTGGATGCAGAAAGGATCAGGGACATTGCGGAGGAATTTACTTCAAAGGCAATGCTGGCCGCTATGGCAACGCTTTGTATCCGCTTCTTCATGGCTTGCATGACGGCATCAGTAAGATTTTACACAATGACCGAAATGACTTCCTTTAGCTGTATTTACGCCCAAAAGAGAATTGTTAACCGAATTGTTCATCATCGCAAGTTTGCTTTGTTTCCGGGTTACGCCAAACATAATTGTTCAAATGAAAATCCAAACCTGTAGCAGGTACAGATTTTTAAGGTAGCCTCAAACCTGAAAGAAAGGCAAAAATACATTGATGAAAAACACAATATTTTGGTTATGGACAGCATTATCAGTAAAAAGCAACGGTTCCAGCTTACCAATAAGGGGAAGGACCGATTAATTTTGGCTATTTGCTCGCTCTGCATATTTTTATTTTTATATACCGCCTGTGCAAAGCTTATGGACCATGGCAGATTTCTAAATGGTTTATACAATGTCGAAGTTATTGGCCGCTTTGCGTTTTATATTTCCTGGCTTGTTCCCTTAGCAGAGATCTTAATAGCTATTTTACTGATCATCCCGCGAACTCTAAAATTGGGCCTTTACAGCTTTTTAGGCCTAATGATACTATTTACCGTTTATATTTTAAGTGTGCTGTTATGGGCGAGTAAGCTTCCATGCCATTGTGGTGGTGTCATCGAAAAATTAAGCTGGACACAGCATGTATGGTTCAATCTTACATTTATTGCGCTTTCCGTATGTGCACTCCGCTTACTAAAAACAAAAGATTAACTTAAATAATATCAAATGAAAGACTTACATAAACTTGTCTTAGGCCTCATGGTAGGCGCTATGGCAATCAGTTTCAGTGCATTTACAAATGCCAAAACTACTACACGTTTAACTACTTATTATTATAACGCAGGTGAGCAACCATGGAGTTCTACCGGCGGCCTTCCAGCTGACCAAAACTCGTCGCACTATTCTACAGTTTCTGGTTCACCAAGCTGTGATCAAAGTACAAATATTTGCACCTACAATCTTGTAGGTGGGAAATTTGAGCAGGCAACTGAAGGGACGATTGATAATTAATAATGTAATTAATGTAGGATGATTAAACTTCATCCTACATTTTTAAATTGTCTTTAGCATTATTTACCATTCTTTAAATAACCCTCGATAAACTCAATCAACTTTTCCGGTTGATCGTTACCTGAATAGTCAGGCCTTGGTAGATGGTCTGATATTAACTTTCCGGAAGGATCTATAAATAGCAATTTGGGGTAACTATTCCCAGGATTATACTTTTTTAGAAAATCGTTATTAAAACCACTCCCCCCTGTATAAAGGCATATAGTGCCGGATGCGTGCCAGTATTTTCCAGCCCATGGATTCGATTTAGATGGTATAGCATTATTAGTAATGCTTGCTATCCATTTGTCTTTGTTAACGTCAACGGAAATACTTAGAAATATGATGTTTTCGTTTTTCATCTTTTCATGAACAATCCTTAATGCTTTGTTCGCATAAATACAAAATCCGCATCCTGAATACCATAAATCTACCAGGACATATTTCCCTTTTAAGTCCGAGAGTCTTACAGCTCTGTCAGATGTATCTTTAAAGGTGTAATCCAGCATTAATGTATCATTGGTCCTATTACCAATCTTCATTTGTTGGGGCTTTATGCTTTTTGAAGATGGATTTGCTGGTAAACAGTAGCTTGAATTTGAATGGAGACCACTGAATGTTAAGCATATAATGAATACGTATTGAATTATATTGTGAAGTTTCATAATCGGGTTTTTAATTATCTATCGTCTTGTTGAATACCAGAAAGGGTTATTACATCAGGCGGAATGGGTAACGCGTAACGCGGATCATTCGGCGGTAGCGTATAAGTTGTTCCGTTTAAATTGCGGGTCAGGGTGATGTTATATCCTTCCTTATTCAAGCGCCGGATATCATTCCATCGTAAACCACGCAGCACCAATTCCTTTCTCCGCTCTTTTAAAATGGTATCCAAGAGTGCAGTTCCCTGAAGATTCGCTTTTGGAATATAGGTGCCGGTTTTCCATCGGGTTACCAGCAGCGTGTTCAGATCGTCCAATGCTCTGAAGATATTATTTGCCCGTGCGAAACATTCAGCCCTGGTCAAATACAGCTCATCGGTAATTATTCCATTAGAAAACAGGCTTTGGCCTGAATATCCCCGTTTTTTATTGATGTAGGTTCCATTTTTTGCGAAATAAACCACCTTCCTCAAATCATTGGCATTATAGGATTGGTACAATAAGGTGTCTATTGAATATCCCTGTGATGATTTAAGATACGATGTAGGATCTGCTGATATCAATAAATTTTGATAAACAGTTTCGCTGTTCGTTGAATTAAATGGAAGGCGGGCCGTGGCATCTACCGTGTTATAATCTATCAATGTATTTTGCAGTTGTAAAGCACTATCTGCATATAAGCCTGCTTTTGAATAATTCCGCATGGTTAAATAGACGCGGGACAGGAATCCGAACACAGCCGCTTTTGATGGCCTGTTTTGATAGATTGGTGAGGTATTATTGGTCAATAAAGACCTTGCCTGTATGACATCTGATAGAATCTGATCATAGGTCTGTTTAATAGTGGGCCTGATGGTTGGCGCATTGATATCCGCTGTCAACCGCAACGGTATGCCCAATTCCGTATTAAAGGTTACGCTATCATAAGGTAGTGCGTACACCTGCGCCAGGTCGAAAAACATCCAGGATCGCATAAATAAGGCGCTTCCTTTTATATTGTCATAAGTAGCGCTATTTGATCCATTTCGACTGATGCCATTAAGTTGCTGCAATACAACGTTGGTGTACAATACCTGGGTATAGGGCATATCCCAGTCTGAGATATTTCCTTTACCTGCGAAAATTTCCTTCGCCCAGACATAACTATTGGAGAAATAGGGGGCAAATTCATTATACCAGCTATTGTATGTCATATAGTAATCATCTGATGAGACCTCGCCCAAAGAAGGGCTTTCATGAATAGAAATGGTGTTGTCTAACAGTAATTGCAAATCGTTTAATGAAGTAGGCACGTCCAAATTTGTAGCTGGCTTTTTATCCAGGAAGTCCTTTTTACAACTGGTAATCAAAAACAAGCTGCATAAAAACAGCATTGCATTTATATATATTTTGGTTTTCATCTTTAATCCGTTTAATTATTAAAATCCTACTTTTAATCCTAGTGAATATGTCCTTGGGTTAGGATATATATTGCCGCTGTAATAGAGACAGTGGCTTTCGATTGGTGATGTTAAATTGCAGCTATGAATATAGATAAAAACACGCGTTTGATTGACCTGACCGTTGCGGATTTAATGGTCATTGTAAAAGAATGCATGACCGAGTTCATGCTGGTTGATGAAACCTTAAATGACGAAGACGAAATTGGCGGATATGAGATCGCCGAAACAATAACCGGGTATTCCCGTCAAACGCTTTACCAGTTAAAATCTGCCGGAGAATTGCCTTATATAGGTTTACCCGGTGGGGGTATCCGGTTTTCAAAAAAGATGTTAATGAACTGGTTGCTATCCTATCAAAAGCTTACGCACAGGGAAATACAGGAAAAAGCGGAAACCCTGAAACTTAAGCGCAAGCTGCGAAGAAAATAGTGGTTAGTACAAATTATTCAGATAGTATCCTGTACAGTTCCAGGTTTAAGTAGTAATTGCCTTTACCGATTACCCTCTTTTCCAAAACACCCATTTCCGTTAACTGATCAAGGTATTTTCTGGCGGTATTTTCAGCATAAATACCACCGCTAACAAGGTGCTTTACCCGTGTGTAAGGTTGGGTAAATATGGCGTTGACCAACGATTCGGGGCGTGCGATGTCGGTATCTTCGATGATGGCTTTTAAAATGGCATCCTTTGCACTAACGATGTCATTGATCTTGTCATAGGTGATGTTCGAAGTCTCCTCGACGGCTTTCAGCATATACAACAACCAGTTCTTCCAACTTCCTCTTTGGGTTACCCCGGCAAGTCCGGCGTAGTAATCATCTTTATGGTCCATGATGTAACGGCTTAAAAAAAGGATCGGATAATCCAGCAAGCCTTTTTTGGTCAGGTAGTGGATATTGAAAATCCTGCCAGTGCGGCCGTTGCCATCGCGGAAAGGGTGTATCGCCTCAAATTGAAAATGACCAATGGCCATTTTGAGCAATGGATCTACCGAATAAGTTTTGTCATCGTTCAAAAATTCGATCAGATTGTGAAGTTTAGCTTCGACTATTCCTTTGCCTCTTGGCGGCGTATAGGATACTTTACCGGCATTGGGACCGGTGCCGCCCTCTTTGATGACGATCTGGGCGATGGGTGTTCTGATGCCATCATTAAACTGGCAAACGATCCGGTACATTTTAACAAAGTAATTTTCGTCAAAAACCTGATCTTCATTCAAATAGGCATAACCTTCCCATAAGGCCTCACGATAATACAGCACTTCTTTAGACGGTCCGGTGAGTTGCTGAATTTGTTCTTCACTGTAAGCCTGGTACAGTTCATCATCAGTGGTAAAGATGTTTTCTATTGCGCTGGATGCTTTTGCTTCCTGTAAACTAATAGAATTAATAAGCAGTCCTTGGTTAGGGATGACGATACTTCTGCCCTGTAAGCGGCCGAGCGCCGCTTTGGCATTACCCAATTGACTGTAAATTTCCACATCTTCATAAAGGTGTTTGTCAATAGGCAGTTCCGGCAAGGTATTCCATGGAACGTTCCGGTCAGGGTTTACTCGGTATGGCATAAGCAAATGTACATTATTGACATTAAAAATCAAATATTTTAAGGCGAACGGCTTTTTGTGGCATTAAAGCCATGCCAGAGGGTATCGATGACCTTAAAAGTAGAAAGTTTTAAGGTATAACTCGATTTTCGCTTTAATATGTTTTTGGAAACTTTATAAATGTAAAGAAGTTCTATTAAGCAATTACTTGTTTAGCACACTAAATTTTTCATGATGGCACGTACAAGAATTGCACATTGGAACGAACCGATGTATTGATAAAATATGCAGACACACGTAAAGTATTGAAATAGATGATCATACCGGATAACCTTACCAAGTTCAATTCTAACGGTGAACGAATTATTTATTATAAGTTCAAGGTCGACCCGCAGGCGGAACATTACTATGTCCTGCATTCTCTTTTTACTAACTTTCACATAAAAAGCATATCCGGGGAATTGGATTTTCTTGTACTGGCTCCGGGGCACGGGATTTTCGCGCTGGAAATAAAGCATGGCCGTGTTAAACGTGAAAACGGGTTGTGGTATTTTACCAATCGCTTTGGCAAAACCTCCAGTTCGGCGAAAGGCCCTTTCCGGCAGGTCAGCGATACAATGCATTCGATACGGGATTATATCTTAAAGTCTGTTGAAAATAAAACCGACGTACATCAGCGGTATTCCCGGTTGCTGTTTGGCAACGGGGTTATTTTTACAGGAGAGGATGAGCAGCCGAATTTCGGGCCCGAAGGGCATAGCTGGCAGGTAATGACCCGTGATACTTTGGCTTTGCCAATCAACGCATACATCGCACAGTTGTCAGCCGGATGGCACGGTATTAATAAAAGCAAAAACTGGTACGATGCCAATTTGTCTAAGCCTACTGATGCTGAATGCCGGCATATCTTGGCGATTTTAAGGGGTGATTTTTTGATCGATTATTCTCCTTTGAACCAAATGCTGGATGGCGAATTTCTAATTGAGTCGTTCACCCGGGAACAATTCAAACTATTGGATTTTGTTCGTTTTAACGACAGGTCATTGATCGAAGGGGAAGCCGGCACAGGCAAAACCTTAATGGCGCTGGAGTTAGCCAGAAGGAGCATGGCTGATGGAAAGCGAGTTGCCCTGTTTTGCTTCAATAATAAATTGGGCAAGCGATTAGCCTGCGATATGGATAAATTGGCCGTTGGAGCAGAGGGATCATATTTCGCCGGGTCCCTGCACACTTTTTTGATCAAAAGCACGGCTATTAATGTTCCGGAATATCCTGATAATCAATTCTTCTCGGAAGTACTGCCGTTTGAATTTCTGCTTGCTAATGAAAGTATCCCGGAATCAGAGCAATTCGAGGTTTTGATCGTTGATGAGGCACAGGACCTGATCCACCCGTATTATATGGAGGTATTTAATGTGATTCTGAAGCAGGGTATTAAAAATGGCAAATGGATATTTTTGGGTGATTTTTGCAACCAATCCATCTATAACAAAGATGCCGAAAGCATGTTGGCATCACTCAGCGGGCAAACCAGTTTTGTTAAATTTCCGCCGTTGAAGATTAACTGCCGGAACACCAAACGGATATCCATTCACAATACTTTGCTCTCGGGCTCGACTCCGCCGGAATTCCTGTCTTCTGCTTTAGAGGGCGACAGCCCCAAAACCGAATTCCCGGCCCTCAGCCATGTCCGTAACCGCATAGAGCTACTTATCCAGGCATTAATGCAAAAGGGCATACCCAGAGAAAAGATTACGATCTTATCACCAAAATCACTGACCAATTCCGGCTTAACGGCCTCTGATTTTTTACATAGCTTTATAGGGGATGACGGGAAAGCTTTTAGTACGATCCAGTCTTTTAAAGGATTGGAAAATACGATCATCATTTTAACAGGATTTGACGAATTATTATCAGAAGACGCGCAACGGCTGCTTTATGTTGGCATTTCAAGGGCACGGCTGCAACTGTACCTTATTTTTAACAAAACGGTGGAAACCCAGTTCAGTACGCTGATCAATAAGAACTCTGGAAAATTACAAAAATGGACATCAGACAAAAATTAATAGAAGCGATCGGCCGGGAGATCATTGGGCCGGCACCTCATCCGGCTTATTCAGCGGAAGACGGCGAGGAGTTGATCCTTTCCCGGATCCATGGTACACCGAAATCCCGTTATGGTGTGGCCATGTTGTATCCGCAACTGACGATTAACGAAGGGGAGGTGGACGATAAAACCGCGTCCGCTGTGGAACCGCTTTTTGCTGAAGAAAACGAAGAACTTAAAGGATCCAGGATTACCGATATAACGGGCAGTGAAGATGACGAAGAACCGGTAAGCCTGGCCAATCAGTTCCTGCCGTCGGCTATGGGGTTCACCCTGCGTTTTAAAAGGACGCCGGCGCAGAACACGATCATACTCAAAACATCAGCAGCAGCTTATGAGCGGGAAAAGGGATTTCGGCCCGTTCTCAAAGTGGCGCCGGAAAACGCAGGGCAGATGCCGGTGACCAAAGCAAACGGGGAGGTTATCGAAAGCGAATTCTGGAAAAGGAAATCGTTCGCCATTGATCCGGTCACGATAGACCTGGGAACTATTAAAAAAGAAAAGATCGTAAAAGACATTCCTTTGATCCAAGCCGATAAAGGCGACTGGTTAAAATTAAAAATATATAACCGGACAACGCCAGCGGATGATAGCGAAGGTTTCCTGACCCTAACATTTGTGTTGGTGAATTGTATGAAATCAGTTACTGACGGTTCTCGTAACGACAAATACATCCTTTATCAAACGAAATTGCGACTGGAAACAGAAAATGAAGCATTGATCGCGCCTTATTCGGAAAGAGTTGCTGCAACCAATACAGCGGAGGAAGATCAGTTGAAACTGCTTTACAGGAAAAAGCGGGTATACGCTATCGGACATGGTACGGCGGTAAACTGGAAACTCCGTAATCTCGGGGTAGAAAGTGTAGAAACATCGGCCATCCCTGTTTACGAAATGCCGCAGGTCGCGCCTGCCGGTGATGTTGTCCAGAGTATGTACGATTTGTCCACCGAGGGTAACTGGGGCCAGGCGGCCGGGATCTTAAACGATCTTCTTTCAGCCTATGAACAATGGATCAACGGGATCGAAAAAGAAAAAGAAGGTCTGGAAAGCCAATATCAAAAGGCGGCGGCGGCCAGCATTGCTAAATGCAGGGAATGTTACGACCGTATAAAAAGAGGAATAGAAACCCTGCTCGCCGCTGAGGAGAACTCGGACCTCGTCCGCTGTTTTAGATGGATGAATTCCGCCATGCCCTGGCAGTAGCAGCGGTCAAAGACCAAACAGCGTCTTTGGAAAAGAAACGGTACGGGGAAAGCCGCATTTTATGAACTGGAAGGGATCGGCGGCGGCCAGGGAAAAGACTTTCAAGGTTTAAAGGCCTATCATGATGCCTCTCCGTATAATGGCAAATGGCGCCCCTTCCAGCTGGCATTTATACTCTTAAATATCCACTCTGTTGCCGATCCGTATGGCAATGAGCGGCGTATCGTTGATCTGATCTGGTTTCCTACCGGCGGCGGAAAAACGGAAGCTTATCTGGGATTAAGTGCCTTTACCATATTCATGCGCCGTATCAAAGGTTTTAAGAATTTTGACTGGTCATTCCATAACGGGACCGCGATACTCATGCGGTATACGCTCAGACTACTTACGACACAGCAATATGAACGTGCCGCATCCCTCATATGCGCCTGCGACCTGATCCGGAAAGCTAACGTTGAATTGGGCAGCGACCCTATCTCCATCGGCCTGTGGGTTGGCTGAAGTTCTACGCCAAATACCCATAATTCAGGCGAAGGTAATGCCGTGACCCAATATAACCAACTGGTGCAAAAGGATAACGCGCCCTATAATTTTATCGTGATGAAGTGCCCCTGCTGCGGCGCGCAAATCGGAAAAGTTGATAAGGCGACTTTAAAAGGCCTTTCCAAAAATGACGGGCCGAATGGCCATGTCGTTTTCAAATGCGAAAATAAGCATTGCGAATATAGCGGTTTGGAATTGCCACTTTTCGTCGTCGATGAGTATATTTATCAAAAGCATCCGACACTTATACTTGGGACAGTTGATAAGTTCGCTATGATCCCCTGGAAAAAGGAAGCCGGCTCCATTTTTGGCTTTCGGGAGCACGAGGGTTCCTGGGCGCGTATTTCGCCCCCGGAACTGATCATTCAGGATGAGCTTCATTTGATTTCCGGTCCGCTCGGCACCATGGTTGGTTTATACGAGGTGATGGTCCAAAACTTATGTATTAATTATGGTGTCAGGCAAAGCCCGTTTCTACCGGATGACAGATCAGCAGGTTTCGTCGGTAAAGTAATCGCATCTTCCGCAACCATAAGCCGCGCTGCTGAACAAGTAAAATCCTTATACGGAACAGATCAGTTATCGATCTTTCCGCCACAGGGCCTGGAGTTTGGGAACACCTGGTTTTCAGAAGAGAAGGCGATCAGTGATCAATTCCCGGCAAGGACCTATGTTGGCATACTGGGGTCTGGCTATCCATCTATTCAGGCCTCGATCATCAGGTCATATGCAGCCGTGCGTCAAAAAGTTAAGGAGCTGTCCGATAATGAAAAAATAGATTATTACTGGACCTTACTCGGCTATTTTAACAGTATCCGGGAGCTGGGGAATGCCTCCTCATTAATCTATGCTGATGTAAGGGAACGTCTCAGTCAGTTACAGAATAGGGAGCTTCTTCCTTTTACTTTACGCAGGAAGTTGTTTAAATCAGAAGAATTGACGAGCAGGATATCGGCTTTTGAAATACCGGAAGCTTTAAAAAAACTTGAAAAAATTTTCAGTAACAACCATAACCAGGCGATAGATATTTGCCTAGCGACAAATATGGTCGCAACCGGAGTGGATATTTCCAGGCTGGGGCTGATGTTCGTTCATGGTCAACCAAAAACAACGGCTGAATATATTCAGGCAAGTTCCAGGGTGGGGCGGGACGTGCCGAAAGGACCGGGGCTGATCTTTACCATTTACAGCCCGTCAAAACCAAGGGACAAATCGCTCTATGAAAATTTCCAGGGCTACCATATGCGTATTTATGCACATGTAGAACCGACTTCGGTAACACCTTATTCCATAAATGCCAGGCAAAAGGGCTTACATGCGGTATTTATCGGGCTGATGCGCCATTTAGCCGAAGGAAATTTGAGGACAAATGCGTCTACCCAAGGTACGGATTTTCAACAGTTAGCCGTAAAGGTCAAGGAGCTGATTATAGAGCGCTGTGCCATTTCAGACCCGCATGAGCTTACCAATACAACAAATAAGATCGATGAGATCATCCATTTTTGGAAAGGCCGTTTCCAGAACTATGGCGACGCGGGTAATTTTAAGATATTGGGCGATGAAGATTATGTTCCGCTGATGTACGCGTCCAGCGCGGAAGTTAGAGACGAAATCAGAAAGTCTTCGCTTTCAACTCCCACTTCCATGCGGGGAGTGGACTCAGAATCACGAATTGTTATAGTAGACCAAAAACTGTAGTATGGCAAGGAACTTAAGAAGCGGGCAGCTGTTGAGCCCATTTGGTATAGGTCAAATCGTCAATTTTCCTAATGAGGAATCCTTGATGATTTGTGGATTGGACAATTGGGACGATATTCTTGTAACCCGCAAAGAAGAGGTCGGTGCGGCAAGTGTCGACGAATCGGAATTCACCATTCGCGAAAGACGCCTGGAGAAAATGTTGGGCGTGGAGAAGTTCAAAGCACCCTGGGCATATAAAAAGGCCGGAAAAATGAATACCAAGTTATCCATTCCGGCAATCCGGTTTCCCGGCTGGCATTATTGCAGTGTTTGCGGTTATATGGTTCAGATCAGCTATGATCAGAAAGATGTACCCGAGTGTAAGCAGACGCGCAAAGGGAAAGACTGTAATGGGAGATTGGTGCCGATGCGTTTTGTCGCAGTCTGTCAGCATGGGCATATCCAGGATGTTCCATTTAAAGAGTGGGTCCATGGCGGTCCTATCACTGACACCAATCATCATTTGCTTAAGTATGAATCAGGCACAGGCTCTGGCGAACTGGCGAGTATCTCGATCAGGTGTAGTTGCGGGCAGCGGAAATCGCTGGCCGGATTGCTCAATGTTCGAAAGGCGGGAAGTATTGTTTTTGATAGCGCGCTGGCCCGTATCGGTCATGGGGAAGATGATGGCAATTTCAGTATAGAAAATCCAAATAATAGCAATACCAATGGCCAGTATTGCCTTGGGCACAGACCCTGGCTTTGGCCGGAAGGCGTCAAAAGTGCCCGCTATTGTGGCGCCCATCTGCAGGTGCTTATCAAAGGTTGCTCCAACGTGCATTATTCTGAGATTGTATCTGCATTATATCTCCCGGAAATCGAAGATAAAGTGAATCCATTGGTATTACAGCTTATCAATCGGTTGAATGGGATGGCGGGCGATCAGACGGGCCTCGATTACTTAAAAATGTTTTATAATCAGGATCCAACAGGGAATATATTACGAGCTGTATTGATGGGCCAACCCGAAGTAATTAAAGGACAGATCTTGTTGGATGAACTGGTACAGGAAATTATCTCGGTCATTGCTGACAAGGGCGGACAGGATATAGCCGACGAAAATAAGAGCGACAACTTGTGCTTTGAGGAATATGAATGTATTTTGAAGGGAAGAAATTCCGAAAGCGCTGATTTTAAGGCGCTAAGGAAATCCTTCGAAAATTATGTGGACAACGAGTTACATAGCGAATCCTTTGAAACGGTAGTATTGATCGAAAAGCTCAAAGAAACACGCGTTTTTAAAGGGTTCTCCAGAATAAATGGCGCTGGGTTTTGGCCCGGTAATGACTCTAGTCAAAATTTGACATTACATACGGTTAATTGGCTACCTGCTTCGGAAGTTTTCGGGGAGGGGATATTTTTGCAGTTTAAAGATGATAAAATTGATCAGTGGCTGTTAAATAACGGACGGTACCAGCGTTTGTTAAACCAATACCATGACATTAATAACAAGAGGCAGATGACCTTTACGAACCGGGACATTAATCCTGCATTTGTACTAATTCATACTTTTGCCCACCTTTTAATAAAACGATTGTGTTTTAATTGCGGGTATGGATCTTCGTCGCTGCGCGAAAAGATATATTTTAGCAGTGACCCCGGAGAACGAATGAATGGTGTCCTGATCTATACGTCTTCGGGCGATTCAGAAGTGTCTATGGGAGGTCTTGTACGGCAAGGCACGGAGAAGTTTTTGAGTAAACTGATTAAGGAGGCCATCGAGGATTCGAGGTGGCGCTCAGCTGACCCGGTATGTTCAGACATTGGACAATCCAGTGGCCAGGGGCCAGACAATGTGAATGGGTCCGCTTGTCATAATTGTTGCATTGTTCCGGAAACCAGCTGCGAAGAATATAATGTATTATTGGACAGAAGTTCGTTAACAGGAACCCTGGTAAATCCGGAATGGGGTTTTTTTAGTTAGGATTATTAATCTTCCCTATGGTCTTTATGGAAACTGATAAACCTCAGATTTTTGTATAACTAAGCCGCTAACTTTTTTAAGCCATGTTTTGGTTGGACCAAAACGACTGACAAGTAAAATTAAATTTGATAGCAACACTTCGTTTATTAAGCCTATTTATTTTTTAACTACTATTGACATCGATTAATTATAGCCACATTACGCTAATTATTCGTTAACAATAAATTGCATCAATCGCTATTAATACTTATCTTTATATAAGTCATTAGGAATTAAACTATTGCAAATTATTTGTGGGAAATTCGAGAGTAGCCACTTTTGCAAACTTGTAATATATTGAAATACTGAATGTTATAGGGATAGGTTCATGTCCCGTCCATTCCGCTTAGATAACATCTAAAATTGTCAAAACCCCTCAGATTCATCATCTGAGGGGTTTTTGATTTTCAGACCGGGCTGGGGTTAATTCGCGCTGCTTAAATAGGTCACCAAATTATTTATACTTTTTGCTACAACCGCAACTTGCTCCTGCGCTTCTTTCCAGTTGCGCTGTTCTATTGCTTCGCGAATTCCAGGCAGGGTTTTAACGCCATAGCCGGTATAAAAGCCCGGAGCATAAATAGTATGCCTGTACCATGGGCGGCGCGGCAAGCCTTCAGACAGGAGTTGCTGCTCTGCACGATAAAGCATTTTGTTCATTTTATCATTGTCGCCGTTAGCCTGTGATGCTGTTGCCCAATTTACAGCAAGTTTATCCGCAACTTTTTTAAGCGTATCAACAGCTGCTTTTAGGGCAGTAAAATCAAGTTTTGGTACGGTATCTTTCGCAACCGGCATTTGCTCGTGTTTGGTTGGGTCTGTAGCTAAGCCAAAATCGTTGGCTTTTATCAGCTGGTTTTCCATGTCGGTGTTTTCACGCATTTTGTCGGTCAGCTCGTTTACCTCGGTAACATATTTATCAATAGTGGTTTCCAGGTGGCGGAAATCAAATGGTAATAATTCCGCATCGGCCATACGCAACACAGCATGCCCGGCAGTTTGTGCAAGCGCAACACCGTATTTAAACGATGAATCTTTAAATCGGCGATAGTCATCAAACGAATCATAAATGGAGTGGTATTCACCACCGCCATCTTCACCACCAAAGGCAATATCCAAAGTTGGTATGCCCAGATGCTGTAAAAACGATGAAAAATCCGAACCCGAACCCAGGGCTTCCAGTTTTCCGCCTTTACGGTCCAATATCTCTTTTTTATCTTTTACTGATGATGCCTCCACAAGTTCATGTGCTTTTTTGCGGTCGAACACGCTTACATTGGTTTGCGGGTCGGTTACGTTTTGCGTTATCTCGTCCATAAATGGTTCCAGCGCCTGCGAGCCGCCGGTGCCTAAAAAGCCACGGCCATTGCCATCAGAGTTGATGTAAACCACTGTTTTTTCCTGCAGTTCTTTGTCGTGTCCCTCGGCAAATTCTGTCGAGCCCAGTAATCCCGGCTCCTCGCCATCCCATGAACAATAAATAATGGTACGCTTTGGCTTCCAGCCGCTCTTCAGCAAATCGCCGAGCGCTTTAGCCTCATCCAGCATAGCCGATTGTCCGCTGATAGGGTCGCCGGCTCCATTTACCCAGCCATCGTGGTGATTACCACGCATCACCCATTCGTCCGGCCATTTGCTACCTTTTATCTTGGCGATAACGTCGTAGGCAGGAACCAAATCCCAGTTAAATTCCATTTTTAAATGCACTGTTGCCTTACCTGCGCCGATATGGTAGGTTATCGGCAGACTGCCCTGCCAATTGCCGGGTGCAACCCTGCCGTCCAAGGCAGCCAGTAATGGCTGGGCGTCGTGGTAGCTTATAGGAAGCACAGGTATTTTTAATATCGTTGGAGCATCCTTCCTGTCCAGGCGTTTGGCATCTTTGGTAGCCCCAACGCCGGGTGTAAGCGGGTCGCCGGGGTATATCACCATATCCATCACCGAGCCTCGCTGAACGCCGTATTCGTTTTTATAGGCACCTTTAGGGTATACATCACCCGCGGTGTACCCATCATCTTTCGGGTCGGAGTAAATAATACAGCCAATCGCGCCGTGTTCGTAAGCAACTTTCGGCTTTATGCCGCGCCAGGAGCGGCCGTATTTGGCAATTACGATTTTACCTTTTACATCAACCCCAAGCTTTGCAAGCGTTTCATAATCATCAGGCAGGCCATAGTTTACAAATACAAGGGGTGCGGTTACATCGCCGTCGCCACTCCACGCATTATAGGTGGGTAATTGATTGGCCTGGTTGGACGTTGCATCTTCTGCTAAAGCCGGCTCTTTTAATAAAGCAGTATATTTTGTTGGGCCGGTCAATTCCAGTACCCTTGTTTTTGGGGTCGGGAACAATACCGTATAAGTTTCGATATGTGCATCCAACCCATAGCTTTTATATTTCTGCAAAATCTTTTCTGCCACTGCCTTGCCACCGGGTGAGCCTACGTTATGCGGATAGGCCGCAAGTTCTTTAATAGTTTCGCCAATGCGGGGCGCGCTAAGCGAGGCATCAAAAGCCTGCTCGGTTTGCAGTTCTTTGGCTGCTGATGTTGGGGTAAAGCCGCTGATGGTTTTTTGCTGTGCCGATGCAGCCGCTGTTATTGCTATAAAAGAGAGGGTAAAGATTTTTTTCATTTTTGAAGGATGAATGTGATGCGTGAAAATAGGGTTTAATGCGCGGAAACGCAAATGGTTCGTGGCAAATGCTTCGTAGTTAATGGTAGTTATGGCGCCGGTTATTTATTCAACATCATTATCCGGAAAAAAGGGCTTCTTTTAATGGCAATTTCATTTATATTTATTCTGATTTATCACCCGGTAACCTATCAACAAACATGTTATGCGCCTAGCAAGAAAATTTCTTTTTATCTGTTCATTATCGCTCTCTGCAGCAGTCTGTGCGTCGGCTCAAAACCTGCCCGATTCAACGATAAAAAAAATTGATAACCTGTTTAAGTATTGGGATAAAAATACCAGCCCGGGATATGCTGTAGGTGTTGTGAGAAATGACTCCCTTATTTTTGCCAAAGGGTATGGCATGGCCAACCTGGAATATAATATACCTATTAAACCCGAAACTATTTTTCACATGGCCTCGGTATCCAAACAGTTTACGGCTTTTTCTATCGTGCTGCTGGCCAGGCAGGGAAAACTGAACCTTGATGATGATATCAGGAAATACCTGCCGTGGTTCCCGGATTTGAAGGTAAAAATTACCGTCAGGAACCTTTTAAACCATACCAGTGGCATTCGCGATCAATGGCAATTGCTTGCCATTGCCGGTACCCGGCTTGATGATGTAATTACGCAAGACCAGGTTATAAAGATACTAAGCAAACAGCAGGCCCTTAACTTTAAACCGGGCGAGGAGTACAGCTATTCGAACAGCGGGTTTACTATGCTGGCCGAAATAGTACGCGCTGTTAGCGGCAAAAGCCTGCGCAAGTTTACCGACTCGGCCATTTTTAAACCGCTGGGAATGAACAACACCCATTTCCATGATGACTATACGGAGATTGTACCCAACCGCTCCTATTCGTACGATCGCACAAGGGGGCATTTCACAAACAGCACGCTTAGCTATTCTGTTGCAGGCGCTACCAGTTTGTTTACCAATATTGATGATATTGGCAAATGGGTGATGAATTTTTATGATCATAAAGCAGGCGACCAAAAAGACATTGAACAACTAACACAAAAGGGCAAATTGAACAATGGCACAGAAATAGATTACGCCTTAGGCATATCGGTAAATGATTTCAAAGGGCATAAAATCTATTCGCACAACGGTGCTGACGCTGGTTACCGAACCATGGTTAGCGTATTCCCCGATCTGAAAATGGGGTTTATTATTTTCAGTAACCTGGGCGACACAGACCCTTTTGGCAAGGCGCAGCAGTTGCAGGGCCTGTTTATTAAAGATGCATCGCCACAAAAAAAATCTCCCAAGCCTGCAGTTGCAGACAGCACAGGGGCAATATTCAACGATACCCTGGCGATCAAAAAAATTACCGGGAGTTACATCTCAGAGGACGGAGCCCGTTTTGCGTTTAAGCTGAAAAACCGGAAACTATTTTGGGAAACAGGCAGAAATAATAACCAGTTGGTTAAGCACGCAAATGACACGCTGGTTATGCTCAATGATCCGACTGTAAAATTTATTTTCACGGTAAAAAGTTCTAAGGAAACAATAGTCGAACAATATTGGCCCGGGAACCATCGCAAGCTGATAAAATACGATGCCGATGCAAAACCAACTGATGTGCAATTGCAAGTATATGCCGGCAACTATTATTGCCCCGAACTGGATTGCAGTTATCAGATCGTTTTAAAGGACCATCATTTGCTGTTAACTAACGCCAAATACAACGACATGCCGCTTACTTTATACGGCGATAATCATTTAACCAACAATTTTTGGTGGATGGATAATTTGCAAATCGTTAGAAATGCGAAGAACCAGGTAACCGGGTTCGAGGTTAACTCGGGGCGAATAAGGCACTTGCTGTTTAAGAGACAGAACCGGGATTAAGCTGGGTTAAACTTTTGCATTCGGCCAGAAATATGCCTGTCGGCAATAATTCAACACTTTACAGTCTTCTTCTTTTTGCCTTGCGCGCCACGGGCTTTTACCTTGTCAATATAGGTTGTGGCATCGGGTACTTTGCAGGCTGTCCCAGTTGTATCAACGTATACAGCCCCAATTTTAGTAGCGGCGGCAACGGCTTCATCGGCCAAAGGGAGTATATAGCAGCCCACATTCATTACGAAAATATTCATCCTGGCCTTTACCCTGTTGGCCGACGTATGTATATTATTTATAACCCTTTGCAATAAGGCGCGGTAAGTAGCCAGGTTCAGTTCACTATCTGCCTTCAACGCCGCTACATTTCCCAAGGTGGACCATCCTGCAGCGGCAACATGGTCCTTATCACTATCTATCCACTCCAAACCCAGCTCAAACCCATAATTACTTTCGGCTGCCACCCATGGCACAGTATATTCATTAATATTATTTGACAGGGCCTGTTCGGCCCAAGCCTGCAAATCGGCTTTGGTCATTTTGCTATCGTCGGTAATCAGGCCGGCAAGGTACATGGCATCGGCATTACCGGTAGCATAAAGGTCTTTGGCCAAAGAGTAGTCCTTTTTTACCTTTTTCTGGATTGTTTTTAAATGCTCAATCTTAACGCCGAAAAAGGGTTCCTTTACACCATGGTTTAAAAGGATTTTCTTGATGCTTTCGCTGCCATGCGCCTGCAAATCGGCCATGATTTCGTTTACGGTCATTTTTAAACAGATTAAATAATTGATTTAAAAATACTTAAATATAGTAAAACCGCGAATAATTTTGCAAGGTGCTGCTACTCAGCTTATTTCACTAATCGGTACGCAAAAAGGGGCTCTGTTTTATTAATACTGTGCGACGTCTTGGTTACGTCAACAACATCCTGCTTATATTCAAGCTGATAAGTAACGAGTAATTTATCATCAACAATCAGTTGCTTTCTAATAAGATTATACTTAGCGTCATAAAAAAAGAATACGCCGCTTAAATACGTTTTTACAAGGGAGCCTTTATCGTTGTATTGGAACCGTTTCTTTATTTCACGGTCTTCGGCTCCCAGCGCTGAATAGTCAACCTCCAGGAATTCGCTTGCCAGCTTTGATTGGTTTGGGTTAACCGGAGAATATTGCGTAGCTTCTTTTCTTATAAGATTCCCGTTTTTATCATAGTAATACTTGTTTTCGCCCCGCAGCGATCGATGATTGCCTGCATCAACCTCGAACGTTGTGGCGCTTTCAATCAAGCCCCTGGTGTTGAATTTGAAACAATTTACCCAGCTATCTGCCTGGAAATTTATAGTCACCTCAAGCGTATCGCCAACTCTCTTCAATGCATTTGCATGAAAATTGTTAAAATCACCTTTTAAAACGTATGCCAGTTTTTTAACATTGACAGCGCAGCCATTCTTTTCAACGGTATTGTCAGAGGTGCACATGTAACGGGCTAAGGTATTATAGTAGGACGGCTTAACCGGGTTTATGTCCACCATCGAGCCGCCTCCCTGGTAATAATCTTTTGTAAAATCCAGTGTGTCAAGTGCCGTATTGTTTTTTAGCATAACAACCTTAGTTGAATTGTCTAAAAAACTATGGCTGTTGTTTAATATAAGATCAATAAAAGTGCGGGCGGCATCATCGCGTTGCTGATAGCGCTCCTGCTGTACTGGTATCACCATATCCTGAGCAAGGGCGCGACATAAAAATATTGATGCGAGTATTGCGAACGTAATTTTCATTTTGGCAGCTTACAAAGGTAAATAATTACAAATATAGGGAATGATTCTTGGGGGAGAACCTGTCGCTCGCACATCGACTCACCCTAACATAACAATCCTGCAACACAACAATAACCAACCAATAATCCATTATATTTGGCCTTTAACTAATGCAACTCCAGCTAATGAAAAAAATACTGACCGCTCTTTTCGCCTGCGCAACCGTAATAGCGTCGGCACAAACAAAAACTAACGATATTTTGGTTCAATATGTTAAGCCCATTATTGGCACGCAGCGTATGGGGCACGTGTTCCCGGGTGCAACGGTGCCTTTTGGTATGGTGCAGCTTAGCCCCGAAACCGATACCGCCAGTTACGAGCTGAACGGCAAATACAACCCCGACGTATATAAATACTGCGCCGGTTACCAGTACGATGATAAAACCATTGTAGGATTTAGTCACACCCACTTTAGTGGTACCGGCCATAGCGATTTGGGCGATTTTTTAATTATGCCTACTGTAGGCGCGGTAAAACTAAATCCAGGCACTGCCGACAAACCCGGCAGCGGCTACCGCTCGGCTTTCTCTCACGCTAACGAAGTAAGCGAAGCCAATTATTACAAAGTAAAGCTTGATGCCAGCAATATTACGGCTGAAATGACCACAACCACCCGTGTGGGCTTTCATCAATATACTTTCCCAAAATCAGATAACTCGCACATCATTCTTGATTTGATGGCAGGGATTTACAACTACCCGGATAAAAATGTGTGGACTTACCTGCGCATGGTGAACGATAGTACGGTTGTGGGCTATCGCTCAACAAATGGCTGGGCGCGTACCCGTACCCTTTATTTCGCCATGACGTTTAATAAACCCTTCATCCAGATGGGATATAAAAAGTTCGACAAGCGCGAAGTGTATGGCGGTTTTTGGGGCAAGTTTGCCAGGGTGAAAAACTTCCCGGATTTGGCCGGAAGGCAATTGCGCACCTATTTCGACTTCAAGACCGAAGAAGGTGAAAAAATCAAGATAAAATTTGCCATTTCACCGGTGAGCATCGATGGCGCATTAAATAACATGAAGGTTGAAATACCGGGTTGGGACTTCGACAAAGTAAAAAATGATGGCCAGGCCGAATGGGAAGCGGAATTGCATAAAATTGTTATCGACGGCAGCCAGGACGAAAAGGTGGATTTTTACACCTCGATGTACCACGCCATGATAAACCCAACCATTTATATGGACGCGGATGGCCAGTACAAAGGCCTCGACCAAAATGTGCACAAAGCCGAAGGGTTTACCAACTATACAACCTTTAGCCTTTGGGATACGCATCGTGCGCTGCACCCGTTGTTCAACATTATCGACCCGAAACGAAACTCGGACATGGTACAAAGCATGATAGCCCACTTCGACCAAAGTGCCGAACACATGTTGCCGATATGGAGTAACAGCGCCAACGAAAACTGGTGTATGAGCGGCTACCACAGCGTATCTGTTATTGCAGATGCCGTAGTGAAAGGCAATGCGCCTTTTGATGCCAACAAAGCGCTTGACGCCTGCGTAGCCACCGCGAAACACCGTGACTATGAGGGTATAGGTTACTATATGGATATGGGCTACATTCCTGACGAGAAAAACGGCAACTCAGTATCCTCAACCCAGGAATATGCGTACGACGATTTTTGCATTGCCCAAATGGCCAAAAAGCTAAACCGGATGGACGTTTATGAAGAATTTAATAAGCGCGCCCAAAACTGGAAAAATGTGTACGACCCTAAAACCGGCTTTATGCACCCCAAAATGGCCGATGGTACCTTCCGCAAAAACTTCGATCCATTTACTACCATTAACCAGGGCTTTATCGAGGGGAATGCCTGGAACTACACCTTATATGTTCCTCATGACCCGGAAGGGCTGATAAAAATAATGGGCGGCGACAAGCGCTTTATTACTTATGTAGATAGCCTGTTTAGCTATAACCTGCCTGATAAATATTTTGCCGAAACAGAAGATATTACTAAGGACGGCATCATCGGCAACTATGTGCATGGTAACGAGCCATCGCACCACGTGGCCTACCTGTACGACTGGACTGACAAGCCCTGGAAAGCGCAGGAGAAAATAAGGATGATATTACCCCGCATGTACAAGCCAACTCCGGACGGGCTTGGCGGCAACGACGATACCGGCCAGATGAGCGCATGGTATATTTTTAGCTCGCTGGGCTTTTACCCCGTTGCTCCTGCTACCGATCAGTATGCCATTGGCAGCCCTGCGGTACAGCACGCCGTTATTCAAGTTGGCGACGGAAAAACCTTCACCATTAACGTAAAAAACCAAAGCGATAAAAACGTTTACATACAAAGCATTACCCTTAACGGCAAACCACACCCGGGCATGTTTTTAACCCATGCCGATATTATGAATGGCGGTGAGATCAGTTTTGTGATGGGAAGTAAACATAAGTAGTTATTGGGGGTTGGTTGATTAGAGATTAGTAAGACGTCTTAAACTAATCTCTAATCAATTAATCGCTAACAATCACCTCACCGTCACCACTGCCGCGCTTCCTGCCGGCACTGTTACCGTAAAACTTTTCTGATTGGTACGATATTCCTCGGGATTTGCCGGTTCAAAGCTTCCATCACTGTTCACCGTGCTTCCGGCAAAGGTAACACCAGTGTTGGCCGTTATTGATGGGGCTGAAAGCCGGGCAACCTGTATGTTTGATGCTGCATTAGACAATTGTATAGTAAACGAAAAATCTTTGGTCGTCTCTTTGTTTATGATAGTTACCAGGGTTGCATTATCGGGACTAACACAAGCGTGTACACTGTAGTTATCATCGGCGCTTGAGTTTAAAAACCGTGGCTGTATTATTTTATTGCCAACTGCGCCATATTTAAAAGCCAGCATGGCATAGTACAGGGGTTTGGCCGTGGTAACGCCGTTTGCAGTATTTATAGGCGTATAAACAAACCGCACGCCGCCACCGTGAAAATTAACGCCCTGGCCTTTATTTTCGGCAACGCTCCACATAAAATCAAGCGCCCACAATGCTGACGCAA
The DNA here is from genome assembly GCF_024055575.1 of Mucilaginibacter flavidus. Taxonomy (GTDB): domain Bacteria; phylum Bacteroidota; class Bacteroidia; order Sphingobacteriales; family Sphingobacteriaceae; genus Mucilaginibacter; species Mucilaginibacter flavidus. Next base: position 39,012 of record NZ_JAMXOE010000032.1, on the reverse strand, counting down.
ATACATTGCTGATGCCGGGCTTGCCCTGTCCCCAGATACTGTTACCTTCAGATATCCGAAATGGCAACCCATGCGAAGACGCGATTACCGACATACCCTGCAGGTACGTAGCCATTCTATTATTGGGTACTAAAACATCGGGCAGACCTATTGAAGGGTTTGATGCGGGGCCATTGTTATAATAGTGCCCATCGAGCATAACCACCTTATCGTGGTTGCTTTTGGTGAAGTTATGCAGCCAGCGGAGGTTAAAGGGCATCATATCGGGCCCCGCAAATACAGCTCCGGGCACCTGGCGTTTTATGGCATTATAATACCCCCGCCAATCCCGCTGGTAATCTTCGTAAATATACTTGCCCTGGCGGTGAATATTGCCAAAAAAATCTGGTTCATTACCACTTTGAAATGCGTATAAGCTGCTTTGTAGCCTGCTGTGAACATACGCCGCCTCGTTTGCGGCCTCTGCTGGATTGCTATTCCCCAGGTTTAAACCAAACAACACCGGCCATTTAATGGCTTTGGCAAATGCTGCCAGCCTGTCAATACCAGGCTTGGTAAGTTTGCGGTGCAGCATGTCGGTACCGGCGTCATCGGCCCCCCAGTCAATTTCGTCGCTGCTGTTGCCGCCGATGCGCAAAACGCCCTTGCCTAAGTTTTTCAACAATTGAACGAGTACAGTATTGCTTTCATTTAAATAGTCGGGGTCCTGGGTTAAAAGCGCGGTTTCGTAGCTGAGGCCTTCGAAAATGTGTGGTATTTTGTACCCGGTAAGGGTTTGGTCTAAAACAAGGGTAACCGGTATAACTGCCGGGTCCGGTCTGGTTGGCCGGTTTGTATCGCTAAGGTCTTTCTTACATGCACAAAGGCTTAGTGCCAAAACAAGTACGGCAAACCGGGGTGTGTTCATTAATCAGGGAAAAATCAATAGCATGTAACAACAATATTACCTCGCAAAATACAGAAAATTGTGGAAAATATATGCCGGGCTGTATTTCCCGGCATATATTTTTTTAAACGAATGTTGAGTAAGTCCGAAGTTAGTAAAGTCGGACTTATCCCGCCATATAATGCATCTCGCTGCCTGTAAGTTTATTCACCATATCTTTTAAAATGGCGCGGGCGCGGTGCAGGTTGGTGCGCGACAGCAGTTCGGTCATCCCAAGTTTACTGCCTATTTCCTGGTGCGAGTAGCCTTCAATGGCGTACATATTAAATACCGACCGGTAGGTTTGCGGTAGTTTCTGTATCATCTGCATCAAATCTTTAGCTTCGAGGCCATGCGCATTGTAGCCGCTGCCTGCGCCACTGTTTTCTTCGGTAAAGTCCTCAACCAAAACCATCGGCTTTAACTTACGGTAGCGCGATATGGCGCAATGAACCATGATGCGGCGTATCCAGCCCTCAAGGTTACCATCGCCGCGGTAATTGTGTGCGTTTTTGAACATCTTTATAAAGCCCTCCTGTAAAATATCCTGGGCCTCGTCTTTGTCATGGGCGTAGCGCATGCACACAGCCAGCATCCTGGGCGCTAAGGTTTTATATAAAAGCTCCTGCTGCTTACGGTCGTTCTTAAGGCAGCCTTCCCACATTTCAGCTAATCGTATATCGGCGGTCATCATCGTGTTGTAATTTGATGAGCCTATGCCAATATTGATACCCTTATTTTAATTTACTGATAATCAATAAATTAAATTTTTAAGCATCTACGAAAGTGTTCGTTTCCGAACGGTCGGTGATACAAAGGCGGACGATTGGGACTCCCTTTAAGCCCAATCGTCAACCCAGTTTTAAAAGAAAAATTCTTTAAGAATTAGATTTCCTTGCAAAATATTAGCGGTGTCACAATAATCGGAGTGACCACAAATATTAACCCTTCGGCCCGCCAAATTCCATTAGGTACGATTTTAAAAACTCATCTAAATCGCCATCCAACACAGCGGCGGCGTTCGAAGTTTCATGGTCGGTACGTAAATCTTTAACCAGTTTGTAAGGATGCAACACGTAATTGCGGATTTGTGAGCCCCATTCTATCTTCTTCTTGTTACCCTCAACCGCATTACTTAACTCCATGCGTTTGCGCATTTCGGCCTCGTATAATTGCGATTTCAGTAACCGGATAGCATTTTCCTTATTCTGCAACTGCGAGCGCGATTCCTGGTTTTTTATGATAATGCCCGATGGCTTGTGGTATAAACGTACGGCAGTTTCCACCTTATTCACGTTTTGCCCGCCTGCACCGCCTGAGCGGAAAGTTTCAAACTCTATGTCGGCATCTTTAACCTCTATCTCGATAGTATCATCAACCAGCGGGTAAACGTATACAGATGCAAACGAAGTATGCCGCTTGGCATTTGAATCGAAAGGCGAGATACGCACTAAGCGGTGCACGCCATTTTCGCCTTTTAAATAGCCATAAGTAAAATCGCCTTCTATTTGCAAGGTTACGGTTTTAACACCGGCCACATCACCTTCCTGGAAATCCTGCTCAGTTACTTTGTAGCCATGCTTTTCGCCCCACATAATGTACATGCGCATCAGCATGCCGGCCCAGTCGCAGCTTTCGGTACCACCTGCGCCTGCAGTAATTTGCAGTACTGCGTTAAACTGGTCCTCTTCGGCCGAGAGCATGTTTTTAAATTCGAGTTCTTCAACTTCTTTTATGGCAGCGTTGTATTGTACCTGCATTTCGGCTTCGGTAGCATCGCCGCTTTGAAAAAATTCAAAAAGCACGCCCGTATCTTCAACAGTAGCAACTACTTTTTGAAAGGCATCTGTCCAAACTTTTTTTGTTTTGATGGAAGCCAACACTTTTTCGGCTTCTTTAGGATGATCCCAAAAATGTGGGCCAACGGTTATTTCCTGTTCCAAATGGAGGGCATCGAGTTTCTTATCGATGTCAAAGATGCCTCCTCAGGGAAGTTATTCTATCCCTTAAATCCTGGATTTGTTCTTTAGTCATGGAGCAAATATAGGGGTTTGGTTGTAATTGTTGTAGAGGTTGTGGGAAGTTGTAGAGGGTTGAATTGAAATCGCTGTTTCGCGCAGGCCTGCGACCTGCGCTGATGAGGGCCGCCCTTTTGGGGCTTGGAGGGTATCCTTAACTAAAGTATTATTGCACACTTTTAAGAAAAACGAATTTGTAAACTAAAGAAAATTCTCAAAAGCCCCAACGGGGCGCAATCCGCTAGCACAGGTCGCAGGCCTGCGCTAAAAGGAAAGATATGGCATTCAATTATGCACCGCCGGCACAAATTCCGGCAACTCCGCTAATAGCGGCTGCTGCTGATATACTATTTGAAGCGCTTTGCTTTTTTCTTCGAATTGTTCAACGGGTAACGCTGCCTTTTCCAGCGCGGCCAGAACAGGCAGCGGGTCAAAATTAAAATTAACATGGCGGGTTTGTTTATCAATTGCGGTATGGATGGTTGCCAGTTCGTATTCCATTATTTGAGTTAAATATATAACCTTAAACCGGTTTGCCGTAACGTAAGCCGAAAATTGTTCCGCCAAAATAACCGGCAGCAATTCAGGAAAAACACTGCTGAAAAAATCTTCCACATAAATATTGAAAACCTCTTCACCAACCGAAAGGCGCAACAACCGGGTAGTTAGCTTAAACATGGATACCAGCAGCGAAGCCCTGAAATGGAAAACCAAATCTTTTACGATGGCAACGCCTTTATCCTGCAACAATTCGTCTGCCAGCGAGCTTTCGGGTCTGCGTCCTAAAATAATGCTGCCAACGGTGTGTTCCCATTCGCTTACAGATATGCTTTCATCAAAGGTTTTTCCCTGGCATCTATCTGGTAGGTGTTTTTTAAATTGATTTCCCTTTTTATCCCAAATCCGGCGCATTTTTATTAGCTGGCCACGTATTTCGGCTTCGGGCACTTTCATAAAATAATCCGGGGTAATTTCAAACATCAGGGCTTTTAGGTTGGGGAGTTTGCCAACCACATCTTCCAGTATACCCAAAAGTTCATCGTCTGATGCGCCGCTATGGGCATCCAGGTAATAATCTTTGTAGTAAATGCCGTTAGCTACATGCAGTTCGATAACACGCTCGTAATCGAGGTAACTTAAAAACTCTCTTACGGTTTGCCGGCCATTGCGCTGGTTCACCAGCAGGTTATGCAAATCCAGGAGAATATTGCAATCGGCTTCTTCGGCAACACGGTTAACAAACAAGCCGTCGGGCATTTCATTTTTACGGGGCTGGAAGTAGTTTACGCCGGTTTCAAAGGCAAACGGGCGATCCATTTGCGCGCGGTAATTGTTGATGTTGGCCACCGCGGTTTTTATGCTTTCGGCAGTTTGAACAGGCGGCAGCAAAAAGCCGGAATTTATGTCGCGCCCTTCGTCTTTAAAAAAGTTAAAGCTTAAATGCTCGCTCACCCATTTGGGGTTAAGTTCGGCAGCCTGCCGGCGCAGGGTATTAAAATGGGCATCGGGCGGTAAAAATGTACCCCCAACCGGATAGCCTACACCGTGGAACAGCTTGGGGCGATCATAAGTGCGCAAAAAGTCGGTTACTTCGGGGTTGTATTTAAATGCATTGCATTCATCATTTTTATCAAACCAAAAGGTTTGCGGCTCAATCTCAACAACATCTATCAACGATGAATGCAATGCAAGAAAATCTTCGAACCCCTGGAAGTAAATCAAGCCTACGCCAAGTTCGTCCAGGTTTTTCAAAGCAATTAAAATTGTGCGCCACCAACATTAATCCCCTTTGCATCAACACGGGCGTGTATCATTTCAGTTTCGTCGATAAACTGGAAATGGAAGCCCGAGTAACAGCCGGGACAGCCCACAAGTCCCAAAATTTCTTTTGTAACAGCGTGTGTTTGGTCAATTGTCATTTTTGGCGGCACCGATACATAAATAGGTGTAGCCTTTGAAAATTTTCTGGTTGCCATAATATTTAGATAAATAATTATTGCCTACTCTGCTCGCCCTTTTCGGCTTACGGGCGCATACTCTGTTAATACATAGGTAGATGTACCGGGATTTTCTGCCTGTTCCCTTTATCAAATTTTTTCAATGAACGCCCTGCTTGTTCACCCAGTGCTTTTAGCACCACTAATTATTGGTAAAGGTATAATGGCCCGGCGCGCGGGGCAAGCGTAGTGGCACCTAACTGTGTGGGTATTGGCACTGTGTTTTGGGGAGTATAAATACGTGGGGAAGGATTCCATTTATACGTGAGTACGGTAATTTATTGGGCGCCCGGGCGGGCTTTCCGCTAATACTGCACAGGCATTATCCGCCAGCTGGCGGACGGTATCCGCTTCAATCCCTGGCGCAATTTCTGAACCGGGATTCATTCTTTCACCAACCCATAACAATGTTCATCCAAAACAATTCCATTTTTAACAATAGCCTTGCGGGCAATACCTTCTTTTATAAAGCCCGCCTTTTCCAGCACGCGCATTGATGCCGGATTGGTGCTAAAAATACCGGCCTGCAGGCGTGTAATATCCAGGTTGGCAAAGGCATAGTCAACTACAAGTTTTACAGCTTGTGTCATAATGCCACAACCCCAGTAAGCCTCACCGAGCCAGTAACCAATTAAGGGTGCTTTGCGGTAAACATCGTTGCGCATGGTGATGCCAACCACACCGGCAAGTTCACCGGCTATATCAATTACAAAAACCAGCAGCGGGTCCTGGGTCATCATCATGCTAACCCAGTCAGCAGCGTTTTCCATAGTGTAAGGGTGCGGAAACACATCTAACAGGCAGTTGTAAATTTTACTGTTATCGGCATTACGCTGCAACGCCGCAACATCGCCGGCCCGCCATTCGCGAAGCGTAAATCCTCGTCCTTTTATTTCCATTTTGTAACAAAACAATGTTAAAAATACTAATGATTAGGGAAAATACTATCTTGGCTTGCCGATTACTTATACTTTGGTTAGGGCGGTTAATAAACGCCACGGTTTAAGCCGGCAGAACAAAATAACTGACATGAAAAAAATCCTTATCATCCTGCTTTTATCAGGGTGCAGCGGCGTGTTTGCGCAAAGCCTGGCTCCCTTATCCATCGAAAAAATAATGCGTGACCCCAAGTGGATCGGTGTAGCACCGTCAAACATCCGCTGGAGCGACGACAGCAAAAAGATTTATTTTAACTGGAATCCCGAAAATGCCGACCGCGACCAGCTATTCGCCATTACCCCAACCGATATCAAGCCCGCCAAGGTTAGCATGGATGAGCGCAAAGCCATGGTACCCGAATATGGCGACTGGAACAAAAAGCACACGCTAAAAGTCTTCGAAAAAAATGGCGATGTTTTCCTGTCAGACCTTGTAAGCGGTAAAATAACTCAGCTAACCAATACTGCGGAAAGGGAAGGCAGTCCGTCATTTAGCGGCGATGAAAGCAAAATAATATTTACCCGCGGCGAAAACCTGTTTTCGTTTAAAATTGCAAGCGGCGAGTTGGTGCAGCTAACCAATTTTACGCATTCGGCAGCAGCAACCCCGGCTCCGGCCGCAAGCGGACGTCGTGGCGGTGGCCGCAGGGCCGCGACAGACGTAGTAGCCGGTAACGACCAGGAACGCTGGTTAAAGGCGCAGCAGCTTGAACTTTTTGATATTATCAAGGTAAAAGACAAGGACCGCAAGCTGGATTCTATCGAGCGCAAGGAATTTGAAGTAAAAAAATTAAAGGAAATTGCTGTTGACAATAAATCGGTAGGCGATGTGGTGCTTAGCCCGGATGGGCATTATGTAACTTATCGGCTGGCCAAATATCCCGAAGGCGTAAAAAGCGCTATCGTGCCCAACTATGTTACGGCGTCAGGTTTTACCGAAGATATCCCAAATCGCACCAAAGTTGGCGAACCACAAGCTGCCTACGAAAGCTTTGTATTCGACACGCACAAAGATACTGTTTATAAAATCAATACTACAACCATTCCGGGCATTAAGGACTTGCCCGATTATGTGAAGGATTACCCTAAAGAGTTGGAACGCCTCACAAAGGCTAATGAAGACCGCAAGCTGGTTATCCGCGGCCCGTTCTGGAGCGAAGACAGCAAGTATGCCATAGTTGAGATTACCGCGCAGGACAACAAGGACGTGTGGGTAATGAAGCTTGACCCTGCAACCGGCAGTTTAACCCCAATGGACCGTGAGCGCAACGAGGCCTGGGTCGGCGGTGCAGGCCAGGGTAATGTGGGCTGGACAGACAACACACATTTTTATTTTGAAAGCGAAGCCAGCGGCTATGCCCACATTTACCTGCTTGATGCAGTAACCGGCACCAAAAAACAACTGACAACCGGCAAATGGGAGGTACAAAGTCTGCAGCTGTCGAAAGATAAAAAGACATTTTACTTTATTGGTAATATCGAGCATCCGGGTGTTACTCATTTTTACCGTATCCCGGTTGCGGGCGGTGAGCCTGTTAAAATAACCAGCATGAAAGGTGGTAACGAAGTAACCCTATCGCCTGATGAAAAATGGCTGGCTATACGTTACTCCTTTTCAAACAAGCCATGGGAACTGTATGTACAACCCAATAAACCGGGCGCAAAGGCCGAACAGGTGACCAATTCAATAAGCGCGGAGTTTAAATCGTACCCATGGCGCGAACCGCAGGTTATCACCTTTAAAAACCGTTACGGCAGCGATGTTTATGCACGCCTGTATGTGCCCGAAAAACAGGACCCCGCAAAACCTGCTGTAGTATTTGTACACGGTGCAGGCTACCTGCAAAACGTGCACTTTTGGTGGAGCTCGTATTTCCGTGAGTACATGTTTAACAATATGCTGGCTGATAACGGCTACGTAGTACTGGACGTTGACTATTCAGGCAGCGCGGGCTATGGCCGCGACTGGCGCACTGCAATCTATCGCCACATGGGTGGCAAAGACCTAACTGACCAGGAAGACGGCGTTAAAATGCTGGTTGAAAAATACGGCGTTAACCCTAAGCATGTAGGCTTGTATGGCGGTTCATACGGCGGTTTTATAACATTGATGGCACTGTTTACCGAGCCCGATACTTGGGCGGCTGGCGGCGCTATCCGTTCTGTTACCGATTGGGCGCACTACAACCATGGCTATACCGCCAGTATTTTAAATGAGCCATTTACTGATGAAAAATCGTACCGCATAAGCTCGCCCATTTATTTTGCCGATGGCCTTAAAGGCAACCTGCTGATGTTGCACGGCATGGTTGACCAGAACGTAAACTACCAGGATATTATCCGCCTCAGCCAAAAACTGATAGAGCTGCATAAGGAAAACTGGGAACTGGCGTCGTACCCGGTAGAGGATCACGGGTTTGTACAACCCAGCAGCTGGACGGATGAATATAAGCGGATATTTAAGTTGTTTGAAACGACGCTGAAGAAACCATAAGCTCCTTTAGCTTTCCGATAAAAAGCTTCCTGCAATGCAGGGGGCTTTTTTTGCAGATGTTAGGCGGCTGATGGGTGCAAGCGTTCCATTTTTCCGCGTGGAACACCCGGAACGCTGTGAAACATGTTCATTATCAAATGGTTAATTTTTTACCTGTCTGCGAATAACATATAATAACGATTTAACAAAGTTTAGAGCCAGCCTGTTTATTAATATTTTGATTTTATGCCAATAAAAAAAACGCCGGCGAAATAATTTCTTTAATCTTCCGCGTCGCGCAAAGTCTTTACCTGGTTATGCGCGTCGATAACACGCTGTTGCTGGCGTGTCACAATTTCCGTGAATTCCGGAGCCAGGCCGCTTTCGGCAGTTAATGCTGCCTGGTAGGCCTTTTTGATAGCGTCTTCGCCGCGTTCGCATTCTTCTAAAACGGTTTTGCGGTCGTGCCCGCTAAAGGCAGATTTGACATCGAGCCACATGCGATGTATGGCCCCGCTTCCGCTCATCCCCATTTCAACATCGCCCCCCGTTTTATGAATTGCTGAACCCAACTCGTGCACGTTTCTGCGGCTTTCGTCGCGTAATTGCATAAACAAGGTTCGCAAATCCAGGTCCTTTTCCTGCAATTCCTGGGCTGCATGTGCGAAGCCCGCAACGCGGTCGTTATTTATCTCAATAAGGTCGTTTAATATTTCAATTGACTTTTCTGTGGTTTCCATGGTTGATAGCTTTTGTGCTTATACTCAAACAACTATCCTGCCAATATTAGTACCAATGATTACTATCAGCCTAAAACGAAAACGCCCATAGCTTATAACTATGGGCGTTTAATAATGTAATTTAACCTATCCGGTTACTTTTTCTCGGGCAACCAAATAAACTTAATCAAATTGGTGCCGCTTAAATATTTGTTAGCGGCATCTTTAGTACTGCCGGTTGTTATATTGCTCAAATTACTTACATGGTGCAATATGGCATCAGGGTCTTCCTGGTTTTGTGCCGAAGCACCAAGATATCCTGCCCAAAAAACGTTCTCCTTTAACTGAACCTGGGTTGAGCGTGCCTCTTCGGCAACAAACTTATCAATATCAGCCTGTAACGCACCGCTTTGTTTCAGTTTGTTTATTTCGTCCTGGGTGTCTGCTATCAGTCTGTCAACATCAGCAGGAACGCAGGTAAACGATATGGTGAAACTAAACCGGCTGTTAGGTATCTTTTTATAACTCGCCCTAACGCCCGGATTATAAATTTTACCATCTTGCTCGCGCAGGCGGTCGAGCAACCTGTTCTGTAAAACCTCTTCAAGGGCGTCAATTTGTATGTTATTTACGTCATTGTAGTCATAGTTGCCGCTAAATACTAATTGTACCGTGCCTTTCTCGCCAATGCCTTTGTTTATTGTTTTTGTTATCTGCCCTGCCGGCGGAACGATATTAAGGTTTTTATACGTTTCCTTTCGGTTTGTTGAGGGCAGGCTAGCCAAATAAGCCTCAATATATGGTTTCAAAACTGCCACATCAAAGTTACCTACAAACGTAAACACAAAACTGCTTGCATCCGAAAAACGGTCCTTGTAAAACGCGTAAGCTTTATCAAGACTGGCCTTGTTCAGTCTTTCGGGTGTTACCACCATCTCCCTGAAATTATGGTTATTTAATGTAGCGCTAACTGTATCCTGGAAAACACTTCCCGGATTTAGGCCGCGGTTGGCAAGCAGGGCATTAGTCTGGCTTATGTTGGCCTGCCATACATCAGCATCTTTGCGTGGTTGCGTGAAGTACAGGTATATGAGCTGCATAGCCGTTTCAAAATCTTTGGGGGTTGTATTTGCTGTTATGCCCTGGGCAACATCACTTATATATGGTGATACGCTTACATTCTTAGCGCTCAATATTTTATTAAGCTGTATCTGTGTAAAGTCGGCTATTCCGCTGGCACCGATAATACCACCCGCCAATTCGGCTGAGGTATAGTCATCATCGCTTGCCAACGATGTGCCGCCAAAGCTGTAACCGTTAATTAGTACCTGGTCGTTTTTAAACTTGGTTGGTTTTAAAACTACCTTGGCGCCATTACTCAGCGTAAATGTTGTAATGCCAATAAGGCTATCGGCTTTGGTTTCGGTAATTTTACCTGCTTTTGGCAACTGGTCAAGCAGAGGTTTGTCGCTGGTGTTGTCAACGTATGCGGTCACTCCTTTGCCTGCATTGGCAATCCAATCTAAAATGGTTTTTTCATTTGGCAACTTGTCTTTTTCGCTTTCGGGCGCTTCAACAATAATTACCCTGTTTTGGTCACTTACAAATTTACCGGCCATCCCGTTCAATTCGGCAAGGGTAATTTTGTTGATGTTGTTTACATAAAAATTGTAGACATATGATATTCCCGCAAAGGCATCCCCGTGCAAAAAGTTTTGCTGGTATTCGCCAACAAAGTTTGCCGACCGGGTTTTATCGCGCTCACGATAGGCATTGTCAATACCAGTTAATGCGGTTTGTTTGGCTCTTTCCAATTCGGTTAAAGTAAAGCCAAAGTGGCGCACACGTTCGGTTTCGGCAACAGCTGCTTTAATAGCAGTTTCGAGGCCGCCCGATTTAGATACTGCGATTGTTGTGAATGCATCCTGTTTGCCAATAAACGGCCCGTATGAGCTTTGGCCATAAACAAACGGAGGGGTAGGTTTTTGGGTTAATTCGCTTATGCGGTCGTTCAGCATCTGGTTAAATAATTGCACGCGGATGCTTTGCATTAAATCAGCAGTGTTTTTGATGCTGGTTTGCGGGTGCTTAACAATAATTTCAGCAAGGGTGTACGGAAATTCCTTGTCGGTTGCTATTTTAACAACGGTGCCCGGCGTAGGCGGCACATTGTAAACGGTGCGGGGCTTCTCGTTTGCAGGGTTTTGCAGCGATGAAAAATTGCGCTTTATCAGCTCTACTACCCGTGCAGGGTCAAAATCGCCAACGGCAATCACGGCCTGCAGATCAGGGCGGTACCAATCATGGTAAAAGCTTTTAATTGTTTCAGGCTTAAAAGTTTTAAGGATGTCTTCTTTGCCTATCGGGATACGTTGTGCATAGCGTGAGTTGTTCAGTAGTATCGGGTAGGTTTGATTGCTCAGGCGCTCCTGTGCATTTTTACCGTTTGCCAGTTTTTCTCCCAGCACCACGCCACGTTCCGAATCAATTTCTTTAGGATCGAAAGTTACGTATGATGCCCAGTTGGCTAATATATTAAAGCCTTTTTCAAATACGTCGACGCTATCGGTAGGTAATGGCAGTTGGTAAACTGTTTCATCAAACGAGGTGTAGGCATTCAAATCTGCACCAAATTTAACACCCGATTTTTGCAGGTAGCTTACCATGTCGTTTTTCGGGAAGTCGCGCGTGCCGTTAAATGCCATGTGCTCGGTAAAGTGGGCCAGGCCTTGCTGGTCGTCGGTTTCAAGTACCGAACCAACTTTGTTTACCAGGTATAATTCGGCCCGGTTTTTTGGCTCGGCGTTTTTACGCACATAGTAGGTTAAGCCATTTGGCAGTTTGCCTACTATAACCTCAGGGTCGGCGGGCAACAGGCCTGCCGCAACAATATGTTTTTGTTCAACACCGGCGGGTTTAGATTTTGGTGACGGTGTAACGGGCTTTTTTTTAACCTGCGCAAACGCACCACCCGATACCACAAGCAGGGCTAACGCCGCTACTGAAACTTTATAGTTTAATCTCATTTTTTAAATCAGGGAATAATCCGCTAATATGCGAAACGAATGCCTTAGTTACAAACACCATTATTACATTTAACATCATTTAACAAGGATATATTGGATTTATTTATTATTGGGTTTTTGCGGCTGTTACCAGGCAAACTCATTTATAATTAATGTTTTACCAGAATGGCATTAAGCAACCGTCATCCCGTGCATTTCGACAAATAGTAGTGCGTTTAAATCAACGTGAAATAAATTCCTGAAAACCTTATTTTTGCGCTTTAATTATTTTTAGTGGGAAAAGATAAAATACGGCGCTTTGCCGAGATAGCTACCTTCAGCAATGTTTTACAACTGGATGCCGGCAAGCCCTTTAGAGGTCAGTGGGCCGATGCATTTTTTAAAAACAACAACCCGGTAGTGCTTGAGCTGGCCTGTGGAAAAGGCGAATATACCGTTAACCTGGCGGTGATGTTCCCGGAGAAAAACTTTATCGGCATCGATTACAAGGGCAACCGTATTTGGCGGGGTGCAAAAACCGCTTTGGAAGACGGGGTTACCAACGTGGCATTTTTACGCATACAAATTGAAACGCTTATTGAATATTTTGGCCCCGGCGAGGTTGATGAAATATGGATTACCTTTCCCGATCCGCAGCCGCAGCTGAGCCGCGAGAAAAAGCGGCTAACCTCATCGCGGTTTTTAAATATGTACCGGGTGATATTAACGCCCGGGGGCTTTGTAAACCTTAAAACCGATAACGACGATTTGCATGCCTATACCGCCGATAAGATTGCTGAAACCGGCTTAACATTGCATGCAAGAACCGAAGACGTTTACAAATCTGAGTATGCCGACGAAGTACTGAACATCAAAACTTACTATGAAAAGAAATATTTGAAGGACAATAAGAATATTAACTACCTGAAATTTTCTTTTTAACAATGCCAATAGAGCAGGTCAGTGCAAAACACTGATACGATAAAAGCATTCTATGATTAAATTGTCAATTCTACATTAATTATTCGCTCATTTTATTTAGTTTAGGATGCTTATAAACCAGTAACCCAATATCTCATGAAATTAAGAGTAATAGCACTGCTGTGGCTAACCTGTTCGCTGTCGGCTGCAATGGCGCAATCTGCCAAAACTTACCAGGTAAAATCGCCCGATGGCAAAATCAGCGTAAACATCAGCGCCGGCTCAACTGTAACCTGGGCTGTTAATCACGAAGGCACAGAAATAATAACACCATCAGAAATTTCGATAACTTTGGATAACGGCGATGTTTTGGGTAAAAACGCAGCCGTGAAAAAGGCAACTGCAAGCTCAACTAACTCAACTATCGCCACGCCTATCTATAAAAAAACACAGGTGCAGGATAATTTTAACCAGCTAATCATAAACTTTAAAGGCGATTATAGCCTTATTTTCAGGGCGTATAACGACGGAGCAGCTTACAGGTTTGTAACCGCCAAAAAAGGGGATATCACCATAACAAACGAAAGCGCAAATTTTAATTTTAAAGATGACGACAAAGCGTTTTTGCCTTTTGTTAACGACTATCGTAATAAAGACAAATTCACTACGTCGTTCGAGTCCCACTATGATAACATCAATCTATCAGCCATAAAAAAAGACACGCTGGCATTTCTGCCGGTCTTGGTTGATGTTGGCTCACCAAAAAAGGCAGTGATATTGGAGGCGGATTTGCAGGATTACCCGGGGATGTACCTCACCCGCGGGGAAGGCAACAGCCTGCATGGCGTATTTTCAAAATACCCAACCGAAGAAGCTGTTTTGAGGATAAACTACGTGGTGAACAAACGTGCTGACTTTATTGCCAAAACCAGTGGCACCCGCAGCTTCCCCTGGCTTGTAGTAGTTATCAGCACCGAAGACAAACAGTTGGCCGATAACGACATGATGCAAAAGCTGGCCGAGCCTTCGCAAATAACTGATTACTCGTGGATAAAACCCGGCAAGGTTGCCTGGGACTGGTGGAACGACTGGAACGTGAGCCATGTTGATTTTAAATCGGGCATAAATGTGCCTACCTATAAATACTACACCGATTTCGCGGCAGCAAATAAGCTGGAGTATATTATTATTGACGAGGGCTGGTCGGACGATTGGGATTTGAACAAGGCCAAGCTTGATGTGCAGGCAGTAGTCGACTATGCCAAACAGAAAAATGTAGGGGTAATTTTATGGTCGACCTGGTACGCCATAAGCCGCGACGTTGAAGGGTTGATGGATAAGTTTGAAAAATGGGCGTAAAGGGTTTTAAGGTAGATTTCATCGACCGAGACGACCAGAAAATGGTCGCCTCATTATTTGACATCGCCAAAATCGCCGCAAAACATCATCAGTTGATTGATTACCACGGCATGTATAAGCCCAGCGGCATGCAGCGCACCTGGCCAAATATTATTAACTGCGAAGGCGTGAAAGGCTTGGAAAATATGAAATGGGGAACTGATAACCAACCCGGTTATGATGTAAGTATACCGTTTATCCGCATGATGTCGGGTTCGATGGATTATACCCCCGGCGGCATGCGTAATGCTACCAAGGAAGCCTTCAGGCCGGTAAACTCCAACCCGATGACACAGGGGACACGCAGTCACCAATTAGCTATGTACACCATATTTGAGGCACCGCTGCAAATGCTGAGCGATAACCCGAGCATATACCAGCGCGAGCAGGAAAGCACCAATTTTATAGCCGCCATACCAACTACCTTTGATGCTACCGTAGCGCTTGATGGCAAAGTGGGTGATTTTGTAAGCATCGCCCGCAAAAAAGGCCGCACCTGGTACGCCGGTGCAATGACCAATTGGAATGCCCGTGATTTAACCGTTGATCTTTCCTTTTTAGGCGATGGCAAATATAAGGCCGTAATTTTTGAAGATGGTTTAAACGCCGGCAAAGACGCAACCGATTACACCACCAAAACCATAACGGTAACCGCAAAAGATAAGCTGACCATCAAAATGGCATCCGGCGGTGGCTGGGCTGCAAGATTTGACCGGGAATAAGCGGGTTTGACAGCTTTTGCCGGGATTAAAATCAGAGTTATTTATCAAAGTGGTATGCTTATTTTCAAAATGGCATGCTTATTTAAAGCCTGCCGATAATAACCTGCTTTAATTGTAAACCATTTCATTATGAAAAGCGACCCTGTCATTTTGGCAGGGTCGCTTTTTTGTGCTTATTTGATAAATTGCTGTAAATCAAAACCATGGCCCTGATTTCGTCCGGCGGCATGATTATTGGAAAGGGTGCCGAAACAGTAAATGCCCATATCAAAATGATAATTCAATACTTAAGGTATTTAATGGCACCAATATCCGCCATGTTTCCCCTGTTTTATAAATACTTTACTTCAGTTCAATTTATTTCATGCAATCACATTTAAAAAAGCTTTCGTTTGCGGGTGCGCTTATTACCCTGGGAATTATTTTTGGCGATATCGGTACCTCGCCACTGTATGTTTTTCAAACTTTATTGGTGGAGGGGCGGCAGGTAAACGAGGCCCTGGTGTTAGGGTCAATCTCCTGTATATTCTGGACACTTACGCTGCAAACAACCTTCAAATACATCTTCATCACCCTGCAGGCCGATAACCACGGCGAAGGCGGTATCTTTTCATTATATGCCCTGGTGCGGCGCTATGGCAAATGGCTGGCCATCCCGGCAATAATAGGCGCCGGTACATTGCTCGCCGATGGTATTATCACGCCGCCAATTTCTGTAACATCGGCAATTGAGGGTTTAAGCAACGTGCCCGCACTGGCATCGTCATTTGTGCCGGGCAGCAAGCTTATTCTTGGCATCGTGATAGGTATTATGGTGTTGCTGTTCTTTTTCCAGCAATTTGGCACCAAGGTAGTTGGTTCGGCGTTCGGACCGGTTATGCTGCTTTGGTTTTTAATGATAGGTGTTTTAGGGGCCATTCAATTTGTGCACAATCCTGGCATCATCAGGGCGTTGAACCCCTATTACGGTATTCATTTGTTAGCCGTGCACCCACGGGCAATCTATCTGTTAGGCGCGGTTTTCCTGTGTACAACCGGTGCCGAGGCCTTATATTCAGATTTGGGCCATTGCGGCCGAAAAAACATCCAGGTTAGCTGGATATTTGTGAAAATAGCGCTGATATTTAGTTATTTAGGACAAGGTGCCTGGGTTTTGATGCAACCAGCCGGTACAAGTTTTGCAGGTGTCAATCCGTTTTATCAAATAGTGCCCTACCCGCATTTATTTATGATCCCATGTGTGGCGCTGGCAACACTGGCAACTATTATAGCCAGCCAAGCATTGATAAGCGGCTCGTTTACGCTCATCAGCGAAGCGGTGAGTATGAACTTCTGGCCGCGCATTACTATAAAGTATCCGTCAAATATTCGCGGGCAAATTTATATCCCCAGCATAAACTGGATATTGTGCTTTGGGTGTATTGCTGTTTCGCTTTATTTCCAAACATCCGAAGCCATGACGGCTGCCTACGGGTTCTCCATAACCATAGCCATGCTGATGACCACCATATTGATGTACTATTTTATGCGCTATGTTAAGCACTGGCCGGTGTGGTTGGTAACCATTATACTTTGCTTATTCATAACTGTTGAGTTTTCGTTTTTTGTAGCCAACGCCATAAAGTTATTGAAACGGTTGTTCTTCGTTGCATTTGAGGGCGGGCTGATATTCACCATGTATATCTGGTTTAAGGCGAGGAAGATAAACAACCGCTTCCTAAACTTTGTTGACCTGAAGGACCAGGTGCCGTTACTGAATGCGCTTAGCGCCGACACATCCATCAGTAAATATTCAACCCATCTTATTTATCTAACCAAAGCAAATAACGCCAGGCAAATTGAGGAAAAGATATTATACTCGATAATGAGCCGCAAGCCCAAGCGGGCTGACGTTTACTGGTTTGTGCACATTGAAACCACCAACGAGCCTTACACCATGGAGTACAGCGTTGACCAGGTTGAGCCGGGCAAAATAATCAGGATAGAGTTTCGCCTCGGTTTCAGGATACAGCCGCGGGTAAACGTACTGTACCGCAAGGTTGTTGAGGACATGGTGGCCCGCAATGAAATTGATATCCACAGCCGCTACGAATCGCTCAATCAGTTTAAAATAAATGCTGATTTCAGGTTTGTGATAATGGAGAAATTCCTGTCGTACAATAACTCGTTCAGCGTAAAAGAAGGTTTTATACTTAACAGTTATTTCGCCATAAAAAAACTGGCACAATCAGAGGCCAAAGCATTTGGTTTGGATACCAGCGAAACCTATGTGGAGAAAATACCGCTGGTGGTTAAACCTGTCGGCAATATTATTTTGAAACGGGTAGCTGCAGTATAAATCCAGCCAAAAATGGAATGAGAATTTGAGGGATTGGTTGCCAGCATCGTGGATAAATCCCTAGAATCCGCTCAATCCCGGTCCAAAAAAAGCGCCACCGACCTAAGTCAGATGGCGCTTTATAGTATATATTAGATTGGATAGGGCTAATTAATGAACGTAGATATCGCCGCTGCCGCTGGTTGATTTGGAAACGTTTTTAGGGTTGCCGGAGCAGTGGATATCGCCCGAGCCGTGTAAAGCGGCATCGATACGTTCGGTTGCATTCACGTAAGCATCGCCCGAGCCGGTAAGGCGGATGGCGGTGCTTGCGGTAGTAAGGTTACGCGCAGTGTAATCGCCCGAGCCCACCAGGCTGACGGTTGAATTATCGGCACGACCAGTCAGGCTCATGTCGCCAGAGCCAGAAATGCTGCTTTCAAGGGTTTTAACATCTATTTTACCAACCATATCGCCCGAACCGCTTATGCGCAGCTTTAAAGAATTGGCGGTAAGACCATCTCTAAAAGCCACATCGCCCGAACCGCTGATATTAACCTCTCTTACATCTTTTACAGAAACATACACCATGATTTTTTTATGGTTGCCCCACCAGTTACCCCAGTTAAAGGTATCGTGTTTGCTGTAAATTTTCAGTACGCCATTGTTTACTTCGGTTAAAATACGGTCGATCACATCGTGAGGTGCTTCTACTTTAACCGACTCTGTTGATCCCTGGGTAATAACCACGTCAAACGGCCCGGCAACATTAATAGCATTAAAGCCGGATAAATGGCGGTCGACGGTTTCGGAAGCGCTTATTTTTACAATTGAAGCAGGCTTTGCAAACGTATTGACTGCGCCGGTAACAAACAAAACAGCCAGCAAAAATTTAGCTATATATTTCATGGTTTTTAGTTTTGTTTAATTAGACGCAAGTAAAAGTGCAAGGTTGCACGAAAATAGTAAATATCTTCAAGATTATTACAACTAACGCCTCGTTTTATAGCGGGATCAACCCTGTTTTTTTAATGAATAATAACTAATTTTGCGATAGTAACTATTCACTATGTCGATAGCCGAAATAAAAAGAACCAAATCAGACCTGATAGCATGGATAGAGCAGCTATCAGACCCCGGTATGCTTTTTATTTTAGATGGGCTACGCACATCCAAATCAGGTGGGGATTGGTGGGCAGACCTATCAGAATCTCAACGGCAACACATTGAGGAGGGCTTGGCTGACGCCGAAAATGGACGCACGATATCGTCAGATGTTTTTTGGAACAAGCTAAGAAATGCCTGATAATTCAGTGTAGAACATCCAATTTAACCTTACATCTCCGTCATGCCAGATGAACCCCATCGGGGTTTAAGGTCGGTAGAAAAACAATATACCAGGATTCTCCGTGCCGTCAGGTACGGAACTTCGCCGATGTTGCGTACCTAACGGCACGCTGACCCTTTTATTTTTCGTTTTTCTACCGACGTTTTGCACCTCACGGCGCAGCTCAGGAAAAGCCCTGTTCACTCCCCCTTCAGGGGGCCGGGGGGCACTAATCCACCATCACCCCAATATAATAATTAAATTTATCTACCTCAATGTTATCCTTTTTAGCGCCGTCGATAGTTACCGGCATAAACCTGGTTGACGGCGTAATAAACTGGTAATCGCCGCCTTTAAGCTTTACGCGTACGGGCATATTGAAGCCTTTTACATCCGATATCCAGCGAACATATAATTTGCCGCCTGTTTCCATAAAATTTAATATCGGGATGCTGCGGTATTTTAAATACTGGTCGAACACCGGCGACAGATTTTTGCCTGATTGCTGGTTGATATAGCCCACCACATCATCATAAGTTACCGTTTGGTGATAAAAGGTTTTATTAAGACCACGGAGTATGCTGCGCCATTTTTCATCATCGTTAATAATGGTACGTATCATGTTCAGCATGTTTCCGCCTTTGTAATACATATCGCCCGATCCTTCTTTATTTACATTATATACGCCCAAAATCGGACTGTCGTTTGCAATGGCAAAACGGGTGCCGTGCACATATTCCTGCCCGGCCTGTTTACCATAGCGCTGCTCAATAAATAACGATTCGGAATAGTTTGTAAAGCTTTCGTGTATCCACATATCAGCCAAGTCCTTAGAGGTGATGTTGTTGCCGAACCACTCGTGCCCGCTCTCGTGCACCACAATGAAATCCCATTTCAATCCCCAGCCGGTGCCCGAAAGATCGCGCCCAAGATAGCCGTTTTGATAGTGGTTGCCGTAGGCCGTACCACTTTGGTGCTCCATGCCAAGGTGCGGTGCTTCAATCAACTTATAGCCATCTGCGTAAAAAGGATACGGGCCAAACCAATGCTCAAAGGCCTTTATCATGTCCTTCACATTTTCGCCAAATTGTTTCTTTGCTTTTTCAACGTTATAATCAAGCACCCAATAATCTAAAGTGAGCTTGCCTTTTTCGCCCATGTAGCTATCGCTGATGTGCGAATATTTGCCAATGTTGGCCTCGATGTCATAGTTATTGATGGGCTCCGTAACAATCCAGTCGAACCGGGTGTAACCGTTTTTCAAATCGGTCACCTTGCGCAGGCGTCCGTTCGAGGCATCGGTTAATCCTTTTGGAACGCTGATGCTGATCAGGGCGCTGTCAACCTCGTCGGCTTGCTGGTCCTTGTTCGGCCACCAGATGCTGGCACCGATTCCCTGGCAGGCGGTTGCCACCCATGGATTGCCCAATGAGTCTTTTGCAAAAACAATTCCCCCATCCCATGGTGCATGTTTGGCAATGGTTGGATTACCGGAGTAAAAAACAGTAAACTCATCCTTGCTGCCTTTACTGATGGTGTTTGGGAAGGTTACAAACACAGCATTAAACTCGCGGGTAAAAGACAGCTCTTTGCCTTTGTAAACCACTTTTTCAACCTTCAGGTTCGCAAACAGATCGAACTGCAGTTTGGTAAAATCTTCGGTAGCTGTGAATTTAAACAGGTTGCTGCCGCTGATGAATTTATTGTCGATATCAAACTTAACATCAAGATGATAATAATTAATATCGTAACAGGTACGCAACGGGCTAAGGTAGCCCCGCAATGAATCGGCCCGGGTAAAGGTTTCTTTAACAGCGCCAAGTTGGGCGTTTGCACCAAAGGAAATCAGCGCCAGCGCGCACAGTAGTAATAATCTGTATCGTTTCATTTTATGTTTTAAAAGCGGTCTGTGAAGACACAGACCGCGGGTTCTTTTGTTTTTTAATCGGTGAAATCCCTATTCTAATACTGTAACTTTTATACTCGATTTATTTTGCCCGTCATGGTATATCCTGATATTCGATTTCTGAAAATCCGAATCTTTAGCCTGAGTAATATCCACAAATTTTTGCGGGTTACGGTCGGCCAGCGGGAACCATGAGCTTTGTATCTGTATCATGATGCGGTGCCCTTTCCTGAATGTATGGCCTACATCGGGCAGGTTATATTTAACCTCGGTTACCTTGCCCGGTACAAACGGCTCCGGCTTTTCGAACGAGTTGCGATATTTACCCCTGAAAATTTCGCCGCGCACCAGCATTTCATAGCCGGCCAACTGGACGCTTTTAGGGTTGGGTGTTGGGGCAGGATAATTATCCGGGAACACGTCAATCAGTTTAACTACGTAATCGGCATCGGTAGTACTTATCGATGTTAGTAAATCGGCAACTACCGGGCCGGTCAAAGTTATATCGCTTGATAGTGTATCTGTTTGATATGTTTTTACATCGGGGCGGCGCTCGGCGAAACGCTGGTCGTCGAGCATGTATTCCCTGGTACGGCCACGTTGAACGCCATCCTGGTAAGGTACGGGCGAACTGGGGTCGCTGACATATTCATCAAAACCTTCGCCGCTTGTTGGCGCGTCAAACGATAGCTTACCATTGGCATGCAGGTACATTGTTTTTTCTGTTGAATTTTCTGGCGGCCATTTGCTGAACTTCTTCCATTCATTGCTGCCCGAAATATAGATGGCTGCTTTTGGTAAAGTATTTTCACCCTCACCTTTCAGGTAATATTTAAAAAACGGCAGCTCCAGGTTTTCGCGGAACCATTTGCTGGTGTTGGAGCCAAAATCCTGGTCACCGAAGTGCTGCATGTCGGGGCTTTCCCAGCCGCCATGGTACCACGGACCCATAACCAGCGTGTTTGGATGACTTGCCGGGTTTTGTTTTTCGATTGCGTCAAACACATGCAATGCGCCAAAACAATCTTCGGCATCAAAAAAGCCCCCCACAACCATAGTAGCAGGCGTAAGCTTTTTTAAATGTGGACGAATATTCATAGCCTGCCAAAAGCTGTCGTAATTTGGATGCGCCATCATATCGTTCCAAAACTTTACCGAATCGCCAAAGTAGTGGGTTTTATAATTTGGCAAAGCGCCCATCTTTAAATAAAACTTATAATTATCGGTGTATTTAAACTTGATGCCTGTTTTAAATTGCGCCGGGGTAATTGGCTGCGGCCTTGGCACACCGAAACTGGTAATAAACGAGAACGCGTCCATCAAAAACAGTGCACCGTTGTGATGAAAATCATCGCCTATAAACCAATCAGTAACCGGGGCTTGAGGGGATACGGCCTTCAATGCCGGGTGCGCGTTTGGCAACGATGCGGTTGAATAAAAGCCGGGGTAAGAAATACCCTCGATACCAACCTTGCCGTTGTTGTTAGGCAGGTTTTTTATCAGCCAGTCTATGGTATCGTAAGTATCAGAGCTTTCATCCACCTGGTTGCCTTTTTTGTTGGCGATATCGGGGCGAACATCGATAAAATCTCCTTCGCTCATCCACTTGCCACGCACGTCCTGGTATACAAAAATAAAGCCTTCCTCCAACAACAATGTGTTTTGCCCCAGCGACCTGCGGTAGTTGTTTTCGCCGTACGGCGATACAGTGTACGGCGTACGAGTCATCAGGATAGGGTATTTTTTTGATTGATCTTTGGGCACGTAAATAGAAGTAAACAGGTTTTACCATCGCGCATGGGGATGTATTTTTCCATTTTGGTGTAATGGTCGCGGATGTAGGCAGTGTCTTTAGGCGGCTGGGCGAATGCAAAAGTGCAGCACAGCACAAACCCTGTTAAAAGTAGGAGTTGTTTCATATTAATAGGTCAGTTAAGTCAACGCTAATTTAAAAAGTTATTCGTGAATATACTATTGATGTTAATGATAAAATATAGGAATTGCAGAAGCAGGGGAATTCTAATCGCGAAAAATTTTCTTTAAAAGTATGATAAATACTCCAATACCTATTGTGGGTAGCCAGCCTATAAATGAATACATCCCCAATTTGCTTATAATGGGGTTTAAGTGGTTGCCTTGGTAAGTGAACATTGCAACCCCAAAAAAGAACATCCCAATTCCCAGTGCAATTATTAATAGGCCTATTATTAAATTCCTATATTTTTTCATTGCCTGTTTTGATGACGTTATAGGCTGGCGTGGCTTCTTTACGCTAAGATAAAGTAATTTAATTGGATAAAGCACGTGTATTTGCGAGCGTACTTACCACATATTAACAATTCCATAACACTTATTAAAATATTTTAAAAAGTATTAGGATTATATGAATTACTTTATTAAGTTTGTTTTGAATAATGTATTGCACTTCATCACATCGAACTTTATGTCAGCCTTATGTCGGTAAGGAGAATTATAGTTAAATTGGTTTGAAAAATCCTCGCCCAGGCGGGGATTTTCTTTGTAATGCTTTTTTTAAACCCTATTATAAATAAACACAACCAACCCAAAATGGCCCGATTAAATTTATTAGAAGAGACACGTTATGAGAAGTTGCCGGTAACGGTGTACGACAACCAGCAGGAAGCGTCGGTAGCGGTAGCGCAGCGGATAGCAAAGCTGATCAAAAGCAAGACGGAAAAAGGCGAAAAAACAGTGCTTGGCCTTGCCACCGGTGTAACCCCAATTAATGTTTATGCCGAACTTGTTCGCCTGCACCAGCAGGAAGGCTTAACCTTCAAAAACGTGATCACTTTTAATTTGGACGAGTACTACCCCATGCAGCCCAATGCCGCACAGAGTTATGTAACGTTCATGAACGAAAACCTGTTCAACCATGTCGATATCGATAAAAAGAACGTGCATATCCCCGATGGTACACTGGACCTGGATGCCGTTGCAGGTTTTTGTTTGGAATACGAGAAAAAGATAACCGCCCTGGGCGGACTGGATCTGCAGATACTAGGTATAGGCCGTACCGGCCACATCGGTTTTAACGAGCCGGGCTCGGCCCCAAACTCGGGAACGCGCCTGGTAACTTTGGACGATTTGACCCGGAATGATGCCTCCCGCGATTTCGGTGGTAAGCAAAACGTGCCCACCAAAGCCATTACCATGGGTATCGGCACCATCTTCAAAGCCCGTGAAATCATCCTGATGGCCTGGAGCCTGAAGAAAGCACCAATCATTAAAAAAGCGGTAGAAGGCGAAATGTCGGGCGAAGTGCCGGCTACTTATTTGCAGTTATCGGACAATGTGGAGTTTGTACTGGACGCACCTGCAGCAAGTGGTTTAACCCGCTTCAATACCCCATGGCTGGTAAAAGATTGTGTTTGGGAAAACAGCATGAAAAAGAAAGCCGTTATCTGGCTGGCCGATAACCTGGGCAAACCCATATTAAAACTTACCGAAGAAGATTACAATAACCACGGCATGGCGCAACTTGCCGTTGAACAGGGCCCGGTTTATAATATCAACATCGATATATTTAACCAGTTGCAGCACACCATCACCGGCTGGCCGGGCGGCAAACCTGACGCGGACGACAGCCAAAGACCGGAACGGGCAGAACCTGCAAGGAAACGTTCCATCATTTTTTCACCACACCCGGACGATGATGTGATCTCGATGGGTGGCACTTTTATTCGTTTAGTCGATCAGGGGCATGATGTACATGTAGCCTACCAGACATCGGGTAATACCGCCGTATGGGATGATGATGTACTAAGATTTGTTGAATTTGCCATCGACTTTAACCAAAGCATAGGCGATGATAATACCAAACTAAAGAAAGTGTATGAAGACATGCGTGCCTTTATGCCGACCAAGCAGCCAAATCAAATTGATACCAAAGAAATAAGGGATGTAAAAGGTTTCATCCGCAAAACAGAAGCCATCTCGGGAGCAAGGTATGCAGGCCTCGAAGATGATCATATCCACTTTATGGCGCTGCCGTTTTACGAAACCGGCAAAATAAAAAAGAATACCGCCGGCGAAGCCGATATCAAGCTAACCATCGAACTGCTGAACAAAGTAAAACCCCAGCAAATATTTGCCGCCGGCGACTTTGCCGACCCGAACGGCACCCACCTGGTTTGTTTCAACATCATATTAGGTGCCTTGAAAGAACTGCAAAAAACAGAGGACTGGGTAAAAGACTGCTGGCTGTGGATGTACCGCGGTGCCTGGCTGGAGTTTGAAACGCATGAGATTGAAATGGCCGTACCACTTTCACCACAGGAAGTGATCCGCAAGCGCAATGCCATCTTTAAGCACCAGAGCCAAAAAGACAGACCAGTATTCCCGGGCGATGATGCCAGGGAGTTTTGGGTGAGGGCTGAAGACCGCACAAGGGAAACTGCACGTGCTTATGATAAATTGGGCATGGCTGAGTATGAGGCTATGGAAGCGTTTGTGAGGTATATATATTAAGATTTCACTGATTTGAGGATGATTACACCGATTTAGATAAACAATCGGTGTAGTCATTTCTCCCAATCAACTACCAGATTCCAATCCAATTTTCAATATCTCGTTTAAACATATCGACAGCTAACCAGGTATTTACACTTTCCCGGTTTTTTCTATCAAAGGCAGTTATATAATGTAAATGAATATGCTCTCCTTCATTTAAATCAGGGATAGGTGTCAGAAATCCTTCGCGCTGCTGCTGATGCGGGGAGTTGGAAAAACCAAAGCTATCCTCAAATCGGGCAGGCATTCCGTCGTTTTGAGATGCCCGGTATTGTATAATTTCGCCGTCTTCCACGCCAATATGCAATACCCATTCATTATCGTTTACCTCAACACTGTCCAAATGTTCTCCGGCTGAAAAACCGAATTCAACATTTTTATCATAGTCAGTTAATTGACAATATAATTCAATCGGATTAAATCGTGATGAGATTTTTTCTATCCGCCAAAGCCATCCCATGGTATCGGCAAGCGATTCACCATTATACAATGGCAGTTTCCTTTTAAAGGTTACTAATTCAATTCGGTGTGAATGAGTGCCTATAGTTTGTGATTGCCCATGCTCGTAGCTCGCTTCACCAATTAAGGCCCAGTAGCCTTCAGTTCCTGCTATTCCACATTTAATCGTGCCCAAAGGGGTTACAAACAAGTTTTCTTTGAGCACTATCTTATCCATAGTCAAATATAAACCAGTAATTCAGGAATAAAACAAAGTTTATTAGAAGCGTTCTTTCAAAAACCTACCAGTATAACTATCTTTTTCCTTAATCAAATTCTCCGGTACGCCTTCAAATACAACTTTACCGCCGCGGTCCCCGCCCTCGGGGCCGATATCTATTACCCAGTCGGCGCACTTAATAACATCCATGTTGTGCTCAATAACGATGATGGTATTACCATGTTCGAGCAGGGCATCGAATGATTTGAGCAGCTTTTTGATATCGGCAAAATGCAGGCCTGTAGTCGGCTCGTCAAAAATAAATAGTGTCTTGTGGGTATTGTTGCCCTTAACCAGGAACGATGCCAGCTTTATCCGTTGTGCCTCGCCGCCTGATAAGGTATTTGACGATTGTCCCAGTTGCACATAGCCCAGGCCAACATCCATTAAAGGTTTTATTTTGGCGATGATTTTAGGCTCTTTAGCAAAAAACTCCAGACCCTCCTCAATGGTCATGCCCAGCACTTCAGATACGTTTTTATCCTGGTAGGTAACGTCGAGGATATGTTGTTTAAAGCGTTTGCCGCCACAGGTTTCGCAGGTCAGGAAAATATCGGCCATAAACTGCATCTCAATCTTCACCTCGCCTTCGCCCTGGCAAACATCGCATCGACCGCCCTCAACGTTAAATGAGAATGCCGATGGCTTTAAACCGGCAGCTTTGGCAACCGGCAATGCGGCATACAGGTTTCGTATCTCATCCCAGGCTTTTACATAAGTAACCGGGTTCGAGCGCGACGAGCGGCCTATCGGGTTCTGGTCAACCATTTCAACCTGTTCAATTTTCTGGTAATCGCCCTCAATACTGTCGTAGGCGCCGGTTTGTTCGGCATTGTAGTTACCCAAGGTTTTTTGAAGCGCAGGGGCTAATATCCGTTTTACCAAACTGGTTTTACCCGAGCCGGATACACCGGTGACAACCGTTAAAACGCCCAGTGGGAATTTGGCATTTACGTGCTGCAGGTTATTTTCCCTTGCTCCTTTTATCTCGATAAAATCGTTCCATTTACGGCGGCTTGCCGGGATTGCAATTTGCTCCTTCCCGCTCAGATAACGACCGGTTAAGCTTTTATCATCCTTTAAAATCTCATCGTACGTGCCGCTGAAAACCAGGTTACCGCCATGTGTGCCGGCTTCGGGGCCAATGTCAATTACATGGTCGGCGGCTTTCATTATTTCTTCCTCATGCTCAACCACCAAAACGGTATTGCCTACATCGCGCAGCGATTTTAACACGCCTATTAAGCGTTGCGTATCGCGCGGATGCAAACCGATGCTTGGCTCATCCAACACGTACACAGAGCCCACCAGGCTACTGCCCAGCGAGGTTGCCAGGTTAATACGCTGCGACTCACCACCCGAAAGTGTGTTTGACAGCCTGTTAAGCGTTAAATAGCTTAAACCAACATCATTTAAAAACAAGAGGCGGTTGGTTATTTCCATCAGCAGGCGCTTGCCTACTTTTGCATCGGTTTCGTTAAGTTCAATGGTTTGAAAGAAATCCAATGCCTTATCCAAAGCCATCAAAACCACATCGGTTATTGATTTGCCATTAATTTTCACATAAGATGCATCTTTCCTCAACCGGCTGCCCTTACATTCCGGGCAGGTAGTTTTACCCCTGTATCGCGATAGCAAAACCCTATACTGAATTTTGTAGGTTTGCTCCTCCATCTCCTTAAAAAACTCGTTAAGGCCACGGAAGTACTGGTTGCCGATCCAAAGCAATTGCTGCTCTTTTTCGGTCAGGAAATTATATTGGCGATGGATTGGAAAATCAAACTTCAAAGCGCTTTTAACCAGGTTGTCGTTCCATTCGCGCATTTTTTCGCCGCGCCATGGGGCAATGGCACCTTCGTAAATGCTTTTGCTTTTATCGGGTATTACCAGGTCCTCATCTATGCCAATTACTTTGCCATAGCCTTCGCAGCGTTTACAGGCTCCGTAAGGGTTGTTAAAGCTGAAAAAGTTTGGCGTAGGTTCTTCAAAGCGGATGCCATCCAGCTCAAACCTGTCGCAAAAAAAACGCTCTGTTTCGGCTTCGGCATCCGGCTCGGTGTAACGTACATAACAATCGCCTTTGCCTTCAAAAAAAGCAGTTTGTATCGAGTCGCCAAGACGGCTATAGGTCTCGTCTTCTTCGTTTTTGGAGATACGGTCGATTACGATTCTGACCGTTTGGATTGCCGCTTGAGGAGTAGTCTCGTCGGCCACGACTTCCGCCTTTTTGCTTTTTGCCTTGGTCTTCACAGCTTTCGCTTTCACCTCAACTTCTTCCCCGTTTACTTCTTCAACCAGCCAGCTGCCATCGTCAACAATGCTCATGTCTTCCAGCAGGTCTTCGATTTTAGAAAGCTTGCCACGGAATTCGACCCTCACAAAGCCTTTTTGCATCAATACGGCCAACTCTTCTTTCAGGCTGCGGTTATTGTGCGGGTAAAGCGGGCAAAGTATAGTCACCATGGTTTCGGCCGGCAGCGTCATGATGAAATTAATGACATCAGTAACCGAATCTTTTTTTACCAAACCGCCTGATACCGGCGAAATTGTTTTACCGATACGGGAAAACAGAAGCTTTAAATAATCGTAAATTTCAGTTGATGTACCAACGGTTGACCGTGGGTTTGAAGTGATGACTTTTTGCTCGATAGCTATTGCCGGGGCAATTCCTTTAATATAGTCAACATCGGGCTTGTTCATACGGCCCAAAAACTGGCGTGCGTATGATGAAAGGCTTTCAACATAGCGGCGCTGCCCTTCCGCATAAAGCGTATCAAAAGCCAGCGACGACTTACCCGAACCCGACATACCGGTGATCACCACCAGCTTGTTTTTAGGTATGGCCACATCCATATTTTTAAGATTGTGTACCCGGGCGCCTTTTATAATAATATGATGTTGAGGGTCTTTTTCTGCTTCTTCCATTTAGTTCATAGTTCATGGTTCATAGTTCATGGCAATAAAAGGTTACCTAATGAACTACAGACAGTTATTGAGGATAGTTTTGGCGTGCTTTTTCACAGCAAATAGCATTCCGGCTATGAACTATGAACCATCAAGCATGAACTTTCGCCCAAAATGCAAAAATCCTAAAATATTTAGCAGAATCCAAATGAGTTTTAGAATTAGTGGGGTGTTATCTGCCTATTTACTAAATAGTTTGCATTGTGCTGACAATTGTCGCTAAAACCTTTTGAAATGCTTTCAGTCTATGTTTTAACCACATAAAACAATGAAAAATATTTATCGTGAAAAATAATATTTGTTTATTTGGTGATAATTTGTTTTATTTGGGATAACATTTTTTTAATCCCTAAAAGATAACGCTATAGAAAAAACTCTACTTTAATAAAATATTTAAATACTTAAGTAAGTAGTTTTCTATGGATTTTCAATTGAAGAGTGACCAGGATTTAATCCATCTTTACATTGCGGGTGATGAAGGAGGGCTGGTTGAATTAATTCGCCGCTACCAATCAAAAATATACACTTCCATTTATTTGCTTGTTAAAGACGAATATCTTGCCGAAGATATTTTTCAGGATACCTTTATTAAGGTGATAAATACCTTAAAAGCCGGAAAATATAACGAAGAAGGTAAGTTTTTGCCTTGGGTAACACGTATTGCCCATAATTTAGTGATCGACCATTTCCGCCGTGAAAAACGGGCGCCGATGGTTAGCAATGGTGATGATTTTGATATTTTTGAAGTGTTAGGCAATTATGATGAAAGCACCGAAGACCGCATGGTTAGAGAGCAAACGTATAAAGACCTGAAATCATTAATACACCTGTTACCTGCCGAGCAAAAAGAGGTGTTGATTATGCGCCACTTTGGCGATATGAGCTTTAAAGAAATTGCCGATATTACCGATGTGAGCATCAATACCGCCCTTGGCCGTATGCGATACGCGCTTAATAACCTGCGCAAAATGATGCAAAGCAAAGAGTTGAGCCTGAAAAATTAGTGATTAGCGGTTAGTTAATCAGAGATTAGGTCAGAAGGTTTACCGATAATTAATATCGTTATGCTTTCTGACCTTTTTTATTTGAGAACGCCTGATTGGTTAATTATTGACTGCACAGCGCATTCCGTCCTGGAATATTATTAACTACCCCATAAACATTTCGCAATCTCCGGCAGTTTACTATTTTTACAATCCAATTATTCATCACTCTAAAGCGTTACCCAATGATAGTTATAAGAAACCACCCCGAATTTGAATCCCACCTCGGTAAAGAGATTGGCATTTCAGGCTGGCACACCATAACCCAGGAACAAATAAACAAATTTGCAGATGCGACCATAGACCATCAGTGGATCCATACTGACCCGGTGCGGGCCGAAAGTGAAGGCCCTTTTAATGCCACCATTGCGCATGGCTACCTAACCGTATCATTGCTGCCTTACTTCTGGCACCAGATTGCCGATGTGCAAAACCTTAAGATGCAGATAAACTACAGCATCGAAAATATTCGCTTTGCCCAACCGGTAAAAGTTGACAGCCAGGTGCGGCTGCACGCCAAACTGGTGGCCATTGTAAATTTACGTGGCATTACCAAAGCAACCATTGGCGTAACCATGGAGATTGACGGCGAGAAAAAGCCGGCGTATACCGGCGAGGTGGTATTTTTGTATCATTTTAATTCGTGATAGTATTTTATCCGGTATAATTAAAAAGACATATTGCTTTTATTGGCTGAAATAAAATTAAGCTAAAGGAAATTATTGGGATTTTAATATATTTATCCCATGAAACATACCCTTTTCCTTATCGCCGTTGTGGCATTTTTTGCTTCAGGCTGTATATCTTCAAAAAACGACCCAAAGCCTGGCGACGGTGCTTCAACATCCGACAGCTATTTCCCTGTTACTTCCGGGAGCACATGGACTTATAAAGAAGAAATTGCCGGTGCCACAAGCTCGACAGTAATAAAAATGACGGGGAACACAAAAACGTTTAATGGCAAAAGCTATTACGAAGCAACCAGCTCATCGACTGTAAAGGGGAACACCTTAGGTTATTTTTACACGGCTAATCATGATTTTTCGATACTCCAAACCATTCCCACTTACGGGATTAACATAGAAATACATTTGGGCAACGACACGAAAGCGGCAGGATATAGCTGGACTACCAGCCCAACTGCGGATGGTTACGTTAATGGTTTCCCGGCACAAATGATAAATACCATTAAAGAAAAAGGCATAACCCGGGTTGTTAACGGCAAAACTTTCACCAATGTAATGCATACTCAGGCGGATCTTCAGTATGATTTGGGTTCGGGTTTTATGAGCTATTCTGTTTATGATTTCTACCTTGCCAAAGGCGTTGGTATGATAGAATCGGATACCGGCATTTCAGGCTCGATATATGACAAGGAAACCATATTGAGTTATAACGTGAAATAAGTGTCGGCATAGGTGTTCACTGAGCACCTGCGGCTAAACATCTTCAAATTACTCCATTATAAAATCTTCAAATCAACTCTGCTCTTCCCACACCATGCATAAATGCAAAATGGTGTCAACTGCTTTTTGCATATCCTGCACCGATACCCACTCGTGCTTACTGTGAAAAGCGTGTTCGCCGGCAAAAATATTGGGGCATGGCAAGCCCATGAACGACAGGCGGGAACCATCCGTGCCGCCGCGAATGCTGCACAGTTTTGCATCAAGCCCGGCCCGTTTCATGGCCTCCATGCCGTATTCAACAATCTGCGGGTGCTTGTCCAATACGCTTTTCATGTTGCGGTATTGGGGCTTTACATCAAGTGTACAGGTTGAGCCGGGAAAGTTTTTTAATACCCTATCAGCAATCTGGCGGATTACATTGGCATGTTCTGCCAGTTTATCATCGTCAAAATCGCGGATGATGAAATCGACGCTTGCCGTTTCCACGTGGGCCTCAATAGCTACTGGATGTACAAAGCCTTGTTTGTTTTCGGTTCCTTCAGGCGATAAATCATAAGGCAACGATGCTACTATCTGGCCTGCGATTTTTATGGCGCTTTCCATTTTACCTTTAGCAAAGCCAGGGTGCGAGCTTACACCGTTTATCACCAGTTTTGCGCCATCGGCACTGAAGGTTTCATTCTCCATGTTGCCTGCGCTTTCGCCATCCATGGTATAGCAGGCATAGGCGCCAATTTTTTTTATATCAACCTTATCAACTCCACGACCGATCTCTTCATCGGGTGTAAATAATATGCGGATAGTGCCGTGCTTTATTTCAGGGTGATTAATTAACTGGTAACAGGCATCCATAATTTCGGCTACGCCGGCTTTGTTATCAGCGCCTAAAAGGGTAGTACCGCTGGCAGTAATTATGTCGTTACCCAGCTGGTTTTTTAAATCGGGATGTTCTGTAAGTTTTATTATTTGCGCTGTGTCATCGGGCAAAATAAGGTCCTCGCCACCATAATTTTTGTGTATTATTGGTTTTACACCTGTACCGCTGCAATCGGGCGCAGTATCCATGTGCGAGCAAAAACAAATTACGGTGACAGCCCTGTTAACATTTGCAGGTATTGTTGCGTATACATAGCCATATTCGTCCATGTGGGCATCAGTAACGCCCATCGCCAGCAATTCGGACACTAACAATCGGCCCAAATCTTTTTGTTTTGGCGTTGAAGGTGTAGTTTCGGATGCCGGGTCGGATTGAGTATCAATGGTTACGTACCTTAAAAACCGTTCGGTAACCGTGTGTTTGAGCAACGAATTAATATTCATATTAAGCAATATGTCACTAAAATTTTTAATTTTGAGGAAACAGTATAATATTACTCCAAAATTGTAAATATTGCGCAAAATTTATCAATTGAAAAGATATATTTTATTAATAGCCCTTGTAATTTCTACTGTTGCTGCCAATGCGCAGGCTGGTTACAATTATTATCAATTTGGCGTCGGTTTTGGCGCAAGTTATGAGCGTGGTTACACGAATATCCCTAAACAAAGTCAAAACTTTACCGGGCAAATCTTTGGTACTTATAATTTCAACCCGTATATCCCTATGGAACTGGAATTGCAGCGTGGCAATTTATCGGGCGGAGGACTAACTGTTGATAAGGATAGGTACGGCCGCCAGTTTACCAATAATTTTTTGGCGCTTTACATGCATGCAGACGTGCAATTGGGCGCGTTTATTGACTACGAGAACGACTGGTTTTTAAATGCGGTAAAAGGATTTTATGCAGGCACCGGTATTGGAATAGTTAGTAACAACAATAAGGTACAGCGTACAAATGTAATTTTAGCCAATGGCGGCACCGACTACGTTTTTCCGGGGAAAGACAAAAGCATTAATTTTTCAATACCGCTAAGAGTGGGTTATGAATTTAAAATATACGACTCATACGCCGAACCAGGCTGGGCCATTGATGTAGGCTACGTGCACAACATTGTTTTTGGCGAAGGTTTGGATGGCTACGACGACCCTACCTCGAAATTTAAGAATAATGCAACTAACCAGTACCGGCAGTTTACAATTGGCTTCAAGTACTTCTTCGGTACAACGGTATCATATAACAAGCTGGTTAGGACTTACGGATTTTAAGCATGAATATTGAAGAACTTCGTGATTATTGCCTGCAGAAGCCTGCGGTGACTGAGGGTTTACCCTTTGGCGAGGATACGCTGGTATTTAAAGTTGCCGGCAAAATATTTTTACTTACCAGCATAAGCCAGGGAACAAGCTTCAATGTAAAATGCGAACCCGAACTTGCCGTTGAACTGCGCGAAAAATATACTGAAGTACAGCCCGGCTACCACATGAACAAAAAGATGTGGAACACCGTTCGCCTTGACGGTACACTCACCAAAAAACAACTTCACGATATGATTGACCACTCATACAACGAAGTGATTAAAGGTTTGCCTAAAAAGGTACAGGAAGAGCTAGCCGCAGGTAACCAATAAAATACATTTTTATTCGGCGCCGGTAATTATATTTGCCAAAAGCCCTTTTCATGAAAACACTTTTACCGGCCCTGTTTTGCTGCTTTGTTTTTTTTAACGCAAGCGCCCAGCTAACCCCTTTTGAACTTAGTAAGGATAAAAACTACACGGCCACTTACAGCGAGGTTATTGCTTATTACAAAAAACTTGCGGCCACCAATCCGCAGATGAAGTTGATTAACTACGGCACTACCGATATTGGCAAGCCTTTAACGCTGGTGGTGTTATCGCGCGATAAGGTGTTCGACCCGGCTTTGATAAAAAAACAAAACAAACGCGTGCTGCTGATAAACAATGGCATACACCCCGGCGAGCCGGAAGGCATAGATGCCAGCATGATGTTTGCCCGCGACCTGCTGAAAAAAAATGCGCTGCCCAAAAACATTGTAATTTGCATGATAGCCCTATACAATATTGACGGCGCCATGAACCGTGGCTGGAGCCGCGTGAGCCAGAACGGGCCGCGTGCCTATGGCTTTAGAGGCAACTACCGCAACCTCGATTTAAACCGCGATTTCATTAAGGCCGACAGCCGCAACGCCCTGGCTTTTGAGCAGATAGTAAACACCTGGAACCCTGAGATCTTTTTGGATAACCACACCAGCGATGGCGCCGACTACCAGTACACCATGACGCTGATTGAAACCCAAAAGGATAAGCAAAACCCAATACTCTCAAAATACACTTCAGAAACTTTAACGCCCGAATTGTATAAACGCATGAAAAGAGGCGGTTATGAAATGATACCCTACGGCGCAGGCGAGCGTGGTTTGCCTGATTCAGGCATCGTAAGCTTTTTGGAAACGCCGAGGTTTGCCACGGGCTACACGTCACAGCGCAACATCATCAGCTATATTACCGAAACGCATATGCTGAAGCCGTTCGACAAACGGGTGTGGGCCACCTACGAATTTGAAAAGCACCTGGTTGATATTTATGAGCGTGATGCCAAACTGGTAGGCGAACTGAAGCATAAGGCTGATGAGCAGGTGGCTCAGCAAAAAACCTTTGCCATGGACTGGGACGTCGACCACGACCATATCGACACCATCACTTTTAAAGGCTACGCTGCCCTGTACAAACCCAGCGACATTAGCGGCCTGAAACGTTTATATTACGACCGCAACCAGCCATATACCAAAACTGTAAAGTATCTGAATACCTACAAAGCAACTGAAACAGTTGATAAGCCGCTGGCCTATGTAATACCGCAGGCCTGGGGCAAAATCATAGACCTGTTTAAGCTGAATAGTGTTG
Source organism: Mucilaginibacter flavidus (assembly GCF_024055575.1). Taxonomy (GTDB): domain Bacteria; phylum Bacteroidota; class Bacteroidia; order Sphingobacteriales; family Sphingobacteriaceae; genus Mucilaginibacter; species Mucilaginibacter flavidus. The sequence goes on along the minus strand of NZ_JAMXOE010000032.1, from coordinate 3,878 downwards.
CTATGCGCCGCCTGACACACGACACTACGCTCACCCTGCAGATGTATTATATCGACGACTATAAAACCCCGAATAAGCCTTATGAAGGCCATTATATCCACAGTGCTGTGAAGCTTAACCCGGTTACCATGCCGGTTAAATTTTATGAAGGCGACTACGTGGTTTACACTAACCAGCCACTGAACCGTTACATAGTTGAAACTTTGGAGCCGCAGGGTGTAGATTCTTTCTTTGCATGGAACTTTTTTGATTCGGTTTTGGGCGAGAAGGAATATTTCAGCAATTATGTGTTTGAAGACAAAGCCGCTGAGATGCTGAAAACCGATACAGAGCTAAAGAAGAAACTGGATGATGCCAAAGCAAAGGACCCTAAACTGGCCGCCAGCGCGGGCGCACAATTAAACTTTTTGTACCGCAACTCTATCTATTTCGAAAAAACATATCTTCGCTACCCGGTAGGCAGGATTGTTACCGATACTAAACTCGATTTGAAATAATGGAATATTTGCAGACGGCCCCGGTGGCCTCCTTTATATTTGCTTTTACTATTCTTACTTCGGTTTGGGCATTTTATAGCGATAACATTTATGCCCAATTGATATTGCACCCGTTCAGCATATACCGCGGTCAGCGTGTTTATACCGTTGTGAGCAGTGGATTTATTCACGCCGACATCATGCACTTGCTGTTTAACATGCTTTCATTTTCCTTTTTTGCGTTTGGGCTTGAACCGGTTCTGGGGCACTGGCAGTTTGGGGTGCTATACTTTGTCAGCCTGATTTTAAGTGACCTGCCCACAGTTTACAAGCATAAAAACGACGAATGGTATCACAGCCTCGGGGCTTCTGGTGCAGTGAGTGCGGTTATATTCAGCTATATTCTGTATAGCCCTGTTTCACCGCTGGGGCTTATGCTGATACCCGGATTTCAAATGCCGGCTGTGGTTTTTGGTGTACTTTACCTTATTTATTGTAATTATGCTGCCAAGCGTGCCGCAGATAATATCAATCACGATGCGCACATGTTTGGCGCACTGAGCGGGTTGTTAATAACCATTGCGTTGCACCCGCACGTTGTAAACGGGTTTATAAATCAAATTACCGAGAAAGTTCAATCGTGGATGCATTGATATAGCTGCCATCCGGATTAAATAAAAAACTCATAGGCTGCTCGGGATTTTTAATAATCTCGAGCAGTAAAAAGCCCCAGTTTTTCCAGAAGCTTTCCAGCACCTGTCCGTATATTTTATTTAGCCAGGTATCAAACAATGGCTTGCTGCTGGTACCGCGCAAAGGCATCGCCTCAATATAAATTTCGTCGTTGGCCTCCAGTACATTATACTCCGGCAGGCGGTTAAACAGGTAAGCCGAGTAAAATACCCGCCCGCAAAACTCCTCAAATTGTATTGGGTGCAACACCTCATTCTTTATCTTATCATACATCTCGCGGTGGTACGAATAATTTGCGCCATTATCCTGCAGGCACATCACCAGCCCAAAATCGCGTATGCGGAGCGAAAACGTAAGTGTGTTTATTTCATCTCGGTATCCAAACTCCAGCGGGTTATTATCAACCTTAAAAAGGAAGATGCTGTAAGGCTTAAAGTCCTCAAACACAAGCGGCAGATTAAGGCTTTGCAGCATTAAATGCAGGTTATCGAATTTGTGTATGATTGATTGTGATATATTAAATTCTTCGCCTTTGGAGTGCTGTAGTTTTATTCCGCCTTGCACTTCATTAAAAATTAACCCGTACAACATTTTGGCCGCCCATTGAAAAAGGAGCTGGTCATCTAATTCTTTAACAGCATCGTAACCCGATTCAAAGGCAGCGGCAATTTTATTTTCAAGCGGCTCCAGGTATTCGTCATTTACTGCAGCGGCACAGGGTATTTTAATATCTTTATAGGTGGCCATGCTTTCATCAAGCATCTTAAATGGCTTATCTTCCAGCTCGTAAAGACTCATTAACCATTGGGGAAACACCTGCACGCGTTCCTCTTCCGACGTTAGCGCCTGCCCGGTTAAAAAGCAATTGCGGTTGCCGAATTTAAAAGATTGGAACGGATGATAAATTTGTTGGCCCATGGCCGCAAAGATAAGCATCAAATCCGACCGGAAAATTTTAGCTTTGAATTTAACATGAAGCTGACTTACCAACCATTCGAACTGTTGCTGCGGCACACTTTTACAATTGCGAAATTTTCGCGTACCTCAACGCCGCTTATGCTTATACAAGTTGAGCACGAAGGCAAAACCGGTTACGGCGAGGCGTCAATGGTGCCCTACATGGGCGAGAGCTTTCAAACCGCCACCGATTTTTTAGGCAAGGTGGATGCCGCGCAGTTTAAATACCCTTTTGATTTTGACGCGATAATAGCTTACCTGGATGAAATTGCCCCCGGCAACCCCGCCATTAAGGCAGGCATCGACATTGCCCTGCACGACCTGGATGGCAAGCTGCAAAACAAACCCTGTTGGCAGTTGCTGGGTAGCAGCCCTGCAAATATGCCGGCAACCAGTTTCACCATCGGGATTGATACGCCCGAAGTCATCATCCAAAAAGTAAAGGAAGCGCCGGACTGTAAAATAATAAAAGTAAAACTTGGCCGCGACAGCGATAGAGAGCTGATCAATACCATTCGCTCAGTAACCGATAAACCATTGTTTGTTGACGCCAATCAGGGCTGGACCGATTTGGAGCAAAGCCTCGACCTTTGCCACTGGCTGCACGAGCAGGGTGTGTTACTGATAGAGCAGCCCATGCTGAAAACCGATATCGACAGCAATGCCTGGCTTACCGAGCGCAGCCCGATCCCCATCATCGGCGATGAAGCGGTGCAGCGCTTGCCCGATGTTGAGAGGGCAAAAGGCGTGTATCATGGCATCAATATTAAACTGATGAAATCTGCAGGCATGCACGAGGCTCACCAGATGATACTAAAAGCAAACCAGCTCGGTCTTAAGCTGATGATTGGCTGCATGAGTGAAACCAGCTGCGCCACCCTGGCCGGGATAGCACTTGCTCCGCAATGTGATTGGGCCGATTTAGACGGGCCGTTTTTAACGAGTAATAATCCGTATAAAATGCCGGAGTTTGTTGATGGGAAGTGGGTGTTGGGGGATGATTATGGATTAGGAATTAAGACAATATGAGCATTTTTTCCATAATTAAAAGTCGGTGGCAAAACGATATTAACTCCGACGCTAAAAATTTAAATCAACCCCTATCAGTAAAAGGTTTGACTGGGAAAGAAATGCAATTAAAATTCATCAAAGAATATTTGAAACCGTTACTTAAACAGCAAGGTTATTTAACGAAAGGCCAAACGTGGTGGCGCGGTAACGACGATTTCTTTACTATAATCAATCTTCAAAACTTTTCATGGAATCTACAGGATGATGTAAGTTTTTGTTTCAATATAGGAGTTGGGCTAAAGGCAACAATGAAAAACCCAAAGGCGAGTCCAAATATTCATGACCTAACGGTAGGTTTAAGACAGGGCGCTTATCTGACCAAGGCAAAGGAGTTTAATAAACATCGAAACCAAACTGGTTATTCGGTTAAAACAGGCGACGAATTTGTTGAATTTGTGAGCATAATTACAGCTGACTTTGAACACGATATACTTCCTAAATTAAGTGATTTAAAAACATTAAAGGATTGTGTGGATTATTACGAAGGTACTCCTTTTTGGGGCGATAATTTAAAAAGGGTACTTATCGAGAACAATATCCCCGTCCTAAAATAAGCACTTTGGTATCACTGTTGTCCGGTAAAAATAAAAAATAGAATTAAAATGGGGTTTGTGTTAAATAGAAGCTTTTTTTGGTAAATATTGAAAAACACACCCCCTCAAGTTTTAAAAAGCGATAATT
>NZ_JAMXOE010000031.1 GCF_024055575.1 Mucilaginibacter flavidus | reverse complement strand
CGGATAGTTTCGGGCTTTGTTTTGTTGTGCAAACTCACCCACATGGCATTGCCTGATCTGCTTCCTGTTCGTCAGGCCAGAGATTTACCGCCGGCTTCCTTCAGATTCCTCCTCGCGGAGGACACCCTTGCCTTGGGTTAACGCTTCCCACTATCAAGGCGCGTTCGGGACTTCCACCCTATAGTTTGCGCCCGTGCCGGGCGCACACAAAAAAGGCATCCACAAACAAATGCAGATGCCTTTCAATTCTTAAACGCTAAACAATTACAGCGTAGCCATATCAATTACAAAACGATACCTCACATCGCCTTTAACCATACGGTCGTAAGCGGCTTGGATATCTTTAATGTCGATCATTTCGATGTCTGACACAATGTTATTTTCGGCGCAATAGTCAAGCATTTCCTGGGTTTCGGCTATACCGCCGATGCCCGAACCGGCAAGGCTTTTACGACCGCCCAGTAAGCTGAATGCGGCTATCTGTGCAGGCTCCGGAGGTACACCAACACAAATATGTGTACCATCAGTACGAAGCAACGAAAGATACATGTTAAAATCGTGCGGGGCTGATACGGTATCCAATATAAAATCGAAAGTCCCCCTTGCTGCGTTTACCTGTGCTTCGTCCGTGGTAACCACAAAATGGTGAGCACCAAGTTTTTTGGCATCTTCTTCTTTTTTGGGCGATGTGCTCAATACGGTGACATCAGCTCCAAAGGCAACGCCAAATTTTACTGCCATGTGGCCAAGGCCGCCCAGGCCCAGTACTGCCAGTTTATGGCCCTTGCCAACTTTCCAGTGCCTTAGCGGGGAATAGGTAGTTATACCGGCACACAAAAGTGGCGCTACGGCAGCCAGGCTAAGCTTGTCAGATACATGAAGTACAAAGTCTTCATTAACTACAATGGTGTTTGAGTAGCCGCCGTAGGTTGACGTTTTACCATCCTGCTCAAGGCCATTGTAGGTCTGCGAACTGCCTTTTAAGCAGTATTGCTCCAAATCACGTTTACAATTTTCGCATACCCGGCACGAATCCACCATACAGCCGGTACCGGCCAGGTCACCAACTTTGAATTTTTTAACATGGTCGCCAACTTTAATTACGCGGCCAACAATTTCGTGACCCGGCACCATTGGGAAAATGCCTGGAAACCAGTCGTTTTTTATCTGGTGTAAATCGGAGTGGCAAACGCCGCAAAATAAAATATCGAACTGAACATCGTGCGGCCCTACTTCGCGGCGTTCAAATGTCCAGGGGGCCAAAGGGGTGTGCTCGTTTTGAGCAGCATAAGCTTTTGTTTCAATCATGGTTGAGTTTTTTTAAGTTAGCTAATAATCCGGGGTGATTAGGGCTACCCTTATAGCAAATATACAGGAGTGTTGTTAACATGTATTACCTGTGCAATAAATATTTATCAATTTAGTGTACTTATTAAGTCTTAAGCCAAAAATCCTGAGTCAGAAGCTACCTGGTGACTAACGACTTAAGACTGCGGACTTAAAACTAATTCGCCTCAACGTATTTCTTAAAGTTATCCAAAATAGCCTGCCAGCCGCCGCGCTGCATCTCAATAGGATTCTGGCTTTCCGGCACAAATTCTTCCACAACTTCGGTGGTATTATCGTTGCCGCCGAACTCAATTTTAACGGTGCGGCCATCCGCCATGGCGTATTCAATCAGCGCGTGCTCTTTCACATTACTGTAAACGCCTTCAAAATCAAAGCTAAAGCTGCAGTCTTTCGCGGCCATGGTTGTTTTAAATTTCCCCCGGTTTGAGCGTCGTTATCGGCATAAGGCGCATGCCAATCGTCGGATGCAAAGGCCCATTGGGTTATGTGTTCGGGTTTTGTCCAAAACTCCCACACCTTTTCAACGCCCGCGTTGATTGTTGCTGATACAGTTATTGTTTTATTTTCTGTTGCTGCCATATGTGCGCTTTTAATGGTGGTAATCCTAATCCGAAAATAAAGGTAAAAGATCCATTTTGGTGCAAAAAACATGAGAATGTTGGGCGTCACGTTATATCAATCGGAATAGAGAAGAAGACTTTCGCTAATGTGGGTTTGCCCGGGCCGGAAGTTCTCCTGCCGCCGAAACCAAGCGTTCCATTTTTCTACGGAACACCTGGAACGCTGTGAAACATTCTCATTATCAATTATTTAAATTTTAGCTGTTTGCAAAGCGTTGGTAATCAGCGCTTCCGGGTTTATGATTTCCAACATCATGAAACACATTGATAATTAATTAATTAAAAGAGATTGTATTTGAATGAGTGAATAATTTTGGACCCTGACGGCCCAAATGCGGCGTGCTGGTCCGACACCTCCGCGACCTGGCGCTAGCCCGGAAAGGAGGATAGACCGGTAATGTTCCCATGTATAATTTCCATTTTAGTTTGCCGTTAATAATTCGGTTATTTAAAAAAAATCTATCCTAAATTATCAACAGTGAGCAACATAAAAATACTGAATACCGAGATCCTATCAAACAACTGGTACACGCTTAAAAAAGTAACTTACGAAATCCTTCAAAAGGGTGAGGTTTTAGTCCAAAACCGCGAAGCTTATGACAGGGGCAACGGAGCCACCATCCTGCTTTATGATAAAGAAAAGCAATCGGTAATATTAACCCGGCAGTTCCGGATGCCCACCTTTATAAATGGCAATGCTTCGGGGTATTTGATTGAGGCCTGTGCAGGATTATTAGATACCGATAATGCCGAAGATTGTATAAGGCGCGAAACCGAGGAAGAAACCGGGTTTAAAATAACCCATGTCGAAAAAATATTTGAGGCTTATATGTCGCCTGGCTCGGTAACCGAGATATTGTATTTTTTTGTGGCCGAATACACCAAAGAAATGAAAGTTACCGAAGGTGGCGGGCTTGAAGAGGAAAGTGAAAATATTGAAGTGCTTGAGCTACCATTTACCGAAGCGTTGGGCATGATTAAAACGGGCGAAATAATGGACGCCAAAACCATTATGCTATTGCAATATGCCGCGCTAAACAATTTGTTGGGCTAATTTGCAGTTACCTTACCGCTAAAAATAGTGGAAGGATTGCTTTTGTCGAATGAGCGTGTAGCGGTTACGGTTAGCGTGCTTTCGCCTGCGGCCAGCGCCTTAAATTCCCAGGTATCAGTACCGGCATAACCTACAGGGGCGTTTGCACCGGGGTTAGTATGAGAGTGGCTTACCAATGTTAAAACTTGTGTATTAAATTGAGGCGGATCGAAAGTGTAACCGCCATCAGCCGGGTTATTAAGCGTTAGTTGCAGCAATTGGCCTTTGGCCAGCGCAATGGTTTGCCCGTTTTTGGTATAATCAACCTGTACGAAGCTCTTAGGCGAAACACCATTTTTTTTGCAGGATGAAATAGATGATAGCGACAATGCAACTACAGATAAAACAACGAGTAATTTAATTTTCATGTGGCGGTTTAATAGCTTGTATATCATTACGCAATATAAGCTTTGAACGCTACAGCGACAAGGGGAAAAGGTAGTCTTAAGTCCGGAGTCTTTAGTCTGAAGCAAAAGAGATCTTGGGCTGACTTTGGACTTTAGACTAAAGACTCCGGACTTAAACTAACCCGCGGCCTGCCGCGTAGCGTGGTACAACGAATGCAGGTTAAGCAGTGTTTCCAGCTTTACAGGCTTACTGATATTTGCCTTTACAAAGGCGTATTTATCAACCAGCAGTTGGTCTTTAGGATCAATTGATGAGGAAAGAATATAAACATCTATTGTTTTTTTTATCCGTTTATAAATATGCTCAAAGCTATCGAGAAAGTCCCAGCCGTTAAAACCCGGCATATTGAGGTCTAAGAAAACAACATCAGGTAATACATCCGGCGACAAATAAAAACTTTCAATAAGATCGATACTTAAGCGCGCATCCTGGCTGTGCGAAGCATGGGGGAACAAATGAAATTTATCCAGCATCTTCTGCATAATTAAATGTTCGATGGGGTCGTCGTCTATCATTAATAAATTAATCATAATTATTAATATTAAGTGTGACGTTTAAGAGGATAGCGATTAAACAAAACCCGTTCCAATATATTCCTGAACATCAGTAAATTAGGCATAATTGTGCAGAAACGGCTTAAAACGTACAGGCTCAATAAATTCTGCTTATTATCAATATTATTAAAGCACGATAATTATGATTAGTATAATATACAGTTTTTTAAACGCGCCGCCGTTTTTCAAGTCAACACCTGTTTAGTTCTCGCCCTTCAACGCTGCGTTTAACCAATACTTTAAGACGAAGTGTTTTTTAACCTAAGATTAGCAAAAATTGCTTTTAATTGATTCTGTTTGCAAGTCGTAAACATTCAGCCTTGTATTTTCGTATAATACCTACTTTACAGTGTTCTGCCAAATGAGGTCCGGTAAATATATTTTAATATTTCTTCTTTGTCTGCAATCATTTGTGTCGCTTTCGCAGGAAATGACGCTGAATGTTACTGCATTAAACAGCGCCAATGGCCTTTCGCAAAACTCGATACTATGTGTAACCAAGGATAGGTATGGTTTTATGTGGTTTGGGACACAGGATGGTTTAAATAAATACGACGGCTTTAAATTTGTTGTTTACAAACACATTGGGAATAACCCCAAAACGCTTCCCGCAAATAACGTAAACTCCGTTTGCGAAGATTCAGAAGGCAGCATTTGGGTGGGCACCAGGCTTGGCGGATTGAGTAAATATGACCGCGCTCACGACTCATTTCAAACATTTCAGCACGACAACCTAAATTCACTTTCAATAAGCAGTAATAATATAACTTTCATTTACTCCGATCGTGAAAAAAACCTATGGATCGGGACCGAAAACGGGTTAAATTTATACAACAAATACACCGGCAGATTTAGGCGTTTTGTTAATAGTCCCGGTGATTCAGCGTCGCTTAGCAACTCATCCGTTTTTTCAATTTTTGAGGATCGTAACAAACATTTATGGGTTGGAACAGCCGGAGGATTAAATATGCTTAACCTGGCCACCGGAAAATGGGAGCGTTTTGTTGACAAAACCAGTGGTAAGTCGGCAAACAGTATTAATGCCATAACAGGCGACGAAAACGATAACATCTGGGTTGGTACCAGCAAAGGTTTGAGGTTGCTGGAAAAAAACAGTCATAAATTTAAAAGCTACGCTATTAACCCGGATAAAAATTCAGCAGGTGGTGTCAATCCTATCTACTCGTTGGCAAAGACGGCCGGCAATAAATTTTGGATAGGTTCAAATACAACCCTGCAGTTATTTGATGCGGCCAACCGGAAGCTAATCCCCATAAACGAAAACACCAATGGAAGTAACGCGATGCCCAACGATGGCGTATATGCCTTATACGAAGACAATGCCGGGATACTTTGGATCGGGACCTCCAGTGAGGGCCTCCTCAAATATGATAAAAACCTATCAATTTTCCCGGTTTACCAGGCATCATTAACAAACACCCCTTCAGCAAAAAATATTGTAAGGGGCATTACCGAAGACAAAACCGGAAACCTGTATCTCGCCACAGATGTAGGTCTCGAATATTTTAACCGTGCCAACCAACGGTCTGTTTATTATCAGCACAACTCAAAAAGTGCAAATAGTTTGGTGAGCAACTTCACCTCATGTGTACTCATTAATAAAAAAAATGATGCTGTTTGGGTTGGAACATATTCAGGTGGACTGGATTGCTTCAACCCAAACACAGGTCAATTCAAACACCACATAAAAGGAAATGGCCGGGTAGATATCACATCGAACGCCATTTATGCGCTGCTTGAGGGCCATAACGGCCATATCTGGATTGGATCGGAGGATGGCGGATTGAGTGAATACGATCCCAGAACCAATTCGTTTACCCGGTATCTAAATAACAAAAAAACAAGTAACAGTTTAGCCGATAACACCATTGAAGCCCTTTACGAAGACAAAGAAGGTAATATTTGGGCCGGGGGATATTCAAACGGGATATCTGTATTTAACCCGGCTTCTCATCAATTTGCACAAATAAATATTCATAACAGCAAGTTGGCCAGTAATGTTATCAGCACGTTTTATGAGGACGAGAAAGGGAACATGTGGATAGGGACAATGGAAGGCGGTTTAAATTGCTACAATATTAAAAATCACACTTTTAAGATATACAACGAAACCAATGGTCTAATAAACAATACGGTTAATTACATTACGGGTGACGGTTCGGGCTACCTTTGGCTAAGTACGCTGCAGGGGGTAACGCGGTTTAACCCGGCAAGCGGGGAGTATAAAAACTTTGGGTACTATAACGGTTTAAAAAGCAAAGAATTTAACCTCGGAGCCGGCGCCAGGTTAAAAAGCGGTGAAATTGCATTGGGAAGTATTAATGGGTTTACTATTATTAACCCCAATAAACTGTTTAGTAATAATAACAAGCCCCGGGTGGTTAATACCGGCTTCGAATTATTTAATAAGCCTGTAAAGTTTGATACGCCCAACTCGCCTCTTCGACAGAGTATAGGTACAACAAGTAAAATTCAGCTCGACTATTCCCAGTCCGTCTTTACACTCGAGTTTGCCGCCCTTGATTATACCATACCCGAAAATAATACTTATGCCTATAAGCTTGAAAACTTTGATAAAGAATGGCAATTTGTAGGCAATCAACGTAAGGCTACCTACACAAATCTCGACCCCGGCGAATATATTTTTAAGGTTAAAGCTGCAAATAATGATGGCATTTGGAGTGAAAGTCCCGCTACCCTTCACATTGTTATTAAGGCCCCCTTTTGGATGACATGGTGGTTTAAAACAGGCACTATACTGTTTTTTATACTATGGTTTTACCTGTTTTATTTAATAAGGTTAAGATTTGTAAGAAAACAAAAAGATGTGTTAGAAATACAGGTGAAAGCCCGCACGCAGGAGATAGAATTACAGGCTTTTAATTTGAAAGCGTTAAACAATGAACTGCAATTACAAAAAGAAGAAATGGAAACGCAGTCAGAGGAACTGCAGTTACAATCAGAAGAGCTTTTAGAACAGCAGGACGAACTACAGGAAAAATCTAAATCACTCGAACGTTTAAACCAGGAACTAACTATTCAAAGAACACAGGAAGCACAGGCCCGTATCATGGCTGAAAAGGCCCGCCTGGAAGCTGATAAAGCGAACCGGGCCAAAAGCACCTTCCTGGCAACTATGAGCCATGAAATACGGACGCCAATGAACGGTGTTTTGGGGATGGCTTCGTTATTGTCGGAAACAAGTCTTGATAACGAGCAACGTGAGTATACTGATGCCATCGTAAACAGCGGCGAGTCGTTGTTAATTGTAATTAATGACATCCTGGATTTCTCCAAAATAGAATCGGGCAACCTGGAGCTTGATCCCTACGATTTTAGCCTGCGTAAATGCATCGAAGATGTACTGGAACTATTCGCAGCAAAAGCGGCCGACATCGGCATTGATTTGATATACCAGGTTGACGACATGATACCTGCTAATATTAATGCTGATGGGTTACGGTTGCGCCAGGTTTTAACCAATCTTATTGGCAATGCTATTAAATTTACTCATAAAGGCGAGGTTTTCCTGATGGTTACCAAAGGTGAACCGCAAGGAGATGAATTTGATTTAAATTTTGCTATAAGCGATACAGGCATAGGTATCCCGCAACAGCATTTAGGCAAACTGTTCCAGGCATTTAATCAGGTAGATTCTTCCGTGTCGCGTAAATACGGCGGAACCGGCTTAGGCCTGGTTATTTGCGAAAGGCTGGTAAATTTAATGAGGGGAAGCATAGATGTAGAAAGCGAATATGGCGTGGGTAGCAAGTTTACTTTTAGTATTAAAGCAAAAAAGGGCGAAAACACTGCGGTTAAGCAGCATTATGAAGCTACAGTTTGCGATGGAAAAAAGGTACTGGTAATAGATGACAACGATACCAACCTGAGAATTATAAAAACGCAGCTAAAAAAATGGAAAATAATTGTAACCGCAGTTAGTTCTGGTAAAGAGGCACTCGCAATTTTAGCGGTGCAAAAAGATTTCGACATGGTGATCACCGATATGCAGATGCCGGACATGGATGGCATAACGCTGGCGGGCCAGATAAAAGCCTTACAGGCGGATATGCCTGTTGTGTTATTAAGTTCAATCGGGAACGAAACGCGTAAAACACACGGTCATCTTTTTACATCTGTTTTAACAAAGCCGGTAAAGCAGCAGCAGTTATTTAACGTAATTGCAATGGATGTAAAAAAACGGGGTGCTGTACAACCCGAAATGAAAAAGGCGTTGCTATCAGAAGATTTTGCATTACAATATCCATTTAACATGCTTGTTGCCGAAGATAATTTAATGAATCAAAAATTAATTACAAGGATACTTAATAAGCTTGGCTACCAGCCCGACCTTGCAAATGACGGCCAGGAGGTACTGGATTTAATGGAAAATAAAACTTACGACCTTGTTTTAATGGATATGCAGATGCCCAATATTGACGGGCTTGAAGCAACACGGGTTATCAGGAAAAAATACGGTACCAGGCCTTTAATTGCTGCAATGACAGCAAATGCTATGAGCGAAGACCGTGACGAATGTATTAAAGCGGGTATGGATGACTACATATCAAAACCAGTAAATATTGAAAGCTTAATGAATAAGCTTATCGATCTCAATAAAATTATTGTGAATGACGATCCCGTGGTGCGGCTTGAAAATTAAAGTATATGCGCACATTTAATTATATGGAAGTGTGTTATTTTCAACAGTTTGGGATTGTGCGGGTAAAGGCTTAAGGGCAATGTTTGCAAACTTAGCGTTGTTATTTGCCGGTAATCAATAACTCAACCCGCCTGTTTAAATATTTGTCGTGATCGGTAAGCTCTGGGTAAACTTTGGGTTTGGTGCTTGCCAGGCCTTTGTAGGTCATTCGTTTGGCATCGATGCCGTTTTTTACAAAATAGTCGTAGATAAATTTGGCCCTATTTACCGACAACTTATAGTCCCTGGAATCGATATCCATTCCGTCCGGCCCGTTGTCGCAGCATATGTGTCCCTGTATTTCAAACCTGATATTGTCGTGCTGTTTTAAGTAGCTTAGCAAAATCTTCAAATTGGCTTCACATTCGGGGTTCAAAAAATGCCGTGCGGATTGAAAGGTCAATTCTTCCAACGCCAGACTGCCGCCAACTTCAATGTTTGATAAATGGGCTATTTTATCAGTGAATTGCGGTGGGGGCAATTGCGGCTGGGCGACCACCTTTGTATGAACAATCTTATTAATCACGATGTCGACCCTTCTGTTAAACGGATCACCTAAGGGCCCCTTTTTTGCCGTGCTCATTTCCACGGCTTTCCAGTCGGCGGCAACTACCAGGTTTATATGTGATTTGATATAGGCGGCAACAATTTCGGCACGCTTTTGAGAAAGCACTGCATTATCCGGCCCGGTCCCTAAATAATCAGCAAAACCTGTAATGTGCAAATTATCGACACCTTTAAACGATTTACACAATGAATCTAATTTCTTTTGATTGCAGGCCGACAATTCAAATTCGGCTATTTTATAATATAACCTGACAGTATCCGGCGCCGAGGCAAACAACGGTATTGTTCTAAGGGTAATAAGTAAAAATAGTCCTAATTTTAAATTCATTGGAATCGAAGCTTAACTTTATTAATTCACAGTTCCATAGTCAGTGTTCGTTGTTCAATCATTACCCTGCCCACCCCTCTCTATCCAGACTTCTGAAATTAATCGCCTCTGCCAAATGCTCCAGCTCAATTTCTTCGCTACCCGCTAAATCGGCTATGGTGCGCGATACTTTTAAAATCCGGTCATAAGCCCGTGCCGATAGCCCTAGTTTTTCCATAGCTTTTTTCAGCAGTGCCTGACCGGCGGGTGTGATTTTGCAGATGTCGCGTACCATTTGGGGGCTCATTTGGGCATTGGCATGCAGGTCGGGTTTGCTGCCGAAACGTGTGGCCTGCACTTCGCGGGCTTTGATCACACGGTCGCGGATAAGCTCGCTTTTTTCGGCAAGGCGGTCGCTGGCCAGCTCTGTAAAGTTGACAGGGGTAACCTCCACATGCAGGTCAATACGGTCGAGCAGCGGGCCTGATATTTTGCTTAAATATTTTTGAACCATACCCGGCGGGCAGATGCATTCCTTTTCCGGATGATTAAAGTATCCGCAAGGACAGGGGTTCATACTCGCCACCAGCATAAAGCTGCTAGGATAATCAACGGTAAACTTTGCGCGCGATATGGTTACCCGCCGCTCTTCCAACGGCTGACGCATTACCTCCAGGGCGCTGCGTTTAAACTCGGGCAATTCATCTAAAAATAATACGCCATTGTGGGCCAGCGAAATTTCGCCGGGTTGGGGATTGCTGCCACCGCCAACCAGGGCAACATCGCTGATTGTGTGGTGCGGCGAGCGGAATGGCCGCGTGGTTACCAATGCATCAGCGGCAGATAGCTTGCCTGCAACCGAATGTATCTTGGTAGTTTCTAACGATTCATACAAGCTTAAAGGTGGCAAAATTGACGGCAGCCTGCGCGCCAACATAGTTTTCCCCGCTCCCGGCGGACCAATCAATATCACATTATGTCCGCCCGCAGCAGCAATCTCAAGGGCGCGTTTTATGTTCTCCTGGCCACGTACTTCGCTAAAGTCGCTGTCGTAAGCGGTAAGGCTTTTATAAAATTCTTCACGGGTGTCAACAATTACGGGGGTAAGTTGCGTTGTGCCGTCAAAAAAGCCGGCAACCTCGGTCAGGCTTTCAACCCCGTACACTTCCAGGTCGTTAACAATGGCAGCTTCTCGGGCGTTTTGTTTGGGCAATATAAAACCTTTAAAGCCGTCTTTACGCGCCTGTATGGCTATTGGGAGAGCGCCTTTAATGGGTTGTACCGTACCATCAAGTGATAGTTCGCCCATTATCAGATACTTGTCCAGGTTTTCGCCATCAACCTGGCCCGAGCCGGCCAATATGGCCGTAGCAATGGTAAGGTCGTATGCCGAGCCTTCCTTGCGGATATCGGCGGGGGCCATGTTTACTATTATCTTCTGCCGCGGCATCCGGAACCCATTGGTTTGCAACGCGGCCTCAATGCGCTGCATGGATTCACGCACAGCGTTATCGGGCAAACCCACTATCAAATAAAAAGGTTTGCCGCCGCCACTGATGTTTACCTCGACGGTTATGGTAATGGCTTCGATGCCGTAAACTGCGCTTCCAAAAGTTTTAACTAACACAATGATAAAGTTTAATCACCCGGCGAAAGTTATATAATTTAATTGAGGGATGGAAAAAGCGGGAGCTAATTAAGATTAAAGTACGAACTTTTATATCACAAAAAGGCCACGTAGCGTTCCATTTTCCCACGCGGAACACCCGGAACGCTGTGAAACATGCTGATTATCAGTTATTCCATTTTTTAATCAGGACGGAATATTGTTTAACCTTTTCCGTAGCTTTATATCAAATACCAATTTAAACCGATCACCTGCACGCAATCTGTTAAATCCTAATGAAGCAAAAACTGATAATCGCCTGCCTGATGCTGTGTTTCTGCCGAGTTCATGGGCAGAATGCAGGCACTTTCGGCAACCCGGTAATCTCCAAATTAAAAACCTTTTTAGCAACCCACCTCACAGAGAAGGTATACCTCCAATTTGATAAACCTTATTACGCCACTGGCGATACCGTTTATTTTAAAGCCTACGTTACTTTTGGCGAACGGCACCAGCTATCAACCTTAAGTGGTGTTTTGCACGTCGATTTGATCAACACCAATAATAAAATAGATCAATCAATAAAGCTACAGTTGGTAAACGGGCTTGCCTGGGGCGATTTTTTATTGCCCGACTCGTTGCCAAAAGGCAATTACCGCATTCGGGCTTACACCCAATGGATGCGCAACGAAGCTGATGCGTCCTTTTTTGAGCAGGTGGTTTCGGTTGGCTCGACCGAAAAGGAAAAGATTGCCGAAAGCACGCCTGCAGGGGCAAAAATAAATTCAAAACCTGATGTTCAATTTTTTCCCGAGAGCGGCAACCTGGGAAATGGCCTTAAGTCAAAAATCGCCTTTAAGGCAGTTGGTGCAAATGGCAAGGGGATTGATGTGGCAGGGGTGGTATTGGATAATAACAATACCGAAATATGCCGTTTTGCCTCAACCCATTTGGGCATGGGGTATTTTTACTTACAGCCCCAGGAAGGTAAAAGCTACGCCGCCAGAATAACTTATGCTGATGGAATGCAGAGTGTGGCTAAACTGCCGGACGCAGGAACATCGGGCCTGGTTTTAACGGTAAACAACGATTCGTTACCCAAAGCATCGGTGCGGATTGAAGCCAACAAGGTCTGCTTTGCCCAAAACCGGGATAAAGACTATACGCTGTTGATTTATTCGGGCGGGGTGGCTACATCGGTTATCTGCAAACTGGATAGCAGCGTGATTTTGCTTGATATTGCTAAGCGGCACTTACATACGGGCGTTGCAACGGTTACCTTGTTTTCGCCGGCGGGCGAGCCATTATGCGAACGGCTATTTTTTGTGCAAAATTACGACCAGCTTAAGCTTGATATAAAAAGCGATAAAACTGTTTATGCTGCGAGAGAAAAAGTAAATATCAGCCTTCTTGCGAAAAATCGAGCAGACTCCGCAAGTATGGGCCATTTTTCGGTATCGGTTGTAGATGAGGGTAAAGTATCAGTAAACGAAAGCGACGAAAGCAGTATCCTGGCCAACATACTGCTCACCTCGGATATGAAAGGTGATGTAGAACAGCCAAACTACTATTTCGCAAATATTAATGACGATGCACGCAGCAACCTCGACCTGGTAATGCTTACCCACGGCTACCGCAGGTTTGAATGGAAGCCCTTGCTTAATAATGCTTACCCGCCGCTGGCTTATCAACCCGAAAAATCGCTGGAGATAGCCGGTACGGCAAAAATGCTGGGCGGTCGCGCTTTGAATAAAGGAGCGGTATCGTTAATTGCACCATTTAGCGGCCGGGGAATATTAAGCGCAGTTACCGATGATAAAGGGAATTTCCGCTTTACCGATTTGGTTTATATGGATTCGGCGAAATTTATTTTGCAGGCAGTAAATGCCAAGGGGAGTAATAATACGGTGTTGACGTATAATGCGGATAAGCCTGTGCCGGTTACGTTTTACCAACAACCACAGGCCACGAGAGTGGATACAGGATTAATTGCTTACATGAAAACCCATCAAAAGCAGCACGACCAATTATATGCCCAGGGTTTAATTACAGGGAAAATGCTTAGAGAGGTAAAAATAAACGCACATAAACTGGATAAGCCGGCTATTACCAGGGGCTACGGTGTAGCTGATTATATAATTCATGGCAATGATATCACCTATGGCGGCCTGCTTTCAGAGCGCCTTGATGGCAGAATACCCGGTGTTATCTTCGTCTCAACGGGTATAATAGGTCAATCGGTAGCTTATAAGCGTATAACCATGGCGAGCCCCCCAACACCTATTCGAATTGTTATTGACGGCTCTGAGATGCCTGCGGGATTTGATATAAACTCGATAAGTACGGCGCTAGTCGATAAAATTGAAATAGCAACAAATGCTACGGTGGGAGATTTGAGTACTGAAGGAGCATTCATCATCACATTAAAGCATGGTTTGCAGGCAAACGAAATTAGCTCCAAAGGCATCCTCCACATAACCGCACGAGGCTTTTACAAAGCCCGCGAGTTTTACTCGCCTAAATATGAGAGCGCTACCGACAACAAACTTGCAGATTTACGCACCACCATTTACTGGAACCCCGAAATAGCAACCGATAAAAGCGGCAACGCCCAATTCGATTTTTATAATGCCGACGGTAAATGCAGCTACAAAGTAGTTGTTGAAGGCATTGATGCCGAGGGGAATTTGGGACGGCAGGTGTTCAGGTATAAAGTGGAATAAGAACTATGATTAAACGCGTATTACTTTTATGTTTTATGGTGCCTTGTTTGGCCTTTGGCCAGGTAAGTAAAGACAGTACCTCTGTGAATAACCTGATTAAAGGCATCAGCAATAGTTTAAATACTTATGCTACCAATCACCCGGCAGAAAAAGCCTACCTGCATTTCGACAAACCGTACTATGCCATTGGAGACACCATCTATTTTAAAGCGTATGTAACTGACGGCGGCAGGCATGTGCTTTCGGTATTAAGCAGCGTATTACATGTAGAGCTGATAAACAACCAAAACAAAATAATAAAACAACTGAAGTTACTGCTTACAAACGGCTACGCCTGGGGTGATTTTGCCCTGCCCGATTCGCTGTCTGCCAAAAATTATCGGGTGAGGGCCTACACCAACCTGATGCTTAATGATGGTAGCAGCAGTTTTTTTGAACAACCGATACCTGTAACCGGCATCAATTTAAAGGGTGTAGCCAAAGACAGTTTGCAGGAAGGTAAGTCTTCAAAAGAAAAGCCGGCCATAAGTTTTTTCCCCGAAGGGGGTTGCTTGCTTAACGGAGTAAAGTTGAAAGTTGCTTTTAAAGCTATCGCAGCCAACGGACTGGGTATTGATGTAAAAGGCGTGGTAATTGATAATGAAGATAAACGTGTGGCAGTATTTAACAGCGAACACTTGGGTATGGGGGCCTTTACATTCCGGCCGCTGAACGGTAAAACATATAGAGCAAAGGCTACGTTTGCCGACGGATCAGAATGTACGGTTAATTTGCCAATGGCTACCAATACCGGATACGCTTTAACAATTGATACCGTAACCGATGAGGCAATTACCGTTGCGATAACATTACACAACGGGGATAACGTAAAACCAAAAGGAGCATTAATCCTTGTAGCACAATCAGGCGGGGTAATTTATTCGGCGGCAAAAAGCAATCCGAATAGCAAAGAGTTTATTGCCAGCTTCCCGAAAAAGTTCTTTCCCGCGGGGATAGCACAGTTTACTTTATTTTCGGCAGATGGTGAACCGCTTAACGAGCGCTTGATTTTTTTGCAAAATGCCGACCAGCTTAAATTGGATATAAATACAGTTAAAAAAAATTATACAACCCGCGAAAAGATAAAAATTAACCTGGTTGCAAAAAACAAACTGGATATGCCGGCAACAGGTACGTTTTCGGTGGCCGTTACCGACGAGACGATTGTACCGGTGGATGAAACGACAGAAAATACCATTTTAACCAACCTGCTTTTAACATCAGAAGTAAAAGGCAATATTGAAAATCCCAATTATTATTTTACAAATCAAAACGATAATACCCGGGCAGATCTCGACCTGCTGATGCTTACGCAGGGTTACCGGCGGTTTGAATGGAAAAAAATATTAAACAACGGCTATCCGGCTATATCTTATCAGGCCGAAAAGCCGGGCTTGCGGCTGGCCGGGTATATAAAAAACGGCAAGGCTGTTATACCCAATGGTAAAATCAGGTTATTGAGCAAATCGGCAGGGGGTATGGTATTGGATACCACAGCCGATGCGAACGGCAGGTTTGTTTTCGACAACTTAATGTTTACTGATACCGCAAAGTTTATAATACAGGCCCGCACCGCAAAAGGTCAGAAAGACGTGGATATTGAAATGGACAAAATAACAGACACCATAAACGTGCCGGTTGTTCAGTCGCTTAATATTACGCCCGGCAACCTGGGTAATTTGTATGCATACTCAAAAAGCGCAAAGCTATTTTACGACGAGCAGGAAAAATTTGGCATCAATAGGCATGTGCAGCAATTAAAGGAGGTGGTGGTACGAGATAAAGAAATTGCGAAGGAACTTGAAAACTCCGAAAATCTGAACGGTAAAGGCCAGGCCGACCAGGTATTGACAGCGAAAGATTTTGAAAACTTTGCCTGTGGCCGGATTATGGATTGTTTGGGGTCAAAATTAAATTCCATTACCGTGCAATTTGGCAAACTTTATAGTGGTCATTCTAAAGGACGACCGTATTACGATGAGGAACTTAAAAGGACCACCGACCCCCCGATGACAGTTGTAATAGATGGCACGAGAAGCGATTATGAAGCGCTCCACGCATTAAATATCAACGATGTTGACGCTTTTGAGATAATACTTGGAACGCATGGTGGGGCAATATATGGCACTTTTGGAGTGAACGGGGTAATTGTAGTTACCACCAAAAGGGCACGGAAAATAAACAACTATTACAAAGAAGCCCCTGGTGTAATAGTTTATACCGCCAGTGGTTTCTACAAAGCCCGCGAGTTTTACTCGCCGCAATATGATAACGCGCACACCAACCAAAAAATGACCGATTTGCGCAGCACTATCTACTGGAACCCAAACATCATAACCGATAAAGACGGCAAAGCATCGTTTGAATATTTTAAAGCTGATGGCAAAGGCACTTACCGTGTGGTTGTTGAAGGAATTGATGCTGAAGGAAATTTAGGCAGGCAGGTGTTCAGGTATAAAGTGGAGTAGGAAAGACTTACTTTACAAAGTATAAAAGCCGCACGTTTTCTCCATCAAAAACAGCATAACTGGAGGCTTGTACCCACTCGCCCAGGTTTATGTAGCGGCTTTTATCGTTTAATTTGATATCCAGCGGCAGGTGGCGATGACCGAATATAAGATAGTCGTAAAAATGAGTTTGCAAAAGTTGATTGCAAAAAGCTACCAGCCATTCTTGTTCACCGGGCTTACTGTCTGGTTTACCCAGGTTTACCTTCCTGCTGTGCCTCGACCAGTAGTTGGCAACCCCCACGCCCAGGTTTGGATGGATACGGGCAAAAAGCCACTGGCAAAGCTTGCTCCGGAAAATGCCCTTTAAAAATTTGTAAAACGTATCGCCGGGGCCAAGTCCGTCGCCGTGGTGCAGGTAAAACTTTTTTCCACTGCGCTCAATCTCCAATTCGTTGCTGATAATGGTTGCGCCGAGTTCCTGTTCAAAATAATCAAACATCCACATGTCGTGGTTGCCCTTAAAAAACCAAAGTTTTATTCCTGCATCGCTCAATTCGGCCAGCTTGCCTAAAAAACGGATATAACCTCTGGGAACTACTGTTTTATATTCAAACCAAAAGTCGAACACATCTCCCATTAAAAACACTTCGGCGGCATCTGCTTTAATCATGTCAAGCCAGCGCACCAGGCGGTCTTCGCGCTCGCGGCTGCTGGCGTAAGTGCCGGTGCCCAAATGAAAATCGGAAGCGAAATATATTTTATTGCGGATAGCCATTATGGCTGTAAAAATAAGCTAATAATATTTAGATGTACAAACGCCTGGCAACAGGCCGCGGCATCGTATAAAAAAAATAGCCCACGCGAGGTGGGCTAACTAAAATAATTTATAGCCGCTCTATTTCAACAGCGGATAAATTCAAAAAATATGCCGGGCCTTACCCCAAACAGCATGGTGAAAAATGATTTTGCGCCCCAGCAAATCAAGCCATTAATGAATGGCAAAGGTTTTTATTTACGATGCAGTATTTAACTGCTGATTATTAAATGGATTGGCTTGTTCGCACACCTGGTTTACAAGGTCGCGTGATAATGGTTTGGTCATAAATGAATTAACACAGGCGTATTTTTTCGATTGAAAAACATCAGCCGTGCGAATTGATGAACTCATTATATGCACCCGCACATTTTTATGAGCATCCGCATTAAAGCTTTCCAGCTTATCTAAAAACTCCCAGCCGGTTAACTGTGGCATATCAAGGTCAAGCAGTATTACATCCGGCATGGTGCCGCTGTCTTTATTTTCTTCTAAATAATCTAAAACCAATCTGCCATCAAAAGTGTAAGTAGCTTGCTGGCAGTTATAATTATTATGCAACAAGCGCTGCATAATATAGTGATCTGTCGGGTTGTCATCAATTACTACAAGTTTGCACATGATAAATAGATTTAATGGTTGCTAATATAAGTATTTTAAAATTAACGTGTTAGCTATTGATGGCTTTTGTAATAATTTAGTTACAACGTTTTTTAACAATACTACTGACCTAGATAAGGCAATAGGCATGCCACATAATTTTTAAAGATTTATAGCTGATTTTTATTGTAGCGAAAAAGTAATTTTACTATTGATTAATAATTTAAGCGCCGTGGGAATAATGAGACCGCGATTTGTGGAAAATTTGGTGCACGTATTGGGGATTAAATTGGCGATAGGCCAGATTTGTTGTGCCAAAAAACTCCGCCGAACCAATACACTTCAAAAAATCGTCATTGCGAGGAACGAAGCAATCTTTACTCAGGACAGTCACGAGTCTTTCTTTTTGTGGCGACCAGGAAGTCGGTTTACAAGTCGCCACAAAGTTATTGTTCCGGGATTAGCATGTGCAGAGATTGCTTCGTACCTCGCAATGACGAGCGGAGAATGGGTCAATTTTACTTGGATGCCAATTCGTTTGCCATTGATTTTGCACTCTCTGCCAACCGGATAAATTCCGACCGGTAACCTTCTTCGTCGTTCCCTTTGGCGCCTTTGGCCAGGCTGATAGCCTGTACATAGGTTGATTGCTGTTTAAATTGCGACCCACGCAACAGCATCCCAAACTCGGCAACAGCAGCAGCAAACCTGAAATCGACAGAAGTGGCCTCCAATGCCTTTGGATTATCTTTTATAGATACCTGGCTTAACTTACTGGTTGCCGAATCAGGGTCTTTATACCTGAATTTGATAGTCATCATCTCATCTGATGATCTATCTACACTAACAGGAAGTGCTTTTTGATACTTTAAAGGGTCCACACTACCGGCATAATCGTCCTTTATCCCGGCAGGCACAATTTCATACAAGGCCGTCACAGTATGGCCAAGGCCCATATCACCGGCATCTTTTTTATCATTATTAAAATCCTCTTTGGCCAGCATACGGTCCTCGTAGCCCAATAGCCGGTATGCCTGTACCTTTGCCGGGTTAAATTCAACCTGCAGCTTCACGTCTTTTGCAATAGTGAACAGGGTGCCGCCAAATTCACTAACCAGGGCTTTATGTGCTTCGGTGATGTTATCGATATAAGCATAATTGCCGTTGCCTTTATCGGCAAGGGTTTCCATTTTACTGTCTTTATAATTACCCATACCAAAACCCATTATTGATATAGCAACTTTACTGTCGCGCTCTTTGGTTATCAATTGCTCCATATCGCCATCGCTTGACGGGCCGACATTGAAATCGCCGTCGGTGCACATAACAATACGGTTATTGCCTTTCACCATAAAATTCTCCCTGGCAATTTTGTAGGCCAGCTTCAGTCCTTCGCCCCCGGCAGTGGAACCACCTGCGGCCAGGCTTTCGATGGCATCATTGATGGTTGATTTTTTGTCGCCGCTGGTAGCAGGCAGCACAAGCCCGGCATTGCCCGCGTATGCCACAATAGCTACCCTGTCCTGCGGGCGTAATTGCTCAACAAGCATTTTCATTGATGATTTTACCAACGGTAATTTATTGTCCTGGAACATGGAGCCCGATACATCGATTAAAAACACCAGGTTTGAGGGCGGCAGTTTTTGGGCATCGATAGTTTTTGCTTTGAGGCCGATGCGCAACAGCCTGTGTTTGGTGTTCCATGGCGCTGCTGATAGTTCGGTGTGGATTGCAACCGGGCCGCCATCGGTTGGTGCAGGTAAGTTATAGTGAAAATAATTTATCATTTCCTCAATACGTACAGCGTCGGCAGGTGGCATTTGCCCCTGGTTAATAAAACGCCTTACATTGCTGTATGAGGCGGCATCTACATCGACAGAAAAAGTAGAAAGAGGTGCGTTTTTAACCGTTGTGAATGCGTTTTCGGTAATACCGGCATAGCTTTCATCGTCATCATCGCGTTTGGTTACCACGGTTTTATAGCTCTTGTCCTGTGTTTGCGAGAAGTGCCTTGAGAGTGTTTGTTTTTCAGCAGGTGCGGATGCTGATACATAGCCAGAATAATCCTGACCTTGCACAGACCCATATCCGACTACCACAACCTCATTCAATTGTTTCGCATTTGTTTCAAGATAAACCGTTAACGTATCTGTTTTTCCTAGTTTTACCGTTTTACGATTGTAACCAACGAAAGCAAAAGCCAGGTTGTTGGCGGCCTCGGGCACTTTAATCGTAAATTTACCTTGATCGTTTGTTATGGCCCCAATTTGGGTGCCAGGCGCCGTCACAGATACCCCGGGCAGCGGCAATCCGTCATCTTTTGAATAAACAGTCCCCGTGATGGTGCGGGTATTGCCATGCTTAAACCCTGTTAAGCCGGCAAAAATTAAAACAAATAATAAAAGCTTTTTCATAATGCGTTTAGTTTTTACTGATGATGCAGTAAAACGCACATTTCCATAAGCCATTTAAAAAAATTAATTTTACCACCCCGTAAATGAATTTTTTTAGGAAACCAGTTAAGCCAACCGATGCAGACGATGATAAACTGCTAACCCTTTACCGCGAAAGCGGTGATTTGCTGCATTTAGGTAAACTTTACGAAAAACAAATGCCGCTGGTATACGGTGTTTGTTTAAAATACCTGAAAGATGAAGAGCAGGCCAAGGATGCCGTTATGGGGATTTTTGAAGAGTTGACGGTAAAGGTTAAGCAGCACGACATCAAACAGTTTAAAAGCTGGTTGTACGTGCTTAGCCGCAATTATTGCCTGATGCAGCTGCGTGCCGGTAAAAAGATGGAAGTAATTAATTTGGATGACGTTATGGAATTTTCATTAATTCTGCATCCTGATGATAACAACCGCGAGGCAGCAATGCAGGCGCTTGAAAAATGTATGGAGAAATTACCGCTCAATCAAAAACAAACCGTGAGTTTGTTTTATTTAAATGAAAAGTGCTATAAAGAAATAACTGAACTTACGGGTTTTACCCTTAACGAAGTAAAAAGCTTTATACAAAACGGTAAACGCAACCTGAAAATTTGTTTGGAGAAGAACAGTGAGTAAACACGAGGCCGACATATTGCTGATCAGGAAGTACCTTAACGGGGAGCTTGACGCCCGTGCTATGCACCAATTGGAAGCCCGCGCACAGGATGACCCTTTTTTAATGGACGCCCTTGAAGGTTATGAAAGCGCCGCCCACGACCAGCAAAATAATTTAGCTGACTTAAGCAGCCGTTTACAACAGCGTGTTGAACGCAAGGAACGCCGCATTATACCATTCAGATGGTTAGCTATTGCAGCATCGGTTTTGGTCGTATTTACTATTGGATGGCTGTGGTTAAGCAATAGACCAAAACAATCAGTGATCCCCATAGCGAAATTAGAAAAGCCCCCAGTTAAGACACCTACTGTACAGCCATTGGCGAAAGATACGGCCAGTGCAAAGCAAATGGCAGAGAATATTGTTGCGCTAGCAGCACCAAAGCGTATAACCACCGTTAGGCCTGCCGGAGCTGCTGCACCTGCTGCGCCTGAAATAATCGCCGCGGAAAGAAACGATGTACTAAAAGAAGCCAGGATAAATAAGGACGCTGCCGCAGAGAAAGACACCATCCCGTTAAATGAAATGGTGGTAATGGATTATAGCTCGAAGAAGAAGGCAGCGCCTATTGACACCGGATCCGCAGGGTACTTAGCCAATTATACGAACAAGCCGGCCGCAACTACCGACCAGGTGTTGAAAAGCCAGGCGCTTGGTGTATCAAAAACAACCGCAATATCGCCATTCAGCTCAGCCCAGCAACGGCCTATTATATTACAGGGTCGCGTAATTGACAATAACGACAAATCGCCGCCGCCGGGTGCATCGGTAAAAGTAAATGGTAAAAACTATGGCGCGCTTACGGACAATAATGGCAAATTCCGGATAAAGGTAGACAGCCCAAAATCAAAGCTGGAAATTGGCTTTGTGGGCTATAACACGGTGAAGGTAGATGCGCAGAAAAGCGATTCGCTGAAAACCATTGCGCTTGAGCCAAACAACAGCTCACTTGCCGAAGTGGTTGTGATGAACAGCAATCAGGCTACATTAAATGCCCGCCCAACGGATGGCTGGGTTAGCTTCAATAAATACCTTAAAGAAAATGCCACATCATCTGATGGGATAAAGGGCACGGTGAAACTGTCGTTTATGGTTGCCGCTGACGGCAGCATCAGCGAGATAAAAGTAAACAGGGGGTTAAGCACTGCGGCCGACAAAAAAGCCATTGATTTAATAACCAACGGCCCTAAATGGAATGCGAACAGCAACGGAAAGCCACAACTGGTTAAGCTGAATGTTAAGTTTGGGAATTAGCGATCAATTGTAGAGATTATTTATTAGCGGTTAGAGATTAGGAAAAATCGCTGGCTCATGCTGGCACAAGATCAAAACACCATGATCCTACTAATCACCAGTCTCTGATCAACTAATCTCTGATCAACCAATCTCTAATCACTATTTCTTATTCCTGTCAGCATAAGCAAATACCTTTTGCAGCAACGGCGACGTACGGGCGCTGATATTTTTGCGGATGTTTAACTCCTCAAGCGCAATTTCATAAAACAAGCCGTCGATAGCTTTTTGGGTAACGTAGGCGCTGATGTCGGGGTTAACTTTGGTAACAAACGGCACTTTGTTATACTCGTTTGCGGCATCGCCATAGTATTTTGTTGCACCAACTTTGTTAAGGCTGTTTTGTATAACTGGTTTAAATGAGGCCGTTAGTTGTAAAGTAGTGGTGCGCTTAAAGTATTGAGTGGCGGCATCCTGGCTGCCCAGCAAAATGTTGGCTACATCAGTAAGCGTCATTTGTTTAATAGAATTTATAAAGATGGGCTTAGCTTGTACGGCTGCATCTTCGGCGGCGCGGTTGAGTGACAGGACCACGTTGTCGCACAATTTACCCAGGCCAATGCTCCGCAAAGTATTTTCAACTTTTCGTGCTTCGGGCGGGAAAAGGATTTTTACTGCGGCATTCGCAAAAAAACCGTCGACTGCCGAAAGCTGGTTGGAGCTTTTTGAGGTACCAATTTGTAGGGCCTCCTTTAAGCCGTTACCTATTTCAATGTTTGTGGGATTGCCTGATGTAGCAGCACCTACGCCTGCCTGGGCTATCTGGTTAAGAGAATCACAAGCCGATAATGTTATTAGTATAGCCAGGAAGGGAATTAATAGTAGCGTTTTTTTCATTGCGGTAGTTTAAAGTAGTAACAATTTTTCACCGCCAAATAAAGCAAATTCCTGCCCCTGCCGATGTTGTTACCAACAAGTATTCTGAGATTTTGTTTGTCGTTTAGTGCGAAGTTCCTGATTTTTAAATAGCTAATTAACCAATCGCTAATCGTTATTTCTTCTTCTGATCAGCAAAAGCAAATACCTTTTGTAACAGCGGTGTACTGCGGGCGCCAATATTTTTGCGGATGTTTAATTCCTCTAAAGCAATTTCATGAAATAAACCATCGATTGCTTTTTGGGTTACGTAGGCGCTGATATCCGGGTTCATTTTGCTGACAAACGGAATTTTGTTCTATTCGCTTGCTGCCTGGCCGTAGTATTTTGTGGCGTTGGTTTTATCTAAACTATTTTGTATAACGGGTTTAAACGAGGCGGTTAACTGGTCGGTAGTGGTCTTTTTAAAATACTGCGTGGCGGCATCCTGGTTGCCCAGTAAAATGTTCGACACATCCTGCAGCGTCATGTGGGTAATAGCATTTATGAATATCGGTTTGGCCTGTTTGGCTGCATCTTCGGCAGCGCGATTAAGCGACAGGATAACATTGTCGCATAGTTTACCCAAGCCGATACTGCGCAACGTTTTCTCGGCCTTTTGCGCCTGTGGCGGAAAGAGGATTTTTATAGCGGCATTGCCAAAATAGCCGTTTAGTGCCGATAGCTGGTCTGAGCTTTTTGCGGTACCTTGCTGCAACGCTTGTTTAAGGGCTTTCCCCATATCTAACGATGATGGGATGGGTAACTGAAAGGTGGTTGCCGGCGTCGACTTAACAGGCGTGTTGTAACTTGATAATATAAAAGACAACGTTAATACGGGGATTATTAGCAGGGCTTTTTTCATCGCAAAAGTTTTATGGGTAGTTAGCAAATAGCATTTATCACTGCCAAATTAAACAAATTTTGGCAGAAAGGCTATTTAACAAAAATCCGTAACAGGGAAAATACACCCGCAGCAATCAATGCGGATATAGGGATGGTAATTACCCAGGCCCAGATAATGTTTATGGTTAAGCCCCAGCGTACGGCCGAAAGGCGTTTTGTTAAACCAACACCTATTATTGAACCCGTAATGGTATGGGTAGTTGAAACCGGTATACCAAAGTGCTCTGTAAAAAACAAAGTGATGGCGCCGGCAGTTTCGGCGCTTACGCCTTCGAGCGGTGTAATCTTGGTGATTTTCGACCCCATGGTTTTTACTATCTTCCAGCCGCCCGACAAGGTGCCAAGTGCAATTGCAGAGTAGCAAGCCAGTGGTATCCAATCGGGCATGGTATCCCCGGGTTTTATTATTTTGGCAGTTACAATAGTTACGTATAAAATGCCCATTACTTTTTGCGCATCGTTACCACCATGTGCAAAGCTTAGTGCTGCAGATGACACCAATTGTAGTCTTTTAAACCAACGCTCTGCGGCGGCCGGCCGGGAATTTTTGCATATATGTAATATCAAAAGTGTTACAAGGTATCCCATTACCAGGCCAATTACCGGGGCTAAAACAATATAGGCCAATATGGTTAGTATATAACTCATGTTTACAGCATTTAAGCCGCTTACACCCATGTATAAAGCATTGGTGATGCCGGCACCGGCAAAGCCACCAATAAGCGTATGCGACGAGCTTGAAGGGATACCAAACCACCAGGTTATTAAATTCCACGAAATTGCGGCTACCAGCCCCGCCAATATTACGTGAAGGGTGATATAATTTTCGACAACAATTTTTGATACCGTTTTGGCAACTTTATGGTCCTTGATAAAAAAGTAAACTAAAAAGTTAAAAAAAGCCGCCCACACAACCGCCTGAAATGGGGTTAACACTTTGGTTGATACAATAGTAGCAATAGAGTTCGCCGCATCGTGAAAACCATTGGTGTAGTCAAAAATCAGCGCAAGGCAAACTATAACAACAAGGGTAGTAGTAATCATTTACTTATGCGTTTTTAACTAAAATTGATTCCATTACATCCGCTGCATCCTCGCACATATCTGTAGCGGTTTCTAACGCCGATAAAATCTCTTTGTATTTGATCAAACGGATAGCGTCCTTTTCGTATAAAAACAGGTCAGCCACGGCGCGGTCGAACACGTAATCGGCCTGGTTTTCAACGCTGTTTATCCTGATGCACGAATCCGCAATGGCGCGCACGTTTTTAAGGTCCTTCAGTTCGCGTACAGCTTTTTCAAGGTCGATACTGGCCTGCAGCGTAAGGTCTGACAGTTTGCGGATGTGTTCGTTATAATCGTCAATGCGGTACAGGTTCATCCGGTTGGCTGCGCCCTGAATATAATCGGCAACATCATCTATAGCTGATGATAGCGCATGAATATCCTCACGATCAAATGGAGTGATAAAGTTTTTGCCAAGTTCAAGATGAACCTGGTGGGTTATTTCGTCGCCCTTGTTCTCCAGTTTATCAATCTGTTTAAACAGCTCTTCGCGGGTAGCCGTGTTATTTGAATTTACAGCCTCAACCAATATGGTTGCCATTGTTACAACATTGTTTGCTGCCTGTTCAAATAAGGGAAAAAATACCTTTTTATCCTTTGGTACAAAGTATTGGAAAATGCTGTTTAGTGACATAACTTAACATGGGTTTCGACAAAGGTAACCTTGCAATGTTAAGTTAATGTTAATTTTTTAGATTTGGTATGTTAGGTAAATGTAAAGTCTGCTTTGAACGCTGCAGGGTAAATCCAAAAGTTGAACCCAATCCCTCGGTGCTCCGTACGTTAATTGTTTGTTCATGCGCTTCAATAATATGCTTAACAATAGCAAGCCCTAATCCCGAGCCGCCTATCTGCCTTGAGCGACTGGTATCTGTGCGGAAAAAGCGCTCAAAAAGACGGGGCAGAAATTTTTCTTCGATACCGATGCCGTTATCGGTAACCTCAACCAGCACCTGGTCGTGCAGTTCAAAAAGGCTTACTGATGTACTGCCTTCTTCATTGCCGTATTTAAAGGAGTTGTCAATTAAGTTAACCAACACCTGGCGTATTTTTTCGCGGTCGGCATTTACCAGTATGGGTTCGTCGTATTTTTGTTTAAATATCAGCTTGATGTTATGCTGCCTCGCTTTCAGCTCAAACGACTCAAAAACCTCTTTTATTAAGTCATTTATTTTAAAACGGGTAAGGTTAATCGGTATCTCACCCGATTCTAGTTTTGATATTTCGTCCAGGTCTTTTATAAGATAGCTCAAACGGTCAACATTTTTGGCTGCCTTCGCCAAAAACTGCTTAGCCATGTCTTTATCCTCAAAATCATCATCCTGCAGCGCCTCAATATATCCTTGTATAGCAAACAGCGGTGTTTTAAACTCGTGTGATATGTTTGACAAAAAATCGCGGCGAAATTTTTCCTGCTTACGCAACTCGTCAATTTCGGTTTTCTTTTCTTTAGCCCATTCCTTTACTTCAGTTTCCACATCATTAATCGGGTCGGCGCTCATGTGTTCCCCGAGAGCATCACGTAAATCGCGGCCGAGCTTAAGGTTGTGGATCAGCTTATAAATCAGCTTTATTTTTGAGTAAACGTATTTTTCAATCAGGTAATAAAATACCAGGAAGCTTGTAATTATGGTGATGAAAAACGTAAGTGCTACGTTATACCAGCTATGTTGAAAATAGTAATTTACAGCAGAAAGTGTGACGGCAACCGCTGCCGCATTTATTAAAACAAGTATGCGAAGTTTCATAATTGTAAATATACGATTAGTGACTAGAGGTTGGATATTAGAGCACAGTTATTAAATTGTTAAGAATGGTGGTTGAATGACTATAAATTCAAAATAATCGATCCGTCACCCTTAAACCACTTTTCTATCTTTCCGACTTTCCGGACTTTCGGACTCCCCAACTAAACCTTATCTTTGCCCCACTATGTCTGATAAAAAAGTTAGGGTACGTTTTGCGCCGAGTCCAACCGGTGGTTTGCACCTGGGCGGGGTACGCACTGTGCTGTTTAATTACCTGTTCGCTAAAAAGACCGGCGGCGATTTTGTTTTAAGGATTGAGGATACCGACCAAAGTCGCTACGTTGAAGGCGCCGAACAATATATTTTAGATTGCATGGAGTGGTGCGGGCTAATACCCGACGAAAGCCCGGTTGCCGGCGGCCCGTATGCGCCTTACCGTCAAAGCGAACGCAAAGCACTTTACCGCGAATATGCCGAAAAGCTGGTGCGCGAGGGCCATGCCTATTATGCATTTGATACGACCGAAGAACTGGATAAAAACCGCAAGGAAATTCCTAATTTTCAATATGGACTCGCCTATCGCGATAGCCTGCGTAACTCGTTGTCACTAACAGAGCACGAGGTAGACCAGTTGCTTGATGCGCATACGCCGCATGTTATCCGCATAAAAATGCCTGCCGATGAGCGCGTGAGCTTTAACGACATAATACGGGGCCACGTAAGTTTTGAAACCAACCAGGTTGACGATAAGGTATTGCTGAAAGCGGATGGCATGCCAACCTACCATTTAGCAGTGGTGGTGGATGATTACCTGATGAAAATTACACATGCCTTCCGCGGTGAGGAATGGCTGCCAAGCGCCCCTGTACATTTACTGTTATGGGAATATTTCGGCTGGAAAGCCGATATGCCGCAATGGGCGCATTTGCCATTGATATTAAAACCAGATGGACACGGCAAGCTCAGCAAACGGGACGGTGCGCGCCTTGGGTTCCCGGTTTATGCGATGAATTGGTTTGATGAAAAATCAGGGGAGTTGACTGCCGGTTTCCGCGAGCTTGGCTTTTTACCTGAAGCGTTTTTAAACCTGCTGGCTACTTTGGGCTGGAACGATGGTACCGACCAGGAAATATTTTCGCTGGAG
The DNA here is from genome assembly GCF_024055575.1 of Mucilaginibacter flavidus. GTDB lineage: Bacteria > Bacteroidota > Bacteroidia > Sphingobacteriales > Sphingobacteriaceae > Mucilaginibacter > Mucilaginibacter flavidus. Next base: position 41,282 of record NZ_JAMXOE010000031.1, on the reverse strand, counting down.
GAATTGGTGCATAAATTTTCTTTAGAACGCGTAAGCAAAGCCGGTGCAAAGTTTGATTTTGAGAAAGCTAAGTGGTTCAATGCTGAATGGACTAAGAGGGCTGAAGCAGGAAAGTTGGAGCTGGAAGTCAGAAAGGTGCTGGAAGATAAAGGTGTTGTCATTAATGATGACGGTTACCTGCTGCAGGTTATTGATAAAATTAAAGACCGCTGTGTGCTGTTGCCTGATTTTTATCACCAGGCGGCATACTTTTTTGAGCAGCCGAAGGAGTACGATGTAAACTCGGTTAAACCGAAATGGACAGATGCTAAAACAGACTTCTTTAATGCTGTTATTAATTTAATAAATACTACCGAAGCATTTGAACCTGTTGAATTTGAAGCGGCCTTTAAAACACTAGCCGAAGAAAAAGGCATTAAAGCCGGCGAACTGATGTTGCCGTTCCGTATAATGTTAGTGGGTGGCAAGTTTGGTCCGCATGTGTTTGATATTGCGGTAATACTTGGCAAGGCCGAAACTATCAGCAGGATTGAAAAGGCGTTAATCGTATTTAATAGTTAGGCGGTTAAATTGCATTTGGCTAATTATCCGTCGGTTAAAACCGACGACAATGAAGCAAAATCAGTTTCAATTGGCTGAAGCGCTTTTTTTTGACGAGATAATCATTGCCGTCGGTTTTAACCGACGGAACGTTAGCCAGCAGATGAATGGCTTTAGCCAAAAATAGCCCTGCGGAATAGCCGTGAGAAATCCGCATTTAATTCATAATTTTTTGTATTATTGGGTTACACTTAACCCAGTAGCACATGAGTAAATATTACTGCAAAAGCATCATTACCGCTATGATGCTTTTTTTTGCTTTATACAGTTCGGCACAAACAGACACAATTAAAGTTATAAAGGCCGGCCGGTTTATTGATGTGCAACAAGGTAAGGTGCTGTTAAACCAGCTGATACTTATTGACCATGATACTATTAAAGCGGTTGGCAGTAATATTGTAATCCCGGCAGGTGCAAAGGTCATCGACCTAAGTAATGCCACGGTTTTACCCGGCCTTATCGATTGCCACACCCACTTAACCGCGCAGCCTGGCGAAAATTATTACGACGACCTATTCCGCAAAACACCGATAGATTATGCCATCGTTGCCCACATTTATGCAAAACGAACGCTCGATGCCGGCTTCACAGGCTGCCGCGATGTTGGTTCGGCGGCATTTATGGATGTTGCCTTGAAAAACGCGATTAATAATGGCGACATTCCTGGTCCGCGAATACAGCCAGCTACACTGTTTATCGGCAGTACAGGCAGTCACGGTGATTTGGATGGCTTTTCACCTTACCTTGAATTTACAGGTCCCAAACAAATGAGCGGCGTAGCAAACGGTGTGGATGAAGTTCGCGCACAGGTGAGGTATAATATAAAATACGGCGCCGAAGTAATAAAGTTTGGGGCAAGTGCCGGTGTACTTACTGAAGAGGAGAGCGTTGGTTCCCCGCAATATACCCAGGCCGAAATGGATGCCATCGTTGATGAGGCGCACCTGTGGGGTAAAAAAGCGTGTGCCCATGCGCATGGCACTATCGCTATAAAAATGGCCGTGAAAGCAGGCGTCGCATCCATAGAGCATGGCAGCTTTTTGGATGACGAAGCCATCAGCCTGATGAAAGCCCATGGCACTTATCTTGTTGCCGATATTTATAATGATGAGTACATCATGAGCGATTACGCTAAACACGGCACCCCGGCAAAAATCATCAATAAAGAAAAACTGGTTGGCCAGGCGCAGCGGCTTAGCTTCCAACACGCTGTTAAGGCAGGTGTTAAAATTGCTTTTGGCACCGATGCCGGTGTATACCCGCACGGCTGGAACGGCCGGCAGTTTAAATACATGGTTAAGTTCGGCCTTACTCCAATGCAAGCCATACAATCAGCAACACTCAACGCCGCCGATCTGTTAGGCTGGACAAATAAAGCAGGCGCCATAGCTCCGGGCAAATACGCCGATCTTATTGCCGTGACAAACGATCCATTGGCTGATGTTACAGCGCTGGAACATGTGCAGTTTGTAATGAAGGGCGGTGTGGTTTATAAGGATGAGATTGGCGGGAAATAACCAGGAAATCTAACCTATTTGTTATTTCTAGGAATAAGCGTGGCAGTCGCGAACTTTATGGATAGAACCACACAGTTCGAATTTGCCGGGTTGGTGCCCGCAATCGCAGAAAAAGACAGTCGTAAGCAATAAAACTAAATATATTAAAATTCTGCACAGCGGCGGCAAATCTGGGCTATTCAACGTTTGTTTGATTAATACAATTACACGGTTCAGCTTGTTCAGGCGGTCGCCCATGCAATTGCCAGATTTCATTTAACAGGTATGAACAGCGTTTCGAAAAAAACATGAACCGCCATAAAGGTGTTGAATGGGACAAAGTGCAGGCAAAGCTGGAAGCCAATCCGGAAAAGTTGTGGTCGCTGGATGATATGGAAAGCACGGGTGGTGAGCCGGACGTTGTCGCCTATGACAATCAAAGGGACGAATATGTTTTTTATGATTGTTCGGCCGAAAGCCCAAAGGGACGCCGAAGCCTCTGTTATGATCGCGAGGCGCTTGATTCCAGGAAAGAATTTAAACCGGCAAATAGCATAATTGATATGGCTGCCGACATGGGCATTGACGTGTTAACCGAAGAACAGTACCGCGAGTTGCAGCAGCTGGGAAGTTTTGACACAAAAACGTCGAGCTGGTTGAAAACCCCTGCCGATGTTCGCAGGCTTGGCGGCGCTATATTTGGGGATCTTCGTTACAGCAGGGTTTTTATCTATCACAACGGCGCCGATTCATATTATGCAGCCAGGGGGTTCCGTGGCGCATTAAGGGTGTAAATATTATATAAAGAACGGATACTATGAATGGAACGAATTCTAAAGTTGATTTTTATTTTAACAAGGCCAAAAGTGGCAGGAAGAAATCGAAAAATTAAGATCGATTGCGCTTGACTGCGGGCTAACCGAAGAGTTGAAGTGGGGTTGCCCATGTTATACATGGCAGGGCAATAACATTGTTTTAATACACACCTTTAAAGAGTACTGCGCATTTTTATTTTTTAAAGGCACTTTGCTGGACGATTCGCACGGCATATTAATACAACAAACGGAAAATGTGCAGTCGGCACGGCAAATACGACTTACTAATATCAACGAAATAGTTGAACAGGAGTCGACATTGAAGGCCTATATTTATGAAGCCATTGAAGTGGAAAAAGCTGGGTTAAAGGTGGAATTTAAAAAGACCGATGAATTCAAGATGCCTGATGAATTTCGATATAAATTAGACCGGATTCCGGCCCTAAAAGCTGCTTTTGAGGCCTTGACGCCCGGGCGGCAAAAAGGGTACCTGCTTTATTTTTCGCAGGCTAAACAATCCAAAACCCGCGAAGCAAGGGTTGAAAAGTATTTACCGCAAATATTGGACGGGAAGGGGTTGGATGATTAGTGTCACGAAAAATCCAACCCCGCCGATTCAATAATTTTGTTGCCGCCTATTTCACCCGTTCTATATATTCCCCGGTGCGGGTATCTACTTTTATTTTATCGCCCTGATTTACAAAAAGTGGCACTTTTACTTCTACCCCATTTTCTGTAGTGGCGTTTTTCAACGCGCCCGATGATGTATCGCCTTTAACAGCCGGCTCAGAGTAGGTAATTTCTAATTCAACAAAGTTGGGGGCCTGGGCCATAATAGGCTCCTCGCTTTCAAAAGAAACAATTACGTTCATTCCTTCTTTTAAGAATTTTGCCGACGGGCCGAATAACGCTTTCGAAACATTATGTTGATCATATGTTGTGTTATCCATAATCACCATAAAATCGCCCTCCTGGTAAAGGTATTGAAAGTCATTAGTTTCCACCCGGCAAATTTCAACCTGTTCGTCAGTGGCTAAACGAGCTTCTACAATTTTGCCAGTCTTAATATTACGAAACTTATCTAAGTAAAACGCCCCGCCTTTACCGGGTGTGCGATGCAGGACTTCGGTAACGCTTACCAGTTCGCCGTTATAGCGTAATATATTCCCTACTTTAATTTCAGATGCCTTTGCCATGAAAATGCGTGTTAAATGTGGCGCCAAATATAAACTAAGTTATTGTAAACGCGAGGCAAAAAAAATCTCTCGTTACCAGTCCGCAGGCATATTAAATAACCACGACAATACTAACCGAGGTTTCATCAAGTATTTAACTGTGTTCATGTAAAATTTTTCAGCGCCAGCCCAATTTCATCTTCCTTCGTGCCTATTAAACAAACCGTTAAAAATTGAAATCATGAAAAATCACATTCACCCCGGAGATGAGCACACCCCGGATTTAAACAACGACGGTATTGACCGCAGAGATTTCCTGGAATGTATGGCCTGGGCTGGTACCGGCGTCCTTTGGATGATGTCGGGCGGGATACTAAAGTCGTATGGCATGAGCCAGATGATTGATAAAACTACGGGTGGGTTGAAAAAAGGACTGGTAGTACCCAAATCCGATTTCAGCTTTGCCCAGATAAGTGATAGCCAACTTGGGTTTACCAAACCCGCAAACCCTGATGTTGTGGGCACCCTGCAGGCTACCATCGCCAAAATAAACGCCATGCCTTCGGCGCCATCATTTGTTTTGCATACCGGCGATCTTTCGCACCTTGCGCAGGCCGATGAGTTTGATACATAAGAAATTACATCGCCATACAAAAAAGCCGAATTGACGAGCGAATTAAAGTATCGTTTTACACAGGGAAGATAGATGGCAATGTTAAAATAGCGCCCTTCTTATTGATCTCTTTTATTGAAAATGCTTTTAAATACGTTGGATTTAATGAAAACGGCCGCAATGTGGTAGAGATCAACCTTACCTACAGCGGGGATATGCTCTTTTTTACCATAACGAATACAAAAGACGCCTTTACCGGCCAATCAAAAAAGGCATTGGGATTGGGAATTGCCAATACCAAAAGGCGGTTGGAACTTTTGTACCCCTACAGGCACGAACTCACCATAATCGAAAAGAAAGACTGTTTTGAGGTTATTTTAATTTTAGCAGGGGCATAATATTAAACCTCATTAATCTATGCCCGGCAAAATTCCTGTTATATGCAATTAGTCGCCTCCAATTCGTGTAATTCGTTTAAATTCGTGAAAATTTGTGCCCTTCATTAAATTAGTGCCATTTATGAAACCAATCCTCGCCTTTCTGTTTCTACTGTTTGTTATTAATTCCGGCAAAGCCCAGCAGCATGCCGAATACACCCCACCAGATGACCCGGCCGTTCAACAAAAGCTGGCGCAATGGCAGGATTTAAAGTTCGGCCTGTTTATGCATTGGGGGCCATACAGCGAATGGGGCGTGGTTGAAAGCTGGAGCCTTTGCCCCGAGGACGAGGGCTGGACACAACGCAAAGGCCCTTACGGCGCCGATTATAATACCTACAAAACGGCTTACGAAAACCTGCAAACCACTTTTAACCCAACCCACTTCGATCCGGATAAATGGGTGCGGGCCGCAAAGGACGCCGGTATGAAATACGTGGTTTTTACTACCAAGCACCATGACGGGTTTAGCATGTTTGATACCAAACAAACCGATTATAAGATAACCAGCGCCAAAACACCTTTCTCAACCAACCCGAAAAGCAATGTGGCCAAAGAGATTTTCAACTCTTTCCGCAAGGAGAATTTTATGATAGGCGCCTACTTTTCAAAACCCGACTGGCACAGCCCCTATTATTGGTGGCCGTACTTTCCACCTAAAGACCGGAACGTAAATTATGACCCGGCCAAATACCCTGAAAGATGGCAGCAGTTTAAAGATTTTACTTATAACCAGCTACAGGAACTGATGACCGGCTACGGCAAAATAGATATTTTGTGGATGGATGGCGGCTGGGTGCGCCCGTTAAGAAAAGCCGATTCGGCTTTGGCGCACGAGATGGGCAACAGGTACAACCAGGACATTGATATGCCTAAAATTGCTAAAATGGCCCGCGCCAACCAACCTGGATTAATAATGGTTGACCGCGCTGTGCCTGGTGCATACGAAAATTACACCACGCCCGAGCAGCAGGTGCCCGCAGCACCCCTCAGCTACCCATGGGAGTCGTGTATAACCATGGGCAACTCCTGGAGTTATGTACCCGGCGATAAATACAAATCATCGCAACAAATAGTGCAGCTGCTGGTAAAAATTGTGTCGCGCGGCGGCAATCTGCTGATGAACATTGGCCCCGGACCGGATGGCGATTGGGATCCCGAAGCTTACAATCGCTTGGCTGATATTGGCAAATGGATAAAAATTAACGGCGAAGGCATCTACGCATCAAAAGCCATTGCGCCATACTCGGATGGGGATATCTTTTTCACCCAAACTAATGGCGGGAATAATGAATATGCGTTTTTGCTGGGCAACGAGAATGGATTGATACTGCCATCGATAGTTAGCATTAAAACCGGCAATGCACGAAAGGTTCAGCAGCTTACGCTATTGGGAGTAAAGCAAAGACTGAAATGGAAACAGGATGGCGATGTAATTAACGTTACGATTCCTGCGGCACTGCAAAATAACAGCGGTTTAAGCTATGCGGCTGGGTTCAGGATAACTTATTGACACGAATTACTAACCATAACCTAATAACTATTGGTGGGGCAAATTTGTGTTTCACCGGTAATAGATACTTAAAGACCGCAAGGTAAGGATGTGTGTGATACGCCCTTACAGTTTGTCGTGGTTGTTAATCGTAGTGCCCTTTTAAAGAATATATTTTAATCCTGTCATTACCTTCGAGGACCTGGTATATAATTCTGTGCTCAAGATTAATTCGCCTGGACCATAACCCTGATAAGCCATATTTTAAAGGCTCAGGTTTTCCAATGCCTTCGTAAGGTGTTTCTTTTATTGAATTCAGTAATTGTTGGATTTTTTGCTGAACAGCTTTATTCCCGGACTTTTTCCAAAAGTTTATGTCTTTTTGAGCCTCGTCAGAGTAGACTATTTCCATAAGTCTTCAGTTTTTATCGCCTTAAATCTTCCGGCTTTAAAATCTTCTTCACTTCGCTTTATTTTTTCTATAAATTCGGGATTGTACGGCGACTTTTCCTCTTCAAAACGTATTTTAAGAGCTTTCATAAACGCTTTCAAAGCTGCTAACTTCTCTTTGTTTTCCGGATGTGCTATCAATATTCCCATATTTCAAATTTACAACTTTATTTCTATCAATTAAAAATGACAGTTTGATATTGCTCTGGCGGTTACGTGACTTAATTCGTGAAATTCGCCTAAATTCGTAATAATTAGTGACTCTCATTAAATTTGCCCCTAATTATGAAACTTAACGAACTTACATCCTACCTCGAAAGCCTGGCCCCCCTCGCTTACCAGGAAGATTACGATAATGCCGGCCTGATTGTTGGGCGCCCGGAAATGGAAGTGCACCGTGCGCTCGTATCGCTTGACTGTACGGAGGCCGTGGTTAATGAAGCTATTGCTACCAACTGCCAGGTGATTGTATCGCATCATCCGATTGTTTTCCGTGGATTAAAAAAGTTTAACGGCAAAACTTATGTGGAACGCGTGGTGGAGAAGGCCATCCGCAACAACATAGCCATTTATGCCATACATACCAACCTGGATAACATGATAGCCGGCGTAAACGCCAAAATATGCGAAACGCTGGGGCTAAAAAACTGCCGCATCTTATCACCCAAACATAACCTGTTAAAAAAACTGGTTACCTACGCGCCTCAAAGTCATGCGGATACGGTGCGTAATGCCCTTTTTGCAGCCGGCGCCGGGAACATTGGCAATTACAGCGAAACCAGCTTTAACGCCGAAGGCACAGGCACTTTTAAAGGGAATGACCAAACCAATCCATATGTTGGCGAGCCGGGCAAGCGTCACCTTGAAAACGAGGTGCGCATCGAGACAGTTTATCCCGCCATATTGGAAAGTAAAATTTTAATGGCCCTGGTTTTAAACCATCCTTATGAGGAGGTAGCTTACGATTTATACAGCCTCACTAATCAAAACCAGCAGGTTGGCTCGGGAATGATTGGCGAGCTGGATAATGCCCTGGCCGAAGAAGCGTTTTTACACCATGTGAAAGAAAAAATGCATTGCCACGTCATCCGCCATACTGAATATACGGGCAAAAGCGTTAAAAGAGTAGCGGTATGTGGAGGCGCCGGAGGCTTTTTATTAAAGCAGGCCATTGCCGCAGGAGCCGATGTTTTTATAACGGGCGATTACAAATATCATGAGTTTTTTGATGCCGATGGAAAGGTGCTGATTGCCGACGTGGGACATTTTGAAAGTGAGCAATTTACGCAGCAATTATTGTATGAAATTATTACAAAAAAATTTACTAACTTTGCCGTCCGTTTAACAGAAGTAAATACAAACCCCGTCAAATATTTTATTTAATGGAACAAACCGTAGAACAGAAGCTTAAAGCTTTATACGAGCTACAAACTATCCACACCAAGATTGATAAAATTCGCCAGGTTAGAGGTGAATTACCTATGGAGGTTGCCGACCTTGAAGATGATGTTGCAGGTCTTGAAACCCGTATACAAAAAATTAAAGCCGAGCTGGATGATTTGGAAGATGATATTGTTACCCGCAAAAACCTGATAAAGGATGCGCAGGCAAACACAAAAAAATATGAGACCCAGCTTAACGAGGTTAAAAACAACCGCGAGTATGATGCAATTTCGAAAGAAATTGAGATACAGGGACTCGATATACAGGTAAGTGAGAAAAAAATCAGGGAGTTCGGTTTCGAGATAGCATCAAAAACCGGGATCTATGAAAAAGCCCTTGCCGACCTGGAATCGCGCAAAGCCGACCTTGACGCCAAGAAAGCTGAATTAGGTACCATCACAGCTGAAACACAGAAAGACGAAAACGAATTAACGACCCTTGCCGACAAAGCAATTGTTAACATCGACGAGCGTTTACTGATTGCTTACAACCGCCTGCGCCAAAATGCAAAAAATGGCCTTGCTGTAGTAACCATCCAGCGTGACTCGTGCTCTGGCTGTTTCAACCAGATTCCGCCACAGCGCCAGTCGGACATCCGTCAGCGTAAAAAAATAATCGTTTGCGAACATTGCGGTCGTATATTGGTTGACGAGCAAATGGCTTTGGAAGCAGAGGAGGCGTAATTGCCCCCGAACCCCCTACCGCGTGTCGCCCTAGCTTTAGCGGTGGCGCAAAGGGAAAATAAAAGATTTGAAAGGCACTCAGTGATGGGTGCCTTTTTTGCTTTCTTAATAAATCAGGGCTCGCAAAGCCGACCCTGATTTATTAAGAAAACAATTTCCGGTCCGTCTGGTGAAAGTCGCCGTCTTTATAATAAGAAGGTGCCCAACGCGCGTCAGTGTAAAGGTAATATGTGCCCGGGGTTTTCGCAGGCGCGGGCGGCGGGGTTTTCGGTGCGCCTTTTTCGGGTTTGGCGGGTGCCGGATGAGCATCACGGAAGTGGAAGTGGTCGACAAGCGCTAATGCTTCAAGAGCAAAAACAGTAGCCATTTCCTGGTCATGGATTTCGATAAGGTTATCACCATTTTGTTGTTCCCCAAGTTCCGCAAGGTTACTGGAACCCAGCCACACTACGGCATCAGGTGTATTAAAGCCGCAAACAATAAATTTATGGTGTATCTGGTGGCCTATACCAACTGTCGCCTCTTTGTTAAAGGGCGGGGGAAGTATCGTTGAGCCTGGTTTACCTGTTACCCTAACCCCGGTTGGGGACGACGGTTTGTAGAAAGTGATACTATTAGTTGAATCGGTAATACCCGCCGAAAAAATATCGGTTCGCTGATGCAAGGCGATTAAGGCCGGTATTATGGTGCCGGATGCTTTGTCATCGGTCTCCATAACGGCAAAAAGTACCGAACTCTTCTCGGATGCAACCCTGGCCGTAATCTTATCGAGATTGGCCTTTGCCTGGGTTTGGGTATGCGGCGCGAAGGTAATTGACATAGGGGGAAGCGCGGGGTCATTAAAGGCAAAATCTTTGGTGGGCAAATCGGTCGCTTTGAATTTAGGCGCCGATGCCTTATCGGTCCAGGCCTCATTGAATAGGCGCTGGTAAAGGGAGATCACGTCCGGGTGATTGAAAACTATCACATGGTTGGAATTAACGTACATCCCGGTTACCGAAAAATTGGTAGACCCGCTCAATAGTTTTACCGGGGTACGGGTCGCGCCTTTAGTGACGATGAAAACTTTATTATGCTGGTAACGGTCAAAATTGCCGCGTACCAGCGCAGAAACGGCAGGGCCGCCCCCTGCCTGTTTTTTTTCCGCCAGGATAAATTCTTTTTGAAACTGATCTTCCGGTATATCCCCGGTTTTATCATGGTGCAGGCCGGCATCATCCAGCACCATCCTGATCCGACTCTGTTCTGCCAGTGTAAGAAAATAGGCCAATAAGTCCGGCTCGCTCAGGTCATAGGCTAATACGTCAAGGGAAAGGGTTTTGTCGTTGACCACTTTTTCTACAGCGGCAAATATTTTTTCCCTGGCTGTGAACCCCGACCAGGTATATTCATCAAGAAACGTGTAGTTTTCACCTGCGCTATTCGTGCCGGCTTGCTGTGAGGTATTGTACAGCAACGGTGTTGGCTTGGGTTTGAATGGGGCATCTTTGCCGAACCTTACGGCAAAAGCCTGCGACTGGACAAAGCCCCTCGTAAACCCGAGTTCGATGTCGCCTTTTACAAAGCGGTCAACCGTTGTGTTTACGGTAACACTCAGGCTCCTGTCAATGGGCAGCAACCGGCCATTATTGAAATACCTGGGGGTAACGGTATATTTATAGGCGCCATAAAACACTTTATCCGTTTGGTGAAGGCTCCCGGGTACGTGCAGCCAGCGGAATTTTTGGATGGGCGAATTCAAGGTCGACCTAGCGGGTTCCTGGGCGACCTGCGTATGCAGTGACGGAGCCTCAAATTGCAGTTCATTGAACAGGTAGTAAGGTGTATTATTGCCCGGTTCGCAGTAAAAAGTAAAGCCGGCAAGGTTTTTTGTGTCCGCCTCGTCGAGGTTGCAGGCTATCATAACTTTCGCGTCGCCGCGGAAGATTTTCACGTTAAGGGATGTTTGGGGAGTTGCCATATTGTAATATTTATTTAGGTGCCTAAATATACCATTTATTTATCAATTGCAACAGTATTATGCTGAATTTCAATCATGTACGGTAACTTTTTATATTTAAAATGGATTTCTCACATTCTCAGCCCGCCCGATAGGGAAACTTTCGATAAATGATTTTCTCCTGGCGGTTACTGCCGACGTTATCAATCGTCATAAGTGCATTGCAGATCACGACTATCGCACGGGTTAAGACGAAAAAGGCCTCCATAATTTTAATATACGGCAATTGGGGAACCCTTCCACGAACATTATCGCACATCGATTGTATCATTAGCAAACTATTTACCAATCTGTTACTATGGCTTACCGGGGTGCTTTGTTTTCTTTCCTTGTACTCGCGTTTATATGCTTCAAGGTAAATGGCATGGTCAAAAACGGGCTCCGGGCCGATAGCGCTATCAAACAAACCATCAATAAACTCTGGAAGTTTAAAAGCTTCAAGCCGTTGCCCGGAGCAGGAATGGGCGGCTTCGACAAAATTGATATGCTGGATTTAACCAACGAGAAGTTTTTAACAATTTACCCCGACAGAAATAAAAAGGAATCGCAACAGGCAGCTTATGAAATAGTTAACAATGCTATTGTTATAAAAATCCAGGACAAAGAGAGTAACATGGAATTAGAAATCAAAACACTTACAACTAGTACACTCACGTTAATTCTCAGAGTAATTTACAATAGCAGCACCGACAGCAAACGAATGGGCACTGACTTGCTGGAGCTATCATTTGAAGCCGATTGAAACAATGCCACTATTTAATGGCAGCCAATACCCGCCTCCCACCAAAGTCCTCCGCATAAACCACCCGCTTATCATCGCCCAACTTAACATCCTTAATTTCCCCCGGCCCTTCAAACCCGATGCGGATGCCGGCTATTTTGCCGATGTTTTGGTTTACGGCTGTGGTGAATATCTCTTTGCCATTGAGGCTTACAGTAAACTTATGGTTTTGCACAACACAGGCCAGGTGCTGAAAGTTGGCGAAATCGCAACCGAAAGCACTTAAGTCGGTTGTTTTGCCCGATATGTATTTATCGCCGGTAGATAATTGCAGGTTGGCGATGCACCCTTTGTCGCAAAGTGGTATGTCGATTGCGTTATTTGTGCCAATAATTTCCACCAGCACTTTCCGGCACAACGACTGCTCGGGGGCAGAAGTATTGCGCAGCGTGGTTTCAAAGCTAAAATTGTCGCCTGCCAGGCCTTCAAAATCACGCAAATTGTAAAAGTAAACCGCCGAGCCATTAAACACCGGGGCACCTTTTATTTTTTCGAACTGGCGCGCGGTTATTCCCAGCGCACCGGGCATGTGGATGGAATCGTTATTGAGGTAGCTTGGCACAGGGTCCTTGTCAATAAGGCCCAACCAGCCGTTGGTTTTTATGAATACCGGCTGCTCTTTCTTTACCCGTCCGTTAATCACCAGTTTGGCATTAAAATACCCGGGCACGTAATAAATAGAGGTATGTTGCTTCCCGTCGCCGGCAACCTTTTCTCGCCGTTTGGGATCCCAGCTCTGCTGTATGTACACGCTGTCGCTATGATATGCCGAGGCATCATAATCAAAAACTACTGAGTTGGGCATTTTATCGCTAACAACCCGGGCACTGAATTTTACCGGCGCATTGGCTATAATTGCCGGCGCTCGTTTTGCAGCCAGTGATAATACCAGGTAGGCCGCAACGGCCAATCCCGCAATGGTAAAAATTACAGGCATCGATAACTTTTTGCGTTTTACGGCCTGCAGCGGTTCTCCGGCGGGCACCTTTACTTTGTTTAATTCGGGTTGTTTTTTAAATGTGCGCCAGTCGGCGAAATCAAGGAAGCGGGCCAGTGCATTAAGGGTTATGATGGTTGGCGTATTATCATAACGCACCTTACCCCAGATGCGTTTCAGGGTTGAGAGGCTCAGGCGGGTTTGTGTTTTTTCGAAAATTAGTTCGCTCAGTTTTTCGAAATCATAATCGCCCCAGTTGCCGCTGTTTTCCCAGCTCAGCGCCTGCTCGGCCAGCTCGCGCCAAAGTACTATGTATGGCTTTTCGGTACCCATTTTATGGTTTCAATAACGGCATTAAGTTACTAAATGATTATGACGCTTGGGAATGGGGTTTCGTTACAAAAAACTCATTTCGCGCCGGGTTAAAGCCCGGCGCTACAACATGGGCCGAGCCGATGGCTCTTTGTGGAGGCGGCGATGTCCCCTGTTTGCATTTGAACTTTTTACCGCAGGCCTGCGACCTGCGCTGGCGGATGCCGCCCCGTTGGGGCTATGAAAAACGTAAATATGATGTTCTTTTTTACCAAAAATAACACCGCAGCGATACACCCAGCCCCAACGGGGCGACACTCATCAGCACAGGTCGCAGGCCTGTGCTAATAGCGAATCCAATCCCTTAATCCTCTGATTGCATTTGAATTTCTCTTGAAAGCTATTTGAACAGGCCTTACCATGCTTTAACCTCAATTTTGATTTAGCAAATCCCAAATCCTCTTTAGCTCAAATTATTGTGAAAGCATTTTTTACCACCTCAAAAATAATATTAGCAATTACGCTGCTGTCCAACGCAGTTAAGGCACAGGACAGCCTCAATTTCTCGCCGCCTTTAAAAGCGCCCATTGTGTATGCTATTGAGGCTAAAGACAATATCGTAGTGGATGGACGGCTGAGTGAAGAAAGCTGGAAAGTCGCGCCCGTTATCTCCGATTTTTTTAAGCTGCAGCCCCGGCAGGGTGGTGCCTACCGGTATAAAACCTTTGTTAAAATAGTGTACGATAAGAAGAACCTGTACTTCGGCGTTTTTTGTAAAGATACAGCAGGCAAAAAAGGTGTGCGTGTTCAGGATTATCGCCGTGATTTTACGCCAGATAACGATGTGTTTATGATACAGCTCGACCCACAGAACCTTAAGCGTTTTTGTGTGTCGTTCCAGGCTACGCCGCTGGGCACGCAGGGCGACATGCAGGTGTTTGACGACCAACTACAGGATGTGAATTGGGACGCCCTGTGGAAGGTTAAAACCACGGTTTCCGACAGTGGCTATTGTGCCGAGTTTGCTATCCCTTTTAAATCGCTGCGCTACGTTAAACACGGCAACGATTCGGTTTCGTGGAACCTTACTTTTTCGCGTATTGCCCGGCGCGACAATGAGCAAACGGTGTTCCCGGCTATCCCACAAACCTACTCTCCCTACCGTATGAGCTACGGGGCCGAACTGAAAGGTTTGCAACTGCCGCCGCCATCCACCAATATCAGGGTGCAGCCGTATTCGTTATACCAGTATTCGCAAAGCACCGACGCCGACAATATAACCACTCACAGCAGCACGCTTAAATTTGGGGGCGAAGCCAAGTGGGCCGTAAACCCGCATGCCGTTTTGGATTTAACGCTGAATACTGATTTCGCCCAGGCCGAAGTCGACCAGGCGGTGAATAACCTTACCCGCTTTAATGTGCTATTCCCGGAGAAACGGCAGTTTTTTTTGGAGGACCAGGGTGTATTTGCCGGGGCAAGTATAGAAGGTTTAAAACCGTTCTTCAGCCGCAGTATCGGGCTTTCAAATACCCAGTTTAACGCTAAGCCCGTACCTATCGACGCCGGGCTGCGCTTTACCGACCGCACAAAAGACCGAACCTTTGCCTCGCTATACGTGCACCAGGAAGGCACATCCGAACAGGGCGCTGCCGATTTTGGCGTGCTGCGCTACCTTAAAAACTATGGCAAGGAAAATAACATCGGCGTAATGTTTACCGACCGGGTTGACGAGGCCGACCCGCGCAAAGGTTTCAATGCCAAAAATAACAGCACGCTTACGGTGGATGGTTTGGTTAGGCCGAGCAATACTTTGAGTATACAATACCTAACATCGGTATCAAACAATAACAGCCCCGACAGCCTGGGTTTTGCCAGTTATTTTAAGATAAAATACTTCGATAACAAGTTCTTTTTTTACTACCAGAACGAGTTTATATCGCAAAAGTATAACCCGGCAATGGGTTTCATCTTTCAAAATAACGTGATCTACCACCAAACGGTTGAGTTTATTTCCCTGCGGCCCAAAAACAAAAAGTGGAGCTGGATACGCGAGGCCGAAATTGGGTTCGACGTAAATTATTACCAAAACGCCAGCGACTTTAAATTCCAGCAGTCCGATTTATACATTTACCCAATTTACATCGTACTAAACAACGGCGGTGTGGTGCAATATGCTATCAGGCCCAACTGGCAAAATATCAACTTCGATTTTAGCCTGCTGGGTGTTAAGCTGGCGCAACGCAATTATTCATACACCGTGCACGAGCTTACTTATCAGTCGGACCAATCAAAGAAATTCTCTTTTTTAGGCGATTTTAACTTTGGCCAATATTACAACGGTTCGATGCAATCGACAGCATTGGGGATGCGTTATGCGCCCAGCCCCATGATTGCCGTATCAGCCAATTATACGCTGCAGAAGTTTGAGGATTTCGGGCTCGATAAGGTTAACCTGCGTACCAGCTTGTATAACGCCCAGCTGCGTGCCGCGCTTAACCCGCAGGTGCAGGTTTCGGCCTATTACCAGTATAATTCGTTCGGCAAACTGGGCCAGTGGAACGCCCGCGCAAGCTGGGAATTTGCCCCGCTAAGCTTTATTTATCTGGTGTATAACGAAAATAACTTTAAGGATACCCCGGTTAAAAACCAATCGATGATAGCGAAGATTAGTTTTTTGAAGCAGTTTTAGGGGGGGATTATTATTCTGTACTATAAGTGTGAAATGTCCCCCAGGCAAATTCATCTCCTTCTGCTATGCGTTTAAGAAGATTACGCTTTTCTGCATTGTCCGCGTTGATAACTGATAGATCACCTCTTTCAATTTCCTCAAATCCCAAAACGTCAAAATCAAATGATTCAAAAGATTCTTTTGCAACGATAAGAAAATCCTCCCTGTCGAGTGCCCTATAAGCTACATTAACAACGGCTCCGATTGCATGACCCAAATCATTGTTGCCGTTTATTGTTTTCACATGCAACAGGCCAAGCCAAATATCTTTATTCATATTTACCAGGATACCCGTGATGAAGATTCCTGCTGAATTTACCAGCTTTAATAAATATCACAATTTCTATTTTTTATCTCACGTGATCGGAAGCAAACTATTTAATCAACAAACTTAAACGCACAAATTTTTTGCGTTGGGCGCGTTGACAAAGGCTTAGATTGCTCTTCGGGTCATTTGCCTTTAAAAAACAATCATCCGATGAGCGGATGATTAACGAAATAAATATTACATCGCTTCTGCCTTCTGCTCAACCACCTTTTGCGGAAACAAAGGATTTATACCCACAGCAATCAATATCACCAAAATACAGCCTATCGCATTAAGCCATAAATAAGCCACTGTTCCCCGATAACCAAGGATGCAGATTGTAATTTCGGTAATCACAGCTGCTATAAACACGGCATTGCCCCGTATTTTTTTGAGGTAGAATGCCACCACGAACACCCCCAGGATGGTGCCGTAAATGTATGAGCCGAGCTGGTTTACAAACTCCAGCAAATTGCCCACCTTGCTGGCGTAAAGCGCCATGCCCACGCATACAACGCCCCAAAAAACGGTTGCCAGGCGCGATGCGTCCAGGTAGTTTTGGTCGCTGGCGCCGGGGTTGATGATGCGCTTATAAATATCAACCACACTTGTTGATGCCAGTGAGTTTAAGGCGCTTGCCGTTGAGCCCATCGAAGCAAGGAAAATAATGGCCACCAGCAAACCTATTAACCCGCGGGGCAGGTAGTGGGTAACAAAGTTGAGGAACACGTAATTGGTATCGTCGCCATTGGCTTTGGCGTTATTTCTTTTCATCACACCGATGGCTTCCTTGCGGATATCGGTAGTTTGTTTGTCGGCAACTTTTAATTCCGATTGCGCTTGGGCTATCTGGGCCTTGTCTTTGGTGTCAAAGGCTTTTACCAGCGCTTCTGATTTAGTTTTGCGCTGCTCAAATGCTGTGGCGTATTGTGTCTCGAGTTTATTGTATTGTGCCGAGTAGCTGCTGCTTTTTACCTGGTCCACCTCGTAACGGTTAAAAAACATGGGCGGGCGGTTAAACTGGTAAAAGGCGAACACCAATATACCTATCAGCAAAATCAGAAACTGCATGGGTATTTTCAGCAGGCCATTCATAATCAATCCCATGCGGCTTTGGCCAACCGAGCTCCCGGTTAAATAACGGCCAACCTGGCTTTGGTCGGTACCGAAATAGGATAGCTGTAAAAAGAAGCCGCCGATAAGCCCGCTCCAGATGTTATAGCGGTTATTGGGGTCAAACTTCCAGTCGATAACATTCATGCGGCCCAGCTTGCCGGCAAGCTTAACGGCTTTGCCAAAACCAACGTTGCCGGGCAACAGGTGTACTACGAGCACGCCGGCAAAGAACATCCCTAAAAAAATAATGCTCATTTGCAGCAGTTGCGTATACGATACCGCCTTGGTGCCGCCATAAACGGTATAAAATATTACCAGGCTGCCAATAAACAACGTAGTGTAAACGGTGTTGATGTTAAGTATGGTCGACAGGATGATGGATGGCGCGTAAATAGTAATACCCGTTGAGAGCCCCCTTTGTATTAAAAACAAAAAGGATGTAAGCGCCCGTGTTTTAAGGTCGAACCGGTTCTCCAAAAACTCGTAAGCGGTATAAACTTTCAGCCGGTGAAAAATGGGCACAAAGGTTACACAAAGCACGATCATGGCCAGCGGCAAACCGAGGTAAAACTGCACGAATCGCATCCCGTCGGAATAGGCCTGGCCGGGTGCAGACAGGAAAGTTATGGCGCTGGCCTGCGTAGCCATTACAGATAGCCCGACATGGTACCACCGCATTGAGCGGCCGCCCATTAAAAACTGGTCGATGTTTTTGTTGACGCCGCTTTTCCAAACGCCATAAATAACGATGGTTAGCAGCGTTGCGGCAAGAACTATCCAGTCGGTTAAGCTCATTCAAAAAGGATGGTAATGAGCCAGAAAATGAAGATCAACAGGACCAGCCATCCGGCTACAATGCCGTAAAACTGGTTCCAGCTACGAATAAATGAAGGCAGTTCCGGATCAGGCGTTGCCACGTCCCCTAACAAATACATTAAGGAAGAAGCCGGCAAACAACAAGCCAACCACGCCCAGGATTGGGATCAATACAAAAGTGGTATCTATAACCACACCAATAATCAAGCCGGTAAGCAAGCCTACAAGGTAATATAATGAATCGTTATTTTTAACTTCTTCGTGGTGTTTCATAATTGCGGGTATATTATGGCACAAAAATAAATATTAAATGGTGGATAACAATAGGGGGAGTGTTAATTGTTTGCGGCTGGTCGTATACATGCGCACCTTTAACAACTCTGTGGAACGCAAATCACATTGCTGCTTTTACATTTTGGCTAAAGCCATCTATTTATTGCGCAGGTATCCGCCCCTTAAAAGGGACGGCAATGATTATAATAGCTGTCTGCTTCATTGCCGTCCGGCTTTAGCCGACGGGCAGAGAAATTATGCCCCCCTGGCTTTAGCCAAATTCCGCCTGAATTCTGCGCGTTGGCGCGTCGGTAGTGTTTAACACGAAAAAGCCCCCGGTAAACCAGGGGCCTTGCTATAAAATCTTTCCGTAGCTTACAAATATTTTGTAATATCAGCAGACAATGGTGTTGTAGCCGAGCGGAAACGGTGAATCAATTTACCTTTTTCGTCAATCAGGAATTTCTCGAAATTCCATTTAATTTCGCCGGTAAAATCAGGATTTTCAGCTTCTGTTAAATATTTGAACAATGGGTCGATATCGTCGCCTTTTACGCTAACCTTTTCGCTAAGCGGGAAGGTAACACCAAAGCGTTTTTCGCAAAAAGTTTTGATCTCGCCATTGGTACCTGGGTCTTGCTGACCGAAGTTGTTTGCCGGGAACCCAACAACAACAACCTTATCCTTATACTGTTCGGCTAATTTTTGCAGTTCGGCATACTGAGGCGTGTAGCCGCATTTTGATGCTGTGTTTACTATCAACACTTTTTTGCCCTTGTATTTGGCGAGCGAAAAAGCTTTCCCCTCAATTGATTTCAGCTTAAAATCATAAACTGATGATGGCGCGGCTGTAACAAACATAAAAGCGCAGATTAATGCAAGTAATTTCATAATATTTAAAATTGGATTTTTAGTGTCAATTACCAGTACGAAGGTTTTTAATTGCCCGTTGCCTCCCTTTATTACCCCAACCGAAAATAAGAACCTTATACTGTAAAATGGCTTGCGTTGTGCCTGTCCGGCGTTCGTGTCCACACGTATAAGATTCTTCGCTCCCGCTCAGAATGACAAAAAGTAAAATTAGCTAATAAAGGCTCGCTTATTCAAATAGAAATCTTCTTTTAATGTCATTTTTTTCTTGTCGGCCGGGGCTTTGTCTTTGTAGCCCAGCAAATGCAGGGCGCCATGGATAATTACGCGGTGCAGTTCATCTGCTTCGGTATGGCTGAATTTGAGCGCGTTTTCGCGGATGCGGTCGATAGAAATAAAAATATCGCCAACTATGGTTTTGGCGATATCCGAGTTATCAAAAGTTATTATATCTGTGTAAGTATCGTGGTTAAGATACTGTTGATTTATCTGTAGCAGGTAACTGTCCGAACAAAAAATATAGGTTAGCTCTTTCAGTTTATAGCCCTCGGCAGTTACGGTATCTGTAACCCATTGCCGCACGGCTGTTTTTTGTTTTAAAGTATAGGTGATGTCTTCTTCAAAAAACTGGATAGCCGGCATTATATCTTAAAGTGAAGTTCAATTTCGTTGCCTTTGGTATTATAAATGTACTGGTCGGCCAGGTGTTTTATAATAAACACACCACGACCTGTTAAGTTCTCCAGGTTTTCCGGAGCGGTTGGGTCGGGCAGGTTGTTGTAGTCGAAGCCTTCGCCTTCGTCGGTGACTGTCCAAACAATGCGTTTGCCTTCCACGTCAGCGTTTACGATAACCTTTTTAGTTTCGTCGAACTTATTGCCATGTGCAATAGCGTTATTTACTGCTTCACTAAGGCACGTCATCATATTGGCGAAGGTATCTTCACTTACCTGGTGCCTGTCGGAAATTTCTTCTATCAAATTTTCCAGCAATGTTATGCTCTCTTGTTTTGAAGGAAGCTGTAAGGTGTACATTTCACCTGCTTGAACATTTGATTGGTCCATGTCATTTAGCGTTGAGTAGATCAAAGTATGATTTAATTTTTGTTTTATAATAAAAATTCAGCGCAGGCGGCACTGTCCGTACCTGTTCTGTTTGTTTTTGTTTGCTCTGCTGGTATTCCTGCAGTGCTTTAATATATCCCGGCGGCACGTCTTTTCCTGCTTTACTTTCGCGTTGCTCATCCTGTTCACGTTCCTGTTCAGCCTTCGCGGCCTCTAATAAACGGGTCTGGATTTGCTGTTGCCGTTTAATTGCATCTTCGGTTATTCTCCTGTTTACGAGATCGCGCTCGGTTTGTTCCATTTCTTTCGAAATTTTATCAAGATTCCCTAACCCGCCTGTGCCGTCTTTGTTTTCTTCGCGATCAATTTGCTGTAAAGCCTGCCGAATCTCCTGTTGTTGGCGCGCTAATTTAGCTAATTGTTCGCTCATATTTCCATTATTCCCCGAAGAACTTTTTCCCTGGTTACCCTGTTGTCCCTGCTGCTGCATCTGGTCGCGGGCCTTCTGCATATTCTGGTTTAGCTGCTGTTGCATTTTCGCCAATTGGGATACCGATTGCTTGCTGCCTTTGCCCTTGCCGCTACTTCCTTTCTTCTGCATATTTTGCAGTTGGGCCAACGCCTCGCTTAATAACAGCGCCAGGTTATTCATCGATGTCATGGCATATTGCTGGTTGCTGGTAGCCTTGGCGGTGTTACGGTCGCCCAGGTTTTCGAGCGATTCATCAATATGATTATTAATGCTGGTTATCTCCGTATTTACAGTCGATTGTATTTGCGGTATACGGCGACTTAATGCATACAAGCTGTCTTCGGCAGTTTTAAGGTTGTCCTTTATGCTTTTCTGGCTCTGCGCCAGTTTTACATAATTAGGGTCGCTTGGGGCGGTGGATTTCAGCGTTTGCATCACCTTCTCCTGCTCAAACGAACTGTTTACCAAATTTTTCAACAGTTCGCGCAGCTGCTGCGCATCAATCTCGGCCTCTTTCTGTTCGCCCTCCTGCTGATTTTGCTTCATTTTTTGGGCCAGCTGCTTCATCTTGTCTGCTGCCTTTTTTTGCGATTGGGATGCTTTTTTACTGTCTTTTTTATCCAGGTCATCGCTGCTTTTGTCCATTTCCTGCTGGATGCTGTCTTCGTCTTTTTTCGGGTCTTCAAAATCCTGCTTGTGCTCGGCCTGCTCGTTTTCCTTTTTTAAATCATCCAGCGATTTTTTGATATCCTGGAAATCTTTATTTGCTTTTTGCTGGTCCTTTTGCAATTGCTGCGCATCGGCATTGGGTTGTTTAGCCTGATCTGAGAGTTGCTGCTGCTGCTCAGCCAGTTTGTTCAACTGGTCGGCATTTTGGTTTAGTTTCTGCTCAAACTCCAGCTTTTTGTAAAGCTCCAGCATTCGGTCAAGCTCTTTTTTAAGCGATTTATTGTCGCCCTGCATTTTTTGCAGTTCGTTGCGGGCGCCTTCTTTTTGTTCCTGCTCCAGCATTTCCTGCAGGCGTTGCAGCATTTCCTGCATTTTAGGGTCAAGCACCTCGTTCAGCAATTTTTCCATCTGCTTTTGCTTTTCGGTAAGCTCCTGGCTTTGTTGCTGGTTTTCCTGGCGATTGTACTGGTTCTTTTTGTTGTCGGCCTGCACCTCTTTTACCAAATCTTCCAGATCCTTGCGCTTTTGCAGCAGGTCCTGAATTTGCTTTTTCTCGTCGAAAGATAGCGTATTTTTATTAAGTAATGTTTGGTTCAGCTTTTGCGAATCTTTTTCCAGTTGCCCGGCCAGTTTTATTGCCGATTCCATTTTTTGTTTGATGGCCTGGCTGCCGGCATTTAGCTGCTCATTCAGTTCTTTTGCATCAGGGATGTTGTTTGTCCGCTCAGGCGAGCGCACCTTTTTCGGCCCGGTAACACCATCGTTATCTGCCACTTCAAAATAGTAGGTTACCTGGTCGCCGGGCTTTATACCCATATCCTTCAGGTTCCAGAAATAAAAGAAATCCGACTGCGGCTGCGCCAGATCGGCCTTAACCGGTTTGGTATAAGTTTTTACATTGGTTTTATCGCCGGGGGCGCCAACGGTATAGTGAAAGTTTAAAGACGAAAAGCCATGGTCGTCCTGTATCCTGCCGTTAAAGTAAAGTGTTTTCAGGCTCACCGAATCCTGTTTTTCCTGCACGGTGATGGATGGCATTTCATCGGCAATAACATTAACGCGGTAACTCGCCGAGTCGCTATGGCTTACGCTACTGTTAAGCGGTGTTATCTTGTAGACGCTGTTTTTTATGATCCTTTCCTGGTGATAAAAAACATCACGGGCCACATCGCGAACCTGGCCGTTACTGCCATTCATGCTAAAGGCTAAATTCAAAGCGTTTTGCGTGTGCATTTCCCAGGTAACGGTGGTACCCGCGGGTATGATTAAATCGCCGGCATTTTTTATCGTTTCGTTCTTTTTGTGCAGATAAGCGGGATAGTTAAGCGCCACGTCAAAATGCAGTAGGGCCGGGCGCAGGTTAACCTTAATTTCGTAGGGTTGCGAGGTAAAGCCGTTAGCCGTTAACTTAAATGCCGTGTTTTGCTGCAGGTTGGTAAACAGGTAATGAAATTTGCTGATGTTCTCTTTATCCAGCTTAAATGTATTGTTAGCTGTTTCTACGTATACATCTGCAGGCAGTTTATCGCCGTCGATTTTTAGGTCAAGTTTTAAATCATCGCCCTGAACAACCGAAAGGATTTTGTTTTGAATGATAAAATTAAACGGGGCAACAGGCACAAAATATTCGTTATGGCGGATAAGTCTTTTGGTACTCTCGGTTAATATGGACGGTGCCGCAAAAGCTAAAATAATTATCACCCCGGCCGGGAACAGCAACCATTTTAAATACTTGCGGTTTTCTTTAATATTTACTGCCGATGGAAAACTCACCGGTTTTAGAGCTTCAATTTTTTGGTTGATGCTGGCCTCGATCAATGCCCGGTGCTGTTCATCCTGCCCGGCTTGTTTTTTTAGCTGCAGGGTATTCAGCAGCTTATCGTGTACGTCGTTAAAATGCTTGCCGATAATTTCGGCGGCCTCATCATGCGTTAACGATTTGCCCAGCTTTAACCAGGCCAGCAGCGGCGGCATAATCAGCCAGATAACCAGGCTAAGGTTAATCGCGATAAAAAGGTAAAAAAGCAGCGTACGGAAAAGGATATTGAAGTTGCCAAAGTACTCGCTGAGCGTGAAAACTACATAGGCCGAAAACAGGCCCGCACCTAAAAATATCAGCCCCCGTAAAAAATTGTTGAAATAGTATTTCCGGATAAAGATGTTGATCTTATCAATCAAAAGTTCATAATTATCGGCAGCGTTCATATTTCGATACAACAGGTGCAAGGTATAAACGAAAATACATTTATTATAATATAAAACCACCAATAAACTTAATTTACCGGCCTGTGATTAAACATATCGCCTTGAGCGCAGGCCTGCGACCTGCGCTAATGAATGCCGCCCCTTTGGGGCTGAGTGGGCTGCCTTCATTCTGTGGATGTTGGAAACATTGATAAAATAGGTTAACCGGAATTACTAAATTGAAGAAAAATCGTAAAAGCCCCAACGGGGCACAATTCGCCAGCACAGGTCGCAGGCCTGCGCCAATAAAAATTTGAAGATCAAAATACGTGTGAACTACTGTGGTTTGTGCTTCCAGAAAGCTTTGGCCGTTTCATAGATATCGTCGTCGTTGCCGGTTATCCATTGCAGGGGGATGCGTACATAATCGCCGTGGTCGGTTTCCTGTTTAAAGTAGATGTAGAGTACATCGGCCATACGGCCGCCGTTAACCTCAATGTTGTCAACATCGCGCCACGAAATGCTGATGTTATGCAGGTAGCTTGTTATTCCTTTGGTAGTTATTTCGAGCGCGATGTCGCCTCTTAGTGCAGGTATAAAGTATTTTTTAATAACAAAAACAAGTATCAAAGCCGCTATGCCGGCCGCGGTCAAAATTGCCAGGGCTATTCCATTATCGCCCGCTTTCGCATTCGAGATAATATAAGGCACGGCAACACCAATAATGGCGGCTAAACTAATAACTGCAAACCAGCCATTAAATTTGTTGTAACGATATTCTACCGGGTGAGTTGATAATAACATAGTATTGCAATAAGTCAAATATAAAATTATTATTTAAACGGGGGTAAGGGTAGTGATGTACAGTAGAACGCTTTTTATTTTCACCGCAGGCCTTCGACCTGCGCTGGTGATGGCCGCCCTTTCAGGGCTGAGCGCGCAGACGGGCCTGAATTTGGTACTCCTACATTGTCGCCTTCGTAACATGTTAACATAAGTTGAAGAACATCCCCAAGCCCTGAAAGGGTGTAATTCATCAGGCCAGGTCGCAGACCTGGTTTAAAATGTTTGTGTTAATCGTCAAGCTTACCGCTTCAACAAACACAGTATTTAATTTAAATTAGCACCTTACATTACAAGCAATATAACCTAATTCCAAATCATGGGACAATCACTCGTAAAAAATTATATGCACATAGTGTTTAGCACAAAACATCGGGAGCCGCTTATTTACGCGCCATATGAACTGGAGCTACATAATCACTTGGCAGGCATTTGTCAAACGTATGAGTGCCATCCCATAAAGGTGGGCGGCTATACCGACCATGTTCATATTTTGTGCATGCTATCGAAAAAAATAGCGCTCATGACCCTGGTTGAAAAGATAAAGGCGAGTTCATCAAAATGGATAAAAACCAGGCATGAATCGCTGGAAAATTTTTATTGGCAGAATGGTTATGGAGGATTCTCAGTTAGCCCCGACGATGTTGATTCCATTATTGCATATATAAGCAACCAGCATCAACATCACAGCAAAATTCATTTTCAGGACGAATACCGGTGTGTTTTAAAAGAACATAGGGTTGAATATGATGAACGATATGTTTGGGATTAATATGTGCTCTTTTCACCGCAGGCCTGCGACCTGCGCTGGTGATGGCCGCCCTTTCAGGGCTGAGCGCACAGGCGGGCCTGAGTTTGGTTATTCTACGGTGCCGCCTTTGTAACTTGTTCACAGAGGTTGAAGAACATCCCCAAGCCCAGAAAGGGCGTAATTCATCAGGCCAGGTCGCAGGCCTGGTTTAAAAGGGCATTTATCGCGGTTCGATTACCGCAGGCCCCCGACCTGCGCTGGTGATGGCCGCCCTTTCAGGGCTGAGCGCGCAGACGGGCCTGAATTTGGTTCTCCTACAGTGTCGCATTCGTAACATGTTAACATAAGTTGAAGAACATCCCCAAGCCCTGAAAGGGCGTAATTCATCAGGCCAGGTCGCAGGCCTGGTTTAAAAATGTGTCTGTTAAAACCGCCCGGCATATCCCTTGAACTATTGCTACTAAACACTACTGCTACTTCTTCGCCGCTTCATTCAACGCATCCACCACCTTAGCCGCCGTTACTATTTGTTCCGGCGGAATCATAACTGGCGGTTTATGGACCAGAGTACCTTTCTGCTCTCCGGCTTGTATTTCGCCGAGGTTTATTTTTGTGCCGATTTTGGTGGTAAGCGTTATTACAATATAGTTATTGTATTCTTTATCGTGCCCGTTATAATACCAGGTAGTTTTATAACCGATGTTGGCGATATTGACAAATGGTATGCGGGTAGTTTCAGGTATAAACCACCAGGAATTTTTGGTGGTCCGGATTTCCCTGGCTTTGGTGTCAATTACCGTCATTCGGCCGGGAAAGAAAAATGCCACCAGGAACGTGCTTAACACCAGCAGGAAGAACAACACGGAATTAATGCGGCTGGAATACTTTTTCAATACAGGTATTGCCCATATTAACATGCTGATAATAGCAAATGCAATGTAGCCCAATATAAAATACTCCACAAACCTGGTTGTCGCAGTTTGGTCGTCCGAAAATGTGGAAGCCATGCCCGGTATGGTAAGAAAGTTGCGCGATAGCGAGAAATAGTGGTTATGAAACGGCGCCAATGCAGTCGCCAGGGCATCTTTACTGCGCAAGGCCTCCAAAACTATTTCTATCAAGAACACGATGGCAACTGCGCATACTGCTTTTATCAGTAAAACGCGCCAGCCGGTTTTGTATTTGCTTTTTTCTTCTTTCACCGCGTTATTTATCAATTTTTAATTACACAAAATATATGTCTTTGCTGCTCCATGGATTAAAAAATAAAGGCAACAGGTTACTCCTGGTGTTTCTTTTTTCTAACCAATCAATATTACAACAGCTAAACCAGGAGTACAATACTACATGTGCATTATTTACTGTATGAGCGAAACGTTTATTGGGCGGTTGCTGACGGCGAATTATGGAACCCGTTTTTACTTTACAATACAAAGGCGCTGCAGTGTCGAAGATCTGATTAGCTATAAGAGGAATAGCAAGGAAATTAAAGAATTGCAGGTGCCTGGTTATGTGTGGTATTTGACCGACTGTAAATTTCCCTATCTTGCATCCCTCAACCTCAAACACACACATGAAACGCTTCATTATTTTACTGCTAATTGCTTTCACCGGTAATGTTTACGGGCAACCGTTGATCATATCCCCCGAAATAAACCTGCCGAAAGACACGGCAACCAAAAATCAATTAATAAGCGCGCTGAATGGTTTTCTCGGCCAAAAAGAAAAACCGCATGCAGAGAATAAATTTATTTTAAAAGAAGAGTTCCTGGCAACCTCGATGCTGTTGGACGAGCTAAAAGGCCTGGAGAAAAATGCCAAACTTAAGGACGATAATTATTATAAACCGTACTTAGCCAATATTAGTGCCCTGGGTGATGATGTTTTTTCAACCCGGATAAATTATATGGCGGATGTAAATGGCACACCTGTACTGCGGTCGTCATTTAGGTTAATGGCAAAAAAAGCTGAAGGTACATTTTATGTTTACTCGCCGTTAAAGCAAAGTACGCAAGGCTGGAAAACAAAAAAGCTCGGCAATATCACCTTTCATTATCAAGACACGCTGAACCTGACCGGGGCAAAATACTATTATAATACGGTAAGCCTTTATGATAAAAAGCTGCATGCGCCCACCCGGCCTATTGCTTTGTATTTGTGCGATGACGTTGCTGCAGCGCTGCAAATTTTAGGGGTCGATTATAACTTGCAGTATAACGGGCTGGCGTGGGGCACCCTGTCGGTACATGAAAAGGACTCATTATTACTGGTGAACGGATGGAATGCCTACAAAAGCCGCTTCGACCCGCACGACCTTTTTCACGAGCGGTTACGGCAGGTAGTTAACCCCGATATAATCAACCGCCCGGTCGACGAGGGCTGCGCCTATTTATACGGCGGCAGCTGGGGCATTAGCTGGACCGAAATTATTGCGATGTTTAAAAAGTACGCCGAAGAGAACCCCAATGCCGACTGGCTGACCCTGTACATCAACGAAAAGAATAAGAATTTTTCGGAGGGTTCAAAACCCTTAAAAATATCGTACGCCATAAATGCCTTAGTTGCCCAAAAGTTCGATAAGGAAAAAGGCGGCGCCCCGATGGAACTGCTTACCTGTGGCAAAGTTGAAAAAGGTGATGAAAATTATTTTACAGCGCTGGAAAAGGTGAGCGGAATTACAAAGGCAAATTTTAACAGCGAGGTTTGGAAACTGGTTAGGAACGCGCAATAATTGACCAGCGGACGATTTTAGAAAAATTAAACATTTGATAATCAGAATGTTTCACAGCGTTCCAGGTGTTCCACGTAGAAAAATGGAACGCTTTTGATTCGGGAGGCTCTTCGCTGTCTTGCGCATAAGTGTTAAAACTCAGCGTGCTTCGTGTCGCCCTCCGTGCCGCTACGGTTAAAATATCCGATATAAACCGTAAAAAATCTTATTTTTGCATCCTCAAAATCAGCATAACTAATGTTTGAAAATCTTTCGGATAAACTCGACAGGGCCTTTAAGGTACTAAAAGGCCAGGGAACTATTACTGAAATAAACGTGGCCGAAACCATGAAGGAAATCCGCAAGGCCCTTCTTGACGCCGACGTTAACTATAAAACTGCCAAAGCCTTTACCGACGAAGTAAGGCAAAAAGCAATCGGTCAGAATGTATTGACTTCTATCTCTCCCGGCCAACTCCTCACTAAAATAATGAATGATGAGCTGACCGAGCTGATGGGCGGCAGCACAGCCGATTTAAATTTAACTACCAACCCAACCATTATATTAATTGCTGGCTTAAACGGTGCGGGTAAAACAACCTTTACCGGCAAGCTGGCCCATTACCTGAAAACCAGCAAAAACAAAAAAGTGCTGCTGGTGGCCGACGACGTTTATCGCCCGGCTGCTATTGAGCAACTGCAGGTTTTGGGTAAGCAGATAGATGTGCCGGTTTATGCTAACCTGGAATCGACCGACCCGGTAGCTATTGCCCGTGAAGGCATCGCGTTAGCCAAACAAAACGGCAATAACGTGGTGATCATTGATACCGCCGGCCGTTTGTCTATCGACGAGGCCATGATGGTGGAAATCGAGAACGTAAAAGCCGCCACTAAACCGCACGAGATTTTATTCGTGGTGGATTCAATGACCGGCCAGGATGCCGTGAACACCGCCAAGGTGTTTAACGACCGCCTCGACTTTACCGGTGTTGTATTAACCAAGCTTGACGGCGATACCCGCGGTGGTGCGGCCTTATCGATTAAATCGGTGGTAAACAAGCCGATAAAATTCATCGGTACCGGCGAAAAGATGGAAGCGCTCGACGTTTTCCACCCCGACCGTATGGCCTCGCGTATTTTGGGAATGGGCGACGTTATCTCGCTGGTTGAACGTGCACAACAACAGTTTGACGAAAAGGAAGCTGCCGAACTGCAAAAGAAGATCCGCAAAAATAAGTTCGACTTTAACGACTTTTACAGCCAGATACAGCAAATCAAAAAAATGGGTAACATGAAAGATTTGATGGGCATGATACCCGGCGTTGGCAAAATGATGAAGGACGTGGAAGTTGATGACAACGCGTTTAAAGCTATCGAAGCAATCATCCAATCGATGACGCCATACGAGAAAAGCAATCCTGATACCATTAACCAAAGCCGCCGCAACCGTATAGCAAATGGCTCGGGCACCAACCTTACCGAGGTTAACCGCCTGATAAAGCAGTTTGAAGACATGCGCAAGGTGATGAAGCAAATGAGCAACCCGGCAGCCATGGCAAACATGATGCGGAGAATGCCGAAGTAATTTCGGAATTCGGAAGTTCGATTTCGGATTTATTTTTAAAATGTAGAGACGCAATACTTTGCGTCTTTTTTACTTTAGACGCATGAAAAACTGGTTGATTTTTATTTTGGCGGGCGTTTTTTTACATTCGCATATTGATTCATTTGCGCAACCCAGGAACGGACAGGAAACTCTTCATTCCAATGTGAACTTTATAAATATTCACAATAAAAGTTTTTCGCTTTGGTATGGGCCAGACCCGGTTTCGACAAAACACCAGTTTCTTCAATTTGAATATGAAAATCATCAACACGGGTGGGCAAGGATAAAGTTTTATGCGAAAGATGTCAAAACCATGGCAACACTTGACTCCATCTATAAAACAAAAAAACAGGACACAGATGTCGAATTGTTTGCAATGAACAATCTTAACAAATTTGAGATTTGGATGACTTTTGTGGATAAACGTTACGACAAGGACGAACCTGATGCGGGAGATACAACTACCTACGTTCCCCATTGTCCGTGTAAACTTGAGCTTTATAAATTGGTTAACAACGGTTGGCTCTTCGTCAAATCAGCGCAAATACCGAAAGATGGTAATGAATTAGGATTGTTTCCTTAAAATTAGTGCGGGCACTGCCTCTAAGGGATTGGAGATCTCCGCCTAAATAAACTCCAACCCTTTAAACCCCTTACCCAATACCTGCCCGTTGCTCACATCCAGCCATTTATCGAGCAGGGTGGCGTAAACATCCCTGAAATCGACTTTGTATTTTAAGTCGCCGTTGTCTAGCTGTGCCAAATCGGGGGCATCGTTGAAAATGCCGGCCTTTTTTAGTTTACCGCCGAACAACAGGATATTGTTAGCTGTGCCGTGGTCGGTGCCGTTGCTGGCGTTTTGTTCAACGCGGCGGCCGAACTCGCTGAAGGTCATCACCAGGGTATCATCCAGCTTGCCGGTTTGTTTAAGATCTTTTATAAACGCCGCGACGGCATCGGCATAAATTTGCAACTGCCTGCCTTGTTGCCCCTGCTGGGCCACATGCGTGTCGAAGCCGCTGAGTGAGACATAATAAACCCGCGTTTGCAAGCCTGAATTAATGAATTTGGATACCGTTTTTAACTGGTTGCCTAATGGCGTTGCAGGGTATTCGCCTTTTACGGCATAGGTTTTCGAAGTTTGCTGAATATACCCCGCCGAAGAGTACGTTTCTGCCATGGTTTTATATAGGTAGCCGAGGTTATCTTCACTTAAGTTGGCGTTTTCATGGTCGTGTACCAATTCCTTAAAAAAAGGCTCGCGGGTGGTTTGGAAAAGCTTGCTGGGGTCTTCAACGGCAATGCCTTTCATTTTTGCTCCTTTCATGGCCAGCGAGAGTGTATCGTCTACCTCGATAGCCGTATATGGGTTTTTACAGGTAGCGCAATTTGAATCCAAATAGCGGCCAATCCAGCCGGTGGTTAAAAACTGGTTAGCCTCGCTGCCGGTTTGCCATATATCCATAGAGCGGAAGTGCGAGCGATCGGGGTTAGGGTAGCCAACGGAGTTGATGATGCTCATCCAGCCCTGGTCGTACAATTCCTTTAATGCAGAGAGGTTGGGGTTAAGTCCCTGCACATCGTTGAGTGCGATCACATCGGATTTATTTATGGCGATAGTGCTACGCTTTTGGTAGTAGATATCGTTGCCATAGGGGATAATGGTGTTCAAACCATCGTTGCCGCCGGAAAGTTGAATAATCACCAGGTTTTTATAGCCCGATAGCTCATTTATCGCCAAAGCCTCAAATGGCTTCAAAAAAGCGGGAACCATTAATGCCCCCGAAGCGAGCGCAGTGTTGCGCAAAAAATTTCTTCTGTTCATCTTAATTAGCGATTTAGTGAATTGGCGAATTAGTGATTGAGAAAACTGTCTTAAAAATCACTAACTCACTAATTAAAAAATTAACATAGTTGATATTCAGGCGTTGATACTGTTTGAATTATTGCTGTTTTAATATCCGGTGCATTGCCAAGCTCGGCGGCCAGCGTTTTACTTACCGGTGGCTGCAGCAAAAATGCTGCTATTTGCTGGTTGTTTATGCCGGCGGGAATAGTTTTCATCAACTTATCCCAATCAACCTGGGCTTGCACGCGTGCGTTTACCTGCTGCTGCTGGTTACGGGTGGCGGCTATGTAAGCTTCCTCTTCAGGGTCGGCTTTGCCGGTAAAGTCAATCAGCCCACCATTTAATATGGTCGACGGTATTTTTAGGCGGTACATTAGCGATGAACTGTCAATCCAGTTACGGCCGCCGGGCCAGCCGGCTACGTTAGGCGGGTAAAAGAGCACCTGTCCCAATACTTTCTGAAATTGCAGCAGTACTTCGGGCCGCTGGTAACTGATGTAAAACTGGCGGTTAAGCCCTACCAAAAACTCAACCGGCGACTTTACCAGGTTGCCCGTATTTTGCGGATCATAGAACCAGGGCGCGGTAAACACAAACTCGAGCAGTGGCTTTATTTCATAATTTCCGCGGTAAAAAACGTCGGCCATAGCCGTGATGTGTGCCGGGTTGGGCACCTCGTTAACCAAATATTTGTAAAGCTTAGTGCTGATAAATATGGCAGTTTGTTTTTGCTCCAGCAGGCGGTTGATGATATCCTCGCCTGTTAGATTACCGGTTTTGCCCAGGAAGGTTTTTTCGCCATTATCGTGCTGAAAGGGGCGTGTAATAAATTTACCGTCCTTATCAAAACCCCAGCCGGTAAAGGCCCGGGCCGATTCCTTAACATCCTGCTCGGTATAATTTCCGCGACCGATTGTAAAAAGTTCCATTAGTTCGCGGGCGAAGTTTTCGTTAGGGTGGCCTTTGCGGTTTTGCTGGTTATTTAAAAACTGGAGCATGGCCGGCGATTTGGAGACTTCCAGCACCAGCTCGCGAAAATTACCTAAAGCATGCTGTCGTTGTATATTATTGAGTTGTTGTGCAAATTCCGATTGCCGGCTCCGGCACGCAAAGTGATTATGCCAAAACAAGGTCATCTTCTCGCGCAGCACGGCGTCGGTAGTGCTCATGAAGTTAAGCCAGGCCATGTTGAGGTCTTTTTCCTGCTGGCGCTGCAGTTGCATAAACTGCTTTTTCTGCTCCTTGTCGCCTTTTACTAACATACTGTAATCGGCGTTGTCTTTAACGATGGTTATCGGCTGCGGATTTTCAGATGTTTTAAACAACCCGGCAATTGCATGTTTTACGCTAAGGTTGCCTGCAGTACTTTTTTCATCAAACCTCAGCCCGAAGCCGGCCCGCGCATATAAATGTTTTACCTGCAGTAAATTATCCATAATAAGGGTATTTGATGGTATGACTTTGGTTTGACAAAATAGTTTAACGGCTTTGTGGATTTTTGGCAGTAATTGCATCTTTCCTTTAGTATTTATCTAATAAAATATTTTAATCAGAAATTAAATTAATAATTATATTTATCTGTTCAATCCCTGTTAATTGAAAAGACTATTTACGCTCTTGTTGCTGCTTTGCGCAGTAATGGTATCAAAAGGGCAAACCCAACCTTATGGACAGATCGACATTGCCGACCTGAAACTTACCGCCTGCGATTTTGAAAAAGATGCGAACGCACTTGTTTTGTTCGATAAAACCGAAGTGTATACACAAGACGAGCAAACAATTATACTAAAACACAGGCGGGTTAAAATTTTAAACGAAAAAGGCCTCGGCAATGCCAACGTTACCATAGCCTGGTACAGCAAAAGCAACTTTGAAAAAATTAGCGACCTTGATGCCCAAACCATTAACCTGGAGAATGGCCAGCTTATATTTACGCCGGTTGATAAGGCGTTGATTTATAAACAAGCAGCTAGTAAGCTTGTAAAAACATTAACCATAAACTTTCCGAACGTTAAAACGGGCTCGGTGATTGAATATTCGTTTCGTACCAAGGTTGACTACAATGGTGCTTTACCCACCTGGGATTTCCAGGAAACACTGCCCGTTCGCTACAGCGAATTTAACACGTACATACAAAGGGGCTTTAGCTTCCGTATTTTCCCCAATGTAAATAGTCCTTTCGAAAAAAAGATAAAAGAGGCGATCCGCAATAAATCGAATGATTCGGTTGGCGTTCATTTTGCGTGGGCGGTAAAAAACACACCGTCGTATAAAGATGAGCCTTACGCTACCTGCCGCGAAGATAATATTCAGTGTGTCCGTTTTTACAAAACTAAATCGCCTTACAACTTCTCGTCCTTCAAGCCTACCTGGGGCATCCTGGCCGGCGCACAGATGAGTAACGAAAAGATTAAAGAGCAACTTGAGGTTGATTTAAAAGACGACCTGGGCATATTGCCCGGAACCGCCAGTCTGGTTACCGACGATGAAAAAATTGCCTATGTGTTCAATAAGATAAAAACAGGTGTGCGGTGGAATAACGTATACGATTGGGGCACGGCCGATGGCGTGGAAAAAGCCTGGGGAAAAAAGCAGGGCAGCAGCGGCGAAATAAGCTATATGCTTTACAATTTTTTGAGGCTGGCCGGCATAAAAAGCTGCATAACCTACGCTGCCACCCGAAGCCATGGAAGGTTGTACCCAGACCTGCCCGGCATGTATGGCTTTAACACCATGGTAGTAACTGTTAATTTAACGCCAAAGCTTAGCTATTTGCTTGATGCCAGCAATAGGTTTAATAGTTATACTACCATCCCGTTTTACCTGTTAAACGGATACTCACTTGTACTTGACCCTGACAGTAAAGTAACTACGCTGAAGACTTTAACTGATAGCTTACCCATTAGGAAATCAATTTCTGTTATGGCACAGGTGAACGCAGACGGCAAATTGGTAGGTTCGGCACACATTCTTACCACAGGCAATGCAAGAATCAACAAGCTACAACAATACTACGAGCTTGGCGATGAAAAGTATAAAACCGAACTACGGAACAATGATAACAATTTGCAAATACTTTCCCTTAAACGGGAAAATGCAGATGTGGATTCACTGCCTCTTTTAGAGAATATCGATTTTAAGCTAGATTTGACGAGTTCGGACGAAAAATACTTATATATTAATCCAACGTTGTTTACTTCGTTAAACAACAATCCATTTTTAAGCGAAACGCGGCAGGCCGCGATTGATTATGGGAATTTAAGTAATCTTTCTGCAAGGGCTGTTTACACCGCGCCTGCCGGCTATAAAGTAGAATCATTACCGCAGAACGTATCAATGATAACCCCCGACAAAGGCATCAGTTTTAAGCGGATTGTATCAAACGAAGACGGTAAAATAGCTACATATTATAATATCAGTTTAAAACGCACACAGTTTTCGGCCGATGAGTACCCCGGCATTCGCGATTTTTATAAAAAGATGTTCGAGATGCTGAATGAGCAAATTGTATTAAAGAAAAACTAAAACCTAATACCATAACCATTGCATAAACTTACACTCTTCTTATTGTTTTGCCTGTTGGGGCTTGCTGTAAAAGCGCAAAAGCCCGACACGGCTGCAGTTTTTTCATCGCAGCCTTACGGTAAGGTTGATATTGCCGACCTGAAACTTACCACGTGCGATTTTGAAAAAGATGCAAATGCTATGGTTTTGTTTGATAAAACCAATGTCAACACCGGTTTATCGTCCACGGCTGTGTTAAGGCACGTAAGGATAAAGATATTAACTACCAAAGGCACCGACCAGGCAAATGTTACCATCAGCTACGTAAGCAGGCATGGCGTTGAAAGCGTAGGCGACGTTGAAGCCGAAACCGTTAATCTTGACGATGGCAAAATAACCTACCTTAAAGTTGACAAATCGCAGTTTTTTAAACAGGTCGCCGACAAAAATATTAAGAAAATAACTTTTACTTTTCCCCAGGTTAAGGTCGGTTCTGTTATCGAATATACTTATACTCTTACACTTGACAACGAGGGTATATTCCCCGCCTGGGATATTCAGCAGGATATACCGGTAAAATATTGCGAACTCAATGCCGCCGTCAGGAATGAATACTCGTATAAAATTATCCCCCATGTATTAGGTGTGTATGAAAAAAAGACCCACGAGCCATGGATTAAAGGAAAGAGAGATACAATAGGGATCAAATATGCATGGGCCCTAAAAAACATCCCATCGTTTACAGACGAACCATACGCCACCTCGCGCCAGGATAACCTGCAACGTATTCGCTTTATATTATCATCCGGAAGGTTTTCGCCTAACAGTAACCATCCCCGGCTCTGGATGAACTGGGATTATTTAAGATACACTATTATGAACGACCGTGATTTTGCCATGGAATTAACCCAAAAGCTCCACGATGCCGACAACATAATTGCCGGGGCAAAAGCATTTACTACTGATGAGGAAAAAACAAGTTATATTTTTAATAAAATAAAAAGTGACATTAAATGGAACGGCGAAAATGTATGGTTTACACGCGAGGGCATAAAAAAGGCATGGGACAAAAAACAAGGGAATAGCGCCGAAGTAAATTTGATCTTATACCGGTTTCTGAAACAGGCGGGGATAAAATGCTCCCCGTTGTTTGTAAGCACGCGCGATAACGGGAAAATAAACACCAGCTACCCGGATATTAATGCATTTAACAAAATTGTGGTTAGCGTAACACTATCCCGGAAAAACTACGTGCTTGACGCCTGCAGTAAATTTAATACCTGGACAGACGCCCCGTTTGAAATTTTAAATACAACAGGCTTTTTTATCGACCCGGATAACACCGGCGTAAACTTGTTGGTGCCCCTTAAAAATGATAACCCATCGCGAAAGGTTGTTTTTGTGGAGGCAACCATTAAACCAAATGGAAAACTGGAGGGCAATACCCAGGTTAACCGGTTTAGTTATGCCCGTAAAAACAGCCTGGAGAAATATGAAAAGCTTGGTGAAAAAAAGTATGTTGATGCGTTAAGAGATGATGACAATAACCTTAAAATAACATCATACAAGCGCGAAAACGTTGAAAAAGATTCGCTCCCATTAATTGAACGTTTTGATTTTCAGCTCGACCTTACCAGTTCGGACGATAATTACATTTTTATCAACCCCAATTTATTTACCTCGTTTCGTACCAACCCGTTTTTAAGTGAAGGGCGCAATTCGGCTATTGATTTTGGCAGCTTAAATTACTATGCCATTAATGGTGTATACAAAATTCCGGCAGGATATATAACAGAATCTCTGCCTAAAGCAACATCGCTGATGATGCCCGATACCAGCATAACATTTAAACGCATTGTGGCCGAGCAGGAGGGCTTAATAACAGTGCGATATACCATTAATTATAGAAGAGCCGTTTTCCCCGCCGATGAATACCCCGGCATCCGCGATTTCTATAAAAAGATGTTCGATTTGCTGAATGAACAAATTGTGTTAAAGAAGGAATAGTCCTAAACCGAAGAAAATGAAGGAAGCTTTACTTATGTTATTTTTTGTGCTGATAAGCGTTTGCGTAAAGGCACAAACACCCGATAGTTCGATATCGAGAACCCAGCCGTACGGAAAAGTTGATATTGCCGACCTGAAACTTACCGCCTGCGATTTTGAAAAAGGCGCTAATGCTATGGTGCTGTTTGATAAAACCGATGTTAACACCGGTTTTGGGTCTACCGCAGTAGTAAGGCACGTAAGGATAAAGATTCTGACAACGAAAGGCACGGACGAGGCAAACGTTACCATTGGCTACGTAAGTCGGCATGGCCTTGAAAGTGTAGGCGATATTGAAGCCGAAACCGCTAATCTTGAAAATGGCAAAGTATCATATGTAAAAGTCGACAAGGCACAGTTTTTTAAACAGGCTGCCGACAAAAACACAAAGAAAATAACTTTTACTTTTCCCCAGGTAAAGGTTGGTTCGGTAATTGAATATGCGTATAAACTTACGTTTGATTTCGCCGGGGCGTTTCCGGATTGGGAGATTCAGCAGGATATACCCGTTAAATACTGCGAACTTAATGCTTCTATCCGAACTGATTATTCTTACAAAATTATTCCCAAAATATCAGGTGACTATGTAAAAAACACGCAGGAACGCTGGATTAATAGCAGCGGCGATACCATTGGGGCCAAATTTACCTGGGCGCTAAAAAATATAAACTCATTCAGAGATGAGCCTTATTCAACATCGCGCAAAGATAACCTGCAACGCATGCGGTTTATATTATCGGCAATAAAATACTCGCTTAAAAGCAACATGCGAACATTAGACATGAATTGGTGGCAGTTGCGGCATGCTATTGTAACCGACGATGACTTTGGCCCTCAATTGAGGCAAACTTTGGTTGACCCGGATAAAATGCTTACTACTGTAAAGGCATTTGGCACCGATGAGGAAAAAGTAAGCTACATTTTTAATAAAATAAAGAATGATGTAAAATGGAATGGCGAGAACGAATGGTTTACGCGCGACGGTGTAAAAAAAGCATGGGATAAAAAAACAAGGCAACAGTACCGAAATTAATTTAATACTATACAGTTTTCTTAAACAGGCAGGCATAAATTGTTTCCCTCTTTTTGTAAGCACGCGCGATAATGGAAAAATTAATCCCGGATATCCGGATATGAATGCATTTAATAAAACAGTTGTTAGTGTAAATGCTGGCAGCAAGAGAGCCTATACCCTTGACGCCAGTAACAAATTTAACACATGGAGAGACGTTCCATTTGAGTTGCTGAACTCTAACGGTTTTTTTGTCGACCCAAATAATTGGGGTATTCACATGCTGGTGCCGCTAAAAAATGATAACCCATCGCGGAAAATTGTTTTTGTTACTGCCGAAATTAAACAAGGCGGAAAGCTGGATGGCAATGCACAAATAAACGACTTTAGCTATCACAGGGCCAATTGTTTGCAGGTGTATGATGAACTTGGCGAGAAAAAGTATATCGATAAGTTAAAAGACAATGATAATAGCCTGACAATTACCGGGTATAAACGGGATAATGTTGGCAAAGACACGCTGCCGTTAACAGAAAGCTTCAGTTTTCAACAGGAACTTACAGGCTCAGACGAGAACTACATTTTCATTAATCCAAATTTATTTTCATCGTTTCATACCAACCCGTTTTTAAGCGAAACCCGCCATTCCGAAATTGATTTTGGGAGCTTAAATTATTATGCAATCAACGGCATTTATAAAATTCCGGCAGGGTACAAAATTGAATCGATACCAAAGCCTACATCTTTAATGATGCCGGATACCAGCATAACTTTTAAACGTGTGGTTGCCGACCAGGAAGGCTCAATAATGGTACACTACACCGTCAATTACAAACACGCCGTTTTCCCCGCCGATGAATACCCCAGCATCCGGGATTTCTATAAAAAGATGTTCGATTTGCTTAACGAGCAAATTGTATTGAAGAAAAATTAAATATCGCTATTAAATAATATCATACCCATAATAATAAAACCTATTAACTATATTTAAATACCAAATTGTATCACAATGAATAAACTTTTACCCGCCTTTTTACTGGCCTTTGTTTGTTTTACCGTAAAGGCGCAAACGCCGGCCGCGGCAATGCCAACCACACAACCTTTCGGAAAAATTGATATTGCCGACCTTGAAATGAAGGCCTGCGATTTTGAAAAAGATGCCAACGCCGAGGTGCTCTTTGATAAAGGAAACGTTTATTTTGGCGCCGATTTAATGTCGATAACCAACGAAATACATCGCCGGATAAAAGTATTTAACGACAATGGCAAAAAAGAGGCCGACATACACATTAAATTTTACAGCGGCAACCGCCTGGAGTACATCACCGGGCTGCAGGCGCAAACAATAAACCTTGTTAATGGCAAACCTGAGATTATCAAGCTGGATAAAAAACTGATCTACACCAAAGTCATCGACAAAAATAACAGCGAAATAACCTTTACGTTCCCCGATGTAAAACCGGGAAGTATACTTGAATATAAGTACAACCTTAACACAAATTCGTTCGTAAATTTTCCCGACTGGGAATTCCAGGACCATATACCGGTACGTTACAGCGAGTTATACACTGCAATACCCGATATTTTTTATTTCAGGGCAAACACAAACCTGGCAATGGCATTTGCAAAGTATAAAACCACATCCGATGGACGAAGCTTGTTAGAGGGTAGCCAATCCTACCAATACACCCTGGAAAATACGCTGCGTGCATTGGTAAATGTGCCGTCGTTGCCCGATGAGCCTTATATGTCGTCGTACCGGGATAACGTGCAGGCTATCCGTTTCCAATTGGTTACCATCAAGCCGATCGGTGGCTTTGTGGTTAACCATTCGGATACCTGGGAAAAAGTAGGTGGGATATTGGCCGATGATGACGACTTTGGCGGGCAGTTGAAAAGGAAAGTAACCGGCGAGGAAGCCATAATAGCAAAAGCAAAGGCCATAAAATCGACCGACGAGCGTATAGCCTATCTTTTTAACGAGGTAAAAAACACCATGAAGTGGAACGGCAGCGACCGCTGGTATACGATAGACGGAACCTATCGTGCATGGGAAAATAAAACAGGCAACGCAACCGAAATAAACCTGATATTGTATCATTTACTTAAGCAATCAGGCATAGGGGCATACCCCATGGTGGTAAGCACACGCGAACATGGCAGGGTAAGGCCGTTTTACACATCATTGGCGCAGTTTAACCGTGGCGTGGTGTATGTGCCGGTTGATTCTTCAAAAAAATATGTGCTCGATGCCAGTGGTAAGTACAATATGTATAACGAAACTCCATCAGAACTGCTAAACTCATCAGGCCTTTATATTGATAAATCGAAAGATTTGTATAACATCATTACCCTGAAAAAAAATGAGCCAGTGCGCGAGTCGGTTTTTGTAAATGCAGAAATAAAGGCCGGTGGCAAAATTGAGGGCACCGCGCAGATAAGCAGCAACAGCTACAACAAAATAAATGTGGTGGACCGTTACAAAACTGATGGCGAAAAAAAATACATCGACTTTTTGCGCCACGACGACAATAACATAAAGGTAACCGGCCTGAAGCTGGAAAACATGGAAGTGGACTCGCTGCCGCTGATGCAAAACTTTAATTTTAACCTGGATTTGGCCGGCTCGGACGAAAGCTATATCTACTTAAACCCTAACCTGTTTTCGGCACTTAAAAGCAACCCTTTTTTAAGTGAAAACCGGCAAACGGACGTTGAGTTTGGCTATAATCGCAGCTACTCGATAAACGGCATTTACAAAATACCGGCAGGCTACAAAGCTGATGCGCTGCCAAAGAACGCCAGCATGACTATGCCTGATAAAAGTTTCACGTTTAAGCGCGTGGTGGCCGAACAGGATGGTTCAATAGTAATACGCTACAACGTGTACTATAATGTGCCCGAATATTCCAAAGATAAATACCCCGATTTTTATGCCTTTTTTAAGAAAATGCATGAAATGCTGAACGAAGTAATTGTGTTGAAAAAAGGATAGGGGAACAGAGTCAAGAAATTGAGAGTCAAGAACTAAGAGTTAAAAGACAAGGATCAAGAGAAAAGAGTTAGGAATTGAACGAAAAGAACAAGTGTTTAATAATGAAAAAGATTTTTTTAGGTAACTATATATCAGTTGGGACGCCGGTAATTTTATAATTTAGTTTTTATTGGTTAGGTTTATCAAAGCCTTACCCAATATGAAAAGATTAGCCTTACTACTTTATTTATTG
>NZ_JAMXOE010000030.1 GCF_024055575.1 Mucilaginibacter flavidus | reverse complement strand
GCTGAGGTCGCTTGGTATCAGTATCTTCGATCCGTTTGGCGTGATACTGGCTATCGTCTGGCCTAGCTGGTTATAAAAATTAAAGCTCACATCTGTGTACTTATTCGTATAGGTGACCGTAACCGTATTGACCGCATTCAGTGCGGCCGGCTGCGTCGCCAGTATTTTGTAGTAGCCCGGCTGGAGCGTATTGCCGCTGCTGAAACCCGCAACCTCTGTTTCAGTCAGCATATTAAACAGTTTAAAACTCCCGGTTACTGTGACTGCTGAAGGAACCCCCAGCTGGAAGTACTGGAAAGAGGTACTGCCGGGCTCTGCAAAAGCGGCCGCCACCTTTTCCTTTAAAGCCCGGTGATCCGGCGAGGTGGCAAATTCGCTGATATAGAACGGTGACAGCGATGCAATGGAATAGCTGGCATTGGGATTGGCGTTAAGCGTGTACCCGTTACCCGGCCCGGAATAGACCTGCGTTTGCGGAGCGCATGACGTACACGTGATTACGATATTCGTCGGATCATCACAACTGATCGTTTCATAGCTGACCGGGAAGCCCAGCGATGCGCCCTCCGTAAAAGTGTAGATAAATGACGGCGTTACGTTCGTCATCGATAGCGTATTCTGTATAGACAATGCACCGGCAGCATCTGCGCGGGCGGTCATCAGCACCTGTTTGCCCGACAGGTCCGTAACTGTTAAAACCTTTAACCCGTTTTGATCTGTCGCAATCGTCTGTAGGCCCTGTCCCGATAAGGTTAACGGGCTGCTGCCGGCTGCCGTGGCGAAATATTTATTACGTATCGTCATGTACTTGTCCAGCTCATGCTGCACCGGGAAACTCGTACTGCTTACTTCATGGCCCGTTCCCATCTTTAATTGCTCGCCTACCCCGGATGAACGCTTTGCAGCACCGCTGCCATCCTGGTAATAATCTGTGCGCGTATACGGGAAGGATGTAGCGCCCACCATCGGCTCCAGGGTATTGTTGTCACTGTAATACCAGCCCAGGCTGCCCTGTTGCGCATTGTCTACGGCATCGGGGGTATTTAACTTGCCGGTCGGGTTAGAGGTATTAGCCGGGTCGCCGTCAAAATTCAGGTAGTTATAGGCCGTGCCGCCGGACGTTACGAAATTGTTATTATACTTAAAT
This sequence comes from Mucilaginibacter flavidus, assembly GCF_024055575.1. Taxonomy (GTDB): domain Bacteria; phylum Bacteroidota; class Bacteroidia; order Sphingobacteriales; family Sphingobacteriaceae; genus Mucilaginibacter; species Mucilaginibacter flavidus. The sequence goes on along the minus strand of NZ_JAMXOE010000030.1, from coordinate 72,259 downwards.
ACGGAGTTCCCTATCGGGGCCGCCAATGTCTGTACCGCCGAACGGCCCTGGAAATCATACAAGGTCTGGGTTGCCAGTACCTGCCCGCGGCTTTCATTCTTTACCTGGTTCTGCGTTGGCTTACCGTTATTGTCAAAATATGACTTCTGCGTCCCTATCTCAGTACCGTTCTCATCATAGTGCCGTACCAATACCCAGTTCTTATCGCAATCCTGGGCGGCAACAGAATTTATCGTTAAGAAGAATATGGCGAAATAAAACAGGCATTTCAAATACTGGTTAGCCTGCCTGAGAAATCCACATTTCCTTGCAACACTCCCAAATACCTGGTTTTTGATATCACAAACATTCATAACAAATGGGTTAAGTCAATTTTAAATTGTTTCACACAGGACTGCCTTTAAATAGTTTTAATGGCTGCTGTAAGATTAATGGCACCAGATGGGGTGGTAGATAAAGACCACTGTCCGCTGTCATAAGCGATTTTTATACTATTTAATGTCCCCGCTTTTAACCTTTTCGCGTCATCAGCAGTCAACCTGTAAATCATGCTTAAATTACTGCTGTTACGTACTTCGCTTCCTCTCGGAACCGCCCTTCCCAATGACGCGGTCTTTATAGTTTTGCCATCTGCCATTGATAATTCAAGTCCTGCCTTTTCCATCACCACTACCGGCTTGATAAGTCCCGCCCTGACAACGACATTTAAAAAATATTCATGCCGGAACCTGACCAGTTGCAACTGTACCAGGTGCACTCCGACAATAATAGCTTTTGGCTCCTGGTATATTGTTACAAAGGGAGACTGTTCCAGCGCATTCCGGACGGTATCCTTAGGCCTGTGCATTCGTCGTAAGGAGTCAGCTTGCCAGAACCGGCTTTTTGCGGAATCGATCTCCTTCTGGAATTTGCCGGTCTGCGCAAAAACGCCTGTGGAGATCACCAATAATGATATTAAAAGCAAATTTCTTTTCATCATATTACAAATTTTATAATCATCATGCCGGAGCCAGTATAAAGCTGATGACTCCGAGCGCATTTAAGGTTTCACCAGGTTAAAATTAGTTGTTGAATTATAAGTTACAACCTTCCCGTCCACGGACGTCGGGCTAACGGCGCCGATTGTGACCTGGACCGTCATGGCTCCCGATGTACCAGGAACGACGCCAAAGTCCACGCCGCCGCTGCTTAACGTGTTCGCCAATATATTTACAGGAGGACCGGATATAAAATTGGAATTTGTCCCCTGAGTAACGATGGCTCCCATTGCTGTGAAAATCTCCAGTGATGGTGCAGCCGGCAAATTGGCCGTCACAATCAAATGGCCTGAAGCGTTGATAACCGCATTGACAGTCAGTTGTTCAGTTGGAGAGGAAACGCTGGTCGTCAAGGACTGTGTGGTTGAGGGATTAAAACCGATATTAACTTCGTCTAATGTTGCCGGTGATATTCCCCCATTGTCCATACGTACAGAAAATGTTCCCGGAAGTAATCCCATTGCACCCATGTCTACTGGCGGGCCATCTCTCAAACCAACCGGCACATTAACCAGGTTTCCGCTGAGGAATTCTACAGGTTGACCTGGAGGCGTAAAATATGCCCCAATGAAAGCAAATAAAGTTGTTGAATAGATGTCGTTCAGGTGCCCGGTTAACCATAAGTGATTATTGCCGTCTACTGTCGCGGTCACGGTGTAAGTGTCTGTTAAGGCTGTCGGCACGCCGGATCCTGTTACCAATGTATAGTCCGAGCTGCCCGAAAAACCGTAATGGTCAGTTGCGGTGACGGTAAATTTAGACGTTCCTAACACGGTCGGCGTACCGGAAATGATACCATTCCCTGCATCGAACACCATGCCCTGCGGTAAAGCACCGGCACTAATGGTAAATGTGTAAGGGCCATAACCATAATAACCATGTAACGCCTTCTGATAGGGAACGTTTATCTGGGCATTAATTAGATGTAACGGACCGACAACTACGTTTGGTGTCAGGTCAACATTGACGGTGAACGTTTGTGTCACTGACGTACTGTTGGCATCGGTTACTTTCACCGAGATCGGGTAGCTACCTGCGGCAGCGGCGCTACCTGTTATTGTGCCGTCATTATTGAAAGTAAGGCCATCCGGAAGCGAACCTGTTAGTTTTGTAAATACGTAAGGAGCCTTCCCGCCGGAACCCGTAATTGTAAAAACACCTGGTACAGACTGCGTCATATGGTGTGCTGTTGCTCTATAAAACGCCAGTGCTGTGGTTGGGAGTACGGTACCGAGTAACGTACTCTTATTTTTAATGCCATTCGCGTAAAGTGTATTACCCGCGTCTGTCGGGTGGATACCGTCAGACAGGTTGGCCACTGAAGCCGGGAACAAGTTCTCAAAGTCAACATACTCGCAATATGCGTAATGTGTCGCCAATGCGCGTTGCACATCCCGGAAATCATTAGCCGCCGGGCCGGTGGATGAAAGACCATCATCGGATACTGTTTCGCCATTCGGTCCTTCGTAGCTTTCCGGTCCGGTAGCCTGGATATAAATTTTGGCGTTAGGCCGTAATCCCTTAAGTTGCTCAATAAGTGACTTAAACTGGTTGTAAAACAAAGGAAGCGGCGTATTGAACCCATAGTCGTTTACCCCGATCTGGAACCAGTATTTGTCAACGCCAAACGAAGCCAGTTTAGTAGCAAATGCAGTTGTCATCGCCGGAGTTGCTACATCGGTGTATAGCAGACGTCCTGCATATCCTTCTGAGAAAATATCACCGGTAAATCCAAATCCCGGGTTACGCGTCATCATCATCCATACATTGCTCTGGGCATTTGACGAAATATTATATCCCGATAAGATGGAGTCGTGAATATAGACGATACTGTTGGCTGCTGCCGTTCCGGCCGGAGATGCGGTTGTAGTCGTCCCGGGAAAATACACAGCCCTTAGGTAGGTGCCGGCGTGCCGGACGTGGGGATCCGCCGGCAGATAAGTACCCTGGCCAGGCATCATCACTTCCACGGTTTTGGTTCCTGCCGGAAGGACGTCGCTAACGAACTGTACGACTTTCGCCACATCCGTCCCCTCTACCTGGTAGTATTTATATAGTGCACCGTTTATAAAGATTGCAGGACCGGAAATATTGGATGGTGTGTACCCTGTAAAAGGTGTAAACGCCGACGGAATATGGCCGTCCAGCGGGGTTAACGTACCGATGGCTCCCTGTTGAACCATACAATTAGCATACACCTTAAAGTTGTCGTTGGTGTTTTGCACCAATAAACCCATAGTAGTCGCAGTAGCCGGGGCGGTCACCTGATATAGTTTTGGTTGGCCGGTTCCTGCCTGATTGACCAGTGCAGTAGGAAGTGGCGTAGCCAGAGGAACACCGTTATGATACCATGCAACAACAGGACTTGTTGTTTGCAGGCCGGAAATTGTATAAATCTGCCCGCCTGTTACCTGGGTATAGGTGTTTACCGCACCTGTCCCGGAAATTACATTCCCGTTGGCGTCGAAAATTTTTCCGTTTTGCGTCTGTCCTGCCGCAAAAAGATTAACAACACGCTTATCATAAAAATCGCGGACGTACTCAATGGCGATCTGTGTCGCAGTTGTCTGAAAACGCATGCGCGCATAAGCTGAATGCTGCAGGTATTTTTTCCGCGGGGCATTATAAGCATCGCTCCATCCGTACCAGTCTTTCTCGGCGTTTCCTATCATCGAGGTTTGGTCCGCGCGGAAACGTGTGAAGCTTGCGGTCAGTCCCAATTGGGTAAGGTTCAGGGCAAAATTATTCTGAAATTGAACGGAAGCCTGCGAAGATGAATTCCCGCCGTTAACAACCACGGCAGCCACCATTTCTGTGTTTGCTGACAGGCTGGGCAGCGTCCAGCTGAAATTTTGAAATGTCGAAGTGAGCGTGAATGTTTTGCTGGCCTGGATGGAGTAATTATTTGTCGAAAGCAGCTGAACGTCGATCGTACCGCTTCCTTTCGCTGAAAAGGAAAGTGTTCCGGTAACCGGGGCACCGGCAGCCGTAGAAAAATAAGCGAACTTTCCCGCGTTTACGCCGGCATTCTTATTGGGATTAATAGTCGTCCCGTCGTCATCAGCTAGTGAATAGTTTGCCGGTGCTTCCTGTTTCCACTCAGTGTCCATGACATTTGAGGTGACGAAGGAGCCGGTACTTACCGAAGAGCTTGCCGGCGGGGTGGGTGGGATTACAACCGGGCAGGCGGCAGGCAGCTTTGCAAAATTATAAGCGATACCTTCGATCAACGGTATATTGGTTTTGCCAAGGACCTCTTTGTAGACACGAATAAGACGGCCGATAGCGTCATATTGATATCGCACATATAAATTATTATTGTCTAAGGTGTAAATCAAATCGCCCGTCTTCCCGTCATACACGTAAGAAGTGACATTTGAAGCAGTTGGCTGAAAGCGAAAATCATCGAAATACATCGCCACAGTTCCCCCATTTTTACAGCCGACGACCAGGTTACCGGACGTAATATCTGCTGCCGGGACGGTCATTTCCATGAGATACCACGAATTGGCAGATTTAGTGAAAGATTGTACCCCAACAATCGTAGCCCCGGTGCCCACTTTGTAATAAAGCTGTGCCTGATTTACTGTCCCGGAAGATGGTTTTACCCATACGGAAACACTATAATTTTGATGAGTTGGATTAAGATTGGCAACCGGGACAGTATAGGTAAAACCGTTTGCCCCTGCACCAACCATGAGCGATTTCGCCCCGGAATGGGCTTTTGTGGTGTCGGCAACAACTGTACCACCTCCCTTTGAAATATTTGTTGAAAAATTACCGTTAGTCAGCAAAGCGTCTTCTGCCCCGCTATAGGAGATTTCATCATAGCGGCTATCGTCCCCTGTAACAACAACTTTCGTATTGTTATACCCCATGCGCGTGGTAGCATAGTGATTGTTAATGTCCGTGCCCTCCAGCGCTGCGGAATAAACATTGTATTTGGTAATTTGGCCCGTCTTTTTCCATGATGGACTGGAAGTCCCGCCTGTACCGAAATAATCCACAAATGAGCCAATTGGAGTGAGGTTGTTTGCGGAAGTTCCGTCGGCGAGCCATGACAGCGATTTTTCCTTGCGCCAGATACCGTCTTGTTTGTAGGTAGTCGAAACGCCATCAGGATCCAGCACAGGTACAAGATTCGACCAGGTTTGGACAGTCGCTGTTATGACGCCAAGCTTCGCGTTATTTTGATCCACCGAAAACGTGTAATCTGCAGCGTGTTGCGTAAGCATTTGTTTATGTTGCGTAACGGCTACGTCGTCATGTGTTTTGAGGCCCAGCACCGGATAAAAATTTTGCAAAGTATAAGCAGGTGTCGTTTGCGAGAGAAAACGGTTTCCGTAAGAGTCACTCAGCAAGGTTTGGGTTACGGCGCCGCTGTAAAAGTCATAGGAAAGATTGGTTTGGTCTGTCCGGGTACCGTTCTTATAATCAATTTGCGTAATCCCCGTCGAAATATTGGGGTATGTTTCCCGGTTGGTTAACATCAATATGCTTTTATAAGTCCCTGTGAATTGGTTTTCCGACTGGGTGAGCAGCCGGGCATTGCCATAACGCTCCTTAATTATGCCGATGCCACTATAGGAATTGAGTAAGGATTCCAGTTGTGATTGATTTTCAAATGACGTATTATCCAAAGGATCGCTAAGATAATGATTGATCCTTTCAGTCAATTTATTGCCCAGGTTATCATACGTCACTACCCGCTTCAAATTGCCTACTCTGCTGGTATAATCTTTGATCGAACGGTCTTTTTTTGACTGGCTGACAATCCCATTAGCGATTGATGGCATGATAGATGACGAAGATGTCGGGACTGCAAGTGTCGATGTCACGGCAACCGTGCCTTCGTCGTTGTTGTCGTACAGCCCAATCATTTCCGGGGTAAACACCTCATATTGATAAAGGGTCTTTCCGGATATCGGCACGGCACGACCGCCATCTAACAGTGAACTATCTGCGACGGCGACATATTCATACATGATGCCAGGACTCGGAACTTCGCGCGCAACAGAAAGCATCTTGCTGCTTTTTGTATACAAATCCTTCCGGTACGAGTTGATGTATGGGGTCGGGTCGGTACGACCAAAAATCCTGTTTTTAAACGTCAAATCCGATAACCCGTCATAATCAAATACCAAAGGTTCGTAGGTCGTAATCCCTGACGAACTTAACGTTCCGGTTGCCGCCCCGGGATTCTTGTAATCAAAAGATGTCTTTCGTATATTTCCGTCGAGCTGGTCCACGATGATATCCCTGATACGGCTCCCTCCGCCGTTGTAATAATGACCGTTGACGGTAAGGTTTGCATATAACAGGTAAGTGCTGGGATTAATTGCAGTTTCCATCTGCGGGTCAACAGAAAAAGTAAGCTGATTTTGTGCGGCATTAATGGCGGTTATTTTGGCAGGAGTTGTATAATTATCGGTATTGCCATAGGACATTGTACCAGTCGGATCATTATGATAAGCGATAAACACCATATGTAAAGGATCACCGACCTTATATGCGGTGTTTAAATCAATGTCCCCCGGATTGACGGTGTAGGTGAATGTATGAGCAGCTACCTGGGTTCCGGTTGTGGCGGCAATGATAATTGACTGGTTCTTGCTCAACGCGGATTTATTGTAAGTGTTTCCCTCATAGTTTAGTGATATTTCGGACCCTACGCTTGAAATTACCTTGCGAAGCGACCAAACATCGACCGACCTGTTTGAGATAATCGAGGTATTGCGCCGTTTGATGAAAGGAAGGGATCCGGCAATCGTAGTATATTGATATTGATATAATGGTGGAGAAATGCCATAATCGGATTTATAATTACCCCAATAATCAAACGCATCCTTGTTATACGGAGGATTTTTGGTCCGGACCGCCTGTAGGTTCGACGTCAAAGCTGCAGGAGCACCGTTAAGAAAACTTGCGGCGAATACAACCCCGGATGCATCGGTCGGATTCAGTAATGTACAGTAATATTTTGTTCCTCCCTGCATGAAAGACAGGATATCACCGCTTTTGAATTTATTGGGAGTTTGAACCTGTACCGTTGCCGGCGTCAATACGCCGGTTGTCGAATTGTAGCTTTGCAGCGCAGTCAAGGCGATATTATCCTGGTTTTGAAGGTCATTGGGATCAACATCATACACAAAATTGGTCGGCGGCAAAACCGGCGTTCCGCCAGCCCCTTGAAAATCGACGGATAATAAGGTGAGTTTACCCAAAAGATTAGTGGGAGCGGTCGTGTTTGGGGTTTGTACGTAGGTCAGTGCTCCGCCAGGGTCATAGCTATTCGGACACCCTTTAGTTAGGGAATAGTCAAAGTTAAAAGCGATTTTTTTTATGCAGCTGTTTTTAAGAGTGGAGTTGATGTCATTTATATCAATTACATTAGAACCATAGTGAACATTTTCCTGTCCGTTGCTATAAGCAAACGAATGATTATAATTGGTACTGTTTTGCCGGATTGCGTGAACCGATTCAGGTAACTGATCATTTTGGTACAAATAAATATTATTAAGCCTTAAAGTGGACTTCGGGTGTTTGATAACTCCGCTGTTGTTTTGGGGATAATACAAAGCCTGGGGATTATAAGGGGTAACCTCGTCGTGCTCTGTGCAACTCTTACCGTCCGCGCGGATTTCCTTTTCAAATATGGCTGTGTGACTTCTGGTTTCAATTGCATCCAGGTAATACAACTCCTTTCTCCCTGTTGCATAAGTGGTAGTGCCAGGTGAAGCAAAATCTTCGTTTGACCCTTCGGAAGGCGTTCGCCAAACATAGGTATCCGTCCATTTACCGTAATCAAATTTTACCCAATAGCCCCAATCACTTGGATCTATTTGACCAGAGACTCCTCCCCTGGAAACGTAATCCGGTCCGGTAATAGCGGTGAGGTACCAGGTATAGGCATAAGCCTCCCCTTTGGACAGGTCAGTATGGAAAAAACTGACGGTATGGGACGTGTTATTGATATTGGCCGCTACAAAGTTCTCCCTGGTTTGGAACTCGTCCGAACTATAGGCAGGCAATGCGTAGTGGTAGGTTACCCCACTGGGATTCGTTATCATAAAACCTCCAATTTGCTTACCTACGGTACTATAGTCAACCCCGTTGATTAACCCATGATTTGCACTGGTATGACGCAAAAAACCAGCCGCATCACAATCAACAAATCCCCTTGCGGCAGCCGTGCCATTAGCTATTTGGTCATTGGAAAAATATTCGATGTGGCTCGACCCTTCAAGGCGGTTGGTTGAACTGTCGTAACCATAATCGCCATCGTTATTTCCATAGGTCGGCGAACCGTCAAAATTGTATACCTGCTGCGTATTGCTGCCATCTGCGCTCCACGGATAGTTTTGTTTGTAAGCATTTGACAGATCGTTGATAAAACGGAATTGCCATTTTGACCTGACAGTGCCGCTCGACGTCAAAGAAATGCCATATACATCACCAGAATGATTGGTATTATCTATCCGGTTTTGGGAATAAAGAATGGATGAAAATATGTAAGGACGGATGCTTCCCCCAATGCCCTGGCCTGTAACGTTGTAATTGTCAAAGTTTGGCAATGTCCCTCCGAGTTGCAGCACGGGATCCTGATTATCTACTATGTTGGTATTTACCGGGTCGAGCAATTGGTAGTTGTCATCGTCGCTGTTAGTGAGTTCTGCAGCATTTGTAAATCCGCTGCGATTGAACAAGACACCATTGGCAGAAAACGGAGTTGGGTTATCCATCCAATACCTCGTATAATTATAACCAATTGAACCGCTAAAAATTCCCAGAGGGATAGGTATCATAAAGCCTGAAGACGCGGTGCTAATATGGTTACCATCCGGATTGTTGACGCTGGTTTGCTCATAGCCGCCTGCGTTTAAAGACGCTTTTGAGTTATTTGTTGAAATAGAAGCCCCAAGGAGCGAAGTCGGATGATTACCTTGCCCGTAGGATATTCCTGCCCCTGCCGATCCGGCGACACCCTGGAAGTTTGTCGAAACGCCTATATTGGCTGACGTCTTTAATCCCTGTATGCCATTCAAACCTGCAATAGCACTTAATCCGACACCCATGTAAGGTTGGCCATACGGGCTAACTCCAATTGTTACGCCGACGTTAAATGGGCTTGAAGCACCAAGACTCTCACCCACACTCATCGAGAAACCAACACCAAAGCCCTGATAGGTGTCCTGCGAAAAAGAAAGATTGGCGTTTATCGATGCAGGACCGTAACCAAGTCCGATGCCGCCGGTAATACTTTCCGTATGTCCCCCGTTCCATAAGGTCCTAGTTACGCCCGCAGCACTGCTCCAATCGTCGGGATATCCGTTGACATTCCTTGTGATCGCGCCAGGATTGAGTGACCAACCCAATCCGACCCAAGACGCCTCTTCATTAGGCTGTACACCTGCGTGATAAGCCAATGAAAGCGGATATCCGCCTTCCGGGCCGGGAACTTCCAAAAGCGGTATATTATAAGTCATCCTGCCGGTAAGAGGATTGACCATATCAGTCGTGTCGACAGGTTCGAAGTTGCTTGGCTCGGGGGCTGTAGGACCACTTGTAAGTGCAAAGGCTACCGTTGGTGCAAAAATTTCGTTAAGTAGGGTAAGCAACATAAGTATCGCGACCGACTTCTTAAAGCGTTTGCTTGATGTACGTGTAAAGGACATAAGGTTCGGGGTTTGTTCTTTGTTATATATTCATTAAATCTTCTGTGCGGAAGCTGAAATGCAGGTCGCCGGTACGCAGCCCAAATTCACCTACAACAAAATCTATTTTTTTGGAATGAATTAATTTCCGTTTATCAAAAACTACCAATAGCTGGTTCGCGGCACCCATTCCGAATGTCTGCAGGAAAAGACACTGTTCGGCACTAACCGCGGCGGCGCCATCCGGTATGGCTTTTATATATCTTTCCATTCTAAAGCCAAATGTTTGAACGATTCCGCTATATTGGCCTGATTGGAGATGGTTCAGCACCTCTTTACCGTTCGCTGTAAAACCGATAACAAAGGCCAGGCTATTTTGATATTTCCGTACTAACTCCAATTGATCTTTTGTATAGGTCATCTGTTTGGGTAAAATCAGTTCCGCAGGCCTATAGGTAAACGTTGCTTTTACCGTTCCGGACGAATCCGTTTTTTTTAATCCGTTTTCCGGATTATTGATATATTTGATGAGTTCTGCCCGTGTCTTAAATGTCTTGCTTTTGCTACTTTCACAAGCGGAAAACAAACACATTAATAAGAAGGCGATCAGCATTCGTTTCATTTATCTTTTTCCCCAAATTGTTTGTTTAGTTCCTCAATAACACCAGTTGAGATATCCAGGCCCTCTCTTGCATAGGCGATTGTTCCCGACTGGTTGGCGATAAGGATGAGTTTGTAATTATGCTCTTTACCATACTTTATCAAGAAAGCATTTATTTCGGTGACGACTTGCTGCGTAAGTTTTCCATCCTCCTCTTTTGCATTTTGCTGTATCGCACGCTGATAATCGTTTAAGGAACGCTCCTTTCCCTTTATCAGTTCCTTACTGAGTTCCTGTTCTTTTGGTGTGAGCGTTGCAAGGCTTTTTTCATACTTCTGAATCGCAGTCTTAACCTCATTTGTAAGTGTATCTATATTGGCCTGCCACCGCTTGGCTTTTATTTCATAAGCTTTCTTAGCATCTTTTGAGCCTTTATATTCATTTAAAATTCGTGCTGAATCGACATAGGCAATTTTGTCATTTTTCACAAAGTGTGTAAGAAGCAGGTATACAATTGCACATACTATTGCTACTTGGTAGCTTATAAACCATATCCGTTTGAAGTTTTTTGATTCGTCTTTTTTTTGCATATGAAATAGTAAAATATTGTCTAGGGTTGGTCAATTCTTAACAGCTTTAGTCACACATCTTTTTAATTCACAAGGCGCACGCCAAATGACAGGGATGAGAAAAACGACTGAATAAGCCACAAAATTAAGGCGCTAACACGCCAGCACGGTTAATAGGTAGCTAAATAGGCAATTAAAAAAAGAAAGTTTGTTATTCTGATTGGTGGCAAAGGTTGTTTCATTTTATCGGTTTTGGTTTTTGTTGTTTCGGTACTCCAATATTAACTAAAAGATTATTTAATCCCAATTTTTTTATTTTTTTTTATTTTTATTAACTGTATGACATGATAATTTACATTTAAGTATTTGATCCTGAATTTTTTAAACATCCGCACTGAAATGGGAACGTTACATAAGTTGTTGGGACGCTTACTGATAAAATGCCAGGCACATTCAACCGCAGAACAGCGGTTGCTGGATGATACGTGAAAATTATACAGCAAGCGATGTTTCCGAAATCAATCTTACATACAGTATTTAAACGAGCCTGGGATCAATGACAGATCTTTTTATGATGCTTCCTGATAATAATGTCATTTGGATAAAGCAAGTCTAACCAGAATATAAATGCAAAAGGGGTTGAAAAGCAAATATCTCGTTTGACGAAAACCTGTCGTTTGTTTTAACGAAATTGCTTGAAATAAACATCGGATTTACCCCGCCGATCTTGCCACACCATACCATTGCAATACGTAAACAACCGGCAGCAGCTAGCAGGAAAACTGTCAAGGGCCCCGATCCTATCATCGGGGTTCATATACCCTTTACTGTTTTCCTGCGGTGCTAATTTTGTGAACGTGGTGCAATGGTACTGTCATATAAAATCCAAAAGCAGGTGTGCGCGAGGAACGAGCAGCACTCCTGCACCAATCCAGGCAGCGAGGCTGGCGGTGCAATGGAACCCGGCGCATAGCGCGAGGTGCAATGAAGCCGCCTGCCGCAGCCGCCCTTTCCAACGGGGTGTTTATTTTAAATAGTATTTAAAATTTAGGGAGTACTAATCAATTTCAAATAAAAAACTTCAATCTTTTTTACTAATAGCTGAACCTTAAGTGATAAAAGCTTTGCCGTTGTTTCCTCCAGCCAAAAGTCACCTTTATACCTCGCCTCCGAATAGGCAGATTGCAGCAAATTAAATAGCTTCGCCTCCTCCGGCTTTTCCAGCTCCAGCACATCCATTATCTCGTCCGTATACAACAGCGTAAGCCTTAACATCCGCGAAAGGTTATGTGATGAAGTCCGGTATCCCGACAATACCCGTATAATGCCGATCAAACAGCTTTCCGCCGCCTGGTGCAGCATAAATACAGCAATTCCATATTGCTCCTCTTCTACATACCGCTTCGCACCCTTTAAAAATTGCAAGCCCTGCCTTCCCCAGCGGTTCCAGTCCTTTCGCGCCGCTTCCTTCCGCTCATCCTTCCCCACAGCTTTATGTTCCGGCAATGTAAACCCTTCTGAGGTATATACCTCTGTACCGTTATATATAGCATTATTCCAAAAATGGTCCCCGGCCACAATCTCCTGGCTTGCCCATGCCGCTCTATGAACTATAGCAAATACAGCAGCCAATTGCTTACAAATGTCCTCGATCTTATTTGCTACCTCATGTTCCGGCGTCTTATCTGAATCATGGATAACTACCAACAGGTAATAGGTATAAAGTTTAGCGTGCATCCCCAGTACTACTATGTTACGAACCGAAGGAACCTCCTTTAAAATTACTGTCTTTACCTCATCAAGCCCTAGTTCCCCGGCACCAGTTAATCCCGAACATAGCGCACGCATTGTTTTGAAGAAATCCAGCTTTAATAATGGTTCTGGTTCTTTGATTTCAACGGGAAGTTCTACCCCAACAGTCTCATTCGCCAAGTCTTCTTGCCTATCCAGCGCCTCATTTTCCGTATCGTTACCCTGACGCTGCCTGATCAGCCAAGCAGCGCAATAAAGTTTCTCCAGGCTGTCAAAAACCTTAACCACCTCCGCAGGCCGCATCGACTCGTCAATCTCCTGCTTATACAAAGCCGCCGACAGCCACTCCTTCAAATAATCTCTGAACTTTGGCAAACTGATCTTTTTAAAAATCCGGTTAACAGCCAGGTACGGGTCAGCCTGTTCGTCCTGAGCCAGTTCCTTTGGAAACCATGACCACCTCCGTTCCTCTGCGGATAGCTGGTCGTCAGGCACCGGCATAAACTGGTACCGGTTCTCTTTATAGTCCAGCAGCACCAGGTATAGTGCTTCCAGTAGTTTTATATTCCATTCATGAACAAACAGCAAATGCCCAGGCCCGTCGGACTTATCGTTATAAAACTGGTCACACAAAACAAAATGACGCCATTCCTTCAAAAACTTTAAATGACTTGCCGGGCACCTGATAAAAAAGAACTCCTCCAAAACCGATAACGGACGCTGAACCTCTTCAAGGCGAAGATGAAAAGGCATTTGTTCCCACGGGGCATAAACTAAATTATCCATAACCATATTATTATACCGGCCCTCATTAACCAGCATAACAAAAGAAAAGCAGCAACAAGCCGTACCGAACCGAAAAGACCGGTATTTCACATCAAAACGCGTTGTATTAAACTTCAAATGATACCCGGGAAGGGCCGGGCCATCGCTTACCAATCAATAGACATTCCTTATATTTGCGGTTCAAACGGCGGAATTCTTCCGCCTATTGTGATAAGGTTTAGGTTAAAGCCCCTAAGGAGCGAGTTTGAAGGGGCTTTTATTTTAAGATCAGAGGTAAATATTCGTGGTTATTTGAACATTTACTGCGGGGAGAAAAGACCGGGTAATCCCGGCCTTCCCTCACGCCGCTGCGGCTTAGCGGTCTCCTGGCGGCAATTGCGTCGATGCAATAACCAAATGTAAAAGCAGTCATCCCCGTACCATACCATTTTGATTAGTATTTCACAAAGTTTCGCTTGTTTTGTACCTTTACAATTAAATAATACATTTGACCCATGGCAGAGACCTTACACATCGGAAGAAAAATCAGCAAGATCCGCGAACTGCGTGGCATGAAACAAGATACCCTGGCATTTGAACTCGGCATCAGTCAACAGACCATTTCCAAGATCGAGCAAAGCGCTGAAGTGGAAGATTCTACCTTGAATAAAATAGCTGTGGTATTGGGTGTTTCGCCGGAAGCAATTAAAAACTTCAATGACGAAGCCGTGTTAAATATAATTTCAAACACTTTTACAAGTCAAGATACTTCGACCTTAAATGCAATAAATTTTCAACCTTCGTTTAACCCTATTGATAAAATAGTAGAGTTATATAATGACAAAATCGCCCTACTGGAACGCCTTTTAAAAGCCGAACAGGAAAAGGTCGAAATCTTAAAAAACAAATAAGCTATTCAGTTATATAACTCTATATTTTACCTGATATATAGTCCGAGGCACAGCTATATATAAGAATAGTTGTAACGGCTATTTATTATTTGTTTTTGCAAAAGCCATATCCATAGCGGATAAAGTTCTCTTTTTCGCGGTTTGCTTTAAATAAATCCATGCCCGCTGATAATGATCTGACTGTTCATTTTTCTTATGCTGCCCGTAAGCATCAATTGCTCTGCCACCTAGAGAATATAAATAAGTTATAACCACAAGGCAAATACCCCAGGGAATTAGCCTTCCAAAAACGATTTTATAATACTGTCCCTGATTGGTTTCAGGAAACAATAAAATGCGTAATTGTTTAGTGGCGGATGTTGGTATATCATCCAGTTTTTCATTTAACTGCTTTAGCAAGGCCAATTCCTCATCACCTTTGTTACCCTGTTTAAAATTCCGTATTTCAGTTAGAATTGTATTTATGCCAGCGGAATAATCAGGAATTGGCGTTTCAACAAATTGCGCTAACTTCTTTTCCAATTCAGTATTCTTTTTTACAAGGTTATCTATGACCTCGTCGTTGCTATCCATTCTTTCTTTTAGTTCATCTATCTCTTTCATCTTGATATTCCTCTGCCTTGTTGTTGTTCATTTTTCTTTCGACGTTTTCTTTCCGGGCCATCATCATCGTCGGCAATGTTGCCTAGCAAGCCCTGTAATAAATCTGCTCCCACTGATAGTGATTGCGTCAGATAATGAGATTCCGGTTCGGGCTTTAAGTAGGTAATTTGTTCAGTCTTGTTTTCACTTTCCCGTTCCTTCTTTGCGTTCATTACATCCCTTAACTGATCGGCCAAGCTCTTTTCTTGTTCAACCAGCTGTTGTTCTAATAACCGGGTAAGTCTTGAATAACTCAAGCTACGGTCAATCTCCGACCCTTTAAACTTGAATTGCCCCTTGCTGAAACTAATGCCCTGTATTTCGTTGGTGTTACCTTTATATTTCAAATGGGTAATTATTCCTTGTTTTTCCAATACCTGTATTAGCTCAGTGATATTTTTTACCTTTTTGCTGGCCATTTTGATAGCATCAAATAATTCATATTTGACTTTATCCTCGCCTTTAAGCTGCTGCCGGTTAACCTTATCCTTACCTGGTGCTATGAAAAGGCCGTGCTTTAAAGTAAGTTGCTTTGCTACCTGAACATTCCGCTGTTTTTGAAAGTTATCTGATATGGTTTTTCCATTGTTGTTTACCCGGTTGTAAACGATATGAATATGCGGGTGACTTTTATCCTGGTGTTTAACGATTAGGTACTGCGTATCTTGTATTTTCATCCTTTGCAGATATTCTTTTGCCATATTTACCATTACTTCATCTGTTAATTTTGCAAGGTCGTTTACGCTCCAGCTTAAAGCAATGTGACCCACTGCCTTTCCTAAATTCGGGTTGTACTTCCGTTGCAAATTGAAATCATTGATAATCTGGTTAACCTCTTGCATTCTTACGCCTGCCGCATTCAGTATAATAGCGTCATGTTTTTGTACCACATAGCGAATACACCCGCCAAAGCTTTTACCGGTTATCACTTTCCCTATCATGGCTATTGAGATTTTTTAAAGTAATATCTATCTCCTTCATAATTTGACTGCAATCCCTTACAACTCTTAATAACCCAAGTTGATGCGCACGCTTTGTTAGCTGGTTGAGGTTATTTGCCAGCTCTGCAAGCATCCAAAGGATTCGCCGCTCATCGTCTGTTAATCGGGGAACCACCTTTGCACTTTTAGCCGCCGCCCGTATCCAGCTGCTTGAACGCATTCCGGCGGCTTTGGCTTTATTTTCGATATAAAACCGTTCGGTCGCTGTCATCCTAATACGAATAATCAACTCCCGTCTCACCCTTTTCTTAGGTGCCCCACCTTTGTTTTTTGGCTGCGTTACCTGTTTATTATCGTTCGTCTTTATTATCGTTTTCATTGGTAACTCATTGCTGTTCCTTCATTTTTCCCTTTTGCAACCAGCGGGCGCAAAAGGCAAGTTTGCCCGGTGCTGTCAGGCATCCGGGATGTTTTTGTGGCAACAAAAACACAAACTTGCTCCTTACTGCGGGATAGAAATATCCCGATATTGTTTATCGCGATACGGTTTATCGCAAATGGTTTTAAGCTGTTCATTCTACATACCTGCTTTTTCCATAACTAAGGTGACCCTGCTTGCGATGTGCTTATCAAAAGACGGCTCATAAATGATGTAATCGCAGCCGATCAATTCCTTTAGGCACTTATGATAAGTGGCCGGCGACCGGATGCCGGATGTTGCCATCAGCCTGCTCCGCGTTACCCTGAAAGGTGTGTTATACTGCTGTTCCTGCCATAAGGAAAGCATGGCGGTATATAAGCTGATATGATAAGGGCCAAGTCCTTTGTGTTTTTGGATTGCCTTTAGCAAGGCCAGTTCGGGAGGTGTCTTTTTCATTTGGCACCTCCTTTTTCCAACAGTTTCATGATGTCCTGGTAGCGGTAATACATCATGCCGCCTACTTTTGAATAGGTGATTGTGCCGTTGATACGCAGGTTTTGCAGAGTGCCGGGGGATATACCCAACAGTTTTCTAACCTCGTTGCTTTTCAGCCATTCTTTGTTTTGTGGTTTCGCATTGCCGCCGAATGCGTCTTTCAGTTCCTGTACGAGTTCTGCCTTGAACTGTTTCAGGTCTTCTTTAGTTAAAATCTCTACTTGCATCTGTACTCCGTTTTTGGTTAACGGAACGAATGTATATTGCGAAATAGCTGATCTCATGACCATCGGTTTC
Organism: Mucilaginibacter flavidus; assembly: GCF_024055575.1. GTDB lineage: Bacteria > Bacteroidota > Bacteroidia > Sphingobacteriales > Sphingobacteriaceae > Mucilaginibacter > Mucilaginibacter flavidus. The sequence continues at coordinate 55,174 of NZ_JAMXOE010000030.1, read as the reverse complement.
CGATGGTCATGTATAAGAGGCGAACAAGATAAGTATTATTGAGCCTAACTAATTGATAGGGTATTGTTTATAGCATCAACAGAAAGGCATGGTGAAAATATCCAAACAGCCTAAGAGAAAGCCATTTTAGGATTTATTGATTTTCTTGACTGCTTTTTTGGGGTTGTCAGGAACTATCTTAAACAGCTTATTTTCAGGCGGCACCACAGTACCCTTAACGCCTATATCATTTTGTTTATCGGAGAAATAATTCTTAGCGGTATCTATGGGAATGTGCTTAGCGTCGATTGAAAAATACTTACTGATCATCTTGTAATAGGGTGTCTTATGATCACAGCGGAGTAGCTTCCGTCCTGACGGTAATTGCAGATCGCGCAGCTGCTGAATCAAGTCAATTACTGTCGGTAAGTGGCCTTCTTCTATCCTGATCTTCTGCACCACATCATATTCCTTCATTTCGCTGATCTGCTTCTCTAATTCTGCTATTTGGTTTTGCAGCCTGGCGATAGTCGCGTCTTTCTCTGTGTAGACCTCCAGCCTGGGCCGAACGGCCCACTGGTCGATAGAATTCAAGTAATCGGCAAATGCCCGTAACTGTGCCTTTTGAATATTTGTTCGCTCATGTTTAGTTTTAGAGCCAGGATTGTCTTCTTTGATCAAGATGGCAATGCCGTCCTGAATAAGATCCCGTAAGTGCCTATAAAACTCAACCTCTTGCGAGCCTGCATTTACCTCTAAAAAGTGCTTTAAATGATATTTATAAAATGGTTCAAATTCATTTTCCTTACGTTCATATAAATTATTCAAAAAATGACGGTCATAATGGCCCCGCCACCAGGAAAAGGGCATGCCAATATCGAACGGATGTTCGCGTTTTTTGAAACGAGCAAGGGGTTTGAAATATTCTTTCATAGGGATACATAATTGACCAATATGAACAAAGATGATAAAATTTAGATTATCCCTAAACCGATATCATGCGACCAATACTTCTATCTAAGCGAATATTTGCTTTAGACAGTTTTCATAGAACCATTAAACAAAAATTTGTAATGAAATTTATTGATAATGTTCAGTTATCCTTTGTTGATTATACAATAGAGGATAAATTTATATGATGATCAGATTAAATATTATTGTTCATCACATCCTTTTTTTAGCTCAAACCGACGTGAGCGTTACGAGAGGATCTCGTGAAGGCCGCTTAAAGGGCTAATAGTTTTAAAAATGGAGTTGAATATAGCAGTTCGATTTCGACCACGCTTTTCCAATAATTTGCCCCTAATTCCCGCTTATTACTGTTTGCCGCTTCTTTAATTTCCGCAGCGATCTCGGGGTAGGAAAGATTACCCATTCGTGAACTTACTGTGTTTATCAGTTCCGAAATAACTGGTATGGCCTTTTCACGCATACGCGAAAATAAATTGAGGCTCTCGAAATGTGATTCGATCAGCACAAACATCGCCTTGGACACCATTTTTGGTTTCTCAAGATAAAACTCGAAATCGATCTCGCGGTACTTATCAAGCTTGACATCAACGAAAAGATATTGTTCATCAGGTAAGCGGTCCAGATATAGATTCAGCGCTTTTCTTACTCCGGCTTTTCGCCAGACATGTGACTTGTGTTGATTGCACTTTAGGCATATGGGTAGCAAATTCAGCGGATGTACAGCAAATTCCGGAAATTCATCCTTGGGGACGAAGTGGTCGAGGGATTCATTGCTGGTCAGCGTACAGTGCTGGCAGGTGAAACGGACTACCTGAGGCTGTTGTCGTTGGATTTCTAAACGCAGTTCTCTTACAATTTTGAATTGATAGCTGTACAGGGATAACAAGTCAGCCTTATGCACAGAAAAGGCAGTATCCGGTTTCAACGACTCAAGGAGATTCAGACCAAAGTGTTGAGCATAGTTTTTATAAGTGGATTCGAGCTCCGTTGCCACAACTGCTAATCGTGAACGCAGATCGTCCGAATCCTTTGCCTCCAGCACTTGCTGATAGAAAAAGTAGCCATCGCCGGAATACGGTTTAAGATTCTTCATCGCGCTCCTTGATTAGTCCTTTGATGTAAAGCCTGGTGTTCAGGTTCAGCGGCAAGTTTTTGCTCGCCAGCATTTCCGCTATGCTTTCGTAGTTCCCATTTTCATTCACCAGACTGCGGATCAGGCTTAGGTGATGTTTATCAATATTACGGTTGCCAAATACGTCTTCGGATATTACTGTCAAATTCTCACCAAACGATTCGCGCTCCATCTGCCTGATGTAAGCTACGTCTTGGTCCCGTTCGAGAATAATTACATTGCGGGCGAGTATCTCTTGTATGACCAGCGGCGAGTGAGTGGCGAGTATACAATAGGAATCGAACTGCTCCACCAGATCAAAAATAGTATTCATCAATAGGGTGATGGCATTCGGATGCAAATGGGTTTCCGGCTCATCATAAAGTATCATAGAATTATACCGGATCTGCGCCAAAATTTCAGAAATGATCAACACCAGTATATTTTGACCGGAACTTAGTTTTTGGTAGAAGGCAGCAAAGTTTTGTGGCTGAAATAAGGTCCGGGACGAGCTTCCTGTGAATATCTCGGACAAAAGGTCCTCCGGAACAAAGTTGGAGAGGATCGATCGCCATTCGGCCGTCACGCTTTTATAGCTAATCTTTTCCGCCTGGCTCAAGGTCCGCTCCATAATTTCCTCTTCCGTTAGGAAACCGCCCCCTGGCTTTTTAATGCCGCAATAGACGTAATTAAATGCCGCGTCGCTCTCCGGGATCTGAAAATGATCAAATATGCTGTAGGACACGGTAAAAACCTTGCTGTATAGCGGCTTGCGCGGGTAGAGATTACCGGGATTGGTCTTAGAAAGTTCATTGGCTAGCGTGCTCAGCACCTGGGTCTTTCCGGCGCCGTTCCTACCGATCAATGCGAACACCCGGTGCTTGACGAAATCTTCGGTATCAAATTCAAAGGTGATGTCCAGAGGTTCTTTCGCGTAAGGCAGCGTATAGCGGTAGGTGAACTTGTACCAGTCGCCCGGCTCGTAACCGCCCAGCCGGAACCGGATGGTGCGCGCCAGCTGTTCCGGTTCATTAAAACGGATCAGCGAAGTCTTATAGACATCGTCAAATTCGAACGCTTCCTGGATTTTTGGGTATAAGGCCACGTCCCGAAGCGCCAGTAAGATACTCTGGTACATATCCCGAAAATTGCTGACCATGTTGGCATAATATTCTTCCTCCTGGCCGAGGGAGCAAAAATCTTCCGGCAATGCAGTGAAAGTATCTGGTAACACTTCCGCGGTGACAAGGGTGTCCCTTTTCATGATCTTTACACCCCCGATCTTCGTCGTATTAAACTTGCTTTCCACAAAGGCGAGTCCAAATGTCGTGCGGTGGTGGTAATCATCCCACTTGTCATGACCCAGGTAAAAATGCGGGTAGGTTTTGTTGACCGTAGATTGCGAATGGAAAAACGGTATTTGGTTAGGCGGAATGTCTTGGGGACGGTCGCTTACTTGTTGCCGTGTTTGCACCCCATATACCGGCAGGCCGTCGCTGTAGCTCATCAGCACCAAAATAACCTGGGTTTGCAAAAGCAGCTGGTTGATCAGGGAAACATACCGCACGACCTGGCCGCGGTCGCCGCGAACTCCAGGGCTGACCACTACCTCCAGGAATTTGATGAATAGTTGCTCATCTTGTCCAATAAGATTGAAGCGCGTAATAAAAACGTAATCGTATTCCCAGTCGTTATTATTGACCAGGTGCTGATAGGCGTCCCCCTCGGCGTCATTGTAACGCGAGTCTTCAGAAGGCAGGTCCTTAAGAGGCCTGATCAGGTTCAGGAAATCAATGATTCCTTCATCCCGATTGCTGTAAACTCCGAGAAAATCAGGCTGTGCGAGTATGGCCTGTAATATTTTGAGTTTGATTTGTTCGGAAAGCTGTTCCATTGATGTTTAAGGTCTGGATGAGCGAAGATAAGCTTCCTTTCTCAGTTTACGTAACCGTCCAAATGATGACCAGTCTAACTAGAACGGCAGGTCATCTTCTTCCGATTCAGCGGGCGGCAATGCGCCTGAAGGAAGCGGAATATTGTTGACGGTGTAGAGGTTAAGAATATCTTCCCGGTCCATGAAGATGATCTGCCTTCGCTGAACGGCATCCAGCTGCGAACCGAGCCAGAGCCTTGCCGCTTTCGTGATCTCGCCGCCGGCAAGGATGATGACGTGGTCAACCAAAACGTTTTTGCCGATATCAGGGTCAAAAATGGCCAGGCCCAGCAACATCAGCGATTGGTTGTAAACTTCGGCGACACTATTATTGCCGGCTTTTGTAATTCCGGCGGAGTCGATCTTACCTTTTTTCACCTGTATGCCAAAGTACAGCAGGTGTTGTGTCGGCAGAACAAATTTCATCCACACGTCTTTACCAAACTCTAATAACTTATCCTTATGGCCGGTTACGGTTACCCGTTGAAAGCCAAGGTGACGAAATAAGGGCATCAATATCAATTCTATCAATTGATCCTCGCTTACTTTATCGAGATATTGCGTCAACAGTTCTTTCCTTTTCATCTCGGCAGACGACAAGGGACGGCCAGGATTAACTTCTGGGGATGCCGCAATTGCGGACTTGGGTACAAGCGATACCCTGGTGATGCCTTCACTTTCAAGATGGCGAACCGGTAACTGGAAGTACTCCAGCAGCGTCTTTTCCCAATTGTCAAGATCGTTCCGAACCTCGATGAATTTGGAGACCTCCACTGCCAGGAATACCGTATAATAATAAATGCCGCCGTCCCAGTTGTCGTAGCCGGTCTGGCGGATGGTAATCTCTGACCTGGCGAGCAAACTAAGCAGGTCCTGCGACTGATCCGCTTCCGCTATTTTCTTAACGGTATCGATTAATGATTTAAACTCCGAGTCGCTGTCGATCATTTTTTATAATTGATGTTTAGGTATAAGGCCGCTCCGGCAGCTTCAATGGTAGACTGTACTTTGCGAAATTGCCCAGTATCTAATTTTAGTTGGTCATAGGGCATATGTCCAATGATGTTTAAGGCCGAATCTGAGACATGCTTCATCCGTTCTATAACGGCATGCTTGCTGACCAGCGAGTCTTTCAGTTGCTTATTGCTTTCCCTGACCTCATTTGTTGCCATATCGTACCTGGCATTGCCGATGCGTTCACCAACATAGAAGATACCGGATAGCAAGGGTATTCCTAAACCCAAAAGGACCGTCCAGAATAATTCATGCTTAATGGTGTAGTGACCTGGGTTTGGTTGTGTGGGTGAACTCCTGCGTGTTGCCATAATGGTAGGTTGATCTTGTATAGTTTGATCAGATAAAACACGAATTTACGCAATTTCCTAGTTGCTTGTCTGACAATGCTAATTGGGCCCGAAATTAGCACTTGGCGGAACAGTTATTGGAATGATCCACTACACCAAACAACAGCGGATTTGAACAGGTTATATTCCCAGGATTAATTGGTTCTACTGCCGTTTCCAGCACCCATTTTTATATACCAAACTACTTCCCGGGTTTCGTTTTCTTAACCGGCCTTTTGGTAGTTTTTTTTGATGGCTTTTTCAGCATGTGGGCTCTTAAATCTTCCAGGGCGGCTAGCTCTTCCTTATATAATTTAGCCATCTTGTCAAATGCCAAATTGATCCGGTCTTCCGGCGCCGGAGGCTGGTCAATATCTCCGATCTCCAAAGCGATACGTTTAAGCGCGGGTGCACAGTATTGAGATACCAGCCAATCAAGCTCATCGATCAATGTTTTTTCGTCTTCAGACAGGAGATTAGGGAATTTGGCCCATTCCTTTTCCCGTTTGAGGGCATTCCCGGCGAGAACAAGGTGTGCAACAATCTTAAATATCAGTTGATGGTCCTCACGCAGCTTTGCAACAAATTTGCCAAAGGGTGAGTAGGTTTCCAGATCACGGCCCAATTGCCAATAGGGCGTCGTTGGTTTATATTCTTTGAGTGCCAGTAATACGTCCAGTGCGTCTCGTAGTCCGCTCATCGGCTGCGCGCCGTGCGGAAGGACCGCTTTTTGTTTCCAAAGTTTCAGTATAATATCGACGCAGACCTGCTCGGATTTTGCTTTTTCCGCTTTGTCTTTGGTTTTCTCTGCGCGATGGATGATCTCAGCCAGGTACTGACTAACCCATTTGATGGTTGGTGAGGTCCGGTCATGCTTAGCAAGTTCTGCGGCGATCTTCTTACCTAATGTGATGACTTCCTGTGACGGTATGGGCGATTCCATTGGGATAAATTAAATAAAGTAAACAATAGTCCGGCATATACTCGTCGGACCGTTTCCGGTCAAGATCGCGGCTGATCTGGCAATGAACGATCAGGCAGCGATTTCTTTTTTGGAGCAATTCGAGTAATGCTGCTTTCTTGATAGCGAAGCGGCGTCCGGAAGTCTTAAAATCATCATAGTGCTGGTCGTTCGTCGTATTGTTCCAGACCTCGAATTGCGTTAGCGGATCAGCCGGGTCTTTTGATCGATAAGCCGTGCGCATATCGTCACTAATTGTCAGGCCCAAAACCTTAACGACCATCGGCGATGGAATTTGTCGGAACTTATCATAATCACTGAAGAAGGCATCACGGTCGTCGATACCCTCGTTTTCATTATTTACCTGTACGTTTAGGTGCTCCAAAACAAACTTCTTTTGCAGGTCTTTCAGGTCATCTTCGATCTCATCCATGAAGATTCCTTTATGCGGCAAATAGTTATCAAAGCCAAGATCGGACTGCAGCGCGGCAAGCAGTGCAGGCCCGGTTTCGGGATGGACAAGGCCAGATTCAATCCGCACATGTTCCCTATCCTTGCCGAAATAAACGTGCGAATCCTCTTCTAATGTGAGGAATGCCTCGTTCGGACTGATCCGTACGCGTTCATGAAAGTCTTCAGGCTGTACGCTGAATTCCCATTCGCTGCCGGGTTGTTTTTCCGTCCAGAATCGCGGCTCCAAAGGCATTGGGTCGCGCAGATCGGCAAGCCACTGATCCGGCCACGCCAGGCCCCAGCCGGCTATCCAGCTTTCCCAGGATTCCCGCGAAGCATTTTTATTCGCCCCACGCTTTTTCAAGATTTCATACGCGGCACAAAACATTCCATGATATTCATAATACCTGCGCAGATTTTCCACCCGGGGTTCGGCACCATGATCATTCTGCGTATTACCGTAATCGGATTTGACATGATCCAGTTTGTACGGGTCCCCCGTGAAGCCCCATTGCTCCGTGATAAAATTGTCGATCACGGTCAGCAGGTCCAGCATCGATACGTTGAGTGCATCGCTTAGCGATTCGTACCAATATGGGATGGTATCCGTATCATCAAAATCAAAGCGGATCCCGTCCGCTTTATTGTCACGCCGGCGCCGGGAGTAGCCCGGAATACGGCTGCTTTCGGTTCGTTTAAGAGGGGCCAGTTCTTTTTGGATCGCGCTTTTTTCCTCGGCAGTATAGATCGTGGGGAACGTTTTGCCGAGGAACCGGCAAGCGGATCGCAGGAAAAACTTGATCTGTGCGTGCGGTATATCGTTATTGGTCAGTTCTGACAGAAGGGCTGCGGCAAATGGCATCATTTGGTCTGGCTGCTCCTTAACCATCCTTTCGACCGCGATATAAAGATTCAAGCGCGCTGATAAAGAAAAAAAGGTGTACCCGCGATAATAAAATGCAGTTGCTGCGGGGTTGCGCGAGTTATTGATCAGCTCGTCGATCAGCATCTTTTGCTTATAGCCTACAGCGCGGCGCAGGGCGTGCTGGGCGCGCCACCGTAACTTCCGGACCGGATGCCCCAGGAGGTATTCGAGATAGCTGGTAATGAGTATTCTTTCTTCTTTTGGAGGGGCGAACCCGGCGGACCAGATGCCGTCGCCCATATTGTCCGGCACCGCCTCGTTCCAGCGCGCGACGACCCAAGTTAACAACTGATCCCTTCCAGCCGCATCGAGGCTGACCAGCGTCAGCCGGAACAGGTTGTACAACACGTTTGCAGGGAGGGTATCCAGGTGCTCCGGGAAATGGCGGTTGATGACCGCTGCCAGTTCGGCGTCGCTGGCACCGAAGAGGTGTTGCAACTTTTTCAGCGAGCTGTGGTCAATGGACCGGTATGCCGCCAGAACAGGGAACCAATTTACAACGATGGTGCCGAAGGCAGTTCTTTTCCATTCTTTCAACACCTGGAGGTGCGCCCATTCGGCTATAGTTGTTTGAACCAGGTCTTCGAATTCGGAGTAGTTGATTTGTTCCTCTGTCATCGCCGTAAGCGCATTTAAAAAATGCTGCTCGTTGCCAGAGCGCGAAAGTTTGCGCAGTTCGGCGAAAACTGCGTCAAGATTAAGGTAAGCATTCTTCTTGCCGGCTGCCGCTCGGAGGGATCGTAATACTTCTTGGAGGTCAAGATCGCCATTGATTTTCACGGCCTTCAGTTGTTTTCCGAACAGCGCATTGATGGGTGCTTTTTTAATGCGTGGGTATCGCGTTTCCGTTGGCTTGGCCGTTGCTTTTAGCTCTTGGAGCGCGGCGAGATGATCGCGAAATTCCGCGATGATATTACGATCGATGAATCTGCCGTCCTTGATCAGTTCAAAAAACTTTTCTTCGTAATCGTAGCTGGTGGTCGGGGCACTATGGATCTTGATAGCAGCAAGCAGATCACGGGTAAAGGCATTCTTAAATGAGATATCAGCTGCGGCATTGGCCTTTTCGATAATAGAGCCGGCCAGCTTTTTGACGCCATATACGAAATAAGGGTTGACCGGCATCAGCGCTGCTGCGGTTTGATAGCTGATGATGTTTTTTTCCAGGCTGATCAAAGTGGCCATCGTGATGTGCTCTTTTTGCTTCCGGATATTCCGGTGGTCCCACCTGCTCAGGATGGGCCACAGTGAAGTTGCATCGATAGCGCCGATGGCCTTCACCGATTCATCCCAGGGGAAGTTTTCACCATCACCCAGCTTCAGTGAGCAATATTCAACATAGCGCGCGAAGTCAAATGCCAGTTGCGGTTTTCGGAAATCAAAGCCCTGACTAATGACATCAATGGCCCTGATCTGGTCGTACGCTTCTTCGTCAACTTCGCCGGAAGCCTTTACTAGCTGATCGAAATAATATTTGCCGTCGCCTTTCGAAACCCGACTGGCGATCACTGTTGCCCGGGTGTAACAACCGACTACCTCGCTGCCCGGTAACAACTCGCTTTGTAACGTTTGTTCGATGCTATGGAGATATTTTAAGATAAAGTCATCATATTTCCGGCGATGAGACAGCCTGGCCGCCAGCTTAAGGCGCGCATCCAGGTTATTTGTTTTTTTCGGGTCGAATCCCTCGCTGATCGTTTGCAAGACCTTTTCCGTTTTCGTAAAGAAGATAACGTCTGAAAGTTTTTGCAGCATGAAGTCGTAAACGCGCAAGTAACGGTATTCATGATAATAACGCAGTTCCCAGTCATCCCCGATCGCTTTAACGACCGCTTTCACCTCCTCGGCAAGCACTTTTTCACTGCTCTTGCCCAACAGGTATTTTGCCCGTACATCATAGATGCGCAGTAAATGCCGGTAAACCCGGTCCAGCTCTTTTTTTTGCTCTTCGTTGTCCCGCTTTTGATCCTTCGCGGCTAATGCTTTTCTAAAGCGTTCGGAGTAAAGGTCGGTCAATAAGAATGACCCGTTATCCAGGTACTTTTGCAGGGCTTTTACCCGGAACAGCAGGTCGAGTTCGGCCACTTCCTTATCGTCATGACCATGATAGAAGCCTGGGAGCCGGTCGGGATAAACGAGCGGGATTAGCGAAAGGAATGGCTGCGCGTCCGCGTAAGCTATGCCGTTATTTAAAGCATATTCCAGGAAGCTGAGCAGTTTGAATTGGAAAGCAACGGGCAGTTTTTTTAAGCTGGTAAATTTCTTCGGTTCTTTAAATATGTCGCGCCATTCGAAGCCAATTTTCAGGCCATAGCGAAAGAATAATGACGCTGCCGCGATCCGCAGGTCGGCCCTCAACGGAAATTTGCGCAGCCAGTTATTCAACTGTTGGTTACTTTCTGAAGCGATCAACAACTTCAGCAGTTCCTCGAAAACCTCGAATCCGAAAGACTTAGGCGTCCAGCTATCGATAAATTTCGCGCAGCGGTCGATGCCGCTTACTCTTAGGGTAGCTTCCGCTGCGTAGGCAATATCTTTTCCGCTGAAATCGTAATCGTCCTGTTCTTCGTCCTTCAGGCGGGCGCGATAATTCATCCAGCTTCGGGCTCGTTCCAGGTGCTGGCGGGCGAGGTTATGCGTGCCCTTGTCCCGTGAAAAAACTGCGGCATTACGGAAATGTGCCGGCCCGTACCAGCGCGGATTACCAGACTGGAAGTATAGCTTTTGGTTTGTTTGCAGGTCACCATAGGCAGCGGCTAGTTCCGCATGCCCGATGAGTATATTTTCAATCAGTTCGTTGGATTTAGCGGCTTCCGCCGCAATGAACTGAAGCTTAAAAAATTCCAGGTCTGCCCGGTCCGTCATCCTCATGGCGAGCCGTACCCGTTCGATAAACACTTCTTTATTTTTAATGGGATCCGCCGGCCGGTCGAGAAACTTCCTGTCGATAACGATATCGACGAGTTCCGTTTTATCATCTGCTTTCGCCAGCATGCTACCCAAATGAATACTGGCATAATCATTCGTTGCGGCCTCCATGATCAGGATCACCGCAATGGCCTCATAGTCACTTGCTGTAACCGGGTACGTGGTTCGCAGGAAAGTCTCAAAGTCTTCGTCACGGAAACGAAAAACACCGTTCTCGTAAACTAATCCGCGCCAGAGATCTACCCTGAGATCCGTCATCAGGTCGTTACTTAAGCCACTCACTGCTTGCAGAAAAGATTCCGGAACAGGGCTGGGCAGGGCAACCAGAGCACGAAGAAATCGTTCTATCGAGCTCGCGTCGCCCGAACGCAGCTGGGCCTCCTGGATACGCTGCCCGAACAGCTGGTCGAGTGTTTTACCGTTAGGCTTTAAAAATTCGATCTTTTCCTGAAGGCTGCTGCCATCGCCTTCCAAGACGTAGGCCATTACGCGCGGCGTTCCGTAAGTGAGCTGCAGAAATTCTGTTACTGTATCCGGCGGCATAGCGGAGAAATGTTTAGCCAGAAATGCAACCGTTTCCTGTTTGGTGAACGGCCGGATCTGAAAAGTAGGCGCCGAAGCCGGTAGATTAAGGGTCGACAGGCGTTCTGTGCGGGCAGAAAAGATCACCCGGCAGCCGTCAGGTAAACCCATGCGTGCCAGTTCGGTCACAAAACACTCGGTGTGAAATTGGGCTGCGGCGGAAACACTATTGTCGGCGGCATCGATCAGCAGTGCCAAAAGGGCTCCGGGGCTGACGGCCTGCAACAGGCCTACGGCTTCGGTCAGCCGCTTTTTTAATTCCTTCAATAAATGCCCGGTATTCGTATTACGCACCAATAAAAAAGGCGTTCCGCATTTCAAGCCTAGCTCATTGCATAGTTGAAGTATGGCATATTCCGGCGTATGGCGACGGTCATCGGCGTCATTATAGGCACCACCGCCGTAACAGTCGAACAGGATACTTTTTGAACCAGGCGGGAGCAGCGCATCGATGGAAAACATCATGGTTGATTTTCCGATGCCGGCATGGCCGTGAAGCCCCAGTACTTTTGTTGTCGGTACCAGGATCAATTTTTGAAGGTCATTCAGCTGTTCCCGTTCGACCAGTTTTTCGGGGATCTCGATATTATTTCTGATCGGTAGCAGGTCACTGAGTTCGCTGAAATTGAATTTATAGAGCACGTCTGTAACATACAGGGTATGCTTACCTTTGCTAGTTGGCAGCATCCGGTCTCCGACAAGGTCTTTTAATTTTGCAAACTGGGTCGCGCCGTCGAGATCACCCAACCGGGCGATCGCCTCATAAGAGCGTTCAGTTTGGTAGAGCGATGATCCCGAACCGCAGTCCGAAAAATCCAGTGCCGCTAAAAATCCAAGGATCTGGTCGGCCGACAACTTTGTTGCTTTGTGAATGCGATCGGCGATATTTTTATCGGGAATACTCAGTTTGTTTTTATAGACAGCGAAAGATCGGGGTATGTTCCCTGATTTGAGGTTATTCACCAGTTTTTCCAAATCAGTTGACACCGGCCGGTTGCTCACCAGTTTGACCCGGACCTTTTTCACCTGCGTAGGGTGATTTTTGAGGAGCTCGGAAAATAATTTCCCCAGCCGATCCATCACCGAACCTGCCGTGCCGCTCTTTTTACCTTTACACAGCTCTGCCGCTGTCCAAGCCCGGTCCGCATGGCGAGTGCTGTATTTCAACTGGCTGATGACAACCGCTTTTGCTCCCGTCAGATTTTGACCGCCGTAATATTCGGTCAGGTCAACGCCCAACAGGCTTTGCGGATCAAATGTTTTTTCATCGTCCTTGCTGACGCCTTCCAGGCTTAGTGCCTTCAAACCATCTGCTGAGAAATTCAGCAGCTCCAAAGCTTTACGCACGGCGAAAACCAGGTGATAGTTATCGCCTGCGTTCGATTCGGCGGCATCGGTGAGTTTGGTTTGCGGTGTAGTGGGCATAAAAAAAAGAAAGTTACCAATAATTACTGTTAGCACCAATTCAAGGCAAAGCGTTAACGCTGATTTTTTTGCAGCCAGGAATAAACCGGGGATAAATATGTGCCGGCCAGTCCGTGTATTACGCGAAAATACACGACGAGGAAAGATTTTTCTACAATCAATAAAGGATAACTATTTATTATATATTAATCGTTCCGCTATACGATATGCCTCAAAGCAATCACCTACACTAGCGTTAACTTTCTAATTTACTAAAACCCATCGGGTTTAAATCCAATTCTTTTACGTTCCTGCGGTTCCTGCTTTTTCTCAATAAGTTCATCAAGATACCTAAATACAATCTCCATGTTTTTATCCTGATTGTCTAATTTGTTTTTGATTTTTTCTATCTCCAAACGTAGCTCTGTATTGTCAGTTAGCACCTGCCTGATACGTGTAAATATTCGGATAATCTGAATGTTCACTTTGATTGCCCTATCACTGTTCAACACACTTGATAACATAGCAACCCCTTGTTCTGTAAACACCATTGGTGAATACTTAAAATTTTCTCCTTGTTTCAAGGTGCCATTTTGGCTCCTTGAAAAAGAATATTCTTCCGATGTCAATTCAAACATAAAATCTTCAGGAAAACGATCTATATTTCTTCGAACCTGTCTTTTAAGTTGCTTTGTTTCGACGTTATATAAGCTTGCAAGGTCAAAATCTAACATAACTTTTTGACCTCTTATATAATATATTTGATTCATTATGATTTCTTCAGGTATCAAATGATTTTCCATTTTTAAATTTATTAAGTGAATACGTAAATGAAAATTTCTAAGGTCGAAAAATGCGACCTTAGAAATTAAAGGCTATTGACCAGCGTACTTTTGTTTAAGGGTAGCCATATCCTGGCTAACTTTTAAATCCAATATTTTAGCGTAGTGCTGTGTAGTTTTAATATTGGTGTGACCGAGCATTTTGCTAACCGTTTCGATTGGTACATTATTGGACAGGGTGACCGTTGTTGCGAATGTATGCCTTGCTAAGTGAAATGTTAAATGCTTAAAAACATCAGATAGGTCTGCTATTTCCTTCAAGTAAGCATTCATCTTTTGATTGCTCAAAACTGGCAATAGTAAACCCTGATTTTCACATTGCGGATGATCCTGATATCGGTTTAAAATTTCTAATGCTACAGGTAAAAGCGGTATCCTTGACGAAGTATCGGTTTTCTGCCTGCTTGTGAATATCCACTTATCACCGTCTATACCAATACCTATCTCATTTCTCCTCAGTTTTTTAACATCAGCATAGGATAATCCGGTATAGCTGCAGAAGACAAAAACATCTCTCACCTGTATTAAACGTTCAACAATAAATTTTTTGTTGGTGATAGCATCCAGTTCTTGTTGAGTCAAGTAAGTGCGCTCTTTTGCCTTTGCAGTGGATTTAAAATTAATGAAGGGATTTTGCTTTAGCCAGCCATTGGCAATACAATGATTAACTATTTTTTTAAGATGCTTAATGTATTTAGCGGCGGATACACCGGTAATCTTACAATTAGCTTTCAGGTAAAACTCAAAGTCAGTAATAAAAGCATGGTTTAATTGGCTGATCTCTATATCTGTTTTACCATATTTTTCTTGCAGGAAACCAGTAAGGTGTTTTTCGGAGGTGTTATACCCTTTCAATGTATTAGGCTCAAAACCGTTTCCGATTAGTGCTTTAACTTTAGCATTATGCTCTTTGAATAATTCCATCAGGAAACGGCTTTTTTGGTTCTTCCCTGTGAATTGGTTCTGCAAGCTTTCGGTTGTTACCTGCTGGTTTGAATCAATTAAAACCTGGTGTGCATTCCGAAGTTTGTTTTGCAGGCTGTCGAGATAGTTGTTAAGTGCCTTAATTTCTTCTTTGGTTCCAATTGCACGTCCTGCATGGTTGTTCCATTTGGCCGGATCACAATCGCGTCCAACGGATATATCCGCGCGTTTGCCACTAACTGTGATGCGCATGTAGATGGGCATTGCCCCCCCTTTGTAGTTTTTTTGCTTTCTGATGTAGAAAAGCAGATGGAAATTACTCATAATTACAAGCTTAAAAGTTAAACAAAAGTAAGTTTGTAGCCTGCTTTTATCAAGATGTTCACTCGCTGAACAGGTTGATATTCAATTAATTATAAGCAATTCGGTGCGTAGTTATTTCCCATTTAGTTACGCACCGAATTACGCTCATTTCTGTTGCGTTTTGATGCATAATATGATGCTTTGATACAATAAAAAAAGCCTGCAAACTTTTGATTTGCAGGCTTTTAGCATCTTTTGGTATTGTTTTTTGTAGCCCGTAGGGGAATCGAACCCCTGTTTCAAGAATGAAAATCTTACGTCCTAACCCCTAGACGAACGGGCCTTTTTGAAGGCTTTTCCCTTAATTTTGGATTTGGTAACCCTTATTTTGGGATTGCAAAGATAAAGGTTTAGCGATAAAATAAAAATATTATTTGAAAAAAAATTAAAGTCGGGAAAGTCGGAAGTCCGTAAAGTCAGTAAAGAAGCTGCAATGACGTCGCGAACTGCTCCAGTTCGCCGCCTTTCCGGAAGTCTGAACTACTATCTTTCAAACTTTCCGTCTTTTCTGACTTTTCCGTCTTTCCGGACTTTTCGGACTTTCCCGACTAATTCCCTATCTTTATATATAATTAAATCTATCCCTATGAAAGCTATTTGGAACAACCAGGTTATTGCCGAAAGCAATGATACCGTTGTGGTTGAAAACAATCATTATTTCCCTATTGAAAGTGTAAAGGCCGAGTATCTTATACCTTCGGAAATCCATACCACATGCCCATGGAAAGGGCTGGCCAGTTATTACACGCTGGAGGTTGACGGTCTGCAAAATCGTGATGCTGCCTGGTTTTATCCGGAGCCAAAGCCCGCCGCCGCAAACATTACCGGCCACGTGGCGTTTTGGAAGGGTGTTAAAGTAACCGAATAAACCATGAAACAGTACGATGCAATTATAATCGGCGCCGGGCAGGCGGGCGGTCCGCTTGCGCGCAAACTTGCCGAAGCGGGTAAAAAAACGGCGATAATTGAAAAACGCTGGGTTGGCGGAACTTGCGTTAATGACGGCTGCACGCCTACCAAAACCATGGTTGCATCGGCTAAAATGGCTTATATGGCTGCCAATAGCGGGCCGCTGGGTGTTAAAATAAAAAGCTTTTCGGTTGATTTGCGCCGGATTAAAAAGCGCAAGGACGATATTGTACATAGCGCGCGCGATGGCAACCAGAAGGCTATTGAGAAAACCCAGAACCTGGAACTGCTGTTTGGCGAGGCATCGTTCACCGGCGATAAAACAGTCAAGGTAAAGCTGAACAGCGGCCGCGAGAAGGAATTAAAGGCCGATTTAATATTTATAAATACCGGGGCCAAACCATTCATTCCTGAAATTGAGGGCTTGAGTGAAATTGGTTATTTGGACTCCACATTAATAATGGAATTGACCGAGATACCGGAGCACCTGGTGGTGGTAGGGGGCAATTATATCGGGCTGGAGTTTGGGCAGATGTTTCGCAGGTTTGGCAGCAAGGTTACGGTTATTGAAAGGTCGGGGCGGCTGGTGTCGCGCGAGGATGAAGATATTTCTGCAGAGGTCACGAAAATAATGGAAGCTGAAAATATCGCAATCTATACCGATACAACCACTACAAAGTTTAAAAAGAAAGCTGGTGGCAAAATCACCATCACCCTAAATAAAAAGGGGGAAGAGGAAAAGATAAAATGCAGCCATGTGCTGATGGCGGTTGGGCGCGTGCCGCAATCAAAGGCTCTTGATTTGGATTTGACCGGAGTTAAGGTTGATGAACGTGGCTTTATAACGGTAAATGATACGCTGGAAACAAATGTAAAAGGCATTTATGCACTTGGTGATGTAAAGCCAGGCCCTGCATTTACCCATATCAGCTATAATGATTATACCATTGTTTACCGCAATTTAATAGAGAACCAAAAATTATCTATTAAGGACCGGCCGGTGCCCTATACGATGTTTACCGACCCGCAGCTGGCGCATATCGGCATCAGCGAAAGCGAGGCTAAAAAACAGGGCATAAAGTATAAAGTAGCCAAACTGCCATTCGCGCATGTCGCCCGGGCTATTGAAAACGGCGACACCCGTGGCTTTATGAAAGCCATTGTTGACCCGGATACCAAGAAGATTTTAGGGGCAACCGTGTTGGGCCCCGAAGGCGGCGAAATAATGACCATGCTGCAAATGGCTATGATGGGCGATATTACTTATGAACAAATTCGCTACTGCGTGTTTGCCCACCCGTTGTATGCCGAATCGTTAAACAATCTTTTCCTGGGGCTGGAAGACTAGCGCTTATGATCAAGGTTAAGCACCTCAGCAAGAATTTTGGCAAAGTTAAGGCCGTGGACCATATCTCTTTCGAGGTAAAAGAGCACGAGAACCTTATTTTGCTGGGCACCAGCGGCTGCGGCAAAACCACCACCCTAAAAATGATTAACCGGCTGATTGAGCCATCAGGTGGTGAGATTTTTATCGGCGGCAAAAATATTTTTGAGCAATCGCCCGAGATATTAAGACGAGGAATTGGTTATGTGTTGCAAAACAACGGCCTGTTCCCGCACTATACCGTGGCCGAAAATATTGCTGTGGTTCCGCAATTATTAAAATGGGATAAAAAGCGCACCGAAAAACGCGTGGATGAGTTGCTAGAAAAGCTGCACCTTACCAAAGATTACCTGCATGTTTACCCAAACGAATTAAGCGGCGGCCAGCAACAGCGCATCGGCCTGGCCCGGGCTTTGGTTGCCGACCCGGCGGTATTGCTGATGGACGAACCCTTTGGCGCGCTTGATAATGTTACCCGCTCAAAAATACATGCCGAATTTAAAGCCCTTGATGAGTTGAAACGCAAAACCATTATTATGGTTACCCACGATGTGCAGGAAGCCTTTGAACTGGGGGATCATATTTGCCTCATGGACAAGGGTAAAATTGTGCAGGACGGCGCCCCGGCAGATTTATTGTTTAAACCGAAGAATGATTTTGTAAGTGGCTTTTTGCAGGAACAACGTTTGCAACTGGAATTTAAGACCATCCGGATGCCTGACATTTGGAAATGGCTTCCCGGCAAGCAAAAAGAAACCAAAGGAAAAACACCTGCGGCCGATACAGATTTTTGGTCGGCATTGGAGCATTTTAAGTTTGACGGCGCCGATGCTATCAGCATAAAAAATAAAGAGATTGATGAGGTTAAGTCGGCAAGTTTTGAGGAACTAATGGCGGCGTTTTATCAATATAAAAAGTCGCAGGCATGAAAATCACGGTCAATATATTTTTGTGCCTGATTGCGATACTCTTGTCGTGCGTCACGTGTCTGGCTCAAAACAAAAAATTGAATTTTGTTAAACTTGAGGCTGTATCGTTTGATATTGAAACTGTTTTTGATATTAGTTGTGAACAGTTTGAAAATACATTTAACGAGCATCACGAAAAAACAAAAAATACGATTTCCAATACAAATGATTTGACCAAGTTTCAATCTTTGACCAAAGAATTTAAACTTTTAACCAAAAAGCAGTCGTTTGATGTTCGGGGCAAAATAGAATATCATTATGGTATAACTATCGAAAAATATTGCTTCGACGTTTTTGGGGTCTTTTATAAAGATGGTAAGTTATATTACAACAAGAAACTTCTTATTTATATAACCGATAAATTGTATAAACATCATCCTCATTATTTAGACACGCTTCGATACCATGAATGAGCACCAGCAAACTTTATGGGAATTTATGCAGCAGCAAAGCGATAAGCTGCTTACGCAAACCCTGCAGCACATAGGGCTTACGTTTGTGTCGCTGTTTATTGCGGTGCTGGTCGGCTTGCCGCTGGGTATTTTCATTACCCGTAAAAAACAATTTTCGGGGGCGGTATTAGGTGTTGCTGGTGTGCTGCAAACGGTGCCAAGCATTGCCTTACTGGGCTTTATGATTCCCTTGTTGGGTATTGGAGCAAAGCCGGCTATTGTCGCTTTACTGCTCTATGCGTTGCTGCCCATCATCCGCAATACATTTACCGGCATTACCGGGGTTGATGCCGCTGTAAAAGAAGCGGCCACGGCCATGGGTATGAGCAAATGGCAGGTATTGTTTAAGGTGGAGCTACCACTGGCTATGCCTGTTATTTTTGCTGGTATCCGTACCGCTACGGTAATAACGGTTGGTGTGGCTACGCTGGCATCATATATTGCAGCCGGTGGCCTAGGCGAGTTTATTTTCGGCGGTATATCCTTAAACAATACCAATATGATATTAGCTGGCGCAATCCCGGCCGCTTTGCTGGCAATTTTGTTTGATTTTTTGCTGTCGCGATTGCAAAAAATCAACATCAAAAAATTAAAAACTGCTAGTGCTACTCTCCCTCTGCTACTGCTACTATTATCATCTTTCTACCTCCTGCCCTCCGCCTATGGCAGCAAGTTAAAAGCTGGTTTTACGCCCGAATTTATGGGCCGGCAGGATGGCAACCTGGGGTTGATCAGCAAATATGGTTTAAAGATACAAACATTGGTAATAAACGATGCCGTGATGTATAAAGCCGCTTATGAGAAACAGCTCGACGTTATCAGCGGCTACTCAACCGATGGCCGCCTGAAGGCTTATGACCTGGTGGTTTTGGATGATGATAAGTTCATTTTTCCGCCATATTACGCGGCGCCAATAGTGCGCGACGACGCGCTGAAAAAATTCCCGGACTTAGAAGTGACACTAAATTTACTTTCGGGCAAAATTAATGACAGCGTAATGACCGCACTTAATTACCGTACCGACTATCTTCACCAAAGCCCAGAACGTGTGGCGAAAGATTTTTTAGAGGCCAATAAATTATATAGACCTTCCCGCAATGGTAATGTTGGCATTGTGCGAATCGGCTCTAAAATATTTGGTGAACAGTACATTTTAGCGAGCATATACAGTAAGCTAATAAAAGGCTATACCGATTATGATGTGAGCACTAAAACCGGGCTGGGCGGTACAAAAATTTGCTTTGACGCACTGACAAATAACCAAATTGACTTTTACCCGGAATATACCGGAACGGGGTTACTGGCCATATTACAGCCATCGCATAAAGTTGTTGATTCGTTAACGCACAGTAAGGACGAAACGTATAATTATGTACAGCGGGAGTTTGAAGCGAAGTATCAAATAAAATGGCTGAAGCCGATTGGCTTCAATAACGCCTACGCTTTGATGATGCGGAAAGCACAGGCAAAAAATTTAAGTATTAAAACAATTTCGGATTTAAAACGGTTTTTAGATAAGAAATAAACTCATGGATTTAGCAGACTGTTACGTTAAAGTACGCAAGCGAACCGAGGACATATGTAGCCCCCTGCAAACTGAGGACTATGTGGTGCAGCCGGTTGTTGATGTTAGTCCGCCTAAATGGCATATTGGCCATGTTACCTGGTTTTTTGAAACCTTTATCCTGAAGCCCTACTTTATGGGCTACCAGGAATACAATCCCGACTACAATTACGTTTTTAACAGCTACTACGAAACCGTGGGCAACCGCGTTATCCGTACCGACCGCGGTAATTTAAGCCGCCCAACCGTTGCCGAAATTTATGCTTACCGTAAATATGTTGACGAGGCCATGAACGGCTTTTTATGCAACGAGCCAAGCGCGGAAGTAAAAGAATTGATAATACTCGGCTTTAATCACGAAGAGCAGCACCAGGAACTTTTGTATACCGACATAAAATACATTTTAGGGCACAACCCGTTGTTCCCGGCGTATTCAAATAGTTATGTTTCTCCCAAAGTTAATTGGGTTGAAGACGGTGAATTTATTAAGCTTAATGAGGGCGTTTACGAGGTAGGTTTTAAAGGCGAAGGCTTTTGTTTTGACAACGAGCTGAACCCCCATAAGGTGTACCTTAACGCGTTTGAGATCAGCCCCAACCTGGTTACCAACGCCGAATACCTGGAATTTATAAACAGTGGTGGCTACCACGATTTCCGCCACTGGCATGCTGAGGGCTGGGATTGGGTAAAAACCAACAAGGTTGAAGCGCCGCTTTACTGGCACAATATTGACGAGCAATGGCATGCTTACACGTACCATGGGCTGCAACCCTTGAATTTAAAAGAACCTGTTTGTCATATCAGCTATTTTGAGGCTTATGCTTACGCAGCCTGGAGGGGACTGCGTTTAGCTACCGAGTTTGAGTGGGAAGCCGCCGCGCCGCAGTTTAGCTGGGGCAAAAGCTGGGAGTGGACCGAAAGCTCGTACCTGCCATACCCGGGTTTTACCAAAGCGCCGGGCGCAATTGGCGAGTATAACGGCAAATTTATGGTGAATCAGAAGGTATTGCGGGGCGCATCGGAAGTTACCTCGCCGGGGCATAGCCGCATTACTTACCGCAATTTTTTTCAAACCAATTTACGATGGCAATTTACCGGCATAAGGCTGGCTAAGTAATATCAATACCTATGAAGAATATGGACACCACATTAGCGAAAGCCGAAATGAAAGGACTTTCGAACTGTAGGACAGGGCAGTTTTATGACGATGTAATTTGCGGGCTCAGCTCAACCCCCAAATTTTTGAGCTCGATGTATTTTTACGATGCTGTTGGCGATAAACTTTTCCAGGATTTAATGAATTGCGATGAGTATTATCCTACCAATTGCGAGCTGGAGATATTCTCCGAAAAAACCGCCGAAATATGCAATGCCATCATTGGCGATGGTGATGCTTTCGATCTGATTGAGCTGGGTGCGGGCGATGCCACCAAATCAACCTACCTTTTAAAATATCTGCTGGACAACGGAGCCGACTTCAGCTACCTGCCTATCGATATATCATCAAACGTAATATCATATCTCAACATCACCCTGCCTGTAACTTTGCCAGGCCTGCAAATGACCGGCCTTAACGGCGAGTATTTTAATATGCTGACGAAAGCTTCAACCCTATCTGATAAGCGCAAGGTGATTATGTTTTTAGGCTCCAACATCGGCAATATGCCGGTTGACGTAGCCGAAGGGTTTTGCATGAACGTACGCAACCACCTTTCGCCTGGTGACATGCTGCTGATCGGCGTCGACCTGAAAAAGAACCCGGCGACTGTACTGGCGGCATACAACGATAAAGAGGGCATTACCAAACGATTCAATCTTAATTTATTAGAGCGTATCAACCGTGAGTTAGACGGCGATTTTGACGTTACCCAATTTGAACATTATCCAATTTACGACCCGGAAACCGGCGCCTGCAAAAGTTACCTGGTAAGTCTTACCGACCAGCAGGTAAACATTAACGGGATGCATACCATTAACTTCGCAAAGGACGAGTACATCTTTATGGAGATTTCTCAAAAATTCACCATACAGCAGGTTGATGATATGGCGCGGAAGGCATCATTTAAACCCGTTACGCATTTTTTTGATACGAAGAAATGGTTTACGGACGCGATTTGGGTGGCGGAGTAAACGTTGCAATCTTACTCAAAACATTACTATCCGGGCGTTTGTATATTTATATTTACAGCATAATTTCTAAATGTATTATATAATTTATCTAAGCGCAGGAACAAACTGGTTTAGCCAACCCGAACTTGAAGAACTTTTAGCTATAAGCGCTAAGAATAACATGCGCGACAACATAACCGGGCTGCTCTTATACGCCGAGGGAAATTTTATACAATTGCTTGAAGGTGAAGAAAAAGCTGTGAAGGAGTCTTATGATAGAATAAGCCAGGACGAGCGTCACAAAGGAATTACGCCGATTGCCAGTGGGGTAACGGACCATCGAATTTTTCCGGATTGGGCGATGGGCTTTAAAACTATAGGTTCATTCCGTGATACGCCGTTCAAAGATTTTTTGAATCCTGAGTATCGTCATAAAAGCAATCTGCTGCCTGTAACGTTACTAAACTCATTTATAAAAACTGCGAAAATATAATATGATAAGGACATGGGTGGCCCGTACTCAATCCGGCGGCATGTAAGTCAGTCTCTTTTTAAAATAGGCATTCCAACTTATTTGCTGCGCTTTGTTTTGCATGTGCTGTGTATCGGCATCATAGTCAAGATTTAGCTGTTTATACTTGGCGTCTATTCGATCGAAGATGGCTTGGGCAACCCGTTGATAATCGGCGTAAAACACAGTTTTGCCAACTGCACGCAACAATTCCTGCTGCTCCATATAGGCAATGGTGTAGTGCCCCTGCTCGTGCCGCAGCACTTCTTCAAGCAATTCGTTGGTGGTAATCCGCTTTTTGTCCATCCACGATTTATAATTATTCATCGTTAGCACGATGTTAAAATCAAGCATATAATAATTTTTTTCGCGATGGGCCTGGTAGTGAAAACCGATAGAGCAATTGGTGTAGGCAACGGTGTACTGGTCGTTGCGCGGTTCGCCTTTAAAGTCGTCAATAGTTAGCTGGTGGAAGCCCTGTGCCCAGGTGCTGCCCGCAGTAAATAGGAATAGCGCGGCAAGGCAAATCAATCTCACAAATCCGGGTTTCATCAATAGTAAAAGTAAAGTTAAGAACCGAGAGTCAAGAATCATGAAATCAAGCAAAAAACGTTAGGAACCGAAAATTGTTGCACCATTGAAATCCCGTGCAGATTTGCTTTTACGCAAATCTGCCGGTTTTTGATTTCTTATCCTGGCTCTTGATTCTTGTCTCTTGACTCTCTGTGTTCGTGTTATTTACCTTTCGACGGAGTTGCGTGCAATTGGTTTAACGCCATCATTTCTTTCATGGTTTGTTGCATGGCGTCGGTTGAGCCATCAAGGAATATTACGTTACCCTGCGAGTTTTCGGCGAAGTGTTTTATTGATTCTGTCCACATGGTAAACAATATTACCGAGGTGTCCATATTGGCGTCCTTCATTTCTTTTGCAGCTACCGACATACCCTTGGCCACTTCCTCGCGGAACAAAGCCACACCCTGCCCGCGCAATTGCGACGCCTGGCGCTCGGCCTCGGCCGATATCTTGATGGCGTTACCTTCGGCCTCTGCGGCCTTTGTTTTGGTAATCAATAAAGCCTGGCCTTCGTTTTCGGCAGCAGCTTTAAGGTTGTTGGATGCTACTACCTGGCTCATTGATTTCATGATCACTTCATCGAAGGTGATGTCGTTTAACTGCAAATCCTGCAGGTGGTAGCCCCAGCCTTCAAGAATTACGTCGAGCTGCTCCTTAACGTGTTCCACAATATCGCGGCGCAGTATCAGCACTTCTGATTGCCTTTTGGTAGCCACGAATGCACGGATAGAACCTTCTACGGTGCGAATCAGTGCCTGCATCAGGTTGCGGTCGTCAACAAATTTGAAGGCTACGTTTTTGATGGTTTCTTCCTGCTGGTCGAGCACCGAGTATAAAAGCATCGCCTTAAAATAAACATTTGCCTGGTCGAACGTTACGGCCTGGAACTCCAGTTCGACAGAGCGGTTCTGGATAGAAATTTTTGAATAGATGTTTTCGATAAAAGGAACCTTGAAATTAAGGCCGGGTGTGAGTATTCGGCGGTATTTACCAAACACTGTAATTACTACTATAGTGCCTTGTTTTACAGACACAAATGATGAAAATAGAATCACCAATAAAATAAAGACAACAATTAAAGTACCTATCTGTGCGGTCATAAGGGGGTTTATTTAATATTATAAATGTAGTATTAATTATTGGTGTGCTATTTGTTTTTAAGAAAAAGCTTTATAAAAGTTACATCAATAACCATGAATTTAAAACGAACCTTTGGGGCGATACTTACTGTATTAGGAATTATCGGCCTTATTTACACCGGCGTCGAAATTATTAATCACGCAGGCAACGTAACCACACTTACAGTGATTGGTATTATATCAGTACTGTTTTTCTTCACAGGGATAAGCCTGGTGAGAACGACGAAAGACGAAGCCAACTAGGATTTCTAAGATTGGTTGGATTTTAGGATTACCTGCCAGGTAATCGCTTTTAAAATACAGAGGCTATTAGGGGGCTCCTCTGGAGCCTAAATATCCCCGACATTAATTCTATAAACAGGGGACTCCCCTGGAGTCGCCGCGTTTGTTCACAGCTCCAGCGGAGCTTCCTGTTTATAGCCAAAAAATTCATATAAAAGGCTCCAGCGAAGCCTCCTGTTTTAAAAGTGATTTCTGTGGATTACCTGCAAACGTAGTATTGCTACTGCTCTTTAGCGATTGATATTTTTCCTTCATCACTGATATCGAGCCCCGACAAGGGGAAGTCGGTTTCGGTAAGTTGTTTGATGCGGATGGCGGCTTTATTGAGGCTATCCAATTGAAGACCGTCGTAATGAGTTTGAGTGGCCGATATTATTCGGCCACTCAAAAACTCTCCATTTTTATTGATGTTCACTTTGAGGATCGGCGCCAGGCCGCACACGCCTGCAACACTTACGCTGGTGTAGGTGCAAAAATTACCAAGACTATAAGCAATCAGTCTGCCATTGTAGAGCTCCATGGCTCTGCAAACATGGGGGCCATTGCCAAATACAAGGTCGGCGCCGGCATCAATGGCTGTATGGGCAAACTTGTGTACGTCGCCGCGCTTTTCGCTGTGGAACGATTCCATATTAAAAGGCACGTGTTCAAACCCCGCTCCTTCCGAGCCACCGTGAAACGATACAATTACTACATCGCACTGTTGTTTAAGCTCCTGTATTATTTTAGTAACGTTTCTTAATTCGAGTATCGGCAAAGTATAAGCATTGGGTGCAAAGGCACAAAAGCCATAGGTAACCCCGTTTATTTTAAATATTGATGTTGGGTGGCTAACCTGCCCGCCGTAATTTATGCCAAGGCTGTCTAAAACCTTCATGGTATTGATCCGGCCGGGTTCGCCGAAATCGCCTATGTGATTATTGGCCAGGCTAAGCACTTTAAAACCCGCGTTTTTTAAAACACCGGCGTAACTGGTGGGGCTGCGGAACAGGTAACCCTTGCTCAGCAGGTGCAGCTTATAATGGGCCGGGGCACCCGTATCAAGCAGGGTACCTTCCAGGTTGCCAAAGGTGACATCGGCATTGCGCAATTCCGTTAATACATTTTTAAAGCTGCCTTTAGCGCTGTCGGGCGGCAGGGTATATTTGGTTGGGTACGATGTACCCAGCATAATATCGCCAACGGCGGCAATACAAAACGAGTCGCGGGGGATGGTATCGCGTTTTACTGCAACAGGTTTTTTTATGGGTGGATGGTATACCGGCGGTTTTGGCTTCGGTTGAATTTGGCAAGCGAAAAATAGCATAATAATGGCGCCCAATAATATGAATCGGGTATTCGACAATAGCAGTACGAGGTTTAAAGGCGATCTTTTATTCAATGGGTAATATGCTTGCAGCAGGTGCTAACATAGTAAATTTATTATTATAAAAGGGTGCTTGTTCATCACATTTCGCATTAAACAAACCTTATTATTCTATCGCTGTGTGGTATCAAAAAATATTTTTGAATATTAACTTATAAAACCCATATTTAACATTGAATTTACCCGTAAATTATTGACACGAATTGTTGCTATATCGCTTTTGCTGGTTCAGCTATTTAACATAGGCGGAAGTTTAGCGCTTCGTGAATTTCTTGTATTTAAATCAAACCTTTTTTTCAATTCGCAAACCAGCAAAGGTTTATACAACGTTAAGGACCTTACCGAAATAAAATTGCCAGTTCAAATGAATGTTTCGGCAGACTGGCCGGAATATGAGAATGTTAGCGGGGTGATACAATTTGAAGATATTAGTTACAACTACGTTAAAATGAAGGTAACCAGGGATGCCATATATTTAATGTGCGTTCCTAACTACCAAACTACCCGGCTAAACGATGGCAATGTATTAAATGTAAAAGGCGTGAAAAACGTACCTGTGCCAAAAAAAGAACATGTGCCGCCTGTTAAGTTTGTATTGCAGGTAAATTCATTTATTCCGTTTACACAGGTTGCATTTGAATCGCCCGTTAAAATATTAACCCATCCTGCGCCACAACGGGCACAGGCGTTGATTTATCAAAATACTGATATTCCCGAGCAGCCACCCCGGCTTGCTTGCTAAGCTGCTTTTTTTTATTCAATCAAAATTTTCCGAGAAGCTATTTGATCGGCAACGTGCCTGTTTTGTTATTTGCGAAATGGGCCCGTGCTGCATTACCATGTATGCGGGCGATTGCCGCATAAAAGGTACTCATTTAACTGCCTCTTGATTTTTTGACGGACGGTAAAAAGCTCCCCATCCCCATCCTTTTTTCTAAATTTTCATTCATCACAAAAAGCAAAAATATGCCCCACATTAATGTAGATAAAAATCTGCCCGGCATGCGGTCGTTAATGGCCTTTAGCCCCGAAACTGCTGCCCCCATGGGCGAGCTGGCCAACCTGCTGCTGCGCACCAGCGATACCTTAAGCATGGCCGACCGGGAACTGATAGGCACCTATGTCTCCTACCTGAACGATTGTTTCTATTGCCAGCAATCGCATGGCGCCATTGCTGTTTGCTACCTTGACGGGAATACCGACCTGGTAGAGCAGGTAAAAAAGGACTACGCCAATGCCGCCATTTCTGACAAATTAAAGGCACTGCTGGCCATTGCCGGAAGTGTACAAAAGGGTGGCAAACTAGTAACTGACGAACAGGTTGCAACCGCCAAACACCTTGGCGCAACCGATAAGGACATACACGATACCGTGCTTATCGCTGCGGCTTTTTGCATGTTTAACCGTTATGTTGACGGACTTGCTTCCTACACGCCAACCGACCTTTCAAGCTACCCCTTAAGGGCGCGGCAAATTGTTGAAAAGGGCTACGGCAATCACATTATTACCAGCAAACAGCCCACCGCCGAAAATGAGGAAGCAAAACAAGCATAAGCGCTTCTTACCTAATTATCAAAATCATTAAACCAAAACCAAAACAATGAGAAATAAATTACTTTTTATAATAGGATGGTTACTTGTAACCATAATTCCTATTTCACTTTTTGCCCAGAACAAAACAGTTACGGGCACTGTTACCAGTAACAATGTACCGGTGCAAAGCGCCACTATCGGCGTAAAAAATTCGTCGCAGGCCGTGGCTTCAGACGTAAATGGGAAATTTACGATAAGCGTGCCCGACAATGCCGTTTTAATAATAACCGCATTAGGCTACAGAACGCAGACAATCAACACAGCCGGCGCTTCAACGCTGGACATAAAACTTGTTGAAGACGTTTCCCGGCTTGATGAAGTAGTGGTAACCGGCCTGGCAACATCTGTTAAAAGGAAAAACCTGGCAAATGCCGTGGGAGTGATCAGTTCGAAAGAATTAAATGGCACAGCCCCGGCACAAACACTTGATGGCGCGCTCGAAGGTAAAATTTCGGGGGCCTACATCAACTCCAACTCAGGCGCACCGGGTGGTGGCGTTTCGGTAAAACTACGCGGGGTAACTTCCATCTACGGCAACACACAACCCCTTTACGTGGTCGACGGCGTTTATGTAGACAACTCGGCTACCTCGGGTGGTTTGAATGCGGTAAGTTTAGCAGGCCCGGGTGGCTCACAGTCAAACCAGGACAATCCATCAAGCCGTATTGCTGATATCAGGGCGGAGGATATCGAAAGTATAGAAATACTAAAAGGCGCGTCTGCAGCAGCCATTTACGGATCTAAAGCATCGGGCGGTGTAATAATTATCACCACCAAGAAAGGCAAACAGGGTAAAACAAACATTACTTTGTCGCAGGACCTTGGCTTTTTAAAACCCATAAAATTATTGGGCACCAGGCAGTTTACCGCAGAAACCGCGGCCACGTTGCCCGGCGATCCGGCTTCGCTGACAGCGGCGTTTAATGCTGCACAAAGCGCCGGCCACATATACGATTATGAAAAAGAGATTTACGACCATACCCCTTTAACCAGGAACACGCTGCTAAGTATGAGCGGCGGGAGTGATAAAACCGGCTTTTATTTTTCAGTTGCGCAAAAAAAAGATGGCGGCATTGTAGACCGCACGGGGTATAGCAATACCAGCGTACGGCTAAACCTTGATCATAAAATTACCGACAATATTAAAATAGGCATCACTACCAACTATGTTAATTCATCGGCCGACAGGGGTATATTTGGGAATGATAATGCCGGCGTTACTACCGGTATAGCATTGTCATCGACACCTGATTTTGCTCAGTTACACCCTGATGCCAAGGGAATTTATCCCGACAACCCCTTTGCTGCGTCAAACCCGTTGCAAACCATTGCACTGATGGAAAATAATGAATCGGTAAACAGGTTTATAACCGGCGCAAACCTGGAGATAACACTGCAAAAGAGCAGCCACAGCAATACCAAATTTATCGGGCGCGGCGGCGTTGATTTTTATAACCTGCAAACAACTGTATTGTTTCCGAGTGTATTGCAGTTTGAATCGGTTAATAAAGGCCAGTCTATACAAGGCTCTACAAAAAACCTGAGCACCAATTACATTTTGTCGCTGGTAAACACCTTTACCCCTTCTGACAAATTAACGCTTACTTCGTCGGCAGGCGTAACCCAGGAAACCGGTAACTACAACAACATTCTGGACGTAGCATCGCAAGTGATAGCGGGCCAGTCGAATGTTGACCAGGCGGGTGCTTTAAATGTTACGCAACTGCGCACCAAATATCTTAACAGCGGTATTTTTATACAGGAAGAGGCACACATTATTAACGCAATTACCTTAACAGGAGGCCTGCGGTTCGACAGATCGAGCAACAACGGCAATGTTTCAAAATTCTACCTGTATCCTAAGGCCGGTTTATCATGGAACCTGGTAGATATGGGCATTATAAAACCAGGCCTGTTTGAGAGCGTTAAACTGCGTGCAGCTTACGGTCAGGCTAATAACGTGCCTGCCTATGGCAGTAAATTCAGCGCGTTGGGCGTATCAAATATTACCGGCTTCCCGGGATTACTGGTAAATACCCAGGCCGGCGATGCCAATATTAAACCCGAAAGGCAAACTGAATTTGAAACCGGCATCGACTTTAGCTTACTAAAAGGCCGGTTAGGTTTTGAATTAAGCTATTACAAGAAGAACATATTTGATTTCCTTTTATTAACTACCCCGCCGCCATCATCGGGCTTTGCCCAAAAATGGGTTAACGCGGGCGACTTAACCAACCATGGCTTCGAACTGGGTTTGAATGCAAGGCCGGTTGAATCGAAAAATATAGTTTGGAACACCTCTGTTAACTTCTGGCTTAACCGTTCAAAAGTAACAAAACTCATTGTTTCGCCGGTACAACTGGGTTCGGTAGGCGGCGTACTGCTGGGAACTTACCAGATAGAACAAGGCAAATCGGCCACCCAGATTATTGGGCTTAACGGCCAGGGCGTGGGCGTGTTGGGCGATGCCGAGCCAACATTCCAGATGAACAGCTATAACGAGGTTACTTTTTTCCAAAAGCTAAGTTTGCGCTTTTTGTGGCATTGGAAAAAGGGCGGCCAAAATGTTGACGTAACACAACTGCAGAATGTTTTTGGAAGCACCGATGTTGATTATGATAAACCATCCAGCATACCGCATGTACCTCACGGCGTAGCGCAGTTGATGAAAGTCGGTTCGGACGCGCACCAAACGGTTGAAACATCAACCTACCTGCGTTTACGCGAAATAGGCTTGTATTATACCATCAACAAGCTGCCTGTTTCATACATCAAAAGCATAACTGTTGGGGCATCGCTAAACAACTACATCACTATAACCAAATACAAAGGTTATGATCCCGAAGTATCAAACTTTGGCACCGGCTTTTCGTCGGGTGTAGATATCGACCCGTATCCTGCAACCAAATCGGCGGCCTTCCACGTTTCATTTAATTTTTAATTCTTAGAAAAGTGATTATCATGAAAAAAAATATCAAAAAATATAGCATCCTGTTTGCGGCGGCCACCCTGCTTTTTGCGGGCTGTAAAAAAGATTATGGCGATTTAAATAATGCAACCATACAGGATTTATCAAAAAACGCATCACAAAGCGAATTAAACAACCTGGTGAGCGGTACGGAATCGGGCATGAGGA
Organism: Mucilaginibacter flavidus; assembly: GCF_024055575.1. Classification (GTDB taxonomy): domain Bacteria; phylum Bacteroidota; class Bacteroidia; order Sphingobacteriales; family Sphingobacteriaceae; genus Mucilaginibacter; species Mucilaginibacter flavidus. The sequence goes on along the minus strand of NZ_JAMXOE010000030.1, from coordinate 24,465 downwards.
ACGGCCTTAATTTTTACCTGGATGATGTAAGTATCATCGGCCGCGAAGGCTACCGTTTTTCGGGATCGGAACCGCGGTATGTTCTGGATCTGCTTGGTGCTAACAGCGCTACCTTAAGCGGCAGTAATTTTTATATTACCTTCCCCTGGGCGGCCAGGTATGCCGTGGTAAAAAACTGTAATATCCTTATCCAGGCTGCCAATAATTCTACGCTGATAAGCAGTGCGCAAAAGAAAGGCTATATTGGCTTTGCCCGCACCATTAAGGCCTACCAGCTTTTATTAAACCTTAACCTTACCTATACAAAAGGTATAAGGGTTGATGTGGCAAACCCCGACCATTTGGGGCCGTTCCTTACTTATACAAATAGTTTGGCGGCAATCACCGCTTTGCTCGATTCGGCAAAAAGTGATTTCAGCGGGGCATCTATTTCGTTCCCTTTAGCTGGTTTTGCAGGATTGGATGACGCAGCAGGATTAACGCAGTTTAACCGCGCGCTTGCTGCAAGGGTAAGCGTGTATCAAAAAAACTGGCAACCGGCGCTCGATAATTTAAACGCATCGTTTTTTAGCCTGACCAAAAATTTCAACACCGGCGTGTTCCATGTTTTTGGCACAGGATCGGGCGACCAGCTGAACCCCGTATTTATCCCGCAAAACCAAAGCGGCGAACAACGGGTGGCGCACCCAACATTTGCTACCGACATTGAGGCCGGCGACGACAGGCTTGGCAAAGCCACGCTGCGCACCAGCCCCGCAGCACTAAGCGGCCTGAGCAGCGACAGGGACGTGTGGATTTACACCTCGAGCACCGCGCCGGTTGGCATTATCCGCAACGAAGAACTGATACTTATTTATGCGGAGGCTAATATCCAGCTAAATAATTTTGTGGAAGGCGTTAAAGCCATTAACGTTATCAGGAATGGCCACGGCCTGGGCAATTATGCCGGCGCGGTTACACAGCCGGCTTTAATTACCGAGATGCTAAAGCAAAGGCGCTACTCCCTGTTTTTTGAAGGCCACCGCTGGATTGATATGCGGAGATATGATTTGTTGGGCACATTGCCAATTGATAGAACCGGCGACGATGTTTGGACAGAGTTTCCGTTACCGGTGACTGAGCAATAGTTGATTTGATTTAGAGGCTCCGTGCTTGCTTTGGTTTCTTGTTTTTCGTGATTTTTTAACTGCGGGGATGAGGGGAGGAAGGTGGGTGCGGGGCTTTTTTGCTGAGGGATGACGGTGTTTTACATAGCGATGGGTTTGAAAAGCTGTCGCTATGATGGTAATTCGCACGATAGGTAAGTGTAGATACAATCTACAGGCATAGTAGGCTGAAGTTGCAAACTCGAACAGCGAGGTTTCATCTGCCAGGTACAAGTTGGTGATGTTTTAATTGTACCTAATAAATTTGATTGACTATAGCTACAGCGTAGGAAATGCCGGTTACCTTGAATTAAGCGAGTGATAACCTACCCTGCCTATCGACCGCCACATCGCCAGTTCTTCTTTGTACCTGTCATTAATTACCTCGCAGGTACTGTCAATACGCATGGTAGGCCGGTCGGTCAAATTGTAGGCTGGCCACTCGGGAACATCCTTTGCAGCAGGCTTACCGGTCCTTGCAAAAGTAGTCCATAGCTCCGCCATATGATGCGATGCAATAAAGCGCTCAGGCTTGTTCCCGCTTAAAAAACCGGCCGGCGCACCAGGCACTTCATTATTGAATTTGAACGTAATATCCATAGCATGCGGTGTACCGAAAGGATAATCAGTGCCGGGGACCTTTGCTTCTGATTTATAACCAAAGTTATAAAGATATACCGGGGCGCCATGTTGTTCCGTTTTCCTTTCTGCGATAGCAATGGTCCCAAGTCCCATCATATTGATTGATTTAACAGCCATCCAGATATCACTTGCCGACGCGTTCGGCCTGGTTTCCCTGTAGGTCGCAATTATTTTCTGCGTATCAGCACCGAACTCCGGTTCAAATTTTGTTTGTAATGCCTCAAATGTAAAGTCGTTTTTCAGTGCACCGGTATCATGCGAAGCCATCGCGAAAAATGCCCATTCATCTTCATTCCAGCCCGTCATGAGTGGCTTATCCTTTGAAATTTTCGGCGCGAAGGGATCAAACGGGTCATTGGGCAGTGCAACCCCGTCCACCACCGGCGCAAAATTATTAGGAACGAACCCTACCACGCCGTGTTTGCGGATATAGTCGCTCTCAGCCATTAAGGGGGGAACTTTATTTTGAACATCCACCAGGTCCCCGATGGGAATATCAAGTATTTTTTTCCAGTCCTTGATATCGATATTTAGTTCCTTAAACACCAATTTCGTCATTTCGATTGCTGCCTCCTTTGGCAACATCCGAAGGCCGGGGCCGCTTTCGATAGAGGCCTTATTAAAATATGGCGCCGCTGCGGGCATGGCATACAAGCAGCTTGTTTTTGCGCCACCGCCCGACTCTCCCCAGATCATCACATTACCAGGGTCGCCGCCAAAAGCTGCAATATTCTTTTTCACCCACTTTAGGCCGTCGACGATGTCCAGGAGACCGTTATTACCCGAACCGGCATATTCCGGGCCAGCAATATGCTCCAAATATAGAAAGGCCATTAATCCTAACCTGTGATTGGTCTCTACTACCACCACATCAAAAAAACGGGCAAGGTTTGAGCCATCCTGATCAAGGGCGCCGCCAGAGCCGTTAGAAAAACCGCCTCCATGATTGTAAAACATCACAGGACGTTTTTTATTATCATTAGCCGGCGTCCAAACATTTAAAAACAAGCAGTCTTCGGCTGGCTTTGGTTCGTTTACTGCGCGGGACTGAAATTGTGATTGGATAGCGGGGGCACCAAGTTGTAAAGCGTCGCGTACACCCGTCCAGGGCTCCAAAGGAGCCGGCCTTTTAAAACGCCTGTCACCCGAGAGTGTCCCGGCATAAGGAACGCCCTTGAATAAACAAACCCCATCCTTTCTGATACCTCTAAGCTTGCCCTCAGAAACTTCGGCTATTACGAAATCGTCTTCAGCCAGAACTGAAGAACTGGCAAATTTTGGGAGGGCAATTGCAGCGCTAATTAATGACAACTGCCCTAAGAATTTTCTTCTGGTTGATAGATGCATAACTTGGTCTTAAATGGTATTAAACAAATGTTTAACATTAGTTAATTATTTCGTTTGAATTTTCCCGAGATGCACAACCACAACAACCTCGTTGTATTAATTCTTTGTTTTTTGAGCACCATCCCAATGCTCCGCAAGTTTTCCATTTTCTATGCGAAACATGTCGAACCAAGTGGATGTATATGTTTTTGTGCTGTCCGCCGGGTCGGGAAATTTCCCGGCAAAACTTATCACTACCAGGTCACCTTCCGCAACGATAGCAACTACAGGCGCTTTTATAGTGTCCACAATTGGTTTAGGCTGTGCAAATTTCGAAAACAACTCAACAAATCCTTTTCTTCCTGTTGGAACATTCGGATTATGCTGCATATAAGTTTCGGCGAGATATTTATCTGCCAATTCGAGATGACCAGCTTCCAGCATTTCACGCCAGCAATCGTATACCAGTTTTTTATTAGCTGCAAGCTTAGGATCGCTGCTTTGCAATAATATTTTTTGACTTGCAAGCGGTATAGAAGGCAACTGTGCAAAAATGTTATTTGCACATAAAGCAATGATTACGATAGAAAGTGAAATGAACTTTTTATTCATTTGCAATTTATTTTTAGCGTGTAATAAGAATGCGCACAACTTTAGAAACCAGGAATTAACGGGCTTTTGCAAACTCGCCGTCAGCTGCGATCTCAACTTCGTCGCTTACAAGTATTGTAGGTGTGTTTGCACCAATATTGAAGTCTGAACGCTTTAATGTACCCCGTAATTTAAACCCGGCATCGCTTTGCTTGCTATTTGGGTTCTCCTTTGTGCCGCGGTACCAAAGGTCCATCGTTACAGGTTTTGTAACACCATGCATGGTAAGGTTGCCTATAAGCTTATACTTGTTCGTTCCATCTGCCTTTATTGATGAACTTTTGAAAGTGATAGCCGGGTATTTCGCTGCATCAAAAAAGTTAGCACTTCTTAAATCATTGTCACGCATTTCAACTTCGGTGTTGATCGAAGACACATCTGCAGAAAGTTCAAAAACGGCATCGCTAAAATCAGGCTTGCCTGCAGTTATGGTCACAGTAAAATTTTTGAACAAACCATCCACATCCGAAAGCAAATGATGGGTGACGGTAAACTTAAGTTTGGAATGCATTTTATCATTTGTCCATGTGGTTGTTTGGGCAAATAATGAGGTTTGTAAAAGCAGTGCAACTGCAAATAATAATAATTTCTTCATGTTTAATAATTGGTTTGAATTTAGTTAAATGAAAACTTCAAGGCCTTCCAAATTTATATTCCAATGCTTAGTTTAACGATGGAAAGCGTCGGGGTAAAAATAGAACGTATCTGGCTCAGGTGTCTTGACGCAAATCAAGAAATTATATTGATTTCGATCAATGATTATGCATTTGTCTTTTTAACAGAAAGTTTCTTTCTAACCCGGCTCAGCGTTTCAGGGGTTAAGCCGAGATAAGAAGCGATCATATGTTGTGGTACGCGCTGCATAATATCCGGATAAATACTTAGCAGTTTAGTGTATTTTTCTTCGGTAGATAGCGTGAACATATCTATTAACCTTTTTTGCAGCGCAATGTATGCACCGCGATACTGAGCATAATTAAATTTGAAAAATTCGGGAATAGCAGTCTCCAGATAGACGTGTGCAGTTTTGCTCATCAATATCAATTCAGAATCGTCTAATGCATCAATATTCAGATTAGATTTATCTTCAGTGATAAAACTGGATATATCAGAAATAAACCATCCCTCCGGCGCAAATTGAATAATTCGTTCGTTGTTTTTTTCATCAACAAGATAAGAACGGAGCATGCCTTTATTTACAAATGCCACCGATTTGCAAATTTCTCCTTCCTGCAAAAAATATTGGTGTTTTCTTAACTTTTTTACAATAACATGCTGCCTGAAAATTGCTTTATCAGCGTCTGTGAGTGTTATCCCTTTTGATAGCTTATCGAAAAAATTATCAAGCATGGTTATCTAATCCGCTAATTTAACTTTTTTTATCCGACGATAATTGCCCTGATGTGATTAAGAACTGACAGCGTTCGGGAATCAACCGGTATATTCACCTCAACCCCGCTATCCGAAACTTGCAACGTCGGACCAATATGCCTGTAGACTGCGCCTACACAATTCCCACTCACTTCCCAAACCTAAACCCTACCGTTTTCGGTTCTTCATTCTCAATGGCTAGCCCCTGAATGTAAAGCTGGTCGTCTATCAATTTATAGCTTAGGGACGCTTCGTCGATTTTAAAGTTGTCGGCGGCAAAAGTTTCTTTGAGGGGTTCCAGTATCGCCTTGCGGTCGAAGCTTTTACTGAGTTTTAATTGGTCGTTATGCTGTTCAAGAAGCATTCCTTCAACTTTGTACGAAAACATTTTGGCATTCATATCTGATTTCCTTTCCCTGGTATCGCTAAAATTAGGAAAATAATTGATGCGGTGTGGAGGTTTCGCTTTCAGATTGCTGGCACTTTCCGGCGTAATCCTGCCGGGTAATGGCGAAAAGGCAGTGGCACAGAACACTGGACACCCCATCCATGTTGGTGAAAACACCATAGGTGTTCGGAAGATTTTTTTTGTGATTGTGAGCAGAGCGAAGAACTATCTCTTGAGCGCAGCGAAAAATCTTCTACGTGCAGCGTTTGCATTCATATTTCTTTATTTATTATGTAAATCCAAACGGGTTTACAGGTGTAAACCCATTTATTTTTGTAATATTTTGGATATCAGCCAATTACCATTGTTCCGGGCTATACTGTAAACCCTGCCTGTAAACCCCTAATCAAACCGCTGATTATCAGAACGTTTCAAATTAAAAAAACAAATATACCTGATAATCAGCATGTTCCGTTTTTATTCGGGGTGTTCCGTGTGGAAAAATGGAACGCTTCGTCAGCCAGAAATCTCCCCTAAACAAAAATCCCGCCTGGTTGGGGCGGGATTAATAATAGGTTTATAAATAAAGTTTTAGTTGTTATCGGTACTGGCGCTGCTCTTATCTGTGCTTTGTTTTTGCAACTCGGCCTTAAACGACTCGAGCATGCGGCCGCCACGATAAAAATAGCGACTATAATAAGCGTCATCGAGGCTGCTGATGGCAACGCCGCGGGATGAAGCGTGCGCAAACCTGTTGTTGCCTAAATAAATGCCGACATGTGATATACGGCGGCTGTGTATTTTAAAGAATACCAGGTCGCCTTCTTTCAGTTCGTCGCGTTTTACAGGACTAACCATGCTGAAAATATCGCGCGAATTGCGCTGGATATCCATGTTGAAAACGTCGCTGTATAATTCTTTGGTGAATGCTGAACAATCTATTCCTTTCCTCGAGCTTCCGCCAAAACGGTACGGGGTACCGATCCAATCGTAAACAAAGTGAAAAAGTTTCATGTTTGATGTAGCCGACATAGCCACACCCATTATTTGGGATAAATAATCCTTAGCAAGTGATTCCTGATCATCAGTGTTTTTATCGTCCGATGTTTTTGGACTGGTATTTGTTTGAGCCTGGGCTGCTAACACACTGAAAAATAACGCAATAACGATAGTAATTTTCTTCATTTAATCAATTAGTTTGTTGATTAGGCCAACAAATTGTTTATTAAATTGGACACCCTGTCTATTGTTCGCTACAAAACTATCCTTTTTTTTTAAAATTGCAACAGAATGACCATTTTTTTTCAACATTTGTCTGCTAATGTTAATTAACTGCCTGATTTTTTTTGATAAATGTAATTGATGAAATTTTTTTTCTTTTAACTTAAATATCAACATACTAACAATCGGGTGCTTTTTAACCCAAAATGGGGTTGAAAGTCGCCTTTAAACTTGTATCGGGATGGCAAGATAAGCCCGATATTAAAATTATTACAATGTTTTTAATAAAATAGTGTTTAAACAACACCATTGCTTTTCTATATTTCACAGATATAATTAGATTTGCGCATTATAATAAAATTGATCATTAATAATACATGAGTTCAATCGAAATAAATAAGGACACATACCTGATGTGGTATGAGGCTATGCTTTTGATGCGTAAGTTCGAAGAAAAAGCCGGGCAACTGTACGGTCAACAAAAAATAAGGGGCTTTTGCCACTTATATATAGGCCAGGAAGCTGTATTGGCCGGCGCGATGTCGGTACTTAAACAGGAAGACAGCATGATAACCGCTTACCGCGACCATGCGCACGCCATAGCAAAGGGCGTAACGTCAAACAGTATAATGGCAGAGCTTTACGGCAAAGCTACCGGCTGCTCAAAAGGCAAAGGCGGCTCGATGCACATGTTTGATAAAGAAAAACATTTTTACGGCGGCCACGGTATAGTTGGCGGCCAGGTACCACTTGGCGCAGGTATAGCCTTTGCCGAGAAATATAAAGGTACCGAGTTTGTAAACGTTGCCTACATGGGCGACGGCGCCGTACGCCAGGGTGCACTTACCGAAACTTTTAACATGGCTGCCCTTTGGAAATTACCCGTAATTTTCGTTTGCGAAAACAATGGTTACGCAATGGGTACATCGTTAGAGCGTACTACTGCACAAACAGACATTTATAAATTAGGCTTGCCTTACGGGATCCCTTCGTCACCCGTTGATGGTATGGACCCTGCTGCAGTACATAAAGCAATGGACGAAGCCGTTCAGCGTGCCCGTGCCGGCGAAGGACCAACGTTTTTAGAAATGCGTACTTACCGCTACAAAGGGCACTCAATGTCGGACCCGCAAAAATACCGCACTAAAGAGGAGCTGGAATCATACAAAGCAAAAGACCCTATTGAACTAACCCGCCACACCATACTTTCGGAAGGTTATGCCGATGAAAAATGGTTTGAAGAAATAGATGCGAAGGTAAAAGCTGAGGTTGATGAGTCGGTGAAATTTGCTGAGGAGTCGCCATGGCCGGAAGCATCGGAATTGTATACCGATGTGTACGTTCAAAAAGATTACCCTTATATAATGAGCTAATCGTTATAGCTAAATTGAATTTATAAAGAACTATTGAATCAAATAATATATGGCCGAAGTAGTTAAAATGCCAAAAATGAGCGATACCATGACCGAAGGGGTATTGGCTAAGTGGCATAAAAAAGTTGGTGATAAGGTAAAATCGGGCGACGTGCTGGCTGAGATTGAAACCGATAAAGCCACCATGGATTTTGAATCGTACCAGGACGGCACCTTGCTTTACATTGGTGTTGAAGAGGGCCAGGCAGTACCTATTGATGCTGTAATTGCAGTTTTGGGTGCAGAGGGCGAAGATTACAAAGCCGCCCTTGATGCGGCAGGTACCGCCGCCCCGGCAGCAGAAGCAGCCCCGGCCGAACCTGAAAAGAAAGAAGAACCGGCAAAAACAAAGGCCCCTAAAGCTGCTGAAGATAAAAAACCGGCAGACGCTGTTGAAGTAAAACCAAAGGTTGACAAAAGCAGCATCCCGGCAACCGTTATCCGCATGCCTGCCCTGAGCGATACCATGACGGAGGGCGTGATAAACAAATGGAACTTTAAAGTTGGCGATACTGTAAAAAGCGACGATTCATTAGCCGATGTTGAAACAGACAAAGCTACCATGGAAGTTGTTGGTTACGAAGCCGGCACCTTATTATACATAGGCCCTAAAGAAGGTGAAGCAGCACCGGTTAATGGCATCATAGCCATTGTTGGTAAAGCGGGAACCGACATCACACCTTTGCTAAGCGACGATGAGGCTGCCCCTGAAGCTAAAGCTGAAGAAGCACCTGCAGCAGAAGCCGCTCCGGCGGAAGCAGAATCTGATAGTCCTGCTGACGCAACATCAAGCGACGACAGCCGTGTTAAAGCATCGCCACTAGCACGTAAAATAGCCAAAGAAAAAGGCATCAACCTTAATGATGTAAAAGGCAGCGCCGAAGGCGGCCGCATTATTAAGAAAGATGTGGAGGAATATGTACCGGCTGCCAAATCCGCAGCGCCTGCGCCTGTAGCAGCAGCATCGGCACCTGCTGCTGCGCCTGCCGAAACCAGTGCACCGGCACCTGCTGCAAAACCAGCACCCGCTCCACTTGCACCTTACACCGGCGAAGAAAAGTATACCGAGAAACCGGTTAGCCAGATGCGTAAGGTGATCAGCAAGCGCTTAAGCGAAAGCTTGTTTACCGCACCACACTTCTATGTAACCATGAGCATTGATATGGACCAGGCAATTGCTGCCCGTACCCGCATTAATGACGTTGCCCCGGTTAAAATATCATTTAACGATTTTGTGCTGAAAGCATGCGCTGTTGCCTTAAAACAACACCCGGCCATCAACTCATCATACCTTGGCGATAAAATACGTACCAATGAGCATGTACACATTGGCGTTGCCGTTGCGGTTGACGAAGGCCTGTTGGTTCCGGTTGTACGTTTTGCCGATGGCAAGTCATTAAGCCGCATCAGTGCTGAAGTGAAGGACTTTGCACAACGCGCAAAAGCCAAAAAACTACAGCCTGCTGATTGGGAAGGTTCAACCTTTACCATATCAAACCTGGGCATGTTTGGTGTTGAGGAGTTCACCGCTATTATAAATACGCCTGACGCCTGTATCCTTGCCGTTAGCGGCATACAGCAAGTGCCGGTTGTTAAAAACGGCGCCGTAGTACCGGGCAACGTAATGAAAGTAACGCTAAGCTGCGACCACCGCGTGGTTGACGGCGCAACAGGTGCTGCATTCCTGCAAACGTTAAAATCGTTGCTGGAAGAGCCGGTGAGGTTGTTGATTTAATTTGATTTCGGAATTCGGTCCTCAGTTGGCGGATCGGATTTGGCATATTTAACAGCGATGAACTTTAGGGTTTATCGCTGTTTTTGTTTGATGCCTTTTTGTCATTCTGAGCAGAGCGAAGAATCTTATGCAGAAGAAAGGTCGCCGTCATACCTGCACAGCGTTAATGTCGCACGTAGAAGATTCTTCGCTTTGCTCAGATTGACAAATCGTGGACTATTGTAAACAGCATAATTTACTACCTTGCATATCATTATGCTCTACTTCTCCATCATCATCGCCATCGTTATCAGCTTTACGCTCTACCAGCGTAAACGCCGCCGGGCACTAACCCAGGTTATCCTTACCGATGCGCAAAAGAAGCTGCTGGCAAAAAACATCGATTATTATAATAAGTTATCGGATACCGATAAGCTCTATTTTGAAGACAAGATTGAGCAGTTTTTGGATGATGTGCGCGTTGAAGGCTTAGGCCTGACCATAACCGATACCGACCGCCTGATGGTAGCGTCGAGCGCTGTGATACCCATTTTTAGGTTTAAAGACTGGAGCTACCGGAATGTTACCAACGTACTGTTGTACCCCGATACCTTTGATGAGGATTACCAGTTTGAAGGAGCTAACGGCCGCAATATTATGGGCATGGTGGGTACAGGGTATATGAACGGGCAGATGATATTGTCACATAAAGCGCTCGTGAAAGGATTCTCAGCAAGCCATGGACAGGAAAATACCGGCATCCACGAGTTTGTGCACCTCATTGACAAAGCCGATGGTGAAACAGATGGCATCCCCGAAGGCTTTTTGCCGTACGAATATATTAAACCCTGGGTACGCATGATGCACCAGGAAGTGCACAAAATTGAAACCGGCCATTCGGATATCAACCCTTATGCCACCACTAACGAGGCTGAGTTTTTTGCGGTAGTAAGTGAATACTTTTTTGAAAAACCCCACGAGTTTGAAGCGAAGCACCCGGAGTTGTATGAAATGTTGAGCAGGATATTTAAATCTTCCTGATATTCATTAGCTTTAAGCAATCAACTTCATCCTTATGTATCGCAAAAATCTTTTTTATGCCGTTATTGGCCTTCTATTCCTTAACGGTATTTTCAATCCTCTTTCGGCGCAAAAAAAACCAGCCATTTCATTAGCGACGTTAAAACAGGGCCAAACCATTAACGGCTTTAAGGCAGTTGCTGTTTATTTAAACGATGCGGACAAACCCATGGGCGGGCGTTTTGTGCATATAACCACCGGTTTTACATTGGATTTGTTGCAGGTGGAGTCGGTGCCACAGACGTTTATTTATGCCAATACCTTCCCGGTAAGCGAAAAGGGCGAACCGCATACACAAGAGCACCTGCTGATAACCAAAGGCAGCAAAGGCCACCAGTTGAATACCCGTGAGGACATGTCGCTGGCTGAATCAAATGCATTTACATCGCAACTGCATACCGCTTACCATTTTAATACAGGTGGCGGTCCGGAAGTTTTTTATACTTTGTTTGAAAGTTATCTTGATGCGTTGCTTTATCCCGACTATACCAGTGAAGAAGTTAGCCGCGAGGTACGAAACTGGGGCATTACGCAAAACCCGGATAAAACTTTGCGGCTGGAAGAAAAAGGTTCGGTTTACAACGAAATGTCATCGGGCATGAATAACCCATACGCGTTATTATCCGATGAACTAGGTAGGTTGCAGTACGGTCCAAATCACCCTAACTCATATAATGCCGGGGGACTTCCGGCAGGCATCAGGGTGCTGAATGCTGCCGACATTGCCGCTTATCATAAAAAAAACTACTACCTCGGTAATATGGGGGCCATCACTTCGTTGCCCAAAAACATGCAGCTAAGCGGTGTGCTTAGCCGTACAAACTCCATCCTTAGCCGATTAAGCAAGGGTTCAAAAAGTGCTGCCAGTGCCAACAAACTGCCTCCGCCCCACCCCGCCGAAAACGGCAAAATGGAAGCCATTGAATATCCAACCGAAAATGCACAACAACCCGGCACTGTGTATATGTCGTTCCCGCCTGCACTAAAGTTAAGTACGATTGAGTACATCAAACTGAATAATTTTTTGAATGTATTTGCCGGCGACGCAACCACCAATTTGTACAAAATATTTGTCGACAGCAAAACCAAAATACCCGACTTTGATGCGCAGTCGGTTTTTGCCTATGTGGATTTTAAGCAGGGCGACCCAGTAACCATAGGCCTTGATGGCGTAAGCGCCGAAAACCTTACTAATGATAAGGTTACCATGGCCCGTAACAAAGTCATTGACGAGCTTAAGCGGGTTGCCGCCTTCGCTGACCACTCGCCCGAACTGCTGGAATTTAACAAGCGTTTTGCAAGCAGCCTGTTAAGCAGCAACCGCAGCGACGCCAAGTTTGTGAATAGTCCGCCAAAATTTGGTTTTCGCAATACCGGTGACAACTGGTACCTGGAACTGCAAGTTTTAGAAGGTGTGCCTGGTTTTACAAAATCGGTAATGCTGAAACCGCAGATGGTCGAGGTACGCCGTGAACTGGCCACCGGTATAAACATCTGGAAGCCGCTGCTGGCTAAACTTGATTTGGAGCACACATTACCGCTCACCGTTTACAGCAAGGCAAGCCCGGCGTTGCTTAAAAAACAGGAAACAGCACGTAAAATCCGCGCCGAAATAGAAGTGGCAAGACTGAAAGACCTATACAAAATTGATGACGACCAGGACGCAATAAAACGCTACAAAGCCGTGTACGATTCGAACACCATGGTGCTCGAAAAGCTGGAGCAGGCCGGCAATATTAAATTTATTGAGCACCCGCCCCTTACACTTGATGATGAGCTTGTTTACAAACGGCAGGTGCTGGGTAATGATGTGCCGGTAGTTGCATCGGTATTTGATAACATGACAAGCGCGACTACGGGCCTGGCCATAAACTTAAAAGGCATCCCGAAGGACAAAATGGTTTACCTGGCTGTGTTACCTGATTTGCTTACCGCAACCGGGATAATTAAAGATGGCAAAGCGATAAGCTACGAGGACATGATCCAGCTGGTGCAACAGCAGATATTGAGCATTAACAGCTATTACGGCACCAATGGCAAAAGCGGGCGGGCCGAACTGGTTATAAGCGCCGCCGGTAACAACCAGGCTGAAGCGCTTAAGGCGATAGAATGGATGGGCGATGTACTGCAAAACCCCAACTGGACCACCGCCAACCTGCCGCGCCTGCGCGATTTGGTTGACCAGGAACTTACCAGCATCCGTAAAACCATGCAGGGCGCCGAAGAAAGCTGGGTAAATAACCCGCAGCGGTCATATCTTTATCAAAACAGGCCACTGTTGCTGGCTACCACGTCGTTTCTGACACGAACATTTAACATTTTCAGGTTGAAATGGATGCTGAAGGATAGTGGCTCACCGGCTGATGCGACTGCTTTAAACGCCTGGCTCGGTAATTTAGCATCAGCACAAACCAATCGCGGCGATTTGAAGAAACTGCTGCGCGTGTTAAACAGCACAACAGCGATGAGCGCCGATTCCGCCGGAACGAATAAACAATTGGCAGAGGCATTTAACCAGTTGCCGACCGGCGCAAAAGCAATAGCAAAAAACGCCGCGCAGGATTTGGAGCAAGTATTAAATGATATACCTGATAACTCATTGGCTGCTGATTGGAAGATGGTGTGCAAAACCCTGCAGCACGACCTTGCCCAAACGCCTGAGCAAACCCTTGCCGAACTTAACAACCTGCGTAAAATGTTATTGAATACCACGCAGGCAAGGGTGTTTATGGTTGGCTCAGCCGCAACCGAAGACAAGCTTGGCGCAAGGCTTAATAACCTGTTTGCCGGTTTTAGCCATACGCCGCTGACCCCGCAAAGCTACCCTTCGGCAGGGCTGATAGATGCACGCGTAATGGCGCGGATGAATATGACTGCACCCCCCGTTTATGCCGGCCTTATTGCACCTGATATGCATAACGGCGTATTTATCAATACTGCACCTATTGGCACCTACAAAGATACCGGCCGCGTTAGCCTGCTTAAATTTTTAGCTGCAGGCATATACGGCGGCGGTGGTAAACAAAGCGTGTACACCAAAACTACAGGCGCTGGCCTGTCATACAGTACCGGCGTAGGTGCCAACCCCGGCAGCGGGCGGTTTTTATATTATGCTGAGCGCACGCCCGAATTGCCGCAAACCCTGCGCTTTGTTATCGACGAGATAAAGCGCTCGCCTGTTGATACCGGGATAATGGATTACATCGTGTCTGGCGCAGTAGGCGGATTCCGCTCAGCCGGGGATTACGAGACACGCGGCGAAGCCATGGCCAACGACCTGGCCGACGGCAACCTGCCCGAAAATATCAAAACCTTTAGGCTGGCCATATTAAAACTACGAAAAGAGCCGGGAATAATAAAACAGATTTATGGGTATAAGGATGAGGTTTACCAAACCATATTGCCCGGCTATGGAAAACCGTCAAAAGACGTACCAGGCGGCAACTATTTTGTCATCGGGCCTGAAAAACAGATGCAGGCTTATGAAACTTATTTAAAATCGGTGGATGGGACGGAAACCACATTGTACAGGTTGTATCCAAGGGATTTTTGGATGGTGGATGGGGAGTAGGTTGATAGCTTTTTCTTGACCATACTTTGTAAGATAAAACTCATGAAAAAAATATTGACGGTCATCATTATAAGTTTTTCAATCGTTAGCTGTAGGGAATCTTTTTATTACCTTAAACTTCCTACATCGTATAATGGGCATAAGTTTGTATATAAGTTAAAAATCCCACAAAAATTTGTACTGATGAGTTATCATCCCAAAACTGGCGAAGCCAGTGAAACGGAAAATTCAGCACATCTGGCAGATGGAACAACTATTTACATTACAGATAATATAAGTTCAGGAAGCAATTACAATGAGCAAAAAATTGCAAAATATGGGGAAAATTTTGGAATGCTAAATTATCGGCTAAATGATACGGCAACACTTTATGGTGTATACAATGGCAGATATTGGAAAGAAAAAAAATATCCGCTGGTGGTTGTGGGATATTATAACGTTGATGGCAATGATGTCAAATCATATGACAAGCTTTTAAATGATATAGCAATGCAAGTAGACAGTTTGAAAAGGATCGGTGGAAAATGAAAGGAAGTGTTCAACCTGTTGATGGAAATACAACCAACCGAAAGCCATCTGTAAAAACAAAATCCCTTAAACTATCGCAAGGCTCGCGACTTGTGGTCCGCGTTTAAGTAGCAGGGCTTGCTCGTCAGACTGTGTCGTCCTTAAAAAGCTTACACCTTTAATAATTTCTCCCGTTATAAGTTTACAGCCTTGCCCACCAAAAATCACATTTTATAGCCATTTGTAATCAGCTATTGAAATTGATTCACTAACCTCAAAAATTAGAATCATTGATAACCAGCGTGTTCCACAGCGTTCCAGGTGTTCCGCGTGCAAAAATGGAACGCTTTGCAAACGGCTGCACTTATTTATATTGTTATTCGTTGCAATTATTCAACGCAAAAAGTGTAAACTTTTGAGGATTGAGAGGCTAAGTTTTGTACCGGGTAATTTCGTAAATCCCCCCTTTATCCATCAAAAATTTTACCTTCGTCCCTTACAATAATCATTAGATTTGACATTATGAACAACGGGCTAAAAATTGCCATTGGCGCCGACCATGCCGGCTTTGAGTACAAAAAACAACTGATTGAATCGCTAAATATTGCTGAGGTTAAAGACTTTGGAACTTATTCGGATGCTTCGGCAGATTACCCCGACTTTGCCCACCCGGTTGCATTGGGTGTTGAAAGCGGCGATTTTGATTTCGGCATCCTGGTTTGCGGCAGCGGCAACGGTGTGGCCATTACCGCCAATAAACACCAGGGCATCCGCGCAGCCATTTGCTGGAACGAAGAATTGGCCGAGCGTGCCCGCAGCCATAACGATGCAAATATTGTTTGCATACCGGCGCGTCATATATCAATAGAAGAAGCAAAAAAAATTGTCGCTATATTTTTAGACACCAAATTTGAGGGCGGGCGCCATGCAAACCGGGTGAATAAGATTGCTTGTTGAGGAAAAAGGTGAAAGGTAAAAGGCGAAAGGTTTTGAAAGGAAAAGGATTGCGCCCCTTTACCCCTTTGAGTTAGTTGGCTGTGGTGACACAGCCAAGGGTATGTTTTAATCCGGTAGATGCCAATAGATACTGCCACTGCTCCCTGCTACTTTTCTGCTATGAACCATCCCGCACGTGCCGGATCAACAATGAACCAAAGAAACTAACTGACCAAAAATGAATAAATTATTATTAACCCTCGCCAGCATTGGTTTGGTAACGGGGGCCTGCGCACAGCAGAACAAAACAGCCATGAAGTATGCTGAGATCGTCAGCCCTGAATTGGCTAACAAGCACCTCAGCATTATTGCATCAGACGCTTTTGAAGGCCGTGAAACCGGTAAACCCGGCGCCGACAAAGCTGCCCACTACATTGCCGATGAATTTAAATCGCTGGGCCTGCAGCCTATAGTAAACGGTTCGTACTTTTTTGATGTACCCGTAGTACAAAACTCGTTCAAGGTAAATTCGTTCACTGTAAACGGTACCGTACTCGAAATGGGTAAGGATTTTACCGCACGCGGTGGTGCAGGCACCAAAAATATTGATGCTAAAGATGTAGTATTTATTGGCTACGGTATAGGCGCCGATAATTACGACGACTTAAAAGGAGTAGATATTGCCGGTAAAGTGGTCATCTACATCAGCACCGGCGAGCCGACGAGCGATGGCAAATCGAAAATTACCGGGACTGAAAAAGTATCGGACTGGAGTACTCCCCGCAGCAGGAAACGCCTTGATTTGATACAAAGCAAAAAACCTCTTTTAATATTAGCAGTAACTACAACCGCTCCCGCAGGTGGCCCAAGGCCCGGCGGACAAGGTGGTGGTGGTCGCGCATTGCCAATGATGCTAAAACACGAAGGCGAAAACCCCGCGGTAGTTATCACCATCCCGATGGCAACTGCCGACATGATTTTAAAGAACAGCGGCAAAACCATTGCTGATTTAAAAGCAGCTATCGACCAGGTCGGCGCGCCGCAATCACAAACAGTTAAGGCCGATGTTGTTGCATCATATGCTACCGAAGAGATACCTGTAAAAGCCGTTGACGTACTGGGCTTTTTACCAGGCAGCGACGCTAAACTTAAAGACGAAGTGCTGGTAATATCCGCACATTATGACCATATCGGCTTAATGCCCGAAGGCTCTAAAGATATGGTAAACAACGGCGCCGATGATGACGGCTCGGGTACTACCGCCATTATGGAACTTGCCAGGGCGTTTTCAAAAGCAAAAAAAGATGGTCATGGCCCGCGCCGCAGCATACTCTTTTTAGGTAATGTAGGCGAAGAAAAAGGCCTGCTGGGTTCTGAATATTATACTGATCATCCGGTTATCCCGTTGGCTAATACCATTGCCGATTTAAATATTGACATGATTGGCCGCATTGGGGTTGATTACATTGGCAAGCCTGATTCGGCAAATAACGTTTACGTTATCGGTTCATCAATGCTCAGTAATGATTTACACAAGGTGGGCGAAAACGCCAATAACCTTTACACCCATCTCGATTTGGATTACAAATACGATGATCCTGCCGACCCGAACCGTTTTTATTACCGCTCGGATCACTACAATTTTGCCAAGCACGGCGTGCCTATCATATTTTACTTTAACGGCGTACATGCCGATTATCACCGCCCAGGCGATGAAGTAAGTAAAATAAATTTCCCGATGTTAGCCAAACGCGCACAGCTTGTATTTTATACCGCATGGGATCTGGCAAATGCCGACAAACGCCCTGTTGTTGACGGGAAGAAGTAATATTTTTGGATAACTAACCGATTTTAATAAGCGATAGAAAGGTAACTATCGCTTATTTTTGTTTAAACAAATTGCCTACTTTAAGCCGCTAATAAAAAAATATGAAAAAAATTATATTATCCATCGCCCTGGCTGGTTCAATAACCTGCGTTTGGGCACAGCAAAATCCTACCGCCATGAAATATGCGGGCATCATAAGCCCGGACCTGGCCAAAAAACATTTAAGCATTATTGCATCTGACGCATACGAAGGCCGTGAAACCGGTAAACCGGGCGCCGAAAAAGCTGCACATTATATTGCAGATGAGTTTAAATCATTAGGCCTGCAGCCAATTGTAAACGGCTCGTACTTTTTTGATGTTCCGCTTACTGAAAACTCGTTGAACGCAACTTTTGCCGTGGGCGGCAAGTCATTTGCAAATGGCGACAGCTTTTACGCAGTTCAACCATCAACAGACAGGGCGCTAAACACCAGCGAGATCGTATTTGTTGGTTACGGCACCGAAGCTGAGATTGGGAACACCGACCTTACCGGTAAAATCGTGCTTTGGATAAACGAAGATAAAGCCGCAGATGGCAAGCCGCAGGGAACCAGTTTCCGTGGTTCGGAAGCACGCGCTGCAATTACTAAAAACCTGTTGAGCAAAAACCCGGCGATAATTTTAGCCGCAAACTCTGAAATTGCCGGTGTACTTACGAAGTACAAAAACTATATCCTTGCCCCGCGCTTAACCATCAAAAAAGAAGATACAAAACCAGCTGAAACCAAGCCTGCTGTTTTCTGGATAACCAATGAGGTTGCAGAAGAACTGGTAAAATCGGGCGGAAAAACTTTCGAACAACTTAAAGCAGGTAGCGGCACCGCGCAAACCATTAAAGCTGATGTTAAACTCAGCTACAACAGCGTGAAAAAAGATGTAAAGGCGGTTGACGTGCTGGGCTTTTTGCCGGGCAGTGACCCTAAGCTGAAAGATGAAGTGCTGGTAATATCTGCACATTATGATCATATCGGTCTACTGCCTGAAGGCACTAAAGGCGACCGCGTTAACAACGGCGCGGATGATGATGGCTCGGGCACTACCGGTATAATGACAATTGCAAGGGCGTTTTCAAAAGCAAAAAAAGATGGCCACGGCCCGCGCCGCAGCATATTGTTTTTAGGTAACGTGGGCGAAGAAAAAGGCCTGCTGGGTTCTGAGTATTATACTGATCATCCGGTTATCCCATTGGCCAACACCATTGCCGATTTGAACATAGATATGATTGGTCGCGTTGGTTACGAATATAAAGGTAAAGCCGATTCTGCAAACTACGTTTATGTGATAGGCTCGGGAATGTTAAGTACTGATTTACATAACGTTGGCGAAAAGGCGAACAAAACCTACACCAACATGGTGCTTGATTACAAATATGACGACCCGAAAGACCCGAATGATTTCTATCACCGGTCTGACCATTACAATTTTGCCAAGCATGGCGTGCCAATTATTTTCTACTTTAACGGCGAGCATGCCGACTACCATGGCGTTGGAGACGAGGTAAGTAAAATAAACTTCCCGCTGTTAGCCAAGCGCGCCCAACTGGCGTTTTACACTGCCTGGGATTTGGTGAACGCCGATAATCGCCCTTTAGTTGACGGAAAGAAAGAAGAAGGAAGCAAGTAAGTTAGTGAGTGGTTGATTAGGTTGATTAAGTTATAATCCATTTTTAATCTATTAGGACGATATACTGCAAAGGGGTGAGCATTTAGCTTACCCCTTTTTTATTTGCGTAATAACTTAATGTATTCAAATAGTTAAGTCAAAAACAACAAAATTAACTTAATCAGCCCTAATCAACTGCTCACGTAATAAACTAAATAACTAACTTCGCAATATGGGAACTACTGCTGACGAATTCCTGGTAACATCCGAAGGTAAAGCCTTTGATATGGATCATCGCCGCATTATCAATTATAATATTGGTAAGTACGATGCTGCGGTAGACAGGGGATTGTCAAAGATTATCAACCTTGAAAACACCAAACGCAAGGCTCATGTGGTAAAGTGGAAGGTGATGGAAAACCTTGATAAGATTTTACCGGAGTTTGAAGCTAATTTCCAGAAACGCGGCGGCAAGGTAATATGGGCGAATGATGCCGAAGAAGCCAACCGCGAGATACTGAACATCATCAAAAAAGCAGGCGCTAAAACGGTTGTAAAATCAAAGTCGATGGCAACCGAAGAAATTCAGATGAATGAATTTTTAGAGGCTAACCACATCGAATCGTTAGAAACCGACCTTGGCGAATATATTGTACAGCTACTCGGACAGCGGCCTTATCACATTGTTACGCCGGCCATGCATTTATCAAAAGAGGATATCGCAAAGCTGTTTAACGAAAAATTTGGCACACCGCTTGATTTTACGCCCGAGCAACTCACCCAAAAGGCCCGCGAGTTACTACGCGAAAAATATGTGCAGGCCGACGTAGGCATAACCGGTGCTAATTTTTTAATTGCCGATACCGGCAGCATAGCCATTACCGAAAACGAGGGCAACGCCCGCTTAAGCACTTCGTTCCCTAAAATACACATTGCTGTTGTGGGCATCGAAAAAATTGTGCCATCGATAATGGATCTCGACCTGTTTTGGCCCATGCTGGCTACACATGGCACCGGGCAAAACCTCACGGTTTACAACACCATATTAAGCGGTCCCCGCCAACCCAACGAAACCGACGGCCCCGAAGAGATGTACGTGATATTGCTGGATAACGGCCGCACCAACCTGCTTGCACAAAAGGACCAGCGCCAGGCTTTATATTGTATACGTTGCGGTGCCTGCCTGAATGCATGCCCGGTTTATAAAAACATTGGCGGCCATACTTACGAAACCACGTATAGCGGCCCCATCGGCTCTATCATTACGCCACACATGGCCGGGATGGAAGAGTTTAAACACCTAAGCTACGCCTCAAGCCTTTGCGGGAAATGTACCGAGGTGTGCCCGGTAAAAATAGATATCCATAAAATGCTGCTGCTTAACCGCCGCGACTCGGTACAAGAACACCTGGTAAACACCAAAGAAAAATGGGGCTGGTCGCTTTGGAAAAAGGCGATGCTTAGCCGTAAGCTTACTGACTTTTTAAGCGGTAAAACAAAAAACATTATGCTCCGCACCTTCTTCAAAAAAACCTGGGGGCATTATAAAGAGATGCCAAAAGTCGCCGATAAATCATTTAGCAGGATGTACAAGGAGAAAAACAATTTTGGAGAGTAGAAAAAATGCGAAAGTCCGAACGCCAATTGCGGAGTGTAAACAGCTACTTTATATTCAAAAACATTCCGCATTCGACACTTCGCACTCCGCATTCAAAAAAATCCGAAATCGAAATTCCGAAATCCGAAATTAGTTAGTGTTTATTTCCAAACCCAAACTCTTTATATGTATTCGGTAAGTCTTCTGAGCTGCTGAAGGGGAAGGTGTATGAGGTCCACCAGCTTTCATAGTCCGCGTCTTTGTCTTTGGTTGGCTCAATACGCACGCTTCGCAAAAGGTAGACGCCTTCACGGCTCAGGTTAAATGTTACTTCTCCCTCCGGGCTGGTTGTCAGATTTTGGGTATAAACATTGCCGTTGGTGGTTTTTATGTATAAACCAACAGATGCCGATGCCGCAGGCTTCCCTTTAAATTTCAGCACGGCAATCATATCGTCGCCATAACGCTTTTTAAAAGGGTTTTCCTTTAAAATCAGCTCAAAATCCTCATTTAAGTTCTTTTGGTAGGCATCGCCTTTCGCTTCGTCGACAGATACCAGCGTTTTTAAGTAGCGGGTATATTTTTCTTTTACCCTGAACTGGTTGCCGCTCTTTACTTTTTCGGCCATCTTGTCAAGTCCCTGGTTATTTAGGAACTCGGCATAGGCATCGCGCGAAGTAAAGCTGAACTCGTAGCTCCTTGTCATCTCAATTAATGCCTGCCCGGGGATTGTCATCTCGTAACTCAGCACCGGCGCTGCGCTATCCTTTGCAGCTTTTGTTAAATCAATCTTTTTGGAACCGGTATACAGCATAAACCGGTTGGTTTTATTTGACTGGTAAGGTATTTCGGTGTCCTTTACAAATAAATCGCCCATCAGCAGGTGCAGGTTAAGTGTTCCCCCTTTGTGCATATAAAAATATTCGGGCAGCAGGAAAAAATCATGGGTGGCGGCTGATATCGCGATAGCAGCGCCAAGGATAAAAAGTATGAGTGGGGTACGTTTCTTGTAGTTCATTAGTTCAGTTGTTCATTAGTGGCACGGTCGATACCAATCGCTTTTGTTAGTTATCGGGTTGAATATAATGACTTAAAAAGTTCGAATTATTTTGCAACAGCAATAATACGCCGCAAACTACCAATAAAAGTTAATTTCCGATAAAATTTAATACTTTCCACCTTGCGCAGCACTCCAATGAATAATGACTAATGACCAACGTTCGCCGACTAATAAAAAAACTTCAGTAGTTTTGCCGGATGATTTTCGACCGGAAAAACCTGAATAATGGCCAATTAATTGAGTTTTATAAAAAATTGCTTTGGCCGCGCCTTGTTGAGGAGAAAATGCTCATCCTATTAAGGCAGGGACGTATTGGCAAATGGTTTTCGGGCATTGGGCAGGAAGCTATTGCCGTTGGCAGCACCCTGGCCATGACAGCCGACGAATACATATTGCCCATGCACCGCAACCTGGGTGTTTTTACTACCCGCGATATCCCGTTGTCGCGCTTAATGGCGCAATGGCAGGGCAAAGCTTCGGGCTTTACCAAGGGCCGCGACCGTTCTTTTCATTTCGGCACACAGGAGTATAAAATCATTGGGATGATATCGCACCTGGGGCCGCAGCTGGCCCTGGCGGACGGCATTGGGTTGGCGGATGTACTCGGCAAACGTAAAAAGGCAACCCTGGTGTTTACCGGCGAAGGCGCCACCAGCGAGGGCGATTTCCACGAGGCTTTGAATATTGCCGCCGTTTGGAAACTGCCCGTTATATTTTTAATCGAGAACAACGGCTACGGCCTTTCGACACCGATAAGTGAACAGTACAATTGCAAATATTTGGTTGATAAAGCCATAGGATATGGCATGGAAGGCCGTCGTATTGATGGCAATAACCTGCTTGAAGTTTACCATACCGTGAGTGAAATTGCCGCCAATATGCGCGAAAAACCGCGGCCTGTTTTGTTGGAATGCATGACCTTCAGGATGCGGGGACACGAGGAAGCATCGGGCACCAAATATGTACCGCAGCAGCTGTTTGACATCTGGAAAGAAAAGGACCCGCTTCAAAACTTCGAAAGGTATTTATTGAGCGAAGGCGTGCTGAAACCCGAATGGATTCCGCAAATGAAGGCTGAATTTGTGACCCAGATAGAGACCGAAATCGAAAAGGTTTTTAGTGAGGCAGATATCATCCCCGATATGGAAACAGAAATCAGGGACATGTACAAGCAGCACAACTTTCCAACTTTCCAACCTTCCAACTTTTCAACAACTCCCAAACGCTATATCGACGCAATAAGCGATGGACTGAGACAGAGTATGCGTAAGTACCCAAACCTGGTAATTATGGGTCAGGACATTGCCGAGTACGGCGGCGCATTTAAAATCACCCAGGGATTTGTGGAAGAGTTTGGTCGCGGGCGGGTGCGAAATACACCCATTTGCGAGTCGGGCGTGGTTGGGGCTGCTATGGGGCTGGCCATAAATGGCTACAAGGCTGTTATGGAAATGCAGTTTGCCGATTTTGTGAGCGTGGGCTTTAACCAGATAATAAACAACCTTGCCAAAACGCATTACCGCTGGGAACAAGCGGTTGATGTAGTTATCCGTATGCCTGCGGGTGCCGGTACAGGTGCCGGGCCTTTCCACTCGCAAAGTAACGAGGCCTGGTTTACCAAAACGCCTGGGCTGAAGGTGGTTTACCCGGCTTTCCCCGATGATGCCAAAGGCTTACTGATGGCTGCTATTGACGACCCCAATCCGGTAATGTATTTTGAGCATAAATACCTGTACCGCAGCAATACCGGCAATGTGCCCGAGGGTGATTATTATGTTGAGATTGGCAAAGCAAAAGTTATTCAGGAAGGGAGCATCGCCAGCATAATCACCTACGGACTTGGCGTTCATTGGGCTATTGAATATGCAGCCAAACACCCGGATTTATCTGTAGAGATAATTGACCTGCGCAGCCTGCAGCCCTGGGACAAAGAAGCGGTTGAAGCAAGCGCCAAAAAAACCGGCCGGGTATTAATTTTAACGGAAGATACGCTAACCAGCGGCTTCGGCGGCGAAATTGCGGCACATTTGGCTGAACATTGCTTTAAATACCTGGACGCCCCGATTATGCGCTGCGCCAGTTTGGATACGGCCATACCGATGAACAAAGCATTGGAGGAGCAATTTTTGGCAAAGGCGAGGCTGGAGGAAACGATGGAAAAACTAATTAATTATTAATGCCACAAATTTTCACGAATTAAGGCGAATTTCACGAATCATGACTTGGGTAAAATCTGAAGCTGAGGCCCTTGTTGGTGTTGTCACCATGGGTGTTCGGAAGAAATCGATTATCCCCATAAGTGGATAATTTCGATGTGTTTTTAAGATAAATAGCCGGTTCTTTTGTTGCATGGAAGCCGCGCAGCTACTCGCA
>NZ_JAMXOE010000002.1 GCF_024055575.1 Mucilaginibacter flavidus | reverse complement strand
GTGTTTGGCCAGTAATTCAACCATCCTGCTCTTGAAATCGGAAGATAAATGCTGTACAATAACGTAAGAAACACCATCTAAGGGCGTATGATCAAAAAAAGAATTGATCTCTTCCATACCACCTGCAGAGGCGCCGATAGCAATTATATGGTGGGGGATAGCATTCAACATTACAGGATATTAAAGAGCGTGATTAAATTTTTAAAAAAAATTTAAAGAGCAGAAAAGTAAATAATATTAAATTTACAATTATATTTTTGAAAATGAGCAATTTATCGCTGTTTACAGAAGATTAGCGCTTCATATAGTGTTATATTACCGGGGTTAATATGGCCATCTCTTTTAAAATAAGCTGCACTTGGTAAAGAAGCGATTCCGCCTCCTATAAGATAAACCTTACGGTGCGGAATTGGATTGATGGAATTTTTATTGAGATCATTCATTTATATAATAATTGAATTGGTTTTTGTCTGGGCAAAAAGTAAAAGAATGGAACTTGAATTTTCATCGCTTATATTATTCGTTATAATCAATAATTAATTCGTTATTGACCGCCCAAACTCCCGGGGCATTCCATGCCATTCGTTCGGCCACTTCCTTTTGATAAAAAGAATGCACGATGCCGTTCAGCGTAACTCTATTGCCAGAAACATATACTTGTACATCCTGGTTGTTCATTGACCAGTTGCGCTCAATTGCACGTTCTATACCTGCTTTTTCAATATCGTCAGCATTGTCGGTTTCAATTTTAATATTGTTTGTAAGCACCTTTATACCATCAATATTACTTGCTGACTTTTGTGCAGCTTCTTTTTGATGGTTCCATTCCAATTTTCCATCCAATGTTACGCGACCGTTTTCGACTTCTACCTGTATTTTATCAAAGGGAATATCCCGGTTTGATTTTAACGCATTTAATACAGCTGTGGCGATTTCGCTATCGCTTTTTTCATCATCATTATTAAATTTGACTACGATTTTTTCGACTACAGCTCTAACTCCGGTTATTTTTTTTGCAGTAACTTCAGCTTGTGATTTCTTAATGTAACTATCAACAACTCCCGAAAGGGTGACTATGCCATCATTAGCATCCACGCCAATTTCCGCCAGTTTAAGCAATGGTTCCCATCTTATAGCATCCAGCACATCAATCTGTAGTTCACGGTTAGTTTTCATATATATCATTTTAGGAGATACCAAAATTTTGCCTTTGTAAAGGAAAGTAATTCTACCGGGCCAAATCAGTTTCAAGTGTTTTCTTAATGTCCTGGTATTCTTCATTTGTAATTTGCCCGGAAACAAAGCGTTTTTGCAATATGTCAAGCGGCGCATCTTTTCTCCTTCGCTGACCAGGAATATCATAAGGGGTAGCAAAGATCCAAAAGATCATAACCATCCAAATGAACCACCAAATGATATCCATTCCCCAAAAGTTGTAATTATACATCATGATTTGTTTATTTTAATGTGAATTGATAAGTACACAGTTGGGAGCTTTTCGATAGTCAAACGTTATTCAATGCTTTCTAATAGTTACATCATTCACACTTTTTGAAAATACCGGTAATGTAAAATCACTAAGTATGATTTTACATTACCGGCCATTTGTCCAATGGTACCATTGACCGCCCGGAGGAAATAATCTTTTGCAAGTGGTCAAATATTTCTTCGCGTACAGCAGCTCTTTCTTTCATCCATAGGCTTTCCATATTTCGCAACACTATTTTTTCATTTTCATCGATTTCCGCTTTGATACATTCGGTATGCAAATGGCCTATCGCAGCATTGAGGTCGTGAAAACGTCCTAAAACAATGGTGAAGGCATCTATATGATCGTAGCTGTCTAAGCTTGCATAAGGGAATAATGCACTGAACTCCATTTCAAGATAAGCCGATAGATGTAATAGGTTCTTCAAAAGTTCCCTAACCTCGTGAAAGGATTGATCCGCAGGAAAGACAGGGGCAAGCAGTTTTTCCAATCTGTCGCCCTCGGTGAAGATGAATTGCTGTATCGTTTTCTCCCTAAGGTGCTTCGGTAGTAACTGCAAAAGTTTTTCTTCTTCTTTTTTGAACTGCTTTGTCCCTTTGATCTGTTTATTAACCAATTCGATGTGGTGCAGAATCTGGTCAGCAATGATTTTTAAATAGGTTCCGGGAGGCACCATTAATTTCCTGTCCAATGTTTTTTCAACAAATTTTTGTTGCATTTGAAGGATGCGGATGACCCCTGCTATTTTATAAAGTTTGCTGATTTTTTGCGGGACTTTAAGTGCATGCTCATGATTTTTCTCAGCATTGATCAGCCGGAGACAGGCCGCTAATTTTTTTACTTTAACACGGAATAACCGAATATCGTCTTCCATCAAGTGCAACCGGAAGCTGTCAAAAGCAGTATTGATCTTTTCAAATCTCTTGTTGAGGATGTTTTCTATTTTTGATCGTTCCATGTTGCCTTTTTTTTTACTGTTTCAGCAGTTTCATCCAGGTAAAAATGCGGTTTTATCAGCCTTTACTGTTTTGTAATTCCATAAATTAGTTACATTATTCACACTTACCAGTCAGGTTTAAATGATCCTGTGGTTATTCATTTCAGCAATCTTTTTAAATATTGAATCAGTCCGCCGTTTTCCCAATCCCCTTCGTACTTTTCATTATTGATATAAAAGGACGGTGTTCCGCTCACTCCACTTCTTATCCCACTGTCAAGATCCGCTTCAATTTTCGATGTAAGTGCATGGCTTTGGACATCTTGTTCGAACCGGTCCATATCCAAGCCGATCTCTTCCGCATATGCGAACAACTCATTCCCGCTTAATTGAGCCTGGTTCTGGTATAGCAAATTATACATTTCCCAAAACTTGCTTTGTAGTGCGGCAGCTTCCGCAGCAAGCGCCGCGTCAAAGGCATCCGGATGTATGTCAGTTAAGGGAAAGTTCCTGAAAATAAAGACTAAATTTTTGCCAAGTTCCTGAAGAACTTCTTTTACAACTAGGTAAGAATCGCCGCACGATGAGCATTGGTAATCGCCTTATTCCAGCAGTGCTAAAGGTGCGGTATTGCTTCCCAGTATATGATCCTGTTTGGTAATGGCATTTTCAAGTCGTGTGCTCATATACATATTTATTACCTAAAATGAGATCTTAGCATCCAGGCCATTCCTTCATGGGTTTCCATCAGGCCGGTTATATAATCACTTGTTCCTGCGTCATGATAGGTATCAGCAAAAGGATTGATATTACCCCTGATAAATTCAATAATACTTTCATGATCCTCCAGCAATTCCTTAATAAATCCCGGACTATCATTTTTCCTGTCGCTTTGCTCCGTTAAGTGCGTAAGCTGAAGCAATTGGGTTAAGGTGGATGGGGCATAATGTCCTATTTTTCTGATACGCTCGGCAACGCTATCCATCAATTCGTCCAACTGTTCATATTGCTCTTCAAAAAAAATATGCATGGCATGAAAATCCGGCCCCTCAATATTCCAGTGTGCACTTCTTGTTTTTGTATACAAAACAAATTCATCTGCCAGCAATTTCGCTAATTGGTCAGCAACGGCTTGTCTGTCGATTTCCTTAATTCCAATGTTGATTTTCATGATAGGATTAATTTATAAAATAGATTTGCGTTTTTAATTTGATAGCTATTTCAGCAATCGTATGCGAAATGGTTTTCAATACTTGGCAAAGTTGCGGGCATCTGGATGATAAAACATTACTAAATTCCATAAATAAGTTACATGATTCACACATCATAGAAATCACAACCTCATAATTTGTTTCTTGGCCCGATATAGAAATGTGTGAATCATGTAATCTATTTACAGAGTTGTATAACAAATCAGCATTCTGCTCGCATCATATTTGTGCATAGAAAGATAATGCGCAAGAAAATTATAGACATCCATGATCTAAAACGTGAATTTCAGGTGGGAGGTGAGACAGTCAATGCCTTAGGGGAAGTGTCATTTACTATTGATACCGGTGAATTTGTTACAATAATGGGAGCAAGTGGTTCCGGGAAAACAACCTTGTTAAACATTTTGGGATGCCTTGATAAACCTACATCCAGAGACTACCTGTTAGATGGCGTTGAAATAAAAAAACTGTCAAGGGGTGAACTGGCAGAATTACGCAACCATAAAATAGGTTTTGTTTTCCAATTTTATAATTTATTACCCCGCACAACCGCTATAGCGAATGTGGAACTCCCCTTGTTGTACGATAAAAGGACAAATAGCAAAGGCCGGCATGAGCGGGCAATACATGCATTAGAGGCTCTAAAACTTGCTGACAGGTTTGAACATACGCCAAACCAGGTGTCAGGCGGGCAATAACAGCGGGTTGCCATTGCAAGGGCACTCATTAATAATCCTGTAATGATTTTAACGGAGGAAGCAACAGGGAACCTGGATACCTGTACATCTTATGAAATTATGGCCCTGATGCAGGAACTGAATGCCAAACATGAAAAACCATTGTATTTGTAACGCACGAACCGGATATCGCTTCCTTCAGCAGTCGTACGATTCAATTGCGCGATGGCCCTATACAATTTGATAAAACGCAACAATAACCCCAGGGCAAGCGAAAGCTGGGCTCGCTGAATTACCAGCCCTTGATACTTAACAACGCATTGATCCATTCTTGGCTCTTGCAGATCAAATACGGTTGCCCTTATAAACAGACATTAAGATTAAAATAAAATGAAAACGATACTATTCCCAACCGACTTTTCGGAAAATGCAATACATGCGGTTAGATATGGATATTATTTAGCGAGGCAAATCAAAGCCGACATTATTTTATGCAATGCAGTGATTATTCCGGCTGAAGCGCCCCAGGCGGGACTTGTGGTATGGCCGCTGGAGGAATCTGATATGCTTTTGAAAGAAAGTACAAATGAATTAGTTAAACTTAAATCGTCAATAGAAACAAGCAGGAATAAATCAGGTTTTCACCCCTCTATCAGGTATTTAAATGAAAGTGGTGCGCTTACAGATGTTGTCAATCGCATTATTGAAAATGAAACGGTTGATCTTGTAGTTATTGGAACACATGGCAGCAGCGGGTTAACTACATTATTATTAGGAAACCATAGCAGGAGTATGATTGATGGGGTGAACAGCCCCCTATTGCTGATACCGCCTGCCGCTAAACTATCGCCGGTAAAAAAAATAGCTTTTGCTACCGACTTTAAAAATCCGGAAGACGATATTATTTCAATTTCCTCATTGGTAGCACTGGCAAAGCCCCTCAACGCAGAAATATTACTTACACATATTTATGAAGAGTCGGACAGGTCACCTGAATTTCAGAAATGGATTAAACGATTCGTGAGTGAGCTTTCAACCAAAGTTCACTTTTCAAAAATAAAATATACGATGTATAAAAGCAATGGTGCGCAATCGGGTTTGGAATGGCTTTGCGACAACGGCAATATAGATCTTCTGGCAATGGTGCATCGTTCACATAATTTTATTGATAGCCTTTTCAGGGGAAGCCAGACTCAAAAAATTGCTGGTCAAATACCAATTCCACTATTGGTCTTCGCGGCGAAATCATAAACGCAATGGAAACCGATCAATACAAAACCTTTTGGCAATTTACTAAAGAAGCAGCTTTCAAAACGTTGGCTACCGGTCAAAATGGACTGGATGACCATGAAGCAGCCAAAAGAATAAAAAAGTACGGCGCGAATACGATGAAAGTTAATTCCCGGTATTCAGTTATTCTTTTGTTTTTATCACAATTTAAAAGCCCGGTTACCATCATGCTGATCGTTGCGGCGCTGCTGTCCGCATCATTAGGTGATGTATTGGATACCACCATCATTTTAACTATCGTTCTGATCAGCAGTATTCTTGGTTTCTGGCAGGAAAAAGGCGCAGCAAACGCCGTGAAAGAATTGCTTAAAATGGTACAGTTGCACTGTGATGTTTTAAGGGGTGGAAAGAAAAAGGAAATAACAGTCGAAGAGGTAGTTCCCGGCGATCTTGTTATTTTATCAGCAGGTGATCTCATACCCGGAGATAGTTTATTGATAGAGTCCCAGGAATTATTTGTTGATGAGGCGGCATTTACAGGCGAAACCTACCCTGTTGAAAAGTTTTGCGGCGAATTACCGGTCGATACCCCGCTGTCAAAAAGAAGCAATGCATTATTTATGGGCGCACACGTGATAAGCGGCAAAGCCACCGCCTTGGTAATTAAAACGGGAGCTCAATCAGAGTTTGGCAAGATCTCAGCGGGATTACAGTCAAAGGCACCTGAAACAGATTTTGAAAAGGGCATCCGTAAATTTGGTTATATGCTGATGCAAATCACCTTATTGATGGTGTTCATTATTTTTGCTGTCAACGTATTTTTGCACAAGCCGGTACTGGATTCATTTTTGTTTTCCCTGGCATTAGCGGTAGGGCTTACCCCACAATTGCTCCCCGCTATTATCAGTGTTAATCTTTCAACAGGTGCAAGGCGCATGGCAAAATTACAGGTCATTGTAAAGCGGCTGTCATCCATTGAAAATTTGGGGAGCATGAATATCCTTTGTTCAGATAAAACAGGAACAATAACCGAGGGTAAGGTGAATTTGAAGGATACTGTAAATGTAGATGGCGCACACAGCGACAAAGTGCTTCAATATGCCTGGGTAAACGCCGCCATGCAGCAGGGTTTTCACAATCCAATAGACACGGCTATTTGTGACGGTTATAAAGGTCAGAAAAGTACTTTTACTGTTCAAGCAGAAATCCCCTACGATTTTATACGCAAACGGTTGACAATCCAGGTCAAAAATAAAACACAGAACCTCGCTATTACCAAAGGGGCTTTAAAAGTCATTTTATCTATATGCACCCTGGTTGAAAACGCTGAGGGGAAAGTAGTGAGCATTGAGGACAAAAGGAAAGCTATCCTTCAGCAATATGACAAATTAAGTGAAGCAGGCTTACGCACCTTAGGAGTCGCTTATAAACCCGGGAACGCTGCCCATAATTTTACCCGGGAAGACGAAAAGGAAATGACCTTTTTGGGTTTTGTCACCTTATATGATCCGCCTAAAGCCAATGTGGCCGAGATTTTAGGTAACCTGAATAAACTGGGAGTGCAACTCAAGATCATCACCGGCGATAATGCCCTGGTAGCAAAGAGCCTGGCCTTACAGATCGGCATTAAAAAACCACAAATAATCACCGGGGCAATGCTTCAAAAAATGAGTAATGCTGCCCTTGTCCACCAGGCACCGCTAACAGATATATTTGCGGAAGTAGAACCCAATCAAAAAGAACGGATCATTTTGATGCTCAAAAAGACCGGAAATGTGGTTGGATTTATGGGTGACGGTATAAATGATGCCACGGCACTCCATACAGCTGATGTGGAAATCTCTGTGAATACAGCAGTTGACGTAGCAAAAGAAGCAGCAGACATTGTTCTATTAAGCCAGGACCTTGATGTGCTCACAAAAGGAATTATTGAAGGCCGCCGTACTTTTACAAACACCATGAAATACATTTTCATGGCTACCAGTGCTAATTTTGGTAATATGTTCAGCATGGCCGGGGCTTCGTTATTTCTGCCATTTTTACCGTTGTTGCCAAAGCAGATCCTTTTAACCAATTTATTAACTGATTTTCCGGAAATGGCCATATCCACTGATAGGGTTGATGATATAAATATACAGTCGCCACAGCATTGGGACATGCGTTTCATCAGGCGCTTCATGCTCACTTTTGGTTTATTAAGTTCAGTATTTGATTATGTAACTTTTGGCGTTTTATTACTTTTATTACACTCAAAAGAAAAGGCATTTCAAACGGGCTGGTTTATTGAGTCTGTTATTTCTGCCATCTTAATTGTATTGGTTGTACGTACCAGGTTACCTTTTTTTAAGAGCCTGCCTGGGAGATATTTATCGGCGGCCACCATTTTTATTTTATTGCTCGTATTGGTTTTACCCTTAACTCCATTATCATCGTTGTTTGGGTTTATTAAAATACCTGTGTCACTCTATGCGTGGATGATATTAGTAATTATCTGTTATGTAGTAGCAGCAGAACTTGTTAAAAGATGGTTTTACCGAAAAATAAACAAAGTACCAACAATGTAATTTTGAGCATCCTTCGGCTTTGTTGGCATTAAAGGTTAAGCATAGTGAACTATTTGTTTTATTAATGTGTGAATGATGTAACTTTTAACTAATTCGTGTAACGCAAATTGACATAAGTATACTGACATTTGGGTATGTTAAATAGTAAATATTCCCTTGACACCATTGAACTTGTAATAAATATCTTGCCACATATTTAGGGGTATACGCCAAAATTGGGAGGAAGAAGAGATCTTAGGGTCAAATTGGTATTGGTAGCGAATTAGGAGCTGGAAGTAATTATCGGTTTAATTATTTCTTGAAAAATTAAGCCAATAATGAGACATCCATAGTATTATTTTTCTTTTTTCATTACCGGTTTAATTTATTCTAATTATCATAAACAATGTTATTGACCGACGCTTGTAAACCTGCCATTGTTTCACTACAATCATTACCAGGTAACAAAACCCCGAAAGGTATAGATAAGACCATCCCGCAATCTTTAGTTTTTTATATACCCGAAAGCGAACCTCCGGTAAAAATACAAACCACCCTGGCATTACTTGAAATATTCAAGATAAAATT
Source organism: Mucilaginibacter flavidus (assembly GCF_024055575.1). Classification (GTDB taxonomy): domain Bacteria; phylum Bacteroidota; class Bacteroidia; order Sphingobacteriales; family Sphingobacteriaceae; genus Mucilaginibacter; species Mucilaginibacter flavidus. The sequence goes on along the minus strand of NZ_JAMXOE010000002.1, from coordinate 821,467 downwards.
CAATTTCTTAACCCAGATACATCATACAAAAGTGATGAAGGTAAATTATGGAAATAATAATGCCATTTACAAAGTTGTTCTTTTTAGCATTCTTAGCCCCGGTGCATCAATTTGTTGGCTTGAGCATTTGTTTCAAGGCTGGATTATGCTTTTGGGAAACAATATTGGTGAAGGTTTGAAAGAGGCCATAACTTCTGCCATCGAATACCAGGAAGAATTGGCTTAAGACAAAATATATTTAATTGTCTTCATAATTGGTGGATAAAAGGCAAAAACTATCCTTGACGTTATTAAAATTAAGCATGGAAATACTTCTGGAAAACTTATTAAACATTATCCGTGAAAAATGTTCATCTGGCTGGGAACTGCATGTATTTGGCGATCACATCATTGTCAATGTTATGGATAAAGAAAATAATTTCAGATCAGCCTACGTCACAATAAAGCAGGACATAACGCTATGTGTAAAGGAGCATTTTCCTGAAAGAAGTACTAATATATTATTCGAGGTAAGGAACGGTTCTTGGAACTGTAGTTTTAAAATAGGAAAAACTATGAATGAATCCTAAATGAGCTACGCTTATGGGTCATTCAACTATATAATGTATCAGTATTAATAATTATATATCGTTTCATTAATAACAACGGCCAGTATTTTAGGTTATTCATTATAGCTTCATTTAGAAGTCTTAAAATGGAGCTACAAGAATTAAAGAAAGTGGCGCTTATTGTAGCGCATCCCGATGATGAGACCTTATGGGCAGGAGGAACGATGTTAAGCGAATCTTCGTGGCAATGCTTTGTAGTTTGCCTTTGCAGAAAAAACGATAAGGATCGCGCACCTAAATTCTATAAAGCATTAAGTGTTTTAGGAGCCAGTGGTACAATGGGGGATTTGAATGACGGCCCGGAACAACAGCCTTTGCCGGAAAACGAAGTGAAGCAGGCTATACTTCAGTTAATCCCGGATATTCATTTCGACTTGATCATTACGCACAATCCCGATGGAGAATATACCAGGCACCTCAGGCATGAAGAGGTAAGTAAAGCTGTAATTAATTTATGGGACGAAGGTGAGTTAACAACAAATGAACTTTGGACATTCGCTTATGAAGACGGTGACAAAGCTTATCTTCCCAAAGCTGAAATACAGGCCACTTCTTTTTGGCATCTTCCCAAAAAACTATGGGATTTAAAATACCGCATCATAACACAAACTTATGGATTTGATAAAAGCAGCTGGGAAGCTAAAACAACGCCTGGCGATGAGGCTTTCTGGCATTTTTCAAATACTCAACAAGCAAAAAAATGGTTAGCAAAAAAGAGGATAACATCATGAAGGTACTTTTATTATATGATTACCCGGCTTCACCCGGAGGATTGGCAACCCAGGGAAGTTTACTTTACAAAGGGCTTTTGGAAATGGGTGTCAATGTTCATGCTGTTCATTATGAATCGGATTTGGAAAAAGAGTGGTACTACAGGTGGTTTAAGCCGGACGTAGCAGTTGGCATCGGTTATTGGGGCCACACACCGCATTTAATACTACATCCGCAAAAATTCGATATTCAGCCTGTTCCCTGGTTAGTGGCCGATGGTTATATCGCCAATTATCAGGACGTGCTGAATAAGCTTCCGCTTATTTTGGTGACGTCTAACTGGGTTAAGGAAATGTATGTCCGTGATGGAATAAAAGCGGATAATATTGAAGTATTGCCGGTGGGATGTAATACAGATACTTTTAAATCTTACCCAAAAAATGATCCTGAAGTTTTAGCGGTAAGAGATTCCCTGGGAATTAAACCCGACCAATTGATGATTCTTACCGTTGGTGGCGATGCGGCATCCAAAGGAGCGCGGGAAGTGATGCAGGCGCTGGCCCGCATTGACGATCAGGCACCGGATTGGATGTACGTTTGTAAAACATGGCCTCAGCCCCGTACCTCGCAACAAAACCAGGAAGATATGCAACTGGCCAAAGAGCTGGGTATTGATAAAAAAGTAATTTATGCAACAAGTATTACTTCAAGGGATTTTATGCCATACCTGCTCGGGGCATGTGATATTTATGCAGGCCCGTCACGCCTAGAAGGTTTCGGTATGCCGCAGGTGGAAGCGGGAGCCTGTGAAAAACCAGTTATAGGGATCAATGCCATGGGTATGCTGGATACTTTGGTGGATGGTGAAACAGCTTTCCTTGCAAGTATAGCGCAACATATTGTTGTGAATGAGGTTACTATAGGTGATGAATGCGGATTATCAGAAAAACGCAAGGTTATTTTTGACGAACCACGTACAATTGATTACCGGGCCAGTGTGGAAGATATCGCAAAATACTTAATTCAACTCATGAAGGATCCCGCTTTACGCCAAAAAATGGGAAAAGCGGGTAGAAACCGGGTAGTGACAAATTTTGATTATAGGTTAGTCGCAAAAAGGTTTATGGAGTTGATTGATCAAAAAATCAGGTAAAAATAAATGAGATATGGAAAGTGCTGATTGGGAAGAGATAAAAAAAGCCAGGTTTGCGGCTGTTGAAGTATTGCGCCATAATGCGAACGGACCTTTTGACGGGCTTCCGCGTACTGCCGGCTGGGGTTATCCAGAGCCTTATACCAGGGATCTGATGATTTCTATATTGGGTGTCGCGGTTACCGGAGATTTGGAGCTTATAGAAACTATAAGAAGGGTATTGGAGACTTTGGCAAAAAACCAAACCGTACATGGTCATATTGCTTCTCTTGTTCATGATAATGATGACCGCGGAGCAAGTGATACAACACCTTTATTTTTACTAGGTGTTGGGATATATAGAAATCTGACTGGAGAAGCAAATTTTTTAGAAAAAGCAGTAGGCAAATCATTACAATGGATGGAATACCAGAGCCCCGACGACAGGTTCCTGGTTGCACAACAGCCTACCAGTGACTGGCGCGATGAACAATGGGTTATTGGCTATGGCCTATATGTAAATGCATTGGTTTATGCCTACTTGCTTTTGCTTGACCAAAGTGAAAGGGCCGCTGAACTTAAAAATCAAATTAATAAACTTACTATTGACGGTGGCTTTATACCTCATCACATACATGAAGGACTTGCAGAAAGAAATAAACCTTACTATGCTTTCTGGTCATACAAAGTATTTAGCAGTGACCGGTTCGATTTGCTGGGTAATTGCCTGGCCATATTATCGGGCTTAACGTCCATATCACAGGCTAAAGAAATCATTGTTTGGATAGAGGAGGAATGTAAAAACATGATTGCGAAAGGAGAGTTGGTTGTTGAGCTACCTCCTAATTTTTTTCCTTTTACCCTACCGGAAGATGCCGACTGGCACCCTAGATATAAAATGTTTAACATGCCCGGTAATTACCATAATGGTGGAATATGGCCATTTATCTGCGGTTTTTATGTTGCAGCACTTGTGGCTGCGGAAATGTACGACCTGGCCAAAGAAAAGTTAATAGCGTTAACCCAACTGATCAGAATTTCTAACGACAAAAACCTGGAATTTGGCTTTAATGAATGGGTAAAAGCGCAGGATGGTAAAGTAATGGGGCAGGACTGGCAAACATGGAGCGCTGCACTTTATATTTATGCGGTAAAATGCGTCGAAGAAAGAAAAACACCTTTTTTTGACGAGATTAGGACATAAAGGGATAATCATAAAATTGTAATTGACGCACAGCTATGAAATTCTCATTTATTAATGTGTGAATGATGTAACTTATTCAGGAATTTGTGTAACACTGGTTAACCTAAGTGTACTCACCTTTGGACAATAATATTTATCATAAATATATGTCCATTCAAACTATTAATCCGAACACAAACAAGCTGGTCAAATCTTTTGAAGAAATGACTGACGAAGCGGTTAACAACGCCGTTGCACAGGCTGAAAAAGCTTTTAGCAGTTGGAGAAAAACCAGTTATACGGAACGTTCACAATTGCTTAATAGGGTAGCTCAATTGATGCGGGGAGAGAAAAATCTCCTTGCCGAAATGATCACCTTAGAAATGGGCAAACTCATTTCGCAGGCTGAAGGGGAGATAGACTTGAGTGCTAATATTATCGAATATTACGCCAATCATGGTGCCGCGTTCCTTGCTGACAAAACGCTTGATCCTTTACTTGGAAGAGCTTTTATACGCCATAGTCCGATAGGAGTATTACTTGGCGTTGAACCCTGGAATTTCCCTTTTTACCAGGTGGCCAGGTTTGCAGCCCCCAATATTATGATTGGAAATACTGTTTTGGTTAAACATGCGTCAAATGTACCCCAATGTGCCATCGCTATTGAAAGGCTGTTTAAAGAAGCCGGCGCACCTGCCGGCCTTTACACCAACCTTTTAATGTCGGGCGAACGCGCCTCGGAACTGGTTGCTGATGAGCGAATAAAGGGCGTTTCGCTAACAGGAAGCGAAGCGGCAGGAGCAAGTATAGCATCCGAAGCAGGAAAATATTTAAAAAAATCAGTTTTGGAATTGGGCGGAAGCGATGCCTTCATCATTCTTGAAGACGCCGATATCGATAAAGCGGTTGAATGGGCCGTGGTTGGTAGAATAAACAACAACGGTGAATGCTGTGTAGCCGCTAAACGGTTCATAGCAGTTGAATCAATTGCCGACGAATTCCTATCAAAGTTCACCGATAAAATGGCTAAACTTAAAGTAGGTGACCCAATGGACCGCACAACAGAACTGGGACCTTTGTGCAACGAAGCTGCAGCAGTACAATTGGCCGACCAGGTCAATAGATCGGTAACTGCCGGAGCCAGGGTACTACTCGGTGGAAACCGTGTTGATCGTCCAGGTGCTTTTATGGAACCTACTATTTTAACTGATCTGCACCCCGGTATTCCAGCCTATCACGAAGAATTGTTTGGACCGGTAGCCTCTTTTTATCGGGTGAAGGATGAACAGGCTGCAATAGACCTTGCCAATGATTCTGACTTTGGATTGGGCGGTTCAGTATTTACGCAGGACATTGAACGGGGGAAACGTGTAGCTGATCAGATTGATACCGGCATGGTATTTATCAATCATCCAACCTGGACACAAGCGGATCTTCCATTTGGCGGCACAAAAGGTTCTGGCTATGGCCGTGAATTATCCGAGTTGGGTATCAATGAGTTTGTAAACAAAAAGTTAATCAGAGTAAGTGAACTTTCAGATCCTTTTTAAGCTATTCGTTTCAGTGGAATAGAAACAATCTTAACAATAATTTCTTGGCGATTTTTATTGTGCGATATCTGTAGGTGTAATTTCTTTAACATCATATTAGACGAAATTCATGTCATGTTTAGTGCAAACAAAACAGCGTTTTTCCTGTCTAATTAAGGATATAACATGATGAAATTTAGGGTCATAAATCACAAGCCATGAGAAATTATTGCGGGTTGTTCAAGTTTGGTTTGATTATATTGATTTTGTTTTTTACTGTGGATGTAAAAGCTGATGTTGGTGAAGCCAAAAGAGCGCAGCTCAAATCCCACAAAACTTCTCTTTATTATCCTATCATCTTGCATATCTCCTATCATACGGATTAGCTGGCGCTCACCTTGAAATATAGTTAGTGATGACTTACATCATTTATTGAGGTGTTGAGCATCATTATTATTTCACTTCAAACGGACTAATTTAGTAGTAGTGTAAAAATCAATTATCATGGCAACTCAACAACAGTGCCAGGTAAAATTAAACTGGGTAGCAGGGCGAAAAGGAATTTTGGAATCCTCTGTTTTAAATCGCCGAATAGAAGTAGCCACTCCACCAGAATTTCCTAACGATATTCCGGGCATTTGGTCGCCTGAACACTTATTTATTGGCGCTGTAAACAGTTGTTTTATGACCTCTTTTTTAGCGATTGCCGAAAACTCAAAACTAGATTTTGTACAATTTGAGTGCAATGCAGTCGGCATTTTAGATAAGAAAGACGGGCGATACATCGTCAGTCAAATTACACTATATCCAGTCGTTACACTCAATTATGCAAATGAAAAGGCCATGAGAGTGATAGAAATGTCTGAAAAATCCTGCCTGATTTCTAATTCAATAAAAACACACGTCCATTTACAAGCGCAGATCAAATTGCAAAATAATGAGGAATTGACTAAACCAAATGGAATAGGCATACTTCTTGAAAATAATTAACTGTTTACTTATAACTAATAATTAGTGTTATGAAAATAAATATGGGAAATCCAGATCGCATCATCCGCTTTATTGTTGCCGCTATTATTACTACTTTATATTTTAGCAACGCAATTACAGGAACTTTTGGGATTGTATTGCTGGTTTTAGCGGGGGTATTCGTTTTAACCAGCCTGGTAAGTTTTTGCCCGCTTTATACTTTAGTAGGGTTTAGTACCTGCAGCACTAAAAGGTGATGCTTGATCAATAGCACGAAGGCACGGCAACATGCGTGCTACTATACATATCAACTTCCGGAAGAAAAATTGCTTCTGTTTGTTTTTAGCGTGGTCAAGACTGCCCATGTTCTTTCATAACTTAAATTTTATTAAAATTAGAAGATATAAAACAGTCAGTTGGTAACACATGTCATAGTAAAGTGATCCTGGTTTTGTTGCGGGCAATTAGCACTCAAAATCTTTCAACAGTTTGATCTCATTGCGATACAATAGGATCTTGCCGTTATTTTCTAAGATTTTCAGCAATCTGGAAACAACCACCCTTGATGTCGCCAGTTCGTCAGCGATCTGGTAATGCGAAGCTTTGATCACGCTCGAACCGGAAAGTCGTTGCTTTTCTTTCAGGTAGGCGATCAGCCGATCATCCAGTTTATGAAAGGCGATGCTTTCAATGGATTTAAGCAACTCCGAGAAGCGCTCGCTGAAACTGCGCATAATGTAGTTTTTCCAGCTGGGGTATTTATGCAGCCATTCATCCAGTTTATTGTGCGGAATGGCGATAATGTCAACCTCTCCCTCTGCAATTGCTCTGATATCGCTTTTCTTTTCTTCCAGGCAGCAGCTATAAGCCATCGAACAGGTCTCATTATTTGACAGGTAATATAAAAGGATCTCTTTACCGCTATCTTCTTTTTTCAGAACCTTCAGGGTTCCTTTTATAACCAGCGGCATCATCCGGATGTATTTACCATAATCCATAATGATATCCCCCTCTTTAAAATGCTTCAGTTCACCGAATTTTTTAATTTCTTCGATTAACGCAGGTTCAAATTCAAAACCGAAGGTATCTAATTTATCCATAAAGGTAAGGTAGCAGTATTTTAGTGTGATAGTAACTTTTTTCGATTTAAAGGTTTAAATGCTTTAGCTTTATAGGATAGAAAAACCGAACGGAATAATATATCAGTCGGACACCAAGGGATAGATAGTTTTGTAATAGCGTGGCTTGACATTTTAAATGATGCCCGTTATAAATGATCCTCAAATCGATTGTTAGTATTACCGGTAACTGATTTGAGGATGTCCCGGATTTATTTTATAAATTGATTTACATTGTTCCAGGTACCGCCGTTGACCACATTGGTGAACCCGTTTTGCTCCAGTATAGTCTTAGCCTGTCCGCTTCTTCCACCGCTTTGGCAGAAAACAATGATGTTTTTCTTGTTTTTGAATTTTGACAGCTGCGAACTGACTATATCCAAGGGGATGTTTATGGAGCCTTTAACGTGGCCGCCCGCAAACTCGCCGGGTGTCCGGACATCTACTAAAAAAGCGCTCTCTTTGATAATGCCGGCCAAATCGACAGATGGCCCTCCGCCAAATAGTTGTTGGAATATGTTCATTTTACTTGTTTTATGAATATTAGTTATTAAAATAATGTTTAAACAACTTCTTCTTAGCTGATGTCTTTTAGCTCCTCTTTGCTGTTTTTAACGGGTGTGTAACAGGCGCCTGAGCCACAGCAGCCTATATTAAATAGTCCTATGCCCGTAAAAATAGCTCCGGCGATACCACTGATCATATCCTCTCTGGATATCGCCTCACCTATGATGACTATTCCGATGATCACACGGAGAACACGAGGTAAAGTCCAATTACAAAGAATACGATTTTTCATGTGTGCTGTTATTATTTACGCTTTAATTAAAAGCTATGTACTTGCTGAAACAAAGATAGATTCAATTATTTGCCAGGTTGGTAACAAAGGTTACATACGAAAAAAGCAACTCTAGGCTGCTTTCAAAATTGCTGTATTTCCAGTTCCTGACATAAAAGTGAATTTTATTTCACCTTTCTTTTATTTATAAAACCGTGTGCTCCCCGATTATTTCGCTTAAAGCTAACCCCCGTTGCGGGATTTTTCCACCCAAGGTATAATACATTTGTTTAAAACCCATTTTCAACGCGTAGGGTGTAATGCCATCTCCAGGTGACTTTCCTTGCCACCCCACCATTCATTGGTGCGCATGTTCCCGCTCAAGCTATAAGCCGGATTTGCGTCAAAATCTCCAACCCTGCATTTAGGGCATTTACCTTGTTCTTTTCCACTTTTTTTTGATGCTTAAGTATTAGATTAGGACAATGATCTCTCTTGTCCGCTTTCGCGATGATCACAAATATTACATTCAATTTTTCACGCCCGCGGCCTTTAAGATTAGCTCCAAGGGACAAAACTTTGTAAAGGTGGATTGCAATAGGTTAACGCCTACAAAAATGCCCAGCCAAAGCCAGTTCAAATTTACAGTATAGGCCAGGATTATACTGGCTAACACATTGGTGCCGGCAACGGCACGTACAATTCTTTCTTTCATGATCTTCTTTTAAAATTGTTAAATAGACTTTTCCACAGGCATAACAAATGCCCTGACCGGGAAATTTTCTTTAAGATTTTCATTATATAGTTTAATTAACTCCATCCCTTGCACTGCACTTGCTTCATTGGTAAATGAGAATACAATTAACGAATCATTTGCTCGGCACCACTTGCAAACCAATCTTCCAGCATATTGGACGGCGCACCATCGCGATGCCCTACGATTTCACTCGTGCTAAACACATCAATATTTGCCTGTTTGAATATCTTTGATACATCGTTCAGGTATTCTTTTAAGCAGGTTACTACCAATAGTTTCATGACTCAGATTTTGAAGGGGTTAATGTTTTTTTATGCATCATCTTAAAGTACAGCAGCGGTACTACGATCAGGGTCAGGAAGGTCGAGGTAACCGTGCCGCCCATCAGCGAAATTGCCAGCCCCTGGAATATCGGGTCGAACAAAATGATCACCGCGCCTAAAGCAACGGCACCGGCGGTTAACAGGATCGGCGTTGTACGCACAGCACCTGCTTCGATGATCGCCTGTTTGAGAGGGATACCTTCATCCAGCCTGATATTGATAAAGTCTATCAGTAATATGGAATTACGGACCATTACACCCGCGAGTGCGATAAACCCGATCATCGACGTAGCAGTAAAATAGGAGTGCAACATCCAGTGGCCGAGCACTATACCTATCAATGAAAGCGGTATCGCAGCCAGCATCACCAGTGGCACTGTGAAATTCTGGAACCAACCCACAATCAGAATATAAATCATAATGATCACCACCGCAAAGGCGATACCCAGGTCGCGGAATACCTCAAAAGTGATCTGCCATTCGCCATCCCATTTCAGGCTATAATTATCTTCCAGTTCCGGCTGATGGGTATATTCTTCTTTCAGTGAAAACCCTTTAGGAACTTTTACCGTTTTTAAATGATCAGAAACGTCGGAGATTGCATAAGAAGGGCTTTCCAGGTCACCGGCCATATCGCCCAGCACATAAACCACTTCTTTTTGGTTTTTACGGTAAATGCTTTTCGGCTTGATTTGCCGGGTTACGGTAACCAGGTCCTTTACGGGTACGGCATTACCCTGCATCCCGATCACTTTAAGGTTCAGCACATCATCGATACTGCTTTTATCTGCATCGCTCAATTGCAGCTTGATCGCGGTTTGGTTATAAGCGGCAGGCTGTGCAATATTGCCAACAGACATACCTGACAAGCCGGCGTTCACAGTAGCAGCTATTTGTGCCGTGGCGATGCCATAACGCATGGCTTTTTCTTTATTCACTTCAATATGGTACCCGGGCTGATCATCTTCCACCATCCAGTCCATATCCACCACATTGGAGGTTTTTATCATCAAATCCTTTACCTGCCGGGCCACTTTGATCTGCTCCTGGTAGTCGGGCCCGTAAATTTCGGCAACTAAAGTTGACAGTACCGGCGGTCCCGGTGGAACTTCCACAATTTTCGCATTTGCGTTATATTTCCTGGCAATAGCCTGGATGGGGCCGCGCATTTCTTTAGCGATCCCGTGGCTTTGGATACTCCGGTCTTTTTTATCCACCAGGTTCACCTGTATATCAGCCACGTTATCACCACGACGTAGGTCATAATGACGCACCAGCCCGTTGAAACTAATCGGTGCCGAAGTGCCGATATAAGTCTCATAATTTCGCACTAGCCCCTGTCCGGACACGTAAGAGCCGATATCTTTGGCTACTGCCTGGGTTTTCTCCAGCGTGGTTCCCTCCGGCATATCGATCACTACCTGGAACTCATTCTTGTTATCAAAAGGCAGCATTTTCACGGCAACCGCTTTGGTATAGAACATCGATAATGATGCGAACAGGATCACCACAATGCTTAGAATAAAGGTCCATCGTTTCCAGCAAAGGCTGAATGAAAGAGCGATATATTTTATAAATGCGCGTTTCTTCCAGTAATTTTGGTTTGTTTTTTTCGGGTGTGATACCGTGATTTTCTTTTTCTCTCAAAAAGATATAACCGAGGTATGGTGTTAAAGTCAGCGCAACGATCAGTGATAGGATCATGGCAATAGAGGCGCCAATGGGCATCGGGCTCATATAAGGCCCCATCATGCCGGAGACAAAGGCCATCGGCAATACTGCTGCAATTACCGTAAAGGTTGCCAGGATAGTTGGATTGCCCACCTCATTGATGGCATATATAGCTGCTTGCAATGGCGGCAGTTTTTTCATTTTAAAATGCCGGTGCATATTCTCTGCAATGATAATGGAATCATCTACTACGATACCCGTAATAAACACCAACGCGAACAGCGTGATGCGGTTAAGCGTGTAGTGCATAAAGTAATAGGCAAACAGCGTAAGCGCGAAAGTTACCGGCACCGATAAAAACACCACCAACCCGCCGCGCCAGCCCATGGCCAGCATTACAAATACGGTAACTACCACAATAGCAATAAATAAGTGGAATAATAGCTCGCTTACCTTGTCCGACGCACTTTCGCCATAGTTACGGGTGACAGTCAGATGCACATCATTGGGCACAAGGCTTGCTTTCAGATGTTCCACTTTGCCCAGTATCTGTTCCGACAGTTTCATGGCATCCGCTCCTTTCTTTTTGGCAACCGAAAGCGTAATAGCCGGGTAATTGGATTTGAAAACTCTGGAATTAGCCTGGTCTGCTTTTCCATAACCAAATAGCACGTATTGATTCGGCGTTTCCGCTCCCTCGTCAACTTTTGCTATTTGTTTCAGATAAACCGGCTGCTGCTGATTAATGCCCACCACCAAGTTACCGACATCATCTGACGAGGTCAGGAAGTTCCCTGTCTCTACTGAAAAGGCAGTATCCTTTTGGAGCAAAGTGCCGCCCGGCAATTGCATATTGCTACCCTGTATTTGTTTACTCAGCGATAAAAAATCCACATGGTTCTCAGCCATCTTATTTTTATCCAGCAATACTTTTACCTCGCGGTTGCGGCCACCGATGATATTAACATCCGATACATCATTTATCTTTTTGATTTCATTTGCCAGTTCCTGGCCCATTTGTTTCAGCTGGTAGTCATCGTATTTATCGCTCCAAAGGGTTAAACCCAATACTGACACATCGTCAATGGCCCTGGTTTTTATCAATGGCAGGGTAACGCCCTGCGGCATTTTATCCATATTTTTCATTAGCTCGCTGTACAGCTTTACTAATGAACGTCCCACATCTTCACCCACGTTAAACTGTACGATCACCATTGCTTGTCCCTGCATCGAAGTAGAATACACGTATTCCACGCCTTTAATATTCGAGATCATTTTTTCAATTGGCGCGGCAACCTTGGTTTCCACATCTTTCGGGGAAGCGCCGGGGTACCCGATAAATATATCTGCCATAGGCACCTGTATCTGGGGTTCTTCCTCACGCGGAATTAAGAACGTACCGTAACCGCCGATTAGTAAAAAGGCGATCATTAACAGTATAGTTAATTTCGACTGTATAAATGCCTTGGCTATATTTCCCGCAAATCCGTCTTTCATGTCCTTATTTTATTTTAACCGCTACACCGTTATACAACCTGCCTTCTGCGCTCACAATAAAATGCTCATTCGCTGCCAGGCCGCTTAACACTTCAACCTGGTTACCTTGTGTTCTGCCCAGCCTTACCCAGCGCAGCAGGGCGGTATGGTTGCTGCCTATGGTATATAAGCCCGTTAACTGGTCTTTATATTCAACAGCCGATACCGGAACCATCACCCGATCACCGGCATTTGTGGTTTTTATTGCCGGTGCTACCGGGATTGCTACATTGGCATACATGCCGGCAAACAAACCTTGTTTTTCGTTATCAGGGATATGTATTTTTATCATGTACTGGCCGCCGCTGCTTTGAGAAGACTGGGCGATCTGGGCTATTGTTCCTTTAATTGATTTGTTAATTGCACTTATGCTGACGTTGACGTTAGCACCGTCATGAATTAAACTGATCTCACTTTCGGGCACAGCCGCGCTCACCTGATAGCTGCCGCTTTGTTCAATGGTCAATAGCGGCATTCCGGGGTTGGCCATACTGCCGACATCCATCATTTTCTGGGTAACTGTTCCGGAAAATGGCGCGGTCAGGTTAGTATAGCTGAACATCGCGTTCACTTCGTTGCGTTGTTGTTTCGAAGCTTCCAATCTTGCTTTGGCCGAACTATACTGCAGCGTAATATTATCCAGCTCTTTGGCCGAAGCGCTTTGTTGTTTATACAATGCGGTAAAGCGGTCATAGTCCTTTTGTGCGTTCTTTAAACCCGCGTCGGCTTCTGTAATCATCGCATCGGCCTGCGCCCGTTTCGCCAGGATATCGTCATTGCTGATTGTAGCCAACGACTGCCCTTTACTCACCCGGTCACCCACTTTGACATTGATCTTTGTGATGTAACCCATAACCCGCGTGCTGATATTGGCTGTTTGACTGGCTTCCACCTGTCCGCTTACGGTTAATCCCTGTTTTGCATCTGCCGATGGCTGGCTTACCGTAACCATTATCGCCGTGTCTGTCATGGCTTTTGTTTCTTTTTTTTCACTGGATGAACAGGAACTAAGGATCAGCAAACCGATACCGGTAAATAGTTGTAAAGCCCTGTTTTTATGGATGGGTAAGTTCATATCTGATCGGTTATTTAGTGGTCGTTGCTGTTAATAATTTGATATAGGCGCTGGTCACATTAGCAGTAAACTGCGCCTGTGCAAGCGAAAACTTTAATTGCGATAACTGGGTGTCGGCTGTTAATACGTCGGTGGTATTGACTAGCCCTTGCTGGTAACGGTTTTGTAAGATCCTTACGGCTTCGGCTGCCTGTTCTATGGCTGCCTGATCCTGAGCCATTTCAAATTGTGCGTCGGAAAGGTCTCGGTAGGCTTTGTCTAGTTCCATCTGGCTCTGGTCTTTTTGCTGGGCTAACTGCACGGTAAGCTTGTCCCGTTCCAGTTTTTGTGCGGCGATTACATGTTTGGTATTATTCCCGTTAAAAACATTCCAGTATAATTGTATGCCAACCAGGTAGGCATTAGCGCCGAAATCGGTTAAGTGGCTGTCATTATACTGAAAATTGCCGAAGGCATTCAGTTTAGGCAGGTAACTCATCTGGCTCGATTTGATTATCAAGCCGGATGCTTCAATGGCTTTTTGCATGGCCATGAAGTCTGATCGATTGGCAAATACCTTTCTAATGCTGTCGCTGGCGGGCAAGCTCAGTTGCGATTCATTACTGATGCTGTATATTGTGCCCGTTGGCTGCCCCATCAAAAGGCTAAGGTAATCTGATGCGTCACCGATACTGCTCTGCGCTTTGGCCAGATTGCTTATAACGGCGGTAACGTGTACCTGCGCATTTAACAAGTCTGACTTCTGTATCAGTCCCTGCTTCAAATGGTTATCAGTATAGGTATAAACGGCTTGCGCGGTTTGGTTCGCTTCCGTTAAAACTTTCACCGCCTGGTAAGCCAACTGCAATTGCTGGTAAGCTTTCGTAATTTCAAAAATCATGTTTTCCTGAGTGCGCTGAGTTTTATATTGATAAATTTCTGTTTGCTTTTCGGCGCTTTTACGCATGTAAAGCATGTCGATATTGAGCAATGGCTGCTTAACCTCCAACTCTGCCATATAATCTGTGGTCGCCGAAGGGTGATTTAATAAAGCAGGATTAAAGTTATTTTGGGTGATGGTTCCTTGTTGCAGTTTAAAGCCGAAGGCGTTGAGGGGGTTATTGGTGCTCATCGCGGTATAGGACAGATCAGCCTGTGGCAGGAAAATAGCCTCCGTTTGCTTGTAATTGGCCGCAGCGATATTTCCGTCCAGCTTGGCCAGCTGAATGTTTTTATTGTTGGCTAAAACCGCTGATATCGCTTCGCTAAAACTTAAGCTTTTAGTGTTTTCTTGTGAATGTGCCGTCGAAAGCACACCAATGGTTGCTATGACCGTTAAAACAAGTAATTTTAAAAAATGCTTGATATTGTTCATTCCTTTTTATTTGAAGCAAAAGTAGTTTCAGAAAAAAAGTTAAACGGTAACATTTGTTACTTACTAAACCGGGATAAGTAAATTTTCAGGCATTCCATAAATTGGTTGCAGATACCCTAGCATATTCCAAAATCCAAAATAGGTTTAGAGAGATTTAATAGACTTGGAAACATAATAAATAGAAGTTATAATAATTATCAAATAGGGAGAGAACCTGCCACCTTGTAAATTTAAGTTAGCGCTCATGATGATCATTTGCCAGGGCAGACAGAAAGTTCAACCAAATTGGATTGTATCTGAAAAAGCCTTACATAGGAATAGTCCAGATTTGTCTTATCCAATTGCTGGCTGATAACCCTATGAACGTGTTTTATCGTTTCATAAATTTAGGTATACTATATTTGCCTTTACCAGTCAGGTCAACGAAATGTGCCCTGCGGTGAGCACTATTCCTTTCGTTATAAACAAACCCGTTACGAGTCATACCTTCGATTGAACATCAACTATCCCTAGTAAATGATCTGCAGATATTTTCCGATCAAAGTTTCCGGGCGGTATTTTCGAAAAGGGTTGTCCTAACATGTAAATAGCAATCTGCTAGTTTTATTCATGATCTTTACCTGCCAATGGGTAACCTTTTGTTTTCCAATTGGTTTGCAAGTTGGTCGGCAAATCTAAGAGTTTAATATTCATAAAACCTATTTTTTTCAATTCAATAAACGCAGGCCTAATATTCGGGCATTTAGTAAACGGACAGCATCCGCAATAGATAACGATAACGGTGCTTTTAGGCAGAGCCGCAACAGTGTTTTTCAGCGTTGTCATATTTTCATCGGCGCTCACTGCGCCGATATGTTTTGCGCCTTTAATATCTTCCACCGCGCCAATATTAAGGATCACTGGTAGTTTGCCCGGACTATCTTTTAACATAGTTGCAAGCTCCTTTGGTTCTATCAATTCGCTATCCTTCCAGGGATAAGTATTAAAGATGAAAGGTGATAGGGTCGGTGACGTTTGGGCTCTAACGACGGACGACCATAGACAGGCTGTTAGCAAGCAATAAAACAACACACTGGTTTTATTTTTCATTTGATTTCTTATAAAGACCTTTGACCGTGTAAAGATGATATTTATCCATGAAAAATAACCGTAAAACCCGTTAGGATAATGTTTATATTCACAACACGCCGGATTAGGTAAGCTGGACACAAGCGGTTCCGCAAGATGGTCGTTAAAAAAAAATGAATTAGTACGTTTCACTGATTGAAAATACTGATATTTATTTAATTAAGAATAAGGTAATAAAACCGCCCCGTTAAGGAGCGGCTTGCAGATACATGATAAGCCGAAATTCACGAGGTGAAATTACATTTTCATCTTGTCATCCATCATGCCCTTTTTCATCGGCATTTTCATCACCTTACCATTCATCATTACACATTGCCCTTCTTTTAACATCATGGTTTTACCGTCTTTCATTTTCACGGTACCATCTGTCATCACCATTGTCCCATTGTTCATGGTCATCGTTTTAGTCATTGGCATACTTTTACCATGCATCATGGTCATCATTTTACCGTCCATCATCATAGCGGAGTGGTTCATTTTTTTCATAGACATGTGCGACATCTTATGCATAGATGTGTCGGCCATTTTGGTTTGTGCCATTGCGCTACAACTCAATGTAAGCGCAGTCAAGGCGATCATAATTCTTTTCATGTTTTCGTTGGTTAGCTTTGCTTATATATACCCACTAATCGAGCCACGTTTTTCGAATTACTCTTTTACTTTGAGCAAACCGCAACTTTTAAAACCGGGAATGTATGGAACGTTCAATTTATAGATGGCCGTGAAGTGATGCTAAATGTCGTAATGAATGGGTTCAGCGTAGTGAAGTCATCTGGACAATACCGTGATCATAGCCATAGGAAAGCACATCGATGGCATAAATCAAAAAAAAAATCACCTAATGTTACCATTAAGAAAGATCTATTACTGTATTAAGTTTACGATTCTTGCCGTATTATCTCATAACTGGATTAACTAAAATCGGCAACTTTGCAGTTTCAAAACTTTTATTCTTGCGGATAATGGAACGATTAAACAGTTTTCTGGACGAGGAACGACAGATTTTCGAAATATCCCTATTATTCAAGTGAGCCAATTGGAATGCCATTGTCAAAAAAGAACTTGAGCAACCGCTCCCTTTTGATCCTAAAGAACCTATCATTCCTCAAGAAGATCCTTACCGGATACCGGACGAAGACCCTATTAAAACACCGCCAAACGAAATACCTTTTCCATTTGAATTACCATAAATATTAATAACAAGAGCAATTAAAAAGGGTCCGTAAGGAATATACAACTCTATTGATATTGATTTTTTAATACAGTCTATGACGGTTGAAGTGCTTAGTAGTAATTGTAAACGTTTACTAATTAATCAGTTAGCTTACATCAAAATCCCAACACTCAGGACAAAATTCAATTTGAGTTAGAGATAAGATCATTTTTAAAATCGTTCGGAATGACAGAGATTATGAGCGCAATCAATTCACCATAAATAGTACAACAATGAGCAAAGAGAAAAAAAATAACTTGAAAAAAACAGTAGGAAAAGTAGTTCCAAAACCTTCCAATGATGGCATGAATACGCCGGTGCCGGATCAAACGGCAGCCCACGAACCTTCAGCAAGTGAGGTTGCATTATTAAAACAAGCTGAAAATCCATTAGGTGATCCGAATAAGGTTTAATGGTTTTAAGCCACCGAGGATCACGGTAATTAATTGATGCGTTTTTTCTTAGTCCGATTTTTGTAGTGTAATAGATGTAATTAGCATAACCCTTTGGATAATGATCGAAATTAAAAATACAGCACCCGTTATTACTGTAACAGCTACATTATTGGTTAAGTTACCAAAGCTAAAAAGGCCACGTATTAACCGCCCTATACATAAATAATCATTTATTCAGCTTTTACTTATGAAAAGTTTCACGGTAATTATTTCGATATACAATTTGGCGATGGACTTTATTGTAACCTGCATTGGTTCCAAACCTTATCGTTTCAAGGTGGAAACGATCATTGGCGAACCTCATACTACTGTGCTAAAACTCCTGCCTGGACATGAATGGGTAGCAGAGGAGGTTTCGATGAAGTATTTTACCAAAGACAACATCAAGAGATTAGGCTTACTAATCGAGGACGAAAAACCTAAATGGGCTTTGAGTTGATTA
Organism: Mucilaginibacter flavidus; assembly: GCF_024055575.1. GTDB lineage: Bacteria > Bacteroidota > Bacteroidia > Sphingobacteriales > Sphingobacteriaceae > Mucilaginibacter > Mucilaginibacter flavidus. The sequence continues at coordinate 803,485 of NZ_JAMXOE010000002.1, read as the reverse complement.
TTCCTGATTTAGTTCATTTGGTATTAATCGTTCTTAATAACCTACAGTTATTTTAGTATAAGTTTGACACCAATAGTATTCATCTATTATTAAATTGTAACGAATGAGTTATGAAATCCTGTTAGCTGATGGCGTTGTCTTACTATTGCAGATCACTGCGGCAACTTTCAAAACGTGGAAAGTATGGTGTATTCAATTTATAGATAGCCGGGAAGTGATGCTTTATAAGTGTGGTGATGAATAAGTACAGCGTAATGAAGATAACTAATCAACGCCGGGCTTTTGGTCAGCAACTTGTTGTTCAATGGCTGTTACCCTTTCAAGCAACGCTGAATCGACTGGTGCCATCGTTGAATTGATAAAATCGATCAGAACCACTTTCAAAGTGTATTGCATAATATCCTGTCGAATGCCGTAAAGTTCTCACCAAAAAACGGATTAATCAATATTTCCAGCAAGATTATTAAAAGTGGGTTCAATAAACCTAAGTGGCTTTTAGCTATTAAGGACGACGGTATTGGCATCCCGTTTGAAATTCAAGGTTTTGTTTTTGACCAGTTTACTCAAGCGCAGCTGCCTGGTACCGAAGGTGAAACACCGACCGGTCTTGGTTTATATTTCGCTAAAAAAACAATGGAACAGCATGGCGGCAGGATCTGGTTTGAAAGCGTTGAAAACAAAGGCCCACTTTTTTTATTGAACTGCCTTCCTATAAGTTTTTATTTGCTAATGGTCAAGCTCATCCAGCTTCTTTTGCTCTTCAGGTGAAAATTGAACATATTCCGATAAGTCTTTAACCATCTTCCTGGCAAAAACGGCACTTTCTGAATCACTTTTCATGACATCATCCTCCCCTAAATCAACGTCTGTCCCATATATCGCTTGCTTTAACTCTTTCCGGTGATGGAGCTCATCAATCTTTTCCCTCATTTTTTCAACCTTTGAAAAATCCGGCTTTCCGTTTTTCAGCAGGTCAGCGAAATCTTTATAAGGTGACAGATCGATTTTGATCACTTTTTGCATGATCTCGCCCCACTGCAGCACTTCAACCACTGAATATTCCTTATTATTTCTTGACTGTACCTCCATTACCATCGCCAGGTACATTTCCGGTGTTCCGTTCCAACCCGGTTTCAACTTAAACAGCTTCAGCAAAAATGATAACGCGCCCATACTTTGGTTATTTGCATTCGTCCGACATATTGTAAATATAGGTATGCCTATTGTTTTTGTCAACTCGTTATTTAGTTAGTCCCTATTTGGGCAAGCCCTTCGGGCCGGGCTTTCCGCTATATCTGCTACGCAGGATGCCGCTCCTATCCCTTTTGCGAATAAATGGTTAACAATTTACCCTGCGCAACAGCCTAACCAGCGGATATAAAAATGTCACGGTGCCCGCATTTGTTGACCACGCTCATTACATTTTGCCGGGTCAAGCCGCTTTTGCGAGGCTGCCGTATTTTAGGATTTCACCTGCTTTCCTCCTCAGATTAGCAAACTACGGAGATTTTTAGTTGAACACTTTGTGTTTCCTGATTGCCTCTGACTTTTTTTTCCGGCTGAGGTCGTTATCGCCTACGGCTCCAATGGCATTTTTTATTTAATCAATGAGTATTTTAATCGAAACGGGTAAAAAGCGCAGCTAAAATCAAGCCTGGAGTTGTCGTGGGGTTTGCAAAAGACTACGGCATAAACGGTTTCCTCCCCGCCTATGGGCGGGTCCCCTCCAATTATTCCGTTTCCTTTTGCCCGCTGCCGGGCTTTAAGATTTGCTTTCTTTTTCCCCTTTTTCTTTTAAAAATAATCAATCAGGGCAAGGCGGCGAAAGGAAAAAGCAAACAACAATTTATTCATTATTAAACATTAAAATTATGCTATTCACAGGAAGATTAACCGCAAACGCAGAAGTAAAGGCGGTAAAAGGGGACAAACAGGTAATCAATTTTACCGTAGCCATTAACCAAAAATGGAAAAACAAAGCGGGTGAAAAAAAGGAAAAAACCGCATTCGTTGACTGCGCTTACTGGCGCAACTCCGGCATTGCCGAATACCTCACCAAAGGCGCAGTAGTAGAAATTTCAGGATGGATGGAAGCACAGGGCTACCAAAGCAAAAGCGATGGCATTAAGGCAAGGTTGATTTGCACCTGCGACACCATCAAGCTGTTTTCGCTAACTCCCAAAAGTGCCGACCCAACAGAAGGCAAAGAGAAAAAAGCGGTAACGGCTGGCGCAGGTAAAGACGACGACGACCTGCCATTTTAAGCAATCCCATTCATTAACAATTTACAAAATTTAAAAATTACCATCATGGCACATAACTTAAATTATAACGAAGCAAATCAGGAATACAGCTTTTTCAGCGTAAAGGAAAGGGCATGGCATGGATTAGGTAAGATAGTGGAACAACACCCCACCAGCGCCGAAGCCATTAAATACGCAGGGCTTGACTACTTCGTAGAAAAACGCCCCTTGTTTACCTATGATACCGAGAACCATACTGGCGACCCCGATACAGATATACTCATTCCTGAAATCGAAGTGCCTAACTACTTCGCTACTATGCGCACCGATACCGAGCAGGTTTTGGGTGTCGTGGGCAGGGATTACGAAGTCGTACAAAATGTAAATGCCTTCGAGTTTTTTGATGCTATCGTAGGTGGCGGTGATGGTATTTTATACGAAACCGCAGGGGCTTTAGGCAAAGGCGAGCGTATATTTATCACCGCCAAACTGCCCGGCTATATTCGTGTAGGCAAAGACGATTTTATTGAAAAATACCTTTTCCTGACCACTTCGCACGATGGTTTCGGCAGTATTACCGCAGCATTTACACCTATTAGAATTGTGTGTAATAATACGCTTAACGCTGCATTAGCCAACCATTCAGGCGCAATCAAAATCCGTCATACCGCATCTGCAAACGACCGTTTAAAACAAGCGCATACCCTAATGGGCATCAGTTCAAACTTAGGGGCAGAATTGCAGGACTTGTTTAACAATTGGTCACAGGTACGTATCACCGATAAGGAAGTAAAAAAATTGATACAGGTGGCAATGGCACCGAATAAGGAAGTCCTTAAAAATCTCGAATTAGGCAAGGACGATGAACTTTCAACCACCTACACCAATATGGTTGACAAGGTATATGAGTATGCTTTTAGCAGTCCTACCCAACAAATGGAAACTACCGCCGGAACAGTGTTTGGCGCATACAATGCCGTTACAGGTTACTTTCAAAATGTCCGCAACTATAAGGACGAAGAAGCCAAATTTAAATCCATCATCGAGGGGACAGCCAAACAACGAGCACAAACTGCCTTTAACCTCTGCCGTGATTTTTCCCGCAGTGGTGCAAGTGCCTTAATCCTTAACTAACCATCCGGGGGGAGCAATCTCCCCTTAATTAAATCAAAAGAAAATGACACGTTCAAATCTTTATATCACCCTTACTAATGGCGAAGCGATTATTTGCGTTGCCGACAGCAGTAGCGCACCCGAACAGGGGTACATTGTGGAAAGGCTATTGCTCGTGCTTTTATCACTCAACGATGCAGATGCGGAACTGGCTTTGCTAACCGAGCATTGCGCCTTAAACGAATTACGCATCAATGCGACCTACCGCTATGAAATCAATCTGCAAACTAAAACCGTAGCTTTTTTTGACGAGATATATTTCTATAAAACGGAAATCTTCCGAAAGGGCGAAAATCTGACCCGCAGGTACACCGCTTATTTGTCATCCATTGAAAACAAAACCCCTATAAAGCCATGAAAACGATAACACTCAAACTATATAGTTTTAATGAATTGGAAAAGGAAGCCAAACAAAAGGCATTGACGACCTACAGGGATTTAAACGTCAATTTTAATTGGTGGGATGATGAACTGGAGGACTTTATAGAACTGTGTTCCTACTTAGGCATAGCGGTCAACAATGACAGTATCAAATTCAGGGGCTTTTATTCGCAGGGCGATGGTAGCGGCTTTTCCGCTATAGTGGACATACCCAAATTGCTTATCGCAGTTGCCAACCAATCGTGGAAAGACTATGCGCCAATGCAGGAATTTGTATTCAGTATTCCGCAGATTGACCGCAGCGTAATTGCATTGGTCGCTAAGGGATTGTTACCAAGCGAACCACAAATCATTTGCAGGTCGAGGCAGTTTGGCATAGTAACAGATTTAGGCATTTCCGGATTTATCAGGGACGGCAAAACGCATGATAACATCTTTGAAGAACTGGACAAACTCGAAGAATGGCTACGCTCGTTCGCTGAAATCCTGAACCGCTACCTATATCAAACACTCGAAAAACAATACGAATTTCTAACCAGCGATACCGCCATCAAGGAAAGCATTTTAACGAATGAATACCTGTTTACCACAGATGGCAGGTCGGCAAACCATTTAGTTAAATTGAATAAACGCACACTTAAAAATTAAAAATCATGACAACGAACTTTTTTCAAAATATAGCAAGCCTCAATCTTCCCGGTACATGGAAGTTAGTCATTCAAACCGATGCAGATGGCAACATGACCGTATCTGAATTATTTAACGCTACCTGCGGGGATAAAGCGGTAAAGCTGATTATCCCTTATACGCTCACAGGCACAGCGCAGGACTTAGACGAAGCATTTTTTACCAAAATTACCGACCCGTTAGTAAAAACCGCAGAACTGCAAACCAATTTGGAAGCGCATTTAAAAAGCGTGGAACAGGCTAAAGCAGCTTCTAAATTGGAGCAGGACAAAAAGAATAAGGAAAAAGCACAGGCAACCGCCACCCCGAAAAAGACGGAAGATGCGGAACTACCTGAACCAAAAATCAGTAAAGAGGACAAGAAAAAAGTCTACGATACGACAATGGAAAATGTAACCGAACTGATTAAAAAGTTCAAGTTTTCCGAAGCCCTGACCATCCTGCCAAGCGTAGAGGAACACCCCAACAAAGAAAACGAACTGAAAAAGAAACGCCAGTATTTGGAGCAACAAGCCAACCTATACGAGAAAGCATTATTGAATTACAACTCTTAAAGAAACACAGCCATGTTAGAAACGAAATTACTACCAAGAGTTTTTGTCCACACCGAGAACGGGCAAAAAATCCGCCTGACCGACCCTAACGAAGATTTTAGCCCCGAAGCAGTATGCAACTATTATGCGAACCTGTACGCCATCCTCACTACCGCCAAAATTTCAGGGCCTGAGTTTGTAGATGACTGCCGGGAATATAAATTTGTATCCACCATAGGAGTGAAAGGATAGTCGATGAAAACGAATGAGAACAAAGGATTAATTAAACAATGCAATCAGCAACAATGGAAGCTACATCAGCAACTCGCACATTTCGCAAAAGACCTCGACAGGCTACCCGATGCGCAGGAAGCAAGGCTCAACCGCCCACGCTCCGCACCGCAGAACCTGTTGCCAATGGTTTTTTAAGGCACAGCTTTATGCCCATGTACCAGCCGGCAACGGAATTGCCAAAACAATCAGCAGTAGAGGGGGATTTTTTTAAATCCCTCTCACACCTGGTTAAACACTATGGTTTAAACCTGACAGGCTATCGACAACTGCCCTACCCTTATAATATTCTGATGGCAGAAAAGGAGGTCAACCGCCAACTAAAAAAAAAGGGCAGGTATCGGGAACTGCTGATCGTGGAACAGGAAGATAGTCATACCTGCCTGACCGTTAAAGAAACATTCAATCAGGATTTTGGCTTGTTTTATATCCCGGTGATGCCGATTTACGACCTGTGGCAAAAGCCGGAATACACCCATTGTGCCGAACTGATTACCGCCGTTTGCGCCTACCTGTATATCGAAGCGGATGTTACCTATTACCGGGACGAGGACACCTATATGTTTTACAATTATCAAATACTGGACGAATGGATAACCGAGGGCAAAGACGATATGGAGGAACATGATTATAAAAGGCAAAAAACAGCCTATGATAACGCACTGACACAAGGTGATTTTATACAGGAAAAAATGATGGCGACAGGTTTTCGTCATAGTCTGGACAGCCTTATCGCCAACTTCTATGCCCTAAGTGATTTTGAAAAGGAATGCCTGAGCGTAGCCCAAAAATGTTGGGACTTATGGCAGACCTTTCCCGGCATGAACCTTTTTAAACATGCCAGTTTACAAGATTATGAGGTGGAAGATTACGAGGATAACTATGTAGCCATGCACGAGTATTTCTCTTTTGTCGGGAGCATGAGCGATAGCGTAAGCGATACGTTGCGGGACATGGTGAACAACGATTTTAACGAACGTTCCCGTTACCAGGAGCCGGAAGTCATCACCTTTTTTAATGAACATAAACCATTATATACCGATGAACTGGCTTATGAAGATAAGCTATATAGGCTTATCGATGATTTATGTACCCTATTATACCACAAGCCATGAAAGATTTAACGAACACTTTCGGAAATTTATACCAGCCTGTAAAAGCCCTGCTGATTATGCAAAAAACAGGCAATGACCATCAATCCGATTTTTATATCGAAAGTTATGATATGGACGTTTCGGGCTGCCCCATCAACGGGCATCCCTTATCTATTCAAGAAAGCCATAAATTAGCAAAAGCATTACAGGTTAATGAAAAAAAGGCGCAGGGCTTTTTAAATCCGAAAGGCTTAATGCCCCCTAACGTGCTAACCATCAATAGTAGTTCATCAGGCTTTGCCGTTTGGCACACGCCACCCCAACAAATCAAACTGCTTTTCATAGAGAGCCTCGGCATCCCATCGGGAATGGCGCATGTCCCTGCAATGGTTTGGAAAGCAGGGAAGAATAGCCTACAGGTTTTTGCCGTAACCGAAACCGACTTTACAGAAGATACGCTGTTATATCACGCGCCTTACTTTAATGTCTATCCTGACGGTAGGGTTTGTATGGGTAATGTGCAAATCAGCATCCCCAAAGATTGCGGGTTGGAACAGTTTATGGAGTTGTGGCAAAGCGATTTTTTCAACAGCTATTTCAGCCACCTGTTTGGGGGGCATCAGCCAGTAAAAGGAAACATCGTACAGTTATGGCAACACCTGACCGAAAGCGGGGAGCAATTCCCGACCGATGTATTGATACCCAACAAATTTCAAATTAAACACCTCATCAGATGAAAACATTAACGCCCATACATATTACCGATAATTACCTGATAAACCCCACCAATCCTATTACCGTTAACTTAATCGGTTGTGGTGGTACAGGTAGCCAAATGCTGACCAATCTTGCCCGGATAAATCAGGCTATGCTTGCCCTCAATCATCCGGGGCTAATGGTTTTCGCTTATGATGATGATCCGGTGAGCGAGGCCAACCTCGGCAGACAATTATTTGCCGAAGCAGAAATCGGCTTGCATAAAAGCGTGGTATTGATCAACCGCATTAACCGCTTTTTTGGTACTAACTGGAAAGCGATAACGCAACGCTATGATGCAGGCTACGTGGAAACCCGTTCCAATGATGGCAAAGCCAATTTGTTCATTACCTGCGTGGACAATGCCGTATCAAGGTTTGAAATCGGTACGATACTGCAAGAGTTTACAGGCTACCAAAGTTATGAACGCAACCGCCCTTTATACTGGATGGATTTGGGAAACAGCAAACACACAGGGCAGGTGATTTTATCAACCATAGGAAATCACAAACAGCCGGAATCGAAGAAATATGCACCCGTGGGGAACCTGCCATTTGTAACTGAAACTTTTAAGGAACTGTTAGAAACGGCAGACGCTACCGACAATACGCCAAGTTGTTCATTAGCCGAAGCCCTGACCAAACAGGATTTATTTATCAATTCTACCTTAGCCAATATGGGTTCATCCCTTTTGTGGCAACTGTTTAAGGACGGCTTATTATTTAACAGGGGCTTCTTTATGAACCTGCATGATTTCAGGACACAACCCCTAAAAGTAGCTTGAACAGTCATGACCATTGTAGATCAAAATAATAAAATAATTACCGTAGAAAATTTGGATTTAGCCCTCCTGCAAGCGGACGATTACCACCATTACCGGCATGTTGACCCCTCATTAAGTTACTGGATGAGGGCTTACAGGCTTATTGGGAAGATGTCTATCAAAAATTGCTCCGGCTAAAAAACGAATAAAAATCGCGCCATCCTGCCACTTGCTACTTTCATCCGCAACAGGCAGTATGGCGTGTTGGGTCGCCAGACTTTCATAAAATCAATCCTGCCTCCGGCTATTATTGATTTTGCGAAACACAGGCATATTTAATTTAAAGAATGATGGCTAGTTTGGTGCAATACAATCCTGTATTTCATCGCTTGGGTGTAAAGTGGGAACAATCATTAGGAGAACTATATATAAACTTAAATATCAATAATTAGATTTTCTCCAAAAACAGCTTTTGAAAGCCTGTAAAGAGCAAGCTTTTAGTTTGAAAAGTATTTAATGCAATAATTTCTTATGATTGGAATGATCTGCAAATCTAACGATTGAATTAGCAAGCCTAAAGAAAGCCAGTCAAAATATAAGTCTTGCATTTATAATGTATTACGCACAAACAAATCTTGTTATAATTGTTACATCTGTACAACTCCTATCAATCAGCGGATCGATTAAGACTCATTACCAACTTATCCGGCTCATTTTCATGTAGGGTTAATGGTCGTTAATTAATTGCTTCTTAAAATAATTCATATTCATGCACTCAATAAAAAATACACATCTGGTAAGTGCTGAGACACTTTTCCAAAGTTTGCAAAGCGACTTCGCGAATGAGATCAATATCAAACTGTATTCCAGCCTGAGCATAGAATATGCTCATGTATATGACGTGATCAATGTCTACTTCCTCGAAATTATAGATGGTGCTGTATTTACCATTACCGTTAATGAGAATGAAATAGAACTATCAAATAACGGTGACGTTACTGAATACAATACAGACTTACTTGAACAACACCTTCATGATTTCCTGCTTGAAAGATGCAGTTAGCAGACGACTGGCTCTCTTATAAAACACTTATAGATTAATAACCTTCTTAAAGACAATATTTAACTAAATATATCAGGGAAGAAAAAAAAGAAGATAATTTAATTATAAATCATATCAGACAACTTACGGAAAAAGGAGAGCATTTATATGGCAATTCTGAACTAACTGATCAGTATGTTCATACTTACATACAATTAAATCTGAACTTGATAAGTATTGGGATTTGCTTCGTAAGCGCCGGGCTTTCCGCAATGTAGGAGATGATCCAAACAGAGCGCAAATGCGATCTGCTGATACTATAGAGCATTACAAAAGTGAAAAAGGCCAATTTATTAATCTTCTCTACCTGTATATATTATTTCAATTGGCATTTTAGATAGGCCAAAAAATACTTTTTTTTTGTGAACTTATAATAGAATATGGTTAATCAAGATCAAAAAATTAAAAAACTCATTAAGCTAAATGATGAGTTAGAGAATTATTTCAGAAACACGATCATTCCGCAGTTATTTGTCGATAGTGACTTGATTTTACGGAAGTTTACACCTCCGGCCATGAAACAGTTTTCCTTAAAAACAGAAGATGTAGGGAAGAATATCGATGACATTAAAGATAATTTTCGCTTTCCTACTATAGTTGAGAATATTGAACAAGTCATCCACAGTAATGAAATCCTTGAAAAAGAAATCCAGACAACTGATTTAAGATGGTATCAGATGAACATTATACCCTATGTTATTACCAAAACTAAAAAAACAAATGGGGTAATTATCACATTTGTAGAAATAACAGCACGGATTAAAGATCTGGTCAATCAGGAAATGCTCATTGCCGATCATGAAACCTTACTTGACACCATATCTCATGACATTAAAGGTCCGTTAACCAGTTTACTGCTAACTATTAATCAACTTAAAAAGGTTTCCACGGATAAGTCCAAAATATTTTTAATGTTTTTCGGGGTTTTAGAAAGTTCCATAAAAAAAATGCAAACTATTATAACGGAGTTGACTGATGCTGGTAAGCTAAAGCATAAATATAAAGTAGAGGAAGAGCGTATAGATTTTGAAAATATCCTTGAGGATGTTCGTCTTACCCTGGCTGGAACGATTATGGAATCCGGCGCCATAATTAGTAGTAATATTAAAGTGTCCCGGATATTGTATTCCCGAAGAAAACTAAGAAGTATAATTTATAATCTGGTAAATAACGCCATCAAGTTCCAATCACCAGATCGAACTCCTGAAATAACAATAAGTACAAGAAAAGAAAAAAAATATATCGTGATAAGTGTAAAGGATAATGGTATTGGGATAGAGGAAAGTAAATATAAAGAAGTATTTTCAAAATATAGCCGTATCGAAAATACTGTTGAAGGCACTGGTATCGGCTTGTATCTGGTCAATGAGATAGTAACTAATTCTGGGGGGAAAATCTTACTGAAAAGCGAGTTAGGCAAAGGTTCTGAATTTCAGGTTTACCTAACCGTACAGTAATTAAAAGCAAAATCGCAAACCAAGAATTAAGTGGATAATCTTCTCTCAACACTAATTTTTTTACTACAGTGGTCGAACTTAAACCCCATGCAGTAATTTAAAACAAAATTTCATGGAATATTCCAAACGAACGAATAACCCTTCCAGGTTAAAGTCAAGCTCTTGAATATCTTTTCGCTCCAAAAGAACATGTTCTATAAGGATTTTTTTTTGGGAAACAAGCCCATGTAAATCCATGTTTAGAGAAGCTACGTCTTTATAAAGTTCCCTTCCGTAATTTCATCAAAGCCTTTTATACCGGTGAGGCACTTTTGTAGTTGCTTAGGAAGATCAGCACTTTTTTTCATGTTATTTTAACGTTTAGAATAGTCTTTTTTTTCCTTTTATCGCCGGCCATTGAATGGTTAACGATGTTTTCAGTACTCTTATATCCATCATACATTCACTCTTTCAACACCGTTAACATTTGCTTGTTTGCAGCAGCATTCATCTTTCTATAAAACGCTCTTTTCGCCAGTTCGGCCGAGCCGAGGTAGCATACAATGATAAGCAGCATCCAGCCATAATAGGATAAAGGCAGCCGGGTAAACCCGAACCAGGCGGCTAAAGGTGTCAGCGGAAGTGCCAGTACCAGTAGCAGGATCATTACCGTAGCGATAGCCAAATATTTGCCCGGCAGACTTTTAAAAAATGGCAGCCGCGTCCTGACTACCAATACGATCAGCGTGGCGGAGATTACCGATTCGGCAAACCACCCGGTTTGAAACACCTTTTCGTTCGCATGAAACACAAATATCAATACCCCAAAAGTGAGGTAGTCAAAAACAGAACTCAGTAACCCAAAGGTGATCATAAACCGTTTGATGAACCGCAGGTCCCAGCGTTGCGGCGATTGAATATTGATCTGGTCGACCCTGTCTGTAGCGATGGCCATTTCGGGAAAGTCGGTTAAAAGGTTGGTCAACAGGATCTGTTTCGGCAGCAGGGGCAGGAATTTCAAGAATAATGATGCCCCCGCCATACTGAACATATTGCCAAAATTTGCGCTGGTAGCCATAAAAATATATTTCATGGTATTGGCAAACGTTTTGCGGCCTTCGATAATGCCATCGATCAACACTTCGAGGCCGCTGCTTAACAATACTATGTCTGCCGCTTCCTTGGCTACATCTACCGCAGTATTTACAGATATGCCTACATCGGCGGTGTGGAGCGCCGGGGCATCGTTTATGCCATCGCCCATAAACCCTACTACGTTGCCTGCCTTTTTTAAAATGGTGATGATCCTTTCTTTTTGATTGGGCTCCACTTCAGCAAATACATCCGTTAGGGGCGCTTTGTGAAACAACGCCGCATTGGTCATCTTCAGCAGGTCGCCGCCGGTTAGTATTTGCGGGTCTGTAATTCCTATTTGCAAAGCCAGGCTTTTGGCCACCAGGGCGTTGTCGCCGGTGATGAATTTTAGTTTTACACCGAGGTCGTTCATTTTAGCCATCAGATCGGCAACATTGGCCTTCAGTGGGTCAAACAAGGTGATGAAACCTATAAATACCATGTCCTTCTCGTCGGCTTTGGTAAAATCCTGTTTGGCATCGGCAGGTTTGTAGGCCACGCCTAATGTACGGTAACCAGCGGCGCTCAATTGCTCGTATTGCTTATGTATAGCGGCCGTGCTATCCGCAATAGCCTGTACCTTCCCGCCGACGGTTTCAACCTGGCTGCAAACTGCTAAAATATTATTTAATGCGCCTTTGGTAATGGCAAAATTCTCTTTTTGGTTTTTTAACTGTATGGTGAGTCGCTTACGGATAAAATCATAGGGGATCTCTGTTTGCACCTGGTACGTATTTGCCGGGCCTTTATATTCCGCACAAATTGCGGCATCTATGGGGTTATTAAAACCCTGCTGCAGGGAGGCGTTGAGCCAGGCGTATTGTAAAACCTTATCGCTGTGCCGCCCGTTGATATCCAGCGTATCTTTTAATTTCACTTTACCTTCGGTAATGGTGCCTGTTTTATCGGAACACAGAATGTTCATGCTGCCAAAGTTTTCAATGGATGACAGGCGTTTAACGATCACCTGTTGCTTAGCCATGCGCCGCGCGCCCGTAGACAGGTTGACACTGATGATGGCGGGCAGCAATTGCGGCGTTAAACCTACGGCTAAGGCTAAGGAGAACAGGAAGGAATCGAGCACCGGCTTGTGCAAAAACACATTGATGCCAAAAATGATGATCACCAGCAACAAAGTGATCTCCATTAGCATGTAACCGAATTTCCGGATCCCTTTTTCAAAATCAGTTTCGGGTACCCTGGCCTGCAAGCCTGCGGATATTTGTCCGAATTCCGTTTGTTTACCAGTTTTTATGATGAGTGCGCTGGCCTTGCCGCTGATGACATGCGAGCCCATAAAGAGCGCATTGCTTCTTTTGGCCAGCGGCGTACTGGCGGGCAAAACGCCGGCATTCTTTTCTACCGGATAGGTTTCGCCGGTAAAGGCGGCTTCATCAACAAATAGTTCCTGCGACTCCAGGATCAGGCTATCCCCGGGGATCACATCGCCGGCAGATAAGATCACCACATCGCCCGGAACGACATTTTCAACCGGTATCTCTTTGGTCTTCCCGTCCCTCAAAACATTACAATGCAGTTGTACCATTTTCATCAGCTCTTTTACCGCATCCGAAGCGCCTTTTTCCTGCCAGAAGCCCAGAAAACTGCTGATCATTACAATAGCCAGGATGATCAACGTATCGGCCACATCACCCAGGCCGGCCGACAGCAATGCAGCGGCGATCAGCATCAGGGTGATGGGGCTTTTAAATTGCGAGAGGAAGAGAAGTAATGCCGATGATGACGTGTTGGCTTTGATGGTATTAGGGCCATATTGCGTCCGCCTTTTGATCGCCTCCCGATCACTTAGCCCCTGCTCGTTAACCCCGAACTGCTTTAAAGCTCCCGCTTTATCCAGGTGCCAAAAAGGTTGATCTGTTTTCGTTTCCATTTGATTAGCCTTTTTTATGCACGGTTAACAGGGATTAATTTTCAATCATGCTTTTGATGGCTTAATGGCGTCCCATTTCCAGTTCAGGATTTCGGGCATATCTTTACCATGGGCACCAATATAGTGTTTATGTTCCGTTAGTTTATCCTGTAACATTTGTTTCAAATAAACGCCTTTAGTGCGGGTTTGCGGCAGGCGGTCTATCACATCCATCACCAGATGAAACCTATCCATTTCGTTAAGCACCGTCATATCAAATGAGGTGGTGATGGTTCCTTCCTCCTTATAGCCCCTTACGTGCATATTGACGTTATTAGCCCGGTTGTACGTTAAACGGTGCACTAACCAGGGGTAGCCGTGGAAAGCGAACACCACGGGTTTGTCGGTTGTGAACAAGGCGTTATAGTCGGGGTCGCTCAGGCCGTGCGTATGTTCGCTACTCTTCTGAAGCTTAAACAGATCCACTACGTTGATCACCCGTATCTTGAGTTCGGGCAAATGTTCGCGCAAAATGGAAACGGCCGCCAATACTTCTAATGTCGGCACATCGCCACAACAGGCCATAACCACATCCGGTTCCGCTTCCTGGTCATTGCTGGCGAAGTTCCATATACCGATGCCGCGCGTACAATGGTCTACCGCTTGTTCCATAGTGAGCCATTGCGGCGCAGGGTGCTTACCCGCAACTATTACGTTAACGTAATGAAAGCTGCGCAAACAATGATCCATTACCGATAAAAGACAATTGGCATCAGGGGGAAGATATACGCGTACAATATTTGCTTTCTTATTCACCACGTGATCAATAAAGCCGGGGTCCTGGTGGGTGAAGCCATTATGGTCCTGCCGCCAGACTGTGGAGGTTAGTAAAATATTTAATGAAGCGATCTTTCGCCGCCAGGGCAATTCTAAAGTAATTTTCAACCATTTGGCATGCTGGTTAAACATCGAATCCACAATATGGATGAATGCCTCGTAGCAGTTAAATAAACCATGCCTGCCGGTTAACAGGTAACCTTCCAGCCAGCCCTCGCACTGGTGCTCACTCAGCATTTCCATCACACTGCCTTCGGGTGCCAGAAACTCATCACTGGCTATAACCGGTGCCTCCCATTGGCGCGGGGTTACTTCAAATATAGCTTCCAATTTATTGGAAGCCGTTTCATCCGGCCCGAAGATCCGGAAATTTCGGTTTGTGCTATTCTCTTTGATCACATCCCGTAAAAAACGGCCGGAGACGTAAGTGTCGCCTTCGCCATCCACTCCCGGTGCACCTACTTCGCAACCATAATTCCTAAAATCGGGCATTCGCAGGTCGCGTAATAACTGGCCCCCGTTAGCATGCGGATTAGCGCCCATACGTCTTTCTCCTTTTGGCGCCAGTTCAGCCAGTTCGGGCATCAATTGTCCTTTATCATCAAACAATTCTTCGGGCTTGTAGCTCTTCATCCAGTTTTCCAATAGCTGCAAATGCGCTGGCGGAGCAGATGCAGAAACGGCGAGCGGTATTTGGTGCGCCCTGAAATTCCCTTCGATCTTAAAGCCATCAACTTCTTTAGGCCCGGTCCATCCTTTGGGCGATCTCAATACGATCATCGGCCAGCGTGGACGTTCCGTAACCCCATTAATAGCTGCATCGTTTTTGATCTGCCGGATATGTCCGATGGCCTGGTCTAATACGGCGGCCATTTCCTGGTGCATAAGGGACGGGTCATCCCCCTCGACAAAATAAGGTTTCCAGCCGTAACCCAAAAACAATTGTTCCAGTTCTTCATGGCTAATGCGCGCTAATATTGTTGGATTAGATATTTTGTATCCATTTAAATGGAGTATGGGTAATACCACCCCATCGGTAAGCGGGTTTAAAAATTTGTTGGAATGCCACGCCGTAGCCAATGGGCCTGTTTCTGCTTCGCCGTCTCCGACCACACAGGCCGCGATCAGGTCCGGGTTATCCAGTACCGCGCCAAAAGCATGACTAAGCGAATAACCCAGTTCGCCGCCTTCATGAATGGAACCTGGTGTTTGTGGCGACGCGTGGCTGGAGATTCCACCCGGGTAAGAAAATTGGGTAAAAAGCCTTTTTAAACCTTCTTCGTCCTGCGTGATATTGGGATACACCTCCGTATAGGTACCTTCCAGATAGGTACCCGCTACCACCGCCGGGCCGCCATGCCCGGGGCCCGAAATATAGATCATGTTCAGGTCGAAGCGTTTAATGATCCGGTTCAAATGGGTATAAATAAAGTTCTGTCCCGGCGTTGTACCCCAATGGCCCAGCAACATATTTTTCACATGCTCCAGCTTTAAGGGTTCTTTTAATAAAGGATTATGCCGCAAATAAAGTTGCCCGACAGACAAATAGTTAGCCGCACGCCAATAGGCATTGATCTTGTATAATAATTCGGGGCTTAACGTTTCCGGTTTCATCAATTCTGTTTCCATAATTATTTTTTAATATCCTGTTTTATTACCCTGCAAACCATGCGGGCTATCATTAATTCTTCGTTGGTTGGAATAACGCGAATGGTAACCTTGCCAGTGCTTTTAGAGATGATCGCTGCATTTTCAGCATTCTTCTTTTTATCCAGGTCAATTCCTAAAAATTCAAGATCAGCACATATCCTATCCCGTACCGCAGGCGCATGTTCGCCAATGCCACCGGAAAACACCAAAGTGTCTAAACCCCCTAAAACGGCGGCGTAAGCCCCGATATATTTTTTAGTTTGATAGCAAAAAAATTCAATGGCTTCGGCAGCGCGGTGATCGGCATGACGGATTTTGAGCAGCTGCCGCATATCAGCGCTGGTTTCCGAAATACCAAGCAGGCCCGATTCATGGTTGACCAGGTGATTGAACTGGTATGGACTCAATTTTTCGTGTTGCATCAGGTAAGCCGCCACACCCGGATCAAGGTCACCTGTCCGCGTGCTCATTGGTATACCAGCAGTTGGCGTAAAGCCCATACTGGTATCCATGCTTTTGCCATTTTTGACAGCGGCAAGACTGGCACCGCTGCCCAGGTGCGCTATAATAACCTTGCCCTTAGCAGCTTCCTTACCGGCGATCCTTTCCAATTCCTCCATGAGGTAGGCATAAGAGAGCCCATGGAAACCGTAGCGCCTGATACCGGCCTTACTGAACCGGCGTGGAATAGCCAATAGTTTAGCCACCGTTGGCATGGTAGCATGAAATGCGGTATCAAAGCAGGCCACCTGTACGATGGATCTGTAGCGCTTGCTGAGCAGCCCGATCATCTTAATTTCTTCCGGTAAGTGCTCCGGGTCATAAGCGCTTATTTCTTTTAGTTTACCCAATAATTGAGTTGTAATTTTTTCAGGCATGGTATGTTCCAGCCCGTGAACCACCCGGTGCCCGACCGCTTTAATATGATCAAAGGCATCCTGTTTTTCCAGCCAGTCTAATAAAGCATTACCGGCTTCATGGTGATCGCCACCTTTTATATCGATGATGTTTTGTTCCGAACCAGCCTTTGTAAAACTGAGCTTGCAGGTTTGGGTACCAATATTTTCCACCTGACCCGACAATAAAAGCGATAAAGGGGTTTTAATAGCATACAGCGCAAACTTAATGCTGAACGAACCGCCATTGATGGTCAATACAGAGCCCTTGTTCGATCTCGTCATAGTAGATTTTTATGGGAATAATTGAAAGCAGTAGTATTGGGCAGGAACGAAATAATTTAAAGGCCTTTTATGTTCGGTTGCAATTTTATGGCCATTAAGAACTACTGCTGATATAAGCCATAAAAGCAGTAAAGGTTTTAATTTAAAATTAATATTATTTGGCGTAAGGTTGGAGCTGTTTTGAACTTACCCGGTCTTTACGCTGAATAAATATCCAACTAAAGCGGTGATGCCCATGGCTATGGTTCCCCAAAAGCAGATTCTGATAATACCTTTCACCATACTTGAACCACCTGCCTTTGCGGCGATTGCTCCCGACAATGCAAGAAATATAATGGCCAAAGAATAAAGCAAAATAACCATCATACCTATAGGGGCAAATAAAGAAACCAAAAAGGGCAACAACCCGCCGGATATAAATGATGCGCCGGAAGCTAAAGCTGCCTGCAATGGCTTTGGCTGCGAAAATTCATTAATTCCTAATTCGTCCTTAGCATGAGCTTCTAAGGCATTGTGCTTTGAAAGCTGTTTAGCTACCTGCAATGACAATTTAATGTCTAAGCCGCGTTTTTCATATATTTTCGCAAGCTCTTTTAGCTCGATATCAGGTATGGTTTCAAGCTCTTTCTTCTCTCTTTCTAAATCTGCAGTTTCTATGTCAGACTGTGAACTGACAGAAACATATTCACCCGCTGCCATTGATAATGCCCCTGCAACTAATCCGGCTAACGCTGCCAGAATGATCGGGCTTCTCGTGGTACTGGCCGCAGCTACTCCGATTGCTATACTTGTTGTTGAAAGGATACCATCGTTTGCACCTAAAACAGCCGCCCTGAGCCATCTACTTCTATTGGTATAATGCTTTTCCAGTTCCATTCTTTATTGTTTGACCTTCGTAATTGAATTAAACCATGAACAAATACCTTTGTTTGATTATTTGGTTTTATCCAGATTAAGGATATTTTCGCAAAGGCAGCTTTAATAAACAAATCGACGGGTACTTACTAAAGGGCATAAGCCAATTCTCCGTCCTCAATTGCACCAAGTAAAAAGGCCGACCAGCAGATAGGATTATACCAGTCTGAAATAATACCTGTTCAGCGGTCATATTATCCGGCGCCATAGACAGCTGATGTTCACATACGGCACACAGAGATGTTTTGCCTCTTCACGAAGTAGCCGTTGCATCCAGGAACGGCTACTTCGTATGCAGTCTAATAATTTTAGGCCATTTGTTTAGCAAGATTTATCTCGGTAGGGACATAAAAAAAGAAGCTCCTTCACCCGGTTTAGACGACACCCTGATCGTGCCATTTAAAGCTGTGACCAAGTCTTTAACAGTAGATAACCCAATGCCCGTGCCGTTTTGTTATAACGATCGGTAACTTTGTATTTGTATTTGCACATAATTACAATTGTGAAGTTAGCTTTCGGTAGTTCTACACCCTTTTGCATTAATTTTTATTTGGTTCTACTATACGTTCGATTGATTAAAACTGATTTACTTAAAAACACAGCTATGAAGAAACGGGTCATTGATCTCTCAAGACACCTGACTGGAGCGGGAATTAAAGAAAATTTTCAGAACAGAAAATCTATGCCGTGTTACTTCTGTTATTGTGGCTTTTAGTTTTTATATTGAAGAACTAAAAGCCATAATCACAACTTGCCAACAAAGTTCGTTATGCCTATTTATTTGAATATTCAGTTACTACCATATTTTTGTCGAGCCGCTTCATAAATCAAAGCCTTTTCTGGGATTGAAAAACACTTGAACAGAGCACTTAAAAAATACCCCCAACGAATAAAGGGTATCCGTCTGCTAAGATGATCGGATAATTTGCCAAAATAGCCTTTACTAAACCCGGCAACTGCTTCAGCAAGTTCTTCTAAAACTCCTATTAATAATACCGAAAAGCCAATGTGCTTTAAGTATATGGGCATTACCGGGTACAGCATCTCACTTGAGATGTCGGTAAGCAAACTCACCAATGATAGTATCCAAATAGCCCTTGTTATAATTTGCATATTAAAATCTTAAATATCTGGCCGCGTTAACCCGGAACTCAAAACGAAACTCATCAAAATTTTGCTGGCCAGGACTTATTATTTGCGAAGAACCGTTTAATAAGTGTTTCGCGTACTCGACATGAAAGTTTACTAATTTATGTGTGAATGGCAAATTATAATTGATCCCTAACCGAACCGCCTGTTCTGTGGCGGCTGAGACCCTATTTGATAAATTAACAAGATCATACCTAACAAATGGAACAAGATCCCCGGTATTTTCTTCGTCAAAGAGCTGAAATTGCAGCATGGCATAGCCGCCTGCGACATTTAAACCCTGATCTGAATAACGCGAGTAAATCGTTTCATATTCAAACGTATATAAATGCTTGCCGAGTTTATTTGTATAATCCAGGTTGTTTTCAAAGCTAAATTTATTCCCGGTGGCGGGTGTGCTGCCAAGTGAAACCTGGTTTATTGCAGACACCAGAACAAAACTCCGGTTGGTAATATCAGTCGTCCGGTCAATGGCAACACCAACATTCAATCTTTCAGGGCTTTTGTCCGTAGGCTGGATGAAGGTTTTGGTTACTTTAATAGCTATATCTTTCCAAAACTGATAACGGGGCGTATCTGTATTCATGGAACCCCGGTTGTCCTGCATGGCAAATTGCAAAAAAACAGTAGGATTAATTTGCTTCTGTATTTGCAAGCCCCACTGCGTGCCGAAATTATTAACGGAGCCATGTTCTTCTAATATCAGGCTTCTGTTAATGGTAACAAGATTGCCTGACGAGAGGTTATCTTCCCGTGAAAAAACATGCGTGTTTTCGCCAAATAGTATTCTGAATTTATTCGGATCGTCCGCATTTTGAAAAGCAATAAATAAATTTTCCCAGTCTTTAAAACGTTTGGTTGCCTGGAAGAACTTATTATCTGTAAAGTCAACTTCGTAAAATAATACCGTTCTGTACCTGTTGCCACTGATGCGAAAGTTATAAGCCGGAAGCCTAAATTCCATCCCCTGCCTTACGCGCCGGAATGCGGAATAATCGCCAGGAGAAAATAAACCTTCCGCATAAGCCCAGGTTGTTAAAGTAAAATCTCCATTTTTATACTGTAAACCGGAATCCTTGTCATATTGAAAAGGGTGGGGACGCGTGGAACTGTCATCAAGGGTGAATTTTTTAGTAGTATCAGTCGTTTGCGCATGAAGTTTCATAGTAAAAAACAGCCAGGTTATGGAAACCATAGCCATTACCGGATATTTTAACTTGCTCATGATTTTACTGCATCATAATCAATCTTGATATTCCCGGTCAGCGGAATGGCCTGGCAAGTCAAAATTAAGTTTTCCTGAATGTCTATGTCTGTTAAAGAAGCGTGCTTTTTCATTACAACTGTGCCATCCAAAAGCTTTGCTTTGCAGCTTGAACAAATCCCTTCTTTACAGGAATACGGTGCATTGATACCTTCTTCCAATAGCGCATCCAATAGCGTTTGTTCTTTTGCACAATTCGTTTCACTGTTGCTACCCTCCAATTTTGCGCTTAACCCGGCACCTGCATTAGTAATATCTTCCAAACCGGTACCTGCTTTTAATGGGTCGTTTTCATCACTAATAGATATAAATCTTTCCAGACGAATTTTAAGCGGTGGTATTCTATGCTGAATTAATTCTTGCTCGACTAATTCCATAAATGGCGAAGGCCCGCATATGTAATAGACAGTATCTGCAACCGGCATGTTCTTCCATCTATTCATAAACTGAACTATTTTATCTTGATCAATTCGCCCCTTCAATCCGTCCCATCCCACTGAAGCAGCACTTAAAATATGGGTTACCGAAAATCTTCCCTGGTAAAAAGCCTGTAACTCTTCCAATTTCTCCTTAAAAATAACTGAACCCAATTCCCGGTTAGCATAGATCAGGGAAACATGTGTATGTGACTGCCTGAGCAATAAAGATTTAATAATAGAGAAAATGGGTGTAATGCCACTTCCACCGGCAAAAAAGACAAAATGAGAAGGATTCGTTAAATGGTTTTCTTTAAAAAAATTGCCCGCTGGCGGAAGGACAAAAAGCTCGTTGCCTGGCTTCAGATTATCATTTAAAAGATTGGATACGACACCATCTTTCACCCGCTTAACCGTAAAATAAAACGTATTATCTGAATACGGCGAACTGGCAAGCGAATATGCCCTTTTATACTCCTTACCGTTCACTGATATTTTTAACTGGATAAATTGACCCGATGTATATTTAAATGCACTTTTGAGCTTTTCCGGTATATTTAGTACAAAGGTTTTTGTATCAATTGTTTCTGTGACTATTTGCGAGATGTGCAGTTTATAAAACTTTGCTGATTGTCTTTTTCCGATCTCGAAACGAACCCTGAAAAAGATTGCAGCTAATAAAACCAATAAACATGCTTCACTGGCTACCTTTTCCGCATCCAGGAAATCAACCGGCCTGTTCTTTAATTCCGGGTCCATCACAATCCCATGCACAACGAAAAGCAAACCTGTTGCGTAAGAAATTAAGTGAATATTTTTCCAGGTGCGAAACCCAAGCCGGTTTTTTACAAATTTTTGCGTTGTCAGGATAACCAGTACAATGGCAAACATGGAGATCGTGCCTAAAGCCACAAAAAGCTTTTGAGTGGGCGCATGAACGGGAAAAACAAGGTCAATAAATGAAAATTTTGTTGCTGGGTCAAAGAGCAATAACACCGGATGCAGCAATATGATGGACAAAGCAATGTAAGCTGTCCGGTTATGCCAGTTATAGATATTAAAGCTTTTTAGGGCTTTAGGTAACCTGTTATAAAGGGATGATCTTTGATAAGATGTAATGATCAATATGCCAAACAGGTAATTGACGGTTAAAATAAGGGTGGCTACAATACCCGAATCAGCGGATAATTGCAGAAATATAGAATCTGTCATTGATTGTGATTTTTAATTTCCATAAAGTACCTGCCGGATAAATGACAGGCGAATTTGAGAACTGGAAATAAAATCAGATACGAAAAACGGAGTATTGCAAAAACAACCTTTCGGGTGGTAGAAATCGGGAAAGATTAGAAAGTTTTTGAGGGTTTATTTTAGTGCAAAATGGTAATATAACAACGCCAAAAACAATTAGCAGGGATAAAATAGCTAACTGAACGGGGGAATGAAAGTCATTCAGTTTTTCGATTGCTATTTTAAATTGTTGCTCCTGCTTAAAATTGGCTTTACTTTCTTCCTGATCAAACTCCAATACTGATGAAAGGTAAAAAACACCTGCCAGGAGCAGGAAAAATACAGGGGTTTTCCGTTTCACTATGCAAATATAACTATAACTCGGTCAATTTTTAATTTCAATAAGTTTGTTTACAGATTGTGAAGGTTATCTGTAACTCAAAATGAATGCAAATGTTTATAAATGCAGTTGTCCTTATACTGGCAGGATTTAGGTTACAGCAAAGATATCGGGCTAGTGATTTTGTCAACGATAGGAAATCACATACAACCGGAACCGAAGAAATATGCACCTGTGGGAAACCTGCCATTTGTTACCGAAACTTTAAAGAAATTATTGGAAACGGTAGATGCTTACTATACCCATGATAGGAGACCCATATCGCAGGTTAACTTAGTCTATTTTGACTAATATAATTGTGTTTGTATATTAGCATGTAATCGCCTTTGCACCTAATTATAGTTGCAATTGTTTAATTAACAGTTCTACACCCTTTTGTATTAATTTCTATTTCGGTAATATTTAAACATTCAGTTGAGAAATCAGTTTACTTAAAACAGTTATGAAGAAACGAGGCATTGATCATGCGAGATAACTGACTGCAGCGGGAATCAAAGGAAAAATTTCAAAACAGAAAATCTATGCAGTTCTACTTCTGTTATTGTGGCTTTTGGTTTTTTTATGGAGGAGTTGAGATCCATTATCACAGCTTGCCAACAAAGTTAGTTATATCTATTTCTTTGATATTTAGGTATTGCCGTATTTTTTGTCAAGCCACTTCATAAAATCAAAGCCCTTTCTGGGATTGAAAAACCCCTGAATACAATCCGGGTTTCTGATACAAATTTGTATGTGGCTTTTTTCAAAAATGCCGGCACCGGTAAAGGCTGGCCCTCCCTCGGTAAATACGCCCCTGGTGGAATCAAAATGCTTGATCCCACTGAATCCCTTCGCTGCAATTTCCGACTGGTATTGCTTGTATATCCCGGCATGCATGTACTCAATAGTGGTACAATCCAGCACTCTTAAAATCTTATCTTTATTAATATCGTAGGCGAGGTCTTTATTTTCAGGAAGTTCTTCTCCGAGCGCGTGGTATCTGCTGGCCATCAATTGGTAATGGAATTTTAACAATTGAATATAACGGCTATCCAAAAAATCACAGCAATAATTTAAATGAAGAACTGCCCCGACAACTGCAGGGACTTTGATCTCTCCGCGCTTCTTTTTGTCTTTGGCCCATTGTAAGGCCCTTTCATAATTGTTTTCCCAAAAGTACATGCCGTGACCAAGCCAGTCATAAGGCTTTTCACTCAACTGAATGGTACTGGAACTATTAATGAACTTGTTTTTGATCTCTTCTTCGCAGCCATGAAAACCAATGATCAGATTTGGCCGGGACTCATACATCAGGCAGATTTAACCAATTTATTTAAGATAGCATACGGCGCGGTGAACTCTCCTTTGTCGTTCTTGATGCCTGCCGAAATAAAGGATTGAAGCGCCTGTTCCTTTGTAGGAACGGTTTTGAGTTCTTCTTTAACCAAGTCGGTCAATTTTTTTAAATCCTTGTCGCTCATGATCGTAATAATTAATAACAAATATCGACAAATTATTTTAATAACTCAAATCATTATAGCAAGAGTGACGTGGGCCTGGTTATGTTTACCGACCAATATAATGCCGGCTGAAAATCATCTTTACTAATTATAATT
The DNA here is from genome assembly GCF_024055575.1 of Mucilaginibacter flavidus. Taxonomy (GTDB): domain Bacteria; phylum Bacteroidota; class Bacteroidia; order Sphingobacteriales; family Sphingobacteriaceae; genus Mucilaginibacter; species Mucilaginibacter flavidus. Next base: position 779,385 of record NZ_JAMXOE010000002.1, on the reverse strand, counting down.
GGAAAGGTTATAGTTGGCATTGAGCCAGTTGATCATGCCAATCAGGTGTCCCTTTAGTTTTTGTGCAGTGGCAAATTCAACGTCGGTGGATTTTTTTTGCAAGCTATCCGGAGAAATGTACAAAGTGTTTGGTGTGTAAAAGTGACCGGCAAAAAATTTGAATAACTCGCCAAGGTTTTCTTTTACTAAAAATCCTTTTTCAATTTGCATCCTGATGAATAGTCCAAACTGCGGAACCGGTAAATTGATCAGGAACCGCGAATTTGTTTGTGCGTTTTTAGTATCGCATATAAACCTCCGTTGTAACTTAACCCTTTTTTTTGCAAAAGTATATTTACCATTTACAAATTCACCCAGTTCCATAAATAGACTTCTGTTCTTAGATGGCATCGTGAGCCCTTTTTCAGTCGTCAGGTTGTAAAGCCTGTCCTTTTCCGCCAATAACATTTCTCGTTGTTCATGCAGGCCGGGAATGTCATCCAGGCGCTCCCTGAGTTGATAAAGGTAAAAGAGGTAAAACGCTTGTGTGTTAAAATCGTGAATGATCAGCAGGTCGGCCAGTTTTTTGTTGTCCAATTCAGAATCCTTTAACAGCAGATCCATCAGGGATGTGATGTACCTCGTGTCGTCCAAGGTAATGTCTTTTTTATTTATAAGCGCTGATAGGCCGGTTATGACTACATCCAATAGTTCTTTATCAATAACGAAGGCATTAAAATGATCCGATACTTTATAAAACTTTTCTTTTAAGCGGGGTATAACCGCTCGAAGATTTGCCTGTGATATTTTTACGCTTGCTGTCTGTGCCGGAAAGGATTCACCCAGCGACAAAAGGAGTCCTTCCAATAGATTAAGTGAATAATAGTAATGTTCCTTGATACTCCGCGCTTGGGGATGATTTTTTAGTAAAGCTGAATTTTTTAAAATGTAGGCATTCAGCGTATTACTTAAATTGACAATTCCGGTAATTAAACTTTCGATGTGCTTTTGGTCATATTCCTGAATGCTCAAAGGCCATTCTGAAACCGCGAGAAGTATTGTAGCTTCTTCCTTTTCCAGAAAATTTTTCCATTTATTAAATTCTGATGTAGTTATATGCTTGCCGATAAAATTTTTAGGTTCTATTGACTCTTGTACAAATAGCCGTAGTTGGACAGATATAAAGTTCATAAATGATGCTAAAAATTCGTTTTTTGAAACATAAAATTTACTGCCAAAACTAAGTGACCTGCTAAAGGGTATAAATACTTATATCAGGGGTTTACGGTAACTAAATAGGGGTATGTTTGATGACATACCCAAAGATTTAACCTTCCGGCAATGATTTCTCGTCCAATTGCAGCGGCATCATTTTATATTCCTTGAAAAAGGACTATTTTTAATTAAATGAGTTTAAAGAAAGTAAAGTGATAAGATGTATCGGGATCGATGATGAATTTTCGTGCAATGAAATATTGAAAGAGTATTGCAGTAGGATACCATTCATTGAGCTTGTAGCCGCGTTTACTGATCCGTTATCGGCGGTGCTTTTATTAAAAGTGGAGAATTTGATCTCGTATTTCTTGATTTTTATATGAGCAATATCAAGGCCCGAGCCTCTTTGCCCGATATTCCCTCCCCGATTAAAGTCACTATTATGACATCTGAACTTTAAGCAGAATCAAAGAATATGAAATGACAGTAACCGATATCATACCAAGCCCTATTCATTTGAACGGTTCTTAGCGGTCGTTAAATCAGTTGACAAGAAAACAAAAAGACAGCACCTAAGTTTATACCAAAAGTGAATATCGCTATGTTAAGTCTTACAATATGAGAAAGATGTCGTTGTTATATTGTTTGATTCTATTTAGTTGCTCAACTCAAAAATCGGTTGTAACAGATTTTGCTGTGATTCAAAAACATCCCAGACCTATAAAAATATTTTGTATTGGCTATTGGAAGGCCGGTTATATAGTACTTACCTTGCTGGATGCGAAAAAGAGTATTTTACGATCATAGCGAATCGAAATGATTCTTTAAAATCAACACTATCTATTTACCTTAACTTGAATATTCTGGCATTGTAAGGTAATGTCAATTATTCAATAAACCGGCTTTGTAAGTCAGGCCTGATATAAAAAGTACTTGGAATTTTTTGATGGGAAATTTTATTTGTTAATTCTCTGTGAACTTCAGGAGTCCAGGTTAGCTGTTGTTTATTATCAGCTTTGACTAGGCCATACTTCCCCCCGAAACCCACTTCCGCTTTATGAAACAAGAATTTAGTACTATCACCCAGTTTTTGCACTTCAAAAATATGATAGGGCATCATCCCACCATCCAGCTTATTGCCTTCCTTGATAAGAAATACTACTTTAAAAGTATCGTCGCCTATGATATAATGTTCATTAAAAACTTCTTGCATCATGATTTCTATGTAGATTATAAGTATAATTATTAAGCGTGAGCATGCTCACGGGCAGTATAGATAAGTGGAGCCCCTAATTCTGCTTCCAGTTTAGCCAGGGTTTTAAGGGTGAGGTTATGGTTTCCTTTAAGCCACTTGTTAATTTCGGATGGCTTTTTATTCATTTTTGCAGCCAGGTCTTTTTGAGTATAGCCCTTCTCCTGCATGAGCTCATTAATTCTTACCACGATATCAGTATATTGACGTACAAAAATACGCACTTCCTGTGGAGTTTCATCCTGTATCCTTTGCGAAACTTTACTTCTCATAGCCTTATATTTTTAAAGAAAAATGTCTTCGTCATTATTGGCAGAAACTATTCTCCTTTTATTTTCATCAATTATAATTTCACCGTCTTTTAACCCTTCCTCGATCCGTTTTGCAAACCGGCAGGCTTCCACCCATTTAAGGTGAATATCTTTACTCTCCTGATTTGTCCAGGCAGATTTAATACCCCCGTTAAACAAAACCACAATATCGCTGCGGTTATTGATCCGCAAAGCGTACAACCGAAGCGGGAAATTAGGATAGGCAAACAATACTTGTTTCACCTTTACCTTACCTGTATTGGGTAAGCCGGTAACTTCATTTTCCGACCGGTTAAACAAAGCATCAATAGCCCCGTGATCATCGCCCAAACTATCCAGCACAAAACTTAACATCTGCTGGGTCGCTGTTTTTAGTTCAGGAATGGCGTCGTATTTATTAAAGAACTTATCTGTTTCACTTTCGCTTGCATCCTCCCAACGTACAGTATAAAACGTACACTTCTTCCCTTCGTCATCCCAAATTTCTAATGCAAAGATATTCACTTATAAGTTAATTTACAATATTTTGTTTTATGATTAATTTTATAATCCATTTATGACATGTCGGTAGTTAAATAAACGTTTTTCTTTCCCATTTCTTACTCGTTACAGCAGTTGTAAAATTAAGTATCATTAGATATATTAAGATTAATAGGCATTGTTGACTCATTAATAAACTTTAAGGCATAAATTATAATTATTACTAACGATGAGCGTTTAACTTTACTATAACTATGTTATTTGCATTGCCACTTATGAAAGCACCTATTTCCTCCTTTTTAATACTTGCATTTTTGTTTTTTGTAAAAGTTTCTGCGATTGCTCAACCCCCGACCAGGATTATTGCAGGGAAGGTATTAATTAATGATGGTACCATGAAATTTACAGCTGCAAAATTTAGACCCATTGTAGATAGCTTGGATAAAGTTCTTAAAGTCCATCCCACCGACACCATTAGTCTTTTCTATCGTGCTTTATTTTATTCGCTTAGTAATAATTTGATGGCCAGGCCCTACCAAAAAGAAAACAGTGCTTTGGATAACCTTATCATTGGGAAAAGTCAAATTGAAAAAGCGATCAGCTTAGGCATGTCGGATTTTAAAACAAGAGTCTTACGCGCCCAAATTTATGGTGATATTGCCTATAGATATACTGGTGACGAATCATGGATGTTTAATAAAAAGCAGATCGCTGATCGAAAAACACAATATAACAGCTTTAAGGAACTGGCTAATAAATATTACGATGAGCTGGCTGTTCTTGATAAGGGAAATGCTTATGATTATCAGAAATTAAGGATTACGGCAAATTATCCATTGTAAAGTACCTGAATTATTTTTTCTTTTTAATAGTCAATTTTTTAATTGATGTTTTCTCCTCATGCAATGAGATTACTTTTTTCTGAGTTTCAATAATATCAGATAAATACTTCAATTTTTCTCCATTAGCATTTGATTCAGTTTCCAATTCAATAATGCGATTTTGAAGGGTAACAATATCCTTGCTGAACATGCTTTTTAATGGTTCCTCACTTAAGTAATAAAGGAAAAGATTTTTATTAAGAAGTTTTGAAAATAGTATAAGTTTATCGATATCTACAGAGTCTCTTTTGTAGATATCGTAAAGCGTTGATTCGCTAACATTAACATATTCAGCAACAAACTTCGCTTTTAGTCCCTTCTCGTGCACAAAACCATGAATGATACTACCTATTTCTACCCCCATATGCAAATCTGATAAAAGAGAGGTCGAGAAATATCTTTTTAAACTATGATAAAATAATAGTTTCTACTATTATTATTTGATAGTTTTTATGAAAATATTATCTTTGTATTAAGAGAATGAATGAACACTGTTGATTATGGCAGCATTCTCTATTCAAATTAATAGTATGCGAACATTCAGAATAGAAAATTTATAATTTTGCAGGACTTACCTTTTGCTTATAAGTAAGACTGCTTACGAGCCTCGCAGCTAAATCTGACAATTTAATCCAGCGAGTGTAAGTGCAGCACCTCGACCCTATATATACGATAGGGCTGGTGCTCGCTTATGTCTTTTGTTGGAGGCCATTACGAAAGGAATGGTTGGCTTTGTCAGAGCCATGCTACATTAGACTTTGCGGGTTACCGGCCCTATTGTATTTTACAATAATCCAGCCTTCATTTCTTTTGGCTTGCCATTGATTTTCAATTTAGGAGGCAAAGAAATGACTTCGGATAATGAAAATTTAAAGCTTCTAATTCAGCAACTCCAACAAGGAAGTGAGCGGGCCTTTACTATTTTGTACGATCAATTTAGTAAACCAATTTACAGGAATATCCTTCGATTGGTTAAAGATGAAGACATTGCGCAGGAACTGTTACAAGATCTGTTTTTGAAGATTTGGGAAATCAGGCAAAATATAAAACAGGAAGGCTCCTTTAAATCCTTTCTTAATAAAGTTGCGGAAAATATGGTTTATATGCACTTCCGGAAAATAGCCAAGGATAACCGGGCTAATTGAAAAATTGGTAATATCGTATGTGGATTATGAAATAAATAAGGAAGAATCAATTCTTTCTGAAGAAAATCTCGACTTTCTACAAATAGCAATTGGTACTCTCCCTCCCCAAAGAAAGCAAATATACACCTTATGTAAATTAGAAGGCAAAAGTTACGAAGAAGTGAGTAACTTATTAGGAATTTCAACCTCAACTATTAGCAATCAGATAGTTAAAGCTAATAAAACCGTTAAACAATATTTCTTATTAAATAAAAATGTAATTGTCTTGTTCATTGTGGAGCAAATTTTACTTCACCGGATATGATTTTTCTCTTTTATGAGACTGTTTTTTCATTTTTGGTGAGACCCAAAATCGGGGAAATAATGTACCAGTTCCTGATCTTATGATCAATTCAAAACCGGACAGCCAAATGTTCGCTTTTGTTACAATCGCCACAGTCTGCAAACTATAATTCTATATCTGTCAACATCTTAGAAATTTGGAACAGCGATTGAGTTATTAATTTAGTTGAATGCATATACTTTCCATATCGCCCCATACGACCTGGCCTTCCTGGGAACGATATTTATCGGGCTGACTTTTACTTTGCTGTTGTGGTTCACCAAAAGGATTAACCTGGCTGCCAACAGGTTTCTTGGCCTGGCCCTGGCAACTATCGCTTTGCAGATGGCCTGGTTATTGGGCGTTGATATCCGGCTGGGCACCTACTTTCCACACTGGAGCTGGCTGCCGCTGCAATTTTCGCTGACACTTGGCCCCCTGATCTATTTTTATGTGCTTAAAACAACCCGGCCGGAATATAAGATCCGGTGGAAGGATCTGCTGCATTTCAGTCCCTTGTTGTTGCAACAGGCCGTCCTGGGGCTGGAGATTAAGGAAAGTATAAAGACGGGTGCGGCTACATATAATACACTGACCTTTCAGCAAATGAGCCTGGTATTGCACCTGGCAGCGTTTATTTCGGTCAGCACCTACTTGTATTGGTCTTTCAGGCTAATAGAACGCTTTTATCAACGGCTGAAATTTAATAATGTAAGAGAAAGGTACCGCTACGAATTGCGGTGGCTGTATCGTTTCCTGACGGGTTTCGGCCTGTTATGGCTATTGTGGATCCCGTATGCCGCCGTGGATTATTTTTATTACCATGGCCAGATGAATATCCAAACTTGTTATCCTTTGTATCTCTTTTTGGCAATAGTCTTCATCCGAATTGCAATCGTGTCCTTTTTAAGGCAGGATGTTGCAGTGCCGGTGCATGCGCCTTTTGTTTCCAGGCCGTCACCGCCCGCGGAACTGAAGCAAAAAGGTACGTGGCTGAAGAAAGTCGTTAAAGAAAACTGCTATTACCAAGACCCGGAATTAAGTTTAGGCTCACTTGCTGAAAAGCTTGACTTGACTCTCCATGAGTTATCCCGGATCATCAATGCGGTGCTCAAAAAAAGCTTTAATGATTTCATTAATGAATATCGTATTGCTGAAGTGATCCAGAAAATGCAGAACCCGGTTTATGACCGGTTAACCCTGCTGGGCATTGCTTTTGACTCAGGGTTCAAGTCAAAAACAACTTTTAGCCGGGCCTTTCGGCGAATGACCGGGAAAACCCCGGGAGAATACAGCAGCGATCTGAAAAAAGAGGGTTCATCTTATAACTTGAACCCTCATTCCCGCTCTTCAGCGATAGTTTCGTGTCACGAAGTCACTCCCAAGTGGTCTTATGAGAAATTAAATCGCAATTTTATGTTTAGAAATTATTTAAAGATCGCATGGCGCAATACGCTGCACAACAAAGTTTACAGCATGCTAAACATCACCGGCCTGGCAGCCGGTATGGCCGTGGCACTCCTGATCGGTTTATGGGTGATTAACCAATATTCTTATGATCGTTTTCTGCCAGGCTATAAGCAATTATACCAGGTTGAGATGAACCTGACCTCGCAGCATAACGGCACGAGTACCCAAACTTCCATAGCGCTGCCACTGACTGATGTTTTAAAGAAAGAGATCCCCGGCATACAGTACGTTGCTGAAGCTGACAATATAGGCCGCATGAACCACGGCCTTTTGGTGGGCGATAAAAAGCTGTACCTGGGCGGAGGAGCAGTCGGTGCGGATTTCTTTAAGATATTTCAATATCCGTTTGTTAAAGGCAACACTAATTCAGCCCTAAAGGATATTTATTCAATAGTCATAACCGAATCGACCGCCAAAGCATTGTTTGGCGACGCCGATCCGATGGGAAAATCCATTCGCTTTGATAATTCGCAGAACATGACGGTAGCGGGTGTTATCCGCAATATCCCTGCAAATGCTACGCTACAATTCAATTACCTTGTGCCTTTTGCCTACTCAGAAGCAACCGAGGGCTGGATCAAAGATGGACGTACCAAGTGGACTTACAATTCATTCTCCGCCTACGTGGCGCTGGAGCCGGGCGTGACTTACGGGCAGATCGCCCCTAAGATCAGGGACATTGTCAATAAAAGAAGCCCTGAGATGCGGTCATCAAAGCCAGAGGTGATCATGCATCCGCTAGCGGACTGGCATTTATACAATGATTTTAAAAATGGCAAGCCTGCGGGGGGCTTTGTGGAATATGTGCGTTTGTTCAGCATCATCGGTATGCTGGTACTGACCATAGCCTGCATCAATTTCATGAACCTTTCCACTGCCAGATCTGAGAAAAGAGCGAGGGAAGTTGGCGTACGCAAAGCCATCGGCTCAGCGCGTATCGATTTGGTTTACCAGTTTTTGCTGGAGTCTGTCCTGATCACTTTTATATCGTTCCTGCTGGGTTTGCTGCTAGTTCAGCTGGCTTTGCCGGCATTCAATTCGCTGACGGGTTCTGCTGTCCATATTCCTTATGGCAATATCGGTTTCTGGGGTATCATGGTCGTGTTTGTGCTTTTCACGGGTTTGGTAGCGGGGAGCCGGCCGGCGTTTTACCTGTCCTCATTCAACCCGGTTAAGGTGCTGAAGGGCAGCATCCAGATGGGCCGCTGGGCATCCATGCCGAGGAAGGTGCTGGTGGTGGTGCAGTTTACCTGTTCCATTGCCTTGATCATCAGTACCGTGATCGTTTACCAGCAGATCCAGTATGTGAAGAACCGGCCGACAGGCTACAGCGCCGACAGGCTAATGATGACCGACATGAATAGCGACCTTTCCCGCCAGTATGAGGCGCTGAAAAACGATCTATTAGCTTCAGGGCTGGTGGAGAGCGTGGCCTCATCAACCTCGCCGGCCACGCAGGTGTACAGCCATTTTTCGCTGGACAAATGGCCGGGCAAAAATGCTGGCGACGAAAGTGTGAATATCGGCGCAATATGGGTGTCTGAAGATTATTTTAAGACTTTGGGGATGACCTTTTCCGGCGGGCACAATTTTATGGGCGACTGGAAAAGTGACACGCTGAATGTGATAGTGAATGAAGCGATGGTTAGGCGCATCGGTTTGAAAGAGCCCGTTAATCAACTGATAACCATTAATTTCAACCCAAAACCGGTAAAGATCATCGGCGTGGTAAAAGACGCGCTGATGGATTCGCCTTATAGCCCGGTAGAACCTGCCGTTTTCGGGCATAATCCCTTTGGGTTTGTGGTGACGTACCGACTGGCGAAAAACGCCGGCAGCCATACCGCGATAGACAAGATCGGGAGGATATTTGGGAAATATAACCCGGCTTACCCCTACGAGTACAAGTTTGTGAACGAAGAGTATGAACACAAGTTTAACCTGGAGGTGCTGGTGGGCAAACTGGCGGGCGTGTTTGCCGGGCTGGCCATATTTATATCCTGCCTCGGGTTGTTCGGGCTGGCGGCTTACGTTGCTGAACAGCGCACCAAAGAGATCGGCATCCGCAAAGTGCTGGGCGCATCCATAGCCCAGGTTTGGCTGCTGCTTTCGCGCGATTTTATCGTGCTGGTGGTCATCAGCTGTGTCATCGCCTCGCCGGTGGCGTTCTATTTCCTGCACAATTGGCTCCAAAAGTATACCTACCGCGTCGGCATTGGTGTTGGGGTATTCATCGCTTCGGGGATAGCGGCTATTATCATCACACTGTTCACCATCAGCTTCCAGGCTATCAAGGCGGCGCTGACGAATCCGGTGAAGAGTTTGAGAACTGAATAAGGCTAACCAGCCAAAAAAACTAGGTATAACGTGAGATCTGAGATTAGTTGACACACGATGTGGTGCGTTCCGGGGTGAGATACGGAACGCATTTTTACTATTTTATATTTACCGATTAGCCTGAAATACTACAAAGACTTATATGAAATAATAACTGGCTCCCTGCTTCAGGGAGAATACAGTTATCTGGGTCTCACTAAAAATGAAAAAACAGTCTCAGTAAAAAAGGAAACTTACATCGGAAATAAATTTTTTTAAATTTTGATAGTGTAAAAATCCTCTTTTTGCATGTTGTGATAAAATACAACAGTGAATAATCAATCATCCATTTACAAACTCTTTGTAAAATATCTTGAAGACAATTGCACTCCGGAAGAGATAAGACAGCTATTGTTATATTTTGATGATGGCGAAAATGAAAAAGTATTAAGGGTCCTCATACGTGCAGAATTGGGATTTGTAGAAAATGATAAGGACAGCGCCGGAAAAACCGAAACTGCAGTCAACAAAGTAAAATCAATAATCATAAAGGAGATTAGGGATCGAAGTGCTCATGAGTCAAAATCAAGAAAGAATTATAGTATAAAAAAATGGTTGAAAATCGCAGCGCTCTGGCTTGTGCTCATGTCTTCCACGTTATTACTCTTTAACCAGTATATTAAGGAGCGCAATAAATCCCGAAATTTAAAACAATTACTGCATCTATCTACCCAACCAGGGGAAAAGCAGATGCTTCAGCTATACGACGGCACTAAGATTTGGCTAAGCCCTTCCAGCTCTCTTGAATACCAAGATCAGTTAATAGGTAATTATCGCGAGGTAAAGCTGGAAGGCGAAGCTTTTTTTGAAGTAGCCAAAGACAAAAAACATCCATTTATTATTCATACCGGCCAGGTTCAAACGGAGGTTGTGGGCACTTCTTTTAATATTCGAGCATTTAAGCAAAATAAAGTGACGGTGACGGTGGTTACCGGAATCGTCAAGGTTTCAGTTTGGTCGGCAACCAATTTAAAAATTAAACAAGTAACGTTAAAACCTAACCAAAGTGCAGATTTTACTAAAGAAACTCGTACGCTAAAGACAAATAGTGTACCAAACATTCAGACTGAAATAAAAAGGAAGGACGGCATTTTAACTTACAACGGCACGCCCGTTCCGGAAGTGATAGCAAACTTTCGTAGATATTATAATCTATCGATTGAATTGGAAAATAAATCAGCCCAATGCTTATGTTATGGTGAGTTTGATACCACAAAACCTATCAACATTGTGCTTGACCAGTTGGCCGCTGCAATAAACGCAAAGGTGGTTTATAAAAATGAACGATATATTTTACAAGGGGGGTGTGATGATCACTAAAAGGCTGTATCGCGAATAGTTAGAGCGACGCTCTATAACCAGTAAAGATTCTAATAAAAAACTAACTGCAAAAATATGAAAACTTGCTTTATGGGCTTGCCTTTGCCTATTCTTTGGCCTTGTGATAAGCCACCGCCATATCTCTTATCTAATTACAACCTGATTAGCAATTATTCTTTAAACTTTCATTAATGTTTTTTCTATGTACAAACCATTACCCATAAAACGAAAAAAAAGACTGCTGATTTTAAGCATGGCACTCTGGTGCTGTTTTAATTTGGCATTTGCCAGCAGCAGAGTTGCATCTCAAGACCTAACAAAAATAATCAGCTTAGATTTAGAAAGGAAAACCTTAAAAGAGGCTTTTGATCAAATAGCTGAAAAAGCAAAAATTGCGATCATCTATAGTAATATAAATGAGGTCACTAAAAAAGAAGTGACCATGCATGTCAAGAAAAAGGCTTTATATCAAATTTTAAACGATTTATTGCCTCCATATAAATTATCCTATCAAGTTATAGATGACAAAATTGTTATTGTTCAAACAGGTGTTAGACTAAATCCTTCAAAAGACGATAATCGACAATCGCCAGTAAATCAGATTAAAGGAAAGGTTACAGATTCTAACGGTGTGGCTTTACACGGGGCAACCGTCAAACTCAAAGAAGGCTCCACAATAACTATTACCGATCAGAACGGTGATTTTGAAATAAACTCGCCTGAAACAACCGGGACATTGATTATTAGCTTCGTCGGTTACAAGCCAATTGAGGTAAATTTCTCTCAAACGGAAACAGGGCCGTTTAAAATTGTCTTAATTGAAAATCAAAGCACGCTTAGAGAAGTGAGCGTTGTTTCTACGGGTTACCAAACTTTACCAAAAGAAAGAGCTACAGGAAGTTTTGCACAAATTAATAATCCACTTCTAAACCGAAGAGTTAGTACTGATATATTAAGCCGGTTAGAAGGCATTGTTCCTGGTTTATTATTTAATCGTAATACACTTAATTCTTCTAATGGTGTAGCGGACATAAGCATAAGAGGTGTCAGTACAATTAATGCACAAAAACAACCATTAATCGTTTTAGATGGCTTTCCTTATGATGGCGATATTAACAACATCAATCCAAATAGTATTGAAAGCATTTCTATATTAAAAGATGCTGCGGCAGCATCAATTTGGGGCGTAAAATCAGGCAATGGGGTAATCGTGATTACCTCAAAACATGGGTTAAGAAATCAAAAGACCTTAATAGAATTTAATAGTAATGTCACCGTAGGCGAAAAACTAAATTTGAAATACAATTCTAATTTTTTGAATTCTAACGATTTCATTAATTATGAACAGGCTTTATTCAGCAAAGGTTATTATGATGATGATTTAAGTACAGGGTATGTAGCCGTTTCCCCTGCAGTTGCCATTCTTGATAAACAACGCTCCGGCCTCATTTCTTCTTCCGAAGCAGCAAATCAACTCAATACTTTAAGAAATATTGATGTTAGAAATGACCTTAGTAAATACTTTTATCAGCCTTCAGTTAATCAACAGTACAGCTTAAATTTAAAAGGTGGTAGCACTAATAGTGACTATTTTTTCTCAGTTGGATACGATAACAATAAAAGCAATGAAGTCGGCAATCTGAATGACAGGCTTGCAATCAGTTCAAATTATAATTTCTATCCTGTCAAAAACTTAACGATTTCTGCGGGTGTAAATTATGTACAAACGTCAGCAACCGCGAATAGTCCGCTTGCTAATATCAATGGAGGCAATACAAAATCTGGTCTTTATCCCTATGCACAGCTTGTAGATAGTAAAAGTAATTCATTATCCATTGTAAAGGATTATGCTTCATCTTTCGTCGATACAGCAGGAAACGGCAGGTATTATGACTGGAAATACAGACCCCTCGACGAACTGCATAATGCTGATAATAAGTCAACCTCAACAGACAACAGGATAAATTTTGGAATAAAATACGATTTTTTGAAAGGCTTCAGCGCCGAACTCAAATATCAATATGAAAGACAGCATATATCAGGCAACAATTATTTGAGCGATCAAACCTACTACACCGGGGACTTGATCAATCAATTTACACAAGGCTATCCATCGACGACATTGACTTACCCTATACCCCAGGGTGGTATCCTTCAGCAATCATCGAATGATCTTTACTCAAATCACGGACGTTTTCAACTGAACTATAGCAAAAAATTCAACAGTAATAACGAACTGAATGTCATTGCTGGTGCTGAAATAAGCAGCGCAGTTACACAAAGCAACAGTAATACTGCCTATGGATACAGTAAGGAGAATTCCACCACGTCAAATATCGATGCTGTCACCTATTTTCCGACTTATCCATCCACATATGATAGTCAAATACCCAATTCGCTGGGTTTCGGAAAATTCACCGATCACTACCTTTCCTACTTTAGTAATGCCGCTTATACTTACAAAGAAAGATATGTTATTTCAGCAAGCGGCAGAATAGACCAGTCTAATTTATTTGGTGTTAATACCAATCAAAAAGGAGTGCCATTGTATTCAACCGGCCTTGCCTGGCTATTCAGCAAGGAGTCTTTCTTTCACAGCAGTTGGCTCGATTATGGCAAATTGCGGGCAACCTACGGGTATAATGGAAATGTAGACAAAACGGTCGCAGCATTTACCACCCAAAAGCAAATCGGAGGAAATGGCAACTATTATTATGGCATTCCTTTCCTGATTGTTGATAAACCAGGAAACCCCGATCTAAGATGGGAAAAGATTAGAAACATCAATCTTGGTTTAGATTTTAGCACAAAAAATGGCTTAGTATCAGGCTACGTCGAGATCTACTTTAAGAAAGGTGCAGACTTGATCGGAGATACGCAACTCCCGCCAACCACGGGGTTTATTAAGTACAGGGGCAATTATGCCGATATTAAAGGTAGCGGAATTGATGTTGCCTTAAATTCTGAAAATATCCGAAGCGATAACTTCAAATGGGTAACCAATTTCTTATTTAGCAAGGAATCAAATATCGTTACTAAATATAATGTTCAGCAAACCGTAAACACCTGTTTCTTATCGGGCTCGGGAAATGGCACAAATGTAATTCCTTTACAGGGGAGGCCGTTGTACGCCATTTACAGTTACAGATGGGCAGGCTTAAGCCATGATACAGGCGACCCCCAGGGTTATCTTAATGGCATAGTCAGTAAAGATTACAATGCCATCATCAATACTACAACACCCAATAATTTTAAATATGATGGCCCCTCGCGTCCAACAATTTATGGATCGTTGCGAAATAATTTTACTTATCATGCTATCTCTCTATCGTTCAACCTGATTTATAAATTTAATTATTATTTCAGAAAGCCATCTATTGATTACGGCGCATTGGCACAAAGCTGGTTTGGGAACAGCGATTTCATTACACGCTGGCAAAAGCCAGGAGACGAAATTACAAACAACGTCCCATCAACCGCCTACCCTCCATTTGATACCCAGCGGCAGACATTTTACAGCTATTCAACTGCTTTGGTGGCGAAAGGAGATCATATAAGACTACAGGATATTACACTTTCGTACACCCTTGATAACCTAAGTTCGAAGAAACTTCCTTTTCGTAAGCTTCAAATTTATTATTACATCAATAATGTCGCTATTCTTTGGCGGGCAAACCATAGCCATTTAGATCCGAATCTCTATGCTAACGGTTCATATGAAGTACTTCCAATTCCGAGAACATATGCCATAGGCTTAAAAGCAAACTTTTAATCAGCAAATCATGAAAACAACATACAATAATATTACCCGGCTATGCTTTTCAATAGTGTCTTGCGCGTTATTAAATGCATGCAATAAAAAAGACGACTTTTTAAATGTAAAGCCGGATCAATCACTAATCATAGCTTCTTCATTGAACGATGTCAAATCCATACTACTAAATGAAAATTTGTTTAATGTCAATGACCCGGCAATGGGTACAATTTCAGATGGCGATCTATATGTAACATCCGATGTCTGGACAAATTCGATCATTAGCAATACCGAGCGCAATACCTACATCTGGGCCAGGGATATCTACCAGGGTTCCAACGAAGTAAACCAGGACTGGAATGTCATGTATCAACAGATTTACAGCACGAATACCGTACTCGAAGGCTTGGCAAAAATAAACACTGTAAACCAAAACGCATACAATGAAGTGAAAGGAATTGCGCTTTTTTTCAGGTCTGCTGCCTTTTACAATATTGTTCAAACTTTTGCACTGCCTTATGACCCGGCGACTGCCTCCTCCGATCCCGGGATACCTTTAAAACTTACGACAAATCTTACCGAGCCGGTCAAACGTGCGTCCGTCAAGGACTGTTACGACCAGATTATCAGTGACCTCCAAACAGCAGCAGGGAGTTTGCCTGATAATGCTTCTGAACGGACTACTCCAAACAAAACAGCAGCCAATGCCATGTTATCAAGAATTTATTTGGCTATTGGCGATTATACAAATGCCATGAAGTATGCCACAGCAGCATTAAGTGTAAATAACACGTTAATAGATTTCAATACTTTGACGCCGGGTTCCTCTTCTTTAAGCTCCGATTTTCTTCCCGAAGATATCCTGCATTTAACGATGAGAAATACCGATGTGTTAAACCGTAGAAAAGGCATCGTTGACAGCACACTTTACAGATTATATACCACTAATGACCTGCGAAAAACCGCCTATTTTATCGTTGTCACCGGCGCAATCCGGTTTAGAGGAAGCTACGATCAATATGGCAGCAAATTCTCTGGTCTGGCTACGGATGAATTGTACCTGAACAGGGCTGAATGTTATGCAAGGGCGGGAAATACCCAGCAAGCGTTGAATGATTTGAATAATTTATTGATCAAAAGGTGGAAAACGGGAACTTTGGTCGGGTCTTTCTCAATATTGATTCCCATGTTAATAACCCTCCATCGGTAGGCTACTTAATTACATGATACTTTAATCAATGTTAAGCACTAAATATTGTAGCCGAACCAAATCGTAAAGAATCACCCGCTTAATCTCATTTAATATTCCTTTCTCGCATGAAAAGCGGGCGAACCGAAGTTCGCCCGTGACGGTTATTTCACTGTCGCCCGTAGGATGACGCGGCTATCTTTAGGAAAACTATTTAGATGGACGGTGAAGCCTTTCGCATCTTTGTGCGACCATGCTGCGCCGATGGCGATCCAGCCATTAGGTTCGATGTCGTCGCTAACCTGATAGGCGATGAAAGCCGGTTTTTTGGTCTTCTTCTCGTCTGTGTCTTGACTGCTCATTTTGTTCTCCGAATTAAGGCAGCTTCATTGCCGTCCTTATGAGAACGGCCCGAAGTCGCCCCAGACGCGGCGAAGCGTACCGGTCAACCGAAACACCGAGGCTCCATACAATGGAAACGGTGTTGGCAGGTTGACCGGCGCGGCGGCGGCTTCAGTTTCTCATGGAAAGGAAGGGAATTAAGCTGCATGTGCCAGGGCGAAAATGGAAGTGGACGACTAGATGCGGCACTTTACATTGATTGATGGAAAATCAATTGTGACGAAACTCGGATTAACGGGATTAAGGCGTTACCTGTTATTGAAGAAGTTGCAGGAAATCGTCCTCCAATTGTTTGTGGCCTATAAGAGAGTTTATCACAGGCAAAAATTTCAGCACCCCCTCCTTACCTATTCCTAGGGGTATCCTCTTGGTCGTTAGGAAAACAAAAAAATCTCCTACATGGTCACGGTATTGCCCAAAATCATAAGGGACTTTTCCAGGTTTCATCCTGTTATAGACGTTATCTAGCTTCGTAATTTCATTAAGCAACGCCGAAAAAACCTGCCCATAGTTTAACCCTGTTATTCCTTTTATAAATTCGTCCAGGTCGTATTCTTTCATACTCAAATCTACGTTTATGATTTGAGTACCGGTTGTAATTAGGGATTTTTCCTTAGCTTTATAAAAAGCAACGATTCCACATGAAATATAAAGTGAATGATAAGGTTTGCGAGATAGGCACTGGGAATTATCCAAGATTGCAGGTTACGGCAATATCAGAGGACGGAAAATATTACTGCGTGGGAACGAACCATCGATTGACGGGTAAGAAAAAAAATATCGCCCGTTATTTTAACGAGGTGGAATTGGAGCCGTGGGTTAACCATGCAGGCATAACGATTTTAAGAGATATAAGCACTTTTCGATGATGTGTTATGAGAAAAATGAAGTTAACCATGGAAGCATTTTACGAGCGCTCGTTTGCTTTTAATGAACAATTAAATACCCTCGGCCTTAGTTATGATGATTATGTGAGGTCAGTAACATTCAATGGGAAACATATAGAGGGCCTGAATGAAATCGTCAGGATAGATTCTTTGAATCCTGAAAATGGCACTGTTATGGGAGATTTGCACTACTTCACTCCGGCACGCATCCCGGAGAATCTGAGGTCAGATATAGCCGATATTTACGTTTCGCTTTTTTGCGAACAATAATCGCCTGCACACCGAATATACCAATCTGGCCATTCCCACTGTTGACCATTCCCGCAATCCTTCGAATTGCGCAGCACTATAATCCTACTTTCTAAGATTGCGATTTTCTCTGTCATGCGCCGCGCATAAGGCATTTGCTCGACAGCATCAGAGGGGATTTCGCAGCAGATGGAACCACAGTTCAACAGATCAAGCCAAAAATTTCCGGCACGGAAACTCGATTTTAATACGCAGAAAATGGATTGACCATGCTGCGTATTACGATGAACAAATCCGCGTCCGGCGCGAAGAAATATTACTGCGAACAGTATTATCAGGAGGGGCGCGCAGCGGCTTTCGACTATTACGGCGAAGGTAGCGAGCTGATCGGGCGCTGGGGCGGAAAAGCAGCGGAAGCGCTGGGACTGCGGGGCTCTATTGATAAAAAAAATTTCGCACGGATGTGCGACAACATCACGCCTTTTACCGGAAAGAAATTAACGCCTCGCAACGATACCGACCGCACGGTCGGGTACGATTTCACGTTCAATGCCAGCAAATCGGTGAGTCTAGCCTATGCGTTTGCGGACGCCGATGACAAAAAAATCATCCTCGATGCGTTTCAGTCCGCCGTGCGCAGCACGATGACAGATATTGAAACCGGCATGCAGGCACGGGTACGTGCCAAAGGTAAAGATGAGAACCGCGCCACCGGTAATCTCGCCTATGGTGAGTTTACGCATTTCACGACGCGCCCCATCGACGGGGTACCGGACCCGCACTTGCATAGCCATTGCTTTGTGTTCAATGCCACCTTCGACAGGGACGAAGGCCAATGGAAGGCCGGGCAGTTCCGGCAGATTAAGCAGGATGCGCCGTATTATGAGGCGATATTTCATGCGAAACTGGCGCAGCAGTTACAGGAAGTCGGCTATCGGATTGCCCGGACGAAGAACGGGTTTGAACTGGCCGGGCTGGAAAAGCGGACGCTGGAAAAATTCTCCCGGCGCACGCAGGAAATCGAAGATTATACGCGCGAACACCATATTACCGACGAGGCGCAAAAATCACAGATCGGCGCAAAGACGAGGGAAGCAAAGCGCTCGCCGCTGTCTACTGAACAACAGGAAAGTGCCTGGCAATCTCGGCTGACGCCGGACGAACAGGCCGCGCTGCGACAGCTTAAAGGGAAATCGACACCCATTGCGGACATGCAGGCGGCAGAACGTGCCGTGCAATTTGCCCTGCGGCAACATCTGGAACGTAAATCGGTGGCCAGCGATAAAGAGATACTGGCAACGGCGATAAAATCGGCCATCGGCGAGGCCAGCCCGGAACAGGTCAGGCAGGCTTTTCGGCAGGAAAGCAATATTTTGTCCGTGGCGGAAAAGCTGCGCACCTTCATCACCACGAAAGAGGCGCTGAAAGAAGAAAAGCAGCTGATTCAGCATTGCCTCGCCGCACGTAATAAATTCCGCCCTATTCATGACGGGTATGAGCCACAAAACCCGCTGCTTAACCACCAGCAGAAGGCGGGTGTCACACATGCACTTTCCTCGACCGATGGGATTATCCTGATTACTGGCAAGGCCGGGACGGGCAAAACTACCTTAATGAAGGAAGTCCAGCAGGGAATTCTGGACGCCGGGAAGCAAATTTTTTCCTTCGCGCCATCGAGTGAAGCTAGCCGGGGCGTACAACGTAGCGAAGGGTTTGACAACGCCGACACAGTGGCGCGGCTGATCCAGCAGACGAGTAGCCATCCGGCGTTGAAACAACAGGTGATATGGATTGACGAAGCGGGCATGCTCTCCAACCGCGACATGAACCGCATTTTGGAAATCGCCCAGGCGCAAAGCGCACGGGTGATTCTCTCCGGCGATACCAAACAGCATAATAGCGTGGAGCGCGGGGATGCGCTACGCATCATCCAAAAAGAAACCGGCATTAAGCCGGTGACCGTCAATAAGATTCAACGGCAGCAGAATGCGGCTTACCGCGAAGCGGTGGAATCGCTCTCCGATGGCAGGGTGGAGCAAGGGTTTAAAAAGCTCGACCGCATGGGGGCTGTTCATGAAATGACCGATAGCACCCAACGGATCGACGCGGTCGCCGACGATTATTGTGGCGCTGCCTATGCGCCCAATGGCCAGGTAAAAGAAGTGCTGGTGATCGCGCCGACCCATGCCGAAGGCGAGGTCGTGACCGAACGTATCCGGGAAAAGCTGAAAGCGCAGGAAGTAATCGGGCAAGAGGATCGCAACTATACCGTGCTAAGAAAGCGGCAGCTGACGGAAGCGGAGAAAGAATTACCAGAGAACTATCGCGCCGGGGATGTGGTGATTTATCACAAACACAGCAAAGGCGTGAAGGCCGCGAATAAAATGGACGTGGTAAGTGCGGATGACCGGGGCATTTTTGCGACTGATAGGAGCGGTTCGGATTATCACCTGCCCTTTTTGGACGCTAAGAAATTCACGGTGTTTGAACCGAGGGAACTCGCGATCACCGAGGGCGATAGGTTACGCATTACCGCCAATGGAAGAAGCAATGAGGACAAGCATTTATTTAACGGCTCGGTCTTTCAGGTCGAGGGATTCGACAAAGGCGGCAATATCCGGCTTTCCAACGGCTCGACGATCTCCCCGGAATTCAGGCATTTCAATCTGGGCTATGTTTCCACCTCGCATGCCTCGCAAGGTAAAACTGCCGATAAGGTGATTATTTCGCAAAGCTCGGCCACGTTCAACGCGTCCTCAATGGAACAGTTTTATGTGTCCGTGTCGCGCGGGCGGCAGGCCGTGTCCATCTATACCGATGACAAGGAGCATCTATTAGATGCCGTCAGCCAATCGTCGGAACGCACCTCCGCCACAGAGCTGATGGCGAAGCGGCAGGAACAGGCGCAGGAAATCAACCGGCTTTCGACCCTCAGAACACAACAGGAAAAAGCGCCTTCGCCACACGAATACATGAACATTCAAACCAATAGAAATTATGGACTTCAGACAGCGGCTCGAACAGAGTAGAGTGCAACTGGTCGGCGGCACTTCCGAATTCGACCCGGACGAGCATTTTACCAGCCTTTATTTTGCAACGGAACGCGGCAGTAATCCCCTTTGCCTTGACCTGCGATTGCCGGACGGCAGCCGCAAGGCGGTCCCTTATTCCTACTTTACCGAAATTAATTTTGATGCCGATGCAGGTATCGAAATTCTCACCACGCAGAAACGTATTTCCGTCACCGGCAGGAATCTCAAGGCACTCTACGAACATCTGATAACCTACCGCGTGCGTTATGTGCAGGCGAATATTGGCAACGACACTGAGGAAGATGGGCTATTTGTGGAGGAAATTCGTATTAGTGAACCATGAACTTTATCATAGAGAAGGCATCAATATCGTGGGGTCATTAAAAGGCAAGGCCTCCCCAGAAGAAACGAATATTTGATACCCTCGCCAGTGTTCATTTTCGTCCTTACATGCGCAAAGATAAATGTTCTCGTCGGTGGCCTTCCTAACTTTAATCTCCGGGCAGGGTATGCTTTTTTTAACTAAGGCATGAGCAATTGTTGTAAATTCCTGTCCAACATTTGGAGTCCGCCAAGAGTTCTCAAACCTCTTACTGGGATCAACGAATGTTGAAGGTGACGAAAGATTTTTGTTGATAAACGTTTGTAATAGTACAATTGCTAAAATCGTAAACACGACCCAAAGTAAGAATTTTTTCATCGAGATTGTTTTTGTAAATATAAAGCATTCAGATATAAATAAAATGCGCTTATATAAGCGCCAAAAGCCGTTAAAATGAATATGGAAGTCGCGACGCGTCAAACAGATTTACGTAACACAAATGCGAATTGCATTACCTTGCAAGATGACCTTTCTCCCTGTTCATCTCCTCAATAATTCCCATCAGGTCAGGGTATCGTATAGCAGTCTGCGACGCTGGCTGCAAATTAGGCTGAACCCCCTTCGCCGCTTTCCACCATTGGGCTTGTTGAGCCTTTTCTTGCGCCGTTGAATTCCTCAACTCTCGCATGAGTTCGGCTTCGACCTTGCCATCCTGAAAATCCAGCATTTTATTTCTGCGTGCCATTTCTTTCCAATGCGCATGCACGAGAACGGCAAAGCCGGAAAGGTAGAGCCAGAAACTGACGATTTGTGACGTGTTATAGGCAAGCGTGAAAATCAGCGCGGGTTCGACGAAAACGTCGGTAAATGCCTGCTGATTGGAAATGAGGACCGGAAATGTTTTCCCCTGGCGCTGCTTACGCGGAATTAACAAAAAACAGACCGCCATATACGGTATCGAAAGCACATTCAAAACCCACATCAATACGATGCCTAGCCAGCGCAACCGGGAAGTGCCGTCATCGTAGGAATGGATCGGGGTGTTTGATTGATTCCGCCATTTGATTTTAAAGAGGTGGTAAAGTCCCATAAGGACATAAGCGAGCAAGAAATAGCCCATGATGGCCATCATATCCGTCTGCGCTTTTTGCAACTCCTCTTTGGGGGTTACAGACGAAATAAAGCCAATATAGGAGAAAATAGATTGGATACGCCCCCATACGGCGACATAGGTTTCCTGAAGTAATGCAAATACAAACACCAGCAACAGACCTAAATAGAAATTGATCGGCGTAAACCAGCGTTGGCCGAAATCGCGGCGAAGAATCACTTCAAAAGGAATGGTGAACCATCCGAGAATCAGCATCAAGGTGCCGACCAGGCGCGAAGTGCGCGCCCATTTATGCAATCCCGTTACGTGACGGGATTTGTTGGTTACCTCGCCGTGGACAAACGGTTGGGTGATAAGCTTGCTGTTATACATATTGGGTGAATTCTGCGAATAAATGGGTCTGTTCGTTTTTCCATAAGCGACCATTCTGGAACACGATGGCCTCGACGGTCCGGTTATTCAGCGCGCCGCCTTTGTGCAGCTTGGTGAAGGATTGCGGCGGCACGTCGTAATCGAAGCTTTCGTTTTTGCTGCTGCTGACATTGTAAGAATCCGCGCCGTAGCTCTCGCCGGAAGATACGCGTGTCTGCCAGCTACGGCCAATGGTTTCGGCGGCATGGTCGTTGGTCATGGGGTCGCTGTTGGCATGCCAGATTTTAGTTTGCAGATTACCCATCAGCGAGTCCACGCGGTATTTGCTTTGCGTGCCACCCATGACGGCGTAATAGTTCGGCAGGTTTTGCGTGAGGTACACTGTGCAGGCGCGGGCGCTGCGGGCGGTGGCCTGGAACTGCATATCGTATTCCGTGACAAAGTTCTGTGCCTCATCGACCCACAGAAACACCGGGATGGTCTGATTGGTGGCCGCCCGGCGCTCTACCGCTTGCTGCCAAAGATATTTATACACGACCTGGGCCGCCCTGCCCGCATCGCCAAATTCTTTCACCGGCAGGTTTAAAATGATGATGACGCCACGATGGGAGAGTTCGGGATAGGCGATCTTCCGCCGGTCATCCGGCATTTCGGAAAACAGCCTACGGAAAGGCCTGCGCAGGAAAATATCCATCATCGTCGAGAGGGTGGAGATAATGCTGCTACGGGTTTTATCGGCGAGGTTGGGGTATTCTTCTAACCAGAAGGCGGCCGTGCAGTCAAAATCATGCTTGGCCCATCTATCGTGGTTTTTTGCGTAGCCTTCCAATATGAGCTTCCAGCAGAGACTTTTATTTTTAAACTCGTCCGTGTCGAGCTGCGCGATGCTCATCGGCGCGGAAAGGATGACATCGTGGATCAGTGGTACGGAGACGGTGCCACGGGCAAGCATGCATAGGTCGATGGTATTCCTTAGCAACTGCTGCATGGCGCGTTCCCAATAGGGATCGCTACCCTCGCTTTTGACGCTGCGGTCGAGCGCTTCGTAGATAGTGGTGAACAGCCGCACTAAATTGTCGGTGTAGCCGGCGCCCTCGCCCTCCCGCTCGATTTCATATTGCAGGAACGGAAACACAAAATCGCCGGAATCGTCAAACACCAAGACCTGTTCGGCGCGCCCGGTTTCACGCGCGTAGCGTTTCCAGTCTTCCAGCACGTCTTTTTTAGCGCAGAGGACCAAGCCACCAAAGCCTGCCATCAGGAAGGCGCGGGCCAGCGCTTCGCCGCTGCCGCTGGTCTTGCCGGAGCCGATCCCACCAAAAATCTGCACCCCTTCACAGGCATTGCCGATAGTGAACGGTTCGTCGTTATTAAAAGAATAAATAGTTCGGTCGAGTGGAAAATCAAACGCAGGCATAAGGAATAGGATTTGCGCTAAGATAATACGGCGCATTGAAAATCCAAAAAAATATTTTTAAATGCAAAAACCCTAGCTTCGCCGCCATGACAACAACAGACAAAGCCGCCTTATGCAAAGTTGGGGCAAGGATGGCAGAACTTCGGATCGAACGGAACATGACGCAGCAACAACTCGCCGAAGCAATGGGTGTAAAGCTGGAATGGGTTCAACGGCTGGAAACGGGAGAACTGAACTTCATGGTGAGTTCCCTCGGCAAACTTGCACGCGCCTTTCACATGCGCATCGCCGATATGTTTCCACCCGACTTTTGAAAAGAAATTCTATATTTACCGCATCTATATGGCGGGATTCTTCCGCCTATTGTGATAAGGTTTAGGTTGAAGCCCCCAAGCAGCGAGTGCAAGGGGGCTTCGTATTTAGAGTGTTTTTTGGGGTTTTGCGTTTATCGCCTTTTCATTTTGATAAGCTCCATGATCCATCCACCTATTAAAAACAATAGGCTTAGAGCCACAATTAAAAGCACTAGATACGTCTGCTGAAGAAACAGCAATAGTGCGACGGCTGTCGAAACACCTATTAATATCGCTATCAACTGCTGCTTGATAGATAAGCGCGCATGGGGTCGCCGTTTAGCGGCCCATTGCTCTTTGCGGTTCCTCATATTGTGGCATTTCCTGTGCTTGCCGCGCCAAGGCACGATCTACAGCATTTTGGTTGAGATAATTGTTACCCTCTCCCTGCTCGATACTTTCAATCGTATTTTTTGTGTCGGGGTGCAGTTCGATGACGTTGGAATTCATTTGGCCATGCGTCTGCGATGCATTCACCGGCGGCGTGTTCATCGGCGGCGATACCGTATCGACATGCTGCATCGTTTCAAAGGGGATGGTGCGTTTGGCATCCTCAATGACCTGCGCTTGATGCGCGACATTCGTTGCACTAGTTGAGGAAATATCCCCCATTTGCACATTGTTCATTTGAATATTGCGGCGTGCTTCCTCTATGGTCTGCATCGCTTTTTCGCGTTGTTCGGCGCTGCCCCGGTTCAACGCATCTTCTACTGCATTTGCCATCGCTGTCGTGATTGGTTTGCATAAAGATATGAATTTTTAAAAACAAATCCCGGACAGCCTTTGATCGCGAATAATGGCCTGCGTTTTTTTTGCTACTTTTCTTTGCCCCCGAAGCAAAGAAAAGTAGGCGGCGGACGGGTGCTGCTGACAGCAAATTAGTATCATCTTTTCCCGTTGAAACGGCAAATAATCATCCTGGTTTTCTGTTTAGGCGCGCTAAATATTATCAAGGAGGTTTTTCAGCGCCTCATATTGCTCTTGATGCTTAGCCGCATTACCGTCTTTGAGACGCTGCAAATGGTGAATTTTCCAGGCAACAGATGGGAACTTTTCGAAATCGTAGATGCTCCAATCAGGGGTTAGCCCTTTGATACTCAAGATAAACGCTTTATCCTTCGGTGTCAGGGCCGTACGTACAGTAGTAATAAGTATGGCGCGCGTTGCTTCATATTCTTCATAGCTAAATTCTTCATCGGCCATACCGGCGAACTGATTTTCCATTGCTGCACGTTGATCTTGTAAATTCGGATGGAGAATCTCGCGTATCGGCCTGTCGCTGCCCAGCAATGAAAGCAGAAATCCCTTTTTGACCTGTTCGGAAAATCCTTCGTTCGCCAACAGGTATTTTACATCAAATAAATCCCTCGGATGTTGCCGATCAAGCGCCGCGCAAATTTTTCCACCGTAAAGCTGCCCGACCGGCACAACCGGAATCGCGCAGAATGCGTCAAAATCTTCCTGTGCTTTTGCACATAATTGCATTTCTACCGGATCGCCTATGGCACCACGTCCTACCAGGCTTACTTCTAATTTGATTGTAGCGGCCTGTGTTGCGATCTGTAGCTTTGCTACTTCCCTGCGGTGTATCACACGCGTGCCGGGAACCGCTTTTTCAATGCTGGCCTTTAACCGTTCCAGTGCTTCAGCGATATGTTGAAGCGATGCGGCCCTGTCTTCGATAGGAAGATAGGTCAGGTCGATGTCCACCGAGAGGCGCGGCATATCCCGAACAAAGAGATTGATTGCCGTACCGCCATGCAATGCAAAGCAGGTTTCCTTTGCCACTTCCGGTAATACATTGAGTAAAAGACTGACCTGCTTTTTATACGCTTCGTTCGCCATGTTCTGCTAATTCCTTCGGGACAGTTATTTGATAACGGTCGATATAGACCCCGTTTTTGACGATACTGCGTTTACCGCTGCCCACATTAATTTTTTCGTGATTCAGAAATTTAGTCCAGTTGTGATTTGCTTTTTCCGCCAGATAAAGAAACAGCCGCTTTACTTTGACGGACTGGCATTTTTCCAGCAATTGCTGAACTTGAGCAGGCTTTAGGTTATTGAGGCCTTCCATCAGCTCGTAGCACTCCATCAGCGCCATTTTTTCAGGTGCCAGATAAAGACATTCCATTAGCGCGCGCGCAGCGCCAGATACCTTGATCGAATAGGTTTTGATCTCGACCTCGGACATACCGATACCCGATGGGAGGAAGGAGGATTGATAATAGTCAACGCCTACGCCCCAATCATGGTTTAAAAACCATGTTGGTAATCGCGCGTTATCCTCGCCAAATACAGTCACCTTCTTTTCCGATAGGGAAAGATAATGCGCCTTTCCTAAAAGCGACAACGCCGTTCTTCCGCCAGGGTGAACGGGCATGTTGCTTTGCTGCTGCAAGGCATAGATTGCGCCCTCATAGCTAACAGTATCACCATTGCGTATCATCGCGCCCGTCCCTATGGATTCAAGCCAATGGCTGCGGCGGTAGGCTTTTTGCAAATCGGAATTATAGCCCTGCTCAGAAAGCCAAGAGGCCTGCAATACCACTCCGGCGGGAAGTGATGAGAGTAATTGGTTTATTTTGGTCTGTCCAGTGGTAGTCATAATACCGTTATACATTAGAAAACAAACTACAGCAACCGCATAGTTTAAAATAAAACGCATAAAGGTAGTTAAAATACCCTTAACCGGATAATTTTAAACACTAATTTTTTAGCGATTCCCTTCATTGAATATCAATGAGGGACAAGATAATTTGGGTTACCGTTCTTTTTCCCGGTTGCTAGGTACGTATTTTCCCTTTGTTCTGTGTTTCTTTGATGCGGACGAAGGCGGCTTTGTAAGTAATGTAAATGTAACATTATTGTTACATTTAGGTAGCCCTTTTACCCATACCTTGGCGGCACACTAAACCCTTTCGCTAAATCTATATGAAGAAAAATTCCCTTAAGCCATTATTGTTCAAACTATGCGCGGTTGTCGCGGTGCTTGTCGGCATCTTGGTAATTCACAGTTGCCGAAAGGAAAACAAACGCGACCCACAGTCGGCACCGCAAGTTGCGGCGGCAAAGGCATGGTACGAGAACACTTATCCCGTAAACGGCAGCGCCAGCGGTAAGCTGATAACCCAAGGCACGGGAGGAAACCACGACTTAAGCCAATGGATTAAGCCCGACTGGCAGCATCCTGCAACGTATGTTCGAATCAATAACAATGTAATTGAGATGCCGATTGAATCCAGCGCAAAATTTGGATCGGCGCTACAGCTTGGCAACAACCATCAAAACCCCGCCTATAGTCGAAGCTATTTCCTCCTCATAAATGATGGCAGTAAATACAGTGCCTATGTCCTAACGATAATTGCCGATTCGGGTTACGTAAAAAACGATACAAGCAAATTAGGGCATAATACCTATAGGCAGCATGATGCGGACTTTAGCGGCAAGGTGCTTTACTTTACCCCGAAAGGAAATTATTTGGGCGGATATGCCTACCATAACGGGCAGCTCGTTACGGGCGCAGCAACAGACGAAGGTTCTAACGCGCAGAAGGTGCAAAGCATTAGCCCCGACAAATTACTGCCAAACAACATTGTGAAACAGTGTACCGATTGGTACATTGCGTATTTTACTGATGGCGTATTCCAGTATGCGACTTTTTTAGGAACGACCTGTGTCAATGTCGATGATGGCAATACAACACCAGGTGGTGGGGGTAGTGCTAGTCCACCGCCCCCGCCGCCGCCATGTCCTCCGGGCAGCCATACGGGTCCGCCAGTCGTTCACCCCTGCACGCCGCTTGCAGTCGATGCCGCAAATGGCGTGGGGTTGCGAGTAGACAACATACCCGTGCCGCCTGACGGCGGATTGCCACCACCACCCGCCCAAACACCGTGCGTGGTAGATGCACCGGCAAAGCCATGTCCTCCCGACCCGTGTGCGCAGGCCAAAGCCCTTGCGCTCGATGCGAAGTTTAAGGCAGAAATGGCCGATTTAAAATCAAAGACGGCCCTGCCAAACGAGGTCGGATATATGATTGATGCAAGTGGAAATTATGCATATGTGCAGGGACTGGCCGGACAGGCCTCTATCGCACTCTCGCCAGCAACACCGCTTTCCGGCTATATCCATTCCCATTACACCGGCACGATGCCTACATTCTCCGGCAGCGACGTAAAAGCTATCTATCAGTTGCAGCAGGCCGGGAAAGTAGCGGATATCTCAAAGTTTACCGTGGGCGTCGTAACCGCGAGCGGTACTACATATATGATGAAGATAAACGACCCTGCTAAGTTTGCGACCTTTGCGGCAGCCAACTTTACCACGACAGCCCAATTCCAAACATTTGAGACCTACTATTCCAATAGCGAAAAAGTATACGAAGCATTGGGAAGAGATAAAACAACCGCATATGAGTTGGCATTGTTGTCAGCCCTGAAGAATTCCGGAATCACGATTTTGAAAGGCAATGCTACCTTTACCACTTGGAGTACCGATACGATTAATGTCACTAATGGCGTTACTGATTCAATAGTAGTTACCACCTGTAATTAAACCAACATGAAAAATCTTTTGACCATACTTTTAATAATCGTCGCCCTTTCAAACGCAAAGGCGCAGAGAATGCTAAGCGGCGGACACCATGTAAGCCAGTCCGAGTTGCATAAATTCGAAGGAAAATGGACGTATGCGGACGATAGCACCCGGCTAACAATTGAACTGCGAAATGATAAGGTGCATGTCAAACGCGGCACTGACGATTTTTATATCGACCTTATCCAGGGAGACTATGCTTTAGTGAAAAGCGGAAAAATAATACATTCGTCGAGCGGGAAAGACACCACCATTACCAGCGGCAGTTTTGACAGCGACGATAAAAACCGGCGCACCATTCATTTCATATTCGCAGACGAGGGCAGGCAGTCAAAACGCTGCAATGTAATCTTTGAACTATTGGCGGGGGGCCCGAACAAGGCCCATTGGGTGCTAACCAACACTGAACATATTGTAGTGGGAAACGAACATTACGATCCTACGTTTTCCGTTCCAACCAACATGATATTAACGAAAGTTAATTGACCAGGTGGGCGCGAACTTAGCGTCAGACAACAACTCAGTAAGCACAGCGCGGGTTCCACATTATGGGGCCTGCGTTTTCTTTTGCTACTTTTCTTTGCCGCAGAAGCAAAGAAAAGTAGGCGGCGGGATTTTAGGGATAAACTAACTATCTAGTTCATTTCATATCAAACGTCTCATAGGTGAAATCTTCAAGATAATCGATGATCGAATCCCGGTCATAAAGCACCGTGCGTTTTCCCGGCTGCGAGGCGCGTATTTTCCCCTCGTCGCGCAGTTTCTGCAAGGTGGTTTTGCTGGTGATACGCAGCATGGTCATTGCCTCGTCGGTTGAAATCCACTTATCAGCACTATTGTTCTGTTTTTCCTTAATGCGGGCAATGACGGTATCAATCAGGGCATAGAAGGCCGTATTTTCAATGCAAATGACGTTCATCAGGGATTAGGGTTTAGATGAAGATACGGTTTTTACCGATACGCCAAAGTGAATTTGGTAAAATTCACGCTAAGAAAATCGCAAATTTTTCGTCCGGGGCCGATGTTTTTTCGTATCTTTAAGTATAAACCGCAGCACGGTGCAGCGGTAGGCTGGCTCGCCTACATTGAAATATTGCTCTGTTTAAACATTGTTTTAACAAAAATGATAAAGGCAGCTATGATTTCTCATAACTGCCTGACTATCAGTAGCGGGGAGCAGGATCGAACTGCCGACCTTAGGGTTATGAATCCTACGCTCTAACCATCTGAGCTACCCCGCCGGGTTATTTTTTTTAATATTGATTACTTTTAAGAACTGCCGTCCGCTAATTAGCGGATATGAATCCTACGCTCTAACCATCTGAGCTACCCCGCCGGGTTATTTTTTTCAATATTGATTACTTTTAAGAACTGCCGTCCGCTAATTAGCGGATATGAATCCTACGCTCTAACCATCTGAGCTACCCCGCCGGGTTATTTTAATATTGATTACTTTGTAAGAACTGCCGTCCGCTAATTAGCGGATATGAATCCTACGCTCTAACCATCTGAGCTACCCCGCCGGGTTATTTAACACTGGTTACTTTTAAGAACTGCCGTCCGCTGTATAGCGGATTATTTTGTTTCCGGTATCAATGATAGTTTGCTTAAATAAGATTATATTAACCGCTTAAACAAACCCCCATCCGAAAAAGGTTTGCAAATATAGCAGAAATTCGTTTTCTTTAGAAAAAATGTTAACATTTACAGCATAATAGTATTCAATTATAAACCGAGCATGCCTGAAAAGAAGAAATTTAATATAGAGTATGAAATAAAATCATCTCCACGGATACTATATAGCTTTCTAAATGAGCCCAATGGATTAACACAATGGTTTGCCGATGACGTGAGCGTTCGCGACCAGGTTTATACGTTTACATGGGACGATGAGCAGCAAACAGCAAAGCTGCTGGCCATTAAAGAAAACAAACTGGTACGTTTCCGCTGGGTGGATGACGACCCTTCCTATTACTTCGAGATGGAAATTATACAGGATGAACTTACCAGCGACGTTGCCCTCAGCATTACCGACTTTGCCGCCGAAGACGCAATTGGCGAACGTAAGCTGATTTGGGACAACCAGGTAAAATACCTGATAAGCACATTAGGGGCCTGAAAAAATTTAAATATTCCTACTTTTGTATGATAAAGCCGCAATGCGCGTTATAAGCTGCAATAACAAGCGCACGGGCCTTGCTGCCTGCGTTTTACAGGCTTAGGGCTTATACACAAGGGGCATTTTTAATGAAGAAAATACATCTTTTACTGC
Source organism: Mucilaginibacter flavidus (assembly GCF_024055575.1). GTDB lineage: Bacteria > Bacteroidota > Bacteroidia > Sphingobacteriales > Sphingobacteriaceae > Mucilaginibacter > Mucilaginibacter flavidus. The sequence goes on along the minus strand of NZ_JAMXOE010000002.1, from coordinate 748,678 downwards.
TTAAATCGTTTATAAGGCCTTTTTTAGTCACTTTCCTGATAGTGATGTTTGTGTTGCTGATGTTGTTTTTGTTTAAATACATCGACGACCTCATCGGCAAAGGTTTTGAATGGTATATCATCGTCGAACTGATGGTGTATGCATCGGCTACCAACGTGCAGATGGCGTTACCGCTCTCGGTGCTGCTATCATCCATCATGACTTACGGTAGCCTCGGCGAAAATTACGAGCTGGTGGCCATCAAATCTGCAGGTATATCGTTGCGCCGTGCCATGGCGCCTATGCTTGTTGTGGTCGCTATTTTAAGCGTGGCGGCCTTTGTATTCTCAGATTATATGCTGCCCATTGCCAATTTAAAATACTACTCGTTATTATATGATGCGCGGCAGCAAAAATCGGCCAATTTTTTGCCTGAGGGGGTGTTCAGCAGTAGTTTTCCGGGGTATGTTATCAGGGTGAAAAGAAAAGATCCAGATGGGCAAACCTTGTACGACATCATGATCTACTCAAAAAATCCGTCCGAAAATAATACTATTGTTTTATTGGCCAAAAGCGGCAAAATGTACCGTACGCCAAATGGCCTGTTCCTGGTGCTAAAGCTTAAAGACGGGGTGAGGTACGAGGAAGCCAAGGGCACCAATAATTTCAACTACCGGCAAAAGTTAACCCGCTTCCGCTTTAAGGAAACGGAACAAAAATTTGACATTTCGGGCCTGAGCAAAATGAAACGCACTGATGAAAGCGAGTTTAAACAGGCTTTGCAGATGATGAACCTTCAACAGATTAATGATGACGAGCACAAGAGCCGCCGGCAGATTGACAGCAGTTTGCAGGTGAATTTTAAACTAATAACCGCCTATATTAAATACTATTCGATAAAGACTAGTCCCGATTCGGCAAAAAAATATGCTGGTGCCATTAAGGGCGACAAAAGCATACCTAATTTAAAGATATATGAACAGTTAAGCATTATTGCCAGCGCATCCAGCGAGGCACGTTCCATACAGGATTTACTTAAAAACCGCGGCGAGCGCGTAACCGAACTCAGTAAAAATGTGCGCAGAGCCAGGCTGGAATTTCAGAAAAAATTCACACTGTCGGCAGCATGTATTGCTCTGTTTTTAATTGGTGCACCGCTTGGGGCAATAATCCGCAAAGGCGGCCTGGGCTTACCCGTTGTGGTATCAGTTATCTTTTTCCTTATTTTCTACATTATTTCAACCATCGGCGAAAAAGCGGTAAAAGACGGCGACCTTTCGCCCATTTTAGGATCGTGGGTTGCTATTACCATTATAACACCTATAGGCACGTTTCTTTCGTACAAGGCTGCAACAGATTCTGTGATATTTGACATGGAAGTTTATAAACGGTTTTTTAACAAGTTGTTTAAGCGAAAGAAAGCGGAGGTAAGTTGATTAAGTTAGATTGAGTTTATTTAGTTGAATGGTTGTTTTTTACCGCAGGGCAACTTATTACGCAATAAACAAGTACTTAATTTACAAAGGAACGACTTGATTGATTTCATTATCAGCTAACTTTGCATTCAGTTTTAAAACAAGGAATTAAAATTGCCTCACCGGCAACTTTTTTCAAATAACCAGTATACATGTTAAATACAATACAGGAAGCCATAGACGCCATAAAAAGCGGAAAAACCATTATAGTTGTTGACGATGAAGACCGCGAAAACGAGGGCGATTTTTTAACTGCTGCGCGCAACGCAACTCCCGAAACCATAAACTTTATGGTACGCCATGGGCGTGGGCTGGTTTGTGCCCCTATTACCCAAAAACGTGCACGCGAGCTTAATTTGGAGCCGATGGTTAGTCACAACACCACATCGCACGAAACAAACTTTACTGTTTCGGTTGATTTGCTGGCGGGGTGCACCACAGGTATTTCGGCTTCCGACCGTTCAAAAACCACGCTTGCACTTATTGACCCGGCTACAAAGCCGGAAGATCTGGGTCGCCCGGGCCATATTTTCCCATTGATAGCGAAGGACGGCGGCGTATTGCGCCGTACCGGCCATACCGAAGCGGCTATTGACCTTGCTGTTTTGGCTGGTTTTGAACCGGCAGGCGTAATATGCGAAATAATGAAGGAAGATGGCGACATGGCGCGTTTGCCGGAGTTGCTGGTAATTGCTAAAGAATTTGACCTCAAGATAGTATCGATAAAAGATCTGATAGCTTACCGCCTGGCAACCGAAAGCCTTGTGCATAAAGATGTATCGGTAAAAATGCCTACTCAATGGGGCGATTTTGATATGATTGCCTATACGCAGGCTGATACCGGAGAAAATCATTTGGCACTGGTTAAAGGCACTTGGGAACCCGATGAGCCGGTATTGGTGCGCGTGCACAGCTCGTGCGTTACCGGCGATATTTTCGGCTCATGCCGGTGCGATTGCGGGCCGCAACTACATGCAGCCATGGAAATGATAAACCGCGAAGGCAAAGGCGTGGTGTTGTACATGAACCAGGAAGGGCGCGGCATTGGACTCATCAACAAGCTTAAAGCTTACCACTTGCAGGAAAATGGCATGGATACCGTTGAAGCAAACCTTGAACTCGGCTTTAAAATGGACCAGCGCGACTACGGTGTGGGCGCTCAAATATTGCGCAGCCTGGGCATATCCAAAATGCGCCTGATGAGCAACAATCCTAAAAAGCGTGCAGGCCTGATAGGCTATGGTCTTGAAGTGGTCGAGAATGTACCTATCGAAATTGCATCGAACCCACATAACGAAGTCTACTTGCGTACCAAGCGCGATAAAATGGACCATACCATTATGCTCGATCATTGAGTTTAAGTCTTGAGTACTAAGCCTAAAGTCTTAAGTCGAAAGCCTTGAGTCAAAAAGATTAAAGTCAGAAGTCTTAAACCGATCATCGGTTTTCACTCAGGATTTGAGACTTTCGACTTAAGACTTCAAACTACTATTCCTCGTCATCGGGCTTAACGGCGGGTGTAACCGGCGGTGTTTTACTTGTTGGGGGAATTGGTGTTGGGTTAACCGGCGCAGTCCGCCTGGTGCCACTGCGGAAAAAGTTCCGAATAAACTCGCCGAAGGTGTCAAAATCGCGCTGATAAACCAGACCGATACCATTTACATATTGCTCGGTTAAGTTACCCCTCAGCGCGTTAAGCGTTGTACTGTTCAGTACACGATACGAGTACCTGGCGCTCAAATTGCCATCTTTACGGATAAGATATTGCGCTTCAAAGTCCTTGGTCAGTTGGCTAAAGCTGGAGTTAAACAAGCTGGTATTGTTATTAAACAAATCGCTGCTGCTGCCTAATGAGGAGTTGAACAGGCTACCCGTAAGTATCAGCCTGTTTTTAAACCTGTACGACACTCCCAGGTCATTAAACGACCGGATGTTTAAATCGAGATTTTTGATGTTCGACTGCGATATAAAGCTGTTGAGTTTATTAAATGCAAACTCGCTAACCGCCTCCCCGGCCGTACCCAACACCTGGTTGGTTAGGTTGCTGTTGGCGCCGTTGCTAAAGTTGCGCCTTACAATAATGCTCAGCGCCTGCTGGCTGCGGTTGTTGTTATCGGCAAGGTAAGTGCTCAAATCCTCTTTAATTGATGGGTCGAGCGGGAAATTAAAGTCGAAATCGATAGTTGGCTGTAACAGTGTTTTGGTTAATATCAGTTCGGCCTGCACCAATGCCAGCGAGCGCCCTTTCGGCGACTGTGAGCCGGCCGCCTGGTATAACGGCTGTATGTCGGCACGCACCTCGTAAATTGCATTCAGGTTTATCGATGCGTTCGACGGGCTGCCCGTCCAGCGGATGGTACCACCCTGGTTTACAGTAAAGTTTTTGCTGATAAAATTCTTCGCCGTAAACTCAAATTTTCCCGAGGTAATTAAAAAGCTGCCAAACATTTCAAAATCTCCAAGGCTGTTTATGTTGAGCCGCAAATCCTTCGCTTGTCCGCTGCCTTCAAGCACGCCGTAGTCGGTAGTTATTTTTACAACGGTTTTTTCGTCAACTGTAAGGTCGAAATTTAAAGTCACCCCGTTAAAAGCAAGTTTTTTAGGCGCAGCTTTTGTAGTGTCGTTATGGCTCACAAATTTTATAAAATCGTAATCGCCAACAGTTACCGAAGTGTTTAGTGGGATATTAAATATCGTTCCGGCTTCGGTGCTGGCTTTAATATCAATCTTCATGTTATCAACCGGGCCGTTAAAGCTGAAACGGCCGGTGCCAAAGGCTGTACCATAATACAAGTGATTATCTTTAAAATTGGTATTAAGCGCCATCAGGTTGTGGGCGTTTACTTCTACCTCGATATCGGGGTTGGTAAGGTCGGTTAAGTCAACAGTGCCGGTAACATCGCCATATCCATTTCTGGTATCCCTAAGCCGCATGCTGTTAATTTTCACTACACTGTTCGCAACTTCAACGGTATCACTAACCAGGTAAGGCGTTTTAAGATAGTTAACAGTTACACCTATATCATTAAGACTAACGGTACCATTGAGCTTGGGCTTTGAAACCGGGCCGGTTAATTTTAAATTGCTGGATACCGTACCCTTTACGTTCGACACCAAATCTTTTATGAACGGTTCAAAAATTATAGCCTCGGTTTGGTCCATCTTCACATCAAAGTTCAGGTTATCCTCGGTGTCGTGGCCAATCTGGTAAACGCCGGCAAGGTTCATAGTTTCAAGCCCATGGTTTTTTATGTTGATGTTAACATCTGCCTGCTTACGGTCGTTACCAAGTGTCGAGGTTATTTTCACATCGCCAACCAGCGTTTTGTTCATCATCAATGAATCTATACCCAGTTTGGCATCAACCCCTGGTGTTTTCAGAATCGAGCTGAGGTTCACATCGCCGTTAAGCGAACCATGCATTTGTATACCTGCTGTTTTGGTAAGCTGGTTCAACGTAGCCATGCTGAATTTTTGAAAGGTTAGCTTTAGTTTATCCGCCGGGTTGTCTGATACAAAACCGTCTATCTTGACTTTTTGCTGCCCGTTTGATAGTTCAAAACCTTCAACCTGGGTTTTGCCGTCTAAAAATTTAATTCTTGTCTTTTCAACTATCTTCCAGTTTTGACGCTCTAATATCACGTCGGAAGGCAGGATATGCAGCTTAGCGGTAGTATCACGTCCAAACTGTACCAGTCCGTACAAATCTAACTGGTTAACGGCATCTTTATCCGATAGCTTTACGTTGAAATTTAAGCTGTCATTCTTTAAAAAGTTAGTAACCGTAATGTTTTTTATAAAGAGGCTGTCGGTGATGTTAACTTTATTTAGCGAAAGGTTCAGCCCCAGGTAGCCATCGGTAGTGCCCTCATCAATAATAAAATCATGAAAAACGATTTTATCGTACTGGATAGTTTTTATGTACGATGAAAGCGTGGCCGTTTTCTTTTCGGAGTTAAATTCACCAATAAAAGTTCCCTGGTCAGGTATCTTTAAGTTGGGCACAAAAATGGCAATCAGCGGGTCGATATTTTTAAGCGTAAGGTTAAACGAAAAATCCTGTGGCTTTGGGGTAACTATTTCTGTTTTTAACGATGGAATGTATTTTTTTACGATGGTTTTAAAATACGAAGGTAGTGTGGCTAAATCATAGCTGCCCTTTATATACCCATCGGCAAAGTCTGATTTCAGGTTGATCGCTCTCTGATTACCCTTTCCCGTAGCCGTAATATCAAGCGAATCGAGCACATAATTATTCCTGGGGTCAACAATTCTTATTTTTTGAAGTGCCGCCTCACCGGTAATATTGCTTAGGTCATTGCCCGAAAAATTGGCCTTTATTTGGGTGGTAAAGGTTATGGTATCGTTCAGTATTTTTAAATCGTGCAGATGGGCCTCGTTGATATTGCCATTGAAGGCATAAACCGGTAAAGCGGGGTTAAGGTCAACGCTGCCAGAACCATTAAGCTTTATTTTTTTGTCGTTGATGGTAAGTTTACCGCTGGCTATCTTTTTAGCGAAGGTGCCATTCAGTGCCAGGTTATGGTAATTGTAACCCTTAAACGTCAACTCACTTATTTTTGCATCAACGTTTTCGTTAAGGGTTTTCAGGTCGTCGCCGCTGCCTTTTACGTTGGCATTCATCGTGATGCGGCCAAGGTCGGGCTCATCAAGCAGTTCGCCTAAATCAAAAGCATTGGTGTTGAGTTTTCCGCTATATGACGGCGTACCAGCTTTATTTATTTTCAGGTTGATGTCGGAGTCGAAACTGCCCAGTTTTGTTTTAAATGTTCCGTAAGCAACAAAGTCGTTTTGCAGGCCCGTAAACCTTCCCGAAAAATTGACATTCCCAAACTTGGCTATGATATCCGGAGTTTTTGCGAAACGTTTGCCTACGAAATTACTGTAAAGAAAATCAAGGTCGGCTTTGTTGGTGGCAACCTGGTCAAAGTTCAGCTCCAGGAAAGTATTGTCCCAATCAGGCAGTCCTTTTAAATTAAAGTCGCCCCGAATATAAGTTGCCTTTGCGCCTGTAATGGTCAGTTGTTTTGCTTTTAGGTTATTTACATAGCCATTTATGCGGCCATCAACCCCTAAATCAAATCGCACATTTTCAAGGCCATCTGTAAAATAAGCAATGTCTGTCGATGATATCCTGGATGATTTAAAGTCCCCATCCATGTAAACCTTATCTTCAATATGGGCGCCTACATCGTCAAACGACTTAAACTTCATCCTGAAATAATTTTTAAGCGTGGAGTGGTTTGTTTGTATAAACAGGTTTTGGGCTAATATCTGGTTGGAATCAATGGTGGCATCGGCATTAAACCTTTTTAGGTAAAAGCCGCTCTTTTCTTTTAGGGTGAGGTTGGTCACATTACCTTTAAATAGATGGTTAGTAAGGTCCATGTTTTTTATAACCGCGCTGAAATGTTTTACATCGAGGTCGTCAAAATTAATGCCTTTTATAACGGTATCAACCAGCATGTTTTTAAAGCGGAAGTGGAAATTATTGATGGCGATTTTCTCGAACTCCACATGCCAGGGTTTGCTTTTGGTGGTATCAGGAGGCCCGCTCAACGCATCAATAATAAACTTAAGGTTTGATGTGCTGTCGCTTTGTTTTTTAAGATAGGCCGAACCGTTATCCAGTTGTATCAGCTTAAAGTCAATAATTTTATTTTTTATACTGCTGAAAAGCGAAAAACCGGCGAGGTCAATCTCAAGTTTCGGGGTGCTCAGTAAAGTGTCTTTCTGCTTGTCGAGCACATAAAAACCCTCGAGTACTACAGAGGAGAATGGCTTGATATACAGGCCATCTATAGAAACAGTCGTCTTGAATTTTTCGGATAAATAGCCTGCAGCTTTTTTTGCTGCCCAGGTTTGCACCGGCTTATATTGAAACACCAGTAATAGGATGCTAAATATCAGCAGGATGACCAATACTATACTTAACGCTATTTTGAGTGCTTTTTTAATAACTTTGCGGTTTAATAATTAGTGAATTATTGTATTGCTGATTTGCTGAATGGTTTAACACCGTTTTCAATTTTTAGTTTAACGTTCATTCGTAATAAATCAATATTTTAATAATTCAACAAAAACAATAATTAAAGCTGTGCCTGTAATACTCGGAATTGAATCTTCGTGCGATGAAACCTCCGCCTCGGTTTGTGTTGATGGTGAGATTTTGAGCAATGTAATTGCCAATCAAACCATACACGAAGCCTACGGTGGCGTTGTCCCTGAGCTTGCCTCTAGGGTTCATCAGCAAAATATTGTTCCTGCGGTTCAACAAGCGCTGTTGAACGCAAAAGTAAACAAAAATGACGTGGATGCTGTAGCTTTTACGCGGGGGCCCGGTCTTTTAGGGTCGTTATTGGTCGGCGTATCGTTTGCTAAGGCTTTCGCGCTGGCAAAAAACATCCCGCTGATTGATATAAACCACATGCAAGCCCATGTGCTGGCGCATTTTATAGGCGATAACAAACCCACGTTCCCGTTTTTATGCCTTACGGTATCAGGTGGCCATACACAGATAGTTTTGGTGAAAGATTATTTCGATATGGAAGTTATCGGCCAAACGCTCGACGATGCAGCCGGCGAGGCAATGGATAAGACCAGCAAAATTTTGGGCCTCCCTTACCCCGGTGGCCCGCTGATTGATAAACACGCGCGTTCGGGCAACCCCGATGCATACAAATTCCCCGAGCCGCAGATACCCGGCTTTGATTTTAGCTTCAGCGGGTTAAAAACATCCATCCTTTATTTTATAAGGGATAATGTAGCCGCCAACCCCGATTTTATCCAACAAAACTTAAACGATATTTGCGCCTCGGTTGAAAAACGGATTGCCACTATTTTATTGAATAAATTAAGCAAGGCAGCGCAGGCATATGGTATAAAAGATATTGCTTTAGCCGGCGGTGTGTCGGCTAATACAGGCTTGCGACAAGGTTTATTAGCCCTGGGCGAAAAAAATTGCTGGCGCTGCTTTATACCGAAAATGGAGTATTGTACAGATAATGCAGCCATGATTGCCATTGCCGGGTATTATAAATTTTTAAACGGGGAATTCACTAGCCAGGATGTTACGCCCCTGGCGAGGATGCCGTTGTAGGCCCCCTGGCCCCCTGAAGGGGGAACGAAAGGACACATATTACCACGTTTGATAAAAATTAACATAATTATAAACCGCTCTTCCTTGCCGGAAGAGTTTTAAATTCCCCCTTTAGGGGGTTAGGGGGCATATGGGACCATCACTTATCTTCTGGGCAATTTTTGTACTGCCCTTTATTGCTTTTTTCGCCTGGCTGATTTGGCAGGACAAGCGCCGTCGTAAAACCGGTCTTATTGTTTTGGCCGTTACCGTTATAGGGTGCATTGTGTATTTGTTCTGGCAACTGCACCGTCAATAAACTAAGATTTTTTGGATTGCTAGGATTATAGGATTTACCAAAACGCGACTATTGTATCAATAGGCCGAAAAAAATCACATAATCCAACAAATCCCGTGAATCTTAGTTTTTTGGTGAATTGTAAGATTTTAAAACGGTATTATTTCACCGCCCAAAAAAAATCCTATAATCCAACAAATCCTACGAATCTTAGTCTTAACTTTAGGTTAACTATTCAACCTTATTTTAAGCACAATCATGGCAACTACCAATTCACTAACCCAGCCTACCTTACAGGCGCAAAAAGAGGATACCGACCGGAAATTAATAAACATAGAGCCCTCATCGCCTTTTGGCGATATAGCACTGGCCTTATCGGGCGGCGGCTTCAGGGCGGCATCATTTGGCCTTGGCGCAATATCATACCTTAATCGGGCATACTGGGGAGACGCGGCCGACACGCTTTTAAAACATGTTACCTTCATAACTTCCACATCGGGTGGCACACTGGCTAATGCCTATTATACCTCATGTCTTTTCAAACCCGGATTTGAGTTTGCTACGTTTTTCAACAATATGAAAAACTTTATGGACGGCGAAGCGCTGCTGGAAGAAGTTTGCGACATTTTAAACGATCCCAAACGCTGGAACGAAGTTGGTAAACGCACAATTGTTAAAAATGGGAAGGAGGTGGAGGTGAAAATTGAAAAGAGCCATAACATCATCAATTCGTTTGCCAAAGCTTATGATAAATTGCTGTTTAATGATGCCGCGCATCCCAACACCAACCTGTTCGACGTTTATTTTAACCGCACTGAAAACCCGCACCTCAAAACGGTTTGCTTTAACGCGACCGAACTGAACAATGGTATCTCATTCCGCTTCCAAACCAATGGCGACGACGACAGTATACGAACGGTAGGCAATTATTACCTGCATTTTAACAATGCCGAAATAGCCCGCAAACTTAAGCTTGGCGACCTGGCTGCAACTTCATCCTGCTTCCCGAGTGGTTTTGAGCCTATGATTTATCCGGATGATTACATCCATCCCGGCTTAACGGATGTAAACAAAATGCTTACCGCTATCGACTACAAAAACAATAACCCGTTAAATCTGCCTAAAGTACAAAACGAGCCATTTTGCATGGTTGACGGCGGCGTGGTTGACAACCAGGGCCTGTATAGCATGATGATGGAAGATACTTTCAGGGCCGAACACCCGCCCAAAAAACAGTTCGACCTGATGATGGTATGTGATGTGGGCAGTTACTTTGTAAACGGTTACCAAACCCCGCCAAAAGCCGATGCCTGGTATAAAAACCTTACTATCGATACACTTAGAAAATTGATGCCGTTTGGAGTAATCATATTTGTTGCAAGCTTTTTACTTGCGATACTAACCGAGAGCTGGGAACGGCGGGCAGGTCTTTTTTTAGTCCTTACGTCCGGCATTTATACGCTGTTTTATTTTTGGACGGTGTTAACCTTTAATAAAGCGATTAACGGTTTGAAAAGTAGTTTTGGTAAGGTGATAGTTAGATTTATAGGCACTATTTTCAAAATCAAGTTTAATCAACTGCAGCAAATGCTGGCAACGAGGCTTAGCTCGACCTTACTGATTACCACCGACCTGTTTTTAAAACAAATACGCCGCCAGTATTTCAGCGAATTTTATGGCATGCCGGCTTATAAGAACCGGGTATTATCCTGCTATATTTATGAGTTTTCGGCACAACACGCCACAACGCGAATCGAAAACCTGGAGTCGAAAGATAAAGCCTGGTGGCCCGCAGTAGCCAATGTTTTAACCCCAGGTCCGCAGATACAGGAGATTGCAACCCTGGCCACCAGCATGGGCACTACGTTATGGTTCCCGGCAGGTAAACAAACCATGCGCGATAATATTATTGCCTGCGGCCAGTTCACCATGTGCTACAATTTATTAAAACATATTTACCGGCTGGAAGTGCTGGATATTAAATGGACAACCGATATAACCCTGCAAAGCTTAAAACAACGTTTGCTGGCCGATTGGGAGGTGTTTAAAAAGAACCCGATAGTTATGGTTGATGGAAGTTTCCCGGCTTAAGTAACAATATTACTAACAACTTGCAGGTGAAATGCTTAGTTAATACCTTGTGAGGTATTTATTAAACTTCGATATCCTGAAATATGATTAAGTTTTTTAAGGTATTATTTATACCTGTGATAGTATTGTTTGCAAGCAGCGTTTTCGCGCAGCAGATAAAGTTAAGCGCCGAAATTGAGCAGGCGCTTGCCAAAGTTGATACTGCGCAGTTTAAGGCTGACATTGCTTACCTGGCTGATGATAAATTAAAAGGCCGCGGCCCGGGAACCGAAGGCTTCCAGATGGCGGTTGACTATGTGGTTAGTCGCCTAAAAAGCATGGGCGTTAAACCCGCTGGCGAAAACGGTACCTGGCTGCAGGAAGTAAAGCTGCGCAAAGCAACTACCGGCACTGCAGATGCCGCACTAACCGGGCAAAACGCAGTAGCATTAACGGCTGGTAAAGACTATAACATATTGCCCAACCCCTCCAAACCGGATGTAAGTTTAAGCGGCCAGCTTGCTTTCGCAGGCTATGGCGCCAGCGAACCTTCGCTTGGATATGATGATTATGCCGGGCTTGATGTTAAAGGTAAAGTGGTGTTGGTGGTGCGCGGCGCCCCCGATAAATTTTCTTCCTCGGTTATGGCGCATACTATGAACCCCACGTCAATATTAAAAGCAGCGGCCGAGCATGGGGCCATCGGAGTTATCATCTGTACTGCCGATTCGGCTGCCCGTTTTGGTGCGGCACGTGGCGGCCAATACAGTGTAATCGGTAAAGATGGTACGGTGGTAATTTCACGCACATTTTATTCGGATGATGTTAAAGTGCTGGGCCAGTTTAGCTATCCTATATTTAATAACCTGGTAAAAGGTGCAGGTAAAAATATACCGGCGCTTTTGGCACAAATGAAAGGTGGTCAGCCCGCATCGTTTGCTATCGATGCTGGCGTTAAAATCTCTTATGCATCAACTTATAACGATATCATCAGCTACAATGTAGTGGGTAAAATTGAAGGCAGCGACACTAAGCTGAAAAACGAATACGTAGTCCACAGCGCCCACCTCGACCATTTGGGTATCGGTCGCCCGGTTGAAGGCGACTCTATTTACAACGGCGCGCATGATAATGCTTCAGGCTGCGCCAGCGTAATGGCAATTGCCAAAATATACAGCGGAATTAAAAATAAACCAAAACGCTCCATACTTACCGTGCTGCTTACCGGCGAGGAATTGGGCGACCTCGGCTCGGGTTATTTTGCCGCACGCCCAACCGTGCCGGTTAAAAGCATCGTAGCCGATGTGAATACCGATATGCCTACCATTATTGCCCCGTTATTGTCGGTTACTGCTTTGGGTGCCGAGCATTCTTCACTGGCGAAACAGGTCGATGAAGCGGCGGGTTATTTGGGACTTGGCGTTGAACCCGACCCAGAACCCAAGCAAGTGCGTTTTGTACGCAGCGACCAATACAGCTTCGTGGTAAACGGCATACCGGCTCTGCATATTAAATACGGCAGCAAAACCGCCGATGGCAAAAACAACCTGAACGATTTTGTGGCTAAATGGCGCGCCAAATATTATCATAAGCCACAGGACGATATTAATGGTATTTTTGATTTTGCAGCCGGCAAAAAATACGCCCAGCTTAACTTTATAATTGGCTACCTGGTTGCACAGGACGATGCGCGGCCGACCTGGAACAAAGGGGATATTTTTGCCGTAAATTAGAAGCAAAAATCAAGAATCAAGGTAAAAAGAAACGATAGGTAAGGCAACGGCTTTATTGCTTTTGCAGTAATAATAATGATGGTAACTGATATTGAAACCGGGACCGGTTCGCTAATAAAAAATTTAACGTGTCCTGAATGCGGCACTGTGCACAATGCTGAGGTAATCAACACGGTTTGTGTGAATGATGCATGCAGGTCGACTTTATTTGCAACATATAATCTTGATGCAGGATTAGATAAATCTATCTTGCTTAAGCGCCCCGCCAATATGTGGCGTTACAAGGAGCTTTTGCCGGTGTTGGATGAGAAAAATATAATAACTCTTGGCGAGGGCTTTACGCCGATAATCCCAATTGAGAATTTAAAGCAGTTTGTTGGCGATAATGAAGTTTTTTGGAAGGATGAGTCGGGTAACCCAACAGGCTCGTTCAAAGCGCGTGGATTGAGCGCCGCGGTATCAAAAGCAAAAGAACTTGGAATTGAAACCATAGCTACACCCACCGCAGGTAATGCCGGCGGCGCATTGGCCGCTTACGCTGCCAGGGCTGGTGTAAAGGCTATAGTTTATATGCCTAAACTAACCCCGCAGGTTTTCAAAGACGAGTGCCGCCTGTACGGTGCTGAACTGGTAGCTATTGACGGTAACATCAGCGATTGCGGAAAACTGGTTAATGAGCTTGCGCTGCAAAACGGCTGGTTCCAGGTATCAACCTTGAAGGAACCTTACCGTCTCGAAGGGAAAAAAACCATGGGGTATGAGATAGCCGAACAATTTAACTGGCAATTACCTGATGTGATATTTTACCCTACCGGCGGTGGCACAGGCCTTATTGGTATGTGGAAGGCATTTAACGAGATGGAACAATTAGGCTGGATCGGCAGCAACCGCCCGCGCATGGTTGCGGTACAATCTGAGAGTTGTAACGGGATAGTGAGCGCATTTAATGCCGGGTTGCCGGTGTCTGAATTTGCCGATGGTGGTTTTACCATTGCCAACGGCCTGCGTGTGCCTAAACCTTATGCCGATAGACAAATACTGAAAGTACTGCGTGAAAGTAACGGAGCAGCCATTACCATAAGCGACCATGAAATGAGTGCTGCCCTAAAAGAAATTGCCCGGAACGAAGGCATGCTGATGGCTCCTGAGGGCGCTGCACTATGGCAGGCTTTTAAAAAGCTAAAAGCCACCGGTTGGATTGAAGCAGGGGAGAAGGTATTGATGATAAATACGGGGAGCGGGTATAAGTATTTGGAGAATATCGATATATATTAAATCGATATACATTAAAAAGCTATGTCATAGGAGGAACGAAGCAATCGCGAACTATGCAAAGCCGCACTGTAAAGTTCGCGGTTGCCGCGCTCGTACCTCGCTTCGCAATGACAAAATCTATAACGCCAGCTCAATAAATCCCCTAACCTCATCCACAAATAAAAATATTTTATATTTTTAAGCGATAAATCCGAAAACCAGCAACGCCATGGGAATTTTTGACAGGTTGATGAAACAGTTTATTGATGTTATTGAATGGGTGGATGCTTCCAACAATACCATTATCTGGAAGTTTCCACGGCAGGATAACGAAATTAAGATGGGTGCCAAACTTACGGTGCGGGAGAGCCAGGTAGCTGTTTTTATGAACGAAGGCAAAATCGCCGACGTTTTCGAACCGGGCCTGTATACGCTGAATACACAAAATATGCCTATTTTGACCGACCTGAAAAGTTGGAAATATGGTTTTAACAGCCCGTTTAAAGCTGATGTTTATTTTGTGAGCACACGCATGTTCCTTAACCAAAAATGGGGCACGCAAAATCCGGTAATTATCAGGGATGCTGAATTTGGGCCGGTCAGGCTGCGGGCTTATGGCTCATTTAACTTTAGCATAAACGACCCTAAGTTATTTATTACACAAATATCGGCCACCAACCCCGACTTCCAGACTGAAGACATAAATGGGCAATTACGCAATATTGCAGTGTCGCGCGGGATGGATTCTATTGCACAGTCGAAAATTTCACTGCTCGATCTCTCCAGCAACTACGACGAAATATCAAAACTGATAACCGACAAAATTCAGCCGGATTTTGCCGAAATGGGCCTTAATCTTACCAAGTTCCTGGTCGAAAATATATCGTTGCCACCCGAAGTTGAACAGGCGCTCGACAAACGGAGCGAGATGGGCATTGTGGGAAACCTTGGGGCCTATGCACAGTTCCAGGCAGCAAATGCCATTGAAAAATCGGCAGAGAATAGCATTGGTGGTAACCTTGGCGCGGCAGGCATGGGCCTAGGCGTTGGCGCGGCCATGATGGGCCAAGTGGGCAACATCTTTCAAAATAACCAGGTTGCACCGGCTGCCAGCGCGCCCCCACCGGTAGCACCGCCGCCGGTACCCGAAGCACCACAATACTTCGTGGTTTTGAACGGCAAATCGGAAGGGCCATACAGTATGGAGCAGCTTAGCGGCATGGCATCGGGCCAAAGTATTACCGCTGCTACATTGGTTTGGAAAAAAGGAATGGCGGCATGGGCTGCGGCCAGCACTTTGACCGAAGTAGCCGATATTTTTAACAATATGCCTCCGGCAATACCCGGTTGATTATAAACCAAAGCACCTTACCTCATCCTTATGGCATTCGACGAAAAAACTGCGGTAATAACCAATTCGCTTAACTGTAAGGGTTGTGGCGCAGCCCTGCATTTTGAGCCAGGCACGCAAACTTTAATGTGCGACCATTGCGGCAGTTCCAACGAGATCAGTACGCTGGACGACCATAACACCGAGCCGTTTGCTTTCGACGATTTTGTAGAGAGTACCCAGTCGTCGACTCTTGACGAAGGAATGCAAACAGTTAGGTGTAATAACTGCGGTTCTACTACGGTTTTAAAGAAAAATGAGACTGCTGATAAATGCCCTTTCTGTAGTTCAGCCCTGGTGGTTGATTTGTCGGACAATCAGAAATATGTGAAACCGCATTATGTTTTGCCCTTTAAGGTAAGCCAGCAAATGGCTAAACAGCAGTTTTTAACCTGGCTTAAAAGCTTATCCTTCGCCCCGGCCGACCTGATTGCAAAAGTAGGCAATGGTGCATCATCGCCAATCGATGGGGTTTATTTGCCGTACTGGGTTTACGATGCCAACGCCCTTACCAACTATACTGGCGAACGTGGCGATTACTATTACGTTACCGAAACTTACTACGAAACGGTAGATGACGAACAGGTAGAGCGTACCAGAGAAGTTAGGCACACCAACTGGTATTCCGTTTTCGGGAATGTTGCCAATATTTTTAAGAATATCATCATCAGCGCCAGTGCATCAGTATCGCAGGAAACGCTGAACAAACTTGGCGCCTGGGACTTTAGCATGCTGGTTAAATATGATGAACGTTATATCAGCGGGTTCAGGTCCGAAACATACCAGGTTAGTCCGCAGGACGGGCTGGAACGTTCAAAGGCATCAATGGCCCCCGTTATTCAACGCACCATAATGCAGGACATCGGCGGGGATGAACAACGTATCGATAATTCGGAAACAGAACTGCAGGAGGTTATGATTAAATATGTTTTACTACCGATATGGATAAGTTCGTACGTATACAAAAATAAATCATACCAGTTTGCTATTAACGGTTATACCGGGCAGGTAAGCGGCAAACGCCCCTGGAGCGCCGGGAAAATTATTTTGCTGATTGCGATTATATTAGCGGTTATTGCAGGGGTTGTAATGTATTTTAAGAATGCAGGTTGATTTAGAATAGTCTTGAGTCTTGAGTCGAAAGTCGAAAGTCCTAAGTTGCAAACTATTAAAGTGCGATGGCAACTAAATAGAGTATGCCCGCGTACCGTAATTATACAGCCGCAGCCTGTAAGTGGCCCTCATAAGCGTAAATAAGTATGAAGTTTCATCACATAGGTATTGCCTGCAAAAACATTGATGAGGAAATAGCCAATATTTCTAAAATTCATACCATTACTAAACAAACCGAAAAAGTTTTTGATGTACAACAAAACGCCGAATTGGTGTTGCTGACCCTGGCCGATGGCACTAACATGGAGTTGATAGCCGGCAAACAAGTAGAGACATTCGTCAAAAAAAACATCACGTATTACCATATTTGTTTCGAGGTTGATGACATCCTTGCCGAAATAGACCGACTGGTGGCTGAAGGGGCATTTTTAATTTCGCCGCCAAAGCCGGCGGTATTGTTCGGTAACCGGCTGGTGGCATTCGTGAATGTGTCGTACGGGTTGATTGAATTGCTAAACTCAAAATAGACGCAGATGTTGTTTGCCTCCATACCATTTGCGTGCTTTTTTATTGTGTTTTTCCTGTTGTACTGGTATGTGCTTAGCGGTAGCCTCAAATTTCAAAATCTTTTAATATTAACCGGCAGCTATCTATTTTATGCATGGTGGGATTGGCGTTTTCTCATCCTGCTTATAGGCAGCTCAATCATCAGTTACTTTTTAGGCATCGCCATTGGCAAAGCTGATAATAAAAAACGTCGCAGCCTTTTAGTTTGGATTGGCTTATTGCAGGGACTTGGCTGCCTGGTGTTTTTTAAATATTTTAATTTTCTTGTCGGGTCGATGGCAGGCGCTTTTGCCTGGTTTAATGTGAAGGTTGAAGTGCAAACACTTAATATTATCCTTCCGCTTGGTATAAGCTTTTACACATTCCGTATAATCAGTTATTTGCTGGATATTAAAAATGGAAAGATACAGCCAACAATTAGCCCGGTTACGTTTTGCTCGTACGTTGCATTTTTTCCAAGCTTGATTGCGGGACCTATCGACAGGCCGAAAACGCTTATCCCCCAACTGAAAAAAGAAAGGGTATTTAATTACAACCAGGCAGCAGACGGGCTACGCCAAATTTTGTGGGGACTGTTCAAAAAAATTGTAATTGCAGATAATTGTGCCGCGTTTACCAACGATGTGTTTAATCATTACCAAACTTTGCCAGCGAGCACACTATTGTTCAGCATGGCTTTATTTACTATACAGGTTTACGCTGATTTTTCGGGTTACTCCGATATGGCAATCGGCCTGGCAAGCCTGCTTGGCTTTAAAATTACGCGCAACTTTAACTACCCGTTCTTTGCCCAAAATATCGCCGATTTTTGGCGCAGGTGGCACATCTCGCTCACATCGTGGTTAACCGACTATGTGTTTACTCCCCTAAGCGTTTACTTCCGCGATTATGGCAAATTCGGTTTGATACTGACCATACTGATAAACTTTACCTTGATTGGCATATGGCATGGCGCTAGCTGGACTTTCGTGTTTTTTGGTTTTTTGAATGGGTGCCTTTACATCCCGCTAATATTAAAAGGCACGCTTAACAAAAAGAAAAAAGGTGAAAAGAACGGCTTTAAAACTTTTTTAAATAGCGCAGGCATGTTCGTCCTGCTAATGTTTACCTTCCTTATTTTCCGTGCCGATAGCCTGGGGCAGGCATTTGATTATTACCGCCGCTTATTTTCGCCATCGTTATTCAAAGGCTTTGCGATTACCGAAAAGGTAAATATGGCAGCTGCACTTTTGGCCATCATCATCATGTTTATTGCGGAGTGGAAACAGCGCGACAAAGAACATGCATTGCAAATGGATGGTATTGATAAACCAGGCGCAAAGATGTTAATATACTACGGACTGGTACTCTTCATCCTCGTGTTCAGCGCCACCAATATAACCGACTTTGTTTATTTTAAATTTTAGAGATGAACAAAGTGCAGCTAAACAAATTCGTGGTTAAGGCAGTATTGTTTGGGCTGCCGGTTTTTATTTTGTTCGAGATATTGTTTCGCCTTGGTTTTGCGCCCATTGTAACAAGCTCGGATTTGTTTGATGCAAAAATGCGGCATATTAAAAAGCAACAAGTTAAACAGGTAAACCTGATGGCAATTGGTTCGTCAATAACGCTATATGAACTAAAGTCGGACCTGGTAACTCAAAACCTGGACACGTCCTATTATAATTTTGCATCGTGGGGTACTCAAATAACCGATATGAAGCTGATGCTGGCTAAGTTTATACCAGAGCATCAGCCTAAATATGTTATTATTTGCGCTTCGCTGGGCGAATTTATGTCGCTGCCGAATAGTACTTACTCAAACTATTTAAACACGCCAACTTTTATCAGGAACAACCTGCCTGAACTTTTTTATCTAAAAAATTATAACTCCATCCATCAAATTATATGGCGAAAATATTTTGAATACCCCATTTGTTTTGATGTACAAGGCGGCGCATTGTTAACTGTTAAGCCAAAGGACATCAACCGTAAAATATGGGATGCTCACGACGAATTCCCAACCAGGCACACCCAAAGCAACTATAACGGGCTGGATAGTTTGGCTGTGTGGCTAAAGCAACAAAACATCAAATTTATTTTTATACAGGCGCCCATCAAAAAATCTTTCGCTAATACCGTTTACTACCAGCAACAGATTAATATGCATTTTGAGAAATGCCGCTCAATTATTGAGAGCCGAGGCGGCATCTATTTGAATTACTACAATACCACAATTTTTACCGATAGTTTATTCGTAGACCAATATCACTTGCAGAATGCAGGCGCCATTATTTTTACAAAAAAAATAGTTGCGGATTTAAAAAAGGTGATTAAATAAATATGGCGTGTGAAATGCAAGGTGGGCTATAAATCGCTACGCTGTAATTTACTGCTGCGAATTCTTTACCTGCTTAAACTTTAAGCAATTTGAGGCCCTGTCCATATCCTTAAAAAATTCAGGCCCTTTATCGTTGGTAAAACAAACGGCTACTATTATACCGGTATGGTCCTTTTGAAGGGTAATCAGCAATGCGTACTTATAATGTTTGGTTTCCGGCAAATCCAACAAAGTTAACAGGTATGATTTCCCTGCATCGGCGTTATAACGCGTTAGCACTTCGGGGGGCATGGGTTTTACAAAAAATTTATTTTCGCCGGTAAACGCAGCAGCGTGTGCTTGCGCTATTAAATTATAGGTTGAGTCGGGGTTGGCGAGCTCTGCATTAGGCCTGCCCTGTGCATTTTGATAACTGGCCCAGTTTT
This sequence comes from Mucilaginibacter flavidus, assembly GCF_024055575.1. Lineage (GTDB taxonomy): Bacteria > Bacteroidota > Bacteroidia > Sphingobacteriales > Sphingobacteriaceae > Mucilaginibacter > Mucilaginibacter flavidus. The sequence goes on along the minus strand of NZ_JAMXOE010000002.1, from coordinate 728,955 downwards.
CTTTTTGCGATTTTACCTGTAACCATATTTCAAAATCTTTGCCCGGCAGTGTCATGGCATAGTCGAACGAAAGATCTTCATTATCGGGTGCTTTAATTTCTTTAAAGCCTCTGGGGAACTTAAAATTCACGTCAGCGTGAGTAGCAAGCTTTATAAATTCGGCAAGCTGGTGGCTCATAGGGGCCGGCTTAACCGCAGGCGCAGATTGTTTCACAACTGTAACCGACTGTTTTGGCTGCGCAATCGCCTGCGAAATACTGAGCAAAAGTATTGCGGTAACTAATATTTGCTTAATTTGCTTAAAACCAATCTTCATTACCGCGCAAACAATAGAATTATTATTAATTAACAGGGATCTAAAGCTAACAAATTTAAAATATTAATTTAAAAAATAAATCTTAAAACAAACAAATCGCATATTTTTCACATGAGTATCAAGCCCATCCTTAACCGTTTCGACCTTACCATGATCGTTATCAGCCTGGTAATAGGCATGGGTATTTTTGCCGCACCTGGTGAAGTTGCCATAAAAGCGGGCAATGCCTGGGTTTTTTTTGGCGCGTGGATATTTGGCGGATTGATTAGTTTTTGCGGCGCGCTTACCTTTGCCGAAATTGGCGCACGTTACCCGGCCACCGGCGGCTTTTACAAAGTTTTTTCGTATTGCTACCACCCCGCGTTTGCATTTATGATTAACTGGGTATTGGTTATTAGCAACGCGGCATCGGTTGGAGCAGTGGCTCTTATTGGAGCCGACTATATCAGGCCTTTTTTGCTCCCCGAAAGTTTGCAGAATGATTTTGGAACCAAAATTATCACCATTGGCTCGGTGCTTATTTTATACGTGATCAACTTTTTGGGCATTAAAATGAGCGCCCGCACCCAAAACCTGCTGATAATATTTAAACTGAGCATGATTCTGCTTATCTGTTCAACCGTATTTAAAAGTAATGTGAGCCCGGTAACCATCCAGGCTGTACCATATGGTGGTAACATTATTACATCGGTTGGTTTAAGCCTGGTTGCCGTGTTTTTTTGCTATGGCGGCTACCAGCAAACCATCAATTTTGGCGGCGATATTATTAACGCCAAACGCAATATTCCGAAAGCCATTGCGGCAGGTATGTTTGTAATACTGGCCATGTACCTGGGTATTAATTATGCCTATTATCATGTTTTGGGCATTGGCGGCCTGCAACAAACACCATCGCTGGCTGCAAAAATGGTGGGGGTTATTTTTGGCGATACCGGCTACAAGGTTACTTCGCTGATGATATTTTTATCGGTGCTGGCATTTGTAAATGTGAATGTGCTGGCCAACCCACGCGTATATTATGCTATGGCCGAGGATGGTATTTTACCGCCTATATTTAAAAAGGTTAACCCCAAAACACAGGTGCAGGAATTCGGGATGTCGTTTTTTGTAGCGGCGGTAGTTGTGGTGCTGTTTTTTGTATCAAAGTTTAGCGAGATGCTAAAATATGTGATGTTTTTTGATACCATAGGTCTTTCGCTGGCTGCCGTTGCGATATTCATTCTGCGCAAAAAAACCAAAGAACTTGATGGTACAGGTATTTACACTATCAAATGGTTTCCGTTTGTGCCGGTGGTTTTTATAATTTCGTACTGGTTTGTAACCATTAATATTTTTATCACTTTTAAAGAAAACCCATATGCTGCGCTGATTTGCCTGGCAACATACGCTGTTGGGCTGATTATTTATTACGTGTGCACATACAAGAAGAAACAAGGGACAATAACATAACATGGAACTATCGTATATACTGAATGAACTTGGCGAAGAACGGGGCGACTACTTTAACGCCGTATCGCCGCCCATCATTCAAACCAGCAATTTTACTTTTAATAGCGTAAGCGATTTCCGGGTAGCCCTGGGCGAAGAGTTTGATGCGATGCTCTATTCGCGCGGACAAAATCCAACCATTAATATTTTGCGCAAAAAGCTGGCCGCGCTTGACGGGGCCGAAGATGCGCTGGTTTTCAGCAGCGGTATTGCAGCTGTTACCGTGCCCATACTCGCCCTGCTGCAACAAGGCGACCATGCGGTGGTTGTTGAAAACCCATACAGCTGGACCATAAAGCTCTTTAACAACCTGTTGCCGAAATTCGGCATTACAGCCACTTATGTTGATGGTAGCGACTTGCAGCAAATTAAAAATGCCATCCAATCCAATACCAAACTAATCTATCTTGAAAGCCCCAATACCTTTAGCTATGAGTTGCAGGACCTGAAAGCAGTTGCCGATATAGCCAAACCAAAAGGCATCATCACCATGATTGATAACAGTTATTGCGGTCCGCTTTACCAGCAGCCTATTGCCCTGGGGATTGATCTGGTGGCGCAATCGGCAACCAAATACCTGGGCGGGCATTCGGACGTGGTGGCAGGCGTGGTAACCGGCAGCCACGAATTGATAAAAAAGATATTTAACAATGAATTTTTGAATATCGGCCCCGCACTTTCGCCGCACTCAGCCTGGCTGCTTATCAGGGGCTTGCGTACGCTGCCCTTGCGTATGCAGCGCAGCTTTGAAACCGCCAAAATCGTTACGGCATGGTTGCAGCAACACTCTGCCGTCGACAAAATACTATGGCCATTTTTGCCCGGTTTTAAACAGGCAGAACTGGCAAAAAAACAAATGCAGGGCTGCGGCAGTATGTTTAGTTTTACGCTAAAGAACTCATCGGTACAAAAAATAGAGACCTTTTGCGACGGCTTGAAGCATATTTTAATGGCAGTATCATGGGGTGGGCACGAGAGTTTAATAATACCTGCCATAGCAGGTGTAGCCAAAAACGATTACGACCCTAACAACGGCCGTCACCAGTTAATAAGGATGTATGCCGGGCTTGAAGACGCGGATTATTTGATAAAGGATTTGGAACAGGCGCTGGCGTTGGTTGATTAATTAATGAACTGCACGTGTTCTGCTGAAAAAATAGCGAGAAACAATATCGCCCGGCATTAGTTTTTAATCAATCCGTTAACACATTTTGTTATTTTAGCGGCTTTATTGAAAGAGTCGCGAATATTGTATATGAACATAGTTGTCCGCAAGCATATCCCCCAATATTTATATATTTTATTAATCGTTTTTCCATTAGTAACAGTTTCGTGCCGTCACCATGTTCCTGAAAGGGTAAAGTTCAAGGAAAAGCTACAGGTTGATAAAATAAAAGCGCAGGCTCTGCTAAAAAGCATACAGGGGATAAAGTATACCGAAGTTAGGCGTACGTTTGATAACGGCCTGTCGTTTAGCCGGGTTGGTTACCAGTTGGTGCCCGAGTGGCAAATATCTTTCCCATCTACAGATTCGGTAAATATTTACAGCCCGAAAAAGAAGAGGTTCATGAACACTCCTGTGGTTTTCGACCATGACTCTGTTTACAACGTGGCCTGGGCATGGCTTAAGCTTAAATATATTAAAAAGGATAGCATGCAGTTTATGGTGCTGCATGTACACGATAATATTATACAAGAAGAGAAAACGCATGTTTTTATGACGTTTTACACTAACGATTACATAAAAAATGTGCTGCATACTGAGCCCTCAAAAGTGTGGAGGCCCAGTAGGAAAGATACTGCTTATATAAAAGCCAAAATTGCGCTGGCTGATAAAGTAATCGACAGCGCCTTTGCAGGTACCGAGCCAGCAGTTTTAACACCGAAGACGCCATTAATTACGGTTAAAAAAGAAGTAACGCCCGATAATGACGTAGACGGAGGCATGGGGTTTGATGATTATCTTTCGCCGACTTATGATATTACCATTCACAAAGCTTACACCGATTTTTACTACTCCTACTCGGCATTTGTTGACGAAAAAGGGAATATTACTTTCCGAAAGGCAATAACGGCCTCATACCCCGAATTTAAAAAGGCCGCCGACGATGCCATGAAAGGTATAACCGACAGCTACCTTAAACTTTATCTCAATACCACACCCGGGAAAACGCTCGGCATTCCACACAAAAGCATTATAATTTTGAATGTAACAGGGGTTAAAAAAAACTAAGATTTATTGGATTGATAGGATTTTAGGATTAGCTGGGGGGGGTAGCGCAGTATGACGTATTGTGCGGCGTGGCAAAAGATCTCAGCTTTCGTGAATACTTTGTTAAGCCTTGTCCTTATTTCCCCTGGAATTGGCGAGCACAACCGCATTTAAAAATGGTGCGGTTGCGCAAGTATACCAACTTTAAATTAGTTGGAAAGTGTAAACACGTCGGCCTCTTTTGAAGGGCCGCCTGTTGATTGACCACCGGCAAATACAATATCAAAGTCGGCAGCTGCAGCAGCCAGCAAGTTTCGCCCGTTATTTATTGAAAGGGTGCTCCATGTGCCGCTTTTAATATCATAAACATCAACCACGGTTGATGACCCGGAGCCTTTATAACCTCCACCAAAAACAATTTTGTTGGGGATGCCGGCAGCCGCGAGGTCTTCACGTGCTTCGGAAAGTTGGCCTGTTGTCCAGGTGTTGGTTGAGGTGTCATAAATGTCGGCGGTATTCACCAAGCCCGCTGCCGCGGTGTTTCCACCTGCGAAGACAATCTTAGTACCTGCGCCTGCTCCTGCAAAATGGTCTTTGGCGCTGCTAAGCGTAGCTGTTGTCCAGGCCTGTGTGTTAATATCATAAATGTCGACGGTATTTAAAGGCACGCCTGCATCATTGTCGCCACCGGCGAAAATAATTTTGCTGCCCGCCGCAGCTGCCGCAAGGCCTGTGCGTGCGACACTAAGCTGAGCGGTTGTCCAGGTGTTAGTTAGCGCATTGTATATGTCTACTGTTTTTGAAACGCCCGCGGCACCTTTTCCGCCGGCAAAAATTATTATGTTACCTAAAGATGCAGCTGCAAGGCCGGCCCGTGCTTCGCTTAACTGAGCGGTAGTCCAAACGTTTTTGTTTGCGTCGAAAATATCAACTGTTTTTGAAACGCCTGTTGCTCCTTTTCCGCCGCCAAAAGCAACTTTACCACCACCACCTGCGCCTGCAAGCATATAACGTGCTTCACTTAAATTGCCTGCAAACCAAGTGTTTCCAAGCACATCGTACACATCTACAACTTTCGAAAAAGTAGCGCCATTATCAGCGCTGCCGCCTGCAAAAAAAGCGGCTCCGCCAATGCCGGCGCCCGCAAAATTGCTGCGCGCTACGGTCATATCGCCCGTGCCGTTGAATGCTATTTTTGTAAATCCACCGCCGTTGTCCACAGGGGGCGCCGGCGTACTTTTATTTGAACACGAACTAATCATCGCCAGTAAAACAGCGGCGCAAATAAGTGAGGATACCTTTTTCATACAGTAAAGTTTAATATAATAAAACAACCAAAAGCATCGGTATAATAACGGCAAATGCAATAGTTGTATTGTTAATTACGGGTAAAAACACCGTTTTGATACAGCTGTTTTAAAAGAAAATAGTTTAATTGCAGTTGTACTTAACAATACTGAAAGATAGCAGGTTAGGTTGCCTGAGTTTAGAATAGCTTTTTATTTAGCCAGGAGTCTTGGCTGAGCTGCCCAATTTAAAATTGACCGAAAATCAGATGCCCCGGCATTAACGTAGATATCGGCGAAAGCCGTCCCGTGGTTAAATTGAATCGTTGTTTTAACTAATCAACTCATTTAGAAGTAATTTATCAGCTGGGATCGCTATTTGGATATTTTAGGTTTATAAAAACTTCGCATAACGAAAACAAACCCAGTAGTTATTGTTGATGCCAATATCATATTAAGTATTTGATTGCCGTGGATTTTCGGACTGAAAAATCCTAAATAAATCCCTGCTGATAATAATATAATTCCGATCAATAAAAAATATGTGTTATATAATTTCATCCCAGTGGAATTTAGCTAAAGTTGCTATTTGTTTAGTATAGTTTGCAAATATTCGGTAAATATATGTTGGCTGTCCCAGCTTATATATAATTGCCTTCATTCATTCAATTAAACCTAGGTTAAAATACCTGCTCCACCCTTTTATCCGGGTAATCCAATTTTTCGCTTTTTCGTACGCCGTTTATGGTAATGTGCACAATGTTTATCTGGTCATCAAACTGGTTGTGCAGCAGGCTTACGTCCACGGCTATTTTTTTAACCGGGGGTGTTTTGTCGGTTTCAATATAAACATCGGTAGCCTCTTTGTTAATTTCGAAGCCGAGGTAATTAAGGTTTAATGGAGCAGTGCCGGTTTTAACCTGCAGGTTACCGGTTACGTATTTTTTTACCAGTGCATCCATGGCGGCATGCATTTCAGCTTTGGTAAGGTCGGTTTTTGCGTGGTATTGTTTGGCCAGCGCAGCTTCAAAATCGTCGGTAAAAATGGTGCAGATGATTTCCAGCTTACTGTCCTGGTTGTTATAGCTGATGTTCGTGGTGCTTACATGGATAGGGTGGAAAGCCTTTTTTAATGGCTTTGCCGGTAGCGCAATACCCAATGCAATGTAACAATATAGTAACGGTTGATAAATAAAAGCCCACATAAGGTACCCTGGTTCTTATAGTTAAAAAAACGGCTTAAATTTAGCGCTTAAATCGGTTAGTTCGCAATGTCCGACTTTGCTTTTTATTTTAAGATGGGTTGGCAGCACATCATTAGTGCCGATGCCCTTGACCATCAGTTGTTCATTCTTGCCCTGGCATGCGTATTTTCAATCCGCGATATTAAACGGGTACTGATACTGGTTACGGCTTTTACCATTGGCCATTCATTAACGCTGGCGTTAAGCGTTTATGATGTGATACGGTTTTCGAGCAAATGGGTGGAGTTTTTAATACCCTGCACTATATTTATTACAGCACTGAATAATATATTTCAAATAAACCGGCGGGATACAAGTGCGAAGATAAATTATTATCTTGCATTGTGTTTCGGCCTTATCCACGGGATGGGTTTTGCAAACGCTATCCGCATAATGCTGGCAAAGGACCAAACCATTGGTTTAGGTTTGTTTGGATTTAATATCGGGCTGGAAGCCGGCCAAATTGTGGTGGTGGCTATTATATTGATAATTGGTGTGCTGTTCTTAAATGTTATCAAGGTGAAACGCCGCGACTGGGTCTTTTTCTTGTCGGCGGGTGTTTTTGCATTATCTTTAAAGATGGCTTTGGAGAGATTGCCTTTTTGATTTCGGATTTCGGAATTTCGATTTCGGATTTTATATTTTAATACGGAATGATAATTTCGGGTTATAACAGCACCAATTTTCTTTCGGAATTTCGGTCTTTTCCGAATTTTCGACTAACTAGTAAACTGACTAAACAAATAATAATTAACAATGAAAAAAGTTTTTACCTCACTTTTTTGCACCCTGGCTATTGGCGCTTTTGTAAAGGCGCAGGATATTCAAAACAATCCGACAAGCAACCATGGTAACAAATTTGAACAGTTGGGCACTATTTTAAATACGCCCAACGAGCAACGCACCGCCAGCGGTGCACCGGGAACCAAGTACTGGCAGCAACGTGCAGATTACGACATCAAATGCGACCTGGACGAAAAGAACCTGAAGCTTACGGGCAGCGAAACCATCACCTACTATAACAACTCACCCGATCCGCTTGATTACATCTGGCTGCAACTGGACGAAAACGAGCATAACAACAACGACAATGCCAACTATCAGCAAAGTTCGCTTATGCCGCGCGGGGCAGGTACCTTACAGCTGGACAGGGCTACGAAAACTGCCGGCGATAATGGCTATGGCGATAAAATAATGAGCATAACTGATGTGCTTGGCAAAAGCTTGCCATACATTGTTAACAAAACAATGCTGCGCATTGATTTGCCTGCAGCTTTGAAACCGGGCACGAAAATGATATTTACCGTAAAATGGAACTATAAAATATCCGACAGGATGAGCCTCGGCGGTCGTGGCGGATATGAGTATTTCCCTGGTGATGGCAACTACTTGTTCACTATGACGCAGTGGTACCCGCGCCTGTGTGTTTACAGCGATTTCCAGGGGTGGCAAAACCACCAGTTTACCGGCAGGGGGGAATTTGCCTTAACCTTCGGTAACTTTAAAGTACAGATGACCGTACCGGCAGATCACGTTATCGGAGCAACAGGCGAATGTATTAACTATGCAGCGGTATTAACACCAACTCAACTTGCCCGATATAACAAAGCCAAAACTTCAAGCGAGCCTGTTGAAATTGTAACACTTGACGAAGCTAAAAAACGCGAAACATCACCTACTACTGCCAAAAAGACCTGGGTCTTCCAGGCCAACAATGTGCGCGACTTTGCATGGGGTTCATCGCGTAAGTTTGTTTGGGACGGTATGGGCCAAAAGGTTAGCGGTAAAACCGTTATGTGCATGAGCTATTATGGTAAAGAGGCGTACAACCTTTACCGCAAGCTGTCGACCAAATTGGTTGCGCACACCGTAAAAAGCTACTCGAGCTTTACTTTTCCGTTCCCTTATCCAGTTGCACAAAGTGTTGAAGCCGCAAATGGTATGGAATACCCGATGATTTGCTTTAACTACGGCCGTACCGAAAAAGACGGTACCTATAGCGAAAGCACCAAAAACGGGATGATTGGTGTGGTAATCCATGAAGTTGGCCACAACTTTTTCCCCATGATTGTAAACAGCGATGAGCGCCAGTGGACATGGATGGACGAAGGTCTTAACTCCTTTATGGAGTACCTTACCGAGGAACTTTGGGATAACAAATATCCAAGCAAAAAAGGTGCGGCCTATACCATTACCGACTACATGAAGCTGCCTAAAAACGAGTTGGAGCCGGTAATGTCGAACTCGGAAAACATTGTTCGCTTTGGCCCGAACGCCTATACCAAGCCGGCTACCGCGCTGAATATTTTACGCGAAACCATTATGGGCCGTAAATTATTCGACTACGCCTTTAAAGAATACGCAAAACGCTGGGAATTTAAACACCCAACCCCGGCCGACTTTTTCCGTACCATGGGCGACGCCAGCGGCGAAAATCTCGATTGGTTTTGGAGGGGCTGGTTTTACGGCATCGAGCCTTGCGATATCTCGCTCGACTCAGTAAAGGTCGCCAAAGCTGATCTGAATGGCAAAATGCCGCAGTTTAACCGTAGGGTTGCAAGAAAAGCTGATGCCCCGGCTGTTAATGATTTCGATGATATCTCAAAAATCCGCAACCGCGAAGACAAGAATATCAAATTTTATGTTGACCAGGACCCTTCGGTACAGGATTTTTATTACAAATACGACCGTGGCCTGGCTGCTGTTGATACCACCAAATTCAATAACATGACCAAGGAACTTGCGACTCCTCAACAGAGCGCCATTGCTGAAGCCATGACTGACGAGGATAAAACCAAATACGCCGGCAAATTCTTCTATCAGCTCGACTTTAGCAACAAAGGTGGCCTGGTTATGCCGATAATTGTTGAATTTACCTTTGCCGATGGTACAAAAACTGTTGACCGGATACCAGCGCAAATCTGGAGACTAAACGAAAAACACGCTTCCAAATTCTACATACAGGATAAAGAAGTAGCCTCGATTAAACTCGACCCAATGCGCGAAACCGCAGACATTGACGAAAGCAATAACTATTGGGGCAAAATGCCGGAGCCATCAAAATTCCAGGTGTTTAAACAAAAAGTTAGTGCTGCCGCAGCACGGGGCCAGTCAGTGGGTGTAAACCCAATGCAGGTTTCGGGCAGCAAATAAAGATAATCAAACCCAAAACCCTTTGCATAAGTCGTTAATCATGAAAATGGTTAACGGCTTTTTCATGTTGGGAAGGCCTACTGGTTTAATTTTGCGGCTATCGAATCAATCATTTCACCGACGTTTTGCCAGCTCAAAATCTCCTGCGATGCAAAGCGGATCTTAAACTGCCGCTCAATGGCTACCACCAACTGGATATGGTTTAATGAATCCCATTCCTCAACATCATTAGCTGTGGTTGCTTCGGTTAAAACCAGCGAATCATCGTCCAGCACATCAATAAAAACATTATTAACGGTATTTAATATCTCGTTTCTGTCCATAGGGGTTATAAATAAGCTGCTTTATCTTTTTTAACAAATGCGCCGTAAAGGGTGGCTATTTTAAATTTCGCGGCCCGTTCCGGTGATACATCTTCGGTCAACAGATCTACTTCCATTTCAATTTTAAACCCGGCTACATGTATCATATCCCGTATAAAGTCGGCACTTTCAAATAGGTAAATATGGTCGATGGCCGGAGCATTGGTGGGAGTGGTTAAAAATAGCACACCATCTTCGCTAAGCAGGTCATTAACTTTTACCAGCAGTTGTAACGGGTTTTCTACATGTTCCAGTACTTCGCCAAGTGTTATAAAGTCGAATTTCTTATCGCTGTTGAAATCGTAAATATTTTGGAGATTAAATTCAACCCGGTCATCTTTTATAAAGTCTTTTGCTAACGCGATGGACGTTTCGCTGATATCTACAACCGTAAAAAACGTTTTGTCGTCCAGTATCTCCAGCGCTTTTGAAAGATAATAACCATGCCCGGCGCCAATCTCCAAATAGCTTTTGGTTTCATCTTTATAAGCAGGCAAATTGCTGATGAAAAAATCAACTATTTGATAGTGATGCTTCCACAAAAACTGCGACATAATTAACCCATGCATATAATATTCCATGGTTTCCGGGCGGGCGTAAACGCGCTGGATTACTTCTTCGAACGTGGTGCTGCTGTATTTGCCCGTGCGTAAAAACTCAATTGTCTCGGCATTTACGTCGGCAATCATTTGCAGGTAACAATCAATGGCGTAGTCTAAGGTTTTGTTCTGTGCATGCAATATACCGGTGTATTTTTCGAAGAAGGCATCTGCCAAATCATAATATCCATCATCAAAAAAAGCGATATTCTTTTTTAGCTTTTTGCCATGCATGGGGTTAAGCGCCGCAATTTTATTATAAATATAATTTACCGGGTGCTCCATTATTTACGGCTGATAAAAGTGTTTTTTGTTTGATAGTTGTCGACCGGTATTGTCCAATATCCATCTCGTTCGGTAAAGCCTAGATTTGCATAATGGTCTGCCACTATGCCGTTTTTTGCTGTTGGCAGGTATTCACCTTTTAAGTATTTAAAGTCGTTTCTGGCGGCGGCGTCAATCAATTCATTTAACACAAAGTTTTCCATTCCCCGTTTCAGCACCCTGCAACTCATCAGCCAGGTATCTATAAACAAAGTGTCGTCATCTTCTTTTTTGAGGATAACAGCAGCTATCAGGCCGTTATCACCAAATTTATCGGCCAGTGTAAATGAAAATGAGAACACGCCTATGGATTCCGCCAGCTTCTTCAATTCTGCTTCTGTATATCTTACTGTGCGTACGTTAAACTGGTTTGAGCGTTGGGTAAGCTGCGCGGCCCTGGGTATATTGAAGTTAGTAAATGGTTCCACCACCGAAAACATATTTAAGCTTTTTAAAAAATCATCTTCGTTAACAAAGCTTTGTTGTTCATTAGTTCGTTTTGCTTCTATTTGGTAATGCTTTGTGCGTTCTGCGTCTTCGTTTGACCAAGACGCAGTTTCGAACAGGTTAAGACTGTACAGATATTCAAGGTAATCGGCGGAATCGGCGGGTAAATCAGGGACAGTTATATCCGGGATATTTTCCTTGACCATGTCTCGTTCAAAAGGGTTATCATCCAAAAATACCATCGAATCAAACCCAATGTTAAGCGTACTTTGAATGCGATGCAGGTTGTCGACTTTGTTATCCCAATTAATGGCAAACATGGCGATGTCATCGGGTTTCAGAACCATATCAGGATGCTTTTCAAAAGCTTCCATTGCAATGGCTTCCGTATTTTTGCTGCAGGCTACAAGGATGATGCCCCTGTTTTTTAATTTTTTCAGCCAGTGTTGCAATTCGGTAAAAGCCTTGCCGATGCCCAGGCTGCCGAGCTGTATGTTTTCGATACCGTCATCGCCGATCACACCGCCCCAAATAGTGTTGTCCAGGTCAAATACCAGGCATTTCTTAAATTTTCCGTACATAGCAGCGATAACCTCAACAGTACGGGCGGCAACTTTGGGTAAAATATCAATGCTTAAAACCATTCCTGTATTGATATACACAGACGGCTGAAAAAGGGTTGCTTTACCATATTGATTTTGAATAGCCGCTAAATCACAAATGTAAAATCCTGCATTATTCGTGGCGAATTCCATCAATCCGTAATTAAGCTTTCGGGTTTGGAATAGGAATGATGACGGCGTTTTATTGGCGTAACTGCCAAAAACAGCGTCATTTATTTCGGGATAGTTATAGTAGATGATTTTTGCTGTTAAGCCGGAATTTATCGCCGCCGTCAGATTTTCAACCTGCTTTAATCGTTCTTCGGCTAAGCTGCTGTAATCTTCCGGGTTTAGCTTGTTATATTTTTGAAGCAGCTGGTGCGATGAATGAAAAACAATAACAACATCGGGTTTATAGGCATAAAATTCCGAAGCATGGTCAAATACCTGCCGCTCAATTTGGGCGAAACCGGCCTCCCAAATTTGTAAATCAAACCCCATGTCATAGCCTGTTCCACGCAAAGCGATAGTCAGTAATTGCGTTGGGTTATCGCCGAGCAACGCAACTTTAACAGGTGTCAAATTTGAAAAGTCGTTCTTTAGGTTTTTTTTCAGCTCCGAAAAAATCTTCATGATGATAAAATTATAAATAAATACAGGATAATGATAAAGGCATAGGTTTATGCCGCTGTTCCACCCTGTTCACAGTGGAACATAAGGAACAGGGTGGAACAGGAACAGCTCGCCCTAACGTGTTAAAAACCTTGTTTCTGCATTAATAATGCACTTTTTGCCTTGTCTGCTACCCTAAAAAACGCGAAAAGTACTGACAAATTAGTGTCAGCACTTTTCATAAAAAAAATGCTTATGCTTCCACATCGAAGCGGCGTAGCGGAATAAACAAAAATCGTAGTCTTTAATTTCCCCAACCCAATCCAACCTAATCAACCCAATTAACCGTCCCCCGGTTAAAAAACCGGTTAATTCGGCCCGGTTAAAAAATTTTTAACGCTATTAACCCAAATTTTAACACATCCTTTAATACCCATTCCTGAATTTGGTTTATCCATCGGTAAGCAAGCAGTTGCAGGAAGGATTGGTGAACGATTATAAAGAAGGTGGATGGCTGCCTGAATGGAGCAGCCCGGGGTACGCCGATTGTATGATTGGGAATAACTCCGCATCGGTAGTTGCAGAGGCTTATTTAAAAGATGGGCGGGGATACGATATTGAAACGTTATATGAAGCCCTAAAGCATGGTGCCAATAATAAAGGCCCCAACGCTGCCGGCCGCCGCGGGGTTGATTATTACAACACGCTGGGTTATGTGCCTTACGATGTTAAAAATAACGAAAACGCCGCACGCATTTTGGAATATGCTTATGACGATTTCGCCATATACCAATTAGGCAAAGCGCTAGGAAAACCTGCTACCGAAATTGAGGTCTACAAAAAACGCAGCCAGAATTACCATAACCTGTACGACAAACAAACCGGCCTGATGCGAGGGAAAAATAAGGATGGGAGCTTTGAAACATCTATGTCGGCAACGCCGAATAAACACAGGGGGGCTGGGAAAGGGGATGTGCCTTTTTCAATGTCGGGGGAAAAGTAAAACACCCTGCCGTCAATGACGCGAAGGTGAGGAGTGGTTCAGACTACAAAGGCAGCGTAAACCAAAACGTTGAGCCCAACCCTATTTCGCTGTCAACGCCAATGGTGCCACCATGGCGTTTGATGATTTCAGAGCAGATATAAAGACCGAGGCCCATGCCTGAATAATGGCCTCCACCGTAGTCGGCCCGGTAATAGCGGTCGAACAAATGGGGCACTTTGTCATGCGGTATGCCGGCACCGGTATCCCGTACCGATACTTTCACCATGTTGTCCTCTTTTTCAATAATCAAATATATTTTCTTGCAATCAGGTGCATATTTAACCGCGTTGTTAACCAGGTTAACTACCACCTGCTCAATCCTGTCTTCGTCGGCGTTTACCTCGAGCGTTTCATCACCCTGCACAACCAATTCGTGCCCGCCGCCTGCTCGCACGTGGCTACAGCATTGGTCGAGCATGCTGGCAACAACAAATGATGCTTTGTTTAACCGCAACTGGCCCTCGTTCATACTGTTCACATTCAGCAGTTCATCAATAAGGCGGGTAATCCGCTCCATACTGCGGGTGGCCTGGTCCAGGAAGCGGGGCATCATTGGTGATGGATTGTTTTTCATCCGCTCCATCAGTTGCAACGATGCCTTTAAACTGGTTATCGGTGTTTTTAGCTCATGGCTGGCAATACTAATAAACTCATCTTTTTTCCGGAGCATTTCCTTCGTATTTTCCTCCAGGTCCTTCTCCATCGAAATATCTAAAACTGTTCCTATAAAACGTGTAGCCTTGTTGTCTTTATCAAAATACGCTTTGCCCTTTGATTTTATCCAGCGCAGCTTTTGGTCGCTTTTGCCAATTGCGCGGTATTCAATATTAAACTCACCGCCGTTTACGCCCTTTAAAGCCTTTTTTATGGCATCGTTAACATCGTCCCTATCGTCGGGATGTACCAAGTTTAAAAAAATATCAAAACCAACAGTATCATTCGGTGCCAGGCCGAACAGTTCCTTGTTCCGGTTATCCCAAATCAACTCCCTTGTTAGTGGGTTAAAGTCCCAGGCGCCAATCCCTGCAGATTCGATGGCAAAATGCAGCCTCTCCTTGTTTTCGGCAAGCAGACGTTCGGCTTCGGCCAGGCCTTCTTCAACTTTTCTTTTGTCGGTTATGTCGTGGATTGCAAGCAGGGTGAGCTTTTCGTTGGTATAGGTATCAAACTGCCGTGCGGTTAGCTGCATTATACGGCGGCCAATCGTTTTAAAAACATGGTCCACCTCAAAGGCTTTAAAAAAGCCTTGCTGCGGCAACACTACGTCTAACTGATGCCGCAATTTCGGTATATTCCATTGTTTATTACCAAGGTCATAGACAAAATTGCCCTCCGTATCCTCTTCATTTACCCTGAACATGTTGTAGAATCCATCGGTTGCACGCAATACCACTAAATCCTTATCCAATATAACCAATGGGTCGTGTATGGTATTAAAAATCTCTTCGGTGTATTTCCTGGAGTTGTTGAGCTGGTCGTTACGGTCGAGCAGTTCGTTATTTACTATAGTTATTTCCTCGTTGGTGCTTTGCAGTTCCTCCGTTGATGTTTCGAGTTCTTCGTTCAGGCTACGAAGCTCTTCGCTGCCTGATAGCAGTTCTTCGTTAGCGCTTTGCAATTCCTCGTTGGCGGCTTCCTGCACTTCAGTTATGTTCCGCATATCTTCGCGGGTTTGGGATAGCTCTTTTTCCAATTGGTCAATGCGCTGCACCCAGGCGTTTATATTTTCCTGCGCATGCTTGGACGATGTTGAGTTCTCGCCCGAGGATAAAGTTGCTGAAAGGATACTATTTTGAAAAAGCACCAGGTAGAAAGCCTCCTCTGTATCCGATAGGGGTATTACCTCAATATTAACATACTGCGACTCATTATCTACTCTAAATGAAATACCTTCTTTCCGTACAATTGTTTGCTTGGTTTTAGCCATGTGCAGCAGGTTCCGTAATTCGAAAGAAAGGCCTTCGCGCGCCATTTTAAGTAAGTTAAAGCTCGGTTTTCCCTGCGATACTGCCAGCCAGGCATCTGTTTTGCCGCGAAACTGGATAATATCAAACAACTGGTCAACCATAACACCGGCCGGTGTATACTTTGATAGCAGTATGGCGTCGGCAACTTTATTAATGTCCCGCTCGTTATTTGCTTCGGGCGTTACCTGGTCAATGTCTTTTAACGTTTGCTCACTTTTTTCGGACGTTACATTCCTATATTTACCGTGCGGACCTTTCGATTGATAAATTTTTTGGTGTTTATCAACAGGTGCAAACAAGTCGGTACTCGATCCAATGGTTTCTGACTTACCAAGCATTAAATAGCCGCGTTCGTTTAATGCATAATGAAAGGTATTTAACGCCCTTTTTTGCAGCACCGGCTCAAGGTATATCATTACGTTGCGGCAACTCACCAAATCAATTTTTGAAAATGGGGGGTCTTTCAACAAATTATGATGCGCAAAAACGCACATATCCCTTATTGATTTATTCACCTGGTAGCTGCCGTCAAGCTTATTAAAAAATTGCTGCACCTGGAACGATGAAAGGCCGGCAAGTTCACTCTGCCGGTAAATGCCTGTCCTGGCCCTGGCAATCGCTGTTTCAGAAACATCGGTAGCAAAAATCTGGATTTTACGGGTAGCTATTTTATCGCCCAAAAACTCCTGCAGGCATATTGCAAATGAATAGGCCTCTTCGCCGGTGGCACAGCCTGCAATCCATATCCTTAGTGGTTCATCGGACGCTTTGTGAAGCAGAATGCCCGGGAAAATATTGTTACATAATAACTCAAAGCTATGCGGGTCGCGGAAAAAATCAGTCACGGATATCAGCATGTCATTGTATAATGCATCCTGCTCGGCTTTATTTTCTCTCAGAAAAACTAAATAGTCCTTAGGTTTCTCAATTTTATTCAGCGCCATACGGCGCACAATGCGCCGCTTTATGGTATTTTGTTTATAGTTGGTAAAATCAACCCCACGCCTTACGCGTAAAACGGTAAGCAACTGCCTAAAAATCTCCTCATCCTGTTCAGGCTCATTTTCTTTAACTTCTGCCGGGGTGTAGCTTGTGCGAAAAGGATGATTGATGGATATCAGTTTTGCAATAATTTGCTCTGCCGGCAAAATAAAATCAACCGCACCAGATCGGATAGCGCTTTTTGGCATGCTATCAAACGTAGCGTCCTCGTTTTGAGCAAATGTTATTCCGCCGTGTGATTTAATTACCTGCAACCCCTGGGTGCCATCATTTAACGCGCCCGATAATACCACGCCAACGGCAAAACTTTGATGTACCACCGCCAATGACGAAAAGAAAACGTCGATAGTTTTAACTTTTTTATTTTTTATCGGGTCGAGCTTTAATACACCATCTGTGGCGGTAAGGATATTTCCTGGTGGGATAATATAAACGTGGTTGGGCTCCAAATGAATATTGTCGGCTATTAACTGTACAGGGAGTTTTGTGACCTTTTGAAAAATTTCGGGTAAATAACTCTCGTATCCCGGGTGCAGGTGCTGTACAAACACATATGCCATCCCCGAGTCTGGCGGTACCGACTTTAAAAAAAGTTTAAATGCCTCTACACCTCCTGCCGATGCACCTATCCCAACCACAGGAAATTGATTTTCTGATGGTACAGTATCGTGATGGGCAGAATCTGGTAACGGCATAATAAATAAATTACAGGAGATATAAGCAGATAAAAAGCAGAAAGGACGGATTAGCTATCTGAATAAAGCTAAAGGTATAACTATTTTATAAGGAAAAGGTTGAATACGATAATCTATTCCTGATTAAGCAACACATAATAGTTTAAACTGTTTGATGTACGGTAATATTGTTTTATTTAAACCCAAAGCGTGTTTTGCAGGGCGCCGGTTATCATGGATTTATGAGGGCATGAACCTCATTCGCCCGAATGAGATTTTGAAGATGACGGTATAGTAAGTCTGTTTTATTCGCCAAATAAATATTATTTTTGTGTATGCAGATTCTCGAGATAAAAGTACCAGACAGTAAGAGTCATTTGGTAAAGCAATTTCTAAATGAATTGGGCATATCTGTTAAGGTAAAAAAAGAAAATACACCTAACGCCGAAACCATTAAGGCAATGGATTGTAACGAAGCAACCGCGAACTATACAAGTCCGCCCTGCAAGGTTCGCGATTGCCGCGCTCGTTCCTCGCTCGCAATGACATTTTTTTTATTGTGTCAGTCAACCGTTACTTCACCGCGCAAAATATCGCATTCCTTACCAGTTTAGTGTAATTAGCATCTTCAAATAATTGCGGGAAATGGCCCATCGCTATGTAAATGTTTTTCGCCTTCATGTGCTCGTTGGTCCACATCACCGGGTGGTCGCCCATTTTAACATCTTTGGGCGGGTTGTAGGTTGCTCAATTCACTGGAAACGGTGGGGGGGGTAAAAAAGCTTTCAGGAATATTTACATTTAATCGGGCGAAAATGCTTGGCTGTTAACTAAATACATTATTTTTATTGGCCTGAATAAAAATATGGTGATGGAATTAAAAATAAAACTGGTTATATTGTGCTGGAATTTTAATGCCAAAACACAACCTAAATTGAAATTTACAACCAATAGAAAATCAAGACTAAAGGGATTACTGGTACTGTTATTATTAATAACATTCGGAGTAAAAAAGGAAGCATTGGCGCAAAGCCAGTCTTTCAACTTTACCCAGTATATGGACAACCTTACTCCCCTAAACCCGGCCTATTCGTTGCTCGACCAGGCGAACTCTATAAATACGATGGCCCGCAAACAGTGGGTGGGGATCGATGGTGCACCAACAACCTTTCTGGTTAACGCCAACGTGCCGATCCAATCCATTGAAGGTTCGGCGGGGCTGATTGTGTTTAACGACCAGTTTTTTGTTGAGCACCAAACCGAGGCTAACTTATATTTTGCCAAAGCCATACAATTGGGAGAAAATAATTACCTGGCAGTATCATTAAATGCAGGTGTGCGAAACTACGTTGCGAATTATTCTTCTGTTGGACCGGATGACCCTTCGTTTCGTGATGACGTGAGGGAAACCCGGCCCAATATAGGCTTCGGCGTGCTCTATTTTTCCGACTGGTATTATTTTGGTATATCGGCACCCGAACTTACCATTACCAA
Organism: Mucilaginibacter flavidus; assembly: GCF_024055575.1. Classification (GTDB taxonomy): domain Bacteria; phylum Bacteroidota; class Bacteroidia; order Sphingobacteriales; family Sphingobacteriaceae; genus Mucilaginibacter; species Mucilaginibacter flavidus. Next base: position 710,128 of record NZ_JAMXOE010000002.1, on the reverse strand, counting down.
CCTTGGAACAGCTTCCATACAAAATGCCAATAACTTAAAGAGCCACTATTATTTAAGCGGCGCTTTGATAACTGAAATGGCGGAAGATTTTAAATTCCGGCCGTCAATATTGGTGTCTTATGCTAAAGGAATAAAAGCCGTAGCTGATGTTTCGGGCGTGATTTTTATCAAAGAAACCCTTGGCCTTGGCGCCAACTACCGGGTTAACGCAAACCAGGCAGCTGGCTTGCTATCCATTAACCTCGACCAGGTGCACATAGGCTACAGTTACCAATTTACCACCACAAGTAACCTTGGCGGCTTTAACCTTGCTACCCACGAAGTTACCCTGGGCTATCGTTTTGGCAAAGGCATAGGCAAACGGAAGTTGTTATAAACCTTTTTTGTAGAGACGCAATATTTTGCGTCTCGGAACCCTGACTTTGTTTGCGAGACGCGTCCTAAAAACGATATCGTTTCGGGACGCAAAATATTGCGTCTCTACTTTTTAAAGAGAATTTCATCAACATTCCATTTATCCCATTCTTTCGGTATAATTAATGCCGCTATTAATAATACCGCCCGCGGCATTACATGCGATAAATCCCAGATAGGCTCTAAAAGGCCGTGACCAAAAGAAACGATCAATAAATCGAGCGCCAGCAGGTACAATGTCCATTGCCTGAAAAGACCGATGATAAGCAAGAGGCCACAAATAAATTCAACATAAGTGGTATAATAAGCGGTCCCCCAAACGAGCCACTTGGGCAGGAAAGTTTTTTCGAAATTCTTAAAAAACATGTTATACAGCTTAGGTACGCCGAACTTAAATATTTTACCATAACCCTGCATAAAGAAAATTATACCCAATAATGCTCTTATGAATAATATGGCCGCAGCCCGTGACGTTTTATCGTTCATGAAAATGGATGATTTAGATTTTAAATATAGAAAATTATTTGACGGGAAAATTCCATTATAGCGATGGGTTTAAAACCCATCGCTATGAGAAAGCCGCGTTTGTTTTTAAAAGCGCCGTTCTTCCGGAAATCCAATAATCCTTTAATCCAATAAATCTTAGTTTATATTTGTCCCAACCAATACCCCATGGCGCATATTTTTTTAGTTGAAGACGAGGAACGTGTTGCCGCTTTTATAAAAAAAGCGCTCGAAGAAAACAACCATAAGGTCGACCTAGTGCGCGATGGCGCCGAGGCTATTAAACAATACGCAGCCAAACCGTACGACCTGCTGATTCTCGACATTACGCTCCCTTATCTAAACGGGATAGAAATTTGCAGGCACATCCGCAAAACGGATAAGGAAACCCCGATACTGATGCTGACTGCTCTTGATAGTATAGACGATAAAGTAAAAGGCCTGAATACCGGGGCGGATGATTACATGGTTAAGCCCTTCCATTTTAAAGAGTTGCTGGCCCGGATTGAAGCGCTGCTTCGCCGCAAAAATATTGAACCAGATAGTACAATCGTCTTGGGCGAGATCTGTCTGAATACGCACAATAATACAGTTGAGCGTGCAGGGCGTAAAGTCACCCTGACAACAAAGGAATATGCGTTGCTTGAACTGCTGATGCGCAATCCCGACAAAATATTAACCCGACAAACTATTGCCTTCAAAGTTTGGGGAATTGATTTCGATACAGGTACTAACGTGGTTGATGTGTACATGAATTACCTGCGCAATAAAATTGAAAAAGGCTTTACCGGTAAATACATATACACGGTTATCGGCAAGGGTTACATATTTAAAACAGAACCGGATTAAGTGAAAATAAAAAACCGTTTATCGCTGTATTTTGCGCTACTGGGCTCGGGTGTGTTGCTGGTAGTGCTGGCGGCTATCTATGTGTCATTTTACTCCTATATCCGCAGCGATTTTTTTAGTCATTTAAATGACCGTGCCAACGTGGCCGCCCAGCTTTACCTTAAGGCCGATGAAATTACACCCGACTCACTAAGCAAGGTGCGCAATCGGTATCTTAAAAACTTGCCGGGCGAAGTGGTACGCCTGTACGACAGCCGGAACACCGCCGCATTTATTACCGATGAAAAACAACACTGGGGTCGCGCCACCATCGAGTCGGTGAGGCGGCACAAGTATCTGCAATACAGCGATAAAGAGAACCAGGTAGTGGGAATTTACTATAAAGACAACCAGGGCAACTTCGTGATATTGGTTTCGGCGCGGGATATTGAGGGCAGTCGGCGGTTGCGGGATATGTTGCAAACCATGATAGTTGTTTTTGTTGTGGTTGGGGCATTGCTGTATTTTATAAGCCGGTTGCTGGCTACCAAGGCACTTTCGCCAATAAATAATGTGGTAAAGCAAATGCAGCTGATGAAGGCCACCAATCTGAACATGAGGGTTGATGAAGGCAACGGTAAAGATGAGATAAGCGAGCTTGCCCGCAACTTTAACCGTCTGCTGGCCCATCTTGAAAATGCTTTTGAGCTGCAAAAAACTTATGTAACCAATGCATCGCACGAGTTGCGAACACCCATAACAACCATAATTGGTGAGGTTGAGCTGGCATTGAACAAGGAGCGTGGCCCCGAAGCAAATAAACAAACACTGCAACTGGTTTTAGAAGAATCGGAACGGCTGCGTGATACCGTGACCGGGCTGATGGAGTTAGCCCAGGTGGACATGGATTATACTACCGCGGAACTAACGCCGGTACGCATGGACGAGTTGCTTTGGGAAGTACACGAGTTTTGGACCAATAAATACGGGCCGGGCCTGCTGAAAATAAACATACTGAGCCTGCCCGAAAACGAAGCCTTGCTAAACGTACCGGCTAACCGCCAACTGATGTTTATTGCCCTGAATAATTTAATAGGCAATGCATTTAAGTTTTCGGGTCAGAAAACGGTGACCTGTAATTTTTATGCTGATGAGCATTTGATAAGTATGCAAATCATCGACTCGGGGATAGGTATACCAAACGAAGATATTGATAAGGTAATCAAATCGTTTTACCGCAGCCATAATGCGCGCAATTTTGTTGGTACGGGGGTAGGGCTCTATGTTACTCAGAAGATTATTCAGCTATTTAATGGCTCGCTAAGCATTCAATCAACCGAGGGAGCCGGCACAACCATGACTGTAGACTTTTTGAGGGGGTAGAACAGGAAGTGTGGTTTAGTTTTTAAAGGCAAAAAAAAGCACAGTGTCACGCAATGGTAGCGTGTCTTTTCTAACTGTGAACCGGACGATTAAATACAAAAATTTTCTTCTATTTTTAATTAATTTTCTTCAATATGGCCTTTCCTATTTCTGTATCCTACTCTAAACCATTAAAGGCAACAATAACGTCTGACAACCAACAACAAATACTGAATTTTATTGAGAAATCTATATTAAAAGATAAGGCGGATAACGTAGTTGTAGAGGAAAAACATGTTAAATATCGAGGATCAACATCTGCCTGGCGAGGATCATTATTCAGAAGTGTCGACAATGGTATTTTTACCTTAATTTATAAAAATGATGGCTGGTGGTTAAATTATCAAATCAAGATGCGTAAGCTATTTGTCGGCGCAGCAATATTATCAGGTGTTATGGGCGTTTTTGCACTGGCAAATACCGGGCCATGGTGGGTAGGCATAGCAGCGTTTCTATGGTTTTGCGGTGCTAATTGGATCATCAATTTAATTAGACACGAAAGTGTCGCAGCTACTATGGCTGTGGAGATTGATGAATTGATATGCGGAAAAGCAGAGCTGCCCGAACAGGATAAAATGACGGGGGAGCTTAAGAGCTGGTTTTAGTTACAAAACCAGTTTAAACACTTAATTGATTACGATTTTTCAAAGTCTCGATAAACATGTTCGAGAATTGAAGGTTCAAACACCGAAGGTTTTAAACCCATCGCCCAAAATAGCGCGCGTCCATTCCAAAGCACTTTACCACATATTAGCTAAATTCTAATCCCGTTCTAATCTCCCACTGTAATTGTTAGCTTAATTTTGGGCTTCTGAAATTGAGACAATGGGATTGAGAACTGCTGCCATACTACTATTCTGCTTTTTTACTTTTACCGCGAACGCCCAGACAGACACGATAAAGCTAACCTTCCCCGATGCTGAAAAGCAGTTTTTGGAAAATAACTTTGCCCTGCTTGCGCAAAAATATAATGTGGAGTCGACCAAAGCATTGGTTGACCAGGCAGCCCTCTGGGATAATCCTGTGCTAAGCACCGATCAAAATATTTACGATAGCGGGAGTAAGAAATTCTTTTATCACAACGAAAGTCGTGCACTGGGCCAGGTATTTGTGCAACTGAACCAGGTATTTAAAACTGCCGGCAAACGCGGCAAGCAAATACAGGTGGCAAAGGATAATGCTAAAGTGCAGGAAGCCGAATTTAACGACCTGATGCGCAACCTGCGCTATAACTTACAGCTTGATTTTGGGCAGCTGGGCACCTTGTTTGACCAGGCTGCAGTTTACCGCAACGAGATAGCCGCCGCTACCAATCTTGTTAATGGTATCCAAAAATCGTACGATGCAGGTAATACCTCGATGAAGGACCTCATCCGTCTTAAAGCCCTGCTTTTCGGTTTGCAAAACGATATGACCGAAAATGCACGGCAGATAAATGACTTACAGGCGGAACTGAAAACACTCATCCAGGCTAAGGAAACCGCATTTATTGTACCGCTAACCGGCGATTTGCCAACCCAGCCTGCAGAATTAAATATCCCATCGCTGATTGAACAGGCAAAGGTTAACCGTGCTGACTACATATCAAACCAATACCAGCTGGCATCGGCACAACACAACCTCAGCTTACAAAAAGCAATGGCTGCTCCGGATATTACGATAGGTGCATCGTATGATAAAAACAGCAGTTACGCACAGAATTATTACGGCTTGCAAATTGGTTTGCCGCTGCCTTTTTTCAACCGAAACCAGGGTAATATCAAATCGGCACGGTTTAGCCAGATGAGCCAGGAAAATACTTTGAAAGACAGTGAAGCAAAACTGAAAAATGATGTGGTAGCGGCGGTTAACGAGTATAACCTTAACCAACAATTATTCAGTACGCAACAACTGGAGTTTAACGGGCAGTATGACACGCTATTTAAAAATATGCTGAAAGGATTTAAAGACCGCCAGGTAAGCCTGGTTGAATTTGTTGATTTTTTTGACACTTATAAAGACACCAAACTAAAAATGCTGCAACAACGGTATAACCTGCAAAAGGCCATTGCCGATTTAAATTTCGCCACCGGGACAACAATAATTAAACCTTGATATTAATACCCCTTAATATATATGATAACTAAACACCAAGTATCTGCAATTTGTCTTTCCGCCGTTTTTCTATTAGCTGCCTGCAAGGGTAAGGTTGAGCAGGCGGCGGAAAGCAAGCAGGTATGTATCAGCGACACATTAGCAAAAATTATAACTATAGATACCGCCAAAGTTACCACCATGAAAAACGAACTTAACCTAAGTGGCGAAGTAGCGAATGATGATAACAACGTAGTGAAAGTATTCCCATTCAGCAGCGGGCAGGTGGTAGAGGTTAAAGTATCAATTGGCGATAAAGTAAGCAGGGGCCAAACCCTGGCAGTAATGCGAAGCGCCGATATAGCTGGTAATTACACCGATTTATCGTCCACCCAATCAGACGTATCAGTAACCAAACGGCAGTTGGAACAAGCAGAATACCTTTACAAGAGCGGGATAGCCAGCGAGCGGGATTACACCGAGGCAAAAGAGAATTACAACAAAGCGGTGGCTGCCAATACTAAAGTAAAATCGCAGCTATCTATAAACGGTGGTGGCAATACCAGCGCCAACGGGATGCTGGTTATCAAAGCGCCGCAAAGCGGTTACATAGTTGAAAAGAACATAACATCGGGCAGTTTTATCCGCCAGGATAACGGCGGCAGCATGTTTACCATATCTGATTTGAAAGATGTTTGGATTTGGGCCAATGTTTTTGAGTCTGACATCAGCAAAGTAAAGGCGGGTTATACGGCTAAGGTTACTACACTTGCCTATCCCGACAAAGTGTTTACCGGTAAAGTAAATGAAATAAGCTCGGTGCTCGACCCGGATAACAAGGTGATGAAAATAAAGATCGCCCTGCCTAACCCGGATATGCTGTTAAAGCCGCAGATGTTTACCAATGTGGTGATCACCAACAGCGAGAATGCGCAATCTGTATCGGTGCCGGCAAAGGCTATTGTTTTTGATAATAGTAAAAATTTCGTGGTGATTTATAACGGTAAATGCGATTTAAAGGTGCAGGAAGTAAGCGTTATAAAAACGGTTGATGATGTAGCCTACATAGGCGCGGGGCTGCGGCCGGGCGATAAGGTGATATCAAAAAACCAGTTGCTGCTGTATGATGCCATCACCGGTAATTAACCGGGCGGCTTTCAATCATCGTTATTCACCAATTACATGCTAAGGAATGAACAAGTTCATTAAAAATATTATCTATTTTTCGCTAAGGCACCGCTACTTTGTGTTTTTTATGACCGCCGTTTTGGTGGTGTTAGGCGTTTGGAGCTATACCAATACCCCTATTGAGACGTTCCCGGATGTCACCAATACACAAATTATTATTATAGCACAATGGCCGGGTAGAAGTGCGGAGGAGGTGGAGAAATTTATTACCATACCGATTGAAACGGTGCTCAACTCAGTGCAAAAAAAATCGAACCTGCGCACCACATCGGCTTTTGGGTTATCATATACCCGCATAATTTTTGATGACGATGTTGACGATGCCTTTGCACGCCAACAGGTACTTAGTCGCCTTGCAAATGCCGACTTACCCGATGGCGTTAAACCCGAAATTGAACCGCCCTATGGCCCCACCGGCGAAATATACCGGTACACGTTAAAAAGTAAAACCGCGTCGCTGCACGACCTTACAGCCATACAGGATTGGGTGCTCGACCGGCAGTTTAAATCTGTCCCCGGTGTGGCTGACGTGAATAGTTTTGGTGGTGAGGAGAAGGCCTACGAAGTGAGTGTAAACCCGGCGTTGCTACAAAAGTATGGCCTCACATCGCTCGATGTTTACAACGCAGTAAACCGCAGTAACATAAACGTGGGCGGTGATGTAATTGAAAAAAACGACCAGGCTTACGTGGTGCGTGGCATCGGGCTTATCAACAACATTAATGAGATGCAAAACATCATCATTAAGAACGTAAACAACGTACCTATACTTACCCGGGATGTTGCCGAAATTAAGGAAGCTGGTTTGCCAAGACTTGGGCAGGTTAGCCGCGACAAGCAAAAGGATGTAATTGAAGGTATTGTGGTAATGCGCAAAGGCGAAAACCCTGCCGAGGTGCTTGACCGTGTACGCGCTAAAGTAAAAGAACTAAATGATAGCGTGCTGCCTAAAAGTGTGAAAATCGACACCTTTTACGACCGTACCAACCTGATGGATTATTGTACCGAAACGGTAATACATAACCTGTTGGAAGGCATAATCCTGGTAACTGTCATCGTGTTTTTATTTATGGCCGACTGGCGTACCACGCTGATAGTGGCTGTCATTATACCATTGTCGCTATTGTTTGCTTTTATATGTATGCGGATAAAGGGGATGAGCGCCAACCTGCTATCGATGGGGGCGGTAGACTTTGGTATTATTATAGACGGAGCTGTGGTGATGGTTGAAGGGATATTTGTAGCGCTGGACCATAAGGCCAAAGAAGTAGGAATGCCCAAGTTTAATAACCTGGCTAAACTGGGCCTGTTTAAAAATGTGGGTGCCGAAATGGGCAAAGCTATATTTTTCTCCAAACTGATTATTATTACCTGTTTGATACCAATCTTCGCGTTCCAAAAAGTAGAGGGGAAAATGTTTTCGCCGCTGGCTTATACGCTGGGATTTGCTTTGTTGGGGGCATTGATATTTACGTTGACGCTGGTACCTGCACTATCGAGTATACTACTGAACAAAAACGTAAAGGAAAAACATAACCCCGTAGTGGGCTTTTTTGAAAACGGCATCCGCCGTATGTTTAGCTTCACTTACAAATTTCCGAAGGCCAGCATATTGGTGGCGATGATATTTATGGCGCTTACCTTTTTCTCCGCTAAATTTTTGGGAACGGAGTTTTTGCCTGATTTAAATGAAGGCGCACTATGGGTGGAGGCCGAATTGCCGATGAGTGTATCGTTACCGGAAGCGGAGAGCATCAATCAGAAAATGATGCAGATTATTGCAAAGTTTCCCGAGGTGAAGCAAACGCTTGCCCAGGTTGGCCGCACCAACGACGGTACCGACCCCAAAGGATTTTTTGATGTGCAGATACAGGTTGATCTCAAAGATAAGAAACAATGGCGCAAAGGACTATCGGAAGATGATTTGATCGACGCGATGGATGTGCAACTGAAGAAAATACCGGGCGCAGTGTTCAACTACTCGCAGCCGATACGCGATAACGTGGAGGAAGCTGTGGCCGGGGTAAATGCCTCGCTGGCGGTAAAAATATTCGGCCCTGATTTTAACGTACTCGACCAAAAGGCCGATGAAGTTTTGAAGGTGCTGAAGACAGTTCAGGGTGTTGATGACCTGGGCGTGTTGCGCAACCTGGGACAGCCAGAATTCCGTATTGAGCTCGACCAGCGTAAGATGGCCCTTTATGGTGTGGCTACGGCAGATGCTAATGCAGTTATCGAAATGGCCATCGGTGGAAAGGCAGCTACGGAGTTATACGAGGGCGAGCGGCGTTTCGACATCAGGATACGCTACCAGAAAGATTACCGCGACACCCAGGAGAAAATTGAAAACCTGATGGTGCCTACTTTAAACGGTTCAAAAATCGCCATAAAAGAAATTGCTGATATAAAAACATCAACCGGTCCGGCCTTTATTTATCGTGATAACAACACCCGTCACATAGCCGTTAAATTCTCGAACCGTGGTCGTGATTTGGGCAGCACCATTGCCGAGGCACAGCAAAAAGTCGCCAAAATGGTAAAGCTTGGCCAGGGCTATTCCATCACCTGGGCCGGCGAGTTTGAAAACCAAACACGCGCATCAAAGACCCTGTCGCACGTGGTACCTGTTTGTTTGCTGGTGATATTCCTGATATTGTTTGTGATGTTCGGTAATGTGAAGGATGCAACGCTGGTTATTTTAAACGTTCCTTTCGCGTTAATAGGTGGTATTTTGGCGCTGCACATTACTGGTATTAACTTCAGTATATCAGCTGGTATCGGATTTATTGCTTTGTTTGGGGTTTGTATACAAAACGGTGTAATCCTGATATCGGTATTCAAGAAAAATCATGATGCCGGTATGCACCTTGATGAAGCAGTATTGCAAGGCGTAATATCCCGCGTACGCCCCGTGGTGATGACCGCGCTGATGGCGGCTATTGGTTTATTGCCTGCAGCGCTGTCCACAGGCATAGGCTCCGAGACACAAAAACCGCTGGCCGTTGTGGTAATAGGAGGGTTGGTTACATCAACCATATTAACACTGCTGATATTGCCTTGTATTTACGCACTAGTTTACCGGCTGATACATCGCCGGGATAACAGGAAACTGTTGAAGCGGTTTGGGGCGGTTAAATAATCACGAAAGGCAAAGCGGTACTGACTTCCCCTGTGGATGGCAATACTAAATGGATGAGGCGACGAATCATTTACATATTTTGAATTCGCTTTAATTAATCTTCCGGGCAGAACGTGGTATTAGAAGCCGGGCAAACAATTATTGTACTTTTACGGTAGCAGTAATAAAATAAGAAAGCCCGCTTATGATGAAAGACAAACTGACCGCATTAGCGGAGCCTTTTGTTGCCTTGAAGAACAGGGTATTTGCCGGGTTGTATTTCGCGGAATCCATCAGTTTATTGGGGGATGCATTTACCTGGGTGGGTCTTGCATTATTGTCTTACCAGTTTGGTAAAGAACGGTCGGCGGTTATACTGGCGACAGCGTTAACACTGCGGGTGGCGGCTTTTATTATCTTTTCTCCTTTTGCCGGTGTGCTGGCAGACCGGGTAAGCCGGAAGGCAATTTTATATACTACCCATTTTATCCGGATGGCTATTGTTGCCTGCCTGCCTTTTGTACAACATGAATGGCAGATTTACGCCCTGGTATTTGCCTTAAACGTATTCAATGCTTTCTTTACCCCCACATACCGCTCTGTAATTCCGCAGGTAACAGATAAGGCACATTACCGCCAGGCCGTAGGTTTATCAACCGCGACCTTTCAGATACTAGGCGTATTGGGGCCTGGTTTGGCGGGTATATTGGCGGTATGGTTTGGCGCACGCCAGATATTCTTAATTGATGCGGCATCTTTTATTATTGCTGCTATACTGATTTTAATGTTACCTGCCGCTAAAATGCAGAAAGCCATTCAACACAAGGGAAAAACTTTTACAGCCTGGCACGACGTGATTAAAGGAATCAGGTTACTGTTTAGCAACCCGCTGATCCGCTTTGCGCTGTTTATTGAATTTGTTTCGGCAATTGCAGGTGCGCAAATATTGGTTAATACAGTTGGCCATATTAAAACCGGACTGCATTTAACAGATAAACATTACGGCTGGGTAATGGCTGCTTTTGGTATTGGTGCCAGCATTGCTGCTTTTGTAGCTGGCAGCCTTGACAAGACGAAAACCCGGCGCTTATCGTTGGTGGTTGGTGCGCTCGTACTTGCAATTACCATTTCTATTACCAATTTTGTGGGCTACCCGGTAATGCTGGTGCTATGGCTATTTGCCGGCCTGGGCCAAAGCCTAGCCGAAATGCCATCAGAAACGTTGATTGGCGAAAATATCGGTGGCAGCGAGCAAGGCAAAGTTTATGGATCGCACTTCGCCTTTTCACATTTATGGTGGGCCATCGCTTATCCCATTGCAGGGTTTACCGGAAGCCATTTCCCAGGCAGGGATTTTTTGTACGGGGGGTTAATCTCGTTTCTTTTTTTAGGTGTTGCATTAGTATTTATAAAAAAGAAGACTAGTTTATTTTATAAACCAATAACGTAGCCGTCTTATCACTACCAGCCCGGGCGGCTATAAGAAACAAGCCTAATTCAGGAACCAAAAGCGATGTGCGCGCGCCGCTGCGGGTTTTAATGTCAGCAATTTGTTTATAGGTGCTGTCGCCGGTTTGCCGGAAAATGTTTATGGCCCCGCTGCCGCCGCTTATATAAATAGTTTTGCTTTTTGCGTCCCAATACAGGTCGTCCACATCGCCGGCCATGGGGGCGCTAAATATTTCTTTGCCGGTTTCGCTGTTGTAAACTATCAATTTGGCAGGCAGCCGGTAGCCAACAATAATACGGTGCTGCGTTTCATCATAAGCCATCGGGAAATTAGCGCGGGGTAAAACTTTTTGCCATTTGGCAGCAAGCTTCAATTGCTTTAAATCAACCACGCCTACCATGCCTGAGCCCGGAAGATTAACCCAAAGTTTACCGGTTTTTGCATCAAGTTGAAATGATTCCGGATGCGCGGGCAGAGGGATGTCGCCAACTTGTTTATGATTTGCAGCATCAATAATGGCAATGCCTCCGCTGCCATAACCTACATAGATACGGTCGGCATCGGCATCATAACGCACGTCATCCGCATCATCGGCAAGCTTTATGCTGCCGTTTTTTTTTAACGTTACCGCGTCGTAAAAGCCGCACTCGCCTGTACCGCCGTTGGCTACCAGTATTTCCTGGTGTTTACGTATATAAGCTACGCCCTGCGGCTCATCCAGCCCTTTAATACTCCCGGTAACTTTGCCAGTTTCAAGGTCCACTATTTCCAGGGTATTGTTACCCAGGGCTGCTATAAACGCTGTTTTATGCTTTATGTCGATATCAATATGGTCGATACGCCCTTTTACATTGGCTAGGGTGATCTCTTTTTCGAGCGTAAGCAATTGTTTCCCGGTTTCCTGCGCCTGGCAGCCGGTGAAGGATATTAACCCCGCAACGAGTAGAGTTAACATTTTATAAGAGGCTTTTAAGGTATTCATACTGATAGCTGATAATCTAATGTAGGGTTAGTTTCTGTAATTTTCCTGTAGTATTAGTTTAAAATCTTTATTCTTATCCCTGCATTTACCACAACACCATCCAACGGCGCGTATAAATCTTTAAAATCCGGGTTGGTGATATTACCGGTATAAATGCTGCCCCATTTTGTTTGCCGTCGGTCGGTCAGGTTCTCCGCGTTCACAAAAATATCCAGGTGCTTCCACATTTTTTGGACCAGCAAGCCAAAAGTTACAAACCCTTTGCCGGTAGTCCCATCACTCAACAGTTGCGGCCCGGTATAAAAGCTTTCAGCTCCAAAGCGGAAACTGCCTTCAATCTCATAAGTGCAATCAAAGCTAAACTGGTGTTTAGGCGTCAGGGGGTGGGTGTTGGTCAGTCCGCTAAAATGTTGCCTGGTGTCTGTATAAATATAGCCCAGGTAAAACACCAGTTCATCCATTGTTAGTTTGATATTGGTTTCTGCCCCTTGAGTAGTCAAATAGCCGGGCGCATTTATAAAAAAATTGTTTTGCAGGATCAATGGGCGGTCAACCCGTGTGGAAAAGAACAATTGGTTGATATTGATCACAGCTTCATCACCCAATTTATTGCGGTAATTCAAATCGCCATTTAGTCCGTACGATTGCTCTGCCCGGGTATTCCCGATGTTTAGTGGCTGGGTATGCTGGTAGCCATCCCTTTCGCTTTCATCGTTAAACAGCGTGGGCATTTTGTAACCCAACCCGCCACCGATGCGGCTGGTAAGGTGGTTGGTGATCTTAAATAAAGCGTTTACCCTCGGCAAGAAAAAAAGCCCGCTTGATGGCTGGTTAGGGGCAGGGGAGTTATCGTCTAACCTTAACCCCGATTCCAGGGAAAACCATTGGGTAGCTTTATAGGTGTTTTGTATAAAAGCGCCAACAGTAGTCAAATTGTAGTTCAAATGGCTTTGTGGTGGCTTTGCAGTGAAATGGTCAGTGATCAGATCGGCACCGGCTACCCAGGAGGCTTTTTTAGCATTGCGCACATAATTTAACTCGGTAAAAGAAGACAGCTGCCTGCCTTTGAAGTCAAATCCCTGTTCGCCCAATTGGCGGTCGAAATAGCCGACGGTATTTTTAAAATTGACGATGTTTTGCCCGTCAATTTTATGGGTGAAAGACAACTGGGTAGAAAAACGGAAAGTTTTATTTCGTTCAAAATACTGATGGGCATTATCGGCCTTACCATCTATTACCTGGATATCGCCACCTAAACGATTCTCATACGTGGTGTTCACACCAACCCAGCCAGAATTATGATCGTCCATATACAGGAACACTTTGGGGTTGATGGTAAAGCGATTGGTTTGCGGAATTGCCGATAAACCGTTTTTTGACGGATCATAGGCCCCGTTATAGTTATAAGAGCCAAATATTGTGGTGCCTATATGTTGCCATTTTTGGCTGTAAAAAATACTGGCATCGGCGCCTTTGGCGGTAGTGCCGTTTAATAGCACCGTCAGCTCAGGTGTTTCCCCTGGTACTTTGCTGATGAGGTTAACCAAACCAGCGATGGCGCCGCCACCGTACAAAGTGGATGCCGATCCTTTTATAAATTCCACCTGCCTCAAATCCAGGGGGCTGATCTGTAACAAACTTAAATTGCCGGAAAAGCCGGAATACAGCGGCATGCCATCCTGCAACAATTGGGTATAGCGGCTGTCCAAACCCTGGATACGAAAGCTTGCGGTTCCGCTGACTGCCGAGGTTTGCTGTACATGGATGCCAGTAGTTTCACCTAACAGCATTTTTATGTCTCCCGGGCGCATCGTGCTTTTTTCATCCAGTTCTTCCTGCGGTAAGGCCTCTATCCGCGTGGGAACATCGCGTAAGTTCTGATTAGTACGGGTGGTTTGCACTACCACTTCGGCCAGTTCACCTGTTGAGGGTTCCAGGCTAATCTCCACGATTTGCCCCGGATTTTTTTGCGGAAAAGTGTAAACAGTTTCGCTTTTGGCGAAACCGACATAAGTGATCCCGATCTCAAATTTACCGTTCGGAATATTAGCTATAGTAATTAAGCCGCTTGTATCAGCGGCGGCTGATATTTTCAGGCCGGGTATACTCGCGGTCGCGCCTTTCAGCGGCGCTTTAGTTTGAATGTTGAGGATTTTCGCTCTAAAGGTATTTTGGGCCATTACGCTGCAAAAAAGCAGCATTATGGGCAGCATCATGAAAATTCTTTTCATGTATATAGAAATAATAGCTACAGGCTAAAGCCCGGGGCAAATGAATAATAGACTCAGAAATTATAATTGAGGAATCAATATCAGGCGAGCGGCGGCCTGAAGAGTTTATTGCGGTAATCTGAGCTATAAAAATTGGGTACGAATACAGGATGTATCCTGACAACTATATGCGTGTTTAACAAGAGGATCGGGCTATGCGAAAAAACAATATTCAACTGGCTGGCCTGGTGCTGGAATTGAACATCGGACCCTTTTAACGGTGTCTTGTCATGTTCGTTATGCCCAAAAAGGTCTTTACCGTGCAGCAGGTAGTCTCCGATAAAATCAATGACACCCATCTCTTCCGCAGAAGTGATCCTGGTGTAATTCTGGTACATTTTGGGAATATCGCGCAATAAGGAAAAATCGCCTAAAGGCAGCATCATGCTGCCTGTTAAAAACAGGCAAGCCAGTAAGCCGCATGTAATTTGCCTGAACATTGTCATCAAAGGTAGTAAAAACGTGGCGCTTATTGCACGGTAGTTGCTAAAGCAAAACTTTGTCACCGGGGGCTAAATACCCCCATGAAATATTTTAGTTTAAGAGTTCATTAAAACAAATTTGTAACTTTTTTGTTACCTATAAAGCAAAGTGATAATCAACTAATTAAACGATTATTCGGTAACGCAACTATTTAACTTATGGTAACTCTAAAAATGAAAAAAATCATTGTCCTTTCTCTTTTTACGCTGATCGCTGTTTTTACTTTTTCGTGCAAAAAGGATAAGTCGCACGTTGTAAAATATAGCATCCAGGGCAGCGCGAGATCAACGGTTACCTACACCGATCAGAACGGGGACGTCAAGACAGTAACCAATGCAGATGCCAACTGGACCACGAGCTTTTCGTCAACAGATCATGGGTTAATGCTTAAACTGGCTGCAATCAGCACTGATGGCAGTAATGTTGGTGGCAAGATATTTATTGATGGCAATCAAACCACCCAAAGTAACGGAAACTCAAACAGCATCACTATTTCGGCAACGCTGCCATAGAGCTGAGTTTTTATTATCTAAGCAAAAAGAGACTGTTTCAAAAAAGCAGTCTCTTTTTGTTTTGGATGATGATGATAATTCGAAAGTATAGAAGTTAAAAGTATAGAAATTACTGTGACTGTTTGCGAACATAACGATTAACCGGAATTATAAAACGGATACTATATCCGGGAACGTGTATCGTTATTATACTAACTTTGGGCTTATTTGTTAGGCATGAAATGGATTACCCGTGAACACCCCAAGATCGACCGCATCGCCTGCCCGTGGCTAATCAAGCGGTTTATTGACGCAGAAGCCGAGATTATCTATGTGCCCTTTGCCGATGTAATCTCCAAAGCGGCCGACCTAAATGCCATCCCATTTGACTTACCGGGCGTAGAATACACACATTATGACGACCAGTGCACCTTTGATTATTTTATCAGGAAACACCAACTTAAAGATGCAGCGCTTGACCGGGTAGCGGCCATCGTTCGCGGCGCAGATACCGACCGGCATGATTTTGCCCCACAATCAGCAGGACTGGAAGCGATTTTTTCAGGGTTGGGGTACAATATAAAAGACGACCATGAACTACTGAACCTTGGAATGACCATTTATGACGGACTGTACAGTTGGGCCAAACAATTATACCAAATGAAACACACCCAGGCCGGGCCGGTTGAACAAATGCTGCTGGAAGTATATCATAAATATATCAAGCAAAATAAATCGAAAAAAGCACCAGAATGGGCAATTGAGCTTAAAGAAATGATACAGGACCAAGTGGATACCAATATGGCCTTAAGCTTACAGCAGGTATCCGGTCAACTGGAAATTAACCCGGCGTATTTATCAAGGGAGTTTTCCAAATACTTTGAGAACCTGTCATTTGGGGAATACATAAGGAAGCTGCGCATTGAAAAAGCTATGCACCTGATGGGAAACACGGATTATTCATTAACAGAGATCGCTTACCTCACCGGTTTTTCTGACCAGAGCCATTTTACGCGCATATTCAAAAAGCAAACCGGCCAAACGCCTACCCTTTATAAAAAAAATACCGGAAAAAGTAAAATGGATACCAATAGTTAAATCCGTGCTATTTATAGCGTGGCTTTGTTTGTAATATTGTATATACCAAATACAAACAATCCACTATGAAGACATCCGAAAACAATCGCAGGCAATTCCTGCAAACTACCGCACTTGCCGGCGCAACTTTGCTATTGCCGGTTGATAAGCTAAAAGCTATTCCCATGCCATCGGGAAAAACTCCTGCACTTACACCCGAAGAAATTACCGCCATAGAAACGGCACTCGGTAAAAAAGGCAGTTACAAAGAAGCAGAATCAGTACACACCACCCCACTGCCCCGCAACGATTTGAAAGTTACGGTTAAAGGTGTACCCGTTCCCATCCCATTCGGTTTTGGCGGCTGGGTATCATTTAAAAAATCTGTTGACGGAAAATCAGCCATGATAATGGGGGACACAGTGTTGCTGCAGGAAGAAGTTAATCCCTTAATATCAGCTGCACAAGCAAATGGTTTGGAGATTAGCGCTATCCATAACCACTTTTTTTATGAGGAGCCCCGGATTTTTTACATGCACATTCAAGGAATGGGCAGCGTTGCAGACCTTGCTAAAAGATATGCCGATACTATCCGCGACAGCAAAATTTTCCCGGCAAATCAGCCTCCCGCTGGTCCGCCACCGACAGTTACAGGCAAAGAAAATTTTGATATTCCGGCCCTTGATGCTATTGTTAAATATACCGGAACGGTAAACGGCCCGACCTATAAATATACCATAGGGCGCAGCGACCTTAAGGTAATGATGATGGGGGTTGAAATGACCACGAACATCGGGTTGAACACTTGGGCCTCTTTCGCCGGAAAGCAGGATGATGCCCAGATAGCCGGTGATATTGCCATGCTGCCGGGCGAAGTGAATAATGTGATCAAAACCTTGCGTCAGCATAATATTGAAGTAGTTGCTGTTCACAGCCACATGCTAAATGATGATCCGCATATCATATTTCTCCACTATTTGGGTAAGGGCCAGGCGGGGGAACTCGCCAAAGGGTTCAGAGCAGCATTGGACGAACTGGGTAAAAAGAGTTCAATGGGTGGGATGAAGATGTAAAATAAACGGTCTTTTAAAACCAATTTCCGATGAAATGGATCACCCGTGAACGGCCAAAAATTGACCGTATTGCCTGTCCCTGGCTTATCAAAAACTTTGTCGACCGGGATGCTGAGTTTGTTTTTGTTCCGGCTGAAGAAGTAATTGAGCGCGCAAAAAAATTAAATGCCATAGCATATGATATCGGCGGGGTTGAATATACGCATGAGGGTGAGTTTTGTACGTTCGATTATATCCTGAAAAAGCATGAACTGACCGACCCGGCGCTGCTGCAAATTGGATTAATTGTACGCGGTGCGGATACCGCGCGTTTTGACCTGGCGCAACAAGCAGCTGGGCTTTGGGCTATTTCAGCCGGCCTGTCTCATAACTTTAAAGACGATCATGAACAACTGGCAACCGGGATGATAATTTATGACGCCTTGTATAGTTGGGCAAAATATGTACAAGAGGAAAAACATACATGGCAGAGCAGTTGATAAAACAAAAACCAGTCTATACTTTGTTACAGATAACAAAGTATTACCTGAAGCTTGGCACCTGGGGTTTTGGCGGCCCGGTGGCTTTAGTGGGCTATATGCACCGCGATTTGGTGGAGGATAAGGGCTGGCTGACTGATGAAGAATACAAAGAGGGGTTGGCATTGGCCCAACTGGCGCCAGGGCCCTTGGCCGCGCAATTGGGCATCTATATTGGCTTCGTGCATTATGGGCTTGTAGGTGCTACATTAACAGGGCTGGCTTTCATATTGCCATCGTTTATAATGGTGGTATTATTAGGTATGGCCTACCAGTTGTACGGCGGGCTGGCCTGGATGCAGGCGGTATTCTACGGTGTGGGTGCCGCTGTTATTGGTATTATCGGGATGAGCGCTTATAAGCTAACTATTAAATCTATCAGCAAGTTTGAGCCGTCAGCCATGAGGTCGAAGTGGTTGTTGTGGTTGTTCTACTCCGTTGGTATTGCCATTACTGTGATTACGCAAAAAGAAGAAATACTGTTATTTCTCACTTGCGGCATTCTGTATATGCTGATAAAAGCTCCGCCCCAGTGGTTGAAAAGACCGGCTGTGCTTCCAGTAAGCGTGCTTATCAGCACGGGGTTTTGGAAATATGATGGTAAAACTTTGCAGGAAATGGGGCTGTTCTTTTTAAAGGCAGGCGCATTTGTATTTGGCAGTGGATTGGCTATTGTGCCGTTCCTGCATGGCGGTGTGGTTAAGGAGTTTGGCTGGCTGAACGAACACCAGTTTGTCGATTCTGTAGCTGTAGCCATGATCACTCCGGGGCCGGTGGTGATTACCGTCGGTTTTATCGGCTATTTGGTTGCTGGTTTCCCTGGGGCTTGTGTAGCAGCGTTGGCTACTTTTCTGCCCTGCTATTTATTTACTGTTGCCCTGGCGCCGTCTTTTAAAAAGATTGCTAAGAATGTCAGCATTAAAGCTTTTGTGGAGGGCATTACTGCGTCGGTTATCGGGGCTTTGGTGGGTTCTGTTATTATTATCGGGCTGCGTTCCATTACCGATATACCAACTGCTTTAATCGCGATTGCAGCCGTATTGGGATTGGTTTATATCAAAAAACTACAGGAACCCTATATCATTGGCATTGCTGCAGTTATTGGTTTGCTTATAAAAGCCATTTAACCTAAGCGGCAAAAAACTATAAAAGAATAAAAGAGCAACAAGCGGCGGGTGCATTTCAGGATTCGAACCTGTATTCATGCATTGCTGCATGTTTTCAACCAGCGAAGTATCACCTGCCTACGGCATCTTTCATTAATAAAGGGCAAAAAACAACCGGTGAGAGATAATACTGAACTACTTGTAAAATTAATTACTGGCCGGATTTGAACCGACGTCCTTCCGCGTAACGGATGTTCTAACCGAAGTATCACCGGTTTACGGCACCTTTTAGTTTATGAATAAAAGAAGAGCAAAAGCGACCAGCGTTCGTTATTTGCTTAACAGGCGAAGTAACGCTAACCTACTGCATCTTCTTAGGCCCCCAAGCCCCCTAAAGGGGGAGCGGGAAGACTTTTAATTCCCCCTTTAGGGGGTTAGGGGGAAAAGAGGGTAAAAAGCAACAAGTGACTATAACCCTGTGCTCTACCGGGTTGAGCTACAAGCTGACGTTGGTCGGCAAGGCCGGACTCGAACCGGCAACCCCAGGATCCCGAAGTAACACTTATTTACGACACCTCTGGCCCCCCAGCCCCCTAAAGGGGGAGCGGAGAACTTTTTTTAATTTTATATTCCCCCTTTAGAGGGTTAGGGGGTAAATAGAAGGGCAACAAGCAACAAGTGACCTGCACCTTTCGGTGCCCCTGCTCTAACCAAACTGAGCTACTTTAGCTGTTGCTAAAGGCCGGACTCGAACCGGCGACCTGGGGGTTATCAATCGAAGTAACACTCGTTTACGACACCTTCAACTTATATCGTCCCCGCGTTCCGTTTTACCGAAGGCGCGGTTGGGATATCTTGATAATTTCTTTAAAAAAGGGTAACAGGTAATAAGTGCAATTTTCTCTGCGTTTTAACCATCTCAACTACCCTTTTACGGGGCCGGACTCGAACCGGCGACCTCAGTCTTGGAATCGAAGTAACACTTATTTACGACACCTTTTTATTTTTAAGGAGCAACTGGCGACGCAGGTTCGGGGGGTTGCCATAGGGACTCGAACCCTCAGCACAGCTTGCGCCGCACTGCCCTCCCCCTTAATGGTAGCGAAGTAACCCGTTTCTACGGCATCCTTAAATTTTTGCCCCCCGGCCCCCTGAAGGGGGAGTTTAAATTCCCGACTTCAGGTAGCTTCCATTCCCCCTTTAGGGGGTTAGGGGGCTATAACACTATTTTATTTATTTCGCTGAGCGCGGTTTCACCGTTTTCTAATGCAGCTAACATATCGAAAACTTTGTCGCTCCAGCCGGATACCAGGTACACGTCGTTTTGCAATAACTGCAATGGCGCTTTACCATAGCCTTTCAGGTCGAACAGGAGGCGTCGCGCAATTTTATGGCACCATCGCGGTTGTACTTGGCAAACTGGTACTCATCAAACCGGTTAAACGCGGTTGTTAAACCTTTTTGCAACTGCTTCGATAAGCGGTTCAGCGTTTTAGTGCCGGTACGCTTGTTCATCAGCTCGTAGCAGGCCAATAGCTCAGTTATTTCGTCGGCACGGTTTACCACCCCGGCTGTAACCCGGGCGACCAAATTGTCGCCCGAGTGCAGCTTAGCCAATTCAGCAACCAAAACCAATGGCACCGAACGCATATACATTTTGGTGCGGGCATAAACCGCCAGCTTACCAACAAATTCAGCATCGCATTTGGCAATTAGGCCACGCAGGCGGTTTAAGCGGTCCTCGTTTTTTTCGTAAAACGAATCGTTCAGGCTCCAGGTAACCACTGTTGAGTAGAGCTCCATTTCGGCGCTCATGGTAAATGCCTTCGCACCTTCGTAGTTGGTGACCTGTGTTTTTGCCTTGCTTAGTAAGTTAAATTTCATTGTGGGAACCTCCCTTCTTATTTTGTTTGTTGATACAAAGGTTGAGGGCAACTGCGCAGTGTATTTGCGCAGTGAAAAATAATTTCATTTTTTTTGAGATAATTATAAAAACGGATGAAAAAGCCTTAGGAAAGCAAATTACATTATTGCATGTTGTAGCTTATTCTATCCGACCGATGGAGTGTCCCGCTTGAGCCGGCGGAAAAACAATAGCAAATAAAAGCGCCTCCCGGAAATCCCGGGAGGCGCTTCATCAATAAATCGAAATATTTTATTTCCTTAATGCACGGGCCGCTTAAACGGGCGTGGGTGGCATAAAATTAAAACCCATACATGCCACCCGAAACCGAAATTTGCTTACCCCCCGCTGCCGCAAGCGTCCTCGCTTGTGGCCCGCGTTTAGGTAGCACGTAAGCTATTCGGGATAATGCAGGGTAAATCCAGATGTATATTTATGCAATTCAATCGCAAATACAAAGTTTGTTACCTGTCAGCGTACCACAAGCGAGGACGCTTGCGGTAGCGCAGCCTGAAATAGGAATAGCCATCAACAGCATTGTAATATGCACCACGATTTATCAAATCTTTCGGCCGCCAAATCTTGTTTTCTTATCCAAAAATATAAGCGCCCGGAATCGCCCCACATCATAGCCGTTTTTTCGTCTTCTGATCCAATTTGAAGTAACAGTAGCCAATCTTTTGCCCCTTCTTTTAGTTTACCGGCCCTCGGGTCTGTGTAACCCGTCGAATCGCCACAGTATAAACCATTCGTAACCAACTGACACTCCGGTTCCATCTCACCCTGTATCTGCCCGGCGTAACCGAAAACCTGGTTCTCACCGCCTGCGGCCAGGTCATAGTAGCTGTCGCTGTCTTTGTCCGCAAGGAGCTCCGCAACTGCCTCATTTCCCCCATCAGGAAAACTTAGCGCGTTACTAAAGGCTACCGAATTAGCGATGTATATGCCTTCTTCAGGAAGTTCCGCAGGGAAATTTTCCCGGCGGAAGCCGGAGACACTGTTGTTATACAGCACGCAAAATTTATCGCGGTCCTTAGGGTCGAAACCCCAGGCGTCCTGGTCTGCCGAGTAGAAAAAAGATAATTGCCCGCTTTTTGGCAGCAACCCTGAATCATCAAATTTTGATATTTCTTCGCAATTCAGTTGGGCAATAAATGACAAAGGAATTTCCTCATTAGTTTTTGGCCAGTTTATGCCTGGCGACAGATCAGGCCTGCCACCAACTTTGCTGCTGCCGATAGCAATGTCTTTCTCTTCTATTGGGGTTAATTCAATATCTATTTTTGGGCGGACAGATGGTTTGATGCTTTCAAAATACTGGAATAATCCGAATGCTTTAAAATACTTTTCTGCGTCATCAAAAGTTGCAATCCTGTCGGGCGTTGCAGGATTTATACGTTGCTCATTTATTGCTTTGGTGTCGGAGTTGAAAAAAGCGAACAGTTTTTGTAAGATCCCCATGGTTTAAAGATAGTTTTTTCCTAAATTATTTTGCGCCCGATTTATCCCCGCTGTGGTAGTTCCCAAACCACAGATTACCTATGCCGGTAGTTTATAAAGCCGTCCTTCCTCCATTTGGCTAACTTCGCCAACCTAGCCTTCATCCTCTATAAGTCCCAACACAACCTTATACGCCGTTTTTTTCTCCCAGCGTGCTATCAGCCAGGCAATAAAGCTCAAAGTGAAGATATCGTTATTTTCTACCCCGCCGGCCAGGTTTAAAACCGACTTTCGGTACGCCGGTTCAAAAGCCAGATCGGGATTTACCAGGTATTTTTCAACCAGCTTCAGAAACACCAGCACGCGTTCTTCTGAAGTTTTCAGCAGGTATTTTTTATACCGGCGCCTGAAGCTGGTTAGCCGCGACATGGCAAGTTCGATGTTGGAGAACTGCGCATAAACCAAAATTTCCGCGAGGTTTTTCCGAATGGTCCATAACATGCCCATTTTTTTTTCATACCAGGCATCCGTGCGCGTTAGTAAGGTCAGCTGTTTCAAACTTCCGCGGTCATCGCACAGCGCTAAAAACATGGCCAGGCAAATTCGCAGATCTTCAATATCTTCTGGTTTGGCCCTGTGCTTTGTATTGGCGAGCGATTCCTGTAACAGCGCAATGGCATCGTCGGCAAAGCCTGTAAAGAACAGGTTGAGCGCAGCAAGTAACTGGTGACGTAAATAAAACACTGTGTAATAGCGGCTATCCGTTAACATTAAACCCATCATTTCCTTAAGCCAGGAAGCGCTGCCTGCGAAATTCTTTCGCCTCAAATGAAAGTTCGCCAAAAAATACAGGATGGAAATATGGTAAAAAAGGTAGGACTGTTTTTTATGCGACTGGCCCTGCATAAATTGATTCGTCAGGTTGATATAACGTTCTATCAATCCGTAATTCTGCTGTATCGCTGCGTACTCATTCGCGATGAAAAGAATTTGGTAAACGGATTTATAGGTCATCAGGTCCGGCGCGGAAATTTTGTATTTCCGAATCGTTGCTATCACCAGGGCCGTCAGATTAACGATTTTACGTTCCAGGTGTATCTGCTGCAATTCCTGCCTCAAAAAGGCATAGGCCATATTAAGCTTAGCCTCCCGTTGCATATCAGCCTGGTTCTGCAGGAAGCGCAGGGTCAAAGCTTCGAGGTCTTCTGCTCCCGGCAGATGGGCATACTGCAGCTTCAGCAGCAAGAGCTCATTCAGCAAATTAAACTGTTCTAACTCTTCAGCCAGCCGTTCTGCCTTGTCCAAACATTTGAACGCTATTTTAACCACATCATTCTCTAACAAAAAACGCCCCACCACAACCAGGCGCAGCGCATCGTAGGTGTCGGAATGGCTGCTTTCAAAGGTTTTCTGCGATAAAAATAGCAGCAAATTATCCTGCAGCCTTTTCCGCAGCGCATGGTATGCATCATTATTTTTTTTAGGATTGTATAGCTTTTCTAAACCATTAATATCGTCAGTTTCTATTAAATCGAGCAAAGCTAAATTTTTTACATCGCTCCTTTTGTTCTTCCGCTGCAAAAACTGTTTAAAGAGGATTTTATCAGTACTACTGAGCAGGTTGGTCAACTCCAGGATTGGGTCCATATTAGCAATATTAACGCAATAAAGGTACGAGAATTACAAGTTTATATCGTCAGTAATATTCGTATTCTGCCTTTTGCAGGTGTGTTTTACAACCGACATTTGATTCCATATTAATCACAAAAACAAAATAAAAATGGAACCGCTACAACACACAACAGAAGTTACTTCACCCGTTACAAAATTTGGGGAGAAAGTTAGAAACCCGTTTAAACCCACTGCCGCCTTTATTGGAGCGTCGTGGTTTGCCCTTTTAATTGGATTTGCCGGATATTGCATTGGCCTATCGAATGCAACTATGGCATTGAACGAAAAAGGTTATTATTTCACCATTTTATTGTTCGGCCTATTCGCAGTAATCTCGGTACAAAAAAGCGTAAGGGACAGGGCCGAAGGACTTTCAGTTACCGACCTTTACTACGGACTGAGCTGGTTTGCCGCCATTGCGGCAATGATCCTGTTGACGATTGGCCTGTGGAATGCCGACCTGGCCCGAAGCGAAAAAGGGTTTTACGCCATGGCCTTTTGCCTGAGCATGTTTTCGGCAATTGCCGTACAAAAAAACACCCGCGACGCAAAGATGTTTGCCGATAAAGAGCTGTAACGTAGCGGTTGCCACCCCGCAGCGCCTTGCCCAGCAAGCCTGCGGGTTTTTTACTTTTATATTCGATCCTGTAAAATTAAACACACTGAATATCAGTTATTTACAATTCATCAAAAATGAATCATATTGATAATCAGCGTGTTTCACAGCGTTCCACGTGTTCCGCGTGTAAAAATGGAACGCTTTGTTGCCGTGCTAAATTTACCCGTTATAATTTGGGTCAAAGTCCACAATCCATTCAATACCATATTTGTCTCTAAACATGCCTGCGTATGAACCCCAGGGACTGTCGCCAATGGGCCCTTCAATATCTCCGCCTGCTGATAACCCGTTAAATAACCTTTCAGCCTCTTCACGGCTTTCTGCACTGATTGCTATTTTAGACCTGTTTTCGTTTTCGCTTACCCGTCCCATAAATTCAGGAACATCATTGGCAATTAACACATTGTTTTGGCCGATAGGTAGCGCGATGTGCATTAATTTATCTGCTTCATTTTCCGGTATCTGAAATTCATCACTTGCCAGTTCCTTGAAACGAACGATCTTTGCGAATTCTCCGCCAAAAACTGATTTGTAAAAGGTGAATGCTTCTTCGGCATTCCCATTGAAGTTAATCCAGGGATTGATTGCTCTCATAATTTCTATTTCTAAATTGTTATTTTTTTACTTGCTCTTTTCTGTTTTTAGCACCCACATTGTCAGGGCGATTGTGAATTTTCTTTTTATTGTTTTTGCGATAATGTTAACAGCAGTTCGTCCAGCTGTTGCAAGCCCAAAGTAAATCCCTCCCTAAAGCCATCAGCTATCCGCTCGAAGCGCTCGCGCGACTCATTTGTAATAGTAATATTAACTTTAGTGGTTCCGTTTTTTTCGCTGAAACTCAAATCCCAATCAGAACCCGGCAATTCAGGATTTTCATCTTTGTCGGCAAAAGTATTGTATGTTTTAAAATTGGTTTTGGGGCTAATGGAAGTAAATTTCTGGAGAAACCAGCGTTCTTGTCCGTCGGGGCTTATCATAGCAAAAAAACGTCGTCCGTCAACTTCAAAATTCATAACTTTTGTTTTCGCAACCATTGGTTTGGGCCCCCACCATAGGTCGAGTAATTCGGGTGTTGTCCAGGCGTCCCAAACCAGGTCAATACGGGCGTTAAATTCACGTAAAATCTGAACAGTTTTGTTTTCCCTGTTTACCGAAAAGTCAAATAAGAGGTCACTGTTCATTTTTCTGTTTTTTTAATTGTTGCTAATAAGTCGTCAAGTTGGCTGAGACGGGTTTCCCAAATTTTGCGGTACTGCTCAACCCATTTGTCTACTTCTTTAATTTTGTCTATTTCCAGCTGGTAATATATTTCTCTGCCCTTGTGATCCGGTTTCACCAACTCACACTCGGTTAAAATTTTCATGTGTTTTGATATTGCCTGCCGGGTCATATTAAAATGGTCGGCTATTGCATTTGGGGTCATCGCATGTAAAGCTATTAAAGCTATAATTGCCCGCCTGGTCGGATCGGCTATGGCCTGGAAAACATCTCTTCTCACTGGCTGTTAATTTGATTGTTAAATAATTTTGGTTATTCGCTGATCATCGGCAGGTACTTGCGCCAGTTTTCAACTATCACCCAAGCAATAATAGCAATTATTACGGCTGCAATTGGTAAGGCAAAAGTCGCCATACTGATATTAGCAAGCACAATGCCCGTTAATACAGGCAATATTACAATAGCCCCAAGTCCCCTTGTCTTTTTAAAGATCAGCAATAAACCGCCAATAATTTCAGCAAAACCTGTTAATGGCAGTATCCAGCCAATTGTCATAAATGCCATTCCTGCTTTAACTGCTTTTTTAGGCATTTCCTTTGGCACAGGCATGTAGTGAAAAAATTTGTCGAACCCCGAATTGATAAACAACAAGCCGGTTAACAAGCATAAAACAAATAGAATTTTACTTTTCATAATTGACAATTTTTTTAAACAGTAAACCGATTGGTTGCAAATATATAATAAACCAAACGTTTGCGCAATTTTTTTTTCAAAAAAATTATGTGGAGTTGATTTTAAGTAACTTTATCCGGGCAGGAGGGCTATGGAATCGACTCCGGAAATGTCCCGCTGTTTGTTTAGCGAACCCGCGTTGTTAACGAAGCAGCTTTTACAGCAATTTGAATTTTTTTTAAAGGTATTGGTTGATTGGATGGTTTGTTGCTTTAAAGGCGATTTTCCTGGGTTTAAACGCCCGTCGCTTAAACTTACATTGTCAGTTCTGTCCCTCTTATTTGAAAATTATTTATCGCCTCTAACTTTACCAAGGCGAAGCCCCTTAATTTCCTTTGCCCCGGTGGCAGTATCCACCGGGATCATCCCGAACCCGGAAGATGATACAGATAATCTTACGTAGTAAGTCTTTCCGGGTTCCACCTCCATCCGTAGCTTTTCGTACTGCGTTTTTTGTACATTTGTTAATGAATCGAAGCGGGTATTTACATATTGGTCAGTTCTGTGAATTATGTAAAAAACAACTTTGCCTTGTGCTGCTTCGTATGGCGCATAGCCCCCGCCCCGTAATATTGTAAGAAAGTTACTGTTGACGAAAACGCGGCCGTATTCGGCAGCGCCGATATTACTGTATTTCCTGTAAACATAAACCAGGGCACTACCGGGCTTTGGCGGAGGCGCGGCTATGTATTTCGGCCCGGTAGAACAACCGGAAAGTACCAATGAAGCGAGCATGTAAAAGTTGACAAGTATTTTCTGTGTTATGCTGTTGTTTGGTTTCATGGCGCTTATGTGTAACGATGAAATGTCGGACAAAAACCGCGAATAGTACTGCGTGAAATATTACACAAATAACGATAGCGGCAACTCTAAAACAATCGACTTACTGCTGCCAAAATTTGGATTAAGAAGTTTTTGATTATAGTGTTAACTAAAATAAATATAGGAAATATTTTCAAACAGGCAAATGAAAAAATATTTATTTGCCTATTTTACAATAAGTTAACGCTATCGCTGACTCAAGGCAACTCGCTTTACCATTCACCTGATAACCCAATGGTGGCGTTGACATTTAAGGCATCTGTATCTCCTGAGCTCGAGCCAGAATAAAAAGACCTTCATCAAAAAATTACGCGGTATTCGTTGAAATTCTGAACTGGGCGTACCGCAGCGACAAAGCGACATAGGGGGATTAAAAGAGTAAGACGCTTTTTTCATGTTGTTAGTTTAATTGTATCCGAGAGGGATGTTGCCGCAAATGTATCCTTATATTAATATTTAACTGTAATTAAAATATTAATATTTAACTGTAATTAAAATATTAAATAACTAATTATAAAATACGCAAAATATATCGTTCCGCGAAAATCAAATCAACACAACGAACTGGAGTGCTAGCGCCCAGCGTCTTAGGTAGCCGCATTTTTAACGAAGCAGGCTTTTTCTTTACGATAGAATTTATTATTTTATGGTACCCGAACCCCGTTCGAAGAGAAAACTGCGCAAGAATCGGGTTCAATGGCACTGCGCAAGCTGGTACTTTTGATTCGATTATTAAAGAAGATGAGAATTACCATACTGCTCCTATTATTTGCCCTGCAGACAAGTTCAACGGGGAATCAACCTGCCGGAATATTGTTTATGCCACCTGAAATAACCAAACTACATTTAAATTGCAATGGTGTTTTAGCTCGCATATATGTACACAAAGGCAGCAGGTTTAAAAAAGGCGCCCTGCTGGCCAGTTTAAAATATGAAGATGTTAATGCACCTACAATAAGCGCCGCGTTTTACAGGAATAAAGCCCGGGAGGCCTGGGTAACGCCCAACACCCATAATAAACAGAACTCACATCCCGGCAGTACAGAGCTAAATTATGAAAAGGCCATAGCGACCGACCAATGCTATTATCTCAGGGCAGATCGCAACGGAGTGGTTGTAAAGGAGGTCCTAAAGGAAGGCGATACAGTGAGCGCGGGGGAAACAATATTGATTGTAAGATAAGCACCCTATCGGCGCGAGTATCTACAAATTATAAGTAAATCTCACCTTCGCTAAATCGCCGGCACCATTTTTCTTATAAAAGCGGATAGCCGGCTCATTAAAGTCGGGTGTTTGCCATTGTATATTTATGCAGCCTTTTTCCCGGGCAATTTGTTGTAGTTTTGTTAATATCGTCCTCCCTAAACCCCGTCCCCTTGCTTCTTCGCGCAAAAAAAGGCAGTCCATGTGCATAAACTCACCAGCATCCCAGGTCGAAAAATCATAGGTATAGGAAACAAAACCTATTAACTCACCCTGCCGTTCGGCAACTTCGCAGTAAAGCCGTACGGGTGTTTCAAAAATGGCCTTAAGCAGCCGCTCCGCTTTCCCATCCGGGTGGAAGATTGCTTTTTCGTAGGCGGCGTGTTCTGCCATTAGTACCAGTAACGTGGGCATATCCGCAGACATCAGCGGTCTTATTATATATTCCATCCTATTTTAGTAACTCCTCCTTTAAATTCTCAATAAAATCTTTTAAGTGTTTTTTGGCGGAATCCTCGTGCCTTATCGCCACATAATGCGTCCGTATTAATCCTTTGGGCCCAATGGGCACCAGTTTCAGTAAAGACGATGAGGCGAACGGCTTTAGGGCCCATTTCGGCATAGTCATTATCCCCATGCCAGCTTTCACCATCTCCAGGGCAACTTCAGTCAACGGAATTGCAATTATCTCCTGTGGCTGGATTTTGCTTTCCTTCAAAAAATGCTTGTGAACGGTTACCGTCTCCAAAGGATACGAATGAATAATAAGCGGCTGGTTTGCAAAATCTTCGGCTGTAAGATATTTCCTGCCTGCTAACGGGTGCCCGGTGGGCACCACCGCCATTACCTCGTCTTTAAACAGTTCGATATACCTGATACTTTTGTCGGCCATTGGGTCCGAGGTAATACCAATGTCCAATTCACTGTTCAGTAGTTTCTGGAGCGGTTTATGTGTAGCTTCCATCACTATTTTAACTTCGATATTAGGATAAAGCACTTTCATTTTCACCATGAAAGCGGGCAGCCAGTGATAGTTTGTGTAGCATTCTGTACTGATGCGGATGATGCCCGCGTGCCCCAGGCGCAGTTCGTTTATCTGTTCATTTGCCTTGTTAATTTCGGTTAACACAGTATTGGCGGTTTGGTATAATATTTTGCCCTCTTTGGTAAGCGCCCATTGGCTTTTGGTCCTGTAAAATATTTTTACGCCAAGCCGCTCTTCAATGTCTTTCAATTGGTGGCTCACTGCCGACTGGGTCAGGAATAACTTATCAAGCGATTTAGTTATCCCCTTTTCATCGGCAATTGTTTTTATTAACCGTAGGTGTCTTATCTCCATTTAATTTGATAATAGCAGCCGTCGGGCGGTGGTTAAAGCACGCTTAAGACGGCGAATTTTATTTCGAAAATTAACAAATCCAAAGCAGATTATCCCGTATTATAATTAGTTGTACATACGCTGAAAGTCATTTTTTTAGCTGCAGGTTAACCTAACACGCGCATTGAAACTGCAATCCGGCCGTTTGGTGGGAACCTTTAGTTTGATAACCGTCAAACTTCCACCATTCTATTCCGCCCATCAGTTCCTTAACTTTGAACCCCAGCCTGGCCATGTTTAATGCGCCTTTTGTCGACGCATTGCAGCCAATGCCGTCGCAGTAAACCACATAAATTACCGACTTGTCGAAATTGGCTGTTGTGTCTTCGTTCATGTCCCGGTGGGGCAGGTTTATTGCTTCGGGAATATGTTCCTTTTGGAAAGCGAAATCTTTCCTGGCGTCTATCACAACAACGTTTTCCTTCGCCTCCAATGCGGAGAAAAGATCAGAAGGGTCCATTTCAAATAAAAGTTTGTGTTCGTAATGTTCAATTGCAGTTTTCATTTGTTTTTTATTTTTTCAAATTTAGCTGCCGAGCGCGGTGATTTTGCATGAAATTTAGCGCATGTGGTTATGAATGTTGGGCATGAGTGCCAATTTGATAATATAGTAGAACTTGTTATTTACGTTGAATTTCCCAGCTCCAGCCTTGCGGCCCGCCTTTAGGTAGCATGCAATCCACAACAATGCCGCATCTTCCTTTACCTCACATTAGTATAGTTTAATCTCATTCGAGATAAAAATCAGGGGTTAAATAAAAAATTGTATGTATAAAAAACTACACCATTATTTGAAAGCACGTTTTCGTCGTGAAGCTCCTCGAAAATTAAGCCGGGTGCTATCAGCCGTAAAACCAAGAGTTGCCATACCAACAGGGCAGATCTAAAGCAATGCTATGAATGGTCGATAAAGCAGAAACCATGAGGCAGCAAACAGCAAAACCCTTCCACGGCTGGTAATTCACCCGGAAAAACACCCTCGGTATTTTCATTCAAACAAAACCAAAAACTCAGCCTTTCCCGAAAATACAACTATCTTTGTACGCCCGTTACCCCACGGAGAAAGCTTTATCAATTGCATACAAAATGATCAATAAATATTTATTAATCCCGGTATTTTTATTCTTCGTCCATACTGCCTGCGCGCAAATTTTTGCGCCCAACAAATATGGGTATGTAACTGATCCTAAGTTTCGTCAGCTCATTAAAACACGGGGATACGAGTTGGTGGGTAGTTTCGATACCCTGCAGGTGAGCCCCCTGATTGTTATTGCGCCCTTTCAAAAAAACGGCAAATGGGGCAGTATTGATAATCATGGCAAAGTGTTTGTAAAGCCAGCGGATGCCGACCTTAACGCCCGCTTCATTAAAGGCGACGTGATGCGCGACGACGATGAAGTAAGGTTAACTCCCAACAAAACAGGCAATCGTCCTGTTGCCCCGCGGGTCAGCTTTACCAAATATTCCAAAACCGGCAAGTATGGCACGCGCGATGTTTCAGGCAGGGAGGGGGTCCCGGCAGTTTACGATATGGTGAACCCTTTTAACGACAGCATATCCTACGTGCGTTCCGGAAAACTGTACGGCGTGTTTTACTCTGATGGCCGCCCCATCATACCGGTTGACTATGACCAGGTGAGCTTCTCGTACAATAAGCAACAGCTTTTTACAGTAAAAAAGGACAAGTTCTATGGCGTTATCGCGCTTGATGGCAAGCTGGTAATCCCAATTAAGTATGATAAAATCCTTTTCGACTTTACTTTTAAGGACCTGGTGAAGGTAACCCTTAATAATAAGACCGCGCTTTTTAATGCCGTTGGCAAACAGCTTACAGACTTTACTTTTGATAATTTGGGCCAATTCGGCAAAGGCGGTATTGCGATGGTTAGCGTAGGGATAGGGCAAGACAAAAAAATGGGCGCTATTGATACGCTTGGCAAACAGTTGCTGCCGGCGGAGTTTCAGGAGGCATCGTACTACAGCCCCAAATTATTTTTGGTAAGTACCGGCAAGTACCCCGCCCGTCTTTCGGGATTGGTGGATGTGCACGGCAAACCGGTATCGGCACAGGATTATACCCAGATCGAGGCGCCGGGAAAAGACGGCCTGGCTAAAGTAAGCCGTGGCAGCTACCCGGATAGAAAATCGGGCTTTATCGATTCTACCGGAAACGAGGTAATAAAGGTGAAATATACTTCGTTGGAAAATTTTAGCCTGGCCGGCTTTGCCATAGTAAAAACGGACGACAAAATGGGGCTGATAAACCGCAAGGATGTGATGGTGGTGCCACCGGTGTATGATGTTATAATGTACAACTTCGCAAAAAAGGATTATTACATAAAATTAGGTGGCAAGCAGGGTTTGATGGATGCAACAGGTAAAGTGCTGTTGCCGCCAACTTACGACGTTCTGCGCAGCATGAGAGACTATGGCTACATTGCCGGCCTCGACCAAAAGCAAGGTGTGCTGAACGACGAACTCAAGGTAATTGTGCCCCTTAAGTATGATAAAATTGAAACGTCAACCTATAACAAAGCCGTGCAGCATGGCATTGTTTACGCCACGCTTAGCGGTAAAAAATGCGCGGTTGACTTGTACGGTAATGAATATTTTGAACCCGCCCCAGTTGAAAAAATCTATGATTTTAAACCAGACGCCAACGGATATGTAACAGGGCCTGCATTTCAGCAATTTATAAAGGAACGGGGCTTTCAACTGGTGTCAGCATTTGATACGCTACAGAAAAAGCCGCTGGTACTTGCCGTCAAAGTAATGTTGAACGGCGCGTGGAAAATAATGGATACCAAAGGCGTTTATTATGGCGATGCGGAGCCAACAACATCAATGTATCACAATGATGTTAAAGTAACCGAAGAGATGAGTTCTGGTGTTACCATTGACATGCCGTTAGACGAAAACAGTTCCGTTTTCGGGCCGGTAGTAATCAACGGTAAGTATGGCACGGCCAATAACAAAACCAACGCGGTAGGTCTGCCTGCTATTTACGACAATCTTACTTTTATGGGCCATGGCTGGGTAATAACCAGGCTTGCCGGCAAGTACGGCGTTGCCATGGATAACGGTAAGGAAATAATAACGCCGAAATACGAATCGATAACTCCTGATAACAGGAACGGCAAATTTGATTTTACTCAATTTTTTGTACGCGATGGCGGCAAATACGGCTTGATTTCGGCTGATGGCAAACAGGCTATTCCGCTTAACTATGACCAACTGCAAAACCTTTATGGGGTTGATAAATCCAATATTTTATTAAAGTTTTCTGTCGATGAAAAATGGGGCCTCATTACCAGGAGTGGCAAGGTGCTGTTACCGGCCAGCTACGATGAGCTGAATTATTTTAACCGGGGATTGTTAAAAACTGTTGTAAAGTCGGGCTACACCAAGCTATATGGGTTGGTGGATAGCACCGGCAAGGTACTATTAGCGCCGCAATACGGCGCCATCGAACTTGATTACAATAATAACAAAGTCCTCAATTTAACTACCGCCCCCGACAAGCCCGAAAAGCACGGCGAAATGAGCATAGATGGCAAGATGTTGCTCAAGCCTATTTACGATCAAATAGTCGATTTAAAAAACGGCCTCATCCGCGTTAAGCTGAATGGCAAATACGGCCTCATTACTAAAAGCGAAAAATTTGTTGTACAACCTCTTTACGATCAATTGTACATAGGACGCTCAGACCATATTGCAATTATTGAGCAGGGCCGCAAAAAGGGAGTGATTGACCTTAGCGGCAACAAGATAATTGCACCCGTTTACGATGAACTTTACCCCAACAAAGAGAATTATGTTTTTGAGCGCGATGGCAAATGGGGCATCATGAATTCAAAGGAAAAAGTCTTGACCGCTCTTGCCTATCAATCCATAACGCCCGGGTACAATTGCTTCATAGTGGAGCTCAATGGTAAATCGGGCTTAATGGATACTGATGGAAAATTGATAACAGCAATAAAATACGACCGTTTTCCAAGCGGCAGCTCCACCATGAAACAGGGCCTTGCAGAAGTACGGCTTGATAGCCGCCGCGGCACAATTGACTATTACGGTAACGAATATTTTGAGCGTTAGAACCGTCCGTTATCCCGGCATTTTTTTATACATACAGCCTAGCATAACCAGCACCAAACATATAACATTTGCAGCTGTACGTATGTTGTAATAAACCAACCAGGGCTTCTCAAAGGCGTTCCGTTGTTCAGCGACCTGTGCCGATGAAAGTGACGGTAAATCTATATGGGCCAGCGCGTCGTTTAGCGGTACGTTCCCAAAAATAGTGATGCTGTTAAAATTCAACAATGCGCTTAAGGGCAGCAACACCAATGTCCTCATAAAGGTTGCACTACTTGTTTTACATGCAATTTGTTGAAATTGTGCGGATGCAGCACTCCGATACCCAGCTGGTACAGCTGCAGTAAACCTAATTCCCCATCGTAAAACTAATAGGCACCTGGTACTCAACGGCAACCTGCTTACCGTTTAAAATAGCGGGAAGCCAATAACCACCGGCCCGTTTAATCGCTTTCAGGGCTTCCTGATCGCAGTCGGCCCCAATGGAGTGCTTGATGTGGTAATCGCTACTTTCGCCCCGCTCGTTTATTGTAAATGCGACAATTACCTTGCCTTGTACAGCGTTTGTCCTGGCGCTTATGGGATATCTCATGCCGGTAATCATCACAGCCCAAAAGCGTTCAACTCCATCCAAATAAATTGGCGGCCTGTCTACATACACCTTTGTGGTATCTGCGCCGTTTATCACCCTAAATTTGCCGGTGTCTCTCGTGGATGGTTGAAAATACATTAGGGTATTATTTGTAAAATCGTATTCAACATTTAACGTTCCATCGGCATTCACGCCTTTCCATATCCCGGTCTTTTCACCATCTTTATAAAGCCCGGTTTCTATCTGCTTTTCTCTGAGGGAGTAGAAAGTCCATAAGCTATCTTTTAGGTTGTTTTTATAGTAGCCCTCGCAAATCAGGTGGTCGCCAAAAAGACTGAATGCCTGATACTTGCCCTGCTTAATTTGCTTATCGGTTTTTAAAACATAATATTTTTCCCTGATGTTCAAGTCTTCGTTGTCAACTACTTTCCGGGTGGTTTGTGCCGAAACACAGAAGGCATTAAGTAAGCCCATGCAGAGTAAAATTGTCTTCATGGCTTAAATATAGTTTTTTACTATTAATTTTAAGATCGCCAAAAAACGCGTAAATGTTTTCGAAGAGCATCCTTGCCCCTCCCACTAAAAAATATTTTGTAAAACTAAATATACCAGCTACCTTAACATACGCTAAAACCCAATCGCATGCTTAAAAAACACACCATCCTGCTTGGGATAATTATTGCATTGTCATTGTTGTATGTTGCCACGTTGTATTACCCCGGCGGATCGCAGCATAGCCTAACCTCAGTTGGGTACGATTGGCGGAACAATTACCTGTGTAACCTCTTTAACGCAAAAGCAGTTAACGGCGCCGGCAATACATCGCGGCCCTGGGCTATTACCGGCATGCTGTTTCTAAGTGTAAGTTTTGGTTTATTCTTTTTCGGTTTTTCAAACAAGATACCGGCGGCTGGCGCGGCCAAAATAGTAAGGTATTGCGGGGTTGGTGCAATGGTATTTGCCTTCCTGGTGGCAACCCCTTATCACGATCCTATGGTTACTGCGGCGGGCACGCTGGCGCTAATCAGCATGTTTTATATTACCGTGTTTATATTCAAATCGCGGTTGCATTTGTTTAAGGTCTTTTCTGTTATTTGCCTGCTGGTTTTTTATTGCTGCAATTACATTTACTATACCCGCAGCTACCTGGATATTTTGCCCATTTTGCAGAAAGTGCTTTTTGCGCTGGCAATTACCTGGGTTTTATGCCTGCAATATTTTACTACCGCAGCGGATTTTAAGTCGATAAAGATTGCTGTAATAAAGGATTTACAATAGATAATCCAAAGCCATCAAGCGCGGCCTTAAGTTTTGAAATAAATTTAGCCGGCCATTGCAGGTAATTGGGACTTACTCTGTTCAAGGTCATCTACAAACGCATCAATTTGTTCCTTTTGCATGCCAGGCATGCAAATGATATGGGCCCAGCCTTTTCCGGAAGCTAATTGCCATTTTTTGACAACGGCAGCCGCTGGCTTAGGAATATTTACGGTAATTGTGGATGGATTTCTCCAAACCCCTGGTTCAATTTGCTTTAATACTGCCTCCGCATAAGCGGCTAAGTCGAGGCAGCGTTGCGCCCTTAGCTTTAGCCCCTCAATACCCAGTTTGGTGATAGTATACCACAAAAACAATGGCGTGTGTCCGTTCCTTGAACCCGAAATAGTAGTGTCGAGCGATCCGATGTAGTCAATTGAGCTGGCAATACGGTCGCGGTGACTCTTTTTCGCAATAACCATTCCGCATGGGATCGGCGATCCAAAAAATTTGTGCCCGCTGATAGCGATACTATCCGCGCCGTCCGCAAAATCAAAGGAGGGGCGTGGTTCAATAAAAGCGGCGTAACTGCCTGACAATGCTCCATCCACATGAATATAGTGATGTTGAATAGCCAGGTTTTTAAATATTCTTTTCATTTTCCCAACATCATCCCTCGCCTCAGTCATGGTGGTGCCTATATTTGCCAAAATAATTACCGGCATTTGCCTGTTAATACTGATGGTTTTTTCAAGATCCTCATAATCAATCTCGCCGGTTGCCTGCGCTCTTATGGCAATATTTGGCATATTCAGCAGGTGCAGGTTCTTCTGTACGCTATAGTGAGTTGCCTCAGAATAATAGACAATAGCTTTGGGATAAAGCTCGCGGGCCAGGTACAAGCCATACAAATTACCTTCCGAACCGCCATTGGTAACATATCCCCACCAGTTGTCTTCATCGGCCCTGAATAACCTCGAAAAAAAGGCTATCACTTCTTTTTCCAATTCCCTCGAGCCTACAGTATAGGTTGATGGTATAAAAGGATCGCCCACATTGTTCAATGGATATTAAAGGAAAGGTAATAACTCGCTGTAATCAAAGTCTTTTGATACCGGGTAACCCATGGTCATTGCCGAGCTGACGCTAATCTCCTGTAGCAGGTCCTTTAATATTCCGGTAGTGTTATCTGCAATTAATTTTTTTTCCATCCCGATGAATTTAACTTTTTACACCAGCCGGGTTGCGGCTTCAATGCTGAATTTATAACATCCATTCCCTAGTTATTACTCTTGAGATTAGCAGAAGCGCGGGGGAATTCATGTTATAATACAAGGGTAAAAGTAATTAGCCTCACAAGGCAAAACCCTGCGTGTCATCATTAATGTAAATGATTTTCATCACTTGTCGGCACGGGCATCGCAGGCTTGTTGGGCATCAGCAAGGTTTATGCTTGTTTTGCAATAGCGTCAGAAAAAGTTTATAAGGCGCATGATGCTGTCAGTTTTGACATACTGTATTTGGCGACTTATGGATGTGTATGAAGGCGGTGACGTAGTGGGTGCCAACTAATCGCATACTTATTTCCCCTGTGCCATTGCCGATTTATCTGTTATATTTTTGATAACATCATCCAGTTCATACGCCGAGGTCAGCAGGTAGTTGAGCACCTGGTCTTTTTCTGCGCCTTCCATTTTTAAATCTTTTATAAGCTGTATCAGGCCCATAATGCGGGTAAGCGGTGCACGGATAACATGCGATTGCATCCACGATATTTCTATCAGTTTTTCGTTTAGCGATTTCAGCATCTGTTCTTTCTGATGCTGTTTGGTGATGTCCTGCATAGCCCCAACCATGCGGGTAGCCTTGCCGGCCGCATCCCTTATAAGAATTCCTTTATCAATAACATAAGCATACGTCCCATCCTGCTTAATATACCGGTATTCGTCCTGCCAGTTGGTTTGTGTGCTGGTTATGGCTTTGTCCAGCCCGGCTAAAACCCGGTCGATATCATCCGGGTGAATATGGGCTGCTATAGTTTGTTTGTCTTCGGTAACCAGGCCCTCGTCATAACCAAAAATAGTTTTATAGCCCTGCCCCCATGAGATCTTTTCGGCAAGCAAGTCCCAATCCCAGATAGCATCTGAAGTGGCCTCGGTTGCGTAAAAATATTTTTCGTTGCTTTCTTTAAGGGATTGTTCGCGCTGGAAGCTTTCCAGGATAACCTGTAATATGCGGCCGGCTCTTTTTATGGTGTTTTCTTCGTGTTCGGTGGGTGTTCGTACCTCGTGAAAATAGTTGGCAAAGGTTGCCATAACATTACCTCCCCTGTCAAAAAGCGGCGCCGACCAGCAGGCCTTCAGGTTAAAACGAGCGGCCAGGTCTTTATAGTTTTCCCAGCGTGGGTCGTTGGCTATATCTGCCACTATTACTTTCTGGCGGGTAAAAGCAGCCGTACCGCACGAGCCTGCATTCGCCCCAATCATGGCGCCATCAATAGCATCCAAAAACTCTTTTGGCAAACTGGGCGAGGCCATGCTGAATAAGTATGAATTTTTTACCCGCTGCATCGAACATAACATCCCCGGGTGCATCTCTTCAATGCCTGTTAAATAATTCATCAGCACCTCGTGCAGGTTTGAGTCTTCTTTAACGTTTATTTGCAATATCCTGGTCTCCAACTTATCCAGTTGCTGGTAATACAGGCTGTCGGTTACGTCGTTTGCTACCACCATCAGGCTATTAGTATCCTGAAACGAAAGCCTGGCCGCCCATATCTCAACCTTCAACCTGGTTTTATCTTTACGCTGATGGATAAATGTCCCTGGGTATACGGTCCCAATACTCGAGGCTAATCCTTTTTGGGCGGCTAATAATTGGGGGATCTCTTCCTCCGGGCGCAGGTCCATCACTGTCAATTTCAGAAACTCGTTGCGGGTATAACCATAACGCTTTAGTGCAACCTCATTAACATCCAGTATCTTCAGCGTATCCAAATCATACACCCATTTAGGCAACGGGCTCGATGTAAAAAGTATCTGGTATATTTCTTCGGAGTTTTTTAGTTCCTCCTTTGCTTTTATTTTGGCCACCAGGTCGGTGGTTTCATTACATATTACCAGCACGCCCGCAGGCTCGCCCGATTCACCGTTTACAGGGCTATAGCTAAAAGTCCAGTACACATCCTCCATTTTTCCATTGCGAAAAATGGGGATCAACTGGTCGACACTCCAGGTTGCCTCGCCGCCATCCATTACCTGGTCTATCAAGGGCTTGATAACCGGCCACACCTCAGGCCAGCAGTCTTCCCCTCTTTGGCCCAAAGCTGCGGGGTGCCTGCCATCCTTACCCAAACTGGGCCTGAAGGCATCGTTATAAAACTGGATAAGCTCGGGCCCCCACCATAAAAACATCGGAAATTTAGAGTGAAGAATAATACCCAGGGTAGTGAGCAAACTTTGCGGCCAATCGTCGGGATTGCCCAAAACAGTATCCTCCCAATTGAAGGCGCGTGTTAGCTCCCCCATCTCGCCGCCGTCTTTTATATAACGATGAAGTGACTGATATCCGATGTCGTTTTTTTGCATTTAACAGGCGGTTTAAACTGTTGCAGAAATCAACATCTAATTTAAACATAAAATCCGGCTTTAATAATTTATGCTATTCGTATAAGTTTTAAAAAAACGTTCAGGGTTTTTCCTCTACGTACCTTTTAAACCCATCAAGCACCGCCTGGCAAAACTGTTGTTGCATGGCTGCAGGCTGGTTATCATCCGCCTCAAAAATTTCAACCAGCTTAACCGGGTTACCCGCAGTAAAATGGATAGTGCTCTTGCGGCCATCGTTAAGTGTGTAGGCAATAAGCCGGTTAGCTATTACTTCGTCATAGGTGCCTGTAAAATCAAAGTTCAGGCTGCCGTCCTTTAGTGCCATAGCAAACAGGAATTGCCCGCCGGGGCGCAGGTTATTTTCTGCATGGGGGGTGTGCCAGGTGGCATCGGGGGTATTCCATTGCATAATATCTTCGGGGGTGCTCCATAATGCCCAAACCTTTTCAATTGGGGCGTTTATTTCGATTTCGGCGCTCAGGGTAGTTTTTTCGATGTTGTTCATGATAATTTGTTAACAGCACAAACATAGGGTTTGGTGGTACTAATGGAAAAGTGCAGTAGTGACAATGTGAGGGGGTGTTTGTGCCATAGCAATATTGTAAGTGCTACTAAAATCACCTACTCCATTTATTTTCAATTACTTATAAATAATAAAAAAATACTTTTATAAATTTATACAGCCATAGCGATCATCTGTCTTCCATACGATCTTAAAATTAGTTTATAAACCTAAATTATATTATTATGATCTGTTTTCAAACATTAGCAGCCGTCACAGTTCCCCCCGTTTTAGGCCCGGTAAGCATTGTAGTGGGCGTTATTATTATTGGCGGTTATAGTGGGAATAATTTATTACAGCCACAAAGCCAATGAAACCGTAGACCTAACTGCGGCCGACCATTGCCATGTTAAAATGACCCCGGTGAGCGGCGTTGAGTACAATACCGTTGACTGCGAGGGCATCTGCAAAACTACTACCTGCATGTTGTAATCCCGCCCTAAGAACTCCGGGGCAAAGTGGCAAAGAACAACGCCGGGCCACCAGGAAGATACCACCCGCGAATACCGCTGCTTTTGCCACGACCCTAACCGGAAAGAAGGGGATTTTTAATTAGCTCAGCAGCTAGGTTTGGAAGCGGCTTTACCCCAATTGGAACTATCAAACCAACCTTCAACGCTACATTCCTCTTTTGCATCGCCGCCTTCGAAAGTATATTCGCCCGATTCCGGATCATGGATGTAGTCTTTTCCCCACTCCCGGAAACGGACTGCGGTTAACTCAATCGCGTCCATAATAAACCAAATTTCGGCATCGGTCATGGTTGGATGTACGGACAACCTGATCCAACCGGGTTTGGATAACATATCTCCTGAATGGAGAGAAGTCAATATTTGATACGACCAGGCCTCGTCAACACCCAGCAGATGGTGTCCATAAGTTCCTGTGCATGAGCAGCCGCCCCTGGTCTGGATGCCAAACCTGTCGTTCAGGATTTTGGCGATCAAATTATGATGGGCACCATTTACAATAAACGAAACTACACCCAATCTTTTTTTAATATGCCCTTCAAGAATTTCGACGTTTTTGATTTTTGAGAACCGCTCAAAAATGATGTGCAATAACTCGTCTTCCCGCTTTAGTATATTTGCAACACCCATTTCCTCCTTCAATCTAATACACATCGCCACTTTTATACCTTGCAGAAAAGGAGGGGTGCCGCCATCTTCGCGGTGTTCAATATTTGCGATATATTCATGTACCTTCCACGGGTTGCTGTACAATATGGTACCGCCGCCAGGCTGGTCAGGCACATCGTTTTTATAAATTTTTTTGTTGAAAATCAAAACACCACACGTACCCACACCGCCCAAAAACTTATGGGGCGAAAAATAAATTGCATCTAAATGGGCGCCTTTTTTACCCGGATGCATATCAATATCAACATAAGGGGCCGAACAGGCAAAGTCAACGAAGCACAACCCGCCATATTCATGAATTATTTTTGCAATTTCATGGCATGGGGTCTCAATGCCAGTCACATTGGAGCAAGCGGTAATGGCCGCTATCTTGTTTTTTCGATGCTTAAATTGTTCTAATAAGCTAACGAAATGTTCCAGGCTAACATTTCCGCTTTCATCAGCCTTAATTATTTCAACATCTGCTATGGTTTCGAGCCAGCTAACCTGGTTACTATGGTGCTCCATGTGGGTCACAAAAACAATGGGCCTCAACACCTCATCCAATTGCAGGCTTCCTTTTTGCGCGTAGTCCATAACCCGCTCCGGCATCCTCAACCCTAAAATCCTTTGCAGTTTATTTACGGCGCCCGTCATTCCACTGCCGCAAAAAATCAACGCATCATCGTTATTAGTATTAACATGCTGCTTCACAATAACTTTTGCCTGTTCGTATGCTTTTGACATCAATCCCCCGGTGATGGTGGTTGCCGTATGTGTGTTCCCAACGAAGGGCAATACCTGTCGCTGAATGCATTCTTCAATGGGGCGATAGGCCCTGCCGCTGGCGGTCCAGTCGGCATAAATTATTTCTTTTTCTCCGAATGGCGACTCAAAAGTTTGCCCATTGCCGACGACATTCTCGCGGAATTTGGAGAAATAGTTTTCCAGTGCATTTTTTGGGGGCATAAGCATGGTTCGGTCGTCGTATGTAGTGTACATCTTGGTTTAAAATATCTTTTATTTTGATTTCTCAGTGCCAAAAATCCCAAACAGGTCGTATGGTTTTTTACTTAGCTGGTCATTAAATAAAACAGCCGTAAGTGTAATGTATGCTATAAACCCAAGTATAATAAGCAACTGGGCCGGCGATGTTTTTTGAATATCCTGCCTCGCCTTTACGTCGCAAACTTCGCCGGGGCAGTACTGGGCTTTTTCCTGGTAAACTATTTTGTAAACCTTGCAGGCCAAACAAATACCAAACGCCGACTCAAAAAACAGGAAAATAAGGCACAGCAGGCAAATAATACCCGTTATCGGGCTGTACGAATTAACCAGCACCATAAAAATGAACATCGTGCCAGACAAGCCCACCCCAACCATCCATGTAAACTTTTTTTGTTTTGCGCCAACATATTCCGGCACCTGGTTCCTCACGATGAGGCGCCCGATGATTAAAGTGGGCGAAAACCTGGGGCTAACAAATACCCGCACAATAAAATCGGTAAGGAATATGGTAATGGAATATTTTGCAAGTAAAAAATCATTTTTAAACATGATGAGTATTAAAGCAAAAAATATAACCAGGAACAATATCCCGGCCGCCGCCCGTATTTCGCGTTCGTTTAGAACCGGGATGTTATATCCTTCGACAGTTTCTCCGAATTGTATATTTTTTTTCATTGCTTTAGATTTTACCGATTGGTTATAATTGGATGATTTACAGATGCTTTTGTTACGTTGTTTATGATGAAGGTATCTTTTCCATAAAATTACATGAGCCGTTCGGCCCAAGGAAATTTATATGATAGCGGTACAGGTATTCTACGCAATTGGCCGTTTTTGCGTGAAATTGGCGGATGAGATTTTGTAACGGTAAATGCGGAACTTTTTTGCACAGGATACCGGTTCAAAGGCGAAGAAGCACGTTAAGTACGTCCTGGTATAATGGTTGATTTTTTCGGGACTAAAAAAATCTTTATGACAGTATGCGCCGTTAACGTGATAACTACACAATTTTCCGTGATAAGCGGCAGGCTGCTCAAAGTAGTATTTCGGGTTTCCAGTTCAATAAGATATATTTATTCTGTTAAAGGCTAAAGCAGCGCCATGTATTTAAAACGATACACCTATTATTTGCTCTTTTTTGCTGCGTATATCGGGGCCCTCGTCATCGAAAAGCCGGTTTACTCGGTAAAAACTGTGCAGGCCTGTTTCTCCTACATGTTTACGGTCATCGTGCATTTCTCCATTTTTACATTACTGATAAGGGTAAATAATTTGTTTTTAATACCCAACCTGCTCGAAAAGAGATTATTCAGTGCATACATTGCCGGCCTGATTGGCTTAGTTTTGTTGTATACATTCCTCACCGGCCACTATAACATGTTTATACATGGCGTCCTTTTCCACGATAAGCCCATTGGCACAAGTTCGGGCTTCTGGGCTAATTTTGTGTACGGATTGTGTTGTACCGTTATCACGGCGATGTTATACATCACTCAAAAATGGTCGGAACGCGAGGAGCAGGTTAAAAACATCCAGATCAACCAGCTGCAAACAGAATTGAAGTACCTGCGCTCACAAATAAACCCGCACTTCCTGTTTAATGGCCTCAATACTATTTATGGTTCTATCAGCATGAGTAACACTGAGGCGAGGGACATGATGGTGCAATTTTCAGATTTGCTGCGATATAATTTGTATGAGGCGGATGTGGATATGATTGAACTGGAAAAGGAAATAAAATACATGAAAAACTACGTAGCCCTGCAAAAGGCCCGAAGTAACGAAAATATGGAGGTAACATTGAATGTAGACTACAAGGATGGGGGAGTTAAAATTGCCCCGTTAATTTTCATGGCTTTTGTAGAAAATGCGTTTAAATATGTCTCCAGGGGCGACAGTATTAACAGTATTATCATCACATTAAATGAAAAGAACGGCCAGATCGATTTCACCTGTGATAATTCATATGACGAATCGGAAGCTATCCCGGGGGGCATCGGACTTAACAATGCAGAAAGAAGACTGGAACTTTTATATAAAGAGCGTTACACACTCGATATAAAAAAAGAACAGAACATTTATCATGTACATTTAACGCTTGTGGCATGAAAAAACTCAGCTGTATTATTGTAGATGATGAGCCCGTCGCCCGTAAAATACTACATGAATTTGTAGAGCAGGTACCTTTTATGGATTTGCACGGCAAATTTGAAAATGCAATGAAGGCGGAAGCATTTTTGAAGAACAACGAAATCGATATTGTTTTCCTCGATATTGAAATGCCAAAGGTATCGGGCCTGCAGTTCTTGCAAAAAATGCACATCGACTCCATCGTGATACTAACAACGGCATTTCCTCAATATGCACTGGAGGGGTATGAGCTGGATATCATCGATTACCTGTTAAAACCCGTTGCTTTTAGCCGGTTTCTTAAAGCTGTGCAAAAGGCTAAGGATTACCATCAAATGAAGTATATGGCAGCTGCTATCCCCCAGCCGTCCTATATCTTTATTAAAAGTGATAAAAGAATCGAAAAAATTGAGTTGACAGATATGCTGTATGCCGAAAGTCTCGGCAATT
The DNA here is from genome assembly GCF_024055575.1 of Mucilaginibacter flavidus. Lineage (GTDB taxonomy): Bacteria > Bacteroidota > Bacteroidia > Sphingobacteriales > Sphingobacteriaceae > Mucilaginibacter > Mucilaginibacter flavidus. The sequence goes on along the minus strand of NZ_JAMXOE010000002.1, from coordinate 665,325 downwards.
ATGTGAGTGTTTACACCGAGAGCAAAAAGATCATTGCTTATCTCACCATGAAAAGCCTGGAATCCCAGTTGCCCTCAAATGAGTTTATCAAAATACACCAATCGTACCTTGTAAACTGTTCAAAAATCGAAGCGATAGAAGGCAACGAGATCAGGATTGGAAACAAGTCGCTGCCAATAAGCCGTAATTACCGCGATGTGGTGATGAAGTTAATAGGGCAGAGGCTGTTAAAGAGATGAAACCAGGGCATAAATTTTATGATATAAGGTTAGCGGTTCGCTTATGGATAAACTATATTCTCCAGCGTAAATTTAAACGAGGTTGAAGTTCTACCACCGCCGCCTCTCATAATAATATTTGCCTTTTGCATGCCAGGCAGCGATATCAAACTCATAACTTGCTAATTACTTTTACAAGTCGCTCATCACTTGGCCGTGGCGCGTTCCAATCAACAACCTGACCTTTATTATTTATCAATAAATACCGCGGAACTGAAAGCTGTCCATTTTTATAAACCAATTTTACAATATCTGCTTTTAGCCTGCTGTTGGCCAAAATATGTGCCCCTTCCAGGTTATTCATCAACACCAGTTTTTTCCAGCTGGCTTTGGCTGCGGGGGCGTCAATCGAAATAAAAACCGGTTGTATATTTTTTTGCTTCATCATTGGCATTAACGATTTATAATACCCAAACTCCGCGCGGCAGGGTATGCACCAGGTTGCCCAAAGATCGATGTACACAGCTTTACCTTTAAAGTGCTTTTTTATATCATCAATACTATTGTAGGTGGTAACCGTATCTAACAAGATATTAATGCCGGCCGTCCCTGCCGGCTTGTTTAATTGGTTAATCAATGTGATATAAGCGCTTTTCGAAAATTCCTTTTTATACTGATTAAAAGCTTTTTTAAAATCGTATTCCTCAGTACCCGTAACCTGTTGAAACAGCAGGATATCGCCAATCAAAAATTGCCTCAGCGTGTTCGGGGCATACTGGTAACCTGTGTAGGGCCCCATGTGATACACTTCCTCTTTGTTGCTGTTAGATACTGTATAAAGCGAGTCTGAATAGTAATTTCCCAAAGACATTTTTCCGAAATAACTGCGTGTGTTTAGTAAATCTTCAGGGCCGGCCAGGCGGTTTAGCACCCTTACAATGTTTTTGTATTTGGTAATCAGTTTTTTGTCGCTTATTCTATCTTCCAGGTATGTTATTCGCCTTATCATGTTAAGTACATGCATCGAGCGGAGGTCGGTTTTAGCCAGCGTCCAAAAAACTTTGTCAACTTGTCGCGTCCTGTATAGCGAATCGAGCGGCAGGCCTTCCTTGTAAACGTAAAGGCCCAATGCGTGCAATGATTGGTTCAAACTACCTGTGGATATAGCATCCAGCAACTGCCCATTGCCTATAAAGTTGTTAAGTGGCTGGTAGGTGTAAACATTATACCAACGCTGGCCGGGGGCATTGCTTCCGTTAAATTTTATGATGTTATCTATACTGCCGCTGTCGAAGTACTTAAACCGTATGTCATCGCCCGGTTTAACCAGGAAATAAATTTTACGGGCACCAATCAATATCTTAACAAAAATTGGTTGCTTAATATCGAGGTCGATGCTGAACTTGTGGTTTACAACAGGATAGCGGGTTTCCATTTGGTCGTTTGTGTAAATATCAACCGGCAAAAAAATGGCTATTTCGGTTACAGTTGTCCGCTCGGTTAAATCGCCGGTAATTTTTGCATTGCCAAAAACGTTGATAAACAAAAACATCGAAACGGCAAGCAGGCCCAGCCTTAGGTGGGTGACTTTATTTTCTGTGAATTTATACCGCATAATTTCAAACTAAGGTTTTAGTAATGCAATATACTGTAAATGTTACGAGAAACTTACTGTTTAATTTTTGCCGCGAAAATAAATATATTTCATTTGCGACTGGCCCTCATCTTTTCGATCATCGCTATCAAATCAACCGGGGCGCAATCGGCAATCAATTCTTTAACAATCGATAAGGGCATCGCATCGGCAGTTTTAAAATTTATGCAGCCTTTTTGAAATTTGGCCTTATCCAGCAACTTGATGTACTTGCCATATATAACCGGCGAACCATACATCGGCATTAAATGTAAACTCATATAATCCTTTACGCTTGCCAACCCGTATTTAAACACCTTCCGGTCTTTATACAATATCATTTGTTTACTCATCATTGTGCCAACTTCAGCCACAATTGATTCGTCGGTATTTATGATAATATCATGGATACTTGCCAATATGGCCTGTCTCTCGTCGGGTTGCGCTGAAATGTATGCTTCGGGTGTCATAGCTATATGTTTATTGGTTTGGGATATCGTACCGCCACTTTCCTATTATTTTAAACATTTCAGGGTATTTAACCGAGTACCTGATTTCATACTTGTCGCCGGTCAAAAAATCGCCTTTATCTTCATAACGGGGATGATCTATCACCTTACCACCCACTTTATATTCAAAGATAGCATAATAGCTGGTGCTGCTTCGCCCATGGCGGACCTGTATCCCGGCAATAGTTGCCGTGGTGGTGTCGGTCGGTTGGGTTTTCAATATCATCTCACGCCGTTCGGTGGCCAGGTTCGAAACCAGGTAGAACCCCCCAAGCATAACAGCCAATAACAATCCAATAGAGAGCAGCCTTGTAAGTCGTACTTTTAGGGGCTCGGAATTTTGTGTTTTAAATTCCCCCGTCTGCTCATCTAGCGGCGTACCTTTGATTGCCCTGATAAAAAGCACTATCCAGCCTCCCAAAACCGTAATGTATGCAATGGTTGATACCAGGTAGTTATTTTTATAATCTTCAAAATAAATTGCAAGCGAGCCTGCAATAATCAATGAAGGGCCGGCAATCAAGGGGTTTATTTTGTTGGGGTCCATTTACCCTCTAAGATAATTATAAATATAAATCAAAGTAATCGTTCCTTTTGCGTGGCTAAATTCTCCGCCCGACGATGTCCAGTTGGAATAAATTATACCTTTCTCATAATCATGCACCTGGCTAACGGAGGTGCCGTTTTGCTCCTGCCAGGTAACCATATACAACTACGGCCTTAGTTCGGTTAGCTGTATGGCTACTGTCTCAACTAGATTTACTTTTTCACCGCCTTTTTCGGTGATGGTGAAGGTCAAACGAGTATCACTTTCAATATTGAGTATGGCTTTTGCCATTCCAAAATCAAGCTGGTATTCTTTTCCTGTTATGCTCATGGTGTCGATGGTTTATAATACAATACAAATTTGAGCACAAGGGTTTAAAAACATAGCACGTGTTAGTGCCTTTGCGGGGGGGCAATCAGGCCGCCGTCCGGACGATCAATGTCCCTTTCCGCCGGCATAATTCTTCTCTCCAGCCTCAATAGCAACGTCAAGCCGGTTTTCATCAGGTGGCTTTGGGCACGAATAACCTGCAGCAAAGGCACAATAGGGGTTGTAGGCTTTGTTGAAATCAACAACTGCGGTATTGCCATTTATGTCGCCGGTGCGCATGTCAATGTATCTGCCGCCGCCATAGGTCGTGGTTCCGTTGGTTTCATCAGCAAAAGGCAAAAACAAATAATCTTTATATTGTGGCAATTTTGCCAGCGACACGCTCCTGTATAACGACAATTGCGTGGGCTTACCTTTAAGTGTAAATTTCAGCACGGCATATTTTACATATTCGCTACCGGTGCCACTAAAAACCGGCATTATAAAGCCCGGCTGGTTCAGCAAAACCTCAACTGTTGCTGTTACGCGGTAACTACTGTCGGCATCGTAAAAGCGCAGCAGGGCCAGGTCGTCTTTTTTTAAGGGTGAATTATTATCAGTTAAAAAGTCGTCTTTGTATTGCTGGCGGAATTTGGCAATTTGGGCGCTGTAGTCCTGCGCGGAGCAGGAAAGGCCGGTAATTAAAAGCAGGAAAAATAAGTATTTCATATATTCAATATTGCCCTGGTTGGCGATGCAATATACAACACCTACCCTTTTTTACAAAGGTCGCCTGCCTCCCGAAAACTAATGTAACATTGCAGAGAAAAATAAATGCGCCATGGGGTAGCGCCTCTAATCGCACGTCACCTTTTCGGGGCGATTTAAATCGGCCCCTATTGCTTCGTTCTTAAACCACCATATTTATAATTAAATATACACCAATTTCAAACGGTATCTTTCAAACAAATCAGCCGCTAAATTCTTTCATGCATGTAAAACTTGAAGTATATGTCGATAAAAATTAAGGATCAGCCATTTTATATACAAAGTACTGCCGTGTTGTTTGGCATCATATTATTGGTTTATGTAATGTCGCAACTTGCCGATATATTGGTGCCACTGGCATTTGCCGCGTTTTTAGCCATATTGCTCAATCCGCTTTGCAACTGGCTGCAGCGGCATAAATTTGGCAGGGGCCTTTCAATAGCGACCGCAATGCTGGCGGCACTTATTGTTGTTACCGCAGTATTTTATTTCTTGTCGACCCAAATAATGCAATTTGGCGACGCCCTGCCCACCCTCGAAAAAAAGTTTTCGACGATTACCCTCCACCTTAAAGAATGGATATCGCAAAATTTTAATGTTCCCGTAGCTAAACAGGACGAATTGGTGAAAGAAACGTTAAACAACAGTCGGACTATGGTTGGCAAAACGCTAAATGGGCTTATAGGAACACTCGGCGTCATTGTGCTGTTGCCGGTTTATATATTTTTTATGCTGCTGTATAAAACACTAATTCTTAATTTCCTGTACGAGGTATTCTCCGAAGAAAACTCAAAAAAAGTGGGCGAAATTTTGAGCGAAACGAAAGGTGCAATTCAAAGCTATATTATAGGCCTGCTTATTGAAACAACTATTGTTGCCATTTTAAATTCGACTGCCTTGCTTTTGCTGGGCATAAAATATGGTATCCTAATCGGCTGCATTGGTGCAATACTTAATCTTATACCATACTTGGGCGGCATAGTGGCTATTGCGCTACCTGTACTGATGGCCACTGTTACCAAGGATGGTTATTCAACCCAGCTTGGTGTTATTATAGCCTATATTGTTATACAGTTTATTGACAATAATATATTGGTGCCTCGTATAGTATCCTCAAAAGTTCAAATCAATGCGTTAATGTCAATTATCGTGGTATTGCTGGGCAACCAATTATGGGGGCTATCGGGCATGTTTTTATCTATCCCCTTTGTGGCGGTGTTAAAAATTATCTTCGACCGGATTGACGAGCTTAAACCATGGGGCAAATTACTTGGCGACAACATCCCGACCAAAAACATTGGCGAACGATGGAAAAGCAGGCAGCGTAAAAAAGCAGTTTTACCCAGCTAAATTGCGCAAAAGACAGCTGACCCTGCTATTTATTTTATTATAAAATAATGCCATTAAATATATTTGCATTAATGGAGCAAATAGTATTAAAACGCACCAACAGCGCCGACCCTCACTTCCAATCGTTAATAAAACATTTAGACGCCGACCTGCGGCTGCGCAATGGCGATGAAATGGACGAATACGACCAGCACAACGTCATCGCCCCTATTGATACCGTTGTAATTGCTTACCTCGATAACGAGCCTGCCGCATGCGGCTGCTTTAAAAAATACAATGAAACTACGGTAGAGATTAAACGGATGTTTGTTGCACCAGAGGCCCGCGGCAAAGGTATCAGTCGTAAAATTTTGGGTGAACTGGAAACATGGGCGCATACTTTAGGGTTCGGGTATGTTATTTTGGAAACCGGCGGCAGGCAGGTGGAAGCGCTGGGGCTTTACCAGCGGGCTGGCTATACGCGTATTGCAAATTATCCACCATACGAGGAAATGGCCGACAGCTTTTGTTTCAGGAAAGAGCTGTAAAAAATGGTATAAAAATTAAAATGTTTTTATCCGGCAATCGTCTTAAATGGCATAGGCTTATCTCATGTACCAAATACTCCTTCCGCTGCATTCTGTAACCCGCTGGCTGGTCTTATTATCGTTGCTATTTGCTATTTATCGCGGCTACCGGGGTTGGCTGGGCAACAAGCCCTACACCACAGTTGATAATGCTGCAAGATTATTTGCCGTAAACATTGCCCATATCCAGCTGGTAATAGGCCTTTGGCTGTATTTTATCAGCCCAATAGTAAATTATTTTCTGCATAATTTTAAAGAGGCGGTACACGAACGGCAGATACGTTTTTTCGGGATGGAGCACATCACCATGATGGCTATTGCCATTGTTTTTATCACCATAGGCTCGGCAAAAGCAAAACGTAAGCCTACCGACAAGGATAAATTTAAAACCATGGCAATTTGGTTTAGCATTAGCCTGCTATTAATTTTTACGTCGATACCATGGTCGTTTTCGCCGCTGATAAGCCGGCCCTTATGGAGGTGGTTTTAGAATAGATGACCTAAAAATACGCAACCGGCAATCCCTAAAACAATTGCCCAATATTTAATTTCGATCCAAAATAAAGTATTTTTGCTTTTGGGGGCTTCTCTTATACCCTCCCTGATAACAGCCGGGCCGCCATCATAAAACCATATTATAAATGATGAAAGCAATAAAGATATCGGCAAGATAAAACGGTCATCCCAATTCAACCCATCAAATAAAATAAACAGGACGCAACCGCATATTAACGGAATAGCAGGAACAAAAAGCCCCTTGCCATTATGGGGAATAAAGTGTGCTAACATTTGTTAAATATAAAACAAAGACTTTGATGCGCAAAGTATTGCGTATCTGCGCGAAAACTACATAAAATCCGCCCTAATATAATTACCTTAGCTATCCATAATCCCCACCTCCATGCAACGACGATCATTTGTAAAATCATCTATCATAGGCGGCGCTGCTGCCACCATTGCACCAGCCATAAGCAGCGCTATGGCAAAAAGCAATCCACCCACCACACAGGAGTATTACGAACTGCGGGTTTATACTTTAAAAGATTTAACCCAGCAAAAGCTGGTTGAAGACTATTTAAAGAATGCCGCTATACCCGCCTTAAACCGACTGGGCGTAAAACACATTGGTGTGTTTACCGAACTGAAACCGACCGGGCAGACAAAATTATACGCCATTGCGCCATACCATGGGCTCGACCATTATGCAAGTGTAACCGATAGCCTGGGGAAAGATGAGGACCTTAAACGCAAAGGGACGGCCTACTTAAACGCCCCGGCTACAGCCCCGGCGTATGAGCGCATTGAAAGCTCGCTGTTAAAAGCGTTTAAGCATTTCCCAACTCTTACAGCCCCGCCAAAAAAATCGAGAATATTTGAGCTGCGTCAGTACCAAAGCGCAAGCGATGCCGCCGGCAAAAAGAAGATAGAAATGTTTAACGACAAAGGCGAAATTGACATTTTTAAACGCCTCGGCTTTAACCCCGTTTTCTGGGGTGAAACCATCATCGGTCCGCTGCGCCCAAACCTAACCTACATGGTTACGTTTGACGACCTTGCCGATAAAGATGCCCATTGGAAAGACTTTGTTGATGATACCCAATGGCACGAAATAAGCGCCGTGCCTGAATATGCCGATGCGCTGCTGGTAAATAAAATAACTTCGATATTATTGGTGCCGACGGAATTTTCGCAGATATAATACACGCGGAATATCACAATGAAACTTAACCTCTTTATAATCGCAATTGTCTTAATCAGCTGTAAACTAAAGCCATCGCCCGGGTACATCATTACACCAGGCGGCGAAAGTTTTACACCAACCGATACATCAGGTGTTCTGGTGGGTAATATCAAATTTGAGTTAAAGGCAACTAAAGAGGAAAAAGAAATTTTTGATGATGGCATTGTCCCTTGGGTTAATATCGCCAACCCGAAAAAACAACTGGATAGCCTGATAAGCGCCGACGAAATAGTTTTATCATCGCCCAAGGCGACGCTAATAATCGACTACCCTTTAACCAGCAAGGCCATATTCGTTATCGAAAGCCCGAATGGTTTTTCGCGAAAGCAACTCATCCTGTTAATCAGCGAGAAATATCATCAAATTTATAAAGAGGAAGAAGATGGAGCTACCACCAAGGCCATCCCAGTTGACCAACGGGGCAACGAACTGAACCGTAATCAAACCAACGGCAAATATGGCATTTGGGGCCACGATATTACCGACCTCGATTTGGGCTCAATTGATGTGCGTAAAAGCCCAGATGGCGAAATATTCCTGGAGCTGGACATTGAGTCGTAATACACGGCAAAAAATTTAACAACTTTTTAAAAGTTGTTAAATCTAAAACCGCAATTACCTGCTTCCCCACACTTTGCTGCAAATGTGCGGGGTACCATGCCCCCTTTTATCTTTATTTTGACGAAACTTAAGCCGCTTTTGCCTAATGTTTTTAAATATTGTTTACCCGTTATATTCCTCGTCGGTTACCCTTTCCAGCCAATTCACCATTCCGTTTTGCGTGTTGGGATTAATAGCCAGGTGAGTCATTTCACTATTAGCCGAGGCACCGTGCCAATGTAATAAGTCAGGCGCAATAGTGATAACATCTCCTTTACGAATTACCTGTATCGGCTTTCCTTTTTCCTGGTAATAACCTGTACCATCGGTCACAAGCAGTATTTGCCCGCCCGGGTGGGTATGCCAGTTATTTCTTGAGCCTGGTTGAAATATAACGCTGGCCACTACGGTGTTAAGCGTGGTATCTTTAGGCACCAGCGTGTTTACCCATGTTGTACCGGTAAAGTAATCAACGGGAGCCGCGTCGCCCTTGGGGAATATAGCGGCGTGATTTTCTGTGTTTTCCATAACTAAATGCATTTGTTTTTCTAAGCATTACAAAGATAGCTCCACAAAATAGCCAGCCGGTTACAACAATCAAACAAAAGGTTATGGAATTCAAATAAATAGAAGCGTATAGCACGGGAGTTTAATACGGCAAAAGGCAAATCAGCCATCAACTGATTCAGGTTGATAAAAAAGATAACGCTGCATGTAAATTGTTTGAAATTTGTAATTTTTTGTTTGATTGTTGTTAGCCATTATTAAAAATTACCCCGATATTTATACTGGTTATTATTGAAACTTACTTAACCACACCATCGCTTATGATTACCCTTAATGTAAACGGGCAGCGGCACAACGTTGATGCCGACCCTAACATGCCCTTGTTGTGGGCCATCCGTGATATACTTGGCCTAACCGGCACCAAATATGGTTGTGGCGCTGCACAGTGCGGGGCCTGCACCGTGCACCTCAATGGCGAAGCGGTACGGTCTTGCGTTACCAAGGTTAGCCGCGCGGCAGGTCAGCAGATAGTCACCATCGAAGGCCTTTCTGTAGCTAATGACCATCCGCTGCAACTGGCCTGGAATGAGCTGAATGTTCCGCAATGCGGTTATTGCCAGTCGGGCCAATTGATGTCGGCGGCGGTACTGTTGCGCGAAAATCCCAACCCAACGGACCAGGACATTGACGATGCTATGTCGGGCAATATTTGCCGTTGCGGTACTTACCAGCGCGTTAGGGCGGCGATACACAAAGCAGCAGCAATGCAGCGGGAAGGGGCCAAAATATGAAAAAACTGGCAGCAATAACTGTTATACTCCTGATAGGCAGCGCTATCATTTTATCGTTCAAAACCGAAACGGCAAAAGTTAATACCACTGCCACGTTGCCCAAAGACAGCGTTGGCTCTGTAAAAGCTTTCATATCGGTATACAAAGTGTTGATGAGCGCACGCTGCATGAATTGCCACCCATCCGGCGATGTACCCTTGCAGGGCGATGATAGCCATTTACATACAATGAATGTAAAGCGTGGTGCAGACGGACACGGTATGTATTCCGTACGTTGCAGCAACTGCCACCAGGCCGAAAATACGCGTGGGTTACACATGCCACCGGGCAACCCAAAATGGGGGTTGCCACCTGCCAATATGCGGATGGTATTCCAGGGGCGCACACCACGCGAACTGGCTTTGCAACTGCTCGATCCCAAACAAAACGGCGGCCGGACTAAAGCACAGCTGATTGATCACATGGCTAACGACGCTCTGGTAGGCTGGGCCTGGCACCCCGGCGATGGCCGCACCTTGCCACCTTTGACCAGGCCTGCTTTTGCGGCACAGGTTCGTGCATGGATAGCAAAAGGTGCTTATGCACCCGGCGCAGATGCAAAATAGAATAACAGAAATCAATAACCGGAAGCCTTAAAAACAGGCTAAGATATTTAATACATTAAAACGTATTTGAACATGGAAACCAAAGAGGTATCACGCAGAAATTTTCTAAGGGTAACAGGCATAGCCGGCACAGCGCTTTGCCTAGGCTTCTATTTCCCGGCAAACGCCAAACAGGAAGAGTTAGTTACAGCATCCGGCGCCGCCGATTCGGAGATTGAGATGAATGCCTGGATACGTATTGATGCCAATGGCAAGGTTACACTTACCGACCATCGCGCCGAAATGGGCCAGGGCTCGTACCAATCGGTACCGCAAATTATTGCAGAGGAACTGGAAGTTGACCTGAAAGACATCAACGTGGTTTTTGCGCAGGGCGACCAGGCGAAATACGGCAGCCAGATAACCGGCGGCAGCTCGACTATCAGGGGGATCTATAAAAAACTGCTGAAACTGAGCGCCACCGCACGCGAAATGCTTATAACCGCCGCAGCAACTAAATGGAATGTTCCGGGCGGCGAATGTTATGCCGAATCGGGCCACGTTATTCATAAACCTTCCGGCAAGAAATTTAATTATGGCGAGTTGGTTGCTGTTGCGTCAAAGCTTCCCGCGCCTAAGGAGGTTAAGCTCAAAAAAATATCGGAATATAAACTCATCCGCAAGCCCCTTCAAAAACTTGATACGCCACTAAAAACCAATGGCGGTGCTATTTTCGGGCTGGATAAAAAGCTGCCGGGCATGTTGTATGCCGTAGTAGAACGCAATCCACGCCAGCGCGGTAAAGTGAAAAGCTTTAGTGACGCGGCTGCCCTAAAGGTGCCGGGAGTTAAGCATGTGTTTAAGGTGCAGATGAAAGTATTCAATACCATTCGTGAGGGCGTTGCTGTAGTGGCCGACTCAACCTGGGCGGCTATGCAGGGCAGGAAAGTTTTACATGTTGAATGGGACGACAGCGGGTTTGAGCATGTGAACAGTGCGGACTTATTTAAACGGCAGGAAGAATTGCTCCGGAAAGAGGAAGGCCTCTTCGCCAAAAAACAGGGCGACCCGGATAAAGCAATTGAGCAGGCGGCTAAAAAGATAGATGTTATTTATCAAACACCTTACCAGGCACACAGCGCTATGGAACCGCTGAATTGCGTTGCATATTATCAAAGCGATAAGGTAGAGGTTTGGGGCCCTATACAAGCGCCCGACTGGGTACAGGGCGGTATCAGTACCGAATTTAAAATCCCTAAAGAGAAAATAATAGTTAATATGACTTTTTTGGGTGGCGGGTTCGGCAGAAAAGCCTTCCTGGATTACCCGCTCGAAGCTGTTACCATATCTAAAGAAATAGGCAAACCGGTGCAGGTTGTTTGGACAAGGGAAGATGACATGACCCAGGGGCCGTTCCGCGCCGGAATATCATACCGCGGGCAAGGGGCTATAGAGAATGGTGAAATTAGTGCGCTGAAATTCAAAATGGCCGGGCAGAATATCGACCACTGGAACAGCCCGAAACGCGACCATGCAAATGGCAGCACAACCGAAGGCTTTTTAAACCCTTATTTCGAGAGTATTAAAAACATAAGCTTTGCAGATGTACCGTTCGAAATGCCGCTGCCCAATATGTGGTGGCGCTCGGTTTATGCCTCCACCAACGGGTTTGCCTATGAGAGCTTTATGAACGAAATGGCCGTTTTAGCCGGGCAGGACCAGCTTGATTTTCGCAGGCGCTATTTAAAGGATGAGCGTTGCCAGCGGCTGATAGATAAAATGGAAGAAGTATCGGGTTGGAAATCAAGAAAAAAAGGTGATGGGTTCGGCGTAGCAATCACAGAATGTTTTACCAGCACTGTTGGGCAGGTTGTCAAAGTTTCAAGACGCGCCGATGGAAAAGTCAAAATCGACCATGTTTGGGCAGTGATGGATTGCGGTTGGTATGTAAACCCGGATATCATCAGCGCCCAGGTAGAGGGCTCAATAGTGATGGCGCTTGGCGCAGCAACAACCCACGAAATAACCTTTAAAGATGGCCTAACCGAGCAGCAAAATTTTTATAATTACCAAATGCCGCGAATGAGCGACATGCCACTGGTTGAGGTACACGTTATGGACAATGACGCAGATGCCGGCGGCGTAGGAGAACCTGGTCTGCCGCCGTTTTCGCCTGCTTTAACCGATGCCATTTTTGATTTAACCGGCAAGCGGATAAGGAAGCTGCCTTTTGACATGAATGCGGTTTAGTTTTTTCAGGCGTTCAGCTTTGATTGGATAACCCGGATCAAACCCCGGTGCTGCCGTTGCACCACGGGAAATTTTTGAGGCCGGTACAAGATTCGAACTTGTGCAATTTCCTTTTGCAGAGGAACCCCTTACCATTCGGGCAACCGGCCGTTTTTAAAGTGGAGAACCCGGGTAACGATCCCGGATGTCCGGATTTTCGGTCCGGCGCATACATCCTATTTGCTAATTCTCCATTAGTGGAAATAAAAGGACTTGAACCTTTAACCGACACCGTATAAGGGTGCTGCTCTAACCAATTGAGCTATATTTCCTTCAGTAGGGTAACCCGGACTCGAACCGGGAACCTCTCCGTTCCAAACGGAGTAATCTGAACCAATTGATATACTACCCTGAAATGTGCCTAAAACAAAAAATCCCCTTAGGTTTATCTAAGAGGATTCGCGTATTTATAATATTTTAAGTCAATACATAGCTATCCCCTCCGATAAATCGGCTGCGGTATAAAGCATTGTATTGATGTTGTATTCATGGCGCAATGATACGAAGAATTTTTAATTTCCAAATAATATTTTTTTATTTAGCAGTCATACTATTCATTTAACCTGAATTTTTGCCTGAATTCCATCATTGATTTGTTGCTCGCCTTTAGGTACAAACCTGTAAATAATCGCGAAAACTGCAAAATCAACCGGGCAATGCGCGGGAATAAAATCACTTCCTTATTAGCGGCCACCCCTTTTAAAATATAATCTACTGCCTTAGCTACCGGCAATCCCGGCTCAAATTTTTTAATAGCCTCGCGGTTCCAGCCGGGCTTTGAATTAACGGCCGGCAGGGCATCAATAATTGGCGTATCAATATAACCCGGGCACACCGTATTTGCTTTTATATTAAATGCCCGCGCCTCGTTTCGCAACACCCTGGTATAATTTAAAACCGCATGTTTGGATGCGCTATATGGCCCAATCAGCGGAATCATAGCAAGTAACCCGGCCAGCGATGAGGTATTCACAATTTGCCCCGAGCCTTGTTTCAGCATTTGCTGATAAGCCGTATGCGAGCCATGCAGCACCCCATAAAAATTTACATCCATCACTTTTTTCCATTGGCTGATGGATATATCACGCAACTCGCCGCTAATGCCCATGCCGGCGTTATTGAAAATCAAGTCTATCCGGCCATGCGCAGCCACCATTTCACCTATCACCTCTTCAAAATCATGGATTTGGGTAACGTCCAGCTTGTGGGCAACGGCGGTACTGTCGCCAATTAGCTTAACGGTTTCTTCGGCGTTTGCAACATTTACATCGGTACAATAAACAATGGCGCCACATTCGGCAAGCTTTTGGCAAAGGCCGCGGCCCATGCCCGAGCCGCCGCCGGTAACTAAAGCCGTTTTATTGAGGTAGTAGTTATTGTACATAGTTGGTTGCCAGGTTGATAAATAGTGATTCCGTTGGTTTTGTTGTGATAAAATTAAGCGAATATTATAACGAGCCGTCCTCGTTTAAAAAAAATATCTCGAAAAATATTACGTGGGCTTATTCCGTATCCTCCAACCCCATTCCATTAAATTTTTTAACCTGTACATTATTTCCCCGATATTTGGCGGGTGTGTTAAACCTGTGCCCGTGGTTTGTGTCTGAGCTATTATATGAAAAAACTTAAACTTATCTATGCCCTTTTGCCTTTGCTGGCATTCACATCCTGTAAAAAAGATAGCCCGGTAAAACTGGTAACACCAACCAAGCCTGTAATAGCTGCCGTGAGCGATTCGGTTGCTTACACGATAGATGGCGTAACGTATACAGCCAGTGATATGTCCCTGAGTAGTATATCCTCGGGCACCGAAGATGCGAACCGGAAACTGGTTTACCCGGACAGCACTAACAAATACATGTATGCGCTTGTCGGCAAGCCGGACTCTGTGCTATTTTTTGAAAAACATACCATTTATTCTAAAAGTGCAAACATCAACATCTTCTTCGTAAAGAAATTTTTCAGGCAGCAAACGCCGCTTAACTTTCCCGGCCTAAAAAGCGTGCTTACCCTGTTTACTGTTGGCAAACATCCGCTTGCTGAGGATTTTGAATGGCAAAATTCGCAAAATGGCATTGCTATAGATGCAGCGGTTAGTGATAATAAAGGCTATTCATCGTACAATTCGTATGATGGCCCCTCTACTGTGGTGATCCCGCCGGGATTTCAAAAGAATTCGAGCTTCGAGATCACCAGCTTTGTTCACGCAACAGACGGCAATGGCGGCTACAACCTGGAAGCAAAGTTTACCGCGCTGTTATTTAATCGCAACGGCGAACAAAAGAAACTGGAAAACGGTTACTTACGCCTCCATATCGATCCGATGTATGCTGCTAATGGTATATAAGCATTAATGATTCCCTTGCGAATCACCAGGCCGCTTTACGTAAGTAAGTCGGCTTTTTTTTATATGCGCGAAGCTTTCGCTGCCGCTTGCGGTTTGTCGGGCTGATATGCTGACAGGTAACAAACCTGGTATTTGCGATTGATTGTATAAATAGACATCATTGGGGTCTGACATTCAATATACCGACCTACCTAAACGCGGGCCACAAGCGAGGATGCTCATACCTTTTTATGACAGTACCTTACGGAAGCGGAGAAAAGCCTGACCTGGCAGGACAATACTAACAATGAAAATAAATTTGCTTTGTACGGTAATGTTCCGTACATTTGTAGTGCTGGTACGAAATAGACAATGGGCTTTTTAGATGAAGCCGCTATCGGAATCTTTTATGAATAGTAAAAGAGCTTAAATTAAAAATTACAAAAAATCATCAACTGCAAGCAAATCAAACAAAGGCATTACAACGAAAGCAATTAAAATCAAGCGTCAAAAAAATTAAGATCAATTAGCACAGAAAATCATTTAGATTAAAGCATAACAAGATCACTACGACAACTCACACGCATCAAATCAAGCAAGCAAAAACAAGCCAAATTCAAATCAAATTCAAATCAAAGCAAATTTAAAAATAATCGATAAACCACAGATAAAAGTAACAAATCAACTATAAACACCAAGAAAAGAAGTAAGTTAAAGCATAATAGAAAAGAAGATAGAAAAGAGATAAATCACATTATGGCAACTACAGTTAACGATAGAATCGATGTTCGTATTAGCAAAGAACAGAAAGAGTTGTTTAAGTATGCGTCAGAACTGCGTGGTTTTAAAAGTTTAACAGAGTTTGTTGTTTTTTGTATCAAATCCGAGACAAATAAAATTATTAATGACAACAACACGATGTTGAAAAGTATGGAAGATAAAAAGATCTTTGTTAATGCACTATTAAATCCTCCTGTTCCTAACGACAAACTTAAAAAGGCTCAGTTAACCTATAATAAGTTTGCTAAAAATGGAATTAACATTAGAAATACTTGATAAAACGCATATCAGAAGTGATTTCGATTGCGGACATCCTGCATTGGATAATTATATAAAAGCGCAGGCCAGTCAGGACGTAAAAAGGGATATTTCGGTTTGTTACGTATTGAGTGATAACCCGAAAAAAGTAGTAGCAGGTTTCTACACACTCTCCAGCCATTCGATACCATTGGCTGATTTGCCGGAGGAACTGGGTAAAAAACTGCCTAAGTCTTACAAAGATATACCAACTGCCTTATTAGGTAGGCTGGCGGTAAGTAATGAGTATAAGGGTAATCGATTGGGTGAAATGTTGTTGTTGGACGCGCTTAACCGGTGTGCTGATTTATCGGACAGCATAGGTACGCTGGCAGTTATAGTTGACCCAATTGATGAAAAGGCGGTTAGTTTTTACGAAGCCTACGGTTTCATAAACCTACCTGATAGTGAACGAATGTTCATTACGATAAAAACCATAAAAGCCTCAAAGGCTACATAATTAAAAAATAATACAAAAAAGGAAGCCAAAAGCTTCCTTTTTTATTTAAGAGCCTAAGTAAAGTACACTACAATCAGTGCTTCGCTCAGTCATGTTTTTGTTCCGAATTGACCCGTAGTTGGAAACTCAGGCATAGCGGTTCGTAGAAATCAGACAGCGGACTATTATTGTTCAAGGACGGTAGTTAGAAACTACCAGCATAGCTAATCCGTAGACGCAGGTTACGGACAGCGGCTTTTTTTATACGTGCAAAGCTTTCGCTACCGCAGTATGACGCTTGCGCTAGCGAAAGAAAATGAAAAACGCGGCAGCAAGGGCAGGCGGGCAGGTGCCATTGTCGCTTAAATAATAATATATTATCTTTGGTAATCGGTAAAATGCGGGATATAAAACATGAATTACAAAATATCATTCTCGGAAATGGACCGGTTGGCCAACCAGGCAAACTCAAAAAAGTCCAGGCTTTCCTTAGAGCAAATGCGGGAACAGGTATCCCAGTTGAAAAACAGCAGTACTTCAAAAGTGAAGAAGCAGCAGCGTTAGTAATATTCGCCGGGCTGGAAAAGCTATTTTACGAACCGGCGATTAACGAAAATGACTTTATTAGCGAAGGTGCCGAACAAAGAGTTTACCGCCTTGATGATTTACACGTTATTAAAACTAACGGCGGCATTTTTTATGAAAGCTGGCTCGACTATTTTAACAGCTTGCTCATCCACAATCATTTTTTTCCTGCCACAGCCTACCAATTTCTTGGATTCAAAATTATTGATAACGAACTGCATGCAGTTGTGAAGCAGCAATTCATAGTAACTTCGGAACCGACAGACCTTTCCGCTGTGAAGCAATTCCTCACTTACAACGGGTTTTGGAACAACCGAAATAACGATTATGTTCATAAAGGGCTTGGCTTGATTTTCGAGGACCTTCACGACGAAAACGTGCTTTCAAACAATGGCGTGCTTTTCTTTATCGATACAATTTTTTATTTAAAACCTGATTTTTATCTCGAATAGGCATTATTTCATATTGATGCCATGCAAATAACCCCCTAATGTCACAAGCGGGGCTGTTATTGTTTAAGGACGGTTTTATAAACTACCTGCATAGCTAATCCGTAGATGTAATCTACGGACAGCGGCGGCTACAACCTGGAAGCAAAGTTTACCGCAATGTTATTTAATCGCAACGGCGAACAAAAGAAACTGGAAAACGGTTACTTACGCCTGCATATTGACCCGATGTACGCTGCTAATGGTATATAAGTATTGATGATCCGCAAGCGGATCATCAGGCCGCTTTACGTAAGTAAGGCGGCTTTTTTTATGCATGCAAAGCTTTTGCTGCCGCAAGTTGGGGTGGTGGGGCTATTATTGTTCAAGGACGGTAGTTACAAACTACCAGCATAGCTAACCGCAGATGTACCTACGGACAGCAGCAATTATCAATCAACGCTAACTATTTTCTACGACGAAAGTATTCTTTGCCAAAGTAAGACCTCCTTATCCCGTTTTACTTCAACCGTGCTGGTGCCTTGACGTTCGTAATAGTGTTCGCCAAATTTAACAGGTTCTTTGTCCATTTGAATTTTTAAAATCAAAATAGTCTTGTCATAATAATTAAAATAGTCAATGTTACGGAGTAATTGATCTATATATTTGGATGGGGTGATTTTGCTCATCCGTATCTTATTTTCGATCTTTGACCGATAATCTTCGTCAGATTTATAATTTTTGACCTCATTTTGGACACCTGTTACAAAAAATTTTTTGTATGGTATTGATTTAGTCTTATAAAATTTTTCATGCCAATCGCTGTCATTTTTATTATCGGCAACTCCAATGACAACGTATCCAATACTCTCTTTTCCGCCGTTAGCAATTGCAGTCAATGTCTTTAAAACTTTTTCAAAGGCATTTTCATCGAACTCATTTTTTCCTTGTAACCTATGAAAGCCTATTTTAAAATCATAACTGGTATTTTCAGTATTAGAACCGCCTAATAGATTTTCTAATTTAATAACGCCATTATTTAGGGCAGGATCATTTTGCGTACGTTTTGAGAAGTGCTTCCTAATAAAACCCTTGACAACTTCTATACCTTGTTCTCTTTGTTTTGATAAGTTGTAGTCGTCGGCATTCGGAGTTAGGTATTTATCGCCAAATCCAACTAATTCAGTAGCTAGTTTTTGATGATTTATGATTTTCAATTGTTCTTTGACCAAAAGATCATAAAAAGCTAAGAAAAAAACAGGGAACGATCTATTTACGTAATGTGTTTCTTTTTGAAATAAAATTTTAAAGAAAGAACTGCTAGTTGATTCAAATGTATTTCTTAGCTCTTCAAATACAGCTTCGAACATTGTTACAAGATAAGTGTCACCCAATTTTTTGATTTTTTGTTCAATTGGATTGTTGGGTTTATAGAATTCGTCTAGATTTTTAGATATCCCTGCTGGACGTGGTTCAATTAAAATTGCGCTAAGTAGATTTGCAACTATTTCTTCATCCCTTGACTCTCGTATATTTTCTGCGGTAATTATATTGTGTTTTCGCCAAAATATTCCGCCTAAATTAATTCCATAATCAAGTTTCCTACTATTTATAGAAATTTTCTTCATTTTGTTTAAGCTTAATCTATCGGTATGAGAAACGTCTCCTCTTATGCTTTCTGACAATATTCTAACAAGTTTGCCGAACGAATTTGTCGAACCGGCTTGCCTTATTTCTTGACTTGAAAGATGCTTACCGCTAGAATTTATTCTTTTAAAGATATCGTCGATAGCTGATTCTTGCTTAAAAATAGATACTGACAAGGGTAATTGGTAGCTTGCAATCGCTTTACAGATATCTCGATTTAGTTTAGGAACACTTTGCTTAAGTAACTTTTTGTCTAAAAGAAGCTTGGTTCCTGATATTGCCTCCAAATCGAAAAATTGTCCATTGTAAGAAAACTCGCCTTCTATAAATGTTATTATGGCATTCAGACGCTGCATTCCGTCAATGATTTCGAGTACTGTGTCACCCTTATATTGAATTTCGGCAACCAAAAATAAAGGCACAGGGTAGTTTAAAGATATTGAGTCTATAAAACTTTCTTTTTCCTCAATTGTCCAAACTAATTTTCGTTGATATCTTCTGTTTACCAAAAGCATATCTTTTGAATAATAATCAAAGATTGTTTCTACAGTTTCGGGTCGAATAATGAGTTTTTTTGTTACGTCCATGACAAGATAGGTTTAAGTCGACAATATGCATGATAAATCCATTAATACAAAATTATTTGGAAGAATAATCCTTTCGCTACCGCATACGTCCTCGGTTGTGACACGCTTACAAGAAACAAACCGTGCATTTGCGATTGGTTGCATAAATATACTTCATTGGAGTTTACCCTGCATTATCTCGAATAGCTTACGGGCTACCTAAACGCGGGCCGCAAGTGGGGACGCTACAGCAGCGAGGGGATTTTGCCTGCGCCGATACTGGCGCCAGAAGAGGAAAGAAATTAAAAGAGTTATTATATACCTTTGATAGTAATGGATTTAGAAGAAGATACAAAAACGGCAGAGCATCTTGAAAATCTCATGGTTGAGGTAGGCGAATTGGTTAAAAAGAAAATTTCCTCTGGTAATGTTATGCACGGCGTGGATGAATCATATGGTTGGAAAATAAACAACTTTTTTTATACCCAAAATGGAGTAGAGATTGACCACGCATCACGCATTATTCATAAAAAGAAGAATTGGACGAAAGCAAGCTTTGATCTAAGTTCCGATATTTATCGACTTTCGACATTTCTTGCAGCAGAAAAATACTTGCGTGAAAGAAATGCGGATCAGTATGCCATTATCCCAATCCAAAGTTTTATCTATAAAATTCTTCCTGTATATTTTGAAGGGAATGGGAGCCCGGATAAGAGTACCTTACAAGCAATAAAAAACAAAGTAATTTCAGAATTAAATGGTGATCCTGTCCATGGAACTGCAACTGTACATTTGTCAGGTGTAATTTTAGATTTTCCAGAATTTAGGATAGATGAACATGCTATTTTAAGACAAACAAAACAATCTGATTTTGAACAATCGGAATACCAGGATTTACCTATTCAACATATTTTCCCATTTAATACTGCTATTCTTGAAATTACCTATATTTCAAAAGATCGAAATGGCGCTTTGCTTCAACAAAAAGTTGAAGAATATATGGCCCTTCTAAAACTGTATTTTCCGGGTAGTATTCAATACAGGTCATATGAAATTAAATTCGATATAATAACTCCGCTTTCTAATGGCGGTAACATGGGCATACCCGCAAAGCAAATTCTTCCTTGGCAAAAAAGTGTTTTCAAAAAGGAAATGGAATCGTCATTTATAAACTTCATTAAAACGTTAGTTATTCCAAAAAACTTTTATGCTTTTGAAAAAAAGGTAGACTACATATCTACAGCCTTTGATAGATATAATGAGGCTTTAACTGAAAACGTTCCTACTGAAAGAAGGATCGCTAATGCCATGATGGGAATTGAAGCGCTTCTATCAAATGATACCCAAGAGTTATCATTTAAGATGCAAACCAGAACAAGCAAAATACTGGGTGTTTTAGGATTTAAGCCATTAGAAGTTAGGAGCCATCTTAGTAAGGCATACGGCATTAGAAGCAAGTTTGCACATGGTGGCTATTTAACTGATGGTGATAAATCAAAATTTATAACCGAATTTATTAACATCGATAATTTTGCATTGATAATTATCAATTACGTAAGAATAGTATTGGTTACCACTATAGCTATTGATCTGAGCAAGAATACATTGATTTCTCTTCTCGATGATTCCTTTATAGATGATAATAAGGTTGCCGAACTTAAAAATAAACTTGAAAATATAAAGGAACTTGTAATCTGATACGAGTAAGAAATTCTTCCCCACCGCTCTTCCCCCGTTCTCGCAAGCGTTTTTGTTCTTTCGCTACCGCAAGCGTCCTCGCTTTTGGTACGCTGACAGGTAACAAACTGTGTATTTGCGATTGATTGCATAAATGGACACATCGGGGCCTGCCATCCAATATACCGACCTACATGTCGGCTACCTAAACTCGGGCCACAAGCGAGTACCTTGCGGCAGCAGGGGAGCTTTAACTAAACGCAATTATATAGTTTACAATTGCTATTTTTACATGATAAACCTTGAAGATGAAAAAGTTTTCCCCGGCTGCAATCACCGCTTTAAAAGAAGCGCTAATTAATATTTATTGGAAGAAGCAAGACTTAAAAAACTTTATCAACCTTACAATAAAAAACACAACTATTTTAATCACAATAGATTGGGAATCTAATAGAAAGTATGAGAGTGTAAATAATCTTATAGATCGAATGATCGAGAGAAAAGATATTTATGAGAACGATCTTTTGGAACTAATACTAGAAACTGCGAACATGGATGACTTTTCCCACCTAAGACAGTGGGATGATCCGGATTTAAAGATAAAAAAGGCCACCGAGGCAGTGGCAAACCTTAGGCAATACGCAAATGGTTTTTTCAAAATTGAACAGGAAAAAAAAGAATCGGAAATAAGGAAAAGGAAATTGGAAGAAAAAGCCTCGGTAATCCAAGGCAAAGTACTGCAAATTGAAGCACTAAAAAGCAAGTTTATGCTTTTGGCTACCGAACCGAACGTGCAGAAAAGAGGACGAGAATTGGAAGGGTTTTTAAATGAATTATTTACATTGTTTGATTTGGAACCAAAACGATCCTTTGCTCTTAATGACGAACAAATTGATGGTGCTTTTACGTTTGAAAATTCTGACTATTTGTTAGAAGCGAAATGGCAAAAGAGGCCAATTGAAACGGGTGATCTTAAGAAGTTTGCAGGAACATTAGCAAGTAAATTGAAAAACACATTAGGGTTATATGTGTCAATCGACGGGTTTACTCAGGGTGCAAGAGAACTATCCGGCCAGAATGCTGCCGGAATGATTCTTATGGATGGAATGGACCTAAATGCGGTATTAGAAGACAGGATCGATTTACATCAACTTCTATTTCGGAAAAGAAGGCACGCTGCGGAAACTGGGGAGATATATTTCTCTGTTACTAAAATTTTAGAAGGCAAATAATATACCAAAGATATTTTCTTGTATTATGAGCTTAATTTCAGTTCTGGCACTCCATTGAAATCCACAAGGATTCACGCCAAACTGTTACATAGTCTTGGATTTTAAATAGATCCCAATCCTTATCCAAAATATCCAAACCCTGAAATATTGCCGCTTCATCTAAATAAATTACGTCTTTATAATTCAATTTAAAACCATCTAAAATAGTCGTAGTTCCTTGAAGTAACTTTTCGTCTTTATGCTTAGCATAATTAGCAAGAGTTGTAATTAGTTCAATTGTTGTGAACGCATAGCCATCAATGGCTCGGTCTTTTTTAAAGAAAGCATGTTTGTTTTGGGATGTGCCATCGATGTCCGCAATACTTCCAATAATGTAATTCTGAAACGCGATAAAAGCTAAACCATAAATAGGCTCGGTTTCTTGCATCAACCAATCTGCATCATACCAATGAATCTCTGTTAAATTTTTTTCAAGTTCTTTTATTGACTTTTGTAGTCCATCTACAATCATGAACAGACTTTTTAATCTGAAATCATTTCTTCGCCAATGTGTCTTTTTATTTTCTTCCATTTGAAGTTTAATTATAATGCACCGTTACATAAATGCTATATTTCTATACAAACTCGCCCCGTTTAATAATTACAATTTACCAATCTTGATTTAATTCTTGGTAGAATAGGTAATCTGAAATGCTTTCTAAGTTCTTTCTGATTTCTTCAAATCTTAGAACGAAGTTTTCCAAGTCAACTTCCACATTTCCTACCGCATCAACGTAGAAATGATTGTCATATTTTTTATCGAATGGATAACGGGAAAAATCCATATTGTCATTCTGCGGGGTCGAATTTAATTTATCAAACAGTTCTGTGATATACGCATCTAGGCCCCTTGTTGCATCATTGAAATTCTTTAATTTAATGTTGCCCTTGTATAACTTTATTTTTGATTTTACAGTTTCAAAGATTTGCTTAATGTTATGACTTCCTTCGATCCGTTGATTCGACCCTAATAATATATTTAGCGTCCAGGTAATTGATTTTAAATACAATTCAATTCCATGATTAACATTAGTTAAAATCGGAAAAATTAAGACATCGGCTCTTTTATGACGATTGTCGATTAAGCATAGTTTAGATAGTTCTATCGCTGACATCATAAAGTCATCGGCTAAATTTTTCATATTTCTTATGTCATCCTCTTTCGAGATACGCCAATTAAGAAAAGCAATTTTATCAATGTCGTGATTCCTTGAAAATATCGGCTGCATAGTTGCTCTATTTAAATCATCAAGTTAATGTTATTTTTCATTTGGTATTCTACATAATATTACCGCATCCCCGCGTTAGCGATGGCAGCGGATACCGGCCTCGCGCCTAACGCCTGTGCCGTATGATCCGCTAGTTAGCGGAGCGGCCCGCTTCTATCAGCGGGAAACGCCCGTTTAATCTGTTGGCAGTTAAAAGTTGGCAGTTTGCAGTTTTTATTACGGGTCCAACTTGATTAACTTATTGAGCGTATACCTAACTCTCGCAATACCTTTCGCTTGTATAAGATCCCTCGCTGTCGCTCGGGATGACAAATGGGGTGGGAGGGAACAATAATAACTGCCACTCCCCACCCCTACTGTCACTTTTTTAAACCACTCTCCACTCACAACTCACCACTCACCAATCAATCCTCCGGCTTCTCCTTCGGGTCTGCCATTTTTACAATCCGCGGTTCAAACTTGGCCAGTACTTCTACCAGGTTGCTTTGGGCGGCCATTACGGCGTGGATGTCTTTGTAAGCCATGGGGGCTTCGTCAACGTCGCTGCCCATAAGGGTGATGCGTTTGTCGGCGAGGTTGGCGGCAATGGCGACTTTGTCGAGCGTTTTGAAGGCTGCGCTGCGGCTCATCAGTCGGCCTGCACCGTGACTGGCGGAGTTGATGCTGGCCGCGTCGCCTTTACCGCGCACCACGAAACCGGGGGTGCTCATGCTGCCGGGGATAATACCCAGCACACCGGGACCAGCCGGCGTGGCCCCTTTGCGGTGCACCATTACGGGGGTACCGTCGGCCAGCTGCTCCTGCCAGGCAAAATTGTGGTGGTTCTCAATCCGCATCAGCGGGTTAAGGTTTAGCGCACGGGCAATTTTGTTGTGTATTTCGTGGTGGTTGGCGCTGGCGTATTCGCCGGCCAGGTTCATGGCAATCCAGTATTCCTGCCCTTCGTCGTTATCTAAATTTAGCCAGGCCAAATGCTTGGCTTCAGGCGGCAGTTTGGTTTTGCTCATGGCTATTTTTGAGTAATGGTCGGCCACGCAGCCGCCAAACCCGCGCGAGCCGGAGTGCGAAAGCAGGGCCAAATAATTACCTGCGGGGATGCCATCCAATGCGCCTTCGGCGAGGGTAAGCTCGCCCCATTCCACAAAGTGGTTGCCGGTGCCGCTGGTACCCAGCTGGGCGTAGGCTTTGTCCTTCAGGTTACGTATCACCTTGGTTTCGCCCCACGTTTTGCTATCGAACAGCGAGCTGTCGTGGTACGATTTGGTGGTGCAGCCAATGCCAAAATAGGTATGGTCCATCAGCATGCCTTTCAGCATATCGGCTTCGGTGTCAACCGTGGCGGCGGGCAAATCGAAAATGCTGAGGCACATGCGGCAGGCAATATCAACCCCAACGGCAAAGGGGATAATGGTGTTTGCCGTGGTGGCCAGCACGCCGCCAATGGGCAGGCCGTAGCCCTGGTGCGCATCGGGCATCAGCGCGCCGGCGACAGCTATCGGCAATTTAACAGCTGTTTTCATCTGTGCCAGCGCGCCCACCTCAATGTGTTCCAAACCCCAAACGGGGAAGTCGGCAATTTCCTCTTTAAGCGCAAACGTGCTGCGCTGCTGCTTTAAAAACTTGCCCTCTTTGCGCAGGTTGATGACGCTTTCGGCCAGGTTTTTAAACTTGCCGCCTTTTTTAAGCGCGTAGGGCATAGGGTCGTCAATTAAAGCTTCGAGGTTGGCGAGGATTTCGGGCTTGTCCATTACGGCATGTTTTAACAGTCCGTTGGCCACGCGGCTAAAGTTTTCGAGTATTTTAACGTCGTTAATGCCGAGGGCTTTGAGTTCGTTGTTTGACACCTTGAGGCCCCCCGGCCCCCGCTGGTTAGCGGGGGAGGTGTTTTCGGGTGCGGGTGTATTTTCTTTTTTCATTGTGTTAGTGTTTTAGCCCCCTCTAAATCTCCCCCGGTAGGGGAGACTTTGAACTTCGCGCTTTGTTATTTTTTTTCCTTCTTTTTAAGCCCTCCCTACCGGGGAGGGTTTGGGTGGGGCTTTTTGCTGGTACAAAATAACACCCTTACTGCGCAATGTATTTGCGCAGTAAAAAATAAATCAATAAATTTCAAAAATTATTTTAGTTAACTGTAGAAGGTTAAACACAAGCCTCATCTTCGCCTCACCTAAATCCTCTCCAAAGGAGAGGACTTAAGCTTCGACCGGGGAGACTTGTTAAACCAATTCCGCAATCGAACTTCCGCAATCCGCAATTAAATAAATCCGAAATCGAACATCCGAAATCCGAAATCAAAACATGCCCGTAAACCGCAATGCCCTCATCCGCTACCGCACCCTCGACCATTGCCTGCAAAACCGCTATAAAAAGTGGACCCTGGAGGATTTAATTGATGCCTGTTCCGACGCCTTATACGAATACCAGGGTATTGATACCGGCGTTAGCCGCCGCACCATACAGGCGGATATGGAGATGATGCGCAGCAATAAGCTGGGTTATGAAGCCCCGATAGTGGTGGTGGACAGGAAGTATTATACCTATTCGGATAAAAACTACAGCATTACCAATATACCGCTTAATAACCACGATATGCAGGTGCTGGGCGAGGTGGCGGGTCTGCTGCAGCAGTTTAAGGGCTTCAGCCATTTTGCTGATGTGAACGAGATGGTGAGTAAACTGGAGGATAAAATCTACACCCAAAAAACGCACAGCGCCCCGGTTATTGATTTTGAGAAGAACGATAATTTGAAGGGTTTGGAGTGGATTGAGGTTATCCGCCGGGCCATTGTGGCTAAAAGAACCATGTGTGTTACCTACCAGAGCTTTAAGGCCAGGGTGCCCAATACGTTTTGCTTCAGCGGTTATTTGCTGAAGGAGTACCGCAACCGGTGGTTTGTGCTGGGGCAGTCGCACGCCCGGAACGGGCCGCTGCTTACCCTGGCGCTCGACAGGATAAAGACCATTGAAGAACACGAAGAGGAATACCGCGAAAACAAAAGCATTAACCTGGCGACTTATTATGACGATGTGCTGGGCGTTACCAAAAGCCCCAACCAGCGCGATGTGGAGGTGGTGTTTTGGATAGATGATGCCAATGCACCATACATTATTACCAAACCCATCCACCACACCCAAAAGCTACTGAGCGAAGATGCCGATGGCAAGATCTTCAGCATCCGCGTGATCATGAACTTTGAGCTGGAACGCGAACTGCTCGGCTTTGGCCCGAAGATACGCGTGCTGGGTCCGCGGCTTTTGGTGAAACAGATACGGGAGCAACTACAGAAGACGCTGGGGAGGTATGAGAGTCAAGAACCAAGAACAAAGAGTCAAGAGTCAAGAACCAGGAGTCAGGAACCGGAAGTCAAGAACCAGGAAGAAAAATAGCACGATTTTACTGACACTAATTTGTCAGTACTTTTTGCGTTTTTTTGGGGCGAAGGCAGGGTAAAAAGCGCATTTATGATGCAGAAATAAGGTTTTTTGTGCTTTGGTCTAACCTGTTCCTGTTCCACCCTGTTCCTTATGTTCCACTGTGAACAGGAACAGTTTTAGCGCACCCGTCCAATGCTAAATTGGTCGCCGGCGGTGACAACTTTACCGTTTTTTTAAGTCACCCAATCGGAAGCCAGGCTATCGAAATCAAGAACGGGATTTATTGATTTTTAGCCCTCCGCCGCTTCACCAGTTTTACTGCTTCAAACCATATTGCCGATATAAAGCCTGCTGATACGCTTATGAGCAAAGGCCGAATTGCTAAAGTGCTAAACCCGAAAAACGTTGCCAATGGGCGTACGTAAATCAGCATGGCCAACATAATAATAGTAATACCAATAATAAGCCAAACCAAATTGTTCTTGTATCGCATGGTGGTAAAAACGCTGTAGAAAAACGAGCGGTTCACCATGGTTAAGGTAATGTTAGCGACTATTAAGGCGGTAAATACCATTGCCCTGGTTGTGGGTTCGTTATACGCACTGTGAACTGCATACTGATAAACAAATAAGGCACCCGCTGTAATGGCCAATCCTTGTAAAATGCTGGTGATCAATTCCCGGGCGCTAAAGAAGGTATGGCTAAAGGGGCGGGGGTTTTGCAGCATTATATTTTTCTCCGCAGGCTCGTTTTCGTAAATTATAGAACAGGTGGGCCCCATAATCAACTCCAGGAATATGATATGCACCGGCGAAAAAATGTTAGGAAATTTCCAGCCTAATGCCAGCGGCACAAATACTGTGAGTACTATGGGTATGTGAATTGATATGATGTATTGTATCGCCTTTTTTAAGTTCGAATAAATTCTGCGGCCCATGGCTACAGCCAGCGCCATTTTCGACAGGTCATCATGGACCAAAACCATCGAAGCTGCCTGTTTTGCAATTTCAGAACCTTTATTGCCCATGGCAATGCCAATGTGGGCAGCCTTTAATGCTGGGCCGTCATTAACACCGTCGCCAATCATTGCAACTATTTCACCCTGCTTTTTTAACGCGTTAATGAGCCTTAATTTGGCGTCCGGGAACATCCTGCTAAAAATATTCGTGTTTTTAACCTTTTGTTCAGCTTCTCGCTCAGTTAGTTTCAGCAGTTCGTCGCCGGTTACGGAGTGTTCACAATCCATTAATCCTACCTGGTTTGCAATTGCCATAGTGGTAGCAGTGTAATCGCCGGTAACTATTTTTACTTTAATGCCTGCATTATAAAACGTTTGTAATACCGACGTGATATTCTTCTTCGGAGGGTCGTAAAAGGCAACGAGGCCTTTAAATGTGAATTTAAATTCCTGCTGGTTTTCGGGGAAGTTGTTTCCTGCAAAGTGCGCTTCACCAACGCCCAGCACCCGATAACCCTTAGCCGCAAAGTTGTTAATAGCGTCGTTAACGAGCTTTTTTTCGTGTAAATTTAAGTCCGACACGGCCACCAACGCTTCCGGGGCGCCTTTGGCGGCTATAATACGTGTGCCTTTCTTGTCCTCAAAAATATGGGTCATCATGGGCGGGTGCCCGGCCAAAGGGTACTCGTGGGCCATTTTATAGCCGGGGCGTTCATCAACCGAAAAAGCTTGCGCGTATGAATTGTGCAGCGCTTTCTCCATTGGATCAAAAGGAATGGGCTCACTGGCCCACATGGCTGTATTTATCAATTCCTTCTCTTCGGCGCCTAACTCGTCATCGGCATTTACAATTTTTTTGCTCAACGGCAGGTAAAGCATTGCCAGCGACATCCTGTTTTCGGTGATGGTGCCGGTTTTATCGGTGCAAATTACCGTGGCGCTTCCCAAGGTTTCGACCGTTTTTGTATGTTTTACCAGTACGCCCATTTGCATAAGGCGCCAGGCGCCAAGCGCCATAAATGTGGCAAATGCAACAGGTATCTCTTCGGGCAGTATGCTCATGGCAAGCGTAAGTGCCTTAAGTAAGCTATCCAATAAGTTTAATGTGTGAAAAAAATTGATAGCCCAAACTGTCAAAAAAACTGCTGCACCCAGCACTACCATTTTTTTAACAAAATTGTTTATCTGTTTTTCAAGCGGTGTTTTTTCTTCGGCTATGTTTTCGAGGGCGGCACCTATATGGCCAAGCCTGGTTTGGTTGCCAATAGCGGTTACTTTGGCAACCACTAACCCTGTTGCTACTGTACACCCCTGGTAAACCTGGTTATCTTCCTTCGTATTTTTGCCTACAGGTAGCGATTCCCCGGTTAAAACCGACTCATTTACCGTAAAGTCGTTCGCCCTTAACACCAATCCGTCGGCCGCTATTGAATTCCCTTCTTCTGCAACCAAAACATCACCAATAACCAAATCCGCCGAATTAATTTCCTGGTACCGGCCATCGCGAATAACTTTGCATAGCGGGCTGGTCAATACCTTTAATTTTTCAAGTGCCGAATTGCTCCTGGCATCCTGGTACAGTGAAATTCCGGCAACCAGCACTATCGCAACTGACAAGAAAATAGCATCAGGTGTGTTCCCGCTTATGTAATAAATAACAGATGCCACCAAAAGCAATACCACCATCGGCTCCTTTGCCAGGCTTATAATTGCTGCTACAACCGCATTTTGGGTTTTATTGATAACTATATTAGCACCAAATTTTATTCTCGATTCGGCAACTTCTGCTGCCGTTAAACCTTTTATACCGAATGTTTCATCTGCCATTACCAGCTTTTTAGTTTTTGATGTTTGATGGAATTACCAGCAATGGCACATGTTGATTAGTAAGGATTTTTTTCGATGTGCTGTTCCGAATGAGACGCATTAAAAACGAATCCTGGTGATGCGTAAGTGCAAGCACATCGGCTTTGGTTTCATTGCAATAGGTATTAAGCCTGTTTACCACATCCTTTCCCCTTATTTCGCTATAACTTATACCCGGGTATTTTTGCTTGTGGATTTCGGTTAAAAAAGTTTTTAACTGGTTATTTGAAGCAATGTCCCCATCGCCGGCGGTTTGCACGTGAACAACTTCCATCTTACAATTCAGTTGTTTTGCCAGCTTAATAAGATATGGCAGGGCGGTAATATCGTCATCTTCAAAATCTGTAGCAAAAACCATCTTTTTAAACCGCTTAGGCTCGTTGCCCGGCGGTACAATTAGTACAGGGCGCGTTGATTTGTCAATAATAGCATACGTATCGCTCCCGCCAACTAAGTGGTCAATAGTGCTGCCGTTACGCGAGCCTGTTATAATCATTTCTATTTTTCTCTGATGCGTAATTTCGTCAACATTACCGGTTAAACTGCCTGCACCTGCCCTTATATGAATTATCGGCTGCGCCGGCTCGGTACCTTTTACCGATAAATAACCCTCAAGTAAATTACGTTGTTTCTCAAGTTTTTCAATACACATGTGCTCCCGTTCTGCTATTTCGTCCATAATCCATGGGCCGCCCGCATACTGGGGTATTATAGGTGCTGTTACGTAAGCATTAAATAACAGCAGGTCGGCTTGAAGCTGCGCTGCCAGCAAAGCGCCGGTACGGGTAGCATTGGCGGCGTTCTCCGAAAGGTCTGTTAAAACTAATATTGTTTTCATGTCCAGTTATTTAAAACAAATCTTGGGTTTATTTTCTTTGTAAAGAATGACAACGGTCACCTTGATAAATGACTTAAATAGTGTCATTTAGCCGGCCATAGCTTGAAATTATGCGTGCTTTTCTTATAAACGCCCTTTGTATCATGAAAAGTGACCTGCATCACTAACCATATGCTACCCCGTCATTTTTGGGGCAATCAATACTGCCGACCTTAGCATCAGAACATAATAACATCATTTTATAAAGAAGGATGGATAAACAACCGAAGTTTATATTGACGATAAATGTTGGCTCATCGAGCCTGAAGTTTGGCCTTTATAATTATGAAACGCTCGAAGCACGATATATTGGTACCGTTGAAATTGGCGGCACCGGCAACGATGCCTTCACCGTAAAAAATGCTGCAGGCGCTGTCGTTTTTCAAAAAAGAGGCCTGTATAATAATACCGTCGTTGCTTTTGATGAATTATTACAATGGCTGGAAAAAAATAACCTTGTAGAATTTATTGTGGCTGCGGGGCACCGGGTAGTGCAGGGTGGCCCTGAGGGTAAACATCCGGCGCTGCTGACAGACTACATGTTGCACAACCTTGGCAAACTGGTTTACCTGGCCCCTAATCACCTGCCTGCCGAACTTGAAGTAATAAATATTTTCAGAGATACTTTCCCGGAAATTCCACAAATAGCCTGCTTTGATAACTCCTTTCACCTGCATATGCCTGATTGTGCTAAGTATTACGCCTTGCCGGAAAAATATAAAAACATGGGACTCCAGCGATACGGGTTTCACGGCCTGTCGTACGAGTATATTATTCAAAAACTTGCCGGCAAAACAGCTGCACTTGGGCGTAAGCGCATTATAATAGCACACTTGGGCAATGGTGCAAGTATGGCTGCCATAAAAAACAACATCGGTGTCGACACCACGATGGGTATGAGCCCGATGGGCGGTTTGGTGATGGGCACCCGGCCAGGCGACCTTGACCCCGGCGTTTCATTGTTCCTGCTAAAACATGAACAGTTAACCGCCGACGAGTTAGACACCTTATTCAGTAAGGAATCGGGATTAAAGGCCATTGGCGGGTTTAGCGATGTACGCAAACTATTGAATATTGAGATGCATAACCCGGACGCCAGGGCTGCTGTTGAATTATTTTGCTACCAGGCGAAAAAAATGATAGGCTCGCTTGCTGCAGCTATCGGCGGGGTCGATATATTGGTTTTTACCGGGGGCATTGGCGCTAATTCAGCTGTTATTCGCGAGCGAATTTGCAAGGATATGGATTTTATGGGCATCGAAATAAACCCAAAATCAAACAGGAACGGGCTGGAATTTATATCATCGGCAGATAGCCGGGTGGAAGTTAAGGTGATGCAAACTGATGAGGAATGGATGATAGCATCACACACACAAAATTTGGTAAACAATTAAAATAATAAGGTTATGAGTACGCTAACAGAAGCTGAATTAGTAAAAATAAATGATTACTGGAACGCCGCGAACTACCTTGCAGCCGGTCAGATCTATTTGCAGGAAAATGCGTTGCTGAAAGAGCCTTTAAAGCCTGAACATATTAAGCCAAGGTTGCTGGGCCACTGGGGGACGTCGCCAGGTCTAAACCTTGTTTATGTACACCTCAATAAGCTGATTAACGACACCGATGCCGATGTATTGTACATTTGCGGGCCTGGGCATGGCGCACCGGCTATTATAGCCCATACCTACCTGGAGGGTACATATTCAGAAATTTACCCGGCTGTGCCCGAAAATGAGGAGGGTATGAGGCAGCTTTTCAGGCAGTTTTCAACACCGGGCGGTATACCAAGCCATGTTAGTGCACACACGCCAGGTTCAATACACGAAGGCGGGGAGCTGGGTTATGCCCTTTCGCACGCATTTGGCGCCGCGTTTGATAACCCGGATTTGCTGGTGGCCTGCGTAGTAGGCGATGGCGAGGCCGAAACCTGCCCGCTTGAAGGCAGCTGGAAATCAATTGAATTTTTGAACCCGGCAAGAGATGGCGCGGTGTTGCCAATATTACATCTTAATGGTTATAAGATATCGGGCCCGACTGTGCTTGCCCGAATGAGCGATGAAACCTTGCGGCAATTGTTTACAGGTTATGGCTACGATGTGTTTTTTGTTGAGGGTGATAACCCCAGATCGGTGCATTGCCAAATGGCAGGAGTTATGGCCGCGGCGTACCGCAGGATAAAAAATATTCAAACTGACGCCAGGCACGGTAACCCGGCTAAACCTGCCCAATGGCCGGTAATTATCATGCGGACGCCAAAAGGATGGACTGGCCCTAAAGAATGGGACGGCGTACCAATTGAAGGCACTTTCCGCTCGCACCAGGTTCCGTTAACCGGGGTAAGGGAAAATTTAGACAAGCTTAAATACGTCGAGAAATGGATGCGGAGCTACCACCCCGAACTGCTGTTTGATGAAAATGGCAAACTTGTTCCTGAACTTGCTACGCTGGCGCCGAAAAAGGAAAAAAGGATGAGCGCATTGGCCTATGGCAACGGCGGGCTTTTGTTGAAAGAGCTGCAATTGCCCGATTTTAAAAAATATGAGCTGGATGTACCCGAGCCGGGAGTTATTGAGGCCGAAAGCACCCGTAACCTTGGTAAATACCTGCGCGACGTATTCTCACTAAACAAGCAAAATAAAAACTTCAGGCTGTTTTGCCCCGATGAAACTACGTCGAACAGGCTGGAGGCTGTTTTTGAAGTAACGAACCGTTGTTTTATGGAAAGAACATTTGCAAACGACGATAAACTTGCAAAAGACGGGCGTGTAATGGAGGTTTTAAGCGAGCACCTTTGCGAGGGCTGGCTCGAAGGCTATTTGCTAACGGGCAGGCATGGCGTTTTCCCGTGCTACGAGGCGTTCATCACCATTATCGATTCCATGTTTAGCCAGTATGCCAAGTGGGTAAAAACTGCAAATGAACTGCCATGGCGCAAGCCCATTGCATCGCTTAATTATTTGCTGACTTCGCACGTGTGGCGACAGGACAATAATGGCTACAGCCACCAGGGCCCGGGTTTTATTGATACTGTTGTAAATAAAAAAAGTTCGGTAGTGCGTATTTATTTACCGCCCGATGCAAATACATTAACATCAGTGATGCATCATTGTCTGCTAAGCAAAGATTATGTAAATGTAATTGTTGCCGGCAAACAGCCCGAGCTGCAATGGCTTAATATGGATGACGCCGTTGCCCACTGCGCGGCCGGGGCGTCAGTATGGGAATGGGCTGGCAATAGTAAAGGTTTTGAGCCAGAGATCATTATGGCATGTGCCGGCGATGTACCTACACTCGAAACAGTTGCCGCCGCAGAGTTGCTGCAGCAACACTTTACGGGATTAAAAGTTCGCGTGGTTAATGTGGTCGACTTGATGTCGCTGTCCCCAAAGGCATACCATCCGCATGGAATGAGCGATGAACTATTCAAGACATTGTTTACCGACCGTACCGATGTGATTTTTGCTTTTCACGGTTATGTGCGCATTGTACATGACCTGGTACACGGTCGCCCCGACCCTGCACGTTTCCACGTAAGGGGATATATGGAAGAAGGCACTACCACCACACCTTTTGATATGGTAGTGCTCAACAAAATGAGCAGGTACCACCTGGCGATGGAAGCAGTAAGAAGGGTTCCGCGATTGCGCAAGCAAGCTGATGCTTTTATAGCTTTTTGTGAAGGAAAATTACAAGAGCACCACGATTACATTTGTGCTAATCTTGACGATATGCCCGAAATAAAAAACTGGAAATGGACAGCAGCACATGAACTTGCTGAGTAATAGCAATATTTTTGGAGCCTTGTAACTCATATCCATGTCAAAATAAATAGTTTGTTTTAAAAAGAGAAACCTTAAAGTGCAAATCGGGTTAACTATTCGATGATCGACAAAAATGAAATATTCGGCTACGAGCCCGATAAAAAATATAGCAAGGCAGTAGCCTATTTTTCGATGGAGTTTGCCATTGACCAGGCGCTGAAAATATACAGCGGTGGCCTGGGTTTCCTTGCGGGTTCACACCTGCGTAGCGCTTATCAGTTAAAGCAAAACTTGCTGGGTATCGGCATGCTTTGGAAATATGGATACTATGACCAGGGCAGGGATAGGGAAGCGCTGATGAAGCCCGAATTTATTGAAAAGCAATATTCTTTTTTGCAGGATACAGGGATAGTTTTTACTGTCCAGGTACACGATGCTCCTGTGCATGTTAAGGCCTGGCTTTTAAAACCAGAAACGTTTGGCTCGGCACCGTTGTTTTTGTTAAGCACCGATGTGCCCGAAAACGACGAGGAGTCGCGGTCGATAACACGCTACTTATACGATGCCAATGAAGCTACCCGTATAGCCCAAAGCATAGTTTTGGGTATAGGCGGCGCTATGCTGCTGGATATATTGAAAATGGAGCCTGAAGTTTACCACATGAACGAGGGACACTCGATACCGCTTGCATTTTACCTGTATGCCAAATTCAATAACCTCGATGAAGTGAAAAAAAGGGTGGTGTTTACAACCCATACACCCGAGATGGCCGGTAACGAAGAACACAGCTTCGGTATGTTAAAAGATATGTCGCTGTTTTACCACATGCAGGAGCACGAGGTGAAATCAATCCTCGGGCTGGAGGGTGAAAGGTTTAATTATACCCTGGGCGCATTAAAATTTGCCCGCAAGGCAAATGGTGTATCAAAAATCCATGGCGAAGTAGCGCGGCATATGTGGGGCAATAATACCGGTATTTGCGAGATTATATCCATTACCAATGCCCAGAATAAAACCTACTGGGCCGATGCAATACTGGATGAAGCAATAACAGCCAACAAGGATGAGGTCATTATCAGCAGGAAGAAGGAGCTCAAGCAATTGTTATTCAAAATCGTTGCCAACCAGTGTGGTAAATTATTTAATGAAGATGTTTTAACTATTGTTTGGGCAAGGCGCTTCGCCGGTTATAAACGGGCCGATTTGCTGATGTATGATTGGGACAGGTTTTTAAAACTGTTGGAAAATACAAACTACCCGGTGCAAATTATTTGGGCCGGCAAACCTTATCCCGGCGACCAGCCTTCAATTGATCTCTTTAATTCAATTATTACGCGCGCCAGACCTTTTGCCAATTGTGCCGTGCTTACCGGCTACGAACTGGAACTGTCTGCCTTGCTGAAAAAAGGGTCGGATGTTTGGCTAAACAATCCACGGATGTACCGCGAAGCATCAGGCACCAGTGGTATGGCGGCGGCAATGAACGGCTCAATTAATCTTTCGTTACCCGACGGGTGGGTTCCTGAATTTGCCAACGATCAAAAGAACAGCTTTATTATAAAACCTGCTCCCGACGAATTATCGCAGGAAGAACGTGACAGGCAGGAAGCGTTAACCCTGTTAGAAACCCTCGAAAATATTGTTTTGCCGACGTACTATAGTGATCCCCAAAAATGGCTGTCAATACTAAAAAAAGCCGCGGCCGATGTCGTTCCGCAATTTGAGGCCGGGCGTTTGGCTAACGAGTACTATGAGAAAATGTACAACGCATAAGGAAGTAAACTTTCGGTTAAAGGGTTGATTTATAGTTTTTTTGTTGGTCGGTATTTGGTAGATTTGGGTAGGCGCACTCCGGCCAGTTTAAAATACCCCTAAATAAATACAAATTGAAAAATCAACCGGGCAACTCACAATCATTTTGGCAGTTAACAACTACCGATGCTCTTAAACAATTATCTGCCACAGAAAGCGGTCTGGCACCAAATGAAGCGGCCGCAAGGCTGAAGCAATATGGCCCCAACTCAATAAAAGCCAAAGCCAATACTTCGGGTTTAATGCTGCTTTTGGCCCAGTTTAAAAGCCCGGTTACCTTACTGCTTATAGTAGCAGCGTTGCTATCAGCAGGTTTGCGCGACGTTGCAGATACCGTAATTATACTCGCAATAGTTTTAATAAGCAGTATTTTAGGCTTTTGGCAGGAAAAAGGCGCTGCACGTGCCGTTAGCGAACTTTTAAAAATGGTGCAGCTGCACTGCACAGTTTTGCGTTCGGGCAAAAAAACGGAGGTGCCGCTTGAAGTTGTTGTAGCCGGCGATATCATAAGTTTAACAGCCGGCGATATTATCCCTGCCGACGCGCTGATACTTGAAGCGCAGGCTTTGTTTATTGACGAAGCTGCTTTTACCGGCGAGACCTACCCGGTTGAAAAAAGCGTTTGCGTGTTGCCCGAAAACACGCCGCTGGCAAAACGTAAGAATACCTTGTTTATGGGGTCGCACGTTATTAGCGGCAAAGCAACGGCACTTGTCGTTAAAACCGGGATTAATACCGAGTTTGGTAAAATATCGGCACAGCTGCAGCAAAAAACACCCGAAACAGATTTTGAAAGGGGCATACGCAGGTTTGGTTACCTGTTGATGGAAATAACGCTTTTGCTGGTGATAATAATTTTTGCGGCAAACGTTTACCTGCACAAGCCGGTGCTGGATTCGTTTTTGTTTTCGCTTGCGCTGGCGGTTGGGTTAACGCCGCAATTATTACCGGCTATTATCAGCGTTAACCTTTCAACGGGGGCCAGGCGCATGGCTAAGCAGCAGGTAATTGTCAAGAAGCTGTCCTCAATAGAAAACTTTGGCAGCATGAATATCCTTTGTTCCGACAAAACCGGCACCATTACCGATGGCAAGGTTAATTTAAAAGATACCCTGGATATTGACGGCACACACAGTGAAAAAGTGCTGCAGTACGCATGGCTTAATGCATCGATGCAGCAGGGCTTTCATAATCCTATTGATGAGGCCATTTGCCTGGGATATAAAGACACCGCCGTTGATTTCACAGCGCAGGCCGAGGTGCCTTATGATTTTATAAGGAAAAGG
This sequence comes from Mucilaginibacter flavidus, assembly GCF_024055575.1. Classification (GTDB taxonomy): domain Bacteria; phylum Bacteroidota; class Bacteroidia; order Sphingobacteriales; family Sphingobacteriaceae; genus Mucilaginibacter; species Mucilaginibacter flavidus. The sequence goes on along the minus strand of NZ_JAMXOE010000002.1, from coordinate 627,736 downwards.
CTCACCGTACAGGTAAAAAATAAAACGCAAAACATTGCCATTACCAAGGGTGCACTAAATGCTATTTTATCAATATGCACCAGGGCCGAAAATGCCGATGGAAAGTTGATAGCTATTGCTGATTGCCATAAAAAGATTGATGAGCAATACGTACAATTTAGCAACGCCGGCTATCGCACATTAGGGGTGGCCTATAAACCCACGGATGCCGGCCACGATTTTACAAAGGATGATGAAAAGGAAATGATATTTTTAGGGTTCGTCACCTTGTTTGATCCGCCAAAAGCCGATGTAATTAAAACGATAAACAACCTTAACCAACTGGGCGTTCAGCTAAAAATAATTACTGGCGATAATGCACTGGTTGCCCGCAGCCTTGCTTTGCAAATTGGTTTCAGCGATCCTAAAATTCTTACCGGCGCCCAATTGATGAAGATGAGCAACGCCGCCCTTATTCACCAGGCCCCCCTTACACATATTTTTGCCGAAGTTGAACCAAATCAAAAGGAGCGGATAATAACCATACTTAAAAAAGCAGGCAACGTAGTGGGCTTTATGGGCGATGGCATTAACGATGCGCCTGCCCTGCACACTGCTGATGTGGGTATATCAGTAAACACTGCGGTTGATGTGGCCAGGGAAGCTGCCGATATTGTGCTTTTAAGCCGCAACCTTGATGTGTTAATAAATGGCATTATTGAAGGCCGGAAAACCTTTACCAATACCATGAAATATGTTTTTATGGCTACCAGCGCCAATTTTGGCAATATGTTCAGCATGGCGGGTGCCTCGCTGTTCCTGCCGTTTTTGCCCCTGTTGCCCAAACAAATATTATTAACCAATTTACTCACCGATTTCCCGGAGATGACCATTGCTGCCGACCGGGTGGATGATATCAACATCCAATCGCCGCAACGATGGGACCTCGGGTTTATCAAACGTTTCATGATAACCTTTGGCTTGCTGAGCTCTGTATTTGATTACCTCACCTTTGGCGTTTTAATCCTGGTATTTCACGTTAACGAAAAAACGTTTCAAACCGGGTGGTTTACCGAGTCGGTTATTTCGGCTACACTGATTGTGCTTGTTGTACGTACTCGGCTACCGTTTTTTAAAAGCCTGCCCGGCAAGCTGCTTTCAATAGCCACAGTAGCCATTTTAATATTTACCCTGGCCATCCCTTTTACACCATTTGCCGGGTGGTTCGGGTTTGCGAGGCTGCCGGCTGTTTTGTATGTGTGGATGCTGGTAATAGTGCTTTTTTATATAGCCTCCGCCGAACTGTTAAAGCGGATTTTCTACAAAAAAATGAACGCAAAATTGTTAAAATCAAGCAATTGAACCACCGCAATTGTGCGTCAAGTCAATGCTAAATATGACCATCGTCATTATTTAGGCAAGCGTTTATAGCCAACTTTAAATTATTAATTAAAGTGGTCATGAAAGCATTATATGTCTCATTTTTTAAGGTAAAAAGGCACCTTGCCGGGGTAGCGACAGCGTTGCTGGTTGTCCTGTTTTTTACCAGTATGAAAACGGTGAGTTATAAAGCCCACGTAATATTACCGGCCGTTCAGGATACTTCTGTTTCAGTATCAATAAAGGAATTATTGGCAAATGGGGCAGGCTACTATTACCCGGCTTCACTCAAACGCTTTTATAGCCAAAATGGCTACACCCTGGCTTGGGTAAAACCCGAAACAATAATGGCGCACTCATGGGAGGCCATGCTGCTGCTCGATTGCGTGATGCAGTTTGGTTTAAACCACGCCGACTATCACCCGCAGGAATTACAATACGACAAACTGCACTTTTTAACCGAACATTTTGATAAGGCTAACAATATGGAAAAGGCAGCATATGATATTATGTTAACCGATGCTATGCTGGCTTTTATAAATAACCTGCACTACGGAAAGCTTAATCCAAACTATGTTGCCGGTAAGGTTGATGAGGGGATTAAAGGTAACATGCTTGCCGATAGTGTATTGGCCGCAGCCTTTATTGATAAAGACTTTATGAGCGCTGCTATTAACGTGCAGCCCAAATCTGCCGCTTACATAAGCCTTCAATATCATATGCATTTGTTGACCGGTTTATACACAGGCGACTGTTATGAAACACCGGAGGGCGACCTCAGGAAAATGGCCGTTAATATGGAACGCCTGCGCTGGATAAGTAATGATGAGCCTTATAATATCACCATTAATATCCCATCATACACACTAACTGTGCAAAAGCCGGATACTACTTACCGCTTTAAGGTGATAGTAGGAAAGCCCGAGACCCCGACCCCTACATTGGAGAGCGCAATTAGCCATTTTACTACAGCCCCCGAATGGAAGGTGCCGCAAAAAATATTTGCTAAGGAAACATTACCCAAGGCGCTTAAGAATATCGATTACCTCGAAAACAGTCACTATGCTATTTATAGCAACAGCGGAAAGTATATTGAACCAACTCGGAGCAATATTTTGGCGGCGTTGCGTAACCCGTCGGGCTATTACGCCAGGCAGTCATCCGGTTGCGACAACAGCCTGGGTGCTATAGTCTTCAGGTTTCCGAATGTTTATGACGTTTACCTGCACGACACACCCGAGCAAAAGCTGTTTGCAAAAACCGACCGCGCATTTAGCCACGGTTGCATAAGGGTTGAAAATGCCGGAAAGCTGGCCGGGCTGATTTTACAGGAAGATGGCGGCGGCAATAAGGTGCCGGAGGTATATCGTGCGATGAAGAATTATCAAACCAAAACATTTACCCTTAAAAAGGCGGTGCCAATAAAAGTAACCTATTTAACCAGCGAAGTTGTTGATGGCTACGTGGTGATGTATAACGATATCTACAACCTTGACAAACGTTTGGAAATGGCGCTTTACAATGTTGAGCAGCCCCTTACAATGCAATAAAACTTAAAAAAACTTCAATATCATGAAAACGATAGTTGTAGCAACAGATTTCTCGCCGGCATCAGAAAATGCGGCCCGGTATGCTTTGCACTTTGCAAAAAATATAAAAGTGGGTATAAAGTTATGCCATGCTTTTAAAGTGCCGGCCGAAGCGCCAATGGCAGCACAGGTGGCCTGGCCCCTGGAAGATTATGAAACAGTAAAAGAAGACGTAACTACAGATTTAAGCTCACTTGCCGACAAGCTGGCAAACGAGGAAAAAGCTGTATCGGAGCCATCATCATTTCATCCCGAAATTACCTACGGCAGCGAAGTTGGCGCCGTTACAGATGTTGCACGCAATTTTGTTGCCGGGGAAAAATCGGGGCTGCTGGTGATGGGAACCTGGGGGAACGGCGAACTAAGCCGGGCTTTTTTGGGCAGTAACAGCAATGCGATGATTGATAAGGCGGGATTCCCCGTTTTGCTGGTACCGACTGATGCCACCTACAATGGGGTGAATAAAATAGCCTTTGCTACTGATCTCTCAAAATCTGATGTGGAAATAATCCATTCGCTCGGCATTCTTGCGTATCCGTTTAACGCGGAAATTTTGATAGCACACGTTACCGATGAGAAATACGACGACCCGAAACATCAGCAAAAAGTTGATGCGTTTTTAAACGAGATTACCTGCAAGGCCGATTATCCAAAGGTTTATTATCGTCATATAAAAAGCCGCAACGTAAACAACGGGCTGGAATGGCTTGCCGAACACGGGCAGGTTGATATATTGGCCATGGTGCACCGGCCACATAGCTTTTTTCAGAAGATTTTTATAGGCAGCCATACACATCAGATAGCCAGGCAGGTTGAAGTGCCATTGTTGGTGTTTCCTGAAGGGTACAAAGCGCTTATTTAAATCATGGTTTTACATCCTGTCGTTTTTTAATTTAAATGGATATACCAACCTTAATGAATGCCATGGTGTTTGAACGCGCCGGCGAACCGTTAGTTTACAATAAACTGCCTGTTCCGCGCCCTGCTGCAAACCAGGTATTAATTAAGATTATAGCATGCGGCATTTGCCGAACCGACCTGCATGTTGTCGACGGAGAACTGACCCGGCCTAAACTACCGTTGGTTCCCGGCCACGAGATTATTGGGAAGGTAGTAGGCCGCGGCAGCGATGTTAACAGTATTATTATTAATGATATTGTTGGCGTGCCCTGGTTAGGGTATACCTGTGGAAAATGTAAATTCTGCCTTGCAGGGAAGGAGAACTTATGCGATAACCCAGGATTTACCGGCTACACTATTGACGGTGGATACGCGGAGTACACAGTTGCTGATGCCCGGTTTTGTTTTTTGCTGGATGAACAGCATAGTTCGGCAAACTCGGCCCCGTTATTATGCGCAGGGTTAATTGGCTTTCGTTCGTACAAAATGATAAACCCCACGGCCAAAAATATCGGGCTTTACGGGTTTGGGGCTGCAGCCCATATATTAATCCAACTGGCAATAGCCCAGGGCAAAACCATATTTTCATTTACAAAGGATGGGGACATTGCAGGACAAAGTTTTGCTGAGAAACTCGGTTCAGCTTGGGTTGGCGGCAGTTCTGACAGCCCGCCGGTAAAGTTGGACGCAGCTATAATTTTTGCCCCGGCCGGCGAACTGATCCCCGCTGCTTTGAGAAATTTGGATAAAGGCGGGCAAGTAATTTGCGGCGGTATATATATGAGCCAAATTCCGGCGTTTTCATACGATTTGCTGTGGGGGGAGCGGTCGGTGCAATCTGTGGCAAACCTTACACGCGCAGATGGTGTAGACTTTTTTGATATTTTGAAAACTGCGCACGTTGAAACGCAAACCGAATTTTTTAAACTGCACCAGGCTAATGACGCACTAAACCTGTTACGAAGCGGCAAGATAAAAGGTGCAGCGGTACTTGTAATGGAGTAAAAGATGCGCGCTCGCCGCTACACTTCAAACACCTCTTCGTAGAAAAAAGTCCTTCCATCATGCTCCCATTCAATGCAGGCTTTCCACCTGCCTACAGGCAGCCCGTCCACAGATATATTGGCCGAATCGTCCGCAATGGTAGTTAACGGCATTGCGCGGCTTTGACCTGGATTTACTAAATTCAGTAGCTTTACAATGCCGTTAACCGGGTGGCTGAAATTGAATTTTAGTGATTTCATAATAATAAACTCTTCCTATTCTTTTTCCATCTTCGGCGGGAATATCAGCAAAGGCAACTCGTTATTTACCAGCGCTTGCTTGCTGGCGCTTTGGTTAAAAATTCGCGCAAAAAAAGAGTTGTGATAATGTACCATTGCAAGCAAGTCGGCGCCTGTTTCTTTGCAATAGGCATTCAGTCTCTTCACCGCATCCTTTCCGCCAATTTCTTTGTAGCTAATCCTGTCGTATTTTATTTGCTGCAGGCTCAAAAATACTTTCTCTTTATAAGCAGCGGGTGTTTTATCTTCTCCGGGTAACGAAACATGTACAACTTCCAAATGAAAATTAAATAACCTCCCCATTTTTACCAGGTAATGCAGCGCCTTTATGTCGGCATCGTTATAGTCGGTTGCAAACACAACCCGTTTAATGCGCTTAAGTTCATAACCTGCGGGCACAACCAGCACCGGCCGGGTAACATTATTAATAACAGCCGCAGTATCACTTCCAGTTAAAAAATGATCAAATCTGCTGCTATGCGGGGCGCCCATAGCTATCAGCTCAACGTTTTTAGTTTCAATAAGTGTAACGGCACTGTCGGCCAATGTTCCATCTGCGTATTCGCAGTGTACCGAAGGCTTTCTTTTAGATGGATCTAACTTTGCTATATAAGGCTCCAGCGACGAAGCGTGTTCCAGCAAGTCGGCGTTTCGCTCCTTGTCCCACTCCATAAAGTCATCAACCAGCCATGGGCCGCCGGGCATGTCAGAATAGCCGGCCTGCAAGGGTATGTCGGCACAAGTATTAAGTAACACCAGGTTTGTGTTCATCACTCCGCTAAGCATGCAGGCTGCTTTTGCCGCAGGTAAGGCATTGGCGCTTAAATCGGTTAAAACCAGTATTGTTTTCATAATCCAAATTTTTAAGCATTGTTAAAAACCGGCAGGATCACCATCCCCCGCCGGCCAACTGCGTGATTGTTTTATTTATCAGGCAATAACTAATTGGTCATCAATTGCAACCACGCCCGGGGCCGACCAAACCGCAGTTTCAACCGCGCGTCTTTCTTTCCACGAGTGGGCGGTTCCTTTTAAAATAACCTTATTTCCCATGGTTTCAACTTTAATATTGGCCGCCTCCAGGTCGGCGTTGCGTTCAAGCGCTTTGCGTATATTATCTTTAACTAAAGTTGTGTCAACCTTTGGTTTTACAACAATGTAGTTGCTTACTCCCTTTACGCCGCTAAGCGTGCGGATTGCGTTAAATACCGACTCTTTTTGAAAGTTCCAGTGTACTTCACCTTCCAGTGTTACCCATCCGTCGGTAACTTTTATTTTTATATTTTCATCGGGTATAACTGTGTGCCATTTAACGGTGTGCGCAACTTTTTCCGCCACTTCTACATCAGTAAGGCGGGCGTCGAACGGCAGCCGTACTTCCAGTTCTTCTGCTACGGCTGTTACGCCCTTTACGCGCCATGCAGCGTTTTCGGCAGCTGATTTTTTATGAAAAGTATCTACATAACCGCTTAAAGTAACTACGCCGTTGCTAACTGCTACGCCAATTTCGGTTGCGTTAAGTATGGGCTCCCACTTGAGCTCATCCATTACGTCTTTTTGAATTTCAGCATCGGTTTTCATATAGGCATTTAATTAAATTGTATAGACAAATTTTCGAATTATTTAATAAGTAAAAAATGATAGCTGTCACTTAAAAAAACATTAAAAAATGATTTTAGTACGCTTTTAAAAGTGAGTTTGGTCATTTATTGACATGGTATTAATCCTAATATTTGTAATTATAAACACCTAATTAAATAGCCTTTATGATGTCGGCAAAAGGGCAGTCTTTGGGAATTTTTGAGGATAAAAATCTCACGCACATTAACAACGCTGTTATGTACGACGAAGCACTATTGAAAGCCATTATTGAAAACGCTATTGATGGTATAATAGTTATAGACAGCGAAGGTGAAATATTGTCTGCAAATCCATCCTGCTGCGCCTTGTTTGGATACACTGCGGATGAAATGTGTTGCCAGAATGTTAAAATAATCATTCCATCATCTGATGGTGCAAATCATAATAATTATATTAACAGGTACGAAATAACCGGTGAGAGCAATATTATAGGGATTGGTCGCGAAGTAACCGCATTAAAAAAAAGCGGCAAAACGTTTCCGGCCGGGCTGGCGGTTAGCGAAGTGCCGGACGGTGGCAAACGTATTTATGTTGGTATTATTCATGATCTGACTGCCGAGAAACTGGCTGTAGAACAGCTGAAAGATCATAACATCAAACTTGAAAAAGAAGTAGCCGAAAGAACCGAATCGCTGGAAAATATTGTACAGGAACTTGAACAGGCAAAAGACGAGGTCAGCCAATCGCTTTTAAAGGAGCAGGAAATAAACCAAATGAAAACCCGCTTTGTCTCCATGGCATCCCATGAGTTTCGTACCCCGCTCAGCAGTATTCAGCTTTCTGCATCGCTTATCGAACATTATTACGACAAGATTGATAAATTAAAGATATTTGGGCACCTGGCCAAGATAAAATCGGCAGTGGGCAGCCTCACTGATATCCTGAACGATTTTCTATCCGTCGAGCGGATTGAATCCGGAAAAGTTGTCCCTTCGGCTGGCGAGTTCGATATAAAGGCGCTTTGCGATGATATTATTGAAGGAATAAAACTGCAGGCAAAACCCAATCAGCGGATAAAATACATACACAAGGGCAGCGTAAATGTTATATCAGACAATGCCATGCTACAGCATTGTATAATCAATTTATTGTCGAATGCCGTAAAATATTCTGGTGAAGGCGCTTTAATTACATTGACGACCGTCAGAACTGCTCAAAAACTTAACATTAGGGTAACTGATAATGGCATTGGAATTCCGGAGGATGAACAACAGTATTTATTCGAAGCATTTTTCCGGGCCAGCAATGTTAGCGATGTTTCGGGCACGGGTCTTGGTTTAAATATAGTAAAACGCTATACAGAGCTGATGAACGGAGCCATAACAGTGAAAAGTATCCCAAAAAAGGGAACTGCATTTGTTCTCGAATTTCCTGTACACGAGTAATCATTGCCTGGCATCTAAGACTCAGGTAAAATAAGAAAAGATGCCTTGTTATGCTGCGATAAAACTTTCGACTGAACCTGGTTAAACAAGCGCCAGTACAGGTAATGTTTTTTATGGACTATGGCAATTACGCTGGTTTTTACCGGTTGTTTAACAGTTATTAGCTCCTGCGAAAAATTATCGCCCTGCAAATTTGCTAAACATACAGCATCACCGTTCAACTTTGATACGTTGCCGGTAAAGCAGGCCGGTTCATCAGCCTCCAGTAAATCCATTACCATTACCTGGTCTGTTACCGGGCTTATCAATATGTCGAATTTTAAAATTTTTGCAAGCTTTGCCAGGTATTCCGCAGCGTTTAAATCGGTTGTTGGCATGTCGGTTAAAAACACCAGGTTGTGGATAACAAATTGATGCTGGCTATCCGGTATCACCAGCACAGGGCAGGTTGCTTTATTAATAACCGCATAAATATCGCTGCCATAAAACGAGTTGCTGTTAATTTTGCTGCGGCTTCCCATAATGACCATTAAAACTGCATTACCGCGCAGCACCATTTCAACATTTGCCGATAACATTCCCTGTTCCTGCATTATTTTTAAACCGGGCTTAAAACTGCCGGCGCCATGCCGGTTAATAAGGTGCGTTAACCTCCCAGCTTCGTTATGCAACGCATCAGACCTGTTTACTGCACACTTTAAAACGCCGCCGGGTTCCGGAGTAGTTAAATAGGTATTCAGTAAAATGATGTTTGCCTCCAGTTTTATGGCAAGGCCCACCGCCGCGTTTGCGGCCATGGCTGCACTGTGCGAAAAATCGGTCAATACTAAAATGTTTTCCATGTCAATCAGCGTAAATTGCTATTTTGTCAATTATGGTATTCACCCGGTGCCTGTTCACGATGCCTGTGTAGGGCATCAGGATGTTGTTGTATTGTAATATGGTTAATTATATCTTTTATCCCCCGCAGGTGGCTAATGGCGTTGATCGCCGTTTCCAGTTGGTATGGCTCATCCGCTTCGCCTGTCAATGTAACAATGCCATGTTTCACGGTTGCTGTTATTTTATCCGAAGGCACTATTCCATGCCAGTGTAATGCATTAGTTATTTCTATGTTTATTATTCTGTCGTCAAGGCAATCATAAACAGGCAGGCAAACTTCTATTTTATCAACGATGATTTTTACGCCTTTTACCCGCCCGGCGGCCTGTGTAGCTGCCCGTCTCGCCCGGTAACCGCTGGTTTTGCCCGACAGCGTTACGATCCCGTTTTTAACCGCTACAGCAATACAGAGATCGTGCAGCAATGGCTCCCATTTTAACTCCTCCCTGATGTACTTCAGAATTTTATCATCAGCTCTCATAACTACTCCATTTATTTAAATGTGAATTTGGAGAAATCCCGGCGCCATTAAAATGACAGTCATCACCCGGTTAGATGAGGGGCATCATTTTAGCCGGTTACTACGGGCGTTAAATTTGTGTTATTCAGTGCTTAAATAAAAAAACCAATTTATCAAGTCATGTTAGGAGAATTGCGTGAATACCAGGTAGAGGAACTATTAAAGTCGGCAGCTGTAGGGCGTATTGGCTGCCATTCTGAAGGGATTACTTATATAGTGCCGGTAAATTTCGTGTACGAAAATTCAGCCGTTTACGCCCACTCGGCCGCAGGCATGAAAATAGATATGATGCGCCAGGATCCGGAGGTGTGTTTCCAGGTTGATAATATCAGGAACATGGGCAACTGGCAAAGCGTTATAGCCTGGGGCAGGTTCGAGGAAATAACCGATTTGGATGAAAAACAATGCATTATGCAAAAGCTGATCGATAGGATAATGAACCTGATGAATATTGAAACCAATCATCCGTCGCATGGCATTACCGAGCTTGAAAGCGATATCGGTACCCGGGTTGAACTTATTGTTTACAAAATAGTTTTAACCAAAAAAACCGGTCGGTACGAAAAGCGCGAACCCAAAAGGAACTCGTTGCTATGAAAAAACTACAGGGAACGGTAAAAAAATTATTGCCGCTATTGTTTTTAATTGCAGGGTGCACCCCACCCAGGTTGATCACACAATGGAAGGCAAACGATTTTAATTCCCTTGGGGGTAAAAAAATATTGGTACTCGCGTTATTACCCCGGGAACAGTTCCAGGCGGAAGCGAAGCTTGAAAAACAATTAGTTACTCAATTAAATGCTATTGGTTGTAATGCAACCGCATCGAAAAAGGTGTACGCAAGTGATGTAGCGGATGTGGATGAGCAAACTGCGATTGAGAAACTACAAGGCAGCGGGTTTGATGCTGTATTAACAGTTACATTAACCGGTAAGTCCAGCGAACGTAAGTACCTTCCCGACAATATTTACTATCCGCCCTATGGCGATTATTACAACCGTTTTGACATCTACCGTAACGATTTATTTAACCAGGTATACAAACCCGGTTACTATATTATCGATACGGATTTTGCCTGGAAAACGGATCTGTTTGATTTAAAATCCAAAAAACTGTTATGCTCTATCCAAATACAATCGGCTACTGATTTGAACACCGAAAAGCTGGCCGCCGGTTATGCTGTCATAGTAGTTAGTAGTTTACAACCAAACCCCAGGTAAAAAAACAGCGGGACATGCTTTATGCATACGCCGCTGTGTTATTAAACCTCCAACAAAACTAACCACTGCTACATCCATTTAGCCGCAAAGCGGTTAAACTCATGACGCAGGTCATTAAAAAGCTTTTCTTCTGTTAAATAATCTTTATATATCTCCTGATGCTCGTTGGCTGTATCTTCGGTAACAAAAACACCGGTACCTAAAAGTTGCCTTTCCATAGTTTTATCATTTACATGAAGAAGATGTTTTAACTCAGTGATATAGTTACGGTGGATGATGAAATTGTTCTGGAAATGCTCAATCTCCTCAGCAACCTCTTTGCCGGTATTGTCTGTGGCAATTTCTTCCAGGCGCTTTTCCATGAAACCAAGCTCGTGCTGGTAAAACTCAAGACCTCTCAAACACTCGTTATTGAGGTTGGCAAAATGTTTTATGTTTATCTGACTCATGACACAAATTTGCATCGTTTACTAAACCCCGTGAATGACCGGCAGCAGAAAGAATAATGATTTGTATCACGTATTGAAGATACTAAAACCCGGTGCTTTTCCGGCTAAATGCCCGGCAAAAACATCCAGCATAGCCCAATAGGTTAAATACAGGGATGATAGATGTCCTTAAAAATGTTAATAAGTGTTAAAATTACACGGTTTGTTGTAGCCAGCCTTGAATTTCATCCTAACTTCAGATTCATGTTGTAACATTGATAGAAGAAAATAATTGGGGTAATCATTAATCAACCCGTTCTGTTTATTATATGGCTGTTAAGCAGGTTTTTAAAAAAGGGTGCAAGCTGATGGGGAACCAATTTGAGTTCAGCGTTGTGGCTGATGATGAAAATTGGGCAAACGAACGGATTGAAATGGCCATTGAGGAGGTAAAGCGCATTGAAAAATTGCTTACTACCTATAACAACGACAGCGAAACCAACCTGGTAAACAATAACGCCGGTATACAACCGGTCGCGGTTAGCAGGGAAACGTTTGAACTGGTAAAACGCTCGATTGTGATATCAAAAGTTACTCAGGGGGCATTTGATATTACTTATGGCTCCATTGATAAAAAACTTTGGAACTTTGATCAAAACATGACGGCCCTGCCTGATAAAGACACCGCAAAAAAAATGGTAAGGCTTATTAACTACCGTAATATTACCCTCGACGATAAAAACTGCACTATTTTTTTGCGAGAAAGGGGCATGCGGATAGGTTTTGGCGGGATAGGCAAAGGTTACGCTGCCGAGCGCGCAAAGCTGATTATGCAGCAAACAGGTGTTGAAAGCGGGGTTGTAAACGCAGCGGGGGATCTTAATGTATGGGGAACGCAGCCCGACGGAAGGAAATGGACAATTGGCATTGCCAACCCGGATTCCTCCCGCCAGGTTTTTTCGGAGTTAAGCCTTACAGATGCCGCAGTTGCTACATCGGGCAATTACGAAAAGTTTGTGATGATAGATGGTAAAAAATACTCGCATACCATAAACCCACGTACAGGCTTGCCGGTGACAGGTATAAAAAGCGTGACTATCATTAGCACCAATGCCGAAATTGCCGATGCCATGGCCACCCCGGTAACTATTATGGGCGTTTATGCCGGGCTTGATATGATTAACCAGATGAAAGATATAGAAGCAATAATTATTGATGACGATGATAAGCTGTATACTTCAAAAAATATTAACATTACTTGATACCCCTAAAAATGATAAATCAAACTATTAAACTAATGGCGGCTGTTGTGCTGATGGCCGCTACCACATCATGTGTGCACTTAAAAGAATACCAAAAAAGCAGGATCAACGATTCTGAAATGGCCTTAAGTAACCGTAAGGTGGAGAAAAATGAAATGAACTTCCAGTCGTACCGCGAAAGCGCATCAGGCGCCAACGCCGGCAAAACAGGCGGCGGCTGCGGCTGCAATTAATTTCAATCATTTTTATCCCCTAATTAATCATGAAAAAAGTATTTCTGACTGCATTCGGCTTTTCTATGATTTGCCGGTTTAGCACCTTTGCACAAACCAAAACCGACACCGTCCACACTAATAAGCCATTTAGTTTATACCAACCCTTGCCGGCCAACGCCCAGCCCGATGACTACAATCCAAGGGCGCTGCATGTTGATGAAATTAACATAGTTTCCAGCTATTATAAGCAGAATGGCTTCCATTCGGCAATTACAGGCGGCATCGGTACCGAAAAAGTTTCGGATATTTCAAATGGGTTGGATTTGAAGCTGGTATGGACGGGCGACAACGAAAAGAAAAATACCATTTCGCTTGGCCTCGGGTATGACCATCATACTTCGGCATCATCAGCTTATGTAACCACCACCGGCCAGGGTAAACAGGGCGGCACTAGAATTTATCCTTCGGTTGACTGGACTGTTGAAAACCCAACTACCGGTAATACTTTCGGCATAGGCGCTTATTATTCGGGCGAGTACAATTATAAGTCGCGCGGCGCTGATGTGCATTTTTCGAAAAAGACGAACGATAAAAACGGCGAGTTCAGCGCCAAATTCCAGGTTTACCAGGACAAGGTCACGATGATTTATCCTTCGGAGTTTATACCTGTAATTACACCGGTTTCAACCGGGGCTACTTACATTACTACTGCAAGCGGTAACTTGGTTTTAAGCAATGGCGGCTCATCCTATTCAAAACCAAGCCTGCCAACAAAGCCAAGGGGAACTTACACTGCATCGTTTGGCTACTCACAAATCATCAATTCAAGGCTACAGGTAATGTTCCTTGCCGATTTGGTTGCCCAAAGCGGCTATTTGAGCCTGCCGTTTCACCGGGTATATTTTACCAATCAAAAAGACACCATCGAAAAATTGCCTTCATCGCGCTTTAAACTGCCGATTGGTTTCAGGGCCAATTACTTTTTAGGCGATAATATAATATTACGATCTTATTATCGCTACTACCTCGATAATTGGGGCAGCCGTTCCAATACCGCTAATCTCGAGGTGGCATTTAAAATAACGCCTTTCTTTTCACTCTCGCCGTTTTACCGGTATTACACACAAACAGCGGCCAAATATTTTGCGCCTTTTGAAGGTCATAGCGCAAGTGAAGAGTTTTATACCAGCAACTATGAATATGCGAAGTTTAACAGCCAGTTTTATGGCGCAGGTATAAGGCTGGCACCACCAAAAGGTGTTTTCGGCTGGGACAAGCTGCACGACCTGGAACTAAGATATGGGCACTATCAACAATCCACCCAGTTAACATCAAACGTTATTTCGCTCAACCTGGGCTTTAAATAGCCTGGCTAATGCATCGGGCGAAGGATAAAACGATGCAAATTTTGTGGAATGTTTGATAATTTGGGAAATGCTGCCCACTTTTATATCGTGTTATTTAAAAGCTAAATAACACGATATAAATTAAATATTCTGTGAAAGCCACCGTACTCATATCCCGCATCGTCCTCGGATTCCTATACATGGTATTCGGGCTTGATTATTTCCTGCGTTTTATTCCGTATCAGCCTTTGCATACCGGTGTAACCGGGGCGTTTGTTGCCGGCCTTAAAGGGGTAGGGTACTTTTATCCCATGATAAAAACTATCCAGATATTGGGTGGGATTTCGTTGCTTATTAACCGGTATGCGCCGTTTTCTGCGGTGGCGCTTTTTCCTATTAGTTTAAATGTGCTGCTTTTTCATACCATCCCGGTACCATCCGGCTGGTGGATGGGAGTGTTGCTGATTGGCCCCAACCTGCTTTTAGGCTGGGGGTACAGGAAATATTATAGCGGGATGTTTGTGATGAAGCCGGTGGTGTAATCATCCTCACTTTTAGCGCAGGCCTGCGACCTGCGCTGGGGAAATGAGCCCCGTTGGGGCTTCGGAGATTTCTCTCCGTTTAAAAAATACCGACCCCCAAAAATTCAAATGAACCTCAAATCTTTTTGATGGAATCTGAAACACTTAGCCCCAAAGGGGCGACCTCCGTCAGCGCAGGTCGCAGGCCTGCGCTAACAGGTAGTTTTATTCGTGCTTAATATACCTCTCAAAAAACTCATAAATTCTTAACATCTGGTCTATGCGTTGCCTTACATTTCCCGAGCGTACCAATTCGTGTGTGGCGCCGGGATGCTGTACATATTCAACCGGGCGGTTCAAAACCTTTAGTGCTTTATACATCATTTCGCCCTGTACAATGCCGGTACGCAAATCGGTTTCGCCATGCAATATCAGGTAAGGTGTTGTTATCTGATCTACATAAGTAAATGGCGATTCCCTTGCCAATATTGGTTTTGTTTTTTCTTCCCAGGGGTAACCGCCAAAATAGATAGGTGTTAGCTGCCAGGCATTGCCCTCGCCAAAAAACGTGGTTAAGTCATACACCCCGCGTTGCGACGAAATTGCGGCAAAGCGCTTGGTGTGACCGGCCAGCCAACCGGTTAAATAGCCTGCGTACGAGCCGCCGGTGGCCACCGTTTTATCCTTATCGCCCCACCCTTCGGCTAATGCGCCATCGAGGGCTGCCAGCACATCCTCGGTTGGGCCGGTGCCCCAGTCCTGGTAGTTTGCTTTTATAAAATCGATACCGTAACCGCCTGAACCGCGCGGGTTGGAGTAAACAACCCCATAGCCCTGCGCGCAAAAATATTGAAACTCGTGCCACATGGTGTTTTCGCCAGGGCCCCACATGGCGGTTGGGCCGCCGTGTATTTGCAGCATCACCGGGTACTTTTTAGCCGGGTCGAAATTGGTGGGTTTCATCACCCAGTATTCAACCTTGAGGCCTTTGCTGTTGGTATAATATTTTTTTTCGGGGATGCTCAGCTTTTTGTCTTTCAGCCACTCGGAATTAAACGTGGTAAGCGGCCTGGCAGTTTTATTGTTTAGATCGGCAACGTATAGCTCGTAAGGATCTGTAACAGCCGTTTTAACATAAATCATTTGTTTTTTGCCGACATCAAGGCTGCCCAAACCTTCGTCGTAGCCGCTCAGCTGTTCGGGTTTAAGCGTGGCCATATCAACCTTATAAACAGGTGCGCCACCGTTTGATTGTGCGGTAAAGTACAAAGATTTACTATCGGTCGACCATACCGTCCGCCCAACATTGCGGTCGATGGGCACAACCATTTTTTTACCTGCTGCCTGTAAATCATAGATAACCAGGTGCCCAAAATCCATCGTCATTGGCACAGATGAAAAGCCCACCAGGTACCTTCCGTCCGGCGAAACCTGGCCGTTGTTTAACGACACCCCGTCTTCGGCAATCAGCCGCTTTAACGGGCCGCCGGTTGATGGCATCGTGTATATGGCTGATATTAGCGCCCTGTCGGGGTTGAGCAAAGTGTCTGCATTTGTGGTCAGTATGAGTTGTTTGCCATCGGGCGTAAAAACTGCGCCGTTATAATTATGAAAGCCGAATGTCAGCGGTTTTGCCACAGCGCCCGGTTTGGCATCGATAATAAAATAATGGTTAAAGCTAAAGTTGGGTTCGGTAGTGGCCTCGCCCTCAAAATTAAGCTTGTTAAATACCTTTACCTTGTTGTCGGCTTCGTCCTGCGTTAAATATGCGCGGATGGCATCCATGTTGCCATCGGGGTTTGCTTTGGTTTTTGATTGAGGAAGGTTGGTTTTAAAACCGGGCCGCTCCATTGTCCAGTTCGGAACAGCCGCGTGTGGATTTAATACCGAATCCTTCAGCATTTCGGGATAGGATAAGCCCACCGAATACAATATCCTTGCGCCATCAGGCGACCATTGCGGACTACTTGCTCCCCGCGACTCATTGGTAAGCTGCGCAGGCTCACCGCCGTTAAGCGATAGTAAAAATATCTGCGATTTGCTTTTCACTGACCGTACAAATGCAATCTGCTCATCATTTGCCGACCATGCCGGCTGCGAACTGCTGGTACTTGAAGATGTTAAAGCCCGTGCCGGCGCACTGCCATCCGCAGGCACAATCCATATTTGCGTACGGTAAACATATTCCCCTTTAGTCGCTTCGTCGGATTCGACAGACAATACCGTAAAAACAACCTGTTTGCCATTATGCGACAGGCTGGCCGTGCCGGCCTGCTTAATGCGGGTCATATCAGTTACTGTAACAGGCTGGGTGCCATTTTGGGCCCTCGCCGTATATAAACCACAAATAATAAACAGTAAGAGTAGCGTTTTTTTCATGATGTCGTTTGGATTTTTAAATATAAGGGATTATAGGTTAGGGTTGATGAGGTGGATGTGTTATTTTACCGTACCACACGTTATTTCCCAATTTAGATATGTGCCCGGCGTATCCAATACCCCTGACTCCGACGAGGCCATGTATATAAAAGGCGATATGCATTTCGTGGGAGATAAGAAAGTCTTCTATAATGGCAGTACATTTTTTGCACTAAACCTGATAGATCACCTAAAGCAGCGGTGGTTATCAAGTTTCCAAAAATAGAGCGGGTTATAAAAGACTCTTACTTGTCAACGGGCCACAAGTGCTGGAGACTTGCGATAGCGGAGATTCACATGGAATCGGCGGGGCTTTATTAACTAAGTCCGCGCTGCACTATAAATGCCCCTTAGATATTCGGGCCCTTACTCGTTGCTCCTAATTTTTCTCAATTGTTCGATGTCTTCTATATCTTTCTTTCGGGCGGTTGTGTTTTTATCTTCAATTAAGTCTTTATAGCTCATGAAGTAAATTTTAGTTGCTTCTAATTCCACCGTTTCTTTTCTTTGGTTTGATTCGGCGAATTTGATATCAGCCTTAATTTCGGGAAGGGCATCTAAAGTAAACCCGTCAAAGTCTAATTTAAAAAATGACTTACGCGGATTTGGATCATGTTCGTTTTTAAATTCACTAATGTCATGTCCCAACTCTTCTATAACTTTCAAAAAGTTAAAGTGGTTTTCGTAAGTTGGGTTATACCAAACGTCAATGTCAGGTTTATCGGTTAGTTCTCCGGCCGCATTAATCGAATGTCTATAATAGCCATTAAGAGCCACGGCTGTTCCACCAATCAGCATATATTGAACATTATACTTTTCAAGTAACCTGCACACAGTCAGTAAACTATTCTTTAGTTTATCTTCTAATGACATTATTTGAATTGCTTACTATCATTTGAACGAACTTTAGATGAATAAATTTCCTTTATAACTTTTTCGAAGTCGTTGTGTTTTTTAAGACTCAATTTATCATCCGAAGTTTGGCTTTCGCTGGATTTCAGATCTTCAAATGATGTAAATTTCTTAACCGTTTTCATGATTGGTGAGCCTGTATTTGCTTTATTACTGTCACTTATATAAATATAAACATTGGTATTAAACCGACTAATATAAAATAAAGATACATATAGTTCTGCTTAAAGTAATCAAAGTTGGGCTGGTAGCGCATAACATGGATTCAAGCCCCGGCGGGATTAAGATTGCTGTTTGGACGGGCGGGATACTTTTTAGCCTAAAATTCAATTCAGCACCGCCTTGTTCAAATGTTCGTGGTACTCCACAAGTTTCAGCATCACATTGATGGCGTTTTCGTAGTTTTTGGCGCCAACTGCTTTCTTGTACTCATGTTCAAGTTCTGTCATTTGCTTTTTAATATGCTCATAAAAGCGTACACCGCTATCTGTTAAATATAACATCATCGAACGCCCGTCAGTAGTGCATTTTTCACTCATTACCAGGTTCAGTTCTTCCAGCTCTTTGATCACCTTGCTAGCAGCCTGTTTGGTTATACTTAAATTTGCCGCAAGTTTACTATTGGAAATACCTGTGGTGCCTATACTCATAAACAACGGGATATGCGAGTTATTAAAGCCTTCAAGGTTAGCATGGCACAGCTTTGTGCAATACCATTCATCCGAAAGTCGTTTCAAAAGGTATAATAACCTGCTCGTCATCCTGGTTGCTTCCTCGTTTAACATGATCTTTAATATTAATGTTTAAGTAGGTATTAACAATAGGCCTTTACAGTAATTTTAGTTTATCAATTAAAGTAAACCGGCTGACCAATAAAGTCAACCAAGTTTACAAGTTTAACGATTTTTATACAATTAAATTGCTTATAATTTAGGCTGATTAGAATTGGAACCTAACAAAAGCCCTTACGCCCCATTTTGGTGCGTCAGGGTGATCCAGGTAAGTAAGTCTTCTAACCAGGTCCAGCCGCAATAGCTTAAAAATATTCTCGATACCGGCACTGGCTTCCATATAAGGGCCGTTGTTTAGCGTATAAGTTATTGGCTTGCCACTGCCGCCAATAGGGTATTGCAATAAGGCGGGATCGTTGGCAGGGTTGTTTTCCTGCCTTACGCCACCCCATACTGATTTGAATGACACTACTTCCCTTAACTTCAACGATTGCAACAGCGGCACCTTGTTAAAGAAGAACCCGTTAAAATGCTGATCAATATTTATACTGGCATAGTGGTCGCTAACAAATTCCAGGTAGTTCATCAGGTTGTACGATTGCAGCTGCAAAGCATAGCTCTGGTTGGCATGCTGGATATCGAGTAACGGATAAGGCAGCTTATTAAAGATATATCCCCCCTCTGCCGAAACATCTGCAAAACCCAGTTGCGAAAGGTAAAAGCGTTTGGTGATGTTACCTGTAACATTCTGGTAATTGTAATCACCTTTAAAAAGTCCTTTAATACCTTCCTGGTACCGCAGGGTAAAAATAGGGTACTTGTCAGGTATCGGGGTGCGGTATAATTTACCCTGGTAAAATTTTTCGTGAGGTGCGTACCGCAGTTCCATTGATAGTTCAGTGGTTTGCAGGCTATTTACAGAATTTGGCTGCCCCCCGATAATATTCTGAAAATATAATGATCCTGTTGGCGCCTGGTTCCATGCCTTTAGCTCAAACTTGTACGAGAAATGGTTCAGGTATTCATGCACATAATCAAGCCTGAAGATATCGTTGTAAGTATAGATGCCGTGGTCGCCGCGTTTAAATGACAGCAAGAAGTTATCCTCCTGTACAAACTGAAGTTCCTGGCCCGGTATCTTGGTATCGCGCTGTACGCTGGCTCTTATATAGTCCTGCGGAAAAGAATAGATCGATTTATTATTCAGCGAATAAGTGCCGCTGAAAAAATATTTAAATTTTTCGTCCTTAAAACCATATGCGCCATAGGTCTCGAAATAATACCGTTTGCTCAGCTCGGTGGTTGTACGTCCGCCCAATCGCAGCCTGAAACCTTCTACCGGGTTAAAATTGTAAAAGGTATTTACCGGTCCTATTTCAAAAGGGCCTAAATTATCGTACCCTGCAACAAAAAGGGTGATCAATTTCATTGTCCGTTTAAACGAAGGGAGGGTTTGCAGGCTGTCGATATTCTTATAAATATCTGCTTGCCCCTTTTTCAGGGTATCAGGGCGATTAGCTTTCCAGAATTCATCCCCCTTTTCCGTTGCATTGAAGGCTATCATTTGCGCCGGACCGGCATAAGTCTCGTTAGGGCGTGGTTTGTTGACTGCAAAGTTGTTGATGATCACCACACGCTCGCCATACACACCGCCGCCTTTGTTTTTGTTAAGCCCAAAGTCCATCTTCAAATCGCTCTGGCTCAACCGGTAGCGCCCGCCTTCTGTTTTTTCAAAAGAAAGGGTGGTTTGCATTTGACGCACAAAGTTGAGGTTGATGTGTTTATTTACCGACAATACAGCTTTTTGAACTGCGTAGTTGCCATCCATAGTGATGTATATTTTACCGGTGAAAAGCATGTCGGTAGTGTTACGCGGGGTAAAGCTCAACTCAATCAATTGCGGGCTCACATCTTTAATGGTATCGGTAATAAAGAATTTGTAGAACGATGGAGCACCATTAGCGATCGGGCTCAGCAACTGGTTACCCAATAGCGGGATATTATTATCGTAGATCTCAATATCCATGTACATACGGTTAAAGTATGCTTTAAGCCCTTCGTTATCTATAAAGTTCTCATCGTACTTAACCTGCTTATTGGCCTCAATCACTTGCTTTTTAACATAGGGCGATTTGCGGAAGTAGTTATCAGAAAGTTTTTCTTCCATGTACATCGGCAGCAGATTTTTTCCGCCGATTGCATTGGAGTCCTGCTCCATAAACAAGAATTGGTAATTCTTAAATATCCGTTTCTGTTTAAACTTTTCAGAAAGATCACTCAGTGAGAATATCATTCTTTCGTATTGCTGATATTCGGCATAATCGAAATTTTCCAGCCGGTTTTCATCCTTGTGGGCAATCACCTTGCGGATCAGTTCCACAGCGGGATTGTTCTTATTGGTATACCTGTTTTTTTTGCCGCTTTTTATAACTACCTCACTCAATGTTCGTCTGTCTTCAGTTAAAGCGATGTTTATAGTTTGCGTAGTGCCAGGGGTAATGTCCTTATAAAAGGTTTTATAACCTATAAAGGAAACCTTGATGCGGTTATAATTTCCGTCGGTACTAATTTTGTAATTACCCTTAATGTCTGTACTGCCGCCTATAGTGGTGCCATCAAATGAAACGCTTACAGCCGGCATAGTTTCCTGGGTGCGGATATCTGTAACTACTCCCTTAATGATTGTTTGTTGCGCCATCAAGCTGGTTGATAACGTTAAGAATAAAAGCATCACTGTGCTTTTAATTATGTTGTAAAAATGGTCCGTTTTCATGATATTAAAATATAATTGAGGTCTCAGGCAGCCTGTGGATGATTGTAAATTATTTCAGACGCTGATACCGCAATGTTTTTTTGGCTGCTTTTAGATTTTTTGAACAGGTTACTGAAAGCATTATTCCTGATGGTATTATTGGCAGATAAAAAATAGTCTTTAAGGAAAATCAGCAGTATCCCTATCTCCATATCTGCACCCATGAAATTGTCTTTGATAATTTGTTTAACCAGCGGAAGCAGGTAGTACCCCAACTTGCCGGTTGAAAAATTAGACGCTAAAAAAAGCTTATTCAATTTAAAGCTCCTTGCACTGGTGATTACCGCACTGGTGATGCCTGATATTTGGTCGAAGTGGATGAACTGCGTTTTCATGACTACTGATTTGATGACACAAAGGTAAACTAAGTTGACTAAATTAGTCAACTTAGTTTACCAAAAAAAGTACTTTTTACCGTTTTGTGACGCTACATTGATGCAGTGACTTTAAGATGAGATTAGGACGGGGGAAGCCCTAATATACGAGCGATCCTGCCGTTGGTCAGCAGGATCGTTAAGTTATGTAATGTTAAAAACTGAAACGTTTCTGATTAGTTTTTTACAAATGCAAAGACGGTGTTTTTGTAATCGCGCTTTGTGAGTTGTACTTTCAGGCTCTTAAAAATTTTCATTGGCGCATCTGTGGCAAAAATATTAACCAGCCATGCAGGCAGAGCACCTCCCGGGTCTACGTGAATCGAATATTCAACATGTATCTGGTTTTGTCCCAGGGGGGTAATGACCCATTTGCCGATAGAATTGTCGATCCTTACGATGCCTTTTTTTACCGGAACAACGCCGGGTACTGCCGGGCCATCAATCGTTACTACTTTTGTGCCCGGATCCTGAGTGACTGTTAAATGGGCCACAAAATCCCGGTTTGCCACGGGCCAGGGTAAACTAACTTCCGAATAATAGTAAAGCTCTGTAGGCGACACCTGCTTAACCAGTTTGGCCGACTTTACATGGTATACCCAATCCGGGGCAGTGTTAACGTCCATAACAAGAGCTACAAGTTGTGATGGTGTTGCATCGAAGTTACCTTCCACTTTAATAGCTTTGACCTTCGAATCGGGCAATATGCTGGTGTATATTTTTATACCGTCCTTTTCGGTACTCAGTTTCCAATCAGTTTGTGCTGATGCAGATTTCAGTCCCAGCACAAGTAGCAGTAACATAAAAAATAGTTTATGTACTAAATTGATAGTTTGATTTGTTTTTTTCATTTTTACAGATTTAACGCCGTAAAGGTAAACCAAGTTGACTAAAATAGTCAACTGAATTTACTAAAAAAATAATTTATGACGGTGGCGTGATGCTTCCGCCCGGCAAAGCAGGAATGTGTTTTGCAAAATGTAATTACATTTGGTTAAGTGTTACCTTGATGGTTAGGTGAACGGCTTTTTTACAATTAAGTTAAATGGAAAAAATCCCGGTAAGGCATATCAGCACATTCCAAAAAGAGCCGGATTTTTCTGAAAGCTTCAGCATTCGCGATCTTCATGATCTGCTTGCCGGCAAAGACATGGTACAGGAACTTCACCGGCATGATTTCTTTTATGTTCTTGCTTTAAAAAAAGGGGCCGGCAGTCATGATATAGATTTTATCTCCTACACAGTTGGCGACAATTCTGTTTTCTTCATGCGCCCGGGCCAAGTACATCAGCTTGTGTTAAAAGCGGGAAGTACCGGTTATTTGCTGCAGTTTAGAGAGGAGTTTTATTTCCCGCGCGAGAAAGTATCGAACCAGTTATTGCGCCAGGCCGGTAATATCAATCATTACGAGCTTAATGCTGACGCGTTTCAAAAGCTGCTTAACACGCTTACTTCCATCTTCAATGAATATACAGGCAAACAGGAAAGATACGAAGACGTTATCAGAGCAAATATGGGTATTTTGTTTATCGAACTTGTACGGCAGCATAGCCGTGCCACGCCGGATAACGTAAACCTTTATACACAGGAACGGCTTGAAGCATTTTTATCACTGTTGGAGACACATGTTAACCAAAAGCAAGTTGCTGAATATGCTGCCATGCTGAACCTGTCCACTTACCAGCTTAATGCTATTACGAAGTCCACGCTGGGCAAAACCTGTTCAGAATTGATTAATGAACATATTGTACTGGAGGCTAAAAGGTATCTCCTGGCAACATCAAACCAAATAAACCAAATAGCATATTACCTGGGGTACGAAGATGTTTCCTATTTTATCAGGTTCTTTAAAAAGCATATGGGCCACTCGCCGGAGGCTTTCCGACATAATTTTAAATAAGTCCTGTACAACCATATTTTTGTCCTATCCATCAGTTTACCTCCGAAATTACCTTTGTACCAGGCAAAATGATTTGCTGAAAAGATAATTTTCCGGGCATGAAGACAAAGGGCAAGTTAATAGCATCTTTAAAAATATGGGTAGTAATCTACCCGTCTATCACATTATTTCTTTACCTGTTTGGTAAGCAATTATCTGTACTACCTTTATATCAACGGACGCTGTTATTGACCATCCCATTAGTCCCCTGGATAGTATTTGCCGGTGTGCCTTTGGTGAATTTTTTTATCAATATGATTTCATCTAAAAATGATAATAAGTAGGATTTCTCATTGCTATAAACACAATTTTAAAAACATACTAAAATGACAGACCGAAAAAATTTTGACGTTATAATTATTGGCGGGAGTTACTCGGGCCTTGCCGCTGCTATGGCCTTAGGCAGGGCGCTAAGACAAGTTTTAATTATTGATAGTGGCGAACCCTGTAATAAGCAAACGCCACATTCGCATAATTTCCTCACCCAGGACGGGAAAACTCCAAAAGAGATTGCAGCCCTTGCAAGACAGCAAGTGGAAAAATATAATACCGTAAAGTTCTTTAGCGGTTTGGCGACAAACGGAGTGAAAACCGAAAGCGGCTTTGAAATCCGGGTTGCATCAGGTGAAATATTTAGTGCAAAGAAGTTGATTTTTGCGACAGGGATCAGGGACATTATGCCTGGCATTGACGGGTTTGCAGCATGTTGGGGAATTTCGGTTCTACACTGCCCGTATTGCCACGGATATGAAGTTAGAAGTGAAAAAACCGGCATTTTAGGCAATGGCGAATACGGCTTCGAATTCTCAAAGCTTATTTCGAACTGGACAAATGATTTAACGTTGTTTACCAACGGAAAATCAACTTTAACGGATGAACAAACAGCAATACTTGAAAAGCACCATATCAAAATAACTGAAAAAGAAATTGAAAGACTAGAGCATACCGATGGACATCTTCAAAATATCATTTTCAAAGACGGTACAACATCTTCCATTAAAGCGGTATATGCACATAGTCCGTTTGAACAGCATTGCCAAATTCCGTCCGCTTTGGGATGCGAATTTACTGATGAAGGATACATTAAAACAGACTCCTTTCAAGCGACGACTATAGCCGGAATTTTTGCTTGTGGTGATAATACAACAAAAATACGTACTGTGGCCAACGCGGTGGCAATGGGAACAACAGCCGGGATAATGACCAACAAAGAAATTGTTTCGGAAAAATTTGAACAGGCAGATCTGAACCAGTCATGGGATGAACAGTACAGGAACATGTGGGATGATCGCTATAAAGGTGAGGCGTATGCTTACGGAACAAGTCCCAACGTGTTTTTTAAGGAATGGATTCAAAAATTTGAACCCGGATCAATATTAATGCCGGCTGATGGTGAGGGGCGTAATGGGGTATTTGCGGCACAATTAGGGTGGGAAGTAACCTCATTTGATTTGAGCGTTGAAGGAAAGTTAAAGGCGCTGGAACTTGCAAAAGAAGCCGATGTTACCATAGATTATATTGTAGGAGACCTGGAGCAACTCGAGTTTGAAAAAGAGTCGTTTGATGCAATTGCACTTATCTATGCACACTTTGCAGCCGCCAAGAAATCTTCATTCCATCAAAAATTGAACACCTATCTAAAACCCGGAGGGGTAGTTATTTTGGAGGCATTCAGCAAAGAACACATACACCTAAACAACGGCGGACCAACAGACATCGATATGTTGTTTTCCGTAGATGAAATAAGAGCTGACTTTGCAAATCATGACCTGTTAATACTGGAGGAGAAAGAAATTCTTTTTGATGAAGGCATGTATCACGTTGGGAAAGGTTCTGTTGTGAGGTTTGTAGGGAAAAAAAACCTGGTAAATGCGTATTAGCAATGTAAGCGAGTCTCTCTTATCACATCAAATTATTTATAAAAACTAAAATTCAAAGAAATGAAAATCATCATAGTAGGTGCAACGGGCACCATGGGAAAACACTTAGCAAGCGTATTAGAAAAAGACCATGAAGTTATAAGAGTTGGCTCCAAAAGCGGAGACATACAGGCAGATATTACCTCGCCTGAATCAATAGAAAATATGTTCAGGCAGGCAGGGCCGTTTGATGCGCTGATATGCACGGCAGGGCCATCGTATGTTGGTCCATGGAAAAGCATGACAGATAAGGAGTTCAGGAAAGGGCTGGATGGCAAACTGATGGGGCAGGTTAATTTAGTGCTCATTGGCCAACACTACATCAACCCAAAAGGTTCATTTACATTAATTACCGGCGCTTTGACAAATGAACCGGTTTTGAATTTCGCCAACGCATCTGCCGCCAATGGAGCCGTTGAGGCATTTGTGCGCGCAGCAGCAATTGAATTGGAAAATGGTGTCCGCATTAATGCGGTGAGTCCTACTGTTCTGGAAGATTCGCCGCAATATTTTCGTTTTTTTCACGGGGATATCCCGGTAACTATGAAACAACTGGAATTTGGTTTTCGAAAAAGTGTGTTTGGCGCTAACACCGGGCAGGTAATAAAACCATACTGATTAATATCCGGAAGTGCGATCGGGCCTTCATCCATGAACAAAAACATCCGGTTACTGCTGAAAAATCTCAGGGTATTTCCTGATAAAATACACCGGCGTGCAGCTCCAGGCGTGGCAGTAACTGTTCACCGGGAAAAAGTTGTATGGCGATTTTAGTTCATCGTTAGGGTCATATACTTCCCAAAAGGTGTCGGCGCCTTTTTTTACCATGCCGCCCCAATAGGATGTCAGTGCCTCCTTGGCTTCGGCTTTCAGGCCGCTTTCAATCAAAGCGGCAATTTAGTAATGGTACATGTATGGTGCGCCGGGATGCACAGCGTCGGAAACGCCTGGCAATGCTCTTAAAGCCCTCTGTGATTCGGCTTTTGATGCCACGCTGCTTAATATCATCCACGCCTGTCCGCCGTAGGACACCTGTTTGTTTGGCCCGCTTATAAATAGCCCGGTTGTCTTGTCGTAAAGGTTTTTATGAGCCGCTTCTTTTAGTTTTTTTGCCATGGCGGGAAGTTCGGCCACTTCGTTTTCCTTGCCAAGCAGTTCGGCCAATGCGTAGGTTTGATTAAGGGTGTAAATGGTGATGCCCTGCAACGGTGCCTGTTTATCCAGCCCGTCTTGCCAGTCGAAAAATACCCACCATTCTTTGCCGGCTTTTACGTAGTCCATCATGCCATCTTTGCCGGCATACATTTTGGCTATATCAAGTTGTTTTTTGGCGACGGGCCAAAGGTCGAGCCCGGTTTGCTTGTCGCCGGTTGCCGCAACATATTCTTTGAGGGCCACATTGTACAGGAAACAATAATCCAGCAGGCGGCTTTTTTGCGGATGTGGTTCGGGCAGTTCAAATACGTTCGCGTTCAGAATGCCGTCTTTGTTCGACAGGCCGGCCAGCAAGTAAAGACACCGCTTCGTCAGCGCGTCGTTTTTAAAGGAATAGAGGTTAGCCAGCGATTCCAGGTAGGTATCGCCGATCCATAGGCGGCGATCGCGTTTGGGGCCGTCCTCGTAAACGGTTTGCATACACTCTTTAAGTGTAGCAAGGCCGACGCGGTCGATAGCTTTTATGATGGGCGATGTTGTTGCTGCCAGCTCCGGCGGTGTTACGGTAACCGAGGTGGATGACTTAAATTGGATATCCGAAAACCCAAACTCAAAACCTGAAGACGAACCCAGCCATTCAACCTTAACATACCTGAACGCCACCCTGCGCGGGATAGTAACAGCTGCAGGTAATACCGAAACGGTAACGGTTTCGTCCTGCAGCCAGGCGCGGCTCAAGCCACCGGGATAAGGATCAAACGGCGTGGCCAGTTCGGCGGGCACCTCGCCGAAGGTAAGTTTTAAGCGCAATGGTGCATCCATATCACCCCGGAGGGTCTTTAATGTGAATGTGCAATAGCCCGTCATATGTTCGCCGAAATCAACTACAAGGCCGCTGCTTCTTTGGTTAAAGGGTTTGTTGTAAAGTTGCTCAATTCCCCCGGCGTTTACTGCATTCCAGCCCTGGAACGCTGCGGCATCTTTTTCAAGCTTAACAACACCGACCGGGTGTTTGATAGTTTCTGTTAGTGTGGGTTTGTATTCTTCCGCTTTTTTTAGCCAGGCTTGGCGGAAGGGAAGGTAGAGGTCCTGGGCAGTTATTTGAGTGTTTGTAAAGGTTATAATGCTAAATAATAAAAGGGATGTGTAAATACGGGCGAGTATTGATGTCATGGTTTATATACGCTTGGTTAGGCAATATACGCATATTTGAGCTTGAAGGGTAAGCTGAGATAATAGCATTTGTTAATTGGGGCGGAGTGATTAAGTTGTTGTTTATTAGGTTTTTACGTTGCTTTTGAAATGCTGCCGTTTTCTTTATATTTGATCATGAAGAAAATTTTACGCGCAGCGCTTGTTGTACTGCTTATGCTCGTTATTAAAACTGGTGTAACGGCACAAGTTAAAATCGACGAAACCAATTTGATCACCCGCCTTTCCGGCCTGAGTACCCTGGCGGTTGCCGATGCCGAAAAGTACTTTACCGACCACGACTATTCCCTGTTCAGCAAGCAAACTATTCAGCAGCCTACCTATTCCATGGATTTGTATAAGTATAAGATAAAAGACCAAACCGGCAGCTATTTACTAACTGCAATTGGCGGCCAGGTTGCAAGTTCGGGCTGTATTACCTACAAGGAAGAGGAATACCAGCAGGCGGTGAAAATTATAACGGATATGGGCTATGTGCCTGGCGAATCCGCCGGAAAAACCATATATTCAAAAGGTAACATGAGTTTTCTGACACAAAAGAAAACCGCCGCAAATGGTAGCATATTTTATGTAATGACCCTAAGCGATTTGGTAAGGGTGGCGCAGTTGGCAGGAATTAAAAAATAGGGGCGATATTGCAACCGTTCGTCCCGTCGATATCTTTTGGATTGTTATCTGCCCTAAAGAAACATAGTCCCTGGTATACTTTGAATGTTAATGAGGGTGTACGAGGGACGCTATTGATGGTACTGATGCTTTTGAGTATTCTTTGTTTTCATCAATATTAAAATATTCAGTAACCTTAAACGTTATTTGCACTTTTAGGGTATGAAATACTGGTGTTTGCGAATGGGGGTAGCTGCACTGTTACTGACAGTAGCGGCTGGCTGTGGTACGGTAAAGTCATTGGGGAAAAACCCGGAGGGCGAAGAGCTTGCAAAGTTGGAGGCTTTACCTAATTACAAAAATGGCGCTTTCCAAAATTTGACTAAACGCCCTGATTCGACAGTAAAGCACCGCAACCGGTTGCTTTTTATGCTCCGCCGACGCCCTGAAACCATCAGGCCTTCGCGCGCGCTGCCGTGGGTTAAAACTGATTTGATGACACTCGCTGCTCCTGCACCTACCGTCGTTTGGTTCGGACATTCGTCCTTGCTGATCAAGACAGGACAGGGTAATATACTCATCGATCCTATTTTTAGTAACCATGCCGGGCCGGTACCCGGATTGGTTAAGGCATTTAAAGGTACCAGGCATTACCACGCCAGGGATATGCCGCCAATTGATGTGCTGATCATTTCGCACGACAACTACGATCATCTGGACTATCGTACCCTTAAGAAACTGAAAGACCATATTAAAATGGCGGTAGTACCGATGGGGGTAGGTTCACATTTGATTTACTGGGGATTTGATCCTAAAAAGATCACCGAACTCAATTGGAACCAATCGGTCACGCTGCCGGGTGGTCTCCGCGTCACCGCTACACCGGCACAGCACCGCAGCGGCCGCACCTATAGTAAAGTAAATAAAACACTTTGGGCATCTTACGTAATACAGGCCGGGCAATACCGATTGTTTTACAGCGGCGATGGCGGTTATGGACCACACTTTAAACAAATAGGTCAACAATATGGCCCATTTGACCTGGCACTGCTGGAATGCGGACAGTATAGCCCGAATTGGCCATGGACACACCTGCTCTTTGGGCAAACCGCACAGGCTGCCATCGACTTACACGCTCGTTTGCTGCAGCCTATCCATTGGGGCAAGTTTGCGGAAGCCGATCATCCCTGGAACGAACCTATTGAAAAGCTCCTGCCCGCTGCCGAAAAGCTGGGTATCCAGGTAAACGCCCCGCGTATCGGGGAGCCTTATACTTTGGGTGATCCGCCTAAGAAAGCAGTATGGTGGAATTTTGAATAATTACCCTGTTTCCAGTTTTAGGGTTACTAATCTGTGCTGTTCCACCGGACCAGTGTGTACAGTTTGGTGAAAATGTGGAACAGTATCTATATTGCTTCTGGAAAAAGAGCCTGTGCAAAACTCCAACCATTATCACATACCTGCTTGTATTCCGGCATATTCCCTTAACTTTACCCGCATGTCAGTATCTCCTGTGAAAGTACTTTTCTTTTCGGCAAAGCCTTATGATATCGCCTCGTTTAACCAGCATAATGCCAATTACGCCTTTGAGCTGGAGTACCTCGAAACACACC
The DNA here is from genome assembly GCF_024055575.1 of Mucilaginibacter flavidus. Classification (GTDB taxonomy): domain Bacteria; phylum Bacteroidota; class Bacteroidia; order Sphingobacteriales; family Sphingobacteriaceae; genus Mucilaginibacter; species Mucilaginibacter flavidus. The sequence continues at coordinate 597,494 of NZ_JAMXOE010000002.1, read as the reverse complement.
TCGGCCCGCACATTGTTAATGCAGTCGACCAGGGTACATTTGCAGTTTGCGTATTTGTAAACGACAAGCTGACAGCCGAAGTAATAGCCATATTGGCTGCCAAAGGCGTAAAGGTAATTGCATTGCGCTGCGCTGGGTTTAATAATGTACAGTTGGAAGCGGCAAAAAAACACGGCATAACGGTATGCCGCGTGCCGGCGTATTCGCCCGAAGCGGTGGCAGAACACGCGGTAGCTATGCTGTTAACGCTCGTCCGCAAAACACACAAAGCTTATAACCGGGTAAGGGAACAGAATTTTTCGTTAAACGGGTTGTTAGGTTTTAACCTGCATGGAAAAACGGTGGGGGTGATAGGTACTGGCCGAATTGGAAAATCCTTCTGTAAAATAATGCTGGGCTTTGGGTGCAGGGTACTGGCTTTCGACCTGTTTAAAGATGAGGATATGGTTGCCGCCGGTGTACAATATTGCCCATTCGATGACGTGCTGCAGCAGGCTGATATCATATCACTGCATTGCCCGCTTACGCCCGATAACCGTTATCTGATTAACCAGGATAGCCTCAGCAAAATGAAACAAGGGGCCACGCTTATTAACACCAGCCGCGGCGCGCTCATTGACACGCACGCGGTTATAGGGGCGCTAAAAACGGGGCGGTTGGCCAACCTTGGTATCGACGTTTATGAGCAGGAAGAACGCTTGTTTTTTAAAGACCTTTCGGGCACTATCATTGAAGACGATACCATACAGCGGCTGCTGAGTTTCCCAAATGTGCTGGTTACTGGCCACCAGGCTTTTTTTACTGAAGATGCGTTGTCGCAAATTGCCGAAACAACGTTGGCCAGCATCCATACGTTAAGCAGGGGAGTAGCACCCGACCACGCACTGGTTGTTCAAATATAAAAGGGTTTTTGTAGAACGAATGATCGTTTTTTATGGAGTCCGGCGACGGAAGCTCCTGGAGTTGGAAATATTTGTAGCGTCAATGAAAACATAAACCCATTTAAAAGCTTATTATATCAAGGCGTAAATAACCTTCAAGATACGTTATGGAAGCTGAAAAGTATAAACTGTGCCTGTATGTCGCCGGGAAAACCCAAAAATCCAACAACGCGATTGAAAATTTAAAAAAATATTGCGAAAACGAACTAAAAGACCAATATACGATAGAGATCATCGATCTGCTGGAGCATCCCCATCTGGCAGAAGGCGAACAAATTGTCGCCGTGCCTACGCTGATCAAGAAACTGCCGGCCCCTATGCGTGTATTGGTGGGCGATCTGTCTGATAAAACTAAAGTACTTGTAGGCCTTAACCTCATAACTGATAAATAGCCGGCAACTAACCAGCTTGTAATTCCAGGAAACCGTTTAATTGTTCTTCAAGAAGATCGGTGTTGTAATCAGCGCCGGAAGCATGGTTGGTAACAACCAGTTCATCATCAGTTACAGTTATCGTCAGGGCCGGGCCTTCTATCACTTCGGGGAACAAAACATTGATCACATCATATACATGTGCATAATCAATCGCCAGGTTCGACCCTAATTTTTCATTAACATATTCCGCAAACCCGGTCTTTAACAGGTCAAACAGCTTTTCTGCGCTGAGTGGTTTAACATTTTTTATTGTAGCCATAGGCATACATAAGCGTTGGCAACCAATTAAGTTTCATATTGTGGCAATTATATCTTTCTGCTGTTGTTCGATGAAAATGGTAGAACGGAGCCCAAGGGGTAAAATATAAGAAAGGGCCCAAATAAATTCGCTTTACACCGGCCCGAAAAAGAATTAAAAGTTGACATAACATAAAAGGACTATCTTTGCAAAAAACGGGACTGTGAAGAAGAAAGTGTTGATTATTGAAAATGACCAGGATATCCGCCATATTATAGAATTTATTTTACAGGAACACGGCCTTGATACGCTGAGCGTCCCCGAACCAGAAAACCTTTCGGAAATCATCCCCTTCGCGCCTGATGTGATCCTGCTAGACGAATTTATCAATAACCGGCCCGGGCATCGCTTATGCAAGCAGATAAAACAGGTTGCCGGGTTGAAAGATGTGCCCGTTATCATTCTTTCCACCGCCAATGATATTGAGCTCATCGCCGCCGAATGCGAAGCCAACGACCATATCAGCAAACCTTTTGATATAAATGACATCGTGGGTAAAGTTGTCAGGATGATCAACCACTCACTTATTGCTTATTAGTCTGTTTTGTAAGGAAATAACGGCGGCACATAGTAATAGGCAGCTTTCCCTCTTTTAGCCGGTGATATTGTAGCGGGCTTTTGTCCTGCATTCGCCCGGCTAAACATACCCGGGCGCTTTCAAAGCCATATTTATTTTACCGTGAGTTCGGTGTACGTATATTAACTTTAATTATAACGGCCTATTTGTAAACAACTGATTGTCAAAGCTGAATTTTAAGCTTAGTAGTTTTTATGGGTTTCCCGTCAGCAGATAAGCTTCGGGCGAAAGCCGAAACAACTGCTGGCCTGCGCGCTGGGCAGGGCATAGGAACTTTTTGCGTTGCAGGGTAGTAAAGCGATAGGGTCATAAAGCAAAAAAATTCCAGCCCGCAGTTGTTGCGGCTTTGTGCGTGAAAGGCCCTGTGCGCGAAGAAGCATTTCTGCTGACTTGATTTTTTTGGTTACTTTTTGTATCAAGACAAAAAGTAACAGCCTCCGCGGCAATTGAGCGGGGTGAATTCTAAGTTCTAAATAGGAATAAAACTTCGGTCCCCCCACTTCAATTCACATCTTTCCAGGATAAACCCTCACTGGAATTCAAAAAATCCATTCCGCCTCCCTGCCTTACTATTTCTGCTTAGCTATCTTATACAATTTCCCACCATCAGTTGCAGCGTAAATAGCACCGTCTTTTCCGGTAGCCATGCAGCGCCAGCGCTCGTTTTTATCAGCAAGCAAACGTTCTTCGCCTACAACTTTGTTGTTTTTAATCACCAGGCGGGCTATGTGTTGCCCGCTCAAGCCGCCAACAAACAGGTTGTTTTTCCATTCGGCAATATTGCCGGTATAAAACATCATGCAGCCGGGCGAAATAACCGGGTCCCAATAGTAAACCGGTTGTATCGTACCTGCTTTTTGTTGTATCCCATCATAAACTTTTTCGCCGCTGTATTCAATACCATAAGTAACATAAGGCCAACCATAGTTGCCGCCCGGTTTTATCAGGTTGATCTCATCCCCGCCGCGCGGACCAAACTCTGCTTCCCACAGACCGCCGGTAACCGGGTTAAACGAAAACCCGTCCGGGTTACGAAAACCGTAGGCATAAATCTCGGGTTTGGCGTTGGCTTTGCCAATAAACGGGTTGCCGGCAACCGGCTTTCCCTCTTTGGTGATGTGTATAATCTTGCCAGTGGTTGCGTTCAGGTCCTGTGCCTTTACGCGGATATCATTCGCCTGGCGGTCGCCCGATGTAACGAACAGGTTGCCCTGTTTGTCGAACAATAAACGCGAACCGAACTGGCCGTCGCCTTTATAACGCGGGAAGGCTTCCCATATCACCTTAACATTTTCCAGCTTTGTTTCATCGGCCGAAAGCTTGCCTTTAGCCACCGCAAGCGTAGCGCCCTCGCCCGGTTGGGCAAATGTCCAGTAGATCATCCGGTTGGTGGTAAAATTCGGGTCGATGTTTATATCGAGCAAACCACCCTGACCGCCATACTGCACGGCCGGAAATCCGGTAATGGTTTTCACGATCTTACCGTCGGTTGTCAGTATTTGCATAGTCCCCGGCTTACTGCTGATGAGCAAACGGCCGTCGGGCAGCGTATGCATCCCCCATGCGCCTTTCAGATCGCTGCTGATAACCGTAACCGTGTACGGGGTTTTGGTTTTAACACTGCCGATACGCGTTTGCCCCGCAAAGGCAGGTTTATAATTGCTGTTGGCTTTATTTTTTTCAACAGGCTCGCCGGTTTGCGCCATAACGGTTGCAGTAACCGATAAAAGCGCGGCACCCAACATTAGGGGCTTATAAATTTTTGAAAACATACTATCTGTTTTGGTTTGATTCGGTTAAGATACAACTTTAATGATTTTATGTTTAATTGTAGTATATTTTTTACGGGTGGAGGGTTGAAATGTGCGAGGTTTGAAGAGACGATATTGGCTTGCAGGTCACGAGTAGCCATTGCGCTATTGGCCCTTTCGTCATATCGCACCAGAAGAAAGGAAAAACAGCTTGCCAATATCCCGCCAGAAGGCGAGATATTGAAGTTATTGTTTAATGATTAGACAAAAACTATTTACGTCACATTGTTTATTCAATCTCAATACTAATCCTTTAACCATTTACTTACAGGGACATCAATTGTATAATTACGTTTTTGGGTTACAATTCCTCTTTCCAAACCGTAGACGTTGTTCAAATGAACCCCTCTATAATCATAAACTTCTAATAGGCCATTTTCAGTATCAACTGAAAAAAAAATAGTGTTATTTGCCTTGCTTATTCCTGCTTGAAAAACATCGTTTACTTGTTCTTTTTTCTTATTGAAGGTTGTCAACCCTTTATTAAACTTAGCTCCATTTAATACAGCCATGATGTGGCCCCACTTTAATAAGTAAGTATCCTCTTTGTTTGTTGTATGATATTTTTTCAAGCATTGTATAACTTTGTGGGCTGGTGCGGGATCTAACGACGGAACCCAGGTGCTCCAATCAAATTTTTTGTAAAATTTCAAGTATTCGGTATGGAAATTAGAATATTCTTGAGTGTCTGTAATCTCATTTTTGAGATAATGCTCAAAAAAAACCTCTAAAAATAGAAAGTCTACCAGAACAGCGGCAATGGACGATAAAATAGGGTTTTTATTAACGTATTTGTGGATTTTGATAATTGATTGTGAATGTTCCGTTCGAGATATTAACCTAATGCTGCCGCTTTCTAAGACTTGTTTTTCGAAAGCTTCAATAGTCGCAAGACATGAAATTTTTTTGAAAGGTTCAGAATCTACTTGGGTTACTTTATAATAGTCGTCTTTTGAAGGGATTGTATCTACTTGGAGGCAATATGATGCCCCATCCGTGAAATTACTTATGACAGATTTTAGGCCATATAAATCAAGCTCCTGATACTGTAAAAGTTCGGAAATGTCCATAAATATTTCCGCTTGCAATCCGTTTTTGTGTTGAAGTAATGTGAAATGAAATTCTTCAAACTTCATAAAAAAGGCATCAAGTTTATTACTGACAAATAGCTCTTCAAGTAATTGCGACCCTAGGAAAATTTTAATTTTTGACATTTTGATTAACAAATAACTGCTTGTAATCCTCATCAATTTGGTCAAAGAAACCAGTTATACCTTTTACCTTTAACAGTTTTAAAGGCATTTTTCCATTGGGTTCGATTAGTATCTCTTCAATAGTAGTAGAAAGCGATTCTAATTCCTTAAAAAAATAAAAAACCTTAATCTCGTTATGTGAAATTAAAGGCGGTTTATATGATGTGGCGAGTCGGATGCCGTTTAAGACATGATCACTATGTGTTTCGACAATAATTTGTATTCCCGCATTTGCGCACCTAGCTATAAGTTCACCAATTTTAGACTGCGCCCTGGGATGCAGATCACTTTCTGGATTTTCAATGATTACTATATCTCCAGGCTGAGCAATCAATAATGATGTAATTATTGGAAGAGCCGTGGTTTACCCTTTTTATCCATCAAAAGAGCACTTTTGCAAACCGGCCCAAAACAAAAATGATTTTATCGACTGCGTGAACCTTGATGGCTGGACCGTTGATTTCCTTGCAGGGAGAAGACAGGGTTTTGCAGAAGGATTTAACAGCCGGATGGGCGTTGGCCCGATAGAAACCCTTGGCCGCTATGGTAACGAGGTGGGTTTAAAGGAAATGATGCATGCTACCGCGATCCATTTTGATAATGGTTACGAACTTAACGGCTTCGGCTGGGTAACCAATTGCTGGGAACTTTCCCTGCCTTTTGATCCGGCTTTGCTGAAGGACTGGTTAGCCGCGATCAGGAAACGCTGGCCCGGTGTTAAGCTGATTACCCAGGGCGAATTTGGCCTGCTTTGGCGGGCGCACTATAAAAGCAACAGTTTCAACTACCGATTTGTAGAACGTGGCTCAGGCATAGGCGGCTCGGATGCCAATAACGAAATCAGTTGGTTTATGAACAAGGATTTCCGCCTGGCTTTGCTGAAGGATTGGAAAAAGAACACCCCCGAAAAAGTTATAGATTTTACCCGCTACAATGTCCCGGCGAAGGAGCCAGCAGAGATGACCCGCAAATGGAGCCTGTTGGGGGAGATCAATCAAAAACAATCGCGCCCGCAGGATAAACCGGTGCCGCTTGACTCGCTTTCGGCAAAAGGACGTTCGCTGATAGGAAGGCATTACAAGTATTTAATTAAAAGCAAGTAACCGCCGGGAATATGAAAACCGAAATTATTAATAAGGAACTAAAACTGGCTGTGTCCGGCTTTTCGGGCATTGCTGCAAATAAAAATTATGCAGGAACCGCTTTTGCACAAATGGATAAAATGTGGACGGTGATTAAAGCAAAAGCGTTGAAACATAAAGGGCTAAACATTTGGATATATGAAGCCAATGAAAAAGTTTTTGCCGGAGTTGAGTTGGAGGATACTTCTTTAAAGGATACAGGACTGGAACAAAAAATAATTTTGTTTCCCAGGTATGCGTACTACAAACATATTGGGCCCTATAGCCAGCTAAAGCAAGCCGGCATTAATATGCGAAACGAAATACAAAAAATGGGGTTAAAGCCCTGCCTTCCGTACATTGAAATTTACGGGCATTGGACAAACGATGAAAGCAAGCTGGAAACGGAACTGTTTATGGCGGTTGACTAAGCTTGTTCTATTGCAGCGCATCCCGGGAGTGATCACCATTTTTCAATAACAATGTCTTCGATCTCATGAAATGTTTATCGCGGGTAACTAGTATTAGGCCATGTTGTTTGACGGTCGCTGCAATCCATATATCGTTTGATGGTTTTGGTTTGCATTTCTTAAAAAGCGCGGCGGTGATTTATCCGTAGTTCTTCCACGTTATCTGGTCTATTTCGATAACTGTGCATAAATTAAGAAAATTTTCAAGTTTCTTTGAGTGCTTAGGTTTGTTTGAAACTCTTATTGGGTCAACACACTGCCAGGTATTCGGGGTGTTATAGTAACGCGCTATAGATACCAGGGCTGTCGCTTGTCTAACAGCTCGCTTTGAAAAAAATAAGCGCAACCATGACAGTAGATGACGGTTGAAAGAAAAAACGTATTTAACTTGCCGTCGCTTAAACTGGTGCAGCCAATTTTAACTTTTATAAAACATAAATCGATTAATACAATGTCTATAGTTTCCACACAATTCAAACACGTAAGCTATTTATGGGACGATGCCGCCGCTGCAAAACTTGCTGGCGATGAAGTGGCCCTGCTGATATACCGCTCCAATTTACTTGGCGCCGACCTGAGGTTAACCAACTACGGCGGTGGTAACACCTCATGCAAAGTGATGGATAAAGACCCGTTGACCGGCAAAGAAGTTGAAGTGATGTGGATTAAAGGCTCGGGCGGAGACATTGGGACTTTGAAAAAGAGTGGCCTGGCTGCTTTGTATGTCGACAGGCTGCGCAGTCTGAAGAATGTTTACCGTGGCATTGAGCACGAAGATGAAATGGTTGAACTTTTTAACCACAGCATTTTCGACCTTAACTCAAAAGCGCCTTCTATCGATACGCCGCTGCATGGCTTTTTACCCTTCAAACATATCGACCATTTGCACCCCGATGCAGCTATAGCCATAGCAGCAGCAGCAGATGGCGAAAAAATAACCCGTGAGCTTTTTAACGGTACCATAGGTTGGGTTAACTGGCAGCGCCCCGGTTTTGATTTGGGCCTGCAACTAAAGGAATGCCTTGACAGCAACCCCGGCATCCGTGGGATAATGCTGGGCTCGCATGGTTTGTTTACCTGGGGCGATACTGCCTACGAAAGCTATATCAACACGCTTGAGGTAATAGAAAAGTGCGCCGAATACCTGGAAGCAAACTACGGTAAAAAAGACCCCGTTTTTGGCGGGCAAAAACTGCAAAGTCTTGATGCTGATAATCGAAAAAAACAAGCAGTTGCGATAGCGCCCGTGCTGCGTGGTTTCTGTTCATCGCAAACCAAAATGATAGGCCATTTTACCGACGATGCGCGCGTATTGGAATATATCAACTCAAACGATTTGGAGCGCCTGGCCCCGATGGGCACCAGTTGCCCCGACCATTTTTTAAGAACTAAAATTAGCCCGCTGGTGCTGGATTTGGGTGCGGCAGATGATTTGGCGGATGTAAAAGCATTAAAGGAAAAGCTGGCCCCGGCATTTGAAGCATACCGTAAAATGTATGCGGATTACTATAACACCTGCAAGCACCCAAACAGTCCTGCCATTCGCGATGCCAACCCGGTAGTTATTTTATTCCCAGGTGTAGGCATGTTCACTTTTGCAAAGGATAAACAAACCGCGCGCGTTGCTGCGGAGTTTTATATTAACGCCATCAATGTGATGAAAGGCGCTGAGGCCATATCAACCTATACCTCGCTGCCACGGCAGGAAGCTTTTGATATTGAGTACTGGCTGCTCGAAGAGGCTAAGCTGCAGCGTATGCCAAAACCAAAGGCGCTTTCAGGGCGTATTGCCTTAATAACCGGCAGTGCCGGCGGTATTGGTAAAGCCATCGCCAAAAAACTGGTGCAGGAGGGCGCCGTTGTGGTCTTGAATGATATGAATGCAGAACGCCTGCAGGGTGCCGGTGAAGAATTTGGAAAACTCTTTGGCAAAGACAGTTTTACAACGATTACGCTTGATGTTACCAAAGCCGATGAAATTGCAAACGCTATGGCTGCCGCCATTTTAGCCTTTGGCGGAGTAGACCTGGTGGTGAATAACGCAGGCTTGTCAATTTCAAAAACTATAGCCGACCATACTGAAAAAGACTGGGACCTGCTATATGACGTTTTGGTAAAAGGGCAGTTTATGGTTACACAGGCGGCAGTTGCAGTAATGAAAAAACAAAACATAGGTGGCGACATTATCAATATTGTAAGTAAAAATGCTTTGGTGAGCGGCCCTAATAATGCAGGGTACGGCAGCGCAAAAGCAGCCCAGCTTCATTTGAGCAGACTTAATGCTGCCGAATTGGGTGTGGACAAAATACGCGTAAATGTAATTAACCCCGATGCCGTGATAAGCGACAGCAACATTTGGGCCGGCGGATGGGCCGAAGGCCGTGCGAAAGCTTATGGCATAACGGTTGAAGAATTGCCTGCTTATTACGCCGGAAGAACGTTGCTGAATGAAATTATCCTGCCGGAGGATATTGCCAACGCCTGCTTTGCTTTAACAGGCGGCTTGCTCAGCAAATCTACCGGGAATGTTATAAATGTTGATGGCGGGGTGGCTGCCGGTTTTGTGCGATAAATATTATAGAGAAGACAACCAATTATAGACAGATTATGCAAGTTGAAAAATATAAAATAGAAGAGCTTAATCACCAGGAACTGGCCGAACACAAGCGTAAGCTTGATTTTGTGAGCCATAACTTACCTTGGCTGGATGATGTGATGAGCAAACTGCAGGCATTTAATGTGGCCATCCCGAGCTGGGCATTGGGCACTGGTGGCACGCGTTTTGGCAGGTTTTCGGGCGGCGGAGAGCCGCGCAGCCTGGAGGAAAAGATAGAAGATGTGGGCGTAATCAATGCGCTGAATAAATCGAGCAATTCAATATCCTTGCATATACCCTGGGATATTCCTGATAATGCACCAGCCATAAAAGCACTTGCTGCGCAACTCGGACTACATTTTGATGCGGTAAACTCAAATACATTCCAGGATCAGCCCAATCAAAAACACAGCTACAAATTTGGCTCACTGCACCTCGTTGATAATGCGGTGCGCAAGCAGGCCATTGAACATAACATCGAAGTAATAAAATACGGCGTTCAGCTCGATTCAAAGGCGTTGTCGGTTTGGCTTTCGGACGGTTCTAACTTTCCCGGTCAGTTGAATTTTCGGCAGGCCTTTCAGAACACGCTCGAAAGTTTGCAGGAAATTTATACCACGCTGCCCGATGACTGGAAAATGTGGATTGAGTACAAGCCCTTTGAACCCAATTTTTATTCAACAACCATCGGCGATTGGGGGCAATCATTACTACTGGCCAATAAACTCGGCGCCAAGGCATCAACATTGGTAGACCTGGGTCATCACCTGCCGAATACCAATATTGAGCAGATTGTATCGTTACTGCTGATGGAAGGCAAATTAGCCGGCTTTCACTTTAACGATTCGAAATACGGCGATGATGATTTAACAGTAGGTAGTATAAACCCATACCAACTGTTCCTGATATTTAATGAATTGGTTGAGGGGATGGATGCACGCGGGATGACCCATGCAACCGATATCGGCTGGATGATAGATGCATCGCACAACGTAAAAGATCCTATTGAAGACCTTTTACAATCTGTACAGGCAATTAAAATAGCCTACGCACAGGCGTTAATTGTTGATAAATCAGCCCTTAAATCAGCCCAGCAAAATAATGACGTGACCCTTGCGCAGGAAATATTGCAGCAAGCTTACCGCACGGATGTTAGGCCACTGGTTGCCCAGGCAAGCCTGTTATCGGGCGGCGCTTTGAGCCCTGTAAACGCTTATAGAAATTTACAGGTGAGAGAGAATTTGATAAAGGAACGCGGTTTAAAAACCGTTGCGACAGGGCTTTAATAAATATCAAACTAACAGATGAGCGCAATACCTGTAATTGCCGTTTTCGACGTTGGCAAAACCAACAAGAAACTGTTTTTATTCGACGAGAATTATAAGATAGTTTTTGAAAAATCGGCACGGTTTATTGAGACGGTTGATGAAGATGGATTTCCCTGCGAAAACGTGGAGAGCCTGCGGCTTTCGGTATTTGATTCTTTGAGCGAAGTGTTTAGGTTGAAAGAGTTCCAGGTAAAAGCGGTAAATTTTTCAACGTACGGGGCAAGCTTTGTTTATGTTGACGAAACCGGTAAAACCGTTTGCCCGCTATACAATTATTTGAAAACCTATCCCGAAGAATTAAGCAAGGAGTTTTACTGTAAATATGGGGGCGAGGAGCGGTTTAGTTTAGCTACCGCTTCGCCGGTTTTAGGCTCATTAAACTCAGGGTTACAGGTGTATCGTGTAAAAAAGGAAAATCCTGAAATTTTCAACAAGATTAAATATGCCTTGCACCTGCCGCAGTACATGAGCTTTTTACTCACCGGCGAAGCGTATTCAGATCTTACCAGCATTGGCTGCCATACCGGGATGTGGGATTTTGAAAATAACCGTTATCATGAATGGATACAGCGCGAAGGTATCACCATGAAATTGCCGCCCGTTGTTGCCGCAAATAAGGTGTTGCCAGCATTGTTCCCCGGTAATAAATACAAAGTAGGGGTGGGCCTGCATGATAGTTCGGCGGCGCTTATTCCATACCTGATGAATTTTCACGAGCCTTTTGTGCTCATATCCACGGGTACCTGGTGCATTAGTTTAAATCCGTTTAACCACCTGCCATTGACGGTGGAAGAACTTAAAGAAGATTGCTTAAGCTATTTGCAATACCAGGGCAAGCCCGTAAAGGCCTCGAGGTTGTTTGCCGGGATGGAACACGAGCAACAAGTAAAACGGATTGCAGACCACTTTAATAAAAATATTATCAGTTTCAGGACCGTGTCTTTCGAGCCGGAATTAATTGCCAGGCTTAAAAATAAAACGGACGATAAAGGGGATGCCGCTAACCTCAATAAAAAATCCCATTTTGCGGATCGGGAAATTTCGGAATTTAAAGACGAAATTGAAGCCTATCATCAATTAATGATGGATATAATGCAGTTACAGATTGAATCGGTGCAGCTTGTGCTTAAGGGCACAAAGGTTACCCGGATATTTGTCGATGGCGGGTTCAGTAAAAACAGCGTTTACATGCACCTGCTCTCGCTTGCTTTTCCTCATATCGAAGTTTATGCTGCTTCAATGGCGCAGGCTTCGGCTGTCGGCGCTGCCCTGGTTATTCATAAAGAATGGAACCGCAAGGCGATCCCGAACGACATTATTAATTTAACTTATTACTCTGCCAATCAAACGTTAGCTTTATGAAAGTTGGCTTGTTTATCCCCTGTTACGTCGATCAATTTTATCCGGGCGCTGCAATAGCAACCCTGCAATTATTAGAAAAGCTGGGTGTCGATGTAACCTATCCGCCCAATCAAACCTGTTGCGGCCAGCCAATGGCCAACTCGGGCTTTGAGCATTTAACCGGCAGCTGCAACGACCTTTTTATTAAGAATTTTGCCGGATTTGACTACATCGTTGCGCCATCCGGCAGCTGTGTTTTGCACATAAAAGAACATTTGCACGGCGATGCTGATCCGCAGGCAACAATTAATCATAAAGTGTACGAGCTGACTGAATTTTTAACCGATGTGTTGAAAGTAAAAAGTCTTCAGGCAAAGTTTCCGCATAAGGTGGGTATGCACCAAAGTTGTCACGGACAGCGCGGTCTGCACCTTTCGCAAATGACCGAGCTGGTAGCCCCCGAATACTCAAAACCCGGTAGCCTGCTCAATATGGTGGAAGGTATTGAACTTATCCCCTTAAACCGAAAAGACGAGTGCTGCGGTTTTGGCGGTACGTTTTGTGTGGCGGAAGAAGCGGTGTCGGTTAAAATGGGGAAGGACAGGGTAGCAGATCATTTAGAACACGGTGCAGAATATATTACCGGGGTTGACATGTCGTGCCTGATGCACATGGAAGGAATTTTAAACCGGCAGGGTAGCAAAGTAAAAGTGCTGCATATAGCCGAAATATTAAACGCGGGATAAGATGGAGAGCGGAGTAAAAGATCATGCTGAATTAGCAGCCATTTTTAACAAAGATGAAAACCGGGTCGACTGGCACGATGAAACGCTTTGGTGGGTACGGCAAAAGCGCGATAAAATGGCTCATGGCCTGCCCGGATGGGAAGCTTTGCGCGAGGCTGCATCACAGATAAAAGACAACGTACTATCCAACCTTAGCGAATACCTGCAGCAGTTTGAGACAAACGCACAAGCCAACGGAATTATAGTTCACTGGGCAGCCGATGCAAAGGAGCATAACGAAATAGTCCTGGAGCTACTGCTGAAAAACGGTATCCGGAAAATGGTAAAAAGCAAATCGATGCTTACTGAAGAGTGCCATTTGAACGAATACCTGGAGCAGCAGGGCATTGATGTAATAGACTCCGACCTCGGCGAACGAATTGTGCAACTGGCCAAAGAGCCACCAAGCCATATTGTGTTGCCCTGCATCCACAAAAAGAAAGAAGAAATAGGCGACCTTTTTCATATCCATTTGGGCACACCAGCCGGTAATGCTGATCCGCAGCTTTTAACCGAAGCAGCCCGGCACCACCTGCGCGAGGTGTTTTTAACCCGCAAAGCTGCCCTTACAGGTGTAAACTTTGCTGTTGCCGAAACAGGCGAATTTGTGGTATGCACCAACGAAGGAAATGCCGATATGGGCGCTCACCTGGCCGATATACATATTGCCAGTATGGGCATTGAAAAGATCATACCGGAACGGAAACATCTTGGCGTTTTTTTACGCCTGCTGGCCCGCAGCGCAACAGGGCAGCCTATTACCACTTACTCGAGCCATTTTGTTAAGCCACGTGAGGGGCAGCAACTACACATTATTATTGTAGACAATGGCCGGAGCATCCAGCTTGGTCGGGAGGACTTCAGGAACTCGCTGAAATGTATCCGCTGCGGGGCCTGTATGAACACCTGCCCGGTTTACCGCCGAAGCGGCGGACATAGTTATCATACAGCCATAGCCGGCCCTATCGGGGCTATTTTAGCGCCTAACCTGGATATGGAGAAATACGCCGACCTGCCATTTGCTTCAACCCTTTGTGGATCCTGCTCTAATGTTTGCCCGGTTAAAATAGATATTCATCAGCAATTGTATAAATGGAGGCAGGTTATCGTGCAAAAAGGCTATACCACAACGGCCAAAAAGGCATCGATGAAATTGATGGCTTTCACGCTGTCGTCGCCAGCAGCCTACCATACGGGAGGCAAGGTTGGACGCTGGGTTTTAAAACACGCCCCCTTTGCGGTTAACAACAAGTTTAACCCCTGGTTTAAGCAACGCGACATGCCGGAGCCACCGGAACAGTCATTTGGCGAATGGTATAATGAAAATCGTAAGAAATGAGCAGCAGGGACAAAATACTTTCGGCGGTTGCAGCTAATCAACCGCGCTTATCGCTCTTGCCCGATCTTGATATTTTAAAAGGCGGCGACATAAATGTGGTCGAAAAATTTACAGAGGTACTTACGGCAATAGGCGGAAAGGTGATAAACATAGCCAGGCTCGACGAAGTAACTGCATATATTGAAATGAACACCGCCGCTGGCCAAAGGGTAGTAAACTTGCTATCCGAACCACTTGGCATGCGGGCAGCACTGACAGATATTAAAGATTTACCGCACACACTGAACAATATTGAACTGGCAGTTTTGCATGCTGATATGGGCATTGCCGAAAATGGGGCAATTTGGCTGAACGAAAATCGACTAGGTCAAAGGGTAACCCCATTTATTTGCCAACACCTGGTTGTAATCCTGGACAAAAGTAACATCGTACCAACCATGCACCATGCCTATGAAAAAATAGGGGATGAAAAATACGGATTTGCAACATTTATTGCCGGCCCGTCTAAAACTGCAGACATTGAGCAGTCACTGGTGCTGGGTGCGCATGGATCACGTAGTATGACGGTTTTTTTGAGGGATATTTAAGCAGTCCGAATTTGTTAAATTATTGCGAAAATGTTTGCCTAAAACAAAAGTCGCTATTAAACTTACCTTAGTTTACATGCCCGTTTTCTGCTAAAACCTCCTTTTGATAATTTAAAGGGCTTTTTCCGTTAATTAGCTTGAAAAACTTATGAAAGCTCGCGAAATTGTTAAAGCCGCTTTCATAACAAATTTGCTTAACGTTAATTTTATTTTCGATAAGCAGTTTACAGGCGTTGCCTATCCGGATCTCATTTATAAACTGTGTATAGGTTTTTCGTGTTTTTGCTTTAAAGAACCGGCAAAATGAACTTGGGCTGATATTTGCCACTTCAGCAATCTCTTCGAGTGTTATGGCATTTTTAAAGTGAGCTAATGAATAGTCGTAAATGGCGCTGATCCGGTCTTTATCCAAATCGTCGACATTGTGATGAAATGCGATGGATGATAACTGGTCATCTTTGCATCGGCTCGCTGCCATTAAAGCTTCCATTAAGAAGATGATTTTGCCGGGCCCTTCCGTATTTAAATGGGTGTTGAACAAATCAGCTATGTGTTGTTTCGCCTTCCCTTTAATCTGAATTCCTCTTTTTGCACATTCCAGGGTTGTTTTTATTACCCTGTTTTCGGGTAAATTTAGAAAACTATCCCCCCAAAAAAGTTCGTTGAAGTGTACGACTTTTACGTCTGCGCAGGTTTTAACGCCATTATTAAAATAGGCATCGTCAAATCTCCAGTAATGTGGTAAATACGAGCCAACCAGCACCACGTCGCCCGACTGAAAACGCTTAATACTATCACCGATGAATTGAGTCCCATTGCCCTTTTTAAAATAAATTAACTCGACCTCCGGGTGGTAGTGCCAGTGATTATTAATGCAAGGAACTGTATCGCGCCTCACGCTAAACGAATGGACAATATCATTAGTGACTCTAAGCAGTTGGGGCTTCATGGCAAATTAATCGGTAAAACGAATATAATCGCATTCAGCATAATTTACAACAGAATCGACTCTGAAAAGCCAATAATGCCAATTACGCTTAATGATTTGATAATTAAAGAAATTACTGTAGATGATCACTAGCAGAAAAACCTTCAAGAGTTTAATGGGGCGCTTTACGATGGTGCGTTATGATAAGCGTAAAGGCGCGGTTTAAACGGCCAATTGACCTACCCAAAACAGATAAAATTAGTTAATACTGTGCTTATTAAACACAATTACCTTTTAAGAATAATGGCTTTTTTAGTGATCCAATTAAAAAACGATAGCGCTGAATGATTATTAAAGGAAAATGATATGAAAGTTGGTTTGTTTGTGCCTTGTTATGTTGATCAGTTTTATCCGGGTGCAGCTATTGCAACCTTAGAGTTGCTGGAGAAATTAGGTGTCGACGTACAATATCCATCAAGGCAAACCTGCTGCGGTCAGCCCATGGCCAATTCCGGCTTTGAACACCTCACCGGCGGTTGCAATGAGTTGTTTATAGAGAATTTTTCTGCTTTTGATTACATAGTTTGTCCTTCCGGGAGTTGTGTTCTGCATATAAAACATCATTTGCAATCCGATAAAAATGAAGCAAAAGCTGCCGCAATTAGAAACAAGGTTTATGAATTAGTGGAGTTTTTGACAGATGTGCTAAAAATAACAAACCTGAAAGGGAGCTTTCCGCATAAAGTTGGTATACACCAAAGTTGCCATGGACAGCGGGGGCTGCAACTTTCACAAATGACAGAATTAGTTGCCCCTTCATTTTCGAAGCCCCGCTATTTGCTCGATATGATTGCCGGCCTTGAAATAATGCCGCTTGACAGGGCTGATGAATGCTGTGGCTTCGGCGGGACTTTTTGTGTAGCCGAGGAAGCTGTTTCAGTAAAAATGGGTAAGGATAGGGTTGCAGACCATATTAGGAATGGGGTTGAGTACATCACCGCAGCCGATCTTTCCTGTTTAATGCATATGGAGGGGATTTTGCGCAGACAAGGCAGTCCGCTTAAAGTGATTCATATTGCCGAGATTTTGAATGGAGAATGCACCGTTTAAGCAATTGTTAGAAAAAATTAATGAAAACTACTGATAAGGATCACGCGGCTTTAGCTAATGAATTTAACAAAGATGCTCCGAGGGTTGACTGGCATGATGAAACATTGTGGTGGGTAAGGCAAAAAAGAGATAATGCTGTTAAAAAAATACCCGGATGGGAGGAATTAAGAGAGGCTGGGTCGCAAATAAAAAATAATGTGCTGGCCAATCTTTCCGGTTATTTGAAGCAATTTGAGGCTAATGCTCAGGCAAATGGGGTTCACGTTCACTGGGCAATTGATGCCAAGGAGCACAATGAAATAGTCCTTGAATTATTGCAGTCAAATGGCGTAAAAAAGATCGTGAAAAGTAAATCGATGCTCACGGAAGAGTGTAATTTAAACGAGTATCTTAATCTTAACGGGGTTGACGTGATTGACACAGACCTGGGCGAGTTTATCGTTCAACTGGCCAATGAACATCCCAGCCATATTGTATTGCCCTGTATCCACAAAAAAAAGGAAGAAATTGGTGAATTGTTTCATCAGCACCTGGGTACACCGGCAGGTAATGCTGATCCTGTTTTTTTAACCGAAACCGCGAGGCGACACTTGCGGGAAACCTTTTTAACAAGAAAAGCTGCTCTTACAGGTGTCAATTTTGCAGTAGCGGAGACCGGCGAATTTGTGGTTTGCACAAATGAAGGGAATGCTGATATGGGTGCACATCTGGCCGATATACATATTGCAAGTATGGGTATTGAAAAAATTATACCCAAAAGAAAGCACCTGGGGGTGTTTTTAAGGGTACTCGCCCGGAGTGCTACCGGCCAGCCGGTTACAACCTATTCCAGTCATTTTAAGACACCGCGCCCCGGCGCCAGTACACATATTGTTATTGTTGATAATGGACGCAGCAAACAACTTGGCCGGGAAGATTTTCGCAATTCATTAAAATGCATACGTTGTGGTGCATGTATGAATACATGCCCGGTTTACAGGCGCAGCGGCGGGCATAGCTATAACAATGCCATAGCCGGACCTATCGGGTCCATACTGGCCCCAAACCTTGATATGAAGAAACACGCAGATCTTCCGTTTGCTTCAACGTTATGTGGATCCTGCACAAATGTGTGCCCGGTTAAAATTGATATACACGACCAATTATACAAATGGCGCCAGGTAATTGTGAAAAGCGGGCATGCCCCCGTACCCAAAAAAGCAGCAATGGGTGCGATGACAAGAGTGCTTTCTTCGCCTGTATCATATAAAGTTGCCGGCAAGCTCGGCAGGCTAATGATGAAGCGGGCTCCCTTTGCTGTTAACAATCAATTTAACCCGTGGTACAAACAGCGTGAGTTGCCCGTAGTCCCGGAAAACTCATTCGGAGAATGGTATAAAAAGAACAGAAATAATAAACCTAAAGATATATGAGCAGCAGGAATAAAATATTAACCGTAGTTGCTGAAAATCAACCACGAACCGCTCCATTTCCGGAGTTTGAATTTCTAGATGCAGAGTGCATTTATTCATCGGAAACATTTATTAATGTTTTAACCGGTATCGGCGGTACTGTTATCCCGGTTGAAACCATGATAGAAATACAAAATTATATCTTTCAAAACTTTAATCAGGGGCCACGCACCGTAACTAACATTCCTGCCCTTAGCAATGTGGCCGAATTGATGCACCAATCTTCAACTTCGCCACACGCCCTTAGCGATGTCGATTACGCAGTAATTGATACCCGGTTAGCGGTAGCCGAAAACGGTGCTGTTTGGGTTACTGAGAAGGGATTAAGCGATCGGGTCTTGCCATTTATCTGCCAGCATTTGGCTGTTGTGCTCAACGCCGGTGATATAGTTTCTAATATGCATGCCGCCTATGAGGTGATAAACGCTGATGATTATGGCTACGGGACATTTATTGCGGGCCCTTCTAAAACGGCTGATATTGAACAGTCACTTGTTTTAGGGGCTCATGGCCCAAAAAGCATGACAGTTTTTTTAATGATGTAATGAGGCGAATAATGAGGATTTATATCATTAAATTATTAAGACAAAATTAATCATAGTGAGATCATGATTAAGTTGATTAGTTGATTGACTGAAGCACCCTTAACCGGGTGCTTTTTTGGCTGCGATTCGCGTGATATCGGTTCAAACAATAAATTAACACGCAGTTTTAGCAATTCCGTGGTGATTTAATTGTGGAGTTATGCCAATTTTACTGAATAGTTAGATAATAAAACAAAACTAAGAGCGCTAAAAATAAACTTTTTTTGTCCTACCCAATATTTGAACAGCTCATTATTTACCAAATAACACTTTTTTAATTTACCAGGCATTAGATGAAAATTTAAATGTCGGGGCGACCAACATAAACCCAGATATATGCCCAAAAACAAATATTTATTCCCTTTAATCCTGGTTATTTCCCTTTTTTTCCTGTGGGCGTTTTTACATAATATTAATCCAATTCTTATTCCCCATTTGAAAAAGGCATGCCAGTTAAGCGATACCCAATCCTCCTTTATTGACGCGTCGGTATACCTTGCGTACTTTGTAATCGCAATTCCTGCCGGGTTGTTCATGCATAAATATGGTTATAAGCGCGGAATCATACTTGGGTTGATACTTTATGCAATTGGCGCCATTTTATTTGTCCCGGCGGCAAGCGAACGCAACTACACCTTTTTTCTGGTAGCACTTTTTGTAATAGCAAGCGGGGCCACATTTTTAGAGGCCATCGCCAATCCATATATTGCCGGTCTGGGCGATAAAGATACATCAGCAAGGAGGCTAAATTTTGCGCAGTCGTTCAACGGGGTTGGGTCCTTCATAGCACCGATCATTGGTGGTCAGGTTATCCTTTCGGGTATTGAGCATACGCCCGGAGAACTAAAAAAAATGTCGGCCACCGGGCTGGCTTCCTACCTCCAGTCAGAAGCAAATACTGTTAAAATTCCTTACTTAATAATTGCAGGTGGCGTAATTGTTTTAATAATATTATTTCTGTTTACCCATATTCCCGAAGTGAAAGAGGATGATAGTGCAGTAGATACACATACGCCCGGCACAGACTTTTCTATTAAGGTATTAAAACACCGGCATTTATCTATGGCCGTTTTAGCCCAGTTTTTTTACGTTGGCGCGCAGGTGGGTGTAGGTAGCTTTTTCATTCGCTACGCCAAATACGTTGCCGGCACAAGTGAGAAAAATGCGGCGTTTATGTGGGGTTCAATAGCAATGGTTGGATTTATGGTTGGGCGATTTGTCGGCACTTTTTTGATGAAATACATTAACCCTGCCCGTTTACTAAGTTTTTATGCGGCGATGAATATTTTACTGATTCTTGGGGCACTAAATACCAAAGGGGATGTTGCATTATACTCAATTCTGACAGTTCCATTTTTTATGTCCATAATGTATCCCACAATTTTTGCATTAGGAATAAAAGGCCTTGGAAAAGAAACAAAAATTGCATCTTCATTTTTGGTTATGTCAATTATTGGCGGTGGTGTTGCCCCGCTGTTGATGGGTTTAATATCTGATTGGACAGGCAGTATTCAAAATGCTTATGTGATACCCTGTATTTGTTTTGTTGTCGTGTTGTATTTTGGGTTAAAGGGGCACAAAATAATACATTTATAATACTACAGGTTAGGCCCGGGATCAATCCGGCGACATTAATACCAAAGACTATAAATACTAAAATATTCCCAATGGCTGATTCTATAAATAAATTTTTACAAATTCATCACCGCGACAACGTATTGGTAGCGTTACAGGATATGCCCCGGGGAACCCCTATTCAATTTCGCGGTCATTCATTTAGCTTAAAAACAGATGTAACTTCAAAACACAAGTTTACTCTGGCGACTGTTAATGCCGGGCATGAGATATTTATGTACGGAGTATTAGTAGGTAAAGCAACAGAAAACATAGAGATGGGGAGTGCAATTACCGTTACTAACGTACATCATGCAACGGAAGACTTCAAATTAGGGGAACGCAAAACCGAATGGCGCAAACCCGATGTATCAAACTTTTCTGATAAAATATTTATGGGGTATCACCGCAACGACGGTTCTGTTGGTACTGCCAATTACTGGATTGTTGTGCCCCTGGTTTTTTGTGAGAACCGCAATATAGAGGTACTGAAGGAGGCCTTAACAGGAAAGCTTGGGTTTAAAAAAGCTAAAAGTTATGAGACCGAAGTTGAGAACCTTATTAATTTATACCATGCCGGAAAATCGGTGGAGGAAATCCTCCAGGTAGATCTTCAATCGGGAATCGAAGAGGCAGCGTCAAAAAAGGTATTTAAGAATATTGACGGAATTAAGTTCTTGAGTCATGATATGGGTTGCGGCGGTACCCGGACAGACTCGGATGCATTATGCGGGTTAATTGCAGGCTATGTTACCCATCCAAACGTAGCCGGTGCAACCATATTAAGTTTAGGTTGCCAGCACGCTCAGGCCGACATTCTTGTTAGCGAGATCAGGAAAAGAGATCCGGCTTTTAATAAGCCGCTGACCGTTCTCGAACAACAAAAAATAGGTACAGAAAGTAAATTGTTGCAGGCTGCATTAAAAGAAACATTTGCTGGCCTAATGGAAGCCAACAAACTGGAGCGCCAACCCGCGCCTTTATCAAAACTTTGTATCGGGATGGAATGTGGCGGTTCAGACGGCTTTTCAGGTATTTCTGCAAATCCGGCTTTAGGATATGTTTCAGATATATTGGTTTCGTTGGGTGGAAGTGTAATACTGGCTGAATTTCCTGAATTATGCGGTGTTGAACAGGAGTTGAGCGACAGGTGTGTTGATGATGATACTGCATTAAAGTTTATTGGGTTGATGCGGACGTATAATGCCCGTGCAGTAGAAGATGGTTCGGGATTTCATGCCAATCCATCGCCGGGAAATATTAAAGACGGTTTAATTACAGACGGAATAAAATCGGCCGGGGCTGCTAAAAAGGGTGGTACTTCGCCGGTAACTGACGTTCTTGATTACCCGCAAAAGGTTACAAAAAGCGGACTGAATCTTTTATGCACGCCCGGGAGCGATGTGGAAAGTACAACGGCAGAAGTTGGTTCGGGAGCAAACGTGGTGTTGTTTACTACTGGTTTGGGTACACCCACGGGTAATCCCGTGGCTCCGGTTATTAAAATTTCCACTAACACGAACGTTTACAAACGAATGCCGGATATTATTGACATTAATTGTGGTACCGTAGTAGAAGGCGTGGAAACAATACCACAGGCCGGCGAACGCATTTTGGATTTTGTGATAGAAGTGGCCAGTGGAAACATTCAACCAAAGGCAGTTTTGCTGGGGCAGGACGATTTTATACCATGGAAAAGAGGGGTTTCATTATAATTTATAAACGATGTTCAGTTTAAATGGGAAAATAGCGATAATTACCGGCGGGGGTAGTGGAATAGGGAAGGCCATGTCATTGCTTTTTGCACAACAGGGAGCACAGGTGCATATTATTGAATTAGATAAAAAAAGCGCGATCGATACAGTTGACGAGATCGAAGCTAATGGAGGAAAAGCCTTTCAACACGCATGTGATGTTAGTAAACAGGAACAAGTTATAGCTGTTTTCAAAAAAATCGGCGCAGTGAATATCCTCATTAATAACGCGGGTATTGCGCATATTGGCCAGGCGGATACAACTAACGAAGAGGATTTTGACAGAGTTTACAACGTAAACGTAAAAGGCGTTTACAATTGCTTATATGCTGCAATTCCGTTAATGAAATCAAACGGCGGCGGTGTCATCCTGAATACCGCGTCAATTGCTGCACACGTAGGTATTGTTGATCGTTTTGCCTATTCAACCAGCAAGGGGGCTATTTATGCTATGACCTTGTCGGTAGCGAGGGACTATTTGCATGATAACATCAGGTGCAACAGTATATCACCAGCAAGGGTCCATACCCCATTTGTGGACGGGTTTATTGCCAAAAATTACCAGGGCCGCGAAGAAGAGATGTTCGATAAGCTATCTAAATCGCAGCCTATTGGGCGTATGGGTAAACCTGGAGAAGTTGCTACCCTTGCCTTGTATCTAAGTTCGGACGAGGCGGGATTTATAACTGGTACGGACTATCCTATCGACGGTGGTTTTATAACTTTAAACAACTAAAATTATGATAAAAAGACTCACCCTTTTTGCATTGCTGCTATACTGCTTTAGCGCAAACGCCCAGACAAAGTACAGCCCCACCGCCGACAACCTGGCGGCCCGCGAAAATTTTCAGGATATGAAATTCGGTATGTTCATCCATTGGGGTATATACAGCCAGTTAGGCGCCGGAGAATGGGTAATGCACGACAAAAATATTCCTTACAATAACTACAAACGCCTGGCCGACTTTTTTAACCCGCAAGCCTTTAATGCCAAAGAGTGGGTTGCATTTGCAAAACGGGCAGGTATGAAATACATTACTATTACTTCGCGCCACCACGATGGTTTTAGCATGTTTGCAACAAAGTTTTCTCCTTATAACATTGTTGACGCGACGCCTTACCATAAAGATCCATTGATGGAACTTGCACAGGAATGCCAGAAAGAAGGCATCGAACTGCACTTTTACTATTCACTGCTAGATTGGGGACGGCCGGATTATAATTTCGGAAGCCCAATTGTAAACGGAAAGCCCGTAAACGGCGATTGGGATAGCTATATCAAGTTTATGAAAGACCAGCTTACCGAACTGATCACTAAATACCCCGCGGTAAAAGGAATTTGGTTCGACGGGGAATGGGAACGGCATTCGGTAAACTGGCACTTTGACGAGATTTACGGCTTGATTCATAAGCTCAATCCCGCAATAATGATTGGCAACAATCACCACCTTGCACCAATTGACGGCGAAGATTTCCAGATGTTTGAAAAAGATTTACCCGGTAATAATACAACCGGCTTTAATAATGAACAATCAATTGGAGCGCTGCCATTAGAAACCTGCGAAACCATTAATGGAAGCTGGGGCTTTAATATAAACGACCGGAATTATAAATCTGTAAAACAGATCATCCATTACCTCGTAAATGCCGCAAGCAGAAACGCTAATTTTTTATTAAATATCGGCCCGATGCCAAACGGGAAAATTCAACCGGAATTTACGGATACGCTCACTGCAGTTGGCGCGTGGATGCAAAAGAATGGCCAAAGCATTTATGGAACAAGGGGTAATATCATACCTGCGCAGCAGTGGGGAGTTGTTACCGGCAAAAGTAAAACGCTGTATGTGCATATATTGGATATGCCGGAGCAACCCTATATTTTTCTGCCCTTGTTTAAAGGAAAGATTGAAAAAGTACGCGCATTTGCTGACGGTAGCAGCATAAAATACAAACAGGTGCCTGAAGGTGTTTTTGTGTACACCAATAACCTGAAGACCGACCCCAATGATACTATTATACAGATAACAACAGATTAATATAACAAATGAAGCTGATTAGATTTGGAGAACCTGGCAAAGAAAAAACAGGTGTGATCATCGACGGAAAAAAATACGATACCTCAACATTTGGTGAAGACTATAACGAACGTTTTCTTGAAACAAACGGGATAGCACGCCTGGCCGATTTTATTGATAATAATATGCTAACCGAGATAGCAGATGATGAGCGTTTGGGCTGTCCGCTGGCACGGCCATCTAAAATCGTGTGTATCGGCTTAAATTATGTGGATCATGCCAGGGAAACCAATGCCACGCCACCTACTGAACCGGTAATTTTCATGAAAGCCACAACTGCGATTGTTGGTCCGTTTGATAATATCATCATTCCCAAAAATTCGAAAAAGACCGATTGGGAAGTTGAACTTGCAGTTGTTATCGGCAAAAAAGCGAGTTACGTAGCCGAAGCTGATTCAATGGATTATGTAGCAGGCTATGTATTACATAACGATGTATCAGAACGTGAGTTCCAGATAGAACGCGGTGGAACCTGGGACAAGGGAAAAGGATGTGACACATTTGCACCTATTGGTCCTTTCTTCGCCACCAAAGATGAGATACCTGATCCGCAAAACCTTCGGTTATGGCTCAAGGTTAATGGTGAAATAATGCAGGATGGCAATACGAATAACTTCATCTTTAATATTCCTTTTCTAATTGCTTACACAAGCCAATTTATGACGTTGTTACCGGGCGATATTATATCAACAGGAACGCCCGCGGGCGTAGGCCTCGGAATGAAACCACCTTTTTATCTTAAACCGGGTGATATAGTTGAGTTAGGGATTGACGGATTAGGAACTTCAAGACAGGCTGTAAGATCTTATGCCTAAACTAGGCACACCTGTGAACTGTACAAAATGGCGCTTTTTTGAAATGATAGCGCGGCCCGGTTTATAAATTAAAACAAGAACGATTAAATGGATCTCCAGTTTAAAGATAAAATTATAATAGTAACCGGCGGCGCTAAAGGGATAGGAGCTGCAATTGTTAAATTGCTCGCCGAGGAGGGAGCTGTTCCCGTTATAGTAGGCCGGGATGAGAGCGACAATATGAAATTGGTAAACGAAATCCAAAATATTGGCGGCAACTGTTTCCAGGTTACAGCTGAATTAACGGTGCCTGAAAACTGCGCAATTGTTATCGAGAAGGTGGTTAACAAATACGGGCGAATTGACGGCCTGGTAAACAATGCCGGCGTAAATGATGGTGTGGGCCTCGAAACCGGTGACTACGCACACTTTATGCTGAGCCTTCATAAAAACGTTGTTCACTATTACTTAGTGGCACATTTTGCTTTGCCGTATTTAAAATTATCGCAGGGCGTAATCTTGAACATAGGTTCAAAAACTGCCGAAACAGGGCAGGGTGGGACATCAGCCTATGCGGCCTCAAATGGTGCCCGGAATGCATTGACAAGGGAGTGGGCTGTGGAGCTTTTACCTTATAAAATTCGTGTCAATTCAATAATTGTTGCTGAATGTTGGACCCCGCTGTACGAAAGCTGGATAAACACGGTACCTGATCCAACACAAAAACTATTTGAGATAAAAGCTAAGATCCCATTAGAGAACCGGATGACAACCACTGAAGAGATCGCCAACACGGCTGTATTCCTGCTTTCGGCACGGTCAAGCCACACTACCGGGCAATTGATCCATGTGGATGGTGGCTACGTGCACCTTGACAGGGCCCTGGGCAAATAAATATACCTTGACAATATACACCCCCTGGGTTATTGCCCCGAAGGTGATGTGATTGCCGATGTTTGTGTTTTCCTTATTTCAGACAAGGCGCGGTTCATTACCGGTACAATTTTACCAGTCAGCGGTGGGGCAGAACTGGGGTATAGATCAATAAGATAATTGTTGTCAGCTATTTTGTCTGTTAATCTAATAAATGGTAAAGTTTATGGCCGTATAGTATTAACGCGAGCTTTCTACTGTATAAACAAAACTATCTCCTTTGTAATAACCCAGGTTGTATTCAATTTGTCGGTCCGCCTGGTCAAATACCAATCGTTTTCTGAACAGAACAGGGTTGCCAAATTCCATTTTAAGTTTATCCGCGATAAATTCATCAGCAGGTATAGCGGATATTTCTTCCTTTGATAGCGTTGCAATTATAGAGCAGTCGTGTTCCAATATTTCGTATAAAGGTCTTTTAAAATCCTCATCACCGGTTAAACCCACGCGTGGATGGAAGTAAGAAACGAAATATACGAATGGCTCGTGCGGTTTTCCTCTTACCCGTTCCATCTTTAATATTTTGCGATCAGACTTTATTTCAAAGAAATTTGCCAGCATTTCGTCAGGATAAACCCATGTTACATGAAGTTCGAAATTTTTAATAGGAATGCCCCTTAATTTCATTTCCTGTGAAAAGCTTAGCCAGTTATTTGATCGGGAACTAACCGACCCGTTGGCAACTTTAGTCCCGAACCTTTTTTTACGGATCAAAAGCCCTTCAAAAACCAATTTGTTAATGGCCTGCCTTAAGGTGGTGCGTGATATGGCTAATTGCTTTGCCAGGTCTACCTCATTAGGAATAGTCTTTCCATTTTGATATTCCTCAGCTTCAATTAATTCCCGTAATAGCGTTTCAGCCTGTATGTGTAGCGGAATCGGACTTTTGTGGTCGATTGAGTATTTCATTTCTATAATTATATGCAATTATAGAAAAAACAAAATCAATTATTTGTACATACATAATTATAAGTTAATTAGCTATTTATATAGTATAAAAATAATTTTGTAAAACTATTTTTATACTATATAAATGTTTATATGTTTGTACATAAATAGAAAATTCAAGATTAATACTATGAAGCTGAGGCATTTTCCCTGAGGGGCTTCGGATATAAAAACCATGTGAACCAAAAATATTTCAAGGATGAGATCTTGAGATTTAGTTGATAGGTACTCCCGGCATTGCCGGGATACTTTTTTTAAAAATTGCCAAACCGATTAATTGTAAACCAGGAAGTAAATACATATGAGAAAAAAAGTCAAAATTTTGTTTTTTCTTGTGTTGATATTGTCGACAGGAACGTATGCACAACAACGGAAAGCAAATAGCGCCGTAGTACTAAAAGTAACCGATATATGGGTAGTATTTAAAACACACTTTGACCTGGGTTTTACCGATTTACCGGAAAATGTATTTGCCCGGTATAGGGGAGAAATGATGGATAATGCGTTAAATGTTATTGAGAAAAATTCAGCATTACCGAAGGATGAGCATTTTGTATGGACTGTACCCGGCTGGCCGCTGTATGCTCAAATATTAGGGCCTTTGCAAGCGCCGGAACGCAAAGCTAGAATAGAAAAAGCAATCAGAGATGGTTCAATAGTGGCCCACGGGCTGCCATTTACAATGCATACGGAGTCGTTGGACTATGAAGATTTGGTTCGTGGACTTGATTACTCGTCAAATATTTCCCGTACTTATGGGCAACCATTAACAATAAGCGCTAAAATGACCGATGTGCCGAGTCATTCATGGGTTCTTCCAACTTTATTAGGAAATGCTGGTATAAAATTTTTGCAATTAGGTTGTAATCCGGCAAGTCAATATCCGCGCGTCCCTCCGCTTTTTTGGTGGGAAGGTGCCGATGGCTCTAAAATCTTATGTCAATATACCCCATTGTATGGTTCGGAAATGAAACCGCCAGCAAATTGGCCGAGTAAAAACTACCTGGCTATGATTATGACAGGCGATAATCACGGCCCCCCAAATCAAAAAGAAATTGCAAACCTGCTGGCAAAAATAAAGAAAGATATGCCTGGTGTAAAAGTGCATTTTGGCATCCTTGACGATTTTGCAAAAGCGGTATTTGCGGAGAAACCTGTTTTGCCAACTATTACGGGAGATACACCGGACACCTGGATTCACGGCTTGCTTTCAAACCCGCAGGAAACAAAACTTGCGCGAAACATTCGCCCGTTAGAATCGGTACTTGATGAGCTGAATACACAAATGGGAATTTGGAATATGCCGGCCGGATCTGTTTCGGCAAAACTGGCAAAAGCTTATGAGCAAAGCCTTTTGTATGCCGAACATACATGGGGTATGAATGCCGAATACGGTCCGCGTTTCAGCTATGGTGAGGATTGGAAGAAATGGATGGCAGAAGCTGAAGCCGAACCGATCCCTGAAAATGGCGATTATTCAAAACTTAAAAACAGTGATGCAATCAACACAAAATCAGGTAGTAAAAGAAAATGGCTGCATTCATATGATGTAAAACGCCAATACATTCGTAACACCGACAGCATAGTTACCGATGGGCTAAAAACACATCTTCATCTTTTAGCGAAATCTGTAAATGTAGCCGGAAAACGTTTGGTAGTATATAATCCGTTACCATGGAAAAGGTCAGGAATAGTTGAAAATTCCCTGAAAAAGGGCGAATCCTTTTATGCTAAAGAAATCCCCGCATCGGGCTATGTTGCTTATTCTCAAAATGATATCATAGAGTCAGTTATTACTACTGATGAACAACCGGTTTTCAGTACGTCTAATTTTAAAGTTGTTTTTGATTTAAGCAGGGGAGGAATAGCTTCATTAACAGAAAAAACAACAGGTCGCGAATTGGTTGATAAATCCTCTAAATACGTTATCGGTCAGTTTTTGCACGAGCGGTTCAGCACCAATGAGGTTGATAAATGGTGGAATGCCTATAGCCGAATAAAGGAAGGTTGGGGGCTAAATGATTTGGGAAAACCCGGGATGCTTAATGCTGAAAAAGCACCGTATTTGGCGTTTACTCCAAATGAATGGAAAATTTCCGTTTCTCATTCACCAATTGCCGATATAGCTACTTTGACCTCGGTTGCAACACAGGGTTTTGCAAAGAAATATACGCTGACTTTTACATTCCCGCGGAACGATGCTTATGTTGATGTTGCATGGTTTGTAGACGATAAAACAGCAGACAAACAGCCTGAAGGAGGGTGGCTTTGTTTCCCCTTCGCAGTTAGGGATCCTCATTTTACTGTTGGTCGTTTGGGTGGTCCGATAAACCCGGTAACAGATATTATTTCGGGTAGCAACAGGTATTTGATGGCTGTAAATTCTGGCGTTTCAATTACGCAGGCAGATAAATCAGGAATGGGGCTAACACCAATGGATTCGCCATTGATCAGTTTAGGTGAACCTGGATTATGGAAGTTTTCCCTGGAGCACACACCGACAATTCCGTCGGTATTCGTCAATATCTATAATAACATGTGGAATACTAATTTCCCGTTATGGCAGGATGGATCATGGAGCGAAAGGGTTCGGATATGGCCTATCGATAAACAAGCACCAACCGCTCTCAACCTGATCGAAAACTCGTGGGAAGCGCGGGTGCCTTTGTTAACTGGAATTGCAGAAGGTGCCGCGGGAAATGCGCCGGCAAAAAATACCGGTATCTCTCTTTCAAGAAAAGGAGTTCTGATAACTGCTTTTGGTGAAAACCCCGATGGTAAGGGAACCGTTTTACGTTTGTGGGAGCAAGGTGGTGTTTCGAGTAATATTACGGTTACCCTGCCTAAGGGCTCAGCTTATACCAAAGTGATCCCGGTAAATCTTCGGGGTGAAAAAATCGGGAAACAGGTAAGCGCCGCAGGAGGCAGGTTTTTCTTTAGGCTTAAAGCGTATGCTCCGGCCAGCTTTGTTTTGGATACAGGGGCGCTTTCAGGGACTAAAATACACAAGTCGAAAAGCGGTGCTAAAGCTAATAGCTAGTGCAGTACGGGAAGTTATTTCATCGTCGCTGCCGAGTTGTTTGAAAAAGTCCTTTGGCAGTCGGCGGGCGTTCCAGAAGTACGGACGATAAATAAGGGATAGATAATAAGATTTTGCCACAAAAAAAGCGTTCCGGATCTCACCCCGGAACGCGATCAACTAAATCGGGATCATCTCATGTTTAAAAATCCCTTGCTTATCATCTTTCTCAAGGATGTAAGGTTTTCTAAATTAATATATAATAATGTGCTTTTATACTTTTAAATAATCTGATATAAAAATAATCAAGTATGGCGATTTGATATTAAATACACATCGCACAAACGTTTGATATACAGTGGTATTCTTTTTAATTGTCGGTTCTGCAGCTGTTTTTAATAATGTATGGTTTAGGATATAAACACCTTATATTCTATTGATATTAATATAATATTAATAATGTGTGATTGATGTAAACATTTAGCTATCCTATGGTTTGAGACTGTAATGTGAGACATCTTAAAATCGTGACGTAGATCCCCGCAGGGATACTGATACAGTTCGCTGTTTTGTTAAACACGCTTTATATTCGTTAAATTTCCTTTAGGCGGGGCAGTTATGACGATCACCGGTTTTTTACGACGGCTGCACATGAAATTAAGTAACATGGAAGTTCTATAACGTAAATTGCAGGGTTAAGTCAAACGATTGCGTGATATTTTGAACATCATAATATTATATATGGTACTACGATAATTAAATTGCGGCTATAATAAAAAAACAATGATTTCTAATTTAATAAAAAAAATATTACAGGCTTTATTCATTTTGTCGGTCCTAAATGCTGATGCCCAGGTACAATTTAGTACCGGTAGTTTGAGACTTGGACTTGATAAAAAAGGATTTCTTACAGAGTTAAGTAATCCGCAATCTGGCAAGAACTATTTATACACCGATACGCTTTCTGCATTGCTTACCGTAGTGAGTAACAATAAAAAATATCTTCCTGCAAGGATGGCCTATAATAGTTCAGCCAAAACAATTAGTTTAAAATACCAACCCATAGATGTTACTGTTGAAATAAAAGTAACCCCAAAAAACACACACCTTACACTGGAAATTGTAAAAGCAACACCAGGAAAAAACATCGATGCTGTTATTTGGGGGCCCTTCAAAACTACCATTCATAAAACAGTGGGCGAAGTAATCGGCGTGGTACGCGATGGGGAGGTAGCAGTGGGTGTGCAGGTGCTCAATGTAAAAACATTGGGTGGAGACTTTCCCAACAGCGAGGGAAGCAACTGGGGACGGGGTAATGCGGCCACGGCCTACGTATGGGGTAGTACTTTACAGGCATACACCATCAATCGGGATAGAGAGCGACTGGTTGATGCCTGGGGCGGGCAATTTAAAAACATGCCTGTTCAGGCAATAAAAGGAGAAACTGTGGTGGGGAGTAAAATCGCTTTGTTCACATGCGCCGAGTCTAAAACTCTTGATGTTATAGAAACAATTACTGTTGATGAAAAATTGCCATATCCAACCGTTAATAAAACCTGGTTTAAAAAATCAACTGAGTATGGCCGATCTTACCTTATTTCTTCTTTTAGCGAGCAGGATGTGGATGAAATGATAGCTTACACTAAAAAAGCAGGCCTGATATCTCTTTACCATGAAGGACCATTTAAAAGTTGGGGACATTATACACTTAACCCCGAATTTTTTCCAAATGGAAAAGATGGTTTAAAAAAAAGCGTGGAAAAGGCACACGCTGCAGGTTTGCATTTTGGCGTACACACACTGACCAATTTTATCAATACCAATGATTCATACGTTACGCCTGTACCAGATGACAGGCTTAGTTTAACAGGTACTGCGCTGCTACTGCACGAAATAGATCAACAGCAAAAAGAAATTGAGGTATCATCTCCCGAATATTTTAACCAGGAAACAAATAATAACCTGCATACTGTAAAAATCGGGAAGGAGCTCATCCGCTATAAATCTGTAACCAATACTTCTCCTTACAAATTACTTGATTGTCAGCGCGGGGCTTTTGGTACTGTTACTTCGGCTCATAAAAAGGGCGAAACCGTGGGCAAGTTGTTTGATCATCCTTACCAGGTATTTTTCCCAAACCTGGATTTACAGCGTGAAATTGCCCGAAACATGGCTAACCTGTTTAATGAAACCGGGGTTGACCATTTTGATTTTGATGGACATGAAGGTTGCATTGCATCAGGAGAAGGTGATTATGCCATTGAGCTTTTCGCAAAAGATGTTTATGATAACATGAAACATGAATTTATTTGCGGAACCAGCAATAGTAAAACCTTTTTCTGGAACATTGGCTCATATTATAATTGGGGCGAACCCTGGTATGGTGGCTTCAATGAAAGTATGCAACAGTCGCGCATTGATAACCAGGGATTGTTCGACAGAAACTTAATGCCGCACATGCTGGGCTGGTATTTGTTGACCGAAAATACTACAATGGTTGAAATGGAATCGATGCTGGCCCGGGCAGCGGGTTATAATGCTGGGTTCGCTATGGTTGCCCGCCCTAAGGCATTGAGGACAAACCCCATTACGTCGCAATTGCTTGATGCCATCCGGGAATGGGAGACCGCCCGTACCGGCAATGCATTTAATGCTAAACAGCGGGAGGACCTGAAAAATCTCCGGAATGATTTTCATTTAGAGAAAGTAAAAGATGGAAAATGGAACTTGTATCAATATACGTTATCGCAGGTATTTGTTAGGGAAAAATTTGAGCGTCAGCCGGGCGAACCTACAACTACTACGTGGACATATATCCAGGAGTACAAAGAGCAACCCCTGCAATTTCGTATAAAGGCTGCGGGGAAATCAGGAATCGTGAGCAATATTAAACTGCAACTCGACAATTATGCTGAAATAAATGTGGCTGTTGAGCTAAAGGCGAATGAAAGCATTGTTTGCGATGGCACGGAGTATCTTCAGCTGTACAACGAACGCGGTAAGCTTAAGGGAACTTATAAAATGTCCTCGCTTCCGCCGTTTGTTTCATCCGGCGCCCACACGATTATTATCGACAACTCTTTTGGAGGGGAAGAGCCGCCGAAAATAGAAATGCAGTTTAAGGGTTTGAATAAAAAAGAAGCCGTAGAAATAATAAAATAAGCCGGAACGAAAAAAGTGTTCACGCTTTTCTGGGGCCCTGGCAGTCAAAAAAAATGTCGGCCAGGGGGTTCCTGATATTTTCAGGCGGCAGCTTTTTCCCATGTACAGTTTTAAGTTGGGTGAGGTAGTTTACAGTAAACCTATCCCTGAATTTTCCGCCATCAAATAGTTGCAGTGAATGTGACAATGAAGTCACCCGCCGTCTGGAAAGTAAAAACAAACGTTTGCATCAAGCTTTCTGGTAGAACTCCTTGTATTTATTTAATTATCAATTATTTAAGGGTTGATTTTAACATGCTAAACGTTGGTTTTAGCTGGTGGGCCTGTTTTTTATGAACCACTGCGCAAACGTTTGTGTAAAAAAAATATTACGAATATGTTTTTTTTCAATAATTTCAGCTTTTAAAACTTATCCCAAATTTAATATTGTTTTTGTGCGATATTGCAAAATGGCCAAACAGGTAATTAAAAAGTGCCTCGGGACAAATAACTACTGTGATCATTTTAATTATCTCACACCTTATACACTTTGCGGATAGCTGAATTGATAGAAACTTTTTAAAAAAATATAAGAAGTATCGGGAGATATGTTAAGTTTATATAAATTTATACACAATTTTTAAAGCTATTGAAAAAGTTTCAGTTAATGAATGATGATGAATTGATCTGTCTTTTAAAGAAGGGGGATGAATTATCTTTTACTGAAATTTACGATCGCTATTGGGACAAATTATACTTTATTGCTTATAAATTGCTTAAGGAGACCTGCGTTGCAGAAGAAATTGTGCAGGAAGTATTTCTTACTTTATGGAAAAAAAGGGAGTCATTATCTATCAAATCGATAGTCCCTTACCTTGCCGCTATGACCCGTTATGCAGTTTACCGCCACGCTGCTCAAATAAAAAAATCTAAACGACAGGAAAATTTATTGGGCATTCTAAATGTCGAAGCAATTTTAGAAATAGATATTAATCAAAAAATTTTATTGGAAATCATCACGAACATGTCCAATAAACTACCTGAAAAATGCCGCATGGTTTTTCAGTATAACAAATTACAGGACATGCCATTAGCTGAAGTAGCTGAAAACTTGAATATTTCCCCAAAAACTGCTGAAGGACACCTGACCAAGGCCCTGCGTGTAATCAGGGCAAATTTTGATGGCCCCATGAGCGACCTTTTATTTTTTATACTGGTGATGCGGTTATTTATTAAATAAATCCGGCTATCCCTTTTCCCTGTTAAACAAGTTATTTTATTGTAGGAAAAAAAACGCAGAAATTTTCAATTCCGGGCAAGGGTATTTATCTCTTTTTTGACTCTATAGTTGTAAAAGCGGCATACTTAGCCAGATGAATAAGAAAGAACTACAACAATTAGCAGCAAAATACCTGGGCGGTGAGGCATCGGCGGAGGAGAAGAACTTGCTTGAGCAATGGTATAATACAGTCCATGATGATGATCAGGTTATAAATGTTTCCATTGAACACCCGGAATCAGAAGCGGATATTAAACAACGGATATTCAAGAATCTCCAGCTAAAAATAAACGAGGCTCCCCCCATAAATAAGCATCCCGCCTTTGTAAGACGGATGGTTGTTTATATTGTTTCTGTTGCCGCTACCGTCATTTTTATCGCCTCGAGCCTTGCCTGGTATTTCAACTGGTCGAATCAGGCAGGTGATAAAATGAGTACACATATTGCTAAGATAATTGCACCCCGGATTATGGAGGTGATATTGCCTGATGGCTCAAAAGTTTGGCTTAGTGCCCACTCAATATTTAAATACCCCAAAGTTTTTTTAGGGAAAATCCGCCAGGTTGAATTAGTAGAGGGCCGTGCTTTTTTTGATGTAAAGCACCAAAGTGAGCATCCATTTATTGTAAAAACCGAAAGCCTGAATATAACGGTACTCGGAACATCGTTCGATGTAAACGCTAATCAAAAAGAAGGAACAACTAAAGTTAGTGTAGTTAGCGGTAAGGTAGGTGTTACTTTGAACGGCAAACGCAGTCAACATGCTATTATGTTGTTACCAAAACAACAAGTTATTTTATCTAATTCTAACAATCAAATAAAAAAAGAGTCAGTCCACGAATCGGTTGTGAATTTATGGTGCAAAAGCCCGCTTGTTTTTGAGCAGGAGAATTTGAACAACATATTCAAGGCATTAGAAAAGCAATACAATACACACATTACGGTAGATAATAAACAATTGCTGGATGAGCGTATATCTATAACACTAAGCAATCAACGCTTAGATACCATTATGGAAATTTTAAGTTTCACCAAACACTTTAAATACCAGATAGCCAATGATAGCACCGTAGTTATTAAATAAAATGATCCGGACTTAGCAGCTAAGAAAAGGAAGAAACCGGGAACACTTCGAATGTCCCCGGAAAGAAGAGCAGCCACTGCATATATGCTTGAGACCCATATACAGACGGCTTTAGTTTAACAGAATATTAAACCAAACAAATATGATGAATTTTTACGGCAAAGTACTGCCCTTACTCCGAAAATGCATGCGCATTTCTACAATTATCATCAGCATACAAATATGCTGTTCGACCCTCCTGATGGCTAGCGGTACACGGGCCCAGGAGATGAATTTCAACGTTGAGAAGGTAAGTGTTAAAAAAGTTTTTAAACTTATAGAACGCCAGGCGAAAGTGACGTTTGTTTATGACGAACAGATATTCAGCCAGTTGCCGCCGCTTACCCTTCACATAAAAAATCTGCAATTGACGGATGTATTGGGGCTGTTGCACGATAAAACACAATTGCAATTTAAAGCAATTGGTAATTACATCGGTGTAGTACAAAATACAGGTGATATTTCGCAGCTTAATGAAGCTTCCATTCGTGACAATAACGCTTCTAAAATACAGGGCGTGGTAAAGGATTCTAAAGGCGAACCTATTATTGGCGTGAGTATTTTGGTTAAAGGCACCTCGCGCGGCACACAAACCGACGTAAATGGTAACTTTTCAATTGACGCTAATGTTGGCGAAGTACTGGTTTTTGGTTATTTAGGTTATATTAAACAAGAGGTGACCATTTCATCACAGACCCAATTAAACATTGTTCTTGTTGAAAATCCCAATCAATTAACAGAAGTTGTAGTAACAGCTTTGGGTGTTAAAAGAGAAAAGAAATCCTTAACCTATGCTTCTCAGCAGATAGGAGGTGATGAATTGAGAACAGCAGCTAACACCAATTTTGTGGATGCCCTTAGCGGCAAGGCGGCAGGCCTTGATATCAAGATCAGCAACTCGGGTGCGGGTGGCTCTACTAAGGCGGTTCTAAGAGGGAATAAATCTTTGCTGGGGTACAGCGAGGCCCTTTATGTAATAGATGGTATTCCAATGGTAAACAACAAAACGCCGCAGCCCGGTTCTTATGGTGGAACAGATGGCGGGGATGGACTTTCAACAATCAATCCTGCCGATATTGAAAGTATCAGCATTTTAAGAGGGGCCAGCGCTTCCATTCTTTATGGCAGCCAGGGCGCCAATGGCGTAATATTAATTACCACTAAAAAAGGAAAAGCCGGTAAAGTATCCATCGACTTTAACTCCAGTTCTATTTTCGATAAGGTATCGGGGCTTCCTGATTTTCAATATCGTTATGGCACAACAGGTGGCGATTACAGCTGGACACCTACCGGACAAACTGTTGTTAAATCTGATAGTTATCAAAAAAATTATATTAAAGACTTCTTCCAAACAGGTTCTACTATTACCAATTCAGTAGCAATACATGGAGGTACAGACAAAACAACCGTCTATTTTTCTTACGCAAATACGTCAGCAAAAGGTATCGTTCCAACAAATACTTATGATAAAAACAATTTTTCGTTCAACCAGAGTACTAAATTGTTAAATGACAAGCTTACTATAAGTTCCAATGTCATGATCTCTGCCGAAAAGTCTAAAAATCGCCCTGGGGCCGGTTACTATAACAACCCGCTCACCGGTTTGTATTTGTTTGCAAGGGACCGGAACTTTGACACCTATAAACAAAACTACCAGGTATTTGACACCAACAGGAATTTGTATAAAATGAACTGGTATTCCACTGAAGAAAAACAAAATAACCCTTTCTGGGAAATTAATAACGATTCTAAACTGGAAACATCCAAACGGGCGATTGCCAATGTGAAACTCGCCTATGAAATTGCGAAGAATCTTAAGTTTGAAGTAAGAGGCAATGTTGATTACAATAATGTTCTGAGAGATTTTCGCTATGCTGCAGCCGGCAACTCAGTAAGTGTTAGCCCGAATGGAACCTGGAATTATACAAAATACACAGATCAGGCGCTGTATACAGACGGTATCCTTACGTATAACAAAACATTTGGAAAATTTAGTTTAAATGCATTGGCTGGTGTTAGCTACCAGAAAAATACATTTAACGATGGTATGAATGTAAACAATGGTACGGTATCATTACAATACCCTAACTTTTTCACTTTTGCCAATATTCCTTATAACATAATGTTCAACAGTACCATCAATCAAACGTTGAAACAGGGTGCTTTTGCAAACGCAACAATAGGGTATAAAAACTTTTTATTCGCTGATATTGCTGTACGTAATGACTGGGCCTCCACCCTCGCTCTTACCGGAAACGAGTCTTATCTATATCCTTCCTTTGGCCTTACTGCTATTATTAGCCAAATGGTGCAATTGCCACAAGCCATTTCATTCTTTAAAGTGAGAGCAGCGTTGTCTCAAACTGCAAATGAAGTGCCGTTTAACGTGGTAAATCCATTGAATAGTATTGGTGGTACAGGCGACCCAAGTGGTATTGGAGGTATAAACAGGAATACCCAGGTACCTTTTACTAGCCTAAAACCAGAGAAGATTGTAAGTCATGAATATGGTACCGAAATCAAATTTTTCAATGATAGACTCGGACTGGATTTCACTTATTACAAAGATATTAGTACCAATCAGTTCCTTACCCTGGCGGCGCCTTCTGGTTCGGGTTATACAACTTACTTTGTTAATGCCGGAAAGATTGACAACCATGGATTTGAATTTACGCTGACTGCGGATCCTATTCGCTCAGGCACTTTTAGCTGGAAAACTGCAATCAACGGTTCGCAGAACAAAAATAAAATTGTTGAATTAATTGCGTCCAATCCAAACTACCAGGTAGGTGGCGATGATGAAGGTTTTGCCTCAATTATTAAAGCAGGTGGTTCTTTCAACGATGTGTATATCTACAAATTTGCAAGAAACGATGCTGGTCAAATTATATTGGATGCCAGCGGGGTTCCAACCAAAGCAGCAACACAGACAAAAGTAGGAAATGTTAACCCTGACTACTTGCTTGGATGGAACAACAGTTTTACCTACAATAATTTCTTTGCCAGCTTTCTTATCAATGGGAAATTTGGGGGCGTTGCATTCTCTAAAACAGAGGCATTCCTTGACTCTTATGGTGTAAGTGAAAGAACAGCAGTAGCAAGAGATAAAGGTAGTGTGCCCATCAATGCCGTTAGTTCTACAGGAACAGCTGTTACATCAATTGATCCATATACTTATTACTCAGCGGTTGGTGACAGGAATAAAATCATGGAGCCTTATATATTTTCCAGAACAAATGTAAGATTGGCTCAATTGGTATTGGGCTATACTTTCAAGTCGAAAGGCGAAAACCCCATTTTCAAAGATGCTTCAGTGTCTTTAGTAGGAAGGAATTTATTCTTCTTATATAAAAAGGCCCCTTACGATCCTGAACAATCCATGAGCACAAGCAATTCCATGCAGTCCAATGATGTATTTGGCTTGCCTTCTACAAGATCGTTTGGATTTAACGTGAAGTTTACATTTTAAAAAAAATTGATATGAAACAGATAACTATTGCGATATTATGTTTGATTATACTCGGGTCGTGCACAAAGGATTTTGTTAAAACAAACCAGGACCCCAATCAAATTTCCGATGAGTTGCTTAAACAGGATTTTAACCTCGTAGGGTCTCCGTTTTCGGGTATGATATTTAACTTGAACGGTCACCAGATTGAAGAGGATTTATGTTATGATTCATGGATGGGATATATGGCTACGCCCACCGATTTTGTGGGTAATGTAAACAACACTACCTATTACATGCGTTGGAACGTATATTGGGGCCGCGTATATGGTAGTGTAATGTCCCCGGCAAAACAAGTCATCACATTGGCCAAAGACAATAAATTGCCCCTTTTTGCCACTTGGGCTAAGCTTGTAAGTGTTTTGGCCACTTCTAAACTAACGGCTATCCACGGGCCTATTATTTATTCCAATTATGGCAGCACGGCTAACTCTATTTTGTATGATAAAGAATCTGATTTGTACACCCTTTACTTTAAACAACTCGATTCCATTCAAACAGATTTTGCTGCAAATAAAACATACGCAGGTTTTGCAAAATTTGATCCAACCGCCTATAAAGGGAGTATCCCTCAATGGATGAAAGTGGTAAATTCATTGAGATTGAGACTGGCGATGCGTTTGTCAAAAGTTGACCCGGCAACCGCCAAAACCCAGGGTGAAAAAGCATTGTCTGATCCGGCTGGATTAATAACCACCAATGCGGACAATTTTACCAATTCCTTAGTAGGAAATATTATGCCCGTTGCCCAGATTTGTTACCAGTGGGATGATACCCGTATGGGTGCACCAATGGAATCATTTATGGTTGGCTTAAAAGATGGCAGGATTTCGAAATATTTTGCTCCCTTAGATAACCCAGCTTTGGCCGCTGATCATCCAGCTACTCCCTATAAAGGCATCCGTAACGGAGCTTACATTAAAGCAAAAGCCGATCATGTTCCTTTCTCCAAGGTATCTAACGATTTTAACAGTGTAACAACCAGAAGGGATTTTACTGCAGCGGAAGTGTCATTTCTTAAGGCTGAGGCGGGACTTAGAGGCTGGGCCGGAGCAGGTGATCCGAAGACTAATTATGAAGATGGCGTAAGATTATCTTTTGCAGACTGGGGAGCTCCTGGTGTAGACGCGTATCTGGCTGACAATACAAGTAAGCCTGTTAGCTATACAGATCCTGTTGACGCACGGAATAATTTTACTGCACTTTCTACGATTACCGTAGCATGGAATGATGCTGATAATAATGAATTGAAACTGGAGAAGATTCTTACCCAGAAATACCTCGCTGCGTTTACGCAAACGCTGGAAGCCTGGGTAGACTTCAGAAGAACTGGCTATCCTAAAATTCCGCATGTAGCCAAGAATGACAGCAGCCCTGATTGGGGTGTTATCCCAGCTGATCAGTGGATCAAAAGAATGCCTTTTGTGAATGGTGAAAGAACGGGTAATACAGCGGCTGTTGCAGATGCCGTATCAAAAATGGGCGCCGGTGCAAAAGATGATATTGCAACCCGCCTGTGGTGGGACACTGGTAATCCTTCAAATTTCTAGTGCACCATATTCAAATAATTTTTTATTGATTGTTCGGGGTGGTTAAACAGCCACTCCGAATTTTTTTCCCCATATTAAGGCAAACAGATCGGTAGAAATGCTATCACCAAAATTGAAAAAGCAGGCGTCTTGCCTCATACAAATTGATTTGTATTTGCTATTCCGACACCCGGTTTGGGCATTGGATTGTTTGTCAACAAAAAAGTATTTTTAACGATAGCAGGAGCTCATAGGCTAAGGCTAAATTCTGATTTTTACAAAGCATAACCTTTAACCTTTTCAATGGAGGCTGTTTCATATTATTGGAACAGCCTCTTTTTTCTTTAGTTTATTTAGAACTATAGGATTGTCGTCCGTTGAATGCCACTTCAGTCGGCGCGAAATAATTTGTCGCTAAAGCCAGTACTTGATGATTGGTATAAAACCAAAAATCACACTAGTCGAAAATCATGGACGTCCGGGCGGCATTGACGGGGTTATGATTGCTCCCAAGCACATTGATTGGAATAATCGGGTATCGTAGAATGCCCGGGTTCAAGGCAGGATATAAAAACAAAAGGGCTGTCCTTGTGAGACAGCCCCC
The DNA here is from genome assembly GCF_024055575.1 of Mucilaginibacter flavidus. Taxonomy (GTDB): domain Bacteria; phylum Bacteroidota; class Bacteroidia; order Sphingobacteriales; family Sphingobacteriaceae; genus Mucilaginibacter; species Mucilaginibacter flavidus. The sequence continues at coordinate 556,219 of NZ_JAMXOE010000002.1, read as the reverse complement.
TTTGTAATCATTTTTAATAAAGCCTATTTTACGTCCCAAAACACCTTGGTAGTAAAACTATCTTTAGCCTTTACTGCCTGGTAGTTTGCAGTATTGTATGTTTGCTCGCTGGTAGGATAAATCCACCTCGTTGGGGGCTGAGGAAGCACACTGCTTGACGGATCATTTACAAATGAAAATGCCGGCAGTTTTGTTCTTCTGTATTCAGCCCAACTTTCAAGCGGTTGTAAAATGCTATAGTTTGTCCATTTTTGAATGGCAATCAACTTTAATTTATCAGCTGTGGTTGCAGCATTTAACCAGTTTATACCGTTACTTGTAATATAGGTATTCTTCTCAGACGTAGAAGTTGGTGCTAAAGGGCCTGCCGAGCTGTCATTACTTAACGTACGCAACCAGTAGTAGAAATCAACTGATTGGGAAATGCCATTTTCATAAGCCGTCCGTGCCGCTGCGTCATTCCCGGCATTCAAATAATATTCGGCCAGCAAAAAGCTCACTTCAGCAGAAGTTATCAATATGCCAGGTAAAAATCTGTTTTTACTGAGTGTAGAAAAATTATACCTCGACAAAGTGCCTCCGGCTATCAAAGGCTGTTGGTCTGAACCAATTAAAGACTGATCTAATCCGGCATACGTATTTCCCGCTTTAGCACCAGGTTGAAACATTGCCCTTAATCTTGGGTCGCCATTGGTGTTCATTATGTCGATCATTTTTTTGCTTGCAACGTCATTATCGCCCCAACCAATTATGCCACTATAAAAGTCGCTCGAAATAGGCGTATTCAAATCGTACACCTTAACTAAAATGTTATCATCATTTGAAGATACAATAGGATAGGTGGCGGGAGTTGATGCTATCTGAGCAATTTCTGTACTTACCCTTGACTGAAAACTTGATACGCCGGATACCCTTGTCAATAATTTTATACGCAGCGAATTGCAATACTTTTTCCACTTTGTCAAGTCGCCATTATTGATAAAATCCTGTGTTGCTATTACCGATGACACAGCAGGAGATATGCTGATGGTATTTAACTCATCTGCATAGCCTTTCAAATCATCCAGCATTTTAGTATATATGGAAGCTGCATCATCATATTTAGCATATGATTTTGAGTAATTTCCTCCATTTGTACTTAACAAGCCGGCCTCAGACCATGGAATATCGCCGTGTAAATCCACTACTTTTTGGGTTTGGTCATAAAAATGAATCGTGGCGGTAATCAAATAGACCCTTTTGTTTTTTTGTTCTGTAGCAGTTAACTGTGAATACACGTGCAGAAACTCCTTGTATTGAGCAAGAAAAGTATAGAAATTGTTCCACCTGTCAGTGATGGAAGCAGCACCTGGAATATACTGGCCTGGAGCATTTTGCCAGCCAACTGCTTGTGTGTAATGCAGCGCAGTGCTTTGTAATATAACAAAATAGTTCCAGTAACGATACATTACATAATCCAGGTCGGATGATAAAAATCCTGCATACTGTTTCTCTAATGTTGTGCTATGAGCAGTTGCCGGATTCACATATGCGTCGGCAAGTTGACTTTTTTTACAGGATGTTATACCCGTAGCTATTAGCAGTGCCGCAATTAAAAATATTTTTTTCATGATTATTATTTTTCTCTTGTTAATAATTAAAAACTAGCCCTTAGCATCATACCATATGTCCTGGTAGATGGATTGGTGCCTAAATTAGTGGTCTGTTGATTCCACATTGCACCGGCAGTAAGTTGTTCTGCATCCATGCCTTTGATTGTTCTGTACAGATAAAATAGGTTACGTCCAAATACCGAAAGTTTTATGTTTTTGGCCATTAGTTTTCCGGCAATATTTGTTGGTAATGAATAACCAAAAGAAATTTCCCTCATCTTTATATAAGAATTCTTTTGCACGTATAAAGAATACTCCGATTCGCTGTACTGAGGTCCGCCCCAGTTGTATACGTTCCAATAATAATAAGCTTGAGAAATTACGTTGGTGTTAGCCGATCCGTTCGCTGTTACCCCTGGCATCAGCATACCATCGTTATACACTGTTTGTCCAGCAGGGCCCTGGGCTGCACTTGTTTGAATTCCTTTGCCACTTGCGTCCATATAATAGCTAAGTCCACCGTGAGCTTTATCCATATGGTTTAGGCTCTCTTTGGTAAGGCCTCGGCTTGTCAGCCAGGCAAGACCTGATGGCATTACAGATCCTCCAAAACGGAAGTCAGCATATAATTCTAAAGTAAAAGATTTGTAATTGAACGTGTTGTAATAACCACCAACTGCTTTTGGCATGGCATTGCCATATTTTTGCATTTTATTGGCATCTAATACATATACGCCGTCATCACCTACTATCTTTTGTCCTTTGCTGTCAGTAGCAATCGGGTGCGCGTAAAAATCACCCATAGGTTGGCCTACAACAGACTTCAGCACAGCAGCGTTACCATCAAAATCCTGGTGAATTAATTCAGAAGCGCCGGTAGATAATTTCACAACCTTATTCTGGTTTGACGCAAAGTTTAAGCCTGTTTCCCAGCTGAATTTTGGGGTTAGTATCGGGGTGCCGCTAATAGCCAATTCAAATCCCTTATTACTCAACTCACCAATATTGGTTAGTACCGCAGATGCACCGGCAGATTGAGGAAGAGCAAGATTTAAAAGTTGATCTACAATTCTTGCATTATAGTAGGTCACATCCAGGTTTATTCGATTTTGGAAAAACTTGGTTTCTATCCCAAATTCATACTCATGCTTTTTCTCAGGCCTGATAGCATCGTTACCAAAGGGATCCCTGGTGGTAGTGGTAAGCAGGGCTCCTGTGCCAGGGCGTTGAACACCCAAAGTGCCTTGATTATAGGCAATGTTGGCCTGGTAAGAGATTGGGTAGCTACCCACAATACCCCATGACGCACGAAGTTTGCCATAGCTGATAAAAGAAGGCAGATGAAATGCATCTGAAAAAACAAAACCTGAATTTACGGAAGGATAGACAAACGTATTTTGACTAGGATTCATCGTTGAAGTCCTGTCTTGTCTTAGCGTTCCCTGAACATATAAATATTTTTTAAAGTTTGCGTTAACGGTACCAAATAAGGCATCTTTCGACAGGAAAGTTTGAGAACCCGAGCCGGTAGGTGTTAAATAAGATGCAGCTATATCGAAATTATTGTCTGCGGTAAGCCCGCCATTTGTACTAATACTTGTATTGTAGGCAAAATCTCTTTCTGCATTATAGCCGCCCATCAGGCTCATACCTATATCTGACGTGATTTTCCTATCATAAGTCAACAACACTTCACCGTATAAAATATTAAATGTGTTTGATAAAAGCCCAAATGAGCCGGATTGATTAGCATCATAACCAAATATTGTAGGTACAGCAGTTGAATTTTTGTTAATGGTGTTGCCGCCTGTCAGATCTGCAGAAAGCCTGGCGCGCAAGTTTAAATCCTTAACAATTTGCCAGTTATTAGTAACGCTGCCGATAAGCCGGTTGCTGATTTCCTGGGTTTTATTTTCCTTAACATTCCATACAAAATCCAATATGTCAGTTCTTACATTCGGATATATTAAATTTTCATTCGGCGTTAAACTCTGGTTGGTATTGGTCACATATTTATAGCCAAGGCTTGTTTTATATTTATTCAAATACCATTGCCCGTTATCAAAGCGGGGCATCATGCCGGTAAACCCTTGCGTTAAATTGTTTACTGAGTATGGACGATTATTAATGTCCTGGTGTATGAAATTTATTAAAACATCTACCGAATAATTCTTACTCAATTTAAAGTTGCTGTTTAAATTAGCAGTGACTTTTTGATTGTGCGAACCAAGACTAACGCCCTCGGTATTTATATTTGAAAGTGAAAACCTTGTGCTCGAATTTTCGGTAGCATGTGAAAATGCAACGTTCACATTTGAATTGTGTGCAGTTTGAAATAAGCCGTCGTAGTTATTCTTTTGGGCAGAATAAGGTCGTACCACGCCGTCCCAGCTAAGTATGGGCTTACCGTCAAATAGCGGCCCAAAGTTTAATGAGCCTTGTACAGTAGCTCTCATAGGCACCCCGTTAATGGGATAAGTTTTGGAGTTAAAGCCATTAGCATCTTCTCCGTATACTCCAAGTTGTACCGGCATTCCAGCACCCCTTACATTTTGATAATCTGGCAAATAGGCAACCTTATCTTGTGTGTAATTGGCGTTAAAATCAACTCTCACGCCTTTTGAGCCCTTTCCATTTTTGGTAGTAATTAATATTACTCCATTGTTCGCCTCTGAGCCATAAAGGGCAGCGGCTGAAGCGCCTTTCAGTATCGAAACACTTTCTATATCCTCTGCATTCAGATCAACCAACCCGTTGCTTCCTATACGATTTCCATTAAGAAAGCTGGGATTATTCCTGTCCACATCATGAATCGGCACACCATCCATAATAATTAATGGTGTACTAGTATTTAAAATGGAGTTTACCCCGCGTAGCTGAATAGATACCCCGCTGGTTGCTCCACCAGGTGCAGAAGCAATCCTCATTCCGGGAACCTTACCATATAACGCGGTTGCGAAATTTGTAGCAGCTGTTTTAGTAAGTTCTTCCGCTTTAACGGTAGTAGAAGCATAGCCCAATGACCGCTTTTCTTTATTGATACCTAAAGCAGTTACTACCACTTCATTAAGTCGGGCATTATTTGGTGCAAGTTTAACATTAATAACACTCTGGTCTCCCACTTTTACTTCTTTGGTGAAATAACCAATAAATGAGAATTTTAAAATGGATCCCTTTGACGCTGTTACGGAATATTTACCATTGGAAAGTGTTTGCGTTCCTGTGCCGTTAACAGAAATAGTTACCCCTGGAAGGGGGCCCGAATCATCAGTTACTGTACCGGTAATTGTAGTTTGGGCGAAGGCGCTGTTTGCCACTACAATTAGCATTAGCAATAACGACCCCTTCAAATAGTTGTAGAGTTTTTGCATAATAATTTAAGTTGTTTTGAAATTTGATTTGTGTATATAATTAATTGTTAATTACCAGTTAATCGGCTTTCGTTTCATGCTTAAAAAATGAAAGATTGCTGATGTTTTCTGACTCTGCACAATCAGCATAAATGCGTATGAAGAATTATTAATAAATGCAGGTGTTTGCTATTTATTAATAATGTCATTCATCGTTATTGTCATTTTTATAAAGCTGGTGCGATGCCTCGATGTCCTCTGAAATAAAGTAATAATCTTGCTTTATCCCTTCATGTTCCTGTCTGCCATTATTATCATCATAATTACTTTTTTTGTGTTTTTTGGCCTTTTTAAATAAATACAGGCACATTACATAAGTAATTGCCTGTATTTGAGGCTTAAAGTAATGCTGTTTTTGGGCATAAGCTTTGGTCTTCAGCCAAGCTTATCCCCGATATAATTGGTCCACAAATAAAGGAGTAGCGAAAGGTTTAAAGTTTTATGTTTTTACCCAATTATTAAGCGATATTGGAATTTTCGACGAGAGAATATGTAAATAATATGGTCATACAGTATATTTAATATTTCTGTTAATCCTGTCTTTAGGCGCGGAATCTCTCAACTATTAATTAATTTCTTATTGCGCACACGCAAGCGGTTTGAATTTTAAACGGGATTGATATAAATGGCTTATTAGTGATTAACACGCTAGTAAATAATGCTTTGGGAGGGTATTAGTTGAGCACGATTTAAAAGGTCATAGAGAAAAAAATGCAAATGCAGCCGGAGTAATTTTCTCCGCATCAATAGTAAATTATTTGTTTGCAGAAACCCTTTCCCTGGTTAGGCTCCCGGCCCGAGATCAGTTAATTGAACCGGGTATTGAGATACAGAATAAATGAAAATTCAATTCAATAAACACATTTATGAACATTTTGCCTGATAAATCCCAATAGCGCTTAATAACAAGATAAAAACACAAAACTTTCGCCTTTTACCAAAGCCTTTATTTGTATACCGATTATATTTTGGAAAGCTGGATTGAAACATCCAGGGTTTAAACCCGAAGTGTACCCACATAGAGCGTTATGAATTTATCTTGAACTTTTATTATGATTAAAAAACACCTTTCACTGCACATTTTAATGGTTGCCAGCCTCTTCTTTTATTCTGCAACCGTGTATGCCCAGCAAAAAACCAACCCTGATTCTATCAGGAAAAAAATGCAGTGGTTTGCCGATGCAAAACTGGGCATCTTTATTCATTGGGGCATTTACTCGGTAAATGGAATTGATGAAAGCTGGAGTTTTCACAATAAAAAAATCAGCTATGAAAATTACATGAAGCAAATAAAAGGATTCACGGCCTCCAGGTATAATCCGGAAGAATGGGCTGACTTAATTAAAGAAACCGGGGCACGATATGCAGTTATTACTACCAAACATCATGATGGGGTAGCATTGTGGCCCACAAAACAGCATCATTTTAATGTAGTTGACAATTCGCCTGCAAAAAGAGATGTGTTAAAACCCTTTTATGAGGCTTTAGATAAAAGAGGGATCAAACGCGGGGCCTACTTTTCATTGATAGATTGGAGCCATCCCGATTACCCGGGGTTTTTAAAAGACAGCAGCAGGTACAAGGTTGCTGATAATCCGAAAAAGTGGCAGCGTTTTCAACAATTTTTTCAGGCACAAATTGATGAGGTAAATAAAGCATATAAACCTGACCTTTGGTGGTTTGATGGCGACTGGGAACACAGCGCCGACGAATGGCAGGCAGAAAAAGTGCGGAAACAAATTTTAAATATCAAGCCAGAAGCTATTATTAATGGCAGGTTGCAAGGGTATGGTGATTACGATACACCCGAACAAAACTTCCCGATTAGCCGCCCCAAATTTAATTGGTGGGAATTGTGTATGACAACCAATAACAACTGGGGCTATCATCCTGATGATGACAATTATAAAACACCGTTTGAAGTAATTAGCCTTTTTGTCGACGCGGTTAGCAATGGCGGGAACCTTTTATTGGATATTGGCCCCAAAGAAGACGGAACTATCCCTGCAGAACAAGTAAATATTTTAAAGGAACTGGGAAAGTGGAACAAGAAAAATGGAGAAGGAATTTTCGGGACGCTGCCTGGCTTGCCCCAGGGCCATTTTTATGGGCCTACCACCCTATCAAAAGATTCAACCGTTATTTATCTTTTTTTACCGGGGCAAACCGCTGGAAATATTATGCTGAAAGGCTTGGTAAACACCATTAAAGATGTTCAGGTGGTTGGGACAGATGTTCACCTAAAACCAAAAGTTGTGGGGAAAATATCATGGAGCTCAGTACCCGGCATTGTTTTTATAAACGTGCCGGAAAAAGATAAAGACCCTTATATTACAGTTGTTAAATTGCAATTGGATAAACCGGTACAATTGTATCATGGGCAGGGAGGTTTAAATTAGAAAGAATGAATTCCATCAATCGTTTGTATTTCATCAAAGCAGTTAACCTGATTGTAATGGGGCTGTTGCTAGTTACCAATTCATTTTCACAAAGTAAACCCATTATCAGGATGGGGGCTGCTGATACCCGCTCATTTGATGATGGCTGGTTGTTTGGCCGGTATGGGTTACAAGCTGATGCTTCGAGGATTGAAGAACCCAAGAATTTGGAAAGCGTCAAGTTCAATGATAACGATTGGAAAAAACTTAGCCTGCCTCATGACTGGGCCATTACGGGCCCGTTCAGGATTGAATTGGAAGGAGCAACGGGCAAATTACCCTGGAAAGGAATAGGCTGGTACAGGAAACATTTTACGCTTCCGGCTACGGATGCAGGCAAACAGGTATTTGTAGATTTTGACGGAGCCATGGCCAATGCGAAAATTTGGCTCAACGGCAAATATGTGGGCACGTGGCCTTATGGGTATAATTCTTTCCGGATGGATTTAACGCCTTACATTAAAGCCGGACAAGAGAATATATTAGCTGTCCGGCTCGATACCGAAAACTGGGATTCGCGCTGGTATCCGGGCGCAGGCATTTACCGTCATGTTTGGCTGGTTAAAACAAAGCAGGTGCATGTTGCTAATTGGGGTACTTACATTACTACTCCTGACGTTTCAAAAACTTCGGCAAAGGTTAAAATGGACGTAACTATCGATAATCAAGGTAAATCGGTAGTTAATGCAAGTATTCAAACAGATGTATTTGAATTAGACAGGAATAATAAACAAGGTGCAAAGGTTACTTCTTTCAATAAATCCGTTGTTGAAATTGAACCCGGAAAAAGTACTGTAATAGCAACGCGGGCTTTAATTAAGAATCCAAAACGCTGGGATCTTCTTTCGCCTAATCGTTATATTGCCCAAACTACTGTAACTGTAAATGGTGAATTAATGGATACTTACGATACGCCGTTCGGTATCCGCACCATTGAATTTACCGCCCGAAATGGCTTTTTGCTGAATGGCCGAAGGGTTGAAATCCAGGGAACTTGCAACCATCATGATTTAGGGGCTCTGGGCGCTGCTATCAATACAACTGCGTTGCGGAGGCAATTAACAATTTTGAAAACTATGGGCTGTAATGCATTGCGTACTTCACACAACCCTCCCGCGCCTGAATTGCTCGAACTGGCTGACCAGATGGGGTTCCTGGTTTGGGACGAAGCGTTCGACTGCTGGAAAAATGGCAAACGTAAATTGGATTATAACAAGCTTTATGAAGAATGGCATGAAAGGGATTTGAAAGCCATGGTCCATCATGATCGTAACCATCCCTCAGTATTTATCTGGTCAATTGGAAATGAAGTGATGGATCAGCGTAATGTTGTAATGACAAAGCATTTGGCCGACATTGTCCGGGCTGAGGACCCCACGCGTCCTGTTTCCAACGGATATAATGATCCCGATGGTGGCCGTGAAGTTGGAGCAGTAGAAGGTTTAGATATTATGGGTGTGAATTATTTTTTCAGCCAGCAGCCTAAATGGGATGCTGACCCGCGTTATAAGAACAAACCAACCATTGGTAGCGAAACCTCCTCATGTGTATCATCGCGTGGTGAATACTTTTTTGGAAACGAATATCAAAACTGGCAAATATCTTCTTATGACAACGCCTATCCGGGTTGGGGCTGCTCTCCGGACGAGCAGTTTCGTACCAATGCCAGGTATCCGCATCTGCTAGGTGAATTTGTTTGGACCGGCTTTGATTATATCGGCGAACCAACACCATATAATTCAGATGAAACTAATTTGCAGAATTTTCGCAACGATCCTGAAAAGAAGAAAGAACTGGAGGCGAAGCTCGATGAGGTCCGCAAAAAGAACCCACCTTCGCGAAGTAGCTATTTCGGCATCGTAGATTTAGCAGGGTTTCCAAAAGATCGTTTTTATCTTTATCAGTCACATTGGAGACCTGACTATCCCATGGCGCATATTTTACCACATTGGAACTGGGCAGAAAGGATTGGACAGGTAACACCTGTTAACGTTTACACTTCCGGTGATGAAGCGGAGCTGTTTTTGAATGGAAAGAGCCTGGGACGGAAAACAAAAACACCGGGAAAAGATTTTCGGTTGATTTGGGACTCTGTAAAATATACTACAGGCGAACTGAAAGTAGTTTGTTATAAAAATGGAAAGCAATGGGCTACCGACGTGGTTAAAACCACCGGTGAAGCGGCTAATCTTACCCTTTCTGCCGACCGTTCGGTGATCAAATCCGGGGGCGATGACTTATCTTACATTACGGTTAAAGTAACTGATACAGATGGCTTGTTAGTGCCCCGTTCGCATCCGCTGATTAAATTCTCTGTGGAAGGACCAGGGGAAATTGTAGCTACTGACAACGGTGATGCCACCAGTTTTGTTCCTTTTCAAGGTCATGAGCGGCCAGCTTTTAATGGAATGGCGCTGGTGATTGTAAAGGCAAAGAAAGGGCATAAAGGCAAATTTTATGTAAAGGCCCAAAGTGCTGGATTGGGTAGTAAGGATTTGGTGATGGAGAGCAAATAAGAAAACCTGATAGGGCGATACTTCATAAATACAAATAAATATTAAATGAAAAAGAGTTTTGTTTTTGTTTGCATGCTGTTGGTATGCCAAACTGTTTTTTCTCAATCATTACTTCCGTACAAGAACGCTAAACTGCCTGTTGAGGATAGGGTGAAAGACCTAATTGCAAGAATGAACCCAGAGGAGAAATTCTGGCAACTCTTTATGATACCGGGTGATCTGAAGGATGGGAAAGAGAAATATAAGAACGGAATTTTTGGTTTCCAGGTAAGCGCCGAAGGAAGCACTGATGCCGCTGGGCAATTGCTGAGCTACAAAGCGGCGGCTAATGCAAAAGAAACCGCAAAACTTATCAATTCAATGCAGAAATATTTTGTTGAGGAAACCAGGTTGGGCATTCCCATTATCGCTTTTGATGAAGCCTTGCATGGTTTGGTGAGAGATGGTGCTACGGCGTTTCCGCAAGCTATTGGCTTGTCATCAACATGGGATATTCCATTAATGAACAGGGTAGCAACTGCCATTGCGAGAGAAACAAAGAGCCGGGGAATACGGCAGATACTATCGCCGGTAGTAAATGTTGCCAGCGACGTGCGCTGGGGACGGGTGGAGGAAACTTATGGTGAAGATCCTTTTCTATCATCAGAAATGGGGGTGGCATTTGTTTCGCCATTTGAAAAGATGGGCGTGGTTACAACACCCAAGCATTTTTTAGCCAATAGTGGAGACGGCGGCAGGGATAGTTACCCAATAGATATTGATGAGCGGTTGCTGGAAGAGGTTTATCTAGCTCCTTTCGAAGCCTGTTTTAAAAGAGGCGGCAGTCGTAGCGTAATGACGTCGTATAATTCATTAAACGGAAGCTCAAGTACAGCCAATAACTGGCTGCTTAACGAAAAGCTGAAGAAGCAGATGAATTTTTCGGGCTTCATAATTTCAGATGCATCGGCAGTGGGTGGTGCTACCGTACTTCACTATACCGCCAATGACTACCCCGATGCTTCTGCCAAAGCCATAAATAATGGGCTGGATGTGATATTTCAAACAGCATATGAACATCATAAATTGTTTATGCCGCCTTTTTTAGACGGCCGGATAAACTCAAAAACAATTGATGAAGCACTGGCAAGGGTACTTAGAATAAAATTTGAACTGGGGCTTTTTGAAAATCCCTATACCAATGAAGCAGAAGTAAGCAAGTGGAATGGCAATCCTGCCCATAAAGTGATCGCAAAAGAAGCCGCGCTGAAATCAATGGTGTTGCTTAAAAATGAGAGTAACACATTGCCTTTGCACAAAACAATTAAGTCTGTAGCGGTTATCGGTTCAGATGCTGTTGAAGCAAGGCTGGGTGGGTACAGTGGGCCGGGTAATGGCAAAGTGAGCATACTTGACGGCATTAAAAATAAAATTGGTGAATCAGTTAATATACAATATGCAGCCGGTTGTGGCCGTAACAACCCGGAGTGGGTGAGTGTTCCCTCTGCTAATTTATTTACTACGGTAAATGGTAAAACGCAAAACGGTTTATTAGGCGAATATTTTAATAATATACAGCTAAACGGCAAACCAGTTGTTACCAGAGTTGATAATGAAATGCATTTCGGCTGGACGTTATATTCGCCGCACCCTGATATTAATTATGACTTTTATTCAGTGAAGTGGACCGGGAAAATAAAATCGCCAGTCGACGGGGTATTTAAAATCGGGATCGATGGTAATGACGGGTACAGGCTTTATCTGAATGGCAAATTAATTATTGATAATTGGAAAAGCCAGACCTATACCACAAAACTAGCCAGTTATCATTTCGAAAAAGATAAAGAATATGATATTCGGGTAGAGTTTTTTGAGTCGCAGGGCTATGCGAGGTTCAACTTGGTTTGGAATGTAGGTGTACCCAATAACTGGCAAACAAAGATAAGTGACGCAGTAGCGGCAGTAAAAAAAGCTGATGTAGCTGTTGTTGTTGTTGGAATAGATGAAGGTGAATCGCAAGACAGAGCATACTTAAATTTGCCGGGTCATCAGGAGGAAATGATAAACCAAATTGCGGCAACAGGGAAACCTGTAGTGGTAGTTTTAATTGGCGGCAGCGCTATTACCATGTCAAATTGGATTCAAAATGTTCCTTCAATACTGGATGCGTGGTATCCTGGTGAAGAAGGCGGTAATGCGGTAGCCGATGTTTTATTTGGCGACTATAATCCTGCCGGTCGTTTACCAATTACATTCCCTGTATTTGAAGGGCAATTGCCTTTGGTGTATAACCATAAACCCACTGGCCGCACCGATGATTATGTTAACCTCAACGGACAACCGTTATTCCCATTTGGCTTTGGGTTAAGTTACTCGAATTTTGAATATAGCAACCTGCGGTTTGAGAAGAAAAGCTTTGCAAAAACAGGTTCCACAACGGTTTATTGTACCATTAAAAATACAGGCAGCCGTGATGGCGACGAAGTAGCGCAATTGTATATCCGTGATTTGCTTTCATCAGTGGCTCAACCGGTGAAAGCTTTAAAAGGTTTTCAACGCCTGTTTTTAAAAGTAGGGGAGGCAAAGGAAATAGCGTTCCGGATTACACCGGATATGCTTAAAATGCTTAACAATAACATGCAATGGGTAGTAGAGCCCGGCGAGTTCAGAATAATGATTGGCGCCTCATCTAAAGACATCAGGTTGAGAGATTTGATTTCTGTGGTTGAATAGTTACCCTAACTTAATAAAAAACAAGCATTATAAACTCAAGTTTAAAACAGATCCTATAATGATAAACAATAAAAAATATTTTGTCTTTTTTGCTTTGATGCTCACCGCTTTGGTTGGCAAGGGACAAACAGGTAATGAAAAGCAAACAAGTGATTGGCTTATCAACAGTAAGCCATACGTAGCGTCTGTTAAAAAATCAGAAAACGGGAAAGACATTATCCTGTCAAACGGGTTGTTGAAAAGAGTTTTTCGCTTACAACCCAATGTAGCATGTATCAGTTATCAAAACTTGAGCAGCAACCAGCAATTACTAAGGGATGTAAAACCCGAAGCAACATTAGTTATCGATGGCAAAAATTTTAACATAGGAGGTTTATACGGGCAAAAAGAACATGCCTATTTACTGCCTGAATGGATTGACTCTTTTACTGCAAATGAAAATGACTTTCAGTTTAAATCTTATTCGGTATCCGAAATTCAGCCATTTATAAACTGGAAGCAAGCATTTTGGGCGGGTAATATTAAGAAATCCAATGGAAAGGTTCTTACGCTTAATTTTCAGTCGAACACACTAAAAGGTATCGACGTGGCTGTTCATTACGAATTGTACGATGGCATCCCTTTAATTGTAAAGTGGTTATCAATAAGCAACAGCAGTAATCATTCAATAGTTATAAATAAGACCATTAATGAAATACTAGGTTTGGTTGAAGAGGAAAGCGCTGTTCTTGGAACGCCCGAACAAATGCAAAAACAACACGGCATTTACATAGAAACAAACTATGCTTTTAACAATTCCATGCGTTATGATCTGAGCGATCAGACCACTCATTGGAAAACGGATCCGGCTTATACATCGCAGGTAAATTACAGTTACCAAACCCCCTCTATATTGGAGGTATACCCCGAAAAAGTTACTGAAGTTGAGTTACAACCAAACGGAGTTTTTAATTCTGTTCGTACCCATGAGCTATTGCTTGATAGTTATGATAGGGAAAGACGTGGGCTTGCCATCAGGAAAATGTACGCAACCGTTGCTCCGTGGACTACTGAGAACCCAATATTTATGCACCTGCTAAGCAGGAATGATGAGCAGGTAAAAAATGCGGTTGAACAGTGCGTTTCAACTGGTTACGAAGCACTGATACTCAGCTTTGGCAGCCACTGTAATATGGAGGATACAACGGCCGCAAATATTAGGAAATGGAAGCAACTGGCGCAATTGGCACATCAAAAAGGAATAAAAATTGGCAGTTATTCATTGTTTAGTTCGCGCCAAATTAGCGATGAAGATGATGTGATAGACCCTGTTAGCGGTAAGCCGGATGCTGCGGCCATGTTTGGGCATGCGCCATGCATGGGAAGCAAGTGGGGGCTTGCTTATATCAGCAAGCTGAAATATTTTATGGAGAATACGGGTTTCGATATTTTCGAAAACGATGGTCCATACCCGGGCGATGTTTGTGCCTCAACCTCACACCCGGGTCATTCAGGTTTAGGTGACTCGCAGTGGAAACAAATTGAATTACAAAAAGGATTATATCATTGGTGCAGCGAGCATGGCATTTATGTAAATGCCCCTGATTGGTATTTACTTGACGGAACGAACAAAATTGCATTGGGATACCGCGAGGTGAATTTTTCGTTACCGCGTGAACAGCAAAAGATATTGAACCGTCAGAATATTTTTGATGCAACCTGGGAAGAAATGCCCTCAATGGTTTGGGGATTTGTTCCGCTCACTCGCTACCAGGGTGGTGGTGAAGAAGCTGTATTAGAGCCCCTCGGAAATCATTCGAAAGATTACGAACAATTAATGATGCAATACTATGGCGCCGGGGTGCAAGCCTGTTACAGGGGCCCGCGTTTGTATGATACCGATAAAACAAAACAACTGGTAGTAAAAACCATAGGATGGTACAAGAAATACAGGGATATCCTTAATTCCGACATTATCCACCTTAGGCGCGCGGACGGGCGGGATTGGGACGGGTTCATTCATGTAAACCCTCATTTAAAACAAAAAGGACTGGTAATGTTGTTCAACCCAACCAAACAAAAAATCACAAGGAAGATAAAGTTGCCATTGTATTATACTGGGTTATCCACTACCGCTGCTGTGAAAGAAAAGGATAATATAATAAGGAAATATAACCTTAACAGGGATTATGAAATTGAATTAGCAGTAACAATTGAACCCGAAAATTATACTTGGTTAGTAGTAGAGTAATGAAAAAAATAAATAAGTATGAAACTATTCAGATTTTCACTTTTCATTTTTTTGCTTTTTGTGGTAGCAATATTGCATGCGCAAAAAACCGCTCCCAAACCATATGGCGCATTACCCAGCGAGCGCCAATTGAAATGGCATGAAATGGAACGTTATTGTTTCCTCCATTTTACTGTGAACACCTTTACAGACCGGGAATGGGGCCTGGGTGGCGAAAAGGAGAGTGTGTTCAACCCGACGGATTTTAATGCTGATCAAATAGTGTCGACCATTGCCAAACATGGCTTTAAAGGAGCTATTTTAACCTGTAAGCACCACGATGGTTTTTGCCTGTGGCCGTCAAAATATACGGAACACTCGGTGAAAAATAGTCCCTGGAAAAATGGGAAAGGGGATGTGGTTAGGGAGATTTCTGAGGCCTGCAAAAAGTACGGAATAAAGTTTGGCGTTTATCTTTCGCCATGGGACAGGAACAGCGCTTTGTATGGCAAACCCGAATACATTACCTACTACCGCAATCAACTTAAAGAATTGCTGACCAATTATGGAAACATTTCAGAAGTATGGTTGGATGGAGCTAATGGGGGCGACGGTTATTACGGAGGTGCAAACGAAAAAAGAGAAATTGATAGAAAGACCTATTATGATTGGGATAATACTTTTTCAATCATTAGGAAATTACAACCCAATGCATGCATTTTTAGTGATATCGGCCCGGATGCCCGGTGGTGTGGAAACGAAAGTGGTTTTGTAAAAGATTCATGCTGGGCGGCATATACAGCACATGGCCCCAATGGCGACAAACCGGGCATTGGATACACACAATCTGATGAAGGTGAAACAGGTACATTAAATGGGCAGTCATGGATTCCTGCTGAAGTAGATGTTTCTATTCGTCCGGGCTGGTTTTATCACCAAAGTGAAGATACGAAGGTGAGAAGCCTGGAAAGCTTGAAAGAGATCTACTTTAAATCGGTCGGTAATGGCGCTTGTTGGAACCTGAACCTTCCACCTGATCGCACAGGTCAGATTAATGCCAATGATATCAAGGTTTTGGATGCATTCCAGGACTATTTGACAAAATCATTCTCAAAAAATTTATTACAGGGAGCAAAAGTATCAGCGTCCGAGACGCGCGGAAATACTAAGCAATTTGCAGCTTTCAATGTATTGGACAGTAACAAAAAAACGTTTTGGGCGGTGAATGATGCTACCAGAACAGCTTCACTCACTTTTATCCTTCCAAAAGAAAATACTTTCAACTGTTTCGAGATTAAGGAGTACATAAGATTGGGGCAACGCATTAAGTCGTTCACTGTCGAAGTGGAAAAAGGTGGAAAATGGGAACAGGTATTCAAAGGCAGTACCATAGGTAGTAAAAAACTCGCAAAGTTTGATACTGTTTCGGCTTCGAAGGTGAGAATAACATTTTTAGATGCATTGGCTTGTCCTGTGATTGAATCTGTAAAGCTTTTCAAGGTTTTATAAGTTATGCCAAAACCTATTATGATAAAAATCAGGGTAAGTTTTTTCTTGCTTCTGAGTTGCGCAAGCGTTTCGGCTCAACCCGGGGCATTTAAAAATAACTGGACAAAGCCACCGCAGCATATTCCAAATAATGTTTCGATCGATGCCCCTTTAATGGGCAATGGCGATGTAACAATGAGTGTAGAGTATAAGGATGATTGTTTGCGCTATTACTTATCCAAAAATGATTTTTGGCGCCTGAGGTCGCAGGCCGATGGCTTATCAGGCCCAAGAGCGGCGGGTTTTGTAGATGTAAAAATTGAAGGTTTTAACAACGTTGGTTTTACGGCAGAACAACGGATCTGCAACGGTATAACTACTTGCTTATTAAATAAAAATAGCCAAAGAATAGAAGCAAAGTCTTGGGTGTCAGCAACCGATAACCTGGTCTTTATTGAATTGAAGGCAATAGACCATGCAACAAAAGTTTCCATAAACTTAACTGCACCTGAAAATAAACAGGCAAAATCAGAAACCGGCATCATTCGTAATATTCATTGGCTCACCCGTGCCTTTGCTGATAGCGTTGATATTAAAACAGAGGTCGCCATAGCTTTAAAAACTATTAATTATCCAAGCAATACCATTGTAATACAACCCGGCAAAAAATTGATTATTGCCCTTGCTGTTGAAAGCAATTTTAAAAAAGCAAAACCGCTGCAATACGTGCTCGGCCGGATAGAAAAACTTAATAAGAACGGATTGGCAATCCGTAATCAGCAGCACAATAAATGGTGGGGTGCTTATTGGGATAAATCATCAATAAATGTCGAGGACTCTGTTTTGATGAAAGCCTACTATCAGGGGCTTTATACGATGGCAGCTTGCAGCCGGGATAAAAAGTTTCCTCCGGGGATATTTGGTTGGACAACTAACGATACCCCGGCATGGAATGGCGATTACCATTTGAATTATAATTTTCAGGCTCCTTTTTATGGACTGTATGCAGCCAACCGTTTGGAACAGGGAAAGCCGCACGATGCGCCACTGCTTGATTTTATGCCAAGGGGCGAATGGTACGCAAAAAATGTAACCCATACGCGGGGGATTTTATATCCTGTAGGCATTGGTCCGATGGGAATTGAAGTGACCAGGAACTTTGCCGTAGGCGGTTATCAAAAGCCTGGAGATATTGAACAGGGAGGCTTGTTTTATGGGCAACGTTCAAATGCAGCTTATGGGCTGATAAACATGGCCCAATGCTGGCGTTGTACGTATGATGAGGGGTATGGAAAAAAGATTTATCCTTATGCACTGGCAATAGCGAATTTTTGGGAAGATTATTTAAAGTTTGAAAATGGCCGGTATGTTATTTATGGAGATGCAATTCATGAAGGTTCAGGAAATGATAAGAACCCGGTTTTATCGTTAGGCCTTATTCGTAACGCATTTGAACTGATTATTGATTTAAGCTCGACCTTAAAAATAGATGAAAACAGGCAGGCAAAGTGGCGGGACATTTTAAGCAAACTCAGTGATTTCCCGGTTCAAATTCGAAACGGCAAAAATGTATTTCGTTACACCGAAGAAGGCGTTGCCTGGTGGGATGGAAATGGCCTGGGCATTCAACAAATTTATCCGGCTAATGCCATTACGCTCGACAGCAAGGAAGAATTGCTAACAGTTGCCCGCAATACCATTGACGAAATGCAACGTTGGCAGGATATGAACACCAGCAATAGTTTTTTTGCTGCGGCCATCAGGGTTGGGTATGATCCGTTAGTTATCCTTAACGAGTTGCATAAATATGCTGTGCATACCAACCCTAACGGCTTTCAATTAAATAATCCGCATGGTATTGAGAATAGCTGCACCGTCGCTAATGCACTAAACGAAATGCTTTGCACGAGTGCCGGTAATGTTATTCGCTTATTCAGTGTTTTTCCAAAAAATCAAAGTGCAAGTTTTAACGACATCAGAGCTTGGGGAGCTTTCCTAATTTCAGCAAGATCAACAAATGGACTTATCTCTGATGTTAAAATTGTAAGTGAAAAAGGGATGCCCTGTACAATTGTCAACCCTTGGCCCGGCAAGACTGTCCACGTGATTCGTAACGGTAAAAATGCTGAATTTGTAAGCGGTTCGCGTTTTACGCTCAAAACCGTGATAAATGAAACGATCGGATTCAAATTGTGATTCCTAACCAATAGAATAATACCCAAAGCAAATGAGAAAACTGTTTTTTATTGTCGTTGTTTTAATAGCCCTTCCTTATGCAGTTGTTAATGCGAAACTATTATCAACAAACTATACTGCTGATAACAAGGCCGGGTTTTCAGAAAGCCGGTACAGTATTAGTAATTCTTTTATAACGGTTGTTTTCAACCCCAATACTAAGACCCTGGAGGTAAGAAGCACATCGGCAAAGAAAATATTTCTGAAAAATGTGGTGCCAAATGGCGCAACGGGAACGATCAGAAAGGGTGAAGTAACCAGCGCTGTTTTTGGAAAAGGGAGAGTTTTAACTATCACAACTGCCAATGGCGGTTCAATATCATTCACGCTTTACCCCCTGCAACCCTTTTTGTTTGTAACCCAAACAATTAAAAATGAAAGTAATAACGACGTTGATTTAGAGAAACTTAATCCGGTTTCTTTTTTGGTCGATCTTGGAAAACCGGCTACAATATTAAAAACATTAGGTACAGGTGGTTTACTTGATCCGGACAAAAATTCAGGTAGCTATGTGTTTCTTACAACAGTTGACCCCACTACCAGGAATGGGGTTGTAACAGGTTGGTTAACTAATGAAAAAGGGAGTGGTGTAGTATTTTCTGGTGTCGATAATAATTTGGTTGAAATAAAAGCCCAAATTGATTATGGACATTTTCGTTTGCCGGCCGGAAAAAGTGAAGCTACTGAAACCCTGGTTATTGGCTATTTTGATGATGCACGCTTAGGTGAAGAGCAATTTGCTGATGCTATAGCAAAGCAACAAAACATTAAATTAAAAGCCCGCTCTGCCGTTTACTGTACATGGTATTCAGAAAAAAACGGCGGCGCCGGTAGCGAACCATCTACTATTGAGCTGGCTAAATTTATAAAAAACACCTTGCAGCCCTTTGGCCTTGGCGTTGTCCAGATAGATGATCAATGGCAGGATGGCGGGCAGTACAATGGTCCTCATCGCCGGTTCGATCGTGTTGACCCCAAAGGAGGTTACCCAAACGGAATGACACCTACTGCAATTGCCGTAAAAAAAGAAGGACTGACAGCCGGGATATGGTGGATGCCATTCGCCCGTAACCACCAGGACCCCGAATACAAAGACCGGCAGAATTGGTTTGCCTACCGTAAGAACGGGAAGCCTTTCGAAACCCAATGGGGTGGCACATCACTTGATCTTACTAACCCTGAGGTTCAAAGTCATATTGCTTACGTTGCCAAAAAAATGCATAACTGGGGCTATAATTATTTCAAGATGGATGGCCTATATACCGGAACGGTTACAGAGCAGGTTTACATTAATGACGGATACAAGAACGATAGCATTGGTAATAATAGGCCTTTATTTAACCCGCTTAAGACACAGATTGAAGCATTTAGGGATGGGTTAAAGATATTGCGAAATGCAGTTGGCGGTGATGTTTTCTTTTCGGGTTGTTGTGTAAGCCAGAATATGCGATCATTCGGTGCTTCCATAGGCTTGGTTAATTCAATGCGGATTGGCCCTGATTTTAATCACGATGGGCAGACTATTCGTACGGGCGCTATCCGTGCATCACGTTTATACTTTTTGAACGGGAGAGTTTGGTGGAACGATCCAGATCCGTCCATGATAAGGGAAAACGGCACGTCAAGTGCAGATGGGGGCAGTGCGGGGATAGGCAGTTTGACCAGGGCCCGGATGCTGCCTTCGTTCGTTGCAGTTTCCGGCCAGTTTTTTCTCAGCAGCGACTGGCTGCCCAGCCTCCCAGCCGACCGTATAGAAATTATGAAGCGCTGCATGGCTTCACACAGAGGCATTGCCCGACCGGTGGATGCTTTTGATAAAACACTTCCATCTATTTGGATTGCTAATGATCAGAGGTCTGGCACGCAGCGTATTGTAATTGGTTTATTCAATTGGGACACGGTAACTCAAAATATAGGAAGCACCTTACGCCGGGCAGGCTTGAATGACAAAACCAGCTATCATGCTTTTGATTTTTGGGAAAACAAACCACTACCAGATATTTCAGGTTCATATGCAGGTGATCTGCCTGCTGAGTCGTGCAAGATAATTGCTGTTCGTGCTAAGTTAAATCACCCGGTTGTTGTTTCAACGTCACAGCATGTAACACAAGGAATGATTGATTTACTTAAAGAAGAATGGAAGAACCAGGCGCTTTCGGGAATAAGTAAACTGATTGCCGGTGATAATTATGAATTGCGTATAGCAGGACTGAATGATGGCGGCTCATGGAAAATTAACGAAGCGACAATTATTGGAAACAAGGACGGAGTTTCCATTGAAGTTTTACCCCAAACAGAAAATGGATGGTTGAGAATAGCTATTAAAAGCCAAAAGAGCCAGCCAATAAAATGGCAACTAAGGTTTAACAAAGGTAACACCCAGAACCAGTAATACCGCTTCCTGGGCTAAACCTTTTACCTGCTATTTATCGCTTCCCAAAAAGCTTTTTTGATAGCTTAAAGGAGTTTTACCCTTTATCTGTTTAAAATGCTTATGAAAACTCGAAAAATTGTTAAAACCACTCTCATCACATATCTCTTTTATGTTTAATTTGTTATCAATAAGAAGCTTACACGCCTGACCTACACGTATTTCGTTTATAAACTGGGAGTAAGTTTTTCGGCTCCTTGATTTAAAGAACTTGCAAAATGAATTAGGGCTAATATTAGCTATCTCGGCTATCTCTTCCAATGTTATTTGCTTTTTAAAATTGGCTATGGAGTAATTATAAATGGCGTTAATACGGTCTTTTTCTGATTCCTGGAAATTGTTTTGAAATCCAATGGAGGCCAGCAAGCTGCTTTTCCCGCATTCGCAGATAGCAATTAATACTTCCATTAGCAAAATAATCTTACGGGTGCCCTCTGCAGTGATGATTTTTTCTATCAGGCATCCTATGTCTTTACCAAATGGACTGCGGATATGAAGACCTCTTTTTGATCTTTCGAGCGTTGTCCTGATGGAGATGTTTTCAGGCAGGTTTAGAAATAGATTTCCCCAAAAGTTTTCATTGAAATGTACAACGCTTACATCAGTAGCTATGTCGGCATGCTTTTGAAAAAAAATGTTGTCAAACTGCCAGTAATGAGGCAGGTTGGATCCTACCAGTACAATATCACCCATTTGGAACGGGCTGATACTATCTCCAATAAATTGTGTGCCTTTACCTTTTTTAAAATAAACCAGCTCAACTTCCGGATGATAGTGCCAGCGATTGTTAACATCAGGTAAGGTATCCTGCCTTGCGCTGAATGAATCTACCACATCTTTGGATACTTTTAATAATTGAGGTTTCATAATGAAATAATGGCAGGTTGAAAATAGCGAAAGTTCAACTTAATAATCCGGAACTGTATTTTTTTTACTGATAAATTCCAATATCGCTTAATAATAGGGTAAAAACGTAAAATTTTAAGTTTTTATCAATGCCTTTATTTGTATACCAATTGTATCATGACTAACCTGGGTTTAAAAACTAAAGGTTAAATAAATTGAGCCTGCCGGGCAGGTGTTTCGAAATTGTTGATTTAGAAGATAAATAAAAAATATATCTACGCGTTCGGTGAGCATTTCTCGAATTTATTTGGCAAGTAATGGAAATTTATTAATTGCAGGCGCCTTTTTTCTGCCATCAATTAACTGATTTAGCGAGCTTTTACTTGTTCTGTATTTTTTAATTTTTAGTCAGATACTCTTGTTTGTTTGAAAAATGAAAGATTTTAGCTCATATACGGATCGGGACCTGCTATCTCTGCTTAAGGAGAGTAACCATACCGCCTATACTGAAATCTACAAAAGATACAGCGGTATTCTTTATCTCCATGCCTATAATAAATTGAGAAACCGCGAAGAAGCTAAAGATATTTTACAGGAATTATTCACGAACATCTGGAATAAAAGGGAAGAACTGAGAATTGAGACAAGCCTGTCGGGGTATCTTTATACAGCAATCAGGAACCGGATCCTTAAACAAATGGCCGGTAAAGATGTGGAAGCACAATATATCACCTCTATTACGAAATATGCAAATCAATGGGAGTGCATAACTGATCATTTGACCCGGCAGAACCAACTAGCGACCATCATTGAAAATGAAATTGAATCTCTGCCTGCGAAAATGAAAGAGGTCTTCCTTTTAAGCCGTAAAACACATTTATCGCACAGGCAAATTGCTTTGCGGCTTGGCATCTCAGAAGCTACCGCCAAGAAACAGGTTAATAATGCGTTAAAAATACTCCGGGCCAGGCTGGGATTATTTGCATGGCTATTGCTTTTTATTAAATTTTAATTGCTTGATTTTTTTTTAAAATCATCTACGCCCTTCAATGTTCTTAACGGTCTTTACTGTATATATGGACAAAGAAGAAATAAAGCGATTATTTGATAAGTATAACAGCGGGCAGGCAACCGAAGAAGAAAAAGCCTCGCTCGAAAGCTGGTATGTAAAAAATATTAATGAAAAGCCACTTGATTTATCAGCTGAAGAAATTGAGGACGATATACAGGAGGTATTCGGCTTCTTGCCTAAGCCCCGGCACATTATGGCTATGTGGTTTCGTATTGCCGCTGCCGCATCTATTATCTTATGTGTTTCTATCGGGGGCTATTTCCTTATACACAAAAACAAGTCAACACAGCAAACAGCTCAAATCCATGATATAGCCCCCGGCGGTAATAGAGCCATATTAACCTTATCAAACGGGCGTACTATTGATTTAAGCGCAGCAAAGAACGGCAAGCTTGCAAATCAGGGCAGTACGGTAATTAGCAAAAATGCCAACGGCCAAATTGTTTATGCCGATTCCGAAGATAATTCACCTTCACAAAATAATGGGTTCAATATAGCCGCCACTCCACGTGGCGGGCAATATCAGCTGGTTTTAGCGGACGGAACAAAAGTTTGGTTAAATGCCGCTTCATCAATCAAATATCCGGTTGTGTTTAATGGGAGTGAGCGCAGGGTGGAGCTTACTGGCGAGGCTTATTTTGAAGTAGCGCACAATAGAGAAAAACCATTCAAGATAATTTCAAACGGGCAGGAAGTTGAAGTTTTAGGAACACACTTTAATATTAACGCCTACGGCGATGAAAACGCTGTTAAAACCACCCTACTGGAAGGAAGTGTAAAAGTTTCGTCAGCGGTTAAAGATAAAATACTTAAGCCAGGTGAACAGGCACAATTGGAGGGAGGAAATATCCGGATAGCCGAGGTAGATGTAGATGAAGTAGTGGCATGGAAAAATGGTTTTATCACTTTTAATAATGCTGATATAAAAAGTATCATGCGCCAGCTTGGCCGTTGGTACAATGTTGATGTAAGGTTTACCGGGGATATTTCGGAGTTGAGATCCTTTAGCGGAGATATGCCCAGGAGTGCGCCTCTTTCTGAAGTTCTGAAAGCGCTTGAGTTAAGCAAGATTAATTTTAAAATAGATGGCAATAAAGTTATTGTATCGCCTTAAAAGATATTAACCAATTAAATAATTAACCATTAAATAATAAAATATGGAGAAATAATACACCTTAACCCTAAAACCAAAATCGCAATTCAAAAAAAATGCCGGAAGTGCTACAACACGGCCGGCATAGTCTGCTCACGCAGAAGGTTTTGAATTGAGATTTTTAGAAATGTGACTCAATTCATCGAATTTATCAACCCAAAACAGTTTAAATGTATGAAATTTTATTTACATGATAAAAAATGTCATGACCCTGTGTTTTTGTATCGCAAATATCTCCGCATTATGAAGATTATTTTATTGTTAATTATAGCCACCTCACTGCAGGTAAATGCTACAGTTTATGCTCAAAAAATAACCTTGTCCGAAAAAAATGCCCCGCTTGAGAAAGTCCTGAAAAAAATAAGGAAGCAAAGCGGCTACACTTTCTTTTATGAAAGTGCGCTTTTAAAACATACACACGCAATCACTATTGATGTAAAGGATGGAGAACTAAAACCGCTTCTTGACCAGATTTTAAATAATCAATCATTAACCTACAGTTTTGCCGGAAAAATAATTGTTATAAAAAGTGCAGTTCAACCTCAATTGGTCATTCCTCCTCCCGAACAGCCGAAACCGCCAATTAACATAAAAGGTACAGTTGTTGATGACAAGGGGAAATTTTTGCCTGGTGCTTCTGTAAAAGTTAAAGGTACCAACCTGGGGGTTATAACAAATGCCCAAGGTGAATTTGAAATTAAGAATGTGCCGGATGATGCCATTTTAATGGTTTCATTCGTAGGCTATGTTACCCGTGAGATTTCTGTAAAAGAGGATATTGGTGTCATAAAGTTGGTAGCCGCGCCTTCGGTTCTCACCGAAATTGTAGTGGTAGGATATGGTACCCAAAAGAAAGAAAACCTTACCGGTGCCGTAGGAGTAATTAAATCCGAATCGTTAAGCGACCGGCCTACAACATCACCGGCAAACTTACTACAGGGCCTGGCGGCAGGCATGACTGTAACTACACAGGGTAACTATCCCGGTGCTAGCGCTAACATTAAAATCAGAGAAACTTCAACCTGGCAGGGAGGATCGGACCCATTGTATGTAATTGATGGCTTTGTAAGAAATGCTGCTACGTTTTCCCAAATTAATCCGGCTGATATTGATAATATCAGCATATTAAAAGATGCTGCGTCAACGGCAATCTACGGGGTAAGAGGCGGTAATGGCGTTATCCTGGTAACAACTAAACATGGTGTAGCTAACCAAACTTATATTTCTTACAATGGTTCGTACACCCGAAACACGCGTGAAATAACGCCGCGAAGGATGAATGCATTTGATGCATATACTTTTGCAAACCAGGTGTTTGAACAAAAAGGCTTGCCGGCAACAGATCCGAGTTATTACACCCCGGATGAATTAACATATTTTAAAACACATTCATACGACTGGTTAAAAGATACCTGGAGAAATCCATGGAACACTTCGCATAATTTAGCGGTAAGCGGGGGGACAAATACAACTAAATACTATGTATCAGCCGGCTATATCAAACAGGAAGGAGCTACATCTAATTCTTTTAATAAATACAATTTATCAGCAAAATTAGATGGCCAGATTTCAAACCGTATAAGCTTTAACTTGAACATCCTGACGGAATGGGATAACGGGGATCGTCCTTTTTGGGCTTATGATTATGGAGACTTTAATTTGTCAAATATCTATAACAGGCTTCTAATGGTAACTCCCGGGAGGCCATCGTTTATTAATGGCCTTCCTGTTGGTAATTTTGATAACACAAATACCGCCAATCTTGCAAAAGGAAATGGAGGCTATACAAGGCCAACCAATAATAACATTAGCCCATCTTTTCAATTAAAATATCAGATCCCGGGGATAGAAGGACTATCTGCCAAAGGTACGTTTGCCTATAATACAACAAACAGTTATACAAAGGCATGGCGTAATGCTCCTTCTATTTATTATTTTCAAACAGCCGGAACTAATAACCATATTGTTACCGATAAATTGGATTTTAACAGGTCGGGCGGATATAAAATATTGGACCAGGCCCAGATTTCGGGAATTGGAGCACCCACAGAATTACAGGAATCCTACGGTCAATCCTCCAATTATCAACTTGATTTAATGCTTAACTATGAGCGTTCATTTGGGCTGCACAATATTTCTGCCTTTGCCGGATATGAGCAATCAGCGTTCCGGGGGCATTATTCAACTATCTGGGATGATAATTACAGTAATCCCGATTATCAGCAAATTAACGGTGGATCGTCACAAAGCACTGACTGGTACATCAGGGGAGACGAAAATCAACCAACAGGATTTGCCTCTTATCTTGGAAGGGTAGATTATAATTATGCTTCAAAATATATGATAGGTTTTACTTTTAGAGCTGATGGTTCATATGTTTTTCCGTCCAATAAAAGATGGGGGTATTTCCCGGCTGTTTCAGCGGCATGGAATATCTCCAAAGAATCTTTCTTTGCTAATTACGCACGCTATGTTGATTTCCTGAAACTGCGCTTCTCATTTGGTATAACAGGTACAGACAACACGGCCCCATGGCAATGGCAACAAACTTATAATTTTAATTCAAGTTCAGGGGTGTACCTTGGGTCATCCTTACCTATATCTACAACATTGGGTTCTACAATTAACCCCAATATTACCTGGGAAAAGAATAAGAACTATAACCTAGGGTTGGATTTTGGAATACTCAAGAAATTACTTAGTGGCTCGGTAGATGTATGGTATAAAAAAACGAGTGATATACTCGGGCAACGTAATGCCTCAGTTCCAAGTACGGTTGGAGCCAGCCTGCCCGCTGTTAATTATGGTATTGCATCGGCAAAAGGTGTGGAATTATCATTAAGCCATGAAAACCATGTCGGAGACTTTTTTTACCGTGTAGCTGCAAATTGGGCGGTATCATCTAACCAGTATTTAAAATATGACCAGGCCGCTTCGGTTCGTGATTACCAGAATGTAATTGGCAAACCTATAAATGGTGTAATATATGGCTATGTGTCTGAAGGGATTATAAGAACACAGGCCGACGTCAATAATATTTTACAAACGCATGGGGCTAATTTTACCATTTTTGGTAATAAGCCGCAACCCGGGATGTTAATGTACCAGGACATACGGGGCGCATTGGGTGCTGACGGCCCTGATGGGAAAATTGACGGAAACGATCAGCAGCGTATTTCATTAAATGGAACACCGAGGATCAACTACGGGTTTAACTTAACTTTTGGCTGGCACGGAGTTAATGTTACAGGCATATTCTCAGGCCTTGCAAAATATCAAATTATGCCTACTGATGTTTATTACAGGCGGCCATTGCCCGGCAACGATAATTTAACAATTTGGAAAAACGCATGGACGCCTCAAACAGCAGCCACGGCCACAATGCCAAGTGCAATTATGAATGATTGGCAAGGTACAGACAACAGCCAGGAAAGCTCGACTTTTTGGTTGAAAAATGGTGCCTTCCTGAGGTTGAAATCCCTTATTGTCGATTATAATTTACCATCTAAATGGTTAAAGAACTCAACCGTTAAGGCTGTTAAATTCTATTTCAGCGGCGAGAATCTGTATGAATGGAACCATACTAAAGACTGGGATCCTGAGCTGGGTGGCGATTTTAGAACGTATCCCATATTAAAGGGATTCACTTTTGGATTAAATGCGACATTTTAAAAAAAATAAAATATTACAGTATGAAAATTAAATTCAATAAATCATTGGTTTTATTGGGATTGATTGTGCTTTCAATGTCTTGTAAAAAAGTATTTGATGTTAATCATCCCGGAGGCCCGATTACCCCCGAACAGGAGTGGGGAAATCCTGATTTTATAAAAGGATACGTAACGAATTTTTATAACACCCTCCCTTCATGGAACCGGAATGAGGAGATCTCCGCCGAGGCTTTCTCTGGCGGGTCGGGAGGAAATGCACTTAATTTCTTTCTTACAGGCAAATATACAACTCAAACCGGTTACCCTGACAGGGTTTGGGATTGGAGTTCAGTACGTTCTATTAATAACTTTTTTGCCAATATCGATAAAAGCAAATCGGTTTTATCCGCTACTGACTACCAAAGTCTGAAAGGACAAGCATACTTTTTTCGGGCTTATCTGTATTATAGAATGGTGAAAGTATTAGGCGGCGTTCCTATTATTACAACCGTTCAGGATCCAACGGCTGATATTAACACTTTACTGGTGAAGAGAAATAGCTCTCTTGAATGCTTTGAGTTTATCAACAAACAACTAGACAGCGCCATTAATTTACTGCCGGTTTCTTATGATGCAGATAACACCGGTCGGGTTACCAAAGGTGCTGCAATGGCAGTTAAGGGCGAAGCGCTGTTACTAAAAGCGAGCCCATTATTTTGCAAAACACCAAACGCCGGCTATTGGAACGATGCATACAGCGCGCTGGCTTCCGCTAAAACCGAATTGGATGCCGATGGATTCGGTTTATACACCGATAATACATTAAAAACCAATGAAAATATGTGGTATGATAAAGCCGGTGCTGCTAAGGAAATGATTTTAAGCTTACGCTATCATTATCCCGAAAAAACCAACGGTTTTCAACAAGGGCAGCGACCTCTGACAGAAACCTCAGGTGCGGCCGGTTCGTGCGACCCTACCTGGGAAATGGTGAAAGAATATCCTATGAAAAACGGAATGGATATCTCAGATCCAAATTCAGGGTACGATCCCACAGAATTTTGGAAGAATAGGGATCCGCGTTTTTATACCGCAATTGTTTACAACGGAGCCAGGTACGATTTTGCAGACATTACACCCCGGGTTCAATGGATATTTAACGGAATTGCAGGTGACGATGCGTACAAGGCTACCGCTAATTATAATATTACCGGATTTTATTGCAGAAAAGGTATAGATACTACGTTGGGGGCAGTAGGGTGGAACCATCAGGCTTTCGATTGGCCTATTATCAGGTACGCTGAAGTGCTGCTGAACCTGGCTGAGGCTGCAAACGAGACAGGTCATTCAGGGGAGGCCAAAAACTACATCATTCAAATTCGCAAAAGGGCGCATATAGATATTGGTTCGGGTAATTACGGATTGGCAGCATCTGTCGGTACAGATTACCAAAGCACGTTGAATGCCGTTATGAAAGAAAGAGAAATAGAATTCGCCTTTGAAGGGAAACGATTCTGGGATTTGCGGAGAAGGCGAATGTTTAGTGTCCTGAATAGTCTTGGTACGCTGCATGCTTACGGCCCTTACTTAAACAAGGCAGTTGCATCCACCCAATATGGCGTTGATATTACTCAAAGCAATAGCGCAATAGCATTCCAGCTTTCTAATATTATCGTAACCTCACCCGCTTCTTTTGATCGCGATGGCTTTCTAAAAGCAATAACTAAATATGTATATGAACCTATAGACTTGAGTTCAACCAATCAGATTCAAATTCCTGATTCTTATTACTTTGGTCCTATTGATCCTCAATACATATTACAAAATAAAAATCTACAACAAAATCAAGGTTGGGACAATGGATCTTTTAACCCTGTAATTCAATAGATTTATAATAAATTTAATATATCCCAAAATGCTAATAAACAATTAAAAAGAATACCCGGAGCAGCTTATAATTAGGTAAGATCTGTTCCGGGTTATTTCATCTTTTATTGTGTTAAAGAGTATTTTAAATACTGGTTATTTGATATCTAAAAAGACATATTGATTCAGTAGCGATTCATCAGCCTTGCTTAATTTATATAAAAGAAAAGTTACACGTTTTATTTCACTTATTCTTTCGCCTTTTAAGAGTTTTAAAAATTCTAACACCAATTATTTTAAACGCCAAATTTTGATATGCAATCCAAAATCATTACTCAATTAAAAATAGTTGTTACCCAGTTTTTCTGCATTATAGGTTTAGCACCAGGGCTATGCTATGGTCAATTAGATTTATCAACAAACTATTTCAAAATTCATATTGATAAAAAGGGATTTATCACCAGTATGAAAAAAGGTGGAATAACGCCAGGCAGGGAATTTAGTCCAACCGATAAACCCTCGCCACTGCTTTGTTTATATAGTTCTAAAAAAGATAAATATTATTTGCCTCAATCGGCCCGATATAATTTTGCTAAAAGAGAATTGTTGCTTACATACAGTAATGGCTCTAAAGCAAGTGTTTTGATTAAAGCTGTAAATAAAAAATACATTACATTAACTTTAAAATCACTTTCTCCGCGCAACGATATTGACGATATTCAATGGGGGCCATTTCATACTAATATCACCAATCTTTTTGGCGATATAATCGGAGTAGCCCGTGATACAAGCGAAGCCGTAAACTTTTCAATAGGCGCTTTGGCACTAAATGATGCCACTACAGGCGGTAAAGCAAATGTAGCCGGCGATTTTTCGCCATGTCAATATATCATTCATTCACCTGACGTTTCCAGGTTCCCGTTACCTGCTGGTTTGCACGAAGGGGAGATGTTCACTTTAGGTGGTAATGGTATCAATGATGTTGCTTTTTTTTCGCACCCCGAAGAATACTATAGAATCTTAAACGGTAATACTGCCTTTATTGATAGTAAAGGGCAAATTAGTTTAGCGTATCATGCCGTGGACAGGCGGGTAGAAAAAATGATTTATTTTTCTTTAATGCCGTTGATGCCGGCAAACTATCCCGTTCATCAAAAAGTGCAGGCCATTCCTGATTTAGATTTGATAGGCTCTTCCATTGCTTTGTGGGGAGCCCCTGATGATTTGGCATTGAATGTTTTAGAAAATATTGTTGTGAATGAAAAATTGCCTTACCCTAAAGTGAATGGAAAATGGATAAAAAAACCTGCAAGATACATTCCTGATGTAGCATGGTATGGTAATTACGACAGTTGCTTAGTTTATACAAAGCGCCTCGGTTTTAAAGCCATACAGGCAGAAGGCCTGGGCGAGTTCTACCCTAATCGTGCCAATCATGGAAACATTGATTGGAAGATTCCATTTTCTACTGGAAAAACTACTATAAAAGAGTTTACAGATCAAACTAACAAACGTGGAATTTTATTTGGCTTGCATACCCTCAATAATTTTTTGCAAAGCAATGTTAGCAGCGATGTAAGCCCCGTGCCTAATGATAGCTTATGTGTTTTGTTGAAAACAAAGCTTAGCAATAACATTACTGCTAATGATACTAACATTATTGTTGATAATGAGCAATACCTGAATGAATACGGTGGCTGGGAAGGGCACCCCACCAATATAATAAAAATAGGAAACGAATTAATTTACTATAAAGGAATTACTGCTACAAAACCCTACACACTTCAAAATGTAAAGAGAGGTTTTTGGAAAACAAATGCAATAGCGCACAACAGCGGCGATGCGTTGTATAAATTGCAAACCAATTGCTATGGCGGTTTAGTGCCTGATATTTTTTTGCAGGATAAATTGGCTGATTATTATGCACAGCTTTCTAAGGTGAACGGCATGGATTATATTGATTTGGATGGCGAAGAAGGGTTTCTTTATCAAGGGCATGGCAACTATGCTTTCAAGAGATTTTTCAAAAGATTTTTTGAGCAATCTGCAAAACTTGGCGTTTCCTATCAACGGGTAATGGGAGCAACAATAGCAGAAGGCGGATGGCACTACCAAAGCGTATTGAATGTAGGGGGCGGAGAAAATATGTATTTGATAAAAGACAGAAAATGGGCTATTGAAGGAAAGGATATTAGAAATATTTGTTTTTCAAATTTTTTACCCGCCACTTTTGGAATTACCGCGCCGCTTCGCCCAAACTCTACAGTACAGGAATGGGAAAATTTGCAGGCAATTTCAGTAGGAGTGGGAGTAACATACATGATGAATCTATCTGAAAAATCAGTAGAAAGTTGTTTGCAAAAAAATCTAATTTTTCGGGCGATTAAAATCTGGGAAAATGCAAGAGCAGCCAATAGCTTTACTTATACTGTTAAAAAAATATTAGCAGATAGCGCCCGTCAGTTTCACTTAGAAGAAATAGATACCAATACCTGGAAATTGTTCGAATTAAAAAACGGGAAAAATATTTATTTGAAAACCTTGCATCGTGACATCCAAAATGGATATTGAGTGAAAACGTTAAACGGAAACAGGTTAGTTAATTTCCGGTATAAGGTTAGTGTGTGACTAAAAACTTTGACGGAATCCACCACTGACTTTATCAAATAATAAATCTCAAATCCAGGTTAGTGCATTACATAGTGGTAATGACACGATAAAGTTTGAATTGGTTGTTTCTGTGATTGGAAAAGGAGAAAAAATTTAAAATGATCGGGATTAAAATAAAATGTGCTTTGGCATTTGTTATTTGCGCCTCTGCCCTGCAACAGGTAAATGCACAGGTAAGTGAAACTGCATTAGCGCAAACGCTGTTAAAACAGTTGCATGGTTGTATGCATATAAGTGCAATACAGTACAAGGGTACCAGGCAAATCAAAAAATATGAATTTAAACAAAACCATTTGCAAACGGACGGCGCACAATGGCAAATACTATTAAATGAGCGCCCGGTGGTAAATCATGAAGTAGTAGATATTACTGCAGAATTTAAACTGAAAGAAGGGAGATCTTATTCTACTGCGCCGGCAGTTTCGTTTGATTTCAGTGAATGGAGCAGAAAGAACTATGTTATGGTGCCTGCAAGTATGTATAATGGTAACAGGTACCGTTCCATCGGAGACGGCTATAATCCAGCATATACCAGGGACATGTACTACAACCCTCGTGTACCTCTAACCATTTCTAACAATCCACGGCTGTCAGTTGAAACGGATAAGGCATCATTGGTTGAGTTACAGACGGGGAATGCTGCTACACCTGCGATGTGTTTTTTTTCACCTGCCGAAAACAAGGGCTTTATAGTGCTTGCCACACAACAAACAAAGTTTGGCAACAGCGGATTCACTATTGCTGAAAACCCGAAACAGGATAGCTGCAGCTTTAAAATTTCAGCGCCCGCTGTCCGGAAGTTAGCGGCGGGATTTGGAGACTTCCACGATAGTGGTGACCAGGCGCCAAACTGGAAGGCTGGAGATAAAATGACCTTGCACTTGAGATTGTATGTGTTTGATGCTAAAAGTATTCCTGACCTGCTAAAAAAATTTATGCGGATACGTAAGGATTTATCAGGGTCCAATCATCCCCGCAATCAGCTACCCATGAGTCAATTGCTAGCCGCAGGAACTTCTATTTGCAGTAATAATTTTATAAAAGTTCCGGCAGGTAGCTATTACAAACCTGAAAACAATGACGATTTTCAGTTAGGGTGGGTTAGCGGTATGATGAATAGCTACCCCATGCTTGCCCTTAACAACGAAACCGAACGTAACCGGGTGGCCGCAGAACTCGATTTTGTAGTGAGTAAGCTACAGGGGAAAAGCGGGTATTTTTACGGTGGTATAAAGGCTGACGGCGAACTGCGCCCGGAAAAAATGCATTCTGATTTTCCCGTAGTGCAGGCTATGGTTCGCAAAAATTGTGATGCGTTGCTTTTGATGATGAAGCACTTAATGCTTTTTAAGGCACAGGGATATGGCAATATGATAAAACCCGAATGGGAAACTGCGGCAAAACGGTTGGCGGAAGCTTTTGCGCATACATGGAAAGCACATGGAGAGTTTGGCCAATACATAGCACCTGAAACCGGCGAGATCGCTGTATTTAATTCTACGGCAGGCGCTATCGCACCAGCCGGATTAGCCATTGCTTCCGATTATTTCAAACAGCCGGAATGGTTGCAGGTTGCCAAAGATGCTGCCAATTTCTACTATAGCCGGGACGTGGTCGGGCAGGGGCTTACGGGTGGCGATTGTGGCGATATATCGATGGATGCTAATTCAGAATCGGCTTTTGGTTTTCTGGAATCATTGATGGCATTGTATTATTATACGGCTGATAAGGCATGGTTGCAAAAGGCGGAAGTACAGGCTGCTCTTTGTGCCACCTGGACCCTTTCGTACGATCCTGTATTTCCCCCAAACAGCCAGATTGGAAAACTGGGGTGTAATATGGCGGGAGCTGTGTGGGCGAGTATTCAGAATAAACATGCCGCTCCCGGTATTTGCACTTCGTCAGGAGATTACCTCTTTAAGCTCTATCGGGCTACCGGAAATACGCCTTATGCCGCTTTGATACGGGATATTCAGCACGCGCAGGCCGAAGCAGTCAATATGCCTCCGGATCATATTACCACAAACAATTTAGTAGGGTCCTCTATGGAAAGGATTCAGCCCAGTGATGCAGAGGGTAAGGGTAGCGTTGGCAATTTTATTAATACCCGGAATTCCTGGACGGAAACCAATGGCATATTAATGGCGATGGAGATCCCTGGCGTATATCTGCAAACAGACAGGGATGAAATTTATGTCTTCGACGCTGTTGAATCCAGGATAGTAAAGCGAACCAGAGAGGGGCTTGTTATCTCCATCACAAACCCGACGAGGTATGATGCGAATATTTCAATTTTTGCAGAAACTACAGCAGATTCTAAAAAGCAACTGGGTTACACAGCATTCCTGAAATGGCCAAAAGTGGAAGTAAAAGCGAGTGCAACCCGCCTATTTCTGGTTAGCAATAATGGGAAGGCTGTAACTCAGTATTGACATTTGTCGCAGCGGCGACAAAAAACAATTGCATGCTCGTGCATTATTATATACATGTTAAATATGTTAAGATTTGATATTCGCAGTAAAATAAATTAGCAACCAGGGGGCGTCTTAATTGGATCAAAAAAAGGTCCAACAATCCGGATATTGAGCTCAAAACAAACGTTTGCGCGGAGTTTGATAAAATTAAATTATGGAATGGTGGTAAATTACCTAACCAATTATTTGAAAATGAAACCTCAACTGCTAAAATTAAATAACGATAGTGCGAATTCATTTAGCGTGCGGCGTGATGTTGTTCCTTCTGTAAACAATCGTTGGCATTATCATTCAGAAATCGAATTAATTTATTTTAAGAACGGGAATGGAACCCAATTTGTTGGCGACAGCATAAAGCGGTTTCAATCGGGCGATGTTGTATTAATTGGTCCATTTTTACCTCATTATTGGAGGTTTGATGATGCGTATTTTAAAGATGAAACAAAGGCCGTTGCCGATGTGCAGGTTGTTCATTTCAACGAAAACTTTTGGGGTAAGGATTTCATCAATTTACCTGAAAATAAATTGATCAAATCGATTATTGATAGTTCAAAAAGGGGAGTGTCGGTAAAAGTAAACAAAACCCAGGATTTAGGAACCGTTTTT
Source organism: Mucilaginibacter flavidus (assembly GCF_024055575.1). Lineage (GTDB taxonomy): Bacteria > Bacteroidota > Bacteroidia > Sphingobacteriales > Sphingobacteriaceae > Mucilaginibacter > Mucilaginibacter flavidus. The sequence continues at coordinate 520,851 of NZ_JAMXOE010000002.1, read as the reverse complement.
GATGCGCTGGTAAGTGAGGACAGATACAATAAAATTATTTTATTGATAGAAGCCTTAATGCTTGTTGGGCAGAGTCAGTATGAACAACTATCGTCAATTGTATTTAATCATAATTTTGAAGATTCGGATAAAGACCGTATAAATGCAATTTATGATTATTCGCTAAGGAATTTTAAAAATCAAATAAAGCTGGAAGAAATTGCAGAAATTGCTAATATCAGCCCCAATTCTTTTTGCCGGTATTTTAAATCCAGGACAAGAAAAACCTACACCCAGTTTATAAACGAAATAAGAATTGGCAATGCCTGTAAACTACTTATCGAAGACAATATAAACGTTAAGCAAATTTGTTACGAATGCGGCTACAATAACTTTGCAAGTTTTCATAAATTCTTCAAATCAATTACAAAAAAGAGCCCTTTAAATTATCAAAAAGAATTTTTAGCCAAGAACAAGCAAACTTAATTGACGTACCAATAGCAGAATATCATTTCTTTTTATCGGCTAATATCATTTTTACATTACTAATATCAGTTGAAAGCTCTTTTTTACCCATGTTTTCGATTTGTGCCGATAGATCATCAAAGCCTTCAACCGTATTATCTTTTATTTCCACTTTCCGGCAGTCAGTCAGACTAAACTGGGGACGTTTGTCGCCCTGCTTCATAAATTCTGTACGGATAATTTTATTGTTTTTGAAGATGAGAAATTCGGTGTTATGTGCGGTCAAAACTGGGAAATCATATATCTTAAAAAGATTGTCTTCGATACGAATATTCCGGTGAACTATGTTTTCAGATCCGTGGGACTCCGGAGCAATGGCGATAACATAATTGCCTGGCGTAGAGTTGTAGCCACAGTTTTCAAAAATATTATTTCGGATAGTTACATCTTTTACTTCTCCCGATTCATACCAACTTGATGCGTCATTAGCGATAAGAATTGCATGCATACCAATTCCAATGAATTCATTATTTTCTATCAAAACTTTTTTCCTGGTTGTAATAAGAAGACCACGGGTATTAACCCTTTCAAACCTGCAATTGCGTATAGTGACAGAAGGTATCCACGTAATATTTTCCAGGCAGTCGTTAACAACCATGTCACGGGGAACGGGGGCAGCAAATTCCACCTCCATCTCTCTTTCTGAGATGAGTTTTGCCGAGGTTAATACACCGGTACTAAAAACCTGGAGTTTTGATGAGTGTACAAATGCAACAGTGTCTCCCGCAAAGAAAGCCTCAAAACCATAGGTCTGTGGGTGCATAAACCGGATCTTAAGCCGGGTGGGTGAAATAATCCCGGTGACTTCAAGATGTGTGCCATGTACATTAATCGGGTCGTCGTGCGTGCCTTTGAACCGGCAATTTTCGATTGTTATCTGACCTTTGCAGCCCGAAAAGTGTATACAATCAGCAAAGGATGCAATCATCCGCCCGGTTTCCGGTCGAGGCATAACAAACACACTGTCGTAATTCAGGTTTTCCGAAAACTGATTAACAATACCAAGCCCGTGCATGTAATGCATCGAAACATTTTTAACAGTAATATTTTTCGAACGATTAATAAAACCGCCAACCTGATCACGAATAGGATCGCGTATGGTAAGTACTTCTCTGGGTTGAAAATTGTATTTTTTGAAATCACCGGTAAAGCGGACCTGACTTGCAGCTATTATAGCTACTGTTGCTTTTTGAAATGGCGCCCACGAACTATAAACCTCTGTTCCTTTGGCAGGATTTACCAATATTGCATGGAAGTTCGTCATACCCCAACCTTCGCCATACCATTGCAAATGTCCATTTACAATGGTGTACCGCGAATCGGGATGAATGTCGGCTACTATAACACTGTCTGAAACCGTTCGGAAAGTCATTTCCGACATAGTTGGCCGCTCAAAATCAATTTTAATGTTTTGTAGATGTATATTTTCGCAGTGGGTCAATGCAAACGTGGTCATCTTGCCATGAAACACAAATAACGACCCATTACCTTCGAGGGTTAGATTTTTCATTTTTTCGAAGAGAAGCCCTACTGTTTTCAATTTCGAAGGACATTCTGTCTCCGACGATGTATTCGAAATGAAGTAATTTCGCTTTTCGGCATGTTCCGGCCAAAAATCATAGCGGCCTTCTGCAAATACCAACTTTATTGCCTCATTCTTTTTACAGGCTTCGATAGCCTTTTTTAATGCAGGCACCGCATCTTCAAAACTTCCCGGTTTTGCGCCGTAGTCAGTTACATTAATTAAATTATTGTGAGGTAGCGTTTCTTCCCCTGTCGCAGTAAAAGATATTCGCTGCCCGCCTTGTTTGGGATTTCCTTTGCTTGCATGTGCAAAACCAGAAAAGGTTAGAGCCGATATAAAAACAAAAATGGTTAACCTTTTCATATTTATAATATTACTACTTGGTTTTTAGATTTTGATGTAAAATATTGAAGCTGTTTTCTGAGAAAAATTCTCCTCCTATCACCGAAGTGATTTTCCACATCAATTGCAAATCATTTTTTATTTGTGCAGCACTTAACTGCAATTTAATTATGCTTTGCCCACTCCTTCAATTCATCTATTGCTATTGCCAAAACACCCGCTGAACCTTTAAAAGCTGCAGAACCGTTCGGCTTACCATCAACGCCGTACCATTCGTAAAAGCCTTTGTCTTTTATTGTTCTGTCGAGCATGGGCTGCAATTCTTTATACGCTTCTTTAATAAAACCATGTTTTGTAAGTTGCTGAATCATTCTTGCGCCAAACCAGGTCCAGTCTCCGCCGTTTTGATATATGTATGGTTTTGACGCTGAGGAATTTTTATAAATACCTTCGGGGTAGACTGGGTAAAGTGTTAAACCAATAGAAGGAGCGCCGGAAAGTTTAACATTACGAACCATGTCCTGATAAGCAAGTTTAATTTCATTTTTTGATAAAATGCCTGCTTCAATAGCAATGGCTGTTCCGCCATGAAAGTAGATTTTGTTCTCATCAAAACTTGCGGGGAACGGTGATTTACCAAGATACAAATGAGGAATAAATTTATGCTTTTTTGCATCCCAAAGATGTTTTCTGATCGAGTTGATAGTGGTGGTTTTTAGCTGGCGCCATTTTTTTTGGTCTGTGTCTGTTTTATAAAAACCGGCCATATTATTGAGCGCTATAACAAACATGGCATTGTCGTATATGTCAATAGCCCAGTGGGTATTTTCATCAATATCAACTACGGCACCACCTTCAATCTGTACGTCTCCCCAATCTTGCGTTGTAGCCCCTGTCAAAAGGTGATATTTATTTGAATAACGGTTCTTTAATAAATAGGTAATGGATGTCTCCATGCGTTGTAAGGCGGTTTTCCCGGCTATCATTTCCTGCAAAATTGATTTGTCGCCGGTTATACGAATGTATTTGGCTATGGCCTGTATCAGCGAAGTTTCCTGGTCTGTTTCAACCGTATTCTTGAAACCTACATGGGATGCGTCATTTGGAGAGGTGTAAATATTAGGGTCGTTCCACGTTACATGGCCTTTTAATACATAGCCGTCCACAATTTCGCCGTTTGTTTGCTGAAGCTTGAGAAAAGTAAGCAAATTTACCCTAATGCTGTCCCGGCTGTAAACTTTACATGAAGTTTCGATGAAAGTATTAAAATCGCGTATCCAAACCTGGGGGTAACCATCGCCTGCATTAAAGCCTTTGCTTAAAAGAGTTGTGGCTTTTGAGTACACAGTATCCAGTTGTTTGTCTGTCTTAATTTGCGTAGCCAATTCATGCCCCGGCTGAGCTAGTCCTTTTATGAAAACGCTGATTATTAAAACCGTAGTTAAAAAGATATTTTTCATGTTTGTTCTTAATATCGAGGAGGCGATATTTTTAAAATCAAAAAAATTTATAACGGTCCGTAAAAATGATAAACGTTTAGTGATTATAATTTCTCGAATTTGTCATAAGACTAAGCAAAATTGGCAATATGGTTGTGGCCTATGTCAATCTTATTCAGTAAAGAAATTAGGGAAAGGTATAATGTAGGACCTTTGGAGTCCCTGGGTTAAATATTTATAAAGAAATGTATTGTAAGCATGCTTTTTTGCTTTCGATTGGTCCTATTTACTTATCTTGAACTTTCAACAGTATACACAAAACTGTCTGCTTTATAATAACCCAGGTTAAACTCTATTGGCCTCTCTCCCTGGTCGAACACAAACCGTTTACGAAACAGTACCGGGCTGCCGACCGCTACTTTCAGTTTAGCTGCAATAAATGTATCAGCCGATTTTGCACTGATCTCTTCTTTTGATAAGGTGGCAATAACAGAGTGTTCGTGTTCCAACATTTCGTACAATGGTTTTTTAAAATCTTCGTCACCGGTTAATCCAACGCGGGGATGAAAGTACGAAGCAAAATACACGAACGGTTCGTTTGGTTTACCTCTCACTCTTTCCATCTTCAATATTTTACGATCGGTCTTTATTTCAAAGAAATTAGCAAGAACCTCATCCGGAAACACCCAAGTCACGTGCAACTCAAAATTCTTGATCAGTATGCCCCTTAGTTTCATTTCCTGCGAAAAGCTTAACCAGTTATTTGATTTGGAGCTTACTGCGGCTTGTGAAACTTTGGTCCCGGTTCTTTTTTTACGTATTAAAAGCCCTTCAAAAACTAATTTATTAATGGCCTGCCTCAACGTGGTACGTGATATCGCCAGTTGCTTTGCCAGCTCAACTTCATTTGGTAAAGTTTTGCCATTTTTATATTCTTCTTCTGCAATAATGTCCCTTAATAGCATTTCAGTTTGTATATGCAGGGGAATAGGACTCTTGTGGTCGATAGAATATTTCATTTATCTAAAAATATTTGCAATAATAAGCATTTTGAAAATTAGTTAATTTGTTTGTACATAAAACATGTGTACAATATTATTATGTATCCCCCCAAAAAAATTCGGATAATCGTTTTTAATTTATATGTTTGTACATTATAACATATATCTTATTGTTTGAAATGATACAAATTTGAATAATGCAAAGCTTTTGCTTATTAAACACCTTGATACGTTACAATAAATTATGAATTCTAACTACCCCAACAAGCAAACATTTTACACTGAATATATGGAATTGCAACTGCGCAAATCTTCACAGTTTTTAATGCCCGTTAAACTAAATCGGAGCGCAACAATTGAAGGTAATTATAATATTTACCCGGCGCAACCAATTGGTGAAAATAAGATTTTTAACGGATACGAGTCGCTTACAAGATGGATCATTGAACAAAAAACTGTCATCATAGACGGGTACACAGGGGTATTTTGGGATCGGGTTAAATTGATACTTCAAAAACAAATAGAAGCTGAAGGCTTAAAGGTAAATTGGATTGAGACTGCAGCTTTTTTGAAACCCGTTTCAGAAATTGAAACCCTGGTGCAGCCCTATCTCGGTGCTGAGGATTCTGTATGGGGAACCAAATGTTTACTTGAAATTAAAGATCTGTATGTATTTGAGGACCTGGCCGCTCAACTACCGGACGATGGATGCGATATTAATATCGTAATTGGCACGGCCGCGTCACTAGTAAATTGGGATTCCCCCATAATTTATATAGATATTCCAAAAAACGAACTGCAATACCGGATGCGGGGCAATTCGGTTACCAATTTGGGTAACGACCAGATACAGGAGCCATTTCTCATGTATAAACGATTTTATTTTGTTGATTGGGTTTTATTAAATCAGCATAAGAAAGCAATACTTGATAAAATAACTGTATTAGCAGACGGACAGTGGCCAACAGATATTAACTGGATGCTGGCTACAGATTTTAAGGATGGGTTAAACAAGATCAGTCAATCCACAATCCGTGTACGGCCCTGGTTTGAGCCGGGAGCCTGGGGTGGCCAATGGATAAAACAACATATTCTGAATGTAAATGAGGACGTGGTTAATTACGCATGGTCGTTCGAATTGATTGTGCCTGAGAATGGGCTGGTTTTTGAAAGTGACGGATACTTACTGGAAGCATCGTTTGATTTTTTGATGTTTTACAATCAAAAAAAGGTGCTTGGCAAGCATGCTGAAAAATTTGGTGATGAGTTCCCGATAAGGTTTGATTTTTTAGATACCTATGATGGCGGCAATTTATCAATCCAATGCCATCCAAAACTAAAGTACATACAGGAAATATTTGGAGAAACCATTACCCAGGATGAAACCTATTATATATTGGATTGCGAAAAGGATGCCCATGTATATTTAGGCTTCCAGGAAAATATCGATCCTGAAATTTTCAGGAATGAATTGGAAAAAAGCCAGGATGAAGGAATAGAAGTAAACATTACAGATTATATACAATCGCATTCCGCAAAAAAACACGACCTGTTTTTAATCCCTAATGGTACCGTTCATAGCGCTGGCGCCGGCAACCTTGTACTTGAGATAAGCGCCACCCCATACATCTTTACCTTTAAAATGTACGATTGGCTCAGGCTTGACCTTGATGGCAATCCAAGGCCAATTAACATTGATCATGCCTTTAATAATTTAAATTTTGAACGCAAAGGAAACCGTGTACAGGAAGAGTTGATTTCGACTCCCAAAGTTTTAGAAACAGGTAAAGACTGGGAACTTATCCATTTACCAACACATGCCGACCATTTTTATGATGTTCATCGCATTGATTTTGATAGTGAAGTAAGGATAGAAACTGATAGCTGCTGCCATGTGATGATGCTGGTTGAAGGTGAATCAATACGGATAGAAACAGCGGATGGGTCAAACCAAATATTCGCTTATGCCGAAACATTTGTAGTTCCGGCAGCGGCAAACAGCTATAAGATTACCAATCTTGGTAAAAGCAAGGCAAAGGTTGTTAAAGCATTTTTAAAATAACCCGATGAATACAGTAACAATAAATACTCCAACAAAAAAGAGCAATACTTACCTGTACCTGGTTTGCCTGGTAGCCGCCCTTGGCGGGTTTTTATTCGGGTTTGACACGGCCGTAATTTCCGGCACGGTTAGCCTGGTAAAACACGATTTTAACCTTAATGCAAATTATGAAGGCTGGTTTGTAAGCTGCGCATTACTTGGCTGTATTATAAGTGTAAGCATTTCTGGTAAATTAAGCGATAAATACGGCCGCAAGATTGTCCTTATCATATCCGCAGTTTTGTTTCTTGCTTCGGCATTGGGCTGTATGTTTTCCGGTTCATTCTCCGTATTGGTAATATTCAGGCTGATAGGCGGTTTGGGGATAGGCGTGGCTTCAATGGTATCACCTTTATACATCTCCGAATTTTCACCTTCGCGTTTTCGCGGAATGATGGTTTCGTTATACCAATTAGCTTTAACTATAGGAATTGTACTTGCTTATTTCTCAAATGCCTACCTGCTTAATCACTCGGGTGGTTCGTTTGGTAGTGATAGTATGATCAGGGTTTTTTCTACCGAAGTATGGCGGGCTATGCTTGGTATTGGTGCTTTGCCTGCTGTGGTATTCCTTGTTTCACTAATGATGGTGCCTGAGTCGCCAAGATGGTTGCTGTTAAAGGGCGAAGAACAAAAAGCAAAGGATATTTTAACCAAGATTGACGGCGTCGATGCTGCAAAAAATGAAATAGAGGCCTTTAAAGCCACGGGAGATGGGGATTCGCAAACGTCACTGAAGGAGTTATTCAAGCCGGTTTACCGCAAAGCCCTTTTGATTGGTTTGCTGCTGCCATTTATGTCGCAGGTATGTGGTATCAATGCGGTTATTTATTACGGGCCAAAAATATTGGAACAGGCGGGTTTTACACTTAATAATGCGTTGGGCGGCCAGGTAACTATAGGGCTGGTTAATGTTGTATTCACTTTTGTAGCCATTTTTACGATCGATAAATGGGGGCGCCGACCATTGTTGTTTACCGGCATTGGCGGAGCCATAATTGCATTGTTCGTTATCGGAGCGCTGTTTGCGTTGGGCATAACTTCCGGTCCGTGGATATTGATCTTTATAATAACATTTATTTCCTGTTTCGCATTCTCATTCGGGCCGGTTTGCTGGGTGGTAGTGGGCGAAATTTTTCCAAATGCCATCAGGGGAAAGGCTATGGCTCTTGCCACACTTTCGTTATGGGTAGGTAATTTCCTGGTTGGTCAATTAACCCCGCTAATGCTGGAGGGACTTGGATCCTCGTGGACATTTTGGCTGTTTGGGCTGTGTTGTTCACCAGCGTTGTGGGTAACCTGGAAATTGATACCCGAAACCAAAGGTAAATCGTTGGAAATGATCGAAACTTTCTGGAAGACAGCGTATATCGATAAGGAAATAAATAAGCTCTAGCTTCAGCTGGCGCGCATGTTATTACAGATTCATCTCCGCCCATTTTTGGGCGAACTGCGTAGTATTCATTTTAGCGGTAAGGGATTTACGCTCGATGTGGGGCGCTAATGTGTTAAGGTAATTTCAGAACATTGAACAATTAGAAATGAAAAAGTTAACTATTGCCATACCAATCAGTTTAGTCCTTTTGCTTATTAGCTTTGGTTGTTTAGCACAAAATGCAACATTCAAAATAATTAAGAATATTCGGGCAGGCGAAATAACTTCGTTGGCGTCGGATACTTTCGGTCCCGACCAAAGCGTCAACCATTTAACCGACGGTTCAGGTATTCACAACAACCTGCATGATAGTAACGATGGTGCATTCACAATGTGGCATACAGCGGAGAATCCTGTTGCCAGCATCCCCGCAAAAGGATTGCCTTCGTATAAGGCCTGGGTGAGATTTGATTTTTCAACCCCGAAATCTTTTAACAAAATATTGGTATGGAACCATAATCAGCAGAATTTGACTAATCGGGGGTTTCGCTCAATAAAAGTCTATGGATCAACTAACGAAATTGATTGGATCGAGTTAACTGCGTTGGAATTACCGGATGCTAAAGACATGAAAGGAAAAGCATCGGAAATAGTTATTAATGAAAAAAATGCATTGAAATCCGTAATTATTGCTGCGGCATCTAACTGGGGTGGCAATGTTTATGGCCTGAGCGAAGTGAAATTTATATCAGAGCTTGAAGTTGCTGAGTCGGCATTGCCATTTCCTAATGATATTGATTGCACATCAACAAGCGTGTACCGCTATTGTAAAGATGGCAAGCCGGGAAGGGAAGTCATGCTCGTTTTTAAGGGGGATAATTTATATCAACCTTCGGAAATTGAGGTTACGGCAGATGACCGCACGGTAACCACCTCTGTCCCATTTAGAAAAGAGGGGTTAGAAACGGCAGCGATCACGCTTCCGTCCGGTGTAGGTATCGAGAAGGAAATACAAATATTTGTTTCGTTAAAAGCGGGGAGCAAAATCATAAGAAAATCATTTGTATTGCCGAAGCAAAGACAATGGACAGTGTATATTTATCCGCATGCACATGTGGATATAGGGTATACAAACACCCAGGCAAATGTCGAAATTATTCATAAGCGCAACCTGGTTAATGGGATGAAGTTGGCAAAGGAAACGGCAAATTATCCGGAGGGGGCACGTTATGTTTGGAATCCTGAAGTGATGTGGCCTGTTGAGCGTTATTTGAAAAATGCTACACCAACTGAGCGGGAACAATTATTGGAGGCAATTAGAAAAGGATATATACATCTTGATGCAGGGTATATAAATGATAATACAAGTGTGACGGCCGATGAAGAATTTCCCAGGTTTTTTGGAGATGCAAAGCGCTTGGAAAAATTAACAGGTGTCCCTGTTAGTACAATTGATCAGACAGATGTTCCCGGTATGTCATGGGGAATTGTTCCCATGGCTGCTCAATTTGGAATAAAATACGTTTTCGCCCCTTTCAACGGATCGGACCGAACAGGCCTTGCTGACAAATTCAGCTTCAAACCATTCTGGTGGATTGGACAGGATGGCGTTTCAAAGGTATTATTTCTTCAACCCGGGGATTATACTCCCGGCGCAAGAGAAAAAGGATTTAAATACTGGCCTTTAATGGCGGGACAAAAAGATCCGAATAAACTACTGCAAATCGTAAAAACAGATCATCCCCGTGAAAATTTCATCGATGGTTATTTATGGGAAAAACTTAAGGAGTTGGAGGTCAATAGCAGTTATCCTTACGATTTATTTCCAATGACATGGGCAATGGCAGATAATACACCAATAGATGCCGACTTACCCGAGGCTGTTAAAAGCTGGAACGAAGAATATGCATTTCCACACCTCGTTATTGCAAGTTCAACAGATATTATGTCGGCATTTGAGAAGAAATATGGAGATATAATTCCCTCATTCAGGGGTGATTTTACAGAGTATTGGACAGATGGACTGGGCTCGGCTGCTAAAGAGACATCTATGAACCGGAAGTCGAAAGAGCGCTTAATTCAAACAGACGTTCTTTGGTCAATGTTGCGTCCACGGGAAAAAGCGCCGCGTTCAGAAATGAATGAAGCATGGCGCAACGTGCTCATGGGGTCAGAACATACCTGGTGCTATATGAATCCTTACCAGGCCGATATGCAGAATGAAATATGGGGAGTGAAGCAAAATTTCTTTAAAACCGCCGAAAAGAGCAGTATTCAGCTTCTTGCCAATGCGCTTAGCACCGTATCAACGGATAAGTCAAATATTATTTGTGTTTTTAATACTTTGTCGTGGGTACGCAATGGTTTGATAACACTATCACGCGACCAAAGTGAAGCAGTTTCGTCGGTACGGGATGAAAATAATGAACTGGTTAAGTCACAAAGGTTGAGCACTGGTGAATTGGTATTTTTGGCAGCTGATGTTCCTGCGCTAGGAACGAAAAACTACACCCTGAGCACTGAAAGCGGGGAAAAATCCAATATGAAAATGGCTAAAGGGAATATCCTGGATAATGGCCTGGTCAAAGTTTTGATTGATCCTGTTACCGGTGATATTACCAGTTTAAAGGATAAAGCGGGCTTTGAATTTGTGAATCCCGGTGATGCCTCTAACATCAACAGTTTCAGGTACGTGCTTGGGAGCGGGAAGCCGGCTTCGGGTGGGCCACAATATGCGGCAAATGCAACTACATCAATCAGTACGCTGTCACAAAAGCCGGTAAAGGCAACGTGGCCGACAGAAGTACAAACTATAATTAAAGAGAATGGGCCACTTCTTGCCTCCATTGAGGTGAATTCAAAAGCTGATGGTTGCAATAAGCTAACACGGGAAGTTCGCATTATAGCCGGGATGCCGGAAGTTGAAATTAATAATCTGGTAGACAAAATAGCAATAAAGGAAAAGGAAGGGGTTCATTTTGGTTTTTCATTTAACATCCCAAACGGACGTACGCGCATTGATGTTCCCTGGAGCGTGGTAGAAATAGATGCCGATCAACTTCCTGCTGCAAACCGGAACTGGATTTGTTTCCAACGCTGGCTTGACATTTCAAATGAAGGCAAGGGGATAACCTGGTGCTCATTGGATGCGCCTACTTTCGAAAGTGGTAATATGACTGCTAATATTATTGGAGGAGCTCTTCATTCACCTGAATGGATCCAGCATTTGCCATTAAGTTCAACCATATATTCATGGGCGCTTAACAATCATTGGCACACCAATTTTCCGCTGTCGCAGGAAGGTAAATTGAATTTTCGTTACAGGATATTACCTCACCAATATGCCTACGATGCAGTTAAGGCTAATCGTTTTGGGCTTGAGGAGTCACAACCGCTGATTGCTACTCCGGTTAAGAAAAAAATAATCCTAAACACCTGGATGAAAATCGATAATGTGAACGTTTTTATTTCGATCATTAAAACATCTGAAGATGGAAAGTCGATGATTATTCGCCTGCGATCATTATCGGATAAACCGGAAATGGTAAATCTGTCATTCCCTTCTTTTAAGCCAAAATCTATAAGAACATGCATTGCGGACGAAACGCCGGGTGAAGAAGCGGGGACTTCGATTAACATGTTGCCACATGGAATTACGTCGCTAATAATAGAGTAGAAGCAGATTTAAGATATTATCCCTTTTTAACTTTTTTGGGTGGGTTAGGATTGAAAAAGCCCTATTGTAGCCAATATAATGGATACTGCCAGCATCTGGTTTAGTTTTAATAGATTTTTCATTTTGTCGCTTGTTTTATTTTTGGATGATTTAACCACGCAAAACGGTCGGTTTTTTTGGAAATAATGCTTAAGTCCGGAATAGGATATTGATTATATGTTATTTATGAGGATTGTTTTTTCCTCCCGCGAGGGTCTATGAGGAGAGTGAACGATTTGGACTGTGCGGAGTGTAAGGGATTCGTGCCGGATCTGATTTTTTCGTATATTATCGAAAACAGGGGTTGACATATTTTGCCGCCTAATTCTTGTTAAATTATTGATAGTCAATTATATAATGTGAAAATGTGCAAAAATTGTGTCAACCCTGTAAACCCCCTGTTGGTTCAGGTTTTTGTTATGACCGGACTGATTTTTAGATGCTGTATCGACACTGGGACTGCCTTTTCTGTCCTCGCAGGGTCTCCGAAGAGATCCTGCGATTTAGATTTGCGGAGAGGGAGGGATTCGAACCCTCGATACCCTTTTGAAGTATACACACTTTCCAGGCGTGCTCTTTCGACCACTCAGACACCTCTCCGGATTTGGATTGCAAAGGTAAAATAATATTGCTTTTATTATTAAATAAAAAAGCGTCCGGGGCAAAACCCCCGGACGCGTCATGAAAACTTAACCTATACAAAAACTATAATCACTATTTTTAAAGTCTTGAGTCCTGAGCCGGAAGTCTAAAGTCAAATAAATGACTCAAGACTACCTAATACAGACTTAGGATTAATTACCTTACTCGGTCGTTATGTTTGTGCGATATGCACTACTGTAATCTTTCTTAACTAATGTTGTTATATTGATAGAGTGGTTTTATGGTAAAAGGTTTAGTCAGGGTGTGGATTTCATGGTTGATGGTTAATAGCCGAAAGCAGGCAACGGAGGTGTCGGTTAATGGCTGTTTGAAAATCTTAATTTTTTGTTTGATTGTTGTTAACGTGCGCTTAATTGTAGCAGTAACTTTGGATAAATGGATTTTTCGCATATTTAGAATTTAAATAACCCATGGACAAAAAAACAATTAGCGTAATAGTAGTTATTGGCGCGGGCTCAATCGGCCAGGCAATTGCACGGCGTGTAAGTGCTGGAAAACACATCCTGCTTGCCGACCTCCGCCAGGAAAACAGCGATGCAGCCGCAAAAACCCTTAGCGAAGCCGGGTTCGAGGTAAGCACTGCTATTGTTGATGTATCGTCCCGACAGTCAGTGCTGGCATTGATTAAAAACGCAACCGAAATTGGCGGCATTACCGGTCTTATCCACGCTGCGGGCGTTTCGCCTTCACAGGCATCGCCGTCAACAATACTTAAGGTTGATTTATATGGCACAGCGCTTATACTTGAAGAATTCGGTAAAGTGATAAAAAGCGGTGGTTCGGGTGTGGTAATTGCTTCGCAGTCGGGACACCGCTTGCCAGCGCTAACGCCGGAGCAGGATAAGGCCCTTGCAACCACGCCTGTAGAACAGCTACTGTCTCTTCATTTCGTTCAGCCCGATCAGATTAAAGACTCGCTGCACGCCTATCAGTTATCAAAAAGGGGGAACTCCCTGCGGGTGATGGCCGAAGCTGTAAAATGGGGTAAACGGGACGCTCGCATCAACACCATTAGTCCTGGGATAATTATTACCCCACTCGCAAAGGACGAACTGTCCGGTCCAAGGGGTGATGGATACCGACGTATGATAGATATTTCTGCCGTAGGCCGCGCTGGCACCCCCGACGAGGTAGGGACAGTTGGGGCTTTATTAATGGGCCAGGATGGAGCATTTATTACGGGCAGCGATTTTTTGATGGACGGTGGTGTTACCGCTGCCTATTGGTACGGCGAACTGGCGCCGAAAGCTGAGTAGTTCATGGTTGATAGTTCATAGTTCATAGCCAGAAATGCAGTTGCAGTAGCAGGGGTTAGTAGCAGCAGGGCCAAATTGCTAATTGCAGCTACCAAGAACCATGAACTATCAACCATGAACTACGAACTTTTTCCTTATGTTTGTGCCGGAAAAAAGCGTGTAACTGAATGTTGAGCATCAACGAAATTAAAAAACCTATTGCGGCTGAAATTGATGTTTTTGAAGGCAAGTTTAAGGCCTCGATGCAAAGCTCGGTACCGCTGCTCGACCGCATTACACATTACATTGTAAAACGCAAAGGCAAGCAGATAAGGCCGATGTTCGTTTTTTTTTCCGCCAGTATTTGTGGGGGTATTAATGAGTCGACCCACCGGGGCGCCGCGCTTGTTGAACTGCTGCACACAGCTACATTGATTCATGATGATGTGGTTGATAACTCTTATCAGCGCCGCAGTTTTTTCTCTATCAATGCTTTGTGGAAAAATAAAATTGCCGTTTTGGTGGGCGATTTCCTGCTTTCCAAAGGCTTGTTGTTGTCCATGAAGCACGATGACTACCGCTTTTTAAAAATAGTATCGACTGCCATGGAGCAGATGATTGAGGGCGAACTGTTACAGGTTGAGAAAGTGCGCCGGATGGATATTGAAGAAAAGGTTTATTACGAGGTGATACGCCAGAAAACGGCCAGCCTGATAGCCAGCTGCTGCGAATGTGGTGCGGCATCTGCAGGGGCTAACGACGAGACTATAGAGAAGATGCGCCTGTTTGGCGAGAAAATCGGCATCGCCTTCCAGATAAAGGATGATATGTTCGATTTCGGCACCGACGATGTTGGCAAGCCGCTCGGCATCGATATAAAAGAAAAAAAAGTTACCCTGCCGCTTATATACTCGCTCAACAACAGCAAGAGCGATGTTAAAAAGCAAATGATAAATCTGGTTAAAAACCATAACGACGACCCGGAAAAAATTGCCCGTATCATCAGTTTTGTAAAAGAAACCGGCGGCCTGCAGTACGCAGAAACGCAAATGAAAAAATACCAGGACGAGGCGTTTGCTATATTGAATACATTCCCTGACGGTGAATCGCGCCGGAGCCTTGAGCAACTGGTACGTTTTACTACCGAACGCAATAAATAATGAGCAGCGAACTGATTTTTATATCGGCGTTTATTGTATTCATTTTAATAATGCTATCGCTCGACCTTGGCCTTTTTGCCAAAACCGACAAGGCGGTAAGCTTGAAACAGGCAGGTATCATGAGTGCTGTTTGGGTAACGTTGGCGCTGATATTCTATGGGTTGATTTTGCAATTCGGCCACCTGTTGCACCATGTTGACAGCTTTACCGCGTTGCAGCAGATAAATGAGAAAAACTTTCATCACCTTAAATTAATTCCCGGCGACCTGGCCGGTGGCCTTGAATTGTACCGCAAAAATCTGGGTTTGGAGTTTATTACCGGTTATGTGGTTGAGTATGCGCTATCGGTTGATAATATTTTTGTGATGGTGCTGGTGTTTACCGCTTTTGGCGTTAGCCCGAGGCATTATCACAAGGTGCTTTTTTGGGGGATATTGGGTGCAGTAATGATGCGATTTGCATTTATTTTCCTCGGTTCCACATTGATAAGTCATTTCCATTGGGTGTTGTATCTATTTGGTGCATTTTTGGTTTACACCGGTGTAACCATGTTTATTAACCGCAACCAGGAAGATGAAATTGATCCCGAGAACCACAAAGTGGTGAAATTTGCATCCAAATACTTTGCCGTTCACCCGCAGTTTGAAGGGAGTAAGTTCTTCGTGAAAATCGACCGTAAAAACCTAATAACACCGTTGTTTTTGGTGCTTATTATCATTGAGATTACCGATTTGGTTTTTGCGGTGGATTCCATCCCTGCGATATTTTCTATAACCAAGGATCCTTATATTGTTTTCTTTTCTAACATATTTGCCATCCTGGGCCTGCGCTCAATGTTCTTCCTGCTGGTTAACATTATCGATAAGTTCCATTACCTTAAGGTTGGCTTATCCATATTGCTCGCTTTTATCGGCCTTAAAATGCTTGCTGCGGAATATGTAGACGCGATAGGCTTAACCACCGGCCGCTCATTGCTGATTATCCTGGCTATTTTGGTGATTAGTGTGGCTGCTTCACTTATATTTCCAAAGAAAGAGGGATTAAAGGCTTAGCCAGAAGCTAAAAGATATGAGATTTGGGTTACAAAACTTTCTTTTAGACTTTACTGACTTTTCTACCTTTCGGACTAAATTTACCACAAATCTTTCTTCCGATGGCAGACAACAATGCAACCCCAATTCCTACACTTTATGAATGGGCCGGTGGTATGCCGGTATTCGAAACCCTTTTTGATAAATTTTACGATAAGGTTTTAGCCGACGATATACTCGAACCAGTTTTCAAGCACATGTCGCCACAGCACCGGCTGCATGTGGCCCATTTTGTGGCCGAAGTATTAGGCGGGCCCAAAGTTTACAGCGAAAGCGAAGGCGACCATTTCCGCATGATACAAAAGCACCTGCAAAAATACCTTACCGAGACTCACCGCAAACGCTGGATGGAACTGTTGCTGCAAACAGCCGACGAACTATCTCTGCCTTCCGACCCGGAATTTCGCTCGGCATTCCTCGCGTACCTGGAATGGGGCACCCGCATAGCGGTAATCAACTCAAACACAGCCGAAGTAACGGAAGACCCAAATGTACCTATGCCGCAATGGGGCTGGGGTGTACCCGGCGGACCGTTTATGGGATGATGTGCTGCTGAAAAAAGACCGTAAATTATCTTTACTGACTTTACTGACTTTCCTGACTTTCGGACTAAATACCTAACTTCGCTTTTATGCAAGCGTTTGATTTTAAGCTTTTCAAGATAACACCCTTCTCCATTTTAGATATTGTATTGCTGGCTATTATAATATACCAGCTGTACAACCTGATTAGGGGAACAATCGCTGCCAATATTTTTATAGGGCTTGCGTTGATATACGTGCTGTATTTTATAGTGCCCGAAAGCAAAATGCCCCTGCTTGCCGGTATACTGAAAAAGGTGGCTGACGTTGGTATTATTGCGGTAATCGTCCTGTTTCAGCAGGAAATTCGGCGTTTTCTACTGCTGGTGGGTAAAAATGCTTCGCTGCAGCGCAACAAAGCCTGGTGGCAGTATTTTTTCGGTAAGGCACAAATTGAAAAGGATAACTATGCCCGTATTAAGCCTATTATCGATGCCTGCAAAAGTTTGAAACAAACGCGCACTGGTGCCTTGATAGTTTTCGCCAAGTATTACGATGAGCAGTTTTACCAGAACAGCTGCGAAATGATTGAGGCCAAAATTTCAAAACGTTTGCTTGAAAGTATTTTTCAAAAAAGCAGTCCGTTGCATGATGGGGCGGTGGTGATTTCTGAAAATAAAATAAAATCGGCCAGCTGTATTTTACCGCTTACCGAGAAAACCGATCTGCCAACACAGTTTGGTTTGCGTCATCGTGCCGGTATTGGGGTAACCGAATCGAACGATGCCACGGCTATCATCGTATCCGAAGAAACCGGCGAAATATCATATGCCAAGCAGGGCCGTGTTAAAATGAACATCAGCTTTGCCGAGCTGGAAAAGTTGCTGAATAAGGATTTTTGATTTTTAACGTTTAGTAGATATGCAAACGCTTCTGTCATTCGATGCTTTAAAACTGCTGCTGAACATAGCTGTACGCTACCTGCTATTCACGGGTTCTTTTTACCTGGTTTTTTATGTATGGAAAAATAAGCGGTACTGGGCTTCAAAAATTCAACAGCGTTACCCCGAAAAACAACACATCTTCCGCGAAATAAAATATTCTTTTTTCACCGTACTGATATTTGGGGTAATAATAATGCTGACGGTAATAGCCGGTATGAAAGGGCTGACGCTGGTATACACGCCATTTGATAAGTACGGCTACTTCTACTATTTTTTCAGTATTTTGCTGATGATACTAATGCATGATACTTATTTCTATTGGACGCATCGCCTGATGCACTGGAAGCCCATTTTTAAATACGTGCATAAAGTACACCACTTATCTATCAACCCAACACCGTTTGCAGCCTATGCTTTTCACCCGATTGAGGCTGTGGTTGAAGTAGGCATCATCCCGTTGATAGCTTTCACCATTCCTCATCATGCCACTACTATAGTTATTTTTGGATTATACTCGCTGCTGCTGAATGTTGCCGGGCATTTGGGTTACGAACTTTTCCCAAAGGGCTTTGCCAGTCACATGCTGTTTAAATGGCACAACACATCTACTCATCATAATATGCACCATCGGTTGGTAAAATGCAATTACGGCCTTTATTTTAACTTTTGGGACAGGGTGATGCACACCAACCATCCAACCTACGAGGCGAGTTATGATGAAATAGTTGAACAACGGGAGCAGGGTAAGCTTATCCGCGAGGCGCAAAAAAAATCAGGCGCACAAGTTGTTACTTCACAGGAGCAGGGGAAAGTTCTGCCGGAAGTCTAAAGGTAGGCAAACTCTTGAAGAATTGCTGATTGACGACACCGTTGTCGGAATTTGCCGATTTAACAGGCATTTTATCATATCCATCTAATCGTGCAACCGGCATTTTTGAGTTCCCCGGTAAAACTACAACTGGCATATTGTTGGAGAAATACAGATTGTTTAACGAAGCCTGGGCGTCTGTTTTATCAACATATAAAGCCAGCACCTGGTCTGCTTTCAGACCTGATGTCAACTGTTTCCAGGAGTTGTTTTGAGCTTTAATTGAATTGTTTATGGATGCCAAAATACTATCGGCAGGATTAACCTTTACCTGCTGTGCCTTTAGCTGGTAGGCACTCCCGAATAATATAAAAGCAATTATTATTTTTTTCATAACGATTTAATTTAGGTGCAACTTAGAGGCGCGATACTTCGCGTCTTAACCACGCATGGAAAACAAATTTAGAGAAACGAAATGTTAAATCACGTTAATTCTCATGCGAAAAATGTTAAAAAAAACAGCCGGCCTCTTTCGAAACCGGCTGCTTTAATAAAGACGCCCCGATGTATCGGGGCGTCTTTACAAAATACTACTTTGCGTCATTCACCGCTTTTACGGCTTCATCAGCAGCTTTTGCTGAGGCGGCATCATTCAGTTTTTCGCGCTGGCCTTTAATAGTGGTTAGTAAGCCGGTAACAAACGGGCCAACACCAAACTGTTTGTATTTAATACCCAGGTCTTTAAGAGCACTAATACCTTGCTGCGCATATTCAGGCTTATCAACGCGGCCTGTCATTGCTGCAAAGCTGCGGGTTAAACCGAATTTATTTTGCGGGCCTGCATCCATATATTTTTTGTAGATATATGGCCATTGCTCGCTGGTGCCGTTCAGAGCATAAGTATTCACAATAGCCTGGCTAAGTGCGCCTTTGTTGTCGGCCTCAAAACCTTTGGCTATAGTTAATGATTGTGCCGGGTCAATCAAAGCAATTGCATTTAAGGCAGCAGCCTGCACAGCGTACGACTGGCTCGTTAACGCCTGCTGAAACAGCGCCATATTGCCCGAGGCCTTTAATGCGCCAAGTTTGGCGATGGCTGCCGCGCGGACTAATGTGTTTTCGTCACTTTGTGCTAACGAAACCAATACTGGCAAGGCTGCATTATGTATGTCATCATTGCTCATGTTTAACGCCCTGATGGCACGAATGCGCAAACCATAATATTTATCCTTTAAAGCAGCAATCATTACTTTTTGCCCGGCTTTATCGCTTTGGTGGTTGCCTGCAAAAGTTATGGCTTCCAGGCGGTCCATAAACAGTGGCGCGTTAAAATACTGGAATGCAAATTCGTCAAGCGTTTTGTCGTCGGTTTTTTTGGTAAGTAAAGTTTTATCAGCATCAAAATTCACCAAATCGGGCTTGGTTGCCGATTGAAAATTCAGCGTATCAGCCTTATCGTTCATCCAAACTTTGTACCTATTCTTCTTGCCACCTGCATAAATATCAATATTCATCGGCAGTTTAAATGTTTGGCCTTCCTGGGCTTGCGCTAAGTAAACAGTTTCTGTTTTGGTAGCATCGTCATATTTGTAGCTTATCTTGAGCTCGGGGTGACCTGCGCCGTAATACCATTGGTTAAAAAACCAGGTAAGGTCGCGCCCGCTTACTTGCTCAAGGGCCAAACGTAGCTGGTGTGGCTCACCTTCCTTATAAGCATTGGTTTTCAGGTATAACCCTAAACCCTTGTAAAAGGCCTCTTGACCCAAATAGTTGCGCAACATATTTAAAATGCGACCACCTTTTTGGTAGGTTACCACATCAAAAACGTCCTCTTTATCAACATAGTGAAAGCGAACCAGGTTTTTGCCTTTAGCATCAGGCGAGCCCAGGTAGTTTTGCATCGCATCGTTACTGTGCGAATCGGCTTCATCCTGGCCATATTTGTGCTCGGCCCAAAGCATTTCGCTAAAATCGGCAAATGATTCATTTACAGTAAGGTTGCTCCAGCTTTCGGCAGTAACCAAATCGCCAAACCACTGATGGAATAACTCGTGTGCGATGGTGCTGCGGCCGGCATCATAATTGGCATCAATCAGTTCGCGCGGGGTTTCCTGCACGTACTCGCCATGTAAGGTCGCCGAAGTATTTTCCATCGCACCGCTCACGTAGTCACGTACCACAATCTGCGAGTACTTGGCCCATGGATAATCAACACCAAGGGTTTTTGAGTAAAACTCAATCAGCTCGGGCGTCATGCCGAAAATCTGCTTGGCATAAGGGGCGTATTTTGGCTCCAGGTAATAGCTAACTTCTTTATCGCGCCATTTGTCTTTATAAATTTTAAAATCGCCAACGGCCATCATAAACAAGTATGGCGAGTGCGGTAAATCCTGTTTCCAGGTATCGGTACGTGTGCCATCACCATTAACTTTTTGTGATACCAGTTTACCGTTTGATAGTGTTACATATTTGTTCAGCACGGTCATGTTGATTTCGTCAGTAGTTTTTTGTTCCGACAAATCAATGGTAGGGAACCAGCACGATGAACCGGTAGTTTCGCCTTGTGTCCAAATCTGGATCGGCTTATCTTTTTCGGTACCATCGGGATTAATAAAGTATAGCCCTTTTGCATCGTTTATGGCTGCGCTGCTCTTAATATGCAATTGATTTGGCTTTGCAGTATAATCAATGTAGATGGTATAGCTTTCAGTACTATGATAAACTTTGTCCAGTTGGATAGCCACGGTAAGACTATCGTCATACCTGAACTTCAGCGGCACATTTTTACCATTTTTTACAATGGCTATGGTTTTAAGGTCCATACCTTTAGCGTCGAGCCTTAAGGTATCAGTTGGGTAAAAATGCGGCTTTAAAGTAACCCATTCTTTGCCATACAGGAAGCGTTTTTTATAATCGAAACGCACGTCAAGTTTGGTGTGCACCAAATCGTTAATTTTTGGCGGTGTTTCGCGGTAAATTTTCATTGCCGGGTCTTCCGGTTTGGTAGCCTGTGCATTTACCCCCGTTGCAGCAAGCCCAACAAACAGGCCTGTAAGGATAAATGGTGATAGTTTTTTAAAATTCATGGTTATTTATTTGTAGAGGTTTTTGTTCTTTTTATAAGATACACAATGCATTGCGTACCTACTTTGTTTCACTTAATTGTTTAATAGCATCGTCGATTACTTTAACCGATTCGCCGTCGTTCATTTTAGCGCGCTGGGCCTTTACACCATTCAATGCGGCAATAACAGGCTGGGCCAATCCAAACCCTTTAAACTTCAATCCGAACTCTTTCATTGCGATTATGCCCTGCTGTGCATACGCCGGATTTTTTACACGGCCAACCATTACGGCAAAGGGGCCGTTTATCATGCCAAATTGGCCTTGCGATGTAGCCTTTTGGAACGAAGTGTATACGTAAGGCCACTGTTCGTCGCTGCCGTTATTGGCATAAACAGCTAGTATTGCCAGGCTAAGGGCGCCTTTGTTATCATTTTCGTAATTTTTAGCAAGCGGTAATGCCTGCGCGGGGTCTAGTTCTGCTAAAGCACTTAAGGCCGCGCCTTGCACAGCGTACGATTGGCTGCCTAAAGCATTTTTAAACAGCTGCAAATTGGCAGGCGTTTTTAATTTATCCAAAGCGGTAATTGCGGCAGCTTTAACCAAAGTATTTTCGCTTGTTTGGGCCAGCAGGGTCAATGCCGGCAATGCACCGTTTCGGATATCCTTGTTGCTTAAATCGAGGGCTTTGATGGCCTTAACCTGCAAGCCGTAATATTTATCTTTTAGGGCCGCTGTCAATATTTTCTGAGCCCTTTCATCGGTTTTGTTTGCCGCTGCAAAAGTTATAGCTTCCAAACGGTCGACATATAAAGGGGCGTTAAAATATTGGAATGCGTATTCATCCGGAGTTTTGCTATCAGTTTTGGCGCTCAACAATACTTTATCGCCATCAACATTTACCAAATCTGGTTTTGATGTCACATGGAAGATGAGTGTATCAGTTTTGTCGCTCATCCAAACATTGTGGCGTTCTTTTTTGCCGCCGGCGTAAATATCAATAGCCATTGGTAGTCTGAAAGTTTGCCCGGTTTGTGTTTGCTGTAAATAAACGGTTTGAGTTTTAGTGGCCTCGTCCCATTTGTAGCTTATATTCAATATGGGATGACCGGCGCCATAATACCATTGGTTAAAAAACCAGGTCAGGTCCCGTCCGCTGGCTTGCTCTTCGGCCAGGCGAAGCTGCTGGGCTTCGCCATTGCTATAAGCGTTTGTTTTCAGGTAGATGTTCAATCCCTTAAAAAAAGCTGCATCACCTAAGTAATTCCGCAGCATATTTAAAATCCTGCCGCCTTTTTGGTAAGTTACGGCATCAGCAACGTCAAATACTTGCACATAATGAAAACGCACCAGGTTTTTGGTATCTGAGCCGGGCGAATTCAGGTAGCGTTGTAAGTCGGCGTAGCCATGTGCATCACCTTCATCTTTACCGTATTTATGTTCGGCCCAAATGGTTTCGCTAAAGTCGGCAAACGATTCGTTCACTGTAATATTGCTCCAGCTTTCAGTAGTTACAAAATCGCCGAACCATTGGTGGAACAGTTCGTGGGCTATAGTGCTGCGGGCATAATTATAATAGGCATCCAGCAGCTCGCGGTGTGTTTGCTGTATGTTTTCTGAATGGGTTGTAGCCGTTGTATTCTCCATTGCGCCGCCGGTGAAATCGCGCACTACTACTTGTGAGTACTTGTTCCACGGGAAGTCGACGCCAAGTGTTTTCGAATAAAATTCTACTATTTCGGGCGTCATCCCGAATATCTCTTTAGCGTAAGGGGCATACTTAGGTTCCAGGTAATAGCTAATTTCTTTATCGCGCCATTTATCTTTATAAATTTTAAAATCGCCCACTACCATGGTAAACAAATAGGGTGCGTTTGGCAGCTCCATTTTCCAGGTGTCGGTACGCGAGCCGTCACCGTTAACTTTTTGTGTAGCCAGCCGGCCATTTGATAAGGTTACGTACTTTGCCGGCACGGTCATGCTTACTTCCGAAGTTGTTTTCTGTTCGGGCTTATCGATGGTAGGGAACCAGCAGGATGAGCTTTCCGCCTCGCCTTGTGTCCATATTTGCGTTGGCTTATCTTTTTCAGTGCCGTCCGGATTAATAAAATACAGGCCCGTACCTTCGTCGGCAACTTTGGGGTTTAATTGCTCGGGCTTGGCAGTGTAGTCAATGTAAATAGTATAGCTTTCCGTATTGTGATAAACTTTATCCAATTGTATGGCCACCGATAGGCTATCCTCATACCTGAATTTCAACGGGATGTTTTTTCCGTTTTTTACCAGGGCGATGGTTTTCAAATCCATACCTTTTGCATCAAGCCTGAGTGTATCTGTAGGATAAAAATGAGGTTTTAAGGTTACCCATTCTTTGCCGTACAGGTAGCGTTTTTTGTAGTCGAAACGCACGTCGAGCCTGGTATGCACCAGGTCGTTAATTTTCGGCGGCGTTTCCCGGTATATTTTCATCAGCGGATTTTCGAGCGGGGCCGATGTTTGGGCGTTTACCGAATTAGCAGCCAAACCGGCGAGCAGGCCACACACTAAAATGGATAAGGATTCAAGTTTCATCACGACGTTGGTTATTGCAGGTATATTTTCCCGTCCTTCATTATAAAGGCCATATGTTGCATTGTTTTAATGTCTTGAAGTGGGTCGCCGTCCACGGCTACAATGTCGGCAAGTTTACCTTTTTCAACGCTGCCCAGTTTATCGCTTACGCCCAGCAAATCGGCGGCGCTGGTGGTTGCAGCTTTTATGGCCTCCATTGGCGGCATTCCGGCCTCAACCATGTACTCAAATTCCTTGGCGTTTTTTCCATGGGCGTACACACCGGCATCGGTGCCGAACGCTATTTTTACACCCGCCTTGTAGGCCTTTCCAAATGTTTGCTGTATCACTGTGCCAACTTCCATCGCCTTACGCGCAATAACGGGCGGAAAATAGCCGCTTATTTTTGCAGAATCAGCAACCGATTTCCCGGCAATGATGGTAGGCACCAAATAAGTGCCGTATTTTTTTGCCAGCTCCATATCTTCCTCGTTCATGAAGGTGCCATGCTCAATTGAGGTAACCCCGCCAAGTATGGCCCTTTTGATCCCTTCGGCACCATGGGCATGGCAGGCCACGCGCAGTCCGTAATCTTTGGCAGTTTCAACCACAGCTTTTATTTCATCTACCGAAAACTCGGCGCCCGAGCTGTTTTCGCTCAAATCAAGTACGCCGCCGGTTGAGGCTATCTTGATAACATCCGATCCACGCTTAAACTGGAAACGCACCGCTTTTATCAATTCGTCGCGGCCGTCGGCGACACCGTCTTCAGGTCCCATTTTGTGGTTAAAGGCATCATCCCTGAATCCTACCGAATTATCCATGTGGCCGCCTGTGCCGGATATGGCCCTGCCTGCAGTAAATATTCGCGGACCGTCAACTTCGCCTTTTTGCACAGCCTTACGCAAGCTGATGTTTACGCCGCTGCCGCCCAAATCGCGCACCGTAGTAAAACCCGCCATCAGTGTGCGTTTAGCGTATACCGCTGCTTTGTAAGCTATATAGGCATCGGTTAATGTAAAGCCTTCTATCAATGAATTCTTACTACCCTGGCTTTCCAGGTGAACATGGCAATCAATAAGGCCGGGCATTACTGTTTTGTTTTTCAGGTCGATAACCTTGTCGCTGGCATTGCCACTAACATAGCCTTTTTGGACACCGGTTATCATATTGCCATCAACAACTATGGTTACTTCGGTTTGCGCCTTGCCGGCAATGCCGTCAATCAGTTTGCCACACTGGATATACGTGCGTTGCGCAAACGTAGCAGGGGCAATAAATAGCAGGAGAATAAAGTAAAAGTTCTTTATCATACGCGTTTAGGATAAATACGGGTCAGTTAATTTAAAGCTAAATTATAAAGTTTTTAACAATAAAGCTATGATAGCCTTGCATTCAAATATGTTACAACTCCCAAACCTTTTATTTTTCGTGTGATATTGGCTCAACAGGTCAAAACCGCACGCAAACTGTTCGGATGCGAACATCTGTAGAAGTAAACATCTGTTTTAAATTGCTTATAATTAGTTAATTAAATAAGTGGCATGTGTTTTATATTAATAGGTTCGGCTATGAACTATCCCGCACGTGCGAGATTAACGATAAACTATTATGATACGAAACTATTTTAAAATTGCATGGAGAAACATTACCAGGCATAAAGCCTATTCGTTTATTAATTTATCGCATTAATTATTTCGTGGGTAACCGTTAGTTATGAATCTATAAAAGTAGCCATCGTTAACCCGATAAAGAGTTTGCGGAGTGAGTGATTAGAGACCAGAGATTAGTTGAAAAAAAGAGACTCCGGCTATGATCTATGAACCATTAACTATGAACTAATAACATGATACGAAACTATTTAAAAGTGGCCTGGCGTAACCTGGTGAGGAACAAGGCCCATACCTTTATAAACATGGCAGGCCTTTCGGTTGGGCTTGTTTGCAGTTTGCTTATTTTGCTTTGGGTGCAAAACGAGTTGGACGTTGATACGTTTCATAAAAACAATAAACGGTTGTTCAGCATCTACGAGCGCTTTTATTCGGAGCATAAAGCTATTGCAAGCTATGGTACGTCAGGCATATTGGATACGCTTTTGAAAACAAATATTCCCGAAATTGAATACGCTTCGGCAATTGGTTTTAACGGGCAGCACATATTTAAGGTAGGCGATAAAATATTAAAACAGGCGGGCAACTCGGCCAACGAAGATTTTTTTAAAATGTTCAGTTATAAACTGTTGCAGGGCAACCCTAAAACCGCCCTCACTGCGCCCCTTGGAATAGCAATCTCCAGGAAAATGGCCGAAGATTTTTTCGGCAGCGCGCAAAACGCAATGGGGAAAACCATCCGGTATGATGATAAAAAAGACTTAAGCGTTACTGCGGTATTTGAAAACATCCCGGCAAACTCATCACGAAAGTTTGAATACCTAACCAATTGGGAATGGTTTCTGCAGGAAAATGAATGGGCCAGGCAAATTACTACCATTGGCCCCGGTGTGTTTATCCAGCTAAGAGAAAACGCGAACCCTGCACTGGTAGAAAAAAAGATTCTGCATTTAATGGACAAGTATAATGGCGACCAGCAAAAAGGGGCGCATTCAAACGAACTGGGTATGCAGCCATACAGCGAATTCTACCTGCACGGTAATTTTGTTGACGGGCAGTTGGAAGGCGGCCGCATAGGCTATGTTAACCTGTTCAGCATTGTCGCAGTTTTTATCTTACTGATAGCCTGTATCAATTTCATGAACCTGACCACCGCCCGTTCGGTAAAACGTGCACGCGAAATTGGCGTGCGTAAGGTAGTCGGCGCGGTGCGGGGCGTATTGATAAAACAATTTATAGGGGAGTCGGTACTGTTAACTTCGATTGCCGTATTATTTGCGCTGTTTTTACTGGCATTGCTGCTGCCGTATTTTAATATTGTTACCCAAAAAAAAATTGACCTGCCGTTTAGCCAACCGCTGTTTTGGGTGAAACTGGTGTCAATTATTTTAATAACCGGTATAGTTTCTGGCAGTTACCCTGCGATATTTCTGTCGTCATTTAACCCGGTTAAAGTGTTAAAGGGCACTATGAAAATTGAATCGGGCAGTACCATATTCCGTAAAGGGTTGGTGGTGTTCCAGTTTGTATTGTCTGTTATAGTAATTATCGGCACGCTCATCATTTCCCGGCAGGTAAACTATATTCAATGCATCAACCTCGGTTACGACAAGGAAAACCTGGTTTATATGCCATTGGAAGGTACCCTGCCTGCCAAATTTGAAGTTTTTAAGGATGAGGCGTTACGGATGCCCGGTATTCAATCCGTCACCCGTATAACAACCACGCCCACCAATATTGAAACCAGCGACGGCGATACTGACTGGGATGGAAAAGACCCCAATTTAAACCTGCAGTTTACGCAGGCGGCAGTAGGATATAACTTTACCCAAACCATGAAATTGAAGTTGCTTAGCGGCAGGGATTATTCGAAGGTATTCCCCAGTGATACCACAGGGTTTTTGATTAACGAAGCTGCGGCAAAAAAAATAGGCTATGCTGACCCTGTGGGCAGGCGGTTAACATTCCGTCAAAGGCCGGGCAGGATTATCGGCGTTTTAAAGGATTTCCATTACAACTCTTTACATGAAGAAATCAGGCCAATGATTTTACGTTTTGGTGAAAATCAGTCTTTCGGCAGTGCGCTAATCAGGACGCAACCGGGGAAAGCAAAACAGGCAATAGCCAGTTTGCAAAACCTTTACCGGCAGTTAAACCCCAATTTCCAGTTTTCTTATACCTTCTCCGACGAAGAATATAAAAAATTATATAACGATGAGCAGGTGGTGAGCGACCTTTCGAACGCATTTGCCGTACTGGCCATTTTAATATCGTGCCTTGGCTTATTAGGCCTGGCAATGTTTACCGCCGAGCGGCGTATTAAGGAAATAGGTATCCGCAAAGTTTTGGGTGCCAGTGTGGGCTCCTTGTTTGCATTACTCTCAACAGAGTTTTTATCGCTGGTTGTTATTGCCATGTTAATCGCTATCCCGGTTGCTTGGTATGCCACCGATAAATGGCTGCAGACTTTCGCCTATCATACGCCCGTACAATGGTGGATGTTCGCCCTTTCGGGTGGATTGATAATACTGGTGGCCGTGGCAACGGTAAGCTTCCATGCAATAAAAGCTGCACTGATAAATCCTATAAAAAGTTTGCGTTCAGAGTAATCACGGTGTCTATCGGAAGACATTAAATCCTATTCGCAGCCTGTTGCAACACAGGCTGCTTTTTATATTTATTAAATTTTCGGCTGTAACTATATGTGTCAATTCACAGTCTTATCTTTAATCAAATGCTTATCCTCATGAAAAATAGACCCTGCCTTTTTTTTGCCGCTGCTGTTGCATTAATATTTAATCTTATTGGTTGCGCCCGTGCGCAAGATATGCCCGGTAAGCGCGATTCCATTAATTCGGTTGTGTTAAATGAGAAACGTGTCATCCAGGTAATATTACCGGAGAAATATAAAGCAGGCCAGGCAGGTAAATTTGACGTACTTTACGTATTAGACGATGGGAACATAAAGCTGGCAAGCGATATACAGCGTTTTATCGAAAGCGAAGGCGGTATGCCGCCAACAATAATCGTCGGCCTGATAAATACCGACCGCGACAGGGACTTTTTGCCGACCCATTCCAACGGTAACAAAACATCGGGTTCTGCATATAAATTTCTTAAATTTTTTAAGGACGAGTTAATACCGTATATCGACAAAACTTACCCCACTGATGGCGATAATACACTCTTCGGCCATTCATTCGGTGGCGTATTTGTTACTTATGCCTTATTGAATGAGCCGCAGCTTTTTACCAATTACATTGCGGGCGACCCAAGCTATTGGTGGGATAATGGCGTTATGCTTAAGCAGGTTAAGGACAAATTACCTTCGCTGGCTAATAAAGGAAAAGCGCTTTATATAGGTGGACGAGAAGGGCAGGGCATGAAAGAGATGAACATTAACCCCATGGACAGCCTGTTGAAAAAAGACGCGCCCGCTGGTTTTAGATGGGTAGTAAAAGCTTATCCCGGCGAATCGCACGGTACAGTAAGGTTGAAAAACATGTACGACGGTTTAAGGTTTGCGTACAGCGATTATGGCGGGAGGCCCATTGTGTTCCACCCAACCAACGGCATTGTTTTAAAGGACAAACCGATAAAAATTTGGTACTTTGATGATACTACGAAGGTACATTATACGCTTGATGGTTCGCAGCCTTCGATAACATCGCCGCTTGTAAAGCCCGAAATAGATTTGCCGGGCCCAGCAACAGTTACCTTTCGCCGGATTGCCAGCAACCCTAAATTCGACAAAGCCATTACCGGCGAGTTTAGGGCCGGCAACTACCTGGCCACAACACCGCTTAAAAA
The DNA here is from genome assembly GCF_024055575.1 of Mucilaginibacter flavidus. Taxonomy (GTDB): domain Bacteria; phylum Bacteroidota; class Bacteroidia; order Sphingobacteriales; family Sphingobacteriaceae; genus Mucilaginibacter; species Mucilaginibacter flavidus. Next base: position 491,394 of record NZ_JAMXOE010000002.1, on the reverse strand, counting down.
AAATTACAAACCCGGCGGGTTTAATTATGCCTATTACGAAGGTGAATGGGATAAACTGCCGGATTTTAAAAATTTAACGCCCGTTAAAGAAGGTGTTGCCGACAGTACTTTCGATATAAATAAACTGCCCCGTCAAAATAATTTTGGGGTGGTTGTTGAAGGGGAATTTGAAATTAAGCAGGAGGGTTATTATATTTTTGGAATGTCATCAGACGATGGCTCAAAGGTATATCTCGGCGACAAGCTGATAATTGATCTTGACGGCCTGCATGGTGATGACCTGGCGCGATCATACATCGTTCCGTTAAAAAAAGGCTTTTACCCTTTGCGGATAGAATATTTTCAGAAGGATGGTGGCCGTAAGCTTGAATTGGTATACGTTACTCCCGATAACATCGTGAAAAAAATGCCGATACCTATTCCGTATGCATTGCAGTACGGGCGCAGGTAAGGTACATGGCATAAAATTACGAATGACTTAGTTTAATTGCATTTGTTTACCTTTATATATTAACCACTTAAATCCCGATTCATGAAGAAATTACTCTTACTAACTATCGCGCTGATTGGCGCAACGAGCATTTATGCACAAACAATAACTTATGGCGTAAAGGCAGGGGTTAATTTCTCTACATTTTCAGCTACGGTTAGCAACCTTACCGGAACTTCAGCCAGCTTAACAGGCTTTCACGTTGGCGGAGTGGTTGATTTTAAATTTGATAAATCATTCTCTATACAACCAGGGATATTGTACAGCACAAAAGGCGGCAGTTCGACCACAAACGGTGATGGCAGCGGGACGGTGGGCCTAACAGCTTCGAAAGTGACGTTCAACTACCTCGAAATCCCTGTTAACTTTTTATACCATGCGCCTGTACGCAAAGGCAGCGTATTTATAGGCGGCGGCCCTTATGTGGGTTTCGGCCTGTCGGGCAGTGCACCTTTACTTACTGATGCTAACGGGCAGCCAACCAGTCAAACCCAGTCCGTACATTTCGGCAGCGGCGTTGATGAAATACACAACCCGGATTTTGGCTTTAATTTTATTGGCGGTTACCAGTTTAACAGCAACGTAACCCTAAGCGTTCAGTATGGCCTTGGCATACAGAACCTGTCGAACGATGCCGCCGTTCGTATTCATAACCAGGCGCTTGGGTTTTCGTTGGGGTATTTCTTTAAATAATCAAAGTGATTAAAAAACAAAAACCCGGTTAGCAAACGCCAGCCGGGTTTTATTTTATAGGTATAAAAATCTTTAGCAATATTGTTCAAAGGCACCAATAAGATTATCGGCAATCATTTGTGCAGGACGTCCTTCAATTTGATGACGCTCGATGATGTGTACCAGTTTTCCATCCTTAAACAGCGCCATTGAAGGCGATGACGGAGGGTAAGGCAGCATGTAATTACGCGCCTTATTCACTGCATCGGTTTCCATTCCTGCAAAAACTGTTACCAGCTTATCGGGATGTTTTTCACTTTGTGCTGCCATACGTGCAGCAGGGCGTGCGTTGGCTGCAGCACACCCGCAAACCGAATTTACCATCACAAACACTGTTCCTTCGCTTTCAATAGCTTTGGTAACCGCATCTGCATCTTTTAACTCTTCAAAGCCAACCCTGGTCAGTTCTTCCCGCATTGGGGCTACTAAATATTCCGGATACATTTTTTCTGTTTTCTAAATTTTAAATACAAAAATAAGAAATGATAAGCAGTAAACGTTTAAAAATGCGAATAATAACAATTTGCTGACGGACGGGGAGAAGTCGGAAGTCCGAAGTCGGAAAGTCCGGGAGTTGAGAAATCGCAAAGAACAAGCGTGAAAAATCAGAAAGTTTTGAGTTCTTACACAATAAATGAAACCTTCTGATTTTCAAATATTAACGAAAACATCATTTTGATTTTCTAAAGGCATTAACTATATTGCTACCCCTAATTAAAGTTACGATGAAATTGAAACCGTCTGACGTAAGTACAGTTATTATTGTAAACAAAAACAAAGAAGGCTCGCAAACGCTGCAGGTTAAAACAAAACACATCGAAAGGCTGAGACATTACGTGCTCGGTATTTTAGCAGTAATTACAGTATTAACCCTTTCGGTAATATACCTTACCCACAAAAGCCAGCAGCAGGAAGAAGAAAAACAACGCCTTGTAGCCCAACTTACTAAGCTTAAAGGTGAGGTTCCCCCAGCCGATATCGAACAAAAAAAGGCAACCACTGCCCAGGATTACATTCAATCTATCGAAGTTAAGCTTAAAACAATAAACGACTATCTAAAAAAACGCGGCTTAAAAGGCTTTGCAACTAAAGCTGTTGGCGGCAATGGCAACGCCGAAGCAGCCAAGCTTACCGATTCAGAAACCTACTCGCTGTATGACGAATATTTAAATCGCCTGGTGCATACCGTGGCTTTTACGCCAATGGGTTATCCGCGGGTAAGCTCATTGACATCGTATTTTGGCTATCGCAGCGACCCTTTTAATACATCCAACGCCGAGTTTCATCCCGGCATTGATTTTAAAGGTGAACGCGGGGACGAAGCAAAATGTACCGCAACTGGTAAAGTTGTTTTTGCAGGGCGTTACGGCGGCTACGGCAATTGTGTTAGAATTGCCCACGCCAATAATTTTGAAACTTTATACGGGCATCTTTCGCGCATCACAGTAAAAGTGGGGCAGGAAGTTACCGTAGGCCAAAAAATTGGCGAAATAGGTTCAACCGGGCACTCAACCGGTAACCATTTACATTATGAAGTGCGCAAAGACGGCAAGGCTATTAACCCCATTAAGTTTTTAACGCTTAATAATTAATAACAAAACCAATCATGGCATTATTTTCGAAAAAAGAGAAAGTTGCATTGGATTTGCAATCAATATCCACATTGATTAGTGAGGGATGTATTTTTGATGGCAACCTAAAAGCACCTGCCTATGCACGTATCGACGGGCAAGTCACCGGCGATGTAATGGTTGATGAAGGCTTGATAATTGGCGAAAAAGGAACCATCCAGGGCAACGTCATTACCAAGGAAATGGTTATATACGGCGAAGTGCACGGTAATATCCAAACAAACTCCCTCGAAATAAAAGCCTCGGGCAAAGTTACCGGCGAAATACGTACCCAAACCCTGCAGGTTGAAAATGGCGCTGTTTACAACGGCAGCCTGTCAATGACCCAGAATAACAAACTCGCCCAGGCAAATAAATTGCCTAGAGTTGAGCAGAAGGTTATTGAGGTAGGTTAGTTCATTGGTTCATTAGTTCAGTAGTTGGTGAAAAGTTCGATAGCTTTTCTGTGCGATATCTATGCTGTATAAACCGCCTGCTTCTTAAAACGATACCTATGAACTAATGAACAAGTGAACCAATGAACATTTAAGTTGCCCTATGGCAACTTAAACTTCCTTATTTCATTTTCATAAACTGATGCCTTACCTTTGAAAAAAAACTAAGAAAAGGTATGTCATCAGTAGAGACCGAATTTGTAAAATTCAAAGTAAAAGATATCTCTTTAGCCCAATGGGGCCGCAAAGAAATTGAATTAGCCGAAGCAGAAATGCCGGGCTTAATGGCTTTACGTAAGGAGTACGGCCCGTCGAAAGCATTGAAAGGCGCACGCATTGCCGGCTGCCTGCACATGACTATCCAGACCGCTGTTTTAATTGAAACTTTGATTGAACTGGGAGCAGAAGTTACCTGGTCGTCATGTAATATATTCTCGACCCAGGATCACGCTGCCGCTGCTATTGCTGCCGCCGGTACTTCGGTTTATGCCTGGAAAGGTATGAACGCTGAAGAGTTTGACTGGTGCATTGAGCAAACATTATTCTTTGGTGAAGACCGCAAGCCATTAAATATGATTTTGGATGACGGCGGTGATTTAACCAATATGGTATTAGACAGGTTCCCTGAACTGATTGAAGGCATAAAAGGTTTATCAGAAGAAACCACCACTGGTGTACACCGCTTATATGAGCGCATGAAAGCCGGAACACTTCCAATGCCTGCAATCAACGTTAACGACTCGGTTACCAAGTCGAAATTTGACAATAAATACGGTTGCCGCGAATCGTTGGTTGACGCCATCCGTCGTGCAACTGACGTTATGATGGCCGGTAAAGTGGCCGTTGTTTGCGGTTATGGCGACGTAGGTAAAGGTTCTGCCGATTCACTGCGCAATGCAGGTGTACGTGTCATAGTTACCGAAATTGATCCTATCTGTGCTTTACAGGCAGCAATGGAAGGTTTCGAAGTTAAAAAGCTGGGTACTGCTATTGCCGAGGCTGATATTGTTGTTACTGCAACCGGTAATATGAACATTGTTCGCGAGCAGCATTTCCGCGCGTTGAAGGATAAAGCCATCGTTTGTAACATTGGTCACTTTGATAACGAGATTGACATGGCCTGGTTAAACGGCGCTTATGGCAATACTAAAATTGAAATTAAACCACAGGTTGATAAATACACCATTGATGGTAAAGACCTTATCATATTAGCCGAAGGCCGTTTGGTAAACTTAGGCTGTGCAACAGGTCACCCAAGCTTTGTAATGAGTAACTCGTTCACCAACCAAACCTTAGCCCAACTTGAGCTTTGGAACAATGGCGCTGCATACGAAAACAAAGTTTACACCCTGCCAAAACACCTTGACGAAAAAGTTGCCCGCCTACACCTTGCCAAAATTGGCGTTGAGCTGGAAGTTTTAGACCAGGAACAGGCTGACTATATCGGCGTAACTGTTGAAGGACCGTTTAAACCGGAGTATTACAGGTACTAATTGACTTGATACCTGAAAGGTAAAATATATGAGGGAGCGGCGTAAGTTGCTCCCTTTTTCGTGCGGTTAGGCTGCTGATGTAATCATCACGGGAGGGTAGCAACGCGGTTGTAATAATTGGCAAAAAACGTTCCTGTTCACAGTGAAACATATAGAACAGGGTGGAACAGTGAAACCGCCAATCATTCCGGTAAAAAGTGCATTTCCAGTGCATCAAGGTGTTTTTTTCTTTAAAGTCACTACAAAAAATGTAAAAAGTACTGACAAAACAGTGTCAGCATTTACTCGTTTTTAATGTCGAAATTTGCAGTTTTGCGGATATTAGCCTGGCACTTATGCGCACGCCAAAAACGCTGGGCACTTACGACAACTGCCGCGCGTTTAAGCCGGTATATTAGATAGTTTTAGAACTGTGCCCTTTTTGTTGTCCCCTGTTTTAAACATTAATCGTAATATTCAATTTTCCTCATCAGTTTTTTAACGGCTTTACCCTTGAAGAGGGCTTCTTCTTTAAGCCAGTTATCATGCTTGTCAAATTCCGAGTATTTAAGGCGGTAATAAATAATATCTTTATTTGTCGGATCACTTTCACCTACCCGCCAGCCGCCGATATACATGTCATTTACGGCTCTTTCAAATGTCTCATTTCCAAACTTATCATACTCAAAAAAATGCAAATGTTTTTCGCCGTTATTATCAATCCTGATTTCCGTCAATTTGTTGTGATGGTCGTCATAGGTATAATTTTCTGTTTCTGTCACGTGTCCTGCCTCGTCAAATTGCCTTTCTTCTACAATATCACCATTTTTATTTTTACGGCGAACATAGTTCAATGTCGAAGTGCCATCCCTACGATATATAAATGAGGTATCTATCATTGCGCTTTTATCGGACACCCATTTAGAATCGGGAAGGTCTGAATCAGAGCTATTTATTTGGACTTCATTACCATTTTTATTATTTGAGTATGCAGTCTTATTGGAAAAGCTTCTCAATAAGTTTGTGGTAGATATTTCTCTTCCTTTACTATCATATTTCATTATAATCGTCGCTTCACTATCCACTTTGTTTTGCGCATTATAATAGTAAATTGATTCTACCTGCTCCTTTTTGTTATAATTATGAACCCTTTTGTAATTCCAATTGCTATCAGGAGCGTCTCCGGTTTTATTGGATTCATAATAAAAATAGGTTTCCGTTTTGACGTGGCCCCTAAGGCTGTCATTTATACCACGGAATTTCTGTTGAGAGGAAAAATTAAATGAATTAAGTACGCAAAATAAAATAACAGCGAGGGCCGGTATCATTAAAGATTGGTATAACCGCTGAAGAGGCATATTTTAGAACTTTACCATATTAGCACTAATATAGGTATTGTCTGACATTATAATTACGCTATTCCGGCAGCTTTTTTTAGATTACAACAACTCATACGATTCCCTTATCCACCCAAAAAGCTGCGGCCTTAATTCATTGGTGCTGCTTAGCCTGATGCTGTTTTGATACCTGCCCGGTCGCAATAGTTTTTACCTGTGGTATCTCAATCGGTTTAACGGAATAAAATTTCAGGTCAAGCTGTTTTTGCATGGGGCGGATGACGAAGAATGTTTGCCGGTGCACAAACGTGATGCAATTGGGTGTGGTGCCTACCAAAACATCGGGCCAGTCGGCAACTTCAGCCAAAAGCTTATCAAATAGTAAAAGCAGTTCATCACTTTTGCCCTTAAATAAATCATCGAGACTTACTTTAGCACAATAGTGGCTTTGATGCTCACTAATTAATTCCCGCTCGCATTTTGGGCAGATGTAAGGCATAGATTAAAACACGATTGTAAATGTGGTCCCAATTCCCGGCTCACTTTCAACACTAATATTACCGCCAAATGTTTCTATCTGCGTTTTAGTCATAAACAAGCCTACGCCTTTGCTGTCATATCCACTGTGAAAAGTGTGGTTGAGCTTGAATATTTTGGCGCCGTGGCGTTTCAAATCAATTCCCAGGCCATTATCGGTGAATTTAAGCGTTACGCGACCATCAGTGACAGCCGAGGTGATATTAATTTCGGGTGCAACATCGGCCTTGTTGTATTTTAACGAGTTGCTTATCATGTTATAAAATATGCTCTCGAGATACATTTTTGGGAACTTCATCACCGGCACGCTGAAATCTGTATTTATCACAGCGCGTTTTGAAGCGATTTGCCCTGCCAGCATTTTTTTTACGTTGCCGGTCAGTTCATCGAGGTTACAGTCGTCGTATGGCAGGTTTTGATTGTTTCGTACCTCCAGTACTTTCATCAAGTCGTTAAGCGTAGTAATAAGCGTGGTGCTTGATTGTTTTAACATTTTCAGGTAATCGGCTTTTTCATCTTCCGATTCGGAATCGCCAATCATATCTAATATCATATCAATGCTACCCGCAGGTCCGCGCAGGTTATGGGCAACTATGCGGTTAAAGTCTTCAAACTGGCTTACACGGTTTTCAAGGTCCAGCGCGCGTTTGTATTCGTCAATGTCGGTGCAGGAGCCAAACCATTTGATAACTTTGCCCCGGTCATCTTTCATCGGCAATGCGCGACATAGATGCCACTTATAAATTCCGTCGGTTGCCCTTTTAAATTGTATTTCAACCTGGTAGGGATTGCCGGTGCGAAGCGATTCGTTCCAGGCCTTTATATGCTTTTTGAAGCCCTCAGGATGAAGCACGGGTTCCCAACCTTTTTCAATGGTATCGTCAAAAGTTAAGCCGGTAAAATCAAACCAATGCTTGTTATAGTAATTAAAAATGCCATCAGTATTGGCCGTCCATATAATTTGAGGGATAGAATCCGCAAGGAATTTAAACTCCTGTATTTTTTCAATCGTTTTATCCTGCTGCTCAATCAGTTCAATGTGCTCAAACATTATATCGTTAAGCTTCTCCTGCGTTTCAAGGGATTGTTTCAGGGCCAGTTCGCTCAATTTATAGGCGTTTATATCCTGGAATGTGCCATAAAGTCTTTTGCATTCTCCATTCTCAAATTCAGCGTTGCCAATTGAGCGCACCCAGATTTTTTCGCCGCGGGCGGTGGTCATTTGTCGTTCCTCGTTCCAGGGGGTGCCGGTCGAAATGGCGAGGTTAAAAACATTGTGGATCCTGTGACGAGTTTCGTCATCGGCATAGAAATTAATTCCTGAGTCAACGTCCGGATCATAATCTTTATTTAAGCCATGGATCTCTTTAGTAACATTCGACCAATATAATTTTTTCTTAGTCACATCATATTCCCATCCGCCAACGCGGGCAACCTGGTTGGTTTGTTCCAGCATTTGGGTGGTGCGCTTAAGGTCCTTTTCCAAATTATATCTCTTGGTGATGTCCATCCCGTTAACAATAACGTAAGGTTCCCCGTCTGTACTATTTTCAAGAAAGTTGTTGTACATCCATATATGCAAGGAGCCGTCCTTATGCTGCGTTGATGTTTGCCCTTGCGATGTGCCGTCCTTTTGAATTTTTTCGAGATACTCATCCACTGCTGTATGGAACCCGGGCAGGCTAACATCGTATAGCGACATTTGCATCAGTTCAGCCGGAGTATAACCCAAAACTGCTGCGCCCGCATTGTTTATCGAAAGAAATTTGCCCTTTAAATCGTGCGTAAACATCAAGCCAAGGGAGTTTTGGAAAAATATCCTTAGTTTTTCCTCGCTGGTGGCAAGTTGTTTTTCCTTCAAAATTAAGTCAGACACATCGCGCCCTATACCGAATATATGGCCACTGACAGTTTCGGGTGTCGATGTCCATTCGATGGTCTTGTACTCGCCGGTGCTGGTTTTAAAGCGCTGTAAAAAGTTAATGGTACTGCGGCCATCTGCTAATCTTTGCAGCTCCTTTGCAGTACTTTCAATATCGTCCGGATGGTAAAACTCAAAACTCGAAGTATTTAATATATGTTCTTCACTCCAGCCAAATAATTTTGTAAATGCGGGGTTTATTTTTTTGAAAAACCCATCGATCCCTCCAACAAAAACCAAATCATTTGATAGGGTGAAAAGCTTTTCAAAGTTCCGCAGTTCCTCTTTTTGCCTCCGTTCAACTATAAGCGAAATAGCTTCCGCAGCTAACAATTCGAGCGCCTTTTTCTGTTTTGCTGTTAATGTTTTAGGTTTTTGGTCAATTACGCATAATGAACCCAGGGCATGGCCCTGCGGGTCGACCAAAGGGTAGCCGGCATAAAAACGGATGGCGGGCTCATTAACAACAAATTCATTTTCTTTAAACCTATCGTCCTTGGTGGCGTCTTCAACCTCTAAAATTGCAGTATCCATTATGGTATACCTGCAAAATGCTACATCCCTGGGCGTTTCCGTTCCTGCAATGCCCTTCGCCGATTTAAACCATTGCCTTTTTTCGTCGATAAGTGTTATCAGCGAAATGGGCACATCGCATATAATCGATGCTAATTCCGTAATCCGGTCAAACTCAGCTTCGCTTAATGTATCTAAAATTTCATAGTTGCGAAGCGCTCTTAAGCGTGCCTTTTCATTTTGGGGTATCGGCTGTTTGCTCATAATTTTAGAGGAGCCCGGGTCGGCATATTGTTATTTACACCGTTTGGAGCTCAGTTTTTCCTAGTTCAATAAAATTATACATTTTATTCAATACAACAGTTTGCTACTTTATCATCGCCAGTACAAAAAAATATGAAACCCACTCAATTTTGCTGTTAAAGGGTTTAACTTTACAGCGGTTAGGTATCTTTTAATACAGCCCAGGGTAAAATCAAAAACAAACGCTGATATCATATCTTTCAAAATCGCACTAGTTAAGCATGGCACAAGAATATTATATTTTAGAAGACGGAGAGCAACAAGGCCCGTACACGTTTAATGAATTAAAAGCCATGGACCTGGATATCCACACAAGGATATTATCGCCCCTGGCTGATACCTGGCAGGATGCCTGTGATCTGCCCGAGTTTTATCCTTATTTCGAATCACAGGGGATATACCTGCCCACCGGCGATAACCTTGCCTCATTTGGCTGGCGGTTTTTAGCATGGATTATTGATTATTTTTTAATATCGGTTTCGGCAAGTTTCATTGTAAACGCCTTAATAGCACAAGGCATTGTTCATGCCATGCCGTCGTATGCAGCGTTGTTAAAAGCGTCGCCCCGTGAGTTATTTATTGTTCAGCTTAGCTTTATTATCCCATTGATTATTTATAATACCGTTTGCGAGGCATCACCGATGAAAGGCAGCATCGGCAAGAAAATTTGCAGGCTGGTAGTTGTTGATATCGATGGAATGGGTCTTACTTTTGTGAATGCGCTATTACGCAGTTTCGGCAAAGCCGTTTCGGTTTTCCTTCTCTACATCGGCTTCGTGACCATCTTTTTTACTGAACATAAGCAAGCCCTGCATGATCAGCTTGCCCGCACGTATGTAGTTAAACTGTAGTTTACCGAAAATGGGCTGCGCATATTATACTTATGTGTTCAGAAGGATGAAATAGTTGGCAGTTTTTAGTTGGCAGTTTGCAGTCGCCCTCTTTTATTGAAGGCCTGTAAAGACAGCAGACAAAGCCGCAGTTAACCGACGATAGGAATACTGCCCACTACTTACTGCCAACTTAAACCAGCCTGTCCTTCATCACCAGCGTACCTGCAATCATATCGTGAAGCGCTTGCTGCTGTTTGGTAAAAAAGCTTATCACGTAACCTACAAAGAACGTTGCCACCGAAAAAATTCTTGCCAGGTTGCGTACAACCGACATGCCGGCGCTGATGCGTTCACCCTGCATATCGCACACTTTAATCTTTAAGATTTGTTTGCCGAAAGTGGCCTGTTTTGCCGAGCACTCCATAACAATGTGGTAAATTATGCTAACCACAGGCGCTAAAACAAGCGTACTTAGGGCTATTACTGATCGGGTGGCAGCATTATTAACAAATAGTACCAGTAAAAAGGCGATAATAATACAGGCACCCCAAACAAAAAACCAGTCAATTGCCACAGCCATCAGACGCTGGTCGAAACTGCCGAAGTATTGGGGGATAACGGACTGCTTTCTAAAACCAAGCAATTCGCGCAATTCCGCAATTTCATGGGCCTCTTTGTAGTCGTCCATAGCGGCGGTTTTTAGAAAATCGCCAGGCCGTATCTTGTGTTCCTTTAACTGCGCAACACTAAACGGCCCCTGGGGTTTGCCATTGATAACGAGGAAGTAGGCATTGCCGTTGGAAGGTTGTAATGTTGTAACGTTGGAAGGTTCCATAACTCAAAATTAAACTAAAACCGGTACAAAAGCCGAAAGGTTGTAACGTTTCAGCAACATTACAACCTTTCAACGTTAAAACCTTTCAACAAATATTAATACCTGCTTACATTAAAGCCTGATAAGCCGCCATTAATGTGTATGTACAATTTGTTTTTTGCAGTTGCGAAATTGGCAGTTTCGTAAAAATTATCATGCGTTTTGGTGAAGCCTTCAAAATCATTGCCTGATAAACCTGAGTTCGACTCGATGCTGCAAGCAGCATTTTCAGGGATTTTGATATCAACTGCTGATACACCGGTGTTTACTTCCACGTTTGTAGTGGTTAATGGCTGGCCCAGTTTAATATCAAAAGCTGCAGCCCCGCCACGCACGTCAAGCGATTTTATTTTGAATTTTGAGAAATCAAAATCAACTTTTGCTGCGCCCGCATCAATGTTGATCATCCATACCGGGTTAGGGTTCAGCGCCATGTTAACCCTGTTGTCATCGTCCGAGTTGAAATTAAAGCCGTTATGGTTTTTCATTTTAAAATCAACTACTGTAACCGAATCACTAACGCTGCTCGAGAAAATGTACCTGTCCCTGTTATCGTTGGTATTGGCGGCAAACAACTGGTTAGTGGTGTCGGATAGGTAATAGCTTGTTGCACCGCCATTTATATTTAACCTGGCAACCCTTACATTATTTGCAAATGGCTGGCTAAATACATTTTTGCCAGGGGTACGGTCGCCATTATCGTCGTTATCATCATTGTTATTATCGTTGTCATTGTTATCATTGTTGTTGTCATTCCGGTGCCATGAATGCCAATTGTGGCGCGACCAAAAACCATAATTATCGCCGGTGTTGCCAAAAAACAAAAACCCAATACCTATTACTATTACGGCAATTTTTAACGCGCCGGCCCATACGGTTTTATTATTGGCAAGTACCAGGTTTACACCTGCAATAACCAAAAATATTGGCCATAAGCGAAAGATGTTGTACCAATAGAAGTGCAGGTACCCAAAATTGGCAAGCAGTATAGCTGCTCCAATTGCAACCAGGATTATACCCGGGATTATTTTATCGTTTCTCATTTTAATTCTATTTTAGTTGGTCCGGTTAATACCGGCCGTTAGGTTTAAACTGTAGGGTCGTTATCTGTTGGTGTCGATGGATCTTCGGTTGCAGGCGCTGCTTTCTCAGCCTCGCTCCAATCCTTTTTGTGCCACATTTCGGTTTTTTGGCCTGATATGATAAGCCCGCCGCCTATTATAACCAATATTACAGGCCAGTAAGTTTCAAAATCGATATCAGGGAACAGGTCGTAATTATCAACCAATATTGCTGCACCAATTATTATCAGCACTGCACCGATGATAATGCCCGCATGCGATTTTTGCTTGGGTGGCACAACGACTGTTGGGTTGCCGCCGTACGGGTTGTCGTTCCAGGGGTTACCACCAAATGGATTGCCGCCCGGCGCACCGCTTGCAAAGGGGGTACCACCGTAAGGAGGGGTAGGCGGCGGGGTATTAAAATCGCCGGTTGGTTGTTGCGGGGGCACCCGGTAATCAACCACGGGGTTGTTAATGTTATTGTAGGTAAATCCTTTGCGGGGAAGCACTATCCACAAGATAATATAAGTGCCGAGGCCAACGCCCATTACAAAAAATGTAAAGGCAAACAGCAGGCGCACAATGGTAACATCCATGTCAAAATATTCTGCCAGGCCTGAACAAACACCACCTAACACTCGTTGGTATTCGTTTCGATATAGTTTTTTGTTCATTGTATATTGTTTTTAGAGTTGATTTTTATATTTGACCGTAAGCCGGTTTTATTATTATTTCGTCCACATTTGCGCCCGCGCTCATGTTGTAAATATTTACAATTGCCGATGCCACATCTTCGGGCAGCACCATTTTATCTTTGTCGACCTCCAGGCCCTTCCATGAGTCGGTTAAAGTTGAGCCGGGTATTACGGCTGTTACCTTTACACCGTAAGGCTGCATTTCAGTACGCATTATTTTGTTAAGACCTAACAGCGCATATTTTGTTACACTATACGTACCAGCCTCAGCAATAGGGTTTAACGACGCTACCGAGCAGATAGTAAATATGTGCCCTTCTTTGGCAGCTATCATTTTCTTTCCAAAATAGCGGTAAAGCTCATAAGCCGGGGCAAGGTTAGTATCAATATGTTTTTGCAGCGTGCCATCGGCATCATCCAATATGCTTGAATGCTCGTACATGCCTGCGTTATTCACCAGTATGCTGATAGAGCCCAGTTCTTTTTCGGCGCCGGCAGCAAAGTCAAGCAATTGTTGTTTAATACTAACATCAACAACTGCGGTGAATATTTTAATAGCTGGATTTATAGCCGCCAGTTCATCTTTAAAAGCATAAAGGTCGGCACTTGTACGTGCGCAAAGGGCAAGGCTGATGCCCTGTTTTGCCAAAGCTATTGCTGTAGCCCGGCCCATTCCCTTTGTTGATGCTGTGATGAGTGCGTTTTTCATGATTTTTTGTTTTTGTTTGAAGATGGTTAATACTATCAAACAATAATATCTAAAAATCTTAATGTTTTAATTGATACACCAAATGTAAAATATACAGCACGCAGCTGCTTACAGCATTTGGTAAAGTATGATAGATTTTCGGTAAAACGCGGAAAAAAGGCGGTGAAAAAAATTAAAGCTGATGTATCAACATGCCGCTATAGCGCACGAGATAAAGCCGCCTCCTGGATGGTGGACAGTCTTGTAATCTTTTAATCCAACAAATCTTAGTTTACCTTGGTTCTTTTGTTTTGAAGAAAAAGTACGTCTGGCTGCTGTAGCTGAATATAATAACCAGCAAGGTGGCTAAAATCTTCGATGGAGTAGGATACCAGCCAAAATACCCAACAAAAAGCTTTAATAGCAAATAGTTAAATAGAATACAGAAAAAAACGACGATAAGATACCGGGTTAATTGCTCTCGTTTTTTAAGTCCCGAATCCTGGAAAACTACATAGCGGTTTAAATAAAAGCCCGTTGGCTGGCTAAAACAGAAAGCAAATATAAGCGAGGCAATATAAGGTGTTAGCGTAAAATGGCCAAAATGAAAGTTTTCCTTTTTGAAAATTAAGTTGTAGCCCAGCGAAAACATAACGATATCAAAAACGGTATTGGCCCCACCAGCAGCAGCATACCTGAAAGTTTGTAAGGGAAGAATTTTTTTAAACGGCTTGTAAAAAAAATCAATTATCGATAGGATTAGATGCCTGATGGTATTGTGGATTCGTTTCATTAATTATTAAAGACTTTCCCAGTAAGCGTTTTCTTCTTCATTATTTACATCCCATCCTTCGGCGAAAGCCTTTTCCGCACTCAACAACATGGTAGCGTTCAATTCGCCTTCGCCCAAGTTCTGCCAGGCTATATCTTCCTCAGGGGTAATCCAATACTTCTCCAGGGATTTTTCGCTCGCAAAATGAGTAATAACTTTGTCTTCGACCTTAGCTTTCATACAAGGTTTAATCGCTGGTGTTGTAAGTGGGCAAAGATAACAAATCGGAAAGCTTTATCCCATCTAAAAATCAATGGTTCGTCAGCCAACTTTTTTCACCGCTTTCCGAGTTGTACTGATATACGCCATCGCTCATACCCGCAAATACCAAACTATCTTTAACTACAATTGATGTTGGATGAAGCCTGGTCCACCACAAGCCGCGGTTAATCAATGTATGGATGGTCGCTGATGAATCAACCATGAATAAGCTTTTTGAGGTAATTATTAAGAAATTATTTTTCTTATCGAGCGTGATAGCGTAAGGGGCAGTAGGTAACTCCAAATATTGCTGTGCAACCCATTTATCATTAATTTTTTCAATGTTAATGATACTTCCCTTGCTCATTCCTGCGTGGGCAAGTCCCTGTAACGCATAATTTTTTCCGCTGCGTTTAATAAACTGAACTACCTCGTCTTCAGATATTTTATAACGTTTTTTGCCATCTGATGAAAACCAATTTAAACTTCCGCCCCATTCGCCGCGATAAAAGCCTACTAAAAAGCCATTATCAACTTTCAGAAACGATATTTGGATTTTATCATCTTTATCTTCGTCTACTCTAAAAGGCAATCTTGGCGAAATACCCTTATCCGAAACACGGACCATATCGTTTTTAAGGTAAACCCACCAATTGGTTACTGAAGAACTGTTTTTAGCGATGGAATCGCTGCTAACTGGCGCCGGCAAGCTCTTCCAGTTACTAAGCAAAGTCATATCAACCGGCGAATGACACGCAGCGGCACACAAAATAACCATGATAACGCAGGTGGTTTTTCTCATTATTTTAATTACTTAAATATACCCTAAAACAATCCGTATCAAAATTGCATTTATCAATCTGAAACAACAGGATTTATCACAGCAGGCACATAATATTATTTAGGGTTTAATGTTTAATACATTTTACCGCTTAAAAACGTATTTTTAGCCGGATTTTTAATTATTAAATGTTTACCAGCTTAGGACGATATATACTTTTACTGCAGTTAAGTTTCCGCAAACCCGAAAAATTTAAAGTTTATTGGGCCGAAGTGATGCGCGAAATGGTTTCAGTCGGCATTGGGTCGCTGGGTATTATCAGCATTATATCATTGTTTATTGGTGCCGCTACCACTATCCAGGTAGCTTTTCAGCTATCAAGCCCTTTAGTGCCGCGCAGTATTGCCGGCAGTATTGCCCGCGACTCAACCATCCTTGAATTTAGCCCAACTATCTCATCATTGGTATTGGCGGGCCGCGTAGGGTCAAGCATTGCATCGCAAATTGGCACCATGCGTGTTACCGAACAAATTGATGCGCTTGAAATTATGGGTGTTAACGCCCCCGGTTACCTTATTGCCCCCAAAATTATTGCGGGGATAACCATGGTGCCGCTGTTAGTTATTGCATCTATAACTTTAGGTATTACCGGCGGCTGGCTTGCCTGTGTATTATCGGGCGATGTTAGTCCTTCAGATTATATTGCTGGTGTACAGGGCGATTTTAATGGTCTTACCGTTAGGGTGGCACTTGTTAAAGCAGCGGTTTTTGGTTTTATCATCGCGTCTATCTGTGCTTACCAGGGGTTTTATACCTCGGGCGGAGCGCTTGAAGTTGGCCAATCGGCTACAAAGGGCGTAGTATACAGCTGTGTTATGATTTTATTTGCCGACCTGGTTATAACACGTTTAATGCTATGATCGAGGTAAAGGACATTCATAAAACTTTCGGCGATAATGAAGTATTAAAAGGCATAAGCGCTAAATTTTCGCCTGGTAAAAATAACCTTATTATTGGCGGCTCGGGTTCGGGTAAAACCACATTGCTAAAATGTATAGTGGGCCTGCACGCCCCCACTAAAGGCGAGGTGTTTTTTGACGATCAGAATTTTACCGAGATGGACTTTACGCAACGTGTGCCTATTCGTACAGAAATAGGGATGCTGTTCCAAAACTCGGCGCTGTTTGACAGTATGACGGTTGAAGAAAACATCATGTTCCCTTTAAACTTGTTTACGCAGCAATCAAAGGCCGAAAAACTCGACCGCGCCAATTTTTGCCTGCAAAGGGTAAACCTCGAAGGAAAGAATAAATTATATCCATCTGAACTATCTGGTGGCATGAAAAAGCGGGTGGGAATAGCCCGTGCTATCTCCATGCAGCCTAAATATCTTTTTGTCGATGAACCCAACTCGGGCCTCGATCCTAAAACGTCCATCCTTATTGATGAACTGATTAACGAGCTTACCCAGGAATATAAGATAACGACAGTTATTGTAACCCATGACATGAACTCCGTAATGGGTATCGGCGACCATATTGTGTTCTTGCACAATGGTCAGAAATGGTGGGAAGGCACTAACCACGAAATTGCCAAAACCGACAATAAAGAACTGAACGAATTTGTTTTCGCCAGCAAGTTTATGCAGGCGGCGAAAGATAAGCTTTGATACGTCAAAAGTCCGGAGTCGTTAGTCCAAAGTCAAAATCTTAAGATATAGTTTATATTTGCATCCGTTTTAATGCAAATACAAGGCTTTTGACTTAAGACTTCGGACTCAAGACTAAAATAAATGATACAGCTACTCACCCCAACCCACTGGAAAGATTACGAACTGATTGACTGCGGTGATTTTGAAAAACTGGAGCGTTTTGGCAATGTAATATTGATCAGGCCTGAGCCGCAGGCAGTTTGGAGCAAGGTTTTGAGCAATGCCGAATGGCAGCGCCTGCATCATATCAAATTTAAAGGGCGTTCGGCTACATCGGGCGAATGGGTAAAAAAGAACCCCGCCACGCCCGACCGCTGGCACGTTGAATATAAAAATCCCGAAGCTTCCATCAAATTCAGGCTGGCATTAACTTCATTTAAACACCTGGGTATCTTCCCGGAACAAGCTGTTAACTGGGACTACATCACCCAAAATATAAAAAAGTTTAAAACACCGGAGCCCAAAGTTCTTAACCTGTTTGCCTATACTGGCGGCGCATCACTTATTGCCCAGGCTGCGGGCGCAGATACAACACACGTCGACTCCATTAAACAGGTGGTGACCTGGGCCAACGAAAACCAGGAGCTATCCGGGTTAACCAATATTCGTTGGGTAGTTGAAGATGCTTTAAAGTTTGTAAAACGCGAACTGAAACGGGGCAAAAAATACAATGGCATTATCCTCGATCCGCCCGCCTACGGCCACGGCCCCAATGGTGAAAAATGGAAGCTGGAAGATAACATCAATGAAATGATGGCCGATGTAATCCAACTGCTCGATCCCGAAGAGCATTTCCTGATATTGAATACTTATTCGCTTGGCTTTTCATCCGTAATTATCGAAAACCTGGTAAAAGGCGCCTATCCGCAGGTGCAAAATTTGGAAACCGGTGAGCTTTATTTGCAGGCGACCTCGGGAGTAAAGTTGCCGCTTGGCGTGTTTGGTAAATTTTTTAAGGCGAAATAGAGAATGGTGATTAGAGAATGGTGAGTAGTTCGAAGCTCTGCTACTACAGGCTCATAACTATTCACAACTCACTACTCCCCATTCACTTTCTCCGTTAATATGTTAATAAAAATAACCATATTCGCGGCAAAAAAGGTGTTACTTTGCAGCTCCCCTGCTACAATCAAAAAAACTTGTTAAAATGAAGTTGAAGAATGTTATTCTGTCTGTTGGATTTGTGCTGTTTTCGTCAATGTTGCTTACCAACTGCAACCAGCCGGCCGGTAAAGATAAGCCCGCCGCTAAGGACACTACCAAAAAAGCTGCCGCTGCTGTTGCAAAGGAAGACACAGTTGCCGCCCCGGTAGTTTATCCCCCGATAGACAAAAAACTTTACGACTCGTTGATGAAAAAACTGGCGAACGGCGATACTACCGGGAAATGGCCCGTAAAAAACGCGCCTTATCCTTTGCCTGGTGCTATTTTACCCTTTAAGCGCGTTATAGCCTATTATGGTAACCTGTCCGCCAAAAAAATGGGTATCCTCGGCGAACTGCCGCCGGACGAAATGCTGGCCAAACTGCATGGAGAGGTAAAGCATTGGGAGAAAGCCGATCCGCAAACACCTGTGCAACCAGCGCTGCATTACATAGCTGTGGTGGCCGCCGGTTTTCCCGGTAAGGACAACATGTATATCAACCGAATGCCTGAAAAGAAAATAGATAGTGCAGTGCGACTGGCTAAAAGAGCCCATGCCATACTTTTCCTGGATATACAGGTAGCGTTGAGCAAGATCCAGGCGGAACTGCCCAAGTTGGAAAAATACTGGCGAATGCCTAACGTACATTGCGGTATCGACCCCGAATTTTCCATGCATGATGGCATCCATCCCGGCAAAAAAATAGGCTCTTACGATGCAGCCGATGTCAACTATGTTTCGGGTTACTTAGCCAACGAGGTAAAAAAATATAACCTGCCACCCAAAATTTTTATTGTGCACCGTTTTACCCGTAAAATGCTGACCAATTATCAAAACATTAAGCTTCACCCCGAAATCCAGTTCGTTATGGATATGGACGGTTTCGGCCCGCCCGATTTAAAGACAGGCACTTACCGCGATTATATTTATCACGACCCTGTACAGTTTACCGGCTTCAAATTGTTTTATAAAAACGACTCGTGGCAGCCGCCCCATCACATGCTGACGCCTGAGGAGATACTAAAGATATACAAGCCGCACCCGGTTTATATACAATATCAGTAGTAATTGTAGAGACACAATACTTGTGTCTCTCAGTATAAATTACAGGAAATAAATTTAGAGACGCAAAGTATTGCGTCTCTACGTATTTTAGGCCATGATTAAATGGGGAATTATAGGATGCGGGCGGATTGCACAACGTTTTGTGCAAGGGCTTAAAGCTGTTTCAGGTACAGAACTGGTTTCGTTATGGTCGCGCCGTGCAGAATCGGTAAGTGAGTTTGCTGCATTGCATGGCGGGCATCCTTGCCAAACGGTTGAAGAATTGCTTGCCAGCGATATTGACGCTGTTTACATTGCCACTCTGCCTGATAGCCACGAACATTACAGCATACTGGCCTTTAACGCAGGTAAAGCCGTGCTTTGCGAAAAGCCTGCTGCTATCAATCTGCAATCGTTAGACAGGATTTTAGCTGCATCCAAATCAACCGGTATGTTATTTATGGAGGGGATGAAGCCTCCCTTCTTTCCTTTGTACCGGCACTTAAAAGAGTACCTTATTACTGACCCGATAGGTCCGGTTGGCTACGTGCGTGCGGGTTCTGCAGTTGCCGACTGCCCGCCCGACCACCCAAATTATCGTCATGACCTTGTTGGCGGTGCTATTATGGGTATAGGCCCTTATGAAGCTTTTTTAGCGGTCGACTTTCTTGGCAATACGCAGGAAGTGCAAACCATGGGGCGTTTTGGCGCAACAGGTATTGATATGTTTACCATGTTTCAAACCCGGCACGAAAACGGCTATGCGCAATTATATACC
The DNA here is from genome assembly GCF_024055575.1 of Mucilaginibacter flavidus. Lineage (GTDB taxonomy): Bacteria > Bacteroidota > Bacteroidia > Sphingobacteriales > Sphingobacteriaceae > Mucilaginibacter > Mucilaginibacter flavidus. The sequence continues at coordinate 471,379 of NZ_JAMXOE010000002.1, read as the reverse complement.
GGCTTCGATCTTCATGGCAAAGGTGATGCCCTGATCTGCGGAGCCATCGGCCATGTTACCATCCACAAAAACTGGTGGAATCCGTCCCGGGCCACTATCAGTTATCTTGATGGCCGGACAGTTGAACTTGATGAACCCTTCACCGCCGGCGGCCTTAATTACGAAATTGAACACTTTTGTGGATTGATAGAGCAAGGAAAAACCGAAAGCGATATCATTACTCATGAAATATCGCGGCAGATGATTGGCATGCTGGATACTGCGAGGGGACAGATCGGACTGAAGTTTGAGGGGGAATAAATCTCTTCGCTATCGTCATTGCGAGGAACGAAGCAACCTCTACGTAGGACATTCACGAAACTAACGTTTGCGGAAACCTTTCAGCCGGCTCATTGGTCACCACGTACTTACAGGTCCATGATTTGCACAGTTCAGAGGTTGCTTCGTTCCTCGCAATGACGCGTGGTGATAAATGTGAACTAACAAATCACTCGCTTTTCAAACTTTTTACAGGATTAACCAAAGCTGCCTTTAACGATTGAAAGCTAATAGTAAGCAAAGCAATCACCAATGCCGCCGACCCTGCAGCAGCAAACACCCACCACGATATTTGAATGCGGCAGGCAAAATCCTGCAGCCAGGTGTGCATGCCCCAGTAAGCCAGGGGAGACGCAAACACGATGGCAATAACCACCAATCGCACAAAATCTTTCGACAGCAACGCGGTAATACTAAGGGCCGATGCGCCGAGCACCTTCCGTATGCCGATTTCCTTTTTGCGCTGCGCGGTGCTAAAGGCTGATAGCCCGAGCAATCCGAGGCATGATATCAATATGGCCAAAGCCGAAAAGCAAACAAACAGGTTGCCGAATCGCTGCTGCGCAATATATTGCTTGTTGTAGGCCTCATCCTGGAAAAAATAAATCAAAGGCAGGTCCGGCGCCAGTTGCTTCCATTCCTTTTCAACCTGCGTTATCGTTTGCTGCATATTGGCCGAAGTAATGTCGAGCGTAAGGCAGGTGAAAAAGCCATCAGTTGGGCGGATAGCCAAAGGCGGCACCAATTCCTGCGACGAATGGAAATGAAAATCTTTTACCACACCTACAATGGTGCCGGTAGCGGCAAACTGCTTAAACGGTTTCCCAATTGCCTCCTCCGGGGTTTTATAGCCCATCTTTTTAACCATGGTTTCGTTTATCAGCATCGCTTTTTCATCAAGCGCAATTTGCCTGTTGAAACCCCGGCCGGCAATCACATCTATACCGTACTGTTTTAAAAAGTCGCCATCAAAATTGTATACATCACTCAAAAATTCCTGGTACGAACCACCGGCATCCATAATTGAGGTTTGAAATTTGTTGTTGGGCGTACCCGGCACCCCCGAAGAGTACGATACACTCTTAACGCCGGGCACAGCTCCCAGCAACTGCTTTACAAGGTCGGGGTGCTCATTAATTTGGTGGTTAAATTGGTAGTCGATCACCAGCTTGTGGCCTTTATTAAACCCTAATTGCTGGTTTTGCATAAAGTCCAGCTGGTTGTAAACTATTATGGTAGATATGATGAGTACAATAGAGATGGTAAACTGTGCAATAACCAGCGTTTTGCGCAGCATCAGTCCACCATTGCCCGATGCAAGTTGTCCTTTTAAACTGCTGATAGGTTTAAAGCCCGATAAAAACAAGGCCGGGTAAACACCTGAAAGTAATCCAACCAAAACTGCAATAAGCAATAAGCCGCCAATGTAATACAGGTTTGCAAATATGCCTGTCGCTATAACGGTGCCTGTTAGTTGGTTAAACAATGGCAGCAACAAAGCTGCCAACCCCAACGCTAATACAAATGCAATGAGGCAGAGTAAAACTGCATCCATAAAAAATTGCACCATCAACTGTTTTTTTGATGCGCCCAGCACTTTGCGCACACCAATTTCGCGGGCGCGTTTTAGTGAAAAGGCGGTTGTAAGGTTGATGAAATTAAAACAGGCTATAAACAGCACAAACAAAGCTATTATGGAGAAGATATAAATATTGCTGATGCTACCGCTTTCAGAGCTGCCAGTGCGGTGTCCGCGTGGCTTTCCATAAAGATAAACCTTCTTTAACGGCTCTATCGCCAGGCTATATTTCGATTGACTTTGGTCGATATTGGCATTGACAAAGGCAGGAAACTTCGCCTGTAGCTTTGCTGCATCGGTACCTGGTTTTAACAGCAGGTAAGTATAAAAACCAAAACGTTTCCAGTTGGTGTTCCAGCAGCAGGGCCCAATAAGGGTACTCATAGAAAAAAGCATATTCACCCTGAGATGCGAATTGTAAGGCATGTCCTTCATTATCCCGGTTACCGCCGCCCTGGTTTGGCCGTTAATCAGCATGGTTTTGCCAACTGGATCAGCATTGCCGAAGTAATGTTTGGCGGCAGTTTCGGTAAGCACCACATTGCACGGGGCATCAAATAAATGTTTGGCATCGCCACGCAGTAACGTCCAACTAAAAACTTTGAATACCGACTCATCCACATAAGCCACCTCTTCCTTAGCGGCGTTGTTGGGGTTGCTCTGCAGTATCATATCATCCATAAAAACACGCGTAGCAATTTTTACCTCGGGGAAGGTGGCCTGCACTGCAGCCGCCATAGGGCCCGGTGTGCTTTCGTAATTGATACCCACGGGCGTTTTTACATCGGTAACCAGGCGGTAAATGTTATCGGCTTGTGTATTATACGTATCCCGGCTTAACTCAAACTGCACATACAGCAAAGCAAAAAAGCAAACGCAAATGCCGGTGCCGAGGCCAATGATATTAATAGCGGAAAATGCTTTATGGCTGATAAAATACCTAAACGAGGTTTTGATTTGGTTTTTTAACATAGCGATGTGATGAGGTGGTAAGATAAGAAAAAAATCGCTGCAGCGAGTTTAGCGAAGCGTAACTCGTGGTGCGGCATGTAGTAAGCTCCAGCTTACGGAGCAGAAATTTATTATATCGATATCGAAATGGAGAAACATTTTACTGTGAAGCTGAAGGCTTCAGCCATGCACTACCACGAGTTACGCTAATCGCTAAAGTCGCGGGAGCAGAAGGAAGAAATGTCTAAACTTGGGCGGCAACTGTCCCGTTCAATGGTGGTTGAAGTAAATAATTTCGCCACGCTACTGCTAAATCATAGATATACTGTAGCGGAACCGTTTCTATTATCTCTTGACCTTTATCATCATAAAAATCAACTCCGGAAGAACTGATCGAAGCAATATCATTGTCAGCAGTTATGTCACGATCATGAATGGCGTCCATATCACCATTAATGGCTAGCTGCAAATTATTTATGATTTGTGATAATATATCAGGATCATCAAATTGCAAAACAAAATTGAGATTTGTATCGGTTTTCGGTGAACCCAATTTTTCGACATGGCCATTAGAAATTCGTGTATGAAATTTAATGCCGTGTGTTTCTATGTATCCCATGACGTCGCTTGTTTATGGAACGGAATCAAACTCTAATAATAAATCTGTGTCCTACGTCAAATACTTTCCAACAATCGGCATCCTCCTGCCCATACCAAACGCTTTAGGCGATACCCTTAAAATAGGTGGCGTTTGGTAGCGTTTATGCTCGGCGAGGTTAACCAGTCGTATTACCCGGCGAACGGTGTGTTCGTCATATCCCATCCTGATAATTTCGGCTGATGAACGCCTGTCCTCTACGTAAACCTGCAGTATTTTATCCAGTATGTCATATTCAGGCAGCGAGTCGGTGTCTTTTTGGTCGGGCCTTAATTCAGCTGAAGGTGGTTTGATAATAGAGTTTATAGGGATAATTTCCTTGTCATTATTGATATGCCTTGCAAGCTCAAAAACCTGCGTTTTGTATACATCGCCAATTACCGAAATACCGCCACACATATCGCCATATAAAGTCCCGTAGCCAACAGCCGCCTCGCTTTTATTTGATGTATTAAGCAGGATATAGCCAAACTTATTACACATAGCCATCAACAACACCGCACGACTGCGCGATTGGATATTTTCCTCGGCAATATTAAACGGCAGGCCCTTAAACTGTGGACTTAACACCGCTTCAAAGGCATCGGTTACATTTTTAATAGCAATAGTTTCGCTCAGGCAACCCAGGTTGTTTACCAAATCTTCGGCATCTTTAATAGAGTGGTCGCTCGAGAAATGGGAGGGGAGCAACACCGCCATTACATTCTTAGGCCCTAGTGCTTCAGCAGCCAATGCGCAAACCACGGCAGAGTCAATTCCACCTGATAAACCTAAAATGGCCTGTTTAAATCCCGATTTATAAAAATAATCGCGGATACCCAAAATCAGGCCCCGGTGTATCTGCTCAATGTCGCTTTCGCGTTCAGCTTTCCGCGTGGTTGGGTGGTCGTAGGTTATGGCGCCATTATCGCCCAGTGTATAATAAGCAAGAGTTTCTTCAAAATAGGGTAGCTCATCAATTAATTTGCCAGTATTATCAAACACTAACGAGCCGCCGTCAAAAATCAATTCGGTTTGAGCGCCAACGTGGTTCACGTACAGCAGGGGCAGTTTGTAGCGCTCGGCATTGTCGGTTAAAATTGCAATCCGCTCTTCATCGTGGTTATAGGCGAAGGGTGATGCGGCAATATTTATCATTACATCCGGGTTTTGCTGCATCAGAATATCCATCGGCCGGGTTACGTACAGCGGATTTTCAATGGTATTCCACAAATCCTCGCAAATAGTAAGTGCGATACGATGTCCTTTAAAGTCAATGCAGCTAAATTCGGTAGCCGGTTCAAAATAGCGGTATTCGTCAAAAATATCATAGTTAGGCAACAGCGCTTTGTTAGCAATGGCCTTTACTTTGCCTTCCTCGATAAAATAAGCCGAGTTGTTTAAATCCTTTCCCTCGGTGCGATGATTAGGAGTAGGCATGCCAATAATACAGGCAATGCCAAGGCACTCTTTAGCAATTTCTTGTGCCGATGTTTCGCACAGGCCGATAAACTCATCAAACTCCAAAAAATCGCGCGAAGGGTAGCCGCACACGCATAGCTCTGCAAATACTACCAGGTCGGCCCCGTTATTGCGTGCCTTTTTAATATGTTCAATTATTTTGGCGGTGTTCGATTCAAAGTTCCCTACGTGGTAATTAAGCTGAGCTAAAGCAATCTTCATTATAAATTATTCTTTGGTTAGATAGGTAACAAACGCTTTAAATATGCGGTTTGTATACATGGTTGATTTTATTGTCGCATATACACGAAACGTTCCTACGGAACGTAATTATACTATTTGTGATTTTTCTACCGACCATGCGTACCTATGGCACGCCTCACATATATTTTTCGTTCCATCGGAACGTCTTGTCGGTAGAAAAATACCAAGCATCATTTTGCGTTCCATCGGAACGCCTGGTGAATATGCAACAATTAGAATCGTTCTCCTTGCGTATTTAATGCAAATAAAAATTATTTTTGCTCAAAGCCCAAACAATGATTGTTTTAAACCTTAAAAAGCCTTTTTATTTGCTTGTTTTGCTTGTGGTAACTATTAGCGCCTGTAACCGTCATAAAAAAGTTGACGTGAGCAATATACCACTTGATGTTAAAATTGAGCGCTTCGACCAGGAATTTGACGCCATGCGTACAAAACCTATGGGCGCCCAGGCAGCCTACCTGCAACGCAAATACGGCGTGTTTTACCACGATTTTATTTGCCTGATACTACAGGAACCCCGGCTAAATACACGGGATACCGCCTATTTTGAACTGTTGCGAAAAGTATTTGCCAACCAGGCCTACAATGATTTAAAGCACGATATTGACTCCGTATTTAAAGGCGGACTTGATAAACAGGAGGAGGAGCTGACCGATGCGTTCAGGCGTATAATATATTACTTCCCTAAAAAACATCTGCCCAAAGTCTATTCCTACTATTCGGGTTTTGAAGCGCAGGTTGTTATCGGCAATAACTATTTTGGTGTTGGGCTTGATTTGTTTCTGGGCGGCAACTCGCGGTTTTACCCTTCACTCACCAATGCTTACCCGCACTACCTTTCACAGTTTTTTAATAAAGAAAATATTGTGCCGCGTGTGGTTGAAAGCATAGCCCGCGAAGACATGTTCCCCGAAAGCGACAGCAGCAAAACCCTGCTATCGAAAATGATTTATAATGGTAAGATCATGTACTTTATGGACCAGGTGCTGCCCGATGCGGGCGACAGTACCAAAATTGGCTACACCACCGCGCAAATAAAATGGTGCGAACAGTTTAAAGGTAAAATATGGGCCTACATACTTGATGAAAATTTGTTGTATGAAGCCGATTATCCTAAAATTCAGAAATATTTAACGCAGGCACCTTTTACCCCTGGTTTGGGCGAAAAAAATGAATCGGCGCCAAAGCTTGGTATCTGGACAGGCTGGCAAATTGTAAGGCAATACATGGAGAAACACCCCGAGGTTACATTAGCGGCACTAATGGCCAATACTGATGCACAGATGATTTTGAATGAATCGAAATATAAAGGAAAGTAAGGGGGAGGCAGTTTTGAGTTGGCAGTGGGCAGTTAAGGCGATGTTTACCGGCGTCATTGCGAGGAACGAAGCAACCTCTACGTAGGACATTCAACGTCCATCATGTTTGTGAGGACCTAAATGCGGCCGATAGGTCACCACAAAATTTTCGGTCCGTTGATTAGCAAGTGCAGTCTGCCAGCTGGCGGATCGTTCCTCGCAATGACGTGACCGACAGGATATTGTAACTTATTTCAATATCGCAAATACCGATCTCAGTGCAATTAGCACACCGATAATCAGGATGATATTTGCAACGATATTAACATAATGAAAATCAGCAAAACGCAGGAAAACCCCTGTTAAACCTATCACTATTGCCAGTACCATTAATTTATAGTGACCTTCTGCGTTGGCGTTTTCTATTGAACTCATTTTGCGTTGTATTTAATTTGGCGCAAATATAATTGCTTTGGTGAAAAAGTTGAGCTGATTTTGTAATTTAATTTAATACTACTCTTACTTCACCCTTTTATATCTGTATTTGTCCTTTATCCGGTAATTTAAAAACGTGCCTTTTGAATCGGCTTCTTTCATTTCTTCAAATACCTCGGGTGGCACGTCTTTATAGTCATACACATTACCCGATGTATAAGTGATCCGCAGCGTGGATGCCGGCTCGTTATACTCCATTTCTGCAACTACGGATGATGGCATGATTTGTTTTTTAACTACTCTCCACTCACACCTTCACCTCAAACGCTCCCTGCGCTTTTTTAATCACCTTCTCCAAATCAATTCCTTTACCCAGTACGCCTTTAAACAAGTCCCCGGTTTCTTTCAACCGGTCGATGGAATTAAAAATGGTGAAATCCTTCATGGTTAGGCCGGGTTTTACTTCGTCCCAGGCCAGCGGCATGGATACCGTTGCACCTGGCTTTGGTCGCAGTGAATATGGCCCGGCAATGGTAGCGCCCGGGCGGTTCTGTAAAAAGTCGAGGTACATTTTGCCTTTACGGTTGGCTACCATCCGTTCAAGGCTGGTGTAGTCAGGAATTTGCCTGTGTACAATATCTACAATGATGCGGGCAAACAGTTGCGACTGGTCATAATCATATTTTGCACCCAGCGGTATATATATATGCATACCCGTTGAACCGGATGTTTTACAGAATGAGGGGACGTCTATGGCATCCAGAACCTTCTTCACTTCCAGTGCCGCTTCTATCACCTGGTCGAAGGTGTTTTTATCAGGGTCGAGGTCTATCACACAATAGTCCGGGTTATCCGGCGACTTTACGCGACTGAACCAAGGGTTCATTTCAATGCAACCCAACGATGCCATCCATAATAAAACTGCTTCATCACTGCCTACCAGGTATTCCTTATGCTCGCCCTCGCCATTGGTATAAGGGAATGTTTTAGTTATCCAGTCGGGGGCTTTGCCTTTAACGTCTTTTTGATAAAAGCTTGGCCCGTGTATCCCGTCCGGGAAACGATTGAGCGACATCGGTCGGTCTTTTAAATAAGGCAATATGTATTCCGCAACCTGGTAATAGTAATTAAACATGTCGCGTTTCGTTACCTTATCTTCGGGCCAGTAAACCTTGCTCAGGTGGGTAAACTTTATATCGTGCCCGCAAATTTTACGTACCTGGGTTTCATCTGTCGGGTTCAACAGGGTTTTGCGTCCTTTTTCCTTTGGCGGTTCAATAGCTTCGCTATGGCCGCGTGTATCTTTGTTATCCACTTCGTCTACTGTTTCGGTTGTTTGCTTCGGTGTTTCCAAAATTACGTCTTTGGCTTTCTTATCGGTTCGCATCCCTTTAAATGATGCCTGCCGGAAAACGCCATCGCTGGTTACCTCGGCAAAAGCGACTTCTCCAACCAGTTCCGGCTTCAGCCAGGTGGGTTTGGCTCCTAAGCGTTGCGGCCTGAACCGCGATGGCTTATCTACGTCGGGCTCTACGTCAAACGGGCTTTTGTCGGTTATTAATGGTTTAAACTGTGCCATCATTTCCTTTTGCATTTTATCGTTAAAGCCCGTACCAACCTTGCCAACGTAACGTAGTGTGCCGTTATCATAAACACCAAGCGCCAGCGCACTAAATGGTTTGCTGGTACCTTCGTTTTTTGTAAACCCGGCTATTACCACTTCCTGTCGGCGGTGTACTTTTATTTTTAACCATTCGCGTGAACGCAAATCAGAAGTGTAAACGCTGCTTGCTTTTTTGGCGATGATACCTTCAAGCCCAATCCGCTCTGCGGCATTAAAAAACTCAACACCGTTTGCTTCAAAAACCTTGCTTTGGCGGATACTGTCGTTATCGGTCGGTAAAATATCTTTTAAAATTGCAACGCGGTCGCGCAGAGGCAGGCCCATCAGGTTTTTACCTTCGTACCAAAGTATATCGAACACGTAATAAACGAGCTGCCCGTCGGCCTCGCTGCGCCAGTTTTGTAGGGCGCCAAAGTTTGAGATGCCTTTATCATTCAGCACCAGCACCTCGCCGTCAATCACGGCGTTTATCTTCCACTTTTTTAAAGCCGCAACAATAGGATAAAATTTGTCGAAAGGCAGGTTGTTGCGCGATACAAGCTGTACGTCGCCCTTATTTATAATGGCTACTGCCCGGTAGCCATCCCATTTTACTTCGTAAAGCCAGTCGGGGTCGTCAAAAGGTTCATCCACCAGTGTGGCCTTCATGGGCTTCACATTTTTAGGGATGGCCGCTTTTGGCGCTGATTTTACAAGCGCCGCAACATCGGTTCCAGCCGTATCCACCACCGGAACATCGGCGTTGTCACCCACCACTTCCTCAGCTGGTTTCGGCGGTCTTTTTTTTTTACTTTTTGATTTTTCTTTCTCTACATTCTCTTCGTGCCCGTGTTGCCAAACCTTTTCGCTGGTTTTCTCAACCTGGGCAATAGTTTTGCCGGATAAAACAGATTCATCCAATTTGGTAATGTCTTTTTTCGAGGCATAGTCGTCGTTATGCTTTATCAGCAGCCAGCCGTTTTCGCCCATGCCGTGAGTTTTTACCAGCGCATATTCGCCACGTAGCTTGGTGCCGTGCAGCTTTATTTTCAGGGAGCCCGCTTTCAGTTCCTTTAATAGTTTTTTCTCTTGTGCTTTTTTACCTTTTATTTCTTCGATGGGCTCATAAGTACCCTCGTCCCATACGATAACGGTACCGCCGCCATATTGGCCCTCGGGAATGATGCCTTCAAATTTGCGGTAATCATATGGGTGATCCTCCACCATCATTGCAAGGCGTTTGGTTTTCGGGTCGGTTGAGGGGCCTTTGGGTACGGCCCAGCTTTTCAGCACACCATCCATCTCCAGCCTGAAATCATAATGCAGGTGCGAGGCGTCATGTTTTTGTATCACAAAAGTAAGCGCGTCCTTTGCGTGGCTTTTACCCGCCTTTGGCTCGGCCGTTTTGGTGAAGTCGCGCTTCTCAACATATTTTTCCAGGCTCATAACGATATATTATTGATACCACTATTTAACAATGCCGGATGGGGATGGTTTTTAAAAAGGTTAGATGACTAAAATAATACCCTGGGAGGTGAAAGCTCCACCACACCGCACCATGAGTTTAACGCAGTGTCACTCGTGGCGGCATCCTATAATCCTATCAATCCAAAAAATCTTAGTTTAGTTTACTGCGCAGGTACTTACTTATAGCGCCAACAGACGAACCAACTGCCCTTACTGCCGATTTTAACCTTTCAGGTGTAATATTGAATTTTTTTGCCCAGAATTGAAGCTCATCATCTTCACTCACATTTATCATGTGGTTAAGGCCAGCGGGGGTTATAGCTTTGGGTTGCATGTTACGGAATTTGGGTTTAGCAAATAGATAACAACGTGCTTTGTGAATGGTTTTTGGGAAAGTGAAAATATTTTAAAAAAATTATGCGGACGGTGAAACTGCCATCCGCATATAGCACAGGCCTGCGACCTGTGCTGATGAGTTTCGCTCCTTTGGAGCTTTAGGAATGGATCCTCTTTAAAATGACGGGAAACAATGGAAAGCTTACAGGTGAATTACAGCGAAACATCAAACCCCAAAGGGGCGACATCCGCCAGCGCAGGTCGCAGGCCTGCGGTCAATTGCGGTATTAAGCGTGATTTGACCGTACCACAATCGGCCTTTTGTTGCGGTAGTGCCTTATTACCATCCATACCACTATGCCTGCAATAACAAATACCCAAAGGTTAGCCAATCCCAGCACCACATTTTCAAAAATAGACCAGCCATTTTCAATACTGCCGCCCAGCCTTTTAAAAAATGGCAGGTTATAGTCCGAGGGATCGTCATTAGCTATGGTCTCTTTATAGATTGTGTTACTTTGGTAAAAACTCAGGCTAACAATGCTATTTTTTACCTCGTCGTCAATTTGCTTGTTGCCAATTTGCTGGTCAACCATATCATCCTTTAAAGCCAATACATTAGCGGGGTTCTTTATCACCACCTTGCCGGCCTTTTGCTGGCTGATTAAATCGTTGCGGTTTTTAAGCTTCAGCCTTGCTGCCATATACTCCAATGATTTATCCGAGATATCCATCCGGCGTACATTTAATACTACGCCCATGTGTGCAACCTCGTTCATAAATTCCTCCAGTTTTTCGGATGGTATTTTTACGGTGATATCGGCAGTAGTGCTAAATGAGGTTACCCGGATGATTGAATCCTCGCTTTTTTTGATGTCTACGCTACGCATACCTGACGATTCGACCTGGTGGTGCATTACCATGCCTTTATAACCTGTGGTAAGTGCGGTAATCTTTTCGCTGGTTTGCTGCACATCTTTTACTTTAAAGCGCATGTCGGCGGTTTTTACCAGTTTGGTTTCAAGTCTGGCGGTATCGAAGGCCCGACTTGTCGAAACGGTGGTATCTGCACTGCTTGCAAACTCTTCCGAACCGCGTTTGCCTTTACAAGCTGCCAGCAATACGATAACTGCCAGCAGGGGAATTAATATTTTTGCTTTCATAACTCAGTATTTGTTTTAACGTTTACAATTGCCTGCTTTTTATTTATTCGCTTAACCAGCACCCAGGTTATCAGTCCGAGCGGTACCAGCACCCATGCTTTAATCAACAAGGCAACAAAGTCGACAAAGACATCCCAGCCTTCTTTTATTGATGTGCCGATGCGCTTTGTAGCCGGTTCATTGTATGAAGATGGATTATTGCTTGCAAGGATTTCGCGGCTAACCACATCATTCTCATAAAAACTAAGTGCGATAACGCCTGTTTTGGCCGAGTCGGCGATGCGGCGGTTATCTATCTGGTGATCAACCATTCGGTTTTTTAGCTCCAGGATGTCACGCGGACTTTTAGCTGCCGCAGGCTTTTGTTCTTCGGTTGATGTTAATTCAGCTTCGTTCTTTAATTTAAGTTGGGTTGCAAGATAATCGAGGGTTTTATCGTTCACGTTCATGTGGCTGCTGTCGATATGGATACCCAGCCGGGCCACCTGCAACAGGAAAACTTCCAGGTAAGCAGGCGGAATTTTTACCGTCATCTCGGCAGTGGGCCTGGTAACGGTAACCCGCATAATGGAATCGTTGCTGCGTTTAAAATCCTGCTGGCTTTGGGGCGTTGAATTGATGGTTTGATGAACAATGGTGCCCTTTAAATCGGCCGTAAGTGAGGCCACCTGTTCGGTGGTTTGCTGTACGCTTTTAACCTTAAAGTGGATGTCGGCTTTTTGTACCAGCCGGCGAACTGGTTGCGCAGTATCAGTTTTGTGCGATTTGTGTACCGGTACTTTTTTGATTACAGCAGTGTCGGGTGTAGTGGATTTATGCAGGATTACTTTTTCATTTGTGACGCTGTCGCCGGCAGTAGATTTTTGAACAACTACATTCGCGCTTGTAGCGCTGTCTGCGGCACCACTTTTCGAGTCCATTTTGCCCTTGCAGGCACAAAAAAGCCCCAGCCCCGCAAGTAGCGGGATTACATGTTTTGTTTTCATAATAAAAAATTAATTTGTTTGTTTTTTGGTACTTATTGATACCCGTAAGTGCCAAAAGGTGACCCGTTTGTGAAGAAGTTGGCAGTTAGGAGCTGGCAGTTGACCGTCCTGATTTTTTGAGCAGCAGTAATTAGTTATTATTGGGATGACTGCAATGGAGGCAAAAGAAGTTGTGATTGACACTTCGGTCAGAAATTGCCCGTCCCGGATTCGTGACTAAGCGATTTGAATCCATTAATCTTTCCTTTTGGAAATTCTCAAGACTATAGGCATTCCAAATATTCTGATATGTTTAGCACGTCCGGTCCTGGCGTTAGAAACCAGTGTGATTACCCACCATGTACGATACTGTCCAGGTGGGAGCGGGGGAATTTATCAACGTAGATTAAAACAAATATTTAATACCAAAATCCATGGTTTGTGTATTGAGCGTTATGGGATTCAACTCCTGTACTGTTGAGTCGAAAGAGACGTTTGGTGCGGCGGTGAAAGCAAAGTGGATCTCAACGCGGTCGCTCAATCTAGCGCCGGCCTGTAAAAGAAAGCCCGTTGAAAAACCGCTTGGTTTGTAAGGATCGGCTTTTGAGTAAGTGATCACTGTATTATAAATACTCGTATTTAATGTGTGTAACGATTGGTTGGAATAAAATGAAACGTTGAACAAAACACCTGCATCTAAATATAACTTCAGCTTGCTGGTATTGTAGATATTAAAAATAGCCTGCGGCGATAAGGAAACGATGCTTTGGTTAAATTTATAGTCGACAACAGTTGTTGAAGGTATCCCAAAACCCGGATCGGCCGAATAGTGATAGTTGGGTTTTGTAAAAGTGTAAGAAAGTTCGGTCCTGAAAATGAACTTTTGCACTACCGAATTTCCTAAAATATCAAGACCTATATTGATCTTCGGTGTTATGCCGGTGTACGACTGCTGGCTATTGATTTTACCAACATTGTTTACCGTGGTCTTGATGCTGTTGGCGGCCAGTCCGACAAAGGGCCTTAAAACAGACTTGGTCTTTGCAGCTATAGCTTCGCCATTTACTTTATTAATCAGCGGCTCAAGGTCGCGGAATTCATAGTTCGCCTCGTTGATCTGTTTGCTTAAGTTGTCGCTCACCGGCATAAATTTACCGATGTGTAACTGTAGCTGGCCTTTGTAAATATCGACATTTACCACATTGTTATAGTCGCTAAAATAGCGGTAGTACCTCAGTTCGATAGGGAGCGTGTTGGTCTCGGCGATCAGGAACCAGGTCTTTAATTCGTCTTTATAGGAGTAAAGAGTGAGGTGCTTACCCGTTACAGCCACTTTTAAATACACCAGTACATTTTTTTTTGCGGTGTCGATATGATCGCGAAGGTCCTGGAGGTTAGTGGCGCCGGTGCTTAGCGGGCCTGCATAAGTAATGTAAGTTTCGAGTCCGTTTACATGCACTTCTTTTGAAGTTTGCGGCGTAAATTCAGTCGCTTGTTTATCAGATGTGCTGTTTTTATATTCGATCGATTTGGGACACAGGTCCCATTCCCTATAATTTATATAGCCTTTCAACGTATCGCCATTACTTTGTATTACATAGCCGGGGCGGTAATTGGATTGTGCAAAAATTGCAACTGGTAACAGGAAAATTAAAAGAGCGTAAAGAAATCTCATCAGAATTGTGAACGGTTAAGTTTGCAGTAGTGAATTACTGCTAATGTAATTAAATTTAGCGATTGTGGTAAAATTACAACCTCTAAAACCATTATATTGTAAGTTTTAGCGGCTTACTATTATTCAGACGGGCAACTATCCTAAATTGCCCGTCTGAATAATAGGGGGAAAGAAAATTGATATAAACTTTTGACAGATAAGTTATTAGGGCTTATCGTAAAATGGACACTATATTTAGGCATTTTAACCGGTTTTAAGCGTAATAAAAACTTATTTAGAATTATTATAAATTAGATATTGGTGTCATTTATTTGTCACTGATACTGTAATAAATTTTACTTTTGTGCTTGAAAATTTCGGGTTATACATACATTTCTCTGTGAATATCAATCATTAACAAAAAAATTATTTAGTATAAATACGCTTTATGAGGAGTTTCTCATTGATTTTTAAACAATTCTCACGGTCGGTTTTACTGATTGCCTGTTTTGCTTTTATGGGCACCTATGCCTATGCACAGGGGGATGCCGTAAAGGGCGAGGCCCTGTTTAAGGCCAAATGTACCGCCTGTCACAAACTTGACCAGCAAGTTGTAGGTCCGGCTTTAGGTAAACTAATTACCGACGAAACCGACGACAAATTCCTGACTAAATGGATCCAGAACAACCAGGCATTAATTGCGGCTAAAAACCCGAAGGCTGTTGCTATTTTCAGCCAGTTTAACCAGGCAAATATGACTGTGTTTGCCGATTTGAGCGATGCGGATGTAGCTGGTATTTTAACGTACGTACGTACTGAATGGAAAAAAATGTCTGCTGCACCTGCTCCGGGAACTGGTCCAGCCGTTGTTGTAGATAAAGGCCCAAGCAAAATAATCATCCTTTCGCTGTTAGGCGTTATTGTTTTAGCGTTTATAGTGATACTGGTTTTAAACCGTGTTATTACAACATTAGAGCGCTTGCTGGCAAAAAACAATGTTACTATACTTGAGGAAGAAGCAGTTGCCGGCGAATCGGTTGACCGTTTAGCTTTCTTAAAAAAACTCGCAAAAAATAAGAAGTTCGTCTTCTTTGTACTGCTCTGCGGTACTATATTTTTAGGCGTTTACACATTTATCGGCCTATGGACTACCAACCTTCACCAGGGTTATCAGCCTGTTCAGCCTATAAAATTTCCACATGACTTGCACGCCGGAGCAATGAAAATTGATTGCCAGTACTGCCACTCAGGTGCTTACAAATCAAAAAATGCAACCATCCCGTCGTTAAACGTGTGTATGAACTGCCACAAGGTGATATCTTCGGCTTTTGGTTCAAAAACAGCATCTGTTGAAATACATAAGATATATGACGCCCTGGGATTTGACCCTGCGACACAGAAGTATGATACTACAAAAGCGCATCCGGTTCAATGGATACGCATACACAACCTGCCCGACCTGGCCTACTTTAACCACTCGCAGCACGTAAAGGTTGGCAAAATTAAATGCCAGACTTGCCACGGCCCGGTACAGGAAATGAAAGAAGTTTACCAGTACTCGCCACTTACCATGAAATGGTGTATACAGTGCCACAAACGTACCAATGTTGACTTTAAAGACAACGCTTACTACGCAAATTTACAGCAGGTACACGATTTACTGAAAGACGGAAAACAAGTTACTGCGTCGCTAATGGGCGGTATCGAGTGCGGCAAATGCCATTATTAATATTATTAAAACGCATTACAGTTTATATAGCTTAAATGGATAGCAATAAAAAATACTGGAAAGGTTTAGAAGAGCTGAACAAAACCCCGGAATTTGTTGAATTAAACAAAAACGAATTTGCGGAGCCTATTCCTATTGAAGATATTTTAACCGGTGGCGGTTTAACAGGTCGTACCCCACGCCGCGATTTTTTAAAGGCGCTTGGTTTTGGCGTTGGTGCTGTAACATTGGCTGCCTGCCAGCCGGTGCCTGTGCACAAATCATTGCCTTACTTAATTAAGCCGGAAGAGGTTACGCCGGGTATACCTAACTACTATGTTTCGACCTACGACGGGCAAGCCATTTTGGTTAAAACCCGTGAAGGCCGCCCTATTAAAATTGAAGGTCACCCGAATGATATTTTAGCTAAAGGTGGCGCAAGTGCGCAGGCACAAGCATCTGTACTAGACCTGTATGACGTAAACCGTTTACAAGGCCCGTTAAAAGATGGCAGCCAAACAGGCTGGGCTCAGGTGGATGATTTTGTGGTGAGGGAATTATTGGCGATTCAAGCCAGCGGTAAAAAAATCGCGATTGTATCTTCAACCGTAACAAGCCCTTCAACACTGGGTGTTATTGCTGATTTTGTTAAGCAATTTCCTGCTGCAAAACATATTAATTATGATGCCGTATCTTACACAGGTATCATACAGGCAAATCAAAACAGTTTTGGTAAAGCAGTATTGCCGCACTACAACTTTGATAAAGCCGACATTATTGTAAGTTTTGCTTCCGATTTCCTGGGCACCTGGATCTCTCCTGAAGAGTTTACCCGTCAGTATGTTTCAAACAGGAACAACAAATCGCTGGAAAGCAAAAAAATGTCGCGCCATATCCAGTTTGAGACTGGTATGAGCCTTACCGGTTCAAACGCCGACGTAAGGATCCCAATCAAACCATCGGAAGAAGGTGCTGCACTTATTGCTTTATACAATGCCATCTCGGGCTCAAGTCTTGCAGGTAAAGCATTAAACAACAAAGTTGCTCAAAACGCTGTTACCATCGCCGCAAAGGAGTTGCTTGCAGCTAAAGGCAAAGCGCTGGTTGTTGCCGGTTCGAACGATGTTGCTACACAGATACTGGTTAACGCTATCAACTCGTTGTTAGGCAGCTACGGCACTACAATCGATTTGGATAACCCGTCGTTACAATATGCAGGTAACGATGCCGAGTTTGTTGAGTTTGTAAATGAAATGAAAAGCGGTGCGGTTGGTGCAGTATTCTTTTTGAATGCCAACCCTGCTTACGACTATTATAACAGCAAAGATATTGCCGACGGACTGAAGAAAGTACGTCTAAAAGTGTCTTTCGCTACCAGTACCGACGAAACTTCGTCGCTTTGTAACGTAGTTGCTCCAAACCATCACTATTTGGAATCATGGGGCGATGACAATGCAATCAGCGGTTATTACACCGTGATGCAGCCAACCATCAACCCCGTTTATGATACCCGCCAGGCTGAACAAAGCCTGATGAAATGGAGCGACAACCCTGCAAAAGAATACTACCGTTACGTACGCGACAACTGGGATAAAAACCTGCTTGCTAAAGGCGGCTTATCAGGTCAGAGCGGCTGGGAAACTTTACTGCAAACAGGTTTTGTAAAAGAAACTCCGAAAGCAGGCGGTTCGTACGCATTTAACATGAGCTTAAGCGCTGTTGCGCAAACTATATCAGACCACAGCACTGAGCTTACTGCTGCCGATGGCAAAACTGAAATGTCGCTTTACCAAAGCCCTGCAATAAGGGATGGTAAACGTGCCAACAACCCATGGTTGCAGGAATTGCCTGATCCGGTTTCGAAAGTAACCTGGGACAACTTTGCTGCCATGGCCCCAGCGGACATGAAAGCAAAAGGCTTACAGGATGGCGATGCGGTTAAAATTGTTGCAAATGGTTATACCATATCATTACCGGTGTTATCACAACCTGGCCAGGCACGCGGTACCATATCGGTAGCTGTTGGTTACGGCCGTACAGTTGTTGGACCGGTTGGTATCAACGTTGGTAAAAATGCATTCCCTTTTTACAGCCTGCGTAACAAAACATTCCAAACCAGCGCTGTTGCAACTTTAACTTCGGTTGGCGAAAACTGGCCATTGGCACAAACACAAACACACCACTCTATCGAGGGCCGTAACAGCATTATTAAGGAAGCTTCATTTACGCAATACCTTAAAAACCCTGCCAGCGGAACTGGTAAAGAAGAAGGACATAAAGAATACAAACCAGATTTGTTCTGGCAGAAACACGATAACCCTACTTACGACTGGGTTATGGCGATCGATCTTAACGCCTGTACAGGTTGCGGCGCGTGCGTAGTTGCATGTAACGCCGAGAATAACGTACCGGTTGTTGGTAAAGACGAAGTTAGCCGCCGCCGCGAAATGCACTGGATACGTATCGATCGCTATTACAGCTTTGACGATAACGGAACAGAAGGTGGTGTTACCAGGGAGCACGCAATTGCCGATCTTAATGTTGATCAGCTTGACCATGTAAAAGTGGTTTACCAGCCAATGCTTTGCCAGCACTGCGAGCATGCACCTTGCGAAACTGTTTGCCCGGTATTGGCAACCGTTCACTCGAGCGAAGGCTTAAACCACATGGCTTACAACCGTTGCGTTGGTACACGTTACTGCGCTAACAACTGTCCTTACAAAGTGCGCCGCTTTAATTGGTTTAACTACTGGAACGATTCGCGTTTTGATAACTACCTGAATAACGAGCATACACAATTAGTACTTAACCCAGATGTGGTAACACGTTTCCGCGGGGTTATGGAAAAATGCTCAATGTGTATCCAGCGTATACAGGCCGGTAAACTGAAAGCTAAAATAGAAAAACGCCCGCTTAAAGACGGAGAAGTAAAAATGGCCTGCCAGCAAACATGTTCGGCAAACGCTATTGTGTTTGGTAATGCAAACGACCCTGAATCAGAAGTTTCAAAGGCTTTGGCCAGCGAAAGAACTTATTACGTATTAGAAGAGCTAAACGTAAAACCAGGTGTTGGTTACCAAACAAAAATTAGGAATATATCTGAAACTGAGGCTTAAATTATACAAGAGAGAGAAAATAGAATATGGCATCTCATAGTGAATCGATAATCAGGGAACCGTTAATTACGGGCGAGAACATTACCTACGCCCAAATAACGAATGATGTACTTCGCCCTGTAGAAAATATGCCCGGTAAAGCGTGGTGGATAGGTTTTACTGTAGCATCATTAGGCGCATGCCTTTGGGTGTTTGCAATAAGCTACACGTTCTGGAACGGGTTAGGCGCCTGGGGTTTAAATAAAACAGTAGGCTGGGCCTGGGACATTACCGGTTTCGTGTGGTGGGTAGGTATTGGTCACGCCGGAACGCTTATTTCGGCAATCCTTTTACTGTTCCGTCAAAACTGGCGTAACTCCATTAACCGCTCGGCCGAAGCGATGACAATCTTCGCGGTAATTTGCGCAGCCACTTACATTTTGGCTCACATGGGCCGCCCATGGATGGCTTTGTTCTCGTTACCAATCCCTAACCAGTACGGTTCGTTATGGGTTAACTTTAACTCACCGCTTATCTGGGACGTGTTCGCGATATCAACTTACTTCTCGGTATCATTAGTTTTCTGGTACACAGGTTTATTGCCCGATTTGGCAACTATTCGTGACCGTGCTACAGGTATCCGCCAAAAAATATATTCGGTATTGTCATTCGGCTGGACAGGTTCAGTTAAAACCTGGCAGCGTTTTGAAACCGTTTGTTTGATTTTGGCCGGTATATCAACGCCGCTGGTATTATCAGTACACACTATTGTATCCATGGACTTTGCCACATCCCTTGAACCGGGATGGCATACTACTATATTCCCGCCATATTTCGTTGCGGGTGCTATCTTCTCGGGTTTCGCCATGGTGCAAACACTGTTGCTGGTTACCCGTAAGGTATTAGGACTTGAAAACTACATCACTATGTTCCACATTGAAGCGATGAACAAAATCATCCTTTTAACAGGTTCGATAGTAGGTGTGGCTTATTTAACAGAGTTTTTCATCGCCTACTACTCTGCCGGCGAATACGAGCAATATACATTCCTTAACAGGTTTATAGGGCCATACTGGTGGGCTGGTTGTATGATGTACGGCTGTAACGTATTGATGACCCAGTTAATGTGGTTCAAAAAAATACGTACAAATATCCCAATTTCATGGGTACTGTCTATCGTGGTAAATATCGGTATGTGGTTTGAGCGATTTGTAATCATCGTTGTTTCCCTGCACCGCGACTTTGTACCATCAAGCTGGGCTATGTTTTATCCAACCTGGGTTGACGTGAGCGTTTTTATCGGTTCAATAGGTTTATTCTTTACCATGTTCCTGTTATTCATCCGCGTATTGCCGTCAATAGCAATGGCCGAAGTAAAACTGATATTGAAGAGCAGCAGCGAGCAAGCCAAGAAGAAGCTGATTGCACATGGCGGTTTGGATAGTGAGCAGGTCGATTTTTACAAAGACGCGTTAACATCGTTTGACAGTGTTAATATTAAAGATTACAAAAAAGCATAAAAATGAGCACCACAAAATATATTTTAGGCCTTTTTGCAGATCCTGATGAGCTGATGCACGGGATTGATACGCTACAGAAAAACAGCGTGCCTATTTACGATGTTTACACCCCTATGCCAATACACGGCATTGAAAAGAAGCTTGGCATTAAGGATTCGCGTTTAGGTTATGCAGCATTTATGTTCGGTTGCCTTGGTGGTACAACCATTTTCAGCATGGCTTATTTCATGCTGGTGCAGGATTGGCCAATGAACATTGGTGGTAAACCGGCATTTGCTGTTCCGGATTTTGTTCCTATCACGTTTGAGTGGACAGTTCTATTTACCGCTTTTGGTATGGTGTTGACATTTTTTTATGCGACGCACCTTTTCCCGGGCCGCACGCCACGTGTGATGGAACTGAGGGCAACCGACGACAGGTTTGTTATTGCCATTGACGCAAAGGGCAACATCCCACACGAGGATATCACGAATTTATTAAAAGAAGCAGGAGCAGTAGAAGTTAAGCATAACGACAGAAAATATGTTAGCTATGAATAAAAGTAAAATATTGGGCATAACGGTTATTGCTATTGTTGCAACAGTAATTATATCATCGTGCAAGGATAAGAGGAGTACCGGATGGGAATACGCTCCCAATATGTATGAGCACATTGCATACGACCCCGACCAGAAGAACGACAATTTTAAGGATGGTAAAACCGCCCAACTGCCACCTGCAGGTACAACCCCGCTTGGTTTTGTAAGGTTTGATTATCCGAATACAAAAGATGGCTACGAAAAAGCCAGCCTTGAAGTAAAAACTACATTACCGCAAACTCAGGCTAACTATGCTGATGGCAAGCTATTATTCGAGCACTTTTGCTCACCATGCCATGGTGTAACAGGTCAGGGTGATGGTTTGGTGGTAGCGCACGGTTATCCGCCGCCGCCGTCATATTCAAAAGGCAATTCGTCGCGCGGTGGCGCCATGAAAGACCTTACGGACGGTAAAATTTATCATACTATTACTTACGGTTTAAACGCTATGGGTTCATACGCATCACAGCTGGAGCCGAAAGAGCGCTGGAAAGTAATTATGTATGTTCACCATTTACAAACTTTATAAGCTGAATTATTAATGAATACTTCTCATAGTTTCGACGGGCAATTTGAATTTAAAGGCAGGGCCAAAACCTGGAGCCTGATCATGATCCTTGTAGGCGTGGTTGGATTACTTGCCGGCTTCCTGACAGGGAATGGAGAACGCACTTTTGCCGACTTACTATTAAACGGCTATTACATAAGCTGTGTATGCATTTGCGGTATTTTCTTTTGCGCGGTGCAATATGTGGCACAGGCCGGATGGTCGACTGCTGTTTTACGCGTTCCGCAGGCATTTGCAAAGGTTTTACCTTACGCAGGTTTAATTTTACTTGCAATTATAGTTGCCGGCTTATTTTTAACTCACCAGGGCCCTAACGAAGAAGGTAAGATAACTGAACTACCTTATCTGTATAAGTTATGGGCGCTTAAAGGTGTAACCCTTAAGGGAAATGAAAATTACGACGCTATTATTACTGCCAAATCAGGATACTTAAATAAAACATTCTTTTTAACTCGCCTGGTAATTTACCTTGGCAGTTACGCGCTTATTGGCCGTATGCTGGTAAAATACTCGCAAAATGAAGATGAACTGGGTGGTATGTTTAACTACAACAAAAGCTTCAAGATGTCGGTATTGTTCCTTCTAATATTTGGCTTTACTGTTCCTTTGTTTGCTTTTGATACCATCATGAGTTTAGAGGCACACTGGTTTTCAACCATGTTTGGCTGGTACAACTTTGCAGCCCTTTGGGTTAGCGGTTTGTCGGTTATTACGTTATCGCTGATACTTTTACGAAAGGCGGGTTACATGCAATGGGTTACAGATGATCACTTGCATAATCTTGGCCAGTTGATGTTTGGTTTCTCGGTGTTCTGGACTTACCTGTGGTTTGCACAATTCCTGCTTACCTGGTATGCCAATATTCCTGAAGAGGCCGCTTATTTCTACCGCAGGTGGGAGCCGCAATTTAAACCGTGGTTTTGGTTAAACATTGTGATCAACTTCCTTGCCCCTTTGTTAACTTTAATGTCGCGCGACTCGAAACGTAAGGTAGCAGTGTTGCAGGTGGCATGCGTTATATTGATATGTGGTCACTGGCTTGATTACTGGCAGATGATTATGCCCGGAACGATAGGCGTTAGTGGTGGAACAGAATGGTACAATATATTGAGCCCCATAGATATTGCAGTGTTTGTTGGCTTTGCAGGCTTATTTGTACTGATGTTTGGTACCGCGTTAAGCAGATTTAAATCGCTTATACCTAAAAAACATCCGTTGCTGGAGGAGAGCCTTCATCATCACATATAATAATTGTTATTTTTGCACTTTAATAAAAAAGAATACCAAACAACCAATAAAATGGGATTCAAACATCTAATAAATTCTAAAAAAACACTATCGCTTTTTGCAGCGTTCGTGCTGTTTGGCACCAACCTGATGGCGCAAACTCCAGCGCAGGGCGATGCTGCCACGGTTGATAAAGGCGCCATGTGGACGGGGATTGCTTATTATGTACTACTGTTTTTAGTTGCAGCAGTTTGTGTTGCGATAGTGGGTAAAATATTAAGGGTTTATGACCTTACCCAAAAAATGCAAGGTAAAAAAGGCATAAACTGGAATGGCGTTATGGGCATTTGCTGTGCGATATTTATAGTAGCAGGCATATATGGTGCGTATTGGTCGTTAACAGTGCAGGGAGCTATGAAGTTACCTGAGTCGGCATCGGCCCACGGTGGTTCAATTGACGATATGTTTACCACAACAACTATTTTAACGCTAATAGTATTTGTTATTACACAAATTTGCCTTTTTGGTTTCGCATTCGTTTACAGGGGTTCCGATAAGCGTAAAGCTCATTTCCTTCCGCACAATAATACTATTGAGAAGGTATGGACAATTATCCCTGCCATAGTTTTAACCATATTAGTTGTATTCGGATTTTTTACCTGGCAAAGGGTAGAGAACAGTTCTCAGCAAAAAGGCGATATAAACATTGACGTTACCGGTCACCAGTTTGCCTGGGAAATTCGTTATCCTGGTGCCGACGGAGAATTAGGCTCGCTTAACTTCAGGCTTACTACAGCAGCCAATAAGTTGGGCGTAGATTTTAAAGACCGCCACAGTTTCGATGATCTTTCAGCAGATACGCTTGTTGTGCCTGTTGACAAATCGATAAGATTAAATATTCATGCGCAAGACGTTATACACAGCGTTTACATGCCTCACTTTAGGTTGCAGCAAAATGCTGTGCCGGGCTTGCCCACCTTTTTTAAATTTGTACCTACTATCACAACCGCGAAAATGCGGATGATAACCGGCAACGCTAATTTTGAATATTTGCTTTATTGTAACAAAATATGCGGATCGGGACACTGGAACATGCAAAAAGTAGTGCGTGTTGTTTCGCAAGCTGAATATCAGGATTGGATAACAAAACAAAAACCATACTTAAGCGACCAGTTAAGAAAAGAGTTGCACGTTGCTGATAGTAAGCCTGCAAACCAGGTATCAGCGTCAAACAGGTTAGCGGTAAACAATTAATATAAGAGTAACGATTATGTCAACATTAGCAGTTCACGATCACGGAGTAGTACACCACGAAGAAAGTCACGAACACCATCATAAAGCAACTTTTCTTAATACATACGTATTTAGCCAGGATCATAAATATATCGCCAAGCAATTCCTTGTTACAGGGATTATCATGGCCTTCATTGCCATGTCGCTGTCGATATTATTCAGGATTCAGCTGGCTTACCCGGAAAAATCATTTCCGTTTCTGACAACATTGCTTGGTCATTTTGCGCCAAACGGCCGTATCAGTGCCGATTTTTATATGTCGCTGGTAACAATCCACGGTACCATCATGGTATTCTTTGTATTAACTGCAGGTTTGAGCGGTACATTTGCGAACTTGTTGATCCCGCTTCAGATTGGTGCACGTGATATGGCATCGCCGTTTGTTAATATGCTTTCGTATTGGTTCTTTTTGATGGCCAGTATAGTAATGCTGTCATCTTTCTTTGTACAAAGCGGCCCTGCAAGCGGTGGCTGGACAATTTATCCGCCATTGTCAGCACTGCCAAAATCTATGCCTGGTTCAGGGATGGGTATGACGCTGTGGCTGGTAAGTATGGTGATGTTTATTGCATCGCAGTTAATGGGTGGTATCAACTATATCAGCACGGTATTAAACATGCGTACTAAAGGTATGGACCTTTGGAAAATGCCGTTAACAGTTTGGGCTTTGTTCCTTACTGCTGTATTGGGTGTATTGTCATTCCCGGTATTAGTTGCAGGTGTTGTGTTGCTTATTTTTGACCGCAGCGCCGGTACCAGCTTTTACTTGTCAGACATCGTTCTTAACGGTTCAGTTCAGCCTTACGAAGGCGGCAGCCCGATATTGTTCCAACACTTATTCTGGTTCCTGGGTCACCCCGAGGTGTATATAGTAATTATGCCTGCGATGGGTCTTTCGTCAGAAGTACTGTCGGTAAACTCACGCAAGCCAATATTTGGTTACCATGCAATGGTTTACTCATTAATTGGTATTTCGGTATTATCATTTATCGTATGGGGACACCACATGTTTGTAACGGGTATGAATCCGTTCCTGGGCGGTGTGTTTATGATAACGACGCTGATTATCGCGGTGCCGTCGGCGGTAAAAACATTCAACTGGTTGGCCACGTTATGGCGCGGTAATATCCGCTTTACGCCGGCTATGCTTTTTGCAATCGGCATGGTATCGTTCTTTATCTCTGGTGGTTTAACAGGTATCTTTCTGGGTAACGCTGCTTTGGATATCAATCTGCACGATACTTACTTTGTTGTTGCCCACTTCCACCTTGTAATGGGATCGGCGGCTATATTTGGTATGCTTGCCGGGGTTTATCATTGGTTCCCTAAAATGTTCCGCCGTATGATGGATGAGCGTTTGGGTTACCTGCACTTTTGGTTAACATTTATCGGCGCTTACCTGGTATTCTTCCCGATGCACTTTATGGGTCTTGAAGGTGTACCACGCCGTTACTATGCCTTTACCGAGTTTGAATCGATGAAGCACTGGTTAACTGTTAACGTATTTATTACGTGGTCGGCTATTATGGCCGGTATTGCACAGCTTGCTTTCGCATACAACTTTATTCATTCTATTTTCTGGGGTAAGAAAACCGTTCAAAACCCATGGAATTCCAACACACTTGAGTGGACTGCGCCAATTGAGCATCACCATGGCAACTGGATAGGAGAGATACCTACCGTTTACCGTTGGCCATATGATTACAGCAAGCCGGGACATGATGAAGATTTTATACCGCAGCACATACCGTTTTCACAAACCATGAGTTCGAACCTTCCTCATGACTTTGAGGATAACCCGGGCGGTTTGGCAGAGCACACCAAATGGACTGATGCGCAAAAAGCTAACGAAGCGGTAAAATAAGTCCTGAGTCTTTAGTCCTGAGTCGTAAGTATTAAGTTTAATAAAGCTTTGCTTATGCCTTGGGACTAATTATTTGGATACTTTGATGAAATATATTGTTTTTGAGCCTTTGCCCCATGCCACTATGGCCTGGGACTTAAGACTTAGGACTTAAGACTTAACATGAGGACATCCACGTCGAAAATCCGGTTCCAGAAAATTAACCTCGCTACAATAATCCTGCTGTTTATATTGATACTTGCCGGTGGAGTTGTACGCAGCACGGGGTCGGGAATGGGATGCCCGGACTGGCCGAAATGTTTCGGGAGGTATGTACCGCCGACGAATGTAAACGAACTACCTAAAGATTATAAGCAAGAATACGTTGCCGGCCGGCTGGCTAAAAATCAACGTTTTGCAAAAACATTAGATGTGTTTGGTTACAGTGATTTAGCTAAACGGATTCGTGAAGACCGTTCAATATTGGTACCTGAAGATTTTAACGCTGTTAAAACCTGGACAGAATACATAAACAGGCTTATAGGTGCGTTATCGGGTTTGTTTTTAATCGCAACGGCCATTTATGCATTTGCTTATCGCGCCGATACTAAATGGATACCTTTTTTAAGTATACTGAACGTTATCCTGGTAGGTTTCCAGGGTTGGCTGGGCTCTATAGTAGTTTCAACAAACCTTGTAGCGTGGATAGTTACCGTGCACATGTTGCTTGCACTGGCTATACTGGCGCTTGCTATTGCTACTTACCACCTGGCTCGTGTTGACGGCAGGCCGGGATTAACAGTTAATCCGCTGGTACATGTTGTAACGTTACTTGCTTTAATAGTAAGCATAGTACAAATTGCATTCGGCAGTGAAGTGCGCGAAAAAATTGATGCTGTTGCAGGCCACTTGCAAGGCGGTTACCGCGACGACTGGATAAGCAATGCAGGCACCATTTTTACCCAGCACCGCGATGTAGCTATTATTGTTTTTATAGCCAATATAGTATTGTATGCTTTGGTTAGGAAAACATTTAGCCGCCACTCTATACAGCAACAAATAATGAGCTTTGCGTTTTTAATGATAATGCTGCAAATAGTTACCGGTATAGTATTGTCGTACTGGGCTTTGCCACCGGTTGCGCAGGCTGCACACGTGCTGCTGGCAACGTTGGTTTTTGGGGCGCAGTTTTACTTGATGTTGAATTTGTACCGGTCGGTTAAAGGGGGGATGCACGGATGATTTGGAGCGATTTTTCAAAGCTGATAAAATTAAGGCTCACCTTTTTGGTGGTGTTTTCGGCATCCATATCATTTTTAATCGGCAGTAAGGTTAACGGTCATATCGACTGGATGAACTGGCTGAAGCTGATAGGTGGCGGGTTTTTAGTAACTGCAGCGGCCAATTGCTTTAACGAAATTATAGAGAAGGACCTTGATAAGCTAATGAAGCGAACCATGGACCGGCCAATGCCATCAGGTAGGATGACCAACGGGCAAGGCCTTGTAATAGGCTTGTTTATGGGCATAGCCGGTACCATATTGTTAGGCGGGCTTAACTTAACAGCGGGATATTTATCAGTATTTTCGGTTTTGTTATATGCATTTGCTTATACGCCATTAAAGCGGAAATCGCCAATAGCAGTTTTTGTGGGCGCTATACCCGGGGCATTGCCACCGCTTATTGGTTACGTTGCCGCGCATCCGCAGATCGATAATATCGCGTTAATCCTGTTCGGTATACAGTTTGTGTGGCAATTCCCGCATTTCTGGGCTATTGCCTGGGTACTTGATGACGACTATAAATTGGCGGGTTTCAGGCTGTTGCCATCCGGAAAAAGAAATTTAACGAGTGCAATTTTTACCTTTGCATCCACTATAATATTGTTACCGGTAAGTTTATTGCCGACATACTATGGCTATGGCGGTTATTATGTTGGCGTGGTTTCGTTAATATGCAGCTTATTGTTTTTATACATGGCATTTAAGCTATTAAAAGATTTGGAAATTCCATCAGCAAAAAAACTGATGTACGGTTCCTTTTTTTACCTGCCGATAGTGCAGTTAATGTTTTTATTTGATTTTATAGGAAAAGTGAAATGATGGCTCAAATACAACAGGAAGACAAACAAAACCTCGGTGCTAAAAAGTTCAACATGTGGATATTCATATTCACATCGTTCCTGCTTTTTATGGGGTTTATGAGCGGTTTTATAGTATACGTTGGCGGCCGCGGGCATGCCTTGCAGGTATTGTTGCCGAACGCATTCATATATAGCACGGTTGTTTTAACGCTTAGCAGCCTAACCTTAATAATGGCAAAAAAAGCCGCGAAAGGTTTGCAGTTAGCCCAACAACGTTTATACTTATGGCTCACGCTTTTTTTAGGGATTGCATTTTTGGCCCTGCAGATTAACGCTTGGCTGGTTTTAATAAAAATGCAGGTGTTTTTTTCAAACCCTAATGCCGCACGTTCATTTATTTACGTGTTTAGCGGCATACATTTTTTACACGTTATAGCAGGCTTACTGGTACTATTAAATACAGTATTAGCCACTTACAGGAACATACCGCAGGTTAAGAATATATTTAAGATCGAAATGGCATCTATTTTTTGGCATTTTCTCGATATTATGTGGATTTGTCTGTATGTTTTTTTACTTTTGAACCAAAATTAAATAATTATCCAAGTACAAATGAGTACAGTAGTAACACAACAAGTTGATGAGGTAAAATCAACACCATGGTCGGGGGGCAGGTCGCCTTTCAATGTTGAGTATGGTAAAATGATGATGTGGTTTTTCCTCCTTTCGGATGCTTTTACATTTTCATCATTACTAATTTCATACGGCGCTTTACGTTTTAGCGCACCAGTTTGGCCAACGCCATCTTTGGTATTCCAATCTTTTCCGGGGCTTATTGAAAAAGATGCGCCGCTGGTTTTTGTGGGTTTAATGACTTTAATCCTGATATTAAGTTCGGTTACCATGGTACTGGCTGTTGAGGCTGGTCATCGTAATGCGAAAAAAGAAGTTGTTACTTGGATGCTCTTGACGGTTGTGGGTGGGTTAATGTTTTTGGGCTGCCAGGCATTAGAATGGAACCATTTATATCACGAAGGCTTTTGGTGGTCGAAAATCCCGAATAAGGAAACATTGCAGGAGTTTTTTAAGCCAGGCGTTCCGTTGTCGCAACAACAGATGTCGAGTCACCAGTTTGCTAACTTGTTCTTCACTATAACAGGTTTCCACGGTTTTCACGTATTCTCGGGAGTTGTAATTAATATCATCATCACCATTAACGTGTTAATAGGCACATACGCCAAACGCGGCAGCTACCTAATGATTGAAAAAGTTGGTCTTTACTGGCACTTTGTAGATTTGGTGTGGGTGTTTGTATTTACTTTCTTCTATTTAGTTTGATAATTTAAAAAGATATTATATGTCATCAGAAACTGCAACCATTCATCATGACGATGCCGCACATGGCGAACATGAGGGAATGACTAAAAAAAGAATACTGAATGTTTTTTATATCCTGTTAGGTATAACTGCTGTTGAGTTTTTTGTAGCACTTGTTATAGCACCTAAGCATCCGGGCGCGTTGTGGATAAACCCGATATACATTGTATTAACGCTGGTTAAAGCGTTCTACATTATAGCTTATTTCATGCACTTGAAATTTGAAAAGATGGGGCTGATTATGGCCATTGTGCTCCCCGTGCTTTTCATCATCGGCTTAATATTGGTACTTACAAATGAAAGCCATTATTGGATTGAACTAAGGCGTGCCCTGAGCAGCCTGTTATAATGAAGGCAGGCATTTCAAAAAAAATCATGATCCTGGTACTTGTTTTAGTAGTACCGGGATTTTTATATTATTTACTTGACGCTCACGGCAAAAACAGGTACCAGCAGTTGAACATATTCGGCGACAAAACTGTTGCAAAAACCACCCACAAGGTAAAAGGCAAGGCCATCCCGGATACAATATACCACACGCTGGCCGATTTTAAGCTAACCGACCAAAACGGCAAACAGGTATCGTTAAGCACTTTTAAGGATAAGATATTTGTCGTAAACTTTTTTTATACAGGCTGCCCGTCGGTGTGTAAACTGATGAACGAGAATGCAAACGTTCTCGACTCATTGTACAAAAAAAACAAGATGGTTTATTTTGTATCGATTACGGTTAACCCAAAACAAGATGACGTTTCGACTTTAAAGAAATATGCTGATGGTTTTAAAGGACTAACGCCAAAACGTATGTTTTTAACGGGCGACACTTCTACCATATACAATCTGGCCCGGACAGGCTTTTTGGTAAACGCCCTGCAAACCGGCCCCAATGACTTTGTATACAGTGATAAGCTGATATTAATAGACGCCCAAAAACGAATAAGGGGGTATTATACCGGGGCATCGTCAAAGGATGTTGACAAGCTGAATGATGAAATTAAGGTTTTGTATTTGGAGGAGGTAAGAAATGGAGAGCCGGCCGTATATTAAATCAGCTGGCAGTAAGTAACCATTATGTTGATAAAGTAAGATTTGATTTTGTTACTAGAAAGATGACCGATAAATTTATATTCCGATTTGTAGCAGCCGTTTCTGTATTTGTGTTTGCGGTAGTGTTAATTCTTAACAGGAAAATATTGCCGGTGCCCGAGGTTACCCCGGCGTTCACCATTTACCTGCCGAAGCTTAATGCAATTTTAAATGGCACCTGCAGCGTACTGCTGCTTGTATCGCTTTACTTTATCAGGCATGGTAATATAACAATGCACAAGCGGGTTAATATACTGGCGTTTTGCCTGTCATCACTTTTCCTGGTATCATACATTACGTTTCATTACCTCATGAAAAAAGAAACCGTTTTTGGCGACCTTGACGGTGATGGCATACTATCTGGCGCGGAACGTGACTCGGTTGGCAGTGTCCGCACCGTATATCTCACTATATTAATTTCCCACATTATATTAGCCGCGGGCGTGTTGCCGCTAATTCTGCTAAGCTTTTACCGTGGCCTGCAAATGCAGGTACAAAAGCACAAAAAACTGGTTCGATGGACATTCCCAATCTGGCTGTATGTAACCATCACCGGAGTTATTGTGTATGTAATGGTATCTCCTTATTATCATTTTTAGACAGATAGCATTACTTCTTCCGCAATTCTTCTAATTTTCGCCGGGTATCCGCTGTTTCCCGCAGGCTTAGCGATTTAGTGTAAGCCTCGATGGCTTTTTGCTTTTCACCGGTTCCTGCATAAAAATCGCCTATGCTGTCAAAAGCATTGCCGCTTTGCGGATGGATATCAATGTTCCTTTTGAAAAGAGAAAAAGCCTCCTTTGTTTTTTTGCTACCCCAACAATAATAGGCAAGGCTATTCACCAATGACTCGGGCGGCACAACGGTGTACCCAAAGCGGTCTGATAGCATCTTGAAATGAGCCGAGAGTACCGAATCTATATTTAGCTCCGAGTGGCAGGCAAACGGGCTCGTTAAAAATGGATAATAATTAAACAAGTACCGTAGTGCATCGTATTCTGCGTTTAGCTCGATAGTGCCATGTCGTTCATTGGGGTAAAATTTATAGCTCCAGTTAAGCCCCCTGGGTTTCGCCTCTTTCAAAGCCTTAATAAAGGGTAACACAGACCGTGTTACGTTTGTACGCGGGTTAAGCGTGTCCTGCATTACTGTTATTGTATCCGTTCCTGGTGTCATGTTGTTAGCAAAGGCCACAAATAATGATTTCTTTGCGATATTAAGGGTTGATAATTGTTGCTGTGCCTGCTTCAACAGTTTTTTGTTATCCCACCACAAACTTGGGTCGATAACGATGTAGGCGTTAAATAATCCGGTGTGGTTAACGAGTGTATTTACGACCGTTAAACCGCCCAGCGAGTGCCCGCTGAAAACGCGATAGGGTGCGGTCGGGTAATGGCTGTCAACGTAAGGGAAAAGCTCATCGGTAATAAATCTTATAAATTTTTCGCCGCCGCCCGACACGTTGTCGCCTGCGACAGGGGTAGGTGTAAGGTCGCGCTGCCGCACGGTATTTGTTATGCCAACAATTATCATATCAGGAATCACACCCGCCATCTGCTGCACTATACCAACTGCTGAATTGAAATGGTCTTCGCCATCCAGGATATACAGCACCGGGTATCGCTCGTCCTTACCGCCATCCGGAATATGCATCAACAAAGCCCGCTTCTCATTCAGAACTTTCGAGAAAATAGTATCAACCGCGCCAATCACAATCCGGTTATCCGGTTTTTGTCCCATTGCCGAGATACAGATGGCGCAAAACAATAAGGTTGTAAATATTCTCATAATTCTTTTCTAAATTCACTAATTCACCAAATCGCTCATTCACTAATTAATCCCTCACCACTTTGTTGTTTTCTTGCCATCAACCTTTACCGGCTGATAAGGATGGTCGAGAAACTCCGCTATCAACACATCCCCTTCCCGGGTATTTAGCGCAGGTCCATGCGTTTTATCAGTAAACAGCACCCGCTGGCTGTTTGGCATATAATGGTGAATTACATCGTTATAAAATGCCGGGCAGTATGGGTCGGTATCCCCGGTTGACAGCAGGGCCGGCACATTTGAATACACCGGAGTTTTTGCGACTGGGTTTACAGGTTTTACGTTCCAGCAACTGCATAGCGGGTGGTTAACATTATTAAACCTGTACCCGGCAAGGTATGGAAATAGTTCGTTTTGTTTATCAATGAGGTGTTGGTCGGCGTACTGTATTTGCTCCGAGCAATACACCGAATAGCGCATGCCCAGCGTGTTACTTTTGCCTGCGTTAAAAATATCATCAAAATATCGCTTCATATACGCCTGCTGCTTACCGTCGATAACCTGTGTAATTAAATACGGTACATTTTTAAGCTGTCCGTTATCCTGCAGGTTGTTCATCAAAAAATCAATTAGCTCGCTGCGGTGATATTTTATAGTGACGCTGTCAGCGCTGCCTTTCTCCAAATATTTTATACTGAATTCCTTATTACCAATGGCGTTAAAATATTGCTTAAACCGCTGCTGTAAGTTGGCATACAATGGGTTATTTGTCGAGTCTCGGTCGCAATTACTAAACACTTTATTAAACGAAGCATTTATGCTGAACATGGCGTCTTCTTCGTAATTAATAAATCCTGGTAGTGCCGAATCAAGAATTACTGACCGTATATGCTGCGGATAATTTCGCAAAACAGTAAGCATCAGCCCGCCGCTGTACGAAATGCCCATCAAATTCAATGAATCGATATTGAGCGCGCGGCGTAAATCTTCAATGTCGGCAGCGTTCTCAATGGTGTTATAAGCTGATAGATCGTTACCGTCGCTAATTAGTTTTTTGCGGCACCTGGCCGCTTCTTTTGCAAGCGCGCTATCTACAGGCTGGTTTTTACGATAGGCGTCCTTGATGGCATCGCTAATACCATCGCACGACAGGCATGGCTGGGCATAGGAAGTCCCACGTTGTTCAAAGGCAATATAATCGCGGTTTTTGGAAAATTGGCGGTAATTGATAAAACGCACTCCTCTTAAAGAACTTGCCCCAGGCCCGCCCGAAGTATAAAGCACCGGGTCTTTTCGTTTATTGGGATTATTACTTTCAACAACAATAAAGGGCAGCTTAATGGTTTTTCCGGCAGGTTTGTTCCTGTTTTCGGGCACTATTAAGTAGGCGCAACGGGTTTTCAGGCTATCGTTTTTAAAGATGCAATCGCAAGGTTCTATTTTTGGGGTATATGATTTTTTTTGTTGTGCGGAGGATATATGATAGCTAAATATAATGCAGCAAAATAGTAGTAGAGTATGTTTTGTCATTTGTCGAGTAGTTAATACTTAGCAAAGTACGGGCATTAAAGGGCGGTTTTTTAGTAAAAAACGGACAATCTTAAAATACGAAAACAGCTAAACTATATTATACGTTAGCTTTTGCCCGGTAAATTTTACCACATCTTTGTAAAAATGGCTCATATCATAGTAGCCAAAATCGTAAGGGGTAAATATTTCTTTTTGATTTATATAGGCAGTTAATGCTACGCGGGTGCGCATAATGGAGAAATAGTTTTTTGGCGATGTGCCCACCACTTTATTAAAATACCGGTTGATGGTTTTCGAGGTGACAAACATCTTTTCGGCCATTTGCGAGGTGTTTATCTGCATACCGGCAGCATCATAATTTCCAATGCAATCAGTTACAAACTGCAGGTAATGGTCGCTATGGGAGCCTTTGTAACAACCTAGCAGGAAGCTTTGCATCAACTCCAGCCTTTCTTCAAAACACAATGGGTGTTTGATTTTTTTAAGCAGAGGCGGCGGTAATATTGTGTTTAAATCTATTACTTGCCCAATCAGAATTGCCTGGTTGATGCCCAGCACAGCTTCGAGCCCGCCGGGAAGAAATTTGACAGTGAAGATATGGTCGGTAGGCTGTTTAAACTTTTCAACGCTGGTATCGCGCAAAACCAAAATATCGTCATCAGCTCTAATTAAGTGCGTTTTGTCGGCTACCAATAAGACGTACGGTGTGCCAAGGTTTATCCAAAAAGTGGGGGTATAACTGGGGAACATTTTTACGCTTTTAAACTCAGGCGTTAAATTGTTCCTAAATAGATTTTCAGCAGGTGGCATCGATTCCGAAAAAAACTCAATGTGGGCAGCCAGTTCATCGCACGGAGCTGCAAATTGATGTACTTTACGGATATCGTTAAAAATCTCAACCATTTAAAAATAAGACGAAGGAAACTTGAAATAGTTACAGGAAAGGGTAACAGGCACGATTTTAAAACAGGCAATAAATAAATAGTTTTTTCGCAAAGCGAATTAAACAATTTTAACCAAAAAACCTTTTAGCTTTGGCCTTTCAGCTTTCATCCTTATGAACAAGATACTCTGCTTCGGCGAAATACTTTGGGATACTTTTGGCGACGAAAAAGTTGCCGGCGGCGCGCCTATGAATGTTGCACGCCACCTGGTGCAGCAACACATGGATGTTTTATTTGCCAGCAGGGTTGGTAAAGATACGTCCGGTGATGGGTTGCTGGAATTTTTAAAAGGCAATGGCCTGTACAGCGAACTCATACAGGTTGATGAAAAGCTGCCATCCTGCGAAGTAACTGTGCAATTGGACAGCCAGGGCGTGGCCACCTACATTATCCCCGAACCCGTATCATGGGATAACATTCAAACCGAATCGGCCCTTACAAAAGCAGCTGCCCAGGCATCGGCAATTGTGTATGGCAGCCTCGCCTGTCGCGAAGGAATAACCCGCGATACGTTACTAAACCTCCTACAGGAAACCACCGCGCTAAAAATATTCGACGTAAACCTGCGCGCGCCACATTTTACCATGTCGACTATTGAAACGCTGGTTGCCGGCGCCGATGTAATAAAAATGAACGAGGATGAAGCGGCCCTGCTGATCGGCAGCAATACCAGCGACCTGAAAGAAAATATCATTGAGTTTCAGAAGAAATATCACCCCAAAACGATTTGCGTTACCCGTGGCGAACATGGCGCCATGGCCTGGCACGACTACGAATTTTACGAACACCCTGGCTGCCCGGTGAACGTTGTTGACACGGTAGGCGCCGGCGATGCTTTCCTGGCTGCGTTTGTATCGGGCCTGTTAAAAAATGAGCCCATGCAGGGGGTAATTGAGAAAGCGTGTTTGGTAGGCTCGTATGTTGCAGGTAAACGCGGTGCGAACCCTATCTACGATGAGAGTCTTTTAGCAAAGTTTTAAATCAATATCCAAATCCAATCCTGCTAATCGAAAATTCCACCATCAGGGGGCTTGGGGGGCTTTTGTCATATTCTCATAACAATTCCATCTAAAACCTTTTTTTAAAAACTTTTACAAATAATATTCCGTTATTTTATATCAGAAAGGGCATTGTATGCGTGGATTCGAATTTTCGAAATTTAAACCCAGCCAGATTCAAAAAGGCGGGTTTGAAGAATTACTGAAATTATTCCTGGAGTTGCTTAACTATACCGCCGGCGATGCTGGCGAAGCTTTGGCTTGGATGAATGAGCTTGATAAGCAATATAACCTTACCAACGATGAGTATGGTATGGGCGATTTCATCGATGAGCTAAAGCAAAAAGGATACTTAAGCGAGGAGGAGCAAAGTGGTGGTTTCAGCATCACTGCTAAAACCGAGCAAAGCATCAGGCAGTCGGCATTGGAGGAGATTTTTGGGAAACTGAAAAAATCTGGGAAGGGGAATCACCGGTCGCCGCAATCAGGGCAGGGGGACGAGAAAAATGCTGAGCGTCGCGAGTTTGAATTTGGCGACAGTCTCGACCAGATCAACATGACCCAGTCGATCCATAACGCACAGGTTAACCATGGCATCGGCGATTTTATGATGACTGAACGTGACCTGGAAGTTGAAGAGATGGATTACAAAACCCTTACTTCGACCGTGCTGATGATTGATATTTCGCACTCGATGATATTGTATGGCGAGGACAGGATCACCCCTGCAAAAAAGGTAGCCATGGCGCTGGCTGAACTTATCCGCACCAAGTACCCTAAGGATACTTTGGATATTGTTGTGTTTGGTAACGATGCCTGGCCGATAACCCTAAAAGACTTACCGTATTTGCAGGTTGGCCCCTATCATACCAATACCTATGCCGGCCTCGAGCTGGCTAACGATTTGCTGCGGCGCCGTAAAACGCACAACAAGCAAATATTTATGATTACCGATGGTAAGCCCACCTGCTTAAAAGAGGGTACTAAATATTATAAGAACAGCATAGGGCTCGACAGGAAAGTGGTTAACAAAACCCTTAACATGGCTGCCCAGTGCAAACGGCTGAAAATACCCATTACCACATTTATGATTGCCAAAGACCCATACCTGCAGCAATTTGTTCGTAAATTTACCGAGACAAACGGCGGTAAAGCTTTTTACAGCTCGCTGAACGGCCTGGGCGAATATATTTTTGAAGATTACATCCGTAACAGGCGAAAAACAGTAAGATGATTTCTTAATTTGAAGATGTGTTAATTTGAAAATTTGAAGATGAATTGATTCTTCATTTTCAAATCATCAAATCGTGAAATTTTCAAATCGGATAATCATCAAATTGACAGCATATGAAAGTTGAGCAGATAAATCACCTTGTATTAACGGTGAAAGACATTGACGAAACCTGCAATTTTTACAGGGATGTTTTGGGTATGGAGGTTGAAGAATTTACAGCGCGAAAAAAGGCACTGAAGTTTGGCAACCAGGGCCTCAGCCTACGCCAAAAGGGCAGGAGCTTTGATTTGGAAGCTGATAAGCCTACGCCTGGCTCGCTTGATATTGGTTTTACGGTTGCAGAGTCGATAGAGCAAATAAAAGCTGAACTTGAGAGTAGAAACATAGCAATTGAGGGGCTGGTTGAACGCCGTAACGCGGCAGGCAAAACCACCTCCATTTATTTCCGCGACCCCGATAGAAATTTAATCGAGGTAAGCAATCACATAGCACATTAGCATTAGATGAATAAAAAAGATATAACCACCCTCGGGCAGTTAAAAAAAACAGATTACAAAAGCCGGTCGGTGAAGGATGAATTGCGCGAGAACCTGATTAAGCAATTGCAAAACGGCGAAGGCGGATTTGAAGGCATAGTAGGATTTGAAGACACGGTAATACCCGATTTACAAACTGCGATACTATCGCGCCATAACATTTTGTTGCTTGGCTTGCGTGGTCAGGCCAAAACCCGTATTGCGCGCTTGCTGGTTAATTTGCTGGATGAGTGGATGCCATACATTGAAGGTTCTGAACTGTACGATGACCCGCTGGCACCGATATCGTGGTTCGGGCATCATGAATTATTAGCCAAAGGCGATGACACGCCGATAGGCTGGGTGCACCGCTCCGAACGTTACACTGAAAAACTAGCTACCCCTGACGTTACCGTTGCCGATTTGATTGGCGATGTAGACCCCATAAAGGCGGCCACCAT
Source organism: Mucilaginibacter flavidus (assembly GCF_024055575.1). Classification (GTDB taxonomy): domain Bacteria; phylum Bacteroidota; class Bacteroidia; order Sphingobacteriales; family Sphingobacteriaceae; genus Mucilaginibacter; species Mucilaginibacter flavidus. The sequence goes on along the minus strand of NZ_JAMXOE010000002.1, from coordinate 433,421 downwards.
GAAGCTTAACTACTCCGATGAGCGTGTTATCCACTTCGGGCTAATTCCACGTGCACACCGCGGCATATTCGTAATTAATGAGCTGCCCGATTTGCAGGCGCGTATACAGGTATCGCTGTTTAATATTTTACAGGAGCGGGATATTCAAATCCGAGGCTTTAAGCTGCGCTTGCCGCTGGATATACAATTTGTGTTTACTGCCAATCCCGAGGATTATACTAACCGTGGTTCGATAGTTACGCCGCTGAAAGACCGTATTGAAAGCCAGATATTAACCCACTACCCACGCTCGGTTGAAATTTCGCGCAAAATAACCCAACAGGAAGCATCCCTCTCTGCTGACCAAAGGGCAACCGTTGAAGCTGATGGCCTGGTAAAGGATTTGGTTGAACAAATTGCTTTTGAAGCCCGTAATTCGGAATACATCGATAAAAAATCGGGCGTATCAGCCAGGTTAACGATATCAGCCTATGAAAATTTAATCAGCAACGCAGAAAGGCGGATGTTGATCAATAAAGAAAAAACTACTGCTGTTCGCATTTCAGACTTTTTGGGTGTGATCCCGGCCATTACCGGTAAAATTGAGCTGGTATACGAAGGCGAGTTGGAAGGGCCCGGCAAAGTGGCTAATATCCTTATCGGTAAAGCCATAAAAACGCTGATGGTGCAATTTTTCCCTGACCCGGAAAAAGCCAAAAAAGCCAAAGCACCAAACCCATATGCCGAAATTATCAATTGGTTTGGCGACGGGAACAACCTTTCGCTGGTTGATGAGTTGCCTTTGCAGGAATATAAAAAAGCGCTTAACTCTGTTCCCGGTTTAAAGGCGCTGGTTAAAAAATTCCATCCGCGGCTAACCGAAAGCCAGGATTTGTTGCTGATGGAGTTTGTGCTGCATGGCTTGTCGGAGTTTTCGCAATTAAGCAAAGGCTTTTTGGATAACGGATTTGCGTTCTCGGATATGTTCAACAGTTTGTTTAATTTGCAGCCTGATGACGACGACCTTGATATAGATGATGATCGTTATTAATCGTAAATTTCCAGCTGATAATGAATGGATTACACCTGCAGGTATTTTTACTTGTTGCCGCACTTTTATTGATCGACTTGTATGTTTTAAGCGGTTTAAAAGGTGCATCGAAAAAATGGAAATTCCTGCAAAAAAAGCGCTTTCCACTGTATTATTGGATGTTTTCCACTTTCCTGATTGCCGACCTGTTTTTCGTTGTTTACGTAAAAATGGGCGTGATGGGCAGGGTGGGGCTTATTACATTTTTTTTCCTGGTGTTCCTTTTCAAAATATCGTTTGTCCCATTTATTGCAATAGATGATTTAAGGCGGTTAGTCATATCCATAAAAAAACGAATTGCAACGCGTAGTGGCGTATTGCATACGCCCACGAATATACCCGGACAAACAGCAACATCAACTGCAGCACCAAAAAACATTCCCGATATCCCACGGTCCGAGTTTTTAATGAAGGCAGGTTTGCTGGCAGGCGTAGTGCCATTGGCCGCCTTAAAACTCAATATGAAAAGCGGGCTATATGATTATCATATCAAAAGGCAAAAGCTGTATCTCCCTAACTTGCCGAAAGCATTTGACGGGATAAGACTGGGGCAAATATCCGACATTCATTCCGGTAGTTTTTTTAATAAAACAGCGGTGCTTGGCGGAGTGGAGATGCTGATGCGGGAAAAGACCGATTTTATATTTTTCACCGGCGACCTGGTAAACTCTATGAGTAACGAGGTTAAAGATTACATCGAGATTTTTAACAAGGTAAAAGCGCCACTGGGTGTTTATTCGTGCCTTGGTAACCACGATTATGGCGACTATGCATGGTGGCCCAACGCCGCAGCCAAACAAAAAAACCTGGAAGAAATTATCGGCGCACACAAAACACTGGGCTGGGATTTGCTGATGAACGAGAACCGCCGTTTAAAAGTCGATGGGGAAGAAATAGGAATACTCGGCATTGAAAACTGGGGCGAACTGAGCCGTTTTCCAAAATACGGCCGTATGGACCTCGCAGTCAAAAACACTGGTGATTTGCCGGTAAAGTTACTGCTATCACACGATCCATCACATTGGCGGGCACAGGTGCTGCCGCAGTATCCTCAAATTGACGCAATGTTTTCGGGCCATACGCATGGCATGCAAATGGGCGTACGGACAGAGCATTTTCAATGGAGCCCGATACAATATATTTATAACGAATGGGCCGGGCACTATCAACAGGGCCGGCAGCAATTATATGTTAACGTTGGCTATGGCTTTTTAAACTTTGCCGGAAGAATTGGAATATTGCCGGAGATTACGATATTTGAACTAAAAGCCGGGAATGCACCTGTGGGAAAACAGTCCTAAGTTTGTAGTCTTAAGTCCTGAGTGGGATTATGGTTTTCTGACTTAAGACTCAAGACTACGGACTTAAAAAGACTACCATCAATCGAAAATGAAAAAAACATTTTATTCTGTTTTTGATTTTCTGCTGTTCAGTAATATTTTCATGTCACTTTGTGCCGTTGCACAGGGTCTGCTTACATTTTACCTCATCGGTGCCAAGCCGATGTTACCTGTTCTGGGCCTTTTATTTACGTCAACATTAGGCATTTATAACTTCAGTATCCTGGCCACCAAAACCGGCGACCCGCTTAAATCACCGTATTTACGTATAAGATGGTTTTTTGGACACTACCGGTTAATGGTAACATTCACCATCGTGTCACTGCTTTCGTTAATCCCGCTGTTTGTTTTGCTTTCGATGGAGTCGCGGATACTGCTGATATTTTTAGGTATTATTTCCTTTTTCTACAGCATCCCGCTATTTACCATCGGCGATCAAAAATTCGGGTTGCGGCACATACCCTGGTTAAAACAGTTTATGATAGCCCTGGTATGGACGATGAGTATTGTTTTGCTGCCGGTGCTGGAAGCGCAGCATTTTCATTTAACAACCATCAGTCTGCGTGATATTACCATATTAATAGCCAAACGCTTTCTGTTTATCGCAGCCTTAACCATCCCTTTTGATATCCGCGATTTGTTTGACGACCGCAAATCGGGGTTAAAAACAGTGCCCACCGTTTTAGGCGAAAAAAATGCCTACCTGTTTTGCCAGATATTGCTGGGCGGGTATATTATCCTGTTGCTCCTTTTTAAAAATCATACCATTGGACACGATTTTTGGGCTTTGGCGCTTTCAGTCATCTTAACCGGCTGGCTCATCTTCAAATCAAAATGGGAGAAGAATGAGTATTATTACTTTTTTTGTATGGACGGCGTACTGATACTGCAATATTTGTTGGTCCTATTGTTTAATTGGATTTGGGGATATTTTTAACCCTAATAAATCTGATTTCCACATTAACTACTCCGCCACCGGCAATTCAATACTGCTTGCAAATTGCGCCGAATGATACACCTTCTGCGTGGCCGGTTGATAATCACTTTCCTTTGCTTCAAAAATATTAGGCACATACTTTTGCGGGTTGCGATCGATAATAGGGAACCAGGTGCTTTGTACCTGTACCATGATTTTGTGGCCTTTTTTGAACATGTGGTCGGCGGCGTGTAAATCAATAGTGTATACCTCAACTTTGTTGGGCGTAATAGCCTCCGGGTTACTAAAACTATTTCTAAACCGTCCCCTAAAAACGTCGTCGGCAATCATTAACTGGTAACCCGACATTTTTGGTTCTTTCTTATAATTTTCCGGGTACACATCTATCAGTTTTACCACCCAGTCAGCGTCGCTGCCGGTTGTGGCGGCATATAGTTTGGCAATCACGTCACCGGTTATGGTTACATCCTGCGTTAGCGTATCGGTTTTCCACGTCAGTACATCGGGACGGCTGTCAACGAAACGCTGATCGTCGGTAAGCCACGTATACCAGCGTGAGCCGGGGCCGTATGTTTCCTCAATTGGCCTTGCACGGTAGGGCACCGGTTTTGCCGGATCGGATACATAACTGTCAAATGGCTTTGCCTCTTTTGCTGATGGCTTGTCGAAAGATAGTTTACCGTTGCTGTGAAAATAAATATTTTTGGTGGCAACATCTTTTGGCGGCCAGGCCGAGTAGTTCTTCCATTTGTTTGAACCGGTTTGAAAAGATATTACTTCGGCAAATTTGCCATCGCCTTTATCCTTCAAATACCAGGCAAACCATTTGGCCTGTATCTCTTTCCTGAAATAAGTTGCTGTAGGCTCTTCAAACTTTATGTTGCCCAGGCTCCGGCCATCGCCGCCTGCCCAGCCGCCATGGCGCCATGGGCCCAGCACAATGAAATTCTGATTTTTTGTATCCTTTTTTTCTAAAGCTTTATAGGCATCCTGGGGGCCAACCATATCTTCCTGGTCCCACCAGCCGCTAACATGCTGTATAGCAAGCCGTGGATAGTCCAACCGCGATTTTAGCGCCTGCTTTTTCCAGTAGGCATCGTAATTTGGGTGGATAGTAAAGTTGTTCCAGCTGGGCAACTTGTCGTGGATGTATTTTTTGTTCATGTTTGATAATGGCCCCAGCTTCAAATACCAATCGTAGGTATCATAATTGCCAAATTGGTAAAGCGAATCTGTCTTTGATATTTCTTCCATAAAAGCATATTCAAAAGCATAGCTTAAACGGAATGCCCCGTTATGGTGCAAATCATCATTCATAAACATGTCCGAAGGTGTTGCCTGTTCTGAAACGGCCTTTAATGCCGGATGTGGGTCGAGTGCGGCTATGATGGTTGTCCAGCCATCGTATGATATACCGTACATGCCTGCTCTGCCGTTGTTGTCCGGGATGTTTTTTAACAGCCAGTCTATCGTATCATAAGTATCGCTGGCTTCGTCAATGGCTTTAGGATTGCTTTTGTCCCTGCTAAAGCGCATCATCGCATACTTACCTTCCGACAAGTACCTGCCCCTTATATCCTGGAAAACAAAAATATAGCCGTCATCAGCCATGTCCTTAACGTAGCCCTGTTTTTCAGGGCTGGGATATTCGTTAACACCGTAGGGCGTTCGCAATATTAAAAACGGTAACTTTTCAGTTTGTCCTTTTGGTGAAAATATAACAGTGTGCAATTTAATGCCGTCGCGCATGGTTATCATTTCTTCCCGGCGGTTGTATTTATCCTCTGGTTTTACCTGTTGGGCCTTTAAACTAAAAACGTCGAACAGTAAAACACCAAAAAGGCTGACTCTTATAAATAATACTTTCATCTTTGCTGAGTTAAGGTTATTAAAGATAGGTAATTCGTTGATTAAGTTGATTAAGTGAGTGGTTAAGTGGGTTAAAATAATTTTGAACTAAAAAGTGGCTTCCAACTATAATAATTCAGCGTGGTTTTATGATAGGCTTTCGCGACTGGTTTACGGGCGGGCTTTGATAAACGCGCAGGTTTACTTACTGCAATTTGTGCCTGCCAATAGTGCCGTTTTGATAGTTGGCGGCGGCACCGGTTGGATACTGGAAGAATTAACCAAAATACACCCATCGGGCCTCGGCATAACTTATGTGGAGATTGCTGCCGATATGATGGCCCGCTCCAGGCGACAAAATACCGGGCTAAACAGCGTTGTTTTTATTAATGACGCCATTGAAAATGTAGGTATTAATAGGGAATTTGATGCAGTGATAACACCTTTTTTATTTGATAATTTTACAGAAGCAACTGCACAAACAGTGTTCAACTATATCCATCAGTTGCTTAAGCCTGGCGCGATTTGGCTTAATGCCGATTTTCAACTTACCGGCAAATGGTGGCAAAGTGTTTTATTAAAAGCTATGTTTTTATTTTTCAGGATTCTTTGCAAAATCGAAGCATCGGAATTGCCGGATGTGGACCGGCTTTTTACTTCGGGTGGCTTTAAGGCGCTTGAGGGAAAATGTTTTTATGGTGATTTTGTGGTGGCGAAAATCTACAAAAAAAGGTAGAGACACAAAGTATTGTGTCTCTACAAGGAGGGCTGTTTACCCGTTATAAACAAACTTATAACCAATACCCCTCACCGTTTGCAAATATTGCGGCGAATCTGGATTTGATTCAATTTTTTTACGGAGGCGCACTATGTGCATATCAAGGGTGCGGGTGTTTACATCGGCGTTATAACCCCAAACTTCCATCATCAATTCCTCGCGATTAATTACCTTGTTCTTATTTTTTAGGAAGTACAGCAATATGCGGTTTTCCAGTATGGTCAGTTCAATTTTACGCCCCTCTTTAACAAGCAGGTGTGTATTGGGCAAATGCTCCATATTGGCAAATTTGTACGACTCGGTTTTCTCGCTGTTTAACGAGAATTTTATCTTATTGTCAATCATAGCCACCAATACGTCCATATTAAACGGCTTGATGATATAATCGCTTACACCGAAATTGTAGGCCTCAATTTTGTCCACATCCTGTCCTTTGGCGGTCATCATAATAACAAGATTGTCGAAACCTTTCTGACGTATATTGGTGCAAACTTCCGAACCTTGTTTGCCTGGTAGCATCCAGTCGAGCAAAACAATTTCGGGCAATTCGCTCAAAATTATTTTCTCGGCATCATCACCATTGGCGGCTTCCAAAACTTTATAACCTTCGCTTTGCAAGCGCTCAGATACCAGGAAACGCAGGTTTTCGTCATCTTCAACCAGCGCAATTTTTATTTCTTTATTCATATCTCAATTTTCGTAAGGTAAGGTAACTATAAACTCCGAACCTTCTTTTACTTTACTGTTAACAATTATCTCTCCGTCCATAAAATTAACCAGTTCTTTACAAAAAGCCAAGCCGAGGCCCACGCTCCCGTTTTGATTATACTGATTTTCTATCCTGTAAAACTTTTTAAATACGTTTGTCAGTTCATCTTTTTGTATTCCTATGCCCCGGTCTCTAAACGAAAAAACTATATTTCGCTTGTTGCTGCCTACGTGTATGGCAAGCTCTTTTTTATGCGGATGCGAATATTTATACGCGTTCTCTATCAGGTTTTGAAAAACGCTACCCAGTAGCACCGGGTCGGTATAAAACGTGTCTACCTTTCCAAAAGCGAAGCTGATTTTAAAATCCGGGTATTTTATCCGGAAAGTTTCAATGTAACTTTTTACAAAATGCTCAACATCAATTTGTTCCCTTTTTATATCTATTGATTTATTTTCGAGCTGAGTAAATGAAAGAAGTTTGTTCATTAACTCGTTCAGTTTATCGGCCTCCTCATTTAAAATCCTGCCGTATTGTTTGCGCTGGCGTTCGGTTAGCTCGCTGTCACCGCTCAGGTTCGAGCCGGCTATTTTTATAACGCTTACCGGCGTTTTAAATTCATGGGTAAAGTTGTTAATAAAATCGTACTGCAATTTAAACAGCTTAACGTTAACGCTCAGGTTGCGGTAAATAAGCCAGCCAATAAGCACCAGGAAGCAATAAATTAACAGTACTAAGGCGCCGATAGGCATAAACCTGCGATTAATCTCAGCATTAAGATAATTCGGCGCCGAACGGAAATAAAGCTTATAGTCGGAAAATGCGCCCGGAAGCGTTACTTCTGTCACCATAGTGCCGCTGGGGTTATCGGGCGGATCGTACACAACGGGTTGTAAGGTTACTTCCTGGTATAATTCTTTGTGCGTGTTTTTTATTTTAAGAAGGTATGGATCTAAAAAAAATGTCATCATATTTTGTTTTGAATATGATGTGGAGTTAGGGTGCCGTTGCAGTTCTCTTATTATTTTTACGTCCTCACGTCGTAATATATTCGAGTAGCTTATTTTATCGTGCTTTATGTCATAAAAAGTCCGGAATATTTCATCTGCAGTAGAACCGCGTAGCGTATCCGTTTGGGCAATATAATTGCCGAGTTTGGTAGCCATTAATTCAAAGTCGGGCTCACTGGTAGTATTCCAAATTCTAATCCCCTGGGCCCTTCCATTTTTTTGCCAGTATTGATACATGGCATTTATTGAAATTCCTAAGTTGTTTTTAATAATAACGCCATTTTTTTGGTTGCCAATTTGTACATCATAAAAAACGATCCGTTTCACAAAATCATAGTTTCGGAATACAGAATCGGTATAGCGGGCAGCTGCAGTTGAGTCCATAAAGCCCTGGTACGATGTAATTTGCGGTATAGTGTTATTAAAAAAATTACCATATGGCTTAACGGTTTGTTCCTGCACATCAATTTTTTTCGATGCAAATTCATTTTCAACATACTTAGCATTAAGGTAATAGGATACGATAAGGGCAATTATAAAAGTTATCGATATAAGTATCAGGAAAATGATAATTAATGAAAAGTTTTTTCGGTAAGTGGTGGCCTGCTTTGTCATAAAAACAGGTTTTATTGTTTTACCCGCATATTCTCGTCCAGGAACTTCTCAATCTCGGTATACATCTCGGTACGGTTTGCCTGGCTGCGGAACGTGGTACGTTCCATTGGTTTTAAAAAATATCTAACCTTATCGCTTCCGTTTTGTTTTTGCAGTTCGCGCACAAACTGGTTTAACTCGCTAATGTTTGCACGGTCGTCCCTGGCGCCCTGGAAAATAAGCAGCGGCGCGCGTATTTTATCGGTATTAAATACCGGTGATATAGCCCTGAGCTGACTGGCATCAGTTTCAGGGTTACCAACCCGTTCATATGTCATCTGTACCATCGGCTTAAAAAATGGCGGCGCGTCCTTTATATAGGTGAAGAAGTTAATCAGCCCGTGTTGTACAATAGCACAATTATATAATTGAGGATGAAAAGAGACACCATACAAGGCAGAAAAGCCTCCAAAACCGCCGCCGAAAATGGCGATTTTCTTTGGGTTCGCTGTTTTATTTGCAATAAGCCAGCTTACTCCATCGGTAATATCCTGTTGTATTTTGCCGCCAACTTCTTTAAATCCAGCACTATGGAATGCCTTGCCAAAACCGGTTGATCCGCGGTAGTTTACCTGGAAAACAGCATAGCCCCGGTTAGCTAAAAATTGCACTTCGGGGTTGTAGCCCCAGCCATTATGGAGAAATGGCCCGTCATGCGGCATCACTACCACCGGCAGGTTGGTGGTTTTTGTGCCAAGAGGAAGTGTAAGATAACCGTTAATCACCATGCCATCTCCAGCTTTGTAGCTAATGGGTTGCATCGTGCTCAGTTCGTCTTGCTTAAGATCCGGGTTTATATCGCCCAGTTTGCTAAGTTTTCCGGTACTGCGCTCAAACAGGTAATACGAGCCCGGGTTACGGTCGGTGTAGGTAAAGACAATAAATTTATTTTCGGCACTATCCCTGTCGGCTATATCAACCTCGTTGCCCTTCAACTCGGCATTTAATTTATCATAAATGCTTTTTATATCCGGGTCCAGGTAATGGGTTTGAGGTTTTGCTGCATCCCATGATACTAACTCAATTTTATGCGTGTTTTTTGAATAATCCCAGCTTTGGATGTCTGCATTGTCGTTAGCAAAAATCACTTTACGCTCCTTGCCATCCTCGGCATTGATCTCAACCAGGGCCGATTTGTCACGATTGACGTTTGACAATGCATAGAAGTGGTTTTTCTCCCCTGTAAAGGCTATAGGCCTTACTGACGTTTTGAAATTGTTAGCTATAATACGTTTAAACGGGGTATCATCATTAGGGCGATAGAGTATGCTTTCGTCAACACCGTCCGATGCCCTCACCAGTCGTATTTTTCCATTGGCGTCGGGATACCATTGAGTTATATTACCAGGGTTTATCAGGTAAGGTTTTAGCTCGCCGGTTTTGATATTCAACCTGTAAATATCAAAATTGGCCGGGTCGCGCTGGTTCATCCTTACAGTGATAATGTCCGGTTCGTGCCTGTCGCGCCCTAAAATGGCGATCCGCACTTTATTCTGAGAAATAATGAGTGATGTTTTTAAGGTGAATATGTCCAGGGCAAACATTTTTATTTCGTCGGATGCGATATTGTCCTGGAAAAAAACTATTTCATTATTATATGTCCAATAGTAATCGCCCCTAACCGAATAATCGGTAAACGAAGTGCCCATTCGCACCTTACCATCGGTCAGCGACTGGATAAATAAGTTTTGTTTATCCTTAAAAGGCTTCAGGTATGAAAGGTATTTGCCATCGGGAGATATGCGATAGGCAACTTTTTCGGGTGTTTTAAAAAAGTCAATTATAGCTATCTGGCGCGCATGTTGCTTGCAGGCACTCAGTGCGGCCATTAAAACAAATAAAAATATTCTCAGATGCTTCAACATCAGTGTATACTCCAGAGGTTTATTAATCAGGTTAAATTATACAATAAACTCTATCTATTCAAACTGTCACTACAATTTTACCGCGCGCAATTTTAAGATTTAAGCAATTGAAAATGTGCTAAATTGATAATTTGAAAATGAAAAATGCGTTTGATGGTATAATAACAAAGAAATCGGCGTTGATTATCAAATTGCAAATCATCAAAATACCTCGTCAGTAAATCAATAAAAATCTTCAAATAAAAAACATATTTTTGAAAAGATGAAGAAAGTCCTCTTATGTTTTTTATTTCTATTCGCAGCCGCTCCCCGGCTGTTTGCCCAGGATAATGACCTTTTGCTGGCTAAGCAGTACGCCGCTAATGGCGACCCACAAAAGGCTTTCGACATATACCAAAAACTGTATAAGCAAAATAACGAAGAGTATTTTACTGTTTACATGAGCAGCCTGATTGAGCTCAAAAAGTTTGACGAAGCTGTTACAACCGCAAAAAAAATGGTGCGTAAGCACCCTGAAGAAAAGCAATACAACATAACTCTTGCCAATGCCTATACGCAGCAAGGCCAGGTTGAGAAAGCAAACGCCATATATGATGAACTTATTAAAAACCTGCCGCCCGACCAAGCGCAAATAAGTATGCTGGCCTCGTTATTTTACCAGAACGCAAATGTTGATTATGCTATAAAAATATTTTTACAGGGTCGCAAGCTGCTGAAAAACGAGCAGGTCTTTTCTTACGAATTGATAAATCTTTACCGCTATAAAAGGGATAAGGCTGCCCTGGTTGAAGAGTATATGAATTTTTTGCCGACAAACCCGCCGTTTATAAACCAGGCAGAAAACACCATGTCGAATTTATTTGAGGGGCCGGTCGATTATGACATATTAAAGGCAGCATTATTGAAACGTATTCAAAAAGATCCGCAGCAAACCATATACCCCGAATTACTCACCTGGCAATTTTTGCAACAGCGGCAGTTTGACATGGCGCTGAACCAGGCACTGGCCATGAGCCGACGGCAAAACGATGATGGCGCCAATATTTTTGAGCTCTGCCGTACCCTGGTTAGCAACGAAGCTTATGATGCAGCAATCCGCGGATATGAGTATTTGGTAAGTAAGGGGAAAGATAATTCGTTATACATACCCGCTAAAATCGAGTTGATAAACACCAAAAATTTAAGGGTAACGTCAGGGAAATATGTTAAGGAAGATTTGATCAGTCTTGAAAAGGATTATATCGATTTACTAACCGAGTTCGGCAAAAACGCCAACACTGTTTTTGCTATGCAGAAGCTAGCCAACCTGCAGGCTTTTAAGCTTCATAAAATAGCTGATGCAAAGGCGCTACTTGAAGACGCTGTAAAAATACCAGGCGTTAGGCCTGTCCTGCTGGCCAGTTGCAAGCTCGACCTTGGCGATGTTTCGCTATTGGACAATAAGCCCTGGGATGCCACTTTACTGTATAGCCAGGTTGAGATAGATTTTAAAAACACTGCAGTTGGCCAGGATGCCAAGTACCGGAATGCCAAGCTCGCCTATTATACCGGCGATTTTACATGGGCCAAAGGGCAGCTGGATGTGCTGAAAGCGGCTACGTCGCAGTTGATTGCTAACGACGCGTTAAATCTGTCGCTATTGATATCAGATAGTATTGTAGCCGATACCAGCGGAGCGCCCCTGAAAATTTATGCGCGCGCCGACCTGGCCCTTTTTGCCGAACAGCCCGAGAAAGCATTGATTACCCTGGATAGTATAGACGTAAAATATCCCAGTAACTCGCTTACTGATGATATTTTAATGGCGAAAGCACGGCTGTTTATTCAGCAGAAAAATTATGCCGATGCCGTGCCACTGTTAAAGAAAATTGCCGAAGAACACAGTTTTGACCTTTGGGCCGACGACGCCGTTTTTATGCTGGGCGACATTTATGAAAATCAGCTAAACGATAAAGAAAAGGCTAAAATCTACTATCAAAAAATTATTACCGACTATGCCGGAAGCCTTTACATCAATGAGGCACGCAAGCGTTTCAGGGTGCTGAGGGGGGATAAGAACGAAGCAGCCAGTTGATTAGGTCGATTAAGTGAGTAGTTGATTAAGTTCGAATGGCATGCAACTCTCCCTAACCAAATCAACTTAATCTAACTCAATCAACCAAAAAAATGTATTTTTGTCCTAATGATTATATTTAATGATACCGTAATAGTGGATGAATCAATCCACGAAAAATGGCTGAACTGGATGCAGGAAGTGTATATACCTGCTGTAATGGAAACCAGGCATTTTAAATCGTACCAGGTGCTTACCGTTATCGATTCGCCGAATGAGGGTGTTACTTATTGTGTACAGTATCATGCGGCAACAATCGAAGACTTTAATCAATTTTATTCCCGGCATTTACACCGTTTGCAGGATATTCACAACCAGGAATTTGAAAACCAATTTGTGATATTTAATACCCTGATGAAAACCGTCGACTAAAAATGAAAATAACAAACACCGATATAGAAGGGCTGTTGATAATTGAGCCCCAAATCTTTAATGATGACCGTGGTTATTTTTACGAAAGCTACAACAAGGCCAAATTCACTGATGCAGGGATAGCTGTTGATTTTGTGCAGGATAACCAGTCATTTTCGCGCAAAGGCGCTGTTAGGGCACTGCACGGTCAGGCTAACCCTTATGCACAAGGCAAACTGGTGCGGGTGATAAATGGCAGGGTATTAGACGTTGCAGTTGACATACGGAAAACGTCACCAACTTACGGCCAGCATTTCTCTATCGAGCTAAGCGGCGAAAACAAAAAAATGTTTTGGATACCTGCAGGCTTTCTGCATGGTTTCTCGGTACTAGAAGACAATACCATCTTCAACTACAAAGTAAATAACTACTACGATAAAAATTCTGAAATTGGCGTTATATGGAATGATCCTACTTTGAATATAGATTGGCGCCTGGCTCCAGGTGAAGCACGGCTATCGCCTAAAGACGAGCTTTTATCATCTTTTAAAGATTTAAAAAGTCCCTTCTGACCAGGATCAACGGATTTTGGCGCTTTTTCCGATTGTAAAAAATGGCTGGTTTGTTAACCAGAGGTAACTGATAAAAGGCCGGTATTTCTACCAGCCTTTTATCAAATATAATTCCTAAAATCTGTCAGTCCCAGTTACTGTTTTATTAAATTATACAATTCGTCCAGTTTGGGACTTAATATAATTTCAATCCGCCTGTTTTTTGAAAGTGCATCTGCCGTGGTGCCAGGATCAATTGGTTGGTATTGGCTTTTGCCGGTTGCAGTAAGCCTGTGAGGGTCAATCTTTTCAACTTCGGTAAGATAACGGCAAACCGATGTAGAACGAAGCACACTTAAATCCCAGTTATCCTTTATCTGCCCGAGATTAATTACTTTTTTATCATCGGTATGGCCTTCAACAGCAATGTTGATATCAGCTTCTTTATTAAGCACTGCTGCCAATTGTGCCAGTGCCTGCTTGCCGCGCGCATCAATTACAATACTGCCCGAAGGGAACAATAATTTATCAGTTAGTGACACGTAAACTTTGCCATTGCGGATATCAACTGAAAGGCCATTTGCCTGGAAACCAAGCAAAGCTTTTTGCAGTTTGTCCCTTAAAGCATTGGTAGCCTCATCGCGTTTCTTTAAGGCATCTTCCACTTCTTTTAGCCGGGCCTCACGTTTCTTTAGATCTGAAGATAGCGCGGTAACTTTTGACGAACTGGCATTATAATTATTATTCAGAGAATTGTACTTGTCGTTAAGGGCATTGTAGGTGCCTTTAAGCGATTCATTAGCACCCTGTGCCTCACGTATTTCGCGGTGCAGGCGCATAGTATCAGCGCGGAGCATAGCCACCGTATCAAATAAGGCGTTTGAACGCATGGATAGCGAATCGCGTTCGGCAACCAATGCCTTATATTTTTTTGGCGACATTACCACGCAGGAGTGGAGTGTCAAAAGTAAGACAGCTGAAAATAAAATATTCCTGGTTTTCATATTAAGGTTATTAAATATTTTAGGTGATGGCGTTATTTAAAAATACATTCAGTGGATAAATTTTGCTACATATTGTAGCTACGGTTTCAGGCGCGGCTTTTTTCATCAGGTCCTCATCCCTAAACTGGTGGAAGGCTACAAAACTCTTAAGTTTTAGCAAGTCAATATTCTCGTTGTCGGCGCCGTATTCGCGCGGCACAGTTTTAAGTGCATCCTGTTTTCTGAATTCGCCGAATAGCTTTTTAAACGCAGCATCGTCAACTATATTTTTAAGCTCGTGCGCATTATAGTCAATCTCCTGGCGTATCGCTTTTAAATGTGCAGCTTCAGGCATCCAATATCCCCCGGCAATAAATGAGTTGCCTGGTGCAATTTGCAGGTAGTATTCTGCTCCCCCAAGCCTTAACCCTTTGGCGGGTATGCTAATGCCGAAATTGTTTTTATAGGGTGTTTTGTCTTTTCTGAAACGTATGTCGCGGTAAATACGCATTACGCATTTTTTGGGATCGAGCGCGGCGTCAATTCCGGGGTCGACTTTGTGCATTAGTTTTAGCAGTTCCGCGGTGAAATCTATCACATTTGTGCGGGCGGCCTCATAGCGTTCCTTATTTACCTGGAACCATTCCCGGTTATTATTTTCAACCAGGTCTTTTAAAAAATCAAAGGTATGGCGTTGAATCATCAATATCTAAATGCGGCTGGTAATTTATCTTGGGTGACATCAAATATAAAAGCAAAACGCGGGAGTACCTGAAATTTATTGGCGACAGCACAAATAACCCGCCAATAATAGTCCCGGTGTAAAGCCATGGTGAACTGGCATTATGGGTAAGCAGGTACGTAAGTGCAACAATACCAAACCCTTCAAATACATTCAGCGCATAGCTTATATACATGGCGGCATAAAAATAACCCGGTTCAATTTCAAAGTGTAAATTGCAATGGGGGCAGACTTCATGAATTTTGTTGGATCCGAAGTTGTACATGCCTCCGCTAAACATAGCGCCCCGCCTGCAGCGTGGGCACTTGGTATGCAGCATTGCCCATGATTTTGATGTTTCGGCCATTTAGTAGTTCATGGTTGATGGTTTATAGTTCATGGTAAAATAGCATATCAGGCAACGAGCGGCTCATTAAATGACAGGCAGCTGCCATGAACTATGAACCATCAACTATGAACTAATTCAAATTCAACTTTTCGTTGCGAACTTCAAGACTAACATTTTTACGGCGATAATTTTTATACCAGATATATCCGCCCACGGCAACTACCAGGTAGGGGGCGCCCAACAAAAATAAAATGCCTTTGTTTAATCCCCTGGCGGCGTTACCACCATTTTTGGTATTGGTTTCAACCGTAGCGGCGCATTGGGCGCACTGGGCCTTAACCGGTTTGGCGCTAATTATCGCCATGCAAAACATAATGGAAAATATCAATGTTTTTACGCTTGCTTTCATGGTTGCAAATTTACAGTATTATTTATTGGTAAGCAATTTGAAATGTATCTGCCAGGTTAATGCTGCGATAATTGAAAAAACGCTTAATATGGTTTCCCCGCAGCCAACTCCCTGTTCGCCCATTTTACGGCCAATTTCTCACGGTATTGCGCATAATTTGCTTTAAAGGCCATCTTCAACACACTATCGAGGCCTCCTTTTATGGCCAGGTTGTAAATGCTGGCTGCTTTCCGGCTTATAGAGGCATCCCATGCACGCAGGCTGAGCGAATAACCGCCTTCAACATATTTCATCCAGTGCCAATAGCCGGTCGGCATAAACAACGTATCGCCATGCTCTAAAAACACCTCTATGCCTTCGACACCGTCAAGGGCGGGGAATTTTTTGGTGTCCGGGTTTAGTACATCATAGTCTTCCAACGCATAGGTAGCATTAGGGATGCAGTACAAACGGCGTTTCCATTTATTTTCAAACAATATCACATGCTTTTTACCCCCAAAATGGGTATGGAAAATATGCGGCAAATCAATATCGTAATGCAAAAAAGTAACCGAGTTTGAACCACCGAAAAACATGGAAGGCATGCTCTCTAAAAAGCCTCCCATCAGTTCTTTTGGAAACGCAATATCATCCAGAAGTTGTGGGGCATGCTTAAAAATATTAAAAAAGAATATCCGCAGTTCAGTAGGTTCAGACATGATCAAGTCGATGTACTTATCAAACGGCATTTCCGCAGCCGACGAATTAATAGGTTTTGACGGGTCGGCTTTTGAATTATCGTACAGTGGCACTACTTTGCTGCCAACAACGCTTTTTAAATATTCAGGGGTCCATTTTTCGCGGGCTGCCCAATTATTGGTTAAGCCCTTAATAACCAGTGGACGGCGCGGCTTTAAATAATTGGCTGTAAAATCGGCAGGGCTAATAGTTTCTACGGTATCAATAGGGCGGAGAATAAAACTCATATCTTATGTTGATTTCCTATTAATACAAGTTTAAATAAAAACTTATCCATCGGAAAGCTAACAAAATAACGAAATTATCCCGCCCGTTGTATTAATAAATTGTTAAAAATTATTTTAGTTAAAAGCACGACAGCAACAAAGCAGGCCATCTCAATTTGAAATGACCTGCTTTTATTATTGGTAAATTGATACCAATTGTAAACCGGCAAGAATGCTTTTAGTTAGGCATAAGTACAGTATTCACTACATGTATAACGCCGTTGCTTTGAAATACATCAGCAATGGTTATCCACGATTTGCCGCCTTTTTCATCAACCAAATACAATTTTTTACCTTCTGCCATCACTGTTAAAGTACCGCCCTGAACGGTTTTTAATTCAGATTTTCCTTTACCGGCTTTTACCTGCATCCACAAGTCTTTAGCACTTAAACGGCCAGCAACTACGTGGTAAGTTAAAATTTTGGTTAAAGTAGCTTTGTTTTCAGGTTTCACCAGGTTGTCCACTGTTCCAGCTGGCAGTTTGCCAAATGCCTCATCAGTTGGTGCAAATACGGTGAATGGGCCAGTGCCTTCAAGTGTTTCAACCAGGCCGGCTGCTTTAACTGCAGCAACCAACGTTTTGTGGTCGTTTGAGTTTACTGCGTTTTCAATAATGTTTTTGGTAGGGTACATTGCTGCGCCGCCAACCATTTTTGTTTGTGCATTTGCTTTGGGCGCAATTGCAATAGCTGCTAAAGCAAAGGCCGCGATTATTAATTTTTTCATGTGATTATAATGTTGTTTTGGGGAAGATACGCGCTGCGTTTTAGCGCGGTTTTTATTCATCCCATAATTCGCATAGCCACAGGTTTTAAGCAGTTTTAAACCGAAAAGCAGCCAATTACGTAAGTACCGCCCACGTATGAAACAAGATGTTTTGGAGGTAAATACAATATTTATGCCGTCTGACTTATCTTAAAAAAACAATCCCCCGGCAATGTTATCGGCATACAGTTTTCCTGATGCTGTCAGGTAAATCACATCTTCTTTTTGCTCAATCCACCCGTTCTCAAAGTAGCGCTGGGCACCTTTGGTTAGTTCGCTTTCGGCGCCGGGGGCAATAGTGTTTAGTTTTTTCAGGTCTAACCCCCACATGGTGCGGAGGGAGGTCATTATGTATTCGTTCAGACGGTCGGTTTCTGTAAGCAGTTCGGTTTCTGCGGAGATTTTACCTATTTCGAGCGATTGGATATATTTTGCGTTATTGGCTACGTTCCATTGCCTGGTCTCGCCATTGTAGGAATGCGCCGATGGGCCTATACCCATGTATTTTACACCTTTCCAATAATTGGAGTTATGCCGGGAATAGTGTCCATGTTTGCAAAAGTTTGATATTTCGTAATGCTCGAAACCATGGGTTTGCATAGCATCCATCAGTAATATAAACTGCTCGGCACTTTGCTGCTCATCCATGGCTGGTTGTTTTTTCTTTTTGATAAATGATGCAAGTGCGGTTTGCGGCTCAACCGTCATGGAATAGGATGATACGTGGGGGATATCCAGCTCAAAAACTTTATCAAGGTTGTATTTCCATTTGGCATCGCTCAGCAGCGGATAACCATAAATCAGGTCGACTGTAATGTTTTCAAAACCAATATCCTGCGCTCTTTTAACAGATGCTTCGGCCTCGGCGGCGCGATGCACCCGGTTCATCCAGATCAAATCGTCATCAAAAAACGATTGAATGCCTATGCTGAATCTGTTAATATTAGTTCGACGCAGTGCATGCAATTTTGCTTTGTCCAGGTCATCTGGGTTAGCTTCTATGGTAATTTCGGCGTTGGAGGCTACGGTATGCAGCGAAGTGATGGTGCCGATAAGTATATTTAGCTCATCTGCGCTCAATATAGATGGCGTACCTCCGCCGAAGTAAATGGTCTCAACCGTCTCGTTATCCAGGTAGCTTTTTTGCAGCGTTATTTCCTTAATTAAAGCCTGCAACAGTTCGTCTTTGTATTTTAAAGACGTGCTGAAATGGAAATCGCAGTAATGACATGCCTGTTTACAAAAAGGAATATGGATATAGATGCCTGCCATGAGGCAAAGATAAGCGCAACTATCAGTTTCTTGTGATTTATATTGATAAGGACTATGCTGATTCTGTAACCCGGATCACCAACAATTGTTTAAAACATAACGTGCAGCTATTAAAGCGCGGTTTACTTAAATTGATTAGTGAACCCTAAAATTCCACTTCGAGTTATCGCTATTCATGTCAAACTTCGCAAGTGTCGGTGTGCTGTCTCCAGAGGAAACTAAAGCCAGATGCTCGTTCGAGTTCGGAACCACCTTTGGCATAATCCTGTAAGTTCCATCCGTCAACTGATCGATCCGCCATAATTGTTCCGACGCACCAGTAAACGTTGGTACTGTAATAAGTTCAGCATCTGCTGTTGCCGCTAATGCACGGTCTGTTCCGGCAATTACTATTTTATAATATGGTCCGCCCAGGTATCCTCCTGCACCAGGTACTGGTGAAATTGTCCATTTCTGGTGAGGTCGAAACATGTAATCACTCAAGTTAACGCCAATGTTTCCGGCAGGCCAGGTTTTAAGTACATCTGCTAATTCTTGTGAGGGTACAGGTTTTACAGGTTCGTCGTTATTTCTGTTAAATCGCATTCCACCCGGCATTCTTGTAAAATCTACGGCCAGTTCAAGGGCGTATCCTCTCCGCTCAGACTCAATCTCAAAAGTTCCTTCTTTTAAATTATCACCTGCAACAGGCCATTCATTTTTCCATAGTAAGGGGCGGATACCCAATACGCTACGACCACTCTGCTCTAAATCTGCTTCATAATGGCACGACATTTTTTCCACCCCGGAGCCAAGTACTATGCGTCCAAAATGCCCTGGCCCAATCAGCCTGTCGCCGGCTGCAACTACCATTTTGCCACCGCCCTTCAACATTTCCCTTCCTATGTTATCAAGGTATGGGCCGGTTATCTTTTTAGAACGGCCAACAACGATATTATAGGTTGAGTTTGGGCCATCACAGCATGTTCCATGTGTTCCAAGCAGGTAGTACCAACCGTCCCGGTATATCAAATCTGTGGCTTCACAATCGATGGCTATATTCAATGCCTTATTTCCTTCTACACGTTTGCCTGTTTTGGGATCAAGTTCCACAAGACGTATATAACCCCAATAAGTGCCGTAGGACAACCATAGCCTTCCGTCGGTTGGATCCAGCAAAAGCCCCGGATCTATCGAATCATTGTCCTCTATACCATCGGACGAGGCGACTACAACAGCTTCAGAATACTTAAAATCAGGAGATTTTGGATCTAGAGTTTTATTCCACATGGTCAATATCTTTCCATTATGTCCGCCCGCCAGACCGCCGCCGGTTGCTCCATATACAATAAGGTAGCGATCACCAATTTTTAATATATCAGGGGCGGCCCCTCCGCCTGGTCTTACTGCGCCTCCATTCCATGCCCAGCCATCTTCGGATATTAACCCTCCCCCGCCTGTTCCGAATGTGTAATACTTACCGTCGCACACTGCAATGGTTGACGGATCATGTATAAAAGGCTTGCCAACTTGTGCCATCGCACTTCCTGTTGACAATATTGAAAATAGGGATATAGTGCTTATTACCTTAACTATTAATTTCATAATTACTCAATTGCTATATAAATTCGACGTGAATGGGATGATGAACTAATTTATTTGAGACTGATAGTGAGATCTTTTATCGGCTCTCCTTTTTCATCCAGCAGCCGAACGCAAAAATCACTAAGTCCGGGGCCATTGATTAATGCTCCCCTGATTATATTTTTCCCTTTGTTAAGTGTCAATCGGGTCGAGACACAATCGTCCATTACCATCCGTCTGTCTCCGTCAAGTACCACAGCTTCCTGTCCATTTAACCACCACGTTGATCCTCCATTTGAGCCTACCGCCAATCTTACATTTTTTACTTCCCGCGGACTGTTAACTATAGTTACCGCCCAAAATAATACGGCATAGGTATGTTTCTTTAACCCGTAGGCAAGGCGAAATAATTTGACGTTGAAAGTTGGACTTTCCAGCGCATGCCACGCCAATTCCTGCTCTCCAACTTTTATTTGGTCCCGGTCTTTAGGGATAACAGTAAACTGATTCGGAAAATAAGCAGTGTCAAAGTGTGTTTTTAGGTAACTATTAGTAAAGACAAGATTACTCCGTATTGACTTGTTTATAGGGTCTAAAAGTAACCAGCGCTGAATAAACCCTTCGGAATCCGGGGTCTTTTTTGATGTGGTTGCCGGGGTAAAGAATGGTGCGATAGTTCGCACAGAATCGTTATCCGTTATTTTATCAACCCTGCCTCCTGAAATGGCAGACTGTGCTTGCGATTTCAATGCTGCCAAAATTACTAAGCCCGCTGCCAGCAACGATAGATTGCGTTTAATATTCATAGTAGCTACTTTAATTTAAATCGATTTTTTGGTATATAATAAGATGACAAGTGTACCTCCATTCGAAAAAAAATCATCGCTTCAATTAATAAATATATACAACGTTCGTTCAGGCGTCCATACTTAGAGATTGGGTTTGGGTGCCCGGAAGCATTAGGACGTTAATAAATAACTGGCTATATTCAAATGGTTGATTTAAACATTTATTGGCTATTTATAGTAAAAAATGGCATCGATTAATAAAACGTAAACAGAATTTAGGACAAAGTTTTTCAAGGCATTGTAACACCTGTCAATTAAATTTTCGACTAACCCATTAGCAGTTATTTGTCGTATTTAAAAAGACTTACGATCAGAAAATGCGTCTCTTCCAGAAACTTAAAATATGAAAAAAATGAACTTAAAATGTTTAACCATTGTATTAGCGTCCGCCTTGACCAGTAGCCTTTGCATGGCCCAAACAAATTCCGCAGAGATAAAGGAAGATTTTCAAGCTTCAAGCCTCAACCAACCGGGCCAGGAATATCCCCAGGTAAATTCACAAGGCTACGTACGTTTTCACATAAAAGCGCCTAAAGCCGACAGTGTACGGGTTACTTTGGGCCTGGGCGGAAGAGGAGGTACAAAACTTGCCAAAGGCGCCGACGGATATTTTACCGGCACAACAGAAGGGCCAATGGACGAAGGTTTCCACTATTATCATTTAATAGTCGATGGAGGGACATTCAATGACCCTGGTACAATGAACTATTATGGTTCAACCCGTTGGGAAAGTGGTGTTGAAATACCGGCCCATGACCAGGACTTTTATGCACTAAAGGATATTCCCCATGGAAATGTTCAGCAAGTACTTTTTCCCTCAAAGAGCACAAATACCCAGCGGAGAGCATTTGTTTATACCCCTCCGGGTTACGAAAAAGATAGATCTAAAAAGTATCCTGTGCTGTATTTGCAACACGGCTGGGGCGAAGATGAAACCGCATGGAGCAACCAGGGACATGCCAATTTAATTATGGATAACCTGATTGCAGAAAGCAAGATAAAACCATTCATTATCGTGATGACCTATGGCATGACCAATGACATAAAACCAGGCGGCATAAGGAATTTCAAGATAGATGCTTTTGAAACCGTATTGACGGATGAATTAGTGCCTTATGTAGATGCCAACTTTCGCACTGTTGCCGATAGGGAACACCGCGCAATGGCAGGCCTCTCCATGGGCGGTATGGAGACACATTTAATTACACTTGCAAAGCCCGACGAATTTGCCTACTACGGTTTACTAAGCGGGGGCACTTATACACCTGCCGAATTACAAGATAAACCTAAAGCCAAACTTATATTTATAAGCTGCGGTAGTAAGGAAAACCCTACCGGCGTAAATAACGCTACTGCTGCATTAAAGAACGCCGGCTACAACGCAGTGTCCTTTATTTCCAGTAATACGGCCCACGAATTTCTGACCTGGCGCCGGAGCCTAAAAGAACTTGCACTGTTGTTGTTTAACAATTAAGCAGCCTTGCGACACAGTTATTAATCACACGTTACTGAATATAATTAAACCTAAAAATGCTAAAACCATCAAGAAACTACCAATATGCTATTTTAGTATGTTGCATGTTTTTCGGAATGCGCACTTCGGCGCAGGAGTCCACAAAATTAACGGTCCGCTTGGATCAACCCGGGCATGTCTCCAGTCCGATGTTGTATGGGTTGATGACGGAAGAAATCAATTACTCCTATGATGGCGGAATTTATGCCGAGCTAATCAGGAACCGCAGTTTTAAAGATAACAATAAGAACCCGGATTATTGGAGCTTAATAAAGAGTGTTGCTGATTCATCTGCTATTGCATTGGATAGTAAGCACCCGGTAAATGAGGCTTTAACTGAGTGCTTAAGATTTAATTTGGCCACAGACGGTAAAAATACAGGACTGGCAAATGATGGTTTTTGGGGGATACCTGTTTTTCCTTCAACCAGTTATCAAGGCAGTTTTTATGCTATGACTGATGGTAGTAACGCGGGGGCAATTACGGTAGAGATCGAATCGACGGACGGCAAAAGCATGCTTGCGACAGCAAATGTCACAGGGGTTAGCGGGGTTTGGAAAAAATTCACTTTTAATCTTACTACTGCCGCCGCCGTAACGCCAACTGCAGATACGCGTTTCGTGATCCGGCCGTTGGCTAAAGGAACCTATTGGTTTACACTTGTATCTTTATTCCCGCCCACCTATCAAAATACAGCTAATGGCAACAGGCGCGATATTATGCAGCTTCTCGCTTCCATGAGCCCTAAGTTTTTGCGGTTGCCTGGTGGTAATTACCTGGAGGGTAATATGTTTTCGACCAGGTATAATTGGAAAAAAACGTTAGGGCCAATTGATGAAAGGCCTGGCCATCAGGGTACCTGGGGATATCGGTCGTCTGACGGAATGGGCTTACTGGAATATTTGGAATGGTGCGAGGATTTAAATATGGAGCCATTGCTGGCCGTTTTTGCTGGCTATACCTTAAACCGCGATTATGTGGAAGCAGGGCCGTTCCTGAAGCCTTACGTTGATGAGGCCCTGGAAGAAATAGAATACGTTACCGGCGATACCACTACCAAATACGGAAAAGAACGCGCCCGCGATGGACATCCTGCGCCTTTCCCGTTACATTATGTTGAAGTTGGAAATGAGGACGGTTTTGATATGTCTGGAAGTTATGAAGGCAGGTTCACCCAGTTTTATGATGCCATTCGCAGTAAATATCCCAATCTCCATATTATTTCAACCACCGGCGGTAAGGACTTTTTGGGTCAGCGTTTCCCGCTTACCAAACGCATTCCCGATGTTATGGATGAGCATTATTATAGAAATGCCTTCGATATGGAAAGCGATGCCGATCATTACGACAACTATGACAGAAACGGCCCAAAAATATTTGTTGGCGAATGGGCTACCCGCGAAGGTAAGCCAACACCAAATTTCAACTCGGCACTTGGCGATGGCGCCTGGATGACGGGGATGGAACGAAATTCGGATATTGTTGTGATGGAATGCTCGGCACCTTTGTTTGTAAACGTTAACCCCGGCGGCATGCAATGGGAATCGGATTTAATAGGTTATAATACGCTAACCAGCTATGGGTCGCCATCCTATTATGCCCAACAGATGTTTAGCAATTACCATGGCGATAATGTGGTGAGTATGATTGGTGAGGGTATTCCTGTTCAAGTACAAAAATTGAATCATAAGGATAGTTTGAGCAAAGTTACCCCCAAAACTTATCCTTCTTTATTTTACGTAACCACCCGCGATACGAAAACCGGCAGGTTATATATTAAAGTTGTTAACGCAGGCGTTGCCGCCAAAGAGGTAATCTTTGATTTAAAGGGCATATCATCAGTAAAAAGCAACGGAACAGTTGTTGTTATGAAAGCCGAAAAGCCAGAGGATACAAATTCGATAACAGAACCGGAAAAAATTACACCTGCAGTATCAACTTATAAAGGATTTAAGAAAACCTTTACATTTAGCTTTCCTAAATACTCAATTACGGTGCTTCAAATCGATACCCAAAAATGACCAGATTTTTAAACAGATTAATTTGGGGGATGGCCTTTGTATTGTTTCCCAAACCCGGCGTACATGCACAAATAGCTCATAATCCAATTATTTATGCAGATGTGCCGGATATGTCAATAATCAGGGTAGGCGATAGTTACTATATGAGCAGCACAACCATGCACATGAGCCCTGGTGTGCCAATAATGAAATCGAAGGATTTGGTTAATTGGAAAATTGTGAGCTACGCTTATGATATTTTAGACGATACAGATGACCTGAACTTAAATAATGATAAAAATAGCTACGGGAAAGGTTCGTGGGCAAGCAGCCTGCGTTACCATAACGGCATGTACTATGTATCAACCTTTGCCGGCAATACAGGCAAAACTTATATCTATAGCACGCGTGACATTGAAAAAGGCCCGTGGAAGGCTTTGTCCTTTAAACCAAGCCTGCATGATCATTCCTTGTTTTTTGACGACGATGGCAAGGTTTATATGGTTTACGGAAGCGGAAAGATCATGTTAGCGCAATTGAAAGATGACCTCTCCGGAATTAGACCAGATATAAAGCCACAAGTGTTGATTGAGAATGCCAGCCTGGTTGCAGGGCCCAATGTTGGTTTGCCGGCTGAGGGTTCGCAGTTATTCAAAATAAAAGGGAAGTATTACCTTTTCAATATCTGCTGGCCACGCGGTGGGATGCGAACTGTACTGATTCACCGGGCTGATCATATCGCCGGCCCTTACGAAGGCAGGTTGGCCCTGCAGGATAAAGGCGTAGCCCAGGGCGGCTTGGTGGACGCACCCGATGGCCGATGGTTTGCCTATCTTTTCCGCGATTTCGGTGCTGTGGGGCGGGTGCCCTACCTGGTTTCGGTACAATGGGATAATGGTTGGCCCATATTAGGGATAAATCATCAGGCGCCCGATACAATACCATTAACGATAAACAAACCGATGATGCCGGGAATTATTTCATCAGATGAATTTGGCCGTAAGCCGGGTGAGCGCGATTTGCCGCTGGTTTGGCAATGGAACCATAACCCGGTAAATAAATTGTGGTCGGTAAAACAACCTAAGGGATACCTTAGGCTTACCACAGGGAGGGTTGACACCAATATACTGACGGCAAGGAATACACTTACTCAACGCACTTTCGGGCCCGAGTGTTCGGCTGTTACGTCTATTGATGTTTCCGGGCTTAAAGATGGCGACCGGGCCGGGCTTGCGCTGCTACAAAAAAAATTCGGCTGGGTGGGTGTGAAGGCTGAGGGTGGGAAAAAGTTTATGGTTATGGTAAATGCACAAGGTGATTCTTCTATCGAGTCCCCATGTATTCCATTAACGCAAAGCCGGGTATATTTAAAAGCCTCATGTGATTTTAAGGACCGGACAGATAAAGCGTACTTTTATTATAGCCTCGATGGGCGTAATTGGTTACCAATCGGTTCTGCGCTGCAAATGGTTTATACCCTTCCTCACTTTATGGGTTATCGGTTTGGTCTTTTTAATTATGCCACAAAAACTATAGGCGGCTATGCCGACTTCGATTTTTTTCGGGTTAGCAATAACATATCATCCCGGAATTAACTATGATACTCCCTAATTATAGACACAAGTGTTGCATTTGTATTAATCAGTGCTATTGTAAAATTCGCAATCATTTTACCTTGCGTGGCTATTGTTGCAAACCGTGGCCAACAGTTTAACATACAATTCAATGAAAAACTTAATACTTCTTTTGTACTTGTTGTTTTTTTGGGGCTTCGAAGCCAAATCGCAAAACAAAAAACCCAATCTTGATACTTCAGGGAGTGTTCCGGCTGTTACCAATGTAAGAGGGGCAAAATACCCGCTTATTTTATCTAATCATCAGGTTATGTTCCGCATAAAGGCGCCCGATGCTCAAAAGTTACAAATAGACCTGGGTAAAAAATATGATTTGATAAAGGGTAATGACGGTTTTTGGAGTGTGACTACAGATTCAATAAGTGAAGGCTTCCATTATTATTCGATTGTAATAGATGGCATAGCAACAGCCGACCCGGCAAGCGAAAGTTTTTATGGCATGGGACGTATGGCCAGTGGCATTGAAATACCATTTGCGGGCGGAGAATACTATGCGGAAAAAGATGTACCGCATGGCGACATCCGCATAAAAAAATATTATTCAACTGTTGCGAGGTCGTGGCGGAAGGTTTACATCTATACCCCTCCCGGTTACGACGCCAATATCAATGAAAAATATCCTGTGCTATACATTTTGCATGGCGGGGGCGAAGACGAACGCGGCTGGGCTACCCAAGGAAAAACTGACCTGATTATGGACAACCTGATTGCCGAAAAAAAAGCTAAGCCTATGCTGGTTGTAATGCCCGATGCCAATTTAGGTGCCGGGGCATTTGGCGAAGATGGTTTAAAGGCTTTTGCGGCAGAAATGAAGCAATGCCTCATGCCATTTATTGAGAAAACTTATCGAACCATAAACACAAATGCCAATCGCGCGTTGGCCGGTTTATCAATGGGCGGAATTAACACCCTATATACAGGAGTATATAACACTAATTACTTTTCATACCTGGGGGTATTCAGTTCCGGATGGATTGTACCTATGCAAAACAGCATAGCCGATGCCCAATATGATTACATGAAGCAAAACAGTACGAAGATTAATACCGACCTGAAATTGTTTTGGTTGTCTGAAGGCGGGAAAGACGACATAGCTTATAAAAACGGCCAAATTATGCTGGCGAAGTTTGACGAATTGGGTATACATCATGCTTATTACGAATACCCTGGCGGACATACCTGGCCCGTTTGGAGAAACAATCTATACCATTTTGCACCGCTATTGTTTAAATAAAACAAAACACGAACGAATGAAATACTTCAGGAGATGCCTGGCATTAACCGGCTTAATGTTTTCCGTAAATTATTTGATGGCACAAAACCCATTGATAAGGGATCAATTTACTGCCGACCCATCGGCGCGCGTTTTCAATGGCAAGGTATATCTCTATCCGTCACATGATATTTTAGCTACGCCGGGGCATGGCAAAGCCGGTTGGTTTTGTATGCAGGACTATCACGTGTTTGCATCAACAAACCTTACCGATTGGACTGATCATGGGGTAATTGTAAGCCAAAATAAAGTGCCCTGGGCCGACTCGGCAGCTTACAGCATGTGGGCTCCCGACTGCATTGAGCGCGCCGGAAAATACTATTTCTATTTCCCGGCTCCTGCAAAGGGCGGCGGTGCACGTGGTTTTTCTGTAGGTGTTGCAGTAGCAAACGATCCTTCGGGTCCGTTTGTTTCCCAACCATCGCCCATTGCCGGCATTCACGGTATTGACCCTAATGTGCAAATTGATAAAGATGGGCAGGCATACATTTATTGGGCGCAGGGAAACCTGTACGGAGCAAAACTTAAAGCAAATATGCTCGAGCTTGCCTCCGAACCGGTAAAGCTTGAGGGCTTCCCTGATAAAGGTTTAAAAGAAGGCCCGTATTTGTTTGAACGCAAGGGTATTTATTATATGACCTACCCGCATGTGGCCGATAAAATAGAGCGGCTTGAATACGCCATGTCAAACAATCCATTGGGCCCGTTCAAGTATGCCGGTGTGCTTATGGACGAATCGGCCTCAGGATGCTGGACGAATCACCCCTCGGTCATCGAATTCAAAAACCAATGGTATTTGTTTTATCATAATAATGACTTATCGCCAAACTTTGATAAAAACCGGTCGGTAAGAGTCGACAGTTTATTTTTTGATGCAGATGGATCTATCCGAAAAGTTACCCCGACTTTACGGGGCGTTGGTGTCTCGAACGCAGCAAAGAAAATTGAAATGGACAGGTTTAGTGCCAAAAGCCAGAGTGGTGTCGAAATTGCATTTTTGGACACCCTGAACAAATTCAAGGGCTGGAAAACAATATTTGAGAAACCGGGTTCGTGGATAAAATACAACAGTGTATCATTCGATCCTCCCAAATTAAAGTACCTCAATATAAACGCCCGTTCAGCAACAGGCGGAACCTTATTAATAAGTATCGAGGGTGCGCCAAACAAGATCATGGCAAAAATGAATATTCCAAAAGGAGATAACTGGAGCGTATCAAAATACAAAATATTATCGACGACCTCGGGTGTCAAAAATCTTATTTTACAATTGCAAAGTAGTGGCAATTTGGAAGTTGATTGGATAAGTTTTGAGTAGATCGGATAGTCCCAAATTAGCTGTCCAAATCAAGTATCATAAATGTGGTATTTACAAACAGCTATTTACCTTGAATTTTGGCTGTAACAGTCACCAGGTCAACAAAAAGTGTTATAGCTTTATGCCAGTACTCTCTTTTTTTCAATTTTTCTGTATTCGGTTGGCAGCATGTTAAATTTATCTTTAAACGAGCGGGAAAAGTAATGCGGGGTAGCGAAACCAGCTTCATAAGCTATCTGTGAAATTGTAAGATCACTTTTCAGCAGCAATACCGCAGCCCTGTCGAGTTTATACGATCTGATAAATTCAACAGGAGGGAGGCCGGTAAGCTCGAATATCTTTGTGTAAAGGGCCCCCCGGCTCATCGACAAATGCTGGCTCAAATCCACAACAGAAAATTTAGGATTGTTTAAATTGTTGTCGATATAGTTTATCACTTTGGCTAAGAACTTCTCTTTGGTCGACTCGACTTCCATGCCCGTATGGACAACTTTTAATTGCCTTGTGTAGGTGTTCTTAAGAGAAGTGTTAAGTTGAAGAAGGTTTTTGATTTTTACATTTAATATTTCGAAGTTAAAAGGTTTGGTCAGATAATCGTTCGCGCCCGATTCAAGCCCCCTCAACTGCTCATCCTCACCTGTGCGGGCTGTAAGCATTATAAATGGAATGTGGTTTGTACGTTTGTCGGCTTTGATTTTTCTACTTAGTGCTATGCCATTCATGTATGGCATGGTTATATCGCTTATGATCAAATCGGGATGGCATGAAAGCGCCCTATCCCAACCTTCTTCACCGTTTGATGCCTCAACAATTTTATATTGTTTTTTTAAATTGTCCTTTATATAATAGCGGAATTCATCGTTATCCTCCACGATAAGTATTACCGGGATATCTCCGACAGGCAGGTCGTTATCTGGTTTTGAAAGCGCAGTTTGTTTATCATCAGTTGGATTGGCTGGAAGCCAAATATTTTCAGCACTATCGGCAAAAATCTCGAGAGGGAGTAATACGCTGAAAACCGAACCTTTACCTGGTTCACTTTCAACAGATATGCTGCCGTCATGCATTTCAACAAACTCTTTTGTGATTGAAAGGCCGATTCCGCTTCCCGGGTTTGCATTGCTTATATTGGTATCGCTTACCTGGTAAAACCGCTTAAAAATCAACTGTTTTGTTTCCGCATCTATACCGATGCCGTTATCACTTATTTTGAATTCAAGCACGGTTTTATCGGCCTGTGATGTCGGATGCTGAACTACATCGACGGAAACAATTCCTCCGGGCAATGTAAATTTAAAGGCGTTTGAAAGAAGGTTAAATAGGATGCGCTCCACCTTATCGTGATCAAACCGTACGAATAGTTTTTCATGTGTGGCATTAAATTCAAGCGCTATGCACCGCGATTCAGATAAATCATGAAACGAATCTACAACTCCGCTGATGAACGAGATTATTTCGCCTTCGCCCAGGCTAAGTTTCAATTCTTGTTCTTCTAATTTCCGGAAATCTAAAAGTTGATTTACCAAATTCAATAGCCGTCGGGCGTTTCTTAATATCACCGACAACTGGCCGGTTGTTTGATCATCTTTATGCTCCGCCAATAATTTATTTGCGGGAGCCATTATAAGCGAAATTGGGGTGCGGAATTCATGACTAAGGTTGGTGAGAAATTTTATTTTCAACAGATCCAGTTCATGAACCCGCTCCGCTTCTCTTCTTTCTTGTTCAAGAGCAAGTTTAGCTTTCAATTTGTTAATACCTCTATGGCGGATAAGCAATAACGCGCCCGCTGCCGCCAGCGCATATAACAGGTATGCGTACCACGTCATCCATATAGGCGGATGAATTACGATTCGGATTCGTGCCCCGGAGCTGTTCCATATACCATCATTGTTGCAGGCCCGCACTTCAAAAAGATATTCACCAGGGTCTAAGTTGGTGTAATACGCCGTTGTAGCGGAACCTACATAATTCCAGGTTTTATTGAACGATTTCAATATATAGGCGTAATGATTTTGCTGGGGTAGTGTAAAATTGATTGCAGAATAGCTAATAGAAAAGTTTTGCTTATAATCTAAGTCGATTTGTTTTGCTACCGAAATGTCCTGCTTAAGAGGTGAGTGATCGGCTGGCGATATAACGGTATTGTTTACTTTCAAGGCGGTAAAAAAAACCGGAGGAACGTTGCTGTTACGATTTACTTCTTGTGTAGGGTCGATATAATTAAAGCCTTCTGCCCCGCCAAAGAAAAGCAGTCCCTTACTTGTCCGAAGCCCCGATCCGTCAATAAATGCGTCATTTTGCAGGCCATTGTAAGCTGAGTAATGTGTGAACTTTTTTAATGCAATATTAAATTTACATATTCCCTTTCCTGTGGTTAACCAAATGTTACCGCTTTGGTCCTCCAGCAGTTTGTGTACTACTCCGTCTGGCAGTTTTTCTGGCGCAAGGTAACTTGCTAATTTTTTACTGCTGGAGTTGAAACAAAATAAACCATCGCCTGCAGTGCCTATCCACATATTACGGTCGTGATCTTCCATGAGTGAAAATGCGCGGTCAACTGCCATCCCGGTGTTCTTATTGCTGTATACTTGAAATTTTTGGCTTTTTGGGTTTAAGACCGCTATTCCACTACCGTATGTACCGATCCAGATATTTCCCTCATGATCTTCTTCAATAGCCCTGATGAAACCATTTACAGGTAACTGTCTTTCATCGGCAGAAACAGGATTTGATACGTATTTCAGGAAAGTCCTGGTGCTGGGATCAAATACGTTTACACCGCCACCATTGGTTCCGATCCAAATCTTCCCCTTGCTGTCTTCCTTAAAACAAAAAATTTCGTCATTATTTATATGCGTAATATCTTTTCCGGCAGTTAACTGTTGATACTGGCCGGTTTTGGTGTTATAAATAAATATACCGTCCTGAAAAGTGCCGATCCAGAGTTGTTGATTTCGGTCAAGTATCATACTCAGGATTGGAAGCCCGGCCGAATTATTCTTTTCCTTTGCCTTAAGAGTAATATGGCTGAACAGGCCACTCTTTAAATGAAAAAGGTTCAACCCTCCGCCATCTGTACCAACAAATATATCCCCATCTTTATTTTCGGCGAATGAGGAAACAAATGGCGCATTCAGGCCTGCCGGGTCGTAGGCGTTATTTTGTTTTGAATTAAACAGGGTGAGATTTTTGTCGTACTTATCCACACCTCCCTGGTAGGTACCGATCCAATAAATGCCACGGGGATCATTATAAATACAACGAATAGACTTGCTGCTCACACTAAATTTATCCCGGTCGTCATGATTATAACGTTTTATTTTCCCCGACAACGTATTTACGATATTCAGTCCACCCTCAGCGCCTACCCAAATATCGTTTCCGCTTGGAGCTATACTATAAATAAGATTGCCGCTCAGGGTGCCGTTGTCTTCGGCGTTATACTTAAAATTCCGGAAGGTTTTTAAGTCGGGCGACAGGCAGCTAAGTCCGTCATTTGTGCCTATCCATAGCCTGTACTGGCATTCGGCTATCGCATTAACTCCATCATTTGGGATGCTTGCGGGGTTGTTATTGTCGTGCCTGAAGGAAATAAAATTGTTCCTTGCTTCATTATAAAGATATAGCCCTTTCTCTGTACCAATCCACATTCGCTGTTGACTATCCTTGAAGATAGATAATACGATGCCCGGCCGAAGCTGCCCGGGTTTATGTTCGTCGGGTTTAAAAAATGTTCCTTTTGCGGTTTTAGGGTCAAATATGCACAAGCCCCCCAGCGTGCCAATCCAGAGCCGACCATTATTATCGCCGTACATTGCCTTAATGTAACTGTCCGTAACTTCTTTGTATTTGGAGCGTATTTCGAGAGGGTGAAACTGATCGTGGGAACGGTCGAAAAAATACAATCCGCCGCCCATAGTACCAACCCAAAGCTGCCCGCCACCATCTTCATACATACATGCCACTTCCTTCGAGCGGTAGCCCGATTTATCGGAAGGATCAAAACGGTAGGCCTTGTGTTCCATGCCGTCGAATCTGTCAAGGCCGTCCGCTGTTGCAAACCATACATATCCGTAATGGTCTTTTATAATAGCGTTAACTGTGTTCGAAAGCAATCCATCGTGAGATGTTAATACTGTGAACCGTATAGCCTGACCGCAGCATTGAAAGGTAATGCCCAATGCCATTAATGCTATAAAAAACATCCTTTTGACTATAATACGCTTAATTTGTAACGCAAAATTTAACATGGCAAATGCTATTACTTTTTAAATTGTACAGTAGCTTCTCATAAAAAGGAAGATACTAAGTATACTGATCATTTAATTTCCCGAAACAGGAGGTTTATAAAGGTTCCACTTCCGCCTAAAGGATTGGCAGAAATTGCACAAGGGTAAATTTAAACTTAAAATTCAATTATGCAATCGATTGCAGAAAAAAAATATTGCTGTTCTCGGCCTTACGATTTGCTGTATATTTGGCAGGGTTTAAAGCGTAGCATTTCTTAAAACCATTTCCACATTTAATAGTGACACCCGGATAAAATGGGCATATTTCAACCAAAGTGTTGATTTATTCAACATTTGTGGCATGTCAAGTTCTATTAAGGGAATAATTTTGACGAAAATTAATCGAATAGTTATTGGTTGACGATCTGCTATATCGTTAACTACAATTAGCCTGTCGAATAATATCACCAATTGTTACAAACAATATTAGCCTAGGGAAATTTACCTGCTCGTGTACTACAGCAATTTGTAAGAGTTACGAAGGTTTTTATTGCGAACAGGATAAAGATTTTAAAGCAGGTGAATGGGGCTATCCCGTGTTATTAAGAGAAAAAATTATATCACAATGCCTATTTATTTAAAATATGAATATTAAAAAATTAGTGTTTTTGTATTTAATGGCTACAGCGCTGCCGGTTTTTGCAAATTGTCAAAGCCACAAGGCTTCAAAAAAGATAACGGGTATGGGCGCAGTTGCTTCCGGAACTTATCCTAATCTTTTCAATGAAGCGGGTTATAGCAAGGCAGAAATAGACAGCAAGGTGGCAAAGGCTTATCATGATGTGTTTGAAGGCCCCAATAAGGTATACTTCGAGGTAGGCGATACAATGGCGTATGTATCTGACGTAAAAAACCACGATGCCAGGACAGAAGGCCTTTCGTATGGCATGATGGTCGCTGTGCAACTTAACAAAAAAGATGTTTTTGACAGGATATGGCGATGGTCGAAAAAATACCTCCAACACCAGGACGGGCCTCGTGAAGGATATTTTGCCTGGAGCATTAATCCCCAAACAATGAAGCGTAACTCTGAGGGTTCGGCGTCCGACGGGGAGTTATATTTTATCACCGACCTGCTTTTTGCCGCCAACAGGTGGGGAAATAATACCGGCATTAACTACTACGCAGAGGCCAGGAAGATACTGGACGCCATGTGGAAAAAAGACGGTACCGGCAATATACATCCGCTAATAAACATGGAAGCAAAGCAAATTTCGTTTGTGCCCGAGGGTGGTGGGTATGAATGGACTGATGCTTCGTATCATCTGCCTGCATTCTACGAAGTATGGGCGCTTTACGCCAGGGATGGTCACGAACAATTTTACCGGGATTGTGCGAATACGGCAAGGGCTTTTTTACACCGGGCTTGCGACCCTGTTACAGGACTTAATGCTGATAATAGCGAATTTAGTGGCAAGCCGCACAGTTGGGGGAAAATGAAGCCTGCCTTTCGATTCGACTCATGGCGGGTTCCCATGAATATTGCGATGGACTATGTTTGGTTCGGCAAGGATAAAGCATGGCAACGAGATTATGCAAAACGCATCCAAAATTTTCTGCGTACAAAAGGGATCAACAATTTCGATGATCAGTTCAACACAGATGGTACCACGCCCGAATTTGTTTTACCGGCAGGCGGCGTTAAAAAATTACGGCATTCGCTGGGCTTGGTAGCTACGTCTGCTGCTGCCTCACTCATGGTCACCGACAAAGCAAAATTCGACTTTGTGCGCCCGCTTTGGAACGCGAAGCTGGAACCTTATGCGGATAATTATTTTGACCCATATTACGATGGTTTATTATACATAT
Source organism: Mucilaginibacter flavidus (assembly GCF_024055575.1). Taxonomy (GTDB): domain Bacteria; phylum Bacteroidota; class Bacteroidia; order Sphingobacteriales; family Sphingobacteriaceae; genus Mucilaginibacter; species Mucilaginibacter flavidus. The sequence goes on along the minus strand of NZ_JAMXOE010000002.1, from coordinate 398,442 downwards.
TCAGCCTGATGCATCTAAGCGGCAAATACCAACTTATACAACCACAAACCAATTAAAATTTCATCGGTCTGTAATAACTATACAATGAACATATCCTTAAAAACCAGGCGTTTGCTTTTTGCACTATTCACCTTTACTTTTTGTAGTATAACAGCTTATGCGCAAGGCATAGTTACCCAGGCACGGGTAGGTTTTGATGAATTTCGTGCGGATATCCCGCACGGTAAAATCGACACCATTACTTATGAATCAAAGACGGTGGGCGACACACGCCGCGCACTTATTTATACTCCCCCGGGATATTCTAAAAATAAAAAATATCCGGTGTTGTATCTTTTGCATGGCATTGGTGGCGATGAAAAAGAGTGGTACAACGGTGGCAGTCCCCAGGTGATATTGGATAATCTGTATGCGCAAAATAAAATTGTGCCAATGATAGTGGTGCTGCCCAACGGCAGGGCAATAAAAGACGACCGGGCAATTGGCAATGTAATGGCGCCCGATAAGGTGCAAGGTTTTGCCAATTTTGAAAAAGACCTGTTAACCGACCTTATTCCATTTATTGACAATAAGTACCATGTTTATGCTGATAAAGATCACAGGGCTGTGGCCGGCCTTTCAATGGGGGGCGGGCAATCATTAAATTTTGGGTTAGGAAACCTCAATGTATTTTCGTGGGTAGGCGCTTTTTCGGCAGCCCCCAACACCAAAAAGCCGGAGGATTTAATTCCTGATCCTGATGCCGTAAAGAATAAGCTGAAATTGCTTTGGATATCATGCGGCTCAAGCGATGGATTGCTTTTATTCAGCAAACGCACTCACGATTATCTAGTAGAGAAAAATGTACCACACATATACTATATCGAGCCTGGTGTCCACAATTTTAAGGTATGGAAAAATGGCTTGTATATGTTTTCGCAATTAATTTTTAAATCTATAGATGCATCAACTTTCCCTCAATATGCTTACAACGAGGTGGGCGTGCCCGCACCTACTAATATTCCGGGCGTAAAATATCCCGAGATATTCCCTGATAATACCGTGTTTTTCCGTGTAAAGGCCCCAGATGCAAAAACTGTTCAAATCGACCTGTTAAAAAAATATACAATGAGCAAAGACACAGGTGGTTATTGGACCGTAACTACTGATCCGGTTGCATTGGGATTCCATTATTACTCCTTAATAATTGACGGCGTTGCCGTCGTTGACCCGGCTACCCAAACTTATTATGGAATGGGAAGAATGGCGAGCGGGATTGACATACCCGACCCGGACGGTGATTTTTATACCATAAAGGACGTGCCTCACGGCGAAATCCGTTCGGTAAACTACTACTCAATCATAACAAAGGCATGGAGGCGGGCAAACGTTTACACACCACCGGGTTATGATACGCAAACAGACAAACGATATCCGGTACTTTACCTGCAACATGGTTCGGGCGAAGACGAAACCGGCTGGCCGACGCAAGGTAAAATGAATTTTATATTGGATAACCTGATAGCCGCTAAACAGGCAACCCCTATGATAGTTGTGATGGACCGGGGCTATGCCACCGATCCGACGCAACCGCCGGCAACCAACGCCCGTGGAATAAGCATGGCAGGTAATGTTTTTCCAGATGTATTGGTGAAGGAAGTTATTCCAATGGTTGATGCTAAATTCCGGACGCTCGCCGACCGTGATCACCGTGCCATGGCAGGGCTATCCATGGGAGGGTTTCAAACTTTTCAAACCACAATGACCAATCTCGACAAATTTGCTTATGTAGGGGGCTTCAGCGGTGCCGCATTCATGCAACCTGGTACTGATATAACCAAAATGTACAATGGCGTGTTTGCCGATGCAAATGCCTTTAACCAAAAAGTTAAAGTACTTTATCTAAGTGTTGGTACTATCGAGCCGGAAAGAATGCAAACCATGGTAAAGGGATTTCATGAGGCACTTGAAAAGGCAGGCATTAAACAGGTGTTTTACGAATCGCCGGGAACGGCACACGAGTGGCAATCATGGAGGCGATCTTTAAACCAGTTTGCAAGCCTGATATTCAAGAATTAGGATCCCCCGCAAAATGAAACTTAAAATTTTAGTGGCGGCTTGCCTTATTTTGTTGGCCTTGAGCGGTTTTTCGCAGGATAAGAAGTTTTACATATTTATTTGCTTCGGGCAATCAAACATGGAGGGCAATGCCAGGATACAGGGGCAGGACTCGATCGGTATTGACAGCAGGTTTCAGGTACTGCAAGCTGTTGACTGCAGCGAAAAGGGCAGGCTAAAAGACAATTGGTACACAGCTATGCCGCCATTGGCACGTTGCACAACCGGCCTTACGCCGGCCGATTATTTTGGACGGACGCTTGTAGCCAACATGCCGGAAAAAATACGGATTGGCATCATTAACGTTTCCGTCGCTGGGGCTAAAATTGAGATTTTTGAAAGAGATAGCTACCAATCGTACCTTGCAACCGCTCCCGGATGGATGAAGAACATAGTTGCCGAATATGGAGGTAACCCTTACAACCGATTGGTAGCCCTGGCCAAATTAGCGCAAAAGTCGGGGGTGATTAAGGGTATATTGTTACATCAGGGAGAATCCAATACCAACGATACCCTATGGACAAAAAAGGTAAAAGGCGTTTACGATAATTTGATGAAGGATTTAAAGCTAAAACCCCGAAGGGTGCCGTTACTTGCGGGTGAAGTGGTGAATGCCGACCAGAACGGTATTTGCGCAAGCATGAACAAAATTATAGGCACACTTCCGCAAATTGTTCCAAACTCGTATGTTATTTCATCGGCAGGCTGTACCTGCTCCCCCGATCATTTGCATTTTACTGCCGAGGGATGTAGGTTGTTGGGAACGCGATATGGCAATACAATGCTTTCGTTATTAGGTTATAAGGTTAAAGAAAATTAATAAGCAAATAAACCATTAACAAATATGGAATTTTCTACTACAGCAAAAAATGCAAGTCGGGGTATGTTGGTTCTCACAATTGCGTTTATGGTTTTATCATTTGTTCAGTGTGCTTCCAAACATCTGGTAACATCACCTGCTACGGCGGGTATCAATGCCGATAAAGGTTTGAAAGATTACTATAAAGATTATTTTCCTGTTGGGGTTGCGGTAAGCATGGCTTCTTTGCATGGCCCCGATTCGGCATTAATTGTAAAAGAGTTTAACAGCGTAACCCCGGAAAATGATATGAAGATGGGGCCGATACACCCATCCGAAAACGTTTATAATTGGAAAAATGCAGATGCTATTGTTGATTTTGCTGTGAGTCATCATATCAAAATACGTGGACATAATTTATGCTGGCATAACCAGGAAGCTGCATGGATGTTTAAGGGGCCGAATGGTGAACCGGTAACTAAAGAGTTGCTTTTACAACGCTTAAAAGATCATATTTTTGCCGTAGCAGGAAGATATAAAGGCAAAATTTACGCCTGGGACGTAGTGAATGAGGCGGTTGATGATAGCGAGGACACCACGCAGGTATATCGCAAAAGTAACTGGTACAAAATATGCAATGGCCCCGATTTTATCGATTCGGCTTTTAAATATGCGCACGAAGCTGACCCCATTGCGAAGTTATACTACAATGACTATAACAGTGAACGTCCGGCTAAAAGAGAGAAGATATATAAGCTGTTAAAAAAGTTGATTGCCGACCACACACCTATTGATGGCGTCGGCATGCAGGCCCATTGGAAACTGAACGACCCATCGCCCGATGAATTGCGTAAAGCCCTTGACGAGGTAACCTCCCTGGGCTTAAAGGTGCAGTTTACCGAAATGGATATTACTATACGCTTGCCAAAGCCAAACCCAGCCGCCGGTACAACAGCAGCACCTGCAGGGGCAACGCCAACACCCGACCCGGGGTTTACCCCCGAAGTGGAAGCCAAACAAGTTGCGCAATACAAAATGGCCTTTGATATTATCAGGCAGTATAAGCAATATATAACAAACGTTACATTTTGGAACGTGTCTGATCGGTCGAGCTGGCTGGACGTGAGAGGCGGAGGACCTATGGGAGGGGCTGCAGCGGGTGTAAACACACCCCGTGTAGTAATAAAGGCCTACCCCTTATTATTTGATGAAAATAGGCAACGTAAAAAGGCCTATTGGTCGGTTGTTAATTTTTAAGCGATGATAAACCAAATATATGACAGCATCATTTTATAAAAAAGCGAACATTTTTGTTACGGCATTATTGATATTCTCATCGCTACAGGCACAACAAAAACAGGTGGGTAAAAAGGCAGCCCTGGTCCACAGCCCCAACCGCTATAAATTATGGTATAACAAACCTGCTAAAAGCTGGAACGAAGCTTTACCGATCGGGAATGGCTTTATAGGCGCAATGGTATTTGGCAATGTACAAAACGAACGCATCCAACTCAATGAATCAACCATATGGGGAGGTGGGCCGAATAATACCGTCGATTCGGGCGCGAGGCCATATATTAATAAGGTTAGGGCGTTGCTTGCTGAGAAGAAATACGCCGAAGCGCAGGAATTGGCTAATAGCAAATTAGGGCCAAAGGGCAACAGTGGCATGCCGTACCAGCTTGCCGGTAATTTATACATCAAGTTTTCCGGTACAGATAGTGTTAGCAATTACTATCGCGATTTGGATATTGCAAATGCGAAGGCTGTTGTAAAATACACTTTAAACGGTGTTAACTACAAACGGGAATATTTTACCGCTTTTGGCAACAATGTGCTTATGGCCAGGCTAACGGCCAATAAACCAGGTATGATTAGCTGCAAGATAAAACTTCAAAGCCCACTAAAATCTTTGGTTAGTGTAAATGGAAGAGAAACGCTGGTTTTATCCGGCCAGGGCAGCGACCACGAAGGCCAAAAAGGGCAGATCAAATATACCGTGCTCACCAGGGTTAAAAATTCCCGCGGGACTTGCGTTACGGATACTTCGGGCATAACTATTGCTAATGCTGATACAGCCGTCATATATCTTTCAATGGCCACCAATTTTGTGAATTATCACAATGTTTCGGCAAATGCGATGAACCGGGCTAACGATATTTTGTATAAAGCTTACCAGCAGAGCTTCGATAATCTGCTGAATAAACACACCAGGTTTTACCGCTCTTATTTCGATAGGGTTAAACTCAATCTCGGCATCAATAGCGCTGCAAACAAACCTACAGATGTCCGCATAGAAAATTTCTCAAATGATAATGATGCACAGCTGGCCGAACTATATTTTCAATACGGGCGGTACCTGTTAATTTGTTCATCTCAGCCAGGCTCGCAACCAGCCAATTTACAGGGAATTTGGAATGGAGAGGTCAAAGGCCCCTGGGACAGCAAGTACACCATTAACATAAACACCGAAATGAATTATTGGCCAAGCGAGGTAACACAACTACCAGAATTGAGTACTCCGCTTTTTCAGATGATTGAAGATTTGTCTGTTACTGGTACTCCAACTGCAAAAATAATGTACGGAACACGCGGATGGATGCTGCACCATAACACTGATATCTGGCGTATTACCGGGATAGTGGATGGCGCCTTTTGGGGATTGTGGCCAACATCAAACGCGTGGCTCAGCCATCATCTTTGGGAACATTATTTATATTCGGGCGATAGGGCATTTCTGAAGAAATATTATCCGGTAATGAAGGGGGCCGCTGAATATTATATTGATGCCCTGCAAAAGGAACCAGATCACGGTTGGTTGGTAGTGTCGCCCTCAATATCGCCGGAACACGAATATATCGATGGTAAAACCCCGGTATCAGTAACTGCTGGCGCTACCATGGATAACCAATTGGTTTATGGCCTGTTTACAGCTGTGATCAGGGCAGCAGCCGAACTGAATGTCGATAAAGTCTTTGCGGATAGCCTGGCTAATTGTCGTAGCCAATTACCGCCTATGCAAATTGGCAAACATGGCCAGCTGCAGGAGTGGCTGGAAGATTTTGACCGTACCGACGATCACCATCGGCATGTTTCTCATTTGTATGGTTTGTTTCCGGGTAATCAAATATCACCTTTCACGCAGCCACAACTATTTGCGGCTGTGAAAAACTCGCTTGTCTACCGTGGTGATGTATCAACAGGATGGTCGATGGCATGGAAGATCAATTTATGGGCGCGTTTATTGGATGGCAATCATGCGTATAAACTTATTAAGGATCAAATAAAACCGGTAGGTGGGGGTTCTGGCGGCACTTATCCAAATTTATTTGATGCCCATCCGCCTTTCCAGATCGACGGTAATTTTGGCTGCACTTCGGGGATAGCAGAAATGCTTTTGCAAAGCCACGACGGCGCAATTTACCTGTTGCCGGCCTTGCCCGATGATTGGAAGGATGGCAGCGTTTCAGGACTAGTGGCCCGGGGAGGCTTTAAAGTTGATATGACCTGGGCCGACCACAAAATTGTAAAACTGATTATACATTCTTCGCTCGGCGGAAACTGCCGGCTGCGTTTAAATCAACAAATGGCCACCAAATTACTGAGCGCAGCACATGGGAGCAACAAAAATCGTTTTTACCAAGCGATGGACTTAAAAACGCCGATAATAAAAACCAGCGCCGAAAGCCTTACACCAACCCTTGCCAAAACGTGGGTTTACGATATGCCAACAGTAGCTGGTAAAACTTATTTTATAGAATAGTCCGAAAGTCGGGAAAGTCCGAAGAAGCTACAACTGACGTTTCGGCAAAAAATAAATTAAGTTATATAAAAAAGGCCAACTAAATAGCCGAAGTGTTCCTCTTAGTTTATCTGAAATTTTAACATGCAGCAGCTGAGCTTTTTAAACGGCCGCTGCACGTTCGTTTTTAAACATATTATTTACCCGAACTCGTGTAGGTATTGATCATTTCTATCTTTCCATTATCCAGGTGATGTAACCCGGTAACCTTAACATTCCTGAGATGTGTTCTGCCCGAAAGTTCAGTGTCGTGGTAAAAAATATACCAATTATTATTAAACTTAATAATAGAGTGATGCGTTGTCCAACCTTGCACAGGCTGCATAAAGTGGCCAGCGTAAACAAAAGGTCCCATAGGGTTCGAGCCGATAGCATAGGCCAGAAAATGCGTATCGCCGGTAGAGTAGGTTAAATAATACTTCCCCTTAAATTTATGCATCCATGAGCCTTCAAAAAAACGACGGTCATGATCGCCACCTAATAGTTCGTGCCCGGCGCTGTCAACTATAAGGGCATTATGTACTTTTCCATCAATTTCCATCATGCTTTTATCCAATTTGGCTACCCTGCAACTAATTGCCGGTGCCTTATCATTGTGAAGATCAGTTTTTGAACCGTTGGCCTCATATTTTCCAGTCTGCCAGCGTTGAAGCTGACCACCCCAAATACCTCCAAAATACATATATGCGCTTCCGTCATCGTCAATAAATACAGCAGGATCGATGCTGTAGCTTCCGGCAATGGGATGTGGATTGGCCTTAAACGGCCCTGCTGGCTTATCGGATGTTGCGCATCCTATTTGAAAAACGCCGTCTTTGTTTTTTGCCGGAAAATACAGGAAGTATTTGCCATTTTTAAACGCGGCGTCGGGTGCCCATAGCTGTTTGCCAACCCATGGAATGTTGTTAATGTCGAGTGCGACGCCGTGGTCGGTAACTTTTCCGCCTATATGATCAAGCGATAATATATGATAATCGCGCATTGCAAAATGATCGCCATTATCGTTTTCGGGTACACCTGCGTCAATATCATGAGAGGGATAAATGTAAATTTTTCCATTGAACACGTGGGCGGACGGATCGGCTGTGTAAATGGTTTTAATTAGTGGCGGATTAAGGAACTTAACCTTGTTGGTGTTTTTCTGCGCACTTAACGAATTGACCACGAGCGTCGACGCGACGGTCAAAATCGTCATCTTTAAAACATTCTTCTTCATTATTTTGATTTATTTAATATTGATTAATCCACTATAGGTATTTGAAGTTTTTTCCGTCGACGAAGTTAAGCCGGATAGATATCCCCGCTATGCACGTTTGTGTATATATATAACTCATATGTTCAGTTGTTTTGTTCAGATGTTATATTAATAAAGACAAATGTTGTGTTTTAGAATTATGGCCTAATTTAACTTTGTTTAAGTTAAGCATCCGCTTCCAATTTTAAACCAGTTTTCATGTTTTTGAGATATAGATTACGTACGTTATTATTTATACCAGGTATTTGCAGTTTGCTGATTACATGTAAGCCACACTCCCCGGCCAATATGACTGACCTGCTGCAGGAACTAAAAAAGCGAAATTACAACCCGCAAAATATTTTCAGCTCCGATGCCCGGCTTGCCGCCAGCGATTCGGCGTTAAAAGCAGATTCCCCAAACTACGATGCGCAATTGTTGGCAAAAAAGGCGTTGTTTGAATTGCAGGAAGGCCACGAGCAGCGCGCTGTTGATATTTTTAATAAAATTGCGAGACTTCCTCGTTACATGAACCCTGTAAATATGTTGCCTGATCAGGCTGTTAGTTATATGCGTTTAGGCGAACGGGCAAACTGCATGCTTAACCATAATGGTTCATCGTGCATATTCCCTATTTCGGGGGCAGGCGTACATCAAATTCAAACAGGATCACAACGGGCAATAGAAACGCTGGAAAAAAATTTGAGGGCAGACCCGCAGGATGCCCAGTCGCGATGGCTGTTAAACATAGCTTATATGACGCTGGGCGGCTATCCGGCGCAAGTTCCTTCCCAATACCTCATACCAAATTTAGATGCCGACGATGGGCCGCACAAAGTAAAGCCGTTTGCTGATGTAGCTGAAAATGTAGGTATAAATCTGAATAGCAGGGCTGGCGGCTCCATAGTGGATGATTTCGACGGCGACGGATACCTGGACATTATTACTTCAGGAATGGATTTGCAGGACCACATGCATTATTTTCACAATAACGGCGACGGTACCTTTAGCGACCGTACTGCTCGAAGCGGCTTGCAAAATGAGGTTGGCGGCTTGAATATTGAACAAACCGATTATAACAACGATGGCCGTCCGGACATCTTTATAATGCGTGGAGGCTGGCTTCGGGACGGGTTCGGTAATCAGCCCTGCTCTTTACTCAAAAACAATGGCAACGGAACATTTACCGAAGTGACCTTTGCAGCCGGTTTAAAATTCATGGACCCGACACAAACAGCCGTGTGGGCCGATTTTAATAACGATGGCTGGCTTGATGTTTTTATAGGCAAGGAAAGCCATGGTGGAACTGACCCTAAAAGCAATCATCCATCGGCGTTTTATCTGAATAACCACGACGGTACTTTTACCGAAATGGCCCAAAAAGCCCATTGCCAGGTCAATGATTTTGTGAAAGGGGTAACGGCAGCGGATTATAATAACGATGGCTGGCCCGACATTTTTGTTTCGACCATGAGCGGAAAGAAATATTTACTGAAAAACAAATGTAAAGGCGGGAAAGATGTGGGTTTTGAAGATGTTACCGATAAATCGGGCATCAACATAAAACAAAACACATTCACTACCTGGTTTTTTGATTACAATAACGATGGATGGCCCGATATTTTGATGGGCAGTTATAATTTTAGTACCACCCTGGGCTATTATGCGGCGTTGGAGGCGTTGGGTACTCCTGTACCGGACAACGGAAATATTTTTCTTTTTAAAAACAACCACGATGGTACGTTTACAAATGTAACGCACAGCACGGGGCTGGATAAAGTGGTTTTCAGCATGGGCGGCAATTTTGGTGATATTGATAATGATGGTTATCCGGATATGTATTTTGGTACGGGTAACCCGGATTTTGGATCGCTAATCCCTAATAAACTATTCCGTAATATAGGCGGCGAAAAATTTGCCGATGTAACCAGTTCGTCGCGCACGGGTAATTTGCAGAAAGGCCATGGTGTTTCATTTGCCGATTTCCGAAACAACGGCCTGCAGGATATTTTCATCGAAATGGGCGGAGCGTACACAGGTGATGCTTACCCGAGTTCATTATATCTTAATCCGGGCCAAAACAACAATAATTGGATAGGTTTAAAGCTGGTTGGCACAAAGTCGAATAAGTCTGCAATCGGCTCACGGATCAAGGTTACCTTTACAGACAATGGCTTACAACGCACTGTATTTAAAGATGTAAATTCCGGCGGAAGTTTCGGTTCGTCGCCCCTTAGGCAGGAGATAGGGATAGGGCAGGCCACTACGATCGATGATATCGAGATCCGGTGGGCGGGCAGCGGCACGGTGCAGCATCTTCATAAAATTAAGCCTTGCCAGTTTTTAGAAATAACAGAAAATGGCAAAATAACGCCACTTAATTTAAAGGCACTAAAATTTAAAACCAATACGCAGCCGATGCCAATGCCAATGGCTGGCATGACCCTAAAAAGTAAAGGGATATAGGAGTAAGCTAAAACTTAACCACCCTCGTTTTTCCTGAACTATCTTTTATTGATACCTGCGCTATCTTATCATTTACCAGGATAAACCTTGACGATTGGGAAAGAAACGAACTTCCGTAGTAAAATTCCTGTTTGGTGCTACTGCCATCTTTATAAGTGATGATTGCGCTTTGTTCTGTATCGCTTATTTTTAAGATTGAAGCTTTGGCATTTAATTGAAAAACCCGGAGAGGCCCTGCGTGTTCGCTTGCTGCCAGCAGATAGTTGTTAGCTGCTCCTTTCAACTTTACCAGTGCCTTTCCATTCCCGGGTAAATATATCCCGCTACCTGCAATTGATAACGGAGTAAAACCACCCTTGCCGTTACCTTTTAGCAACAAGCCATTTAAGGCATCATATCTTCCAAGTGTAACATCGGTACCAAAATCATTGCCATTGATCAACAGATCGAGATTGCCGTCTCCATCAAAATCGTCAGCCACCATCCCATTTAAGGCTGAAACCTGTGCATCGACAGGCAAGGGTACCATTGTGAATTTGCCTTCGCCATCGTTTCTGAAATAACATGACCTTAATTCGGTGGCTTTAAGCCGCAACGCACTTTTCATTTGTTCCGCACTGAGCAAATCCTGCATAGTAGCCTCCGCATACGAATGATAGTTAGTGAACTTTACACGTAAACTTATCATCTGCTTAAAAGCGTCTTCTCTTACATTTGCCGGGTATTCACGTTTTATGCCGTCTTTACCCGGAAGAAACAGCGATGGAAATGCATCAAACCTGTTTCTTTTATCGAAATCGCTTGCTGTGATATACACCGGAAACTCATCACTGGCCTGGTACAGGGAATTTAAGCCTGCATTTCCAACTATATAATCCGTTCGGCCTGTATGCCTGAAATCACCCGCAACTATTGAGTTCCACCACCCGGTTTTATTGCTTACTCCGCTTTTTGCTGTAACGTTTACAAACCTTCCACCTGTATTTTTCAAAAAGATTACCGGCATCCATTCTCCCGCTAATATCAAATCTGTTTTACCATCGTTGTCAAAATCACTAAAAATGGCATCGCATACCAATCCAATCTTTTTAAGGTCGGGAGCAACTTCATTGGTTACATCTGTAAATTTTACCTTGCCGTCTTTTGTGTCATTTCTTAATATATAGCTATTTACCGGTTCAGGGTATCGCCATGGCTCAACCCGCCCCGAGATAAAAAGATCTAATTTGCCGTCATTATTATAATCAAATGCCCTTACACATAGTTTACTTTTAAAACATTCCGGCAACGCATCCTTTGCTAGCGTGAAATGGCCGTTACCATCATTAATATACAACCGGTCCTGGTATGATGGGTCATTTGCCCGAGATTTATACCCACCGCTGGTAATCAATACATCGGGAAATTTATCGCCGTTCGAATCGAAAATTAGAATCCCCTCATCAAGATATGGGGGATCATATTTCTTTTCTTCTAAAATATTTCTTTGTATAAATGTGCCGTCTTTTCGTTGGAAAAAAACCTGTGCCGGTTCAGTTAAATTTCCACCTATAACTATGTCATCTAATCCATCGCAGTTAATATCGCCAACAGAAAGTGCAGGATTATATTCTGAAAGTTTATGTGGCAAAAGTTTTTGAATATTAAAGTCTTGATAATCAGTGTCGCGATGAATGTATTTAATCGCACTTTTTTCTGTGATATTTGTAAATAAAGGCGTTTTTATTGAAACAGGATTTGACCAGGTATAGGTTTGATGAGCATCGCTGGTGTTTGCTGACAAAGTTTGATCTGCATTTACATTTAAAAATGTTTGCTTGTATTTGTTCGGCCATCTGACAACCACCGAGTCAATAGTTTTGCATTTACCCAATCCGAAATGAGCTATAGGCTGAATACTGGAGAGATAACCCCGGAAAGGATTGTTTTCATATACCTGATGTAAACCGTGCTGGTAATATATATCGACGAAAGTTCCTATCCCCTCCCGGTTTTGATTGGACCCCTTAAACACGACATTAAGATAATGCTGCGCAGTTTCTTTATCTCCGGCCGCGGTATTTTTGTAAATCAGTGCTTCATCATTGATATTGTTAATTACAAGGTCCATCGCCCCATCATTGTTTAAGTCGGCGTACACCGCGCCGTTAGAAAATGAGGGTATGCCCAGTCCCCAATCTAAACTTACATCATTAAATTGGACGCCGCCCTGGTTATGAAAAGCGTAGTTATGAATTTTGACTGAAGGTATTTGGTTTAGAATTTCCTTTTTTGGCGTTATCAAAAATGCATTGGATCTGTACGTAATAAAATCATGATCCGTAACATCGCGGGGATAGCCGTTCGTAACTATAATATCGCGGTAACCATCATTGTCAAAATCGGTTACCATTGGGGTCCAGCTCCAGTCTGTTTGGGCCACACCGCTTAAAAAGCCAATTTCGCTAAATACAGGTTCACCGATCTTGTTGTTTTCTCCAATAGAAGGCCCCTGGTTTAGTTGAAGTGTATTGCGTACATATTGATATTGGTAACCGTAATGGTCAAAGTTCTGGAAAGTGTTATAACTACTTGGCCCCGACATCATTTTTTTTCGGAAATTATCCGGGGGACTCATATCGAGTTCAAATATATCGGCCAGGCCGTCGTTATTTATGTCCTCGATATCCTGACCCATAGCATTGAACGATGTATGTTTGAAATACTCTTTCGACTTGTCGGTAAAAGTTCCGTCGTGATTATTGATATACAAAATATTATTCGACAGAAAGTCGTTGGTAACATAAATATCCTTCCATCCATCCAAATTAATATCGGCTATTGTTGCGGCGTGTCCATATCCTTCTATCTTGATCCCGGAAGCTAACGACACATCTTTAAACACGGGATGCTTGAGTTTCACGTCCCAGTCGTTCCGGTACAATCGCCCCATACTTCTGGCGTTACCGGTAACATTAATGGGGCGGAATTGGTTCGGGTATTCAGCTGGGTTTGGCTCATTTACCGTCAAATACATATCAAGGTCGCCATCGTTATCATAATCAAAAAAGCTCGCCATTGTGGAGAATAGTTGAATATCAAGCCCATATTCCTTCGCTTCTTCTCTAAATACGGGGACACCGGCTTTATTAGCTCCCTGGTTTATATACAATAAGTTTTGCCGTTTTTTGGGATCGTTTGCAAACGAATTGCAAACGTATATATCAGGCAAGCCATCGTTATTAATGTCGATAACAGAAACACCTTTTCCCCAACGTCCTTTGCCATCTACACCTGCCTCGAGAGTAACATCCTCGAATTTAAAGTTACCTCGGTTGATATATAATTTATTCGCTACCATGTTGCCGGTAAAATAAACATCCGGCAAGCCATCGTTATTAAAGTCTCCTATACCAACACCCCCGCCGTTATATACAGTGGCATTATCGATCGGGTTGATGGAATCGTTTTCTGTAATTTGGTTGTTAAACGTAATACCGGAAGCAGAGGAAGATATTTGCTCAAACAGTGTGCGCTTTTTGCAGGAAATGAGCAATATAGTTACAGCAATAACAAGGGTGAGCTTATTCATAAATAGCTTAAATATATGAAAAAACAGGCGGCTGATTCAGCCGCCTGTTTTTAAAAGAGTGTTTTAAATTAATTATATTATTAATAGCCTGGATTTTGATGCCCGGCAACGAGCGGATTATTGTCAAGTTCAGACTGTGGTATAGGCAGTAGCTCATCTCTGCCAGGGTGGAATTTAGCAATTGGCTCAGTAGAGAAATATCCCTTTTTACGCCATCTTAAAATGTCAATATTACGCACCTGTTCATCGCCTAATTCAACCATTTTTTCGTGCATTATGGCTTTAACTACATCCTCTTTTGTAACAACAGGAAATTGTGCCGTCGGATATGGCGGCATAGCAACATCGGGTCTTGCGCGTACCATGTTCAGATAAGCTACAGCTCCGGAAATGTCGCCCAGCTCATTGGCACATTCGGCAAGGTTAATTAAAACCTCCGAATAGCGTATAATTCGCTGGTTGTTACCGCCAGGGTGGAACCCGGCAGTGCCTGCACTTTCCTGGTAAATAAGCATAAATTTACGCCAGCTTATTTTTTTAGTAACGCCGTTAAGAATAGAAGAATTTCCATTTTGATCCGCATCGGTTAAAGTACTTAGCCCGTTATTATACATGTCTCCGGTTTGGTAAACGCTATATGAAAAGCGCGGGTCTGTTTTCACTGCGCCTGTAGCTGTACTTTCAAATTCATTTAAGTATTTGTCCGAAGGAATAAGGTTCCTCCATGCAACCGGGCAATATTCCTGGTTTCTCACCGTACTCTGGGATTCAGTCGCGCTTTCGCCGCCCCAGTTGTAACTATTGTCGCCTTTGTCCACAAATACAACTTCAAAAATTGATTCCGGGTTAAATTCTGTTGCTAACTCAAAATTATCCAAATAGCGATTTGTTAAAGCGTATCCATCAGGCCCTGTAGTCGGTATTTTTAAAAATGCTGCTTTAGCACCTGCATAGTCGCCTTTTTGCATTAACACCCTGCCTAACATAGCATTGGCAGCGGCGGCCGTGGCCCTTCCTTTGTCAGTCGCTGATTTCGCGGGTAGTGCTGCTGCGGCATCTGTCAGATCCTGAATAATTTGCGCATAAACTGCGTCAACAGATGCCCGCGGTTGAAATGCGGCGGGACTTTTTGGTACCGTTGTTAACAAAGGCACACCGCCCCACATGCTAACCAGGTCAAAATAAGCCCAGCCTCGTAAAAATTTTGCTTCTCCAACTGTTTCATTTTTGTCTGCCACATTGTCTGTAACGTTTGGCGCATTGTCGGTTACCACGTTGGCGCGGAATATTACCGTGTACCAGCCATTCCATACCGAGTTCATAACTGAATTTGTAGGGTCGTCGGTGTTTTCATACAACTGCCTGCGCGGAACTTCCAATTGTCCGCCGCCCGGGGTAACCTCATCGCTGCGGGTGTCATGTAAGTAATACCACTCACGAGACACCAGGTTGTTTTGGTGCATAGCTGCGTAGGCGGCGTTAACTGCCGATTTTAACTGTACCGCCGTTTTGTAATAGTTGCCGGTAGTCAGGTTGTTGGGATCAGATGTATCCAACGCTGCTTTTTTACAGGAGAATACGATCACCGTTATCATTAGCAGGATAGCAGCTGCTGAAAAATAAATTTTTCCATGTTTCATAATATACAATTTTTTTGATTATTAAAATGTTGCTTGTAAACCTACCAGCAGCGTCCTTGGCTGAGGGTATTGTCCATAGTCTATACCATTTGTAAGCGTTCCATTTTTAGAGCCGACCTCGGGATCCAGCCCGGTATATTTGGTAACCGTGAATATGTTTGCACCCGACAGGTAGATCCTAACTTTGCTTACGTTATTATCGGTAGCATTCTTAAGCCAGCCTGTTGGAAAGCTGTATCCTATCTGGAGGTTTTTTAAGCGGAGATATGAACCGCTTTCAATCCAGCGTGACGAAACCCTTAAATTACTGTTGGGGTCGCCAGAGATTGCCCTCGGAATATTAGTATTAGTATTTGACGGAGTCCAGGCATTTAAAACATGAACATCTGAATTAAACAACCTGGCCATCCCTTCAAGGATCACTTTTTCGGCGTTAAATATTTTATTGCCATACACTCCCTGGAAAAACGCAGTCATGTCGAAATTTTTGTAACTGGCAGAATAATTTAACGAATATGAAAATTTGGGAAGATAACTGCCCAGGTTAACCCTGTCCCTTGCATCAATAACGCCATCTTGGTTTACATCTTTAAATTTGATGTCGCCCGGCGCTGCATTAGTTTGCGTAGCGTGGCCGCTCACATCAGATGCGCTCTGAAATATACCTTCTACCACGTAACCATAAAAATACTGGATGGATTGGCCGGGTACGGTATTAGTAATCACGCCGTTACCAAAGTCAGCATCCTGGCCGGCCGAAATAGAACCATTTGCACTACCTGTTAATGAGGTAACTTTATTCCGGTCTAAACTAAACACCCCGGTTATATCATATCTAAAGTCGCCGGCTGTTTTATGATACCCTGCAGTAAGTTCAATACCCTTATTATCCATTGAACCAACATTTGCTAAGGGCCCGCCAACACCATAGCTCGGTGGAACTGGCACACCTAAGATAAGGTTATCGGTTTTTCTGTCATAAACCTCGGCCGATAAAGTAAACGCGTTTTGAAATAAGCCAAGGTCAACACCAATGTTTGTTGAGTTGGTTATTTCCCAATGGAGCTGAGGGTTACTTAGTCCGCCGTAATAGGATCCGTTACCCTGGTTAGCACCCGTTGCCAGGTTATTAAACGGATAGGTTGTGCCGCCCGCTGAAACATTCGATACATATGGATAATTACCCAGTACAGTTCCGTTTATACCGGTACGGCCATAACCTGCACGCAGCTTCAATTCGCTGATTGACGTCATACCCTTCATGAAATCTTCCTGGTCGACTTTCCAGCCCACTGAAGCCGCAGGAAACCATTCATATTTGTGCCCCGGGGCCCAAACCGACAAACCATCCTGGCGTACTGAACCTGAAAGTAAATATTTCCCCGCATAATCATAACTCACACGCCCAACATATGATGTCAAAACATTTGTGCCATAAGTGTAATTAGTAGTTATGTTAGTTGCGTTCTGCAGGGTTTTTATCGTGTTATTGTTTTGGTTACCGAAAGAGTTGTGGCTATCGCCCCGGTTTGTTTGAGCTTCGTAAACTGCCACAGCCGAAACGTGGTGTTTTTTGGCAAATGTTTTGTCGAAGGTCAATTGTTCGGTATATAGCGTAGTTGTACCACTCCCAACATTTTCAGTTATTGAAGCAAGCGGGCTGCTTGACGTACCGCCGTCATTGTATATAGGCGTATACTGTTCCTGCCTGTTTGTTCCATAATCGATGCCATAAGTAGAATTAAACTTAAGCCATGGAGTAAACTTTACTGTTAAAAACAGGTTACCATGTATTCCGAAGCCGTAATTACGGTTGTCGTTAATCAACGCCTGTTCAACTGGGTTAACCGGGTCGGCGCCATCGAAACTGTTTTGAGGACCGAAATAGCCACCCTGATTATTGGGGTTGTAAACAGGTATATATGGTTGCATCCTTATCACATTGGTAAGAGGCGTCCTGTTGCCCGGTGGGATACCAAACCGCTGGCGGGTAGAAGAAACATTAAAAGTTTCGCCGATGGTAACAAACTTGTTTACATTGTGATCGGAATTCATACGGAAGTTTTTCCGGGTATAAAACGTTCCAACTGTGATACCGTCCTGGTCAAAATAACCACCAGATGTAAAGAAACGGGAAACATCATTTCCGCCGCTTATTGTGACATCATGCTGCTGGATAGCCCCTTTTTGAAAATATGCACTTTGCCAGTCGGTATTAGTTTGTGCAAAAGTTTGCGTGGAGCCGGCGTAAATAGGCAGGTTAAAGTTCGCCGATTGTAAACGTGGAGGCAGTCCAATTCCTGCGGATCCGTCTAATGCCCGCTCATACTGAAGATACTGATTGGTATTAAGGAGATCATACCTTTTGGTAACTTGCTGAAAACCTCCGTAAGAACTGATGCTTACCTGGGCCTTATTATTTCTTGATCCCTTTTTGGTGGTAATCAGGATAACGCCGTTGGTTCCCCGGGAGCCATAGATCGCTGCCGAGCTTGCATCTTTAAGTACATCAACGGATTGTATTTCCTGTGCATCCAAGCCGCCGATAGATCCAGCGACACCATCAATAATGTACAGCGGATCACCCCCATAACCTATCGAACTTACGCCGCGGACTTGAACTACAGGCGCGGTACCGGGAGAACCATTGTTGGTAACAGTTAAACCAGCTACCCTGCCTTGTAATGCCTGATCGACACCGGAGACGGGCAGTTCTGTTAACGTTTTGCCGCTTACTGAGGAAACGGCGCCGGTTACGTTGGCACGCTTTTGTGTTCCGTAACCTACAACAACTACCTCATTTAATGATTTAGAATCACTCTTTAATGCTACGTTAATTACTGATTTACCCGACACAGCTTCATCTTTTGAAGCATAGCCTACAAAGCTAAAAACAAGCACTGCCTGTTCGTTAGGTACCTCAATTCTAAACGCGCCGGAAACGTCGGTCCCGACCGCAGTAGATGTGCCTTTTATTCTAACAGTTACACCGGGGAGCGGCAACCCATCCTCGTCGGTTACCTTGCCCGTTATAACCTTGCTTAAGTCTGATTTTGCTGCATCAGGATTTAAATGCCGCAAATGAGCCGGGTCATTAGCCGCGAACGTGTAGTTTATACTATTAATACATATAATTACTAGTATAGCCGTCAATCTAATGAAAGTGCTTAGTAAATATTTTTTTTTCATATTCTGGTTTGTTGATTGAAAAATTGGTAAAAGTTAAATTGGCTGTTCGATCGGTAGCGTGTGTATTGAGGTTCAATTTAATTTGCGATTGCACCATACTAATAACAGGCACCGATTTAGTTTAATGCGGGCCGCAATCTGTGGCCGGCAAAACAAAAACTTTTTATTTATTCTCTCATAAATATGTGTTTAAAAGGTATGCAATCGATTGCAGAACTGAACCGGATTATACTTTCCTGTATACAACTAAACATTGTGTGCAGGTCGATCAAGGTTTAACTTAAATCGAAATTTTAAAAGGAACTGGCCGGTCGGCTCTACTGGTTTATAATAATAGTAACTTACAGTTAACGAATAGTAACTGTTATAAAGGAGTAAAATTAGCTTTGAGGGAAAGTAGAGTAACACATTTTTTGCCATAAAAAAACAACATTTGTCAATTTAATGCTTAATCATCTGAACAAATGTTGTCGCCGTAGCAATTAGTACGCGGTATATCATGTAAATGGCTGTTAGGAATTATTACTTGGTAAAGTATTCAGTAAAAGGCATTCTTGACATTTCTTTCCATGTGTTTTAAGTTTTTTGGCTCACTTGCGATTGTCCCGACTGCTCGGATTCTACCCACTGTTTAATCGCAAATGTATACTGCTACCATTAACGACTATGGCACGATCGTGTTCAAGTCGGTTCCCGGTAAGGGAGTGACCTTTTATTTTAGTTTAAGAAAGATGTAATTGCTTTTTTTGCCCAATATGTTTGACCGCTTCACCAGGGCCGCAAAGCCCTGTACTCCCGGCGAACGTCATACGGGGGGACTGTACCTTGTCCGCAAAACGAACAATCGCCTTGGCGGCGACCTTTTTGCTGGCCGCAGTGTTACTTATTTGTTATTTTTTGAATGTAACTGATTGTGTGACAGTTATTAATTCAATGCCGGCCATGTGGCAAAGATAAGCGGAAGGATGAGTTTCTTGAGATTTATATTGATAAGGACTATGCTGATTCTGGAACCCGGATTAGGGCAGTCTATAAAAGCCAATGTTTGCTTCGTAGTTGTTTCCATACAACTGATATTGTGTTGAACGCCCAATGTTTAGATTTGGTTATAATTAGAAAATAGATCCGTAACCAATGTTCCCAGAGCTCATGAGAAATCTTCATATCTGTTGAAATATATTTGAAGTTACTATTGCTTAATTAAAATATATTATATGTTTGTACATTATGATATATTAAATTAGCTATTGTTAGTCAATTCGTTTTGGAGGTGGCGAATTAATCAATGGTTTTGCTGGAGTGAAGTCGATCTACAATCATGGAAAGGTAAATGTGTACATACAATCGGCAGAATTTAACGGTAAACAACTAAATAATTGCTGGTTATACCGGGACGAATTGATGAAAGGCGGTAAAATAATATTCACCATGGGTAACAAACCGAATAAGACACGGGGTACCCGGGTTCCGCCTCCTTCAGCCCAATAAAATAGATTGCCTTATTTATTAAATATGAATATGATGTATATTGGCTACTTATAAACCAACCAGGAATCTGGAAAAGTAAAATCATAATCTTAAAAGAATTCTTTTAATGAGAAGACTCATTTTAATATTGCTATGTGCCGGCTTGGCCGTTGTGGTTTTTATTTATTTTCATTCACCATCTGTTGACCTGCCACCCGATGTGAAACAGGCATATGATGCCCTGCCGGGATCATTGGATTATAATACAGATGTTAAGCCAATACTTTCTGACAAATGTTTCGCATGTCATGGTCCTGATAAAGCAAAACAAAAAGCTGGGTTAAGGCTGGATATTGCAAAGTTTGCCTATGCCGAATTGCCGGAAGATAAGGGTAAGGTAGCCATTAACCCGGGGGATTTGGCGGGGAGCGAATTCTTTCACCGTATTCTTTCTGACGACCCTAAGTACAGGATGCCTTCTCCGGAATCACACCATACGTTAACAGCCACTGAAAAAGCAATTTTGATAAAATGGATAAAGGATGGCGCTGTTTATAAACCGCATTGGGCCTTTGTGAAACCCATAAAACCTAATGTTCCTGACGTTGATGAAAAAGGCTGGACAATTAATAACCCGATAGATAATTTTGTTTTGGCTAAGCTTCAGCAGAAAAATCTTCATCCTTCGGGGCAGGCGAACAAGGAACTGTTGTTGAGGCGGCTTTCGCTGGATCTAACCGGTCTTCCGCCAACACTGAGTGAAATAGATGGTTTCTTAAATGACAAATCAGCAAATGCTTATGAAAAGCAGGTTGATCGTTTGCTGAATTCCCCGCACTATGGCGAAAGAATGGCTGTAGATTGGCTGGATGTTGCGCGTTATGCTGATTCGCACGGTTACACCGTTGACAAGCTAAGGGATATGTCACCCTATCGCGATTGGGTAATAAAAGCTTTTAACAGCAATTTTCCTTATGATAAATTCCTGCAGTGGCAACTCGCCGGCGACCTGATGCCCCACCCGACCCGCGATATGATTATTGCTACTGCCTTTAACCGTAATCACCCGCAAAATATGGAGGGCGGTATTGTTGAAGAGGAATTTCAGACGGAATATGTAATGGACCGCACTAATACCTTTGGTAATGCAGTGCTTGGCTTGTCTGTAGGTTGTGCCAAATGCCATGATCATAAATTCGACCCGATTACTCAAAAAAATTATTACCAGTTATTCAGCTTTTTTAATAATGTAAAAGAGGCCGGGCAAATTTCGTTTGACGATGCACTACCCACACCTACTTTGATGCTGCCAACCAAAGAAAAGGAGAAGATATTGCAGTTCATAAATCACAATATTTCGAATGAGCAGAAAGCTATAGTTGAAACAGGATATAAAGCAGGCGCCACTTTTGAAAAATGGCTAAATAGCGGGAGCTACAAAAAACTTACTACAGGCGAAATACCTGGCGATGGCTTACAGGCATATTATACTTTTAATAATAATTTAGTTAACACAACCAATAACAAGAATGTTGGTGTTATGAAGCGCGAAGGCGGTCAGGCGGGCGAGGCGCCATCGTTTGTAAATAGGGGTGATGGCAAAGCGTTGCTTTTGAGCGGCGATTCGTGGCTTGACTTAAAGCCAGTGGGTGTTTTCAGGAAGTCGGAACCATTTAGCATCGGCATTTGGGTGAATATCCCCAAACAGCTTACTGAGGGGATTATCCTTCATAAAGGCACCGCCGAGCGCCTGTACAATTTCAAGGGATACCATTTGTATTTGAAAAATAATAAGCTTGAATTGAATATGGCCCACACGGGCCCGTCAAATGCTATTACAAAAGTGAGCGTTGATGATGTTCCGCGTGAGAAATGGATACAGCTCACCATAACTTACGATGGCTCATCGAAAGCTGCCGGATTTAAATTATATGAGGATGGTGCCGAGATGAAAATGGAGACCACCATGGATCAGTTGACTAAAGATATCCTGTTTACTGGCGGAACACAACCTGGGTTGCAAATTGGCGCCTGGGAGCGGGGGCGTGGTTTTAAGGACGGAAAAGTTGACGATATTACTGTTTACAACAGAACATTAACGCCGTTTGAAGCCAAAATTCTGGCACAAAAAGCAAGTTGGAGCCAAATTGCGGCTAAAGAAAGGTCTGCGCTGTCAGCTGCTGAAGTAGATGTGTTAAAAAGCTATTATTTAACAGCCGTCGATCGTGATTTAAAAGCAGAGGCAGAGAAATTAAAAACATTGCGAACCACTTTGTCAGATTCAACAGAGAATATTGAGGAGTTAATGGTAATGCAGGAAATGCCAAAACCCAAGAAATCGTTCCTGCTTAAAAGGGGTAATTATGACATGCGTGGCGAACAAGTTTTCCCCAATACCCCTGAGGCTATATTACCGTATCCATCAAATTTGCCTAAAAACAGGTATGGACTGGCGCAATGGGTAACCAACCCTGATAATCCTTTGGCTGCGAGGGTAGCTGTAAATCGTTTTTGGCAAAACTTTTTTGGTATTGGCATAGTGAAAACCGCCGAAGATTTTGGTAACCAGGGCGAAATGCCATCGCATCCGGAGCTGCTGGATTGGTTGGCAGTAACTTTTATGGAATCGGGCTGGAATGTTAAGGCGCTAAACAAAATGATCGTTATGTCTGCTACGTACAGGCAGGACTCACGCGCGTCAGAAATAATAGAAAAAGACCCGGAGAATCGTTTCCTGTCCCACGGACCAGCTTACCGGATGACGGCGGAAATGATACGGGACAATGCTTTGTTTGCAAGTGGACTATTAAATGCCCGGATCGGCGGTAAAAGCGTAAAACCCTATCAACCGGATGGTATGTGGGAAATAAACAACACTCATTACATTCCTGATACCGGCCAGGCTGTTTACAGGCGCAGTTTATATGTTGTTTTAAAAAGATCGGTACCCAATCCAACCCTTTCAACCTTTGATGCACCATCCCGCAGCTATTGTATCATGCGCCGGCAAAAAACCAATACCCCGCTACAGGCCCTGGTTACGCTTAATGATCCAACTTTTATTGAAGCTGCCAGGGTGCTGGGTGAGCAAATGACCAGGATAAACGATAAACGAAAGGCCATAACGGATACGTATAGAAAACTTGCAGGAAAAAGGCCTTTACCAAAAGAAGTAGATCTGCTGCTAATGCTTCAGCAGGTTGAGGCCGATAAATTTAAAAAGTATCCTGAAAAGGAGAAGGGCTGGCTAAATACCGGCCAATATAAAATTGATAAAAAATTGGATGCAGCTTTAGTGACCGCCAACACGGTTGTTGCCAGTACCATATTAAATTCTGATGCATCCCTTACAAAAAGATAAACACTATGTCAAATCACCATCACGATGAAGAGTTTAGGCTCAATACTCCTGAATTTGAGCAGCTAAATAAGAAGCTTGAACGGCGCGAGTTTTTAACCAAAACTGCGATGGGCTTGGGGGCAATAGCTGTAGGGTCGTTATTTGGTAAAAGTCTTTTTGGCAAATCCGGTACAGCAATGGCCGGTAGTGCCGGTGATACCGAGCAGGATATTTTAAGGGCAATCCCTCATTTTGCCCCGAAGGCAAAAAGAGTAGTGTATTTATTTATGAGCGGCGGGCCATCTCAGTTTGAATTGTTTGATTACAAACCTAAGCTGGCAACTATGGCCGGGCAAAACCTGCCCGATTCGGTTCGAAAAGGACAGCGGCTTACCGGGATGAGCGCTAATCAAAGTTCGCTGCCGGTAGTGCCATCGTTTTTTAAGTTTAACCAGCATGGGCAAAGCCAAACATGGATGAGTGAGCTGATGCCGCATACAGCACAGGTGGTTGATGATCTGTGTATTGTAAAGTCAGTTTTTTCAGAACAGATCAACCACGATCCGGCGATTACGTTTTTTCAAACAGGTAACCAGCTTCCCGGCCGGCCATCTATAGGTTCGTGGTTAAGCTACGGCTTAGGTTCGGATAATAATAATTTGCCAACCTTTATAGTATTAGTTTCTAAAAACGGGCAAAAAGATCAGCCACTGTATTCGAGATTGTGGGGTAATGGATTTCTTCCGTCTAAATTCCAGGGGGTACAGTTTGGTTCGGGAAAAGACCCGGTGTTGTTTTTAAATAATCCTGAAGGTTACGATGGGAACGACCGGAAGGAAATGCTGGATTACCTCTCAAAACTTAATAAATTACAAAATGGGGCCTACGGCGATCCTGAGGTTGATGCAAGAATAGCACAATACGAAATGGCTTACCGGATGCAAACATCTGTGCCAGAAGTAATGAGTACAGCTAATGAGCCAAATGAAGCTTTTGAGATGTATGGCCCAGATAGCCGTGATCCGGGTACTTACGCCGCCAATTGTTTGCTGGCACGTAAGCTGCTTGAAAAAGATGTAAAGTTCCTGCAACTTTATCACCAGGGGTGGGATCAGCATAGCAGCTTGCCCAAGGGCATTGCCCAACAATGTAAAGCAACCGACCAGGCGACAGCCGCCTTGATCAAAGACTTAAAACAGCGTGGACTGCTGGAGGATACCCTGGTAATTTGGGGAGGCGAATTTGGCCGTACCGTATACTCCCAGGGAAAATTGACAGCCAATGATTACGGACGCGACCATCATCCGCGCTGTTTTACCATGTGGATGGCTGGCGCAGGTGTTAAGCCCGGTATCACCTATGGCGAAACTGACGATTTCAGCTATAATATTGTAAAAGATCCGGTACATGTTCATGATTTCCATGCTACACTTTTACACCTGATGGGTATTGATCATGAACGGCTCACTTATAAATTCCAGGGCAGGCGTTTCCGCCTTACCGATGTGGAAGGGAAAGTTGTAAAAAATATATTAACCTGATAATTTAAAAAACCATGGATAACTCGAGAAGAAACTTTATTCGCAATTCTGCTATAGCATCTGTAGCAGTTGCAGCTACACCTGAGCGAAGCTTTGCTATTTTACATAAAGATAAACAGCCGGACGAGCAAATTATAGGGCAAGCCGGCTTTACCTACAAGGCTGACAAGAACTGGGCAAAAATCAGTATAAATAATACACCGCTGGCTAACTGCCACGAAATGGTGCAGGACAGCAAGGGCCGCCTTATTATGCTTGGCGACCACATCCACAATAACATCCTGATCTTTGATAAATCGGGAAAGTTAATAGATTACTGGGGAACAGCTTTACCGGGTGGCCACGGGTTAAGCATCAGCAAAGAGGGGGGCGAAGATTTTTTACTGCTCACTGACTGCGGCTGGGCTGTTGACAAAACAGGTAATGGCTACGGACAGTCGGGCCAGGTTCTAAAAACCACCCTTGATGGTAAGCTGATATTTGCTATTGGCCACCCCCGTACCATTGGTATCTATAAAGATGATGAACCATTTAAGCCAACCGAAACTGCTGTAGCACCTAATGGGGATATTTATGTAGCTGATGGATACGGCTCAGATTATATCATCCATTACAACAGTAAAGGGCAATATATTCGTCATTTTGGCGGGCACCACAATGCTAATACAGAACATAATTTGATTAATGCGCACGGTGTATCCGTCGATACCCGCGACGTAAATAACCCAACACTGATCTGCACTTCGCGCGAGGAAAATTGTTTCAAGGTATTTACGCTTGATGGCAAATTTATTAAACGTATTGATATGCCTGGTATGTACGTTTGCCGTGCAGTTATCAATGGACCAAATGTTTATGCCGGTGTATGCTGGTCGAAGGATGCAGCCGGAAAACGTTTTGACTATTCGGGTTTTGTAACAATTTTGGATGCGGATAACAAAGTGATATCAAATCCGGGAGGTGCTGCGCCGGTTTATAAAAATGGCGTTTTACAGCAAACATTACAAGCTGTAAACCCGGTTTTTTATCATGGTCATGATGTTTGCGTTGATGAAGACAAAAATATGTATGTATGCCAGTGGAATGCCTATCATACAGCCCCGGTAAAATTAACGCGTGTATGATTTTTTTGAATATCAGCACGTTTTCGGGCCATTTGCATCCGCTTATTGTGCACTTGCCAATAGGCTTTATATTATTGGCCGCAGTTTTTAATATTTTATCGTACTCAAAAAAGCATGAAAATTTAAAATCTGCTGTGCCTGTAGCCTTGCTAATGGGTTTTATATCGGCTGTTTTGGCCTGTGTTTTTGGATATATTCTCTCCACATCAGGCGATTACGATCAAAATGTATTAAGGCATCATGAGTTTTCAGGTATCACCCTTGCCATTATTTCGGGGATATTATATTTTATGGCAACTGATCATTCGGGGAAAATGGCGTTCATCCCGGGTAAATTATTTTCTATTATTCTGGTAGGCCTCGTTGCGCTCATGAGCTATAGTGGGCACCAGGGCGCAAGCCTTACTCATGGCAACGATTATCTGACTATGCAAACCTTAACAAGGACGGTACGTGACAAGCCAACCAGCGTCGATAGCGCCATAATATTTGAAGACGTTGTGCAGCCCATTCTGCAAAATAAATGCTCGCAATGCCACCGCGACGGAAAGTTAAAAGGGAATTTATCTGTTGAATCGCTGCAAACTCTTCGTAAAGGAGGTAAAAGCGGACCGGCAGTAGCCCCGGGAAAACTAAATGCAAGTGAATTGTATAAACGGATAACCCTCGATCCGGATAATAAGGATTTTATGCCTAAAGATGGTAAAACGCCCCTTACAAAATCAGAAGTAAAAATTATAAAATGGTGGATAGAAAATGGCGACGCAATTAGCGGCAAAAGAATTGCAGAGCTCAAAAATATAAACATAATAATACCGGAACTGGCAACCTACCTGGGAATTGGTGGAGTTGTTTTACCGGCTGCAGATGAACGTGTATCTGCACAAGTCACTAATCCGGATATCCCCATGGTTACTGATACATCGCTTATCGGTCAGTTAAGAAAAAAAGGGTTGATGGTAAGGGTGATGCTGAGAAAACCGCTGATGCTTGATATAACACTCCCGGTCGGTTCGGTAATAAAAGCTGCGGAATTTAAGAACGATGTTATCCCCCTTGCCAAAAATATTGTCTGGCTCAATATATCGGGTAATAACTTTACTGACGGTGACCTTTCATTTCTCAAGCTGTTTACAAACCTTGAAAAATTGCGGCTCGAAAAGAACCCGCTGACCGACCAGGTAAGCAATAACCTCATAGCATTAAAACACCTGGAAGCCGTTAATTTAAATGAAACAAAAATCACGGATGCTGCTGTTATTAATTTGAAAAAGAACCCGGCCATTAAAAGAATTTATACCTGGGGTACAGGCGTGAGGCAAGTAAATTGATTTTTTGATGCATGAAAATTTATGTTCGATGGCGCTAAAAATACAGATCATCGGATTATCTTATCCTAAAATGTAGCCTTATATGGAGCGGTTCTTACAAAGGGTAATCAACCTACTGATTATCTGTATGATATTTATTAACCAGGTTAAGCAATACGCCGTTGGTCCACCCGAAGCCATCCTGTAACGGGTATTCGCCGCCGCCAGCTTTTATGTCGGTGTCGATGACGTTATATTTTTCCATCAGCTTGCCCGTGCTTTCAAACACCCGCATATTCGTACCTATCCAGCTTTGAGCTATTGACTGGGCAAGGCCGGTTTGATTATATTTATTTAAACCATCAATTGCCATATATTGTAATGGTGCCCATGCATTTGGGCTGTCCCATTGCTGGCCAGAACGGTTGCCCGTGGTAACCAGGCCCCCTGGTTTAAAAAAATCCGCCTTTAACCCGGCGGCTACTTTTATAGCTTGCCTGGCATCGGCGAGGCTAAACTCGAGAGGATAAACGCCGGCCAGCGTGCGGAAAGCGGTGGTGTGCTTTAGTTTAAAATTGTAATCCATAAACCAGCTCTCTTTCTCACTCCAGCAATATTTTTGAATCGCATTTTTGCGCGACGTTGCTTTTGCAAGATAAGCCTGTTGTTTGCCAGCGTTGCCTTGTAGCAGGTATGACTGTGCTATAGTAGTTTCTAAGTGATATAACAGGCAGTTAAGGTCAACAGGGATAATTTCTGTAGTTTTTATGGTGCTTAATTTACCGGTGGTATCCATCCAACGGGTGCTGAAATCCCAGCCCGACTCCGCCGCGGCCCGGATGTTGCGGAAAAAATCGCCAGGTTTTTGCGTGGTTTCTTTAGCAGCGTCAATATCCTTTTTGTATGATTCTTCGCGGGGCTTGTCCGACTCGTCCCAATAGCGATTTAAAATTTCGCCTTCATCCATTCTTACGCTGTTGCGGTACGCCTGCCCGGGCTTAAGGGTTTCGGCGCCTTTCATCCAGAACTCATATTCTTTTAATAATTCAGGCTGATAGGTAACGAGCGTTTTTTCGCCCTCATCTTTCGCCAGCAAATCCAGCATCATCGAAAAAAATGGTGGCTGCGAACGTGTAAGGTAATAAGTGCGGTTTCCGTTTGGTATAAAGCCGAACTTATCAATCATGTAAGCGAAATTGTTAATGATGTTTTTTATGATAACAATTTTGTGACTTTCCTGCAGGCCAAGCATGGTAAAGTATGAGTCCCAGTAATATGTTTCCCTGAAACGGCCGCCGGGTACTATAAAATCGTTTGGAAGCGGGATTAATGACGAGTATTTTGATACAGTATCGTGTTTGCGATAAAGCACCTGCCACAGCGTATCAATGTGCTTGCGTATGCCGGCAGATACGTCGCTTTTAAAAACATTGCCGTTGGCCAGGGGAACATTGAAATTTGCCAGGATAAACTTTTTAAGGTCGAACCCGGGCTTGTCTTTTTGGCTGTTATAGTACTTAATTATTAGCGAAGGCTCAATAAGTGGGTTGGCATCAACAAAAGTTTTATTGTCGGGAAATATATCAGAAAGCTGAACTGCTTCAAACAGGCTCGGGAACAGTTGCCTGGGAGTTTGGATTTGCGAAAACGCTGCGACTGAAAAAAACGCAAATAATAAAACTAATGATGTTTTTTTTAAAGGTACCATGGTATTTAAGAGGTTGTATAGATTGGGATTGATGCAGGCAGTAAGGCATAGCCTGGTAAAACACTGGTAAGTTAAAAAATATTTTAATACAATTAGGCTTAAATTCAAATGGTTAGTGATTGAGTTTCAAGTAGAGCGACGAAATGTCAATTGTATAAGATTTTTCGACACATTCAAGAGGTAGTTTTTCATTGCATTCAGAATCACAAATTGACCTTTTCGATCTTCTGAACACTTACTATCACATGAATAGCAAGCGCGATAAGGTATTAACAGTGTTAACATAATTTCGATTTTTATTTACATAAATATTTATAAATCAAATGGTTGTAAAAGTAAGGTATTAACACTGTGAACTGGATAGCGAAGGGTTTCGAACACGCAAAGCGTTCCATTTTTGCACGTGGAACACCCGGAACGCTGTGAAAGCTATAGTTGGTATTCCTCAATCTTTCGGTAAAGCGTGGTAAGGCCAATGTTCATCAGCCGGGCGGCTTCGGTTTTGTTGCCTTTGGTGTATTGCAATATTTTTCGGATATGGTTTTTCTCTACGGCCGACAACTCAAAAACAGTTCCGCCCGATTCGGGTTGGGCGTCATATCCGGTAGGCAAAAGGTTTGCTGTAAGCGTGTCACCATCACATAAAATAACCGCGCGCTCAATTAAATTTTTCAGTTCCCGCACATTGCCCTTCCAGTTATAGCTCTCCAGTTTTTTTAACAAGCCGGCGTCGATGTTTTTTATCCTGGGGTTGGTTTTTGCCGCGTAGAGTTTAAGGTAATGCCCGGCCAGCGGTTTGATGTCTTCGGTACGTTCATTTAGCGAAGGCAGGTAAATAGTGAAAACCGACAACCGGTAAAACAAATCCTGCCTGAAACGGCCTTTTTCTATTTCATCCTGCAAATTGCGATTGGTGGCGGCAAGTATGCGGGCATTAATCTTTTGGGTTTTGGTATCCCCTATTTTAATAAACTCGCCCGATTCAAGGACACGCAGCAGTTTAGCCTGCAGATCTATACTCATCTCCCCTATTTCATCCAGAAACAGGGTACCGCCATCGGCTTCTTCAACCAGGCCTTTTTTGTCTTTTTGTGCTCCCGTAAACGCCCCGGCGCGGTAACCGAATAATTCGCTTTCCAGCAATTCGGACGAGAATGCGCTGCAATTTACCGCTACAAAACTTTTGCTCTTGCGGTTGCTGTTGTAGTGAATACATTGGGCAAAAACTTCCTTGCCGGTGCCCGTTTCGCCTAATAATAACACAGTGGTATCGGTTGCTGAAACTTTGCGTGCGAGGTTAATGGCATCTTTTATTTGAGCGGAACTTCCTAAAATACCATCAAAGCTGTGTTGATTGATGATCTTATTTTCAAGCTCGTAAAGTTTATACTGCAGGCTTGCTTTCTCGAAGGCCTTTGAAACCAGGGGTAAAATCTTTTCATTATCGTCGCCTTTAATGATGTAATCGAAAGCGCCGTTTTTTATGGCGGTTACGCCATCTTGTATCGTACCATAGGCAGTAAGGCATATTACCTCCGCATAAGGGCTTTTTTCTTTTACATGTTTTACCAGTTCGACGCCGTTAATATCGGGCAATTTTACATCGCTCAATACCACATGGATAATTTCCGCATCCAGTAGTTTTAGTCCTTCGCGGGCGGTACCAGCCTGCAACACCCTGTAACCCTCCATCTCGATGATACGGCTAAGCAATCCCCGTAATTTTGCTTCATCGTCGATAATTAATACGCTTTTTTGCATTGCTGATTTTTAGAAGGTGATATTGCATTCAAAACTATTGAATTTAACGGGGATTATTTAAACAAACATGCGTTATGGCTTACCTATGCTATTAATGATGTTTTTGAACGGGGTGATGTTCGATATTATCAACCGTGTAAACCTCCAGCAAACCGTTTTCATTTACAGATAAATCGCTCAGGCCTTGCGGCAATGGTGTTTTCTTCTTTTTAGGGCCGAATAAGGGGAGTATAATTATTGCCAACAATGCGCTTACTTTAAGCACGATATAAAATGCTGTCATTTTCTTCGATATTTATAAATATGGCCGGGTTGTGAAACCTGGCACGTGGGGAGTGTGCTAAATGTATGCCATATTTAAGCCGGCATAAGTAAATATTACTTTAAACCTTGTAAACATGGTTTTTATGAATTGACGCGGCTTTGCATAAAAATGAATAGCGTTTCATTTCGGAAGGGTGATGTTTTCAAAACGGTAATTGATTGATATAAGAAATATGTCATTTCGAGGTACGAGGAGAAAACTTGTCCGCAGGCTAAGCATGCGAAAATGTAAGGCGTAAAAGGTTTCTCACTATCGTTCGAAATGACATTTTTTTTATCCGACTAACTTTGTCCTTCCGATGTCTCAGGGATGCTCAATTATTTGTACTTTTGAAATTACAGCACACGGTTACTCAGCCAAGTATGTCGTCATCAAATTATTATAAGTTACCTTTAATAGATGGGCTTGAAGCGCTGGATGCTGTAAATTACAATACGCCGTTCCCGTTCCATTTTCATCCGACGTACAATATTTCGCTGGTATACGAGGGCGTATTTGAAACAAAGTTGAGCGATAAAAGCGTAAGTGCCGTAAAGGGAACGATACTGGTTACCAATCCGCACGAAATTCACGCCAACCCCTGCGTAAAGGCCGATGCACGCAGTTTTTTTACCTTTTACCTCACCGCCGATTTTTTTGAATATGCTAACAACCTAAAAAACCTGCAGTTTAAAGAAAAGGTGATTCACGACGACGTGATTTTTGCGGAGCTTCACCAGGTATCGCTTAAAATAAAATCAGGCTATTCCGGAAACAGTTATGAAAAGCAGCTCACCGATGCGCTGAAAATGATGGCCTTAACGCATGGTACTATTGTTGATGAGCACGGACACGAGAAAATCACCGCAATGTTTGACAATTACCTGGATGAGACCCATTTCGAAAAGTTTTCATTGCAAGATGCCGCCGACCAGCTTGGTTTAGACAAATTTAAGTTTCTGCGGCTTTTCAAATTCCAAACCGGCTTAACCCCGAACAATTACCTGATTTTAAAAAAGATTGAGAAAAGCAAGATAATGCTGGCCGATGGCGTAAACCTGCTCGGCGTAGCCATCGACCTTGGCTTTTACGATACAGCCCATTTTTGCAAGCATTTTAAAAAATTTACCGGCACCTCGCCTATTGCGTATCAATCGTCGGTTTAAAACCTGTTGCAATATCATACAATAGCTTGAAGTTCCTGCCTGCTACTTTTGTTGTACAAATTATAAGTACATGAAAAAGTTAGTATTAATCGCGTTGCTGTTTAGCACTATAACAGCATCTGCACAAACCAATAACCCATCGGCCTACCGCAAGGATTTTGACTATTTATGGAATACCATTGACAGCAACTACTGTTATTTCAACAAAAAACCTATCGACTGGAATAAAGTAAAAACCATTTATGCACCACAGATAGATACGGTGACCACCCGCAACTCGTTTGTGACAATAATTGAACAAGTACTGAATGAACTTTACGACCACCACATTTCCCCCGGGACTAATACTGATTTATCACGCCGCCTGGTGCCCACCGGTGCAGACATTTGGGCCGAATTTCACAGTGGCAGGGCCATAGTAACAGAAGTACGCAAAGGCTTCGGCGCCGAAAAAGTGGGGATAACCGCCGGAATGGAAGTAGTTGCTGTAAATGGTGTACCCGTAAACCAGGCTTTATTGCCTTTTTTAGCACATACTGCCGATATAGAGGCTAAAAACTATGCGCTGCGTTTGCTCTTGGCAGGCGACCATGTTACCAAACGGGTTATCTCCCTAAAAAATAACGATGGTGTTAAAGATTATTACCCCGATAAGGATGAACTAATGCTGGAGCATGTGAAATATCAGGAGATGGTCGAGTCGAAAATAATTGGCGAAGTGGGGTATATAAAAGTGAACAATTTTTTATTTGATAACAGCATAATCGCGAAATTTGACAGTGTACTAAACAAGCTGCTACAGACCAAAGCATTGATAATTGATATGCGCGAAACGCCAAGCGGTGGCAATACATCGGTTGCACGCGCTATTTTAGGGCGATTTATAACTGCTGAACATTTTTACCAGAAGCACGAGTATTACGCCGAGGAAAAAGAAACCGGCATAAAACGCAGCTGGGAAGAAATTGTATCGCCCCGTGGTATAACTTATACAAAACCTTTGGTTATACTTGCCGATCATTGGACAGGCAGTATAGCCGAGGGCATAACCATCGGTTTCGACGGAATGAAGAGGGCAACTGTTATTGGCACCACGCTGGCGAGGCTAAACGGCTCGGTTGAAAGTTTCAGGATGCCGAACACGAAAATTGGGTTTAATATACCAACTGAAAGGCTTTATCATGTTAGCGGCTTACCTCGTGAACTGTATAAACCAACAATTGTGGCTGATGTAACCAAACAAAAACCAGGCGCCGGCGGCGATGTGATTTTGAACCGGGCGTTGGCATTTTTAAGTAATAAAACTAAATAAGTGAATATGACTTATCACGGAAAAATAAACTTCTCGAGCGAAAATTATGCGGGTGTCCATCAACAAATTATGGACGCATTGGCAAAGGCAAACTTCGGCAGCGCACCATCTTATGGAAACGACACCTATACCAAAGAAACCGTCGCACTTTTCAAGCAGCACTTTGGCGAAGATATAGACGTGTATTTCGCCTTTAACGGCACCGGCGCTAACAACTTCGGCATAGGTTCGGTAACAGAAAAATTCAGCTCGATATTTTGTACCGAAGTAGCCCATTTGCTGGTCGATGAATCAACCGCACCCGAAACTTTTATAGGATGCAGAATGTACCCGGTGGACCACGTGGATGGCAAAATTGTGCTGGCCGATCTAAAAAGCAAAATCAAGCGCTTTGGCGATGTGCACCACCCGCAACCCAAAGTTAT
The DNA here is from genome assembly GCF_024055575.1 of Mucilaginibacter flavidus. GTDB lineage: Bacteria > Bacteroidota > Bacteroidia > Sphingobacteriales > Sphingobacteriaceae > Mucilaginibacter > Mucilaginibacter flavidus. Next base: position 364,186 of record NZ_JAMXOE010000002.1, on the reverse strand, counting down.
ATCATTAACTCAGCCTACCGAATACGGCACTGTTTATACTTTAGATGAACTGAAAGCAATTAAACAGGTATGCACCGATAATGGCATGCTGCTGCATGTTGATGGGGCCAGGTTTTTCAATGCGGCTGTTTTTTTAAATGCTACTTTGAAACAAATAAGCGCCGACGCTGGAGTCGACATCCTGACACTTGGCGGCACCAAAAGCGGGCTCATGTTTGGCGAGGCTGTTATCTTTTTTAATACCGATAAGCCCGGCTCGCATAAATACAATTTGAAAAGGAGTATGCAGCTGGCATCAAAAAACAGGTTTATCGCTGTGCAGTTTGATACTTTGTTGCGTGGTGGTTTATGGAAGGAAGTTGCAGAACATAGTAATAAACTTGCAATCCTGCTGAAAAATTCGCTTGCAAACATCCCGGCGATAACGTTCACGCAACCGGTGGAAACCAATGCGGTGTTTGTTACACTCCCGGCAAAGGTTTACGATAAAACGCAGGAATTTTCGAGTTTTTATGAATGGAACGAAGAGAAAAACGAGTATAGGTTAATGATTTCGTTTAATACAACAGAAGAAGAAATAAAGGTTTTTGTTGATAAACTGCGGCTTTTAATCGCGCAGACAACATGATATATATTTAACAGGGCGGGTACACAGTAAAAACCACAGGCATAAAATATGAACTACTTTTTAAGCTGCGATTGGGGTACAAGCGCGCTCAGGTTAATGTTGGTCGATGCGGTTAGCGGAGAAATCATTGCCAGGGAAAGTTCGGATCAAGGTATTGCTGATACTTTTGCGCAGTGGAAGACGACCGAAAGTCCCCGCGAGGTTTTTTATCTTGATGTACTCAGCCTGCAAATTATAGCTATCGAAAAAAAGCTTAATTTAAACCTGGATGGTGTTCCGGTAATTGCTTCGGGCATGGCCTCTTCCTCCATCGGGATTATGGAATTGCCGTATAGCGAATTGCCATTTGATTTATCAGGCAGCAATCTTACGACGCATTATCTGCCCGCAACTGCAGGTTTTAATCATAAAAAAAATTTAGTCTCGGGAGTAAAAAGCGCAGATGATGTAATGCGGGGCGAAGAAACACAGTTAATAGGCTGTATCGACCCGATGCAAACCGTTATAAATGACGAAATTTTTATTTTTCCGGGTACACATTCAAAGCACATTCGTATAAATAAAAACCAGGTCACCGCATTTAAAACATTTATGACCGGCGATTTTTTTGAGCTACTGTCGCAAAAAAGCATTCTGAGCGGGTCTGTTGAAAAAACAGCTGATATAGAAAACCCAGGCCAATTGACTAGTTTTAAAGCAGGCGTTGAAGAAGGTGCAAGTAACGGTTTGCTTTCCGCTGCATTTAGAGTCCGTACAAACAATTTGTTCACCAAGTACAATAAGGCGGAAAATTTTAATTTTCTAAGCGGCTTATTAATAGGCGCTGAACTAACAGATCCGGCAATAAGAACCGCAAAAAAAATCCACCTGTTATGCGGCTCAAAACTTGCACAGTACTATCCCACTGCATTTGAATGCTTAGGGCTATCACAACAGCTGAAAACTTACCCAGCCCAATGGGTTGATGATGCTGTTGCAAGGGCACATTTTAAAATATACCACCAGAAACAAAAGTAATATGAACGCGAAATTTTCATGGGAGCTTTTTGATGCGTTGCCCGTTGTAGGCATCATGCGCAATTTACCTGCAGACCAGGTTGAAGCCATTGCTCAAACTTACCATAAATCGGGTTTTAGCTGTCTCGAGGTTACTATGAATTCGGCGGGGGCCGAAGAAAACATCTATGAACTTGCTAAAGCTTATGGTGGCCGGCTCAACATCGGTGCCGGCACAGTTTGCAGTATGCATGACCTCGAAAAAGCATTAAAAGCAAATGCCCAATTTATAGTAGCGCCGGTTATCAATGAAGACGTTATAAAAGCCTGTGTAAACGAGCAGATTCCCATATTCCCCGGAGCGTATACACCTTCAGAAATTTACAAGGCCTGGACCTTGGGAGCGAGCCTGGTTAAAGTTTTCCCCGCAACGGCATTAGGCACGGGATACATCAAAGAAGTATTGGCGCCGTTAAACCATATTAAATTGATACCCACCGGTGGCATCAATTTCGAAAATTTTACCGGCTATTTAGCCGCCGGAGCGAAAGGTGTTGGCATCGGCAGCCATCTTTTCCCGGCTGACATTATAAAAAATAAAAATTGGGAGGTCCTCGAAAAAATATACGGCAACTTTAGAGAAAAATACCAGGCATATTTAAAGTAACGGCCCTGCCGGTTAATAGGTACCACCCGCCTCACTCCATAACGAACATGCCTTTCCTATTTAATATAGACTCTAATCTTTTTTCCTCATATGTAATTTGTGTACAATGCTGTCGCCAAGCGTTTTACCATAAGCTGAAGACACTACTGTTGAATTTCGGAAATGTATCCCGCCGTAAAACCTGGACCATGAGGTTTCGTCTGCTACCTGGCGGAAGGACTTAAATGTGCGGCTTTTAATGCCAAACTCAAGTTCTGAAGTATCTTTGTAAGCCAGGTTGTCGCCAAATACATCCGTTAACACTTCGGCAGCAGCGGCAGATATTGTACAATGCCCGCAGGTGTACTCCGGAAATGGCGGAGTTTGCAGGTGGGGCCGCCAATCCGGATTAAAATATTTGTCGATAACCGTTTCGGGTCTTACCGTTGCATTTTTAAACTTTGCGGCCCAACATTCAATAAAAGCGTCAAATAAAGCAATTGAAGTTTTTGCATAGGCATAAACCGTTGTAGGGAAATCGGCTTTAGCCTGCTCGGCTGCAATTCCTGTAACACTCATCCAATGACCGGGCGGCGAAAACTTCTTTGTAATAAACATTACGTGGCCCATCACATTTAATTTTCCGGGATTATCGTCCCAAAAATCAGCAATATGAATTTGTTCGGGGGTTAATTTGCCTGATACATCAATCATGCTCGCAACCTCCTGGTAATATTTGCTTTGCTTATCGGTTACGTTAAATGCAGGCGGGGGCGCCACATCAAACTGGTTGGCGTCATGCATCGCCATAGTTCTGATCTCGCTCCAGTGCGGTTCAACAGCCGCCGCATACGATGGTGGAGTCGGCACCCATCTACCGGGTATGTTTTTTACAGAATATTTAGAGGCGCTGCGGGTTTTTAAATAATTATCGCCTTTGCTCCATTTCATTATCGACAGCCCTACCCTTTTCGCATAATCTTCGGAGCCGGCTATCATATCGCCCGGCATGCCATGGTCTGCCGCCAGCTTATGCAGGCTATCGATATAATATTTCATACTCCCCTCCGGGAAAGTTACAGCCTGCCCCACCCTGCAAAAAGCCAGCAATGCAGCATATTCAAAATCTATTTTCTCGTTTGGCTGTGGTTTCGCCACGGTTTGAAATCCGTTTAGCTGTCCGCATAAGGTACGGTACTGGTTCGGGTAGCCCGCAGCAATCACCTCGTAGGCAGCAACGTTTGCGTAGGCATAATTGCGCGAGGCTACAACCGGCGAAAAGTTGTTGCCCATTACCACGCTGTTCAGTTCATGCACGGCCTGGCTAAACAGCACAGGGTTATGTATAATTTTTTCATAGTCGGGCTTTCTACAGGACGCAAGAAATGTAAAAAACACTACAACGCCGAATACATAATATTTCATTTATAAATAGTTTAAATCAACCGTATGTTGCCACAAAATCTGCTATAAATCTGCCAAAATAATTGTCGCGTGTACTGGTTTAAAGTGGTTTAATTAGCACCACTAATATATATGTTTAAGTCGCTATTACGAAAATGATTTCGATGTTCTTTACCATCATAAAGCTATGCGCAAACGTTTGATTTTGGCAAATTGCAAAATACCGGTAAATGAGTTTTTCCCAACTTTAAACATTCGCTTTTATTTATGCGAAATGTAGTTTTGATGCCGACTTTTCGCTTCGATATGGTTATTTTTGTTCATACTTATTCTCCTGTTTTGTAATGATCAAACGTTTTTTCTGGGTACTATTAGTCCTTGTAGTAGTTTTTTTCGCCGGCATTTATATTTATATTCCATCAACTATTTTGGCGAGTGGCTCTGTAGTAGTTAAAACTGCCGAACACCATGCCGCTGATTTCTTAACTTCGAATACAGGTTGGAAAACCTGGTGGCCCGGCCAACAATTAACAGACGGTAAAACCTACCAATACCACGACAAAACTTATCGCCTTATTAAACTAAGCAATAGCGGGCCTTCGTTCGTTACAGTTGGTGACCAGGACACAATTAACACCAATATCACCTTTATTGCCGTAGATAAAGAAAGCACCACGATAACCTGGGCAGCTACCCTAAAGAGCAGCCTGAATCCTTTTAAAAGGATAAAACAATACGAAGAAGTAGTCGACCTAACGAAAAATTTGGACGAAGTTTTGCAGCGCCTTAAGCAATTTTTAGATGACGACAAAAAAGTTTACCAAATTGATGTAAGCGTTCAGAAAGTAAAAGATTCGGTGATACTTACCACCAACACTATTTTAAATCACTCCCCGGATATGCAACAGGTATACAAAATGATTGCCGTACTTAAGCAACAGGTTGTACAACAAAAAGGGGTTGAAATGGGCCCACCGATGCTAAATGTACATCAATCCGGTGCAAACGAATTCGGGGTAATGGTTGGTATCCCCATCGACAAGGTAATTAACACAAGCGGGAAAACATCAATAAACAAAATGGTTTTAGGGAACATACTTGTAGCGGAAGTAAAAGGCGGACCAAATACCGTGCAATCCGCTATCAATTCGCTCGATACTTACCGGAAGGACCACAGCTTGGTATCGCCGGCGATGCCCTACCAATCGTTGATAACAAACCGCATGACCGAGCAGGATACCTCCAAATGGATCACAAAAATTTACTGCCCGATTTTTTAAAGGCGCGGCTATTATTGATTAACTAAAAGCAGCCTGCCGTCATAAGTAAGCACCAGGTATTCGGTTTTACCGGCCGTTTTAATGGGTTGCAGGTAAGTAATTTCCTGGAAATTAAAAGCAGGGTTAACCCAATAACGGGGTGTTTTAAAATCATCCTTTTTATTATCGAAACTTAAATCGGTTAGTCCAAGAGCGTCATATTTACCCTCGTATGGCACCACTCCCCAAAAATTACCGTTGATAATAACATCATTTTTCCCCGAGGCTATAACTGATTTTATGGGCGCCTGCTGGTAGGCAAACGGTAATACTTTAACGGTTTTTGCATGTAATATATCGCTTATAAATATACTCTCAAAAGTATTGGCAGTAAGTTTTTTACTTTCGTCAAGCTTATCCTTAAATATTTCCCCGGTTGTTTTGTCCGCCATTTTTTGATAGCTCAGCCAATCCTTTTTCAGGTATGGTAACTCCTGCTCCAGGTCGTTTTTGGGCCTGAAGGGGTAGTAGTTTCCTTTATAACTATAAGATAGCAACAGGTCATTTCTGCCATCGTTGTCCACATCGTTGTTGTAGGCAAATAAAGGCGTTGATTCTGAAACGTTGAATTTATTATTTAACCCCCAATTGCCCGCAATCAAATCAGGTTTCCCATCGTTATCCAAATCAGTAATTAATGCCGATTGCCACCAGCCTGTCATCCCGTCCAATAGTGTCGACGAAAACTTGGCTAATTGGTGATTTTTACTCAGGAAAATACTTACAGGCTGCCACTCGGCGGTAACTACAATATCATTCTCGCCATTGTGGTCAATATCCACCGAGGTAATACTTGTTAAGTATTTGATATTGGTAAGCTGATCAAATTTACTGTTTGTTATTGCTTCAAAATTTCCATTGCCCTTATTAATCAAGATAACAGATGTTGAAGGCGCGGTATAGTTCCTGAATGAAACGGCGCCGGATAAAAACACATCCGGCAAACCGTCGCCGTTAAAATCGTACAAAAATAGTTTTGCGTACCGGCCTGACAACTTTGGCAGCAGCTTGTTTTCGAATTGGTTATTGCCTTTGTTAATATATAATCGCGGCGGTAATAAGTTGCCCGCATCGGCAAATGGATGGTTTGAGCTCAGCACCAGTAAATCGGGCTTTCCATCCGCGTTTACATCTACCCACTTTGCATCAGCATCGCCATCACCCTGGTTAAAAGCCGCGACCGGTACTTTGGTAAAGCTTCCATCTTTATTGCCTGTAAGCAGGTATTTTTCTTCACCAGGGACGCCCCCCACATAAATATCATCATAGCCATCACTGTTTTCATCAGCCACTGCAACAGCCGGGGTATGCGGCAAATAACAATGCGGCAACAGGTAATTGTAATTAAAATCAGGCGTTTCAAAGGTTTTAATGGCCGCCAGGGTTTTAACCGCCGGCATCGTATAGTCAAACAATTTTTTATCGCTTAAAAAACTGGCAATTAAACCCGAGGTGTTGTCAGTTGTTTTAGTGTTTGCAGCGTTATATGTTAGAACGGCTTTTTTACTTAGTGTAAAGTTACTAATTACCTGGTACGAGTTATCAGGCCAAACAACCATCAGTTCGCGGGGTTTATCATTGGGTAAAAATGTAAAAGTGAGTTCTGCGCTTTGCCCGCTTTCGTAGGCATTGCTGGTTTGAATTTCCTGGTGGTCGACCTGCGAGGTTGATTTCATAAAAAACTTCGTCCCGATGCCGTCAATATTGCCTGCTTTATATTTTATCGCGTATTTTAGGTAAGCAGGTTTATTTTCACTATGATTTTCGATGGAAAGGTTTTGATATACCGACGCCGGTTCATCCATGTTATTTGTTACGATTTCCAGGTCGCCATCATTATCCAAATCAACAGCTATAGAGCCCGAGGAAATAGATGGCTTTTGCATATCGTTGGTAAGTGAAACGTCAGTAAACTTCAAGCTATCGCTGCCCTTGTATAAAAAGTTGTGCACGGCGCCATCCGGCATCATGTCGATTTTCTGGCGGTCAAATTTTCTCTCCGACTTGTATTGCCTGATGGTGTTTGGGTCACCAAGATACTTGAGGTAGTCCATGTCGTTCAGCCGCTTTTTTATCCCGTTCGAAAAAAACAGGTCCTTGCGTCCATCCATGTCAAAATCCTGCGCCAATGGCGACCATGTCCAATCTGTAGCCGACACTCCTGAATACAGGGCTATGTCGACAAATTTCTTGCCGTTGGCAACATTGAGTTGTAAGCAGTTTTTTGAGTATTGATAATAAAAACCGGCATTTACCTCCTGGTTATAAATATCCAAAGGCTCATCATTTATGGTTGATTTCAGCGCCTTCATATCTTCGGGCAGCATATCAGTCGATAGCACATCCAGTTGCCCGTCTTTATTGATATCACTCATGGTGTTACCCATCGAGAAAAGACTGGTATGGCCAAAGGCGCTTTTTAACTGTTCTTTGAAAGTCCCGTTGTGTTGATTGATATAGTAGTAATCCTGCTCAAAAAAATCATTGCTTACATAAATATCGTCCCAACCGTCATTGTTTAAGTCACCAACGCTAACACCAAGCCCATAACCTATCGGCGCGGCATAAATTCCCGAACCCGCAGTGACATCGGTAAAATGGCCGCCATCGTTTCTAAACAGGTGGTCACCCGCATTGTGGCTGTATTTGAAGCGCTGCGAAGAATCGCCGTAGGTGTCATTACTATGAACCGACGATGTGAGCAAAAACATGTCCAAATCACCGTCCTTGTCATAGTCAGTGAAAGAAGCCTGGGTGGAAAACCCTTCAAAATCTAGCCCATATTTAGCCGCACTCTCCGTAAAGGTTAAATCGCCATTGTTGATGTAAAGCTGATTTTTCCCTTTAAAGCCATGATAGCCGGAAACCACGGTTACATAAATATCTTTCAGTCCGTCGCCGTTTATGTCCACTACGGTAACGCCGGTTTTCCAATCGCCGGTGCCGGCCACTCCGGCTTTTGCGGTAATGTCTTCAAACTGAAGTTTACCTTTATTCAGATATAGTTTGTTTGGGCCCTGGTTTGATACAAAATACAGGTCGGGCAAGCCATCGTTGTTAAAATCGGCCGATGCCACACCGGCGCCATTGTAGAAGTATAAATAATCAAGGATATTAACTGAATCAGTCGGGGTATTTTTATTAACAAAGTCGATATGTGTTTCGCTTGCCGGCAGTAGCCTAAATATGCTTTCAACCGGTTTTTTATGGCTGCATGCTGATAACACACAGGCAATACCTAAACCTATAATTAGTGCAACTGGCTTCATTTTACTATTGTTACAGGCTATTTGTTAAGCTGAAAAGCCTTAAGCTTATCGTCGTTTAACCCAAAAAGATACGTTTTAGCGCCTGTGCTACTTTTTATAACAAGCGATGACCGAACCTGCCCTTTTATCATTATCCCGCTTTGCGATGGGTCGGCATACACAAATTGATTGTTGACATATTTATACATTAACCCATACCCTGCATCAAGCCTTCCAATCTCGGGTTTAAAATCGAAAAAATTACCTGCCATTAGCAAAGTATTTTTGCCGGTGTGGTCAATATCATCAGCCAGGATAGTGTTTATCGGCGCAAACTGTGCCCTGGCCGGCATCGGCTTACATATAAATTTACTTTTACCATTATTGAAAAAAACTGCCGATTGCAGGTACGTCATTTGATGCACTTCGCAGCTATCAAGCATATCGGGTGTAAACACTTCCGTAAAGGGTTTGCCCGCATAATCAATGTAGTTAAGGAAGCGTTTTTTAAACAGGGGCATTTGCCCAACCAAATCCTGTTTCATGTTAAACGTGTACTCCACGTGGTCCGATTTATACATTGATGTAACACATTCCTTAGTGCCGTTATTATCAAAATCTTTTACATAAATTTTCATCGGCTCGGTAAACGAGGCCCTGAATTTACTATTGGTGCCTAAGTTGCCGGCAATAATATCAGGTTTGCCGTCACCGTCAACATCTGCTACCTCAAGGCTGCTCCACCAGCCTTTGTAATTATCCAGCTGTTTGTCTTCCGTAAACCCACCGTTGTTATTCATAAATATTTTTATACCCATCCAATTACCGGTAACCACTAAATCGGCAAAACCATTGTTGTCCAAATCAATCCATTGGGCAGCGGTCACCATTCCCAGCCTGGTATCATTTCCAAATACTTTTGCGGATACATCGGTAAAATGTCCTTTGCCATCGTTGTGAAACACATACGATTTTGGGAAAGATCCATACAATCCAGGCACGCTCCGGCCACCGATAAACAGGTCCAGACTGCCGTCTTTATCATAGTCGCAGGCTGTAATTACTGAAGCATTCACCGCTGCATGGATAGTTCTGGTTTGGTCCCATTTTAAATGGCCTTTTCCATCGTTTTCATAAAACCTCGGGAAGTAAATTGGAGTGCCCGCTTCGTCGGCATTACCGCCAACAGCAACAATCAAATCTTCATCGCCGTCGTTATCAAAGTCGCCAAATACGGCGCCTGCATTTTCAAGATAATTTGCCTTTTCAAAATCCTCCGGCACATATTGCTTAAAGTGCCCGTTTTTTTGCTGGATGTAAATTGAGGCATGGTTTCCTTTTGAGCCGCCAAAATAGAAGTCTTTTAAACCGTCATTATTTATATCGCCCGATGCCATATAAGGGTTCTCGACAGATAGCTTTTGAAGCATCAGTTTTTCGTTGTCAAAATCAACAAAGTCATCTTCAATGTGCCGCGGTATGCTGTCGAACAGGCTTTTTGCAGTTTCTTTGAAAATAGGTTTTACCGGCTTTTTATCGAAGTTATACTTTAATAAAGCGTTTGCGATTTTAAACGTGTAGGCTTTGTTTACTTTAAGGCCTTTTACCACCTCATATTTGCCACCGGGCCAAATCACCTGCACTGAATCGACCGTTGTGTTATTGCCCAAACCAATGGTAATTAAATTTGGCGAAGTGCAGCTTTGAAAACCACGCGTTGGCTGGTTGTAATATATTTGCGAGGTGTTTTTGTTAAATACTTTAATTGTGCTGCCAATGCCAAACCGGTTTAAGCCTTCGCCCTGTAATTTTATTTGAATGAAGTGATGCAACGTCGCATCGGAATTGTTTTTGTAGATAAATGACGGCATGTTTACATTGTTAACAATCAGGTCATTGTCGCCGTCATTGTCCAAGTCGGCGTAAGCAGCGCCGTTACTGAACGATGGCGTGGCCAGGCCAAAATCTTCGGCTTTATTTGAAAAAGTCAGGTCCTTATTGTTTAAAAATGCATAGTTTGATAAGGGTGTCGACGTCATCCTTTTGGTAAAATCCGCAAAGTCAAACTTCTTTTTATCCCTAACCTTGTTCATATTGTCTTTATTAGATAGGAACTCAATATAATCCTGGTCGGTAAGGTCCTTATAAATGCCGTTGCATACAAAAATATCTTTCCAGCCATCATTATTCATATCAAACATCAATGCGCCCCAGCTCCAGTCGGTGGCTGCTATGCCACTGTGAAAGGCAATTTCCGAAAAGGTGTTATCCCCATTATTCAGCTGCAGGCAATTCTGTGTGTACTGGTTAAAGTAGCCGTCGCGCTGTTTCAATTTTTGTTCGTCGTACGATTCGAAGGCTGTCATCTTTTTAAGCCGTTTATCGCCTTCGGGCAGCATTTCGGTTGTAAAGATGTCATACTGACCATCGTTGTTAATGTCAGCAATATCTGACCCCATCGAGGCCAGGCTGAGGTGCCCTGTTTCGTCCTGTATCTCTTCCTTAAATGTGCCGTTCTTTTGGTTGATGTATAAGTAATCGCGTTCGAAAAAATCGTTCGAAACATAAATATCCGGATAGCCATCCTGGTTAATATCAACCACCGAAACGCCAAGCCCGAAACCAATATCGCTCGAGTATATGCCTGCTTCTTTGGTAACATTAGTAAAATGGCCATTGTCATTCCGGTAAAGGCGTGCGCCTCCTAATTTGTCAATTACCGTTCTCAGGTTTTTGGTAAAATCAAACGTAGCAATAGGCCTGAATGAATTGTTGAGTACAAAACAATCCAGGTCGCCGTCGTTGTCATAATCAAAAAATATGGCCTGGGTCGACAGTCCATTGTCGGCCAGGCCATATTTTTCAGCTTCTTCTTTAAACGTGCCATCGTGCTGGTTGATAAACAATTCGTTACCGCGCGACTTGTCGGGACCGTTGCCGCTGTGGCAAACGTAAATATCAAGCCAGCCGTCGCCATTTATGTCAACCATAGTTGCGCCAGTACTCCAGTATTTTGTACCTTTTACACCAGCCTTTTCGGTAACATCATCAAACTTCCAGTTGCCTTTGTTAATATAAAGTTTGTTACTGCCCAGGTTCGATGTCATAAACACATCGTTCAGTCCATCGTTATTTAAATCGCCAATAGCAACGCCGCCGCCATTATAGTAGTTTCTAAATACAAAAACGTTGGTACGCCCCTGGTCGTTAAGCTCATTGATAAAGTTTATGCCAATATCAGCATTGTTTTGCAAAGTGAATAAGGTTGGCTTTTTATTAGTATGGCATGAAAGTAAGGCAGCAAAAAGAATAATAAAAAACGGCAAATTTTTATTTGGCATAACCGGGGAAAAAACAAACGTAGCGAAATAAATTTCGCTACGCTCTCTTCAATCAACTTTTCTCAATATATTAATAACCAGTATTTTGCTTCAGGTTAGGGTTTGAATCCACAGCACGTTGCGGGATAGGGTAAACCGTCCTGAACGCAGCGCTTTTTGTAGGCCGCTGGTCAACAGGATCATTGAATTTACCAAACCTGATCTGGTCATTTCTTCTCCAGCCTTCCCAATAAAGCTCCCGGCCTCTTTCGGCAAGCATGGCAGTGGCGTCAACAGCGGTTAAAGCTGAAGCTCCACGGTCTGTCCTTAAATCGTTTACAATTGCTAATGGTGTTTTACCCAACGGATCGGTGCCACCTCTCATAATAGCTTCTGCTTTCATTAACAACACATCGCTGTAGCGAAGCAATACATAGGCATTTGTAGCATTATCATCGTTTACTGATCCATCAGCGGCAGGGTGTGGTAAGTATTTAATAACCCTGATACCCTGTGCTTCAGTTGAATAATTCAAATCAACTTTAGGAGTAAAAATCAGTGGCTGCCCACCCCGCTGTTTAAGCGCTACATTTCCAGGTCCATATTGCTGGCCTATAAGAAATCCTGTTTTCAATCCGTTCAAATCAGTCATACCCGGATAATTTCCACCAAGGCGTTCATCAGTTGGTTCAAAACTGCCATAAAAATCCGACAGCGTTGTAAACCCGTTCCAACTACTTGGGCTTTGGTTATAGTGCATTGTCATTCTCCACCTGTTGTGAGCATTAGCAGGCGCGTTTGTTGCTGTATTAACGCGGCCAAATATTATTTCATGACTCAAAGTTGTGTTATCCCACGAAAAATTTGTGAAATATTTACCGGGTGCGGTTAGCTGATAGTCGCCGCTGCTGATAACTTTATTTGAATATTCAATTACTTTGCTCATATCGGCAGGCGTAAATGTAAATGGCCCGCCAACCGCTGATGCTGTGTAAACTGCTTTATTCAGGTAAACCTTAGCTAAAAGCGCATCGGCAGCAGCTTTGCCGGCATGGCCAATGTCAGCTGGTGTGGTAAGATTGGCTTCTGCAAACTCAAGGTCCTTAATAATAAAATCGGTAGCCGCGCTGCGGGTAAAAACTGAAGGGTTAGCATCCGATGCTCCAGCCGGATCCCTGAATGGCGCCTGGCCAAAAAGATCGACTACCTGGAACATAAAATATGCCCTTAAAAAGCTGGCTTCGGCTTTCACCTGGGTAGATACCCCTGAAGCTGTAATAACCTGTGTGGCGCGAAAAACACCTGTGTTTAATTCATCCCAAGTATCGCTGATCTGCTGGTGAAACTGGTCCCACGAATGTGTGTGCAGTTTACGCCACGTTCCAAAATCTCCCCAGTCTGTCCCGCGGGTGGGGCCCATCATTTCATCTGTTGGATGCTCCTGTAAGGCATACGTATTTGCCTGGTTGGTCTGTCCGTTCAGCTGGTTGTAAACCCCGGCAAGATCAGATACAGAACCATTCCCTGTCCTTACGGTTTTCGATCCGTAAACCGTTTCGTTCAGCTTTGTGCAACTCATGGATGTGATTAAAAGCACAGCCATGCATGTCGTTCCAATTTTTACTGTTAATTTTTTCATATCTATATTTTTAAAATCCAGCGTTTATCCCAAATGTAATTGTCCTTGCTTTCGGATAGCCTGTGTAATCTATCCCTCTCGATGGAACACTGTTTATATCTTTGTTAACGTTAATTTCCGGGTCAAGTCCTTTATACGCTGTAAAGAGGGCCAAATTCTGACCACTTAACACAAATCGCAGCGATTTGATTGCTTTACCATTTTTCAAAGCCACTGTATAACCAAGCGTTGCGTTTGAAATACGTACGAAATCGCCTTTTTCAAGCCAGCGGGTCGAAACCTGTCCGGAGTTAAGTACGTTTTCGTTAGTAAAGGCAACATCAGAAGTCACGTTGTGGCCTGTAAGCAAACTGCCCCTGTAGAAATATGCATTAGCAGTATTGTCGTATACATAAAAGCCTGTTACAGCATTTACAAACACGCTTAAGCTCCATGGCCCGTAGCTGAAATTATTTGTTAAGCTAGCCGTAAATTTAGGTAGCGCACTGCCTTGTAAAGTCTGGCCATCAATACCATTTGGATATTTTGCAAAACCTTGCTCGTCGAGGCCATCATATTGCGATACCTTAAAGGTAAACAGCGGATAACCGTTTTGTATTACCTGTGAATATGCGCCCGATAAACCCTGGCCGCTTATTGCACCGGTAATTACAACACGACTGGCAAAATTTTCTACGGTATTTTTAAGAAAGGTCATATTATAATTAATGTCCCAGTTAAATTTGGGGCCTTGCACAGCCGATATATTTAAACCGAACTCTAAACCTTTATTAATAACATTTCCCGGTAAGTTAATCCATTGGCTTGGTGCCGGTGCCGGTTGGGCAAATACGTTCAGGAACAACAGGTCTTTCGTGCTCTTATTAAAATAGTCAACCGTTCCTGTCACTCTTCCCTTTAAAATCGCGAAATCAATACCAGCTCCGTATTGGGTGGTAGTTTCCCATTTCAAATCGGGGTTGGGAGCATAAAGTTGGTTGCTACCACCTCCAAGTTGAGACTGGAATACGGAAAGCGACTGGTATGCCGGGAACTCCTGGTTACCGGTTTTACCATAGTTTAACCGTAAGCCTAAATCATCAAATATTCCTTTTGGCGCAAAGTCTTCATTCATTATCTTCCATTTAACAGCTAATGCCGGGAAGGTTGCGTATTTATGATTTACACCAAACTTGGATGAACCGTCTGTACGTACTGTTGCTGTAACCAAATATTTGTCTTTGTATGAATAAAATATCCTGCCATAGTATGATTGCAACTCAGATTTTGTGGAGTCGCCAAAAATAGGGAAGCGGGTTTTAAAATCGTTAAGGTTTTTTACAAGCACATTAGGTGTTGAAGTCTGAAACCTTACGTCATTAAAACCAAAATTCTTAAATACCTGGTACGAGTACCCACCCAAAACGGTTAATTGACTATTGTCGGACCATTTTCTATCATAGGTTAGCGTATGTTCGACAATTTGGTTTGTAAGTTTAACCTGCTGTAAAGAAGCTTGCCCGATACCCGAAATAGATGGCGTGCTTTGGCCTCTTATATTACCACCGCTGGTGTAACCAGGGATAAGCGGGTCGTAAAAGGTAGTCCTTTTTGATAAAGCATAATCATTACCAAAAGTACCACGGTAACTCAAATCTTTAGTTATCTTTATCGTTGCAGCTATATTCGCCAGGCTCCGGTTAACATTGTCGCGGTCGTCTGTCAGGTTAAGCATCGCAACGGGGTTGAGAGCGGTTCCATCAAAAAAATAAGTACCATCGGCATTTTTAATCGGGTAAGTTGGGTTTAAGCCAAGGGTTGCACCAATTAAACTTCCGGTAAAACCCGCATTATTGGTAATAGGCGCAAACTGGTCTTTAACATTCGACTGCAAATAATTCAAGTCGAGTTTTACAACATCTTTAAACAAATATTGCGATGCATTGATGCGGCCTGTTAAACGTTTTAATCCCGAAGTTTTAACTACACCCTGCTGGTCATCATAACTAAAAGAGGCGCGATAGGTAAATTTATCCTTGGCTCCGCCAAATCCTAAAGTCGCGTTTTGTGAAACCGAACTGCGGAATATCTGGTCCTGGTAGTTTACGTTAGCGCCCTTGTTTATCGCATCAGCATTGGCGCCCGTAGCGGCAACTGCTTTTAAAAAGGTAGGGCCGTCCAACAGTTTATAGCGGCTTGCTGTTGAAGCAAAAGTGGTATTTTCAGAGAATTGAATTCCCTGGCCTTTTCTTCCTTTGCGCGTAGTTATCAAAACTACACCGTTGGCGCCACGTGAACCATATATTGCCGAAGCAGATGCATCTTTTAATATAGAGATGTTCTCAATATCTGCAGGGTTTATAAACTCCAATGGGTTCCTTGGCGAAGATGACCCGGCAACCATTGTAGGGCTGGAACCTGAATAAGAGTCGTTTGAAATCGGAACACCGTCAATTACATACAGCGGATCGTTACCAGCCCTGATTGAGCCGGTTCCCCGTATATTTATTGACGCACCGCTACCTGGTTCGCCGCTCGAAGGCGTTACTGTAACACCTGCTATACGGCCTGCCAGTAACTGGTCTGGCGTAGCTATCAGCCCCTTGTTAAAGTCTCTTGAGCCCAACGAGGCAACAGAGCCTGTCGCATCCTTAACTCTTTGGGTACCGTAACCTACCACTACCACTTCGTTTAATGTCCTGGTGTCGGCACTTAATTTTACATTGATTACAGATCTGCCATTAATTGCAACGGTTTGTGGAGAATAACCTGTGTAGCTAAATACCAGGGAAGTTACGCCAGCCGGTACAGAAACAGAATAATCGCCGTTGGTGTCGGTCAGGCCTCCGCCGGTTGGTCCTACTTTTACGGCAACGCCAATTAGTGTGGTGCCATCTTTGCTGTCAGTTACTTTACCTGTAATTACTTTGTTCTGAGCCAATAATGACTGAGTAAAAAAGCAAAAAACTGCAAAGAAGCTTAAACTGAGTAAACGTTTAAATTGCATAGTTTAAGTTGTTTAAATTGTTTGAAATTGGTTTTATATTCATTGGTTTTTAAGGTTCTATTAAAGATGCATCCACTGCCTGAAATTTCGCACAGGTTAATTAAATTCTGAATATTTTATCTAAACAAAAAACAATTAGCCTAAAATGACAATCCTCGAAAAAATTCAGTAAGCTTGGTTAAATTGGTCTTCACAAAAGCTGTAACTTTCGTATTACAATATTAGCGATTGTGGATTGGTAAAAATAGAGCAATCGCCGTTGCAGCGCGTCAAGAGGGAGGATTTTAACGATTTTATAATTTTATATAAAAAATTTAAACATTAATTAATTGATAATCAATTGATTAATGTTTAATATAGATCAAAAAATATAATCATTTTTTACCCTTTTATTGCCGTTAAAGCATGAATTATTAGCAAAAGGGAATACTTTTTTACCACTTTTAGGTTTGTTTGTCAAAATCAAACGCCTTAATAGCCATAATTTGTTTATCAAAATTTTCGTGGTCTATTGCCCTTGCTTTTATCCTCATTTTGTAAACGTAAATAGTATTTACAGAATATTCCAGTATTTTGGCGATAGTATCGTCGTCGTTAATCCCAATACGGATAAGGGCGTAAATTCTAAGGTCAGTATTCAATAACTCGTTTTCGTGCGGCCAGGATTGATCCTTTTTTTCAAAAAGCGAATTAAAGGCGAAGATAAAATTGGGAAATATTTTGATGAAAATATGGTCGAAACTGTAATACAGGGAAGCCCGTTCGTTTTTTATATCTATTTTATTGATGAGTTCATTTATATCTTCATACTTCTTCATAGATAGTTTTGTGCCTACCGTCATTTTTAGTTTCTCGAGCTTCAAGATGTAGCCTGATATCTCTTTAAAAAACTGCCCAATATACTCTTCCTTAATATTAGCATCTTCCAACAGCTTGTCGTTGATATATTCCAACTGAACATTTTTATCCTCGATAATCTTCTCTTTCGTTTTTACCTTATTAAGCTGGTTAAACATCAATACAAGGAAAATAACTACCAGGATTGCTAAGGAAGTAATGATTAACAGGTAAATAAGTATCTTATTTTTCTGATGTTCTGAGTTGTTTATCTCTTCAGCCGCAATCAACGGCAGTATCGATCCTATCTGTATTTTTCGCTGCCGCGCACCATAGAAATCCGCATCTGCTTTTGCCAGTTTTATGAACTGGTAGGCATCTTCAATGCTCCCCTGCTTGTATAAAAGCCCCGCCAGCGTGTAAAGGGCCACTGTTTCGCGGGTTGATGATCGTACATCAGCAATTGCTGATTCAATGGTCATATTCAACCCATCCTGTTGCTGGTCGCTTTTAATGTAAATTTCTCCCAGTGAACAGGCTACCATTGCCCGCAGGTGCATGGAAATCAGTGAACCTTGTCTTAAAAGTTTTTGAAAGGCATAGGCGCCCTGCTCAAACTCCCCTTCCTGCAACTTTTGCAGACCTATGTAATAGGTCTTAGCTGTAGCATTATCCACGCTAAAATAAATTGCGGAATCGAGATACCTGTTTCCCGTTTTAATGTATGAAGGGGTAAAATATTTATCATGGTTATAATAAGCCAGGTCGTAGTAGCTCCGCCCCATTAAAAAATAATACTCTGATTTTACAGAATCCTCCAGTTTATTAACATCAACCTTGCCAAGCACCCTAAATGTTTCGTTAAACAATCCGGAGGAAAGTAAAATAAAACTTAATTTAACTTCACTATAATACTCTTTAGGTTTGTAGTTTATGCGCTTACTAATGTTAATCATTTTGTTAACATATACATAAGCAGAATCAAACTGGTATGATTTATATTCATCATACAGCCAGTTAGCCAAAGTAAACTGGGCCTGGTAATCATCTTTATTTATTTTACTTTCACTTTCTTTTAGCTTCTTAATGTGTAATTCCTTCTTTGACAGGTATTCATCTGATTTACCGAGCTCGGTTTTCAAAACTTTTAAAAGACTATCTGTTTTATCAGAACTATTGGCAAAACAGCTTACCGGGATAAAAAGTATAAGCAATAAAAAGGCTCTCATAAAAAACAATTGGGATTAATTGCAACATATTAAATATCTGCGATTATTCAATGAAAGATTTGACATTTATATTCGGCTATCCTTACTGTTTAAATAGACACCCGGATTGCCGGTCCGGAAATAAGATTATTCCAACTGTAAACCTATACCCGTATTAGACCGACAATCAGTATGCTCATAGTGTGCCAGGTGTTCCGTTGTGAAAATGGAACGCTCTGCCGTATAAAAAGGTTGGACGCAATTTCGGTTGCTAAATTCAGTAACCATTATAAATCAATCAATTAACTTACGCTGTCTGTTGAAAAAAGGGGTTGATCCCTATTTTTTTAATATCCACACCCCTTTTTGACAAATAAACCCTTCCAAAATGGAAGGGTTTATTTGTTTGTACCCTGGCAGGAATAGAGTTTTTTATTTATAAATAATTGATTATTAATTATTTATAAATAAAAATACAAATACTGGTATTCCCTTTGCCAATGTGGTGTAAATAAAAGAATCCCCATGCATATCGCAGCTCTTTTCCAGGCCATCAAATTTTTAAAACCCAGGTTTTGCATTTATCAGCAGGTAATATCGGCACCTCAAACTTTAGCTCCCAAACAGGTTAACAGTTGTTTTTTAAATGATGCTGGTCATTTTTAAGAGGCTGTAATACAGGTAGATTTAATCACAAATGTTGCAACTTAACATTAATATATATAATCATGCTTACAATCATTCTTTTCCTGGCCCTGCTTGTTGGCTGTTGGCTCATTTTTAAATCAATTGATTACTTCGAAAAAATCTGAAAATTATGTTAGCCCTATTTATCGTAGCAATTGCGGTATTCATATACATGGTATATGTACTGCTGAAACCCGAAAAATTTTAATTGTAAAACCCGATGAACACTGAACTACTTGGAATTATTGCCTCGTTTGCCATCACTATGCTGATAGCTATACCGTTGGGCAAGTACCTGGCAAAAATGTATGCCGGGGAAAAAACATGGACCGACTTTTTAAAACCGCTTGAAAACGGGCTTTATAAGCTGTCCGGAATTAACCCTGATGAGCCAATGAACTGGAAGCAGTTTTTAAAGGCTATGATGACCATTAACATACTTTGGCTGGTGTATGGTTTTTTTGTGCTGATGCACCAGGATAAGCTGCCGCTAAACCCGGATGGTAATGCAGGGCAGTCTGCTGACACGGCCTTTAATACTATCATCAGCTTTGTGGCCAACTGTAACCTGCAGCACTATTCGGGCGAAAGCGGTGCTACCTACTTAACGCAGCATTTCATTTTCATGTTCCTGCACTTTGTAAGTGCCGCTACGGGGATGGCCTGCGCAGTGGCTATATTTAAAGCTTTCAGGGATAAAACCACCACCGATTTGGGTAACTTCTGGAATTTCTTCGTGAAATCTATCACCCGGGTTTTATTGCCATTATCTATCGTTATTGCTTTAATATTGACTTTCAACGGTACGCCAAGCAGCTATGCAGGCAAGGACAAATTTATATCGTTACAGGGCGATACGGTAAACGTATCACGCGGCCCTGCTGCTCAGATGATCGCCATTAAGCACCTGGGCACCAATGGCGGCGGCTGGTTTGGCGCCAACTCGGCCCACCCGTTGGAAAACCCCAACTACTTGACAAACATGACCGAAATCATCGCGCAGTTTGTTATTCCGGTTGCCATGATTTTGGCTTTCGGCTATTTTATCCGAAAGAAGAAATTGGGCTGGGTGATATTCAGCGTAATGATGGTGGGGGTATTCATGCTGATGATACCGAGTATAACCAGCGAATTGGGCGGCAATCCCTTGATTGCCAAAATGGGCATCAGCCAGGCCACCGGTGCCATGGAAGGTAAGGAAGTCCGCTTTGGGCCAACCGCTACTGCTTACTGGAGTACCTTAACTACGGTTACTTCAACCGGTTCGGTTAATGGCATGCATGACAGCACAATGGCCCTTACCGGGTTGTGGGAATTGCTGGCCATGATGATTAATGCCTTCTTCGGAGGGTGCGGCGTGGGTATCATGAACTATTTTATTTACCTCATTATCGCGGTATTTATATCTGGTTTGATGGTAGGCCGAACCCCCGAGTTTTTGGGCCACAAGCTGGAAGCCCGCGAGGTGAAGATTGCCGCGCTGATTACATTGCTGAGCCCTTTCCTCATCATGTCGTTCACTGCACTGTCAAGCTATGTATTTATGGCACATCCTGGTATCGATTGGGCCGTTAAGCCATCAACATGGCTTAATAACCCCGGCTATCATGGTTTCTCCGAAATGTTATATGAGTACAGTTCATCCAATGCAAACAATGGCTCCGGCTTTGAAGGGCTGGGTGATGGTAATATCTTCTGGAATGTAACTACCGGTATTGTAATACTGTTAGGTCGCTTTCTACCGATCATAGGCCCGGTTGCAATTGCCGGGTTATTGGCCCAAAAGAAATTCATACCAGAGTCTACCGGTACATTAAAAACCGATACACTGACATTTGGGGTGATGACCTTTGCGGTAATTATGATATTAAATGCATTGTCTTATTTCCCGGCGCTGGCCCTTGGTCCGCTGGCCGAACATTTCTCCATGCTTAAGTAAAAGAAAATGAAAACTCAAAATAACAAATTATTTGAATCCGCCCAGGTGCAAACCGCGCTGAAGGAATCATTCATAAAACTCGATCCCAGGGTAATGGTGCGCAACCCGGTAATGTTTACCGTGGAGATAGGCACACTGGTGATGCTGTTTGTAAGCATTTACAGCTTCTCGCACCGCGACCAGGGTTCGTTCGGCTATAACGTTGCCATCTTTATCATCCTGTTATTAACTGTGTTGTTTGCCAACTTTGCCGAAGCCATTGCCGAAGCACGCGGCAAAGCACAGGCCGACAGCCTCCGTAAAACCCGCCAGGAAACACCGGCCAAGGTTATTATGGCCGATGGTAGCATTGTAACCAAATCATCAAGCGAGCTGCGTAAAGGCGATGTGTTTTTCTGCGAAACCGGCGACACCATCCCAACCGATGGCGAGATCATCGAAGGTATCGCAACAATAGATGAATCGGCAATAACCGGCGAATCAGCCCCTGTTATTCGAGAATCAGGTGGTGATAAATCGTCCGTAACCGGTGGTACAAAAGTACTATCGGACGAAATTAAAGTAATGGTATCCACCCAGCCCGGTGAAAGCTTTCTGGATAAGATGATTGCGTTGGTTGAAGGTGCATCTCGCCAAAAAACACCAAACGAAATTGCGTTGACCATTTTGCTGGCCAGCTTTACGCTGATATTCGTTATCGTTTGCGTTACCCTGCAGCCTTTTGCGAACTATGCAAATACGCCAATCACTATAGCAGCCTTAATATCGCTGTTTGTATGTTTGATACCGACCACCATCGGTGGGCTTTTATCGGCTATCGGTATTGCGGGTATGGACAGGGCATTGCGTGCCAACGTAATCACCAAATCGGGCAAGGCGGTTGAAACTGCAGGTGATATAGACGTGTTGTTACTCGATAAGACAGGTACCATCACCATCGGTAACCGTAAAGCCACCCACTTCTGGCCGGCCTTAGGCGTATTGCCTGATGACTTTATGACGGCTTGTGTGCTTTCATCGCTTGCTGATGAAACCCCCGAAGGTAAATCAATTGTTGAACTTGCTGCTACACACTTTAAGTTACCTGTTACACCGGAAGGTTCGGAGTTTGTGAAATTTACAGCTGAAACCCGCTCGAGCGGTATTAATACGCCTGCTGGTTTACGTATCCGTAAAGGGGCGTCCGATTCTATAAAGAACATTGCAGTAAAAGCGGGCAATCCCTATCCGGCAGAAATTGACGAAAGGGTAAAAATCATCGCCTCAAACGGCGGTACCCCGCTGGTGGTTGCACAAAACGAAAAAATTCTGGGTGTAATAGAGCTGCAGGATATCATTAAAACCGGTATTTCGGAACGCTTTGAACGCCTTCGCAAAATGGGTGTTAAAACCGTAATGGTTACCGGCGATAACCCCTTAACCGCCAAATTTATAGCCGAAAAGGCTGGTGTTGACGATTACATTGCCGAAGCCAAGCCCGAGGACAAAATGAACTACATTAAGCTGGAACAAAACAGCGGCAAGCTGGTGGCAATGATGGGCGACGGTACAAACGATGCGCCCGCCCTGGCCCAGGCCGATGTTGGCGTTGCCATGAACAGTGGCACCCAGGCTGCAAAAGAAGCCGGTAACATGGTTGATTTGGATAACGACCCAACCAAACTGATAGAAATTGTTGAAATAGGCAAGCAACTGCTGATAACCAGGGGCACGCTTACCACCTTCTCCATCGCCAATGATGTGGCTAAATATTTCGCCATCGTTCCTGCTTTATTTATGGCTTCGATACCCGCTTTGCAGAGCATTAACATTATGAAACTGCACAGCCCCGAATCGGCCATTCTATCGGCAGTAATATTTAACGCAATCATCATCCCGATGCTGATACCTCTTGCACTAAGAGGTGTTGAATACAAGCCGATCGGCGCCAGCGCACTATTGCGCCGCAACCTGCTTATTTATGGCGTGGGCGGTGTAATTGCACCATTTATAGGTATCAAATTAATTGATATGGTTACTTCATTAATGCTTTAATAATTAAGAAAATGAAAAAATATATTGTTCCATCAATAAGGATCACCGTTGTACTCACCATTTTATTATGTGTGATATACCCGCTGTTCATTACCCTTGCCGGTAAGTTGTCAAAAGGCCACGGTGATGGCGAGCAAATTATAGTAAACGGCAAAGTAGTTGGCTATGCAGCCCTTGGACAAAGCTTTACCAAACCCCAATACTTTTGGGGCAGGCCCTCTGCTGCAAGCTATAACGCAGCAGGTTCGTCGGGTTCAAACAAAGGTCCAAGCAACCCCGATTATTTAAAGGACGTTAAAAATCGTATCGACACTTTGTTGAAGTATCACCCTTATTTAAAAAAGAGTGACATCCCTGCCGACATGGTTACCGCATCGGGCAGTGGCCTTGACCCTGATATTTCTGCCGATGCAGCTAAAATGCAGGTAAAGAGGGTTGCCCAATTCCGCAAGCTTGATGAGCAGAAGGTAGCAGCCCTGGTAAACAGCCATATTGAGCAGCCGCTTTTGGGCTTATTTGGCCCGGGCAAGGTTAACGTGCTGAAATTAAATGTAGCGCTTGACGAATTGAAATAGAAAAATATAACCGCCGGGACACAGAGAATGCACAGGGAGCACGGAGCGTAATTGGGTAAAAAAATCTTCGTGCTTTCCTGTACATATTTACTAGTCCCACGGGCGGAAAACATCAACCTTAACAACAGCAAATTTTATAAACTAACATGAACAAAAAATTAATAATTATATCGCTTTTTACTTTTGCGGCAATAACTGTAAAAGCGGCTATAATGCCGGTTGATACCGGTAAGACCGCTGCCCCTGCAGCTGACCCGCCACTTGTGTTTTCAGGATCGGTAGATACTTATTATAAGGCCGATTTTTCGGGCCATTCAAATATCCCTACCAGCTTCGCAAACGAAAATAATTCGATATCAATAGGCATGATTGACCTGGCCTTGAAAAAAAAGGTAGGTAAAGCAGCATTTGTGGGCGAACTTTCATTCGGCCCACGCAGCGATCAATCTATCCCAACTTCGGGTTATCATATTCAAAATTTGTATGTATCGTATGATGTAACTGATAAATTTAATCTTACTGCGGGTTATTTAGCCACATTCGTAGGTTACGAGGTAATATCGCCGGTGGGCAACTTTAACTATTCAACCTCATACCTGTTTACCAACGGCCCATTCCAGAATGCTGGTTTTAAAGCCACCTATGCTTTTAGCGATAAAGTGAGCCTGATGGCTGGTATATTTAACAATAAATGGAATTATTATTCATCGTTAAATTCGGGTAATACAGCCAATGGCGATGTGTCAACCTTTGGTGCGCAGCTAACAGTAACACCGGTTAAAGGCTGGACCGCTTATCTGAACCTGGTAACAGGCTCATATTCGGGTACCGAGTTTGACCTGACAACTGCTTACCAAATAACTAATGAATTTAAACTGGGATTAAACGCAGCAACTTTTTCGGCACCTAATAATGGTGGTGGTTTCGAAGGTGTAGCTTTATACCCCCAGATTGCTGTATCGCCTATTGTAACCTTCGGTTTACGCGGCGAATACTTTAAAGTAAAAGATAATGGCGGCAATGTAAAAGCAATTACGGTCACATCAAATATAAAAGCCGGGCCGCTAACCATCATTCCTGAAGTAAGGTTTGATACAAAAAGCAGTGATTTCGGCGCATCATTTACCGATAGCAATGGCATGGCAGCCACCCACGCATCACAATTTGTATTGGCAGCGGTTTATGGGTTTTAGTGTATAGATTACAGAGGTGCGATGTATCGCGTCTCCAGCAAATAGGTATTCAATATATAGAAAAAACACAAGCCGTTTTATAGTAATTGTAGAGACGCAATACTTGCGTCTCCCACGGACGGGGAATAAAATAAGAAAAACACAAGCAGTTTTATCGTAAATTTAGTTTGATTGAAGCTTGTGCAAAAAAAGGGGGTGCTTGCATCCCCTTTAAAAGGTTAATAACAACGCGTATAAAACCAATTATGAGCGAAGAAAATAAAGAAGCATCTGCCGAGCATTTTTTTGAACTGGTAAAGCGTTCGCGACGTGGCAAGTTTAAGATATATATCGGCATGAGCGCCGGCGTTGGTAAAACCTACCGGATGCTGCAGGAAGCGCATGCGCTTTTGCGAAACGGCATCGATATTCAAATTGGCTATATAGAAACCCATAACCGGGCTGAAACCCAGGCGTTGATTGAAGGCCTGCCGTTAATACCCCGCCGAAAGATTTTTTACAAGGGCAAGGAATTGGAGGAAATGGATTTGGTAGCTATATTAAACCGCCACCCGGAAGTAGTTATTGTGGACGAGCTGGCGCATACCAATGTTGAGGGCAGTAAAAACAGTAAACGCTGGCAGGACGTAGTTGATATTTTGGATGCCGGTATAAGTGTTATTTCTGCTGTAAACATTCAGCACCTCGAAAGTATGAACCAGGAGATTGAGTCCATCACCGGCATACCTATTACAGAACGCATACCCGATAAGGTGCTTGAGTTAACGGACGAGATTGTAAATATCGACCTTACCGCCGATGAACTAATCGACCGGCTGAAGGAGGGGAAGATTTACGACAAGAGTAAGATAAACATAGCCCTGCAAAATTTTTTCCAGGCCGATAAGATATTGCAGTTAAGGGAACTGGCATTAAGAGAGGTGGCGCACCATGTTGAGCGAAAAATAAATATCGAGATCCCTAAGCAAATAAAGCTTAGGCCCGAAAAATTTTTGGCCTGCATATCGTCAAACGCCGAAACTGCTAAAGCTGTAATCCGGAAAACTGCGCGGCTTGCATCGTATTATCGCTCAACATGGATAGTTTTGTATGTACAAAGCAGCAGCGAAAGTGGTAACCGCATAAAACTGGATAAACAACGCCACCTGATAAACAATTTTAAGCTGGCAACAGAATTGGGTGGCGAGGTTTTAAAAATAAAAAGCGACAATGTTACGCAAACGATTATGCAGGTTGCCGACGAAAGGGAAATTACAACCATTTGTATAGGCAAGCCGCACTTAAATTTATTCCAGGTTATTTTACGAACGGCGGTGTTTAACCAACTGCTAAAACACATAGCCTCAACAGATACTGATTTAGTTATTTTATCATAAAAACATTTTAATACGTAAAATCATGAAAATTAAAAATAAACTTCGCCTCGGGTTTGGCTTTCTGTTTGTAGTCGTCCTTTTTTTTGGCGTAGTGTCTATATTTTATATCCACGACATATCCGACAGTGCCAAAGTAATCCTCAAAAATAATTATGAGTCACTAAGTTTTGCCCGCGAAATGCGGACGATACTTGATGTAGAAAAGCTACCGTTAAGCGAAACAGCAAAAAACGATTTTGATAAACAACTGGTTTTACAGGAACATAACATTACCGAAACTGGTGAGGCTGCAGCAACTACGGTGCTTCGGAAAGCTTTTAGGGATTTACAATCGCCCAAAAGTGATTTGCCTGCCCAGGAGCGGGCCGAATACGATGCGCGTACCCAATTAAGGCAAATAGAAAAACTGAACATGCAGGCCATTGTGCGCAAAAACGATCGTGCGCAGGCATCGGTAAACAACGCTACTTTGTTATTGGGTTTGGCAGGCGGTTTTACGTTTTTGATACTGTTTAGCTTCAGTGTTAATTTTCCTGGGTTTATTGCTAACCCGCTAAGGGCTTTGATCGACGGTATCCGCGAGATTACCCGCAAAAACTATAACCAGCGCCTAAATTTTGATAAAAACGATGAATTTGGCGAAGTAGCGATGGCTTTTAACGATATGGCCGCACGACTTAATGAATGGGAAAATAGCAACCTGGCAACTGTATTGTCGGAGAAACAACGCATCGAAGCCATTATTGAACAGATGCAGGATGCAATCATCGGCTTAAATGAAAAGCAGGAGATATTGTTTATTAATACGGTCGCCGAAAATATACTGAACCTTAAAGAGCAAAAAATAATAGGCCAGCGCGCCGATAAATTTACCGCCACTAATGACCTGTTTAAATCGATAATTGAAAACAACACTTTAAAGTCGATCAAAATTGCACTTGATGGTAAGGAGCTTTACTACCAGCTGGAAAGCCGGGAAATAATTATCCCTAACCTAAATTCACGGGCAAGTGATGTGCTCGACATTGGTAGCAAATCGGTGGGTAAAGTGTACTTGCTGAAAAATATTACAGAGTTTAAAGAAAAAGATGAAGCAAAAACCAATTTTATAGCCACAATTTCGCATGAATTAAAAACACCTATATCGTCAATAAAAATGTGTTTAAAATTGCTTGCAGACGAACGCATTGGCCACGTTAATGCCCAGCAAATGGAACTGGTTGATCATATAAGGGATGATAGCGACAGATTGCTGAAAATCACAAGCGAATTACTTGACTTGTCGCAGGTTGAAACCGGGAACATCCAGCTAAACTTTGTACCATCAGACCCGTCGGTGATCGTTGATTATGCGCTCGATTCTGTAAAATTCCCTGCCGGGCAAAAGGGGATAATACTTGACGTTGTGAAACAACCCGACCTGTCGAAAGTACAAGTTGATGTTGAAAAAACCGCCTGGGTGTTGGTGAATTTTCTGTCGAATGCCCTGCGTTACAGCCCCGAAAAATCAAAGGTTACCATCAATATCTCCGAAAAGAACGGATCAGTTATTTTTTCGGTGAAGGATTTGGGCAAAGGGATTGATGAACAATACCAGAAACGTTTATTTGACCGCTATTTCCAGGTACCTACCGACGGGCAAAATAAATCCGGGTCGGGCCTAGGCCTGGCAATATCAAAAGATTTTATCGAGGCGCAGCACGGCACCATCTGGCTGGAAAGCGCTATAGGTGAGGGGAGCACTTTTTCGTTTGCGCTGCCCGCATATCCGGATAAAAAAAGTTGAGACGGGTGTAAAATTATTCAGTAATTGGTGCGAAGGTGTATGGTTTTCAATAGTTGGCTTAGCTACATTTAAGAGCGGGTACGCTTTACGAGTTTGTTTTAAACCCGTTGTATGGCTTGTTTTGCAG
This sequence comes from Mucilaginibacter flavidus, assembly GCF_024055575.1. Classification (GTDB taxonomy): domain Bacteria; phylum Bacteroidota; class Bacteroidia; order Sphingobacteriales; family Sphingobacteriaceae; genus Mucilaginibacter; species Mucilaginibacter flavidus. Next base: position 336,238 of record NZ_JAMXOE010000002.1, on the reverse strand, counting down.
CATTGCCCATGTTCGATCGTACGATACGATGTAATGTAGTTTTAATGTTATGCCCATTATCAGGCTTAATGCAAAATAGCCCATAGCAAACAAAGCCAGCACAGCAACGCCAAATAACATCCATTCCAGCAATAACCTTACTATCCCGGGTACGGCAACATGCGCCGGCTTGGGGTCGTTTGGTATGCGGAAAACGCCCCAAAGTGTTGCGGCAATAATAGGCAAACCTGCGGCAGCGGTGTATTGAAGCCAACCAGTGTTAACGTGCCAGCCCCAGTAGCCCAGCGTTATCAACATCGCTATTTCCAGTAAAAACCGTACAGCGAGGTTGATGGGGTTGGTGTTCATAAATCGTTTAAAAACAAAAGCTATTGGTTAATTTAACGCAAAATTAATTATCGAACTACAAAACAACCAATTATTAAGGTAATTTTGCGGCATTATTGCGGTTGTATATAATGCGTTTAACTATTTGCTGTTTTCTTATTACCTGTTGTTTGTGTTTTGCAGCATATGCGCAGCTGGACTCGGCGGCTAAGCGCGATACAACGGGCTCTTTTGCCCGCAGGCAGCAAGCGCGTGTTAATGCCGATTCTGTTGCTGCAGTCGTTGCCAGGCAAAATCGCGATCAAATCACCGCCGACTCGTTGGGAATGGTCTTATTTAAGCCCGACTCGTTGCGGGAAAATAAGTTTTTGACTATTCTTTATATCAACCCGTTTGCGATTGTTAATTCCTTTTCAAATATACCTGCAGCATCGACGCAAACGCTTGTCACTGGCAATGTGCGCCACTATCGCAATCCCTGGCTTATTATTACCGTAATTGGGCTGCTTATTTACACAGCATTTTTAAACTTGTTGTTGGGTAAAGATATTAACCTGGTTTTTCGGTCATTTTACAATAAACACGGGGCCTCGCAAATGGACAAAGAAGGCGGCGTAATAAATGCGCGGGCGTTTATCGGATTGTTCGTGCTGTTCAGCTTTACTTTTGGCCTTTTTTTATACCAATTAACAGTTTTTTACGGTGTAAGCTATAGTCTTGTGGGCTTCAGGTTGTTCATTTTTTTATCTGTGCTAACGGCACTGTTGTTTGCGCTCAAGTTTTTAGTGTTAAAATTTATAGGTTTTGTTTTTGATGTAAGTAAAGTGGTTAGCGAATATATCGCCATTTTAAACCTTACTTATTTTAATATAGCATTTGTTTTATTGGCTGTAGGTGTGTGCTTTAGCTTAATTTCAAACATTTACATACAGGGCCTGTTGTTTTTTACAGAGGGGGTAATAGTTATAATATTTGCATGGCAGTATTTGCGAAATAGTGTAAATATCATTTCTAACATTCGATTTCATAAATTTTATTTATTTATCTATCTTTGTGCCCTCGAAATTTGCCCAATTTTAATTTTAATTAAGGCACTTAATACATAGTTTTTGGCAGTTATACATTGAATTTGGAAGAGAGAAAGAAAAAGGTAAAAAGCATTTTAGTTACTTTGCCCAAGCCTGAAAATGATAAAAATCCATACGCGGAGCTTGCTAAAAAGCTTAATTTGAAAATTGATTTCAGATCATTTATTCATGTTGAGGGCGTGCCGGCGAAAGATTTCCGCAAGGAGAAGATTAACCTGGCTGATTTTAGCGCAGTGATTTTTACCAGCCGTAACTCGGCTGACCATTTTTTCAGGATTTGCGAAGAAATGCGCTTCGAAGTTCCGGTTGAAATGAAATATTTCTGCTTGTCTGAAACTATTGCTTTGTACCTTCAAAAGTACATTCAATACCGTAAGCGTAAGATATTTTTCGGTAAGCAAACCGCTTCAGACCTGGCGGAAGTATTGAAAAAGCATTCAGGCGAGAAATTTCTGTATCCATGCTCAGACGTGGCTGCCGAAGAAACTCAGAAGTTTTTGCTGGAGAATGGTTACAACTTTACGCCAGCAGTACTTTTTCGCACCGTATGCAGCGATCTTTCAGACCTTGCCGAGGTGTTTTATGATATAATCGCGTTCTTCAGTCCGTCAAGCATTCAGTCGCTGTACAAAAACTTTCCCGATTTTAAACAAAACAATACACGTATAGCTGCTTTTGGCGCAACAACGCATAAAGCTGTTTTAGAGGCAGGCCTTATAATGGATATCCCGGCGCCAACCCCGGCTGCACCTTCAATGACCATGGCTATTGAACAATATGTGAAACAGGTTAATAAATAAAATCATAATACAAATAATATAAATGCGCCCCGGTTTACCGGGGCGTTTTGTGTTTTGGATGATATTGTACGCAATAATTTTAGACTCAGGCAGTTAGTAGTTAAATTGTATGGGCGATTTACGTTCTGGTTAACATAATTTTTAACTAAACGGACACCTTTATCATAGTACACACTTAATCAATTACTTAGCCTATTTATTAAAATAATTAGTTAACTTAGTGGAATTTATTTAACCTTACTGCAACCATTTGCTTGTAAATTTCGTAAAAGTGGGTAAGTAATGGCATAATTGTAAATACTTGATTAATTAGAATTGTGCATTTATTAGCTATAGGTTTATGATGTTTCAACTATAAATGGGGTAGATTTGACTGATAAAAAATGTTTTTTGCATTTTAATCCGTCAAAATTAATATATTCGGGGGTCACTTTGTGTTATATTTATATAGCTAAACATTGATTTTAAAATGAAACAACTATACTTTTTACTTGCCGTTATGGCGGTTGGAATTTTAAGCGGGTGCGGTAAAGGCGGAGATAGGGGCGAGCTGACGGGGGTCCCGCAGCGTTCATTCAGAGCTGAAGTACCGTACGGAATGGTTTATATTCCGGGTGGTTCCTTCCTGATGGGGCAAACAGACCAAGATATAACCTTTGGTCAAATTGAGCAAACTAAACAGGTTACACAGCCTCCCTTTTTTATGGACCAAACCGAAATTTCGAATAGCCAATACAGGCAATTTGTAAATTGGGTACGCGACTCCATAGCTATCACCAACTACCTGAACGACGATAAGTATTATCTTAAAGCAGGCAAAAACTCAACCCCAAACCCAAGCGGTAAAAAATACATTAACTGGGCCTACGTAAAAAAATACCCTGTATTAACCAATAAAAAAGGCGCCAAGGGCAGTGCTGGTAATGCTGCAAAGTTGCAAGGTATGTATTACCAGGGCGATGACCGGATTTTCGACCGCGACGAACTGGATGTACGTTTGTTAAAATATAACTATGCTTTGATGGATCTGCGAAGTGCTGCCGACTACAAAGACATCAAAACTAAAAAACGTTCGGATTTCATCATCCGTGATACTGTTCCGGTTTACCCGGATACCCTGGTTTGGTTGAGCGACTTCTCATACGCCGCCAACGAACCGATGACCGAAGCTTACTTTTCTCACCCTGCGTTCCGCAACTATCCTGTGGTAGGTGTAACCTGGCGCCAGGCCCGTGCATTTACTGTATGGCGCACACGCTACAACGAAGCGTATAAAGATTCAAGAAAATTAGCGCACCGCGCACCCTACAACTTACCAACCGAGGCTGAATTTGAATATGCAGCCCGGGGCGGTAGAATTGGTACCGATTATCCATGGGGTGGCCCTTATGCAAAAAATGCTAAAGGCTGCTTACTGGCAAACTTTAAACCCGGCCGCGGTAATTATACCGACGACGGCGGGGCTTATACGGTAGCAGTGAAGTCGTACTTCCCTAATGATTACGGCTTATATAATATGGCGGGCAATGTTGCCGAATGGACCCTATCAGCATTTGATGAATCCGCCTCGACTTTTGTGCATGACCTTGCACCTACGTTTAACTACGAAGCCAAAGCCAGCGATGCCCCGGTACTGAAGCGTAAAGTTGTACGCGGCGGTTCATGGAAAGATATCGGCTTTTTCCTTCAAAACTCAAAACGTACTTATGAGTACCAGGACACCGCAAAATCATACATCGGTTTCCGTTGCGTTACTAAATACCTTGGTCGCGACATAAGAGATAAACGATAAACATAACAAACCAACAAAAAATAACATTTAATCTTTTTTCAAATTACTATGGCTGGGAAGAAACAACCTTACGGAATTAATAATATCGTATCATGGGGCGCAACAGTGGTTATTGTTGGTCTGATGTTTAAAATATTGCACTTGCCGGGTGCAACATATTTTATAGCCGGTGGATTGTCGGCAGAAGCCATCCTCTTCTTTCTGCTTGGTTTTCAAAGGGACGAAAAGGAACTTGACTGGAGGCGTGCGTACCCTGAATTGGATGAGAACTATGACGGCGAACTGCCAAAAGCAACAGCACGAAAGGCTGCGCCCCAGGGAGACAGCTTTTCAAATACTGCTGCATTGGATGCCATGCTTAGCGAAGCAAAAATTGGCCCTGAACTTATTAACAGCCTTGCAAACGGCTTGCGTACATTTGGCGATAAAGTAAGTTCGATATCTCGGGTTACCGATGCAGGCGATGCAACTATTGCGTTTACTAATAAAGTTAAGCAGGCTTCAGCAAGCTACGATGCATTGAATGCGGCCGTTGAAAAAGCATCCGTTAACATGACGGAAATGGCGGGAGCAGGTGTAGATACGAAAGTATACCACGACCAGGTAACTAAAATGGCGAAAAATTTAACTTCGTTAAATGCTGTTTATGAGCTGGAGCTACAGGATTCGAGCAACCATTTAAAATCAATGAATAAGTTTTATGGCGAAATGTCAACAACTATCCAAAGCTTTAATGAGTCGGCTGCCGATTCAAAACAGTTTAAAGAAGAGGTTAACAAATTGGCTAAAAACCTCGCGACATTAAACTCTATATATGGCAATATGCTTTCAGCGATGAATCAGCCACGTGTTAATTAAGGATATTATTTAATTTAAATAAAAAATTAAGGCAAATGGCTGGAGGTAAACAAACCCCAAGACAACGAATGATGGGTATTCTATATTTGGTACTGCTGGGCCTTGTGGCCCTGAGTGTGCCGGATAGTCTACTCGATGCATTTAAGAACATAACAAATAGTTTGGATGCATCAAGAACCAATGTTACAAAGGGTTTAAATGATACTTATACAAATTTTGAAAATACAAAGCTAAAGGAACAGCACGACCGGGCGGCACCAATTTACAAAAGAGCAACGGAAGCCCGTGCTACGGCAGAGCATCTTATACAACACGTGCAGGATATAAGAGACGAATTGGTTAAAGCAGGCGGCGGTATAAGCGAAAAGACAAATGACGTGGATGCGAGGGAAAACCTTGACATATCACCGTACGTAATGGTTACCGGGAAAAAAGGCGAAGCATTGCGGCAAGATATTGAGGAGACCCGCACCAAGTTGCTTAGCTATTTAAAAGATGATAAAGAGCGCCAGGGAATAAACTTCTCATTAAATGCAGACGCTCCCAAACAAATTACCGGCCCTCAAAAGACCTGGGAAGAAGCTTATTTTGGTGATGGTATTCCACTGGGTGCTTCATTAACCACCTTAGCTAAAATTCAAACAGATACAAAAAATGCGGAAAACGAAGTTGTAAAAAGGATATTGAGCGAAATTGACGTAGCGCAAGTTACTTTAGACCAGTTCCAGGGTGTAGCAGTGGCGCCAACCAGCTATGTATTAGCCGGGCAACCATATACAGCCGATATTTTCCTTACTGCTTACGATTCTAAATCAAACCCTACTATTACTATTAACAACTCAAGTGTGCCTGTGCAAAATGGCAAAGGGCACTATACGGTGAATACTTCGCAGGAGGGCATTTTTACTTATTCAGGTTCGATTTCTGTTAAAGGGCCTGAAGGAACAAAAACCTATCAGCTTCCCACTCAAACTTACCAGGTAGCAAAGCCGTCGGCGGTAGTATCGCCTGATAAAATGAATGTTTTGTATATTGGTGTGCCCAACCCGGTTTCGGTATCGGCCCCTGGTATTGGAAAAGAAAAAATCAGGGTGAGCATGACAGGCGGAAGCATTAGCGGCTCAAACGGGCATTATGTGGCTACAGTTACTTCTATTGGCGAGGCTCATATTACCGTTTCGGGAGAATTGTCACCGGGTAAAACGGCCATTTTGGGAACATCTTTGTTCCGTACAAAACGCATACCCGACCCGAAACCACGATTTGCCGGCAAAAGCAGTGGCTCAACCAGTGCTGCAAATTTACGTGCGCAGGACAGGCTTTTTGCTGTGCTTGACGGCTTTGATTTTGACGCGAAATTTAACGTTACCAGGTTTACCCTGATGATTGCAAAACCACGCCAGGATGTTGTGATATACTCAACCGCCGGCGGCGAATTGTCAGCACAAATGCGTGCTGCGATGGGCAGTGTAACGCCAGGTACCACTGTTGTATTTAAAGATATTATTGCTGTAGGCCCCGATGGCACGCAGCGGGGACTCGATTCAATTGTATTAGGTGCTAGTAATTAGAAGGATTATGAAAACAAGGATTTTAGTAGTTGCACTTTGTTTAGCCTGCATATCGTCGTATGCACAAAAGAAGAAAAAGAGAAATAACACAAAACCTGCTGCCACACAACAACAGACTTTGCAGCAACAGTCGCAACAACCTGCCGGGGGTGTAAACCCTAACAGTACAACAAGTGCCAAACCAAGCGGTACCGATACTACCAAAAAAGGGCCGGCAAAAGCGTTTGAGCATCCGTTGGATGGCTATTTTAAAAAGAACAATATCTTAAGTGCTAAAGTAACCCCATACCCCAACTTAAGGGAATCGGACGCAGCTTTTGTGAAACGTGTTTGGCGCGAAATTGATGTTCGCGAAAAAATGAACCAATACCTGGCTTCGCCAAAACAACGTTTGATTGACGTTTTGTTGACAGCTATTGATGCCGGTGAATTGACTGCTTACGACCCAACACCTTCAAATGAAGATCCGGGTGGCGACAAATTTTTAGTTCCTTTGCCACAGGGAAAAGCGCGTAGCCGAATGGCCGATAGTGCCCTGGTTGAGAAATTTGATGCTAATGGTAATAAAACCAGTTCGAAAATGCAAGCCGGTGAATTTATTGCCGATAGTGTGGTTAAGTTCCGCATAAAAGAAGACTGGATTTTTGACAGGCAGCGTTCGATATTTGAACCACGTATTATTGGAATAGCGCCCCTTGTAAAAGTAAAAATAGGAACAAACGAAGATTATCAACCTGCTTTTTGGGTGTATTTTTCAGAGGCAAGGCATGTATTAGCTACTAAAGAAGTGGTTAGCCGCAACAGTGATGCTACAGGCTTGAGTTTTGATGATGCCTTTGTAAAAAGGATATTTACCAGCTACATTGTAAAACAATCGAACGACAAGGACGAACGTATTAAAGACTATATGAACGGCATCGACCGCTTGTATGAGGCCGAACGAATGAAGAAAACCCTTATGGATTGGGAACTTAATTTGTGGCAGTATTAATGAAGTCAGTAAAGTCCGAAAGTCAGTAAAGTCCGGAAGACAGAAAGATATATAGAGCCTTTGCATTTTGCAGGGGCTTTTTTTGTTGTTTAAGCCACATCGTCATTGCGAGGAACGATCCGCCAGCTGGCGGACTACACGCTAATCATGAAACAAAAAAGTGTGGGAACCTATCAGCCGCATTTAGGTCGCTATGGGGATTTCGGTTCATGAATGTCCTAAATAGAGGTTGCTTCGTTCAGCAATGACGTCTTATATGTTTACTTTTTCCGAACCAAAATAAGATACAATCGCTTTTGCCTGCTTTAAATTAACAACTTCTTGTAATTCCACTTCGGTGGCGGCGCGTACCTTCTTTACCGATTTAAAATATTTAAGCAATTTTTCGGCGCTGGTTTTGCCAATGCCTTCTATCAGTTCCAGTTCGGTAACAAGGGTGCCCTTATCCCTTTTTTTGCGGTGGAAGGTGATGCCGAAACGGTGGGCTTCGTCGCGTAATTGCTGGATAACTTTTAGGGTTTCCGATTTTTTGTCGAGATACAGCGGATATTGATCGCCCGGGTAGTAAAGCTCTTCCAGGCGTTTGGCAATGCCGATAACGGTGACCTGTTTATCAATACCCAGCAATTTAAGGCTTTTTAATGCGGATGACAGCTGTCCCTTACCGCCATCAATTACTATCAGTTGCGGCAACTCTGTGCCCTCGTCAAGCATGCGGCGGTAGCGGCGGTGCACGGCTTCTTCCATGGTGGCAAAGTCGTCGGGGCCTTCAACGGTTTTAACATTGAAGTGCCGGTAATCTTTTTTGGAGGGTTTTGCATCTTTAAAAACCACGATGGCCGAAACCGGGTATTTGCCCTGGAAATTGGAGTTATCAAAACACTCTATGTGCCGAGGCAGCTGGTTCATCCGCAAATCCTTCATCATTTGAGTAAGCAGCCTTTCGGTACGTATCTCGGGGTTCAGCTTTTCGTACTGATCCAGCTTATCCCGTTTAAAGAAATGCACATTCTTTTGCGAAAGATTGAGCAACTTGCGTTTTTCGCCAAGCTTTGGTACAGTGAATTTAATCTTTGGATCATCCAGATCAATGTCGAACGGTACTATAATTTCTTTTGAGTGGCTGTCGTACCTGCTCCGGAACTCTGATATGGCCAGGGTTAACAGTTCCTCGTCGCTTTCATCCAGACGTTTTTTTAGCTCGATGGTTTGCGTTTGGATAATGGTGCCATTCATCACCTTTAAATAATTTACAAAGGCATATTTCTCCTCGGATGCAATACTAAAGACATCTACATCCGTAATAGATGAATTTACAACGGTTGATTTGCTCTGGTAGTTCTCCAATAGCTCGAATTTCCTTTTCAGCCGGTGGGCAGCCTCATAGTTCATTTCGGCTACGGCCTTTTCCATATCGGCTTTAAGATTGCGCAATACAGCACCAATTTTGCCGTTTAATATATCGGTTATTTCCTCAATGCTGTGATCGTAATCGTTCTCGGTTTGGTAGTTTTGACAGGGGCCTTTGCAATTGCCTATTTGGTACTCCAGGCAAACTTTAAACTTGCCTTTGTCTATATTCTCTCTGGTTAGCGCCAAATTACAGGTACGCAACGGGAAGGTTTCCTTTATCAGCCCTAAAATATTATGCATCATGCTTACCGACGCGTAGGGCCCAAGATATTTCGACCCGTCGCGTACGATACGCCGCGTCCAGAAAATGCGGGGAAAATTTTCATTTTTGATGATAATCCATGGATAGGTTTTATCATCCTTCAGCATTACGTTGTAGCGGGGCTGATGCTTTTTAATCAGGCTGTTTTCCAGCAGCCATGCATCCACCTCGGTATCAACAATGGTAAAAGTTATGTTGCGAATTTTTGACACCAAAACCTTTGTTTTGGCATTTATATGGTTGTCCTTATTAAAATAGCTGCTAACCCGGTTGCGCAAATCCTTCGCCTTACCGATGTATATCAGTTCCTTTTCCTCGTCCCAGTATTGGTAGATGCCGGGGCGATGGGGGATGTTTTTTAATATAGACTTATAATCGAACACTGTAGTCATAGGGTCATTACTGACGAATTAATAGTATTGAAGCGTCATTGCGAACGAAGCAACCTTTGCACATGCAAATCAACGAAACAAAATGTTCATGGGGAGCATGCAGCCGGCTTACAGGTTTACAAAACCATCAAGGTTCACGAATGTCCTTAGTAGAGGTTGCTTCGTTCCTCGCAATGACGAGCGGGTAATTTAGAACCCTAATTTTTTATCCACTTCCCCGGTCCCCTGCTGTTGCTGTTTATACTGGTTACAGTCCATCACTATGCTTACGCCATTTTTTGGTGCATCAAAATCAACATTTCGTTTAATGCCGAGCGCCGGATTATCATAAACACGTTTCATAAACCCTGCAAATATCGGCAGGGCCGAGTTTGCGCCTTCGCCCAAGCGAGTTGAGCGGAAGTGTATGTCGCGGTCTTCGCAGCCCGTCCAAACACCTGTAACCAGTTGTGGGGTCACACCCATAAACCAACCATCGGAGTTTTCCTGTGTAGTACCGGTTTTGCCGCCGATTGGATTGGTGAGGCCATACCTGCCACGCAACCTTGAGCCTGTTCCGTCTTCAATCACACCTTTTAGCATATAAGTCATTACGTATGCGGTTTGCGCATCCATGGCCTGTACCACTTTTGGTGTATGCGTATATATAACGTTGCCGTTTTTATCTTCTATGCGTAATATATAAGTGGGCTCAGTCCAGGTGCCATGGTTGGCAAATACCGAGTAAGCGCCGGTCATATCAAAAACCGAGGCGTTAAAGGTACCCAGGCAGATGGAAGGATATGGTGGAACAGTGCTGGTAATCCCCATTTTTTTAATCAGCTCCATCACCGGGATAGGTTTCACTTCGTTCATTACATAAGCGGCTACGTAGTTTTGCGAGTAACCCAACGCTTTGCGAAGGGTGATGGCTCCTTGCAAATAATCTGAAGACGATTGTTTTGGTGTCCATGGGTCGCCATAGCCGGTTATGGTTACGGGCACATTGTCTACTTCCTGGCAAGGCGAAAAACCGTTTTCAATGGCCACCGAGTAGGTGAACGGCTTGGCGGTTGAACCAACCTGCCTGGTGCCCAGTTTCACCTGGTCGTACTTAAAATGTTCAAAATTGGTGCCGCCTACCCATGCTTTTACATAGCCGGTGGTGGGGTCCATACTCATCAGCGAGTTGCGCAACATCATTTTACTGAACACCATCGAGTCGATAGGCTTCATCAGGGTGTCTACAGTGCCGTGCCAGGTAAACAACTCAAGGCTATCGGGCGTATCAAAATTCTGCCTTATTTCATCTTCCGATTTTCCTTCTATCTGCAATTGCTTGTACCTGTCGGACCGGAACATGCCCTGGTCTAAAATTAGCTTATAGTTTTTGATGCTTTTTGCGCGGTTAACGCCTTTCCATTGGTCGTCAAACTGCTGTTGCAATTTACCCATATATTCCTGCTGCGCCTGCTCGGCATATTGCTGCATGGTAGCGTCGATGGTGGTGTATATTTTTAACCCGTCGCGGTCGAGGTCATATTGAGAACCATCGGATTGGACGATGTTCTGATCCTTAAATATCTTTTGGATCTCCTGTTTCAGTACCGCCCTGAAATAAGGGGCCGGGCCGTCATTATGCGTAATTGGACTAAAGTTTAAGCCGATTGGCTTTGCTTTCAGCTCGGCTAATTGCCCATCGCTTAAAAATCCCTGCTTCTCCATTAGCGCCAGTATGGTGTTGCGACGGGCCAACGCGCGGTCGGGGTGCCGGATGGGAGAATAAACGCCGGTACCTTTAAGCATACCTACCAACAGGGCGGCCTGGTCGGGCGTAAGTTTATCGGGAGTAACGCCAAAGTATGTACGTGCTGCCGATTTGATGCCGAAAGTATTGTAGGCACCAAAATCAACCGTATTTAAATACATCGTAATTATTTCCTGCTTGGTATAACGTCTTTCGAGCCTGATAGCGGTTATCCATTCTTTTAGTTTTTGCGTTACCCTCACAAATGGGTTATGTGCAATCGGGCCCGAAAATAAGTTTTTGGCCAATTGCTGCGTTATGGTGCTTGCGCCTTGTTTTTTGCCGATCAGTGTAAAAAGAACGATGCCCGGCAAACGCTGAAAGTCAATACCGGAATGGTCATAAAAACGGGTGTCTTCGGTTGCTATGAGTGCATTCACAACGTTTGGAGAAAGCTGACCGTACGTTATACTCGACCTGTTTTGAACATAATAAGTACCCAACACCGTTTTATCAGCTGATAAAACTTCTGACGCCTGGAAACTTTTGGGGTTTTCAATAGCCTTAAACGTAGGCAGCGGGCCGAATAATCCCAAGTCGGTTACCACCAGCATCAGTACAAAAAGTACCAGGAAGGCTATAACAGTTTTCCATATATACCAATTGTAACGTCGTATATCCTCAGGTTTGAGCTTAATAATCATGGTAGTTAAAAGTTTCGTTGGTAATAGTCGATGTAACTATTGATCAATTTTGCGTCGGCTAATTTATTCAGATTTTGCTGCGTAATAATAAAAAAGGTGTATTTATCCTTCGGCACCTTCATAATATCAGGCAGCAAAGGTACAACCTCGCGGCCGTACTTTTTGGCATCGGCAAGTGATGCAAACCGGCCCACATATATTACCTGGTTATCCTGGCCAACCGGCAACAGTTGGTGCTTAAGACCTTTACCTGCATAGTTAGCCCTTATAAATTGCCCAAAACCAAAACGCGAAGAGGCCAAATTAGTTGTACCGCTGCTTACATTTACTGCAACGTAATAATTAGTGCTGTCGTTTTCATTAAATATAGAAGGCACCAGGTCAACCTTTTTTAACTCTGATGGGGCTTCGGTAGTAATGACAGCATTTTGCTGAACTGAGTTTGCGATGGTATCAACTTGTTTCGTTGGTGGCACTACGGGTGGTATCACCTGCGGTTGCTTTGCTATAACTGTATCAGCTTTTTTAACCGGTGGCGTAACCACAGGCTGTTTTGCAACGGTGTCCGTTTTTTTAACCACTGGCATAGCCACAGCTTGTTTCGCTACAGTGTCTGTTTTCTTAACTACCGGCGGCGTTACCTTAACCTGTTGTTTGGCTACGGTATCCGGTTTTTTAATTGGTGGTGCAACAGGAGGAACTACCTTTGGCGCTTCCCTGGGTTTCTCTGCCTCTTTTGGTTTTGGCTTTTCTATCCGCACCTGTTGTTGCTGGTTATAAAGTGCGCGGGGATCTACAGCGGGCCGGTAAGCGGTTTCTTTTTTATATGCAGGGTCAATTGTAAATGGTATGTCCTCCGGGTTATCGCCGACAAGCGCTACAGGCCTCGCCTGCATTTCGGCAAGGTTTGAATTAATATAAGCCAATTGCTGTGTTACCAGCGGGGTAACCAGTTTGTCATCCGGGTACTTTGCGGCCACCTGTTTTAAGCTGTCGGCAAATGGGCCAATTTTTTCATTGTGCCCTTCCGCAATTGTTTTTAAGTAATATAACTGCGGTGCCAGTTTGTTGCCCGGGTATTGTTTAAGCATTTGCGGTACGCCGGTAATAACATCATTGTATTTCCTGTTTGCATACAAATCAAACACCTTATTATAAGCCTGTGTAAATTCGGCGTTCTCGTCCTCCAGTTTTTTGGCATAGTCTGGATCGGCAATAATTTTGGCGAAAGGTGTATCGGCATATTGCTTTAGCAGGATGTCTTTATACTTATCAGCCTTTGCTTTGTCAATATCACTGTAAAGCCTGTACAGATTATAATATATAGCCGCCTTATTTGGGTCATTAGGGAAACGACTCAGTATTTTTTCGTAGGATGCAATGGCTTCCTGTTTATCGCCCAAAATATCGCGGTAAAAGTTAGCTATATCCACGTAAGCATGGTAAACCTTAAGGTTTGATTGTGCCAGTAGTTCCGGTGTTAATGGCAGCCCTTTTGTTAATTCAGTTCGGTACCCCCCTGCAGTGACATTTTTGGGACGGGTGCCCGCTTGTGTGCCCGCAGGTGCATCAGGGTCGCCTGCGGTGGTGGTTGCTGTATTGGCTGTTATGTCGCTGTTTGCGCGGCTTGCACGCCGCCAATTGTCTTCCAATTTACGGTCGCCCCATTTGCGTTTAAAATCACCATAGCCCTGGGTAACTGCGCTGCTGTTATAAAAATAAAAGGTAGCGCCTGAGTTTTGCTGCGAGCCTAATTGCCCCCGTCCGCGGGGACCGTTAGTGCCGGTGCCGTTATTGGCATCCGTACCAAACGAACCTGAGTTGGCCGACGCTGCTGCGGCCTGGTCAGCCTGTTGCTGTTGCGCCAGGGTTTTATCACTCACCATTTTATCAATTATCGAATCGCGCTTTTTCGGATCCATTTTTGCAAGCGCCTGCAGGGTATCCTCGCGGGTTATGGTTTGATAGGCATCGGTAAGTATTTGCAGGTTGGCGTTCGTCTTTTTAATAACGCTATAACCAGGATAGTTAACCGGCAGGGCGGTGAGGGTGCTGTCGTAATATTTTTTGGAGGTAATGTAGTCGGCCTTATTTTTAAAATAGATGGTAGCCAGCCGCAGGTAGGAAAGACCCTTCTGGCTTTGATTTTTTACACTGTACCTAACAGATAGCTTATAGTTTTTTATAGCACCGTCAACGTTTTTATCAACCATTTGCATTTCGGCCACCTGGTAGTATATCTGGTCTTTAAACTCTTTGTTATTAGGTTCCTTTAAAAGGGCAAGCAGGCGTTCGGTGCGGCTGGTTTTTACGCCATTACGGGCATCATCAATGCGTATCCGGTTCAGGCTGGCGTTAAAGGCCATTTCGAAAGACACATTGCTGCTGGCAATCTTGTTGTAGTTTACTATCGCCTCGGCTGGCTTTTGGTTAAGTTCCTGCAACTGGGCTAAAATAAACGTAAGGCGCAGGCGCTGTTCGCTGTTGTGGCAATGCTCAATGGCCTGTTTCGCCATTGTTTCAGCATCGGCATATTCCTGTGCATTAATATCATACTGCAGTTTGGTAGCGTATATATCGCCAATAAGGCCTTTGTTTTTTTTAGGGTCGATGTTTTGTATGGCAGAGTCGATAGTAAGCTTTGCCTGTGGCAACTCATTTAAATACATATATGCGCGGGCCTTCCAGGTAAGCGCATCCTGCACTAAATCCAGGCGGGTGGGAAACGAGCGGGTCACATAACTGAAAAACTCATTTGCATTAAAATAGTTACCCTCTAAATAATTGGCCTTACCCAACACAAGGTACGCATCGCCTAAATAATGGCTTTGCTCTTTTATATTGATAATCTTGTTTCCTTTAAGTATAGCTTCTTCTAAATCCTTATCAGGGGTTTGTGTTTGGGTAACGCTATCGGGGTACACGCTTAACAGCTCGTTATAATTATCTACAAACACCGAAGCATAGCTTACCTGTTTTAATCGCAGTATCTCTTTTGCGTTAAATAATATGTTGTAGTGTGCGGTAAGGTTTTGCATGTTACGGTTAAAGCCGCTCTTTTTTTCAAGAGAGCACCCCGCTATAACAAATACCAATGCAAAAAGCAGCGATTTATATGGTTTAACTGTCTGAATTTTAGAAAGTGTATTCAATTTATAAGGTGGTTATAAAAGCCTTGCTAATTTACTAAAATAACCCAAAGGGATTAATAAATTTGCATATGCTCAAAGATGAACAAAAAGACAATAACAGCAACAAAAACTCCGGAAATAACTACCTGAAATTTACAGGTATGGGTTTCCAGATGATAGGAATAATAGGGCTGTTTGCGTATGGTGGCTATAAAATTGACGAAGCAGCAAACCATCATACAAAATGGGTAACGGCAGCACTGGCACTTACCGGGGTTTTTATATCTTTGTACCTTGTTATAAAATCGATAAAAGATTGAACAACCAGTCCGCATGAAAATTTACTACGCAATATTTTTTTTCTTATGGTTTACCTTTATTATAGCTATACCACCATATTATCTGCAACACTACGGGCATGCTGATATGATAACCCCGCAGTTTTGGCTCATCTTCTTTTTTTTGGCGGGATTGACCCTTATCGTGGTAACCGGGATACTGATTGTACGCCAAATGTTCCCAAATATGTTCTCAGAGGCGTTTATGGGTGCTACCGTGTTAAAAATACTGGCGAGCCTTATTTTTGTATTGGTTTTTCTTGCAAAAAACAAGGTAAACAAGTATGTTTTTGTGGGTGATTTTTTTTACGCATATTTCTTAAATACAGCCTTTGAAGTTTATATTTTGTTGCGTACCTTGCGGCACAAAATTTTAAGGTAGAAAACTTCATTTAGATGATAAACGGCTCGATTTTGAAAACAAAAATTTTTAACATAACGTTAATTTGTGCGTTTTTTTTAGCGTTAGGGGCATTTCCAACCAAAGCGCTATCCCAGGAAAACAAGCCAGAGGGCGGTGAAAAGAAGTTTAATCCGCAGGAAATAATAATGGAGCATATTGCCGACAAACATGAGTGGCATATGTACGGAAAATCCTACCTTCCGTTGCCAATAATACTTTATACCGACAAAGGGCTCGAAACATTCTCGTCGGCACACCTGCAACCGCAGGGGACTGTTTATGCAGGCAAATATTACAGCTATATGCTGGTAAATAATAAAATAAAGGTTGCTGATGTAAATGGTAAGATTGATGAGGCAAATAATAAAAAGGTTTTAGACTTTTCAATCACCCAAAACGTTGCCAGCATGTGGATGACTGGTATTATACTTATCCTTGTTTTCTTCAGCATGTCATCGGCCTATAGAAAGCGCCCGGGTAAAGGTCCGAAAGGCATCCAATCATGGATGGAACCGTTGGTGTTGTTTATCAGGGATGATGTGGCTTTGCCAAACATAGGTGTTAAGTATAAAGCCTATATGCCGTTATTGCTTACCATTTTCTTTTTCATATTGATCAATAATATATTTGGTATGATCCCTGTATTTCCGGGAGCTTTCAATCTTACGGGAAACATAGCAGTTACATTGGTGCTGTCGGTTATTGTATTATTGGTGGTAAATCTTAAAGCAAATAAATATTATTGGAAACATATTTTCGTGCCTAACCCGTGGTGGTTATTTCCGATCATGATCCCGGTGGAAATTGTTTCGATATTTTCAAAGCCAATTGCGTTAATGATCCGTTTGTTTGCTAATATAACAGCCGGTCACATTATTGTACTTAGTCTTATTTCGTTGATATATATATTCGGTACTCAATGGGCTGCAGTCGTGTCGGTGCCATTTACCGTATTCATTGACTGTATAGAGGTGCTGGTTGCATTTCTGCAGGCTTATATATTCACGATGCTAACATCCCTGTTTATCGGGATGGCAATACAGGAGCATCACGATCATGAAGTGATTTAAAATTAATTATCTATATATACTTTAAATTAATAAACAATGACAACTTACGGTCCTATCGGTGCAGGTTTAGCTGCTATTGGTGCTGGTGTCGGCATCGGACAGATTGGTGGAAAGGCTGTTGAAGCAATTGCTCGTCAACCTGAAGCTATCTCTAAAATTCAAACTAACATGATCATCGCTGCGGCCCTTGTAGAAGGTGTTGCATTGTTTGCCGTGGTAGTGGCTTTGCTCTAATTATTATTAGGCAACAAGAGAAAAAACATCCCGGAACGGTTGGTTCCGGGCATGTTTTTAAAATTCAATTAAAAGTTGATTTGTAAAAAAAAGTAATAAATAAAATATAATGGAATTAGTTACACCTGAGGTAGGTTTAGTTTTCTGGACACTGATATCATTCCTGATCCTGTTGTTCTTATTAGGTAAATTTGCCTGGAAACCAATTTTAGCTGCTATTAATGAACGCGAGCAGTCAATTGAAACCGCACTGTCACGTGCTGAAGCGGTTAAAGAAGAAATGGCCCGCTTAACCGGCGAAAACGAAGCTTTGTTAAAAAGCGCGCGTGCTGAGCGTGATGCTATTTTATCTGAAGCAACCAAGGTGAAAAACCAAATCATCAGCGATGCTAAAGATGCAGCCCAAAAAGAAGGTTCGCGCCAGATTGAGCTTGCCCGCATCGAGATAAACAACCAGAAAGCTATTGCTATGGCTGACGTTAAAAACCAGGTAGCATCCCTTTCGCTTGAAATTGCTGAAAAAGTATTGCGTAAGCAATTTGAAGATCAGAAAAAACAAGACGAACTGGTTAAGGATTTATTAAGAGACGTTAAACTATCGTAATTTCAGAATTACGATTTACGAATTACGATTTTGGATTAATGTTAAAGTTAACCTGAAATTCACACAATCGTAAATCGGAATTCGTAACTCGTAAATAAAACAATGTCAGAATTAACAGTAGCAGCCAGGTACGCCAAATCTATCATCGACTTAGCACAGGAGCAAAACCTTGTTGAGCCGGTAAAAAGCGATATGGAGCTTTTCCTGCACACTTTAAAAGCTAACCCTGAACTAAAAGCGGTTTTGGCCAACCCGATAGTATCTCACTCAAAAAAAGTGAAGATAATTGAAGAGGTTTTTGGCAAAAAGATCAACAAAGTGAGCCTTGCTTTTTTTACGCTGATGGTTAACAAAAGCCGCGGCGAGGTTTTATATGCTACCGCCGGCGAGTATGTGAATATGTACGATATCAAAAATAATATCGTGCATGCTTCGGTTGCATCGGCCACAGCACTGTCAGACGCTAACCAGAAAAAGATGATTGCCGATATAATGGCAGCCACTGGTGGTACAGTTAAGCTTGAAACAAAGGTTGACCCATCGCTGATTGGTGGTTTTGTGTTAACCGTTGGCGACAGGCAGGTAGATACCAGCATCTCGAGCGATTTGCATAAATTAAAGAAAGAATTTGCCAAAAGGGCAGCTAGTAATTAAAAACTAAAACTCTAAATAAAGTTAAAAAATGGTAGAGGTAAGACCAGACGAAGTATCAGCAATTTTGCGTCAGCAGTTGGCAGGCTTCAAGTCAGAATCTGAATTAGAAGAAGTGGGTACTGTACTCCAGGTGGGTGACGGTATTGCACGCGTTTATGGATTAACAAAAGTACAATCGGGCGAGCTGGTTGAGTTTGGTACCGGCTTACAGGGTATCGTACTTAACCTTGAAGAGGATAACGTGGGTGTGGTATTGCTTGGCAAATCCGATGATATTAAAGAAGGTGATACCGTTAAACGTACCAACAGGATTGCTTCAATTAACGTAGGCGA
The DNA here is from genome assembly GCF_024055575.1 of Mucilaginibacter flavidus. Lineage (GTDB taxonomy): Bacteria > Bacteroidota > Bacteroidia > Sphingobacteriales > Sphingobacteriaceae > Mucilaginibacter > Mucilaginibacter flavidus. The sequence goes on along the minus strand of NZ_JAMXOE010000002.1, from coordinate 317,547 downwards.
AGGCATGCTTGGCCGTGTTGTTGATACCCTGGGTGCCCCAATTGATGGTAAAGGCCCTATTGCCGGCCAGGTTTACGAAATGCCTTTGGAGCGTAAAGCGCCAGGTGTTATCTATCGCCAACCGGTAACCGAGCCTTTGCAAACAGGTATCAAAGCTATCGACGCGATGATCCCTATCGGCCGTGGCCAGCGCGAGTTGGTTATTGGTGACCGTCAGACTGGTAAAACTGCGGTTTGTATCGATACCATCATCAACCAAAAAGAATTTTATGATGCCGGCAAACCGGTTATCTGTATATATGTAGCTTGCGGCCAGAAAGCTTCTACCGTAGCAAACATCGTACGCACACTGGAAGAAAAAGGCGCTATGCCTTACTCTATCATTGTTGCGGCAAACGCTTCTGACTCTGCTACCATGCAGTTCTTTGCGCCGTTTGCAGGTGCTGCAATTGGTGAGTACTTCCGCGATACAGGCCGTCCGGCTTTGATCATCTATGATGATTTGTCGAAACAAGCAGTTGCTTACCGCGAAGTGTCATTGTTATTACGTCGCCCACCGGGCCGCGAGGCTTATCCTGGTGACGTGTTTTACCTGCACAGCCGTTTATTAGAGCGTGCTGCGAAAATCAACCAGAATGATTCAATTGCTCAGGCAATGAACGATTTGCCTGAGTCGATCCGTGGTATTGTTAAAGGTGGTGGTTCATTAACCGCATTGCCTATCATCGAAACACAGGCAGGTGATGTATCGGCATATATCCCAACCAACGTAATTTCGATTACTGACGGCCAGATATTCCTTGAGTCGAACTTGTTTAACGCAGGTGTTCGTCCGGCTATAAACGTAGGTATCTCGGTATCACGTGTAGGTGGTAACGCGCAAATCAAATCGATGAAGAAAGTTGCAGGTACCCTGAAACTTGACCAGGCACAATACCGTGAGCTTGAGGCCTTCTCGAAATTCGGTTCAGACCTTGATGCATCAACAAAAACAGTGCTTGATAAAGGTGCCCGTAACGTTGAGATTTTGAAGCAAGGTCAGTACTCACCTGTAACAGTTGAAAAACAAGTTGCTGTTATTTACTTAGGTACTAAAAACCTGATGCGTAACGTACCTGTAAACAAAATCAGGGAGTTTGAAAGCGAATTTACAAGCCAGCTTGAAGTTCGTCACCCTGAAGTCTTAGCTGCGCTTAAAGCAGGTAAGTTTGACGACAGCATCACCGGCGTACTGGAAACAGTTGCTAAAGAGCTGAGCGGGAAATATTAATTTATTGAATAGAGAGCGGTGGGTAGTGAATAGTTAAACGACTAACAACTCACCACTCACTAATAACCACTCACCAAAAGAATGGCTAATTTAAAAGAAGTAAGAAACAGGATTAAGTCTGTAAGTTCAACACAGCAAATAACCAAAGCCATGAAAATGGTTTCGGCAGCTAAGTTGAAACGGGCTACCAACGCAATTGTACAGCTGCGCCCTTATGCAAACAAGCTGAAGGAGTTGCTCGCAAACTTGTCTGCAAGTTTAGAGGATGGCTCATCGCCATTTTTAGCGCAGCGCGAGCCGAACAAGGTGCTGATAGTTGTGGTATCGTCAAACCGTGGCCTGGCCGGTGCTTTTAACGCTAACGTTATAAAAGCCGCCAATAACCTGATTGCTGAAAAATACAGCGAGCAGCTTAGGGCCGGCAATGTATCGATAGTTAGTATCGGTAAAAAAAGCCAGGAGTTTTATCAGCGCCGCAAGTACAATGTTATTGGTAACAATAATGATTTGTACCTCGATCTTAACTTTATAAACACATCCGTAATTACCGAAAGTATTATGGAAGGATTTTTAAAAGGCGATTATGACCGCGTTGAACTGGTGTATAACCAGTTTAAAAACGCTGCTATGCAGATACTAACTGTTGAGCAGCTGTTACCGGTTCCAAAACCCGAAGTTAAGAAAGAAGAAGGCAAAAAGGACCTTAATAAAGTACAGGTTGATTACATATTGGAGCCTTCGCAGGAAGCTATAGTAGAGCAGCTTATCCCTAAAAATATTAAGATACAGGTTTACAAAGCAGTGCTTGATTCAAATGCATCAGAGCACGGCGCACGTATGACCGCAATGGATAAAGCAACTGATAATGCCGGTGAATTATTGAAAGCGTTAAAGCTATCATACAACCAGGCACGCCAGGCAGCCATCACCACCGAATTAACGGAGATTGTGAGCGGCGCCGCAGCATTATCGGCTCAATAAAAATACTACGTGATTTTTTTAATATTGAAGGCTTTCCGGTAACGGGAGGCCTTTTATGGTTATGTCATTTGCGAGCGCAGCGCAGCAATCGCGAACTGTCCTGAGCCAATAGAAAGGTATGAATTTGCAAATTCATATGTATAGCGGATTTGCATAGCGTGATTACAAAGTTCGCGGTTGCCGCGCTCGTTCCTCGCTCGCAATGACATGATGTAAATGTTCCGGGGTACCTAAACAAATCTTATCTTCCTTTTGTTATCCCCTTATGACAGAGCCAGCAAACTCAACAGACAAACCATCACCTGCGGATACACCTACCCACAGGCCACATGATGACGGCCATAAAAGCGTGGTGCGCAAAGAGGATAAGGAGTATAATGCCGATAAGCCACACGGCGGCGAGATAGCCAAAAAACACGAAAAGGAAGAACAACCGGTGCATCCTGGTGACGAAAGCAAAACGTAGCTGCATTTTTTGTCGGCCATGAACTATGAACCATCAACTATGAACTACTTTACAATCCCCGCCGAGTTAAACTGCAAATCGTACAATTTGCGGTAGTAACCGTTTTCAATACGTAATAGTTCCTGGTGGGTACCCATTTCTTTTATCTCACCATGGTCGAGTACGATGATTTTATCGGCATTTTGTATGGTGGATAGCCGGTGGGCAATTACAATGGCTGTGCGGCCCTGCATAAGCTTACCTATGGCATTTTGTATTAATATCTCTGTCTCTGTGTCAACAGATGAGGTGGCCTCGTCCAGTACGAGAATAGTAGGGTTGTAAACCAATGCCCTGATAAAGGAAATCAATTGCGATTGGCCGGCAGAAAGCGTAGAGCCCCGTTCCATCACATTATAATCATAGTCCCCGGGCAGCCGCTCTATAAATTCATGCGCGCCTACGTCTTTTGCTGCCGCGATGATTTGCTCCCGGGTAATTTCGGTATTATTCAGGCTGATGTTGTTGGCAATGGTATCGGTAAACAAAAACACATCCTGTATAACAGTTGCAATGTGTGAGCGCAGGTAATCAACATCATACTCCCGTATATCGTGCCCGTCGATAGTAACGGCGCCCTTGCCAATTTCGTAAAACCGGTTCAGGATATTTATTGTTGATGACTTGCCCGCACCTGTAGCGCCTACCAGCGCCAGCGTTTTACCGGGCTGCAGGTGAAAGTTGATATCTTTTAAAACCCAGTTTTCTTCGTTATAGGCAAACCAAACGTCCTTAAATTCTATGTCGCCCTTAAGGGTTTCAGGCGCCAGTTTGCCGGTATTAACGGCTACCTCATCGGTATCCAATACTTTAAAAATCCTGTCGGCGCCCACCATGCCCATTTGCAGGGTGTTAAATTTATCGGCCAGTTGACGTATGGGCCTGAAAAGCATATTCAACAACACAATAAAACCGGTTATTACACCCGGCGTAATGCCGTGCTGGTTGGCAGAAATACTCAATAACGCTTTGTCCGACAGGATACGCTTACAGCCATACCACACCAGCAGGCCAATACATACGGCAAACAGAATTTCGACTACAGGAAAGAAGATCGAATAATACCAGTTTGAGCGAATATTGGCATCGCGGTATTTAGTATTTACGGCTTTAAACTTTCGCATTTCCTGGTCTTCGCGGGCAAAAAGCTGGATAACGCTCATGCCAGAGATATGCTCAGCCAAAAAAGTATTCAAATGTGCCACCTGTGTACGTACCTCCTGGAAAGACGACTTAATAGCTTCCTTAAACACATATGTCGACAACAGCAGGAACGGCATCGGTATCATGGTAATCAGCGCCAGCTTCCAGTCCTGGTAAAGCATAACACCAATTACAGCCACAACCAGCAGTAAATCGCCCATAATAGATATCAATCCTTCCGAAAATATATCGGCAATGGTTTCCAAATCAGAAACAGTTCGCGTTATTAACATACCGATTGGTGTACGGTCGAAATATTTCAAGCGTAGGCTGGTGATGTGATTAAATACGTCGATCCTCAAATCACGGATTACCGATTGACCCAGCGAGTTGGTTAAGTATGTTTGATAATATTGAGCAACAGTTTGGATAACCAACTGCGCAATCATCAGCCCGATCATAAAAACCAAGCCGTTATAATCGTCGGTAAGAATATGGTTATCAAGCGTTTTTTGGATCAGTATAGGCTGCACCAAAGCATTGGCTGCTAAAAATATAGTAAGGGATGCAGCTATGATAAAAGTGGACCGGTAGGGTTTTACATAATGCATTATCCGCCCCAGCAGTTTCCAATCGAGCGCTTTACCGGTAATGCCCCCTCCGCCCCCTGAAGGGGGAACTTTTGAATTTGTATTTTTATTGTTGCTCACTTAAATTCAAAGTTATCGTATAATTTTAAAATTTTCCTTTTTTGTTCCCCCTTTAGGGGGGGTAGGAGGCTAATATTGCACTCTGGTTAAGAATAGCCCGCATGCAGGTACGGACATGCCCGCGTTACTGCGGTTTTTGCTTTCGATGATGGTACGAACGGCTTCCGGTTCAATCTCTTTGCGGCCCACCATAATCAATGTGCCTACTATCGCCCGTACCATGTTGCGTAAAAATCGGTCGGCAGATATCTGGAATACCATGCTGTCGCCCTCAATGATCCACCCGGTTTTTGATATTTTACAATTATTAGTTTTTACCTGGGTGTTTGATTTGCTAAAGCAGCTGAAATCGGAGTGCTCCATAATTATCACCGCAGCTCTGTTCATCAATTCCACATCCGGTCTATCCCGCAGTTCCCACGAGTAACCGGTTTTAAAAGGATTCTTATTAAAATGGATATGGTATTCGTAGCTGCGTAAAGTGGCATCGAACCGCGCATGTGCTTCGGCAGTAACCGGGAAGATGTTTTTTACAGCGATATCCTTAGGCAGAATAGAATTTAAACTTCTAACAACAGTTGCAGTTTCATCTATGGTCCATGGTCTATCGTCTATGGTCTCCACATCGAAATGCGCAAAAAACTCTTTGGCATGTACGCCGGTATCCGTACGCCCGCAACCAACGGTTTCTATAGGCTGGCGCAAAACAGTAGCAAGGGCTTTATCCAATACTTGCTGAACAGCTACCGCATTTGGCTGTGTTTGCCAACCGTGATAGTTGGTGCCGTCGTAAGAGAGTTCAATAAAATAGCGTCGTTTGGCCACGGGGCAAAGGTAGTGAGGATGTTGTAATGTTGAAACGATGGAAGGTTTTAAAGTTAAGAGCACAAGCCGAACAACAAGGGCACAACCTTTTAACGTTGCAACTTTCCAACCTTACAAAAATTTAAGAAATATACTCTTTATAAATCGACTCAAACAAAATCTTGTTCTCAACAGCCAGATCAAAAGGCTGGTCTAAAAAAGAGCTGCTGTAGCCTATAGCTTTGGCCAGGTTCTTTAATACTTTAAAGTAGGTAATTTCAATTCCCTCTATCTGCTGTAAATAAAAAAGTATAAATACATCTTTTTCGAGCGGGGTTTTACCGGCTTTAATGGTTGCAATGTAAGCCTCCAGCGTCATTGCCTTTATACCCAGCGTGCTAGTTTGGGATGGTGTTTCGCCAATTGCCGTGTATATTTCATCCATTTGTTTAATCTGGCTTTCAGTATCGTCAATACCTTCCTGTATTGCTTGTTTTAAAACATTTAATTTTGCAATACTTTTTACCTCGTTAAAGAAACTGATGAGGTGTTGTTTTCCAAAATAAATGTAATTCAGGTGCTCCAGGAAAGTTTTTTTCAGCAGCATATCATCAATCTGCACATCTTTAGGTTGCAAAGAGGGTGAAGGGTCAGTCGGATCGGCCATGTCAATCAGGGGTTAAATCAGCAAATAAAAGTACGATATTTATTGAATACAACACACACAGCAAATAATTAGCAAAACAGCTTATCTTTGCCTTATAAACTAATACTATGTTACAACGAGTACAAAGCATTTACCTGTTATTAGCTTCATTAGCTATGTTTGCCCTGTTCCTTTTTCCATTGGTGCACAATGTTTATGTAGATGGCAAACCATTAACGATAATGGTAACCGGGGTTTTCCAGGATATAAACGGACAGCACACCCATACCCAATTTTTTATGGGGATAACGATTGCTACAGCCATCATCGGTTTGATTCCACTGATCATCATTTTTTTATACAAAAATCGCAAGCAGCAAATAGCGCTTAGCTATAGCACATTGCTGGTGATAGTTGGTTATAGCTTCTGGCTGTCGCAGATGGCAAAGGGCGTTATGGGCAGCGTACAGATTGATACCCATAACTTCGGGATAGGCCTTTTCCTTTCCTCGTTCAGCATGCTGCTTATATTGCTGGCTATCAGGGCCATCAAAGCCGATGAAAAGCTGGTGAAATCGGCGGACAGGTTAAGGTAGAAGTGTGACTTGATTAGGTAGTGATTTACATTAAATGGATATAGTTGGATTAGTTGACAGGTACAAAGCATTGGGAATCGCCGATGTGATTGACCATGAAAAATTCAACCTGATTTCTATCGTTCATCACTCAACCCAGATAGAAGGCTCAACTTTAACCGAGATTGAAACGCAGGTGCTGCTTGATGAAGGTCTAACCCCTAAAGGGAAACCTATAAACGACAGTTTGATGGTGACCGACCATTTTGCTGCGCTAAACTTTATTCTTCAACAGGCAAAAGTTAAACGCAATGTCACTGTTGAATTTATAAAGGAAATCAACGCTGTTGTCGTAAAAAGTACCGGTCAGTTATATAATACCGTTTTCGGCACTGTTGACGCAAGCAAAGGCGAATTCAGGAAAGGTAATGTGTCTGCCGGCTCAACTTATTTTCCTAATTATGATAAGGTAATTGCGCTTACCGAAAAGATGGTTTCAAGGATAACTGATTTAATGAAGCGGGATTTAAGTGACCTCCAAAAAATTAATTTGTCTTTTGATTCACATTATAATCTTGTAAGTATTCATCCCTTTTATGATGGCAATGGCCGAACATCGCGCCTGCTAATGAATTATATCCAGGCGTTTTACGGCTTCCCGCTGGCAATCGTACATTCTGAAGGAAAAGCCGAGTATATTGAGGCCTTGATTGCTACCCGCGAAAACGATGATATTTCAATCTTTCGAAAATTTATGGAGGGAGAATACTCCCGGCTTTTATCATCGGAAATAAAAAAATTTGAAGAGATTGATAAGCCTGCAACAGGTAAAGGGTTTACGCTTTTGTTTTAAATCAAGATTTTGCGTTATTCAACCATAATTCAGACGCAATCTTTCATTTACCACTTTCAAAGAATTACCCAGCCCGACGTCCGCTTGTTCAAGGCTTTTGTAAGGTATTTTCCTTTGATTTTCGGTTAACGAATCCTGTTCTTCAATTTCTATTTCGACTTTTGGATTTATGTCTTCCATATAACAGAACTAAAACAATTGTTCCTTAACTTAATCCATTACTCACCACTCAACTTAATCAACGGTGGTTTTGCCGCGCTAATTAAACCTCCCATACTTTTCAATTTTCCTGTACGGCTTTGTGAAAAAGTCGCCGACCACCTGGTTAAACATGTCTTTATAAAAAATAGGCGTGGAGTGTCCTGAGTTTGGCAATATCCATAAATAGGAATTAGGGATAGTTTCCGCTATCAGCATAGTATGTTTGGTGCGTATCACATCATGGTCGCCGCCAATAACAAGCGTGGGACAGGTAATTTTCTTTACATCCTCCAGCTTTATATGTGGCTCGTAGCTTAAAAGGTGCAGCAGCTTAAGCTGGTCCTTCATTTCTGGTGTTACATTCTTTATCTTTTTGATGGTATCCTGGCCTTTCAGGTTCATTTTTACTGCATAGTCGTAAACAAATGGGTCCACCGCGCTGGTATCCGGCCAAAGGTTTGCGCCGGTTACTGCCAGCTTCTTCACTTTTTCAGGATGGCGCATGGCCAGCATCAGTCCCTCAATACCGCCATCACTCCAGCCAATTACATTGCATTGTTTCAGGTTCAGCTTATCTAAAAGAGCATTCAGGTCATCGGTCATCATCTCGTACGATAATGAATCAGTATGATCTATTGATTTGCCCTGCGATCGGCTGTCTGCAATAATTACCTGGTAATTTTTAGCGAAGTAGGGTATCTGGTATAAAAAATTATTGATAGAGCCGCCATTGCCATGGATGATAAGCAGCGGTTCGCCTTTACCGTAAGTTTCATAATACATTTTAAAGCCGCGGATATCAGCATATTTACCGACTGCAGCATTTTTGCCGAAGGTGGTAGTATCCATAGCCTTCTGGACATCCTCCTGCGCAAATGTAAATTTTGCGAACAGGATGAAGGATAAAAAAAGTAAGGTTTTTGATTTCATAAGGGAAAGATAACGATTTTATTTATGATAATTTATAGTAACTAAGCGATAAAGGATTTTTCGAACCATTGCAGATTTAAACAAGAATAGGGGAAGGTCACAAACTAAATCTTGTAAACCGATCTATAACTTCAAGTAATTGCAAATCACTATTGGTGATGTATTGAAAGTTATAATTAAGCCGACCTTTAGCTATTATTTCATTCTAAATTCAGGCTTAGCCTGGTTAATTTTATCATGACTATAAATAATGCTTTTGAACTGCTTGAATCTTACAGCGGATCTTTTAAATTAACGCTGCATCCGGGAGCCAACGAAACGTTAATAAACAAAGTTGAGTGTACTTACGGCATTACGTTACCCGATGATTTTAAAACCCTATATCGCTTTACCGATGGCTTTGAAATTGACGAAGACATTTTTAATATGATACCGCTTGGGGAAATGATAAGCAATAAAATGAAGGATAAATCAATATGGGTAGCGGAATACATGATCTATTCGGAAATGTGGGGATTGGAAATAAATCCTGAAATTCCTAATCAGTATTCAATTTCCATAGCTGATTCGGATAGTGAAAAAATAACTTTAACCAATTCATTGGCAGAGTTTATCGGGCGGATTTTGAAAGGCGGGTGTTTGAGAAGGGCGGATTGTACCATTGGAAAGATGAAATAAAAGCAAAAACCCATGGACACACTGACCCCAACGAGATGAAACCGCTTTTCGGGGTTTTTAGTGAATGTCTGAAACTTGATTTGATTTCGAAACAAGAAGTTATCGGCCACGCAGACTGGATCGTCTCGACTGAAGGAGATTCCGATCGTTTTTTTATCGATATATCTCTTTGCCGGGATTTGAATGATCTGCTTGTCGTTTTGAATTCTGTAAATTTAACAGACGATATTTTACAGATACGGGTAATTTTTGGACTAATAAATCTACAATTTCTTATTCATAAAATAAATACTGATAAGGCGTTATCAGTGTTAAGTAAATTCACATATAGAAAAGAGTTTACACCTTATGAAACAAATGAAATGGGATATCTGATAGAAGAATGGAGACGCTTGGGCAGACACTCTGACAAAAGGGCGCAGAAAAAGTTCAACGAGCGTGTAAAAGTATTTTTCGATAATTATAGTGGACTCTACCTATATGATTACAAAAATTGGAACGAGATAAATTCCAAAATAATTAAAGACTTTTTGTCAAAGAAGCAAATACGATCTGGGTTTTTTGGCAAGTTATCAAAACGATTAAAAAAATTCCTCTAAATGAATTCGAATGAAAAATTTTAAAGTGCCCAAAATTCGCCCTTTACCAAAAGCAAAGGAGCCCTTTTATATGGCCCCTTTGAAGAAATAGTGGTTAATTACTCAATATTTACGCCGGCACCGCAATAAGCGCAAACTTTTTAAGGTCGGCTCCGCTGCCGTTAAAAATATCAAGATCAAGCCCACCATCGGTACCAGGAATAGTTGCGTTATCACTATACTGCCAAATGGCGTAGCTGGTCCAGCCTGCCGGCAAGCCCGGCTGTTGCTGTTGGTAAGCCGGTATCCAAAGCGGGTTATTGCTAAACTCGGTAACGCCGCTAAAATATTCATTCATAAAGCCTTTTGCTGTATAAATTACCGGGGTACGCCCGGTTTGTGTCGCTACAATATCAAGCCAGTCGGCAATGATCTGTACACAGGCGTCTTTATTATCGGTAATAAATTGGTTAAGTTCGTTGGTTTCTGCATCATCGCTGCCCACCTGCCATTCCACATCCAGGGCCGGTGGCAACGAGCCGGGCGCAGAAAAATCAAAGCCGCCGGCCAAAAAGTTATTTGCCTGCACTTGTGCCGAATCGGCAAACGTTAGGAAATGGTAGGCGCCCACAATAAGCCCCTTGCCCTTAGCCGAATTAACGTTACTGGTAAACATCGGGTCTTTATAAGTGGCACCCTGGCTGCATTTGCAATAAACAAATTGTATGTGTGGCGAAAGGTTGCCCCAGGTTATACTGTCGCCGTGATAGATATCCATTCCCTGTGGCGCAAGATTATCCAAAGCGCCCCAGGTGTCGGGTCCGGCTACGCCATCTGCGGTAAGGCCCTGCGCGGTCTGAAATTGCTCAACCGCAGCCTGTGTGCCCGGGCCGAAGTCGCCGTCTACTGTACAATTGTATCCTAACAGGGAAAGTGCGCGTTGCAGCATGGTTACCTCGCCGCAGGTTGATCCGTTTTTTAGTGTATTCATGATAAAAAGGTTTAAGTGTATTAAGGGCTTTAATTATATAAATGTAGAAAAAAATGAAATATTTCGCAGTATGTGCGGCAGAAAAATAACGCCCTATAACTGTAAATGTCAAACGCCGATGGCTTTTATCTTACCGATAAATTACCAATATCATAATTATTAAAATAGGTATTTGAATTGTAGAAAATAAAGCATACCTTTGCGCCCGATTTGACGATGTAGTTAAATCCGTTATTTAAATTCATGAACCCATTTATTAATCTGGGAATCCGTCATGATATTGTTAATGCCATCTCTGAGTTAGGGTTTGAAAACCCTACGCCAATCCAGGAACAGTCAATTCCGGTATTGTTAACAGGCAGCAACGATTTTGTCGGATTAGCCCAAACCGGCACTGGTAAAACTGCTGCCTTCGGACTACCGCTATTGGAACTGCTGGACTTCGAAGAAAATCATCCGCAAGCACTTATATTGTGCCCTACACGTGAACTTTGTTTACAAATCACGAATGACATAAAAAATTACTCCAAAAAAATGGGCAACGTTAATGTTGTTGCCGTTTATGGTGGAGCAAGTATTTCTGATCAACTACGCCAGATAAAACGCGGTGTGCAAATTGTTGTTGCCACCCCTGGCCGTATGCTTGATATTATTAACCGTAAGGCTATCGACTTTAGCCAGGTTAAGTTTGTTGTATTGGATGAGGCTGATGAAATGTTGAACATGGGTTTCCAGGAAGACATTGACAGTATTTTATCCACTACTCCGGATACCAAAAAAACGTGGTTGTTTTCGGCCACAATGCCTACTGAAGTTCGCCGCATAGCGAAAAAGTACATGAACGAGCCTTTTGAGCTTACCATGGGCACAAAGAATACCGGTAATGCCAACATTGAGCACGAGTACTACATAGTGCGTGCCCGTGACAAGTATGCCGCATTTAAACGTATTGTTGATTTTAACCCTGATATTTTTGGTATAGTATTTTGCCGTACCAAAATTGAAACACAGGATATAGCAGAAGCTTTGTTGAAAGACGGCTACAATGCCGACTCGTTACACGGAGACCTTTCTCAACAACAACGCGACAAGGTGATGAAACGCTACCGTGACCGCAGCCTGCAGCTTTTAATAGCTACTGACGTTGCCGCCCGTGGTATCGACGTTAACGACGTTACACACGTTATTAACTACTCACTTCCTGATGAGGTTGAAAACTACACTCACCGTAGCGGCCGTACAGCCCGTGCCGGTAAAACAGGTGTATCAATAAGCATCATCAATGCAAAGGAATTGGGTAAAATTCGCCAGATTGAGCGTGGGTTAGGTAAGAAATTTGTTAAAGCTGAAATCCCAACAGGATTTGATGTTTGCGAAAAACAATTGTTCAGCATTGTACACAAAATACATGATGTACAGGTTAACGAGCAGCAAATTGAGCAATACCTGCCGCGGATAATGGAAGAGTTTAAAGACTTAACCAAAGAGGATTTCATTAAACGTTTTGCGTCAATTGAATTCAACCGTTTCCTTGATTATTACAAAAATGCCCCAGATTTGAATGCGCCGCTTGAAGAAGGACGTCGCTTTGAAAGGGACGGCGAACGCGCACCACGCGGCGAAGCCGGCAAATCAGAATATACACGTTTGTTTATCAACTTAGGTTCGGTTGACGAATTTAACCGCGGCGATTTGCTGGGTTACATTTGCAACCAAAGCAAAATAAGCGGACGTACTGTTGGCAAAATAGATGTTAAAGGTGTTTACTCGTTTTTTGAAGTTCCGAATGCCGACGTTGAGAAGGTAACAGCGGGCTTTAACGGCGCCGAGTTTAAAGGCCGCCCTGTACGGATAGAAATATCCGGCGAAGGCAGCAGCGAACGTCGCGAAGGCGGCGGTGGCGGTGGTTACCAGCGTCGCGAAGGCGGCTACAACCGCGAACGCAGTGGTGGTGGCGAACGCCGTGAAGGTGGCTACAAAGGCGGAGACAGAAATGGCTCGGCAGGTGGCGGCTTCCGTGACTTCTCAGGAAAACGAAAGGAAGACCGTCCTGAACGCCGCAGAAGATTTTAGTTTAGTTTTTCATAAGGTGCCTGGTGGTTCGGGCACTGGTTTAGTTTAGTTAGTTTGTTTGCAAAACCCTCATCCGCAAGGCATGGGGGTTTCTGCATTTGGGGGGTTCACCATCGCGTCATTGCGAGGAACGAAGCAAACTCTACGCGCGCAAATCAAGGAGCAAAATGCTTGTGGTAACCTATCCGCCGCTTTAAGGTTCCTTTTTACTGTAAGGTTCATGAATGTCCTATGTAGAGGTTGCTTCGTTCCTCGCAATGACGGCGTGGTTAGGTTGCTTCGTTCCGCAATGACGCGTGGAGAAGGCAATTTCGGCTATGAACTATGAACCATCAACTACGAACTAACGGCTATACTCCACCGCCACAGAGTCCGGCCCCATTAGTTTAAGGTTATGCTCGTCGAGTTTTTGAATTAAGAAAGCGGTATAGGGTTTGTTTCCTTCAAATGAAGTGAAAATGGTGTCGCCTTTTACAAAATAGTCTTCTGCTATGGCTTCGCCATCATCCATCGTAAAGCCTTTATCGGTTATTTTAAGTTTGGTGGTGCCGTCTTTTGATTTCCAGCTGCATTTGAGTTTGGCATTCGGCGTACTTGACGTACAGGCTACCCCAAACAACACTACGGTACAAGCCAGGTGAATAAATATTAACACGAACTTTTTCATGGCAGTAAAGCAGCACCCCGTTTAAGGGATGCTGTTTAAATATACAAAATTAATCTTCATGTTTATCCATCAATTGTGATTTTTTCAGATAAATCCTGTGTCCTTTTTTGCTGATGTAATAGTAATGCGAATGTTTATTGATGTAAACAGTTTGTCCGTTAGGGCCGCATTTACCTTCGTATTTTTTATCAACAATAGCTGCGGCGCCTGTCGCAGCAATTTGTGAAGTTTTATGGCCAACTTTTGTCGCTGTCTTGTCTATTTTTTGGCCGACAGTAGAGTCCTTGTGGGTTTGGGCACTGGCGGCTCCAAACGAAAAAATTCCGGCAGCTACTAAAGCTACTTTAAATAAATGTTTCATGGTAGTATTTGAGTTAATTCAAATACCTAACTCAAATGTTCTGCCAAATGTTTCATTTCCAGCGCGGGCGGCCGTTTCTCGTATAAAATAGCATAAACAGCGTTGCAAATGGGCATGCTCACTTTGTACTGTTTATTTACCTGGTGTAGGCAATTTACTGCATAATAGCCCTCGGCAATCATATTCATTTCCAGCTGTGCCGACTTTACTGTGTAGCCTTTGCCTATCATGTTGCCAAAGGTGCGGTTACGGCTGAATTGCGAGTATGCTGTAACTAACAAGTCACCAAGGTAGGCCGATTCCATTATGTCGCGGCTAATGGGGTGCACGGCATCAACAAAACGTTTCAGCTCGCGGATGGCATTTGCAATGAGCACTGCCTGGAAATTATCGCCATAACCAACTCCATGACAAATACCGCTGGCAATGGCAAATATATTCTTTAGTACGGCGCCGTATTCGGTACCATAGATATCATCAGAAACAATAGTTTTAATATACCGGGTGCTGAACATGCCGGCGAATTCGGCCGCAAGCTCATTATCACGCGATGCTATAGTGAGGTACGATAGCTTTTCCAACGCAACTTCCTCGGCATGGCATGGCCCGCTGATTACAATAAAGTGGCTGAATGGGATGTTATAATGCTGGTTTAAAAATTCGCCTATAATCTGATTTTCATCGGGTACGATGCCTTTTATGGCCGATATTATTTTTTTGCCGGCAAGGTCGGCGGGCGTAATGCTTTTGAGGGCCTCTTTCAGGAAAGCAGCAGGCACGTTAAGCAAAACAAATTCGGCCTGGCTGATGGTGGCTTTTAAATCGGTTGAGATATTTTGGGCAGGAACACTTATCTCAACGGAACTGATATAGTTGGGATTATGTTTAAACCTCTGGATATGCTCGACCGCATTCTCGTTTCGCATCCACCAAAAAATCTCTTTTGGGGTATCGTTATCCGAAAGTATCTTAACGTTGGCTGTAGCCCAACTGCCACCGCCTATTACGGCTATTGTTTTTGTTTTGTCCATAGGTCTGTTTCCGGTTGGCAGTTTTTGATTTGCAGTTGGCAGTATGCAGTGGCCGACGACTTGCAGTATTTAACTGATCAGGGCCAACTGGAAACGGTCAACTAAAACGCCAGGTTTTATAGAAAGGAACAAAGCTATATAATAGTTTGGATTTTTGTGTGTGATGAGGTGGTTTCAGGATGTGTATTAATTGTGCCGTTGTTCGGAACAGGCATAATCGCAACAGGGAGAAAGCATTTTTTACAAAAAGTACTGACACTAATTTGTCAGTACTTTTTGCATTTTTTAGGGTAGCAGATGAGTTAAAAAGTGCGTTATTGACTCAGAAACAAGCTTTTTCGCCCCGAGACATAACCTGTTCCTGTTCCACCCTGTTCCTTGTGTTTCACTGTGAACAGGAACGCAAAACTATACTACAATGCTGGTATAGGTTTACTAATTTGACGTCGGTACAAACAACTTGCTCTTGTCAACCTTTTCAACGTCCATTTTGTCTTTCAAATCTTTTGATATGGTGGCAAATGGTGCGGATACCACCTCGTCGCCGGCTTTTAAACCTGATAATATCTGGATATAAGTATCGTCCTGTATACCGGTTGTTACCTGCACCTGTTTTACTTTTCCGGCACCATAAACAAACACATACTCTTTTGCGGGCTCAACTATTGCTGGCTTTGATTTATCTTCATCCTTTTTTACTCCTGTGCTGTCCTTTTTTACCTGGCGTGTAGTTACCGACTGAATAGGCACCGATAACGCATATGTATGATTTGTGTTGATATCAACAGTGGCGGTCAATCCCGGACGGAAAGGGATTGGGTTAGCGGCAGTTTTTAGCAACAAGTCCTTAAACGACTCGGGGCTAATCCTAACTTTAACGGTAAAATTGGTAACCTGGTCGGCATTGGTACCTACCACGTTGGCTGCGCTGCCTATTTCAATTACTTTGCCGCCAAACGTTTTACCATAAAAGGCGTCAACTTCAATTTTTGATGAATCACCAAGTTTGATGCGGTTGATATCATTTTCGTTAACATCCACATTTACGTCAAGCTGACTAAGGTCTGATATAGTCATTATCTCGGTACCTGCAAATTGCTGGGTTCCTAATACACGCTCGCCCAACTGGATGGATAGTTTTGATATCACACCGTCGACGGGTGCATAAATAGTTGTTTTAGCCAGGTTGTCCTGGGCCTCTTTCACCGAGGCTTGTGATTGTGCCAACCCATAGGTTGAGCCTATAACGTTTTCCCTGGCAGCTTCAAGACCAGCCTTTGCGCCTTCGTAGCTCGCTTTTGCTGCATCAAATTCAGCCGCAGTTAATACCTTATTATTATATAAAGCCTGGTCACGTTTATAAATTGCGGCCTGGTTCTGGAAGGTTGCCTCGGCTTGTTTAAGCATTTGGTTAGAGTTACCAACACTTGCCTTCTGTGTATTATACGCTGCAACGGTACGGTCATAGCCTGATTTCAAAATGTCAGGCCTGATTTTGCAAAGCAACTGGCCTTTTTTAACCACATCGCCTTCCTTTACCGGGAGTTCGACAACCTCACCCGAAACCTCCGGGCTAATTTTTACTTCAATATGCGGTTTAATTTTACCGCTTGCCGATACCGACTCATTGATATTGCGGCTGGTAGCTTTTTCGGTAGCCACCTGCGTTTTTTTAGGCTTGCCGATAATACCGGTTGCGTTTAACACCACCAGCAGCACAATCACCGCGCCTAATGCTATCAGAATATATTTTGTAGTTTTTCCCATGATTCTATTTTTGATTTCGGAGTTCGGATTTTCGAATTCGGATTTTATTGTTTTTTGCTTTTATCTAATTTTTTCTTTCGGACTTTTCTGACGTCTATAACGTTATCGTGTTACCCAAATAATAATCAATTACTTTACTGCGGAAGATTACCTGGTATTGAGCAGCAATCATATCGTTTTGCGATTTGTTGAAGTTGGTAAGCGCCGTGTTATAGTCCAGTGTATTTACAAAGCCCGCGTCGTAACGTTGCTTGGTGACATTTAAAGCCTCTTTATTCGAATTGAATGTTTGCAACGCCGATTGATAGCTTTTTTCGGCGGCCGATAAATCCAGCGTGGCCTGTATAATGGTTTTGCTTAAATTATTTTTTGCGATCCGGGTATTTAAATCTGCATTCTGATAAGCCAGTTTAGCTTTGGTTACTGCTGTGCGTGTAGCAAAATGGTTGAAAATGGGTATCTGTAAACTTAACCCTATCGACTTGTTAAAGTTGTTGTTCAACTGGCTGCCGAAAGAAACCGGCGACACTGTGGATATTATATTAGGGGTAACAACATTTTGACCGGTGCCTTCAACCGTACCAATGGTGGTGGTGCCGCTTACAGTTTCGCCCGTAACAGTCCGCGCCTGGTTTGAGTAACTGGTACCTAAACCGCCAAACATAACAAGGGTAGGATAGTAGGCCCCCTGCGCTACTTTAATAGCCTGCGCATAAACCTGCTGTTGCAATTCGGCTAATTTGATATCCGGATTAGTGGTAAAAGCGGTTTTAATAACCTCGGTAGCATCGTAAACCGTTTTTACATCGGTTAGTTTGCTAATGTCGGGTTTCTCAACAGCTATGTTTGTTGCCGGGTCCATCTCCATATATTGCTTTAAAATCAATATAGCAAGGTCAACCTGGTTTTGTGCATTTGTAGAATTCAGTTCGGCGGTTGAAACCTGCGATTTTGCCTGGGCCAAATCCGCCAACGTGGCATTGCCCTGGTCGAAGTTTTTCTGTGCACGGTCCAGAGTTATTTTCGCCAGGTCAATTTGCTGTTTTGCGGCAATAGCTAAATCCTGGTCGGTAAGTATTACCAGGTAGTCGGTAACCACATTTAGCAACAGGTCATTTTTGATTTTTGCGGTGCTGGTTTTATCGGCGTCAAGTGTCAGTTTGTTTTGCAAAATCTGGTTGCGTAACTGCCCGCCCTGGAAAAGGGTGAATTGCGCCTGTGCGTTGCCGTTAATGTTTAACGTTGATGATGCGTAAGCAAACGCCCCGAGCACCTGTGTTTTACCAAAGTAATAGCCACCCTGGCCGTTTGCATTTAAGGTAGGCAACTGGTTGTATTTTGTTGCGTTATAATCCTCTGTACCCAGTTTTTCGGTTATTAGCGCTTGCTTAATAGTGAGATTGTTGGCTAAGGTGCGGTTAACTGCCTCCTGGAGGCTTATCACCTCCTGGGCACTTGCCGTTAAGCTTGCCATGCCGAGGCATACAATACTTAGCACTGCTACCCTTTTTAATTTTAATATACTTTGAGTCATAAGGTTATCTTTGTTCATGGGTTATAGTTAATAGTTCATAGTAGCTACAACCACTACCTTTTAGTTAATAATTAATACATTTAGGCCTGTTTTGGGCTTTGAAGCTAACCGTTGCTGATGTTACCATGAACAATGAACCAACAACCATTAACTATTTAAAATGTATCTTATAAAAACACCGCGGCTGCTTAAAAAGCTGTATCCCAATTTTGTATGGGATGGCCCGAATAACCCCCGGTGCATTTATTTGACTTTTGACGATGGCCCTATACCAATTGTTACACCGTTTGTTTTAAATATTTTAAAACAGTACAAAGCCAAAGCTACTTTTTTTTGTATTGGTGATAATGTACGCAAGCACCCCGATATATTTGAACAGGTAAAAAATGACGGGCACGCTATAGGTAATCACACTTTTAACCACCTTAAAGGCTGGGATACAGACGATAAAGTTTATCTCGATAATTTTTTACAGGCCGATGAATTGCTGGATACAAAACTGTTTCGCCCTCCATATGGGCGCATGAAAAAAACTCAGTTAAAATTGTTGCAGGAAGCAAAACCGGGTGTGCAGGCCATTATGTGGAATGTCCTTTCTGCTGATTTTGATGTGGCCATAACACCGGAGAAATGTTTAGATAATGTTTTGAAGAAAACCCGGGGCGGAGATATGGTATTATTTCATGATAGTTTAAAAGCAAAGGAAAGGATGGAGTATGCATTGCCGAGGGCGATGGAGGTGTGGAGTAGGGAGGGGTATGAGTTTAGGAGTATGCCGGAACCTGTATTACTGCGATGATTGTATTCAAATTTATTTCTGCCTTTTGAAGCAAAGCCCATCTAATAGTTTCGCCTTTTTTAATTTTGTTCGTAATATTGGTTTATGACCCAAACTGACCCGAAGGAAGCGCTTTTCCCTGCACTGGCAAGCACCGATAGAATCCGAAAGTATACCTATCCAACGATTCGATCCATTGTTACTTTATTTTTTATCCTGATTTTAAATTCGCTGCTGGTTGCCATACCATTAGTTATAGTGCTTATTTCACAGCAATCAGTTTCGCCGTTATTTAAATCAATATTAAGCCTGGTAGGATATGTGGTGCCGCTTTTATTGACTATAAACTATGCGGTGCGAAAAATCAAAACGCAACAAGGCTATCCTGTGAAAGTTAATTTTAGCAAATTCCAGCCATGGATTATTCCGGTAGTAATTGTCGGCACCCTGGCGCTGGTTGTCCCTTTATCACAAATAGCCAGTATACTACCGATGCCGGCTTCGGTGCAGAAGTTTTTTGAACGTGCCTTTACAAAAGATATTTTTTCTATCGCTACAGTAGTTATCGCTGCGCCGATATTAGAAGAGATACTATGTCGTGGAATTATTTTAAAAGGTTTATTGCAAAATTATTCTCCTCAAAAAGCAATTATCATTTCAGCAATATTTTTCGCTGCTATACACCTCAATCCCTGGCAGGCACTACCGGCATTTTTTGGAGGACTATTTTTAGGATGGGTTTATTACAAAACCCAATCGGTTTTCCCTGGCATGATTGTTCACGCCACTATCAACGCCGCAGCAACTTCGTTTTTGTTTTTACCCACAACTAAAAAGGATTTGCCGGAACTTTTGGGTATGCCTTTTTACTTGCTCGCGCTGTTTACTTCGATAGCGGTTTTCACATTAGCCTGTTTTATCATTAATAAAAAACTTCGGTTAACAGCAACCCATAACCTATAATCTGTTCCCGCCATTCAACTAATCTCTAATCAACTAACCTCCAATCTCTATTTAGAACCTATCCAAATAACATTTGTACAATCCCCCGACTTCCTTTTAGCCCTATTTTTTGTAAATTCGCCGCATTGGCTGTTCAGGCCAGTTTTTTCTTTTACTCACCTAAAAATCAAATACAAATGGCTTTTGATTTAGATATGATCAAAAAGGTTTACGATCGCTACAGCACCCGTGTTGCTGCTGCCCGTAAAGCTACCGGTAAACACCTTACTTTAACCGAAAAAATATTATACGCCCACCTGAGCGAAGGCGATGCCAAAACCGCTTTTGGCCGTGGCGTTGACTATGTGGATTTTGCGCCCGATCGCGTTGCTATGCAGGACGCTACGGCGCAAATGGCTTTGCTGCAGTTTATGCAGGCCGGCCGTCCGCAGGTTGCTGTTCCTTCAACGGTACATTGCGACCACCTGATACAAGCTAAAGTTGGCGCGGATGCTGATTTGAGTACCGCAAAAGATGTTAACCGCGAAGTTTATGACTTTTTAGCTTCGGTATCTGATAAATACGGACTGGGTTTCTGGAAACCGGGAGCCGGTATTATCCACCAGGTGGTTTTGGAGAACTATGCTTTCCCGGGCGGTATGATGATTGGTACCGACTCACATACACCTAATGCAGGTGGTTTGGGTATGGTTGCCATCGGTGTTGGTGGCGCTGATGCTTGCGATGTAATGGCCGGCCTGCCATGGGAGCTTAAATTCCCTAAGCTGATTGGTGTTAAATTGACCGGTAAATTATCGGGCTGGACATCAGCAAAAGACGTTATTTTAAAAGTGGCAGGTATCCTTACCGTAAAAGGTGGTACCGGCGCTATTGTTGAATATTTTGGTGAAGGTGCTGAATCGCTTTCGGCTACCGGTAAAGGCACCATCTGTAACATGGGCGCCGAGATTGGTGCAACCACCTCAATATTTGGATACGACGAAAAAGCAGCAACTTACCTTAGCGGTACCAAACGTGCTGAAATTGCGCAACTTGCTAACGCGATAAAGGAACACTTAACCGGCGACCCTGAGGTTTATGCTAACCCTGCCGATTATTTCGACCAGGTGATTGAAATAAACCTTAACGAGCTGGAGCCCCATGTGAACGGTCCGTTTACACCTGATTTGGCCTGGCCGATATCGAAATTTGCAACGGCAGTTAAAGAAAACGGCTGGCCTGTAAAACTGGAAGTGGGCCTGATAGGGTCATGCACCAACTCATCGTACGAAGATATTACCCGTTCGGCATCTATTGCAAAACAGGCTATCGATAAACATTTAAAAACCAGGGCCGAATTTACCATTACCCCAGGTTCGGAACTGGTGCGTTACACTGTAGACCGCGATGGCTACCTTGACACATTCGAGAAAATGGGCGGTGTGGTTTTGGCTAATGCCTGCGGTCCATGTATTGGCCAGTGGGCCCGTCATACTGACGACCCTACACGCAAAAACTCTATCATCACTTCGTTTAACCGCAACTTTGCGAAACGCCAGGATGGTAACCCAAATACCCACGCATTTGTGGCATCGCCCGAAATCGTGACTGCATTTGCAATTGCCGGCGATTTAACCTTTAACCCATTAACCGACACCCTCACCAACGAAAATGGCGAGCAGGTTAAGTTTGATGAGCCGGTAGGCATTGAAATGCCGATAGCAGGTTATGCTGTTAAAGATGCAGGCTACCAGGCCCCGGCCGAAGATGGCACCCAGATTAATGTAATTGTAGATCCGAAATCATCGCGCCTGCAATTGCTTGATCCGTTTGCCGCATGGGAAGGCACTGATATTACCGGCCTGAAACTGCTGATCAAAGCAAAAGGCAAATGTACTACCGACCACATCTCTATGGCTGGTCCGTGGTTAAAGTTCCGCGGGCATTTGGATAACATATCGAACAATATGCTGATTGGCGCCATTAACTATTTTAACCTTACTGCCGACAGTGTTAAAAACGAACTGACCGGCGAATATGGCCCTGTTCCTGCCACCCAGCGCGATTACAAAGCGCATGGAATTGGTTCGATTGTGGTTGGCGACGAAAACTATGGTGAAGGCTCATCGCGCGAGCATGCGGCTATGGAACCACGTCACCTGGGCGTTCGTGCCATACTGGTAAAATCATTTGCCCGTATACACGAAACTAACCTTAAAAAACAAGGCATGCTGGGCATTACCTTTGCCGACAGCAACGACTACGAAAAAATACAGGAAGACGACACTATTGATATCACCGGCTTAACAACCTTTGCGCCGGGCAAACAGTTAACAGTGGTGCTGCATCATAAAGATGGTACAACCGAATCGTTCGCAGTAAACCATACCTATAATGCACAGCAGATAGAATGGTTTAAAGCCGGCGGCGCGCTGAATATCATCAGGAGGCAGATGGCTTCGTAATTTGATTGCGGATCTATAGAATTTTTAAGAGCCTTCCTATTGGGGAGGCTTTTTTTGTTGTGCGCGGGAGCAAAAGAATCCTTTTTAATCTCTTAAAATCCGCTTAACGACGAAGTCCTCTTGAACACCTTTTGAAAACAAACAACAAGTGAAAATCCCGGTTCCCTTTGTAATAGCAACATTACATAACATCCGCTAAACCCTGCTTTAACGTCATGGTCTTAAGTTTATAAAATTAAAGCTTACAACCATGAAAATTTACCTTCTTATCGCTCTAGCGTTTTGTTTTTTGTTAACAGCATGCCGTGTTATTGAGCCCGATTATTTTGGCGAGAAATACCCGCCAACCACCCATGTAGATATCTTCTATTCGACCCATGATGTTAAAAAGGACTATAAGGTAATCGGCCACATGAATTTGTTAAATTTCGGGCAGGATTCCGTGAAAATTAAATTTGTCAGGTATGCCCAAAAAATAGGCGCTGATGCCATAGTAATTACAGGTAATACGGTTAATGATAGTGTGAAAGGCGGTTCGGACGTTGTGAACGCGGATGCCCTGAAGTACAATTGATTAAAAAAATGCGGATGCGGGAATGCCGATTGAGGAAGTATTAGGTGCGGGAAAGATTTATTACCGGCCGAAAAATTCCCCCTTTAGGGGGTTAGGGGGCCTTTACCACCCTTTTCAGCGTCAGTAAATTTTGCCCGTTAACGCTATACCCGGAGATATTATTCTGGTATAAATTAACCCGCTTATCGTAATACAGCACCACCACAGGCGATTGCGCCATTACCAGGTTATCCATTTCGCGGTAAAGGGCATAACGTTTTTCGTCGTTTACTTCGTGGTAGGCCTGCTCAAAAAGTTTGTCGAATTGTTTGTTGTTGAAGCCGGTATAATTGGGGCCAAACGGGATTTTATTTTTAGAATAGAAAACCGACATATAATTCTCGCCGTCGGGATAATCCGCCAGCCACGAGCCATAAAAAAAGTTGACGCCGTTTTTTGATACCAGCTCACGCAGGCTTGCGCCCTGGGTTATCTCCACACTGGTTTTTATACCAACACGTTCTAACTGGCCTTGTACATACTCAATTAGTCCACGGTAGCCTACAGTAGTGTGCAGCGCTATTTCAGGAAGGCCTTTGCAGTTGGGGTATCCAGCCTCTTTCAACAATTGCCGCGATTTTTCGGGATTGTAATCATAACCTTTAACAAGTTTATCATCGTAGCCCGGCATACCCACGGGTATAAATCCTGCTTTGCCGGCCGTACCCATGCTATTGCGCAGGTATTTTATCATTTTTTGCTTGTCGATTGCATAATTGATGGCTTGCCTTATTTTTAACTTTTTAAGCGGTGATGATTTTACAATCGCTAAACTGCTATCAACCAGCATACCGAGATAAATGGTATTAGTAAAAGGGCCTGTACTTAGGGTGAATTTGCCTTTATATTTTGTGGTTATCTGCCCGGCTTTGGTTAAAATATCATCGCGGTAGCTGCCGTCTATATCGTTTAAAAAATCGAGCTTTTTGCTGATGAACTCCATGAATGCAGTTTGCTTATCGCCAATAAAAGTTGCCCGTATGGCATCCAAATGGGGCAGGGGAGTGCCGTCTTTATCTTTTTCCCAATAGTTTTCGTTTTTCAACAACACCATTACTTCCCCCTCTTTCCAATATTTAAACCGGAAGGGGCCGGTGCCGACGGGGTGCTGGCGAAAATCTTTACCGTAATGGTCCACCACCTCGTGGGGCACCACCGAACAATATTGAGCCGTAAGCAGGCTTGGCAGGGGCGGGAATGGTTGCCTGAGGCGTATCTGGAAGGTGCTGTCGTTTACAGCCTTAAACGGATTATCACAAATCTTATCACTAAATATCCATGAGCCGGAGGAAGCTACCTTTGGGTCGAGCAGCCTGTGAAAACTATACACAAAATCGGCAGCTACAACTTTACGTCCTTTTCCGTTTTTAAACTGTGGGTCGTCGTGAAAATACACGTCATTGCGTAGATGAAAGGTATACAGCAATTCATCCGGCGAAATCTCCCAGCTTTTGGCAATACATGGCCGTGTTTTAAGGCTGTCGTCAATCTGCACCAGTCCGTTATAAACCTGGTTTACCATCCAGATGGTGTTTTGGTTACGCGCAAATGCCGGGTCGAACGAGCTTAGGCCCTCGTCAAGGTTTATGTTAAAAACTGTTTTTTTTGTGGCTGAAGGGTTTGGAATGCATGCAGCGAATAATATACAAACCAGTAGTATTTTGAAGATGTGCTGATTTGAAAATTTGAAAATTAACTGCCTTGTCATTTATCATAAAGCTACCCATTTTCAAATCATCTGATTGTCAAATCGTCAAATTAAAAATGGAGATACCCAAGCCTCAAAATCCCCCAATATTAGTTCTCACGACTTAAAATAAACGCCAGCAAATCATGTATTGGTTGTTTAATTATTTTGCCGATTTGCACGCCGTTTTCCTTGCAAACCAGGGTAAGCTCATCGGTAAAAACATAGGCTATTGAGCCAACAAAGTGGCACTTGTAACGGTGGTATTGTGGATACGATTTTATATTGGTGTCAATAAATTCAAGCAAGCCTTTTTGCAATAATTTCTGCGCGTAATCGGTTTGTCGTATTTCGCTGATGAAGCGGGCAAAAGTTGCCAGGTATGAGTTTGCATTGGGGGTTTGGTAAACGCGTTTAATGACTGTTGCCTTATCCAAATGATATTCATTTTCAAATTTCAGCCCGATATCATGCGGCATGTTACCATACAAAAAATCGGTTATCAGGGCTTTGCCAAACCAGGTGCCGGCGCCTTCATCGCCTAAAACAAAACCCAGGCCATGCTTGCCTGCATGAATATCTTCGCCATCAAAAAACGAAATATTGGAGCCTGTACCCAGCACACAGCAAAGGCCTTTCTCGTGCCCGCAAGTGGCGTAGGCGCAACCCAACAAGTCACTATCGACGCTTATGTATGATTTTGGAAAAAACTGGCTGATGGCGTTACTGACAATCTCGTGCCTGTCGGGGCTGGAGCAGCCTGCTCCAAAGAAATATATTTCGGTAATATCAGCGGCATAAGCTATCATATCAACAGCCTGCTCCTGTATTATTTTGGCAATCTCTTTTTCTGTTAAAAAATAAGGGTTAAGTCCGGCCGTTCTGAATTGTTTTACTTCACCGTCTTTTAGCTGAAGCAACCAGTCGGTCTTGCTCGACCCGCTATCAGCCACCAAAATCATGGACAAAGTTCTTCGAGTGCTTTTTGGGTGAGTGGTTTATGAATAAACTGCGTGATGTATTTGTTATCAGTCGATTTGCGCATATCCATCGGGTCTAATGACGATGATAACATAAATATTTTGATATTGCTTTTATCCATATTTATCTTGTCATACTCGTCCAAAAACTCGAAACCGCTCATTAATGGCATCCGCACATCTAAAAAAATAACATCAGGCTTTATGGTCCCCGCGCTTAGCGATGCAATAGCTTCTGTAGCCGACCGCACCACAACAATAGATTCAGCAAAGTTGCTGCCTTCTAAAATTTTACGTGTGACAAAATTATCAATGTAATTGTCATCAATCAGCAAACAGGTTTTAAAGCAAATAGCCATTAACTTCAAAAATAGCTTTTTAAACCAATTTAAAAAATATTAGTTTTTAAAAGTGATATTAAATTTTGATGAAGATTTCTACTAAGAACCGTTCACCCGGCTTCACTCAATATTTATACTCCCGGTAATCTCTTTCAGCATAATCTCGGCGCTTTTTGATTGGTATTGCGCCGCAAAAAATTTCGATTGTGCGTCCAAATAATTACGTTGCGCTTCGCGGATTTCCAGCGGGGTGATGTTACCTAACTTATACTTATCCAACGATATTTCCAGGTTGCGTTTGGCAACATCAACGTTTGATTGTCCCAGTTTCATCAAATCGAGGCCTGACAGGTAGCTCACATATAAGTTGCTTATCTCGGCCTGTACGTTTAATGTTATCTGTTTGTAGTTAATATTCGCATTATCGATACCTATCCTTGCATTGCGCTCGAGCCGGTTTTGGTTAAAGCCGTTGAATATATTGATAGATGCAGTCAATCCATAGCTAAAGCCTTTCGTGTCCTGCGACCGGGCAAAGCCTGCCGGCGTTTGGCTGTTGCTTATAGCATAACCCGAGTTTACCGATACCTGCGGATACCGGCCGGCCTGCACCTGCTTCAAATTAATTTCCGAAATCCTTTTATTTATCTGCGCCGAAAGAATTGCCGGGTTTTGATTTTCGGCTTTCGAAAGTATGTCGCCCAATACAAGCTTGTCATCAACAATAATGGTATCGCCCACGGCAAAGTTTGTTTGCAGGTTTCGTACCAGCAATTGGTTCATTTGTATTTTGGCCGCCTTAAACTGCTGCAACTGGTTTAAATAATTTGCCGTATCGGTATTGAGGCTCACCTGTGCGTTCAAAACTTCAAGCTTCGATGCCCGGCCAACCTGGAACTTATCATTGGCATAACGAAGCTGTGTGCGTGATATGGCGATAGCTCCCTGCAATGCCTTTAATCCTTCGTTAAGGTTTATCAGGTTGTAATAAGTCTCTATAACGCTGGCTATAGTGCTTTGTATAGTATCGCGACCTTGTACCTGGCTTAGCTCATTGCGTTGTTTTAACGCATCGTAATTGGCAAACATGCCGAAACCGTTGAAAATAGTCCAGTTAAGGCTTGGGCCGTAGGATGTTGAGGCATTATTTGCCCCTTTAATAACATTCACCGTGCCATCGCTGCGGGTTTGGGTAGTGTTTTGGATACTGTGTGTGGTGGTAAATGTGCCATTAACCTGTGGTAAAAAGCCGGCATTGCCCAGCGTTACATTATTTTGTGCAACCGTTGTATAGTTTTTCGACAGCTGTATATGATAGTTATTTTTCAAAGCAATCCCAACTGCATCTTTCAAGCTAAGTACAGTATCGGTTTGGGCCTGTGCACAAGCCGTAAATGCTATTAGCCAAAAAACAAGGCAACCTAATTTCTTAATAATCATATCGCTTATACGTTTTCTATCAATTTTGGAGTTCGCGGCTTTCTTACTTTCTTAACTTCATCTTCGTCTTCAGCATCCGGGTCGTGGCGGGTTTTTGGGGCGAATATGAGGTACATCATTGGGATTATATAAAGCGTTAATACAAGCGAAAACAATACGCCGCCCATAATAACAATGCCTAATGAAACACGACTTTTAGCGCCAGCGCCCAAGGCAAAAGCAATCGGCACCGACCCTAATACCACTGCCAAACTGGTCATTAATATAGGTCGTAAACGCGATGTGGCCGCTTCAACAACCGCTTCATACTTGGCAAGGCCATGCTCCATTTGCTGGTTAGCAAACTCCACAATCAAAATACCGTTTTTAGTTACCAGACCTACCAGGGTTATCATACCAATCTCACTGAATATATTCAGTGTTTGGTTAAACAGCCATAACGAAAGGAAAGCACCCGCAATAGCCAGCGGCACGGTAAGCATCACTATAAAAGGGTCCATAAAGCTTTCGAACTGTGCAGCAAGTACCAGGTATATAAGCAGCATGGCAAAGGCAAACGCAAAAATAAGGCTCGAGCCACTTTCGGCAGCATCCCGGGAAGTGCCGCTTAATGTTGTGCTGTATGTATCGTCGAGCAAACTTTTTGCAATCCGGTTCATCTCAACAATACCGTCCCCAACGGTGCGGCCGGGCGCCAACCCGCATGATATGGTTGCCGATTTATACCTGTTAAAATGATAAATAGCAGGCGGTGTAGCGTCTTCAGTAACTTTTACTACGTTATCAAGCTGTATCAGCGTACCTTTTGCATTGCGCACATATACCGATTTTAAATCGAGCGGCTGGTCGCGGTTGGCCCGGTTAACCTGGGCAATTACCTGGTATTGCTTACCGTTGATGAGAAAATAAGCCAAACGCCCGTTACTATAATAAAACTGCAGCGCCGTCGCAATATCTGCCACGGATACCCCGAGGTCCTTAGCCCGGTCACGGTCGGTGGTAACACGAAGTTCAGGTTTTGTAAATTTTAAGTCTACGTCTGTCCCCTGGAAAACAGGGCTTTTGGAAACTTCGGCAAAAAACTCCGGCAAAACCTTTCTTATTTTTTCAAAATCCTGGTTCTGAATAACAAACTGCACTGGTAATGATGTTTTTGAACCGCTACCGCCGCCACTTATAGTTTGCTCCTGCACCACAAGCGCGCGCGCATCAGGAAAACGGCCTAGCTTTTTACTCAAATAATCGGCCAACTGCTGCTGAGTTCGCGTTCGTTTATCAGGTTCCACTAAGCCCACACGGCCAAATCCGCTGTTTGATGAACCACCACCGCTTCCGGGTGAAATTACCTCGAGATTTACGTTTGCCTCGGGGATAGAATCGGCGACCAGGTCAGAAACCTTGTCCATGTATTTCGCCATAAACTCGTAGCTGGCGCCTTCGGAACCAGTCACCTGATACCGAAGCATACTGCGGTCATCCAATGGTGCAAGTTCATAAGGTGTGGCAAAATACAATACTCCTGTTATTACAAGCGAAATAGCCAGGATGATAAAAGACACCCACTTCACCTTCATAAACTTAACCAGGGTTTCCTTATAGGAATTGGTCATGTTCACGAAGAACGGCTCTGTTTTTTCGTAGAATTTTGATTTTTTTGAATTTTTGCGGATCAGTTTAACATTAAGCATCGGGGTTAACGAAAGCGAAACGAAAGCCGATATCAAAACAGAACCGGCAACTACCACCGCAAACTCACGGAATAGCCGCCCGGTAAATCCCTGCATAAATACGATAGGTAAAAATACAGCAGCTAAGGTTATCGAAGTAGAGACTACGGCGAATAATATTTCGGCAGAACCTGCAAATGCCGCCTTTCGTACCGGCATGCCGCCTTCAACTTTCTTATAGATATTTTCGGTAACTACAATTCCGTCATCAACAACCAGGCCTGTTGCCAGCACAATGCCTAGCAGGGTTAATATGTTGATGGAAAATCCGAAAACGTACATTATAAAAAAAGCACCGATTAATGATACCGGTATGTCAATCAAGGGGCGGAAAGCTATCAGCCAATCCCTAAAGAATAAATAGATAATAATAACCACCAGTATAAACGAAACCAGCAATGTTTCCTCAACTTCACTTATCGATTGTTTGATAAATTTGGTATTGTCGGTAATAACTTTTACCTGTATATCCGGCGGCAGGTCTTTCTTTATCTGTTCAAGGCGTTTATAAAAATCTTCTGCAATTTGCACATAGTTGGCGCCTGGCTGGGGTATAATGGCCAAGCCTACCATCGGTATACCCGATTCCTTTAAAGCAGTCTCCTCGTTTGCCGAACCTAATACCGCATATCCAACATCACTTAAGTGAACAACCCGGTTGCTATCGGCCCGGATAATCAAGTTGTTAAACTCCTTTTCAGTCGACAACTTTCCTATGGCCCGCACCACAACTTCTGTATTGTTACCTTCAATTTTTCCGGCAGGTAACTCAACATTTTCTGCATCGAGTGCACTCTTGATGTCGGTTGCGGTTAATCCTAATGCCGATAGCTTATTAGGGTCAATCCACAAGCGCATAGCATACTGCCTTTGTCCGAAAATATTGATCTGGCTAACGCCCGGTATGGTTTGCAACCCTTCCAGCAGCACGTTTTCGGCGTAATCGTCAACCTGGTTAATGTTACGGGTGTTGCTGCTACAGGTAACCGTGAGTATATTATCAGCGTTGGCGTCAGCTTTTGTTACTACAGGGGGAGCGTCAATATCCTGTGGTAATTGCCGCTGCGCCTGGCCAACTTTGTCGCGGACGTCATTAGCTGCAGTTTCAAGATCGGCGTCAAGGTTAAACTCAACGGTTATGCGGCTTGAACCTACGGAACTGGTTGATGAAATATTGCGGATCCCGGGCACGCCGTTAATGCTCTTCTCAAGCGGCTCTGTTATCTGCGATTCAATTACTTCGGCATTAGCGCCTGAATAACTGGTGGAAACTGTAATAATAGGCGGATCGACTGACGGGAAATCCCGAATGCCGAGGAACTTATAGCCCATGATACCGAACACCACGATAACGATGGACATCACCGTTGCCAACACGGGCCTTTTTATACTTACCGACGCTAAACTCATAAATAGGTGTTACTTAATAACTTTTAAAACTTTTAAAGGAATCTTGTTACGTATTTGTATCAGACCAGAAACAACCAGGCTATCACCTGCTTTTAACCCGCTTGTTATTTCAATCCTGGTGTCGGTGCGTAAATCGGTTTTTACAATCTTTGCTTCAGCAATGCCATTATGATAAATAAATACTTTGTTATCCTTTAGGTCGGGGATAACGCACTGTGTAGGCACCATAATTGTTTTGGCTATCTGGTCAAGCTTTAAATTAATTTTGGCGAATGCACCGGCTTTTAATAAGTTTTCGGCGTTTGGCGCCTTTGCACGCACGGTTATGGTACGTGAGCTTAAATCAATTGCAGGTTCAATGGCATAAACGGTTGCCAAAAAATTATTTCGCGAGCTTTCAATGTTGAAACTAATTTTGGTTCCTGTTTTAATCAAAGCCAGGTAACGTTCCGGTACCGAGAAGGTAACCTTCGCCGGGTCGATATTTACCAATGATGCGATTGAGGTGGAAGGTGAAAGGTACCCGCCGGGGCTTATGTTCCGTAAACCAATAGTGCCGGAAAATGGAGCCCTTATTTCGGTTTTGGCTATCTGCGCCTTCAAAACGTCACTTTGTGCTTTTAATGTATTTAACGAAGTTAAGGAGGTGTCGTATTCCTGCTGGCTGATGGCCTCTTTTTGCAGCAAAATACTGTTACGGTACTCGTTTTGTTTGGCAAGGGCTACCTGGTAGTCGTTTTGTTTTAAAGCCGCTATCAAATCCTGGTTATAAACCTTAACCAACAACTGGCCTTTTTTTACGTAGCTGCCTTCGCTAAAGTATATACCGGTTATGTTACCCGCTGTCTCGCTTACAAGGTTAACCTTTTCATTGGCGTCTATAGTCCCGGTAACATCAATTGTATTGTCAACCGCTGTGTCCTTTACAATCATTAGATTAACAGCAACAGGGCCATTTTTTCGTTTTGCCCCTTTGCTCGCGTTTTGGGCTATGGCTTCTTTGCCTTTCTCGCTAAAAAACTTATTGTAAATCAAAAAGCCTACAAGCAGTGCCAGGGCGATGTATATAATATACCTTGTTCTCATGTTATGGGGTACTGTTAAGGTTTTGTTTTGTTATTAATTTCAGTTGATGGCTTTATGTTGTGTTCCATTTTTTTTAGTACGCTGTTAAATATTCTTAGTTCTTCGTCGCTTATATCTTCCGTTATGTCCTTGTTAAGGGTTTCAAATGCGTCAACCAGTTTCGGTACGGTTTTTTTGCCTTTTGCGGTAACTTTTAACAAGTGTTCCCTGCGGTCGGCCGGGTTAACTTCGCGATACACAAAACCCTGCTCGGTTAACGTGTCAATTACGTTTACTATTAAACTTTTGTCCTTCCCTAACTCACTGGCCAGCGCCTTTTGCGTTAAGCGCCCGTCATTGTAGCATATATAAGTTAATGCATAATAATACCTGCTAATACCCAAGGGTTCAACTTGTTTGGCAAGCTGACTTAGGTATGCCCGCCCCAAATTGTTTAATTTGCGGGATATCGGTTCTATCAATTTCACATCCATAAATCGAACGCCAAAAGTATTGGTTAAAACACATAATAGTTGTATGTATCAACCATTTTACAACTGTATAAGCTATGCGTGCATTGAAAAAAATTATAACTTGCGCCCCAAATTAAAATTAGAAATTCCCCAATAAACCCCGAGCTGATAAATTATCGCTTCAAAAAATTTCCAGGTAATGAAAACTGTTAAGCTAACTGCCCTATTTTTTATATTATTGCTTTTTATGAATGCTACAATTACCCAGGCAGCAAGCGCCGTTAAAATAGCTTATACCGTAACCTTCCCCGAAGCCCAGGCGCACTATGCGGATGTGGAAATGAACATATCGGGACTGGCACAAAATTCCTTAGATCTTAAAATGCCGGTATGGACGCCCGGTTCGTACCTGGTACGCGAGTTTGCAAAAAATGTAGAATCGTTTAGTGCATCGGCCAATGGCAGGAAAATTAAGTCGCCCAAGATCAATAAAAACACCTGGCAGATCAATACTGCCGGCATATCGGAAGTAACTGTTAAATACCGTGTTTACTGCTTCGAAATATCGGTACGTACCAGCTTTATTGATGCATCGCATGGCTTTTTATCAACCACAGGTATATTTATCTACCCTGATAAAATGCTGAACACGCCATCCACTATAAAAATTGTCCCTTATAAAGGATGGACAACAGTGTCAACCAGTTTGGATTCGGTTAATGGCGATACCTTCACTCGTTATTCACCCAATTTTGATATTTTGTTCGATTCGCCTATAGAAGTAGGTACGCAGGATGTATTTGGTTTTGACGCAGCCGGTGTAAAATATGAGGTGTGCATGGTAGGCGGCGGCAACTATGATAAAGAAATGCTTAAGATTGATATGGCCAAAATTGTGGTGCAGGAAACCAAAGTTTTTGGCGAAAACCCCAATAAGCATTATGTATTTATAGTGCACAATTACCAGCGCGGTGGTGGCGGTCTGGAGCATTTGAGTTCAACCACGTTGGGCGCATCACGCGATAACTATACAAACCCCACCGGATATCGTAACTTTTTAGGCTTGGTAGCACATGAGCATTTTCACCTGTGGAACGTAAAACGCCTGCGCCCAATAGTTTTAGGCCCGTTTGATTACGATAACGAAAACTATACCACCGATCTTTGGATTGCTGAAGGCTTTACGGCGTATTATCAAAACCTTATTTTGCGCCACGCCCAAATTACCAACCCCGAAACCTATTTAAGCGCTATAACCGGGGAAATAAATACCATCGAAAATCAACCCGGTGCTAAAGTACAGCCATTGGCCGAGGCCAGTTTCGATGCCTGGATAAAATCGTACCGGCCAAACGAGAATTCGGCAAATACCGGTATATCATATTATGATAAGGGCGCCATGGTGGGGATGTTACTTGACCTGGAGATCATTAACGACAGCAAAGGCAAATATGCGCTTGATGACGTGATGAAGTATATGTACGATACGTATTATAAGCAAAAAAAGCGTGGGTACACCGATGAGGAATTTAAACAGGCTTTCGAAAAATTTGCCGGGAAAAACCTGGATGAATTCTACAAAAACTATGTTTATGGCTTAACTCCGCTCGATTATAACAAATACCTGGCTTATGCTGGTTACAAAGCTACCGATGAAGCTGAGGGCACCAATGACCCCAGCCTGGGTATAATAGCCGCCGAAAATAACGGCAAAAAATATGTCATCGGCGTGCAGCGTGACGGTGCCGGCTGGGTTGACGGGATAAATGTAAACGACGAACTTACTGCAATTGACGGAACCCCGGTAACCGATATGGCCAGTATATTAAACGGTAAAAAAGTAGGAGATAAGGTATCGATAACTGTTATCCGCGATGGCCTCCCGCTAACCCTGCCGGTTACATTGTTGAGGAACAACCGCTTTAAATACAGAATTGATTCGCTGCCTGAAATTACCCCGCAGCAAATGGTGGTTAGGAAAAAGTGGATGGGGTTGGTAGGGGAATAGTTGATTGGGTTAGATTGAGTTATGTTAAGTTGATTAGGTTATTTTTTGTTAATTAACTTAATCAACCACTCTCTTAATCAACTTAATCAACCAAAAAAAAACATGTTCCCCAAAACATTTCATGCGTTTCTGCATTTTATAGTTGTTTACCAATGAAATTATAAATTAAAGCAGAACAACCATGAATTCATTACTATACATTATCGCAGTCATATTGATAATAGGCTGGGCAATAGGTTTCTTTTTTACCGCAATAGGCAGCCTGATACACATATTATTGGTAATAGCAATTATTGCCTTCCTGTTGGGGCTAATCCGCAGGCCGACGGCAGTTTAAAATATTAATTGAAATACAAAGTTTAAATAAGGCTTGGTGGTGTACCGGGCATTTGCTGTTACGCCCGCCCCCCCCTTCGTCATTGCGAGGAACGAAGCAATCTCTACGCTTGCTAATCAAGAAGTAAAAATCTTGTGGTGACCTATCAGCCGCATTTTGGTCAATACAAACATTTCGGTTCATGAATATCCTTCGTAGAGGTTGCTTCGTTCCTCGCAATGACGAGACGGTGATTGTGGTTGTTTTACGCCCCCTTCTTACTGCTCAAACTCTGCATCAATTGGTCGTACAGGTCATCGCCGGTTGTCTTTTTAGGCGTAAGCTTTTTAACGGTGGCGCGTTTGCCTTTTGCCTTAGCGTGGATGATTTTTAAAAGCTCATCGGTATACTCATCCTTAAATTTCGATACATCAAATTTTTCAGCATACTGGTTAATAAGGGCCAAGCCCATATCCAGTTCCTTTTTGCTTACGGTAACGTCATCTGCAACTTTTAAATCTTCGGTGCTGCGTATTTGCTGGCCGAAACGGATACGGGTCACCACCAATGCATTGTCAACAGGGTGCACAATGCAAAGCGACTCAGTACTGCGCAAAACAAACCGCGCCAGCCCGGCTTTCTTTGATTTTTTTAGGGCCTGGATTAAAAGCGCATAAGCTTTATTGTTTTTAGTCTCAGGTTCGGCATAGTACGATGTTTCATAAAACATAGGATTTACGTCGTCAATATCAACAAAGCTTTCAATTTCAATAACCTTGCTTTTTTCGGGAGCAGCATCTTCAAAATCCTGGTCCTCCACTATAACATAGTCGTCATTAATTTTGTAGCCTTTTGCAATTTTATCGTAAGGCACTTCTTTATGCGTATGCTCGTTTACGCGCTGATAGCGTATGCGCGAATGGTCGCGGCTGTCCAGCATGTCCAAGTCCAGCGAGCTGGTTTGCACAGCCGAATATAACTTAACAGGGATGCTTACTAGCCCAAAACCAAGCGAACCTTTCCAGATTGATCTCATAACCAATTGATTTATTGAATAAGTATAACTGTAAAAGGGAGGAAAGGGTTTTATATAAATAAGCAGTTTTATTGATACAGTCGTCCCCTACAATTCCACTACCAGAACCATAACGTTCAGCTTTTTGCTCAATAGCCCTTATCTTTCCTGATAAATTCATAAAACAATGAAACTTCCTGTAGCGTTTTTATTTGCTGTTCTTTCAAATTTATGGTTAACCGCCATGGCCCAGCCAACAATCTACGCCAATCAAATTGGTTTTGATAGTAAAGGACCCAAAATAGCGGTGATTAGTACTGACAAACCGCTCGCGCGCAAGACCATTTTCAACTTGATAAACACAACTACCGGCAAAGCAGTGTTTACCGGCGTGCTTAGTGGCCCTGCAAGTATTGACGAATGGACACCAGGAAAAAGTTATTACCAGGCAGATTTTTCAGCATTTCAAAAAACAGGTAAGTACAGGATAACAGCAACTGTCGAAGGGAAAACTTCTGCGTCTTTCCCTTTTACAATCGAAGAGAATGCTTTGGCCCATCTCACCATCTCATCCATTATCCATTATTACAATAAGCAACGCGCTAATACCCCACAGGAACTGGAAGCCGACAGCCATATGAAACTACAAGGCGGTGGCGACAAAACTGTTGACATGCACGGCGGCTGGTGCGATGCCTCGGGCGATGTAAGCAAGTATTTTTCGCACCTGGCGTATGCAAACTTTATGTCGCCACAGCAAACGCCGCTGGTGGTATGGTCGATGGAAAGTGCTTCGGAGGCGATACCCGGTTTGCTGGAAAAATGGAACATCAAAGATTCACTGGATAACGAAGCTTTGTACGGCGCGGATTATATGATGCGGGCGCTGTCAAAAGACGATTATTTTTACATGATCATCTTCAGTTATTTTAACAAGGATCCTAATGCGCGCCGTATTGTGGGCCTGCGGGCAAACAGCATAACAACCGACGAATACCAGGCGGCATTTCGCGAGGGTGGGGGTATGGCCATAGCGGCTCTTGCGCGTATATCGCAATGGAAAAAACATGGTGAATACACCTCGCAGCAATATCTTGATGCCGCCAAACGCGCCTTTGCACATTTGCTTGTTAACAATATTAAATATGATGACGATGGTAGAGAAAATGTCATTGACGACTACAGCGCCCTAATGGCTGCAACCGAACTGTGGATTGCAACAAATGACAATCTATATCGCGACGAGGCTCGCAAACGCGCACAGAACCTCAGCAAACGCATGAGCCCGGACGGATATTTTATAGCGAATGACGCTAATCGCCCTTACTGGCATGCAAGTGATGCCGGTTTGCCGGTGGTTGCCTTATCGCGCTATCTAACTAAAGAAAAAGACGAGGCAATGCGCACCACTGCTTTAAACACTATCAAAAAAGCGCTTGATTATAACCTGGCAGTAACCAATAAAGTAAGCAACCCATTTGGCTATGCGAGGCAGTCGTTTTTGTATAAAGGTGCGGTTAAAGCTGGCTTCTTTATTCCACATGATAACGAAACCGGTTGGTGGTGGCAAGGCGAGAATGCGCGCCTGGGCTCATTAGCAACAGCGGCACTGGTTGGCGGTAAGCTGGTTTACAATAACAATAAACCTGCAAAGGACTCGCTGGCGGTTTTCGCGTCGCAGCAGGTATCGTGGGTGTTGGGGTGTAATCCTTATTCCATGTGTTTCATGTACGGCTTTGGAAAAAACAATGTGCCGTACATGCATTCCAATTTCGGCCACGGCTCCGAGCGCGGCGGTATATCAAATGGCATAACCGGAAAAAAGGAAAACGGCGACGGTAGTGGTATTGACTATAAAACCGAGGACAATGGCAACGAATGGCGCTGGACGGAACAATGGATACCCCACGCAGCCTGGTTTTTGCAGGCGATAACTGCTATGGCGGAGGGGAAGTGATGCTCGGATTATTTTAATCCAAGCTTATCGGCAAACACAAAAGTTTACACTTTATACAACGCAGGGTCTTCTGCGAGAGACCCTGCGGGGACAGAAGTTCGGCATGACGAGGGGTATAAATCCGAAATCGAACATCCGAATTCCGAAATACCAACTTACACCTTTGGCAACTTATACCCGTTGTGATATTCCTTCATCAAATATTCTTTATTGATGGCTTTGTCTGTAAACTCATGGGTATCATTGTTCCACTCCAGTTTTTTGCCGCTGCGATAGGCTATGTTACCCATTTGGGCAACCGTGGCCACATGAGCGCCTGCCTGTATAGGGCAATGCAAATCATCCAGTTTGCGCGATTTTACCACGCTCACAAAGTTTTCCCAATGCTTGTCCAGCCCATCGTCTGATTTTTCAACAAGCGGCTTGCTCACTTTATGCCCGCTCTGGCGCTCTTCAATTACTTCCCAGCCGTTACGGTTTAAAATAAGCGTACCGTTATTACCGATATAAGCGATACCATGGTCGCGATTGTACGAGCCATTGTCAATCCCCATTGCCGAATCCCACACCATATTAAAGCCCTCAAACTCGTAAAGCGTCGTAAGTGTATCTGGCGTTTCTTCTGACAGTTCGGGATAAGCAAACCTGCCACCTAATGCCGAAACTGATTTTGGTATGGGGGATTTCATTCCCAGTAAACCATAATCAAGCAAATGCACACCCCAGTCGGTCATTAAACCGCCGGCATAATCCCAAAACCAGCGGAAGTTAAAGTGAAAACGACTTGCATTAAACGGCACCGTTTTAGCGGGGCCAAGCCAGCCGGCGTAGTTAACACCTGCGGGTGGTGCGCTATCCGGAACTATTGCACCGGGTTTCATCCAGCCCTGGTAGCACCAAACTTTTACTGTTCGTATATTACCGAGTTGCCCTCCCTGCACAAAATCAACCGCATCCTTAAAGTGCTGCTGGCTGCGCTGCCACTGACCGGCCTGCACCACTTTGTTGTATCGTTGTTGTGCGGCCACCATGGCCTGGCACTCGCCTATTGAGTTACCAACCGGTTTTTCTACATAAACATCTTTGCCGGCCTCAACGGCATGCATCATAATCAGTGCATGCCAGTGGTCGGGCGTACCTATAACAACGGCATCAATATCTTTTTGGTCGAGTAGTTGCCGGTAATCATCAAACTTCCTTATTTTCGAAATGTCACGCCCTGTTTTTGCCAAATCTGCCAGGCGTTTATCCATCACATTTTTATCCACATCGCAAACGGCAACGAGGTTCACGCCAGGGATTTTCAAGGCGGCAGTAACGTCGGCCCAGCCCATGCCATTAATGCCAATGGCACCGATATTTAGCTGGTCGCTTGGGGCAAGCCCTGGTTTAAAAATTGCAAAAGCCCGATTGTTTAAGGCGGATGCTAATAGGCTGCCACCGGCTACGATGGCAGATTTTTGTAGGAAATCTCTGCGGGAGGTCATAAGTATTATTAATTGGTTGTATAAATTTAGCATTATTTAAAGATATACAAGTGTTAAAATAACAATTAATGATAATTATACATTCTATACTCAAAACACGATTTAAAAATGCAATGGATTTACAGGATTCTTAATAGTAAACTCCTGAGTTTCTCGAAAAAAACGATCCTTTAAATCGTGCCAAATTCCTAAATCGTGTTTAAATCGTGTTTAAGGAATTCCCCATCAACAATTAATAGCTTCACCCCATTTTCTGTTACAGAGCGGTGCGAGCTTAAATTGTCGGAAACGATATAGCTCATGCCTGCGTTAAGTTTATAAGTTTCGCCGGTTTCAAGTTCAACTGTGGAATCGCCTTCAAGGCAGTATACTATATGTCCTTTTTGGCACCAGTGGTCGGCCAGGTAGCCCGGGCTATATTCAACCACGCGAATCCGTAAACCATCAAACTGCAGCGTTTGCCACCATGCAGTGCCGGTGGTGCCGGGATGGATTGTCTTGTCAATTTCGTCCCATTTTACGGTTTGGAAAAGGATATTTGACTGTTGCATAAATATCAGTGTATTTTATTTATCAGCTATTTTTACATTCCCAATCGGCAATCCGAATTCCGCATTCAAAAAATCCGAAACGGCATTAGCCCTCTTGAGCCAGCTAAAAACAAACAGCGAAAAATCGAACATCCGAAATTTCTCAACCAGCTTTTTCCAGGTAAACAATAAATTCCGACCCTTCACCCGGCTGGCTTTTTACCTCTATCCGTCCATTATTGGCATCAACAAATTGCTTTATCAGCCCAAGGCCTATTCCGGCACCCGCTTCATTGTTAGTACCGTAGCCCGATATGTCTTTACCAGTAACTTTAAAAAGTTTCTCCATTTTTTGAGGCAAAATACCGATACCATTATCTTTTACATGAATGGCCTGGTAGTCGGCGTCATCGGTATACGATATCTCAATAGTGCCACCATGAGGCGTGAATTTTATCGCATTACCGATGAGGTTATTGAAGATAATTTTTAAATGGTTAGAATCGGCTAGGACCGGTTTTTCCGTACTATGGTTATGGTTGAGGCTGATGCGTTTATTTTTGGCTAAAAAGTTTGAGATGGAAATTATTTCATCAATAATATCGGCGGCATCGATGGTTGCAAGCTGGGTTTTATTGCCTGTTTGCTGGCTGCCAGCCCATACCAAAAGGTTATTTACCATCATGGTTACCAGGCTTAATTGCTGGTAAAATGCGTTCATTACTTCTTTTTGTTCTTCGGCGGATAAGGTGCCGGTTTTCATATCATCCATTGCCTGTGCAATGGCGGCAAAAGGGCTGCGCAGGTCGTGGCTAATGATCGAAAAAAGCTGGTCCTTTGTATGGTTTAACTGGTGCAGCGTTTCTTTTTGTTTGGTTATTTCAGCTTTTTGCGCTGCAATGTCGGCATTCTGCTTTTGCAGCACTTTGTTTAACCCGGTTTTTTGCCGGTTACTGCGGATGATTACCACAACAAAAATTACGACAATAGTTGCCAGTACATTCCTAATCCAAAACAGTTTTTTACTAAACGAGATTGACTGCTCCTTGATTTTTATTTCATTTACCAGCCGTGCATTATCTTCCTGCTGCTGTTTTAAACGAAGACTGTTTACCTCGTTGTTTTTAGCATTATTAAAAACGCTGTCGCTGGCGTTTTTAAACTGTACCTGGTAGTAATAAGCCTGCTTAAAATTATTTTTGGCAGCATAGCTCTTTGCAAGAATCGCCAGGGCTTGTATTTTATCGAGCTGTGAGTTGTTTTTCTGCGCCTGGCTTAAGCTTTTTTTGGCATCAATAATTGCTTTGTCGTATGGAGAAGGCTGATCGGCCGGTTTTTCAACGGCCGCAGGTAAACCGTAGTTTTTAATAAAGCTTTTTTTAACCGGCTTGGTAGACCCGGCAAAACATAATACGTTTAGCAACAGGATGCAAATACATCGGGTTAAAAGCTTTTTAAATAGCATATCAAACTATTGGATTAGGCAATGTTTAAATCAGGGGTGAAATTAGGCATTTATAGGTGAATATGCCAACACATCACCTAATTTGTTACCGATAATAAACGTTTTGGAATTTATTTTAATAATATCCTCTACGTACCTGCCGCATTAACTGGCGGTGACGCTTATCATCATAATATTTACTGGTAACCAGTACCGCGTGTATTATCCCCGGCACCCAAAAAAACAAGGTGAGCAAGATATTTAATATGAAAGCGCCTATTTTACCTGTAGTTAGTATAGCTAACGGCGGGCATAAAAAACATAAAAAGTACCGCATAATCATAAGCTAAAAATGTGAATGCAAAAAGCTTAATCTAATATAATCAATCGCTTTTATTATTTGACGTGCGTAATCGAATTTTGTTACAGGTTATAGCACGGGTACTTCTATCAAAACGGTTGTTCCGGCTCCCGGGTCGGATACGTATTTAATAGTGCCTTTCAGGTACTCAATCCGGGTTGCAATGTTTTTTAGCCCAATACCATCGAAGTTTTCCCTTTCATTAACATTAAAGCCGATACCATTGTCGGTGATTTTTGCGGTAATCCCTTTTGCATCCCTGGTTAGTACAAGGTCGAGCCGGGTTGCTTTTGCATGCTTAATTACATTGTTAATGCTTTCCTGTATAATGCGATAAAGCATCGTCTCCACATTGCTTTCCAGTTTGTTTTTAAACCCCGTTGCCTCAAGGGTTACCTTTAAGGTGTCGGAGTCAATTTTTTCGATAAAGCTTTTTAAATCGGATGCAATGCCCGACCGCAACAGCATATTGGGCATCATCTGGTGCGATATGGTGCGCACTTCTTTACAGCTTTCATCAACCAGTGCAAGCGTGTTTTCTGCTAAAAACCTGTCTTCTTCCCTTGCTATGGTGATCCTGTCGAATAAACCGCTCAGGTTCATTTTAACTGCCGAAAATAATTGCCCAACGCCATCGTGCAAATCGCTCGCGATGCGTTTACGTTCGTTTTCTTCAGCGTCAACAATGGCTTTGGTTAACGTATCCTGTTGTTTCAGCATCATGGCTTGTTGCTCGGCTTTTTGTTTTAGTTTATGACGGTTGAAAAACAACGCAGTAACAATTCCCGATAGCAGGAACAGACCTGCTATTATGCCAATAGTTTTATTCCGGCTGCCAATGGACAACTTCTGGATAGTATTTTCCTTATTAAGTATGTTTATCTTCTGTTCTTTTTTTACGGTTTCGTAACGGGTTTGCATTTGGGCAATCTGCTTATCATTACCCTCGTTTATTAATTGCTGTGTTAGCAACAGATACTTTTTATCGGCTGCCAAAGCTTCTTTGTAATTGCCATTTTTTTCGTACACCTGGCTTAACAGCATCCAAGCATTTTTCTCACCCTGTTTATATTTTGTCTCAACAGTAAGCGGAAGCGACTTTTTTAACCAGCTTATGGCTTGGGCATAGTCGCCCTTATCTTTATATAGCTCGCCCAGGTTTGCGTAAGTGTCGCTCACCTGCTTTTTATCACCAAAGAAATTATCAAGCGTTAATACTTCATATTGATATTTTAGCGCCTTATCATATTGTTGCAAGGCCTCGTAACAATGTGCCATGCTTGAATATATTTGCGATAGCCCCCTTTTATTATCCTCTTTTATACAAACGGGCAGTGCCTCCTCATCATACTTCAACGCCTTTTCATATTCCTTTTTGCCGCTGAATAAATTGGCAAGGTTATGCAAGCAGTTAATTACAACCGTAGTATTATTTAATTTTTTGCCAAGCGCTAGCGCGCGCAACGAATAGCTTTCGGCTTCCTTTAACTTTTCGTTATCTAAATAAACCAATCCCAAATTTCCCAGCGATTTGGCAATCCCTTCTTCATCCTTCAGTTTTTCGCGTATTTCAAGGGCTGCTAAATGGTTTTTTATAGCTTCGGCATAATTGCCGGTTTGCCAATAATAAATGCCAAGGCCATTGTAGGCTGATGCAAGGTTTACCGGGAAGTTGTATTTTTTCGATATGGCCAGGCATTTTTCGGCATTATCTTTCATGGCGTCAAAATCACCGATGTATGAGCTTTGTGCCACTTTAAAATAATAGATATCAGCAAGGCCTTTGTAATAGTTTGCCTTTTGCGATATGGCAAGCGCCTGGTCAATCATTTTTTGCGATGCCGACGGGTCCATGCCTTGCAGCTCCATAGCCAGCTGGTAATATATTATAGCTTTTGAAGTATCTGTTTTTGCAACTGCTAATGCTTTTTTAAGGCTGTCGGCTGTGTGGTTTTGACCAAAAGTTAGAAATGGAGTAAAAAATAGAATAAGTAAATATTTCTTCATTTATTAATCGATATAGTATTAAACAATTAGCGGGATAATACAATAGCGGGGTTACTACTGTTTATAATAGGTTATAATTAACATGATAAGTATACTAAAAAAATCATCACGACTAACAAATCTTTTCCCGGGATTAATAATTGTTTAAAGTTTACTTATGATACAGGTACTTCAATTATAACTACAGTTCCTTCGCCGGGTGCGGTAATGTACCTTATTGTGCCTTTTAAATACTCAACACGTGTGGCAATGTTCTTAAGGCCGATTCCCGTAGAACTTCCCGCTTCGCCGGTATCGAACCCTATCCCATTATCGGTAATTTTTGTTGTAATACCTTTGCTGTCCCTGTTTAATACAAGGTCGAGGCGGGTTGCTTTTGCGTGTTTAATTACGTTGTTGATGCTTTCCTGTATAATACGGTACAACATGGTCTCCACATTGCTTTCCAGTTTGTTTTTAAAGCCGGTTGCCTCCAGCGTTACTTTCAGGCTATCCGAATCAATTTTCTCAATAAAGCTTTTCAAATCAGATGCTATGCCCGAGCGCAACAGCATGTTGGGCATCATCTGGTGCGATATGGTACGCACTTCTTTGCAGCTTTCGTCAACCAATGCAAGGGTGTTTTCTGCTAAAAACCGGTCTTC
Source organism: Mucilaginibacter flavidus (assembly GCF_024055575.1). Classification (GTDB taxonomy): domain Bacteria; phylum Bacteroidota; class Bacteroidia; order Sphingobacteriales; family Sphingobacteriaceae; genus Mucilaginibacter; species Mucilaginibacter flavidus. The sequence continues at coordinate 273,559 of NZ_JAMXOE010000002.1, read as the reverse complement.
TTCTCGTGCTATGGTAATTCGCTCAAATAAACCACTCAGGTTCATCTTAACAGCGGAAAATAGCTGCCCAACACCATCGTGTAAATCACTTGCTATGCGTTTGCGCTCGTTTTCTTCAGCATCAACTATCGCTTTTGTAAGTATGTCCTGCTGCTTTAGCATTAGGGCCTGCTGGTTGGCCCGTTGCTTAAGTTTTTGACGATTATAAAACAAGGCCGCCACGATACACGAAAGCAGGAAAAGACCTGCTATGATGCCAATTGTTTTATTACGGCTGGTGATAGACAGCTTTTGAATTGTGTTTTCTTTATTTAGCAGTTTTATTTGCTGCTCCTTTTTTTCGGTTTCGTATTTTGCGGTTACCTCCGTTATTTTTTCAAAATTGGCTTTTTGGGTTAAAGTATCTTTTGCATCCATCCACTTTTCGTGGTATTTCAAACTTGCCTTATCGTCGCCAGTTTGCTTGTAATAGTTGTACAAACCTTCGTACGATTCCATGATATGCTGCTGGTATTTCTCGGCCAGCGCGGCATCCAAACCTTTTTCAAGGTATATTTTAGCCTGCCGATATTGTTTTAGCTTCAAGTATGCGTTGCCGATACCTTTGTACAGTGAACCCATTTCGCGCTTTGTATCCAGTTTCTTAAACCAATCTTCGGCCTCTAAAAAATAAACCAGGGCTTGTTTGCTCTCATTTTGCTGTAGGTACGTTATTCCAATCTCTTTATCGATAAAGGCGATATACAGTTTATGGTCGGCTTTGATAAAGGCGGTGCGGGCTTTAAGCATGTATTGAACAGCCTGTTCAAAGTTTTTAGTCCCTGGCTCATAAATTTGTTTGTTACGGTAAGTTAGCCCTATGCCGGCTAATGATTGTGCTGCGGCAAGCTTATCGTTTATTTTGAGCCTGAGCTGGTATGTTTTTTGATACATTGCCAGTGCCTTATTAAACAAATGCAACTGGTTATAATTGTTTGCCAGCAAAACCAGTGTTTCAGCACTTCCGCCAAGATTATCTACTTTTTCATATAAATCGGCCGATTGTTGAAAATAAACTATTGCATCGCTTCCCCTGCCTTGCACGCGTAGCAATATGCCATAATCAGAGTAAATTTCTGCGAGGCCCTCGCGGTCGTTAATCTTTTTATAGATAGCTATAGCTTTTTCATAGTCAACCTTAGCCGAATCGGACTTTAATATGTTTACCAGTATTTGGCCGCGGTTATAGTAGGCATCAGCCTCGCCTTTTAAATATTTTACTTTTTGGCTCAGGTTAAGCGCCTGGTTGGCATAAGTAAGCCCCCTATCCGTATGGCTATTCATAAACCGCTCCGATAGCTTGTTATAGATATTAACCCGTTGGGTATCTGTTTTGGCAGCAGGGAGTAGTTTTAAAAGGCTGTCGGTAATTTTGTTTTGTGCCGGCGCAATTGATGGCAATAGCCATAGCAGCATGATAAGCTTTTTCATCAGTTAATAGTTTAAACCGGGATTCTGAAACAGTACGGCACACCGAGGGGGGAATAGCGCGATAAAACAAAGTATTAATTTGGTTTGAACTCAATTAATACTACTCCACTGCGCTAACAATGCACCCATAATTTATTACTAAAGATATACAAAAGATATTTAAAATGATACGTGCTGCACGGTATTTTAAAATACGTAATAACCACATATTTGGCTATAATACAGTAAGTTATGCTGTGTTTTTTTTACATGATCCCCAATATACTACATATGTATTATTGATAGCCTTTGCTATTAGTTGTTGCTTAGCACTATCAAATAATAACAAATAATAACAATCATTAACAAATCACAAAAACAAAAAAAATGAAAAAAGTATTTACATTGGTTATCGTAATGCTGGTGGCATTAACCTCCTCAAAAGTTTTCGCTCAATCAAGCGACTACAAAAAATTCAGCTTAGGTATCGGCCTTGAAGGTGCATTGCCTGTTAGCGGTTTCAGCAGTGTTTATTCGGTAGGTGGTGGCGCAACCTTACGTGCAGCTATCGGCCTTGATAAATCAAGCGCGGTAACTTTAACTTCGGGCGTTATTGTATTTGCGCCAAAAAGTGGCATTGGCGCCGGTTTAAAGGCCCAAGTTAACATCCCGGTTAAAGCAGGTTACCGTTATATGTTCAGCGACAATTTCTACGGTATAGGTGAGGCCGGTATCACTTTTGCGAAAATCTACGCGTCAAACGGACAGGGTGGTTCAATTTCGGCAACCGGCTCCGAATTTACCTATGCTCCGGGTGTTGGTTTATTGCTGGGTGGCTTCGACGTAAGCTTACGGTACGAAGGTTACAGCAGCTCGGGCTTTTTAGGAGCACGTGTAGGTTTCAACTTTTAATCAATCAGGCGGAATAGAAACGCAAAATATTGCTGCTCTGCATTTAAAGCCCGCCAAAAAGAGCTTATTGCGATGAATACCATTGTTTTATTAATAATAACATTTTTCGTGATGGGCCTAGGGTCTTTCAAAAAAGATCCGGGCCGTTAAAAGTTCAAATAGTAAATAAGCTGCTTCGTAATTACGGGGCGGCTTATTTATACTATTAAATAAGTAAGTTTATATCATTAATGCCGTCAGGCCATTAAAACAACCTGGTTATGAGCGTAAGAATAGCCCTTGTAGATGATAAGCGTATAATTCGGAACACGTTGGCCGAACAAATCAGCTATTATAAAGAAATTACTGTTGTCTTCCAGGCGAATGATGGCAGCGAATTTTTAGAAAACATGAAGGCACTTGCTGCGGATATGCGCCCGCAGGTAGTTTTAATGGATATTGAAATGCCGGTAATGGATGGCATTGAAGCGGTAACAATAGCTAAGGAAGTTTACCCCGATACCCATTTTTTGATGCTTACTGTTTTTGATGACGACGAGAAGCTATTCGAAGCCATTAAGGCCGGGGCCACAGGTTATTTATTGAAGGACGAAAAGGTGTCGAGCATTGTGAAAGCCATTACCGAAATAGTTTTTGAAGGCGGTGTGCCCATGTCGCCACGTATTGCTCGCAAAGTGCTTGGCTTACTGCGTAATTCGCCAGATGATGCTGCCCCCGCAGCTGAAAATGAAGAAGAAGCCCATACGCTATCCACCCGCGAACTTGAAATTTTAAACCGCATAGTAGATGGGCTAAACTATCAGCAAATTGGCGAGCGGCTGTTTATAAGCCCACATACTGTGCGTAAGCATATTGCCAATATTTACGAAAAGCTTCACGTGTCAAACAAAGCTTCTGCTATTAAGATTGCGATAAGAAAGAAATGGTTTAGTTAGAGGTTGTAAAAGTTGTAGTGGTTGTATAGGTCGAAGAAGTGCAACTATTTTAACATCAGGCTATTTTTTAACATTTACAACACTTACAACCTTTACAACTATATTTACCTATCATGATTATCGTAATTCAATGTACCGACCGAGCCGGGCTGGTAGCATCTGTATCGGCTATTTTGGCCAAAAACCTTTTTAACATTGTTTCGCTGCGCGAATATGTGGACCAGGCCGAAAACCTGTTTTTTATGCGGCTGGAAGTTTCTGTCGGTGGCGACGAATCGACGCTGGAAAAGCAGTTGCGGAAGGTATTGCCCGATGATGCCAATATTTTAATTAACCCGCTGCCCGAGAAAAAAGTAGTGGTAATGGTAACCAAAGAATACCATTGCCTGGCAGATATTTTGATCCGGAATTATTTTGGGACGCTCGGTGCTACTGTACAATGCGTTATCGGCAACCACAATGTGCTGCAGGATATATGCAGGCGCTTTGATATGCCTTTTTACTTTATATCGCACGAACAGGTGAGTAAGGATGAGTTTGAAGGAAAAATAGCTGACACTGTAGAAAAATATAACCCCGATTATATTGTACTTGCCAAGTTTATGCGCATACTATCGCCAAAACTGGTGGCTAAGTTCCCTATGCGGATTATTAATATCCACCACTCGTTTTTACCGGCATTTATTGGCGCCAGCCCATACCGGCAGGCGTTTGAACGCGGCGTGAAGCTGATAGGGGCCACCGCCCATTTTGTATCAAATGAGTTGGACGAAGGGCCGATTATCGCGCAGCAAACAATCCCCGTAAACCACTCATTTACCGCTGCGGATATGGTAAAGGCCGGTAAAGAAATTGAAACATCGGTACTGGCCAGGGCATTAAAGCTGGTATTTGAGGACAGGGTGTTTGTTTATAAAAATAAAACAGTAGTGTTTGAATAATCTTAGCCCAACGCTTTTACCTGTTATATAATGCGGTCGGCAAGCCATCGAGGCTTAGCATATTTTTTTCTTTTTTGTAAGCATCCAAACCTTCCTCACCTTTATTTAGTGCCCATTTCTGCATTTGGTCGCGCTCGCCTTCATAGTTGTAAAACGGAACGCCAAAACCACATGATGTTTGCACCTTATCAATATCGGCTACTATAATTTGCCTTGTGCCCAATACTAGTTTAAAATGGGCCGTTAACAATTCCCATTCTGCATCGCCCGGCAATACAGTATAGCCTTTTCCATATAGGCGTAAAATGTTAGGGGGGCCGTCAAAAGCACAAAACATAAAAGTAATGCGGCCATTCTCCAACAAGTGCGCCGATGTTTCGTTCCCGCTGCCTATCACATCCATATAGGCGACCCTGTTGGGCGAGAAAACATGAAAGCTATCCATTCCCTTTGGCGACAGGTTAACATGTCCATCAGAATCAAGTGGTGCAGTGGCCACGAAAAACATCCTTTGGTTCTCTATAAAAACCTTATGCTGGTTTAAAATATCATCAAAAAATTTGCCCATAAAATAATTTGAATTGGTAAATAATAAATAAAGTTAAGCCAATTCCGGTTTGATGTTGTCCTTCACGCTCGATTTTACAAATATTATACAATGATTAAATTTAAGTTTTGCGTTTTGGAGTTTTATATTTGAGAAACCTCATAGTATGGATCAATCGCCCAACTCCCGTCGCCAATTTGTAAAAAACACCGCCGCCGGTTTAGGACTGCTTACATTACCCTGGTTATTAAACGCTCAGGGTAATATCGCGGCAGCAAAAAAGAAGATTGTTTGTGTTGGCGGCCATCCCGACGATCCTGAAAGCGGCTGTGGCGGCACATTGGCCAGGTTGGCTGCACAAGGGCATGATGTTACTATAATTTATTTGACTACAGGCGAGGCTGGTATCCCCGGCACCGCGAACGATGAGGCTGCCAGGATACGCAAACAGGAAGCTATCAATGCCTGCAAAATTTTGAATACCAAACCCATTTTTGCCGGGCAGATTGATGGTGCAACCATTGCCGATAACGCTGCTTTAAAACACTTGCATACATTAATAGCCGATGAAAAACCCGATGTGGTATTTACTCACTGGCCAGTCGACAGCCACAAAGACCACCAGGTTGCCAGCCTGCTGACCATGCAAACGTGGGTGCGCTCGTCCAATAAATTTACGCTCTATTTTTTCGAGGTATGCACCGGTGAGCAAACTATGATTTTTATGCCTACCGACTATGTTGATATAAGCGATACCCAGGAACAGAAAAAGAAAGCCGTATACTGCCACACCAGCCAGGACCCTCCGGGGATATATGCCTGCGGCCATGCTTCGATGGAGGATTTTCGCGGTCGCGAAGCGGGAGTTCGGGCAGCTGAAGGCTTTGTGCGGATGACTGGCAAGGGGATGGGAATGATAGTCCTTTAGAGGAAGTCGAAAGTCTTGAGTCAAAAGTCTTGAATCGAATGCCCGTTTTTTATATTGGATTTTAGGCACCGACATAGTTCCCTAATTTCTACATTCGATATAAGCCATCATACCCCCGCAGGATTCGGCAACAACTACAATAATCCCAGTAATGAGTACTATGTAACTTTTTTATTGCAATAACTAAAAAAATAGTTATAACTAGAAATATAGTTATATTAGCGTTCGAAATAATTAACTATTTATTGTTTTACGGACGTAACCTTGCCTGCCTAAATGCGAAAATTATCTTTACTGCTCCTGCTTGCTATCATTACTATTGCCACTAAAGCGCAAAACCACGGTGTTGTAAAAGCCATTATTCTTGATTCAGTAACACACGAACCGGTTCAACTTGCCACTGTGTCGATCCTGAAACTACAGGACACCTCGCTTATTTCGTATACAGTTACTGATAAAAACGGTGTATTCGCATTGCACAACCTGCGTCAGCAAACATCGCGACTGCTGATATCGCACGTGGGGTATAAGGGGCTACGCATCAACGTTGATTTTAGCAAAGGCGAAACCGTTGATCTTGGCAAACTGTACCTTTCGGCTAAAATGTTGCAGGAAGTAGTGGTAAAAGGCGAACGTATACCCGTTATCATGAAAAAGGACACGATTGAATTTGATGCTGAAGCATTTAAAACCCGTCCCAACGCGCTGGTTGAAGATTTATTGAAAAAACTGCCCGGCATGCAGGTGAGTGTCGACGGGCATGTAACTGTTAACGGTAAAGAGGTATCAAAAATAAAGGTTAACGGTAAGGACTTTTTTATAAACGACCCAACTATAGCTACCCGTAACCTGGAGGCCGAAATGATATCGAAAGTGCAGGTTTACGACGACCGCGAAAACGACCCCGACCATTTGCAGCCCGATTACCAGGTTAAAAAAATCATCAACCTTAAGTTTAAAAAGGAATTTTTAAAAGCTTTTCTTAGTAATATGGGTGTTGGTGCAGGCACACAGGACAGGTATACGGCATCTGGCTTTTTCGCCAAATATAAAGACGACCTGCAAATTGGCGGCAGCGTTTACAGCAACAACCTTAGCGGAACCGACTTTTCGGGCCTGACTATCCGGATGCCGGGTCTAAGCGGGTTTAACGGTCAGGGCGGCGTTTCAAAAATTACAGTGGGTTCGGTAAGTATTAACAAAAACCTAAGCAAAAAGGTCACCCTGAACATAAACTACGAGTTTAACAACCACATTATTGATAATATTTCAGCCTCGAAGCAGCAGCAGTTTATTGGCGACACTACGTTCCTGACATATTCGAATAGTAAAAAACACGATGATAATAACGACCAGCACATGCATACGCAACTGGAATGGAAACCAGATTCCGTAACCACGTTAAAGTTTGAACCTGATTTAACGTATGGCTACAACAGCAGCAATAGCCTCAGCAGCTACTCAAATTCAAACACATTTATACCTTTAATTACCACAAATGCGAACGGTGAGCATGGCACCGGCAACACATTCCAGTATTAGCATAACATCAACTATTATCACCGGCTTAACAAAAAGGGGGCATCGTTAACACTTAGTAACGCCATAAGCATCCACCCCGAAAACAACCGGGATTATAATATCAATAACCTTATATCGTACGTAGCAGCCTTGCAATCAGACACTACCGACCGCTTTACAAAAAACACCAACAGGGCAATAAGCGAAAACATTAGCGCGGTGTACCATTACCCCATAGGCAAAAAGCTTAGTGCCGACTTTATACTGGCGGGTAACCATAACCGCAACGCCGGCGATTTATTTACTTATGATAAAGATTTGAACACCGGTTTGTACACCATATTTCTGCAAAACCAAAGCAGCAACCTGATACGCAACCAATGGCAGCAAACATTTTTGCCACAGCTAACCTATAATTTTACCGATGAAGTGTCGCTTAAGCTGGGTTTGGGTTCGCAGTTCAACCAAATCAATAATCAGTTCAATACTTACGCGGCAACAACGCTCAATCAAAATTACTTTTACCTGCTACCGGTGCTTGAATTGCGTTTGCAGAAATTCAATATCAGTTATAGCGATGATATCAGGCAACCGTCAATAAGTGATATGCAACCGGTAACCATTGTTTACAGCCCTATCTATAGTTTTATCGGCAACCCCAACCTTAAGCCTTCCCGGTCGCACAACCTGGGGTTTAATTACAACAATTACCATTCTGACAGCCAGGTTGCAATAGGTATAAACTCCCGTATTACTGTTGAAACCAACACCGTTATCCGCGAAAACTTTGTAACTGCCGATGGCGCTAAAACGGTACGCCCTGTAAACCTGAATGGCAGCTTTAACAGTTATTTGAGCGGGTATTTCAGCAAAAACTTTAAAAAGCAAGGTAACTGGCAATTTGGTACAAGTACCAGTTTGTCAGGTGCAATTGGGCACTATTTTTTCCAGGTTAACCAGCAAAACGGCTATCAAAATACTAAAACCGTTACTCTAAGCCAGGATTTTGAAGCCACTTACGTGGACGTATTTGCGTTTAGGCCGCAATACAGTATTAACCCTGCCGTTACAACCTATCAAAATGTTAATTATAAAAGCACATCCTATACTATGCAACACGCTTCGTTTAGCTTGTACATTTTTGTGCCGCAAAAATATACCTGGCTCGTTGATTACGCCTATAGTTATAACCCGCTGGTTGCACCCGGCTTCAGGCGTAATTCAAACCTGTTGAGCCTTGCTTTAACCCGCCGTATCCAGAAAAAAGAACGCGGCGAACTAAAGCTAACCTGCTACGACCTTTTAAACCAGAGCGTAAATTCCGTACACTTTGCATCCGGTAATACCATAAATGATACGCAAAGCTTACTGTTGCGGCGATATTTTATGTTTAGTTACACTTATCATTTTAAGGATTTTAGGTAATGTGAATGTGTAGTCACCGATGTAAAAAATCAACTACTCATCCATCAATCTAAAAAAACACTTGTCGACTTAGCATTTTACCTTCTATCTTTAACCGACCAATTGTACCATCATGTTAAAGCATATCCAAATAAAATTCTTTTTGCTTGCAGCGTTGTCGCTAATGTTGATTTCAAATATAACAGCCGCCCAAAATCGAAGGTTTAAACCAAAACCTCCGGGCGTTCCGTCCGAAATACAGTTGACACCTTACAAAACCACCATGATTGCCGATGGAAAGGACGAAACCATCATCACCATAAAAATTATAGACAGTAAAGGCGATGTGATTAAGGATGTGGCGCTACCGGGAACATATAAAGTAATTGGGGATGCAAAAATTGTACACATAAGCGATGGTACAATACCAAACAGTTTCACCGGCCTTGATAAAACTAACGATACCACCTGGAAATCTACCCTAAAAAGCGGCACCGAAGTAAGGTTACGCACCGGCCGTACCCGTGGACGTGTAAAATTTGTGGCCCAGGCCGACAGCCTTTTCCCGGGCTCGACCGAAATACATACCGTGCAACCGGGAACCCCGCATGTGGTAACTACAGATAAATACCAACCAAAAACAACAAATGATAAAATTATTGGCGCCGATATTTCCTTTTTGCCGGAACTGGAAAGCCGGGGAATGAAATTTAGTGAAAATGGAAAACCCGGCGATGCTATCGAAATTATGAAGCAGCATGGGTTTAACTATATCCGCCTGCGCATATTTAACCAACCGGCAAACCCGAAAGGCTACTCGCCCAAAAAAGGTTTCTGCGATTTGGAACACACCAAAGCTATGGCCAAACGGATAAAAGCTGCGGGTATGAAATTTCTGCTCGATTTTCATTACAGCGATTATTGGGCCGATCCTCAGCAGCAAAACAAACCTGCAGTATGGGCTGGCCAGGATTTTGAAACGCTTAAAAAATCGTTGTTTGATTACACCGCCCACGTGATGCAGCAACTAAAAGACCAGGGCACCGCGCCAGATATGGTGCAGGTGGGCAACGAAATTAATCACGGTATTGTATGGCCGGAAGGAGCAATTAATAACCTCGACAGTCTTTCGCAATTGCTGTACCAGGGTGTAAAGGCGGTAAAAGCAGTTAATCCATCAACCATTATTATGTTGCATATTGCTTTAGGTGGACAAAGCGCCGAGTCGCAGTTCTTTTTAGATAATATGGCCAAACGCAATGTGCCGTTTGATGTTATCGGCCTGTCGTATTACCCAAAATGGCATGGTACACTGGACGATTTGCAAAAAAACATGGCCGACCTTGCCAAGCGGTATAACAAACAGGTAATGGTTGCCGAATACTCACAGCTAAAACAACAGGTTAATGATATTGCGTTCACAGCGCCCGGCAGCAAAGCAGTGGGCAGCTTTATATGGGAGCCGTTGAGCACCTGGGAAGCTATCTTCGACCGCGATGGCAAAGCAAATGCGTACATGAATGTATATCCTGGGATTGCAAAGAAATACGTTGGAGGAAAATAGCTAAAAGCTGATGGCTAAAAACAAATGGCTTTTCGATTTGGTCTTTCAGCTTTCAGCATAATTTACACAAACCTGTATTGCAAAACAGCCGTAACAAAAGGGGTTAGCAGCTTAATATCGTGTTTGATATTTAGGGGAATTTCAATAAAATCGCCGGCGCCTAGCGTGAAAAGTTCATCGCCCACCGTACATTCGCAACGGCCTTTTAGTACAAACAGGCTTTCATGAAATTCGCCGTGTTCTTCTTCGGGCACATCGGTATTGCCGGTCATCAGCATTTGTCGTACAATGGCATCGTCGCGGATAACATTTACTGTAAGGTCCTCTGCGGGCGCATCAGGGATTAAATGTGCAAAGGCGGCTAACCAGGGCCCCGGGTTAGTTGAGTGCCTTAAAACAGGAAGGTCATTTACATTTAACGCAACATTATTAAACCCAATGGCCGCGAGTATATTTTGCTTTAAATTATTGGTGGGTTCTACAGCAGTTATGGCAGAAAGTTCTTCGAAAGCCAGTTCAACGGCAGTTAGTTCGGTTTTAATTTCAGGATAAAGCATAGTCATTTGGATTAAATATGCCTGCTCCCCCTCATCAAGGAGGCCAAGGCAGTATTGTTCCAAAACACCGCTTTCAATATACTTTTGAACATCCATTAATTAAAACTCCTTTTCTGTTTCATCGCATTGCGAATGCTGGTTTTTACTTTATCCACAGGCCTGCCCAACATTTCGGCTACTTCATAAACCTTGTAACCCTGATGTATCATATTTAGTATGGCCATATCGTCTGCTGCAGCCGCACCTTCTGTTGCTGTATTATCCCGGTTATTTGCCGGCGTAGCTTTATTTTTTGTAATGCAAAGGTATTCAACGCTTTCTGATCGTGCAAGTTGCAGCGCCCATGTCAGGAACGTAAGGTTGCTTTGTTTAAACTGATGTATATTTTTACAAATTCGTTTAAAGGTTTTGTCCAGCAGATGTTCAGCTGCTTCAGCGTCGTTCACTATCCGGATGATGTACCCATACAACCTGGCCGAGTAGCTCTCGCATAAATGCTCGCAACCTCTTGGGTCACGTCGTAAAAGCAATTCGACTAAAACGGGCTGTGTACTGTAATTATTATCCAAAATATGGTATGCTGTAAATAACTAACCTGTAATGCAGGCATTAAGAATAATACTGCGATGAAGATATGAAAACTAACTGCATTTTTTAAAACTTAACGTTTTTAAAGCATTCCGCGGGGGAATAGAAAGGTGAAGAATCGAGAGCCAGGAATCAAGGGCCGGCAATCAAGATAAAAATTGTAGGGCGTGAATAGCGTATCAATATTTTAGCCTTCAATTAGACGTTATTATAAAGATATGTTTAGTTTTGATAATTGAGCAATGAAACCTGGGTTACAGTAGCTTTTTTAAACTCTTGGTTCTTGACTCTTGAATCTTTAACCTATGAAGTTTAGAACTGCCAGGCATACTAAAAACTTGAACCGTATTATCGATTTTTACGGCCGGGTTTTGGGCTTAAAAGTTTTAGGCGAGTTCAGAGACCACGAAAATTATGACGGGGTATTTTTAGGCCCGGAAGGAGCCGACTGGCACCTTGAGTTTACCACCTCCAACGTTGCGCCGGCGCACTACCCGGATAATGACGACCTGCTTGTTTTTTATGCCGAATCGGTTGAGGAATTTAACCGGATAAAAGAGCGGTTTATTGCAAACCATGTACGCGCCGTTGCTCCCAAAAACCCATACTGGAAAAATAACGGAATTACTTTTATCGATCCCGATGGCTTCCGGATCGTGATTTCGGTATTGCGGATAGTGCCGAAGAACTTGTTAAATAAGAAGTCTTAAGTCGAAAGTCTTGAGTCAAAAGTTTGGGAGCTAAAACAATTCTGCCAAATTCCTATTGTGCTATTAAACACACCTCACCATGAACAGGACTATCGGAATTGTATTAATTATCATCGGCGCCGCTATGCTGATATGGACGGGCTTTAGCTATACCAAAAAAGAAAAGGTTGTTGACGCCGGCCCGCTGCAAATATCTGTTAATAAACAAAAAACCGTTAACTGGCCGCCATATTTGGGCGGCATATTGTTAATTGGGGGGATTGTGGCTGTGGCAACGGCTAAGAAAACGTCGTAAAAATCCTAGAGACACAATACTTGTGTCTCCCACTGACAGGTAACGAACTTTATTTATCTTCGCAGGAGACACAAAGTATTGTGTCTCTACAAAAAATGGCATTTGATTTTCGCCTAAAGGTATTTTACACAGTTGCAACCAGGCTAAGCTTTACCAAAGCTGCGGCCGAACTGTTTATTACCCAGCCCGCTGTTACCAAACATATTAAGGAGCTTGAACAACAATTGAATGTGCAACTGTTCCTGCGCAATGGAAGCAGCATAGTTTTAACCACCGCCGGTAAAATATTGCTGCAGTACGCTGAGAAAATATTCCAAACCTATACCGAACTGGAAACGGAGCTGGCCCAGTTAAACAAAATGGAAGCCGGTACGCTGCATATTGGCGCCAGCACCACCGTAGCCCAAACGATATTACCTAAAATACTGGCGTTGTTTAAAAAGACCTACCCTGAGGTAAATTTTACATTTATTCAGGGTAATACCGATGTAATAACCCAGCTGGTTTTAGCCGAAAAGATTGACATTGCCATAGTAGAAGGCGCGGCCCACTATCCGCAAATTGCCTATGCCCCTTTTGCCAAAGACGAGATTGTTTTGGTGACACGCGCCAACAACCAGCTATCAAAAAAAGCCGAAATAAGTCCCAAACAATTATTAAACATTCCATTGATACTTCGCGAGGCAGGCTCAGGTACGTTGGATATTATCTTCAATGCCTTAAACGATGCCGGTATCAACCCAAAAGACTTACAGGTTGAGATACGGCTGGAGAGCAGCATCGCCATAAAACAATACCTGTTGTATTCTGAAACGGCTACGTTTTTGTCGATACAATCCGTTATCAGTGAGTTGAAATATAATGAGTTGACAGTTATCGATATTAAAGGCCTCGAAATTTTCCGCACGTTCCAGTTTATACAATTGCATGGCAAAAATTCAAAGCTGATTGATTTGTTTAAACGATTTTGCTTGACGACGTATAACTTGAAGGCATAGCCCCTTGTTATTCTGAACAAAGTGAAGAATCTTATATAGCTGTCAGATATACGCCAGATTGGTCGTTGCCTACCTGGAACACGTGAACATCGCATGTACAAGATTTTTCACTTCGTTCAAGAAATAGTTCTTCGCTCTCGCTCACAATGATAAAACCTGATACTGCGCCACATAACTTAAAGTAATCGCCAATTACTATTAATCATTGGTCTGTGGTTATAATAACCGCGACCTTTAGCCATTATTTCAATGGTACTTTTATGGAACTTATAACTACTGATATTTGCATTATAGGCGCAGGCCCGGTTGGTTTATTCGCTGTTTTTGAAACCGGTTTGTTAAAAATGCGCTGCCATTTAATTGATGTGCTACCACAGGTGGGAGGCCAGCTTTCTGAAATATATCCGCAAAAACCTATTTACGATATACCCGGCTTCCCAACCATTAACGCCCAGCAACTGGTTGATGGCCTGATGGAACAAATTGAACCGTTTAAACCCACCTTCTCATTAGGCGAACGCGTTAACGAATTACAACAACTGGAAGACGGCACTTTCGTAACCACCACCAGCGACGGCACTATAGTGTACAGTAAAGTAGTGGTAATAGCCGGCGGCCTTGGTTGTTTTGAGCCCCGCAAGCCAGCTATCGACCATTTGGAAGAATTTGAAGGCAGGGGCGTTGCCTATATGGTAAAAAATCCTGAGGCCTACCGTGGCCGCAAAGTGGTGCTGGCCGGTGGCGGTGATTCCGCTTTAGACTGGACAATCTTTTTGGCTGATATTGCCGAAGAAGTTACGCTTATCCACCGCGGCGATACATTCCGTGGCGCGCCTGACAGTGCCGAAAAGGTTTTTGAATTGGCCAAACAGGGTCGTATTAACCTGGTATTGCAAGCCCATATAAAAGCAATTAACGGCAATGGGCATTTGCAGGAGGTGGAGATAGTCGACCGTGAAAACCAAATATCAACAATTGCCGCTGACCATTTGATACCACTCTTTGGTCTTACTCCAAAACTTGGCCCAATTGCAGAATGGGGGCTGAATGTAGATAAATCAGCGATAATGGTTGATACGTTGGATTACAGTACCAATGTAAAAGGCGTTTATGCAATTGGCGATATTAATATTTATCCCGGTAAATTAAAGCTGATTCTATGTGGTTTCCATGAAGCCGCACTGATGGCCCAAAGCGCCTTCAAACTGGTTTATCCCGACCAAAAATTGAGCTTTAAATATACAACAGTATACGGGGTAACTGCCTTTTAAATGTAGAGACGCAATATTTTGCGTCTAGGACCAAAAATTTTTAACGGTGCGGTCTAAACTATATAATTTCCTTCAGAGACGCAAATATTGCGCCTCTACAAAAATTGAACATGATTAATTTAACAATTGAAGACAGGGACGGCACGCGTCGCCCCGTCGAAATACCCGAAGATATAAGCCTGAGCCTGATGGAGGTGCTAAAAGCAACCGACCACCAGATATTAGCAACCTGCGGCGGTATGGCCCTTTGCGCCACCTGCCACGTGCAGGTTGTGGAAGGTCCGGAAAAATATTTTCATCCATCCGACCAGGAACTTGATCTGCTGGATACACTACCCGATGCATCATTTGACAGCCGCCTGGCCTGCCAGTTGCGCATTAATGAAGATATGGATGGGATGGTATTCAGGATTAGGGGGGAGGAATAAAGGAATGGAGACTTACGAAGTTTTTAAAACGTAATAAGTCTGAAGATACCGCTATCTTATATAGGTAATAATATCCTGCAGCCCCTCAGGATTATTCTTATTTGCTTCTATCCGCCCCAGTCTTCCATAAACAAACGATTTAAACAGGTCGTTTGCTTCCGGCAAATCGTTTTGGGCTTTTTGCCTGGCATTAAACATTAAAGCCGCCGGAGTGCGGATCAATCCGAATGGTATACCCCACCAGCCCAATAAGGCTGTTTTCATTATCGCATTATTGTTCTGTTTGTTAAGGCAACGCGGACAGGCAATTTTTACTTCCTTGCTTTGATGCGTAAAAACGATAAAGCTCATCACATTCGAAACAATGGTGGCATTCAGCTTTTCACCGGTGCCCCCGCAAATCGGGCAAGGCAGGTTACGCATAGTTTCTACATAGTCGGCAAGCTCTTCTGCGCTTACTTCTTTGGTCAATACATCGGCGGCTTTTACTACATCTGTTGTGAGGCCGCGCCGGATTATTTCCTGTTTCAGCAATTCTAAAGCCTCTGGCCGTAATCTTGCGGCTTCTTCGCTGGCTATGCGCAATAATTTTTTATCGTCGAACTGCTCGTAGTTTTTGCGTAGTTGCTCAAGATTGGGTATCATTTGGCTGTATATATTGATTTGTTTCGTGGCCAAAAGTAGATAAATACTTATAAACTAAAGGGTGCCAAAAACTTATCCTCCTAATAATTTGCAATTCCGATAAATTGATATACTTTTAATATCAATTAAATAAAGTATATCATTATGGCAAAGGAAGTAAGCAAAATTGCCGACAAAATAAGACAGGTGCAAACCACGCTTGCCGTAATCAACGGCAAATGGAAGCTACCTATTTTATTGTCGATGTATTCCGGCGTTTCCCGTTTTCGGGATTTGCAGCGTAATATTCCCAATATTACCACCCGCGTACTTTCAAAAGAGCTAAAAGATTTGGAGGCAAGTAAGCTTGTCCTACGCATTGTATATGACACCCATCCAGTATCTATCGAATATAAACTCACCACCTACAGTTTTACGCTTACCCCCGTGGTAGACGAAATGATAAAATGGGGCAAACAGCATAGTAAAGGAAATTTGTAATTTTGGTTTACATTTTTCTATTCTGATTATGTTTCAAAAATTACGCCAGATACCCAAGCCGCTGGATGGCGAATTTCCGCCGTACGCCATAATGTATATGAAGCTAATCCCGAATGACGGACTGGTTTTACAACATTTATGGGATAATTTCGTCGCGGCAAAAGAGTTAATATACAGCCTGCCGGAGAAAATGCTTTACCATCGTTATGCTGAGGGCAAATGGAGTATTAAGGAAACGCTGGTACATATTGTTGACGATGAGCGGATATTTGCTTACCGCGCCCTGCGCTTTGCCCGTAACGAGCAAAATAACCTTATCGGTTTCGACCAGGACAGCTACGCCATTTACTCAAAAGCCGATGAGCGCGATCTGGATAATATTTTTGAAGAATATGAATTGGTGCGCAAATCAACCATTGTACTTTTCAACGGCTTGCCCGAAGATTCGTTTATGCGGATTGGCAAAGGCACAGGCACTGCCAATAATGCCAGCGTACGAGCCCTTGCCTATCACATAGCCGGGCACGAACAGCACCACATTAACCTGATAAAGGAGCGATACATTCCAACGTTCGCCGGATAAATCCATCAATCCTATTTTTCTTTCCACCATTCAAAATCCTAAAATCCAATCAATCCAAAAAATCTTAGTTAAAATTTCAGTTTTTCTTGCATTTATATAAGCACTTATATAAATTGCACCATGAATTTATATCAAAGTCTTGGTTACCTGGTTTTGGGCAGCAGGTTACGCCGCTTAAGCGAAGGTTTCCTGGCCGAAATCAACCGGGCTTACAAAAATGAGGGGATTGATTTTGATGCCAGCTGGTTCCCGGTTTTCTATTTATTGTCGAAGAACGAATCGCTTTCGATAAAAGAATTGAGTGAACAAACTGAAGTGTCGCACCCGGCCGCAAGCCAGCTGATAACAAATTTAAAAAACAGGAAACTGGTTACCAGCGTCACCAGTGCCGACGACGGCAGGCGGCAAATGGTGCAGCTAACCGATAGTGGCCGAACTTTACTTGCGCAGATACTGCCAGTTTGGGATGCCATACTATTAACTATGGAAGATGTGATTAACAACGACCCTGCGTGTAAGCATTTATTACCAAGCATCGGCGCGCTGGAAAACGCATTTAAAAACGTAAACCTGTCCGACAGGATAAGCGATAAACTGAATATAAAAGCCAGAGCCAATGAATAATACTTTTAACTATGGCAGCAGCCATTTAACCATAGGCACTTGCCTTGATATTGCAGCCGGAAAAGTAAAAGGCGTAATTGACAGCGATACAGCTGCAAAAATACAGGCATCATGGCGCGAGGTTGAAAAGATTGTGCACGCACAGCTCCCGGTTTATGGTATCAATACCGGCTTCGGTCCCTTGTGTGATACCCGTATCTCGGAAGCGGATACCTCACTATTGCAAAGCAATTTGCTAAAAAGCCATAGCGTGGGGGTGGGTAACCCCATTCCGCAGGAAATTGCCAAACTGATGCTGATTACCAAAGTACAGGCTCTGGCGCAGGGATTTTCCGGTATCGCGTTAGCGACATTGGAGCGTATTATTTGGCATATTGATAACAATATTATACCGGTAGTGCCTGAGAAAGGCTCCGTTGGTGCGTCAGGTGATTTAGCCCCGCTTGCCCACTTGTTTTTATCCTTACTTGGCTTTGGCGAGGTTTACGAAAACGGCGAACGCATGCCGGCCGCAAAAGCACTGGCAAAACATAGTTTGCAATCACTAATTTTAGGGCCAAAAGAAGGTTTGGCATTAATAAACGGCACCCAGTTTATCCTGGCATTTGCCATAAAAGCGGTTCAGCGTTTGGACGATGCTTTAAACCGTGCCGATGTGATAGGCGCCATGTCGCTTGAAGGGATGATGGGCTCTGCAAGGCCGTTTGACGAGCGGTTGCACCAGCTTAGGCCTTATAAAGGCACGAAACTTGTTGCCAAACGACTGGAGACATTGTTGAAGGATTCCGAAATCTGTAACTCACATGCAAACTGTGATCGTGTGCAGGATCCTTACTCGTTACGCTGCATGCCGCAGGTTCATGGGGCATCGCGCAATGCCTGGCTGCATTTAAAGGAATTGACCGAAATAGAGCTAAACTCCGTAACTGATAATCCTATAGTTTTTAATGCTGACGATACCATCAGCGGGGGGAACTTTCACGGGCAGCCTTTAGCCATGGTGCTTGATTACACCACAGTTGCGGCAGCAGAGCTTGGCAACATTGCCGACCGCCGCTGTTATTTAATGAGCGAAGGTCGCTACGGATTGCCAAAATTATTAACCAATAATGCCGGCTTAAACTCCGGCCTGATGATACCGCAGTACACCACAGCGGCATTGGTTACCGAAAATAAAACGCTTTGTTTCCCGGCCAGTGCCGACAGCGTGCCGACCTCGCTTGGGCAGGAAGATCATGTTTCCATGGGATCTATCAGCAGCAGGAAGCTGCACCAGGTAATTGATAACCTGGAATACATACAGGCCATCGAGTTGCTGTATGCTGCTCAGGCTATGGATTTCAGACGATCGCTAAAATCAACGCCGGTTGTGGAAGCATGCCACGCGCTGGTACGTGAAAACGTACCGCATATTGGCGATGACCGTATTTTTGCCGACGATATAAATGTTTTACACCAACTGGTGACCAACGGAGCATTCCTAACCACAATTAACAATACAGCTACGGCTAATAATATAAACTGGAACGATGACGAATTCGGAATTTATTAAAACCTACGCCAGCCATCCGGTGTACAAAGCACCGCGCGGCATGCAGTTGCATGCTAAAAGCTGGCAAACCGAAGCGCCTTTGCGCATGCTGCTCAACAACCTTGACGGACAGGTTGCGGAAAACCCCGATGAATTGGTGGTTTACGGTGGCATAGGCCAGGCAGCCCGCAACCCGGAAGCATTGCGTAAAATTATCGAGCTATTGCTTGAACTGGACGAACATCATTCGTTACTTGTACAATCGGGCAAACCGGTGGGGATAATCCGCAGTCACCCGGAAGCGCCGCGTGTGCTGATTGCCAACAGCAATTTGGTGCCTGCCTGGGCCAACTGGGAGCATTTTAACGAATTACGCTCAAAAGGATTGATGATGTATGGTCAAATGACTGCCGGCAGCTGGATTTATATTGGTACACAAGGTATTTTGCAGGGTACTTACGAAACATTTGTTGAAGCGGGCCGGCAGCATTTTAATAATGATTTAACAGGCAAGCTGATAGTTAGCGCCGGCCTTGGCGGGATGGGTGGCGCTCAGCCATTGGCAGCAACCATGGCAGGTGCTGTATTTTTAGGTGCGGATGTAGACGAAACCCGCATACAAAAACGCCTGGACAGCCAGTACATCGATAGGATGACGCATAGCTACGAGGAAGCTATTACCTGGGTAAAGGATGCGATGAAAAAGGGCGAAACCCTGTCTGTCGGCCTGGTTAGCGATGCCGGCGATATGCTGGAGCATTTGTTGAAGGATAATTTTGTCCCCGATATGCTCACCGACCAAACCTCGGCACATGACCCTTTGAATGGTTATATCCCTAACGGACTTTCACTAACGCTGGCTTCAGTTTTACGCAAAACAGACCCGGTGGAATATAAACGACTATCGTTAGCCAGCATGGCACGCCATGTTGGCCTGATGTTGCAGTTGCAAAAACGCGGCGCTATCACCTTTGATTACGGCAACAACCTGCGCGAGTTTGCACGCCAGGGCGGCGAAGGCGATGCCTTTAATTTCCCCGGCTTTACGCCGGCTTATATTCGTCCGCTTTTTTGTGAAGGTAAAGGACCGTTCAGGTGGGTGGCCCTTTCCGGTGACCCCGAAGATATTTTTACTACCGACCGTGCGCTGATGGAGCTTTTCCCGGATGATAAACCGCTGGCAAAATGGTTGACCAATGCAAAAGAAAAAATCTCCTTCCAGGGCTTACCTGCACGCATTTGCTGGCTGGGCATGGGCGACAGGGAAAAAGCAGGCCTTTTATTTAACCAGCTGGTAAAAACCGGCAAAGTAAAAGGCCCGATAGTAATTGGCCGCGACCATTTGGATTGCGGCTCAGTTTCCTCACCAAACCGCGAAACAGAATCGATGAAGGATGGCTCAGATGCTGTGTCGGACTGGCCTTTGTTAAACCTGATGGCCAATACAGCCGGCGGCGCAACCTGGGTGTCGTTTCATCATGGTGGTGGCGTAGGCATGGGTTACTCGCAGCACGCGGGCATGGTTGTACTGGCCGATGGAACGGACAGGGCAGCAACGTGCTTGAGCCGGGTATTGTATAATGACCCTGCCATTGGTGTTTTTCGTCATGCCGACGCAGGTTACGATAAGGCGAAGGAATGGGCGGAAAGGTTTGATTTGAAGGTGTGGTAGGAGGAAGTCCGAAAAGTCGCTTCCCCACGCGTCATTGCGAGGAACGAATCAACCTCTACGCAGGACATTCACGGAACCTGAATATTATAGTGACCTTGAAGCCGCTTTTTGGTCACCACAAAGTTTTTTGTACTTTGATTAGCATGTGCAGTCCGCCAGTTGGCGGATCGTTCCTCGCAATGACGATATGTAGAAATTTAGTATAAAATAAATGAAAACACTCCACGGTCCATTCACCCAAATACTGCCTTTAACGGGGATGTCGCTAAAAGGCGCGTTAACGGATGACCAACTACAGGTTATAACAGGAGGCGGGATATTGATTGAAGATGGGGTGATATTATCCGTTGGAGATTTTGAAACTTTACGCAAAAACAACCCATCGGCACAAATAAATGAGATCGAAACCCAGGCAGTGCTGTTACCCGGCTTCGTGGATTGCCACACGCATATTTGTTTTGCAGGCAGCAGGGCAAAGGACTACGCCATGCGCATACAGGGCAAAACCTATTTGGAGATTGCCAAAGCAGGCGGCGGCATTTGGGATTCGGTAACACAAACCCGCGCAGCGGATGAGGCAACGTTAACCGAATCATTATTAAAAAGGATTGAGCGCCACCTAGCCGAGGGTGTTACCACCATCGAAGTAAAAAGCGGGTATGGATTATCTGTTGAACAAGAGTTGAAACAACTGCGTGCTATTAAAGCGGCATCAACCCAAACAAAAGCAAGCATTGTGGCCACCTGCCTGGCTGCACATATGGTACCTAAAGATTTTTCCGGCAGCCAAACCGAATATTTGCAGCATGTATTAAACGATTTGCTGCCCATTATCAAAAAAGAAAACCTGGGAAAACGTGTTGATATTTTTATTGAGGAAAGCGCTTTCAATGATGATAATGCAACCATCTACCTAAACAAAGCTAAACGAATGGGCTTTGACATAACCGTACACGCCGACCAGTTTACCATTAGCGGCAGCAAGGTTGCGGTAAATGTTGGCGCAGTATCTGCCGACCACCTGGAAGCCAGCGGGGATAACGAAATAAAACTGCTGGCAGCATCGAATACTGTTGCAGTAACTTTACCCGGTGCATCGCTGGGTTTGGGAATGCAATATGCACCCGCACGTAAATTCTTGGATGCCGGCGCCTGCCTTGCCATTGCCAGCGACTGGAACCCCGGCTCGGCCCCAATGGGCGATTTGCTGATGCAAGCGGCCGTGATGAGCGCTGCCGAAAAACTGAACACTGCCGAAGTATTTGCAGGTTTGACTTATCGCGCGGCAAAAGCTTTAAATTTAACCAACCGCGGAACGTTAGCCACCGGCATGCGGGCTGATATACAGGCTTACCCGGTTAATGATTACCGGGAAATATTGTATCAACAAGGCAAACTTAAACCGCTGATGAATTTGATTAAATGATTATGTTATGAACAATTTTGCGGTGTGGATTCAAAATGTCGGAGGAGTAATATCAATTATTCTTCTGTTTACAGTTGGCTATTTTGCAACGTTTCGGACAAATGCATTTATGAGGTCTTATTTAAAATACGCCCAAAAGGACTATTTAAAGTCCCTGAAGAAAACATTCATCCTCGATAAATATTACCAGGCGTACACCAAGTATAATTATGAGCGGATTAAAAGACTATATCAAAGTAAAAGGCAATATTATGTGACAAAAGTGGTTGGTGTTTCTGCCATATTAATGGCTTTACTTATCTCGCTCGCCATTATTATGAATGCCCTACAACAATAAATTGATTTAACCATTTCAATGACTAATGACAATTGACCAATGACAAAATTAATCGAATGCGTTCCAAATTTCTCCGAAGGTGTAAACCTTGATATTATCAAACAGATTACTGACGAAGTTGAATCTGTCGAGGGTGTACGGCTGTTGAATGTCGACCCGGGTAAAGCTACCAATCGTACCGTAGTTACTTTTGTTGGTGAGCCCGGTCGGGTTATCGACGCTGCTTTTTTGGCGATAAAAAAAGCCGGTGAGTTGATTGATATGAGCAAACACAAAGGCGAACACCCCCGTATGGGCGCTACTGATGTTTGTCCGCTGATACCAATTGCCAATATCAGCATGGAAGAAACTGCGGAATATGCAAAGCAATTGGCTAAACGTGTTGGTGAGGAGTTAGGAATCCCCGCCTACTTGTATGAATATGCGCAGGCTGATAAAAAGCGGAATAACCTTTCGGTGATCCGGGCAGGCGAGTATGAGGGATTTTTTAAAAAGATAAAGCTGCCCGAATGGAAACCGGATTTCGGTCCGCAGGAATTGGATGCCAAACGCGGGGCAACGGTTATCGGCGCACGCGATTTTTTGATTGCCTACAATGTAAATTTGAATACTACAAGCACCCGCAGGGCAAACTCCATCGCCTTTGACGTGCGCGAGGCTGGCCGTGTAATGCGTGAAGGCGACCCGATAAATGGCAAAATAATCAACGACGAAAACGGCAAGCCGAAATCAATTCCCGGTTCATTAAAGTCGGTCAAGGCTATTGGCTGGTACATCGAGGAGTATGGCATCGCCCAAATTTCCATGAACCTTACCAACATCGAGGTTACCCCGTTGCACAAAGCATTCGACGAAGTGTGTACCAAAGCTGCTGAACGCGGTATGCGGGTAACCGGCAGTGAATTAGTAGGACTGGTTCCATTAAAGGCAATGCTCGATGCCGGGAAATATTTCCTGCTTAAGCAGCAGCGTTCGGTTGGGGTGAGTGAGAAAGAGCTGGTGAAAATTGCAATTAAGTCGATGGGGCTGTCGGAACTGTCACCTTTCATCCCGGAGGAAAGAATTATTGAATATTTACTTAAAGATAAGACATCATCCAAACTGGCATCGATGACATTGATCGATTTTGCCGACGAAACGGCGAGCGAAAGTCCGGCTCCGGGTGGTGGGTCAATATCTGCTTACATGGGTGCATTGGGAGCAGCCCTCGCGACCATGGTGGCTAACCTGTCATCGCATAAAAAAGGCTGGGACGACCGTTGGGAAGAATTCAGCAACTGGGCCGAAAAAGGGCAGCAATACAAAGATGAGCTGGTGCGCCTGGTTGATGAAGATACAGCCGCTTTCAATAAAATAATGGAGGCCTTCGGTTTACCAAAAGGGAACGACGAAGAAAAAGCTGCACGCGATAAAGCCATACAGGATGCCACCCGTTACGCCATTGAGATACCGTTTAAAGTAATGCAGGCGGCATACGGTAGCTTATCAGTAATCAAAGCCATGGCCGAAACAGGCAATCCAAATTCGGTTACCGATGCAGGGGTAGCCGCCCTTTGCGCCCGTAGCGCAGTTATCGGTGCATTTATGAATGTGAAGATAAATGCCTCGGGATATAAGGACAAAGCGTTTGTAAACGAGGTTATCACTAATGGTAACGAGGTTGAACAGAAAGCGATGAAACTGGAGGGAGAGATTATTGCAATAGTTAATAGTAAAATAGTTTAATAAATACGCTGTCCCTATTTTATCGTAATAAAGCAGGGACAGCCTAATTAACCCGTCGTTAGGCGTTGGTTGGATGTTTCCGGGTAAACCTTTTTACCACAATAAATACAATTCCCAATCCAGCCAAAATACTTCCCAGTTCCGCTAAATAATCGCCGTACAGTACATAGAAAGTAAGATCGGAATTTAGGTTGATGTTTTGTTTGATGGCGGTCCTGGTCCACCATTGGGTGTGTTGCACCAGATCGCCGCGCTGGTTAATGAAAGCGGAGATACCTGTATTGGCCGAGCGGCATACCCAACGGCGCGTTTCAATGGCCCGAAGCTTGGCGTAATCAAGGTGTTGATCCTTACCGGTGGTGTTTTCCCACCAGCCGTCGTTGGTGATGATGGCAATAAACTGGGCGCCTTTGTGTACTGAGGTGCCAATCCATTCTCCCCAAATTGAATCAAAACAAACAGCGGGAGCCACGCCTATGCCGCTTTGCGAATAAAATACAGAGGGTTCATCCTGCCGTCCGTAGCTACCTGTTGCACCGCCCAGTTGCGCAAATACTGGCTTCATGAAGGATAATGCATCGCCAAATGGCATCGCCTCGACTCCGGGAACCAGCTTTGATTTGTGATAAAACTGCACCTTTGCCGAGTTTTCGATATTTACTGCCGAGTTAAAGTTTTGATAATACTGGTGCGATTGCTCGTCATAATTTTCATTCCCGGTAATTGGTTTATTATACAGTTTAAAGGTTTCGGCGCCGGTAATAAGGTTGCCGTTTTTGAATTTATTTAAAAAACGCTGTGCACTTAAAAAGTAACCATTGCTGCGTATGGCGTCCTCATTAAACGGGTCGACTATGGCGGTTTCGGGCCATATGAAAAACTCGGTGTTGGGCTGGCCTATGGAATCGGACAGGTGAGTTAATATGCCTAATTGTTGCATAGCCGGCATAGTGCTTTCTTTAGCATACGGATCGATATTCGGCTGCACCACCACAACGTTCGAAGGATTTACCTGTTCATGGTAGCTGTAATAGCGGTAAAGCGAGACGCTTACCGGAACAACAAGCAATACAACAAAAGCCGAAATCAATCGCAGCTTTAACTTTTTATCCGCCGCCTCTTTCAATCCTATGTAAATTAAAAACAGCAGTACGTTTAATGCCAATATCCAAATGGTGCCACCATATACCCCTGTGTATTCATACCATTGCACCATTTGATGCGATACTGCAAAGCCATTTCCCAGTGTCATCCACGGGAAGGCCAGGGCCCAGGTTTGGTTGAGATATTCGTAAGCAACCCAAAAGCAAACCAACGCTGTAAGCGCAATGCCCCGGCTGCTCACCACCCGTAACCGGTAATAAAGCCATACGGCAAATGCCATTAACAACGGCCCCAAAGAGTAGGGGATAAACGACACCGGCAACGCAGCAAACCCGGCATCCTTTTTAATTGCATTGTAAACCCAGTATACCGATGCCGTGTTCCAAACAAAAAAACCCAGGAATGCAGTGCCGAAGATCTTCTTGCCTTTCTTTTTATAGTCGGAATTAATGATGTTTTCAATGGCAATAAGCATCGGCACAAAACCAACAAACAGCAGGAAAGTGGTGTAAGGCATTGGCGGCCACGCCAGCCAAAGCAATAAACCTGATGAAATTGTGAGAAGGATGTTTTTTTTCATTTAGTGTTACAAATATTAATTATCAACCCGTCATTGCGAGGAACGAAGCAATCTTTACGTAGGACAATCATGAACCTTATGCATGGCGGAACCGGTAAGCCGGCTAACAGGTTTCCACAAAGCTTATTACTCCCTGGTTAGCATGTGCAGAGATTGCTTCGTTCCTCGCAATGACGTACTCTGTTATTTTTATTTTTAAGCCTTCCCTGCCACACATATCACAAACTCCCCTTTAACCGGGTGCGTTTCAAAATAAGTTTTTACTTCGGCAACGGTACCCCTAACTGTTTCTTCGAACATTTTCGTGAGTTCGCGCGATACGGAGAGTTGCCTGTCGGCACCAAAATAAGTGGCCATCTCGTCGAGCGTTTTTAACAAACGGTGCGGCGATTCGTATAGTATAATGGTACGGTCTTCAGTGGCTAAGGTTTTATACCTGGTTTGTCGCCCCTTTTTCAACGGTAAAAAGCCTTCGAAACAAAAGCGGTCGGTAGGGAAGCCGGAATTTACCAGCGCGGGCACAAACGCCGTTGCACCGGGCAGGCATTCAACAGCAATATCGTTTTTTAAAGCCTCGCGTACCAGGTAAAAACCCGGGTCGGATATGGCGGGAGTGCCTGCATCAGATATCAGTGCAATGTTTTTCCCCTCCTTTAAAAATTTTACGATCTCGTTGGATGACTGGTGCTCGTTATGCTGATGGTGCGAAAATACCTTTTGGTGAATATCAAAATGCTTTAGCAGCGGCGCCGATGTGCGCGTGTCTTCCGCCAAAATCAAATCAACTTCCTTCAAAATACGGATAGCCCTGAAGGTAATATCCTCGAGGTTGCCGATAGGGGTAGGGACTAAGTATAGTTTTCCAGTGGAGTTCATGTTTTTTTGGTCCATAGACCATGGACAATAGACTATAGCCATTAGTTTTCTCAGAGGTTGCTGTCCGCAATCTCAAATTACTATGGACTATCGACTATTGACTATGGACTTATTTATATCTTTGCCTAAAAAATAAAATAATGCTGCAAGTTAGTTATATCCGCGATAACAGGGAACAGGTTTTGGAACGTTTGGCTGTAAAAAATTTTAAACAGCCAGAATTGGTTGACGAGGTGATTGCATTAGACAATGAAAGACGGTCGACTCAAACTACCCTGGATAATACTTCCGCCGAAGCCAATACTGCAGCAAAGCAAATTGGCGAGTTGATGCGCACAGGTAAAAAGGATGAAGCAGAAGGACTGAAAGCAAAAACAGGCGCCTGGAAAGAAGACATAAAAAAGCTTGGGGAACAACTATCAGCTATAGAAGAAGACCTTTACCAAAAGCTGGTACTGCTGCCCAACCTGCCGCACAGTTCGGTACCTAAGGGCCTAACGCCGGAGGAAAACGAAGTTGTATTGCAAAACGGAGCAAAGCCTGAATTACCCGAAAATGCCCTGCCGCATTGGGAGCTGGCTGCAAAATATAACCTGATTGACTTTGAACTGGGTGTTAAAATAACCGGTGCCGGTTTCCCGGTATACAAAAACAAGGGTGCCAAATTGCAGCGTGCTTTAATTAATTACTTTATTGACGAGGCTGAAAAAGCAGGTTACAGCGAAGTAAGCGTACCGTTAATGGTGAACGAAGCATCAGGGTTTGGTACCGGGCAGTTGCCGGATAAGGAAGGGCAAATGTATTATGTAACCGAGGATAAGCTATTCCTGATACCTACTGCGGAGGTGCCTATCACCAATATGTACCGGGATGTGATTTTAAAGGGAGAGGATTTGCCGATGAAAAACTGCGGACATACTCCATGTTTCCGCCGCGAGGCCGGTTCTTATGGTGCCCATGTGCGGGGCTTAAACCGTTTGCACCAATTTGATAAAATAGAAATTGTGCAGGTAGCACATCCTGATAAATCATATGAAACACTGGAACAGATGAGCCTGCATGTTCAGAGTTTGTTGCAAAATCTGGGTCTGCCTTATCGCGTGCTGCGGTTATGTGGTGGCGATATGGGTTTTGCTTCGGCTTTAACTTATGATATGGAGACCTGGAGCGCGGCGCAACAACGCTGGTTGGAGGTATCGTCTGTTTCGAACTTTGAAAGTTTCCAGAGTAACCGTTTGAAACTTCGTTTCCGTAATGCTGAAGGAAAAACGCAATTGGCACATACACTTAACGGCAGCGCATTGGCTTTACCACGTATTGTGGCAACGTTGCTAGAAAATAACCAAACTGAAAGAGGTATTAAAATACCAGAAGTGTTGGTGCCTTATACAAAATTTGAGTGGATAGATTAGGTTTAGAGAATAAAGGTTTGTGATTAGAGATTAGGAGGAACGGCCGCTTGAATGGGGGGAGATAGCAATATTTTGTAGAGACGCAATTTTTGCGTCTCTCGCTGAAAGGGAACAATGTCGTACGTAAATTGTGCCGAACCGGCTTGCGCTATTAGTGCGTAGCGCTAATTACCCATTTTACAATGGAAGCATCGATTACCGAGTTAAAGGTGCTTAACAATGATTTACTTTTTGCGTTTTCCGTAAGCTGTTCGCGATAAATCAAGTGGTCGACCCCCAACACTTTCAAAAAGCTGTCGGTTTTTTCGTTAGCCGAGTTTTTGAAACAGCAGATTTTTATCTTATTGTAAAACTTATTCGTTTTTAACCGGCGTAAGATTTTTTCAAGATCCTTACCTATAAAGTCATAATCAAATACAATTACGTCAGGACTTTGCTCATAAATTGATGGAAACACGCTGCTGGTTGCAGTAACGTGCCTTACATTGGTATAATCAGCCAGCAGCTGATTAGGGAAAATTTCAGGTGCAACCAATAGTACCTTTTTGAAGCGTGTACGGATCATGCTCGGAATAAATTAGGGTCTATAAATATAAATTGTAAAATTCACATTGTCAAGTGATTAATGGCAGCTGTCAGGCACTTGAAGTGGGGTGTATTTTCTACAATTGCACCTTAAAAACTCTAAAAATACGAGGATATTGATCGATTTTAATTAAAAGTTAACTAACTACACTATTAATGGAGTTTTCGCAAACAAAAAGATGTTGATAAAGTGCATTGTAACATGAATATTACAACTTTTAGGAATACTTTATTTCGCTGGTTTTTGATTTTTTTATCAAATGGCTTGCAATTTTATAAAAATTGCAATATGGCTTGGGTAACATTCAGGAGAATATTAATTTAATATTCTCCTGACGTTAAATTACTTATTAACAATTTCGAAGACAGCGTTGATCTGAAAACTCAGTTTTATTGTTTTAAAGTCAATATCTGATTCAGCGGGAGCCGCGTTTGCCATCAGCGCCTTGTTTGCGTACATCATTGGCCGGGGCGCCTGGTAATTGCCATTATCAACTTCAGTAATGCTGATGGCGTCGCCAACCTTGTCATTAATGCTTGCTAATAAATAACCTGCTTTTTCCTTTGCAGCTAGTAGCGCCTGTATTTTTAATTCCTTTTTCAGGTCAGTCATTTTTGAATAGTCGAAACTCTCGATATTGGTAGATTGAATGCCCTTAGGGTCAACCTTGTTTAATATCTGGTTATACTTGTTCAAATCATGAAACTTGATCAGGTATTGTTTGCTTGCCAAAAAGTCGGGTGTTTTTTTCTTGTTCCAGGTATTGTTCCATGCCGAAACACTGTTGATGGTGAAATCTTCCTTTGGCATACCTGCTTCCTTTACCGCGCTTTCCAATTGGCTCTCCAGCTGATCAATAGTAATTTTTTTCTTGCCGTCGAGGTATTCCTGTAGCGAGATGGAAACATTAATAATGTCAGGAGTAACCTCTTTTTCGGCGATGCCGCTTACTTCAATTTTCCGGCGTAAATCAACCGCCTGTGCAAATGTGCTGCCGGTAATTGCTACCAGCGCTATTAAAATGAATAATTTTTTCATGGTTGTTATTTTATAAGTAGACAATAATTGCAAAGGTAGGTTTAAAGTCGGAAGTCGGAAAGTTAGTAAAGACCGAAAAGTCCGGAAAGACGGAAAGTGGAAAAGGCTGTACCAAGATTTAGGGGGTCTGAAAGCGATGTCTGTTATACGATCAGTGCTTTGGTGTGCGCTACGGGTAAGATAAATAGCCGACCCAAAAAATCTTTTAGTCTATCAAAAAAACTGGTTTGTAGGGCTGGTTTTATTATTTCCTTTACGGGGTTAGCCTGGCCGCTATTGTCATCGTTATCTGGCATAAAGTAATTTTCAATCAGTACTATTTCGCGGATTGTAGGGTCGCGGTTTACGATGTCGTCAAGTTCAGTAAGCTCGTTAAAAGTAGCTTTGCCATCCCTTTGTCTTTTTATTAAAATTTCATAGCGTTCCTGTAAAAAGGTGCGGCGTATCAGGGGTTTACGATGGCTCATTTTAAATATTATTTCTTAAATAATATTGCTCAAACCGCGTGCCGTAGTTGTATATTATTGATTTGTAGTTAATTATAAATATATTAACTGTTCGCCTGCACTATTCTGATACAATATACTGTTCGTTTCCGGGCGGAACAAGCGGAGGAATTAATGATGATTTTCGCATACTTAGCGTAAAATATTGAAATTCATTGTGTTGAAGTGAAAATATTTATCCAGAACTGCGTATGCTGCCTTTAAACGTAACATGTATGCCGGCAAAATGTAAACGATTATGCTTTTTCATTACATTTGATTTTACTTGACCCCATTATGAAGATAAATTATTACCACTTTGCGTGCCTCGCGTTGGTTATTTTTGCTGTTGGTTGTAAGCAGGAAACAAAAGAAACAAGTGTAATCAACGGCGATGAAATAAAAAGTCACATCGCTGTGCTTGCCAACGATTCGCTGATGGGCCGCAAGCCTTTTACCGCTGGCGAAACAAAGGCTATTGCCTACATCTCATCACAATTTAAAAAGGAAGGGCTGGAGCCGGGTAACAACGGAAGTTATTTCCAGGACGTGCCAATGGTTGAGGTCACCAGCACACCATCCGCAACCATGAGCGTTAGCGGTACAAAGGGGGATTTCAGCCTTAATTATATGTCTGATTTTGTGGCCTCCACACGGCAGGAGGTTCAGGAAGTACAGCTTACCAAATCGCCATTGGTTTTTGCAGGCTATGGAGTGGTGGCGCCGGAATATAAATGGAACGATTACGCTGGTCTTGATGTAAAAGGCAAAACTGTAGTGGTACTAGTAAACGACCCGGGATTTAAATCGGGAAGCAGTACCCTGTTTAAAGGGGACACTATGACCTATTACGGACGGTGGACTTATAAATATGAAGAAGCAGCACGCCAGGGGGCGGCGGGTATTATCATTGTGCACCAAACAGAACCGGCAAGCTATGGCTGGAGCGTGGTCGCTAACAGCTTTACCGGTGCCAAGCTTTATTTGCAGGAAAAGGATAAACACATGTCGCGCTGCAAAGTAGAGGGTTGGATCACCGAGGATGCTGCCAAAAAAATGTTCGCCGCAGCAGGTATCACCGGCGATTTCAGGGCGATAGCACGTAAAAAAGATTTTAAGGCTATACCGTTAAATATGACGGCGACGGTAACTGTTAAAACTAAATTGAAATATTCTACATCGCATAACGTAATTGCTGTTTTAAAAGGTACCACAACTCCCGGAGAATGTATACTTTATACAGCTCACTGGGACCACCTGGGCATTGGTAAACCGGATGCCAAAGGCGACAGTATTTATAATGGCGCTGTTGACAATGCCAGTGGCGTAGCAGCAGTTTTAAACGTTGCCAAAGCATTTGCACAACAAAAAGAAAGGCCGAAGCGCTCCATTGTATTTTTAGCGGTAACAGCCGAGGAGCAAGGGTTACTGGGCTCGGAGTACTATGCATCGCACCCGATATTTGCGCTTAACAAAACCGTGGCTGATTTAAACATGGATGCTTTAGGCAGCTACGGCAAGACGAATGATTTTGCAATTACCGGCAAGGGTCAAAACGATCTGGATGATTATGTCGCTGAATTTGCAAAAACAGATGGAAAAAAGTTAACCGGGGATAAAAACCCCGGCGCGGGCGGTTATTACAGGTCGGACCATTTTAACTTTGCCAAGGTTGGCGTGCCTGCGCTTGATATGAATAATGGCGCCGAAAGCACCGCGCTGGGTGAAGCCTACGGCAAGCAAAAGCAAAAAGAATATGGCGATTTACATTATCACCAGCCATCAGATAGCTACACGCCGGATATGGATGCCAATGGCATGGCCCAGGTAGCAAACCTGCTATTTAAAGTAGGTAATAAGCTTGCCAATGAAACCACCTTCCCGGGTTGGAAAGCCGGTTCGGAGTTTAAGGCCGTAAGGGAAAAATCAATGGGGGGGAAGTAGACAATGAAGATTTTGTCATTGCGAGCGAGGTACGAGCGCGGCAATCGCGAACTTTACAGAGTGAACTTGCATAGTTCGCGATTGCTTCGTTCCCCGCAATGACAATGGAGTACGCCAAAATAACAAAAGCTCCATCCGCCAATCGCGGATGGAGCTTTTGCTTTTGATATATGATGGAGTCGGGGAGTTTTTCAGGTATTATGTATTGCGCTCCCCTGGTTGTGAATTTTAGTTGTTCATTTTGCCTATGTGATAGCAATCATAAGCTAACAGCCTGTTATAATCGTTAGCGATGCTTTTGTAGCTAAAGGCATCGATCAACGTACCGATACCGAGGAAACCGCCGGTTACTAAAAATAGCAAACCTAAAAGTATCTGGTTGGTCATGAAACGCTGTATGCCGGCTAAGCCCATGAAACCGAATAACGTGCCTACTAAAATGTCTGTCGGGTTTTTACGCCGGCTGGTATAAACGGCCATAAAAGTTGTCATTTGGTTTTGGGTCAACCCGGCAGATGCGTGATGAATAAAGCTGTATTCATCCATTGTGATGCCTGGAAATGCTGCGTATGAGTTTTGATAAGTATTCATTTCATTACCAGATTTAGTTTTCATTTTATTTATGATGTAAAACTATAGCCTGGCGGGCCAAATGGCAATGCGAATTAGGTTAGTGACTGTAACTTGTCGGTAAATGGTGGTTTTTTGGCGGTGAAAGTTTTGATGTGCGGATGTGTGGATGTGCGGATGGAAAGCTTAAAGGTCTTATCCTGAAATAGGTTTACCCTTTCATTGCACTACAGCGTTCCGTTTTCCCACACCGAACACCCCGAACATGTATAATATGCTGATTGTCAAACATTTTAAATTTTCGATTTTGCAACAGCCTGATCGTCAGCGATTTAATTTAGGGTTTACAGACAGGGTTTACAGTATAGCCCGGAACATTGGTAATTCGCTAATATCCAATATATTATAAAAATAAAGGGCTTTACACCTGTAAACCCGCTGGGATTTACAGAACAACTTGTATAACGATTTTGTCTGTTTTAACTGAACGATATGGTGCCAGGTGTTCCATTTTTACAACATCCGGAACTCTGTGAAACATGCTGATTATCAACAGTTCTACTTTTTATCCCATTTGCACAGCGTTCCATTGACTTTTGGAAAGTGAATCAATTTGGATATATCTTCTCATATCGTAGATTTGTTATTATGGAAAATTCATCCAGTAAAGCCAATAATCAAGAACCTTCATCAGAAGAGGTTAAACAGTCGGTTATCGACGGTCAATTAGCTTATAAAAATGGCGAAACCGACCAATTTACAGAGATTGACCGTAAAGACTTATGGAAGTAGCTTCTAAACTCATTTTACGCCAAACATTTTAAATAAAATAACCCTCAACCTCTCTGCAAAAAATTATATCCCTATCTTCTTCTAACGTAGTTTCAGCTTCATCATAAGGGTCAGTACTGAGATAAAACCCTTTTTCCGACTTGAAAAATTTATACCTCTCCACAGTATAAAATGTAAAAGTGTTATTCCAATAGAATTCATACTCAGTCACCCCGATAAAGTGCAGTTTTAAAACCTTATCGTCTTTAAACCGGTGATAGGGCAATGAGAAATATACGTCGATAAACACGACATAATCTTCGATGTAAACGTCGAATCGCGTTATCATAGAATCAAGTATGTAAAACTTTTCAGAGTAAGACCGCCGAATTAATTCTTCGTTTTTGTCAATATATTCCAAAAAAAAAGGCTCCCTTAAGGAGCCTTTAAATTACAAATACTTTTTAAACTTGTGATGCTAAAGATACGTGCTTTAGTAATTTGCACATCCGCACATCAAAAATCCGCACATCAATCTCACGTTCCGTATTCCGGCGTGGTTACTTCGCTTTCTTCAAACTCGTAATCGGTTAGCGGCGGGCAGCTGCAAATAAGCGTCCTGTCGCCATATGTATCGTTAACACGACCCACCGATGGCCAGAATTTGTAGGCCGAAACGTAAGGTAGCGGGAATGCAGCTTTTTGACGGCTGTATGGATGCTCCCATTCGTTGGCAGTTATTACTGCAGCGGTATGCGGTGCATTTTTTAGCGGGTTATCAGTTTTATCCAGCAGGCCTTTCTCTACATTGTCAATTTCGTGACGGATAGCTATCATCGCATCGCAGAAACGGTCTAACTCGTGCTTCGGCTCCGATTCGGTTGGTTCAACCATTACGGTACCGGCAACAGGGAAGGATACGGTAGGGGCGTGGAAGCCGTAATCCATCAAACGTTTGGCAATATCAGTAACCTCGATGCCGAAGTTTTTGAATGCGCGGCAATCCAATATCATTTCGTGCGCGCAGCGGCCGTTGGTGCCTGTGTATAATACTGGGTAGTGATGCTCTAAACGCGTTTTAATGTAATTGGCGTTTAATATGGCATAACGGGTAGCATTGGTTAACCCATCACCGCCCATCATAGCAATGTATGCGTGCGATATAATCAATATAGATGCCGAGCCCCAGGGAGCAGATGACACGGCGTGGATTGATTTTCCTTTATCGATATCAACCACGGCATGCCCCGGTAAGTAAGGAACCAAATGCTTGGCTACGCCGATTGGGCCCATACCAGGACCGCCACCACCATGCGGAATACAAAATGTCTTATGTAAATTCAAGTGGCAAACGTCAGCTCCGATATTGGCCGGACTTGTTAAGCCTACCTGTGCGTTCATGTTAGCGCCGTCCATATAAACCTGGCCGCCGTTTGCATGTATAATTTCGCAGATCTCGATGATAGATTCTTCGAATACACCATGGGTAGATGGGTAAGTTACCATCAGACATGAAAGCTCGTTTTTATATTGTTCAGCTTTTGCCTTTAAATCGGCAACGTCAATGTTTCCGTTGTCATCGCACCTAACTACCACAATCTTCATCCCGGCCATTGCTGCAGATGCAGGGTTGGTACCGTGTGCAGATGATGGGATAAGAGCAATGTTTCGGTGACTGTCGCCGCGGTCGTTATGGTAAGCGCGGATAACCATCAGGCCGGCATATTCGCCTTGTGCACCGGCGTTTGGCTGCAGGCTCATAGCCGCAAAGCCGGTAATTTCGCTCAGCCAGTTGTTCAGCTCATCAAATATTTCCATGTAACCACCCACCTGGTCGGTCGGTGCAAACGGGTGCATCTTACTGAATTCGGCCCAGGTAACCGGTATCATTTCGGTGGTAGCATTCAGTTTCATGGTGCACGAGCCTAACGCTATCATCGAATGACAAAGCGAAAGGTCTTTTGCTTCCAGCGATTTTATATAACGCAACATTTCGTGTTCTGAATGGTGCGAGTTAAATAAAGCATGGGTAAGATAAGCCGAAGTCCGCTGCAAATCAGCCGGGATAACTGTAGTCAAGTTTCCTTTCAGCTCATCAAAGCTTACATCGTTTAACGTTTTGCCTTTAACGCGTGCAAAAAAGCGAACGATAGTTTTGATATCTTCCGGCGATGTAGTTTCATCAATAGAAATAGTAACAACCGAACCTTTAAAGTTAAAGTTCATCTCGTTGTTAATTGCCTCTGCATGAACCGGGCCGGCAAGGCTGCCTAAATCAAACTTCAGCGTATCAAAATAGGCTTCGTTTAGTTGCCCGTAACCTAATTGTTTTAATGATTCGGCCAATAAAATAGTTAAGCCGTGTATCCTTTCGGCAATCAGCTTAACGCCTTTTGGGCCATGGTAAACGGCATACATGCCGGCCATAATTGCCAACAAAGCCTGAGCTGTACAAATATTCGAGGTTGCTTTATCCCTGCGGATATGCTGTTCGCGGGTTTGCAAAGCCATGCGCAACGCATAATTGCCTGCGCTATCGATAGTAACACCTATGATACGACCGGGGATTGAACGTTTATATTCTTCTTTTGTAGCAAAAAATGCAGCATGTGGCCCGCCAAAACCCATTGGTACGCCAAAGCGTTGGGTACAACCAACCACAATGTCGGCGCCCCACTCGCCCGGAGGGGTAAGCAGCACCAGGCTCATAATGTCGGCAACAACGGTTAGTTTAATGCCTTTTTCATGACCCTTTGTAGCAAAGTCTTTATAATTATAAACAGCGCCATTACCTGCAGGGTATTGAACAATAGCACCAAACATATTGTCGGTTAATTCAACGGTTTGGTGGTTGCCGATCAACAGCTCGATGCCGTAAGGCTGGGCACGGGTTTTTAAAATGTCAATAGTTTGAGGGAATACCTCTTCTGAAACAAAAAATATGTTTGCTGCAGCGTTTTTACGCGTGCTGTATTGCATAAACATGGCTTCGGCGGCAGCCGTGCCCTCGTCGAGCAATGAGGCGTTTGCAATTTCCATCCCAGTAAGGTCTACAACCATGGTTTGGAAGTTTAGCAGCGCCTGTAAACGGCCTTGTGCAATTTCGGCCTGGTATGGAGTATATTGGGTGTACCATCCTGGGTTTTCAAGGATGTTGCGTTGTATAACGCCGGGTACAATTACGTCATAATAGCCCTGGCCTATAAACGATTTAAACACCTTGTTTTTTGATGCAGTTTGCCTTAACGCTGCCAGGTAATCAAATTCGCTTTTTGCCGGCGGCAGGTTTAGCGGGGCTTTCAGCCTTATCTTTTCAGGGATGGTTTGGCTTATCAGTTCATCAAGCGAAGTAACGCCTGTAGCCTTTAACATTTGCGCGGTATCAGCTTCGTTAGGAGCTATATGGCGCGCCTGGAATTTCTCCTGGTAGTCAATATTCAACTTCATCAAATGGGTGGTCAGTTATTTTGGTGCAAAGGTACAATTTTATCAATTCAGTATCAATTGGTAACACTAAGTACTGATGATTTTACAGTGGGATGTAGTTCATAGCTGATCCCGCACGTGCGGGATCAGCTATGAACTAACCAACATGAATAAAAAAATAGTATTTTGCTTCATGAATACCTAAGCGATGCGCTCCTGGAGATTTTTATTATTCGTTGTAATGTGTTGCTTTAGCTTTAAGGCTTTCCCTGCTGTATTTGTAGTTACCAGCAATGCAGATTCGGGGCCGGGAACATTGCGGGAGGCTTTGACACTGGCTGCAGCGAATGGCAGCGCAACCACTGATTATATAAATTTTAATTTGCCCGGAACCACCGAGGCCGCCCGGACAATAACCCTGCTAAGTGAATTACCTTACCTTTCGTCAAACTTAGTTATCGATGGCTCCACGCAACCGGGGAATAAAATAAGCCCTGGCGATGCAAAAGTCATTATAAATAACGACCCAAACTTCTACTATGTAAATGCGAATACCGCGGGTTTAACCATACAAAATGTGCAGGACGTGGCTATTTACGGTTTGTCGATGAACCAATTTGATGGGAGGATAATTCAGACAGCAGTGTGGGTTGCATCAGCAATTAGTATAATCGAATCAAAAAATATTGTGATTGGTACGCCGGGTAAAGGAAACATGTTTGACGAGGATGAGTTTGCCATATTTGATGGCACAGTTTCCGGCACTAACTATTCACCATGTTTAAACATCAAAATTCAATCTAACGTCTTCGGCGTGGTTTACCCAACTGTTATCAATTTGTATTGCGATGGTTTACTATTTGGCGGAGATGGACCGCTTGAAGGAAATCATGTGTCGCGTGTACTAAATGTGGGCGGAAGTAACGTCCGGATTATTCACAATTACTTAGGCGTTGATGTTGCCGGAAATGTAATACCGAATGACGCGCCTGAAGTAACCTGCTCAAATGGCAGTAATATCGAAGTAAGGGACAATGTTTCGAATAACATAACAATGCGGCTTAACGTAATTACCG
Organism: Mucilaginibacter flavidus; assembly: GCF_024055575.1. Classification (GTDB taxonomy): domain Bacteria; phylum Bacteroidota; class Bacteroidia; order Sphingobacteriales; family Sphingobacteriaceae; genus Mucilaginibacter; species Mucilaginibacter flavidus. The sequence continues at coordinate 235,620 of NZ_JAMXOE010000002.1, read as the reverse complement.
GTTTTATGATTATCGGCAACAACGATATCGGAATTAATAATTACATACAAGCCGGTGTACATATTTTTAACTGCAGCGATGGTACTATCGGGTCAGAAGATATTACAAGACAAAATGTGTTTCATGGCGAAGGCCAGGTTGAAATTAATGCTTCATTTTCAAAAAATATAAAATTGCTTAAAAACAGCATCAGGTGTAGTTCTGAGGCATATACTGTCGGCGAATCAATCGATGGGGTGGTGATCCCGGACATAAAAGTTTTAGTAAACAGCGATACCGAATATTCGGGTACCGCCAGCCCGGGATCAACAGTTTATATATATGAGGATAATAGCGATTGCCCAATTTGTAACCCGGTTTTATTTTATACAGAAGTAATTGCAGATGCAGGCGGTAAATGGAAGGTAACCGGTAATTTTAAGGATAAAAAAATGATATCGAATACTTTGCTGAATCAAAATTCATCGCAATTTACTACAGTACGGGTACCAATAAGCGCCAACAATGGGGTAATAACACAGCCCACTTGTGGAAAGAACAATGGCTCAATAGCGCTGAACGAGGTTTATAATGCGCTGATAATTGACTGGTATAACCTAAATAACGAAAAGGTAGGCGGAGGGCCAAAACTTGATAAAGTTGGGGAGGGAAATTACTATGCCGTAGCACGCAATGGAAATTGCTCAGTAAGGACCGATGTTTTTGCGCTATATAATTCCAATCCTAAAATTTACGATAATTCAATAAAGGTTACCCAGCCATCGTGTGGACAGGGTGGATCAATTACCGGGCTAACTACATTAGTTCCTTCGCAAAATCCAATTACCTATACCTGGACTGATGATCAAAATAAAGTCGTTGGTTATCAAACAGACATTACAGGGCTTGGTGCGGGAAAATATACCTTTACACTGCGCGACGAAATTGCCGGCTGCGAAGTGTCTTATGGCCCGGTTATACTAAAAAACGCGAACGGCCCCAACATTGATCAGACCAGCGCTCAAATTCAACCCACCAATTGCGGCCAAACTACCGGTTCGATTACCAATATTGGCGTTACCGGCACGGGTACACTGCAGTACATCTGGTGGAACAGCCAGCAGCAACAAGTAGGCACCAGCAAAGATTTGACAGGCCAGCCGGCCGGCACCTACAAACTGCAGGTTTTGGATGACACCCAATGCGGGCCGATTTATACCACGGATATTACCATCCCCGAAATCAACGGTATAACGCTTGATGAATCAAAAGTGACAACAAGCATAGCCAGCTGTAGTCAAAATAACGGCTCGATAAAAGGTATCAGTTTTACGGGGGCCACCAAATTTCAATGGCTGGATGCAAATAATAACGTAGTCTCCAGTACCGCAGATTTTACGGGCGCAGCCCCCGGTGTTTATACATTCACGGCATCGAATAACTTTGGTTGCAGCAAAACCAGCCAGCCATACACTGTTGGTCAACAGCCACCAGTCCAGCTGCCGCAATATGTGGTCACCAATGTCGCCTCATGTTTCGGCGGCAAAACTGGTTCGGTTACCATAGCCACCGATGCGCTGGTTAAGACCCTGCGCTGGGTTGACGGGCAGGGTGCGCCGGCTGGAAACCTACCAACGCTTACAAATGTAGCAGCAGGAACCTACAAGCTCTACATAACCGACCAAACAGGTTGCGAAAACCTTTACAATACCTACACTGTTGACGAAGTGCCGGAATTTAAAGTTGCAAGCACAGGTCAAACTACAAGCGACCAATGCGGGCTGAATATTGGCAGCGTAAACAACGTAAGCATTACAGGCGGCGTACCGCCGTACACCTACAAATGGACCGATGCCACAGGTAAACAAGTAGGCTTTGAAAACTCAGTTGGTAGCCTTGCAGCAGGGAATTACATTTTGAAGGTAACGGACACGCGTTGCGGTAACGTTGATATCCCATACACCATTACCGAAGAATCGGTGGAGATGCCTGCTCCATCAGTTTCCAATTTACAGTTGTGCAGCAGCGGTGGCGCTTTGCTTTCAGTAGATAATGCGTCGCCTGCTACTAATTATCGTTTATATGAAACTGAAAATAGCACCCATCAAATTGATGAACAAAAAGGAGGTAAGTTTAATATTAATGTGACCGCTAACCGCAGCTATTTTATAACCCAGCTAACAGGAACCTGCGAAAGCCAGCGTGCCGAAGTGAAAATAACCGTAGGCCTTTCAACAGTAAACATCGCCAATGCCTTTACGCCTAACGGAGCCGGCATCAACGACTATTGGAAAATAAGTAATATTGAAAGCTATCCCGGTGCCCTGGTACAGGTGTTTAGCCGTTACGGGCAAAAAGTATTTGAATCAAAAGGTTACACCAAACCGTTTGATGGTACAATGAATGGAAAAAAAATGCCACCGGGAGTTTATTATTACATCATCAACCTGAATACCAATTGCAATGTGTTGTCGGGAAGTCTGACGATAATAAGATAGTTAATGACAAGGAGATAAATCATAAAATCTCTTGATCAAGTAAATCAAGGTTCAGACATACTCAGCGAAATCAACGCAATCACAACAATCAACGGTTAAAGTTGCCTTAAATACATTTGTATTGTATTCTCTAATCCATAATATAAAGCATCGGTAATAAGCGCGTGGCCAATACTTACCTCGTCTAAAGCCAGAATATTTTCGGCGAAATATTTCAGGTTTTCCAGGTCAAGATCGTGCCCTGCATTTATGCCCAGGCCCAGCTTATGCGCTGCTTCCGCTGCTTTTACATAGGGCGCAATGGCTCGCTCTTTGTTTTGACGATATTGATGTGCATAGGCTTCAGTATACAGCTCAATGCGGTCGGTACCAGTTTTGGCGGCGCCTTCAACCATTTCAACTACGGGGTCAACAAATATGGATACACGAATGCCGGCATCTTTAAAAACCTTGATAATGCCGGTTAAATAATCTTTATTGGCAATGGTATCCCAGCCGTGGTTCGAGGTTATTTGCCCCAATACATCGGGCACCAGGGTTACCTGTTCGGGTTTGTTAGCGAGTACCAGATCAACAAACTTTTGCTCCTGGCAGTTACCTTCGATATTGAACTCGGTGGTTACTATTTTCTTCAGCTCAAAAACATCGTTGTAGCGGATATGCCTTTCGTCGGGCCGTGGGTGCACGGTTATGCCCTGGGCGCCAAAGCGCTCGCAGTCTTTTGCAACCTGTATTAAATCGGGATTATTGCCGCCGCGCGAATTGCGCAGGGTCGCTATTTTATTGATGTTGACGGAGAGACGAACCATATTGATTTCGGATTTAGTACTTATTGCCGAATCCTTAATGCAAACTTGGGCAAAAATTATTAAACGATAAATTTTATCTTCACACAATGAAAGCGAAGCCCTTAATTATTGAACTCGTTATACTAATTGTTGTTTCTTCATTAACGACTGCAATGTTGTTTTGGGTTACCGGTTTTCATAAGGTTTATGGTCCTGCAATTGATATTCCACTACACGATGCATATTTTACTTTTGCCACAAAAACAATATTGCTTCCTGCTTTAAGTATTTTGATATTTATAGTTTACGCAGTTAAGGAGGCGTTTTATCGCTACTGCCGCAGGTTGCAGAATTTAATATTATTATCAAGCATCATTTTGATAAATATCTGCTTTCCTTTCGGCTTTAACCTGGTGAGAGGGCTAGCAGCTGAAATGAGACCTTCCCCCAATGGCTGGACCATATACCCGCCGCTCTCGGCATTACCTAAAGTACAACCTAACATTCCGAAGGAAATGCCATTTGAACATTTTTTCAACGTATTTGCATATACGCAAATCTTTTTCATTCTATTATTGGTTATTGTTGCGGTAATAACCGGCAAAAACTGGAACCCAAACAAAAATGTATCCTGAATATATAAAGCGCTCCCTTTTACTTTTCGTTGTAATAACTTGTTTTCAGCAATTTGTGAACGCCCAGGCCAACTATAAAAAAATAACCAACTACCGGGTTTACTACGGCTGGGCCAAACATTACCCCCAGGATTGGATGATAACCCGCCAGTTTGTAAACGATGGCAAAAGCTATTTTTTATTGGTGAACCCCCAAACGCTGGAAACTAAAATTGATGAACCCGATTTTTACCAGGTAAAGCCGATGACGATTGAGGAAGCACGCACGTTTTTTAAGGCAACTCCATATGTTAAAGCTTTACAAAAGGCAGAAAGCCAGTCGGTAAGCACACAAGATGCCGGTATTGAGAGCGGCATGCCTAAACAAACGGGCATAACCCTCACTGCCGATTTATGCCCCTCGCACAAGCCCCTTGACAAAATTATATTTACTGATATTATTGCCGAGTTTAAAAAGGTTGAACACCCTGTGCCGGTAGCCCTTTCTATAACCGGTATATGGATGCGCCAACACCCGCAGGATTTGGACTGGCTGAAAAAGATGCAGGATGAACACGAGATCTACATCACCTGGATAAACCATTCTTTTAATCATCGCGTGAGTGCTACTTTGCCTTTAAAAGAGAATTTTTTACTGGAGGCAGGTACAAATATCAATTTCGAGGTGTTGGAAACTGAAATGGCCATGCTGAAGAACGGCTTGCTGCCATCGGTGTTTTTCAGGTTCCCGGGCCTTGTGTCGGATAAGAAACTGGTTTATGAAATAACGGATTTTGGATTGATACCTGTAGGAACGGATGCCTGGCTGGCCAAAGGGCAGCAACCGCAAGCAGGCAGTATTGTTTTGATACACGGTAACGGCAACGAGCCGTTAGGGGTGAAGGATTTTATAAAACTACTGAAATCAAAAACAAAATCTATAGCCAAAAAACAATGGCTGCTATACGATTTAAGGGAAAGTGTTGATGAGGAATTCCAGGGGGAATAAAATATTGAACTTTCTCGTCATTGCGAGGAACGAAGCAACCTCTACTAAGGACAATCATGAACCTTAACTTTTGTGGAAACCAAAATGCGGCGTTTAGATACTCACAACGTTTTTTGCTCCGTTGATTAGCAAGCTCAGAGATTGCTTCGTTCCTCGCAACGACGGGTTTATTAAACCCCGTGCCCTACTTCCTTTTCAACAAAGGAATGTTCCAGCACGTCAACCAGATCCTTAATGCTGATTGGTTTCGAGATAAAATGGTTCATTCCTGCGTCAAGGCAAGCGGCTTTGTCTTCGGCCATTGCGGCTGCCGTCATGGCGATAATATAGGGTTGTTTTTTGTCGCTTTTGCGGATAATGCGCGTAGTTTCCACTCCGTCAAGTTCGGGCATTTGGACATCCATTAATATAATATCGTAAAAATCGTGGGCCAAAACATCCAGCACCTGGTTGCCATTGTTAACTACCAGGGGCGTATAGCCCAGTTTATTAATAACCTTGGTGATCAGTTTTTGGTTTATTAGGTTGTCCTCTGCAATCAATATCCGCATCGGGAATTTTTGAGCAAATTGCTCCGACAGTAACGAGGTTTTAGCCGCTTCGGGCAGTGCAGATTTGGTTTGTACCAGGCTCGCCTGTATAGCATTACAAAGCTGTTGCTGCTTAACTGGTTTTAATAATATTTTAGCGCCAGTATCGGCAGCTTTGTGCTTTTCAAGCACTGAGCACATTAATATAACGGGGATATTTTTATTGATATTGTGAATTGCCTTTGTAAGTTCCAGGGTGTCTGTTCCCGGGATGTTGGTACCGGTTAGTACAAGATTAAACCCGGCGGTGCCGGTTAATAAACTTAAAGCCTCATTGGCTGTTGCTGCGCATACAACATTAAGGTTCCACTGCTCAAGCTGTGTTTTTAATACTTCGAGTGCTTTGCCACTTTTGTCGACAACCAAAACGCGGGTCTCTGCAGCATTCTTGATGCCGCAACTTTCATTAGTTCCGGTTGTTTTGTCCTCTTCGCTTTTTAGGTTAAAAATTACGGTTGTGCCTATACCTAATTCGCTTTCAATACCAATACTGCCGCCCATTAGTTCAACCAGTCGCTCGCAAATAGCAAGCCCGAGGCCCGTGCCACCATGTAGGCGTGTGGTTGATGCATCAACCTGCGAAAATGCTTTAAATAATCGCTGTAGTTTTTCTTTAGGTATACCCATACCTGTATCCTTAACCTTGAAACCAAGGTTAAGACCATTTTTATCATTGCCCAACAGATCGATCTCTATCAACACTTCACCTTTGCTGGTAAACTTAATCGCGTTGCCCACCAGGTTTATTAATACCTGCCGAATGCGCAGTTGGTCGCCAATTAATTTCTCAGGTACGTTTTTGGCGAACTTGTATAACAGATCTAGTCGTTTTTTTGCAGCCGCTTCAGAAAACAGGTCCAATACGTCTTCAATACACTGCCGCAGGTCGAACGCATTCTGTTCGAGCTCCATTTGGCCTGATTCTATCTTCGAAAAGTCAAGAATATCATTAATAACATTGAGCAGATTTTCGCCGCTGATACGGATGATGTCGGCATACTCCCGCTGCTCGGGGTTTAACGGGGTTTCGCAAAGCAGTGAAGTCATACCCAATACGCCATTCATCGGCGTGCGTATCTCGTGGCTCATGGTGGCCAGGAAAACACTCTTTGCCATATTGGCTTTTTCGGCTTCTTTACGTGCCTGCAGTTCCTGCTCCTTTTGTGTTTCCAGCTCGTTGTTTAACTCCTGTAAATAATCTGATTGCGATTGCAGCTCTTCCGACTGCGCCTGCAACTCCTCATTTAAAGATTGCAGTTCTTCCGATTGATTTTGTAGCTCTTCTGATTGCTTAACAACTTCTGCAGTTTGCTCGATAACCAGCTTTTTAAGCTTTTTCTGCTGTTGTTTTATAGCATAAGTGCGGTAAACAAAATAACCGTAAACAGCAGCAATAACCAATATGAAAGCCATGATCCTAAACCACCAAGTCATATAAAATGGAGGTACTATTATGATTTTTAAAGTAGTAACGTTGTTATTCCATATGCCATCGTTGTTGGCAGCTTTTACCATAAAAGTATATTCGCCGGGGTTAAGGTTGGTATAAGTTGCCTTTCGTTGCGAGCCTACATAATTCCAGTTTTTGTCAAAATTGTCAAGCTTGTAGGCGTATGAATTCATTTCGGGCAGCGTGAAATTCAACGCACTGTATTCAATGGTGAAAACAGACTGGCCATAATCAAGCTTTATCTCTTTTGTTAAGCTAATTGATTTTTTAAGAACGGAACTCCCCCCGATTGACACTTTTTTATTAAACAGTTGAAAATCGGTAAACACCACATCGTGCTTACTTTTATTTACAGCCAAATCGTAAGGGTCAACAATGTTAAAACCATTATGCCCGCCAAAAAGCAGTTCGCCTGTGCGGGCATTCAAGCTGGCACCCGAAAAAAACTCGTAGCCCTGTAGGTTATTTGCAGCCGTGTATTTCCTGATATTGGCTGTATTTGGTTTAAAGCTGATAAGGCCGGCATTGGTACTTACCCACATAAAACCATAGCCATCCTGCGTAATACTGTTAATTATAGAGTAGTTTGTGCCATTTGGAAACTGGTAACCCACGAAAACTTTTTTGTGTTTATCGAATTTACTCAGCCCGCCGCCTAATGTGCCAATCCAAAGGTTGCCGTCATTATCTTCAAATATTGAAATGATAACATTGCTTGACAGCCCGTTTTGCGTAGGTTTAAAATGGGTAAAGTTGTTTTTTGCCTGGTTATACAAATTTAAACCGGCAAAGGTGCCTACCCAAATATTGTTTTCCTTGTCGCAATAAATTGACCGTATATCGTCGTTTGACAACGAATGCAATGTGTCTGATACATTACGTTTGAAACGCTTTACCACTTTTGAGTGTTCAATAACATTTAAGCCTTCGCCATCTATGCCTACCCAAACAGCTCCTGTTCTATCCTGATCTAATGCAAAAACATTAACACCACTTATTTGATTTGGGTTATTGCCGGCAGCAAGGTGGGTCACTTTTTGTGTTTTGGTATCAATCATGTCCAGCCCGCTACCATAATATCCTATCCAAAGTTTATTTTGCTTGTCTTTCAACAACTTAAGTATGTGCTTACCACTTATGGAATTTTTATCACCTGCCTGTGGCATGTAATGTGTAAACTTCTGTGTTGATTGATTTAAAAAGTTTAAGCCCCCGCCGTCTGTGCCTACCCAGTAGCCTTTATCGCCTTCTGCAAATGACGTAACTATATTATTGCTTAATCCATCAGCATCCAGGCGGTCTTTATGATAGTACCCAAACATAGATAAGTTTGTATCATAAAATTTCACGCCCGATTCATATGTGCCCAACCATAAAATACCGCCGCTTTTGTAGACACAGCTTATTGAATTATTTTCGCCCGCAGTGCTTTTATCATCGCTTATGTACTTTGTAAAAGTGCCTTTTGCCTCGTCAAAAAGGTCAAGGCCTTCCTCGGTAGCTACCCATATTTTTTTTGCAGCGCCGGTAGTTAATGCGAAAATATTGTTATTTACCAAAGAGTTGGAGTTACCCGGCTGATGTGCGAAATTTGTAAAGGTTTTGGTTTTTAAATCAAAGAAATCCAACCCTTTGCCGGCCGTGCCGATATAAAGATTACCTTCGGCATTTTTTAATAAATTATTTAACTTGTTGCTGCTCAAGCTATTTTTACCAATATGCAGGTACCGCTTTGCAACGCCGGTTGTATAATTGAACTCAACAAGGCCATTGCCGGTGGCAAGCCACAAATTGCCGTTGTTATCTTCTGCTATCGAATTAATTTGATTGTCCGGAGTGTCTTCATTTCCTTTGGTATAAAAGAATCTTTTTACTTTTCTCGTTTTTACATCAAGCAGATTAAGGCCAGAGTAAGTGCCAACCCAAATGTTGTTTTTGCTATCCTGGAAAATATAATTTACATCGGGAGTCGAGAGGGTAGTTTCATCATTTTTAACGGCTTTTAGCGTAGTAAAACTATTGCATTCCGGGTTGTATTCGCTCAGTCCACCACCACTACCTATCCACAAATGGCCCTGTTTGTCTTCAAACAGGTTAGTTATATCGTTTGCTGGTAGCGAATGCGGGTCGTTTGATTTATGCCTGTAAACGGTAAAAGTATAGCCATCATAACGATTAAGCCCATCGTCGGTTGAGAACCACATATAACCCAGGTGGTCTTTTATGATTGATTTTACATCACTTTGTGAAAGGCCGTTTTCGATAGTAAGTGAAGAGAATTTTACTACCTTATTTTGGGCGATAAGGCTATTATTAAGCGCTAAAAAAATGAAGCTCAATAATAAAAGGCGCAAAATAAACGGTTTCAAACAGGGTTTTAACATTAGCAGTATTATCGTTACAGTAACTACCAGGTGATAAAATTGGTCCTGGAAAAACAGGCTAAAGGTTATAACAAACCTAAATTAAACTGTTGCCGCCTTTTACGTTATTTTTTTGTAAAGGTTATGTTACGTGTATCGCGGGCGTAACGGGAACCGGCTGTTGCAAAAAGGTTTGGACAAAATTATTCGGTCTCAGCCGCTTCCGGCGTTTGAATTTGAACCAGCGAAAGCGGAATCAATTTTTGAGTTTTCAGGAAGGTAATGGTGACGATTACCAGCGTTACGGTGCCTCCAAAAACAACCGATGGAACGGTGCCGAGCAATTTAGCCGCCGTGCCCGATTCAAATGCCCCAATTTCGTTTGATGAACCAATAAACATGGAGTTTACTGCCGATACCCTGCCACGCATATGATCGGGTGTAAGCAACTGCATTATGGTACCACGGATGATAACGCTGACGCTATCAAAAGCGCCTTCGGTAAACAGGAAGATGAGCGATAAATAAAAGCTGCGCGAAAGGCCGAAACAAATAATGGAAAGCCCAAAACCCGTTACCGCAATAAGCAGGTTACGCCATGGTTTACCCATTGGCGAAAAACGGGCCATTGCCAGCATAGTTAAAACGGCACCTAATGATGAGGTTGCGCGCATTATCCCTAAACCTTCGGAGCCAACTTTTAATATGTCTTTGGCAAATACAGGCAATAGCGCCACGGCCCCGCCAAAAAACACCGAAAATAAGTCGAGGCTCATGGCCCATATCAGCATTTTGCTTTTAAAAACAAAATCAATTCCTTCTTTTAAACTATCCCATATATTCTCTTTCGGGATAAATATTGGCGGGTAAGATCGTAACCGGTATATCAGGATTATAGATAGTAAAAGAAAGCAAAGGATAAAGCAAAAAGTCGTAGTTATGCCGTAAAAGCCATAAATTAATCCACCGGCTGCCGGGCCCAGAATGGAGGCTATCTGCCAGCTGGAGCTGCTCCAGGTACTGCCGTTAGGGTAAATTTCTTTTGGGATGCTATGCGCATAAATAGTAAAAGTAGCAGGGCCATAAAATGCACGGGCCAACCCGTTTAAAAATATCATTACATATATTATGGGTATAATCCATCCCTTATGCAGGTACGGCGCAACGTTTTTCATGGTAACCGAAAACATCACCACCGATGCGAAAAGCACCAACCCCGAAATAGTGAGTAACATTTTGCGTTTTTCGGATTTATCGGCCACATAGCCGCCGTACAATGCAATACAAACAGCAGGAATGGCCTCGCACAAGCCAACAAGGCCGAGTGCAAATACGCTGCCTGTAACATGGTAAATGTAAAAGCCGATTACAACTGCCTGCATCTGGTAAGCAAAGGTGAAGAAAAACCGCATGCCCAGGTACGAGCGAAAATCCTTATAGCGTAATGCTGCAAATGAATCTGTTTTGGGTTTACTGTCGCCTTCTGGTGCCAATGATGAGATGTTTTTTGTGATGCGGTAAAATTAAGGTTTGTGGAATTATATGAGGTAAGATTTACGAGGTTTTTAAAACTTCGTAAATCTAAAATCGAATAAAATTACCTTGAAAATACAAAAGCACTAATTCAAACCGTGCTGGTCTATCAAATACATTAACGATGCCATTGATGCAGCGCCAAGTTCAAGCTCGCGTTTGTTTACGTTTTCAAAAACGTCATTTGGGGTATGGTGCACATCAAAATAACGTTGCGAATCGGGCATATAGCCAATTAAAACAACGCCTTTTGATTTTTCGGCCAATGGGCCAATATCGCTGCCGCCACCGCCAGCGGTTAACACACCTGAGCCGTATGGTGCTAATAATTTGCCCCAGTTGCTGCTGATTTTCTCAATCCGGGCCGGCGAAATACCCTCAAAGGTAAAACCGCGCGGGGTAAAGCCACCCAGGTCCGATTCAATGGCTGCAATATGCTCTTCTTTGTTTTGATCGGCAAGCTCGGCATATTTAATACCTCCGCGATCGCCGTTTTCTTCGTTTATAAAAAATACGGCTCGTATAGAGTTTTTGGGTTTATAGCCCATTACTTTTAACAAGCGCAACGCTTCAACAGATTGCATTACACCGGTGCCATCGTCATGGGCGCCTTCGGCCAAATCCCACGAATCAAGATGCCCGCCAACGGTGATAAATTTATTAGGGTTTTCGGAGCCTGTCATTTCACCAACAACATTAAATGACGGTGCATCGGGCAACAACTCGCAGTTTTGTTTAAAGTAGAACTTAACCGCCGGTAACGATTTCATCTTAAGCATAGCGCTTAAGGTATTTGCATCTTTTGTTGATATGGCAGCGGCCGGTATATTAACCCCATCTTTTGTATAGGACGTTGCTCCTGTATGCGGATAAAAATCAAGGGTTTCGGTTAATGAGCGCACTATTACGCCTGCCGCGCCATATTTCGCGGCAGCTGCCGGGCCGGCAAAACGCTGGTCGCCGGCTGTGCCGTAAGCCCGTAGCGTTTCGATAAACCTTGGATCAAACGGGCGGTTAAAGAAAACTATTTTGCCTTTAATAACACCTGCACCCAACGTTTCTAATTCTTTCAGGCTTTGTACCTCAATAATAGGAGCGGTTAAACCATTTTTAGGTGTTGCGACTGTCATACCCAAAGCCGCGATGTGCACGCTGATTTTTTTATCGCCCTTAATAATAGCGCCCTCTTCTTTAGCGCCGCGTACCCAGTGCGGTACCATTACAGGCTGCAGGTATACCTTGTCGAACCCGTAGCTTTCCATTAGTTTCTTGCCCCATTCAACCGCTTTTTGTGCATTTGCCGAACCGCTGATGCGCTGGCCGATATTTTTACACAAATAATGCAGGTTGCTGTAGCATTGGCCGTTAACCAATTCTTCGTCGTATATCTTACGAATCATTAGGGAATCCTGCGCTTTTGCAAGGCCTCCGATTAAAATTAGTGTAGATAGGAGTGTAAGTTTTAGTTTCATGTTATTAGTCAGTTATGCGGTAAATATAGGGAAAGAGAAAATAAGGTGGATAAAATTAGTAGCGCCGGGATATGCTAAAAGCACTTAATTAATGTAGTTGATCGTTTTTCAAAAGGCAAACTATTTGTCACGATATCTTATCCCAACTGAGCCCGTCTTGTTTTATTTTAAACGACTGATGCAGAATTTGATTTTCCGGCGCGGTAAGCTGCGGGTCTTTTTCAAAAATAGTTTCTACAAACTTGCGCACCTGTATCAGCAGTTCCTGGTCGGTAACCAGGTTGGCTACTTTTAAATCAAGGACGCCGCTTTGTTGGGTGCCCTCTATATTGCCGGGGCCGCGCAATTGCAGGTCTGTTTCGGCAATTTCGAAACCATTGTTGGTTTTAACCATGGTGTTGAGGCGTATACGGCCGTCGTGGCTCAGTTTATGGCTGCTCATGAGTATGCAATATGACTGCTCGGCCCCGCGGCCTACGCGGCCGCGCAGCTGGTGTAATTGCGACAGTCCGAAGCGCTCGGCATTTTCAATAATCATCACCGATGCATTTGGAATGTTCACCCCAACTTCAATTACCGTTGTTGCCACCATTATTTGCGTTTCACCTTTTATAAAGCGGTTCATTTCAAACTGCTTATCCGAAGGCTTCAATTTGCCGTGAACTATGCTTATTTTGAAATCGGGCAGCGGAAACTCCTGCGACATTACCTCTATTCCATCCATCAGGTTTTTGAGGTCGAGTTTCTCGCTCTCCTGTATCAGCGGGTAAACTACGTACACTTGCCGGCCTTTGGCAATTTCGCGCTTCATAAAACCAAACATAGCCAGGCGCTGGTTTTCGTAATAATGTAGGGTTTGAATGGGCTTGCGACCGGCCGGCAGTTCATCAATTACAGATATATCCAAATCGCCATATAATGTCATTGCCAGGGTACGGGGGATAGGGGTGGCCGTCATTACCAAAATGTGTGGCGGAATGATGTTTTTACGCCAAAGCTTGGCCCTTTGCTCCACACCAAAACGGTGTTGCTCGTCGATAACCACAAAGCCCAGGTTTTTATACTGCACCTTATCTTCAATAAGCGCATGGGTTCCTATTAAAATTTTAAGGTCGCCATTCTCTAACCGCTCGTGCAAAACCTTTCTGTCTTTTTGTTTGGTCGAGCCGGTCAGCAGCCCAACCTCAATAAAATCATCGCCAACAAGTTCTTTTATGGTTGCATAATGCTGGCTTGCCAAAATCTCGGTTGGGGCCATTATACAGGTTTGGAAGCCGTTATCGATAGCAATAAGCATGCTCATAAGGGCAACTACAGTTTTGCCGCTGCCCACATCGCCCTGCAATAAACGGTTCATCTGCACGCCGCGCTGGGTATCCTGCCTTATCTCTTTTAAAACCCGCTTTTGGGCGTTGGTTAGCGGGAAAGGCAGTTTATGGTGATAAAAATCATTAAAGATATTACCAATACTTCCAAACACATTCCCTTTAAATTTCTGGGTATGCAGCAGCTTGTTTTTTAAAAGTTTAAGCTGTAAAAAAAATAATTCTTCGAACTTAAGGCGGTATTGAGCCTCGTTAAGCTTAATAGCATCTTCAGGAAAGTGGATGTTTCGATAGGCCTCGGCACGCCCCATCAGCTTATACCTGTTAATAATATAAAAGGGCAGGTTTTCATGAATATCCTTCAGGTGCTGCTCCAGTAATTGTGATACCAGTTTAAGGAGCCCTTTACTATCAAGCGAAAACTGCTTAAGTTTTTCGGTTGAGTTGTAAGCGGGCTGTAGAGTGAGGTTTCCCCTGCGCTGCTGCACTTCGGTGGTATACAACTCCATCTCGGGGTGTGCCATTTGTGGCTTACCGTTAAAAAAAGTGGGTTTACCAAACAACACGTACACCTTGCCCGGTATGATGTTTTTCTCCATCCACTTAATGCCCTGGAACCACACCAGCTCGATAACGCCGGTGTCATCCTGTGCCTGTGCTACCAGGCGGCTGGTACGTTTCTCGCCGGCAATTTCTTTATGCATCACACGGGCAAGCACCTGCACGTAAGGCATCTCTGGCTGTACGTCTTTTACCTTATAAAACCGGGTACGGTCGATGTATTTGTAGGGAAAGTAATTTAAGAGGTCACTAAAATTGAATACCTGCAGTTCTTTTTTTAAAATCTCCGCACGGCTAAGGCCCACGCCCTTTAAATATTCAATTGGAGTTTCAAAAACCTGGGTGTTCAATTAGTGATTGATTTGAATTGAAAATTTGAAGATAAGCCGATTTGAAGATTAAAACCTTTGCAGCGCCTGGCCTGACTTGTAGTTCATTTTCAAATCCTCAAATCAGCCAGTCATCAAATTATTTAATCGCTGTAACGGTAATTTCAACATTAACGCCTTTGGGTAAACCGGCGACCTGCACGGTTTCGCGGGCAGGGAAATCATTTGTAAAATATGTTCCGTAAACCTCGTTTACGTGTGCAAAGTTACCCATGTCGGTCAAAAAAATGCTGGTTTTAATTACGTGGCTAAAATCAATGCCGGCCTCGGTTAAAATGGCCTTAATGTTATCCATCACCTGTTTGGTTTCGGTTTTAATATCGTCTAATACAAGTGCGCCGTTAGCAGGGTTTAGGGCAATTTGGCCCGAAAGAAAGATAAAGCCGCCCGCAGCTACTGCCTGGTTATACGGGCCAATTGGTGCTGGTGCGTTATTAGTATTAATTATAGTTTTCATTTAGAAATTTGTTTTTCTGACAGACTGGGATATGCGTTGAGGGGTATTTTAAATTTACTTTTTCAGGATGAACAGTTTTATAACCGTCCAGATAATGCCCAGCAAAAACATAATGATTGCAATGGCATTAATGGTATGCATTACCTTAAGGTTAAAGCTGGTGGGCCTGTTGGGGTCTTTTTTCCTGAAAAAATACATGAACAAATATAGGGAAGGTTAAGGCGAAAAGCAAGTGGGGGGAAGTCATAAGTCATAAGTCGGAAGTCGGAAGTCGGAAGTCGGAAGTCGGAAGTCGGAAGTCGGAAGTCGGAAGTCGGAAGTTTAGGGTAAACAAAAAGGCCTCCCTGTAACGGGAGGCCTTTTGTATAATAATTAATTAAAATTATTTGTGCATTTCAACACGACGATTAGCAACGCGGCCATCTTCGGTAGAGTTATCAGCTATAGGATGGGTTTCGCCAAATCCTTTAACTTTTAAGCGTTTTGCATCAACACCTGAGTTAACTAAGTAAGTTTTTACAGAGTTAGCACGGTCTTTTGATAAACGCATGTTGTGAGCAGCAGTACCTTCAGATGAAGCGTAACCAGCTAAAGTAACAGTGCTTGAGTTAGCCCTCATATCAGCAGATGTAGCATCTAATACTGGGTATGAAGAAGTTTTTAACACTGAACTGTCAAATTCAAACTGGATGTTTCCGTATGGAGTCGCAGCAGGAGCGGGAGCAGCAGCAGCAGCTACAGGCTCAGGGAATTTGATTGGGCAACCAGAACCATCAACTACGCTACCTGCAGGAGTGTTAGGGCATTTGTCAAATTGATCAGCAACACCGTCACCGTCTGAATCTTTTTTCAGGTCGTTAACAGCGTTTTCAACGTTAGTAACACGGCCTTTTAAAGCTTCAACTTCTGCACGTAATGCTGCATCGTACAATTCGTCATACATCATAGCAACAGGGTTTGCCCACTCTAAGCTCGGTTTCGAAGATGAACCTAAAGTGTACTCTAAACCAACATATCCGTAAGAATATTTGTCGTTAGATGGGTATTTAGCGTGAACGCCAGTTACGTTAAATCCGTCAACAAAGTTTTCGGTGTAGCCAACGTTGAAGTCTAAGTGATCAGATGCGCGGAATTTAACTCCAACGCCAACTGGTACGTATACTTCTTTAACTTTATGACCGCTAGCTGCGCTCCATTTAACATAGTTTGTTAAATCAGTTGACGGTGCCGGATCATAAACCATGAAGCCAAAACCTGCAGAAGCGTAAAAGTTAACAGAGTTAGCACGGTGTAAAAAGCTGATGTTACCAAAATTAACAACACCGCTCAAGCTTCCTGAAATGAAGTTGGTTTTGAAACCTTCGTACTGGGTACCAGTAACAAGATCTGTTACAGTGGTAGTAGCGCCAGGATCATTCGCGTTTGGAGATTGATCTTGTCTGCCTTTGATCTGACCTGCGTGTGCATCTAACTGTATGCCAAATGCGTGGCTAAGTTGATCTTTAATCGAAACGCCAAAACCTAAAGCAGGCTGGCTTTGATTAAATCTGTTGAAGCCACCGGTTATTACTGACGATCCTGTCACGCCAACGTTAACTCCGATGCTCCATGTGTTGTACTGTCCAGCTCCACCAAATAATTTGGCGGGACCGGCCGCGTCAGACATTTTCTTAGTGGAGTCGGTTTGAGCGGATGCTATACCAACTGCCATCAAGGAAACACATGATAAGACGACTGTTTTCTTTAATGTAGAATAGTTCATAGTTTTAAGATTAAACGATTTTAATTGTGATTTTTTTCAAAAATAGTAATTATGTTTGAATTTGTAACCAAACACCGTTCCAAATTTTATAATTATTATACAAATAAATGAAAAAAATTGTTTTTAAAAAATTAATAAAATTTAAAAGATGAAATATCTCCCCATTAATAATGAGGTATTTACCCACAATAGAAAAAATTTCGTTTCCCGACTAAAGCCCTGTTCCATAGCCATTTTCAATGCAAATGACGAATTTCCGAGAAGCGGCGACCAAAGTTTTCTTTTTAAACAAAACCCCGATTTTTTTTATCTGACAGGCATAGACCAGGAGCAAAGCATACTGTTGTTATTTCCTGACTGTCCTAATCCGTTATACAAAGAAGTACTGTTTTTAAGACAAACCAACGAACACATTGCTGTTTGGGAGGGCCATAAATATACTATTGAAGAAGCCAGGGTTGCTTCGGGTATAACAAATATCTATTGGCTGAATGATTTTGACGTTATACTGCACTCCATTATTAACTATGCAGAACACATTTATATAAATACAAACGAGAACGACAGGTACGCCCACACCGTGCCCTACCGCGACATAAGGTTGCTTGAATCGTTACGTACAAAATATCCCCTGCATAAATACGAACGTTCTGCTTTAGTAATGCGCGATCTACGGGTTGTAAAATCGGACACTGAGATTATGCTTACTAAAAAGGCTTGCGAAATTACCCGCGATGCTTTTGTACGTGTACTTAAGTTTTTGAAGCCTGGTGTTACCGAATATGAAATTGAAGCCGAATTAACCCACGAGTTCCTGCGCCAGCGTGCCACAGGCAATGCATACAACCCTATTATAGCATCCGGTAAAAATGCGATAGTACTGCATTATGTCGACAATAACCAGGTTTGTAAAGACGGTGATGTAGTATTATTTGACTTTGGTGCCGAGTATGCCAACTATAATGCAGATATGAGCCGCTCGGTACCTGTTAACGGGCGTTTTACCAAACGGCAGCGCGATGTTTATAATGCAGTGCTGCGGGTAATGCGTGCAGCAACCAAAATGATTGTTGCCGGAACTGTGCTAACTGAGTATCAGGACGAGGTGGGCAGGATAATGACCGGCGAATTAATTGGACTTGGACTGCTCAACAAAACTGATGTTGACAAGCAAGACCCTAAGATGCCTTTAT
This sequence comes from Mucilaginibacter flavidus, assembly GCF_024055575.1. Lineage (GTDB taxonomy): Bacteria > Bacteroidota > Bacteroidia > Sphingobacteriales > Sphingobacteriaceae > Mucilaginibacter > Mucilaginibacter flavidus. Next base: position 217,637 of record NZ_JAMXOE010000002.1, on the reverse strand, counting down.
ATAAGAAGTATTTTATGCACGGCACATCGCACCACCTGGGCCTTGACGTACATGATTTTGCCAGCCGCTATAAACCGTTTGAAGTTGGGAATATTTTAACCTGCGAACCCGGAATTTATATACCTGAAGAAGGCCTGGGCATACGTATCGAAAATAATATACTGATTACCGCCCGTGGCAACGTTGACCTGATGGCCGATATACCTGTCGAGGCAGATCATATTGAGGAGATAATGAATTAGCCCCCCGACCCCCTAAAGGGGGAGCTCGATTAGCAAACTTAAACTTCTGCTCCCCCTTTAGGGGGATGGGGGGCTAAGGTTCCGATGAACTTATACAAGTTGAATCCTGGTTCTTCTAAAGCTTTGGCAATATCATGCTGAAGCTTTTTTTTGTCAATATCGGCCATGCGTTTTTGCTGGATGATGCGATAGGCCTTTTCGGCGAGCAATAATTGTTTGCGGGAGTTTTTTTTGCCTGCATTTGATCGGATAAAGGCTATTACTTTATCAATGCCGATATCTTTTGAAGCAACGGTTTTAAAAACCGGCAATCCCGAGTCAGCCTTTTGCAGCTTTTTTAGATTATTAACAAAAAGGTCGGCATCGGCGCGGTCGCCTTTATTTACTATAAAGGCATCGGCAACTTCCATAAGGCCCGATTTTATGTTTTGTATTTCGTCGCCGCTTTCTGGCACTAAAACCAGCAGGGTAATATCGGCCAGGCCGGCAATTTCGATTTCTGACTGACCAACGCCCACTGTTTCTACTAAAATATAATCGAACCCTGCGGCACGTAAAACATCAGTCATTTCGATGGCTTTCGCCGACAGCCCGCCAAGCGAACCGCGTGTAGCCAGCGAGCGGATAAAAACATCGGGATGGTTAAAATGCGGCGCCATGCGGATACGGTCGCCTAAAAGCGAGCCGAAATTAAAGGGCGAGGTCGGGTCGATAGCTAAAACCGCTATTTTATTGCTGTTGTTAAGCAAGCCGGTTATTAAAGTGTTTACCAGGGTGCTTTTGCCGGCTCCCGGTGGCCCGGTTATACCAATAATTGGAGCACTTTTGGCAAACGTCAGGCTTTTTAAAAGTTCATCGGCACCCTGCAAATCATTTTCAACAACAGTTAAAGCACGCGCAACTGAACGGAAATCAGTACAATCGGGTTTGATGTTGTTGGTGGCGTTATTTTGCATTTTATATAGCTGAGATAAAGTAACAAAAATATAATGTATTTTAAACAACACATGTACAATTGCCACTTTTGATTGACAATATTGTAAGCGTACTTTGTAGCATAAAGCTATATTTGCTGCAAAACATAATGTATAATGAAGGTGGCCGGTTTTACTTTTATCAGGAATGCAGTAAAAAATGATTACCCTGTAGCCGAAGCCATAACTTCAATTCTTCCAATTTGTGATGAGTTTATAGTTGCATTAGGCAATTGCAGCGACAATACTGAAAGTTTGATAAGGAATATAAACTCGCCTAAGATTAAAATAATTAATACTGTTTGGGACGATTCGTTACGCGATGGCGGAGCCGTATTTGCCGCCGAAACAGATAAGGCCTTTAATTCAATTTCTTCAGATGCCGACTGGGCCTTTTATATCCAGGGAGATGAGTGCGTGCATGAGAAGTACCTGCCGCTCATAAAAAAGGAGATGGAGGATAATTTAAATGATAACCGTGTAGAAGGTTTGTTATTTAAGTATCTCCATTTTTACGGGTCGTACGATTATTACGGCCATTCGCGCAGGTGGTACAGGCGTGAAATAAGGATACTGAGAAACAATAAGGCGATACATTCATATCGTGATGCGCAAGGTTTCAGGCTGGACGGAAGAAAGATAAGGGTTAAGTTGATTGATGCTTACATTTATCACTATGGATGGGTAAAACCACCGGATGGTTTGAAAAGCAAGCTTCGTAATTTCAACTTGTTTTATCATGATGACGCGTGGATGGCCGAAAACCTACCCGAAACATTTGAATTTGATTATAAAAATGCCGACCGCCTGGTACATTTCACCGGCAACCATCCGCAGGTAATGCAAAAACGGATTGCTTTGACCAACTGGAAACTTAATGTAGACCTTAACCAACTGCATAAAAAAATGACCTTTAGAAGGAAATTGCTGCAAAAAGTTGAAGATATTACCGGCTGGCGGGTAAGCGAATACCGGAATTACAAAATAGTTAAATAGCCACCGTGAATTTAAAGAAAAGCGTTTCGGCAATTATTCCTAATTATAATGGCCGTCATTGATAAAAATTTATTCAGACTTACCCGGTTTCTACTATTGAAGCTTCCTTTGCTATTTCGTTTTTTGGCGAAGTTCAGGTCGCCCCAAAAAAGACTGCTGATCATAAAAACCGATGCCATTGGCGACTACATCCTGTTCAGAAATTTTATAGAGGTTGTAAAATCATCAGCAGCCTATAAAGATTACCAGGTTGATTTGCTTGGCAACGTGCTTTGGCAGGATATTGCGTTGAAATACGACGCTCCTTATGTTAACCAGTTTATATTTGTAAAAGCCGGGCCCATGTTTACCCAGCCTGTGAAAGTCTTCAAACTGGCATTGCGGCTTTTTAAGGCTAATTACGAGGTTACGCTACAGCCATCATCTACACGCACATTTATCAGTGATAGTTTTGCCGGGTTTACAGCGGCGAAACAAATAATTGGATTCGAAAGTGACTATGAGGGTATTTCTGAACGCTATAAGATGAAGACCGACAAATTTTATACCCGGCGCTTGTTATTACCTGCCGGGGTGCATTTTGAATTTGGGCGTTCGAGGTTTTTTTTCGATACTTTTTTAAATACACATGATACTATAAGCTCAACCACAATCCCGGTGACAAAAACGGGGGAGGGGGGCATTGTGATATTTCCCGGCGCCGGCGCTTTTGGACGTCAATGGGGCGAGCACAATTTTATTGAATTAATACAGCAAATTAAACAGCAGAGCACGCAGTCGGTTTACCTGGCAGGCGGACCAGGCGAGGTAGCTTTGGGTGAATTTATAGTTGCCAATTTACCGCCCGGCAGCGTAGTTAATTTAATCGGCCAATCAACCCAACCGCAGATGGTTGAGCTGATAGGGCAGGCTGGGCTTGTAATTGCCAATGATACGAGCGCCATTCACATAGCTGTCGCTGCAAAAACAAAATCGGTTTGTATACTTGGCGGCGGCCACTTTGAGAGATTTGCCCCTTACCCTGCATATTTCGAATACGGCCCGGTTTGCGTATTCGAAAAAATGGACTGCTATTATTGTAATTGGGCTTGTATTCATAAACCTGCCGCAACCGAAGTTTATCCCTGCATTGGCAAAATTAGCGTAGCCCGCGTTTGGGACGCGGTTTTGCCTTTATTGCCCCGGTAATAAAAATGTGGCAAGCGCCGGTATACTTTGTGGGGTATATATTAGTTAATTACTGTTAACTTTGCATTTTTATTTATAGTTTTTAATGAAGACATATTTCCGGCTGCTATCTTTTGCCAAGCCAATTGAAAAGTTCGCCATACCGTATATAATTACAACTATATTCTCTGTAATATTCAGCACATTAAACCTGGCGCTACTGGCGCCCTTACTGCAAACGCTTTTTTCGGGTAAAAACCCAAAGTGTGATGTTCCTACCGCTGCAATGGTAAAGCCATCATGGTTTGACATTATGGGGAATTTTAATTACTACGTACAGTACATGATTGAGCACTACGGCAAATGGGGCGCCCTGGAGTTTGTTTGTGGCGCCATTGTTATGTCGGCACTATTGGCCAATCTGTTTAGGTACCTGTCGCAGCGTACCATGGAGAACCTTAGGGTGCACACACTTTTGAATTTTAGGCGTGCAGTTTTTAATAATGTGATGAATCTGCACCTGAGCTATTTTAATAATGAGCGGAAGGGGAACATTATTTCGAAAATAGCATCGGATGTACAGGTGGTTCAATTTTCGGTAACTTCAACATTACAGGTTGTATTCAAAGAACCTTTAACGCTGCTGTTTTTTATGGGCATGTTATTTAATATGTCACCAAAGCTTACGTTTTATTCGTTACTGGTAATACCGGTATCGGCATTTGTTATCTCACGTATTGTTAAAAAACTTAAAGCCCAGGCAATTGCATCGCAGCAAACTTATGGTAATATGATAAGCTATCTTGATGAAGCCTTATCCGGGATAAAAATTATAAAAGCGTTTAATGCCACTGAATTTATAAAAAACAGGTTCGACAGAGAAAATACAAAATACTCAAGAATTACACGTTCCATGGCCAGGCGGCAGCAGTTAGCATCGCCTGTTTCTGAATTTTTTGGGATAACGATGGTTGCTATTATTGTGTTGTATGGCGGTTACCTGGTGCTAAATAACAACTCTCCCCTCACTGCCCCCGCGTTTATTACTTATATCGCATTTTTTTCGCAGGTAATGCGACCGGCTAAAGCCATATCCGACTCATTTAGTAATATACACCAGGGGATTGCCGCTGGAGAAAGGGTTTTACAACTGATAGATGAAAAACCTATGATAGTTGATGCGGCGAATGCAATTGCTGTAAATGGGTTTAACGAAAAAATCGAATTTAGAAACGTATCATTCAGCTATAAAGAAAGAGAAGTTTTAACGCGCATTAACTTAATTGTGCCTAAAGGAAAAACTGTTGCGCTGGTAGGGCCTTCTGGCGGCGGTAAGTCGACTTTGATGGATTTAATCCCAAGGTTTATGGAACCGCAGGGGGGGGAGATTTTGGTTGACGGTGAAAATATACAAGCACTTAAAGTTGACTCCCTGAGAGCGTTGATGGGCATTGTAAACCAGGAATCCATATTGTTTAATGATTCGATCTTTAATAACATAGCGTTTGGCAAACCTGATGCTACCAGGGAAGACGTTGAAAACGCAGCCAAAATTGCCAATGCCCATAACTTTATCATCGAAACAGAAAAAAGCTACGAAACCAACATTGGCGACCGCGGTACCAAGCTGTCAGGCGGTCAGCGCCAGCGCATTTGTATAGCCCGTGCCGTGCTGAATAACCCGCCTGTAATGCTGCTTGATGAGGCTACATCGGCACTGGATACCGAATCGGAAAAGCTGGTGCAGGATGCCCTCAACAACCTGATGAAAAATCGCACATCGCTAATAATTGCGCATAGGTTAAGCACCATACAAAATGCCGATATCATTATCGTGCTGGAAAGCGGGCAAATTGTTGAACAAGGCACCCACCTTGAACTGCTTGAAAATAACGGGCTATACCGTAAACTTATTGATATGCAAACATTTGCGGGGTAGTAGCCGCAAATGCATCATTCCCGGTTAGCACCTGCTACCAGGTGATTAACCAATAATTTATTTTTTTTAAACATTGGTTGTTTTTGTTTGTTGAAAGCAAAAGTGGCTGGTATCGACCATTTTTTACTGCAAAACCACTTGAGGCTATACTTTTTAATTAAGGTGCTGGAATGCAGACCACGTACGACAGCATCCTGAAAAATGATAAAGATGTTTAAATACTATTGTAACAATATTCTTATAAACCGCTTTGCATTCAGATTGTTACCGTAGCAATAAAATATTCTACAGAGTTTTGGGTTGCCAATTATAATGTATTTGCTATGTATCAATCTACTAATTACCCCGTATCAAACTAAGTCGGCCGTGTTGTTCGTGATTTTTAACCGCCCCGATACCACCAACCGCGTTTTTGAACAAATAAGGGCCGCCAGGCCAGCCCGTTTATACGTTGCCGCCGATGCTCCGCGCCCCAATAATGCTACCGATGAGTTATTATGTAAACAAACACGGGCTATTATTGACAGGATAGACTGGGATTGTGAGCTGAAAACCCTTTTTAATGAAACAAACAGGGGCTGCAGGCAAGGCGTTTCGGCAGCGGTAACCTGGTTTTTTGATAATGAAGAGGATGGTATTATTTTAGAAGACGACTGTTTACCATCGAACAGCTTTTTTAAATTTTGCGACAACCTTTTAGAAAAATACCGCGACGATACCCGTATCAGACATATCACCGGCTGCAACCTGCAACTGGGAAAGAAATGGGGCGAATACAGCTACTATTTTTCAAACCGCGTACATATATGGGGGTGGGCAAGCAGGAGGCGCGTATGGAACGACTACGACTTACACCTTAGCAAATATGATGAACCTGAAATAAGGGAACGCTTGCAGAATGTTTACCAGGATCCGTTGGTGGTTGAAAGCTGGCTGAATATTTTTAAGGAAGTAAAAGCTGGCAAAGTAAACTCATGGGCGTACCCGCTCGATTTCATAAACTTTTTTAACAACGGCCTGGTAATAATCCCCAACAAAAATTTGATATCAAACATTGGCTTCGGTGGCGATGCTACCAATACTATCAGTACCGAAAGTGTTTATGCGAACCTGCCGGTGGCCGAAATAGACGAAATTACAGACCCCGTTTTCATACTTCCGGAAAAGCGTGCCGACCTAACGATAATAAACCGCGATTTTAACATTGAACAACAACGGCGCAAACAAAATGCGCTGAAAAGAAGGGTAAAACGTTGGTTTGTATCTTCATTTAATAACGCGGCAATGTAATACTGCTGCTGTTTTCTTTTCAACCTCTGCCCCCCGCGGAATTATTTCGTTCAAACATTGTAGCGTATCGATACCGCCTGTCGTAACAGTTAATATCGACAGCGTTTTAAACCTTTAGCGGTTGAGCATGCTGTTGTTAATATTAATAGGTTTTAGGGCGATATTTATCTTTAAAATAATAGCGCTCTTGTAATGTTTTTACCCAATATTGTAACATGAAAGTTACCTCTGTTCCTGAACCTGTAAAATCGGCGGTGTTATTTATTATATTCAACAGACCGGGTACAACAATGCAGGTTTTTAACCAGATAAAAAAGGCCAGGCCGTCGCGTTTATATGTGGCCGGCGACGGGCCGCGCGCCGGCAAACCCAACGAAAAGCAACTTTGCGCCGACGCACGCAGCGTGGTTAACTTAATTAACTGGCCTTGTGAAGTGAAAACACTTTGGCGGGACGAAAACCTTGGTTGCAAAGAGGCTGTAGCCGGCGCAATAAACTGGTTTTTTGAACAGGAAGAAGAAGGGATTATTTTAGAGGATGATTGTTTACCTGCTGACGATTTTTTTAATTATTGCGATACCCTTTTGGAAAAATACCGCCATGATACACGGGTGAGGCATATAGCCGGTTGCAATTTGCAACATGGCAAAAAATGGGGCGATGCCAGCTATTACTTCTCGAACATAACCCATGTATGGGGCTGGGCTGGCTGGCGTAGGGTTTGGAAGGATTACGATAAAGAATTAACGCGATACCCGGAAAGTGAGTTTAGAAATCAGATGGGGAAGGTGTTTGCAAACAGGTACATAATTGATGCGCTCGAGCATGTGTTTAAAGAGCTAAAGGCGGGCAAGATTGATACCTGGGATTATCAGCTAGGCTTTTTAAATTATTTTAACCACGGCCTTTGCATTATACCCAATGTTAACCTGATAGCAAATTTAGGTTTCGGGCCCGACTCGACCCATACGGTTGACACCGATAGCCCATATGCTAATTTGCCACTGGGGAGTTTGCCGGCAATAGTACACCCACACATTTTTTTGCCGGAGACACAGGCTGACAATTATACATTAATCCACGACTTTGATATTAATGAGCGCGAGCGGAAGCATAATTTGCTGAGACGCAGGGTTAAAAGGTGGTTTAAAGCCAGGATGAGGATAAACCCGGCGCTACAGTAAGATCGTAAAACATGAAGTCCCACAGGAAAAAACTGCAGGACTTTATTGTTTTGGACAGTCGAAACTTACCACTCACCAATTTTACTGGAACTTAAAGCCAATACCCAATTGGAAAACTTCGTTGCGGTAACCGGGGATATAATAAGCATTATCATCAGTTTGTTGAAAATCGATAGTATAACGGGCACGTATTTCAACGTTGGGATTTATATCAACACCAACGCCAATCACACCATCTAATACAGTACGGTCATGGGTAGTACTGTAGTGATCCTGTGCGGTACCGTTAAATCCGTTATCATATGTATTTGTTGTTGATATAGGGAACGAAACCTGCGGACCAACTACGAAATTAAAAAATGGCGACAGCCTGAATTTTGCCAGTAAAGGCACATCGATAAAGTTGCTGCGCTGTGTAAAGTTGCCATCAGTGGTAGTTGCTGCATAACCTTTTTGTGAGTATAAAACCTCGGGTGCGAACGACAGCGGGTAAGCTACAGGGATGTCTAACGTAAGGCCCACGTGGAATGCCGTAATGCCAGCTGTTGAATAATTTGAGTTATAGGCGTCAACAGCATCGGCAAAGTTAAAGCCGCCTGCAATCCCAACCCTGGTGCGGTAAAAATCGCTTGCTGAGCTGCGCGGAGCCGAACGCCTAACCGCACGACGATGGCCCGAGTAATAGCCCTGTGCGCTTACTGAACCTGCAACCAGCAGGCATATAGTAAAAAAGAGTAATTTTTTCATGTGTTTTTTGTTTGATATATCTCATAGATTAAAAAACAATACAAAGGTTTATTCGTAATTGTTTTTTTTATGAATGCTGCTCACTAAAAAATCATATTTCAACTACATTTGGCCCATGGCATTAATAAAACACCATTTAAAATATATTGCAGTACTCGTTTTCTGCTTTATTTCGCTCAATGTTTCTGCGCAAAAGGATAGCTATATACAATCATTAAACCACCAAAACCATTGGGTCGATTCTGTTTTTAAAAAGCTAAGCCGGAAGAAAAAGATTGCACAGCTGTTTTTTGTGCGTGCCCATACCGACAGGGGGCAGGCCTACGAAGACTCGGTGGCAAAAGTAATTAAGGATGAACAATTGGGCGGCGTGGTGTTTTTCCAGGGCGGACCTGTGCGGCATGCACAATTAATTAACAATTACCAAAAACTGGTAAAAGTGCCGTTGTTAATAACAATGGACGGGGAGTGGGGCTTAGGAATGCGGATAGACTCTACAATATCGTATCCTTTCCAAATGACTTTGGGAGCCATACAGGACAACAGCCTTATTTATAAAATGGGGGAGCAGGTAGGGTACGACTTTAAACGGCTGGGCATGCAAATGAATTTGGGGCCGGATATGGACGTAAACAATAACCCCAACAACCCGGTGATAAACTACCGATCGTTTGGTGATAATAAATATAATGTTGCCGCCAAGGGTATTGCCTATTTTAAGGGTATGCAGGATGCCGGTATTTTAACCACGGCCAAACATTTTCCCGGTCATGGAGATACCAATGTGGACTCGCACCTTGACTTACCGCTCCTACCCTTTACAAGGCAACGGTTGGACTCGTTGGAGGAATATCCCTTCCAGCAGGCAATAAACGCCGATATAAGCGGTGTGATGATAGCTCACATGAACATACCGGCGCTTGATACCACTAAAAACCTTCCTTCAACACTTTCGCGGCCAATTGTTACCGGCGAGTTGAAGGACTCATTGCGTTTTAAAGGATTGGTGGTATCGGACGCGATGGAGATGAAAGCGGTAATAAAGTATTTTCCGGATGGCGAAGCAGACTTAAGGGCATTTTTGGCCGGAAATGACATAATTGAATTGTCGGAAAACTCTGAGCGGGCGATAAAGAAAATCCGCAAGGCCATTCGCAAACATAAAATCACAAAGGAAGAATTTAATGCCAAAGTTAAAAAGGTGCTTGCAGCCAAATATTGGGCCGGCTTAAATCAATACCACGAAACAGATATTAACCACCTGGCCGAAGATTTGCACCGGCCCGCGGCCACTAACCTTATTCAGCAATTGAGTGATGCGGCGGTAACACTTGTAAAAGGCAGCGCCGCAGGTTTACAAATGATCCCTTTGCACCGCACTGCATTGGTAAGCGTAGGTGCGGAGGGGACGGTTTTCCAGGCGGAATTGGCAAAATGGTATACTTATAACAGGTGGTTTAACATTGGCAAAACATCAACAGCAGCCGAGCTTAATGATATATTGACGAGCCTGAAGGATTACGACCAGGTGTATGTAAGTATTAATGATACCCGCGCGCGCCCGGCCAGTAAGCTGGATTACAGCGCGGATATTAAACAATTTATAAGCAGCCTGGCAGCACACAACAATACGGTAATTACCCTATTTGCCAATGCCTACACCATTGCCGATTTGCCAGGTATTGAAAAATGCAGCGCATTGCTGGTTTGCTACCAAATGACTGATGCCCTGCAGCGCTCGGCGGTAAAAGTAATTACGCAGCAGCTAAAACCAACAGGCAGGTTGCCTGTAACTATTAATAAGGATTTTACAACCGGGATGAGAGGAGGTTTGTAAGAAAAATAGAGCCAGGAATCAAGAACCAAGAGCCAAGACAGGAGAAAGGAGGCCTACTATCGGATATTCTTTTTATCTTGACTCTTAAGTATAATTCGAAAATATGGAAAACATAAAGGCAATCGTAACCGGTGCCACTGGCATGGTTGGCGAGGGGGTATTGGATGAATGCCTGCAACACCCGCAGGTAACAGAGGTTTTGGTTATTAACCGCAAGCCCTGTGGTGTGGTTCACCCAAAACTAAAGGAGATTATCCATGCTGATTTTTTTGATTTGAGTTCGATTGAAAATCAGCTTGTGGGATACAATGCCTGTTACTTTTGTTTGGGTGTGTCATCCGTTGGGATGAAGGAGCCGGAATATTATAAGCTTACTTATACCCTAACCATACATGTTGCCGAAACTTTAAGCCGGTTAAATAACGACATGACTTTCTGCTACGTATCAGGTGCCAGCACCGATAGTACCGAAAAAGGCGGGCAGATGTGGGCGCGGGTAAAGGGTAAAACCGAAAACGATTTAAAGAAACTGCCCTTTAAGCAGGAGTTTAATTTTCGCCCGGGATTTATGAAGGCTGCGCCGGGAGCTAAAAATACGCTGAAACTTTATAAATATTTTAGCTGGCTGTATCCAATTTTAAAATTGGTAGTGCCGAACTCGGTAAGTACCATAGCCCAGGTTGGGCAGGCAATGATAAACGTTACCTTATTTGGATATGAAAGCAATGTTTTGGAGGTTAAGGACATTAAGGATGCTGCAGCGCCGGGGAGTTAATTTTTTCATACATTTTATCAACACAGAAACAAAAAGTACTAATTTCAGTTTTTGAAAACGTAATTAGTACCCCATGAATATATCCGGAAAAAGAATCCGCTACAACCCGCGACGAAAAGTTGGCAATATTGGCGATAGCCCGGGCGCCATCGTCATCCCCGAAGATGCCTTAAAGCCAATAATTTCGGTTTACTCGTACAATACCAAAGAACTGGTAAGCAGTGAAGGCAAAAATATAAAGGTTGTGCTGGACCAGTTTAAAAAATGCCAGGACCATACTCACTGGATACAGGTGCGCGGTTTGGGCGATGCCACACTGATTGAAGAAATAGGGTCTATTTTAACCATCAACCCGCTTGTATTAGAGGATATTACCAATATACACCAGCGCCCCAAGTTTGATGAATATGATGACTACGTATTTGCTGTGAGCAGGATGATAATGTTCACTAAGGATTACGAGCTCACCAACCACCAGTTTTCGGCGCTGGTGAAGGATAACATCATCATTACGTTTGAAGAAACCCACGAAGAAAATTTCGAGGGTGTAAAGAGCCGGCTTAAAGCAGGCAAAGGCGCCATCCGCACCGCCGGAGCCGGCTATATGTGCTATGCGCTTACCGACACTATACTCGATTGTTATTTTGCCCTGCTGGCCAAGCTTGGCGACCAATTGGATGTTGTAGAAGACCGCCTGTATGCCAGCGCCGATAAAACTATTATGTACGACGTGCAACAGCTAAAACGCACCCTGATAGTTTTACGCCGCAGCTGCTGGCCCGAGCGCGATAAAATAAACGACATGCTACGCACCGAAAGCCCGCTCATAAACGCCGAAGTAAAGATGTTTTTGAAGGATGCGTACGACCATTGCATCCAGATAATGGACCTGATTGAAAGCTACAAGGAAATAACCAGCAGCATTATGGATATTTACCTATCCATGGTGAGCAACCGCATGAACGAGATTATGAAGGTGCTGACCATTATCTCGGTAATATTTATCCCTCTCACATTTGTGGCCGGTATTTATGGTATGAACTTTTCGCGCACCGACCCGGTGACCAATAAGGTAATGCCTGATAACATGCCGGAGTTGTATAGCCCGCATGGCTACATTTACGCTATTGGCGGCATGATACTTATAGGGGTTATACAAGTAGTTGTATTTTGGAAAAAAGGGTGGTTTAGTAAATTGTAAGTTGATTTGAAAATAAAATAATTTGGAGATGTGTTAGTTTGAAAATGAAATGAATCTTCAAATTAACACATCGTCAAATCTTCAAATCACCCTTTCTGCCCCAATGAAAACCAGTTGCCTGAATCATCTTTAAACAGCGCTTCGAAACCGTAAAATTCCTGGGTTGGAGCTTTGGTGAACTCAACACCTTTGGCCTTTAGTTCTTCGTAAGTTACCAGCAGGTTGTCGCATTCAAATACGCCGAAGCCGAAGGTGCCTTTGCTTACCAAATCGCGCATTTGCTGTGCCGACTCCTTGCTAAACATCATTCCCTCGTCAATCGACATTAGTGAAATTTCCAGCTCCGGCTGATCCGGCGGACAAACAGTCAGCCATCGCATACCGGGTCCCATCGGCGCATCGGTATGTACTTTAAAGCCCAGCTTATTTACATAAAAATCAAAAGCGCTTTCCTGGTCCAGGACGAAGACGCTTACGTGGTTCATTTTTGTAATCATTGTTCTTTTGTTTTGATAAAGCGAAGGTGAGGATAGATTTGGTGCGGGGCTTCTCCGAAATTGCGATTGTGATTAGTTGATTAGAGGCTGGAGATTAGAGATTAGGAGCTGCAATGGCAGCGGATAAAAGATTGCGAAGTTTCAGACACGTTCTATTGCAAGTCAATCAAACACTTATTATTTCACAGCGCGTTTTTTTCTGATCTCTGATTAACTAACCTCTAATCAACTAAAGTCCAACCTTTTTTCTCGGCAAAGCAATTGGGGATAAATTTTAATGGCGCATCGGCAATGGCTGCCTGTCGCTGGTGTTGTGCTGCCTGGTACGCAGATGGGGTTTGGCCCACCATGCGCTTGAATAGCCCGGTAAACGAGGTCACACTTTCAAAGCCTACAGCGTAGCAAACATTGGCGGCAAGCATATCCGTTGCTAATAACTGCTTGGCTTTTTCAATCCGAACAAATGAAAGGTATTGGTGCGGGGTTTTATTATAAACGGAATTGAAGAGCCTGATAAAGTGATATTTTGAAAAAAAGGCCTCGTCGGCAATGTTATCCAAATCTATCTTATCGGCAAAGTTATTATCAATGAATAGTTTGGCGTAAACTATGCGGCGGTAGAGATAGATTTTTGGCAAGTTTGGTACGGACATTAAATATCATTGATTATCAAAAATACGTTTTCCAAACCTTTCGGCAATATTCAAATTAGCCCTTTCAGTTCTTCACCACCACAGAGCCCAGAAACGTATCATGCCCTGTTGTAGGTAAACCTTCGGCTGCTATTGTTGATACGCTGTACAATTTATTGCCTATAATAAACATAAACATATCATACTTCTTCTTAGCAGCATCTGTACCCGTAGAGGTGTAGCTGGTGAATCCTTTGTAAGTGCCAATGGTAAAATCGGCCATATCAACGCCAGGCAGACTCTGCAATAGCCCGGTTTTTATTTGGGCGGCAAATTCCGCTGTGGCTTTCATGGGGGCGAGGGCTACCGAATCGATGCCTGCTACCTGCACAAAATCAACCACTGTGAAAACGTAAGCTACCCCGGCTTTATCGGTAGTGATAAACGAGCCCGGTGTAAGTTCTTTGGGTTCCACCGGAAATTTAACTGATACCCTGTTATCGGCAACGTGGGTAACCCAGCCATCCTGTGCATTAGCAATACCTGCTGTAATTACCAGCGCGATAATAAGGGTATATATTTTTTTCATGTTTTAAATATAAAAATAAACTAATAAAAAAGCCAATAGATAAATAATACATAAAGTTTAATACAGGCAGACTAATTACAGCTATTATCGTGCGATCGTTAAATATTTGGGGGCTTACCAGTAGTCAAAAAAAATGACCAGCCATATCAGCCGGTCACCTTATTTATTTTCACCATTTTTGCTATACCTGCCCGCCTATTTTTCTTATTTTAATTATATTAAATACCAGGAAAACCAGGACTCCCCAAACAGCGAATAAGATAGAATAAGATATCAGCTGCAGCCAGATAGGTGCTTTGTCCCTGGTGGCGAATAGCGTGCGGTTGTTAAAGGTGTTTACCGGCGTAAATTTAACGCCCCAGTTTACGGTCTTCTCAACCGATAAATTGCCATACAATTCATTGTCCTCAACCTTGGCTATAAGTGTAAGGTTACCTGATTTGCCGCCCGGCATGCCCAGTCGTTTAAAATCTGCGGATGCTTGCCCGGTTGAATCGGTTGTAAACGTTGGGGTTTCGTTAACAGGCAGATCGCCGCCAAGGCGTTTTATAGCGATTTTTAGTTCAACTCCTTTTACGGGTGTCCAGGTGGTGTCCTTTAATTCTAAAACCGTGGCGGTTATGGTTTTGTCGGCTGTAGTTAATACTATTTTCGCCCGTGCTACGGTTAAGTCAGCCTTACCTTCCTCATACTTTTTATCGCCTTTAAAGGTGGCTAAAAAGGTATGCTTTACTGACGTAGCCCATTGTTTTTTTACCGATACCGGGATAAAAATACTTGCTTCGCCTTTCCTGTTTGTAGTAACGCGACCAATGGCAGTTCCGGCGGAGTCTTTGTCTAAAAACAAATTAACGCTTACGCCTTCAACGGGTTGAAACCTGCCGTTAACTTTAGTTTTTACCCTAACCAACAGCGAAGGCACGGTGTTGTTGTCAACAAAATAATTAATCGCAATGCTTAAATCGCCTTTCGGGGTAGCCTGCGCAAAGGTATTGTAGCCTGCAAATACTAAAGCAAGTGCCAATAGTGCGCTAAAATTTTTATATAGCCTTTTCATGTTGTTCGGTTAAAGTTTCCTGAATTGGGATGATAGGGAATATCCTGGCCAGTATGGTAATAATCAACAGTGCCCCGGCTAACGAGCCCATGGTTATGGCCCATTCTTCCCAGCTTGGAAAATAATGATGGTAGCTTGCCGGCACATCATGCATAGGCAGGAATGGGTTAAGCAGGGTTGGCGTTACAATTAAGTAACGTTTAAACCATGCGCCTACTATCACCATAATACCCACTATAAACATCGGCAGCGGTTTGCGCCCCTGCCTGAATAGTAAAATAACTACCGGGATGATGATACCTATTAAAATTGCGAACCAGAAGACCACTGAAAAGTCGCCGCTAAAAAGTCCGTTCAGATACCCTTCCTCAGATTTCTTCATCTTAAAAAACGGCGTTAAAAACTCGTTCATGTTAAAATAGAGGTAAAGCAGCGATAGTAATACAACCACACGGCCCATTTTTTCGAAATGGATTTCGGTTATATATTTTTCAAGATGATAGGCTTTCCTGAAAACGTACATGGCAACCACAACGGCGCCCGATCCTACCAAAAATGCGCCGGCAATAAAGTACGCGCCAAAGTTGGTGCTATCCCAGCCCGGCCTGTAGGTTGTGGCAAATAACCATGATGTAACCGTGTGGATAGTAAATGCCACCGGGATAATAGTTATACAAAGTATATTGATGGCCTTTTCGCTTAGTTTAAACTGGGCGGGTGTGCCTTGCCAGAATGAGCCGATATAGTTGTAAAACTTATGCAACCCATTGCCTGATTTTTGTTTAAAGCGAAGCAATATTTTAATATCGGGCAGCAAAGGGTAGTATAATAATAGTATGCTGATAAAAAAATAGGTTGTAATTACTATAACGTCCCAAATGATCGGCGATTGGATACGTCCGTGGGTGAATAGGTAATAGAACCGTTCGGGACTACCCATATCTACAATGATAATAAGCGATGCAAAAATGATAGCCGCTACAGCTATAATTTCGGCGATGCGGGTAAGGGGGGCGCCCCATTTTACACCGGCTAACCTGAATATTGCCGTTATTAACGACCCTACCAGGCTTATGGCAACAAAAAATACAAAGTTTGAAATATAAATACCCCACGATACATAATCGCGCATGGCGGTAACTATTAAACCATATCGTAACTGGCGGTAATAGGCAAATAATCCTATCAAACAAATTACCGTTAATACGCCAACCCATATTTTACCTGCCTTACCAAACTTTTGGGGCAAGAGGTCGGCTATTATTTTTTCATCTGTTATTGAGTTTTCCACTTTTAACTATTTAATATTATTTATTCTGCTCTTTATCGTTTTCAAGCCCCGATTCGAAAGGGAAATTGCGGCTTACCGGCGGCAGGTAATAAACGCTTGGTTTGGTGCCAAGGTCTTCCATTAAGCGGTAGCCTCCTTTGTCTTTAATCAGGTCGCTGAAACGGAAAGTTTCGGCGCCGTTGCTTACCGAATCCTGGTTGATATCCCCAAAAGCGAAAACGCCATTAGGACATGCTGAAACACAGTGCGGTAATTCGCCCATGCGGGTCATATCTGCACAGAAATCACATTTGCCTACGGTACCCTTTTTTTGTGGTACGCTGGTTTCGCACGAATATGGCTGACTGGCTATAGCTGGTGCAATTTCCGGTTCGCCCCAGTTAAATACCCGGGCTGAATACGGGCAAGCGGCCATACAAAAACGGCAGCCTATGCAGCGGTCGCTATCAATCAAAACTATACCATCCTGCCTTTTAAACGTTGCGTCAACCGGGCAAACCTTAACACAGGGCGGTTCATCGCAATGCATACAGGTAGTTGGTTCCCAATAGGGCGCGGTATGTTCGGCATCCTGCATTGGGTCCACTTTAATCCAGTTTTCGCCGGGGTTTAATTCATGTGCATGGTTACAAGCTGATTGGCATTTCTTCAGGTTTTTACACCGCGAAAGGTCAATTACCATTACAAACTTTTTTCCGGGGATGCCAATTCGTGCTTCGGTGTTACTAACAGGCGGGATATGGGGCACGGGTTTTAAAAATGCCTCATCTACCTCTATTTCTTCCCCGTCAACCGAAAGTAGTTTTACCTTTTTGCCTGAGGGCAGGGCAACATCACTGGCGCCGGCCTCAAAAGGGTCGGTTTTCGGCGTACAACCTGATACCAGGCCGGCGGTTATTAAGCCGGTTAGTAAAAAGTCTCTTCTCGAATTATTTTCCATCTTAATTTTATTAAGGGGTATCTTTTATTTTTTTATCCAGTTTTTGAGTTCGGTGTCTGTCACCTTTTTGCGGTTGGCGGTTAACAGCGATGCATCAACATCAACCAGCCGTCCATCTTGTGTCAGCATTCTTACCGTACCACATTTAACCGGGGTTTGCGGGAGTGCCTTATTCTTTTTTCCGAAAAGCGGTAGCCCCAGTGATGCGGCCATAGCTGCGAATGCAGTGATGGCACCGGCTTTCCAAACAAACCTTCGGCGCGATGCTGAATTTGTCGGTGTTAATTCCTCGTGATTATTCATTTTATTACACTTAATTGGGTGTGGTAAAAGGACATACCTTATGCCCCCGGCGCTTATTGTGCCGTTAAACAGGTGCATTACATTGCATTGTTTTGATGAAATAAAACAAACCAGCCAGGTTGTATAAAGCCGGTTTGTTTTATTTTAAAGCTCGCTATTTTTTTAGCGTACGTATGTAGTTCACCACGTTCCAGGTGTCTTCGGCCTCCGGAATCTTCTTTTTAAAGCTCGGCATATCGTTGCGCCCTTCAGAAATCTTGTAAAATAAAGATCCGTCTGATTGTGCCTGCAAGGCTGATTTTGTCATATCCTCGGGCTGGGTCTTTAGCTGCGCTGCTTTGCTACCGTCGCCCAAGCCTGTTTTGCCATGGCACGATGCACAATGTAAATTCCATAACGATTTCCCCTCAGCTATTGATTCTTTGCTTGATTTTACCGGGTTGGCCATTTTTGCATTCTTTTCGGGAACGGGCCATGGTTTGGGTTGCTGCGCCGTGGTAAACGCGACGCTGACCATGCTTGCGGCAAATACCGAAGTTGTTAACATTAATTTAATTTTCATAGAATTTTTCATTTAAGTATTGGTGATTAAAACATAAATATTGCTTGTCGATACTATCCCTGGATTAATTCCACAAACGGGTGATATTGAAGCCAATAACAAATTTGCCGCCTTTAACTTTGGTGCCATCGGCTTGCGTATAGGCAAAAGGGCTGTTTGCGTTAAACAGGTTGTTTTTTCCGGGATTTAACATGGTATAGTTACCCATAAATAACTGGAAAGTGTGGCCACTTGTGGCAAACTCAAACCCAAAGGATAAATTGGGATTGGGGTTGTTGGTGCCATGCTTTGTAATAGGCTGGTCGTAGTTGACTAACACAGAAGTTGCATCACCTAATTTGTACCTTCCCGAAAAAGCAATGGCAAAATGGTCATGCTTCATTTGTTGGAAGATGGTTTGGCCGGTACTGTCGTTTTTTGTGTAATAACCCTGTACCGAGTTCTGGTGGGTAATACTTGGTGCCACCTGTAATGATAATTTATCATTAATCTTACGGGCGATGATCAATTGGTTAAAAGAAATCAACCGATCTGTCTGGTGGGCGAAAAGGGCGTTACCCACGTCTTTGCGGGTGTCAGCTGCCAAATCTCCATAGTAGGTGATACTTACCGGGTACTTGCCGTTCGTCTGTTTAAGAATAGCGTATTTTGCGCTTACATCCCACAGCATGTCAAACTTATCGATTCCTATACCCAGGTTAAGATTGTTAATAGGTGCATAGCCAACGCCGATGCGTATGTTTGAGGAAGCAAACAGTCCCCAAAAGTCACTATAGCCTTTGTCAACTGTACCAAACCTATGCTGAATATCCATCTCGAATGTCCCTTTCACAGGCACCATCACAGTTTGATTGTCAATAATCCAAACACTTTGAAAAGTGTTTTTTACCGGTTTGGCTTTCGCCGGGGTAACCGCTTGTTTTGCGGTCGCCGCCGTGTCTTGTGCAAAAACGGATACCTGGTGTAGCATTAGGCAACAGACCATGCACAGGCCTGCTTTGAGCAGGCGGGTTGGTGATTTTATTGTTAGTTTCACGTCGTTATTTTTTAAGTCACTTAATTATTGAGGGCGCCGGTTCTAATCCAGTCATATACTTTTTGCCTGTCGGCAGCGTCTGGAATGTGTACCTGCATGTTTCCATTGATCATGATATACAGATCGCTTTGGGTTGGAATAATGGTGTTGACAAATCCGCCGTTAACCAGGCTGTTGTATGACACAGCTGTTTCCAGGTCAGGTGCTTGTACTCCTGCTACATGGCAGCCCGACAACGCGCAATTTGTGTTAAACAAAGGGGCGATATCTTTTTTATAGCTGTATTGTACAGGTGGAGCGTTCGGGTCGGTGCCCTTTTTTGGCAACACTACATCTTTATAGCAGCTTGTAACGCCGACTATCATAACAATGAAGACACCGGCAATTATTATAAATCTTTTCATCGTAATTGGTTGTTAACTATTTGTTATTAAAGTTGGCATTAACTACTATGTTCACTTTGTCGGCAACCTCGGTGTTGTTTACACCGAAATCAGCTTTGTTTATCTGGAATTCTAATTTTAATCCAAAATCGCTGTAGGTGGCCCCTGGTACCAATGTCTCGGGTATATAGGTTAATTTACCACTAATTGATTGGGTAACAGGTGCAGATCCTCCTCCCTGCCATGTAAAATCGAAAGTGGCTATGTAACCATTGCTAAGTGGGTCGAACACAACAGAAGTAGTTTTTATATGGGCTACATTTGCTGCTGTAAGGTTTTGTGTGCCAGCTACAATTTTGGTGGTGCCAAATGTTGTAATTAAACATCCTCCATCGCGACCCGGCTCACCGGTATTTACCTGGTTGGTTTGAATATACCCGGCAAAATGTGTTTTAGTGGGATCGTTTTCGTAAAATGCCCATGATGTATCTGGCAATGGCTGCTTGGTTGTGTTATAATTCTGCATAAGCGCATCTTTTAAATCAACCACGCCGAATTGGTTAAATTTGCCGGTGAGGTCGGCGCCTACTTCTAAAAATGGGCTTGACCAGTTAACGGCGCTGTGTACCTTGTCAAACTTCCATTGCGTGGTGTCGCCCAACGTTAACCCTGCAAGGTGAATGTGCTTGCCGTGTGAAATTTTTACTGCAGTTGATACAGATGCCGGCAAAGGATCGTTTTTGTGTGTGCAGCTTACAACTAATCCAACGCCGCTTATCAGAATCAGCGCGATCATCAGTATTTTGTTAAATCGTTTCATAATGTTTTGTTTGATTTGTGATTATCTATTATGTCATCAAATGTATGGTGCGAATTTTTACAATTTAATGACGGGTGTGTGCGATTAGTATGACCCTCGTCACTAATTTAAGAACAGCTTTATTTGTGATTTTTACTGTTAAATAGGCCTAGAATAATGCCGCTGCTACCCAGTTTTTTTACAAATAGCGGCTTGCGCTTTTTTAAATAACTAAAAGCCAGAAACAGGATGGTTATAAGGCCGGGTAAGGCGAGGTTTAGGATTATACTGGCAGCTAAAACCCGCATATCATTTTTAACGATGTTGTTATCGGCCGATGGAGTTATCGCCAAAAAAAATAAATCACTTACCACAAAATAGAAAAACAGGCAGCTGTGCAGTAAACTTAAAACAGGCCGCTTGTAAAAGAATGGTGCCAGGAAAGCGATGGGCAGAAGCCCCCATATAACCAAAAAAGGCTGTTGAATGGTAAACTGAATATGTTCGAATGAATAATCCGGGTAAAGTTTTTTTAATTGAAAACCAAGGAATAAGATACTTATAAGCGCATATGAGGCTGGCAAAAACGAAATTACCCTGTCGCTGAGTTTTCCTTTTAGCCGCCTGTTCCCCAAAATAAACAGGATAACTGTATAAACTAATGCATAGCCGGAAAAAAAAGCCATTGCTTCCAGTTTCTGTATGTAGGCTAAAAAACTACTATTCATAAAAACAATTTTGAAAGAAGTTGCATGATAGAAATAGAGTTATATTGAATTAATAAAGCCTGGTTTTTTGAACCGCCGCAAAGTACAGCTCTGGTTTTGACAGCGAAGTGACGCATCTCACTTTTAAAAATGATAGTTAGTAGCCGGGGAACTATTTAGCTTGTGATTAATTAAAGCCGGTGCATCGACCGGTGTGCAGGGGGACCGTATCTCTGCAGTTTTTTGCAGGCAGCTGTGTTAATTTTTAAAAAACTGATTATTAAATATTAACACCATTTGGCTGGTTTTAGGCAAAAAGCGGCTTGGGCTTTCAAATCCCACTAAATAACCGTACCTTTGCGCAAAATTTAGAGGCGCATTTTCATGCAAAAAATAAGAAATATAGCGATTATCGCTCACGTTGACCACGGCAAAACTACTTTGGTTGACAAGATATTACACAGTTGTTCTATCTTCCGCGACAACGAACAGACAGGTGAACTGATACTGGATAACAATGACCTGGAGCGCGAACGTGGTATTACCATCGTTTCAAAAAACGTTTCGGTAATGTACAAGGATGTTAAAATCAACATTATTGATACTCCTGGTCACGCCGACTTTGGCGGCGAGGTTGAGCGCGTTTTGAAAATGGCCGATGGCGTTTTATTGCTGTGTGATGCGTTTGAAGGCGCTATGCCACAAACCCGCTTTGTTACCCAAAAAGCTTTGGCCTTAGGCCTTAAGCCAATTGTTGTGGTGAACAAGGTTGATAAAGAAAACTGCCGCCCCGAAGAAGTTTACGAACAGATATTTGAATTGTTCTTCAACCTTGAAGCTACCGAAGACCAGCTGGATTTCCCGGTTATCTACGGTTCGTCGAAACAAGGCTGGATGAGCACCGACTGGAAGGTGCCTACCGATAACATTTTCCCGTTGATGGATGCTATTTTAGCAAACATTCCTCCTGCGCCAATTGCCGAAGGTACTTTACAAATGCAGATTACCTCTTTGGATTATTCTTCGTTTGTGGGTCGTATCGCAATTGGTCGTGTTGCACGCGGTACCATTAAAGAAAACATGCCGGTATCGCTGGTAAAACGCGATGGCACTATTCAAAAATCGCGCATAAAAGAATTATACACGTTTGAGGGCCTTGGTAAAGTTAAAGCTACCTCCGTAAGCTCGGGTGATATTTGCGCCGTTGTGGGTATTGATGGTTTTGATATTGGCGATACCATTGCTGATTTTGAAAAACCGGAGCAATTGGAGGTTATCCATATTGACGAACCTACCATGAACATGCTTTTCACCATTAACACTTCACCATTTTTTGGTAAAGAGGGTAAGTTTGTAACGTCCCGCCACCTGCGCGACCGTTTATATAAAGAAATGGAAAAAAACCTGGCGCTTAAGGTTATTGAAACCGACTCGCCCGACTCGTACCTGGTTTATGGCCGTGGTATTCTCCATTTATCAGTACTGATCGAGACCATGCGCCGCGAAGGTTATGAGTTGCAGGTTGGCCAGCCACAGGTAATTGTTAAAGAAATTGATGGTGTTAAATGCGAGCCTGTTGAAACTCTGATAGTTGATGTACCGGGCGAAGTTGCGGGTAAAGTAATTGAGCTGGTTACACAGCGCAAAGGCGATTTGCTTGTGATGGAACCAAAAGGCGATTTGCAGCATTTAGAATTTGATATCCCTGCACGCGGTATCATCGGTTTGCGTAACAACGTATTAACTGCTACAGGCGGCGAGGCTATTATGGCACACCGCTTCAAATCATACGAACCATGGAAAGGTGTTATCCCTGGTCGTTCAAACGGGGTATTGGTATCAATGGATACCGGTAAAACCACTGCTTTTGCAATTGACAAATTGCAGGACCGCGGCCGTTTTCACATCGATCCGGGAGTTGATATTTACGAAGGCCAGGTTTTAGGCGAGCACATCCGCGATAACGATTTGGTGATTAACCTTACCAAAGGCAAACAGTTAACCAACATGCGCGCATCGGGTAGCGATACCAACGTGCGTATTGCACCTGCCATTAAATTCTCGCTGGAAGAATCGATGGAGTATATACAGGCTGACGAATACATCGAGGTAACCCCGCAAAGTATCCGTATGCGTAAAATCTTCCTGAACGAAAACGAAAGAAGGGTTAACGCTAAGAAGTTTGTGAATCAGTAAGAAAAAAGAATCAAGACATAAGAATCAAGAGCCAGGAAAGAACCTTTCACTGGCTCTTTTTACGTTTTGTTTGTCTATTCTTAATTGCCGCCTCTCAACTTCTGTTTTGATTCTTGTATCTTGGCTCCTGATTCTAATTTATATATGCGTTTCCCCAATATTCCAGGTTTTGACCAGCAGGCCCTCGAAAAGTATTTTAAAAATACCGGGATGATGTTTATTGGCCGCATCGGCAGCCTGGCGATAAAAATGTTTGTGGGGATAGCGGTAGCCAACTACCTGCACCGCGAAAATAATGGCATTTTAACCGGCGGTACGGTTTACATCTACTTCGCCTCTGCGCTGGCCGCACTTGGCCTCGACCAATTCATTGTTAAAGAACTTCATCAATTTCCTGAAAACAGGGACCAAATTTTAGGCACATCCTTTTGGATGAAGATATTTGCCGGTTTTTGCTGCGTTCCAATTATTTATTTGGCATATACCATTTACCCCGCTAAGGGGACGCCCTATCATTATGTGTTGATTTTTTCCGCAATAGGCATTATACAGGCCTTCAACGTCATCGATTCGTATTTTCAAAGCCAGGTGCAGTCAAAGTACATCATGCAGGTTCAAATTACAGGCAACCTGGTATCCGCTGCGGTTAAGCTATTGCTGATACACCTGCAAATGCCGCTTATCTGGTTTGTTTACGCCTACACGTTCGACTTTTTACTGCTTTCTATAGGCTATTATTTTACCTATCAACGCAAGCAACGCAGCGTTTATAACTGGACATTCAATTTCGAATTGTCCAAAAAACTGTTGAAATATTCGTGGCCGCTTATCATTTCAGGTATTATGGTTGCCCTGTATATGAAGATAGACCTGCTGATGGTGCAAAATATTTCCGGCGCAAAAGAAGCGGGAGCTTATGCAACCGTTGCAAATTTAAGCGAAGTGTGGAATTTCATTCCTGCAGTTATTGTTACCACGCTTTTCCCGGCTATCCTAAACGCTAAACGTGACGACCCCGGACGTTACAAAAAACGTATTCAAAACCTGTATGACCTGATGGTTTACATCAGTTTACCAATAGCCGTCATAGTAACATTTGCCTCGCCGCTAATCTATCACATTTTACCTTTCAAACCCGAATACTATTACTCAGCGCCTGCATTATCGGTGCACATATGGTCGGGGGTGTTTGTGTTTTTGGGCGCGGCCAGCAGCCAGTATTTAATTGCCGAAAATTTCAGCAAGCTAACCTTTATCCGCACTGGGTTTGGCGCGGTAATTAACATTGTACTTAACCTAATATTAATACCACACATGGGGATGATGGGTGCCGCTATTTCAACTTTAGTTGCCTATGCAAGCGCCACATTTGTAATTATATTGATACCGAAAGTTAGCGAGCAGGGAGTAATGATGTTAAAATCATTATTCCTAATTTCGCTGGTTCAAAAAATCATTAAAAAATGAGTAAACTCAAGTTGCTTTATAAAGTATTTGCCAGTCCCAAAAGACTCAAAACCCTCCTTTCATTTAACGAAAAAGGTTATTTAGACGAGATTGGCTGGTTTAATGCGTATCACCATAAAACACCGGTTGATGAGCATAACAACCCCATTCCATGGGTTACTTATTCGTTTATTGATTTTATAAAAACGCATTTAACAAAGCAGCTTTCAGTATTTGAATTTGGTTCTGGTAATTCTACATTTTTCTACGCAAAATACGCCGCGCAAGTAGTCTCAGTTGAGCACGACAAAGCTTGGTTCGAAAAAATTGTAAGTACCAAACCCGAAAATTCTGAAATGATTTTTTGTGAGCTGGTGCGCGATGGCGACTATTGCCGCATGCCATTAAAACTTGAAAAAAAGTTTGACATTATCATTGTCGACGGCCGCGACCGGGTTAACTGCTGCAAGCAGACTGTTGATGCATTAACCTCAAATGGTGTGGTTGTTTTGGATGATTCGGAGCGCGAATTTTATGGAGAGGGTATCAGCTTTTTAAAAGATAAAGGATTTAAAGAGCTATCTTTCAGCGGTATTTCGCCGGGATTGTTTTACCGCAAGTCGACGTCAGTTTTTTATAAAGCTGATAATTGCCTGGATATTTAATTGTGTCTCTCGGGCCGGTTTTGCCATTATTAACACCTAACTAATAAGTAATTTTAGCACGGGTGTTAAATTGCCTTATTTTTATTGAGTATTCTTTAAAAAACTATCGGAGCACGAAAGAAATATTTTTTAAACAGGCTGTGTAATGGTAGCTTTATATACTTTTTAATAATCGGCGTTATTGATACTTATTGAGCAGATAAACCTTAAGGTGTTTTATATTGATATGACGAACAAAGGCATGCGTTTTTTAACACTGCTGGCGTTTTTCATGTCCGTGTGTTTTTGCGCTGATGCCGGTTATTTGAAGCCTTTAAATGTAGTTGCGGTTAAAAAAAAGCCGGCCGCGCCTGCAATTATTTCTTTTAAAATTCCGCAACAAATTGCTGCCGAAGTCATTGATGAAACCAATCATTCCATTGGTATAGCAGTTCACGCCGGCCAGAATTTAACGGCGCTGGTACCTACAATAATAACAAACCCGGCTACTGCTGTGGTATCACCCGCATCAGGCGCTCCACAGGATTTTACCAACGCTGTTGGATATACTCTCGATGTAAACCAAGCGTTCTATTCGGTAAATGTATTACGCGCCCGAAGCGCTGCACCCATCTGTAGTGGAACATCAGCAACTTTAACCGGCGACCCGCCTCCACCAGGGTCGGGCACTTACAAATGGCAAATACTTAATCAGGCAACTGGCGCCTGGACATACGCCCTGGGGGTAAACACCGGCGCTGACTATACAACCGCCACGCTTACAAGCAATGCAAATGCGCCAAAACTGTATACTTTCAGGCGCAGTATAATTATAGGGGCATTCACTGCTTACGATTCGTATACCGATTTAACGGTAAACCAAACTACCGTAATTTCAAACAATACTATCACACAGCCCCCCCTTAATACTTTTTGTGCCAGCGGTGATATGGCGATAATCCCGGGAAGCGTTCCTTCGGGAGGTAATGGTAACTATACCTACCAGTGGCAAAGCTCGACGGATGGCGGCAGCACTTTCGGCGACATATCCGGCGCCACCAACCCCGACTATGACCCACCTACCGTAACTGTAACAACTATTTACCAGCGTATTGTAACATCGGGCACGTGTACACCGGCCAAAAAAAGCAACACAGTTAAGGTTACAATTTTAAACGCGATAACAAATAATATGCTGTTTTCGCCGGCGACTACTTCGTTCTGTATAAAGTCTACCCCGTTTATTATTAACGGTAATATACCCAACGGTGGCACAGGTACCTTTAAATACCAGTGGCAAAGCTCGCCCGACGGTGTAACTTTCACCGACATAACAGGCGCCATCAGTCAAGATTACCACGGGCCGGTTATAAATACTACAACTTACTACAGGCGCATGGTAACTTCTGGAGCATGCTCAACGCCTGTGCCCAGCGCCCAGGTAATCACCATAACTATACAGCCCGGTTTGGGCAACTTTGGCATAACAGCGCCGGCCATTACAACTTTTTGCGGCTCCGGCGACCCGGTGGTTATTATAGGGAACGCGGCAACAGGCGGCAACGGGTTCTATAACTATCAATGGCAAAGCTCGCCTGATGGGGGAACATTTAATGATATACCCGGCGCCACCAACCAGGATTACGATCCGGGCCTGCTAACAGCGACAACTTATTACCAGCGCACGGTAACATCGGGCGCTTGCAGCACGCCGTTAAAAAGCAACGCGATTGTTATCACAATCCAGCCCGCGCTTTCTGCAAATACAATCAATCCAACTGGTGCAATAACTTTTTGTGCAACTGGCGATCCTGCAGTAATTAATGGCAGCGCAGTTACGGGCGGGAATGGAACACCGGGATACCAATGGGAATCGTCGCCTGATGGCAACACGTACCAGCCTGTAAACGGCGCCACAAATCAAAATTACGACCCGGTTCCAATCACCCAAACAACATATTATCGTCGCACAGTTACGTCCGGCACTTGCGTAACACCATCAGTAAGCGCCCCGGTGGTTATTACCATCCAACCGGCGCTTTCTGCGAATACCGTCACCCCATCTGGTGCTACAATTTTTTGTGCAAATGGAGATCCTGTAGTAATTAACGGCAACGTGGTTACGGGTGGGAGTGGAACACCAGTATATCAGTGGGAGTCGTCGCAGGATGGCAATACCTATCTGCCTATAAACGGCGCCACAAATCAAAATTACGATCCGCTTCCCATTACCCAAACAACTTATTATCGTCGCACAGTTACATCCGGCAGTTGCGTAACAACATCAGTAAGTGCCCCGGTTGTTATCACCATCCAGCCAGCGCTTTCAGCGAATACCATCACCCCATCTGGTGCTACAACTTTTTGTGCAACCGGCGATCCCACAGTAATTAATGGCAACGTGGTTACGGGCGGGAGTGGAATACCTTTATACCAGTGGGAATCCTCGCCTGATGGCAATACGTATCAGCCTATAAACGGCGCCACAAATCAAAATTATGATCCGCTTCCCATTACTCAAACAACTTATTATCATCGCACGGTTACATCCGGCAGTTGCTCAATACCATCAATAAGCGCCCCGGTTGTTATCACCATACAACCAGCCCTGGTTGGTAATACACTCACCCCACCTGCAACAACCCAATTTTGCGGGCCGGGCGATGCCGGGGTGATCACCGGCAGCACGCCGACAGGGGGTGATGGATCGCCTTTATACCAATGGCAGCAATCGCCGGATAATGTTGACGCGCATTTTACCGATATAAACGGCCAAACGGGTAAGGATTTCGATCCGCCTTCGTTAACTACGACTATGTTTTACCGCAGGGTGGTAATATCAGCGATATGCAGCACACCGCTGATAAGTGCTGCGATTGAGATACATATTACCCAGCCGATAACAAGCAATACCATATTGGTGCCGCCTTTTCCGTATTGTGTAAGTGTCGATCCGCAACCTATTTCGGGCAGCCCGCCAAATGGCGGTGACGGCCCCAATTCATTTCAGTATAAATGGTATAGTTCAACCGACAAAGGGGCGACCTGGATATTGATTCCCGGCGCCAACAGTATCGATTATGACCCGTCTACGATAACCGTAACTACTTCATACAGGCGCGATGTTACGTCGGGCGCCTGCCAGGTGCCGCTTCAAAGTGCTATGGCAACAATTACGGTTAACCAAACACCTGCAAACGCTGTTATCAACACAATAACGCCGATATGCGCCGGCAATACCACAACTATTTCAATTACCTCGCCCGACCCGGCGCTTACCTACGTCTGGTACGATTCACCGGATAAAAGTAATGCGGTTTTCCAGGGAACAAGTTTTGTCACACAGGTACTAAATGCCACCCAAACTTATTATGTCGAGGCGTCAAACGGAACCTGTGCCAGCCCGGTATTAACCCCGGCAACCGTAACGGTAAATACTGTACCGGCCGCACCCGTGCTGCAAACAAACCCGGTATCAACCTGTGCAGGCTCGCCGGCAATATTAAACATATTGACCCCCCAGGCCGGCCTGACTTACAATTGGTACACAGCTGCCACAGGTGGTACGTCAGTTTTTACCGGCCCCGATTTTACGACACCGGTGTTAAGCAATAACACAACTTATTATGTTGATGCCACCAGCTCGTCTGGCTGTACCTCCACATCGCGCACTGTCGTTAATGTGTCGGCAATTCCGTTGCCAACTATTTCGGCACAGGGCGCTAACGTTTGCCCCGGCGACCCAGCCACACTGGTATCAAACAATACGGACCTTGACGTTACCGTAAACTGGTATGCATCTGCAACCGGTGGTGCCATATTGTTTACCGGCAACAGCGTTACCACACCGCCCATCAACGCCAATACTTCGTACTATGCGGAAGCGGTAAACAACAGTTGCTCATCAGCAGCCCGCGCCAAAGCCGATGTACAAATAATACAGCCATTACCTGCCCCTGTACCACAGGCTATAGCTTTAAAGGCGCCCAATATAACTTTTGAATGGTCACCGGTTAGCGGTGCGGACGGCTACCTGGTAAGCACCGACAATCGGCAAACGTTTACTGCGCCAAGTTCGGGCAGCAATGGTAACACCCATACGGTTACCGGCTTGCAAATTGGGCAGAGCGTTACTTTAATTGTGCGCGCCACCGGCGATGTTAGCTGCAAGGAAAGCGCTAATTCAACACAGGTAACAGCTCTTGCGGTTAACCCCCTTATCGACCAGGTGTTTGTCGCCAATGCCTTTACGCCCAACGGCGATGGCAAAAACGATGTGGTGTATGTACACAACGAAAATATTAAGACGCTTAAGTTTTATGTATACAGCCAATGGGGCGAGTTGCTGTTTATGTCGCAAAGCCAGCAAAACGGGTGGGACGGCACTTTTAAAGGCAAAGCAGAACCGGCCGGGGTGTATGTTTATTATGTTGAAATTACCTTAACCAACGGCGAGAAGGTGAATAAAAAAGGAACGATTACATTATTACGGTGAAAAAGATAATTGTATTTATATCTGTTATATTGATGGCTGTCGGCTCTGCTAAGGGGCAGATAGACCCTCATTTTTCACAGTATTATGCCTACCCGCTTTGGCTAAACCCGGCGCTTACCGGCGTTTTTGACGGCGACCTGCGTATAAATGCCAATGCTAAAAACCAATGGAACGCCATACCGGGCGGCTTCAAGACCGGTGGCATTTCTATGGACTTTAAGGCTGGCGAAAAATCGGGACTGGGTCTTAACATTATTAACCAGGCCGCTGGTACTGCTGGCTGGAATTATTTTGCTGCTTATGCATCGTATAGTTATGGCTTTTCGGTATCTGACGATGAGACTAAAAAGCTGCGTTTCGGTTTGCAGGCAGGCATCATCAACCGTAGTTTCGATCCAAGCAGGCTACAGTTTGACGACCAGTATAATCCGGTGATAGGATATGACCCTACCGCGGCCAGCTTTGAAACGTTTGCAACCACCAGCGCAACCGTATTTGACGCCAGTGCAGGCGTTTTTTATTACGATGGTGACCCTACGCATCCGGCCAATTTTTTTGGTGGTGTAAGCGTGGCGCATTTAACTTCGCCTAAAGACCCTTTTACTAACGGCGGCAGCATTACCAGCAAGCTACCCATGCGTTTTACCGCCCATGCCGGGGTGAAAATTAAAGCATCCGACGATTTTGACGTTATTCCGCACGCGGTTTATATAAGTCAGCAAGGCAATGCTATTAAAGCACTGGGCGTATACTCCGAAATGAAATTCCAGGACGATAACGGCCTTATCCTCGGCGGCATGTACCGCATTGGTGATGCTGCGGTAGCCGATGTAGGCTATCATCTTAAGAACATGGTGATAGGGGTGAGCTACGATTTTAATACCTCGGCCTTTAAAAATGCAACCAGCGGGCAGGGCGGGTTTGAGCTATCAATTAGCTATGTATTTAAGCATACGACCAATCCATCGGTGGTTTGTCCTAAGTTTTAATGGCGAATTATTTACTGCGAGCGTACTTCTTCACCATATCATCCACAATCTGCGCAGTTTCATCTGGGAAATCTACATGCACCTTTTTGCCGTCGTTAAGCCAGTTGTTAACGTAGTAAATAAATTTGTCGTCAATTTCGTGGATTACCGGAACGCCCAGCTTTGACGCCGCCAGTGCATTGCATTGCTGCTCGTACTGGCCCTTCATGGGTATCATCATCACCTTTTTCTGCAAAAACAATGCTTCTGCCGGGCCCTCGAAGCCGCCGCCTGTGAGCAGGCCTTCGCAGCTTGCCAGGCTGTTGTTAAAATCCTGGTTGTTTACCGGGAAAATCTTCACATTGCCCTGGGTATAATGTGTTTTCTGTCGTTTGGAAAATATATGCCATTCCTTGTTGGTTTTATTCAACTCGCGGGCAAGCAGTTTATCGTCATAAGCAGGCAAGTAAACGGTGTAGTGGCCCAGGTTTGAGGTAACCAGGCTGCGTATTTCGCTGCGGATAACCGGGGTATGGATGAAATCGTCATACCGTTCAAAATGGAAGCCTATATGGTGGGCAGTTGGCGAATAATATTTCAGCAGCCACTCAGCATAACTCCATTTGGCTGGGCGCGGTGTTTTTGGTGATACAAATGAGCACTGGTGACTTAACGACACGGCAGGTATCCGCTGCAACTTGCAGGCCCAGGCGCTAACCGGTTCAAAATCGTTTATAATAAGATCATATTGCTTTAGCGGCAGGGTAAAGATGTCTTTAAACAGCCGGGGGGTGTTCATCAGCTTAAAAGTGGCCCAATTATCAACCCCACCGTTGGTACCAAACACAAAGCTAAACCCATGGAACTTGTATTTAAGCGGCTGTGCCAACGTCACCTCGGCCTCGGTGCCGCTCACCAGTAAATCAACTTCACCATGTTGCTGCAGCAGCGGCACAATTTCGCGAGCCCGGCTGATGTGGCCGTTACCGGTACCTTGTATGGCGTAGAGGATTTTCATTGGTCGAAGTTGGAACGTTGAAAGGTTGTAAAGTTGAAACGTTGCTTATTTGTCGTAAAGTTTTTTGATTATCGCAAACTTGTTGAATAATTATTGATTTTTCATGTTCAAATGATTGAAAGATGAAAGGTTTTTCCTAACATTTCAACCTTTCAACGTTCAGACGTTTCAACAAATATTAATCCTGTTCCTGTTTAAACCGGGCAAGCAGGCTGCTCACGTCCAGTTTTGCATCCAAATCCTCAGCATCGGTTTTGTCATCTTCATCGGCGTCGGTATCAAAGTCTGCAGGCTCATATTTAAAAATAGTCCAGTTGCCGTTTTGGTATTCGAGGGCGGTGAGGCTCTCAACCCAGTCGCCCGAATTCAGGTAAAGCACCGAGCCGGGGCTATCGGTCGCCTGCATCTCGCGTATTTCGGCATGATGGATATGGCCGCATATAACGTATTGGTAACCTTTTTCAACAGCCAGGTCGGCCGCAGTTTGTTCAAATTGGTTGATGAATTTTACAGCCTCTTTGAAGCGGGCTTTTATTTTTTGCGAGAAGCTCATTTTTTGGCGCCCCATGGCGGTAAGCAGCCAGTTGGTAAAGCTATTGATCAGTATCAGCGTATCATAACCCACGGCGCCCAGTTTGGCCAGCCATTTGGAGTGTTGCATGGTGACGTCGAACACATCGCCATGAAATATCCAGGCCTTTTTGCCGTCGATATTTAATACAATTTTGTTCAGCAACTGGAACGAGCCCATATTGAAATCGGCAAACTTGCGCAGCATTTCATCGTGGTTTCCGGTCAGGTAATATACAGGTACACCATCCGTCACAAACTTTAGTATGCGGCGAATCACCTTCATGTGTGTTTCGGGCCAGTACGATTTACTAAACTGCCATATATCGATAATATCGCCGTTTAAAATCAGGATTTTGGGTTTGATGCTCTTTAGGTATTTGAGCAGTTCTTTGGCGTGGCATCCGTATGTACCTAAATGCACGTCGGATATAACTACAATATCAACTTCGCGTTTTGCCATTAAAATTGGGGGGATATTTCTCCGCCCGGTAAACTACACCGGAAAAATACAGGAGCATTGTATAAGCAACGATTAGTCTTCTTCGTCGTCGTCATTAACTTTTAGTTCAAATGGACTTACATAGTAAATGCATACTAAAAATAGTAAGCTGCCTACAACCATATATCCTAACTCGAAATGCATCTTTTAAGATTTTTACAAATAACGTTAAAATGGATTATTTAATTGTTAAGACTGTGTTAAATGTAAAAGGTTTCATTTTGACTGAAATTTTTTTTCAATCCGTTTTAGTTGCTTTAAATGGTGATATAAATGTACGCGAATAAACTTAAACCATTGGCCAGCGTTCAGCATGCCAAGCCGTGGGTGCTTAATGCGCGAGGTTGGTAATGAATTTTTTAAGATGGGAGCAGTATCGTCGACGCGTTTGCGGCATTTTACCAGCAGGTTTTTAGCTTCTTCTTTGCTGATTTTTTCGGCGGGCATTTTTGCCGATGTGGCTTCGGGTACTTTTAACTTTACGGGAAAACTCCCAATCAGCATTAAATAACGGCCCATTAGGTTAGGCCCTTTTGTAGTGGCTTCGCAATTATTGTGTGCGCAACGCTCCAACGCGATTGAAGAGCCCAATGTCGCCTTTAAAATATGCGAGTAAACCTCGGCATACGACCAGCCACCACCCGGCGGTGTTTCGGTAAAAAGCTCCTCGGGGATGGTCTCCAGTTTGGCCCGGTAATCATCCAGTGCGGCATCAATGGCTTTGCGCTCTTTATGCAGGTTCATGGTAATAAAGGTAGGGGTTTTAAATGATTTGTGATAAAAGATATACAACGCAAAATTAGGCGTAGGGGGTACCATATATACACCCAATTGGCGAAACGTTTAAGCACTAAGGCGTACGTAATACGCCCGTACGATAATTGTTCTGGAATATTTTCGTCAATCTTTCAAATCAATTCCGGCTTGTTTAAGTATCCCATGCAGGGTGCCTTTCTTTAAATCTTTTGAGTGCATTGGCACTATAGTCCGTTTACCGTTTGTTCTGTTGACGTAAATTTGGTGGCTTCCGTTGGTGCGGGCGAGTTCAAAGCCATTTGAAGTTAGTATCGAAATGATTTCTTTAGGCGTATAGGATTTCATGCACTAAGATGCGAACGTCAAAGAATATTCAAGGCTTTTGCTATCATCGGGCACTGGCTCACCATCTTCTTCCAAACTTTCCACATATAAAGTGATGGCCTCTTTAGCCATTGCTATAGCTTCGTCAATAGTTTCACCTTGTGTGAAGCAACCAGGCAATGCCGGCACAGAAACACTAAATCCCCCTTCGTCTTCAGGTGTAAGTAATATTCGATAGGTGCGTTGTGTCATGATTACAAATTTAGATAATAAATTGCAATTTGATTTAAAGTAGAACTGAATTCTGATGGTTAATCCTAAGTGAGTTTTTGTTTGTAATTAAATCGGAATACCTCTTCGAGATTAACTTTTTGACTTAATTGTTCGTATAACTCAACAAACACTAAATGATATTCAACTATTGTTAACTCTTTTTCTCTATTTGTTACGTAACGCTTAATTTTTTCAATAGTTTTGACCAAACTGATAATGTACACAGCAGTAATATTCGACAATTGACGAATGTTCGATTCCCATTTCAATTATATGGTCTGTTCCGTAGGTAATACCGATATTTTTGCCGCTTGAATCACTGATAAAAGTTGGTTTGGCGTGACAAAAAGGCGTATGGATTATCGCGAAATCAGAATTGTAATATTCAATAAAATTCGGGTAAAGTCTTTTTAGTCCCCCGTTTTGGCGGATAATTTGCTCTTTTGTACTTTTATTATAATCGACTACACCCCATAGAACGAGGAGTCCCATAATTATTGCGATAACGACCATTATCAAATTTGCTAATTCGTTATGTAAAGATATGAGATTAATAAAGTTATAAGGGATGCGTCTTTGAATAATATAAATTTGAACTGAATCGCTCCTTGAAATTTGTTACAATATCCCCATCAACTCCCTTAACCCATTCACCTGCATCGGCACATCATCCGGCTTGGGAGCATTAAACGGGTTAAAATAAATGGCATCCATGCCAAAATTTAAAGCACCGTACACATCGGCTTCCAGGCTGTCGCCAATCATTATGCTTTCGTGTTTTTGGGCGCCGGCAACGGTTAGCGCGTGTTCAAATATGGCTTTGTCGGGTTTGTTAATGCCTACCACTTCGGATATAATCACCTTGTCGAAATATTTGCCGATGTTGGTGTTTCCGATTTTTAGGGTTGAAGCTTCTTTAAAACCATTGGATATTAAATGCAGCGTGTATTTGCTTTGCAGGTACTCCAATGTCTCGTGCGCGTGTGGGAAAAGGTTTGTTTTTGTGGGACAAAGCTTTACGTAATCATCTTCGAACGCAACTGGCAATATATCGGGGTGCACACCCAACTCGATAAAAGTTCGTTTAAAGCGGGTTTCGCGCAATTCAGTTTTGGTTATTTTGCCGGTATGGTATTCGGCCCAAAGCTGGTGGTTGTTGCGGGTGTAGGTTTCAATAAACACCGTAGCGGCCGGTACGCCGATTTCGTGCAGCCGGTTAATTTCATACAACTCATGCAGTGTTTCTTCGGCGTTTTTGTCAAAATCCCAGATGGTATGGTCGAGGTCGAAGAAGATGTGTTTGTATTTTTTGATTTCGGATTTCGGATGTTCGATTTCGGATTTATCTTCAGCCATTGGGATTAATCAGGTATATTTAAACTGATTTTGCAAAGCTATATGTTAAAGGTGATAAATTTTAAGCGATTGTTTTTGTTGATTGTCATTTTTATCGTTTTAGCGATGGTAACCGGCTTGGTAGTTGGAAACGACGATGCAGGGTTTAAGAATAATAGCATAGTTACTCAATCGCTGGTTGCAATAGCCGGATGGATATTTAAACTGTTGGTTCTTCCAATTACATTTATAGATAGCGTTAGTTTTTTTAATAAATATGTAAATACTACAGTCTTTTTGGGTATTATCATATTTGATTGTGTTCTTTACAGCCTTATAATTGAGCTGGCGTTGGTTTGGTACAAACGTTTTAAGTTGGGCGGGAACATTGAGGCTAAATAACCCGGATAAACCGTCTCGTGGGGTGCCGAAATAAATTCGGCATGACGAAAAGGAGAAAAATGTTTATTCTCATGCAATGCATTTCGCAATCGGCATTCCGATTTCCGTATTCAAAAATCCGAAATCGAACATCCGAAATCCGAAATCAATGCACCTTTTCCCCAAACGCCAAATCCCCCGCATCACCCAACCCCGGCACTATATATGATTTGCTGGTCATTTCCTCATCCACCGTGCATACCCATAGCTTTGCTTTGGGCAGGTTGGCACGCACGTGGGTAATACCTTCGGTGCTGGCTATTACGGCAGCAATGTGCAGCTCCTTTATCTGGTATTGCGCTATCAGCTCTTTGCAAACCTGCACCAGGCTTTGGCCTGTGGCCAGCATGGTATCGCACATTATTAGTGTTTTGTCATCAAGGTCGGGAGTGGAGATATGGTCGATATTAATGATAAAGGCGCCTGTCTTTTTTACTTTGCGGTAGGCGGTGGCAAACAACGAGCTGGCATTGTCAAAATAATTTAAAAATCCCTGGTGAAAGGGTAGCCCGGCGCGCATGATGGTACCTAACACCAAATCAGTTTCGGGCAGGTTTATGTTTGCCAAACCCAGAGGTGTCTGCACCTCGTATTCGCCATATTTAAGCGATTTGCTCATCTCGTAAGCCATTATTTCACCAAGGCGCTCCAGGTTATTGCGGAAACGGGCCTTGTCCTGCTGTATGCTGCTGTCGCGCAGCTCGGCCAAAAATTTATTGGCGACGGTGTTGGTTTCGTTGAGGATGAAGGTCATGTTTTAGAGATTAGTTAATCAGAGGTTAGCGATTAGTTGGCATGCTGGTATAAATTTACGTAAAATTAAATCTATAAATTCCTGTTGACATACCGTTGTCATTAACACATTGTTATTTTGATTTTGTTTAGCAAATTAAAATTAATACGATGGTGATATGTTAGAGATAAACTGACCTCTAATTAACTAATCTCTAACCGCTAATCGTTAACTTTGTATTTACACTATGGATTTCAAACTTACTTCCCAATATTCTCCCACCGGCGACCAGCCCGAAGCCATCAGGCAACTGGTTGAAGGTGTAAATAATGGCGATCCGTTCCAGACCCTGCTGGGGGTTACCGGTTCGGGTAAAACGTTTACCGTTGCCAATGTTATACAGCAAACGCAAAAGCCTACGTTGATTTTAAGTCATAACAAAACGCTTGCTGCACAGCTTTACGGTGAGTTTAAGCAGTTTTTCCCTGACAATGCGGTCAACTACTTTGTATCGTATTACGATTACTACCAGCCGGAAGCATTTATCCCTACAACCAATACTTACATCGAGAAGGATCTGCAGATAAATGAGGAGATTGAAAAGCTGCGTTTGCGCACCACATCGGCACTGATGTCGGGAAGGAGGGATGTGATCGTGGTGTCGTCCATTTCCTGCATTTATGGTATGGGTAACCCGGAGGATTTTAAGGATTCGGTTTTTAAGTTTGCTGTTGGCACCCGTATAGCACGAAATGCATTTTTGCACCGGTTGGTTGAGATATTGTACTCGCGCACCACTGCCGATTTTAAACGTGGCACTTTTAGGGTTAAAGGGGATATCGTCGATATTTTCCCGGCTTATATGGACCACGCTTACCGTATATCCTTTTTTGGTGATGACATTGAGGAGCTGACCAGCTTTGACGTGAGCACAGGCAAAACGCTGGAAAAAATGACGCACATGGTGCTTTACCCGGCCAACCTTTATGTTGCCCCGCGCGAGCGTTTTTTACAATCTATCTGGGCCATACAGGAAGAGCTGGAAACCCGCAAAAAGCAATTTATTGGCGATGGCCGCTTCCTGGAGGCTAAGCGCCTGGAAGAAAGGGTGAATTACGATTTAGAAATGATACGCGAGCTGGGCTATTGCTCGGGCATTGAGAATTATTCCCGCTTTTTTGATGGTCGCTTGCCGGGTGCAAGGCCGTTCTGTTTGCTGGATTATTTTCCGGAAGATTACCTGATGGTTATTGACGAGAGCCACGTAACTGTGCCACAAATACGGGCTATGTATGGCGGAGATAGGTCGAGAAAGATCTCGTTGGTTGACTATGGTTTCCGCCTGCCAGCAGCACTGGACAACAGGCCGCTCAACTTCCAGGAGTTTGAGAAGCTGGCCCCGCAAACCTTATATGTGAGCGCAACCCCGGCTGATTTTGAACTGGAGAAATCGGGCGGCGTGGTGGTTGAGCAAGTGATACGCCCAACCGGATTGCTCGACCCTGTGATTGACGTTCGCCCGGTAATAAACCAGGTGGATGATTTGCTGGAAGAAGTGGACAAGACCATCAAAATGGGCGACCGCGTGCTGGTTACCACCCTGACCAAACGCATGAGCGAGGAGCTGGCAAAATATATGGACAGGCTGGGCATTAAGTGCCGCTACATACACTCTGAAGTAAAAACACTGGAACGCGTGGAAATTTTGCGCGGTCTGCGTCTTGGCGAGTTTGATGTGCTGATAGGTATCAACCTGTTGCGCGAGGGTTTGGACTTGCCCGAAGTATCGTTAGTGGCTATTTTGGATGCGGATAAGGAGGGCTTTTTACGAAGCGAAAAATCGTTGATACAAACCATTGGCCGCGCCGCCCGTAACGACCGGGGTCGGGTGATTATGTATGCCGACAAAATTACCGACTCGATGCAGATCACCATGGACGAAACCAACCGTCGCCGTGAGATACAGATTGCTTATAACACATTACATGGTATAACCCCAATAACTGTGGGCAAAACCCGTGAACAGATAATGGAGCAAACATCGGTAATGGACTTTAAGGACGGCATACAGAAAGCCTACGTAGAAGCCGACATGGTTAGCCTTGCCGCCGATCCTATTGTGGCCTACATGACCAAGCCCGATTTGAAAAAATCGATAGAAAATACCAAAAAGGAAATGCTTGCCGCTGCGAAGAATATGGACTTTTTGTTAGCGGCCAAGTTGAGGGATGAGATGTTTGCATTGGAGAAGATGATGGAGGAGAAGTTTTAGAAGAAAAAATATCGAACATCGAATATCCAATATCGAATGATGAAGGGTTCTTGGGTGTTGGACATTCAAAATTCGGTGTTCGATATTTGTTATTTACCAGCTATTATCACCCTATAGTTTTATCCTAACGACAATTGTGCTAATTTCGCAGCGCAAATACGCCCTTAATGATTGGTTTTTTTAAAACGCTTAATCCGTTCAATATTTTACTGCTTGTTGTAGTGCTATTTGTGTCGCGGGCGGGCTATTTGCTTACCGCCCCGGCTACAACCGAATTTGCATTTGCTGAACCTGTTGCGCGGCTGTTAATTGCGCCTGGCTCGTATATTAACCCGGCAGTTACCGCTTATAATGTTTTGCTGGCCGCAGCCATTGTGTTTATACAAAGTCTGCTGATAAACCGATTGGTAAATCACTTTAACTTATTGGGTAAGCCTACGTTTCTGCCTGCTTTAATGTATGTTACTGCAACGGCTTTGTTTAAATCGTTTTTGGTATTGAGCCCGCCGCTTATTTGTAATTTTTTGATTATCTGGATGCTTTTCAGGCTGTTCAGTTTTTATAAAAGTAGTGATGCCAAGTCGGCCGCGTATGATTTGGGGATGATGGTTGCTATCGGTTCGGTAATTTATTTACCCTTTATCTACCTGTTTTTGGTGCTGTGGATAGCCCTGTTTATCTTCCGCCCGTTTAACTGGCGCGAGGTTGTGGCCAGCATTATTGGATATGTGACCATATTTTTCTTTTTGGCTGTGTATTATTTTTTATCCGACAGTATCAACCGGTTTCCGGCTATCTGGCGGCCGCTAGCCACCAAATTTCCGGATACAATTAACATTGTTTATTACAACTACCTGGTACTTATACCCGTTATAGCCATACTGGTACTTTGCTTTTTTAAGCTGCAGCAAAACTTTTTTAAAAGCTATGTACAGGTGCGTAAATCGTTCCAGTTGTTGTTTGTAATTTTTTTGATGGCGGGCTTGTCATTTTACGTAAAAACGCCGTTCACTTTAAACCATTTTTTGCTTTGCACAGTACCGCTTGCGGTGTTTTTTGCTTACTATTTTTTGTACGCCAAAAGCAAATGGTTTTACGAAAGCTTGTATTTATTGCTGCTAATCAGCATCATCTATTTTCAGTTTAACACTTTTTAACTTTTACATTCGTTCAAATCACGGCTGTTATATTAGTTTTGTACCATTATTACACAAAAAATCAATTTAATGAAATTTGGAGTAGTTGTTTTCCCGGGTTCTAATTGCGATGAGGACATCATCTATGTATTGGAAAAAATAATGGGCCAGCAGGTGGTCCGCCTATGGCATAAAGACCACGACCTACAGGGTGCCGACTTTATTGTTTTACCGGGTGGGTTTTCGTTTGGCGATTACCTGCGTTCGGGCGCGATTGCACGTTTTTCGCCTATCATGACCGAAGTAATACAGTTTGCTGCCCGCGGCGGTTATGTTTTGGGCATTTGCAATGGCTTCCAGGTATTAACCGAAGCCGGCCTGTTACAGGGTGCATTGCTGCATAACGAAAATCGAAAATTTATTTGCCGCAACATTTATATGAAGGCGCAAACCACAAATTCGTTGATCACTGCGCAGATAGACCCTGAAAGGGCGCTTAAAATACCTATTGCACATGGCGAGGGTAATTATTTTGCCGACGCTGATGTTTTAAAATCGTTATATGACGATGATTTGGTGCTGTTTAAGTATTGCGATGAGTATGGTATGGTAACACCTGAATCGAACCCTAACGGCTCATTGGATAGCATTGCCGGTATCACCAATATAAACCGTAACGTGTTTGGCTTTATGCCTCACCCTGAACGCGCATCGGATGCATTAGTGGCTAACGAGGACGGGCTGGCAATTTTTGAATCGATATTGTCACTCGTAAAGGCATAGTCATTTGGTCATTACGTCATCGGGTCATTGTTTTTTGACTTAGGGCTTATGAATCGCGACTCAAGACTTAAAATAAATGAACCTGGTTATCGATATCGGCAATACGTTTACAAAAATTGCTGTTTTTGAGCACGACAGGCTGTTGCAGGCAGAACAGTACGGCCAGGTTGATGAAACTATAATTGATAAAACCCTCGCTGATTATGCCATCGGTAAGGCCATTATATCATCAGTAAAAAAAGAAAAAGAGGAGTGGCAAAATATACTGGCCGGTAAAGTAAAGCTGGTGTATTTTAGTGCCGGGATGACAAGTGGCATAACTAACCATTATTTAACCCCACAAACGCTCGGGCTCGACAGGCTGGCCGCAGTAATAGGTGCATACCACCTGTACACTGGTAAAAGCAACGTGGTAATTGACGGGGGCACTGCCATTACCTACGACTGGGTTGACGCCCGGGGAAATTATTTTGGGGGCAGTATATCGCCGGGTTTAAATATGCGTTATAAGGCATTAAATAATTATACAGCCGGTTTGCCTTTGATAAAAGCCGATGAAAGTTTTACCGCCGACAGCGGCAACGATACAAAATCGGCGATAATATCCGGGGTGCAAAACGGGATAAAATATGAATTGGAAGGCTTTATAAAAAGCTATAAAAAAAACGGGGAAGAGCTGAATATTGTGCTTAGCGGCGGTGATAGTATTTTTTTTGATACGCTGCTAAAAAATAGCATCTTTGCCCCCTATATAAAAATTGAGCCTCACTTGGTTCTAAAAGGATTAAACGCAGCCATACAAACTAATAATGATTAAATATACCAGGGTTTTTATAATACTAATACTTGCTGTTTCTGTATACGGGGCACACGCACAAACATCCGCTACTACAAGTTCGCCTTATTCAAGATACGGGCTGGGTGATATAGACCAGGCTGTAACGCCACAACAAAGGGGCATGGGCGGCATATCAACCGCTATCAACAAAATAAATAATTACAACACCATAAACGTACAGAACCCTGCATCGTATGCGTTTATCAACTACACCACTTTTGATGTCGGTATTTATGTAAACTCAATTGGGTTGAGCCAATTACAGCAAACCAGTGTACGTAACTCAAACTTCAGGCTTAGCCACGTTTATTTTGCCGTGCCGGTTAGCAAACGGTCGGCGCTTAGCTTTGGTTTAATGCCGTATAGCGAGGTGGGATATAACTATAAACAGGTACAGTCGAGTTTTAAATCGAACTTGCCGACTGATACCAATGCTGTAAATTACCTGTATAACGGCACCGGAGGCCTTTCAAAGGCATATATAGGCTATGGGTTTGGCATAGGCCATCTGTCAATCGGCGCTAATGCCTCTTATATTTTCGGTAACATAGTTCAAACGGCGTCTACAGAGGTTCCTAAATTATATGGCACACTAAACTCACGCATTGAAGACAGCAAAAGCGTTGGCGGCTTAAACTATGATTTAGGCCTTCAGTATTCGTTCGATTGGGCGAACAATACCA
The DNA here is from genome assembly GCF_024055575.1 of Mucilaginibacter flavidus. Classification (GTDB taxonomy): domain Bacteria; phylum Bacteroidota; class Bacteroidia; order Sphingobacteriales; family Sphingobacteriaceae; genus Mucilaginibacter; species Mucilaginibacter flavidus. The sequence goes on along the minus strand of NZ_JAMXOE010000002.1, from coordinate 175,076 downwards.
GGCACTTTACAGTGGGTTATTCAACTTCAACGGCGAATAGTATTACCAATACCTCATCATACATAGTAAGCCAGTACACTTACGACGCCAGCGGTAACGAAAATGCCCCAGCCGACTCGATAGTTAACCACCAGAACGAAAAATCGAAAATAAAACTGCCTTCCATTAACCGTTTTGGACTGTCGTACCAGGTAGACAACAAATTTTTGGTGGGCGCTGATTTAACATTGGGTAACTGGAGCAGCCTGACCATTGACGGGGCTAAAGCTCAAAATGTACAAAACAGCAAAACGTTTGCTGTGGGTGGGCAGTTTACACCTGACAATAACGCGCTGCGTAACTATTTTCAGCGGGTTGACTACCGTTTAGGGTTTATTTACGACCAAACTTACCTAAATATAAATAATACCAACATCAACAGGTATGCAGTTACATTTGGCCTCGGCCTGCCTTTGGCGCCGTCACAAACGCTAAGTTCGTTTTATAAAATAAACATATCGGCCGAAATTGGTAAACGAGGTACCCTGGGCACTGCGGACAACCCGTTAGTTAAAGAAAACTACGTTAACATACATTTAGGCTTTACGCTAAACGATAAGTGGTTCCAAAAATATAAGTTCCAATAATTCGTTTAGGAGTTGGATTTGCTTACAGTAAAGGCTTGTTTGTGATTTTTATCTTGATTCTTGTATCTTGACGCTTGATTCTTCTTCAATATGAATATCCGGGCAATTAAGTTAATGCTGTTTGCGGGCATAATGCTTGCGTTTTGCTCGTGCGAGAATTCGTTGAACGACATCAAGAAAATTGCTTCTAAAGAAGAGGATAAACCCATTTCGCGCACCACAGATGTTGATATAATTTACAGCGACTCGGCGAAGGTTAAAGCACATGTGACCGGGCCGCTGATGATTGATTATTCGGACAATACTCCCAAGCCCTACAAAGAGTTTCCCAAAGGCATTAAAATAACTTTTTACGACAGTAATTTAAAAGAAAGCGGCAGTGTTGTATCAGACTATGCCATTCAGCGCGAGAAAGAGAATCTAATTGAATTCAGGCGGCATGTTGTAGCCACGAGTGCACACGGGGATGTGTTTAAATCAGAAGAATTGACATACGATAAGACTGCCAAAACATTTAAGTCCACCAAACCGGTTGAGATAACAAGCCCTGATGGTACTATCATGGAGGGGGTAGGCGCTGATAGCAACGATAGTCTTTACCCGTGGCATATTTTGCAGACCACCGGTGTTTTTCATGTAGATGAAAAAGCGGTTCAATGATGTCGGACTTCGGACGTTCGGTGCCCGATTTTTTGGATACAGAATTCCGGAATTTACGACCCCGATAAATCAATCAAACATATAATTCACTTTCTCATACTAATTTCTATTTTTGAGGAATTAATATTAGCTCTTTTTTAAAAAACTTAGATGAACAATTGGTTTAAGCGAAATGGCATTCACTTTTTGATAGGTGTAATTTTCTTTGTGATATGCATTATTTACTTCGCCCCGGCATTCCAGGGTAAAGTGTTAGGACAGTCGGATGTTACCGGCGCCCAGTCGACCCAAAAAGAGATAAACGACTACAGGGAAAAAGGCGTCACCATTTTGTGGACCAACCAGATATTCGGCGGTATGCCAACGTTCCAGATATGGGCGCCCTACCCGGATAATATTACCACACACGTTGTATCTGCCTTAAAAACAGTATTTCCCAACCCCGTTGATACGGTATTGCTGCTGCTCTTCGGCGTTTATTTTTTACTAAGCGTTTTAAAGGTAAAGCCGTGGCTGGCGGCAGCCGGGGCCCTGGCGTTTACGTTTTCGTCGTATAATATTATCCTGCTGGTCGCAGGGCATTCAAACCAGGTTTTTGCAATCGCTTTTTTCGCGCCTTTAATAGGCAGCATAATACTTACCCTGAGGGGCAAGTATTTTACCGGTGGTGCCTTAACTGCACTTTTTTTGGCGATGGAAATAAGGGCCAACCACATCCAGATGACTTATTACCTGATGCTGGCGCTACTGATATTCCTTGGTATTGAGCTGTACCATGCGCTGAAGGCAAAAAATACAAAACCATTCTTGAAGTCGCTGGGTTACCTGGCGGGTGCTGCGCTGCTTGCTCTCGCTATAAATGCTTCGTTACTATGGAGTACTGCCGAGTACGCTAAAGACAGTTACCGCGGTCAATCGAATTTAAAACAAAATACCAAGGAACCAAGCGACGGCCTCTCCAAAGATTATGCCTACCAGTACAGCCAGGGTGTTGCCGAGTGTTTTACCTTTTTGGTGCCGAACGCCTTTAGCTTTGGCTCTGGGCCGGAAACGCTCGATCAAAATTCGGAAACGGCCAAGGTGTTTTTGGCTAAAGGAGCCGACGAGCAGCGGGCGGTTCTCACAGCTCAGCAAGTTGTTGAAAGTTTCCCGGGGCTTACCCTGTACTGGGGTAATAAACCTGGCACATCGGGGCCATTTTATTTTGGCGCCGTAATATGCTTCCTGTTTTTATTTGGCTTGCTGGTTGTTAAAAGCAGGCTTAAATGGTGGCTGCTGGGTACTGTAGTGTTAACTATGTTGCTATCATTCGGCAGTAACTTTCCTTTAGTATCAGATATTTTCTTTAAATACTTCCCGCTTTATAACAAATTCCGCACGGTTGAATCGATAATTGCGGTTACCAGTCTTTGTTTCCCGGTGCTGGCATTTTTAGCGGTGCAGCAAATTGTTGACACTGACGATAAGGCTATCATATTTAAAAAGCTTAAACTGGCGTTTTACATCACAGGCGGCCTTCTGTTTGTACTGATTGTAATGCCGGGTATTTTCCTGAGCTTTAAAGGAGCCGATTACCAAACCGGGATAACTTACCTTACCCAAGCCCTTAAGGGCGACAGTGCCCTTGCAAACAGCGTGGCAAAAGCCATTGTTAGTGACAGGGAATCGCTGGAGCGCAACGACGCCATCAGGTCGTTGATATTTGTGGTACTGACATTTGGCCTTTTGTGGGCATTTATTAAGGAAAGGATAAAAAATACGCTGGTATTTTCGGTTCTGTTGCTTGTGTTAACTGTAGGCGATGTATGGCAGGTTAGTAAACGTTATTTAAAAGATGCCAATTTTGCCGATAAACTGGACAACCAGGTAAAACCACGCGAAGTTGACAATTTTATTATGCGCGACACTGACCCCGATTTCAGGGTGTATGATGCGACTGCCAACGTCAAGTTCGACCAGTTTAATGGGTTTTTCCATAAATCAGTAAGCGGTTATTCGGCAGCGCGTTTAAAACGTTATGATGAGTTGATTGATAGTCACCTGTCGCAAAGCCCTCCAAATCAGGACGTGCTGGATATGTTGAACGCCAAGTATATTATTACGACAGACACATCGCGCAACGTTAAGATGTTTGCAAACCCAACGGCCTGCGGCCATGCCTGGTTTGTAAAAAGCCTTAAGTATGCTAAGAACGCCGATGAGGAGATGACGGCGATCAGTGCCTTCGCTCCGAAGGATGAGGCCATTGTTGACCAGCGGTACAAGAAGCTGATTGATGAAAAGCAGGCGCTGGGACTTGATACTGCCGGTACTATCAAATTGGTAAGTTACAATCCTGACCATATGATTTATGAGAGCGGTTCAACAAGCAATCAACTGGCTGTATTCTCTGAAATTTATTACGAAAAAGGCTGGACAATGCTTATTGATGGCGTTGAAAAGCCATATTTCCGTGCTGATTATGTGCTGCGTGCGGCGCAAATACCAGTAGGTAACCATAAAATTGAATTTGTGTTCCACCCGGCATCATACTACACAGGCGAGAAAATTTCTCTTGCTGGCTCGATATTGCTGCTGCTTGCTTTAGGCGGCGCCGGTTTTGTTGGCGTACGCAAAATGAAAGAGGAAGCTGCTGCCGTCGAACCGGAACCAAAGAAACCGGAAGGCAAGAAAGTTGAGCCGGTGGCGAAGAAATCGGGTGGTAAAAAGTAATTGAAATAATTTTTAGATAGAGATAGCGATGGGTTGGTGCTCATCGCTATTTTTTTGTCTGAACCTTGATTTTTAGTATTGAGGGATGGGCATGATACCTGGCGCGTTTAACGATCGGGACATCCTTCAAGCAATTGAATCAGGGTCAGTCATTAGTCCTTTTGTGCCTCAGCCAATACCAGGCCAGGTTAACAGCGATTACAAAGTGATTTAAAACGGTAGGAACGAGGCCATAGTATTCCTTCATAATATTATATCGTTCCTGCAGGCTTTGGCGATGTTTAGCTTTTGACATACCGCCAACCAGGTATTTGGCCACATAACGGTTTGCGTTTACTATGGTTTTTGCTTTTTTTGCCGCGCGGATAATCCAGTCGATATCAGCACTAAGCTGGTATTTGCGGTTATATGGTTCGGTTAACGAGCGGCGGATGTAGATGGCCTGGTGACTAATGCTCATACCAAATTTAAAATCGCGCCAGGTAAATTGGGCGGGCGCTTTGTGACGGCGCTGACCAAGGCTTTCGGCGGCATCGTTTATCATTTCCGTTTCGCCGTAATAGATATCGGCATCGGGCGCGGTTTCAAATACTTTCTCTACCGTATCGGTTCTATAAAATTCGTCACCCGAGTTCATGAATATCACGTAGTCGCCGGTGGCAGCGGCAAGGCCCTTGTTCATGGCATCATAAATACCTTCGTCCTTTTCGCTGATGAGTTTTGCGATCCGGGTTTTGTACAGCTCAATAATTTGCAAGGTGCCATCGGTTGATTTGCCATCGACAATTATATATTCGATGTTGGGATAGGTTTGGTTTAGCACCGAAAGCATAGTGCGCTCGATATCCCTTACGTTGTTGTAAACAATGGTAATAACCGAAAGGGTGGGATTGAACGGCATTATTTCAATATCGATTGATAAACGGCCATGTACTGCTGGGCTACCTTCTCGTTGCTGAAATTATCCAGCACCTTTTTGCGGGCATTGGCTGCCAGTTTACCCGTCTTACCTGCATTTAAAACAAACCTTATGCCGGTAGCAAAATCGTCGGCCGATTTATATTCAGCAAGATAGCCATTGTTAAAATGGTCGACCATGTCGGGTATACCTCCGGTATTAAAGGCCACCACAGGCGTTGCGCAGGCCAGGGCTTCCATTACGGTGTTTGGCAGGTTGTCTTCTAGGGCTGGCGAAACAAATACGTCAGCAAGGCTGTAAAGGGCTGCCAGCTCGGTTTGTGAGGTGACTATCCCGACTTCGTGCACTTTAAAGGGCAGGGTACCTGTATTAAACTCTTTGTTCTTGCCGAATATCACAATTTCAACTTCGCCGGCGTAATTGTTTTTAAGGATGCTTAGCGCCTCAACCAGGTAGTTAATGCCTTTGCGCCGGTCCATGATATTGGCTGCGCCAAAGAGTATCACTTTTGAGTTTTTACCGATATTTAACTTTGCCCGTGTGGCGTCGTTATCTTTTGGTGAAAATATTTCGGTATCAATCGGGTTCGGGATGGTTTCGATGCGGAAGCCTTTTAATAATGTGCTTGTGCGGGCAACGTCGGCTAGCCAATGGCTGCAGGTTACAAACACAACATTTTTGGCGGCTTTCAGCATATATTTCTTGCGGAAAAAACCACGGTATGAAAGGTCCTCGCCGTGCGGTTTGCGCAGCATCCAGCAATTACCACATTCATGTTTATAGTGGTCGCATTCGCCGGAGTAGTGACAGCCTCCAGTAAAAGCCCACATATCGTGCAGCGTCCATACCACGGGTTTGCCGGTTAAGAACAGTTGCTTAAGGTTTTTAATGGAGAGGAAACCGCTGTTTGTCCAGTGCAGGTGCAAAACATCGGCACTTAAAATATCGGGCTGGTTGGTAATATCAGTCCCTGTGTCAGCCGCTGAAAATGCAAACCGTACCGATTTGTCCTTCGCCTTAAACCAGATGAAAGGCAGGCGTTCATAATAAAAATTGAAATTTGTTTTTAACCGGCTCCAAAAATCATTGGCGATGCTCTCGACCAGGGGTTCGGCGGTCTTTTTTTCCTGCACCTGCATCATGGCATCAACCTGCTGTAATTCCAGCGCTTTTAGCAGGCGCATGCAGGCAGCCGGGGCACCACCGCCGGCATCAGATGTGTTTATTAAGGTTACCTTCATTCAGTGGCGCTAATTATCGCAGCAATTATAACAATTCTAAAATGAAAACTTTACTTTTGGGCGTTAAGGCCTCACCAAATCCTCTACAAACAAGAGGATTTGACGAACAGGGGTTATTAGTAGCATTGTTATCAACAATCTGAAAACTATAAAATGAACTTTTTTGCTTATTTATTCCAGGATTGGAGCGCCAACCGGCAGAATTTTAAAGCACAATCGGTTTTATTTTCTTTCAGGCTGATGATGGTTTTTAACCGTTACCTGGTCACCAAAATTATATTTTACCCGTACTTTATGCTTTACCGCTTTTGGGTGGAGTGGGTACTGGGTATTGAACTGCCGCGCAAAACAACTATAGGAAAAGGATTATCCCTTTACCACGGGCAGGCATTGGTAGTTAACAAAGGCACCATCATCGGTAATAATTGCGTATTGCGTAACAGCACCACCATCGGCCACAAAAAACTGGCCGACGGCACGTTTAGCGCTTGCCCGCGGATTGGGAATAATGTAGATATTGGGGCCAATGTTTGTATTATTGGAGATATTGCTATCGGGGATAATGTGATAATAGGTGCGGGTTCGGTAGTAATAAAAGATGTACCTGCTGATTGCGTGGTGGTAGGGAACCCGGCGAAGGTATTGGAGAAGAAAGGATAAATAAAAATAAAAAACACGTCATGCTGAACTTGTTTCAGCACCCCATTTGCTCAGTGACCGGCATCTCGGCGACCTGTCCTGTGAGGTGCCGAAACAAGTTCGGCATGACGGTTGGGAGACTAAAAATATAACGAACTAACGTTTTAATGGAACAAAATTTAACCGACCGCTCATTTTGGAAATCTTTTTGGGAATCGAGAAAAGGGCTGATATTTTTTATAAAACCCAACTATGTTTTCGGCAACATACTGGCAAAGCTTATCGCCGAAAAAAATGTAAAAAACGCAATTGAGCTTGGCGGTTTCCCTGGTTATTATGCCACCTACCTGAAAAAATACGAGCACCTGGATACCACCTTGTTTGACTATTACATTCACCAGGACCTGATAAACCAACTGCTCGAAAAGAACGGGTTAAAACCCGGCGATATCAATATAATTGAAGCCGATCTGTTTAATTACAAGCCTGAAAAGTTGTATGATATGGTGCTCTCGTTTGGTCTGATCGAGCATTTTAACGATACCAAAGCCATTATTGAGACCCACCTGCAGTTTTTGAAACCGGGCGGCATTCTGTTTATTACCCTGCCAAACTTTAAAAGCGTAAACGGCTGGGTACAGCGCAATTTCGACAAAGAAAATTACGATAAACACAACATAAACAGTATGGATCTGCAGTTGCTTACCGATAGCTGTAAACAACTGGGACTAAAAGAAGTTGAAGCATACTACCATGGCCGTTTTACCGTATGGCTGGAAAATAAATCGGAGCGGACCGGGTTGACCAAGGCGTTGGTAAAAGCCATTTGGGTAGCCGGGAAAGTGTTTACGAAGGTTATACCGATGGAGAGCAAGGCGTTGTCGCCGTATATTGTGGTAAAGGCGGTGAGGTAGGCGTTTGGATTATCGGTAGCCCTTTTACATCTCTACATTTCGTCGAGTATTTTATCAAGTTTTTTCAACGCTTCTGCCTTGGTTATGGTCTCCCTGTCAGATTTATCGAATATTGACATCAACAGGGTAGTAATTCCGTCTTCGGTTTTAATAATATGATAATATAACACCCTGAAGCCACCACTTTTGCCACCACCTTTACTTTTGTCGCGTAAACGAAGTTTATAAATTTTCTGACCAGATGGTTCACCACAATATGGATCGTCAGTCAATTTATTTATCAATCCATCGATAGATTCTTTAAGGGTGTGAAATTTTTTCAGTAAATCTTTTGCTTCCCGCTGGAAGTTTTTAGAGATAATAACCTTATTAGTCATTCCACAACTCGGAGGGTAAAATGCCTTTTGAAAGACCTTTTTTTATCAAAATGGCTTCATTACACGCGTCCTGCAATGATTTGAATTCAGCTTCACTCAGGCCATCGTCATCATTATCAATACTTACTTTTAACCCCGCATTTTTTGTAATGGTGGTTAATTCAGAAAGTATCGACTTCTTATCATCCGGTATTTCAATGATTAGTGTGGTCATATAAACGCTTTTGTTTTAAACGTAATCAAATTTACAATATTTTTTTTACTCTGGTATCTTTATAAGTTTACGACGTCCCATCTTGTTTTAAATCCTGTAAAATAGTACTTTAACCAAAATTTCGGAGACGCAAAGTGTTGTCTCTCTACATTAATGAAATTGTACCTGACTTACATAATTTATCTCATATGAAAAAAATCTACCTGCTCATTTTATCATTTTTAACCATTCAAAACTTTGTCCATGCGCAAAGTGCCGGTGTTTATTTTACATCGTATCCAACCCTGACACCTGATGGAAAAACCGTAATCTTTAGCTACGAGGGCGACCTTTGGCGGGCCGATTTGAATAACGGCAATGCAGCACGCATAACCGCCATGCAGGGCGAGGAGGTGATGCCGCGTGTATCGCCCGATGGTAAATGGCTTGCATTTTCGTCAAACCAGTTTGGTAATTATGATGTGTATGTGATGCCTTTAGCCGGTGGGGATATTAAGCAGCTTACTTTTAGCAGCGCAGGGGATGAGGTGGATTCGTGGACCTGGGATTCGAAATCGATTTACTTTACCTCGAACAGGTATAATGAATTTAGTGAGTATACAGTTAAGCTGATAGGCGGCACCCCGGTGCGCCTTTTTAACAATTTTTTTAATACGATACACGGCGTAGTAGAGCACCCGCAAACCGGTGAACTGTTTTTTAGCGATACCTGGGAAAGCTATATTTTCCCTACCCGTAAACATTACAAAGGCGCCTATAACCCGGATATACAATCGTACAATCCCAAAACCAAGGCTTACAAGCAATATACCGACTGGGTAGGCAAAGATTTCTGGACATCAATAGACCAGAAAGGTAATGTCTATTTCGCATCGGACGAGGGAAGCGGGGAGTATAACCTGTATACTTTCATCAACGGTAAAAAAACTTCGCTGACGCAGTTTCCATCATCCATAAAACACCCGGTGGTTAGTGCTAACGGCGAAAAGGTGGTTTTTGAAAGAGACTACCAGCTTTTTGTGTACGATGTGGCATCGAAGCAAAGCCAGAAAGTAAGCCTCTCGCTATCCCGCAATGATGTGCTAACCAAGCAGCAGGAGTTTAACGTAAAGGGCAAAATTGAAGCCGTAGACGTATCGGTTGACGGTAAAAAACTGGCATTTGTGAGCCGCGGCGAGCTTTTTGTAAGCGACATTGAAGGTAAATACGTAAAGAAGATAGAACGTGGTAATGCCGAGCGGGTAACCGAGGTTAAATGGCTGCCTGACAATAAATCATTGCTGTTTGCACAAACCTTCGGCGGCTATACCAATTGGTACACCACAGCTGCCGACAAGCCATCGACAGAAAAACAAATAACTACCGATAAGCAAAACGACAGGCTGCTTACTGTAAACAAGGAACACACCCAAGGTGTTTACCTGAGCGGTCGCAACGAGGTAAGGCTGCTCGACCTGAAAACGCTGGAAAGTAAAACCATTGCCAACGACGAAATTTGGGGCTTTCAAAATCCGTCGCCCGTTATATCATCAAACGGCGAGTATGTGGTATACACGGCCTTCCGCAATTTTGAGCAGGATATATTGATCTATGGTATAAAATCGGGTAAAACAATTAACCTTACCAATAGCGGTGTTACAGAGACTGATCCGTTTTGGTCGCCTGATGGTAAGTACATTTACTTTACTTCGGCACGTACAACGCCCCTATACCCATCAGGTGGTGGCGACATTCACGTTTACCGCATGCCGCTGCAAAAATTTGATGAAGCATTTCGCCTGGATAAGTTGAAAGATTTGTTTAAGGAGGAGAAAAAAGATAGTACGGCCAACAAAAAGGATAAGGATAAAACGGCCGCTGCCAAAAAGAAACCGCTGTCGGAACAACCCGCACCTAAACCTCCGGTAGATATTATCATTAACACTGATGATATTATGAAACGGCTGGAGCAGGTGAGCCCCGGGTTTGGGGTACAGCGCTCGCCTTATGTTATTCAGAAGGGGGATAAAACGCTGGTTTACTATGCGTCGAACCATTCGGAAGGCAACTGGGCCATTTACCGGACAACTATACAGCCATTTGAAGATAATAAAACCGAAAAAGTTGGCGGCGAAGACGGCGCAGGGTTTGATATAGTACAAAGCGGCGATAAATATTACGCGCTGGCCAAAGGCAATATTTATACAGTGAATATTGATGGCAACAAACTGGAGAAAGTCGATATCGATTACAAATTCGAGCGCAACCTTGACGGCGAGTTCAGGCAGATGTATGACGAGGCCTGGGCAGGGTTAGAAGAAAACTATTATGATAGCGAGTTCCACGGTACCGATTGGAAGAAAATGCACGACCGGTACGCAGTTTACCTGCCCTTTGTAAATAACCGCAGCGACCTGCGCACGCTGCTGAATGATATGCTGGGCGAGCTCAACTCATCGCACCAGGGCTTTTACTCCAATGGCAGCGAGGAACGTAAAACACTTACCTACGCCACCATGGAAACCGGGATAATGTTTGATAACGAGGATCCGTACAAAGTTTCGACGGTATTAAAAAATAGCAGCGCCGATAAAGCTGGCATCGATGTGAAGCCAGGCGACAGGTTGAAAGCTGTAAATGGCCAGCCCGTTGACGAAAAGCAGGACCGCAATTATTATTTCACAAAGCCATCGATGGATAAGGAAGTGGAGCTGACTTTTGAACGTGATGGAAAAGAAGTATCAGCCAAAATACACCCGGAAAGTCGTGGTGCATTAGACGGCGATTTGTACGACGAATGGATAGACCATAACCGCGCTGTAGTAAACGAAAAAAGTAAAAACAGGATTGCCTACGCCTACATGAAAGATATGGGCACCGGTTCGCTGGAAACGTTTTTAGAGGATATGGTTGATGATGCCTATAAAAAGGATGCATTGATATTGGATTTGCGCTACAACACCGGCGGCAATGTGCATGATGCGGTGCTGAGATTTTTATCGCAAAAGCCCTACCTGCAATGGCAATACAGGGGCGGCAAGAAAAGTCCGCAGCCAAACTTTGCACCGGCAGCCAAGCCGATAATACTGCTGGTAAACGAGCAAACCCTAAGCGACGGCGAAATGACGGCGCAGGGCTTTAAAACATTAGGACTGGGTAAAATCATCGGCACCGAAACCTATCGCTGGATAATTTTCACTAGCGGTAAAGGCCTGGTCGACGGTTCGTTTTACCGCATACCGGCCTGGGGTTGTTTTACGCTGGATGGCAAAGACATTGAGAAAAACGGCGTAGCGCCGGATATTTACGTGAAAAACGGCTTTACAGACAGGCTGGAAGGAAAGGACCCGCAGCTGGATAGGGCGATTGAGGAGATAATGAAAGATTTGAACCGTTGATTGTTTTTGATTACGTTGATTGCGCTGATTTTAATTTTGTGATTACAACGATTTAAGGATAATTACACCGATTTTTGGAGCGCAAATGTGGGCTGATTTAGCTGATGACGCTGATAAATAGCCCCCTTGTCATTGCTGTGCGAGGAACGAGCGCGGCAACCTCGTCGTCGTGCATTGGCGCTTATGTATGACGATGAGGTAACGAGGAATAGAATTATAAAATATACCACCATTGAAATGCAAATTGATGAATTAAAGTTGATTTTATTACACAAATCGTTCGGCGAAATTGAAGCGGTGTTAAGAGATTTTGATTTGGCCTCTACCGATAAGTTTGGGAACAACATTTTTCATTACTATGTTGGGAACTATGGGGCTGTACAAACGCCTTTAGAAAAAATAATACAATTGTTTATCGATTTTGGGATTAGTATCAGCGCTAATCAATCAAAAATGCCTAAACGAACCGCATTGCATATTGCCGTAATCAAGAAATCAAAAGATGTTTTTGATATACTGTTAAAAATGGGTGCTGATGTTAATATCCGGGATGGTTATGGGAATGTACCATTATTTGATGCTGTTTTTGGATACCGCGGTGATGGTTATTTTATTGAAACTCTTATCTCAAAAGGTGCCAGCGTTGATATAATGAATGATTATGATGTTAGTCCTAAAAGCTTGGCGGAGACGATAGCTAATTATGATACCAGGAAGTTTTTTACATAAATTCTCTGCGAAGTGTGCAGTAATTCGGGGCGAAGAGTGCATAGCGGCTGTTTCGTTCTGAAATGTTCACCCACCGCAGGGTCCTCTGTCGGGAGACCCTGCGGACACGGGACCTGCATTTATTTGCTGTGAAATGTTAATCCGGGATAAGACAATTGGGAGTAGATTTTTATAGATTTGCCCAGCAGCGTAAAAATCTATCAAATCTTTTAATCCAGGTTCATGAATCTCCACCTTTTTGACAAACAGGTTTACACCGGCCGCAGGCAGGTTTTAAAACAAAATATAGCTAACGACGGCCTTATTGTGCTGATGGGCAACGAAGACAGCAGCATGAACTATAGGGATAACACCTATCTTTTCCGCCAGGACAGCACGTTTTTATATTATTTCGGACTGGATACCCACGGCCTTGCTGCTATCATCGATACGGATACCGGCGAGGAAGTGATCTTCGGCAACGAGCTGACGATTGATGATATTGTTTGGACAGGCACTTTGCCTACTGTAAGCGAAATGGCAGCCATGGTTGGCGTTACCGAAACCAAACCTTACGAGCAGATTACACATCATATTCATAAAGCGATAGCTGCCAGCAGACCGGTGCATATTTTACCGCCGTATCGCCCTGAGAATAAAATTAAACTGGCGGCGTGGCTAAATACCAGCCTGGGCGATATTGCCAAATATGTTTCGGTAAAGCTGATTAGAGCGGTTATCGGTCAGCGGGTGATAAAAACGCCTCTGGAGGTTGCCGAACTGGAAAAGGCAGTGGATATCAGTATTGATATGCAGTTGGCGGTTATTAAACATACCCGCCCCGGTATTAAAGAATATGAGTTGGTGGCCAAAGCGCACGAAGCTGCAATCGCTGCCGATGCTCGCCTCGGGTACCCAGCCATTATAACCACCTATGGCCAAACGCTGCACACCCATTACTATGGCAATACCTTGCAGGAAGGCCGTATGGTATTGAGCGATATCGGTGCCGAAAACGCCATGCACTACGGTGGCGATTTAACGCGCACCTTCCCTGTGGGCAAAACTTTTACCACCAGGCAGGCAGAATTGTACGAGGTAGTGCTCAATTCCATGAACCATGCCATCAGCCTGCTGAAACCCGGTACACGGTATAAAGATATTCACCTGGCTGCCTGCCAGAAATTGGTAGAGGGCTTAACCCAAGCTGGTATTATGAAAGGCGATGCCGCCGAAGCTGTTGAGGCCGGTGCGCACACCATGTTTTTTCAGTGCGGATTGGGCCACATGCTGGGTATGGATACCCACGATATGGAAGATTTGGGCGAGCAATATGTTGGGTATACCGATGCGCTGAAAAAGGAAACAGCCATCTTCGGGCTAAAATCATTGCGATTGGGGCGCGAACTGGAAGCAGGTTTTGTGCTGACCGTTGAACCGGGTATCTATATCATCCCCGAACTGATTGACCGCTGGCAGGCCGAAAACAAATACGCCGATTTTATTAATTACGATGTATTGAATACTTACCGCGATTTCGGTGGGATAAGGATTGAGGATAACTTTTTGATTACGGAGACAGGGAGCCAGGTTTTAGGTAAATATTTACCTAAGAGTTTGAAAGAGGTAGAGGGGTTGAAAGGGTAAAAATAACCCCCCGAATCGTCATTGCGAGGAACGAAGCAACCTCTACGTGTGCTAATCAAGGAGTAAAAAGCTTGTGGTGACCTGTCAGCCGCATTTTGGTTTTTACAAACATCACGGTTCCTGATTGTCCTGTGCAGAGGTTGCTTCGTTCCTCGCAATGACGTGTGGGAGAGGTGATTAGGTATTCTTATTTCTTCACCAAATACTTCACCCTCAACTGCGCTACAAACCGCACCCCGCGCTGCAATAGTGTGCCTTTGCGGTTCTTTAGGAAATTTTTGATGGCTGCATAGGCCTGCGGGTTTTCCTTAACTTCGGTGGGGAATTGTTTGATGGCTGCTCTGCCTATGCGCACCTGGTACATGTCCTCTTTGTTGGAATGTACGCCGCTGCCATCATTACCTATGTTTTGGATGAGCGAGGTTGATGGGTTTAAGGTTAAGCCACCTTTTAAAAATATGGAGGCGTACCAGCGGATGGCCCAGGAATTATTTTTACCGGCTTTGAAACCCGTTAACTGTTTCCAGAAGTTCATGGTGCCATTGATGGAGAACTGGTCGGTTTTTTGTTTGTCGAACTGGTTGAGCAGTACATCCACATCATCCTCGAAATGGTTCCATGCGCGGCCCCAGGTTGCCCAGCCCCAGCTGGTTGCTGCGCGCCAAAAGAAGGTTTCCGGTAGTTTTTTATCCGCCAACTCATACATGTAGGCACCTATATGCATCACCTTTTCTTCTTTGGCATAGCGGTTTAATCCTTCGTTAAAATACTCCAGTGTGTGGGGCGACGACAGCAAATCATCCTCAAAAACAATAATTTTACCATACTCGGCCACCAGTTGCGTAACCCCGCTGATGATGGAATTGGCCAGGCCCAGGTTCTCCTTGCGCTCTATAATTTTAACTGATTTAAAGCCGGATACGTCTTTTATAAAATTGCGTACCTGCTCCACTTTTGCCCTGTCGTCCTCCGTTTTTGGCGCATCTGAAAATATAAACAGTCGCGACTCATCGGCCAGTAAATTCTTTTGCAAATAACTGATGGTGCGGCGCGTGTGTTCAGGCCGGTTGTAAACAAAAAGGGCAATCGGGGCAAGGTTTTGCATTGGCAGCTACTAGAATATTTCGAGGTGTTTGTCGGCTTTTTTACAAAGAACGGTATAAGCGTTGGCTAATTGTTCATCAACCTTTTTTCCGAAGATTTTTCCGAGGTTGTTCTTCACGGTGTACTCGGCAGCAATCTTTAAATCCGTAATAATACTCTTTGATTTTTTTTGATTTATGTAGGTATTAAACTTCGTAACCTCGGGTTCAATCAGCGAGGTTAAATCGTCTTCAACCTCAAAACCTTCCGTGTTTAACAGGTAGCGAAGGGAGGTTGGGGTGTATACGTTAATGTGGCCGTATGCCAGAAAATGTTTAATGCGCTTATCGACACCGGCGCGGTAATCAAGCGGCACTTCTATCACATAGTGACGGGCAACGCGTTTTAATTCGCGCAGCAACACGCGCTCGTGCTCAACATGTTCCAACACGTGCGACAGGATGATTAAATCAAAACTGTTATCTTCAAACGGCAGCTTGTAGCCATCAAATAATGCAACCGATTTCAGATTCTTTATATTGCGGGTTTTGATGTGCTCCACGCCGCTTTCGGATATTTCAACAGCATGGTATTCGGGTGCAAAATCAGCATCGGCCAGCAGTTTTAAAATGCTGCCATCTCCTGCGCCAACTTCCAGCACTTTACGGAAATCGCGGCCGTGGCAAACGTCGATAATATGCTGCGCCTTGTATTTGGCGCCGAGCATGCGCCAGGCCTCGTCGTGTTTTTCGTAAAATTCATCGTACGCGGTTTTAACATTATCGCTGATGCCTGATTGTTGCATAGTGTAGCTGGTTGTTGAGGCGTCAAATTTAGTAAAAATTAAGGATGGGAAGGAGGATTCGCTGCGGTAGAAAAATTTAACCACGGAGGCCACTGAGAAGGCGCGAAGAGCACAGAGCCCGCATAATTTGAACACGGGTTAAGGGCAGCCCCTCACGGGCCAAAATACAGTTATGGGTAGGTGGCTACAAAGCGGTAGTGCCTACGGCCCATTATCGTCCTATTTCAAATATCCGTACACTGTCATATTCGCACATCCACACATCTTCTCCTGTAACAAACACCATCAATTAATTGTCAAAAGCCATGTCAAAATCATATGCAAACAAATTTGCCGTTATAATATTATATTTGTGGGCTTAAATTTTTTAAGATGATAAGGTTATTAGATTTTTTGCTACTTGTTATAGTAGTTTTATATATAATAAAAGCGCTGGTGCGTTTTTTACTGCCGATGCTGTTTCAAAGTGTGGTAAACAAGGCTCAGGAGCAGCACCAAAACCAGCAGCGTAATTACAGCAGCCAAAAGCAGCCTGATGCCAAAGTTAAGGTTGATTATATCCCCGAAACCCACAAAGCTAAAGTGCCTGACTCTGAGGGAGACTTTATCGACTACGAAGAAATTAAGTAACCATGTTAATACCCGAGGAAGTATTTAAACGCCGCAAACAACACAACAATACACCGGAATCGATAATGTTGATTATCGTCAACTTTATTGTGGTATCGCTGGCCGAAACTTTGTTTTGGGATCATACCCATATCAATTGGTTTTTTTGGGTGGCAATTGGTCTGCTGGCCGTTTATAATTTCTTCTCGCTCCGCAAAAATCTTGAAGTTTACAGCAAGATTGATAAAATCGTATACGTTTCGAGTATGATTACTTTGGCGATACTTGCGGCGGTGTTGTTTATATTTCAGTAGTAAGGGTAGTTTTAACCACAGAGGCACAAAGAAGGCACGGAGGACACTGAGCCTTTCAGTTCGATATTTTTCCTTTGTGAGTTCTGTGTTTTTCACTTTGCGCTTCCGTGGTTATTTTTTACTACATCATTAAATCACCACCCTATAACCGCAATCTCCCGTTAATTTCTATTTTTGGAACCTTCAAACCTTTAATAAAAATACAGATGGGTAATTGGTTCAGGCGAAACGGGATTCACTTTATAGTTGCTGCGGCATTTTTAATTATCAGCTTTTTGTTTTTTACCCCGGCTTTCCAGGGTAAGACTTTGGGGCAAAACGACGTTACGCGGGCTCAATCCACCCAAAAAGAAATAAACGACTACCACGAAAAAGGCACCACCATTTTATGGACCAACCAAATACTGGGCGGTATGCCGGTGTTTCAAATATGGGCGCCTTATTCGGGAAGTATAGCCACACATATCGTTAATTTTTTGGATACGGCTTTTCCCTCGCCTATTTATATTGTTTTTTTACTGCTGTTTGGCTCGTACTTTTTGTTTAATGTTTTAAAGCTGAATCCCTGGCTGGCGGCGGCCGGCGCAGTGGCGTTTACCTTTTCATCGTACAATATTATTTACATAGCGGCGGGGCATGCCAACCAGGAGTTTGCTATAGCCATTTTCGCACCTATAATTGCCTCCATACTTCTTGTGCTTCGCGAAAAAAGGTTGTTAGGTGCGTCGTTGCTAGCGTTATTTCTTGCTATAGAAATAAAAGCCAATCATATCCAAATGACCTATTACCTGCTGATAGCGTTGCTGATTATGCTGGCGATAGAGCTTTACCATGCCGTAAAAAGCAAAAACACGGCTCCATTTTTTAAATCGCTGGGTTATATTGCAGGTGCAACTTTACTGGCGTTAATGGTGAATGCTTCCCTGTTGTGGAGCACTGCGGAATATGCCGGCGACTCTATCCGCGGTAAATCAAACTTAACCCAAACCGATAAAAAACCGGGCAGCGGCGTTCCGCGTGACTATGCTTATGAGTTTAGCGAAGGCGTTGGCGAAACGTTTACCTTTTTGGTGCCGAATGCATATGGCGGTGAATCGGGCGGGAGTGAAGATCCTGTCGAATCGAATATTACCAAAGTGCTGGTTAGCAAAGGCGTTGATGCCGGGCAAGCGCAACAAGTGGCACAAAGTATCCCGCTTTACTGGGGCGAAAAAACGTTTACCAATGGGCCCTGGTACTTCGGAGCGGTAGTGTGTTTCCTGTTTGTATTTGGCTTGTTTGTGGTGAAGGACAGGATAAAATGGTGGCTGCTCGCAACGGTGGTGTTAATGATGTTCCTGTCATTCGGTAAAAACCTGCCCTTCATTTCTGATTTATTTTTTAATTATTTTCCGTTATACAACAAATTCCGGGCGGTTGAATCTGTGCTGGCGGTGGCCATGCTTTGCGTACCAATGCTGGCGTTGCTGGCGGTTAACGAGGTTATTACCAACCCTGATAAAGCCATGTTGTTTAAAAAAGCTAAAATTGCCATTTACATAACGGGCGGCATAGCTTTGCTGCTGGCGCTGCTGCCCGACGCGGTGCTTTCTTTCAAATCAAGCACACACCACGAACTTATCAGTAAAATATCAGCAGGCATTACCGGTGGAAATATGCCGATGGCGACCGATATAGCCAATGCGCTGGTGCAGGACAGGATATCCATTGCCCGCGCCGATGCCATTCGTTCGCTTATATTCCTGGCACTGGGTTTCGGTATTTTGTGGGCCGGCATCAAACAAAAAATAAAAGTTGTGCCGCTGTCGCTGGCGTTGCTGGTTTTAATATTGGTTGATTTATGGATGGTAGACAAGCGCTACCTGAAAAGCGAGCAGTTTGTTGACCGGGAGGCCGTAATGAAACCGCAGCCCCGTAATGTTGATCAGGAAATTTGGCGTGATAAAGACCCTAACTACCGGGTAATTGATTTAACGCAGGTGTTAACGCAAGACGCTACTACGCCATATTTCCATAAATCCATTGGAGGTTATTCGGCAGCCCGGTTAAAGCGTTTGGACGAGTTGATTGAGAACCAGTTCAGCAGGCGCATTAACCCGGCGGTTTTAAGTATGCTGAATACCAAATACATCATTAATGCTGATACCGCGAAAAACCTGAGCGTTATGGTCAACCCGGCTGCCTGCGGGAATGCCTGGTTTGTGAAAACTGTTAAATATGTGCCCAATGCCGATGCGGAGATGAAGGCGCTGGATAGTTTTAACCCGAAGGACGAGGCCATTGTGGATCAGCAGTATAAAAGCATGATTGAAGGGAAAGGATTTGACCGCAGTGAAAAAGCTGAGGAAGCTATTAAATTAATCAGCTATAACCCCGACCATTTGATTTACGAAACCAACCCGTCAAGGCCACAATTGGCGGTTTTTTCGGAAATATATTATAACAAAGGTTGGAAGATGCTGATTGACGGTAAGGAGCAACCCTATTTTCGGGCCGATTATTTGTTGCGTGCCGCTGTAATACCGGCGGGCAATCATAAGGTGGAATTTGTATTTCATCCGGCATCGTATTACACCGGCGAAAAGATTTCGATGGTAGGGTCGGCATTGTTAGTGCTGGCGCTGGGCGGTGCTGTTTATTTAGAGCGGAGGAAGAAAACGGAGGGCGGGCAAAAGGTCGGGTAGGGTGACGGTATCATATGTTATAAATCGACACAACCCCAGAGGGGTTCAAGGTCGGTAGAAAAATAAGCAACACAAAAATGCCGTGCCGTTAGGTACGGAACCTTAGCGATGTTGCGTACCTGACGGCAAGCTAAATTACGTTAATGTTGTTTTCTACCGACCTTTTGCACCGATGGTGCATTTTATCCGTCAACTAAATGATATTGATACATATCCCAGGTGCTTTTTTACGGCCACTTTAGCCCCATTTTTGTTACAACAATCAATAAAATATAACACAAAATTTTGTGTTATAGAATTTTAGTAAAAGTTGTATCTTGCGCCCTCTTTTTATTATATAAAGAAATAAGTAATTATATACGTTTATGGGTATTATGGGTTTTTTGCGGGAACGAATGGGGAAGATTCTCGCATTTTTTATTGGATTTGCATTACTTGCATTTATCATCGGTGAAGTTGCCAGGTCGGGCGGGTCGTTTTTCCGCGACGACAGGAACAAGCTGGGCGAAGTAGGTGGCGAAAAGGTTGAGTATGATAAATTTAACAAGTTGTTTGAACAGAACAGCCAACAGTTTAAACAGCAATCGCAACAAGCTAACTTAACGCCGCAGTTTACTGCTTACATACAGGAAAATACCTGGAACAATATGATAAGCCAGATGATACTTACAAAAGAAGTTGAAAAGCTGGGCTTGGTGGTAGGCGATGACGAAGTTAACTCGATGGTTAACGGCACCAATCCCGACCCGCAGATTGTGCAGGCTTTCGGCAACCCGCAAACCGGCAAAGTTGATGTTGCTAAATTTAACCAGTTTAAGCAAAACGTGCAGGCCTCAAAAGCCGACGACCCGGTTAGGGCACAATGGGATGCTTTTATCGACGGACTTGGCAAAAACAAGCTGAACGAAAAATACCAGGCAATTGTAACAAACGGCCTTTACATTAACTCGCTTGAAGCAAAAGAAGATTATACCGCTAAAAACAAGCTGGCTAATTTTAAATACGTAACGCTTGACTACGCATCGGTACCTGACAACAAAGTTACCATTACTGATGCCGACTACCAGGCTTACTATGATGAGCATAAAAACCAGTTTAAAGCGCCTCAGGAAACCAGGACTTTTGATTACGTGAGTTTCAATGCAGCAGCTTCAAAAGCCGACTCGGCCGCTACCAAAACCCAAGCCGAAAAGATGGCGGCTGACTTTAAAGCATCAACCAACGATTCGCTTTTTGTGCAGATAAATTCTGAAACAAAAGTTCCGCTTGCTTATTTACACAAAGGTAAAGGGCTCGATCCAAAATTGGATTCGGTAATGTTTACCGCTTCAAATGGTTTTATGGTTGGTCCGTACCTTAGCAATGGCAGCTATAAAATAGCCAAACTTGTTGATTCGCGCGTTGAGCCCGACTCAATAAAGGCACGCCATATATTAATCGACCCATCGGGCATGGGGCTTGAAAAAGCCAAGGCTAAAGCCGATTCGATTAAAAAACTGGTTGACGGCGGAAAATCATTTGCTGAGATCTCAGCTCAATATGCTACAGGCAAAGTTCCTACTATAAAAGCTGAAGATTTAGGCACGTTCGGCCGCGGCAGAATGGTTCCCGAATTTGATAATCCGGTATTTACCTTCAAAAAAGGCGATGTAAAAGTGATCATAACGCCTCAATTTGGCGTTCACATTGTACAAATTGAAGATACAAAAGGCTCATCGAAAGTGGTTAAAGTTGCGCTTGTTGACGTTCCGTTAAAAGCCAGCAGTACTACACAAACTGAAGTTTACAGCAAGGCGCAGCGCTTTTTAGGTAATTTAACCAAGGAGAATTTTGCCGCTGAAGCTAAAAAAGAAGGCCTGGCAACAAAAACTGCTGCTGATGTAAACGGTGTTGCAGGCTCGATACAAGGTGTTGAAAGCGCCCGTGATATTGTAAAATGGGCTTTTACTGCCGAGAAGGGCGACTTTTCGGATAAGGTTTACATCACAGGTAACCAGTACATTGTAGCCCACCTGGTAAGTATTAAACCACAGGGCCAGCTATCGCTCGATGATGTGAAAAAACAAATTGAGCCGATGGTTAAAAACAAGGTAAAAGGCAAATTATTGGCTGATAAGCTGCAGGCTGCGTTAAACGGCTCAACTACTATCGACCAGGTTGCTCAAAAAGCAGGTGTAAAAGTAAATCCTATCCAAAACATAGTGTTTGCTAATCCGATAATTCCGGGTTCATCAGCTGAGTATAAAGTTATCGGTACGGTTTTTGGTTCAAAACCAAACAAACTATCAAAACCGATAGAAGGACAACAAGGTGTGTTTGTGTTTACACTTGACAGCTTTGTTAACCCTGCCGCTGTTACCAACACGGTTAGAGAAAAAGAACAACTGGGCCAGGCCTTGCTGCAGCGCTCACGTTCACTGATATTTGATGCCCTGAAAGATAAGGCGAATGTAAAAGATTACAGAGCTAAGTTTTTATAGCAAATTTAAAGGTAATTTTGTATCCGGGATGGCGTTACAGCTACTCCCGGATTTTTTTTGTTTACAGTTATGGAAATACAGGAAAATTTTGTGAATAAGGTAGCGCAGAGCGGCCTGGTTACTTTGGATCCTGCGGCCTTTTATCCTGAAGGCGATAGGGTTGTTTATGATATAAAGGATAACCTTTTCATGGAGCTGATATTAAAGGAAAAGGATTTCAGGGAGTTTGTGAAAGGCCATGACTGGGCGCAGTACGACGGTAAATTTGTTGCCGTGACCTGCACAGCCGATGCCATTGTGCCGGCCTGGGCCTACATGCTGTTGGCAAACCGGCTGGCGCCCTACGCAAAGGAAGTAGTTTTTGGCGATGGAGATGTATTGGAAACAGTGCTGTTTGTAAAAAGCTTAGCCAAACTTGATGTTGAACAATATCGCGATCAGCGTATAGTAATTAAAGGCTGCGGAGATATCCCGGTACCCGTTTCTGCCTACGTTGAGTTAACCAAAAAGCTTACCCCGGTTGTAAAAAGCCTGATGTTTGGCGAACCTTGCTCGACTGTACCTATTTATAAGAAAAGGGATTGAGATTGTAGAGACGCGATGCTTCGCGTCTCCCGCTGATAGGTAGTCAATAATGATCTGCCTATCAGTTGTATTAGACGCGAACCATCGCGTCTCTACAAGAATTCATATTTATCAGCCTAATGTCATCATCCAAAATAATAATTTACTATCATAGCAGTTTATAGTCAGAGTCTTAACAAAACAAATAATATTAAATTCGCTTTAAAAGACAACAGACTAATAGCCATACAGATGACCAAATACTTTCTGCTCGCGTTCTTTCTCGTAACCATTGGGGCCAAATTATCCGCACAGGAGATGAATTACCTGGGCGAACCTTCATTTAAGGTGGGCGAGGAGCTTGACTATAAATTAAAATACGGTTTCTTCACAGCGGCCGAGGCTACCATCAGGGTTGGCGAAAGCGACAAAAAATTTGACGACAAGCCTGCTTATCATATTGTGGCCGATGCAAAAACCGCCGGCACTTTTGACATTTTTTACAAAGTGCGCAACCGCTACGAAACTTACGTTGACCAAAAAACACTTGAACCATACTTTTATACCGAAAACCGCAAGGAGGCCAGTTACAGGCATAGCGACAATGTTACGTACGACCATACCACTGATAAAATAACTGCTGCCAAAGGCGTTTACCCTATGAAAGGAAAAACGTTCGACTTTTTGTCGGCTTATTATTTTGCCCGGAGTGTTGATATCTCCAAACTGAAGATTGGCGATAAATTTAACCTGCAGTACTTCCTGGAGGATGGCGTGCACTCTATGGAAATTACTTATGCAGGTAAAGAAAAGATGGAATGTTCTGTCGGTACCTTTAATTGTTTAAAATTTAACCCCACAATTATCCCGGGGCGTGTGTTTAGAAAAAGCAGTAAGCTATATTTGTGGATTACCGACGATAAAAACCGGATACCTGTAAAGGCGCACGTTGAGTTGGTAGTAGGCAGTATAACAATGGATTTAACCGGCGCTAAAAATTTAAAGTACGCGCTGAATCCACTAAAAAAACAAGAATGATAGAGGTTGGCAACGTTTTAGTACACGAGGATGTAGTAAAAGAGAATTTTGTTTGCAATTTAAACAAGTGTAAAGGCGCATGCTGCCTTGAAGGCGACTCGGGTGCACCCCTGAATGCCGATGAACTGGATTTACTGGATGAAATTTACCCAAAGGTAAAACCGTTTATGAACGCCAAAGGCATAGCCACGGTTGAAACTGTGGGCACCTACGTTACCGATTTTGAAGGCGATTACACCACACCCTGTGTTGACGTAAACAAAGAGTGCGCCTACGTGATATTTGAAAACGGTATCACCAAATGTGCCATTGAAAAAGCATACGAGCACGGCGCCATTAGCTGGAAAAAACCAATATCGTGTCACCTGTACCCCATCCGCATAATCAAGTATCCCGAATTTGACGTATTAAACTACGACCGCTGGAGCATTTGCAGCCCGGCCTGCTCATTTGGGAACGAGCTAAAAGTACGTGTACACGAGTTTCTGAAAGCCCCGCTAATCCGCAAATATGGCGCTGATTGGTACCAGGAGCTGGAAGATACTGTGGCGGGGATATAGTTATTCCGTTTCTGTCTTTCGCAGATTAAAGTTAATCCATCAAACCTAATCAGGGAATTATAATCGTTATTTATCGTAGGGGCGTATTGCATACGCCCCTACATTAACCATGTACGCATTTTATCGGTTAACCTAAATCTGCAAGAGATGACGACGGGCGAGGAAAGCCCCTTGGATAGCAATAAAACATTTAAATTTATTCCCCATATTTAGAAAAAAATTTACAAATGGAAACTCCTTATGGCGGACGTGCCAGTATCATTGAAAACTTTGACGGCATTGAAATTATAGTCCCGGCGAAGAGAAATACATTTGTAATAATTTTTTTCTCGATTTGGTTGTGTATTTGGACGGTTAGCGAATTTTCCACACTGAATACGTTTATCATCGGCCGCAATTCCTCGCGCGACATTTTTAGCATAGTGTGGCTGTGCGGATGGACATTGGGCGGCCTTATAGCTTTCAGGGCGCTTTTTTGGACAATTACGGGAAAGGAAATTATTAAAGTTGGGCAAGGTGCGCTTACTATTAACAAACGCGGCGCGCTACTTTATAAAGCGAAAAGTTATGATTTAAGGGAGGCTAAAAACTTTCGTGCCTGGCAGGAGTATGCACCACGCGGTCCTTTTGGTAACACAGGGTCGAACAATGCTTTCAATATAGCAAACAACGGCACAATAAGGTTCGACTACGGTATGCAGACCATAAAATTTGCAGATGGCCTGGATGAAGCCGAGGCCAATTTTATATTGCAGAAATTACGCGATAAAAAGTATATCAGTTAATCCCACTATCTCCACAGGCTACGCTACGGAGATAGTAAGATCGACCGTTTTAACGCGTAATTATTTCTCAGCCGGCATAGCATTCAGCAAAATATATTCGCGCTCGCTGGCGGTAAAGTGCAGGCTGTCGGTTGTTAAGATAACAGGGCGGGTAACCAAAAGCTCATCAGCCATTACTATACCGTTTTTAAAGGTGGTGTAGCCCGTCCAGGTGGCAGTGCCGGGGGTGATGTTCATTTTAACCTTTTTGCCGTCTTTAAGGGTCACTTCTATCTCGTTGCGATCGTTATCAAAAAAGCCTTCGCTGGTGCCATCCCGTTTCAGGGTAATGGTGTTGTGGTTTGCATCGATAGCTACAACACTAATGGTTTGTTTTCCGGGGCCGCCAAGTTCCCATGGCACGGTAATATCGGCCGCCCAGGTATCGCCTTCCTTTAAGGTTGCAGGCGCATTGCCCCATACCAGGCTGCTGTACAAAAGGCCGCTGGCGCTGGTATTGGTAAATTCCTTGCCCTCGTAGGTGCCCTTACCGTCGAGCCCTATCTGTGATACGCCGTTGCCAGCCGGGCGACCATCGTACAAATCGGTTTCGTTGAATTTTGGTTTGGTGGGATTATCGTCAAGCACCTCGTAATAGCTGGTGCCGCTAACGCGGAATACCAGGGGCGCAAAATCGTCGCCTGCAAAAGCAATAGCGCGGCTGTAGATATTGGCCAGTTTTTCGCCTTTTTTAAGCGTGAGAGCAAAGAATGCCGATGAATTGTTTTTTTTAGCCGACGGCTGGGCATTTACCCGGAAGCTGCCAATGCCGGTAACGAGTAAGGATACTATAAATAATTTAGCTTTCATGTTTTGTGTTTTATTGATAAAATCTAAATATGAAAAGCCACTGAGCTATCCGGAAATTTTTTCAATAAATGGGTTAGTGTTTTAAACGGATGGGGGAAAGTTGGAAGTGGTGTAATGGTTGTAAATCAAAAAACACAGATAAGTTTGCTAATTATATTAGTTTAATTTATTATATTTGTGCTACGCTGAAATTATTTCTTCAGCCAGCCTTTGCGCCGCTTTCTGCGGTTGATGTTGAGAAGGCTAATCCAACAAAATTTATAAAAACTGCCGCCATATTTTTTCTCTAAAATATTTTTCGGCAAAAAAGTTCTTTAAAAAGCACCAATTGAGCATTAAAAATGCCTGATTTTCGGCCATAGAGAGTACCAGCCGCTATTTTTGTACCGAATGACCTAAATGGTTTTTGCCCGTTTAATCGCAATTTTTCACACGACCAAAACGCATTTAGCCAGTTTATCGCTTTTTTTTCGCACGACCAAAACGACTTTAGCCCGTTTTTAGGGTGCTTTTTCACACAACCAAAACCTTCTTTTTTCATAGAAAACTTAAATATCATGTATAAATCACTAAAAAACCGGTACCGGCCCGAGCGCCAATGGCCTTGCAATGCGGCCGATCCATTCCCGATTGAGGGAGACCACCCAATGCTGCAATTTATAAATACGTACCGCAATCGCGGCGGTGTACATCGTAAAGAGTATATTGAAAACTATGCCGATTTTTTAACCTGGTGCCACGAGTTTGGTATTATGACGCTGGAGGAGTACAACACCCTGATATTGGAAGGCAACTGCTACCAGGATGAGGCTTGTTTCGTATGGCAACGGGCCATCAAACTACGTGAGAAGGTATATGAATATATAAATTGTAACATGCGCGACAAACCGGTGCACGAAGACGTCGCCGACTTTTTAAATGAAACAATAGCAAAAGCCAACAGCCACCTGCGGTTTGAACTCGTCGACAACAGGTTGCAGGTGATGTGGTACAATACGCACGAGGAACTGGCATGGCCGTTGTGGGTGTTGGCAAAACGGGGGATAGCGCTATTGCAATCGGAAGAATTTGGGTATATAAAAACTGCAGCTGCGGTAAGTTCTATCTTGATACTACCCGGAATAAAAACCGGCGCTGGTGCAACCCGCTGATTTGTGGGAATTCGGTCCGGTCGAAAAAATATTACGCGACGAGGAAGGGGATGGCGGCGGCGTGAGAGCGGCTATGTGTTGCCAATTTGTTCTGAAAGCCTGAAGCTTTCACTATGCCGCACCACAGCGCAAAAAAATGTGCTGATCCGAAGACCTTAATCTTCAAATCAGCACATCATCAAATTTTCAAATCGAAAATCTTACAGCCCGAACGCTGCTTTCACCTTATCCACATAATCCAATTTCTCCCAGGTAAACAGCTCAACTTCGCGTTTAAGCTCTTTGCCGTCGTGGCCTATGAATGATTTGGTTACTATTTCGTTAGGGCGACCGAAATGGCCATAAGCAGCGGTTTCGCTGTATATGGGGTTACGCAGTTTGAAACGGGTTTCAATTGCGTAAGGGGTCATGTTAAAAATGGCTTCAACCTTTTTGGCAATTTCACCATCGTGCAGGCCAACTTTGCCGGTGCCGTAGGTGTTTACGTAAATACCCATTGGCTGGGCAACGCCGATTGCGTAAGATACCTGTACCAGCACTTCGTCGGCAACGCCGGCTGCTACCAGGTTTTTGGCAATGTGGCGGGTTGCATAAGCTGCAGAACGGTCGACTTTTGAAGGGTCTTTACCTGAAAATGCACCACCACCGTGTGCACCTTTGCCTCCGTAGGTATCCACAATGATTTTACGGCCGGTTAAGCCGGTATCGCCATGCGGACCGCCGATAACAAACTTGCCGGTAGGGTTAATGTGGTATTTAATGCCGTCACCAAAAAAGTGGGCGTATTTTTCGTACTTGGCCTTAACACGCGGGATAAGGATGCTGATGATATCGCTGCTGATTTTTTCAAGCATAGCTTTCTCTTCGTCGAAATCATCGTGCTGCGTTGAAATAACGATAGCATCAATGCGGATAGGCTGGTTATTGTCATCATACTCCAGCGTTACCTGCGATTTTGCATCGGGGCGCAAATACTTGATATCGGTATTTTCGCGGCGGATAGCGGCAAGTTCAATTAACAAAGCGTGGGCAATATCCAATGCCAAAGGCATGTAGTTGTCGGTCTCTTTGGTCGCATAGCCAAACATCATGCCCTGGTCGCCTGCGCCCTGCTCTTCTTTAGCAGTACGGTCGACACCCTGGTTAATATCCGGCGATTGCTCGTGGATAGCCGAAAGTACGCCGCACGAGCTGCCATCAAACATGTACTCGCCTTTGGTGTAGCCAATTTTGTTGATTACCTCGCGGGCAATTTTTTGTACATCAAGATATGCTTTTGATTTTACCTCGCCGGCTAAAAAAACCTGGCCGGTAGTAACTAAAGTTTCGCATGCCACCTTTGAGTCGGGGTCGAATGCTAAAAAATGGTCAATCAAAGCATCCGATATCTGGTCGGCAACTTTATCCGGGTGTCCTTCTGATACGGACTCTGATGTAAATAGATATGACATAGATTTTTATGTATAATTATATTCTGCGTAGAGACGCAATATTTTGCGTCTCGGATTATGTTATCGAAATAAAAAGATTTAAAGGATTGAAGTAAAAAGAAGCAAGGTATTAGCACTTTTTTACGTGGTTGCAATCCGGTAGGCCCCGCCGTTCAGAATGAACAATTGACAGGGACAAGCAATTAAATCAGTCCACTTTCCGGGTGCGAAATTAAAACAATTTTTACAAAGCCGAAAATACATTTACTTTTGCCGCAATAATCATATTTATTTGGAACGGAAAGCGTTATTTATTATAAACCCAATATCTGGCGGGAAGAAAAAGGACGGCGTTCCGGAACTCATCGACAAACACCTGGATAAAAGCCTGGTTAAACCAGTAATTGTTTTTACCGATGGTGTGGCGCATGCCAAACAAATAGCACACGAAGCCGCGGGCAAGTTTGAAATGGTGGTGGCCGTTGGCGGCGATGGTACGGTAAACGAGGTAGCGTCGGCAATTGTGGGGAGTGATACCGCATTGGGGATAGTGCCTTTTGGCTCAGGCAATGGCCTTGCCCGTTTTTTGGGTATCCCGATGGATACCGCAAAAGCCATTGAAACACTGAGCACCGGCAAATGGATAACTATGGATTCGGGCCGGGTGAACGGACAGCCATTTTTTAATATGGCGGGCATGGGTTTCGACGCACATATCAGCGAGGTTTTTTCGCATAACAAAAAGCGCGGTTTTATTACTTATATCAAATCCTCGATAAAGGAAGTCATTAGCTATAAAGCCCAGATATACAACATCAACATTGATGGTAAGGATTATGAGCGCGAGGCATTTATGCTAAGCTTTGCCAATTCGTCGCAATATGGTAACGACGCACACATATCGCCCACTGCATCGGTTCAGGACGGTTTACTGGATATTTGCGTAATAAAACCATTCCCGCTGTGGCGCTTTTTTGAAATGGGCATACGCATGATGCGCAAAACCACCGATAAAACAAAATACGTGGAGATAATTAAGGGCCAGCGTATATTGGTAAAACGCAGCGAGCCAGGCCCGCTGCACCTTGATGGTGAACCGCAAATGGCCGGTACGGATGCTGAAATTGTGCTGGTGCCGCATTCGCTGAAGGTGATTGTAGGGAAAGATTTTAAATGAAACGACGTAGAGACGCGATGCTTCGCGTCTCCAACTTGACAGGCTGCCGCAATGCAAATTTGTCACTTGGCAGCGGGAGACGCAAAATATTGCGTCTCTACAAAACAACAACCATGGCTAAACATAAATTTACCGGCATAATGTACTCCACCGATCCTGATTTTGCATACCAGCAGGAGGGGGGCGAATCCGCACAGGCGTTACCGCCGCAACAGCAAAATCTTAAAATATATCTCGACCGCAAAGGCGGTGGCAAGCTGGTTACCCGCATAACTGGTTTTGTTGGTCCCGATGCAGATTTGGAAGTCATCGGAAAAAAGCTGAAATCAAAATGCGGCGTAGGCGGCTCCGTAAAGGATGGGGAGATATTAATACAAGGCGATTTCAGGGATAAGATTTTGACCATGCTTACTACGGATGGATTTAAAGCGAAAAAAGCCGGCGGATAATTTTTTTCGCGTAGGGGCGTATTGCATACACCCTGTTCCTGCGGACATTACGGTTGATAGGTTCCGGTAAATACCTTTCCTTCAAATCGCGAAAAAAGGCCGCTTATACCGTAGGCCTGCGACCTGCGCTGACGGATGCCGCCCTTTGGGGCTGGTGGATTTATCTTTCTAACAAATTTCGGACACCAATTATATTTAAAAGGGTAATGCATCATTTTTAAATAGAAGAATACTCTCCAAAGCCCCAACGGGGCGAAATTCATCAGCACAGGTCGCAGGCCTGTGCCAAACAAGAGAATAACCTGTGTAATTGTAATAGTTAAAGATTAAATTAGCTACACTAATTATCATATCGCCAATCTCAACACATTGCCATGCCACAATCCCTCGTAAAAAACTATATGCATATCGTGTTCAGCACAAAAAACCGTGAATCGCTAATTCATCAACCATATGAAGACGAGTTGCATAATTACTTAGCCATGCTTTGCCAAAAGCAGGAGTGTTTACCAATAAAAATTGGTGGATATACCAACCATGTTCACATCCTGTGTATGCTATCCGGGAAAATAGCACTCATGACGCTTGTTGAAAAAGTAAAGGCATCATCGTCTGGGTGGATGAAAAACCGCGATCAATCACTGTCGAACTTTTATTGGCAAAACGGTTACGGTGGGTTTTCGGTTAGTCCAAATGATGTTGATTCGGTTATCAGTTATATTTCTAATCAGCATGCGCATCACAATGGTATTCTTTTTCAGGATGAACATCGGAAAATGCTTAACGACCATGCGGCAGAATATGACGAACGGTACGTGTGGGATTGATGGCGTTATCTGCCGTTTCGCACAGGCCTGCGACCTGTGCTGGCGACGGGCGCCCCTTTGGGGCTGGGAGACTTGTCTTCAATTTTAGTCTTTGTAGATTTGATAATATCTTGCTATCCTGGATTTTGCATGAAAAAAAATCTAAAAAGCCCCAACGGGGCGAAATTCATCAGCACAGGTCGCATGCCTGTGCCAAAAAAACTGCGACCTGTGCTGGCGACTGGCGCCCCTTTGGGGCTGAGAGACTTGTCTTCAATTTTAGTCTTTGTAGATTTGATAATATCTTGCTGTCCTGGATTTTGCATGAAAGAAAATCTAAAAAGCCCCAACGGGGCGAAATTCATCAGCACAGGTCGCATGCCTGTGCCAAAAAACTGCGGCCTGTGCTGGCGAAGGGCGCCCCTTTGGGGCTGAGAGACTTGTCTTCAATTTTAGTCTTTGTAGATTTGATAATATCTTGCTGTCCTGGATTTTGCATGAAAGAAAATCTAAAAAGCCCCAACGGGGCGAAATTCATCAGCACAGGTCGCAGGCCTGTGCCAAAAAAACGTCCAAAAATTCCAAAATTTGTCCCTGTAAATTCTACACTTAGTGTATTGAATTGAAAATTTTATTTTTAATTAAACATTTGATAATTAGTTATTTAAATACTGTGTAAAATATACATTATGTAAATAAATACTCAGATTTTCTTGCTTGGTAGCCGTTAAAACCGGTAATTTTGCATAAACCAATTTTACACTTTTAATGAGAATAAGTGCTGCCAATTTACCTGATTTGAGCTACCTGCAGCTTAATCGGGCTAGGAATGTTTTTTACCAGTTAACGCCTGCCGAACTTGTTGAGGCAGCTTTGCAAAGAAATGAGGGCGTTTTGGCCGACACCGGAGCCCTTGCCATTGATACCGGCGAATTTACAGGGCGCTCGCCTAAGGACCGCTTCATCGTGGATGACGATATTACCCGCAACAACGTTTGGTGGGGCAAGGTAAACCTTAAATTTGATGCTGCCCGGTTTGATGCCCTGTTGCAGAAAGTAACCGATTACCTGGCGGATAAAGACATTTTTGTGCGAGACAGCAGCGCCTGTGCCAACGAGAAATACCGTATGGACATCCGTGTGGTTACCGAAACGGCCTACCAGAGCCTGTTTGTACACCACCTGTTTTTACGCCCCGAAGTTATTGACACCGGGTTTATGCCCGAGTGGACAATAATTGCCGCTCCCGGCTTTAAAGCCGATCCGGAAGCTGACGGGACCCGGCAGCACAATTTCTCTATCATCAACTTTACTAAAAAAATGATACTGATAGGTGGCTCGGGCTATACCGGCGAGATTAAGAAAGGCATTTTTTCGGTGCTGAACTTTATTTTGCCGCACGACGAAAAGGTGCTGTCGATGCATTGCTCGGCAAATACGGGTGCGAAAGGCGATACTGCGATATTTTTTGGCCTATCGGGCACTGGTAAAACCACCCTCTCGGCCGACCCTGAACGTAATTTAATAGGTGATGATGAACACGGCTGGAGCGATTACACCGTTTTTAACTTTGAAGGCGGCTGCTACGCCAAATGTGTTGACCTTACCGCCGAGAAGGAGCCGCAGATATTTAATGCCATAAAGTTTGGCGCACTGCTCGAGAATATAAATTTTGTAAAAGGTACGCGCACGGTTGATTTTTCGAATATCGACAAAACTGAAAACACTCGGGTGGCATATCCCATACATAATATATGCAACGCGGTTACTCCATCAATAGCGGATGCGCCAAAAAATATTTTCTTTTTAACTGCCGATGCGTTTGGCATATTGCCCCCGGTATCGCGGTTAACTCCGGAACAGGCGATGTACCACTTTATTTCGGGCTATACGGCTAAAGTTGCCGGTACCGAAGCAGGGGTAACCGAGCCAAAGGCAACCTTTTCGGCCTGCTTTGGAGAAGCTTTTTTGCCATTGAACCCTGTAACCTATGCCGAACTGCTGGGCGCCAAAATAAAAAAGCACAACGTTAAAGTATGGCTGATAAATACCGGCTGGACAGGCGGCGCCTATGGCGTTGGCAAGCGGATGCAACTTAAATATACCCGTGCCATGATATCGGCCGCCTTAAATGGAGGACTCGATAATGTAAAGTATGCGGAGCATCCGGTTTTTAACCTGCAAATGCCGCTTCATTGCCCCGATGTGCCTGATAACCTGCTCGATCCGCGTAACACCTGGGCCAACCGCGATGCTTACGATGAAAAGGCAAATGACCTGGCTATATTATTCATAAAGAATTTTGAGCAATATGCCCCGTATTGTAATTCCGCAATAATTAGCGCCGCGCCGAATGTGGTTGTTACAACCTGAGCTAATTTATTGGCAATGTGAGTCTAAAGCCTAAAGTCTGCCGTAATATAATGCCGGGCCGACTTTAGGCTTTTAAACTAAGAATTTAGGACATAATGCCCGGTAACATAATTTTTATACATTATTGTTTGCTATTATTAAAAAAAATGGGTTTTATTGCAGAATATTATTTGTTCAAAACACAATTTTTAATTTTTGTCGTTATGTATTAACCGATTATTCATAACAGGTAAAGCACAAATTAAATTTTGTTAAAGAATAGCATAAAATATTTTTTTATTTCATTTAAATTCTATTTTTGTTATTCACTTTACAATGTTGCATTTAACAAACTTATATCCATAAACTAAAAACTAAAAACTAAAACTAAAAAGTAATGGCAAACGCACCAACAAAACCAACTAGTCCTGTTAAAAAAGAAAGCTCAAGTTCATCAGGCATGTTTGCAACTTTAACTATCCCGATTTGTATCGTGGTTGCAATTTTGATCTTCAAATTCATTTTAGGCGACTCTAGCCACTATGCTGACGGCGACGTAGAAAAAGGCCTTCCGGATTTCTTCGGACAAATTCACAGAGGTGGTAACCTGGTACCGGTAATTATGTCGTACCTGTTAATGGTTATCGTGTTCTCAATCGAGCGTTTTGTTGTTATCGGTAAAGCTTCGGGAACCGGCAACGTTGATGCTTTTGTACGTAAAGTAACTGCTGCCCTTAATGCAGGCAACATTGATGGTGCTGTACAGGAGTGCGACAAACAAAAAGGTTCGGTTGCTAACGTGATCAAATCAGGTTTGAAAAAATACAAAGAAATGGAAGCTGATCCTAACCTGACCGTTGACCAGAAATCATTAGCTATCCAGAAAGACATTGAAGAAGCGACTGCTTTGGAAATGCCGATGCTTGAGCAAAACTTAACCATTATAGCAACCCTTGTATCAATCGGTACACTATCGGGTTTGTTAGGTACAGTATTCGGTATGATCAAGGCCTTCGGCGAGTTGGCTGCTGCCGGTGCAACTAACCAAACTGCACTATCTGCATCAATTTCTGAAGCATTGGTTAACACCGCGTTAGGTATCAGTACATCAGCGTTATCAATTATCATGTATAACGTGTTTACATCAAAAATTGACAACCTTACTTATGCTATTGACGAAACTGGTTTTAGCATAGTTCAAACATTTGCTGCATCACACAATAAATAAACAACACGCTGTTGCTTAGTTTTACCCCGGGCGCCAAAAGCGGCCGGGGATAGTATAATCAATTTATACACTTACACTAAAAAAATTAAAATTATGCCCAGAGTAAAAGTTGCCCGAAAAAGCACGGCAATAGATATGACAGCCATGTGTGATGTGGCTTTCCTATTGCTCACCTTTTTCATATTAACGGCAAAACCAAAGGTTGAGGACCCTTCAAAAGCTGAAGTCCCGCCCTCATCCAAAGAAGTAACGATACCGGATGATAACGTTTTAACGATATCGATAGGTAAGGGAGGTAAAATATTCCTCGGATTTAGCGGTAACGATGTACGCACAGAAACGCTGAAAACAATGGGTGATCAAGTCGGTGTTTCATTCACCCCCGCAGAGTTAAACAAATTTGCAAACACCGAAATTTTCGGTGTGCCAATGAAGCAAATGAAGCAGTTTTTAAATACGCCTTCGGACCAGATGAAAAATTTTGAGCAGACCGGTATTCCTGCGGACACTACGATAAACAATGAGTTATCCAACTGGATTATTACTGCACGCAAGGCCAACAGGGGTATACACAGTAAAGATTACAACATAGCCATAAAGGGTGACCGTTTGGAACAGTACCCGTCGGTTAATACGGTTATAACTGTGTTAGGACACCAGAAACTTTTTAAATTTGATTTAATTACGACGCTTAAAGCGGCACCTAAAAGACACTAGAAAATGGCAGAATTAGATACCTCCGGCGGGGGTAAGCATAAAGGCGGGAAGGTAAGAAGCAAAAAGGCATCAACGCGCGTGGATTTAACCGCGATGGTGGATCTGGCTTTCTTACTGATCACATTCTTTATGTTTACCACTACGCTTAACAAGCCAAAGGCGATGAATTTGGCAATGCCAGATAACTCGGTTATTAAAAACCAGTTACCTGTTGCCGAATCACGTACGATGACTATTTTGTTAGGCGCCCACAATAAAGTTGAATGGTACATGGGCTTACCGGGAAAATCAGCACCTACAGTTGATGGATACGGCCCTAATGGCTTGCGCAAAGCCTTAATTGATAACGGAAACCAGGTTGCTTCAACACACGCAGCGCCTGATAATTTTATGATTGTTTTGATTAAGCCAAGCGACAAATCAACTTACGAAAACCTGGTGGCTACGCTCGACGAAATGAGCATAACCGCTGTGAAATCATACGCTATTGTTAAGATATTACCAATAGAGGTTGATGCACTTAAATCACAGGGAAATTACTAGTAATAAATGTATTACTTGAACGTTAATTAATATTAAAGCCAAAAAAAATGTTTGGATCGAAATTAGACATATTAGACCAGAAATGGATTGATACTGTTTTTACAGATCGCAACAAAGCTTATGGTGCATACGAACTAAGGAAAGACAATGGTAGAAATACCGGTAAAGCTTTAATTATTGGTATCATCGTGTTTGTTGTGGCTATATCTGCAAATACAATTATCGACATGATCTCCGGCTTTATACCAAAGGGTAAAGAGAAGATCAAGATTACCAACGTGGTGCTTTCGCCACCGCCAGTGGATTTGAAAAAACCACCTCCGCCACCTCCGCCTGAGCCGCCTAAACCAAAGGTTGACCAGGTTAAATTCCCGCCTCCGATTGTAAAACCTGACGTTGAAGTAAAAGAAAAACCACCTACAATTGAAGAATTGAAGGTTGCCGACCCTGGCCAGAAGAACCTGAAAGGCGACAAAAACGCCGATGTGGTTATTGACGAGCCTGTTGGTACGTCTGATACCAAAGTAACAGAGGAAGACCCTAATAAGATCTTTACCTCGGTTGAGCAGGTTCCGGTGTTCCCGGGTGGTATGGAGAAGTTTTATGCTTACCTGCAGAAAACTATGAGATACCCGGCAGTAGCAAGAGAAAACGGTACACAAGGTAAAGTTATAGTAAGCTTTGTTTGCGAGCGCGATGGCTCATTGACTGATATACACGTAACCCGTGGTATTGGCGATGGTTGCGATGAGGAAGCTGCCCGCGTAATTAAAGCTTCACCAAAATGGAGCCCAGGTATTCAAAACGGACGTCCGGTTCGTGTTGCTTACAGCGTGCCAATTTCGTTTGCACTTTCTGAATAAAAAATAAGTATTAGATGTTATTTAACAATAACGAGCAAAAATCGCCCGCAAGGCGGTTTTTGCTTATTTTAGGCGTGTTGGGGTTTGTTTGTGTAATAACATTAGCCATGATGGTGATGTTTTGGGACGCCATGTTACCCAATCTATCCAAAACACAACGCATAGTTTTCGGCCTGGTACTGGTAGGCTACGGAGTTTTACGTTTTTCGCGTTTGATAAAAAAGAAGCCCGATGAAATATAGTTTCAAAATTATAACCGCCGGCGCTGCATGGCTTGCCCTGTTTGCAAGCTGCGAACACAAGGTTAAAACTGTTAGCGGTGTTGACCGCTCAAAGATATTTGTGGTTGATGAATCGTTAAAGCCGATTGTTGACCAGGAACTTTACGTTTATGGCGCGCTTTACAAAGATGGCCACCCAAAGGTTATTTATGCACCCGAGAACAACGCCGTAAATATGTTATTTGCCGACAGTGCAAGGGTGCTTTTGATGTCGCGTGAGATGACTGCTGAAGAAAACAAGGTACTTAAATCAAAAAATATAAGCCCGATTGTTAACTGTTTTGCTATCGACGCAATCGCATTGATTGTTAACCAGGCCTCCAACGATACCACTATTACCGTAAGCGAGATAAAAAAGATGCTTACCGGGGATACTAAAACCGATAAAGACATCGTTTTTGATAACCCGAACTCTGGTTTGGTACGTTATTTAAAAGAATTTTCGGGTACTAAGGAATTTAAACAGAAAAATATTTACTCGCTAAAATCAAATAAGGAAGTAGTACAATACGTTAGCACGCACCCAAATGCTATAGGTATTACCGGTTTTAGTTGGCTCAATGACCCTGAGAAAGACTACGAAGACGCAGTGAATAAGGTTAAAATTGTATGGGTGAAGGATGACAGCAAGCCTTCGGGCCAATACTTTTTGCCTTCGCAGGAGTCCCTTGCATTGAAACAATACCCGCTTACCCGTAAATTATATATTTTAAATTTCACGGGTAAAATGGGATTAGGTATGGAATTTGCAGCGTTTATTGCCGGCGACCGCGGGCAGCGCATTATTCTTAAATCGGGACTTTTACCGTTTGATATTCCCGGCAGGGAGGTCAACATAGTGAAAAAAATAGTACAATGATATAATATTGTACAAACTTGTTTAAACTTGTTTGTTGATTTTTAGTCAAAAATTTATATTATTGTAAATGCAACATTGCTGTAGCAAGCTTACGTAACTAACTAAATCACGCTTTAAGGCGTGGCAAGCTATAAATAACTAAAATAAATTATTAATCCGGTGGGATATTTATGACGGCTTTATTTTAAATTAGCTGTTCATTTTAAATACCACTGTCTTTAAAAAAATTTAACGCAAAATGAAAATGATCAGTAAGATAGCCGGAGCAGGGCTGGGTTTGATGTTTTTGGGGTCATCGGTATTTGCACAGAGTTTAGCCGATGCAAAAAAGGCTATCGATGCCGAGCAGTATCAGAAAGCAAAATCTATGCTTAAAAACCTGACAACCACACAGGCCGACAAAGACGAAAACTACTTTTACCTGGGTTGGGTATACATTAAGCAGGACTATGCCGACTCGGCAAAGGCCATATTTAACAAAGGTTTAGCCATAAACTCGAAATCGCCATTAAACATGGTTGGTATTGGTGCCGTGGCCCACATCGAAAAAGACAATGCAACAGCTACCAATAACTTTAACCAGGCTATTGCCGTAGCAGGTAAAAACAGCAAGCCATATTTATACATTGGCCTAAGCTATTTATTACCGGTTAATGGCAGCAGTAAAGGAATTAACGGGTCGAAAATTACACCTGCAGATGCTGACGCAGCTATTGCTGTTTTAACCAAAGGCAAAGCGGTTAATCCGAAAGATGCCGAGATACTGATCGCTATGGGCGATGCATATCGTTCGCAATTGAAAAGCAATGATGCTTATACCAGCTATAGCGGTGCATTGGCGATGGAGAAATCGGCTGCTGCAAACGTGGCACTGGGCGTGTTATGGCAATATGCTGATAACTTTGACGGATCGAAAGACCAGTTTAAAGCTGCTTTAGCTATCGACCCTAACTACGGTCCCGCTTACCGCGAATGGGCTGAAACCGATTTACGTGAGTCGCCAAAAGACCCAACGAAATACGATGCGTTGGTAAAAGATGCGGCTGAGCAATACAAAAAATACATCAGCCTTACTGATTACTCGGTTGAATCGCAGATGCGTTATGCTGACTTTTTGGTACGAACAAAAGATTACGTGCAATTGCAGAAAGTTGCTACTGATTTATCTGCATCAGCGAAAAGTAATTTAAGAGCTTACCGTTATTTGGGTTACGCGGCTTTTGAAAATAAGGATTATCCTGCTGCTGAGTCGGCATTGACGAAATGGATAAAAGAAGCTGATGCAAAACGTTTGCTTCCAAATGATTATTTGTATTTAGGGCGTTCACAAATATTACAGAAAAAAGATTCTGTAGGCGTTCAAACGTTGCGCACTGCTTTAACTGTCGATACCAGTAACGTGGATATTTATGGTGAAATTGGCACCACTTTGTATAATTTGCACAATTATGCAGACGCAGCCCAAGCCTTAAAGACATTTACTGAAAGATCAAGAAACGCGCAACTTAACGACCACTTCAAAGAAGCTTTCAGTTATTACCAGGTTTACAAAAGCCAGCTTATTAAACAGCAGACAGATAAAACTATAAAGCCTGATACAACAATTCTTGCCAAAGCTGACACTGCGTTTAGTTATGTTGAACGTAAACTAGGTGCAAAGCCTAATGCGCAAATTTTATATTTCCATGCCAATGTTAAAGACTTTGAAGATGGCGATAGAAATAATATTAAAGGTTTAGCTAAGCCGTTTTTTGAGCAGTATGTTCAGTTAATTACTGCAAAAACGACGCCGCTTAAGGATGATGAAAAAACATCTATGGGTGTTGCGCTTGCTTACTTAGGTAATTACGCTGAAAATAAAGAAAAGGACTCTGCCAAGGCGCTTGATTTATATACGAAGGCACAAACATTTGACCCTGAAAACCCTCAGGTAAAATATTACTTTGCTACCAAGAAAACCGGTGGTAAAAGCAAATAAGTAATTATTAAAAAATAAAAGAAAGCCTTCCGATTTACCGGGAGGCTTTTTTATTATATAACCATTTGTATATTTGCAGCATGGAAGTACAAAGTTTGCCCGTTAATTATTTGCCCATCATTTTTCAAATGCTGGTAGCTTTAGGTTTTGTGGTTACCACCATGTTTGTAACCCATAAAATTGGCCCAAAACGGGCTACCAAGGATAAGCTTACCCCGTTTGAGTCGGGTATAGAGGTTATTGGTAACGCACGCACGCCAATTTCAATTAAATATTTCCTGGTGGCTATCCTGTTTGTGCTGTTTGATGTGGAAGTAATATTTATGTACCCCTGGGCAGTAAATTTTAAAGATCTTGGCAAAACTGGCATGATAGAGATGTTTATCTTTATGGGTACGCTGCTATTGGGCTTTTTCTACGTTATAAAAAAAGGCGCGCTGGATTGGGATTAAGTCGGAAGTCTGAAGTCAGAAAAGACCGAAAGTCAGAAAGACTGAAAGATAGAGCAGAGTTAGTTATAGAGTTGTTGCTATCAATGACCAATGACTATTTGGAATAATTCTAAATATATTCACCTTATTGCATAGTGTATCTCTTACATTATAAATTGTTGTAAATTTGTCAAACTTTTTTACCGGCAGTATACAATCTGTTATAAGCTCACAAGCGTTGCAATAGGTTTGAAATTACGGAGTAAAAATGGAAGGGTTTTTGTATCAAATACATCATGAGTGATATTCAATTAGTTGATGCCCCCGCAGGCGTAGAAGGTGCAGGTTTTTTTGCCACCTCGCTTGATAAAGCAATAGGTTTAGCGCGTTCAAATTCATTATGGCCACTGCCGTTTGCCACTTCGTGCTGCGGCATTGAATTTATGGCCACCATGGCTTCGCACTATGACCTTTCTCGTTTCGGCGCCGAGCGTTTGAGCTTCTCGCCACGCCAGGCCGACCTGCTGATGGTTATGGGCACGATATCGAAAAAAATGGGCCCTGTGTTAAGGCAGGTATATTTGCAGATGGCCGAGCCCCGTTGGGTAATGGCTGTTGGCGCCTGTGCATCAAGCGGTGGTATTTTTGATACCTATTCGGTTTTGCAGGGTATTGATGAGGTGATCCCGGTTGACGTTTACGTGCCCGGCTGCCCGCCTCGTCCTGAGGCTATTATTGATGGCTTTATGGCAATCCAGAAACTGGTACAAACCGAAACACTGCGCCGCAGAAATGAGCCGCAATACCAAAAACTATTAGCTTCATACGGAATACAATAATGGGCAAATTTTCAAACGAAGAGCTTTTAAATAAATTAAACGCGGAGTTCCCGGAACAGCTTACTGTAGTTGGTGAACCTTTTGGTTTGCTTACCCTGGAAACCGGCAAAGACAACATTATTGCCATTTTATCTTATTTAAAAAATGACGCTGCTCTTCAGTTTATATACTTAACTGATATAACCGCTATCCACTATCCGGAGCAGGAAAAGCAAATAGGCGTAATATACCATTTGCACAGCCTGGTTAACAATGTACGTATCCGTCTTAAGGTATTCATGACCGATGGCGATGTGCACATGCCAACGGCTACCGAACTTTGGAATGGTGCCAACTGGATGGAACGCGAAACTTATGACTTTTTTGGGGTTATATTTGACGGCCATCCTGATTTACGCAGGATATTGAATGTTGACGACATGACGGCTTTCCCGATGCGAAAAGAATTTCCGCTGGAAGACCCGAACCGTGTTGATAAGAAAGATTACTTTTTTGGAAGATAACAGAGATGCAAAACCATCCGGTATATACAGATAACGACCCGCAAAATGAGCTGTCGACCCTGAATTTGGGGCCAACGCACCCGGCAACACATGGTGTTTTCCAGAATGTGCTGCAGTTGGATGGCGAGCGCATTGTTAGCGGCGTATCAACCATAGGCTACATACACCGCGCCTTCGAAAAAATTGCCGAACACAGGCCCTTTTACCAGATAACCCCGCTAACCGACAGGCTCAACTACTGCTCATCCCCCATAAACAATATGGGTTGGCACATGACAGTTGAAAAACTGTTGGGTATCGAGATGCCAAAACGTGTGGATTACCTGCGCGTTATTGTAATGGAGCTGGCCCGTATAAGCGACCACATTGTTTGCAACGGCGTATTGG
Source organism: Mucilaginibacter flavidus (assembly GCF_024055575.1). Classification (GTDB taxonomy): domain Bacteria; phylum Bacteroidota; class Bacteroidia; order Sphingobacteriales; family Sphingobacteriaceae; genus Mucilaginibacter; species Mucilaginibacter flavidus. The sequence continues at coordinate 133,277 of NZ_JAMXOE010000002.1, read as the reverse complement.
GTGTTGATACCGGCGCTTTCACGGGTTTCCTGTATATGATGGAGCACCGTGAAGCTATTTATGAAATTTATGAAGAAGTTTGCGGCTCGCGCTTAACAACCAATATTGGTCGTATAGGCGGGTTCGAACGGAACTTTAATACTATTGCATTTGACAAGCTGCGCAAGTTTTTAAAGACATTCCCTAAAACATTAAAAGAGTTCGAGTCACTGTTTAACCGTAACAGGATATTCGTTGATCGTACCCGTGACGTAGCTGCGGTTACTGCCGAAGAAGCGTTAAGCTACAGCTGGAGCGGCCCGATACTGCGTGCAACAGGTGTCGATTACGACGTGAGGGCCATGAACCCTTACTCGTCATACGAAGATTTTGAATTTGAAGTACCCGTTGGTACCAATGGCGATGTTTACAACCGCTTTTTGGTGCGTAACGAAGAGATGTGGCAAAGTCTGCGCATAATTGAGCAGGCCCTGGCTAAGCTCGAAAAAGAGCCAACAGATATTTTCCACGCCGATGTACCTGATTTTTACCTTCCGCCAAAAGAGGAAGTTTACAATAACATGGAAGCCCTTATTTATCACTTTAAGATAGTGATGGGCGAGGTGCCGACCCCAACTACCGAGGTTTATCATTCGGTTGAGGGCGCAAATGGCGAACTGGGCTTCTATTTGGTGAATGATGGAGGCAGGTCGCCTTACAGGCTGCATTTCCGCAGGCCAAGCTTTATCAATTACCAGATGTACGCGCCAATGAGCCGGGGGATGTTATTGAGTGATGCAATTATTAACATGAGTAGTTTAAACGTTATAGCCGGAGAGTTAGATGCTTAGAGTTGACGAACAACAGCAGGAGGTTACCTTTAGCCCAGAGCTGGTAAAACAGTTTGATGATATAGTAAGCCGCTATCCCGCAGGAAAGCAGAAATCGGCATTGTTACCTATTTTGCACCTTGTGCAAGCCGAATATGGCTGGCTAAGCTCAAAGGCGATGGATAAGGTAGCCGAATACCTGAAAATACAGGATATTGAGGTTTACGAAGTGGCCACTTTTTACAGCATGTATTTTATGCGCCCGCAGGGCAAATACGTGCTGGAGGTTTGCCGCACCGGACCATGCGGCATTGTAGGCGCCGAAAAAATAATGGACCATATTGAACAAACACTGGGTGTAAAAGAAGGTGAAGTTACCTCTGACGGCCTGTTTAGCTGGCGCGGTGTGGAATGCCTTGCCGCCTGCGGTTACGGACCGGTGTTACAAATAGGGCCCGAATACACTTTTTATGAAAATTTAACCAACCAGTCGGTTGACGCGTTAATTGCAGATTTAAAAGTTAAGGCACGTAATTAAAATGAACAAAGTTTTATTAATAACGGATTTATTATTTGTTGCCACCGTAACTGTTATAGGATATAACAACGATGGGTTCGACAAAACTCCGGTATTATTAAAAATCCTGGTGGGGGCGGCCTTTGCAAGCTGCATCATCAGGCATATAAATTTTTACAGGCATACCAAAAGGATATATTAAGCAGTAGATGGCACGCAAATTACTTTTAACGAATATAAACGTACCGGGCATCAACACTTTTGATGTTTATCGTGCAAACGGCGGCTATGCTTCGGTTGAAAAGGCTTTGAAAACAATGTCGCCCGACGAGATTGTTGAAGAAGTTAAGAAATCGGGCTTGCGTGGTCGTGGCGGTGCAGGTTTCCCAACCGGGATGAAGTGGAGCTTTTTGGCCAAGCCCGAAGGAGTTGCCCGTTACCTGGTTTGCAACGCCGATGAGTCGGAGCCCGGAACTTTTAAGGACCGTTACCTGATGACTTACATACCTCACTTACTAATTGAGGGGATGATAGTTGCCAGCTTTGCGTTGGGTGCAAAAACATCATACATATACGTTCGCGGCGAAATGATGCCGCAGATACGGATACTTGAAAAGGCCATTGCCGAAGCAAAAAACAAAGGATTTTTAGGAAAGAACATATTAGGAACAGGTTACGACCTGGAGCTTTATGTACAACCCGGCGGCGGCGCTTACATCTGCGGCGAAGAAACCGCATTGCTGGAGTCGTTGGAAGGTAAACGCGGTAACCCGCGCATAAAACCGCCATTCCCGGCTATTGCAGGTTTATACGGCTGCCCTACGGTGGTAAACAACGTAGAGTCGATTGCAGCTGTTGTGCCTATCATTAATGAAGGCGGCGAAGAGTATGCTAAAATAGGCATAGGTCGCAGCACAGGTACTAAGCTGATTTCGGCTGGTGGTAATGTAAAGAACCCTGGTGTTTACGAAATTGACCTTGGTTTGCCGGTTGAAGAATTTTTATACAGCGATGAATATTGCGGTGGCATAGCAAATGGTAAACGTTTAAAAGCGGTTGTAGCAGGCGGTTCGTCAGTACCAATTTTACCAGCCAATTTGTTTTTAAAGACAATAAACAACGAACCCCGCCTGATGAGCTATGAATCATTAGCCGATGGGGGATTTGTTAGCGGCACCATGCTTGGTTCAGGTGGCTTTATAGCTTACGACGAGGACCAATGTATTGTGCGCAACACCTGGAACTTCACCCGTTTTTACCACCACGAAAGCTGCGGACAATGTTCGCCATGTCGCGAGGGTACAGGCTGGATGGAGAAGGTATTGCACCGTTTGGAGCATGGTCATGGCAAATTGAGCGATATGGACCTTTTGGTTGATGTATCGAAAAAGATTGAAGGTAACACCATTTGTCCGCTGGGCGACGCAGCAGCATGGCCGGTGGCCAGTGCGATACGCCATTTCAGGGATGAGTTTGAATGGCACGTAACCAATGGCGCCGAAGCGGTAACAAGGAATTTCGGACTGGCACATTATGCTGATCCGTTGCCAAAGAAGGAAGAGACGGTGGCGTAGGCCACCGCTTGTCATTGCGAGGAACGAAGCAATCGCGAACTGTACAGGGCGGGTAGCTAAGGCAGCAACTGATACAGAATGAACAATTAAGGATGCAAATCCTAAAATATAAAAGGACGTTATATAAATGTCAATGAAAGTAACAATAGATGGCATTGCCATTGATGTAGAACCGGGAACAACCATACTTAATGCCGCGAGGCAGATAGGTGGCGATATCGTTCCGCCTGCTATGTGCTATTATTCTAAGCTGAAGGACAGCGGTGGTAAATGCCGTACCTGTTTGGTTAAGGTAAGCAAAGGCTCTGAAAAAGACCCTCGCCCTATGCCTAAGCTGGTTGCATCATGCCGTACTACGGTAATGGACGGTATGGAAGTACAAAACATTACCTCGCCCGAAGTACTTGAGGCACGCAAAGGTATCGTTGAAATGTTGCTGGTTAACCACCCGCTTGATTGCCCGATTTGCGACCAGGCCGGTGAATGCGATTTGCAAAACCTTAGCTACGGGCATGGTGTGGCCAAAACCCGCTATGAGTTTGACCGCCGTACATTTGAGAAAATTGATATAGGCGATAAGATACAACTACACATGACGCGCTGCATTCTGTGCTACCGCTGCGTATTTACAGCCGACCAGATTACCGACCATCGCATACATGGTATATTAAACCGCGGTGACCATTCGGAGATATCTACTTACATACAAGCCGCTGTTGACAACGATTTTTCAGGAAATGTAATTGATGTGTGCCCTGTAGGTGCGCTTACCGATAGAACCTTCCGCTTTAAAAACCGCGTTTGGTTTACCAAGCCTGTTGATGCCCACCGCGATTGCGACCATCCGGGCTGTAATGGTAAGGTAACGCTGTGGTACAAAGGCGAAGAGGTATTACGCGTAACCGCACGCAAGGATCAGTATGGCGAGGTTGAAGAATTTATTTGCAATACCTGTCGCTTTGATAAAAAGAAAACCTCTGATTGGGTGATTGACGGCCCGCGCCACATATCTAATAAATCGGTTATCAACGCCAATCATTACGATTTTGTACCACTGCCGGTTGTGAAGACAAACCCGGTACTAATTGAGGCGAATAAAGAACAATTTGAACGAGACACACGCTTATAATGGGACTAGCAGATATAGTAATTAAATTGGTACTGATAGTGATTATTTTCCTTATCAGTTTGGTTATTGCCATGTATTCTACCTATGCCGAACGCAAAATAGCGGCGTTTTTCCAGGATAGGATAGGCCCTAACCGTGCAGGCCCATGGGGTATCTTACAGCCACTGGCCGATGGTGGCAAAATGTTTTTAAAAGAAGAAATTATCCCAACCAATGCCAGCCCGTTCCTGTTTATAGCAGGCCCATCGCTGGCGATCCTGACGGCTTGTATAGGTTCCGCAGTAATCCCCTGGGGGCAAACGGTGACCATGGGCGGCCACACATTCGATTTACAGGTAACTGATATAAACGTAGGTATTCTGTACATTTTCGGCGTTGTATCGCTGGGTGTATATGGTGTAATGATAGGCGGCTGGGCGTCAAACAATAAATATTCGTTGTTGGGTGCTATCCGCGCTGCATCGCAAAACATCAGCTACGAAATTTCGATGGGCCTTTCTATCATCGCGTTGCTGATGGTAACCGGCACATTAAGCCTTAAAGAAATTGCAGAACATCAACACGGCTGGCACTGGAATGTACTTTACCAACCAGTTGGCTTTATACTGTTTATAGTGTGTGCCTTTGCCGAAACCAACCGTACGCCGTTTGACTTACCCGAGTGCGAAACAGAGCTGGTAGGCGGTTATCACACCGAGTATTCATCAATGAAGCTGGGTTTTTACCTGTTTGCCGAGTATATCAACATGTTTATTTCATCGGCGGTAATGGCTACCTTGTATTGGGGCGGCTATAACTACCCGGGAATGGATTGGGTGCTGGCACATACCGGCCCGACGATCGGTCCGCTGATTGGTACCGCGGTGTTATTCGCCAAGATATTTTTGTTTATTTTCTTTTTTATGTGGGTAAGGTGGACTATCCCCCGTTTCCGGTACGATCAGTTGATGGATTTGGGCTGGAAAGTGCTTATACCACTGGCAATTGCCAATATTATTGTTACCGGGTTATGGATAACATTTTTTTAATTGAACGCAGAGATGGAATCATTAACTAATAGAAAAAAGGTGCTTGAGTCGAAGCCGCTCAATTTTTTGGAGCGAGCTTACCTGCCTGCAATTGCGCAGGGGCTTGCAATTACCATGAAGCACTTTTTCAAAAAGCCGGTAACCATTAGCTACCCGGAAGAAAAACGCGAGTATTCTGAAAATTTCCGCGGTTTACATTCGCTTAAACGCGATGAAAACGGGAAGGAACGTTGCACTGCCTGCGGCCTGTGCGCATTATCATGCCCTGCTGAAGCAATTACGATGATTGCTGCTGAGCGCCAGAAAGGCGAGGAGCATTTATATCGCGAAGAAAAATATGCAGCCGTGTACGAGATAAACATGCTGCGCTGTATTTTTTGCGGACTGTGTGAGGAAGCATGCCCCAAGGAAGCCATTTATTTGGATGGCCCGCACGTTGAGTCGGATTATTTAAGGAAAGATTTTATTTACGGTAAAGACAAATTAGTAGAAGCTCCCTTAAATCAATAAAGAAGTTTTATACCTTTGCCCAGCTCTTTTAAAGGGGTAAAGGTATTTTGAAATATAAACCATGAGTACATTTTACTTCATCGCATTTCTGTCCATATTTTTTTCAATACTGGTTATTACTGCAAAAAGCCCTGTACATAGTATCCTGTACCTGATACTCACATTTTTTACTTTCACCATCCACTATATTTTAATGAATGCCCAGTTTCTGGCTGTCGTTAACTTTATAGTGTATATGGGCGCCATCCTGGTGTTGTTTTTATACACGCTGATGCTCATCAACCTGAATAAGGAATCGGAGCCCCGGAAATCAAACCTGGTTAAAATAGCCGGTTTTATAGGCGGTGCCTGTTTTTTAATAACCATCGTAGCGGCTTTAAAGGCATTTACAGTTTCGCAGCCGGTATTATTGAGCAACCCTAACCTTGGCCTGGTGAAAAACCTTGGAAAAATATTGTTTAACGAATTTTTACTGCCGTTCGAGGTATCGTCTGTGTTGCTGTTATCGGCAATGGTAGGTGCGGTATTACTGGCAACTAAAGACCCCAAAACAGCCTGATGGAAACATTAACTAAAACTATGCAGGGCGTGCCCCTTAACCATTACATATTGCTGTGCGCTATCATTTTTTCGATAGGGGTTATAGGAGTTTTGATACGCCGTAATGCCATCGTGATATTTATGTCGGTCGAGCTGATGCTTAATTCGGTAAACCTGCTGCTGACTGCTTTCTCTGTTTACAGGGGCGATGCAACCGGGCAGGTTTTCGTGTTCTTCGTTATGGCGCTGGCAGCTGCTGAAGTAGCAGTGGGCTTGGCTATAATAGTAATGATTTACCGCAATACAAACTCGGTAGACATTAATGTGCTGAACAGGCTGAAATGGTAAGCCCCCCGGCCTCCGCTATATAGCGGAGGAGTGAGGAGGATTTTGGAAATCGGATTTTCGATTTCGGATTTTTTTTAAATTAAATTAACAACGCTTCGTTCCCCCTTTAGGGGGTTAGGGGGCAAAGGGTTTTTATATGGACAAATATATCTGGCTTATTCCTATCTTACCGTTAGCCGGTTTTTTAATTAACGGTATCGGTCGTAATACTTTATCAAAGGCTGTTGTCGGTTTTATCGGCAGCCTTGTGGTATTAATTTCGTTTGGTATAAGTGTGGCCGTTTTCTTCCAGGTAAAAGCTACCGGGCATGGTATCGATGTTCCGTTATTTAACTGGTTTGCCGCTGGAAACGTAAAAATTTCGTTCTCTTTTTTAATCGACCAGCTAAGCTCAATTATGCTGTTGATTATAACGGGGGTGGGCTTTTTGATTCATTTATATTCGGCAGGTTATATGAAGGATGATGCCGGTTTCGGTAAATTCTTTGCTTATTTAAACCTGTTTATCTTCTTTATGTTGTTGCTGGTGATGGGATCGAACTACCTGATCATGTTCATTGGCTGGGAAGGTGTAGGCCTTTGCTCGTACCTGCTTATCGGTTTCTGGTATACAAATCCTGATTACGCCGATGCTGCTAAGAAGGCATTCATCATGAACCGGATCGGGGATTTGGGCTTTATCATAGCCATCTTCATTATTATGGTGATTTTTGGAAGCGCCGATTATAAAACAGTTTTCGGCCTGGCTGCCACGAAAGATTTTGCCTCGGCTCCTTTTACACTAATTACCATCCTGCTTTTTGTAGGCGCAGTAGGTAAATCGGCACAATTGCCATTATTTACCTGGCTGCCCGATGCAATGGCTGGTCCAACACCTGTATCGGCACTGATACACGCGGCAACCATGGTTACCGCCGGTGTTTACATGATAGCACGATCAAACATTTTATTTACGCTTGCGCCGGTTACCATGCACATTGTGGCTGTAATAGGCTTAACTACCGCAGTTATCGCCGCGCTGATTGCATTAACACAAACAGATATTAAAAAGGTATTGGCTTATTCAACAGTATCGCAACTGGGGTATATGTTTTTAGGACTGGGCGTTGGTGCTTATACCGGTGCATTCTTCCACGTATTAACTCACGCATTCTTCAAAGCATTATTATTCCTTGGCGCCGGTTCGGTTATCCACGCGGTAAGCGGCGAACAGGATATGCGCAACATGGGCGGGCTTAAAGGCAAGCTTAAAATAACTTTTGCTACCATGCTTATCGGCACACTGGCTATATCGGGTATACCTCCTTTTGCAGGCTTTTTCTCGAAAGATGAGATCCTGGCACACGTATTTATGCACAGCACGCCAATGTATATTATTGGTGTAGTTACTGCGATGTTCACCTCATTCTACATGTTCAGGATGCTGTACCTTACTTTTTACGGTAAATTCCGCGGGACGCATGAGCAGGAGCATCATTTACATGAGTCGCCGCCATCAATGACTATCCCATTAGTTGTACTGGCTATACTGTCAATATTTGGTGGTTTTATCGGCGTTCCCGAAGCGCTGGGCGGTCACCACGAATTAGAGCATTTTTTAGCGCCGGTTTTCGAAAAATCGACCCACTTGCTGGTAGCACCTGAGCTCTCAAAAAGTATGGAGATCACTTTAATGTGCATATCAGTTGGCGGCGCATTGCTTGCCCTTGTTTATGCTTATGTTAAATACATTAAAAATGCACACGTACCGGTTAAAGATGGCGAAGAACGCCCTGCACTGGTTGATATATCATACCATAAGTTTTATATCGATGAATTGTATGATGCCATTGTGCGCAAGCCGCTGGATGCATTATCGGTTTTCTTTTACAAAGTGGTTGAACGCCTGGGAATAGACGGCTTAGTGAACGGCCTTGGCAGGGGAACTATTGAAACAAGTAAAGGCCTTCGCCTGCTGCAAACGGGTAATGTAGGGTTTTATATATTTATGATGGTGGTTGGCATCATCTCAATATTGATGTACATTTTAATTAAAGCATAACGAACGATTAGCGTTTACAACAAAAGATGACGGTTAGTATTTTAATTTTTTTGCCGGTAATTGCAGCCCTTGCTGTTCTATTGTTTAAAAACGATGCGGCTAAACATGCGGCATTAACTTTCTCGGTAGCCGAGCTGGCGGTAGCCTTGTTCTTCTTATCGAAATTTGTGCCCAACGCCAGTGTTCAGTTTGGAATTGACGCTCCCTGGATACCTAAATTCGGTATTTACTTTAGCGCAGGCATCGACGGCATCAGTATGATGATGGTGTTGCTCACTACAATCCTGGTTCCGCTTATTATTTTAACTACCTATAAACATCAGTATAAAAATGCCGGTGCCTTTTATGCCCTGGTACTGTTTATGCAAGCCGGCTTATTGCTTGTATTTACCGCGTTAGACGGCTTTTTATTTTATGTGGGATGGGAAGCTGCATTAATACCCATTTACTTCATCTGTTCGTTATGGGGCGGCGAAAACCGTATCAAGGTTACGCTTAAGTTCTTCATTTATACCTTCTCCGGCTCGTTGTTTATGCTGCTGGGTATTATTTACCTGTACCTGCAAACACCGGCAAAGACATTTGATATTTTCGAGTTTTATAAATTAGGCCTTGATGCACATCACCAGGCATTTGTATTCTGGGCATTCTTTTTAGCTTTTGCTATCAAGATGCCGTTGTTCCCGCTGCACACCTGGCAGCCCGATACTTATACCGAGGCGCCGTCTGCCGGTACCATGTTGCTAGCTGGTATTATGCTGAAAATGGGTATCTACGGTGTTATCCGCTGGATGATACCTAACGCGCCACTTGGCTTTTTCGATTGGGAGAGCATGTGTATTATGCTGGCTGTTATCGGTATTGGTTACGCATCTATCATCGCCTTTAAACAAAACGATGGCAAGCGCCTGGTGGCTTACTCGTCAATTGCACACGTTGGCCTTATTGCTGCCGGTATATTTGTGTGGACGATTGAAGGTTTACAGGGCGCCATGATACAGATGCTTAGTCACGGTATTAACGTAGTTGGTATGTTTTTTATCTGGGACATTATCAGCAGGCGCTTAGGCACACGCTCTATCAGCGACCTAGGCGGTATCGCCAAAACTGCCCCCAAATTTGCAATAGCCTTTTTAATTATAGTACTGGGTACTGTTGCGCTGCCGTTAACCAACGGTTTTATCGGTGAGTTTTTATTGCTGAGCAGTGTTTTTCAATGGAACGTGTGGATGGTAAGTGCCGCAGGCTTAACTATGATATTTGGTGCGGTTTATATGCTGCGCATGTATAAAACCGTAATGCACGGTCCTACAAACGAACTTACTGTTACTTTCACTGATATCAGCGGGTCGGAAACCCTGGTGCTATCAATTATTTGTGCTTTAATAATAATAATGGGGGTTTATCCGCAGCCGATACTTCATATATCCGAAGCATCAGTTACCCACTTGTTTAATGTAGTGTACCCTAAATTTCCGCAACTAAAATAAATGAATACTTTAATCATCATATCCGTTTTACCTTTAGTGCTTTTGTATTTAGGTTTATACAAGGCTCAAAAAGCTTTGTTGCCGGTTACAGTTATTGGTTTACTTGCGGCTTTGGGTTTTGCAGTTGCCGAATGGAATAGTAGCGCAGTGCCAATTTATAGTGGCATGATGTTGTTTGATAACTTCTCTATAGCTTTTTCTGCAATTACTATTATATCAACCATCCTGATTATATTTTTATCAAGGGGCTATTTTGAAAAGATAAGCAATCACATTGCCGAGTACTACGCCATTATCCTGTTTTCGCTGGCGGGCATTATTGTAATGGTATCGTTTTATAACCTTACCATGCTGTTTATCGGTATCGAAATTATGTCGGTAAGCTTGTACATACTCGCAGGTATAAAAAAGAGCGACTTTGCATCAAACGAGGCTGCTTTAAAGTACTTCCTGATGGGTGCATTTTCGACCGGGTTTTTATTATTTGGTGTAGCATTAATCTATGGTGCAACCGGCTCCTTTAGTTTAGAAACTATCCGCGACTGGGTGCTCGACCATCCGCACGCTAAAGATATAACCCCAATGTTTTATACCGGGGTACTGTTAATTATAGTTGGCCTTTGCTTTAAAGTAGGCGCTGCACCTTTCCACTTCTGGACACCAGACGTATATGAAGGTTCGCCAACGTTAATTACTGCCTTCATGTCGACCGTGGTAAAAACAGCCGGCTTTGCTGCATTCCTGCGTTTGTTTTCGGCCTGCTTTGCGCCACTGTCCGACTTCTGGGTACCGGTACTGTTGGTAATTACGATTGTAACACTCTTCATAGGCAATATCACCGCTCTCTATCAGCATAGCTTTAAACGCATGCTGGCATTCTCGAGTATATCACATGCAGGTTACCTGTTGTTTGCCATTGTTGCCTTAGGCGCAAATTCAGGCAGTTCGGTATTAACTTATGCTACTGCTTATTCTATCGCCTCGATCATCGCATTTGGTGCACTGATATTGGTGCAGCAACAACAAGGCAGCGATAGTTTCGAAAGCTTTAACGGCCTCGCCAAAAAGAATCCATTCCTGGCGTTGGTATTAACCATTGCTATGCTGTCGTTAGCGGGCATACCGTTAACTGCCGGTTTTATCGGTAAATTCTACATGTTCTCATCGGCGCTAATGCAAATGCAGGTATGGCTGGTTGTTTTGGCAGTTGTTAATGCCATAATCAGCATCTTCTATTACTTCAGGGTTATAGTGGCCATGTATTTCCGCGATGCTGAGCGCACCGAACTGGTGGTGCCGGTTTATTATAAACTGGTACTTGGATTTTCGGCAATCGTTACTATTCTAATCGGGGTTTATCCGAGTTTGATTTCGAGATTTTTTTAAGGAATAAAAAAAACATTCTGACGTAGAGACGGAATACTTCCGTCTCTGAATAATAGGTTACCATCAACGGTAGACGCAAAGCATTGCGTCGCCACAAATGAACTATGTCAGGGTCGGCGCCTACCGTTATAAATTTTCATCCCTCTGTAACATATTCCACCAAACACCTATCTCATCTTTAATTATGTAACATGGGTATTACAAATTCACATAATATTTGTAGTTTTACGGATAGCGCATGGACAATTTTTGGGAACACCTTCAAAACTTAACGGACGCTAAATCCATCATAAGCCTGGGGTTTTACTTTTTGCTTATTGTTGTATTTGCTGAAACAGGTCTATTTTTCGGTTTTTTTTTACCGGGCGACTACCTGTTGTTTATGTCTGGCCTTTTATGCTCGAGCGGCAAGCTCGACGTATCTATCTATACCCTTGTGCTTTCGCTTATTGCCGCAGGTGTTTTGGGTAACTATACCGGCTACTGGTTTGGTTACCGAACGGGGCCAAAACTGTTCAATAAAAACAACTCTTTGTTCTTTAAACAGCGTTATGTGAAGCTTGCAGAAGATTTTTACACAAAATATGGCGGCATGGCGCTGGTTTTAGGCAGATTTTTCCCAATAATTAGAACTTTTGCACCTATCTTTGCAGGTGTTGTTAAAGTCGACCTTAGAAAATTTACGATTTATAACCTTATCGGTTGCTTTGCCTGGGTATGTACGTTCACTTTAAGTGGCTATTTCCTCGGCAGAAGGTTCCCACAGTTGAAGGATTATATGCAGTATATCATAATCGGGTTGATAATAATTACAACAATTCCGTTGGTTATCGCTTTTATCAAACAAATGGTAACCAAACGAAGTGTTAAAGAGTTAAATGAAAATTAAATGAGTACACAACATCCCTGGCACCAGGTTTCGCCTGGTGATAATGTTCCCGAAATTGTTAACGCAATAATTGAAATACCAAAAGGCTCAAAAGCTAAGTACGAAATTGACAAAGAGTCGGGCCTTTTAAAGTTAGACCGTGTTTTATTTTCGTCGGTAATGTACCCGGCAAACTACGGCTTTATTCCACAGACCTATTGCGACGACCATGACCCGCTTGATATCCTGGTGCTTTGTTCAATCGATGTTTTCCCGATGTCGATTATTGAAGCTAAGGTGGTAGGCGTGATGCACATGGTTGACAATGGCGAACAGGATGACAAGATTATCGCTGTAGCAAAAAACGATATGTCGGTTAACTATATAAACGACCTTGCCGAGTTGCCTCCCCATGCCATGACCGAGATTGTACGTTTTTTTAAAGACTACAAAAAATTGGAAGATAAAAACGTAACCATTGAACACTTGTTGGGCGTACGTTATGCGCATAAAGTAATAAACGAGAGTTTGGAATTGTATAAGTCTACTTTTCCGGTTTACCAATAAATAATGTATGGACCCTGAACATGAAATAAACGGTTTATATATTTTTCTTACCTTTTTCCTGGTGTTGCTCAACGGCTTTTTTGTGGCCGCTGAGTTTGCTATGGTACGCGTTCGCGGTTCGCAGATAGAGCTTAAAGTTAAATCGGGCAGCCGGATGGCCAAGCTTACCCGCAATATTATGGGTAACCTTGACGGCTACCTTGCGGCAACGCAACTGGGCATTACCATAGCGTCTCTGGCGCTGGGTGTAATAGGCGAGGAGGTATTTACCAACGTAGCGTTGCGGGTATTCCAGTTGTGCGGCATTGAAATAACTTCGCACCTTGTAATAAATCTCGGGCACGTAGCTGCATTTATATTTATCACGTTTATCAGCATCATATTTGGTGAGCTCGCCCCCAAAAACATTGCCATACAGCGCTCTATGAGAACAGCACTTGCCGTTTCGGCGCCGCTTAGGGTGTTTTTCATTATGTTCAGGCCGCTAATTACGGTGTTAAACTACATGGCGAACGGGATTTTAAGAATGATGGGCATTAACCCTGTCCAGGGTGAGGCGCATCACAGCTCCGAAGAACTACAGTACTTGCTGGAGCAAGGCAAGGAAACCGGCGCGCTCGACTCATCAGAACATGAATTGATACAAAATGTGTTTGACTTCAACGAGCGCGTGGTTAAAAATATCATGGTGCCCCGTACTAAAATATCCGGTGTTGATGTAAATACTCCGCACGACGAACTGGTACAGACGATCATCTCGGAAGGTTATTCGCGCATGCCGGTTTATGATGATGTTATAGATAAAATCATCGGTATAGTGCACGCAAAAGATATATTGCCGCTGCTCGCGCGTGGCGAGGAGGTCGTCTTAAAAGATATTATTCGCAAACCATACTTTGTTCCTGAAACCAAGAAAATTAACGACCTGATGGCCGAACTGCAGCAAAAGCGCATACAAATTGCCATTGTATCTGATGAATTTGGCGGCACGGCAGGCATGGTTACACTGGAGGATATTGTTGAAGAGTTGGTTGGTGAGATACAGGACGAGTATGATGAGGAAAAGCCAATAGTTGAAGTTGTAAACGACCGCGAATTTATAGTGAATGCCCTTGCGCCAATTTACGACGTAAACAGCCACCTGCCGCACGACCTGCCCGAAGACGGCGATTTTGATACCGTATCCGGCTGGCTGGGCGACATATTTGGCAAAATTCCGGATGTAGGCGAACAGAAGGAATCAAACGGATATAATATTACCGTGCTCAAAAAATCTGACCAAAACATTGAATCGGTTAAGCTTGAGCTGCTGATAAACGAAGAGGATACGGTTGATTTGCATTAAAGCTAATAGTTCATAGTTCATAGTCGGAGGCACCGGGTTAATACCTAAAAACGGGTCATCTTTGAGCATCCCCCAAATAATCGGGCAATCGCTCGGATATTTCATTTTTACCTTTTAGCTTTACGCTTTCAGCTTTTTTTCCAAAATATGCAGCTATTTTATACACCCGGCATCAACCCAGCGCACCCTCAGTATTTTTTGAACGAGGAGGAGAGCAAGCACGCCATACGTGTGATGCGTTTGGAGAAAGGTGACGAGGTGCAGTTGATTGATGGCAAAGGCGGGCTTTACGCTGCCAGTATATTGGACCCACACCCCAAAAGAACAATCCTCCAAATAAATTCGGTTACAGCGGAGTTTAACAAGCGTAACCATTACCTGCACATCGCCATTGCTCCCACAAAAAATATCGAGCGTACCGAATGGTTTTTAGAGAAAGCCACTGAGGTTGGCATTGACGAAATATCGTTGATTATTTGCCAGCGGTCCGAACGTAAAGATGCAAAGGTTGAGCGGCTGAATAAAATAATTACTTCGGCTATTAAACAATCCATCAAAGCCTATCACCCGGTCTTAAACGAACCATTGACATTTAACCAATTATTGGCTAAGCCCTTTAGCGGGCAGCAGTTTATAGCCCATTGCGACGTTGGCGAAAAAGTAAACCTGAAAGATGGGTTACAAACGCACAGCAACTACTTGATATTGATTGGCCCCGAAGGCGATTTTGCACCAGCCGAAATTAATGGCGCGTTAAAAAATGATTTTAAAGCCATAACTTTAGGCGAAAGCCGTTTAAGAACTGAGACTGCTGCGCTGGAAGCGTGTTTTGAAGTGAATTTTTTGAACAGGTAATTTGATATATTTGAATTCTGCTTTTTCGCCTCCTGAAGGCAATGAAGAATGACGAAGGGGCTGGTAAAGCGGGTAATATATTTATGAAGAAAACTGTTTATATAGTCTTTGCCTTTTTCCTGGTAGCTGTTATCAGCAGCTTTAATGCGCCAACCTACAAAATGGCCAAGCTGAAATACAATGGCGGCGGCGATTGGTATGGCGACCGTACTGCATTGCCAAACCTGATAAAATTTTGCAACGATAACCTGAAAACCAACTTTCAGCAAGAGGACGAGGTGGTTGAAGCCGGCAGTGCCGAGATATTTAATTACCCTTTTATTTTTATGACCGGGCACGGAAACGTTATCTTCTCCGACCAGGACGTGCGTAACCTCCGTAAGTACTTAACCGGCGGCGGCTTCCTGCAGATCGATGATAATTATGGGCTCGACCAGTTTGTCCGGCCCCAAATGAAAAAGGTTTTCCCGGAGCTTGATTTTGTGGAATTGCCGATGAATCATCCCATCTATCACCAAAAATTCCCGTTCCCAAATGGTCTGCCAAAAATACACGAACACGACGGCAAGCGCCCGCAGGGTTTTGGTCTTATTTACAAAGGCAGGCTGGTTTGTTTTTATACCTATGAGTGCGATTTAGGCAACGGTTGGGAAGATTATGGCACCTATGCCAACGATACCCAGGAAAATCGCGTGAAGGCCCTTAAAATGGGTGCAAACATGATACAGTACGTGCTTACCCAATAGCCAAAAATTTCGTAAGTCTCTCTTTAACTAATCACTAATCTCCAATCACTAATCTCTAACTCCATGCTCCAGGTAAAAGTTAACGAAAAATACAATTTTGACGTAGATCAGAACGGCAAAGGCCTGCTGATAAATGGTGACAAAATAACTGCAGATTTACAGCAGCTAAATGCATCAGCCTATCACGTTATTAACAACCTGCAATCGTACAATGTTGAAGTGGTTAATTTTAATGTCGCCGATAAAACTGCCGAAATAAAGGTTAATAACAATACCTACAATGTTACGGCTAAAGATCAGTTTGATATCCTGCTGGACAAGCTTGGTTTAAGCAGCCTGAACGCTGCAAAGGTCAGCGAAATAAAGGCGCCAATGCCAGGCATGGTGTTGAAAGTATTTGTGAACGAAGGCATGGAAATTAAGAAAGGTGATAACCTGTTTGTACTGGAGGCTATGAAGATGGAAAATATCATCAAAGCACCAGCCGATGTTACAGTAAAAAACGTGAAAATAAAGCCTGGCGATAAAGTTGAAAAAGGGCAGGTGTTGATGATGTTTTAAAAAGGATCGTAACGCGTAGAAATAAGAAAGGCGCCCGGTTTTGGAGCGCCTTTCTTATTATATAATATTCAAATTATCTTGTTGCCTTGTAAGGTTTCCCTTTTTTAATGCTGTAATGCGGTTTACCTTCAGGGTGAATTTCAGGAGCACCAACCAGGGTCATTGCACAACGGAAACCAACTTCGGCGCTTGCATCGTCCTGGTCCATAAAACGACGGGTTGCGGGGTTTAGCCAAAATGCAAGATCGTTCCATGAGCCACCTTTGTAGACCTTCGAGTGGTCGTTAACCAGCGTGGTTTTGCCATAAAGCGAGGTAACAACAGTATCATTATAGCCCCTGTAGTCAGCGTTATAAGGTTTTCCAGCCAAATCGTTCCTAACACCCGGAATAGCAGACGTAGTGGTTGGAGCAGCAGGGTTATTACCATTAGCGGGGGCTGCACCTGGAGTAGCCGGAGCGTTACCATTTGCCTGCGCCTGTGCCTGCATAGCAACCAACTCGCTGTATTTCATTTTTTTGTTCGAATGCGAAGGATCTTTAATCGGTTTGCCGTATTTGTCTTTGGCATATAAACCCTTTGTAGGATCGGCTAACCTTTTGTTGGTAAACTCGTTACCACGGAATGGGTTAAAGTCATCAAACTCTTCAAACGAAGTTTGACGGTAAGTATCCTGTACCCATTCATTTACATTTCCGGCCATGTTATACAAGCCGAAATCATTCGGCGGGTATTGCCTAACAGGCGCAGTAATGTCGGCCTTATCATTCAGGTAACCGCCAACGCCGGCATTATCACCCTGGCCACGTTTAAAGTTAGCCATCAGTAAACCACGGGTCGCCCTTTTTGAGGAACGTACGCCAAGACCGTTCCATGGATATACTTTGTTATCGTCAATATTTTCAAATTCGGTATTGCCAATTAACGCCAATGCTGCGTATTCCCACTCAGCTTCAGATGGTAAACGATAGCCTTGCTTTAATATACCGTCTTCTAAACGCACAGGCCTTACAGTTTTACCAGCTTTTCCGTTACCGGTGGTCGAAGGTTTTGCATTAGGGCTTAAATCGGGAAGCATCTTTTTGCCGTCTATACCGGCTCCCCTAATTTGTCCGTTCAAATAAATATCTGTGTTAAAAGGCTCTTTACTGGCAGGCGCCGGGGCGGCGTTTTTGCCTTTCCCATTGCCGTTCATGTCTTTCCATGCAACTAAATTGCCACGCTCACGCAAAATATTTTCGTTTGTACGGTCGGTACGCCATTGACAATAATCCTGTACCTGGTCCCAACTTACACCTACAACAGGGTAGTCCTGGAAAGCGGGATGCCTTAAATAGTTATCAACATAGGGTTCGTTATATGATAACGGCTTGCGCCATACCAGCGTGTCGGGGATTGCATTGTAATACAATTCATGGTCCTGCGGGTAGGTGATATTTATCCAGTGCAGGTAATCTAACCAGTCCTGGTTTGAAACTTCAGTTTCATCCATATAAAACGACGGGATAGTTACCCTGCGTTTTATATTGTTATACTCATAAGTAACATCCTGGTCCGCACTGCCGCCAACCACAAAGGTACCGCCTTCAATAGGGATAAGGCCCGGTCCCGGTGATGGGTGTGTTTGCCTGAATTTCTCATAACCGCCATTGTTTTTGTCGTTATAAGCCATCCCGGTTTTGTCAGATTGCTGATGCTTACTACAGCTGCTGAGCACTGCGCTTGCGCAAATTAGTACTATTGCAGTTTTAGTAAAAAGTACTTTCATGTTCCTACAGTTAATTTAAAGGGTAAATTTAAAACATTTTGCCTAAAATGCTAATTATTTAACCCTAATCTTTAAAAGAAATTAAAACTTTATCGGGCATTTAACGAAAAAAGTATCGGGTTTGTTACATTTTTCCTTGTTTTTTTGGTGGAAAACTTATTTGCACGGATGTACGTAATAGGCATCAATTAGCATATATTTATTACTTTAAAAGTAAGGGTAAATTTCACAGATGAAGTTTTTATACAGCAAAGCCATTATAGTCGGTGTCTCGGTTTTACTGCCTGCATTGGCATTTTCACAAACCAGCTCTAATGGCTCAAATTACGCTACAGCCATACCTACAGCTGTGCCTTTTTTAAATATTACGCCCGATTCGCGCTCGGGAGCGATGGGAGATGCGGGTGTTGCACTAACACCCGATGTGAACGCCAACTTCTGGAACCCTGCCAAACTTGCCTATCTCGAAAATAACGACAATGTGTCTTTATCGTACAGCCCATGGCTGCGCCAATTGGTTCCCGACATCAGTTTATCGTATTTAAGTTATGCACATAAGGTTGACGACCGCAATACCATAGGCGCATCATTGCGGTATTTTAATTACGGCAGCATTCAACTTTTTGACAATAGCCAAAATCCGCAGGGAACCTATACTCCAAATGAATTTTCAGTAAATGGCTCGTTTGCACGTAAATTTGGCGAAAACTTTTCGTTGGGCTTAACAGTTGGTTTTATACACTCCAGCCTGTCAAACGCATACTTTGCAACGGGCTCAGGTCAGCAGGCAAAGGCGGGTAACGCACTTTCGGCCGGTGTATCATTGTACTACAATAAGCCGATGCAGGAATTTGGCACCGATGGAGTTTTTTCATTCGGTACTAACATCTCAAACATCGGTTCAAAAATAAGCTACAGCAATGCCGGGCCTAAATACTTTTTGCCTGCTAACTTAAAAATTGGGTTTGCCAATACCATCAACCTTGATGATTTTAACCAAATAACACTTACTGTTGACTTTAACAAGCTGTTGGTGCCAACTCCGCCCATAAGGGATGTGGATGGCAATATTATAAAAGGTAAAGACGACAATATATCGGTGCCGGCAGGTATTTTTGGCTCATTTGCCGATGCTCCGGGTGGCTTTAAAGAGGAGATGCAGGAAATTTCGATTTCGCCGGGTTTTGAATATTGGTATAATCAATTGTTTGCCATAAGGACAGGCTACTATTATCAAAATGCCAACAAAGGCGGCGCCCACTATTTAACTGCAGGCGTTGGCTTTAAATACGAAAGCTTTACGTTCGATTTCTCATATCTTGCTGCAAGCCAGCAAAACAGCCCCCTGGCTAATACTTTACGTTTCACTTTATCGGCCAGTTTTGGCGGCGAGAAAAATTCCCGTAAACATTAATGACTAAAATTAAGGTAGGTTTTGGGTTTGATGTGCACCAGCTAAAAGAGCAGCACCCGTTTGTTTTAGGAGGAGTTAATTTAGAGCACCATGCCGGAGCATTTGGACACTCGGATGCCGACGTTTTATTACACGCCATTTGCGATGCACTGTTAGGTGCAGCTAATCTTCGCGATATCGGCTTTCATTTTTCAAACAAAGACGACCGTTGGAAAGGTATAAGCAGCCTGTTATTGCTTCAACACGTTATGGTGCTGGTGCGCGAAAAAGGCTGGGAAATAAATAACATCGACGCAATGGTATGCCTTGAGGCGCCGAAAATTAACCCGCATATTCCAGCGATGCAGGCCAATATAGCTAAAGCCGCGGGCATCGATGTGGAAGATATTTCTATAAAAGCTACTACCAACGAACAGTTAGGTTTTATCGGGAGGGAAGAAGGCATTGTTGCGTATGCAGTATGCTTGATAGCGAAGAACCGTTGATTTTCATGATTTCGTTGATTCCGCTGATTTTTGATCGCAGGTAGTTGCTGATTCAACTGATGACGCAGACAAGTGGGAAAGTTGATGAGAGACCAAAGGGTCAGCGATTTTCGCCTATCTCCAGTCCCTAACCTCTAATCACTATTCACAACTTCTTTCTTCACAATAACATTCCCGGTACGTTTCAACGCACCCCAGCCACTCAATTCACCTTTGAGGGCCTTGCGGATGGATTTGAAAAGAACGTAATACATCAACTGGCGCCAAATAAAGCGTTGCGGTATAATGTAAACCAACTTTTTGTAGTCCTCTTTCTGCATCCAGAACGCAATGATTGCTACTATAAAGTCTATCACGACAAAGGCAGCATAGAATATCAGGATTTTGCCGGGCTTATCGCTGAATAACCCGAAGATCATTATCAAATCGGCCAGCGGCGAAAATAAGGGGAGTACAATCTGGAACACCAGAATATTAGGCATGCCCAGCATTCCAAAAAACTTATATTTTTTGTTGAACAGGGCGTCCTTATTTTTCCAGAAGCTCTGGATTACGCCAAAACTCCAGCGGAAACGTTGTTTTAATAAACCATTAAGGGTTTCCGGCGCTTCGGTATAGGCAATAGCCTCGGCGCAGTTTTTTACAATATAGCCTTGCTTTAATATGCGCATAGTAAGATCGCAATCTTCAGCAAGTGTGTCATAAGTAAAACCCCCGGCTTTGTATATGGCCGATTTACGGAATGCGCCTATCGCCCCGGGAACAACCGTAATGCTGTTAATTAGATCAAAAGCACGGCGGTCCATATTCTGGGATGTAATATACTCGATAGACTGCCAACGGGTGACGATATTGTTTTCGTTACCTACCTTTACGGTGCCCGCAACCGCCCCTATCTCCTCGTCGGTAAAATAAGTCATTAAATGATAGATGGCATCGTCTTTAAGCTGAGTATCGGCGTCAATACAAACCACAAACTCATATTGCGCATGGCTTATGCCAAAGTTTAGCGCTGATGCTTTGCCGCCGTTTGGCTTGGTTAAAACTTTTACCAGCGGATGGTGCCCGTAAGCGTCATTGACAAGCTGAAAGGTTTTATCCTTCGACCCATCATCAACAAAAATTATTTCGAAGATATTATAGTCAGTTTTAAGCAAGCTTTGTATTGTTTTTATCGCCGTAACCTCCTCGTTATATCCGGGTACAATTATGCTTACCGGTGGCAATGTTGTAGGGTCGGCAACGCTACGGTTCACTTTTTGGTCGTCGCTGTATTGCCTTACTGCCAGTATGCCAATTAACACCACGCGTCCAACCGCCAGGAAGATGGCAGACAGGAACAGGTAAAGCAAAAACCAGTTGCCGTAAAAATAAAACTCGATTAAAAAGTTATAAAACGTACCAACCACGCCCGAATTTGCATCGTCTTTTATAGGCGGCATCAGGTCGTCTTTAGTTTTACCTAAAACATCGGCAATAGTGGTGAATTTGTAACCGTGACTCTTAAAGAAATGAATGATTTCGGGCAATGCTTTTACCGTTTCCTCACGGGTATCGCCACCGGCGTCGTGCAGCAATAGCATTGATCCGTTGTCTTTTTGCCTGATGGTACGGGCAATAATACTATCAGCGGTCACGCCCGGCTGCCAGTCCCATGGGTCGATAGACTCGCCAATGTTAATATAGCTTTGTCTGCGACTTTCGGCCACCGGGATAACTTCTGCAAGGGTTTGCGGTTCGGCATCGGCATTGAAAGGCGGCCTGAACAATATGGTGCTGCGGCCGGTTACCGATTCAATTAATTTGCGGGTAGCATTAAGCTCGAGATTAACGCGGGATATGCTAACTGTTGAAATATCCGGATGAAAAAAGGTGTGGTTGCCAATTTCGTAGCCTTCTTCAAACTCCCTCCGGAGAATGGGTACATTTTTTTCAGCCATCGACCCTACCACAAAAAATGCGGCAGGCACGTTCTCACGTTTCAAAATATCTAAAATGCGGGGTGTATAGTCGGGGTCGGGACCATCGTCAAATGTTAGCACTATTTTGCCCGGCGCATAACCGTACTTTTTTATTACATATTTTGTTGGCAGTTTAACATACTGTTGGTGGGTTATAACATAGTTTGTTGTATCCATCCGCACGTCAATTTGCCCTGGCGTTGGGGTGGTTATCAGATCGAGCACCTCGCCATTACCGTCGTAATTGATTTTATTATTTAAACCAACAGAAGTTAGCCGTTTCACATCAATACCTGTTTTTTTAAGCGAGTCTATCGACAGGTTTTTTGCGAAAAATGTCCATAAACGAGGATCTTCCGACCCCATACGCCATAAAGCGACACCGCCGGTTGCCCAGTCATCCGCCATGCGGATAATGTTAAAATTTGTGGCAGCATCAGTAAAATAAACGGTATGCTCAAGGCTGTCGTCATCAAAATATTTGTAATGAAGATTAGCCGAAACAGGGTCGAAAGTTATTTTGCTTCCTTTTTCCTGGGCTATACTTATGGCTTGCGGGTAACCTATGCCGGTACCTACACTAGTTTCCGGCCAATCAATTGCGCCGCCTGCAACGGTTAAAATAACTTTCTCACTTGGTATTTTTGTGCAAACATCGTCCAGTATTTTTTCAACCCAGTGCTGGTTTGAAAGGTCGCCGGCATTGCTGCTTTCGTTGTGCTGGTCAATAGCCATCACAAACAAAAAATCGTTTATATGCTGCAGGCGCTCAAGGTTAAACTGGTCGTCATCAGGTATAACGTTTTGCGTAACCAAAAAACCCGCTCCATGCAGTATGGTGTACAAATCGTTTTCAAATGCTATATAATTTTTGCTGTTGCGGTCTTTAATCTCGTCAAAATCAAGATTTACCCCCTGGAACTTAAAACGGGCAAGTTGTTTGGCAATGTTGTCTATAAATGCAACCCTAAGTGTTTTATTTTTAATAATCCGCTCAACATCTTTTGAGTCATATCCGCCTTTGGCATTGTTTTCATTAACGTAGTTAGACAGTGATATTAAAACCGGTTTTTTATACTTTTTATTCAGGTTAATAAGGCCCGTATCAATATTTGCAACAAGTGTATCCCGCTTAGGCAGAATAGAAAATCCTTCACTCACCACCATATCCAGTTTCGGATAATTATCAACAAGCGATGAGTACGCCTGCGCTTCCCATGGCCGGTAAAAGGCAGCGTTTATACGGTCTTTATTATTGGGGCGTTTTAGTTGATGTAAATGACGGGAGCGGGCAAGCTTTTGTATCTCACCTTTATCCAGCTTAAAATCTTTAAACTTTTTCGATCTTTTTAGCTGGTCAAGTTCTTCTTTTGTAAGCTTTTTTGGGGCCGGGTTTAAATTCGGCAGGCTTGGGTAATGCTTGGACGTTACGGTAATTGCAGCAGCAACCACGCTGAAAACCAATACAATTATAATTGCGCGGCTTAGCCACTTAAAACGGATCCATCTACCAGGGGTATCAGTTTGGAAAACCTGTTTATCAGACATTAAATTTTTTTATATGAAAATACTACACTGTGTTAGTATATAAATTGGTCTTATTTTTACTTCGATGGTTTATTAGCCTCAATGGCCGAAAAATCAACCCCGCATTTGCAATTGCCACCGCAGCTTTTTTTGGTAAACAGGTTTTTGTAAACCAGCCTGCACACATAAAATACTGCTGCTGCAAATAGTATCGCTATAATAGTCACCTGCACGTTCATGTCACAAATTTAATACAATTTATATATATACGCTAAAGACAACCGAAATAGTATAAGGTTTAACGGCGAAAGAGTCAAGAGCCAAGAAGCAAGAGCAAGGACTGATTGGGGTGCGTTTTTTATCTTGAATCTTGATTCTTGGCTCTTGGTTCTTCTTTCGAAGACATGAATCCCACCGTTCCGCCCACCCAGTCAAAATCCTGGTTATAGCGCACGCCAATCATTTTCCCGCGGCTTAAACGTGCTAAATTGATGGCCAGGGTTGGTTTTTCATCACCATTTGGCCATAAATAAAGCAGGCGGATTTCGACCTTAACACCACCGTCGGGCGCTTGTACTACAGGCTCATAATTTACCTTTTCCTGCAATATCCAGTTCTCCGGGTCATTTATGTTTTTAATGTCATTTTCTGTTACGTCGATGATAACACCCTGTCCTGCGAAAGAAAACAATGGCTTAAGCACATAGTTTTCCAGGTCAGCAGGAATTTGTTTAAGCTGGTGCAGAAATTGCGTTTTCGGGATATAATCACCCTGTAAAAACGGCATGGTAAATTTGCTCACGCGATAAAACCAGTTGGGATGGGTTATCCACTCCACATCAAGCGGCTGCCTTATATCCACCACTTTATCAAATATATCCGGATCGCATTCAATTTCGTCAAATATCAGCCGGTTGTAAATACGTTTGATGCGTTGCTTTTCGCCATTTACACGGTAAAAAAGCTGGTTCCCCTCCTGTTCCAAATCAGCCAGTGCTACTACCGGTGTGCCAATGAATTTTTGGGTTAGGTAAAAATCAACCGCTGTTTTTTGCTCAGGCGCATTCACATCCATCAAAACAACTTCTTTGGGCTGGTGATCGCCAACAATGGTTTTTTTAAGCAGATCGATATAAGCTTCTTTATCCAATCCGCTAAAAAAAATGGCTTGATCTGTCGGAATATCGAAGTTATCATGGAACTTATCTGCCAGGTTTACCTGGAACCCGTATAGCGAGGGGAAGCCCTGCAATTCTATTAGTTTGGGTACGATATTGCCTGCGCTATCCTTGCAAACCCCAAAATCCAAAGCCAGGAAATGCGGATGATCGTTTTCGTTGGCTACCCGCCATTTTTCCGGGACCGCCCTTTCGGTTAGCTCTTTAAAATTGGGTTGCAGGATGGTTTTAACGATATCATTACCTGCCACGATTAATTTATCCCTGAAATCATCAGTCAAAAAAACAGGCGTTTCGGCCACGCGGAAAGCGATGGGCTCGCGCAAGCCCTCGTTTAAATCACCTATAAAGTTTTTATACTTTTCGGGGGTGAAATTTGCGTTGTATGTTTTTCTGAGGACGGGGTTCATGTTTTTTATTAGAAACTAACGTCTGCAATTTTGAAAACGCTGGGTAATAAAAGCGAACCTAAGAATCTTTTAATCCTATAAATCTTAGTTTATGCTTCCTGCAAACTCAAAATAGCCTGGTCCAAAAAGTTGGGGATCATGGTATTTTGGGTATGTGTTATTTTATCAGGGTCTTCCAGCCGTTCCAGCATTTCGTTGTATTTATCAATGCCGTGCTCGCTTACTACCTCTTTCTTTTTTTCTTCTTTCAGCAATAACGATTTTACACCTTTTGCATCAGCTTCAGGATGGAACTGGGTCGAGAAAAAGTAATCGCTGAAACGGATGGCCATCATTGCCCTTGGTAAATCAACATGCGGGCGTTCTTTTTCAATAGCCAGCAATTGCATACCAAACTCGGTAAAGCGTTTTTCATCCGGGTTTATCACTTGCCAAAGTCGCGAATCGACCGTGTAAAACGGGTCTGCCATATTTTCGAATACAGGCTCATTTCTGCCTGCGCTGGTTTGATTAACCGGCAGCACGCCAAACGACGGTGATTTCCGCATATTGATATGGCCCAATTGATATTTGCGGCACATTAACTGGAATGAATGACAAACAAAAAACCCGTATTTTTTTTGCGAGGTGTTCGACAGGTTATGATCTTCCAGCTTATCAACCAATTGGAAATATTTTTTCTCCCATTCGCTGCCTTCGCTTTCAATCGGATCGCCGGGGCCGCCGCTGGAAATATAAATATCAAATTCGGTGCCGGGTACTTCAACTTTCTTGCGTACGTCAAATACCTCGTAGCTTAAATTCAGTTCGTTCTTTACTTTGTACCTGTCTAAAATCTCGCGGAAAGCACGCATGCCCTCGTTAGCTATCCCATCGTAAAAATCAAGAATGGCAACTTTGATTTCCGGCTTATCTGTCTGTATCATCTTAAAAATTAAATTCCCTTTAACGTTTGCGACGTAATGTAATCAACAACGTCTGCAAAGTTATTATTTTGCTGGTAAACTGCTAATTGCCTGTCGGCCCCGGTTCCATGCTCCAATATTTTGTGCACATAGTTCAAATCGTCGCGGCAACCAAGGTCGTCAACAACGTCGTCAATAAAGTCGAGCAGTTCCAATATCAGCGAACGGGTGTTTACTTCCATCTCCTTACCAAAGTCTATCATTTTACCGTCGATGCCGTACCGCGCTGCCCGCCATTTATTTTCGTTGATAAGTGCGCGGTTATAGCTGATGAACGACATGTTTTGCAGGCGAAGCTTATATAATTTAGCGCACAGCGCCTGGAACAGCGCCACAAAAGTCATGGTTTCATCAATCAGCATAGGGCAATCGCAAATGCGGAACTCGATAGTTTCAAAAAACGGGTGCACGCGTATGTCCCACCATATCTTCTTGGCGTTATCGATACAGTTAGTTTTTACCAGTAGCTTGATGTAATTATCATATTCTTCAATGCTGCTGAAATAATCAGGAATGCCTGTGCGGGGGAATTTGTCGAACACCTTGGTGCGGAATGATTTATAGCCCGTATTACGTCCTTCCCAAAATGGCGAGTTGGTCGACAATGCATACACGTGCGGCAAAAAATACCTTACCTGGTTGGCAATATGAATGGCCATATCCCGCGACTGTATACCCACGTGCACATGCAGCCCGAAAATCAGGTTTGAGCGTGCGGCTTCCTGCAACTCGTCCACAATTTCAAAATAGCGCGGGTGGTCGGTTATCAGCTGGTGCTGCCAGTGCGAAAACGGGTGGGTGCCGGCTGCGCCAATACGCAGGCCGATATCGCCGGCCAGCATGGCCACGGTTCCGCGCAGTTTGCCTACTTCTTTACGAGCTTCGGTTGTATTGTGGCAAATATGGGTGCCCACCTCAACCACGGCCTGGTGCATTTCGGCCTTTACCTGGTCCTCGTGTATCTTTTGGGCGCTGTCAACAATCTTTTGTTCGTGCGATTTTAGCTCCCTGCTCACAGGGTCAACCACCATAAATTCTTCTTCAACACCTAAGGTAAATTCGTTCATCTTTATTTAGCCTTTATAATTGGTTTGTTTATTATCCATAGCGATGGGTTTAAAACCCATCGCTATGGATAGCCCATCGTTATTTTTTTACTGCCCTTTTCGGCTTTGCAACTTTCACTTCTCCTTCAGTCGCAATACCATGGTCAATACTTCCCTTGCTTACTTCTTTTTTGTCAGCCTTCTTCTCCACCTTTTTTTCTGATGATAAAAGGTGATGCCCGGCTGCGCCTGTTTTTACATACTCGCCCCAGGTAAGGTTATCGCTGTCGTCTTTCTGCTTTTTGGCGCGTTCAATGGCGTAATCAGCGGCGGTTTCAACTACCCAGTCGAAGTTGTCCTGGCCAACGCTGGTTACTTCGGCATCAGGGGCTGGGTTGCAAAAATCAATAGCATACGGCACGCCGTTGCGAATGGCAAATTCAACGGTGTTAAAATCGTAGCCTAAATATTTATTCAGTTTGATAACATAGTTTTTTACAGTTTCCAGCAGTTTCTTTTCTGCCGGTGCCTTGCCATGTTCGTAGCGTAAATGGTGCGGGTTGCGCGGCTCGTACTGCATAATACGCACATGCTTGCCGCCAATGCAATAACAGCGGAAATAATCCTCGAAAATTATCTCTTCCTGCAACATCATTACGTATTGTTTGGTTTTGTTGTAATTGTCCCAAAGTTCATCAAGATTGTTTATCTGGTAAACTTCTTTCCAGCCGCCGCCGTCAAACGGTTTCATATAGGCCGGGAAGCCAACATATTTAAAAATGCCTTCCCAGTCCAGCGGGTAAGCCAGGTTGCGAAACGATTGGTCGGTTGTATCATCCGGGTGGTCTTTTGACGGTAGTATCACCGTCTTAGGTACCGGCACGCCGATTTTAACCGCCAGCGCATTGTTAAAAAACTTTTCGTCGGCGCTCCACCAAAATGGGTTGTTTATTACCGCAGTACCGGTTATGGCTGCATTTTTTAGCATGGCCCGGTAAAAAGGCACGTCCTGCGATATCCTGTCGACAATTACTGCGTAGCCCTGCGGCTCGGCCTGCATTACCTTGTCAATGCGCACAAACTCTGCGCTTATATTTTTTTCGGCTTTTTGGTTGATACGGTCAACAAATGCTTGCGGGAATGATTTTTCCTGTCCGAATAATATGCCTATTTTTTTCATGGTAGTGGTGTTTGATTATTCTTTATTCTTGACTCTTGTATCTTTATTCTTGACTCTTGTATCTATTTTATCGTCGACAAATAATGCGGAAACATTTCCTTCCAAATTGGCCAGTCGTGGCTTGCAAAGGGCCGAACATCCAACCAATGGTTAATGTGCTTTTGGCTTAAAATGTTTGACAGTCGATTATTATCTTCCCGGCAAATGTCATGTTCTGCTGTGCCGAGGATGATGTTCATGTGCCATAAATCGGGCAGGTTGCTGCCGGGTAAAAAATCAACCGGGTTGTTGTAAAATACATCGTCGCTGTAAAAACCGTCCATAAATTGCTTAATATCAAATGCCCCGCTCATGCTGAACAGGTTGCCCACTTTGTCGGGATGTTTGAGTGCGAAATTAACCGCGTGATAGCCACCAAAACTGCAGCCCGCTGTGGCCACTTTACCTACGCCGGTTTCATGCATGGCCCAGGGTGCCAGTTCTTCGTTCAGCATTTTATCGTACCAGTTATAGCGGTTGGCCCGCTCGAGCGGATGAACGCCTTTGTTGTACCAGGTAAGCCAATCGAAACTATCGGGGCAATAAATTTTTACCAGCCCCTCGTCAATAAACCAGCGCACGCTTTCAATAAGCCCTTCATCTTTATTTTGATGATACTTGCCTTGCGATGTAGGGAACAGGATGATAGGGTAGCCGCGGTCGCCAAAAACCAGCATCTCTACATCAAGCCCAAGGTTCTGGGAATACCAGCGGTGATATTTTTCTACCAAATCGTTTTAATTTATTTATGAATGTAAGATAGGGAATAATTTGATTTACAAATAAATTGATTTGAAAATAAGAAGATTTGAAAATCAATTGCAGTTTTAACCACGGAGACACGGGGGAGAACGCGGAGGTCACAGAGATTAAAAAAAACGAAATGACTGGCTCAGTGCTCTCTGTGTATTCTCTGACTCTCTGTGGTTAAATTTCAGCTATCCAAACCAACAGTTACTGCCGGATTATCAACTCAATATCATCAAATTTTCAAATCAGCTAATCTTCAAATTGAAATCCGTAAATTTGCGCCTTTAATTAATACTAATAGAGATGTACGCGAGCTGGCTTGAGATGGAGATAGCTATCACTGAAAATAATATCACCCTAAAATCGGACGTGCTGAAACGCGATGTAACCTGCACGTTGTTGATGCCCGAAGATAACGAAATAACAGAACCCCTTAATTTATTGCTGCTTAACGACGGCCAGGAAATTGAAAGCCTGCAGTTAAAGGATACGCTGGAAGATTTAATGAATGCCAACAGGATAAAACCGCTGTTGGTGGTGGCTATACATGCAGGCCCCGAACGCCTGCAGGAATATGGCACAGCCGGCAAGCCCGATTTTAAAAAACGCGGCGCAAAGGCAGCCCAATACACCGAATTTATTAAAACTGAACTATTACCGGGAATTACCAAACTTACCGGCATAGAGACATTTAATTCAACGGCTTTTGCCGGTTTTTCATTAGGCGGATTGTCTGCGCTTGACATTGCCTGGAGTAATCCACAATTGTTCGACAAAACAGGTGTATTCTCCGGCTCGTTTTGGTGGAGAAGCAAGGATTTGACAAAAGGTTACACCGAAAGCGACCGTATCATGCACAGCATCGTGCGGAATACCGCAGTAAAGCCCGGCATTAAAATCTGGTTGCAAACCGGCACCAAAGACGAAACCAGCGACCGCAACAAAAACGGGATAATTGACTCGATTGACGATACCGTCGACCTGATAAAAGAGCTGGAAGATAAAGGTTTTACCCGTCCGGCGGATGTTCAATACGTTGAAATGGTAGGCGGCAGCCACAATACCGAAACCTGGGCCAAAGCTATGCCTAAGTTTTTGGTGTGGGCGTTTGGCAGGTAAGGGCTATTTTGTAGCTTTATACCGAATCCCCTTAGTAATGAATAAACTCTTCTTTGTGCTGATAGCCACAATAACGCTTGCGGTGCAGCAAAGCGGTGCCCAAATGTATGTGAAAACCATACAGGCTAATGATACAGTTCGGGCTAAAGCTCCCATCCCGGTTAAATTTGAAGGGAAAGTTCAGGAATGCTACGAATATAAAGATGCTGCGGGACAGCACCTGCTGCTGGCTACCGCCACCGAAGAAGGTAAAAACTTTTTCTGCACAGCCTATACCAAAATAAACGGTGCCTATGCGCAGGATTGGCAGATAAAGGACTTTGCAGAATCTGAAATTGGCATGGCCGACGATTACACCAAGTTTGTAGATATAGACAAAGATGGCGTTTATGAAACCATAATCGTTTATAGTTACTGGATAGAGAAGCCGAAGGAAAAGTTCGTAGGTACGAACTGGAAGCTGATGCTGCACTACAAAAACAAAAAATACGCTATCAGGGCTTACGAACCTGACAGCGACAGCGATGAGCCGGAACTGACGATCGATAAATCTTTCGACGAGTTGCCCAAAGCTGTAAAAGCCTACGTAACCCGGTATTGGGACAAATTAGCCAAAGACCAGAGCTTTCACATGATGCTTAATGCAAAATAACTAAGGTGCTATCGCCTTTTAGCTTAATTTTACTGGTTCAATCTAAATAATATGCAGCACCCCGAAGATAATCCCTGGCAAATAACCGCCGAAAAAGTTGAGTACGATAATCCATGGATAAACGTAACTGAATACCAGGTTATCAATCCATCAGGCAATCCAGGTATATATGGCAAAGTGCATTTTAAAAACCGGGCAATAGGGGTTTTGCCGCTTGATGATGAAATGAATACTTACCTGGTTGGCCAGTTCCGCTTTGCATTGGGGCAATACAGCTGGGAAATGCCCGAGGGCGGCGGCCCTGTTGGCACCGACCCATTGGATTCGGCTAAACGCGAATTGCTGGAAGAAACCGGTCTTAAAGCCGACAACTGGACGGAACTGCAGCGCCTGCATTTATCTAACTCGGTTAGCGACGAACTGAGCATCCTTTACCTTGCCCGGGGTTTAAAACAGTTTGAGGCCGAACCGGAAGATACCGAGCAATTGGTAATAAAAAAACTACCCTTTACCGAATTGTACAGCATGGTATGCAACGGCGATATAACCGATGCCATGACGGTGGCTGCGGTGTTACGGGTGCAGTTGTTGATATTGGAAGGCCGGTTGTAAATGTTGTAGTGGTTGTAAGCGTTGCAGAAGTTAAAAAACTCAATCAACCTAATCCAACTTAATCAACCAAAATTCCTAATTTTGCGCTACTTTATGAGAAGACTTTTCGGCATCATTTTAACGCCAATCCATTACATTCTTTTTGGACTGGCGCTGCTTATTTTTCATCCCATACAATGGGTATGCTTTAATTGGTTTGGCTACCAGGCGCACAAACGTTCGGTTGATGTGCTGAACTTTTTCCTGGTGAGCACCTATTATGCTTTGGGTAACACCGTTTCGTTCGTAAACAAACAAAACCTTCCTGAAGGACGCCCAATGATATTTGTGGCAAATCACCAGAGCCTGTACGATATACCGGTAATGATATACTTCCTTCGTAAATACCATGCAAAATTTATCTCGAAAATTGAACTGGCCAAAGGCATCCCATCCATATCATATAACTTACGCCACGGCGGTGCCGCCAACATCGACCGTAACGACTCGCGCCAATCCTTAACCGAAATCGGCAGGCTGGGCCTCGACATGAAAGAAAAACACTGGTCGGCAATGATATTCCCCGAAGGCACCCGCGCTGCGGATGGGATCATAAAAAGATTCCGGGCTGCTGGTGTTGCCACGTTGCTAAAAAAATGTCCGGAAGCGCTGATAGTGCCGGTTGCTATTGACAATTCATGGAAAATGGTGCGGTATGGCAAGTTTCCGTTAAATACCTTCCTAAGCATGTCGTGGACGGTACTGCCGCCTATTGAAATGGAGGGCAGGAAACCGGATGATGTTGTGTTGCAGGCGGAGGATGAAATCAGGAAACAGCTTGGGCAGCCTAGCCCCCTAGCCCCCTAATGGGGGAACAGCTTCGAAACCAGCTTTTTGCTCCCCCTTTAGGGGGCTGGGGGGCTAGATATTCTTCCCGTCAATAATCTTAAAAAATTCTTCTCTATAAGTATCGCCAACGGGAATCACTTTATCCCCAATAAAAATGCGGCTTCGTTCTATACTGTCAATTTTATTGATGGATACAATGTATGATTTGTGCACCCGGATAAAATTCCTCTCGGGCAGGGCGTCTTCCATCTTCTTCATATTTTGCAGGGTGATGATGCGTTCGCCGGGGGTGAATATCGAAATATAGTCCTTTAACCCTTCTATGAAAAGAATATCGTTTAAATACACTTTCTGGATTTTATGCTCGGTTTTTACAAAGATAAAATCGCTTAAAAAATCATTTTGCTGCTGCTGTGGATGGTGTTGAGCCGGCTCGGGTTGAATAGGAGCAGCGGCGGGTTGCAACACCCCCTGTGCCTTCTGTACCGATTTAAAAAACCTGTCGAATGCAATGGGCTTTAACAAGTAGTCGATAACATCAAGTTCATAGCCTTCCAAGGCGTATTGCGGGTAGGCGGTGGTTAAAATAACCTTGGCCTTGCCGTTGGCAATGCGCAAAAACTGTATGCCGGTAAGTTCGGGCATTTGCACGTCCAAAAAAACCAGGTCCACCAGTTTTTCCTGCACCAGGGTTAGCGCTTCAATTGGGTTGGTAGTGGCCTTAACTAATTGCAAAAACGGAATTTTTGAAATATAGTCTTCCAGTATATGCAATGCCAAAGGCTCGTCATCAACAATAAGGCATCTAATCATTTTATAAAACTAATGATAATTCAACTGTGTAAGTGTCCGCTTCGTCGCGTATATCCAAATTATATTTATTTGGATATAGCAAATTTAGCCTACGTTTAACATTATTCAAACCAATTCCGCCCGAGGCATCACGATTGTTGGTATGTTTTTTATTCTGCATATAAAAATGCAGGTGCTCCTCGTCAACATCAATCAACAACCTGATAGGGGTAAGCGGGTTGTTGGCAACACCATGTTTAAAGGCATTTTCAATAAATGCAATAAGCAGCAGTGGCACTATCTGCTGGTTTAAAATTTTGCCTTCAACCTTATAGTCAATATACGCCTTATCGCTAAACCTTATTTTTTGCAGGTCGATATAATTTTGAAGGTATTGCAGCTCTTTAGACAGGTCGACCTTGTTATCGTTACAGTCGTAAAGCATATAACGCATAATTTCCGAGAGTTTTAAAATTGCATCGGGCGTGGTGGCCGACCGCTGGTAAGCCAGCGAATAAATGCTGTTGAGCGAGTTGAAAAGGAAATGCGGGTTTATCTGCGACTTTAAAAAAGCCAATTCGGCGCTTAAACGCTGGTTTTCAAGATCACGCTGTACGCGCTCATTTAAAAACCAGTCGACCGTAAATTTTAGTGCAGCGCTTAGTAGCAAAAATATGATGTTGGTAACGGTGGTGCTTAAAAAAAACTCGCCAAACCCCATCTCAACCTTGCCATGCATTAATACATAAGGTTTTAAAAACAATCCAAGGCCATATTTACCAGCGCCAAATATAACTATTGCCACAACTATGGCGATGGCATATTTGCCGTACTGTTTTTTATCAAGAAACTTTGGTATCAGGTACAGATAGTTAACATAAAACAGGCTGATATCTATAACGCTATACAGTAAAAGCACCAGCATATAGGTGGTACTTAATTTAGCGTTGGCGTGAATAATATACCCAAAAAAGCCGACTATGAGAACCCAAATAAATACATGCCAAAATATTTGCCAGCTTTTTTTCATCACTTCTAAGATACTATTTACACAGGGTTAAAGCATTTATATTATATATAGCACAAAGTTTTGTCGATAAACTGGCTTTAAAACCCGACGAACGGGTTGCTTTGGGTATTAGCTTGTTTATCTATGAATCCTGTGTGTTGGTCTAAATGATTTTAGCGGGTTGTTTTTTTGATATTCCTTTGTATCATCAAAAGCAATCACGATGAAAACGCTTATCAAAAACTCGAATCCTTTTATACTTTTACTGGTACCGGTATTTTTTGCCCTTATAATGGGTGTAAGTTACCAGTTTCAACAAAAAAGGCAAACTATTGTTGGTACCTCAGTACACGCGACCTCGCTTTTTTATAAAAGCGTTAGTTTGGTAAAAACTGTATGCGCCATAGCTAAAGAAAAAGTATGGTAATTAGTACCCAAAACCTAACCTTTACATTTGGCAGCCAAACGGTTGTTAAGTCACTATCATTGCAAGTTCCGGAGGGAAGTATTTACGGCTTCCTGGGCCCAAACGGCGCCGGTAAAACCACCACTATAAAATTGCTGCTTAACCTGCTAAAAACGCAGGAAGGCAGCATTCTTATTTTTGAAAAAGAGCTGCAAAGCAATCGCATCGAAATACTGTCGCAAATAGGTTCGCTTATTGAGCAGCCAGCCATTTACCTACATATGAGCGGTAAAGAAAACCTGCTGAACCGCGCCTTGCTATTAGGCGTCGGCGAAAAGCGGGTTGATGAAATGCTCGATTTAGTGCATTTAACAACGGCAGCCCATAAAAAGGCAGGCCAATATTCATTGGGGATGAAACAACGCTTAGGCATTGCGTTAGCGTTGTTAAGCGACCCCAAACTCCTTATATTGGATGAGCCGACCAACGGCCTCGATCCAAATGGCATTATTGAAATACGCGAACTGCTGGTGAAACTAACCACCGTACATAAAAAAACTGTTTTTATTTCGAGCCATTTACTGGCCGAAATTCAAAAGATGGCTACTCATGTGGGTATTATCAACTTTGGCGAACTGATGTTCCAGGGCAGTATACAGGAACTGGAGGCATCAAATAAGCCATCGGTACAAATTGAAACCGACCGAAGTGTTGATGCAGCAAATTTCTTGAAGAAGAATAATATTGACGTTGCTGAAGTTAACGACCATTGCGTATTTGTGCCCTTCACTTCGAAAGAAACTATGGGCGAGATAAACGCCCTGCTTAACCAAAACGGTTACACTGTTTACAGCATTAACAAGCAACAGCAGGACCTGGAAAAATTATTTTTAGCCATAACCCAACACGCCTAAGCCATTATGAAAGGATTTATATTATCGTTCCGGTCCGAATTTTACAAAACCCGCAAAACAATGGGTTTTTGGAGTGCGGTTTTGTTGCCGTTCCTGCTTTGCCTGTTTGTATTCATTGGCTTTTTTGCAAAGAGTGATGATTTGATGAAGAATTCCGGTATGGAACTCTGGCTTAAATTTGCCGCACCAATATTAGGTGTAATGGGGCTGTTACTGATGCCCATGCTCATCATTTTCATTGCCTATTCGGTAAATAGCCTCGAACATAAAGCTGATACATGGAAAACTATTTTTAGTCTGC
Organism: Mucilaginibacter flavidus; assembly: GCF_024055575.1. Taxonomy (GTDB): domain Bacteria; phylum Bacteroidota; class Bacteroidia; order Sphingobacteriales; family Sphingobacteriaceae; genus Mucilaginibacter; species Mucilaginibacter flavidus. The sequence continues at coordinate 97,607 of NZ_JAMXOE010000002.1, read as the reverse complement.
CTATACCCAAATTATCAGTTTACGCCGCTAAATACTTTTATGCCTTTTTTCTCCTGTTTCTTTGCCTGGCGCTGTTTGTTTTATTTACACTCGGCTTTGGTAATTTCTTAGGAATATTGAAACCATCGTTAAAATTTAGTGAATATAGCATTGCAAGTATTTTAACCCAGATATACTTTAAGTTTTTCCTTGCTTCTTTGGGAATTCTATCTATCCAGTTTTTATTAAGTCTTTTATTCAGCGATTTTTTAAAACCGATGGGAATTGGATTCATCTGCACTATCACGGGAGGTATCCTGGCCGGAAATGGCTGGGCTTATGCTTATCTTTTCCCTTATTCTCATCCAATGATGGCTATGAGGGCGTTCGGGCAAAATACTAAAGGGGGAGACAATCACCCATCTGCTATGCCGCATTTTACTGTTGAGATGCTTACCAAAGATACCTGGGTTAGCCTTGCTGTTGCTGTAGCGGTTTTTGTAGCGGGATATTTTATCGTGCTTAAAAAGAGTGTGAAGTAGGGGACTTGTTAATTAGATTCGTTTTTTACGTAGCAGGAAATATATTCCGGACAAGATAACAATATAAATTATTGCTTGGGTTAAATACTGAATTGCTGTATCATTAAGGTAGATGTGCCAGCCAACTGAAGTTAATTTTACAAACAATGCTAGCGCAGCCCAAACAATTACAATTATTATGGAACTTGTAATTGTGTTACGAAGTTTCTTAAACCATAACATTTGAGGCAACAAATACCCAGGAGCCGTGAAGAGCCAAAAAGCCCACCAATATGGGCCGAAAAATCGATTCAAACCTGCGTACCTATCATATTCCGTTCCCGACGAAAAATCAACTACAATAGTTGCAACCATGTATAAAATGAAAAACGTCGAGCCGATTAATAATGTGCAATTGATAGCGTTGATTAACAGTAATTTATTACCTGCTGAATTGTAAAATTTGAAAAAAAGCCAAATGCACGGAACTAACATCAAAGTTCCGTTAAATATTGAAGCAATAATTAGGTCTAAAAAATAAAGCATATTCTTAATCCGTTAGAATGTAGAACTTTGTAAACCTGCCCGTAGCTGTCTAACTTTCCAACCTTAGAACAAAACTACCTTACCGGCTTAGGATACACCGGCAAACTTTCATGCCCTTTATCATCCACCGATTGCACAGCAAAAAAGTAATTATCCTTTGAGTAAGCAAGCGATATTCCCGTTCCTTCTACATAAAATTTCTTTTCCCAGTATGGGCTAACGCTTTCGCGCATCAGCACATAATAGCCGGCTGGTTTTTTACCTGCCTTCGGGGCTTCCCATTTTAATACGGTTCGGTTGGTTAAATCGCTGGTGACTACGCCTACGTTTTCAGGTTCAGCGGGCGCCATGGCCAGGTTGGCGAGCACGGAAAGGTTCATGCGGGCCACCTTTTGTACATAGTTAAAATCAACAAAATCGGGCAGGTCGCCATAGTCGACGCCTTTTTCGGTGCGGATATCCTGGTGCTGGCGGTTAAAATCCTCATTCATTTCGGTAAATCGAACGGCGGTAAAGCCCTGTTGTAAAAACGGCACATGGTCGCCGCCGCGCAGGAAACGGTCGCGGCGGTAGATTAGTTTTACATCCAAATGGTCAACATATCGTTCGCCCGTTTCTTTTACATACCGCGCCAACTCGCGCGATGGGCTGTCATTTTCACCACCAAGTGATATTAAACTCCGTATCTCGCGTTCGTTTCCCGCTGCTGTTGAAGGCACACCTTCGCTGAATACACGTACGCTGCGGTTATCTTTCAAATCGGTTTCCATGCCGTGGGTGTTGCCCACAATGTCGTTGTTCAGCATGGCATCCACATTCCATTTTTCGGCCTTGGCGCGCTTGGCAACGTTTGTTGAACCATAAAGCCCTTGTTCTTCACCCACCACGCACATAAATATAATGGTAGACGGGAACGACCACTTCGACATTACCCGCGCCAATTCCATCGACACTGCCGAACCTGATGCATCGTCGTTGGCACCCGGCTCAACCGAGTTGGCGTTCATCACATCATTTACCCGCGAATCGTAATGTCCGGAAACAATGTAAACGCGCGTATCGTTCGGGTCGGTGCCTTTTAGAGTTGCCAGGATGTTTTTTAGGTGAACGGGTTTATCAATCCTGTCGCCTTTGGGTTGGGTGAAAGTGTCAAATTGCACGGTCATCCGTCCCTGCGTTTCTGCGGCGTATTTTTCCATTTCTGCCTTTATCCAGTTACGGGCCGCACCGCTGCCTTCGGTTTTACTGGTGGTATCGCTTAGTGTATGGCGGCTTTTAAAGCTCACCAGCTTGCGAATATTGGCCTCGATGTTTTTTGACGAAACCTCGTCAACCATCTGTTTAATAATGCCGTCCTGTTTAACAATTGTTTGTGCCGATGCCTGTAAAATGCAAAAGGCGGGGATGATAAGTAATAGTTTTTTCATGCTGATTTTGCCCTAAATATCTATTCTCTGCGTCCTCTGTGCCTCCTCCGTATCTCCGTGGTAAAAATTAACCACAGAGGTCGCAAAGGAGGCACGGAGAAACAGAGCCTTAATGGTTCGTTAATAATTTATTCTGTACTTTCCTCCTGCATTACCCCGCCAACCTGTTTAAAATTGCTTTTTACAAAATGGCACCAATCGCATTCTTTTTTGCCACATCCGGTGTTAAAGTCGTGCGCCATTATCTTTCCGTAAACTTCTTTAATCTGTTCTGTTACTGTTTCTGTATCTTCCGGCGTTATCACAACCTTTTCTTTATGATATTCGCCTTCGTTAACCGGTTCAACAAACTCAAATATAGTGCTTACAACTTCCCAATCAAGTGTACGGTCGTTATCAATTAATATTTTGTAAAACACGGCCTGGCGCCAGTAATCGCCGCCGTAGGGCACATCGTTGTTGGGTTTTATAAATTTGTCTTTTGCATATTTCAGCTTGCCTGTTTTGTAATCAACAACGGTTACTTCCTTGCCGTTAAATTCAACTTTATCCAGGTTCCCTTTTATCGGTACACCTGCCACTTCCACATTTTTTATGCTGCGTTCGGTGACTGCGTTTTTGTTCCAAACTTCTATGTTTTGGTTGTAGTAAGACGGCAATATCTTCTCGCCATAATCAAGCCGAAGTTTAAAGTCCTCTTTAGTAAACGAATCGCGGTTGCGGTACATATACCAGCGGAATTCCTTCATAAAATCATCCGTCAACGGGAATTCATTGCCATCAGCCTTCAGGTTTCTGAACACTTTTTTCAATGCCCAGTGCACCGCCTGCCCAAACGTAGCCGCCGGACTTTTGCCAGATGGCACTTTTATTAGACACTGAAAATAAAACCGCAGCGGGCAATCCAGGTAATTGCTCAAATGGGTTACCGATAGGGTATAATCCTGCAGTAATTGGTTGATATAGTTGGTATCAAGCAATTCAACCCTCGGCTTGTCGGCCTCGTTAAATTGGAGCGCGATAAAATCTATCATGGCATCGGCGCTGATTTTGGGGTGATGAACCGGCAAATCCGTATCCGCCAAAATTTCGCCCACAAATTGCGATGCCTCCTGGTCCTTGCCGTTTTTATCCTGGCTGGCATACGATATCAGCAAATGCTGTTTAGCGCGCGTAAGTGCTACGTAAAACAACCTGCGTGCTTCTTCTTTTTGGGCGATGTCATCATCGCTTGCTTGTGTCAAAGTATCAGGAAAACTAAAGCCATGGTTGCGTCCTTTGCTGTCCCATATTTTTTTAGTACAGCCAATTAAAAACACATGCTCAAACTCAAGGCCCTTTGAGCCGTGGGCGGTAAGGAAGTTTACCCCGTTTTCTGAAAATATTACCTGGTTAAGCGCAAGCCTGATCTTATTTTGCTTCATCAGGGTAATAACGTTGATGATATCTGCCAGCTTTATCTCCGGGTTTTTGCGGCTCTCATCTTTTATAAAATCAAAAAAGTTGGTGAGCACCTGCATGTACCAGCCCTTATCAGGCTGTTGCATAATATATTTCAGGATGCCCATTTTGGCTATTAGCTGCTGAAAAAGCTGCTGTAGTGTGTTGCTGGCCGAATAATTCAAAAGGTAATCGATATCGCTCACCAAAAATTTCATCCCATAGTTTGGCGCTTTGTCAAACAGCCCGGTTTGTGCCGGCAGTTTCATCTCGTTGATGTAGCGGCGCAGCGATGTTATTGGTTCATTGTTCCTGGCCGTAGCGTAATTCTCTTTAGCGACAGCTACGCTGGCTTTGGCAATCTCGATGGGGGCGATGTCGAAAAAGTCATAATGCATTATCTCGAACAATAATTCATCACCGCTATAAGGAGAATCCATCTCCATCCCCAGGTAGCGCATAATATTGATGATCTTCTCGCCGAAAGGTAGGGTGAAAATATCAACCTTGCGTTTGGTGTTTACCGCGATTTTCTGCGTGTCGAGGTATTGAATCAGCTCTTCTACCTGGCTGTGGTTACGGTATATTACAGCTATTTCGCCGGGCTCGGTGCCGTTGGTTAATAGCTCCTTTATTTTGTTTGCAACGTCCACCAGTTCTTTGCCAGGCGTTTCGTATTCGTTTATAACAGGGGCTACAATCAGCTCATCAAAGCGGGGGTGGGCGGCCTTGAGGTTTTTATCTAATGCAAGTTGGGCGGTCAGCCGCTCGCGGTTGTTATTTATCAGCGCTTTCGAAACATCAAGAATATGCTGGTTTGAGCGGTAATTGTGTTTTAAAACAACGGTTTGCAGGGTGCTTACATAATCGTTTGCAAAATCGAGAATGTTTTTCATGTTGGCACCCTGGAACTTGAAGATCGACTGGTCATCATCACCCACCACAAACACGTTTGGTGTTTCCCAGTAATTCAGCATAAATTTCAGCAACTCATTTTGTGAGCCGCTGGTGTCCTGGAACTCATCAACCAGAATATACTGGTAACGCTCCTGGTAGCGGCGCAGCAGTTCACCGTTTTCGCGGAAGGCCTTCAACACCCACAAAATCATATCGTCATAATCATAACGACTTTTGGCTTTCATTTTTTTATCGAAGTTTTTGTACTCACTGACGGCCGCAAGCAGCTTTTTCATCAGGTCGTGTGCCTTATCTATGTCTTTCTGCTTTGGGTCGCCGGCTTTTATGCCTGCTTTAATATTTGCCTTTTTGTAGATAAATTCCTCGCGGTTGGGCAGATCTTCCAGGTACTCTTTTACCGCCTTTTCGATATGCGCTTCGTCCCAGGCTTCCGTTTTCATGGTGGAGAACAGGCTTTTTAAGCGGGGGGCATCGTAATACTTTTCGCCGGTAAAACGCTTCAGCAGGTGGTCGTTCGGGAACTCATCAATCAGTTCGTTAAAAAGCATTACTCCATCCAAATCCGACAAGGATTCCATGCTCAACTTTCCAAAGTAATCCAGGTTTTCCTGTATTATCTCGTTGCAAAAGGCGTGGAATGTGTAAATGTTAACCCTGTAAGCTTCGGGTCCTATAAAGTCAAAAAGGCGCTTGCGCATGGCAACTGCGCCGGCGTCTGTATAGGTAAGGCACAAAATTTCGTGGGCATTGGCATCCGTTTCGGTCAATATCTTGCCGATGCGGGCAGCCAGTATTTGCGTTTTGCCCGTACCCGGCCCGGCAATAACCAAAACAGGGCCTTCCATTTTATTAACGGCGGCCAATTGTTCAGGGTTAAGCTGAGCTATTGCCTGCTGAAATTTTTCGTTGTATTTGTTGGGGGTAGATGGAACCATTATAAGGTAAAGGTAGCAAAAGGTTAGTGGAGATAGAAAGGGAGTAAGGGGAATGTTACGTGTCAATGATTAAATATTTGCCGGGCTTTTTAAATGTTGTTTGATTAAATCGGACATTTATGTAAATTTGGTATATGGCAACAGTAGACATTTTAAGGGATAATTTAATTGATAAACTCCTCACAATTTCAAATAAGGAATATTTACTTGCGTTAAATAGTTTAATTGACAAAAGTGTAGAAAATAATGCGACAGTCGAACTCAAAGAAGCACAGATTACTATGTTGCAACTTAGTGATAAAGATATCGAAATGGGTAGGTTAATTTCACAAGAGCAGCTAGATAAAGACGATTTGGCGTGGCTAAAAGGAAAATAGTCTGGACTGAAACCGCCGTTAGGCAACGGCGCGAGATTTTTAGATACTGGACCGTGAGAAATGGGTCATCGGCCTACGCAGAAAAACTCATAAAACTCATTGCGGTAAGAGTTAAAGTAATCAGAAAATACCCCGAGGCTTTTATAGCTACCAAATATCCTGAAACAAGAATTTCAGCGCTGGGGCATTTTAGCCTTTTATACAAGTTTAACGAAAATGAAGTAATAATTACCGCTTTTTGGGATAATCGGCAAGACCCAGAAAAGCTGCTTGAGATAATTAAAGATTAATGTTTTTCCTTTTATTCATGGCAGCTTCTATGGCTGCCTGCTTAGTCTCGTCCCAAGTATAAGTTTTAACCGTTCCTTCAGCAAATTCTTCGCTAGTTCTTTCTCAAAACCGTCACCCCAATATTTTTAGTTGTATCGATTTTCTTGTTTCCCCTCTCATCGGTTATAAATACTTCGCATACTTTTTCATCACCTCATCATGTGGTGTAAGCTTGCCGTCGGCAGCCTGTTTTTGAACTAGTTCTATTCCTGCTTTTACATGTTCGGGCAAATCATTCCAAAAATCTTTCTCTTTGTTTTTCGCATTTAGTGGTGATGGCTTTGACTTCATAGTCAAATATACCTTGATTATTGCAAACAAAAAATTCAATCCACCCACCTCCACATACCCACATTTACAATTAAATTGGATAATATTGCAACTACATAATTATTACATTATACTCATTAATGAAAATTGCTTTAATAACAGGCATTACCGGGCAGGATGGCGCATATTTAGCAGAGTTTTTGCTGAAAAAAGGCTACGAGGTACATGGCATAAAAAGGCGCTCGTCGTTATTTAATACCGACAGGATCGACCATCTGTATCACGATCCGCATGAGCCCAACGTGAAATTTAAATTGCACTATGGCGACCTTACCGATTCGACTAATTTAATACGCCTGGTGCAGGAAATCCAGCCAGACGAAATATACAACCTGGCGGCACAAAGCCATGTTAAGGTAAGTTTTGATACCCCGGAATATACCGCCAACGCTGATGGTATCGGTACGTTGAGGATACTGGAAGCGGTAAGGTTATTGGGACTTGAGAAGAAAACGCGTATTTACCAGGCATCCACTTCCGAATTGTATGGCCTTGTGCAGGCTGTGCCACAAAGCGAAACCACACCTTTTTACCCGCGTTCGCCATATGCGGTGGCAAAGCTTTACGGGTATTGGATAATTGTAAACTACCGCGAGGCTTATGGCATGTTTGCCTGCAACGGCATATTGTTTAACCACGAAAGCCCGGTGCGCGGCGAAACTTTTGTTACCCGCAAAATCACCCGTGCAGCTGCAAAAATTGCTATGGGTTTACAGGATTGCCTTTATGTGGGTAACCTTTCGGCCCAGCGCGATTGGGGGCATGCGAAAGATTATATTGAAGCCATGTGGCTGATGCTGCAGCATGATACGCCGGAAGATTTTGTTATTGCCACAGGCGTAACCACCACCGTTAGAGAATTTATAAAAATGTCGTTCAACGATTTGGGTATTGAGGTTGAGTTTAGCGGGAAGGACGAAAACGAACGCGGTGTGATTATCGACATTGACGAAGAAAAGGCAAAAGAACTGGGCCTTAATACCGATGCCTTAAAATTTGGGCAAACAGTGGTAAAAATCGATTCAAAATATTTTAGGCCTACCGAGGTTGATTTGTTGATCGGCGATGCCACCAAGGCTAAAGAAAAGCTTGGATGGGTACCAAAATACGACTTGCAGGCACTGGTGAGCGACATGGTTCAATCAGATTTGCACATGGTAAAAAAGGATGACTACCTAAAAAAGGGCGGCTTTAAAACGCTTAATTACTTTGAATAAAAACTAATACCGGCATTATGAAGAAAATATTTGGTGCTTTACTGTTATTTTTAACTGTGGCTGGCGCAGCCCGGTCTCAATCAATATATCAACAGTATTCGTACCAGTTTTATCAAAAACTTAATGCCGATGTTTATTCAACCAAAACCAGGCAGCACAGTTCGCTAAGGCCGTTTTTTGCTGACGACTCCGTGATTAAACGCCGCTACGATTCTTTAATGAATTACGGCAGCGATGGCAAATCGCACGGCGGCGTTTATGCTAAATTATTTAACGAGCATTTAATTGATTACAAAGGCCCGAACTCCACGTTTTACGCTGACTTGCTGCCCGATTTTGCCATCGGCAGGGATTTTTCGAATAAACTGAATACCAACAACGTGTCGCTCGGTTTGCAGATTGGTGGTACGTTTGGTAATAAATTCAGTTATTATGTAGCAGGGTACGAAAATAGTGCCGTTGTACCGCAATACCTGGCTACTTATATTAATCAAACCGGAATTGTACCGGGGCAGGCTTACGCCAAAGTTTATAAAGCAAACGGATACGACTGGGACTATATCACCGCAACAGCATCTTATACACCCACCAGTTTTCTGAATATTTCGGCCGGGCGCGACAAAACATTTATTGGCGATGGTTACCGTTCGCTTTTACTGTCAGATGCAGCATCACCTTACCCGTTTTTCAGGTTAACGGCAACCCTTGGTAATGTTAGATACATGGCCATGTGGGCCAGCTTTACCGATCCTGTTGATTTGGACGCCGCGGGTAATAACCGTAAAAAGGGTGGTGTCTTTCATTATCTCGACTGGAACGTTACTAACCGGTTCTCAGTTGGCTTTTTTGATGCTATTATCTTTTACAATAAAGACGATGCGGGCCATTCACGACCATTCGACTTCTCGTACGTAAACCCCATCATATTTTTAAGGCCGGTTGAAGCGCTAAATGGCTCGCCTGATAATGCCCTGATTGGTTTTACCAGCAAGTATAAAATTACCGACGGTATTACTGCGTATGGACAATTTGCTTTGGACGAGTTTGAATCTTCAAGCTTTTTTTCGAGTAGTGGTAGTTCAAGAAATAAATATAGCTACCAATTAGGTTTCAGGGGGTCAAACCTGTTTAACGTTACCGGTCTGAATTACCTGGTTGAAACCAACGCTTCGAAACCATACACCTACTCAGAACGCGGGCCCGTTATCAGCTATACCGAAAATGGGGAAATGCTGGCGCATCCATGGGGTGCCAATTTCAGGGAGTTTGTTGGTTTGTTAAACTATTCCTACAAGAGGTTTGATTTTTCGGGCGAAGTGGACTACGGTCACTATGGTTTGGATATCGACGGATTGAACTATGGAAAAGATGCGTTCCAGAACTACGGTAACCCGGCAAAGTTTACGGGTAACTACATCGGCCAGGGCTTAACCACTAACATGATTTATGTTGAAGGCAAAGTAGCCTACTTGTTAAACCCTAAATATAACCTGCGAATTGAGCTTGGTGGGATCATCAGGAACGAAAAAAATAGCCAGTTCCAGGACAAAACTTCAATGGTAACTATCGGCCTGCGCAGCTCATTCCGCGGCTTGTATAACGATTTGGCGAGTTATAAAGCGCATTGAGTAGTCTAAAGTCGTTAGTCTTGAGTCGATAGTCTAAAGTCCGAACTGACTTTGACTTAAGACTATCGACTCAAGACTACTGACTTAAGACTTGATTAAGAAGCTATTATATGCTTATTCTGCTTGATACCTAACTTTTTAACCTGCGTAGCAATACCCTGGGCATCGTAGCCGCATTCGGCCCATAGCTCTGGTTGTTCACCATGCTCAATAATTTGGTCAGGTATACCTAAACGGACTACCTGGGCCTTATAGTTATTGTCGGCCATAAATTCAAGCACTGCACTGCCCATGCCGCCTTCAAGGCAGCCGTCCTCAACGGTTATTACTTTATCGAATTTTTGAAAAACTTCGTGCAGCAGAGCTTCGTCAAGCGGTTTTACAAAACGCAAGTCGTAATGTGCGGGGTAAAAGCCTTCTGTATTTAATTCAGCTATTGCTTTAACAGCCTCATTACCTATTGCACCTATGGTCAATACAGCAATTTCTTCGCCATCGCATACCTTGCGCCCTTTACCGACCTTTATGGCCTTCATCGGGCGTTGCCAGTCAACCATAACACCGTTGCCGCGAGGGTAACGGATAACAAACGGTCCCATGTCGTCCTGCTGGGCAGTAAACATCAGGTTACGCAGTTCTTCCTCGTTCATAGGTGCCGAAACCGTCATGTTCGGTATACAGCGCATAAAAGCAAGGTCGTAAGCGCCGTGGTGAGTTGGTCCGTCGGCGCCGGCTAAACCGGCTCTGTCCAGGCAAAATACCACGTTAAGTTTTTGTATGGCCACATCGTGTATTACCTGGTCGTATGCACGCTGCATAAAACTGGAGTAAATATTACAAAATGGGATCAAACCTTGTGATGCCAAACCCGCCGAAAACGTTACGGCATGCTGCTCAGCAATGCCAACGTCGAACGCGCGGTTAGGCATGGCTTTCATCATCAGGTTTAATGAACAGCCGGATGGCATTGCCGGGGTTATGCCCATTATTTTAGGATTCTGCTCAGCAAGCTCTATAATGGTGCGTCCAAATACGTCCTGGTATTTTGGTGGCTGTGGTTTGTCTGATTTTGATTTCTTTATTTCGCCGGTTATCTTGTCAAATAAGCCGGGCGCATGCCATTTGGTTTGATCCTTTTCGGCCAGAGCGTAGCCTTTGCCTTTTACTGTAACACAATGTAACAGCTTGGGGCCCGGAATGTCGCGCAAATCGCGCAATACTTTTACCAGGTGCTCTACATCGTGTCCGTCAATAGGTCCAAAATACCTGAATTTAAGCGCCTCGAAAAAGTTGCTCTTTTTAAGTAAGGTGCCTTTAATGCTTTTTTCAAGCTTTTGTGCAATTTTAAAAGCATCGGGTCCTATGGCCGATATTTTGGCAAGTACATTAGCTATATCATCCCTGAAACGGTTATAAGGCTTTGATGTAGTAATATCAGTTAAGTATTCCTTCAAAGCCCCTACGTTAGGGTCAATCGACATATTGTTATCATTCAATATCACCAGCAAGTTCGAGTTTTCGATGCCTGCATGGTTCAAAGCCTCAAAAGCCATCCCCGCTGTCATAGATCCATCGCCGATTACAGCTACATGCTGCCTGTCGGTCTCACCTTTGTAGTGCGAAGCAACAGCCATGCCCAATGCCGCGGAAATTGAAGTTGATGAGTGCCCAACGCCAAAAGTATCGTATTCGCTTTCAGATCGTTTTGGGAAACCGCTGATGCCGCCATGAACGCGGTTGGTATGAAACTGGTCGCGGCGACCTGTTAAAATTTTGTGACCGTAAGCCTGATGGCCAACGTCCCAAACCAGTTGGTCGTAGGGGGTGTTTAATATGTATTGCAGCGCGACGGTTAGTTCAACAACACCTAAACTGGCGGCAAAATGTCCACCGTTTACCGAAACCACGTCAATAATATATTGGCGAAGTTCCTGGCATAATTGCTTTAATTCATCCTCTTTTAGCTGTTTTAAATCAGAAGGGGTGTTTATTTTTTGTAGTAAATTACCTGCTGGTACCTGCATTTAAGTCCTTACAATGTTTAACCTACAAAGTACGGCAATTTATTATAAATTAAATACTACCTTTTTGAATAATTAATGCACAATGACGGAGGGATGTTAATATTGTTAAGTCTTTAGTCTGAAGTACTAAGTCCAAAGTGAAAAACTACAATGACTTTGGACTTTCGACTCAAGACTTAGGACTATATCAAATGGCGGTAACGCCTCCGGTAAGCAGGTTGACCGAGTATGACTTATTTTTTTCGTTGAGGTGTAGCCTGGCTTTGTGGTTTCCCAAAAAAGTGATTGTACCTGTATTGCTAACTTCTGTTACTTGTTTATCGCCGGGATGCAGGTAACTAGTTGTGCTTTTAAATTCAGCAACTCCGGTTATAATGTCGGCACTTCCTTTGGTAAAATCAATTTTTAGTCCATGCAGCGTATAGCTGTTGTAATTATAATCGTAGCCCACTGAAAAACCATCCTTGTAAATGGCGTTGTCGGTTATCGAAAGTATTGAGCCGTTGGTTGAAACAAGTTTATAGGTTGTATCGAGCGCTTTAACTGTGTAATCCTGTGCAGCTGTAAATGAATTTTTAAGCAGTGGGGAAACAGCCACACTGACAACGCTATCATGCGTACGATAGCCGTCTGGCCTGTCGGTGCTGCAGGTATAAACAAACTTAAAGTTGCCGAAAAAGGTTTTATTGGTATCGGCCGATTTTGTTTTAGTGTTAAAGGTAGTATCGATGGCGAAGCCACATAATGGGACTTTTTTAAACACTATTGCGCCGTTGTTCTGTCCGTTGGTTATATTCGACTCAGCCTTAATACCGTCGTTAATATTAGTGCCGCCGTATGCTCCGGATAATCCCTGCATTAGGTTGAAGGCTATTTTTGTGTTTGAAGTATCGATGGCACTCAAAGTTTTGGCGTCGGGCTTGGTTTCCGACTTTTTACAGGCTGTATAAAAAAATACAACTGCAGCTGCCGTCAGTATAATGCGGGTATAATTTAACTTCATGTAGTCTTGTTTCAAGTGATGCAATAATTTATCAGTCTTCTGTTGTTAAAAAAATCTGGGATTTCTGGAACAACCCGCACTTATACTGTAATTGGCAAATTTTTGTTACAACGGGCCACTTTATTGGGGCACAAAGCTGCGCCGCAGGTAAATCGGCCTTTACAACTCTTAAAAATTAACCTACTTTTGGACCAATGACAGCCGAAGAAAATTTTGAGATAAAGCTGCCCCAGTTTGAGGGGCCTTTTGACCTTCTGTTGTTTTTTATTGAGCGGGATGAGCTGGAAATCCACGACATCCCCATTGCAAAAATCACCAACGATTTTTTAAACTACATCCACCAAATGACCAGCCTCAATATGGAGCTGGCCAGCGAGTTTATAATTGTGGCGGCCACCCTGATGCGTATAAAGGCTAAAATGCTGTTGCCGCGATATGAGGCAGAAGATGATGGTAACCAAACTGATACCAAAGAGGATCTGATCCGAAAGCTGATTGAGTACAAGAAGTTTAAAGAAATATGCGAAGAGCTGCACCCGCTGGAAGACGGGCGCTTTATGCAGGAAAAACGCGGTAACATAAAGTTTGATATCGAGCAAACCGAAGCTATAGCCCAACCCGGCGAAGAACTATCAGAGTTGAACCTTTATAAACTGATGATGGTTTATGGCCGGTTGATGAAAAAATATCTTAACCGGAGCGAGGAGGTCACCCATACAGTAGTACAATATCCATATACTATTGAGCAGCAGAAAAAAGCAATCGGCGATTTGCTGCGTATTAACAAAATGATGGATTTTAAAGCCATTGCTGCCCAATCGGAAAACAAGGTGCAATTTGTTTACAATTTTTTGGCGGTGTTGGAGATGCTGCAGCAGGAATTAATTGATATACAGGTAGGGCTGGGTTATAACAACTTCTGGATTTCGGCGAAGGGCGCCTGATTACAAGCCCCGTATTATTAAAATATCACATATTTAAGCTTGTGCCTGTTATAAATTGGGACGTGGTTAAATGAATATGACATCAAATTTTAAGGGTGAATATTTCAAATAAGAGTAATTTATTTGCCTTAAGTGCCTAATTAGCAAATTAAATTGTGCAGCTATTAAATGTTTTAGCTAACCGCTCAAATCTTTAATCAAAACTTATTTTTTAGCTAACTTAGCAGCGTTTAATAATCACAATGAAAAGAGACAAATTAATTTTTAAGCTATTGGACGAGGAGCAGGAACGCCAGGAAGAAGGCATAGAGCTCATTGCGTCAGAAAATTTTGTTAGCAGGCAGGTTATGGAAGCCGCTGGTTCTGTGGCCACCAATAAATATGCCGAAGGCCTGCCGGGCAAACGCTACTATGGCGGCTGCCAGGTGGTTGACGAAATTGAAACAATAGCTATTGAAAGAGCCAAACAACTTTTTAACGCAGAATGGGCAAACGTTCAGCCTCACTCAGGTGCGCAAGCTAATGCCGCAGTTATGCTGGCTGTGCTAAAGCCGGGCGATAAAATTTTAGGCTTTGATTTGTCGCATGGCGGCCACTTAACACATGGTTCGCCGGTGAATTTTTCGGGTAAGCTGTATGAGCCGCATTTTTATGGTGTGAAAAAGGAAACCGGTTTGGTTGACTACGATATGCTTAAAAAAGTGGCGTTGGAGCAAAAACCAAAACTGATTATCTGCGGTGCGTCTGCATACTCACGCGATTGGGATTATGAGTTTATTCGTGCAGTGGCTGATGAAGTTGGCGCATTGGTGCTGGCCGATATATCGCACCCTGCCGGCCTAATTGCCCGCGGTTTATTAAACGACCCACTGCCACATTGCCATATTGTTACTACAACTACCCACAAAACCCTGCGCGGCCCGCGTGGCGGCATGATATTGCTGGGAAAAGATTTTGAAAACCCATGGGGCTTAAAAACGCCTAAGGGCGAGATCAGGATGATGTCGGCGTTGCTGGACATGGCTGTTTTTCCCGGAACACAAGGTGGCCCTTTGGAGCACATCATTGCTGCAAAAGCTATTGCATTTGGTGAGGCTTTGAGTGAGGATTACATGAAATACATCGTTCAGGTTAAAAAGAACGGCGCGGCAATGGCAAAAGCTTTTGTAAGCCGTGGCTATGAAATAATCTCTGGCGGTACTGACAACCATTTGCTGTTAATCGATCTTAGGAATAAAAACATCACAGGTAAAGCTGCCGAGAATGCCTTGGTTGCTGCCGACATCACCGTAAATAAAAATATGGTGCCATTTGATGATAAATCGCCGTTTGTTACTTCAGGCATCCGTGTGGGTACTGCCGCTATTACTACCCGCGAAATGAAGGAAAAGCAAATGGAAGATATAGTTGAGCTGATTGACCAGGTAATTACCGACCCGGAAAATGAGGAAAACCTGAAAAAAGTGCGTAAAAAAGTACACAAGCTGATGCATGATTATCCGCTGTATCGGGCGAAACATGCTGAAATAGATTAGTATTAAGTCTGAAGTCTTGAGTCGATAGTCTTAAGTCTAAATCAAGTTTTATTTTGACTATAGACTTAAGACTATCGACTTTGGACTATTTTACAACCTTTTTAATGTCGCAACGTATAAGGGGCATAATTCATACCTACTAAAATTCTACAAAGTGGAAACAGAATTAAATATTAATGTGCTGGTTGTTGATGATAACAACATAAACAGGTTATTAATTAACAAAGTGCTTACCCGTTGGGGAGCCCATGCTGATTTTGCCGAAAACGGCTTACAGGCCGTCGAGAAGGTTACCGCCAACCAGAACTATGATGTTGTGTTAATGGATGTTTATATGCCCGAGATGGGCGGGATTGAGGCTACGCAAGTAATCCGGGCTACCCCGGGAGCTTATTTCCAGCAGTTACCCATTATTGCCCTTACCGCATCGATGCTAAGCAGCGAACGCGACCAGATTTCCGAGGCCGGCATGAACGATTACATCCTGAAACCATTCGAGCCAAAAAATCTTTTCGAAAAATTAAGCGCGTACCAGAAAGTCTAGTAGGCAGTTTGCAGTAGCAGTTGGCAGTTTTTTTGCCTATGCGAAGAACAGAGACCAAAAAGAAGTGACCTCCAGGAAATCGTCCTGGTCGTTAAATCTTCGATAATCGGTGTAATCATTCTGCAATCGGTGAAATCAAAGGTTACTCAGCGTAAGCAATTGTAGCAATACTCAATTTTAGCCCTTCGACTTTAAGTAATTGTTCGCCGCAGGCCTCGAGTGTGGAGCCGGTTGTTATCACATCATCAACAAGCAATACATGTTTGCCTTTTAGTTTTTCCGGGTTAATAATCACAAAAACTTCCTGCATATTCTCAAATCTGGCAAAGCGGGATTTATGGGTTTGAGTTTCGGTAGATTTAACGCGCACCAGGTTATCTTCCTCAACCGCAGCATTTAATTTATCGGCAAGCCCTTCGGCAAAACGGGTGCTTTGGTTATAGCCGCGTTCCCTGAAGCGTTTCTTGTGCAGCGGCACGGGTATGATATAATCAACGGTGTTAAATATTTCGTTTTTCGCCAATTGCCCGCCGGCTATGTTGCCCAGCAGGTTACCGATTTGTTGCTGGCCATTGTATTTAAGCTGGTGCAGCATGTTTTGAATTTTGCCGCCCTTATTAAAGTAAAAAAGCGCAAAAGCCGCCTCAATATTTATTTTACCCCAAAACTGCCGGGCAACAATATTATCAGCTTGCAAATGGAAGTTGGTGTAAGGTAGGTTAAAACGGCAATCGGTACAAAGCAAGTGTTCATTAGCCACCAGGCTTTCGCGGCAGGCTGCGCAAAGCTCAGGGAATAACAATGAAACAAAATCGGCCAGGTAGCTGCGTTGCAGGTTCATGGGGGCAATTTAGGAGAAAAAGAATCAAGAGTCAAGAATCAAGAGCCGAGAAAAAGGGTGACTAACTAACCCCTGACGTCATGGCGAGGAACGAAGCCACCTCTACGAAGGACATTCGCGGACCAATATGTTTATGGGAACCTAAATGCAGCTGAAAGGTCGCCACAAATTTTTCGTTTCGTTGATTAGCATGTGTAGAGGTTGCTTCGTTCCTCGCAATGACGTGATAGAGAGTGCTATCCGTACATCATACCTTGGCTTCGTCCTTTATCGCCAATTGCCCGCAGGCTGCATCAATATCCTTGCCGCGGCTGCGGCGCAGGTGAACGTTAACGCCTTGCTTTTTCAGATAGTCGGCAAATGCTTCAACTTTATCTTCGCCGGCATTGATGAATGCGGCCATGGATATGGGGTTGTATTCTATAATATTTACCTTACAGGGTAAGTGTTTACAAAATTGCGCCAACTCGGCAGCGTCTGATATATTATCATTAAAACCATCAAAAATAATATACTCGTAGGTTACCGGGTTTTTGGTTTTAGCGTAGTAATATTTTAAAGCCTCCGCTAATGCTTTTAACGAGTTTTGCTCGTTTATCGGCATTATGGTATTGCGTTTTTCGTCGTTGGCAGCGTGTAAGGACAGCGCCAGGTTAAACTTCACCTGGTCGTCGCCCAATTTTTTTATCATCTTGGCGATGCCGGCGGTTGACACGGTAATCCGCTTGGCAGCCATATTTAACCCTTCTTCTGATGTTATCTTTTCAACCGACTCCAGTACATTCTTATAATTCAGCAAAGGCTCGCCCATGCCCATGTACACAATGTTTGAAAGCGGGATGCCGTAGTTTTCTTTCGCCTGGCGGTCAATCAGTACAACCTGGTCGTAAATTTCATCGGGGTTGAGGTTGCGTTTGCGTTCCATATAGCCGGTAGCGCAGAACTTGCAGGTTAAACTGCAGCCCACCTGCGACGAAACACAGGCAGTCATGCGGCCGGGAGTCGGGATTAAAACACCCTCAATTAAATGAGTATCGTGTAAAATAAAAGAATTTTTTATAGTTTTATCCGCGCTGAACTGTGAGTTATGGATTTTAACATTGTTGATAGTGAAATTGTCGTTCAGTTTGACACGCAGTTCTTTTGAAATATTACTCATCTCGTCGAACGAAAAGCATGATTTTTTCCAAAGCCACTCATAAACCTGTTTTGCCCTGAACGCTTTTTCATCCATTTTGATGAAATGTTCCTGCAAAGCATTGAGACTTAGGCTGCGGATATCTATTTTCTCTTTTGTATTAATCACGATACAAAGGTACTAAATAAAAAAATCATCTTATTTTGAATGACATTCAATTATAATTAAAACAATAACTAGGAGTTAATGTAATTAATATTAATTGGATTTGTCAACGAGAAGTGTTACTAATACTTGAATGAAAAGTTTTAAAGCCGATTACGTTTATCCTGTTTGTGCCGATCCAATTAAAAATGGAATAGTTACTGTTGATGATTTTGGTAAGATAATTTCGGTTATCGACCCCGCTTTGTCGACAGAAACATTTAGTTCGCCTGTTGAACAGGTTAGCGGCATTATATGCCCTGGTTTTGTCAATACACATTGCCATCTCGAGCTCTCGCATCTAAGAGACAAAGTTAAACAGCGCACAGGCTTGGTTAATTTTATTATCGATATTCAAACAAACAGGGGCGCTGATAGTGACCTGGTACTGGAGGCTGCCGCCAAAGCTGACGCCGAAATGTACGACAACGGAATTGTCGCCGTAGGCGATATTTCGAACACCAACAGCACTATCGGCATAAAAGAAAGCAGCAAGCTATACTACCATAGTTTTGTTGAAACCTTTGGTTTTATGCCCGGCAGGGCGCAGGAGGTGTTTGATAACGCCCTGGCGTTGCTTAATGAGTTTAAACCGATGCCCTGCTCCATTACGCCGCATGCACCGTATTCCGTATCGAAAGAACTGTTTAAATTGTTGCAGAAATACAGCGATACGGGGCATAACCTTATCAGCATACATAACCAGGAGTGCGAGGACGAGAATAAATTTTACAGGTATAAACTGGGTACGTTTAACGATTTGTATGCACACTTTGGGCTGGATATTACTCATTTTAAACCGCAGGCGCGTAATTCTATACAATCGATTTTACCCTTGCTAACCAACAAGCAGGAGGTTTTGTTGGTACATAATACCTGTACCAATTTAAAAGATATTTACTTCATCAAACGGTTCGACCGCAAGATACATTTCTGCTTTTGCCCTAACGCCAATCTTTATATCGAGGGCTTTTTACCTAAAATTGAGTTATTCATCGGGCAGGGGTATAATATTACTTTGGGTACCGATAGCCTGGCATCAAACAATAAGCTGTGTATTTTAAGCGAGATGCGCACCATACAGCAAAAATTCCAAGCTATAAGTACGCAGATGCTCATACAATGGGCTACGCTTAACGGCGCCAAATACCTTGGTATCGACGATGAAAAAGGCTCCCTTGAGCCAGGCAAAACCCCCGGCCTTAATTTGATAACAGGATTAGATGGGAATAAGATTACGCCGGAGACGAAGGTGAGGCGATTGTTGTAAGGTTGAAACGTTTGACCGGTTTGTTTTGAAAGCAAATTTCCCTAACATTGCAACATTCCAACTTTACAACATTTCAACAATTTCCAACAAAATGACCCACCTCGATATAACAATAAAAGGCAACGTGCAAGGCGTATCATACCGGGCAGCAACCAAGGCTGTCGCAGATCAGTTGGGGGTTAAGGGCTTTGTAAGAAACGAACCAAACGGCGATGTTTTTGTGGCTGCCGAGGGCGACAGATTTGCAATGGAGATGTTTTTGGAGTGGTGCCATGAGGGCCCAGAGCATGCCGAAGTAAATCATGTTGAAACCCATGAAGGCGAATTAAAAAACTATCGTAATTTTGAGGTTGTTAGAAAATAGCAATACGGGTATAAGTTTTCAAACCAAATTTCGTTAATACAAACATTGTCGACCGCTAAAAAATTCGCAGGCCAAACAGCCTTATATGGTTTAACTACAATAGTACAGCGGCTGCTCAGCTCTGTACTCACCCCGCTTTACACTACCACTTACAATCCTGCCGTTTACGGCATTTTCACTACCATGTTCAGTTACGCATCAATTTTCAATGCAATACTGTCGTTCGGTATGGAGACCACATTTTTCAGGTACATGAACAAGATGCCTGAAAAAAAGCGCGAGGTTTATAACAATGGTTTTTGGGCGGTAGCCTTGCTTACCGGGTTGTTCCTTTTGCTTACCTTTCCATTCGTGCATCAAATAGCCGGTTTTATCAAGATTGGCAAAAATACTTCGCAAGCCGAATATGAACAGTATATAAAATATTTCCTGGGGATATTGGTGCTGGATAACCTTTGCGTACTGCCTTTTGCCAAGCTGCGTGCCGATGGACGCCCAATGGTATATGGACTGGTAAAAGTTGTAAACATTGTGGTAATGGTAACGCTCAACCTGGTGTTTATTTTTGTTATACCTTACATTATACGGAATCATTTGGCCGGTGCACAATGGTGCGCAAGCTGGTTCCATGGGGGCTGGGTAGGCTATATTTTTATCTCGAACCTGGTAGCCAGCGGGGTAACGTTTTTAATGCTGACGCCGCAGTTGGCCTGGATACAGTTTAATTTTGACCGAAGCATTTTCAGTAATATGCTGCTATACAGCTGGCCTGTACTGGTAGCCAACCTGAGCTACATTGTAAACGAAAATTTTGACAAGCTGTTACTCGGTAAAATGCTGGACCCCAGCTACAGTGAACACGATGTTGGGGTATACTCCGGCTGCGCCAAGCTATCCATATTCCTCAGTATTTTTATACAGGCTTTCAGGCTGGGGGCCGAGCCATTCTTTTTCAGCCATGCCAAAAATAAAAACGCAGGCCAGACCTACGCCCGTATAATGGACTATTTTGTCATCACCATTTGCATAATGTTTGTTGGCATTGTTGCTAATGTCCAGATATTAAAATACTATGTAAATAACCACAATTATTGGGTAGGGCTTGATGTGGTACCGCCACTGCTGTTTGGCTATGTGGCATTGGGTATTTATATGAACCTATCGGTGTGGTATAAACTTTCCGACCAAACAAAATACGGCCTGTATATTTCGGGCATAGGCGCTATTGTTACCATTGTATTCAATTACCTGTTTATCCCAACGTACAGCTATATGGCATCGGCCTGGGTGTCGTTCGCGGCGTATACCTGTATGATGATCATGTCGTACGTTTGGGGGCAAAAAAATTACCCAATACCATATAATGTAAAAAAGAACCTGGTTTATATTATTATTTCAATGGTGTTCGTTTATTTATCATTCTATGTATTTAAACGTAATATATTTGTAGGGAATGCGTTGCTGGTGATATTTTTAGCCGGTGCCTATTTTAAAGAAGGAAAAGAATTAAAGGCTATTTTTAGCAGGCGATGAACATAAGGATAATTAATAAATCGAAAAATAGCTTACCGGCCTACGAAACGCTGCATGCTGCCGGGATGGATTTGCGTGCCGAACTGGAAGAGCAAATTGTGCTTAAACCAATGGAGCGTAAGTTAGTCCCAACAGGGTTGTTTATCGAATTGCCTGAAGGCTTTGAGGCGCAGATACGTCCGCGCAGCGGGCTCGCCTTTAAGCACGGGATAGGTATAGTTAACTCACCGGGAACAATTGACGCGGATTACCGCGGCGAAATAAAAGTACTATTGATAAACTACGGCGACCAACCGTTTGAAATAAATACTGGCGACCGGGTTGCCCAAATGGTGGTTGCCCGCCACGAAAAGGTAAACTGGGAACAGGTGGATAGTTTGAATGAAACTACACGCGGTGCGGGAGGGTATGGTCATACGGGAGTAGTGTAGCAAGTGGCAGCAGAGAGTAGCAGTAGCAGTTGGTGATTGTAAAAAAGATTTAAGATGACAAACAAACAATTAAACAATATAAGCAAGCGCAGCAATAAGGTTTCTGTTGCAGCTGTCTTGATTCTTGGTTCTTGTTTCTTGACTCTTAACTCCTATGCTCAAAATAAAAATAAAATTGTTGTTGTGGCCGGCAAGCCGATGACATCTACAGATAGCGCAACGGTGAGGCAGCTTTTCTTTTCGGGGTTGCGGGAGAAGGCTATTGAGAACAATACATTGGCTTTCGAGTATTTCGACAGGGTGGTGCAAATCGACCCGCAGAATGATGCTTCCCTGTATGAGCTGGCGATCATTAAAAAAGCGAAAAACAATTATCCCGATGCGCAGGAGTTTTTAGAAAAGGCTGTTACCGTTAACCCGGACAACGAATGGTATTGGGCAGCGCTGGCTGATTGCTATGAAAAAAGTAACAGTTTTGATAAGCTGGAGAATGTTTTTAACGAGCTTATAAGGATAAATCCCGATAAAATCGACTATTACTACGACAAAGCCAATGCGCTTTATTACCTGAATAAATACGACGAAGCGCTGCAGGTTTACAAGAAAATTGAGGAATTGACAGGCCCGACCGACGACCTGCTGGCTAATCGCCAGAAAATCTACTTAAAACAAAATAAGGTTGACCTGGCTGCCCAGCAGTTGGAGCAAATGATTACTGCCGATCCGTCGCAAATAAAGTATTACCTGTTTTTGTCGCAGTTGTATAGCTCAAACAATCAGCCTGATAAGGCGCTGAAAACTCTGCTGGCCGGCGAAAAAATAAAGTCAAACAGCGGGCTGGTGCACCTGGCACTGGCTGATATTTACAGGGATAAAAAAGATATAGAGCACAGTTACAACGAACTTACCCTGGCGTTTGCAATCCCCGATTTAGAAATAGAACAAAAAATTAAGATCATAGGCGGCTACCTGCCCCGGTTAACCGACCCTAATGTAAAGGCAAGCGCGCTAGAGCTGAGCCGCATATTAACCGTTGCCCACCCAACCGACGCCCGTGGTTATGCCATATACGGCGATATGCTGCTGCAAAACGAAAAACCCAAAGATGCGAAACAGATGTACCAAAAATCGGTGGCATTAAACAGCCAGGTTTAT
Source organism: Mucilaginibacter flavidus (assembly GCF_024055575.1). Lineage (GTDB taxonomy): Bacteria > Bacteroidota > Bacteroidia > Sphingobacteriales > Sphingobacteriaceae > Mucilaginibacter > Mucilaginibacter flavidus. Next base: position 74,973 of record NZ_JAMXOE010000002.1, on the reverse strand, counting down.
GATGTGCAGGAGCAATTGGTGAGGCTCGATCTTGGAGAAAATGATATTGCCGGTGCTATTAAGGATGGGGAAAGCTCTCTATCGCTGTTCCCTAACCAGGCCTGGATGAATTATTTGGTGGGTGTGGCATGGATGCAAAAAAAGGATTACAAAAAGGCAGTTGACTATTTAAAAAACGCTTCTTCATTAGAACTTCAGGATAAGGACCTACTTTCGCAATGTTTTTCGGCGTTGGGCGATTGTTACCACGATTTAAAAGACATGAAAAGTTCGGACGAAGCCTACGATAAGGCATTGACATACAATGCTGATAATGCATTCACGCTGAATAATTTTGCCTATTATTTATCGTTAAGGGGTGAACAACTGGACAAGGCTGCAAAAATGTCGAAACGTTCGACCGAGTTGCAGCCGGGTAATGCCTCGTTTGAGGATACTTATGCGTGGATACTGTTTCGGCAAAAAGATTACGCAGGTGCAAAAACCTGGATTGAAAAAGCCTTAACCGACGATAAGGACAAAAGTGCTACAAAGCTGGAACATTACGGCGATATATTGTTTTACTTAGGTAAAGCGGACGACGCAGTTGAAAACTGGAAGAAAGCTAAAGACAAGGGCGACGTATCGCCAGTTTTGGAAAGAAAAATAAATGAAAAGAAATACATTGAATAACGTTTTAAACAAAGCCAGGATTAAAACTGCGCTTGGTTTAAAACTAATACCACTGTGCTGCATACTGCTTGCCTTTGGCTGCAAAAGCCGGAAGCCGCTGGTGGTTAAGCGCGTTGCCGATACAACCGCAGCTGTTAAACCGGTTGACACGCGGGCGGCTAAGCTTGAGTTAATAAAATCAAAACAAACCAGCTTTAACACCTTTACAGGCAAGGCTAAAACAAAGCTGGATATTAACGGCAACACCAATGATGTTACCCTTAATATACGCATACAACGCGACAAGAAAATATGGGTTTCAATTACCGCAATTGCTGGTATTGAGGTTGCCCGCGCTATGATTACGCCCGATAGCCTGCTGCTGATCAATAAATTGCAGAGCCTTTATTTGCGCAAGCCATTTAGCTATGTAAATAAATATGCAGGCGAACAGGTTAACTATCGGACGCTGGAATCGCTGCTGATTGGCAATGCCATACCTGAATTGCTGACCGAAAATGCGGAGTTTAAAACAGATAGCGGGAATACCACCATCTCCGGTAACTTAAGCGAGGTGCTTTACAAATTGATGCTGGGGCCTGATATGAAGGCTACGCAAACAAATTTGAGCAATCAAAACGCCCGGCAAACGTTACAGGTTACCAACAGCGCCTTTATACAGGCCACAAATAAAATAATGCCATCGCAAATAGATATTGCATCGGTAGTAAAAGATAAAAAAATACAGGTTAATTTGCACTATACAAAAGCAGACTATGATTTGCCCGTGGAATTTCCGTTTTCAATTCCGTCGCGGTATCAACCTGCAGATTAACGATAGCAATAAATGAAGTTTTTAAAAGCAGCTTTTTTTTTAGTTTTAGTATTTGCCGCATTCAGCGTGCATGCGCAAAGCAGCGCCGATTTAAAGCGCCAGCGTGAAGCGCTTACCAAGCAGTTGGAGCAACTGAACAACGAATACCAGGAAACAGCTAACAATAAAAAAACAACGCTAAAGCAGCTTAATTTACTAAAACAGCAGATTTCTATCCGCGAAGAAAAAATTGCCAATATCAACTCCGAGGTACGCAACCTGGACAACCAGATATCGGAAAGCAACAACTTTGTGCGCAACCTGCAAACCCAGCTCGACCAGTTGAAAAAAGAGTACGCTGCAATGGTTTTGTTTACTTATCGTAACCAAAGCGCCTATAATAAGCTGATGTTTATTTTTGCGGCGTCAGACTTTAACCAGGCCTACAAACGTTTAAAATATTTACAGCAAATAGGTACTTACCGCGAGCGGCAGGCCGGTTATATACAGGAAACACAAACCGAGCTGCATGTTAAGATAAACGAGCTCGACAAAAACAAAAAAGAAAAAAACAACCTGCTGGTTGACCAGGAAAAGGAAAAGAAAACCCTTGGCGCCGAAAAAAATGCACAGGTGCAAGTGGTTGCTGATCTATCGAAACACGAAGGACAGCTTAAGGAGCAGCAACAAGAGGTTCAGCGGAAAATAACCCGCACCAACCGCGAAATCGCTTCGGCGATCCGCAGGGAAATTGAAGAGGCAAGGCGCAGGGCTGAAGAAGCCGCCAGGGCCGAAGCAAGAGCAGCAGCAGCCAGGGCAAAGGCCGAAAACAAGGAAGCACCAGCCCCCAGGGCACGTACAATAAATAAAAATTCGTCGGACCGTGAGGTGCTGAACGCGACTCCAGAGTCGGCTAAATTATCGAGCGACTTTTTGGAAAATCGGGGTTCGTTGCCGTGGCCGGTTACAAACGGCAGCCTTAAACAAGGGTTCGGCATTTATTATGATGAAACCGGGATAAAAAATGAAAGTTCGGGCTGGGGTATTAAAACAAATCCAGGTTCTTCGGTAAGAGCGGTTTTCCAGGGCGAGGTATCAAGCATAGTAAACGTGAGCGGTACCTGGCTGGTGGTTATAAAACATGGTGAATATTTTACGGCTTACTCAAATCTTAAATCATACTCGGTTAAGGCAGGCCAAAAAGTAACCACCAAGCAGATAATTGGCACCGTTGCCACTGATTCATCAACCGGAGAAGCAGTTGTTGAGTTTGATTTGTATAAGGGCAAAACGCCGGTAAACCCTAAAATATGGCTGGCGCCTAATTAGTTTTGAAAATTATAAATTTTAAATTGCCTATATTTGCAGGCTATATATTAAGTAATCGGTATGCATAATTTAGTATTGGGATTTTTGAACATTGGGTCATCCGAAATGGTACTTATAGTGTTTGTTGCCCTGTTGCTTTTCGGTGGCGAGAAGCTGCCCGAAATTGCACGCGGCCTTGGGAAGGGGATTCGTGATTTTAAAGACGCATCAGACGGTGTTAAGCGCGAAATCAACAACCAGATAAACAGCTACGAGGAGAAAAGGGAAGAAGATAAACGGGTTGAGGAAGCGACAAAAACGCAAACTGAAACCGCCCAAAACCAGTTACCTGCACATGCTGATGGTTTTACACCTGTTGAAAATACAGTGTCAGTTGGCGATAACCCTTTTATGCCTGCCGACCATTCAACTGAACATGTGGCCGAAAGCCATACACCAGCCGACCATGCAAGTGCTGAGATTCATGGCACAGAGCACACCGCGGCGATTACTGAAGAACACCAACACCATGCAGAAGTTTCAAATCACGAAACCGCAGCAACTGAACATACAAAGAATACATAACGGGAATATTAATCAATAATTAAACATAAAAATCATGGGTGGATTAGGCGCACCAGAAATTATTCTGATCATCATTGCAATTTTAATACTGTTCGGCGGTAAAAAAATTCCTGAACTAATGAAAGGTTTAGGCAAAGGCATGAAAGAATTTAAGGATGCACAAAACGGCGAAAGCGGCAGCACTTCAACAACCTCGGGTCCGACAATCAATCACGACGACAAACCGAGAGTTTAAGTTGTAAAACCGGGCGGGCAAATCCCGCTTTAGGTCTACAAAGTTTTATCATATTAACTTATCTGTTGATTAATTATACATTCAACGGATAAGTTTTTTATTTTAGGCCCATGACTAAGTCTTATGCCTCGCTAAGCGGGATAAAGAGCGATATTGAAGCAGGGAAAACTACTGTTGAGAAGCTTGTTCAGGGATATTTAACTAATATTACCGCTAATGCGCGGTTAAACGTTTTTAACGAAGTGTTTGAGCAAGAGGCGCTTGCCCGGGCTAAAGAAGTTGATACCCGTATTGAAAATGGTACCGCCGGCAAACTCGCCGGGATGGTTATAGCCATAAAGGACAACATTTGTTACAAGGGGCACAAAGTAAGCGCCTCGTCAAAAATCCTTAATAATTTTACATCTGTTTACTCGTCGACCATCGTTGAGCGGTTGCTGGCTGCTGATGCCATAATAATTGGCCGTTGCAATTGCGACGAGTTTGCCATGGGCGCTGCTAACGAAACCTCGTTTTTTGGCCCGGTGAAAAACTATGCCGATGAAACGCGTGTATCCGGCGGCTCGTCGGGCGGTTCGGCAGTAGCGGTGCAGGCCAATATGTGCCAGGCAGCTATCGGTACCGATACAGGCGGTTCGGTGAGGCAGCCCGCATCGTTTTGCGGGTTGGTGGGGCTTAAGCCTACTTACGGCCGCATATCAAGACACGGGATAATTGCCTACGCCTCATCTTTCGACCAGGTTGGACCTATTACAAGATCGGTTGAAGACGCCGGGCTGCTGCTGGAGGTTATGGCCGGGCCGGATGAGTACGATAGTACGGTTGCCCAGGCTGATATCCCTTTATTCAGCAATGAAATTAAAGCGCCGGGCAAAAAAAAGATAGCTTATTTGCAGGAAGCATTGTCGAGCCCCGGAGTTGATAGTGAAATAAAAAGCACGCTGGTTACTTATATCGATAAACTGCGCGCCGAAGGGCATACCGTTAAACCCATAGCTTTTGATTTCCTGGAGTACCTGGTTCCAACCTATTATGTTTTGGCAATGGCCGAGGCATCGTCAAACCTTTCGCGGTATGATGGGGTGCATTATGGTTACCGCAGCCCGGCTGCTACAGATTTACAGTCGACCTATAAGCGTTCGCGCTCCGAGGGTTTTGGTAAAGAGGTTAAGCGCCGCATAATGCTGGGCACCTTTGTGCTTAGCGCAGGCTATTACGATGCCTACTTTGCGAAGGCCCAGAAAGTGCGCCGCCTGATCCGCGAAAAAACCGACGAAATACTGCGGGAGTACGATTTTATTTTGATACCCACCGCTCCCGAACCAGCTTTCCCCATAGGCCGGCAGGAAAAAGATCCGGTTATAACGTATCTTTCTGACATTTTTACCGTACAAGCATCATTAACAGGGGCGCCCGCCATCTCATTGCCTGCGGGCAATAACATCAAAGGTTTACCGTTAGGGTTGCAACTGGTAACAAAACATTTTGAAGAACAGGAACTATTGAATTTTTCGAAATATTTCCTTGAACTATAAAAGTTTTATATATTAGTAAATTAGAGGGGAGCAAGAGTCAAGAAATCAAGAATCAGGAGTCAAGACAAGAAGACTAATCCTGGTTGTTTTTCTTGCTTCTTGACTCTTGATTTCTTGACTCTAAAATTGATAAGTTAAACCCTGAAGAATGAAGAAAACGCTTACGCTAATTATTTGTCTGGTATCACTACAAATTATTAAGGCAGCGCCTAACTCCTCTACTCTGCTGGCCTCTGTTACGCTGCAAAACAGCAAACTTTTAACCAATACACAACAAACCAACGCCGATACTACCATCCTCCCCGTGGTTGATGCCCCGGCCCCGTTAAGCTACCAAAGCGGCATGTACAAACGCCGTTTGGATTCGATTAAAAAAGATATTCAGCTTGATTATAACGAGTATGTGCAAAGCTATATTGAGATATACATGCGCAACCGCGAAGAAATGGCCAAGGTTTTGGGGTTAACCAAATACTATTTCCCCATTTACGAAAAGGCTTTTCATGATGCCGGTATCCCCGACGAAATAAAATATTTATCCATTGTTGAATCAAAGCTCGACCCTTATGCTGTATCACGAGTTGGTGCAACCGGGCTCTGGCAGTTTATGTTTACCACAGGCAAGCTTTACGGCATGAATGTGGATGATTACGTTGACGAGCGCCGCGACCCTATACAGGCCAGCTACGCGGCAGCAGCTTATTTAAAAGACGCCTACCAGGAATTTGGCGATTGGCTGGTGGCAATAGCATCATACAATTGCGGTAAAAGCAATGTGGAACGTGCCATTGAAAAGGCCAGCGGCGCTACCGATTTTTGGTCGATACGCCAATACCTGCCTAAAGAGACCCGTGGTTACGTGCCTGCATTTATTGCTGTAGCTTACGTAATGAACTATTACGGCCAGCATAATATTACGCCGATGGCCTGCAATATATCGTTAAAAACGGATACTGTTTTGGTAAACAAATACCTGCCGTTGAGCATGGTGGCACAATCGCTTAACCTTGACTTGCACGAGCTTGCTATTTTAAACCCATCCTACAAGCGCCAGGCAATAAACGGCACAACCGCCAAGCCCCGCCGCATGATTATCCCGCAGATTGACAAAGCCCAATACGCGGCTCTATATGATGTGTTAAATAACTCGACCACCACAAGCCCTGTAGCACAGCCCGTTTATGCTGCTTACCCCGCAGAGCCAAAGGCTGATAGAATGCCATCGTACCACAAAGTAAAGCGTGGCGAAACATTGGGAGATATTGCTGATAACTTCGGGATTGAAGTACAGGACTTAAAAGCCTGGAACCACCTGCATAGCAACAAAGCCGTAGTAGGGCAAACGCTTAAGGTAAAAGAATCGGCTGATGAGCCGGAGCAAAAACCGGAGAAAGCTGCGCACAGTAACTACGTAACCTACAAAGTTAAAACCGGCGATACCCTGAGCGGCATTGCATCGAAATTTGATGCCAACGTGGAGAAGATAAGGGAACTGAACGGTTTGAAAAAAGGCCGTTTGCAGCCGGGGATGATGATAAAGATTAATAAAGGGTAGTGGGATTTCGGATTTTCGATTTTGAGAAGATATTTAAAGGTGTTTTGCGGAAGTAGGACGCCTTTTTTGTCTATATTCTATGATAAATAGCTATGCAATTTCTGTATTATTAACCTATTAACAGTAAATGGCAATACCATAAAATAAAAAAACTGCATGGATTATATTAACGAACAAAAATTGGTTTGTGAACGATACGGTTCTCCTTTTTATGAATCTCAGATGTTTTTAAAGGTAGGAATATCCAAAAATGTAAAAAATGGAGTTTGGCCAATAAACGGTCTGCGGCATCCGTTAGAAGGAGATACCACCGGCTGGTATATATGGGCAGGTGAAGAATTTTCAACCGAGCCTGATTTTTTTACTCCCTTACACGTTGAACATCTTGAAGACTGGTGTCCTTTAGCACTAAAGTATCTTGGCCTTGCTCCCGGATGGAGGTTTTTGCTTGCCCCTGATTATGAAGATGTTTGGGAAGACCTTCAATTGCTTCAGATTTGAGCATCGGCATTCCAATGGTTTGAGATGCTTGTTTACATGGCCGTCCCTTAGAGTCCGGCAGTGTAGCCTCTATGAGGCAAAAATCAACTGTTATACCTTTTTCTGCAAAGCGACCGGCCTGATGGGCCAGGTAGCCAGCTAATCTTCATTTAACAAAATTATTTTTTCACGGTTTAACGGGATGCTGTCGGCGGGCAACTGCTCCATTAAAACATCAATCTCCTTTCCTTTCCATTTCCCGGTAAGTTCCAGGCGGTTTTTTGCCGGATAGGAATAGCGGAATACACTCCATTTGGTACTGTCGGCATTGTCACGAAATGTATATGTTTTCTTTACTTTATCGATGCTGAATTCGAACTGTTTAGGTTGGTTTTTCATATTAAAGATTACAGCATTACGGCCCTGTACAAATAGCATCAGGCGGTTCCAGCGCAGGGTATCGGTTGTAAGCGGCGGCAGGGTATCCTTTGCAACGAAGGTAACTACGTTGTATATCCTCTGGTTGCGGGTGTTTTCGGCCTGCCTGGCAAACCTTCCGTGGAACCCGATGACTATAGGGATAATGAGTATTGAAGGAACAACTATCAATAGCACCTTTAATAAATTTCGATTCAACCGTGTGTTAAATGTATACTGTTCGGGCAGGATGGAGGTGGAAATGCCCTTAAAAAATATATTGTAAAGCTTGGGCGCGTAAGGAATAATTAAGAATAATGTATAAACCAGCAGTTGCGTTGCGTATGTTTTTACCGGCACATTATAAAAACAGTTTACCGCAACCACGTTAGCGAGTATCACCAATAGTAGTAAGCTTCCGAACAGGAATGTGCGGCGAAACAGTAAGCACAATCCGGCCAGGACCTCGCCGGCGCCAACCATCATCATGTATCCGGGCGATATCCCCATAAAATCCCAAAGTACCTGGAAGCGGCTTAAATCCCCGATGGGTGTCGCCAGGTTGGCAACATCAGGGCGGGGCATTTGAACAGGTATTAATTTATCGAAACCGTAAATAATAATTACTATAGCTAACACATATCGTATGTACAGGGTAAACCAATAAAAAAGCCGGTTGTAATTTGGTCGTTTGGCATCAAATAAAGTCCAAATAGTGGCGCCCGGAATGGATAGGTACAAGGCTGTAAGATATAATACCCCGGCAAAATGGTTGTCTTGCGGAAAAGCCCTGTTTATTTTGGGGTTATAGCCCGTATGGTAAATATTGCTGTCGAGCCAATATAAAAAAGGCGCCAGCGGCTTAAACACGGCGGCCGGATTATAAACATGATGGATTAAGAAAAAACAGGTAAGGTAAATAGTCACAATCCAGCAAACCGCCGAAGTGAGCCCCAGGAGTAAAAAGAAAAATCTAAAGCTGATCTTTTTTCCTGTCGTCCAATTATTATTTGCCTGGTTCATACGCGACACAATTTCCTGAAAATTCTCCGGAAATGACTTAAATAATTCACAGGTTATTTTCGGAGAGACGGCCAGCAGTCAGCGGCGATGCGAACAATAGCTGTTCCGAAGATTAAAAAAGCGTGGGGAAGTGCGGTTCCACTCTTGAGAGCTACCGTGTACCTACATATTTTCAGAGCTCCATCGGAGTTCAAGGTCGGTAGAAAAAGCACCCAACAAGTAGTCCGTGCCGTAGGTACGGCACCTAGCTTATTTTCACAAGGAGCCATAAATAGTCCGTTAAGTGTTGCACCTACGGCGCAAAATTGATGGAGGCACTATTTTTCTACCGACCTATTGCACCTACGGCGCATTGACTTTGCAGCGATGATAGATGTGGGTACACCGTAGCTCTTGAGAAGGGTGGAGGGGTGTGTGTTCTCTGCGCTAAGCTTTTACGCTACTGCGTGGCGGAGGACACACCTTTGCTACTACACAATCCAGCGCGCCCCCTCTGCGCCACCTCTAAAGCGAAGGCGGCACGTGGTCAAGAGGGGAATAAAAAAATCTTCCGAACATCTATGCAGTGCGAACCAACGAAGAAAATTAAAAAACTATTAGCCCCGTTATTTTGAAACGACCACTTTTTGTTAATTTTGGATAAGCCGTTTGGTATGGCCGTTTTCAAATCATAAAACAATGTCAAACCTCACCCACATTTGGCCTTTCTTTATCATTTCAGATATAAAAGATTCAATCGACTTTTATGTAAAAAAGCTTGGATTTGAAGTGCGGTTTATTGGCCCCGAAGGCGACCCGTTTTGGGCCATTGTTGGCCGCGATAATATTTCCATTATGCTGAAGGCGATTGCCCCCGACATAATACCGGTACCCAATCATACTCGCCACGATTGGGCCCACTGGGATGCCTATATCCACGCAAATGACCCTGATGCTTTGTTTAACGAATACTGCGCGGCTGGCATAACTTTCCATCAACCCCTTAAGGACGACGAAGATGGGTTGCGCGGGTTTGAAGTAAAAGATGCTGATGGGTATGTTTTGTTTTTTGGGAGGCCGAAAGAATAGAGATGTTCGCCAATTTTCAATAAGACAACAAACGGCAGGCAATTATTAGTATTTTTAAGAACTAACCGATTCCAACAGTTGGGATAAATAATCACAAATTAGATTTTTGTAAAAAATGAAAATACCCATGAATATCAAGTTCTTAATAGGAGGAGCTGTTGTAACTCCTATTTTACTTTTGATAGTCGCAGGTTATTTCATTAAAAAAGGTGATGGCAAATTATTAGCGTACAAATTTAATGGCAGGGTTGATAGTGTTAGGTATAGTGATCATAGTGTTAGCGTTCCTAATGTAACCGGGCCTTTTGTAACAATTAAAGGTAAAACATATCACCTATTCTATCATACTTGGAATTTTGGTTATAAAATTCAAAAGGGCGATTCAATTATAAAAAACGAAAACACGTTGGTCGTGACTCTTATAAAAAAAAGCGGAAAGAAATTTGTGTATGGAGGAGATTAGTAGATCGAGCACCCAGCCCCCTTTCTAACTCTCAGCTTTCTTAACCGCTACTGACAATGCGGCTGTTACCACACTTATTAAAGTAGATATGAGCATAGTTGCAGCCGCTTGTTGGGTTATGTTAACCTGTTGTTGTGTGTTAACCGCATTTTCGTAGCTCAGTCCAACCGCGTGTACCAGAGCAGAATCTAAATCCGGTTCGGTTGGGGTTTTCCCCGGTACAGTTTCCGGTAGCACCGGCGTAACTGTTTTAGGCGCTTGTGCCGTTGTTTGCTTGACATCGGCAAGTGCTTGCTGTATGGTGCCTGTGAAGGTTTGCTGAGCTGCGACATCAATGGCATCATTGCCAACGGCAACAGCTTCCTTGCAAAGTGTAATCAACTGTTGAAGCGCATCAATGGTGGATTTTATGACGCCATCTAACTGGTTTCTTACAACGGCATTTTCCATTTCCAGCGTTTTGGTGAATGCTTCGCTTGCTTCAATAACTTTTTCGGGGAGTGTTTTTTCGGTATCTGGCATGATAATGTATTTAGGTGGTTTGTAATAATTATTGGGTTAAATATAGGAAAGAAAGAGTTAAGAGTCAAGAGACAAGAGTAAAGAAAAATACCGACGGGACTATAAGACTGTGCTTCAAGTCAGGTTTTGTTTTTGCATGCGGAAGAAAAGGGTGTGCAGTTGTATAGTTTTTGTATTTTTAGCCTATCAACAAAAAAATATTGTTTATGACTTGTTTGGTGTGGTCGCCGATAGTGTGTTCCCTCAATCTTGGGAATGTTTTATTTTACCAACGACACAAAATGAACTACTTTCAAGTTTTGTACGGTTTGCATGAAGGTTTTCTTCATCGAATTAAACCTAATTATAGGGGAATTGCCGTAGGGTATTCCACTGGCGGCTTAATCATTAAAGTCTACTGCGATAATAATCCCGAAAATGACGATTATGAAATTTTAAGGGAATGTATTTCAGAAGCTGAAGCCCATATTGACAACGCAAGATATTGCTCAGTTGAAATAATTTATTTTGAGGAACCGATATTGTCATTGGATAGCCTTGACTTTTGGTATTTTTTAAGATATGATATTAGTTAAATGCCACCCTTGTTAAGGCCAAATAAATTCTAAGATTCTGCTCATGTCCAAAACCATCCTCGTGCCGCTAATATTATTCGCTGTTCTGGCATGCAAAATAAGTAATGCCCAAGTGTACAATGTCCAGGCAATTGATGGGACTAATCAAAAAATCAGGGTTGCCGACAATGAAAAAAGCATGTTGATAATATCGTGCTTGCAGGATACCATTTATGTGCGTAATTTGAATAACATTGCCGAAGTGGTCACTCGTGACGTTCGCCAGCCTTGGGACTAACGTATGGCTTTGGGATATAGCCAATGAATTAAAGCAGCCTTAACACATGAACATTAAAAACTTTATCGTTTTTTCAATTCTTATAGCAACTTGTTCCTGTAAACATAAAGTAAAGGTATCCAGTCCTTACGTCTATAACCATACTTATCACATTGGTGACATACCTAAACTGAACGACTTCCAAACATATAATGTCTACGAGAAAAGCTTTGACAGCATAATGGCGAAGGCGCAGTCGCCATTGCATGATTTTTTTAAATATAACCGGGGCCGAATTTTTATAACCAACTATGAAAACGGGAAGCAAAAGCCGGTACAAAAACCTTTTGATTTAGGCGACCCAGTTTTATGCGAGTGCGAATTGCATCGCGACTCGTTAACGATAAGCGTGGCCGCTGGTTTTTTTGGCGGCTTTGGGTTTACTATTAATTTGAATGAGGATAAATTCGACCTTAAGTATTTTGAGGAAACAGACGGCGACTATTTCAAATCAAAGCTGACAGATACAAGTTTTACCCGATTAGTGACCGTTAAAAGTAAGTTCCAAACGCTTTTGCTTGACGAAAGGCCAACTATGAAAGAAGGCCAGCAACTAACCGGGCTTGCAACGTATACTTCAGCCAAATACTATACGAAAGGTATCAGAAATATGTTAGATACAGCCCAGGTTAGTGGGAAGTTTTATTTTACTTGTAAGACAACAACAGTGGCAATAAAGTGATAGGGTACCTCTGCTGCGGTGAAGCTTTACGGCAGCGGTTTTTGATAGAACGTTTGATATTTCATGTTGCGTTAAAGTTGAATGCTTTCTGTATTTCAACCATTCAGCAGTAACCCCTAGTATGTTAACAGGCTAAGTTGGCCGCGCGCGGCGCGTTAGCCGGGGATAGCCCAATTTTAATTATGAAGCCAATTATTTGAATAATATGAATATAGAGAAAAGATACTGGCAGTGGAGTGAGTATTTAAATGAATCGGATTTTAAATTAGGTGTAAATATCCACGAATTAATCGAAAGGGGTTTAGTAGAAAAAAGAGGCGGAGACTTACAATATCGAGGCATTAACGAAGCCTCTGCTCCGTGGACTATCGCCGTTGATAAGAATGACCAAATAACATCAATCGGTTATAGGGAATTTTTCTTTTTCAAAGGCGAGAACATTGGCCAACTTCATATGAGCGAGTTTATAGCTAAACTTAATCGATTTTTAATTGTAGCTAACGAAAATTATGACGGTGATAGATTGAATGTTGTATTTAGAGATTCATTTTTTGCCGTTGCTATTTTAACGAAGCATAAACTATAGCAGCGACTTCCAATCGAGTAACACCGCTTATTTCTTCCTAATCTGATGTTAATTCCCCGGGACATATTTATCAGCGCAAGACACCGCCCTGTGCAAAAAAGAAGGTTTTGAACCCGCCAAATTTTAAATTTCCATATTAAATAAATCTGAGATCGACCATCCGCAATTCCCTTCATTTCGCAATCGGCAAGCAGTTTTTACGAAAAGTACTGACACCAATTTGTCAGTACTTTTCGCGTTTTTTAGCGTAGTAAACAAGGTAAAAAGTGCATTATTAGCGCAAAAACAAGGTTTTTGTACCTTTGGCCCAACCATTTGCTGTTCCACCCTGTTCCCTATGTTCCACTGTGCACAGGAACATAAAACCATGCTATAATACCGGTATAAGTTTGCACCAGGCATCGGCTTGGGTTTATTCTCTCCTGGCTATAATGTTAAAGGCGATTTCCCTGCCGGCTACTGCATTAAATAATTTCGAAATAAAAAATATCCGTACTTTTGGCATCCCAAGTAACTGAGAAGATGAACAAACCCACCCGTAACCAGGATGCGCTGAATTACCACTCGAAGGGGCGCCCGGGTAAAATACAGGTAGTACCTACCAAGCCCACCAATTCGCAACGCGATTTAAGTATGGCTTACTCGCCCGGCGTGGCCGAACCATGCCTGCGCATTGCCGATAACGTTGATGACGTATATAAATACACCGCCAAAGGCAACCTCGTTGGTGTCATTACCAATGGCACCGCGGTGCTTGGCCTTGGTAACATTGGACCCGAGGCAAGCAAACCGGTAATGGAGGGCAAGGGCCTGCTGTTTAAAATTTATGCAGATATCGACGTATTCGATTTGGAGCTGAATGCCAAAACGGTTGACGAGTTTGTAAATATTGTAAAGGCGCTTGAGCCTACCTTCGGTGGTATAAACCTGGAGGATATATCGGCGCCAACCTGCTTCGAAATTGAGCGCAGGCTAAAAGCCGAAATGAAGATCCCGGTAATGCACGATGACCAACACGGTACGGCAATTATATCGGGGGCGGCTTTAATAAACGCTTGCGAAATTCAGGGTAAAAAGCTGGATAAAATAAAAATGGTGGTGAACGGCGCCGGTGCGGCAGCTGTATCCTGTACCAAAATGTACCTTAACCTGGGCGTTAAAAAGGAAAACCTGGTGATGTTCGACATCAACGGACTGATCACCCCCGACCGTACCGATCTTGACGATATTCGCCTTGAATTTGCCACCACCCGCAAGGATATAAAGACCCTTGCCGAAGGTATGAAAGGCGCTGATGTGTTTGTGGGGCTTTCGGCAGGTAATATTGTTACCCCTGATATGCTAAAGGCAATGGCTAAAAACCCCATCGTGTTCGCCATGGCCAACCCCGACCCTGAGATAGCTTACGACCTCGCCATAAATGCCCGCAAGGACATCATTATGGCCACGGGTCGTTCCGACTTTCCTAACCAGGTAAACAACGTGCTTGGTTTCCCCTATATTTTCAGGGGAGCGCTGGATGTACGTGCAACCAGCATTAACGAGGAAATGAAGATAGCGGCCGTGCAGGCCATAGCGCAAATGGCCAAAAAGCCAATCCCCGAGACGGTAAACCTGGCGTATAACACCACCAACCTTAAGTTTGGCAGGGATTACATTATCCCGAAACCGATGGATCCGCGGCTGATAACCGAGGTGTCGTCGGCAGTTGCGCGGGCAGCAATGGAATCGGGTGTTGCGCGTAAAGCCATAACCGACTGGGAGGGTTATACTGAAGAACTACGGTCGCGCATAGGGATAAACGATAAGCTGCTGCGTAACCTTACGAACAAAGCAAAATCGAACCCCAAACGCATTGTTTTTGCCGAGGCCGATACTTATAAAATTTTACGCGCTGCCCAGATCGTCAGGGAAGAAAAAATCGCCACGCCAATTTTGCTGGGCGATGTGAAAAAGATACGCCAGATAATGCGCGACAATGATATTGACCTTGGCGACGTAACGATAATTGACCCCAAGGAAGATTGTGCCCGCCTGGATGAATATGCCGAATACCTGTACAGCAAACGCCAGCGCAAAGGCGTTTCTCTTTATGAATCGAAAAAACTGGTGCACGACCGTAACTATTACGGCGCCTGCATGGTTCAGTTCGGCGAGGCCGATGCTTTAATATCGGGCTTAACCAAAGACTATGTAACTACTATAAAACCAGCCCTTCAAATTATAGGTACAGGTGATGGCGTTAGCCGTGTAGCCGGTATGTACATGATGATTACCAAAAAGGGCCCTGTATTTTTTGGGGACACCACGGTAAACGTAAACCCATCGGTACAGGATTTGGTGGATATTACCGTACTTATAGAACACTCGGTTCGTAAATTTAATATTGATCCCCGGGTTGCCATACTATCTTACTCCAACTTCGGCTCAAACAGTGGCCCAATACCTGAAAAAACGATAGAGGCCGTGCGCATCCTGCATGAAAAATACCCGGATATGATAGTGGATGGCGATATGCAGGCCAACTTTGCCCTCAACGGCGATTTGCTGGCTGATAACTTCCCTTTCTCCACACTGAAAGGCAAACCAGCCAATACTTTAATATTCCCTAACCTTGAATCAGGTAACATCGCCTATAAACTGTTGCAGGAAATCGGTGGTGCCGAAGCTGTCGGCCCAATATTGCTTGGACTTAAAAAGCCGGTGCACGTACTCCAGCTCGGCAGTTCAGTTCGCGAAATTGTGAACATGATAACCATTGCCGTTGTTGATGCCCAGGAAAGAGGAGAAGAAATAAAAAAATAGTCCGAAAGTCGGTAGAGTCCGAAAAGTTAGTAAAGAAGCTGCAAGCGGCCGGGCTTTTAGCGTTTAAAACCTCCGCCTGCTAAACTTTACTCTTTCGTCTTTCGGACTTTACTGACTTTTTCGACTTTCCGGACTCTCGATAAATATTTAACAATTCATATGAATTGGGGATAAGTTTTTTTTCTGAAAGTATAAAATTCCTGTTACCTTTCGCCTTTAACCTTGCACCCCGAAACGATAAATTATGTACGCCTATATTGATGGTAAATTAGCCTTTAAAAGCGCCGCTTTTGTAGTGATTGATGTGGGAGGAGTTGGCTATCACATTAATATTTCTCTTAATACCTATTCAAAGCTGGCCAACAGCGAACGCTGTAAACTTTTTACATGGCTGCATGTAAAAGAGGATGCACACACGTTGTATGGCTTTATTGATGAAGGCGAACGGCGGTTGTTTTTGCATTTAATATCCATATCGGGCATTGGCCCGAACACAGGCCGGATGATGTTATCATCAATTACGCCAGAAGAAATACAGAATGCAATAATTTCGGGTAATGTGGCGTTAATTCAGCGCATTAAGGGCATAGGTCCAAAATCTGCACAGCGCGTAATTTTAGAATTACAGGATAAACTGCGCAAAGAAGGCCCTGATACTTTAAGCACTGTTCCGCTAAACAAATCCGTGAGGGAAGAAGCCTTATCAGCACTCGTTATGCTTGGTTTTGCACGTAATGCAGCCGAGAAAGTAGTAGACCATGAGGTTAATAAGAATAATGTTGATTTAACTGTTGAACAGCTTATTAAATCTGCCTTAAAAAGTTTATAATTACGTATTATTTGGTGAACCTTGACTAGAACTTATACCTGGCGAGTTATTGCAATTTTTACGCTTATTTCCGCATTTTGCGGGGTTGGGAGCGTTATGGCCCAGCAAACGCCTGCAAAAAGCGACTCGACCAAGGTTACCATTCCTGCAAAAATTACCGACTCGAAAAACTACCGCGCGCGCCAGGGGGCTTTACTTAACGATCCGATAAACCTTGTTCGTACCATTGAGTACGACCCGGTAACCAACCGTTACATTATGTACGAGCGTGTGGGCAATTTGCTATACCGCCCGCCGGTTTACCTTACGTTTGATGAATACCTGCGCATCAAACAAAAAGAGGGTATCCGCACCAATTTTAAACAGGCATCCGACAGTTATGCTTATCAATCGCAGCAGCCGGGCTTTATCCCTCAAATAAAAATACGCAGCCAAACATTCGACCAGATTTTTGGGGGCTCAACTATTGATATTAAGCCACAGGGCTCGGCCGAGGCAATATTGGCAGGACAGATAAATAAGAACGCCAACCCGCTTTATAACACTAAACAGCGCACGCAGTTTAACTTCAACTTCGACCAAAAAATACAGCTGAACGTAACCGGAAGCATTGGCGATAAATTAAAAATTACCACCAACTATAATACGGATGCCCAGTTCCAGTTTGAAAACCAGATAAAGCTGGACTATACCGGCCGCCCCGACGAAATTATTCAAAAAATTGAGGCTGGTACTGTAAGCATGCCGCTGAATACTACCCTGATAACAGGCAGCCAGGCCCTTTTTGGGGTAAAAACTAAGCTGAAATTCGGCAGGCTGGATGTTACGGCTATTATGTCGCAGCAGCGCTCGCAGTCGAAAACCATTACCATTACCAATGGCTCGCAACAGGGACAGTTTAAATTCACCCCGGCAGATTATGAGGCTAACCGGCACTACTTTTTATCGCAATTTTTCCGCAATCAGTATAACAAGGCGCTTTCAAATATCCCGATTATCTCATCGAACATAAATATTACGAAGATTGAGGTTTGGACAACTAACCGGACTAACAATACCACCAACTCGAGAGATGTACTGGCGTTTATGGACTTGGGCGAAAATAACCCCTATAACACCGCACTAGTACACGGCGGCCCCGCTTATTCGGGTTTGCCGGCCGGGTTTAAGGGGCCAGGCTTTCCGCAGCAGTCAAACACGTTGCTGGATAACTTGCCTGCCGCGAGCCGCCTGACTAACGACCCGCAAAACACCATTGCCTCGTATTTTAAAGCCACCGGCGGATCTGACAACTACAGCAAGCTTACTTACGCCCGTAAGCTGACTGAAAAAGAGTTTACGCTGCACCCGCAATTGGGATACATCTCGTTAAACTATCCGTTAAATAACGATGAGGTGCTGGCTGTTGCTTATCAATACACCTACAATGGTGTGCAATACCAGGTGGGTGAGTTTTCGAGCGATGTGCCGGTTGACCCGGTTAACCCGAAAGTATTGTATGTAAAGTTGCTTAAAAACCAACTACTGAAAACCAGCCTGCCTACCTGGAAGCTGATGATGAAGAATATTTATTCATTAAACTCTTTCCAGGTTAGTCCGAAGGATTTTAAATTGACGGTGACCCGTTTGGATGAATCGGGCATCGAGAAAACCATAATGGATGAGGGGCAGAATACCAAGAGCAAACTTTGGCTGCAATTAACAGGTCTGGATAACCTCGACCAACAGCAGAGCAAACAACCCGATGGCTATTTCGACTTTTTGGAAGGGATCACGATAGATTCGCAAAACGGGCGGATCGTCTTTCCGGAACTTGAGCCTTTCGGCTCGGACCTGGCGAAGAAGTTTACGGCAGGTGAAAGCGCGCTGAAGAGTCGATACGTTTACCAGCAATTATATGATTCTACAAAAACCATAGCGCAGCAATTCTTCCCTCAGCTAAATCGGTATTTGATAAAAGGCACCTACACTGCAACAGGCGGGTCGGAATACCAGCTGAACGCCGTAAATATCCCGCAGGGTTCGGTTGTGGTAAATGCAGGGACATTAAAGCTTGCCGAAGGTACCGATTATACCATCGATTATGGCGCCGGTCGTATCAGGATATTGAACACGGCACTACTTGCCTCTGGCCAACCCATTACGGTTAAGGTAGAGAATAACGAACTTTTTGGTGTGCAGCAAAAATCGCTGTTCGGCTCACGGTTCGACTATAAAGTAAGCGATAACCTGGCATTAGGCGCAACCATTATGCACTTAACCGAGCAGCCGATCACTCAAAATGAAATTATTGGCGAAGAATCAATATCAAACACCATATACGGTTTTGATGTAAATTATAATTCCAATTCACGTTTTTTAACGCGGCTGGTTGATAAGATTCCGTTTATACATACCAAAGCCCCGTCGTCGGTGAGTTTTAACGGCGAGTTTGCGCAACTGCTGCCGGGCAGTCCATCCATTCTGAATTTCGCAGGCGCCAAGCACGGCACATCATATCTTGACGATTTTGAAAACAGCCAGTCGGTTATCGATGTTAAAAGCGCCAACAGCTGGCAAATATCGGGTACACCACAAATGTTCCCCGAGTCAGGCTCATTTAACGATTTAAGCTATGGGTATAACCGGGCGCGCCTCGCTTTTTATAATATTGACCCGGTTTTTTATACCGGCTCGGGCACAGCAAAAGTTAGCCGGAACGAACTTTCAAACCACTATGTAAGACAGGTACTTCAAAACGAAGTTTACCCATATAAGCAGTCGCCTACCGGGCAGCCACTAAACATCTCGACCCTTGACCTTGCGTTTTACCCAATGGTGCGCGGCCCTTATAACTTTACCACAACAGGCCTGGAGGTCAATGGTAACCTTGCTAAACCAACAACGCGGTGGGGCGGCATTGTACGCGGTATTAATGCGAACGATTTTGAATCGCTGAACGTTCAGTACATCGAGTTTTGGGTAATGGACCCCTATATATACAAACCAGGTTCAACAGGTGGCGATTTGTACATTAACCTCGGTAATATATCCGAAGATATATTGAAGGACGGTCGCAAGAGCCTTGAAAACGGCTTGCCTGTAGATGGCAATTTCAGCAATACCGACGAAACCAATTGGGGCCGCGTATCAAAACTGCAACCGGTTGTAAATGCGTTTGACAGTAACCCGTCATCGCGCACCCTGCAGGATGTTGGTTTAGACGGATTGAATGACGCGGACGAACAGAAAAAATTCTCAACCGTGGTTCAGCAGGTGCAGGGCCAGGTTAGCGCTGGTGCAGCGGCTGCATTTGCAAAGGATCCTTCGTCTGACGATTACCAGTACTACCAGGGCCCTGACCTGGATAATGCAGGCGCCGGTATATTGCAGCGTTACAGCCGTTATAACGGCACCGATGGTAACTCGCCCACTGCCGAGCAATCGCAAGCCACGCTAGGGCTGCAAACATCGGCATCAACCTCTATCCCCGATGGTGAAGACATCAACCATGATAACAACATGGACCAGGATGATGAGTATTTTCAGTACAAAATATCAATGCGTAAAGCTGATTTGGTTGTAGGTAAAAACTTTATTAGCGATAAAGTAGAATCGACAGTTAAACTGCCTAACGGATCGAACGAGAAAGTTACCTGGTACCAGTTCAGGGTGCCGATAACTGCACATGATTCGACAGTTGGCGGCATCCAGGATTTTAAATCTATCCGTTACATGCGGATGTTTATGACGCATTTTGCCGATACGGCCGTATTGCGTTTTGCATCGTTACAATTGGTACGCGGCGAATGGCGGGCATTTAATACCGAAAATAACCCGAACAATGTAATTGCAGACCCTACACTCTTAAACCCACCGCTTGATAACTCGATACTCGATGTTGAAACGGTAAATATTGAAGCAAACGGTAACCGCCAGCCTATACCGTACGTGGTGCCACCGGGCATTACCCGCCAGGTTGATTATAACAATATACAAGCCAACACCAAGCTTAATGAGCAGTCGCTGTCGTTAAGAGTAACCAGCCTTAGGGATGGCTATTCGAGGGCTGCTTTCCGCCTGTTTAATAACGATGTACGTAAGTATAAAACCTTACAAATGTTTATACATGCCGAAGGTGCACAAATAAGGGACAACGATTTGAGCGCGTTTGTACGTTTGGGTGTTGATTATGTAGACAACTACTACGAATACGAAATACCACTGAAAGTTACCCAGCCGGGCACGTCATCGCCAACCGCTATTTGGCCTGATGCCAACCAGCTTAATTTGCAGCTTTCGTTATTAACCAACGCAAAATTGGCGCGTAATAATGCCAAATACCTGGGCAAGCCATGGCCGTTAACGCTGCCGTTTACGGTTAGCGATGGGATAAACAAAATCACAATTGTAGGCCAGCCTGACCTGAGCCGCCTAACAGCCGTAATGCTTGGTGTGAGAAACCCGTTAAAATCGGGATCGAATACAAGTAATGATGACGGCCTGGATAAGGACGGAACCATTTGGTTTGATGAACTGCGCCTTACTGATTTTGACCAAAAGGGGGGCTGGGCAGCAACGGGAAGGCTTAACGCCAAGCTTGCTGATTTTGCCGATGTTACCGTATCCGGCAGTAAAACTACCGCCGGTTTTGGCGCCCTCGATTCGCGACTTGCGGACCGGAGCTTGTATGATAACCAGGTGTATGATGTGGCAGCTAACGTTGAGCTTGGTAAGTTTTTCCCTGATAAAAGCGGGGTGCATATACCTGCCTATATCAATGTATCGTCGCAGGTTAGTACACCGCAATACGATCCATCGTCGCCAGATTTGACATTGAAGCAAACGCTTGCTGCCACTACGGACACAAAGAAACGGGATTCGATAAAAACTGCTGCTGAAGATTATACATTACGAAAAAGCATAAGCTTTACCAATGTACACATTGCAAAAACTGACCCGAAGGCGAAAAACCACGTGTACGATTTATCGAATTTTAATGCGACGTATTCATTCTCCGAATACCAGCACCACGATTTTACCACACAGAACGACCTGGAAAAAACTTACAAAGCGGAGCTGGACTATAATTATACCAACCAGCCAAAATATTATAGCCCCTTTGCTAAGATTATAAAAAGTAATATGCTGGCGCTTTTCAGGGATATTAACTACAGCCTGGTGCCGTCTCGTTTAAACTTCAGCATTACCTTCGATCGCTTTTATTCGGAAAATACGCTCCGGAATAACGATCCGAATAACTTTATACCTATACCAACTACTTTTAACAAAACCTTTACAGTTACCAGGGTGTATGGCATAGGCTGGAACCTATCGAAATCACTTTCGATGGATATCGACGCTACCAACCTTGCCACTATCGATGAGCCGGCCGGCCGCATAAATGGCTTGAAGGTTGATACCCTTTGGGAAAATTTGAAACGCCTGGGCCGCAACACAAATTATAACCATACCATAAACTTTAACTATACCGTACCGCTTGCCAAAATACCGGGATTGGACTGGACAAGCATGATTGCCCATTACACTACCACCTTCCGCTGGCAAACGCAACCGCTTTTTGCAATAGCGAGCCCGCAATTTGATGTGGGTAACAGCATCCAAAACTCACGCACCATACAGCTTAACCCTACCTTAAACTTCGACCAGTTTTATAACAAGTTTAAGTTTATAAAAAAGGCAACCGGCCCCGATAATAAAGACGGGCTGACCAAGTTTCTTGTAGGCTTGTTAACCAGCATTAAAAACATTGGAGGTACCTATACACGAACCGAGGGTACGTTTATACCGGGCTACCTGCCGCAATCGAATTTTGCCGGTGAGGATTTGAACTTAGGCGCTCCAGGCCTTGGCTTTTTGCTGGGCAGCCAAACCGACCTACGGCAGAAAGCGGTTGCCAATGGCTGGATAAGTACTGATACACTGCAAAATCAATTGTATGTAAAAACACTTAACGAGGATTTACATTTAAAGGGGACGTTTGAACCTGTGCCTTACCTGCGGATAGAATTGCAGGCATTTAAAACCCAGAACCATACTTACCAAACCAATTTTAAATCGCTCGACGGCTCGAACAATATACAAAACCTTAGCCCGGTAACCACTGGTGACTACACTATATCGTACCTTACCATTGGAACCGCATTTGCAAAAGCAAAAGGGGTCGACAATACTTCTCCGACCTTCCAGAAGTTTTTGAGCGACAGGTCGGTTATTTCGCAGCGTTTAGGTCAACAAAATCCAAATTCGATTGCTGCGCCAACGGGAGGATTCGCAGATGGTTATAGCGCTAACTCGCAAAACGTATTGGTGCCTGCTTTCCTGGCTGCTTACTCAGGTAAGGACGCCGGTAAAGTAAGCCTGGGGCAATTTCCTAAGATACCGATACCAAACTGGCAGGTAACTTATAACGGCCTTAGCCATGTGCCTTTCTTTATGGAGCTTTTTGATTCATTCGACGTAACGCATGGTTACCGTTCAACTTATACCGTATCTGGTTTCAGTACCTTGCTGCAATACCAGGCAGCAAATGGGGCTGTTAGCTCGCGCGATGCCAATAACGACTTTTTGCCTTTCTACCAGTTTTCGCAGGTTACCATTTTCGAGCAGTTTGTACCGCTGTTAGGCATGAACGCCCGCTTTAAGAATAACATGACGGCTAATATTGAATACCGCAAAAGCCGCGCGTTAAGCTTAAGCCTGCTCAACAGCCAGCTGGCACAGCAAAATGAAAGTATTTTTGTGTTTGGCTGGGGCTATCATGCAAAAAACTTCAGGTTCCCGTTTGGGTTGATGAGTGGCAAGACGGACAATGACGTAAACTTTAAGATAGATTTCTCATTACAGGATAATAAAACGCTGATATATCGTGCCGATGTACAAGCTGCCGAAGTATCATCAGGAGCACAAAATATCACCGTGCGCCCATCTATCGACTATGTGATAAACCAGCGCTTTAACCTGAATATTTTTTACGATTCAAACATCACCCGACCATATACCTCGCAAACATTTAATACAGCCTTTACCAATTTCGGGATTAATTTGAAGTTGTTGCTGCAGTAGTATTAACAGATCTGAATTATGGAAGATATTACGATAAACAGCCTGATTGATATAAAAACATACTTTAACATAAGTCTGCTGGTGCAATACAATACCAGGGCAGTTGTTAGGATGCTTATTATTTTTGCATTGGTGCATTTTTGCATGTTTTATAGTAACCCGTTTAACTGGGCAGACGAAATTTTGATTATTGTTATGTATACGTTGTTTTATGCCGGGGTATTTCCACTGCTTACGTATATAGGGGCACGGCGAAATATGGCAAAAACAATATCCCTGCGCGAGCCAAAGGTTTATACTATTAGCAACGAGCAAATAGCTTTAAAAGGCGAAACAGTAAGTTCAACCATAACATGGCCACACATAATTAAGTTCATCGAGCGCGAAAAATACTTTATTTTGATGCCTTCAGGCCGCGCATTTTATTACCTGCCAAAGTCGGGTTTTCAATCGGATGAGGATATTGCTAGGCTGAAAAACCTGGTAAAGGAAAAAGGCATCAAAATGAGCTATCATTAAAAAATAAAAAAGCTGCCTTTTACAGCAGCTTGAAGAATATATATTATAAGTTATTAAGTGCTATTTTAGCTTCAACTACTCACACCACTTACCAAATTAGTCTTCGTGACTAACCCTGCCCGAGCCAACGGTGCGGTTATCGGTAATGCTTGCATTGCCTGAATAAACTACGTTGCCTGAGCCTACGATGCTTGCCGAAACTGTTTTATCGGCACCAAAACGGGCATTGCCAGAACCTGCTATTGAAACATGGGCAGTTTCTGTTTTAAAATTTCTGCCTTCCAAATCGCCCGAGCCGGCGATGGATACATTTGTTTTGTCAGCGCTTCCTTTAACATCTATCGAGCCTGAACCACTGATTGCCGCATGAAAATCACCGCCTTTAACTGCGGCTGTAACGTTGCCCGAGCCGCTTAACGAAATGTTAACGCTGTTACCGGTAAGGCTGCCATCAAGCTTAATTGAACCTGAACCTGCATTGGCAAGAGCTGACAATGATTTGGCAGTAACATAAACCTCGATAGGGCCATAGTTATGGTCGCCCCAATTTTCGTGGTGCTTAAATTTTATTTGCAGGGTGCCGTCTTTAACAATAGTTTCAATTTCTTTAATTACATCAGGCTGGGCTTTTATTTTCAGGCTTTCGGTGCCATCAATTTTTACGTGCACTTCAAACGGACCGCCGGAGCCAATTTTGTTATAACCCGATACCTGGCGGCTTTTGGTTGATTGTGCTGATGCTATTAAAGTGGTACCTACCATTAAAACTGCAGCCAAAATAGTATAAGATAGTTTTTTCATGATTTTTAGTTTATGCTTTGTATATAAGATGCGGCGGGGTCGGGAAACGTTGCACAAAGGAGATATAAAACTTACAAAGTTTTAAAATTGTCATAAGTTTTACTTATAGAGTAGGAGTTATAGGTTATTTGCTTTCCGCCTTCTTTATCTCTCTTTTCAGCTTTCGCTCGGCACGCCGTTGCTTGCGTTGCGCTTTTTTTACCTGGCGATTTTGTTTATCAACGGCACGCTGGTCCTTCATTTGGGCAATGGATTGCAACGTTTTTTCGTCTAGCCCCACAGACGGTTTTATTCCATCTAACAACACCTGCCAAACTGATTTAAAAAACGCGTTTTCAGGCTTGCGGATAAAATTAACATAAGCAACTCGTGGTTGTTCGCCCGGGCTATCTGGGTTGTCATGTTTTAGGATAAATATATTGGCAAATAATGATTCGACAAGCTTCTTTTTAAGCTTATCGTTTATGGTGTCGGCCTTTAACAAGCTTACTTTTACATCGTTATATAATAACTCAACCTTTCCTTTGGCGCCATTGCGGTTGGCCTTTACATCAAAACTAAACCGTTTAATTGTGCCTGCGTTCACCTTAACCATAGCCAGGGGCATAGTAGCCTTATTGATTTCCTGGGCATTCATCGGCCCAAGGCTGCCCCTGTAATTAAAGCTGTTAATTCTATCTGTAAGATTAAAGTTAAAAGCTACGTTGAGCTTACCGCGGTTCATAAAATAACTGCTTAGCTGTATTGTCGTAATACTATTTTTTTGCAACGCCGCTTTGTTATTGGTGAAGTTTAGCGCCCGCCCATTAGTATTGTTAAATGTTATTGTCCCTGTCTTTTTCGATTTTACATTAAACTCGTTATAAGTAACGCTTATTCGTTTAAATAAAATGGTATCTATTTTTATATCAATGGGTAATTTACCCATTGCCACATTTGGGAAGCTGATAATTTTATCTTCTTTTTTTTCTGACTGATTGGGGTTGGCAAACACCTGCAGGGCGCCATTGTGAAAAAGTAGGTTTTGCGCAGTTAAAGTGCGGTACTTGTGATAGCTCAAAAAATCGAAATTATTCAACTGCACCGAATCCAGGCTGAGCGTGAACCTGTCTTTGTGACTTCGGGTAAAAAATACATCCGTTGTTGCTGGTTTAAGCGATATGCCTGTTAGGTTTAACTGCGATTTTGAAGTAGATAATTTAACCGATTTTATGCTGTAGGAGTACAGGCCATTTGGCGTTTTGGCTTTGTAATTATTTAGTTCGGCAGTTATATCCTTGCAGTAAAGCAGTCGTGATTTATCAGTTTGCGTGGCCGAGTCAATCAGCAGATCGTGCGCGCTCAGGTTCATCTCCTTAAGTTCGGAAATTGCCAGTTTATTGCCCGAGTAATCTTTATAGCTAAACTTAACATCGCCCATTAAAATATCGCCGATGTGAATAAAATGGAGGCTTTTTGATATTTTTTGCCAGGCGGTGCGGTTATCCTTCACCACGGTGTCGCGGGTATGGTTTAGCTGGTAGCTAATATTCAACTCAGGGTTGTAAACCAATACCTGCCCTATGTTAAGCCGATGCCGAAAGTAAAGACTAAGCGGGTGGATGTGCGAAAATACCAGCTTTTTTATGTGGAGTTCAACCAGGTTGTTAGGGGCAAGGTGCAGCCTTTTTTTAGCATTGTAAACGGCTGTGTCGGGTTTTAGTGTGATATTAAAAATAACTATGGTGCCCCTGAGAACATGCAACTCGGCCGACGAGAAATCTACTTTATACAAGCTATCGCTGCTGGCGCTAACAATATCTTTAACCTTATTCTCCAGTATGGGCGACCAATAACTGTTAATAAAAATAGCCGCCACCAAAATAATTACAGTAAAGCCCAGCACAACAGCCAGCGTCACCTTTTGCCACTTTTTCTGTAAATATTTAAACGCCATTAATTCCCATTGTTTTACTTACTTTTTACTGGGAATCTATTTGGCTATCTGCCTTTTTGCTTCCCGCCGTGCTGTACGGTCGTTTTAATTTCGCTAAATTTATTAATTAAGTTGCTAACTTTTGTAACAGCAGCCGTAACAATCCGGCGTTGCAATAGCCCAAGGTGTAATATTGACGTCAAAATCAGGCTGGTTGATACAGCCTTTATGTCGACATTTAACAAAAATCGCTACGATAAAGTTTTAGAAGAAAGCGGTCTGTGGGCGCTTAATTCGAATATGTGTGATCATCTTCAAATCAGCACATCATCAAATTTTCAAATCAGCAACCCAATCAACTAAAATCCAATCAACTAAAATAACTGCCAATCTGTCACACTGTATTTAAATTTTGTGTATTTTTGCAGACTAATTTTTATAATAATGATGGATTTGGTAATTCCGGATAAAGTACATGATGAAAGCAGGCAGGGTGAAGCTTTATTGTTGGAACCCAAAACTGAAAGCAATGGCCGGAAGCTTTATATTGAGAGCTATGGTTGCGCCATGAACTTTTCGGATAGCGAGATTGTCGCATCTATTTTAGCTGAAAAAGGTTTTGAAACAACGGCCGATTATAATGTGGCCGATGTAATATTTATAAATACTTGCTCCATCCGCGAAAATGCCGAACAACGCGTGCGTAACCGCCTGCGCGATTTCACCATAGCTAAGGTTAAAAACCCCGGCCTGGTGGTGGGCGTGCTTGGCTGCATGGCTGAACGTTTGAAATCGAAATTTTTAGAAGAAGAAAAACTGGTTGACGTGGTGGTTGGCCCTGACGCCTACCGCGACCTGCCAAACTTGATTGAACAGGTTGACGGTGGCCAGAAAGCGGTGAATGTGCTACTATCGCGCGAGGAAACTTATGCTGATATAAGTCCGGTTCGGTTAAACAGTAACGGCATCAACGCTTTTGTATCGATAATGAGGGGCTGCGATAACATGTGTTCGTTTTGCGTAGTGCCGTTTACCCGTGGCCGCGAACGCAGCCGCGATCCGCAATCGATAGTTGCCGAGTGCGCCGGTTTGTTTAACAATGGCTACCGCGAGGTTACTTTGCTGGGGCAAAATGTGGACTCGTACAAGTGGAAACCCGAAAACAAACAGGAGCAGAAAATCGAAACTGAAAAACCTGTGTTGGGCATGGATTTGTTGGACAAGGTGCTGGCATCGGGCGAGGATTTGAGCGTGATGTATAATCACACAGTTGAGGAAGGTGATGTTACTTTTGCCAATTTACTGGAAATGGTGGCGCTGATAAGCCCCGAGCTGCGTGTGCGTTTTTCAACTTCGCACCCTAAAGATATTACCGACGATGTGTTGCATACCATCGCGAAATATGATAATATTTGTAATTACATCCATCTGCCCATACAATCTGGGAACAGCCGCGTGCTGAAGCTGATGAACCGTACCTATAACAGGGAATGGTATATGGACAGGGTGGCGGCGATAAACCGCATCATTCCGAATTGTGCCATTTCAACCGATATAATTACTGGTTTTTGCAGCGAAACAGAAGAAGAACACCAGGATACTTTAAGTATAATGGACCACGTGCAATTTTATTTTGCATATATGTTTATGTACTCGGAGCGTCCCGGAACGTTGGCAGCCAAACGTTACGCTGACGATATTCCCGATGCTGTTAAAAAGCGCCGTTTACAGGAAGTAGTAGCCAAGCAACAGGAACATTCACACGAGCGGTTGAAAAGGTTAGTTGGCACCACGCAGAGAGTATTGATAGAAGGTTTTTCAAAAAAATCGAATAAAGATTATTCGGGTCGGAGTGATCAGAATACAGTAGTAGTTTTCCCGGTGGGAGAGGGGTATAAGCCGGGGGAATATGTGGATGTACTAATAGAGCGATGCACGACGGCAACACTTATAGGTATGGCGCACAGCCCCCAAACCTCCGCTAACTAGCGGAGAGTTACGCCGTGGCGGATATCGTCGTGGTTTACAGCCAGGGGCTGTTAATGAGTTATAGATAGTATTAAAAATATCCTCCTCCCTTTAGGGGCAGGGGGCTTAAAACTCCCCCTTTAGGGGGTTGGGGGGCCAATGGAAATTCAAGAAATTAAACAACGCTTCGGCATCATAGGCAGTTCGCCTTTGTTGAACCGCGCGATAAATATAGCTAACCAGGTTGCACCAACTGATATTTCGGTTTTGATAACAGGCGAGAGCGGGAGTGGTAAGGAAGTGTTTTCGCACATCATTCATCAAATGAGTCCGCGTAAGCACGGGCCGTTTATTGCGGTTAACTGCGGGGCCATACCCGAGGGAACTATCGACTCAGAATTGTTCGGACACGAGAAGGGCGCTTATACAGGTGCAGTTGGCGAGCGTAAAGGCTACTTTGAAACCGTAAATGGCGGCACCATATTTTTAGATGAAATTGCCGAGATGCCACTGGGTACCCAGGCGCGCTTATTGCGGGTGCTGGAATCGGGGCAGTATATTAAAGTAGGGTCGTCAAAGGTTGAGAAAACCAATGTGCGGGTAATAGCCGCCACCAACGTTGATGTATATGACGCTGTAAAAAATGGCAAGTTCCGCGAGGATTTATACTACCGCTTAAATACGGTGCCATTACGCATACCACCGCTACGCGACAGGAAAGAGGATGTTTACCTGCTGTTCCGCAAATTTACGTCAGACTTTACCGATAAATACCGCACGCCACCTATCCAACTGGATGAGGAAGCGCAGCAAGTATTGATCAATTATTCGTGGCCGGGCAATGTGCGCCAGCTTAAAAATATGGCCGAACAACTGGCCGTGCTTGAGCGCGACCGTGTCATCACCGCGCAAACGTTATTGGGCTATATCCCGATGGAAGTAAACGGCCGAAACCTGCCTATGCGGGTCGACAACCAGCAGAAGGAAGATTTTTCGGAGCGTGATATTTTATACAAAGTGCTTTTTGATATGAAACGCGATATGGTTGAACTGAAAAAACTGGTCGCCGATATTATTGAACATGGCGGGGTTTCTATTAATCACGCAGCACATTCTCAAACCATAAACCAGTTGTACAGGGATATTGATTTGCCAAATGGGCCCGAGTCGCAATTTACTTTGCAGCAGCCCGTTATTAGCAATAATAGTAGCGCAAACCCTTATAATATAACTCAGGATGCCGAAGAGGTAGAGGAGTCTTTATCTCTTATCGACAAGGAATCGGACCTGATAAGGAAGGCTTTGAAAAAGCATAAGGGCAAGCGCAAACTTGCAGCTAACGAGCTGGGAATATCAGAAAGAACTTTGTACAGAAAAATAAAAGAACTAAATTTATAATTGATAATGAGAACTAAGGGGATTGCGTTAACACTTATAGGGTTTGTTTGGCTGTTACAGGCTTGTACTTATAAACTTAGTCTTAACGGGGCGTCGATACCGGCCAACTTGAAAACGTTACGGGTTGAGTTTTTTGAGAACACCGCGCCCCTTGTTGTAAATACCTTAAGTCAGCAATTTACCGAGGCGTTAAAAGAACGTATCCGAAACACAACCAGCCTCAGCGTTGTTAATGGCGAAGCCGACGCGGTAATGTCGGGCACAATTACAGACTATAATATAGCGCCGGTATCGGTACAGGCAACCAACAATACAACAGCGCCCCTGGCCGATCAAACACGTTTAACCATAACGGTAAACGTAAAATATACCTATGATGCCGATAAAAAGCTTAGTTTTGAACAACAATTTACAAAATATAAAGATTTTAAAGGTGAGCTTGGTGCGCAGGAGCAGGCGCTGATACAGGATATTAATAAGCAGCTAACCGAAGATATTTTTAACAAGGCTTTTGCAAATTGGGAGTAATTCGTATTTTCAACAATCGTGGATCAAAATTATAATAACAGCCAGAACGAGTTTTTATGGACATTGTTGGCCCATCCGGCCGATGATGCCCAGCAGTATAATTATAATTTGCAGCGGCTGGTTAATGATTTTCCGCAGAGCGGTATTTTACAGGCCCTGCTTGCCCATACCAGCGACCAAAAAAACTTAAAACAGGCTTCAGTTTATTTTAATGCAAAGGCACTTTATAAATTAATAAATGCCCCTGCGTCATTAATAGGTGTAGCCGACGAGAATATTATTGTTCAAAATGGCTTGCAGCCTTTAAACTACAACGGTTACCAGCAACACGATACAAATACAGGCAACCCCGAAAATTATTTTAGCGACCATAGCGCTGTTGAAACGCTGTCGGCAGCGGATGACCTACCTGCAACCGAGCGCGAAATCACGCATCCTGCAGTTGATGAATACCATGCAACAGATCTTGTGGAGACATTACACAGTCAACATGTTGATGAGCAGGTGGAAGCCCACTTGGTTGAAGAGCAGGCAGCCTCATCACACGAACATGACGAGATGGGCGAAAATGCTGTGGCGGAAGGGCATGCTGATTTAACCGAAGGGCACGAAACTGCACCGGTGGAAGAATTACCGCATGATAATAACAGTGAAACCGCTACAGATGAAATTAAAGACGGAATAACCCACGCGGTTCCAATTGCGGAGCCTATAATAAATTATGCTGCAGGCATGGGCCACAGGCTTCCGCCCGAACCGGTTGAAGCCGTTGAACTGCCAAATGCAGAACATGAGGATGCGGAACATCTTGAGCCAGAGGCACACACAACGCCATTGTTTGAAGAACATTTGGTAGTTGACCCAGGAGCGCCCGAAGCACATACCCCACCACCAATCCCTGAAGTACATTGGACAGTGGACGCGGCTGCTCCTGAAGAACATACCCCGCCGCCGATACCTGAAGAAGATTTATCAGTTGATGTGGCTGCACCAGAAGCACACACCCCGCCACCAATCCCTGAAGGACACCTGGTAGTTGATGTTCCTGAAGCACATACACCACCGCCAATTCCTGAAGAACACCTGGTAGT
This sequence comes from Mucilaginibacter flavidus, assembly GCF_024055575.1. GTDB lineage: Bacteria > Bacteroidota > Bacteroidia > Sphingobacteriales > Sphingobacteriaceae > Mucilaginibacter > Mucilaginibacter flavidus. The sequence goes on along the minus strand of NZ_JAMXOE010000002.1, from coordinate 43,239 downwards.
TGACGCAGTTGCTCCTGAAGAACACATATCGCAACCGGCTGCTGAAGAGCATTGGGTAGTTGATGCTGGGGCTCCGGAAATACATACACCACCGCCGGTTCCAGATGAAGATGCGCATGAAGAACATCAGCATGCAGCGAACGATTACGCTGCTGAACAAGTACAGGTAACAGAAGAACCCGTACAGCAATACCGGCCGTGGGATGAAACCGCTCCGGCAGAACATCATCAGCCTGAAATTAAAGAAGAGCCGGCACCCCAGGAAAGCCACCAGCCCGAGGTAAAACAGGAAGAGGTAAGCCACACCATTGATGATGAGGTTTACGACGAAATAGGCGGCATGGAACCTGATATTATAGGGAACATAGCGGGTGCTGATTTTTTTATGTTCGACCGCGCTTTTGGGGAACATAAAAAAGCGGAACCGGTAAGCGAGCCCGCGGCAACTGCCGAACCTGTAAATGAATTGGCCGGCGATGCGGACCAGCAGGACGTGTCGAAATACCACGACGAAAAAATGCCTTATAGCTTTTTGTGGTGGCTTGATAAAACCCGCAAAGAGCATTCAGGTGTTTACCAGCCTTATACGGCACCAGAAGAAACAAGCACTGCCGGCACCCGGGCCAGGTTAAAAGCCGGTACCGATGAACTACAGCAGCAGTATTATGAAAATATTTTTCACATCACTTCAGTAGAGGAGCTTGATAAAAGTTTGCCGCAACCTCCGTTTGCTGCACCGCCTGTTTTTGAGCACAAGAAAAAAGAGCAGGTTATTATAGAACGCTTTATACAGGAAGAGCCCCAGATAAGGCCACAAAGCAGCGATAAGCTGGATAACGAGAACAAGGCTAAGAAAAGCTCGGAAGACAGGGACGAATTGGTATCCGAAACACTGGCAGCCATTTACTCCGACCAAATGCTTTACCACAAGGCCATAGCATCATACAAAAAATTGATGTTGAGATTTCCGGAAAAAAGCCGTTACTTTGCGGCAAAGATTGAACAATTAGAAAAGAAAACCAATTAATTTAATATAAAATGTATTCATTATTGCTGATCATAGCGATCATTGTGTGTGTCCTTTTGGTGTTGATCGTGTTGATTCAAAATCCTAAAGGTGGTGGTTTGTCATCAAACTTCTCAAGTTCATCCCAGTTAATGGGGGTGCAAAAAACCGGCGACTTTTTAGAAAAAGGCACCTGGATTTTGGCTATCACCTTAATGGTATTGTCGCTTGCTATTAATGTTGCTGTAAAAGGCGGCGCCGATAAGGCCGACAGTTCGCAATCGAAAGGCCAGGCCGAAAAAGTATTAAAAACTGCACCGGTTAATAACGCCCCGTCACAAACATTGCCGGGCCCGGTTACAACACCTGCACAAAAAACCAAATAAGGTTTATAAAATTATTATGAAAGGCTTTGGATTTTTCCAGGGCCTTTTTAATTTAAAACCTACTGACATGATGGCATTGCGATGTTAAGCTATCATTAAAAATGAAAACTGCTTACCTGTATAAGGTGACAATTTGAACACTAAGTATGCCAATTTTGAACTTTGCGCCTGCTTGGCATAATTGATGTTGAACACAGGCAGAACTTAAATTACTATAAATTTATAATTGTATAACTATGTCATTAAACATTAAACCTATCGGAGACAGGGTAGTAGTGGAAGCTGCTCCGGCCGAAGAGAAAACTGCATCGGGAATTATCATCCCTGATACTGCAAAAGAAAAACCGCAGCGTGGAACTGTAGTTGCTGTTGGCGAAGGCAAAAAAGACGAGCCTTTAACCGTTAAAGTTGGTGACCAGGTTTTATATGGTAAATATGCCGGTACCGAAATCCCGTACGAAGGAAAAGAGTATTTAATTATGCGCGAATCTGATATTTACGCGGTATTATAATTATTGTAAAGTTGCAATGTTGAAAGGTTGTAAAGTTGCCTTCCGACATTGATTTTCATAACATTTCAACTTTACAACGTTCAAACATTCAAACAAAAATAAAATGGCAAAACAAGTCAAATATAATGTGGAAGCACGCGACGCCCTGAAAAGGGGTGTTGACATTTTAGCTAATGCAGTTAAAGTAACTTTAGGTCCTAAAGGCCGTCACGTAATTATCGATAAAAAATTCGGTTCACCTGCAATCACCAAAGATGGTGTTACTGTAGCAAAAGAAATTGAGTTGAAAGACCCGATTGAAAACATGGGTGCCCAAATGGTAAAAGAAGTTGCATCAAAAACTGCTGATATAGCAGGTGATGGTACTACTACTGCTACTGTTTTAGCCCAGGCTATTGTTACTGCAGGTATTAAAAACGTTGCTGCCGGTGCAAATCCAATGGATTTGAAACGCGGTATTGACAAAGCTGTTGCAGCTGTTGTTGAAAACTTAAGAGCTCAGTCGAAAACTATCGGCGAGGACAACAACAAAATTAAACAAGTTGCTTCAATTTCTGCTAATAACGACGAGGTGATCGGTGCGTTAATAGCTGAAGCAATGGAAAAAGTTGGTAAAGACGGTGTAATTACTGTTGAAGAAGCTAAAGGAACTGAAACTGAAGTTAAAACTGTAGAAGGTATGCAGTTTGACCGTGGTTACCTTTCTCCATACTTTGTAACCAACGCTGATAAAATGGAAGTAGAGTTAGAAAACCCTTACATCCTTATCTACGACAAAAAGATTTCTTCGATGAAGGAATTGTTGCCGGTACTTGAAAAACAAGTTCAAACTGGCAGGCCTTTATTAATTATAGCAGAAGATCTTGACGGTGAAGCATTAGCTACTTTGGTAGTTAACAAAATCCGCGGCTCACTGAAAGTAGCCGCTGTTAAAGCGCCAGGTTTTGGCGATCGCCGTAAAGCAATGCTGGAAGATATCGCTATTCTTACCGGTGGTACCGTTATTTCTGAAGAAAGAGGCTACAAATTAGAGAATGCTGATCTTACCTATTTAGGTACAGCTGAGAAGATTGTTGTTGATAAAGACAATACTACTGTTATCAATGGCGCTGGCCAGGCTGAAGAGATCAAATCTCGTGTAAGCCAGATCAAAGCTCAGATTGAAACCACTACTTCTGATTACGATAAAGAAAAATTACAGGAGCGTTTAGCCAAATTATCAGGCGGTGTTGCTGTATTATATATCGGTGCAGCTTCTGAAGTTGAAATGAAGGAAAAGAAAGACCGTGTTGACGATGCTTTACATGCAACCCGTGCGGCTGTTGAAGAAGGTATTGTTGCAGGTGGTGGTGTAGCATTCATCCGTGCAGTAGCATCGTTGGCTGACCTTAAAGGCGCTAACGAAGACGAAAACACAGGCATCCAGATCATCCGTCGTGCAATTGAAGAGCCATTACGCCAGATCTGCGAAAACGCAGGTATCGAAGGTTCTATCGTTGTACAGAAAGTAAAAGAAGGTAAAGATGATTTCGGTTACAATGCACGTACCGACAAATACGAAAACTTAATTGGAGCCGGTGTTATCGATCCAACTAAAGTAGGACGTGTAGCATTAGAGAACGCAGCTTCAATTGCATCGATGTTGTTAACAACAGAGTGTGTATTGGCTGACGATCCGGATGATGCTCCTGCTGGTGGTCCCCCAATGGGCGGCGGCGGCATGGGCGGCATGATGTAATCGTGAAGCCCTGAGCCAAAAGTCTGAAGTCTGAAGTCTGAAGGTCATTAATTTTGACTTTTGACTTTAGACTAATGACTCAAGACTAATAAAAAACCCTTGTCTGCTTTAGTGGACAAGGGTTTTGTTTTTGAAACACCCCGTTTCGTCATAGCAAGGTAAACGAACGGTCATTTGTTAATCAAATGATTGATTAAGTAAAAATTAGGTTACAATTAGCAGTATTTTTGGGTGTTAAATAGAGAGCCACAGTTTAGGCACAGCATTTGAATACACAACAATACTATGAAAAATATAACAGAAGCAGCCAAATTTATCCAGAGCCAATTGGTCGACTGGGTACTAATAAAAGGCCCCGAGCTTTTCATAACCATCTACGGTAAGTAATAAATTTATAAATTTGCTTCCATATTATGGAAGTTAAAGAGTTTTACAAAGAGTTCCACACCTGGATCGTTACACAAGGCCCAAAATATGTTTTCGGGATTATAGTTTTTGCCATTGGCCTTTGGGTCATCAGGTTCCTAAGAGCCCGCATTCGTCTTCGCCTCAGTCAAAGAGCAGTACATTCATCCCTCCAGCCATTTATTTTAAGTTTAACCATTACCAGTTTATATGTATTGCTGATCATCTGGGTGATGAATTACATAGGTTTTGAAATGACCATTTTCACAACCATTATCGGGGCGTTTTCAGTAGCGGCCGGTTTGGCGCTGTCGGGCACATTTCAAAACTTTGCGGGAGGGGTGCTTATCCTATTATTAAAGCCATTTGAACTTGATGACAGCATTGTAGCGCAGGGACAGGAAGGTAAAGTAATATCTATCCAAATATTTTATACTGTATTGCTTACAGCAGATAATAAAACAGTTATTATTCCCAATGGAAAACTATTTAACGAGGTAATTGTAAACGTAACCCGCGAAGGCAAACGACGCCTGGACTTTGACGTTAGATTGGGTTACGCTGCTGACATTGACAAGGCCAAACAAATAATGCTGGATGCCGTAAAATCGACCAAAAATGTGTTAACCACACCGGCAATTAGAGTTGGCCTCGTAGGGCTGGATACCGACTGTATACGTATAACCGTAAACGTGTGGGTAGAGCCGGCCAACTTTTTGGATGTTAAGATAGCCCTGATGGAGACGATCATTAAGAACCTGGGCGCTGCAGGCATTAATTTCCCGAAGCCGGGTTAAGTTAAGATATAAAATTTTGTCATTGCGAGGCACGAAGCAACCGCGAACTGTGCAAGTCCGCCTTGCATGGTTCGCGATTGCCGCGCTCGTTCCTCGCTCGCAATGACAAAATTTTGAATGGTCCCTCAAATTTTCTGCCGCGCTTTCAATTCCAAATACCGGTTGATGGTATTAATCGTCAAATTTTGCGGGGTCGTTAATATCGATTGAATATTATATTTCGCCAATTCTTTTACAATCAGCTTTTTATCATAAGCAAATTTCTCGGCGATGGTTTTTATGTAGATGCCTTCAACGTCGTCCGCAGTGGTTTCGCTGACTTTTTTGAGTTCGGTGTTCTCAAAAAATACCACCAGTAAAAGATGGAACCGCGCAATCCGTTTTAAAAACGGCAATTGCCGTTGCAGGGCATACATACTTTCGTAATTGGTAAAGAACACCACCAGGCTGCGTTGTTTCACCACGTTACGAATGGTGGCATATAACAGCTCCATATTAGTTTCGAGGTAGCGTGTTTTCTCTTTGTACAGCACCTCTAATATTTTATTTATCTGTGTCGGGCGCCTGTCTGCGGGTACTACGGCGCCAATTTTTTCGGCAACGGTGATCAGGCCGGCTTTGTCTTCTTTTAACAGCGCCACATTCGAAAGTACCAAACTGGCATTAATAGCATAATCCAAAAGGCTCATCCCTTCAAATGGCATCTTCATCGCCCTAGATTTATCAATTACGCAGTAAACCTGCTGCGATTTTTCGTCGATGTACGAGTTGGTCATCAAACTTCCCTTACGCGCAGTGGCTTTCCAGTTTATAGTGCGGTAATCATCGCCTGGCACATATTCTTTTACCTGTTCAAACTCAAGGCTGTGGCCGAGTCGCCGTATCTTTTTTATACCGATTTCGGACAGGTTATTTGATATCGCCATCAACTCATATTTGCGCATCTGTAAAAACGAAGGATAAACAGCAAGCGTCTCTCCCTGGCTAAAATTATAGCGCCGCCTCACTAACCCCAAGGCCGAGGTTACAAATACCCTTATATAGCCAAACTCATATTCGCCGCGACGGGTTGGGCGCAGGCTGTAACTGATCAACTTGCGCTGCCTCGGCTTCAAAGCTGTTTTAAACCAAATGTCGCGCTTTTGAAACTGGAAAGGTATCTCGTCAATTATTCCGATGCTAACGTTAAACGGGTACCAGTTTTCAATATAAATACCCAACTCATTCTCATCGCTGTTGCTTAACCGCTCGGGAGCATGGCGTTTGGCAAACACACCTTTTTGCGTGCCGTAAAGCATAGCAAGGTCTGTAATAAAAAGTAAAGTGAGCGTTAAAAATAGCAGTAGGGGAATCGTTTCCATCCACGGAAAAAAGAAAGCAAGCATAAACAGCGCTGCGTTGCAACCAAGCGCTATGAAAATGCGCCCGGTGAAAAATAAATCCGTATAAAACAGCCTGAAAACTTTTTTCACTTAGTATCTTTCTTAAAACTACTCACCACTCACCATTCTACCTTGGTACCTCTATTTTGTGTATGATCTGTGCTATAACGTCATCCGGTGTTACGCCCTCCATTTCCTTGTCAGGCGTAAGCATTATGCGGTGCCTTAACACTGGAGCGGCCACGTAGGCAATATCGTCAGGCGTAACAAAGTCGCGGCCTTTAATAGCAGCTATGGCTTTCGCGGCGTTTACAATAGCAAGCGATGCGCGCGGCGACCCACCAAGGTACAGCGATTTATTGCTGCGGCTTTCGTGAACTATCTGCGCGACGTATACCACCAGTTTGTCTTCCACATGCAGATTCTTTACTACCTGCCTGAGTGTAACTATTTCGTGCGCCGAAAGCACCGGTTTTACGTGACCTAACTGATCGGCGGTTTTTTGATTGTGCTGTTGCGTTATTACGGCTATCTCCTCATCAAGGGTGGGGTATTTTACCTCTATCTTAAATAAAAAGCGGTCCAGTTGGGCTTCGGGCAAGCGGTACGTGCCTTCGTGTTCAACAGGATTTTGGGTGGCCAGTACAATAAACGGTTCATCCATTTTGTAGGCGGTGCCATCCATTGTAAGCTGCCGCTCCTCCATCACCTCAAATAAAGCCGATTGTGTTTTGGCAGGTGCACGGTTAATCTCATCAATCAATATAATGTTGCCGAATATGGGCCCGTGTTTAAACTCAAATTCAGTAGTCTTCGGGTTAAAAACCGACGTGCCTAAAATATCCGATGGCATCAAATCGGGCGTAAACTGTATCCTGGAGTATTTGGCGTCTATCGACTTTGCAATCAACTTTGCAGTTAAGGTCTTGGCAACGCCCGGCACTCCTTCAATCAATACATGTCCGTCGGCCAGTATTCCCGCAATAAGCAGGTCAATACTGTCATGCTGCCCCACAATTATGGTGGATAAAGTGGCTTTTATCTGTTCAACAGCACGGCTTAGCCCGCTAAGGTCTGTTCGCTGCGCAAATATTTCGTCTTCCATATATTTACCTGGCTTGGTTATAAATTTGTTCAATCAGTTTATTTAGTTCAATCAGTTCGGTGTCGGTTACCTGCTCCTGTACGCTTATATAGCTGATATAATTTACCAAATCGTTTGCAGCATTGCGGGAAATTCCCAGCTTGCCTATAATTTTTTCAGTAAATTCTTCATCAAGTTTATTGGTTTTTACCTGGTGCTCATCGCGCAGCCAGGTTAAAAAATAAAGCACCTTTTTTTGGGCGATGTTGGCATTATTCCGCTTTTCGTAATATACCCGCCCCACAACGTTCACAAACTCAAGCGATGAGTTTTTTAGAGGCTCAATTACAGGTATAATGCGCTGCCTGCGCTTAATATCATATAACACAAATAGAAGCAGGCTAAACAAGGCGATGTAGTAGGCCCATTGTAACGAGGGATTGCCCAAAAATAATCGCATCGGCGATTCATCACCTAAATCGCCCTGGGTGTAATATTCGTCCAGCGCTATGTTTTTGGTGTTTTTTACAAAGGATAACATTTTGGCAGCATATTCTGAAGCATCCTTGTTAAGCATACTATAGTTGCCGAAAAATTTCGGGGTGCTGCACAGGTACAAGTTTCCTTTGCCAAAGGTGTACTTGACAAAGTTGGCTTTGCCGTCGCTGTTTTGGCTTATAACTGTTGCCTGTGCGGTGTCAATTTGTGAGAAAAAGGTAGTTGCAATGTCTTTGGCAATCCGTACCCCTTTTCGCGTTTTAAGATGCGGGCTTAAAAAGTTAACCTCGGCAAATGAATCGAACGATTTAAAAATTTGCTTTGTTTCAATATGCAGGTTTTTAGTAAGCGGGCCGCCGAAATAATCTGCGGCAATAAAAACATCATTGCCTTTTTCTACATATTTTTTTAACTGGTTATAATCAGTTTTAGAGAGCTGTACACCCGGGCAAATTATTATGTATGATGTATTTGCAATGGAGTCTTCGGCAATAACGTTGTAAACCGGTTGACGGTAGGTAGTCACTTTAGCGCCAGGGAAAACGTCGGTAAGCTGTTTCGACAGGATGTAGGTGCCAAACGGTATTTTACTTTTACTGCTCAATGTCTCGGTCCAGTCAACCGCTTTGGGGCGGTTAAACTGCGCGGTGAGGTAAATGGCCAGTATAACAGCTCCGGCAATAAGATATATTCTCAGACTTTTCATGGCAGTTGCTTTTTAAAGTCCGTGAAAAGCATATCTATATTGGTATATGCCTGTTTATTAATAGCGAAGTTTCCGTACCACACGAATTCAAACTGGCGCGTAAGCAAACCGAATACCCGTTTTTGCTCCGGGGCGGTCAGCTCCGAAATATAGGCTGTGTTTGTTTTATCGGGTTGCCATTGTATCAAATCTTTATCACTAAGTTGTTTCAGGCATTTTAAATACAACAGCCGCACCGCAAGCCTGAAATTGTGCTGCGCTACCGCACGTTCAATTTCGGCGTCGAAATCAATTCCATGAATATCCTCCAGCGATTCGCTGTACGGAACCGCAACTTTAGCTGCTTCGCCACGCCAAAAGGTAATCGGATCAATCCCAAGCGATTTGAATATGACGAAAGCTAAAAACGCGACGGCTAAAACAGCGAAAAAGTATTTCAGCGCCGTGCCGCTAAACGGAATGCTGTTAAACAGGCGGCCAATTTGATACCATACCCAGTCCCAAAACCTTTGCCAAAGCGAGGGCTTTCCTATACTTTGTCCGCTATAATCAAAATCTTTGTCTGCTTTGTATTTATCAAGTGCTTTTTGGTCAAAGTGTCGGGCGCTGATTTTTGAAGTATCAGTAATTACTTTTAAGGGTTTCTTTTTTGCTGCCGCGAAACCAGTGCCGCAAAACATAACCATAAACAGTACCAAAAAAGCCAGCGATAACCTTTGCATTGCCTAATATTCTTCAGTTGGTAAATTTGAGTTGTCAGCTGCGCCGGTGCCGAATTTTTCAATACGCTCAAGCAAGCCCAGCCCGTCTTTTTGCTCGGCTAAGCTAAAATAACAGAGGCAGATGGCAATACCCGGCAGGGCATAGCCAAGCATTAAAATATTACGGAGCGCACTAAAGAAAATGATCAGGGGCGTTGTAATATTTTTAAGCGACACAAGCGTGCTGCTCATGCTGATAATGGTTATAGGGTATTGAGCGAATGAATTGGCAATACCCACTATCATGCCCATTACAAATATAACCCCGAAGGTTGACCACCAGTTTTCTCTTATGATCCGGAAAGCTTTGTTAAAGGCGTAGCTAAACGAAGAATTTTCAATAACCATTATCGGTATGATGAGGTAGAAAATAGGAAACACATAAATGCCCGGGATAATACAAAGGATGAACCCTATGACAGACATAATTGCAATTAAAATACTGCTGCCAAATACCCTGAAAAAGTAGTATTTAAAATAACCCCATACCTCTGCAAACGTCGGCTTTACGTTGCCTTTTTGAAGGTAGACCGAAATATAACAAAGCGTAACCAGGTGTATGCAGGCCTGCGCTGCAATCAACGAGAACATACTGATAACGAAACTGATGATATAGTCGTATTGCCCGCCCTGTATGTTTTGGAAGCGACCGGTAAACATCGACGACATTTTAAGGTAGGCAAAGGCAGTAGTAATGGTACCAAGCACCAAAAAAAAGCCGCAGATAATAAATAGCGATTTAAATAATGGCTTAAAATTTTCTTTTAAAAAAGTAAAACTGTCGTTAATAACCTGGCCAAAGTCTCGTACGCGCCTTAGTTCAATAGGTTGTTTCATTTATAGTCAGGTTATTGCGATTTAATTTTCGGTTAAGGTTTGCCGGGTACAATATAACATACCAAATTATAAATACCAGCGAGCATGTTAAAATGGTTACACTTTGCCAAATAGCCATTTCTGTGTGGCGTGTTACAAAGCCCTCGAAAAAAGCTGCGACAATAAAAATGGGAACAATGCCTATAGCTATTTTAAGACCATCTTTAGCGCCGTTTTTAAGTGATGCAACGCGAGTATACGTTCGCGGAAACAAAAGGCTGTTCCCTACAATAAGTCCCGCGCCGCCTGCTATGATAATTGCAGATATTTCGAGCGTGCCGTGCAGCCATATTACCATTATCGACTTTAGGCCCAGGCCCTTGCTGAAAAAATAATATTGAAACGAGCCTAGCATTACGCCGTTCATCAACAATTGGTATATGCTGCCCACTGACAGAAATATACCCATCACGAAAATCATCAACTCGACCTTAATATTGTTTGCCGCTATAAATAAAAACATTAAAAAGGAGCCTTCCTGCTTATAAACGCCGAATGGGTCGCCTTTGGCAATGTTTTCGTTTGTCATATTCACATAATCATCGCCCATTATCAGGCGCACAAAGGTGTTATCGTATTTTGCTGATAGCGCACCCATCAGGCAGAAAACAAGGAAAAACAGGAGTGAGTAAAGCAGCGGCCTGCGGTGTTTATAAAATATCAGCGGCAGTTCGTATCTCCAGAAAGTAATAAAACGGTTGGTTTTCTCTTTTTTGTTTTTGTAGATAGATTGGTGAAAGGCAGCGGCCAGCCCATTCAAATATTTTGTTGTGTTTGATTTTGGGTAAAATGTTTTGGCGTAAGCCAAGTCGTCGGTAATGCTTATAAACGATTCCGCAAGCTCATCCGGGCTTGTCGCCTTTGAATTTTCATAATCTTTCCACCTTTGCGTGTTTTGTTTTATAAACAAGGCTTCGCGCATTTTCTAAATTATATTTTTTGTTTAATGTAATACAAATTTTTAATCCGCAAACAATTTATAAATAACAATTTTATATTTGTTACACGATGGAAATAATTACAGTACACACCGCCCAGAATATTGATATAGACTACGAAATTGGCGGCCTGGGCGAGCGAATATTGGCCCGGTTACTGGATTATGCCGTGTTTATTCCATTTGTTATTGCTGCTATGTTTATTGTTCCCGCTGTTACAGAATATGCATCGGCTGTATACGCCATAGTTATGGTAGTTTTATTTGTGTTTTACGATTTGTTGTGCGAAGCTTTTTTTAACGGGCAGAGCGTAGGTAAATTGGTTATGAAAATACGGGTGATAAGTCTCGACGGGGCGCGCCCTAAGTTTAGCCAGTATTTATTACGCTGGTTATTCAGGATGGTTGACTTTGGTATTACCGGCGGTTTAGGGGCCTTGATTACCGCTGCGATGAGTGAAAATGGCCAGCGTATTGGTGATATTGTTGCCGGCACAGTTATGGTACGCACCGAGCCCCGCACCAAAATGAACAACATTGTTTTTAATAATACCGAAAGCACCTACCAACCTGTATTTAGCCAGGCGGGTGAATTAAACGATGGAGATATTGCTTTAATACACGATGTAATTGCCAATTATTTTAAAACCGGCAACAATAGTATTGTTTTCGCCATGGCCGAAAAGGTTAAGGCCCATCTTGTCATAACACCGCCTGAAAGGATGAACAGCCTCGTGTTTTTACAAACTATTATAAAAGACTATAGCCATATTTCGGCTCAGGCAGATGCTTTGTAGTGGCTGAATAACCCCCACATCTTTATGCAGTAGCTGGTCAGGATAATACCGCCGACAACCATAAAAAGCGTTTTTTTTACGATGTTTTTTGGGTTGTCGAGCTTGAAGTATTTGTCGAAAATAAGGTAAACGGATAATGATATAAGCGGTATGGCTGCAGGGTACAAAGCAACACTTTTATGTAAATCGCCGTGGATAAGTGCAATCATTGAACGTTGAAAGCCGCAGCCGGGGCAATCAAGGCCGGTTAAATATTTAAATGGGCAGGGTATTAAATGATTTTGCAGCCAGTTAATAAAGTTTAACTGGCTGCAAAACACTTGTATAATATCAACTTTTAATAGCACTAAGCTTGCGGTGGCGGCGGGTTATTACTAAAAGGGTCCTGGTAATTATTATTGACATTAGGACTATTGAATGGGTCACGTGGTCTCAACCCACCTGCTTCTGCCGCCGAGGGGCCCAGGTATTGATAACTGCCGAAACCAAGTATCGGCCAAAAAATAAAGCTCAATAAAATTAACCCTATAGTAAAACCTTCGCTTTGTCCAAAGCTTTTGCTCACCAGGTTTAGCGTCCATATAATAAATACGATATTTACGCATGGTATAAAAAACAAAATTACCCACCATACAGGTTTACCTACAATTTCAAGCATAACTATCCATGTGTAAACAGGGATTAGCGCCGCCCAGCCCGGTTTGCCAGCTTTTTCATAAACTTTCCATTTGCCAACAATTGTAATAACGGCAACAATAAGGATTGGAATTAATGCGGCTAAGATCATTGCCATAATTGCAGCGGCAAAGCCGCCTGAACTTGAATCTAAATCGTAATTTTGCATAGTTTTAGGTTTATAAGTGAGTTAATAATTACATGCAAAATATAAAAATTAATTGTAAAACCCTCATTGTAAACTTTTTATTTAAAAACAAATACACGCATATTATCATAAATTTGACCCGTGCAAAGAGAGCAAATTTCAGTTTTCGATATTTTTAAAATAGGTATAGGCCCCTCAAGTTCACACACGCTTGGCCCATGGCGGGCGGCACAACAATTTGTGCAGTCGTTGGAAGATAAACAGGTGCTGCCATTGGTTGAGCAGGTAAAAATTTTACTTTACGGCTCGTTAGCAAAAACAGGCCGCGGCCACGGTACGGATATTGCCATACTGCTAGGTTTGAGTGGCGATGACCCGGTAACTTTTGAGGTTGACCAGGTTGGCCCTAAAACTGCTAATATCCACACTTCGCACAAGCTTATACTTGCAGACAAGCACCAGATTGATTTTGACGTTGATGCCGATTTGCTGTTTCTTTTTAACGAAAGCCTGCCGTTTCACCCAAACGCAGTAACCTTTCAGGCGTTTTTGAGTAATGGCAACGCTGTTTCTGAAACTTACTATTCGATAGGCGGCGGCTTCGTGGTAAAAGAAGGTGCCGAAGGCTTGCAAAAAGCCGAAGTGGATTTGCCTTTCCCCATTGATACTGCCAGCAACCTGCTGCATTGGTGCATGAAAACCGGTCTTAAGATATCGGAAGTGGTAATGGAAAACGAGCTCGCCTGGCGCAGCGAGCAGGAAACGTTGCAAGGTATACAAAATATTTTTACGGCATTAAAAGAATGCATTTACCGTGGTTGCCATACCCGCGGCACATTGCCGGGCGGCCTTAATGTAGCCCGTCGCGCCGCCAGCCTTAACAAACGATTATTAGGCGACCGTACTTATAATAATTATGATGAATGGATAACCGCCATTCGCAGCACCGGCAATAGCTTCCAGAATACATTGGATTGGGTGAGCTGCTTTGCGCTGGCAGTTAACGAAGAAAATGCCTCGTTTGGTCGCGTAGTTACTGCGCCCACTAATGGGGCCGCAGGGGTAGTGCCGGCTGTGCTTCAATATTTTATCGCTTTTTGTGATGGTTATAGTAAAGAACGCATCGTGCAATTTTTACTTACCGCATCCGAGATCGGCAGCATATTTAAAAAAGGCGCGACTTTATCTGCTGCCATGGGCGGTTGCCAGGCCGAAATCGGCGTGTCATCTGCAATGGCCGCCGCCGGCCTTACCGAATGCCTTGGCGGCACACAGCGCCAGGTTTTAATGGCTGCCGAAATTGCCATGGAACATCACCTCGGCCTAACCTGCGACCCAATTGGCGGATTGGTACAGGTGCCCTGCATAGAACGCAATACCATGGGCGCCATAAAAGCCATCACCGCATCGCAACTGGCCCTGCAAACCAATCCTGATAATGCCAAAGTCAGCCTTGATGCCGTGGTTAAAACCATGTGGCAAACAGCGCTGGATATGAATTCGAAATATAAAGAAACTTCGGACGGTGGGCTGGCGATAAACATTCCGATTAGTTTGCCGGAGTGTTAAAATGTCTGAACCTTGATTCGCCTGATTTAAGGATTGTTTGATTTTTGCATTCGTTTGTTAATCAATATTTAAAACCCTAAATTCGTTTATCATGATGACAAACGACCGCCGCATATTTTTGAAACAGGCAGCAACCCTTGCGGGTGCTTTTTCTGTTAATAGCCTCTTCAACCAGGCTCATGCCGCCGAATGGCAAAAGGCATCACAAAAAATCAACCATCTTACCCCTGCGCAGGCTGCACAGGATGAGGATTATTGGGCAGTTATCCAGCGGTCGTTTAGTGTAAACTCCAATATTATCAATTTAAATAATGGTGGTGTATCGCCATCGCCTATAGTGGTGCAGCAAGCCGTGGAACGGTACAACCTGCTGGCAAACGAGGGGCCTTCGTATTTTATGTGGCGCATACTAGACCAGGGGCGCGAGCCTTTGCGCGAGAAACTGGCTAACCTGGCCGGTGTGAACCCCGAAGAAATTGCGGTTAACCGCAATGCAACGGAATCTTTAAACACCATTATACTAGGCCTGGATTTAAAAGCCGGGGATGAAGTTGTAGGCAGTAAGTTTGATTACCCGCACATGGTGCAGGCTTACAAGCAACGTGTTATGCGCGATGGCATAGTTTATAACCAGGTGAACCTTAATTTACCAAGTGAAAATGATGAGGAAATGGTTAAAGCTTATGAAAGCGCCATCACTTCAAAAACAAAATTAGTGCATGTTACCCACGTAATTAACTGGGTTGGGCAGATATTGCCGGTAAAAAAGATTTGCGACATGGCACACGCCAAAGGGGTTGAAGTTATAGTTGATGGTGCGCATTCATTTGGGTTAATGGATTTTAAAATACCCGACCTGGGCTGCGATTATTTTGGCACCAGCCTGCACAAATTTCTTTCTGCTCCAATTGGCAGCGGAATGATGTGGATTAAAAAGGAAAAGATAGAAAAAATATGGCCGCTACCGAGCAGCGGCGAACCACATAGCAAGGACATCCGCAAATTTGAAGAGCTGGGCACCCGAAGTTTCCCCATCGAGCAGGGAATAGGCGAGGCCATCAACTTTCATGAAGGTATAGGCAGCAAACGAAAAGAAGAACGCATAAGGTATCTTAAAAACTATTGGGCCACAAAGGTTCAGCAAATACCCAACGTAAAGTTGCACACGTCATTAAATCCAAAGTACTCATGTGCAATCTGCGGTGTAAGTATCGATGGGATGACACCAGGCGAATTGGACACCGCCCTGTTCAATAATTATAAAATACACGTGGTAGGTATAAAAATTGAAAACATAAGCTGTGTGCGCGTTACGCCGCATGTATACACTTCATTGCACGATTTGGATAAGTTTGCGCGGGCAATTGATGAAATTGCCGCAAAAGCCAAATCAACGGGTAGTAAATAATCGGAAATAAAGGCTGATGTTATTTCTGCTCCAGTCTTGCTTTTACAGAAGGCTCAAGTGCCTGCACCCACATTTGATACATTTGGGCAGAAGGGTGTAAGCCATCAATAGCGATTAATGACGGGTTTGTAGCCGCCAACCTTGATATAGCTGTTATATCAATATAACTTGAAACGTGCGCTTTTGCCGTTTCCTCCTTGTTAATCGCATTAAAAGCGTCAATATCTGGCCCAATTGTGTTTTCGCGCCCTGCTGCAAACGGGGTGACGCCATAATCAGGGATAGATAGAACAAAAACCCTGCTGGCATCGCCTTTTGCAAAGTTGATTGCTGTATGCAGCACTTGTGCAAACTTTGTGCGGTAATTGTCTTTGCTCTGATACTGGTATTGATCATTAACCCCGATAAGTAAAGTAACGAAGTCGTATTGTTTATCTTTAAAGTCGCTGTGGGAAATAGCGCCTATCAAATTATCGGTAGTCCAGCCGGTTACAGCAATAATGTCGGGTGGTTGTACGTCAAACTTAAATGAATTTAATGAGTTGACAAGCTGATAAGGGAACGATTGATTTTGTGGCACGGACTGGCCAATGGTGTATGAATCGCCTAATGCAAGATAAGTTACTGGTGCTACCATAGGTTTTGTGGTGGTTACCGTGTCGGTTTTTGCTGTTGCAGGCACAGTCGCCTTTTTTGCGCAGCCCGACAAAGCGGTTATGGTTATTAAAATAAGTTGTATTGCTTTCATTGCATCATCTCCATATTAAACAATACGGAAATATGATGTTTTAGGATTTTTTTTACTTCATTAATATCTACTTCGCGCCCCAACTCGCGCTGCATACTGGTTACATCCTTATCATCAATGCCGCAAGGAACAATGTTTTTAAAATAATCAAGGTCGGTATTCACATTAAACGCCAGCCCATGCATAGTAACCCAGCGGCTGCAACGTACGCCCAGGGCGCATATTTTGCGCGCATTTTCGTTGTCTGCATCGAACCAAACGCCGGTATAGCCCGGGTAGCGACCGGCGGTTAAGCCGTAATCGGCCAGGGTAAGTATCACAGCCTCTTCCAGCGTACGCAGGTAAAGGTGTATGTCGGTAAAAAAATTATCAAGGTCGAGGATAGGGTAGGCTACTATTTGCCCCGGCCCGTGGTAGGTGATATCGCCACCACGATTGATGGGATAATAAACCGCCTGCTTTTCCTTTAAGCCTTGTTCATCCAGCAATAAGTGTTCGGGCTTGCCACTTTTGCCAAGAGTGTACACATGCGGGTGTTCACAAAAAACAAGGTAATTCAATGTATCGCTGGCTACACAGTGGTTGTATGTGTGCCCGGTACCATCTGCCAGTGCCACTTCTTTGTTTCGCAGGGCAATTTTTTCGTTTACGGTTTCGGCAAATAAAGCTTCCTGGCGGTCCCAGCCTTGTTTATAGTCAATAAGCCCCCAATCCTGGAAAATTACCTGTTTATTTTTCATTGCATTATCCCTTTACGTAGCCAACCATGTAGTCCTGGTATTGCAGATAGCCAACATCGTATTTAATATCGGTATCGCCTTTAAGTAGCCGTGCATCCACCCAGCCATGGCCCTCAAATTGGAACGGTTTCAATAATATATTATCAGCAAATGATACCTCTTTTTGACCGAAGCATTTATACACGGCTTCCTTAGCACACCAGCAAACGTACAACTGGTTTATTTTATCAGGCCCCTGGACGAAGGCTAATTCTTCTTCCCGCATAAATTTATGGGCAATACGCTCTACCTTTTGTTTTACCTGCTCTATATCGATACCCACCGGGTTTTTACCGATCATTACGGCGGCATAATCAAAAGAATGACTTAATGATATATGATAGGGCATATTAACCAAATATGGCTTGCCATGTGAGTCGACTTTGCAATCAATATATTCGTCAGTTTGCAGCATTTTGCGCAGTAGTACACGCGTACCCAGCCAGTGCAGGTTGCGCTTGCCAACCTTAAGGCTCTCGTAGTGGGCCTGTTCCTGCTCGTCTAAACGGAGTTGACTGTACAATTCGTCAGCTTGTTCCTCAATCTTCCAGATCGCAAATTCTGTTTCGTCATCAACCTGCTGCCGGTATGCTATAGCCATAAAAGTAAAATTGCAAAAAGCACAACAAACTTATATCAAATAACACTAAATTGTATCGCTTTTTGTTAATTATACAGCCAACCCTAATAAAATTACATCATGCTAACCGAAAAACTTACACCTGCCCAGGTTGAGCAATATAATCGTGACGGGTATATCATCCTGAAAGATTTTTGTTCGCCGGCCGAAATTGATAAGTTGTATAGTACCGCGCTGGATGACAACGCCATGCGCAACAACGCGCTCGACCTCAACGACCAGAGCGGCAAAAAAACACGATTATCATTATGGTTTACCCCGGGCAATGATGTTTTTGGATACCTAACCCGCAGCGAGAAAGTTGTGGGCACGGTAAAACAATTACTGGGTGGCGATTCGCCGGTTTGTCATTTTCATAGTAAATTGATGCAAAAAGAGCCCAAGGTGGGTGGCGCCTGGGAATGGCACCAGGATTACGGCTACTGGTATAAGAACCAGTTTATGTTTCCCGATGAATTAATAAGCATAATGGTGGCATTAACCGAAGCCAACAAACAAAACGGATGCCTTCAGGTAATAAAAGGTTCGCACAAGCTGGGCCGCGTAAACCACGGCTTTGCCGGTGAACAGGTGGGTGCCGATATGGTGATGGTAAACAATGCCCTTAAAACCATGGATATTGTTTATGTTGAAATAGAACCCGGAGATGCCCTCGTTTTTCACAGCAACCTGTTACACCGATCAGAAGCTAATCTGAGCGACAGGCCGCGGTGGTCGGTTATTTCGTGCTACAATCTGCAATCGAACCTGGCTTATAACGAAACATCAATATCATACAAAATACCGGTTGATATTGTACCCGATGAAGCTATTTTGGAATGGGAGCCAGAATCATTATCAAACGCAGATTTCCTGAAAAAAGAAAATGACCCGGCGTTGAAGCCAACAGGATGGGAGAATTAATAATTTGAAGATGTGCCGATTTGAAAATTTGAAAATGCTTTGATAGTGTGAGATTAAACACTGATTTTAGAGCTTTTAACCATTATAACATTTACAACCATTATAACGAACTACTATGAACATCGCCATGTTAGGTTCGGGTTTTATCGCCCGTTTTTATGCAGACTCGCTACAGGCGCAGCGCGCAAAGGATAGTTTAATCAGCGTTTACTCGCGCAACATCGATAAGGCAAAAAAATTTGCCGACGATTATAAGCTGTCCTTTTACAGCGAGGATATGGATGAGGTTTGCAGCCGCCCCGATGTGGATTGCGTGGTGATATCGCTACCAAACAACCTGCACGAGGCTGCTGTTGCTGCATGTGCAAAGGCAAAAAAACACGTGCTTTGTACCAAGCCGCTTGGGCGTAATGCTGCGGAGGCAAAACGGATGCTTGACATGGTTGAGGCAACGGGCATAATGGGGGGCTACCTGGAAGATTTATGCTACACACCTAAATATCTCAAATCGCTTAAGTCGGTTAAGGACGGTAGCATCGGTAAAGTATTGCTGGCAAAATCGCGCGAGGCGCATCCGGGCCCGCACAGTGATTGGTTTTGGGACCACGAACAATCGGGAGGAGGTGCTATTATTGATTTGGGTTGCCATTGTATCGAGATAGCAAGAGGCTTTATAGGTAAAGATGTCCGGCCGGTTGAGGTGATGTGCTGGGCGGCAACGCAGGTACACCCCATAAAAGCCGAAGATAACGCTATTGGGTTGGTGAAATATGCTAACGGTGCTATCGGGCAGTTCGAGGTAAGCTGGTGCTTTAGAGGAGGTATGGACTTGCGCGATGAAGTAATGGGCACCGAAGGCACCATCTGGCTAAACAATTTCCTGCGTACCGGCTTCGAAATGTTTAGCACAGGCAAAGGCGGCTATGTAGCCGAAAAAGCCGAAAGCAGCAGCGGCTGGTTATTCCCAGTGGGTGATGAGGTGCACGAGTTGGGCTACACCAACATGTTTACCGATATGTTTAATTCTATCGAAAATAAAACAGAACCGATGGAGACGTTTTATGATGGCTATATTGTAAATGCGATAATAGATGCCGCATACATTTCGGCAAAAAGCGGTAGGTGGGAACCAGTACAAATTGAAGGCTGGCGCGGCAGTACCGAAGCAGACAGCGGCCCGGCAACAACATCGTACGATGAAACTTACTATTTAATTAAAAAGGAGATACTGCCATCCGGCGAGCATAAGCTGATATTAAAGCACAAAGTGAGCGGGGAAGTTGTGGTTCGAGAGGTAACTGCTGGTTAAGCTGTCAACGCTGATTTCAATTATGATTTACTCTTTAAAATCACTGACTATTAAAACGATAATATTGTTGCTTACAATAATTGTGGCACCTATTAAACAAGATTCTTTGGTAAACACTATCTGGACATATAAAGTAGCAAACGGTTGCATAGATAAATTGGAGTTTAAACCCAATCACCTGCTCAATGAATACGATTGTGAATTGGATTATAACCTTAAAGGGACTTACAAATTATCAGCGGATACACTTTTTATGGTGATTAATGACGATTCACATTCAGAGGACGGAGGTAAAATTACTCGCTACAGGTCAAAATGTTTAATAAGAAATAACGCGCTGTATACTATTACTACCGGAGAAATGATAAAAGGTACTTGGAAGGACAAAGCCATTAGTTCTAAGACACCAGGCTATAGGAAAATTAAATAATATCAGGTGGCAAGAAAAAAGGTAAAGGAAGCAACCTATTCTCCACATCTTTCCAAAACTTTTGTTGGTAAACTAGCATTGTCCACCCCGTCAATTAGTTATAATTTAGCACTTCTTTACAGGGCATCATGATATTATCAGACAAACGAATTTTAGAAGAAATTGAGGAAGGGCGTATTATAATTGAACCTTTTCAACGCGAATGCCTCGGAACAAATTCGTACGATGTGCACCTTGGAAAATACCTGGCCACCTACCGCGACAGGGTGCTGGATGCAAAGCTGCATAACGAAATTACTTACTTCGAAATCCCAAAAGATGGTTTCGTTCTGCAACCCAATACGTTATACCTTGGTGTAACTGTGGAGTACACCGAAACTTATAATCATGTTCCGTTCCTGGAAGGAAAATCAAGCACAGGCAGGTTAGGTATTGATATACATGCGACGGCCGGCAAAGGCGATGTAGGTTTCTGCAATACCTGGACCTTAGAAATTTCGTGCACCCAACCAGTTAAGATCTATGCCGGTATGCCAATCGGCCAGCTGATATATTTTGTAGTTGAAGGGGAGATAGAAACATTTTACAATACTAAAGACAACGCCAAATACAACTCACCATCAACCAAACCGGTTGAAAGCATGATGTGGAAGAATGTTTTTTAGTTCATGGATGATGGTTCATAGTTCATAGCCGCTGCATATAACACTTTTTGTCTTGACTCTTGATCCTTGGCTCTTGACTCTTGATCCTTGGCTCTATCCAGCCATGAACTATGAACAATCAACCATGAACTTTTTTCATCTTCAATTAAACCTTTACTAATTTTTTAGTTCAAAGGATTAATAACCAGCCTGTTCAGTTTGTATAACAATCTTGTTACAGGCTAATGGCTGGATTATTAATAAATTGAACGCTATAACCTTATTTTCAGTGAGTTTATGAAGAAAACCTTATCCTTTGTAATTGCTATGCTGCCGTTTTGGGCTTTTAGCCAGGCTACACAACAAGTCGCCGGCGATGCCGTAATACCATCCATCAGCGCGAAGCTAAGTAACTACAAGGCAAACCACACTATCGAAAAAGCTTACCTGCAATTTGATAAACCCTATTACGCCGTTGGCGATACCATTTACTTTAAAGCATACTTAACGCTTGGTGCACAGCACAAACTATCAGCGCTGAGCGGAATTTTATATGCCGATTTAATCGACCCGAACAATAAAATAGCCCGGTCAATAAAACTACAGGTTTTGGCAGGTACCGCCCATGGAGATTTTGCTTTAGCCGATACCTTAACCAAAGGAAATTACCGAGTGCGGGCCTATACAAATTGGATGCGCAACAATGGTCCCGACTCGTTTTTTGAACAGGTTATACCTGTAGGAATAGCTTCTGCAAAAAGAATTCCCGAAAGCGGGGAACCGGTTGCCGTTAAACCGGCAAAAAAAGGTGCTTTAAATAGGACCGACATCCAGTTTTTACCCGAAGGCGGCACCTTGGTAGCGGGAAACTATTCTACAGTAGCTTTTAAGGCTGTAGCACCAAATGGCCTTGGGCTTGCTATAAAGGGTACTTTAAAGGATAATGAGGGTAACGAAGTAACAACATTTGCGACTGCCCATTTGGGCATGGGGGAATTTTCCTTTGTGCCACAGGCCGGCAAAACCTATACCGCCAACATTATTTATGCTAATGGCCTAACACAGGCAATTGATTTGCCGAAGGCTGTAAATAGCGGCTATACTATAAATGTTAACAATGCCAATCCGGATACCATCAGCTTGCGAATCGCTGCTGGCTCCGAAAGCCCCCAGGATAAGTTAAACCTTGTAGCACAATCAGGTGGCATTGTTTATTACGCAGCAGAGAGCGGACCATTCAGCAAGTTTTTTACTGTAGTAATACCAAAAAGTAAATTCCCGACAGGTGTGGTGCAGTTCACCTTGTTTTCGCAAAACGGCGAACCATTGAATGAACGGCTGGCATTTATCAATAACAATAATCAGCTTAAACTTGATGTAAAAGCACAGGAAACTTATAATACGCGGCAGA
This sequence comes from Mucilaginibacter flavidus, assembly GCF_024055575.1. Classification (GTDB taxonomy): domain Bacteria; phylum Bacteroidota; class Bacteroidia; order Sphingobacteriales; family Sphingobacteriaceae; genus Mucilaginibacter; species Mucilaginibacter flavidus. The sequence goes on along the minus strand of NZ_JAMXOE010000002.1, from coordinate 20,690 downwards.
AAGTAAACATCGAAATAGATGCCCGCGGTAAAGATAAAAAACCGGTAACAGGAAGTTTTTCAGTTGCTGTTACAGATGAAACTGCTGTGCCTGTTGACGAACAAAATGAAACCACCATCCTCACCAACCTGCTGTTAACATCCGATCTAAAAGGAACCGTTGAGCAGCCCAACTACTATTTCACAAATGTTACCGAAAAAACGCAGGCCGATCTCGACCTGTTAATGCTTACGCAGGGATATCGCCAGTTTACATGGAAACAGGTCTTGGATGATAAGCCTGCGCCGCTGGTTTGGCAGCCTGAAAAATTGATGCAGGTAAGCGGTAGGGTAATAAAATGGAGTAAGCCTGCGGCCGGCGCAAAAGTAAGCCTGGTAAGCAATAAAGGTGGCTTTTTTATGCTGGATACTGTGGCAGATAAAGACGGAAAATTCGCGTTTAAGGATTTGATATTTGAAGATAGCACCAAATTTGTAGTACAATCACGTATAAAAAAAGGGCAGGATGCTGTAACGGTTGAACTTGATACGGTACGGCCACCTCAAATACCAATAAGACATCTTAACGATAACAACAATTTAACGTTTGCGCCTGTGGCCGATATGTCGGCTTATTTGATTAATCAAAAGCAGTTTTATGATGAGCAACAAAAATATGGCATCAATAAACACGCGGTGTTGTTAAAAGAGGTGCATGTTAGGGCCAGCCGCGATCCGCAGGTGCCGCACTCGCAAAACTTAAACGGCGCCGGTAATGCCGACCAGGTTTTAACTGCCAAACAGTTGAAAAACCTGATTTGCGTAAAACTTAAGGATTGTTTGTTGGGAGTAATAATGTCTGTGCAATTTGCCAGGGACGGTACGCCGATAAATATGCGCGAGCGCAAGGCTATGGCCATAGTTGTAGATGGCGATTTTGTTGATCCGGACGTCTTTGACAACATTAATCCAGATGATATTGAAGGAATCGAAGTGATACTTGGGCCTCACTATGGCGCCATTTATGGAACCCGCGCTGCTGGCGGAATTTTAATGATAACTACAAAACAAGCACGAGGTACTAAGGACTTTTACCGTTACGCACCCGGGGTGGTGGCTTATCACCCTAAAGGCTTTTACAAAGCCCGCGAGTTTTATTACCCGCAATATGACGATCCAAAAACCAACTTCAGGATCGGCGATTACCGAAGCACTATTTGCTGGAAGCCGGACTTAATAACCGATAAGGATGGCAAAACTTCGTTCAGCTTTTTTAACAGCGATAATAAAGGCACTTACCGCGTAGTTATTGAAGGCATTGATGCCGATGGCAATATCGGCAGGCAGGTATACAGATACACCGTACAGTAATTAACTATTAACAACTAAATGATAAAATCCCTAACCTTTCTAACCCTGCTTTTGCCATTTTATGCATTCAGCCAGGCGATGCAAATAGCCGCCGGCGACACCCTAATACAATCCGTTACCGAAAAGCTTAACACCTACACTGCCAACCATAGTATCGAAAAAGCTTACCTGCAATTTGATAAGCCTTACTATGCTATTGGCGACACTATTTATTTTAAAGCTTATGTAACACTCGGCGCCCAGCATAAGCTCTCGGCATTAAGCGGCATATTTTACGCTGACTTAATTGGCCCGGGCGGTAATATAAGCCGGTCGATAAAATTGCCTATCGCTGCCGGTGTTGCATGGGGCGATTTTGTTTTGGCCGATTCATTAAAAGGGGGCAATTACCTGGTAAGGGCCTATACCAACTGGATGCGTAATGAAGGGGACGATTCCTTTTTCGATCAGTCGCTTATGGTTGGGTCTGCCTCAATAATTAATGCCAATGCAAATGGCGGGAAAGCTAATGCGACAGGACCTGCAAAAATGACTGCCGGTAAGCCCGATGTGCAATTTTTACCTGAAGGCGGCAGCCTGGTAATAGGTAATTATTCAAAAATAGCTTTTAAAGCCATTTCGCCCGGAGGTTTAGGGACAGATATAAAAGGAACTATAACCGACAATGATGGAACCGAGGTAACTACGTTTGCATCGACACACCTGGGTATGGGCGTTTTTAGTTTGGTACCACATGCCGATAAAACATATAAAGCTAATATTACTTATGCGGATGGCACAACAGGTACTGTTGATTTGCCAAAAGCTGTTGCCAATGGCTATACCATCAACCTTAACAATTCAAACGCCGATACCATCCGCGTGAGGGTTGCTGCTGGTGGTGATGGTACTCAAAGCCAGTTAAGCCTGGTAGCGCAGGTCAACGGCGCTGTTTATTATGCCGTACAAAGCGGACCCTTTGCTAAGTTTTTTAACGTGGTAATTCCTAAAAGTAAGTTTCCGACCGGGGTTGTACAGTTTACATTGTTTTCACAAACCGGCGAACCCTTAAATGAACGCCTGGCATTTGTTCAAAATCCGGCAGAATTGAAGCTTGATATAAATGCAAAACCAACTTACACTACGCGGCAAAAAGTAGAAATTGAACTAAATGCAAAAGTTAAAGATAATAAGCCTGCAACCGGCAGCTTTTCGGTAGCGGTTACCGACGAAACGAAAGTGCCTTTTGATGAGCTAAACGAAAATACCATATTAACCAATTTGCTGCTTACCTCGGTGTTAAAAGGCAATATTGAGCAGCCCAATTATTATTTCACCAATGTAAACGAAACTACCAGGGCCGACCTTGATGCTTTAATGCTAACACAAGGCTACCGGCATTTTGAATGGAAACAAGTTTTAGCTGGAGACATCAAACCCATTACGTGGCAGCCCGAAAAAGCGATGGTAATATCCGGTACGGTTAAAAAAGGTTCGAAACCGGTAGCCGGTGGTAAAGTAACCCTGCTGAGCAAAGCGGGCGGTATGCCGGTGCTTTTGGATACCGTAACTGATGATAACGGCCGGTTTGCATTTAAAAACCTGGCGTTTAACGATAGTACCAAGTTTGTAGTTCAATCAAAAGTTTCAAAAGGGCAGGATGATGTGGTACTTACAATTGACAGTGCATCTGCACGGGGTGTACCTGTAATACATACCCCGCTTAGTGGTTTACAAACAACCGTGGCGGTTGATATGACGGCTTATGTAAATAACCAAAAACAATTTAACGACGAACAGGAAAAATATGGCATTAATAAACACCCGCTTTTATTAAAAGAAGTTGTGGTAAAAGAACAAAAAATAAGCCCGGTACCACATTCGGTAAATCTTAACGGCCCAGGCAATGCCGACCAAGTTATCAGCGCAAAGGATATTGCAAGATTTTCTTGTGCGAGGATTACCGATTGTTTATCGGGGGTATTATCGTCGGTAGTATTCAGGAATAATGTGCCCCTTAATATGCGGCTTAAGATGGCCCCGATGGCTGTGGTGGTTGATGGCGATTTTGTTGATGCCACTGATTTTATGTATTTAAACCCGGACGATATTGAAGGTGTGGAAGTTGTGCTTGGTGAGCACTATGCGGCTATATATGGCACACGAATGGCCAACGGAGGATTGATAGTGACTACAAAAAGAGGTAAAAAAGGCAAGGAGTATTACCGCTATGCGCCGGGAGTTGCGACCATCAGACCTAAAGGTTTTTACCTGGCAAAAGAATTTTACTCTCCTCAATATGATAATTCAAAAACCAACCCCAAAATAACCGACCTGCGCAGTACCATTTTTTGGAAACCGGACATTATTACCGACAAAAACGGCAAAGCATCATTCAGTTATTTTAATGCGGACGGTAAAGGCAGCTACCGGATGGTTATTGAAGGTATTGATGCCGACGGAAACCTGGGCAGGCAGGTGGTGAGGTATAAGGTGGAGTAGAGATTGGTGATTAGTTGATTAGAGATTAGTTAGAGATTGGAGATTAGTTAAACTGAGGTTAGAGCTTAGTTTAGCAACCAGGATTTGCGCATTTGACGGCCCGAATCCGCCGTTAACCAATCTCTAATCAACTAACCTCTAATCACTGCTCCGACACATAATCAACCGGCAATAGTTCCGCAGTTAACCGGTGGCCCCAGTTGCCATCGGTGGACACGCTTTGTGGATTTGCAAAAATGCCGTTTGCATCAAAAAGGGCATACTCTTCGTTAAATATAAGCGTCGTAGCTAAAGGGTCGTCTAAAAATTCGGGTGTTTGGGTTGTAGTATTTGTTGCCTGGTTGCCTGAGTAGGCCCGCCTTTTGTTATAAAGTACATACAGGCAATCGCTAAAGTTTAATGCATTAGTACCTTTTACATTGGTTAGCTTAACAAAATCCGGTGCCTCAAGGGGTTTATTAACCAGCGTTTGGATGTATTTGGGGCCGATCCCGGTGTATTCGGGGTTTGGTTTTCGTATCAGCCGCATCACTTTAAAACCCTCGTTTGCAAATGTATTGCCGATTACCGACCGTAAAAAATGCATGCTTGAGCCCTGGTAGGCGCTCAACCTGTTTGCCTTCCACCGCTTCATCTGCGATTTTGAACCCTTCATCTCTTCGAATGATGAGTTTCCTTCAAAATAAAAACTTCCATCTTTACGGTTGAACGTAAAATCTATCAGCATATACTTAATCTTGTAGCCAAGCGCTTTATTTTCTATTTCAAAAAAGTCGAATGATTTAGCTGTAAAGAGCTGGGTTTTTTTGTCGAAATCCAGGTCAAGCAAATCGGGCAGCCCCTTTGTAGTTATCTTACAGGATTGGGCATAAGCCGATGTACCGAAAAAGTGTTCCGTGAAAAATTCATAGTTTTTTAACCAATCTGTTTTTGGTTTTATTTTTACTTCCTGTAGCATCATCACCTTAGGGGTGAGGCTAATGTCGGCCAATTTTAAATCACCATTTATCGTGACGGCCTGGTGTAGAGTTTCGTAGCCCAGGCACGTTACCACAAAGTCGTACTGGCCGGGCCTGACATTTGTTATCGTATACCCACCTTTGTCGTCAGTTTTTGAACCAGCCACTGCGTTATTAAAAAATACGCTTGCGTTGGCCACAGGTGTTTTATCATTGCCATTAATTATTTTACCTGTAATGGTGTATTGACCCAGGCAGGCAAATGGTAAAATAAAAAATAACAGGAAGGCGAATCTTTGCATAAAACAACTAAGTTGTTAGTTAATGCAAATTTATAGTTTATTTTAATATTAATGATTTTATCTGGTGATGAGTTGTTGAAGCGGGGTATTTGCGGGGCACAACTATTTTTTTAAAAAAAGTTTCATAACATATTAAACCTTTTTTAAAAACGTTGTTCTTATATATAAATTAACAACACTTGTATGAAAAGAATCTTATCTATTATTGGCTGCATTGTAGTGCTGGCAGCATCTTCATGTACCAAAAAGTACATCACCCCTAACCCCAACCAAACCATTTTGCTGAATGTTAAATCGACCGATTGGACAAGTACAGATGGTGGAAAAACATATTCAGCAATTATCGACGCCCCCGAAATCGACAGCTACTTTAACGACCATGGTGGGGTGTTGGTTTATTTTTCGTTCACCGATGGGGTGTATGAGCAGGTACCCGAAGTTTACCAGGGCATATCATACAGCTATACCCACAATAAAGGCAGCTTAGCACTTTATGCGCAGGCGTCTGACGGTGCAACAGTAATTAACCGGCCCGATGATGCGGTTGTGAAACTTTTACTGATTGAATCTAATTAGTCCGAAAGTCAGTAAAGTCCGAAAGACAGAAAAGAAAAAACCTGTGGCGTTTATGCTTCACAGGTTTTTTTATGCTCAAAACTATTGAACTTTTTCTTTCGGACTTTTCCGACTTCGGACTTTGCGGACTAACTCTTCATCTGCTCAATCACTTCAGGGGTTACACCTGTGAAGGAGAAACCACCATCGTGGAAGAGGTTTTGCATGGTTACCATTTTGGTAAGGTCGCTAAACATGCTTACACAGTAGTCGGCGCATTGGTCAGCATCAGCATTGCCAAGGGGGCTCATTTTTTCCGCATAGCTAATGAAGCCGTCAAATCCTTTTACACCGGAGCCCGCAGTTGTGCGGGTTGGCGATTGCGATATGGTATTGATACGCACATGTTTCTTTTTACCATAGTAGTAGCCAAAGCTGCGGGCAATGCTTTCTAAATAGGCCTTGTTATCAGCCATATCGTTATAATCAGGGAATACTCGCTGGGCGGCAATGTATGTTAGTGCCAGCACCGAACCCCATTCGTTTATCGCATCCATTTTCATGGCGGTCGACAAAACGCGGTGCAGGCTAAGCGCCGATATATCTAATCCCTTATGGGTAAAATCGTAATTGTTTTCAGGATAGGAGATGCCCTTACGAACGTTAACGCTCATGCCTATCGAATGCAGTATAAAATCAACACCGCCGCCGAAATGCTCCTGGCTTTTGGTGAACAGGTTCACCAGGTCGTCGTTATTGGTCACATCGGCACCAATGATTGGGGCATTACATTCTTCGCCCAGTTTATTTAATTCGCCCATGCGGAGTGCGATAGGGGCGTTGCTCAAAATAATTTCGGCACCTTCCTGTACGGCGCGCTGCGCTACCTTCCAGGCGATAGATTGCTCGTTAAGAGCGCCAAAAATTATCCCTTTTTTACCTTTTAATAAGTTGTAAGCCATTTTATTGATTTTAATTAGCGCGCTAAAATTAAAATTAATTATTGGTATTGTGAATTTTGAGTTTTGAATGATTTGTGGGCTTGGACAATTTAACCACAGAGAGCGCTGAGAAGATACAGAAGGCACGCAGAAAAAAAAAAATTCGGGCAACTTACACGTGGTATACGCTAAAATAAATAATTGAACTTGACCTGTAGCATTTTTAAATTCCCCGTATCTAACCACCAAATAAACGCCCGGATAAGCTAAATTACTTACCTTAACCCGGATACAAAGTAAAATCCATTTATGGTGTTTGAAGACATTTACCGTGACTATTGGAACAAGGTATTCCGCATTTGCATGGGCTATGTGAATGACCGGGACCTTGCAAAAGATATGGCGCAGGAAACTTTCATTTTGATTTGGCGAAAACTGCCGCAGTTCAGGAATGAGTCGGCGGTTGGTACCTGGATCTACCGTATCGCATCGAACAATTGCCTGCGGCAAATTGAGCGCAGTAACCGCATGCCCAAAACTGAATTACCGGAACAAATTGAAGATACCCTGGAACCAGATATGGAATGGCAGAGCCGCCTGCTTTATAAATGCATAGCTGAACTGCCCGAAACCGACCGTATCATCATTTCATTGGAACTGGAAGATGTTAAACAAGCTGAAATAGCAAAGATAACCGGCCTTAGCGAAAGCAATGTGCGGGTTAAAATATTCAGGTTAAAAGAAAAGCTGACTCAAAAATTTAAACAATATGAGCAACAATATTGATTTTAAGGAACTGTGGAACCGCGGCAAGGCCAGCGCACCTGATGTGAGTGAAATTTTTGCAAAAGCAAACCGGCTTACCCGTAAAACACGTTGTAAAATATGGTGGAGCAATATCATTCTATCAATAACCATTTTGCTGATGATATTTATCTGGTGGTATTACCAGCCGCAATTACTTACTACAAAAATAGGGCTGATATTAATACTGATTGCCATCGTGATTTTCCTGGTTACTACCAACCAGCTATCACCTTTATTAGCCAAAGCGGATGAGGAGACTGATAGCCGGCATTTTTTGGAGCAAGTGATCAGGATTAAGCATAAGCAGGAGTTTTTAAATAAAACCATGCTTACGGTTTATTTTATTTTACTATCAATTGGTATCACGCTTTACTTTATAGAATATGCGAGCCGCGGCAGCTTGCTGTTCCAGGTGCTGGCTTACGGGATAACGTTCGCCTGGATAATTTTTAACTGGATTTATATCAAGACGCGTACAATTAAAAAGCAGCAAAAAGCCATAAATGATATAATTGCAAGGCTGGAGGAGGTGAATAAACAATTTGGCCCCCCAACCCCCTGAAGGGGGAGCAAATAGCATAACTTATAGACGTTTTCTGTTCCCCATTTAGGGGGCTAGGGGGCCTACGCTAGCAGCTCCCTCGCATTCTGCAATGCGCTTTCACCCGGCTTATCGCCGCTTAGCATTTTGGCGATCTCCAAAACACGTTCGTCGTTATTTAACTGCTTAATGCGTGTATAAGTAGTTGCGCCTTCATCGTCTTTATAAACAAAGTAGTGGCTTTGGCCCTTGGCGGCAATTTGCGGCAGGTGGGTTATGGTTATAACCTGCAGGTTGTCGGCAAGTTTTTCCATTATCTGGCCCACCTGGTTGGCTACCTCGCCGGAAACTCCGGTATCTATCTCGTCAAAAATAATAGTAGGCAAGGCAGTGTTTTGGGCGATGAGCGATTTGATGCTGAGCATCAGTCGGGATAACTCGCCGCCCGAAGCCACCTTGCTCATCTCGGACAATGAATGACCCTTATTCGCGGTGAACAGAAATCGGACTATATCAAATCCGTTATCCCCCAAACCCCCGCTACCCAGCAGGGAGTTATGTCCTGCGGGAGGGGATAGGTCAATTTTTAAGTTAGAGTTGCCCATTCCCATTTCGGCGAGGGTTTCTAAAACCTTTGTTTCTATAGATGGAACTGCCTTTTTTCGATTGGCTGATAGCTGACCGGCTAACGTTTCAAGCTCCTTTTTATCGGTATCAAGCTGCATCTTTAGCTTTTCAATAGCTTCGTCGCCGAAAACTGATTGCTGTATTTTGTAGGATAGCTCATTTTGTAAATCCAGCAGTTCGGCATTGGTGTTTACGCGATGTTTTTTTTGCAACAGGTAGATAACGCTGAGGCGTGTATTTACTTCTTCGGCCCTCGCGTCATTGGTAACGGTGCGTTGTTCAATATTTTCAATTTCAGCAGCAATATCTTTCAGCTCGATAACGGCGCTGTTGAGGCGCTGGTGCAGTTCTGCAATTTGCGGGTTGAACTTTTCGAGTGCTAATAACTGGTGACCAGCCTCACGTAGTTGAATAATGGCGGACGTTTCGCCTTCCTCCATCAGGTAAAAGGCGCCCAGCAGGTTTCGTTTTATTTCACCTGCGTTGTTTAGCGAGTATAATTCCTGCTCCAGCAATTCCTGCTCATCTGCCGAAAGTGCAGCTTTCTCCAGTTCATCAAACTGGAATTGGTAATAATCCAGGTCGGCTTTAGCTTTGTCGCTATCATCAATTAATTGCTGCAACTTTAATACCCCTTTTTTCCAGGCCCTGAATTTGGCGCGATAATCATTCAGTAAGTCATTGTGTTTGGCAACGGCGTCGACAACCAGCAGCTGAAACTCCGGGTCGTTAATCTCGAGTGTTGCATGCTGTGAGTGTATTTCAATCAGCCTTTCGCCCAGGGCCTTCAACGAATTCAAATTAACCGGTGTGTCATTTACAAAAGCCCTTGATTTGCCGTCGGCCGATATCTCGCGGCGTAAAACGGTTTCAGCCTCGTAATCGAGATCGTTATCTTCAAAAAACTGTTTTAAGTGGAATGCGCCTATTTTAAAGGTGCCTTCGATAACACATTTTTTTTGTTGATTGAAAAAATAACGGCTTTCAGCACGCTGGCCGAGGATAAGCGAAAGCGCCCCTAATATGATCGATTTACCCGCGCCGGTTTCGCCGGTAAGTATATTTAAACCTCCATCGAAACTGATTTCGAGGTTGTCAATTAACGCGTAATTATTAATGCTGAGCTTCTGAAGCATAAAAAAATACCTTCTGTTTTGAAGGCACTAAATTACGGTTTAGTTGATTAAGTTGAACCGCTGATTTTTATGATTGCGTTGATTTCGCAGATTGAGAAGTTACTCAACCTAAACAAATACGCCCCTTGCAGTTTTCACCGCTAAGGGACGTAAATTGGTTTGTTCAATCTTTGAATTATATAATCAGGGTGGTTATATTATTGCTGATCGCTGGTGCTGTCTTTTTCCTGTTTTTCAGGCTTATCAGCTTTATCCCCTTTGTCATCGTCATTATCGTCCGACCAACGGAACTTTCTTGGATGTGTTTTCTTGTATTCCTGCAACCGCCTTTTAAAATCGGGCGTGCGCATATAGGCATGTAATTTTGCAGTTGCTTCGTGCAAAGCAGCTTTTTCTTTTTCAATCTCAGGGCTGTGGCTATACCCGCGCATTTTTGCGCTTAAGGCATGCATTTCTTCTTTTTGCTGCTCAGCCTGTGGGTTATGGAAAGCCTTTCTTAAGCTATCGCCGGTAGCGCGCAATAATTCCCTTTGTTTTTCATATTCAGGAGAGTGGGTGCGTTCGCGCATTTGCCGGCCTGCTGCTTTAATGTCAACTTGAGCCTGGCGTACGTCTTCGGGGATGTTTTTCTTTAATTCGGCTTCGTATGCCTTGTAGTTGTCATCGCGGTCATAATCGTTATAGTTACGGTCATGCGGTATACCGTATTTTTTTTCCATCGATTCGTTCAGCTTTTTAAATTCGGGGCTTTCGTAATACACTTCGATTTTTTTACTAAGCTTTTCCATCTTTTCCTGCATTTCCCTGGTTTCAGATGTTTCGCCCCAGTTTTTTTCGAAATCCTGGCTTATCTTTTCCATTTTGGCCTGCAGTTCCTTCAGTTCAGGCTTGTCGTAAAATGCCTGCATTTCCCTGCCTTTGGCTTCCAGTTCTTCCTGTGTTTTTTTGAACTCGCCGCTTTCGTAATATTTGCCGATAGCGTTACCGTGCTTTTCAACTTCTTTGCTCAACCTGTCTAATTCAGGGTCCTTAAAATCCCATGAACCATCGTACCTGTCATCGTTTGAGTAAGCGTATTCGTTATGGTTGTTATTGTCATTGTTATTATCGTTGTCGTTATCACCATCATTGCTTTTAAATGCATGTGCAACTTTTTTGTGAATCACAGCTTTCTTTTTTGCTGCTGACTTGCGGCCGGTATCGGCAAACATGCGACTGATTACGGGGCTGATGGCCTTTACCGAAATTTTTCCCTGCGCTACCTCGGGATTAAGCAGGGCCATGGCGCCTATCCCCACGGTTAATATAAGCATGGCCAACAAGGTTGGGCGCAGGCTGGGTATTTGTTTCTTTGTTTTCATGATTCTTTCAATTCTGTTTAATAAATGGTATTTTTTGCCTGTTGCGGCCAGCGCTAGCTGCCAGTCGTTTTGGCGGTTTTGCTCCAGCTTTAACAAAGCCTTTGCGTAGATGATAGGGTCTGCGGTGGCCTTTACAACCAGGTCGTCGCAGCAATTCTCACGTTCTTCGTTTATAATCCTGTTTATGAGTTGTGCACAGGGGTTAAAAAATAACAGTATGGCTATTACCTGTTGCAGCATATTCACCAGGTAATCGTTGCGTTTTATGTGAGCAAGTTCATGCAGCAATATCGCCTCAATTTCTTCGGCCGACAGGTAAGTAGCCAGGCTGAACGGCAGCAAAATAACGGGCTTGAAATAACCTACCATGCAGGGCACATCAACCATTCTGCTCATGCCCGCTTTTACTGTTTTGCCGATTTTTAGCATTGCAGTAAATTTATTTACCGAGAATTGAATGGCGCTGTCGACCACCATACTGCGCTTTACAGCATTTATTTTTTTACGCGCCAGTACCAGCTTGCCGGTATTAAACAATAAACCTGCAAGATAAACTGCTGTTATGTAAGGCAGGTACGCTTCAATACTGTAATAGTACCTGATTGTTTGGTCGTTAAATTGCCCAATGCCCTGTGGCAGTCCGGCAAGTACCGGCATAGCCGATAATTTTGATGGTACTACAGCTAACCAGTTATAAAGATGTATCTCGTTGATCAGGGTGTAGCCAAACCAGCCGGTTATGGCCAGCAGGCTTGCTGTTGCCAGCAAATATTTTTTTGAGGCCGAAAGTTGTCCACCGAACATCAGCGCCAGCTTTAGTGCAAAATATATTACCAGCCCCTGCCACAGCGAATGGATAATGGTGATACCCAAAACCTGGCTGATATTGAATAATATATTTTGCATGGTAATAAAAGCTAAAGGTTAGTGTTTGGCTGGTTTGTTATTGGTCTTCTTTTTCAGTTGTATCCTTCTGCGACCGGTAGATACGAACATCGCCGGTTGTGTCGGTTAATACCCAATGGCCATTGCGTTTCATTTTTTTCCACTCTTTGCTGTCAAATTGTTTCGTTAGCTCTTTCATTTGGTTTTTCCACTCAGGGCTGTCAAACTGCTTTGTCAGGTCTTTCATTTGGTTTTTCCATTCAGGGCTGTCAAACTGTTTTTGCATCAGCTTACCCTGTTTTTCCATTTCTTTAAACTGGTTTTTCCATTCAGGACTGTCAAATTGTTTTTGCATCAGCTTGCCCTGTTTTTCCAGTTCTTTAACTTGGTTTTTCCATTCAACACTGTTGAAGTGCTTACTCATTTCTTCGGACTGCTTGGCCATGGCCAGTATTTGATTTTTCCACTCGGGGCTGTCAAACTGCTTTTTCATCAGGTCCATCTGACTTTTCCATTCGGCGCTGTTAAAGTGTTTTTGCATTTCAAGGCCCTGTTTGCTCATGGCTTCCATTTGTTTTTTCCATTCGGGGCTGTTGAACTGTTTTTTCATTTGGGCCATTTGGGCCTTCCACTCGGCGCTGTTAAAATGCTTTTGCATTTCCAGGCCTTGTTTGCGTACTGCATCCATCTGGCTTTTCCATTCGGCGCTATTAAAAAAGCGTTTAACCGAATCAGGTGCGTCATCACCCCAATAAGTATTGCTGTAAGATTGCTCGGTTTTGCCTGTTTTTTGCTTTCCGGCCTTCAGCTTATTTTTTTGACTTTTGGCTACAGTTTTGCTTTTGTGCTTGTATTTGGTGGTATCGCTTTGCAAGCTGTAGTTTGTGGAATCGGTTAAAAGGGTTTTGGGTGTTGCAGTTTTAGGGTTAAACCATGCAATACAGCTAAGGGTGCCTGCTAATAAAAACAGGGCTATCATTAAATGGCGGATGCTGCCAATATGTTTTTTAGTTTTCATGATACGTTCAATTCTGTTTAATAAATGGAACTTTTGCCCGGTTGCCGCAAGTGCCAGCTTAAAATTTGTTTTGCGCACCTCTTCAAGCTTTATTAAAGCTTGCGCATATATTAAAGGCTCGCCGGTTTTTTCAACTACTAAATCATCGCAGCCGTTTTCACGTTCCTGGTTTACAATCCGGGTAATTAATTGGGTAAAGGGATTAAAAAAGAGCAACACCCCTATAAACTGCTGCAGCAGGTTCACCAGGTAGTCGTTCCGTTTGATGTGCGAAAGTTCGTGTAATAAAATGGCCTCAACTTCATCAGCCGAGAGGTTTGTACATATCGATACGGGTAAAAGTACAAGTGGCTTAAAGTAGCCTATCATACAGGGCACGTCAATCAGCTCGCTGAATTTTAGCTGGATATGCTTTTTGATGCCCAGCTTTTGTGCGAACGTGTTTACATACCGCTGCATTTGTTCGGCAGGTAAAACTGATAGCCTTATTTGCCTTATTTTGCTCCATTCCATAGCCAACCTTGCCAGATTTATGGTGAGGCCGGTAAAGTAAACTGCACATATAAATGGCAGGTACCCCGAAATTTTATAGTACCATGCCGGCTGATAGTGACTGTTGGTAGGCAAATTTAAATAAGGCAATAAGGGCAAAAGCTGATTTTTCTTTAAGGTTACCCAGCTGTAAGCGCTAATTTCGGTAAGCAGCGTATAAATAAAACAAACTGTAATGGCAACCATTGCGCCAATAGCCAGGTTATATTTTTTTGTAGCCGTTAACGACGATGGGCCGGCGAAAACAATCCTCAAAATAAAATACACCACCAAACCCTGCCACAGCGAGTGGATTATGGTGACGCCTAAAACCTGGCTTATGTTGTATAGTATGGTTTCCATCTGCTTAAGTTGATTAGTGATTAGAGGCTGGAGATTAGTTAAACTCCTCACCAGTCATCACTTTTTATTATCTATCTTATTATTTCTTACTAATCTTGGGTCTCTAATCTCTTTCCTCAACTAATCTCTACTTCTCAAACTGTTTCAAATAATCCTTAATAGCATCTATCTCATCTTTTGATGCACGGTGATGGCCCAGGGCCTGGATCACCAAATCAGATGTTGAGCCTTTGAATACTGTAGAGATGATTTTATCGATGGCAGTTTGTTGCGCCTGCTCGCGGGTTATCAACGATTTGTACAGGTGGGTTTTGGAGGTTGTGTCGCGCTCAACCATTCCTTTGTCATGCATTATCTGCATCAGCTTTAAAGTAGTAGTATAACCGGCATCTTTATTCTTTGCCAATTCCTCATGCACATCACGTACGGTACACTGGCCCTTTTTCCAGATTACCTGTAGTATCTCAAGCTCGCTTTCTGTTGGTTTAATTTCCATTTTAAATAGTTATACGAATTTCTTCGTACAAATATGTACGATAAGTTTCGTATTTGCAAATTATTTATGAACTTTTTTAAAAATGACGTATGAAGGGAGGGATATGTTGCAGGAAACAGGTAAAAACTATATGTTATTTCATAAATTGATGCTTAGCTTTTATGGAAGCTTGTGCAGCAAGGACGTAATTGAAGGCCTGTCGGCCAATGTTTGATTTTGTTACAATAAATAGTACGGAAAAAGCGCTAATAACCATATATTAGTAGTTATTAATTGAAAGCAGGATTAAAGCATTAAAGTAATTGTGAGCGAAATCATTATTTATCAAATTCATATTTAAAGAATTTAGGAATGTACCCGTAAATGCTTTTTAAAAGCCCGTTGGCATAATAATTATACGTCAAGGTTACGTTAAAGGTTCTCCATGTATCAGGATTAACCATAAAACGTTGATGGATATCGGAAGAGATCAGTTGGCCTTTCGAATTGAATCGATTGGTGATTTCATCATAGCTATCTAACTTCTTTAGGTCTTTGTAGTCACTATATTGAGTGCGTGATGTATCGGTGCCCCGAACAGTAGTTATCGTTTTAAGTGTGGGTTCCCACGAATATCCGTAGGAGCGCTTTTTATAAAAATTCCGGTCATATTCTTCAGTATCTTTGGAAATGATCAAAGAATCATTTTGCCGTGTTGTGATGGATTTGAGCGGATCAGAACTATACTCTGTATGACTGTAGACGTATTTATTTTTGTGATATGTTGATCCATTTAAAACACCATTAGCATCGTAAAAAAAATATGTTTGGTCAGTTTCTTTGCTGGATTTTATATAGCTGGCTGAATCAATCACCTCAATAAGCTTGTTTGATGAATCGTATATATAACGGGTTGTACCCGATATTTTTTTTCGCGCTCTTGTTTTCCTATCGTAAGATGCGTCATAATCTACCAATTTAACTTTGTGCCCATTTGCGTCTAAATCTATTATCCTGGAAAGATCCCTTGGAGAGTTCTCATAAACATAAATCCTTTTTACCTTGTGATTTTGGTATGTGCTGTCTGGTTGGAAATTATTCTCATCTTGTGCTTTAACCTGGATAAAAAGAATGCTTAGAAGAATTGTCAATATATTATATTTGGGCAATGTTGAAATTATCTTCAAAATTTGATCCATTGGTCAATACAACGTTAGCGTGATTTCGGCTTAAATGTCGTAAAATTTGCCGATACCTTTAGCTTTGTTACTTAATGTTTTCAGCTAAAAATTACTGTTTCTGCAGCGATTGATACTTCAACCCATTGGCTGGGTCTGCCTGGCTGAGGATGTTCATGGCGACTACGCGATCCTGCGTATCGGTTTTGGCGAAGATAGATACAAACTCGTCGCTTTTGGCTGTAAAGAAAACTAGCGGGAACATGGCGCCCAGTCGTTGCCTGTCAACCTGCGAGAGTACGGGTAGCAGGGCAGCAATAGCTTTGCGTCCTTTGTTGGCATTATCGGCCATCAGATCGAGCCCGTTGCGGTGATAGTTATACACAAATTCGCGCAGTGGCTGGTATAGTTTATTGTTCAGGTTTTCGGCCAGCCAGTAACGGTTGTTGTTACCATCAAAAGCCTTCCAGCCCTTGCTCGAGCCGGTTTGCGCATTGGTGGCCACATTTTGCGCTGCGGCAAAATACTGGCTGCCGCCTAGCTTACTAAACGAGTCGTAATCCATACCTACTATAATATAGGCGTAAAAAGCCATTATCGAACTTAAATTACTCTGAAAATTCTGGTCGGTATAATCAATGCTTTGTCCTTCAGTATAGGTGAAGTCAATGTCTTTATCGTTTATGTTTAACAGCGTTGAGGAATAAGTTGAACCAAATACAGGTCTTGACGATTGCACCTGCAACTCGCCGTTAAACTGGCTGCTGCCATCCCAGTTGGTAACGTTCAGTATAAAATTGCATTCAATGCGTTCCTGCGGTAAAATCGGATCGGCGGCCCACTTGCGGCCATTCAAAAAATCCTTCATGGCTGTTTCGAGCGATTGAAGAATGCGTTTGTTGGTTGATTGTATTTTGGGCGATACCACCTGTATGCGCGCATTTAAATCTTGCGAAAAAGCGTTCAGGCTTAAGCACGCTAGCAGGATATACAGGCTAAATATTTTCATTTTTTATTAACTCAACAATTTTTGCGCAAATATCGCGGGCAACGTCGTCTTTGGTTTTAAGGTCGTAAACGGTTTTAACTAACGCCTTGTCAATAATAGTTATTTTATTGGTATCTTTTTTAAAACCGGCGCCTTCATCGCTCAGCGAATTTAATACAATAAAATCAAGATTTTTTCTTTGCAGCTTATCAATCGCATTTATTTCTTCGTCGTTGGTCTCCAGGGCAAAGCCAACCAATATTTGCCCGGTGGATTTTTTACGGCCCAGTTCGTTTAAAATATCAGTGGTTTTTTTTAGGTCGATGCTGAAACCGTCTTCCTTCTTTTTTATTTTTTGCTGCGCAACAGTAACGGGTGTATAGTCGGCTACGGCGGCGCTCATTATACAGGCTTTTGCATTCGAATAGTTTTGCAGGCAGGCATCAAGCATCTCTGCTGCCGAGGTAACATTTATCCGTTTGACAGAATGCTCCCCGCTTATCTGCGCCGATGGGCCTGATACCAGAGTAACATCAGCGCCAAGCTTAGCCAGCTCATCGGCAATGGCGAAACCCATTTTGCCGGATGAATGGTTACCGATGAAACGCACGGGGTCAATAGCTTCATAGGTAGGGCCGGCAGTTACAAGCATTTTTTGATTAGCCAGCGGCTGTTTACTTTTTATATCTGAAAACAAAAAATCAATAATCTCTTCAGGTTCCGCCATCCGGCCTTCACCATGCAGCCCGCTTGCCAGTTCCCCTGTTCCCGGCGGTATCAGCGTGTTGCCAAATGATCGTATTTTGTCGATATTTTCCTGGGTAGCGGTATGCTTCCACATATCCAGGTCCATGGCCGGGGCAAAATACACCGGGCATTTGGCCGACAGGTAAACGGCCATCAGCAAATTATCACAAAGGCCACCAGCCATTTTAGCGATGGTGTTGGCACTTGCCGGTGCTATTATCATTACATCACCCCAAAGGCCCAGTTCAACGTGATTGTTCCACTCGCCTGTTTCGGGAGTAAAATAATCGACCAGCACCGGGTTTTTGGAAAGAGTAGACAAGGTAAGAGGAGTAATAAAATTGGAAGCATCAGGGGTCATCACCACCCGCACATCTGCACCGCTTTTAACCAGCAGCCTTATCAATGTTGCAGCTTTATAAGCCGCTATACTACCACAAATACCTAAAATTACTTTCATAAGCCCCTAGCCCCTAAAGGGGAACAGAAAACGATTAATAAAAAATAAAAATAAACAAAAAAACTCCCGGTGGGAGTTTTAAATATGATGTGTCTAAATCCCCGATGTGTATAACTCCCCCTTTAGGGGGCCGGGGGGCCTACTATTGTTCTTTAGCCGGGTTGCGGTAGTAAACCTTATCGTCTAAAAATTCCTGGATAGCTACCAGCGATGGTTTTGGTAACCGCTCGTAGTATTTAGAGATTTCGATTTGCTCGCGGTTTTCAAAAACCTCTTCCAGGTTATCGTTCGACGATGCAAATTCCGAAAGCTTCTGGTGCAATTCTTCCTTTATATTGTTCGATATCTGGTTAGCCCTTTTCGACATAATTACAAGCGACTCGTAAATATTGTCGGTTTTCACATCCAACTCACGCAAATCGCGGGTTACTGTGCTGCTTGCTACCGCAGGTTTGTTAATATTATTGTTATTAGCTGTCATATCTTATTAATTTGGAATCTTTTTATCACCGTTACCTTTTTCAGATGGCGGCTGTGTTTTTACTGTATCTTTTTTGGCGAGCTTTTTAGCCACATTTGGGTTTATTAACGCTTCTGCCAATAACCTCTTGTTAGCTTCAATGCCGTCCTTGCTTTCTTTTTTATATGAGGCTGTTTCTTTTAAAAACTTACTAGTGGGATATTTCTCAGTAAACTGGTCGGCATAGGTTATTGTCAATCCGTAGCGTTCCTGCTGAAAATCTTCACGGCTGTGCCTTGCATACTCATATTGCGCCTGTATGGTTAAATATTCAATCTCTTCAGCATATTTAGTGTCCGGGTAATCGCGCAATGTATTATTAAGCGCAATAACGGCAGCCTGGTAATCGCTGATAGTTAAATACAATTTAGCATTGGCGTAAGCTTTGCTTTCAAGCTTGTCGCGCAATGTTTGTATCAGCTTGCTGGCTTCGGCAACACGGTCGCTTTTTGGGTAAAGGTTTATAAACAACTGTAAACCCTCAATAGCTTTGCTGGTATTTGCCTGGTCAAGCGAGTATATCGGCGAATCAAGGTATAAGCAATAAGCATACATAAACCGGCACTCCTCAGCCCTTGGGCTCGATGGATAAGTGTCGGCAAAGTTTTTAAAGTGATAACCTGCAGCGGTGTAGTCCTTTAATTTATAGTTTGCGTAAGCATTATAATAAAACAGGTCCTCTGCGCCTTCGTGGCCGCGGTAACGCACAACAAGATCGTCAAATAAGCCCAATGCTTTGGTATACTCGCGTTTGTTATACAGCTTAATTGCTTCCGAGTATTTTTTGGCATTATCGTTACTGGCCTTCAGTTTTTCATATTTACTTTTACAACTGCCCAAAACGAGCATTAAAACAGCAAATACACCGGCCAATAACGTTAGTTGTTTTTTAAACATTTTGCAAAGATAGTTGAATATTATAAATCAGTCAATTATTTATTTAACAAGCCCAATTGTCCCGCGTTTTGTATACGCAACAAGCCCAACCAGGGATATATGGCGCTAATATATAACGCCTGTTTTATGCATGCTATATATATAGGTGTTATTTAACATCTTTTAACAGGGGGGTAGTCGGAAGTCCGCAGTCGGAAGTCAAAAGTCGAAACAGTAAAAATTAAGGAGAATGTGGGCGTTCCCGCTGATAGAATCGGTCGTGCCAGCAGGCCTGCCCCGATGAATTTCGGGGTCATACTGCTGCAAGGCCTTGGGCGCGGGCCGGTATCCACTGCTGTCACTAACGCATGAACCTGCGTTTTTGTAGGAGACGCAATATTTTGCGTCTCCCGCAGGAAGGGTCAGCGGCCTAAAAATATCTTGTCGTCAGCCTGCTGGTAATCGTGAAATTTAACGTTACCGGTCCGAGACGCAAAATATTGCGTCTCTACGTGAATTATTTCGCAAAAAACTTTTTCTCCTTTTCCGCCGCAAATTTCCCGGTATTAAACTCCTTCGATTTGCCTTTGGGGATAGTGAGCGACTTCCATTCAGTACCGGCAGCCATTTTTGCTATGTGCACTATCTGCCCGATGTGGTAGGGGATATGCGCCAGCTGTCGGTTGATGGCCTCCATAACGGTATGCCCTTCGTTACGTATATATATAATGCGTAACAAATCGTCGGCAGTTAGCGGATCGATAGCGTCAAACAAACATTGCCAGCCTTTTTCCCAAAGCGCTATCAGTTCATCATGCGATAACTGGCTGTCCTCAAATTCGTCATCCCGGTCGCGCCAGGGCTTTTCACCGTCGCTGGTTAAAAAATCTGTCCACCGCGAAATGGAATTGCCGGCTATATGTTTAATAATAATAGCGATGCTGTTGGTTTCTGGATTGTATTGCCAGTTCAGTTGGTCTTCGCTTACCTGGGCAATGGCTTTATCGCCTACCGATTTGTAGTATTGAAATAGCTTTTTGATGCCGGGCAGGTAATTGGTGCCGATGGTTTCCATATAATTTATAGTTTAAACAAAGATAATTATCAGAATTAAGAACCAAGAGCCAAGAATCAAGAAGTCAAGAATCAAGGGGAAAGACTTTGGTGCTTGCCGGATTTGTGCTTTATATAGTGGGTAAATATATTTGAGCTGTACTTATTTCTACCCCACGATATCTCTCAAGGTCTTGATTCTTGATCTCTTGAATCTTGACGCTCATTTAAAATGAATTTTTTCCTGCTGATTTGCAAAGTGTTACAAATACACGTTTGATTATTATTGCCGATTGTTTGTATAAGTAAAAAACCTGCGTATCTTTGCGGCCCGCTTAGGAAAAAGAGGGCTGTTATTTGAAATCTGGCAACTAAAAAACAAACTGAAAAATAAGTGAAATAAACACTTGACAGGAAATGAAAAAAATCACATCTTTGCAGCCCGCAAACGAGGGAGAGAAAAGAGAGAAAGGTGGCGGGAAACAAGCTTTAGAAAATAAAAAAAAATAAAGTTTGCGAATTAAAAAAAGGTTTCTA
>NZ_JAMXOE010000029.1 GCF_024055575.1 Mucilaginibacter flavidus | reverse complement strand
CTTTTAAATAACTACTTTTAACACAACGCTTTTACAGCTCTCGCTGAACCCGTTCGCCAGGGAATTGCCTGGTCAGTTTGCCACGGAATGGAGTGGTCAGTTTCCCCGGAATAGTCATTATGGCATAGGTTTCGGCATTTTTGGTCAATTGCATGAGTTTGTCCGATATTAATGTATCTTTTGCAATGATCCTATTGATTAACTGTAGAACAGCTCGCAGGCTTGTCAGGGGAGTCTTAAGTTCATGACTTGCAATGCTGATAAAATATTCTTTGTGTTTTCTAAGTTTATGTTGTTCTGAAATATCTTCGATAATAGTATATCCTAAAGTATTCCCGTGGTCTTGAAATAAAATAGAGGTAACACTACACCATATGATCGAACCGTCTCTCTTTTTAAGGCAAGTTTCAAGGTTAAATGATGGAGTACACAAGTCCCATAATTGAGTTTGAAGATTATACCAGTCGTCATGAAATTCTGGCGGTGTGTAATCTAAAATATAATTTCCTATTATTTCTTCTTTTTCATCATAACCTAATGGGGCAACCATCGCAGCATTGAGCTGAAGTATTTTCAGATTGCTGCCGATTATCTTATTACCAAGCCGTGAAGTTTCAAAAACTGTACGGAACCGTATTTGGCTTTCCTGATAATCTGCCTGTTCTTGATAAGTTACCCGCACCGACGTCGAGTTCGACCTTAAGGATTCGTTTTCCTTTTCTAAGGCTTCAATTCGTTTTTCTAACAATTCAATGGTATCCATAGTCATGATATTCTTTTAAAGCCTAAATCTTATGGAATTAGAAATGAATATAATTTTAAATATAAAAATTATATTAATAATTTAAAACTTTCGTCAAATTGATTATTATTAGGCCGATACACTACTTAACCAATATGCTCATATGTTTACTCCATCCGATTTTTGTTCTTCAGCCCTCACAATTTTAGAAATCTCGCAATATTGCAAAGGTGTAACAATTGAAAGCATATATTTACTGATATATTGATGTATGTAAAATGCTTTCAGAAAAATTAAAAGAGGATACAAAAATCAACCATCAATTGCTGGAAAAAAAACTAGTTCACCAAATGAGGGCCATTCATAACAAACATGATTATGGTAAATTTTTAGCGTTGTTTTACAGTTTCTTTGGTGGAATGGAAGTTAAAATCAAAAAGCACTTTGACCAGGCAAAGTTACTTGACTATGACCAAAGACGTAAAACATCATCTCTTGTGCGTGATTTAACGTACTTAAACGAAAAGTTACCTTTATTAGCACAAACTAACTCGTTGCCACGCATTACAAACCATTTTCAGGCTTTGGGAGCTTTATACGTCATTGAAGGTTCTACGCTGGGGGGCCGGATCATCAGCAAAATGCTTACTGAACAGTTAAGTATGCCGGGCTTTTTCGGCATGTCTTTCTTTAACGGCTATGGAGATCAAACAGCAATTATGTGGGAGGTTTTTAAATCAGCACTCGATCTGCAATCTAACAATGTAGGATATGATATGATCGTACAATCTGCTAACGATACTTTTACTTATTTCAGCCTTTGGTTTGATGAGCAGAATTTTTAAGAACGTATTAATTGTTAAAAGCAACAAAAAAAGTAGACCCTTTATCCAGTTCACTTTCAACCCATATCCGGCCTTTATGTTTTTCCACTATCCGTTTGACTATGGCCAACCCTACGCCTGAGCCTTCAATATCTTTTACATTGTCCATACGGTTAAAGAGTTCAAATATTTTCGGTTGATCTTTAGCTGCAATCCCAAGCCCGTTATCGCTGATTGTATAGCAAATTTCTGTTTCACTTTCCTTACCCTCAATATGCACTTCAGCCGGATTAGCATATTGTGAGTATTTAACCGCATTTCCTATAAGGTTAGAAAATACTTGCAGCATCATCATTGGATCACCTAACAAGTCCGGGGTGTCACCAACTGTTATTTTTAATTCACTGGTATCATAAACAAGATCAAGATCTTTAATAATGTCCCCGATCAAAGCACCAGCATGGATTTTTCTATATTGAAACTCTGATTTACCTATCCTGGAATAATCCAGTATGGCATTGATCATCAAATTCATTTGATCGGCACGGTCTGCAATACGCTCCAGCATCTTTTGTCCACGCTCCGCCAGTGATTGGTCCCTGATGAGCAATTGCGCATAGCTTTTAATGGAGGCTATAGGGCTTTTTAAATCATGGGATATGGTATAGCTGAATGTTTCCAGTTCTTCGTAGGCATGGCGCAACTTTTCATTTAAAAGCCGGATCGCTCCTGCTTTGAGATTGGTGGAATACGCGATTTCCTCTTTAAAACGGGTGACAGATTTGATTTCCTCTATACTCCATTTAGCTGATTTGCCGGCAACCGTTTGTGACCAAACTGCGAAGGAATGACGCGGAGATATTTGCATGAGTCCATTTGTCTGTCCTTCAACGGGTTTGTCGGGATTACCCGCCCATTTAACGGTGTGGATCTGTTCAGGCTTAAACCAGATAACATATTCTTCCAATTCCTGTGATAATATACATACTATCATACCGCTGGCGACGTCCTGATAAGCGGCAGCCTCCGGGAAAATGGCAGATAGTTCAGCCGTATGATAAACCGGCTCTGATACATTTTCCTTTATCCAACTGATCAAACCAGGAAGATATTTATCATCCGGTATCACCCCAAGTTTGGTGATGTGCCTTTCATGGATGAGGATTGCGCCTTGTCCATGAACCGTATTTATAAGATACATTGGCTCTCCGACGAGGGCATCTGTAATGCTTACGTTTTCTTGTAATGCTTTTTCTATTTTAGCTAGATTATCCTTAAAATCATCCTGAATTTGCTGGTTACCTTCCTCTTCTTTATACTCCAGGGCTGAAGATAATATCTGCCCTATCAATTTGGCAAATGCCCTTGATTTGTATTCAATAAACCGCGGCGTATAATTGTGGCAGGCGATAAGGCCCCATAGTTCGTCTTTGCATATAATAGAAATACTAAAGCTTGATGCCACACCCATATTCTTTAAGTATTGAATATGAATTGGTGACACCGCCCTGAGTTGTGACCAGGTCAGGTCCAGTGGTTGATCATTGTCAGCAGCAGTCGTAATTTTTGAAGGCGTGGTATGGACATCGGCAATTAACCTGGTCAGATTTAGTTTATAAAGTTCCCTGGCTTGCTTCGGTATATCGGAAGCAGGGTAATGCAAACCCATCCAGGTTTCCAAATCCGGATTTTTACTTTCTGCAACAACTTCTCCATGCCCATCTTCAGCAAAACGATAGATCATTACCCGGTCATACTGTATAATATCCTTTACTTCTATTGCCGCACTGGCAAGCAATTCCGGCATATTCTTATGTGTTAACATTTCAGCAATAGAATGGCTAATCATATCTGAAACTTCCAGATCAAAAGAAGATCCGGCTAATTCAAATTCCAGCAGGTAATAATCAGCACTTTCAGAAATGATCAAATTATAGGGAATATTTAAAATATTAATGGAAATGGGGCTTATCTTTTTAAAGCTCTTTTTCTCCCGGCCGGAATCGATCAATGTACTAATTAAATTGGATTGGTAATCTAGTCCGAAAAAACCTTCAATATAGTGAAGTGACTGTCCTAATAAGTCCATTGAAATGCCATCTATAAACCTGATTATATTATCGCTGTAATACCGAATAATATTTTCATGATCGATGACAATTAAAAATCCGTGTGATTGCAACTGTCCGGGAATATGGATAGGTTCTATATCGCAATTTGAAAGATCGACCTGGAAATTGCTCATAATTTAATATTGCAAGGTGTAAACAAAGGTGGACTTTTAATTGCACATTTACATACTATTAGATTAATCAATAACAAATACGATGTTGGTGGATTTAATGGCATTGTATTGGCTGTACATTAAATCTCAATATTTGGATTATGAGCAAGAAGATATTAGTGTTGGATGATGATCCGGATTTGCTGGAAGTAATTGATTTGCTTTTGACTGGTGAGGGCTATGATATTCTAACTTTAACAAATGGCGAGCATTTCGAGAAAAATATTGAACAATTCTGTCCTGACTTAATCCTGATGGATGTGATGCTGGCTGGTTTGGATGGGCGCAAGCTATGCCAGAGAATTAAAGCGAATTTACGCAATAAAATGCCCGTTATTTTAATCTCAGGCACCCATGATCTTCAACAGGTTATGAATCAAATTGGGCCGCCTAATGATTTTATTAGCAAGCCATTTGATATTTATGAACTTTTAAAGAGGGTAGAGGTGCAATTATCCGCCTAAATATCCCAAATTATCGGTATTGATTTACCTGATTAGTCGCAACGATTATCCGCCCTCAAATTGCAAAGTACTGAATTTTTAAATACTTGAGTAATGTTAAGGTTATTCCATAGTGTTACGGAATGCAAATTGTAATTAATTTATGCCAAATAACAACCTTAAGGCTCACAATATCAATATAATTCCAAAATATAAAGAAGCTCAAATCACAACACTTGCGAAGGTCACAAGAAATTTATTTGTGGCAAACATTATGAATCTTCTAGATAATTCTATTTATTGGCTCGACAGGTCAAAGAAAAACGAGAAGAAGGTCCTCATAGTGGACATTCCGGAGCCATTGACCACCTCGTTCCGGAATAGCAGAAATATCGTTCCGAAACACTTTGATCATGCTAATGCTCTTATGCACTGAATCAATTTAGTGAGACATCTCACACAAATACATGAACTTGGAGCACGGAATCACATGGTCAAGCCTCCCGGAATATCCAGTTTAAGCAACGATATTGCTTTTTCAGCATTTGGCGCTGTTGTAACGTTAACGGGCCCGTTTTCCAGCAATTTTGAGATCCGTTCTTTTTCGCCGGGCTCTATAACCAGTATGCTTTTAACATCGCGTTCATTGAAACGTTTAATGCCAGAGAGCAGTTCATCAAGAAATTTATTCGACACTGGTTTTAAATGAAAGCTTTGAGCGCCATATTTCATGGCTAATACCCTGTTTTCTTCGCCGGAGATAAGATGTACCGGAATATGGCGTAGATTAAGGTCGTTCTTTAATAGTTTCAATAATTTCCACCCGTTCGATTCCGGCAGGTTAACATCAAGAGTAATAGCTATTGGGTTATGATCTTTTATGCTGTTAAATATTTCAAGATAGGTAACTGCCACAATTGCCTTTAAGTCCAGATCGTGCGCTTTATCTATAATGATTTTTGCAAAGTGGACATCATCCTCAATCACTAAGATCACTTTATCGCCAGGAGCAATATTATGCCGGTCGTCATTTATAGCGGATTCGGCAGCCCCGGCTAAATGTGCGTGGGCATTATCATTGTAAATATTATTGGCAACATACTCGCCCACGGTATTAGCGCCCTCTTTATAATTTAGCGGCAGGTAAAGCGTAAACGTGCTTCCTTTTCCAATTTCGCTTTGCAATACAATTGTTCCGCCCAATAGTTCGGCAAAGCCCTTACTGATGGACAGGCCTAAGCCGGTACCACCATATTTACGGCTTGTTGAACCTTCAGCCTGCTGGAATGCTTCGAAAACAATACCTTGGGTTTTCCTGGAAATACCAATGCCGGTATCTTCAATAGAAAAAGCAATAACATGTTCGTTGCTTTTAACGGGAATATTCCCGGAATTTTCCGGCTTATAGATACGAAGTTTAACCTTGCCTTTTTCTGTGAATTTAAAAGCATTTGAAAGCAGGTTCTTCAATATCTGGTTCAGCCTCCGGATATCGGTTTCCATTATTTCAGGAAGCCCTTCGTTGATATCTATCTCAAAATTGAGGTTCTTTGTTTCCGCAATTGGCTTAAATGTGGTTCCTACAAACGAAGCGATTTCCATAAAGCTAACCGTCATGATCTCGGCTGAGATAACCCCCGATTCGATTTTAGACAGGTCGAGGATGTCGTTGATCAACTGGGTCAAATCATCGCCGCAAGTGTGGATTGTTTTTGCATAGCCGATTTGTTTATCGGTAAGGTTGCCTTCATGGTTCTCAAATAATTGCTGCGCAAGGATCAGTAAGCTATTCAGCGGTGTGCGCAGTTCGTGGGACATATTGGCAAGGAACTCTGATTTGTATTTGGAAGCAAGGGTAAGCTGCTCGGCTTTTTCATGCAATTCATCATTTGCTCTCCTTAATTCTTCCTGCTGAGCTTTTAAATCTCCCGATAAGATGACTAAATCTGCAGCCCGTTTTTCTTTCTCTTCATTTTGAAAAGCAAGTTCCTTGTTTGCAATGATCAACTCTTCCGCCCGTTTTTCCTTTTCTTCATTTTGAAAAGCAAGTTCCTTGTTTGCAATGATCAACTCTTCCGCCCGTTTTTCTTTTTCTTCGTTTTGAAAGGCAAGTTCTTTGTTAGCGATGATCAACTCTTCCGCCCGTTTTTCTTTCTCTTCCGCCCGCTTTTCTTTTTCTTCGTTTTGAAAAGCAAGTTCCTTGTTAGCAATGATCAACTCTTCCGCCCGTTTTTCTTTCTCTTCATTTTGAAAGACAAGTTCTTTATTGGCAATGACCAATTCTGCCGCGCGGTTTTCTTTCTCTTCGTTTTGAAAGGCAAGCTCCTTGTTGGCAATGACTAATTCTTCCGCCCGTTTTTCTTTCTCTTCATTTTGAAAGACAAGTTCTTTGTTAGCAATGACTAATTCTGCCGCCCGGTTTTCTTTCTCTTCGTTTTGAAAGGCAAGTTCCTTGTTGGCGATGACTAATTCTTCCGCCCGGTTTTCCTTCTCTTCGTTTTGAAAAGCAAGTTCTTTGTTAGCAATAACTAATTCTTCCGCCCGGTTTTCTTTCTCTTCGTTTTGAAAAGCAAGTTCCTTGTTGGCAATGACTAATTCTGCTGCACGGTTTTTTTTTCCTTCGTTTTGAAAGGCAAGTTCTTTGTTGGCAATGACTAATTCTGCCGCGCGGTTCTTTTTCTCTTCGTTTTGAAAGGCAAGTTCTTTGTTGGCAATGACTAATTCTGCCGCACGGTTTTTTTTCTCTTCGTTTTGAAAGGCGAGTTCCTTATTCGCAATGATTAATTCTGCTGCCCGTTTTTCCTTCTCTTCGTTTTGAAAAGCAAGTTCTTTGTTAGCAATGACTAACTCATCCGACTTTTTTTTATCCATTTTCTGTCTCTAAAAAAAGTCGGTTTGTTTTAAAATTGTGGGGCTACTGTGGCTCTGCAACAGTAGGGTTGAAAAATTGTTTTGATTAAAAAAAAATATAATGCAACAAACTTCCAATACGAGCTCTAACCACTTCAAATAGTCCATAAAGTGGTTCCGGCTTTTTTGCGGCGTGGTTATTGTGTTTTATTGCTAAACCATTAAAATGAAAAAGCCGTTCAAAATTAATATCAGGCAATCGATCATTAACGATTTAAAGAAAAGGCTCTCAAACACCCGCTGGACAGATGAAATCGAAAATTCAAAATGGGAATATGGCACAAACAAATCTTATTTGAAAGAATTGTGTGATTATTGGCAACATACCTTTGATTGGAAAAAGCAGGAAGAGTATCTTAATTCTTTTCCCCAGTTTAAAACAATAGTTGACGGCGTTGGCTTGCACTACATCCACCAAAAAGGTGAAGGGGAAAATTCCATACCATTGCTTTTAACTCATGGATGGCCTGATTCATTTATCCGATTTTTAAAAATCATCCCTTTGCTCACAAAAGCAGACAAAAACGGCCTCTCGTTTGATGTAATTATTCCATCTATTCCCGGCCAGGGGTTTTCTGATATACCGACAGAACCGGGGATGAATGCCAAACGAATTGCAAAACTATTTACCAGCTTAATGACGGAAGAGTTAGGCTACGAAAAGTTTATAGCGCATGGAGGTGATTGGGGTGCAAGTATTGCGGAACAAATCGCATTATACCATTCTGAATCATTATTAGGCATTCATCTCACCGATATTCCATTTGAACATGGAATGATTGAACCTAAAGATATAACCAGTTCAGAAAAAAAATATTTTGAAACCACAAAAAAATGGCAGATGACAGAAGGTGCCTACTCTATGATACAAAGTACCAAACCTCAAACTTTGGCTTACGGATTAAATGATTCGCCTGTTGGTTTGGCTGCCTGGATTATTGAAAAGTTTAAATCATGGAGCGACAATGATGGCGATTTAGAAACCTGTTTTACAAAAGATGAATTATTAACTAACCTTACAATTTATTGGGCGACACAAACCATCAATTCTGCAATGCGTATTTATAGTGAAGCTATGAAAGCAATGATGAACGCCATGTATAACCCATTAGTAAAACTTAACCCTTTTGATAAGACGGGGAGTAAATCGGAAGTTCCTGCTGCTTTTGCAATCTTTCCAAAAGATATTTCAACACCACCGAAAGATTTGGCGAACAGGTTTTTTAACGTTCAACAGTGGACAGAAATGTCTGCAGGTGGACACTTTGCAGCAATGGAACAACCAGAATTACTGGCGGATGACATCAGGAAATTTGTAAATAACCTGCAGGCTCAACCGCAGCCACAGGGATTTTTAGAAAGTATTTTTGAATAATTAAATTGATATCAGCTATTGTTTGTTGTACGGATTCGTTGATTTAACTGGAGATTCTGATGAACTCAGCGTAACCCACCAGTCTTTTTCAAATGCTTTTGCAGGAATACCACTGTTAACACTTGCTTGTATTAAAGTAGTTCTTCTCTGTTAGTTAGTTAAATTTAGCCAGTTAATCATTCTTCAAATTTATTTTTAGGAGATAATCATAGATGGGTGCCGTAACTAATTTTAAATCATGTTCGAGATTCTTTAGAAATTGCCAAATTTTATGGTACTGAGCATTTATTTCTGTAAGTTTACGTTTTATAATTGATGGATCTCTTCCATCATTTGTGATAAGGTTTAGGTTGAAAAGTCCCTGCGGCGAGCGTTCGGGATTTTTCTTTTTCAGGCAGCGTTAGATGATTTGTCAATTTTGATTCGCTTGCTTTTTACTTCCCCGCTTAAGACCCTGTTAATATCTTCATAATTATAATAAAGAATACCTCCTATTTTGGTAAACGGAATGGTTCCGTTATCCCTTAATGTTTGCAACGTATTATCCGATATTTTTAAAAGATTCTTTACCTGATAGGTCTTTAACCATTTTTTAGGTTCTTCCAACGATTGTCCCAATAATCCTCTGATCTGATTCAGCAGATTTTTTCCAAATTCATGCAAGTCCTCCTTCGTGATGATTTCTACTGCCATAGCTTTAATTTGATTTTAGTTCATTTCAGTTATTGTACGTTATCGGTTTCCTATGAAATCAATAACCTGATACAAATTTGCTTTAAACGGCATCAGGTTTAATCCGAGTTTATCCGAGTCGGATGCGGTTTTTTTTCGATGGGCTTGGGTAATGTAAATTAGATGCAGGGTTGTATTATCTTTAACTTTGTATTGGGTAAGCCTTAATGTAGATTTTAGCCCATTAGAATTAACTATTTTTAATCATAATAAACCGGCGCAAATTTGTTCTGGTAGCTTAACTAACTTTAATGCCCACTGAAACCGCCGTCCTGTTTGATGCCTTAAACACCCCCGAATCGAGGCTGGCCTATCAATTTATTCAACAAACCAATCAAGCCTTATTCCTTACCGGAAAGGCGGGAACGGGAAAAACAACCTTTTTACAATATGTAAAACAACATATTCAAAAAAATTATGCCGTAGTCGCACCCACCGCTGTAGCTGCCCTCAATGTCGGCGGTGTAACGATACATTCTTTTTTTCAAGTGCCGCGAGGCCCCTTGTTGTCGGCTGAACATACTAAGGAAGTTAATCGATTTTCTTACAGCCTCGAGAAGTTTAAATTGCTGCAACACCTGGAGTTGCTTATTATTGATGAGATCAGTATGGTCAGGGTCGACTTGTTGGATTATATCGACCAGGTTTTACGCTATGTCAAAGGAACGTATCTGCCATTCGGAGGAATTCAGCTTTTAATGGTGGGTGATCTTTATCAGTTGCCACCTGTATATGAAAAGGAGTGGCCGGTACTGAAAGCTTATTATTCATCGCCCTTTTTCTTTGACAGTAACGTTATTAAGAAATGCAACTTACTTACTATTGAGCTGACACAAATTTTCCGGCAATCAGATCCGGTTTTTATCGGTATATTAAATGAAATAAGAAGTGGTCAGATAAGTATGGATATTCTCCGTGTACTTAACGAGAGATATAAGTCGGGTGCTGTCGATCCCGATGATCAGATCACGCTCACCACGCATAACCCATTGGTCGCGGAGATCAATCAACGGAGGCTGACTGAGCTTACCGGAGAAGCTTTTACCTTTCGAGCGACCGTATCCGGAGAATTCCCCAGGGATGCCTATCCGGCAGAGAATATCCTCCTGTTAAAAAATGGGGCACAAGTGATGTTCATTAAAAATGATTCAACCGGAAAAAAGGAGTTTTATAATGGCCGGAAAGCCAAAGTGACCGATATCAGCAATCAACATATCCGGGTTACGTTCGATGACGACCACACCGAATTTACCCTAATGCCGGAAACCTGGCATTATCTGAAATATAGCTTAAATCAAGACGAGGGCAAGATCGCCGAAAACAGTGCGGGCAGCTTTACACAATACCCTATCAAACTGGCTTGGGCTATCACCATCCACAAAAGCCAGGGGTTAACTTTTGACAAGGTCATTATTAATGTGGGGGGTGCCTTCGCCCACGGTCAAACTTATGTTGCCTTAAGCCGGTGCCGGACTTTGGAAGGTATCACCTTGCAAGCACCAGTGCGTCAGGAGAATTTAATGATGAGCCGGGATGTGATCGGCTTTATGGAAAAAGCCGCATTGACCGTCCCGGACGAGTTGACTTTAAAGCAAAGCATTCGAAGCTTTGAGTTGCAGATGGTCATAGAGGCTTTTAATTTTGAGCCTATCCTTAACAGATGGATTGAACTTACGGCTGGTTTCGATGTAGAATTGCCCGAGGCGCTAGCTTCCTTTAACCGTATATCGAAAATACTTTCTAATGAACTTGTTGCAAACGGGTCCCGCTTCATTCGTAAAGAGCTTGCAGGATCTGATGCCGTTAGCGGGTTAAAAGAACAGCCGGAGAAAATAATCCGGCTGCAAACTGCCGCTGATTTTTTCCTGCCAAAGATAACGAATGCAGTTAACGACCTGCATAGTCTGTTTTCTGGTGTAAAACAGGAAGAAGTTTTTTCTGTGCTTAACCAGGTACTTTTCCAGTTAACGCTGAAGTCGATTTTGTTGGGTTATGACTTTGGTCAATTTGAGGTCGCGTCCTTTCTGGCCACTTACCGGCGACACACCACCACATTTAAGCCGGTATCAAAAAAGGCGCTGGCCAGCAAAGCGGAAAAGGAGCTTAAAAATCCCCGGTTATTTAATGAGCTGCTTAACTGGAGAAAAGTTTATAGCGCGGCTAAGAACGTGCCCGATTATACCATAATATCCGAAAGGTTGCTGAAGGCGATTGCGGAGAAGGAGTCACGCTCCTTAGATGAACTGTCAGCCATAAAAGGCATGGGGCAGCAAAAGGCACTGGAGTTTGGGGAAGACTTGCTCAAATTAATTGCTTTACAAAGAGGCGAACAGCAGCTATTCGACTGATCAGCCTTTTGTCTTTTCTTCCGGTAATTTGAAATCTTTTTTCAACTGTTCAAAAACGGCTGTTTCGTGTTGGTTATACGCCATCGGATCAGCTTGTGCTTTGTCCCATGCGATATTTAATATTTCAGACACAGACCCTGCTTTTGCGAGAACTTCTGGATATGAGGCCAAATCCGCGTTTTGATAAAATTCATAAAACTCATCTACCAGTTGCTGCAACAACTTTTTCGGAAAAA
This sequence comes from Mucilaginibacter flavidus, assembly GCF_024055575.1. GTDB lineage: Bacteria > Bacteroidota > Bacteroidia > Sphingobacteriales > Sphingobacteriaceae > Mucilaginibacter > Mucilaginibacter flavidus. The sequence continues at coordinate 61,512 of NZ_JAMXOE010000029.1, read as the reverse complement.
GCATAGTATATTCCTTGGGCTTGAAACCATCGGTGTCCTTCAAAAACACCTTCCACGCGGCTTCCACTTTCTTCTTTTCTGCGGTCAGCCCCAATTTTTCCATCATCATTAAAACAATGGTCATTCTCGCCTCGTTGGCAGGATGGGAATCAAAATATTCAAAAATACGGCCCGATCCGTGTGCGGTGGACAACAACTTAAGGTTGGTCCACGCGTAGGCTGCGCCCGTCATATAGGTACCCACTAGGTCGCAAGTGAATTCTTCAATCCAGGCCGTCATCCAATAATCCTGCGCCTCCTTCAATAGCTCCAAGTAGTGCGCGCCGAGGCCGTCGTCTTCAATGCGGACCATTTCCTTGATGAAATGCTTCCTGATAATTTCCGTGGATAACTCGCAGCTTTTGCCCTGGAACATGGAATGCAGCAAGTGACCGATCTCGTGGTACATATCCGGTAGATTTAACAGGCTGCTTTCCTCGCCGGCAGGGAGGGCGATGATCTCAAAATAAGGCTCTGCCCAATAATAAGTATCATGATTGCTGATCGTTGAAACGATTGGCGGGGTCGCATTTATCCGGTGCTCGTCGTAAATTCGCTTGATCAGCCTGAAAAAGAAGACTTCCGGATCCCGGTAATTTTTAATCGCCAGGTACCTGTAGGAATGTATGGCATTAAATTCCCTAAGTACCTGGTTATAAAGTGTGATGTTGTTTCCATTCGCGGTTTCAAATTCCAATATGCCGGAATCCAGCGCATTTTGCATGACCAGCCGGATATCACTGAACTGTTTTAAAGTATCAGAAATAAACCGGTCTTTTATATCCGGGTGATGGATGGACTTGGTAATATCCAGTACGACCACATCTATCCGGTGTATCAGGTCAACATACAGCGCTTTTACGAAATCCTTCATCTTCGGTTCGTACGCAGCTTCCTGTAAAGGACCGAAGCCTGATTGTCCAGCACTGAAATAAACTTGTCAATATAAGACAGGTCTTTATTGGTTAAACTCTTACTGCTTTTTACTTTTTCCAGGGCAGCCAGGATCTGATTTCTAAATTCCGTATTGTCCAGGATTTGATTTTTGAAAAGGGGATTATCCCTCAATTCATACAAATTGTTATGGATGTTCTGATTCTGATAAAACATCTCTAGGTCGGACAGGATCAGGCTGATATCTTTTTGCGCTTTTTCCACCTCACTATCTGAAACCTGTAATTTGGGGTGCTGTTCCTCCACGCCAGGCTTGGATACCAGATTACGGCGCTTAAGGGTCAGTACCGAGTTATTCAGCCCGTTGGTAAGGCTGGAAACGGAATTATATTTTTTATAAAGCAAGCTGAAATCGCTCATGATCTTTAATTTAATGAAGGCTCAATTATTTTTAATTCTCTCTCCTGGGTGTTCGCGTAATCAAATTGATGTGCCACATCCCTAATCAGGGTATCGATCAATTTTAAAGGAAGCGGCAGGGAAGTTGGTCTGTCCGGCGATGAAAATGTAAGTTGGGTCAACCTGAACACATCTTCCAGCGCCTTGTCAAAATCAATGTCCCCGCAAGTCAGGCTTACCTGTATAGGATTAGATGATCCGGGAACCCTGTACGGAGCGCCAGTATTAAAAATAAAAGCATGTTTATCGTTCGTATAAAAATAGGTGCCGCATTCCGGGTTTTCCAACGGCTTGTTCAGTCCGTTGTAGGCTGCGGCCCGTACCGGAATCGAAGAGGACTTGGCTACGTCTACCACCCCTGTTTTTACATTTTCTATTGTTATTAAACCCATTTTAGACAATTCCTGGAGCGCTCCGGCCAAAGCTTTTTCTTCCTCCCCGAAACTCACGCCATCCCTTAAAATGACAATACTTTTCGGAGTGTCTTCGCCGGACTTCAAATGTCTGCCCAATACGGCCACGATCTTATCCTGGATTACTTTGAAGTTGATCTTTTCATTCCTGAAGGAGCCAACGGACTTAGAAACCTTTTCGACATCAAAGACTATTTTTTCCCCGTTCTTGAAAAAGAACACGAACCCGGCAAAAAAGTCGTGCGCATCAACTCCGATGTAAAGGTCATGATGAAGATCTTCCGCAAGCGCGTAAGGCCATTTCTTATTGATGATTAGGTATTCAAAGATCGTATTGATCTGGTATGACCTGAAATCTCGCATTAAACCATCAGGAACCTCGTATATCTGTTGTTTAAACCGGTTAAAAATTGGTTTCATGTAACGTTTAAGGCTTTTCGCGCTGACACATTTGATTTTCATCTCTGAGAAAAGTTCCTTCTTGACCAGGCTGTGCAGAAACTTGTTGAACTGCCCGTGATCGCTGTTCTCAGGCAAAATGAACAGGGCATTCCCGCCGCTGAGGTTTTTGTCCATGATCTGCTTTTTCAGGTCCTTCACCACGTTGCTGGCAAACGGTGCAGATTTCAGGGAGTATTGTTCAATAATAAATCCAGGAAACTCGTTTGCTATCTGCTTGATCGCCTTATCAAAATAATATTTGACACTTTTGGCAAAACTGTAAGGCATATCTGCCGGGACGAACAAATACTGGGGCGTAAATACACCCTCATTAATGATCCCGTTATTATAAACATATTCCCGTCTTAGCTTCGGAAAATTCTGCAAAGGAGAACCATAACGGGCGTGGCTGGTATAAGGATTAAGAATCGCATTTTTTCCATACTTGAAAGAGGGCATAGTAAAAACGTCGCATTCCTTCAGGTGTGGTTTATTGTCGATCTTCAGCTCCTGACCATTAAAAATGATGCCCTTAAAATATTTCGAGGCATGATACTCCGCACGCATAAAACGCTTATTGGGCTCGTTGATCGACAGCCGGTGAAGCCCGTTATCCGCAAAATGTATCGCCTTCGCCAAGCAGGCTGCACCGGCGACGGTTTTCGCACTGTTATTGGAGTAACTGTGAAAGAACGTTTCAGAATCCTGCAATAACCGCTGTTTATCGTGTGCGCCTGCATATTTTCCTTTTGAACTGATATAATCATAAACAGTTCCCTTAAAACTTTCCAGTTCGATCTGGTGCTTGGTAATGCCATTGCCTACGGACCGTCCCTTCACCGTATACCAGTCATCTCCATTTTGGTAGAGGTAGTTCCGCCCGTTGATCAGCAGTTCATAGCTTTCAGGTGAATAACCCTTTAACAGTTCATGCAGGTTTTTCTTATCGACATATTTATAAGCCAGGTCAATACACACAAAAACGTTGTTCCGGTCTTCCGCAACGACTTTAAACTTGAATCCGTTGTAAATATCGGTTTGTATATCTTCGGACGCTTTCAAGGGGAACTTACTCAAAAACGTGTTTGGTCCCCCATCCCATAAATTGGTATTGCGGTTCAGTTGAAAGTCGATTGAACTTTCGATAAAACGAAGTCCGAGTTCTATATTATTTTCACTCGCGGTAACCGGGTTAAAAGTATGCAGACCGGCTACTGGGGTCAGGATAATATCCATCGGACTGCCCGGAATGACACGCCTTTTGAAGTCTGAATCAGCTTTAACTGCGATATATCTCTTGCCTTCGTGATAGGCTAAGGAAACACATCCCTTGGTCTCGGACGAAAGAAAATTGATCGCACTGAAGAATGCCTTATTGAGCTCCTTCTGGTTGGTTTCAGTGCCCTCGACCGCCACGTCAACCAAACGATATTGAAAGCTAAGTTCAAGCCAGTTCTTTAACCTGAACCAATTTATAATATTCGTCTTCATCGTAATTAAAGTTATTAAAAATCAAATGTTTGCAAAGAAATTTAAATTTGCAGGTGATGCAAGTTTCGGGTTTGTCCGTCGTCGCATAGTCCGCTATATTCAATTCATTCCATAATTTATTTTGTGATAATTCTTCCTGTTCATCGCTGAAGGAGGAAACATAATCCAATGCCGCTGCCGAGGTCGCTTTGGTAAAAGGATGCTGCTTGATCTCGCCGTTCATCAAATTGATCTCAAAAAGCGAATAGTTGTCCAACGTTGGCAGCGGCACCCACTTGCGTTGCAGAAACCAGCTTTTGATACCATGAAAAACGACGATGCCTTCCAATGTCAATTGACGAGCGTAATCCGCTGTCGGGCTTTCTGAAACCTTCCAGTCGATCACGTGGGTTTGCCTGCCTGCATGACGAACCAAATCGACCTGCGGATTGATCAGCACGTCGTTATGCTGGTATTTGAAATACCGCACGTCAGCACGCAAATAAGAAGAAGAACGCAGGTATTCATCCATTGATTTCCCTGCTTCAGGGCTCGGGTAACCCGGAAAGTTCAGAATGATCTGGTGTATATTCTGATAAACCTCCTCGATTTCTTCTGGCAAATAAGGTGTATTCGATTCATGTATATCAAGGATCAAAACGTCCGCGCCAGCCTCTGTCCGTGAAATATCCGGGTCTTTATAATAACCATTTAGGGAGAAATCAAACTGCCTCTGCGCCAACACCACGAGTTCGTCTGCGATAGCTTTAAAATCCGGTTGAACTTTTTTCTTATAAAGCGGAATGATTTTCTTGGTGATCAACTGGTCGATCAGATCCCCCTGCCACATTTTCAAGGTTTTCATCTTGGACAATTCATAAGCTTTCCTTCTCAACGGATGCGTAAAATGGAAATTAGCGATCTCGTAAGAAAAGCAAAATTTCCGGTGGCACTGCCGTAAAGTGGATAGCTTCGATATGTTCCAGTCCTGACTCATTAATTCATCTCATTGTATAACTCAGACAACCGGTTAGTATATTTTTCCAACGCTTCCTTATTCTGATATAAATAGCTTTCGTCCGCTTTTAAATGCAAAAGCTCCGTTCCCAGATCACCCCTTTTTACCCCTTTCCTGAAATACGGCTGTGCACTGACCGGCATGGCCAGGAACATTTTATTTTCTGAAATTAGCTTCTCAAATGTTTGGTCGATGGCTTTTTTCACTTCGGCCAGTGGAATGCTCAGGTACTTCAGCAGCTTCACTAGGGATTTAACCGGAATACTGTTGGTAAAGGCCAGGTCATCCTTGATCGCGTCCAGAACAGAGGTGGTCAATCCTGTTAGTTTATAGATTTCTTCAGGAGAAGTTTGTGCTTTCCCTAAAGAGGTGGTCACCAGGGCTCCCAAAGTTTCTTTTGATAAAGATTTCTGCAACGATGCTAAAAGACGGTCCACTTTATGATCGGACAGCGAAACAGTAACCGGGACTGAAAAAATATAACCCGATTCCTGCTCAATCGTTACATCCATTGACTGGCTATGATCATTGGTGATATAGGCACTCAAAAGATTTTCGAACGGTAGTATCTTTTCGTTAGTTTTCATTGCTTGATTCTTTTAAAATTTCTAAAGTTTTTTTCTGGACTTTAGCTTTGGCCCTGATGAATTTCACTTTAAGCTGTTTGTTCTGTATAGCCAGCATTTCAGCGATCTCATCATAACTATAATTGTTCATTCTTAGCAGTAGCAGTTCCTTTTCAGATTCACTGATACAGGCTAAGGCCTTTTGCATCGCAAAAAACAGTTGACTGTTCTGACCTTCATCATCGTGGGGGTTCTCTCCCTTAATCGTTTCGATAAATGGTTCATAGCCGCTGATGTCAAATGCCTCGTCATCATAGGTTTTAATTTCATTCACCCAGTCATTGAATTCGAACACCAACAATTCTTTTCCCTTCCTTGATCTGACGGACTGGAGAATATTGTTCTTATGAATTTTAAAAAGCCAGTTCTTGAAATGGCTCTCCGAGGAAAATTCATAACGCTCGATCACTTTTCCCACCGATTCCAGTGTCTTATATAGAATATCATAGCATTCATCTTCATCTAACCCCCAATTAGTTGCCGAAAACTGGTATAAAGGTTTTCCGTAGTTCTCATAAAGGATCGTCAATCCTTCCTTAAGCCCAGCTTTAAATCTTTCTATAACTTCTATATAAGTTCCTTTCATGTTTTTCTTACCACTATATATGCTTTGAGGTTACCATTATCCCGGCGATTATGAGAAAGTATAAAAATAATGAAATCGTTTGGGAATAAATTCCTCTTCAAAGACAAAGATGTCATAAAGATTTTCACACCGGTGTTAAACTGAAAATAAGGAATAATATATTTAAATTTACTATTCTCCTTATCGATCTAATATTTATGAACATAACCTTGTACTTTGAGGCGGCGAAATTATCGCCGGACAGATTTGAAATAAGAGTCAACGGAAACGCCCATCCGGAATTTCCTGCATTTGCGAATTATAACGGCGAGACGATGCGGCAACTCGTTTTCAATGATTACCAGGACGCAATACTGAGTATTCAGGTCGATCAAAAGGATAACCAACAATTAACGATATATCTTTTGGCTTCCGATGTTCAGGCAGGCAAGTCTATCGTGAGGACACCGTTCCAGGGATCTGGAGAGAGTGTTCAGGTCAGCATTGATACCGCCTCGCTCATGCAAGAAATAAGCTTCCGGCAACAGGAGATTAGCATTGACTTCAGAAAAGAAAGAAAAGGGCGATCTCCGTTCAAAAAGCCGGGACGGGGAATGAACACGTCCGCCGATTTCGAGTTAAGTGAGGATTTAGTATTTATCGACACGCCGGGCTTGGAAACGATAGATTACGATCATTATGACCAGACACCACCGGAGAAATTGGTGTCAAAAACCAATACCAAGCGGAAAAATACCGTGATTGATGTTTTCTATGCAACAGACCGAAAAAAAGATGCGTCTGCCACAGACAATTCTTATTCCGAGTTAAGAGGTACCATCAAATTAGGGATGTGTAAAGTGAATATTCCTAAAAGGAAAAAAATGGGGGAGGTTCCAAGGCCCCAATGGTATAAGCTGGAATTCCGGGAGAGCCCGGAAAAACACATGATGATTTTGGAAACGAAAGAATTGCGCCCTAATACATTTTTCAAGAACCTGTCAGGAAAAGTTCACTCCTCCCCGGAAGAGGATGCATTTGTTTTCGTACATGGGTATAATGTGAATTTTCAGGAAAGCATTCTTCGCGCTGCCCAGATTGCACAGGATATTAACTTTCTCGGAGCGCCGATTGTTTATAGCTGGCCGTCAAGAGCCGCAACATTGTTATATATGTCCGACGAAGATAATGTCCAAATGACCGTAAGCAATATCGTTCAGTTTCTGAAAGATGTACGGACAAGCACCAAAGCTAAAAGAATACATTTGATCGCGCACAGCATGGGAAATCGTGCCCTGACCAGGGCGCTGATCGAGCTGCAATACGATAATTTTTACGATGGATTTTTATTTAATCAGGTTATACTGGCTGCGCCGGATATAGATGCCCAGTATTTCATTAAGGAAATTGCGCCGAAGATCATACATTATTCAGGTCGGGTCACGCTATACACCTCCGGCAAAGACCAAGCACTTAAAGCCTCCAGAAAGATACATGGGGATATCTTACGTACAGGATTGTCCGCCGGAGAAATTGTGATTTGTGATGGTATCGATACGGTTGACGCGAGTAATGTCGACACGGATCGCCTGGGGCATGGTTATTTCGCAAGCACAGCTCCGTTGCTTAACGATATTTATCAAATCACAAGGAATGATCATTCGCCGGAAGAACGAAATTTACGTGCGGTATCGGTTGGGGAAAAGACCTACTGGGAGTTTGCCATCTCGTAAGTTCAATTCCTGGTGTGAATCCACGGGGAATAATTATAGAAGGTAACATCCGCATTGTGAACGTTCTACGTTCCCAATTCAAGGCTTCACATCGTTTGAACCATTGTCCTGAAGTAATTACGAACGCAGTGCGTTCGTAATTAAAATGAATTGTGCCCGCATCGCGGGCACAATTCGATTATCAATAAAAATCCGGAATTATTTTTTTACGGCTTCGTTATTTAATTGTTTCTGAACTGTGTACGCACAGCGTACACAGTTCAGAAACTCTGCCGATGCTTTAAGTTGTCAAGAAATCCTTGACAACTTATTTATCAAATATATAATACTCGGCGATGGTCGCCGTAAACAATCAATATGGTAAATTAGCATTGAACGCCATAACCGATAGCAATTGTGTCCGCAATGCGGACACAATTAAGATTCTGTTTGACATCACAGATTATGAAAACGATATGATCGAAATCAAGATTTGAATTGTGCACGCACTGCGTTCACAATTCAAACAATTTCGAGAAAGACCAATTGTGCCCACACTGTGGACACAATTCAAATCCAAGGAGCCAATAGACACCTTGGATTTATCTAAGTCAATCACCATACGACAAATTTGATCTTTCAAATTGGAAGATCAAGTGTCCTTATTATTTTGTTTTATCAGCTCGTTGGAAATTTCTTTAGAAAGCTGTTCGGCCGTAGGCAAGTACAATTGGTACTTTGATGCAAAAATATTACTCTTTTCAGGCAAGGTATATTTAACAACCGTATCATTTTTTTCCAGGCAAAGTAATATACCAACAGTCGGACTTTCATGCGAAAGTCTTTCAACCCGGTCATAATAATTAACGTACATCTGCAATTGGCCGAGGTCCCCATGCGTTATTTTGTGGGTTTTTAGTTCGATGATAACAAAACATTGCAGCAATCGGTTATAGAATACCAGGTCTACAAAAAAGTCATCACCGTCAAGATGAATTCTTTTTTGCCGCGCCACAAATGAAAAGCCGTTACCCAATTCCAGCATAAATTCCTGGAGATGGGTAATTAAGGCAGATTCCAGGTCCTTTTCAAAATAGGTGGCTTCTTGTTTTAAGCCTAAAAATTCCAGTACCATCGGGTCTTTAACGATGTCCCTCGGTTGATCCGGTTGTTGCTCGTTTCTCGCGACTGACAGAACCTTTTCTTTATCTGTACTCAGTAACAGCCTTTCATAAAGTTGACTTCCGATCTGTCGTTCCACTTGCCGAAAGGACCAATTATTTTTGATTGTTTCGATCTTATAAAATTCTCTTTTCTCTGCTTCCGGTATTGTTAGTAGTAAAGAATAATGAGACCAACTCAATTGTGCAGACACTGTCTGCACAATTGGAAAGCCTCTATAAAACTGACGAAAAAGGTTAAGATTCCGCGCAGAAAAACCTCGGCCAAATTGCGGCTGCAATTGCTCCGACAAATACGTTATCAGCCGTTCTCCGTAAACTGCTCGCTCTTTGCCATGTTGCTCCTCTTCAAAAATTCGTTTACCTATGTGCCAGTACATAACCACACGCGCATGATCTACAGCACGAACTGCCTTATCTCTTGCGTTATTTATAATTGATTGAATATCGGTTATAATTGATTCGTTTAAATTCATGCTAATTCCCTTCCATTTAATTCTGCTTCAACTAATTCTTCCTGTTCCCTTAACCTCGTTTTCAAGGCGTTCATATCCCGGTTAACTTTACGATCCTTTGTTTTGGCATAAAGTTGTGTTGTGGAGAACTTGGTGTGGCCCAACATTTTGCTGACTGTTTCCATCGGCACATCATTATCCAATGTTACAGTAGTAGCGAAAGTGTGGCGCGCAATGTGTGTGGTTAGGATTTTGGTAATACCGGCCAAATCACCGATCTCTTTGAGGTAAGCATTCATCTTTTGATTGCTTTTGACCGGCAACAATTTATTGAGCACGATCCCGCAATCGTGATTCCTGTATTTCTCAATGATCTCTTTGGCGCGGGGTATCAGCGGCACGTTGGATTCAATGCATGTTTTTGTCCTGGTAGTTTTCACCCAGGTTACTTTATCTATGCCGGTGACGATATGCTGAGGTGTCAGTTTTTCGACGTCTACAAAAGCATATCCCGTATAACAGCAAAAAAGAAAAATGTCCCGCACCTCTTCTAACCGTTTCACTTTGAAATGATGGTCAGCCAGGATATTGATCTCTTCCCATTCCAGCTCAGTCCGGTGTACTTTTTTATAGGTACACTTAAATAAATTAAAAGAATTGGTTTTCAGCCAACCGTTGTTAAATGCCAGGTTGATGACTTTTTTAAGGTTTTTAATATAGCGCATGGCTGTATTATGTTCTATGCCTTCATGGGTCTTCAGGTACATTTCGAGGCCTAACACAAATGCGTAGTCTATGGACTCCAGGTAGATATCCTGCTTTTTGTATTTATACAAAATATAGTCCGCTGTCTTGCTTCGTACCGTGTTGTATTTGGTCAGGGTAGCTTTTACATAATCTTTTCCGACAAGCGCTTCGAGATCCTTGTTGTGCTCGTCAAATACTTCCAGCAGCATCCGGTGAACAATTCCTTCTCCAGTGTACCGTTGCTTGATTACGTCCGCCGAAATGAACTCATCGGTCCTTTTAAGGTCGTCGTAGGCAAGCCGGATTTCGTTGGACGCTTCTGCAATAGCGGCGTTTACGTTCTTTACGTCCTGCCCCGGCCCCTTTAAGAACCCCGCCTGTGCATCCCATTTTTTAGGATCGATCTTTCTTTGTAAAGAAATCTCTACTCTTTTACCCAGGTAGGTGATCCTGGCGTATAAGGGCACATTACCATTTGCATCTGTTTTTCTTTTGTCAGCCCAGATGAGAACTGAGAACCTTTGTGTACTTTTCATACCACGTTTGATTTTAAATTGTTAACTGCATTAATTTTGAGTTTAAATGGCCTTTTTTGAGGTCATTTCATCATATTAAATGCTTTAAAATCAACTGTTTACCTTGTTATTCGGTGACTTAAATCCAAAGCTTCCAAAAAGGTCACCGATTAAGACACTTTTCGCCGAAAAATAAATCTCGTCCGAAAGGAACCCGAACCCGCGACACCATAACCATTGAGGTCAATTGAGGTGCTTTGATATCAACCGAAATTCAGGTGTTCAAAGAGCCAGAATTTTGGGTAGTTTTGAGCTGTTTTAAACCCAAATCATGCCGTACTAACTAATTGAATACCATTTAGTTAACGTTAATTTGTGGCTAAATTAGTGATTAGAAACAGGTCGCCGAATAGGTCACCTGGATGAGTCATAAAGCCTGAGTAGTTATGCGGTTTTTTGAGCAAAAAAAAACGCTTAAACCATTTTGATTTAAGCGTTTTAAGGTGTGTTTACTTCCTTTTAGCGGAATGGACGGGACTCGAACCCGCGACCCCATGCGTGACAGGCATGTATTCTAACCAGCTGAACTACCACTCCGGTTGTCCAAAGATAGCCTTTGGACGGGGTTGCAAATATACGCACCATTTTTTATTACACAAACAGTTTTTTAAAAAAGTTTATTTTATGTGGAAAAAGGGGCGCAGGGCGTTTTAAATGATGATTACCATATCGCGACACCCGCTGTTTTAAAGAAAGCCAAGGCGTTTCGGCAGGTATTTTACGTGCTGACCTGGCGGAACGGCGCGCGACGCCGTTTCGTTTTTGTGGGCAGCATGATGTTTTTAATTGAAAAAAGCGGATGGCATTAATCCGGAGGACGCTGGATTTAGACCTCGCGTTGCGGCTCAGGGCCTGTCATGGATGCTACCCAAAGCCTATTTTCATTTATTTTTCATTATTCGCGTTTCTATCGCCAATAATATTTGCTTTTTTGGGGTAAATAATTGTACATTTAGACCTTAGATTAAATAATCCTGGCTTCAGACTTTATAATTTGTTACCGGGGGATAATAAAATTTTAATTGTAGTTTTTTGGGGAAAGCTGTTCATGTAAAATGAACAGCTTTTTGCTTTTTACATGGTTTTTAACCATGGCACAACTGAGGTCGCAGAGGGTCAATATAATCGTTGGTCCATTAAGACGTCGGACTAACGACTTCAGACTCCCTTTAATGCGCATCCACCGGCAACTTCACTGCTTTTTTAAATGGCTGCAAGTAAAGCAGCGGTATCGAAAACAACATCACCAGGCCTGATATCCAGTAAGCATCGTCATAAGTTAATAACAACGTTTGCCTTGTAATAGCGCCCTCAATTGCCGCGTAAGCCATTTGAGTAGCATCGAGCACCGATTTGCCTTTTGCAATAAAGCTTTGGGTATAAAGGTTGAGTCGTTGTGTAAACGCGGGGTTATAAGGATTGACATGCTCAATAAGTACACTGCGGTGAAAGCCCGACCGTATATGAATAATGGTGGTTAATACTGCTATACCAAACGAACCGCCCAACTGACGCATCATGTTATTTAAACCGGTACCCTGGCCCAACTCAGGGCCCTTTAGGTCGGCAATGGCAAGGGTGGTAAGTGGTACAAACAATAGGGCCATACCAACACCACGTATCAGCAGTGGTACCAATACATCCGCCTGTCCGGTGGCAAGTGTTGAATTGCTGAGCATAGTGGTAAACACAAAGAACAAAAACATGCCCCCTGTGGCCATAAACTGCGCTGGTATACCCTTGTTAAGCATCTTACCGATAAAAGGCATCATCACAATGGTACACAAACCACCGGGGAAGAGCAGCTCACCGGTTTGCTGCGCGGTAAAGCCCAGCAAATTCTGACAAAACACCGGGAACACGAACACTGAGCCATAAAGCCCAAACCCCAGTATAAACGATGTAAACATCCCTACGGCGAAACTTCGATGTCTTAATATACCGAAATTCACTATCGGATATTCGATGCTCATTTCACGCCATATAAACAATATTACACCTAGTACGGCAGTAACTGTAAGCACCAGGATGTATGTCTTTGCAAACCAATCTTCCGATTCGCCTTTTTCAAGCACGGTTTGTAAGCTGCCCACCGCTATAGCCAGCAGGATAATTCCCCACCAGTCAACCGGCTTGCCCTTTGCATCTTTGGGTGTTTCCCTTATAAAAGTGAATGCACAAAATGCCGCAATAGCACCTACGGGTATGTTCACATAAAATATCCAGCGCCAGGTGGCATGGTCAGTAATGTAGCCACCTATGGTTGGCCCCACTGTTGGGCCTACCACAGCACCTAAACCAAACAGCGCTGTAGCGGTACCTATTTGCTCGCGCGGCCAGGTTTCAACCAGTATTGCCTGCGAGGTGGATATTAAACCACCACCAGCAACGCCTTGCAAAATCCTGAATATTACAAGCTCGTCAAGTCCGGTTGCATTACCACATAAAAACGAGGCAATGGTAAATACGATGATGGAGGTTATAAAATATTGTTTTCGCCCAAAGCGGCTGCCTAACCAGCCCGACATGGGGAGTACAATTACGTTTGCTACTGCATAGCCCGTTACTACCCAGGCAATATCCTCCAGGGTAGCGCCGAGGTTACCCTGTATTTGGGGCAAGGATACGTTTACTATCGTGGTATCTATCAGCTCCAGCAAGGAGGCAACGATAACCGTGATGGTAATGATCCACTTTTTAAAGCCGGTTTCAGCCATTTTTTCTAAGTCTTAAGTCTATAGTCGTTAGTCTTAAGTCAAACATCTCCACAGTCGGCCAACCGACTTCAGACTTCAGACTCAAGACTAATGACTTCCTAATTATTCCTTCACTCTCACAGACACATTTACGCTCATACCCGGGCGCAGTTTTGCAAGGTCTTCTTTGCTGCCGTTTATTTTAATTTTAACGGGCACACGCTGTACAACCTTTACATAGTTGCCAGTAGCATTGTCCGGAGGTAAAAGCGAGAATTTAGCGCCTGTTGCCGGAGAGAAATTGTAAACACTACCTTCAAATTTAATGTCTGGGTAGGCATCAACGTCAATCTCAACTTTTTGACCGTTCCGGATTTTATCAAGTTGGGTTTCCTTAAAGTTGGCGGTAATAAACAGGCTGTTATCGTTTACTACCGAAAACAGTGTTTGCCCGGCTTGCACCAATTGGCCAACCTGTACATTCTTTTTAGAAGTGATGCCGTCAGCCGGCGATTTTACCAGCGTGTATGACAATTGCAGCTTTGCATAATCAACGTCAACCTGCTTTTGGCTCACGCCGGTGTGGGTAACGTTTAACTGGCTTTTGGTGGTGCCAACTTGCTCCTGGGCAGCTTTGTATTTGTCCTGTGTGGCACGGTAAGTAGCTTGCGCAACCTCAAGGTCGGCTTTGGCCTGGTCAAATTGTTGCTGGGTTACCGAACCATCTTTTACAAGGTTTGCATAGCGGTCGTAGTCTTTTCTAACTTTTTCCAGCCTTGCTGCTGCGGATGCAACATCAGCCCTCGCGCTTGATGAATTCGCTGCTGTGGCGAAAATCTGGCTTTGGCCTACGTCAATGTTTGATTTTGCGCCGGTTTCGGCAGCTTGTGCCTGCTCCAGCTTCACTTTAAAGTCGCGGTCGTCAATTTTCACCAGTATCTGGTCTTTATTAACGTGCGTGTTTTCTTCAAAGTAAATACTGTCAACGTAGCCGCCAACGCGGGCTACAACGGGGCTTATATTACCGTCAACCTGTGCGTCGTCGGTATCAACGTGCTTGCCGTAGTATATATATTCTTTTATCCCGAAAATAATACCAATTACAAGTATGGTCCCCAATATTATCGGGAGCACCCTGTTCGGTTTTTTTTTCGGTTCGTTTTCCTGTGTTTCGTTTGCCTTTGCCATTGTATGTATTGTTTGGGTTTGTGTATTATTTATTAAGTTTTCCGGTCGATTTTAGTAGGGTATAGTATGCCAGCCCTGCATCGGCCTTGGCCAGCTCCAGGTTTATCTGTGCCTGGTAAAGTAAGGTTTCGGCATCTGCGCGGTCTGTGGCCGATGCGATATTGCTTTTATATTTCGATTCCAGTATTTTATTGTTTTCACCCGCCTGGTCGATCGAAGTTTGCAGCAGCTTAATTTTATCAAGTGCCTGTGTATATTGCTGGTAGCTCTGATTTACCTCTCGTTTTACATTATCAAGCTTAATATCTTTGTTGATGATCGTTTCTTCGCGCTGAATTTTAGCTTGCGATACCTTGTTTTTGTTGGTCCATAAAGCACCGAAGTTCCAGTTCAGGCTTAGGCCCAATGCTACGGGTGTAACGTATGAACCGCTTTTGGGTATCGGACTTGCAGCCACGTCAACATAATAAAGGCTGCCCGAAGCTGCCAATGTTGGTAATATATTGGCCTGTACGTTTTTAATTCCGGTTTCGGCATATTTGGTGCGCAAGTCAAGTTGTTTTAGCTCGATGCGGTTGCTCATGGCTGTATCAAGGTAGTTGGTCAGAGGGGCAACCTGCCTGTCTGCCTCGTTTATTTGAGCGATGGCCAATTGCGTTCCTTCCGGCAGGCCCAATAAAATATTTAAATTATAGTTTATGATTTTGCGGTTAGTTTCCAGGTCGATGCCGTTCAACTCGATGTTTGAACGCTGTAATTGAAAACGCAGCACGTCATTTTTGGTAACCAAACCCTGCTCAAAAAAACGCTGGGATTGTTTAATCTGCCGATCTATCGACGCCAGGTTTTGTTGTACCACTTTTTTGCTTTGCAAAACTTTATACAGCCCGTAATAAGAATTAATAATGTCGTAAGTTATCTCGTCCTTGTCGTTATCCGCATCCAAACGACTAACCTGGGTTAGTAAGTCTGTTGATTCCTTAGCGTACTTTAACTTATTACCACCGAAGATAACCTCTGATACTGAAACTGTGCCTAACCATGCGTCAGCACTTTTTGGTAGCGAGAGGCTCTGTGTGCCAAAAGCAAGCTTGTTGGCAGGTATTTCGGCACGGTTATAGCCAAAGCTGGCCTTGCCGGTCGGCTTGGCCTCATCGAGTGCCTGGTTGTAAACAGACACCGCCTCGTCAATTTTCGATTTCGACAACTTTAAAACCTTGCTGTTATCAAGGCCAAGCTTAATCGCTTCGTCGAGGGTAAGGGTACGGTCCTGCGCTTTTGCTGCAACGCCGAGCAGTAAGGTTAAGATAAGCGCAGGGATTAAAATACGCAGAAAGGTTTTCAGCGTATTTTTAAAAGGATCTGTTTGGTCGATGTTATTATTTTGTGTTGTCATTGTCGGTCATTAAGTAAGCTTTCAAAAGTCTCTTCATGTACGTTTTTATGCGGGGCTTAAGTTGTTCTTCCATGAATTTTTCGTCGCGGATATCATGTCCCAAAATCAGCGATGATAGGTGCGGGGTGTTGATGATATAATTTTTGGTGCCGAATATTGAGGCAATAACCAGTTGGATGTCTATATCCTTAAAAAAGCTGCCGTTTTTTATGCCCTCATCCAGTATTTTCCTTATTTCGATGACATTTACCATCAACATTTCGGTAATCTTATCGGTAAGGTCGCCGCGTTTATTCATGGTAATTTCGCGGTTAATCAACTTCTGGAAACAGTTGTTAACGATGATGCGGTCAACATATTTGTCTATACACTTGGCCAGCTTATCCCACGATGTCATGCTGTCATCGTTACCGATA
Organism: Mucilaginibacter flavidus; assembly: GCF_024055575.1. Lineage (GTDB taxonomy): Bacteria > Bacteroidota > Bacteroidia > Sphingobacteriales > Sphingobacteriaceae > Mucilaginibacter > Mucilaginibacter flavidus. The sequence continues at coordinate 45,221 of NZ_JAMXOE010000029.1, read as the reverse complement.
TTTTGTAGCAACGTTTGAAAGGATGATATCTTCCGCTCAAAAATTGCGAGGAACAAACCCTCTTTCGAGCCGAAATAATAATTAAGCATAGCCATATTTACCCCAGCTTCACCCGAAATCATGCGGGTTGAAGCGCCATCAAACCCGAAGTCTGAAAACACGCGTTCAGCAACATCAAGTATGTGGTCTTTCTTATCTATTTTCTCTTTTTCCATTGTTTTCCTCGAACAAAACTAATCAAACGATTGATTGATAAAATCATTTAATTGTCATGTTGTTTTAATGCACTGATTATCAGGCGTTAAAAATTAATCGATTGATTAACAAACAAAGAGTGTGGATTGTTTTTGAGGTGGATAAATATTATAATGAAATAAGATATTCTTAAATTGCACATACATGGAAACCGCGACCCTCCTAACTACCCTTAACAGCATTTCAATTTTATCCGAAGATTTGCAGGATAAAATAAAAGAATTTTTAATTGAGGAAGCGTTCCCACGCAAAAGCATCATTTTAAAGGCAGGGCAGGTATCCCAGCGTATCTACTTTGTAAAAAAGGGATTCATAAGAGCGTATTATAACAAAGGCAACAGCCAGTTTTCTACCTGGTTTATGGGCGATGGTGAGTTTATTATCTCTGTTTACAGTTTTTTCTCCCGCAGGCCATCATTTGAAAATATCGAGGTGCTCGAAGATTGCGTTTTGCAATCCATCAATTGGGACCAGTTGCAAACGCTATACAAACAGTTCCCCGAATTTAATCTCACAGGCAGGATTATTACCGAACAATACTATATCCGTAGTGAGGAACGCGCTATCAGCCTGCAAACGTTTACCGCCAAACAGCGTTATGAAAATCTGCTGGCTGCCTACCCGGGCATTCTTCAAAAAGCATCATTGGGTCAAATCGCCTCATTCTTAAGCATCAAACAGGAAACGTTAAGCAGGATAAGAGGCCGGAAGTAATGTTTCTTTTTTTGACTTTGGTCAAAACTTTCCTCCCCTGATGGCACCGAGATTTGATTAACTAAAAAAGAAAATTATGTTAATCATTATCTTATCATGCTTTGCCACCTGTTTTATTATAGAAAGGCTTTCCCCTGGCTGGAAACTACCACAAGTGCCTACCTGGACAATTCGAGTACTTGCCATAAATTTTGTCCAATTGCTGGTTGTCGTGGCTGCTGGCTATAGTTGGGAAAAATGGTTGTCGGCATGGTCTGTATTTCATGTATCGCAACATATTCCCAACTGGCTGGGGGGCATGTTTGCCTACTTTATTGCTACGTTTATATTTTACTGGTGGCACAGGTGGCGCCATACAAATGATTACCTATGGTGCCATTTTCATCAAATCCATCACAGCGCACAACGTATAGAAGTAATCACCTCGTTTTACAAGCATCCGCTGGAAATGACAGTAAATTCTATCATCGGTAGCTTGTTGGTCTACACATTGCTAGGCCTAAACCCCGAGGCCGGGGCCATTTACACTTTGTGTACTGCACTTGGCGAATTCTTTTATCATACCAATATAAAAACCCCGAAATGGATAGGCTACATTTTTCAGCGCCCCGAAATGCATCGGATACACCATGAATATGAAAAGCACGCGAGCAATTACGGTGATATTGTTTGGTGGGATATGCTTTTCGGCACCTACAGTAACCCCAAAGAGTTTACTACGTCATGCGGATTTGATATGGATAAGGAGCTTAAGCTCGCTGATATGCTGAAGTTTAAAGATGTGCACAAGGAATAGGCAATATCGGCAGTGAATTGAAGCGACGGTTATCTGCACATCCTGCTATAGGATTTCCCCGCCCCCTTCACTAACTTTAGGTCCGGCAAAATAATCAGCGAAATCAATGTAATCGTAAAAATCAGCGGGACAGGCGAAGGGATTGCGAATGATGAATATTTTGGGGTGCAGAAGAAGTTTAAGAAAATCTAAAGGGTTTTTGGTCTTCTCCTATTTGCTACCCTACCGGTATCTCAAAAAAGAATATCGACCCTTTGCCCGGCCCGCTTTCAACCCAAAGCCTGCCGTGGTGGCGGCTTATAATTTCTTTGCTGATAAAAAGACCAATGCCCAGGCCGGATATATGAGCCGCCATATCCTCAACCCGGTAAAAACGGGTAAAGATGCGTTCCTGCTGATCGCGCGTTATGCCTAAGCCAAAATCCTGCACAGCAACCAGCGCCTTGTTGTCGGCGACCGAAACTGTTACGTTAACCTGGTTAGCCCCCGGCGAATATTTAATAGCGTTTGACAGCAAGTTGATAATAACCTGCTCAATCCGCTGCCTGTCGGCAGTTACCAATAGCTTGTTAATGTTCGAATCGAACGTTAGCCGGTGTGTCTTGGTGGAATATTGCATCACCTCGATAACCTCTTTTGCGAGATGCAATAAATCAAACCCGGTGAATGAGAGGGGTAATTGCCCGGTTTCAATTTTTGAAACATCTAACAAATCAGATATCAGGCCCGAAAGTTTATTTATTTGTGCCAGGGCTTTTTCAATAAAAGGCTTGTTTCCGTCATCCGCCGGCAACCGGCGGTTTATTATTTGCAGATAACCGCTAAGACTGGTCACGGGCGTTTTTAACTCGTGACTGGCAAGTCCAATAAAATCATCCTTTTTTGAGTTTAGCTTTTGTATCTCTTCGTAAAGCCTCGCATTTTCAAGGGCTATAGCAGCCTGGGTGGCTACACTTTCAACCAGGCCCTCATGGTGTATGTTAAACCTGCCCGGTTCCGGGTGCCCGTAAAACAGTCCGCCTATTACCGCGCCCGATTTTGAAATTACCGGTACCGCCAAATAACTCACCACAGGTAAATGCCCCTTGGGCATGCCAAAGTGCGGGTGATTTTTTCCGTAACGGGGATCGTTGGTTATATCATCAACCCTTACGGTTCCTTCCCCACTAAATGTGGGATGAAAAACAGCGGTGTTGCGGGGCATCCCGAACTTTTCAAAGGCCTCGCGCGGCGCGCCTGACAGGGTAAACAATGTGTACGACTCGCCGTGCTCATCGAGCTTATTATAAAAAAAGGCGCCGAATGCGGCTCCGGTAACCTGGGTTGTAACATCCGTTACCTGTTGCAATATTTCCTGTACATCCAAACGCTCCGAAACCATTCTACCTACACTGTTAACTGTTTCCAGGTTATCAGCATAGCGTTGCAGGCTTTCTTCATTAGTTTTTTGTTTTGAAATATCACGCGCAATTTTTGATGCACCTATAACCTGTCCGGCTTGGTTTTTGATGGGTGATATAGTTAGTGAAACAGCTATTTCGGTGCCATCTTTTCTACGGCGGTATGTTTCATAATGTTCAACCTTTTTACCCTGGCGTATTTTCCCCAATATCAGGTCCTCTTCCTGCCTGCGGTTTTCCGGAATTACAATTATTATCGACTTTCCTACTATCTCGCCCTCACTATAGCCAAACATTTTAGCGGCCGATTTATTCCAGGAGGTTATTGTTCCATCGAGGGTTTTACTTACTATCGCATCTTCCGATGATTCGATAATTGCAGCGAGCATGGCTTGTTTGGTTTCGCCGCTACGCTGCTCGGTAACGTCAATTAAGGTGTTTACGGCGCCGACAAGTTCGCCTGCATCGTTAAAAGTGGGTACAGGGTATGGTTGTACATTAATTCTGGTGCCGTCCGGTCGTTCGATAATTATTTCTTCGCCCTCAATAGCAATACCTGCTTTCAGGGTACGGGCCATCGGACAGTTGTCCAGGTTTAAAGGCTCGCCGTTGGGATGGAATATTTTCCATGAACCACACCACAAATCTTTGCCAATTTCAGGTTTCCGGCCCCACAAATTTACAGCAGCCTGGTTAAATGATGTAATGTAGCCATTCCTGTCGCAAGCATAAACGGCAACGGGCAGGTTATCAAAAAGCTGCCCCGAAACTTGGCTATGCGTTATGGCCGGTTTTTTCGTTCGCAGCAGTTTATTTTCCTGAACACCCATTTTGTAATAATCTAATTATTAACCAAAAATATTCCGTAATGTTTTAAATGTTATCAAAGGGGGAGCTCAAATATCAACAGATAATTGGGTATTTGCAATAGAATAAAACGAGGGCGAACTAGCGGCGGCCGTTACCTGCAGCTATGTTTCTATAATGATTGTAAATGTATTGTCGATGCAGCAAGGCGAGGTGTTTGCAAAAAAGTGGCTGATGGAAATGTCAATCTAAAACACTTTTACACCCACATGGTAGTGAATAATGTAAAAGTGGGTTATAGTGTCGCGTTATAAGCCACGCAAAAAAGCCCCTCCGAATACCGGAAAGGCTTAAATATTTTATTGTTACCTCATGCCGGAGGCAGGAACAATTAAACTCTTTTTGATTTGATACGAGCTGCTTTACCGGTAAGGGCGCGCAGGTAGTACAATTTAGCACGGCGTACTTTACCGTGGCTGTTCACCTCGATTTTATCAATGTTTGGTGAGTTAATTGGGAATATACGCTCAACACCAATTCCGTTTGATACTTTACGTACGGTAAAGGTTTCGGTAGCGCCGGTACTGTTGCGTTGTATAACAACACCCTGGTAAACCTGGATACGTTCTTTATTACCTTCCCTGATTTTATAGTGAACACTTACCGTATCTCCTGATTTAAAAGACGGAAGTTGTCTTTTTTCTACTGATTGTTCTTCAACAAATTTTACTAAATCCATGATTTTTAGCTCTTAAAAGCGATTTTTAGCCCGTAAAAATCGGATTGCAATTATAGGGATTATTTTTTAATAAAAAAAGTCAATGTGAAAAATTTCCACAATTATTGTTTTGTTAACAAAATAGGGCGGTTTGCGGGAGTCCGAAAGTCAGTAAAGGCCGAAAAGACCGAAAAAAATACAGCTTCATGATAAAAAGGCGTTCTTAGGCAGCGCGTCATTAACCTTACAACTTTTAAACCTTACAACGTTCCAACAAAATTAATCAACCTTTTTAGCTGCTTCCGTAAAATAACCGACAATGGTATAAACCAAGCCGATCAGCAATAAATTGAAAACAAAATTAGTAAGCGTATCACTTATCGAGTGCGAGCGGCTGTCGATATCGATAAATGAGTATATGGCAAATGCGGTCGCTAAAACCAATATCGCCCAGCCCGCTATTGATGCAGGCCAATAAATAATCCCTTTGCGGGTAAACCAGTTCAGTTTCATGGTATTAATTTTTTATAACAATGTTTTCGGTAACTATATAAGCCAAAAATGTAAATACAATAGCCAGGCTAAGCAGTATTAATAAAATGTTCCATGGCTTTATTTTTATGGTGATGCCCAATTCACGTGCCCGGTCCTGGTCGGGGCCTGCTTTTTGGACACCTACGTGTACAATAGCAAGCGCGTTTATCACAATGCACACCATTGGCAGTATTACCAATAACACCGGCGATAGCAACCTGAGCCAGGGATTTTTATCAAGGCTTGCCATCAAATTAAACATCGATTCGAACCAGCTGAGCCTGAGGTGAAAAAAGTAATACATGCATACGCAAAACAGAAAATAGCATGGCGCAACAATAAGCCATACGCCGAGCGCCGCCGAGCGCTCCGTATTCATGATGGCCATTTTAACCATCTTCGGGTGCTCACCGGGGTTTATATCCGGTACCTGTAAGTTTTCCATTTTCTTTAAAAATTCGTCGTTATCTTTCATGTTGATTACCCTTATAATGCAGCGCCTGTATTTGGTTGCAGTGTTAAAGCATGTTTCTTAATTTTTCCAATCCGCGCGATAGCAGCGACTTGATTGTGCCTTCATTTTTATCTAATATGGCGCTTATCTCTGTGTTGGTTTTTTGTTCAAAATAGCGTAGCGCAATTACTTCCTGGTATTTAATGTCCAGCTTGAGCAGGTTGGTGCGGATCAGGTTAAAGTCGTTAAAACCTTGCATTTCTTTCTCCATCGCTTCGCGCTCGTCGGCATCCTGCTGGTGCAGCAGTTTTTCCATTTGCGGGTTCTCCAGTAGTTGCTGTAACGATTGGGGCTTGTATTTACTGCTACGGTAATATTGATTCAGTTCGTTAGTGGCAATGCGGTACAGCCACGCCGAAAGGCTGATTCCCCGCCATTGAAAAGTGTTTATCTTCAAAAAAGCTTTTAAAAAAGTTTCCGCAGCAATATCTTTCGACAGGTCATAATCGGCAGTACGGCGCAAAATGTAACCAAACACCGGCTTATACCAAATGTCAAACACCTGCCCAAACGCGGCCGGGCTGGCTCGACATTGTTGTATAAGTTCTTTTTCCTGTTCGGGGTTCATGGTTGCAACGCTATAATGCAAAGGGTGCATTTTGGTTGCAATCTAATTTACGATATAATATCAACCGTAGGTACATATTGAATACGCCCTAATGAATATGCGATGTACATTGGTTTATTAATAAGCAGACGAGGGCGTATGCGATACGTCCATACAAATTATTCATCCAGCAAATCCGGCCTTCTGGCCCTGGTGCGTTCTACGGCCTGCTCAAAGCGCCATTTTTCAATTTCGGGGGTATTGCCGCTTAATAATATATCGGGCACCTTGTGGCCGTTCCAGTCGGCTGGGCGGGTATATACAGGAGCATCCAGCAAGCCATCCTGGAAAGAATCAGAAAGAGCTGATGTTTCATCAGACAAAACACCGGGGATCAGCCTCACCACGGCATCAACCAAAACCGCTGCGGGCAATTCGCCGCCAGACAGCACGTAGTCGCCAATGGAGATCTCGCGGGTAACGTAAATATCGCGTATGCGCTGGTCAATGCCTTTGTAATGGCCGCAAAGTATAATAATGTTTTGTTTGCCGGATAGCTGGTTAGCTATGGCCTGGTTCAGTGTTTCACCATCGGGCGACATAAATATCACCTCATCATATTCCCGTTCGCTCTTCAGTTTTTCAATACATGCTGCAAAAGGAGGTATTGTCATCACCATGCCACTGCCGCCGCCATAAGGATAATCGTCAACGCTTTTTTGTTTACTGGTCGAATAATCGCGCAGGTTATGCACCACAATTTCGGCTATTCCCTTTTTTTGCGCACGCTGCAAAATAGAATGAGCAAAGGGGCTCTGCAGCAAATCGGGCAATACGGAAATAATATCAAAGCGCATAGGGCAAAGATAGGGTTTTGGAGAGAAGCAAGAAATCAAGAGCCAAGAATCAAGAAGTCAGGAATCAATATGAAAAAATCACTTCTGTTCAAGAAAACCGCCGGCAAAGCAATCGCTAACATTTTTCTTGACTCTTGCATCTTGACTTCTTGCCTCTCCTACAAAGGTCTGCAAATCTCCCAATGATGCCCGTAGGGGTCAATAATATGCCCTAAGCGGTAACCATAGTCCTGGTCGGCAACGGGATAAACTTCGGTTGCGCCTGCTGCAATGGCGCTGGCGGCGAAAGCATCGGGATTGGCCACTATCAATCCCATCCGGATGGGAATCGATGCAGCTTTCTCTGGCGTGGCATGCTCTGCCTCCGGCGAGCCATCGGCAACGAAAAAACGCGCACCATGAATAGATAGTTCAGCCACAATAGCGCCATCCGGGGCTTCAACCCGCATCAGTTCATCGGCGTTAAAGGCTTTTTTGTAAAACTCTACCGCAGCAATGCCATTGCTTACCGATAAGGTGGGCCTAATAGCCGTTTCGAAATCATTTGTAGTGTTATTCTCCATAGTTACCCGTCATTAAAATATCGTTGTTAATTATCTTTTCAATTGTCCAGTGATGGCCAAATGGGTCGACTATGCTGCCTTGGCGGTAGCCGTATTCATAATCTGTCACCGGCGAGGTGATCCGCGCGCCTGCGGCCTCCGCTTGCGCTACCACAGCGTGCACATCATCAACCATTAAGCCAACGGCTACTGTTGTACCGTTATGCACAGCCGGACTAAAGGCTGCGTCTGAAGTTTGCTCATGAATATGAAACAGCGCGTCGTCAATGGTAAACCCGGCGACATGCACCGAGCCGTCATCATTGTTTAATCGCCATAGCTCAACGGCATTAAATGCTTTAACGTAAAAGCTGATATCGGTTACCCCGTTTGGAATAACCAGCTCCGGGGCAAAAGTTGTTTTGGTTTTCATATGGGTTTATTTTATCCTTCTTTCTTGATTCTTGGTTCCTGACTCTTGGTTCTGCTCTCAATCCCCTTCTTCCAACATAAATATCTCTTCGAGCGGCTTGCCGAAAACTCTTGATATTTTTAATGCCAGTACGGTTGAAGGTACGTATTTATTACTTTCGATGGTGTTAATTGTTTGACGCGATACGCCTACGGCATCGGCAAGATCGGCCTGCGTTATATTTTTTATAGCGCGTTCAACGCGTATGTTGTTTTTCATGACAGCGCTGCGTCCTCTCCCGCCGCTCTGTTAAGCCAAAATATCACCCACCTGAAACGTATGATAAAAAACAGCAGAATACATGATGCTTCTTAATGAAAAGAAGTGCATTTCGTATGAAATACAGTTGTTGAAAACCGAATTGTCTAATCGAAAGGCGGATTTAGCCTTAGTTCGGGAGAAAATTAAAAACTGTACCAGGAGAAAATTTGTCCACGCTGTTGGGTAAACCCTGATAAGTTTGATGGTTTCACTCTATCGTCCATGGTCTATTCACTAATTCACCCATTCACCGAAACCCGCAACTCTTTATCAACCGACGCATGCGCCTGGGTTAAACCGTCTTCTTCAATGAACCTGAACTGCACGCCGTGGCTATGATCTGAGTAGCCAATAATGCGCAGCAACTCGTCGGCTATGCCCTGGGTTTGGCTGGCGTTTAGTTTGGCCTGTGTTGATACGTAAATGGTAGTTTGATTTAAATAGTTGCCCCCGGTTTCCATATTAATTCCAATTAATGCTGCCGCCTGAGAGGGCATGCTGCACAGGTAAAATTAGGCAGCCGCAGTCGGGCCCGCAATGGGGGAAGTACCCTATTTAGTAAGTAGAAATACGGTTATTGAGCGGGTAATAGTACGTGTTTGTACGTGTTATAAGTAAGCCGAAGAACTATTTCAGGGCTTTTAAGGTTACCAATTCGTTACCCTTAAAAATCAATTTTAGCATAGTTTTATGTTCCTGTGCACAGTGAAACCAAGGAACAGGGTGGAACAGCAAAAAGGTGAACCGAAGTGCCAAAAACCTTGTTTCTGGGCTAGTATGGCACTTTTTCTCGCATTGCCGCGCCAAAAAACGCGAAAAGTGCTGACAAAATAGTGTCAGTGCTTTTTTAAAAAAAATTGCTTATAGCGCTGTTATTTGGGCTTCTTCTTATTCAACTTTTTAGCGGTGGCCTCAAGCTGTTTTAAAAAGTCTTTTTCGACTGCTGAAAGGTCGTTTTTGGTTTGCTCTTTATATTTTTCGTATTCGGTGGTGGCTTTGTCGAGGGCCTGTTGGTGGCTGATGGTGCCGGCATTATCTAAAACGTCGTTACCGGTCATTTTTACAAAATCGTCCAGGCGCGCTATCCAGTCTTTCATATACATGGGCTTGCGGTTTAATGCCTGTAATTCGGCCAGTTCAAGGTAGGCGGTTACCATGCGGTTGAGTATATTCAGTTCGTCTTCGTCGAGGTAGTTTTTGGCTATTTCAATTTCCTGTCGGGTTGGCTTGCTGCCTTTTAAATGCGTAAGCCCGAGGTTGGCTTTGTTTGCATCAATGCGGTAGAAAATAATTTCGGCGGCGGTATGCCCGTGTGCCGCCCAATGCATTTTGTTTTGAACGGTTTGAAAAAACTGTACCGAAATTTGCAGCCTCGGGTCGTAGTCTATACTCGTGGCATAAATATCGAGCACTTTGCGCCAAAACACTTTTTCCGACGAACGTATATCCCTGATGCGCGCCAGCAATTCGTCGAAATAATTGCCCCCGCCGGCTTGCTTCAGCAATTCATCGTTCATGGTAAACCCCTTTACAATGTACTCCCTTAGCCGGGCCGTTGCCCATTGCCTGAACTTTGTTCCCTGGTGACTTTTTACGCGGTAGCCGACAGAGATAATTACATCTAAGTTATAGTAATTCGTGGGCTTGGTAGAAAAATCGGAATTTCCGATTTTTCTCATTGAAAGTTCGCGGTCCAGTTCACGCTCTTCATAAATGTTCAAAATATGTTCATTAACGGTCGAGCGCGATTTTTGGAACAGCTCTGCCATCTGATCTATGGTAAGCCACACCGTTTCGTCCTCCAAACGGGTTTCAATCCTGGTATTGCCGTCTTCAGTTTGGTATATAATTATTTTGCTTTCATCCATATTTTGCGGCTATTGCCTGTTGCAAGTGCAGGTTTTAAAGGTACGGAATTCGGTAATATTAAAATAAGACAGGTTGATTTTCGCCTTAACGCTGTCTCGGGTTGCTTCGAAATTTATTTTCGGGGATTAACCTTATATCCACCCCGCTCAATTGCCGCGGGGCTGTTACTTTTTGTCTTGATACAAAAAGTAACCAAAAAAATCAAGTCACCAGAAATGCTTCTTGCGCTTCAGGCCTTTCACGCACAAAGCCAAAACAACTGCGGGCTGGAATCTTTTTGCCGGATGACCCTTTCTCTCGCCGAACCTGTATGCAAAAATTTCCTATGCCCTGCCCTACGCACAGGCCTGCAGTTGTCTTGGCTTTTGCCCGAAGCTTATCTGGTGACGGACAACGAAAAATTATTGGATGCCCCCAAGTATTTCATGGTTAGTTAAGCAGTAGCATTGTGTTTACGGCGGGCAAAGGCACGACAGAAAAGCGGGCCAGGGAGTCTGGCCTGCAGCGCGGAAGCTTTTTTCTGTCTTGATTTTTTTGGTCCTTTTTGTATCAAGACAAAAAGGACTAGCCCCCGCGGCAATTGAGCGGGGACAACACTAAGTTAATCCAATACCCCCACATCAGCACCCCCCGCCTCCACAGTATACAATCCCGGTCGCCCCCGGTTTGCCAAAGGAAAGCATACGGACCAGGGCCATTCATGGTGAACCTTCTAACTCCCCAACTGATTAATCAACCACTCCCCACTCACTATTCACCACTCACCAATATGTAAATATTTTCCATACCATTAACCTTCACAAACCCATACCTTTCAAGTATTTGGATGGATCGCAGATTCCCGGGGTGGGTATCGGCCGTAATGGACTGCAAACCTAACCGGCCGAAACCATAGGCTAATACATGGGTTATAGCATCGGTGTGGATATGGTAATTCACCTTTGCCAGTGTGCGCTGCAGGTTCCAGTTTAATTTGAGGCGGTCGTTTTCGTCATCTTTAAGGCGTTGAAACTCCTTGATGATGTACAACTTAAACTCAATAGAAATCCACGAAGCAAATTCAAATGCGATATCTTTATGGGCAAATGTCCCGCCATATCTTCCCGACTTTGAAATAATACCTATGGCATTTGTATTTTCAATCCATTTTTTAGGTGTCATTACAAAACTATTTAGCCCGGCCTGCTTTTTAAACCCCTCGAATTCGAGGGGTTTAAAACCGGGGTTGTACATTAGCTCCCAAAAACCCAATAACTCAATCGTATTTCTATTTCGCAGCCAATTCTGAATAATAGAATCGGTATTGGCGCTGTCTTTATGGCGGGCTATGTCGGTAATTGAAACATAGTCTTCATCCCCGTTCTGGAACAAAACAATTTCAGTCCCTTTTACATTGATAGTTTTACTTTTTGCCATTTGCTATAATTTTATTGGCGTTTGATCATGGCAATTTACTAATTATATTAGCAAAAAGAAATTGTAGCAGGATTTTTTTATCGCTAACCGGTGACATACTACTATGGAGAATGCGGGCTACCCTAAACGCGCGGCAAGGGAGACCGCATCTCCCAGCATAGTCGTCCGTAGTTTCTAAACTACAAACAGCGGGTCAGTCTCGCACCAGAGGAGGTTATTTCATATTTTTTTCATTAAATATTTTTTTTAACTTGGATTTTTCAGAACCGCTTACGTTCCAATTTGTTCATACAGTTAAACTAATTACTATGTGTTATCATGTGCAGGTTTCAGGCAATCCGGATGCCTATGAAAAAAGGTTCGGGCGAAAATTTCATCCTCACTTTATTGATAAGATGAAAAAACTTTATCATGCAAACGGTTTTGCCCATCCCGACCTGCCAATAATAACCCAGGAGAACCCCGAAGAAATTGAGCTGGCCCAATGGGCGCTGGTACCGCATTTTGCCTTTAACGACACCGACGCTAAAAAATACCGCGTTGGCAACCTCAATTCAAAATGCGAAACCATATTTGAGCTAAAATCCTTTAAAAAACCAATTTTGGAGCGGCGCTGCCTGGTATTAGCCGACGGCTTTTTTGAATCGATGGATTATAACGACGTTGCTTACCCGTTTTTTATTTACCCCAAAGACAGGGAACCATTTGCCTTTGCCGGCATTTATTCTTATTGGAAAAGAGAAAACGGCGACGTGCTAAAAACCTTGTCTATTGTTACTACAACTGCTGCGCCAAACCACCTTATGACGAAAATCCACAATAAAAAATTACGGATGCCGGTTATATTGCCGCGGGAAATTGAAAACATGTGGTTAAAAAAAGATCTGTTACCGGAGGAATTAAAAGCCCTGATGTTACCCCTCGAAAACGGCATTTTAACCGCCCACCCTGTAAGTAATGATGTAAACAAATCAAAGGTGCACAGCAACCACGAGTACATTACCGACGTTTTTGAATACCCCGAACTTGCCGGTGAAGATTGGATTAAAAAATTATTGGCTGCCTGATTTTTGAGCGCGAAAGCATACTGGCCACCTGAACGCGGGGACGGAGCGCAAACGGTTAAAATATATTTGATGACTAAATTTAAGTTTAATGGGCACCAGGTTACGGTTGAAAATGGTAAAATTAAAACCGGGAACAAGGTCGCCTACGATGTTATTTCGCCGCTTATTAAATGTACGTCCAGCGGGCCGGAAGAGGGGGACGGGTTGATAATTCTCCTTATAAGTATATTTGGGAACGAAATCATTACTGACATTGATTGTAATGAAGACCCTGGCATAATTAACTAATAAATAATTAGCCGGGTAAAATATCTTTAACTCCCGTCCCAATTTCAATATCGTTATCCCGCAAAATAAATTTTAAGCTTCTTTTGCTACCGCAAGCGTCCCTGCTTGTGGTACGTTTACAGGTAACAAGGATACATTGACGATTGACTGCCTACCACCAGGCATTATGTCGAATGGATGTTGGGTGACCTAAACGCGGGCCACAAGCGAGGACGCTTGCGGCAGCGGGGGATTTTATAATTGATTGAAACGGCTAATCACTGCCAACTGCCCACTCAAAACTGCCAACTGATTACAATGGTTGTTTTATAATTGATTGAAGCGGTTAATAACTGCCAACTGCCCACTCCTAACTGCCAACTGATTAAAATGGTTATTTTATAATTGATTGAAACGGTTAACCACTGCCAACTCCTAAAGCCAACTGATTAGCCACTGCCTACTCACTACTCACCACTCACTATACCCCACTGCCCACTATTTAACATGGGGTTCCCCGCCGGTAGAAGCGGGGCGCGCTTTCTGTTCATACGCCTGCAGGCCTTAGGCGCGGCCTGCACTGAGGCCCCCGAAGGCCGGTATCCACGCCAATCGCTAACCCGGGTTTGTGGTTACATGGCATGCGGGTTACCTGAACGCGGGGCAAGAGAGACAGCGTCTCCGGGCATAGTCGTCCGTAGTTTGGAAACTACGGACAGCGTGCGCCGTATTTAAGGATGAATCCGGGCAATCTCGCCATCCAATATTTCGCATAACTTATTTTTTGCCGACCAACTGTGATAGTTAAAACAACCCATCATCAAAAGGTAGCCAAATAAAAACATCCACAAGGGAGCAAGCGTATCTGAAGTGAACGGCTTCTTTGTAAAACCCGTAAAAACCATCCATAGCCCGGCAATTCCCGCAATGCCTAACCAAAGGAACATAAACGCGAACACCAATGAACTCAGCCGCATTTTAACTTTTAAAAGGCTGCCTGTAAGTTGAGTTTCAATGGTTCCGCTTATTTCCGGTATAAATGAATCGCGGCCAACAAACGCAGGTTTAATTTCAAACCCACGGGCGTCCACATACCCGCTAAAGTAACGATCTAATGATTGCTGCCTGAATATCAATAGAAAAGTAAACCCTTTGGGACGTTCAACTTCCGCCCCAAGGCGCTGCTCTATTTCTCCTGATTTTAGCGGGCTCGAAATGTAAAAACTTTCAAAAGGAAGAAATAACATGGCTTGATTTGTAATGCGGACCTAATTTGTTACGACCTAAAACTAATCATTCTATATCATCTAAGCGTAGTAATTGTTATCTGTGAGATGTAGCCTTAATATGATTTGGGTAATTTTTCTCTTTCGCTACCGCCAGCGTCCTCGCTTGTGGTAGGTTGACAGGTAACAAATATACATTGACGTTTGATTGCCTACCACCAGGCATTATGTCGAATGGATGGTGGGCGACCTAAACGCGGGCCACAAGCGAGGACGCTTGCGGCAGCGGGGGGGGGGGTAAAAACGTTTAAAGATGGAACAAGGCGGCAAATAACGAAAAATATCGTTGAGATCTATAGAAAGCCAAAGTTTGAACTCGTTGACTTTGTTGTCGAGTATAATGATTCTGTAGATAGATTTACTGATTACGCAAAGGAGCACTATCCACCAGCCAACCTTTCAATATAAAGCTATTGCCAGCCTCACAGATGTATGGCATGAATCCATGTTCGGACAACTGTTTTATATTTACGCTAACTATAAGTGGAAAATCAACCATTCTCTCTCCGTTTGTTATCCCTCTCTTACGTCCCTAAAACAACATGGCATGTTAAAAGTTGAATTTGTGCCTTCGACTACCTGCCTAGACCGTGGCACTATAGAACGCATTCAAATATTCCAACTACTTCTAAGTCAGTTAATTCATCCGCAGTGAAAACTATGTTTTGATATGTCGAATCATATGATAGTGGCTTTAATATTATTTCTTCATGAAACCATTGTTCGTCACTGACATTTTTCTTACTTATATATTCCTTTACAGTATAGCCTGAACCAAAATCAGGGTCCTGGATATTGGAATGCCTAACAAGAACGATCTTGCCATTTCTGGAGCCTCCACCATCCCGACGGAATAGACAAAGAGAGCCGTTGGGGATAACCTTGTTCATCGATTCACCTATCACGGTACATGCAAATAATTCTTTTGAAGGCTTGTATCTTGGCGGCAAAGAAACCCAATCATACTTTTCGGTATCGACTTGTTGTAGGGCGCTAAAATTTCCGGCTGCGGCTTTTAAATCGAAGACTGGAATTGAATTAACGAATGGCACTACCTGATCTGAGTCTAAATAGTTGGTGGAAATAATTTTGCGATTGGCCTCAATGTGCTTTTCAAAATATTCTCTTAAGTTCTTATCACAGATATATAAATAAGTTCCTTTTATCCCCCGCAGCATTATAGTTTTATATATGTTTATAATAAATGCTTTTAGATCTAAAGGATCGTTAATCGATATTTTCCCATTTTTATCGTGGTAATTCTCTTTCAAAATTACAATCTCATTCTTCCCTTTATCATAGGTAATCTCATGTCCAAAAATGACACCTGCATAGTTCAAATCGTAACCTTGAGTCGTATGTATACATCCAACTTCATTTAATGCATTAGAGGAATTTATGAAATCATCAGAAACACTGTTCCACTGCAGCTTATAGCCATCAATGATTATATCATAGGCACTTTTGTCGTTCTTTGAAATCCATGGCCATGAATAGCCACCAATCAACCGAGCTAAGCCAGTCTCTGAATCTCTTAATTTAACCTCGTTAACCATGGCCTCGATTGAATCAAAAAGAACGAACTCATATTCCTTTGATGGAAAAAGCCTTTGCGATTCATCAAGTTTGCAATTCAGAAGATCGTGAACATATTTAACATAACCATTGCCGCCTTTCACTCTAAATTGAGACTTAAGAGATACGACCTTTGTAAGATTTGAGGATTTAAGCCTATCAAAATCATTTTTCTTTACGTCAGAAGGCTTAATCGATTGATTTTCATCATAAAGTAATACAGCCTTGTTCGACTGTTTAACGACCCAATCTAACTCGCTACAGTTATTTTTATCAATACCAAGTTTTCCGCATACTACATCGAACGCATGAAAGTAAGTGCCCAGGTTTACTCTTCTTCTTAGCCTGTGAGATTCATCAACGAGGACAATGTCAAAATTGTCTTTAATCAAATCTGCGGGCCCGATTACCATATTGGCACTTAAGCCTTTGATATTTTTGAATACCTTTTTTAAAGTATTTCTAAATGAAGCCATCGGTACAACGAGGGCCATTTTTGGATTGGGATACCTCCTTTTTAATTCGAAAACTGTTTGAATAAATTCCGCTTCATCGTCTCCAAATTCTTTATAATTGAATTCTTCATACTTCGAGTTGAGAAGCTTAAATAGAAATGTAGCAAGAATGGTCTTGCCTGTGCCCGCTCCGCCCTCAGCAATGATGTTTTTGACGTTGTTATCAAGGAGACCTTTCAGTATAATTAACAACCCCTCGCGCTGGTCGGTGGTAAGACTTTTATACGGCGAATATTTAAAAAGATCAGAGTTATTTATATGCTCAATTGAATGTTTAGTTATTCCTTCTGATCTTAAATTGTTCCAAATCAGGTTAAAAATATCCCAGTAGACTTCTTTTTTTTGATAGTAATTGTGATTGGCGAGGCCAATATTTCCGTTAATCAACTTATATTGACCGTCGCCGGCTATATATTTTATTAAATTCGATTCTATATCAAGTGTGGCAGACTTATTAAATTTCTCACTGCTGATCAAATGCACGGTTGAAAGAACATTTTTAGCTCCACTTTTTAAATGTGCGGACATTCTTGCGTAAGTGTCTGTCGTTTCGCCCACGTAAGCTTCTTTGATAGCGCCATCACTTAAAATATATACAATCGGCCAAAGATCTTTAGCAAAATGAAGATTTTGAAATTCATTGAACATAGTGGCATTAAACTCATATCTTTTTATTTCAAAGGACTTATTCAATGTCATAATTCATTGTATTTTTTCGCATTGCCTTTTGCTTTATCTACCGGATATTTTTCTGCATTTTTTTGAATTTTGCGCGTCATTATTTCTATAAGATCGAGATTGTATTTATCGGCCAATAATAAAACATACCCAAAAACGTCAGCCAGCTCGTCCTTGATTTTTTCAATATTGGCATCTTCTGGTTTTTTCCATAGAAACAGTTCATTTAATTCAGCGGCTTCTATTGATAAAGCTAAAGCAAGGTCCTTTGCATTATGAAATTGTGCCCAGTCTCTTTCATCACGAAAATCAAGCAATGCTTTTTGGAGGTTTTTTAAATCACTCATAAGCGTCATATAAGTTGTCGGAAAGGTAAGAAATATAATGGAGCTTACATTTAAAGTATGGACTGCGACTCCTTTTTAATTAACCTGCGGAGGTAATGCCCCTTACGCGCCAGTATGCAGCTCCGGCCCGCAGAGTTGGAATACTAGTGCGCCGCGTTTAGGTAGGCTATTAAATCAAATTTTAATATAGTATTTTTGATTCTACTTATTTTATATGCACTATCATATCCCTTTACTTCCACCTCAACAAGATTTAGAAACACGGGCGGTTTTAAAACAGCTTGCTGCTGCACACCGGCGATTGGCTGAATTAAAGGGGATAGCCGCAACCATTCCTAACGAAAGTATTTTAATTAATACCCTTTCATTGCAGGAAGCTAAAGATAGTTCCGCAATTGAAAATATCATCACAACGCATGATGAATTATACAAGGCGCAATTATTTGGAGAATTTATAACCAGTGCGTCGGCTAAAGAAGTAAATAATTATGCAGAGGCGTTGAAACATGGCTTTGATATTGTTAGAAAAAACAAGATAATAACCATTAATCATATCATAGATATCCAAAAGATTCTTGAGCAAAATGACGCGGGATTTAGAAGGCTGCCAGGAACTGAACTTATTAATCAATCTACATGTAAAAGTGTCTATAAACCGCCGCAGTTATACGATGAGATAATTAGCCTGATAGAGAATATGGTTAAGTTTATTAATAACTCCGATGACAGTGACCTGGATCCGTTGGTGAAAATGGCTCTAATTCATCATCAGTTTGAAAGTATACATCCTTTTTACGACGGAAATGGCAGGACTGGTCGCATATTGAATATATTGTATTTGGTAGTTCAGGATTTACTTGATTTGCCGATATTGTATTTAAGCAGATTCATTATCAACAATAAGTTTGATTACTACAGGCTTTTACAGAAAGTTAGAGATGAAGGAGAGTGGGAAGAATGGATAGTTTATATGCTAAAAGGAATTGAACAGGCAGCTAAAGAAACGATTGTACTTATTACCCGCATGCGGGTTTTGATGCAAGACTATAAAACGCGAATCAGGAAGGAGTTTCCTAAGATGTATAGTCAGGATTTATTGAACAATATTTTTAGGCACCCCTATACAAAAATTGAATTTTTAATGAATGAGCTTATGGTCTCCAGGCTTACGGCAACCAAATATGCTGATTTATTAGTATCAAAAGGATTTTTAACTAAGGAAAAGATTGGCAGGAGCAACTTTTATATTAACGTGCCATTATTTATGCTGTTCAAGAATGAGGCAGAAGCAAAGCAATTTGCACCAAGAATACAGACAATAAATCCGAATTTTAGTTAGTAACTATAGGTAAAGAAACCTCGAAAATTATACACCAAAAAGGATATGCATAGAAAAATGCCAAAAGATATACATGTTAGAAACGTTATGTATAGAAAAAGGCCAAAAGGTATACATATACAGAAGAAGCATAGCAATAAATAAGATTATTACAGGATTCTCCATGGCTCTTTTAGTACTTGCTTTTATACCTGGCTACAATGGTGGGCGGCATTTTGGTGGCAGAAGGGACGGCTTAAACATTTAGGTTATACTACAGCATCATAGCTGCGTCCCGGAACCCAGTGCAGCTTGCTATTGCTTTCCCCTAATGAAATTTCTCGCCCTTAGCCAGCATTTCCAGGATCATGTGCATTCGCTTTTCGCGTGTCTCCGGTTTTTTGGCGGTCTGCAGCCGCCAGTTGATTGCATATTTGTTGGTTTTGTTCAGCGAGTCGAAAAAAGCTTTTGCCTTTTTGTTTTTTTCAAGGAGTTTGAGAAAATCGGCAGGGGTTGTGGAATTGGAGGGTGAATCATAAGCGGCCGCCAGTCGCCCGTCGTTTTTTGCGTCTTCAAAGGCCTTCAGTCCGGCGGCTTTCATGCTATTTTCGTTGGTCAACCGTTCAATATGTTCGATGTTTCGTTTTGACCAGATACTACGTGCACGGCGCGGCGTGAATTTCTGGACCCAGGAACCAGGGTCAACTTTTTTCTTTTGTCCGTCAATCCAACCATAACAGAGTGCTTCGTCGAGTGCTTCTGCATAGGTAACGGTTTTTTCACCCGACTCTTTGTTGAAAATGCGCAGCCAGATACCGTCGGACGTTGCATGATTAGCAGCAAGCCATTCCCCCCACGCACTTGCCGACGCAAATGATTGGGTGGGCGCATCTTTCTTGTTTTCTATAGTACTCATTTAGCCGCTGTCCGTTTAAAGCACGACAGCCGATACTAACTTACGGAAATGTTTTTGAAATGAGATTCAGGAAGCGTCAAAAGCAATATTCGCCCGCTTCTCTCGCTAAATGTCATTAAGTTAAGGAAGAATTGCAGCTCACCCTCTTTGCGCAGCGAGGTCGGGGTGAGTCAACCCGCCAGTGCATTTGCGTTAACGCCGCTTCCAGAGGACTCACCCGTCCGCTAGCTAGCGGATGCGCTGGACCGCCCCCTCTTTTGCAGGAAAAAAGAGGGCAAAACAGTTTTATCCCCGCAGGGTATGCGCTGGATCATGCTCCATTCATGAATAGCTGCAAACCATCGCAGGGTCCACTGCGAGTTTAAGTTAACCCATAAAATCATGGGTCGAAAATAGCGGTCGAAACAGGGCCGTACACAGCGCCTTCAATAGCACGAAACGTTCCTATGGAACGTAAAACGGATATTTGATTGAATTTCTACCCACGAAGCGTTCCTACGGAACGCGAATGAAGCTTTTTTTCGTCCCATCGGGCAATGTCATTAAGTTAAGGGAATTAGCCCCACCTAAATCCTCCCCGGTAGGGAGGACTTGAAAAAAGTTAAACGCGGGCGAAGCTAAAGTCTCCCCAACCGGGGGAGATTTAGAGGGGGCTTTACGCTTTGGTTTCCTTAACTTAATGACATTGGCCGACGGCACTCTTTATTTTTTAATCAATTTACCATGGGTTGAAACCCGTGGCTACAATATGTCCCGGGCCGATGGCCCTTTAAATAGTTGAAGAACTTTATAGGTTAACTCAAATCTGCGGGAGGCCCTGCGGAGACAAAAATATAGAACGATTAATAATCAGCATGTTCCATAGCGTTCGGGGTGTTCCGCGCGGGAAAATGGAACGCTTGCCCTCAAATTATCTTCCGCTCATAAGCATACTTCAGCAAGCCCACTACGGTTTGGGTATTGGTTTTCCGCAGTATGTTTTTGCGGTGCGTTTCAACGGTGCGTTCGCTGATGAACAGCAGGTCGGCAATTTGCTTGTTGCTGAATTCCTTTTCAATCATGCGCACAATTTCAATTTCGCGGTCGGTAAGGTGGTTGCCTTCCTGGTTGTCTTTAAACGAGCGTACCAGGTGGCGGGTAATCTCGGCGGAGTAGTAGTCGCCCCCGGCGGCTATTTTGCGGAGGGCGTCTTCCAGTTCGGTGCGGCCGGTATTTTTCAGGATGAAGCCGCTCACGCCGGCGTCCATCATTTCGGTTACCACCTGGCTGTCGCCAAACATGGATAGGGCCAGCACCTTGATATGGGGTTTGGCGCGTTTAATATGCCGGGTAAGTTCAACGCCGCTCATGCCGGCCATGTTTACGTCGGTAAGCAGGATGTCGGGGTTCAGCGTATCGAGCATGCCCTCCACCTTTGCGGGGTTATTGCATTCGCCAATCACCTCAAAGTCGGGCATGTGGCCAATCAGCAGTTTCAGCCCGTCAACCACCATCTGGTGATCGTCGACAATAAATATTTTGTGTGTAGCAGCCATTTATGATATAGTTAGCGGAACGTAAATAGCCACCAGCGTGCCCTTGCCGGGCGCCGATGATATATCCACAGTTCCTTTAAGATAGGTTATACGTGTACTAATATTTTTAAGGCCGATGCCCTCAAACTTGTCGCGTTGCGCGCTGTCGAACCCTTTGCCGTTGTCCTCGATGGTTACTGATACCTCGTTGTCTTCGCGCGTGAGCTGGATATCGAGTCGCGTTGCCCCGGCATGTTTAATTACGTTGTTAACGCACTCCTGTATCACGCGGTAAAGCACGGCCTCGGTGTTGTTGTCGAGCCTTTCGCCCAGGCCGGTTGTTTCAACGGTGATTTTCAGCTTATGCGAATCAATCTTATTGATAAAATCCTTCACCGCCGATCCTAAGCCCGCCTTCAGCAGCGCATTAGGCATCATCTGGTGCGCAATAGACCGTACCTCCCGGCAGCTCTCGTCCACCATCAGCATGGTTTTTTCGGCCAGCTGGCTATAGGTGGGTTCCTTTATTTCCACATGCTCCAGCAAGCTCCCCAAATTCATTTTCACGGCAGAAAACAGCTGACCCACGCCGTCGTGCAGGTCGCCGGCAATGCGCTTGCGTTCGCGTTCCTCGGCGTCGATAATGCTTTTAGAGGCGATGTCCTGCTGTTTGATTACTTCGGCCTGTAAAATTGCCGCCTGCTTAAGCCGGTACCGGTTGTAAAATAAAAGCCCGAAGCAAACCGTAATGAGCAAAGCCGCCGCCACAACGCCAATGGTTACGTTGCGATTTTTAATCTGCAGTTTTTGGATGGTGCCCTGCTTGTTTAACAAAGCAATTTCCTGTGTTTTTTTCTCGGTTTTATACTTGGTTTCCAGCTCGGCAATCTGTTTGGACATGCCTTTGTTGTAGATGGTATCTTTCAGCTTAATCAGCTCGTTATCGTAGCGGTAGGCGGTTTTAAAGTCGCCCATTTTTTCGTAGGTATTGGAGATGCTGACCAGCGCATTCTCCATATTCTCCATGTCTTTTATTTTCGTCGCCAGCAAAAGCGCCTGGTTATACGCCTCCACCGACTTTTTATAATTGCCGGTCTCCTGCTCTATCTGCCCCGAATTGGTGTAACAGCTGGCAATGCCCTGGTTGTTTTTTAGCAGCACAAAAAGCTTGAGGGCCTTATCGTTATACAGCCGGCCTTTGTCGTAGTTTTTCAGCAGCACGTTTATGCCGCCCAAATTAAGATAGGAGTAAGCCAGCTGGTTATTATTATTCAAGTGCTCCCTAATTTTAGTCGACTCATTAAAATACGCCTCCGATTTTTTAAGCTGATTGTTTTCGCCATACAGAATGCCAAGGTTGTTATAAACCTGTGCAATAGCCTTTTGATTGTTTATCTCTTTAAATATTTTCAGCGCGCCATCGTAATATTCGTGCGCCTTCTCCACGTTCCCCATTTGCTGAAACAGGTAGCCGAAGTTTACCATCAAATTCCCTTTTGGCAGCGGATTTTTAATGGATTCGTAGAACTTCAGCGCAGTCAAATACTCTTTCTGCGCCAGGTCGAACTTGCGCGCCTGCAAATAGCTATTGCCGTTTAGATTATGGGCCCGTCCCAGGTTTTGATTGTCTTTAAGGGTGGTAGCAAGGTCGATAGCCTTTTTGGTATATTTAAGCAAAGAATCGGCAATGGCCTGGTCTTCAAATGCTTCAGCAATTTGAACGTAGGCATCAACCAGTAAATCTTTATGATTGGTTTTTGAGGCGAGCGCAACTGTTTGATACATTAACTGCATCCCCTTATCGGGCAGGGTGTCGCGGTAAACCTTTGCCAGTTTGAGCGAAAGCTCAATCCGCGTAGTGTCGTCGAGTTTGCCTTTCAGCCGGTTATTTAAACTATCGATAGTTTTTTTTTGCGCGGAAGCTGCCGCCGATATAAGCAGCAGCATATAAAATATTCTTTTCAATAGTCGGTTATAAAAGGTTTATCAGTCAATAATTTACCGACCAATATACTAAACCTCTGCGAAATATTTTATAGGCGATAATAATATGAACTAAATTATTTTACTAATATTAAATTATAGCGAATAATAATAGCGGGAAGGATGGGGATATGGATTTGATTACAAAAAATGATCAAACGTATCGCTGCGGATACCCAGGCGCAGTGTTTCCAGCGGGATAACGTCTGCCGGGGCTATATTGCCGAGGCTAACATTGGCGCCTATCAGCTTGATAAACCAAACCTGCTGGGCTTTTTGGGGGGCCTCCCAAATGATGGATTCTTCGGGTATTTGAGTTAGTATTTCGTCAACCAGGCCCTGGCGCACTTCGCCTGAATCGCGGTAGATGCCCACGTTTCCGCTTTCGCGGGCTTCGGCAATAACCTTCCACGATCCGGCCTCAATTTCGGCCCGCATCAGGTTGATCCACTTGTAAGGCGCAAATATTTTCTGCACATCTTTAGAACCCACTTCCGATATCACCGTGGTAATTTTAGACAGCTTCCGGATGTATTCGCACTTCACATCATGCTCCATCGTGATGGAACCGTCAGACACCTCGGCATAATCCATCTGGAATTTATCCAGCAAACGGCAATAATCGTCGAACTGGTTACGCACAATCATGGCTTCAAACAGCGTACCCCCAAAATATACGGGGATACCCGCATCGCGGTAAAGCTTTAGTTTTTCGGTAAGGTTTGGCGTTACGTATGAAGTTGCCCAACCCAGCTTCACCATATCTGTATACAGACCGCCAACTTCAATAAAATCTTCCGCCTGCCGCAGGCTGAGGCCTTTGTCCATCACCATGGTTATGCCGCTTTGGCGTGGTTTTGCAACCCGTTCCGGAAGGTTATTGATCTGGTAGTTCATATACAAACATGCAATTGGTTATAGACTATAACTAAAAGTACTAATGGCTGCAAAGGTCGTAAAAAAAGCCAAAATTTGTTTAAATTTTGGCTTTTTTTACTTTGGTTGAAAATGTTGTAAGAGTTGTAAATGTTATAAAAGTTAATTTCAACTACTACAACCCTTACAACTTATTTCGTGTACCTATTAATAATATCCACAATCACCTTATTCTTCTGCAACTGCGGGAGGTAATCAAACAGGATATAATGTTTATCCGGGTCTGATGTCAGGGCCATTTCAAGGTGGCTCAGGGCTTCGTTGTATTCGCCTTTGGCAAACAAGTAGGCTACCATGCGGTAATATAGTTCGGCGGCTTCCGGGTTGTTTTTTATGGCCTGGGCTATCACCTCAATGGCATCGCTAAGACGTTGCTGCTCATATAAAATGGACGAGTAATCCAGCCAGGCGTCAACGTCGATCGGGTTTAGCTCTACCACTTTTTCGTAAGCGTGTTCAGCTTCAGTAAGGTGGCCCAACTTGTATTCGGCATCTGCAATGGCAAACCAGTAGTCGGCATTGGCAATATCAAGATCGAGCGCTTTTTTGTAGAAGTGCAGGGCCTCAAAATAGCGTTCCTCAAAATCAAGGGTTACGCCAATCCCAAACCAGGCATCAGCCAGTTTAGGGTCCATCTTAACCGATTTTTTATAGAAAGCCCGCGCATCGTCCATTTGCTCCAGCTTTTCGTAGCATTCACCAATGGCACAATACGTATCGGCGTTGGGTTGCTCATACTCAAAAGTATGGCGGTAAACCTCAATCGCTTCGGCATATTTCTCCAGGTTAACCAGTGCATTGCCCTTATTAAAATAGGCCGATGCAAAGCTGTCTTTTATCAATATTGCATAATCGTACGCGTCGATAGCTTTTTCGAACAGGCTGAGCTTGGTAAACGCGTTGCCCAGGTTATACCATGCGGCATAGCTGTAGGGCTCGTTGTCAATATATTGCTGGTAAAATGTAACGCTTTCCTGCTGATTGTCCAACACGTCATAACAAAACGCCAGTTCGTACAAAGCATCCTGGTTCTCCATATTTTGCTTTAAGCAAAGTTTCAGGTAGGTTATGGATGTTTCGTAGTCGCCCATGTTTTGGTACACGTAGGCAATATGCAGCAGCACCTCGTCGGTTTCTTCGGCAAGGTCGAGCGCTTTTTCATAGTTTTCCAGGGCTTCGCCATAGCGCTCCATACTCTCGTACAGGTTGCCGCGGATCAAATAAATATCAGGGTCCGATGCTTCCAGCATTGCGGCTTTTTCAAGCGCCTCAAATGCTTCGGCAACCTGGTTGCTCACAACCAATAGCTGCGCCTGTTTTATCAGGAAAATTGCGGCAAATGGGTGCTGGTTGCGGGCATATTCGGCAACCTGCAGGGCTTTAGGCGGATCGTTCTTTTCGATGTAGTAGTCGATAATGTTCTCAAACGCCTGGGCATCAAAAAAGTACTGGTCATGATTACGAATCATCTCTTCGTACCGTTCTACCGAAAACTTTGGGTCTTCGGTAAAACCAAATTCAAATTCTTCTTCCATTCAATTTTGTTTCAGAACATATACTCTGTTACAGGCAATAAACTCGCTCCATTAGCCCACTCTAAATCTCCCCGGTTAGGGAAACTTTGACTTAAACTGAGATTAAATTACAAGTAATAAATATCCATAATACAATTTAGTTATCAACATTCAAACATTGTTAACAGCCCTAATTACAAAGTCCTGATAATTAATGCGAATCATTTTACCGGCAAAGGATGAGTTGATAATAAATTGCCTTAAAGATTTTTACCTTTGACAAAAGTAACAATTATGAGCCTTAATATTCCTGAAATTCTTACTCGTTTACACATAAACGACATAAATGACGCATTTAGTACAGGCAGCAACTGGACAAGCAGCCCCAACGCAGCTATAAAAGATATCGTGTCACCAACCGACGGTAAAGAAATTGCCTCGGTAAAATTTGCCACTGCCGACAACTACAACCAGGCAGTTGAAACAGCTCAAAAAGCCTTTATAACTTGGCGTACCATACCCGCCCCCAAGCGCGGCGAAATTGTGCGCGAAATCGGTAATGCGCTGCGCGAAAACAAGGAAAGCCTGGGTGCCCTGGTAAGCTACGAAATGGGCAAAAGCCTGCAGGAAGGCTATGGCGAGGTACAGGAAATGATTGACATCGCCGACTTTGCTGTTGGGCTTAGTCGCCAGCTTTACGGCCTCACCATGCACAGCGAGCGCCCGCAACACCGCATGTACGAGCAGTACCACCCGCTGGGCATTGTGGGCATTATATCGGCATTTAACTTCCCGGTTGCCGTATGGAGTTGGAACGCCATGCTGGCATGGGTTTGCGGCGATGTTTGCATCTGGAAGCCATCCGAGAAAACACCTTTAACTGCTATTGCCTGCCAGCATATTGCACAGGCAGTATTTAAAAAACATAATATAAATGAGGGCGTAAGTTGCCTGGTTATCGGAGATCGCGAGATTGGCGAACTGATGGCTAATGATACCCGCGTACCACTGGTGTCGGCAACAGGTTCAACCCGGATGGGCAAATCAATTGGCGCGGCAGTAGGCGCAAGGCTTGGCCGCAGCTTGTTGGAGCTTGGCGGAAACAACGCCATCATCATAACCGAGAATGCCGATTTGGATATGTCGCTGATTGGCGCAGTATTTGGCGCAGTAGGCACTGCCGGGCAGCGCTGCACCAGCACCCGCAGGCTGATCATCCATGAAAGCGTTTACGATGCCTTTAAAGAAAAACTGGTAAAAGCCTACAAACAAATCCGCATTGGCGACCCGCTGGATGAAAACAACCACATGGGCCCGCTAATTGACACTGATGCCGTAGCATTATACCTCGACTCGATAGAAAAATGCAAAGCCGAAGGCGGTAAATTTATTGTTGAAGGCGGCAAGCTGGAAGGCAGCCAGTATGCCTCTGGCTGTTATGTAAAGCCGTGCATCGCCGAAGTTGAAAACCACTACAAAATTGTGCAGCACGAAACCTTTGCGCCCATTCTTTACCTTATCAAACATAAAGACCTTGATGATGCCATCGCGATGCAAAACGGGGTACCTCAGGGACTGTCATCAGCTATAATGACACAAAATTTGCGAGATGCAGAACAATTTCTGTCTGCCGCTGGTTCTGACTGCGGCATAGCCAATGTAAACATAGGTACATCAGGCGCCGAGATAGGCGGCGCGTTTGGTGGCGAGAAAGAAACCGGCGGTGGCCGCGAGTCGGGCTCGGACGCCTGGAAAGTTTACATGAGGCGGCAAACAAATACTATAAACTATTCAAAAACGTTACCCCTTGCTCAGGGAATTAAATTTGATTTATAATTTTTTAGTGAGTGGTTGATTAAGTTGGATTAGGTTGATTAAGTTTTTCAACCATTCACCCAATCAACCACTCACCCAATCAACCAATATGAAATTAAGCACTTACATCTTTACCCCCTTCCTGCTTGGGGCTCTCTTCTTAACCTTAACCGCAACCGGGCAGCAAATGCCCAAACAACCTGCCGATCCGCCAAAAAACTGGCACGCCATGGATTTAAAAACCGACGGCTTTTATGGCATCAGCTTAAAGCAGGCTTACCTGTTTTTAAAGGGAAAGAAAAGCAAAACAGTTATTGTTACCACAATTGATAGTGGGATAGATACCGCACAGAAAGACTTGGCTTCTATTCTGTGGGTAAACCCCAAAGAAATACCAAACAACGGCAAGGATGATGATGGCGATGGCTATGTTGACGATGTGCACGGCTGGGATTTTTTAGGCGGAAAAGACCGCAAGGTTGATTTCACCGAAACCACCGAAGAAGTAAGGCAATATAACAAGCTTAAGAGCAAATACATTGCGGTTACCACTGCACCTGTAGGACAGGAAAAAGAGTTTGCCTACTGGGAAAAAGTAAAAATGACTTACGACAGCACCATGAGCAAAACCCTGCGCGAGGCAAAGGATGTGGGCTACGAGCTTAATATTTTGTCGGCTACCAACCACTATATTAAAAGGGAGCTGAAATTAAAATCGGACCAGACATTTACGATGGCCGACCTGGCTAAAATACATACCGCGAATGATACAGTAACGCAAAGCAAAACCGTTTGGGAATCGGTTTTCGGACAGATAGGCGGGGCATCCGATAACGCAAAGGTGCTAAAGGATATTACCGAATACAATGCCAAGCTAAACAATAACATTACGCCAGACCTTGACGCCCGCGCACGCATAGTTGGCGACGATCCGGACGTTAACGATGGCAAACCCTATGGCAACAATGTGCTTAAAAACGAAGATGCATCGCACGGCACTGGTGTAGCCGGCCTGATTGGTGCAATTCGCAATAATGGTTATGGTATTGATGGCGTGGCCGATAATGTGCGCATCATGTCGATAAAAGCAGTGCCTAATGGCGACGAATACGATAAAGATATTGCCAATGCCATACGTTTCGCTGTAGACCATGGCGCGCAGGTCATCAACATGAGCTTCGGTAAAAAACTATCGCCGCACAAAGATTGGGTTGATGCCGCCTTTAAGTACGCCGCATCGAAAGATGTGCTGCTGGTACAGGCCTCGGGTAACGACAATGAAGACATGGACGCCAAACCGGAGTTCCCGAATGATACTTACCTGGATGGCTCAACAACCGATAACGTAATCAGTGTAGGCGCATCTGGTCCCAAGCCCGATACCCTGCTGGCCGCCACCTTCAGCAACTATGGTAAAAACAGCGTTGACGTTTTCGCCCCCGGCGCCAAAGTAACATCGATTGATACCGATGCCGAATTTAATACCGCCGACGGAACCAGCTTTTCGGCCCCGATTGTTACCGGCATAGCGGCCCTGTGCCTCGAATACTACCCCGACTTGAGCGCCAAACAGCTCAAGCAAATTATTTTAGAATGCGCCACACCTGTAAAAGGCGTAATGGTAAACAAACCCGGCACCAATACCAAGGTTGATTTTGGTACGCTTAGCAAAACCGGTGGTATTGTGAATGCTTACCGGGCTTTGGAGATTGCGTCGAAGATGAAAGGGGAGCGGAAATAGAGTTTGCAGTTTTGAGTGGGCAGTTGGCAGATGTTAAGAAAGATTTACGAAGTTTTTAAAACTTCGTAAATCTAAATTCCCTATGTAACCTGTCTTAAAGAGCCATCGGCTCGATTCATATTGTAGCGCCGGGTTTCAACCCGGTGGCGAAATAACAAATCCATTTTCAAGAGCCATCGGCTCGGTCCATATTATAGCGACGGTGTTTAACCTTTCGGCGAGATAAATAGCCCGAAACCGGGCATTTTAAACCTCTAAAAGCCACATTCCATCTTAAATCTCAAATCTCACGTCTCATATCTCACATCTCAATTGCAAATCACAGTTCATTGCTTATATTTGCGTTCGCTAAAAAAGCATATTTTTTAAAACGATGAGAGAAATACAGTTCAGAGAAGCGCTGCGCGAGGCAATGTCCGAAGAAATGCGCAACGACGATAAGATATACCTGATGGGTGAAGAGGTTGCTGAATATAATGGCGCCTACAAAGTTAGCCAGGGCATGCTCGACGAATTTAGCGCCAAGCGCGTAATTGATACTCCTATCTCTGAATGCGGTTTCGCCGGTATAGGTATAGGCTCGGCAATGAATGGTTTAAAGCCAATTATCGAGTTCATGACGTTTAACTTCTCGCTGGTAGCAATCGACCAGATCATAAACGGCGCGGCAAAAATCATGTCGATGAGCGGTGGCCAGTTCTCGGTGCCTATCGTATTTCGCGGCCCAACCGGTAACGCGGGTATGCTAAGCTCGCAGCACAGCCAGTGCTTCGAAAGCTGGTATGCCAACTGTCCCGGCTTAAAGGTGGTTGTGCCATCAAACCCTTATGATGCAAAAGGCCTGCTGAAATCGTCAATAATCGACCCGGATCCGGTTATTTTTATGGAATCGGAATTGATGTATGGCGATAAAGGCGAAGTTCCGGAAGAAACATATTATATCCCGCTTGGCAAAGCAAACGTTACCAAAGAAGGCAGCGATGTTACTTTGGTTGGCTTTGGTAAAATAATGAAAGTTGTTAATGCCGCCGCTGCCGAGTTGGAAAAAGAAGGCATCCACGCCGAAGTGATTGATTTGCGCACCGTGCGCCCTATCGATTATGATACCGTTATTGCTTCTGTTAAAAAAACAAACCGTTTGGTTATAGTTGAAGAAAGCTGGCCATTAGGGTCAATAGCTACCGAGATTGCCTTTAAAGTACAAAAAGATGCATTTGATTATTTGGATGCACCGGTACTGCGCATTATGGGCGGCGACGTGCCATTGCCTTATGCACCAACGCTTATACAGGAATACCTGCCAAATGCCGACCGCGTAATTAAAGCCGTTAAGGAAGTAATGTACGTGGCTAAGTAGTGGAGCGGTTGATTGAGTTGATTATGTGAGTGGTTGATTAAGTTATCTAACCCCAATTTCATCAACTCAATCCAACCCAATCAACAAAAAAACAGGCCTGCTATTCAAAATAGCAGGCTTTTTTATTTACTTTGGGGCGTTAAAACACATACCATGAAACACTTGAACTTAAAATTAATCGCGAAATCCTTTTTATTAGCAGGGATATTTTGCTGCAGCATTGTGTATGCAAATGCGCAGGCTAAACCGGCCGCTGCCAAACCGGCGGCCAAACCTGTCGCTGCCAAGGCGGCCGTGGCACTACCCGCAGTAGGCAGAAGCGCCGTTAGCGTGGTTGATACTTTCTTTAAAAAATATAAAAACGACGGCACATCTGCGGCTATCGACTTCCTTTTCGGCACCAATAAATATTTCACCAACACAGCCGGCATCACCCAGCTAAAAGCCAAGCTCGATTCGTTACGGCAGGGGATAGGCATGTATTTGGGCAAGGATCTTATCTCCCAAAAAAATGCCTCAAACAGCCTTTATTTTTACAGCTACCTGGTTAAACACGAAGTGCAGCCCCTGCGGTTTACCTTTATTTTTTACAAGCCGCAAAGCGATTGGGTACTATACCGCTTTAAATACGACGACCAGATGGATATTGAGCTGGAGGACGCAGGAAAGATTAATAATAAACATCCGTAATTTTTTAGATAGGTATTGAACTCAAAAAGATCGTCCGTCAGAAAATCAATATGGTCTGATACCCGCGAGGCATCCTACAAGGAATATTGTGATGAAATACTTTTCGTCAAAAAGATGACATTGACTTTCGATGACGCGTTCGTTTACCTACGGTCGGCAGACGAAGAAAGGTTTCTTTTAGAAATCAGCAAGCCGAAAGCTACGTGGTATGAAATATGGCTTAAATTAAAATCAATTTAGGTACTTAAATCTTCCAACTGGTTATGATCAATCAGCTCATCGCTACCGGTGTAGCACCTAAAAGCGTTTGGGAGATTTTTTATTCCGTTCTTACTTATCTATATTAGCAACATGCAAAAAGGCATCGACAAAAAGCTGCTCATTCCCTTCATCACCTCCATAGGTTTTATCGCCATCAGCGTAAACAGCATTTTTAAGGGTATTGACCAACACCAAACCTGGCGCATTGTGCTGGCATCTGTTGGCGGGTTGTTTTTTGTGGTGATTGCAGCTATTATTATCAATGCCTTTATCAAAAACCGCAAAACAACTGCCGAAGGATAATACAACAGCGCCATGAATAAAAACAGCCGGGTAGTATTTTACTTTATATTTATTTGTACAGTAGTCATAAATATTACCACCTTGATAAATGGCGTGCAAAAGCATGAAACCTGGCGCATTGTTACTGGTGCCGCATCATTAGGCTTAATGCTTACCGCAGGCATAATTGTGCTTGTAAAAACATACCGTCAAAAAAGCAAGCAGGTATCTTAGCAACGACGACTTTTTCTGCGGGCTGAGAACGAAATCACCAATATAGAACTTTCACATCTTTCCTGTCTTTCCTATCTTTCGGACTTTTCCGACTTTCCGGTCTTTCCTGACTTTTCCGACTTCTCCCAAAAAATCCTATCTTAGCGTACCAACTAACCCTTGCAATGAAAACTATTAACTGTTTATGCACAGCTGTTTTATTTTGCAGCTTTGCCTTTGCTCAACAAATGAATACTAAAACACTCACCTACCCCGCTACCAAAAAAGTTGATACTGTAACTACCTATTTCGGCACCCAGGTGCCCGACCCATTCCGCTGGCTGGAAGATGATCGCGCCGCCGATACCAAAGCCTGGGTACTGGAAGAAAATAAGGTAACATACGACTATTTAAGCCAGATACCTTACCGCGATGCCATGCACGCCAGGCTTAAACAATTATGGAATTACGAAAAATACAGCGCACCTTTTAAAGAGGGCCAGTACACCTATTTTTATAAAAACGATGGCCTGCAAAGTCAATCTGTTTTATGGAGACAAATAGGGGACGGAGCGCCCGAAATATTCCTCGACCCTAATAAATTCTCGGCTGATGGCACCACTTCATTACAGGGGATCGATTTTACCAAAGATGGTAGCATGGCAGCCTACCAGCTATCAGAAGGCGGCAGCGACTGGCGCAAGGTTATCGTAATAAAAACTGCTGATAAA
Source organism: Mucilaginibacter flavidus (assembly GCF_024055575.1). Classification (GTDB taxonomy): domain Bacteria; phylum Bacteroidota; class Bacteroidia; order Sphingobacteriales; family Sphingobacteriaceae; genus Mucilaginibacter; species Mucilaginibacter flavidus. The sequence continues at coordinate 12,513 of NZ_JAMXOE010000029.1, read as the reverse complement.
AGCATGATAGGCGATACCCTTATCGACGTAAAATTCAGCGGCATAGCCTGGAAGGGTAACGAGGGTTTTTATTACAGCAGCTATGATAAGCCGAAGGCTGGAAGCCAACTGGCGGGTATTACTCAATACCATAAACTGTTTTATCACAAACTGGGCACGGCACAAAGCAGCGATGTGTTGATTTTTGGCGGCGACACCACGCCACGCCGGTACATCGGCGCGCATTTAACCGAGGACGAGCGGTTCTTAATTATATCTGCCGCAAAAGAAACTACCGGCAACGAGCTTTATATACAGGATTTAAGCAACCCGAACAGCTTAATTATTAACGTTATCGATAATTTTGATAACCAGCATTCCGTACTGGATAACGCAGGCAGCAGGCTTTATATCGTTACCAACCTGTACTCGCCAAATTTTAAAATTGTTACCGTTGATGCCTCCGACCCAAAGCCAAAAAACTGGAAGGATTTGATACCCCAAACCACCAACGTGTTGAGCGCCACAACCGGCGGCGGTAAAATATTTGCCGAGTATTTAAAGGATGCCACCTCGTTTGTGCAGCAATATGATATGGAAGGCAAGCTAGAGCGTACTATTACCCTTCCATCAATTGGCACTGCCAGCGGCTTCGGCACAAAAAAGGAAGAGAAGGAAACCTATTTCACCTTTACCAACTATGTTTACCCGGGCACTATTTTTAAGCTGGATATAGCTACAGGCGTTTCAACCATCTACAAAAAGTCAGGTGTGCAATTCGACCCGGAACAGTACGAAAGCAAACAGGTTTTTTACCCATCGAAAGATGGCACCAAAATCCCGATGATCATTACCTACAAAAAGGGTACGGTAATGAATGGTAAAAACCCATTATTGCTTTATGCTTATGGCGGTTTCAGCATCAGTCTTACCCCGGCCTTTAGTACATCAAATATTATTTTGATGGAGCACGGCGGCATTTACGCAGTACCCAACCTGCGCGGCGGCGGCGAGTACGGCGAAAAATGGCACAAAGCAGGTATTAAAATGAAGAAGCAAAATGTGTTCGACGATTTTATTGCCGCAGCCGAATATCTCATCAAACATAAATACACTTCAAAAGACTACCTGGCTATTTCGGGCGGCTCAAACGGCGGCTTGCTGGTGGGTGCGGTAATGGCCCAACGGCCCGATTTGTGTAAGGTGGCGTTCCCGGCAGTTGGGGTAATGGATATGCTGCGTTATAACAAGTTTACCGCCGGCGCCGGCTGGAGCTATGACTACGGCACAGCAGAAGACAGCAAAGAAATGTTCGACTATTTGTACAAATATTCGCCTTATCATGCTTTGAAACCGGCCAGCTACCCTGCCACTATGGTTACCACTGCCGATCATGACGACCGTGTAGTGCCTGCACACTCATTTAAGTTTGCGGCGCGCCTGCAGGAATATCAGAAAGGCCCGGCGCCAACCTTCATCCGCATTGAAACCAAGGCGGGCCACGGCGCAGGCCAAAGCACCGAGCAGGTTATAAGCGGCCAGGTTGACAAATGGGCGTTTATGTTTTGGAATATGGGGGTGAAGTGGTGAGTGGAGAGTAGTGAATAAGAAAAGCCTTTTTTGTCATTCTGAGCGACAGCGAAGAATCTTATAAAACTGAGAAGTCGCCGATACTCCCTGTCCAGCGTTTAAATCGCGTGTAGAAGATTTTTCACTGCGCTCAAGAGATAGTTCTTCACTGCGTTCAGAATGACAAAAAGATTGATTTAAACCAGTTGTCGATATAATTATGATAAGATTTAAAACACCGCTACTAATAGCATTAATGCTATTTAGCGTAATCAACCTTTTTGCACAAGGCAAAAAAGATCTCAATATCGTATTCATCGGCAACAGTATAACGTACGGCGCCGGCCTTGCCGATCCCGCAGCAGAAGCCCCACCGGTTATTGCTGCAAATTACCTGAAACAGCAATCGAACATAGGCAAGGTCGAAATTGCAAACCAGGGGCATGGTGGTTATACCACTGTCGATTTTTTGCCAACCACAAATGGCGTTTTTAAAGATGTTGAAAAGGCAGCACAATCGTTTAACGATAAACAAGCCCTGCTGATATTTTCGATAAAGCTGGGTACTAATGACAGTGCAATTGAAGGCCCGCGCGGTGCACCTGTTTTTCCTGAAAACTACTACCAGAATTTAAAACTGATTGCTGATAGCCTGCTCAAGGAATTCCCGTCTTCCGTTGTTATTTTCCAGCACCCGGTTTGGTATAGCCCCAATACCTATAATGGCGCCAGGTACCTTGCCGAAGGGTTGGAACGCCTAACCAACTATCTCGCTGAAATTGACTTACTGGTACAGGACTACGCCGCCACCTACCCCAAACGTGTTTTTGTTGGCGACACCAAAGGCTTTGACTATTTCAAAAAACATTCAACTACCGATTTGCAGCCCGAGCAAGGTCACCAGGGAACGTTTTATCTTCACCCTAATAAACAGGGCGCAGCAGCCTTAGGGAACTTTTGGGGCGATGCAATAAATAAGGTGGTGAAGAAACTAGGTAAATAATTAAAACAAAAAAAAGCCCCGGCAAACGCCAGGGCAATTCTATTTAATTGTAGGTTATACGCGTAATTAGTCGCGATCGTGGCCGTGTCCGTGACCCTTGTCATGGCCTTCGCCTCTGTCATGGCCTTCGCCCCGGTCATGCCCGCGTCCCCTGTCGCCATGGTCCCGCTGGCCATTATGGTTGCCATTATCATGCCAGTGGTTGCGGTAACGTTCGTCGCGGCTGTCGCGGATTACTACCTGGTCCCTGCGGCCCCTGTAGTTTGCATACCTGGTACGGTAAACGTCGTGGCGTTCCCACGGATTACGCTCATTTACCACTACTTTGTAGCCATGGTAACGATCGTAATTGGCATACCTTGCAGGTAAATAAGTACGGTGCACCCAGACGTTGTTTTCGAGGTAAACATAACGATGCGTAGGTACGTCGTAATAAGTGTCAATATCCGGCATATAATAATAATCGGCATGATCGTAGCCTACCGGACCCCAATCAGGCTGACTGCCTATGTTTAATCCTAAGCTAACGCTAACTTGTGCATCGGCTGTTTTTATCGACAAGCAGCCAAATATTATTGCTGCTATTAAAATTAACTTTTTCATAATAATATCCTTGTTTGAAATGATAGACAATTATTATTGTCAATAGTTTATTTTATTTTTTGTATTTTCTAATATCGGACTGGTTATCAGTAGCTTTTCTTGTTACACGTATCGAAAAAAGCGGACTAAATGCTTGCATACGCTATTCATAAACAGGCTTCTCCAACAACTGTGAGCATAACGCCACTGCACTTGCAAAAGCATCTTCATGAAAGCCATATTTAAAATAACTGCCGCAAAAGTATATGGGGCCGTTTTGATTTAACGTTTGCAATTCTGCCTGGGCACTTATTGCCGGAACGTCAAACAGGGGGTGATCGTAATCCAGCTCTTTTATTATTTTGTTTTCGTCCAATCCTTCGTGTGGGTTTATCGATACGAAGTAATCCTTTTTATCAGATACGCCCTGCAACCTGTTCATCCAGTAAATGGTGGTTGGGCTTAGCTTGCCGTCCTGCATTTTTATACTGTAGTTCCAACTGCTCCAGGCCAGCTTTTTTTGGGGCATGATACTTTTATCGGTATGCAATACTGCTTTGTTGTATTGATATTTAAAATTGGATAGCAATCTCTGCTCTTCGTTGGTTGGGTTGCCCAGCATGGCCAAAGCCTGGTCGCCGTGACTGGCAATAATCACCCGGTCAAATATCTCCTGCGAACCATCCGAAGCGTGCACGGTAACCTTGCCATCTTCACGGGTTACCTTTATGGCTTTGCGATTAACGTGTATTTTATCTTTAAAGGGCTTTATCAAAATTTCGCGGTAAGCCTGGCTGCCTTTTTCTAAGGTATACCATTGGTGTTGGGTGTCCAACCCTAAAAAACCATGATTCAGAAAGAAGCGGATCAATGTCACCGCCGGGAAATCCAGCATCTGCTCCATCGGCGTCGACCAAACAGCAGAACTCATCGGCACCAAGTATCTCCACAGCATATCCTCGCCAAAATTAAACTCCTTAATATATTCACCTATCGAATAGTTGGCATATTTCGGGTCGTCCAGTATTTTAACGCTTTCTTTATTGAAGCGGCCAATCTGGTTCAGCATTTTGATATAGCGCAGGTTGAAAATGTTTTTACGCTGGGCAAAGAGGTGGTTAACACTCGACCCGCTGTACTCCAACCCGCTCGGCATATGCTGCACGCTGAAGGACATATCCGTTTTTTTAATGGGCGCCTTTATCTCATCAAACAGCCTGCACAGGTTGGGATAAGTTTCAAAATTAAATACCATAAACCCGGTATCAATATAAACCGGCTTGCCATCCTCATCAACGGTAACCGTGTTGGTATGCCCGCCCACATAATCGGCTTGCTCGTAAACGGTTAAGTCGGCGACTTCATGTAAAAAATGTGCACAGCCCATACCGGCAATACCGGTTCCTATTATAGCGACGCGGGGGCCCCCTAACTCCCTAAAGGGGGAACTAATATCTGGTTGGTTCATTTGTTATATTCAATTTTTTTGCCTACTAGCTTATTTTGTAGTGGCGATAACATATTGGTTAAATAAGAACTGTAGCTCACCCTCTTTGCGCTTGCGCAGAGAGGGTCGACCAGCGAAGCGAGGTCGGGGTGAGTCAACGCCGCCGTGCATTGGCGCTAATGTATTTGCGTTAACGCCGCCTCAAGAGGACTCACCCGGTCGTTGCTTCGCTCGACCTGCCCTCTCTTTGCAAGCAAAAAGAGGGCGAAAAAATTATTTATTTAGGGCTTCGCCCATTACCGTTTTCAAAAATGTCTCCACCGCATAAGTAGACAATTGCCCGCCCGGCCCGTTCAAATTATAATCAAACCCATGAGTTGCCCACGGCAGTTTCAGCCAGTAATGTTTGATGCCATTTTGTGTCAGTTTTAAATCGAGGCGGCGGCTATGCTCGGGCGAAACCAGCACATCATTATTACCATGAATAATAAGGGTCGGAACGGACTGCCTGTTTACAAATTCCAAAGGCGAGCAGGCCACATATTTCTGCGGAACTTTGCTGTAAGGCCCGCCAATATATTGCTCCATGACTTTCCGCGAATCCATAATTAACGGGTTGGACGGTATAGAATACCCCCAAACCATATCTGCCGGGCCATAAAAATCAACCACACCTTTTAAAGCGGGTTCGTGCATGGTATAAGCTGCCAGCAAAGCAATCTGCGCTCCTGCCGAGCGGCCTATTAATATGAAGTTATCAGTGTCGATATGTAACTCATCCGCATGCTGGCGACAGTAGGCTATGGTTGCCTTTATATCCTCAACAGGTGCGGGCGTTTGCCATTTGGGTGCCATGCGGTAGTTTATAGAGGCCACATTGTAACCCCTTAACGCCAAATAACTGTTGAGTTCCGGCAATTGTTGACTGTCGCCACCAGCCCACGAACCGCCGTGAACCACAATGACACACGGTCGTTTCATTTTCTCATATTCTGCTTCGTCCATATTGGGGATAAGCCGTGAACCTCCGGGCAACTGCGCCGGGTAGAAATCCATAGCCATTGATGTGTCGCTATATTTTACATAGGCGATGGTTTTGTATTTGACACCTTCAGCGGATTTAAACATCCTGAAAAAACTGAAGGCAGTTTCGCCATTTTCTTTGGTGCCGAACGCTTGCGCCATATCCTGTTTTATGTCTTTTGATACCCAGTAAGCGCGCACAATAGGGGAAAGGAAAATCGCCAGCGTAATCAGCCCTAAAACCGTCCCTGCCATTTGATAACGCTGTATCCAGATACCAATAGCCAGCATAAATATGGTAATACTTGCAAATAGCATAGGGAATTCGGTAACGTTTATGGCCAGCAGCCACAAATGATATTCGGGCGCCTTAAATATGCAAAGCAGTGAAATGAGGAAGAGAATAATTAAAATGTAAAATCTAATCATATGTTATTTTTATGTAGAGACACAATACTTGTGTCTCTACGATTGGCGCGTTTTATGAAACAAATAATGGCTTACAATCCATTCGTTGCCATTGTTATAATTCCACAGTTCGGCACAGGCCATATAAAATATCCGCCAGTAAACCCACCATTTCACTGCCTGATCTTTTCCGTAGGTATCTTCAAACAATGGCATAATTTCGGCTTTGTGTCTGTCCATGTTTTTCAGCCAGTCCTCGGCTGTTTTGCCGTAATGTGTGCCGTTTACATGCCAGTGCTGCTCAGCTACCAAATCATCGTTAAAATAAAATAAAAGGTCGTCGCTGGGCATAATGCCGCCGGTAAAAAAATATTTGCTCATCCAGTCGGTATCGTCAATTACCTCAAACAGGTAGGCGTATTCTTTATGGGTAAAAATATGAATAAACAGCTTGCCATCCGGTTTCAGGCACGACGCTACCTTTTTCATTAACAAAGTATAATTACGCATGTGCTCAAACATCTCTACCGATACCACCCGGTCAAACTGGTCGTCAATTTTAAAGGTGTTCATGTCCGCAGTTATCACCATTAAATTGGTAATGCCCCGCAGCGCAGCCTGTTCGTCGATATGCATTTTTTGTGTACGCGAATTCGATACCACCTTAAAAGTACTGTCGGGGTATTTCGCCGCCATGTAAAGCGATAGCGAACCCCAGCCGCAGCCAAGTTCCAATACCTGCTGCCCGTTTTTAAGCTCTGCCCTTTCACAAGTAAGCGCCAGCATATCGTCCTCAGCCAGGTCGAGGCTAGTTACACCGGGTTTATAATAACAGCTTGAATATTTTAGGTTTTTGCCCAGGCAGTACTGGTAAAATTTAGTGGGCACTTCGTAATGCTGATGGTTGGCATCAACGGTATTAACCGCAATAGGCGATGCTTTTAGTTTGTCAATCAAAGTCATCAGGTGTGCCTGCTGCGCTTCAACATCGCCTTTATTCTCGTCGGCTAGCCGTTGCTTTAATAATTTGCGGATGCCCTGCCTCAGCAAAAAATCAGGGACTTTATTTTGTTCAATCAGTTTATCGTACCACATGTAATAGGGTTGGCAAAAGCCGGCTCGTTTGTTGTTTTTGTTTGTTTAAGCAGTTTACGTTTTTTTATTGGAGATGGATTGTGAATAGTGATTTTTTTAGAGCCATGGGGAATAGAGGTATGAGAACCAAGAGTCAAGAATCAAGAGCCAAGTTTGGAAACGCTTCGTAAGTGATGATGTCAAAGCGTTTTTTTCTTGGTTCTTGACTCTTCTTCAAACTTTTCTAAACCACGGCACAAACACACTCACTTTTTCCTGGTACCTTTTAAACGCTTCCCCTTTCGACCGTAAAGACTGCTGCTCGGTAGCCGGAATGCCGGTAACCTTCGTAAGCAGGTATAAAATAATAGCCGGACTAATTATAGCTAAATATCCATAAGGCGACCCCAGCGCGAATACAAAATATGACACCCACATCAGCCACTCAAAAAAGTAGTTTGGGTGCCGTGAGTAACCCCATAGGCCGGTGTCGCAAACTTTGCCTTTGTTTGCCGGATTCTTTTTAAAATTGGCCAGTTGCTGGTCTGCAGTTGCCTCGCCAATTACGCTTATCAGCCATAAAATAGCACCGGCATATTCAAATAGCGACAGTTCAGTGTTGGTATTCATCGCGACGATAAAAAATGGTATGGCCAGCAACACATTACTTGCTGCCTGCATTTGGAAAAAGCCGGCCATTTTTACCTCGGCGCTTGCTCCCCACTCTTTACGGATTTGAGCATATCGCGGTTCTTCTTCGTGCAGGTGTTTTAAAACCCGCACCGCTAAATGAGTGCCCAATCGTACCCCGGCAATAATCACCATGCTACAAAGCAAAATCTTGCGCATTTCAAATCCCGGCGCCAGTAATAACAATATGATGGCGATAACAGGGAAGTTATATGACCAGAAAATATCAACCACGCCTGCATTTTTTATTTTGTACGACCACAGCCATACAAAAAACATGATTACGCAGCAGGCTATTAAACTATAAAGCGCCAGCGCCCATACTGAATGATTATCCATTTTGTTTGCTAAAAAATTCTTTCAATCCTTCGTTCGGTTTAAGCTTAAACAGTTGTATCAGCACATAACCGCAGGTAGCAATGCTGCCTAAAGCTACCAATAATATAAGCCAGATGATCATCAGCACCACGCTTTTTTCTTTGCAGCAAACCCATAAAAAAATAGCAGCTACATTGGCATAAAAATCCCAAAGGGTAGCCCGCATCCAGGGTATGCCGCCTAAAAAGTTCCATTGTTCAAATAGGTTGCTGTGAATGCTGGTATTTATTACCTGGTAGCACATCCAGATAAAGAGCAGGCTGAAGAAGATTTTGAGAGATGTTATCATGATTAGTTCATAGTTGATAGTTCATAGCCGAAAAAGTAGTGTATAGTAAGTTAACAGTTAATGGCCGCAAAATGTTATCAATAGCATTTAGATATAGGCGATGGAACCCATTGCGCTATGAACATCTGTTGCTACAGGGGCCATTAGCCATGGGCTTGCCGCTACCATGAACTATCCCGCACGTGCGGGATCAACTATAAACTACCTCACTTATGTCCTTTCACAAACGCCAGTGCATCGTCCGCGTGTTTTTTGCCCTGCATCATTGCTGTGTAAGTAAATGCTATTTTACCTTCTTTATCAACCACAAACGTTTGGCGGCCGGTCATAAACATTTTATTTTTTACCCCGAATTTATGATAAACTACGTTATCCGGGTCGCTTAATAAAATAAAAGGCAGCTTGTAATGGTCGGTGAAGCTCTTATGGCTTTCAACCGTACCGGCATTTATGCCGATTACTTTGGCGCCGGCTTTGGTGAAATCATTAAAGCTGTCCCTAAACTGGCAGGCTTCTTTGGTGCAAACCATGCTTTCATCCTTTGGGTAAAAATAAATTACCAGAAAATTTTTACCTACATAATCAGCACTGCTAAAGCGTTTTCCGTTTTGATCGGTAAGCGCAAATGCCGGCATTTTATCGCCAACTGCCAGCTCTTTTTGTTCAGCCTGGGCGTGCGCTTTTCCAAATGTTGCAACCGAAAAAACAGCAGCTAACAATAAACCACAACTTATTTTGATTTTCATATGGTAACATACGAAGAATTAGGGAGAAGCCGATTTATTAAACCATAATTAAATCCTATTTTTAAAGAAACCAATTATCATGAAGAAATTCACCGCCGGTATGATTGTCCTTACTGTGTTTACCTTTAGCCTGTTTGCACAGGATAACACAAAAACAACTTCGGGGGGCTGGGAAATAATTGCCGCACAGGATGCACCTGTTAAGCGCGAAGACTGCGGCTTCGTTGAAGTTAACAACCACTTTTACCTGCTTGGCGGCCGTGGCATTAAAACGGTTGATGTGTTCGACCCGGCGGCAAACGTTTGGGCACATAAGGGCAACACCCCATTTGAGATGCACCATTTCCAGGCGGTGGCCTATAAAAATAAGATATATGTAGTTGGCGGCATGACCGGCGGCTATCCGCATGAAAAGCCGCTGGAGAATATCTACATATACGATACCCAAACAAACCAATGGCAAAAAGGCCCTGCCATGCCCGCCGGGAGACTGCGTGGTAGCGGCGGCACCGTTGTTTACAAGGGAAAGATTTACCTGGTCGGCGGCATACAGGATGGGCATTTTGAAGGCACGGCAACATGGATGGACGAGTTTGACCCCGAAGCAGGCACCTGGCGTACGATGCCCGACGCTCCGCGTGGCCGCGACCATGCCCATGCAGCAGTAATTGGCAGCAAATTATATTTTGCGGCGGGCCGGCGCACATCAGGCAAAACAAACGAAGTTATACAACTTACCATCCCCGATGTGGATGTATTTGATTTTAAAACCAAGCGGTGGACAACCCTGCCATCAACCCAAAACCTGCCCACGCTCAGGGCCGGTGGTACGGCTGTGGCTTTTAAACAAATGCTGGTTGTGATGGGCGGCGAAAGCAGCACGCAGGTGCCATCGCACAATGAAGTGGACGCTTTTGACACAAAATCCGGTACATGGATAAAACTACCCCACCTGGTAACCGGCCGGCACGATACGCAGGCTATAGTTTACAAAAGCAAAATATACATTGCGGCTGGCGCCCCAAAACGCGGTGGCGGCGATGACCAAAACACCATCGAAGTTTTCACACAATAAAAAAGCCGGGCGTAATTAAACTACCCGGCCTGAGTTGATTGATTGTAAAGATTGTTAAACTAAGTTGCTCTTAATGTAGTTGATGCTGGTGGTGATGCTGTCGTAAGGGTTGCCTGGGCAAACGTCCTGCTCAACAAAGAAGTATTTTAAACCGGCCTTCTTAGCGTGCTTGAATATGTTTTTAAAGTCGATAACGCCGTTACCTACTTCCGTAAAATTGCGTTTTTCGGTTTTATCCATATCCTTAACATGCCATAGCGGGAACCGGCCCGGATGCTCATTGATCAGCTTAATAGGGTCCTGGTTGGCTTTGGTTACCCAATAAAGGTCCATCTCCATTTTTACCAGGTCTTTATCAGTTGCAGCCAATAACGCTTCGTATGGATATTTTCCGTCTTCCTGTATAAATTCAAAATCGTGGTTATGGTAGCAAAGCTGCATACCTGCTTTTTTGCAGATCTCGCCTGCGGTATTTAAATCACCTGCTATTTTTTTGTAGTGGTCAATTTTGCCACGTTCAACCGGCGACAACCATGCGCAAACCATGTATTTTACCCCAACAGTGGCGGCGTCGTCAACAGCTTTTTGCCAATCGTTTAATATGGTGCCTTTCATGTCCTTGCTGTCCTCGCCTAAACGGTAGTGACTGCTGGGCATTATTAAACCATTTGATTTTAAAAGCGCAGCAAATTTAGCCGAATCCATTCCGTAGAATTTTTCGCTGCCCGTGTAGGTAGCGCCTTCAACAGATGTGTAGCCTATTTGTGCAACCTTGGTTAAAGCAGCAACAGGGTCGGCGCCCATAGCATCCCTAACAGTGTATAATTGCAGGCCGATATACTTTTTGTCGTAGGCAAACAGTTGTGGGGCTACTAATAACCCGGCAGATAGCACGGCCGAAGTTTTAAGAAACGATCTCCTGGTACTCATTGGTTTAATAATTGGTGATGGTAAATATAGTGTAAGTTTGACACAATCAAAATTTTTTTAATTATTCCCGGTCGGAGGTTAGAGCTTAGGTTTGGTAAAAGGTTTAATTTTTGAAGTCCGAAAGACCGAAAGTAAAAAAATAGGAATGTCACTAAGCGCCAATTGCAGCGTCTTTTGGACTTACGGTCTTTTCCGACTTTCCGGACTAGAACACTAATCTCTAAATTTACAAACCAACAACAATATTTTATATAAACTTGTAATTTCAAATATACTATTAGGTCTATAGTTTTAGGGAAAGATTAAATTACCTTTAAAGCCATTCACAGTAAAATTTGAATGCAACCAATTATTAATAAATAAATGACCAATGAAGATTTTTACCGGCAGTTGTTTGATAAACACGACAAAACCGAGGCAGTAGCATCAAACAGGGAAATAGCTGCCTGGGCCCTGCAGGTGATCCGGCTATTATTCCCGGAGCAATCCAAACAGGAGTTTCACACCATAGCCGAATTAAAGGACGAGTTCAAAAAGTTGCGGAACGAGCTTTGCCTGGTGATGAGTGCCACCAAAGCCTGTGAAAACTGTGATAGCGACCAACTGTCAAAATCGGTTTTTGAACAGCTGCCCGAGGTTTACCGCCTGCTGAATACCGATATACAGGAAATTTTTGAAGGCGACCCGGCTGCGCGCACTGAGTTTGAAGTGATTCGCACTTATCCCGGCTTTTTTGCCATATCATTTTACCGGCTGGCGCATGTATTATATCAGCATGATGTACCATTGTTGCCACGTATATTAACCGAGTACGCTCACTCAAAAACAGGCATCGACATTCACCCTGCGGCGCAGATTGATGAATATTTTCACATTGATCATGGCACCGGCATTGTAATTGGCGAAAGCTGCGTTATTGGCAAGCACGTTAAGTTGTACCAGGGCGTTACCCTTGGCGCCTTAAGCGTATCCAAAAATATGGCTTTTACAAAGCGCCACCCAACGGTTGAAGACTACGTGGTGATATACTCCGGTGCTACCATACTGGGAGGCGAAACCACAATAGGGCACCACAGCACTATTGGCGGCAATGTTTGGCTGACTAAAAGTGTAGAGCCAAACTCGACAGTTTATCATAAGCCAGCTCTTGTTGTGCTGAATAAAAATAAAGATTAAGAACTGCAGCTCACCCTCTTTGCGCTTGTGGCCGTTGCGCAACTAAGCTAGCCAATAAGGGCTTGCAAATAAAGTTCTTTGAAATATTGATTAAAACATTGATTATTAGTATATTAGCGCATGCAAGGAAAGAAAACACATCAA
>NZ_JAMXOE010000028.1 GCF_024055575.1 Mucilaginibacter flavidus | reverse complement strand
TCGATATGGTATTTGGTACCGTTGCTGTATAATCCACATAGTCGGGTCCACTTACTATCGTCAGCGTTGTAACGGGGATTACCTTTAGCTGGGTTAATAACGCATTGTTTGATGCCGGGCGGGTTACCGTTACTGTGTAGGTTTTGGTGGTTACCCCATCAGGTGCGGTTACTACCGTTGTTACGGTATTGGGGCCAATAACCAGCGGCAATGCTGCTGATGCTGTTCCAGAGGCTACTGTTGTTCCGTTTACCTTTACCGTAGCACCTGCATCGCTGGTTGCAGGGGTTACTGTTATCGAATTGGTAGCATTGGTTACCGTTGCGGTATAGCTGATTGTGCCCGCCGCAAAAACTGGTGTAAGCGTGCCGCTGCTTAATTTCAGGCCGGCCAGGTTAGCATTAACCGAAATCTGACGCGTAAATTTTATCGAATAGGTTTTGGTGGTTACGCCATCCTGCGCTGTTACAACCGTATTAACTACATTGTCGCCCACGTTTAAAGGTATTGCCGCTGATGGTGTGCCGCTGGCTACCGTAACACCGTTTATCTTTATTGTTGCCGTTGCATCCTGTGTACCTGCAGTAATACTAACGCTGCTTTCACTATTTGGAACCGTAGTCGTATAATCTTTAAAGTCGGGCCCGCTTACCGCTGCCAGCGTTGATGCCGGGGTTGTTTTTAGTGAGGTTAAAAGGGCGTTATTTGACAAGCTATTAACTGTAATGTTTATTGTTGCCTGGCTGCTACCGCCTGGGTTATATGCCGTTACCGTGTAGTTAGTTGCCGGGCTAACAGCAGTTGGCGTACCGCTTATTATGCCTGTTGTGTTATCAAATCTTAAACCGGCAGGCAATGCCGGGCTAATGGAATATGAGCTTTTTATAACTTTGCGTATCAAGTTATTACCCTGGTCCGCAACATAAACATTCCCGTTAAAGTCAGTAGCGGTAGACGTTGGCCCGTTAAAGCTCGATACTGCACCCGCACCATTACCTGAGCCTACAGTGCCGTTTCCGGCAAGTGTGCTTACCATCCCGAAAGGGGTTATCATACGCACAACGTTGTTTCCCTGGTCTGCCACGTATACGTTGCCCTGTGCATCGGTTGATAAACCTGATGGAAAATTGAACATTGCCGAAGTGCTTGCCCCATCGGCGTAGCCCCTGGTGCCGCTACCGGCAAGCGTGCTTACTACGCCGGCCGGCGTAATCTTCCGAATCTGGTTGTTGTTGCCATCGGCCACGTAAACGTTGCCCTGGGTATCAGTAGCTACAGCATAAACCGTTCCGAAACTTGCCGCTGTGCCAGTACCGTTTGTTTTAGTGCCCGGGCCGCCGCCGGCAAATGTAGTTACAGTGCCGTCCGGGGTAATCTTACGAACGCGCCTGTTGCCGAGATCGGCTACAAAAACATTACCCTGGGGGTCGACCGCCACGCCGTATGGGAAATTAAATTGCGCTGCTGTGGCACTCCCGTCGGCATAACCAGCTGTGCCGCTGCCGGCCAAAGTGCTTACTACGCCGCCTGGTGTAATTTTGCGGATCACGGGATTATAGTTGTCGGCAACGTAAACGTTTCCTTGCCCATCAGCCGCTACACCAATTGGTTGATGAAATTCTGCAGAAGTACCCACTCCGTCAACATAGCCTGCCGTTCCGTTACCGGCCAAAGTAGTAACCACGCCTGCAGGCGTAATCTTACGGACCAGGTTATTATATTGATCCGCTACATAAATGTTACCCTGGCTATCGGATCCAACGCCCGGCGGATTAGCGAAGCTTGCAGCACTTCCTGTTCCATCGACCGCACCATACCATTGGCCCGCGAGGGTAGACACTAAAGGAAGCGCCGTCCCGTCTATAGCTCCTCCGGCATTAGTGGGCGCCAACGCCGCTATCGCATTATTAACCTTGTAAGTTGGAGGACCTGCGTAGCTGATGGCAGGTGGCGATACCTGTGTTACCGTAACCGCTATAGTATAAATTTGTGTAGTGGTTCCGTCCTGCGCAATTACCATAATGTTAATATTGTTAAGCCCGACTGAGAGCGGCACATTAATCGAGGGACGATAAGAGGCTGTCCAATTGTTGTTTACATAGGCTGTAGCATTTGGATCGGCGGTAACAGGAGTAACGTTTAGTGAAGTGATAGCGCTGCTTACGCCCATAGTATAATTAATGGTATTTGGGCTAAATGAAGGACTTATTGAGCCATAGTTTATCGTGAGACTAGCCAGGTTATCATTGTTGGATAATTGCGAAACATTAACCGTATAGGTATTTGTTGTTGTGCCGTCTTGCGAAGTAACAACAATGGTGACCGTATTACTGCCTGGAGTAATAGGGATGCTTTGAGAAGCATTGCCAGAACTTACTGTCGTTCCATTTACCGTTATTGTTGCATTGGCATTATTCGCAGTTGGCGTTACCATGAGTGAGGTCACCGCGGCACTTATCGATACATTATAACTGTTAACGCCAGGCGCAAAAGCAGGGTTGAGCGAACCATTACTCGGCGTAAGATTAGTGAGCGTAGCATCATTGGACAGCCGGGTAACCGCTACGGTATAACTATCGGTAGTGAGGCCATCGCTTGCCGTTACCACAACGGGAATGTTATTAACCCCAACAGTGAGGGTTATGGGAGCCGATGCCGAGCCAGATGGCGTACTTGCCCCGTTTACGGTTATAGTAGCCGTAGCGTCGCTCACTGATGGTGTTAGCGTAATTGTTTGAACAGCGCCATTTACGGCAACGGTATAATTGTTAACACCCGGAGAAAAGCCAGGGCTTAAAGTTCCTGTACTAACAGCCAGGCTGGTTAGCGGCACCGGGGGCAGCGGAATGAAAGCCCATGCGGCGCCTGCGTTAGCGTTATCGGTTTGGTCACTGGCAAATGCGGTTGAAGCGTCAGCGCTTATCGCGACCGATTGCCCCATACCGGCCTGGAAATTATTAACTACTTCTCCACCGCCGGTAAGTTTACTGCCATATTGACCCCAGGTGCTGTTATTGCGTCGGAAAACCCACGTCGCGCCTTTATAATTATTATCATCCGGTGCACCGATTACCGCCAAATTTCCATCGGCGCTTAGGCCAACCGATTGCCCAAATACCAAATTTGTTCCGGTGGCTCCTGTCGGCGTAAGTTTATTGCCCTGTTGCGCCCATGCGCCGTTACTACGGGTAAATATCCAGGCAGCGCCCGCAAAGTTATTATCATGATAGCCGCCTATCAGCGCCGTATTGCCGTCGGCACTAAGGGCAATCGCGTTGCCAAATTCTCCATAGTTTCCGGTGGTGCCGGCACCTGTCAGCTTGTTGCCCTGCTGAGCCCAGGTTACATTATTTTTAACAAAAACCCAAACAGCGCCAGTTCGGCCGTTATCGTTATATCCGCCTACCAGTGCCGTATTACCATCGCCGCTAAGTGCAACTGCATTGCCGAAGAAGGAATTGCCTGTTGCGCCTGTTCCGGTAAGCTTGTTACCGTTTTGAGCCCAGGCACCGGTGCCATCCCGCTTAAATATCCAGGCTGCGCCGTGGTATGAATTATCATAAGTACCGCCAATCAAAGCGGTATTGCCATCTGCACTGAGTGCTAACGCCGAGCCGAAATAACTGCCAGGCGAACCTGCAGCGGCATCGAAACCGGTTAGTTTGCCCTGTTGCGTCCAAACCCCGTTGCTGCGCGTAAATGCCCAGAATGCGCCTTTGCCACTGGCATCTGTTTGCGCGCTGAAGATAACCGTATTTCCATCGGCGCTAATGGCAACGGCCGAGCCCTGCGAGGCCGTTCCGATACCGCCGGTACCCGAGAGCATGGCCTGTTGCGTCCAGCCACCGTTTTGGCGAGTAAACACAATAACGCCGCCAGGGATATTATTTATGGCTGCCACCGCTGTGTTGCCATCGGCACTGATCGCAACTGCATGGCCGACTTGCGAAGAAGCGTTAACTCCCGAAGTTGCCACAATTTTACCGCCCTGCTGCATAACCGGCGGTAATGCCGGTGTTACCGTAAAGTTGCCGGCACCGGTAGCTGAACCAAAAATTGTGCTTAGTACGATGTTACCCGTACTAGCCCCCGGCATTACCAATGCTACCAATTGTGAGCCATTACTGGAAACGGCAATAGCAGGCACGCCGCCGATGGAGAGCGATTGTAAGGTTTCCAGATGACTTCCATTTACAGTGATTAACGTACCCACCGGCCCTGATGCAGGGCTGAATGAATTAATTTGCGGCTGACCCGTAGTTATCGTGTTACTCACCACGTTGTTAGCAGTAAGGCAGGTGCCAGTAAGTTGCACGCTGCAATAAATATTGTCATTTCCGGTAAGGCTATTGTCCGCGTAGGTGTTGGCATTAGTTCCAACTACATTACCGTCTTTATACCAGGTATAAACAGCCGTAGCCGTACCCTTATTAACAGTAGCAGTAAAGGTCACATTTTGTGTAGTGCAGCCCGGGCAATTGGATGAAGCCGCAATTGTAGCTGAGGGTGTTACCGTTGTATTTACGGTTACCGTGTCGGCGAGCGTAAGACCAATTGTGCAGGAATTTACGCTATTATAAGTAATGGTCAATTGACCATTACCGCCCTGGTAGCCTTGTGAGTGTACAACATTTTGAAAAAATATTGGATTGGTATAACTGCTTCCGCCTGCGCCGCCGCCAACATCACTGCCACCGCCACCGCCATAAAAGCCGCCGCCACCGCCGCCACCGCCGTTGCCACCCGAACTTAAACCCGGCGCCCCCTGGCCGAGGCTGCCAGGCTGGGCGGTAATATAACCATCGTTACCACCTACGCCACCAGCAGTTTGAGAACCCCCGCCGGCTGCTGTGCCGCGGTAGGAAGTGTTTAGTGGTGCACTATTACCTGTTAATCCCCCGCCGGCTCCTCCTGCCCAGTTATAAGTGGATGTACCAAATATTTGGGGCTGGGCACCGCCACCACCGCCACCTGCTACCAATACCCGGTTGCTAAGTGACAGCCCGTTTATACGTATATCAGTTGCACCGCCACCACCGCCTGCACCACTTTGATAGCCATAAGGTGCGCTACCGCCCCCGTTAAATCCGCCAGGGGTGGGCTGGTTATCGGTGTGTCCATATTGAAAATCACTTCCGGCTCCGCCTACGTAGATACTCAGCACCTGGCCTGGGGTAACGGCCATGGTTGCCTGAACCCTGCCCCCGCTGGCTCGCACACCACCGCCCTGGTCGCTACCCTTGCCGCCCCGGCCTCCGCTTGCATCAACTTGCAGGCTGGTGACACCTGCCGGTACCGTAAAAGTCTGTACGCTGCCGGTGTAATTAAAAACTGCTGTGTCAGCTTGTACCAGTTGGTTAAATCTTGCATAATAGACGGTAGTTTGATAGGGGTTAACCGTAAGGCCGCCACCTCCTGTAGTAGTACCAACCAAGTTGCCGCCTATTGCAGCGTCATACCAGTTAACTGCCTGGTTGTTTTGAGTAACCGATAGTACGCTGCCTCCCGCGCCCGTACAGATTGTGGAAGGTGTTGCTACAGCTTTAGAGACCGAATTTGTTGCATTTATATTTAGGGGTACTCTTTTACCGCTGTTATCCGATACCCAATAAGTGGTATTAACAAATATTGCTGGCGTTGTAAATATAGCGCCCGTATACAAAAGATTGCCCCCTGCGGCAGCATCATACCATGTAAATGGCCCCGTTCCGGTAACTGTAAGCGTGGTTGAACTGCCCGGGCACACGATGGTGCTGCCGGTTACCGAAGGCGACGGTATAACAGTTACCAGCACGCTGGATGTTGCAGTGCAACCCGTTGCTGTGATTGTGCCGGTTACCGTCCACGTTGAAGTGGCGGAAGGTGTAAAAGTAATTGAAGGGCTGTTTATTGCATATGGAGTGGACCATTGATAACTATCTGCGTTGCCGGTGGCCGTGAGTGTTACACTGGTGCCGGCCGCAACGGTTATGGGGTTACCGGCAGTAATAACAGGAATGGGGTTAACCGTTACCGTAGTTTGAGCGGTAGTACTGCATCCCGAATTATTATGCCCCGTAACGGTATATACAGTTGTTGTTGTGGGCGATACATTAACAGTTGCGCCCGTTAAATTGCCCGGCATCCACGTATAGCTGTCCGCACCGGAGGCACTAAATGTTGCCGTTTGCCCGGCACATATCGTTTGCGATGCCGATACCGAAACGTTGGTTACGGTAACCACCACGGTGCTGATATTACTGCAGCCACCATTGGTGAGCGTACCAGTTACGGTATAAGTAGTGGTAATCAAAGGGCTTACCGTAACCGATGCGCCGGTTAAATTGCCAGGTTGCCATACGTAAGTATTTGCACCGGTCGCGGTTAAGGTTACTGCGGTGCCTGCGCAGGTTATTTTATTGGCACCGGCGCTTACTGTTGGCGTAGTATTAACGGTTACAGTAAGCGGTTGCCGGGTAACCACAGCGCAGTTTGCTGATGAATTATAGGTAATAAGTAATTGCCCATTACCACCCTGGTAACCCTGGGTATGCACCACATTTTGGAACAAGGCCGGATCGGTATAACTGCTACCCCCACCGCCGCCGCCAACGTCGCTGCCACCGCCACCGCCATAAAAGCCGCCGCCACCGCCGCCACCGCCGTTGCCACCCGAACTTAATCCATTACCACCCTGCCCCAGGCTGCCAGGCTGGGCAGTTTCATAACCGTTGTTTCCGCCGGCACCGCCCGCGGATTGAGAACCTCCGCCCGCCGCAGTATTGGTGTAAGCTGCATTGAGCGGAGCTGCGCTACCTGTTAACCCTCCGCCGGCTCCTCCTGCCCAGTTATAAGTGGATGTACCAAATATTTGGGGCTGGGCACCGCCACCACCGCCACCTGCTACCAATACCCGGTTGCTAAGTGACAGCCCGTTTATACGTATATCCGTTGCACCGCCACCACCGCCTGCACCACTTTGATAGCCATAAGGTGCGCTACCACCCCCGTTAAACCCGCCGGGGGTAGGTAAATTGTTAGTGGCGCCATAATGAAAATCGTTGCCAGCTCCTCCAACATAAATGCTCAATACCTGGCCGGGCGTAACGGCCATGGTAGCCTGAACCTTGCCTCCTCCGGCACGGACACCACCACCCTGGTCGCTACCCTTCCCACCTCGGCCGCCTCTTGCATCAATTTGCAGGCTGGTGACCCCTGCCGGTACGGTAAAAGTTTGTACCGAGCCTGTATAATTAAATGTAGCTGTATCAATTTTTGCTTGCGATTGCGCATAATAAGTTGTGGTTGCATTTGGCGTTACTACAAATTTACCGCCGCTGGGAACGCCCGCCAGCAAATTGCCGCCTGTTGCAGCGTCATACCAATAAAGGAATTGCCCGGCGGTTGCATCTACATTTGCGGTAAGCGTACTGAACGTACCCTGGCAAATGGTTGCAGGCGTAGCCAATACATTTATGGGCGTTGTTGACGAGGGCTGGCCTGCTACAACAACAGTTACTGCCAGCCTGCTGCTTGTACTGCCGCTTACCGTTTGCTGCACATAATAGTTTTTGTTGGCCGTTAATCCCGGTGTAGTATAGGTAGCCGATGTTGATAGCAGGGTACCACCCGTTAAGGCATCATACCAGCCAAATGAGGCGCCCGATGCGCCGCCGGCGGTAAGCGTTGCCGTGCTGCCGCTGCATATAGTAAAGTTACCTGTAACTGTTGGTGCGGCGGGAGTAGTCTGGGCCTGCGTTCTAAAGGTTAGTGCCAACCCTGCAATAAAAATAATTATCAGCTTAAGTGCCAATGAGGGTTTGGTTATTTTACGTTCAAAATATTTGTAAAGAAGCGGCATAAAATGAATTTTAATGTAAACACGGCATAATTACCCTACATCCTCAAAAATAGCTAGTTATGAGGTACGTGTCTATAACATCTTTGGGGTATACCGGGAGTCGGAAAAGCCCGGAAAGTCGGAAGTCGGAAAAGACAGAAAAGTTAAGACAGATAGAGTAGGTGGTTATCTGAACTCGTTTATCAGTTGCACCCGGCTGTTAATTTGAAGTTTGCGGTATATGTGTTTAATGTGCTGCCGCACGGTATCGGGCGATATATTTAAACGCCAGGCCACCTGTTTGTAGGTATCGCCGTTAATCAGCAATTTAGCCACTTCGTGCTCCCGCCCGGTTAGCTGTTCCGATGCGTTGGTTTCGGCAACTGCAGGCTTTGCTGCAAAATATGCTATCACTTTTTTGGCCACCAGCGGGCTCATAGGTACGCCGCCGTCTACCGTGTCAAGAACCGCCGCTTTAATTTTTGGCAAAGGGGTGTTTTTTAGCAGGTACCCGGTAGCGCCAGCCTGTAAAGCCCTAAATATCCGTTCCTTATCCTCGTAAACAGTAAGCATCAGGATGTTTACCTGCGGATGTTGCTGTTTAATATGAAAAGCGCCTTCCAGCCCGGTAATTCCCGGCAGTTCGATGTCTAGCAAAAGTACATCGGGCGCAATGCCGCTCTGCATAAATTCCTCAACGCTGCCAAATTCGTTCACCTGGCTAAATTCAGGCTGCATCTGCAAAAATTGCAATACGCTGCTCCGTATATAAACGTCATCTTCAACTATGGCAACGGTAATCATATTTCAAATGTGATAATAATAATATTGTTTAGCTATAACATGTTTGGGGTATGGTTTTAGTGATTAGAAGCTGGAGATTAGACCTTTCTAGTCCGAAAGTCCGGAAGTGCGAAAGACGGTGCACCTGTCGCTCTAACTAATCTCTAATCTCCAGCCTCTAATCACCAATTAACTAACTCACCATCTTTTCATTTTTATCGTAATTAAAAAGCACTTCCCATCATTAATAATATCAAGGGTGGCTTTCATTCTTTTGGCGCGCATCTGCATGTTTTTAAGGCCCTGACCGGCGTAAGCTGCTGTCGGCTTTTTTGGGTCGATGGTGTTTTTTATCATAATCGTCATGCCAGCCGATTGATTATTTAAGGTTATCCATACCTCGGGGCCGGTACTGTGCTTTGCGATGTTGTTAATGGCTTCTTTAAAAATAAGGTAAATGTTTTGCCTTAACAGCTGCGGCAGGTTGCTTACGTTGTCCAGACCAAACACATCAAAGTGCACCATTGCTATCTCATCCAGCATGTTGTAGGCGTGCTCTTTCATCCGCAGTACCAGGTCGTCCTTGTTATCGTTCCGTGCATCAACCGACCATATGATATCTGATATTGATGCAATAGCGCTTTTGCTGTCGGTTGATATGCGCTCCACCACTTTTGTATCCATTTGCTGCTTTATGTTCATCAACTCGCTGCTTAACGATATGCGGGTTAATGCGCTACCTATTTCGTCGTGCAGATCGCTGGCTATGGTGGTGCGCAGCAAGTGCTCATTCCGTATCTTTCGTACCCTTGCCAGCCAGGCAAGGTAAATTAACATAGCGGCCAGCAACAACGCCAGGAAATCGAATAACCATGTTTGATAAAAGCGGGGCACCGCAATAATAGTTTTGGTAAGCCATAAACGCTGATCGGTCACAGATGGGAACCGCACCTGCAGGGTATATTTTCCGGGAGGGATAGCAAACAGCGATACTTCTTCGGATAGCTGTCGCTGCTGCCAGGCGGAGCTGAGCTCTTTTATACGGAAGAGTACATATTTCTGATTATATGGCCCCGAAAACTTTAACCCGGTAAAGGTATTGCCTGGTAAAATTTCAATAACATTGCGGTTTGAAACAAAAATGTCAGTAGCTGGTGGCTGCGAGGTGTTAAATCCACTTTTAATATACGATAGTTCTACCCGGTCGGTAGGTTTTCCTGCAGCCGATTTTAAATAGTATTTATCTAAAAAAGTGAGTCCCTGGGTGCCACCAAGAATTATCTTGTGCCTGGCGGTATCGTCAAATAACGCCGAATGATTAATTTCCTGGTATAAACTACCATCAGTTGGCGGCAAGTCGGGGATCGCAAGGGGCAGCATCCCCGATGACTGATCAAAAATGCTTATACCGCCGCTGGTACCTGCTATTACCAGTTTATTCAGTTGAAGCAGCGAATAAACGTATTCGCCTGCCAGGCCGTCGCTAAACTTTATTTGCCGGGTTAATTTGCCGGCAGCGTTAATTTTAATTAAACCCTCGCCATTGGTGCCTACCCAAATACCGTCGCTATCCTGGAGGATGGCGTAACAACCCAGGGTGCGGCCTACCGGATATATTTTTTTATTGCTGCCGTCTTTACCTGCTTTAAATAAACCGCCTACCGATGCTATCCATAAATCGCCGTTTATAAACTTCATATCCTTAACAAAGCCAAGATTAACATCCGTAAGCCAGGGGTTTATCTTATAGTCGCCATTTGCTAAGGCAGTTAAATAATAAATATAGCCCAACGAGCCGGTCAAAAAGCCGTTATTGTAAGGTATAATTTTAGTGGTAGCTGTGGTGCGTAGCGGGTTTAGGTTTATGCGCACTTCATCTGTCTGTGTGTTTAACAAATAAAATCCGGCACCGCCTTCCATGCCTACCAATAGCTTGTTTTGATTAACGGGCTGCACGGTATACGCAATGTTACTGCTTATCCGTTTAAAGGTATTACCATCGTAAACAAAATGCCCCTGGTAAGTGCCCACATATAGCTTATTATTTGCCGTGCGGTAAATGCTCCTTATGCTTTTATTCTTAAAAAAATCAATGATAACCTGCTGCTTTTCACTTTCGCCGGGCATATCGCCGGATGGGCCTATTTCCAGCAAGCCCTTATCTGTTCCCACAAGGGTTTGGTTGTTACCCGGTTCCCTGCACATATCCTGTATGCGGAAATCTTTTATAATCTTATAAACCGGAAGCTCTCCGTCTTTGCGGGGCAGGGAAAGGCTGTATCGCTCATCAAAACATTCGTACACAATTTGCAGGCTGTTTTTATCATAAACTACCATGCCGTTTCCGCAATTGGCATAAACATATTTCGAATCGCACCAGGCTCGTTTTACAAACGCCAATTTTTGCATCGGGGCAGCTGGCAGGCTCCAAATAACAATGCCTTTTTTTACCAGCCCTGCCTTTTTATGCGAAAATAAGTAGGTATTACCATTTTCATCAATGGTATAGTACTCCATTCCTTCGCCTTTAACCCAGCCCTTGTACCTAAAGTATTTATCCGTTTGTTTCAAACCGCTCTCATCGGTAAATATCCACCGGCTGCCATCGCTGGTCATAAATTGAAGCGCCCCGGTTTTCAGTGTCATAAAATTAACCGGCCTGCCCGGCATTTTATACTCCCCCAAATACTTGTTGCCTATGTTATAACAAAATATGCGGTAAGTATTTGTGGACACATCCTGTAAACTAACAAACAGGAAATTATGATAGCGGTATATGGCGTCGGGAACTGAACTTTGCGGGAGCGCCGGGTTGCGGAAATCAACAGGGTGAACGTCGGTGCCATCAAAACGCCATATGCCCTGGTTGGTTACAAACCAAAGGAAGCCATCGTTATCAAGCATCATGTGCCTTATTTCCGCATGATCAAACGGCTTGGGGAGGCTGATTGACTTTACGGTTATAGAGTTTTGTGCAGCCAGCACCAAAGGGGCACAGAAGTCAACGATAATAAAAAAACAAGCAGCGATAAGGCGGTAATGATTAAGGCAAAAACAAGCGGCAGGCCAACGGGTACTCAAATTATTTCTATTTAAGTTACACGATTTTCTTTTCATTACTGTAAGGGGATATATTAAAGATAAATATACAAATTTTCAGGAACTCTTGCCAAATACGGGCTTTATGCGAGTAAAACAACAGCTCGGCGTTACCTGATTCGTAAAAGCTGCTGGGATGTTCGTCGAGCTCATAACTGCTAACTTTGTTGGTATGCGAATCATAAATTAATAGTTCACAGCTTTCTTTAAGCTAAACCTAATAACGAATGATTTGAGGATTAGCTGGGCTTGCTGCTGAAGGACTACCTGCATACCGGCAATGAAAGTAAGCTGGATGCGTTTTTCTCACTGCACAGGGGAACGTTCTATCGGAACAAAATCATTCAGGGATTCTATCGTCAACTATATGCATTGAATAAAAGCCTGCCTGAGAAGCAAAATCTTGTTATCCTTCTACGGTAGATATCAAACATAACTACCGCGCAGGCATCAACCATTTTCAATTATTAAGGACGGATTGTTGGCGACCGTCGCAGGTAAATAGTTTCAACAAAAAAGTGCTGAGAAATGCGGGGAAAACAAATATGCTTCGAAGCAAAGCAAAGCAAGCCATGTATTCGCCATGCGAATACGGCTTGCCGGGATACCCGGACCCGATATACTTCACTTTGTTCAGCACATCATAAAAGCCAAATTGAATAAAATCCTGCCAGCCGCTCCGCGTCCAATCCCATAACTACGGCTGGAAATTCCATGCGCTAAACCTGGGCTTATACCTAAGCCGAGTTGCCGCTAATAAAATTATTTTAGGTTGCCAACCTAAAAACCACCTTATGGATTTAATTGGCTCCGCGACCTTTGCTGCATTAATTAAAATTGAATTATGTCAGCACAAATTGTCACCAAAGAAGACCTGGATGAATTCAGGGAGAAATTACTAAATGATTTAAAGGGATTGATGGTAAACCATCGGATGAGCCTAAGAAATGGCTGAAAAGCTACCAGGTTAAAAACATGCTCAAGATTTCGCCTGGAACATTGCAAAACTTGCGGGTAAACGGAACACGGACTTTTACCAAAATCGGCGGGATCATGTATTACAAGTATGAGGATATCCTGAAGATGATGGAGGGAAATAAAAGTAAATAGCGACAATGCGCTATAGCTATGTAGTTTGTTATATGTCGTTGTCGCAAGTTTAGTTGCTATTGGAATGTCAACGGCTATATAACTATTTATCTATATAGATAGGTTGCATTATAACAACCGGGGTATAGAGCTATATATCACTTTTATGAAATTATCAGATACATGGCAAGGCCTAAAATCAGTGAAGCGGAACTCCGTTCTGTAAATTTTACAATCCGGTTAACGCCTGGTGAACAACGCGAGTTGGATGATGCGGCTGAAGTTTGCGGGAAGACACCAGCCGTCATCATACGGGACAAAGTTTTTAAGGGGAGATTCCCAAAAGCGAAAATGCCGAAGCTTGATATGTCGACCTACCTGCAAATAAAGAAGATTGGTGTTAATCTTAACCAATTAGTAAGACTGGCAAAGGCTGGTAAAATCAGCGTGGACTTATTAAGGGTGATATTGGAGGTTCGCCGGCAGCAGCGAACAATTATTGATAAGTTGTTCGAAGATGATAGCGATTCAAAAGATAGGTAAAAGCTTTATCGGTGCCTTGAAGTACAATTTACGGAAAATGGAATATCCAGAAACAAAAGGACGCGCGGAGTTGCTGGATACGAATTTTACAAACCTTGATTTGAACAGGATAAAATCAGAGGTAGACTTAATGAGAGGATTGAGGCCGAATTTAAGCAGGTATGTTTATCATACCAGCCTTAACTTTTCTAAGGAAGAGGAAGCTAAGCTAACGAATGATATGCTAGTGGATATTTCGCACGATTACCTTGAGGGGTTAGGGTTTACCGATAACCAATATTTTGTTTTTCGGCATTATGATGCCGACCATCCGCATGTACATTTGCTGGTTAACCGGATTGCATTTGACGGGACGGTTGTTTCAGACAGTAATAACTATAAAAAGAGTGAAGCGATCTTGCGAAGACTAGAAGAGCAGTATAACCTTATAGCTGTAGAACAAAGTAGCTATGCAGCTCAAAGGGCGCCGAAGAAGGATGAACTGGAAATGGCCATCAGGACAGGGGTGCCTTCAGAGAAAATGCTGTTGCAAGAGATATTAAAGCCATTAATCAGCAAGCCTGGCATTTCATTGCAGACGTTTATAAAGCACGCTGAAGCGGCCGGGGTTTATTTGCTTTTCAACCAGGCATCGACTGGGAGGATAACTGGGATCACTTATTTCCATGATGATTTTATGATCAAAGGGCAGGCCTTGGGTAACCGGTTTAAATGGGCGGAACTGATTAAAAAAGTTAATTATGAGCAAGACAGAGATGGCAAGGCAATTAGCGAAGCAAACCGCCGCACAAGGGCAATTTACGGAGAACTTTCCACCGGAAGACCGGGAGCATATGAGCGAGGCGGACAACGAGGTGCGGGACTTCCTGCTGAAGCTTCACGAGATTTACCAAATGACGGTAAGCAATCAGCAAATGTTGGCGGAATTAAAAACGAAGGTAATACAGGTAGAGAAAGACCACTGGAAACAGATCAGGATGCTAATATGGTGGATAATGGTACCGCTCGTGATGAGTATCATCGGTTCGTTGATGCTATCCGCATCGAAATAAGTGATGATATTGATGATGAAGCTATTCTTGGAAGGAACCGACGGAGAAAGGGTATGGCGAGGACAAATACCAGGTAATATAGCTGGGATAGTTCACTACATCGATATATAGCTGTATCGCGAGATATGTATTTAACTATTCAAGTATATAACTGAATAGCTTACTTGCCTTTGAGAAGTTCGTTTTTTTCTTTTTCAGCCAGTAACAGACGTTCCAGTAAAGTTATCTTTTCATCATACAATTCAACTATTTTGTCAATAGGATTAAATGTACAATGATGGCGAAAATCGCCAGAACTACTATCATGAAAATTATTAAAATAATTAAATACAGCTTCCTCTGAAAAACTTTTTATTGCGTCGGAAGAGACGCCTAATACTGTTGCAATTTTTGCCAGAACTTCTTCTTCCACTTCAGCGCTTTGCTCGATCTTGGAAATGGTCTGCTGACTAATGCCGAGTTCAAAGGCTAAGGTATCTTGTTTCATGCCACGCAGTTCGCGGATCTTGCTGATTTTTCTTCCAATGTGTAAGGTCTCTGCCATGGATCAAATGTATTACTTAATTGTAAAGGTACAAAACAAGCTAATCTTTGTGAAATACTAATCAAAATGGTATAGTACGCGAATGACTGATCCAACCTTTGATTATTGCTTCGACGCAATTACCGCAAGGAGACCGCTAAGACAAAGCAACAGTTGGAAAGACCGGAGGAGGCGAAGTTTTTTAATTTGCTGCGATCCACTTATTTGGAGGCCCGCTACAAAAGTGACCTTTGCTTGGAGGAAACTACAACAAGCAGATGTCCTGAAGTTTCAGCTATTGTTGAAGAAGATGGAAGTTTTTTATTTAAATTGATTGCCACGCCTTAAATTTAAAAATAGTGTCTAAAATAAACACCCCGTTGGAAGGGCAGCCGCGGCAGGCGGCTGCATTGCACCTCGCGCTATGCGCTGGGTTTCATTGCGCCGTCAGCCTCGCTGCCTGGATTGTTGCAGGAGTGCTGCTCGTTCCTCGCGCACACCTTCTTCTGGATTTTGGTATGGCAGTACCATTGCACCACGTTCACAAAATTAGCACCGCAGGAAAACCGTAAAGGGTATAATAAACCGGGCTTTTATTTCTTTGGAGGCATAAACCCGGCCCTTGACTGTTTTCCTGCTTGCTGCTTCCTGTTGTTTACGTATTGCAATGGTATGGTGTGGCAAGGTCGGCGGGGAAATGACGTTCTTGTTTACTTTAAGCGCTACTTTACAGTACAAGGGTCGCGCATGGGTGGAAATAGGTTTGTAATGATTACCCAAATATTCCAGGCACTAGATCACACGAAGGTTAATTTAGTTCTTTAAAATCAGACCCCATACATCCGGCGCTGGCCTTTTCAGTTCTTTGAATTGATCAAATTGACAACCACTTTTACCATCATATCTTTCTCATCAGGCTTGCTTTCAGCGATCATCAAGGTAAGCGCCACCAATGCATTGTCGGCCATGCGCTTTGTGCCATCTAATTTGTAAAGTACCCGGTTTCGTTCCAGGAACCACACGAATAAATATGCTGCAATGCGTTTGTTACCGTCTGAAAAGGAATGATTTTTTACGACAAAATACAGAAGATTAGCGGCCTTTTCTTCAATAGTCGGGTAAAATTCTACACCACCGAATGATTGATAAATTGTGCCAATCGAGCCTTTAAAAGAGTCGTCTTTTTCATTGCCAAATAAAGCGCTGCCTCCGAATTTGTCTTTCAGGTCTTTAATGGCTTGCATCGCATCTTCATACGTGGCGATGAATAACTGTTGATCTGTAGTACCCTCCAGTGTTAACGCCTGATGATCGTACTGGTCCAGTATATCTAAAGCATAACTATAGTCTGTAATGACATTTAATAATCCCGTTGCTTCCTCGGACGTCAGCTCTTTGTTTCTAAGTACATTGCTTAAGAGATTGACTGTTTGTTTTAATTCAATGAACTTTTCTGCCTGATCTTTTAATTTTTTTTCATTGATGGCATAGCCCTTTAGCAGGTAGTCTTTCAGTACTTTATTGGCCCAAATACGGAATTGGGTACCTTGGGTTGATTTTACCCGGTACCCGATCGAAATTATAACATCAAGACTGAATGAAGTGACCGGTTTGTCGGAATTTGCAATATGCAAATTTTGCATATTGCTTTTTTCATCTAATTCTCTTTCGTTGAAAATGTTTTTTATGTGCCGGGAAATAACCGATTGGTCACGTTGGAACAAGCTTACCATCTGAGCTTGGGTCAGCCATAGTGTTTCATTATGTAATTTTACATCTATAATGGTATCGCCGTCAGCACCTTTGTAGATTATAATTTGATCATTATTCATGGTTTTTAAATTTAAGCTTTTCTAGTGTTATTAATCGTTTGTCCGGTTTTTTCTGTGTTATTCGGCTTGAAGTTTTATCATCAGATTCTGCATATCTGCGCCAATTTTACCGTCAAGCACTTTCGCGTAAATCTGGGTAGTAGTTAGCGTCGTATGCCCGAGCATCTTGCTCACCGTCTCTATTGGAACCCCGTTTGATAAAGTAACTGTTGTTGCAAAAGTGTGCCTTGCGATGTGAAAAGTAAGCGGTTTCGTAATACTGCACAGGTCTGGCTATTTCTTTGAGATAACTATTCAGCTTCTGATTACTCAAGGTTGGCAAAACCGTACCTGCCGCCAGTGCCAGCGGGTGTCGTTTATACTTTCTGACAATGCCTAATGCCTTTGGAAGTAACGGCACTTTAACAGGCTCATTGGTTTTTTTCCTGTTCGTCATGATCCATATATTATCTTCTGATTTTTCAACTAAATGGGATGGTTTTAAATTGAAAACATCAATGTAAGCCAAGCCCGTATAACAGCTAAAAACAAATAGATCTTTAACAATCTGCAGACGTTCCATATTAAAATCCTTGTCTTCAATTCGGGCGAGTTCTTCCTTGGTCAGATGTTCCCGCTCTACTTTCAAAAACTTCAATTGGTAGGCATGAAAGGGATTCCGGTCCAGCCATTCCAGCCTCACGGCTAGGTTGATCATTTTTAAAAATCGTTCCAAATGTTTCATCACGCCATTTGTTTCTAACTTTCGCTGCCCCTTTTCAGGCTTTCTCTTACGCAGGAAATACTCAAACTCCGTGATAAATTTGTAACTAAGTTCCGATAGATATTTGTCCCTGGTTTTATGACGCTTCTCCATAAACTCCCGGACGTATTTTTGTGTGGTATAATAATTCTTCATGGTTCCCGGCTCTAAAATATTTCCCTGATCGTCATTATGATATTCCATCAATTTGGTGAGGGTAAATTCCGACTGGTCCTTTCCTGTAAATTTGTCCCTGACGAGTTCGGCGGTAATCAACCGTTTGTGCAATACAAGTTCCTGGTAGGATTCCACGATCCCGGAACGGTATTTTTCAAGGTAATTGTTTAATAGTGCCATTTCTTCTTTGGTGCCTTTGGCCATCCCCTTGCCTGCGTTCCAGTTGTCAGGGTCCACCGTTCGTTTGATAGAAATATCCATTCTGGCGCCATTTATAGTGATTCTGGCGTAAATCGGGGCTTTCCCCGATTGTGTGGCTTTATTCCTTTTTATGTAAAAAGTAATGCCGAAGGTGTTGTTTGCTGTGCTCATATATTGTCATTTATTAAGTTAAAAAAGCATCATTTGATGTCATTTGGACGACGCTCAAAAAGGGGCACAACACTAAGGCTATTTTATCCGCTTAAAGGGCCTCAAATGGCATCAAAACTTATTAACTAATTCATTGACTATCAGTTTAATAAACGCTTTCTGTGGCCCTAATTTAAAAAATTAAAAAGGGGCACCGAATAGGGCACATTTTCTTTGATATAACTTGATTAAATAGGGGGGTGTAAAAAAGTAAAAACCCCCTAAATCATACGATTTAAGGGGTTTTTGACTTTGTTGGGGTCAATTTTGTCGGGATGAGAAGATTCGAACTTCCGACCTCCAGCACCCCATGCTGGCGCGATACCGGGCTACGCTACATCCCGAAAAATTTATCCGGACTGCAAATATATATTATCCTTAATAAATTCCTAAAAAAACAAACACAACGAATCGTCCTAACGATGTGGGAGTATGTTCCGCATTCTTTTACCCTCCCATGATAATCACCCCTTCCACTGCAAACATTTCCATCGTATATTTGTAAGGCAAACTTATTAGTTTGCCTTACAAATAAATGAACAATCAAACTAACACCCAATTTGCATCCGACCTGCGCACGGCAACCACAAGACTGATAAAAAAGCTGCGAAAGGAATCACCAACAGGGTTACAGTTATCGTTAACCGAGCGGTCGACTATGGCGCAGCTTTATCAAAATAAAAGCATGTTGCCGAGCGAGCTGGCGGCTAATGAGATGATTACCAACCAATCCATGTCGCAGGTATTAAATCATTTGTTTGAGCTGGGGTATATTGTGCGTGTGGCCTCGGAGACGGATAAACGCAAAGTAAATGTTTCGCTATCTACTCATGGTGAGCATACCTTAATGCAATTCCGGCATGAGCGGGATGAGTGGCTGGCGTCGGCTATTACGGCTGTGTGTACGCCGGAAGAGCAGGCGGCGCTGAAGGTGGCGATAGGGGCGTTGGTAAAGATTGTGGGACACACTCCGGGCGTCGTTGCGAGGAACGAAGCAATCTCTGCACATGCAAATCAATGAAACTGAGGCTTTGTGGCAGCCTACCAGCCGCGTTTAGGTCACCACAATTATCTAGGTTCATGAATGTCCAGCGTAGAGGTTGCTTCGTTCCTCGCAATGACGGGACTAATTAACTTATAATGAAAGATTTAAGAGGGAGAGATATAATTAATGACAACAGAAACACTAACATCATTCAGGTTATTCAGGGCTTTTAAGAGCCGCAATTACAGTTTATATTTTGCCGGGCAGTCGGTTTCGTTGATCGGCACGTGGATGCAGAGGACGGCGGTTAGTTGGGTTATCTATTCGCTAACGCATTCAACCTTGATGCTGGGGGTAACGCTTTTCGCCAGCCTTTTTCCTTCTTTTTTATTTTCGCTGATAGGCGGCGTGGTGAGCGACCGCTATAACCGTTACAAGGTATTGCTTATTACACAAATCGCCTCGCTGGTGCAGGCAGGCCTATTGGCCATATTGATATTGCTTAACCATTACCAGGTTTGGGAGATCATCGGCCTCAGCGTTTTGCTGGGCATTATCAACGCCTTTGATGTGCCGGCGCGGCAGTCGCTGGTTTATGAGATGGTCGACGATAAAAGGGATTTGCCAAATGCGCTGGCATTAAATTCGTCGATGGTAAACTTGTCGCGCATTGTTGGCCCGGCGCTGGCCGGTTTGGTGCTGGAAGGGTTGGGCGATGGTGTTTGTTTTTTACTAAATGCGCTAAGTTTCGTAGCGGTAATTGCATCGTTGTTAATGATGCGGTTGGCCAAATTCATTAAGAAAGAGCACAAAAAAGACGTTTTCGGCGAGTTAAAAGAAGGTTTTGCTTATATAAAACGTACGCCCTCGATTGCTTTTGTACTGGTAATGCTTGCCCTGGTGGGCCTGATGGTTTTGCCGTTTAACACACTGATTGCCTATTATGCAAAAGACGTATTTAAAGGTACAGCATCAACATTCGGTGTAATTGACAGTTTTATCGGGCTGGGTGCATTTTCGGGGGCCATATTCCTGGCATCGCAAAAGGCGGGGGCTAATCTTAAAAAAATATTGTTTATCAATACGCTGGTGTTTGGCACCGGGCTTATTTTGTTTTCGCACGCGCACATTTACGGGCTTGCCCTGGCTTTTGCCACAATAGCCGGCTTTGGGATGATGTCGCAAATTACGGTGAGTAGTACCCTGATACAAACTACCGTGGAGCCCGATATGCGGGGCCGGGTTATCAGCTTTTATGTGATGGCGTTTTTTGGGATGCAACCGCTCGGTGGATTGCTGGTGGGTGTCGTTTCCAAATGGATTGGCCCTGCCGACACCCTGATGTGCGAAGGCATAGCCGCATTACTGATCGGTCTGCTGCACTGGCGCTATTTACGCCGCGAGAAACTTAAACATGCCGCGGATTTAGTGTTGAAGGAAGAGGAACATCCGTTGCAGACTGTTTAATTTTCCGTCGCATTAAAATCCGACACTACAATACGGCCCGGGGTGGTCTTTCTAACTGTTATCAGGGTGTAATTATACCGGCATCAATCTTCAACTGCGATGCATCGGTAACGTATATAGCGGGCCTGCCTTTATAATCTACAATTTTACCGGAAAGGCATACACTGCGGCCCTTAAAGTCGCGCTCGGGGTGCCAATTGAATTTGGGGTTTTCGGGCCCTTTTACCAGTGCCGTTAAATATTGACCAGTTTCGCTGCCCAGGTAAAGCAGTGTAACGTTTTCGCCTTTTACCACCGCGGTGGCATAAACTCTATCGCATATCATCAGCGTTTCGCCCAAATGCTTTGATGCATCTTTAGCAGCAATCTTTTTTTGTGCCGAACAGCTAAATGCGAGCAAAATAAAAGCGGGAATTAAGACTAATGATTTCATAAAATAAAATTACTAAAATGAATTTACTCTTATAAACGCTGTTTGGTAAAAAGAATTGTGAGAAAGGGCCTGTGGCCGTAGCCGATTAACCGCAGAGCACGCTAAGAAGGCACGGAGAGCACGGAGCCTGTCAATTCAATAAGTCTTCTCTGTGCGCTTTGTGTCTTCACTCTGCGCCTCCGTGGTTAAATTAAGCAAAATAAAAAAGCCGCCCTATGTTTAAAACAAGGCGGGTTTTCTATTTAAATGAAGCTTACTTCTGAGTTTTCACAAGTGTCGAATCTTTTTTCTTGCTTGTTGAATCCTTCTTCATTGGTTTGGTTTTCTTTTTCTTTGATGTGTCAGTTTGCATTGTGTTTGTTTTGCTTACTGTTGCATGTGCATATACACTTCCGAATGAGATTGCTGCTAAAGCAATCATACTAATTAGTTTTTTCATGGGTTTTTCAATTTAGTGATAACAGTATATACATAAAGGTGCCAAACGGCTGGATTGCTGCCAATTGCCTGATTGTTATATTGTTATATATTCTGCATTAAAAACAATGTGTGGAGTTTCTCCACAACCTGGCGATGTTTTCAGCAAAAAAATGGAGGAATAATGTCTGTTTGCTCAATTTGTCCCGGGCGGTGTGACAAGCTTTGGCAAGGCATAGGTGCGCTGGTTACGTAAATAACGGCGCAGGTTGGCGCGTATCATTGCCACAAACTCGTATTCGGTGGCTGTTTTGGTGGTGTAAAAGCCCGGGCGGTAGCGCGTCATAAATGCGGTAAGCTTATCGTCTGCCAAGCCGGTAATATGCCCTACGTAGGTGCGATTAAAACGATAGTCGATGGTGTTTTGCTCAAAGTCGGTTTCAATGGTGTTGCGCAGGCGTTCAGCATTGCGGCCGCTTTTGCTGATGGAGTTCCATAAAGCATCGATACTTAATCCGGCGCCACTACCCGGCGAAGAACTCAAAAAATTATCGTATGCAAGTGAGCCATAGGCCTTGCTGAATTGCTGTTTGGTGGCTATCAGCCTGCGCTCAGGACTAAACGCAGTATCGTGTATGGTTACCTCGCGCAGGCGTATGGCCTGAGGTGCCATGTAAATGGCCAGTGGGGTGTTGTCTTTAATTTTAACGGTATCGGGGTGGTACTCGGCGCGGGCAAAAACGAGTTGGTCGCCGGCCTGGGCCGCTATAGTAAATTCGCCTTTTAAATTGTCATACGCAACTATGCCTGTGGTGATGTTATGGACGCTTACGGTTGCAATGCGGTCGTGGCTCTCTTTATCGAAAACAATACCCGAAACCGTTTTTCCATCGCCTGGCACAGCAACCGCAGCTGCTTTATCCTGCGAAAAACATTTGCCTGCAATTATTAAAAAGAAAAAAATTAAACCCCAT
The DNA here is from genome assembly GCF_024055575.1 of Mucilaginibacter flavidus. Lineage (GTDB taxonomy): Bacteria > Bacteroidota > Bacteroidia > Sphingobacteriales > Sphingobacteriaceae > Mucilaginibacter > Mucilaginibacter flavidus. The sequence goes on along the minus strand of NZ_JAMXOE010000028.1, from coordinate 62,027 downwards.
TTCATTTGCGACGCTAAAACTACAGCTTTCAGCTAATCTTACGGATACTATTTAACAATAATTAACAGCATTTCGACGAATTTGGCAGGGGGGCTTAAAAAACAATATCGAATGATGAAGCATAGCCACCATTCGATATTCAAGATTTATTGTTTGTTTAAAAAACCTCTCTTCGTTGCTTTAATGCGCTTCCTTACCGCGTCACCACAATCTTCTGACCAACTTTTACAGTATTACCCGCAATATTGTTAATCGATTTCAGGCTGTCGACAGCTATCCCAAAACGTTTGGAAATGTTGTATAGTGTGTCGCCGGGTTTTATAACGTATGTTTTAGTGGTTATTGGCGGATTTTGGATCGAGTCTTTCGCGGCCTTATCTTCTTTTTTGTAGATAGTGGTAAACACGCGGTCTACCCTTTTAATTTTAGCTACTTCGCTATCGGGGCTATCGTACTGGTCAAGGTTATATTTTTCAATGATGTTAATCAGCATCTGAGGGTATTTAGGGTTGGTGGCATAACCGCCTTTTTTAAGCCCGTAAGCCCAGCCTTTGTAATCGTTTTTATCCAGTTCGAACAAATGCGTGTAGTTTTTCTTTTGCAGGAAAACGGAGTGGTCGCGGAAGGAGTCTTCCGGTTTATCATAAACCCGGAAAGCATCGTTCGCATTGTCATCATCCTTATAATATACTTTGCCAGTCCAGTTTGGCGAGGTTTTTATGCCAAAGTGGTTATTGGCTACCCGTGCCAGTTCGCCATTCCCGCTGCCCGACTCAAACAGGCCCTGCGCCAATGTTATACTTGCGGGTATGCCGTATTGGTTCATCTCCTGTATGGCGATGTCCTTATATCTTTCAATATATTGTACTGATGTTTGCGGCTTGAAATCAGCCGCTGCGGCCGCGCCACGCTCTTTTTGAATGCTCCGGTTATTTTTGCGGGCAGCCCTGTCGTTAACAGCCCCTTTACGGGCCGAACAACCTGTTGCAAAAAATAACCCTATAAATAAATATACGATTTTCCTCATCTCAATAATAAATCAATATCATGGGCCTGGTTTGTCCGGGCCCTAATTATGCCTTATAACGGAGTTTGTGGTAAGTAGGTTGCATTAAGCAGCAAAAACCGGTATTTTTTACCTGTTTTGTGCTATTTCGGCCTGGTTTGGCTGATTTTCAGCATCATTCGGGTTTTCGTCGAAATTGTAAAGGTGATATTTTTTGATAATGCCCATTACCTGCGATGCCCAGGTATGGCTGCTGCAGTAGCCGCGTTTTTGAATACCACGCGCCCAGCCGGTGTAATCTGTATGGGTAAATTTAGCAGCCAGGCCACTAAACTCGCTGCGCTCGGTCATAATGCGGGCAAAATCCTGGAAGGAGTCATATACCGATTGGTAGCGTTTATATTTTGTTTTTACAACCTTGTTATGTTTAACGAAGGTTGCGCCGCCGCCGCCCTTTACACCAAACTGGTTGTTAAGGTTTTGCGCCAGCGTGCTGTTGCCGCAACCCGACTCGTGCATGGCAACACCTAAAACAATGCTGGCCGGCACGCCGGTTTGGTGCATAATTTTTATGGCATCATCTTTAAACTGATCGATATACGATTTGGGGGTGTTTTTTTGCGCAACGGCCAATAGTGCTGAAGACAGCAACATTGTAACTAGTACGAGTTTCTTCATAATTTACTTTTTTCTGATGACCAGCAATCCATCACGCACGGGCAGAATCATTTTTTCTACACGGCTGTCTACGGAAATGCGGTCATTTAGTTCGCGGATGAGCGCTGTGTCGGCGTCATTATCTTCGCCATACACTTTCCCTTTCCACAAAACATTATCAATTATTATTAATCCTCCGGACCTTACTTTGTTTAATACAAGTTGAAAATAGGTATAATTATTCTTTTTGTCGGCATCAATAAACACCAAATCCCATTTTTTAACGTCTAAAGCAGGAATTATTGCGGTGGCATCGCCAAAATGCTGTTTTATTTTTTTGCTAACATTTGTTAAGTTAAAGTGTGAATTGAGCATCGGCTCCAATTCGCGGTTAACTTCTATGGTATGGATAACGCCATCTTCGGTTAAGCCTTCGGCCAGGCAAATGGTAGCATACCCGGTAAATGTGCCCACTTCTAAAATAGCTTCCGGCTGCACCATTTTACTCAAAAAACTAAGTACCCGCCCCTGGTAATGGCCCGACAGCATATGCGGCCGCAACACCTTTAAATAAGTCTCGCGGTTGATAACCTGCAGCGCTTCCGGCTCGGGCTCGCAGTGGTTATCGAGGTACGTTTGGAGGGTGGGATCCAAAATTTCCATGGCGCAAAAATAGGAAATTTATTTTTAATGGAAATTTAACCTTCGTCGTTTGCGATTGAATTTGATATAGTTCATTGATAACTAAATCTTTACAAACCACCCTTGTCGCCTTTTTTACCCAGCTTTATCCTTTTTATCTCTTTATCAAAATCGCTTTCAAACTTTTCGTCTTGCACAATCCTGAATTTATCATATTCTTGTTCAGCTAATTCTACGGCCACGTCGTGCTTTACAGACCCTGCATCTTGTAACAGTTGATATTCGTTAAATTTCAGGAACGCATCGAGACGAACTATCCAATCTGTCATTTTCATAGATATTTGCCGGGATGCCTGCAATTCGGCAAAGTCAAGGTACATTGTAACTATTCTTTCCAGGTCTTTAATTTCTTTTTCAACCAGGTAGTTTTTTGCTATGGTTATATCACTTTTCAATATCTTGCCCGATGGTGAATTTTTCCATGTTTGCAATCCCATATTAGGCTTATCGGCATCGGCCCGTTCAATTATGAGTTGTGCTGCAGTTTTTCCGGATATAGCAAAATGCAGTTTGTTTTGAACTGTTTTAAAAAACTTTTGAGTTACAGCCGCATCTTTATTATAATCGATACTGCACTGTTCATAAATATCCGTTATTTTAAGATAGAAACGCCGTTCACTGGCACGAATCTCCCTGATGCGCTCCAAGAGCTCATCAAAGTAGTCTCTGCCGAACCTCTTACCTTGCTTTAAACGTTCGTCGTCTAATACAAACCCTTTAATTATAAACTCTTTAAGTATTTTGGTGGCCCAGATTCTAAATTGTGTTGCCTGGAAACTATTTACCCGATAGCCAACGGCTATAATTGCGTCAAGGTTGTAGAATGCCGTTATATATTTTTTTCCATCATTGGCAGTTGTTTCCATTTTGGAAACAACTGAAGTTTCGTTGAGTTCATCACTTTCGAAAATGTTTTTTAAGTGCTTACTAACAGCCGGCACCTCCACGCCAAAAAGCTCAGCCATCCGTTTTTGACTAAGCCAAAAAGTCTCGTCATTAAATACTACTTCAATTTTAACACTACCTGTCGGCGTGTTGTAAAATATGATATCATTGGGTTGAGAGGGGTCATTCATAGTATGAGATAATATAAGAAGAGGAATAAAAGTTTCACAGGGAAATTCAATTAAGGCTTAAAACAGTCAGCCGGATTGTATTATCAAAACCGTGTAGTATCCATATATGATTGTAAAAGTATCACTGCCGATATCGTATCCACCAACTCCTTATTCTGCCTATTCTTTTTGTTCATTCCACTTTGGGCGATGGTAGCCGAAGCCATTTTGGAGGTGAACCGTTCGTCCAGCATTTCAACGGGGATTTGGGGAAAGGTTTTGTTGAGCAGGTTTACAAAGCCCTTTACATGTATGGCCGATTGGGACGGGGTATTGTCCATCTGCTTGGGTTCGCCTACAATAAAGCGTTCTACCGGTTCGGTTTGCAGGTATTTTTTTAGGTAGTCGAGGATATGCATGGGGTGGATGGTATCCAGGCCGGTGGCGATAATTTGCATCGGGTCGGTAACGGCGATGCCGATGCGTTTGGTGCCGTAGTCGAAGGCCATTATTCTCATTTGGTTGGGGAGATTAGCGGTTGGAGGTTAGAGATGGGCTTGAGCATGTGGCAAAGATAAACCGTTGATTTCGATGATGGCCTGATTTCATTGATTTTTTATGCATATCGTATTCGTTGCACGCATCCCCTATAGTTTTTTTCTTCTTTTCAAATAAAATCCGCTAATTTCAATGATAATTATAAACAGGCATTTCGTCCATCTTTCCATCCCGCCTGCATTACCGATTTAAAACCAATTATCCTGATGAAACCCTATATTGTTGTAGTGGGAAGTTCAAATACCGACATGGTTGTTAAGGCCGCGCTTTTACCGGCGCCCGGCGAAACCGTTTTGGGCGGCACCTTTATGATGAATGCCGGCGGCAAAGGCGCTAACCAGGCCGTTGCAGCGGCGCGACTGGGCGGCAATGTTGTTTTTATCGCCAAAACGGGCGATGACATTTTTGGGAGACAGGCCATTGAATTATTCAAGCAGGAAGGAATTGATACCGGTTTTATTATCCCGGATACTGAAAACCCATCGGGAGTGGCGCTGATAACGGTTGATGCCAATGGCGAGAACTGTATCGTGGTGGCATCGGGCGCCAATGCCGCTTTAAAACCCGCCGATCTGCAACCGGCAGAACACATTATTGAAAATGCCAGCCTGGTATTAGTACAGCTCGAAATCCCCCTGGAAACGGTCGAATATGTTGTAAACCTGGCGGCGGCAAAAAATGTACCGGTAGTGCTTAATCCTGCGCCGGCTTGCCCGCTACCTGACGATCTGCTGCGCAATATTTCTATCATCACCCCTAACGAAACTGAGGCCGCATTACTTACCGGCATTAAAGTTACCGGTCGCGACAGCGCTGAGGCGGCTGCCAGGGCGCTTGCTGCAAAGGGTATTGAAACGGTTATTATTACTATGGGCGCCGAAGGGGCCTTACTGCTGCACAATGGCGTGTGTGATTTTTTTGATGCACCGGTTTGTGATGCTGTTGATACCACCGCCGCCGGCGATGTTTTTAACGGAGCCCTGGTTGTAGCACTTTTTAACGAACAAACCATTTTGGAAGCTGTGCCATTTGCCATCCGAGCGGCATCCATCTCGGTGTGCCGTATGGGGGCGCAGGCATCGGCGCCGTACCTGCACGAATTGAACTGATTTTAAACCTAATTAATTACGATATGTTTATCATTTCAACCTATCCTGTAGCCGTGTTATTTTGTGTCATCACTATGATTTGCTGGGGCTCGTGGGCCAACACCCAGAAAATTGCTGGCAAAAACTGGCGCTTCGAGCTGTTTTATTGGGATTACGTTATCGGCGTCGTGCTGTTTTCGCTGCTTTCGGCATTAACGCTGGGCAGCTATGGGCACGGCGGCCGCAGCTTTTTAGCCGACTTAAAACAAGCCGACAGCGGCAACCTGATCAAAGCCTTAATAGGTGGCCTAATATTTAACGCGGCGAATATTTTATTGTCGGCGGCCATTTCTATTGCGGGTATGGCGGTGGCTTTCCCGGTGGGTATTGGGATTGCGCTGGTGGTGGGGGTTGTGGTCAATTATGCATCGGTGCCGCAGGGGAACCTGCAGTATATTATAATCGGCATAGTTTTAATTATGGCCGCCATAATTGTAAACGCCATTGCTTATCAAAAATCGAACAAAAGCAACAAAAAACTCTCGTTTAAAGGGCTGCTGTTATCCGTTTTGGCGGGCTTGCTGATGTCGCTGTTTTACCGGTTTATTGCGTCCTCAATGGACCTGTCGAATTTTGAGCAACCCGCCGTTGGAAAAATGACGCCTTATACCGCCGTGTTTATTTTTTCGCTCGGCATATTTATCAGCAATTTTGTATTCAACAGCATCCTTATTTACAAACCCTTTGAAGGCGCCCCAACCAGCTACCGCGCCTGGTTTAAAGGCAAATTCACGCTGCACCTTACAGGCATACTCGGTGGACTAATTTGGGGCGTCGGCAATTCATTTAACCTGATCGCCGCCGGCAAAGCCGGGCCCGCCATATCATATGGCCTCGGCCAGGGTGCAACCATGGTTGCCGCTTTTTGGGGTGTTTTTATTTGGAAAGAATTTAAACAAAAGGACACTTCAACGGGCGGGTTGATTACGGCAATGTTCGTGTTGTTTATTGCCGGGTTGGGGATGTTGATTTATTCGGGGGTATAGCGGTAAACGCGCAAAGCGTTCCATTTTTGTACGGAACACTCGGAACGCTATGAAACACGCTGATTATCAGGCGCTCCAATTTTATCGTAAATATAATTAGCCGATGATAACCTGCGGCCAAATACATCAACCTAAAACACGGTGGCAAAACTTATAAAATATATTCCTTCCGGATTATGGAATTTGTAGTTACGGCTTTTGTTTTAAAACTACAAATTTTGTGTTGTAAAAATAGCCCGCTTTGTTTGTAAAGCGGGCTAACTGGATGTTGTTAAGAACGCGGGCTACATATCAGCGGACCACCAGGCTCTAGCCTTGCAGCAGCTTGTGAAGTTGAAAAATACTATTGAATATCTCTTATTCTCTTTGCAAGAAATTCTAAAAAGTTATCAGCATATTTGCCGTTGTAATCTGCAAAATCAAGATAAACTTGATACTCTCTATTTTTATCGAATTTCGTTAAATCAAAATAAAAAACCTCCGCTCTGTCTGTTTCCTGAATAACCAATTGGTTGAGATTAGATGATTGATTTCTTCTATTAAGCTCGTTAATATAAACGATATCTCCCCCTACAACTTCATCAAAATCCATTTCGTACACACTAAAAATTTCTTCTCCAAGCACTTCACCGCCAGAATAGTTTTCTAACCACCAGGTATAGGACGGCGGGAATGTGACGTTTAAACGATCTTGTGCTTTCTTAATCCATGCTTTAGAAACGCCTTGACTAAATTCTCCAAAATTTATTATATCAGCATTTTCAATTATCAATTGTTTTATTGATTCATATGTTTCCATAAATTGTTATTCTTTAGATTAATTTTTGTGCATTTTAGTTTCTTCTGCTTTCGCTGCCGCAAGCGTCCCCCCGCTGTCCGTAGATTGCATCTACGGACAACTATGCCTGTAGTTTCTAACTACAGTATATCAAACAAACAATCTACATCAATAATCTGATCAAGCCCGGCATAATTGGACGCGCTGGAATAAATATAGTCTTCCGCACGATAAACCAGGCCAGCCACAACCGGATTTTGATGAATATAGTCTATTCGTTGTTGTATAAATTCGCGTGATATTAATTCAATTGGATGATTATCGTGCTCCCATAATTGATACGTGTCGTTACGTGCGTTCCGCGACGCATAATACTTAAATTGATGAAGCATCCATTCGCGGCGACTTTCAACGCCACTGTTTTCAATATCATCAAGTATGCTCTTTGATGTATGTTTTTTGCAATCTCTTATAAAGCCACTTACGGTAAAACCTTCATCTGCTGATACAATTAAATGTATATGGTTCGACATGATGACATAAGCATGCAAATGCAGTCCTTTATTTTGCTGACAGTGTTTCAGCTATTCAATCACAATTTCGCGGTAGGATTGGCGGGTAAAAATGTCAATCCAGCCAACAACCGTAAAAGTAAGATAATACATTGCCAGCTGATCGCCTATGATATAACCTTTGCGTGCCATGAAATGATAAATTAGGTTGTGGTAAATATAAATAATATGCCTGTAGTTAGAAACTACAGGCATAGTTGTCCGTAGATGCAATCTACGGAGAAGTTATAGGGTGTAGCAATACCGCTGAACGTGGCCTAAAATAAAATCAAAAGCTAAAGAGTGGAATTTTCACCCATTTAAACCTATGTTATGTTTTACTTGTGTTTTACTTGAAAGAAAAAAAGCTTTACGATGTATCGTAAAGCCCTGATTATCTAAGTGGAGAATATCGGAGTCGAACCGATGACCTCTTGCATGCCATGCAAGCGCTCTAGCCAGCTGAGCTAATCCCCCGTTTTGCGGAGGGCAAATATATTACATTAAGTATTAAAATAAAACATTTATTTAACTTAATGCGACACAGCCTGCCAGGCAACTATTGTAAACCCACTACCTCCACATTAAGTTCCCATTTTTTGTCGTGCAGTTTCCAGATACGCAGGTACGAGCCGTTTGATATTTTATCGCCGTTTTTAACAATAGCTTGCCCGTAAACATAGCCCAGTTCACCCGACTTGGCGATGCCGCTGCCTATTAGTGTATAGGTAAAATCAGCCCGCTCAGCATCGGCAGCCTGGGTGGTAATATAAGGCTGGCCCGGGCGAAAAATTTTAACGGCAGAATTGCTGTTTTGCTGATAGACGCTGCCTGTTGCGGCAATAAATTTTGATTCGGCGGCCAGTAACGCCTTGTTGGTGGAATGGCCGGCTACGGCAAAAGTTGGGGTACCGTAAGCCGGTAATTCTTCAGCCCTGGGTTTCGCATGTGATATACCAAGGTCAATAGCGGCTTTCCAGGTGCCATCGGCCTGCTTTTTCCATATGGTGATGTAGTTACCAAAGGCCCCGGCATCCTTGTCGGCTTTGTTTTCCCGGTACTCCCAGGGACCTGTTGTAAAACCCAACTCGCTAGATGCTTCGACGTCGGCAAACGCAGGGTACCAGCTCAGTTTCGAACTGTCGGGTTTTATGGTTGCCCAGCGTTCTTTACCGTTAACCGGCTGGCCTTTTTTAAAAAAAAGGCCGTCGTCAGCTAAAAAACGCATAAACGCCTGCTGTGTGCTGTGTTCCACAGAATACTGCGCGAAAGTCTTCTCGGCAGCAACCAGGTTTTTAAAGTCTGATTGTGCGAATGTAAATACCGGGAGCGCTATCAATAGGGCGTAAAAGCCCTTAATGCCGGCTTTTTTTAGTTGCATAATATTTAACTTTAAATATACAATATGCTGCAAATTATTCAACAGTAAAATCCCCCGCGCAGGGGGATTTTAGCCGTGGGCATTTTAACTAGTTTTGCCGACCTGATGGGTGATTAAAACCGCATATAAGCTTCCGTTGGATTATAAATAAACCAATTAAACACCCTGTTAAATGATAAAACAGTTTACAGCGCTATGCCTGTTATTCATTTCCACTCATTGTGCGTTTTCTCAAAGCACCTACCCGGACAATAATCTGCCCGGAGACACCCCGCAACTATTTGCCCGCGGAATTTTGACCGACGGGTTGGCCAACCGCGATTTTACAATCTCGCCCAAAGGCGACGAGATATTTTTTACCGTTCAGCATTTGAGGTTTGCAAGCTTTATCCTCAGAGTGGCAAAAGTAAAAGGGGTTTGGGGCAAACCGGAGATGGCACCTTTTTCGGGCGTTTTTGCCGATCTGGAGGCTACTTTTTCGGCCGACGGCAATACGATATTTTTTGTTTCGAACCGGCCATTAAAAGGCAGTCAGCCGAAAGATTACGACATTTGGAAGGTATCGCGCGGGGCAGATGGTAAATGGGGTGAACCGGTTAACCTGGGGCCAACGGTTAATACCGACAAAAATGAATATTACCCCAGTGTTGCAAAAAACGGCAATTTATATTTCACAGTTGAAGCACCTTATGGTAAAGGCGGCGAGGACATTGTGGTTTGCAAGAAAACAGCCGATGGGTACGCTGCGCCCGAAAGCCTGCCCGAAGCCATCAATTCAAAAACCGGCGAGTTTAATGCCTTTGTCGACCCGGATGAGCAGTTTATAATATTCGGCGCTGAAAGCCGCGCGGGCAGGGTGGGTAGCGGTGACCTGTACATGAGTAAAAAAAATGATGCGGGCATTTGGCAACCTGCGCGACAGTTACCCGTACCTATTAATTCAACGGGCCTCGACTATTGTCCTTATGTTACTGCGGATAAAAAGTATTTAATTTTTACCAGCAACCGCCTGCGTAAGGAATGGGATAGCGACAAAGCCGTTACTTATGATGAAATGAAAAATTTGATAACTGAACCGGGCAACGGGCTCGACGATATTTATTGGGTAAAATTTAACCCCGATTGGTAGGGGACTGAACGGAGATGAGCATGCCCGGTGACGATGAAATAGTATTGAGGAAGTTTAAACGGCACAATTACCCGGCCATACATAAAATCTTCCAGGTAAATTGCCCTTCGTATTTTGCTGAGTCGCAGGGGCGCAACCTGTCTGATTTTTTGGACCGTAATGCTCAAAACTACTATGTGGTAGTAATAGGCGATGAGATAGTTGGCGGCGGCGGGTATAGTGTAAACTATTTGAAAACAGCTTTTATATCGTGGGTGATGTTTAAGCCGCAGTTTCAGAACCGGCAGCTTGGCACTTTAGTTTTGCGACAGGTTATCAAGGAAATAAGGGACGGAAAAAATGCGGAAGTTATCGAAGCACTGGCGTCGCAGCATTCTACGGCATTTTTTAATAAATTTAACTTTACCTTGCTCGACGTTAACCCCGATTTTTGGGCCGACGGCCTGGATTTACACCTTTTCCAGCTAAAAGTTAAATTTAAAAAGTTTGAACCTCCTGTTAAGAAACAGGGTTTTAAAAAGAAGGGCTGGGAAATAAAAGGTAACAAAGGCACTTAAATAACCGATAGACCGGCAATGTATTCAGTTCCTTTTTTTAATTTTACAGCAACACTAGCAATTATGACGGCAACCATCGATATCAGCATTAAAAAAACAGACCACTCACGCCTGGCCGAAACGGATTTTAATAGCCTGCAATTTGGCAGAACATTTTCCGACCATATGTTTATGGCTGATTATGCCGATGGCGAGTGGAAAAACTTCCAAATTGTGCCGTATGCCGAAATCAGTCTTAGTCCGGCATCATCGTCATTGCACTACGGGCAGGCCTTTTTTGAGGGCTTGAAGGCTTTTAAACAAGCGGATGGCAAGGCTGCTATTTTTAGGATAGACAAAAATGCGGAGCGGTTTAACAAATCAGCCGAGCGGCTTTGCATGCCGGAATTACCCGAAGAAATATTTATTAAGAGTATAGCTACGCTGGTTGATATCGACCGCGACTGGGTTCCTTCAAAACCTAACCATTCGTTATATATAAGGCCATACATGTTCGCCACTGAGGCTTTCCTCGGTGTTACTCCATCCACAACCTACAAATACATTGTGTTAACTTGTCCTGTCGGGCCCTATTTTACCAAACCGTTAAGGGTTAAAATAGAAACAAATTACACCCGTGCTGCCGAGGGCGGGTATGGTTATGCCAAAGCAGCCGGAAATTACGGAGGTGCTATGCTTCCGGCCCGTAAGGCCATGCAGGAAGGCTTTGACCAACTGATATGGACCGATGCCAAAGAGCATAAATATGTAGAAGAAATGGGCGCCGCCAACGCTATGTTTTTGCTCGATGGTAAGCTGATAACACCGGCGACTGATAAAAACACCATCTTAAAAGGCGTTACGCGCGATACTATATTAACCCTTGCCCGCGATATGGGTTACACGGTTGAGGAACGCCCGGTAGCTATAGCCGAACTGATTGCCGGAGCCGAAAACGGGAAACTTACCGACGCATTTGGCGCCGGCACTGCCTTTACTATTGCACCGATAGCCTCGTTGTACTACAAAGACGAAGAGTATTTTTTAACTGACCCTGAAACCCGGGAGTTTTCGAAAAAGATGTTGAAAACGCTGAATGACATAAGGTATGGCCTGGCGCCCGACCCGCATAACTGGAATTATATTGTATAGCTGCAATTACATTTACCGATAAATAATTGAGCCGCGTTTTAACGACGCGGCTTTTTTTGACCGTTAACAGCGGGGTGCATTGATCGTGTAATATTCCCCATACAGGTGATCTTTACACCGGCAAAGCGTTCCATTTTCACACGCGGAACACCCGGAACGCTGTGAAATATGCTGATTATCAACGACTCTGATTTTTATGCCATCTTCGCTTAGTGTTCCATTTTTGTAAGTGGGATGCCTGCAGACCGGTGACGCCTTCGTATTCGAAGATCGGCCGGGTGCGATAGCAGACCGGCTAAACAGGCAAAATTCGGACAAGATGGAGCTAATTCAACCAATAGCTCATTACGATTTTCTTAAAAACCGGACTGATCCGCATCCAAAAAATATCAATATTATAAAATTCAAGCATTAAGCCTTGTATTTTATAAATGAATAGCCACATCGGGTAAACAAATAATAAAAATTATTTTTTTAAACAGATTATAGGCCGCAGGGTTCTATATTTAAACAATTGTTTGCTTAAATTGAGCCAATAAATTCCTCCTATGAGAGTTTTTCACCTAAGTGCCGAGTGTTACCCAGTTGCAAAAGTTGGCGGCCTTGCCGATGTTGTGGGCGCGTTGCCCAAATATCAAAACCAGGCCGGACACCAGGCTGCTGTGGTAATGCCTTATTACGACCGTAAATTTGTCCAGGAAAACGAATTCGATACCGTTTTTGTTAGTTCGACCTTATTAGGCACACGCCGTTTGTTTTTTGAGATATTAAAAGAGAAAACTGATAAACTAGGTTTCGAACTCTATCTGGTAAAAATCCCGGGACTTATCGACCGTACCGAAATTTACAGCTATCCCGACGAAACAGAGCAGTTCATTGCTTTCCAGATAGCATTTTTAGATTGGATCAGCTATTCGCAGCAGTCGCCCGATTTGATTCATTGTCATGATCATCATTCGGGGCTGGTGCCGTTCCTTTTGCAACATTCAAGATTATACACCCGGCTGGCTGCCACGCCAACTGTATTTACCATCCACAACGGGCAATATCATGGCGCCTTCGGCTGGGACAAGCTATCCTACCTTCCCGAGATTGATTTATCAAGAACCGGGTTGCTGGATTGGGCCGGAGCCATTAACCCTTTGGCCTGCGCGGTTAAATGCTGTTGGCGTTACACCACGGTTTCTCCCACATACCTGGAAGAGCTTACCATTAACTCAAATGGCCTGGAGTTTTTATTTTACCTCGAAAAGGGCAAAGGCACGGGCATTCTAAATGGCATTGATACGGCGGTATGGAACCCCAAAACCGACCCGATGCTGCCGGCAAAATTTACCATCAACACTTTCCCAAAAGGCAAGCAGGCAAATAAGGAAGTTTTATGTACCCGGTTCAACTTATCGACAGATAAACCACTGATTGCCTTTATCGGCCGCCTGGTTGTTGAAAAAGGCGCCGACCTGATTGCAACTGCCATGGAGGAAAGCTTTAACGAGCACCCCGGCCAGTTTAACTTCCTTGTTTTAGGTGCAGGCGATAAAGAGACCGAAATAGAACTGCTGCAATTGCGCGACTTTTACAGCGAACAATGCAACGTATTTATAGGCTATGATGAAGCCCTTGCCCATACTATTTATGCAGGCGCCGACTTTTTGCTGATGCCATCGCGCGTTGAACCTTGTGGTTTAAACCAGCTATATTCGTTGCGTTACGGTACACTACCAATGGTGCGCAACACTGGTGGATTACATGACACCGTAATTGATTTTGGCGACGAAGGCGGTTATGGCATAAGGTATAATCATGCAAGTGTAGAAGATATTTGCATGGCAGTTACACGTGCAATAACACTTTATAATAACGACAAACATTTCCAGGCCCTGCGCAAAGTGATAATGGCGCTCGATTTTTCGTGGGACCGCTCAGCAAAAGAATATATAACCTTATACGAAAGCTTAAATCCAACTATATGACCTCTAAAGTAATTTGCATTGTTCTTGGCGGAGGCCAGGGCAGCCGTTTGGCCCCGTTAACTACCACCCGCTCAAAGCCGGCGGTACCAATTGCGGGTAAATACCGTTTGGTGGATATCCCTATTTCAAACTGTCTTCATTCAGGCATCCACCGCATGTATGTGTTGACCCAGTTCAATTCGGCGTCGCTGAACAAGCATATAAAAAACACCTATCACTTCAGCAATTTCAGCGAGGCGTTTGTTGATATTTTGGCTGCCGAGCAAACCCCAACCAACGTAGGCTGGTACCAGGGCACTGCCGATGCGGTTAGGCAATGCCTTCATCACCTGGCCGTACATGAGTTTGAATACGTACTGATCCTATCGGGCGACCAGTTGTACCAGATGGATTTTGGCGATATGATTGAAAAACACGTTGCTGCAAATGCGGAAATTTCAATAGCAAGCATCCCCGTACATGCAAATGATGTTCCCGGTTTTGGTATTTTGAAGGCCGACGACAATAACATGATAACCGCCTTTATCGAAAAGCCGAAATCGAACTTTGAGAGCTGGGCATCTGAGGTTAGTCCGCAAATGGAAGCTGAGGGCCGTGTTTACCTGGCTTCAATGGGTATTTACATCTTTAATAAAAAGCTGTTATACGAATTGCTGGAAGGTAACGAACGCACCGACTTTGGCAAGGAGATTATCCCGCAGTCAATTACCGACCACAGAGTATTAAGCTACCAATATGAGGGTTATTGGACAGATATCGGTACCATACCATCATTTTTTGAAGCTAACATCGGCTTAACTGATGACATCCCTCAATTTAACTTGTTTGATAAACACCCAATTTATACCCGTGCGCGCATGCTCCCGCCATCAAAAATGTCGGGGACACATGTGGATAAGGTAATTATTGCCGATGGATGTATCATCAACGCAAAACAGCTAACCAGGTCATTGATAGGTATCCGTACCCGCATAGGCTTTGAAACCGTTATTGAAAACTGCTACGTAATGGGTAATGATAACTACCAAACGCTGGAGCAAATTACCGAATCGCACGAAAGCCAGACGCCTATTATGGGCATTGGCGACAGATGCCATATCCGCAATGCCATTATTGATAAAAACGCCTGCATCGGCGATGACGTTACGATAAACGTAGGAGAGCCGCTTGCCAATGGCGACTATGGCGCTTACGTAGTGCAGGATGGCATTGTGATAGTGAAAAAACGTGCAGTTATTGCAAACGGGACAGTGATTTAATTTAGTCCGAAAGACGATCTCGTAATAAAGCAAAAAGCCAGGGGTAGTTTTCCTGGCTTTTTGCTTTAAAAGAGCTTGTCATTGACAAGTACGAGGAGGAATTTTATAACTCCACGCTTTCGCCAATTTTTAGCAGTTTAATATTGATGCCAGCCTTTACAAACTTTGCTTCTGCTTCGGCAACATCAATTTTTATAACCGGGAAAGTATCATAATGCATACCGATAATGTTTTTGCAATTGATAAACCCGGAGGCTTTTATTGCGTCGTCAACGCCCATGGTATAGTTATCGCCAATAGGCAGATAGGCCCAATCCAGGTTTTCGTCGGCCAGCAGTTTCATGTCGTAAGTTAAGGCGGTGTCGCCTGCGTAGTAAACAACTTTTCCATCCACATATAATACAAAGCCCGCCGGATTTCCCCCCGGCGAACCATCTGGCAATGTACTCGAGTGTATGGCATTTACCATTTTTACGCGGCCAAATTCAAAATTGAAGCCTCCGCCAATGTTCATACCGTGTGCATTATTTATGCCATGTTTGCCCAACCAATTCGCTATTTCGGCAATGCAGATTATTATGGCATCGCTGCTTTTTTGTATGGCAAGTAAATCGGCCACGTGGTCGCCGTGCCCGTGCGAAACCAAAATATAATCAGGCTTCAAACTGTGGATGTCTATATCCTTTGCTTCAGGGTTTGGGGTAATAAATGGGTCGAACAATAGTTTTTTCCCTCCGGCTTCAAGCATAAAGGTTGACTGCCCGTAAAATGTAGTTTTCATAGGGTATATTTATTAATACAGGTATAAATCAAAACGCTTAAAACAGACCGCCCAGGCCGCCAAACATATCTTTGGCCATGGCGCCCATCTCACTCTGGCTTACATTCTCGGCCTGCTCCATTGCCTTGTTTATGGCAATAACTAAAAGCTCCTCCAGTTGCTCTTTATCTGCGTCTTTAAAAAAATCGTCGTCAATTGCTACCGATTGGATAGCTTTATTGGCATTGGCGGTCACGGTAATCATTCCACCCTCGGCGGTGCCGGTTACAGTTATCGCATCTAAGCGCTGTTTTACCTCGCCCGCCTTTTGCTGGGCCTGCATTAGTTTATCGAACATGGTCTTGTTGTTTTAATGTTTTAACGGTGAAAAGTTGTAATGTTGACTTAAGCAAAAATAAAGCTAACATTTCAACATTCAAACATTACAACGTTTCAACAAAATTAGTCATCACTCGTATCGCCATTACCTTTATAAGCGCTTTTGCGCACTATAGGCATACCAGCGGCATTAAACAGGTCATCAAGTTTTAACAGGCTGCCATTTGAAAGGTTTGATAGCAGTACAATGGTAATGTCATCTTTAATATCGCGCAAATAAATATGACGGAAACCATGCCACCAACCGGTGTGGTAAATAACCTGCTTACCCGGGGCTTCAAAAATACGCCAGCCGTAACCATAACTAAAATGACCATGGATCATAGGGTTACGCGGTACGTATGCCGAATCCATAGTGGCTTGTTTCAACAGCCTGCCGCTACGTAACGACCGGTCGAAAAGCCAAAGGTCGCCCACTGTGCTGTAAACGCCTTTATCGCCCAGCGGGCCATCCAGGAAGTTCTGCGCTACCGAGTAGCGCCATTGCCCCCTGTCGTGTCCCACCACATCAACCGGTATTTTATCGTATACCGCTTTTGAATAGGCGGCTGTATGCTCCATCCCAGATGGTTTAAAAATGTGCGTTTTTACAAAATCAGCGTATGATTGACCGGTTACTTTTTCAATTATGCTGCCCAGCACCATAAAGTTTGAATTGTTATACAAAAACCTGACGTTGGGTTTATTAAAAGGACGGGGCTTATACTGGGCAATCAACGCCATTTCGTCGGCGTTGCTAATCCCCTTGCGTTGCAGGCGGTGTTCGGCGCGATATAAATCGTCGGTAAAATATACATAGTTCATCATCCCGGAGCGGTGGGTGAGCAGCAGACGGATAGTTACTCCATCATAAGGGAAATCCGGGAAAAATTTCTTTACATCGTCGTCCAGCTTTAGTTTTCCTTGCTCCCACAGCATCAGTATGGCTGTAGATGTAATGGTTTTGGTAACCGAGGCCAGTTCAAATTGGGAGTTTATTTTCAGGCTGTCGCGGTGCAGGTAATCGGCCCAGCCAATCGCTTTTTCGTATATTATTTTGCCATGTTTGGCCACCAGCACATTGCCGTTAAAAGCGCGTGTTTTATGCAGGTTCTGCATCACGGCATCAATTTTTTTATCCCCATCCTTCGGGTTGTAGGCTAAAAACGCCTTCGTATCAAAAGGGGCTTGAGGGCCGGGTAACGGAGCTGTTTTTTTATCACTTTGTTTGGACGAGCACGATGTTAGGGAAGACAGGGAAAAAGCAAATATTATAATGGGTGTATATACTAATTTCATAAAGCAGATGTTCGCGTTTTAACGTGCAAAAGTCAGAAATTATACAGCAGTTATAAAGTAATGTTTTAAATATTTTTTCTTTTAGTTAATCGCACTTCCTAATTTTAGCAGATGAAATATATTAAATACCTAATAATATGCATTTTTATAACGGTTGCCTCTGGTGAAACATCGGCGCAAAATACAGATGACGCCCGGGCACTGGTTAAAGAAGGCGTAAAGCTGAATGATGAAAAAAAATATGCTGAAGCAATAGATAAATACCGGCAGGCCTTAAAAATTGATACCGGGAGTATGTTTACGAATTATCAACTGGCTTATTCGTTGTTTTTGTCGGATAAAGGGACGGATGGATTACCTTATCTTCAAAAGGTAATCATCGGCGATGAAAAATTAAGGGTAGCAGCTTACGACTTATCAGGCTTAATCTATTTTAAAAATAAGCAATACGCCGGGGCGGAGACAAAAGCCATCGATGCAATAAAGCTTGACCCAAAGCATGCCAGCACGCAACGTATGTATGCGCTGGTAAGCTTTCATCAAAATAAACGCGCCCAGGCATTGCTGGGTTTCTGCAGCTTTATTTTGCAGGAACCAAACACGCCCCGCAGTTCCGAAGCCTATGGCAATATCCAGCATATTATACAGGGCGGCAATTTAAAGCCCGAGCCAGGCGAAATGGCGCAGCATGGCATTGATGCTAACACCAATGCTCTTAACCAGGCAATAACCCAGGCGGTCGCCGATTTTAGCAAACGCAAATACGCATCTGCCGGTGATTTGCTGACTGCAGAATTAAAAGCAATATTTACCAATATCGGCCAACTGGCCGAAAGGCAAACCGGCAACGATTTTTTCAGGAAATATATGGCTGCCTATTTTTATCAAATGGCCTTGTCGCCAAATATGGCGGCCTTTGCAAGGCTGATAAGTTCAAGCACACCTGAAAGCGCACAATGGATTAAGAATAACCCGCAGCCAATGGTAGATTTGGAAACGTGGGTTAAGGCCGCGGCAAGGGGGTTTTAGATCCCTTTAATAATAAATTGATTTGCCGTTTTAATTTACATAACTTAGTATCAGCAATTTAATATCGGCTAAACTAATATGGTATTACACAACAGCCCTACAACAAAACGCAGGCTTTTCAAACAATTTGAATTTCCCGACCTGATACCATATTCTATTGCTTTGCTGTTTTTTTCGGGATGTGTTTATTTGCTGACGCACCTGCCGCATATTGGATTTTAACAAAACTATAGCACCTAAGCCTTTCTTAATTTATGAAAAAAATAATCTTTTTGTTCTTAATAGCCTCGTCAATGGCAGCTAATGCACAGGTGGCGACGGAAACCATTACCGGGACAACAACCCGCACAACTGCGGCCGGCACAACTACCACAGTTATTAAAAGAGCTGCAAATATCGATTCGAATACGGTTGTTAAAGATTCTATCGGTACCAGGTATGCCTATAATGATTGGCATAAATTAATACTTACCGGCCAATACAACCTCATAAGCAACAATAAACTAACCGACAGCGCAACGGAGTTTACACTGGTGAAGAGAAGCGCCGCAGACATAGCCAGGGTGAAAATGATGATTTCGTCACCAGACGAAACCGGCGTAATAAAAACCAACGAACCGCTGGAACTTTTTAAGGCAAAGGATATAGAAGGCTATAAACTCGACCCAAAAAGCTTAGAAGGTAAGATAGTGGTTTTAAACTTTTGGTTTATAAACTGCCCGCCTTGCCGCCAGGAAATCCCCGAGCTGAACAAGATTGCTGCGACATACGCCGGCAATCCGGATATTGTTTTTATCGCGGTAGCAACAGATGAGAAAGATAAGTTAAAAGAATTTTTAAAGGAGAACCCGTTTGCCTACCACATTGTTAGTGATGGTCGCGAGCTTGCAACTAAATATGGTATAAAAGGGTATCCAACTAATGTTATTATCGGGAAAGATGGCAAAGTGAAATTGCATTCGATGGGATACGGGCCTTATACATTGGATGGATTTGCAAAGGCTATTGACAGCGCAAAATGAAAAAACACCTGCTTATTTTAATTGGATTTTTTATAGCGGCAAACTGTTGTGCCCAAATAGAAATTACAAAACCTATTGAAGAGTAGGGGTTCAAAATTTTGAACCCCTGCGCCATGCAAACCATAAATTTCCATTCAAATTAATTGGGGAATAAAATAAATAAACCAATCATGCCACCATCCCCGCAATCATATCAAACTCAGGGGTTCAAAATGTAATACGTGATAGGGGTTCAAAATTTTGAACCCCTACGCCGTGCAGGTATTTTTTTATCGCCGATAGAATTTATCATTTTCCCACACCTCGGGGTTGTTTATAATATATTCTGAAATCCGCAAATATGATTGTTCCGACCGGATGATATGTTCGTGATAATTGCGTTGCCAAACATGGTAAACATCTGTGTTGTCCCGAAAAAATTTCGTCACACCAATCTTATATCCCCGAACAATTGACCCGATTGAACGGGGTATTATATGTTGAAATTGATTTTGCGGTGATGGTGCCGGTGGTAGGGTTTCAAAATTTTGAACCCCTACGGTTTGTTCCCCCACGTGTTGAACCCCAACGTTATTTTCATCCCTGGCCATCGCCGTGCCTGACAATTCGATAATTCCATGGACATGGTTAGGCATAACAACATATTCATGCAAAACCGCATTGGGGAAATGTTCGGGTATATTTACCCAGCATTCGTTGGCTATTTTACCGACATCGTTCAATATCATTTCTTTACCGATAATCTCGCCAAACAAACATTCACGGTTATAGGTGCAAATGGTTATAAAATATAACCCATTTTGTGAATAATCATATCCTTTTAACCTGATTGATTTGCGGTGATGAATTGCCGGGTTGTATTTTTTTTTATAGTTCATATTATTGTGCAGGTTTTAATGGTTGGGTTCAAAATGTAATCCGTGGTAGGGGTTCAAAATATTGAACCCCTACCCGCCGTGCAATCGTAAATTTACGATGCAAAATTAATTTGAGAAAAAAAATCAACCAATCATGATATCCTCCGCAATTATATCCAAAGTTTGGTCCTTCTGTAATACCCTGCGCGATGATGGTGTAAGCAATGGCGATTATTTGGATAATCAGCATGTTCCATCCGTCCGCGTAAAAATGGAACGCAGTAGGGGTTCAAAATTTTGAACCCCTACGCCATGCAAACCGTAAATCTCCATTCAAATCAATTGGCGCGGGGTTACCGCCGGAAAATGCCCGGGCCATAAAAAAAGGCGAAACGTGTTTGTCCACATTTCGCCTTTTATATTTTAAAGCCTTACTTTAGCTTACACCGAAAACGATGTTCCGCAACCGCAAGTACTTGCCGCGTTAGGGTTATTAAAGGTAAACCCGCGTGCATTTAAACCATCCTGGAAATCAATTTGCATGCCTACCAGGTACAGACCATGTGCCTTGTGCATAAATACCTTTATGCCATCAATAATATACTCCTGGTCGCCTTCCTTTTTCTGGTCGAAACCCAAAATGTAGTTCATACCAGAACAGCCGCCACCTTCAACACCCACTCGCAAGCCAAAATCGTCGCCGATTTCTTGCTGGCTCTTCAATTTATTCAACTCTTTTACCGCGCCTGTGGTAAAGGTTACCGGGCCGGTTGCAGTTTCAACAGCAGTACTCATCTTATTTTCAATTAACTATACAAATATAAGGTAAAATGCGGATTTTTGCGCGAGCCAATATATTTATGACCCGCATTTAACATTCACTTGCATGAATTTTTTACCGTACTTTTTAGATATTTTAAAATACACCATTGCCGGCCTGGGTATTGTATGGATAGCCTTTTATTTAATAAAGCCGTATTTAGACCGTGACGAGAAAATACAGTTGCTCGAATTTAAAAAAACCATCAGCCAGCAAACCCTGCCATTGCGCCTGCAGGCCTATGAGCGCCTGGTATTATTTATTGAACGGGTAAACCCTGCCAATATGCTGGTACGCCTGAACGCCTCGGGATATTCGGCGCACGAGTTGTACAGTATTATAATAGAGGAAATCCGCAACGAATACCAGCATAACATTACCCAGCAAATTTATGTAAGCAGCCGCGCCTGGGGCGTAGTAAAACATGTACGGGAAAATACACTTGGCATTATTAATAATGCAGCCAAAGGCATGCCCGAAGCTGCGACCGGTCTTGAGTTGGCCAAAATGATACTGGCAATCATTGCCGAACTGGAAGACAATCCATACGAAGTTGGCGCCAGTATGCTGAGGAAAGATGTTGAGGAGATATTTTGAGGTTAGTTGATTGGTGATTAGAGATTAGGAAAAAAGGCCAAGCATATATATTATATATGAGCGAAAAGAAGTTTACCACTACATCGAACATTGAAATAAAGGAAGTTTATACCGAGCCCTCGGAGATGAATGAGCTTCCGGGCGAGTTTCCGTTTACCCGCGGGATACAAAAGGACATGTATCGTGGCCGGCCGTGGACCATGCGCCAGTATGCCGGTTTTTCAACAGCCGAAGAATCAAACAAACGCTATCATTATTTGCTTGGTCAGGGTACCATGGGGCTTTCGGTAGCGTTTGATCTGCCTACGCAAATTGGTTACGACTCGGATCACGAACTTTCTGAAGGTGAGGTTGGCAAGGTTGGTGTTGCAATAGATTCATTAAAAGATATCGAAATACTTTTCGATGGCATCGAGCTGAAGAATATTACCACCTCCATGACGATCAATGCTACCGCACCTATATTATTGGCGATGTACATTGCACTGGCAAAAAAGCAGGGGGCCGACTTAAAACAAATTTCGGGAACCATACAAAATGATATATTAAAGGAGTATGCTGCACGCGGCACCTATATATACCCACCCGAAGCATCAATGCGGCTGATAACCGACGTGTTTGAGTATTGCAGCAAGGAAGTGCCCAAATGGAACACCATATCCATATCAGGTTACCACATTCGCGAAGCTGGATCAACCGCTGTACAGGAACTGGCATTTACATTGGCCAATGGAAAAACCTATTTAAAAGCAGCGCTGCAAAAGGGCCTTGATATAAATGTATTCGCCAAACGGCTTTCATTCTTTTTTAACTGCCATAATAATTTTTTCGAGGAGATTGCCAAGTTCAGGGCTGCGAGGCGCATGTGGGCACATATTACAAAGGATCTGGGTGCCACCGACGCCGGCGCGCAAAAGCTGCGCTTCCATACCCAAACGGGCGGCTCAACTTTAACCGCACAACAGCCTATGAATAATATAGTGCGGGTTACCAACCAGGCGCTGGCGGCCGTATTAGGCGGCACACAGTCATTACATACCAACGGGTACGACGAGGCCATTTCACTGCCAACCGAGGCAGCTGCAAAAATAGCCCTGCGTACACAACAGATTATCGCCTTTGAAAGCGGGGCTACCGATACTGTCGACCCATTGGCCGGCTCTTATTTTATAGAGGCGCTAACCGACGAGATTGAAAAAGCTGCGCAGGTTTATATTGATAAAATTGACATCATGGGGGGCTCGGTAAAAGCTATTGAGCAGGATTATATCCAGCAGGAAATTGCCCGCTCGGCATACGAATATCAAACCGAAATTGAAAGCGGTGAAAGGATATTGGTGGGTGTTAATAAATTTACCGAAGCCGAGGCCCCGGCGATCAATGTTTTCAGGGTAGACGACTCTATTCGCAAAATGCAGAGCGAGAAAATTTCCTCACTTAAAAATTCCAGGGATAATAATGCTGTTAATAACTGCCTGCAAAAACTTGACAACGCAGCGAAAGGAACTGCCAATTTAATGCCGTTTATCTTAGACGCTGTTGAAAACTATGCCACACTTGGGGAAATCTCTGACACGTTGCGCCACGTCTTTGGCGAGTATTGACAGCTAAAAACTGCCAAAATATCTTCATGGCAGAATGTTATCCACACCGGATTTTTTTTATTCACACCATTATCAGCCAGTTAAACAAATCTTAAAACTTTAGGGAATAATTTTGGTTATTATGGCTTAGAAATTGATAACTGCTAAGCCCCTGCGCGAAGCAGGAAATGGATGGCGGAGAATAGGACTGGAGAAATAATTAAAAAAGTATTGGAATAAGTAAACGGCAAGATATTGCCTGCGTTTTAAACCACGAAGTATAACATTTTATATTCAATTTATACTACAAAGCGCGTTAATATTTGTTAAATTTATTTTGCTAAAAAAGTAAAATTAAATTTTTTAATCCACCTTTTTTTTGAATATTCGGTGTTCCGTAGCAGTTCCAAAAGATGTTTCGCTGGGGGTTGGAAATCAACATTTTAATAAAATTTACGAATGGAAAAAACTTGTACTAACGTTTGGAATAGCTGCCTGCAAATAATCAAAGACAACATACCGGCACAAAGCTTTAAAACCTGGTTTGAGCCAATAAAAGCTTTGAGGATGGAAGGGAGCGTTTTAACGATACAAGTTCCAAGTTTATTTTTTTACGAATGGCTGGAAGAACACTATGTTAGCCTGCTGCGCAAAACAATAAAAAAACAATTAGGCGACGATGGACGTTTGGAGTACAACATAGTAGTAGAACAGTCATCATCCAGCAAGCCATACACCACAAATTTACCTTCTAACGGGAATGGCGCTGAATCAAAAAATCAGTCGATGCCGATACCAATTTCAATAAATAAGGACATAAAAAACCCCTTTGTTATCCCGGGCTTGAAAAAGCTGAATGTTGATCCGCAGCTTAACCGCAACTACACTTTCAACAATTTTGTTGAAGGCGATTGCAACAGGCTGGCGCGTTCGGCAGGGTACGCGGTAGCGGCCAAACCGGGTGGCACTTCATTTAACCCACTGATGATATACGGCGGTGTTGGTTTGGGTAAAACCCACCTGGCACAGGCCATTGGCAACGAAATTAAAAACTCGCTACCCGATAAGCTGGTGCTTTACGTATCATGCGAAAAATTCACCCAGCAATTTGTTGACGCCCTGAAGCATAACAACATTAACGACTTCGTAAATTTTTACCAGGCCATTGACGTGCTGATAATGGACGATGTGCACAACTTTGCCGGCAAAGAAAAAACCCAGGATTTCTTCTTCCATATCTTTAACCACCTGCACCAATCGGGTAAGCAAGTTATCATTACCTCCGATAAAGCACCTAAGGATTTGGCCGGTTTAGAAGAACGCCTTTTATCAAGATTTAAATGGGGCCTTTCTGCCGATTTGCAAATCCCTGATTTGGAAACCCGCATGGCCATCCTCAAAAATAAAACCTACCAGGACGGCATCGAACTGTCAAACGATGTTATTGAGTACGTTGCCCACAATATCGACAACAACGTACGTGAACTGGAAGGCGCGATGGTGTCCCTGCTGGCACAATCAACCCTTAACCGTAAGGAAATTGATTTGAACCTGGCTAAACAAATGTTGAAAAACTTTGTGAAGAACTCATCGAAAGAGATTTCGATGGAGTATATCCAGAACCTGGTTTGCGAGTATTTTGAGGTGCCGATAGAAATGGTAAAATCACAAACCCGCAAACGTGAAATTGTACAAGCCCGCCAGATATCAATGTACCTGGCCAAGGCTCACACCAAAAGCTCATTAAAATCAATCGGCCACTTCTTTGGCGGTCGCGACCACTCGACGGTTATTTATGCCTGCCAAACGGTTGAAGATTTGATTGATACAGATAAGAAATTCAAAGGCTACGTAGCCGATATTCAGAAGAAACTTAAAATGTCCTAACTGATCTTATAATAATGATTTGGAGCCTCGCAGTAAATGCGGGGCTTTTTTATTTCATTTCCACATAGAAAGATTACCTTTAATGGCATAATAACTACCCTTATATTCATGCATATTAAGTTAAACACCTGGCAAACATTTGCACTTTTTTTACCATTTATCGCGGGCTTTGCTTTATTAAATATTCCGAACCCAGCTAAAGATAATTTTCAAACAAATTTTGCCGTAGCAAACTTCCTTTCCGTGCTGGGGTTGACCATAATAATTTCTTACCAGGCTTTGCTTGTTTTGGGCTTTATCAGGTGGTGCGGTATCAAATCAACTTTATTTAAATGGAATACGCTGATACCCTTGTCGTTTTTCGTGCTGTACCTGCTGTATGTTATCTATTTCACATTTATTAATCCGGAGTATTACAATCACCAATATAATCTTGGGCCGCTCCGGAAAGCGGGCTTTAGGGCTTCAGGTTGGGTTATCTTATTCTTTCTTATCCACGCATTTATTACCTTCTATTTTATAAATAACCAAATTGTTGCCAGGGAAATTAATGGCGTAACTAATGCTGATGAGCAAGACCAATTAAAGGATCATTTCTTACTCCCAATGAAAAGGCTGACCAAGGCTTCTGTGTGGTTAATAGCGGCATTTATATTTTTGACCACTGTTATGGATATAATTAAAGTCAAGAATGGGCATTAACAGCCCATTCAACGTATGAAGATATTATAGGTGTATTTCGTAAACACCGGCCTCGTTGTTAACTAAAAATGCACTGATATCTTTTTCAAGTTTTAGCAGGGTAGTCGCTATCTCAATTGTGCTGATGTTTCCGGTTCTAAGCCAGATTATTTTAGGCGGTAAGAATATAAATTTTGAAGTTCCGAGAAATCCTCGGCGAACGATAGGATATTGTAATTATTAGCTTTCGCAAATCGCCATATAAACAAATCGGATAGCTTTTGTATTGATTAAATTTCGTTGGATGGCAGTATTTCCCAATCGGGAATTAGCTTTTTTATACGCCACGAAATATTTTCGTCGGTTATAAGACGCATTGTTACGCTACCTTAATAACGCGCTCTTTATTAGCAGCATAAGCAAGGCAAGCTAATATTTGTGTCTTATTTAACTGCGGAAAATCGCTAATAATTTCATCATGACTCATCCCCGATGCAAGCCATTGCAAAACGTCATAAACAGTTATCCTGGTGCCTTTTATTATAGGCTTGCCGAACCTTATCTCAGGGTCGACTTCTATATAATTTTTATAATCAATTTGCGCCATAAACAAATTTACTTAATTTGTATCAAATAATTAGTTATGAAAAAATTACTGCTAATAAATTTTATGCTGATAGCTGCATTTGCAGCATTCGCCCAACAGTCGGCTACCGATGGCGTTAAGCAATCCATCAATACCATGTTTGATGCCATGCGCAAAGGCGACAGCACATTACTAAAATCTGTTTTCGCGAAAGAAATGGTGCTGCAAAGCATATCAACCAATAAAGAAGGCAAAGCAGTAATATCTACCGACAGCGCCAACGATTTCGCAAAGGCAATCGGCACTCCGCACACTTCCGTGTACGACGAGCGCATTACTTACGGCGATATAAAAATAGATGGCGACCTGGCCAGCGTTTGGGCGCCCTACAAATTTTACCTTGGCGACAAATTCAGCCATTGTGGCGTAGACGTTTTCTCGCTGATGAAGACCGCAGCAGGCTGGAAGATAATTTACATTGTAGATACCAGGCGCAAGGACAATTGCATTGAGTAAGCCGTAAATAAAGGCTCAGATCAAGTCTTTCAGATGTTTGTAGTTACCTTTTACAGTATCCAGCACTTCGTCCATACGGCCGCTAAGGATTAGCTTGCCCATGGATAGGGCCATGCCCTTTACCTGTTCAAATTCAACTTTTGGCGGCATTGCCAGGGCATTGGGGTCGGTCATGATGTTTACCAACGCTGGGCCTTTATACATAAAAGCCTCCTTTAAAGCCTGTTCAACACCATCAGGATCGTTAACAGTAAAGCCTTTTATGCCCATTGCCTGGGCCACCATTGCAAAATCAGGGTTGTACATATCAGTTTGCCAGTCGGGCAGGCCGGCAACTTCCATTTCCAGCTTCACCATACCCAGGGAGCGGTTGTTAAATACAATGATTTTTATTGGTAGTTTATATTGGGTGATGGTGGCCAAATCGCCAAGCAGCATAGACAGGCCTCCATCGCCGCAAAGGGCGATAACCTGCATGCCGGGGCAAGCCAAAGCAGCACCGATAGCCTGCGGCATTGCGTTAGCCATTGAGCCGTGATTGAACGAGCCCAGCATTTTTCGCTGCCCGGTGGCCTCTATATACCGCGAGCCCCACACGCACGACATGCCGGTATCCACGGTAAAAATGGCATCGTTTTTAGCCAGCTTATTTACCAGGCTCGCCACAAACTCGGGATGTATCAAATCTTTTTTGCCGGTATCGTCCACATAAGTCTGCATCTTTTGCTTCACTTCTGCATAAAGCTTTAATTGCGCTTTTAAAAAACTGCTGTCCTTTTTTTGTTTGATCAAAGGGAGCAAGGCTATTAATGTGTCTTTAACCGATCCATGCAACCCCACGTCAACCTTTGCCCGGCGGCCAATGCGCTCGGGTTTAATATCAACCTGTACGATCTTACATTTGGTCGGCATAAAAAGGGTGTAGGGAAAATCTGTACCGAGCAAAATCAGCAAGTCGCTCTCGTGCATACTGTGAAACGCCGCGGGTAAACCGAGTAATCCGGTCATCCCAATTTCATTCGGGTTATCATACTGAATATCCATTTTAGCCCTGAATGAATAGGCTACGGTGGCATTTGTTTTTTTAGCCAGCTCCACAACTTCATCGTGCGCATTGGCAGCGCCTATGCCGCAAAAAATGGTGATTTTATTGTATTTGGCAATAATCCCAGCCAGTTGGTGCAGATCATCTGCTGATGGGACAACTACTGCACTTGAGGTAAAAACCTGCGTGGCAGTGGTAATTTCTTCTGCATCCTGCATGGTTAAATCGCCAGGCAAACCCAGCACAGCCACCCCTTTTTGGTGAATAGCCGCTTGCATAGCAGCCTGCAGCATGCGCGGGAATTGTTTGGGAGTAGTGGCAATTTGGTTGTACCTACTGCAGTCATCAAAAAGTTTAATGGTGTTTGTTTCCTGGAAAGCTTCGGTGCCAAACTCAAAACTGGCCAGGGTTGAGGCTATGGCAATAACAGGAGCACCAGAGCGGTTAGCATCATATAATCCGTTTATTAAATGTACATGGCCTGGCCCGCTACTCCCTGCACAACAGGCAAGGCCGTTTAATTGAGCTTCGGCGCCGGCAGCATACGCTCCGGCTTCCTCGTGGCGTACATGTATCCATTCAATACTCCCTTCGCGCCTTACGGCATCGTTTACATGGTTCAGACTGTCGCCGGTAACGGCATATATTCTCTTTATGCCTGCATTTACCAGCATTTCCACCAACTGGTCTGCCACACTCTTTGCCATAATCTTCAATAATCTATAAATCACTAACCAAATAAGCCGGGCCGGGTTTTAAAAATCGTAAATTGCTGTCAAAATTCACTTATGGGACGAATAGTTATAGTAGCTTACAAGCCCAAATCGGGCAAGGCCGAAGCTTTAAAGGAGCTGACCAAAACGCATGTTTCGCGTTTACTGAAAGAAGGCCTGGTGACCACCCGGGAACCTGTAGTAATGGAGGCAGCAGATGGCACCATTGTAGAGGTTTTTGAATGGCTGAGCGACGAGGCCATTGCCAATGCGCACCAAAACCCCGAAGTATTAAAAATGTGGAAAGAATATTTTGAGGTATGTGATATTACGCAGCTAAACTCCCTGACCGAGACGGGCGATATGTTTGCAACTTTTACCCCGGTGGAATGAAGTTGAGTGTGCAAATGATGGATGTTAGGATGCCAAAAAGCCCTACCTTCGCGCCATAATGGCATTGCTCGATATTTTATACCAGGATGATGATTTAGTGGCTATCAATAAACCGCATGGATTGTTGGTGCACCGCTCTTCAATTGCTAATGATGCTACCGAATTTGCCCTGCAAATATTGCGCGACCAGCTAAACCACAAAGTATTCCCTGCCCACCGGCTCGACCGTAAAACAGGCGGCGTTTTACTATTTGCGCTAAATAAAGAGGCCGAGGTAATGATGCAGCAGCAATTCCAGGAGAACCTGGTCAACAAAAAATACCTTGCTATTGTACGCGGCTATACCCCGGATGAAGAAAAAATTGATTACCCGCTGCGCAAAGAAAACGGCACCCTGCAGGAAGCGTTTACCAAATACAAAACCCTGGCCCGCGCCGAGCTTGACATCCCGCTGGGCAATCACCCTACATCACGTTACTCGCTGGTTGAGGCTCATCCGCAAACAGGCCGCATGCACCAGTTACGCAAGCATTTCGCCCATGTGTTTCACCCAATAATTGGCGACCGCACACACGGCTGCAACAAACAAAACAAATTATTTAAGGAGCAATGGGAACTGGATACCATGCTGCTGCACGCATCCGAATTAACCTTTACACACCCGCTTACCAAAATGGAGGTACATATTAAAGCACCACTGCACAACGAGTTTTTAAGAGTGATGGAAATTATGGGCTGGAGTAGATGACGATAGTCCGCGTAAAAAAATTAAATACAATATTATACCGCCGGCCCTAAGGTGATTTTTAACAATTTTTAACCAAATGCGGCTAAACAGTTTGATACATTATGGGCATATTCGCACAATTATAATTAGTTTGCTGGTATTGCGTTAATTATAAAGTTCAAAATTCATAAATTTTACCGAAATTCGAAGGTTTTTAGTCCGCCTTTGGCGCGACGGTTTTTTATTAGCATAAGGTACATGAGAAAG
The DNA here is from genome assembly GCF_024055575.1 of Mucilaginibacter flavidus. GTDB lineage: Bacteria > Bacteroidota > Bacteroidia > Sphingobacteriales > Sphingobacteriaceae > Mucilaginibacter > Mucilaginibacter flavidus. Next base: position 31,996 of record NZ_JAMXOE010000028.1, on the reverse strand, counting down.
TTTGGGATAGCCCTTTTAAGTTTTATTTTATTAATATCGGCCGTTAAGGCCCAACCAAAGCATACGCTTGATAAAATTGCAGCCGTTGTAGGCAGTGGTATTATTCTTCAGTCTGACATTGAACTAAAATATGCCACTTATGTTGCGCAGGGTATGCCACCTAATGCAAGTTTTAAATGTAATATATTGCAACAATTGGTTTCACAAAAATTACTCGCCCAACAGGCAATCATCGACAGCGTTGACGTTAAAGAAGACGAGGTTGATAATAGTGTTGATCGCCGCATGCGCGAAATGATACAGCGCGCCGGCGGACAGGACAGGCTGGAGCAGTTTTTGGGCCGGTCGGTTATCCAATATAAGGACGAGATTCGTCCGGATATTAAAGAGGGCCTTATCGCCCAAAGAATGCAGCAAAAAATAACTGCCAACGTAAATACCACCCCCCAGGACGTTAAAAAGTTTTTTGACGGCATCCCAAAGGATAGCTTGCCCACTTTTAACAAAGAGGTGGAAGTTGGCCAGATAGTATTTCAGCCTAAGCTTAACGCAGCTGAAAAGGAAGCGTACAAAAACAAAGCCGAAGAGTTGCGCAAAAGAGTTTTAGCAGGGGAAGATTTTGGAAAGCTGGCCCGCCTCTATTCGCAGGACGGGGCGGCAGCAGCAGGTGGCGACCTGGGTTTTAACGACCGTACCGGTTATGTTAAAGAATTTACTGCAATGGCATTTAAATTGAAAGCAGGAGAGATTTCACCGGTATTTGAAACCGACTTTGGTTTTCACTTTTTACAGGTGATTGAACGGCGGGGTGAACAGGTGCACGTGCGGCATATTATAATACAACCGGTGGTAACGCAGGAAAGCTTAGACCGCTCAAAAACCAGGGCCGACAGTATTTACGCCCTGATGATGAAGAGCCAAAAAAACCTTGATTATTTTTCATACGCGGCTGCGGCCTATTCTGATGATAAAGAAACTAAGTTTAATGGCGGTATGTTGCTGAATGCTGAAAATGTTGAAGCCCGTTCAACCTATATTCCAACCGATAAACTCGACCCACAGGTTGCGCTTATTACGGATACAATGAAGGTTGGAAGTATATCAAAACCGTTTTTATATACAGGTGCCGATGGTAAAAAAGGCTATAAGATTTTGTACCTTAAATCAACCACCAATGCGCACAAGGCTAACCTTACACAGGATTACCCGAAACTGAAGGAATATGCCAACAATAATAAAGTGAATGTTACCGTGAGCCAATGGTTCGAAAAAAGGCGCAAAGAAACATTTATGCGTATTGACCAGGAGTACCAGGGCTGCCCGACATTAAAAGGTTGGAGCACGCCGGCAACTACAATATCAGAAGTTAAAACCGATGAGCCTAAACCTGCCGATACTAAACCGGCCGAAGTAAAACAATAAGTTAAATATGCAACACCGCTCGGAAGTGGAAGCCGCTGACGCTTTAAAGCAGGCTTACCAGCAAATAACTGCTGAAATTGGCAAGGTAATAATAGGCCAGGAAGAAGTGCTTAAATTTGTGCTGATTTCCATTTTCAGCAATGGTCATTGCCTGCTTGTTGGAGTACCCGGGCTTGCAAAAACTTTGCTGGTACAAACCGTATCGCAGGTGTTGGACCTGGATTTTAAACGCATACAATTTACGCCCGACCTGATGCCATCGGACATTATTGGTTCTGAAATATTGGGCGAAGACAGGAATTTTAAATTTATACCGGGCCCGGTTTTTGCAAACATTATCCTGGCCGATGAGATTAACCGTACCCCACCAAAAACACAGGCTGCTCTTTTAGAGGCCATGCAGGAAAAGGCGGTTACCGCAGCGGGCATCACACACAAACTTTCGCAGCCGTTTTTCGTTTTAGCCACGCAAAACCCCATTGAGCAGGAAGGCACCTACCCATTGCCCGAAGCACAGCTGGACCGCTTTATGTTTAACGTAGCGCTCGACTATCCAACATTTAAAGAGGAGCTGCAGGTAGTTAAAAATACCACCAGCACTAATACCCATAAAGTTAACAAACTGCTGAATGCCGAGCAGATAATATATTTCCAGCAATTGGTACGAAACATACCTGTTGCCGATAATGTGCTTGAATATGCTGTAAGGCTTGTTGCAAAAACCCGCCCTAACGGTGAATTGGCAGCGCCACAGGTAAAGCGCCTGTTAAACTGGGGCGCTGGGCCGCGGGCATCGCAGTTTCTAATTCTTGGGGCTAAATGCCATGCCGTCATCAATGGTAAATACTCGCCGGATATTGAAGATGTGCAGGCTATTGCAAAACCAATACTACGTCACCGCATTGTACGCAGCTATCATGCAGAAGCCGAAGGGTTATCGGCAGATGATATTATTCAACAGTTGTTTTAGGGGATAGCCGATTTTCAAACCGATTATAGACAGGACTGGCCTCACCACGCGTCATTGCGAGGAACGAAGCAACCTCTACGCGTGCCAATCAACGAAGCAAAAGCGCTGTGGCAATCTATTGGCCGCATTTAGTTCTACACAAACATAACGTACCTTGAATGTCCTTAGCAGAGGTTGCTTCGTTCCTCGCAATTGACGAAAAGAAAGCTGTTACTACGAACCCCAGCCTACTTCTTCCCCCGCACCATTTCCTCCAGTGCGTCAATCCAGGTTGGCGAATCGTTGAGGCTTTCTACCAATTGCACGTGTTCACCGCCAAGGGCCTTAAATTCGGCACCGTATTCTTCGGTTACTTCGTAAACAGTCTCCAAACAATCGGCAACAAAAGCGGGGCAAAATACCAGCAGGCGCTTTTTACCTTCTTTGGCCAATTGAGCCACTACCTGGCTTGTGTATGGCTGTACCCATGGATCGCTGCCCAGGCGTGATTGAAAGCAAACGGTATATTTTTCTTTCGGAAGATTTAATTTTTCGGCAATTAAACGGGCGGTATCGTATGATTGCGCCGAATAGCAGTACTTATTTACATTGCTAAGTGTTTGGCAGCAATCGGCAGATTTTAAGCAGTGATTACCCGTATGATCGCATTTTATCAATTGTCTTTGAGGCAGGCCGTGAAAGCTGAACAGGATATGGTCATAGGTTTCAGGCTTGTGCTTTTTACCGTTATTGGCAAAGGTTTCAATCATCAGCGGGTTATTATGAAACGAGTTGACGAATGAAATTGTAGGGATGGTTTGCCATTTGCGTACAATATCCATCACCTTATCGTAAACCGAACCGGTGCTTGCTGATGCATATTGCGGGAACAAGGCAATAACCTGTATACTTTCAACCAACGCCGTTTTTAGCCGGTTTAATGCCGATTCGATGGAAGGGGTTTGGTAGCGCATCGCCAGTTCAACCTGGTATTCGTCGCCCAAACGCTGCTGTAATGCCTGGTGCTGCAGTTTGCTGTAGTGCAACAGTGGAGAGCCTGTTTTATCGTCCCAGATATGCTTATAAAGCTTGCCCGATTTTGGCGCCCTGAACGGGGCAATTATTCCTTTCACCAGCAACGCCCTTGATATCGGGTTGATATCGATAACCCGCGGGTCCATCAAAAATTCATTCAAATACTTGCGAACATCCTTTGTTTCGGGGCTATCAGGCGTACCTAAATTAACCAGTAAAATTCCCTTTTTAATCATAATCTATTTTGCATAGCAAAAATAGTGATTAGAGGTTAGAGATTAGAGGTTAGTTGAAAATAGAGCTGATGGCTATGCAATTAGTTACAATTGAATGAAGCTTTAGGATGATGAAGACATAATTTCGTTCACTTCGATATTGGATATTCAACATTCATCATTTGATATTAATAATGAACACCGCATTTGGAATGAGGAAGTAAAATTAAAACGCTTCGAGGGCTGCCTTCACATCCTGCATCAGCCACATGGGTGTTGAGGTAGCGCCGGCTATACCAATTGTATCACCCGGCGAAAACATGGAGCTTTGCAACTCGCCAACCGACGAAACAAAATAAGTATCGGGGTTATGCTTTCGGCAAACCTCGAACAAAACCTTACCGTTCGACGATTTTTGACCCGATACGAATACAATCTTATTGAATTTTGTAGCGAATTTCGGCAGATCTTTATCACGATTTGACACCTGGCGGCAAATGGTATCGTTGGCTTTAAGGTTGTAGCCGCGTTGTAAAAGCTGGTCTTTAATGTTATAAAACTTCTCCATGCTTTTGGTGGTCTGGCTATAAAGAGTAATATTTTCCGGCAGCTCCACATTGTCCAACTCGGCAATATCCTGGAAAACCAGGGCCTCGTTGTTGGTTTGCCCTTGCAGGCCCACTACTTCAGCATGGCCGTGTTTCCCAAAAATCAATATCTTCTCATTTGCGTCGAACGAGGTTTTGATGCGGTTTTGCAGCTTTAACACTACCGGGCACGAAGCATCAATCAGCGTTATGTTATTCTCTAATGCCGTACGATAGGTATCCGGCGCTTCGCCGTGGGCGCGTATCAGCACCTTTTCGTTTTTCAGGTTAACCAGGTCGGCGTGCTCAATTATACGCAGGCCTTTGGCTTTCAGGCGTTCTACTTCTTCGTCATTATGCACAATATCGCCAAGGCAATATAAGTAACCATCTTCGGCAAGTATTTCTTCGGCCATATCAATGGCGTATACCACGCCAAAGCAAAAGCCCGAATCCTGGTCAATAGAAACTTGTAAGCGGTAATCTCCCATGCTACTGCAAAATTAACGAAAAATGTTTGTTCGTGTATCATAACAATACCAGCGCGTAAAAATTTAACCACAGAGGTCACAGAGAAGGCACAGAGTACACAGAGAAGAAAAAAGCGATTAGCTGATCTGCGTTATTTAAATTAAAAGGCTTTGTGCTCTCTGTGGCTACTCAGTATCTCAGTGGTTAAAAACGAATGGGCACTAATCACACCCCTGCCTTATACACCACCAGCATATCAACCTTACGCTGCTGTTTTTCAAGGCTAAGCCCCATATTGGTTAATATTTGTGTAAGGCTTGCCGAATTTTCCGGCTGAAAGGAAAATTTGATATCAAACTTGCCGGTGCTTTTAGTCTCATCAATAACAGGTATCAACTTCGCAATGCCATAGCTTTCCAGGTATTCGGCAAAATCGGCCATTGTCATGTCCTGCTGGTCAATTTCGCCATGCCGGCTGTAGTAAGTTCGGTTACCCGAGGTATTTAAGGGGATGCTTTTGAATTTCTCCGGGTCGTTTATTTTCAGCACATACACCTCTTTGGTTTGCTGTTCAACGCGTGCCTGCAAATCAAAGCGCCTCGCAAGTTCTTTTCGCAGCATTGGCAAAAGGTCGGCTTTGTTTGCTGCAATTATATCCAGGCAATATACCGGCTGGTTTTTCACCTTTTCGGTTTTGTCTACCATTCTTGAATATGGAAAATCACCATTCGCCAGCCTGTAAAGGGTAGTTAATCCTAAATTTAAACAGGTAAGCCTGCGGCCCTTAAAAGTACTATCCTGCATCCACGTTGTGCTTAGTCCCGGCGCACCTTTTATTTCCGGCATCATATTGAAACGGGTTTTTACCGTATCGGCGGCAAAAAAGTATTTTTTTATAATTTCCTCATAGTCCATCGTGTTGTCTTTCTTTTCAGCTAGGTGTACCTCCTGGTTGTTCAGCAGGCTATCAATCACTTTGTCTGTTACTGATTCAGGACTGGTGTTGGCAATGAGCTTGCCATCTGCCGAAATGAGCACGTCGTGGGGAATCAACTGGTGCGGGAAGACTTGTGCTATTGCGCGGGCAGTATCCACAGCAAACCAAAGGTTTGATGGCCGGCTGGTTAAAAACTGCCCGGTACGCTTAACTGTTTCGTCGGTTACTGTAATGATTTGCAATTTGCCGGAATATTTTTTCTGTAATTGCTGCAAATGCGGCATTGCCACAATACACGAGCCGCACCAGGTTGCCCAAAAATCAATTAATACAATCTTTCCTTTAAGGTTACTTAAGTTAGCCGTTTTAAGGGGCGCGTTTAAAACGGTTTTGAAATCAATATCAGGAACGGCTTCGCCATTTTTTACCTGGGCAAGGGCGAGGTTGGTTACTATAGTTAGCAGCAGGGTAAGCTTCTTCATGTTGTTTTTCTTTCAAAAAACGGTATAATATGCTGGTAGAAAAGTTAACGCGAGTTAAGCACAGTTAATTAGTGTTAACGTTTTCGTTAATAAAACAAACAGGTGGTACTTTTATAGCAGTGAAAAAACGCATCAAGTTGATTTTGATACTAATGTCGGTATGTGTTACCGGCATTACCGGATTGCAGCTGTACTGGAATTATCAGAACTATAACCGTACGGTTATAGCTTTTAAGCATGACATTAACGAGGCTTTGAATGTTGCTATTGACCGGGAAATGGATGCACGGGAGCAAAAGATAGTAACCCGGTTTAAAGGTTGGCTGGCGGATACCGCATTCATTACCATTACCTGTAACGTTCAAAACAGGGACAGCGCAACTGTTTTTCGCATGAAGGACTCGCATCCATACCCCGGTGGAGATAGAGAAGTAAATTTTGGGATAACTGATTTTAAAGAGAAATTACACCAGGTAACCCCGGAAGCAAAAAAGCTATTTATCAATCACATGGGCGATTCCACCCTCCGGCATCATTTAAAAGATGGGATAGTATATTTTTACACCCAAAGGCTTGGCGACAGCCTGCAAAAAGTAGTTGATAAAAGCCGGCTCAATAGGGCCACGCTGGATAGGTTTTATAAAGAAGAGCTTCTGTTAAAAGGGATTGATGCCCCTTTTGTTATCGCCCCTGCCAAACTAACTAACAAAAATTCATTTCTAACCCGTACAATAAATGCCGGGCTGCAAAGGCCTCATCAAAAAGATCTGGTTTTTGCCGGCTTTGAAAGCCCTGATTCATTTTTTTTACGCGAGATGAAATGGCTGCTTGTTTCTTCTTTCCTGTTAATTGGCATCACCATATTTTGCTACGCCTACACCGTTAAAACCCTGCTATCGCAGCAAAAACTGGCAGAGCTTAAAAACGATTTTGTAAACAACATGACGCATGAGCTTAAAACACCCATAGCCACTATTAATATAGCAGCCGAGGCGATACAGGGTTTTAATTTAAGCAAGGTTTCGACTGACGAGTACGTGGGCATTATACGCCAACAGGCAGGCAACCTGGCTAACCTTGTTGACCAGATTTTAAAGAATGTAATATCCGAACAGGAAAACGTCAGCCTTAATTTGGTTGCGGTAAACACCGGCCAAGTAATAAATAAAATAATAACGGATTATAAACCACAGTCAGACGCTGCCGGAGTCAGCATAAATTGTGAAATTGCGGATAAAGAGTTAACGACCATGGCAGATGAATCCCTGCTTAAAAATGCAATAGCCAATTTGCTTGATAATGCCATAAAATACAGCGGGAACGGCTCGGTAATCAACATCAATCAATCGGTGGAAAATGGCAATATTATCATATCGGTTGCAGATAGCGGATCGGGCATCCCGCAACAATACCAGGATAAAGTGTTCGACCGCTTTTTCCGCGTTCCCTCGGGCGATATCCATAACGTTAAAGGTTATGGCCTGGGCCTAAACTATGCCAAAAGCATTATTGAGCGGCACTACGGCACTCTTACTTTAATGAGCAATCCCGGCAACGGAACGGAATTTATTATCAGCATACCTCTAATTTATCATGAAGCAAGCACGGGTACTGTTGTTGGAGGATGAATTGCAGCTTGCAAAAATTGTAAGCGAAACGATGCGAACGCGTGGCTTTAATGTTAACCACCTGGCTAACGGTGTTTTGGGCATGGAGGCCATCCGCAAAAGCGAATACGATGTTTGCATAGTGGATGTAATGATGCCTTTTATGGATGGCTTTAGCTTTGTTGAACAGCTGCGTAAAACAGATAAGCAGCTACCGGTTTTGTTCTTGACAGCAAAATCGCAAACAGAGGATGTAATAAAGGGTTACCAAAGCGGCGGTAACGACTATCTTAAAAAACCCTTCAGTCTGGAGGAATTAATACTACGCCTGAACGAGCTATTGCGCCGCTCAACGTCAAGCCCAGCCCCGGCCAGCGTAGCCATTGGGCAGTACACTTTTTACACCGCCAAACAGGAACTTTGGTTTAACGGACAATTATCCGCCAAACTGTCCCACCGCGAAAACGAGCTGTTGTCTCTTCTTATTCAACATAAAAACGAGGTGCTCGACCGTAAAGCCGTGCTGCTAAAGCTTTGGGGCGATGACAACTTTTTCAACACCCGCACTATGGACGTTTTTATAACCAAACTGCGCAAACACCTGCAACATGATCCAGCGGTTGAAATTATCAATATGCGGGGGGTGGGTTATAAATTGATATTTTGAATTATTGTATCGTCCTGAAATAGGTTTACACATGGTCTTGTCCGCTTTTTGGTTTACAGTTTTGGAGGGGTAAAACTGTAAACCTATACCTGTATAAGACCCGAGACAGTGTGTTTCACAGCGTTCCGGGTGTTCCGCGTGTAAAAATGGAACGCTTTACGGGCAGACTTATGTCAAATTCAGACTAGCGAATTTGCGGATCAATAATAATTGTATTTATTATCGGCTGGCGAGGGCGAATGCAATTCGCCCCTACTTCATCGCTACCCGCCAAATTTTATTGCTGGTATCATCAGCCACTAATATTGATCCATCTGGCAACACTGCTATTCCCACCGGGCGGCCATAAACTTTCCCCCTGGCCTGGTCGGCAATGAAGCCTGTTAAGAAATCTTCGATGGCGCCGGTCGGCTTACCATCAACAAACGGTGCGAAAACCACTTTATAACCCACTATTTTCGAACTGTTCCACGAGCCATGCTGGCCAATAAACGCACCACCCCGGTATTTTGCCGGGAATTTGTTGCCGGTGTAAAATGCCAGACCCAACGATGCCGTGTGAGAGCCCAGCGCTAAATCAGGCACGATAGATTTTTTTACCATCTTCGGATTTTCGCCCGCATGGTTTGGGTCCTCATGCTGGCCGAAATAAGCATATGGCCAGCCATAAAAGCAGCCTTGTTTTACGCTGGTCAGATAATCGGGTACCAGGTTATCGCCTAAATCATCGCGCTCGTTTACCGTTGTAAATAAAACTTGGGTTTGCGGTTCAAAATCTATCCCCGCAGGGTTGCGCAGACCACTGGCATAAATACGTTCGCGCTTGCCTTCCGGGTCAACTTCCAAAATGTCTGCACGGCGGGCCTCTACCTCCGTGCCATGTTCAGCATCGTTGGTGCCCGAGCCTACTGAGATGTATATTTTACTACCATCTTTACTTGCCCTTAAATTGCGCGTCCAGTGATTATTATACCCTCCCGCAGGCAAATCCATCAGCTTTTGGCCGACACCGGTTATTTGGGTTTGACCAGCTTTATAAGGATATCGCCATAACGCATCGGTGTTGGCTACGTAAAACCAATTGTATAAAATCAGCATGCCGTATGGTTGGTTTAGACCGCTTAAAAAGACGCTTTTAATATCTGCGGTTCCATCGCCATTGGTATCGCGCAGCAAAGTAATACGATTAGCGCTTTTGTTAAAGTTTTGCGATGCGCTTGCACCGATAATGTTGGCTCCTACGCGTTTAATACCCGATATTTCGGTATTGGCTTCAGACACAAAAATGTCGCCATTGGCTGCGACCAAAATATTCCTCGGGTTATCCAGTCCATCTGCAAATAAATTTACCTTAAACCCTGCGGGCGCAACTGGCGTTTTGCCCTTCGGCCAGCCAATAACCTCGCAAAAATTCCGGGTGGATTTTGTTTGGTACGGCGGCGGCAGTTTAACCTGCTGTTTGGCATCGGTAACTACATTATCCGCTTTCGTGGGGTCAGGCTTATTGAAGGTGCAGCCGGCTGTTACCATAACTGCTATGGCCGCTATCACTACTCCGCGCTTAATGTTCATAATAAACTGGTTGTGCTTAATTTTAAACCCGGTATATTTTCATTTGTTTTTTGCCGAAGGGAATATAGCATTTTTTTACAACGACACCATCGCGACAGCAAAACAGGAATCCTATGCCATGCACCAAAAACCGCTTTATCATTCTTGGGAGTCCATATTTATCTGCAGGTTAATGACAAAACAAATTTCCCCGTATTTAATACCTTTGTGCATATGCCTGTTTCTCAAAATATCAAAGTAGCCGTCGACGCTGTTGTATTTGGATACACTTCGAAGGAAGGACTGTCGGTTTTGCTTATTAAACGAAATATCGATCCCTATAAAAATAGCTGGGCACTGCCCGGTGGGTTAGTGGGTAACGACGAATCGCTCGAAGATGCAGTTCAAAGAGAGTTAACAGAAGAGACGGGCGTCAACATAAATTATCTTGAACAGCTTTATAGCTTTGGAAAGCCCGGTCGCGACCCACGCAACCGTGTTGTTTCCGTAACCTATTACGGCCTTGTAAAGCCCGGGGCGTTTCATTTACAGGCAGACACCGATGCTGTCGATGTAGCCTGGTTTAATATAAAAAAAATCCCGACCCTGGCTTTTGACCACCATGAAATTATAGCACTTGCGCACGAGCGGTTAAAAAACAAAATTCTTTACGAACCAGTAGGCTTTGAATTGCTTGATGAAAAATTTCCATTCTCAGAACTCGAAAAACTCTATACAGCTGTGCTGGACAGGGAAATAGATCGCCGCAACTTTAAAAAGAAAGTATTGAAGTTCGGTTTCCTGGAGGAAACTAACGAAAAACAGCAGCTCGACGGCGCCGGCCGACCAGGCAATTTATTCTGTTTTAACGAAGCCAAATATTTCCAGCTCAAAAAGCAGGGCATCAATTTTGAAATTTAATTTAAAAAAAGTAAAAAATAATTTGCGTATTAAAGACACATATTTATATTTGCGTATAATTAACACAAATTATTTTGAAAACCGCAGTTGTTATCGCCCGCTTCCAGACACCTTACCTGCACGAGGGGCATAAAAGTTTAATAAGCCAGGTAAAAGAGACCCACTCAAGAGTAATTATATTGTTGGGCGTTAGCCCCATTACCGGCAGCCGGAAAAACCCATACGATTATTATACCCGCGAAAAAATGATAAAGGCAAGTTATCCTGAAATTATTGTTTTGCCGGTGAGCGACCATCCAAGCGACAAAATATGGTCGGAGAATTTAGACAACTTATTAAAGGGCGTTTTTCCCAACGAGCAATTTAGCTTATATGGCAGCCGGGATAGCTTTATCCCTTATTATCAAGGTAAGTTTGAAACGATAGAGTTACCGAATCATGGTGATTATAACGCAACCGAATTACGCAAGCAATATGCCGATAAAGTGTTCGACTCAACCGACTTTAGGGCCGGGATTTTATATGCATTATATAACCAGTATACCAAAGTATACCCCACCGTTGATATCGCGCTTTTCAGGAATGAAAAAACAGAAATATTATTAGGTAAAAAAGCTATCAATAATAAATGGCGCCTCGTTGGCGGTTTTGCCGATCCCGAAGATGCAGATTATGAAAGTGCTGCCAAACGCGAGCTTATGGAAGAATGTGGTGAGTTGGAAACTACCGGAATGGTTTATGAAACATCGGCTAAAATTAACGACTGGCGCTATCGAAATGAGGCAGACAAAATTATTACCTTGTTGTTTAGCTGTGACTATATAAACGGCGAACCTGTTGCACAGGATGATATTGCCGAACTTGCCTGGTTTACATTGCATGACCTCACTGAAATGATAAATAAAGGGCTAGTTAGCGATGAGCATGCCGGGCTATTTAATTTATTAATTGAAAAATACTTAAAGTAAAACTATGAAACGCGAAAATTTGGTCCTGCTGGCCGATGCTTATAAATATGCTCATCATAAACTATATTACCCGGGCACCACAGAAATATACAGCTATTTGGAGAGCCGGGGCGGTATGTTTGACGAAACCGTATTTTTTGGCCTGCAATATTTCTTGAAAGAATACCTGGCCGGCGAAGCTTTTACCCAGGCCGACCTCGATGAGGCTGAAGGTTTCTTATTACAGGTTTTTGGTCGCAACGATGTTTTTGATAAAAGTAAATTCCAATACATCCTGGATAAGTACAAGGGCAGGCTGCCGGTTAAAATTAAGGCAGTAGCTGAAGGCACCCGGGTGCCCTTTGGCAACGTGTTAATGACTATTGAAAACACCGATCCGGAATGCTATTGGTTGACTAATTTTTTAGAAACCCTGCTGATGCAGGTTTGGTACCCCTGCACCGTAGCAACATTAAGCAACCAGGTAAAAAAATTAGTTACCGGCTATTATGCAGAAACTGCCACTGACGGGGCCGAGGCCGGGATCGATTTTGTGCTTAACGATTTCGGTTTTCGTGGGGTTAGCAGTGTTGAAAGCGCCAAAATTGGCGGTGCAGCACACTTGTTAAATTTTAACGGCAGCGATAATTTGGCAGGATCAGCAATGGCAATCAATTATTATGATGCTCAAAAAGTATACGGGCTGAGTATACCCGCCACCGAGCATAGCATTTGCACCTTATTGGGTAAGGAGGGTGAGTTGGAAGTATTTAAACATGTATTAAAGACTTTCCCAACCGGCATTATAGCCTGCGTGAGCGACAGTTACAATATTTTCAGGGCGTGTGAAGAGTATTGGGGTGAAGACCTTAAAGAAGAGATACTAAAAAGGGACGGCACACTTGTTATCCGCCCGGATAGCGGTGACCCGGTAATGACGCTCCTGGCAATATTCGAAATACTTTTTAATAAATTCGGTTATATAGTAAACTCAAAAGGATACAAAGTTTTGCCGCCCCAATTAAGGGTGATACAAGGCGATGGTGTAAATTATGAATCCATAAAAATAATTTACGCCGCACTTAAACAAGCCAGCATCAGCGCCGAAAATCTGGTACTGGGGATGGGCGGGGCGCTATTACAAAAAGTCGACAGGGATACGCAGCGTTTCGCGTTAAAATGCAGCAGCGCCGTAATAAACGGCATAGAGGTAAATGTATCAAAAAGCCCAACCGAAATGAACGTAAATGGCGATATTACCTCCAGTTTCAAAAAGAGCAAAAGCGGCCGTTTAAAGCTGGTTAAAATTAACGGTGATTTTACTACTGTTACGGAAGCCGGCAATGAAAATTTAGCGGATGAACTGCATACGGTTTTTGAAAATGGCGAAATAGTGAAACAATTAACGTTTGAAGAGGTGAAGGCCAATTTAAACAGGTAACATTCTGTATGAAAAAAATACTCTTCAACATAAAACAATATAAATACCTGGCCGAAAAAGTTATGGCCTGCGGGCAGTTTGAACAAGGTCTGCTTGAAACGGATAATTTTACCGATGGCGAACGCTACCAGCGTATCCTTACCAATGTTAACAACCGGGATGTGGTGATTATCGGCGGAACCGTGAACGATGAGTCGACGCTCGAGCTGTTTGACCTAGCATCATCATTGGTTAGCTACGGCGCAGGTTCACTGTCACTCGTTATTCCATATTTCGGCTACTCCACAATGGAAAGGGCCGTTTTACCGGGCGAAATTGTTACCGCGAAGGCCAGGGCAATGCTGCTATCGGCCATACCACGCAGCAACAGGGGCAACCGCGTTTACCTTTTCGATATTCATTCCGAAGGTATTCCTTACTACTTTGAAAACGGACTTTATCCCGTTCATATTTATTGCAAAAGCATTGTTATACAAGCCGCGCTACAGTATGGTGGCGATAATTTTGTGATGGCCAGTACCGATGCGGGCAGGGCGAAATGGGTTGAATCATTAGCCAATGAACTGGGGGTAAATGCAGCGTTTATACTAAAACGGCGGTTAAAAGGCGATCAGACTGAAGTTAGCGCGATAAATGCAGATGTAGCCGGCAAAACAGTAATAATATACGATGATATGATACGCTCGGGCGGCAGCATAATCAATGCAGCTAAAACTTATAAAGCCGCCGGAGCCGCCGATATTTTTGTAATAACAACACACGGCTTATTTGTAAACGACGGGTTGCAAAAATTAAAAAACTGCGGTGTCATTAAAAAGCTTATTTGTACCGATTCGCATGTAAACGCAGGTTCCCTGAATGGGGATGATTTTGTTGACGTGAGAAGTTTAGACAAGCTGATATGCGAAACACTTGGCTGACAATAATAAGCAGCGGTAAAAATTTATGCTTAATTTTACAACGCATCAAAACTTACCGCCATGAAACAAAAATTCCATTACGCCACCGTTACCGAAGCTATCGACGAGCTTAAAAAACAAGGCTTCACGCTCGATTTAAATTTAAAGGAAAATCATTTTGTAGCGGGCGAACAGCAATACCCTGCCGATGAATTTGAAATAGTTGATCTATACCGCTACGAAGGTGCGTCGGATCCCGGCGATGAAGCTACAGTTTATGCGCTGGCATCTCCCGCAGGTGTAAAGGGGATATTTGTATCAGGCTATGGCATTTCAACCGATGAGGCATCTGAGGAGACCCTGAAACAATTGCATTATAAATACCACCAGGGGCAGGCATAAGACCTGTAGAAAAACGATTCTGTTTACTCAACTTTACGCTTTCAAAAAACTGCAGATCAGCGACCTCCGCGCCTGGTCGAAATCCATCCGGGCAATTACTACGTAATTAATGACGAAGGTCACGCTAATATAATGTATGTCAAATTATATTAATCGTATCTTTGCAGCTGGTTACAAAAACAATTTATTACCAATTATATTATATACTTGTGGTTATTCTAATATTTTTCCTGGCCCATTGGTTCCTCTCATTATTTTTTCAAACATTTTTCCTGCACCGTTATGCATCTCATAAAATGTTTAGCACTCATAAAATTAACGAACGTATTTTTCACCTGTTAACCTTCATTTGCCAGGGATCGTCGTTTTTAAACCCACGTGCTTATGCGATTATGCACCGCGAACATCATGCATTCAGCGACACTGAAAAAGATCCGCATTCGCCATATTTTTTCCGCGACGTTTTCCAGATGATGTGGCGCACCGCACAGAGTTATAAGCTTTACGAAAAACGTTTAAAAGAACCGGAAGCACAATTTAAAGGTAACTATCCTGAGTGGAAATTGCTGGATTACTGGGGTTCAACTATTTTATCCCGCATTGTATTCGGCTTGTTATATGTGACATTTTATATTTTTTTCGCTACTCATTGGTGGATGTTTTTACTATTGCCAATCCATTTTATGATGGGGCCTATTCATGGCGCTATTGTTAACTGGTGCGGCCACAAATATGGTTACGCTAATTTTGACAACGGCGACAAATCAAAAAATTCAACGCCACTTGATTTCTTTATGCTTGGCGAATTGTTCCAGAACAACCACCACAAGCGCCCCAACAATGCCAACTTTGCCGCCAGGTGGTTTGAGTTCGACCCCGTTTACCCGGTAATGAAATTTATGCACTGGATACGGCTGATAAGATTGAGAGAAACATATCTATAGCTTTTTGAGGTAATAGGTTTTACCGGATATAAAAAAGACTTGCAAAATTTAAAAGTTTTGCAAGTCTTTTTTGTTTGGTTTGACGTCTTTTACCTTTAGCCTTTACCCTCTTTCTTGTAATCCGATATATTCAATTGCTCTTTACAAAAACCATATTCGTGCACTTGGTTTGAGCAGACGATAGTTAAACGGTCGGCAGCGAATTTTTGCACCAGGCTTAAATACCAGTCAACACCCTGGGTATCGAGGTTCGAAGTTGGCTCATCAAGCATCAGCATGGGGGTATTCGAACAAAATGCGAGCGCCAGTTTAAGCCGCTGCTTCATGCCGGAAGAAAAGTAGCGTATCATTTTGTTTTTGCTGCTTTGCATACCCAGCAACTCAATCACCCCATTTTTGTCAATTCCTGCTTTATAGCCTTTAAATTTAAAGTGGAAATCAATTACCTCGGTAAGGGTAAATTCCTCGATCAGTTCAAGATATGGCGCAGCGAGGCTTAAGTGTTGGTAAATCTCACCTGCCTCAACTTCAGCATCGTTAAATGTGTAGTTAAGTTGCCCGACAGACGGCGCTAAACTGCCATTTAAAACCTGCAGCAAAGTCGACTTACCCGAGCCGTTGGGCCCCAGAATAGCATACGAATTAGTGCCGGTAAACGTATAGTCAACCCCCCGGAAAATCCAGTCGCGGTTAAAGCGGCGGCCAATGTTTTGGAGGGAGATGGAGATTGAGTTCATAGTTCATAGTTCATGGTTCATAGCCGGAAGCGATTTGGCTGATAGCTTATTGACGGTAAGTTAAAGATGAGCGAAGCCACCATGAACTATGAACCGTCAACTATGAACTTCTTAAGAATTCCCAAACCCCTTCATGATGCCCCGTTGTGAGTTTTGCACAAAGTTAATGATCTCGTCGCGCTCAATAGTTGGGTTAAATTCGGCCTCGATGATATCAAGGGCTTTGGTCATGTTATACTTTTTAAGGAAAATGATCCGGTAAATTTCCTGGATCTCGTTAATTGTAGCTGCCGAAAAACCACGGCGGCGCAGGCCTACCGAGTTGATGCCGATGTACGACAATGGTTCGCGACCTGCCTTGGTGAAAGGCGGAACGTCCTTACGAACCAGTGAACCGCCGGATATCATGCTGTGTGCGCCAATCTCAACAAACTGGTGTACGGCAGATGTACCGCCGATGAAGGCATAGTCGTATACGTTAATATGACCTGCCAGCTGTACCGAGTTTGCAATAATAACATTATCGCCAATTACGCAGTCGTGCGCTACGTGTACGTAGGCCATTAACAGGCAGTTGCTGCCGATAGTAGTAGTGTTTTTGTCGAGCGCCGTTCCACGGTTAAGGGTTACGCATTCGCGGATAACCGTATTATCGCCTACCGAAACGGTACTTTGTTCACCTTTATATTTTAAATCCTGCGGCGGGGCTGATATAACGGCTCCCGGAAAAATACGGCAGTTTTTTCCTATCCTGGCGCCATCCATAATGGTGCTGTTTGAGCCCACCCACGTGCCTTCGCCAATTTCAACATCCTTGTGTATGGTAACAAATGGCTCAATTACCACATTATCGGCTATTTTAGCCTGTGGATGTATGTATGCTAAAGGCTGAATCATGCTTCTTCAGTTTTTGTTTTTTTAACTATTTGCGCCATTAATTCGGCCTCAACAACCACACGTTCACCAACCATGCCTATCCCCTTCATTTGTGCAATTCCGCGCCTTATCGGTGCTATTAAATTGCAGTGGAATATAATCGTATCACCAGGTACTACCGGCGATTTAAAGCGTGCATTTTCTATTTTAAGGAACAAGGTAATATAATTTTCCGGGTCGGGCACTGTATTCAGTACCAATATACCACCGGTTTGTGCCATCGCCTCAATCTGTAACACCCCGGGGAACAGCGGCGTACCAGGAAAATGCCCGCGGAATATATCCTCGTTCATGGTTACATTCTTCAACCCTACCACGTGGCTCTTTGTTAAATCAAGTATCTTGTCTATCATCAACATCGGCTGCCGGTGCGGCAATATTTTCATGATATCAACGGTATCATACACCGGTTTAGCATTCGGGTCGTAAATTTTTATATGCTTGCGGCTACGTTCCTTTTTAATTAACGACTTAATCTTTTTAGCAAATGCCACGTTAGCGGCATGTCCCGGCCTTGCGGCCATAATATGCCCGCGCAACGGAACCCCAACCAGCGCCAAATCGCCAATCATATCTAGCAGTTTGTGTCTTGCGGGCTCGTTTTGGTGACGAAGCTCTATATTATTCAATATACCCTGCGGGGCAACCTTAATATCTTTACGGTTAAATACCCTTGCCAGGTGTGCCAGTTCTTCTTCATCAACTTCCTTGTCAACCACTACTATGGCGTTATTAAGATCGCCACCTTTTATAAGGTTATGTTGTAACAGCATTTCCAGCTCGTGCAAAAAGCAGAAGGTGCGGCACGATGCTATTTCTTTGTTAAATTCGGCAATAGTTGAAATACTGGCGTGCTGGCTGCCTAATACCTGCGAGTTATAGTCGACCATGCAGGTAAAGCGGTAGTCATCATCCAAAGGCATAGCTACCATTTCAACCTTACGGTCGGGTTCTGAGTAATGTATGTTATAGGGAATGTGGTAATATTCGCGGTCGGCTTCCTGCTCAACAAGCCCCATATCTTTGATAGCATCAACAAACTGAATCGAGCTGCCGTCCATTATTGGGGTTTCCTGGGCATCCATATCTATCAGTACGTTATCCACTTCAAGTCCAACCAACGCGGCCAGCACGTGTTCTATAGTGCTTACACTCGCGCCATTTTGCGTAATGGTAGTACCGCGCGAAGTATCGGTAACGTTGTCACAATCGGCATCAATTATCGGCGACCCTTCCAAATCAACCCGTCTGAACTTATAGCCGTGATTTTCTGGCGCCGGGTTAAAAGTAAGCGTAACACTTTGCCCGGTATGTAAACCGGTACCCGAAACCGAAACCGGTGCTTTAATAGTTTTTTGTTTTACGTTCATCTTATAGTTGTCATTCGGTCATTAAGTCATTCGGTCATTAGCCCTGGCATATTACTATTAAACAGCCAATGAACAATGATTCAATGACCTAGTGACTTTTCCTAAGTTCTGCAATTATTTTTTCAAGCTCGTTAACTTTCTTTTCCAACTCAGGCAGGCGATTTATTACAATTTGCGATCGCATGTGATTGGAGTATGGCTGCGCCGGTGAGCCCATCCATTTTTTATTTTCTTCGGCCAGCGTGCGGCTTATGCCCGATTGCGCCTGTACTTGCGTGCCTTTTGCAATGCTGATATGACCAACAATGCCAACCTGCCCGCCGATAATGCAATTTTCGCCAACCTTGGTACTGCCTGAAATACCGGTTTGTGCTGCCACTACCGTGTTGCTCATGATTTCCACATTGTGGGCCACCTGTATCAGGTTATCGAGCTTTACCCCTTTGCGGATAATGGTGGAGCCCATTGTTGCCCTGTCGATAGTGGTGTTTGAGCCTATTTCAACATCATCTTCGATAACTACATTCCCTATCTGCGGTATTTTGCTGTAGGTGCCGTCGCCAACCGGCGCAAAGCCAAAACCATCGGCGCCGATAATGGTACCTGAATGGATGATGACATTGTTCCCTATTTTGCAATCAAAATAAACTTTTACACCTGCAAACAAGGTAACATTATCTGCCAGTACCACATCATCTGCAATATAAGTTTGCGGGTATATTTTGCAATTGTTACCTATAGTTACGTTTGGCCCTATATAGGCAAATGCCCCTACATAAACATTCTCGCCGAGCTTTGCCGATGGGTGGATAAAGCTGGGTTGTTCAATGCCTGATTTATCGAGCTTCAGCTTGTTATACACATCAAGCAGCATGGATATAGCCATGTAAGCGTTCTCCACACGGATAAGTGTAGTATTAACTGGCTCGGCAAGCGCCTGGTCGTTATTTACAATAACAATTGAGGCTCCGGTGGTATAAAGGTATTGCTCGTATTTGGGATTAGCCAAAAATGAGAGTGAGCCTGCCTGGGCCTCTTCTATTTTTCCCAGTTGATTTACCTGCACCGAGGGATCACCTTCAACTGTTCCATTAAGCATTAAAGCTAGTTGCTGTGCGGTAAATTGCATCCGGCAAATTTATGTGTTAATATTCAAGCAAGCAAGTAGTTGATTTGGTTGATTATGCGGGTGTTCAATTTGGCTGAAAACCCTCATTGTGATGGGTTTTCAGCTACAACTAATCAACTTAGTCTAACCTAATCAACCGTTCACCAATTCTTTTTTATAGCAAACAATATACTTCTTCACCGTTTTTGCCAGCGCTTCGAGGTTGGAATTATCGCTGGCTTGGGTAATATCTTTTATCGAGCCGTCCTTCATCAGGATGCAGATATTTCCATCGTCGGAGCGGTACGCTTTATTGCGGATGGAATCCGTAAAAACAAAGTATGATGCTTCGTGCTCGCTGATATTGTATTTTTTAATAGCTTTTTGTATCAAGCTGCGTACAAATGCCGCGTCAGGCGGTTCGTTGGTGATATCAACCTTATATAAATCGCGCTGAACAAGGTCGGTACACAATTTCGACAATACAAAATCTTTGTGCGTAGCCCATATTTTTACAGCTGCCATAATATCAGTATCGTCAAGACTGGCAAAAGTTTCCAGGTAATGATCTTCGCGCATAAATGCCTCGCGGCTTATCGGTTTCTTTAAAAACATGCTCAATGCGGGCGTTGTAAAAACCTCTTCACCCCGCAGGGCCAGTTCTCGGCTGCGTTTTAATATTTTTACCAGCAACTGCTCAGCGGCAATTACCGTTTTATGCAGGTAAACCTGCCAGTACATCAGCCGGCGGGCGATGAGGAACTTTTCGATTGAATAAATGCCCTTTTCTTCCACCACAATCGCATCGTCAACAACGTTGAGCATCTTAATGATACGGTCGGAACTGATGACACCTTCGGATACGCCGGTAAAAAAACTGTCCCGGTTAAGGTAATCCATCCTGTCCATATCCAGCTGGCTCGATACCAGCTGATGCAAAAAGCGTCGCGGGTATTTATCCTCAAATATTTCAATAGCCATGCTTAGCTGACCGTTGAACTGCCGGTTAAGCCTCTGCATTATCATAGTTGAAATATCCTCGTGCGAAATTTGTTCAACTATGCTTTCTTCCAGCGCGTGCGAAAATGGGCCGTGGCCTATATCATGCAATACTATGGCTATAGTAACCGCTTCCTCTTCGTCATCGCTGATTGCATGGCCCTTATTGCGCAACGTTTCAATAGCCATACTCATTAAATGCATTGCGCCCAGGGCATGATGAAAGCGGGTATGCAGTGCGCCGGGATAAACCAAATGCGTCATCCCCACCTGCTTAATATAGCGCAGCCGCTGAAAATAGGGGTGTTCAATAAGATCGAATATCAGTTCCGTTGGGATGCTGATAAAACCGTAAACCGGGTCGTTGATTATTTTCTTTTTATTCAATTTGGATATAAGCTGTGCAAAAATGTTAAATAAAGGTAATAGCAGTGTCGTCTATTTGTTAATTTATGTTAATACCTTTAATAATTAATAACAAAAGCCGTGCTTTGCGGTTATTACTTCTCTGATTTCACCGATTACAAGGGGATTTCACCGATTGAAATATTACACCGATTGGGCAATGATCAGCTGACTTAATCCCATTAAATCAGTAAAATCTTTTAATCCCGGTCAAAATATACATACCATGCAGGATACCACCATATTATGGGCCGATGACGAAATTGACCTTTTAAAACCCCATGTATTGTTTTTAACCGAAAAAGGTTACAAACTTACAACGGTAACCAATGGCAACGATGCTGTTGAGGCTTTCAAAAATAACCATTTCGATTTGGTTTTTTTGGATGAAAATATGCCGGGGTTAACGGGGCTGGAAACGCTGTCGCAGATAAAAAACATCAATAACGATGTACCTATTGTTTTGATTACCAAAAACGAGGAAGAGTATTTGATGGAGGATGCCATAGGCTCAAAAATAGACGATTACCTTATTAAGCCGGTAAACCCGAAACAAATACTGCTAACCATAAAAAAACTTACTGAAAACAAGCGCCTGGTTACCGAAAAAACCACCATGGCCTATCAGCAGGATTTCCGCAACCTTGGGATGACGCTTAACGAAAACTTAAGCTACCAGGAATGGATTGATGTATATAAGAAATTAATTTTCTGGGAGCTTAGCCTCGAGAAACTGGAGGACGCCGGTATGCATGAAATACTGACCCTGCAAAAAGCTGAGGCGAACGTACAGTTCTGTAAGTTTGTTGAACGTAATTATGTGCGCTGGCTTAAAGAGCCGGAAAATGCCCCAACCAATTCATCGCAATTATTTAAAAAGAAGGTTTTCCCTTTGCTGGATGGAAAAGGCCCGGTGTTTTTTATCCTGATTGATAATTTACGGTACGACCAGTTTAAAATCATCAACCCAATTTTAACCGAATACTTCAGACTGGAAGAGGAAGATGCCTATTACAGCATTTTACCTACAGCTACCCAATACGCACGTAACTCTATCTTCTCGGGTTTGATGCCTTTGGATATGGAAAAACGCTATCCAGAAATGTGGCAGAACGACGAGGATGAAGGTGGAAAAAACCTGTATGAAGGCGATTTTATAACTGACCAGATAAAACGCGTTCTGCGAAGGGACGTAAAACACTCCTATCATAAAATATTAAATATTGACGAGGGCCGCGCACTTAACGAATCTGTGAGTAACCTGATGCAAAACGAGCTGAATGTGGTGGTTTACAACTTTGTTGATATGCTGAGCCACGCCCGTACCGATATGCAAATGATACGCGAGCTGGCCAGCGACGATGCCGCCTACCGCTCATTAACACTGTCGTGGTTTGAGCATTCGCCGCTATTTGATTTGCTGAAGTTTTTGGCGTCGAAACAAGTACGGGTAGTTATCACAACCGACCATGGCACCATAAGGGTACGTAACCCCAGTAAAATTGTCGGCGACAGGAATACCAATACTAACCTGCGTTACAAACAGGGTAAAAATTTGAATTTTAACCCAAAAGAAGTATTCCATGTGCGCAACCCGCACGACGCAATGCTACCCAAACTACATGTAAGCAGCAGTTTTGTATTTGCCAAGGAAGACAGTTACTTTGTTTACCCAAACAATTACAATCACTTTGTTAACTTTTATAACGAGACATTCCAGCATGGGGGTATTTCGTTAGAGGAGATGCTGATACCTATTGCGGTATACGGGCCTAAGTAAAATTTATTAAATTTGGCATCTATTTGCCATTGCTTTTTATCTGAATCACGTATTGTGGTTCAGATAAAAAGTAAATAATATTTTATGCATCTGACCGCAACTACTCCAGCTCAACTCCCCGCCATTGCATCCGAAATAATTTCATTTGCAACCAACTCCCGTATTTTTCTTTTTTATGGCGATATGGGGGCGGGTAAAACCACGCTGATTAAATCGCTATGTGAATGTTTAGGAACTACCGAAGCGGTTACCAGTCCCACATTCTCAATTGTGAACGAATACATCGGCACGAAAAATAAAATTTACCATTTTGATTTCTATCGCCTTAAAAATCAAACTGAGGCGCTGGATATGGGCTATGAGGAGTATTTTTACTCGGATGCGTACTGTTTTATTGAGTGGCCCGAAAAAATACCCGATCTATTGCCGGTGCATTATAACCGGGTTACCATAAATGTACAGGCCGACAATTCGCGGCAGGTAACTATTGAGCAAATTTAATTTACACTTAAAGCGATTTTTGTTTAACTTCATCAGCCAGAAAATAATACACAATGAGCTTAGGGAAATATAGTGGATTTTCGGACCTTGCCAAACAAGCGTTGATGCAACCCCAGGAATCGATGCTGGAGGTTAAAAACAAAAAAAACAAACTTTATATAGGTATACCAAAAGAGGTTTCTTTCCAGGAAAACAGGATCCCGCTTACTCCATTATCTGTGGCTTTGCTGATAAATAATGGTCACGAGGTAATGCTGGAAAGCAATGCCGGACAGGCCGCCAATTTTTCGGATAAGGACTACAGCGAGCAGGGCGCCCATATTGTTTACGATACTAAAAAAGTATACGAAGCCGACCTCATTATAAAAATTGCCCCGCCAACACTGGCCGAAATCGAATTGATGAAGCCCGGCCAAACGCTTATATCAGCCTTGCAAATGTCGACCCTTAAGGCCGAAATTGTAAATGCGTTAATCAACAAAAAAATTACGGCACTTTGCTTTGAGCACCTGCGCGACGAGGGCGGCTCGTTAAGCGTGGTGCGGGCGATGAGCGAAATTGTTGGTGCCACATCTATATTAATTGCGGGCGAATACCTGAGCAATGTTTTTGATGGCAAGGGCTTAATGCTCGGCGGCATCACCGGTGTACCGCCAACAGAAATTGTAATATTAGGTGCCGGAACGGTTGGAGAATATGCTGCTCGCACGGCTATTGCGCTTGGCGCTGAGGTGAAGGTCTTCGACCCTTCTATTTATAAATTGCGCCGTTTGCAAAACAATATTGGTACACGGGTATTCACATCAGTTGTACAACCAATTGTTTTACAAAAAGCTGTTACAACTTGTGATGTTGCCATAGGCGCCATGCGCGCCGAAGACGGCCGCAGTCCATGCATTGTATCAGAGGCTACAGTTAGCCGCATGAAACCAAACTCGGTGATTATTGATGTAAGTATTGACCAGGGAGGTTGTTTTGAAACATCAGAGGTAACCAACCACACCCACCCGGTTTTTCGCAAGCACGATGTTATACATTATTGCGTGCCAAACATCGCGTCGCGGGTTGCACGCACTGCTACTTATGCCCTTACCAATATTTTCGCACCGATACTGCTTGATATAGGTGAGCATGGCAGTTTAAAAGATTTAATATGGGCAAAATCGGGTATGCGCGATGCGGTTTATATATACAAAGGCCAGCTTACCAACAAACATATCGGCGAGCGTTTTTCAATTCCCTGCAAAGACCTCGACTTGCTGATTGTTTCACACCGCTAAATATGAAACATATTATTCTGCCCGCAATTTTTACATTAATCATGAGTAGTACATTCGGTCAGCATTATAAATATATCGACAGCGCGAAAGTAATGGGCCCTGCAAAATACGCAGCCGATATTAAACGGAATCCGGAAACCAGGCTGGTTGAAATAAAAAAATACATCCCGGGCATTGCGCTTGATATACGATATGCAACTACCAATAACTTTACCAACCACCGCATGTACCCGCAGGCACGGGCTTTTGCCCGGCTGCCGGTAGTATTGGCGTTAAAGGATGTGCAGGACGAGTTGAAAGCAAAAGGCCTCGGTCTTAAAATATACGATGGTTACCGCCCCTACTCTATAACCGAAAAATTTTACGAGATAGCAGCCGATACCAATTTTGTTGCCGACCCGCGTAAAGGTTCAAAACACAATAGGGGCTGCGCTATCGACCTCAGCTTGATCGACTTAAAAACCGGGAAAGAACTGGACATGCCTACTGGCTTTGACAGCTTTAGCCGCAAAGCTGCAGCCAATTACCCCGATTTAACCCCGCTACAAATAGCCAACCGTGAGTTGCTAAAAGGCGTTATGCAGGCCCACGGTTTTAAGGTGATTGCTACAGAATGGTGGCATTACGATTTTAACGGATGGGCAAAATATCCGCTGCTTGATATCCCCTTCTCAACAATTTAATAATGACGATTTAAAATTTCGGGGCAAACATTTTTGGCTATTAAATATTCAGTATATAATAGTTAATAAACAGGAACAGAATTTAATTCACAATGGCATTTAAAGCAGGCATGAAAGTTTTTAGCTTAGCGTATGTAAAAGAGCTCTGGAAAATACTGGCGGCTACCTTTATGGGGTTCATCAGTGATAACGGCCTTAAATTAAGCGCGTCATTAGCCTACTATACCATTTTTTCAATAGCCCCGCTTCTAATCCTGATTATTTCGATAGCGGGTGTAGTTTGGGGGCAGGATGCCGCATCAAACAAATTGTACCCGCAAATTGCTCATTACGTTGGCAAGGACGCAGCGATGCAAATACAGGATGTATTAGCAAAACTGCAGCTGTCCGGTAAATCAAATACGGCAGTAACTATCGGAATAATAACCTTACTCGTTGGCGCCAGCAGTATTTTTATCGAGATACAGGATTCGCTTAACATCATATGGCGGGTTAAGGCTAAACCAAAAAAGGGGTGGCTTAAGCTTATTCAAAACCGGTTTATTTCTTTTTCACTGATTATCAGTCTCGGGTTCTTAATGCTGGTGTCGTTGGTGATAAGTGTTGTAATGAACGCGGTAAGCCAATGGATTACTCATTTTTTACCGGCATTAACCACAGTGCTTTTAAACCTGGTTAATCTTGGTATTACGCTGATAATTATTTCGGTGCTGTTTGGTATAATATTCAAATTTTTGCCGGACGTAAAAATTAAGTGGAGGGATGTGCGTTCGGGGGCATTTTTTACAGCAATCCTGTTTATGGTAGGGCAATCGCTCATCACTTTATATATACAGTATTACGCTAAAAGTTCTGCTTACGGGGCTGCAGGATCCATTTTGATTATCCTTGTCTGGATATATTACACTGCGGCAATTTTGTACATAGGCGCCGAGTTTACCCAGGTTTATGCCGAAGCCATAGGCAGCCATATTGAACCTGCAGACTACGCCGTAAGCGTGCAACAAACCGAGGTGCTAAAAGAAGTAGCCACCCTGCCGGCTCAAAACCCCCAGCTTAAAGGAACGTTGAAGCCGGAGAAGAAAGAAAGCACAAGTTGATCCCGCACGTGCGGGATAGTTCATAGCCGAAAAAAGGAAACTGCCGCGGCCATGAACTATCAACTATGAACGATAGGCTAATATTCATCGTGTATAAATGTAATTATCCTTACTATTTCGTCCCTAATTTCGGCAACGGGACGGGTAAAATTGTTGTTCATGAACGCGAATGCCAACCTCTTCCCTTTTTTAGTAATCAGATAACCGCATTGGTTATAATTATTGGAAAATGAGCCGGTTTTGGCCCAAACAAAAGGTCGCCCGTTTTCGGTTTTGTAAATCTTACGGATGCTCCCTGTTGAACCGCCTGCCGGGAAGAGGCTATGCACCAGGTCGTCGTTTTTTTTCTCTTCCAATATCATACATAACAGGGCTACAATGCTGCGTGGCGTAAACAGGTTATAACGCGACAACCCCGATCCGTCAACCCATTGCGGCGCATCGGGCAAATCACTTAAAAGGGCCGATTTCGAATAATTTATTACTGAATCGGTATTAAGTACCTGGAATTTAGCCGACGAACAAAGCAGCAGCAATTGCTCGGCAATAAAATTGTCGCTCGGTTGCAGCATGCGCCGGTAAACCGAATCGGCATTGGCATTATAAACAGTTTTGGTATTGGCAGGCAAGGAGATGTGTACTATGGTAACGGTTTGCTTAAGCGTGTCCTGTAATAGTTCGGCCGTCAGTTCAGCACTTACCTTCCAGGGCACCTCCTGCTTAAAGTTTTTAGGCAAGGCCATAAAAGGGTAAACAAACGTGTTGCTTAAAAGGTCGCGTTTTACCCTGTATGTTGCGGGGCGATAAAGTGTATCGCATTTTAAATATTTCTTCAGGTAAGCCGGTTTTATTTGCAACGAATCGTTTTTATCGGCATAAATAAGGGCCACATTATCTTCAACCGGCAGCTCGTTTATTTCGGCTTGGTAATAGTCGTTATAATCATCCCAGGCCCAGCCCGGGCCAAAAAACTGACCGGTATAATTACCGGGCGAAAAGAATAGTTTTTTTCCGCTGTTCTTTAATAAATTAAACCCGTTTATCCCCTTTAAATCGCTATGCAAAAATGAAGGATCGCCGGTACCCCAAAAAATCAGCGAGTCGCCTTTGGTAATATATTTAAGTGCGGGAACCGAGTCGCCCAACATCTTCAAACAGGTATAAAAGGTAAACAGCTTGGTGTTTGATGCCGGGTTAAAATATTTATCGCTGTTAAGCTCATACACCATCTTCTTATTGTCCAGGTCGTACAATGCAAAGCCGGTAAAATGGCCGCTTGTTCCCGGGGTATGCGCAAACTGCCTTTTTATTGGTCGTTTACGTATTTTATCAGCACAGCTATAGCCAAAACACATTAAAAGGCAGAAACCAAGCGTTATTATTTTAAATACATTCCGCTGCATTGATGTTAATTTTATATGATTAATTTGTACGTTTGATAACCAAATATAAACGTTTGTTGATTAGGCTATTCCATACCATAAAACGCGCCATCCAAATTAGGGCAGCGTTGTATTTTACTGTGCTGCTGTTGTCGCTTTGCTGTTGGCATTCAATTGCAAATGCCCAATATTTCGACTTGAAAGATAACAGAAAACATGTTACCGTTCCTTTTAAAATGATAAGGGACATGATCGTCATCCAGGTTAACATTAATAATAAGGGCCCTTTTAATTTTATTTTAGACACCGGCGTCGGTCTGATGCTGATAACCGACCCCAAATTGGTCGACTCGATAAACATAGTTAACAAACGTACCTTAAAAATAAATGGCATTGGCGACGGCGAGGCTTACGAAGCCTATGTTACATCTGCCTTAGACATACAAATTCGCGGCCTGAAAAGTTATGATGTTGCGGCGGCTATATTAAAGACCGACCATTTTGGCCTCTCCAACTATGCGGGTATACCTATACACGGGTTGCTGGGCTACGAGTTTTTTAATAACCTGGCTGTTAAGATTGAATTTTCTGACAGCACCCTTTCTGTTTCTAAAGCAAAAGATATCCGGCTGTATAAAAAGGGGACAAAAATACCAATGACTGTTCAAGACCGGAAGCCTTATATACATACAAAGGTTACCTATACCGATGGCAGCAAGGTGGATGCAAAACTAGTGCTCGACCTGGGCGCCGGCCATGCACTATCGCTGGAAAACGCTATCGTAAAACATGGCCTTCCATCAAAATTTATCGCAGCTAACCTGGGCTTGGGGCTTACCGGGCCGGTTAGCGGCTTTTTAGGCCGCGTAAAAGAGCTCGACATAGGGAAGTTTAAAATACCCAATGTCATTACCTCATTTCCGCAGGGCGACCAATATAAAGGCTTGGCTGTAAAACGCGATGGCAACCTGGGTATAGGTATACTTAAGCGGTTTAGCGTTATAATTGACTACCCCGACAGCGCTGTATATTTAAAGCAGGGGCCTGATTTTACCCGCCCTTTTGAACACGATATGAGCGGCCTGGAGTACTATGGTGCGGGCGAAGACTTAAACCGCATTGTTATCAGCAGGGTTGAACCAGGCTCGCCCGCTGATGAAATAGGGCTTGAAAAGGACGACGAAATACTGGCGATAAACTTAAAGCCAGTTAAAAACATGACCCTTGAACAAATTGACAACCTTTTTAAATCGCAAAATGACCGCAGCTTGCTTTTGGAGGTTTACCACGACAAAAAGAAGGACGAGGTTGTTTTAACCTTAAAGCGCCGTATATAATCTTTCATCAAATCAGCTTTTGACATTTAAGCATCCCCCGTATGGGGCGATTTTAAACCCATATTTGTAACAAAAATGTTGCTATTCCCAAATGGTTTGTATTTTGCATAAGTTTACACTTTAACTGACTAAATTTAATAATTAACTATATGATTAAACCATTACGTAAAAACGCGTGGTTATGCTTAACTGCTATTACCATTGCCGTAATAGCAGGTTCGTGCAAAACCAAGAAGGAAGCTGCCGCACAAACTGTAACCGTTAAAACAACTTCCACAGCCGCCGGCTCGACTGCTACTGCTACAATTGGCCCTGGTAAAAAAGAGGGCATCAAAAAATTCGGCGACCTTATCCCGTCAAAAACCAAAGTTGATAACGGGCTTTTTAACACTTATAAAGTTGACGGTAAATATTATTATGAAATCCCCGATTCATTATCGAACCGCGAAATGCTGGTTGTTACCCGCTTTGCAAAAACTCCCGCTAATATTAAGGTATCCAATCAGCAATATGGCGGAGAAGAAGCGAACGACCAGGTTTGGAAATGGGAACGCCATGATAAACAGGTTTATATACGTGTGCCAAGCTATTCTATCCGGGCCGACAGCACAAGTGACATGTACCAGTCCGTAAAAAATTCCAACCTCGATGTGGTACTTGCCTCGTTTGACATAAAAGCCTATAATAAAGACACAACCGGTGTTGTAATTGACGTAACAGACTTTTATAACGGCGATATAGCGGCGATAGGTATCTCTGACGAATTGAAAAAGGCATATAAGATATCGGCTATTGACAATACGCGCTCATACATCGATTCTATAAAAAGTTTCCCGATAAATATCGAGGCGCGTACTTTAAAAACATATCGTTCCGCCGAATCTCCAACCGATAATACCAACGCAGCGATAACATTTGAATTAAATACATCGATGTTATTATTGCCAAAAACACCGACAAAGGCACGTTTGCGGGACCCACGGGTTGGTTATTTTGGACAAAGCCAAACGGATTACGGAACAGATGCCCAAAAATCGGAAGTAACGGCGTACATACATCGCTGGAAACTGGAGCCAAAGGACGAAGCGGCCTATGCCCGCGGGGAACTGGTTGAGCCCAAGAAGCAAATTGTGTACTACATTGACCCTGCAACACCAAAAAAATGGGTTCCGTATCTGATACAGGGAATAAACGACTGGCAAAAAGCATTTGAGGCAGCCGGTTTTAAAAATGCCATTGTCGGTAAAGCAGCGCCGACAGCAAAAGAAGACCCCGAGTTTAGTACAGAAGATGCCCGTTACAGTGCAATCAGATATTTCGCATCTAATGTTGAGAATGCTTACGGTCCGCATATATCTGACCCGCGCACCGGCGAAATACTGGAAAGCCATGTGGGCTGGTACCACAACGTAATGCAATTGCTGCGCGATTGGTATTTTGTACAAACTGCCGCGGTAAATCCTGAAGCGCGTAAGGCTAAATTCACCGACGAGCAGATGGGTGAGCTGATACGTTTTGTTTCATCGCACGAAATTGGCCACACGCTGGGCCTGCCACACAATTTTGGCTCAAGCTACGCCTACCCCGTTGATTCGCTTCGTTCGAAAGCATTTACAGACAAGCATGGCACAGCCCCTTCAATTATGGATTATGCGCGGTTTAACTACATTGCCCAGCCAGGCGATGGGGTAACGCATTTGTACCCACAAATAGGCGAATATGACCTTTGGGCAATAAAATGGGGCTATACATGGTTCCCCGGCAAAAAGAGCATTAAACAGGAAAAAGAAATGCTCGACGTATGGACAAAAGAAAAAGCAGGCAACCCGCTTTATTATTACGGCCGCCAGGGAACAAGTATCGACCCTCGCCTGCAAAATGAAGACTTAGGCGATAACGCCATGAAAGCAAGCACATACGGCATTGCCAACCTGAAACGCATTTTGCCGAACATTGAAAAGTGGACCTATCAGCCCGGCGAAGACTATGATGATCTGCAAAGTTTATACGGTGAGGTGTTAAACCAGTTTAGCCGTTATATGGGCCATGTGGCAACAAACATAGGTGGGATGAACGAGAACTTTAAAACGTACGACCAGAAAGGACCTGTTTACGACTTTGTTGCCAAAGGCTTACAGCATGATGCCGTAGCGTTTTTTAACAAAGAAGTATTTACAACGCCAATGTGGTTGATTGAAAGCCAGGAATTATCAAAATTTGACAACGGTGTAATGCTAAACCGGATTAAAAGCGTGCAAACCAATACATTGGCAAACGTGCTGTCGCAATCAAGGATATCGCGTATGTATGATAACGAAACCAGGAATGGGAGCAAGGCTTATTCGGTAGCTGATTTATTTAATGATCTGCGCGATGGCATTTTTACTGCCGGCCGCCCTGACGCATTTAAACGTAACCTGCAAAGGGCATACATCGAAGATCTAAAAAGCCTGTTGAACGACGATTTCAGGGGTATCCCCGGCTTTCCGGCGAGTGCCATGGCAAATTTTGGCTTAACTCCCATTAACATGACGCTGTCGGATATTCGCCCGATGGTACGTGCCGAACTGAAAGTTATACAAGCCAAACTGCCAAAAGGCGGAGATGCAATAACCACAGCGCACTATATCGATTTGCAGGCGAGGATAAAGGAAACGTTAAATCCAACCAGGCCGATAGTAAATATACCGGCAGCAGGCCGTGGAATAGCAGATGATATAGTTAAAAATGATTTGGAAAATTATTAATTGCATACTAATCAGCTGATACACTGAATTTTTCAGCAATCGAGTAGGAAGTAAGGGATTATTTCCCTTACTGTCCTCTCACACCACCGTACGTGCCGTTCGGCATACGGCGGTTCAATAAACATTAACAGTTTTTCAGCGGGGTGGTGATGTC
>NZ_JAMXOE010000027.1 GCF_024055575.1 Mucilaginibacter flavidus | reverse complement strand
GACATCACCACCCCGCTGAAAAACTGTTAATGTTTATTGAACCGCCGTATGCCGAACGGCACGTACGGTGGTGTGAGAGGACAGTAAGGGAAATAATCCCTTACTTCCTACTCGATTTTATTGTGATAAAAAGGTCTGCCCCAAACTACCCATGAATAATGACAGCGCCTCGAATTGCCCCATAATTATTCCGAACGCAAACTCATCACAGGGTTGGCGACAGCGGCTTTAACTGCCTGGAAACTTACCGTCGCCAATGCTATAAACAGTGATACAACTCCTGCCATAGCAAAAACCCACCACTGGATGCTAATCCTGTATTGATAGCTTTGCAGCCAGTTGTTTATTGCCCACCATGCTACCGGGAAAGCTATTAAACATGAAATGCAAACCAACTTTAAGAAATCTTTTGACAACAAACCGGTAAGGCCGGCTACGGTGGCACCAAGCACTTTGCGAATGCCTATTTCTTTTATCCTTCTTTCAGCGGTATATGCCGTTAAGCCAAATAAACCAAGGCACGAAATAAATACAGCCAATGCTGCAAATACGGCTGCAAGGCTTCCGGTAAGCGTTTCCGTTTTAAATAGTTCGTCGAAATCATTATCAACAAATTGATAATCGAATGGATAGCCGGGACTGTCCGCTTTTACAATATTTCCGGCCTTTACAATTGCATCTTGTTTATTAACACCATTTTTTAAGCGGATAGTCAGTACCCGGGTATCTGCAGGGTGATTGTATATCAACAATGGGTCCGCTTTGCCGTACATATCGTTATAGAGATAGTCCTTCATGATACCCGCGATCTGGAATGCCTTTTTACCGCCATCCCTGATGATACCGCCTACCCGGCCCTCTTTGCCCATTTGTTTGGCGAAGGCTTCATTGATGATTACGTAGTTGCTATCCAATGCTGATTGAGGATAAAAATCGCGCCCTGCTGCCATCTTTATCCCCATTGTCGAGATAAATTGCGAACTAACATTTTGCCAGGATATCAATGGATTTTTTGAGGCGTCTTTGCCGTCCCAACTGTAGTTATCAGTGTTACTGCCAACTTCAATAGCACGGTCATTACTCAACGCAGCATTTGTTGCAATGCCTGACTTCATCAAATCATTATATATTGCGGTAAACTGGTCGCCCTGTTTGCCCTGCAGATTTACATAAACCAGGTTGTCTTTATTATAGCCCAACTCACGACTTTTAACGTGCTGAATTTGCTGGTAAATACTTACAGTACCGATAATTAAAATAATAGAAACGGTAAACTGAATTACCACCAAACTCTGCCTGATAAAACCTGAACCGGAACTTGATTTTATCTTGATATTTTTAAGAACAGCTATCGGGTTAAAAGATGACAAATAAAATGCCGGATAACTACCTGCCAATAAACCTGTTATGATACTTATACTCAATAAATAAATAAGATTCGATGGCTCAAGGATATTTACGAGCATTTCCTTTTGAACCAGGTTGTTAAATGAAGGCAACGCAATGTACACCAAACCAATGGCGACTAATACAGCCACAAACGACATTACCAGCGCTTCGCCGATAAACTGGCCTATCAACTTGCCTTTGCCAGCCCCCATCACTTTACGCACACCAACTTCTTTAGCCCGCTGCTCAGATCGTGCAGTAGCCAGGTTCATGAAGTTGATACAGGCAATTAGTAAGATTATCCAGGCAATAAAAGAGAAGAGTTTTACATACTGTATACGTCCGCCGATCATTTTACCATCTAAAAATTATCATGCAGGTTCCAGTCATTCATCCCGAACAAAAAGCACACAGTTGTATTTTCACTTTGTGTTTTACCGGCGATAAAGTTGCTTAACTTCTTGTTAACCAACGATAAACTAGCGTTCGATTCAAGCTCAACATAGGTACGGGCCCAATTGGCACCCCACATATCCATCCAGGGCTGTTTATGGTCGATATTGGCCATCGGCGCAAGCCAGTGAAACTGTAAGGTGGAATTTTTTGGAAGGTCCTTAAATACGCCTGTAACTGTATATTCCTGTTCGTTATTTACTTTTAGCGATTTCCCAATTGGATCAGCATCCCCAAAGAATTTCTTCGACATGGTTTCATTAATAACCACCGAATGTATTTGCTGAAATGCATTTGACGCGCTGCCATATACAAATGGCAATTGAAGCATTGAGAACAGTTCAACGTCGGCATAAGTGCCTTTTTCGTTAATGATTTTATCGCCCAGCGCAAACAACTGGTCACCAAATCCACTAATTCTTGCCGCATTTTTTATCCCCGGTATCTCGGCTTTTAAAACCTTTGCCATTGGCCCTGGTGTTGCATGAAACGTGCTTATTTTACCATTGTAGGTCTGGTTTTCATAAATAGTGTATAGCTGATCCTTCTTTTGATAATTGTGATTAAAAGTCAGTTCGTCCTGCACCCACAAAAATATCAGCGAAGCACAAGCTATACCGATAGCCAGCCCGGTGATATTTAAAAAACTGTAGCCCCTGTTTTTTAACAGGCTGCGCACGGTGGTTTTAAAATAGTTTCGTATCATGGTTGATCAATTGGTCATTCACTTCGCTGTCATTAGGTCATTGGTATGTTCGTTAGTTAATCAAGCGGCAAAGCAATGACTAAATGACCTAATTATTCAATGATTAATTACTCACTCCTCATACTCTTCACCGGGTTTGCCAGCGCTGCTTTTATTGCTTTGTAGCCTACCGTTACCCAGGCCAGTATTACTGATGATACCACGGCCAGTAAAAACACGTCAAATGTGATATTTATGCGGTAAACAAAGCTTTGCAACCAGCCCGACATCAGGTACCACGATACCGGCATGGCTATTACAAACGAAATTGCAATCAGTATCATAAACTCCTTCGAAAACAGCATTACTATGCTGCTTACCGATGCTCCCAAAACCTTGCGAACACCTACTTCTTTGGTGCGTTGCACTACCATAAACGATACCAGGCCATACAAGCCAAGGCACGAAATGAATACAGCTATGCCCGCAAATATTTTATAAACAAGGGCCAGCTGGTTTTCCTGGCTATAAAATTGTGCGATGTTATCATCCAAAAAGTAGCCGGTATAGGCATACTCGGGGTACGTTTTTTCCCATTGATGTTGTATGGTTGATACTGTTTTGGTGAGGCTTTTAGTTTGCAGCTTTACGGTTATCTCGCCTTCCTGGCTCTTGCGCGATGTTATTACTATTGGTTTAACAGACTCGCGTAAAGAGTTAGTTTTAAAATCTTTAACAACGCCTACAATAGGTAGCCACGGGCTGTTATTACCACCAAGCTTTACCGTTTTACCTATAGCGTCTTCGGGTTTTAGCACGTTCAGTTTTTTCAAAAACGTCTCGTTAACCACTGCCTGCCTTGCCGTATCGCTACGGTCGTAGCCTTTGCCCGCTACAAATTGCAGTTGAAAGGTTTTAAAGTAATCGTCATCGCCATATTTTAAAAATGTGGTAATACCGTTTTCCTTATTTTCCTGATTGTAATAAAAATTGGTGCCCCAGTTGTTGTCAGACGATGGCACATCAGATACAAAACTTACCGATTTTATCTCTGGGGTTTGAAGCAACTGTTCCTTAAACGATTGCATTTTGCGTAAACTCAGGCTATCTGTTGAGCCGGGTATAACTAATATTGCTTCCTTGTTAAAGCCTAAATCAGCTTCATTGACGTAGCGCATTTGCTTAACTGCTATAATGGTACCGATGATGAGCAGCTGAGAAATACCAAACTGCAATACCACCAGTCCCCTGCGCAGCGGGATGCCACCTATAGAGGCCGCTGTGATCTTGTTTTTAAGCGCCGATACGGGTTTAAAGCCCGATACTACCAGCGCCGGATAAACACCCGACAAAAGGATGATTAAGACGGTTGCAGCAATCAAAAATAATACGCTGCCCACGCTAAGCAGCGCAATATCGTCAGGTACGCTGGCTATGTTTTTTAGATACGGCAGCGCTATCTTAGCTACAATAAGCCCAAGGATTAACGATACGGCAACTATGATAGTTGTTTCGCCCATCACCTGCCCTATTAGCTGACCGCGTGAACTGCCCAGCACTTTACGGATACCCACCTCTTTCGACCGGCCCACCGATTGCGCTGTTGAAAGATTTATGAAATTTATGGATGCCATAATGATTACCAAAATGGCAATGAATGACAGAACGCGTAAAGTAGACTTGCTGGTTAAATGGTCGCTCAAGGTATTGCCAACACGCTTATCGAAATGCAGTTCGCCTAATGGCTGTAAAAAATTCGACATGCCGACTTTGCCTTTTTCACCTGCATGCCTGTGTGCAAAAGTTTTAAGCTGATTATTAATTCGCTCAACAGATTCGTTTGCCGGGAGTTGCACAAAAACCTGGTGATTGCTGCTTAGCGCGTGCCAGTTGTTGTTGTAACCATATTCATTGGGGTGTTGTTTGCAGGTAATGAACGATACCAATACACGAAACGGAACATCTGAGTTAGCCGGCGCATCTTCAATAATACCTACCACTTTTAAATTTAGCAGGTTATCCATTTTGAGGGTTTTACCCATGGCGTTTTTCCAGTCGCCAAAGTATTTTTCAGCCCTGCTTTTGTCTATCACCACTGTATTTGCATCCTTCAATGCCGATTTGCTGCCAGCCAGCCAGTCTGCACTGAAAATATCGAAGTACTGCGGTTCAACAAATACTACACCGATAGATTCGGCAAACTTTTTATCGCCCACGCCCGTCGCCGAGTTGCCTTCAGGTACGGTTATCTGGCTGCCGTAGCTTGAATTAAGGGCCGCAACTTTTATCTGCGGAAAATCAAGCCTTAACGACTCGGTTGCCGGTGCCGGCACTCCCGGGTTATAGGCCATATCACCTTCGCGCTTTTGCTCCGTAACAACGTGGTAAATATTTTTAAAATTGGGCTGAAAAGTATCGAAGCTCAATTCGTATTGTACAACCACGTATATGAGCAAGCAGGCTGCGATGCCAACCGTTAAACCAGAAACATTTATTGCTGTATATCCTTTGTGGTGAACAATGTTTCGCCACGCTATTTTAAAGTAATTTTTAATCATGATAAATTATTGTTAATGATATAGGGTTAAAATACATACCAAATATTTAAGTTATTGCAAATCAATAACATACGTATTATACAGGTGTACGAATATGTTCGTAAGTGTAACAGTAAGTGTTCGGTTTTGATACAGGTGGCTAAGTGATTAGAGGTTAGAGACCAGCGATTAGTTACAAAAGAGAGACCGGAATAGGTTTAACTAATTCCGGTCTCTAATCGAAAAAATTTCTACTCACTCCTAAGGCTTTTTACCGGGTTACTCATTGCTGCCTTGATGGTATGGTAACTCACCGCAATAATGGCTGTTATCATGGCGATGATACCAGCTGTAATAAATAGCCCCCAATCGGGTGTTATGCGGTAAGCAAAATTATCGAGCCATTGGTGAACCAGGTACCAGGCAATAGGAGCTGCAACGACAAATGAGCCCGTAGCTATAATCAAAGTCCCCCGGTTAAGCAGCAGGAAAAGATTGCTTACTGACGCACCTAATACTTTGCGGATGCCAATTTCTTTGGTGCGGTTAATGGTATTGAGGCCCGATAGTCCAAACAACCCAAGGCAGGCTATTATAATGGCTAATATGCACGATGTGGTTATGGTTGTCATCCAGCGTTGGTAGGCATCATAGCTTTTGGCAATTTCTTCATCCATAAAGGTGTAGCTAAGCGGCAAATTACCCGTAAGCTGGTTCCATGCTAATTTAATATCATCCATCACTTTCGGTACGGATTGCCCTTGCCTTATCCTGATGTAGTAGCTGAAAATTCCGCCGCTATTAACGGTATGGTATGCAGGCTCTATTTTTTTCGTAAAATCATCGGTATGGTAGTCCTTGCAAACGCCAATTATCATACCACCCATTGTGCGGTTAATAACACCCAGTTCAGGTTTACCAAGCATCTTGTATAATGTCTCGTTAACTATTACGGTGTGGCGTGCCAGGCTCCCCTTATGCGATTTCTCCAAATCGGGGATAATTGTCTTGGAGCTATCGGAAGGTATATCTCTCGAAAAATCGCGGCCTGCAACTATTTTAATTTTATTGAACGAAAAATAACCGTAGTCCACGTTTAAAAATAGCACCATCGTCCTTTCGCCGTTAATGATGAAATTGTTTGCGCTGTGCGAGCCAAACGAGAACGATGTGGCGGTCATCCCCGATAATGCCGGGTTAGTTTCGGCATAATGTGCTAACTGTGCCTTAAAGGCAGCAGCCTTTTGCGACTCGTTCCACCCATACGGGTTTTCAGCGCGCAAAACAAGGTCTTTATCAAAACCCAGGCTGGCCGAGTTTACAAAGTGCATTTGTTTGTTAATGGCCAATGCCGAAATAACCAATATTACGCAGCTAGTAAACTGCACAACCACCAGGCTCTTTGAAAGGAATGGGCTAATTTTATAGGCCGAAAAGCTCTTCATAATACTCAGCGGTTTTAAGCCGGACATGGCTACCGCCGGATAAATGCCTGCCAGTAAACCTAATATCAACGCCAAAACAAAAAGCATTGCAGCGATACTGCCAAAAGAGAACGACGATAACGACAACACCGCCCCTGTTAGGTTGTTGAAAAAGGGCATACCAATTACAGCCAGTAAAAGGCCTGCAATAACAGCTATAAATGCCAGCAACTGTGTTTCAATATAATATTTGAATACGATCTGCTTCCGGCCCGCTCCTATGGTTTTGCGGATGCCCACATCCTGCGACCGGGATACCGCGCTGGTTAAAGTGAGCAAAATATAATTTAAACAGGCTATCAACAGGATAACTATGGTTAGGCATGCCAATTGATAAATGTTTTTCATATCGGTAAAATGTGGCCAGCCTGCACTTTGGTTATAGTGCGCATCAGCAAATGGCCTCAAAATAAAATTCGTATCCTCTACTTTATAGCCTGGGATCAGGGTTTTTAGCTTTTCGTTGTAGGGGCGGTAAAGGTTTTTAGCATACAGGTTAAGCTTGGCGTTAAATTTTGCAATATCCACACCCGGCTTCAGCTTTAAAATAAGTAATTTGTTTGATGAATTTAAGCCCGTAGCCAGGTTACCGGCATAATTGGGATCCGACTCCATCGACACGATCAAATCATATTGAAAACTGGAGTTGACAGGGAAGTTTTTAAACACACCGCTGATAGTAACGGGCGGCATTTTTTCTTCATCGGTAAAGATCAACGTTTTACCTACAGGATTTGCCTTGCCGAAATATTTTTCAGCAAGGCGCTCACTTATAGCAGCTGTGTTCCTGGCTGCAAGTACAGTGGATGGGGTGCCGCTTACCAGCGGATAGTTAAAAACCTTAAAAAAATCGGCGTCGGCATAAGTAATATTTTCCTTCTCTTTAAAGGTAACATTACCAACCTTAACATTGGGGTTGTACATACCACCCAGGCGTATGGCCGCCTCAATTCCGGGTATATTTTGTTTAAAATCCAATGCGAGCTCAGTAGGCGTAGCTAACATGTTTCGTTGTTCTTCATTCTTCATCAAAAATGAAAACAAACTCTTCTCCGGCTTTTTATCAAACACCGGGTCCGGTTTCTCCGATCTCTCAACCCTGACTAACCGGGCCTGATCATTATGAAACCTATCGAACGATTGTTCACTTTTAACGTACAGGTAAACCAAAATACAGAATGCACTTGCAACGCTAAGGCCAACAATATTTATGGCTGTGTACAATTTGTTCCTGAATATATTCCGGAACGCAAGCTTTAGGTTAATTTTAAGCATATTTATTAGTTAATAGTTTATAGTTCATGGGCGGAAGGCACTCATTTCCGGCATGCTTTCCTAATCTGCAGTCTCTAATCACTCAGAACGCAGGCTCTTCACCGGGTTTGTAACAGCCGCCTTAATTGTTTGAAAGCTTGATGTAAATACTGCGGCCAGCAACATTCCGGCTCCACTTAGGGCGAATATCCACCAGCTTATCGTGGTACGATCTGCAAACCCCTGCATCCATCGGTTCATGGCGTACCAGGCCAGCGGTGTTATTAAAACTGACGCGAGTATAATAAGCCACACCAATTCAGTTGACAACAGGGTAACTATTTGGGTAACTGAAGCACCCAGAACTTTGCGTACGCCAATCTCTTTGGTGCGTTGGTTGGTGGTATAAATAGCCAGGCCAAGTAAGCCCAGGCAGCTTATGAAGATACACAACCCTGTTGCCCAGCCTAAAAGCGTGGATGTTTTTTGTTCAGTTTCGTAAAATTTGGCGATGGTTTCGTCAAAAAAGTGCGATTCAAAATCATAGTCGGGGTAAATTTCTTTCCACGCCCGTTCAATGGCGGCAATGCCTTTTTTCCAGTCGCCATTGTTATTTGCCGTCTGTGGCTTTAAGGCGATATGTAACGAACCAAAATTCCATTTGTCAGGGTAAATGGCCATTGGTTTAATTTCGGAGTGAAGCGAGCCCTGGTGAAAGTCAGCTATTACGCCTACAATCTGCATCTTTTGTTTTTCGCTAAAATCGATAAACTTGCCTAGTGCGTCCGTTGGTGTTTTAAAGCCCAATATCTGCGCATAAGTTTTATTAATCAGCATCCCGGTAGTCGAATCGCTTAGCATTATATTGCGGCCGGCAAGCAGCTTTATCTTATAAACCTTAATGTAATTTTCATCGCCAGATTTTGTCTGCAACTCAACTTTCACTTCTTTCTTGCCGTCTTTATAGGTTATATCTCTCGAGTTCCAACCGTTTGATGATGGAATATCACCGCCCATAGCTACAAGTTCAATTTGCGGAATAGCGCGAACTTTATCTAAAAACACCTTTTTATTTTCCGGCTTTTTATCGTTCCATGGGGTATCTACGTAAATTATCGCATCTTTTTTAAACCCGAGATCTTTATGCAGCGCGTAATAAATTTGTTTGCTAACCAATATGGTAGCCATTATAAAAAACTGGGCTATCATAAACTGGGTTACGGTTAACGATTTTCTGAGCAAGGCATTTCGGGTTTTGCTTTTGCCGCCAACAGCCTGGTTTTTTAGCACGTGTACCGGTTTGTATGATGACAATACCAGCGCCGGGTAAAAGCCGGAAAGAAGGCTCACCACAATAGTTAGCGCTAATAAAAACAGACCTATGCCGGGATGATGTAAAAAGTCAACTTTTAATCCTGGGGGAATAAACCCTTCGAACAATTTCAAAATAACCGGCGATAAGGCGACCGCCACAATAACGGCAAACAAGGTAACCAAAAAAGTCTCGCTAAGAAATTGGCCTATTACCTGTCCACGTGTACTGCCCAGCGTTTTGCGTATACCAATCTCTTTTGCTTTTTGTGAAGCTTGTGCTGTAGTAAGGTTCACAAAGTTGATACAGCCTAACAACAGCAGAAATGCCGCCAGCGTCATTAAGCTATACAAGGTCTTTGTGCTTACAACCGGTATATCGAAATTAGAGTACCTTTCATTAAAATGCATATCAGCCAGCGGCTGCAAAGCAAAAACCTGGTTAAAACCTTTATTGCCGGCCTTGGGTGGGTTATGCCTTTTAAGCAAAGCGTTTAATTGTCGCTCGATATTTTTTGGCTGCGAACCTTTACCAAGTTTTAAGAATAATTGTGAATTTGACGATGTGCTGCCCCAGTTTTGAACATCTGGGTTTTCGTTTTTATTTATTCGAAGCGTAGCAAGCGAAATAAAGTCGTGAAACGTAAAATCGGTGTTATCCTTAATATCAGCGACGATTCCCGTTACGGTATTTTTAACAGTGTCATCATAAATTACCTGTTTTCCAACAATTTTATCGATACTTTGGTTTGGGAAATACTTTTGTGCCTGGCTCAATGTTAACACCACCTGGTGCGCATTAGTTAACGACATTTTTGGAGAGCCAGCCAGCCATTTGTATTCAAACAAATTAAAATACGACGCCTCGGCGTAAACAATATTGCCTTGATTTTTAAATTTTACTGGCGCTTTGCTACCGTCGCGTATTAAAATGTTTCCCCCGGTGGTGCGAAACGGCGCCGACTCTTCTATACCGGTTGCCTCAGTATGCACCGCCAATCCCAATGGCCCTGTTACACCGCTGTTATAGCTAGGCGAACCATTAAATGAATAATTGCTAACCACCCTGTAAATCCTGTCACCGTCCTTATGAAACTTATCAAACGTATAATCGTAGTTTACTATCAGGTAAATCACCAGCGCGGTGCTGATACCTATCGATAAGCCTACAACGTTGATCAGCGTAAATAATTTATGCTGCCTGAAGCTCCGGAAAGCGATTTTAAAATAGTTCTTTATCATTGTGATTGGTTCATTAGTTCAATTGTTCATTAGTTCATTGGTGATACACATACGCAGATTTTGACTGCCAACTGCTACTGCTCGCTGCCTACTCACTTCTAAGGCTCTTCACCGGGTTTGCAATAGCCGCTTTTATAGTTTGAAAGCTTGACGTAAATATAGCAGCTAACAGCATTCCTGCACCGCTTATTGCGAAAATCCACCAGCTTATTGTGGTGCGGTCGGCAAAGCCCTGCATCCATTGGTTCATTGAATACCAGGCAATTGGCGTTACTATTATAAATGCCAGCACAATAAGCATAATCAATTGAGACGACAGCAGCGTCACCACTTGAGTCACCGAGGCGCCAAGCACCTTGCGTACACCTATTTCCTTTGTGCGCTGGTTGGTGGTATAAATGGCAAGGCCGAGCAAACCAAGGCAGCTGATAAATATAGATAACCCGGTTGCCCAGGTCAGCAATGTTGAAATATGTTGCTCACTTTCGTAAAACTTGGCGATGGATTCATCAAAAAAGTGGTATTCAAAATCATCGTCCGGGTAAATTTCCTTCCATGTTTTCTGGATACCGGCAATGGTTGTTTTCCATTCGCCACCACCGGCAGTTTCAGGTTTAAGGGCTATATGGAACGTGCCCCTCATAAAACTATTATTTCCTTTGTATATGGCAAGCGGCTTAATAGCTTCATGTAACGATTTCTCATGAAAATCGGCGACAACGCCAACCACCTGTAATGTTTTTACACCATTAAAATGGTTTAGCGTGGCGCCCAAAGCTGCAGCTGGTGTTTTAAACCCAAGTATTTGCGAGTATTTTTCATTTATTACCACACCTGTCGAAGAATCAGTGGTGAGTAATGTCCTACCGGCAAGCATTCTTAGCTTATACAACTTCATGTAGTTAGCGTCGCCGAATTTTAGCTGAACATCAGTTTTTATCTCTTTTTTACCATCCTGGTAGGTAACTTCAGTAGAGTGGGTACTGCCTGATGAAGGCGGCGCACCGCCGAGGCTCACCATTTCTACCTGCGGCATTGCGCTTAGCTTGTTAAAAAAAACACGGTTACGCGCATCGGTACGGTTTTTATACGGCGAGGAAAAAGTGATTATCGCGTCTTTTTTAAAACCGAGGTCTTTATGCAGTGCGTAATGTATTTGCTTGCTTACCAATACCGTTGCCATTATAAAGAACTGCGCAATTACAAATTGCGCTACCGACAACGATTTACGCAGCCATACTTTACGACTTTTGCTGCCGGTTACCTGGTTTTTTAGTACTGAAACCGGCTTGTAGCCCGATAGCACTATTGCCGGGTAAAATCCTGACAACAGGCTCACAGCTAATACGAGTACAAAGAGAAATACAACAAGATCAGGCTGGTGCAGGTAATCAACTTTAATACCCGTCGT
The DNA here is from genome assembly GCF_024055575.1 of Mucilaginibacter flavidus. Classification (GTDB taxonomy): domain Bacteria; phylum Bacteroidota; class Bacteroidia; order Sphingobacteriales; family Sphingobacteriaceae; genus Mucilaginibacter; species Mucilaginibacter flavidus. Next base: position 72,714 of record NZ_JAMXOE010000027.1, on the reverse strand, counting down.
TATAAAGTCAGAAAATATTTTCAGCACAACCGGGGCCAGCGCGGCCGACAGGACAACGGCAACCAGTGTAACAATAAACGTTTCGCTTAAGAACTGGAAAACAAGTTGCGCACGGCTGCTGCCCATTGTTTTACGTATACCAATTTCCTTTGCACGTTGGTTGGCCTGTGCAGTGGTAAGGTTTATAAAGTTAATACAACCTAATAACAACAAAAAGCCTGCAATAATTAAAAGGCCATTCAGTGTATTTTTGTTGGCTATATGCCCGGTATCAAAATTGCCGTAATTGCTATTAAAATGCAGATCGCTTAACGGCTGCAGGCCAAAGTCACTGCTATTGCCTTTGTTTTCTGCCTTAGGCGGGTTATTTTTCTTTAAGATAGCATTTAGCTGCTTTTCAATACCGGCCACCTTTGCAGTTGGCGATAGTTTAATAAACAGTTGCGATGCAGATGTGGTACCACCCCAGTCGGTAGGCGTCAACTGTTCTTTAAGGTCTTTAACAACTGTACCTGTGCTGTATGATATAAAATCGTGAAAAGTAAGGTCGCTGTTTTGCGTAAGGGTTTGCACAATGCCGGTAACGGTTATTTTAATGGAATCGTAACTAACAACTTTCCCCAGCATTTCGCTGTACGATAAACCAGGGAAATATTTTTTCGCCTGTGCCGATGCCAGTACCACCTGGTTTGGCGCTTCTAATGCAGATTTGGCCGAACCTGCCAGCCAGATGTAATTAAACATTTTAAAATACTCCGGGCCTGCCAGCACCACGTCGTCCTGGTTTTTAAAACGAATTTCAGGCGCATCGGCTTTATTCTTTACAAACACATTTGGCTGTGAGAGCGTAAAAAAAGGCGCTGACAAATCCACTCCAGTTACCTGGCTTTTAACTGCGGCAGGCAGAGGGCCGCAAACACCACTGTTATGGCCCACTTCACCCTGGAATGAATAGTTTGACACTACACGGTAAATACGGTCCCCATCGTTATGAAACTTATCGAAATTAAGTTCAAAATGTACGATCAGGTATATTACAATGGCCGCGCTTGTGCCAATTAACAAACCGACAATGTTTATCAAAGTAAACAGCTTATGCCTCCTGAATCCGCGGAGTGCAATTTTTAAATAGTTTTTTATCATTTTATTGGGTCAATAGTCATTTCGCTGCGCTGTCATTAGTCATTGGTGAAGCTTGCTAATCTATGATCTCTAATCACTCCGATCTCAGGCTTTTCACCGGGTTTGCAATAGCTGCTTTAATTGTCTGGAAACTGGATGTAAATACGGCTGCCAGCAACATCCCCGCGCCGCTCGCTGCGAATATCCACCAACTGATAGTTGTTTTATCAGCATATCCTTCCATCCATTTGTTCATGGAATACCAGGCTATAGGTGTAACCAGTATAAACGCCAGCAGAATCAGCCATATCAACTCCGACGATAACAAGGTTACAATTTGGGTTACTGAAGCGCCCAATACCTTTCGCACTCCAATTTCTTTGGTGCGTTGGTTAGTGGTATAAATAGCCAGGCCAAGCAAGCCAAGGCAGCTTATAAAAATCGACAATCCTGTTGCCCAGCTTAATAATTTTGAAACATGCTGTTCTTTATCGTAAAATTTAGCTATCGACTCGTCGTAAAAATGATAGTCAAAATCGTCGTCGGGATAAATGGCTTTGTATTGTTTTTCCATGGTTGCAATGGCCTTTTTCCATTCGTTGCCCCCTTCTGTCTCCGGCTTTAAGGCTATATGGAATGTACTTGTTTGATAGGTGCGGGTACCAAACCGGATGGCACATGGATTTATAGGCGATTGTAACGAGTGTTCGTAAAAATCGGCTACAACACCCAGTATAGTCATTTTATGGTCGCCATTAAACTTAATTATTTGCTGGCCAACAGCGTCGTGAGGGTTTTTGAAACCAAGTAATTTAGCATATTTATTATTGATCAAAAAGCCTGTTGAAGTATCGCTCTTTTCAATATTTCTGCCGGCAAGCAGCTTGATGTTGTAAACCTTAATGTAGTTTTCATCTCCGCTTTTTACTTCCACCCCTGTTATAATTTCCTTTTTTCCGTCCATAAAAGTAGCCGAAGTGGTATTGGTATTATTTGATGATGGTGCGGCCCCACCCATACTCGATATTTCAACCTGAGGGATAGAACGCAACCTGTTATATAATACCTGGTTTTTGCTTATGGTCATGTTTTTATAAGGCGTCTGGATATAAACTATCGCATCTTTTTTAAACCCGAGGTCCTTATGCAATGCATAATATATTTGCTTACTTACCAAAACTGTAGCCATTATAAAAAACTGGGCAATAACAAATTGCGAAACGGTTAACGATTTGCGCAACCAGGCGTTCCTGGTTTTGTTGCTGTTGCTTTGTGCCTGATTTTTAAGCACCTGCACAGGTTTGTAACCCGAAAGAATAAGCGCCGGGTATAGGCCCGATAACAGGCTTACCACAATAGTCAATGCTACCAGGAACAGGATGATATCAGGGCGGTGTATAAAGTCTGCTTTTATGCCAGGGGCAATAAAATCGGCAAATGTCTTTAAAATAACCGGGGCCAGTATAATCGCAATAATGACGGCAAAGAGCGTGATGAAAAAAGTTTCGCTTAAAAATTGTGTTACCAACTGCATGCGGCTGCTGCCCATAGTTTTACGTATGCCAATTTCTTTGGCCCTTTGCGTAGCCTGCGCAGTAGTTAAATTAACAAAGTTGATGCAGCCCAATAAAAGCAGGAACGCACCTATTGCAAGCAGGCCGTACAGTGTTGTTTTATTTGCCGATGAACTAAAGTCAAACGTGCCGTATTTTTCGCTAAAGTGGATATTGGCAAGCGGTTCAAGGCCAAACGCATGAGTGCTCCCTTTTAACTCAGGTCTTGGCGGACTGCTTTTTTTCAATATAATATTAAGTTGCTTCACAACGTTTGCCGCAGATGCTGTTGGCGACAGCTTCATGAACACCTCGAAAGCAGAGTTTGTGCTTTCCCATTCCTTTAACCCAAGCTGCTCGTTCAGGTCCTTGTTTACCGTACCTGTGCCAAAAGATATAAAATCGTGAAAAGCCAAATCAGTGTTTTCTTCCGGGGTTTGTACAATCCCGGTCACCGTTGTTTTAATGGTATCATAAGTAACTATTTTGCCAATCATTTGGTCATAAGTCAACGACGGGAAATAAAGCTTTGCACGTTCGGATGTTAATACTACCTGGTTAGGGGCATCCAAGGCACCCGAATGTAAGCCGGCCAACCACACATAATCAAAAATTTTAAAATATACCTGGTCCGTCAGGGCAATTCTATCTTGCGCCTTAAACCTTGTAGGAGTATTATTTTGCTTCCCTGCAATAAAAACATCGGGGTTTAAAGTATAAATTGGCGTTACCAATTCCACACCTGTTGCCTGGCTTTTTATGGCCCCGGCCAAAGGGCCACAAACCCCGCTGGAATAACTCGGGCTACCCTGGAAGGTAAAATTACTCACCGCCCGGTAAATCCGGGAACTATCTCGGTGGGATTTATCGAAACTTAAATCATATTGAACAATGAGATATATGACCAACGAGGCGCTAATACCTATGGATAAGCCAATTATATTTATCAGCGTAAAGAGTTTATGCTTGCGGAATCCCCGAAAAGCAATTTTAAAATAGTTTTTAATCATGATGGTTGGTTCATTAGTTCAATTATGTTCATGGTTGATAGTTCAAAGCCGGAATCAAAGCCGTACAACTAATCTCTAATCACTCGGAACGTAGGCTCTTCACCGGGTTCATTAACGCTGCTTTTATTGATTGGAAACTAATAGTTGCAAATGCAATTATCACCGCCAGCACACCGGCCATGACCAGCACCCACCAGGCAATGCTGATGCGGAAAGCAAAATCAAGTAGCCACTGATGCATTGAATACCACGCGATAGGCAAAGCTATTACCGATGCAATTAAAACAAGCAGCAAGAAATCTTTTGATAGTTCCCGCACAATTTGCGGTACCGACGCGCCCAATACTTTTCTTACGCCAATCTCTTTTATTCGTTGAGTAATGGTAAAGGCCGAAAGCCCAAATAAACCAAGACAAGCAATAAATATAGCTATGCACGAAAATATGGTAAACAAGCTGCCTTGCTGTTGCTCGCTGTTATAAAGCTGGCCGAATTTTTCATCAAGAAAAGTGAAATCAAACGGCGTTTCGGGCAGGTATTTGCGCCAGGTGTCCTGGATGACCTGGATAGCGGCCCTGGGGTTATTGCCATCGATTTTTATCGACATTTTATGAAAATCGTTATTTTGAGGCGATGGCATAGAAAACAGTAACGGTATGATTTTCTGATGTAAGGACTCGAAATGAAAATCCTTTACCACGCCGATTATTTTACCCTTAGTGTTCCCGTATTGCAGATCACGGCCTATCGCGTTTTCATTTTTCCAACCAAATTGCTTTACAGCCTCTTCATTAATTACAAAATTGTTGGTATCGGTCGAAAATTCCTTTGAGAAATTCCGGCCGGATGCCATCTGCATGCCAAAAGTTGGAATAAAGCCGTAGTCGGTAGCAAGGTACTTCAAATCTATTTTCACAGCCTGTAGCGAGCCACCCTCAATTAATGAAGCATTTTGGTCATCCAGCAATCGCCCGGATGGGATTCTTGACGACCTGCCTACATCCTTTATAGAAGCGTTTTTCTTAAGGTCATTTTTAAAACTTTCAAACTGCCTGCCTAAACTATTTACATAATCAAGGGTTAAAATGTGGTTTTTATTAAAACCAAGAGCTTTTGTTTGAATATACTGCAGCTGCTGAAAAACCACCGTCGTAGCAACTATTAAAATTATCGAGATAGAGAACTGCAGCACAACCAATACCTTCCTAAAAGATATGCCGCCCCCGCCCGCTTTAACTATTCCCTTAAGCACCTTAACCGGTAAAAACGATGACATAAACACAGCCGGGTAAATACCGCTGATGATCCCTATAAAAAAAGGAAGCAATAATATCGGCAGCAAAACATTTCGATGCAGCAAGCTTCGGATTGAGAGGTGCTGCGCCGACATATTATTAACGAAGGGAATGACTACCGCCGTCAAAATCGCAGCGAGCACCAGCGCCATAAATGTGATGAGCACCGATTCGCTTAAAAACTGTATGATAATTTCTTTACGCTCCGCGCCTATTACTTTCCTTATGCCTATTTCTTTTGCCCTTAATGCTGACCGCGCGGTCGACAGGTTCATGTAATTGATACAGGCTATCAGCAAAATAAATAAAGCGATGGCCGAAAATATATATACACGATTGATATCGCCATTCTCTTCATACTCGTCATCCAGATGCGACCTTAGGTGAATATCAGTCAATTTTTGCAAGCTCAGCTTGGTAACCTGGTGAGTTTTCAAGTTACCCGGCATTCCCTGCAAATGCACGTATTTGTCAAGAAAGTCGGGCAACTGTCCTGCAACCCTGGCAACATTGTAATCCTTCGGAAAAAGCAGGAAAGTATAAAATGAATTATTGCCAAAATCGCTCTGAAGCCCCTTTTCGCCATAAATAGCATTGTCTTTCAATGTGTTGAATGACATTAATATCTCCGGGTGCATATGCGAATTTGCCGGAAACGACTGGTATACCCCGGTAACCTTAAAATCATGACCATTATTATCCAGCTTGATGCCCTTGTTTAAAGGGTCCTCGTCGCCAAAATATTTTTTCGCCATAGCCTCACTAAGCATTATGCTGTAAGGGTCGGATAGTCCTCTTTTAGAGTCGCCCTTAACTATCGGCACATTAAAAAACGTGAAAAAGTTCTCGTCGGCAAAAGCGGCGCCTTTCTCGCTAAAAAGCTTGTCCTTATATTTCAAAGCTGTTGTACCAGTTGGCAGCACGCGGGTGATTTTCTTAATATCAGAAAATGCAGTTTGCAGCAACGGCCCAAACGGAGGTGCAACCGAACTTAAATGTAGGTTCTCCACCCCCGGCGCGGTATAAAACGTACGCGTAACCCGGTAAATGTCGTTCGCATTTTTATTAAACTTATCATAGCTGCGCTCATTTATGATATAAGCGAGGATAAGCAGGCAGCAGGTTAACCCTACAGTTAAACCAAATATGTTGATGAAGGATATGAATGGATGCCGCTTGATATTCCGAAGCGCGCTTCTTAAATAGTTTCTGATCATGATTTTATATTCATTAGTTCACTTGTTCATTAGTTCATTAGTGGTGTATCGATATAGTGCGCCTGACTGCAAACTGCTACTGCCAACTGCCTACTCACTTCTAAGGCTCTTCACCGGGTTTGCCATCGCGGCTTTTATTGACTGAAAACTGATGGTTATTAAAGCAATACCGATAGCAAGTGCCCCGGCGGCTAAAAATATCCACCACGTTAAATCAATGCGGTAAACGTAGCTTTGCAGCCATTTATTCATAGCCCACCATGCTATGGGCGAACCTATTGCAATTGCAATAACCACCAGCTTTAAAAAGTCTTTTGATATCAGCGTAACTATACCGGCCACACTGGCACCCAATACTTTGCGGATACCTATCTCTTTGGTCATTATCTGGGCGGTATAGGTAGCCAGGCCCAGCAGGCCAAGGCACGAAATAAATATCGCAATGGTCGAGAAGATATTGAATAAGATGCCGGTACGCTGGTCTGTTTTATACAGCATTGCATATTGCTCGTCTAAAAAATTATATTCAAAAGGGAAACCTGGATTGTATTGGTTCCACAATCTTGAAGCGGCTGCAATAGCTTTCGCAGCATTTTTCCCTGTTGTTTTTACATATAACTGCCTGCCTTTGGGCTCGAAATAAATTATTGTGGGCTCAATCCGTTCTTTGAATGATGCAGTATTGAAATCTTTAACTACCCCGATAATTGTTCCGTAACTTTCCAATAGCTTAAGTCGTTTTCCTACCGGGTTCTTTAATCCGGTGAGTTTAACCGCTGTTTCATTTAATATAAAATGCGCACTGTCTGTTTTTACACCAGCGAAGTTGCTGCCGGCAAGCAGTTTTATCTTCATCATTGGGATAAACTTTTCGTCAATACCCAAATGATGTACAATTACGGTTTCATTAAGATTTTTCCCATCCCAGTATACACCGGCTGTTGTATGCCCGTTATCTACAAGCGTGTTGTCTGTAAAAGCAATGCCGTTTATCGCAGGCTCTTTATTTAACTCGGCTTTAACTGCATCAATATGGTTTTGCAACGCGCCCAGCCTGAAAGCGAATGTTTGCGACCGATCGTAACCCGGGTTTTGTTCCCGCACATATTTTAGTTGTTTGCCAATTACCAGTGTTACAATTATCAAGGTAACCGAGAACACGAACTGTGTGGTTACCAATATTTTGCGAAAAGCAACATTGCCAATACCAAGACTTATTTTGCCTTTCAAAGCTTTTAATGGCTCAAACGACGACAACAATAATGCAGGATAAATTGATGAGGCCAGCAATGTGCCTAAAACTGTAACCGACACTACTTTCCACACGCCTGCCTGCAGCAGGTCAAAATGCATTTGCTTGCCCGAAATATCGTTATAGTAAGGCATTAGCTGTGTTATAAACACAAATGCCAACACTAGTGCAATACCAAAAAACATGAGCGTTTCAATTATAAACTGCCCAAACAGTTGTAGTTTTTGGGCCCCAACTATTTTCCGGATGCTTACTTCTTTTGCCCTGATAATTGAGCGCGCGGTTGAAAGATTTACATAGTTAATGCAAGCAATAAGCAATATCAATACCGCAACCAACAAAAATATGTTTACCGTCTGCGCGCCTGAAGCCGAACCATCCGCTTGATACAGGTGGATAGTAGAAATCGGCTGCAATTGGTAGGCGTTATCCTTTACGTTTACTTTAATCCATGGTGCATTTTTAGCCTGTATCCTTATTAGCTTCTCGCCTATCAGTTTTAACTGCGTGCCAGGTTTAATATCAAAAAATGTGGTAAAGCCAAAATTACCCCAATCGCTGTCGAGCGATTTCCAGAAATCATTCTTGTTGTAACGTTTTGCAACAATATCCATCGGGAAAAGCATATCGTAGTTGATGCTCGAATTCCCCGGAAAATCAGCAATAACTCCGCAAACTGTAAAATTGTCTTTATGATCTAATTGCAGCACTTTACCTACTGGGTCATCATCACCAAAATACCTTTTAGACGTTGATTGGGTAATTATAACTGATTGGTTATCTGGAAAAGGATTGTCCGGGTTACCTTTCAGCAACTTAAAATCAAACATTTTAAAAAACGACGGGTCGGTAAAGGCCGTATTCTTTTCCTTTAATAGTTTATCTTTATAGGTAAACACACCATTGAAACCGCTTGTAATGCGTACTGCATTTTTAACCCCCGGAACTTCGCGCAGCGCATATGTTGCAACCGGTCCCTGGGTGTTATCCCAAACCCGTTTGCTGGTACCGCTGCCCAAAAATGAATTTACGCGATAGATATTTTTGCCATTTTTATGAAAAGAATCGAAGCTCAATTCATCCTGCACCCACAACAAAATAAGCATACCTATTACCAGGCCCATAGTAAGCCCTGCGATATTGATAATAGAGTAAAACTTGTTTTTTACAAGGTTACGCCAGGCTATTTTTATATAGTTTTTTATCATGGGTTAGTTCATTTGTTCACTGGTTCATTAGTTGATTGGTACTTGTCACCGCTTCCTTTACTACTGCGAACTGCTACTGCCTAGTGCCTACTCACTTCTCAGGCTCTTCACCGGATTTGCCAGCGATGCCTTTATCGATTGGAAACTTATGGTAACGGCTGCCACCAGTAAGGCAATAATACCAGCTAATAGAAATACCCACCATTGAATATCTATACGATAGGCAAAATCCTGCAACCATTTACTCATGGCATACCATGTTATCGGCATTGCTATAAACGATGCAATTACAATCAGTTTCAAAAATTCTTTGGATAACATAAAGGTGATACTACCCGATGATGCGCCCAATACTTTCCGGATACCTATTTCTTTAACCCGTTGACGTATCATAAATGCAGCTAAGCCCAGCAGCCCGAGGCTCGCTATAATTACCGCGATAATGGCAAACGACGTAAATATTTTCCCGGTGCGCTCTTCTGCTTTGTATAGCGAAGCAAACTTGTCATCTAGAAAAGAATAGCTAAATGGCTCACCCGAACTATATGCATCCCATTTAGTTTTAATATCGCTCACCAATTTGCCCACATCCCGTGTTTTTACCCTGACGATAAGGTTGCCCACCGGCTTGCCAACTGGCAGTATCATTAAGGGCGCTATTTTTTGTTTCGCAGATGTAGTGTTAAAGTCTTTAATAACACCAACGATGGTATAGTGCCGCTGGCCCGAACGGATAATGGTTTTACCAATCGGGTCTTCATTACCTATTCCCAGGTCGCGCACCGCTGCCTCGTTAATGATTACAGAAATTGAGTCCGCTGGTGATGGCGGGTAGAAATTGCGCCCTTTTACTATTTGCATGCCCAGCGTAGGTACATATGAATTTTCTACCCAGTAAATACCTGTAGCTATTTCGGAGCGGGAGCCTTTGTCGGCCAGTTCCTTTACATAAATTACGGTGCCACCCGCATTGTTGTAGGTCGGGATATTATCAGATATTGTGGCATTTACCACCCTGTTATCACTTAGTAACTGCTGCTTTAACGGCACAATATTGTTACCAAGCACGTACCCGTCATTTATCACCAGTACCTGGTCTTTATTATAGCCAAGCTTTTTGTTCTGCATATAATGCAGCTGTTGATAAACTACAAATGTTGCTATGATAAGGGCAGTTGATATGGCAAACTGAAATACAATCAGGCTGCTGCGCAAGTTGCTTTTATTTGCCTGCTGACTGCCACCGTTACCTTTAAGGATAGAAATTATTTTAAAAGATGATAAAAAGAACGCGGGATAAATACCCGCAACTATGCCAACAAAAAGCGTTAATCCAACTGCTAAAAGCAAGGCCTTATAATTAAGGAAAAATCCAAAAGTGAATTGCTTGCCCGAAACATCGTTAAAATATGGCAGCAGCAGGAAAACCATCCCGAACGCAAAAACAGTAGCCAGCAGCGTAAGCATTACCGACTCGGTTAGAAACTGCGACACCAGCTTGTTTTTTGCTGAGCCTAACACTTTGCGGATACCGATCTCTTTCGAGCGTTTGGCAGCACTTGCTGTCGACAGGTTAGTGAAATTTATGCAAGCCAGCAGCAATATAAATATGGCTAAGGCACCAAAAATGTAAACATAGTGAATGTCGCCATTGGGTTCAAACTCAAACCTCGCCGCAGAGTGTAAATGGATACTGGTAAGTGGTTGTAAAAAGAAAACAAATGTTTTTGCCGATTTTCTAGCTTCGGTAAGGCTAATACCCATATCGTGCTGCATTTCGGGCACCACATTCCTTTCAACAAGTATCGGTAAGCGTGCCTCCAGTTGTTTCGGATCGGCATTTTTATCAAGCAGCAAGTATGTGTAAAAACCGATATTGCTCCAGCTTTGCCTTGAAGATGGTTTAACATATGTTGACATACTTGTAAATATGTCAGCATGAAAGTGTGAATCATCGGGAATTTTATCAATTACACCGGTTACGTTAAAAACAACGCCGCCAATTAAAAGTGCTTTACCTACACCCTGTGAGTTACCAAAATACTTTTTTACAATGGCTTTGGTTATTACTATTGAGTTGGGCGCCGTAAGAGCTGTTTTGCTGTCTCCGCTTAATAATGGAACGGAAAACATCCGGAAGAAATTTGGTTCGGCGCCTATTATGTTATTTTCTTTAAACTTTTTTGTTTCGTAACTCACAAATGCAGGTGGGTTAGTGGTCAGGCGGGTATAGTCTAACACCTGCGGGAATGCGCTTTTTATTCCCGGTCCTACTGCAACATCGGGATTTGGAAAATCGGTTGTAGCATTACCGTTAATTGTGCGAAGTACAACGCGGTAAATTTGTTTGGCATTTACCGGGTAGGTGTCGTAGTTCAATTCGCTATACAGGTAGGCACTGATGAGCATACAGCAGGTAAGCCCCACAGCCAACCCAAAAACGTTAATAAAAGAGAATGCTTTATTCCTGCTCAAATTCCGCCACGCGGTTTTTATAAAATTTTTTATCATGAGTTAGTTCATTTTTTCAATCATTCGTAAGTTGAAATATAATTCAACAGTAAACTGTCGCCGCCAACTGGTCACTCACTTCACGGGCTACTTTATCACAATTCCTAAACATTTGCCATAATTTTTACAGATAGGTTTAAAAGCCATACCAATTATATAAAATACTGTTAATCAATGAAATATATTATTGTTTTTATTTAAGGTGTATCATATCCGAACACAGTGTGTTACGCGTCCGAACAGTTCGTACGGCGTTTGTCTTACATTAAATAAATGCCTGTAAACCGATATGAAATCCTTTATACACTCATCTTAAAAAAATCCAGGATAAAAAAAGCCCCGGTGTTTCTACATACACCGGGGCCGCTTATTTAAAACTATTTAAACTGTTAGTTAAAACTCAGGTTAAGGCTGTCGCTGGCATCAACTTTTACGCTTACACCACCGCCGTTCAGACTACCTTTTACACGATCTTTTTCCCACTCGCCGCTAAACTTACTTACACGGGCAGTGTTAATCCTGCTGGCCGAAAGGTCTAAATCCATACCTTTATCACCCGGCACCTTTAAATCAACGTGGCCTCCGCTAACATCAAGCTTAATGTATTTTCCTAAGCGTGTCATATCAACATGCATACTGCCACCGCTTGTTGAGGCTTCAAGACTACAAGCCATACGTGTTAAGTTTACGCTGCCACCAGAAGTGCCGGTAATAAGCTCGCCTTCAATGTCGCTGGCTTGTATGCTGCCACCGCTTGTTTCAGCTTTAATTGTGCCGTTCAGGCCTTCCATATGGAGCGATCCCCCGCTTGTTTCCAGTTTAATTTTTCCCTGGCAGTTTTTGGCGCGCACACTGCCACCACTTGTTTCCAACTGTATATTGTCTTTTGAGTTCGATACTTCAATGCTGCCGCCCGAGGTTTCACCCTTTATAATTCCTGCAAGGTTATCAATGTGCAAGCTGCCACCACTGGTACTAAACTCTTCGTTACCGGTTAGATTATCAAGGTGAATGCTGCCGCCGCTGGTGTTTAGATGGGTAGCTACCTGTCTTGGTGTAAATATTTTAAACGAAATGCTCAATTGCCTGCGCCAGTTAAAGCCGCCTTCGTGTTTCCTTTTGGCAGTGGCATGTAGTTCGTGGTTACTAACTGTAACACTCAGGTCGTAATCTTCGGCAATGCGCTTGTCGATATCTTCTTTAGAAAGTTCCTGGCCGTTATTGCCGCGTACATAAACTTCAATACGTGGCGATTCACCACTGCCACTTACAGAGATACTGCCGCCTGAAGTTTTTACAAATACATCTTTAATGCCGTCGCTAGCTAACGATTTAGTTTGATAAGGCGTTTTATCCCAATTGCTTTGTGCAAAAGCTACAGAGCCCGAACAAGCAATCAATAGTAACAAAAGGTACTTTTTCATCATTTTTAAGTTTATTTATATAATAGACCGCTTTTATGCGGATACGTTGCATCAAATTAGAAATAATTTGGTCACTTTAATCGTTTCGTTAAATGTAATTAACCAGCATTAAGAATTTAAATCATTGTTATGCCGGCATAGCGGACGCATGTTTTGACTTTCTGCGCAACGGAAATATAAAAAGCCAGGATAGATATTTTGTTTTCATTGCTACATTATATAAAAGCAACGATGCCATTAAGCCCACCAACGTACCCAAAACAATGTGCACTGCCGAATTACGAACATGCAAAAACGTAGCTAAAATTATGCGTGTACCACTGCCAGCCAATATATGAACCAGGTAAATAGCCATAGAATTTATACCCAGATATTCCAGGAATTTAAAAAATGACAGATTGGAGCACAAACCGCTTAAGTAAATTACAACAAAGCTGCCTGATAATTGGGGAAATATCTCGTTATACCAGGCGGTTCGGGGGTAATGAAAATAGACATATAATGATGAAGCAAAAATCACCAGGTTAAATAAAAATGCCCAAATGTTATTTACCAACAGTTTAGTTACCTTGCCGCTTTGCGATAATGCTATGCCTGCTGCAAAGTAAATTAAATTGAGGTAAGTCCTGTCGAATATGTCGGTAATTAACGGAAAATTATAATAAACAACCCATACTATCACAGATATAAGTACACCCCATTTCTTTGAAATATTGAAGAACAGCAGGCACATTAAGTTAATAAGGAATAATGCCATCAGGAACCAAAACTGATCATGCGGCCGATAAAAATAATCCAACGAAAACCGGGCTTTAACATGACTATTCGTAAGGGCGGACAATCTTAGTGCTATAAAAGATTGGATTAATACCCATATAATAAATGGGTACACAATTGTTTCAAGCTTATTTACCAGGAAATATTTATTACCCCGTTTATTAAAACCAGGTAAAAAAAAATATCCCGAAAGTATAAAGAACAACGGCATATGAAAGCTGTAGACAAAATTAACCGCATAATTAAAAAACACCGGGTCAATTAGGTTCGCAGTATTGAGCCCTTTAATTACATGTCCAAAAACAACAAGAATAATTCCTATCCCTTTAGCATGATCAACCCAGTTAAGTCTCGCGGCCGCTGTATTATTACTCATCGCTTTACATTATTGTATAGTGTCCTTATTTAAATATTCCAAATCCTTTTATGTATGCTAATTAGTAAGCCGTAAATACAGCCAACTTTTTTTGCAAATATTGCAAACGAAAATTTATGCCACCCGGAAAATCAGTTAAAGCAGTGAGATTATCTACATTGCTTCGAGCGTTGTCCCAGCTCTCTGTATTTGGGTGTTATGTGCAGTACTTTATACTCTTTGTGATAATTTCTTTAGCACAAGTTACATCTGAACTCCATTGTTCAAACCAAAAATAAAATTTTTTTGTGAATATTTTAGACAGTATGCAAGCTTTTAAATGAATTAGCTACCTTACCTAATGCCCCGAAGGTATTAAGCACTTCATCAATAGCCAGGAAATACTATGTAATTTGCTAATTACATCCCAGCAAGCATGTTATTCTTCCGGCCCAACAAACATATTGTCGCCGAAAATTAATGCCCGGTGGATAGTTCTCGAATTAAGCTAACGTTCACGACCATTCTTCAGCCGCTAAACATTGATCAGTCTGATTTTAGACTTTTCACAGGATTTGCAAGCGCGGCTTTAATTGCCTGAATGCTCACGGTAACAGCGGCTACCAATAACGACGCGGCACCGGCTACTATAAATACCCACCATTGAATATTGATACGATAAGCAAAATCCTCCAACCATGAGTGCGCCATAAACCAGGCAATTGGCGACGCAATTATTGTCGCGATGATAACCAGCCCCAAAAAGTCTTTTGATATCAATGTTATGATATTGGGTATAGTTGCGCCCAAAACTTTACGGATACCAATTTCTTTGGTGCGTTGTACCACAGCATAAGCTGTTACAGCAAATAAACCAAGGCAGGCCAGCATAATAGCCAAGGCAGAAAAGGTGGTAAATACGCCTGCGGTACGCTGCTCACTGCGATACATGGCATCGTAGTCATCGTCAAGGAATTTATAGGAGAATGGCCTTTCGGGTACCCGGCTCTTCCATATTTGTTCGATATGTTGAATAGCAGCGACTGTATTCTGACCATCAACGCGTACAAACATTTTTTGGGTCTGAAAATGGTCGAGGAATATCAGCAACGGTCCGATCGGATCGTGAAAAGATTTAAAGTTAAAATCTTTAACAACCGCCTTAACCCTGCCCAGCGAGCCCTTTGAAAGCTGCTTGCCGATTGCTTGCTGTGGTGTCCACCCTAATGCTTTTGCAGCAGTTTCATTCAGCATAAAAGAGTATTGGAAGTTTTTGCCGCCATTGGTGGTATCTATTTGTAAAACATCGGTCTGATTATAATCGGTACCGGCTATTATTTTCAGCTGCATGGTCTTTATGAAGTCCTCATCCATCGGCAGCGCGTTAACAGAGATTGCTTTTCCATCGGCAGTAGTGATTCCATCGCCCCATCCTACGTTTATCGGCTCACTATTGGCCGTTGCTACGCCTTTAACTCCGGGAATGTTGGCAATCTCGTTTTTGAGGCCCTTTACTTTGGGCAGTATCTGCCAGTTTATTGGCAACACAACTACATTACTCTTGTTGTAGCCGATGTCCTTATTGCGAATAAAGGACAGCTGTTGCAGGATGACCACTGTGGTTATAATCAGGAAAATGGAAATTACAAACTGGAACACTATCAGTGATTTACGCACCCCCTGGCCGGATGTAAATGAGAAGCCCGATTTTAAAATCTTAGCCAGTTTAACACTTGATAACAATAAAGCCGGGTAAGCACCCGCCGCAAAACCTATCCCAACGCCAAGTAAAATAATACAGCCAAGTATAACAGGATCAAGCAGGGCGCTAAATTGCAAGGTTTTACCAGCCAACTGGTTAAATGATGGCAGCAACAAAAAGGCAAAGCCTATTGCCAGTATCACCCCTATAGCCGTAACAAAAACCGACTCGCCAATAAACTGCCGGAACAATTGACCTTTTGCTGCACCCATAACTTTACGGATACCAATTTCTGCTCCTCTACCGGCCGATTGTGCAATTGACAAGTTAACATAGTTTACACAGGCTATGATCAATATCAGTACCGCCACCACAATCATTATGTAGATGTAGGTAACACTGCCGTTCGGCTCGGGTGCATCGGGAAGATTTGAATGGAGATGGACACTGGTTAGCGGCTCAAAATGATAGGTAAGGTATTGGCTGCCTTCCATTTTTAACTCAG
Source organism: Mucilaginibacter flavidus (assembly GCF_024055575.1). Classification (GTDB taxonomy): domain Bacteria; phylum Bacteroidota; class Bacteroidia; order Sphingobacteriales; family Sphingobacteriaceae; genus Mucilaginibacter; species Mucilaginibacter flavidus. The sequence continues at coordinate 56,783 of NZ_JAMXOE010000027.1, read as the reverse complement.
TGCGGCTTACCCTGTTCATGTAAACGTTTACTTGCTTTTGCAAAGGCTCAAGCTGGGTGCCGTCTTTCAAAAGCAGGTAGGTGATGTAATTGGCTTCCCACCATTTTTCCTGTTTCGAGGCATCAAGATTATTAAATGATGTAATAAAATCGAATTTTATTTGCGAGTTAGATGGCGCATCTGCCGCAACAGCCGAAACCATAAAATTTTTAGTCCCGATTTTTAATATTTTACCTATAGGATTTTCTGCATCAAAGTATTTTTTTGCAGCACTTTGGGTAACTATAATTTTTTCGGGTACACTTAAACCTGAAGCATCACCATTCAACAATTTGTATGAGAATATTTTAAAGAATGAAGGATCGGCATAAAGGATAGCCTGCTCGTCGAACACACGGTTGTTGTACGACATAATGCCCGAGCGTTTTTCAATCCTCACAAAATCAGTAACCGCCGGGAACATCCTTTTAAACTGCGGGCCGACCTTGGTTCCGGTTACCGCAATCTTTTGCGGTACACCACCCTGGAAATAATCCATCGTTACCCGCACAATCTTGTCGGCATTATCATTAAAACGGTCGTAGCTTAACTCATCTTTAATATAAATGCCAATTAAAAGGCAGCTTACAATGCCGATGGTTAAGCCTGTTATATTTACGAATGCATACAGGCGGTTCTTTTTTAAGTTTCGCCAGGCAATTTTGAAATAGTTTTTTATCATGTTATTTGGTCATTAGTCATTTCGGTGCGCTGCCACACAAAGTTAGTCGTTTGTCCTTAAGCTCTTCACCGGGTTAGTAAGCGCGGCTTTTATAGCCTGGAAGCTTACTGTAGCCAGCGAAATAAATACGGTTACAAATGCTGCAATTACGAATACCCAAATACTGATTGGTACTCGGTAAGCGTAGCTTTGCAGCCATGTGTGCATGGCCCACCAGGCCATTGGTATTGCCAAAACAAAGGCAATCATCACCAGTATTAAAAAGTCTTTTGATAGTAAGGTGGTAACGCTTGTAACCGATGCGCCTAACACTTTACGCACACCAATTTCTTTTATCCGGTTGTGGGCCATGTAGGTAGCCAAACCAAATAAACCAAGGCACGAAATAAAGATGGTTAAACCGGCAAATAAGCTGGCTAAAGTGCCTAACCGCTGCTCATCCCCAAATTTCCGGGCGTATTCCTGGTCTACAAAATTGTATTCAAACGGGTAATCAGGATTGTATTTTTTGAACACTCCCTCGGCGCGTTTTAGGTTATTAGCCGTAGTGTTGGCCGGGTTAAGCTTAAAATGTATAAAGTTAAACCACGATTTTGGGCCTTGTATAAGCATATGCTTAACGGGCTCATAAGGTGATTGCAATATAAAATCTTTGACCACGCCAACAATTTTATAGTGGCGGGCGTCTTTCCCCTCGCCGTTGTTGACAATTTCGCCAACGGGATTTTTAAGTCCCATAATTTTAACAGCCGCTTCGTTTAAAAGCATCGCCATCGAATCGGTTGGGTAGGTTTTAACGTCGATATCGCGGCCTGCAACAATTTTAAGCCCCATGGTTTTTACAAAGTCGCCATCAGTGTTAAATATGTTAAAGTCAATTTTATTTTTATCCATATGCCCCTTCCACGTGTACCCCCAGCTATCGCTCCAGCCCTGCGTAATCGGTGCACTTGTTTTTGTAACAGAAGTAGCCGCTCCGCTTGCAATGAGGTCATTCCGTATAGCTAAATAATTTTTTTCAATATTGCCTGTCATGGAAACATAAACCAGGTTGTCCTTTTTATAGCCGATGTCCCTGTCCTGGGCATATTGCAACTGCTGACGGATTATTATGGTACAAATTATCAGCACCACCGCAAACCAAAACTGCACTACCACCAGCACTTTACGTGGGGTAATTACTGCGTTGGCTGCTTTAAATGTGCCTTTCAATACACTTACCGGCTTAAATGAGGAAAGATACAACGCAGGATAGCTACCGGAAATTAAACCGGTAAATAAAATAAAACCTACAAATACAAGCCAGAAACTAACGCTGCCATAAGGAACGAATAACGTTTTCTCGGTTAGCAAATTAAAGCCCGACATGCTGATTTGCACAGCTACCAGGGCAATTACGCCTGCAATAAAAGCTATTAAAACCGATTCCCCTAAAAATTGGCTGATTAATGAACCCCTTAATGCACCAACAACCTTGCGGATGCCCACCTCGCGGGCGCGCCGTTCGCTGCGGGCGGTGCTAAGGTTCATAAAATTGATACAGGCTATCAGCAATATAAATGCGGCAATAAGCGAAAAAGTACGAACGGTAGATATTCGCCCGCCATCGGGATGGCCTTTTTCGTCAAATTTTGAATATAGCCGAAGTTTACTTAGCGGGTACACAAATTGCTGTATGTCCTTTGTATCTGAATGAGATTTGGTGACGTTAACAAGCGCCTTGTTCGCCATGGCTTCGGTAACCCCGGGTTTTAGTAATACCCAGGTTTGGATAGAATTGTTGCCCCAGTATTGATCGTCCTGCCCAATTTTCGTCATATATGTCCAGGGCATCAAATACTCAAAACTAAACCTGGTATTATTGGGTAAATCCTTCATAACGCCGGTTACCGTAAAGTAGGCATTACTATCTATTTTAATACTTTTACCCATGGCGTTATCATTCCCAAAAAGCTTTTTCGATAGCTTCTCGGTTATCACAATGCTGTGTATAGTGTTAAGCGCCGTATGTTTATCGCCGTGCACCAGCGGAAAGCTGAACATAGTTAAAAAACTTGGGTCGGTAAAGTTTCCCTGTAGGTTTAAATGTTTATCGCCCACGGTAAACAGGAATGTGGAGCCCCAGTTTGTACGGCAAACATCTTCAACCTGCGGATATTCCTGTTTTATAATCTTGCCCATTACTTTTGGTGTGGTATTCCAGCACCAAAGTTTACCATCAAATACCGAACGGTTATAAACTGAGTATAGCCTGTCATTCTTTTCGTGAAACTGGTCGAAACTAACTTCGTTTTGTATCCATAACAGTATCAGCGCAGCGCTTGCCATTCCTATGGCCAGGCCAACAATATTAATAGCAGAAAATGCCTTATGCCGTAGCAAATTTCTCCAGGTGATTTTCAGGTAATTTTTAAACATCGTGAAAAAAGTTGAGCGTTTATTTTAATAATTTAATAGACTGTTAAAATCACCAATGCGTTGCATCAGTTTAAAACTTTATTGCATTTTAAGGCCATATAAATCTATTTCATGTTTCTTTTCTTTGTATCGCCGCCTTAGGGGGATTTCTTTTTTGTCATTAGTCATTTCGCTAGGCTGTAATTTGCTTCGCCTCATTAGTTATTACGCTGCGCTGTCATTAGTCATTGGTAAATCGCCGCCATCCATTAATGACGAATGACATTTACTCGCTCCTCAAACTCACCCCGGGATTGGTCAGCGCCGCTTTTATTGATTGGTAGCTGATAGTAACTAATGCTATTAATATCGTTATCCCTGCAGACAAGGCAAATACCCACCAGCTAATATCGGTTCGGAAAGCGAAGCCTTGCAGCCATTTACTCATGGCATACCAGGCAATGGGAAACGCCAATACAGATGCGATAATTATCAGCTTCAAAAAATCTGCTGAAAGCATGGTTACCAGGTTTGGTACGCTGGCGCCCAATACTTTCCTGATGCTGATTTCTTTCATACGTTTTTCGGCTGTGTATATGGCCAGGCCGAGTAAACCAAGGCAGGCCACTATTACAGACAGCGCGGTAAACACGGTGAACACTTTGCCCATTACCCGGTCGGATTTGTACAGTTTGTCAAATTCAGCATCCATAAAACTGTAATCAAACGGAGTGGTTGGCGCAAACTCTTTCCATTTTCTTTCGATATTTTCTATCGCGGCAGCATAATCGCCTGCCTTTATCCTTACCGAAATAAATGAAGTGCCAATGTTATAAGTATTTGATGTAGTGTAAAATAAAGCGAAAGGCGCAATCTCTGCGCGTAACGATTCGGTATTGAAATCTTTTACCACGCCTATTACTTTAAAACGCTGGTTATTATTGCCGGGGTAAGTAAGCATTTTGCCGATAGGGTCCTTCCACCCTATTTGTTTTACCGCAGTTTCGTTCAATATCACAGATGCTGAGTCTGAAAAATCTTTAGCGAATGCCCGGCCACTTTTAACTTTCAGGTTTAGGGTAGGTATAAAAGCTTCATCTACAATAAATGATGCCAGCATGATGTTATTTTCCGCGCTATGTACATCACCTGCGTTTAGCTCGGGAATATAGGTATCGCCAAAAGAATTTTTGGTTGGCAAACTGGTTGATATGGTGGCGCTGCTAATCTGCGGGAGTTTTGCTAACTCGTTGCGCAGGCCCTCTGCGTTTTTGCCGAGTCTGTCAGTGTTTGATAACACCAAAACGTTTTCTTTATTCAGCCCAAGGTCTTTGCTTTGGCTGTACATTAATTGTTTGTAAACAACAATGGTGCATATAATAAGCACGGTAGATACGGTAAACTGGAAAACCACCAAGGCATTCCTTGTAAAAAAGCCGTTCCCATTATTGCGGAATAGTCCGCTACCTTTTAAAATGCTGACTGGTTTTAACGATGTAAGGAAAAATGCCGGATAGCTACCTGCAAGCAAGCCGGTAATTATTATTAATGATAAAATTCCAAGGCCAGATTTAAACCCAAGGAAATTACTAACGGATAGCTCTTTATTTGCGATGTCGTTGAATGCCGGCAGTACCAGTGTTACTATAATTATGGCAACAAGGGCAGCCAGGGAACTGTATAAGATAGCCTCAGTTATAAATTGCTTTATCAGTTGTTTACGCAACGAACCCAAAACCTTGCGTATACCCACCTCCTTTGCCCGCTTGGCAGCTTGCGCTGTCGATAAGTTCATGAAATTAACGCAAGCCAATAGTATAATGAATAAAGCTATTGCCGAAAATATATAAACGTACTTAATATCGCTTGGGTCGAGATACCTGGTGCCAATGTTTGCTGAGTAAAGGTGTAAATCGGTTAATGGTTGCAGGTGTAAATCCCATTTGCCGCCTTTCTTCCTAAACTCCTCAAATGGCTGGCCAATGCGTTTAAAAGCGCTGGCGGCTTGAGTCGCTACCATTTGAGGCAACCTGGCCTCTAATTTTGCTGTGGTTTTCGGGTCGGCCGCAGCATCAGGAGTAAGCTTTATATAAGTGGCCATTTGTAACCATACCCAGCTCCAGGCAAAACGTTTTACCGGAGGGATACTTGCTGTATTTTGTAACAGCTCGAATTGTAATGACGACTGCTTTGGGATATCTTTTAAAACAGCGGTGACCGTAAAAGGCGTCTTGTATTCATCAAACACTAACGTTTTGCCTATCGGCGATGCGTCACCAAAATACTTTTTAGCAGCTTTTTGGGTAAGTACAACCGAGTTGATGCCATTTAGACAGGTAGAAGCATCACCGGCAACTAATGGGAAATTGAAAAACTTAAGGAAATTGGAATCAACTGCCAGCAGGCCTTTTTCGGTAACTGAACTTTTCTGCCCGTTGTTTTCGAAATGGATAATCTCGTCGCCGGGCAAGTACATACGGGTGTAGCTTTCAACTTGCGGGAAGTTATTTTGTAATGCAGCCCCCACAGGCGGACCAGTATGTCCAACCACAAACTGGTTGTTACCCATTTTACCGTCAATGTTTACGCGGTAAATGCGGTCAGCATCCTTAAAAAAGCGGTCGTAGCTCAGTTCATCGGCTACATACATACTAATCAACAGCACGCAGGCCAGCCCGATGGCCAGCCCGCTTATGTTTATTATACTGCTTACTTTGTTGCGTACCAGGTTACGCCAGGCAATTTTGAAATAGTTCTTTATCATGTTTGGTTCATTAGTTCAGTCGTTCATTAGTTCATTGGTAAAGAACGAATCGCATACTTACCACGAACAATTTCACAGTGCATTTTTCAACTAATCTCTAGTCTCCAACCTCTAATCACTCACTTTTCAAACTTTTAACCGGATTAGTAAGAGCAGCCTTTATTGATTGAAAGCTGATGGTTACAAATGCTATTAAAATTGCGCCGATGCCGGCCAGTACCAACACCCACCATTGGACATTTTGCCGGTAAGCAAAACCCTGTAACCAGCCATGCATGGCCAACCAGGCTCCGGGCGTTGCAATTCCTATAGATATTAACACCAGCTTTATAAAATCCTTTGACAGCAGGCCCACTATAGTTGAAACGTTGGCGCCTAATACCTTGCGGATGCCGATTTCTTTGGTGCGTTGTTCAGCGGCATATGCGGCCAGCCCAAATAGCCCTAAGCAGGCTATCACTACGGCAAGCGAAGTAAATGCTACAGATATTGTCCCGATACGTTGTTCTGCGCGGTATATGGCATCAAAGTCCTCGTCCATAAATGAGTAGGCAAACGCCTGCGTGGGCGAGAATGAGTTGTACTTATTTTTTATTTGTTGTATGATGGCTGGGATATTAGCAGACTTAACGCGGACAGTTACAGCGCCGCGGTCTTCATCCATATTGAACATTAACGGCGTTATGTTATCTTTAAGCGATCTGTAGTTAAAGTTTTTCATCACGCCGATAATGTGGTACTTTTTGATGGTTTTACCCATCCGGTCGTTAGGGGCATACATAAATTGATCGATAGGATTTGCGAAAGCAAGTTGCTTGGCCGCGGCTTCGTTAATTATCAATGCAGCCGTGTCTGTCGACATTTCCTTCGAAAAATTTCTGCCGGCAATAATTTTAATGCCCAGTGTCGGCATATAATTTTCGTCGGCCGGCCAAATTTGGGAAAGTATTGATTGTTTTTGGTCCAACGTAGGTGTTTTAAAAAAAGCACTACTATTGCCGTAGCCTCCTGTAGGTAGTGCCCCGGATAACGAAGCATTTTGCACCCCGGCAAGGGTCTTTACTTCGTCGCGAAATGACTTAGCGCCTTTGCCCAGCGACCACACATTTTTTATAACCAGTACGTGGTCGCGGTTATAGCCCAAGTCTTTACTTTGTATGTATTGGAGCTGATTGTAGATGACCAGTGTACTTATTATAAGAAATATAGAGATACAAAACTGACCAACGACCAGTATGTTGCGAAACATCCCCCCTTTAAACCCGGCTGCAATTTTCCCCTTCAATACTTCTATGGGTTGAAAAGCCGACATGTATAAAGCAGGGTATGAGCCTGCTAGACACCCGATTATAATAATTATCAAAAGCAGGGTTGGCAATAACCACGATATAATTTGCCCGGTTACTACCAACTCCTTGCCGGCCATTTTGTTGAATTCCGGTAAAAACAGCCAGGCAGCCAGTAAAGCTATCAGGGTAGCGAACAACGTAACCAATACAGATTCGGTTAGAAACTGAAAGATCAGGTGTTTGCGCGGCGAGCCCAATACTTTGCGTACCCCCACCTCGCGGGCCCGGTTTGATGAGCGGGCAGTTGAAAGGTTCATGAAATTAACGCAAGCTATCAGTAAAATAAGAATAGCAACACCTGAAAAGATGTAGACGTATTTGATATCGCCATTCACATCTAATTCCGCCACGCTGATTGAATGCAGGTGTATCCTTCTTAACGGAATAAAATCAAGCTTATAGTAATTACCGGCTTTTTCAAAATCGGTAAAACTTAAATGGATCATGCTCTGCAATTGCGGACCGGCATGCTTTATCATAAACGCCGTCATTTTAGCATCAAGTTTCTTTATATCTGCACCTTCTTTCAGCAAAACGTAGGTATTAAAGTTATTGCTTAACCAGGCATCTTCCTTACTTTCTGCAAGGCCCGGCATTGCAATAAAAAAGTCGAAATTAAAGTGCGACTGTTTGGGGATATTTTTTAAAACGGCCGTTACTTTATAAAGCGATGTATCATTAAAAGTTAACGTTTGCCCCACAACATCGGTGCGGTCAAAATATTTTTTGGCCATCTTTTCGGTTATAACAACCGTGTGGGGCGCGGTAAGGGCATTTTGAGGGCTGCCGCTTATCATTGGTAATGTAAAAATGCTGAATATGGAATTATCGGCATAAACCATTCTATCCTCAACAATATTTTGCTTACCCTTTTTTACCTGGTTTCCACCATTATTACGGAACCGGGCTACTTGCTCAATTTCCGCAAAATCTGCTTTCATAGCGGCAGCAGCAGGTGCTGGTGATACCGCGTAAGAGTTTTCGTTACCACCGAATTTTATATTGTTGTTAACGCGGAAAATCCTGTCGGCTTTTGTGTTGTAGCTGTCAAAGCTTAGCTCATCAAAAACATAAAATACAATTAACAGGCAGGTTGCCAGCCCCAAAGCCAGGCCGAAAACATTAATAAATGTAAAACCCTTGTTTTTCATCAAACCGCGAAACGCAGTTTTTATATAGTTTTTTATCATTTCTGTTTAGTTTTAGGTTGGGGCAACTTTTATAAAAATAAGACGACTTATTAGTCCATTTAGTTGCACCGGTTTTAAAAAAAATTAGTTAACTATTCGCTTTTTAAACTTTTAACGGGGTTTGTGAGCGCTGCTTTTACCGATTGGAAGCTGATGGTTACAAAAGCTATTGCAATAGCCCCTGCACCAGCCAGCGCCACCACCCACCATTGTATATTTTGTCGGTACGCAAAGCCTTGCAGCCAGTTGTGCATGGCCCACCAGGCAACTGGGGTGGCAATAGCTATAGAAATAGATACCAGCAAAATAAAATCCTTTGAAAGCATACCCACAATAGCTGACACGCTAGCCCCCAAAACCTTGCGGATGCCAATTTCTTTGGTGCGCTGTTCGGCTGCATACGCTGCCAGGCCAAACAAGCCCAAACAAGCTATTATTATCGCCAGGGAGGTAAACGTTATAAATATTTGCCCCATACGCTGTTCCGAACGATACAATGCATCGAAATCATTATCCATAAACGAGTAGTTGAATTGCTGTCCAGGCGCCAGCGCTTTATATTTTGCTTCAACCTGGCTAATTAATAGCGGCATGTTAGTTGATTTAAGCCTGATGCTCAATGCGCCGCGGTCCTGGCCATAAAGAAATACCAAAGGCGTAACGTTATCCCTGAGCGACTTAAAGTTAAAGTCCTTCATCACCCCGATAATGTGAAATTGGGCCATTTTTGTAACCATGTTATCCGCAGGCGTGTAAAGCGTTTGATTTAACGGATCTTTAAAATTCAGCAGTTTTGCAGCTGCTTCGTTGATGATGAGACCTGCAGTATCGGTACGCATATCAACTAAAAAATTGCGACCTAATAACATCTTAATTTTCAGCGTTTTGATATAATCCTCATCGACTGTCCATTCCTGTGACGTTACAGCCCTTTTTTGGTCGAGCACCTGGTCTTTAAAAAAGCTTGTACTGTTCCTTGTGCCGCCGGTAGGAAGTGCACCGCTAAGTGATACGTCCTGTACGCCCGATAGCTGCTTTACTTCTTGTTTAAAGGTTTTAGCACCGTTGCCTAACGCCCAAACGTTATTAATTACCAACACATGGTCGCGGCTGTAGCCAAGGTCTTTACTTTGAATGTATTTTAACTGGTTGTAAATAACCAGCGTGCCGATAATTAGAAATATAGAAATTGCAAACTGAAAAACCACCAGGAAACTGCGAAGCATGCCGCCTTTAAAGCCTGCTGCAATTGTGCCTTTCAGCACCTTTATGGGTTGAAAAGCCGAAAGGTAAAGCGCCGGGTATGAACCGGCCAGGCAACCTATCACTATTACGACAAACAACAGCACCGGTAGTAGCCAACGTAGTATTTGCCCGGTAATCTCCAATTCCTTGCCAGCCATCTGATTAAACAATGGTAGCAACGCCCATGCTGCTAAAACAGCTATTATAGTGGCAACCAGCGTTATCAAAATTGATTCAGTTAAAAACTGGGCGATCAAATATATACGCGGCGAACCAAGCACTTTACGTACGCCCACCTCGCGGGCCCGGTTTGATGAGCGCGCCGTTGAAAGGTTCATGAAATTAACGCAGGCAATCAGTAAAATAAATATGGCTACCAGCGCAAAAATGTAGATGTATTGGATATCGCCATTTGCCCCCAATTCCGAGCCGATGTTCGATTCAAGGTGTATTTTTTTGAGTGGAAAAAGGTATAGCTTGATATAATTGCCCGACTGTTCAAATTTGTCGAATGTTAAATGCAACACGCTGGCTAGCTGCGGACCTGCGCGCCTGCGGAAAAAGTCGGTGAGCTTGCCCGAAAGTTTATTGGCATCGGCGCCTGGTTTAAGCAAAATATAAGTATTATAATCCTCGCTGAACCAGGCATCTTCTTTGCTTTCAGCCAAACCAGGCATCGCTAAAAAGAAATCGTAGTTAAAATGGGATTGCTTTGGAATATCTTTTATTACAGCCGTAACCTTATACAACTCACTGCCATTAAATGTCAGTGTTTTGCCGACTGCATTCGTAGTGTTAAAATATTTAAGCGCGGTTTTCTCATTTATTGCGACGGTATTGGGGGCTGTTAAGGCGTTGCTCTTGCTGCCGCTTACAATCGGCAGCGTAAAAACATCAAAAATGGAATTGTCGGCGTAGATCATTTTATCCTCGTGGATACTCTGATTACCTTTTTTTACATTGTTACCGCCCCTATCCCTGAAACGGACTACCTGCTCAATTTCGGGAAAATCAGCTTTCAATGCTGCAGCAGTTGGCGCAGGCGAACAGGCATAGCTGTTGGTGTTGCCGCCAAATTTAACCTCGTTATTAACGCGGAATATGCGGTCGGCTTTGGTGTTAAAGCGGTCGTAGCTCAATTCATCGAATACATAAAAAACGATAAGCAGACAGGCGGCAAGCCCAAGAGCAAGCCCCAATACATTGATAAAGGTAAAACCCTTGTTTTTTACCAGGCTGCGGAATGCTGTTTTAAGATAGGTTTTAATCATAGCGATTCAGTTTTAAAGCAGGTTAATTGTTTGGTTTAATGTTGGACTACCGCGTAACCAATTAGGTTTCACTATCATCCAACATTACTACAACTACCGCACCCTTTACCCCTATCCGCTTCGTGATTTTTTTGCCATTACGCTTTGATTTCCGCTCAGCGTTCCATTTTTTCACACGGAACACCCCGAACGCTATGGAACACACTCATTATCAATCGTTTCGGTTTTGAAGATTTGCAACTAACTGATAATTAAGCGATATAAAATAAATGTTTCTGTTCCACTCTTTCCAACTGTTACCGCCAACTTCCTGCTCACTCCTGAGGTTTCAGCTCAGCGTTCCATTTTATCACACGGAACACCCCGAACGCCATGGAACACGTTAACTATCAAGTATTTAACTTTTATATGATTTACAAACAACTGATAGTCAAGCGATACAAGATAAATATTTCGGTGTTGCCCTCCCCTCCGTTCTAACTGCTAACTGCTACTGCAAACTGCCTACTCACTTCTCACTTCTCAGGCTCTCTTCGAAAGCCATAGCTCATTCTGAGCGAAGGCTCTTCACAGGGTTTGCCAGCGCGGCTTTTAATGCCTGGTAACTAACAGTTGTAAGCGCTATCAACATGGATAGTAACCCCGCAACCGCAAATACCCACCAGCCAATATTAATGCGGTAAGCAAAATCCTTAAGCCAGCTATGCATGCCTATCCATGCTAGCGGGAAAGCTATTACCGCAGCTATTAATACCAATAAAATAAATTCTTTCGAAAGCATGCCTACGATGCCCGGTACCGACGCGCCAAGTACTTTGCGGATACCTATTTCGCGGGTGCGTTGCAGTGTACTATATGATGCAAGCCCCAGCAGTCCTAAGCACGATATCATGATGGCTAGCACCGCAAAATACATAAACAGCTTGCCAAAGCGGTCTTCTGTCTGGTATTGTTTATTGAAATTATCATCGAGGAAGAAATAAGAAAATGGCCGTTGTGGCACTAAGCTTTTCCATTTACTTTCAATAGCAGCCAGGGTAGCGTGTATGTTTCCGCCTTTAAGCTTAAGCGTAAATACGCTCGTGTTTCCGGGGTTAAGCCTGAAGTTTAAGGGTTTAATATTTTGCTGTAACGATACGAAGTGGAAATCCTGCGCAACACCGATTATTTTACCTTTACGTCCCCATTGCGTATACTGCTTACCTATGGCATCGTTTGCATTAGCGTAACCAAGCTCTTTAACAGCTGCCTGGTTTAAAACAATTGCCTGGGTTGTATCAGTAGCAAACCCCCTATTGAACGCCCTGCCTGCAACTATTTTTATGCCGTATTGGGCTATAAAATCAAAATCAACCTCAATTAAATTCATGTTCATAGGCTGCATTTTGCCGGTTATGCTTTGGATTTCGCTGTAAGCAACGCCATTTCCATTGCCGAACGTGGTTCCGGAGCCTGAAACCGACATAACGCCCTGTACGCCCCTGAACTCATTTTTAATGCTTTCCATATTCTTTATCACTGCCGAGTCGCCTCCTGTGTTAAGCACCAGCATTTGGTCTTGCTGAAAACCGAGCGACTGGTTTCGCATGTAATTAAGCTGGTTATACACGATGATGGTGCCTACTATTAATACAATGGATATGGTAAATTGTACCACAACCAGCCCCTTGCGTAAAAATATGCCTTTAACAGAAGTGGTAAATTTACCTTTGAGTACCGAAAGGATACTAAAATTGGTAAGCACCAATGCCGGATAAAATCCTGCCATACAACCAATTATAACCGATATTGCAAACAGGATAAAAATATAGCCGTGCGAAAAAATATTTTGGCTTATTATTTTGCCTGCCAGCATGTTAAACAACGGGAGCATCACTACACTAAGGACCGCCGAAACAACAAAGGATATCAAACATATAATGATCGATTCGCCTAAAAACTGGGCGGTAAGTTGTTGGTTTATTGCTCCAACTACTTTGCGTATACCTACCTCTTTAGCCCGCTCAGAAGCGCGTGCGGTGGTTAAGTTAACGAAGTTGATGCAGGCAATAAGCAGGATGAAAACCGCCACTATGGAAAATATGTAGACGTTTGATTGGCTGCCATTTACAGGCGCTCCTCGAAAGCTATCCATATATATATCCCTCAAAGGCTCTATAAAAAGATCATAATTATAGCCCCTGCGGCGTTGGTCTTCACTGATGTGTTTGCGAAGAAAACCGGGAAGCTTTGCCTGCAGGCTCGCAGGATTATAACCCTTCGCAAGCAGCAGGTAGGTATTGTTGCTGAAATTGCCCCATTCTTTCATGTTGATAAGCTTCATCGGTTCCATTGATGATGTAGATATAAGCATATCGAAAGAAAAATGCGAATTAAGCGGAACGTCTTTGACTACGCCGGTAACCTTAACCGGGGTTTTACCATCAAGCCGGAGCGATTTTCCGAGCGCATCCCCATCCCCGAAATATTTTTTCGCTGCTGTCTCGGTAAGCACAATACTGAACGGCTCCTTAAGCGCGGTTTCCGGGTCACCGGCAACAAACGGGAAAGTAAAAATCTTGAAAATATCAGGGTCGGTAAACTGGATATTATTTTCCTGGAAGCGATGATTCTGGTATTCAACCAGGAAGCCGAAGCCAAATAGCCTCGCGTTAGCTTTTACTTCCGGGAAATCCTGCTGCAAAGCGGGCCCCATGGGCGCCGATGCACTGTTCCAATGCAGTACTTCGGTTGGCGATTTAATATCGGTATTGAGCCGGTAAACATTGTCGAAGTTTTGATTAAACTTATCGTAACTAAGTTCAAACCGCACATACATAAAAATCAGGAAACAGGCTGTCATCCCAACAGCCAATCCTATAATATTTATCAGCGAGAAGCTTTTATGCCGCCATAGGTTCCGGAATGCAATTTTAATATAGTTCTTTATCATACTTGGTTCATTTGTTCACTGGTTCATTTGTTCATTAGTTTATTTTTGACTGCCAACTGTTATTTCCAACTGCCTACTCACTTCTCAGGCTTTTCACCGGATTTGCGGTAGCGGCGCTTAATGTATTCAGGCTTACAACCACCATGGTTAACAGTAAAATAAGCACCCCTACGATGCCGAACATCCAGATACTGATATCGATATGGTAGGTGTATTTTTGGAGCCAGTTGTGCATCATCCACCAGGTTAAGGGTACAGCTACAACAAATGCAATCAATACCAGCTTTAAAAATTCAGTAGCAATCAGCATCAATAGTTGTTTCACCGTAGCGCCCAACACTTTGCGGATGCCTATCTCGCGGAAACGTTTTTCTATAGTAAACGACGCTAATCCCGCCAAACCTATACAGCAAATAAAAATGGCCAGGCCTGCAAAAATGTTGGTCAGGCTGCTGATCAGTTCTTCGGCGATAAATTTCTTACCAAATTCCCTGTCAACAAATTGGTATTCAAAAACGTCGGCAGGACTATATTCGGCAAAAAGCTTTTTAAACATATCTATTGCCTGCTGAGGCTTTACACCGTCACGCAAACGGGTTGTGATACACGCGGAGCCTTTGTCGCTGTAATATACCATCAGCGGGTCTACAGGGTCGTATGGCGATGTCATAACCACATTGGCTATCACGCCGATAACAATATATTTTCGCCGGCCATAATTCATTTCCATGCCAATCGGGTTTTTTACATGCATGGCATCAACGGCCGCTTTATTAAGCATCATCGAGGCCGAATCGGCAGGTGTACCCAAAAAGTCGTGTCCCTGCAGCAATCTAATACCCATTGTGCTTGTAAAATTCACATCGGTTTGGATGCCGGAGAAAATTATTTTCGAATCTGTCGGCATACCCACGTACGATGGAGACGGCGACCTCCACCAGATATCAGTAATCGGTGATGAGGTGCGGGTCACCTCTTTTATCAGTCCCGACTTTAACATATCATTTTTTATCGCCTTAAAGTTTTTATCGGTGTTTGGCGTCGACGGCAGCATAATCAGGTTATTGGAGTTATACCCCATATCCCTGTCCTTAACATGCTGAATTTGTTTATAGATGATAAGCGTTGCAGCTATTAAAAAAATAGAGATTACAAACTGGCCAACCACCAGTATACGCCTTGGCAACACGGCACTTTTGCCGGCAGCAAACGTTCCTTTTAACACCTTCACCGGGTTGAAAGATGATAGGTACAAAGCCGGGTAGCTGCCTGCCATAACACCGGTAAACAGAATGATAATAAAAGCACCTGTCAAAAACACCGGATCGGCCACATTTAAGCTTAATCGTTTGCCTACCAACGAATTAAATGACGACATTAAAAGATATACTGCAACAATTGACAATGCAAAAGCCATCAGCGACAACAGCAGCGACTCGAAATAAAATTGTGTTATTAACTGTTTTTTACCTGAGCCCAGTGTTTTCCTTATGCCAACTTCTTTGGCCCGTTTTTCTGACCGCGCGGTTGAAAGGTTCATGAAGTTTACGCAGGCAATCAGCAGTATAATAATCGCTATAATGGTAAATAAGCGTACATATTCAATTTGTCCGCCGGTGTTTTTTCCGTCCTTATAATCGCTGTAAAGGTGCCATCTGTTCATCGGCACGGTAAAATAGGTACTAATTTTATCGTGGTTATGGTCATACATTATCTTGTTGATGGCTTTTTCGATAGCTGCAATATTTGGATTTGGTGCAGTTTCAATATAAACCGAATAAGATGAGTTCTGCCATTCTTTCATCGCATTTTGAACCTGCGGGTCGGATGGACTAAATGCCGACAAAGCTTCAAACTGGCGGGTTGAATTGCCTGGCATATCGGCTATTACAGCTGTTACCTTCAGCAACTGCTGGTTAATTTTAATCGCTTTATTGATGGGATCTGCATCCCCAAAAAACGATTTGGCGGTCGACTCCGTCAGCACGAGGCTATTTGGTTCAAGTAACGCTGTTTTCGGATTGCCCTTGATGAATTTACAGGTAAACATATCAAAGTAGCGTCCGCCTACAACAGCCAGGTCCTTTTTCAGTTTGGTTTGTCCGTACTCAAACTGCAGAGGCGAGGTATAGCTGGACATCACAGCATTTTTTATCTGCGGATAGCCCGTCTCCAGCGATTTTGCCAGCGGGAACACCATATTTTGGTCGGTAAATATGTTATTCTTAAAATCGCGGTTGGCGATTACCTGGTAAATATTCTTGTACCTGGTATTGAACTTATCAAACGTAAGCTCATCATTTACCCACAAAAAAATGAAAATGGTACAGGTCATACCAATTGTTAAACCCAACAAATTGGTAATGGTAAAGCCTTTATTCCTGCTAAGGTTTCGCCAGGCTATTTTAATATAATTTTTTATCATGATATGTGGTTCATTAGTTTACTGGTTCATTGGTAAGGATGACTGTTAAAGTGTTTGAAACGTTGCATGTTATGGCTATATATTTGTAGCCCCCTCTAAATCTCCCCCGGTTGGGGAGACTTTAACTTCGCTCTTTTTTTTAAGTCCTCCCTACCGGGGAGGATTTAGGTGGGGCTTGCCTACTCACTTCTCAGGCTATCCACCGGGTTTGCAATTCCAGCTTTAATGGCGTGGTAACTAACCGTTACAATTGCAGTTATTATTGCTGCTAAACCTGCCACGGCAAACATCCACCACGAAATAGTTATCCGGTAGGCAAAACCTTCCAGCCATTTGTGCATAGCCCACCACGCTATTGGCGAAGCAATTGTAATTGATAATACCACCAGCACTAAAAAGTCGCGCGATAACAAAGTATTGATTGATACCAAGCTTGCACCCAAAACCTTGCGGATGCCAATTTCTTTGGTACGCTGTTCGATGGTAAAGGCGGCCAAACCAAACAAGCCAAGTGTTGCCAGGATGATCGTGATATAGGTAAATACACTGAATATGGATGCCAGCCTGTCTTCGGCTTTGTATTGTGCGTTAAAGGCATCGTCCATAAATGTGTACTCGAAGGGTGTATCCTTATCATATTTTTTATAGATGTTTTGCATCTTAGCCAGCAAAGTCGGGAGGTTGGTATGCGGTTTTATCCTGGCAAACAGGCTACAACCATCTCTGCTAAAAAACGGCATATTATCAGGAGCTATATTTAGAACGAGGGCGGATATTGCCGACTGCAACGAACTGTAGTTAAAATTCTTCAATACACCGATTACTTTATATTTGTTATTGCCCGACTGAACATAACTGCCAATCGGATTGGCCGGTAGGTGAAGTTTTTCGATAGCAGCCTCATTTATCACTAACTGTTGCAAACCGGCGAGTTTTTGATCGGCGGCAGGTTCGTATTTCCACTTTAATCCTAAGGTTTTTATGTACTGGTCATCAGCCAATAATGATGAAACCATAATGTTATCGTCCTTGGTTTTACCATTGAACGAATTCATGTCATATCCACCGAACATAGCATAGTGCGAGGTCGCCGCACTCTCGATACCACTTAGGGATTTTATATCCTGTTTAAACGCCGGGTAGTTAGTACCAAACGTATTATGCACCGGTATCATCACCACGTTTTCGCGGCTAACGCCTGTATCCACATGCCGAAAATAATACAGTTGGCGGTCGATAACTATGCCGCAAATAATAAGGCCTACCGATATGGCAAATTGTAAAGTGGTAAATACTTTACGCACCACAACACCGCCTGTGCTTTTACCCATTTTGCCTTTTAATGTAGCGACAGGTTTAAATGCGGATAGCACCACAGATGGATAACTGCCTGCTATTAATATTGTTAGCATCAATAATATAAACAATGAAATCAATACAATGGGGCTGTATAAAAATGTGTCATCAATTTTAAGCTGGAGCACATTTAAAAACCACGACTTAAAGGCATAACATAATAAATAGCCAAGCACAAATGAGATAGTTGCAAACATTGCCGACTCAATATAAAACTGGGTAGCGATAGTTTTCCGGCTTGCGCCTGCTACTTTACGCACGCCTACTTCTTTAGCGCGGAGTGTTGCACGAGCGGTGGAAAGGCTCATGTAATTAACCAATGCCAGCAATAATATCAATATAGCAACCAGCGGGAATATTTTCAGGTATTTTGTGTTTGATGAATCACCGAAATTACTTTTCAGGTGTGAATCAGGCAGTGCCGCAAGATAATAATGCACATTGTCGAATGTTTTGTCATGCTTTGCCATCAGGTCGAGGCTACGCCTTAGTGCTACAGTGTCTGAGGCGTGGTTTAACAAGAGGTATACACTGAAGTTGCCAAAACTAATTTCTTTGGCACCTGTGTACAACTTCGCCTCTTTCATTGTAAGCAGGCTCAGGTTCGACGTAACGAAATTGAATTCGATTGAAGAGTTTGACGGGTTATTTTGGGCCACGCCGGTAACCTGGTACGTAAATGCGCTGTCGGTTTTTAACGTAATGAGTTTGCCAATTGGGTTTTCGTCGCCAAAATACTTTTTGGCCATATCTTCCGACAACACTACAGTAAACGGCCTGTTAAGCACGGTTGATGCGTTGCCTGATACGAGCTTGAATGAGAAGAAGTTAAAGAAATTCGCGTCGGCAAATAACAATTTCGATTCCGAATACTTTGAATCCGGCTTTTCGGGGTTACTGGCTACTACTGGTTTAAAATAGGCCATTGTGCGGTTATAGTCTGCCACGGCTGGCTGCTTTTGCTTCATGATATCGGCAGCCGCGTAGCTCATAAACGCCATATTTACAGAGGTCCCGCCCATTTTAAATCCCATATGCGGGTTAAAAATCCTGTCGGCATTTTTATGAAAACGGTCGTAGCTACTTTCGTGCGCTACGTACATCATAATAATCATACATACCGCCAGGCCAACAGCCAAACCGGTTATGTTTATTAGGCTAAACAGCTTCTGCTTAACCAGGTTGCGCCATGCAATTTTTATGTAGTTGAATATCATATTTTAGTTCATTGGTTCAATTGTTCATTGCGATTTATTGTTCATAACCCAAAATTTCCTAACTCCTGGTCACTAATCTCCAATCACTCGGAACGAAGGCTTTCCACCGGGTTGCTCAGTGCTGCTTTTATCGATTGAAAGCTTACCGTTATCAGCGCAATAAATATTGCGGTAAAACCTGCCAGTGCTAAAACCCACCACTTTATATCCTGCCGGTAAGCAAAACCCTGCAGCCATTTATTCATTAAATACCAGCCAGTGGGTAAGGCAATTAAAATAGCCAGCAATACCAGCTTTATAAAGTCGAAAGACAACATGCTGGCAATAGCCGTTATCCGGGCACCTAATATTTTCCTGATGCCAATTTCTTTGGCCCGTTGCTCAGCAGCATAGGCCGCGAGCCCGAACAAGCCCAGGCAGGCAATTATTATGGCCAGCGAACTAAATATCAGCGAAATAGTACCTGTGCGTTGTTCCGCGCGGTACGATGCGTCAAAATCCTGGTCCATAAACGAATAGTTCATTTGAACACCCGGCGATAATTCCTTCCAACCTGCATTAATTTGTACTAAAAGCGCAGGTATATTTGCGGTACGTACCCGAATACTAAGTGCGCCCGTATTATGCGCCAGCGTTAAAACAACCGGACTAACCACATCACGTAATGAACTGAAATTAAAATCTTTTACAACGCCGATAATATGGAGCTGTTTTGAGTTAGCCACATTCTGCTCGCCTCCATTTGATTTGTATAAAGGTTTGTTTATCGGGTCTTTAAGCCCCAGGAATTTAGCAGCGGCTTCGTTTATAATTACTCCGGATGAATCTGTCAGCATATCCGCCGAGAAGTTGCGGCCGGCAGCCATCTTCATTTCCAGTGTGCTAATGTAATTTTCGTCAACTTCCCAGCTTTGCGGGAATAGCGCTTTCTTTTGGTCAAAGCTGGCATCTTTAAAATAGATGGCTGTACTTTTCCAGTTAGAAGTGGGCAAAAAACCTGTTAAAGTAGCATCAACAACGCCGGGGAGTTTTTTCACCTCCTGCTTAAATACGCCGGCCTGTTTATTCAACTCAAAAACATTTTGCACAATTAAAACCTGGCTGCGATTATACCCTAAATTTTTGCTTTGTATAAAATGAAGCTGGTTGTAAATAACGATTGTGCTGACTATTAAAAAAATGGATATGGAGAATTGAAGTACAACCAAAAAGCTCCGCAGGCCGCTACCTTTAAAGCCGGTTGCCAGCTTTCCCTTTAAAACATCGATAGGTTGAAATGCCGATAAATAAAATGCGGGATACGAGCCTGCAATTGCACCGACAAACATCACGATGAGCAATAATGCAGGAATAAGCCAGCCCAGCGTATGGGCATCCACAGTAATTTGTTTGCCAGATAGCTGGTTAAATGCAGGCAGCAAGGCCATGGTAGCTACAAACGCAATAACAGTAGCGGCAAAGGTTAGTAAAGTCGACTCCGTTAAAAACTGGGCGATCAAATGTATTTTTGCAGAGCCCAAAACTTTGCGCACACCAACCTCGCGTGCCCTGTTGGCAGAGCGGGCCGTTGATAAATTCATGAAATTGACACAGGCGATTAACAGGATGAATAATGCGATAGCCGAAAAAATATAAACATACTGTACACTGCCATTTGCACTAAGTTCGCCGCTGCGGTTCGATTTTAGGTGAATATCGGTTAATGGAGTTAAATTGAGCCGGAAGAAACTGCCGCTCTTTTCAAAAGCGCCCATATCCATATGAAGCTGCGATTTCATTTGGTCGCCGCTGTATTTGTTTAAAAACGCTGGTAACGACGCTTCCAACTTTTTGCTGTCTGTAGCATCTTTCAATAAAACGTAAGTATTATAATCACTTCTCAGCCATTCATTCGATTTACTATCCGGAAAGCTGGACATGGAGATAAAGAAGTCAAAATTAAAATGAGACTGTTGCGGTATATCTTTTATAACGCCCGTGATTTTGAAAAATCCGTTATTATCAAAAGCTAAAGTTTTGCCAACCACACTGATACTGTTAAAGTACTTTTTTGCTGTGCTTTCGGTTAACACAACACTGTTGGGTTCGGCCAATGCCGACTTTGGGTCGCCGGTTATCATGGGCAGGGTAAACACGTCAAATAACGAGGGATCAGCGAAGGCCATTCGATTTTCGAGAATACTGGCTGTCCCTTTTTTTACATGCGCTGAACCTGCATTTTTAATTCGTACGGTATTTTCGATATAAGGAAAATCGCTTTTTAACGTTTTTGCCAAGGGCGGCATAGCTACAGAATAGAGAACGTTATTCTCCCCAAGCTTTAAATCCTCGTTAACACGGTATATCCTGCCGGCTTTTGTATTATAACGATCGTAGCTTAACTCGTCAACTACGTAAAAAATTATGAGCAGGCAACTTGCCAGGCCTAATGATAGCCCTAAAATGTTCAGGGTGGTAAAGCCCCTGTTTTTTGAAAGGCTGCGGTAAGCTGTTTTTAAATAATTCCTGATCATTGTTTGTTCATTAGTTCAATTGTTCACTAGTTCATTGGTAGAACCTTTTTCTTTAAAACTGCCAGCTGTTACTACTACTACTACTGCCTATTCGCTTCTCAAACTCTTCACCGGGTTTGCCACTGCCGCTTTTACAGCCTGGAAACTCACTGTAAGTACAGTTATTAAAACAACAGCTGCACAAGCTATTATAAATACGCCCGGTCCAAGGTCAATACGGTAAGCGAAGCTATTCAGCCATTTGCTCATCAGCCACCATGATAGCGGGAAGGCAATTATGACCGCTATGCCAACCAGCTTCAGGAAATCCTGCGTTAGCATCAAAGTGATGCTGTTAACCGATGCCCCGATAACCTTGCGGATGCCGATTTCTTTCTGCCGTTTTTGTGCGGTGAATGCCACAAGGCCAAATAGGCCAAGGCATGAAATAAGGATGGCCAATACCGAGAAGTATTCTGAAAGTAACGACACCCTGGTTTCTGTTTCGTATTGCTTTTGATAGGCTTCATCCAAAAAACTGTAAGCAAAAGGAAAACCCGGGTTAAACGACTCATACAAGTCGCGGATCTGCGTAATGGTTTCTTTCTGATGATCGCCTTTAATTCTTATCATCATTTTATTATACGGGCTGCCACCGTTAAGCATAATGAATGATGGTTTCACTATTTCGTGTAACGACTCAAAATGAAAATCCTTCACGATGCCAATGACCTGCAAATTGCCTCCGTAAGCTCTAATATTTGCCCCCACCGGGTTCTTAAGATGCATAGTTCGCACGGCTGCCTCGTTGAGCATTATTTTATTCCCTTCGGCGCCATAGTTTTTCGAGAACGACCTGCCTGCTATTACCTGCATGCCAAGAGTTTCGGTAAAATTAAATCCCCCAAAAAAGCCTTCGAAATAAATAGCCTGGTCAGCGGCAATATTGCCATCCCAGCTAAGGCCGCCTGTTGCATAGTTTCTACCAACAACGTTATGCTGGGTATAACTGGCGTTAACCACGCCGGGGATGTTTCTTAATTCAGTTGCAAAACGATCTTCGTTGCCGGCGAGTTTACCTTCCGAATCAATCCTTATAACGTTGTTTTTATTGTACCCAAGTGACGTTGACTGTATGTACTGTATCTGCCGGTAAACCACCAGTACAGCCACAATCAGCGTAACCGAAAGCGTAAATTGAAACACCACTAAACCTTTACGGGCAATAAGCTCGGACACCGAAGATTTAAGCTTGCCTTTTAAAATAGCCAGGGGATTAAACTTAGAAAGGTACAAGGCCGGGTAACTTCCGGAAACCAGGCCGGTAAATAACATGATACCTGTTAATGAAAGAATGAGAGTGCTGTCAAAAGTTAATGTTATTTGTTTGCCAGTAAGTTGGTTAAACTGTGGCAGTAACAGCCGGGCAATATCTACGGCAAGCAATGTGGTAAAAAAGGCCATTAATACCGATTCGGATAGAAACTGTATTATCAACTGGCTTCGCTCGGCGCCGACTACCTTTTTTATACCTACTTCTTTCATCCTGCCCGATGCTTTGGCGGTGGACAGGTTCATGAAATTGATACAGGCTATTATTAATATAAAGAGCGCAATAACGGAAAAGAGTTTTACATATTCCTCTTTACTACCTATGCGCGAACCATGGTTAAATGTATGTTTAAGGTAAATATCAGAGAATTTCGACAAGAAAAGATGGCGGGTAGTATCGCCATCGGCTTTTGTTATCATGTCGGTAATATTGTGACTTAACTTATTGGCATCGGCCCCATTTTTCAAAAGTACATAATTGTGCGGGCCGCCATTGGGCCATGTTTTTACCCAGCCCTGTACATCGGCCAGGTAATCGAAGGATAAAACGAAATCAAATTGTTGTGAGGAATGTATGGGTAGTTTTTCAAACACACCCGATACAAAAAAGTCTTTGTCGTGCTGAAATTTAATTGCCTTCCCTATGGCATTTTCAGTACTGTTGAACAGCTTTTTAGCAAGCTCGTCGGAAATTACAATGTTATTTTTTGCTGCAAGCACGTCTCCCTTTTTTCCCTTTATCATTTTAAAAGAAAAAACATTGAAGTAATCTTTGCCAACATATTGGCCGGTGGCTTTCAGGTTTTTGTCGCCAACGGTTAGGGTGAATTTTTGCCACCAGTCTGCAGGGGCAACCGGGGTTGCATACTCAACCTCGGGGTTTTGTACAATTAGGGTTTCGCTAGCCAGACCCGATGATTCGTCGGATATGCCGTCAACCTCGCCGCCTTTACGGTGCTCCATTACCTGGTACAGGCGATTGTCGTTATCAAAAAACTTATCGTAGCTCATTTCGTCATGAACCCACAGGTAAATCAGCAATGTACATGCAATGCCCGCCGAAAGCCCCACTACGTTTAAAAAGGTAAACTGCCTGTCTTTTTTCAGGTTGCGAAACGCAATTTTTATGTAGTTTTTAAACATCGTACAATAGTTAATAGTTAACGAAAAACGGGTTTAGGCTTTAGATACCGGATAATGAAATTTGCTGCTTTTTTATTACAACTTCTTTCATTATCAATGTTTTAAAAGAAACTACCACCGGAAAGTCCGGGCAACACTCAAGCTACCCCTCCATTTAGGAGGGGATAGCAGAGGCACTTTATTAACTTATATAAACTTTCTTTTGTGACAGTTCATTTGTTCACTGATTCATTAGTTGATTGGTGGTTTAACCGGCAATCAAATATCAACCATGAACTATGAACCAAATTATATCATAATGTTTTCCATTACGCTTTGTCCATCCAATAAGCGGATGATACGATGGCTGTAACGGGCATCATGCTCAGAGTGAGTTACCATTATAATGGTAGTACCCTGTTCGTTAAGGTCGGTTAGTAGTTCCATTACATCATTACCGTTGCTCGAGTCAAGGTTACCGGTGGGCTCATCCGCAAGTATCAGTTTTGGTTTGTTAACAACCGCACGGGCTATTGCCACACGTTGTTGTTGACCACCCGATAACTGTTGCGGATAGTGGTTGCGGCGGTGCATGATCTGCATTTTGTCCAACACCTCTTCTACCCTTTTTACACGTTCGGCAGATGGAACGCCGGTATAAATTAACGGAAGCTCCACGTTTTCAAATACGGTCAGTTCGTCGATAAGGTTAAAGCTCTGGAACACGAAGCCAATGTTGTGTTTGCGTAGATCAGCCCTTTTGCGCTCGGTGAAATGAGCTACCTCGATGCCGTTGAAAACATAGCTGCCTTCATCCGGATCGTCAAGCATCCCCAGGATGTTAAGCAATGTTGATTTACCACAGCCCGATGGGCCCATGATGGCAACAAACTCGCCGGTTTTAATTTCGATTGACAGTTTGTTCAAAGCGATTGTTTCAACCTCTTCGGTGCGATAAAATTTCTCCAGGTCGGTGATTTTTATCATGGTGCTGCCGTCACCTACTTCATTTTTGCTCATATAAGTTTAATTTTATTTTATGTGTAGTTTAAATTAATTAATTGCCTTTAGTTTAGTCATTGGTCAATAGTCATTCATCTTCAAATCAACTAATCTCTAACCTCTGATCTTTAGTCTCTAACCACCTACTTCTTCAGCACCAGTTCCTGTATGTCTCCATACGTTTCGTAGCTCGAGGTGATAACTTTATCGCCTGGCTGTAAACCCGATGTCAGCTCAAAATAATCAGGGCTCTGGCGGTTTATCTGTATATCAACCTTATAGGCTTTTTTACCATCAGCACTTACTTTAAATATCCAGTTACCGCCGGTCTGCTGGAAAAAGCCGCCTTTTGGCAATAATAGCGCTGTTGTTTCTTCACTTAAATTAAGGTATACCTGCAAGGTTTGCCCCTTTTTTATGCCTTTGGCAGTTTCGCCTACAAATGCCATGTCAACATTAAACTGCCCGTTTACGATATTGGAAAATACCTTTTTTACGATCAGCTGGTAAGTTTTTCCGGCAAAATCAAAATGCGCTTTTAGGCCGGTGAAAACTCTCGATAAATAATGCTCTTCAATTCCGCATCTTACCTTAAAACCTGATAAGACGTCGAGTTGTCCCAAATGTTCCCCTTTATTTTTATTTTGTCCTATTTCCGCATCAAAGTTGGTTAATTGGCCACCAACAGGTGCCCGTACTGTCAGGGCGTCTACTTTTTTACGTAACAGGTCAAGGGTGTTTTTCATCTGTGCATATTGCTCCAGGTTTTGTTTATCCTGTTGTTTAACAGATAAGGTATCCTGCTGCAATATCTTCTTAGCAAGTCTCCATTTGGCCAAATTGTAATTGTATTGATGAGTTGCGGTTTCCATTTCCTGCGAGCCGATAGCCTTTTTTGCGTAAAGGTCTTTATCAAGCTTATAAATCCGCTCTGCTTCTTTAAGCTGTACATCAACATCTTCCATGCTGGTTAGTTTACCAATGGTACTTTGCTGAGCCTGGATGTGGGATATCTGCATCTGTGTCTGGTTACCATAAACGGTGCTTTGCTCATTTGCCAGGCTAAGCTCAAGGTCGGTATTTGATAATTTAAGTATCGGGTCACCCTCTTTTACAAGAGCGCCGTCATCAACATATTTTTGTTCTACGCGGCCACCATCTGTTGCGTCAATGTAAATAGTAGTGAGCGGCATTACCACGCCATTAACAGGGATAAACTCCTGGAAAGGGCCTTTTTTAATTTCACTTATGGTTATACGTTCTGTATCAACATCAAGCTTACTTTTGCCCGATGTAAAATAAATGCTTCCGCCAATTAACAATACGATGCCCGCTATACCGGCAATAGTTAGTATCCGTTTGGTATTCCAGGTCTTTTTTTCAATTACTCTGTCCACTGTTTAATAATTTATATTTTGTTATTAGTTACAAAAGAATATGCCACAAATTAAATACCTGTTTATCAGTATTTTAAAGCTCAAATATAATATACGGGCGTACGCTTCTGTTACAGCAAGTGTACGTTTATGATACAATACATTTAAAGGTATTTACAGGTCAAATTAGGTTTATTTGGTCATAGTTGGTGGTTGATGGTTCATAGTTAATGATTTATGTTTAATAATCCGGAGTTTTTAATATTTAGCATAAAAATTGTTGACCAGGAGCTGATTAGATCAAGGTTGAGAATTTACTGTAAGAAAGCAGTATTAAAATTATAAAGATTTGTTGATTAAATAATATTAATGGTATAATTGGTGAATTTGTGATTGGTTGACTATAAACCATGAACTATCGACCATGAACTTCTAGATAATGATACTAAAAAAAGCTAACGTACTAATTGTTGATGACGACCCTGATGTGCTTACGGCCGTGAAGCTATTGCTTAAGACCGAAGCGCAGGAAATTATTACCGAAAAGAACCCGGAAAACCTTAACTGGCTGCTACAGCGCAACCAGGTCGACCTGGTGTTGCTGGATATGAATTTTAACAGCGCCATTAACACAGGTAACGAGGGCATATACTGGCTGCGGAAAATTAAGGAGTGGAAACCGGCTGTTTGTGTAATTATGATTACCGCTTATGGCGATATCGATCTTGCAGTACGTTCGTTAAAAGAAGGCGCCAATGACTTTATTGTTAAGCCGTGGCATAACGAAAAGCTGATCGATACCATTAAAGACCTGCTTGATAAAAGAGAAGGTGTTAAAACTGTTAAAACTTCATCCAAAACTGCAACCGGGGATACATCCATATTGGGCGAGTCGGAAGTAATGCAGGATATCTTTCATAAAGTAAATAAAATTGCCCCCACCGACGCTAATATTTTACTTTTAGGCGAAAATGGAACCGGTAAGGATTTGATGGCCAAGGCGATTCATGAGCGTTCCTTAAGGGCAGACATGCCATTTATTAAGGTAGATGTGGGTGCCCTTACCGACACCCTGTTTGAAAGCGAGCTGTTTGGACACAAAAAAGGCGCCTATACCGATGCCCGGGAAGACCGCAGCGGACGTTTTGAGGATGCACAGGGCGGCACCCTGTTTTTGGACGAAATCGGTAATATATCGTTACAGCAACAAGCCAAATTGTTAACCGTTTTGCAAAACAGGCAGGTAACCAGGTTGGGTACAAATAAGGCTGTCGATATCGACATCAGGCTGATATGCGCCACCAACCTGCCTTTGTCAGAACTGGCTAACGAAAACCGTTTCCGTAAAGATTTGATCTACCGCATAAACACGGTTGAAATTAACATGCCGCCATTACGGAAACGCAATGAGGACATTGTGATACTGGCCCGGCATTTTGCAAAGCTTTATGCCACTAAGTACTTAAAACCATCTGTTGATTTTGATGCCGCGTCTTTAATGAAAT
Source organism: Mucilaginibacter flavidus (assembly GCF_024055575.1). Taxonomy (GTDB): domain Bacteria; phylum Bacteroidota; class Bacteroidia; order Sphingobacteriales; family Sphingobacteriaceae; genus Mucilaginibacter; species Mucilaginibacter flavidus. The sequence continues at coordinate 29,087 of NZ_JAMXOE010000027.1, read as the reverse complement.
TAAAATCGTACAATTACCCGGGCAACGTACGCGAATTGCAGTATACAATCGAGCGCGCCGTTATTATGGCCGATGACCAGTTGCTCCGGCCAGACGACTTGATATTTTCGATATTGGAAACACCGGGCGAAGTTATTGTCGACGACGATAATGTACCATTGAGCACGCTGGAGAAAAACGCCATTTTACGTGTGATAGAAAAGCACAACGGCAATATTACCAGGGCTGCAAAAGAATTAGGACTTACCCGCACCGCCCTTTACCGCAGATTGAGCAAGTATGATATTTAACCGTTACGAATGGCGTTTGGTGATGCGTGTAATATTAATGTTTATTACACTTAGCGTTTCGTCGTATCTTTTAGTTGACAGCCAGAAAATGTTTCTGGTAATAACCGTGCCCCTTTGCGCTTATCAGGTGCTCGACCTTATACGTTTCCAGAAAAAGGCACAGGACGAGGTGAGCCAGTTTGTAGAGTCGATACATTACCGCGATTTTTCGCGCCACTTTGACGTGCGTAAAGCGCCAAACGAATTAAAACCGTTACGTAAAGGATTTAACGAAATAAATACAACGTTTAAGTTGATAAGCCGCGAGCGCGAAACCCAGTATCATTACCTGCAAAAAATATTGGAGCTGGTTGATACCGGCATCATATCGTACGAGCAGGAAAGCGGCGAAACCGGCTGGATCAACGAGGCTTTTAAGAAGTTGATTGGCGTGCCTTATCTTAAAACCATCCACTCGCTCGAAAAGCGGGAGGAAGAGTTATACAACGAGATAATTAAACTTAAGCCTGGCGACAGCAAAATATTGACGGTAACCCGCAACCAACAATTGGTTAAAATATTGGTTACTGCGAGTGTAATGCGTAGCGAGGATAAGATGTATAAGTTGATTGCCTTCCAAAACGTGAGCGAGGCCCTGGACGAAACCGAATCAAAGGCCTGGCAAAAGCTGCTGAATGTAATGACGCACGAGATTATGAACTCCGTGGCACCGATATCATCACTTGCCGACACGCTAAAAAACCGCCTGCAAAGCCCCGAAATTAAGAACAGCCCAGTGAGCACCCAAATGGAGGATTTGGAACTGGGTATCGATACCATTAAGCGCCGCAGCGAAGGTTTGCTTAAATTTACCGAGAGCTACCGTAGCCTGAATAAAATTACCAAGCTTGATTTAACCAAGATACTGGTACGTAACTTGTTCGAATCCCTTAACCGGCTGATGCGCCCTACGCTGGAAAAGAAACACATCGAACTGGAGATCATCCTGCGCGACCCCACCCTGGCTATCGAAGCCGATTTGAACCTCATTGAGCAGGTAATGATAAACCTGCTGGTGAACGCCATAGAGGCGGTAAAGGATCGCGAGAGTCCTACCCTAACGCTATCTGCAGAGGTATTGAGCAACAATAAAACACTCGTAAAAGTTTCGGACAATGGACTGGGCATGCCCCCCGAATTGCTGGATAAAATATTTATCCCGTTCTTCAGTACCCGCAAAAGTGGAAGCGGCATCGGGCTTAGTCTCTGCAAACAGATCATGCTATTGCATAAGGGAAACATACAGGTGCAATCGACACAAGGTATGGGAGCTACATTTATATTGCAGTTTAGCCCGCAGGGAGGCTAAAACTAAGATTTGCAGGATTTTTAGGATTATAGGATGCGCGACAAAAACATGTGGCAGATGGCTGCCCGTCAACATTTCATCATATTTTTCAGTAATAAAACAGGTCTGCAGCATAAAAAGTACTATTGTATTTATAAGTCTTAAAAATGCAACTACCTGCTAAAAAACACATCTTCGCCATACCCGGCAGCCTGCGCTCGGGTTCATCAAACCATGCTGTTCTTAATTTTTTGAAGTCGATGGCACCGGCCGATATTGCTTTCACTATTTATGACAGGTTAGTCGATATCCCACCTTTCGATCCCGGAAATGACCATGATAGACCACACGAGGCAGTGTCTGAGCTTCGCAATTTTATAACAAACGCAGATGCTGTCATCATTTGCACCCCTGAATATGCCTATGGCATACCGGGTCAGCTGAAAAATGCTTTGGACTGGACGGTATCGAGCGGCTCCTTTACCGGCAAGCTAACTGCATTGATAACCGCATCAACAGGCGGCGAAAATGCGCACGAAGCGTTGAAAAAGGTTTTGGGTGCAATAGATGCCAACCGGCCCGAAGAAGCTACGGTGCTAATTTCGTTTATCAGATCGAAGATGGATGGGCAAGGAAATATAACAGATGAACAAACAACTGACAACTTAAAAGCCGTGCTGTCCACAGTTATTAATGCTATTAAATAATATTGAAAGCAACAATTTTGTTAGGTTCAATATTCCTCCAAATTTATAGCCTATTTTCAGACAATATATTTTTAATATTATTGTTTGAATAATTTGTTCCCACACCCATAACGCAAATATACTTTATGAACCCCTTGCTTACGAAAATCAAACTTGTGCCCGGTGCCTTAATGGTTTGCCTGGCAATGCTGCTTTGCAGTAATACCAACAATGCCCCCTTAAATGCAGGAAAAACCTATGTATCTGATTACGAAAATGTTTTAGGAACTTCCCTGCAAATAAAAATTTCAGCAGCCAACCAGGACGTTGCCGACCAGGCCGAAGCAAAGGCCTTGAACGAAATAGACCGCCTTGACCATATTCTTAGCGGCTACAATACGCAAAGCGAATTTAGCCGCTGGATGAACGGATCGCAAAAAGCTGCTAAGATATCCCCCGAATTATTCCAGGTGCTAGATTTGTTTGACAAGTGGCGAAAACTTACCGACGGCGCGTTAGACCCATCGGCCGAAGTGATTACAAAACTATGGAAGTCGGCGGCGAAAGAAAACCGGGTGCCAACACAAATTGAAATTAACGAGGCTGTTAAAACTGTTCGCGGAACGCATTACATACTAAATGCCGAAAACAGCACCGTACAGCGCCTGGATAATGCGCCTTTGATACTTAATTCATTTACTAAAAGCTATATCATTAATAAGGCCTGCGATGCTGCCTTGGGCTTAAATGGCGTGACAGCGATAGTCCTGAATATTGGTGGTGATATTGTTATAAGAGGAAATCATACTGAGCAGGTTCAAATCAGCAACCCAAAAGCCGATGCTGAAAATGATGCCGCTATAGCAAAAGTTGCTTTGAGCAATAAAGCAATTGCCACCAGCGGCAACTACCGCCGGGGAGAATTAATTAATGGGAAATGGTATTCACATATTGTTGACCCGCGTTCGGGAACCCCAGCCGAAACTGTAATAAGCTCGACGGTAGTGGCAGATAATGCTTCCGATGCCGGCGCGCTTGCCACGGCTTTTAGCGTGCTTAAGCCTGCCGAAAGTGCAAAACTTGCAGCAAGTATTCCGGGCGTACAGTATTTAATATTCACAAACAAGGGCGAACGGATCGAAAGTGAAGGATGGAAATCGATCGAACTGCCTGTAGCGAAAACTGCTGCCGTGGCAACAGACATCAAAGCGAATACCTGGGATCCGAACACCGAACTTGCTATTAACATTGAACTTGCAGAAATACAGGGTTTCAGGGTACACCGGCCGTACGTTGCCGTTTGGGTGGTTGATAAAGATAACAAACCCGTTCGCAATATTGCATTATGGTATAATAAAACCCGGTACCTGGATGAAATGCATGCCTGGTACCGCACTTATTACCAAAGCTTTATGGATGCCAATGCGAGCGTAAGTTCAACATCGAGCGCTACAAGATCGGCAGGAAAATACACGTTGAAATGGGATGGCAAAGACGATAATGGTAAATTAGTCAATCGCGGTACTTACACCATCTACATCGAGGCTGCCCGCGAACATGGTACCTACCAATTAATGGAGCAAAAGATAGATTTTACAGGCGGATTTAAACAAGTGCAGCTAACAGGCAACGCGGAAATTGCAGCAGCCACATTAGATTACCGGAAAAAGCCAAAGGATGCCCAATAGTAATTTACCCGCCGGTGGCCCGCACAAAAGAATAAGAACTGTAAGATCGGCAAAATCAGCATCAAAAAAGCGCCCGGTTTCGTTATCGCGCTGGCTGCATATTTACCTTTCGATGGTAAGCTTTGTGATTGTACTGTTTTTTGCAGTTACAGGGCTTACCCTTAATCACGCCGAATGGTTCGGAAGCAAACCTGTAGTAAAAAAGCAAACCGGCAGGTTAAATGTAAATTGGGTCAACAATAAAGATACGACGAGGGTTGACAAACTGAACATTGTCGAATTCCTTCGTAAAACAAACAAAGTAAACGGGCATGTTAGCGAATTTCGAATAGATGGCCCGGCTGTTTCTGTAGCATTCAACGGCCCTGGCAACTCGGCAGATGTATATATAAACCGCAACGATGGCAACTATCAAATTACCGAAACAAGCTTCGGATTGATTGCGGTTTTAAATGATCTGCATAAAGGGCGCGATACTGGCAAAAGCTGGAGCGTGGTTATTGATATAACAGCCATTTTGATGTCGCTGATATCATTAACAGGGATTATTATGCTTTGTTATATGAAAAAGAAACGGCGAACGGGTTTCATCTTACTCGGTGCCGGTGTATTAATTATCTACGGCATCTTTCACTTTCTTATAAAGTAGTTTCCATTTCAGCTCTTCGCATTTTATTTTACTACTGCCAATTTGTCAACTATCCATCATTTGGAACATACATTGATGGGCAGTAGTATCACTAAAACATTAAATTTTATAACCGAATAGATTATGCAAGAAAAAGGCACAATTTCGATCCATACCGAGAATATTTTCCCAATCATCAAAAAATTCTTATACTCAGATACCGAGATATTTTTAAGGGAACTGGTATCAAATGCAGTTGATGCTACGCAAAAAGTTAAACGTTTGGCCTCTTTAGGCCAATACAATGGCGAACTTGGTGATTTACGCGTTGAAATAGCTTTCGACGAAAAAGCTAAAACAATCACGATATCCGACAATGGTTTGGGTATGACCGCCGAAGAAATAAAAAAATACATCAACCAGATAGCATTCTCGGGCGCTACTGAGTTTATGGAGAAATTCAAAGAAGCTAAAGATGCAAACGAAATAATCGGCCGTTTTGGCTTAGGTTTTTATTCAGCATTTATGGTTGCTGACAAGGTTGAAATTGAATCGTTATCGTACCAGGAAGGCGCTGAACCTGCCCACTGGACTTGCGATGGCAGCACCGAATTTGAGTTGAGCGAAGGCAGCCTGCAGGAGCGTGGCACCGAAATCACACTTCATATCAACAAAGAGTCGGAAGAGTTTTTAAGTAAATATCGCTTACAGCAAATCCTTGATAAATATTGCAAATTTTTGCCGGTACCTATTAAATTCGGAACTAACACACAGGAAGAAGAAGATGGCGTTGATGAAGAGGGTAAACCTAAATACAAATCGATTGAAGTTGATAATATCATTAACGATACCAACCCAATTTGGACTAAGGCGCCGAGTGAACTGAAAGATGAGGATTACCTTAATTTTTACAAACAGCTTTATCCATTCTCTGAGGACCCGCTATTCTGGATACATCTGAATGTTGACTATCCATTTAACTTAACCGGCGTACTATACTTCCCTAAGCTTAAAAACGATTTCGAGATACAGAAAAACAAAATCAAACTGTTCTCGCGCCAGGTATTTATTACAGACGAGGTAAAGGATATTGTGCCTGAGTTTTTGATGTTGCTGCATGGTGTTATCGATTCTCCGGATATCCCCCTGAATGTATCGCGTAGTTTTTTACAGGCTGATAGTAGTGTGAAGAAAATTAATAGCTACATCACCAAAAAAGTAGCTGATAAATTGGCAGAATTATTTAAGGCCGACCGCAAAGCCTATGAAGAAAAATGGACCGACATCGGCCTGTTTGTAAAATATGGGATGGTAAGTGAAGAGAAGTTTTATGACAAGGCCAAAGACTTTGTTTTCCTGAGCAATACTCAAAAGGAAAACTTTACACTAAATGAGTATAAAGACAAGGTAACCCCTGAGCAAACCGACAAAGACGGGCAGCTGGTTTACATTTACACCAACGACCCTGCCAAACAGGACGCATTTATCCAATCGGCAAATAAAAAAGGTTACGATGTTTTGGTGATGAACTCCCCTATCGATAACCACTTTATTGGGCACCTTGAGCAAAAACTGGAGAAGACGTCCTTTAAGCGTGTGGATGCTGACGTTGCCGACAAGCTTATCAAAAAAGAAGATGCTCCTGAGCATGTACTTACCGAAGAGCAGGCAAAAACAGTTAAAGGCATTTTTGATAAAGCCATTAATAAGCCAGCTTACAAAGTTGAACTGGAAAGCTTAAATCCCGACGAATTGCCGGTAACCGTTACAATGGATGAGTTTATGCGCCGCATGAAAGAAATGGCAGCTATGGGTGGTGGAATGGGCTTTTATGGCAGCATGCCCGATAACTATAAAGTTATTGTAAACGGTAACCATAAATTAATAAGCAGGATATTAAACGAAGAGAATGAGGAAGTACAGGCAGCTCTTTCAAAACAAGCATTCGATCTTGCATTATTATCACAGGGACTATTGACGGGTGCCGAACTTACTGAGTTTGTAAACCGCAGCGTTAACCTGATATAATTTTTAGAACCAATATACAAGAGCCAAGATACAAGAAAGCATCGCATCATTACCGTATTCAACGCTTTTTTATCTTGATTCTTGGTTCTTACATCTTGAAGTAAAGGCTGCCTCCAGGGGCGGCTTTTTTAATTTTAAGAAAACAATATGGAATTTAATGTATTAATCGTTAAATAATTATGGAATTTTGTTACGGGTTGCATCTAGTAGATAATTACTAAAAAAATATATAAGATGAGAAATTTAACAAAACTGGCAATAATATCTGTATTGATATTATCATGCTTTCAGACAGTTTTGGCCCAGAAAACCTCGCGGGCCGAAAGGGAGGCCGCTAAGGTTGCCAAGGTAAAAGCGCTGATCGACGCTCAAAACTACGTTTTCCAGGCTGACTATGTTATCCCGCAGCGGGGGAACTCCAAGTCATTAACTTTTGGGTATGATATGGTGGTATCTAAAGATACTTTGCAGACATACCTGCCTTACTTCGGCCAGGTTACATTAGCACCTACCGATGCAACAGATGGCGGCATAAAGCTAAACACTACAAATTTTAGCTGTGAAGCTAAAGCCGGTAAAAAAGGCGGCTATGAAATTGTCATCAAACCAAAGGATAATTTCAACCAGGGATCGAAAGATGTACGGTATATGAGGTTGAATGTTTCGGCTACCGGGTACGCCAGCTTGCAGGTAATCAGCAATAACCGCGACCCGATTTCGTTCAACGGGACGATTGAAGACAGGAAAGAAAAGAAATAAACACCTCCGGGATTGATACTATGAAGGCTCCATTTCGATGTTATTTTTAAGATCGAGGAGCCGTTTTTCATTTTTTTTATGCTATAAACAAGTTGCAATCAGGCCGGTCCAACCGGTTTGATGAGATGCACCCATTCCACGCCCTGTGTCGCCGTCAAAATACTCATGAAATAAGATAAAATCTTTAAAATTAGGATCGGTTTGCATTTTTTGATAGTCGCCGTATACTGCCCGTCTCCCCTCGGCATCGCGTAAAAACAGATTTGACAAGCGACCGTATAGATCTTCAGCCACCTGTTGCAGGTTCATAAAATTCCCAGAGCCTGTGGGGCACTCTATTTTAAAATCATCGCCATAATACTGGTAAAATTTGTGAAGGCTTTCAATCAACAGGTAATTTATTGGCATCCAGATAGGGCCGCGCCAATTACTATTGCCACCAAACAGGCCGCTGTCACTTTCGGCTGGCGTATATTTTATGCTGAATTGCGCACCGTCAATAGCAACATTGTAAGGATTATCCAAATGATATCGCGAAACCGAACGGATGCCATATTTACTCAGAAACTCATTTTCATCAAGCAGGTATTTCAATAACGATTTCATGCGGTAACCCCGCAAAAGGCTAACCAAATGCTTGCCGGGTGTTTTTGTTTCCCCCCAACGCGACACCAGGCCGGCAAGGTCAGGTCGGTTTTCGGCAAACCATTTCATTCGGTTGCTGAATATCGGGTTATTGGTAATATCATTTTCGTCCAAAACCTCAGCAGCAATCAAGGGGATTAAACCGACAATACTGCGCACGCGCATTTTCTGAGTGCTGTTATCGGGAAGGCGCAACTGATCGTAAAAAAAACCGTCTGTATCATCCCATAAACCCTCGTTATCCTGCCCAATGTTTGATATGGCGCCAGCGATGTATATAAAATGTTCAAAAAACTTGCTCGCAATATCGTTATAAGCCTTATTTGTTTCAGCTAGCTCAGCCGCAATACGCAATAAGTTTAAGGAATAAATAGCCATCCAACTGGTACCATCGGCCTGTTCAAGGGTCTCCCCCATGGGCAAATGTGCATTTCTGTCGAATACACCGATATTGTCCAACCCTAAAAAGCCACCCTCAAAAATATTATTGCCTTGTGCGTCCTTGCGGTTTACCCACCAGGTGAAGTTTAACATCAGTTTGTGAAATATGCGCTCCAAAAAATAAGTATCGCCCTGGTTATTGTTTGCCGCTTTATCCTGCTGATAAATTTTCCACGTAACCATAGCGTGCACCGGGGGGTTAGCGTCGTTGAAGTCCCACTCATAAGCCGGTAACTGCCCGTTCGGGTGCATATACCAGTCCTTTATAAGCAGGCTAAGCTGATTTTTGGCAAAAGCCATATCAACCTTTGCAAGGGGAATACAATGGAAAGCCAGATCCCAGGCAGCAAACCAGGGATACTCCCATTTATCTGGCATAGATATAATATCCCTGGTATTAAAATGTGTCCATTTGCTGTTGCGGGCGTTTTTGCGCTGTTGCGGTGGTGCAGGCTGCGCCGGGTCGCCGTGCAGCCAGTGGTTAATGTCGAAATAGTAAAATTGTTTGTTCCAGAGCATTCCGGCCAACGCCTGCCGTTGAATCATAATTCTATCGGCATTTTCGACACCTTTCTCTAAATCCGAATAGAATTCATCGGCTTCTGATTTCCTGGCGTCAAACAAGTTATCAAAATCGTCGAACCCGTTGCTCGCATCCGTTGATAAACGCAACCTGAGCGTAACGCTTTGTCTTGCAGGGACATTTACTTCAAAATTCACAGCAGCTTTAGTCCCTGTTTTTTTCGGGTTTATGGTATCAGCGCCATGAACAATATAATTGTTTATACCGTCTTTATAAAACTGCTTGCCGTCGTTAATATTGTACAGGCGTCGCGTATTGGTTTCGTTGTCGCAAAACATCAGTTCAGGCGAGCCTTCAGCATTCAACCACATCTGCCCGAAGTGCTGGTGATATATCTCTATTACCCCATGCGAGTCGGCAGTTAGTTCCGGAACGTAATTATCATATCCCCAGGCCCAGGTGTTGCGAAACCATACAGTTGGCAGCACGTTTAAAGCAGCATCTGCGCTTCCCCTATTGTTAACAGTTATTTTAATTAATGTATCGTGCTGGGTGTTTTTAACATATTCAATAAATACATCAAAGTAATCGTCGTTATTGAATATTCCGGTATCAATCAGTTCAAATTCAGGATCGTTCCGCGTCCGGCGCTTATTTTCATCTACCAGCCAGGCATAAGGAAATTCCTGCTGCGGGTATTTATAAAGCATTTTTTGATACGAGTGCGTAGGTGTATTGTCGAGGTAGTAATACAATTCCTTAACGTCTTCACCATGGTTACCTTCTGGATTACTAAGTCCAAAATACCGCTCTTTTATAATCGGGTCTTTCTTGTTCCACAAAGCAACGGAAAAACACAAAAGCTGTTCATTGTCGCAGATGCCGCCAATACCTTCCTCGCCCCAGCGATAGGCTTTACTTCGCGCCATATCATGCGTTATGTAGTTCCATGCATCGCCGTTTTCGCTATAATCTTCACGCACGGTTCCCCACTGGCGGTCGCTCACATACGGCCCCCACTTTTTCCAGGACGAATCCTTTAGTCTTTCTTGCTCTTTATTCATGATTTATTTCCACGCATTTCGCAAAAATCTTAGCCAGTTACCGTGCATCATATTTTCGATATCAGTTTCGGTATAACCCCTGGTTTTTAATATAGCTGGTATTTTCTGCAGGTCCGCTATGGTTTCCAAATCGTAAGGGCACTGCTCCCGGCCGAACGCGCCGTCAAGGTCAGAACCTATGCCTACATGCATGGCATTGCCTGCAATCTGGCAAATATGGTCGATGTGGTCTATCATCACTTCCAGGCTACAGTTCATCGCTTTAGGATCCGATTGGCCTCTTACCCACCCCGGCACCATCATCCAGGCGTCCAGCGCGCCGCCAATTACGGCGCCACGGTTTACCAGTTCCTTTATCTGCTCGTCGCTAAACTGGCGGTTATGGTTCACCAATGCGCGGCAATTGTTGTGGCTGGCCCAAACGTGGCCATTAAAGTGGTCCAACGCCTCCCAAAAGCTGTCGTCGCACAAATGGGTTGCATCTAAAATAATATTGAGCCGTTCCATTTCTCTTAACAACTCGTGTCCGGCGCTACCCATAAAACCTGTGGCGTCGGTTCCCTGCGCATAGCGGCCCGGGCCGTAATGTGCCGGCCCCACAGCACGCAACCCATAATTATAAGCTCTTTCCAAATGTTTAATGGTGACAATCGAATCGGCCCCTTCCAAACTCAAAATATAGCCAACTAACTTGGAGTCATTGGGTTGTCCATTGTTCCAAAGGGCAAGGTGCTTTTCCAAACTGGTTAAATCATTCACCTGCACCATTTCGCCGGCATCTTCCATCGCTTTATACCAGGCAACCTGGCCCTGCGTTTGCGCCCAGGCCTGTTCGGGCGAATGCCAGCCGGGCAGTGGATTTCCCAACGCAACATAACGTGCTATTTGAGTGGCCACAACCAGCCCAATATTACCCTTACGCAACTCAGGTAGCGAAACTACACCTTTCGCACGGTCGGGCTTATCCGTAAGGCCTGCTTCGCGCGCGTTAATTTCGGCAATAGGTTTCCGCAAATCGCGGTTCCATTCAAGGGCATTCATGCTAAGATCTAAATGGGCGTCGATGGTGAACATTTCTTTTGAGTTGATTGAGTTAGACTAAGTTGATTGGGCTAAAAAATCAGATAGTTATCTTCCTGTCGCGTGCAATATTCTTCCACTCCCCGCTCATTTTGTTGTCTTCTATAGTTATCGCCCTTTCATATAACGCCACTGTCGGACAAACATGGTAGGGCATTCCGTAAATAACATCGCCGGTTTTGTATTTGTGATCTTTGCCGGCTTCGACAACCAAATGTTCTTCGCTTTGGCCGACAGCTTCCAGTTTAGTAGCATTTATGAAATATACGCGCGTTTTTAGCTCACGTTCGGCGGCAATTGACTTATGACCCAAATCCAGGCATAACGTAGTCTCATTCGGTAACGATATCACCCTGGTTACTACCAACGCTGCTGGCAAAAAGTTCTGTTCTGCGAAGCTGGTTTGATAGCCCTTATCCCAATAAACAAAAGTACCGGGGCTGCATTCAATCTCTTTTCTTTTAGCGTGAATAGGAAATGTCGGCAACCCGCCGGCCACAATCACCGGTTTTGGATAGCCCATAGCCACAATTTCCGATTGCAGTTTAACAACTTTTTCAAAACACTTATCGCACTCTTCAGTCCGCTCGGCCAAATCGGGTTGGTGAATATGACCATCGTAAGCATGCAGTCCAACTATTTCGATTCCCGATAGTGCCTGGCAATTAACATAAAGCGCTAAAGCCACGTCTCCCAGTTTAATCCCGGTGCGGTTTTGACCAACATTTAAATCAATATAAACCGGAACTTTTATTTCCTTTTTGATTGCCGCTTCAGATATTCCAACCGAAGCTGGCAAATTATCAACCAAGCAGGAAAATTTCGTATTGGGATATAATGAAATCAACCGAATAAATCTATCCAATTTTGGCCCTATTGGCTGATACGCTAGTAGCACATCCGGCGCCTTACACATACCAAGCATTTCTGCTTCGGCAATAGTGGCACATTTAAACTTGGTGATACCGGCTTGCAGCATTAACCGGGTAACCTCGGCACACTTATGCGTTTTAACATGCGGCCTTAACCGGGCCACATTATCAATCATACCAATTGCTGTGTCAATATTCTTCTTTACCCTGGCAGGGTAAACTACCAATACCGGCGTATCTAGTTTTTCAATATCGTTTATTGTGTACCAATCTTCGGATACCATTATTGAAAACGGTCTTATTTAGTTAATCCTAAAACATCTTTCGGTCTTCACTGACTTTACTGACTTACTCAAAAAAGTTCAAACAAAGCTTCAATTTCCACCGGGATATTATCCGGCAACGAGCCCATTCCTACCGCGCTCCGTACGCCTATGCCATTATCTTCACCCCAAACTTTTGCAAACAATTCGCTGCAACCGTTGATAATGAAAGGGTGTTTTTCAAAATCGAGCGTGCAGTTAACCATTCCCAATACCTTTATTACCCTTTTCACTTTATTTAAAGTTCCGAGGTTAGCGGTTATGGTAGCCAGTATTGCGAGACCGACCTGGCGTGCTGCCAGCTTTCCTTCTTCCATTGTAATGGTATCGCCAATTCTACCGATGATAAGACTACCATCGTCCTGTACAGTTCCATGACCTGATACATATAAATATTTTCCATCAATTAAGCATGGCTTGTAAACGCCAAGTGGTTTTGGTGCCGGCGGCAGGTTAAGACCCAGCGCGGCAAAATTCTGATCTGCAGTATTCATTATTAAAAAGGTAGTATTTGAAAACAAACATAAAAATAAAAAGCCGGGTATCTCACGCCCGGCTTTAATAAATCAAACAATCAACTCTATCTTAAAATCTGAAGCTTGCGCCTACGTTTACAACGTAGTCGGCAAATGCTGCATCGCCATGTGCGTATTTTCCTGTCAGCGCTGTAGTTCGCATATCGGCTACGCTTTGCGTACGATCGCGCATTACAGCAACTGGAACAAACGCATATACCGAGAATTTCTTAAGTCTGTAGGTAACACCTGGCTCAGCTGACAGTATGTAACCTGGTCTCCGGAATCCATCACTTTTACCAATTATATCTTTAACAGGTAAGCACTCGTATCGTACCCCCGCCGAAAAATCCAGGCTTTTTGTTCCTAAACTAAATCCAATCCTAACCAGTTCCTGATCTGGCACGCTCATAACTGCGCTTGTATTGGCTATCGCTGTTGCACTTGGTGTACCGCCTCTTGCGGTTGATACACCATTTTCATCGCGCGGATTAAACAAATAAAAGAATGTACCATACATACCAAAATTATGGGTAAAGTTATAGTAAGCGTTTATTTCTGTAGTGATACCCCAACCGCCATCACCTGGTTGTATCGATTGGTCAACCGGGCCAACGCGCGACCCGCCGTTAGGCCCAACATTGTAAAAGTCGTCGGTAGCGCCGTACTTTCCTGTCGGCAGTTTAACACCTAACCCAAGCTGGATATTACCATTATGTGCGGTTGCAGGATTCAACAGCCAGCGGTATCCTGTTAAACGAATGTCACCTATCCCGGCTGATTGAGTCGACCTGCGGTTTGCACCACCATGTTCATATAAAGATGACCTGTTGTTAAGTACAAGTGGTAAATCTAAGGCAAATGACCAACGGTTATTAAAATTGCGGGTTAAACTAAAATCCTGGGTAAAAGCGTGATTAATAACGTTTGTACCCTGTTGGATACGTTGTTTTTGTTCGTCTTTACCAACAAAATGTCTAAATGAACGAAAGTAGCGGCTGTTGGCATTAAAAAGCCAGCTGCCCTGGGGTGCCAGGCTATCTGGATGTTCGCTCATTGTGCAAAGGCCACCAGTGCTGCGTATGGCTACACAACCTTGTGCGAAAGTATTTGATTTGGTAAAGAGAACGAATAATGCAAGTGTTAAGACAATTCTAAAAGTATGTTTCATAATTTAATGTAGGGTTTGTGTGTAATTGAGTATTTGTTTGTTGTGGATTTAGTTAATTTCCTGAGCCGTCTGTTTTGCCGCGCTGTACGGCATATTGGCCTACTTTTGTACCGGTTTGCATACCTGCATCTATATCCGACCGGTAGTGGATTGCTCCGTAAAGCCGTGACAATGATGCCTGGTTAGCTAAATCGGTAAATTTGGTCCCCCGGTCGGGTAATAAATAGTTTAGCACTGCTGCGGCCGCACCACTAAAGTTTGAGTGACCGGATGTATATGCCGGGAAATTTGGCAGGCCGGTTAGCGTTTTAATTTTGGGGTTTGCCTGTGTAGGGCGCTGGTTAAAATAAAAATATTTGGTATCCCAGCACACAATAGCGGCATCCATTTCAGCCATGTTTAGCAAAGCAAAGTTGCGGGCCCAGCGAACTTCGCTGTAGTTTTGTTTTACAAATTCGTCAGCTGCAATCGCATTCCAATGCCCTGGCGGAGTGTACGTACCAACACCATCGGCCCAAAACTCCACAGTCGCCTGGTGCTCGCGTGTTGGGTTTTCGCTATAAGTAAGCACCTCAGCAACTTCTTTTTTAAATGCGTCTGAATTCGTAAGCGGCGGCGGTGGTGGCCTTAAGGCTACAACCGTAAGTGTGTCGAACAAAAACGGCAGTACTTTGCCAAACAATGGCAACATCGGCGGGCGTTTAGGTGCGTCCTGGCTTATCCAAAAGGTTTCGCCTTTCGCCGCTGTTTGTGTTTGCAATTGTGTCCATAGGGCCGGGGTCCCAATTGCTTTGCCGGCACGGTCGGTACGGGCGCGGGCTGCAAAAACATCGGCTACCTGGGTGCCTAACGCTTCACCAGCGTTTAGTTCCCCTCTAACATTGGCTCCTGCCATAATGCGGTATAACTTTTCATCGGCTGCTTTTTGTTCTATATACCCGATATCCGCCGGGAACAACAGTTTCATTATTTCAACCGTAGCGCCCGAAACCACTGCATCTTCGCTTGGATACGATGGCAACGCCGATTTGGGAATAAGCGGCTTTATAGTCGCATCAAAAGTATAAGGTGCAGCGCGGTTGTACATGTTTTTAAAGTGATAGGCAGTAACCAACGCATCATATTGTGCGGCGCTTACATACGCATATGCGCGTGCAGCATAAGGCGGATTTGCAAACGGGAAAATTGGATACGCAAACGGGTTGGTTGAGCTTGGCGCCGGATAAGTACCATCGGCGTTTTGATAAGGAGGCACATTGTGCTTTGCTACCAAATCGCGCAAAATTTCGTTCCACCTTAAAACAGCGCCTGCACTCCAATATTTTACAATAGCTGCCTGGTCGTCAGTCAGTTTACCCTGGTACGATTTAATTTCATTCAAATCTGCAACGTATGCAGGGGTATTGGTTGCATCCGGAGCCGGAACGTTAAAAACTGTGGGGTCTTTTATCAATACAGGTTTCCAGGTGTCTGCGTTCAAATCAATGTTTGCCGGTGCGAGGGCCGGGTAAGCCGTTGTACGATCGGTTACCGCTTTATTACACGACCCTAAAAAAACTGATGCTGTTAAGGTTACCAGCGTCGTTACATATAGTATTTGTTTTTTCATGGTTTATCTATTTAGTTTTTTTGTTAAAGTCTAAAATATAGTACACAGCGGCGAAAAGGTTGGTACTTTGGCCAACATTACGCCCACTTACAACGTAATTGCCTCCTGCGACAAGTTCAAGACCTGTAAGGTTTTCGAAGCTGTATTTTGCAAGACCACCCACAGTTGTCATATTCATGCGGTTACTTGGGAAAGGCATGTCGTTTTTACGGATATCAAAACCGCCTATCGAAGTAGTTTTTGAAACAATACCTTCAATATTTAATTTCAGGCTTCGGTAACCAGCGCTTACTAAAAAGTTGGTTACATTGGGCATATCAACCTGGTTACTATAAATCAAGTGGTCGGTGTAGTAGGCGTTCCTGTCGATGGTTATATTACTGCGTAAAACATATTGGCCTGCGCCGGCAATAAAAAATTGTTTTACCTGGTAGTTTAGTAATCCGCGAAGCGAAATACTTTTACTGTGTAAGCCGATAGATACCGGGAGAAAATCTGGTTCGTAATTGGTCAAAGGGATCGAGCCTTCGGCAATAGCATGTACGCTAAAAATGCCTTTGCCAATTTCTGTGTTGTAGGCAAGATATTTTAAAGCCAGGGTCAAGTCCTGTACCCCGCTTTGGCCCTTAAGCGTGCCTTGCGAAGCATTAGTTTTAACGTACGGGGCCATAAAAATAAAGTCGAGTTTGTTGGTTAGCCCGTAATTGCCAACAACAGTGTAGGTGTTTGATGATAGCTTGCCGATGTTGGCATTATCGCGTTTAAAAGTTCCCTCCCAATAGTTAGTCCAGCTGCTGTGGGTATAAACGACACCTGTACAGAAGTAATTTTTCGGGATCATTAATGCATCGGCATCCGTTTGCGCACTCGCCGTTTTGCAAAACACAAAGCAGCAGCACACAACTAAACAATACCGGCATAGGTACAGTTGTAAAGATTTAATCATGGGTTTAATTAAAAAATGTAAGAATGAAAAATAAAAAGTTACACGGTTAATTTGGCGCCGCTAAGTAAGCGGCATCGGTAAAATAGAAAAGCTGCGCGGAAGACTTTGATAAAATACTATAGAAAAAACGCCGCATGCGAAAGCACAATGCACCATTTTAAGCTATAAACAAATTAAATTACATGCCTTAACTCAACAAGGCTCGACAAAGAATGTTATAAAGCAGCTTTAGCAGCCGAAATTAGGGGGTTTGCCGGGTGAGGCAATGAACGGATTGGTTACTTTAACAAATATAGATTTGTCATTAGGTTTAAGCTGCATTTCAGGAGCAACATAGTTGTACTGAAACGTCTGGATATTATACTCACTTAAAGTGTTTACTTTTTTTACTGGCGCATCGTGCCCTTTTTTGCTGATTGGCACATCGTTAATTTCTTTTGCGGTTATGATGTTAGCATTAACCAGCCGTGTTTTGTTGGTGTTGGGCACGCAAACAAAATACATGGTATCGCGGGTCATCCTTAACCTTACATAATTGTAATAAGCATCTTTTAACTGGATCTGCCCGGTGATAACTTCATATTCGTCCCAGTCCTGTATGGTAGGCATGTTAACCGGTATTTTTATCTCGATTAGTTTGGAGTTATCCACCTTGTTATCGAAGATTTCTTTTACCATTTTAACATCCGACTGGTGGATGTAATATTGAAACAGCAGCGAATATCCACCCATGCTAAACAGGTGAATGCTCAATAAAGCTATAGCTATAAGCCGTTTCAATTAATTGGGTTTAAATTTTGGTCTATTATTCGGTAGTAAATGTATATATTTTTTTGATTAGCAATGCAAACTTTTTTTTCAAAAATCATCATGCAGGCTAATATTTAGAAATATTCTATTTAGCAATCATATATTTAAGGCCCCTTACTTCCTTTCAGTTATGGATATATTTGTACATCATCGCATCAAATGGAATTTTTAAAACAACCCTGGCCCTGGTATATTGCCGGCCCGCTTATCGGCCTTATTGTGCCAATATTATTACTTGCGGGCAATAAACCTTTCGGCATCTCCTCGTCTTTAAAACACATTTGCGCTGCATGCATCCCGGCAAATATTTCCTTTTTTAAGTACGACTGGAAAAGAGAGGCATGGAACTTGTTTTTTGTTGCAGGCGTAGTGGCGGGCGGATTTATAGCCGCACATTTTTTAAACGGGCAGCACGCCGTTAAACTATCTGCCGACACAACAGCAGTCCTTAAACACCAGGGCATTAAAGATTTCAGCGGACTTTTACCAAATGATATTTTCAGCTTTCGGCAATTGCTAACGTTGCGGGGCTTTGTGTTCATGGTTGTAGGCGGTTTTTTGGTTGGTTTTGGAACCCGGTGGGCTAACGGCTGTACATCAGGTCACTCCATAATGGGTATTGCAACCCTGCAGTGGCCATCCTTAGTTGCTACCTGCTGCTTTATGATAGGTGGTTTGGTGAGCACCTGGTTTATTTTACCTTACCTTATTAAATTATAATGCGGAACATTAAATATTTAATTGCCGGTGCATTTTTTGGTATTGTGCTGGTAAAGTCGGAAGTAATATCATGGTTCAGGATCCAGGAAATGTTCAGGCTGCAGGCTTTTCACATGTATGGGATAATTGGCAGCGCCATTGTGGTGGGGATGATTTCGGTGTTCATCATCAAAAAATTCAACATCAAAACCACCGCAGGTGAAGAAGTTGTTATACCGAAAAAGGAATTCAGCAAAGGCAATATATTTGGAGGGCTGATATTTGGCGTAGGCTGGGCAATTACCGGCGCTTGCCCGGGCCCGTTATTCGCACAAATTGGAAGCGGCTTCTTAGTGACTTTCGTAACATTGCTAAGTGCCATAGCCGGAACATGGGTTTATGGATTGCTGCGCGAGCGGCTGCCCGAATAATAAAATATAATTACAATGAATGATTTTTTAGCAGCGCGGTCGCAAATGGCCATTTCACTTGGCTTTCACATCATATATTCCTGCATTGGTATGGTTATGCCGGTATTCATGGCCATATCACATTATAAATGGATAAAAACCGGCGAACCTGTTTACAAGAACATCACACAGGCCTGGAGCAAAGGCGTGGCTATATTCTTCGCTACAGGTGCAGTATCAGGCACTATTTTGTCGTTCGAGCTTGGCTTGCTTTGGCCAAAATTCATGGAGCATGCCGGGCCTATATTCGGGATGCCATTTTCGCTGGAAGGTGTTGCATTTTTTATTGAAGCGATTGCGTTGGGCTTTTTCCTGTATGGGTGGAACAGGTTTAACAAATGGTTCCATTGGATAACCGGGATAATGGTAGGCGTTAGCGGGATAGCTTCGGGCATTTTGGTGGTATCGGCAAATTCATGGATGAACAGTCCTTCCGGATTTGACTATGTCAACGGCCAATACCTGAATATCGACCCGATAAAAGCCATGTTCAATGGCTCCTGGTTTTCAGAAGCTTTGCATATGACTATTGCGGCCTTTTCAGCAACGGGCTTTGCTGTAGCCGGTATTCATGCTTTAATGATAGCGCGAAAACAGAACGTGCCGTTTCATACCAAAGCGTTTCGAATAGCAATAGTTTTCGGGGCCATTGCGGCGATATTACAACCATTCAACGGCGATATATCCGCAAAAAATGCAGCCGAAAAGCAGCCCGCTAAACTGGCAGCCATGGGAGCTTATTTCCATACCCAACCCTACTCGCCTTTAACCATTGGTGGTTTGCCAGATACTGCTAATAAAAAAGTAAACTATGGCATTGAGATACCGGGGTTATTAAGCTTTTTAGTATATGACAACTTTAAGCAGCCTGTTAAAGGTTTGGACACCATCCCTATTAAAAATCAGCCCCCTATCACAGTAACACATATCGCATTTGAAATTATGATAGCCATCGGTTCGACAATGATGCTTGTTGGAATATTGTATTTTGTAGCGATTTGGAAAAAGCGTAGCTGGCTATCTAAAAAATGGTTTCTTAATTTATTTATCCTTTCTACCCCGTTTGGTTTTATAGCTGTTGAGGCCGGCTGGACGGTTACCGAAGTGGGCCGCCAGCCCTGGATTATACAGGGAGTGATGCGTACAAGCGAAGCCGTTACACCAATGCCGGGCATACATTATTCGTTTTACCTGTTCACCGCAGTTTACCTTATTTTAAGCGTAGCAGTAGTGTTTTTATTAAGCAGGCAGATAAAGATGGTACCCGAACTGTACGACCGAAAAACTGAACTGGAATTAATTTAAAACAGGATGAAAGTTATTTTCAAAGATTACATGGATAACCAAATTACCGAGCAACAAACCGCATTGTTGGGCGAGTATTCGAAAGTATTTGTTATGCCTGGCGATGTGATTAAAAAGGAGGATTTTTTTGATAATAATAAGCTTCAAAATATTCACTACTATAAAGACATTGACGAAACAGAGGAGGAAGCAAGGGAAAAATTGAATCAGTACAACGTTCCATTCAGCATACGGGAAAGGGAAAAGTACGGTGATTTTACCATCATCCGGGTAAATTCATATACCGCAAATCAGTTGACCGAAAAATGGAAGTTTTTGGCTGATGCGAACGATTTTATATTGTGTACGCAACCAATAAATCTGATTTCAGGCGAACCTGTTTACGAGCAAACAACAAAGTACCTTGGCGAGTATAGTAACGACCTGGAACCTAACTACTGTAGATTTAATTTCGACAGTGACGGACAAGTTACATATTGCGCCTACAATTACGTGCGCGATTACGAGAGCGAGCTATTTGAGTTAGACCGCCTGCTGATGATAAGGGAAAAGTTTAACCTGACCGATGAACAGTACAATTATTATTTAACTGCGGACCTGCTGCCTCCATTAAAATAAGCTTATGATATTTGTAGTAACTGCCTTTTTATTTTCAGCCATCGTATTGTACTTCCTGCTCGGCGGCGCCGACTTTGGCGCGGGTATTATCGAATTGTTTACCTCGCAAAAAAACAAACACAACACACGGCAGACCAGCTACCACGCCATAGGCCCCATTTGGGAAGCCAACCACATGTGGCTCATTATCGCCGTGGTAATTATGTTCGTAGGCTTCCCGGTTGTTTACAGCACCATGTGCACTTACCTGCACATACCCATGCTGATAATGTTATTAGGCATTACAGCCCGTGGCACCGCTTTTGCCTTCAGAAATTACGATGCCATTAAGGGCGCACATACGCAGAAGATATACAACCGGGTATTTGTTTACTCAAGCTTTGTTACGCCTTTATTTTTAGGGATTATCGCCGGCAGTGCAGTATCAAGGCAGATAGATTTGCACGCGACATCATTTTTAGATGCTTATATTTTTAGCTGGTTAAACTACTTCTCGGTAGCTGTCGGCTTATTTACCGTAGCCTTGAGCGGCTACCTTGCAGCAATTTACTTAATCGGCGAGGCTGATAATGAACACGATGTCCACCGTTTTATCCTAAAGGCCAGGATAATGAACATTTTGGCTGTTGTGTTTGGCGGTTTGGTATTCCTGGCCTCCGAAGTAGAAAACATCCACCTTGCGCGTTGGATATTCGGCAACCCGGTTAGCTTAACTGCGGTAATTGCGGCTTCTGTTTCATTAGCGGCATCGTGGATATTAATTAATAAAGGCAAGCGAAAAATAATCCGGATTGGAGCGGGTTTCCAGGTAACTATGATCTTGCTGGCAGTTGGCTATATGCACTGGCCCTACCTTTTAATGGTAAAGGACGGGCAGAACCTATCGCTTTTTGCCTACCAGGCACCGGAGAATACAATTCGCGATTTAGGGCTGGGATTACTGATTGGCAGTGTGTTGATATTGCCATCGCTGTTTTATTTGTACTATAGTTTTCAAAAACGCGGAGCCGCAGAACATGAATAATTACGTTGATTTCGGTAATGATTTTTCAGGCGAAATCAACGTAATCAGCGAAATCATTTAATCAGCCGTTTAACTTTTATACTTCTGAAAAACACTTCGTTACCATGATCCTGCAACAGCAAATGCCCTTCCTTTGCCTCACCGAAGTTTTTCCAGATGACGTATTTACTGATAGCTACCAAATCTTTGTAAGCTTTTGAGCCGCGTTCGTATTCCAATACTTTAACGCCATTTAAGTAATGCTCCACATGATTATTGGGGTAAACAACCACCCTGCCTATATTCCATGCGCCTATAGGATGAACAAAACGCTCCTGTTTTTTGGCGGGGATAAGGTCGTATAGCGATGCCAGCGTGCGATCTCCATCACGTCCAAGTTTGGCATCAGGATGCAGTTTATCATCCAGAACCTGGTACTCCAGTCCTATCGCCGAACCTTTGGTTTGCTCGCTTAGGGTTACGAAATATTTTACACCGCTGTTTGCGCCGGGTGTGAGCTTAAATTCAAAAGAAAGATCGAACGCGCTGTACAAATCATCGGTGACAATGTCACCACCACCCGATTCTTCTTTTCCTTCAGACGGTAAAACGTGCATAAGTCCGTTTGTACACTCCCAGCCTTTTCCCGGGAATGTTGCAAGCGTAGCGCCGTGCCAGCCTTTGTTGGTATGTCCGTCATAGAGCAATTTCCAGCCTGCGGCTTTTTCGCTTGCTGATAATGAATTGGGTTCCAGGTTTACTGTATAGATATCTTTAGGGAAAGGCAGTCGCTTTAAGTTTGTAGTTTGAATACGCAGGTTTTTAAAATACACCTTTTTTCCGGCCTGCTCCTCTTTGGTAACTGCATGAACCTGCAACCCGATGAAGCCTTTGCTATCTACGGTATCCACCACATCAGCTATTGCAACGCCATTTATCCAGGTGCGCATTTCGTTGCCGATGCATTCTATGCGAACGTGGTTATACTCACCAACCTTAAAAACATCCTTTGCTTTTTCGTGTAAATCAAGCGGGTACAGCCAGTCTCTCCGGCCCTCATCATAAATTCCACCAGACCATTTCCTGTCCGACGGGTCAATTTCAAACTGGCGGCCATAAACCAGCCCTTTGCCGTCATGCCCGGCCGGGTCAAAGTGGCTGCGGGTTTGCACACCCGAATTACTAAGCTTGCTCTCTATTTTGGTATCCAAGTCCAAAATAAAGTCGCCATATTCTTTGTCCGTCACTAAAAAAGTATTACCGGAGTTGAGTACAGTGGTGCCAACAATGGCGCCATTTTCAACTTTATAATCGGCGGTACCTGCAACGCGGTGCCAACCTTTAAGGGTTTTGCCGTCGAAGAGGCTAGGGGTGCTTTGGGCATTAACAGCAACGGGTGCTGCTAAGGTTACAAATACCAGCGCCAGGGCGCTATTTATGAACTGTTTTTTCATGTTAGATATAATATTGATTAAAAATTAAACTTTCGGCTCCCACCCTTTTTCATATTCCCTGCTCCAAAGTTTCTGCGCTTCAGGGTCGTGTAAAATATGCCCGTTTGATGGGTCAATATGCAGAACACGGTCAACCCGATACGAAATATTTCCCAATTGCGGTAACAGGGTCGATTTAAACCCGGTTTCAATAGGGCAGTTCAGCTTGGCTGTGCCTTGTATGGTTTGGATAAAATTTGCCATGTGCAAGCCATCCAGTGCTTCGGTTGGGCTCACTTTGTTGGTGGCATCTACCGGCGCTTCGTCTTTCACCTCGCGCACTAGTTTGTTTTCACCATCGTAAATTTTATACCCGTTGCCGCCAGTGTAAAACAGGGTGCCTTTGTCGCCATAAAATATAACACCACGGCCAAGGCCCTCAATATTATAACCGTTGCAGCTCCTTCCCTCCCATTCGGCCGCGGTATTATTGGGGAAGTTGTAAAGGATATTTTGAGTATCCGGTGTCTGCCAGTCGTCTTTAAAATGAAAGCGGCCACCGGTCGAAACAACTTTAGTCGGAAAATCGGCACCTAAACCCCAGCGGATTACGTCGAGCTCGTGTGTGCCGTTGTTTAATGCCTCGCCTGTGCCCCAGTTCCAAAACCAGTGCCAGTTGTAATGTATCAGGTTGTCCTGGTATGGCCTGCGTGGCGCCGGGCCCTGCCACAGCTCGTAGTTAAGGTTTGCCGGTACCGCAACCTGCTTACCAATACCAATAGTATCCCGGTGATTGGTGTACCAGCCCTTTGCATAATAAGTGCGACCGATAACTCCATCATGCAATTCCTTCACCATTTGCTGCACATTATTAAACGAGCGTCGCTGACTGCCCATTTGTACCAGCCGGTTATATTTTTTTGATGCTGCTACCAGCATTTCACCTTCATGCGGGTTGTGGCTGCAGGGTTTTTCAACATAAACATGTTTGCCGGCCTGGCAAGCCATAATAGCGCCGGGCGCGTGCCAATGGTCGGGGGCAGCAATAACGATGGCATCAACGTCTTTGCGCTCCAGTAATTTCCTGATGTCGGTATAGCCTTCGGGCTTTTTGCCGGTACGTTTATAGATATCAGCGATGGTATTTTCAACTACTTTCGAGTCGACATCGCATACAAAACCAACTTCGGTATTGGGTATTTTAGCAAAGTTTTGAGCCAGGTAAAGGCCACGGCTATGCGTACCCATCATGCCTACTACAACTTTGTCATTTGGCGAGCCTTTGAAGAACCCGGCAGCTTTGCCCAATTGTGGCGCAAGTAAAAAACCTGTACCCGCTACCCAGGTGGTTTTAATGAATTTTCTCCTGTTTATCATGTTTGGTTAGTTAGATTTTATTGATATAGAATGATTGCACCAATTGACAGGCGGCAGAGACGCGAAGCATCGCGTTTCTACGTCACTCCAATGCCGAATATACAAGCACTTTAAATTTGTCAGACAATTCGCCGTGCGGGTAGGGCCATTCCTGTACAAACAACAGGCAAACCATATGTTCTTTGGGATCGGCCCAGTAGATGGTGCCGTAAAAACCGCCCCAGCTAAACGAACCCTCAGTTTCGCCAAGCTTTGCCTGTCCGCTTTTGGTGAAAACCTCAAACCCTAAACCAAACTTGTTACCCTCCGCGTTCAAATTCAAGTTTCCTATCTGGTTCATAGTCATCATCTCAACAGTATGCCTTGACAATAAACGATGCCCGTTGTAAATACCGCCGTTAAGCATCATCTGTAAAAAAATAGCGTAATCCTGTACAGTTGAACTCAATCCGGCTCCACCGGCATAATAAGTGCCGTTTGATAATGGATAATCAAAATCCACTCCCGGAAAGGTTGTTTTATCCCATTTAACCAGGTGCTTATACTGTTTATCGGGTGTATAAACAGTAGCCAGTCGGGCGAATTTAGCCTGCGGCAGGTAGAAATAGGTATCATTCATCCCCAGCGGGGTAAATATTCGTTCTTTAAAAAACTGGTCGAGGGACTTGCCTGATACTTTCTCAACAAGGTAACCCAGCACGTCGATGCTTAAACCGTAGGTGAATTTCTCTCCGGGCTGATGCACCAACGGCAGTGCACCCAATTTGTTGATGGCATCACCAAGCGAAAGCTTCTCGCTTAAAAACCCAGCGTAAATACCATTTTTTGCGTAGATGGCCTTCATGCTGTTTGAGCCGATTTGCGCATAATCCACTCCTGACGTATGGGTCAGTAGATCACGTATCGTTACTTCACGCCGTGCTGCAATGGTGGTATAAGTGGAATCTTTAGGGTTAAACTCCGCCAATACTTTAGGATGTGCAAATGATGGAATATATTTTGAAATAGGATCGTCCAAAAGAAATTTGCCTTCTTCGAAAAGCATCATCACGGCAACACTGGTAATGGCCTTGGTTTGCGAAGCGATGCGAAAAATCTCATCAGTACGCATCGGTACTTTTTTATCGATATCGGCAAGTCCAAATGCTTTTTTATATACAATTTTGCCGTTACGGGCTATAAAAGCATCGGCACCCGCTACCCAGCCAGAGTCAACGTATTGTTTTATCAGCTTATCAATACGCTGTAACCGCTCCGGAGAAAAATGTTCAGTCAACGGGTTGCCCGGCTGTAAAGTAACACCCTGAGAAGAAACACCGAACGAAATAAACATGGCAAACACCAGCGCAATTGGCTTTTTTATCATAATGGTTTGGTTAGCAGGGTTATAATTCTTCAAGGCCGACCGGCTTCGAAAAAACATGTCGGTTATACAACTAATGTATGAACTATTGGGTAAAAGCCCGTTAATTGTTAACAGGTTTGTTACATTCAGGGTTGATTATGTTGATTGAAATCGACGGGGCAAACAGTCACTTCCCTTTAGAAAATGGGCTCACATGGTTTACACTATTATAAATAATTATTAATGAGATAATTATATAATAAATCCAGACAAATATGCCCAATTTTGCAAACCATTTTTTCAGGTCAATTTACTATATTCAACAAGTCTTGCAAGCGCCAATCACTAATTCACTAAATCGGCAATTCACTAATTACTTACACCCCCGCGAATGCCGAAAATCCACCATCAACGCAAATCATTGAACCGGTAACAAATGCGGATGCATCGCTCAACAGCCACACGATTGCGCCTATCAGTTCATCGGGATGACCAAACCTTTTAAAAGGTGTATTGCGGATAACCTTGCCGCCACGGTCGGTATAGCCACCATCGGGGGTGGTAAGCAGGTTGCGGTTTTGTTCGGTAAGAAAAAAGCCGGGGGCCAGCGCATTCATGCGGATGGCGTCGCCGTAGCGGTTAGCCAGCTCAACAGCAAACCATTGGTTATAGCAATCTACAGCTGCCTTACCCATATTGTAACCAAGCACTTTGGTTATTGCCCTTTTTGAATTCATTGATGATATGTTTACAATGCTTCCCTTGCCTGTTTTGGCGATTGCTTCACCAAAGACCTGGGTTGGGTTTAGGGTTCCCCAAAGGTTTAGATCCAGCACTTCTTTCATCCCCTGCAAATTCATGCTAAAAATGTCTTCCTCGGGTTGTAAAACACCTTGCGGCATGTTGCCACCCGCGCCATTTACCAGGCCGTCAATCCGGCCGAAGGCTTCCAGGATTTTATCTTTGGCGACGATTAACTCGTCAATTTTCATTACATCGGCTACTAAAGCAATAGCCTTGCCGCCGTTTGCATTAATATGGGCTGCCCGCTCTTCGGCAACCTCTTTTTTGCGACCTAATATACCAACTGTGCCGCCGGCTTCAACAATGCCGTTAACAAAGGCATTACCCAAAATACCGGTGCCACCGGTTACTACTATTACTTTTCCGCTTAATGAAAATTTATCTGACATAATTTTAGAATCAGGAAGCCAGGAACCAGGATTCAAGACTTCAATATTAATTTAGTTTTTTTCTAATCTCTAACCTCCAATTAACCAATCACTAACGTAAGTCGCCAATCGAAATCGCATCCATATCTGTATAATCCAAGTTCTCGCCTGCCATACCCCATATAAAGTTATAATTGCAGGTGCCACTGCCTGAATGGATGCTCCAGGGCGGCGATACCACGGCATCGTAGTTGTTCATCATAATATGTCGGGATTCATCACCCTTGCCCATATAATGCACAATTTTTTGACCTTCCGGCAAGTCGAAATAAAAATAAGCTTCCATCCGCCTGTCATGTGTATGGGCAGGCATAGTATTCCAAATGCTGCCTGGCTTTAATATGGTTAGGCCCATTACCAGCTGGCAGCTTTTAATACCTTCGGTATGAATGTATTTGTTAATAGTGCGCAGGTTTGCAGTTGCCACACTCCCGGCTTCAACTTTTGAAGCCTCGTTTATCCCCATAAAAGTTGTCGGATACGCCATATGCGCAGGAGCCGACAGTATGTAAAAAACTGCTGCATCAGCACTATTTTTACTGGCAAAAGTCACCTGCTTTACGCCCTTGCCTATGTACAGGCAATCAAATTTTTTCAATTCATAGGTTTGGCTGTCGGCAGTAACCACGCCGTCACCCGCAACATTTATTATTCCTATTTCGCGGCGCTCAAGGAAATAATCAGCACGAAGGTTGGGGTAGTTCTCTAAAGCCAGCGTTTGAGTCACCGGGTGCGCTGTACCGACAATCATCCGGTCATAATGCGTGTAAACGCAGTTGATCTCATCTTTTTGAACGGTATTATCGATTAAAAACCGTTCCCGTATTAAGGATGTGTCGTAACTTCTAAAATCGTCCGGGTGTACGCTGTGCAGAACTTTCAAGGTATTTGGAGCTATTGTAAGTGAAACCAAAGTTACTATTTACGTTTTCAAAAAAAAGGTGAAATAGTTTTTACAAATAAAGCTAAATTACGTCACCATAAAAACCTAACAAATAAAAAACTGATTGTACCATGAAACCATTACCATTTCATAAGACATTCCTGCTACTTTTTGTATTTTCAGGAGTGGCTATTTCATCATTAGCACAAGATACCTGGACTAAAACCACCGCCGCCGACTGGGTTAACAAAAGTGAATGGAAAAAAGGGCTTAAGCTAAGCCTGGATACATCAACAAATAAAAAAGTGTTTGCAGAGCAATACCACCGAAACCAGGCGGCCTGGGACAAAGCCTTCTCATTTTTGCGCGACAGCGACCTTACCAAACTAAAGCCGGGAAAATACACGATTGACGGCACCAACGTTTATGCAACTATTACCGAAGCACCATCGAAAGAGTTTGAAGGCTCGGCATGGGAGTCGCACCGAAAATACATTGATTTGCAATATGTTATAAAAGGACAGGAAACAATCGGGGTCGCCCCGGTAAGCAAAGCCACCGTTACCAAGCCTTATAATGAAGCCGGCGACAGCGCCAACTACAACGTCCAGGGGCAATATTACGTTGCTATGCCCGGCACCTTCTTCCTGTTTTTCCCAAGTGATGCCCATCGGCCCAACATAAAAGTAGCCGGGTATGATGGGGTAAAGAAAATTGTGATTAAAATCAGGATGGTTGATTTGGGTGCGGAGTAACTAATTAGCGAATTAGTGATTGGGTGAATTAGTGAATGTTTAAAGAAAAGATTTGTCAACTTTTAAAAGTTGACAAACCTCTCTACGTTAACTAATCCTCGAACAGGCTTATCTCAATTGAATGGCCTTTAACTATTTGTATAATTTTTGTGCATTCAACCGGGCAGCCGTTGCTTTGCGCACGCAATATGCGGTCGCAATCCTCAAGGTCGAAATTAAAACGAAAGGTCGGCAGGTGCGCTTGCAATGCTTTTAGCACCTTGCCGGCCGTTCGTTTATTTTTCACGTTAGTTCTGAATATCTCTACCATAATAATGTGAATTTTAATGTTAATGCGATTTCGATATAAAAATTGGTAGCCACAACGTTCAGTTTCGCCTCACCTAAATCCTCTCCAAAGGAGAGAACTTCAGCTTCGCGCTTCAAGTCACCATTTTTTAAGCCACTCTCCTTTGGAGAGTAATAGCCTATGAAAAGACATTTAAAATATGTATCTTTATGATAATGAACATAATAGAAGTACTTGCAAGGTATCACGAGCAGGAGACCTGCATATCGCATT
>NZ_JAMXOE010000026.1 GCF_024055575.1 Mucilaginibacter flavidus | reverse complement strand
TTTTAAATAACTACTTTTAACACAACGCTTTTACAGCTCTCGCTGAACCCGTTCGCCAGGGAATTGCCTGGTCAGTTTGCCACGGAATGGAGTGGTCAGTTTCCCCGGAATAGTCACTGTAAAGCGTCTTCAGGTTTTGAATTTTTGTCATTTTCTTTGTCGTCGCCGGTGGGGCGGGGTTCTAAGTAGAATTTGGGCTTTGCCATGACTGTATGTGTCAACTGTATGTATATCCTAAAATTACATACACTTTTTACTATATCCTAATTTATTTTACTTTATTTAATTTTATAAATATCTACTTAAAATGCTTAATAAAGCGGTTTTTTGTTACATTGTTTTATTTCGTTAAATTCTAAGAATTCTATATATGTACTCCCGCTCTGAGTACATCAAACACGCAAGTACCGTCGTACTTGCGTGTTTCAATCAAACTTTCTTTTATAGACGCTAACAATAATACCTAAGGGGTAACTTATGAAATTCTATAATTAGTAAGTGCCGACAATCAATACTTTTTTCCATTTAGTTCGATTTGGTCAGGAACAAATGAAGATTTCCTTAATCTCTCGGCAATTATCGGTGCCGTAATTTTAGGTATAGTTTTAACAACATTCGGACTCTTGGGTTTTAAATCAATTCCATTAACACAAACCTTTGTGGTTATTGTTTATACTGCTGTATGCTCATTATATTTAATGCCCTAATCGAGGGTTTCCTGTTATAAATATGACCGGTTGAGCGTACAGTAAAATTGTGAGCGTAAAAACAACATGAAAAAAAGCACCGATCTTCCTAAGCAACTACAAAAGTGCCTTACCGGCATTAAAGGCTTTGACGAAATTACGGAAGGCGGCCTTCCGAAATACAGGACCACTTTAGTTAGTGGAAGTGCCGGCTCCGGAAAAACCCTTTTTGGGATTGATTTTTTAATCAACGGTGCGATCAAATTCAAAGAGCCAGGCGTATTCATGTCCTTTGAAGAAACAGAAGATGAACTTTATAAAGACGTGGCTTCTCTCAACCTGGATTTGCAAGGGCTTGTTTCTCAAAAAAAAATCCTGATTGAACATGTTCTTTTGGAGCGCAAAGATATACAGGAGCTTGACTTTAACCTGGAAGGGTTATTCGTTCGTTTGGAACATGCCATTGATTCCATTGGTGCAAAACGGGTTGTTTTAGATTCTATTGAATCTATTTTTGCCGGCATCACAGATGTCGGTATTCTTCGCTTAGAGATAAAAAGACTTTTCAGGTGGCTTAAGGAAAAAAAAGTAACCGCGGTTGTTACCGGAGAGCCGTTACAGGAAACTTTTACCCGTCATGGCCTGGAGCAGTACATTTCCGATTGCATCATTCTTCTGGATAACAGGGTTAAGGATCAAATTGCCATTCGTAGGATCCGTATAGTTAAATATCGCGGTTCAAAACATGGTACAAACGAATATCCTTTCGTAATTGATAAAGATGGACTTTCAGTAAT
Organism: Mucilaginibacter flavidus; assembly: GCF_024055575.1. Classification (GTDB taxonomy): domain Bacteria; phylum Bacteroidota; class Bacteroidia; order Sphingobacteriales; family Sphingobacteriaceae; genus Mucilaginibacter; species Mucilaginibacter flavidus. Next base: position 88,541 of record NZ_JAMXOE010000026.1, on the reverse strand, counting down.
CCCCATCACATCAGCAGGGCTTGATCAACCAGGCTCGGCTAAGAAAGTTTCGACAGGAATTCCATCATTAGACAAATTGTTCAAAGGAGGTAAACCAGGTTATACCGTGGGCAGCACAGTGCTTGCTTCAGGTACCGCAGGCACCGGAAAAACAAGCTTGGCCGCCGCATTCGCTTTAGCAAGTTGTAAACGTGGAGAACGCTGTCTTTTCTTGTCCTATGAAGAATCTGCAGGGCAGCTCACTCAAAATATGAGTTCCATTGGTTTTCATTTTGAACCGATGATAAAAAAAGGACTTTTAAAGATCGTGTCTACGAGGCCTTCCTTTTTTGGGTTGGAGATGCACTTACTCGATCTGTATAAGCTGATTGCAGAATTCAAACCGAAAGCGGTTGTCATAGATCCCCTGACAAGCATTATTGGAGAGGGGGACCAGCGAGAAATCCGATCAATGATTACCCGCATGATCGATCTTTTAAAATCCAATGGCATTACAAGCTTTTTTACAAGCCTTGTTTCTTCAGCGTCACAAAACGACACAAGCGGTGAAATCGGAGTCTCCTCTTTAATCGACACCTGGATCGTAGTAAGAGAGTTAGAAGAAGATGTCAGTAAAAAACGCATCCGTGGACTTTTCATTGTTAAGTCTCGCGGCACGGGCCACGACAGTGATGTCCACAAATTAATTTTGAGTGATAATGGAATTAAATTGGTGCCAATGGATAGCAAATCCATAGTAGGCGCTAATGAGGAAAAGAAGATCGGTAAAAATGTTTCTGAGGGTGAAAAATTAGCTAAACAAAATAAAGGTGAATGATGAAAAAAAGGGTTTATCTTCCGTAAATACGGGAGAATTACACCCTAACCTCATTGTTGGCATTGGCGGCTCAGCGGGAGCACTTAATGCATATAAGGCACTATTGGATGCTATGCCGTCAAATACAGGGATGGCCTTTGTCATTATTTCTCACATGAACCCCACCGCCATTAGTCAGTTAGTTGAAATTCTTTCGCGCCATATCAAAATGACTGTAAGAGTGGCTGCTGAAGCGATGCTAATCCAGGCAAATTGCGTTTATGTGATTCCTCCTGACGCGGATCTTCTAATGGGAAATTATACCTTCAAAGTCATCTCCCCACGCTCTGGCAGGAATAAACAGGTGGATTTATTTTTTACCTCTTTGGCAGAGGAAATGGGCGAGCGTGCGATTGGTATTGTACTTTCCGGATATGACGGTGATGGCACAAAGGGCTGCAAGCAAATCAAGGCAAACGGAGGGAAAACCTTTGCTCAAGATATGTCTGCCGAAGTAAATCACATGCCGCTCAGCGCCCAGGACTCGGGTAATGTAGATTTCGTTCTACCTCTCGACGAAATTCCAGGTAAACTAAAAAGTTTGGCAGCTGCGCTTAAGACCTGAAATAAATTCCATTTGATAGAACCTTTTTGTATAATCCATGAGATTAAACGACCTTAAAATAATGTCTCATATATTTTGCTAAATACATAGATGGTTGAACTTTTATCCCGCCCTGTAATCTTCTATGTGCCTATTAGGCCCGTAAGCAGGCTGTTTTTGTAAATCTTCTTTAAGTTAGTTTAAGAAAAGTCCCGTTTTGGCTACAAAAACCTCGCAAATACTGTTACACTTGCGTGTTTTTTTTAATTAATACTCCTTATAAATATGTAACCCATGAAACAATTTAAGATATAAATTGTAAATCAATGTTGTAGGTCATATTAAATTTTAATCCGTAAATTGAGTTTAAATATATTTTTCTTTTTAGCAACACTGTTGCCGAAGAAACCATAAAATATCATGCTTTTTCTATTAGGTAAAAAATAAATTCAATTAACTAACTTACCAACCTAAAAACACCTTCAATACGAGGAGAGAGAACAAATAGTGCTGTCTTGTTTTTTCCATTTTTGTTGATTTAACTACATACAAACAATGGAATATGGATACTATAGACTATAAAGCTTCTTTTGAACAATCATCGGCGCTGCTGCTGATGTTAAATACAGATTTTACGATAGTAGCAGTATCTGATTCTTATTTAAACGCTACTAAGACGATAAGAGAAAGTATTATAGGTCGGGATGTTTTCGATGTATTCCCAGATAATCCCGCCGGTTCAAGCGTCTCGCTTGAACCCAAGCAAATGTAAGCGTCCCGCTTACGATAGGCATTTAGTAATGCCGGGAAATAGTTGCATATTTTGCCAGAGTAGCCACACTGATCCGGAAATTCCGCCGAAGATTGTTTGTTGACGTCAGCGGAACGCTGACCAGTTTTTGGGTTCACACGAGACGATTGAACCGGCGCGGCGGGGCTCAAACAACGCCCTTTTTCTTTATTACTTCCAGCAAACAATCCGCATTTGGGCTATTGTTACCTTTGCGGCAAATGCTTACCACATCTGCTATAACAACATCACAAGTCAAAAATCAGCGGGTTTCAACTATACTGGCGTTTGCTTTGTTGCCCCTGTCGGGGTTCGCTACAGACATTTATATTCCTTCGTTACCCAATATGGGCGCCGAGATGCACATCAGCAGTATACAGGTGCAATTAACCCTCACGCTGTTCCTGATCAGCTATGGCACCTCGCAATTGTTCCTGGGCAGTGTTTTAGACTCATTCGGGCGATACAAATTCAGTACTGGCGCGCTCATGGTGTTTATTTTGGCAAGCATAATTATTGCCGTCACCCATAATATCTACGTAATTTATGCCATGCGGATAGTTCACGGTATTACGGTGGCTATGATAGTAATAGCCAAGCGGGCCTATTTTGTGGATGTATACGAAGGAGCGCAGTTAAAACATTACCTCAGCATGTTTACCATTATTTGGTCTGCCGGGCCAATAGTGGCCCCATTCCTGGGAGGCTATTTTCAACATACGTTCGGCTGGCAGTCAAATTTTTATTTCCTGGCGGCATTGGCATCAATTATAGCTGTGCTGGAACTTTTATACAGCGGCGAAACTATCCGGCACCGCACAGCATTCCATCTAAAAAAAATAGCTGCCATATACGTCGAAATGATCAAAGCAACTACGTTCAGCCTCGGTATACTGATGTTGACCTTTGCTTATTCGATGGTGATCATGTATAACATGACCGGGCCGTTTATTATTGAGCATCACTTTAAATTTACACCGGTTGTTGCGGGTTATTGTTCGCTTATTTTGGGCCTGGCGTGGATGACTGGTGGCTTTATTGGTAAAGCATTGATCAACCGGCCGTTTTTTGGTAAGCTGTTTATCAATATTTTAGTGCAGCTTATAGTGGTAGTATTAATGATTGTAACTGCAAAATTTGTGAACAATGTTTATGTGCTGCTATTTTTTGCTTTTGTGATACATGTGGGCGCCGGTTTTACCTATAATAATTATTTTACCTACTGTTTAAGCAGGTTCCCAAAAAATGCGGGTATGTCGGGCGGGTTTACGGGCGGCATGGTGTATGTGCTTCTTTCGCTGCTTACTTATGTTGTGGTAGCGGTCATTCCTGCTAAAGATCAACTTAATTTGAGCTATAGCTACCTGGTGTTTATATTATTATCGGTTGTAATAATGCTGGTGTTAGTTGGGGTGAGAAGAAAGCAGGCACCGGCAATTGCGGATTAAAGGATTTGGCAAGTTCCAGGTCGGCCAATCCGGGCGCGTCAATCGCTTAAATTACTGGCATTCAAGCAAAAGTGTTTGAATAGGTGGGGTTTGGCTAAAGCCCTTCTTTGATAAATTATCATTCCCGTCGGCTAAAGCCAGACGGCAATGAATTGAAAAGAACTGTTTCATTGCCGTCCCTTTTAAGGGACGGGACCCGATAAGCATGTTGGTGGCTTTAGCCAAAATTATAGAGGCGACAGTTTGAATTGTCAACGGAAATTCTTCTTAATTGAGGATCCTTTACTATCCTTAGCAGTCTGCCAGCTGGCGGATCCTTCCCCAATTATGCGCGGGGATGATTTTCCCCTAATGCCGGACTATTAATCATCACCCTCATCCTTATCACCATTCCAACATTTGATATAAATAATATTGGGGTTAAGTGCCTCTTGTGGCAGGTCCCTGATTTTGCCAATAAAAACCTGGTCCTTTTCATTGGCCCAGACTTCGTACTCCAGTTCGCCGGGTATTTGGCCGGTGAGCACGGTGCGGGGTGATATTTCAAAATACCGCATTATCGCCAGTATGGTGCGCCCGGTTTCGGTTAGGTCTTTAAATGTTTTGTCGGCTTTGGCTTTTGCGGCTTGTACCTTCCGGTTATAGCTGATTATGGCGTCTAAATCGCTTAAATTGTTTTGCCCGGTGTAGGATGGGGCGTTCTCTAACAGGTTTTTGAAGCGTTCGTTGCGCTCTGCAAATAGGTTGGTGAGCTGGTAGTAGTGGCTGCACCATGTGGTGAATTCGCTGGTCATGGGTTTGGGGGGTAATTGGTTTGAAAAAAATGTTTTTGTGGGCGGGTTATAGGTAATTGTAACCATGGGTCGAATGTTTAAAGCCAACATATCGTCTTTGCGAGGAACGAAGCAATCTCTGCACACGCTAGTCAAGAAGTAATGGCATTGTGGTTACCAATCAAGCGGTTTTAAGAGCTCTAAAAGTGTAAAGGTTCGTTGATTGTCCTTAGTAGAGGTTGCTTCGTTCCTCGCAATGACGCGCGGGTATTTCACTTAAAGTTATCACTTCCCTTCTTTCCGGATGGAATTTTCGCGCGTCGTTGTCCGTAATATTTGTTCCAGCAGTTCGGGCGTGAGCGCCATATCAATTACTGATGTTTTCATGCCCCAGTAGGGTTTGGGAATTAAATGGGGCGCTATTGTTTGGTCATTGGTCATTACGCCATTGGTCATTGGTGGGGGCTGTATATCTTGTGCGGTTGTGTAGTCCGTGTCAGGACTTTCTTCATAGGTAATTCCCGGCTCCGAATACCCCTCCCTGCCCTCCCCGGGGAGGGAATCGCACATGGCCGCTTCTTTTACATGCGGACGGTTTTCTTGGTCATTGGTCATTAGTGCAACTGCATATCCTTCCCCATCTGAACGTTCTAAACCCCGGCGCAGCAGCAGGTTAACCGTGGCAAGGCCTATGCCCAGCAGTTTGCTGATTTCACGCTGGCTGTGGCCGTTGGCGGAGAGGGTGGCTATTTTATTGGCCAATTGCCGGCGGTCGGCGGCGTTTCGGGTGAGCAGGTGTTGGCGTTCGGGACTGTTGCCTTCGAACTGGAAGTGCAAAAACGAGCCGGGTTTCTGGATGCGGCAAAGGGCTACATTATCGTGGCCGTAGCGCTGGCGGGTGTTGCGCTGCTTGATTTGTTTGAGGTAGCAAAGATCATTGTCGGCAGTGCTTTTGCCGATTGCGAAGGCGCTGTCGGCAAAGTTGATGAGCAGTTTGCTGCCGTGCAGGTCGTCGGCGCTGATGGGTTGGGTGGCGTTGCGCCGTTTGGGGGTATGGGCCAGTACGAGAATAGACAGGTTATGCTCGGTTTTTAACGATTTGAGGCTTTTCATGAGCGCGAGCGCCACCGCCGAATTTTCGGTGCCGCCGCGCAGGCAGGTAATGTTATCGATAATGAGTACGGTAGCCTTAGCCTGATTTACTTTATACTCGATTGCTGCAATAAGCAGCTCGTTTTCGTTGACGTTGGGCGGCGGGTCGGGGATAAAATTATACTGGGCGCGGAAAAAATTATCTGAAAACTGGTAGTCTTCTTCGCCCTGGCTGTACCGCAGCCCAAACTGGGTTTGGCTCAGCTCAAAATCGATGTAAAGCACGCGGGCGGGCGGCGCCTGGCAGGTGAAGGGTGCAATGGTTTGTCCGCGGGCTATACTTTCGCCGATCTGCACGGCCAGTATGGATTTGCCAATGTTGGTGTCGGCAAACAGCATACAGAGTTCGCCCTGGTGCCAAAGTTCGCCGAATAGCTGTTTGGCTTCGGGTTCGCGCCGTGCAAGCTCCAGCCAGCGGTTGCCGTTTTCGATGGTAAACATGCGGCGAATGTCTTCGGGACTGGGTGGTGTGGGTTCGGGGCGGTTTCTTTTAGCCGGGCGGAAAGGTAGCCCGCGGCCTTCGGCGCGCAGTTGCTCAATCATAGGCGGGCGTTCGTAAGGTGGGTTAGTTTGCATGGGGGGATAATGTTTACAACAAATTTAAATAGTTGTAATGGTTAAAGTGCTGACACTGTTTTGTCAGTAGGGGTAAAGGCATTGGGCAATGTCATTAAGTTAAGGAAACCAAAGCGTAAAGCCCCCTCTAAATCTCCCCCGGTTGGGGAGACTTTAGCTTCGCCCGCGTTTATTTTTTTTCAAGTCCTCCCTACCGGGGAGGATTTAGGTGGGGCTAATTCCCTTAACTTAATGACATTGGGCATTGGGTCGAAGCATTGATTTTTTTAGGACGCGAGGTGAGCGTTGATTTTAAATCTATTGATTATCAGTTAATTGCTGATGCGTTAAATTCAATAGTTTGATAATGAGTGTGTTCCATAGCGTTCGGGGTGTTCGGCGTGCAAAAATGGAACACTTTACCAGCGTGGAATCCTATGATCACGGATAGAGATCAGATAACGCTCTACGAGCTAAGACTGCGGAAGTTTTTTTTTCGTTCTGATTTCCCGGTCTCTCCCGGCTTTCCGGACTTCCCCCTGCAACCTTTGTAACATTTTAAACGTATTAAACTTTATAAAGCTGAATCATCACCTGGAATAAACGCTTTACGTCAAAAATTTAACCTGTTTTTGATGTGCCTGCGACTTAATAATAAGTCGCAAGCTTTGGCCTTATCTCCATGTGACTGATCTGAATAGGCGGCGGAATGTTAAAGAGACTATTATACGTATGTGTCATATTTGCCTGCATCACTTTAAAAGTAAGTGCTGCGGCTCCGCTTATTGATGTAAATTCCCTTAAGACCATTCTTAAAATCGAAAATGGGGTTGAGCGCGAAAAAAAAATTGTTGGCTATATTACAAATAGCCTGCGGTTATCGCCAGAGTTCGGATTGCTTGCCACTAAGAAAGAACTGAATAACACGCTGTCCCAATTACATGTGGAAAATGCCGTTGCTTTTGAATACTTTGCCGAAAGTATGTACCAGCGCAGGCTCGTGCATATGGACGATGCAGAAGCTGCGATGGTAAAAGCCATAAAATTTGCAGGCTACAACCACGATCATTACCTGGTGTACTCCTTTTTAAGCCACCTGGCTTTCATTCAAACAGAAGAAGGAAATGCCATTGATGCGGTTACGAGTTATGGGCTGTCAAAAAAAGAAACGCTGAAGATTAATGACCCCCATCTTCAGGTGCAAATAGACGTTAATATGAGCGACGTTTACTACAAGAATAATTTTTACAGCCAATCGTTATTCTACCTAAACCAGGCCGAACTCTTAAATAAAAAATACGGCTCAGACGATGTGAATGTTAATAAGGTTATTTATTATAATAAAGCTGAGAATTTTTTCAGGATGAATAAACCCGATTCGCTAAAAGTTTATCATGACAAGCTTTTGGGAATAAAAGGCAATATTTACAAGTTACATACTTATCAAAAGCGTACCGAATATTATCTGGCTATACTACAGTACGATTTTAAAAGCGCTATCAACCTTATCAAGAAACTTCAAAAAGATAACCTTTATCAATATATCGATCAGGATCAACAGAACCTGGCTGATGCCTATTTTAACGGTGGGCAGCCCGACTCAGCAATTACCATAATTAACGAATTGCTGGCGCAGCCGCTTGAAATAAATCATCCAGAAATTAAATATCACCTTTACAAAGTGCTGGGGCAAATTGCCGAAGCAAAAAACGACCATAAAACCGCGGCCTATAACTTAAAATTATCGCTTGAACAAGCAGAAGATGTAGTGAACCGGCTTACACAAGTGGGTAATATTTCGTCACAAATAATGATTGATGAAATTGAGGGTTCGTACATACAAAAAGATGAAAGCTATAAGCGCGAGCGAATATGGCTGATGTTTGCAGTACTTGGAGCTATTTTTATTATCATTCTTATCGCCATGTTTTATCGTAGCGCAAAACAGAAACGTCACTATGAAAAACTTTTATTTACCGCTCAAAAAGAAGAATTGGCGTTTATCAACTCGCACGAGGTACGTAAACACCTGTCTAACATTATGGGGATCATCGACGTTATAAAAACCAGTGACGACAGGCAGAAAGAATACGAATTGTTTGAAGATCATCTTTTTTGTTCGGCCACCAGTATGGATAAGGCAATCAAAAGCATCTCGGCAAAGTTGGACGACCATTTTCCTGAAGCGACAGTTTCCTCACCAAAATTCTCCCCTGAAACACCCATTGAAGAAGTAACCCCGGTTAATGAAGCTAAAGCTTACAAAGCTTTAAAAGCCAGCTAAGCTATCAGTACCAGAAACCCTGCGCCTTAATTTGGGTATGGCTGTATCTCTGTTGTTTTAATATTTTGCGTAGCTGCGTCACCATTGTACTATTACCGGTTAGAGGAATTTGTTTCATAATTCAAACATCACAAAAAAGGCGCAATATATGCGCCTCTATTTTTTCTAATCTTTAACCTCTAGTTAACTAATAACTATCAAGTAGTATAACCTAAAATTTTCAACACCTGCTTACTGTTTTGCTCTTCGCCAAACACCTCGAAGTTGAATGTCTCATCGCGGTTGCGGCGGATGATGACATGCTTTGGCGAAGGCAACAGGCAATGGTGGATGCCTCCATAGCCGCTCAATACTTCCTGGTAAGCGCCGGTATTAAAAAAGCCCAGGTATTGCACCTTGCGGGTCTTAGGCATAAATACGCTGTTCATGTGGGCTTCCTGGTTGTAGTAATCCTGACCGTCGCAGGTTATGCCACCAAGGTTTACACGTTCGTATTCGCTATCCCAGTTGTTAACCGGCAGCAGGATGTATTTCTGGTTCAAAGCCCAAACATCCGGTAAGTTAGTAATGAACGAGCCATCCAGCATTAACCAGCGTTCGCGGTCGTTTTGCTGCTTGCGGCCCAGCACTTTATATAAAATGCCTGATGCTTCGGCAACGGTATATTTACCGAACTCGGTAATGATATCCGGCTCTTCGGTGTCATTATCTGCGCAAATTTCTTTAATCCGGCTTACAATTTCGTTTATCATGTATTCATAATCGAAATCAAATACCAGCGAATCTTTAAAAGGCATGCCACCACCAATGTCAAGCGTATCTAAATGCGGATTTATCTTTTTAAACTTGCAATACAGCGTAACGTATTTCTCCAATTCGTTCCAATAGTATGGCGTATCCGATATACCCGAGTTGATGAAAAAATGCAGCAATTTAACTCTGAAGTTAGGATTGCCCTCTATTTTATTATGATAAAAATCGATAATATCCTCCATGCGCACACCTAAACGCGAAGTATAGAACTGCGAATCAGGTTGCTCCTCTGCCGCTATACGTATGCCGAGGTTGCATGGACTGTCCATTTCAATCTCGTCATCATACAGGTTAAACTCTTCCTTATTATCCAATACCGGGATGATGTTTGTGAAGCCATCATGCAGCATATCAATAATATAGGTTTTGTATTGGAAGGTTTTAAACCCGTTGCATATTACAGTAACATCCTTGCTGACAGCCCCCTTTTTCTCCAGCGCATCAATCATCGGCATATCAAAAGCCGACGATGTTTCCAGGTGGATCTCATTCTTCAGGGCTTCTTCAACAATATGCTTAAAGTGCGAACTTTTGGTGCAATAGCAATATTTGTAGGTACCGCGATAGTTGTTTTTAACGATGGCCTGCTGAAATAACAGCTTGGCCTGCTGTATTTTTTTAGAAATTATAGGTAAATAAGTGAAGCGCAGGGGCGTGCCGTACGTTTCAATCATCTCCATTAAATTGAGGTCGTGAAAATAAAGTTCATCCTCAATTATCTCAAAACCGTCCTGCGGGAAACCTACACTCAGGTCAAGAAATTCCTCGTAACTCTGCATTTAATAAAATTTTGGCAAATGTATATTTTAAACGCAATAATGTGCTAATTGTTAAGATAAATTTTATAGTGGGAATGTAATTTAATTGATTAAATTTTTGTTAAAAATGGGTTAATAAATTCCTTGTAGCGTTATAAGATTTGATCATAAGTGTTTGTGGTAATTGGCCCGTTTTAAATAAGCTGAGACAGCATTATAATAAAAATACTTCCCCAAGGCCTATGGACTATCGACTAACCGGCAAATGTACCTCGGCCATCATACACCTCGCGCTGCCGCCGCCATTGGTTTCAATGGTATTGATGTCTGAATAAACCAACTTGCCATATTTTTCAAGCGTGACTTTCTGTTCATAATCCATAGCATTAAAAGCATTTTTGCTCATTACAATCAGATTCTCGCCCCCGGCATTTCTCACCTCCAGCATATTGCCGGCAAACTGGTTCATCTGCGTAAAAGAAATATCAATTATTTCTTTTTTGGCTGATAAGAGAGATTCTTTAACCATAATCTTTTCGTGCGGATTTGGAATGCTATCCAAACAAATAACCGCGAATTGGCTTCCAACACACATCAAAACATTTGTATGGTAAATAGCCTGGCCCTTTTCATCAACAGCATCAAAGCAGACTGCTGTATAGCCAGCTTGTTCGCAAAACAGGTTAAGCACGTCCCGGTCTGTACGTGGAGACAGACAGGCATACGCAATTTTGTTTTCCCTGTCGAGCACCATGCTGCCGGTGCCTTCTAAAAACTTGCCCTGAACTTCAAAGCGGCTTAAATCGATAATATGCTTTACTGCAAAATTATCTTCCAGCTTGGCAATGATGTCTTCGCGACGCTCCAGCCGGCGGTTTTCGGCCTGCATGGGGTATAAAAATACGCCGCCATCTGCGTGGAATGATACCCAATTGTTGGGGAAGATGGAATCGGGCGTATAGGGTTCATGAGTATCATCAATAACTGTTACATCAACGCCGTTGCTGCACAGAGTATTTACCATGCGGTCGAATTCCTGCTGCGCTTTTTCGTTAACACCGTCCTTAGCTGCATTGCGGTTCTGAAAGGCGTTGCTGCCGGCAGTTTCTTCATTAAACCCGAAATTCACCGGGCGTATCATTAATATGTGTGAAGTCGATTGAGTGTTCATTAGTTCATTGGTTCAACAGTACATTGGTAATTACGGATTCCAATCTGAAAAATCCGTTAATCCGCTTAATTCCGGTTCAGACAATAGCATCACGCTGCAATGGCATACTCATACAATGGAAACCACCCCGCGCCCTTGAAAGCTCTGCAGATGGCATTAATATCAGTGTGTCGGTCATCGTTTCCGGGTTAAGATCACCGCTTTCAAATTGTTTTAACAGGTCGGCAACTTTTATTATGGCGAAGCCTTTTTCTTTAAAAGCTTCAACAGTTTTATCGTTACGGTCGTACCCTAACACCACGCCTTCTTTTAGCGCCAGCAGGTTGCATGAGTCTGTCCATTGTTCACGCGAGTTGTAGGGGAAAATATCGCCACCTGAATAAATAAACTGCGTCTTCTCCGGGCTTTTCAGATCTTTTTCGCTGATGTTGGCCAGCAAATCTTCAATGGTATTAAAAGTTTTTGGCTTTTTGTCCTTCCTGAACTGCACAATCTCCACCTTATCCTTTGATTTTTTATCCGTAAACCACGCTATCGGCTCCTCCATTTCGGCCTGGCTTTCAGTTATCGACAGAGAGCGCAGCAGTACCCACATATTGCGTTTTACCTGGGTAAATATGGTATCGATGTGCATATAATCCCGTTTGTGCGGAATTTTTACAATAGTTACCTTTTTTACAACATCATTTTTAAACAGCAACTTTATGGCCTCGCTGGCACCGCTTGCCGACGTACGCTCACTGCAGCCGATCAGCAAATGCTCCGGGCTAACCATCATTACATCTCCGCCCTCCAGCGTTGTTTTTTGCTCGTTGTCCTCGCCGGGGCGCAAAAAGTGCTGAACGGTTTCGGGTATCTCTAAAATATTATTGCGGTAAGCAGCAAACAGCGGATGATTGAAAAATATATATCGCGCCAGCAAAGTCTCGCGGGCACGGGCTTTTTTTGCAGGTTTGTTTAACAACATGTAATTGTTAACGGCTACACCAATGTCCCTGCTGAATATCAGGTTAGGGATAGGTGCAAATATCATTTCGTCTTTATTTAACGAACCTGATATGATGATTTTAGCCAGTTCAGATGGTTCGGTGGCAATCAATTGAGTTTGTAGTTGATAATTACAGCCCTCTATGGCACACACCGAAGCAACTAATTTTTTGCGGATATCGCCTTCCTGCAAAATGTCTTCCAGCAAGGTTTGTATCTCAATTACTTTATTTGATGCATGGAAATCCTTGTCATCAGGCTTGTAAAACGAACGGTTGTTTTCTTCTGAATCAATTTGTGCAAGCTTGCCTTTTATTTTGGCTGGATCCAAAAAGTACATCAACAGCTTTACATAGTAGTCGTATTCATTTTTGCGCATGGTATCAAGGTGTACTATGTCCTCAAAAAGCCAGTCTTGTGCTTTTGAGGGTACAACTTTGCCTAAGCCATTATCAGGGCTATGGATTAATAATGCGCGCAGGTTCCCAATTTCGGATGTTACATCTAATTTAAATTCGCTATTGCTAAGTGTCATAAATGGTTTGTAGAAGAGGAACAAATATAGTGATTAGAGAGCAGAGATTAGTGGTTAGTTATTGAATGTGGGCTGCCGCCGAGCACCCAAAAAGTTCACGAATTTTGCATCAATCTGAAAAATCAATCAAATCCGTTTAATCCCGGTTCCGACTTAATTCGTACTTTTGCCCTATGAATTTTATTCTTGAAGCTACTGTTAAAGCTGTTAAGCATTTATATAATACAGATATTGCCGCTGCTGATATAAACCTGCAGGAAACCCGTAAAGAGTTTGAAGGGCAGGTTACCGTTGTTACTTTTCCTTTTACAAAATTCTCCAAAAAATCGCCCGAACAAACCGGGGCTGATATAGGCACATTTCTACAGGATGAACTTGTCGATGTTACCGGTTTTAACGTGGTTAAAGGTTTTTTGAATATATCATTGGCCGATAGTTACTGGATAAAACAACTGTACACCGAGATTTTACCGGATAATTTTGCAGTTGCCGTACCTAATGGCAAAAAGGTGATGGTTGAGTATTCGTCGCCCAATACCAACAAACCATTGCATTTGGGGCATGTGCGCAATAACCTGTTGGGTTTTTCGGTATCTGAAATTTTAGCAGCCGCAGGTTATGAAGTTGTAAAAACCAATTTGGTTAACGACCGGGGTATACACATCTGCAAATCGATGCTGGCATGGCAAAAGTTTGGTGAGGGCGAAACGCCGGAATCAACGGGTATGAAAGGCGACCATTTGGTGGGGAAATATTATGTAATATTCGACAAGGAATATAAAAAGCAAATAGAAGAGCTAAAGGCAGCAGGTCAAACCGAAGACGATGCGAAAAAGAATGCCCCGCTGATTAAAGAAGCCCAGGAAATGCTGCAACAATGGGAAGCCGGCAATGAAGCCGTCATCACCCTTTGGAAAACCATGAACAACTGGGTGTACACCGGTTTTGCCGATACCTATAAAAAATTAGGCGTAAGCTTTGATAAATTCTATTACGAATCGGATACATACCTGTTAGGAAAAGATATTGTAGATGAAGGGCTGGCGAAAGGCGTGTTCTTTAAAAAAGATGATGGCTCCGTTTGGATTGACCTTACTGCCGAAGGCCTCGATGAGAAATTGGTTTTGCGTTCTGACGGTACTTCGGTTTACATGACCCAGGATATGGGTACCGCACAATTGAAGTACAACGACTATCACATGGATAAGTCGATCTATGTGGTGGGCAACGAGCAGGATTACCATTTTAAAGTATTATTTACCATACTTAACAAGTTGGGTAAGGATGGCGCTGCCGGTCTTTATCATTTATCGTACGGAATGGTTGATCTGCCGTCCGGTAAGATGAAGTCGCGCGAAGGAACTGTTGTGGATGCCGATGATTTGATGGAAGAGATCGAGCAAAAAGCGAAGGACGAAGCCGAGAAAAGAGGTAAAATTGATGACTTTGGCGAGGACGAGAAAGCGAACCTGTTCCATACGATAGGAATGGGGGCACTTAAATACTTTTTGCTTAAGGTGGATCCCAAAAAGCGGCTTTTATTCGACCCGAACGAATCGGTACAACTTGAGGGACATACCGGGCCTTTTATTCAGTATACCCACGCACGGATAAAATCACTGTTGAGAAAAGCAAAAATTACCGGGAATAATATCTCCATTAATCAGTTGGCTGTCGAAGAGCGGGAGTTGATTTTAGCTTTAACCCAGTTCCCCGGCATTATTCAAACCGCCGCCGAAGGGTATAGCCCGGCAATAGTAGCTAACTATGTGTACGAACTGGCAAAAAACTATAATAAATTTTACCACCAATGCCCAATTTTATCTCTCGAGGATGAGGTTTTGAAGCAATTCAGGCTGCAACTTTCAGCAGCATCTGGCAAAGTGATAAATAAAGCGATGAAATTGCTGGGGATTGAGGTACCGGAGAGAATGTAGAGCCCCTGGCCTCTGCTGAAGGGGGACTTTTGAAAAGCAAAGCGGCTGTCGGAAAATCCAACAGCCGCTTTGCTTTTACTCCCCCTTTAGGGGGCCGGGGGGCTTACCGCCAACCACCTCTGTGCCACCTGTAGCCGCGGGAAGTATGTTCCCACGATCCACGTGCATACGCACGGCCACTCCTTGGCCCCGACCAGTATCCGCGGTGATATACGTATCTGCCGCCGCTATAACCCCAGTCGCCGTCAATCCACACGGCGCCTGCGTAAGGAGCAATGGGCCTTTCATAAACAGGTTCGACCGGCTGATCAGCCACATAGTAACTTCCTTCGCAGGCCGAAAGGAATAATGACCCCGCTAAAGCCGTCATTATACCTATTTTCGATATTGTTTTCATTGGTATCTTATTAATTATTAAACAATAAGTAGATACTAATAAGACAATTGGGAAATAAAAAGGTTTATTTGAAGTTAGAGATCAGAGGCTGGAGGTTAGCGATTAGGTTAAAAATAGCATGGTTTTAACGTTCATTATTTTAAGAATTTATCCGCCACAACCAATTCTTTACTCCCGGCAGTATATTTATAAAATCCGCTTCCTGATTTAACCCCGGTGTGGCCTGCAGTTACCATATTAACCAACAGCGGACAAGGGGCATATTTTTGATTGCCGAAGCCGTTGTACAATACGTTTAATATCGCCAGGCAAACATCCAAACCAATAAAATCGGCCAGTTGCAGCGGACCCATGGGGTGGGCCATGCCTAATTTCATAACAGTATCAATTTCATCAACACCGGCTACGCCTTCATATAAAGTGTAAATGGCCTCATTTATCATCGGCATTAAAATGCGGTTAGCCACAAAGCCAGGATAGTCGTTTACTTCAACTGGTACCTTATTTAATTTACGAGATAACGCCATAATAGTACCTGTTACCTCATCGGTGGTAGCATAACCACGTATCACTTCCACCAGTTTCATAACAGGTACCGGGTTCATAAAGTGCATGCCTATTACATTGGCCGGATTTTTAGTTACCGATGCAATTTGCGTGATGGATATTGATGATGTGTTTGATGCCAGTATTGCGCTTTCCTTACAAAAATCACTTAGTTGTTTAAACAGGTTTAGCTTTATTTCACGGTTCTCGGTGGCTGCTTCAATTACCAAATCGGCATTGGCTGCTGCGGTTTTAAGGTCGGTTAGGGTGATAATATTGTTGAGGGTCGATGATTTTAATTGCTCATCAATAGTGCCTTTTTTTACTTGGCGGTCGAGATTACCAGTTATGGTTTGTATGGCCCGTGCAAGCGCATCAGGGTTAACATCAACCAGGTTAACCTTAAAACCATGCTGTGCAAAAGTGTGCGCTATGCCGTTGCCCATTGTCCCTGAGCCTATTACTGTAATATTGGTCATTGATGTTGTTTGAAGGTTGAAATGTTGTAAAGTTGATTTAACACTTGCACGAATTAATACTCTCCTGCAATAGTCAAAAAACAAAGCAAATTTATAAAACTTTTCAACCTTTCAACTTTACAACATTTCAACAATTATAGTTCAATGTAACTACCCGCATCCAAAATTGCATTCCTATCAATTAACGGATAGTCAGGGATATGGCCAAGGGATTCAAGGCCCGTATAGTCAAGAATATATTCTTTTGAATAGATGTCCTTTATTCCGTTGAAAATGATGCCTTTTATCGGGATGTTACGTTGTTTTAAAGCATCTACCGATAGCAGTGTATGGTTAATGCTCCCTAAATAATTGCGCGAAACCAATATTACTTCGGTGCCCAGTTGGTTAATAAGGTCGATTATTAAAAAGTTCGTATTCAGCGGTACCATTAAACCTCCGGCGCCTTCAATTATCAGCCTGCTATTAGTCTCCGGGATGCTGAATTTGTTTTTATCGATGCTTATACCATCTATAGCAGCAGATTTGTGCGGCGAAAATGGTTGAGTTAACGCGTACGTCTCCGGGTGAAAAACCGACGTTTTGTTGGTTATTAAATTTCTTACTTTATCGGTGTCGGTATCATCCAAATCGCCCGATTGGACAGGTTTCCAATAGTCCGCTTTTAGTTTTTCAACCAAAGCTGCCGACACGATGGTTTTGCCTATCCCTGTTCCTATCCCCGTTATAAATATTGAACTATTCGGCATCTGTAAATCTGTTTATGGTATCAGTTAATAATGTTATTTCTTGTTCGGTATTAAACGAATGAAGGCATATTCTTATCCTTTCGCTCCCTGTCGGCACCGTTGGGCTTAAAATGGGGCGAACATCTAATCCTGTATTTTGTAATGTAGCTGCTACTGCTTTAGCCTGTTCATTGCTGTTTAAAAGCAAGCATTGAATCGCGCTTTCGCTGTTTATTAACCTGTATCCGTTATTAACTACGGATTGTTTAAATAGCTGGATGTTGCTTTTTAGCTTTTCAATTTCATTGCCTGATTTCCGCAGATATTGGTAGGCTGTTTTAACAGACGCTACTGCATGCGGCGGCAAAGCAGTGGTATAAATAAACGACCGGGCAAAGTTTATCAAATATTGCCACAGTAAATTGCTCCCCAACACTGCAGCGCCATGGCAGCCCAAGGCTTTGCCAAATGTTATCACTCTCGCAAAAACTTTTCCCTGTAAGTCCTTGTCAATTAAACCAAAGCCGTATAATCCAACTGCATGCGCTTCATCAACAATCAAATTGGCGTCGTATTTTTCAACAAGTCGCGCAATTTCTGTGATAGGAGGGGTGTCACCATCCATTGAGTAAACACTCTCAATCGCAACATAACAAATGCATTTAGCCAGCTTTAATTTATCTTCAAGGCTTGTTAAATCATTATGTTTAAAGGTGTACCTGTTGGCAAAACTCAGGCGGGCGCCGTCAATTATCGAGGCATGAGCAAGTTCGTCTAAAATAATTGTATCGCCCCGTTGGGGCAGCGAAGAGAATAAACCCAGGTTAGCATCGTACCCGGAATTGAATATCAATGCAGATTCGGACCCATGCAGGCTGGCAATGTATTGCTCGGTTTCTTCGGTATACATTGAGTTACCTGACAATAACCTTGAACCTGTCGCCCCATTTTTTGTATTGGCGAAGCTATTGATCTCTTCATCAATCAGCTTTCTTAGCGCTGGCGAGCGGGCAAACCCCAGGTAATCATTTGAGCAAAAATCAATAAGGCCGTTTTCAGCTTTTAATGTACGGTAGTTACCGTCAAACTGCCTTTGCTGCAATTTTTTGTCGATGAATTCTTTGGGTGATGCCAAGCAATTAAAATTTGTGCCAAAATTAAGAAAGCGCCCCGGTTAACAGGGCGCTTTCATTTAAAAAAACTTAAAGCGGGCGATTAATTACCGCCACCACCGCCTTGTTGCATGCGGGCGCGTTGTTCATCAAGCATTTTTTGATATGCAGTAGCCTGATCTGGGGTTAAGAGGGCTTTAATCTGATCATTTGCAGCGGTCCTTATTGGGCCCATTGCAGTCCGCATAGCGGTTCTATCGCCGTTTGCTGCGGTTCTTACGCTATCCATTTTTGTGGCCTGAACTTTTAAAATAGCAGTTATTTTGCCAGTTTGATCATCAGTAAGCTTAAGTGTTGTCTGCAATTGTTTTGCCCTGTCTTCCGGGCTCATCCTCTGGCCGCCACCTTGTGCACGGCAAATTGCTGTAAGTCCTAAAAGGAAGCAGCATACTAACATGATTTTTCTCATTGTTTTTCAGTTTTTATTTAATCTATAGATAAAGATAACTGCAATAAGGTTTAATTGTTACCATGTAACTTAATTGTTGCGGTATCGAAGAGTTGTGAAAGTTGAAAGGTTTTAAGGTTGAAATGTTCCTTTTCGACCTGGTAAAAGCGGTTGAACATCGCTCAAATAAAAAAGTTGAAATATTGTATCAATAAGATTACAATATTTCAACTTTCAATTATGTCGGTTAGTTATTCCCCTGCAGGTTCGATATTGACCTTTGCATTTGTGCCATCATCCCGGTCAAGCTTTCCAGGGTTGGCTGTGGTGCCGGCGCGGGCAGGTGTGTTGATATGTAGGCCTTTGCTTTCCAGAGTTCCAATATGTCTTCGCCACCAATTTCATAGGGTTCGTAAACAGGGTTATCAGATACCAGTTTCAGCTTTTTATTGTCTTTAAATTTATTGCCGATGCGTTTATATACTACGCCTTCAGTTTTTGAAACTACCACGTATGTTTCAGTCTGTTTTACGTCGCTCCAGTTCTCTACGTATTCGCCTATGATAATAGAGCCCGATTCCAGCGGGAGCATCGAATCGCCTTTGATTTCAAAAGCGCGATAAGTACCTTGTTTAAAAGCAGGCATTGGCAGGTAGAATTTTGGCAGCGCGGCAACATATTCGCGATCGGCATAGCCATTTAAATACCCGGCCGCCGCTTTGGTTGGCACCAGTTCAATGTTCTCATTGTCGTCTTTATCAACAGAAATTGTTAAAATACGCAGATTGGCCGGGTTGCCTTTTGCCTTTGGTACCCACTTTTCGTCAATTTCATCGTTAATAAAATCATCAATCGATACGTCAAAGAACAATGCTATTTTTTTTAGCAGATCATATTTCGGATCAGCTCTTTCCTCTTCGTAAGCGCCTACCAGCGAACGTTTTATGCCTAATTCATCAGCGAATTGCTGCTGTGTAAGGCCTTTCTTTTTGCGAAGAAATCTAATATTTGAAGGAATATTTGACATAAAATTTGGATTTGCTAAAATAATTAGTATTTTTATGCTCATAAAATTAGTAATTATTTTTTAACCAGCAAATTTTATTTATCAATATGAAACGCTTCATCTATATCATTACCGACAGAAACCGCAATAACTTGCATGTAGGCCTATGTTCAGACCTGTTGAAAACTTTGGAATTTTATCGCCAGATGCCTACTTTATTTTTTGACAACAGCAAACAGCTTAACCGTTTGGTTTATTTTGAAGAGATAAATACCGAGGAGCAGGCGATGGAGCGCTTTAAAACAGTTAGCACTTATACAAGGCCCCAAAAAGAAAAAATGATCAGACCTGTTAACCCTGATTGGGTAGATCTGACCATTGGGTTAAACTATGAGAGTGGTGTGAGGGTTAGGCCGCAGCTTCGCCCATCAATCAGCTCGAACAGGCAGGCTGTTACTTTTTAATAAATTTTAAAGCGCCCGAGTTCATGCAATACCGCATTCCGCCGCGATTGGTTGGTCCGTCATCAAAAACGTGGCCCAGGTGCAAGCCGGTGCTGCGCTCAATAACTTCGTCACGTGTCATGCCATCACTGTTGTCGGTAACAATTTCAATTTTTTTAGGATCAACAGGTCTTACAAAGCTTGGCCAGCCGGTGCCGCTGTCAAATTTATCTTCCGATGAGAATAAAACCTCGCCTGTTGCTGCGCTTACATAAACGCCTTTTTCATGGTTTTCATGGTAAGCATTTTGGTATGGGGGTTCAGTGCCGCTTTCAACCATTATATGGTATGCATTTGGAGTAAGCACTTTTTTCCACTCCACCGGAGTTTTGCTCATTTTACGTTTTGGGTCGTACTTTTTGATTTGCCCGCTGCTCATTTGGCAGCCAAATGATGTAAAAACGCTCAGAATAATAAGCGTTACAATTGATTTCTTCATGCTATTATATTTTTAATTTAGTCGGATTAAGTTTAATATCCTTACAAACTAAACTACGTAATATTTTAACAGCAGGTTTGTCAGTAGCGAGTCTGTTTATATATTTTTGGTTTTAGGTACCAAAACTGCATTCACAATATGCAGCATCCCATTGCTTTGCTGGATATCAAATTTGCTGATTATACTTTGCCCGCCATTATCATCTATTAAAACAATATTTCGGTTTGAATCAATCCTGGCGATTAAAGTGGTTCCTGCTATGGTCCTGAATGTTGCCTCGCCGTTGTTCGAATTTATTTTATGTTGAATATCTTTTACGGTGACTTTGCCAACAATAGCATGGCTGGTAATCAGGTAATTTAAGTCAAGTTTGTGATTTGGCTTTAACAAAGTGTCCAGTTCGCCAGCAGGGAGTTTTTCAAAAGCCTGGTTGGTTGGTGCAAAAAAGGTAATTGGCCCCTTACTTTTAAATGTTTCAGTAAGGCCGGCATCTTCAATTGCAGTTACCAGGGTGCTGTATTCTTTCGAGAGAGTGATGTTTTCAATTATATTGTTTGATGAAATCATTGCAACACCGTTCACATTTTTCACCTTACCCCACTTTGCCTTTATTGAGTCGATAACCGCAGGCTCGTTTTTCGGAGCACTTTGAGCAAACACCGAATGCGCGCTGAGAACGAACAATAAAATAAAAAACCAATTTCTCATGGCCGCAAAGGTAGAAGAAAAGCTTCAAAAATCAAGACGCTAGAATCAGGATTGCGTCATGAATTGGGAAATGATGCGAATTAAGAACCAAGAGTCAAAAATCAACAGAAAGAAGATAACTTTCAGTCTTGGTTCTTGACTCTTGATTCCTGGCTCTATTCGCTACCATCCTGGTGTAAAGCCAAGGCCAAATACCGGCTTGCTAACGTCTGTACGGTTAAATGGTACCGCCAGGTATGGCTCTAATACAAAATACCCAAATATATTTACCCTTAGTGAAATACCAGCGCTTAAGGCCGGAACCCGCTGGTTTGTATTATAAACCGTATTACCGCTGGCATCGGTCCCGATTGCGTCCGGACTTGAGCCGAATTTTATCTGGTTGCCCGAGTTCCAGGCCAGGCCGGCATCAAAAAATGCGTTCAACTCGGTAAATAAAACTTTCGATTTAAATTGTGATAGTTTTTCAGGACCTGTAAATGGAAGCCTCACTTCAAAATTGGCCACTGCTATACGATTGCCTGATAATTGGTCGATAGTAAAGCCGTTTGTTTGCTTTTTACCGTTAGCATTATAAAAGGTTTGCGCCTCGTATCCGCGTATCAGGAAAGGGTAACCAACATATAGCTGGTATAAATTGCCGGTTTGTCCAAAGCGACCGTATCCGTATAAACGGGCGGCAAAAGTAACGGGGGCCACGCGCCAGTATTCGCGCAAGTCGATAGTTGGTGCAAAAAATTTATAGGTGCCAAAATCATATTCAGCCTGTAAACGGTAGCGGTAACCACTAAGCGGCGACGCTACACCAAAGAATGAGTTGTCGCCAACTAGTGCTGTATTTACATTGAATATGCTAAATGGCGTTAAATTGATGCCATTGTTATTAGGATCGGCGTTATAAGCTGAGTTTGATATATGACTTTTATTGTTATCGATGAAATTGCCAAGCGTATCATATATGGTGGTATACCTGTCAACCCGGTAATAGTAATGTGCATACCCTGTTCCAAATTCAACGCGTGTTTTTTTGGTAATGGGGTAAGAGGTAAACAATGATGCCTGGTCCTGGAAGATTCGGATAATGTCATATCGTTCTTCTTCCGTCGGGATGGTGGAACCATTACTAATTTTATATGTCGACGGTACAACGCTGTAATTAGCTGTCTGGAATGGAATATGCGACACGCTTCCCCCAATGTTCCACCTGCCGGTTTGATTGATATAGGTGAACTGCCCGCCAAAATCATAAACCTCGCCGTTTACTGCGAGCCCTGCATAAATTTGGTTACGCCCCAATATATCACTAAATACGCCCTGCACGCCGCTTGATAAACCCGCGCCGTACTGGCTTACTGATGCACCTACGCCGCTGCTGGCCAGGTAGTCGAGTTTGAATTTAGGCTTGTAAGGAATGGTTTTAACCGAGTCGAATGGCAACTTAGGGTATGCCAGGTAGTTATTCAAATTTGAGTTTATCAAATCGACTCCTACAGAACGTGCCGGCGGAAGTATGCCCGCGCCGAAATCGCCGGCAGCGCCATCCACATTTTGTGCCGTGAAGTCCGATGCTTTGGCGTTGTAAATGGCATATTTTTGCTTGCTGTAGTATGAGTATACAATGTCGTTATTTGCCGAAACACTAAGGGCAGGCGAGTATTCTGTGATACCGCTAACACCGGTAAACAGGTTGGTCATTTGTTCAACTTTGCCGGTGGCAGGGGTGTAGCGGAACATGTTACGGAATCCCTGGTGGTTTGAAAGGAAATAGATTTGCGACCCGTCGGACGAATATTGTGGATTCAAATTGTTCTCACCGCTAAATACATCAATATCAGTTATCTTTCCACTGGCAATGTCCAATTCAGCAAGGCTGAATGTTATCGCGTAAGACAAAGATTTATCATAAGTCTTGCGGTCGGTCGAGAAGACGATTTTTTTACCATCGCGCGAGAAGGCCGGCTGGTAATCGGTGTATTTATCGTTGGTTAGTTGCTTAACCTGTTTGGTATCGAAATTATACAGGTACAAATCGCCCTGCCCCTCGGCCAATCCCTGGAAAACGACATTCTTGCTATCCGGCGACCATGAAAGGTTACTAAACTGCTCAGCTTTACCCATTGCAACATCATCAACAATGTTACCTGAGGCTACATCAACCACCAGCATACGGTTTATGCCTTTATTAAAAACACTGAATGCAAACTTTTTACTATCGGGCGACCACGCGCCGGCCGACTCGATAAAGTTGTATTCATCAATATGAGTGTTTGATACCTTACCCGTTATCTTTCGGATTACACGCCCGGTTTTAGCATCCGCCAAAAATAAATCGACCGAAAACAAGCTTTTCTCTGAAAGGAAAGCAACGTATCTGCCGTCGGGGCTCACCGCGGGTGCAAGGTTCATTTTGCCCGAATTGTGCTCATCGATTATCCTGGTTCCTACGGGTTTTTGTACGGTGTCCTTCAAATAGGGTTTATAGGTTGTTTCTACCGCATTTTTCCAAAGGCTCGACAGTGTTTTATCATCGTACCCGAAAGTCCGCCTTATACCGTAACCCAAACCAAAGCGTGCCACATTTTTAAAGAACGGCACAATTACCGTATCGCCATAAGTGGAGCCGATAAACGAATAAAAGGCCTCGCCGTAACGGTATGGAAAATACTTATTGGTTTCGGTAAGATCGCGTACGGTTGGGATATCATGGTTTAAATAGGCATCACGCATCCACATGGCCGTGTAAGCATCTTTCTTGCCAAGCGACAAGTACTCCGCCATCCCTTCAACCATCCATAATGGGATATTGCCGATATTCTCAAAGTTTGTAGAATCACCCGTTTGCAGCGCATGGTATTGAAAAGCATGTACCAGCTCGTGGCCGATAACGTGGCGCGTCATCTGGTTGCTTTCCATTACCGGCATTACTATACGATTCTTTAGGCCTTCGGTAACACCGCCGGTACCCACGTCAATTTCACCATCCAGCGCGGTTGTTTGCTGAAAATCGGGATGGTCGGCATATAATATAATTGGGTTAACACGTTTAAATGTATCCCTGAAAATTTGCTGGTGCAGCGTGTACCAAAGTTCGCTTTCCTGTGCAAAACGTTTCAGCATGCTGTCGTTTTTCAGGTAATAATAAATCTCAAAGTGAGGGGTTTTGTACACCTGGAACTTTAAATTTTTATACCTGACCTTATTTTGCCCGAAGTACTGTGCATCTGCACTAAAACTCAATAAAAGCGATCCTAACAGGCACAGAAATATAATGGCGTATTTTTTTAATGATGGGAGATGTTTATTCATGTGGCGATAAATAGAATAAGCGCTAAAATTAAGTAAAAAGTTGATGGTTCATAGTTCCTAGTTCATAGTCGAAAAGATTTTACGACGCGGTAACATTGCAGCTACCATGAACTATGAACCATCAACTATGAACTACGGTCCAAATTACCTGTCCGTTGCTTTTGGCTGCTGATTCTCTGGGGCAGCCGTTGGATCGGGTATGGCTTTTAAGCTATCCAAATGTGGCTTGTACAAGCTGTCTGTCGCTATTGAATCTACAGCCGGAACCGGCGACGGACAATCATATTTTTTAGTGATCTTGCTCCATGGTTTCGGGAATGGCCCCGGCGTATAACCCGATTTTGGGTCAGCATAAACCTTTTCCATAAAGCGGGCAAATATTGGCAGTGCAGTATGCGAACCTTCGCCAGTTTCTGAACTGGTGAAGTGTACTGTACGATCATCGTCGCCAACCCAAACGCCGGTTACCAAATCCTTGGTGATACCCATGTACCAGCCATCAACATATTTTGATGAAGTGCCGGTTTTGCCGCCAATTTGGTTGCTGCTCTTTTTCCATAAGCCGGTGTATTCCCATAACGCCTGCGAGGTACCACCCGGTTCCTCCATGCCGCCACGGAACATGTATAACATCAGCCAGGCCGTTTCCTCGCTGATAACCTGCTCTTCCTTCAACTCAAATTCTTTTAAAACTGTACCATCCTGCTCAGTTATTTTGGTAACCAATATTGGATCAACCTTTTTGCCCTTGTTAAGAAAGGTGCCATAGGCTCTCACCATTTCAAACACAGAAACATCATTTGAACCTAATGATACTGAAGGTATTGCTCTTAAAGGGCTTTCGATACCAACTTTATGCGCATAATCAACAATCTTGTTCCAGCCAACTTTCTCGGTTAACTGTGCAGTAATGGAATTAACCGACTTACCCATGGCCCAGCGTAATGACATTTCCTGGTACGAGAAATGAAAATCGGCGTTGTTGGGTTCCCAAACCTGGTCGCGGCCCTCATCGGTATATTTTATTGATACAGGTTTGTCGGTAAATTTATCGCAGGGGGTAAAACCGTTATCCAACGCGGTTAAGTAAGCGAAGGGCTTAAACGTTGAGCCTGCCTGCCTGCGTGACTGGTTTACATGGTCGTAATTAAAGTATTTGTAGTTGATACCGCCAACCCAAACTTTTATTTTGCCCGTAGTAGGCTCTAACGACATCATGCCGGTATTTAACAGCTTTGCATAGTACTTTATTGAGTCGATGGTTGAAAAGGTTGTATCACTTTCACCATGCCATGTAAACACTTTCATGTGTTTTGGGCGTTCGAAATATTGGTTGATTAGCGTGGTATTACTACCGTATTTTTTTTGCAGCTTGGTATAGATGGGTAAACGCTGCTCGTTTTTCAATACAAAATCCTTTATCTCGTTTCCGTCCAGATCCTGCCATGGGTTTTTGTTGCCCCAAAGGGTGTAAAAACGCTTTTGCAGCATTTTCATTTTTTCGGCAACCGCCTCCTCAGCATATTGTTGCAGGCGAGGGTCGATAGTTGTGTATATCTTTAATCCATCGTTGTAAAGGTCGTAGTCGTTTTCCTTTAGCCATTTTTTTAACCAGCGTTCAACGGCCTGGCGAAGGTATGAGTCGCCCTGACCTTCATTTGCCACATAGGTTAAATCAAGCTTAATTGGCTTATCGACACTGGTATCGTATTGCGCTCTTTTAATATAATCGTATTTAAGCATCTGGCCCAAAACAATATTCCTGCGCTCCAGCGAGTGCTTTGGATTGTTTATCGGGTTATAGGTTGATGTTGCTTTTAACATTCCAACCATGGTAGCCGCTTCGGCAGGTGTAACGGCATCAGGTGTTTTATTAAATAGCTTTAAAGATGCCGTTTTTACACCATATGTATTATTGCCAAACGGAACCGTATTTAAATACATCGTCAGAATTTCCTGCTTGCTGTAAACATGTTCGATTTTAAAAGCGGTGAGCCATTCTTTGCATTTGTATACAACTGTGCGGATAACTGGTATATGTCTTATAAAACCCTGCGATTTCTTTTTACGGGTTTCGAACAGGTTTTTTGCCAGCTGCTGGGTTATGGTACTGCCGCCGCGCCGCTCGCCTTTTGCTGTTGAAAGCATGCTCGTAAAAAACGAAAAGAAATCAACGCCGTTATGGTGGTAAAACCTCACGTCCTCGGTAGCAATAAGGCCGTTTATAATATTGGGAGATATTTGTTTGAACTCAACCGGCGAACGGTTTTCTTTATAATAACGGCCTATCAGCGTCCCATCGGCATAATAAACTTCAGACGCCAGCGACATGCTTGGGTTTTTAATGTCGTGCATATCAGGAGAATAGCCAAATAGCCATAGGAAATTTAGTTCTATTGAACAGAAAAATATGATAACGAAATAGATGAATATTAAGAAATATCGCAGAAACCGGTTTTTAATTCGCCTGAACATGTGGTAAAGATGTAAAAATATGGGCCTATATCATAGCCGTTTTAACAAATAATAACAACGTAAGTTTTAAAGGTAAATTTTAAGTTAACTTGCATTTACCAATTTAATACTATGAGTGGCATAATTAATAAATTTAAAATAACTGCGGGCAAAAAATTTTCACTTAATGAGTTTGACCCCGCTTATTCCGACGGTTTTAAAAAAGAAGATGCAAAAACAGCATTGGAAACGTTGGTTGAAGAAATAACGGTGCAGCAGATAAAACTTTATGCGGCCAACAGGCAGTCGCTGTTGATTATTTTCCAGGCGATGGACGCGGCAGGCAAGGACAGCGCGATTGAGCATTCCATGTCGGGTTTAAACCCGCAGGGCTGCGAGGTCTATAGTTTTAAACAGCCGTCGACTGAAGATTATGAGCATGACTTTTTATGGCGGCATTACAAAGCCTTGCCCCAGCGCGGCAGGATTGGCATTCATAACCGCTCGCATTACGAAAATGTGCTGGTTACCAAAGTGCACCCCGAATTATTGCTAAAGGAACATTTACCTGCCGTAACCGATGTAAAACAAATAAAAAAAGCCTTTTGGGAACACAGGTATGAGAGTATCCGCAATTTTGAGCAACATCTAACAGATAACGGTACGGTGATTATCAAATTCTTTCTTAACGTGTCAAAAGATGAACAAAAGGAGCGGTTTTTAAAACGTATTGACAACCCGAAGAAAAACTGGAAATTCTCGGCGGCTGATGTTGAAGAGCGGAAGTATTGGGATGATTATATGCAAGCCTATGAACATGCGATAAAGGAAACGGCTACAGAAAAATCGCCGTGGTACGTGGTGCCTGCTGATAAAAAATGGTTTACCAGGCTGGTGATATCAACAATTATTTTGGAGACATTGAAAGAGTTGGATTTGAAATTCCCGGTATTGGCGAAAGAGGAGATGGATAAGTTGGAGGCAGCGAAAGCGCAATTAACCGGAGATTAAACTGATTTAAAAAATTGATTAGGTTGGATTCTAACAATTTGGAAAGAATGCTTACACCGATTTTTGATTAGGGTGATAGACACGATGCTTCGCTGTTTTTGGTCATGCGCCCGGCATGCCAATTGAAATTGCCAAGCCAGGCGTCCACGCCGGCTTACAAAGATTGCGTGGACACTTGAACTGGCCGGGGTAACGGGCTGATTTTTTTTGACGATAGCGGGAAAACCAACGCAGACATTTAATTGGATGGGAAAATATTCCCCGCTTTATTCACATTTGGATAAAACAACTGTGTTTTTCTTTAGCATACAGAAATTAAATTGCCTTTACCGCTACAAAACTTTCTTATTATTTAATTTTCTTTATCGCCATAGCTATAAGTTACTGTGAAACGTCCGCTTGGGCATAAATATTGACTATATTGGTTACGATAAACTATTGAATAATAGCTATTGCAGGCCGGTGCACTTCTTCGCTTGAAAATTGATTGATAAAATACATGAACTAATTTTACTATTGATGCCCCAATCTTTCACTGATTTTTTAAAAAGCCTTTTAAAAGGAATATTATTCCTGTTTTGTGGCAGCTTGTACGGGCAGACCGTACCGGTCGGAACGCCGGTAATTGAGGATATGTACCGTAGGCAACAGCTTTTAGGAAAGCTTGATTCGAGCATTTCGTTTACCATTCGCCCGCTATACCCGGGCGCCGCATTTAGGTTAGACGATGGTTTTGACCCGGATAAAAGTTTTGCCGAACGAGGCTTGGTCAAAAAGGGTATTTACGAAACCGGCGATGGAAAGGGCTTGGTTAAAATCTTACCGGTAACGTGGGTAAATCAATATAATACGCACAATCCTTATGGCTGGAACGATGGCTCACTTATACCTGCCGCCGGCTATCAAACGCTTTTTAGCGCCGGTGTGTATGCTAAATATAGCTTTTTTAGTATTCAATTCAGTCCGGAATTTCTTTTTGCACAAAACAAAGCTTTTGATGGTTTTAAGCAAGCAGCAAATGGGAGCACCGCCTGGAAAGCCTGGTATGGACTTTATAATCAGATAGATGCTCCTGAAAGGTTCGGTACTTCTGCCTATACAAAATTATTACCCGGACAAAGCAGCATCCGCATCACCTTCGACCCGCTTTCTTTTGGTCTGTCGACAGAAAATTTATGGTGGGGACCGGGTGTACAGAATTCATTATTGATGAGTAATACGGCAAGAGGTTTTGCCCATCTTACGCTGAATACTACCAGGCCGGTAAAAACGCCGATAGGTTCATTTGAAACCCAGGTAATAGCCGGTAAACTAAATCCATCGGGTTATTCGCCGCAGGTACCGGGGCAGCCCGGAAATATGGTCGCTTTATATAAGCCCAAACCAAATGATTGGCGCTACCTTTCAGGTTTCGTTTTTACATATCATCCTAAATGGGTGCCTGGCTTGTTTTTGGGAGCTGAGAGGGTATTTCAGGTATATCATAATGATATGGGGCATAAATTTGGTGATTATTTACCTTTCTTTACTTCTCTTTTAAGAGATAGCTTCTATGATCCTAACACAGGTATCGTGTCTGAAGATGTGGCAAAGCGTGACCAGCTCGCCGCTGTGTTTGCGAGGTGGTTATGGACCGGCGGTAACGCGGAGATTTATTTTGAGTACGGCCGGGAAGACCATAACTGGGACGCAAGAGATTTTTTGTTGGATCCAGAACACTCCAGGGCTTATACCATGGGTTTTCGGAAGATATTCGGGCTTGATGGCAGGCCAGACGAACAAATACAAGTGGGGTTTGAAACTACCCAGCTGGCAACGCCCTCAGATGATGTTGTAAACCGAAAATCAGGCTACTGGTATGCGCACTCGCAGGTAAGAGCCGGCTATACCAATTATGGCGAGGTAATTGGTGCAGGTATCGGGCCGGGAAGCGGTTTGCAGACATTGAGCATAGATTGGATAAGCGGCATAAAACGTATAGGCCTGCAATTTCAGCGGTATGAACATAATGCCGACCTTTATTACGCGGCGTTTGCCGCCGGCGAGACCAGGAGGCATTGGGTTGACTATAGCGGCGGTATAAGCGGAGACTGGGATTTTGATAATATTTTGCTATCGGCCTCATTGTTATATGTAAGGGAGTTGAATTACGAATGGAAGTTTAAAGCCGACCCCGACCTTTCTTACTATAATCAGCATAATTTCGATGCCAATAATATAAAGCTGAATATCGGCATAAGCTATCGTTTTTAAACCTTGCTTACCGTTACTATGATAGATCCTAAAACTATGGTAAGGCTGGTACGTACAATGCTTTAACCAATAGACAGCCAATATTTACCTATTGACAAATTATTATAATTATTAAGCACATAGGAGACTTTTTTTAAAAAAAAATTAACAACACTCATTGTTTTTTATAATTTTATAATGATAAATTATTGAAGGAACTAATTAAAACACAAACATGAAAGTTACCGTCAAAGTGGTTGCGGCTGCATTGCTCAGTCTGGTATTTTTTTACGTCGCATGTAAAAAGTCGGGCGATGCTCCGATAAAAACTGCATCAACAAAAGATGTCGCCGGCTTAGTTGGTGTGGATTTTGCCAAAGCCGTTGCGGGCAACTATGGCGGGGTAAGTTTAAATGACGGCATTAAAGCTCCGGAGATATTAAATTCATCAACAAAAAAGATTTTAAACAGCCCCAATTCCCTTTGTGGCTTAACCATTGATACTACTGTTAAATATACTTATAATCAGGGTGGTACCAAGTCTGTAATAAGCGGTAGGTTTGTTTTTACTTTCACCTGCTCCTCAACAATACCAGATGGCTATAAGGTATTTACGAACATCCTTAACGCAGGCAAAACTCCGCAATATGCGTTTATTTACACGGTTGTACAGGCATATAAAGTACAAGCCTTAAATGCCCAATATTCAAAGGTATCTTTAGACGGGACTTTGCGGTCATTCGGTGATTTTAAATATGGTAACCAGCCGTTTGTCGATACTACCTTTTTGGCCAACTCGATATACCAGCATCAAAATTATGTCATGCATAATTTGGTAATTGATGTTGCGAATAATTTAGATGTTATTAGCGGTACGGCGACATTCACCTCCAAAGGACGTAACGCCTTTGGCAAATGGGAATATATAGGGACCATTGAATATAAAGGTAACCACAAAGCTATTATAACAATAAACGGACAAGCATATGATGTTGACCTTATAACAGGTGTAGTGACCCCTATCTAAAATCGGCAGATATTCATATAACAAGGCCTTCGTTGTTAATCGGCGAGGGCCTTGTTTTTTCGGAGATATAGAATTGGTAAGCGTCTACGCTTGCGAAGCAATTGCACAGGTTTCATTAGCGTTGACGCTAACAAAATAGAGTGTTATAATGTGGACACTTGAAGGTGGACGATACCAAAAAAACGTATAAATAAATGGCTGATAACAAAGTATATCAAATCGGTACGCCACTCTTTATGGAACTTTGTCTGTGATTTGTTTCTTGGAAAAAACAGCTCCAGCGGGATAAAAATAGCCGTCATTAAAAGCAGGGCGAGTAGCATCCAGTCGCGTCCGATATGCCAGTTTGCCGCGCTAACGCCGCGCCCTTTAACAGTTAAGGCGCCCAGCAATATAGCCAGGCCGCTAATACCACAACCTATTAACGCCAGCTTTATTTTTTTGCTAAGCAATAAGCTTAGCATCGCAAAAAAGAAAGACAGTATTATCCCGGCAGCCATCAGTATTTGCATACTCGGCGCAGTATAAATTCCCCTGAATTAGGGTGCGGTTAAACGCTCGGGATACCGAAAGAATAAAATGCCCAGTAATACCAACACAGCTAAAAAAATGGAGATATATCCGCTAATTTGGCCCTGGCCAACTTTTAAACGAATGTTTGGTGACATGAATCAAAAATATGATTTAACATTCCATTGTGCAATAGCTTAGAAGGCAAATCAATATTTCATCAAAATATACCCGGTTTTACGTTTCACAACCCCATCCGCCTTATATTCTAAGACATATAAATACGTACCTGGCGATTGTAATCTTCCGTTTTTACCAAGCCCATCAAACCGTTTTGTATCATTGTTGTAGCCATTTACTTCGTAAATAACCTGTCCGTTGCGCGCCATTATGGTTAGCTTATTGTCTTTATAAACTTCCAGTCCATCAATTTGAAGGTAATCGTTAACTCCATCCCCGTTGGGCGACAGGCCCGGGTGGACTTTTATGCCTTCATTTTCCGCTTCCAGCATATCTATACCTGCTAAATTATGTTTAGTGATGTTGCCGGCAATTATTATGATAGGTGCTGCAACACTAACGTTAATGGCGTAAGTCTTTTTATTAATGCCATCTGGTGCGGTTACCGTTATGTTTATAACGGTTGGCGTTGCGTTTAAAGGTATTGGCGCCGATGCCACGCCACTTGCAACGGTGGCTGCATTTATTACAATGGTTGCCTCTGCATCCTGAACCGTTGCTATTACTTTTACGCTTGCCGTGCCTGCTGGTACCGAAGCACTGTAATTTGTATTGGCCGGGCCTGCTATGGTTGTTAACACCGCAGCCGGGCTGAGTTTTATGCTGCTTAAGGCAGCGTTGGTAGAACCGGTGCGGTTTACGGTGACGCTGTAGGTTTTCTTAGTTACTCCATCCTGCGCGGTTGCAATAATATCAATAACAGTAGGGCCGGCATTAAGCGTTATCGGAGTAGATGCAACACCACTTGCTGTAGTTGCGCCATTCACCGTTATGATGGTACCTGCATCCTGTGCAGTTGGCGTTATTTTTACACTGGTTGTGCCTGGCGAAACCGAGGTGAAATAATTTGAATTTGACGGCCCCGTTGTTCTTGTCAATATTGCGGTTGGGTTAAGTTTTATGGCGCTGAGGGCCGGGTTGCTTGAGCCGGTACGGTTAACGGTAATGGTATATGTTTTTTGGGTCACCCCATCCTGCGCAGTAACCACCAAATTAACAACTGTAGGGCCTGCATTTAGGGCTATTGGGCCTGATGCTGCCCCGCTGGCCACGGTCACACCGTTCACTTTTATTGTTGCACCTGCTACTTGAACGGTTGGTGTCACTGTCACGCTGGTGATGCCCGGCGCTACCGATGTTACATAATTTACACTGGCAGGCCCTGATGTGCTTGTTAATGTTGAAAGCGGGCTAAGCTTTATGGAGCTTAGTGCCGCGTTATTTGATTTTGCCCTGGTTACCGTTAGCTTGTAAGTTTTGATCGTTGTACCGTCCTGGGCCGTAACTACCGCATTAATAACATTGGCACCAACGACCAACGGTAAATTTGCTGTCGCGGCCCCTGAGGCTACCGCCGTGCCGTTTACTTTTACAGACGCGGCAGCATCGCTTGTAAACGGAGTTATTTTAATAGTGGCAGTAGCATTACTCACGGTAGCGGTATAGGCAACGGTGCCCGGCGAAAAAACCGGGGTTAATACGCCGCTGCTAAGGGTTAAATTTGAAAGATTGGCGTTGTTCGAAAGTACCATTCCCTGCAGCGTAAATGTTAACACGCCTGAGGGTGAAGCCTGGTGGGTTCCGGCTGCTGCCTTGGTTACTGTAACTACAACTGCGCTGTAGGCTACTATGTAGTTTTGGCCCGGGGCTAAGCCACATAAAGTATGATTGGTAGTTATAGGGCCCGTAAAAGGGTAGGAGGCAAGGGTTACCGGTGCCGGGTATTTGGCAATATTGTTATTAAATAATACCAGCTCATCATTGCCGTTTGCCTTGACAATACTGCCTTCCATGTTATTCTGCGTGGTTTTTATGGCGGTGGTAACCATCTCGACCGACGTTGTTTTTGCACCGGGCTGTAGTACGGTAACTATGTCTTCGCGTAGCGGGTTACCAGTGGTATTAACCTCGGTACGCCAAGTATTGGTGTTAAATGCGTAGTTGTAACCGCTGCCAAAAGTGTTATCGGGGTTGGTGTTTTCGTTTACCGTAACAACATCAACAGTGGCGGGCAGTACTGTATGTATATAAAGTTTTGAATTGTCCTGCGTAGCCGTAATATTACTGCCGTTTACCACGGGTGGCTGCAAAAAATGCCAGCGCAGATGCTTTTTATATTGACCGGCCGCATTTGTACTGTTTTTGGCCATAAATTTATCGTACACCACAAAAATATCCGAATTGCGCAGGTATAAAAACGAGCGGTAATAATACCTAACCGTGCGCTTAGTAGTATCCGGGTTTGAATAGCTTACCAGGTAAGCACTTGTTAAGTCGGCGCGGAAATAAGAAAAATTATCATTTTGTTCTTCATTTGTAGGAGCATCATACCCGAATGAATTTTGATTGCCAACTGTATTGGCAAAGTTTGGATATTGGGTATCGTAGTCATTATAGTCGTTCACAAAAAGCGTGTTGCTAAAGCTGTTTGAGTAGGAATAGTTAGTTGGCCCGTCGATACCGTTTCCACCAGATTTTGACACTTCATTTGCGCCGACTAACAGGTGATCGTCGCCGTCATGGCTGTCGCCGCGTACTATTTTAAAATGACCTGCATGGTTGTGGTTATGTTGGTCATACGTCCCGATACCCATCATCACTGACGCCCATGTCGAACCGGCGCTCCAGTCTTTTCGCATATAAAATTTATGCATCCCGCTGTTAATTGGTACTGCATTGTAAACGTTGGTGGCAGTGGCCGGGTAATAAGGTTTGAAATTTATAACAGTCGACGCCCTTGTTTTTGAGTAATAAAACTTTTCCCAGTTTAAAGCAGGATAGCCTTTATTACCCGAAAGCAAATTGACCGGTTTTACCAGGTTTTTATAAAAATATTCAACATTTGCACCTTCCGGCGTGCCTTCCAGCAGTGCGGTAAGACGCAACGGCAATGCATACGACATTACGCTGCCCACAAACGAACCGTTATCATTACTGTTGTCCAATTGAAAATGGTTCGGGAAAGTTGCGTGCACCAGTGCTGTAGATGTTTTAGCGAAAAATGCTTTTAAATCGACATCAGTTTGCAGTAAGTCTTCGCCGGTTGCGGTCTTAATTGTCGTTATAAAATCAGTAAGGAATTGTGTTGTTTCGCCGCCATAACTCCAGCCCTGGTTTGGTATGCCGTCTTTTTGTGGGGCAGCAACATAACTGTGCGGCCCTAAATATGATTGTGATGCACCTGATGGCAGACCACCTTTAACCGCCTGGGTAAAATAGTTATAAGCGGTTTCGCCCGAGGTTTGGGTGTTAGGGTTAAGGCTGCCAGGAGTACCTATAATTCGTTGCCGCGCAAAGTCAATCATTTTTTGCGAAAGCGGGTCGTCACCAGCAATAGCGTAACCCATATAACCAGCGCAAATTAACTGACCGGCAAAGTAGTTACCGGTTGGGCCGTCCTGCAACTGATTTACACTAAAAGGTGTCGA
This sequence comes from Mucilaginibacter flavidus, assembly GCF_024055575.1. Taxonomy (GTDB): domain Bacteria; phylum Bacteroidota; class Bacteroidia; order Sphingobacteriales; family Sphingobacteriaceae; genus Mucilaginibacter; species Mucilaginibacter flavidus. Next base: position 53,364 of record NZ_JAMXOE010000026.1, on the reverse strand, counting down.
ACTCATGTAGGTGAACCAGTTCTTCATCACATTAAGCAAGGCTGCTTTACGGGTAGCACCGAGCTCGTCATAGCACCAGTCATAAATAACAGCAATAGTTTTCCCCACGTGGCGCGTTGCATACGAGCTGTTATATTGAAAAATGTTTGGCCCCCCGCTTGCATTTGGCGGATAAGTAGCATAAGCCTGGATAATTACATCGGCAAGTTGTAACAATTTATTGGAATAAGACGTGGGATTGGCTCCTGCATTGTTAGTTTTAGTTAACTGGTGCGCCAACCCTAAAGCCATTGTAGCATCCTGCCAGCTGCTGCCGCAATACGAATAAAAAATGTTGGCGGTACCATAATATTGAGCGTCGGCCGCCGAAACGGTATTCCAGGGGATAACCTGCCCGGGTAAGTATTTATTGGCATCGGCAAGGGTTGCCAGCCAGTCGGCATCATTGTTATTCTTTTTCACCAGTAATGCTGCTTTCACAGTGCCATTTAACATTACGCGGGGATGCGTGGCTATAACTGGCTGCTGTGCCCGTGACGAAAGGCCGATGAATAGATTAAAGCACAGCAAAACGCCAAACTTTAATTTTGTTGTAATATTATTTTGCATTGCTGGTAAAGGCTTGTCGAAATTATTAGTGCGTGGCTTTAAGTTTTAATTATATACCGTTAATTAACATTAAAACTACGCATATTAACTATCGTAAAAAATACCCCAAAAAGGTGATATTTTTTGCTTGACACGGAATGTGGCATATTACGGTTTTATCTGCACACAGCATATTTAAGATTGATATTGTCCGCGCTGTGGGCAATATTTAAATAAAATGCTTACCATAACAAGTAGTCCATTAGGGGGATAAAATTGCATGGGTACAATGAGAGTTCAACTACTTACTAACTAATCGCCACAAAGCATTAAAAAAAAGTACGCAATTTGGTTCGCGTAACATACATTTACAATTGTTATTAACAACTGTAAATTCAAATATTTATACTACTTTTCGTACGCCAAACCCTTTTCAATGTACCCCTTACGACAGCTGTTGGTATTTGTATTTGTTTTTTTTAGCTATGCGGCTTACTGTCAGCAGGATATGGATTTACACCTGAATGCGACGTTTTTGGCCGGGAAAAACATCATCAAGGTAAAACGCGATTACCATGACCCTTACCTGTGGGTGCTGGCGCAAAACAACCAGGTTTACAGGATAAACAGTATTACGAAGCAGGTTGATGATTTCAGCGGCTCTTTTGCCGGGTATGGCGGCTATCATTTTATTGATATTGCGGGCACAAATAAGGATAGCGTTTACATTGCCACCAGCAGCACCTACATTGTTCAATGTGTTACAGGGACTGCAACCCTGATAGGAAGTAATCACGAAATTCCGGGTATTATTAACTCTTTAGGTTTAGACCATATTGGCAGGATCAGCGGTTTCGTGCAAAGTGATAATATTTTGCTTATCGCCACTAATCATGGTATTGCCCGGTTCAATGTAAAAACGCATGTTTTTTTGCCGGTGCCCAACGATGCACCAAGCCGGCTATACACAACAACGTACCGTACTGAAATGTTGGCAGATGGTGAATATTGCAGATGTTACGCAGATACACTTAACCATACTTCGGCTATTGAGCTGATGAGCATCACTATTTTTTCGGGCGAATTATGGACCGGGGGAAAAGGTTTTGGCAATAGTATTAAATCGGCATATTACATTGCAGGCGATGCTTATGACCCTGTATACTTGTTTGTAGTAAAAGGCTTTCAGTTTTGGGCCACCGAAGAGGGGTTATTTGGGAATAATTGGGACAACTCTTATTCACCCATATTTGGCTATCAACACTATTTAAAGGGGGTAAATATCAGCAAAATAGCGTCGATCTACGGGCTATACAGTTTTGGTGAAGCAGTAATCAAAGAAAATTTATTGGTGGGCTCTTCGCAGGGCTTATATTTTTCTAATTCCAAATATCAAGGTATGTCGTATGACAATAGCAGCGCTTACACCTTTTTTAAATATGCTGAATTAGGTAATAAAGCCATAAACGATATTTGTGTAAATGCATTATCGTATACCGATACGCCATGCGAAGACGGAATTTGGGTGGCTGCGGCTGATGGGCTTTATTTACTAAAGCCTGACTACGCACCTTATATAAATGGTTCGAAAAAGTTGAAGGCTATTCAATTTGACGGGGAGAACTATGATGCCAGTGAATTGCAGGTGTGTTCAAATGTATCTGCAAAGGCTATTATGCCCGGTTACATGGGTAATGTAGTTCAATGGTACAAAAACGGTCAGGAAATTCCGAACGAAAGCAATAAATTCCTCGACATAAAAGAAACCGGCGATTACAACGCCATTTTGTACGACCCTTGTACAAATGTTCACTTTGAAACCAATCACTTAAAGGTTACACAAATTGCTGCACCGGTTTTTACATTTAATTACCCGGATAAGCTAAGCTACTGCGATGGCTCGACGGCGAATTTAAAAACGGAGGACAATGCCAATTACCAGTACAGGTGGTATAAGGATGGCGTGCTTAACGACAACGCAACGCCGTCGCTTGATATTACCGAAAACGGCAAATATAAGGTGGAGGTTAGCGCGTGTTCAGGCGACTGGGTGGCGTCGAAAGAGGTGGAGATTGACTTTATAAAAGTACCGCAGCCGGTTATTAAATCCGATAAGCAAGCTTATTGTGTTGGTGATAACGCAAAACTATCTGCAAGTGTACCGATTGATGCTTCAAACATTATTAACTGGCAGCCCTATCAATACCGCTGGTATACCAATGGGGTTCTAAATGGTAATAGTTCGGCAGATTTGTCTGTTAATCAACCGGGCAAATACCGGGTTGAGGTAACGTCTTGTTCAGGCGATTGGGTTGCATCGCAGGATGTACAGGTTGATTTTATTGCGTTGGCAAAACCGGTAATTACTGCTGATAAGCCGGCCTACTGTATTGGCGATGATGCGGCATTATCAATTAATTTCACCAATGACGGCACTTACACGATAAACTGGTTCCAGGATGGAAACATACTAAGCAACAACAAAAACAAAACCTCCATTACTGCCACCCAACCGGGAAATTACACGGCCAGCGTCAGCAGCAACCTTACATCGTGCAGCCAGCCTTCAGACCAATTTAATTTGAAATTCGATAGCCCGCCTGATATAACTATCCAACAGGTAGTAAATACTACATTGTGTGATGGTGAAACGGTGAAATTAAAAGCATCTTATTCCGGCGGGACTATTAAATGGTCGACCAATGACGCGACCGACGAAATAGACGTTAAACAATCAGGAGTTTACTCTGCCACGGTGACAACTCCCGGAGGTTGTATGGTTACCAAACAATCAGATGTGGAATTCTTTCACAACCCGGTATTAGCTGTTCCGGATGCCACGCTTTGCCAGTTTACTAATGAAACTATAACCCTTACGGCCGCGGTTGGTTTTGTTAAATATGAATGGAACGGGCAGCCGGGAAGCTCAAGTTTTTCAACTAATGCCTTGGGACAGGTTACATTAACAGTTACCGATAATAATGGCTGTAAAGCTTCACAAACTATAACTATAACAAGCCATTGCAAGGATATTCATATACCAAACACGTTTACACCCAATGGCGATGGCATCAATGACAACTGGGTTATTTCGGGCCTTGAGAACGACCTTTCGGTAACGGTGAAGATATATGACAGGTATGGTAGCCCGCTTTTTCAAAGCGTAGGATATCCCACTCCATGGGATGGTACTTACAAAGGGAAGAAGCTGCCGGCAGGTGTATACTACTACATTATAAGCGCCCGCGACAAGCAAATGCTTAGTGGGTCGGTGACTATAATTTATTAACCTATCATAAAATACTATCGTTCCCGCAGGCCGTGCCGCTAACGTAATGAATTAACAAAAATTTAAAACACTGACCCAATGTAAGGTTGCTTATAATTTTTAGCTTTAATAAAAATTAAAACCTTTATTTATGAACACACAACAAGTAGCCGACAGGTTGGTATCGCTTTGTCGCGAAGGCAAAAACATTGATGCCATTAATGAATTGTATGACGATAATATAGTAAGCCACGAAGCAAAAGGGTCGCCTATGGAACTTGCTGAAGGCAAAGAAGCTGTGCTTGGTAAAAATCAATATTGGTATAGTACTGTGGAAGAAATTCATAGCGGTGAAGTTTCAGATCCTATTGTTATCGGTAATTTTTTCACCGTTTCGATGCATATGGATGTTACCTATAAAGAGGGCGGAAGGATGCCTATGCAGGAAATAGCCGTTTATGAAGTGAAAGATGGAAAAATTGTTGCCGAGCAATTTTTCTACAATATGTAATTGACGAAGAGGCGCCCCGGGGCAATCGGGGCGCCTCTTCGCATCTTTATTCGTCAAGCAATTTCTTCTTTTGCGCGTCATATTCCGCTTTGGTGATAGCGCCGGAATCGAGTAGTTTTTTTAGCTTCAATATCTCATCGGCTACACTGGTATGTGAAACTGCGCCCGGGGCTGTACCGCTGCAGGGCGTCACCTCGCAGGCAGCAATTGCTTCAACTATCCATATGTCGTAAGTGCCAATACCGCCTGCTTTTACTGTAAACATTACCTTATCGCTGCCCGACATCTGCGAGGCCATTTTAATTTTCCGGATAACTGCGGTGCTCATGGCAAAATCCTTGCGTGCGCTAAAATTATTACCGTTGGGTCTCGGCGGGAAAAATGGTAGTGGCGTTACTTGTACATACTTAAAGTTACCTTCGGGCATCGAGCCCATACCCACCTTAACGGTATCGCCTATATGATAGGTTTTCCCGTTGGGGGCCTTAAATTCTTTCAGGCTTTGGCAAAATGCCGTAGCAGGCAAAATGCTTATGAATATTAAAAGTAATTTTTTCATTTTATGGTGTTTAGGTTTGGCTAATATGAACAGCTAGGATACATGTCAAACAAGCCGGGGGGCAAAATGTTTACACTCACACCTGTTTAACACATTTAGAAACCTTTTTGTATTTTATTTTTACAAACAATTATTGGTATTTTAATTAAATTTATTGCCAAAATGTAACTGTTAATCAAGTAAATACAACCAATGGCAACCGCTTTTACATCACAAAATAAGCCATCATTAAACAGGATACAAGCTGTTGACCTGCTGCGCGGCGCCGTTATGGTGCTGATGGCTATTGACCATGTGCGTGTTTACTCGGGCATGCCGGCAGGCGGGCCTGAGCCAGGCATATTTTTACGCGTTGGGTAACCCACTTTTGTGTGCCTGCGTTTGTTTTCCTGGCCGGTACCAGCGCATTTTTGTATGACAATAAATTAGATGACAAACATAAACTCACCCGTTTCCTGCTAACCCGGGGCATGCTTTTGGTGGTTTTGGAGTTAACAGTTATCCGGTTTTGCTGGACTTAAATAAGATATATCTACTGCGCGATTACCAGCGCCTCGGATTGGGCACCAAATTGTTTTGCGAAGTAGCCCGACGTTTTTTAGATAAGGGCATCACCTCGATGGTTTTATTTGGCGAATCCACAAATCCGTCCGGCTATTTCCATGAAGCAATGGGCGCCGAAAAGATTTACGGCGACCACGGTGAATTTCATGGTAGCTATGGCTGGCGCGACTTGAAAAAGCTGGCAGCGAAATACGCCGGAAAATAGATGTATTTGAAAAATACTCCGACTGGCCAAAATCCTTATGAACAAACTATGTACTGGTTGATAAAAAACAGGATTGTCGCCTCGTATCCATCCACCGACAAAGATTTGACGTTTGTTACTTTACCTCGCCATTCATCGTGGAAATCTTATAAATCCTTTAATCGTGTTTGGCTAGTTCACTCAGTTGTTTCAAGTTGCTATCAATCGGGTTGGCTTTCAGCAGTTTTGCAAAGTAAGTAAGGTTAGCCATCATCCAGCGCAGGGTATAATTTGTATAATAATATTTCTCGCCTCCGCCTTCAACGTAGTCTTCGCCGCCGCCGGCCATACCAACCCAATAAGCATTTACATTTGGCGGAACAGTAAAACCAAGTTCCTGCACTGCCCATAATATCTGCGCCGCACAAGCATGGGCGCCATCCTCGTTGCCCGTTATCAGGCATCCGGCAACCTTATTATAGGTAAAATACTGGCCGGTTTTTTCGTCGGCAAACTTATCGTCATGAAAAATAGCATCCAATCGCTCAATCATCCGTTGGGTGGTCGACGCCAGGTGCCCCATCCAAATAGGGGTGCCGATAATTAAGATATTGCATTTTTTTATCTTTTCAAGAATAACGGGCCATTGGTCGCCTTTACCCATGTCGGAATCGGTGCCTGGCCTTACGTCATAATCCACTAACCTAATAACTTCAGTTTGTACGCCGTTATCTTTTAATTGCTGTTCAGCTTTTTTTATGAGCGCCCCCGTGTTAGAAAATTCGGGCGATGGTTTTAAAGTACAATTGATTATTAGAGCTTTCATTATTTTGCTGATTAAATTATTCAACTTTAAGTTTAACAATCTGTAGCGCAAATTGTTAGATATTATTTCGATTCAATTGTAATCCTAATGCAAATAATACCGTTTGTTGTATGCCTTATGTCACGTTTCAGAAGATAATAATACTGTGTGTTTAAACATGTATATTTTTGTTGTGACATTAAATCAAACAACAATGTATAAGCTGAAAATAATATCATCAACTGTAAGGCCCGGACGTAAAGGTCCGATAATTGCAAAATGGATAACCGAAGCAGCACAGGCCCACGGTGGTTTTGAAGTAGAGTTTCTCGACCTTGGCGAAATCAACCTGCCGTTAATGAACGAGGCAGTGCATCCAACTATGCGCCAATATGAACACGAACATACCAAACAATGGAGCTCAAAAATTGAAGAAGCCGATGCCTTTGTTTTTGTAACCGCAGAATATGATTACAGTTATCCCGCATCATTAAAAAACGCACTTGAATATTTGGTACACGAATGGGCTTACAAGCCGGCTGGCATTGTTAGCTACAGTGCAGGCGCCTTTGCAGGTGTACGGGCGGTAATGAGTTTAAAATCCGACTTGCTTTCGTTGAAAACTATCGCAATTCACGAAATGGTAAACATTCCCGTGGTACATCAGTACATCAACGATGAAAACCAGTTTGTACCCGATGAAAAATTGAACACCGCATCAACCCTCATGCTTAACCAACTAACCCGCTGGACAAAAGGCTTGAAAGCGATAAAGGAAGATAAATAAGTTGAGGGGTTCATGGTTGATGGTTCATAGTTCATGGTAGCTACGGTGGCGGTAGACAGTCTGAAAATCAGTGGCAGTGATTAGAATCAGTAAGATAGCCATCGGCAGTATCTTTAATTATGACTGCTACTAAACACTGCTACGGCTACTATTTCCCAGGCTGTGAACTATGAACCATCAAATATGAACCAAAAGTCTACTTCTCCAACTCAAATCCCCAATCTCTTCCTTTGTCAATGGTCGGTACGCCCTTATCCATCCAAACCGGGATGGGGGTGCCTTTTAAAAAGTGGTCGAAGAATTGTTGTTCACGGATAGAGATATCCTTGCGGTTTTGCCGTTGTACAAGGTTGTGCGCTTCGCCGTTGTATTGCAATAACCAAACAGGCTTTCCCAACCTGCGTAATGCGGTAAACATCTCAATACCCTGGTACCATGGCACAGCGCCATCCGCATCATTCGACATAATCATTACAGGCGTTTTTACCTTTGGTAATTGAAATAGAGGCGAGTTTTCTATATAGAGATCCGGCTTTTCCCACAAGGTAGCGCCAATACGACTTTGTGTTTTTTCATACTGAAACTGGCGGTTTACGCCGCTTTCCCAACGAATACCGCCATAGGCTGACGTCATGTTTGCAACTGGTGCGCCGGCCCATGCAGCTGCATACATATTGGTTTGCGTAATCAAATAAGCTACCTGGTAACCGCCCCAGCTTTGGCCCTGTATGCCGATGTGTGTACCATCAACCCACGAATTTTTTTTCAACGCTTCGACCCCAGAATTCACAAATTCCACTGCCGATGCACCGGGATGACCGGTTTGATAGCTGATGTCGGGCGCAAAAACCAAATACCCGTTGCTAACGAAAAACGATATCGGCAAGCGCGATGGCGTAGGAGCCGGGGGGATGTAGCTATACAAACCTTCCGACAGCTTCTCATAAAAATAAGCTATCATCGGGTATTTTTTTGCCGGGTCGAAATTTTCAGGCTTGTACAATATTCCTTTTGAATGAAAACCTTTTGGGGTGGTCCATTCCACTAATTCTGCTGTACCCCAGTTGTATTCTGCCTGTTGCGGGTTAATGGAGCTAAGCCGGATCTCCTTTTTCAAGTCTGAAGAAACATACAGATCAGGCGACTGCTGGTAGCTAAATTTCGTATAAATAAACGCCGGAGAATTTTTGGCTTTTTGAAGGCTGCTGTAGCCATTGGATGCCATAACTATTTTCTCCGGCTCAGCCGGGCTGCCAAGTTCCTTTTTATAGTAGCCCCATTGTTTGGTGCGCTCATCCTGTGCAATTAACCAAAGTATATGTTTTGAGGGGATAAACTTCTGCTCCGGATCGGCACTGTTATAACGGAAGATAATTTTGTTTTTGCGACCCAATCCGTTTGTTAAACTTACGGCGCTGCCGGTTTCAGGGTTAATGCTCCAAATATCGTAGCGGTCGTAAATCAAGACGTTTTTATCATGTTCTTCCCATGCAGATAATCCGTAAGGAGATGGGTCGTCAGGAACGTCATTTTCTTCTTCACCCATTTTTACGCCGGTGGCCTGCGTTAAATTTGTTTTTTTTGCTGTCGCGATAGAATAACTGTGCCAGTTTTGGTCTTTGTTATCAAACCACACTACATATTTTCCATCCGGCGAAATACTGTAACGTGCTTTCAACCTGTGGTTTATACGTACCCGGCCGCCGGTTCGGGTATTTATAAGATATGCCTCCTGGCCCGAGCCGCCTTCCCACTGGCTTTGCACCCGCGCTCCGGTGTCTGTAAGGCCCAAAACAAAGCCGGCATCATTGTTATCGGGCACCAAAATATCACGCATGCTCAAATCACCCAGCATTACGGCTTCTTTATCGCCAACATTCGGACGGATGATGGCAGTATAGCTCCGCCGCAGCTCCCGCTGCAGGTTTTTTAATTGCTGAGGTTGCAGGTAGTCGTCTTTGTAATTCCATATATCCAGCTTGGCAACCTCAAAATCAACTATCGTGGTATCAATTGGTTTTGGGATTGGGGTAGTGCCGAAATAAAGCGCATTTCCACTTTTACTGAAAAATACATTGCCATCGCCACTGGCGGCCCATTTCTCAGGCATGCCTAATGAATTTGGCCCTGCTGAAATATCGGCAGTATCTTTGGTTGTGTTATAATAATAAAGTTTAAATGGTTTAACAGGCGCTTTCTCAGGATTTTTTTCGGCCGTAAACGCCAGTTGCTTACCGGCATCATCAAAAGCCAGGTTGCGATAGTTGCCCCTGCCGATACTTATTATTTTCAGGCTATCCTTATCAATATCATATAAATACATGCCCGATTTAACGTCTTTCGGCTTTTTAGGCGCTGTTACCGCGAAAGCCAGTAGTTTGCCGTTTTTACTAAGCTGGTATTCTGTAACATATTCAAACACGCGGGTTTTGCCGGTAAGCAATTGTTTTACCGATAATTCTGCACCTTCACGTGTCGGCGGGGCTATGGTTGTAGCAATAGCTTTTTTCGAGGTATCGGCCGCGGCTGGTTTCCTTACAGTATCGGCAGGGGATAGGTAGGCAACTACCGGGGCTTTCTCGGCTATTTTAAACGAGCGGATAGCCGGCACTTTTTCGACGGTATTTTTACCCAGCGTAATTATGCCCAGCGTATCTTTTGGGAATTCGGCAGGTTTTTTCTTTTTTATTTTTGCCTGGCGGATGTCCTTATAGAAAGGTTTTATAAGGCAAACAGCAAACTTTGAGTCGAATGTCAGGCGGGCAGTGTCTGCCCTTGGTACCTTGAATTTGCTGCTGTTTTTGGCATCGGTTATCACAAGATTGGCATCGCCTTGTTGTGGCTTAATTACATAAATAATCCATTTACCATCGTTGCTGATATGCTCGTTATCTATGCTCTGCCAGGCATCATAAACCGAATGGTCGAGCGGTTTTTTAGCGGTATTTTGTGCGAAAGCGTTATAGAATGCAAACAGGATAAATACAGGAAGTAAAAATTTCTTCATAGCTGGTTATTAACTAACTAAATATGACGAAATTTTAACTGTTTATTTAATATCGGATCAAAATTGTTACACTCACCACTTAATTAATCTACAATGCTGCGAGGATGATAAACTTTTCGGTTAACATTTCTTTTGTACATTCACCATGTGATAAGATCTGATTTGGAAAGTAAGCGATCCCATTTATTTTGGCCCGACTTTTTAAGGGCATTAGCCATCATTTTAGTAGTTACCATCCATTGCAGCAGCGCAATAAGTAATTTTTCCATTAACCCGGATATAAACTGGTGGACGGGAAATTTTTACGATTCAATATCAAGATGTTCTGTGCCAATATTTATTATGGTTTCCGGAAGTTTGATTTTACCCAAAACTTATTCAACCGGTGAGTTTCTCCGAAAAAGGGCGACAAGAATCATTCCGTCGTTTGCATTTTGGACAGCGGTTTTTATACTGTTTAATATAATTGACCAGGGTTTACTTGGAAGCGGGCAAATTTTCAAATTAATTGTATTGTCTGCTATCAATGGCGCTTATTTCCACCTGTGGTTTGTATACGTGCTTATCGGCATTTACCTGGCAACGCCAATTATTAGCAAATGGATAAAACACGCATTGCCCGCCGATATATCATATTATTTAATTTTATGGTTGGCGGGGCTGTTGTTAAATGCGCCCATTCTAAACAAAATGGGGATTACATCGCTATTCATTAATTTCCCCGGTTACATCGGGTATTTTATTTTAGGTCATTATTTAACCATACAAACATTTAACACAAAACGGGTAAAGACTTATGCTGCTGCGATTTTTTTTGCCGGGTTTTTAATTACTTTTTTGGGCACTTATTTTTGGTCGGTACATACCGGAGCTCTCAATGCTATTTTTTATGAATACGCCAGCGTAAATGTGGCCATGATGGCTGCCGGAGTTTTTGTTTTTGTTAAACACGTTCGTATGCCTGTGTCAAATTCTGTTACGTCAATTGTGCAACTAATTTCTGACTATAGCTTTGGAATATACCTGATTCATCCACTATTAGTATTGTTTTTGGAAAGAACAAATATGAATATAGCAAGAACATCTCCTGTATGGGGTGTGCCGGTTACTGTTTTAGCGGTATTATTGATGTCGATATTGATTTTACGCGTAATTAAGCTATTACCTTTTGGCCGATATTTAACGGGTGTAAATTAGCCTGCAAAAAAGAGACCCGCCTTTTCCGGGAGGGTCTCTTAAAGTGAACTTTAGGTAGTTAATATTAGTTTAAGCTTGGGTAAGCGTTTGTAATTAAATCAGCAGTCAATTTGGTAGCATCGGTAGCACCTGCAAGTCCACGCAGGTAAATGGTGTAAACATAACCGCTGTTAATGCTTACGTTGGTTAATGTAGTCAACACAGTGTTTGTGCCTGCCTGCCTTATTTCAAATGTGTAAGTTTTGCCCACTATTGGTGAAAAATTTGAAAATCCTTTAAAGCCTTTATTTGCTACCAGTACAGCACCGTCTTTTACTGCAAGATCAACTGCGGGGGCATCCGGGCTAAGATTTACAAACCTTAAGTTAGCGCTGCCTGATGCAGGCTGAGTGATGGCATCGGTTAAAACAAGGAAACCTGGGGTAGCCGATTTGCCTACAAGGCAAAGTGTATAGGCAAAGTTTTGTTTGAGGGTTAAAGTATCGCTAAAAATAGTGCTTCCTGTTCCCGACCGCGTGAAAGCTGCTGTCCTGTTACCCACATAGGCCCTGAAGTAGTCAAGTCCACCGCCATACACTATCTGGTTGGCGTTTACGCGCATACCATCAAGTGTGAAATCCAACGGTGTCTGGCCTGGTGAGTCCTGTATAACACTTAGCAATGCCACTGGGGTCGCAGGTACTGTGCTATGGTCTTTCAGACAGGATGATAGCGTTAACGATAATAAGCAAACAGCAAAAAGCCCCGCCACTAATCTTTTCGAAGTGTTTTTAAAGTTTTTCATAATTAATAGTTACAAATAATTTATACTACACATTACGAATAAAAAACGCATAACGATACAGTGATATTTTAAAAACTAACGGTTTTTGTTAAAAAAAACAAAGCACTCTATGCTGGTTTGAGTTAATGTAGTTGTATAGTATATGAGTGAAGTAAGTTAATTAGAAATAAAATATATTAAAAGTTAAAACAAAGAATTATTATTCTGGTTGCTTAATTTACACATACATCTATTTAAAACTAAAAAACATGGCTACTAAAACAGCAAACACAAAACCTGCCGGTTTAACCGGTAAAATGGATGACTCAGAATTTCACAAATTCTTTGTTGACGAACTTAAAGACATTTACTGGGCCGAGAAACACCTTGTAAAGGCCCTGCCTAAAATGCAAAAAGCCGCAACCAGCAGCGATTTAGCTGCAGCTTTTGAAAAACACACCCAGGAAACACAAACACATGTTGAAACGCTGGAGCAGGTATTTGCACTGCTTGACGAAAAAGCCGTAGCGAAAAAATGTGATGCCATGGAAGGCCTGCTTGCTGAAGCTACCAGTATTATCGAAGACACGGACAAAGGTACCCATACCCGCGATGCCGGCTTGATATTAGCAGCTCAAAAAGTTGAACATTATGAAATTGCAACATACGGGTCATTACGCACGTTTGCACAAACTATGGGTCATACCAAAGTGGCTGACCTGTTACAACAAACCCTTGATAACGAAAAAGCCACAGACGAAGCTTTAACCCAGGCTGCAGAAAGCATGGTGAACGAAGCTGCTGCTGCAGAATAACAAAACAAACTAAATAAACAAAAAGCCGCCTGCAGTTATTGCAAGGCGGCTTTTTATTTGCTATCGCAAGCTGATATTATAATCCATCAAACACAAATGTTCCTTTCTCAGGAGCTTTGCGCGGCAACATATCAGGCCGCATACTTGCCTGGTAAACAAATGATGCTACAATTACAGCAGCTTGTTTAAGGTCTTCTATTTTAAGGTGGTCGTAGTTGTCCATATTGCTATGGTGTGTGCGGGTTTCGTAATCTATCGGATCCTGGATGAACTGGAACCCCGGAATACCTGCCCAATCGAACGAAAGATGGTCGGTTGAGCCGGTGTTTTTCAAGGTAACGGTGCTGGCGCCGAGATCGGCAAACGGTTTAAACCATTCCTGGAAAATTGGAGCAATGGCAGTATTACCCTGTGCGAAAATACCGCGGATTTTACCGGTACCATTGTCAAGGTTGAAATACGCCGATACTTTTGCAGCCTCAGGTTTTAAAACCATGTCGGTGCCACGGTAATGGTTTTTTACGTAGCCGTATGAGCCCAGCAAACCCTGTTCTTCGCCACCCCATAATGCTATTCGGATAGTGCGTTTTGGTTTTAAACCCAACGAATCAAGCAGGCGGACAGCCTCAAGCATTACAATACAGCCCGCACCGTTATCAGTTGCGCCGGTTGACGAAGCCCAGGCGTCCATATGGCCGCCCAGCATCACCAGTTGCGATTTAAGCTTTGGATCAGTTCCCTGGATTTCGCCTACTACATTATAACCTTTTATGTCTGAATCGTTAAACTTTGCTTTTACATTCAAGTTTAGTTCAACCTTTTGGCCAGATGCCAGTAAGCGTTTAATGCGTTGCGCATCTTCGGATGATATAGCAACCTTTACCACGCTTTTTTCGCTGTTGGTTTTGTAACCGATAAGGCCCTGTACAAAAACGGTCCCGTTACGGTTTTCGCCGCCGGTGGTCAAAATTGCCAATGCGCCCGATTGCTGGATAAGTATCGGCACCCGGGCAATAGTATTAAAATATTTTATAAAGCCTTCCAGCATTTCCCTGCTCAGCATGTAGGTATCCTTCATGTTAGCCAGGGCTGTATCAGCCAGGCGCTCTGATGAAGGTTTATAATCCTGCTCGTAGCTTGGCGCGCCGCCTGCTATCAAAACAAATTTTCCCTTAAAATCAGCAGCGTGTTTGATAATATAAGCGGTATCCATAGCATTTGCAGCTGGTAGTACCACCACCTCGCCATGTATCTCGCCATTAGTGTTGCCACTCCATGGCTCAGGATAAGCAATTATCGATTGTGAATAAGGCGCTTTAAATGATATGCTGAAATCCTGTATTTCCCAGCCTTTGCCAAAATCGCCCCAAGGCTCCATGGCAGCATTTGTCATGCCCCATTTTTTCATGGTTTCCACGGCCCACATGCCTGCGCGCTTGTAACCTGGCGAATTGGTTAGCCTCGGTCCCGAAACGTCAGTAATATAGTGAGCGATAGACGGAATATGCGAGTTTGACATCTCGGCCCGCCTGATTTTGCCGAATGCGGCGGTGTCAACAGCTTCCTGTTGGGCGTAAAGGCTTACGCTTGCCAGCATAAGCGCCGCAAAAATGGTTTTGAAGTAATTGTGTTTCATGTCTGATTTATTAATGGGTCAGTTTAATTATAGCTAAAACTATGATATTGCCTTTGTAACTACAACTTTATTTGGAAAAGGCTTTTGATCAACAAAAAAGCCATCATTTATTTAGAAGTGTCAAAAACCGTTCAGCATTATTTAAATGCGTATTTTTTTTATCTGCAGGCATTTTATCAAAAGTTTTGATGAGCATACCAAGGCGTGGGTTTTGTAAAAAAAAATTGCGGTGAACATGCATAAACCGCCAGAACAAACCGTCCCAGGTATCCTGCCAGGGGCCCTTTTTCCAATCGCCCATTTTCATCAGGTAATTGCTGCCGCTAATGTATGGTTTGGTCATCATAAGCCCGCCATCAGCAAATTGGGTCATCCCATAAACGTTGGGTACCATCACCCAATCGTAGGCATCAATATACATTTCCATAAACCAGCGGTAAACATCGTCTGGGTCAAATTCACACAGTAGCATAAAATTCCCCATAACCATCAGGCGTTCAATGTGATGGGAATAGCCAGTTGCCAGTACTTTTTTTATTACTGTATCCACAGGCGATATGCCGGTTGTTCCGGTCCAAAACATTTTTGGAATTTTGCGTGTAAATTTCCAAAAACTCTTAGTGCGCTGTTTACTTCCTTCCCGTTCATACACAATATGTACAAATTCGCGCCAGCCTAATACCTGCCTGATGAAGCCTTCCAACGAATTAAGCGGTATTTCATTATCTGAGGCTGCCTGCAACGCTTTGTCGATTATTTGCTGCGGGTTAAGTAGCCCGATATTAAGCATTGGTGTAAGTATGGAATGGTACAGGAAACTTTCGTTGGCAACCATTGCGTCTTCATAAATGCCGAAGTTAGCCAGTCGGTGGCTTAAAAAATCCTCAAGCCATTTTTCTGCGTCGGCAAAATTTGTTGGATAAAATCCGCCAATATTGCCGAATGGCGATGTGGTGGCACCGTAATTGTTTGGGAAGTTTTTATCGACCCATGTCTTAGCCGCGATAGTAAATTCGTTGTCAGCGGGCACTTCAAGTAAAGGCACCGCACCGTTTTTCGGAAATTTAAGGCGATTATCGACATCATAAGTCCACTTGCCGCCAACAGGCTGTTCAGCTCCTTCCAAAAGTATTTTCCGCAGCTTACGCTGGTTTTTGTAAAAATCTGTCTGGAAATAAGTTTTTTGTTCATCGAAAAATCCGGCAACCTCCCCGGCGGCGTTTAAAAAGTTAGGCGATTTATACGTTCTAACGTCTATTTTTAGCTTTTTACATTCCCGGAGTATCCGGCTGTTTAGCCAGTTATCGGCAGCATCAGCGTAAAATATTTGATTTATACCCTTACGCGAGAGGTCATGCAGTAACAACCTGACGTCAGACAGATTGCTGCTTGCATCGATATAATTTACAACTATGTTTTTTTCAGATAGGTAACGCGCGTACCATTTCATCGAGGCACGATGCAGCATCAACTTTTTCTTGTTGAAATTATATTGATTGAAAAATAAAGTTTCCTCCACCAGGTAAACGGGGCGGTCGGGATTTACTGCGGGATGCTGTTTAAATAATTGATGAGGGAATACTAACGTAGCACCATTTAAATCCATGTTATAAAATTGGTAGTGTATAAGCCATTTGTTTTTCCGACTAAATTGTTTTTGTTAAAAGGTTTATATTTTTATCCTGCAATTTCGACATAAAAACAACCATGCAAATAGCGCCGATAGTTGCAAAAAGCATATCTGATTGCGTGTCCCAAACATCGCCCTGGGTACCTAAAAACGAATCGCCCGACGAACCGGAAGCAATCGAAACAAACCATTCCAAAAATTCATAACACATGCTGATGGCCATACAAACTACCACCGTTAAAAATGGCATCCACGATTTTTTTTGAATAATGTTTTTCCGGATGTAAATCTCGCGAACTATCATGGCGGGAATAAAGCCCTGGGCAAAGTGGCCAAGCTTATCATAATTATTGCGGCTTTGATGGAAAACGTCTTTAACCCAGTTAAATAATGGAACCTGGGCGTAAGTATAATGCCCGCCTACGAATAGAATAAAACAATGTATGAGTATAAAACAGTAAGTTAAATAACTAAACCTGAACCCCTTAAAAGTTAGGGCAAGGATAACAAAACCAATAATAGCCGGGAAAACTTCCAGTATCCAGGTAAAATAATCGTGCGGCGCAATTGCCGAACCGATTAGCCCAATAAAAAACAGGGTGATAAGGATATAGTATTTTTTCATCTTATAAATATGGAGATTAAAATTAACATAGAATGACAACCGTGGAGGTAAAAAATAGCCACAGACGGCACTGAGAACGCACAGAGTCTACAAAGATTTTTTCTACCTCTTTGTGCCTTCTGCGCTATCTCAGGGATTAAAATGAGTAAATATTTAAAACTTTAATTTTTCCGCCCCGCTCTCTTCCGAATTGGTTTTTTCGTTTTGCTCCATAACCCATTCTTTATCTGCAAATATTTTCCTGTCTCTGTTTAGCGTGGGAGGAACCCCAAATATGCTCATGCCTGCTAAGGCAAGCGCCAAAAAAAGACTTAAAGCGCAAAGCCTTAACACCTTTTTGAAATGTTTCATAATATACCGAATATTAAAAATGTGCCGTATGTTAACGGGCATCTGTAATGAAATAAATTGATTGTGCCGCGTTTAGCGGCAAAGAGGGTGGTATTATGCTAACGCGATGGGTTCGTCGCCGTTATTATTGGGGATGGTTTTATGCTGGTAAAAAAAGACGGCAGGCGGTCTAGTGCGATATTGGCAATTTATAAACCGCGTTTTTGCCAGCACGCCATGAATTTGGGCAAGGCTAATTACTCGAGCAGAAAAAATAGCAGAGGGCCTAAGACCTAATGGTATTTGCTTTAAAGCCCTGCTGAAAGTAATTGTTCTTACCGCATTACTTTCATTCGCCCTAACTAATTCGGTTTTTTGCGCGGCAAATTTTGGTTGTTGCCTGATACCATGCCCCGAAAAGGTAAAAAAGCTTAATATCAATACCGCCGCAAGCAGCCATTTCGAAAATAAGCGTTGATAATTGTTCCGGGTAATATTCATTTCGTGAATAAAGGTACGAAGTTTATTGCAATTTTATTGGCACTATCGCCGCCCCATGTCGGCACACTCTCACCGCGTGTTATTACATTGCAGATGGTACTTTTGATAGATGCAAACCAACCAATCAGCCAAAGCCGGAACCAAAGAGTGGATAGCCCTCGCCGTGCTGGCCCTGCCTACGTTATTGATATCAATGGATACCACGGTGATATATCTTGCTGTGCCTTCAATTAGTGTGGCACTTAAGGCTACTACCGGTCGGTTAAGTTGAAATTACTTGAAAAAACATTGTAGTCAGTAAAATAAAAAAAGCCTGTGAATTCACAGGCTTTGGTAAATATTATTCACAAAATTTTGCCTACAAATACGATTGCAATGCTCCGCTGCGAGATGATTGCTTGATCCGCTGCAAAGCTTTATCCTTTATCTGGCGAACCCGCTCGCGGGTAAGGATAAATTTTTCGCCAATTTCTTCGAGCGTGTGGGTATGGTTGTTGCCTAAGCCGTAAAACAATACCAGCACTTCGCGGTCACGCTCGCCTAATTTTGATAACGAGCGGTTTAGCTCGGTAGCAAGCGAATCGTGTATCAGCGAACTGTCGGTACCCGGTTCGTTATTTTGCATAACGTCTAGCAATGTGCCTTCTTCGCCCTGTTGAAAAGGTGCATCGATAGATAGCTGCCTGCCTGAGTTTCTTAATGAATCGGCAATTTTTTCAACGGTGGTTTCCAGTGTTTCGGCAAGTTCTTCCGGCGTAGGGTCGCGCTCAAACTCCTGCTCTAACTGCGATTGTACTTTCCTTATTTTGCTTAGCGTTCCAATTTGGTTAAGCGGCAAACGCACCGAACGCGATTGGTCAGATATAGCCGATATGATAGACTGACGTATCCACCAAACGGCATATGATATAAATTTAAAGCCTTTGGTTTCGTCAAAACGTTTTGCTGCCTTAATTAAACCAAGGTTGCCCTCGTTAATTAAATCGCCCAGGGTGATGCCCTGGTTTTGGTATTGCTTAGCTACCGATACCACGAAACGTAAATTTGCTTTAGTTAAACGTTCCAATGCTGCCTGGTCGCCATCACGTATTTTTTGTGCCAGGATAACTTCTTCCTGTGCAGAGATAAGATCGACCTTACCAATTTCCGTTAAATATTTATCTAACGATTGGGTTTCGCGGTTAGTTATGGACTGGGTTATCTTGAGCTGTCTCATAGAAAAAAAAAGAATTAGGCCGCTAAAAGACTGCGGTAATGGATGATTGTATTAATCGTTCCTTAAGAGAAAAATGTGCTGTTGATTAACAGCAAGGAAAAATAAAAAGCATTTCCCGATTTTTACGGAAAATGCTTCGCGAATAATTATATAGATTGTTAAGCTATTTTTACTCTTACTGCGTTCGGGCCTTTCCTGCCTTCTTCAACTTCGTACTGAACTGTATCGTTTTCGCGGATGCGGTCGATTAGTCCTGATGAGTGAACGAAGACTTCTTTGCCGCCGTTGCTTGGGGTGATGAATCCAAAACCCTTTTCTTCATTAAAAAATTTTACTGTTCCTTCTTGCATTATATTGATTGTTAAATAGATGCAAATGTAGCCATAATAATCCATAAAACTGATATTAATGCATCTTGTTTCATATTAATTGCTTTGGAGTGATATAAAAACGCGTTTTATAGCTAATAAATTAGCTTTTAGGTCTTTAAAATCAACAGGCAAACGCCTGCGCCGATAGCGGTGGTTAAAAAATTAACCACGTTATTGCCAATTAAATGCCTGCGTTCGGCAGTTGCGCCAAGCAATGAATCGGCCAGGTTACCGATAATTCCGGCCAAAACAACCCATAAAAACTCCATATTCCAGCCATGCCCGATGGAATAAACAGTCGCAATTATCATCGCTCCCGCAATTCCGGCAAGGGTACCTTCAAGACTTATTACGCCATTCAGCCCACGGATGTCTTTTTTTAAAGTGATGATGTTATAAAACCTCTGCCCCAGTATGGTGCCGAGTTCAGACGATAGCGTATCGGCATTTGCAGATGCAAGGCTGCCGGCCATCATTAATTGTAATATCGGTGCGTGCGTCGGGTAATACCAAGCCAGGCCGCCCAGTATTGCTGCAACACCGCCGTTGGCCATTACCTGTGCTGCTGTGCGGCGGCCTTTATCGGCTTCGGCAAGACCCAGTTGCTGTTTCTTTTTTAACCCAATGCTTGTTGCACCCGAGCCTAGCACAAAAAATAAAACCAGTAAGGCCAGGCCGGTGTATCCGTCGCCGGTATAAACTAAAAAACCGGTTAGTCCGCCAAGCAGGGCGGCGGGGATGGTAAGCTTTCGGGTAATAATACTGAGCACCACACCCATTAAAAGAAAAATATAAACCAGGTAATTCGCAGAAAACATGGGGCAAATATAATAAACCGCCGTAGAGACACGAGGGCATCACATCTCTGCTTAAATTAACCTTTTACCTCGTTATGCAGCTCCATTATCCCTTTACCAAATGGCGCTGTTTTAGGTAGTTTGCAATTGACACAGCCGGATTTAACGTATGCAACTTCATTTTAAAAAACAATTTATTCAACAGGCGTTAATTATTAAAAATACCAGCCACAAATTAATTTCTATAAATTAACACTTTATTAAATTCAATAAAAACGCATTATGGCAACAGTAGCGCTCCACAGTACTGCCGGTAAATGGATAATGGTCTCAGCCATACTCGCTTCCTCGATGGCATTTATAGATGGCACGGCGCTAAACGTGGTTTTACCTGCGCTGCAAAATAGCCTGCAAGCCTCGGGAGCCGATTTGTTTTGGATATTGAATGCTTACCTGCTGATGCTGGCATCATTGATACTGATAGGCGGTTCGCTAGGGGATAAGCTGGGCCGGAAAAAGATATTTATGGCTGGTATTTTTATTTTTATCTGCGGCTCGGCTTTGTGCGGTATTGCGCCGGGTGTTACTTATTTAATTGCGTTCAGGATATTACAGGGAATAGGCGGCGCATTGATGATTCCCGGCAGTCTTTCTCTTATTTCATCCTCCATCAACCCGAATGAACGGGGCAAAGCAATTGGTACATGGTCGGCATTTACCACGGTAGTAACTATGGGCGGCCCCGTATTGGGCGGTGCATTGGCCGATGCTGGGTTGTGGCGATATATTTTTTTATCAATATCCCCATAGGCGTTGCGGCTTTGACAATGCTTTGGTTTAAAGTAAACGAAACTAAAGATGAAGGTGTTGATCAGTCGCTTGATTTTCCGGGTGCTGTGGCTATTGCTTTTGGATTGGCATTGGTGACCTTTGGTTTTTTGCGTGTTCCGGCCGTTGGCTGGGGTAACTGGCAGGTGTATACCGCATTAACAGCCGGTATTTCGTTTTTGATATCCTTTATAATTATCGAAAAAACAAGCAAGCATCCCATGATGCCTTTGCACCTTTTTGCCAACGCCACCTTTAGCGGCGCCAACCTGTTGACCTTGTTTTTATATGCGGGGTTAGGGGCGGGCATGCTGTTTATGTCGTTAAATATGGTGCAGGTGCAGGGTTACACCCAGTTGCAAAGCGGGCTTACTTTTTTGCCGTTTACAATCATGATGATCAGCCTGGCCCGTTTTGCCGGCGGCCTTGCCGATAAATTTGGCCCGCGGCTGCTTTTGATTTGCGGCCCGGCTGCAGCAGGCGTCGGTTTGCTGTTGCTTTCTTTTATTAAGCAAACCGCTGGCCCCGGTGATTACTGGACAACCTTTTTCCCGGGTATTATCATCTTCGGCCTGGGCATGTCGTTCACGGTGGCGGCTTTGACCGCCGCAGTAATGGGGTCGGTAAGTGACCATTTTTCCGGCACCGCATCGGGCGTAAATAATGCTGTTTCGCGTATTGCCGGTGTGTTTGCTAACGCGATTTTTGGTGCGTTGGCCGTTTTGTTTTTTAGTGGCGCGCTGCAGCCGAGGTTAAAAGATGTGAACCTTAATTACCAGCAAAAGCAGGAGATTATGGCCCAGTCGTCAAATCTTGGGGATGCACACGTGCCCTATGGCATCACTACCGACGAACAGACTATGAAGAAAATGTTCCACGAGAGTTTCGTCAGTGCTTATGCCAAAATAATGCTTACGTCGGCAGGGTTGGCGTTTTTGGGTGCATTGATGGGAGCGGTTTTTATTAGGAGTGATAGTCGAAAGTCCTGAGTCTTAAGTCCAAAGTCTAAATTGCCGTTTTTTTTTGACTTAAGACTGTCGACTCAAGACTTAGGCCTCTTCCGAAAGGTGATATTTACATATTAAAAAACCATCGATAGTTATACTTTGCAGCTATATTTTGAGGCTGCTATCCACATGAAAATTAATGTTAACTAACACAATTTGATGCCAACTCTCCAAAAGGTTTTTTGTTTGCTTTTTTTATCGTTGTTATCATTAGGCGCGTGGTGCCAGCCGGCAACCGGTTATGTATCCCTTGTTATTTTAAACGAAAAATCGCAACCGGTTGACGGGGCCACGGTGAAATTACTGAACAATGCCAAACCTGTAAAAACTGTGGTTAGTAACAGCAATGGTAAAGCGCTGTTCGAAAACGTAAAAGCCGGAGCCTATGCTTTTATAGTTACTTACACGGGTTATAGGCCGCAAACTACCCGGACTTACAACCTACCCTCGGAAAATATTGATACCGTAAAATTACAACCGCTGAATACCGTTTTGCAGCAGGTAGATGTAACTGCGCATGCCGCGACAATTGAACATCAAAAAGGCAAGGTGATTGTAAATGTTGATGCATCGGTAACCAATGCCGGAATCACGGTGCTGGAAGTTCTGGAGAAATCGCCCGGTGTAACGGTCGACAAAAATGGCGGGATCGCTTTGCAGGGCAAAACAGGCGTATTAATTACCATTGACGGTAAACCAACTTATCTGTCGGGCGCTGATCTGAATAATTTGCTGAGCAGCATGAGCTCAACCCAGGTATCTCAAATAGAATTGATTGCCAACCCAACAGCGCGTTACGATGCGAGCGGCAATGCAGGTATCATCAACATCAAAACAAAGAAGAATAAAATGCAGGGTTTTAACGGCTCGTTTACCACCAGCGTTGGCGAGGGTGTTTACCCTAAAAACACCAATAGCCTGGTATTGAATTACCGGGTAGGCAAAATAAACACCTTTTTTAATTACAACGTCAACATTGTTCAGTACTTAACGGACCTGTATGCCCTGCGAAAATATTATGATGAAAACGGCAATCTTACCTCTCAGCTGAAGCAACCCTCATATTTTAAAGGCACATTTGTTAACAACACGGTGAAAACCGGGCTCGATTATTACATCGGCCCAAAAACAACTATCGGTTTTGTGCTAGGTGGCACGCTCATACACCGCTCAGGAAATAACACGGCTACTGCGAGTTGGCTTAACCCTGCCGGGGCCGTTGACTCAGCCATTTTTACAGGTAACAACAACACCAACCGCTTTAAAAACGGTTCTGCTAATTTAAATTTGAGACACACGATATCCGATTCACAGGATTTAGCTGCAGATTTCGATTACCTGCATTATAGTATAAGCAGTCTACAGGATTTTACAAACCACCTTTTGGCCCCCGGCGGTTATACCGAAGAATCGCACAGCGACATCCCGACGACTATAGACATCGCCTCCGGCAAGGTTGATTACACCTTAAAGGTTGATAAAAGCAGCACTTTCGAGGCGGGCGTAAAATCATCACAAAGCAATACTGATAACCTGGCAGCGTATCAAAACCTGGTTGGCGGCCAGTGGGTTGATGATAACACCAAAAGCAATCACTTTTTATACCACGAAAACATCAGCGCAGTATACAGTTCGATTGAGAAAAAACTGGATAAGGTAACTATACAGGCTGGCGTTCGGTACGAACATACAGGCTACAGAGCGCACCAGTTGGGTAATGCAATTCAAAAAGACTCAGCTTTTTCACGCAACTACGGCCAGTTTTTCCCAAGTGGCTACATCAGTTACCAGGCCGATACGGCAAATAGTTTTACCCTTACTGCCAGTCGCCGCATTGACAGGCCGGTGTTTCAAAATCTTAACCCGTTTTACTTCATTATTAATAAATACACCTATCAAACCGGAAATGCATATCTGCTGCCGCAATACAGCTGGAACCTGGAACTGACGCATCAGTACAAACAATTACTCACCACATCAATATTATACAGCACCATTAAAAACTATTTTTCGCAGTTGTTTTTGGCCGATACGGCTAAGGGCATATTACTGTATTCGCAGGGTAATGTGGGTAAAACTTATACTATTGGCTTGTCCATGGCATTGAATTTATCTCCAACTGATTGGTGGTCGGTCACCACGCAGGCAACATACACTTACAAACGGTTGAAAGGGTTTAACGGGAACGATTTTACCAGCAATATTAATCAGCTTAATATGAGCGCCAATAACCAGTTTAAGTTGGGTAAAACCTACACGGCCGAAATCTCAGGTTTTTACACCACCAAAGCCAGGAACGATGTGCAGGAACTTTTGTACCCAACAGGCCAGCTATCGGCAGGTATTTCCAGGCCAGTACTGAATAGGAAGGGCACTTTGAGGTTCACCGCCCGCGATATTTTCCACACCAATGCAATGGAAGGCTTTACTTCGTTCCCTAACGCGACTGAATATTTTATTATTCACCGCGACAGCCGGGTGTATACGGTGTCATTTACTTACCGTTTTGGCAAAACCTACAAAACCGCCAAACGAACAGACGGCAGCGCCACCGAAGAAATGGAGAGGGTAGGGACAGGCGGGTAATTACTCGCCGCTCAATATCTCAATCACTCCAAAAACTGAAGGCCCTCGCAGCACCAAAATTT
The DNA here is from genome assembly GCF_024055575.1 of Mucilaginibacter flavidus. Classification (GTDB taxonomy): domain Bacteria; phylum Bacteroidota; class Bacteroidia; order Sphingobacteriales; family Sphingobacteriaceae; genus Mucilaginibacter; species Mucilaginibacter flavidus. Next base: position 28,727 of record NZ_JAMXOE010000026.1, on the reverse strand, counting down.
TATTGGAGTTAAAGCTTTCCTGTACGTGAGTACGTTTGTCTTCAACAGTTGCAAAAACCTGGGTAGTATCTGTTTCAATCCAACAGTCGTTGGGTACTCTTATTTTAACCTCGCCAAATCCCTGCTGAATATCAAGGATGGCTACGCCGGCAAGGTCGGCGTGGGTAAAGTCGAGTTCGGTGTTGCCAAAAAGCTGGCCTACCTGTCCGCCGCGAAAATCTTTTGAAAGGATGGTTTTTTTAACGCCACCAAAAACGGTTGTGGTATTTATATAATCGTCCGGGTTGGCGAATGCGTATGCTGAGTGAGTGTTCATGATTGTTAAATTTTAATGTTAACCAAAACTAACACAAGCGGCTAAGGATGAGAAGGTAAACCTTGCCGACGGAGGTAAGATGTCGGTAAATTATGGTTTTGTGTCGGCGAACAGACAAATGTAGTTTTGGCCGGCGTTACGGGTCAAAATACAGGCAACAAAAAAGCCGCTCAACAGGCGGCTTGCGGCATGCGTTACCGGCATTTGAATGGATTACCCAAACATGCCGATAAACAGTTCGGCGGTATCGGTTTCTATGCGCCAATTCCAGGTGTTTAACTTAGTATCGTTGGTTTTTAAATGGCGGATTTTAGCGCCAACCGATGGCGATTCGCTTTTTATATTGCTTTTGTTGCTGTTTGTATCGATAGAGTTACCGCCATTGGTGATAACTGTTGTTGTCTGCTTATTCATGGCGCTGTTATTTAATAAAAATCAAAAATAGGCCGCCTATCGCGCAAGTTGAAAGGGAAATCTGCGGGGAACAATCACAAGTCGGTGAATTACGGTTTTTAATCGGCGGATTTCGCTGGCCGGTAATATAAAAGCCTTCCAACTTTCGTTGAAAGGCTTCCGTAGACATTAATTCGTTTATTTATTATCCAACCCGCCTCTCCTCGTCGCTTTCACCGGCGTAGGCCATTTCACCCCTTCAACTTTTATATTTTTTGTTTTTTCTGGGTCTTCGCTCGCCATGTAGGCCATTATTGCTGCAAGCATGGCGTTGCTGCGCAGGTCGTCAAAAACAATTTTATCGTAAGTGTCGCGGTTAGTATGCCAGGTATACGCGCCGTACGACCAGTTAAGTGAACCCAGCGAAAAACCTGGTGCGCCAACAGCATCAAACGATGCAAAGTCGGAGCCTCCACCGCCCGGTGAGCCGGGGAAGTTAGTTTTAATTCGATTTTTTAAGGTATCGGGCACGGCAGCAAGCCAGCGGCCAAGGTAGTCTTTGGAATCAACATAGCCCGCGCCGCCAAGATTTACCACGCGACCAGTGCCGTTATCCTGGTTAAACAATGCCTGCAGGTTCTTTACAATTTCGGGATGATCTTCCACAAAAGCACGCGAGCCGTTCAGGCCTTCTTCCTCGCTGCCCCAGTGGCCGACTAATATAGTGCGTTTAGGGTGCGGGTAATATTTCTTTAAAAGACGCATCGCTTCCATCATCGTCAGCGTTCCGGTGCCGTTATCGGTAGCGCCGGTGCCGCCATCCCATGAGTCGAAGTGGGCGCTAAGCATAACGTATTCGTCCGGCTTTTCGGTGCCTTTTATTTCGGCAATGGTATTAAACGTCGGCACCACACCCAGTTCCTTCGATTCGGTGTGCACGCTGATCATCGGTTTATCGCCCGATTCGGCCAAACGGTAAATCATGCCATAATCTTCAAGCGCCACATCAACTGTAGGCACAATTTTAGTATAGGCGCTAAATATCTTATCTACCCCAAATCCTGCCGACCAGTTATTGGTGATTATACCCACAGCGCCGGCATTTTCGAGTGCTACAGGCAGGGTACGAGTGGTAAATCCTGTTTTTTTGATGCGGTTTTTCCATGCGTCAGTAAGCGCCGTGCGGTCTTTTTTCATTTTGTCGAAAGAGGTTGGTGTAGCAAACTCTTTCCAGTTATCATCCGGGCGACCTGTTGGCTGACAAACAGATATCATAACAAATTTACCTTTGGCATTTGGCAGCCATTGCTGAAAGGCTACTGAGTCGGTCACGTCAGGAAGTATTATTACCTCTGCGGTAACGGTCTTTTTACCCATTCCCGGGCTCCACGCCAGTTGCGTTCCTTCCAGCGATTTTACGCGGGGCGACACCATGTCGATATGCGATACGCCGCGTTCCCAGCCGCGCCATTCGCCCCACTTTTCGTTGTGGGCATCTATACCCCAGGTTTTGTATTTGGCAACCGCCCAGTCGTTTGCCTGTTTCATTTGCGGAGTGCCCACAAGCCGCGGGCCAATACCATCAAATAACTGGTGGGCCAGCAGCTCAAGCTGCGAATGATTGGTTTCTTCGGCCATGATGCTGTCGATAACAGGCTTATTTTGTGCCGATGCCATACTGCTGCAGAGAGCAACGCCTAAAGCAACAGGTATTACTTTTTGCCAAATAGTTTGGATAGGGTGGTGGTTAGCATTTTTCATAATTCTAAGATATTAAAATGCTGCTATGTAATAGTTTTGTTATACTATTTTTACACTACAGACCCTAAAATTAGGGCTTTACACCATCAAAACGAAGTATTTACTTTTACCTTAGTTTCCTGTAAGTTTTAAGCCTTCAATCCAATGAAAAATCCTAAATATCTATTGCTGTTATTAACAAACTTGTTTGCTTTCAGCCTATTTGCCAAAACCGGTACCGATAGCCTTTACAGTGTAAAAGGCTTTGCCATAGCGGCCCCACGACCAAACGGTGTAGCCGATTTTGTGAAGTTTATAAATGAAGAACTGGCACCGCTCAAGATAAATACATTAATAATGCGTGTAGATTATAACTACCAGTTTAAAAGCCACCCCGAATTGCGGGATTCCGTCGCCCTTTCAAAAAGTGACGTTAAGAAGATAGTTGAAGCGTGTAAAAAGAATAACATCAGCATAATACCGCAGGTAAACCTTTTGGGGCACCAATCATGGGCGGCTAAATTAGGCAGTTTGCTGAAGGTTTACCCCGAGTTTGATGAAACTCCATGGGTAAAAATGCCTGCTACGGCTGCGGAATATAAATGGCCAAATGCCGATGGTTTGTACTGCAAAAGCTATTGTCCGCTGCACCCAGGTGTTCATAAGGTTGTTTTCGAGGTAATTGACGAGGTTCTGGATGCATTTGAAGCTAATGCCTTCCATGCTGGTATGGATGAAGTATTTTATTTGGATGATGATAAATGCCCGCGCTGCGCCGGTCGGGATAAAGCGGTGCTGTTTGCCAACGAAGTGCAAACCATCCGCGACCATCTTGCCGAAAAAGGCCGCGAACTATGGATTTGGGGCGACCGCCTGATTGACGGCCGCACAACCGGCATAGGGGAGTGGGCCGCCAGTTACAATGACACCTATAAAGCGATAGACTTAATCCCCCGCGATGTGGTGATTTGCGACTGGCAGTACGACCGCGACAACCAAACCGCCGTTTACTTCGCAATGAAGGGCCTGCGCGTAGTAACCTGCGCCTGGAATCGTCCGCAGGTAGCACTGAGCCAGGTGGAAAACTATTACAGGGCAAGGGCCGCATCGGGCAAAGAACTTAAACCACGTTTTTATGGGATGGCTGAAACCATATGGTCGTCGCCGAGCCAGTTTTTGGATGGATATTATGGTCGCGTTGCAAACCCGCAGGGCGGTGACAATACGCCGTGGAATACGTTTAAGATTATGTTTGATAAGATGGGGCAATTGGAGCAGCAAGCGCCGGCAATAAAATAGTTAGTTTGCATTTTGCGACGAATGGATGCTATCTTTTATCTGTCAGCCGACGTATGCGAAAATGGTATAGAAAATGATTTTGGCGGTTTCGCGATGGGCGTTGCCCATCGCTGGTGGGTTTGACCCTTTCAGGGTCACTATTATTCAATAGCGTAAATTTCAAGCAAGCCAAAAAGTATCTACATTGCGCTAATTACTAACCCTGAAGGGGTTCAATCTGTCAGCGCAGGTCAACGGCCTGCGCTAAAACGACGGAAATGGCGATATTCCGAATATATAAATTTATTATACCCGTGAGATCCACATACTTAATAATGAATTATTATTTCAATAAATATTGAAAGTTCAATATATTTATTACATTTGTGTCCTGATTTAGCCTAATCGATATATGGAACCCGACCAAACTGTTATCCAACAACTTATTCGCCTGGCAGGCCTGGCACAAACAGGCTTGGTAGCTGGTAGCTTTTTCATCCCAAAGGTGCTCGGCTGGAAAGGGGAGTTAGCCAAAGTTCAGCCATTAATTAAACAGATGTTTTGGACGTATGCCGCTTATATTCTCGTCATAAACCTTTGTTTCGGCTTACTTTCTATGTTCGATTACAGGGAGCTAACCAACGGCTCAAACCTTGCAATAATTATTAACGGATTTATCGCCGCTTATTGGGTGTCACGGGTTTTAATCCAATTCTTTTATTTCGACAGGTCTAACTTTCCCGCGGGAAAATTGAACAAGCTGGCCGAAGTAGTTTTAGTATTATTATTTATTTCGCTCAGTGCGGTTTACGGTCTTGCGTTTTATTTTAATCTTCATCAAAACTAGCATGGAACTTATACTGCATATTGTTTATTTCGGGCTGATAAATTTAGCAGTAGCTTTCGTTGGCTACGCGTTAATTAAGCGGGGGGTGATTTGGCAGAGCTGGCTATTACTGGTCGTTAGTATTTTTGCCGTTTATCTTATCTTTCTGCGCGATTATCCTATTGCCCGGATGCTATCGCTAATTGCGCTGACATTTACCGCTATGAAAGTTATCGCGGTAGCAGAAAGTTATAAAGGCAAAAAGCTCAAGCTTACTTTTAAACAATGGTTTGTTTTTGCCACAGGCTGGGCAGGTATGCGGGCCGAACCTTTTGAAACACTTGGCGCAAAGGCGCTTCCCAACGCCTGGGCGATGATCAGGTTTGGAGTTAGTCGAATGGCAATGGGAGGGGTGCTCATCCTGTTAGCCCATTTAATTGTTTCTTTTCATTTTAACCAGGATCTGACTTATACTATTGTTAGCATAATGTTGCTCGTCGGTCTAAGCTTGATCTTACATTTTGGTTTGTTAAGCGTTAGCGCCGGCTCATGGAGGTTATCAGGTGTCAATACTTATTTCTTGTTCAAACAACCTGCGCATGCTTTAAGCCTCGCTGAATTTTGGAGCAAACGCTGGAATTTAGCCTTTACCGAAATGACATCAATTGCCATTTTCCGCCCCTTGCGTAAAAAGACAGGTCCGGCAATAGCATTAATGCTGGCCTTTATATTTTCAGGCTTGCTGCATGAGCTTGCTTTGAGTGTTCCGGTAAACCATGGTTATGGCTTGCCGCTTTTGTATTTCATTATCCAGGGTTTATTGGTTTTGGTTGAAAAAGCCCTGGCGGGTCGCAACGTCAAGTTTTTAAAGAATAAAATGGTGGCTCATGCCTGGGTTTTCTTCTGGATGGTTGCGCCCGCGCCATTGCTGTTTCATACACAGTTTATCAAACAGATTGTATGGCCTTTGTCAGGTTTATAATAACAATAATATAGCGCTTAACATTTTTTAATAATATAACTATCTTACCACCCAAAACCATCGTATGGCTAATTGGGTAAAAAATTATAGCGGCATGTTTTTGCTGATAGGCGGCATCCTCATCGGTAGCCTTGCAGGTATCCTGCTCGGTAAGCAAGCCGAAGTGCTTAAGCCTATCGGCGATATATTTTTAAACCTGCTGTTTGTTGCCGTTATCCCTTTAGTATTTTTCGCCATTGCATCAGCCATCGCTAACCTTCACGGTAACCAAAAGCTAAACCGCATAATGATTATTATGACGCTGGTGTTTTTGGGTACGGTGCTTGTTGCGGCCCTGGTGACCATTGTGGCGGTGACTATTTTTCCGGTTCATCAACAGGCCATCGTCGGTGCTGCATCAACACATACCGATAAAGCGCTTTCGGGCGACCAAATAACTCAACTATTCACCACCGGCGAATTTTACCAGCTGCTATCGCGCAAAAACATGCTGGCCATGATCATATTCGCCATTTTAATAGGCTTCGGCACCTTAAATGCAGGCGAGAAAGGCACCGACTTTCGCCGGTTTCTAAACTCCGGTAACGAAGTATTTAAAAACGTATTTGTGCTTATCATGAAGCTTGGGCCAATTGGTTTAGGTGCATATTTTGCTTACCAGGTTGCAGTTTTCGGACCTTCGCTGTTTGGTACTTACGCACATACAATGGGTATTGGCTATGGAGTAAGCATTTTTTACTACGCAGTATTTTTTAGCATTTATGCCTTTATCGCTGGCGGAGTTAAAGGCGTAAAAAAATATTGGCGCAATAACATCATTCCGTCGGCTACGGCGGTGGGTACCTGCAGCAGTATAGCAACTATTCCGGCCAATCTCGATGGAGCGAAAAAGATGGGCGTATCTGATATAATTGCCGGCATAACCATCCCCTTAGGCGGCACTTTACATAAAGATGGTTCTAGCATTTCCTCTATCTTGAAAATGGCGGCTGTATTCGCCATGTTCGGCAAGAGTTTCAACAGTCCTGATGTTATCCTGCTTGCGTTGGGCATGACGGTACTGGTGAGTATTGTTGAGGGCGGCATACCCAACGGCGGTTATGTTGGCGAGTTGTTGTTTATTTCGGCCTATGGTTTTCCACCTGAAGCACTGCCGCCGGCCATTATCATCGGCACATTGATCGACCCGGTTGCTACCTTGCTAAATGCCACTGGTGATACTGTCGCCGCAATGATGATTAACCGGTTTGCTGATAAAGAAAGTTGGGTGGCGGGAGAAACTGCTTAATTAACTCAAAATGTGAAACATTCTGATTATTAACAAATTACAGAAATGTATCTGAAGAGCTTAAACTCTGTAATGATTGATTATCAGTCACTTATGTTCTGATAAAACTCAAATATTCTGATAATCAGCATGTTCCATACCGTTCGGGGTGTTCCGTTGTGAAAATGGAACGCTTTTGCGAGATGTTGTCTCTGAAAAGTGCCGATCACCCTGTACGTGGGGAGACGCAAGTATTGCGTCTCTACAAAAAAAATGTCTTAAAACGCATCTTCCTCAATCTTCACCGGCCCCAGTAATCCCGAAGGCGACAACTTCGATTTACTGTCAAAATAATTCCAGGTGGTAAAACAATATCTTCCTTTTGAGGGACGGGGTTCATTTTTCAAAAACCAATCAGGGAATTCTTTAAGATACTGGCCGCTGTTGTACATATACATATTGGGCAGCCATTTCATATCTGCCGGTTCCTGCTCGTCACCGATAAGCCTGTTTGCCCAAACGTTTGTGACTTCAATTTTTATTTCGTTTGCAGTTCCCAGCATTGTAGTTGGGATAGCAATTCGCCACGGCGCAGTCCATACCACGCCTGCATCCTTATTGTTTATAAATACCCTGGCAATACAATTAACCGTGCCCAGGTTAATGTATACGGTATGGTTAAGTTTTGCGAGTTCGTCTTTAGGGATATTGAACGTTTTGGAGTAAACGGCAGTACCGCTGTAATATTTAATCCCCTTGTCTGCATTTGCAGCCCAGTCGGTCAGTTCGTCAAATTTTACAGCGGTGGCCGGCCCGCCCCAGGCCGCATCGAATTTAACTATCCACGGGCCATCCAGGCTAAGCACCGGTTTGCTTGCAGTAAAATTTGCCTTTTGGATAAAACCCAGCTTCACAAACGGTTTCCTGAAAACTATAAAAAAGCTTTGTGCATCGTCGAATTTTAAGGTGATACTGGTTTTGCCATCTTTTTGGGTGAATTCATTTAAATCGCGCATTGTTCCGGCAACCGGGTCCCACAATTCTGGCTGCAAGCCTGCTACGTTAAAAGTGCAATCGGCATTGCCTGGGTAATGCGAAGTGTTGGCCACAAAATAAACGTCGGTGTTGTTTTCTTTTCGGTGGATTTCTTTCAAAACGATATTCATGTTACCCAGTCTCACACCAAAATCGTCCAAAGTGTTTGGTACATAATGCCCCCATTGCAGCATGGCAGAGCAGCGTTGCAGGTAATTAACCATAGCCTTTGCAGGCTTCCACCAGGTTTGGGTACGGTCGAAATGTGTGCCCCATTGGCCCATTGCGTTGCCCGGCTTGTATTTATCGTCCCAGGGCTGTTGAACAAAACGGTGTATTATTATTTTATTAACACCGGCGCAAAAGGCCTCATCGCCAACCGGCTTTAACCATGCAGGTGTTTCGCTCCACTTACTATCGGCAGGCTGGCCGGTAAAGGCCTCAGCTGCCAATATATTTTGGTTCGATCTCCTTAAAGAGGCAATCACTCCATCCAGTTCGTAAGGCGCAAAAGTACCATCATGGGTCCAGAACTCACCCATCACATTCGAAACCAGCGGCACTACTTCGTCAGACCGCCATGGGCCGCCATAGGGCTCCGATTGAAAATTCAAGCCGGCAGCTTTAAGTTTTTTGGCGATAGTAATATAATACACATCGCGGTAAAGGTCCTGCACCGTGTTATTAAAATCATTCCTGAAACGATCGGTTTGTTCCCGGCCTTCTACGGTTCGGCCGGCAAATGTCGCCAGGTAAGGCAATATGTCATAACCCCGGCGCGCTGCGAACTCTTCGCGCATTTTTGGCGTCCAGGTGGCATCGTTTTCTTCGTAACTGTCGAAATAAACATGGTCAACAGTATTGCCCACAAGTGGGCCAAGATGTCTTTTAATTTCGCCAATCACATGGTCCATGTGAAATTCAACGGCTTTGGGGCTCATTTTATCACATTCAAAACCTGCGGCCTGCCATTGCGCGGGCTGTACGGCTGCACCCATGGTGGTATGGCCAAAGCGATAAATTACCCAGTTGCCTTCGGGTGCATCCCACTCAAGTTTGCCATCGGGCGTCATCAATGGGGTGAGGTCGATGATAGAACTTTTAAAAACAGTATCTTTTGCCGGCATGGCCAACACTGCAATGTCTTTATAATAGGTTTTACGCTCCGGTATTTCGGGCATTTCTATTTTGCCATTTTTGGCGTTGTAAGTCGGGAACCGGGCATTGGAGCGCGGGTCGACTTTTGGTCTGTCCAACTCTATTTTTTGTTTGCCACTGTTGCCGCTAATCCTTTTCTGCGACCAGCTCAGCTGCTGCATTGAAAGTTCGGGTGTTATCCAAACACCGCCGCTGGTGGCATAGCCCGCACCGTTGAACAAGCCCATGGTCATCCCCAATCGTTTCGACTCATTAGCAGCGTGTTTCACCAATGCCCACCAGGGTTCTGTCCAGGCAATCACCTCGGGTGTAGGATCTTTATCTATTGGGGCGCCCCATGGATTGGTTACATCGGCAAGGCCTAGCATGGTAGTGTTGTTAAAGCCTTCTTCCTTTAAAGCTTCCAGGTCTTTGGTGATCCCTGCTTTGCTCACATTGGCGCCCATCCACATCCACAAAACGCCTGGCTTTGCCGATTCCGGCGGATGTAAAAAAAGTTGTTCGGGGCTATTTGCGGGTGGTTTTACAACATTCTTTTTATTGGGCTGAGCTATTGCGGTAAAAGCGATACATAGCAATAAGGGGAGTGCTGCAGCAGTTTTTTGCAAATTCATGATGTTTTACTAAGGGTATTGCATATATAACCATTAATACGCTAATAAGGAATTGTTTTATGTATTATCATTCGCTGACCCATAACTTTAAAATTCAATACAAAGACTTTGACAGCTGCCCAACCTTTGTTGCTGATTTGTTTAAGCGGGAGAATTAGTTTTCGGAAGGGCTGAGGTATCTCGCAAAGCAATAGGGTTTAGTATAAAGTCTAAAGTCTTAAGTCGAACTCTGTTTTTTGTTTTGACTTAAGACTTTGGACTCGAGACTGTTGACTTAATTTACACTCTCAAAAACGTTTTCTTCTCATACAAATAATACAAAAATACCCATTTAATCAACACAAACGTTATCGCCATTAGCACAGCTCCATAAGGCTCGCCGGCTAGCTGGCCCAGCCATTTAAAAAAGCCGTCGTTGGTGTAATTCCAGTTTATAAAGTGGCCCGACATGTATATCAGGATAGAGTTCATGCCTATCACCCGGAAAAAAAATGTCCATTTTTTATAGCCTTTTACATCGATGATAAAATAGAATAACGACATCAACAACAAGCTTATCCCACCAACCATCATCACAAACGAACTTGACCAAAGATTTTTATTGATGGGGAAATCGAAATTCCAAATTAAAGCAACAAGTATAAATACGACACCGGCGATCGCCAGCCGCGAGGTTTTTGCCATTTGAGACAGCTTTTTACTTTTTAACGTTAAGCCTGCCATTATACCAAGCAGGCCTGTGCTTATTGCCGGTATGGTTGAACAAAGTCCTTCCGGATCATGCATATTTGGCCGGCCATCGGGATACGGTACGTATAAATGACCTGGCAACACTAGTCGGTCTATGTATGAAGCAAAGTTTCCCTGTGGCGTCAGGTCGCCGATGTGAAAACCTGGTGCGGCCGTAAATTTAAGCAGCAGATAGTACCCTATGATAAAGAAAAAGAACCAGAATATCAGTGCATATTCCCGTGCATACAGGTAAATGATGTTGGCAAACATATAGGCCAGGCCGATGCGCCCAAGCACGCTCCCGAACCTGATTTCGGCAATAGGCCTTATTTGAAGGCCATTATTAGCAATGATTCCTAAAAGTACCAGGATAAAACCACGTTTTATAACTCTCCAAAGCAGCTGCTCACGCGATTTACCTTTCTCCAGTTCGCGGCCAACCGAAAATGGTGTCGACACGCCAGCCATGAATAAAAACAACGGGAAAATTAGGTCGTAGGCATGGAAGCCGTTCCAATCAGGATGGGTGAATTGGTTTGCCATGGCATTCCAAAACGCCGATTGGCCGTGGGTAGCAGTTTTCATGGTGTACCAAATTTCGTCGGCACCCATAATCCAAAACATGTCAAAACCCCGAAGGGCGTCTAATGAGAATAAGCGGGTAGGGGCAGCGTCAAAATCGTCTGCTGGTTGTTGTGTGGTTACTGAATGAGCCATTCGGTTTAAATAATTGGGTTAGTAACCGAAAGGTAGTTTTTTTTGGGAGAAAAGCAAAAAATTGGTTGAATATGTTGATTGAGTTGGATTAGGTTGAGTAAGTTCGGTTAGAGTTTACCAAGTTGATATAGTTGGATTAGGTTGATAGCGTTGGTTTCTGGTATGAAACCTAATCAACTTAATCCAACTCAATCAACCTTTAAACTAACCTATTCCCCTCTTTTTAACCCAAATTTCTCAATTTTGCTGTATAGGTGACTACGCTGGATATCGATATCGTCGGCAGTTTTTGATACGTTCCAGTTATTTTTTTCCAGTTTGAACTTAATATACTCGCGTTCAGCAAAGTCTTTATATTCCTGGAAATTGGTAAACTGGTCGAAATCTGTCTGAGGTGCTGCGTTGCCATTGGATACTACGGCAGGTGATGAAGGATTAGCAAATATTTTAACATCGCTGTCGGTAATCGTCCTGTCGCTTAAAATAATCAAACGCTCAATCATGTTACGCAGCTCGCGGATGTTGCCCGTCCAAGGCAGTGCCTTAAGCGCTTCCAGGGCGGCTTCCGATATCTTTTTAACCGGCATACCATAATCGTTGCAGATTTCATCCAGGAAGCTTTGTGTTAATAATGGAATGTCATCCTTGCGGTCGGTAAGCGGCGGTACGTGTATCAGGATAACGCTTAGCCGGTGGTAAAGGTCCATACGGAAATTACCTGCATCAATTTCCTTTAACAAATCCTTATTTGTCGCAGCAACCACTCGTACATCCACATCAATCTCCTTTTCGCCGCCAACCCGGGTTATTTTATTTTCCTGCAGGGCACGCAGCACTTTAGCCTGAGTTGATGGGCTCATGTCGCCGATCTCGTCTAAAAAGAGTGTGCCGCCATTGGCTGATTCAAATTTGCCTATACGTTGTTTTATGGCAGATGTAAAAGAACCTTTTTCGTGGCCAAATAGTTCACTTTCAATTAATTCAGATGGTATAGCAGCACAGTTAACCTCAATTAGGGGCGCATTTGACCGGTTTGACTTTTCGTGCAGCCAGCGCGCAACCAGTTCTTTACCGCTGCCGTTAGCACCGGTAACCAGCACTCTCGCATCGGTAGGGGCAACGCGCTCAATGGTTTCCTTTATTTTTTTTATGGCCTGCGATTCGCCCAAAATAGCGCGGACTTTTGATACCCTTCTTTTTAATACTTTAGCTTCTGTTACTAAACTTCCGCGGTCTAACGCGTTGCGTACAGTAATCAGCAGGCGGTTGAGGTCGGGCGGTTTGGAAATAAAATCGAACGCCCCTTTTTTGCTGGCTTCTATTGCTGTTTCAACCGTACCATGCCCCGATATCATAATGAACGGCAGGTCGGGTTTAATTGAAAGACCTTCAGTAAGTACTTCCATGCCGTCCATGCGGTTCATTTTGATGTCGCACAGCACCAGGTCGTAGTCATTTTTACGTATCAGTTCGAGCCCGTCAATGCCGTTGTCAACATCTTCAACTACATAGTCTTCATATTCAAGTATTTCCCGCAGTGTACTGCGTATCGAACGTTCGTCGTCAATTATTAAAATTTTAGCCATTGGTCATCAATAGTTTTTGTTTTTCGTTTTTGTGGTAAGATGTTACGAATATATGTAAATGTATAGAAAACCAAACACATTTTTGAACGAATGGTTTTTGTAAGGTTGAAAAAGTTGATTTGAGTCGGAAACGTCAGAAAAGTCCGAAAGACCGAAAGAAGGGAAGTCCGAAGGACAAACGCGGCGATACTACACCGAGCTTAGATCTGACAACTTTTTAAAAGTTGCCAAATCTCCTCCTTTCAAAATCCTGTAAATCTTTTTAATCCTTAAATCGTGTTAAAAAAATAACCCCTCCCGTTACCGGAAGGGGTGTATCAGCAGCAAACCTGTAAGCCGGGTTCTGTTCCACTATTGCTAATGGTTTCTATCATTAATCTGGCCCTGCAATTGCTTGCAGGTTCAATCAACCTACCCATCCCGGCAAATCACCTGTTTTGCAACAGGCGGATTAGGAAGCGAGCAGCTCCGCGTCCGGGACCTATTTGGTTTTTCAACTCCTGAGGTTTACCGCAATCCCGGTCGCCCGGAAAAGCCGTGAGCTCTTACCTCACGTTTTCACCCTTACCCCAACGAATCAAGGCGGTATATTTTCTGTGGCACTTGCTGTCGCCGGCTGCCGGCGCCTTCCCGTTAGGAAGCAGGATGCTCTGTGTTGCCCGGACTTTCCTCCGGCCACCCGAAAGCGACCAGCGATAGAACGTTTTGCACAGCAAAGGTAGCAGATTTTAATTAAACCTGTTTTAAATACGCCTCGGCCTTGTTTTGCAGCATGTTCTCCTGTATCCGGTAGAGCAGAAAGAAAAAGATCAACAAGCCTGGAAAAAATACGGTGGTAATCCAGATAGGTATGGACTGTTTGCCAACCAATTGAAATATGGTAAATAATCCCCAGGCTCCTAATGTCAAAATTAGCTCAAACCGTCGTTTAGTTGTAAAAGTAACTGCTGTATTTTTGCCGACCTGGGTAAGTACCACCCGGGTTTGTATGCCGTTAACCGCAGGTGGTTTGCCGTTTTTAATTAAGGTGCCTAACGAAAGGTCAGAGAGAAAGATAAATTCGAAGTTGGACAACCGGGTAACGGAAAAACCGGTTGGCGTGGTACGCGAAATATGAGTGGTAACTGCCTGTATTGGAGTTTTTAACTCAAATACCCTTGTTAACGAAATTGGATTAAAGAAATTCGCCATTTGCTAATTGAAGACGATTAAAGTAGCGATAATTATTTACATTTAGCCAAATCAGTATTTACCCGGTCGGTATTTACAGTGCCCAGTTTATTGCCGAAAGAATTGGTAACATAGGTAAGCACCTGCGCAATTTCAAGGGGGGAGAGCTTACTGGCGGGCATTTCGCCTTCAAATTCCTTATTTAAAATCGTTATTTTTCCTTTTAAACCGCCGTTGAGCTGACACGCAAGCGTGTTTTTATTGTTTTTTAAGTAGGTGGAATCGCTAAGTGACGGGATAAGCCCCTGCAAACCTTCACCTTTAGCTCCGTGGCAGTTTTGGCAATGCGCCTGGTAGACTACACTTCCATTGGAGTAGAAACGATTAAATTCAATCTGCCCGTCGTTTTGGCACGAAGCTGTGATAACGAGCATAGCCATGAAAGCAGAAATGATAAGCCATATTTTCATTTTGCCGCTTTTTGGCCGGGTTCGGCCATCAGGATTTTGATATCGGCAGTCATCTTTTCTACTTCAGCAGGGTCTGTACCCTGGTAGGTGCCGCGTATTCGTTTTTGCTTATCAATCAGTATAAAAAAGCCGTCGTGCGTATAATTTTCCTGTGCATTCTTTTCCTGTACAGCCACCAAATAGCTTTTTGCAATGGTGTATGTGGCGTCCTTGTTACCGTGCAGCAACCACCAGGTGTTACCAGCGATGCCCATTTTATCAGCATATTTTTTTAGCACTGGTACTGTATCATATTTAGGATCGATACTATGCGACAGTATCCTGAAATCGGGGTTGTTTTTAAATTCGTTGTAAACCGGCAGCATATTGCGGTGCATAACGGGGCAGATGGTAGGGCAGGTGGTAAAAAAGAAATCGGCCACGTATATTTTACCTTCGAGACTTTTTTCGGTGATAGTGTCACCATACTGGTTTACAAACTTAAATGCGGGTATGGTTTGGTAAACGGTATCGGTTACCTGCTTGCCGTTTACTGTTTTGGTAACAGGTTCCTTGTTGCCGTAAATAGGTAATGTTTTTGTAGTACTATCATTAAACTTGCATCCGCAGCCCAGTAAGATAAGTGCAATTATGTAACCTGTGTTCTTCATTTTATTTTGACCGTTTTTAGGTAGATGTTTGATTCTTTTACTGCTGTGTTCAGTTGCGAATCGATGGCCATTATCAGCTTTTTTTGAGCGTTCATATACGTTATAACGGCGTCGTCCGATTTTCCTTTCTGCTCGTAATCAAATTTGTGCATCCAGTCTTCCATAGCATCTTCGGCAGCGCTCATTTTTTTTACCAGCGTCTTGGCCGAGTCTTTTGCCGATATTTTGTTTTGGGTTATCAAGGTATCCAATTTCATGCGGTTGGCAATTACCTGCCCTTCAACCTCCATTACTTTTTCATGCACTTTCATTACATCTTCCATAATGGCTTTTTTTTCGACCTTCTGGTTTGAGCAACTGTAAAGTAAAGAGCCAGTAAGTAATATTAAGAACAGTTTTTTCATTTTATAGGTTTTATGCGGCCAAAAATAAGCAACACACAACATAGGTTAACTATTTATTTGTCGGATGTAAGCAATATAATCTGTATTTGGCAGTGTTTCGGCGCCATTAAACTTCAGTTGCTGGCCAATTTGCGCGCGGTGATGGGTGCCATGGTTAATTACATGTGCTAAAATATCAACCAGCTTGCTCTCCCATTTATCGCCACGAAGATTTTGGTAGTATATTGTGTTGTCGAAATCGGTATCGGTAAAGCCGTTCAGGCATATTATCCACGCTGAGTGATTTTCTTGTATCTTTTCGGCGAACCCAGTTGCTTTTGCACCGGGGCCGATCCATAATTCAACTGCCGCCTGTGGTAATCCTAAACAACGGTTAAGCCATATTTGCTGCGCGGCCAAAATATGGGCCATTAATTGTGCTGCTTTTTCGGGCTCGCCAGCCTTAATAATGGCATCTAAAATAATTTGGTTGGCATACGCATCGAATTGAAACAGGCGGTTAAAATAGGCTTTCATCCTGCAAAAATAAAAATATAGTAAACAGTAAAACAAATTGGTTTACAATGCTATTACCAGTTAACAATAACATAATACTAATAATATACCTGCTACATACTGGTTGCCTACCTTAGTTGTAAATAAATACGCTTGTTATGAAACTGATAATAAAATTTTCGAAGCTTTTTACCAATTTGCGTGAGTGGATGATATTAAGAAGTATGAAATCTTCTTTTATTCACTAAACTATTTATCCAAAAATTTCTTTTATTTAATTGTATTGCACAATTTGGCTTTACAATAGTTAGTTAATGGGAAGCACTTCGCAGGATATACATATAAACAAACAGGTTTTTGGGGATGATTTTGTCTGGGGCGTTTCTGCTGCTGCTTTACAGATTGAGGGTGCGTTTGACGCGCACGGCAAAGGGCAATCCATTTGGGACGTATTTTCTGCTAAAAAAGGAAAAATATTAAACGGCGATCTGCCGCACACATCCTGCGACTTTTATAACGAATACAAGCAGGATATCGACATTGTTAAACAACTAAACATTCCCTGTTTCAGGTTTTCAATTTCATGGCCCCGTATATTGCCCAACGGTTCAGGAGAAATAAACCAGGCCGGTATCGATTTTTATAACCGTGTTATTAATTACTGTATTGAACAGAGGGTTGAACCCTGGTTTACCATTTATCATTGGGATTTGCCACAAACCCTGGAAGCAAAAGGCGGCTGGACAAATCGCGAAATTGTTGACTGGTTTACCAACTTTGCAACTGTTTGTGCCCAAAATTTTGGCGACCGCGTAAAACACTGGATGGTAATGAATGAGCCGGGAGTGTTTACCGGCGCAGGTTATTTTTTGGGGATACATGCTCCCGGCCGTACCGGGCTTAAAAACTTTTTACCCGCAATACATCATGCAGTTTTATGTATGGCTGCGGGAGGGAAGGTGTTGCGTGAACTGGTACCCGGCGCCGAAATAGGTACAACATTTTCCTGCTCCTACATCGAGCCACACACTGATAAGCCGAAAGATGTTGCTGCTGCCAAACGGGTAGACGCGTTGCTTAATCGCTTGTTTATTGAGCCGGTATTGGGGCTTGGTTACCCAATCGAGGTTGCCGCATTAAAAGGCATTGAAAAGTATAAGCTCCCCGGCGATGAGGAACTGATGAAGTTCGATTTTGATTTTATAGGGGTACAAAACTACACCCGTGAAATTGTTAAAAATTCATTTTTTACTCCTTACGTTGGTGCATCGCTGGTGAAAGCAGAAAAGAGGGGAGTGCCTTTAACGGATATGAAGTGGGAAGTTTATCCGCCATCGATATACCAGATGCTTAAGCAGTTTAATGGCTATCCGCAAATAAAAAAAATCTACATAACAGAAAATGGTGCTGCTTTCCCCGACAATGTAACCGACGGTAAGGTAGACGATCCCCAACGGGTAGCCTACCTGCAACAATACCTTACCCAGGTTTTAAAAGCAAAAAATGAAGGTTTAAAGGTAAGCGGCTATTTTATCTGGACTTTAACCGACAATTTTGAATGGGCAGAAGGGTATCACCCCCGTTTTGGATTGATATATGTAGATTTTGAAACCCAGCAGCGTATTATAAAAGGATCCGGCTATTGGTATGCTGATTTTTTGAGCGGGAATTAGTTGTTTTTGACAACCTTATGCGTAGGTTTCAACACCATTGCCTGTGTTTTGTGCAACCGATGCTTTGCTTTGCTTTTGCCTTGGCAGGCTAATATAAAACGTGGTGCCCGTTTTACCATCGCTTTCAAACCAAATTTTACCATCGTGGTTTTCAATAATCTGCTTGCTTATTGACAGGCCAAGCCCAAACGATTTTTCGCCCACGGTGCCGGGGCGCTTAGCTTCGGTAAACATGTTGAAAACCTTGTCCTGCACGTTCGCAGGTATGCCAATGCCCGAATCTTGTACCGATATTTTTAACTCATTTTTATGGACGATAGCTTTAACAACAATGGTTTCGCCCGCTGCACTGAATTTAATGGCATTACTAATTAAATTGCCTATAACCCGCCATATTTTTTCGCGGCTTATCAGCAGCTCCTCGGGCTGTTCAAGCTGCTCGAGTTTAATCTTCTGACCTTTTTCAGCGGCTTTAAAACGTAATAGTTCAACACTTTTACTTAGCAACGAATTAATGTCGACCAGCTCTTTGTTTAGCTGGCTGGTGCCACTGTTCGTAACTTCCAGTATTTCGTTTATCAGTTCCAGCGAATTGTTTGAAGTTTCTTTTATCAGTGTAATAAGCTCCTTCTGTTCATCATTAAACTCATCATCCATCATCACCTGCGTTAACGATGCTATGCCTCCAATTGGGTTTCTTAAATCGTGTGCTACTGTACGCAATATGCGGTCTTTTTCCTGGCTGCTTTGTTTTAGTTCATCCAGCGTAACTTCCAGATCGTTTTTTTGCTTGCTTATTTGGGTGTTCAAATGCCGTACAATCCTTATGTCATTTTTTGATTTTTTCCAGTTACGATACACCAGCGCTACAATTATAGTTGCCATTACAGCACAAATAACGGCCAGGTATATGTAAATCAACTGAACTTTATTGTTGTCCTTCAGGTTTTCAATCTGGTATTGTTTATCGTAGTTGGCCTGTTGCTGGTTTACATCAGTCTCTTTTAACGAACTTGCCCGTTTAGTTATAGAATCCTTTAACGAGTTGTATTTTTCAAGGTGTGCAAAGGCCTTTGAAAAATCGCCGGTTTGTACATAGTATTTACTCATCAGTAAATACCAGCTGGTTTCAGCTTCTTCGTTTTTTACGGTATCGAGCTGCCTGCGCAAATCGGCTAATAAAGCTGTAAATGGCTGATATTGCCGATTGCTGAAGTATAATTTGCCCAGGTTTATTTCGACCATTTGGGCATTCATAAAATCGTTCGATTTCTTAAGATTTATATCGATGCTCTTTTTTAATAGTAGGGCAGCTTGCTCGTGTTGGCCTGTTAGCATCGCAATTTCGCCCTGGTTGCCAAAAGTAACCGCGCGCGCCACATTAATAAGCCTTGTTTGACCGGGGCCGGTATATTTGCCACTGTTTGCATCAATATATTCAAGCGTTTTGTTAAAATAGACAGCGGCGCTATCTAAATTGCCATTGTTTTTAAAGCTTTCGCCTACATTATCAAGCAATTCCTGGCGCTGGTAAAAAGATGTGAAACTTTCTTTGTAAGATAGACTTAGCCTGTAGCTTTCTTTAAAATATTTAGCAGCCTCTGGATAATGGGTCTGTTTAAACATCACCATACCCATGCGATAGGTGTATTCAGCCAGTATTTCATTCTTTAGGTTGTTTTTACCCATAAAATAACCCTGGTAATAACACTGGTAGGCAAGGCTATATTGTGAAAGACTAAAGTAGGCATCGCCTTTCGCAAAGTTTGCCTCGGCGTAGTTGCTAACGTATTGCTTGCTGTTAACACTTTTTTTTGCCATCATCAGCATGCTGTCGGCATATACTAAAGCTTTTTTAGGTTGATTGATGCCTTTTTTATAGTATAAAAATTTTAAGCCGTAATAACGGAAGATATCGTTAACAAATGGATTTTTGATTTCGCGATAAGCAGAATCTATGAACGTCTGCTCCTGCTCAAGTGTGTGATGGTGTATGGGTTTTGCCAGCTCGGCGGTAAATGCTTTGAACAGCTCAGAGTAGTCGCCCGTATCAGCATCTTTTTTGGTACAGGAAAATAGCAGGCAAAAAATAGCCGGTACAAGTAATAACTTGTTAATCAGAGAGTTTTTATTAATTACAGGTAAGGGCACCATTAACCAATATGTAAGTACAAATATACACCTCGCTCCCAAAAGGGGTGAGATTTACTTGCGGTTAAACGGTTTTTTTTAGATTAAGGTTGCCTTTTATTTAAAAGCCTCCAATCCGGTTACATCCATGCCGGTTATAAGTAAATGTATGTCATGTGTTCCCTCGTATGTAACTACCGATTCAAGGTTCATCATGTGCCGCATTATTGGATACTCACCGGTAATGCCCATGCCACCGAGCATCTGGCGGGCATCGCGGGCGATATTTAATGCAGTTTCTACACTATTACGTTTACTCATTGATATTTGAGCAGGGGTGGCTCTATTCTCGTTCTTTAGAGTACCTAAACGCCAAACCAATAATTGACCTTTTGTTATTTCCGTAATCATTTCAGCCAGCTTTTTTTGCTGCAACTGGAACCCGCCTATAGCTTTACCAAATTGCTTGCGTTCTTTTGAATAACGCAAGGCGGTATCATAACAATCCATGGCTGCGCCCAGGGCACCCCAGGCTATACCGTAACGTGCCTGGTTAAGGCAGCCAAGTGGCCCTTTTAAGCCAGAAACGTTAGGCAACAGGTTTTCTTTTGGTACTTTAACGTTATCAAAAACCAGTTCGCCGGTTGATGATGCCCTTAACGACCATTTATTATGTGTTTCGGGTGTGGTAAAGCCCTCCATGCCACGCTCAACAATTAAGCCGTGTATTTTGCCGGCTTCATTTTTAGCCCACACAATGGCAATATCGGCAAACGGTGAGTTTGATATCCACATTTTAGCGCCGTTTAAAACGTAATGGTCACCGGCATCTTTAAAGTTGGTAGTCATACCACCCGGATCAGAACCCTGGTCGGGTTCAGTTAGGCCAAAACAGCCCATTAATTCACCGGTGGCTAATTTGGGTAGGTATTTTTGTTTTTGTTCTTCTGATCCATATGCGTAGATAGGGTACATAACCAACGAGCCCTGTACCGATGCAGTCGAACGGATACCTGAATCGCCGCGCTCAATTTCCTGCATGATGATGCCATAGGCCATGTAATCAAGCCCGGCGCCGCCATACTCAACAGGTATTGTAGGGCCGAAGGCGCCTATTTCGCCAAGACCTTTTATCAGGTGTTTGGGGAATTCGGCACGCTGCGCGTAATCTTCAATAATAGGGCTTACTTCTTTTTTAACCCAATCGCGCACGCTGGCACGTATCAGTTTATGCTCTTCGGAGAGTAATTCATCAGCTAAATAATAATCAGGCGATTCGTAGATATCTTTTTTAGACATATGCTTAGTGTAAAATTGGTGGGCAAAGATATATCATTTAAAGTGGACTTATTTAATCCAAAAATGCTGTTTTTAGATACCAGAAGCCACTTTATATCAAAAAGTATGTTTAAATAGTTTAAACATGGTTTTTGATGAAAATGTCTACCTAAAAATATTTCTACATTAATGCTAAAATTATTAAACCACTGCTTTCATCTGATGGTGCATTAGGATACGATGTGGATTAGGGCAAACTATCAGCCCACATAAATAGCCATTTGTGCCTCGGGAAGTTCATGATGATGCATTTTCTTGATTAAACCAACTTTTAAACCAGCTTTTAAACCAACAAAATCTGCTACTTTTGAAACATGATAACCATTTCCCTGCATGGCGCCGAGTTTTTTGCTTTTCATGGCTTTTATCCCGAAGAACAAAAACTTGGCTGTAAATTTATTGTTGACGTTGATGTAAGTTTTACGCCACCTGGCGATATTAAAGCAGACAAGATAAGCAATACCGTTGATTATGAACGGGTTTACGCGATCACCGGGGAGCAAATGAAAAGAACTACCAAATTGATCGAAACTGTTGCACAATCAATTGCAGACGAAATAAAGCGACAATTTTCATTTGCTGATACTATTCGCGTATCTATTAAAAAATTAAACCCGCCGATGAGAGGCAGAGTCGAATATTCAAATATAGTTATAACTGTATGACGTTCAATAAAATATCCAAAGGGATCCTTGCTGAAATTAAAGCTATTATCGGCGATGCTGATGTTATAACCGGGCATGGCGAACTTGAAAAATACAGCCACGACGAAACCGAGGATTTACGTTTTTACCCGGAAGTTGTTGCCCGGCCAAAATCGCCCGGGGAAGTTTCGGCATTGATGAAGTTGTGTAATGAAAACTTAATCCCGGTTACCCCACGCGGGGCAGGTACAGGCTTAAGCGGCGGGGCATTGGCAATTTTGGGTGGTTTGTTAATTTCAATGGAACGCTTTAACAAGGTACTGCAAATTGACGAGCAAAATCTGCAGGCGACAGTTGAACCTGGCGTAATTACCGAAGTTTTTATGGATTTGGTGGCGCAAAAAGGTCTTTTATACCCTGTAGATCCAGCCAGTAAGGGCAGTTGTTTTATAGGCGGCAATGTGTCGCATGGCTCCGGCGGGCCCCGGGTTGTTAAATATGGTACTATACGCGAATATGTTCTAAACCTTGAGGTGGTACTACCCTCCGGCGAAATTATCTGGACGGGCGCCAATACATTAAAATATGCATCGGGTTATAATCTTACCCAATTGATGATAGGCTCAGAAGGGACGTTGGGTATTATTACCAAAATTGTCGTAAAGCTTATTCCACGGCCAACTTTAGATGCTTTGCTGCTGGCCTCGTTTAGTAGTAACGAGGCTGGGTGCGCCGCTGTGTCGGGTATCTTTAGGGCAGGGGTAGTGCCATCGGCGTTGGAATTTATGGAGCGAAGAGGAGTGGAGTGGGTTAATGAAAATGACGGCCTGGCGTTTGATTTAAAGGACGGCGTTGAAGCCTTTTTACTGATTGAAGTTGACGGCACCAACCAGGATGTGATTTTTGCCGATTGCGAAAAAATAAACCATGTACTGGAAGAGTTCGGCTGTACGGAAGTGTTGTTTGCCGATACATCTGCCCAGAAAGAAGAAATCTGGCGTATGAGGCGAACGATGGCTGTATCGGTAAAATCAAACTCTATTTATAAAGAGGAAGACTGCGTTGTGCCGCGAGCCAGCTTGCCACAGCTAATTAAAGGGATAAAACAAGCAGGCAATAAATATGGTTTTGAATCAGTGTGTTATGGCCATGCAGGTGATGGGAACGTACACGTAAATATCATTAAAGGGAAGATGAGCGATGAAGACTGGAACACCAAATTGAAGGATGGTATTCGTGAAATATTTGAATTAACTGTCGCCTTAGGAGGAACACTATCCGGCGAACACGGGATAGGGTTGGTACAAAAGGAATTTATGCCCATAAAATACAGAGAAGTACATTTCGCCCTATGGCGGGGCATAAAGCAGGTGTTTGATAAAAATGGTATATTAAACCCGGGAAAAATCTTTAACACGATTTAAAGATTTGCAGGATTCACAAGATTTTGCAATTCGATATCCTTCAAGTTAATCGTTTTATCTCTTTACTCGTGTTAGAAAATCGTACATTACAATCCTGTAAATCAATTTAATCCTTTAATCGTGTCATGTCGGCATTGGAATTTAACATAACTGATCACGACCTCATCAAAATAGCCATAGCGGTTATTTGCGGTGGTTTGCTGGGTTTGGAGCGGCAGTATAAAAATAAAACTGCCGGCTTTCGCACCATTATATTAATTTGTCTTGGTTCCGCTATTTATACAATGGTAGCGCAGCGTGCCGGCGTTGGTGCTAACATTAACATTGTTACCGGTATTGGTTTTATTGGTGCGGGTGTAATTTTTAAAGACAGCTTCACTGTTAGCGGGTTAACTACAGCCTCGGTTATTTGGATATCTGCAGCAATAGGAATGGCTGCCGGTTCAGGCAACTATACTTTGGCGTTGATATGTACTATTATTACGTTGATGGTGCTATTGTTTTTCAACCTGCTCGAAAGGTATATCGACAAGATTCACCGCGATAAGCTTTTTACTATAGTTTTTGCCGACGCTAAATACGAAAATCTTGATACCATTGAGGGCATAGTAACTACGCTTAAGCTAAAATCAAGGCGTGTTCATATCTCAAAAAAAGACGGCTGCTTGCAGGCAGCCATATTGGTTACCGGGCATCGCCAGTATATTAACCAGCTTGATGATAAACTGCTCCAAATGGAAAAAGTGAAGTCGTTTTAAACAGTAGATGTTTAAAATTAACTGCAGGGACGTAATGAAGATATTTAGAATATTTAAGCTAAGTTTATTACTGCTGTTACTGGCTGATAACCTGGTTGCTGCGGACGCAGTTCATAGTTTCGATGTGGTAGTGTATGGCGGTACTTCGGCAGGTGTTATTGCGGCGTATACGGCTAAGCAAATGGGCAAATCAGTTTTATTGATTGAACCCGGCACGTGTATAGGCGGATTGACAACGGGGGGCTTAGGTTATACTGACATCGGAAATAAATATGCCATAAATGGCCTGTCACTTAATTTTTACCGTAAAGTAGGTGAATATTACGGGGCTTTTGAACAATGGATATTTGAGCCGCATGTTGCCGAGAATATATTTTTGTCTTATTTAAAAAGGGCTGATGTACAGGTGTTGTTCAGCTACCGGATTACAGGTGTCGGCAAGGCCGGGCTGAAAATAAGAACTATTACACTGGAAAATGCACTCGCACCCAGCAAATCAACCAATAAAGTCATTAACGGCAAGCAATTTATCGATTGCAGCTATGAAGGCGATTTGATGGCGAAAGCAGGTGTCTCTTATATCGTAGGAAGGGAAGACAATAAGCAGTATAACGAAACTTATAACGGAAGCCAGTTTAGGGAAAAACACCAGTTTCCGGATAGCATCAGTCCGTATAAAATCCCGGGTAACCCAGCAAGCGGCTTGCTATGGGGCATAAGCAACAATAAGTTACTGCCTGACGGCGCCGGCAATAAAATGGTGCAAACTTATAATATTCGGGTTTGCCTCACAAAAAATTCCAAAAATCGTATCCCCATTACGATGCCCGATGATTACAAGTCGGAACGATACGAATTGTTGGTCCGTTTAATTGAAAAAAAGTCATTTAAGAATATTCGTGATTTTATGACCGTAAGCGAAATGCCGAATGAGAAAACCGACATTAACAACAACGGCCCGTTCTCAACGGACATGATCGGTATGAACTGGAATTACCCTGAAGCAGGTTATACCGAACGTTCTGCCATTTTTAAGGCACATGAAAACTACATAAAGGGCCTTTTTTATTTTGTAGGGCACGACCCGCGTATTCCTTTGAAAATCCGAACTCAAATGCTGCAGTATGGCTATCCGAAAGATGAATTTTTAACCACCGGGCATTTTACCAGTCAAATGTATGTGCGGGAAGCGAGGCGGATGGTTGGCGAATATGTGATGACGCAGGCGAATTGCCAGGGCAAGGAAGTTGTAAACGATGGCATAGGTATGGCTGCTTATACCATGGACTCGCATAATGCCGAACGAATTGTGGTAAATGGCATGGTAAAAAATGAAGGTGATGTGCAGGTTGGCGGCTTTGGTCCTTATCCTATATCATATCGCAGCCTTGTTCCCAAAGCAACGGAATGTAGTAATTTATTGGTTCCGGTGTGTTTGTCGGCAAGCCACATTGCCTATGGCTCTATCCGGATGGAGCCTGTTTTTATGATGCTGGCACAATCAGCGTCAGTTGCTGCGTGCATTGCTATTGATAATAACACAGGCATCCAGCAAGTAACGGTGCAGAAAATACAATCTGTTTTAAAAGAAAATCCCTTGGCCGACGGAAGTACACCCGAAGTCTTGGTTGATGACAGCGACACCATCCATGTAACAACTAGCGGGAATTGGAAAAGAATTTACGACTCCGGGGGAAATTACGGCCTATCTGCTTATCGAAGCGACAGCTTAGCTAAGCCCACTGATTTTGTCAAGTTTTCTCCTGGTATAAAAAGAGAAGGCGACTATGTGGTGTATTTCTATGTTTCAAAACAAGCGGGCGGCTCGTCAAATATCAACATCCAAATAAAAAATGTCGCCTGGGATGCCGAGGTTAATATCGATACAAATAAAATAAACATTAAAGGGCAAACAGCTGGAGAGTGGGTTAAATTAGGCGTGTATCACTTTTCGCCAGGGACAGAAGGCTCGTTGATTGCAACTGGAAAAAATGCTACGGGAAAAGTACTTGCTGATGCAGCGTTATTTGTCCCGGTTCGGCACTGATTTGTAACCCGCCAACTAGTTTTACCCTACGCGGATTGCTGCTCTGTAGCTGTATGTGATTAAAATTAATTTGATGTGGATGGCTTTATTCTCTTGTGATGGTTACATGCTGCTAAAAGTAACGCCGTAACTGTAAGGAAACTAAAAAGCCGGCGCATAAGTTAATTATAACATTAGTTGGTGTTTGTGATTAAACGCGGCTCATCATGGGCAATCATCTTTTCTCTTTCTCTATCGGGAATCGGGACGGATTTATTCCGGGTGTAATCGTAACTTATACAAACCGTTTTACCAGTTGTGCAAATTTCCTCTCCATTTGGCGTTATCCGTACCAGCAAATACATCATATCAAAACTGCTGTTGCCAATACGGGTAGTGCGAACGTAACAGTAAATTTCATCTTCAAGCGTAATTGGCTTCAGGTAATTAACCTCCGATCGGCCGACAATAACGCCATCTTTTCGTAAATTCCAATCGGTAATTTCCTTCCAGTAGGCAAAACGGGCTGCTTCAAAATAGGTAAGGTATATAGCATTGTTTACGTGACCCACCGCATCGATATCTGAAAAACGAAGGGCTATAGGTGTTCTAAACTTATAATCGGATATTTTTTCACTCATAAAATGTCATTTTGTCTGTAGGTTTTGCAACTTAGCTGACATAATGTCTGCTTGTGCTCGTTTTTTTGCGTTGGTACAACAGTTGATTAACCTTCAGCAAATATATTAAAAGAAAAACTTAGGAGAATATAATCATGACATTAGTAAAATTTGCAAACGGACAAAAGAACCACGGCGTTAACCCATTTTTTAGCGACGTATTTGATTCAATTTTAAACGACTCGTTTTTAAGCGACAAATTGTCAAGCCGCGTTCCTGCTGTTAACATTGCAGAAACCGAAAACGAATTCCAAATTGAATTGGCTGCCCCAGGCTTGAAGAAAGAAGATTTTAAAATCAGCCTTGACAAAAACGTATTAAGCGTATCGGCCGATAAAAAGGTTGAAAACGTTGAAGAAGGTAAAAAATTCAGCAAACGCGAATACAGCTACAATTCTTTCACCCGCTCATTCACTTTACCAGAAACTGCTGATGCTGCAAAAATTGAAGCAGAATATGTTGACGGTATATTAAAGCTGAACGTAGCCAAAAAAGAAGAAGCTAAAATTCAGTCACGCGAAATAGCTGTAAAATAATTATCCGGAAGAAGGGGAGTCTGAAAAGACTGGTGACAAGGATTAGAATACTGGATGCAAAGTCGAAGTAAGACTTCCCCAAGCTGGATTCTAAAATAAAAAGAGTGTTTTCATAATAGTTGGTTTAGTTTGATAAAGGCCGTTTCCGAAAGGGGACGGTCTTTTTTCATGTGCGCCCGGCACGGGCGCAAGCTATAGGGTGCGAGTCCCGAACGCGCCTTGATAGTGGGAAGCGTTAACTCAAGGCAAGGGTGTCGTGGGTGACTGCGAATCTGAAGGAAGCCGGCGGTAAATCTCTGGCCTGACGAACAGGAAGCAGATTGAGGCAGTTCCATGTGGGTGAGTCTGCATAACAAGACAAAGCCCAAAACTATCCGAAACATGGTGCTGTATATCTGACAGGTATATGGAGAGAAAGTTTGCGTTCTTACCCGGGGAGATCTGCTAAATGGTGGACGGAGGGAGAAGCGCGTCCCGAAGGAGCAAGAGCCTGCAGTGATGCAAAGTTTGTTTAGCAGAAGTCAGCAGAAGCCATAGTACCTAAAAAAAACGGGGAAGGGCTGAACATTAAATGTCCGAGGAGTAGCTCTGGCAATGGGATCATCGTAAAGAAAGCAGAAGTCTCCGGATGGAGAACTCGCCTGTATATGGATATGCTGGAAGCAGAAAGGTAACAGGGAGCGCTGAACGATGACTTGAAAGAAGGAAGGAAACGAGGAAACAGAAGAAAAAAAAAGTGCAGAAGAAGCTACTGGAATCGATCATCAGCCAATCAAACATGCGGTCAGCCTACAAACAGGTTGTGGGAAACAAGGGTGCAGGCGGAGTAGATGGCATAGAAGCGGCAAATTTTCCCGGCCAGCTTAAAGCCGAATGGGAATTGGTCAGGACTAAGCTAGAAACCGGGACGTATCAGCCGCAGGCTGTAAAACGTGTAAAGATCCCCAAGGCCAACGGTGGCGAACGAAAATTAGGTATTCCTACATATATGGACAGGTTGATCCAACAGGCCATATCTCAGGAGCTAAACAAGATGTATGATGCCGCCTTTTCGGAAAACAGCTATGGTTTCCGTTCAGAAAAGAATGCACATCAAGCCCTGCAAAAGGCAAAGGAGTACATTAATGCAGGCTACAGCCATGTAGTCGACCTTGATCTGGCCCAGTTCTTCGATCGTGTTAACCATGATTACCTGATGAATGAATTGAGTCGGAAGATACAGGATAAGCGTGTACTAAAACTCATCCATAAGATCCTGCGCGCAGAGATTCAGGAAGAAGGTATTCTAAGTCCCAGTAAACAGGGGGTACCCCAGGGAGGTCCGCTAAGCCCACTACTATCCAATATTATTCTTGATAAGCTGGACAAGGAACTGGAGCAAAGAGGTCACCGGTTTGTTCGCTATACCGATGATGTTAGTATCTACGTCAAAAGCAAACGAGCAGGCGAACGTGTGATGGAAAGTATCCGGACTTTTATAGAAAAGGAACTAAAGTTGAAGGTTAATATGGAGAAGAGTTCGGTAACACGTCCGTGGCTGAGTAAGTTGTTAGGCTTTACTTTCTACCACAAGAGGGGTGAAAAGGGGATTTCGGTACACCGTAAAAGCATTGCGGCTTACAAGAACAAAATCCGGCAGATAACCTGCCGGAGCAAACCCTATGCAATGGAAGACCGGATGATGC
>NZ_JAMXOE010000025.1 GCF_024055575.1 Mucilaginibacter flavidus | reverse complement strand
GAATTTACTTTCAAATATAATTACCGGGGTAACAAATCGATATTCGACATATTAATTAATAAATGTGCCTTACCAATTATTGCCCCTGTCTAATGATAGGCTATTACTCTTTGGAGAAGGGTTTGGGGTGAGGCGAATCGCTTTGCTTATTTCGAACTCATATTAAGTTGTTAACCTAAACTTTTACCCTCTTCCACCTGCCTTTTTTAAACAGGTAATAGCTTAATCCCGCAGCTACTACCTGCGAAATTAATACAGCATAAAAAACGCCCCTCGGCTCTTTTATAAAATGTGTACTCAATACCCAAGCCACCGGTATCTGGAATAGCCAAAACGCAATAAGATTAACCAAAGTTGGCGTTTGCGTATCCCCGGCCCCGTTAAAGGCGTTCATCATCACCATTTCGATGCCGAAAAACACGTAACCCAGGCTGATTATTTGTAATGCCTGTATAGCAAAGTGTCGCGCCTGCGGATCGCTGTTCATAAAGTTTACTACAGGCGTACCAAGCAGGAAAAAGAACAGGCTTACGCACACCATGTATATCACAGAGTAGCCCGCCGTTGTTTTAACACTTTGTTCGGCGCGCTCGGGTTTCCCTGCGCCAAGGTTTTGGCCAGTTAAGGTTGCAGCCGCATTGCTTAATCCCCATGCCGGTAGCAGGAAGAATATCAGCATCCGTATAGCCACCTGGTACCCGGCCATGGCACCTTCACCAAATCCCGCCATCAGCCTTGCTAAAAAGATCCAGCTTGCTGAACTTACCAGGAACTGGATAGTGCCTGTACTACCTATCTTTACAATTTGGATAAGCAACTCTTTATGCGGCCGTATTTGGGCAGCGTAAAAATGCAGCAGACCCTTGCGGACAAACAGCCGATACATTTGGTAACAGACGCCTATGCCCCTGCCCGTGGTAGTTGCAATTGCCGCGCCTTTTATACCTAATGCCGGAATTGGCCCTAACCCGTAGATAAGCACTGGGCATAAAATAATGTTGCAAACATTTGCAATTATCAGGCTGCGCATGGCAATACTGGCATCACCAGCGCCACGGAAGATACCATTGATGAGGAACAACAGCATGATAACGATGTTACCGCCAAACATGATGCGCGTATACGCAATGTTCTCAGCAATCATCCGGTCGCTGGCACCCATCAGGTGCAATATTGTTCCTGCAAAATTAACGCCGGTGAACGATATTATTAACGAAAGTACGGTTGAGAATAAGATAGTTTGCATGCCTGCATGTGCTGCTCCGTCCAAATTTTTCTCGCCTACGCGGCGGGCAACCAGCGCGGTTGCAGCCATACTTAAGCCAATGGCTACTGAATAAACAAGGCTAAGAACTGATTCTGTTAAAGCAAGCGTTGCTACCGCAGCGTTACCTATTTTACCTACAAAGTAGATATCTACCAGGGCAAATACCGATTCCATTATCATCTCCGTAATCATGGGGATGGCCAGCAGGAACACTGCCTTTCGGATGCTGCCTATGGTATAATCTTGCTCAGTTTTGCCATTTATGGCTTGTTTTAATAATGAAAAAAAACGTTTTGTTTTATTTATTGATGTTGTTGATTCGGTCATGATAATTTTCAGGCCGGGCTCGAAGCCTTAGCGGCCAATTTTTTATGGAAATAAATATAAGAGACTATTAATAGTGCAAAAAGCACCGGGAAAAATGCAAGACTGCTAATCGGGTCTTTTACCGCAATGAACGAATAGGTCGCACCCAGCAAATCAAAAGTGAAACCGGCATAAACCCATTCTTTTAATTTAGGGAAACCAGGAACCAGTATTGCGATTATGCCTAATATCTTCGCTACGCCTAGAAACACAGTGAAGTAATTAGGATAACCTAAATGGTCGTGCATCATTTCTATGGATTTTGGGCCGTTTATTATGCTCATAACTCCCGAAAGGAGCATCATTGCCAGTATCAAACCGGTTGATAACCAATAGATAATGTTAATTTTTTTCATCGTAATAATTTAATGTAAGTTAAATAAAGTGATTATATAATATTTGGCTGTATAAGGGTCAAAAACAAGAATCAAGATAAAAATAAGGGGCGTAGCTTATCTTGTATTCATTTAAAATCTACCCTGTAAGTATTGTTTTGTTATAGATTTTATTTTTTTTCGTCATGGCTCTTGATTCTTGACTCTTGGTTCTTAGTTCGTCATAAGTTTAGTACAAATATTTTTTAATTGGTGTATATGCCGCTGCGTATGGCAAATCACAAAGCTACCAGCCTCCAGCCGGGTTACGTACCCTAGTACCGGCAATTCAAATGAAAGACAGGTTTTTGATAAATCAAGCGTGGCGGCTGATGTGACTATGTCGGCTTTAATACCTGATAATGCCGCAAGTAACCCATCTTTGTCATAATTTTTTTCCTCAGGAAGTATAAAATCAGGGGTTTGAATTTTAATATCGAAATTCAGGAACGTGCTTTTTATTCCTTCAACTGCGGCATCCGGCGCCCTTTCGGTGTCTTTTACCGGGCCATTCAGCAAATCGGCAAAACCCGAATTCGACATCACCATGTGTTGAGTTAGCTGCCCGGCAGTCCAGCTACCGTCAAAAGGTACGATGTTAAATTTTTCAACAGGTACGGTTCTTGCCAATGCTATTAATTCTGTCAAAGTTTGATCTGCCTCTCTCGCAAGCTCTTCGTTTTTCATGTTTTTTTATTTAGATGTTGTTAAGTACATCATATTTACGCCAAAACCAATAGGTTACAAACAACACCGCCAGCATTACCAAAGGCATGGCTACCATTCCGGCCCCGTCACCCATGGCAGCCCGTGAAACTGCGGCACCGATAAAGTTGAACGCAAAACCCGCAAAAGCCCATTCCTTCAAATTGCGGAATTTAGTTTGCAGCAAAGCAATTACGCCCAGTACCTTCAGATATCCCAAAAAAGGCATTATGTAAATAGGATAACCTAAATGGTTCAGCACATCTATTCCTGCTTGTTGTTTGGTTATGCCGCCAACAGCATCGCCCAGCATGGCTAATGAAAATAATACAATCAGGCACCAATAGGTTATTTTAATAGTTTTTGGTTTCATTTTAGTAAAGGTTTATTGTTTATTAATTGATTAACTTAAGTTTAAACGATTGTATATTGCTTTGTATCCCATTTCCTCGCCGTTTTGTTCCCAATGCCAGCTGCCGGTTATGGTGTTGCCATTATTGCTGTAATGCCCTTCAAATTTTCCTGTTATATCGGGCGTATCTATGTTTATTATGTGGTCGATACTGTTTAAAGTATACGTATACTCCAGCACCTTGCCATCACCATCAAAATAGTGCGATTTTAGTTTACCGCTGTCCTCGTCATACCCTATAAATTCCAGCCCTTTCGCTCCCTCAATATCAATATATTGCACCAAAAAAAAGCCTCCTTCCATCCAGCTATAACTCACCTGCCCGCATACCTCGCCCGATACATTCCATATCCCCACCAACTTGTCGAGTTTTTGGAGTTCAGGGCTAGGTTTTGGCTTTCTGTTAATAATCATTTCGTCCGGTTATTTTATTTCTCAAGGTTATTTCTTAGAGTCCCCAGGCTTGTATCCAAATCTTTTTCGAGCATGCCGGGTATAAACAAATTCATTAAATTAAACGGGTATGGATTTTTACCCAGCATTCCCCATTGTACATTTGTAGTACTCTCTGATATTGGCGTTACCTCCATAAAGGTTTGTGCCACGTTTTTAAATGGCCTTTCAAACCGTATTTCGCAATCTATGCGCTCGCCATCAAGTATTTTCCTGACTTCCTGCACGCCTTTGCCTACATTTTTGTTTTCACTGTCCCAAGCCGACGTGAAGCCCACAGTGCCATCGGTACCGCTGTAATCCATTTTTGCATTAGGGTCTATCATTACCCATTTGTTGTAATAGGCCTGGTTTTTAATGTATTTGATATAATCAAATACCACCCGGCTGTTTTTGTCGATAGTTAACTGGCTTTGCACTGTATATTCTTTTTTCACAAACAAAGCCGCCAGCAAAACAAGGATAACTATCCCCGCTATTACGCCCAAAACTGAAGTTAAAATGCTCATAGTAATATTCTTTAGTGTGATTTACCTGTTAATATTTTGTTTGATTGAACAATACAAACATACGGTGGTAATTAGATTTACGCGGGTGCCTTGCATGACAACATAAGGGGGATATTGTGACAAGTAATTATAAAAAAACACCACTGTATGCAATAAAAGCGCCATTTATACCACAACATGTATAATAACCCCTACCTTTGGAGCATGCAAAAAGTACTGCTGAAGCTATTTTTACCCCTTCTTATACTTGCAGTACTTAACCCTGGTGCTTACAACTTAAGCGAGTTTAATGGCACTGCTTTAACCGGCAGTTACCAGTCGGGTATCAAAAAACAGGCGCAGTCATTGCCCCTTGTAAAAAACCTGCATGCCGAAAGTATTGGTGCCTATGTTGTACACAGTTTTGTTAAACCACTGTGGGTTGGTAATCTTGATTTTTCGCAGTGCCGCTTCGCCAAAGTCTGCCGTAACTTATTTATTTTAGACAAGCAGCACGTAATTCACCGGCAGGAGTTTTTACAATTGCTGTTATTCCCATTTCATTTTTTCAGATAAGGTGCTACGTTAATTTCTCAAACATAGCAGGGCGTAACTACGCCCAATTTTTCCATCTTAAAATTTTAAAAATGAGCAATACCATAGAGAATGGCCTTATTGCGGCTATTTTATTCCTTATTATATTTATTCCCGTGTACCTGGCTGTCAGAAGTTCGCGCAACAAAAAGAAAAGAAGAATAACACATGAGCTCCATTTGCTCGAACAACAACATGGCCTGACATTCCGGGTTATTGACAAGCTTGATTCCTTTGCTATTGTTATTGACCAGTTGAAAAAAGTAATTATAAAAGTTAACCTCCTGGATTATTCTTCAGAATTAATCGACTTGAAAAATATAAGCGACTGCACTATTGACGAAAAAAGGCAAGGTAGTTCAATTCAACTTCTTCAATTAGTACTATGGGATAAAAATAAGCACCCCATTCATTACATTACTTTTTATAAACAATATGTTGATAATGAAGGCAATTTGAAGAAAGCAACCCGGATAGCCGCTCAATGGGAAGAAATGATAAAAGCCAGTATTAACAACCGGCTCCCTGTTTTGGAGGTTCAGAAAAGCATTTAAATGTAATTATTAATATGCAAGGCTTAAATTGTGCATAACAAAAAGCCTTGCATTTAAAAATTTGATACTTTTAAACATCCTAATGCCAATATATGAAAAGAACCAAAGTAAACACCCGAAAAGAAATTGCTAATGTGCTGCTGATAATTGCCGGCATATTTAGTGCTGCCTTCGGGTTAAAAGGTTTTTTAATCCCTAATCACTTTATTGATGGCGGGGTAACGGGTATATCACTGTTAGTCAGTTCAACAACCGGTGCGCCGATATCTGTTTTAATTATTGTGATAAACCTGCCATTTATTTGGCTCGGCTTTAAACGGATCAATAAGCTTTACGCTATTAAAACATTAATAGCTATCTGTCTGCTCTCAATTGTTCTATATCTTTTTAAGTTTCCAATTGTTACTGATGACAAGCTGCTTACCGCAGTTTTTGGCGGCTTTTTCCTGGGCACAGGGATAGGTTTAGCAATGCGGGGTGGGTGCGTTATTGATGGCACAGAATTGCTGGCGGTTTATATCAACCCTAAATCATTCCTCTCCGTAGGGCAAATTATCCTGGTTATCAATATATTAATATTTGGTGTAGCGGCATTTTTTTTGGGGATACACTCGGCGTTATATTCCATCCTCACCTATCTCTCCGCGTCGCAAATGATTAATTATATTGTGCAAGGCTTTGATGAATACACGGCAGTCACCATTATTTCGCACAAAAGCGAATTGATAAAAAATGTAATTATCCGGCAATTACACAGGGGAGTAACCGTTTATAAAGGAGAACGCGGCTATGGCAGGAACGCGATTGAAGATAAGGATATCGACATTTTATATGTTGTGATAACAAGACTTGATGTGTCGCGCCTTGTAAATACAGTTCAACAGGTTGATCCTAACGCATTCATTATAACACATTCAGTATCAGAAGTTAAAGGCGGGTTAATTAAACGACACGTATTATCGCACTAAACTTGTTTTTAAAAAAATCAATAGCTTACAAACAACATCTACCTTAATAAATATGCAATCATCTCACCCATTACAAGCAGCCAAAGCCGAAAAATTAAAAGCTCTACACCAGCGCGAAGGTATTTTTGTAATCCCTAACCCATGGGATGCCGGCTCGGCTAAAATTTTAGAAAGTCTAGGTTTCGAGGCCCTGGCCACCACAAGCGCGGGCCTCGCCTATTCTTTAGCCAAGCCTGACGGCCTTTGTGCGGTAAGCCTTACGGAAACGCTAAAAAATGCACACGATATTGTTATGGCAACTAATCTGCCGATTTCGGCGGATTTAGAGAATGGTTACGGGGAATCGCCCGAAACATGCGCGGAAACCATTTTACTGGCTGCCAGTGCCGGGCTTGTCGGTGGTTCTATCGAGGACTCTACCGGAAAACCGGAAAACCCGATTATTCCCTTTGATTTAGCCTTAGAACGGGTTAGAGCTGCAGTTGAAGCAGCGAGAAGCCTGCCTTTCCACTTTACGCTTACAGCACGTGCCGAAAACCTGATTCACGGACGGCCTGATTTAAAAAGTACCATACGCCGCCTTGTGGCTTTCGCCGATGCAGGCGCCGATGTTTTGTTTGCCCCCGGTTTAAAAACGGTTGCCGATATTAAAGCCGTAGTCGGTGCGGTATCGCCAAAACCTATTTCGGTTGTTATGGGCCTCGGTTCGTCAGACTTTACGGTCGAGGGACTTGCTGAGCTTGGGGTAAAACGAATAAGCCTTGGGTCGTCATTTGCCCGCGCGGCTTATGGCGCTTTTATGCAGGCCGCACAGGAAGTTGCCGGCAAAGGCACCTTTACTTTTGCAAATGGCACAGTACCTTATGGGGATTTTAATAAATTGTTTAAGTAAGATAAATTTAAAGAGACTTTAAATTCTAAGTTATTTTGCAGCTTTAATGCTGTATTCGTCCAAAACTTCAAGCAAAGTATTAATCCGGGCACTTACAAAACCAGTGTTAATTGTAAACGATGGATTTTTGTCGATTTTCGCATTCCACCTTTCCAAACCATTGGAAGGCTTTTGTTTATACTTTTCGGGCTGATAAAGCACAATATAAATACTTGAATTTTCGCCGTAAATCTCTTTTATATCATCCCAGTCATATTTTCTGTTTGATGCGATGTCAAAAACGAAGTCTTCATTTATAATTAATACGGGTTTATTGGTCAACTTTAAAATAAGATTTTTTTTAAACCATGAGGAACTGAAAACGACAAAAAGAAGAAGTCCAACAACCAGGTAATTCCATATTGGGTGCGGGGTTGTTAATGGCAGCACAAAATGAGATACCGATACACAAACTGCTAAAGCAATCAATAAAATATACCCATAAATTAAATTGCTGACTTTGAACTCCATTGACATGACAGGTTTACCAAATGTAGAAATAAAATAATTTATCTCATTCCAAATTATAATGCCTTATCCTGTTTAATCCCTCATCCAACTCATACACCAACGGCACGCCGGTAGGTAAATCAAGCTGGGTGACTTCTTCATCGGTCAGGTGGTCGATAAATTGTATCAATGCCCGCAAACTGTTGCCGTGTGCGCAAACAATCACTTTTTGATTCTTGCGAATGGCTGGTATAATAAACTCGTTCCAAAAAGGCAAAACCCTGTCCATGGTCTGGCTCAGGTTTTCGGTTAACGGCAGCTCACGTTCGGTAAGAGCTTTGTAGCGCAGGTCTTTACCGGGATAACGGCCATCATCTTTAGTAATGGCAGGCGGCAGTTCGTGCGGATCCCGGCGCCATTTTTGAACAAGTTCGGGGCCGTATTTGGCTATAGTTTCATCTTTATTCAGTCCCTGTAAGGCCCCGTAAAAACGCTCATTTAAACGCCACGATTTTTGGACGGGTATCCATAAATGGTCCAATTCTTCCAGTACAATGTGCAAGGTTTTTATAGAGCGTTTGAGAAGCGAAGTAAACCCCACATCAAAATTATAACCTTGTGCTTTCAAAATTTCTCCGGCCCGTTTGGCCTGTTTAAAGCCTTCTTCGGACAGGTCAACATCAGTCCAGCCGGTAAAACGGTTCTCTTTATTCCAAACGCTTTCGCCGTGGCGCAGCAGTACTATTTTTTGCATGGTTATGTGGTTAACCATAAAGTTACTCATCAGTTTGCAGAAAAAATTGGTAAATGTATCAGGAACAGTTAAATTGCATTGAAAACCAACAAAAAAACCTTTAAACTATGATCCCTACAACTCCAGTTGCGGTTAAGGACGGCATTGCCAACCCCGCCCCGCTCGGTCTGTGCGCCTTTGGCATGACCACCGTTTTACTTAACCTTCACAACGCTGGCTTCTTCGAAATGAATTCGATGATACTTGCTATGGGTATTTTTTATGGCGGCCTTGCCCAGGTTATTGCCGGCATTATTGAGGCAAAAAAGAACAACACTTTCGGACTTACCGCATTTACATCATATGGCTTTTTCTGGCTGTCGCTGGTGGGTCTAATCGTGATCCCTAAATTTGGGTGGGCTGCGAAACCAGCGGAAAGCGCGATGTGCGCATACCTGGTAATGTGGGGGCTATTTACCTTATTCCTGTTTTTTGGTACATTGAAACTGAACCGCGCGTTGCAGGTTGTATTCGGAAGTTTGGTTATTTTGTTCTTTTTGTTAGCAGCCAAACATGCTACGGGTAACGAAAGCTTTGAAAAATTTGCCGGCTACGAGGGTATATTTTGTGGCGCTTCGGCCATTTATGCAGGCATAGCGAATGTTTTGAATGAAGTTTACGGCAAGACGGTTTTACCGCTTGGATAGACACGATTTAAGGATTTGTAAGATTTACAGGATTAACGTGCAGGTGTTATATCTTTGCGATATTAAATCGTGTTAATCATTTCAATCATTAAATCGTGTTAATTGTGCCTGATTTTAAAAAATATTATCGTTTACCAGCAACCCCCGAAGAGGTTTATACAGCTTTAACTAACCCGCTTACCATTGAATTATGGACTGGCGAAACCGCAGAAATGTCGACCGAGCCGGGTTCTGAATTTTCGATGTGGGAAGGTAGTATTGTTGGTAAAAATCTTGAATTTGAGGAGAATAAAAAAATTGTACAGCAATGGTACTTTGACGGGCAACCCGAGGAATCTATTGTGACGATTAAACTTCACCCGGATAAAGATGGCACATCGATTGAGCTAAGACACACCAACTTGCCCGCCGCCGAGTATAATGACTTTGCTGAAGGATGGGATAACAGCTACTTTGGTGCACTCGCTGAATTTTTTGAGGTAGAATGACACGATTTGCGGGATTGTATGGATTTGCAGGATTATTGAAAATCTGATAAACTAATGCATCCCAATTACCTGTGCAACGGCATTTTCATAGCGATGGGTTTAAAACCCATCGCTATGAAAAAGGTATAATTTACAAAAAAGCGCCCGGCAATAGCCGGGCGCTTTCTATTTATATCGAGTTTTTATTACTAAAACAATGTAAACTCAACCCTGCGGTTTTGCTGACGGCCTTTTGCAGTTTTATTGCTTGCAATTGGCTGAGTCTCGCCATAGCCGGTAGCTTCAATACGTGATGCATTAGCACCTTTGCTTACCAGGTAAGATTTGATTGATTCAGCACGTTCTTTCGACAGCCTTAAATTGGCATCATTCGAACCTACATTATCAGTGTGTCCTGCTAATTTTAAGCTGAAGTTTTTAGCTACCAGCAAATCGGCCACACGATCCAAACTTGGGTATGAGTGTGCACGTATAGTTGCTTTACCAAAATCAAACTCAAGGTTTTTAATAGCTTCTTTTACAACTTTTCTGTCTTCTTCGGTTACGTAAACCTTAACATCGGGCTTGGCGACCGGTAATGGGCAACCTGCACCATCAACCTTTGTTCCGGTTGGAGTGTTAGGGCACTTATCAAAAAAGTCAGGGACACCATCGCCATCGCTGTCGGTAGTGAATTTAGCAAGGTTTGCATTAGTTGTAGCCAAATCTGCTTTCAACTGGTCGTTTTGCGCTTTTTGAGCGTCTATCTCGCTCTGCAACTGGTTTTTAGTATTCTGATTTTCAGTTAAATATTCTGTCCTCATTGAAGAAACTGGATTATGCGATGCAAGTTGTGGCTTTGATGATTTGCCTAATGCAAACTCTAAGCCTGCGTGTGCATATGAGAACCTGTCGTTATTTGAGCCATAGTTAAACCCGTCAACATTGTCTGAATAAGCAAAATTAACCTGGTAGCCTAAATCAATGTTCACCCCGCGGGCAACGTTCAATTTAACGCCCACGCCAACAGGCACAAACAATTCGTTTATCGAACCGTTATCGGCGGTTTTAAAATTCTGGCTTACCCCGCCCGAAGTTATTACCGGCGTGTAGTGCATAGCGCCGACACCTGCGGTAACATATGGCTGGATTGCATTTTTGTTGTTGCGCCAGCTGATATTACCGACTGTAACGTTGCCACTTAAACTTAACGCATAATGCAGTTTGGTGCTGTAGCTATCGTACGTATTGCCCAATGGCCCTACCTGACTGTTTTCGCCCGAAAGCTTGCCGCCCATAAAATCGGCCTGGATGCCAAAACCAGATGTAATTTGTTTTTTAATGTAAGCTCCATAACCCAACTCAACTTTTGGATGCGTAAAGTCTTGTTTCCTGTTCGACCCGATAATAGTGTAAGGGCTTAATATACCGCCGCTAACTCCTATTGACCATGTGCGGAACGAATCTTCGCTCGAAAATGGTTTAACATAGTCTGTTGTAGTCGCCCTTGTAGTATCGGGGCTTTGAGCGAATAATTTACCGCCCACCAAAAGTCCGGTTACCAGCAGGCTTGCTCTTTTAAAATTTGATTTCATTTTTGTGTGATTTAATTGTATGCTTTTATTATTGTTTAAGCATACACATGATTGGCAACATCAGTGCCATGGATAGAATAAGGTTATCAACATATTGACATATCGGGTCAGGTAACAACAATAGTCAAAGTTGTATCAAGGATGTAAAAGGTTGAGTAGCAATGGTAATAAAATGTCCCGTCAAGGCTAAGAAAAATGCCAAAAAGAATGATGGATTACACCTGCGGGATAAATTTGGCGCTATAAAAACATGACCTTAAAATAGTACAATTTCCTGTTATTTATACCTGATAGGCAAAAATTCAAACGAGCCGGAATAGCCGCCCTGGTTAACTCGAACGAAATTTTAAATTGCTGTACAACGGATTTATCGTCAATAATCATGGGGACGAGCTGTGGAAGGCTTTCAATAATACCTCTTATACCTGCTGGATACCTGCTATATCCCCCGCCTCTGGTTAAATTTCACGCCATTACCGACAACATACCAAACAATGCATGCGTTAAATTAGTATCTCCCCGCAACTCAGATCTCTCAATGGCGTTTGCCGCTTTCATGCCTTTGGTAAATAATTTCCAGGCTGTATCAGGCTTTATCTCAACCAAGGCGTCCGGCTTTTTGCCAGCCTGGTTATCAACCAGAGCCCATCCTGTTCCATTTTTTTGAAGATACCAATCCCCGCCGTCACTTGTGCTGATGCTGAATTGTATTAGCCTGCCATCTTCAGCGTTAACATTTCGGTAAGTATGTGGCAATGCCCGCATAAAGGTGTCCATGCAGGGGTAAAATAATTCACGATGCATGATTCCG
Source organism: Mucilaginibacter flavidus (assembly GCF_024055575.1). Lineage (GTDB taxonomy): Bacteria > Bacteroidota > Bacteroidia > Sphingobacteriales > Sphingobacteriaceae > Mucilaginibacter > Mucilaginibacter flavidus. The sequence goes on along the minus strand of NZ_JAMXOE010000025.1, from coordinate 82,817 downwards.
GGTTTGCCAACGGCATCGCGTATTTGCTGTTGGTGATGCCACTTCTCGGTGTATTCCCGGGCGACGTCAAACCAATTTTCCGATTGTTCTTCGCCCGCCCATGAAACTGCATACTTCGCTGTTTCGAAGGGTTTGCGCAACGCCATGATATCACAATATTGAGGGCCGGTTGTTTCAAGCATAGCAACAAGCAGCTGGGGACTTACCCTGTCCATAGCTTTTACCCAAACAGCATTGAGTTCGTTAAGGTAATCAACAAGACGTTGTATGAGTTAATATTTTCGGATGCTTCGCCGAAATGGCTGTGCGAGCCCGAAATGGTACGCATATTGGCATCAAGCAAATGGGCGGCAATATCCTTAACATTCCATAACGGGCAAATGGTTGGCCGAACCCAATCTGCAGGTTCGAGCGAACGCAACAACTCAATCAGTAGCTTATCTAAAACAGGAAAAAGATGAAGCGTTAGAATGGGTATTGGCTTATCCATAAAAGCAGTTTATCCTGGCTCTTAATTCTCCCCTCAAGCCGAATGCACGAAAACTTTCCATTTAATTTGAGCGCCGGCCTTTACCAAAGTAGCCGCAACAGAGCAATACTTGTTAATTGATAATTCTGCAGCTTTCACCGCTTTATCTTCGTCAACCTTGCCATACAGGTGAAATTCAATCGATACTTCTCTCCATAGTGATGGCTCAACGCCCGCTTCGCGGTCGCCGTTAACTACCATTTTATAATCCTTAACGTCCTGGCGCTGTTTTTTTAAGATGGTAATTACATCTATGGCCGAGCATCCTGCAAGCCCCATCAGCAGCATTTGCATCGGGCGTACCCCGAAATCCCAGCCACCGCTTTCCGGGCTGCTATCCATTCTAACTACATGTCCCTGTTCGTCTTTTGCTTCAAAGCCGAAGTCGCCTTTTACGCGAGCAAGTTCTATTTTAGGCATATTCTATTTTTGTAACAATGAAGCTAAGGTAATACTTTACCATATTATTAGTTTAACTTGGATGTAATATTAATAACATCGTATGAAGTATTTCTTTCTTTTTATTTTGATGATAATAGCCTCACGCGGCCTCAGTCAAAAAAGTTTAATTTCATACGAGGATATTAAATATCTATTAAACAACAACATACACCAGGCCGATACTTTTCTGACTGCCAAAGGCTACGTGATCACTAAAAAAGATAATAATACGAAAAACAGGAAATATGCATTAACACTTAATGGCGGCACCCACAACATCATCTCACTTAGAGTCGACGGACGGCGGCTTTTTATTGAAATTGAAACAAACGAGCTTAACCAATACAACCTCATCCGCGAATCTATTTCGCAGTACCTGATAAAAGACGGCATGGTTGCCGATATCCAAACCTATTCGGTCAAAGAACTGGGAAACATTTATATCAGTATAAACGAATCAGTACCATACGACCCGCTGAAAAAAGAATACGATATACAGGTGGTGGGTGATAAGCAAATAACGGCCTATAATTAGGTGAGTGGTTGATTAGGTTGAGCGGTTGATTGAGTTTTTAAACCTCAAAAAAATTGCTGCAACTAGCGCACAAAACCTTCCCGCTTTTACCTTTTGCCTTTCACCTTTCCCGGTAAAAGAAAATTAAATTTGGAATCCTCGCAAATATCACCTTATATTTGCAACAATATTTGGTAGCGATACCAAGATCATTACCTCCGCAAAAGGTTTTGATTTATAAAGAAGCGGCGAGAGATCAGGCTCAGTGACCCGCTGGCAACCCTCAGATAGTGGAGAAGGTGCCAATTCCTGGCCCGGTAAATACCCCGGGGAATATAAATTAATAACCATGAAAAGTTTGATTGACGCAATTTTCCCAACATTTTTTAAGGCCCCAAAGAGCGCTGCATTAGTATATGTTTATAGTCCATCAAAAGGCTATATGTGTATTTGTTGCAGTCGTTAAACCTTAACACGTTTTACTTTCTTTTCCCGGAAACGTACGTGTCTCACAACTGGTGATATATTTCGCCATTGTAGCTAAATCAACAAATTTCATAAAAATTAAATCTTAGAAAACATGTCATCTGCCAATCTAAAATTCGAAACATTACAATTGCATGCGGGTCAGGAGGTCGACCCAACTACAGGCTCACGCGCTGTGCCTATCTATCAAACTACATCATACGTATTTAAGAATGCCGAACACGGTGCAAACCTGTTTGCCTTGAAGGAGTTTGGCAACATTTACACACGTATAATGAACCCGACCACCGATGTTTTTGAAAAGCGTATCGCGGCCCTCGAAGGCGGCGTAGCTGCTTTGGCAACCGCATCGGGTCAGTCTGCACAGTTTATTGCTTTAAATAATATACTGCAAGCCGGCGATAATTTTGTAACGTCACCATTTTTATATGGTGGTACGTATAACCAGTTTAAAGTAGCCTTTAAGCGCCTGGGAATTGATGTACGTTTTGCCAAAGACGACACAGCCGAAAACCTGGAACTGCTAATTGACGATAAAACCAAAGCTATTTACCTGGAAACCATAGGCAACCCCGGCTTTAACATTGCTGATTTTGATAAAGTTTCGGCATTAGCTAATAAGCACGATTTACCACTGATAGTTGACAATACATTCGGCGCAGGCGGTTACCTGTTCAGGCCATTGGAACATGGCGCACATATTGTGGTTGAGTCGACAACCAAATGGATCGGTGGTCATGGTACCAGCATTGGCGGTGTGATTGTCGACGGCGGTACTTACAACTGGGGCAACGGCAAATTCCCGCAGTTTACTGAACCATCCGAAGGTTACCATGGCCTGGTATTTGCCAACGTATTTGGCATTGGCGGTCCATTTGGTAACATCCAGTTTATAATCCGCGCGCGCGTTGAGGGGTTACGGGACTTTGGCCCATCACAGTCCCCATTCAATTCATGGCTGAATATACAAGGGCTTGAAACGCTATCGCTACGGGTTCAACGCCACGTTGACAATGCGCTTGAACTGGCCAAATGGCTGGAACAGCATCCGTTGGTTGATAAAGTAAATTACCCGGGATTGCCGTCGTCACCCCACCATAGCCTTGCAAAAAAATATCTAAAGCATGGTTTTGGAGCGGTTCTATCTGTCGAAATTAAAGGCAGTAAAGAAAATGCGAGCAAACTTATTGATAGTTTACAATTGGTTAGCCATCTGGCCAACCTTGGCGATGCCAAAACATTAATCATACAGCCGTCGGCAACAACACACCAGCAGCTTTCAGACGAAGAACAATTATCGGCCGGCGTATTGCCAAATTCGTTAAGGATAGCCGTTGGCATTGAACACATAGACGACATCAAAGCTGATTTTGAGCAGGCATTTGCCAAAATCAGCGTATAATTAATAGTCTTGAGTCGAAAGTCTATAGTCGTAAGTAAAAAACGACTTGAGACTTTCGACTCAAGACTAAGGACTACGAACAATGAGTACAGAGATATTTAAATACAACAAGCCATTTGAACTGGAGTCGGGAAAGCAGCTGAAAGAGCTGCAGATAGGCTACAATACTTATGGTAATCTTAATAAAAACGCGGATAATGTGGTGTGGGTATGCCATGCCCTCACTGCAAATTCCGACGTTTTTGATTGGTGGAAAGGTTTGTTTGGCGACAGTGACTATTTTAACCCGGAGGATTATTTTATAGTTTGCGCCAACATTCTGGGATCGCATTATGGCACCACTTGCCCGCTGAGCACAAACCCGGTAACCGGTCAGCCCTATTATCTGTCATTTCCGGAGTTTACGGTTCGGGACATGGTTAAAGCGCACACCTTATTGGCCGACAACCTTGGTATTAATAATATTGAAATTTTGCTGGGTGGTTCGTTGGGCGGCCAACAAGCAGTTGAATGGGCGATAACCCAACCGGAGAGGATTAAAAATCTTATCTTGATTGCATCAAACGCTAAACACTCGCCATGGGGTATTGCCTTTAACGAGTCGCAGCGCCTGGCTATCAGTGCCGACCGCACTTTCTATTCCAACTCACCCGATGGCGGGCAAAAAGGATTAAAAGCGGCACGGAGCATTGCCCTGCTCTCCTATCGTAATTATAAAACCTATTCGGTTACACAACAGGAAGATGAAGACAATGTAACCGACAGTTTCAAAGCGGCATCATACCAAAACTACCAGGGGCAAAAACTGGTGAACCGCTACAATGCCTATAGCTATTGGTATTTGTCGAAAAGCATGGATTCGCATAACGTGGGCCGTGGAAGGCATGGGGTTGAAAAGGCCCTAAGCCTGGTAAAAGCGAGAACGCTGGTTATCGGTATAAAGTCAGACGTGTTATTCCCGATTGAAGAACAGCAATACCTTTTTCAGCATATACCAAAGGCCGTTTTCGCCGAGCTGGAATCATTTTACGGGCACGATGGCTTTTTAATAGAAACAGAACCTTTAACAAAAATAATGACGTCGTTTTTTAAGACAGACGTTAAAGGAAAGATTATTGAATTACAACGCACAGCGTAATGAGTAAAAAATTAAACATCGGACTATTTGGATTTGGCGTAGTTGGCCAGGGATTGTATGATATTATCAAAACCAAGCATTTAAACCTCGAGATTGTAAAGATCGCTATAAAGGATGCGCATAAACAGCGTTCGCTCCCATCGCATTTGTTTACAACGGAAAGGGATGATCTGCTTAATAATCCGGAGATAAACACCATTGTTGAGCTGATAAATGATACAGAAGCTGCATTTGAAATTGTTTCGCGCGCGTTAAGCACCGGAAAAAACGTGGTATCGGCCAGTAAAAAAATGATTGCGCTGCACCTAGACGAATTGATCGAACTTCAGCACAAATACGGAACATCATTATTATATGAAGGATCGGTTTGCGGCAGTATTCCTATTATCCGCAACCTCGAAGAGTATTATGACAATGAGTTACTTCACTCGGTGAGCGGAATTTTTAACGGCTCATCAAATTACATTCTTTCAAAAGGATTTAACGAGGGCCTGGATTACGATTCGGCACTGAAACAGGCACAAGACCTCGGCTTTGCCGAAACTGACCCTACCAGTGACGTTGGCGGCTTTGATGCCAAATACAAACTGGTTATAGCTGCTGCTCATGCCTATGGCGTTGTGGTAAAGCCAGATGACGTGTTTAACCTGGGCATCCAAAACCTTTCGGCGAACGATTTACAGTACGCGCGCGAAAAGAATTTGAAGATAAAATTGGTGCCCGTTGCCAAAGAACTTGATGATAAACATGTCGCGCTTTTTGTACTGCCCAAGTTTGTTAACGAAAAAGAGTTTTTATACAATGTTGAGTACGAATATAATGGTGTAATTGTACAGGCTGCTTTTGCCGATCAACAGTTCTTTTTCGGTAAAGGTGCGGGCGGCCACCCTACAGGTTCTGCGGTACTATCTGATATCGCTGCGTTGCGTTATGGTTACCAGTACGAGTATAAGAAAGCCAAAGAACGCAAGGGGCTCAACTTCACTAACAATATAGAGTTGAACATTTATTTTCGGTATCAGGATGAAAGCCTGGTTGAGGCTTTGGATTTTATCCACATACACGAACGGTATTTATCGGGCAGCTACAAATATGTCATCGGGAAGATAAATCTTCAAAGCCTGGTAGCTAACCAACAGCTAATAGCTGACAATCAAGCGTTTGTAGCCTTTGCCGACCAACTGGCCGGTGTTAATTTGGCAGCAGAGGTTAAAGAAATAGCCGAAGCAGTGTAGATTTTTTTGTAGGTTTTTTAGTTTTTAAAACGGCTCCGCAAGGGGCCTTTTTAGTTTTTTGCCCGTGGTAAAATTTTAAGCGGGATACTTCCAGTTTATTATCTTTGCGACACACTGGATAAATTCAACCCGATGCAGAAAATCACAAAGCTTTTCACAAATAAATCTTTCGTTGTTGGGGCATGGTTTGTTTTAAGCTTGCTGCCGGTGTTAAAAGGCGTACTTATGCCTCATATTATTGATGTCCATATCGGCAACGCCAATATTAATAACTACATTATTTACAAGCATAACTTTTTAAACTTAATACAACAACACAGTCTTTTTGGCTCACAACCTGAATATTATTTCGACCTTAACCACTATGGGCCGGTGTTCGCGCTGGTTATTGCGCCTTTTACCATTTTTCCAGACAGCATTGGCGCTATTTTATGGGTAATATTTAACTCGTGGATATTGTACCTGGCGGTAATGAAACTGCCCCTGAACGACAACCAAAAAATGGCTATCCTAATGATAAGTTTGTTCAGCATAATGGGTTCGGCGGGCAACGCACAGGTAAACCCGTTGATAACGGCGCTGGTGTTGTTCAGTTTTATATTTATTAAGAACAAACAGGACTTTTGGGCAGCCTTAATGATAATAATTGGAACCGCCATAAAGCTTTATGGCATTGTCGGGCTTGCTTTCTTTTTCTTTTCCGACAACAAAATCAAGCTGATTTTAAGCATGGTATTTTGGGCCGTTGTTTTGTTTGCATTGCCCATGTTATTCTCGTCACCAGCGTTCATCCTAAAAACTTATCACGACTGGTACCCCGACCTTGTTGCAAAAAATGCGGCTAATGTGGTATCATCACGCGGCTACGTTTGTGTTATGGGGATGATCAGCAAAATTTTCCACTACCCAAATTTGCCAAATATGGTGGTGCTTATACCGGCGCTGGCAGTGTTTGGCGTTTCGATGGTGAGAATAAAGTACTGGCGAAATGTTCAATATCAATTGCTGCTCGCTGCGTCGGTATTAATTTTTACAATAATTTTCAGCAGCGGTTCAGAGCCACCCACTTACATTATAGCCATGATAGGTGTCGGAATTTGGTTTGTAAACCTCGACCGGCCGATAACAGGTTATGAGCGTTTTTTGATAATCTTTGCTTTAGTGTTAACAAATGCACAGTCCGATCTTTTTCCGCGCCCGCTTCGGCTGGCTTACGTCACGCCGTATGCGTTAATTGCACTGCCATCGTTTTTAATTTGGTTAAAAATTATTTATGAGATGCTCACCAGGAAGTTTAACGACGAACCAATACTACAGGTTCAGAGTTAACTGGGATACGCAGGTGAATCATCCTTTTTATTATATGTGGGTATCATAAACCTGGCCTACTATCAAAGTTAGGGGCAAGTTACCTTTACCGCACATAGCTCAGCGCATTTTTACCATCTCATTTGTGTTTTAAGCTGCTGTTAGGCATAATTTTTTCCTCCTTTGTCAAGTTATTATATTCAGCGTTTACACAAGATAGCCGCTGCGAAAATTTCGCAGCGGCTATCTTGAAACCAAACAGGTGTCGCTATTTGGCATCTTGCTGCCATAGGCCGGTAATTCTGCTTACCTCCTGATAATTATCCAGGTGGACATGGTGCTGTGCCATAAATACACCGGCTTGTCCAGTTACGGTCACGATCTTGAATTTGCGCACCTCATCATTATAGGTTGACAGTGTAGGTAATGTAGTGCTGGGATCTGTCTGTATAAAAAAATAATGGAGTGTAACTACACCTAGCGAAGTAACATAAACATAATTGTCGGTGTAGCCGAAACTTGAATCAAACTGGTACGGCACCGGCGCCCATTGATTGGGATTATTTACCGGGCTGGGTTGCATATACACCAGCACCATGCCGTTGTCAAGCACGTCCTGTGTCACTGTATTGTTTAAACGGACGTAATACCGGGTAAAGTATTCAGTGTAGCTTCCTGGGCCTGTTTCATAAACATATGCACTATTCCAAAGCCAATTGCTGCCGCCGATTGAAAAAACATCAGTCTTTACACCGGCATTGGTTCCAGGCGCCTGTACTTTGGTGGGCACGCCCCAACCCGAGGCCGTTTTCGGACCATAGAGAAGATAAGCCACTGTATCAAGATAAAAATCACCAATTGCACCAAAGTTAGCGGCCGGGGCACCGACTCCGTTATAAAGCTGTGATGCGGAAGCAGCATTGATGGCTGCCGCATTAGAACTAGCGTCACTGAGACGAACGCCGGTGCCCCACCCTCCTACTGTTTTCGGCCCGAAAAGCATATCCGTGGAAAGATTAATATAATAGTCGCCTGGCGTGCCCGTTGTGATTGACGGGTCGGAGGGTCCACTATAAATCTCTGTTCCATTTGCACCCGCGAGTTTGGTCGAACCGGTTGCCGGTCCATTGCTGCTTTGTTTTTTGCATGAGGTAATGATCAATACAATACCCATTATTAGAATTAAAAATCTTTGTTTCATAATAATTTGATAAAGGGTTAAAAATCAATAAGCAATGGCATATAATCATATAATAAAGCTATAATTATCATATGGTTTCAATAGCAAAAATCGCGTATTATTTTTTATGAATACATCCTATAAACATATGATTTTATGGGCTGTACTATTGAAAAAAAGCCGCCGCGAACTGATCTCACCGGCCGGCCAAATCAATTGAATAACCGACTTTTATTTTATATTGGTGTCGTTTTAGTGTTGCTACTGAGATTGCAAATTAACTTAAAGAGAAAGCGCGTCAAAAACGTTGTTGGTGTTTTTGATAATAGTATAAAACAAAAAAGTCCCGCCTAACCAGGTGGAACTTTAAATATTCTATTCAAACTACCCCTTAAGGGGGCTAATACTCCCTGTCGGTCTCCCAATTTTCGAGGTAATCAGCAACACGCCTTACAAACGACCCTCCAAGCGCACCGTCAACAACGCGATGGTCGTATGATAACGAAAGGAACATCATGTGGCGAATGCCTATCATATCCCCCTGTAAAGTTTCAATTACTGCGGGCTTTTTCCTGATCGCACCAACGGCTAGGATGGCTACTTGTGGCTGGTTTATTATCGGTGTACCCATAACATTCCCAAAGGTACCTACGTTGGTAAGCGTAAAGGTGCCACCCTGTACATCATCAGGTTTCAGTTTATTTTCACGGGCGCGGCTGGCTAAATCATTAACAGCCTTGGTTAAACCAACCAGGTTCAATTCATCGGCTCGTTTTATAACCGGAACTATCAGGTTACCGCTTGGCAAGGCGGTAGCCATGCTGATGTTAATATCCTTCTTCTTTATAATCTGGTTGCCGTTCACCTGGATGTTTATCATCGGCAGGTCCTTAATGGCCCTTACAACCGCTTCAATAAATATCGGCGTAAATGTAATCTTCTGTCCCTCGCGTTTCTCAAAGCTCGATTTTATCTTTTCGCGCCACAAAACAAGGTTGGTAACATCGGCCTCAACAAACGATGTAACATGCGCCGAGGTTTGCTTGCTCATCACCATATGGTCGGCAATTAAGCGGCGCATCCTATCCATTTCAATTATTTCATCACCGCTTGATAACGAAACGCCTTTAGCCATTTTTATTTCGGCAGGCTCTGGTTGAGTAGTTGGCTCCGGAGTTGCGGCGGCAGGTATTGGCTGCGGCTTTGGAGCCTCAACTACCGGCTCTGATTTTGGCGCTTCGGCAATTGGTTGAGGCGTTGGCGCTTCAACAGCAACTGGATCGGTCTCTTGTGCAGGCTCCTGTTTTGGAGTTTCGGGAGCAACTGGCTCTTCAACAGGCGTAGTTTCCGGTTGCCCGTTTTGCGCTCTGTTCTGAACGTAGGCCAGCAAGTCGTCTTTTGTCAAACGGCCCTCAGCGCCTGTACCCGGAATTTTATCTAACTCCGCATTGCTGATACCTTCCTGGGCAGCTATATTTTTTACCAACGGCGAATAAAACCGCGATTCCGCTTTCTGGGCATCGTCTGTTTTATCTTCAACCTTTGGTTGCAATTGTTCGGTGTATGGCACAGCAACAGGCTCGGCGTATTCCCTTCTTTGTTCGCTGAATACCGGTGGTTTTATCTCTTCAACGGGCTTCGACTCAGGCTGAGGGGCCGGCACGGGTGGTAGAGTGTGCTCTGCTGGTACTGGTGGCGGAGTGTGCTGTATCGGTTCATCAGGTATTTGTTGTACCGGCACTGGCGGCGGCGTATGCTGAACCGGTTGCTCCAGCACCTGGCTTATAGCTGGTGCGGACTCGCCTCCAGGTTCGTTAGTTTCAATTATCGCTATTACAGCACCAACTTTAACAACATCGTTATCCTTATAAAGCTTTTCAACCAGTTTTCCCGATACCGGCGACGGAACATCCGAATCTACTTTGTCGGTAGCAATTTCCATTACTGTTTCGTCGGCTTCTATATAATCACCCGGATTTTTGGTCCATCTGATTATCGTTGCCTCTTCAACGCTTTCGCCCATTTTTGGCAGTAACAGTTTATAATTCGCCATATAACAACATATCAATTCAAGCCCAAAATTAGCGGAATTTCCGGTTATTTATCGTAATCGTGCAGTAAAGTATTCAACATATTTAAGGCTGAAATTGCGCTTCTTTCGATGTTTTGGCGGCGTTTATTCCCAAATGTTAATTTCTTTACCATTGTTTTGCCTGCCCTGGCAGCACTTATCCACACTGTCCCAACCGGCTTGTCGGGCGTGCCCCCATCCGGCCCGGCAATACCGGTAACAGCTATGGCATAATCGGAGTTAAAATTTGTTAGCGCACCTTCAACCATCTCCCTAACTGATTCTTCGCTTACCGCGCCAAATTGCGTCAGGGTTTCATGTTTAACGCCCAGCACGCTTTCTTTTAGTTCGTTTGAATAGGAGACAGCCCCCCCAAGGTATACTTTGGATGAGCCGGCATTCGAAGTAATTAAATGAGCGATATACCCGCCTGTACAGCTTTCGGCAGTCGATAGGGTAAGGCCTTTTGCAGCCATGTAGTTGAGTATCGCTTTTTCTATGGTAATGTCTTCTTCGGCGGCCACAACGTTTTTCACGCGCTCAACTATCCGGGCAGCAAATTCATTTACCTTAGCGCTTAACAGGCTTTCATCTTCACTATAACCGCTCAGCCTTAGCCGAACCTGGCCAAGTTTGGGCAAGTAGGCCAGTTTAATATACGGCGGCAATTCATCCTCAATATCGGCAATGCGTTGCGCCAGGTACGATTCGCCCTCTCCTACCGTTAGTATGGTTTTATGAATAATATAGGGCAGTTTCAATGATGCCTTAAGCTTCGGGATTACCTTTTCCTCCATCATGTACATCATTTCATGCGGCACACCCGGCATCGACATATAGATTTTCCCATTATGATTAAACCACATACCGGGCGCTGTACCGTTATCGTTCAGTATAACCTCACAATTTTCGGGTACCAAAGCCTGTTGTTTGTTTACTTCGAGTAGTTCAGTTAACGTACCTCTTATCCTCCTGAAAATGGCTTCAACATTTGCCAGCGCATCCATATTTTCAACAATGCCCACGTTAAAGTACTCAGCAAGTGTTTTTTTGGTGATATCGTCTTTGGTTGGCCCAAGTCCGCCGGTTATCAGTATTACATCGGCCCGGTTCGCCGCCTCCGCCAATGCGGTTAAAATATGCTGCCGGTCGTCAGATACCGACGAAATTTGTTTTATCCTGATACCTATGTCATTTAGTTTAGCCGCCATCCATGCCGAGTTGGTATCAACAATCTGGCCTATGAGTATTTCGTCGCCTATGGTAATTATTTCTGCAAGCATTATCGATTGCCGTTAAAGTATGAACTGCTGGTGTAGTCGCTTCTTTTGCTCAGTTTAAGGTCCTGCAAAACTGCAGCCTTAACCTTTAAAGTAACGTTGTATGATTTATATATGCCAAATGGTACCCACTGCACGTTGAGGTCCCAGCAATGTAAATCACGGTATATCGAAAATGAACTTACGGCAAGCCTGCCCGCTTTTAAATCGATATTGGTATTGTATTGTATCTTCCACCCCTTGGTTACGCTTACGTCGCCGCTTAACATTACTGTGTTGGTTGAATTTGTGCTGATAATATTATTATTAAAGCTGAAGTTATAATTGAACGAAAGGTTCCACGGCACGTTAAAATCAACGTAAGCACTTGGGTCGCTGTTAATAAAAGCCAGCCTTTGCGCCTGTTGGGGTGTGATGGTTTGCAACGTATTTTGTGGCGTGACCGGCAAATGCGGTTTAAACGACGTCGAATTCAAACTACCACTCATTGAAAAGCTGATGCTGGTAAGCTTCGGGAATTGGTACTTGTTTATTTCCCGGGTAAACTTTGTTATCTGCTGGTTTTGTATCGTATCAATTACCAGGACTTTATAAGGGTTCAGCGACCCATATATACTCAGGTTGACTTTTTGGTTTAAGATTGCCGTATGTGCCGAAAACGATATGGGCGAAAGTCTCAACGAATCCTGGGCGAAATTGTAAAAAGTCGATAAAGAAAAACCATCAATTAAATGCACTTTTCTCGCCTTTCCCGACGTATCCGTGGCTTTGGGCTTTAACTTCATTTCGATGGTGTTATCCAGGTTGATGCTTATACCGGCCTGTTTGCCGGCTGAAGGAAAATTATCCGGAAAAATAGAATAGGTGCTGGTGTGCGCAGGCAACGGAATCAGTGCATTATTTACAACCGTTTTGTAATAACCAAAACTTGGGTCGGCAAAATCGGGACTGTAGTTAAAGCTGATGGATGGCGTCATCACATGCCGTATGGCAACCAGGTTACCTTTTTTGAAGTTGAACGTGCTGTACACCTTGGTTGATACACCTGTGCTAAAATTATAAGAACTTGCTCTTTTGAAGCCGCTTAACGTATCACGTACAAGACCATTCGCGTCCGGTATAATGCCGTTTGTTATTACACCGCCACGCACATAACGCTCGTTTATCGACTGTAAATACCAGTGCTCTGTATAGTTGGCCGAACTGCTAAACTGGAAATATTTGGCCACGTTTAAACTGATGCCTAAGGGTATCTGGTGCACCGCACGGGTTTGCAGTCGTTTTGCTAAAATACTGCCTTTAAATAACTGGGATTCCGGTATGTTATCCACTTCGTTTGTGGCTGTCAGGCTGTAACTCAGGCTGATTTTCTGATACCATTTTTGCTCACCTACCCTGTCTTTTGAGTCGAATGGATTAATAGAAGCCATAGTAAAACTAAGTGTTGGCAATTGCAAGGTCACCGTTTTTGCGCTCAAATCCTGGCTATGCGATAAGCCTACGCTTAAGTTAAACGGAGTACCGGCCCAGGTTTTACTGTAGTTGACTGAAGATCGTAAGTTATTCTGTGTTAATGAGTTAAGATTATAGTTGTTTTGAGCTGGGTCGTTGCGATAATACGTTGAAGTACCAGCATTTACCTGCGCACTGAAAGTACTTCCCGGATGTGCGTTAGGATCCTGGCTATGTGACCAGGTAATGTTAAAATCCTTTTGGGCCGGATCGCCTTCAAGCCCGTAGTTGTGCGAACCGTAGCTTAACGAAACCGTACCACCGTATTTATATCTTTTTAAATAATGCGCAGTTGTATTTAACTCGTACGAACCTTTTGAATAAACCGTACCCATGGTAGTTAAATCCAGGTAGTCGCTTATGCCTATGTAATAACCGAAATTCCGAAGGTAAAAGCCAAGTTTCTGATCCTCGCCAAATGTGGGAATAATTACGCCGGACGCCCGTGTGTCAGGTTTCGGAAAAAAACCAAACGGAATAGCCAGCGGCAGCGGAATTCCTTCTATCTCGAGATAGGCAGGCCCCGATATTATCCTGTTTTTTTCGCCGATGCCCTTCGTTATTACAATTCCAAAGTGCGTATCGGGTTGTGGTAAATCGCAGGTACTAAAAATTGTATTGTGATAGGCCACCTCCGTTTCGTTAAGCTTTTTTACTTCACCCCCCGACAGGTAATTACCGTCCTGGTTCGAAAACGGGTTATAAACCAGCCCCTTTTTGGTTTTATAGTCGAACAATAATGAGTCTGATTCAACAGGTTTGTCTTTGCTTTGCTTGGAGATAGGCCTGCCTACATACCGTTTAGTTAAAGGGTCGATACTGCCTTTAGCAAATATCAGGTGTCTTTTTTGGTCGAGCCGGATATAGTCGGCATCGAGCTCAAAATCCTCATATGTAACGCGCGCCCTTCCATATAAATAGGTAATATCGTGCACCTTATCTGTTATCACCGAATCGTCGGCATGCGTTTTTACTTCCGATTTTAAGTCGCCTGCAGAGGCGTCCTTACTGGTGTCTTTGGGGGCACCTGTAGTTTTTGTGCCCTTTATTGATTTAGTTTTTTTACCTTTAGTAGGTTTATTAGTCTTAGTTGTATCAGATTTTTTAGTTGTATCCGTTTTTAGTGTATAATAGTTGCTATAGCCGGTACGTGATGAAGCCATCACATTTGCTATTAAGAGTATTGCAATCAGAAAAAAAAGACTTGTGAATTTCAAAATTGATTATGAATAGTATTTTTGCAGATATAGTTAACAGCGTTCAAAAATAATGAAAAATAAGGCATTGAAAAGATTGATTTACGGTTTATCGGTTTTACTTACATCTTTACCCTGTTTTTCGTTTGCAATAATTAATCCTGTAAAGCATGATACGGTTACTGCCGGGTACAAGCTTAAAACAGTTGTAATTGACGCAGGGCATGGTACACGTCCCAACGGCTCCCATTCCGGTGCATCCGGCTCGTATTCTACAGAAAGTAATGTAACGCTTGCCATAGCACTTAAATTACAAAAGGCGATAGAAAAAGATATACCCGACCTGAGAGTGGTAATGACCCGCACTTCCGAGGCCGACGTTGGCTTAAAAACGCGGTCAGAAATTGCTAACTCAAATAAGGGCGACTTATTTATATCAATCCATTGCAATTCACTCTCAGACAGGCGTGTTCGCGAAGTTGTTGGCCATAAACGGGGTAAAGCTATATATAAGAGCTATTCCGTTCCTGACCGCTCGGGTAAAGGCGTTTTGTTCCTGGTTTATGGTTTTCATCGGTCTGAAGAAGAACAGGAAGCCTTACGCGAAAACTTATTTGAGGAAAAAGACAACAGTGAGCAGCAAAATGTACTTGACGATCCTGCTTCTATTATAGCCATAAACGCATTTAAAGCCAAATACCGCAAACAAAGCATACATTTTGCCAATATGCTTAATACCGAGTTTACCGAAGGCGATGGACGCCGCAGCGATGGGGTTAAAGAACAAGGCGTGTTAGTTTTATGCCACAGCGCAATGCCGGCAGTATTGGTTGAGACCGGCTTTATAAATAATCATGAGGAAGAAGACTACTTAAACTCCGAAGCCGGCCAGGATGCAATAGTAGCTACTATAGTACGGGCCTTAGGAAGTTATAAGGCCGAGGTAGAACAAGTATCGCAATAATTGGTTATAGAGTTGTGTCAGGAAGACGAACAAAATAATTCTAACTTTACAGCTTTTCAACGTTACAACATTTCAACAGCCATCACACCACTATGAAAATATCAAACGAAACTAAAATAGGCGCGCTAACGGCCATCGGAATTACCGTGCTTATACTTGGATACAGTTTTCTAAAAGGAAACGACGTTTTTAGCGGCTCAAATAAGTATTATGCAGTGTATAGGAGCGTTGACGGGCTTTCAGTTTCCAAACCAGTATTGGTAAATGGGTTTCCTATCGGCAATGTGGCAAAAATGACCTTAAGGCAAGATGGGCACACCGTTGTTGAGTTTAAGGTAGACCGTAAGTATAACGTACCTTCAAACACGCTGGCAAAACTGGTTAGCACCGACCTATTGGGTGGTAAGGCTATTGTATTTGAATACGGCAACAGCAATACCTTTGCAGATGATACCGACACACTTCGTGCCGATATCCAGGGCAGCCTGGCCGAAAGCCTGCAGCCGATACAAATGAAAGCCGAGAACCTGATAAACAAGCTCGATTCGTCGCTGGCATCAATAAATAAAATTTTGAACCCCAATTTCCAGAGAAATGTCGACAGGAGCTTCACAAGTATCGCAAACTCCCTGCAAACACTGGAAGGCACTACCAAAAAAATTGACGCACTGGTAGGTGGTCAAACCGAACACATAAACGGAATATTAGCGAATGCCGAAACAGTATCGGGTAATTTAAAAAACAGCACGGCTAACTTAACCGGTATCACCAGCAATTTCCAAAAAGTAAGTAATGATATTGCTGCAGCGAACATTAAACAGACGCTTGATAACGCCAACAAGGCCATGGCAGACTTGCAGGCAACCATAGCCTCAATAAATACCAGCCAGGGTACGCTTGGCCTGCTACTGCACGACGATAAGATGTACAACAACCTGAAGGATGCTACAGCTAATCTTAATGCCTTATTTATCGATTTGAAAGCCCATCCGAAGCGATATGTCAGCTTTTCGGTGTTTGGCGGGAAGAAAGACTAATTAGTCAGAAAGTCAGAAAAGTCCGGAAGTCCGAAAGATGGTTTCCGGAATTTTTGTTTAGTTGGGTTTCGCTCGTCAAATAATCAGTCTTTCGGTCTCTCGGACAGTTCTACTCGATAATAAACGTCCTGCCTTCAATCGCTAGTTCCGTATCCTTGAAAACGCTTTGGGCTTCTTCCAACAATTCGTTTAACGTTTTGTAGCGTGCCGAGAAATGGCCGATCAACAATCGCTTTGCATTTACTTTTAGCGCAATTTCGCCGGCTTGCAGTGCAGTGGTGTGGTGAGTTTCGAGCGCCCTGTCCAGCATATTATCCAGGAAGGTAGCCTCGTGATACAACATGGTTACATCACTTATCTGTTTAAAATACCGCTCATCGTACATGGTATCTGAGCAATAAGCATATGATTTAGGGTTGCTTGAATCTGTTGTGAGCGTATCGTTTTTGTAAACATCACCGTTAGGAGCAATGTAATCTTCCCCTTTTTTAAGCGCTGAATAATGAGGTATCGGGACTCCAAGACGCTCTATCTTTTCCTTCATTAATTTGCGCAAACGTTTTTTCTCTTTAAACAGAAAACCGGTACAGGCAATGCGATGATTGAGTGGTATTGTTTCAACGGTGATATCCTGGTTGTCCAACAAAACTTCAACCTTTTCGGCATCAGTAAAACGGTACTCTAACGGGTATTGAATGGTTGTTTCTGAATAGAGTAGTTGTATATCAATAATCTCTTTCAAATGTGCCGGGCAATAAATATGCAGCGGCTTAATACGTCCGTTTAAATGCAGTGACGAAAGCAAGCCTACCAGGCCAAGATAATGATCGCCGTGTAAATGGCTGATGAAAATATGGTCTATTTTACTGGCTTTTATATCAAAGCGCAGCATTTGCTGCTGTGTGCTTTCGCCACAGTCAATTAAATACCAGCGATCATTTATGTTGACCGCCTGTGACGTTGGGTTTCGATTAAAAATGGGGGTTGCAGAACTGCTGCCAAGTATTGTTACCTCAAATTTCATACTTGGTAAACAAACAGAATATTTATTTTGCTTCTCTTTTTAGTTCTTTTTCTATTTCTTCCATAAAAACTAAATCGATAGCTTCTTCGCATGTAGGCACAATTGACAACACACTATCGAGCTGGGAAATAGTTATTAAACGGGCAACTGGTTCGTTAAGGCCGGTAAGTATAAATGTGCCTGAGGCATTTTTGCAAAGGCGATGCCCAACTAATAAGCTGCTTAGTCCTGATGAGTCGGCAAACTTAACTTGTGAAAGATCGAAAATGATATTCCGCTGGCCTTCAGTATTGATTAATATCAATTCAGATTTAAGCTGTGGCGTTATTAATGAATTCAATTTTGATTCATTCAGCTTTAACAGAATATATTTCTCGTGCTTGTCAACCGTAAATTTCATTTTCTTGTTTAAATTAAAGGCTAAAGATATAATTATTTTGTCGACAATAAAAAAAATTACAAACTGGCAAGCTCATTATTTATAGCTTTTTCAACCCGGGCTAATACATTTTCCCCACCGGGCTTAACAAATTGCTCACCTGTAATTTGTTCAAAAAGCTCAATATAGCGCTCAGAGATAGATTGAACAATCGCTGGGGTCATTTCCGGCACTACCTGACCGTCTTTTCCCTGGAAACCATTTTCAATCAACCACTTCCTTACAAATTCTTTCGAAAGCTGTTTTTGAGGCTCGCCGGCTTGCTGGCGTTCGCTATAACCGTCACTATAGAAATATCTTGATGAGTCGGGCGTGTGTATCTCATCTATCAAATAAATGGTATCACTAACCTTGCCAAACTCGTATTTGGTATCTACCAAAATTAAACCTTGTTTGCCGGCAATTTCGGTACCGCGGGCAAACAATGCGCGGGTGTATTTTTCTAATTGCTCATAGTCTCCGGCCGAAACGATCCCATGCGCTAGTATTTGTTCTTTTGATATATCCTCATCGTGCCCTACCGATGCTTTGGTGGTAGGTGTAATGATCGGTTCAGGAAGCTTATCATTTTCTTTAAGCCCCTCGGGCAGGCTAACACCGCAAACCTGTCTCTTGCCTGCGCTGTACTCGCGCCAGGCGTGACCGGCCAGGTATCCTCGTATTACCATCTCTACCTTAAATGGTTCACAGATGCGGCCAATAGTTACACTTGGGTCGGGCACGCTTACCACCCAGTTAGGCACTATATCTGACGTTGCTGCTAAAAATTTAGCTGCAATTTGGTTCAGCACCTGCCCTTTGTAAGGGATTGCCTCAGGCAGCACCACATCGAAAGCCGATATGCGGTCGCTAACCACCATTACCAGGTATTTATTATCAATTGTATAAACATCCCTTACCTTTCCTTTATAAAAACTGGTTTGGCCCGGGAAGCTGAAGTTGGTTTGTTTTATTGCGTTCATTGTGTTAGTTCATGGTTCATAGATGATAGTTCATAGCAGCTACCGCGGCCTGATCTATCGTGTCAATAATTAACTCAAATCCACAATTCATACTAAAATGGCCATGAACCATTAACTATGAACTATGAACCTTCTCTATTGTATATCGCCGTAAGCAGCTAATATTTTCCTTACTAATTTGTGCCTTACTACGTCTTCGCCGCTTAGGTACACGATTTCAATTCCGTTGATATCGGTTAATATTCGCAGCGCAGTATGCAGACCTGATTGTTGCTTTTTCGGTAAATCTATCTGGGTAACGTCACCCGTAACAATAAACTTAGCCGACGGCCCCATACGCGTTAAGAACATCTTCAACTGCATGTCGGTAGCATTTTGGGCCTCGTCCAGTATCACAAAGCAATTGTCAAGCGTACGGCCGCGCATAAATGCCAATGGTGCGATCTCGATGGTACGGTTTTCCAAATAAAATTTCAGTTTTTCAGCCGGTATCATATCATCAAGCGCATCATATAAAGGGCGCAGGTACGGATCAATTTTCTCTTTAAGATCACCTGGCAAAAAGCCCAGGTTCTCCCCTGCTTCGACTGCGGGCCGGGTTAATATGATACGTTTGATGTCTTTATTTTTAAGCGCCCTTACAGCCAAAGCAACAGCTGTATAAGTTTTACCGGTACCTGCGGGGCCTATGGCAAAAAGAATGTCGCTTTTATTGATACAGTCAACCATTTTACGCTGATTGGCGGTACGTGCTTTTACCATCACCCCATTGGGGCCGAACACGATAACCTCGCCGCTGGCAAATTTATCTGCCGAGGTATCCGCCTTTGGCGCTTCGATGCTTGACCCAAGAATGCGTTCAAGGTCGGTGATGTTTAAATTTTCATATTTCTCAACATGCTGCAGCAGGTGTTGAAACTTTTCCTGGAATATATTCAGCTCGTGATCGTCGCCCAATACCTTCACCTCGTTCCCCCGGGCCACTATTTTTAGCTTTGGATACTGCTTTTTAATGATCTCAAAATGATCATTATTAGGTCCCCATAGCACTGCCGGGTTGATTTGTTCAATTGACAATTTAAGCTCGTTCAATACAAATTGATTTTTAGTTGCAGATTTTTATGAATTAAAATTGAATATTTGTAGGCACTAAATGCACGTACAAGATTAGCGATAAATATCTAAAAAATTAATGGCAATAATAACTTTAACTACTGATTTGGGCGATAAAGATATTTATCAGGCCGCCCTTAAAGGCAGTATCCTAAAATTGTTGCCCACCGTTAACATTGTTGACATCACCAACAGCGTTGCCGCCTACAATATACAGCAGGCCGCCTTCATATTAAAAAATAGTTTTTATTATTTTCCGGACGAAACGGTGCATCTAATAGGTATTGATACCGTATTTAATACCGAGACCCGCTACCTGGCTGTGAAATACCGCAATCATTATTTTGTTGGCGCCGATAATGGGATTTTCAGCCTGATGTTTGAGGAAGATGCGGAAGAAATTGTTGAATTAAACATCATGCAGGATTTAAAGTTCCTGCACTTTCCGCTGGCTGATATTTTTGTAAAAGCTGCCTGTCACCTCGCAAAGGGAGGCACCCTTGCTAAAATAGGCCTGCCCGTGAGCGACTTTGAGAAAAAAATGAACCTGCAACCTGTTATCGAAAAA
Organism: Mucilaginibacter flavidus; assembly: GCF_024055575.1. Lineage (GTDB taxonomy): Bacteria > Bacteroidota > Bacteroidia > Sphingobacteriales > Sphingobacteriaceae > Mucilaginibacter > Mucilaginibacter flavidus. Next base: position 62,418 of record NZ_JAMXOE010000025.1, on the reverse strand, counting down.
AACCTGATAAAAGGCGTAGTTATTTATATCGATTCGTTCCAAAACGTAATTACCAATATTACTAAAGAGTTCTTCAACCGGGTACAGCAAAACCGGCGCTTTACGCTATCATTTAAGCGTAACGAAACCATCAATCACCTCAGCTGGCACTACAACGAAGTACCCGAAGGTGAAAAACTTTGCCTGTTTGGTATAAGCGACCATTTGGAAATTGCGATCAATAAAGGCAATGCCAGCGGCTTACTCGGGTTGGGCTTAGGTGATAGTGTGATTATTGATTTTGAGGGTTAATGAAAAGCTTCCTGCCGATTATTTTATCGTTTTTATTTTTCGGAGCATCTGCCCAATTCAAAACTGATTCCCTTGCCTACCAGCTCCAGCGTAAAAAAATAAACACCATGCTTGCCCAGCGCGCAGTGAAGTTTGGGCAATACGATGAAAGTCTCGGCAAACACACCGGCATATTCGGCTTACAAACAAAAAAAGATATCCGTAGCTCCAACGAAATTTTGATGGACATTGTTAAAACCGACAACGACATCTACAGTGAGTTAAAAATCCTGCTCGAGTACCGCACTTTTCAACAAAAACAGGTACTGACGCATACTAATGAGACCGAGAACAGTACGCTCGGCTACATGTCAACCATCAACAAACTGCGGGCGCAAATAGATGCCTTAAAACTGGAAGCTGAAACAGACAATGCACACGAAGCGGAACTGCGAAAAATGATGATCATCGCCATAATTGTATTGGCCGCTTTAATTTTCCTGATGATTTTGTTCCGCAGGAAGAAACCTGCACCCGTAAAAAGTAAACGCAGCACAAGCCGCAAAAGCAGCAGTCGCAGGTAGTTTATAGTTATCTTTATGGCGGTTAAAATGTTTTTAAACGCCAATCGTCTTAATCTTTAAAATAGTACTACATTAAATGGCACGAAGACGACTAAACAGCAGCAATGCACCCGAGGCTGAATTACCCAAAGCAAAACTAGACAGGCAAACGCTGCATAAAATTTCACGGCTGCTGGCTTATATTAAACCTTACCGGGCAAGGTTTATAGCGGGTTTGGTGTTCTTGTTTTTATCCAGCCTGGTTGGTTTGGCATTCCCGGCATTTATTGGCGGGTTAATTGATACCGCAAAAGGAGCGCATACCAATCCCTGGTTACCGGGCACTATAAAGGGCATATTGGAGCTTGCCTTTGGCGTATTATTTGTGCAGGCCTTTGTCTCATTTTTCAGGATATTGTGGTTTGTAAATGTAGCTGAACGCTCATTGGCCGATATACGGCGCGATACTTATTTTAAGCTGATAACCCTGCCCATGAACTTTTTCTCGAACCGCAGGGTTGGGGAACTAAACAGTCGCATCTCGGCGGACTTATCACAAATACAGGATACACTGACCACCACCATCGCCGAAATGATAAGGCAGGCGGTTTTATTAATAGGCGGGATAGCTGCTATGGCAATAATATCTGTAAAACTTGCAATTGCCTTGCTGGTGCTGTTACCGCCGCTAATTGTTTTCGCCATATTTTTTGGCAAATTCATTCGCAAATTGTCGCGGCAGGCACAGGATAAGCTGGCAGAATCGAACACGATAGTTGAAGAGACCCTGCAGGGTATAGCTAATGTAAAGGCTTTTGTTAACGAGGCATTTGAAGCCGGGCGCTACGGCAAAAACATTCGCGATGTGGCCGATATAGCCATTAAAGGCGCAAAATATCGCGGCATATTTGTATCCTTTATCGTGTTTTGTTTATTCGGCGCCGTGGTTGCCATTGTGGGTTATGGCTGTATCCTGGTGAGCCACCACGAGTTGGAGGTTGGCCAGTTATTTACTTTTGCACTGTATGCCACCTTTGTAGGCAGTGCCATGGGCAGTTTCCCCGATCTGTATGCCAATGTGCAAAAAGCTGTTGGTGCCAGTGAGCGGGTGCTGGAAATCCTGGATGAAAAAGGCGAAGACGTATCTATCAACGACAAGGATAACATCATCCAGCAAAAAATAAAAGGTAACCTGTCATTCACAAACGTGGAGTTCGCCTACCCGTCGAGACCGGAATTAACGGTTTTGAACGACATCTCGTTTGATGCCGATGCCGGGCAGCGCGTGGCGATAGTTGGCCCAAGCGGTTCAGGTAAATCAACCATGGCGGCTTTAATACTGCAGTTTTATCACCCACAAAACGGCGTTATATCATTCGACGGCATGCCGTCATCGGATTATTCATTAACCGACATTCGTAACCAGGTAGCCATTGTACCGCAGGACGTTTTGCTGTTTGGCGGTACAATAAAAGAAAACATCGCCTACGGAAAACTTATCGCCACAGAAGATGAAATTATACAGGCAGCCCAACGCGCAAATGCGCATGCGTTTATTATGTCGTTCCCCCAAGGATATGATACCGTTGTTGGTGAACGCGGGGTGAAATTATCAGGAGGCCAACGGCAGCGCATAGCCATTGCAAGGGCTTTGCTAAAAAATCCGGCGATACTGATACTTGATGAAGCCACATCATCATTAGATTCGGAATCGGAGCGTTTGGTGCAGGAGGCACTGGAAGAATTAATGAAAAACCGTACATCAATCATTATTGCCCACCGCCTTTCGACCATCCGGGAAGCGGATAAGATAATTGTGCTGGAGAAAGGCAAGATTGTGGAGTCGGGCAGTCACCAGGAATTACTTGCAAACGAGCAGGGGCTTTACAGATATTTGAGTGCGCTACAATTTGAAGTAAATTAATCCGGTTTCTATAACCACAGACGGGTTGAATCCGTATAAGCCGCACCCCTAAACTCTATTACGATAGATGATTAGGGCGGTTTTATGTTTAAATTTACACGGTAACGCGAACACGCATCTATGAATTGGAGATACTTTTACAAGCCTGCTGCTATAGTTATAACCATCGTTTTTTTTAATATCAATTGCCGTTCGGGCTCAAAAGCTACAGTGGATAGTGTTGAATATTTAAACAAAGCGGCAAGCAGTCCCGATACCAATAAAATAGACGCCAAAAATCAGCCTGAACTTAATACTGATCACAGCAATAATAATGTACCGTTAAAAAATATTTTTGGCATAAATGGTTACGAATGGAACTTTTTGGAGAACCCAGGCAGTCCCAACGACCGCAGGCACATTTACGAAGACAACATGTCGCTGATTAAAACCTTCTCGGGCATGCGGCATTATCTTAACTGGAACCGGGTTGAAATCACCAAAGGCAATTACACCTTTAACCCCACCAATAACGGAGGCTGGAATGAAGACCTGATTTACCAGCGCTGTAAGCAGGATGGTATTTTAGTTTTGGCGGATTTAAAAAACATTCCGGATTGGCTGCAAAACACTTATCCGGCAAGCTCGCGCGATAACGACAATGCGCCGGTACCATACGGCCAAAGCCTTAACGACCCGGCATCGTACGTCGACCAGGCACGAATGGCTTTCCAGTTAGCGGCGAGGTATGGCTATAACAAGAACATCGATAAATCGCTAATAAAAGTTGATACCCGCAAACGCTGGAACGGGGACATACCGAATGAACCACTGGTTGGCATGGGCCTGCTAAAATATATTGAATGCGGCAACGAGCGCGACCGCTGGTGGGGTGGCGACGAAACCCATCAAACTGCTGAGCAATATGCGGTAAACATGTCGGCGTTTTATGACGGCAATATGGGCAAGCTCGGGCAGGGCGTTGGCGTAAAAGCCGCCGACCCCAATATGCAGGTGGTTATGGGCGGCCTGGCAACTGCCGACATAAAATTTGTGCAGCGCATGATTGATTGGTGCAGGACAAACCGTGGCCTCAAAGCTGACGGCAGCGTTAATTTATGTTTCGATGTGATTAATTATCACCTGTACTCAAATAACGGCGATGTACGTAAGCAAAAGAAGGCAACCACCGGTATTGCGCCGGAATTGTCTATTTCCGGCGAGGTTGCGAACCAGTTTGTAAAACTGGCAAATTCCCTGCCTGGACATCCCGAAGTTTGGGTAACCGAAACGGGGTATGACATCAACCAGGAAAGCTATCAAAAAGCCGAATCGATAGGTTTAAAAACTGTGCTTGCGAACCAGGCCGATTGGATTTTGCGCACCTCGCTCCTGTACATCCGCTACGGTGTTAAACGGGTGTTTTTTTATCAACTGTTTGACGACCACGCCGGTGGCACCTCGCAATACGCCACCTCGGGCCTTGCCGAAGGTATAAAGAGAAGACCTGCCGCAGATTATATCCTGCAAACCACCAGGCTGATGGGCAACTATAACTATATCAAAACCATTAGCAACGATCCTTTGGTTGACCAATACAAACTGGGTAATAAAACCATGTATGTACTAACCATCCCCGACGAAACAAACCGAAAAGCCAGCTATACGCTTGACTTAGGTGGCGCTAAAAAAGCAAACATCCACAACTTAAAAATTGGCGCTGATATGATGGATAGCAAACAGGTGAACACCACAAATGGAAAAATTACTTTAGAAGTGACTGAAACGCCGGTGTTTGTGGAGGGTTTGAATTAAACTGAATCTATTTCCCCCAGCGATAACTCTCATTATCCAAGCCTATCAGATCAATAATGCGGTTAACTACCGTCATCGCCAAATCTTCGATAGTTTGCGGCTTGCTATAGTACGATGGTATGGCCGGGCAAATAATTCCGCCTGCTTCGGTAACAGTTTGCATATTGCGGATATGGATAAGGTTGAAGGGCATATCGCGAGCTACCAGTATCAGCTTGCGGCGCTCCTTTAAAATCACGTCGGCAGCGCGGGTAATCAAATCGTCGGATATTCCGCCTGCAATACGGCCAAGGGTGCCCATTGAGCAAGGCACTATAACCATGGTATCAAACTTTGCCGACCCGGACGCAAACGGCGCCATAAAATCAGTTTTAGGATATATTTTGTATGGGATGCTGTTATAATCTTCGTTATCCAGCTCAAACTTCCAGACATCTTTGGCGTTGTCAGACATCACAACCGACACTTCTGCGATTTGTGACTGCAATACCCTCAGCCTTTCGAGCAATAGTTTTGCATATATAGAGCCGCTGGCGCCTGTAATTGCAACTACAATCTTTTTCTTCATTTCCATACAGCGACAAATCTACAGACTTAAAGGCACAAAAAAAGGGTCGAATATAAATACTCGACCCTACATCTACCTATGAAAAACATGCCCTTTGAGAGGGCACTACAAAAGTAATAATAAGTTTTTTAATTTTTAAATAATTTCTTAAAATAAATTTAACCGGCCTTTGGAAAGTTTTTTTCAATAAGTGTTTGAATAACACCATCAACCAAACCAACAGTGGGCACATATATATTTTTAATATTCGCCCACTTCATAACGGTCATATAAATCTCGCAGGCAGGTATAATTACATCGGCACGGTCCTGGTTTAAACCCAGCACATTTATCCTGTCTTTAAGCGAAAAGGAAGTTAAATAACTGTACAGGGCTTTTAATTTACCAAAAGTTAAAGGCGCTTTATCTTTTTCTTCCGACAGTTTATATAGCTTATTGATGTTTCCGCCGGTACCAATACCCGATATCACTTTAAATTGCTTTGTATTTTCGCGAATAAAATCCTTCATATCGTTCCAGTTTTCTTCGGTATCCTGGTTATCGAGCATGCGGATGGTGCCGATATTAAACGACTGTGAAGCCCACATTTCGCCAGACGAAAAAAACGACAATTCCGTGCTGCCGCCGCCTACATCAATATAAAGGTAGTTTTTACTTTTATCTATAGTTTGTTCAGCATGACTGGCGTAAATCATCCCCGCCTCTTTTTGTCCATGCACTATTTCAATATCCAGCCCGGCCTCTGTTTTTATTTGTTTAGCTATCTCTCCCCCATTATTCGCCTCGCGCATTGCCGAAGTAGCATAACCCATATAATCAACCACTTTATAAACTTCCATTAATTTACTGAAAGCCTGCATGGTTTTAATGAGGTCGGCCGTTTTTTTGTCGGATAATTTATGATCCAAAAAGGCATCATCACCCAACCTCAACGGAACCCGAATAAGTGTATTTTTTTTAAAGGAAACAGAACCATTGTTTTCAATGATGTCAGCAATCAGTAGCCTGACTGCGTTCGAACCTATATCTATCGCGGCGTATCTCAATTTTTATTGTACTTTATATTTCAAATAATTATAAATGTCGACCTGTGCCCGTTGAGGGTGGTCTGACTTTGTTTTGTGATATTTATTAGTGTTGTGGCTATTTATCTCGCGCGATTTGGTGTTATCCTCTAGTTGCAAGTCAATAATATCCCGCACCTCTTTCTTTAAGTGCTCGTCGTATATCGGGAAGCCAACCTCAACCCGGGTGTCGATATTGCGAGTCATAAAATCGGCCGATGTTAGGTAAATAAGCTCATTGCCGCCGTTGCAATAAATATGCACACGCGCGTGCTCCAGGTATTTATCGACTATACTTAATACCTCTATATTTTCGCTATAGCCCTTCATGCCCGCTATCAGGCAGCACATTCCCCTTATTATAAGCGTTATTTTAACCCCGCTATTGTTGGCCTGGTATAGCTTGGCTATCAATTGCTCGTCAGCAAGGCTATTCATCTTCAATATCATGTAAGCCTTTTTGCCAGCCTTAGCGTTCTTTATCTCATTGTCAATCAGCTTATAAATTGCAGGCCGCGCGTCAATCGGAGATACGATAAGGCTTTTCAGTCCTTTGGGTAACACTCCCTTGCCCAATGCCTTAAAAACATTTACGAGGTCGGCGGTTATTTTTTTATTGGCAGTAAGCAAGGTATGGTCGGCATACATTCGGGCAGTTTTCTCGTTAAAGTTCCCTGTTGACAAGCAGGCGTAATAAGCTGGTTTTTCCTTTTCTAACCGCATCACCAGGCAAATTTTCGAGTGTACTTTGTAGCCCTCTATGCCGTAAAGCACATTAACGCCCTCTTCTTCCAGCCTGCGGCTCCAGGATATATTGTTTTGTTCATCAAACCTGGCCCTAAGCTCAACCAGGCAGGTTACCTTTTTACCATTCTTGGCGGCGCTCATCAGCGCATGCATTATGCGCGAATTTTCGGCAAGGCGATAAACGGCAATACTGATCTCTTTTACCTTTGGGTCGATAGCCGCCTCGCGCAAAAAATGGATCACGTAATCATATGACTGATAAGGTGTACTGATCAGGTAGTCTTTCTTAGCGATCATGCCCATCAGGCTCTTACCAAACGACAGGCCATCAACAGGCAAAGCGACAGTTTTTTCGTACTCCAGTTCAGGCCTGCCCACGTTAGGGAATGCAATAAAATTTTTAAAGTTATGATACCTGTTACCGGGAATGAGGCTTTCGCCGCTCAGCCCCATTTTGTTTACCAGGTACTTCAGCATATCCAGCGGCATTTCCGAATCGTACAACAAACGCATCGGTTTGCCCTTTTTACGCTTTTGCAGGCTTTTTGAAAGCGAATCGATAAATTTTTCGCTTACCTCTTTATCCAGATCAAGTTCTGCATCGCGGGTAAGCTGGATGGAGTAAGCCTCGACCGAATCATGTTCAAATATGAAGAAGATATCCTCAAGGCTATACCTGATAATATCATCGAGTAAGATGATAAATTTCAAGTTATTAGTCTCCGGAAGTACTATAAAACGGGGCAAGCTATCCGGGAACTCAATAAGCGCCAGCCTCGATTTTTTATTTTTGGTAAGCTTTACAAAAAAGTAAATCGCCCTGTCGCGCAGTTCGGGAAGCGGCAGGCTTTCATCGAGCATGATAGGAACCAGCGTTGCCAGCAAGCTTTCCCTGAAATAACGCTTCACAAACTCGCCGCGGCTTACGTTGAGTTGCTTGTCGTTCAATATAAATATCTTTTCTTCGGCAAGCTGTTTTACAATAATATTCTCGTATAGGTTGTTAAACTTGCGCTCCTGCCTTACTACGATATTCTTTATCTGGTTAAGGACTTTCTTGGGGTTATAACCTAAAATTTCCTTAGCTTTTTCATTCAAATTGGCAAGGCGACTTAGTGTTGCGACCCTGACGCGGTAAAATTCATCAAGGTTTGATGAAAAGATAGCGAGAAACTTTATCCGGTCAATCAGCGGAACAGAGGGGTCGGCGGCTTCCTGCAGAACGCGGTCGTTAAAGTATAACCAGCTAATTTCACGATTAATTAAAGGTATGTGCTTAATATCCATATAAAAAGGGAGCGGCCCCGGCCTTGGTTACAAATCTGCTTATTTAAATGTTAACTTAATATTAACTCATTGGTATGTTAATGTGTTTTTATTATTTAGTTCATCCAGTTCATAGTTGATGGTTCATAGTTAATGGTAAAAAGACAGCAAGTACAGGCCTATCGGCAAAATTGCAGCAGCTATGAACTATCAACTATGAATGTCTTTGCATCGGCTATGAACTATGAACCATCAACTATGAACTAAAATTCACTATTTTTGTCCCACACCAAATTTACCTTGAATTATGCCAACCTTCGATATTGTAAGCAAAATAGATGGCCAAACGCTTGATAATGCCATTAACATCGCAAAAAAAGAGATTTTGAACCGTTATGATTTTAACGATTCCAAAAGCACTATCGACCTTGATAAAAAAACCAACGTGATAACCGTGGTTACGGAAAATGATATGCGGTTAAAGGCTATCAGCGATGCTATTATAAGCCGTATGGTAAAACAAAACCTGGACCCTAAAGCTTTGGATTTAGACGGCAACGTGCAATCCGCCTCGGGAAACATGATACGTAAAGAGATAAAAATCAAGGAAGGACTTGATAAAGAAGCGGCAAAAAAAGTTGTTAAAAAGATAAAAGATAGCGGACTGAAGGTGCAAGCCTCAATTATGGACGACCAGGTACGCGTTCAAGCCAAAAAAATTGATGATTTACAAGCTGTTATAGCCCTTTGTCGCAAGGATGACTTTGGCCAGCCCTTGCAGTACATTAATATGCGGGATTGAGGAATTTCGGATTTCGTTTATTGTTAAATAGCTAATTGGCCGGTTCTGATAAAACTTTTGCTTATAAGGATAGATTTACTTGTTATTGTTTAATTGTTTACCGGGTTGATGCCAATGTTTTAGGCCATGTTGCTATGAACTATGAACCATCAACTATGAACTGCGCACGAAATGGATAATTTAAAAATTACGGTCTTCCAGGGATACTTATATTGGGAAAATATTGACAGGAACCTGCAGAATATTGAACTGAAACTTTCCAATATCCGCGAAAAAACAAACCTGATAATTTTACCCGAAATGTTTAACACCGGGTTCAGCATGGAAGCCGAAAAGCTGGCCGAGCCAATGGGCGGTAAAACCATGAAGTGGATGCAAAAAATTGCAGCCAAATATGAATGCGTGATAACCGGCAGCATTATTATAAAGGATGAAAACAAGTTTTATAACCGCTTAATATGGATGCGCGCCGATGGCACCTATGAATGCTACGATAAGCGCCACCTGTTTGCGCTTGGCAAAGAACACCAAACCTATACCCCCGGCACCAAAAAGTTAATAGTTGAACTTAACGGCTGGAATGTTTGCCCCATGATATGCTACGACCTGCGTTTCCCGGTATGGCTGCGCAATGTTGACGCCGAATATGATTTACTGCTGATCGTGGCCAACTGGCCCGAACGCCGCATTGCGCACTGGCGTGCGCTGATCCCCGCCCGCGCTATCGAGAACCAGGCTTATGTTATAGCCGTTAACCGTGTAGGTCACGATGGAAATGAAGTTTACCACTCCGGCGATTCTACCTGTATTGACCCGAATGGCAATGTGGTTTATTACAAACGCGACGAAGAGGATATGTACACATTTACCATTATTGCTGAGGAAGTGAAGAAAACACGCCGTGCACTGCCTTTTTTGAAGGATATGGATAAGTTTGAAATAAAGACTGAGATTTAGGGATTAGACACGATTTAGCGATTAACAGGATTTTCAGGATTGCCTTCAATTGAAATATTATCCTGTAAATAAAATCAATAACACGCTTTAGCGATTAAAAGGATTTGCAGGATTACCCTCGATGGAGCTGAATCCTGCAAATCCTTTTAATCTAGGAATCGTGTCAATACCGGCCGCAAAGCATCTTTATCCTCCAGTTTTCCATCACTCAGGTAAATTATCTTTCCAATAGGGTTAATTAATATCAGCGTTGGGAAATAATTCACGCCATAAAGCCTGCTAATATCGCCTTCACTGTCAAAAAAGTGTAGCCAGTTCATTCCCTCTTTTTTTATCGCATCGGCAAAGGCTTTCTTGTTTTTGTCTTGGCTCATCCCGATAATTACCAGTTTATCTGCAGGATATTTTTTCCTTATCTCCTTTATGAAGGGAATTTCGGCCATGCATGGACCGCACCAGGTAGCCCAAAAATCAAGCAGTACATATTTACCTTTCAGCGCTGTCAAATCAATTTTTCTTCCGTCAACATCAATTAAAGAGAATGCTGGGGCCATTTCGCCCGTTTTTACGGGGCTTAGGACGGCATCGAATATCTCCTTCAAATTTTGTCCCTCAATACTTTTAGTAAATTTTGCCGGAAAAATCGTATTAAAATAAGTCAATTGTTCTTTTAGAAAAGCAGTATCCCGGTTCAGATATCCGTTAGGTAACTGCACCAACTGGTTACGGAAATACCAAAATGAAAAGTAATCGCCTGGATAGTTCTGCAAAAATAACATGGCGCGTTTAACCCGGGCTTTGTACAGTTTGACAAACTCCCGTTTAATTGAGTCGTTGCGGCCAAGTGCCCCCTTGTTCTGGTTAAAAAAAGCACCCAGTGCTATACCTTCCTTTTTTGTGAAAGCCCAAAGGTCGAGCAATATTTTATTATCAACTGTATCATAAACCCTCACAGCGTTTTCAACATGTGAATAGTCTAACGAACCGTCCATATTTGGCTTAAAGTAAAAGTCAATTTTGGCAGGCGTATCAGTTAAAAAGAAGTCATTGCCAAAGTAGTTCTTGGCGGAATCGCTGTAATTTACATTAAGCGCTGTGTATGGCGAATAATACGCACCACGTAATACGATGGTTCGGTTGTTACCAAAGGTATCAGGTACAAATATTGTACTTTTCCCATTATCGTATTGATAATGAACTTTTTTCGGATTAATGCTACTATCTAATTCAATCGTGACATTGAAGGTTTTTTGCGCAAACAACGCGCCTGGAAAAAATAATGAAACTAAAAAAAGCGCTTTGAATTTACATATGTTGACAGGCATTTAGGCTCGGATTTTATTTTTTCAATGGTATAAACAAAATACCGAACGCAAAAGCTAAAAGACGTTAAAAACCGTTAAAAAGCGTTAAATTCCTGTTACATACAATTCTTTTGTATGCTGTAAATCCCCGTACAAATAATTTAATCTATTTTTACCAACATTAAATCATCCGCTAATTCAATGAAGATTTTATCGCGCAGTATACTTTCGTTTTGTTTTGTTTCAATTCTGGTTCTTTCGGCATTCGCTCAAAAAAAGAAAGATTTCACCAAATACGTTAACCCATTTATCGGCACAGGCGGGCATGGGCATACCTATCCCGGCGCAGTTGTCCCATTTGGAATGGTGCAGCTTAGTCCGGATACACGACTGACAGGCTGGGATGGCTGTTCGGGTTATTATTATAGTGACACCACAGTATATGGCTTTTCGCATACGCATTTAAGCGGTACCGGCATTGCCGATTACTGCGATGTGCTGTTTATGCCAACTACCGGCGATCCGCAACTTAAAAACACGGATTACATGTCGGCCTTTCAAAAGAAAAATGAGGTGGCAAGTCCCGGCTACTACAAAACACATTTAGATAAATACGATATAGATGTAGAGCTTACGGCAAGTACCCGTGTGGGCGTGCACCGTTATAACTTCCCAGGCACTAAAGAAGCCAATATTATTATCGATTTACAACACCGGGATATAGTGCTTGATTCGTGGATCGAGGTGGTTAATGACCATGAGATCCGTGGGTTCCGCCGTTCGAGCTCATGGGCTACTGACCAGTCGCTTTACTTTTATGCCAAGTTCTCCAGGCCGTTTAAAACTTATGGAATAGCCAGCGACGACCAGCTGCAGCAAGGCAAAAATAAGTTGCAGGGCAAAAACATAAAAATGTATATCCGTTTTGATAATCCCGGCGAAGTAATTTCAAAAGTAGGGATATCATCAGTAAGCGCTGATGGCGCTTTAAAAAACCTGGATACCGAAGTTCCCGATTTCGACTTTAAAAAAGTGCAGCGCGATGCGAAGGCATTATGGGTAGATCAACTGGCAAAAATAGAGGTTGAGGGCGGCGGGCCGGATGCGTCGGCACAACAAATGCCTCAAAACACGCAGGATCCGAACGCAGGCTACAACAGCCGCAACGGCAACTATCGCGGTCGTGCTCCTAAAAAAGTGCAACCCGTTGATTACGCCAAACAAAAGCATGTTATATTCTACACTGCGCTTTACCACGCCATGCTTGCCCCGAATGTTTACAGTGATGTTGACGGGCAATACCGCGGCATGGATCAGAAAGTGCACAAAGCCGACGGCTTTAACTATTATACCGTATTCTCGTTATGGGATACCTATCGCGCGGAAGACCCTTTAATGAATTTAATCGACCGCAAACGAACGCTTGATTTTATAAAATCGTTTTTGGCGATGTACGAGCAAGGCGGGCTGCTGCCTATCTGGCCGCTGGCGTCAAGTGAAACGTTTTGTATGGTGGGTAACCACTCCATCCCGGTTATTGTAGATGCTTATGCAAAAGGCATCCGTGATTTTAATGCCGAAGAAGCTTTTACCGCGATGAAAGCTGCCGTAAACCGCAACCAGTTTGGGATGGACTCGTACCGCAACAATGGTGTGGTATTATCTGATGATGAGCCCGAGTCTGTCTCCAAAACACTGGAATATGCTTTTGACGATTGGTGCATTGCACAAATGGCCAAAATGCTGAACAAACCACAGGACTACACCGAGTTCATCAAACGCGCGCAGTACTGGAAAAATAATTATAACAACCAAAACGGATTTATGCAGGCGCGTGCAAACGGCGGCTGGTATACCCCGTTTGAGCCTACCGAGATAAACAATAACTATACCGAAGGCAATTCGTGGCAATACTCGTTTTTAGCACCGCACGATATTGAAGGGCTTGCAGCACGCATGGGCGGGAAACAGGCTTTTGAAACCAAGCTGGATGAACTGTTCACAACCGACTCGAAACTAAGCGGTCGCCAGCAGGATGATGTAAGCGGTTTGATTGGTCAATATGCCCACGGCAATGAGCCAAGCCACCACATGGCTTACCTGTATAATTTTACCGATGCGCCTGAGAAAACTCAATTATATGTAAGCCGCATTTTGCGCGAAGAGTATAGCGATAAACCGGATGGACTGTCGGGTAACGAGGATTGCGGGCAAATGTCGGCCTGGTATGTGATGAGCTCATTGGGGATTTATAATATCGCACCGGGGCAGCAACAATTTCAAATCGGAATGCCTCAGTTTGATAAAGCCGTAATTAACCTGGAGAACGGTAAAAAATTCACCATCACCAATCCGGGCAGCAGCATAAGCCGGGGCAATATTTATTTGCAGGGCATGAACCTGAATAAATCAGCCTATAACAAGCTTTACCTTAATTATGAAGATATTGCAAAGGGCGGTGATTTTGAAGTGTTGACCGGTAAACTGCCGAACAATATATTCGTTTCGAGCCTTGAAAAACCGACATCGAAGATTACAGACAGCCTCATCTTGTCAAATCCTTACATTATAGCACCATCGAAAACATTTAAGCAACCCATAAAAGTTGAAATAAAGGTTGCTGAAAAAGATGCTAAAATTTACTGCACGACGGATGGCTCCGCTCCTACAGCTTCCTCTACACCATATGCCGGGCCTTTGGATGTTGCAGTGAATACAACTATAAAAGCTATCGCCATTCAAAACGGTAAATCAAGCTTTGTGGTAAGCGGTACTTTTACCAAAATCCGGGATGATATCAAGCTCACCCTTGTAAACAAATACCTGCCCAACTACGCCGACCAGGGCGATAATACGTTAATCAACGGAATCCGCGGCAAAGCCAACTGGCGACTGGGTAACTGGCAGGGCTACCAGGGTAACGATGTAGTTGCCATAATCGATATGCAGCAAGTTAAACCCGTAAAACAGGTAACATTCGGCGCCCTGCAGGATAGCCGCGCGTGGATTGTGTTCCCAAAACAAGTGGAGTACTGGTTATCGGACGATGACGTAAACTACAAGCTGGCTGCAACTGTTAACACAAAAGTGGATGTTGCAGATTTAAACATACAAACTCAGGATTATACCGGGCAGATAAATGCTAATGCACGTTATATTAAGGTAATAGCAAAACAATATGGACCGTTGCCAGAGTGGCATGAGAGTAAGGGTAGCCCGTCTTATATTTTTGCGGATGAAATAATTATAGAATGACAGACATTAAATAACGCACATCGTGGGATTTTGGAATATTTTTAAAGGTGATAAAACTCAAAAACAAAGCCTGAGTTCTCCATTATTTTTCCATGAAGATGATTTTTGTCAGGTAGAACTTTTACCGAAAGAAAACCTGAATTTTATTAAATTACAATGTAATCAAATAGAAAGCTCTTCCGAGAAGAATTTCGATGGCACGGGTTACAAGGAAATTTTCATACGGGACGAAAACCCAATCGGACTAAGTACAATAAGTATACAAAAAAGCGAGCTGGAAAATTTTTTATTAGAACTACATCTTCCACGCGCATCTGAAGTTCTAACAGGTTACGGGCAGGATTATCGTATTCAAAGTCTTGATACCGTTGGTTTTGGTTCTGACTATGTTGCAGTTTACTTCCGTTTTGAAGAGGATATCGTAAAAAAAATATGGTTCACCCAGATTTGGAATATCGAAAGGGAAAAACTGGTACACTTTTTAAATAATGTTGGTTTAAAATGGAATCTTTTATTAGTTGATTGGGAAGCAGCGACATTCGTTGATTTATCTAATGAACAAGCCATCATAAATTATTTGAATTAACAATCGGTGGCACGTTAATTATACACGCTCGAAGGCAGTATTTTGTTAACCTCCAGGCTAGCGAAATTGTTTTGCAAGCCAAGCCGGAACGCATGGCTTGGCGAGGTATGTCGCGGGAAACCAAAGACATGTTGTCCTGCGACTCTCTAGTTCAACCTCCCTGTTAGGCACCAGCATGGAAGAGGGCACCGACCAGGGTTTGCTGTTTGTAAAGACTTTTTAGTAACACATGGCGATACCATAACGGTGGAAAGCGAATTGAACAAAGAAACATGCTTTAAGTTTACCATACAGGGAGTACAGTGAAACCTGTCAAAAATTGCCCATTTGCCTTTCTATCCCCGCAAAATGTCATTTGCCCGCTTCAACGAATTTTCAAGGGTATCCCTGATATTTCCTTTGCCGATTTGAAATATTAAACGCGCCTTTTTTAATTCTTCCATTACCTGTATGCTATTCACTTCTGCCAGGATTAGTTTTGTTCCGTTTCTTTTTACGGCTGTGTGCACCTCACGCAATACCCGGATGCCTGTGGCATCAATAACGGGAACGTTTCTCATCCTGATGATCAATACCCTGGCGGGGTTTTCTATCACATTCATCGCATCCTTGAATTTATAGGCTGCGCCGAAAAACAAAGGGCCGGTAATCTCAAAAACATCAACCCCTTTGGGAATCAATGCCGTTGTAAGCACATCTTCTCCCCTGTCAGTCGAAAGGACAGTTTGTTGCACGGAACTAACCTGCATCATCTTTCGCATAAACAGGAAAGCGGCGAGTATCATTCCTATTTCAATAGCTACCGTCAGGTCAACCAATACCGTAAGGGTGAAGGTGGTTATCAAAACAGCGGCATCGCTTTTCGATCCTTTAAAAACGCTGATAAAATTCTCCAGCTCGCTCATATTCCAGGCTACAACAATCAAAATACCTGCGAGGGTTGCCATTGGGATAAGGGCCGCCCATTTGCCGACAAAAAGGAGGATGATCAACAAGGTAACTGCGTGTATGATGCCCGCAACCGGGGTCCTTCCACCATTTTTGATATTGGTAGCTGTACGTGCAATAGCCCCGGTTGCGGGAATTCCACCAAAAATGGACGAACAGATATTGGCAAAGCCCTGGGCAATTAATTCAGTATTTGAACGATGGTTCCCCCCTATCATGCCATCTGCCACTACCGCAGATAATAGAGATTCGATACTGCCGAGCAATGCGATGGTAAACGCCGGCCGTATTAATTGCTGAAGCGTTGCAAGGCTTACAGCCGGAATAACAGGCATGGGCAAAGAAGATGGAATGGCCCCGAAGCGGCTACCGATAGTTTCGACCGGGAGATGAAAAAAATGAACTGCCAGTGTTGTGATGATAATAGCAATTATTGAACCTGGTACCTTACGGGTAATCCTGGGCCACAGAAAAACCAACAGTAAAGTGAACAGCCCGATGCCTATTGCATAACCATTGATTGAAGACAGGTGCTGCCCATAGGCCAGCCACTTGTTTATAAAATCAGCCGGAACGCTCCCCATTTTTAACCCAAGAAAATCTTTTACTTCGGATGAAAAGATGATGACAGCAATACCGGTTGTAAAGCCAATAATTAATGGATAGGGAATAAACTTAATAGCATTACCTAACTTAGTTAAGCCCATTATAATTAAGAGTATGCCGGCAATAAAAGTTGCTATAACCAGACCACTGACTCCAAATTGCTGGACAATGCCATAAACAACCACAATAAATGCCCCGGTTGGCCCGCCAATTTGAACACGGCTGCCACCCAAAACCGATATGATTAGCCCCGCGATAATGGCTGTAAAAATTCCTTTTTCGGGGGATACTCCCGAAGCAATGGCAAATGCAATAGCCAACGGCAGGGCAACAATGCCCACAATCAGCCCGGCTATCACGTCTTTAACAAACTGCTCCTTGCTATAATTTTTTAAAGTATCTATTAACTTCGGTCTAAACATGCTTTGTTTTTTAACGTATTATCATTTTTACAGTGCTTCACCCGCCTATTCTTTTATCCACATTTTCAATGCCTTGCTGTAAAAATTACTGACTAATTGATAGCCGGAGGGAACCTGCATGTGCGGGCAATGAAAAGTTACCAGCCTTGTCTCCGGGGGTTTTTCATCAAGCATCTGATAAACAAACCGGCTATACAAATCGTAAAGCTCGAAAGAAGTTTTTACGGCATAATCAATGCGCCTGTCAGGTTCAATATTCTCATAGAAAGCGTTATAGAAATAAAAATGGTCATAGTCCCGAAAATCCAGTTCTGTCAAATTGCCGTGAATAAAATTCACATTGGGCAACTCAACTTCTTCTTTGGCTATTTCGGCAAATGCATATAGTTCGCTTCGCTGTTCAATTCCATAGAAATTGGTTTCGGGATGAAAAAAGCCAGCGGTAATACAAAATTTTCCTACGCCGCTTCCTATATCCAAAACCCTGGCGTTAGGAATAGCCAGGAAATTGGCCGCCTTTTTTGCTATGTCAACAGGTGTCCAGTGCAGTTGCGACATGTCCTGTATATGTTGAGGGTACAAATCATCAAATGTGTTGTCATGGCGGAAGAGCGAAGGGTTTAAAGTCTCATTAAGCATTCTTTTATTTTTTCTAACAGTTTGGTACTTTTTAAATTTGGCGTATAAAAACCGGAGCGTTTCCATTTGGTTATGCTTTAATCCACATTTTAAGCAGGGCGTTACATGCAATGGCTGCCAGTTTGTAACTTGATGGTATCTCCTGTTCTAAGCTGTGAAAGGTAACAAGGCGGGTTCCGGGAGGCTTTTCATCCAGCTCCGAATGGAGATATTGGGTATAATAGCTATACAATCCCTCTGAAATTTCAATCGTGTCATCAATTTGGTTTGTCGTATCGATGTTTTCATAAAAGGAATTGTAGAAATAGAAGTGATCAAATTCCTTAAAATTAACCTGGGTAATGTTGGCGTAAATAAAATTCACGTTGAACAATTGTGTGTATTGTTTAGCTTCTTCAGCCAGGTAAATTAATTCCTGCCGCTGCTCTACTCCATAAAAGTAAGTTTCGGGAAAATAGAAACCTCCCGCCAAACAAAACTTACCGATACCACTGCCAATATCAAGTACCCGGGCACCGGGCTCTGCTAAAAAACCAGCCGCTATATGGGCGACTGCCAGTGGCGTCCAGTGTTTAAGCGATAACAATTGAAAATGCTCCGGGTATTGCCTGTCAAATGCCGCGTCGTTTGTAAATAAGGGCGGATATAAATTCTCTGTCTTTGAACTTATTAACTGCGCCCCCGGCTGATGTGCAGCAACCGGCGAAAATCCGGGAAGTGTATAAACTTTCATGCCCGGTAAATCTAGACTTTATGGCAGGGGTATTTGTTGTAACAGATCAGCCCGGAAACTGATATTTATCAATTTTAAAAAAAACGTACCTTTGAATTATGAGCTTGTCCGGAATTTTCCCTATTGACCGGTGGAATTTTACCACGCAATCAATGCTAAATATTCTTTCTGAAGAAGAATATGCAGATTTGGTAGCCAATCAAAGCGATCAGAAATATTTGAAAGGCGATGTTATTTTCAGGGAAGGTTCAGTACCTGCCGGTATTTTTTTGATAAGGAGCGGCAAAGTAAAAAAATACAAGGTCGACAATTTGGCTAAAGAGCTGATAATTTATGTGGCCAATCACGGGGAACTGATCGGGTATCATGCTGTTTTATCAGAAGAACGATACCCGGATTCAGCTGCTGCTATCGAGGACAGCCTGATAAGCTTTATCCCAAAAGAAGATTTTATCAGTATTTTACACCGGTCGCCCGCTTTTACACACCGGTTATTGAAAACTTTGAGTCACGAATTTACCGTACTGGCGAATACCATTTCGGTAATCGCTCAAAGAACAGCTCACGAGCGCTTAGCTATTGCACTAATTGTACTGCGTGAAAAATACAAAGACGATAAACCGGGCGAAAAAGACATCATTCTAAATATATCGAGGATGGACCTTGCCAGTATGGCCGGAATTGCACAGGAAAATGTTATCCGGTTGTTAAAGGAATTTAAAGCAGAAGGCATCATAGAAACTGAAGGCAGAAAGATATTGATAAAAGATATCCGAAGGCTGGTTAAGAAATCAAATTACAAGTAGATATTCTCGCGTCGCCTGGTGCGTAAAAAGTGTCAGCGCTATTATGTCTCCATAATAGCGCTGACACCTATTTTGCCCGCATTTTATTTCCTTTAGCTTCATGTGTTACCTCAGCTAAGCCCAAAGCTTCCATCAATGGCGGTACATACATACCAAAACGCCCGCGCAAGCCTTTCTTCAGGCCATACCAGCCGCCAACCGGGTTATCTGCTGAACGCCCCCAGGATTCAACGGTGCCATCTTTTGCCGGCTTTTGTTCGTCGGCGCTGCCGAGTTCCATCCAGTCGCCTTGTTTTTTAAGCATTTCGTGCAGGTCGGTTAAACAGCGGTAATCGTAAAGCAACACTGTTTTGCCGACTGTGCATACCAAAACGTCTTTGCCGTCCTTTACATCGGTGTGCATAGTGTAGGCCGACGATAATGGCGGCGTTTGCAAAGCCAGCGGGTTTTCTTTTGTGCCTATTTTTTCTTTCATTATGGTAGTTTTAATGGTTAGAAAATTTATCTTTTTAACGCAATCTTATTTAAACTATCCGCCAGGCCCTGGCTCATGAATTTTATGTCGTTACCAATAGCGATAAACGTAAAGCCTTCTTCGATATACTGGTTCACAACATCAATGCTGTGGGCATAGATGCCGGGTATCTTGTTATATTTCCTGCAGGCAGCTACTACTTTTTGCCTGGCCTCGTCTATTAGTTTACCTTCCACATTGCCGGTTTGCCCATATGATGCTGCCAGGTCCCCCAGGCCCATAAATAGGACTTCGACGTTTGCCGTGCTTGCAATACCGTCTAAATTAGCAATGCTTTCTTTACTTTCGATTTGAACGATGGATAGTACGCAGTCGTTAGCTTTGTCAAGGTACTCTTTTGTATTCGTGTAAAATGCTGATGCTCTTATGCCACCGATCCCCCGGTTACCCTTCGGCTGGTAATAGCAGGCATTACTAACTTCAGCAGCCTGCTCCGCAGTATCTACTTTCGGTATCATCACGCCTTTGGTGCCAAGGTCGAGGCAAAATTCAATCATACGCCTGTTTTGATCGGCAACTCTTACTACCGGGGTAATTTCGTAGCCATTAATGGCTTGTAAAATATGGAGCAGGTTTTCGTTGGTTATGTGCGATGCCTCAAAATCAATAAGCATCCAATCAAGCGGAAAATTTGCCATAGCCTCGGCAATAAACGGGCTGCCACTAACCAGGAATACTCCGATCGATACGCCGCCGCCATTAATTTTAGCTTTTATCTTATTGTCAAGATTATGCAGATTGTTCATCTTTTATTAGGCTTAGCTGATATTAACGTTATCGTCAATTAGAATGGATAAACTTGTTTGCCTGAAATTGAAGCAATATAAGCAACAAAGCCCGATATTTTCATACCGGGCTCTGCGTATAATTAAAAATATTACAGTTTACTCGTCAGATTTCCCGACCAGTTGCCATGAATAAGATGTGCCGTTTTTTGCGATACCAAAGTAATCAAAGGTACCATTTGAGCGGTCGCCGAACTCATCAAGTACTTCGGCGCCAACAATGCCGGTATTTTTATTGGCATTTGCAACAAATCCAGCTTTAAGGGCAGCTAAATCGTCGGTACTGCCATTGGTTCCTTCAAGTGTGTAGGCTATAGTCCACATGGCATCATAGGCCACCAGCGCAAAAGCGTCAGGGTCGGTACCTGTCTTTGCTTTTATGCGTGCGGCAACAGGCGCCCATTTATCCTGCGTGGCTGCCGACAAGCCAAAAGATGGCGCAAAAAATCCTGTCTTTATTACAAAATCAGCTACTACCGGATCGTTTAAAAATGCTGTGCTTAATACCACGCCATCCCCGCCGAACCATTTTACGCTGCTTAAGACCGGGTCAGCAGCTGCAAGCTTAAATATCTCAGTGCCTTCGTCGAACGATGCCAGGTAAATGGCTGCCTTATCTGCGCCGTAAGTAGTGATCATTGTATTAAGCTGGGTTTTAATGGATGCGACAACTGCAGCGTAATCTGTAGTGGTAGTTGCATACGGATCGATTGCGGCTACTTGCCCGCCGTCAGTAGTAAACGCTGCGCCTGTCGATGTTTGCAGGCCTTTGTTGCCCGCATCGTCGCGCGCCACGGTAACCAATCCTTTAAAGCCTTTTTTTGCTATGGTATTGGCAATTGCAGCACCTTCTATTTTATCCGAAGGGCAAAAGCGGAAAATATTATCGTTAGCTATAGCCAAACTGCCGGCGGTACTGCTTTGGCTCACCACTATAATATTGGCGGCATCGCTGAGCGGTTTCAGCCCGGCCAGCTCAGCGCTTGACTGCGGGCCGATAATAAAGTGTATTTTTTCGCTATTGGCTTTGTTAAATAATGTTTTGGCAATATCCACATCCAGTTTAGTGTCTGAAACCGATGCTGCTATGCGGAATCCAGCATTCTTCTTCGCCAGGTATTTATTGATGTCTTCCATAGCCAGTTGTATTGCTGCACTTGAGGTAACCCCTAACGACGACCAGTTGCCGGTTAACGAGAAAAGCCCCCTAACATCCACAATTTTTGATGGCACATAATATGTGTGATTTTTTTTGCAGGCCTGGAAGGTAATGATTGCCAAAAATGCAATTAGGAGCGCTAATATTTTTTTCATTTAGGTTGATTTGGTGATATTTTTTTGCTCTAAATTAAATAAAATATCCCTACAGGTAGTAATTAATAACGTTTGACAGGGCTATTTATCCAGTTTAACCGTTTCAATACCCTTCCGCTCAAAAGTAACATTAACCGACCTCTCGTATTTAGGCCTGGTGCGATGCACTACATTGGCAGGTATGGTGATTAGCTGGTTAGGCGACAGTTCAACCGTTTTATCCTCCAGGTCGATACACAATACCCCTTCCAATTCCAGGAAAGTTTCGTCAGAATTGGGGTGATAGTGCCAGTAAAAAGGATCTGTCATTATGCTCAGCCTGACTGTATGATCGTTTACTATTGAAAGGGGGGTGTTTTTTATAAGAGTTAACTCCGTTTGTTTCTTGTTTAATGTCAATGGGTATCAACATTGGCGGTTTCACATGCTATAATTTTTTATATATGCCGGTATTTTATTTACACTATTTTGTCACCGGTAAACTTCGGCGTTTAAAGATATATTCCTGCATCATTTAAACAAAAAACTTGTTTTGCGATAAGCAATCTGTCCGTTTCAATTATGCTGCCGGTAAATATTTTAACTGACCAGACAATTATAAAATTTATGCTGCGTGATACCGGACAGTGACTAAGTGTATCCACATTTCAAACGTTTGCGTTGAGTTTAGCGGGCTTATTGTTCACCGACACCGCGTACCTAAGAATATTATAAGTGCTAAACGTGATAATAATCGACCTTACCAAAAACACGTCTTATTTACCAAGCCCATCTGCTAATTTCCACTGCCAGAAGCATTGCTTTTCCACTGTCGGACCACCATCACAACCTAAGATCGCGGCAAATAACTTATCAATCCGGGCGGTGGCTTGATTTTAGTCTCCATCCAAAATCAGATACTTTGGTGTGAACACAAAACGCGCAGTTCATATGAATTTACGCCGAATTCAACATTAACATGGCTTTAACAGCGCCCATTTTTTGCCTTTTACTTAGCCAATACTACATAAAACACTGTTAATAAAAGATTTACGACGCCGTTTTTTAGCCAGAACAAACGTTTGCGCTGTGTTTGAGGGGGTGTTTTTTCGTTTTGAGATAGCTATATCTCTAATTTTCGTTGCTGAAGTTTTATTATAAAACTAACAATAAATTAATACACTGACCCAATTAATTCTAACACCGAAAATGTATGATTAAAATTTACACACTCTCTGATCCGGGTTCCGCAAAAAGTTCTTTTTCAAAAAAGAAGCTTTTTGGTACCCTTTTTAAAATGGCTTGCTGTTGCCTGTTTTTAATGCTACCGGCACTGGCAAAAGCCCAAACCGTGGTAAACGGCACTGTAAAAGACAAGGACGGCCCCATCATGGGTGCTACGGTAACCGAAAAAGGAGCTAAAAACTCTACTACTACAGATTTAAACGGAAAATTTAAAATTACAGTTAAGACTAGCTCAGGTATATTGGTAGTATCTTATATAGGATACAAAACCCAGGAAATTTCAGCAGGCAGCGCTGATGGGTCGACAATTACTTTGCAGGAAGATCTTAACAAACTGAACGAGGTTGTGGTTGTAGGTTACGGCTCGGTTAAAAAGAGCGACCTTACCGGCTCGGTAAGCTCCGTAAAAGCCAGTGAACTTAACTTAGGCGGCACCACCTCAAATTTGGCCCAGGCCATACAAGGTAAAGCGGCCGGCGTTATGGTACAGCAATCGAGCTTTGCGCCGGGTGGTACCATATCAATTACTATACGCGGCGGTAACTCTATTAATACAAGTAACGCGCCGCTATATGTAGTTGATGGTTTTATCTCTGATAACGGTAACCAGATAAACCCTAACGACATTGAGGATATCCAGATTTTGAAGGATGCGTCGGCCACAGCAATATACGGTTCACGTGGTGGCAACGGTGTAATTTTAATTACTACTAAAAAAGGTAAAATGGGCGTTACTGCTGTTGAAGCCGATCTATCAAACGGTCAGCAGTATCTGACCTATCACCCATCGCTTTTAAATGGGCAGCAGTATACCGATATCCAGAACGCTACCGCTGTTGAAGATGGCAAACCGCCTATATTCCCTTCAAACTTTCCATTGGCTAATACCAACTGGTTAAAGGCTGCTACTCAAAATTCAACAGTTCAAAACCGCAATTTAAGCATTAGCAGTGCCGATAAGACTTCAAAAATTTACGTATCGGGTAATTACCTCAAACAACTCGGTGTATTAAAAAACACCAGTTTGGAGCGTTATACCGCCAGGATTGGTGCTGAAAAAACATTGAACGAAAACTTAAAATTAAGCGCCAACTTTTATGGAGCAAGCGGTAATTCAACGTTACAATCATACTCCGGCGACATTACCGCGCCACTGTTCGGCCTTTTAGTCGCGCAGCCAAATATCCCGGTTTATAATCCAGATGGTACTTATTATGTATACCAGGGTAAAAACAATGCATTAGCCACCCTTTTGGAGCCAACCAACAAAAGCGGCAGCAAATTGATAAACGGTAACGTTTCTTTAGATTATATTTTATTTAAAGGCCTTACCTACCATTTAGGAGCAGGTAGTGAGTACGGCCAGGTTACTGCAGGTCAATATACCCCCAGGACGTTGGTTGCCGGTAAAGCAAACGGCGGTATAGCAGCCGAGCAAATGTCGACGGCGTTCAGGTGGCTGGTCGAAAATTATCTGACCTACAAATACAAGGTTAAAGATCACGACTTTACCTTATTGGTAGGTAATTCAAACCAAAAAGACGTTGCCGAGTCACTTGGTGCAGGTGCCAAGGGTTTCCCTACCGATGTTTTTCTGTATTATAACTTAAGTGCCGGTTCTACAGTAAACGGTTATAGCAGCGGTAAATCGGAGTCGTCACTTACCGATTATTACGGCAGGTTGAACTATGCTTATAAAGATAAGATACTGGCTACCTTCACTTTAAGAGATGATGCTTCCTCAAAATTCGGCAGCAACTTCAGGCATGGTATTTTCCCATCGGGAGCTGTGGCTTATAAATTTGGTGATGAGGATTTTATTAAGAACTTAAACACCTTTTCAAACTTAAAAGTGAGGGTAAGCTATGGTGTCACCGGTAATGACAGGATCAACAACTACCAATACCTGAGCACATTTGGTAACTATAGCACTGTGCTTAGTCCGGGTGGGGCGTTGCAGGTTGGTATCGAGCCATCAACGTTGGCAAACCCTAACCTTAAGTGGGAAAGCACAGCACAATTTGATGCAGGTTTGGATATGGGTTTTGCAAACGACCGGATTAACGTTACCATTGATGTTTACCGCAAAAAAACCAGTGACCTGTTACTTAATCTTCCAATAGGCCAATGGTGGGGCTTTAATACCCAACTGGTAAATGCCGGGGCTATTGAAAACAGGGGTATCGAGCTTTCTGTAAATAGCAACAACATCCGCTCAAATGGTTTTTCATGGAACACCAGCTTTAACATTGCATACAACAAACAAAAAGCTTTGGACCTGGGTGGTATCAAAACCATCAGCAGCAATACCGCTAACCCAAGCGGAACGGTATCTGGCCGTGAATTTTCGCGGTTACAAGTAGGACAGGAATTGGGCGAACTTTACGGCTATGTTTATGCAGGCGTACTTAAAACCGGCGAAACTTATGCACCACAGCCAAATTCAAAACCAGGCGACCCTAAATATGTGGACGTAAATGGTGATGGAAAAATCACCCCTGATGATCAGAAATACTTAGGTAACTCAAACCCTCATTACACCATGGGTTTTGGTAACGATTTTCACTACAAAGGCTTTGACCTTAACATATTTATCCAGGGTGCATTTGGATACAAATTGTTTAATATGAACAGGCTGGTATTAGAATCAACAACCAGCACCGATGCCTTAAACAGGTTTGTGGCCGGTAAAAATGAAAATACTGACATTCCGCGCGAAGGTTACTTCCTGAGTACTTATGGCGGCTACGTAAACTCACGCTTTGTTGAGAATGCTTCATATGCCCGCTTAAAATCAGTTTCATTAGGGTATAGCTTCCCGTCTTCATTGTTCCAGCGTATTAAAATTGTACAGGGCATAAGGATATATGGTGAAGCACAAAACCTGCTTACTGTAACGGGCTATAAGGGTACCGACCCCGAAGTAAACGTGCATAACGGCAATACTTCAGGAGGTTTGGATTTTAACGCCTTCCCTGCGTTCAGAACCTTCGCATTTGGTGTTAAAGTTTCTGTTCATTAATCATAATCATCCTTTAACGGATCAACATAAAATTAAAAAAATGAAAAAATATAATATTATCCTGATCATAGCTGCTGTGTTTTTGCAGTTCTCCTGCAACAAAAACCTCGACCCGAAGGTATACAGCAACTTAACCAGTACTAACGCTTTCCACACACAGTCTGACGCGGTGGCCGCAGTAAACGCAGTTTACGCCCGGTTAAAGGGCCCCGCTGTTGGCGATAACTTTGACTATTGGACAGTTAGACACTTTGCCCTAACCGATTTAACAACCGACGTTGGCCACTGCGATTACGGCGGCGACCCGGGTCAGCTTTCATTAGTTCAATGGAACTCTGCAAACGGTTTATTGGCCGAGGACTGGAGACAAATTTACAAGCTGATTGCAGATGCTAATAACGCCATCTATAATCTTTCGGCCATGACGACGATTGGAAATGACGCTAAAAGCCAGTTCCTTGCAGAAATGAAGTTTTTGCGCGCCATTGCCTACCTTGACCTGACAGATGCATGGGGACCTGTAGTTTTGGTAACCGAAAAAGACCTTGCAAATCCGAAATACACGAATCAACCGCCTGTTACCCCGGTTGCAACAATTGATGCGCTGCTGATATCAGACCTGGAGGGCGCTATTAGCACTTTGCCTGTCGATTATCAGAACAACAAATATTACTCAACAAACGATGTTGGCCGTGCAACCAAAGGCGCTGCCATGACTTTGCTGGCTAAACTATACCTGCGCCAGCACCAATGGCAAAAAGCTGCTGATTTAACCAAGCAGGTTATGGACCTGGGCATCTACCAGTTATATCCAACTTATGCCGGTTTATTTAAAGAGGATAACAAATGGTGTTCAGAAAACATATTCTCGGTGTTAAGCGATGCAAACGTAAATGGAACCGAGTTGCTGAATCACTTTGGCCCGCTAAACCACCCGGTATTAACAGACAGATGGCAGTATTACGCCGTAACCTGGGACTTTTATAACAGTTATGGCGATGAAGACGACCGTAAAAAAATGTTCTTTACCGAGTACGATGGTGTTGATGGATTAACGCACAAAGAAGCCCCAACGTTAGGTGCAACCCCGCCGGCAGGTGTTTTATATATGCCCGATGTTGCAACCATGAAATATGCCGACCCAAGCAGAGCTGATAACACTTACTATGATGGCCATAGCGTTGATATTTTACGTTATGCGGATGTGTTATTGAGCAGAGCAGAAGCATTAAACGAGCTAAGCGGTCCATCTGCGGAAAGCATAGGGTTAGTAAATATGGTTAAAGCAAGGTCGCATGCTAAACAATTGGTACTGGGCGAGCTTAACCAATCTACTTTCCGCGATGCACTTTTACAGGAGCGTGGCTGGGAATTGTATTATGAAGGAAAAAGAAGGGCCGATTTAATGAGGTTTGGTAAATATGATGTAGTGGTAAATGCTTACCTGAAACGGGCCGGGCTAAACCAGACAGTAACTTTACCCCGCGATCAGTATTTCCCTTACCCTATAAACCAGGTGAACATCAACCCTAACCTGAATAATTCAGGAAGGCAATAATTGCTCCCCAATTATCTATATAAATAAGAATATACGGCCTTAAAAAGCTGTATATTCTTTACCTTTTAAAATAATGATTACAAAAAAACGGGGTATAACAAAGCGTTGGGTTTGTTATTTAGCAGTATTGGCAATTGGCATAGCCTTTACCGGCTGTGGCAATAAAGCTATTGTTAAAGAAATTCAAGTTGGGTTACACAACAATAACGATTTAAAGATACAGGTAGATGTGACTACCACCGGCCCGGCCGATGTGTATGTGGAGTATTGGGCAGATAAAGATAAAAGCGGCCGAAAATTCAGGTCTTTGTTGTCGAAAAACAAGGACATGCATTCGCTCGTACTTTGCAATATCGTTCCCAATACCGACTACGCTTACAATGTGATAAGCCTTAGCAATGGGGTTAAAAGTGTTAGCAAGGTGTATACTTTCAAATCGCACGAACTGCAAATGTTTTTGCAGGATCAATTTAAAGCCAAAACGGCCGATAAAACAGCTTTACCGGCAGAATTTAAAGATGGCTTAATGCTTATCAACAAACGTTTTGCACCTGGGGTAGCCTATTTGGTTGATTACCAGGGACAGGTAAGATGGTATCATATGATTGACAGGTTAGGCTTTAAAGTGATCAATTTTACAAAAGAGCACACCTTGCTGTCTATTTTGGGCCGCAATGATGAGCCTACCAGCTATGGCAGCGAGATACTGGAAATTAACCTGCTTGGCGATACATTATTACACCTTACCAAAGGTCAGGGCGATTTTAAGCAAACTATACACCACGAGATCCTGAAAAACGATAAAGGCCAGCTGGTGACTTTATTTGTCGATCAAAAAATAATGGACCTTACTGCTATTGGTGGCGGCAAAAAAGATACGGTTAACGGCGATGGCATTATGGTAATGGATAAAACAGGTAAACAGTTTTACAAGTGGAGCGTGTTCGACGTGATGGACCCGTTAAAGGATAAAAACCTGCTAAACACAAAAAAGGACTGGATGCATGCCAACAGTCTGAATTACGATACCGATGGCAATTACCTGATGTCGTTTTACAACAACGGGCAAATCTGGAAGATTGATGCTAAAACCGGTAAAGTGATCTACAAATTTGGTAAAGGCGGCACCATAGCCTTGCCTGCCGAATGCAATTTTACCCAGGCCCACGCAGCCCATATTAATCAGCAGGGCAATTTGATGTTTTTCGATAACGGCGTTGAGAAACACCAGTCGGGCGTGTTTGCCATGAAAATTGATGAACAGAACAAAAGCGCCAAAATTGCCATGCACTTTCAGTTGCCCAAGCAGATATTTAACGGCCGCATGGGCAGCGCGTATATGATAAACGATACCAGCATTTTAGTATGCTGCTCCAAACGGCACATTATTGTATTAACCAACACTAAAGGTGTGTTACAGTGGACGATGGAAACATCGGTACCAACCTACCGAGCCGGGTTTATTAAATATAAACAACTTGACGACTATTTAAAACCATAGATAAAAATGAAAAAGATTTACCAATATACAGCTATTCTGTTTGCGGCTTTGGTACTGATAATTATGGCACAGCTGCTGTCATCATGCAATACACCTGGCACCGCCCAAGCCAATAACCAGGATTCGTTGGCTACCCATGCCGATACCTTAGTGAAAGTTGATACCTCAAAAATGCCAAAGGGTAAATATGGCGCCGCCGTAAAATACGGGAGGGATCTGATGCTTCACACTGCTTATTATATTGGCCCGGATGGGGTAAACGGCCATTATACCGGCAATAAAATGAATTGCACCAACTGCCACCGCGATGCTGGTACAAGGCCTTTTGCTTTTAACCTTGTGCGCTCTTTCCGCGATTATCCCCAATACCGGGCAAGAGAAGGCAGGATACTGTCGCTTGCCGAACGGATCAATAATTGCGTGATGCGCCCGAACCTTGGCAGGCCTTTACCATTAGATGGCAAAGAGATGATCTCGATAATGGCATACCTTAAATTCCTTAGTGATTCGTCACATACCGATAGTCACACCAAGGGCCTTAAAAACATGACGGTTGAACTGCCCGATGTAGCGGCATCGTCAGACCGTGGCGAAAAACTGTATGCGTTGCATTGCCAGCGCTGCCACGCCCAAAATGGCGAAGGAAAAATGCTGGCCAGTAATGTATCCTATGAATACCCACCGGTATGGGGAATGCTGGCCTATCGCCCCGGCTCAAGTATGCACAGGGTTGTTAAACTGGCGCAATGGTTAAAAGGTAATATGCCTTACGATAAAACCACGCTAGGCAAGGCGTTTTTAACAGATGCGGAATCGCTGGATATTGCGGCTTTTATTAACGACGATACCAAACATAAACGCCCGGCACCTAAAACAACCAAAGAGGTTGATTACCCTTTTTACGAAGAAAAAGCTATAGATTACGATAAAGGCCCGTTTAAAGACCCTTTCACCGAAAAGCAACATAAATACGGGCCATACAAACCGATAATTGATTATTGGCAAGGTAAGGGAATTACGCCGGCGATTTAATATTAACGGGAAAGTGGTTTCGGGGGTACAGCCTAAATAGAAAATTATTAGGATGTACCCCTAATTATTTCCCCGTTGTTTTTGTCTTAATAAAAATTAATTGGGCCTCTGACAGCTTTGACTTATCAATGAAATTTCCAAACCTTTTGGTATGATATAGAATCAAAAATCCCGCTATCTCCTTTTGTTTGACGATATGTGGCCAGGAAACCACGCTTTTAAAAGTAATCCCCTGCACCACCATCCCGTCGTCATTGAAAGTGTAGGTGATGTCGTTTTGAAAACTCGGGTTCGACTTAAATTGTCTGACTGATATGATTACTATAAGCGTTGGAGCCAAAACCAGGAATGCCCCTCCAAATACTTCAAAAAGAGGTTTAGTATCATAATAATTTACTAGCCCTAAATAATCGAGAAATACTGTAATTAAAAGATAAAGCCCGACAACGGCGCACAAAATAAAAACCGGCTTTTTATAAAGGCCGATAAACATAACTTTAGCATATTCCTGCGGAGTCATTTTTGAAGTGACAGAAAAGTTCATGGTGCAGTCGGGGTGAAAAAGTTTCTTAAAATTAAAAATATTCACGAGATTATGGCAGGTATAATTTTAAAAAAAGAGTAATTTCGAAAAAAACCAGGGGCCGCACAATGAAAAAAATCAACATATTTCACAAATGCTTCTCTATCCTGTTTCTATGTCTCTGGGTATATTTAGATATCTATCTCAAATTTCAATCGGCTTACTGGTTAATAGGTAAATGTATTTGCATTTTCTTAATATGTGCTGTCGCTTTTTTTATCCGGCTTAGGCAAAATAACGAAAGCATTTGGTCTTCTGTTTTTGCTTTGTTGATGTGTTTTTTTTTGCTCGGATGGTACGAATATCAAGAAATTACGAAATACAACAGGGACGTTTGTCAGGATAAATTTGGCAGGGAGTTTAATAGCAGGCGCCGGAGCCTTTGCGTTCCTGAAATTCCTGCTGATTGGGCAATAGAAGACAGGGACCGTTTTTCAGTTGTTTGGCAACGGAAAGCCCATACTATTGGTCATCAAAGTAAATATATTTCGATTGATAAATGTGTACTAAAGTATGAAGATGACAGTTATAACCTGAAGCCTTTTGATACCATTAAGAGAAGGGTAACGATCAATACACAATATGCCAGGGGCAAAGGCAAAGATTCATTGTTCTATCACTATGAGGTTGGGGACAACACCCGTTCGATTTCGAAAAAACAGGCAGACAGCATATTTGACGCCGAAAAAATCAGGAAAGACTATTGAACTACACGCCTTTTCGCAACAATTAACCTATCACTCACCTGATTTATTATTAAGTTAAAGCAGGGAAAGCATCAATTTTATTCAACTAAAAAAAAAAATAGAACACGCTGACTATACATAAATCACTCGGACAACTAAATAAAACTACTTGATAATCAAAATGTTTCACAGCGTTCCGGGTGTTCCGCGTGCAAAAATGGAACGCTTTGCTGCTGCAAACAAAGTAAAAAAGCGAAGATTGAATAATCGCAGGCATTGGAGAGCGGCGTTTGATCACTCCACCCTACTCACGCTGTATATCTTCACCGGATTAACTAAATATTGCGAAGTATCTTTTTGTGCCTGTATTTTCTTCACCACGTCCATCCCATTGGTTACCTTGCCAAAGGCTGCAAACCCCTGCCCGTCCGGGTTGCGGGCACCGCCATAGTCTAAAGCTGGCTGATCGTTTATACAGATAAAAAACTGGCTGGTGGCCGAGTTTGGGCCGCTGAGCGCCATTGAGAGTGTGCCGTTTTTGTGCAGCAGGCCGGTAAATTTGGTAGTTTCTATTTTTATACTGTCGAGGCTTAAGCTATCAGGCACGTTGCCGCCCTGTATCACCTGGATCTTTACTTTTCGGCTGGCCTCGTTAGCGGGTGTGCACACTCTGAAAAAGCTGCTGCCGGTGTACAGTTTTTTATCTACATACCGCATAAAATTTGCTACCGTGACAGGCGCTTTACCGGGGTAAAGTTCAATAGCGATATCGCCCAACCCGGTTTTGATGAGACAGTGTATTGTTGACTGCCCAAAAGCACTGAAAGTGATTGCTATTAATAAACAAAGCACGGCTATTTTCTTCATATCACTTTGGTTTAGAATTATTGGGAAAGTTAGTGCTTTTTTGACTTCATCGACCTTTAAATATCTTTTATAGGTGGAGTATCACCCGCAGCGTGCGCATTCCTTTTCCCGGTTAGTGTAACGCCGGCACTTGCAACAATAACCAATGCAACCGCAAGCCATTCCTGAAATGACAAGTACTCATGCAGGAACAGGAGACCGGAAAACGCCGCCACGGCGGGCTCCAGGCTCATTAAGATACTAAACGTTTTTGCTGGTATTTTCCGCAGTGCATGCATCTCAAGCGTAAAAGGGAGGGCGCTTGACAGCACGGCCAGCGCAAGCCCCGGCAGCAGCATTACAGGTTTTAGGTGGATGAATAATCCGTTACCTATAGCAACCGGCAACACCAGGACAGACGCAAAAATCATCCCGATAGTAACGGCCTTTCCTCCATCCATTATTTTAGATATACGCCCGCCAAGTAAAATATAGGCTGCCCAAAGTGCGCCTGCAAGCAACGCAAGCAGTACACCAAGAATGTCTAAACCCTTACTGCTCCATGGTGCAACCAATGCTATCCCCACGGCAGCAAGCAGAACCCATAGAAAGTCGATCAGGCGTTTTGAACCGACCAGGGCAAGCGACAGGGGGCCTATAAACTCGATGGCAACACCCAAACCAAGCGGAATGCGGGATATTGCCATGTAAAAAATGGTATTCATTGCTCCTAACGTCAAGCCATACAACGCAACTAATTTCCATTGCGTAGTTGTCAAATTTCGCAGGTTGGGCCGGTTAAAAATAACCAGGATGATGGCAGACAAAACTATCCTTAAAGAAGAAGTTGCGGCTGCGCCAAGTACAGGAAACAGGCCTTTTGCCATAGCCGCCCCACCCTGGAAACTGGTGATAGCCAATAGCACCGCGAACACTGCCGGAAATTCAAGCCCCTTTTTGTTCCTCATTTTACGCTTGTTTTGTCGATTAAAATAATTATTTGGCCGACAACAGATGTCAGTTGAATGTCAGTTCAAAGAACAATATCGGGCGGATTTCATTTCAGCGTTCCATTTTTGCACGCGGAACACCCCGAACGCTATGGAAAACGCTGATTATCAGGCGTTAAATTTTCTACATTTATCGATATTGAAGTAACAGGTGTTCGAAAAACCTTCTCCTTTGCCGTTATTGTCACCAACAAAACCGATGAACATTATAAGCAGAATTAGCCCGCGGCTTTTTGCAAAGGGTAATATTTTGCACACCAAATCCTGTCGGTGACAACACCAACATGGGCGAAAGAGGTAGCTTTATTGCTCTGTCAACGTATTTTGTTCACGATAATAACATTTCCAAAATACTCCAAACGCCACCATCAAATTAACCACAGCAACCACCCAAATCAGCTTAAATAGTATCATCCAGAATATTGCTACAAACAAAAAGAATATCCACAGCATATACTTTTCCATATCCAGCCCGATATAGTATAACAGGCAATGAAACAGCATAGCGATACTGATACCAGCCAGTAACAACTCAACGGCAATCAGTGGGTTAAACCTGCTAAACAGCCAGATAGCTTCAGGCAGCATCAATATCAAATAAACCCCGGCGAAGCTGGCAAATAACTGCGCCCGGCTATAAGGCAGGCCACGGGTAAAACTCAGCCATTTTTCTTCGAAACAGCGTTCCTCGAATATCAGCTTTACATGGGCCACAACCACAGCCAGCAGGGCAATACCGGCCACACGGGTATCGTGCGCAACATCAGCAAACAACAGGAAGAACCCGGTTATCAATAGGTACGACAGGCCTTTGGTGATAAGCCAGGTAACCTTGTGCTGATCGAACACATTATAAATAAACAAGCTAAACCAGGGCTTGCGCCATTTGCTGCTGAGGGTTAACAGCCAGGTTTGGGTATTACCATCCACCAAATTATTAACTGTGCGGCGGTACAACATCGCGCCAAGAGTAGCCAGCAAAAACAGGTAAGCAATAATAGCCGCCGGAATTAGATAATAATGGTGCGCCACGCCCAATACCGCGGCAAACAGCCCGTAAACAGATATGGGCAACAGCAAAACCTGCTGCATATAAAACCAGCTTTTTAATTGTTTGCCGGGTGCAAACGCATTACTGCTGTAAAATAAAAACGCCTGGTTTACTGCCCCTATTTGCCCCACAACATAATGCCAGGT
Organism: Mucilaginibacter flavidus; assembly: GCF_024055575.1. GTDB lineage: Bacteria > Bacteroidota > Bacteroidia > Sphingobacteriales > Sphingobacteriaceae > Mucilaginibacter > Mucilaginibacter flavidus. Next base: position 27,871 of record NZ_JAMXOE010000025.1, on the reverse strand, counting down.
TTTAATACTATAAACAAGCCAGCACAAAAACACCACGCCCATCATCAGCGGACTACTTGCAAGCGTTAGCATTAAAGTTTTGTGGTAGTTCACTATCTGCCCCGGCTCAACCATGCCAAACAGCACAAAAAAGCCCACGGCCAAAATGCCCGCATGCGCCCGGTAAAAGCCCCGGGCAAATATTTTTAAAAGGATGGTGGTTAGTGGTGAGTTCATTAGTAAAGCGCATTTTGTCTGAAACATGATTCACTTGATTTTAGGATGTGAGGATGCCGCATGCAAATCAAAATCAAGAAAATCTTTTAATCAGTTGAATCTTAGTTCAGTTCCTCCCTATAATAATTCCCATAAAACAACAATAACGAAATCCCAAAACAAACCGGCACCAACGCCCAAACCCCGCCAAACAATATTGCCAGCGAAATTGCAAAAAACAGGGCCAGCAACCAGGGTAAATAAGTATTCATGGCCAGGCCAATGCGATATAATACGCAATGGAACAGCATTACAATCGCTATTAATAAAAAGAGCAAGCCGAAAGCTGTAAACAAGCCAAAGCCGGCAAAAAGCCATATACATTCCGGCAGCAGCAATAGCAAATAAGTAAGCGCATACTGTAAAAATAAGCGGCTTAAACTATACGGAAAATTGCGGGTAATCAGCAAATAAACCAGCCCAAACCGGTGTTGCTGGTATATCAGTACAGCATGCGCCATTACAACGCCAAGTATAGCAAATGCTGCAACCCTGTTGTCAGTCGTCACATCTGCAAACGAAAACATTACGCTGATGATGACCATGTAAGATAAAAGCTTCGACAATACAAAAGCCAGCTTCAGCTTATCGAATATTTGATAGATAAACAAGCTAAAGAACGGTTTGCCCCAACTTTGGCCGAGGTTAAGCAGTGTGCTTTGCCGTTTTTCGCTAATGAGGTTATTGATTTGCTTTAGGTAGATAAATGCGCTAACAACAACAAGCAACAGCGTGAATAAAATGATGATACCAACAGTTAAATAATGATGAAACACTAACCCGATTACCGACGCCAGCACCGCATAAAAAACAAAGGGCAGACTAATAATAAACTGCATATAAAACCAGCTCCTAAATTGCACCTTTCGGCTAGCCGATAAAACGCTGTAATACAAAAACTGGTGGTGCTCAACACGCAACTGGCCCGCTACATATTGCCAGCTTTTAACGGTGTAAATAAGCCAGCAGGCAAAAAACAACAGCATCATGGCCGGACTGTTTACAAAGTTGATGAGGATAAAAAACTGGTAATACAGCTCTTTACCGGGTGGCAGCAGCTTAACATCGCCAAGCGTGTTAATGAAAAAGCAATAGCTAACCAATATTACAAACATAAAAATGAGCAAGCCCGAGTTTACCTTGTAAAATCCCCTGGCGAACACTTTTACCAGTATGTTGCTCAACGGCCGTTGCATTAGCGGGTAAATTGCAGGGTTTGGGCATCAACCAATAACTCGCCGGCATCAAGGTGTTCATCAACATCCAGTGCCTGGTGCGAGGACAGCATAAAGCTTACGCCATTGTCGCGGTGTTGGTCGCGTATCCAGCTGTAAAGTATTTTTAACGATTCAGTGTCGATGGTAATCAGTGGCTCGTCAAGCAGTATCAGTTTGGGCTTGCCCAAAAACGCCAGTACCAGCGACAGTTTTTTCAGCATGCCGCTGCTATAGGTACCGATTGGGCGGTCGATATAGCTTTGCATTTTCATGCTGTTGATAAACTGCTGCTCCTGCCCTGCCGGCGCATCTTTGGCCGACGCAAACAGCTTTACCATTTCCATCCCGGTTAAAAACTCCGGGAACAGTGGCTCTGCCTCGGCAAAGTTCACCAGTCGGCGGTAGGCCACCGGTTGTTTTTTTATGCTGATGCCGCCATCCAAAACAATATCGCCATCAAACGCCAGGATGCCCGCAATTGATTTTAGCAGCGTGCTTTTACCTGAGCCGTTAATACCTTTTATCCAGTAAATACCCGGCTTAATGGCAAAGTCATCAATTGTTAACGCAGGAAAATTCCCATAAAATTTTTTGAATTTTATAAAATGCAGCATGCAGGAAGGTTTTCGGTTAGATGGTTGGGGTGATGAATTGTTACAGAAATAACTGCGCAAAAAAATGAAATTTTCAGGTCTTAAACAAAGAGAAGAACCTTATCCGAGTGCAAGGTTTACGACTTATCAATCGCATACCTGTCGCTCGTATAAGATTCTTCACTATCGTTCAGAATGACAAAGGGGTTAGGTTACGCTACGGGTATCCCCAATTTCCCTCTCCAGTAATCGTTTACAAAAACCTGGTTGGGGTCCATTTTGTCCCGCAGGGCCATCCAATCATTCCATTTTGAGTATTGCTCAGAAATGTAGGATACTCCGGATGTAGCGTTAACCGTGTCGGGGATGTATTTACCCCAGTGCGGGCGGTAGTTGAATGGCGCCAGTAAATCCCAGAATGCCTGGTAGAAATCTGCCGGGTTGCCTTTGTTGTGGCCAAACCAAAACACATCGATACGGATAACATCCTGCTGGTACGATGGGCTGAGCCAAAAATCATTTTGCCTGGCTGCATAAATTTCAGTGCTAAAGCTAAGGTCGATGGTAATGGGCTGGGCGTCGTACCAGGCTTTCAGCGCATCCATCACCTGCTCCGACTGGTTAATATCTATCCACAGTTCGGTAAACCAAACCGGCATCAGTTTATCGCTCATCTGGTTATCCATCGGCAGGCCGGTATACCAGCGGTCGGAGAACAGTTGTGGCCCTTTATTCCTGTTGGTGGCCTTATCAACAGTAACAAAAATATCCATTATGGTTGGGAATATTTTGGGTGCGTAATTAGCTTCCACAACGGCCTTAATAACTTGATACTCCAGCGGTTTATCCGCTAAAAGTTTTTGCAGCCAATCCGGCCACTGGCCTATGGCGGTGTATAAAATATCAGCCGCTATAGTGGCAGGAATGGGGCTGCCGAAAATATAAGGCACTTCTTCATAAGGTTTTAAACCATCAGCAGGAGGCGTTGGCGGCGGTGGTACGGTTGGCGGGGTATTCATCAAGTCAAACGCATGTTTCGCCCAGGCCTCCGCGCCGGCCTTGTCGGTACGTTTTGCCTGCCAGGTTACCATCCGCGCCAGGTCGGTGTCCGGCACGTTATTTTGCTGCGGCCACCACATTAAGCGGGTATATTCGGTTTCCTCCAAAAACGTTTGCATGTTGGGTAAGGTGGGCGAATTGCCGAAAAGATTAATTGTGGTGCATTTATCGGCATATTCAATAGTCTCCGAGCCTGCAATATAAAACTGCGGGATGCACCTGAAAGTAGCCGACACGATAACCCCGAGCAAGCCCATAGTTGCTACACCCACAGCAAAGAACGGGTCGTCAGGATTATTGTCGTCCGGCCGTGTAAAAGTTGTAATGGCAGCGCCCTGGCCTGCCTGGCAGGCAACCACATCAACACTTATCACCGCATCTTCAAACGAATACTGCGTTGAGCCACCTGATGAACCGGTTGACAAGAAGCCGCCAATGGTTTGATGGGTGATGCCGCCCAAATCGGGAAGCGCGAGCGGGGGAGTCATGTTATCCAATTGATAACATAAGGAATTTGCTACAGTAGAGATACCTGTAGGGTCGAACGGATCGACACCGAGATGGCAGCCTGCCTGCACTTTTACGGTGTTGGCATCAAGCATCTGGATGGCGTACATTTCGGACAGCATCACGTACTTGTAGGTTTTCCCTGTTACTGATTTTTTTTCGGTCTCAAGGTCGCCTATTAAAGGGATGAATGGCCTGAGCCGCGAAGGCAAATAATCTCGTTGTTGGCTACAGCATCGTTTACGAGTGTAATTACGTCGCCGTTGTTTTCGGGCAACCAATAGGTAGCCCCGTTTACAATTATTGTTTTCATTGCTATAAGATTTAAGTGAGGCTAATTTAACTATTAATTATTCAACATTGCGTAATAAATTGGTTATTAATGTAAGTTCGGGATAAGTTAAACGGTCGCCTCACCCCAAACCACTCTCCAAAGGAGAGGGGCCTCAAAAGCTTTCTTATTCGCGAGGGAAGCTCAAGTCCTCTCCTTTGGAGAGGATTTAGGTGAGGCGAGAGAGGATTTGTGAGTGTAGACCTGTTATATCGAACTCAGTTAATATCAAATATCCTCGATTTTAACCACGGCGATACACCGTCCGGCGCGGAGTGCGCTCAGAATAAATCCTGCACAAGCGTGCCAGTTTAATACATTGCTATGTAATAAATTTACTTTTTCTGCGCTCTCCGTGTGTTCTCTGTATCTCTGTGGTTAAATTTGCCATATACAAAACATTAAACAAGCTAACTATGAAAACAATCCAAATTGAAACATACAACGACTCGAGCGTACTACAGTTAAAGCAGGCCGATAAGCCGCAACCAGGCGACGGCGAAATTTTAATAAAAATAGCCGCCACCACGGTAAACCCTTTTGACATAAAGGTGCGCTCAGGCTCGATGCAGCAGGTGGTACCCGTTAATTTGCCCTGGATACCTGGCTCAGATGCAGCAGGAACAGTTGAAGCCGTCGGCAGCGGTGTCTCACGTTTAAAGGTGGGCGACAAAGTATTCGCATCCTCATTTGGCGGAACTTACGCGGAATATGTGGTTGTTAAAGAAGGCAGCGCAGCTTTAATACCCAAAAACGTAACACTTAACGAAGCTGCGGCCCTTATTATACCGTTGGTTACTTCCTACTCGTTTTTGGTAGAGGGCGGCGAACTGAAACAAGGCCAGCGAGTACTGATACATGGCGCTGCCGGGGCAGTTGGCGGTGTGATGGTACAGTTGGCAAAAGCATTGGGCGCTTATGTTATCGGCACAGCGTCGGGCCAGGGCCTCGAACTGGCAAAATCATTAGGCGCTGATGAGGTGATAGATTATAAAAACCAGGATTTTACCCAACTGGTAAAAGAAGTTGATTTAGTGATTGACCTTGCAGGCGGCGAGACACTCGCTAAATCATTCGCGGTAGTTAAAAAAGCAGGCAAATTATTAAGCGCCGTTATGCCGCCATCGCAGGAGCTGGCACAGCAGTACGGTATTACCGCTCAATTTATTTCATCCGCACCGTCACATAAAAAACTGGAGTTTGGCGCAAAGCTGGTGGAAGAAGGAAAAATTACAACCCAAATTGCCAAAACCTTTAAACTGGAAGATGCCGCCCAGGCACAAGATTTGGTTTCTGGTGGCGGGGTTAATGGGAAAGTGGTTATTGAAGTGGGGAGTTAGAAAATATCTGCCGCTCTTGTTGCCTAAGGGTCGACAAGAGCGGCGGATAACATAAGAACTACTTACTGATTTTAGTAAACACCATATGTCCCTCGGTAATTGATTTTGAAGTACCGCCGGTGTACGGGTACTGTTTGGCTACAAAGCTAAAATCGCCTTCAACCTTATTGCCTACTGTATCGCAGGTGGTAACATTTATCGACCCGGATTGCGAATCGAAACTTAAAACCGGCGATTCCATATAGGTTAAAAATGCACCGGTGCCAAGGGCTGTGCCTGCTGTTTTGTTGCCTGTTGTTGGCGCGAAATGAAACTCCAGTATTTCTACTCCGCCTTTATAAGCGTATACATCCATCATTCGGCCTACAGCAGCAACGCTGTATAATGTGGCATTTGCAGAGTCGACTGTTATGGCTGCGCCGCCGTCGAGCTTAAACGTAAATTTGCCGGTTGTTTTTGCCGGGGTTGGTGTTTTACTATCTTTTTTGCAGGCTGCAATTGTAAGCGAAATAAACAGGCATGCGCCTATTATTTTAAAAAATGAAGCAGGGATTGTTTTCATGATTGAGTTTTGCGCAGTGCTTTTAATTATTAAACTGCATAGCAAACCACGGGATAAATTTCAACTACCGAAATACCATCAAAATGGCATATTTTAATCAGTGCCAGTCGCAGCGTAGTTTTGCCGGCAGGCGATAACAAAGCAATAAACGGCAATAAATTAAGTTTTATACCGAATGGAAATTAATAGGGATTTACAATTTAAATGCATGTTAAAACCTGTAGAGGAAGCAGGAAATTTAAAAAGGCGGTCTTTCCAAAATCCGAAATCGAAAATCCGAAATCCGAAATTTTTCCCTTATGTTTGACTGTATTTTTTCTACACATCCCTAATAAAACAAATGAGTAAATTTTGGGCATATCTAAAATCCAGGCAATTCCGCGTTAATGTGCTGTTGGCCGTTGGCGTGGTTGTGGTGGTGTTTATGGCAATCATCTTCGGCTTAAGCATTTACACCCGCCATGGTACAGGCGTACCGGTTCCGCAGTTAAAGGGCCTGCAAGCCGACAAGGCCATCAGCATATTAAAAGACCAGGGATTTGATGTTAAGATAGATTCGGTTTACGTGCTCGACAAAACACCCGGCTCGGTTATAGAGCAGGATCCCGACCCTGGTACCAACGTAAAAGAAAACCGCACCATTTATTTAACCGTGGTTACGCAGCTAGCGCCCCCCATCAAAATGCCCGATTTAGAGCCCTATACCTACCGCGAAGCTATTGCTACGCTGGCAAACTACGGGCTTAAGGTTGGCGATACTACCTACAGGTCGGATATAGCGCGCGACCGGATACTCGAAATGCGTTTCGGCGGTCAGCCCATAAAGGCAGGCACCCAAATACCCAAAGGCTCACGAATAGACCTTGTACTGGGCAATGGTGAAGGCGCCAGCGAGGTTGATATCCCCGATTTGGTGAACCAGGATCTTGACGCTGCTAAATTTGTGATAAAAAACGGCGGCCTTACCGTGGGTACTATCACCTACCAGGGCGCTATTACCGATTCTACCAGTTTAGTGGTTGTGGCGCAATCGCCTATGAAAACAGATTCGGCAAGCAAAACCAGCAACGGTACCAGGATAAATCTTACAGTATCGCAGGGTAAAAAAGATGCCATCAATCAATAGCCTGGAATTGCACAACCGCATGCAAAGCGGAGAGACGTTAAACCTGCTTGATGTTAGGGAGGAAATTGAATACCATACTTACAACATCGGCGGTAAAAACATTCCCATTTCAAAGGTTAATGAAAACATAAACCAACTGGGGTATAACAAAACAGACGAAATTATTGTTATTTGCAAGGCAGGCCTGCGCAGCGAGACAGCAACTGACCTGTTAACGCGAAATGGTTATCTGCAAGTACGCAACTTAACCGGAGGGTTAATGGCCCTCCAAAAATTAAAACAACAAACACATTAAAATGACTAATAAAAAAGCATCATCGGGCCATACTTTCAGAAAGTTTGTGGTAGTTATGGTGATAATTTTAATAATAGCAGTGGGCTTTACCGGTCTTAATTATTACTTAAAATACTATACCCCTAACGTTACCGATAAACAGGAATACCTTTACATACATACTGGCGCCGATTTTAACACGGTGTATAAAACCATAAAGGACCAGGGCATAGTGAAGGATACGGCATCGTTTTACAAAGCAGCCGAAAATATGAACTATGTGAGCCGGGTTAAGGCCGGCCGCTATCACCTTAAAAGTGGTATGAGCAACCGCCGGCTGATAAATATGCTGGCTTCGGGCACACAGGAGCCGGTTAACTTCTCGTTCCATAATTTAAGGCTGAAGGAAGAATTTGCGGGCTTTGTAGGCAAACATCTTGAACCCGATTCGGTATCGATGTTACGCCTGCTCGATTCCGCAAGCTACCTGCAACAATACGGATTAACACCCGACAATGTATATGTGGTGTTTATGCCGAATACTTATCAACTATACTGGAACACCACGCCCGATAAGTTTTTTAAGCGGATGTATGCCAATTACGAAAAGTATTGGACACCCGAGCGCAAGCAAAAAGCTGCAGCCATTAATTTGACACCGGTTGAGGTATCTGTACTGGCATCAATTGTTGATGCTGAAGCCTTGCACGACGATGAAATGCCTGCTATTGCCGGCTTGTATTTAAACCGCCTTAAAAAAGGCATGAAACTGGAGGCCGACCCGACCGTTATTTTTGCCGAGCACGACTTTACCATTAAAAGGGTTTTGAACAGATACCTGTCCATAAACTCGCCCTATAATACTTATTTACACACTGGTTTGCCCCCCGGTCCTATCATGATGCCATCGGTAAATGCAGTTGATGCAGTGTTGAATTACCAGCATAACGAATACATCTACATGTGTGCAAAGGCCGATTTTTCGGGCAACCATGCGTTTGCAACCAACATGGCCGACCATCTGGTAAATGCCCACGCATTCCAAAAGGCGCTTAACGATAGAAACATCAGGAAGTAATGTTTGAGCATTCTACTAAAATACGGGTGCGGTATGGCGAAACCGACCAGATGGGCTACATGTATTACGGCAACTATGCCCAATTTTACGAGGTTGGTCGCGTAGAAATGCTGCGCAGCATGGGGCTAACCTACAGTGGTATGGAAGCATCGGGTGTTATGATGCCGGTTGTTGAGCTCAGCTGCAAATACCTGAAGCCTGCCCTTTACGATGAGGAAATTACCGTAAAGGTGATTATGAAAGAGATGCCGCGCATCCGCATCCATTTTAACTATGAGCTTTATAACGAAAAACAGGAACTGATAAATACCGGCGAAACCCTGCTGGTGTTCATCAATATGACCACCAATAGGCCATGCCTTGCCCCGGAGGATTTCAGAAATAAATTAAAAGCTTTTTTTGAGTAAGTTTACCCGTAAATGATTTGTGGTTCGCCTCACCCTGCCCTCTCCAAAGAAGAAGGTTATGAAAAGGCTGCAGGTCAAGTCCTCTCCTTTGGAGAGGATTTAGGTGAGGCTACCAAAAACATTGTGGGGCAAATTTGAAAAGCATCAATAAATGAAGTGGGCACATCGTATATTACTGCGGTTCGGGTTTTACAAAAGGTTCATCAAGTGGTCAAAGGGTTATGTCTTACCCGGTTTCCACCCCCTGCCTTTGTATGACGTAGCCGCATTTTTTTCCCACGAAATACAGCAGCGTACGCTGCTTAACAAGGCGTCGGCACTTGCATTTAACTTTATGCTGGCGTTTTTCCCTGCCACTATATTTTTGTTTACGCTTATCCCCTACATCCCCATAAAAAACTTCCAGACCGAGTTGTTGACGGTTTTAGCGACGGTTTTACCCTACAATGCCTACATGGCTTTCCAGGCCACCATTAACGATATTGTGCGAATACATAATGGCAGTTTGTTATCCATCGGCTTTGTTTCAGCCCTGTATTTTGCCACCAACGGCATCGTAAATTTAATGCAGGCCTTTAACCGTTCGTCGCTTATTATCGAAAAGCGGACTTGGCTAAAACGGCGGACTATAGCCTTATCGCTAACTGTGGTAATAAGTGTGGCGTTATTGGTCGCAATTACTTTATTAACCGGTGGTGAAGCATTGATAGCCCTCTTAAAGAAGCACATTGGAGCTGGAAGTGTCTTTTGGATATACCTGCTTAAGCTGTCGCGATGGGTAATTGTGGTATCAATATTTTTTGTAACAATATCCCTACTTTACCGCTACGGGCCCGCGAATAGACAGAAATGGAAATTTTTAAGCACCGGCTCCATTATGGCTACCATACTGGCGATATTGACATCGCTGGGGTTTGCATACTATATCAACAACTTTTCATCTTACAATAAAGTATACGGCTCCTTAGGGGGGCTCATCATATTGATGCTCTGGCTGTATTTAAACTCCCTTATACTGCTGATAGGCTTTGAACTGAATGCCAGCATCGAATATTCCAAACGGAACATTACGGAAGTAAAACCGATGTTTAATACGTTCAGGAAACGGCCGGTGGAATAGCATCTCATTAATACTTTCTTTTACCCGATGTAGGCACTGGTCTGCATATCCAATCCAATTTACTCTTCGAAATAACTACAGATCAAGCCGATAAGCTTGTATCTCTATTGTTATTTAAACTAATTCTAAATAATATTTGCCATTCCAAATTGTGCTTATATCTTTGCGTTTAATTAGACTTAATATAAATAACGAATGAAAACACTATATCTCCTATCTATCCGCCTTACTTTCTTACTCTTAATATGCTGCAACATTGTTAAAGCTGATGACGACCTGGCAACCGGGAAAATATCCGGCACCGTAAAAACTTCTGACGGGCAGCCGGCAGCATTTGTAACGGTATCTGTTAAAGAGCAAAACCGGTCGACCAGTACATCAGATGATGGCAGTTTCGTGATCAGTAATATTAAACCTGGTAATTATACCCTGGTGGTTTCATTTATCGGCACCCAAAGCCAGGAAAAGCCGGTTACTGTGATAGCCGCTAAAACCGTAACGGTAAATTTTGCATTGACCGAAACCTATTCAAAACTAAACGAGGTCGTTATCAGCGCAAATAGGGTCCCCAAACCTGTATCACTGGATAAAGCAAACATACGTGCACTTGATTTACCACAAAGTACCGGAACCGTAAACAGCCGTGTTATTGAAGACCAGCAAATTAACCGGTTGGGCGATGCGGTAAAAAACGTTGCCGGCGTATCATTAACCCAAACACGGGGTGGCGTTGGCGAAACATTTTCGGCGCGTGGCTACAGCATCGGCATAACCGGTGCATCGGGCAGTATTTTTAAGGACGGTGTATTAACAAACACTGCAGGCTTTCCTGAAGCAAGTACGCTGCAATCAGTAGAGATATTAAAAGGGAGCGCTGCATTGCAATATGGAAACGTATCGGGCGGGCTGATAATTAATATGGTTACCAAAAAGCCACAATTTGACGCCGGTGGCGAAGTATCTATTCGCTATGGCAGCTACAACATGTTTAAGCCAAGTGTGGATGTGTATGGTCCGTTGAGTCAAAATATAGCTTTCAGACTGATAGGGGTTTATGAAAACGATGGCAGCTATCGTAACCATGTATACACCGAACGAAAATATGTAAACCCTTCCCTACTGTTTAACCTTGACAAAAAAACAACATTGCTAATCTCCGGCGACTATCTGCGCGAAAGCCTGACACCTGATTTTGGCATAGGTTCACTAAATAACGGACAGGCTATTCCTACTATGGTCCCCCGTTCGCAATATATCAATACTTCGTGGGCCTACAGCCACATGAACCAGTTTTCGGGCATGGCAACCCTTAATCACCAGTTTAATGATAACTGGCACTTAAATGCCATCATATCGGCACAGGGTACCGACATTAACTCGTACCAGGCAAGTTTACCCAACACGGTAAGCGCAACCGGCGAATGGAACCGCGGGCTGGCCAGGGCAAAAACCACTGAGAACGATTATACCGGCCAGGTAAACTTAACCGGTAAATTTAAAACCGGATCAATTGCGCATCAAATTTTGGTTGGAACAGATGTTACCAAGGTTTTAAATATCACCAACGGCTTCAGCATCGATGGCAAAAATATCAGTACCTATGCTTATGATAAGATAAACACCATCGACCTGGGTAAATATGTGCAGCGCACCGATATTCCAAACGCAGTAGATACCGCACGCATTAAAGCCCCTGTGTACCGTGTAGGAACCTACGTGCAGGATTTGGTAAGTTTTACTGATAAAATTAAGATCCTTGCCGGCATACGATGGTCGTGGCAGCAAACTTACCAAACCGATATTCGGTACCTGCAAAGACAAACTTCAGGAAACGGCGTAGCCATAACCCGCTACGACCGTGCGTTCTCGCCAAAAGTGGCGTTCATATACCAACCGGTTAGCACAAGCTCAATATATGTAAGCTACAGCAACAACTTTATTGTGAACAGCGGAACCGATGTTAACACAGGCCAAGGTCTTAAGCCATCACTGGTTAACCAATACGAGGCTGGCGTAAAAAATGAATTGTTTAATGGCAAAATCATTGCTAATGTGAGCGTATACCGCATCATTAACAGTAACCTGGCCGTGGTTGCCCCTTTTAAAGCTGACGGATCGGTTAACAGCGACAATACGGTAAAACAGCTAAACGGAGAAACCACCAGCGATGGTTTTGATATCGACGTAACAGGCCATCTTTCAAAGAATTTTTACTTTATTACGGGTTATTCGTATAACAATGCCCGCTATACCAAAACAACAGGCTTGAAAGGCTCGCCTATTTTAGGCGAAAGGCTGGTTATTAGCCCGGTAAGTACCGCCAACGCCACCTTGTTTTACACGTTTACCAATCCAACCTTAAAAGGGTTTAAAGTTGGCGCAACAGCTTTTTACACCGGCAACCGTATGGCAGGCTACAACAATACCGTTGGACAGGTACAAGCTTACAGCAGGCTGGTTCCAGTTGGTGGCTTTACCACGCTGGACGTTTCAGCAGGGTACACTTATAAAAAGATATCGTTGCTGGCGAGCGTAACCAACGTTACCAATACTTTAAATTACCTGATACACGATAATTACAGCATTACGCCAATCGCCCCGCGACAGCTTTTAACAACATTGGCTTATAAGTTTTAAACCGGCCCGCTAACGGTCTATATAATAAATACAAAACCCCGGCTTAACGGCCGGGGCTTTTACAAAAAGTGAGTAATAATTTATTTGATGATCTTTTAGTCGAATTTCATTATTACATTTCGGAAGGTATAACCAATAAAGGTATATTACTAACCGCAACCACCGCTGCAGTTGCGGATTTGCTAAAAATATTTGCAAAGACACCATGCTGATGATGAACAAGCGCCAGCATATCCGAATCGTTTTCCGCACACAGTCTGTTTAGTCTTTTCACAACGTCCTTTCCCCATATTTGCTTGTAAGTTATATCGGCTTGTTTTATGGCGTTAATATGGGCCTGAATTGCTTTTTCCTTTACCGGGTCGTCCTTTCCCTCAAAAACTGAAACGTGAACAACCTCCAGTTCGAAATTTAATTTTTGCCCAATGTTACCCAGGTAGTTAATAGCATTAATGGCCGACAATTCAAATGTTGTAGCCAGTGTCACTTTTTTCAGATGACGCATCTCTGCCTTTGGCGGGATGATCAGCACAGGACAAGTTGCATGATCAAGTACGTCCATAGTATCGCTGCCAAAAATCAGGTGGTCAATTGTGCTATCTGTACTATTGCCAATTACAACCATCTCTACATCATTTTCCGGGATAACAGCCGCTATATTTTTGCCAAGTGCCCCTTCGCCACATAAGGAGCGTATTTGCGGATTAAAGTCGTCTCCGGCTGATTCGGCTATAACTTGCGTTAATTGAATAGTAAGTTCACATAGTTGAGCCTCACTTTTGCTTTTACTTAAAACAAAAGCTTCGGCAACCCAAGCGCCGCCGGAATAATCCGGAAGAATTGGATGGTCATAATAAGTGTTATACAGCAAAATATCGGCACTTAAAATTTTGGCATGCCTGGCAATAGTTTTAGCAGCGTGGCTAGCATTTTCCGAAAAGTCGGTTAGCACCAGGATCGTTTTCATACAAGCGTTTTTTAAATTATAAAACTGATAATTTGCCAGCGTGACCTGGTTTTATTTATTACTTTCCGTTTTACTGAATGTAAGCAACGGAACCTTGCTGTAAAATGAGTAAACTTTAGCGTTAGATGGCAACAGCAACTTATCTAATAACCGCTTCGATTGGTGTGTAAATAGTGCCAGCAATGATGGTTTATTGGCTTTAACAGCTGCATCAAGGTCTTCCAGTAAAGTATGTGTGATGTTTCTTTCTCTTTCGATGATGTTGACGTGATAATTTAATTTCTTCTCTACAAAATCTGTTATGATTTGTTCCGTGGGTTGAAATTCGTGCGGATATGCAATGTGGATCATATCGATATCCGCACCGATAGGCCGCGCAAATGCGACTACTTTTTCCAGTTCTCTTTCATAATCCATCATATCCGTTGCATACAGAATATGCTTTAACTCCAATAAATGATAAAAGCTCGGAACAGCCAGTACCGGTACCGCGGAATGACTAATTAGTTTACTGGTATGCGTTCCAAATAACTTCTTTAACCTGCCGGCGCCGCGGGTACTGATGCAGATATAGGCGCAATCGTGCTTATCGGCATATTCCATAATCCCGTCGACTACATCAATATTGCTGTGCAGCACCATTTGGCATGGCACGCCCGGCCCCGCAGTGCCGAATAGCTCCGCGGTAAATGCTGTTAATTTACGCATGGTTCTATTTTTAAAGCGCTGCCAGTATTCGTTGTACTCTTCGTCAGTCCATTTAAAAGGCCTTGTTAAATGGTACACATGTAAAATAATAAGCTCAGCCTTTCTTGATTTTGCCATGGTAATGGCAAATTGGATCGCAGATTTAGATTTGGCAGACAGATCGGTGGTGACTAATATTTTTTCCATGATTAAGGCCTCTATTTTTGATGTGCAATAAACAATGGCCTGCCTGTATTTTTCAATAGCAGGTCGGCCATGCTGGTTTTAAACCAGCGCGACACATTCCCACGCTGATAAGCGCCAAGAACTACCAGGACATTTTGGGGGATATTTTTAAGATAGTCTAAAATTTCCCCTTCCGGGTCGCCCTGTAATAAGGTATAAACCGCCTTCGGATAATGGCATTTGATAAATTCGCTTACAAGGTTCTCGTCAGGCAGTTGCCTGGCTTCTTTTGGGTCGGTAACCGAGATTATTTCTGTTTCCTTGTTACACATCCACGGTAACATATAGTTAAACATTTTGATTGCATGCACAGACGAGGGTTTTCCATCGTAGAGCAAAACAACTTTTTCAATTTCGTGGTACTGCCGGGGGACGATTAGTACAGGACTTTGCGTTTCGGCTAAAAAATTCCGGATGAAATCGGTAGGAGCTTTCTCGTTATAATGGCTCATGTTCTCATCCGCCCCTATCAAAACAAGGTCGCTGTAAATACTTTCCTTAAGTAATTCCTGCAAGGCAAAGTTTTTATCGTGGTGAATTGCATAAGGAATTCCGGCTTTTTTGCAGGCGGACTCAAAAACTACCGATGAGATGCGTCTTGTCTCTTCGTCGTTCTCCCGCAGGCGTTTCATTTTTGCCTCAGATACGCCCTGGCTTCCCACCACGTCATAGATGCCATAACTATGGTACAGAAATGATTCCAGGAATACACCTGATAATAGCGCTTTACTATTTTCGGCAAGTTTAATTGCGTAGTTCAGCGTCCCTTCGGAGAATTTCAGACCGTCAAAAGCGGCACTTATTTTTTTCATAGTTCACAGATAAAACCTGTTTAAATCACGAAACACTCGGTGGTTGTTTTTTACTCCTAAACCGATACACAAATTAAATGAACAGCTTACTGCCACTGCATGATAACTATCAGATTTTTAACTGATTGTTGTCACCATTAACCATACGTACCTGAGGCATAAACTCAAAGCCTTACTGACGAACAGTTTCAGCCATGCTGGTCAGTTCTTTATTATCTTTGGCTGTCTGATAACCAACTTTGAATAATCTATCAGCATATTTGATATCGAACATACTATACTTATCCAATTCCGGCTCGAATAAAATGTCACATAAAGCGGAGTTTTGCGCTACATTTTTGGCAATAGCCATATGAAAGCACTGATCGAATACATGAAGCCTATCCAAATTTTTAGCTGGTTTGTAGCGGCGGTTTACATGTGAACCTATGATTTTATCGCATTTACCCGCCAGGCATTCAGCCGGCAGATTATTGAGTACGCCACCATCAACCAGGCGTTGCCGATCATGCTTTTTTGGCGTAAACAGCACCGGCACCGACGATGAACCGATCAGCACATCAATTAACGGGCCTTTAGAAAAAGTTACTGAAGTTCCGCTAATCATATCGGTAGCGGTTACATATAAAGGAACGGAGAGCCTGTCGAAATCATCCATAGGTAATGCCGAATTTAATATCTGTTGCAGACCTGTGGCAGTAAACAGCCCGCCGGAAGACAACACGATTTTAGCCAGGCTGTTATTTTCTTTAACAACGTTCAATATTTGTTTAGGAGCCATGCCTGATGCATATAAGGCGCCGATAATAGCACCCGCGCTTACGCCAGAAATTACATCGGGCATTATACTCATTTCATCCATTAGTTGTAAAAGCCCAAGGTGAGCGATTGCCCTGGCTCCTCCACCAGAAAGTACTAATCCTACTGTTTGCATCGTTTTAATTTATTGGATACTTATATCATACCTGGCAGATATCCTCAAATAAGGATAGTTGCGATTTACATTTGCAAAGCGAACGTAATGGCCATGCAGTGTAAAATATCCGCCCTCGGCACATGCAGAAAACCTCTCCGCAAACCGGTACCTCACTTCACTGGAAAGGGTGTGTAAAAAATAGTAAGACTTATTCCCGTTAACGGTTTTTAACCAGCCCCCCCTGTAGTTTAATGTGTAATAAAACTTGTTGGCGAATACCACACTTCCGCCGGCGTTTACTCCTATACCCATACCATAGTCATAGTTACGGCCGTAATACATGTAGCTGTCTGGTACTGCCCCTAATATTATTAGCCCGGTACCAAAGTTTGTATTTACTTTACAAATTTTTCCCAGCTTTAACTCCGAGAACAGGTTAAACTTTAGACTTTGCGCACTATAAAAAAACGACTGATTGTTAATATAATCGTAGTTGGCCGATAATACTACCAAATGGCGAAAATCCTCGGACGACCGGATGCGCCAGCCTATTAATGAACCGTACACGCTGATAATGTTCACTTTTGTAGAATCGTCCTTTCCAAATTCGGTATTTATTGAAATATTGCTAAACGGGGTTTTAAAGTCTTCATATGGTGTTCCATATAAAAGTTTAATATGTCCGAACCAGCCAAAGTCGCCCCCTTGTTTTCCTCCATTAATCTTTCGTATGCCGAGATCAAACTCCGCGTTTATAACGGAAGAGTCGCGCTCCGGTGAATTGGGAGCCACTTTACCCCATTTCCCATTCATTATCCTGGTTAAGCCATTCATTGGGTTTACTATCAGTCCAAAAACTTCGCTAACCTGGCGTTTAACGCCGCGTGTGCGATTATTGACGATCTTGTTAGACAGGCGATACGTCATCTCGCCCAATACGATCCCACCAAAACCTGTATTGATAAAATCGTTTGTTGCCGGTGGCTGATTTTCAGCAGCAGTTTCCCAAATATAACTCCCCACGAGGGCAGCCGGGGCAGCCTGCCAGAAACTATAGCCGTTGGCCCTGTACGCATTAAAAAACAAACTGCCATGATAAGGGTGCCCAAACTGATTAGTACCCAGGGGATCGTTATCAAAAGCCCAACTAGATGGTTTAATATTATTACTTAAAGTTTTAAAAGAAATATAATAAACTTTGGCATGTCTGATATACCTGTCTACCACATACGGTGTAATTTCAGCCAATCCTAGCTCCAGGGCCGCACGGCCGAACTTTGGTTTGCTTAAAGTATCTGGTAACCGGGCCTGAGCTGTCGACAATGCGGGTAAAAAACATAAAAAGATGAGTTTAAGCATCAAAAATCCGATCCTGAGTCTCATGATCGAGACGGTTTTAAATACTTAAGGTTGTCTGCCGCAATGGTCGCAGACGCATAGTTAATAAATAAAAAACGGGGCAACGGCTTACTTTTAAATATATCCATTATTTAGAAGTATTTTTCTTGTTTTTTGCCTTTTCCAGGTTTTTGAAATATCCCCTGAATAAAAAATTATGTTTCAAAGCTTCCATATTCTGGTTAAAGCCATCGGTTCCTTTTTCAATATTTTCGAGACTGCGGTTTATATTTCTGGCTGCCACGGAATCTTTTAGCAAAACATTCCAGGGCCCTTTGCTCCCTGTTAAATCTCTATTTAACTGTGTAACCAACTTATCTGCATTTTCGCCTGCCATGCGAATCCGCAGCATAGCCTCCTGCAAGTTTTTCGCGAAGCCGGTATCTGCCAACAGGATTCCTGCTCCACCCTTGCCTGCTTTAATCTGCGCCACCAGTGTATTAAGGCTATTGGTCATTTCACCTGCAT
The DNA here is from genome assembly GCF_024055575.1 of Mucilaginibacter flavidus. GTDB lineage: Bacteria > Bacteroidota > Bacteroidia > Sphingobacteriales > Sphingobacteriaceae > Mucilaginibacter > Mucilaginibacter flavidus. The sequence goes on along the minus strand of NZ_JAMXOE010000025.1, from coordinate 9,871 downwards.
TTGCAGTGGTTTGATCAATGTGCCGTAACGATGATTTCAAGCTCTTTCCGATGCCGTCGTCATTAAGTAAATCCATTAGGGCACTCTTATTAATTCGCAGAACAGTAATCTTTAAGGCTTCAGATATGCCGGCAATGTTAGTGTTGGTTTTAGCCAGCGTTTGCAGCATTTCATCCATATTAATATTTTTTTGACTGGCCAGTAGGTCCCCTTCTTCAATGCGTGGGCTTTCTCCGGGTGATGGCAAAATATTTACGATTTTATTTCCCATCAAACCCTCGGTGCCGATGGCGGTAACCGCATTTTTATGAATGTATGCCCTAACTTTATCATCAATTAATAAAGTAACCTCTATAGTAGTATCGTTAAGCAGTTTTATGGTTTTGACTGTACCGGCCTGTATGCCCGAAAACAACACGTTGCTACCTTCGGTTAAACCGTTTAAATTAGAGAAGTGCGATTTGACAGCAAAATTACTGCCGAACAGGTTGTGGTTTTTGCCTATCATGTAAAAAGCCAGGATCAGTACCATTAGTCCTGCCAATACAAATACACCGAGCTTTAGGTTGTTTTCTCCCTGGTTTGCCATAATAATATTTATTCAAAAAATTGCTTTATGTGTTGATCTGTTGAGCGTTCAAACTCGTCATATTTGCCCTGTGCATAACATTTCCCATCAAGTAGAAGCGCCACACGGTCTGCCGTGTTTTTCACACAATTCATGTCATGGGTAATAATGATTGATGATGTATGATATTTTTTTTGAAGCTTTAAAATCAGGTTATCTATTTCTCTTGCTGTTACCGGGTCGAGGCCCGTAGTAGGCTCATCGTACAAAATAATTTCCGGCTGAAGGATCATCGTTCTGGCCAGTGCGACCCTTTTAAGCATCCCTCCTGATAATTCCGCCGGCATCATTTCAACGGTATGGGGCAAACCCACATTTTCGAGGGCTTCCATAACCAGCCCATCTATCTTTTGCTGCGAAAAACCAATCCAATGCCTGCGCAGTGAAAACTCCAGGTTTTCCCTCACGGTCATAGAATCGTACAGTGCGTTCCCCTGGAACAGGAAACCTATTTTTGTCCGCATTCTGTCTAATTCTTCATGATTAAGATCCGGTATATTTTCACCAAACACCTTAATTGTTCCGCTGTCGGGTCTCAGTAAGCCAATAATACATTTAATAAGAACCGACTTGCCTGATCCTGATTTACCCAGCACTACCACATTTTCTTCTTTCCCAACCTCCAGGCTAAAATCATTCAACACCACATTGGCCCCAAACCTTTTATATAAATGTTCTATCACAATAACCGCTTCCATATTAATTAAGCCCTAAAATATCAGTGAACTGAACAGCCAGCAGATCGATTAGAAAAATCATAACAGACGATAGTACAACTGCCGAGTTAGCGGAATTGCCTACTCCCTGTGTGCCTTTGGTTGAATTGTAACCTTTATAGCAGCCCACAATGCCGATGGCAAATCCAAAGAAGAATGTTTTTGTAAAAGCAGGTAATAAATCGCCGAAACTAAGGCTGTGAAATACCTGGGTAAAAAACAAATGAAAGCTGGTTACCGAACGGATATTAACACCGATGTAGGCGCCAAACAAACAAATTGCGTCCCCCATAACAGTTAACACGGGCAACATCATTGTAGTTGCCAATACCCTGGTTGCAACCAGGTATTTAAAGGGGTTAGTGCCCCCTACTTCCATCGCATCTATCTGTTCGGTCACTTTCATCGATCCCAGTTCGGCTCCTATGCTGCTGGCTATTTTGCCGGCAAATATTAAAGCGGTTATTACAGGCCCTATCTCGCGCACTATGGCAATACCGACCATTACCGGCAATTGCGATTCTACACCATAGGTTACCAATGAGGGGCGTAACTGCATAGTAAGCACCAGACCCATAATAAACCCGGTAAGCGCTATTAGCGGCAGCGATTTATAACCAATCAGGTAGCATTGGTTAAATAATTCCTTTATCTCAAACCGCGGTTTTATCCCGATTGAAAAAAACCGGCCTGTGAACTCGGCTAGGTTGCCGGTCTCTCCAAAAAACTCGCGGATGTTTGCAGTGAATTTCATAGCCTAAAGATAGGCTGCAAGCCCTGCCACCCTTAATGACAACACTCATGAGAATTACTGATTTACATCACAAATGGTTAACTCTCAACAAATTTTAAAACCCCGTCCCAAGTGCACATTAACACATGATAATAATCAGCGTAAATAATGACACCTGTCATCTTTGCCAGGTTGTATCTAACTAATTTTACATTGATTAAAAAACACTATCATGTTAGGTAAACTGAGCGAGCTACAAATAGAAGATATGCTTAAAAAGCAGGTAACCGGGAGGATTGCCTGCTGCGTGCGAGGGGTGTCGTACATCGTACCGGTCAATTACGTTTACGATGGTACTTACATTTATGGGCATTCGTCTGCCGGAAAAAAAATTAAAATGATGCGCAAGAATCCAAATGTTTGCTTCGAGGTTGACGAAATTCAAAGCATATTCCGTTGGAAAAGTATAATTAGCTGGGGTAAGTTTGAAGAAATAACGGATGCTGATGAACGCGAGCGCACAATGCAGGGACTGATTCACCGGATTATGCCGCTTTCAAATAACCCCTCTGACCACCCATGGCATGGCATCACTAAAAACCCCGGCGATATAGAAAGCAAAGTAGAATTGATTATTTATAAAATACGATTGACAAAAAAAACGGGGCGGTTTGAAGATAATTAAATAAAAAATGCATCAACGGTTCAGTCCGCCCCAGCCAGACTGAACTTATTAAATGTTATAGTTGAGATCGGTAAGCTATGAATGCAAAGAAACCTGTGGTTGGTCATTTACTTCAGCCGCCCCGGTTTCCTGGTTTTTTATTGTAAAAAGCAGTTCCGGTTGATTTTCCTTAACGATTATCGTGTTGACCTTGCACTCATCTTTAATTTTAACCCGCAATGCCTCCTGTGCCGATGGTTCACCATGAACTAAGTAAACTTTTGAAGGTTTGCTGTTGAATTCTCCTAACCATCTGAGTAGTTCACCCTGGTCAGCATGTGCTGATAACCCGCCAATCTCTTTAACCTGCGCCCTCACCGGGTAATACTGTCCATGAATTTTTATTTCGGGCGCCTGGTTTAACAAAGCCCTGCCACGGGTACCTTCGGCCTGGAACCCTATCAGTAAGATGGTGTTTTTAGCATCAGGCAAATAATGTTTTAAATATTCCAGCACCCTTCCGCCTGTCATCATACCACTGGCGGCCAAAATGATCTTGCTGTTTTTTTGCCGGATGATTTTCCTGGTTTGCTGGTAGTCCTGGCTAATAGTAACCCCGCTAAACATTTGTGAACACTCCTTCGCGCTGATCATAACCCAGTCGGTGTGTTGCAGCAATGTCCTGCTTGCCGAGGCAGCCATCGGACTGTCAAGAAAAACCGGCAGACTAACAGGTATTTCCTTTTCCTGTTTAAGTTTATACAACAGGTGGATCACATCCTGGGCCCGTCCCACGGCAAAACAGGGAATCAATAAATTACCGCCGTGAAACAACATATCCTTTATTACAAAAGCCAGCTCATCTGTAAGCTGACTGGTTTTATGCAAGCGGTCGCCATAGGTAGATTCCATAACAATATAATCTGCAGCCTTGGGATGTTGCGGAGCCGGCAGCATTTCCGATTGATATCTTCCTATGTCACCAGAAAACAGAACGGTTTTATCATAACAATTAACCTCAACCGAACATGCACCTAAAATATGCCCGGCCGGGTAAAATTTAAACCAGATATTAGGTGTAAGGCGATATTCTTTTAAAACATCGATGGTGACAAACTTTAATAAAGCCGCTTCAACATCTTTCGTGGTGTACAATGCCAGGGCAGGGTTGCGTTTGCTATAGCCATGCCTGTTAGCTTTGTCTGCATCTTCCTCCTGTAGTTTGGCGCTGTCTCTAAGTATAAGTTCGGTCAGGTCGCGTGTTGGTTCACTCATGTAAACCTTTCCCCTGTAGCCATTTTTTATCAACAGGGGCAGATAACCGCAATGATCCAGATGCGCATGGGTAAGTAATATTGCGTCAATTGTCGTCACATCAACCGGCGGCTTTACCCAATTTCGCTCCCGCAGCGATTTGATGCCCTGGAACAGCCCGCAGTCTACCATTAATTTAAAACCAGGAGCAATTAATAAGTGCTTGGAGCCGGTAACTGTTTCGGCGGCACCCAATGATTGAAGATAGACAGATTGACTTTCCATATGCTTTTTTAGTGACAGCACTAAATTAAACAGAGGGCAATCGTAAACCATTGACCATCGTCATCATTACAAATGATGGATATCATATTGGGATCTGCAGCAAGCCCTTTACACAGTAGGATAAAGGTTCAACCGCGGATATTTACAACGAGACTCTGCTACGCGACATAAAGTCCGGCCTTGCAGCTTAAAATCAACGAGATCGCAGCAAAAATAGAAACAAGAGATGATAGCACTATTTCTTGTTTCTATTTCCAAGTAATTTTAAGACAGGGTGGCATTTTACAAGTGGCTATTTTTGGTGTTTCCAAAACCTGCCCTTTCCTTCGGCTATCCACTCCAAAGCTTCACTTATTCTTTTTTGTCGCGTCTCATCCGTTTTGGCATCGGTAATCCAAATAATATATTCCTTGCGGAAAGAGTTAGATTTGGTTTCAAAAACTTCCTTTACTTTTGGGTTAGCTACTAACGCTGCCAGCAGATAATCGGGGGTTTCCAGTACCTTGGGTTTGTCAGATTCCGGCTTCTCCCTTTTTATCTTGATGCTTTTTTCATTTAACAGCACGGCCTCTTTAAGCATGGCTATAAATTCATCGTCCGGTGGAAGATCGCTTATTTTGCTGATCTTCCCCAAAAATCTTTGGATTGGCTTCAAGTCCTTGTTTGCCTTCAGGCGCGGGTCCGTCATTAGGCCATCCTTCAGGAAGGAGAAAGAGCAATGATTTTTATAGGATGCCATTACAAGCATATTATCGCCATTATAATCAAAATGGGGCAGGCTCCATTTTATCTTCTCTGCGGCGCCCGGGCAATTTTCATGAATAAGCTGGCGCCAGTGCTCAAGAATGGGTTTTGCAAAATCTTCCGAGTTGGCTATGTAAGCATCTACTGCTGAATTGTAGTTCATAACGTTTAATTTTTAAACAGTTTACGATTGCGGGAACTGACTCATATCGAGATAGGCCATTTCCCATTTGTGACCGTCAAGGTCGGCAAAGCTGTGTTGGTACATCCAGCCGTGGTCCTGTGCCTTGGCGTATATCTTTCCGCCCAGTGATTCGGCTTTGCCGACAAATTGTTTCACTTCGTCTGCCGATGCGGCGTCAAGCGCAATGAGTACTTCGGTGGAGTGATGCGCGTCGCAAACTTCAGTATCTATAAAAGATTTGAAATAAGTGGCTGTAAGCAGCATCACAAAAATGCTGTCGCTAACAATCATGCATCCGGCTTTTTCATCGGTAAATTGCGGATTAAAAGAAAACCCTAAATTTTGGAAGAACTCCATAGACTTAGCCAGGTTCGTCACAGGTAGATTAATAAATACTTTAGTTGCCATGTTTTTAAACTGATCGTTTTGGATATATTTAATTTATCAGGCAAAAAAACTTAAACTAAAGCAGGAAATTTGGTCGAAAACTTGGATAAACAGGTCAATTTAATTACTTGTATTGTTTCCGGAACTCCGATGGCGGCAGGCCCACATGCTTTTTGAAAAATTTGCCAAAATTTGCGGGGTCTGAAAAGTTGAGCTGATAGGCAATCTCGGCTACCTCAAAATCGGTGTATTGAATGAGGGATCTGGCCTCGGCGGCAAGGCGTTCGGCGATAAAAGTAAGCGCATTTTTCCCCGAAACACTTTTGACTGATTGAGAGAGATAGTTGGCTGTAACAGAAAGCATATCTGCGTATTCCTGCACGGTGCGCTTATTGATATAATGGTTATCAATTAACTGGATAAATTTACGCAACAGGGTCTGCTGCGTTGTAGCCCGGGGAATTTCCTTTTTCTTCTCCAACGCAAAGTCTTCAAGGTGGTAGAGCAAGCCAAGTAACTGTATCCTTGCTTCAATATGCTGTGCTTTGGCCGACCTTTCATAGGCGTTAAATACAGCTTCAAAATGTTGCGTTAATTGTTTAAATGTGGCATGGTCAAACTTAAACAGGTTAGTATGTAACACATCAAATAAGGGAAATTGCTGGTGAAAGTCTGGCTTGAAGAATGAGAAGCATTCCGGCTTAAAATAAATCACATATCCCTCCAGGTTGTTATTATGAGCAAAACTATATACAAGATTGGGCGAATGAAAGACGAGATATGAATCTGGATCATGAATGGTTTGATCGCCATAATTAACTTCTATCTTACCGGAATTGAAGAACAGGGCAAAAAAATAAAATGAACGTTTAAACGGCGGCCGGTATACCTTCACTTCCTGATCTAGTGGCTTTAACCGTAAACAGTAAAAGTCTGGGTTAGTTGTTCGGCCCGGCCATGGAATAGAAGCCAGGAAATCGTTGATTTCTGTGTAATAGGGAAGAGCAGTTTTTGTTTTCTTCATAATATAAGCCACAAGAAGATTGATCCGAAAATAGAAAAAGAAAATCTATTCATCTACCAATCATAAAATGATCGATAAAAATTTGGAAATATTTTAAATGTGTTTATGTTTGTACATAATAACATATTGGCCATCGTTTAATTCCCTTTTTATATGAAGCTATCATTATCTGCCTTTTTTATTTTGTTATCAGCATGCTCAATAAGCGCCCAGACCCAATCCCGTAAAGCGCAGCTTGCAAAAACAATATTAGCGGATGCCCGCCTGGATACCATCGAAGCCAGGGGATTAAAACTGCTTTCGGGTTTTTCGGCCGGCACCTCATACGCTGAAGTTTGGATCCGGGATTTTAATACATTTATTAAAGGCTCGCTAAAAGTGCATCCCAAAGAGGAGGTAAAGAGCAAGCTCCTGATGTTTTTTAAGATCCAGGGTGCCGATGGTAATATTGTAGATGGCGTGGTTGACAGTGCTACAGCTAACGTAGGTTATGCATACCGTTATTCGCCATTACTGCGTGGTTGGGCCGCACATAAAAACACGGTGGAAACAGACCAGGAATCGTCGCTGGTGCAGGCAGTTAAAAAATACATTGATATTACAGGCGATACTTCCATACTTGATGAGGTTATTGGCAATAAAACAGTTATACAGCGCATGGAAGACGCGTTTAACTATATTCAAAAAGACAGATGGTCGGCAAAATATGGTTTGGTTACCGGGGCCACCACCATTGATTGGGGCGATGTTCAGACGGAAGGCGGCTGGGGTGTAGCTATTAACGATAAAACCAAATGGTCGGCTGATATTTACGATAACGCTATGTATGTTAAGGCGCTTCATGATTTTATAGCCATGAAACCCAAGAACTACAAAAGCACCAACGATTGGGCGGCTGTAGCAGCCGGAATTACCAAAAATGTACGCAAGTATTTATGGGATGCCAAGGTTCAAAAATACCATCCGCATATTTATTTAAACGGAAGCCCTTTTCCGTCCGGATTTAATGAAGACCGGATACTTTATTTAGGCGGATCTATTTGTGCTATTCAGGCTGGCTTTAATATCCCTGCCGAGGTTAAGGAAATAAACCGGCAAATGCTGGCAGCTGCTGCCAAAGAAAAACATGCTACCATCGGCATTACTGTTTACCCCCCGTATCCTAAAGAGGCGTACCCTAATATGGCCCCTTACAATTATCAAAACGCCGGAGACTGGACATGGTTTGGCGGCCGTATGATCGCTCCTCTCCTATTGTATAATATGCCAGCGGATGCCTACAAGGAACTGTCGCCCATGCTCAACAGGGTTATCGCTAATAAAGGTTTTTATGAGTGGTACAATGTACAAACCGGCAAAGCCGAAGGTTCCGGCGACTTTAGAGGCGAAGCAGGCGTATTATACGAGGCCATCACCGCTATAAAACAGTGGGCCGAAAAGAATAAATAGTTGGTCACATTCTTCAGAATCTTCAACGATATTTCGTGGCACTTTTAAAGGTTAAAAGTGCCACGAACTCTGTGTTTTTTCGATTTTGCGCTCCACTTCGCTGAATATCGAATCAACCCCAATTAAACCTGCTGAATTATAAATATAGCGCAACCATTTGCCGCCAATACCTGGGCCGGTGTGCAAAACCGCTCCATACATAAAATTGGTTGGCGACGCCTTTTGCCCAAAGCATCTGGTTAAAATAACGGTTGTCGTTTATGAAAGGGTCTGTTTCACCAATAGCCACAATGATCTCCATTGCGCGTATCGAATTTAAAAGTGTGCAGTCAGATATGTTCGGCAAAAACTGCTGCGGCATGTTGAAATAAATATCTTCGTTGTGATAGGAGTCAAAAAGATCCCTGAAGTCCTCGATTTTTTGGGTAAGATCGTATCGCCCGCTCATGCAGACTAGACGCTTAAAAAGCTGCGGATACTTTAATGCAAAATTGGCGGCATGGTAAGCGCCCATACTACAGCCAGCCACTTGCAATTGACTACCGCCGCTCCGTGACTGCATTAGCGGGACTACTTCCTTTAGAATGTATTGCTCATATTGCAAGTGCCGCCTGATACGATCTGCAGGGTGGATATTATTGTTGTAAAAGCTTTCGTTGTCGACACTGTCAACGCAAAACAGCTGGAATTCGCCGTTATTTATACGCTCCCGCAGGGCATCAACAATACCCCAGTTTTCGTAATCAAAAAAACGGGCCATACGGGTAGGGAAAAATAGTATCGCCCTTCCACTATGCCCAAAAACCAGCAACTCCATCTCCCGTTGCATCCGGTCGCTATACCATTTGTGATATTCCCTCTTCATTGGTATGGCTTAGTCGGGCAAATGTCCTTAAAACGTGTTAACTGAAGATAAATGCTGGGTTAACAATCGACACATATTTTATCAGCAATAATTGTTTTCCACAGGTTATACCCCTGGCTGCTCAGGTGCAGGCCGTCATCCAAAAATAAATCCCGGTTGGGCCGTCCATCAGCGTTGAGCATAGCCGTAAATACATCTATATATTGCCAATCGGGAAGGCGGTCGGCTATTTCCTTTGCTATCAGGCCGTTGGTAAAACTAAACTGGTCTGCAATGTTCCACCGTCTTACGCTTGGTTTTAGCGAAATAAAATAACATGGCAGGTCGCCAAAATGCTGTTTGGCAACAGCAGCCAGTTGCTGAAAAAAGATAAATATTTCCTCGGGGTGCCGGCCATCCCCCAAATCATTATCGCCCGCATACACAACTAACCGTTCGGGCTTATAGCCATGCATTACCCGGGCAAAAAACCAAACGCAGGCCGCCAGGGTCGAACCGCCAAAGCCAAGGTTAACAGGTTGCAGGTTGGGAAGATCGCTCTGCATGCTATCCCATAGCCGGATGGTTGAGCTGCCATAGAAAATTGTCCCGGCTTTATAACCTGTTTGCCGGCCGGTTGTTTCCAGTCGTTTTACTTCATCTTCGTACCAAAACATACCGGCAAATTTAACTTTTTGATTTGAGGCTTAATGTAAAAAATCAAATCATCGAGTAGGAAGTAAGGGATTATTTCCCTTACTGTCCTCTCACACCACCGTACGTGCCGTTCGGCATAAGGCGGTTCATTAAACATTAACAGTTTTCAGCGGGGTTGTGATGTTTTTCAGACTTACAAACCCCGCTCTCTTTAGAAGTGCGTTGTTTAAGGCGCTGGTAAGGATTGGACTATGTACCGTTCGCCAGTGACCCTTTCGGGTATTACCCCATTGGTAGGCTTG
>NZ_JAMXOE010000024.1 GCF_024055575.1 Mucilaginibacter flavidus | reverse complement strand
ATAATTACCGGGGTAACAAATCGATATTCGACATATTAATTAATAAATGTGCCTTACCAATTATTGCCCCTGTCTAATGATAGGCTATTACTCTTTGGAGAGGGCAGGGTGAGGCGAAGACCAGCTCTTGTGGTTTTACCCGCAGCTTAAAGGATCGTGTTCTTATATCGAACTCACATTAATTTACACACGGGCGCCTTAATTCGCAAGATTAAAACTACGAAAGCTTGATGGATTGGATACAAAACAGGCAAAGCAAGTGCGAATCCTCAATAATGAATATTGAATGATAAAAATTTCAAGAAAATAACCTCAACCCCGATCAATTTAAGATTGACCGGACCAGGTGTTTACCATCCGCACCAAAAAAGCGTAGGAAACACATCCCGGTAATTTAAACAATTACCAGCTTAACAAGGTTTAGTATACAAAAACCAAAGGCAAGCCACTGAAAGACCTAAAGGACTAAAAGCACTGCAAATTGTGAGTTTGCTTACACAGGTAGATAGAGAGTAAAAGGCGCACCCTGGCGGGCAGGCCCTTTACTTGTATTTTATATTACCAACGGCTACCACCGCCGCCACCGCCACGGTTGTTGTCCCTTGAGTAGCCGCCACCGCCGCCACTACCACCACGGTTGCCACCGCCGCCGCCATAGCCACCACCGCCACCGCGGTTGCCACCATAACCGCCGCCGCCGCCGCCTCTGCGATCGTCGCGTTTCTTTTCTTCAGCCTGGCTAACTGCAATTGACCTGCCTTTAACATCAGCGCCGTTTAAGCCGGTGATGGCTTTCTGAGCAGCCTCATCGTCTGGCATTTCAACAAAGCCGAAACCCTTGCTTCTGCCGGTTTCCCTGTCACTAATTAATTTAACGGTGCTAACTTCACCATAGGCTTCGAAAAGCTCTTTTAAATCGGCTTCCTCTAATGAGAAAGGAAGACTTCCTACGAATATGTTCATCAAAATTTAATTTATTACGGGCAAGTCTACTTTTTGCTCACCACCTTTTATTAACATCAAATATAGTAATAGATATTTTATACTTACTGCAACTATTTACAAATACACGCAACTTATTTTAAAAATACATTAAATAACCTGTTTTATTTGATAGGTTTTGTCGTTCAACTTAAACATTGCCCCTGCTTTTTGCCCTAAAAGCTTTGCTCCAATTGGTGATGCCGGCGAAACAGCAAAATATTTTCCGTCATCAACCATTAATATCCCTGCACTAACGGCAATGTAAAAATTGCCATTATCAGTCATCACAACGCTCCCGGTGTCGGCTTTATCTGCAACAGTGTTTGGGTTTATTTTGTTTAGGGCAACCTTTAATTTGTTTGCTTCATTTAGCTGCTTCATGTTGCGGTCGGTTTCCTGCTGCATCATTTCGCGCCCGGTTTCGTATTTATCGCCGGCACTGCTCTTTGTATCGTCGGTTGATGCCTTTTGGGCTTCATTAATTGCCAGCTGGGCAGCTTCCATGCTTTTTTGTACATAACTTAAGCATTGGTTGTATAGTTGTTGTTTGATTGTTTTTGAATTGTTGGAATGTTGCAAGGTTGTAAAGTTGGAATGTTTGATTGATTGTTCTATTGTTGACCTGGTAAATGTTGGCAAGGTATAAATTTTGTCGACGGTTTGCCGAACGCAGGGCAGAAACCTTTCAACATTGCAACCTTTCAACTTTTCAACAATAAATCACAAAATACGAAAACCCCCTTGCACTCGCTGCTTGGGGGCTTTCAACCTAAACCTTATCACAATTATAAATGCGAGAATGCATTTATATGATGTACTAACGTAATAACAGAGCATTCTGTTTTATCAAATTAAAAAAACTTACGTATTTATGATAATTCACCAAAAACGTGCCTGAACTGCTGTTAAGTCAAGAGTCTTTAGTTGGAAGTCATTAGTCGAATTCTTACCTTTTCTGACTTAGAACTCAAGACTTTCGATTTGAGACTAACCGTTAATTTATGATTGACACTAAACTACAGGTAACAGGCAAAAAACTTTAAGGTATGGATGATGTGGGTTGCCCAATAACTCCACTCGTGCCCGCCTGCATTTTCAACATATTGATGCAGCATCCCTTCATTATCCATTTTTTTGTGAAGGGCACGGTTATAATTAATCAGCAAATCGTTAACGCCGCAATCAAACCTAACCGGCGGCAACTGCTTGCGATATTTTAAAAAGGTTTCAAAAACATCTTCGTCGGTAATATTATCCTGCGCGTAATGCTTTAGCGATTCTTCAACAAAAAACTTTATTTGCGGCAGGCTGGTCATTGATGAGTGCCCGGCAATGGCCCTGAACTTATGGCCATACTTTGCGCCAATACGCAATGCACCGAAACCACCCATTGATAATCCTGCAATAAACAATGGCGATTGGCTGTTGGCACCCCTTATTGTTTCAATTATTGCGTCAGGTACATCTTCGGCTATCCATTTTTCAAAATTGTAACCGTCGAGCGGTAAAAATGCCGATCCATCGCCCCACATTCCGTCGGATGGCATGGCAATTATCATTGGCGGCAATTGGCCTTTTTCGATAAGTTCATGTGCATTTATATGAACGCCTGAACTTAAAGGCCAGCTCCAGGCACTACCATAAACACCATGTAAAAGTATAACGATGGGTAAAGTATCATTAGGCCCGGTACCGGGAGGAACATAAACACATATGTCGCCGCGCCCTTTTAGGTTTGGGGTTTTTACTGTTATAAACCGGAGATTATTACTTTCGTATGCCGGATTCGATATCTCTAAAGTTTTAAATCGTGGCGTTGGCGTAATATTTTCTGGCCTGGTACGGAATATTACCATTGTATTTTGAGCTGTAAAATGTTTTTAATGCAGATGTATTCTCCGCTTCCTGGCTGTAACGTATAGTTTAGGTAATTTGCTACAAATGTCAGTAAAACAATTAAGCGGTATCCAAATAAAGCAACAACATAAAACGAACGCGCAAAAGAAAGGTTAATTTTTAGTTTAAAAAATGACGATATAACCTATTTGCTGGGGGATATTATTCATTATCGTACCATTTAAGCTGTCTGTCAACAACTATCCTAATCTTTAATGATAAAATTTACCATTTTTATAATAAGTTCGGCATTGTTTAACAGGGGCCTGATATTTACATTCACCTTGCCAATAAACATCCTAAATGAAAGCTAATGCATTAATAAGCGCGCTGTTGCTGAGTATTTTAACTATCGGCACTGCCAGCGCATTTCAAAAAAAAACGCCAGTTAATCAGGAAGAAATAATATACCACATTTTTCAACGCAGTTTTTACGACAGTAATGGCGATTTACACGGCGACCTTAACGGGATACGCCAAAAACTGGATTACCTGCAAAAGCTGGGCGTTACAGCCGTATTGCTTACGCCGCTATACGAGTCAGTGTTTTATCACAATTATTTCTCGAGCGATTTTAAGAAGATAGATCCCCGGTACGGGACATTAGCCGATTACCTGGCGCTGGTAAAAGACCTTCACCGCCGTGGCATGAAGTTCTATATGGATATGGAAACCCAGTATGTAACCGAAGACCATATTTGGTGGACGGATGGGATAAACAATCCCGCATCGAAATACAGTGACTATATTATTTACGACGATAAAGAGCATACCAAACCCACCAGCATTGTATTTGGTGTAAATGGTCTGCTTGGCTACGACAGCGTTTACCGCAAAATAACCACCGTAAACCTGAACAGCCCTAAGGTGCTGGATTACAACTACGGGCTTTTTAAATACTGGATAGACCCCAACGGGGATGGCAAATTTGACGACGGAGTGGATGGCTTCAGGCTTGACCATATGATGGACGATCTTGACGGCAAACACCTGATGCCCCATTTGTTTGATACCTTTTGGAACCCGCTGATCAACAAGTTACGGGTGGTAAACCCCACAATAAAAATTATCGCCGAACAGGCCCAGTGGCTGAGTTTAGGCCTTGATTATTTGGACCACGGCGGTGTCGACAGGGTATTTGCATTCAGGCTGGCCTATTCAATTCGGGCTTTCAGCAAAAAAATGCTGACAGATAATGCTGATTCAACCTTTTTGGCAACGCCTGCAAATAAGCAGCAAATAGTGTTTATTGAGAACCACGATACGCCCCGTTTCAGTTTTGGTGTAAATGGCGATGTGGACAAACTAAAAATTGGCGCCGCGCTAAACCTGCTGCTGGGTGGCGTCCCATCCATTTATTACGGGCAGGAACTGGGGATGACAGGTAATAGCGCAACATTCGGCCCTACCGATGCCAATGAACTGCCCGACCGAGAAGCTTTTGAATGGTATAAAACCGACCAGGGCAAGGGCATGGCTTACTGGTATAAACAAAAAGGGCCGCATAAAGACACGTTTAACAGTGACAGGCCCAATGATGGTGTGTCGTTAGAAGAGGAGCAAAACGACCAAAATTCGCTCTGGAACTTTTACCGGCATATGATAGCCATTCGCAAAGCCAACCCGGTAATTTCAACCGGAACTTATAAAACATTGGCTAATGATAATGAGCACGTATTCAGCTTTATGCGATATGATGGTAATAAGCAATTTATAGTAGCGGTTAACCTTTCAGATAAACCAGTAACTGCAAACATCATTCGCGGGCTGGGCAATAAGCTTAAAATTGTTTATGGCAACGTAATGCCAGTTACCAATGGCAGTTCGCTGGCGGTAAGTTTGCCGGCATGGAGTGTTGCGGTTTGGGCAGATTGATTTTACTGTATCGTTTGTATCGTAGTAATGGACGCCACAGTGATACAGTAGTACAAACTAACGGATTTATCAGGAAAATACTTTCAAAGCAGGGGACTCCGCTTGAGTCCAACAACTACCAAATTCTGTCTATAAACAGGTCGCTCCTCTGGAGCTATGACAACAAACCTTTGACTTCAACTCCAGAGGAGTTGCCTGTTTATAGAAGTAATCATACAGAATTTTTGACTCCAGGGGAGTCTTCTAAAGTCAACCGAGTTAAACGCGATTTCCCTGGGACTTTATCAATAGAAAGAGTTATCAATATATAATTATTATAAACCTTTTATACTTAATACAATAATAGCTGTATCGCTTGTATCGCTATAGTGGACACCACAGTGATACAGCAATACAAACAAGGGATATATCAATATAAAGAGTTATCAATATATAATTATTATAAATCCTTTTATACTTAATACAATAGCTGTCTATCTTTTACCGATAATAGAAGTTGCCCATTTGACTGTTCTGTATCACCATATTGCTCAATACACCGATATAAGCGATACAACCTGCTTATTAAAACAATACCCAGCTTATCTGCATAGGCCGATATAACATACACATGATACCCAAACCTTCTATTATTTATATCCAACCCGTTTGATTGTTCTGTATCACCATATTGCTCAATGCACCGATACAAGCGATACAACCTGCTTATTAAAACAATGCCCAGCTTATCTGCATCGGCCGATATAACATACACACATATACGAAACCCTCCTATTAACCGCAGGGTTGTTCTGTATCACCATATTGCTCAATACACTGATACAAGCGATACAATCTGCCTATTAAAACAATGCCCCAGGCTATCTATTGAAGGTGCGATGGCATGTCACTCTGAGACACTCGAAGGGTGAGCGTAAAGGCCCTTGCCCGCGTGCTAAGCATGTCGTATAGGCCATTGCGCTCATGCTTCGAGAACCTCAGCATGACACCTCTTTTGTCATTTTCACCTTAAGAGGCTACAGGGTTTTACAATTCAGCATGACGGTTTTTATCTTAATCCCCGACTTTCATCTATCCTACGCCCTTATCATCAGTTTCGTGGAAGCTCCGCATAAACTTTTTGCGGTAATTGAGCGGGCTGAGGTGCATTTTCACCTTAAACATTTTATAAAAGTGCGATACGTCACCAAAGCCGCTTTCAAAGGCAATTTCGGATATAGGTTTATCGGTTTGCACTAATTGTTGTGTAGCATAATTAAGGCGGTACTCAATTATGGTTTCCATAAAGGTTTTGCGGGTAATTTTTTTAAAGTATTTGCAGAATGCGTTGGTAGTCATATTGGCAATGCCGGCTGCGGCGTCTAATGATACCTGCTGCCTGAAGTTTTCAACCAAATAGGCAAATACGGGGTTAATACGTTCCTGCTCCGCGAGTGTACGCTCACCTATCACATGGTTTTGGTCAAGCTGGACATATTCAGACGATTGCGCTAATCGTTGCAAAGCTTCCAGCAGGCCTATCAGCAATTTGAAGGCATTTTGTTCATCACTTAATGCCAACAGGCTTTGGCTGACAATTTTTTGGGTATCACCATGAAAACTGATGCCGCTACCACTTTTTTGAAAGAGGCGTTTGATGTGCTGCAATTCATTCTTATCGAAAAAATCATCACCTAAAAAAGCAACGTCAAATTGAATTACAATAGCGCTTCCCTTGTTTTCTGTGTGGTTGCCGTGCTCCAGTTTCCAGCAATGGGGCAGATTGGGGCCTAAGAGCACTAAATCGCCGGCGGTAAAGTTTTGCATGTGGCTGCCAACATAACGTTTGCCGCTGCCCTCGAGAATGTAAGTGAGTTCGTACTCGGGATGAAAGTGATACGGCGCATCAAAACCAACGCTATCGAACTTCCGGAAGAGGAACGACTGGCCGTTTGCCGGCTGCAGTATCTCGTACGAAGCCTTTATCATAGTATATTTTAATAATTTATTATGATAGATTAAATGTACGGATAAAATAATCCATTATTATTCCATTTAAACCATTTTTTTCAGAAAAAAGTATAATTTACTTTGAGAATAACCAAATTACCACAATGAGTATCACAACATTGCCATCGCTCGACGATATTAAGACAGTACCCCAAGACAATATTGATGAATTCCGGGAAAAGGGACACACACTTGTCACGGGTGTACTTTCCGAAGAAGAAATTGCCGTGTACCGACCGGTTATAGTAGGCGCAGCCGACCGTTACAACACCGAAAAACGCAAACTGGAAGACCGCGATACCTACGGCAAAGCGTTTTTGCAGATCATGAACCTGTGGCAAAATGATGAAGATACGCGCAGGTTTGTATTAGCCAAAAGGATGGCGAAAATTGCTGCCGACCTGATGGGGGTGAAAAATGTACGGATTTACCACGACCAGGCCCTTTTTAAAGAACCGGGTGGCGGCCCAACCCCATGGCACCAGGACCAATACTATTGGCCAATAGATACTTTTAACACCATAACCATGTGGATGCCGCTGGTTGATATTGATGTGGATATGGGCATGCTTACTTTTGCATCAGGCTCGTATACCGAAGGCTCTATTTTTAATTATGAGATATCGGATGAGTCGGAGAGTGCTTTTGCCGATTATGTGAAGGAACACAAGTTCCCAATAAGCCGCGCCAATACCATGAAGGCCGGTGATGCTACCTGGCACCGTGGATTCACCATGCACCATGCCAACAGTAATAACTCAAACAAAATGCGCGAGGTTATGACTATTATTTACGTAGCTGATGGCGCCCGCATTACCCCTTACAAAAACGACTGGCAAAAAAACGACCACGAAAAGTGGCTGATGGGTGTACCAATTGGTACTGAGATCGATTCGGAACTGAACCCGAAATTACTATAGAAGAAGATCCAAGAATCAAGAGCCAGGAATCAAGATAAATGCCCGCACTATTTTAGGCTTGCCTCTTGATTCCTGGCTCTTAATTCTTGGCTCTTGGCTCTTGATTCTTGGCTCTTGACTCTTTTTAATTATATCTTCCTTTACGCTGTGGATCTTCTAAAAACCAGGAAAGGAATACTTTTTGTTCTGTACGTGCAGAATGTATTGGGGCCAGTGCCTTTAAATACCTGTCGTCGTAATAAATAAAGTGTTCAAAGCCAAGGCTGAGGTTCTCAGCTATCCTGAAAGTAACCCGCGGTTTTAAAATACTTACATAATTATTGCCCGGCGCGCCGTAATAGGTATGCATTAAAAAGTAGTAATATACCATCGATACACTTGCATATTTACCAAAGTTAATGGTGCTCTCAACTTTCGCTTCAAGCCCGTCGTTGTAAGTATAGTCGCGCACCTGTGAGGTATCCGGCCCAAAACGGGTGCTGTTGCCGGCTAAAGGTACTAAGGCAAAATGGGCATTGGTGTAAAGCATTACATCTTTGCTGATAGGGTATTTTGTGAACACACCACCGCCAAAACCAAGGGCGCCCAACTCAAAGGTTTTATTATCCCAATAATCATCATACTGGAAAGCACCGTACATTACCGATAGCTTGCCGATGTTTGTATTATTACCAGCTAAAATGCCATAACCGGTTAAGTTATCCAAAAATTTCCGGCCCGAGCCAAAGCTAAATTCGGTACGCAGGCGGAAAAAGTCGAATGGCTTGCGGTGGATATCTTCAAAGGGGTTACCGTAATCAAGTTGAACATTCAACAGTATTTCAGTAGGGCCTGTGCCAAATACCGTACTATTCTGGTCGTTTATTTTGTGCACACCTGAAAATATGGTGATGTTTAGTGGTTCCTTTTGGTAAACTTCGGTATTTGTATGCCTGAAGGACTTTCCCTGCAGCAGCCTGTTAAGACCACGAACAGGGTCGACAAGCCCGGCGGCAATTTCGCGGAAAACCCTGTTACCGCCGCGGGTGCGGTCGTCCAAAATATTGGAACTGAGCCTGTAAAAGATCTCACCTAAAAACGCACCGTTCAACGTTGTGTTGATAAGGTCGTTGTATGAAGGGCGCGTTGTTTCGCCAAAATATTCCCACATCAAACTGCCACCAACACCATAAGGTATTGACTGGAAATAGCCATATCCCTGCGACCGTGCAGCGTTAAAATACATCGACCCGGTGTAAGGGTGGCCAATAAAGTTAATACCAAAGCGGTCCGCATCCCATTCCCATCCTTTATTAAAATTATAGTTCCAGGTTGAGGGGCCAACATGCGAGAAATTTTCGCCCAGGGCCCGGTCGAGTCCGTTTGTAAATACGTTGATGCCCAAAACTTCAATCGCCGGTTTCCAAAAAGGATATTTGGGGTTAAATTTAATATCATCATTTAATAAATCGCCGTACTTGTTACGCATGGTGGTATCAATTAAGGGACTTTTCTTTGGCTGGGTGGCTGCAGAGTCAGAAAGCTGGCTTACTTTGGCAGCTTTAATCTGTTTTAATTGCTCTTTGGGGTCGCCTTTGCCGGGCTTAATGGTGTCAATTGGCGTTACCTGGGCCAACGCACCAGTGCAAAAGGAAAGCAACAGGACTAAAATAAAAACCGGTGCTTTAGGGGGTAGAATGTAAAGTGTCTTCATAGATATGACGATATATTGTCATACCTATAACTATTATAATATCAAAGTGTTTCAGTTGTTAACAAATCGTTACCCGTACGATATTTTTCATACAAGTTAACAAATAATATTCTAAAATATTCCACGGCTTGCTCCGCCGTCAACTTGAATGGTAGTACCGCTAATGTAAGCAGCATGTTCAGAGGCAAGGAAGGTAACCAGTGCTGCAAGTTCTTCGGGTTTGCCAATGCGGCCAAGCGGAATATTCTTGGCTTTTTCGGCAAGCGCCTGTTCTGGGTCGATGCCTTGCGGAATGGTGTGTTTTAGCCGGTCTGTCAATATCATACCCGGAGCAACGTTGTTTACAGTGATGTTGTAAGGCCCAAATTCATCGGCCATTAACTTAGCCATACCCACAACACCCATGCGCATAGCCGTTGAAAGTACTGAGCTTGCCAGCACCGCCTTTACAGAACCGCTGATGATATTAATAATGCGCCCGCTGCCTGTTTTTTGCATATGCGGCAATACCAGCCTGCTGGTACGTGCAAAGCTAAGCAGGTTAAGCTCAAAAGCTTTCTGCCAGGCATCGTCGTCAAAATTCTCGAATTTATTAAACGACGGGCCACCTGCATTATTCAATAAAATATCTATCCGGCCAAATTTGGCTGCAGCCTGTTCAATAAACTCTTTAACAGCTTCTCCATTCGAAACATCAACAGGTATGGCTATAACTTCGTTACCAGTTATTCCGTGTATTTCGGCGGCCGTTTTAGCCAGTTCATTTTCATCGCGCGAGCCAATGATAACCTTTGCGCCCTCGGCAGATAGCGAAGTGGCGATAGCTTTGCCCAGGCCTTTGCTGGCTGCCAGCACAATGGCTACTTTGTTGGTGAGATTGAGATTCATTTTTGTTGTTGTAAGGTTTGAACGTTGTAAAGTTGAAACGTTGTAAAGTTGAAACGTTATAAATTCAAAACTACTTGCAGGAGGCTCTTTCTTTCGGGCTTTACTGACTTTTCCGACTTTCGGACTTAGCCGTCCTCTTCTCCATACTGAGCAAAAATGCAGGAAGCAGGGTAAGGTTACTGATCATCGATACGAATAAAGTTATCGAAATCAGGATACCGATAGCCTGGGTTCCGCCAAAGGTAGATGCCGCAAATACGCCAAAGCCAAAGAATAAAATAATAGCAATATAAATCATGCTGATGCCGGTTTCGCGGATGGTATCAGATACAATGGCCGATATGCTTTTGTTGGTGCTTCTCAACTCCTGTCTGTAGCGGGTGATAAAATAAATCGTCTGATCAGAAGATATACCCATGGCAATGCTAAAAATCAGGATGCTTGATGGCTTTAAAGGGATACCGAAAAAACCCATTAAACCTGCGGTAATAACCAGCGGTATTAAGTTTGGCAATAACGATATAGCTATCATTTTTATCCCCCTGAACAACACCCACATCACTCCTGCAATTAAAAGAATAGCCAGGGCAAGGCTCTCGTACAGGTTTTTAACCATATAGTTGGCGCCCTTTATAAATATAATGCTCGAACCAGTAAGTTCGACGTGGTATTTTTTAGGATTGAAGATGGAATCGATGCCTGGCTGAAGATCCTTTAACACAATATTCATCTTCTTTGAGCCGATGTCAACCATTTCGAAAGTTACGCGGGTATATTGACGGTTGCTGTCCAAATAGGTTTTCAGCATATCATTGCTTTTGCCCGAATTGCCGGCGTAGCTTAATATAAAACCCTGCTCGAGGCCGCTGGGTAAGCGGTAATAGTTGGGGTTGCCGCCATAAAACGACTGGGTTAAAAACTTCAAACCCTGTGTTAATGATAACGAACGGCTAAACTCGGGCTTTGATGATATCAACTTTTCCAGCCTTTCAACCTTGCGGATCACAGCATTGTTCATTACCCCATTTTTGCGTTTGGTATCAATACTCACCTCAAGCGGTAAAACACCTTTAAAATTGGCCTCAAAAAAGCGCAGATCTTTTACCGTGTTGTTGCTTTTAGGCAAATCGTCAACCACGTAGCTATTAACGTTTATTAGGGTTATCCCAAAAATACAAACAAGTATCAACACTACAGTTACACCGTAAATTGCTTTGCGGTGGTTATGAACTACATAATCCAGCTTGTTTAAAAGGCCCTGAATTACCGGGCGATCCTTTATTTTACTTTGGCGCTCTTTAGGGTTTGGCAGGTAGCTGAAAATAATAGGCACCAGTATAATGCTTAATATAAATGTTACCATTACGCTTGCCGACGCCACCATGCCAAATTGCACCAGCAATTCGCTATTGGTAAAGCAAAGCACGCCAAAACCTATCGCCGTGGTAATATTTGCCACAAACGTAGTAACACCAGCCTTTGCAATAGTGGTGTGCAGGGCTTGCATTTTATTACCGGTGTGGTTGTATTCGTAGTAATATTTATTAAGGATAAAGATACTGTTAGGTATACCGATAATTACCACCAGCGAGGGCATTATGCCGGTCAGGATGGTAATTTCATAATGCATAAGCACCAGCGTACCTAAACTACAGGTTACACCCAACAAAACCACTACCACCGGAAAAAACACCGCATAAAACGAGCGGAATATCAGCACAAGGATACTTATCGTAATCAGCAGTGATAGGCCCAGGAACAACACAAATTCGTTCTTTATTAAATCGCCGGCGACAGTACGTATCAACGGCAAGCCTGAATAATGTACCTGTATATTATGCTTTTGTTCAAATTGCTGCCCCGCTTTTAAAATCGCTTTCAAAATAGGGACACGCTTAGGAGTGTTGATTATTTTGCCATCGAAACTTATGGCCATTAAAGTCGACCTGCCATCCTCGCTCAATACAAGCCCTTTATAAAACGGCAGCGAAAGAAATTTCTGTTTAACGCTATCTGCTCCTTTGTCGGTAGTAATTAACGCCGGAGATAAAGGCTTCAGAACATATTTATGCTGAATTGTATCCTTTACCACATCGAACACATTACCCACCGAAATAACGCCGTTAATACCCTTTGTTGCTTTTATATCATTGGCTATTTTGTGCCAGTCGTTATAAACATCTTTATCAAATATCTTTGGCGACTGAAAGCCCATCACCATTGTAGTTGCATCCTGCCCAAAAAGCTTTTTAAACTGGTTGTAGCGGATATAGGCTGAGTCGGTTACCGGCAACACTTTCCCGCCATTAAAAGTTATGCGTACCTTACTTGCATGGTAGCCCATAAAAAGGCAGCCCAAAATAACGACGACCAATACGGCCAATCGATTTTTCAGAATGAAGTCAGCAAGTTTTTTCCAGGTCATTATTCACTGATGATTTTCAGGTGGGCAAAACTACGAGATTATGTGCAGATTTGTAGTTTGAATTTGAAGATGTGAAACTTTGATGATTTGGGGAATCGGAAATTTGAGAATAGATAAGAACGTGACATGAAAAAACTAATACGTAGCTTTGGTTATGCATTTAAAGGAGTGGCTTATGCAACCACAAGCCAGCTAAATTTCCGCATCCATTTGGTGGCGACGGTGTTAGCAACAATTGCAGGCTTCATCCTTCATATCAGTTCGGGCGAATGGCAATGGGTAATGCTTTGCGTCACCATAGTACTGGTTACCGAGATATTTAACACCATGATTGAAACGCTGGTTGACCTGGTTTCGCCAGGTTTTAACGAAAAGGCCGGCCGTGTAAAAGATATGGCCGCCGGGGCTGTAGTAATTGCGGCAGCCTTTGCACTGGCAACCGGGTTAATCATCTTCCTCCCTAAAATATTACTGCTTTTTAACCATGCTGCATAAAACCCGCGGCATAGTGTTTAAAACTACCGACTATGGCGAAAGCAGCGTAGTGGTACAGGTATTTACCGAAAAATTCGGGCTACAGTCGTACATTGTAAATGGGGCTAAAAAGCCAAAAGCAAAAATAGCACGAAATATGCTGCAGCCGCTGCACCTGCTTGATATGGTAGTTTATCATAAAGAAACCGGCAATGTACAGCGTATAAAAGAGGTTAAAAACTCGCCGCAGCTGCAGTCTATACCTTACGATGTGATAAAAAGCAGCCTGGCCATGTTTCTAAACGAGATATTGTATAAGGCGGTTAAACAACAATCGGCAGATGAAAATATGTTTGATTTTGTTTTTAGTGCAATTGAATGGCTGGACCACCAAACTGATGGAATAGCAAACTTTCACCTGCTATTTTTAATACGCCTTACCCGTTACCTCGGCTTTTACCCGGACCGTTACCTGGCGGGCGAAGCCGATTATTTCGACCTAAAAAACGGCACCTTCAGCCGCTTTAAGCCTGATAGCGTTTTATACCTTTCACCACCCCATACGCAAAACTTTACCATGCTGCTGCAAGGCACCTTTGAAAATATTGCCGGTATAAAACTAAATAACGACGAACGGCGATACCTCATCAATAAATTGCTGGATTATTATGCGCTGCATATAGAAGGGTTTGGGAATATAAAATCGCACGAGGTGCTGGAAGAGGTGCTGGGATAGGGTTGAATTACGATTTACGATTTTAGATTTGTTCCATTGCTAGTCTTCTAAACATCGTAATTCGTAAATCTAAAATCGTAACTCTATTAATACTTCACCGTCGAACCATCCCGTATCTCGTCGGATGCATGCAACACCACCTGGTCGCCGGGTTTTATGTTGCCGTAAACTTCAACTTTGCCATCGGCTTCAAGGCCTTTCTTCACATCCACCCATTCGGCTTTGTGGTTGGTTACCCGTACTACAAATACTCTTTCTGTTGAAGTAGCTACCGCTGTTTTTGGCAGGATGATAGTACTGTCTCTTGACGGCAATGGGACATTTACTTCGGCAAACATATGCGGCAACAGCTTTTTGTCTTTGTTGTAAACATCCATTTCTAAACGTTCGGAGCGTAACTTTTCATCAAGTGCACCAGCCAGGCGTTGTATTTTGGCTGTGAATTTTTGGTTATGTAATGCTTGTATAGTAAACGTAACTTCGTTTTTATTGGTTAAACCACCGGTATATCTTTCAGGTACCGATACCACCAGGCGTAACCTTGTCTGATCCTGCAAAACAAAAAGCGGGTCGGTGCCTTTGCCGCCAGGGCCTACATAGGCGCCTAAATTTACGTTGCGGGCGGTGATGATGCCGTCAAACGGCGCCCTTATCTCCAAATAGGCAACGCTGGCACCAACTTCTTTATAAGCCGATTTAGCGGCTTCAACATTCGCCAGGTCGGAGTTTTTCTTGGCCTCAGCTTGTTCCAAATCGTTTTGCGATACGGTACCGGGTGTTTTGCTGGTATTCAGCAAACGGTCGTAAGTGGCTTTACTGGCATAATAAATAGCCTCCTGCTGTTTGATGCGCGATTGTGCGCCGGCAAGTTGCGAGTTTATTTCGGGGGCTTCTAATGTGGCTAACAATTGCCCGGTATGCACTTGCGAGCCTATATCAACCTGTAGTTTTTTAACGTAACTGTTTACTTTTGCATAAAGATCGACCTGCTGATAAGGCAGCAACTCGCCCGGAACGGCAATGGTTGAGCTTAACTTACCTTTTTCAACAGCTATAAGTTTAACAGTCGGTGTTTCAACAGCGTCTTCCTGCTGCATGGCTTCGGCCTGTTCCGCCTGCTGCTTTTTATCGGGGCCGCATGATGACAGTAAACCTGCGCATATAAAAAGAGCCAGCAAGGTAAGTTTTGATTTATTTTGTTGAATGTTCATGATGGTGCAAAGGGACATAAAATTTACTTTCTTTATCTTCAGGATCTAACGAAACAGAATCGGTTGAGGCATTCCCCTGTACCCAGGCAAATACAAGCGGCAGTATCAATAACGCAGCAAAGGTTGACGCCAGCAACCCACCTATTACGGCACGACCCAGCGGCGACGTTTGATCACCACCCTCCCCGAGGCCCGAAGCCATCGGTATCATACCTACAATCATGGCCAAACTGGTCATTAATATCGGCCTTATACGCAGCGCAGCAGCCTCACGGGCCGATTTGAGCGCGTCGCCATTGTGTTTCCGCAATTCCTCGGCATTAGTTATTAGCAACACAGCGTTTGATATGGATACGCCTACCGACATAATCATCCCCATATACGATTGCAGGTTTAACGTTGCCCCGGTTAATTTTACCAGCAGCAACGAGCCGAACAATACCGCAGGCACAGTTGACAAAACTACCAGCGACATTTTAAACGACTGGAAATTAGCCGCCAGCATCAGGAATATTACGATAATGGCCACCAATAAGCCCGTTTGCAGGCTGTCTAACGTTTCGGTTAATGTTTGTGTAAGACCGCGTAGTTCTATACTTAGTCCGCGCGGTGGTTTGCCTAATTCTTTAATAGCCTTATTTACATCGTTGGTGGCAGTACCTAAATCTTTTTTGTGGATATTGGCAGTTACCGACAATGTTGGCACAGAACCAATGTTGTCGTTTTCACCGTAGGTGGTGTCAACCTTAAAATCGGCAACATCACCCAACACCGGGCGCGACTGGCCGCTCAGAATTGGAATTTCGCGAATATCGTCGATACTGGCCATTTGAAATTCGGGGATCTGTACCTGCACCAAATAGCTTAGACCAGCCTTTTCATCAATCCAGTTGTTCTTTTCGGTAAAGCGCGACGATGAGGTTGAAGCTGTTAATGTGCGTGATATTTCATTCAAGCTTACACCCAATTCGGCAGCACGTACACGGTCGATGTTTACCGAAATGGAGGGGTATTTATAGGATTGAGCTATTTGTATATCGCGCAGATAATCAATTTCGCCAAGTTTTGTTATTACCTTTTTGGCATATTCAACGTTTTGTTTTTTGTTTTTGCCGGTCAACGCAATCTCGATTGGCGTAGGCGATCCCTGGCTTAAAATCTTATCGGTAAGCTCAATAGGCTCAAACGATATTTTAATTTCCGGCAGTTCCTTTTTCATAGCCTTGCGGAAGCGTTCCTTCAAATCGTCAAGGTTTTCTTTATAATCCTCCACAAGGCTAACCTGCATTACCGCCTCCTGCGGGCCAGCCATAAACAAGTAAATGGGGTTTGTTGAGAAAGATGAAGGGTGCGAACCCACCATCGTGGATGTTATCTCGATATTTTGCTTTCCCACCAGGTTTTGTAAAACTTTCAAGGCTTTAATTGTGCTTGCCTCTGTACGTTCCAGCCGGGTACCGTCGGCGCCTCGCAATCTTACCTGGAAAGTGCCCGAGTTAACCTTGGGCAACACATCGTGCCCAATTAAACTAAATAATAAAAACGCCAGCCCAAACGCAACAACAACATAACCGAGAACAATAATTTTGCGGTTAGGCATCATCCTGTCCATAAAACGCAGGTAACGCAACCTGAATTTGTCGAAACGAGTTAGTTTGTGGCCATTGCCCGCAGTTGCATTTTTTATCGCCAGTTCCTTTTGCTCCCATGGTTCACCCTCGTCTTCCAGCGCAAAGCCATCGGCGTGGCTTTTATCCTCGTGGGTATTTTTCATTACCCAATTGGCCATTATCGGCACAAATGTTTGCGCCAACAGGTATGATACAATCATTGAAAAACCGATAGCCAGCGACAGCGGCAGGAATAAGGCCCCGGGTATACCGCTCATTGTAAACGCAGGCGCAAAAACGGCCAGGATACAAAACAGGATCAGCAATTTTGGGAAGGCAATCTCCTTACACGCATCCCAAATGGCCAAGGCCTTTGGCTTGCCCATGTCAAAATGCTGGTGAATATTCTCTATGGTAACCGTCGACTCATCCACCAAAATACCGATGGCAAGCGAAAGCCCGCTCAGTGTCATGATATTTATGGTTTGATGGAACAGGTAAAGAAAGAATATACTGGAGATAACACAGGTTGGGATGGTTAGTATCACAATCAGTGCGCCTCTTCTATCGCCCAAAAACAACAGCACCATTAAACCGGTTAGCACCGCACCAATTGCACCCTCTTCGGCCAAACTTTTCACAGCGTTTATAACATATACCGATTGGTCGAATACAAAGGTAAGCTTCACATCAGGCGGCAGCAGGGATTGAAAACGCGGAATTGCCTTTTTCAGGTTTTGTACCACGTCCCAGGTTGAGGCGGATGCAGCTTTGGTGATAGGCAGATAAACCGAGCGCTTGCCGTTTATTAATGCATAACCTGTTGTAATATCAGCGCCATCTTCAACCGTTGCCACGTCGTGCATAAAAACTGTTTGCACGCCATTTTTAAATAGCGGAATATTCCCGAAATCTTCAACTTTTTTAATTGTGGTGTTGGCTGGTGTAAGGTAGTTTAAATCGCCCATACGTACGTTACCAGCTGGGGTATTCTGGTTATTGTCACGCAAAGCCTGTACAATCTGGTCGGGCGTTAAATTGTGTGAGCGCAGTAATTGAGGATCAATTTTTATAACTATGGTACGCTGGTTACCGCCGAACGGGGCCGGCGCAACCAGTCCGGGAACGGTGGTAAACTGCGAGCGCACATAAACTCCCGCAAAATCAAGCAGTTCGTTGTTAGTTCGGGTAGGGCTGCTTAATACCAGTTGACCTACCGGGAGTGTAGACGCATCAAACCTTAAAATAAACGGCGGTTGCGAGCCTTGCGGAAAGCCAGTTTGCGCACGATTGGTATAACTGGTCACCTCGGCGGCGGCCTGAGCCATGTTTGTGCCTTCGTAAAAAGTTACTTTTATAAGGGTAAGTCCTTGTATATTTTTTGTTTCGATGCTTTTCACACCCGACACAAACAGCAACAGGTTAACATACTGCTTACCGAAGTACGACTCCATTTGGTTGGGTGTAAAGCCACCGTAAGGGTGCGATACATAAATTACCGGCAGGTTTAAGTCCGGAAAAATATCGATCTTAATATTGCGAACAGCGTTTATACCAAAGAAAAACAACCCGGCCACTATCACCAGTATAGTTATTGGTTTTTGCAGCGCGCCTTTTATCATTCCCATTATTACTCTTTTATA
Organism: Mucilaginibacter flavidus; assembly: GCF_024055575.1. GTDB lineage: Bacteria > Bacteroidota > Bacteroidia > Sphingobacteriales > Sphingobacteriaceae > Mucilaginibacter > Mucilaginibacter flavidus. The sequence goes on along the minus strand of NZ_JAMXOE010000024.1, from coordinate 80,626 downwards.
TTAAAAGTTATTTATAAAGATCCCGAAATCGCCGGTTGCGGCGGCTTTGTATAATACAGCCTGCCATACGTTGTTGCGGGCTATGTAGTTATCAACCTCGGCCCGGTTTAGCACATACAATGCCTGTGTAAAGTCGACTATATTAGATAGCCCGTTTTTATACAGCGTTAATTTCTGGTGATAGGCGTCAGTTGCTGCCCGCACTTCTTCAGGCACCTCATGATAATTTTTCAGGGCATTACTAATACGGGTTTCGGCCAGTACCAATTGTGCACTTAGCTGTTTACTCACCAAATCGTACTCATCTTTATATTGCGCCGATGTATATTGCTGCGATTTGACCTGGTATTGCACCCGGAAAGGGTTGGTTATATTCCAGATCATACCTACCCCAACCAAGTAGTTTGAGCGTGTAGGCTCCACCCCTGCGCCATAGCTGCCGGTGTAGTCGCTTTGATTGGTTCCATAATCCCACTTAAAACCCGAACCACGTCCCTGGTAAGTTCCGAAAAAGCTAAACGTTGGGTAGCTAAAGGTGTTATAATATTTAGCCAGTTCATTGCTTACATTAACGCGGTTTTGATAAAACTGTAACAGCGGGTGGTTTTCATTAGTCACTTGCGATTGTGGGTCGGCATTGGCGGGGGCTTTGGTAACGAAGGCGCTGTCGAGCACAAAATCTTGTGGTGGTACGCCAAGGTATTGTGCCAGCAGGTTACTTTGCTCCTGCTCGGTTTGCTGCGTATTGGTAAGCGCAATTCGTGCGTTTGATACCTCCGCGTTAGCCTGCGACGAATCCACACCCGCATTTAGCCCATTTTTTACCCGGGCAACAACTACTTTCTGTAATTCAATAGCCCGGTTAAGGTTATCCTGCTGCGCCTTGCTTAGCTGTTGTGCAGCAAGCAGGTTTAAATAAGTGCCAGCCACACGTATTTCGTGTTGAAATTGCTCCTGTACCAAATCGCTTTCATCGCGCGATACTACAGAACGTTGTACTTTAACTTTCTCTTTTGCTTTCCCGAAAGAAAAGAAATCCCAGCTCACATTGGCTAGGTAAAGTGCGCCAAAGGCCGAGTTCCAGTTTTGGTGTTGCAAAGCCGGTCCCGATGATGCAACGCTGAAACCACGGTAACCATATAAGGGGCCGTTTTGACCATTAACTGTACCGTAATCCTGCTGGGCAGACAAATTCAAGTCGGGTAGTTGCTCGGCCCTGGTTTCAGTTAAATACGCTTTCGATGCATTAAGCTGGTTTGCTTTTGCCTTTATAGTACCATAGTTTGCCAGCGCCAGTTGTTCGGCATCTTTAATGGTTAGTACTTTTTGGGCTTGCGCTTCCGAAAAAATGAAAACACTCAAAAAACCAAGGGTGAAATATTTTGACAAGGTGTTTAACATCTGTGTAAAATTGACACGACAAAAGTATAACTCGAATCTATATGAAAAAAATGAATTAATTTTGTGACAATCATTAATAATATTAATAATGAATATAGCCCTTCACCATTTTCGATTGATAGATACTATTTCAAAAGACGGAACCTTAACCAAAGCGGCAAACACTTTACATTTAACACAGTCCGCGTTAAGCCACCAGTTAAAAGAGTTGGAAAAAGAGCTTGAAGTTGAGATATTTAGCCGCCAGGGTAAAAGGTTACAGCTAACAGACCAGGGCTACCGCTTTTTACGCAGCTCTGAAAAAATACTGGCTGAAATTAAATCGCTTGAAGAAGATATTAATAATTACAAAAACGGAAAGACAGGCAACTTGAGCATCAGCATGCAATGCTATACGGCGTACCACTGGCTGCCCGGCATTATAAAGTATTACAAGAAACAATGGCCGGACATAAACATCCAGATATTGAGTGATGCCACCCGCCGGCCGCTGGAATACCTGATGAACGGCGACCTCGACATCGGTATTATTCGTACCCAGATGGTGAATACCAAAATACGTTATGAGCCTATTTTTGAAGACAGGCTGGTGGCCGTTATTTGTGGCGACCACCATTTAGCGAAAAAGGATGTTATAGAGATTGCAGATTTTCATGGTGAGGAACTAATATTGCCGCTATACGATCCGTCGTACCAGGACACACCGATAATAGAATCGCTGATACAGAGCCAGCATGTAAAACCCAAAACGCTGCACCGCATCCATTATACCGATGCCACCATCGAAATGGTTAATGCAGGCCTTGGCATCACCGTTATGGCCGATTGGATTGTTGAACCATACCTTGCGGGCCGCAATATAGTTGTGAAGCCTTTGCACCACAGCGTGGCCCGCCGCGCCTGGTTTGCGGCTACCTGCAAGCAAACTCCGGCCATTCAGAATTTTCTGGAATGCCTTAAGCTGTATTTCTCAGGCGCAGATATGGACGTAGAAGAAACCGAAAAGAAGCAAATTGTAAACGAGCATGCCATTAAAAAACATGCCGGAGTTTTGATTGACGCGATGACGGTTAACAGGATACAGGATATCAGGAATTATCAGTATTAGGGATTGGAGATTAGTTGAGTGTAGATCAGAGGTTAGTTGCAAAAATATCAAGGTCGTCATTTCGAGGAACGATCCGCCAGCTGGCGGACTACATAGGACATTCAAAGTACACAATGTTTGTGGGAACCTAAACGCAGCTAAAAGGTCTCCACAATTTTTTTGCTCCGCTGATTTGCATGTGCAGAGGTTGCTTCGTTCCAATGACAATGTTGGATATTTAAGAATCAAATTGATGAAAAAACTTGCGATAATATTTCTTCTTTATTCCACTTCCCTCTTCGCCCAATCAACCGGAAAACCATTCCCCCTACATCAAAAATATTTCCGTGGCACAATCAAGCCAAACCATATCACCCAAAGCCAATTGGATAATACGGTAAAAACATTTTACACTCAATGGAAAGCCCGCTTCATCAAACACACACCGGGTAAAGCTGAAGATTTTGTCTGGTTCGAGAATAAAGACAAAAAGCAATGTGTTTCCGAAGGGCAAGGTTACGGGATGATTATCGTGGCGTTGATGGCTGGTTACGATGCCGGTGCTAAGATCACTTACGATAATTTGTTTTACTATGTTAAAGCACATCCAACCGGTAAAAGCAAACATTTAATGGCCTGGGCGCAATATAGTAGTGGCAAAAGTACGGATAACACGTCTGCAAGCGACGGCGATATTGATATTGCCTATTCACTTTTATTGGCAAATAAACAATGGGGCAGCAAAGGCAAAATAAATTATCTGGCCGAGGCAAAAGCTATGATTAACGCAATTATGCAGTACGAAATCAATCATCAAACCTGGTCGGTTTTGTTGAGCGATGGTATAGAAGCAGAGAGCAAGGATTATTTTGCAACCCGCTCGTCTGATTTTATGCCTGCGCACTTTAAGGCTTTTAAAGATGCAACCGGTGATGCGCGCTGGGACAAAGTTGTGAATGCTGGTTATAAACTTTTTACAGCGTTGGAGGATAGATACAGCCCGGATGCCGGGTTGATACCCGATTTCATCGTCAACCTAAATAAAAAACCAAAACCCGCCCTGCCAAACTTTTTAGAATCACCCTATGATGGCCTTTACAACTACAACGCCTGCCGCGACCCATGGCGCATAGGTACCGACTACCTCCTAACCGGCGACAAACGCGCCAAACACATCGCCGATAAAATAAACCGATGGATCAGGAGTACAACTAATAATGACACCTACAATCTGTCCGCCGGTTATACGTTAGCAGGTAACGATATCAAACACCGGTATTTTGAGGCACTAAGCTTCGTGGCGCCATTTGCTGTTTCGGCTATGGTGGATAGTAAAAACCAGCTTTGGCTAAACAAGGTATGGGATTATTTGGTAGCTTTTAAACTTAAGGATTACGATTATTACGACAACAGCATAAAGCTGATGGATATGATAATTGTATCTGGGAATTATTAGGCGGCCTCAAGCTAATTATTCATAGCCCTACTGATAGGTTTTTGAGAAAATAAAAGTAACCAAATTGGTTACTTTGTGTATATTTGTTTAAACGATATTATGAGATGAACATTTACAATCGTAGTTCATTGGTTTCATTTTACGAAAAACACACTGATTGCAAAGAGACATTGGAAAACTGGTACCATGATGTTAAAACAAAATCATGGAGGAAACCCGGGGACATTACTAAAGATTTCAATACGTCAAGGACAATAAAAAATGACCGGGTGATATTTGGAATCAATTATAATGATTACCGATTGATTGCTGAAGTAAATTATCAAAAGGGATGGATTTTTATCAAATTTATTGGAACACACGCAGAATACGACAAAATAGACCCAACTACTATTGATTTATTTAAACTTAAAAAGAAGAATTAGGAGTAATTAACGGATTATGCAACTCAAAATAGTTAAAACAAAAAAAGACTACGAGAAGTCGTTAGAAAGATTTGAAGAAATCTTTCAGGCTAAAAATGGGTCTGCGGAAAGCGATGAGGCAGATGTACTTGCACTCTTAATTAAAGAGTATGAAGATAAACACTTTGTTATAGATGTACCGAACCCAATTGAAGCCATTAAATACAGGATGGAACAGCAAGGTTTGACAAATAAAGACCTTGCCCAAATATTAGGTTTCAAAAGCCGCGTAAGCGACATATTTAAAAAGAATAGAAAATTAAACCTGGGGATGGTGAGGAAACTTTATCATGAATTAAACATTCCGTTAGAAACTTTGGTGAGAGAATATTAAATAGGTTTAATGCTCCATCGTTCCATCCGCAACATATAACCCACTTTTCAGAGCAGCCTCAACGGTTCCCATCGCCGGGCCTTCGTACAAATATTCTCCGGCAAAAAAAATGGTGTTTTCAACGGGTTCATTCAATACTTTCCTGGCATCCGGGGTTCCAACTGTATCGTAGGCATAGCTACCGCGGGTAAATGGGTCAGCAGTCCAGTTGGCGATATTGAAGGCTACGAGTTTATCATTCAGTTCATTAATATCCCGTTTAAAAATATTGGCGATAGATTTGAGGGAAAGTTGCAATATTTCTTCGTCCGACGCATCTTTCTTTGCGGCAGCAGGCAAACCACCCAGCCAGCCGGTTAAAACGGGGCTAAGTTGGGGCGCTTGTGTCCACCAAGTCGGTATTGACTCGTTTGATAATACAAAACCCATATCCTTTAAGCTTGCTCCAGCCAGGTCTTCCGTTGTTTTATCGTCCCAAAATGGTGTATCAAACTCCAGCAGCACTTTTATTATCGAACCAAAGCCCATTGCGTTTAGAGCTTCTTGTTGTTTGGTAATAGGGGGGATAAATGTAACTGCCCCCTGTTCATTTCCAACAGCCTGTAAAATGCCTAAAGGCAGGGCTAATAATACTTGTGTTGCTTCGTATTCAGTCTCATCGCTTGTGATAGCCTTAACTTTCCCCGGCTGCCAGTGGATTTCTTTTACAATAGTGTTTAGATAGATTTCAGCGCCGTGCTTTTTACTTTCATCCTCCAGGTATTTTATCATTACACCATAGCCACCTTTAACGCGGTGCTGCGCTTCAAAATCTTCGTTTCCCCATTCTTCACGCAGGGCGAAAGAGCTGGCTTTTGCCGGGTCGGCGGTATCATAGCCAGATACAAAACCCGTTACCGCTGTTCTCAATTCTTCATTTGCATCGCCCGGAAATTCTTTTTCCAGGAAATCTTTTATGCTGATATCACTCTTTAGCCCGCCCAGTTTTTCAACTACTTTATCCCAGCCCCTAAATTCACCTTCCTGGCTGAATTTGCCGTTACTGTAATGCCACATTTCAGCATTTGCTGAATGATACGGGATATCAGCCTCATTTAATAGGTCGAGCGTAACAGGCAAATCGCCGTGCACAAACTCTGCGCCCAGCTCAGTATTTTTAAAAAACAGTTCGTGGTTAAGGGTATGGATGCGGCCACCACAACGGCTGCGGGCCTCAAGTACAGTTACTTTTTTGCCGGCTTTTGCTAAAATGCGGGCAGCCATTAAGCCTGTTGCACCTGCGCCAACGATGAGGATATGAGTGTTTTGCATTGTTATTATTAAGTGTGGTAAAGGATATTTTGTTTTAGCAAAAAATATCTCACCATCTCGCCCACTGCCCCAACTTCACATATTGTGATGGCGTTATCCCATTCAATTTTTTAAACGTTTCGTTAAAGGCCGATTTACTGGTAAAACCCACATCCATAGCGATACCAAAAATAGAATGATGGTCGAATTTGGGGTCGTCCAACCGTTTTTTTACTTCCTCAATCCTATAGTAATTAACCGCCTCGCTAAAGGATTTGCCCAGGCGTTTATTGATAATTTTTGAAACAACGTTGGACTTCGCATCAGTTTTTTTGGCCAGCATATCTATCCGCAAATCGGGGTTCATAAATATCTTTTCTTGCTCAAAAAAATACAATATCCTGTTCAGCAGCTCTTCCTCGGTTTGCTGTTTTATATTGATGGATTTATATTTCTTATCGAAACCTGGCTTTAAAGTGTGCCAATCTGGCAATGCCTGGAAAGCTATGGTATAAATCAATCCACCTAAAGCCATGGCATAAATAAAATTGCCGTATACTGTGTAAAGACCGGTTATGCTGATATAAAAGATTATGCCCAGGAAAACAAGCGCAACTAAACTATAGGTAATGGTTAGCTTTTTAAGCCAGCGCAACCTTTGCTCAATCGGGAATTGAAACTGTTCTGCCGGACTTTTGACTGACTGCAGCATAAAGCGCCTTATCAGCAGAAAGTAAACCGTGAGGTGCACGAAATAAGTAACAAACCACATGGAGGTTTTCCAGTCCATGTGGCTTTTGCCTTCCATTACAGCATCGATAGTTAGTACCAAAATACGATCATCTACCGGGTTTTCCTGTCGCCAAATTACTGCCAGCGCCAAAAAGTAGGGCAAAAAATGCAACAAGTGCGTGTACCTGAATTTAAAATCTGCCGATATAACCGATAAAGTGTACAAGTAAAGCACCGGGCCCTGCAGCAGCAGCATGCCCCGGCCAAGGTTGGTTATGCCATGCCATTTTCGATAGAGATACGTTGCCTCGCAAAAGTTGCCGAATAGCACACAAAAGATAACCACCAATAACAGCATCAGCAATTGCCTTGCATTTTTATTGGCTGAGGGTCTTATAATTAATGATACCAAAAGAAATACACACTGCGACAGGAAGGCAATCAATAATATCGACCACAGGTTAAAATACATAGCTAAATAAGGGGTACGGTATTACAAATGTATACCTTTTTGCCGCACCTGCGCTTTAATTTGCCTGCAATTCAACCGCACGATATGAGAAAATATTATTTTGTATTGACGTAGTTCTTCAATTATTAATTCTGTCTAAAATCTCTGGCTTACTCAATAAACTTTACGAACAGACTTGGCATTAAAATCAGGCGCGCTCCTTATGGCATTAGCGGGTTTATAATTAAATACTTTTTCGTCAAAGCCCTGGTATTGAACAAGCCCGAAACTAATCAGCTTCTGATCGGCCAAACGCAAACCCGTTACACCTAGGAACTTGTTGAACGATGGCAATTTCACCTTGGTATAGTTACCTGCCGACGGCGAATAAAGCTCCACCTTTAAATCGGTACCAGTTGTATTTTCAAATGAAGCATGGTAATAGTCGAATGTTCCGGAAAATGAAGGAACAAAATTACTTAAGCTTGTCCCCGAAACATTGAACGTGGCATCAAAGGTCGGCACCGCATCAGGAATAGAAGGCCCTGTTGATACCTCTTCATATTCAAATCCCGACTTTAAATAGTAGGAATATAGTTCATATTCCTTAAAAGGCTCTTTAGGATACCTAAGTGTTAAACTACCTGTGTGTGTTTGCTGAACATCAAGCAAATAAGAATCGAAATGGACGATGTCGTTTTTGGCATACAATTGTAGGGCAATATCGCTCACAGGCCCTGCCAGCGTTTTTTCGGCCGGTATCTTGGTAACTTTACTGACATCAACATTAATGCCGAAGGTTCCCAAAGGGACGTCAAAAAAATTGTAAGTGTACTTGTTGTTTTTTAAAAGCTGAACGTATAATTTTTCGCCATTATCTACAAAAACATCCGGTTGAAAATTAACTGAATCAGCAATCGAAGAGGCTATCACTCCATACGCATTAGTGCTTATTAGAAGCTGGTCGAAACCGGATGTGTTTTTTATATACGGCTTTATCGGCACTTTTGTCTGCTGGGGCAAAACGGAATAAAAGCTATTGTAGGTACTCCCCTTTTTTACCTGCAAATAACCTGTAATATTGGGTTTTGTGTTATCGAGAGGATTGATTATAACAAACACATTTAAACGGCTGCCCAGGTAAGGCGTTGCCGATACCAGCTTAAATTTAGTTGTACCCTGCACATATTTAGCTTGTCCAAGTATACTGCCGTTTTCATCGGTCGCTACAAAATAAGCGCTACCGCTATGGTTAAAATAATAGTCGTCAGGGTTAACATTTACATTTAACAACGTAGTTGTCTCGGCCGAAACATTCACATAGTTAAACGGTGCAAAAGTAACCTGCAGTGAGCCTGATTGTGTCGTAACCGCCACATTGTATTGGCTTAACGCCGCAATAGTAAGATTTTTAACAACCGACTGACCTGTGGTGGCCTCCTTAAAAATAATGTCGCCCTTCGCGCCGTATTTCACATACAGGTAGTAAAAACCGTTTTTTATGCCCATTTTATACTCTTTCCCATCGGGCTGCGCCTTAAATACCGGGGTTAAATTGGGCTGGATGAAACCCTGGCTTATGGTTATCAAACCGTCAGTAGTAGTAGCAATAAATGAAACCGCCTGTTTATTCTCCACACTGTAGCCCGTCAGCTTTGCATTAAAGCGGATAAATGTATCAGCAACCGCAGTCTGGTTTTTTGATGTGAGGGTAATGTTGTAGGTGCCTTTTTTAACAACTTTGCTATAGCTCACAATACTGGCTACATCGGTGCTGTCTTTAATCGTTGACAATACGGTGCCACCGGCATCGGTATTATCAATCTGAATAATAACTGACCCGCCCACCACATTTGTCCAGGTGCTGTTTGTAAAAGTAGGGTAGGTAATATTTTGAATAGTTATTTCGGGCGTTACGGGAACAACCGGGTCCGGCTTTTTGTCAGATGGGCTGCATCCTGCCAATATCAATAGCAAAACAGGTATAAATGATAAATATCTTTTCATTATGAGATAGGTTTAGCAGTGTTATTGAACAGTGGTTTTTGGATGGAAGGGATACGATTGAATAACTACTTGTCCTTTCGAATTCGTTTTAAGGGAAGCGTCGAACTGGCTTTTTGCAACTACCGTTATATCCGCTTTGTAAACGTCTCCTTCAGTGCTGGTAAAAACCAACTGGCCGCTGGTGCTTCCCTTTACATACAAATAGGCATAACCATTGGCGTTAATTAAGTTAGCAACGGCTGCACCGGTTGGCTTAAATGTAGGGCTAACTGTTGTATCCAGCAAAGTCCTTTTAATCGTTATTACACCATCGCTGGCGTCTACGTCCATCCCAATAACACCGTCAGTGTTGATGTCAACTCCTGCTTTGCTGGCGCTAAACCTAACATAGGGCGAAACCACGGCGTCATCAGCTGTGGCAAGGGTTATATCATATTTGCCTGCAAACAATTTCCATTGGTAGGCTGACAGTTTACCTAAATCAACCGTATGGGTTATTGACGATACGGTCATCGTATCGCTTGGGTATTTCGCATCGAAAGTAATTGTCGCGTTGCCGCCTAACACCTGTTCCCACGACGAGGAGGAATCTGTAGCAGCATCATTGCCGACGGCTTTGATGGAAATATTATAAGATGATTTTTGGATCGATATGTGCTCTTTGGAGCAACTAAAATATGCAAAGGCAATTACACAAAACGTTAAAATCTGTTTTTTCACTTGTGATGGTTTAGCGCTGGTCTGACTAATATTATAATTGAACTGCTAAAGTAGATTATTTTTTAACTAAAAGAATAGTTTTTTTTAAAATATTAAGGCCACGATAAATCGCAGCCTTATATTTCTATTTATCTCAATTAATTATTTGGTTCCCAGTCCCACCCACTGTTTCTCTAAATTCCAGCCCTCAACCAAAACTTTTGGCTGTACGCCACCTAATTTGGCGACCGGGGCGCTTACAGAAACTGTAATACTTTCGTGCGGGGCAAGGGTAAAGTAATTTGCAGACCAGTAGCTTGGCATAACTTCTTCGCCATTGGCCATTAGCTGCGGGCGCACAAAAAATGCCAGTCTGCCGGTGTTATTGGTGAGCTGTATTGTCCACTTGTTTTCTGCGGCGCCTTTTTCGGCACCCAACACTTTTACATCAACTTTGGTTGGTGCAAGGTTGTTTAATTCGGTAAGGTTGTTGCCGGGCGCAAGCCAGTACACGTTATGTGACACTGTTTTACCTGCCGCGTTGGTTAAATTAAGCACTACAAAGCTTACGCCCTTTGCGGCAATAAGCGCTTCTTTTAGTTTGATGACCTCCTGTGTGCCTTCATCGGCAAAACCGATATGGCTTATGCTGAATGAGTTTAATCTTTTGCTATCGATATCGAAAATTTCGGCTTTGGCACTTAGTACGCCGGTCGCATGGTGCATCCGGTTTATTACGGCCGCAGTGGAGTCGTTTTGATTGAATTGGATATGTAATGGCTCCACTGCGTTTTGCATGGCGTAATAGCCTGCATTTGGCTCCAGGTACCAATCATATATCTGCCACACCACGCTTGGCAAGGCTGCATTCAGTTTCCAAAGCATTACGCCCCCAGTTTCAGTTAACTTATGGCCGGCAGCTTCGAATATACCCTGGTAACCAACAGCATTCATCAATTGCATCTTGTCCGAAAAGTTTACCATAGTTGCCGGCTGTCCATACCGTGTCACCATTTCGCTGATGTAATTGTCAAATTGTGCGGCTCCTGTCGCTGCATCGTGGTAACCCCAGGTGTTGTTAAGCGGGAAAGGCAATTTTGTGTCCCACACCAGGTTAGGGATAGTTTTAGCCAATGTAGTATAAGGCGGCTGCGAGGGCAGGCCGGTTTCATCTTTAAATACCCAATCGCCACCAACATCCGCTTTCTTGTAATACACTTTAGGGTCCTGCCAGTTGTACGGGCCGCCGCTGTAAACACCTGAAGCCTGGTCGTCTGGCCAGGAGCCTTTCCAGCCGGCCGGCAGTTTGGCAAAGCCTGAAGAGCTTGGGATGTAAGGGCGGGTGCCGTCAAGGTTAATGATAGCATCGCGCATGGCATCATATAATTCCTTGCGGGCGTGGCCTTCATTACCACCTGTCCACACCAACAGGCTCGGGTGGTTGCGGATGCGGTAAATAGTGCTGGTAACGTTTTTTACAAATATATTCCCTTCCAGCGGCCAATCCGGCGAACCTTTAAATTCGCCCTGGGTATCGCCGGTAACCCAAAAGTCCGACCATACCATTTCGCCATATTTATCGGCGGCATTCCAAAATGCATCAGGCGGAGTAACTCCCCCACCCCAAATCCTTACCAAATTCACATTTGCGTTGCGGCAAAGGTGCATTTCATAATCATAACGGGCCGAGTCGCGGTTTACCATCATATCAGGCACCCAAGCGCCGCCATTAAGGTGTACCCGTTTACCATTTACAAAAAATTCGCGGCGCAAAAAATCCACAACCATGGTGCCCTTTGAGCTTACGGTACGTATGCCGAAAACAAACGACGTGTCGTCTGCAATGCCATTGGCCGTAGTATATTGCAGGCGTATGCGGTAAAGGTTTGCCCTGCCATAGCCATTTGGCCACCACAAATGCGGCTTTTGTATAGCTAACTGGCTTACTTTAGCGGCGTCAAGGCTAACATCAGTTGCACCATTAGCAACGACCGTTAAGTTTTGCGAAAACTGCATGGGCAGCCCGGCAAAGTTCTCGGGTTTAATTGTTACGGTAAGTTTGCCGTTTTGCCCCGCGTCGCTGTGGTTTGATAGTGTTAAGTTTAATGATAGTTTGGCAACGCTTGTATCGGGCAGGTTTGGCAGGTCGGTTACCAATTTAGGCCGGCCAATAGTTACCGCGCCGGTTGTGCGTAGGTAAACCGGTTGCCATATACCCATATTGCGGTCGCGCACCGGTGGAATCCAGTCCCAGCCTACGGAGCAAAGCATGGTTACGTTTTTTCCGACATCACCCGTAGGGCCACCATTTTCATAAAATGGCCCTAATGCTTTTAGTTGTTCTTTTGCGGGATAGCCCGGGTAGTCAAGCGGATATATCTTAACTGCCAGCGCATTGTCGCCACCTGCATTTACTGCATTCGTTACATCCAGGTTATAATCAGCAAACATGCCTGCCATTTGGGTACTGTCGGCAATTTGTTTACCATTAACCCAAACCGCCGCGCGATAATTTATTCCCTTAAATATCAACTGGAAATGACGGCCCTTGTCGCCGGCAGGCACTTTAAATGTGGTTCGGTACCAATATGGTTTTTTCCATGGATTGGGGTCATTTGGTAAATGGCTGTATTGTTCAAGGTTGTATTCTTTATTAAACTGGTCGGATGCATCGGGAATCAGCATGTTATTCAGCCCCTGGTATGGATCGGGGTAAATATGATTAGCCACCAGCCCGGTAAGCACTGTCGATGGTACCTTAACCGGCATCCAATAAACCGGCGACTGGTAATGCGTTGTCGACAATTCAGGCCCATCGGCTTTCACCTGCGATGACGACTGCAAATCGAAGTTTACAAGTTTAACCTGTTTAACACTTTGCGCCGACAACGAGCACGGGAAAACACCCGAAATAAAGACAAACGCCACCAGGCGAACAATTTTTTTCATCATAATTATTTTATGCCGGGGCAATTTATCCCCACAGGTTAAAAAAGGTAAATCAACGGCAGGTAAGTGTTTAAGCCGGTAAAATTTACAGGGGTAAATCTAACTAACTTAACCATGCGGTAAATTGTACTAATTTACCCTTTTATTATATTATTTTGAAATGGGGGCGCTTTTATCGCGCAATTTGGCGGTGTTGTTTTTTAATACGATTAATGGCGTAAACCTGTCCCATTTTTTTGTAACGCCGGTTTGGTTCATCAAATCGCGGCCGGGGACTGAAAAGTTACCTAAAATTACGTCCTGGTAACCGTCATTGTCCAAATCGGCTACTTCCATCGTTAACCATCTACCTTCGTCACTTACCGGGATTTCATGGGCCTTAAATTGGTTTGGCCTGGTTTGCTCAAGGTAAACAAAGCCCTGTTTTGGGTCGTCCTTAAAATCAGGAAAATATGCAATGGTGGCAATATCGAGGTCGCCGTCGCGGTCAAAGTCTGCGGCCATAGCTTTGGTCGAACCGTCAATGTGATAAAAGTAAGTTTGCTTAAACTGCCAGTTGCCCTGGTTGGTAAAAATGTAAACTCCATGGTAAGGTTTTAATACAGGCGATAAATCGCTATTGTCTCCGCAGGTGTATAATATGTCGGGTTTACCATCGTGGTTAAAATCAACCAGCTGAAAACTGCTGGAGCCGTATATCGGCGGAAAATGCAATATGTTTTTTGTGATAAATCCGCCCTTTTTATCATTTAAAAATAGCCATATCCCCTCGTCGGCCTGGGCAAAAAGGCACATTAAATCGGGGTAACCATCATTATTAAAATCGCCGGTCACCATTTGTTCGCTGCCTGGCGCCGTCCTTATAACCGTTTTTTTATAACGATGATCTTTTTGTTGGGTAAACAAGTATAAACCGCCTGTGTTGCGGCCAAAACCACAGGTTACGTAATCAAGCAGTCCATCTTTGTTAAAATCAGCTGATATGGTTTGCACCGGCCTTGGTAAACTATCGGCAATAACAACAGGATCGGCGGTCCTTTTATCCAGATTGATCGCCGTGACTGCTCCTTTTAATAAATCGTTAGGATTAAGTATACCTATACATGTAATGAATGCAAGATTTCCATCAGTGCCAGTTGAATAGAAATTAGCGCCAACTGCCGGTGTTGGCATTTTTGCAACCAGCGACGGTTCAAGCTTCTCGTTCCAGCTGTAAAGGTTATTCCGCATGTCGCCGCTGTACAACTTTTTATCGTGAGGGTTATAGGCAAGCAGGGTAGTATTGGCATCATTTCCTTCTGCACGGCTTACATTTTGCGGTTTTTCAAGGCTAAAAATCGCCCAATCGCTAACTGAAAGCGATTTTGGACTTAACAGTTTTTCGGGGGCCTCTTTTTTATAAAACGCTATGATATCTTCAAAATCAGCTGGTGCAATGGTCGAAAGCCGCGTAACGCCGTATTTTCCAAAAAACGATTCCAGCTTAAATTGTCTCGCCATTTCTGGCAACACCCCGCTTACCCAAGTGTGCTTATCTATTAGTGATGGTTCGGGATATTCATGGCAGCTTTTGCAATAGATCTGCGAAAGTTCCCTGCCATTGTCTACCTGCTTTTGTTCAACACTTCTTAAATCAATTACGCGTAAGCTCAGCGAAAAAATCATAATAACCGCGACAGCAGCAACTGATAATAGCAAATACTTCACTTTCGGAATAAACGATTTACGCATGTTGCCTGCAAACAATACCGGATTACACCCGCGACACAAAAGCTTTATGAATAAGGCTATGTCCTATCCCGGGTTTAAGATTGAGTTAAAAACTAATTATTTTGGATACTTGCGAATCCACAGATAATAAACCGCAGCTAAATATAGTAGCTACTGTTATATAACGAAGTAAGGTTTCGGTCAGTTTTTGTAGAGTAGCGAAATCTTTACAAAGTATTACAAATGTTAGTATTGTTTGAATCAATTCATGCCCATGGTAACCGCCTTCCCCTGGAGTTTTTTGCGCCATCTTCACAAGAAAGCGGGACGAGGTTTTCAACCCTAATCCCGCCTTTTTTTACCTGCAATTCAGGTAAGCTATTTTTTAAAGTTATTCTGCAATATTATAAAGGGAAGTTTTTTGTCCCAGGTTTGCTTTAAGCCGGGCTGGAGATTATACCCGGTAGAAAAATTCCCGAGTACAACATCAGGTTTTCCATCATTATTGATATCGCCAACATCCATGCTTTTCCAGCGGCCGTATTTACTTACCGGCAAGGTATACGGTTTAAAACTGAAAGACTTATCCTGTTCAAAATAAATACAACTCTCTGCCGGATTATCTCTAAGATCGGCAAAAAAAGCAGTGGTAACTATATCAAGTTTGCCGTCTGCATTAAAGTCGGCAGTAACAAATTTTGTACAACCGTTAATGGGATAAAACCATTGCTGTTTGAAATTAAAGTCGCCGGTGTTTTTATACAGGTATAAACCATGATAAGGCTTCAATATCCGCGAATCGTTATAATTATAACCACAACTATAAATAAGGTCGGGATTACCATCGTGGTCAATGTCAGCCAGCTCAAAATCGGTCGACCCATATACCGGCGGAAAACTCAATAAACGCTTTTGGGTAAAGCCGCCATGCTGGTCGTTCAAAAACATCACTAACCCTTCGTCGCCGCGGCCAAATAAAACCATAAGGTCGGGCCAGCCATCTTTATTAAAATCGCCGCTAACAGCCTTAACAGCACCGGCCTTATCCGAGATATTTACTTGGGTTACGCTATGATCGGGGTTTTGTTTGAATAAATAAACTCCGCCTTTTGAGCCACCCTGCCCGCAAACCACCCAGTCTATCAGCCCGTCTTTATTAAAATCGCCTTGAAGGGTTTGCACCGGGCGGGCCAATTCTGAGGCAAAAACAGCAGGTTTTAGCTTATCATCATCCAGATTAACACTCATTACTTTTCCGTTCGGGAAATCCACAGGATCCAACTGACCAATAGCTGCGAATTGACCGCTGGTACCCCCTTCCTCATTTTTAACAAAGCTGGCATGTACCGCCGGCGATGGCAATACAACCGATTTGCTGAGTTTTAATTTGCTATCCCATTCCTGCAAGAGGTTCGAAACGCCGTCTGACGTATAAATTTTGTGGTTATAGGGGTTTATGGCCGCCATAATAGTATAGGCCACATTAGGTTGCGCTTTAGGCTCAATAACGTTAAAGCCTGCCATGCTGTTCACAGCCCCAACAGGAGGCTTGGCAGCAGGCAACGAACCGGGCGCCATTTTTTGATAGTACGCCACTATGTTTTGCCATTCAAGTAATGTTAAACCCGACGTATCCCTTTTAAAATAGCCACCCAGGTAAGCGGTCATGCCCAGGTACTTACCCATTGCAGGTAAGGTGTGGTATTTCCAAACATCTTTAGTAAGCGCATTCACCGGTACCAGGGCATGGCACTTGGTGCAGTTAATTTGCACCAGGTTTTTACCGTCAACAACGGTGTCGCCGGTAAGTGCATACTTGTTATTACCTCCACCCCGGTTTTTACAGCCAGTAAGCAAAACACTACCTGTTAGAGCAATAATTAGTAAATATAAAGATGAAGTGAGCGTGTGAAATATATTACGCTTCATGTTGATCAAGAGTATCCTGTTTTAATTAGTTAATTTTAATTTATTCCAAACAAATTCGGCCATCTGCTTTCCTTGTTGCGCACCTATAAGGGAACTGTTAAGATAATGTATACCACCGTAATAACGACTAAGCGCTGTTTCTTCGGCCGCAAGCGAAAATGATTTGAAATGACGCTGCATACCTATGTATTTGATATCGCTGGTATCCTGAAATTCGAAGTTGTCGCCAAAAAGATGCGTAAGCATTACTGCCGAAGCTGCGCTTATGGTTGAGTGACCCGCGGTATACTCAGGGAACGGCGGGGTTTGCAGTAAAGGCAGCCAGTTGTGATCTATTTTCTCGTTGATATTGGTAACCGGACGAGCATAACTGTATTTATATTTCACTTCCCAGCAGCAAATAAATGAATCGTACAGGGCAATTGAGGTAAGCGCATACGCCAGCGCGGTTTTAACCCCGTCGGCATGTGTTTTTTTACAGGCAATTGTGGTTATCCCTATCCAGTGCCCCCCCGGCGTAATCTTTTTGTCGGCAAACATCAGGTGGCCATTGTGCTGTATAACAAACGGGTTATCATCCCAAAATTTTGCTACTTCAATTTGCTCCTTGGTGAGGTTTTTGTTGGTATTATAAACATCAGTGTACTGTTTTACAAAGGCGCTGTTTTTGTCTTCGCTGTAAGGCGGAGGTGGCGGAGGCGAAAACAAGGTTGATGTATCAATTGCAAACGAATGGATAGTTCCCCAACAAAATTCCACACCGTCCATATAATCCGGAGGAGTGGGGCGCCATTTGGCAGGACTATTTTCGCCCAGGTACTTGGGTTTGCCCCGGCTTTGCGGATAGCCGTCAGCCGCCGACCTTTTTAATACCAACTTTCCTATTTTCTCACCAAAATCAACAGACCGTGCGTAAGTTGAATCATCCAGGTTTTCCTTGTACATGGCATACACCTTGTCTTCGTACTTCTTAAGGGTATCAACCGAAAAGGTAATTTTATGCGCTACAGTAAAAAATGCTTTGGTTGCAGCAAGGGCAAAGTTATATTGTTTGCCTTTTTGCGGCTCTGGGGGCTTACCAAAACCTTTAAGCTGCGTAATTATTGAGTTATATTTCGGGCTGGCATAACGCATAGCCTCGTACGATGCAAGAGCAGTGTAGCCGTATATACGGGCAGCTACCGGCGGGGTAAATACGTCGTAAATAATTACCTGGGTAAGCTGATCTTCGTTGTTGTGCAGCACATCGGCGTCACTCAACATAGCGGTTTTTTGTTGCTGCTTACAACTTGCGGCAAACAAAACGCCAATTAAAACGGCTAATATTTTAAAGTGTCTCATAAAAAGCATTAATTAAGGGGGATATTCCGTAAGTGGCCATAACTATCCGTTATGGTAACTGTTTCCATTGTTTTATCAATATTAAAAAACCTGCCCGACTGCGACAGAAAAGATGTACCATTATAAAATTCCTGTTTCCCGGTTTGGCCATTTTTATACTTAATAGTAGCAAACACGTCCAGTGGATTGAGTTGAACGGTTTTAACCGGCCTTTTTAACTCGAATATTTTCATCACGTCGCGGTTTTGCGTGGCCGCGAGTAAATAGTTGCCTTTGGCACCCCTTAATTTTACAAGTGCTTTCCCGTCACCCGGAATGTAAACACCGCCTTGTTGCAGGGTTAAGGGCTTAAAGTGTCCTTTTCCATCACCTTTAAGTATTAAGCCGTTAAAAGCATCGTACCTGCCGGTAGAGACTTCGGTGCCAAAATCGTTACCGCTGATGGCCACATCAAGGTTTCCGTCACCGTCAAAGTCGTCAACAACCATACCGTTAAGCTGCGATATTTGTGCCTCTATCGGCAAAGGCACTATGGTAAATTTACCGTTGCCCTGGTTCTGCAAATAGCACGATTGCAAAATATTGGCTTTTAATCTTACGGCGCCTTTACGCATTTCCGGTGTAATTACCGAGTCAAACGTAGCGGTAGCAAACGACTTATAATTTTGGAATTTTACCCGCATACTAATCATCTGTTTCACTGCATCATCACGCGTTTGGGCTGGGAATTCCTTCATTTCTCCGTCCTGATCCTTCAAAAAAACCGATGGAAATGCATCATAACTGCCATTGTTATCGAAGTCCTTGGCTGTAATATAAACCGGGTAATTATCGGTTGCCTTGTAAAAAGTATTTAGGCCTGTGTTGCCAACTATATAATCTACCTTACCATCGTGATTAAAATCACCGGCTGTAATAGAGTTCCACCAGCCCAACTTATCAGCGATACCTGTATTGTCCGTAACATTTTTGAATGTGCCGTGGTCATTTTTCAGGAACGTAATCGGCATCCATTCGCCCGTAAGTATCAAATCAGGCCAACCATCGTTATCAAAATCACTAAATGTGGCATCGCACACCATACCTATATTTTTAAGATCCTTAGCAACAGAAGCAGTAACATCTGTAAATTTAAGGTGCCCGTCTTTACTGTCATTACGTAATATCATACTCGAAACAGGTTTCGGGTAACTCCATGGTTCCACGCGGCCCGATACAAACAAATCCAGCTTTCCGTCTTTATTGTAATCAATTGCCTTTACGCAAAGCTTACTGGTGAAATTTTGGGGCAGGGCGTCCTGTTGCAGCGTAAAGTTACCTTTCCCATCGTTCAAGTAAATCCGGTCCTGGTAAAATGGCGAATTTGGCGTCTTTTCGTAACCGCCGCTGGCCACGTATAAATCAAGCTTTCCATCGCCATTGGCATCAAACAACAATAATCCCTCGTCCTTAAATTGCTGTTCTGGTGCCTTTTGCCCGGATGGTAGAAGTGGCCGCTGTATAAATTGCCCGCTTGCCTGCTGCAATAATAATTGAGCCGGAAATTTGGATGTTCCGCCAACAACCATATCATCAAAACCATTACCGTCAACATCGCCAACAGCCACCGCTGGCGTATATTGGGACAATTTATGAGGAATAAGTTTTTGTATGTTAAAATCGGCCAAATCTTCTTCCGCGTGTTTATAGTTAACACCAACCGACTTAGTTACTTCGCGGAATAATGAGCCATCGTTCTTTTCCTGATGACTAAACGAATAATTATCGCGGGCGTTGGTAATATCTACTTTCAGTACCTCGTCCGTCTTAACGTTGGAAATTGTTTGCTTTTTATTGTTTTGCCACCTTATTACCACCGAGTCGATAACAGAATCGCGTCCAAGTCCAAAATGTGCAATATTTTGTATAGTAGAAAGATAGCCCCTGTAAGGAGTATTTTCATATACCTGGTGCTTGCCGTGTTCGTAGTAAATATCAGCCCAGGCGCCTATGCCGTTTATGTTTTGGGGGCCGCCTTTAAACTTTATTTGCAAATAATGGCTGTCTGCTTTATCCTTTTCGCGCGAGGTATTCTTGTAGATGAAGGCTTCGTCATCGATATTATTGATTACCATATCCATGTCGCCGTCATTATCCAAATCCGCGTATACCGCTCCGTTTGAAAACGAGGGTTGTGTTAAACCCCAATTCTTTGTAACATCGGTGAACTCGAGCTTGCCGCCATTCTTAAATGCATAGTTTGGAATTTTAACAATCGGAATCTGGTCGAGAATTTGTTTTTTGCTGGCAATCAGATACGCCTCAGCCCTAAACGTGGTAAAATCGTGGTCCGTAACATCACGGGGATAGCCGTTTGTAATGACAATATCCCTGAAACCGTCGTTATCAAAATCTGTAATCAAAGGGCACCAGCTCCAATCGGTTTGGGCGGTACCGCTTAAAAAAGAAGTTTCACTAAAAGCGGGATCGCCTATCGAGTCATTTTGTCCCGGCCGCGGCCCTTGGTTTACCTGCAATGTATTACGGTTATATTGAAACTGGTAACCATAATAATCAAAATTTTGATACAACTGGTAGGTATTTGAACCCATAAACATTTTGCGCCGGTAATTGTCTTCAGGACTCATGTCAAGCTCAAAAACATCGGCTAGTCCATCGTTATTTATATCCTCAATATCCTGACCCATTGCGCTGTTGGCCGTGTGTTTAAAATACTGTTTTGATTTGTCGGTAAACGTACCGTCGTGGTTATTAATATATAAAATATTGTTGCTTAAAAAATCATTGGTAACATAAATATCTTTCCAGCCATCGCGGTTAATATCAACAATACTGGCTGCGTGCCCGTATCCTTCTATTAAAATATTGGCCTGTTTTGAAACATCGTGATAAACAGCGTGTTTTAAAACAGGATCCCAATCATTACGGTACAGCCTGCCGGTACTCCTTCGTGAACCATCCTTCGCTATCGGCCTGAAACTACTTGTATTTTCATTGGGGGCCGCTTCGTTAACGGTCAGGTACATATCAAGATCACCATCATTATCGTAATCAAAAAACGACGCCATGGTTGAGTGTACGTTTATATCAAGTCCGTATTCTTTCCCCATCTCTTTAAAATGAGGTACACCGTTTTTATCAATGCCCTGGTTTACGTAAAGCAGGTTACGCCGCTTTAACGAATCATTTAGCAGGGTATAACAAACATAAATATCCATTAAACCGTCGTTGTTTATATCAACTACAGCTACGCCCCTGCCCCAGCCATTTGAACCTTGAACACCTGCCTGGGCGGTAACATCATCAAACTTCATGTTCCCTTTGTTGAGGTAAAGTTTATTTGATACCGCATTTCCTACAAAATAGATATCCTGCAGCCCGTCGTTATTAAAATCGCCAATGCCAACGCCGCCACCGTTATAAATATTAAGCTTATCTAAAGGGTTAATGGTATCGTTTTCAACAATGGTATTTGCAAAAGTTACTCCCGATACAGACGAAGGTATTTTTTCGAATAAAACATTGTGCTGTTTGCATGAAAAGAATAAAGCGGGTAAACAGCAAAAGAAAAAATAGCGGAAGAATCTCATGTTTAAATTATACGCTAATGTATAAAATAAAAAAGAGGTGAAGATATGATCTCCACCTCTTTTTTATAAAATATTAAAAATCAATTGTAACCAGGGTTTTGTTTAATTGCGCCGTTGGTTAAGTTAATTTGTGAAATTGGAACAGGGAATAATTCACTTCTTCCGGCAACAAAGTGCGCACTGTTTAACAATGCAGAAGGGAAGTTTGGAACGTGAATTTCGTGGTTTAAGTAACCATTCAACACACCTGCCATATAGCCAGATCCCATTGGGCCACCAAAGATACCATCCCAACGCTGTAAGTCGAAGAAACGGTGACCTTCCATACCCAATTCAAGCCTGCGCTCAAACTGAACAGCCTTACGGGCAAAATCCTTACCCTGGGTTGCAAAGCTCATAGCAGCATTGCTGGTTCCGCCGTTTACACCGGCATAAGCACCGTAGTAACCAACTTTGTAGTTAGCAGCAGGAATGTTTGTAAATCCACCTGTTGAATTGTTTGGATCTACATAGGTATGCACCCATCCGGTTGGATCGGCGGCACGGTCCCTAACCTGGTTAACGTATCCCTGAGCTTTATCCAGGCTACCGATCTCAATTTCGGCTTCAGCTGCCCATAACAATACGTCGGCAAAACGGATAGCATTGTAACCGTTGGCAACAGATTGATTTGGAGCCCAGCCTTCGTAAGCTTCGCTGGTTGATGCCTGTGCAGATTTGTAATAAGTGTTTTTGATAGGAACGTACGGACCACCATCTGTTTGGTCACGGGCCCATGAAGCACCTGGCATAATTCCCCAATCAAGATAAGGGATACCACGACGGCCAACTGACCAGTCTAAACGAGGGTCAAGCGTACCTGCATAAGGAGTAAATGGTTTGTCAGAACCAACGTTCTGGTCATTTGCAATGTCGCTGTCATTGTAAGTATCTAACAATGGCAAACCGGTTTGAGCATCAACTTTAAATGCGTTTGCAAAACTGAAAGATGGCTGGAAGAAGCCGCAGCAGGTAGCAGGACCAGCTGAAGGAAAGTTCAGCGTACCGCCAGAAGCGCCGTTATCACCGTTTGCACCGTCATGTACTGATGCTTGGATAACAAATACACCTTCAGAATTATTTTTTGTTGAAGCGTTAAAGTTATCAGCATAATGAACAAGTGCGTATTTAGCGCCGCTTGATGTAACGCCGTTAGCAATCAGGTCGTTTAAAAGCGGAAGGGCTTGCGCATACTTATGGTCATACATATATGCTTTTGCCAGGAAAGCCTGAGCAGCATATTTATTCACACGTCCTTTTTCAGCTTGTGTGGTAGGTAAATCGGCCATTGCAGCAGTTAAATCAGCCTCAATTTTGTCCCATACCGGGCCTGGGTTACCAACATTAAAGTTACCGTTGTCATAAGTGATGGTTTCATCAGCGTATGGAACATTTCTCCACAATTTGGCTAAATCAAATTCGTAAAACGCACGTAAAAACCTTGCTTCTGCAATTACTTTCTTTGCGTAATCAGGCGTAACTGAGCCGTCTTTAACCAACGGCAACTCGCGCAAAACATCATTGGCACGCTGAACGCCGTTGAACATTACACGCCATTTTGGGTCAAGGTAACCGTTACTTGATGTAGCAATGTACGCTTCAATTTGACCTGCCGCCGCCTGGTCATCAGGGGTTGAGCCTTTGTGAGCATCGTCTGCTGCAACACTACCATAAATCCAGTTGTCGGTACCAGTCATCCAGGTATTTCCGGGTTGGCCGCCATAAGTTCCATCCAATAATGAATAGGCGCCAATCAATAGACCGTCAACCCCGGCCTTATTGGCCAGGATGAGGGTGTTCAATGATCCTACTGGTGTCCTGTTAAGGTAGTCCTTGCACGAATACGATAGTGCAAGTACCGCCATGGCACCGGGGATAATAAGTTTACTATTAAATCTTTTCATAACTATATTGTTTTTTTCTTAGCAGTTAAAATGATAAGTTAACACCAAAAATATATTTCTTTTCGTTATTTGGATAAGCACCAATGTCAGTACCCAAACCGTTGTTGCCTACTGTTAACAACTCAGGGTCAAGACCTTTATATTTTGTTGCAGTAAACAAGTTTACACCTTGTGCATATATGTGTAATTTGTCGATACCTAAAGCTTTAAGCTTGCCTGAGTTGAATGTGTAACCCAAAGTAGCAGAACGCATTTTCAGGAACGAACCACCAGAAACATACCATGAGTTAATGGTACCGCTTGTACCAAAACCACCGATTGCAGCTGCTTTTGGAGTTGCGGCGTTAGGGTTGCTTGGTGTCCATGAATTGAATAACAAATCATTACCCTTGTTTCCGGCGAATGTATCACCAAAATCTGTCCAGTATTTGGTGTAGTTATAAATTTTCCCACCATATGAACCAAACAATACTGTTGAGAAGTCAAAACCTTTCCAGCTTGCACCCAAGTTAACGCCATAAGTAAATTTAGGGTTTGGGTTACCGATAAAAGTACGGTCAGCATCGGTAATAACACCATCGCCATTTGTATCATGGTATCTGAAATCGCCAAGTGCCTCACCCTGGTTTGTGCCCAAACCGTTTTGGAATACGCTTCCGGCCTTACCTGTTTTTGCTACTGCGTTAGCGTTAGCAGCATCAATTTCTGCCTGGGTATTCCAGTAACCATCAACCTGGTAACCATAAAACTCCCCGATTGGATGACCAACCTGGTTTTTCACGATCGCATCCTGACGTTGGTAGTTAGAATAGAAGTAGTTGTTTGCGGCAACGTTTGACAGCTTATCGATATTACTTTTATAAGTAGTAATGTTGGCACCACCGTAGAAGCTAACTGCGCTACCAAGTTTGCCGTGGTAGGTTGCGGAAATTTCGATACCTTTATTTGACACCTGGCCTACGTTAATTGTTGGAGGAGCAGCACCACCAACTGTTGCTGGCAGCGTTACAGCGTTCAACAAGTTTTTGCTGGTTTTATTAAACCATTCAAAAGTGAAATCCAAGTGGTTAAATAATGATGCATCAAGACCTACGTTGCTGATAACGTCAGTTTCCCAGGTAGTCTTTTTGTTACCAATTTGAGAAGCGAAAAAGCCGCCTGTAGCAGAATTGATTCCACCGCCAATTGCATAAGATGCGGCACCAATGCTCGACCTGAATGAAGAATACGGGTTACCATCACCGATGTTACCTACATAACCTAATTGTCCGTAGCTACCGCGTAATTTCAAATCATTTATCCATGAAACACCTTTAAGGAAATTTTCCTGCGAAACGCGCCATGCCAATGAAACAGATGGGAAAGTACCCCACTGTTTGCCAGGGAAGAACAATGAAGTTCCGTCACGACGAATAGTAGCGGCTAAGATATACCTATCATTAAAGATATAATCTAAACGGCCAAAAAATGACAGCGTAGATATTTCTTCGCCTGGACCACCGCCTGCCAAAATAGTCTTGGCATCGCCATTACCAATACTAACATAAGCAGGATCAAGTGAAAACAAGTTATTAACCGAAGCGCTCACGCCCTGGCTAAAGCTGTCTTTTGCTTCGAAACCGGCAAATGCCTTTACACTATGCTTACCAAATACCTGGCTATATTGCAAAGTATTGGTCCAGTTATATTGAGTTCCATAACCAGCACCTGTATTATAGCCGTTTGGCGAGTTATGGCTTTCACCACCGTAATAAGGGTTAACGTTGGTATTGTTGTAGTAATAGTTGTAAATAGTTGTTCCTATTTGTGTTTTAACGTTGAAGTGTTTCAGGAAATCAACTTCGCCGTAAGCCGAGCCTACAATGTTCCAGCCGCGGCTTAAATCCAAACCATTTTGCGCCTGTGTTGCAACAGGGTTAATAGCGTTACCTAACTGGGTTAAACCATCATAAGTACCACCCCAGTTACCTTTGATATCGTATACCGGGATTTGAGGCATCATGCGATAGCTAAACGATATCGCGTTACCTTCACTTTGGTTACCGCCTGGTATACCACCACCGCCTTGTGGGCTTTCTTCATAATAAACGCTTAATGTTTCGCCTACACGAATACTGTTGCTTAAAGAGAAGTTTGTGTTGATACGTGTTTGATACCTTTTATAGTAAGTGTCAATTAAAGTACCCTGTTGGTTAAGGTAGCCTAACGAAAAATAGTAGTTGTTTTTTTCATTAGCACCGCTTGCCGATACCGTGTGAGATTGCTGTGGTGCATTTTTAAACAATGCATGGAACCAATCGGTACCCGCGCCTTTTACAAATTTTTGTATCAGGTAGTCGTTATTAGGGTTGTTAATATCCAACACGTATTTAGCCGGATCGATAGCCGGGTTGCCAGCATTAGCTTGTCCCTTCGGAGAGCCCGGTACGTTTGAGCCAGCCTGGTAGCCATAATCGAAGAAATGACCGCCGTTATCCTTAATTAAAAGGTTATCTGGCTGAATCTGGCGAAGCAGGGCTTCAAAGTTGTCGGCACTAAGCACATTAAACGGATTGCCGCCCAATGCAATTTGGTTACCATAAAACGCATCATAAGTAAACCTGGTTTTACCTTGCTTACCTTTTTTGGTTGTAATAACCACAACACCGTTACCACCGGCAACACCGTAGATAGCTGCAGAACCAGCATCCTTCAGTACAGCGATCGACTCGATGTCGTTAGGGTTTAAATCACCCATTCCACCACGCTGCACCCCATCAATTACGTACAAAGGAGACGAATTACCGAAGTTACTGATACCACGTACAAACACGTTGGCACCTGCACCCGGAGCACCCGACTCAACTACTGTAACACCAGCTGCCTGGCCTTGTAGCAATGAAGTTGAGTTTGTAGTTGGAATAACCTTTGCAGCAGAAACGTCAACAGATGCTACCGCACCCGAGATGTCCTTTTTACGCTGGGTTTGGTAACCTGTAACAATTACCTCGTTAAGGGTAGTGTTTGCAGGCTCTAACGAAATTGTAAGATACTGGTCGCCCTGAACAGTAACTTCTTTTGTTTTGTAGGTAAGGTAACTTACAACAAGTACATTACCGGGCGCTAACGAGAGCGTGAACTCGCCGTTAACATCAGTAACAGCGCCTGTGTTGGTGCCTTTAATCCTTACGGATGCACCAACCACCGGGAGTTTGTCATCGCTGCCGATAACTTTACCCGAGTGTTTTGTTTGCGCTGTAACTACCAATGAAGAAATCATGCAGCATAACAGCAGGCATAATGTTCTTCCCTTTAGGAGTAAACTTTTAAACATGAGATTGAGATTTAGTTGATTAATTTATTTGATTTTAAGATTGTTGTTCGGTATATATAGTGTTGTGAGATAAAACACGTTTGGAAACAGTGATAAAAGCAAAATTGACTTGGCCCTTACGGAAAGGGCCGGCTTTATTTATATGGCCGAAAAGAAAAAAATGTAAAAATTTTATCATGTATCGTACTTAATAAATATAAAAACTTATTGTTACTCAATTTTCCCGATGCATGCGAAAAATTGCCTGCATCGTTGCTTAATAAATGTTATAATAATATCAGGTTTCTTATAATTCTTTGATGGTGCAAAAAATCACATTGGCATTACACTAATGTAAATAGTGTGTACTGTTTACACAAGTGACATTATAAGAATTACAAATTAATTATTTTTCCTCCTTAAAACACTGTAAAAACGCCGTTTAAAAGTCTATTTATTGTAAATTCATTAAAAAAATGGTATTATAATTAATAAAATTAAAACGTAACATTTATGTTATACACAACAATTATTTCAATATAATACAATTTAAGCCTCGTCCATCGCTTAAAACAGTATTGAAGCTTTTTTTTTAATAATGAAACCCCGCTTTTTATAACCTTATTTTAACATCGCATTAATGTTAAAATTTCATCATTTTTTGTTAAAACCGTCATTATAACAGTTATTTAGGCGTTTTTTTGATCGTTTTTGCTCCTCACCCCGGCATAACAATTCGTTAACAAAAAGCCTGATAAAAGTAAAAAAAGCGCCCGGCTATAGGTGCCTGGCGCTTCTCAAATCTGATGAAATTTTAACTTTTTCTACCTTTTTGACCAATCTACCGATGCCGATTGCACGTTGCTCGAATTGGTACCAATTTGGACAATAAATTTCCCCGGCTCCCAATCATATGTTAATTTTTCATTATAAAATTTCAGGTCGGCAGTGGTGATATTAAATGATACAACTTTGCTCTCGCCGGGCTGTAAAAACACCTTTTTAAAATTTTTTAATTCCTTAACCGAGCGGCTTATACTGGCCACCGGATCGGCTATATAAAGTTGTACAACTTCTTCGCCGGCGTACTTACCGGTGTTGGTTACGGTAACCGTAGCTTTAACGGTGGTGTTACCAACCGGGTCGGTTTTGTCGAGCTGTACGCTACTGTAGCTAAACGTTGTATAACTTAAGCCATAGCCAAAAGGATAAAGTGGATCGTTCGAAATATCAAGATAGTCCGATTTAAATTTAGCACCTCCTGTACCGTCAAACGGCCTGCCTGTGTTTTTGTGTGCGTAATAAATAGGTATTTGCCCTACGCTACGCGGAAACGTTGCTGTTATTTTGCCGCCAGGATTATAATTACCGAAAAGTACATCGGCAATTGCGTTACCAGCTTCAGTGCCGGGCGCCCACGCGTCAAGTATCGCGGCAGCATGTTTATCTTCCCAGGTTAAGGTTAAAGGCCGGCCATTAAATAATACAATAACCAATGGCTTGCCGGTTTTTGATAATGCCTTTAGCAAATCCTTCTGGCTTTCCGGAATATCAATATCAGCCCGGCTTGATGATTCGCCCGACATATTTGCCGACTCGCCAACCACTGCAACAACTACATCGGCTTTTTTTGCAGCTTCAACGGCCTCATCAATCATTTCCTGGGGGCTGCGCTTGTCTTTTTGCTCAGGGCCGGTTAATGCAAATGCACGGATACTTAAAAGCGAGTCGTCAGTAATATTGGAACCTTTTGCATATAACACCTTTACATTATCGCCAACTACATTCTTTATCCCCTCGGCAACACTTACCGATTTCTTTGGGTCGCCGGCAATTACCCAGGTGCCCAGCATCTCCGAGTGGTTATCGGCCAGCGGGCCAACCAACGCAATTGTGCCCGATTTTTTCAGCGGCAGGGTTTCGCCCTGGTTTTTCAGTAACACAAACGAATGCTCAGCTATTTTCCGGGCAAATTTGCGGGTATCATCATTAAATACATCTTGTTTTTCGCGGTCGGCGTTTATTGATTTATGCGGGTTGCCGAAAAGTCCTAGCTTATATTTAGCTTCCAGCACGCGGCGGCACGCCAAATCAATTTCCTGCTGGGTTATTTTTCCTTCTTTTAATGATTTCTTCAATGTGGTTAAAAAGCCCTCGCCCACCATATCCATATCAAGGCCGGCTTTAACAGCCAGTGCCGATACAGTTTGCAAATCGCCAAGGCCGTGGTTGGTAACCTCGTTAAGCGCAGTATAATCCGACACCACAAAGCCTTTAAAGCCCCATTGCTTGCGCAACAAATCAGTAAGCAACCATTTATTAACCGTGGCAGGCATACCGTTTATAGTATTAAACGAGCTCATGAAACTACCTGCACCTGCATCAACAGCAGCTTTATATGGCGGCAGGTAATCCTGGTACATTTTTATAAGGCTCATGTCAACAGTATTGTATTCGCGGCCGGCTTCGGCACCGCCATATAATGCAAAGTGCTTAACGCAAGCCATCACCGCATCTGCATCGGTCATGCTTTTGCCCTGGTAGCCGCGCACCATTGCCTTGGCAACCTGCGAGCCATACCAAGGATCCTCACCCGAACCTTCCGAAATGCGGCCCCAGCGCGGGTCGCGGGCAATATCAACCATTGGCGAAAATACCCAGTTTAGTCCTTCGGCCGTTGCTTCCTTAGCCGCGGTACGGGCCGATTGCTCGATCAGGCCCATATCCCAGGTCGCCGAGACTCCTAATGGTATCGGGAAAATAGTTTCGTGACCATGTATAACATCCAGCCCAAATATTAAAGGTATGTGCAGGCGCGAATTTTTCACAGCAACATCCTGGTACTTTAAAATATTTTCGGTACCCCAAACTCCAAATATTCCGCCAATCTCGCCGCGCTTCAATTTGTCTTCAATGCCTTTGCTCATAGTTGTACCCGTCGCCACGTTACCCGTAACTACCAAATTAAGCTGACCGATTTTTTCGTCGACCGTCATCTTGCTCATCAGTTTAGTAACAAAGGGCTCCATGCCAATGGTTACAGAACTGGCATTGCCGTCTTTGTTTTGTGCAGCCGCCTTATTAATTGGCACAGCCGAAACAAAAAGTGCAATTGCTGCACACGCAGTTTTAAACGAAGAATATTTATTCATCTTTGCGGATATTAAAGGTTATTATTGATTTACTTAAAACAGGGCAAATATTTTTAGATTAGTCGCGAAGCTTAAGCAGCATTTTAAAACAGTAATAATTGGTTTGTCACTATACGCCGATAGTGTATTTTTGACACAAGAGTAATATTATAATTTAAATAATCAAAGTATTTTTGTAGAATAGCGAAAATGTTGACCAAAGAAGAACTCGAAGAATATTGTAAAACCGCACGGGAGAGCTATCTGCCCCATATTTCAATCGATTGCGTGGTGTTCGGTTTTCACGAAGGGTTGCTGAAGGTTTTGCTGCTAACAGTTAAAAACGAAGGCGGCTGGTATCTGCCTGGCGGCTTTGTGCTTAAGGATGAACCGATAGAATTATCGGCCAACCGTATATTAAAGGAGCGTACCCGCCTTGATGAAATCTTTCTGCAGCAGTTTCATGTTTTTGGCGATCCGCAGCGTTCAAAGCAGCATTTTGATATGTATAAAGACATGCTGCCGCCTAAAGACAATTGGTTTACCAATCGTTTTTTAACCATCGGCTACTATGCACTGGTTGATTTTTGCGATGTTAACCCTTCGCCGGATCAATTTGCAGCCACGTGCAGCTGGTGCGACTTAAACGACCTCCCCGAATTGAAACTCGACCATGCGCTGATATTAAAAACTGCGTTGGATACCCTTCGACTGCAGTTAAATTACCAGCCGATAGGATATAACCTGATGCAAAAGGAATTTACGATGCCCGAATTGCAAAAGCTTTATGAAACCATTTTGGATAAAAAGCTGGACCGGAGGAATTTTCAACGGCGGATGCTTGGGTTTGGGATATTGAAGCGCTCGGAAAAGCCGCGTAAAGGTGGTGCCCACAAGGCGCCCTTTCTTTATTCGTTTGATTTGGAGAATTATGAAGCGGCGCTGAAGGAGGGTTTTAAAGGAGGGTGGTGATTTTGATTTCGGAATTCGGATTATCTACGTTGAGGCCTTCGCCGTTTTCGATTTCGAATTTTTTGAGGGCGGAACTCGGAATCATTTTTAATTGTAGGGGCTTATTCCATACGCACTGACATATATTTGGTATCCGAATCACCTCTTAAGGGTGATAAAATAACAGCGCCTGCTTTTGTACTTTTGACGATAAATTATTGAAAATAAATAAGCTTTAACTGATGGCCTCATTTTACAAGCTGCTGATCCCGGTAATTTTACTGGGAAGCGTTGATTGCTACGCTCAAACTTCACTACCTGTACCGGTAAATTTACAGGCGACTTATGCCAAAGGAACACGGACTACAGGAGGTGCACCCGGCAAAAATTACTGGCAAAATACAGCTGATTACACAATAGCGGTTAACTTCAACCCTGCCAATCGTAATTTGGAGGGAACGGTATCTGTTGATTATACCAACAACAGCCCCGACACCTTAAACGAACTTACGCTAAAGCTGTACCCCAACATTTATAAAAAAGATGCTATTCGCAATATGCCGGTTTCCGCAGCTGATTTGACCGATGGTGTGGAGATCAAAAAACTGGCTATCGATAAGAATGACCAGGATGCATCCAAATGGAGGATACTGGGCACCAACATGAATTTAAAAACCGCTGCAATACTTCCCGGGCGCAAAATACACCTCGACATTGCTTATTCCTATACGCTCAACAAAACATCGCACATCCGTACAGGGCAGGTTGACTCCGGGGCATTTTTTATTGCTTACTTTTTCCCGCGGATTACCGTTTATGATGACATTGACGGCTGGAACCTGAACCCCTATCGCGGCAGCGAAGAGTTTTATAACGATTTTTGCCATTTTAACCTTTCAGTTACCGTACCGGGCAACTATAAAGTCTGGAGCACCGGCAACTTGAAAAATGCAGCCGATGTTTACGTACCAAAAATTGTTCAGCGTATTGATGAGGCCGGTAAAAGCGATAAAGTAACCGATGTAATCACCGAAGCCGAAGTTGGCGAGCAAATCACTGCAAAAAACACAACCAATACCTGGCAGTTTGAGGCCGACAGTGTTACAGATATGGCCTTTGCCATCAGCAATCATTATATCTGGAAGGCCAGCAGCCTCGTTGTCGATCCGAAAACCGGCCGCCGTACGCGGGTGGATGCGGTGTTTAACCCGGCACATAAAGACTATTTTGAGGTGATAAACTACGCCCGTAAAACTGTTGAGGGCATGAGTTACACTTTCCCCAAATGGCCTTACCCCTACCCTCATGAAACGGTGTTTGATGGGCTTGACCAGATGGAATACCCAATGATGGTAAATGATAACCCAACGCAAATAGCCGAAGACGGCATCGAACTAACTACACACGAGATTTTTCATACAATGTTCCCGTTTTATATGGGCATCAACGAAACAAAATACGGTTGGATGGACGAAGGTTGGGCAACCATTGGAGAGTGGACTATAAGCCCTCTAATTGATCCAAAAGTGGCCGATACTTTTGGTGTTGAGGCTTATGCACAAAGTGCAGGCACCGAAAACGATCAGCCCGTTATTTCCCTTACTACGCAGCTAAGCGGCATCAGCGGCTTTACCGACTCGTACCCAAAACCGGGCCTGGGTTATTTGTATGTAAAAGACATGCTTGGCGACGCGTTGTTTACCAAAGCCCTGCATAATTACATACGCCTGTGGCACGGCAAACATCCAATGCCATTTGATTTTTTTAACAGCATGAATGCCGGTGCGGGCCAAAACCTAAACTGGTTTTGGAAAAGCTGGTTTATTGATGGCGGCATACCCGATTTGGCTATTACCAAAGTAAGCGACATCCAAAATCAATACTCAGTAACCATAACCAGGAAAGGCAGTAAACCTGTCCCGATTGACCTTACTATAAATTTCGCCGACGGCACCACGCAACACATTCATCAAAGCGTAAAATGCTGGGCAAACGGCGAAAAAACGTTTTTCGTAAACTTTACAGCAAAACGTAAAGTTAGTAAGCTGATTTTAGGCGGGATATATGACCCGGATTCGCATAAGGAGGATAATGTTTGGGTGGCGACACGATAAGGGTTAACCGCGTCACTTCCCTTTTAATCCATTAATTACGCTTTGAATCTTCTCATTATAGGCTTGGATACTATCCTTGTATTTATCGGTATCTTCGTCAACCGCTTTGTAGATATAATTATAGCTCTTTATCCGGAGTTCACAATAGTATATCAGCGATCTGTTACGGGCATGCAGTTCGTCCGGAAGTTCCTGCCGGTCAAGTTCGTTCAGCATCTTAATCATTTCGTTCCAGTAATAAAGCCCTCTATCTTTAATTTCCATCTTTAATGAATCTCTTGACGTGGTTTTAGGCATATGGTAAACTTCGAGCGCCATATTTTCCATCGACACAAAAGCTCTCATTTTAGCTTCGTATTTCGCCATGGTGTTTGGCACCCTGGTGCATACTATAAAGCTGCCAACAAGTACGGCCAACGCTACCCCCGCCACAGAGCCGAACTTTAGATCTGTTCTGTTAGGGTTTTTAAGGCTTGGATAAAATAAATATCCAATTGCAAAACCGCTTACCAGGCCACCTATATGAGCTGCATTATCTATACCGGCCTTTACCCCATTTGCAAGGTTGTATACAACGAAAACAAGTATGCTCGACATCATTGCCTTTCGCACCGATTTATCGATAATGTTGGTTGTAAGCAATGCCACGAAAACGCCGTACATCCCAAATATCGCCCCTGATGCGCCTGCGCTTACTGTTTGTTCGTGCATCCATAAGCTAACGGTGCTGGCCGCAATGCCGGTAAGTAAATAGGCCGCCGCGAACCGCAGCTTACCCATGTAAGGCTCCAGCAGCAAACCTATATACACCAGCGCATACATATTGAACAGCAGGTGTAAAATACCAATGTGTAAAAAACAGCAGGTAAGCAACCGCCAGTATTCGCCCTGCAAAGTTAACGAACGCAGGTTTGCACCCCACTGCAGCAGGCTCTCCGTATCAGGCAACATAAAATTAACGCCGGATATTACCATCAGCACAAACACTGCGATATTTAAATTGACAATAATGGGTGTTACAAAATACCCCTGGGTTGGCCAAAAAATAGAGAGCACATTGGTTAATTTTCCCTTAGTAGCGGTTGGAGGCGCGCTTGCAGGTTCGGCTTCAGCCAAAGCAAGACTTTTTTTCAACTCTTCATATTTTTGATCCAGGGTTTCGGTCATCAATTGGTTCTTCAGTTCAGCAAATGCAACTTCAAAACTTTCAATATTCCTTTTATTTTTTCCCCAATCCATCATTTGGTTCCCGGTGCATTCACTTTTAAGCGCTGCATGGTCACCTTCAATATTTACCGTCACTTCCTCGGCCCACGAGCTCATGGAGAATTTTGTATAGGCCACAAATCCATATTCGCTGGTGTGCCCGATATTCCAATTAAGCTGTTTCGCAGCCTCTAATAAAAGCACCAGGAAATGATTGCCCGAAAGCTCACCTGCCGGAAGCTCAGTTATGTATTTAGGGGAAAGTCCGAAAGCCATGTAATTAAAGTGTGATTTGTTACGGTAATTTGATAACAAGTATAGGTTTTGAATATATGATTTTTATTACAATTCAAAACTGCTAACGTAAAATATCAACAATGTAGTCGACTGGAAATAGACCGCGCTATCAAAGTCGGTTACTTTCCGATATCAATCATCCTCATTAATAGTCGATAGTATATCGTTATCATCTTATAACAGTTACCGAACCTGATACTTTATCTCTCCCATTTTTAAGGTCGATGATGTAATAATAGGTCCCGGTGGGCACCTGTTTTTGTTTGTATGTGCCGTCCCAAGGTTTTGCATATCCTACCGAATTATAAACGCTGTTACCGTAACGGCTAAATACGCTTACCCGGCAATTTGGATAGGTCCGTAACATGGGGATATCCCAGGTGTCGTTTATGCCGTCGCCATTGGGCGTAAATGTATTAACAACAACTATGGGCACGTAAATGATCATGGTAATTGCGTTCGATGTAACAACCTGTGTTGCTATACATTGGCCCGTAGTTGTTACCAAACAGGTAATAACATCGCCGTTAACCAGGTTATCAGCAGTAAATTCGGGACTGTTTGTACCTGCGTTTATATTGTTAACCTGCCATTGATAAGCAATATTTGTATTGTAAGAAGCCTGGGCTGTAAACACAACCGTTTGGTTTGGGGAACTGGTATTGTTAACTGCCGAAGACCTGATGGTTACCGAGTTGTTTATTAGCGGATGTATCGTTATTGCCGCTTCATTTGAGGTCGCAGTAGCCAGCGAACATAAGGCGCTGCTTGTTACTGTGCACGAAATTTTATCGCCGGTTTTAAATGAAGAACTGTTAAATATGCCGGCATTTATACCCACGTTTTGCCCGTTTATTTTCCACTGATAGGTTGGATTATCGCCTGCGTCAGTTGCAACTGCCTTGAAAGTTAATGAAACACCTGTACATTCCTCGTACAAATCAGGAATAATTGTGACAGACGGAACAAGCGTTGAAGGCGGGATTACACTAATTGTAATGGCGTTTGAAAGGGCCGTTGGACTTGTTAAACAAGGCGAATTATTATTTGTAAGCATACACGTCACTACGTCGCCATTGGCAAAATTGCTGATGGTAAAATCCGGGGTATTTGTGCCCTGGTTTGCGCCGTTTACCTGCCATTGATAGGTTGGATTCGCACCTTCGTTGACTGGCGACGCAGTAAATTTAATCGGTGTGCCATTACAAACCGGACTGGTAACAGAAGATTGTATGCTTAACGAGGGGGTTAAGTTATCAATAGTATTGATGTTCGTAATTGTATTTGATTCGGTGCTCGCTGGGCAAGGGCTATCGCTTGTTACCACGCACTTCACCACATCAGTCGGTAAAATGCTTGCAAGCGTTAGGGTTGCACTGTTAGAGCCTGCGTCAACGTCATTCACCGTCCACTTGTAATTAGGGTTAGTGCCTGCATTACCTGCCGTCGCCGAAAAGGTTACCGGTGCGCCTGCACATTGGGTTGCCTTGTCTGCTGCTATCTTTATCGTTGGAACCAGCGGTAGATTAATTTTTATAGTAATTGCATTTGAAGTAACCGGCGTTGTGCCGCTGTTATCTGTCAGTATACAGGTAACAACGTCGTTATCATTTAACGATGAGGTGCTGAACGTTGCATTGTCAGTACCGGCATTAACGCCGTTCACCTGCCATTGATAAGATGGCGCTGTGCTGTTTAAAGGGGCCGCATTGAAAGTGGCAAGTGCGCCTGCGCAAACCGAAGCCGGGCCGTTGATGGTAATTGAAGGTGCAGCAGCGCTATTATTTGTACTAACGCTAAAGCCCACCGATTCGCTTGAATTAATATTATCGATTGCAGTTATGAAAACTTTAACCGGAAGTCCGGATGCTAAAACCACACCCGAAGCAGGAAGCTTTGTAAAGACTATTTTACTGCGGCAATCATTGGTTGCAGTGGCAGCTGCGGTGTAGTCGGACCGCGCAGCCGGGAAAGTTCCCTTAGTATGAATAATTGCGTCGGTATGGGTTGAGGCGATGGCAAGAGAGGACGTAATAAACGAAAGCTGTCCAGATGCCAAATCCGTCTTCAAAAAAAACAAAATCAACAAAATAGCTATAGTTAGCCGTTTAAAACAACCCATTCTTCATATAAATTTTGCCAGCCGCACAACAACAAGTCACCATAGTTTAAAAGAAAAACTAAAGCCAAAATATGCTTTTTAAAAAATTAAAGCAAAAGTTAATTTACCCCGGCCCAAATTCAACATGGGCGCAAAACTTTTACGCCGCAATTACCTTAACTTTAATATCTTGCGGCTTTTAATAAATCATTGTGCACAGGAGTAACTTTTTAGACATATTTTTAATTATTGCTGCGATAAGCTTATTGCTTGACTGGTATGTTTTTTACGGCCTTCGAACCCTTACCAAAGACTGGAGATCAGCCAGGTTTCGCAGGTTGATTACTCTTGGATACCTGGTAATATCAATTGGTGTATCGTTATTATTTTTAACCGGCCTGGGTAGTTTCGGAACTGCTAAAGGCATGACACCCTTTCACGAATGGGTATTTAGCTTCTTCATTACATTTTTTATAACCAAAGTTTTTTTTGCAGTGGTGCTGTTTTTGGGCGATACCGGACGTTTTTTTTACGGAATTATAAACCATTTTACCGGTCTAAAAAGTAAGCCTAAGGCCGACAAACCTTTTTTTTCCTCGCGCCGCAAGTTTATAAGCGAAGCCGCAGTGCTTGTAGCGGCATTTCCGTTTACAGGCTTATTATATGGCATGTTTAAAGGCAAATATGATTACAGGGTACACCGCCAAACAATTTATTTTACCGATTTGCCCGATGCTTTTGACGGCTTTACCATTACACAGCTATCCGATATCCATTCAGGCAGTTTTGACAACACGGCAGCAGTACAACGCGGAATCGATTTGGCCAAAGCACAAAAAAGCGACCTGTTTGTTTTCACTGGCGATTTGGTAAATAACGCTGCCTGGGAAATTGAACCTTACATTAGCAGGTTTGGCGAAATCAAGGCGCCTTACGGGCAATTTTCAATATTAGGCAATCATGACTATGGCGATTATGTTGAGTGGGGCAGCGAGGCTGAAAAGGCAGCTAATCTTGATAAATTAAAACAGCACCACAAAACTTTAGGTTACAGTTTATTGCTGAACGAAAATGTTGAGATAGAGAAAAATGGTCAGAAAATATCCCTAATAGGCGTCGAAAACTGGGGATTTGGCTTTATCCAAAAAGGCGACCTGGATAAAGCATTGCAGGGCCTGGACAATGACTCGTTTAAGATACTTCTTTCGCACGACCCTACACATTGGGAGAAGAAGGTAAGATACCACCCAACAACCGTGCATCTGACACTGGCAGGCCACACCCACGGGGCGCAGTTTGGGGTTGAAACGGCGGGTTTAAGATGGAGCCCCGTACAGTTCCGTTACCTTGACTGGGCAGGCCTGGCCAACGAAAAAAACCGCTATTTGTATGTAAACCGGGGATTCGGCTTTTTAGCTTTTTCGGGCAGGTTAGGGATATGGCCGGAGATTACGGTTATAACTTTGAAGAAAGCTTAGTCCATTTTGTCATTGCGAGGAACCAAGTAATCGCGAACTGAGCTAGTCCGCCCTGTAAAGTTTGCGGTTGCCGCGCTCGTTCCTCGCTCGCAATGACAAAGTTTTGATAATTTGTTACATAATTCCTACTTCAACAAAAAAACCTGCGACGGAAAATCCCGGTCATCATAAACATAGCTTAAGTCAACCACCTTCGGCAATTTGTCAAATACCATTACGTGGTAGGTGGTCGCATTATAGTTTGGCCAGGCGGGTAATAACGGTGTGTTGGGGTCGCCGGTTTTGATGAAGGCTACCCAGGCAGCGTGTATGTTTGCGGCCAGTTGCTGCCTTTCTTTTGCTGCCTGCCGTAGTTTAGGGTCGTTCCACACATATTGCAATTCTTCGCCATGCATAGCGCCATATTTCTGGCCGTTATCATAGTCAAAACGGTACATCCATACCGGCCGGCCGTTTAGCGCAAGCCAATGGGCAAAACGATAGCTGTGCATCTGGTACATATACTGCGTTAGCACGGTAACGGCTGCATCATAAGGACGGGCAAATTTTGATTCGTGCTGGTAATTTTTGTATACCAGCTTATAGTTATCGCCAAAAAGCGACTTTAAAATTGCGGTATCGGGATTCTTTAATTTTTCGTTACCATTTATAAATGCGGCAGCTTCATATTTGTTTGTGCCGATGATTCCCTTAATACGCGGCATGGCCGTACTGCCGGCATACTTATGGCCATCAGTGGTAATCGTCACCCCATCATAAACCGGCCCGAAGAATGAATTGCCGCCAATACCGGCGCAGACTATACTCTGTGCCTTTATTATAGAATCGGCAGGCAGGGTAAGCAATTTAAGGCCGTCATTTTTGCCCAAACCCAATTGATGTAAGATTTTCAAACGCTCATTTTTTGCAGTATTAATATCCCTTACACATTGAACCGAGCCGCTTTCTGCGATGTATTGCTGAAAAAGCCCTTTCGATTTGGGTGCCACCATCACCGCACTAAGCAGCTTCGCCCCTGCGGATTCGCCCATAAGGGTAACCCGGTTTGGGTCGCCGCCAAAGGCTGTAATATTGTGTTTTATCCAGGTCAGCGCCGCAATACAATCCAGCAACCCGCAATTACCCGATTGTGCGTAGCGCTTATCCAAATCGCCCAAGTATAAAAAACCGAGGGCGCCAAGCCTGTAATTAATGGTTATGGTAACAATATCGTCTTTATCGGCAAAGGCATGGCCGTCTTCGCCTTTACCGGCGCCGGCTGTCATGCTGCCACCGTGTACCCACACCAATACAGCGCGTTTTTTATTATCCGTTTTGGGTGTGTAGATATTTAATGATAAACAATCTTCGCTACCCTGTACATTTTTATTGCCAGGCTGCGTGGCTATTGCGCCAAACTGCTGCGTGGCAAGGGTGTCATTCCAATCGGCATGTGCGGCAGGGGGCATAAGGCGTAGTGCTCCTTCGGGTGGTGCAGCATACGGTACACCTTTGAATACCGCTATGCCATTCTCGTTAAGGCCTTTTACATACCCATGGTTGGTTTTAACAACGGGAGTTACGTTTTGGGCGAATGCTACGCAGACAGGCGTAACCATCAGCAGCAATGACAATACAAACTTTATTTTTTTGGAGTTCACCGATTTCAGGTTGATCTCACCGATTTTGAATGATTGCATAGGATGGGGCGATTTACTGATGCAAATTAGCGATTTAATTAATCTAAATCATCCACCAATGACTAATGACACAATGACCAATGATCATCTTGGCACGGTTTAGGATTACCTATATCAATCTACACAAAAGTACTATGGCAAATCAAAACTCAAAGCGGATAGGCAATCAACCCAAAGAAAAACCGGTTACTACAATGGACACCCTGCACGACACCTGGCGGGTTATAAAGCCATTCGTGCATTTTTCTTTTAAAGCGCTGAAAGTATTGGCAGGAGCACTGGTGTTTATTGTGAAGCATATTCCGAAACCGGAGGAGCATAAGCCTGCAGAGAAGAGGGATAAGGTGATTAAGATATAAGGAAGTCCGAAATAAGCTATTGTTCGTATCGCCGAATATGCCCGCGCCAAATAAGCTAAGTCTCTTCGCTTGAAATGCTGACACTAATTTGTCAGTACTTTTTACGTTTTTTGACATGGCAAATTATAAAAAACCGCGTTTCTGATGTAGGAACAGGCTTTTTAGTGAACCATTGGGCCAATTTACTGTTCCACCCTGTTCCTTATGTTCCACTGTGAACAGAAACACAAAACTATGCTATAATCCTCTCACAGGTTTACAGCCGAAATGAATCCCCCGAATCCCCACGGCCACAATGCCAAGAATGCGACGGACAAGTAGCAAAAAGAAGTTCAAACACACAATAGTCACTTTTGTCGAATTAAATTCATTTTTTAAAATACTATTATGAATTAAATTCAAAATAACTGTAATATTACAGTATAATTAGCGAAACAGAGATCATACTGGATAAAACAGACCTGCATATTTTACGGTTAATGCAGGACAATGCCCGCATCAGCAACGCCGACCTGGCGCGCGAACTGGGCATGGCGCCATCGGGCATACTAGAGCGCGTTAAAAAACTGGAACAGAAAAATGTTATCCGCCAATACACCGCGCGCATAAACCCCGAAGCGCTGCAGCAAAAAATGCTAGCCTTTATTTTTATGAAAGCTGCCGACGGTCCCGGTTGCAACGATACGGCCAAACAACTGGCCAAAATACCCGAAGTACAGGAAGTGCACCACATAGCCGGCGACGATTGTTACCTGGTAAAAGTACGCACTTATGATTCTGCCTCGCTGATGCACCTGATGCGCAACGAGTTCAGCAAAATACCCAATCTTTTAAGTACGCGCACCACCATAGTGCTGGAGACGGTTAAAGAACAACAACAATTGGTAATACCCGAAAAATAAATAAATCATGCCTTCAACCTCACAAAAATCAGCTTCTCCCCTATTGGTAATTATAGCCTTTGCAATAGTTTACGTTGTATGGGGCTCCACCTACTTTTTTATCAGGATTGCTGAGCAGGGTGGCCTGCCACCGTTTATGCTGGGTGCCATCCGCTTTATTATTGCCGGGGCTTTAATGATGGGCTGGTGTGTGGCAAAGGGTGAAAAGATTTTTGTAAAACGTGATATCATCAATGCAGCCATAACCGGTATCCTGCTGTTGTTTATTGGCAACGGTATAGTAATTTGGGCCGAGCAAACCCTGCCAAGCGCCATGGTGGCCATAATGGTATCGTCGGCGCCTATCTGGTTTGTATTGCTTGATAAGCCAAACTGGGGCATCAATCTAAAAAACAATGCAACTATAATTGGATTAATTATAGGTTTTGTTGGGGTAATACTGTTGTTCAGCGAACAGCTTGGCGTTATGTTTTCGGGTGGCGGCGCATCAAAGCTACCGTGGATGCTGTTGTTACTGTTCGGGTCGATATCATGGTCGGGCGGGTCGTTATTCTCTAAACATCGGCCATCATCCGGCTCCGGGTCGGTTAGCGCAGCCTGGCAAATGTTGGCTGCCGGGTTTGTGTATGTACCGGTTAGCACTTTACATGGCGAGTTTAATAATTTAAACCTCGATAGTATACACACCAGCAGCTGGCTGGCGGTTACTTATTTAGTTTTCTTTGGTTCGATAGCTGGATACAGCGCGTACGTTTGGCTGCTGCAGGTAAGGCCCGCAACACAAGTGAGCACTTACGCCTATGTTAACCCGGTAATAGCGGTGATATTGGGCGTGGTATTTATACACGAGCATGTATCATTGATACAATTGGTGGGGCTGTTTGTAATATTAGGCAGTGTTTTGCTGATCAACCTCGCGAAATATAGGAAAGAAAAGAATGAAGTCCGAAAGTCCAAAAGTCCGAAAGAAGCTGCGGTTGCGGATTGCTAAATAGGGATACGAAGCTGGCTTTGTTGGTTATCTGCTGTTATTGATCTTGTGACCATAGACGTTCAGAAGATTAAAAGTCATTTTTTAAAAAATACCAAACAATTGATAAACAACACGTTCCATAGCGTTCCGGGTGTTCCGCTGTGAAAAATGGAACGCTTAAGCACTCACCTAATCAGCTTACTCACACAAAAGCTAAATATCCTTCGGCAACGATCTTGCAGGCGTTTCCCATTTACCAAATTCAAAATAGTCCTCAATGTTAACGCTTATTTTGCTACCAATATCATATTTACCTTTGCTGTAGTTATTTGCCCTCAGTATTACCCCTCCGCGTTCAATTATCAGCTCTTCAAAAAATCCTTTAAAAAGTATTTGTTTAACCGTCCATTTAGCACCGAAACCTTTGACAATTTTAACATGCTCGGCATAAACCACTACCGTGCCGCGTTTACTTTTTATACCGCAGCTTTTGGCCTCGTCGGATGTAAGCTGACTGCTGCTGGCCAGTATCTGGGCAGTGTACAGTAACTTAGGCGTATTATAAAGTTCCTCGGGGCTGCCGTTTTCAACAATTTCACCCTCCTTCAAAACTATCAGTTCATCAGCCATCGAGAGTATTTCGGCAGGGTCATGACTTACGAGTACAACGGTTACCCCCCACTCCTTTACAATGTAGCGGATGTCGTGCTGCAGGCCTTCACGGTAAGTGGCGTCAACCTGGTTAAATGGCTCATCCAGCAAAATAACTTCGGGCTTGCTTATCAGGGCTTTGGCAATGGTTACGCGCTGTTTTTCGCCGCCGCTAAGCTTGCCGAATGGCTGGTCTTTTAGCGGCAAAATATCAAGCATGTTCAGCGAGTCGGTTATTTTCTTTTCCTCGGTATCAAGCCCAATTTCGCCGATCCGCAAGCCCGAGCGCACGCTTTCCCAAACGCTGGCTTCCAGATCCATGTCCTGGTTATTTTGGGTAACAAGGCGCATGGCCTCGTGGGCGGGCTGCAGCTTTTCTTCGCGTTTTAAAATACGTTCTTCCTTAAAAAAAACCTCGCCGCTGTCGGGCTGCAACAAACCATATAATAAATTCAACAAAGTGGTTTTGCCACTGCCGCTTTCTCCTACAATAGCAGTAACTTTTCCTTTGGGGATGAATATGGTTACGTTATTAACTCCTGAAGATTTATCGCCAAAATAGTTTTTGGTAACCGATATGGTTTCCAGGATCATGTCTTCTTGCATACCGGGCCGTAATTATCTTTTTAAAAACAACAAAAGTGGGCTATAAAGGCAACGCTTAGGTTTCTTTGCAGCGGTTAAATATCCCCAAACCTAAACTATAAAAGTTTATCAAAAAAATGAAATACGTTTTTTTCAGAACCAAGAGCCAAGAATTAAGAGCCAAGAGAGAAGAAGAAAGTCAGTAACCTGAAATAGAAGCTGCTCCAATTGGTAATTTTCCGGCAGTTCTATTTTTTCTTGATTCTTGTCTCTTGGTTCTTGGCTCTCCATTCCATATATTTATCAAAAAAGAAATTTAATTTAAACCCCTTATGGAACACAACAAAACCTGGCACCAGATGCACCAGGACTCATTAGAATTTGGCCAGCGCCTGGCCGACTCGGTTGCAAACGGCATGGGCTCGTGGCGATTCATTATTATCCAAACCCTCATTGTACTGGCCTGGATGGTGCTAAACATTGTAGGCTTTGCCTATAAATGGGATGTTTACCCTTTTATTTTGCTTAATCTGGTTTTCTCGACCCAGGCAGCCTATGCAGCCCCGATCATCATGATGGCACAAAACCGCCAAAGCGAACGCGACCGGGCCCAGGCCGACGCAGATTACAGGACCAATTGCGAGGCTAAAATAGAAATAGAGGAACTACTTAAAAAGCTGAATTCGATTGAGGTTGATAAGCTTGACAGGATATTGGAACTGCTGGAGAAAAACGATAAGAAAGCATAACGGACAACAGTATTTTTGAACAATCACTTTAACAATAAAGTTGTATGGATTACAGGCGCTTCGTCAGGAATTGGCGAAGCGCTTGCTTATGCCATGTCGGCCTGTGGCGCAAAATTGATATTGTCGAGCAGGAG
This sequence comes from Mucilaginibacter flavidus, assembly GCF_024055575.1. Classification (GTDB taxonomy): domain Bacteria; phylum Bacteroidota; class Bacteroidia; order Sphingobacteriales; family Sphingobacteriaceae; genus Mucilaginibacter; species Mucilaginibacter flavidus. Next base: position 36,641 of record NZ_JAMXOE010000024.1, on the reverse strand, counting down.
AGTAGATGAATTAGAGCGGGTGAAGCAAGCGTGCAGCGCCCCAGAATCAGTTCAAGTGCTTCCGTTAGATCTTTCCGACACAAACTCGTTAGATGCTGCCGTACAAGAGGCAATTAAGCGCTTCGGGGTGATAGACATTATGATACATAACGGCGGCGTTACGCAACGCTCATTGGTTATTGATACCGATATCCAAGTGCATCGTAAGCTGATGGAACTGGATTACTTTAGTTATGTTGTGCTAACCAAGGCCCTTCTACCCCATTTTTTGGAGCGGAAAACCGGGCATTTTGTAGTTACCAGTAGTGTTATGGGTAAGATAGGGACGCCTATGCGGTCGGCCTATGCTGCTGCCAAACACGCCCTGCACGGTTTTTTTGATTGCCTGCGGGCCGAAGTAGCGGCCAATAATATCAAAGTAACCATACTTACGCCGGGCTACATCCGCACCAACATCTCGTTATATGCCGTTACCAACAAACCTTATGGTTTAGGTGCACCGTCTGAAAATATAGAAAATGGCCTGCCACCCGATCGTGCGGCCAGGCAAATTATGAAAGCGATTAAAAGAGGAGCCTTTGAAGCTTTTATCGGCAAGTTAAGCGGCGAACGGGTTGGACTATGGTTAAGCAGGTTTTTGCCCGGTGTACTTACCAGGATCGCGCCTAAACTTGTTCCGAAATAACATGCCCGAAACTCTGGCCTTAATGCGTTTTACTTATCTTTGTGCTGCATGAAAAACATTGAAGACGCGGCAGAAGAAGCTACCGAAGAGTTAAAGCCCAAAACATTCAAGCAAAAAATATGGAACATTGCCAAGCTATTATTAAAAATTGGCATTACCACTGTATTACTTATTTGGGTTTTTACTAAAGTCGATTTTAACGCGGTAAAATACAGGCTGTTACACCCTCAATATTGGTGGATGTACGTCATTGCCATTATTTGCTTCCTTCTTTCCATGATAGTGTCTGCATGGCGGTTATTAAGCTTTTTTAGATCGATAGGGTTAAATCTTAACCCTAAATACAATTTACGGCTGTACTTTTTGGGCATGTTTTATAACATATTACTGCCGGGCGGCATTGGCGGCGACGGCTACAAAATGTACCTCATCAACAAAACTTACAAGGTACCGGTTAAAAGGCTTTTTTGGGCGGTGATGTTCGACAGGCTGAGCGGACTTTGGATAATTGGATTATTGGCCGTTACCCTTTCATTTTTTATACCCCAGCTTGCTGCATACACCTGGATGGCAGCGGGAATATTTGCAGGCGGATCATTAATCTATTATTTTGTTATACATAAATTTTTCAAGGATTACACCCGCTATTTTTTCCAGGCCCATGCAAAGGCGCTGGTGCTGCAATTACTGCAACTAGCGACAGTACTTTGTATAATATTAAGCCAGCCCGACTTTTACCAGGCAAGTTTCAAGGGCACGTTTCCGCCCTACCTGTTGTCGTTTTTACTGTCAGGCTTTGCTATTCTGATCCCTACAGCAGGTGGCGCAGGCGCCCGCGAGGCTTTTTTTACCGCACTTTCTAAGGTTTTCCCGATAAATGCAGATATCGGCGTGCTGATAGCGACATCGTTTTATCTAATCTCGGTTTTTGTTGCTCTTTCTGGTCTTTATTATATGATTAAACCCAGCCGTTTACAAGCGGGTTTACCAGCAAAAAACAACTTAGAAAACGATATTGTATAATCCACACTAAGCAGAATTTAATTTGCACATTCGTCTACTCTATAGAATAAATAGACTTTAAACACAGCCAAGAACATCTCAATAATTCTGTAATTTTATTATTTATCTACACCAAATTAAATTTGCCGGTTAAACTAATTTCCTAATTTTGGGTTTTCTAAAATATACCAAATAATGGCCGGTTTTAATAATTTCAATAACCCGCAGGTGGCTGCTTTACCTGCACATTTAAAGCAATTTATTGTTGACCAGCACTACGAGCACTACACCCCTATCGACCACGCGGTTTGGCGTTACGTAATGCGGCAAAACTACAGCTACCTTAAAGATGTTGCCTATTACCCTTACATCCCGGGCCTTGAAAAAGCCGGATTAACGATAGAAAAAATACCAAGTCTGCAGGAGATGAACGATGCGTTGGGTAAAATTGGCTGGGGTGCTGTTACTGTTGATGGATTTATACCTCCTGCGGCATTTATGGAATACCAGGCCTACCGGGTTTTAGTTATTGCCGCCGATATACGCCAGTTAAACCATATTGAGTATACACCAGCTCCCGATATCATCCATGAATCTGCGGGACACGCGCCTATCATTGCGGATAAAGACTATCATGAATACCTTAGTTACTTTGGGTCGATAGGTGCAAAAGCTATGTTTTCGGCGCAGGACTTTGAATTGTACGAAGCCATAAGGGCTTTATCGATATTAAAAGAAATGCCCGATGCCGATGCGGCCGAAATAAAAAAGGCCGAAGAATTGCTGGCCTATCGCCAGGAAAACATGGGCGAACCTTCTGAAATGGCGTTATTAAGCCGCCTGCATTGGTGGACGGTAGAGTACGGGCTTATAGGTACGCTTGAAAATCCTAAAATTTATGGCGCCGGGTTGCTGTCATCAATCGGCGAGAGTTCAAGCTGCATGGATTGTGGTATCAAAAAGATACCATATACTATTGCTGCGGTGAATTACAGCTATGATATTACCACAACGCAACCGCAGTTGTTTGTTACCCCGACGTTTCAAAACCTGATTGATGTACTGGAAACCTTTGCCAACACCATGTCGTTTCGCAGGGGCGGAACATACGGGCTGCAAAAGGCTGTGGACAGTGAAAACACATGCACCGCAGTTTACAGTTCAGGCCTGCAGGTCTCAGGGACATTTAATGGTTTTACGCAACATAAAGGGTTACCTGTATTTATAAAAACTACCGGGCCATCGGCGTTGGCAGTCGACAATAAACAGTTGAAGGGCCATGGTAAGGATTATCATAAAGATGGTTTCAGCTCGCCGGTGGGTAAACTAAAAGGCCATGCCCTTCCACTGGAAGATTTAAGTGTTGAAGAACTTAATTATTTCGGCATTGAAAAAGGTAAAACCACCGAACTAAACTTTGAAAGCGGCATTACCGTTACCGGCTATGTAATGAAAATACACGCCTCGAACGGAAAAACGCAGCTTATTACGTTTGAGAACTGCACAGTTACGGATAAAGATGGTGAAGAACTATTTAAGCCCGAATGGGGGGTTTATGATATGGCCGTTGGCGATAAAATTGTCTCTGTTTTTTGCGGTGCCGCTGATAAAGCGGCGTTTTTAGAAATTGCGTATAAATCAAATACAGCTACCCACCACATCGCTTACGATCAAAATACAAAAGAACTGCACAAACTTTACCAGCAAGTACGCAATCGCAGGCAAACCGGCGGCGACTTCGGTTTTTTGGGCAACGTATGGATGATGCTGCAAAAACACCATCAGGACGACTGGCTATGCGCATTAGAGATATTAGAAATACTTGACCACGAAGGCGTGGAACTAAAACTTGCCGATGAAATAAGGGCTTTTTTAGAAAACAAAGCGAATATGCAACCTGAATTTAAAAAACTGATAAATGACGGATTTTATCTGATCAAACATCCTGTTGAGCAAAAGTTGGTGGTGTGAGGATATTTACAGACCTAAATTTCTTAAAACTTTAAGCAAACGTTGGGTATCAATAGTTGATTGCTCAGACTTGTCATAAATCGCAGCCAGATATATGGAATTATTTTTAAGCAAAACATAGGAAATCACTCTGGCCCCGCCGCTTTTGCCTTTCGATTTACTCGAAATGGGCATTCGCACTTTGTATAAATTTTTACCTAATGATTCACCCGATTGTGGGTTCACTTCAAGGTTGTCGATTACAGAATCAAGATCTTTGTAAATTGAAGGGTACTTATTAGCCAATCTTTTCAATTGCCTTTCGAAATCAGGCGTATAGCTAACCTCAATGTCCATGAGTTAGGTTTCTCGCTTTTTTTAATTTAACTCCACCGTCTAATTCATTTTTAATTGCCTGCATCGATGAGGCGAATTCATCAAAAAATTGTTCGGTATTTAAACGCTTTTGTATTTCTTCCCAATCGGCAATTGGAACTAGCACAGCGGTCTTCTTTCCCTTTTCGTTTGTTACAACTTGTATGCTCATAAAACAAAAATACAGATTTATTTAAAAATATTTTACTTACCAAACTAATGCTTTACAATATATTTGCGGTATCACATATAAAACTTTAATTACTCCTTTTCGCCACCCGCTAAAGCTAAGGCGGCAAGCGATGGGGGTTTAGAGGCTACATTCTATGAACGTTATTGTAACAGGCGCCAGCAGCGGCGTAGGCTTCGAAGCCGTACTTGAGCTGATATTATCGGGCAAACATAAAGTAATAGCCTTATCCCGCTCGCAGGATAAGCTGGAACGCTTGCTCGAGATTGCCCACGGCCTAAACCCCGATGCCGAGATATTTGCACTGGCTTTTGATATTGTGCACGACGACTATGCCGGGCTGCGGCAATTCATCAGCGCTAATTTTGATAACCGCGTTGATGTATTGATCAACAATGCCGGCGTACTTATTAATAAACCATTTGCGAAACTGCTGGAGACCGATTTTGTTGAGATGTTGCAAAGCAATTTCATAGGTCATGTGCGTATAATACAAGGGCTGCTTGGCCTTATGCCCAAAGGCGCTCATATAGTTAATATTGGCAGCATGGGCGGTTTCCAGGGCAGCGCTAAGTTCCCCGGCATGGCTGCTTACTCTGCAAGTAAGGCAGCGCTGCATTCCCTTACCGAGTGCCTGGCGCTGGAATTGACCGAACAGGAAATTAAGGTTAACTGCCTTGCATTGGGCTCGGCACAAACTGAAATGCTGGAGCAGGCCTTCCCGGGCTACCAATCACCTGTTATGGCGTTCGAAATGGGTAAATACATTGCTGATTTTGCCGTTACGGCGCACCGCTTTTTTAATGGGAAAGTATTGCCGGTGGCGGTGACGACTCCGTAGTTTTTGATTGGTCATTTCACTGCGCCGTCATTGGTCATTGGTAACGATGGATAAACCTGATATTTTATGGCTTATCACCCGGAGGTGGTAAATATTAAATATTACTAACTCACTATTCACTGTATTATTTCGTATTTTCCGTAAAAAATCGTTAATTTTACCATACATGCTTACCTTATCCTTATAGGAAATGGGTTCAAATCTCATATTTCTTTTTGAGCAATCAACCGATTTTTTCTGCCTGCTGAACAGGGACGGCGCTTTTATACGAGCAAATGTGGCTTTCAGACGGATCCTGGGTTATACCGAAGACGAGTTAAAAAACAGCAAAGCGAGTGATTTTTTTCATCCTGCCGACCTAAAGAGACAGGACGATTTACTACGAAACCTATCAGTTGAGAATAATATTACCGGGCACGAAAGCCGTATTAAAGCAAAAAACGGGCGATATTACAATATTAGATGGTCGATTTTTCTTAATGCAGATGATAACCTCATTTACGCTACCGGCGTAAATTTAACCACTAATTTTATAAGTGCAGGCGATGATGACGTTGCAGGCAATACTCAGCATATTATTCAAAGCTTCAACGAAGGTTTTTTTATTATCGATAGCAAATGGCGGGTAATATCGTTCAACCCTGCTTTCCAGGCTATTACAAATTTAAAAGCTGAACAACTGGTTGACTTAAATTTTAAGCAGATAAACAACCTTGGGTTAACCGATACGGTACTTGCCGAATTTGAGACCGCATTTAACGGCAGTATGTCAAGTCAGTTGCAATATTTTAATGAACAATTGAAGAGGTGGTTAAGGGTAAATATTTATCCTTATAAAGGCGAAATAGCCGTCTTTATAAGAGATATTACAGCTATAAAAACGCAACGACTGATTTTGGCCCTCGAAAAAAATGTGCTTGAGTTAAATGCCTCGTCATCGTATACACTCTCGCAAACTGTTACGCAATTACTCAAAGGAATTGAAGAAATATATCCTGACATGATCTGCTCTGTTCTGGAAATTGACGAGGCGCAGGGAAAAGTTTACCATCTTGCCGCTCCAAGTCTGCCTGCTGAATACTGTATGGCCATTGATGGGTCGGCGATTGGGCCGAGAGCCGGTTCGTGCGGTACTGCTGCTTACCACCGCAGCCAGGTAATTGTAAGCGATATTGAGACTGACCCGCTTTGGACCGATTACAAACAGTTTGCGCTACCTCACCAGTTGAGGGCTTGTTGGTCAACCCCCGTTATCAGCTCAAACAGTGCCAAAGTGCTGGCCACATTTGCCGTTTATTACAACCAAAAACGCGAGCCAAAGGGCGAAGAACTTCGCATGATTGAGCGTACCACCAATATTCTTAGGGTTTTAATTGAAAATAAACGAAACCAGGACCATGTAAAGGACCAGACCAGGCGACTGCAGGAAATTGCTTCAATCAGTTCGCATGAAATACGGCGGCCGGTAGCAACCATACTTGGACTGGTAAATTTATTCGACCGGAATACATTGGATAACCCGATGAACAAAGAAATTATCAACCATATCGATGCCACCGCAAAGGAACTGGATGAAGTAATTCATACCATTGTTGAGAAAACTGTTTATTTAAAAGGGGAGTGAAAGTGAAATTAGCGTTAACTATTTCTTAGCGTACAAGGCAATTATTGCTAATGTTGCGGCGACCTGGCCCATCCAAAAAATAAACATCCACTTAATAGTTTCGGCTTTGTTTTCACTGGCCTCTTTACGAACATTGGCAATGTCCTCCTTTGTAGCTAATGTTTTAATTGTTGCTTCCACTGAACGTTCGGTTTTGCTATCAATGTATTTAAACATCGCCTCGGTTGTATCGCTGCCTAATTTATCGCTTAGTAGTTTGTAAAGCCGGGCTGTTTCTTTTGCTTCTAAGTACATAACAAATATAGTGATTAGTTGATTGGGTTGAAATAAGTTGGTTAAGTTGAATGAGGGATTAAGTTTATAAGATTAATTAAAAGGGCTCCCGGAGAAGCCCTTTTCAATTCTATCTTTTCATTATCAATTCCAGCTGTTTTTTTATTATTTCGCTTTTGCCATCTTTTATGTCGTAGTCAAACGGACCTAGTGAGGTGTTAATTCTGATAACCGCAATTTTCCGGTTTTTTAACTCTGCAATGTCAGTGCCTGTTAAATCGAACGCCAAAGAGCTTTCGGCAACAGCTGGGTTGGCATAAGAGATAAGGGATGAATAGGTGTCACCAATTGCTTTTAGTTCCAACAGCTTACCGTCGGCAAATTTCACGATAGCTTTATCACCGCTTAATACCGAATATTGTATGTCCATACCATCCTTAAGATGCAAGCTGAGCACGCAGTAGTCTTTCCCTTTCATAATATTCCCGGCCAGGTAATGACCGGGAATGGTGAACGGGTTTGCCAAAACCTGCTCTTTGGTTAGCAGCGTAGTGTCGCCTGTAATTTTATCAATTCTCAGTTTGTCGAGTTTCTGTGCCCGGGCAGCAAACGTACATGAAGCCATCAGGACAATCAAAATATACTTTTTCATATTGTTATGTTTTTCAGGTTATCCTTTAAGCTTTATAAAATCGTTTATTATTATCTCTGTCATATAGCGTTTGTTGCCGTCTTTGTCAACCCAGCTTCGGTTAGTAAGCTTCCCTTCTATGGCAACTTCGTCACCTTTTTTAAGGTAATCGCCAATAAATTTTGCCTGGCTGCCCCAGGCAACCAGGTTGTGCCACTGGGTTTCTGTAATTCGTTCGCCTTTGTCGTTTTTATAAGTTTCGTTTGTTGCGAGCGGAAATTTTGCAAGTTGCTTGCTGGTGTCAAATGTTTTTACTTCAGGGTCGGTACCCAAGTGACCCACCAGGCGTACGCTGTTTCTTAATGAATTCATGTTTTTAAATTTTAATTTGTTTTTAATTGACACCACAAAGGTTGGGGTTACTAAAATTTTTAGCCGGTTAATAACCGTTTATAGTCGACAATATCCATTTGCAACCGTTTGCAAACGGATAATATTATTTGTATCTTTAAGCCAATGAACGAAGAAAAACTATGCCTCGACTGCGGCACTCCTCTGCAGGGCCGGGCCGACAAAAAGTTCTGTAACGACCTGTGCCGCAATAATTACAATAACCAGCTTAACAGCAGTAGCTATAATTTGGTGCGCAACGTCAATAATATTCTGAAGCGAAACCGGCGGATATTACAGGAACTTAACCCCGGCGGCAAAACAAAAACCACCCGGAAAAAATTATTATCAAAAGGGTTTGATTTTGAATACCATACGCGCAGCTACCATACTCAAAATGGCAAAACCTATCATTTTTGTTATGAGTATGGGTATTTGCCACTAGATGGAGATGAGTTTTTGCTGGTGAAAAGGGAGGAAATTTGAACCGTTGATTTTAGATGACTGCGTTGATTTACTAATCCGAACCCCATTGCACGTATGAAATCCATTAACCATGTTAATTATGATTTAGACAAATTTCAAAATAATTAACCTACCGTCATCATACTACCACAAATCCGAAATGGAAATTCCGAAATCCGAAATAACATTATATTTGCAGCCAAATGATAATCCAGCAGTTTTACGATAAGGGGCTTGCGCATGGCTCCTATGCCTTGATCAGGACCGGCAAAATGATTGTGGTTGACCCTGCGCGCGATCCGCAGCCTTATTATGATTTTGCGTCACAGCACAGCGCCGACATTGTGGGCGTTATTGAAACCCACCCTCATGCCGATTTTGTGAGCTCGCACCTTGAGATTCACGAAACTACCGGCGCTGTAATTTACACCAGCAAACTCACCGGCGCGGAATATCCGCATGAGACATTTGATGACGGCGATGTAATACAGCTAAATGACATTAAACTTCAGGCTATAAATACACCCGGCCACTCCCCCGATTCAATTTGTATTTTGATTGAGGATGAGGACGGAAAGGAAACCGCACTGTTTACTGGAGATACCCTGTTTGTAGGCGATGTTGGTCGCCCTGATTTGCGCGAGAATGTGGGTAATATAACCGCAAAAAAAGAAGAATTGGCCCGGCAGATGTACCACTCCACCCGCGATAAGCTGATGAAGCTGCCGCACAGCGTAATAGTGTACCCTGCGCATGGCCCCGGCTCATTATGCGGGAAAAACATGAGCCCTAATTTGCAAAGCACCATTGGCCGCGAATTACGCGAAAACTATGCGCTGCAACTGATGGACGAACTGCAGTTTGTTAAGATACTTACCACCGATCAGCCTTTTGTACCAAAATACTTTGGTGGGGACGTAATGCTGAACAAAAAGGGCGCTCCCGGGTTTAAAGCAGGCGTCGACGCTGTTCAGAAAGTGGCTAACGATGCGGAATTGGAACAAGATATTTTGGTTGTTGATACCCGCCCCAAAATCGACTTTAGAAACGGACATGTAAAAGGCTCCATAAACCTGCAGGATGGCGAGAAGTTTGAAACCTGGCTTGGCTCGATAATCGGCCCGGATGAGCAGTTTTATCTGATTGGTGCCGATGACGCAGAGCTGGATAAAATGATAGCGAAAGCTGCTAAAATAGGCTACGAGAAAAATATTAAGGCGGCACTATTAGAACCTGTAAACGGTTTTGAAATAGTACCCGATTTGGATTTAAACGACTTTGTGCACCACACTGAAGATTTTACTATAATTGATGTACGTAACAACAACGAAACCAGCGAAGGTTTGATATTTAAAAGCGCCATAACCATTCCGTTGCCCGAGTTACGTGAACGGATAAGTGAAATACCGACAGATAAACCTATAGTGGTACATTGTGCCGCAGGATACCGTTCGGCAGCAGCGGTGAGCATTATTGGCGGCCAGGTGACCAATGTACCCGTATATGATTTAGGCGAAGCGGTGATGGGGATAGAAGCTTCGGCTCATAGTTGATGGTTCATAGTTTATAGCCCCAGCCGTTTCAATTGATCTAAAGCTTTTTTCACCATGAACTATCAGCCATGAACCATGAACTAAAAATAGTGCCTACTGCTGATGGTTCAAACACCATTTATAATCCACAGGTTGGTGAAAACTACCACTCAACACATGGGGCATTGCAGGAAAGCAGGCATGTTTTTTTGAATTCGGGGTTGCAATATTTCCTGGATACAAGCGAAAATCCCTTGTCGCCAGTTTCAATTCTGGAAGTTGGTTTTGGTACTGGATTAAATTTTTTGCTGACCGCTGATTACTGCATCGAAAAAAACATCAGCCTGGATTATACCGGGATTGAAGCTTACCCGCTTAGCGATGAAATGATTGGCCAGACTGGTTATAATCAGTACATATCGCCCGAAGTATGGCAACAATTTATTGAACTATATCCGCAAGCATTAGCCGGCGAAATTTTAATAAACCCTAACTGCAAGCTGCAAATTGCCCACTGTACGCTTAATGATTTTCAATCAACCCAACAATACGATATTATTTATTTTGATGCTTTTGCTGTTGGAAAACAGCCGGAAATGTGGGAAGATGCGGCCATAGCCCATACCGTCAGATTTTTAAAACCGGGCGGTGTATTTGTTACCTACGCTATTACAGGTAATTTGAAACGCGCTTTAAAAGCACTGGGGTTCAAAGTTGAGAAAGCGCCGGGTGCACCCGGCAAACGGGAGATGCTAAGGGCAGTTAATCGTTTTTGAGGGATTACACCAATTGAGGATGATTACACTGATTACCCCTAGTGTTTTTTGGAGAATAGCGATGAGTTGTGTAAATTAGTTTACTTAATCTGCCTTATGAAAAACAGCTGCTTGACATTATTAACAATCATTTGTATAGCAGTCGTAGCCTGCAACCATAAGGGTAAAAAATTAGTTACTCCAATTGTTGATACTTCAGAAATACACGAGGTTTCGCTACTGAACTTAATTGTTGCTCCTGAAAAATACCGGGGACACAAGGTTAGAACATTTGGCTATTTGAATTTAGAATTTGAGGGAAACGGCATTTATTTGCATAAAGAGGACTATGAAAACGGACTTTTCAAAAACGCTTTATGGGTTGAAATGTCGCCCGATAGTATACGCAGACCGGAAATCAGGCAACATATTAAAAGCTATGTGATGCTTGAAGGAACTTTTGAGGAGGATGAAGGGCACATGGACTTGTTTAGCGGTACTATCAAAAACATAAGCCGCATTATAAAATGGGGCAACGATGCGCCTACCCCTAAAAAAGAAATAATAAAATTCCCTCCTCCCAGACCAACCAAATAAAATTACCCACTCACCAAATATGCGTTCGGCACATTCGCCGGATTATAATCAATCCCATACGCATGTTTAATTAAAAGCGACACTACTTTAGCTACTGTTTCTTCTTTCCGGTGCATTTGGGGCAGCGAGCCCATCATGGCGTAGCTGATAGGATTTACGGCCGGGATAAATGTTTCCCATTCATAACCTTTGCCCCATACCAGGCCTTTTACGGTGATGCTTAAATCAGCAGCATGCTCAAGCAGGAAGAGGAGCATATCCGCGGAGTTGTTCAAGTTCTGATTTACAGTATGAAAAATTGGAGTATGGCCGCCAAAGCCATATTCGTCAAGTGCTGCTTTGGCATTTATATCGGCGCCATTTTGCACCAATACTTTTGCACAGGCAACGCTGTTATACTCAGCACAAAAATGCAGCAGGGTACCACCGGTTAATGGTGTAAAGGTATTATTGAATAACGAATATGTTTTGGATAAGATGACCGGGTCGTTGCCAATCAATGTTGCTAATTTGGCGGCATCATCAGTAAAAACGGCGAGCAAGGCCAGATCATCAAATTGCAGCCCGGCATCGATAAATACCCGTACGCAATCTTTAAACCGGGGCGAACGGAAATACATTTCGACCATGGTGGTAAAAAGCGGAACACCATTGTGTACCTCGTTCGGGCTGCCGCCCTGGGCAAAATAATTGCGGATACCGGCTACAGAATGCACCTCGATATCGTAAAGCATTTGGGTATAGTCGGGCATGACTTTTATCATTAAAAAACAAATAAAGATATTTACTTTTTGTAAGCTTTACACGCATCAATTTAAGTAAATAGCACAACAGTCTTCGCCAGCATCATACCTGCTTTGTCAACTGGTCGAGCTTTTTTAATAGCGTTGGCATTCTGAATTTACCACTCATGCTTTTGATATGAGCGGCGGCAATTTCAGCGTCCATCCCGATTGAGGAAATAAACAATGGATTGCTGCTATCACCCCTGTATACAGGCATTTTCAGCTTGTCTACTGTGGCAAAATTTGATTTAGCCACGCCGATGACTGGCCACCTGTGCGTTATCGCTTCGTATAAATGTCCGCCAAGTCCCAATTTTCCGTCGTCATCCAGGAATACGTAGCCATCAACAATTATTGCCGACACGTTTTCGGTATTAATTTTACCGAGCAGGCTTAAAATACATGGCAATTCACGTTTGTAAAATTCTCCCGGTACATATTCAGCAACATGTTCCAGTACCTCGGTATAAACATTAAAATTATCGATATCGGCCCAACCCTCAAATTCAAGACAAACTGTTTTGGCTTTTCCATCAAAATAGTAACTATCGAAGGCAAGGATCATAGATACTAAACGTTTATGTGGGTTATCACAGTGTCCATTTTTTAAGATTTGATAAAAATAATCTTTTGTGGTTAGTTTTCAGGTTTTAACAATTTCTGCCCCCGTCTTTTGCCAAATTCGTGTAATTCTAAATAATTTGTGCAATTAGGGTTGTTTAAAATAATTCGTGTAATTCGAAATAATTCGTGTAATTCGTGTTAATCAAATACAACATGCCACTAACGCCCCCATCTACTGCATCTACACCCGAAACTGCCTTCACCCGGCTGCTGACCATAATGGATGATTTGCGCCTTAACTGCCCGTGGGATAAAAAACAAACGCTTGAAAGTCTGCGCCATTTAACTATTGAAGAAACCTACGAACTATCAGACGCCATATTGAGCGCCGATATGCCCGAGATAAAAAAGGAACTGGGCGATATTATGCTGCACCTGGTTTTTTACGCCCGCATTGCATCCGAAACCAACGAGTTTAATATTACTGATGTGCTAAACGGCATATGCGACAAACTGGTAAACCGCCACCCCCATATTTACAGCGATGTAGAAGTACAGGACGAAAACGATGTAAAACGCAACTGGGAACAGATAAAACTTAAAGAAGGCAACAAGTCGGTATTGGGTGGGGTACCCGCATCATTACCTGCACTGGTGAAGGCATCACGTATACAGGAAAAAGCCCGCGGCGTAGGGTTCGACTGGGAGGAGAAAAAACAGGTATGGGCCAAGGTAGAAGAAGAAATGCAGGAATTTAAAAACGAATTTAACGCCGAAGACGAAAGCACTATTGACCACGAGCGGGCTGAAGGTGAGTTTGGCGATCTGTTGTTTTCACTAATAAATTATGCCCGGTTTATAAATATTAACCCCGAAAATGCATTGGAGAAAACTAATCGTAAATTCATCAAACGCTTTCAATATCTTGAGGCAAAAGCGGCCGAAAACGGCAGGCAGCTGAAGGATATGAGCCTTGCCGAAATGGATATTTTTTGGGATGAGGCAAAAAAAATATAAAATAAGCCGATAATTGTAGCGTTGATAAAAAGTTAACGTAACCGTATTAAAATAAGCCTCGATATGAAATTTAAGTTTACTTACCTGTTGCTGCCATTAGTGGCCATTATTGCAATGAGTTGCGGCGCAAAGAAAAGCTCGAATCCCACTCCCACCATACCCGATGGCAATTATTCCGGGCAGTTCAGGCTTATACATATTCATAACGACAATACTTCCGACACCGTAAAAGCGAACATCACGGTTTATATCTCGCCGGTTTCTACAAGTACCTATGCTGTTACTGGTGACACCACAACCGTACATGCCGGCAGCAAAGGCAACTTTGTGTTTTATTCAAATGGCACTGTCCAGTTTGCCGACAAAACCTATTCGGCCTCGGCGCCTGTTACTAAAACCCATTTAAATGGTTTGTATGCCTATGCCTTCGACGGCAACATATTTAGAATGGTGGCTTATGGCGGCACTGCAAATAACCTGGTGCTGCAATATGATTTGGCAAAAACAGGCAATTGACAAGAACCAAGATTCAAGAGCTAAAAGTTAGAAAATATAATAACAGCCGGCCTGCTCAAATGCCGGCTTTTTTATTTGCCCGAGCCTAACGTCGCCAACAAACTAATTTTTATCAGCTGTAGCGATTTTGTATTTACCATCGTATTGGGTATAAATTAACAATAAATTTGAGCTGAATTAAACATATTTAATGCATCAACCGCGCGGCATTGCTGAAGACGAAATAATTGGCAAGTGCAAAACAGGCAGCTTAAAGTACCAGGAATTGCTATACAAGCAGTTTTATGGCTATGCCATGGGTATTAGCTTGCGCTACAGCATTAATCGCGACGATGCCTTAGAGGTTGTAAATGACGCTTTTATAAAAGTATTTAACAGTATAAAAAATTATAGTAGCGACAGGCCATTTAAAGCATGGCTGCGCACTATTATAGTTAATACCGCTATTGACCGCCGCAGAAAGGAATTGAAATTTCAGATGCATGTTGAAATTGAAAATGCAATGCCTATTGGCAACAGTGTTAGCGCTATTGAAAATTTAAATGTGCAGGACATTTTAAAGCTGATGAAGCAACTGCCGCCCATTCAACTCACCATTTTCAATTTATACGAAGTAGATGGTTATAGTCATGACGAGATATCAAAAATACTGGCTATACCCGAAAGTTCCTCGAGGGTTTACCTGAGCAGGGCTAAAGAAAAATTAAGGAATTTATTACGAGCAGAAACACATAACCATGGACGATCAGTTGGATAACGACTTAAAGAACCGCATACGGGAAGTGTTCGACAACTACGAGGACACTACTGCCGATGAAGGCTGGCTGCTGCTGCGGGAGAAGTTTCCGGCGCAGAAGAAGCGGCGCGGCATCATCTGGCTATGGTGGAGTGCTGCCGCAATTTTACTGGCATTTTTAGGTATTGGGCTTTGGATGAACAGAAAACACATCCAGCCAAAAGATGAAATTGTAAAAAAGGTAACTCAGCGGCCAAAGCATGAAAATTTAGCGATTAAAAAAATAGAGAAAGATACGGCGAACAACTCCGCCCCCTCTGTTCAAAACAAGGCAACGAGCAATTACCATAACATGGCCATTAACAGGCATCACCATACCGCGCCCGACAGTAACTACCTGGCTGCCTTGGTTAAGCCTGCTGTTGCGCCTAATAACACGGGTAATCAAATTGCTATTAATCAGCCGACCAAAAAACCAGCTAATTTCCAGCAAATACCCGGTAATGTAGCGGCACCTATCAATACCCCTGCAGTTGCAGCATTACCGAAAAATCCGGCAGCAAACACTTCGGCAACTCCCGATGTGCCGATAAACAATCCTAATGCGGCAAAAACACCTGCCCCGGTTATCGCGCAGCAAAAACAACCTGCCAAAACTATTATGGACATGTTTGCCACCGACAAAGGAAAGCAACCGAATAAAAAAGATGCTGATGTGCCCGACAAAAAAGTAAAGTTCGGGGTGTACGCGGGTACTTATTTCAATTACTCGAAAGGGAGCGACAACCAGGTTAATTTAGGCGCAGGAGTAACATCAGACATAAAAATAAGCAAGAATTTAAAAGTGGTAACCGGTATATCTATTGCCCAAAACTCAATGAGTTATGGCGGCTTCCCAACGGCTTTGGCATCCGCAAAAAGCAATTTAACTACGCCGTCCTCATATGGCGTGCAGGCGGCAAATATTACTGCAGCCTCAACGCCAACGGTTAAAAACTATAACGCCAGCCTGGTAGGGCTTGATGTGCCTTTAAATTTGAAATACGAGATCAATCCCGACAAATCCGATGCGTACGTTTCACTGGGGTTAAGTTCCGGCACTTTTATTAATGAATCGTACTCGTATAAGTATAACTACCCATCTTTCCTGTCGTCATCATTACAGGCCACCAGGGATCAAACTACCGGAAACAGTTTTAACAGTTTCTATTTTGCAAAAACGCTAAATGTGGCTTTTGGGGTAGGTTATCCGTTTGGCAAAAACAGGCTGATTATTGAGCCGTTTTTGAAATACCCGCTTGCTGGCATGGGCTCGCAGGACCTGCGCTTTGGCGCCGGAGGCGTAAACCTTAAGTTTAATTTCCTATCATCGCATAAATGAAAGCATTTACCTTAACCTTATCATTTTTTTTCATTCTGACTGGTGTTTATGCGCAAAAAATTGAGTTTTCGGTACAGGCAAACTCAGGGTTCTTTCGTTATGCCGGTAAATCGGCAACGGCTGAATCGTATATTCACCAGGGCCAGCCCAAAATATCAAACTATACAAACAACCCGTATGGCAACAAGAGTGGTTTTGGTTATGGCGCCGGTTTACAGGGGCAGTTTGTAAGCAAAGGCGGCTTTATCGCCGGGTTGCAGGCGGGTTACGAGGCATTGAAAAGCAAGGTCGATATTAACGGAATCCTGCTTTACAACACCTCATACGATTACCTGCCCGGGGCTAATTTTGTGCAGGCGCCACCAGTTGATGCAAGAGGCGAAACTTATTTAAAAAACAAGTTCCTAAATGTGAGTCCATACATTGGTTACCGCATCGGCCTAAAAAACATTAAGCTTGATTTAATGCCTGGTATTGATTTGGGATTTACCCTTACCACCTACGAAAACGGCAAGGCAACCACAACCGACGGCAATAACACCACGGTACAAACCGGGTTAAAGCATGATAAAGCACCTACCGATGTGCGAATTAAATTTGGCGCAGCGCTTATTTATAACAGGGTTGGTCTTAATGCATCATACGCGCACGGGCTCACCAATTACCAGGGGAATATAATTGGCGATGCGAATTTTGAAGCGCACAGTGAGTTGATGAGGTTTGGGGTAAGTTACAGGTTGAACTAAGGAGTGTGGAGTACCGATTGCGGAATTTTTATAATTTATTCATCAATTAACCAATCTCTAACATCACTTAAACTGTATCGCTTTTACCGGTTCAATGCGGGTTACCAGCATCGATGGTATTAGCATTACCAACAGACAAACTACCAATGTGCCCGCATTTAGCAGCAGGATTTCGACCCAGTTAAACTGAACGGGTACAAAACTCATGTAGTATGATGCCTGGTCGAGTTTGAAAAAGTGGGTATAGGATTGGAACAGGCCTATTCCGAAACCAAACAAATTGCCGTATAACATGCCCATGCCGATAAGGTAAAGTGCGTTGTACAGAAATACTTTTTGGATGGCCCAGTTATTGGCGCCCATAGCTTTCAAAATGCCAATCATCGGGGTGCGTTCTACAATCATAATCAGCAGGGCCGATATCATATTTATCACCGCAACCAAAATCATCAGTGTTAATACTACCGTCGTATTACCGTCGAGCAAATCGAGCCAGCCGAAAATAACCGCATAGTTCTCCATAACGGTGTATGTTTTCAGGTGCGTGGGCAGCGCATTATCAACAGCGTTTGCCGACTCATTGATATCATCAAAATTATTAACCTGTATTTCATAGCCACCAATTTCACCGGGTTTCCAGTTGTTGAGGCGGTTAATCAGGGCAAGGTCGCCAATCACATAGGTTTTGTCTACCTCCTCAATACCTGTGCTAAAAATACCCCTGATGGTAAAAGGACGCCAGCGCATGGATTCCTGCACAAAAAACATCTTTATTTTATCGCCAACTTTAAGTTGCAGCCTGTCGGCCGTAACCTGCGAAATCAGGAGCTGTTGTTTGGACTTTGTGGTATCGGTAAAATCCATCACCTTGCCGCTGACCAGGTTTTTGCCAAAAAACGCCCAGTTGTAGTTTTTATCAACACCTTTAAGCACCACGCCTTCAATTTCGCTTTGCGTTTTTATAATGCCCGGCTTAATGGCAAAGGGTGCAACGGTACTGATGTTATTAAGTGTTTTCGCCTTTTTTTCAAATTTATCATCGGCCGCGAAGGGTGAGTTTTCGTAGGAGTTATTTAAGTCAAATTTCACTACTTGGATATCACCCGAGAAGCCGCGGATTTTCTCCCTTATCTCATCTTTAAAGCCGCGTACAATAGCCAGCGTAAGTATCATAACGCCTAAACCCAGCATAATGCCGATTATGGCTATGCGCACAATTAATTTTGAAAATGTGCGCTTTGATTTAAACGTTATACGATTGGCTATAAAATAGGCGAAACTCAATGCAAATGGTTTTTTTGTACCTTCGCAAATATGCGGTTTTGTGGTTAAAAAGCAGTAATTATATTTATTGAAACAACTTGCGGGTTAGTTTCACCACGAAGGCCGCAAAGGAGGCACGGAGTAACAGAGATTAAAAAAAGAGGAATAGCTAATACTTGAAACCATACAAATTTTTCTCTATTCTCTCTGTGATTTCTCTGAGCTCTCTGTGGTCAAAAAATCTACTTATGAAAAAAATATCTGTCTTAATACAAATCTTCATCATTGCCTGCTCGTTATCGTGCGCGGCAACGACGCCACGAAATATTGATGGAACACGGGCGAACAAACCGGCAATTATAACCGGCGCTGACCAAACAGCCTTGTACATCAATTACCTGCGCGGCAAAAACGTTGGGATGGTTATTAATCAAACGTCGGTTATCGGAAAAAACAAAACGCTTAGTCTTGATACCCTGCTGAAGCTCGGCATCACGGTAAAAAAAATATACGGGCCCGAACATGGTTTCAGGGGCGATGCCAGTAATGGCGCCGAGGTAAATAACAGCATTGATGCAAAGAGCGGCTTACCGGTGATATCCATTTATGGCAACAAACACTACAAGCCTACTGCAGAAGACTTGGCGGGGATTGATTTGATGATTTACGACATACAGGATGTTGGCGCGCGGTTTTACACCTACCTGAGTACCCTGCAATATGTAATGGAAGCCTGCGCCGAAAATAACATCGAGCTGATGATATTGGACAGGCCCAACCCCAACGGTTTTTATGTTGACGGACCGATATTGGATACCGCTTATCATTCATTTGTCGGCATGAACCCCATCCCCGTTGTGCACGGCCTCACCACTGCCGAGTACGCCCAAATGCTGAATGGCGAAGGATGGCTTAAAAATCATGAACAATGTAAGCTGAAAATTATTAAAGTGGCCAACTATACCCACAAAACGCCCTATACGCTACCGATAAACCCTTCGCCAAACTTAAATACAGCCAAATCAATTTTGCTATATCCATCGGTTTGTTTGTTTGAGGGGACGACCTTTAGTTTGGGTCGGGGTACTATGTCGCCATTTTTGCAACTGGGACACCCGGCACTGGCAGGCAAATACAACTATTCGTTTACACCGATCAGCATTAAAGGTATGAGCGAAGACCCGCCACAAAAAAACAAACTTTGTTACGGCATCGACCTCAAAAATTACGACACCAACATCATTTACACCAGCGGCAAACTGAACCTGGCCTGGTTGCTTGAACTGTACAAGGCCCTGCCGGATAAAGACCATTTTTTTAATGCCTACTTTACCAAACTCACCGGCACCACCGATTTGCGTAAACAAATAGAAGCAGGAAAAACTGAGGCTGAAATACGCGCCAGTTGGGAACCGGGCTTAACCAGGTATAAAACGATGAGGGCTAAGTATTTGATTTATCCGTGATTCTTGCGATTAATTCAACTAGCAGGGTATCATCCTGAAAATTCACCTAATTTACATTAGTGTAAAATTGCTAACAATTGCATTTAATTTTTGCGGGATTATTAGCAGGGGTGCATTTTTATTGCTAACTTTAGAGGTCAGCGTTTTAATTGCTTATGAGAATAATTTTTATGGGTACGCCCGAGTTTGCGGTAGCATCGTTAGATGCCCTGATAAAGGCAGGGTGTGATATTGTTGCGGTGATTACCGCGCCGGATAAACCTGCCGGCCGGGGTAAAAAGCTGAGTGAGTCGGCGGTGAAGCAATATGCGGTTGAAAACGGAATAAAAGTATTACAGCCAGAAAAGCTTAGAGATCCTGAGTTTTTAGAGAAGTTAAGATCGCTTAAGGCTGAATTGCAGGTTGTAGTGGCGTTTCGGATGCTGCCCGAGGTAGTTTGGAACATGCCGTACCGCGGAACCATTAACCTGCATGCATCATTATTACCACAATACCGCGGCGCCGCGCCTATTAACTGGGTGCTGATTAATGGCGAAAAAGAAAGTGGGGTTACCACGTTTTTCTTGTCGCACGAAATTGATACCGGGAATGTATTGTTTACCGAAAAGGTAACACTAACAGGCCATGAAACAGCAGGTGAATTGCACGACCGTCTGATGAATAAAGGGGCAGGCCTGCTGGTAAAAACTGTAAAAGGTATTGAAAGCGGCAGGTATAACGTGCACCTTCAGTCGGCGTTGCTTGACGGTGACGGTGTTGAATTAAAGCATGCACCTAAAATATTTAAAGAAGATTGCCTGATAGACTGGCTGCAACCCGCAGAAAGCATCTACAACAAAATACGCGGACTTAGCCCCTATCCCGCTGCATACACCTTGCTGAACGACAAGATATTAAAAATATACCGGTCTGAATTTGAAATTGCCGAACCCGGCATACAGCCCGGTGGCTTTTTAACCGATAACAAGACATATCTTAAATTTGCCGCGCAGGATGGTTATGTGTACTTAACCGAAGTACAGCTGGAAGGTAAAAAGCAAATGGATATTGGGGCGTTTTTGAGGGGAATTAAATTTTAGTACAACTTACGTACCGGTAAAACTTACGAAGTTTTAAAAACTTCGTAAGTTTGATACTATGCCAAACTGCCTACGCCACTTTTATGTACTGTTAATATTAGCAGTCACATTTTCCGCCTATTCCCAGCAACTAAAAATTACGACCATTGGCAAAGGCTGGGCAAACAATTCTGTAAATGCTGTAATCTTTCGTAAAAATTCGCTGGTAACTTTTAAAGGGATACAGTACGCCGCCTATTATGATAGCGGCCAATTTGTTATACTGGCTAAGAGGCAAAGCGGTGCGACCAGCTGGCAAACCACCCGTACCCAATACAAAGGAGATGCCGCCGATGCCCATAAAGATATTTGCATTATGGTTGATGACGCCGGTTATTTGCACCTGGTTTGGGGACATCATAACCAGCCACTAAACTATGCTATAGGTATTGCACCGGGTAGTTTAACATTGTCAGCCAAAATGCAAATGACTGGCGCCAATGAAAGCCATGTTACTTACCCCGAGTTTTATAAACTATCAAAAGGTGGTTTATTATTTCTTTATCGCGATGGCGCTTCGGGTAATGGCAACCTGGTAATTAACAAGTACAATACAGCTACCAAAAAATGGACGCAAATTCAAAGTAACCTTATTGATGGTGAAGGGAAACGCAATGCCTACTGGCAAATGGCAGTTGACAAACAGGGCGTCATCCACCTCTCGTGGGTGTGGCGCGAAAGTCCTGATGTGGCTAGTAACCATGATATGTGTTATGCCTGCTCAAAAGATTGCGGCATTACCTGGGAAAAATCAACCAGTGAAAAATACAAGCTGCCGATTACTGCTGCTAATGCAGAATATGCAGATATTATTCCCCAAAAAAGCGAGCTGATTAACCAAACATCCATGTGTACTGATGACGCGGGCCATCCATTTATTGCTACTTACTGGCGCGATTCGGGCCAGGCTGTGCCGCAGTATCATATAGTTTATAACGCCAACGGTAAGTGGCGAAGCAAAAGCCTTGGTTTTCGTAAAACGGCATTTAGCCTGAGCGGCGGCGGCACTAAAAGCATCCCCATATCGCGCCCGCAAATTGAGGCCTGGCAACATGGCAAGGCTACTGCTGCTGCTTTAATTTTTCGCGATGCTGAACGTGGAAACAGAGTTTCGGTGGCTGCTAATTATAATCTTACAACTGACAATTGGCGAACAGTGGACTTAAACGAGGTACCGGTTGGTGAATGGGAACCGACTTATGATACCGAACTTTGGAAGGACAAAAAGGTGTTGGACTTATTTGTGCAGAAAGTAACGCAGGTGGATGGAGAGGGCAAAGCAAATACAGCACCGCAAGCGGTGCAGGTTTGGGAATGGAAACCAGAGAAGCAATAAAAAACAGCTGCTAATGTGCCGCACCGTGCTTTTCCAGGTATTCAGGTTTCTCTAAAACATCAAAATGCGAAACCATAGGTTCAAACTCGAGCAAGTAATCCTCCTCGGGGTAATACGGGCCTTTTCATAATCGTCCCCGGCAAACAGCTTTATCGACTCATAGTCGTCCCAAAAGGTTAGCGTGTAAATGTGGGTTACTTCGTTCTCATCGCGCTTTAGCAGGAATACACCGCTGTTGCCTTTAGTTTGGCCATAATCGTGCAGGCCTGTTTGTAATAAAAACTGGTGGTAGGCTTTGGCCCTAGTTCTGGGCACCATGCCGTGCCACATTCTTGCTATCATAAAAATGGTTTTAACATAAATTAATGCCGGCAAGCCGGCCGCTATTACAATTATATTGTAATTTCATACCATTATGAAACAAGCGTTGCTACTATTCTGCTTTTTACTTTTTGCTGGCAAAGCACAGTGCCAGCAACCGGGATACACCCTGCCGCATCCCGAAAATTGGGGCAAGGAAAAAATATCATTTCCTATTGGATTTGCCCCATCGATCCCATTTAAGGGTATGGAAGAAATCCGTTTTACACCCAGATGGGGCGATATTAAAAGTGAGGATTATTGGTCGTATACTTTTGTTTGGTTTATTGAAGGGGCGCCGGTTATCAATGCCGATTCATTAAAACGATACCTTACTCAATATTATACCGGGCTATATTTCACTAATCAAAAAGAAAGCCCCACTGGCAACCGCGCCTTTACGCAGATCCAGGTAACAAAAATTATTGCTGCAAATGGCGACATGGATACGTATGAAACTAAAATCAACACTATTAATTTTTTAAATAAGCAGCCGTTGGTTTTAAACGGGAGCATACATTTGCGCAGATATGCAGCAATAAACCAGACAGCCCTGTTAATCGAAATTTCGCCGCAGGATTATAAACATCCGGTTTGGGTGGGAATGGATGGTATTGTGGGCGGGTTTAAGGTTGGAGACTAACGCCTTGTTCTGACACGCAAAGTATTGCGTCTCTACAAAAGTTTGCTACAATTATTTTAACTTTCCATGTAACATTCTGATAGCTAACTGTCTCCAAAGTATATAAAATTTAAAACCTCACCTTTAAACTATAAATTAAGATGACCACAAAAGAAACATTCTCCATCAACAGCGAATCGCTGATGGCGAAAATAAAGGAACTGATAAAAGAAGGTAACGTAACAAGGATTATCATCAGCGATAAAATGGGGAAAGACCTGCTAAATTTCCCCCTAACGGTAGGCGTTTTTGGCGTTTTGATTGCCCCTATGTTTGCTGCGGTGGGCGCTTTGGCCGCCATAGTTACCGAATGCACCATCACCGTTGAGCGTGAAGTAGCCGACGAGCCGGAAGAAATTAAAACAGATGCCAAACCACTGTAATTTTATTAGCTTGCATGCCTGAATTTATTTTAAATGAAAGAGGACAACATATTGACGGTTGACGGCCTTTGCGTTAGCTATGGTAAATTTAATGCAGTACAAAACGTATCATTCAGCGTGCGCAGGGGCGAAATATTTGGTTTACTAGGGCCAAATGGCGCCGGCAAAACCAGCACCTTAAGCGCGGTTGAAGGATTGTTAAAACCGCAAGGCGGCACTATCATCGTCGACGGGAACGATGCGGTAGCCAAACCATTACATGCTCGTGCATCGTTAGGTGTGCAATTGCAATCCACCAGTTTTCAAACAGAATTGTATGTGATAGAGGTTTTGCGGCTTTATGCCGGTATTTACGGTGTACCTATGAGCAAAAACGACCTGCTTGGTATCCTTCGCGAGATTAACCTGGAAGACCAGGCTACGAAGAAATTCGGGCAGCTTTCGGGTGGGCAACAGCAAAGAGTATCGTTGGTAATTGCAACCATTCATAATCCAAAACTGGTATTGCTCGACGAGCCTACTACAGGGTTAGATCCGCAATCGCGCCGGCAACTGTGGGAGCGCATAGATGCCATCCGCGATAAAGGCCATGCAGTATTGATCACCACGCACTCAATGGAAGAAGCCGAATCGGTTTGCGACCGTATAGCCATCATTGACCACGGGCGTGTTATAGCAATTGACACTCCGCAAGCCATGGTCGACAAGCATCGCAACGACCCTGAAGTTATTGCAGTATCGCGCCGGGGCCGTGTAACCCTGGAAGACGTATTTATTGCATTGACCGGTAAAGCCGTACGCGGGTAATTCAATCAATAAACAAAAAATCTTTGATTCACCAATTAATTCCTCATGGAAACTTCGATACCCAAAACCTCAACCATATTAAAAACATTGTTACGTGCCGATCTCACCACGCAATGGCGCAACCGGCGTGCCGTGATATTGACGTTGATTGTGCCGGTTATAATACTGGTATCATGGAAGGGCCTTATCCCAAAGCTTGGCGGCCCTTTTGTCCTGTCAAACAGTATTACAATTGGCCTGATAGCAACCGGGCTGATGGGATACTCGAACAGTATAGCGCGGGACCGCGATAAAGGAATTTTCCAGCGGCTTAGGGTGGGTCCTTTACCCGCCTGGACTATTATGGGGAGCCGTATAGCCGTACAGTTAGGCATGATATTTTTGATTGCAACTTTCGTGTTTATTGCAGGCTATGAATTCGACGGAGTAAAACTGACGGCCGGTGGATATGCATTATCGTATCTTACTTCACTTGCAGGGGGGCTGGTTTATTTAAGCGTTGGCCAGGCTATTGTTGGTGGTATCCGGAGTCCGGAAACGGTGAATGCAACCAGCAGGTTAATCTACTTTGTATTTATTATGTCGGGCATGTTTGGGGAATTGCTTTTAGCGGATGCAGGGAAAATACTTCACGACATCATCGTATGGTCGCCGTATGGTACAGTAAAAACCATCGTTGCAGCCGGAATGGAGCCCGCCAAATGGAACAATGAAGCATCGATGGCGTTGCTGGTAACACTTGGCTACACCATTGTATTTGCCTTTATGGGCATTAAATGGTTTAAGTGGACATCGAAGTAAACCCGATTCAGAAAACCTGTTCCGCATAAAACAGTCGGCCTTCCGTATCCATTCCCTGCAAAATAATCCGGAACTTATTGGCCCGGCCTGAATTGTAAAAACGGAATTTTAAAACGCCACTGCTATTGGTTCCGATGTCGTGGTTCCAATATAATGCGGCGCGGCTATCTGTGGTTTTACCGAAACCTGACTTGCTATAATCCGGGGCGCTAAATTCACGGGAAACGCTGTAACCGTTAAAAATAAAATGGTCGTAACCGGCCATTCCCTTCATCGCTTTTATTTCGTCGGCTTGTTTTTTTGTATAGATCATCATTGTACCCGCATTGCCGCCATTAAAAGGTGCAAAACTTACAGGCGGAGGCAAAAACCTGATCATGGCCACTTCCTCCAAATTAATATCTTTAACAGCTGTAAAATCTACCGGAACCTCGTTAAGATAAAAATAAGGCAACTGGCTTTTATCAGCGCCTATGCCCATTTCGGCCTGCATGCCGGTGCTTTCGGTTACATCGGCAGGCTTATTTGGCTTCGGCAGGCTGTTACCTCCCCGGTATAAAAAAACCGTTTGGGTATTGTCCCCAATAATTTGTAACCCCGGAAACCTTCCCCTTATATAATTAACAAGGCCAATATTGAGGGTTGGGTTGTTTACGAGGTCCAAAGTAAACTCCCGGTTTGAATGAAAGAGCGGAGATACATGATCGTCAACGAGTTTCTCGGTCGGTGTGGTTTTGGTTGATTTTATCTTTACCGTTTTTAGTATAATAACGTTGTTTTTAAAACGTGTATTTTCATCGGCTTTTGAACCGGCAATGTAATAGCTGCTTATTCCAGGTGGAACTTCCGGTGCAAATCCGTCGGTCTTTGCCCGTTTTAAACTATCACTAATGTTTCCAAATAACTTACCCGTTAGCTTTTCAGGTTGATTTTTTTTATCCGTCGACTGTAAATAAACATCCGACAAACCCGCGTGATTAAAATCTTTTATGATAAAGCTGCCGCTGCTATCAGGGGTTACATAACCAATAAATTTGGACGAATCCTGGTTCATCACCAATATTTTTACCTGGCTTTTATCTTTTAAGCCTCCCGGTGATTTGTAACCCGTTATCTTACCGGCGACGTACTGCGAATTCTCTACAGGATATTTTATAGCCTCGCTGGAGCCACTTAATATTTTCTGCCAAACAAAATGCCGCCAGCCGCGGGTAAGCATTACTAAATCAAGCTGCCGGGCCAACGAGTCGCTTGTGTTCTTAAAATAATAACCGGGCGTATTCACTTCGCCATTCAGCTCGGGACTAAGCAGCAAAGCCGAAAATATATTTTGCCCGGCGGCAGTTTTATCAAAAGCTCCTGCATCAGTAACCGATACCGAAAAGCTGCCGTTTATAGGCTGGCCGTTTTCGTCTTTCAATGCAGTCGAGAATGAATTATAAGCTCCCGGAGCAAATGAAAGTGTATCCGGCTTTATCGCCGTGGGCTGTATATCGTGCTTATTTATAAAAACTATACGCTCGGCACAGGGAATTTTATCACCATCAAAAACAGTTAACCTTAATATCCCTGTTACAAACCCTGCTTTAGGTAAATTAAACAGGTTGGCGCCCCTCTTTAACTTTAAAGGATACGAACTTACCGCTCCGTTGTTTTGAAAGGCGACAAGCACACAATTTGCAAACTTTAAATGTGCCCCCACATAGGCAATTTTAAGCGCTACAGTACTTTCGTTTTGGCTCGCACGAAGACAAATACCATTTTCTTTTATCGGCGGCAATTCGAACTGCTGGGTGCTACCATCGGCAAACTGCACCGATGCCGTGTAGGTACTATTGGCAAATGCATTGATAGCAAACTGCCCCATACCATCGTGAACCGTATTAAACTGCGCCACAGTTGTACCGGTATTATCGGTAACAACCCCCGCGACGTTTACAGCTACGCCATCGCTGTCATAGGCGCGAAACGCAATGTTCGACATGTTATCGTCTATTATTTCCCCACCTTCAGGGTAAAAATCAAGGTGTAAGGTTTTTTTAGCAGCGGTTTTTTTTACCTGGATGCTGGTTGAATCGGCAAGATTTTTTATGAATATTTTTTGTTGATAATACCCGTCCCTGTCAAAATTCATCATCCATGCTGTAAATGCGCTTAGCCGGTACCAACCAGACTTTAGTTGCTGATTGATATCGAGATTACCATGTGCAGTACCATTAGTTATATGCAGCTTATTTTGCATAATAACGTTGCCGGCCGTATCAGTAAGTTGCAGGTAAACAATGTGGCTAAGGGCCGTTGGCTTACCATAAGCCATAGCATAAACTTTATACCAAATAGTTTCACCGCTGGTGTACACATCCTGGTTAGTGTGCACAAATACTTTTTCGGAAGGGTACTTTTTGAAATATGCTGTTAAACAATCTTTGAGGCGGGCGGCAGATGTATCAGCTAGTGTGTGCCCATTTACAGGCTCTGTTACTTGCTGTGCAAAACAGCAAAATACAGGCAGTAACAAAACAAAAAAGAATGTAAAACGCCGTAACAGCAAGGCTAATATGATTAAGTAACAGGTGCGACTTTCAGTTACCTAATTTAGGCCGATTGTGTAAACAATGGAAATATAAAATTGCCGCGGGTGTAAAATATTAGTTACCAAATGCTCATTAGCAGGTAATCCTGTAGTATAGGGATAAACTTATCGATGCTGACACAGCCGTTGCCTCTGCCATAACCGCCTTTGCGAAACGTATAGAGTATACGGCCATCGTTCAGGCACTCCAAATGAAATTCCAGGTCCTCGGCTGTCCATAAGAGGTACAGGCTTTCTGCAGGGGTTTGTTCAAATTTACCGGTGCGCTCCAGGTTAATATCGTCGATATAATTTAAAAGAGTTGCCGCATTTTGCAACATCACGGCATTCGGGGTAAAAAACTCCGGGCGGGTGCCATTTAAAATCTCTTCAATTTCAGGGTGCGTATACATAGCCTAGTAAATTAATTAGCTATGTATACGTATACCGGCTTTATTAGTTTCGTGGAATGATTTGAAAATTTGATGATTTTAAAATGAAAGTTTAAAAAAAGCACAGTCCGCATCTTCAAATTTTCAAATTAACAAATCGACGTAAAATTTATTCAAAATAATCCTAACTTTACCGCCGCTGCCGGGCAGCCTTGTTAGCAAAAAGTATTATGAAAATAGTTAGCGTATTTCTTATTGTAATTGGCATTATTATCACTATCGGTTTAATAGTTTACTACAAAGATGTAGTTAACCCGGTTGATTCTGACTCTATGACCATCGGCGGCAGCGGCATGACAGCTAAGTGGCCATTATTTGTTGGTATCATCTTCACTTTTGTAGGCATCGTATTTTACTACGTTAGCCACACCGAAAAAAAGGCAGAATAAGCTTCTGATATGCAAATGTGCGGATTATGAATGTGCGGATGAGTCACATTTTCGGGACCGCCATTTATTTCTAAAGACTTGCAAGATAGTATCAAAGCAACCTTTTAGTCTGTATAATTCAAAACTATTGACAGCTATTTCGTTTGCTTCCAGCTATTGTATCCGCCTGCAACCATAAAAGCAATCCCGCTAAAGCCAAGGGCCTCAAATACGCTTGTCAGTTCGTTTCCCTGCGCTCCGTAAGGGTCGGCAATTGCGCGTGGGATGTGCAACAAAATAAACCAGAGGAATATCGTTACGCCCAACAGGATGGCAGATAATTTCAATTTAATTTTCAATATAATTGTAATGCCCGAGCTGATAAGCGCTACACCGGCGAAATAAGTCCAGAACACCGGGCCGGGCATCCATGCCGGCATCAATTTCACCACAAAATCTACATAAAGAAAGTGATCGACACCAAATAATATCATGGTTATCGACATAAAAGTTCCGGCCAATGGAATAAACTTGTCCAAAACCTGCAGCAACTTCCCCTCCTTATTGCCTGGCGGGTAGATACCAGCAACTGCAAACGCCCCATCTGCAAACACCAGCTCTTTTAACGGATTGATCCATACACCCAAATGTTTGTAATATGGGTCTTTTATCAACTCGAACGGCACCTGGGCAAATAATATTAATAATAAAAATACTCCGCCTAAAACCAGCGACACCTCACGGGCTTTTTTTTCAAAGATGATGGCGAGTCCGCAAAGTATCAATAGCGCGCTTGAAAGATAAGCCAAAGCCGCCAGGTCGGGCATTGTTGCCAGCCATGGAGGAAATATTACCGGTCTGAAGTCCGCGTATGGGATTTGTTGCGCACCAAGGCAGGCTATCATGGTGCCATAAAAAATGCGACCGGTTTTTGCAAGTGTTTCCATTAATCAGGTTAGTTTTATTTATCAAATTAAGGCGATTGTATGGCGGAAAGCAATTCAGGGCTTGTACATGTTTGAACAAGTTGGAACAAGCCGCCGGGCATGGAAAATTGCCCCTGTTTTCTCATTCTTCCACTTGCAACCCAAATATCATTGTGATAATTTCAAGGATAATAGCAATTAAAATTTATCTTTACTGCCGAGGATTAGAATATGGGATTGCCACTGCGAATAACTTATAACGACCAGGACTACGTTTATCAAATAATAGACAGCAAGATAATTAACCAGTATACCACTGAATTGCAATTGATTGTAAACGGAGAAAAGATTGCTTTGATAAAAAATGACCAACGCGTTTGGGTTCAAAAAGACGAGCAAAAATCGTTGGATCCTGACCTTGTACAGGCCCTTGGCAGGTCAGTTTCACTACGGTTAAGGATGTAATTGGTGGGGAAGTCTTGAGTCGAAAGTCGTTAGTCTCAAGTCAAAAGCAATTTCAAGACTTTCGACTCCGGACTTAGGACTCCTCACTCCGGGTTAATTCGTTTCACATAAATCTCATCGACAAAAATCATCATTACGGCAAGGGCGGGCATTGCCATAATTATCCCCATTGCTCCACCCAGCACCCCCATAACCAGCTGCCCGATAATTGTTAATGCCGGCGGCATATTTATCATCTTTTTCTGGATAATAGGCGCGATAATATTTTGCACAAGCGTTTGCACGCCGATGTAAATTAGCGCTACAATAATGGCAGTATCAGTACCTATGGTAAGGGCCAGCAGCACGCCGGGTATCATTGCCGCCAGCGAACCGAAGTTTGGTACAATTACCAGTAACCCTGCCAAAAGGCCAAGTACCAGCGCCAGTGGTATATTCATAATGCTTAATCCTATGGGCATCAAAATACTCAATAACACCATTGATATCATAGTGCCCTTTAACCATCCTTTAAGCGATAAACTAGTGCGGTTAATGATGTTACGGGCTAAATCCTTTTGATTGGGCGGGATGAGCAATATTAAACCATCTTTGTAAAGCGATGGGCTTGCGGTAAAAAAAATCCCCAAAAACAAGATGATATACATGTTGCCCAGTATACCAAAACTGGTGCTGAAAAACTGGCTGGCCGTAGCGACTAGCTTATCAGGGTTTCCACCTGATGTGGCTTCCAATACCTTACGGCCCAACGGTGTTTCGGCAAGCTTTAGTTTGGCATTACTGATGGTATGCGGTAAGGTATCACTCAGTTCAGACACCTGGGCCTGGATTTTGCTGCCCATAAACCACAACAAAAAACCTAAAATTATAAATGACCCGGCTATGGAAATAAGCATACAAATGCCGCGGCGCCACTTTGTTTTCCGCTGAATAACATCGCCGAGGCCATGAAAATAAACTGAGATAAGACAACCGGCCAGCGCCAACAGCAACACCCCGAAAGCCACCCTTGCTATCAGTATCACTATAGCCACCACCGCAACGATGCCTACCGTATACCAAACTTTTTCGGTGTAGCTTAGCTCTTTTTTTTCTTTAGGGGATAGTTGTTTTTCGTTAGGCATGATAAGTGGGGCCTGTATTTTTATTTAAAAATACGGCTTTTGCCGAACACTTAAGGCCAAATATTAACAAAATGTTTATTCGCCGGTTAGCAGGCCGCCGAGCAGGTACAAATCAATCACGTAAATCGAACTTGCCGCTAAAACTAAATTAATGTACCAATATTGTTTAAACCAGGCCCAGTAAACTATAGTAGTAAGTATGCTGAGTGCAAATAATACTACCATATAAACAGCCAACACAATAAAAAAATGGGTAAATGGCACCTGCCCTTTATTATCCAAATTTAAAATGGGGATACCCGCGCAGAGTATTACCAGGAAACCAATAATACTCCAACCGTAAACACGAGAAGGGCTTATCAGCAATTTTTGAAGTTTATGCATAGCATTTCAATCTATAAAATATTAAAAATAGTCATTTTCCTTTTTTTCTGCAATTAAATATGCGCAATAATAAAGACCACTGTAAGATATAAAATAAAACAAAATATAGTCGGTACGCGTTGAAAGATGTGCGGTCACCTGCTCAAAATCTGCAAACTGCAATTTATTATTTGAGAAAATAATAAGCAAGTATGCGCCTGGATAATAATAAAATAAAAACCCCCTTACACTCGCTGCTCGGGGGTTTTAACCTAAACCTTATCACAATGCACACGGACGTGTGCTATGAAGCTGCGAAATTAGCAAATTAAAATCACCATTCAAATGGTGGATTTAGGCTGAAAGTTGGGGAATATTGGACGAAGTGATTAACATTAGCAACGCCGCCATTCAAATTGCGTAATTACTTCAGTGTCTCTTATTTATACTTTCATCTGATGTAACAAAAACATAACCTTTCCGTTCCCGTTACGTAAAAGGCATTAATCAATATTATACCAATAAATGCTTATTCCCCGGTAAGCATTAACCTTCTTTTAATTCAGTTAAATGGTGAAAGGCTTCGGCATAGTGAAAACGTTTGTGTGTGTATTGTTTTTGCTGTTTTTATTTTTCCCTCAGACAGGTTTTACGCAAAAATCGAGTCTTAAATTCGAACATTTCAGTACCCGGGATGGCTTGTCGCAAGCCAATATCAACTGTATTATACAGGATAGCCGTGGTTTTATGTGGATTGGCAGCCGCAATGGGTTAAACAAATACGATGGTTATAAATTCACCCGGTTTCGTTACGACGCCAAAAACGAGCGGACCCTAAGCAATAACATGATTACTGACGTTGCGGAAGACAGCGACGGCAACATATGGGTAGCTACCCAAAGCGGCCTGAATATGTACAACCGTAACATGGGCACCTTTGTGCGTTACATGCATAGTGCACATAACCCCAATAGCCTGACAAATAATATACTCAACCGGCTGGCGTTCGACCATAACGGCAAACTTTGGATAGCAACGCAAAACGGGGGGCTGGATTGCTTTGATATTCATACAAAGACTTTTCAGCATCATATACACAATAAGGCAGATGCCGGCGGCCTGGCGGATGATAATGTTCGTACAGTGTTTGAAGATTCGGGCCACCGGATTTGGGTTGGTACGCTGTCGGGGGGCCTGAGTCTATACAACCGATCCGACAATTCATTTGCCAATTTTCCATTTAGGGAGCCATCAGGCAAAACTACTCTGGCGGCCAACGTTATCTCCATCATCGAAAATAATAATAATGAACTTTGGGTAGGTACGCAAGACGACGGCCTTTTTTTGTTTAATAAAACCACTAAAGCTTTTAAACAATACAAGCACGACGACAAAGACGCAAATTCCATATCAAGCAACACCATTTACTGTTTAAATAAAGACGCTGATGGCAAATTGTGGATAGGCACTGAAAATGGCGGACTTTGCATCCTCGATACAAAAACAGGCCGCTTTGCCACTTATACGCACGACGAGGTTGACAACAACAGCATTAATGGCAATTCAATTTACGGTATTTGCAGCGACAGACAGGGCAACATGTGGCTGGGGGCGTTTAGCGGAGGCGTAAATTTGTACAAAAAAACCACAGCCAGCTTTACACTTTATCGACATAACTCCTCCCCTGCAAGTTTGTCGAACGATTATGTGCTGGCAATTTTCCAGGACAGGGAAAAACAGATCTGGGTAGGTACCGATGGCGGCGGCTTAAATAAATTCGACCCCAACAATGGCACATTCAGCCACTATAAGCAAGTACCAGGTGTTTCAGGTGGCATAGCAGGTAATTATGTGCTGGTTATTAACCAGGACCGTGACGGCGATATTTGGGTGGGCACCTGGGGCAATGGCATCAGCATTTTAAATAAAAAAACGCAAAAGTTTACTTACCTAACCAAAAATCCGGCTAATCCTAATAGCTTGCTCGGAAATAACGTGTACAACATGATACACACCCGCGATAATAAAACGTGGATAAGCGTTTTTGGTGGTGGGCTGGATTGTTATGATAAGCAAACAAAAAGTTTCACTCATTATAAACTTGATATCAACAACCCCAAAGGGATAAGCAGCAATTATATCTACAGTTTGCATGAGGATAGGCAGGGCAATTTATGGATAGGCACATCAGATGCCGGCCTTGACTTACTCGACCGTAAAACAGGCACATTTACCCATTTTCAGCATGATGAGACGAAAAACAGCCTCAGCAATAATGGCGTAACTGATATTTTTGAGGATAGAGATGGTAACTTATGGTTGTCTACACTATCGGGGTTAGATGTCTTTAACCCCAGAACACGACATTTTACCGTTTTTACAAAAAAAGAAGGTCTGCCGAGCGATATTACCTATGCTATACAACTGGATGATTATGGCAAATTTTGGATAAGCACCAACGGCGGTTTATCGGCTTACGATCCTAAAACAAATTCATTCAGAAATTATACCACTGAAGATGGTATACAGAGCGATGAATTTAAGCCACACTCGGCGTTAAAAGCGCAGGATGGCAGGTTGTATTTTGGCGGCATTAACGGCTTTAACGCGTTTTATCCACAGCAAATATTAAAACCGATTGCATTTTCACCGGTAGTAATAACCTCGTTCCAATTATTTAACAAGCCGCTAACAATTGCAAAAAACGGCAGCGACCCATCACCTTTAAAACGTGATATTGCTGATACAAAATCTATAATTTTATCCTATAAACAGTCAGTTTTCTCGCTGGAGTACGCCGCACTTGATTATGGGGCGACAGACAAAAAGCAATACACCTATAAACTGGAGAATTTTGACGCCGACTGGAACTTTGTTGGCACCAAAACAACCGCATCATACACCAACCTCCCCCCAGGCGATTATGTGTTTAAATTAAGATATCAAAACAGCGCAGGCCTTTGGTCGCCGGTGAAAGATACCTTGCGGATAACCATAGTTCCACCGTTTTGGTACACGTGGTGGTTTATTTTATTGGTTTGCGTGGCGGTGGTTGCCATAATATACGGAATATTTAAACTGAGAGTAAAAGCTATTCAGCAACGCCAGCTGGAGCTGGAAAAGCAGGTTGAAGAGCGTACTGTATTACTGGCCCGGATGACAGAGGATGAACGTAAATCGCGCGAAGAAGCCGAAAAAGCCAGGGAAGCAGCAGAAAAGGCAAGCATTGAAGCGACACAAGCCAACCAGGCCAAAAGCGTGTTTTTGGCAACCATGAGCCACGAGATACGCACCCCCATGAACGGCGTATTGGGTATGGCGGCACTTTTAAATGAAACCAACCTTGATGCTGAACAACGTGAATTCTCGCAGACCATATTACACAGCGGTGAAGCCTTGCTGAACGTTATTAATGACATACTCGATTTTTCGAAAATTGAATCGGGCAAGATGGAGCTCGACCTGCATAATTTCGATTTACGGAACTGCATGGAAGAGGTGCTCGACTTGTTTTCGGGAAAAGCCGCCGAACTTGGGCTCGATTTAATTTATTATGTCGAACCAGGTTTACCGCTTGATCTAATCGGCGATGGCATGCGGCTGCGCCAGGTGTTGCTAAACCTTTTAGGAAATGCCATGAAGTTTACCCATCATGGCGAGATTTACCTTGGTGTAAAACTTGTAAGGCGACTAAAGGCTGACGAAGTAGAACTTGAATTCGAACTTCGCGATACCGGCATTGGCATACCTGCCGATAAGTTACCAAAGCTTTTTGAAGCATTTTCGCAGGTAGATTCATCAACCACGCGTAAATATGGTGGCTCCGGCCTCGGCCTTGCTATTTGCCAAAGGTTGGTAAACCTTATGGGTGGCGATATAATAGTTACTAGCAGCCCAGCTGTTGGCACAACGTTTAAATTTACCATAAAGTGTTTGGTAAACCACGATAAAAACACAAGCATTCAAACAACAAACCGTGAAGCGATAAAAGGTAAAAAAGTGTTAGTTGTGGATGATAATGGCACCAACAGGCGTATTTTACAACTTCAACTGGAACAATGGCAACTGGTGCCAATAATGGCGCCGGATGGCATAGAAGCCATGCGTTTACTGGAAAATGGGCTGAAAGTCGACTTTGTAATAACAGACATGCAAATGCCAGATATGGACGGCATTATGTTAGCCACCGCTATCCGCAGCAATTATAAAGAAATGCCCATTATCTTATTGAGTTCGATGGGCGACGAGGCACAGAAAAATCACCCGGGCTTGTTTACTGCGGTGTTAACCAAACCAGTTAAACCGCTGCACCTCGAGAAAATTATTATTGGGCAATTTCAACTGTCGGCAGCAAGCCAGGAACAGGTGTTTACTACACAGCATACACTAAATAAAGAATTTGCGGTATTAAAACCATTAAACATTTTGGTTGCCGAAGATAATGCCATCAATCAAAAAATGATATTGAAAGTGTTGGAGAAACTGGGCTACCAGGCGGCTTTGGCCGTAAACGGCGTTGAGGTTATTAAAATGCTTGACGAGCATGATTACGACCTTATTTTAATGGACGTGCAAATGCCCGAAATGGACGGACTTGAAGCCACCCGCCAAATAAGAAAACATCATAAAAAACAACCGGTAATTATTGCCATGACAGCCAATGCCATGCTGGAAGATCGTGAAATTTGCATAAAAGCAGGTATGAACGATTACATAGCCAAACCGGTAAAGATCGACACGCTGATAAACATGCTACGGGAGACAGATTTCGGGGTACCGGTGGTGCATTGACTAAGTCAATAGTCTTGAGTCGGAAGTCTTGAGTCTTAACCTGCTCAAGGCATTCCCATTGAATTTAACGTGAGTTCGATAAGAAAGCGTAACCACAAACCTTTCGTTCGCCTCACCTAAATCCTCTCCAAAGGAGAGGACTTAAGCTTCGCTCTTCGAAATTTCCTTTTTAGAACCCTCTCCTTTGGAGAGGTGACCGTTGCGCAACTATTTGTAATATTATACAGTCGTGAGCCTGTTCAGCTGTTCTTTGAACTATTGATTAAAACGATGTCGGCAAGTTTGCCGGGTATTGTTGTTTAGGTGATA
>NZ_JAMXOE010000023.1 GCF_024055575.1 Mucilaginibacter flavidus | reverse complement strand
GATGTGTTTTCTTTCCTTGCATGCGCTAATATACTAATAATCAATGTTTTAATCAATATTTCAAAGAACTTTATTTGCAAGCCCTTATTGGCTAGCTTAGTTGCGCAACGGCCACGCAGCGGAAAGAGGGTAAGCTGCAATTTCCCGATAACTCAATATCCCTACCATACAGCACGGCCCCGGTTTCTACCAACCGGGGAATGCCCTAATTAATCAATATGCGGGGCTTATATCAGCCCTTTTGTAAAACTTCCAAATCCATATTTACAATCGTTCGCTTATTTCGGGTAAATGTTTTAAGTTTATCCATCAAATTATAAATGATACCCCGGTGATAAAAAAACTTTTAATTACATCGTGCCTGGTTTACTGCGTGCTGATTGGCTGCAAAAAAGATGGCTCGTCTGTGGGCGAACAATTGGGCAAGGATGATGGCGCGTTCAGCATCTACGAAAATAACTTTATGGATGGCCTGTGGAAGCTAAACCCCGACTGGGCCACCAGCGTGGGTTACCACAAATACGACAGCCTGCTGCTGGTGCCAGATGATAAGCTGCGCGACAAGCAAATAACCTTTGCCAAGGTACAGATCGACTCGATGAGCCGCTTTGAGGTGAACACACTGAACGAAGGGAACCGGGTTGATTACCGGATGATGCAGAACCAGATGGAAGAAATTGAGTGGCGCCTGCAAACGCTTAAGGACTGGCAATGGGACCCAGCCGGATATAACGTTATCGGCAGTTTCGCTTATATTTTAAATGAGCATTATGCCCCGCTTGATAAGCGCATGCGCAACTTTTACCAGAAAATGGCCAATATACCGGCCTACTATAAAGAAGCCGAAAAGCACATTAAAAACCCAGTTGCCGAACTTACCGCCCTGGCCATAACCCAGCACGAGGGCGGCCTGGGCGTTTTTGAAAAGGATTATGCCGATTCGCTTAAAAAAACGAACATTTCGCAGGCCGAGCAAAAACCGATGCTGGAGCGGGCGAGATTATCGGCCGAGGCCATAAAGGCACATGTGGCCTGGCTAAAGGCGCTTAAAAACGACAAACCCCGCAGTTTCAGGCTGGGCAAGGAACTTTACGAGGCTAAGTTTAAATATGATATGCAGAGCGAAGCCACGGCACAGCAGCTGTTTAACTCGGCGGTTGAGCGCAAGAAATACCTGCACCGCGAGATGGCGAAGATAACCCGTAAACTTTGGCCCAAGTATTTTGGCACCACCAAACCGCCGGCAGATTCGCTGGAGATGATTGCCAAACTGATTGACACACTGAGCAGCAAGCATGCTGCGCAGGGTGAGTTCCAGTCGGCCATTGAAAAGGCGATACCGAAGCTTACGGCTTTTGTAAAATCGAAGGACATGGTAACGCTCGACCCGTCAAAACCGCTGGTAGTACGTAAGGAGCCGGGCTACATGGCTGGCGTTGCCGGAGCGTCGATGAGCGCGCCGGGACCGTATGACAAGGGCGGCAACTCGTACTTTAACGTTGGCAGCCTGGCCAATTGGAGCGCCGACAAAGCCGAAAGTTACCTGCGCGAGTATAATAACTACACGCTACAGATATTATGCATGCACGAGGCTATACCGGGCCATTATGCGCAGCTGGTGTATGCCAACAAAGCACCAGGTATAGTTAAAGCGATATTTGGCAATGGCGCCATGGTTGAGGGCTGGGCGGTTTACAGCGAAGAAATGATGCTGGATAACGGCTACGGCGCCGATGAGCCCGAAATGCGCCTGATGTGGTATAAATGGCACCTGCGCTCGGTTTGCAACGCTATATTGGATTATTCGGTGCATATCCAGAACATGCAGAAGCCCGATGCCCTGAAGCTGCTTACCCGCGAAGCTTTCCAACAACAGGCCGAAGCCGAAGGCAAATGGCAGCGTGTTACGGTTAGCAGCGTACAGCTTTGCAGCTACTACTCCGGCTACCGCGAAATAACCGACCTGCGCGAAAACTGGAAAAAGAAAATGGCCGACAAGTATAAACTGAAGGATTTTAACGAAAAGTTTTTAAGCTACGGCAGCGCACCGGTAAAGTTAATTAAGGACGTGATGATGGCTAAGGGTGTGGTGAATGGAAGTGGGCAGTAGAGGGGAAAAGTTGGCAGTGAGCAGTTAGCAGTGGGCAATACGGGGAAAAGTTGGCAGTGAGCAGTTAGCAGTAGAGGGAAAAGTTGGCAGTGAGCAGTGAGCAGTGGATGAGCGACATTTACTGCAAACTGAAAACCGCCAACTGCAAACTCCAAAAGCGGTATAACAATTGCTTGGTGACAAGCGCAATGTCGCAGTAATTAAAAACCGAACAGAATTATTAATTCTTGCTAAATTATTAATTTTAGGTTATATTGCAGTGGACACGGCGAAAATGCCACTTTTTATCAACACCTGTTGATAACACACTTAATTGGCACAATTTTATTATTAATCAATAGTGTAATTTATTGCCCAATTTGGGTAATTTTTTTCACACATTCCCCAATGGCATAACCCCCATTTTTTCTTCATTAGAAAATTATTAATTCGGCCAACAAGCAGGGTGTGCTTTTAGTGAAACAGGTACGATTTTTGCATTTCCAATAGTACAATATCATACATTTCCCGTTCACTCTCAAATTAGTATTATCATGAGCACACTTGCATATATCGGCATTGCCATACAAGCTATCCCGGTATTTTTTATTATCAAAACAAGCATCAACATGATAAAAAATAAGACACTGTATTAATCATTAATATAGCCAATATCTTTTATTAGTTGTGGCAAAATACCATAGTTTAACTCCCGCCCTCTCAGCGGGAGTTTTTTTTTGACTTTATTGTTTTTTTTGAAACCATGCCTGTCCGGTTTCCGTATACAACCCTGAGTGAAAATTTAATGATAATGCTAATTTGAGAGTAGCCGGGGTTGAGAGACCGGCTATTCTTGTTTTATAGCAATTTGCTTCCCGTGCCAACTCGTGTTCCCTTAATTTTTTAACCGGCAATCAATTTCCTGCTCCCCATCCCGGCGGCTTTATTAACTTTACAAAAAACACGGTAATGAAACACTTTATATTCACCTTATTTTTTTGCGCAGCAATAAGTTATTGCAGCGCCCAAAAGTTTAAGCCGGCGTTAAACCTGGCCAACGGCGTTACTTACTATTTAAACTCAACCGCCAATTCGGCTATTACGCAAACAATTGCGGGGCAGGAAAACAAGATAAACCTGAGTTTTGCATTTAGCATGGCGTTTAAAGTAACCGGTACCGTCGACTCGGTTTACAGCATGGAGGTTAGCTATCATACACTGAGGATGACGATGGACGTGGCCGGCAATGGCATCACCTTCGACTCGAAGACGAACGACCCGCAGGATTTACCTTCCACCATGATTGCCGCCATGATGGGCAAGCCTTTTAATATTGAAATGACCAAAAGCGGCAGGGTAAAGTCGGTAACTAATATTGATAAATTATTTGCCGTATTTGATACCTTCACACAAGTGGATGCCACTAAACGGGAACAGGTTAAGGCTATGATGATGCAGTCGTTCGGGCCAAATGCTTTTAAAGGGAGCATAGAGGTTGGCACCGCTATTTTCCCTGTAAACCCCATTGCCAAAGAGGATAAATGGATAGTAAATACCAGTCCGGAAAGCCCGGCAAAAGCAGCAGTAAGCGTTAATTACCAATTGGTTGATGTTGTAGCGGGCCAGTACATTATCCACGGCGACGGCACCATAACATCCGACAAAAATGCAGCGCCAGCGAATGTTAACGGCATGCCGGTAAAATATAATTTGAATGGCTCCATGGTATCCGACATCCGGGTAGATAAGGCTACCGGCTGGATAAGCGAAATGAAAGTAAAACAGGTAATGATGGGCGATATGCAGATACTCGACAACGAAAAAGTGCCCGGCGGGATGACGGTGCCGCTATCGTTTAATACGGATGCAGTTACTACCAGTAAGTAACCTATACCCCTAAAGGAGGCATTCGAGCCCCCTTTAGGGAGTTGGGGACTCTTGTTATCTCCAGTACCCGCCTACCCAAACGTAGCCACGGTGATGGTGCCTCCACCTGCCTGGTACCCAAACTGCACGTGCACGTGGCGGCTCGGCCCAGTAGCCTTCTTTATAAACATAAGTGCCGCGGGTGGGCACCCATTCTTCGGCCACCCAAACATGGCGCGGGGTTGGGCGCACCGGGCGTACAACTATAGCCGTGCGCGGACGGCCTAAACGTGCCCTTACAATAATTTGCGCCTGGCTGCTTGCTGCCGCGAACAAGGTAAGCGCCGAAAATAGCATCAAAATTCTTCCGTACTTTTTCATGGTAAAATTTATTTTGTTTTTTTTGGTATGACGATCAAGAAGAGCAAGTGTTTAAAAAATATTTGAAACTTCCCCGTTACAAACTTTCAAATCTTCAAATTTCTCCATCTTCAAATCATCAAATTTCCCCATCTTCAAATCATCAAATTATAGCATTTTCAAATTAAAACTTATCTTCGCTAATATGTCACCGGCTGAAGCAAAAACCCGAATAGAATCGTTAACAAGCGAATTAAAGCAGCACAATTACAACTATTATGTGCTGGCAATGCCTACCATTGCCGATTACGATTTTGATAAAAAACTGGAAGAATTAAACGCACTCGAAAAGCAATACCCCGAGTTTGCCGACCCCAACTCCCCTACCCAACAGGTCGGTGGCGATATCACTAAAGACTTTGTAACCGTAACGCACCGCTGGCCAATGCTCTCTTTGGGCAATACCTACAACGAGCAGGAATTACTTGATTTCGACCAGCGCATCCGCAAGGCTATCGGCGATAATTTTGAGTATGTGTGTGAGTTGAAATTCGACGGGCTTTCCATGAGTCTTACTTATGAGGATGGTGTACTTGTGCGTGCCGTTACCCGTGGCGACGGCATACAGGGTGATGATGTAACTACCAACGTACGTACCATCAATACCATACCCAAGCGCCTTAAGCATGGCGATTATCCCAGCCAGTTTGAAATACGGGGCGAGGTTTTTATGCACCTCAAAGCCTTTGAACGCTTAAACAACGAACGCATTGAGGCAGGCGAAGTACCTTATGCCAATCCGCGTAACTTTGCATCGGGCACCATAAAAATGCAGGACTCCGCCGAGGTTGCACGCCGTCCGCTGGATTGTTTCCTGTATTTCCTGTATACCGAAAGGCTACTGTTCAGAACGCACTGGGAAAGCCTGCAGGCGGTAAAGAACTGGGGCTTTCACACCAACGAGCATAGCAAGCTGTGCAGCACTATTGATGATGTTTTCAAATTCATCAGTTACTGGGACAAAAACAGGTTCGACCTCAGTTACGACATCGATGGGATTGTGATCAAAGTAAACAGCTACGCGCAACAGCAGGAACTGGGCTTTACCGCCAAATCACCACGCTGGGCCATAGCCTACAAATTCAAAGCAGAGCAGGTGCAAACTGAGTTACTGGCAGTTACTTACCAGGTTGGTCGCACCGGGGCTGTTACACCTGTTGCCAATTTAAAACCCGTGCTGCTGGCCGGCACCACTGTTAAACGGGCAACGCTGCACAATGCCGATGAAATTGAAAAACGCCTAAAACTGCACGAACATGATTGGGTTTTTGTGGAGAAGGGCGGCGAGATCATCCCGAAGATCATCAGCGTAAACCTTGAAAAACGCAGCCCGGATGCCAAACCTGTAAAATATTTAACTCATTGCCCGGAGTGCGGGACAGAACTTATCCGTAAGGAGGGCGAGGCTGCCTCCTACTGCCCTAACGACGAGGGCTGCCATCCGCAGATAGTGGGCAAAATGCAGCATTTCATCAGCCGCAAGGCTATGAATATTGATGGCCTGGGCGATGAAACCATCGAAACACTTTATCAAAATAAATTCATCGGCCGCATAAGTGATATTTACGACCTGCAGCAACACAGCGAAGAGTTAAAAAAGATGGGCCGTTTCGGCGAAAAATCCATCAACAACATGCTGGCAGGTATTGAAAAATCGAAAGAAATGCCTTTCGAAAAAGTGCTGTTTGGCCTGGGTATCCGCTATGTTGGCGAAACCGTAGCTAAAAAACTGGCTGCTCATTTTAAAAATATCGACAGGCTTGCATCCGCCACATTTGATGAATTAATTGCGGCTGAAGAAATAGGCGAACGCATTGCACTAAGTATTATTGAATATTTTAGCGACGAGAAACATAAGCAGGAAATTGAAAAGCTACAAACACAAGGCCTGCAGTTTGTAACTATTGAAAAAGAAGTAACACTGGCCAGCGAAAAGCTTAGTGGTCAATCATTTATCATATCCGGTGTATTTGAGAAATTCTCGCGCGATGAGCTGAAGGACATCATCGAACAAAATGGAGGCAAAATAGTGAGCGGCATATCAGCCAAGCTAAATTTCCTGGTTGCGGGCGATAACATGGGCCCCGCGAAAT
Source organism: Mucilaginibacter flavidus (assembly GCF_024055575.1). GTDB lineage: Bacteria > Bacteroidota > Bacteroidia > Sphingobacteriales > Sphingobacteriaceae > Mucilaginibacter > Mucilaginibacter flavidus. The sequence goes on along the minus strand of NZ_JAMXOE010000023.1, from coordinate 107,861 downwards.
TGGAGAAGGCTCAAAAACTAAATATCCCGATAATTAGTGATGCAGAACTATTTGAAATGATAGCTTAATAGTATATTTTCCGAACGTTAATTAAAGGTAAATTTAACTTAAAGTTAGTGTTTTAATATATAGATATATTAGTAAAATAAGTTGTGTCATTTTAACACAAAAATTTTTATTCTATTGTAGAAACCCCTATATTAGTCGCTTCATATGGTGGGCATCCTGCTCACCTATTGTGATAAGGTTTAGGTTAAAGCCTCCAAGCAGCGAGTGTGAGGAGGCTTTTATTTTTTATTATAGTTTATATAATATTTTTTAATATTTAATAACACCCTTATCAACAATATTTACTGCCAGCTGCATTACCATGGCTAAATTCTTCACCAAATATCTTTAACAATTATTAACACAAACAGTCTAACAGGTTAAATAAAATTATTTCACCTTCGTACAAAAGCCTGTTAAATGAAATTAGCCCTACCTTTCGCCTTCTTTATCTTCATCAGTTTCAGTGCATTTTCGCAAACATTTACCGTAAGCGGCAAAATTACCGACGAGCAAAACAAGCCTGTTCCCTTTACTAGTATCTACATAAAAAACACGACCAGGGGAACATCGGCAAACAGCGAGGGAGAGTATGGCCTGCTGTTAAAGCCCGGTACTTATGAGGTGCAATACAAGGCCGTTGGCTATAAGCAGCAGAGCCGTAAAGTCGAGCTGACAAAAAACCAGGCCATTGATATTGTTTTACAAACCGAAACCTACCAGCTAAATGACGTGGTGGTGAAATCGGGCGGCGAAGATCCTGCTTATGCTATTGTCCGCAAGGCTATTAAGGCGCGTAAGGGCCATCTTAACGAGGTTGATGCTTATACCTGCGAAGTTTATATAAAGGGCCTGCAAAAACTATTGGCTGCCCCTAAAAGGTTTTTAGGGTTTGATGTGCAGAAAGCCACCCGCGAAATGGGCCTTGATTCGAACCGCCGGGGTATTGTCTACCTGTCGGAGTCGGAATCGAAATACAGCTTTAAGCGGCCGGATAACGTACATGAGGAATTGATATCATCAAAAGTATCGGGCAGCAACCAGGCATTTAGCTATAACCGGGCTTCGGATATACAGGTTAATTTTTATGAGAATATTCAAAATTGGGGTGGCTTAAGCCTGCGCCCGCTGGTATCGCCAATTGCCGACAACGCGATGTTTTATTATAACTACAAATACATTGGCTTTACTACCGAAAACGGAGAAACGGTTGACAAAATAAAGGTGATACCAAAACGTGGGTATGATGCGTGTTTCCAGGGGTATATTTATATCCTGGAGGATAGCTGGCGCCTTTACGGGCTCGACCTTTTTATCACCAAAAAACAAAACATAAACTTTGTTGATACACTTAGGGTTAGCGAACAGTTTTTCCCGGTGAGCAAGCAGGCATGGATGCCTTCATCAGTTAAGTTTGAATTTACAGGAGGCCTGCTGGGCTTCAAAATTGGCGGCTATTTTATATCTGTTTATAAGGATTATGACCTTAACCCAACGCTCAATAAAAAAGAATTTAAAGAAGTGATGCGGGTTACCAAAGGCAGTAATAAAAAAGATTCGACCTATTGGGCAAATGAACGGCCGGTTCCGCTGACGGACGAGGAGAAAATGGACTACGAGAAAAAAGCTATACTGGCCAAAAAACGGGAGTCAAAGCCATACCTCGACTCGCTGGATAAAGTGAACAACAAATTCAGCCTGCTTGATTTGACTTATAAGAACTATCGTCACGCCAACCGTTATGAGCATGAATATTACAACCTTGATGCTATTTTACCTTCGATAAAATTTAATACGGTACAGGGTTTTAATCTTAATTACGGCGCATCATTCAGTAAGTTGATAGATAGCACCAGCAATAAGTATTTAACCGTTGGCGCAAGAGCAGGTTATGGCTTTAGCAATAAGAAATTTACCGGAAGTATTTACGCCGGCATACCTGCGGGTGAATACAACCTGGGCTTAAGCGCAGGCTCGGAAATTGTTGATTTGAATTATTATACGCCCATGTCGCCGTTGATTAATACGGTTTACAGTTTGTTCGAAAGGCAGAATTATGAAAAGCTTTATCAAAAGCAATACCTTTCGGCATCAGCAAGCCGGCGCATAACCGGTGGATGGATGGCCAGCGGATATGTTGAATGGGCCGAAAGGAAAGCGCTCACCAATTCATCAAACTATAGCTTTTTCAGCCCGGGCAATCACAACTATACCTCGAACAATCCTTTTTCTCCAAATTTGGATGTACCGATGTTTGCCGACAATCAATCGTTTAAAATTGGCTTACGTACCACTTATGATTTTAGCGACAAATACGAGACCTACCCTACCGGTCGGCGTTATTTGCCATCAAAATATCCAACCATCGGCCTAAGCTATACAAAGGGGATCAAGAGCTTATTCGGCTCCGATGTCGATTACGATTTGCTTACTGCTGATGTATCAAAATCAAACATTAATGCAGGCGTTTTAGGGCAAACGTCGTTCTTTATTGGCGCAGGCAAGTTTTTAAACAACAACAGCCTTTTTTATCCTGATTATAAACAATTCCAGGGTAACCAGGTGTTATTTTCGCATACCGGCATCAACAGTTTTTTACTACTAAACTATTATACCAACAGCACCTATACCAAGTATATTGAAGGCCATATCGAGCAAAATTTTTCGGGCTTTTTCCTCAACAAAATACCGCTGATCAGGAAGCTTAAGCTGCAGGAAATACTTGATATTAATTATCTATCTACCCCTGCCCTTAAAAACTACACCGAGCTGGGCATAGGCATACAATATTTAAATTTCAGGCTGATGTATGGCAAATCGTACAATAGCGGCAGCAATACAAATTCGGCGGTGCGGATTGGGGTGAGTTTTTAGCGTTGCAGTTCATAGTTGATGGTTCATAGCTAAAAAGGGAAGCTCCGCATGTACCTTTACGGCCGGCGCAGTTGTGAAATTATTGGAGCGACGTCTGTTTTTCTTAATAGTACCATAACATGGCAAGTGTTATCTTAGCAGTGCCATGAAAGCAACGCCGCTTAAAGAAATTGCCTTATTGTTTTTGAAACTGGGCACCACCGCCTTTGGTGGCCCAGCCGCCCATATTGCAATGATGCGCCAGGAGGTAGTTGTTAAGCGCAATTGGTTAACAGAACAGCACTTTCTTGACCTTATAGGTGCAACAAACCTTATCCCGGGTCCAAACAGCACCGAAATGGCTATACATATTGGCCATGAAAAAGGCGGATGGAAAGGCTTAATAATAGCAGGATTGTGTTTTATTATGCCGGCAGTATTAATTACCGGTACCCTGGCATGGCTTTATAAAAAGTACGGCCAATTGCCGCAAATTCAACCATTTGTTTATGACATTAAGCCCGCAATAATTGCTGTTATCCTGGCCGCAATTTATCCGCTGGCAAAAAAATCGCTGCAAACATTTGAGCTGGGTGCCATTGGCATTGTTGCATTAGTGCTAAGCATATTGGGATACTCTGAAGTGCTTATTTTGTTTGGATCAGGCTTCCTGGCAATGGGGTTGTATGCTATCCGCTTAAAACATAAAGGCAAATCATTTACTTTATTGCCCCTTTTTATTATGGGTGGCGATGACTTTTTCAGCAGGATCAACATAAGTTTATTCCTGTCATTTTTAAAAATAGGTGCAATACTATATGGCAGCGGGTATGTGTTGTTTGCCTTTCTTGATTCTGAACTGGTGGCACATGGTATTATAACCCGGCAACAATTGGTCGACGCTATTGCCGTGGGACAGTTTACACCCGGGCCTGTTTTTTCCTCAGTAACATTTATAGGTTTCCAGGTTAACGGTATTAACGGGGCCATTATATCAACCATTGGCATTTTCCTGCCCTCGTTTGTATTTGTGGCGTTGCTTAATCCTCTCGTGAGCAAAATGCGGGGTTCCAAACTATTCGGTGCATTTTTAAATGCTGTTAATGTGGCATCAATAGCGCTAATAGTGGTTGTTTGTTACCAGTTGGGGAAAGACAGCATAAATAATTGGCGCAGTGTGCTTATCGCCATCGTCAGTATCTGTATACTTTTAAAATTCCCTCGAATAAATAATGCTTTCATCGTATTAAGCGGGTCAATTGCCGGCTGTCTTTTACTGCTTATTTAACCGCGATAACCATAGCCAACAAGTTGATACCTATTCATTCGCAAAAAAACCATCAACCATCAACCATGAACTATGAACTATTCTTATCTTAGCGCCTTTTAATACTACATGAACAAATTTTATGGAACCGGAGTTGCAATTATAACTCCTTTTCAAACAGACGGGCAGGTTGACTACGAGGCTTTAGGAAAGCTCATCAACCATTTAATTGACGGAGGTGTGGAATACATCGTTTCATTGGGTACAACCGGTGAAAGTGCCACCCTAAGCAGTGATGAACGAAAGCAAGTTTGGGAATTCACTTCAAAAAGTGTTAATGGCCGTGTTGGATTGATTGCAGGCCTTGGTGGTAACAATACGCACGAACTGGTTGAGCAAATAAAACAATTTGACACAACCGGTTACGATGCAATTTTGTCGGCGAGCCCGCATTATAACAAACCAACCCAGGAAGGTATTTACCAGCATTATAAAGCGATAGCGGCAGTTTCGCCGTTGCCAATAATATTATACAACGTACCCAGCCGTACCGGCAGCAACATCAGCGCCGACACAACCGTAAGGCTGGCACACGATTTTAAAAACATCATCGGTATCAAAGAAGCTTCGGGCAATTTCGACCAGCTTAACCAGATAGCGCGTGATAAGCCGGAAGACTTTTTATTAATTTCGGGCGATGACCCAATCAGCTTGCCAATGATTGCTTTAGGTGGTGTTGGCGTGATATCGGTTGTGGGCAATGCTTTACCAAGGCGAATGTCGGATATGATAAGGACCTGCCTCGCAGGAGATTTTAAATCAGCACAAAAAGGGCATTCGGATTTAATTGATTTTACCCGCCTGATGTTTATTGAAGGCAGTCCTGCCGGTGTAAAAACTGCTTTGAAGCAACTGGGTATTTGTGGTGACACCGTGCGTTTGCCACTAGTGCAGGTAAGCAGTGGAATTGCCGATAAGATTATAGCGGAGACGAAGAAACTGTCATAACTTTCTTCACTCAGTAAGATAAAATAACAAAAACGAGGCTGTGATGATGACACCCCGTTTTTATGTATAGCCTGATAATCTTAAGTTTGTAACCAAACCATTTGCAAGCTTCTATGAAACGTCTATTATTCTTCATCCTCCTATTTCCGTTTGGGTTACTGGCACAAAACCCCGTAACCAATCAGCGGGTGTACGATACCATCCCCTTTATCCCTGAACACACCACCGACAAGCTGGCCCAGTTTCAGAAGGAGCCAATAGTAACCGGCCACATTATTTTCCTGGGCAACAGTATTACTGAAATGGGTAACTGGAAAAAGGCACTAAACGATACCACCGTAGTAAACCGTGGCATTGGTGGCGACATTACCTATGGTATTTTAAGGCGGTTAAAGGACATAACCGACAGGCAGCCATCCAAACTCTTTATTTTATGCGGAATAAACGACATTGGCAAGGATATACCGGATGCGGTAATTGCTGATAACATGCTGAAGATTGTAAACCGGGTGCATGCCGCCTGCCCACAGACTAAAATCTATGTAGAAAGTGTGTTACCACTAAATCCAACTATGCCTAATTTCCCACAGCACTATGATAAAGAAGAACATGTTTTAGCCGTAAACAAACTGTATAAAGCCAATGCCGTTGCGGGTAATTACACTTTCATTGATATCTTCCCCCTGTTTTTGGATAATGATAAACGGCTCGACGCTCAATACAGCTATGAGGGGCTGCACCTTAAACCGCCTGCTTATGATATTTGGGTAGCCTTCCTTAAGAAACAAGGTTATCTTTAAGCCAATAAAAAACCCGTACCTGAGATGTGGGTACGGGTTTTAATGATAAAGTAAAGAATATGCTTCTCTATTACTTACGCTTTGTTTTTCGCATCCTGTACTTCAAGGCGAATTGCTTGCGCTAAGTTTTTAAGGTCTTGCATCCCTTTTCTAACACGAGTGCCAGCAGCGCTGTTACCCTTGTTATAAAATTTGTCAGCATCTGCTTCCAACGATGCTACCAGTTCTTTTACTTCAGTAAATTTTTTCATTTCAGTTACTCCTTTTTTAAATAATTATGAGGTTTATTGTTTTATGAAGCTAATCTAAAATGTTTTTTCTTAATTAAAAACTTTTGGTAAAGAAAAACAATGCCTTTAAAGTGGTTTTTTTCAACATTTTTAGCCTAAACAGGATATTGAAAAACTATTAAATATTCAATTTTATATATTTAATAGAAGGTTGATATTATCACAAACGACACTTAATTTTACGGTATTTTAATACATAGTTCACAATTATTGAAAACACGAAAACAATACTGCCATTTTGTGCTAAATATTTCTATTCGATTTAGCCGGAAATATTACAACTAACATTTTAGTGTGTTGTTATTACAATAATTCGGGGTGATATTTATGCACTTTAATTATTAATTCGCCGAATAAAGTATTTGCCCAGGCAAACCATTTACGCGTAAAATCTGCTGCATTATCCTTATTAAACGACTCGTGCATAAAGCCGGTTCCTGCATGCGTAGTTTTAAGCCATTTAATACATTTACCTATTTCAGCTTTGTCTGTAGATGTTAAGGCGCGCATAATAATACTCATTGGCCATATATAATTCAGCCCCACGTGTGGTCCGCCAATACCTTCAGCTGCCTTGCCCTTGAAAAAGTAAGGGTTGGCTGTGCTCAACACCATTTTACGGGTATTTTGATAAAGTGGGTCGTGTTCGGATAAGGCGTTTAAGTATGGTAAGGCCAACAGGCTTGGTACATTGCTGTCGTCCATAAACAATTGATTACCATAGCCGTCAACCTCATAAGCCAGCACCTTACCATAAACCGGATGTTGTGCGGTAGCATATTTTTGCAGGGCATGTGCAACTTCGGCTGCAAGGGCTTTGCAGTCTATTGCAGTAGCTGAGTCGTTTGTTATCTTTTGATACATCTCAGCCATTTGGTAAAGGCTTACCACGGCAAAATAGTTTGATGGCACCAGGAACGGATAAATGGTAGCATCATCACTCGGCCTGAAGATAGAGCAAATCAAACCTACAGGCTTTACCGGGTTACCATAGCCGCTTAATGGCGCGGTATCTGTTGAAACCTCGGTTTTACGCTGAAAATGGTAAGGTCCTTTATTATCTTTACGTTGTTGTTCTTTGAAGGTATTTACTATTGATTTACCTGCTTTTTGCCAGTTAGCATCAAAAAAACTACTGTCACCGCTTATTTTCCAATAGTTATAGGCCAGTCGAACGGGATAACAAAGTGAGTCGACCTCCCATTTACGTTCGTGTAACTCGGGTTTCATATCGGTGCGATCGCTGTCCCACTCGCTGCCGGTTGGGCCTGCGTTGAAGGCATTTGCATAAGGATCAATCAAAATGCAAGCAGCCTGGCGGTTAAGCACGCCTTTTATTACGTTTTTTAGTTCCGGGTCATTTTTGATCAATGGCAAATACGGCCAAACCTGTGCCGATGAATCGCGCATCCACATAGCGTCGATGTCGCCGGTAATTACAAACGTATCCGGACGGCCACCTTTCTCAGAGTAGTGCACGGTGGTATCCAGGGTATTTGGGTAACAATTTTCAAACAACCATGCCAATTCGGGGTCTTTAATAGCGGCCTTTACACTTTTTATAGTGGCCTCAACGGCTTTGCTGGTAAATTTACGATCGGCCAGCTTTGGGCGGTTACTTTCAAAAGCTGCGGCAGATGCAAACCAGGCCGGTCTTAAACCCAAGCCGATACCGGCAGTAGTAACGCCGTTAATTTTGATAAAGTTTCTTCGGGATAGCATGTTGTTTTCAATTGGTGAGCGGTAAAAATAAAAAAGCAGGGCGGATATGCGAAGGGGTTTTTAAATTAATTTAAAAAGCAAATCCATTCCCCCCACAAAGTTTAGGGTGCCAGCAATCCATTAAATATTTTATCAATATTGCCCGGGACGATTTCTATTCCATCATAAAGCTCAATAAATCTTAATCCGAAAGAAGTAAAAAAGCTAATTGCTTGCTTTAGTTCCGAAATCACTATTGCACTGTCTGAATAACCTTTATGCACGTTAATTCCAATGCAATCCATTTCAAAGCCCAGTTCTTTTGGAATAGGAAAAACTTCGACGTGAGGAAAAGTTAAAATGGAATACCTATTCAGTACTTCTTCCCAGTTTATTGAATAGTCACTTCGAGCCAGTATATTCACTATTGCCATGTTATAGTAAAAAATCAATTGAAATATGATTATTAATATTCAAGTTAGCTAATAATTCAAGTATTTCCTGTTTGAATTTACTCGCCCTTGAAACAATTATGCCTTGCCCCCGGAAGTCGAAAGATAATATAATATGAGCATTTGCAGGAACGTTTCGATGACACCAAATTGTGCGTCCGACAACATAATGAATTACATGTTTAACTTTCCCTTCTGTCGTCACGTCGAGATTAAAAATCATTGTTGCCTCGTTCTTTTCTTCATTATATGCTTCGACTGTGATAGGGTTCCAGTTAAGATTAAAGGCTGGGATTGAAGCTAAATCTTTCATAAATTATCAAGTGGATTTACCTGTGCAGATTTTTGTCTAAAATAAAAAAGCCTCTCGAATCCCGAAAGGCTTAATATCATAAAAGCGAATGACCTGTTAAGCCACCACCAATTTATTCTCTTTATAAAAACCGGCTTTCAATTTCTCAGCCATTTCGCTGTAGGCATCCAGGGTGCGCTGTACATCTTCAAGTGAATGCGCTGCAGTTGGTATCAGCCTTAACAGGATTAATCCTTTAGGTATAACCGGGTATATCACTATCGAACAAAATATGCCGTAATTCTCACGCAAATCGCGGGTTAGTGCGGTTGCTTCGGTTAGCTCGCCTTCAAGTATTACCGGGGTAACCATGGTATTGGTAACGCCCAGGTTAAAGCCGCGGTCGCGCAAGCCTTTTTGCAGGGTGTTTGATATTTCCCAAAGCTTTTCGCGCAGCTGTGGTTGCGATTTTAATAGTTCGAAACGTTTTTTCAACCCTATTACCATTGGCATCGGCAATGCTTTGGCAAATATTTGCGAGCGCATATTGTAGCGGAGGTAATCAACTATAACTTTATCAGCCGCAACAAATGCGCCTATACCAGCCATTGATTTGGCGAAGGTACCGAAGTACACATCAACCCCGTCAACACAATCCTGCTCTTCGTGAGTCCCAGCTCCGGTTTTACCCATGGTGCCAAAACCATGCGCATCGTCAACCAATATGCGGAAGTTAAATTTCTTTTTAAGGTCGATAATCTCTTTCAGCTTACCCTGCGCGCCCGACATGCCGAACACGCCTTCGGTTATCAGCAATATGCCGCCGCCGGTTTCGCCGGCAAGTTTGGTTGCGCGTTCCAGTTGTTTTTCGCAGCTCGCGATGTCGTTATGTTGGTACACATAACGCTTACCCATATGCATCCGCAAGCCATCAATTATACAGGCGTGCGATTCGGCATCATAAACAATAACATCGTTGCGGTCAACCAGTGTATCAATAATTGATACCATTCCCTGGTAGCCATAGTTTAATAAATAGGCATCTTCTTTACCAACAAACTCACCAAGGCTTTGCTCCAGTTCTTCGTGATGGATAGAGTTACCCGACATCATCCTGGCACCCATTGGGTAAGCCATACCATAGTCGGCTGCTGCTTGTGCATCTGCTGCTCTTACTTCCGGGTGATTAGCCAGGCCCAGGTAGTTGTTCAGGCTCCAAACCAAATGCTCTTTGCCATTAAACATCATATGTGGCCCAATTTCGCCTTCCAGCTTTGGATATGAGAAATATCCATGCGACCATTTTTGGTGTTGCCCCAGCGGGCCGCCCATGTTTTTCGATATTTTGTTAAATATATCCAAACTGCTATTTTTTATTGTGTATTAAAGATACAAATATAGCCGTTAAAACGCGCAGAAACAATCATTATTACTTTTTATAATAGGCTATAATGAAGAGTTCATAGTTGATGGTTCATAGTTCATGGCCGTTTATTGTATTAAATGAAAATTTGTTACATCAAATGAAAAGAGGCGCCATAAAAAGCGCCTCTTCAATTTTTCACTATGAACCATCAACTATGAACTAATCCACATTATCATGCAGAAACGAGTTGTTGTTCCTTATCTCGGTGTTGCCTTCATTGTCTGGCAATAACGAGAAACGTGATACATGGCTTTCGTCGGATGCAGGGGTTTGCTGCAGCGCAATTTCCTTGCGTTTGTAAGCAGGTACGCTTTCCAGTTCCTGGATGTTACCGCTACGTAATTTCATGCTCAAATCCTTAAGCCGCATAATACGCTCACGCGATTTGCGCAATTGCTCTTCAATCGACTCATTAGTTTTATTATCGTCGGCACCAACCACAATTTCCGGTTCCTTTACTAGCTCAGGCTCAGGCAGTCTTTCTTCTTTTGGCTGCATGAATGTTGTAACCGGTTCGGAAATTTTGAAAGTCATTTCAGGCACGTCAGATGGCTCTGCTTCAGCAACAGGCTCTTCCTCAGCCGAAAGGTCATATTTTATAACAGCAGGTTCTTCAACGCGTGGCGCAAATAAATCAAACAAGCCGGTTTGCTTAGGCTCTTCCTTGGCCGATTTCATGTATGGCTCTGTAACTGCATCAGGCTTAACCACTGTTATAAATTCATTTACAACTTTAGTTTTCGGCTCAACTTCGGGCACCAGCATTGATACGATCTTCTTGCTGCTTTGCTCTTTTTCGCGCTCATCCTTAGTTTGGAAACCGGTGGCTATAATAGTTACCGATATTTTCTCGCCCAGGTTTTCATCAATACAGTTACCCCAAATCAGGTCGGCAGCCAAACCAGCTTCTTCCTGTATGTAGTCAGTAATTACGCTTACCTCATCCATTGTAACTTCTTTACTTCCGGAGCTGATGTTAAGCAGGATATAACGTGCGCCTTCAATCTCGTTATCTTTCAGCAACGGCGATGATAAAGCACCTTCAACAGCTTTCAAGGCACGATTTTCGCCTTCGGCAGCCGAACTACCCATTATACAAACACCGCTTTCTTTCATTACGGTGCGTACATCTTTAAAGTCGACGTTTATATAGCCCGGTAGTGTGATTATTTCTGCAATGCCTTTTGCGGCAGTGGTCAAAATATTATCAGCCTGTGCAAATGCCGAACCTAATGTCAGGTTGCCGAATATCTGGCGCAGCCTGTCGTTACTGATTACCAGGAACGAGTCGACGTGCTTTTTAAGTTCCTCCATACCGGCATCGGCCTGTAACTTACGGCGCTTGCCTTCAAATGCAAACGGTGTAGTTATAATGCCAACGGTAAGTATATCCAGCTCGCGGGCAGCTTTGGCAATAATCGGGCTTGCGCCGGTGCCTGTGCCGCCACCCATACCAGCAGTAATAAACAGCATTTTGGTATTTGAGCCCAACATTTGTTTTATATCGTCAATATTCTCGATAGCCGAGTTTTTACCAACTTCAGGTATTGACCCTGCTCCCATCCCCTCGGTAAGGCTTGCACCCAGTTGTACCTTGTTAGGTATCGGGCTAAGCTCAAGCGCCTGGGCATCGGTGTTGCAAATAATAAAGTCGACACCCGTGATGCCTTGCCTGTACATGTGGTTTACCGCGTTACCACCACCGCCGCCAACACCAATTACTTTTATGATGGACGACTTTTCTTTTAACATCTCAAACTGCATAATCCTTATAATGAGTTATATGTGATTGACGAATAAACAGATTTCTCTATCGTAATATTAGCACTTTTTAAACAACACTTATCCACAATTGTCAATATGTGGAAAGAACGAACCAATGTGGAAAGTTTACTTTAAAAAATCCTCATCGTTTATATCATCCTTGATAAAACGCTTGCCGCTTTCCAATAATTTTCCTAGTAAACCAAATTTTCTATCCTCGGTGTAGCGTGGTTTTGCCACCTTTACTTCCTCGGTTGCCGGTACAAAATCATTGTATTCCATTTTTTGTATACCCTTTATTAACAGCCCGATACCTGTAGCAAAAGTTGGGCTTTGCAGCTCCTCGTAAACATTTTTAGGCAGCATTTCATTTTTTGCCAAGTGCTCGTTAGGATAGCCTACACGGCAATCCAAACCGGTAACATATTCAACCAATTGCGACAAATGTTTCAATTGTGCGCCACCGCCTGTTATTACTATGCCTGCTATCAGTTTCTTTTCGTAGCCCGATGATTTTATTTCGTAGTACACGTGCTCCACAATCTCTTCCATGCGGGCTTGTATTACAAAAGCAAGGTTTTTTACGGATATTTCCTTTGGTTCGCGGCCACGTAATCCGGGCACGCAAACTATCTCGTTCTCCTTATTCTCATCAGCCAGCGCCGAACCAAAACGCACTTTTAACTGCTCGGCTATGTTGCGCATTACCGAGCAACCTTCGCGTATATCTTCGGTTACACTATTACCTCCAAACGGGATAACGGCAGTGTGGCGTATAATTCCCTCGTGAAAAATGGCCACGTCTGTTGTTCCACCACCTATATCAACCAAAACTACACCCGCTTCTTTTTCCTCGTCGCTCAATACCGATTCAGACGATGCCAGTGGCTCCAGTATAAGTTCTTCGCTTTGTAAACCGCCTTTATTAACACACTTCACAATGTTTTTTATAGCAGTAACCTGGCCTGATATGATGTGAAAGTTGGCTTCCAATCTCACTCCTGCCATACCAATAGGGTCTTTTATACCCGGCTCATTATCAACAGTAAACTCCTGTGGCAACACATGGATAATCTCCTCGCCCGGAGGCATTACCAGGTTATACATGTCTTCAACCAGTTTATCGATATCCTTGCGCGATATCTCGTTCGACATATCACGACGGGTTATTAAACCGCGGTGTTGCAAGCTTTTTATATGCTGACCGGCAATACCAACGTTTACTACTTTAATTTCAACGTTTGATTGTGTGCCCGCAATGTCAACAGCCTGCACAATGCCTTGTACTGTTTTATCTATGTTCGAAACCATCCCGCGTGTTACCCCGGCCGACTCGGCCTTGCCGATCCCCAACACCTCGATTTTCCCGTTCTTGCTTCTACGTCCAACAATGGCACAGATTTTTGTAGTACCTATGTCCAATCCCACTACAATTGGTGAGGTTTTTTCCTGAGTTGAAGTTTTGTCCATATTAATTCAATTTTATAGATGTATCCCTGATTGTTTTTGTTGAATCGTTACCCCCCGGTTTTGCATTCAACGAATCTGTTTTTAAAATTCCGTTCCGTATACCAACCACCTGGTTGGCATATTTTATGTTTATAACTTTATAAGCCTCCCAACCAACTAACGGCAGCGCTTTTTTGTAAAACACCAGCAGGTTATGAAATTTGCTTTCCAGCGAATCGGCAGTACCGAGTAAAATGCGGTTGTTGCCAACGCGGGGTATCAGTTCAATTTCGTGGTCTTTGTTCACATAAAGCTGTGCTATCTGCGCATCCCAAAGCGAATCGCGCCTGATAAAATCAGCTGTTTTAAACAATTGCATTGCCATTGGCGAATGAAGGCTATCCACATGATTGGCAAAAGCTTCATCGATAAAGCCATTTGCTACCAATACCCTCGCCGTAAAATTTCCCGACAACGGGATTTTTAAGCCATGCTGATCGACATAAAAATCCTGGTCGAACCTGTTCATCATCCTTAAAATTGGCTGCCGCTGGCTTATTTCTACACTTATAACGCCATCCATGTCTGTATAAACCTTTGCAAATTCTATAAATGGATTAGCGCGCAGTTTATTTTCTAATTCATGAATGTTAATACTCGCCATCCGGCGACCAACCAACGCACGGCTGTTTACCTGTATAATATTGTCAACCTCTTCCCTGTCGATAAAGTACTGGTTGCCCGGAATGTATATTTTCACGTCCTTGCAAACCACTTCGTTTTTCTTGCCCTCAATAAAACTCATCAGCACCACCAGTCCGCCAAAGCATATTAACCATGCAAGGCTTATCAGTAATGGTTTCCAGATTCGTTTTTTAAACATTTTGCAAAACTTGTTTTAATGGTTGCACCAATGTATCTATATCGCCGGCCCCAACTGTTAGTAACAGTTCAGGCTTTTCGACTTTAATTTCGTTCACTACGGTTTGCTTGCTGCTCAAACGCTTGTTGCCAAGCTTCATCCGTTGCAATATCATTTCAGCATTTACACCTTCAATTGGCAGTTCGCGTGCCGGGTATATGTCCAGCATTATCAATTGGTCCGAAAGATCGAGCGCTTCGGCAAAGCCGTCGGCAAAATCGCGGGTACGGGTAAACAAATGCGGCTGAAAAATGGTGGTGAGCTTTTTGTTTGGATATAGCTTTTTAACCGATTTTATTGCCGCCTTTAATTCTTCGGGATGATGTGCATAATCATCAATAAAAATTTGATTTTCATTTTTGATAATATACTCAAATCTGCGATGCACCCCCCTGAACGAGCCTAAGGCATTTTTTATAGCATCGGCATCAACCTTCAGAATCAAACAGGCCTCGATAGCTGCAACCGCGTTTTCAATATTGTGTGTGCCCGCAATACCCATCCTGATGTTGGTAATGCTGGTGTTGCTGTTTTTAAAATCGAAATAGAAGTCGCCGTTTTCTATTTTTATGTTTGATGCTGTTGCGTCAGCCTCACCTTCAACCGTGTATGTAAAACCTGTCTCAAGTGGTAACCCTTTTTTGTGTATCAATGTACCGCCAGGCTTTATTTGCGATGCAAACAACTTAAACGAATCGGTTAAATGCGAGTGGTCGCCATAAATATCCAAATGGTCAGCATCCATCGACGTGATTATGGCAACATCAGGGTGCAACGTTAAAAACGAACGGTCGTACTCGTCGGCCTCAACCACCACTACATTGTTTTTGCCATAGAGCACATTGCTGTTATAGTTTGATGACAGGCCGCCAAGGAATGCCGAACAATCATTACCCGAATCCTTTAAAATATGCGCCACCATGGTTGAGGTGGTGGTTTTACCATGTGTACCTGCAACGGCCACGGTAAACATACCCTGGCTAATAATCCCCAATACCTGTGAACGTTTATACAGCCCAAAATCGTTGTCCTTAAAAAAGTTCAGGATGGCCGAATCTTTCGGGATTGCAGGCGTGTATATAATAAGCGTGCTGGCATCCGGTGTTTGAAAGCTGTACGGAATCCAATCAATACGGTCGTCAAAAATTACCTGTATGCCTTCGTTGTGTAAATCGGTGGTTAAATCGGTGGATGTTTTGTCGTACCCGCAAACAACACAGCCCAGGTGATGAAAATACCGGGCCAGGCCGCTCATCCCGATACCGCCAATTCCCACTAAATAAACCCGTTTTATATTGCTTAATTCCATATTGTCAAGTCTTGAGTCTTGAGCCTAAAGTCTTTAGTCGTTCATCAAAAGCTCGGTGCTTTTGACTTTGGACTCGGGACTTAAGACCACCGACTTATTTTAAAAACTTCCTTCGCTATCACCTCATCTGCATTTGGCATGGCCATTTTGGCGATGTTGGTGCTTAGCTTTTTTTGTAAATCCTTATCGTTTAAAAGCTCGATGGCTTTGTCTACTAATTTCTCTTCGGCATCCCTGTCGGGGATAAATACTGCCGCGTGTTCCTGCACCAGGGCCAATGCGTTTTTTGCCTGGTGGTCTTCAGCCACGTTTGGCGAAGGCACCAGTATTACCGGCTTTTTTACCATGTACAGCTCGGCGATGGTGCCGGCGCCCGCCCTCGATATAATTACATCGGCAGCGGCATAGGCCAAATCCATCCTATTTAAAAACTCCAGTACTTTTATATTGGGGTTAATGCTCTCACCCAGTTTTTCAATAATTCCTTTATAGTAAAACTTGCCGGTTTGCCATATCACCTGCACATCAGCGGCTATCAGCTTATCAAGCCCGGCCATTATGCTTTTATTTAAAGTACCCGCTCCAAGGCTGCCCCCTGTTACCAGGATAGTTTTTTTAAACGCCGACAGCTTAAAAAGCTCCAGCGCCTGCATTTGTTTGCCGGCTATATTTACCGAATCTTTTCGGATCGGGTTGCCTGTTTTTATAATCCTGTCGGCCGGGAAAAACTTCTCCATGCCGTCAAAAGCAACGCATATCTTTTTGGCATGCTTGCCCAGCCATTTATTGGTGATGCCTGCGTACGAGTTTTGTTCCTGTATTAAATAAGGAATTTTCCGCACCGATGCCGCATACAATAATGGCCCCGAAGCATAGCCGCCCACACCCACAACCGCATCCGGTTTAAAATCTTTTATAATATCAACCGAACGCCTTACACTCAGCATCAGCTTTACCGGGAACATTATATTTTTCCAGATAGATTTACGCTGAATGCCTTGTATCTCTAACCCAATAATTTTATAACCGGCAGCAGGCACCTTTTCCATCTCCATACGGCCTGCAGCGCCTACAAACAATATTTCAGTAGCCGGGTCAATGGCCTTCAAAGCATTGGCAATAGCAATAGCCGGGAAAATATGCCCTCCTGTGCCGCCACCGCTAATTATAATGCGTGGCCCCCCAGCCCCCTGAAGGGGGAGTTTTTGATTGGGTTTGCCTTTGCTCTCTACCATTTCGTTACTTTTTTCTATCTTTTTTAATTCCCCCTTCAGGGGTTAGGGAGCTTACGCTATGCTAATCTCCCCCACCACAACCTTTTTCGGTTCGTCAATATCCCTGCTTACCGATAATATAATACCAAACGCTAAACTTGTAAATAATATGCTGGTACCACCCATACTTACAAATGGCAGCGGGATACCAGTTACCGGGCCAAGCCCTACCGCTACAGCCATATTTGCAAATGCCTGTATGGTTAAGCTAAAGCTTAAACCAGCCGCGAGCAGTGTACCAAACGCTTTTGGTGCCCGGGTTGCAATTCTTATACACCTGAACAACAAAAACAGGTAAATACCTATCAGTACTATACCGCCAACAAGCCCGTATTCTTCAACTATAATGGCATAAATCTCATCCGAATATGCTTCGGGCAAACTGTTTATCTCCTCACTTTTACCAACGCCTTTACCAAATAGCCCACCGGTGGCTATAGCTATTTTTGCGTGGTTAGCTTGTTGTGATTTATCTTTGTCGGCCTTTTCAGGATGCATATAGGTTTCAATACGGGTAATGTACATGTGCCTGCGTGGACCTAAAAACACTATCCCGCACAACACAATAGCACCGCCTAAACACACCACCGCAATTTGTTTAACACTTATGCGCCCCATTATCAGCAACAATATGCTAACCCCAAAAAGCATCAGCGCGGTTGAAAGGTTTGCCCATGCAATCAGCGCAAATACCAGGCATACTGCCCCCATTATAGGAATGAAAGATTCCTTTACATCCTTTATATTTTCCTGTTTTATTGATAATGTCCGCGCCAGGTAGGTTATCAATGCCAGTTTCGCCAAATCTGATGTCTGGAAGCTTAAACCCGTACCCGGTATCGGAATCCACCTGCTGGCCTCGTTAACATGGTGACCAGAAAGTAGTGTATACAACAGCAGAGGTATGGTTATAATCATCAACAATTTTGATATACCCCGGTAATAGCGGTAATCAATTTTATGGGCAATGTACATCAGCGCCAACCCTGCAACCAACATAGCCAGGTGCTTAATTAAAATCGACTCTGTCCCCACCCCTTTTTTATAAGCAAGCGACCCGATGGCGCTGTAAACAGCCAGCAACGAAATAACCGACAACAATATGACGATAAGCCATATCCAGCGGTCTCCTTTTGTATTACTGAGTATTCTATGCATATGCCCCCAACCCCTAAAGGGGCGTTTTTTTGTTAATATTTATTAATTTCTATTCTCTATAGTCCCGCTCGTTCTCCCTTTAGGGGGCCAGGGGGTCGCTTCTATAACTCTTTCACCGCTTGTTTAAACTGCCGCCCCCTGTCTTCATAATTTTTGAATAAATCAAAACTGGCACATGCCGGCGATAATAGCACCGTATCGCCTTTTGTAGCGAGGTGGTATGATACCGTTGCCGCCTCCTGGGCCGAGTGGGTATTCACAATCACCTCAACTATATCTTCAAAAGCATCGTGGATGCGCTTATTGTCTTTACCCAGGCACACTATAGCTTTCACCTTTTGCTTCACCAGGCTGCGGAGCATAGTATAGTCGTTACCTTTGTCGACACCACCCAAAATCAGTATTACGTCACTGGTCATACTTTCCAGGGCATACCATGTTGAATTCACATTGGTAGCCTTTGAATCGTTGATAAAGCTGATGCCGGATATTACCGCAACCGATTCCATCCGGTGCTCAATGGGCTTAATGCTGCTCATACTCTCGCGCAACACGGGATTGCGTATTTCGAGGTATTTAGCTGCAACGCCCGATGCCATTGAGTTGTAAAGGTTGTGCTTGCCCTGTAATGCTAAATCGTGAATTGACATTGTAAAATGTTCTTGGTGAGTGTTAATGACAATATTGTCCTGGTCTAAAAAAGCGCCCTGTTCAACTGTTTTTTCAATTGAAAAAGGGAATAATTGTGCTGCAAAGCTTCGCCCGGCCATTCCTTTAATGGTTTCGGGGTCATCGGCGCAATAGATGAAAACGTCGTCGGCTGTTTGGTTTTGAGAGATGCGAAACTTCGACGCCGCGTAGTTCTCCATTTTATATTCGTACCGGTCTAAATGATCGGGTGTTATATTAAGTAGCATGGCTATGTTAACCCTTAATTTGTACATATCATCCAACATAAAACTGCTCAACTCAAGCACGTATATGTCGAATTTTTCCGTAGCTACCTGGTAAGCAAAGCTTTGCCCTATGTTACCGGCCAGCCCTACGTTTAAACCTGCATGTTTCAGAATTTCGTAGGTTAGCGTAGTAGTGGTGGTTTTACCGTTTGAGCCCGTAATACCTATAATTTTGGCATCGGTATACCTGCCCGCGAATTCAATTTCGGAAATAACCGGAGTGCCTTGTGCCCTCAGTTTTTTAATTATCGGTGCCTTTTCGGGTATGCCCGGGCTTTTAACAACTTCAATCGCATTTAATATCTCAGCTTCAGTATGTTGGTTTTCTTCAAAGCGGATATTCCAATCCTGCAGTTGCTTTTTGTAGTTATCAGCGATGGCCCCAAAATCAGATACAAAAACATCATAACCCTGCTGTTGTGCCAGGTATGCCGCTCCCACGCCGCTTTCGCCGGCCCCGAGAATGGCAATTAGCCCCCCAGCCCCCGCCAGCTGGTGGGGGAGTTTTTGATTGGGTTGATTTTTGTTCTCGGTCGTCATTTTTTAATAATTCTATTTTTTTCTGTTCTGTTCCCCTTCAGGGGGTTAGGGGGCCTCTGCTTCTATCTCAGCTTCAATGTTATAATCGTCACTATCGCCAGCAGGATACCTATAATCCAAAACCGGGTTACGATTTTTGCTTCATGGAAACCCTTTTTTTGATAATGGTGGTGCAGGGGCGACATTAAAAACACCCTGCGGCCTTCGCCAAATCTTAACCGCGTATATTTAAACCAGCCTACCTGGATAATTACCGAGAAGTTTTCTATCACAAAAATCCCGCACAGTAATGGCACTAAAAGTTCCTTACGTATCATAATGGCGAATACTGCTATTATCCCACCTATGGCAAGGCTGCCGGTGTCACCCATAAATACTTGCGCAGGATACGAGTTATACCATAAAAAGCCCACACAAGCTCCCACAAAAGCACCTGCAAAAATTACCAGCTCGCTCGAATTGGGGATGTACATTATATTAAGGTATTCGGCTATAATCGTGTTACTTGATACGTAAGCCAATATGGCCAGCGTAATGCCGATAATAGCGGACGTGCCTGTTGCCAACCCATCGATGCCGTCAGTAATATTTGCCCCGTTTGATATGAAGGTGATAATGATGATTACGCAAAACATAAACACCAGCAACGAATAATGGTCAGAATCGGCGCCGATGAACTTTAACACCTTGCCATAATCAAATTCGTTGTTTTTATAAAATGGCATGGTTGTTTTTGTCGAACGGATATCCTGGGTGTAAACCGGTTTGTTGTTACGCATGTGGAACTCAACCGGAGCATCAATTTTTACCGGTGGTTTCACTTCCTGGCGTATCACTATATCCGAATTGGAATACATGGTAAAGCCAATAAACAGTGCTAAACCTACCTGGCCTATTATCTTAAACCTGCCTGCAAGGCCCTCCTTGTTCTTCTTAAATACTTTAATATAGTCATCCAAAAAGCCTATTGCGCCCAGCCATACGGTGGTAACCAACATCATGACAACGTAGATATTACCAAGTTTAGCAAACAGCAGCGTTGGTACCAGTATGCCTAAAATAATGATAAGCCCGCCCATTGTGGGGGTACCTGCTTTTTGCATCTGCCCTTCTAAACCAAGGTTTCGAACTGTTTCCCCAACCTGTTTAAAACGCAAATAATCAATCAGCCTGCGCCCGAACACCGTTGTAACTATCAGCGATGTAATTACAGCCATTGCCATTCGGAACGTGATGTATTGAAACACCCCCGTACCAGGAATTGTGTAATTTTTGTTTAGCCAGGTGAAGAAATAGTAAAGCATTTATTCAGATTTCATTGGTTTTTACTAATTGATTTATTTGTGGAGATATCACCGATTTGAGATGATTTCACCGTTTTTTGGTTCTTCTCTTAAGTTAAATCCTTGAAAATGTTTGACAATTCTTCCATGTCGTCGAAGTGTGAGCGTTCGCCTTTTACTTCCTGATATTTTTCGTGACCTTTTCCTGCTACCACCACTATATCTCCTGGCTTGGCCAGCATGCATGCTGTTTTTATCGCTTCTCTTCTATCTACGATACTCAGCGTGTACCTTTTAAATGCCGGGTCAACGCCTTCTTCCATATCCCTTATGATCTGCGCGGGGTCTTCTGAACGGGGATTGTCGGATGTTAGAATTACCCTGTCACTCCACTCGCAGGCGGCTTTGGCCATAACCGGGCGTTTGGTTTTGTCGCGGTCACCGCCACAGCCTATTACGGTTATCACTTTCTCGTTATTCTTGCGGATATCATGCACTGTGCTCAGGATGTTCTGGATTGCATCCGGCGAGTGGGCATAATCAACAATACCGATGATTTTATTTGGCGCTATTATGTAATCAAACCTTCCACGTGCGCCGGTAAGCTTGCTCAGGCTGGTAAGTATTTTGGTTTTGTCTTGCTCTAACAGCATGGCTGCCGAATAAACTGCCAGTAAATTGTAGGCGTTAAACGTCCCTACCATTTTAAACCAAACCTCTTCACCGTCAATCTGCAAATGCAAGCCTTCAAACTGGTTTTCTAAAATGCGGGCCTTATAATCAGCCATATTTTTTAAACCGTATGTTTTCTTGTGCGCTTTGGTATTCTGCAGCATTACATTACCATTCTTGTCGTCGATGTTGGTCAATGCAAAAGCGTTGGCCGGCAGCTCATCAAAAAACATTTTCTTGGCCTTCAGGTACTTTTCAAATGTTTTATGGTAATCTAAATGGTCGTGTGTTAAGTTCGAGAATATGGCCCCGGTAAAATTCAGCGCGGTTATGCGGTGCTGGGCTATAGCATGCGAACTAACTTCCATAAAGCAGTAATCGCAGCCTTTTTCAACCATTTCGGCCAATAAAGCGTTAAGTACTACCGGGTCCGGCGTGGTGTGGGTAGCAGTTATTACTTCGCCGTTTATTTGGTTTTCAACAGTCGATAGCAACCCGCATTTATAACCCATATCGCGAAACAGCTTATAAAGCAATGTGGCGATAGTGGTTTTGCCATTGGTGCCGGTTACCCCTACCAGTTTTAATTGCGATGATGGATTGTCGTAAAAATTAGCGGATACAATTGCCAGCGCAACGGACGAATTCGCTACCATTAAAAAATCAACTTCACCGGTAACACGCGACGGCAGCTCTTCGCAAATTATCGCGATGGCACCCTGCTCAATTGCCTGCAAAATGTAATCGTGCCCGTCAACAACGGTGCCCTTTACAGCCACAAACATGCAGCCCGGCACCACCTTGCGCGAATCAAAAACAATGGCGGTAATCTCCACATCGGCGCTTCCCTGCAGTTCGGTAAATGCCAGCCCCTCTATTATGTCGCTCAAATATCTCATTGCAATTGAATTATTATTTTTGATCCTTTTGGAATTATACTGCCCGCCGCTTCAGACTGATTTGCCACCATACCGCTGCCGCGTGCCATAACTTTATAGCCTGCATTTCCCAGCACATACAATGCATCACTTAAACCCATGCCTTTTACTTGCGGCACAACCCCGCTTTTATAAGTAGCCTCTTCAAACGCAATACCGTTACTGGTGTCAACACTGTTGGTTGCTGTATTATTTGCATAAAGCGGCTTAACATTAAGCTTGGCATAAACCTGTTTCAGCGCCTTTACATTACCCTTTTTTATCTGCGGTAAATTTGTATTGCCCACATAATGCACTACAGGCGCAGGGTGCAATCCATGATCGGCGGCATAAACCCGGTCGGCAATTTTTTTGAATACCGGCGCGGCGACTTTAGCGGCCAGGTATGAGCCTTTTGAGGGCCGGTTAACCACTACTATCATGGAATATTTAGGGTTTTGAGCCGGAAAATATCCCGCGAAAGATGTTTGATAATTCTTTTTATCGCCGCCATACCCTTTTGAGGTATTAGCGATTTGTGCTGTTCCGGTTTTTCCGGCGGCAGTGTATTCCGCATTTTTAAACAGGCTTTTAACGTTACCTTCTTTAACTACCCCCTCAAGCAGGTTTTTCATTTTACCAAGCGTAGCATCCGAGCATACTTTTGGATTGATTACCCTCGCCTGGAATTGCTCAACTGTATTCCCTAGCCGGCGAATTTCTTTCACCAGTATCGGTGCTATCATTTTGCCGTTATTAGCTACGGCGTTATAAAGCGCCAGCATTTGCAGTGGCGTAATCTTCATTTCGTAACCGTAGGCCATTTCAGGCAGGGTGTAATTGATATTCCAACTACGGCTTTTGGGGTTTTTAACTACCGGTGTCGGCTCCCCCGAAATTTGCAGCTGAAGTTTTTCGTTTAAATGGAAGCTATACAGTTTATCGGTATACTGCCATGGATTGTTATAATAGGCGTTGTACACAAATTTTGCAGCCGCCACGTTCGACGATTCCTCGAAAGCCTTTTTAGCCGTCATCATAAAATTGTAGTCCTCAACATCACTAATCATCGGTCCTTTGGGTATTTTGTATTTACCACCGTCGCCGTTAATCATGGTGTTGGTATCAATTTTATGCTGATCGAACAAAGCCATATAAGTAGCCAGTTTAAAGGTTGAACCTGGATCGCCGGCATCACTTATAGCATAGTTTAGTTTTTCTTCATACTTGCCTTCTTTGGTTTTGGTGAAATTTGCTATCGCCCTTATCTCGCCGGTGGCAACTTCCATTAACACCACGCAGCCATGGTCGGCTCCGGTGCTATCCAGTTGTGCTTTTAATACTTCCTGGGCTATATCCTGGAAGTTCACGTCAATCGTCGAAATAATATCCGCGCCGTCTTTAGGCTCAACTTCATCCTCGCCGTTATTTACGGGCATCCATAATCCACCGGCCACACGCTGCACCAGGCGTTTGCCGCTTTCGCCATTTATATAATTAGCGTATGCCCCTTCAAGGCCAACCGCATTCTTTACATTATCATTCTTGTAGCCGATAGTACGCGAGGCCAACGATTTAAATGGCAGTACACGCCTGTTTTGCTCAACCACTATCAACCCGCCTTTGTATTTACCCAACCTAAAAATCGGGAACTTACGCAGCTCCAACAGTTCATGATGTGTTAACCTGCGCCTGTTCAGCAGTTCATAACGCGAGTTTTCTTTACGCGCATCACGCAGCCAGCGGTTATATTCTTTTGGCGTTTTATCTTCATATAACTCCGATAGCTTTATAGCCAGCGAGTCAACGTTTGCATTAAATGTATCATCATCATCAAAGCCGGGAGCACCCATATCCAGGTGCACGTCATATTCAGGTACCGATGTTGCCAACAAGCTCATATCAACAGCGAAAATATTTCCGCGGGCGGCTTCTACAGTCTGGTATTTGGTGCTAAGCGTAGTTGCCATGGCTTTCCACTTTGCCCCCTGCACAAACTGTACGCGGCAAAGTTGTATAACCACCGCAGCAGCGAAAACCAGTATCAACCCGAAGGCCAGGTAAACCCGTATGAGTATATTTTTCCTAATGCTCATCCTTCACCTCCGTATCTGTTAATTTTTGTGGTGGCGTGAGCGACTCCTTTAAACCCAGCCCCAGTGTATCCGAGCGTTTTACAACTTGTGTAAGCGTGCTTTTAAAAGCAAGCTCGGCTTTGGTGGTTTTAAAATCCCAGCTCAGCTCCTTTACTTCTTTGGTTATCTTATTAATATCACGTATGTTCCTTTCGGCAAGGTGCATGTTGGCTATGTACACCATACCCAAAAAGGCAATAAACAGTACAAACGGCAGCGCCCGGGTTGCCGATTCGGCATTCCAGAAACCTTTGGTAAAAAACTGGGTGAACCAGTTGTCGGGAAATTCCTGGTCGCGTTTTTCCT
Source organism: Mucilaginibacter flavidus (assembly GCF_024055575.1). Lineage (GTDB taxonomy): Bacteria > Bacteroidota > Bacteroidia > Sphingobacteriales > Sphingobacteriaceae > Mucilaginibacter > Mucilaginibacter flavidus. The sequence continues at coordinate 83,039 of NZ_JAMXOE010000023.1, read as the reverse complement.
CAACAATCAGTTTTTGTTGTTCAGCTTCTTCCTCCTCTATTTGCGTACGCAGCCTGTTTGTCATTTTTTTACCGCTATCCTTAACTTAGCGCTCCGTGCCCTGTTGTTATCCTTTATTTCTTCTTCTGATGCTGTTATAGCCCCGCGGCTTACCGCGTCAAATGGCCTGTTATCGTTTCCGTATAAATCTTTCTCCAGTTCGCCGCTGAATTTGCCTTTGGCGATGAAGTTTTTTACCAGCCTATCTTCCAGTGAGTGGTACGACATCACCACCAAACGCCCGCCCGATACCAATACCGATGCTGTCTGGATTAAAAAATCCTTCAGCGCTTCCAACTCCTGGTTAACTTCGATGCGCAAAGCCTGGAAAACCTGCGCCAGGTATTTATTTTCTTTTCCCTTCGGGATGCGGTTGCTGATGGCATTTTTCAAATCGGCAACTGTAATTATAGGCGCATTCAGCCTTGCCATTACAATTGTATTAGCCAGCGATTTTGCATTTTGTATCTCGCCGTAAACGCCAAAAATTTTATGAAGCTCTGCTTCGCTGTAATTATTAACTACCTCTTTAGCACTCAACTCCGACTGCTGGTTCATCCTCATATCCAGCTCGGCATCAAAGCGGATTGAAAACCCGCGTTCAGCCTGGTCAAACTGGTACGACGAAACACCCAAATCAGCCAGTATGCCATCAACAGGAACAGCATCGTGCAAACGGCAAAAGTTTTTCAGGTAACGGAAGTTTTGGTCGATAAACACAAACCGTTCGTCATCTATCGCATTCTGCTGCGCATCGGCATCCTGGTCAAAAGCCAGAAGCCTTCCATCTTTATTCAAATGCTTTAATATTTCGCGCGAATGGCCGCCACCACCAAAGGTCACATCAACGTAGGTACCTGCCGGTTTAATGGCAAGGCCTTCAATACATTCCTTAAGCATTACGGGAGTATGGTAGGTACTCATACGTTACCCTCCCTTCTTTTATCACCCATTACTTCTTCGGCCAATGCAGCAAAGTTTTCAGGCTCGCTTTCAATCATCGCATTGTATGCTGCCCTATCCCACATTTCAATTTTTGTTAGCATACAGTTTAAAACCACATCGCTGCCAATACCGGCATAATCCAATAACCCCTGCGGTAAGTTCACCCGGCCGGCAGCATCAAGCGTTAATTCAGTTGCGCCACGGGTAAAATACCTGATGAATTCTATGTTTTTGGTTTCGTATTGATTAAGTTTGTTGAGTTCATCAAGTTTTTTGTCCCATTCTTGTTTAGTGTAAATGACCAGATACTTTTTAAAGCCACGATTGATCACAAGGCTCTCTTTCTCAGCTTCTGGAAGCTGTTTCTTGAGGCCCGCAGGGATCATCATGCGCCCTTTGTTATCTAGTTTACACTCAAACTCGCCGTTTAAATAGGACATATAAAAGCTATGGCAATTAATTGTATGTAAAATTAGATTTCTTTTACCACTTCTTACCACTTTCTACCACTAAAGTTATTAACACTTGTGTAATAGCCATGTGGATTATTATTTGTACCGTAATTTGTTTTCTTTTGCCTTAAAAAATCCTATCCAATAAATCCATTTACACCTAATTTTTAAGTAGTTACGCAGCAAAAAGATGAATATTTTAAAGCTTGATAACGGGTTTGATTTAGCCATTGAAAACACCGGTAAAAAGGCCAGGTTGGTGGTTTATAACAATGGCGTGGAAAATGTTTGTCGGAAATCGACACTAAAAAACGTCGTGGCATTTATGCAATCAGGTGAGAACCACCTATTTAAAGGCAGACTGCAATTACACAAGGCAAACGGCAGCATAAATATCATGGTAAAAGGTAGCAAAGTGGGAGAAATTTCGATTCCCGGCTTTTTAGATTACCTACAGCAACTTAATTGAAAAATAACGCCTATATTTAATTATTATGAAAGCAAAACATCTACTTTACGCCCTGTTTATGCTGGTAGGATCGGCAGCAGTGGCCCAAACAACCATGCCGGCATCCGAAACTGTACTGAAAGACGCTTTCGCCCAGGCAGGCAGAGAAAATAAAAAGGTATTACTAATGTTCCATGCATCGTGGTGCGGCTGGTGCAAAAAAATGGATGCATCGTTAAACGACCCCTCCCTTAAAAAAATGTTCGATGATAATTATGTTATCGCTCATCTGGACGTAATGGAGCAGCCTCAAAAGGTCGACCTTGAAAACCCGGGTGCGATGAAGGTGATGACTAAATATGCAGGCGAAAGTTCGGGCTTGCCTTTCTGGCTTGTGTTAGATGTAAAAGGTAACGTGCTGGCCAATTCATTAATGCCAAAAGATGGTGCTTTTATCGGTATTCCCGAAGATAACGTAGGTTGCCCTGCGAGCGAAAAAGAGGTTGCTTTTTTTGATACGATTTTGAAAAAAACTACAAATTTAAAGGATGGGGACATCGCAATAATTCACAAGCGCTTTCTTTTAAACCAGCCACCTCCGGCACCGGCAAAAGGAACTGAATAAAAACATAAAAGAGGCTTTATAATAGCGATGGGTTTGAAACCCTTCGCTATTATAAAAACATCCTCAATCTGGAATTCCGTAAGCCTCCAGGCTATCCCCTTCAATAAACATTTATAAATGAGAATTTTATCTTTCCTGGCCCTTTTGTTAATCGTCAACTTCTCATTCCAAAACAACAAAGTCGTCCAGTTCGATGTCCGCAAAATATTAAACGCACGCCCGGTATCTACCTTAAATAATAGACGCATAACAACCTGGACAAAGGGCATTGATGGTGGCGGTTTCGGCGATGGTTATCTCACGCTTTCAGCAGCATTATTTAATGGCGATAAGGAGCCACATGCTTTGCCTGATAATCCCATTTTCGCTGCAAACGAATCGCATCCGGAAATAAAACTACACTACTCAAATGCCGACAGCCTGAATTTACAAACCTGCAATATAGCCGGGTCCGGACAAGTTGAATTTGCGGTGCCGCAACAAAAGTATAAAGCTGTTTACCTTGCCCTTACCAGTTCTGAAGGTGCGTCGCAGTTGCACATTACTCTTATCTACAAAACAGATATTGTTACCAAAGATATTACACTGCCTGATTACTATGCCGACCTCAACCCCACTGATAAAAGCCTGGGGTATCTTGCCCACGACTTGGCGAAATGGGGCAATAAAAACAACATGACCGAAAAGGATCATCACAATATCGATTTGCTCAAGGTAGAAACCGACCCTGGAAAAATTCTTAAAATCATTACGATTAAAAAGGATAAAGCAGGCTATTTGGTTTTCTGGGCTGCCGCGGGCGAAAAAGCGTAGCATTTATCCTCATTATTTGTATGTTTGGGTAACAAACTGATCTCATCATGCAATCAACCAAACTCTCCCATCACTTTAAATTTATTGCGCTGTTTTCTTTTCTGCTGATAGCTGCAATCAAAACCAATGCCCAGGTAATCACCATTGACTCTGTCGACCGCTTGGTTGAACGTGCACTAAAATCCTTCAACGTGCCGGGCATTGCTGTAGCCATTGTCAAAGATGATAAAGTTGTTTATGCCAAAGGTTATGGCGTACGCTCTTTAAATACCGGCAAAAAAGTTGATGAAAATACATTGTTCGGCATTGCATCAAACAGCAAGGCGTTTACTGTAGCGGCAATAGGCATTTTGAGCGATGAGGGAAAATTAAAACTGGACGACAAGGTTACCGACTACATCCCCGAATTTAAAATGTACGACCCTTACGTTACCGCTGAGTTTACTATCCGCGATTTGCTGACACACCGCAGCGGCCTGGGCCTGGGTGCCGGTGATTTAATGGATTTCCCCGACTCGACCGATTTTACTATGAAGGATGTGATACACAACCTGCGTTATCTTAAGCCAGCGTCGAGTTTCAGGAGCAAATATGATTATGATAACCAATTGTATAAATTGGCAGGCGAGGTTATCGCCCGGGTATCGGGAATAAGCTGGGAAGAGTTTATTGAAACCCGGATTATGAAGCCATTGGGTATGACGGGTAGTTCGGCAGCCTACCAGCGGATAAAAGATTATTCAAATGTAGTGGACGCGCACTCTCCTGTTGATGGCAAGGTAGTGGTTATCCCAAGATATTTGAGCACTACCGGCAATGCGGCAGGCGGCATATATTCAAGTGTAACCGATTTGAGCAAATGGGTAATTATGCAAATGAACAACGGTAAATACGGCGACGGCAAGCAGCTTTTCAGCCAAGCGATACACTGGCAAATGTGGTCGCCGCAAACTATCATACCGGTGGGGCAAAGTCCGTATTATAACACGCATTTTGCGGCTTACGGCTTAGGCTGGGGCTTAGCTGATGTAAAAGGATACAAACAAGTGAGCCACACCGGCGGCATTGATGGCATGGTAACCCAGGTAATGCTGCTGCCCGAGCTTAAGCTGGGTATTATAGTATTAACCAACCAGGCATCGGGCGCGGCGTTTACAGCAGTAACAAACCAAATTAAAGATAGTTACCTTGGTCTTAAAACTGGGCGCGACTGGATAAAACTATTATCCGACCAGGAAAAAGCAAACATGGGCGGCGCCGACAAAGTAACCGCCAACGTTTGGAAACAGGTAGAAGCCAGTAAAAAAGACGCTGCAAACGTAGATGCAAAGCTTTATACCGGCACTTATCACGATAACTGGCTTGGCGATGCGGTTATCAGCGAAAAAAACGGGCAGCTTTGGTTTAACGTGAAGCATTCGCCCAAACTAAGCGGGCAAATGATGCTTTATAAGGGCAACACCTTTGTTATAAAATGGGTGTACCGCAGCATGGAAGCCGATGCCTTTGCACTCTTCTCATTTGATGAAAATGGTAAATCATCTGGTTTAAAGCTGAAAGCGGTATCGCCGGCAACAGATTTCAGTTTTGATTTCCAGGATTTGGATTTTCATAAAGTGAACTGAGGGAATGCGGACGTCGAAGTGCCGATTTCGGATGTATAATTTAACGTTCCTGTTCACAGTGGAACAGTATGAACAGGGTGGAACAGCAACGGTTCGGCCCAAGCTACTAAAAAGCTTGTTTCTGCAACAATAATGCACTTTTTGACTTATTTACTACTCAAAAAACGCGAAAAGTACTGACAAATTGGTGTCAGTGCTTTTCATAAAAACGCCTCAATCATCGGCATCTAAGCAGGCTCAGCTATTCAAACTTTCTTAAATAATTCTTCGCAATCAACTCCCCATACAAAATATCACTGCGCTTTTCCATACTGAACCACGGCGAATTATATTGCAGCACCTGTATATTTTGCGCAGGCATAAAGCTTTTGGCCAGTAAAAATTGCTTTTGGTGCTGGCTGTTCTCCACTACATCCATCACAATAAAACAATGCCCCGGCGAGCCGCCATGTATAAATATATCGCCCGCTTTTAATTCGCTAGGGTTTGCTATGGCGCGGGTCTCGCGCTCCAACGATATTGTGCTGGCATACGAAAACACCAGCTCCATATATCGCATAAATGCGGGATAACCATAGTCCTTTTTTGCTTTTAACACCCATTTATCGTTCCGGTACCTGTAGCCCTCGGCATAGTGTATGTAATCGCATTTAAAGCCGCTCACAAAATTAAAGCTGATGGCCTTGTAGTTTTTTTGCTGATAAAGATATTCGCCGCGCAGGCGCATTACGGCATCGGCGCATTGTTGTAAATCCTGGTTGCCAACACTCATATCGACCACCGCCGCAGTATAAACATCAGTGCGGGCTATATCGCCTTTGTACGTTTTTGTCTGTGTACCTGGCGGTTTTAAAGGCAGGCTTTGGAGGTAAGCCGCAAAACTTCCGGGCGTTACTGCAACGCGATGATAACCTTCGGGGGCTTTAAAACGGGTAGTCACATTATCAGCAGCAAAAAAGTTGCTGATAAATAAAATGATAAAGGTTAACGTTGTTTTCATAGGTTGTTAAACTTGATATTTTTTCACACAAAATTCTTCTCCGCCTCACCTAAATCCTCTCCAAAGGAGAGGACTTAACTTCGCTCTCTACCGTTGCAATTTTCAGAACCCGCTACTTTGGAGAGGGCAGGGTGAGTATCTTAAATTAATTCAGGTCTGTATTCAAAGTGCATGGTATCAAAGTGATACCACTTGCCACCCCATATAAATCCGTGTCGTTCAAATATGTCCACTATAGTCTGTGGTATCCTGTTTTTATACATTACCCCGGCATTTTCATTGGTGCATTTGCAGGCCCACTGCCAGTAGTCGGAGTAAGTGGTGTTGATATCAATTGTCATCCCAAAGCTGTGCATGCTATGCCTGTTAGTCCCGTTTATATTGCGCCAGGTAAAAGTGCCGCCTATATTGGTTACGTATTTCTTATATTCAGGATGTGCATCAAGTTCCGCCGATATCTGTATTAACTTCTTATCTATCCCATTTATTTTAGTGACCGTAATTTTTTGATTAACCAGCTTGGGGCACCAGGTTATTTCGGTCAGGTTTTTCCTTACGTCTTTGTCGCTTGCGCCGTACATCTTCATAAAAAAAGCCTCATTCCTAACCCGGCCCGGGTCGAAATTCACAGCAAGTGATATTTTTTGGATACCAACGCTATATTTTTGACTGAACATATCTTCAATGTCGGGCTTATCCAGTAGCAATTTCGCTGATTTGTTCTTGATACCATCGTCCCATAATAGTTTGGTGCCGTCTTTTAGGATGATGTTGTTGTTTTGGTAGCCTTTAACAAAATCGGGGTAGCATTTAATTAGTTTTTCCGCAGATGTAGGGATGGTATCGGATGTTTTTTGGCCTTTTATTTTAGCTGTTGACCGATTAGCCAAGCTTATCAGTATTAGGAAGTAAAGAAATATTGTTGTTGTGGCTTTCATTTATTCGTTGAGTAAACAAACCTAAAGTTTATCTTGCGTCAGTGTGGCCTATGTCACAGATAATGCGTCAATATTTCGCACATGTAAAGTCCTTTAAACTTTTCCATTTTTAACTTTTCCCTGGTTTCCACACCAACCATGTATAGCGGGCCCTTGGCATAACTCCGCCCAAATTCAATATCTGTTCTGTAAAATCCGTCCGCTAATGGTGTGCTATCTTCAAGATAGATTGGGTGGGCGCCAACAACCTCGTTGTACTCGCCGCATGCAGGGTTAAATTCTATATACCTTATTCCCTCAATCGTTAAGTCATATCTCTTCTGATTTAAAATATCCATAAAGAATTTTTTAGGATTATTTGGCAGAGAATAAAAAACAACATTCTCGTAATTATTTTGGATACAAAAATCCTTAAACCTTTCAGATACAATTAAGTAGCTATCAAAAGTGTAAGAAACATCATATTGCGTTTTCTTTAGTTTGAATTTAGGTGATATATGTAAACGCCTGTTTCTCACATAATCGAGGCAATCGCATACATTTACTTCGTGCTGATCCTGGTTCATATACGAGTAGTTATCCGGCCCGCTCAAATCATTACCGATTATTGTACCTTTTTTTGATTTAGCCATGAGACTAATATATGACATTAGTTATGATATTGGTTCAGTAAAAATTTGAAAAGACAATTCAAATCAAATATTGAAAGTTGCAAAAATCCGTTAAACTTTTCACCTCTTTTATTGAAAACGTACGTTTCATATCGACGATTAACCTATTTTTATAGCTCAAAAATTGTTATTTATGATTAATGTTAACAGAGCCTTATTAAGCCTCCCCCTACTGACCCTTGCCATTACTCCGTTTAATATAAAGGCGCAAACTGTCCCGGCCGTCGGTAAAGCCTGGGTGGCGAAATCAAACAGCTATACCAAAATATTAATTGATATATCTGAAAAATATTCGCCCGAATTTGGCTCATCGCAGGGGCTTGCAAAGTACGATACGCTGGTAGCTGTACCAACCCTCGCTAATGATCTTGCCGAGCGTAAAGAACGGGAAACAGCACTAACCTCACTGGAAGGCGCGAAGCAAAAAGAAACCGACAAATTTGTAAAGCAGGACCTTGATATTTTGATTAGTCAATTGAAGCTGAGCTTTAGAAACGAAGACTTTTCTCTAAACAAAAAAGTTCCGTTTCTAAATGCAACTGCTACCGTTTTTAGTGGGCTGCAGTCGTTGCTCGACGATCAAACACCTGTAGAGCGCAGGGCTGCCGCAGTAATCCGCCTGAAAAAATATGCGGGGCTGCAGAATGGCTATCAACCGATCAGCGCTATTTATAAAGCCCGTACGCTTGAGCAAATTGCCAAGCCGGGAATGATTTACCCATCAAAGCAGGCCACCGAGGTTTCGCTTTCGCGCAATGCAAGTATGCTGGCAGGTATCGAGGGTTTATTTAAAAAATATCAAGTTACCGGGTACGAAACGGCTTATGCGGAAATAAAAAAGCAATTGGAAGATTATGATGCCTGGGTGAAAGCAACGATACTTCCCAAAGCCCGCACAGATTTCCGGCTGCCACCTGAAGAGTACAAACTGAACCTGGAAGGTTATGGTATCGACATCCCGCCGGCCGAAGTGGCAAAAATGGCCCATGCTGCGTTTACCGATATCCAGGAACAGATGAAGCCTTTGGCTGAGCAAATTGCTAAAAAATACAATCTGCCATCAAGCAATTACCGCGAGGTGATGAAATTTTTGAAAAAGAAGCAAATTATAGGCGATTCTATAATGCCGATTTACCAAAAGCATTTGGCGGATATTGAAGCCATAATAAGGGCACAACGTTTGGTAACGCTGCCAAACCGGCCTGCTATTATCAGGCTGGCCAGCGAGGCAGAAACCGCACAGTCGCCAGCGCCGCATATGGTACCGCCGCCATTTTTAAATAATACCGGTCAGCGTGGTGTATTTGTGCTGCCGCTGAATATGCCGCCCGCTCCCGGCGAAAAGGTAGACAAATACGACGATTTTACCTTCGATGCTGCCTCATGGACCATTATAGCCCACGAAGCACGCCCCGGCCACGAACTGCAATTTGATAAGATGGTAGAAGAAGGCGTATCGCAAGCCCGTGCCCTTTATGCCTTTAACTCAACCAACGTTGAGGGATGGGGATTGTATTCCGAATATATTACCCGTCCGTTTATGCCCGTTGAGGGCCAGCTCGTATCGTTAGATTACCGACTGTTGCGCGCCGCCCGCGCCTTCCTTGACCCCGAGTTGCAAGCTGGTACCATAAACCAGGAACAGGCGTTAAACCTGCTGATGACCGATGTAGTGCAATCGCATGCCTTTGCCCAGCAGGAAGTGCAACGCTACAGCCTTAATGCCCCGGGCCAGGCTAACAGCTACTTTTATGGTTTCACCAAAATGATAGCGTTACGCAAGGATGTCGAAAAAATACAGGGCGCCAAGTTTAATCAACAGCGCTTTCATGATTTTATCCTGTCGCAGGGAATACTGCCGCCTGCATTGTTAAGGCAAGCTGTAATGACCGATTATTTAACGCAGAAATAGAAGCAAGAAGTCAAGAGACAAGAATCAAGAGAAAAAGAGGCTTTCGGAGATATTAATTTTCTGAAAGCCTTTTTTGTAACTCAATTGCCGGTAGGTGTTGAATATTACTATCTTCGTCGGCAATCACAAGTTTCCTATTGTTTTCAATGCTTGTAGTTAAAAGCTTTTTATAAGCTTCTGTTACCCCTTTTAGTATTTTATCGCGCAGCAAAACATTTTCAGGCGTCAATTTTGTTTTGGTGTTTACCAGCAATCCTGAGCTATCAACAGCTTTGGTTACCTGGCCGGCTTCGCGGGTTTTAACCTGTTCGGGCTTGCCCATATCGTTGGTGATTATTGTGTAAAAATCACAAATAGGGATATAAAGGCTGTGAAGATTATAGCGCCCCCTCGTAAACCTACGAGTTATTATTTCATCAGAAAGCGGCCTGCCTCCCGCACCGGCTACACGTTGTATGGCAAGTTGAGGGGTGTTAAGCCACAAAAATATAAACGAAACTTTATACCCGTTTGATTGTGCTTTTTTAATGAGGCCTACATAGCATTTACCGGCAAGTGTAGTTTCAATCGCAAAATCTACCCCGCGCTGCAATAACAGTTCAATCGTGTTAAGGGCGATTCTTCCTGCCTTAATAGCCACCCGTTCAGGAGTAGAAGCCGATAAACCTGCTAATATATTGCTGGGATTTACAAAATCCGTACAGTTCAGCACTTCGGACAATAAGATATTGGCTACCGTTGTTTTACCAGCGCCATCACAGCCTGCTATAATGTATAGATTGGGCATTCAGATAATTTATCTTGCAAATTACAATTTTCATAAGTAATTTCTTATCATCCAACAACCGATAAGGTTTTTATATACAACTGCTTTACTTGTAAAACATTATACACGCAACTCGGGATTATTAAATGAAATTATGCCGGATGAAATTGTCGAAAATCCATTTCAAACTTTGAAATGGATTCTACTGAACATTCACATTGAGATAACAAATTTGAGGTTCGTCAAATTCTTCACAAATTATACTGACTGTAATATCATATGCACCGCGACCTAATGGTGTTAGCAAAATTTCTTCCGTTGACTCCATTTGTGTATGCAATATATGATTAAATTTAACTCTAAAATTATTTTCATCAATGGAATAATTCCGATTGAATATTTCATCGTCACTCGAATAATTCCCTACAGTTCCCAAAAAAAAGCTCGACCTAAGTTCGTCTTGCTTGCGCTTCAGAGCGGAAGCTTCATCAATTGGATTCCTTGGTAATTTCTCCGGTTTAGTTAAGTCAATACTGGGAACATCTCTTTTATTTTTCGAAATATAAAGGCTATTGGGAAATTCTATCTCTAATACAACATTGGTCGCTTTTGATTTACCTATATTCTTGAGGGTAAGGTAAAAAGGCACATGTGTTCTCTTATGTCGCTCGTACAAAATAACGTTAGTATTATATTCGGCAACTTCTGTCCCATTGCTCTCGATGATATTATTATATCTAATAAGTAAATTCGAATTTATGTATGGACGCACGTCATATGGTGCTTCAGTAATTTTTTTTAAATATAAATTTGAAACAGTCTCTAATTCAGAATCAGCGATATATTTTATCTCCAAATCCTTTTGGTTATTTATTAATATTTCAAAAAAAGGCAACCTAGAGCTTTGCTTCTTCTCAAGCTCGATTATCCGATTCTTTAATTCCCTGTTCTCCTTACTTAAAACAGCCATTTCTTCGCCCACTTTCGGCGACATTCCCTCATTCGCCCTTATCCAACCTATTCGATTGTATTTTGCAAACGCTTTTGTAAGCGCTATAGAAATTTTTAATGCCAGATCGCTTTGTTCATTCCAAAAATTAATCATTGCATCAGAAGAAACTTTCGAGATAAACGATTCTAGTTTTTTCTTTTTTGAAGCTTCTATGTCACGTTGTTCAGGTGTGGTGGCGGAATTGCGATTGCGTATAAATGTTAAAATTGGCACACCAATTTCTTTCGCATAATCATGTTCTTTTTCTGTGTAAGAGATACCTTCGCTGGTTGTCGACCCGTATCTATGCCCGATAATTAAAACATAAAAATCACTATTATCTATTGTAGTTTTAATCGTATCCCATTGCTCATTGTTATCAGCACTGAACATTTCCATTCCAATTGGTATATGATACATGTCCAATATAGATTTAGTTACAGTTTCTCTAGCTTCGACTAAATCTTTGAACGTTGAACTTATGAAAATTTGAAATTTTTTCCCTGACATGTTTAGAATCTTATCGATAGACGTTTTAAATTGAGGTGAATTCTCGAAACCTCAGCGAAATAATTTACATGTTTGTCCTAACAGGATCATGTAGCATGTCGCTCATTTCGATGATCCTATTGTCAATTTCACTAACACATTTATTCATCATCCTAACGCACTCAAATTGGTCTACCAATCCCTCCTTTTCCAAATTCATCAATCCTTTAAGTGTGGCTATAGGGCCGCGAATCTGATGGGATAAGTACGAAGAATATTCCGAAAGCTTTTTATTTTTTACTTGCAAGTCTTTCGTTCTTTCGTCTATTATCTCCTCTATATGATAGTTTATTCTAACTAAGCGATCCTTTTGCTGTGAAATTTCGGTATTGAGTAAGTTGATTTGTTTTTTTAGTTTCTCGTTTTCTATAACAAAAACAAGTCTCTCGACTTCGGTAATTTCATTTTCAACAATAAGTTTCTTGTCCTCGACAATAGGCTTCTTCTGCTCAGTAATCGGAGAAGTCACCTCAGTTGCGCGCGTCCAACCTGCCCGATCATACTTATAAAATGCCTTTAGGAGCGAAATTGACACCTTTCGCGCTAAATCATTTTGATCATTCCAGTAACAAATCATTGCATCCGCTGATACCTTATAAATAAAGGACTCTAATTTCTTTTTTTTGAAATTTTCCTTATCCCTCTGTTCGGGGCTAGTCGGCACATCGCGATCTCTGATGAATGTTAAAATCGGTATTCGGCTTTGCTTTGCATAATTATATTCCTTTTCGGTATATGATATTCCTTCTGTAGTCACCGAACCATATCTGTGTCCAATAATTAAAACATAGTAATCACTATTATCAATTGTAGCTTTTATGGTATCCCACTGTTCGTTATTATCCGCGCTGAACATTTCCATGCCAATTGGTATGTGGTACATATCTAATATTGATCTGGTAATAGTCTCTCTCGCATCTATTAAATCTCTGTAAGTTGAACTAAGGAAAATTTGATATTTTTTTTCGAACATATCTATATGTGACAATTTAGATGTGTGAATATAATATATTTTATTTTGTTAATTTTCAAATCAATATCAACCCCTACATATTCCTCCTATACTGCCCCCCTACCTCATACAACGCATGCGATATTTGCCCTAATGAACAATATTTACAGGCTTCCATCAGGCTTTCGAAAATATTTTCACCGGCTATGGCTTTGTGTTGTAGTTCTTTTAGCAGTTGCGGAATAATCGCCTCGTTGCGATGCTGAAACTGGTGCAGCGCCTCGATCTGGTACTGCTTTTCCTCTTCTGTGGCACGTATTACCTCGGATGGAACTATTGTTGGCGACCCTTTTTTGTTGAGGAAGGTGTTTACCCCCACGATAGGGTATTCGCCGGTATGTTTAAGGGTTTCGTAGTACAGCGATTCTTCCTGAATTTTACTGCGCTGGTACATGGTTTCCATGGCGCCGAGCACACCGCCACGGTCATTTATGGCTTTAAATTCGGCTAATACGGCTTCTTCCACCAGGTCGGTAAGTTCTTCAATAATGAATGCGCCCTGTATGGGGTTTTCATTTTTGGCAAGGCCAAGCTCACGGTTAATAATCAGCTGGATGGCCATTGCCCTGCGAACGGATTCTTCCGTAGGAGTCGTTATCGCCTCGTCATAAGCGTTGGTATGCAGCGAATTGCAGTTATCGTAAATGGCATACAAAGCCTGCAGCGTAGTGCGGATATCGTTAAAGTCAATCTCCTGCGCGTGCAGTGAGCGGCCGCTGGTTTGTATATGGTATTTAAGCTTTTGCGAGCGGTCGTTACCCTTGTATTTATTTTTAATGGCCTTGGCCCAGATGCGGCGCGCCACGCGACCGATCACCGAATATTCAGGGTCGATGCCGTTACTGAAGAAAAACGACAGATTTGGCGCAAAATCATCGATATGCATGCCCCTGCTCAGGTAATATTCCACGTAGGTAAACCCGTTGGATAGTGTGAAAGCCAGCTGCGTAACCGGGTTAGCACCAGCTTCGGCAATGTGGTAGCCGGAGATAGAAACGGAATAAAAATTCCTTACCTTTTCGTTAATAAAGTATTGCTGTATATCGCCCATCATCCGCAAGGCAAACTCGGTGGAAAAGATACAGGTATTTTGTGCCTGGTCTTCTTTCAATATATCCGCCTGTACCGTACCGCGAACGGTGGCAATGGCGTAGGCTTTTATTTTTGCATAGATATCTGCGGGGAGTACCTGGTCGCCGGTGAGGCCGAGTAAAGATAGTCCTAACCCATCGTTGCCTTTTGGTAGACCGCCATCATAGGTTGGGCGGCTTGTTTTCCTGTCGTCATAAACTTCTTTATACCTCGCCTCCACCAAATGCTCCAGCTTATGCTCTTTAATATACTTCTCGCATTGCTGGTCGATAGCGGCATTCATAAAAAAGCCGAGCAGCATAGGCGCCGGACCGTTTATGGTCATGGATACGGAAGTTGACGGACTGCACAGATCAAAACCGGAGTACAGTTTTTTAGCATCATCAAGCGTGGCAATACTCACGCCGGAGTTGCCAATCTTTCCATAAATATCCGGCCGGATGTGCGGATCTTCTCCATAAAGGGTTACAGAGTCAAACGCCGTTGATAGGCGGTGTGCCGGCTGACCATAGGATACATAATGGAAACGTTTGTTGGTACGCTCCGGACCGCCTTCGCCGGCAAACATACGGGTTGGGTCCTCACCTTCACGTTTCAACGGGAATACACCAGCCGCGTAAGGAAATTCACCCGGCACGTTTTCGGTAAGCAGCCAGCGCAGAATATCGCCCCAGGCTTCGTATTTTGGTAATGATATTTTGGGGATTTTCAGTTGGGATAAAGATGTGTAATAAAGCGGTTGCTTTATTTCCTTGTCCCGCACTTTATAAATAAAATTTTCGGCTTTATATTTGGCAACGGTATCGGGCCATTCGCGCAACAGGCGTTTGCAATCGCCATGCAATTGGTCGTCAAGGTGATTTTTTATATCCTGTAGAGACGCAATATTTTGCGTCTCCGCGTTTACTAATTTTATCACCCCGTCCAACTGGTAAAGTTGCTGGGCAATTTTGCACTGTTCATTCACCCATTCTTTGTAAGCATTGCTGCTTTCGGCAATTTCGGCCAGGTAACGGTTGCGGTCAGGCGGTATAATGTATATCTTTTCCGATTCGCCTTCATGCTCAACAGCGGCATGCGTTCCAATTAAATCAACACCTGTTTTTGTTTTAATCGCTTTCATCAGCGCGGTAAACAGGGTGTTCATGCCGGGGTCGTTAAACTGCGAGGCCATGGTGCCATAAACAGGTATCTCATCGTCTTTAGCGTGAAACAGCATGTGGTTACGCTTGTATTGTTTACGCACATCGCGTATGGCATCAAGTGCACCGCGTTTGTCGAACTTGTTAAGCGCCACCAAATCGGCAAAATCAAGCATGTCGATTTTTTCCAGCTGGGTAGCTGCGCCAAACTCGGGAGTCATTACATACAGTGACAAATCGCAGTAATCGGTAATCATGGTGTCTGATTGTCCGATGCCTGAGGTTTCAACGATGATTAAGTCATAACCCGCAGCTTTGCAAATATCGATGCTTTCCTGCACGTGTTTGGATAACGCCAGGTTTGCCTGCCGCGTAGCCAACGAGCGCATGTAAATGCGTGAATTGTTGATGGCATTCATCCGTATCCTATCGCCCAACAAGGCACCACCTGTTTTACGTTTGGATGGATCGACCGAGATAATAGCCATGGTTTTATCAGTTTCCATCAAAAACCGTCGGACAATCTCATCCACTAAAGATGACTTGCCAGAACCGCCTGTACCGGTAATGCCCAGCACCGGCGTGGTAAGCTTATTAATTATTTTGTGAACTTCGGTTAAAAAAGCATCAGCTTCGGCGGGGTAGTTCTCTACAATGCTTATCGCCGTAGCAATTGATTTGATGTCTTTTTCGGGCAGGTGTTTTAGCTCGCCGTTCAGTTTTATTTTGTTCTGGAAATCGCATTTTTCCAGCATATCGTTTATCATACCCTGCAGACCCATGGTACGGCCATCATCAGGCGAGTAAATTTTTGTGATACCGTAGGCTTGCAGTTCGGCAATTTCATCGGGCAAAAACACGCCGCCACCGCCGCCAAATATCTTGATATGGCCTGCGCCGCGCTCCTTCAGCAGGTCGTGCATGTATTTAAAATACTCTACGTGGCCGCCCTGGTAGCTGGTTAGGGCGATCCCCTGCACATCTTCCTGTATGGCACAATTCACCACCTCATCAACCGAGCGGTTATGCCCCAAATGAATTACTTCTGCACCGGATGATTGCAAAATACGGCGCATGATATTAATGGTGGCATCATGCCCGTCGAATAACGAGGCAGCAGTTACAAAACGGATTTTGTACCTGGATTTGTAGGGAGCAATGCTTTCCATGCAGGCTATAATTAGTAAAGTGCAAAATTAATATAAATAAAGCATCAAAAAACTATGCGTGCATAATAATATCAGCAATGGAAAAAGCTAAGCATTTGTAAGCTGTGGTTAAAGGTACAATTTTGCATCACGGCTATAAATCATAAACCTCTAATTAAATTGTTCGTCAGTTAATACCTGCTAACATAACTTTATGTAAATCAACTGCGTATAAGCCGGCTATAAAACCAATGATGTATTAACACATCACTATACCCCTTTTATTTTTTAATTATGACTGAGCTTAACACTTCTGTACTGGTAATTGATGATGAAGAAATGGTACGTGACAATATCGAAGATATTCTTGTACCTAGAGGCGCCTCGCAGGAGCAAACTAACATAAGCAATGCGGTAAATATTTTGTTCGATGCGCCCTCAACCTTGCTGGTGCCACGCACCCGCAACATACCCGGCTTTACAGTCGACAAAGCGTCGAACGGAATGGAAGGTATCCAAAAGGTAAAAGCAGCTGTGGCAAAGGGCAAACCCTATGCAGTTATTTTCCTGGATATGCGTATGCCTGGCATAAATGGCCTTGAGGCGGCCATTGAGATAAGAAAACACGACATAAAAGCCGAAATAATTTTCATAACAGCCTACAGCGATTGTTCGATAGAAGATATTGTTGAACAGGCAGGTCAAAATGTAGGCTATCATTGCAAGCCCTACGCATCCGAAGAAATTATACAGCTTGCAACTAAAGCAGTCTCCGATTATAACAAGCTGCGTAATTTGGAAAAACTGATTGAATCCATATCAAACATCGGCCTTAACAGCAACCAGCTTAACTCATTATTAAAAAACATCCTCGACCAGCTTGCTGCCTCGCTGAATACCGACATGGCGCTGCTTGGAAAGCTGCATGATGGTTTTGTGTACGAAAAGGTGCTTTCTATCGGCACATTTGAGGAGAAAATCAATCTCCAGGAGTTGATAGCCAGGGTAAAGACCATCGATATCGCCAGGGACGAAGTAATACAGATTGACGACCTTGTGCTTGCCCGTATGCAAAATTATTCCGTTTTCGCCATTTTAAAGCAAAATGAAAGGCTCAAAACAGAAAAGATGTACCTGTTAAAATTGTTTGTGCAAAACGCAGCCCAGGCTATCCGGAATGCCGAGCTAACCGAAAAATTAATACAAAAGGAAAAGCTTTCGGCGGCTGGCCAGGTTTTGGCTATGGTGATGCATGATTTGCGATGCCCTATAAAAAATATCAGGCAAATTACCTCCCTGATGCGCGAAGGCGGCCAGGATACCGAACTGATCGATATGATTGATACATCTGCCGAACAAGCTTCAAATATTTTCGACGATTTCCTGGATTTTATTAACGAAACGAAGATTGTGAAGGTGCCGGTTGATGTTCACAAAATTGTTAACGAGGCCATAAAACAGGCCGAAAACCGGGATGGGTTCAGCAAAATAACTATCACCAAAAATTTGCCTGAAAGCCTAATCGTATCGGGTGACGAAAGTAAGTTGCGCGGTACTGTTGTAAATATATTGAACAACGCCGTTGATGCCTTACACGATCAGCATATCATAAACGGTAAAATTGATATTTCGGGCACGGTAAAAAATAAAGAAATGAAGCTCGTTGTGGCCGATAACGGCCCGGGAATATCGCCCGAAATAAGAAACACGCTTTTTGAACCATTTGTAACCAGGCGCAAAAAGAACGGCACCGGGCTTGGCCTTTCAATAGCTAAACAATTTATTACGGGGCATGGCGGTGGAATTGACGTAACCAACAACGATGGCGCCAGGTTTACTATAACATTGCCCATATAATTAACAATTATCAATATCAAGTATAATACGCATTATAAATGACGCTCACGAATATGCATGCAGAAATGCAGGACAAAAATATCTCCTCAAAAATATCTGAAAAAGCCGCCCTTAAAGAACTTGAACGATATAAGGCCTTTATCAGCGCTTCGGAAATTGGTGCATGGGAATACTTTGCCGAGTCGGAATTTCTTTGGTGTAATGACATCTATTTTAGATTACTTGGCAGGGATATAAAGGATTTTGACATGTCGGGCGCCAGTAATTTAAAAAGCTGTTGGGTTGAGTTGCTTCATCCCGAAGACAGAGAAGCTGCCATCAGTTCATTTAATAACGTCCTCAATAATCCAAAGGACACATTTGAAACTTATTTCCGTATGCTTCATAGCAACGGCAGTTGGGTTTGGATGTGGTCGAGGGGTAGCGTCTTCAAAGATGGCGACAATGCACAGTTGGCCGTAATCGGTACGCTGGTTGATATTACCCATCACAAAAAAGCCGAAGAAATAATCCAACGCGAACGTATTATGCTGCGTACGCTGATCGACAATCTGCCTGATACCATCTATGTGAAGGACAGAGAAGGGCGAAAGATTATTGCTAATCGCGCCGACGTTGAATGCATAGGCGCTGCAACCGAAGAAGAAGTTTTAGGCAAAACAGACCTGGAGTTATTTAACAATGATATAGGCAGGCGCGGTTATGAGGACGATATGCATATAATGAAAACCGGCGTGCCGATAATTAATAACGATGAGTATTTTTTAGACGCAACGGGCAAAATGCGCTGGCTGCAAACCACTAAAATACCTATTCGTAATGAACGCGGCAAAATTATCCGGCTGTTGGGCATCGGTCACGATGTTACCCTGAGAAGAGAATCGGACGAAAAACTAAAGGAATTAAACAAGGGCCTTAAAGAACAATCGGAGGAACTAAAAAAGAAAGCGGAAGACCTGAACGTGCTCAACAGGCAGTTAGAAGAACAAAAAGAACAGCAGCTGGAAAAAGCAATTGCCCAGGGAAAATTTGAAATTGCATCTGAGTTTTTGCATGATATAGGTAATGCCATGGTAGGCCTTGGCGCGCATCTTAACCGTATCAACCAAAGCCTCGGGAAAAATAACCTGGATAACCTTAAAAGTCTTTCTGCATTTTTAAAGACCAACGAAACTCAAATCGCTGGCGCCATTGGCGCTAATAAAGCCGGTGCCCTGGTATCGATAACCGATGGGATTGTGAGCGAGCAAGCGGTAAACAGTGCTGATATACAAAAATCGGTAACTGAACTGCTGAATATCATCACCCATATACAGGAGATACTCAACATTCAACGCCAGTTAGTAAAAAACCATAAGGGCATGCAGGAACGCAAGCCGGTAAATATGGAAACCATTATTCACGATTGCCGCAGCATGCTGTTTGCTACTATCGATAAAAAAGGCATACAGCTAAAAGTAAACATCAAGCCGGGCAACTACACCATAAAAGGCGATCACACCAAGCTAATGCAGGTAATTTTAAATATCCTTAAAAACAGCATCGAAGCTATTGACCCGAATGCCGAAGAAAAAATCATTTCTATTGATATGTCTGCCGGCGATGTATTGCAGCTAACCATCACCGATAACGGGAGTGGCTTTAGCGAACAAACGGCCAGCCTGTTTTTTGTGCGTGGTTTTACCACCAAAAAGAGCGGTACAGGCTTGGGGCTTTACAATTGCCGTACTATTATTGAGAGCCATATAGGCTCATTTAACATAGCAAGCCCCGGGCCGGGTTTGGGGGCTACTACTACAATTAAGTTTAGTGTGTAGTTCTAGTTCTAAAGTCTTGAGCCAGTAGTGTAATAATGCAGTTTACTCAAGACTTTGGACTTCACCTACCCCTCATACGCCTTCTCCAAATCAGCAATAATCATCTTACTCATTTTCATCATGGCGGTCATTACCCGTTTTGATTTTTCCGGGTCGCTATCATACATCAATTTCACCATTGCATCGGGAACTATCTGCCACGATACACCGAATTTATCTTTAAGCCAGCCGCATTGACTTTTTTCGCCGCCATTTGAAAGCTCTTCCCAATAATAGTCAACCTCATCCTGGGTTTCGCATTTTACATAAAACGAAATGGCCTCGTTAAAAGCGAAAGGGCCGCCGTCCAAAATCATAAACTCAACACCGTTAAGATAAAAACTAGCGACCGTAACCTTGCCGTGAGCCCCGGTATCCAGGTTACTTACACTTCCAATGCGGCTGTCTTTAAAAACTGAGGTATAAAACTTTAAAGCTTCTTCAACATTACCATTAAACCATAAAAATGGTGCAATTCGCTGTGCGGATGTTTCCATAGTAGTTGCCATAATTTTGTTTATTTGATTTATTCAAAGGTAGGCACCCTCTTCGCCCATAACAATGTGTTCCGGAGCCAAATTAAGGGGGAGATAAGGACAACGGCTTGGTTAGGTTATAGTTTTGTATCTTTGCCTTGCAAATCGATGAACCATTCATCATCGGTAAAATCAAAGAATAATCGGTGGAATCAACAACAGTAACAGCAGTTTGGGAAAAGGGATATAACAACTACGGGCCCTGGCTTAAGGAGAAGTACAAGGGACACCGGGTGTTTAAGGTGATTGTTGACGGCGGCTTTACCTGCCCCAACCGCGACGGCTCAAAGGGCTATGGCGGCTGTACGTATTGCAACGTTGACTCCTTCACGCCTTCTGTATCACGCAACGCACCCACTGTTCGCGAGCAGGTGATACAGGGGATGGAGCGTGCTCGGACCGGCAATAAAGCCGATAAATTTATTATTTATTTTCAGCCCAATACAAATACTTATGCTCCGGCGCATTATTTAAAAATGATGTACGACGAGGCTTTAAGCTACGGTACTGAAGATATTGTGGGCCTATCCATAGGTACCCGCCCGGATTGTATCGACCCCGAAAAGATCGCCCTGCTTGAAAGCTATACCGACCGTTTTGACGTGGATTTGGAGATGGGCATGGAATCAATTTATAACGATACTCTTGCACAGATTAATCGGGGCTGTAGTCACGATGATCTGGTGAAGGCCCTGAAGATGGTGGAGAACAGCAAGTTGGATATTTGTGTGCACACCATATTTGGCTTTCCGTGGGAAACGCACGAAATGATGCTGCGCTATGCTGACGAGATCAACCGTTTCCCACAGATAAGATTTGTAAAATTCCACCATCTACATATTGTGGAGGGCTCGGTAATGGGCGTAAAATATAAGCGCCAGCCATTCAAAGTTTTCAGCATTGATGAATATGCTGACTTTCTGTGCGAATTGCTTCCCCGCGTCCGCCCCGATATAGTTATCCAACGCCTATTCGGCTTAAGTGACCGCGAACTACTGATAGCACCCAACTGGGGACTAAAAAAATCGGAGATACAATATTATATCGACCAAAAGATTTTATCGAGAGGCGTTGTGCAGGGTTCAGCACTATAAACCCAATTTAACACGATTTAAGGATTAGAAAGATTACATGATTACTTACAGCGGCGACTCTGTGCCTGCTTAAAATCCTGTAAATCTTTTACCATCCTGCAAATCGTGTTAAATCTTGCTGTCGTGTCAAATTATTGACAATTGTCAACTTATAGCGATGATAAGCCGGGGATTTTATATGTACCTGCCTGGGATTTTGTGGTAGACGATTGGCTGCACTGCCGCATGGCGATATTACGAAGCGTTGAAAACGGTTTCTCGATGGTACGTGCAGCCCGCCGCGGCAGACTAACCATTAACGATCAGTTTGGCCGCGTAACCAGCGAAGCCAACTGCTCTAACGATAAACAGGCAAGCCTTCTGGGTGATGTTTCGCCACATCATATTGATACTTTATATGCCAGGTTTGGAAATTGGTTGGGGGCGGTATGTTTGCTGGCGACGATTGGATTTATTGTATTAGCGAGTCTGAACCGGGATTGAGCAGATTAATGGATTAACGGAAAACAAGTCTGCAATTAAATCCATGAAATCGCTTAATCCGCTCAATCCAGGTTCAGAAAATTAATCCTTAAACCGCGCAATCACTTTCCTTCCCAAATCATACGTAATCCTGAATGCTTCCTGGTTGCTGGTGAAGCCTGGGGTGCGGTGTATGCTGAAAATAAACTGGCCTTTTATATGATTGAACAGGAACGGAGTAAACATCAAATCCAACCGGTTATAAAATTTCTTTTCGTAAAAGGCATCGCCAAAAGCTAATTCCGAACCCTGGCCTGCATAAAACTCATCAAACGCGGCAAACCTGTGGTAGCTTAAATAGCCGCTGGCTATAAAACCAACCGGCGTTTTGGCAGCTCCCAAACCACGCCTGCGCTGGAATGAACCCATCACTCCCGCTTCGAACGACAATGAATCGAATGTAGTTTGCTTCCGGCTAAAATCGAGGCCAAGACGTACCTGTGCGGCACCGTCGTCGCCTACGTGGTCGTTGGGTAAAAGCACCTCAGCACCTGCGTCATGCAGCATCAGCACATAGTGTGAAACATAAAATAGACCGGTTGCCGACGGCCTCCACCGGCCTTCAAACCCAAATAAAAACTGCTCGCGGTCGGTCTGGGTTTGGCGGCTAACCCAGTCGATCCAGCCGGTTTCGGTAAATGTTGCTGAGTGATATCGCGCCAGCAAACCTTCCACATTTGGCCGGTAATAGCGCAGCGTATCATTCAGCATAGCCCGCGGGTAATTGCTGATCACCCCTTCTCTTGGAAATTCACCTGCATCAAAAAGCCAGTTAGCACTTTCATATTTGTAATAAGCCACCGGGTTTACTTTTAAAAAGTAAGGCTTGGCGCCAAACTCATGGATGCCGTCGATACCCACAATAAAGTGGTTAAGGCTATCAAGATTAAGCCCCAAATCAAGCGCAATACGAGTACCAGAGTAGGTACGTGAGCGGGCAACAAAATCTTTATACTCGCGGTTATCCAAAAAACCAAGTCCGTTAAAATGGATATCCAGGTTTTGGGCTAGTGCGGCCGTACTGCTTATTATTGAAACAATTATTACGAGGTAGAGCTTTTTTATCATTGGGGCGATGTTATTTTACGGTTATTTTTATTACCCGGCTGTTTTTGCTGCCAAAAAACGGCTCGGTGCGAAGCGAGAATATCAAATTGAAATCCCCCTTTTCCAACGGCGAAATTACGGGAAAATTGAAATGGGTACTTTCACCCGGTTGTAAAGTTATCTTTTTATAAGTCGACTTTGCTTCAACTACCTCAGTCTGCACATCACCCCTAAAAAAGCAATATTCCAATATTAACGGGTGCGTGTAGCCGCTATCGGCAAAACTTATCGGATGCGGGTAAGGATTGGTTATTTTAAGGTCGAATGTGGTTTTGCCTCCCGGCACGGTAGTCAATTTAAGCGGTGCAGTTTCTATGGACACCTTTTGATACGTGCGCACGTTGTCAACCCAATTATAATACCACTTGCCTGCCTCGTTTTTTATAGAATCGTTAGTAAAACCGTTTAATGGTACGGGTGATAAATAAAACACCCTTTTACCCTGCAGGCTGTCTTCCATGGGCCATATATCATACTGCGTAGCTCGGTAATAGCGATTATCGTAAGCAAAGCATTTAAGGCTATTGGTATAAAAGTTATACTTCGATGGGTTTTGAAAACCATCAGTCATTACCACATAATTGTCGCCAGCCTTTTGCTTAACCATTTGCGTCCACTCTTTAAAACCATAATAGCTTTTGAGGTGCCCATACGTTCGGGCAAAGCCAAAACCGGCTATAATAATTATCCGCACTACAATAATTATGCTCACATTAACAATTGCCAACGGCAGCAGCCATTTTGGCCAGCCACCGCTTTGTTTAAAACGGATGAGCGTGAGCATAACCAGTGGCGCAAATAAAATAAATGTCCATTGCGGCTGAACCTCGCCTTTGTAGCTGCTGGTAAAAAAGAAAAGCAGTGTAGCCACACAATTAACCAAAAGGCAGCGGATAAACGCATCCTTAATTTTAACTGTAAAAGCCTTGTAAAACAAAAACCACCCGATAAGCGGCCCCGCCATTAACAGTTGGCCTGGCAGGTAGGAAAAGGTATTAACAATGTCGTATTTGTCGGACGAACGCTCATATAAATGATAGTTAATGGACGGATAATTATGGTTTGCCTGCCAGATAATATGCGGGACAAACAACACTATAGCGACGACCACGATACCCCAAAATGAAGGACGTTTTAGCAATTTTAAATTAGCAAGCAATGTAAAACCGACCACCAGGATGCCGTTATATTTACTGTAAAGCAGGCAGGCAATGGTTATGCCTAAAAGTACGGCAAGCCCCCATTTATCAGTTTGAAGATATTTTTGGTATAAATAATAAAACAGTACCGTGAAGAAAAACAACGGCGCATCGGGCGTTGTGGTGAACCCGTAGATATGAAAAATAAATACCCCCGATACCACCAGTACGAAAGCCAAAGCATCAACAGCGTACGATTTTAGCGTGAGCCACAGCAGGTAAATGGAGGCCGAACTTAGCAGCACCGTGAACAGCCGCAAACCAAGCTCGTTGTGCATTAACATGTCGCCTATGCGGATAAACAGGGCCACCATTGGTGGGTGGTCAAAATAGCCCCAGTCGAGATAGCGCGAGTACATCCAATAATAAGCCTCGTCACCCTGCAACTCCAAAGTAGTAGCCTGTATAATGTTCAGCACTGTCCAGCCAATAATAAAATACCAGATGAGTTTGGTTGAATTTACAGGCTTATTGAAAGTAGTAGCGGGCATTAATATTTGATGTTTTAGCGCGGTAAAGTTAGGATAAAAGATGAAAATATCTCCGTCCCGTCCTTGCCCCGATGGTGTGTATCCTGATTATATTAAACCCGTTGAATTTGTTACAGTTACCCAATGGTAATTAAAATTATTTCGCCAATTTAGCGGCACAAAACCTAACTATGGAAAAAGTATTCGACGACATCAAGACAATTCGTGCCGCCGCCACCGGCTTAATTGCCCATTTATCTGTTGATCAACTAAACAAAATTCCCGATGGCTTTATAAATAATATTATATGGAACCTTGGGCACATGGTTGCCGCCCAGCAGGGGTTGTGCTACAAACGCAGCAATGCGCCTCTTGTAGTGGAAGAAAGCTTTTTTGAAACATATAAACCCGGCACCACTCCTACAGGCTTTGTTGACGAAGCCGGGGTTGAAGAAATCAAAACCCTGATGCTTTCAACCATTTATCAATTGGAAGAGGATTACAACGAAGGAATATTTACCGACTACCCAACTTTTACTACCCGTTACGGCGTGGAAATATCCAGCATTAAGGAAGCTATTAAATTTCTAACCTTTCATGATGGCTTGCATATGGGGTATATTATGGCGCTGAAGCGTGCCATCTGATTATTGTTGTCTGAACCATGATTTTTAGGATTTTAAGATTACAATGATGATAGTCATCCTTTAATCCTCTAATCAAGTAAACGGCGTAGCCTTCTTGAACGCCATTAAAAAATAAATAACTGGTGAAAAATCAAGGTTCAGACAAACCAGTAAACAAAAAACCCGGCATAACCCGGGTTCAATATATTTTCTGTTGGGCTGCTTAAACTCCCAGCAATAACCTTGCAGGGTCTTCCAGTAGTTGTTTTACCCTTACTAAAAAGCTTACCGATTCGCGGCCATCAATAATACGGTGGTCATAAGATAAAGCCAGGTACATCATCGGGCGGATAACAACTTGTCCGTTTACAGCAACAGGGCGCTCAATAATATTGTGCATACCCAGGATAGCCGATTGTGGCGAGTTTAATATCGGTGTCGACATCATAGAGCCAAACACACCACCATTAGTGATTGTAAAGGTACCGCCAGTCATTTCCTCAAGTGTCAATTTATTTTCGCGGGCTTTAACTGCCAGGGCAGCAACTGCCTTTTCAATTTCAGCCAGGCTCATGCTTTCCGCGTTGCGGATAACAGGAACCACCAGGCCTTTGGGAGCCGATACTGCTATTGATATATCTGCAAAGTTGCTGTAAACAACTTCTTCGCCTTCAATACGGGCGCCAACTGCCGGCCAGTCTTTCAGTGCTTCGCAAACTGCTTTGGTGAAAAACGACATAAAGCCTAGTCCTACGCCGTGTTTTTCTTTAAACTTATCCTTGTACTTGCTGCGGATTTCCATTATCGGCGACATATCAACCTCATTAAAGGTGGTCAACATCGCTGTTTCGTTTTTAACCGCAACCAAACGTTTGGCAACCGTTTTACGCAACGACGACATCTTCTCGCGCCTGTCTGAACGTGCGCCTGTGGCAGCCGGCGCTGCTTTTGGAGCAACATCTGCAGGCTTTGCTGCCGGGGCAGCAACTGTACCTTGTATTTCTCTGGGGGCCTGCGGGTTTTCTGAAACTTTTTCAGCTAATATAGCATCTGCCTTGGTAATTCTGCCTGCTACGCCTGTACCACTAACGCCGCTTGCTTCCACTCCTTTTTCCGCGAGAATCTTGGCTGCAGCCGGTGACGGTGTGCCTGACGCATAGGTTGTTGCTTTACCATTACTTGCCTGGGCAACTGAACTTGCGGGTGATGCGTCAACCGGTTTAGCAGCCGGGGCTGCTGCGCCGGCACCTTCAATGGTGCAAACAACCGCGCCTATTGGCAATACATCGCCTTCCTTGGCTATGGTTTTTAACGTACCTGCTTTTTCGGCAGTTAATTCAAATGTCGCTTTATCACTTTCCAGTTCCGCAATGGCTTCGTCCATGGCAACTGTATCTCCGTCTTTCTTTATCCAACGTGACAAGGTTACTTCCGTAATCGATTCACCTACTGTTGGTACCTTTACCTGTAACGATCCGCCACCCGTTACCGGGGCAGGAACCGCTGCCGGCGTAGCTTCAACCGGTGCAGGAGCAGGCGCGTTTGCAACAACTTGAGGTTGCGGCTGTGCTGCCGGGGCGCTCTCTTTTGGCGCCGCAGCAGGTGCACCACTTTCTTCAATAGTGCCTACGGTTGCACCGATAGCTAAGGTATCGCCTTCGGCTGCAACGATTTTTAAAACGCCCGCCTTTTCGGCAGTAAGCTCAAAAGTTGCTTTATCTGATTCTAATTCGGCAATTACTTCGTCCATTTGCACCGTATCGCCGTCCTTTTTTTTCCAGGCTGATAAAGTTACTTCAGTAATCGATTCGCCAACCGGCGGAACTTTGATAGTTAAACTCATTTTTTCAATTTGAAAATTTGCTGATTTGAAAATTTGAAAATGCCGCTCGATGATTGTTTATCTTCCAAGCAGCAGATCTCAAAATCTCCAAATTAATATTTTTTTGTATTTAAAAAGTTGACGACTCCGCCTAAAGGTTGTTCATCTTCAAATCGGCACATCATCAAACTTTCAAATTAATTAATCCGCACCCACATTCGCCATCTTCTCGGCTGTTTCCTTAACAACAGTTTTCACCGCTTTTCCGGCCGGGGCCTCAAATGCTTTTGATACAATAAGTAATTGCTGCGCAGCGTGTTGCTTGGCAAAACCGGTAGCTGTACTGCTTCCCTCGTGCCGCGAAATCACATTCAGGTTTATTACTTTATCGTTATGGAACTTGCGGCAAATATACGGCCATGCGCCCATATTTTCAGGCTCTTCCTGCACCCATACAAACTCGGTTGCTTTGGTGTATTTAGCCTTTATTTTTAATATCTGCACTACAGGCGTTGGGTATAGTTGCTCTACGCGAACAATGGCAACATCCTTGCGCTTGTCAACTTGTTGTTTTTCAAGCAGATCGTAATATATTTTACCGGTGCAAAGCAATACGCGTTTTACCTTTTTAGGGTCGGCGTAGGTGTCGTCAATCAATTCATGGAATTTACCTTTGGTAAATTCTTCCAGTTTCGACACGCACTTAGGACTGCGCAACAGGCTTTTTGGTGTAAATATCACCAGCGGCTTGCGGAAATCCCTCAACATTTGGCGACGCAATATGTGAAAGAAGTTTGCAGGCGTAGTGCAATTGGCCACCTGTATATTACTATCGGCACAAAGCTCCATAAAACGCTCAACGCGTGCCGATGAATGCTCAGGGCCCTGCCCTTCGTAGCCGTGTGGTAATAACATCACTAAACCATTACCACGCTGCCATTTTGTTTCGGCGCTGGCTATGTACTGATCTATTATAATTTGTGCACCATTAAAAAAGTCGCCAAACTGGGCTTCCCAAATGGTTAATGCATTGGGATTTGCTAAAGCGTACCCGTATTCAAAACCCAACACACCATATTCGGAAAGCAGGGAATTGTAAATACTAAGCTTTGCTTCGCTGTTTATAGTCTCTAACGGGATAAACTCTTCTTCCGAATCAACCAGGGTTAACACAGCATGACGGTGCGAGAATGTACCGCGCTTAACGTCTTCGCCACTTAGCCTAACCGGGTGACCATCCTTCAACAAAGTAGCATAAGCCAGCAATTCACCCATCGCCCAGTCAAACACGTGGGTCCCGGTTACCATTTTATTCCGTTCCTCAAACAGCTTTTCAATTTTTTTGAAAAAAGCCTTTCCTTCCGGCAACTCGGTTATTTTCTTACCGATAGCTAAAAGTTCCTTTTCCGGAACCGATGTTTCAATCGGTGTAAAAAATTCTTTGGTGGTCGCCAGGTGCATCCCCTGCCAGGCGCCTTCAAACATGTGAACCGTTTCGGTAAACTTGTCTTCGGCCTTTGATTCATCAAGCTTGGTTTGCAACTCGGCACGGAATTTCTTTTCCATCTCCAAAGCCAGGTTGGCATCTATGCTGCCTTCGGCCTGTAGTTTCTGCTTGTAAATTTCAAGCGGATTTGGGTGTGCCTCAATTGCTTTATACAACAATGGCTGGGTAAACTTAGGCTCATCAGCCTCGTTATGCCCGTACCTGCGATAGCATAAAATATCGATAAACACATCTTCATGAAACACCTGGCGATATTCCATAGCAAGGTTTACCACGTAAGCCAACGCCTCAACATCATCCCCATTAACATGGAAAACCGGCGAAAGCACAGTTTTGGCCACATCGGTACAATAGGTGCTCGAGCGGGCATCTTTAAAGTTTGTGGTAAAGCCAATCTGGTTATTGATTACTACGTGGATGGTTCCGCCGGTACGGTAGCCGTCCAGCTTCTCCATTTGCAATACTTCGTAAACAATGCCCTGGCCTGCAACCGAGGCATCACCATGTATTAATATAGGGGCGATTTTTGATTCATCGCCATTGTATTTAAAATCAATCTTTGAGCGGGTAAGGCCTTCAACAACCGGGTCGACCGCTTCCAGGTGCGATGGGTTGGGGCAAAGGCTTAAATGCACCTTTTTACCACTCTTGGAAATTATGTCAGTTGAGTAGCCCAGGTGATATTTAACGTCGCCGCCAAAAGGGGTATCCTCATCAAAGTTCTTACCCTCAAACTCCGAAAAAACCTCTTTGTAAGGCTTCTCCATGATGTTGGTAAGCACATTCAGCCTGCCACGGTGGGCCATGCCTATAATAAACTCCTCTATACCAAACTCCGACCCTTTTTGGATAACCATATCCAACGCCGGTATCAGCGCCTCGGCACCCTCAAGCGAAAAACGCTTCTGGCCCAGGAATTTTGTTCCTAAAAAGTTCTCGAAAACAACTGCCTCGTTCAATTTGTCGAGCATCAGTTTTTTCTCATCAACCGAAAAAGACGGGGTGTTTCGCTTGCTCTCCATCCTGTCTTCAAACCATTTTAGTTTGATAGGATTGCGGATGTAGCGGTATTCAGCACCTATCGACTGGCAATAGGTTTGCTCCAATAACTGGTGTATGTCGCGTAATGTAGCTGCGCCGAGGCCAACTTCAACGCCCGATGAAAATACCGTATCAAGATCGGCATCACTTAAACCAAAAGTCTCCAGTTCTTTACCCGGAAAATACTTACGCCTTTCGCGCACTGGGTTGGTTTTGGTAAATAAATGGCCGCGTGTACGGTAGCCATCTATCATATTCAGTACGTTTATTTCTTTCAAAAAGTGCTCCGGTGTTTCGGTAGCAGGGGCTGTGGCTGAAGCAGGGGCATTTTGCCCAAACTCAAATCCTTCAAAGAATTTTTGCCATCCAAAGTCTACAGATTCCGGGTCTTGTTGATATGCTTCGTAAAGGGAGTTAATGTAGGCAGCGTTGCCGCTGTTGATATAATTGAGGCGATCCATGAGAAACCAATCTTTAAAACGGTACAAAAGTAAACATATAGGTTTATAAACTTTATAAATAATTTATAAAACTTAACCACTTATTAACATTTGGGGTATTAGTTTAAATGTGGTAACAAGCATCATTTATTTGTGTAAAAGTTTGCGCAGAAAATCGCGCACGTAGGAAATCCCCTCGAAAAGTATAGCGAGTAAACCAATAATAACGGTAAATTACTCGAAGTGGTTCATAATAAATATATGACGTAATGGGCGCGCAATTATTACAATTTTAACCAATTATTTTACCACAACACCTGTTGCATATACTTCCGGCAGCCAGGTATCGATGTAGTCGCTTTTTGCAGTTTGTTCGGTTACGGGCAGCGCCGCTATAGCGTAACGGCTTTCGCGGGGATCATTAACGCCTGCTATAAAAGCCCAGTTGCCCCAATTACTGGCGGGCGAATAATCTATGAGTTTTTCTTCGAAATAAGCGGCGCCTTTCTTCCAGTCGACCTTAAGCTCATTCACCAAAAAACCTGCTGCAATTTGCCTGCTGTAATTATTGATATAGCCCGTAGCGTTCAATTCGTGCATAATGGCATCTACCAGCGGCACGCCTGTTTCTCCATGTTCCCAATGTTCAAAAAGCTCGTTTCCGTTTACTACGCTCTCGGTCATACCTGTCAATTCATCTTTTACGGCGATGAATTTTTGGCCATGTTTTTTAAACATAAACCTGAAATAATCGCGCCACAGTAAATCGAGCAGCATACCCGGGTAAGCCGTATTATTTAGCTGTTGTTGCTTAATAACCTCCCAATAAACCTGCCGCAGCGAGATGCAACCTAGGGCAATCCATGGCGACATCTTTGACAAGTTAATGTTTGTATTTTTTTTGCCGATAATGGTATGGCTGTTATTTAAGAAAAACTTTTCGAGCTGTGCCTGGGCTTCATCTTCGCCCCCAACAAAATGTTCAGTTGCACGCGGGTCGTCAAAGGGTTCGTTCAAGCCCAGCATTTGCAAGGTTGGAATTTCGCCTTTATCTTTAATTTCCGGGGCAACTATTTGGTCGGGAGTGACCACACACTGGCGTACATTACTATCGCGCTCCACCTTCTTCTTAAAAACGGCAAAGCTGTCGGGGATATCCTTTATAGGGAACGGCAAATCCTCTTTATGATATAAAGTATGCCCTATAAAATGCTTCAGATTAAGCCTCATTTTCCAAAGCGCGGTTTCCACTTGTTCAGATATTTCGGTTTCCTCGTGTGCAACTTCGCGGTGATGGTACACTTCGTTTACCTGGTACTCATCGGCAAGTTGCGGTAATATTTCGGCCGGGTTGCCTATCCGGATGATAAGTTCACCGCCCAGTGCCTGTAAATTTTTGCGAAGATTGGCTACCGACTCCAAAAGAAACCTTGCCCTTATATTACCAGTCTTAGGGTTGCCGGACAGATTATGTTTAAAATAGAAAGGGTCGAAACAATAAACAGGTAATACTTTATCGGCTTTACGTATTGCTTCCAATAATATTTCATTATCGCGAATGCGTAAATCATTCCTAAACCATACCAATATTGTTCTTTCGCTCATAGTTAATCAAGGGGGGTTAACTTTACTGCAGTGTACAAATTTGCAATTTATTTATTTGTTACCAACATCTGTCGCCAATATTTGACACCGGCTAAACATTTTTAGTGTGATTTTGGTATTTTAAACAGTACAGGAATTTAAATGTAAGCTATATTTTGTACTATCCTAAATATCCTACCGTTAATTATAGATACCTGTGACATTTACTTACAAGTATTATTTTAATTTTATATTTTCAACTAACACACCTGTTATGGCTACTATCGAAAGCATCCAGAAAGCATATATCGATTTTGTATTAACCGAGGGAACTCAGCCCAAATCGGTTTACGTTTTTGCAAAAAAGAATAAAATGACCGAAGAGGAATTTTATCGCTTCTTTGGCTCGTTCGACGCTATTGAGCAACATTTGTGGACCAACTTTGCGGTGCGCACCATTGCCGAAATAAAAACCCAGGAAGTGTGGGGTCAATATTCGGCACGCGAAAAGGCCTTGTCATTTTTCTACAGCTTTTTTGAGTTGCTTAAAAGCAGCCGCAGCTTTGTTGTTTACAGCATCAAAAAACAGCCGAAATCATTTACCACCCCTGTTATTTTTACTGGTATGAAGGACGCTTTTGAAAGCTTCTGCAGCGATTTGATTACCGAAGGGCTGGAAACGAACGAGTTATCCGAACGTAAGTTCTTTAGCAACCGCTATAAGGATGCGCTTTGGGTACAGCTGGTGTTTGTGCTTAATTTCTGGATAAATGATAACTCGACAGGTTTTGAAAAGACTGACGAGGCCATTGAAAAAGGCATCAACGTAACCTTCGATCTGTTTCAGCGTTCGCCTATCGACAACCTTTTTGAGTATGGCAAGTTTTTAGCAAAAAACGGCGGCTTAACCGAAAAAATGGGCTTTGGAAGCAATTAATTTGTTCGCCGCGATATTTGACATGGACGGCACATTAATCGATAATACTCCCTACCATTTTAAATCGTGGCAGGCCCTTTTTAAAAAATACGGCAAAGGCGAGTTAAGCA
The DNA here is from genome assembly GCF_024055575.1 of Mucilaginibacter flavidus. Taxonomy (GTDB): domain Bacteria; phylum Bacteroidota; class Bacteroidia; order Sphingobacteriales; family Sphingobacteriaceae; genus Mucilaginibacter; species Mucilaginibacter flavidus. The sequence continues at coordinate 50,163 of NZ_JAMXOE010000023.1, read as the reverse complement.
AACAAACTTATTACACCCAAATAAGCGGGGTACCGATTATCGATACCCTTCGGGGTTTGTTTCCCGACCGCGACGAAAGCGGGTTAAAGGCGCTACTTGCCGAAAAAGAAGGACTTTACCGCGATCTATATGCGCCATACCTGGCGCCGGTGAACGGGCTGGAAAACTTTTTAACCGAACTAAAAAATGCCGGCGTTAAAATGGCAATGGCAACTTCAGCAACGGTAGAAGACATCAACTTTATACTGAATAAAGTGCCGATCCGGGATGATTTTGACGAGATTGTTAATTCAACCATGGTAAGCAAACCCAAGCCCAATCCACAAATATTTTTAAAAGCTGCCGAAAAACTAAACCGTGAGCCTGCTAATTGCGTAGTTTTCGAAGACTCGCTTGCCGGCATTAAGGCGGCGAATGATGCAGGTATGAAGGTTGTCGGCATAACTACGGGCCACCCTGCAGCTGACCTGCACCCGGTTGATTTGGTAATTGATGATTACTCACAACTAACCGTGCAAAAGCTGGCCGCATTATTTAAGGAACAATAACATGAGTGATAAAACACCGAAAGAACAAAACAGCATACCCACCAGCAAGGTTGAACGCTCGGCCAAATTTGTAAAAACCGGGTTTAAAATTGGTGGCAATTATATTAAGCACTACTCCAAGAAGCTCTTCAACCCCGACATGGATAAAAGCGAGTTGAACGAGGATAATGCATCTGACATTTATGAATCGTTAAGCGAGCTGAAGGGCAGCGCGCTAAAGGTGGCCCAAATGCTCAGCATGGATAAAAACCTGCTACCTCAAGCGTATACAGATAAGTTTTCGCAGTCGCAATACAATGCACCTCCCCTTTCAGGCCCGCTTATCGTGCAGACTTTTAAAAAGTACTTCGGCAAAACGCCCGATAAAATTTACGATAAATTTAACGTCCGTTCCTCAAATGCAGCCTCGATAGGCCAGGTGCACCAGGCCGAGTTGGACGGCAAAAAGCTGGCCGTTAAAATACAATATCCGGGTGTTGGTGATTCTATCTCGTCCGACCTTAAGCTGGTAAAGCCCTTTGCTTTCCGGATGCTGGGCATGAGTGAGCGCGAACTTGATGTTTATATGAAAGAAGTGGAGGAACGCCTGCTGGAAGAAACCGACTACGAACTGGAAGTACGCCGTTCCATCGAGTTTTCAAACGCCTGCGCGGGGTTGGACAACGTTGTCTTCCCGAAATACTATCCCGAGCTATCCAGCAAACGCATCATCACTATGGACTGGCTGGAAGGCAAACACCTGCGCGAATTTTTACATACCAACCCTTCGCAGCAGCTGCGCAATAAAATTGGGCAGGCGCTTTGGGACTTTTATAACTTTCAGCAGCATGAGTTGCGGGCAGTACATGCCGACCCCCACCCCGGCAACTTTATGATTACCAGCGACGACAAGCTTGGTGTTATTGATTTTGGATGTATAAAGGAAATGCCGGAAGACTTTTATTATCCCTTCTTCTCGCTTACTTCAACCGGGTTAATGGATAACAAAGAAGAAACCATCAAAGCGTTCCGCCAGCTGGAAATGATACACCCTAATGATACCCCGGCGCAAATTGAGTTTTACTATGGCATGTACCGACAAATGATTGGCCTGTTTGCCAAACCGTATATTACCGACCATTTTGATTTTGGCCAAACCGCTTTTTTCGAGGAGTTATACGGCTTTGGCGAAAAAGTGTCAAAAATGCCCGAGTTTAAACAAGCGCGCGGCGTAAAGCATTTTATTTATGTAAACCGCACCAATTTCGGTTTATACAATATATTGCACGAGTTAAAGGCTGAGGTAAAAACGGACACGTTTAAACCACATGTGGTGGAGCAGTTTGTTTAAATAATCGCCAATTTCAAGTTATCAGCTGGCGATAAAGACAATTTTGTTGCTGATAAAACTTGCTGAAAGTTTGGTTGTTAAATTGTTAGTAAGCATATGAAAATACTTCTCGCAGGCGCTAACGGATACATCGGCACCCGGCTCATCCCCGTGTTGCTGGAGAAAGGCCATGATTTGATTTGCCTGGTGAGGGACAAACGCCGTTTTCACGAAAACAGCGACTACAGCACCCATGTAACTTTGCTGACCGGAGATTTACTGAATCCCGAAACTATAGAGGATTTTCCCACTGATATTGATGCTGCCTACTACCTGGTGCACTCCATGACCGGGAACAAAGATTTTGCTGAACTGGAGGCAACATCAGCCCATAATTTTGTTAAGCAGCTGGATAAAACCCATTGTAAACAAACCATATTTTTAAGCGGCATCACCAATGACAGCCACCTGTCGACTCATTTAAAATCGCGCCGGCATGTGGAGGATGTGCTGAAAGAAGGAAAATCCGCGCTTACAGTTTTAAGGGCGTCAATTATTATTGGCTCAGGCAGCTCATCATTCGAAATTATACGGGACCTGACAGAAAAATTGCCATTGATGACTGTACCACGCTGGGTAAACACCAAATGCCAACCCATTGCCATAAGGGATGTGCTGGGCTATCTTGAAAGCGTTTTACTGAACCAAAAAGCATATAACCGCACGTTCGATATTGGCGGCCCGGATATCCTTACCTTTAAACAAATGATGCTGGGTTATGCTGAAGTGCGCAAACTTAAGCGGTACATTATAACCATACCGTTCCTGTCACCAAAAATATCATCTTACTGGCTCTACTTTGTTACTTCTGTAAGCTACTCACTGGCGCAAAGCCTGGTTGATAGCATGAAGAATGAAACCATTGTAAAAGATAATTCAATTAATGAAGTTGCGCCGCGCAATTGCCTTACCTATAAAGAAGCATTGGAACTCGCATTCGTAAAGATTGAGCAAAACTCAATTGTTTCCAGTTGGAAGGACGCTCTTAACCGCGGCTATCTGCAACCCGGCTTTATGGACCAGATAAAAGTACCTCAAAACGGAACGCTTGAATACAAAGTAAAAACGCCGTTTAAGCGCGATGTGAAAGAGGTGTTGAACAACCTTTGGGCCATTGGCGGTAAACGCGGCTGGTACTACTGGAACTGGATTTGGAACCTGCGTGGTTTTTTAGATAAAGTTGTTGGCGGCGTAGGCTCGCGCCGTGGCCGTACCAGTAATATCAATATCTCCCCCGGCGACGCCATCGATTTTTGGCGCGTTTTACTGGCCGACAAACCCCACAAACGCCTGCTGCTTTATGCCGAAATGAAACTTCCCGGCGAAGCCTGGCTCGAATTTAAAATTGTAGAGCGCCATGGTGAAACATTTTTGAGCCAGGTAGCTACCTTCAGGCCCAAAGGTTTATGGGGCAGGTTGTACTGGGCGGCCATGTTCCCGTTTCATATCTTTATTTTTAAGGGGATGGCGGAGCAGATTACAAAGTTTGAAGTATCCGCATAGTCTTAGATTTGACAACTTTTAAAAAGTTGATAAATCCCGAGCGTAATCATTAATTTTTATTCCGATTTTAGCCAATAAAATAACTTACCATGCTCCTTAAAAACACCTTCGTTCACCACGTACATTTCTGGCTTAATGATAAAGCCGATAAACAACAACTGCTTGATGGCTTAAACTTGCTGCTGCCTATACCGCACATCCGCGAAATTCACATTGGCGTACCTGCCGAAACATTCCGCAGTGTGGTCGATCGTTCATACGATGTTTCGCTGCTGCTGTTATTTGATACCCCCGAAGCACAGGAAGCCTACCAGGTTGACCCAACACACGTAATATTTGCCGAAAACTACGCCAAACCGCTTTGCAGCAAAGTTGTTGTATCGGATAGCGTAAACGTTTAGCAGTTCATGGTTGATAGTTCATGGTTCATGGCCGCTTCGGTTGGTGGTTAGTAACAGTTATCCTTTCGCAATACTATCGTGCTAGTTTCCATCTGCTACAAACTTTTCTACTATGAACTATGAACTATGAACTATGAACCATCAACTATGAACCCTTCCCAACTATGAACCAAAACAAATCCATCCTCCTTACCGGCGGCACGGGCCTTATCGGCATAAAGCTTACCGAACAACTGCTGGCTAAGGGCTGGCGGGTAAGCCATTTAAGCCGCAGTGCGGGTAAAAATCCGCAGGTTAAAACCTTTTTGTGGGATGTTGACAAGGGCGAAATAGACCCAGCCTGCATTGACGGTGTTGATGTAGTTGTTCACCTGGCTGGCGCTGCCATTGCTGATAAGCGCTGGACGGACGAACGTAAAAAAGAAATTATAGACAGCCGGGCAAAGTCAATTAGATTAATTTACAACCTCCTCGGCACAAAAAAGCACCAGGTAACATCCATCGTATCCGCATCAGCAATTGGCTATTACAGCGACCGGGGTGATGAGTTGCTAACTGAAGAAAGTCCGCCTAATACCGATTTCATGGCCCGTTGCTGCGTGGAATGGGAAAATGCGGTCGACGAGGGTCAAAAGCTTGGCTTACGCATCGTAAAATTCCGTACCGGCGTGGTGCTTGCTGTTGATGGCGCTTTAAAGCTAATGGCGCAGCCTGTTAAATTATATGTTGGCTCTCCCTTAGGCAGCGGCAAACAATGGGTGCCCTGGATACACTGGCAGGATGTGGTTGATATGTATATGCTGGGTATTGAAAATGAAAGCTTCGCCGGCGTTTACAACCAGGTTGCTCCTAACCCGGTAACGAACGGGCAACTTACAAAAGCCATTGCCTCGCAATTACACAAACCTTTATGGGCGCCAAAAGTGCCGCCATTTGTGTTAAAACTTATTATGGGCGAAATGAGCACCATTGTACTTGGCAGCACCAAAGTATCGGCACAAAAAATTGAGGATGCCGGCTTTAAATTCAAATACCCGGATATAACATCAGCCCTGGCAGAAATTTATGGATAAACAACCTGTTTCGATATTTTGGTTCCGGCGCGATTTACGGCTTGACGACAACGCGGGACTTTACCATGCCCTGAAAAGCGGCAAGCCCGTTTTGCCCATATTTATTTTTGATAAGGATATACTGGATAAACTGGAAGATAAAGACGATGCCCGCGTGACCTTTATTTACGAAACCATTACAGCCCTTGATAAAGAACTGCATCAACATGGTAGCGGTTTGCTGGTAATTTATGATACCCCAGCCCATGCCTGGAGCAAGTTGCTGAACGATTACAACATAGCCGCCGTTTATACCAATCACGATTATGAACCTTATGCCAACGAACGTGATGATTCGGTGGCGATGATGCTAAAAAAGCACGATATAACTTTTAATACATATAAAGATCAGGTAATTTTCGACCGCGAAGAGGTGACCAAGGATGATGGCAAACCTTACACTGTTTACACGCCTTATATGCGTAAGTGGCACCAAAAGCTTACTCCATTTTATCTGAAGGCTTATCCTAATAAGAAGCATTTCAACAACTTTTATCAAACCAAAACGCTACCACTGCCAACATTAAAGGCGATGGGTTTTGGAAAAAGCGATCTCGAATTACCCCAAATTAATTACAAAGAACTAATTGCCGATTACGCAGAAAAGCGCGACTTCCCTGCTATAAAAGGCACTACGCACATCGGCCTGCATCTGCGGTTCGGCACCGTAAGCATCCGCGAGTTGGCGCGCACCGCCGGTACTTTCAACGAGAAAACATGGCTGAACGAACTGGTATGGCGCGAGTTTTACATGATGATACTTTATCATTTTCCGCATACGGGCGACCATGCTTTTCGCCCGGAATACGACCGGATAAAATGGAACAACGACGAAAAGAAATTTGAAGCCTGGTGCAAAGGCGAAACCGGTTACCCGCTGGTTGATGCCGGCATGCGTGAACTAAACGCCACAGGCTATATGCACAACCGCGTGCGCATGGTAGTGGCCAGCTTTTTAAGCAAGGATTTACTGATCGACTGGCGCTGGGGCGAACGCTATTTTGCACGCAAGCTGCTCGATTATGAAATGGCCAGCAACGTTGGTGGCTGGCAATGGTCGGCCGGCTCGGGTACCGATGCTGCGCCATATTTCCGCATTTTCAACCCCGAATCGCAGATGAAGAAATTCGACCCCAAACTGGAATATGTAAAAAAATGGGTTCCGGAATATGCTGACTTTAGCAAATATCCAAAACCCATTGTTGATCACGCTTTTGCGCGCGAAAGGTGTTTGAAAGCGTTTAAAGAAGCGCTGTCAAAATAACTATTGAGTTACTGTTAACACCTGGTAACTAAATTTCAAAACACTGTTTGTTGGGATACTCCCTGCCGTAGTATTTCCATACGCCAAATCTGATGGTACTATCACAACTATCTTAGTTCCGGCAACGGCAAATTTCTGCAGTGCCTCTGATAAGCCGCTAACTGCGTAACTTGCAACCGGTTGTGTTGCTATGTTAGTTCCGTTATAGCTCCCGTCAAAAACAGTCCCGTTCAGCAATTCGCCGGTGTATGTACAGGTTATTGTGCTATTCGGCCCTATTTTATCAGTACCGGTACCTGGTGTTTGTATTTTGTAATAATAAAAATACCCCGGTTTTGCGGCACTTTCAACCTTGGTATAGGTTGATATATCACTAACCCTGCTTTGTATCAGTTGCTGATCATAATCTTTATAGCTATCAATTACATGCACGTAATAATCAAGGCACTGGTTACCGGCAATTTTTGTATTAGCATTGCTGGAACTGCCTAAGCCATAGCCGCTAACCCCGTAAGCCAGGTGCGAGGGTATCAGTAACCGTGCGCTTGCACCTTTGTATTTTACAATGTTCCTTATGGCCATCTCCAGGCCATAAGGCATGGCATTTGATGTTAAATGACCAAGGTAGTCTTCCATCCGGTTCTGTATAGTATCAGCCGAAATATATTGACCATCAACCGAGCGCAACGTAAATACAAACGAAACCTTGTCAGGATAATCAAGCTGCTGTAATGTTGTTGCAGGAGGCACAACTTTACCGGGCAGCAGCAGCTGGTAATAAATACCCGAACTATCCTGCTTCGAAGTATCCTTTTGCATGCCGGTAATACCGTGCGAACTTATATAGGCTTGTATCTGGGCATCGTCATATTGTTTAATATCAAGCTCAATTTTGTCTTTGCGGCATGATACCAAACCTATAGCAGAAATAAAAAGAAGGGTAAAAAATTTTTGTCTCATTTGTTATTTGTTGTTTTAGCGGCTTGTCGCTGCCCTCATCACATACCTTTTTCGCTGTTATAAATATGCTGAGCTTGTTATGTTAGTTGGTTATGTTGTAAAGTTTTATTCTAAAAATCAATATCGCATTAGCCGGCAATCCGTACGACGGCTGCGCAAACGGCCCGTAAGCATAATGCGAAGGAACGTACAACGTTACTGTCCCCCCTTTTTTTACACCCGATTTTGCTATCCCGTACTGCCAACCCATTATCGTACTTCCTAATACGTACGACGGATGAAACTGGTCCGTGGTAATAAATGTGGTCCCCGTCTGCAAGTTTGTACCTGTATACCCAACCGTTATCCTGGTTGAGTTGGTAAGCACATCGTTACCGCCGCCAAGCGTATCAACCACGTAATATATCCCCAAACCAACCCCGGCCGAATCGACCTGCTTGGCTGTAATGCTGTTTTTTTGCAAATATGCGGTTATAATTTTAGCATCAACCGCCTGTTGCGCCCTTATCTGGGCAGGCACATCGTTGGTGTTTTTACATCCCGCAAAACAAGCGCACAATAGCAATAAAAATAACAGTATCCTGTTCATCCTGGCATTTATCCGGTTTATTTGCCTTTAAATTAAGCAGCTAATGCACAAACACGGCCCCTATATTTCAATCGGCAAATTTATTCTTTTATAATTCAAAAACAGCAGCTTAACATTTTTTAACAAATTAATGGTATAAGCCACTAAAAGCCTGTACGTTTTAAGGCCCGTTTTCGCAACTTATAACGGTGATTTTTTGATAAACGTGTATGGTTTGGTTTGATAATTGTCTGAACCTGGATTAAGCGGATTAAAGGATTTATTGGATTATGCAGAAAGATTCTGCGTCCCCGTTTAGAGTCAATTGGGATTTAACAAGAAGGCACGGCATCCCGGAAATCATTTAATCTGTTTATTCCCGGTTCACTTCTCTCCCGGCTTAAAATTCATCGTCAACGTATTCACCTTCTTCAGCATCTTTATCAAGTATTCCCGGTCAGCTTCGCTGATGTTATCGTTAAGGTAGTTGTTAAACTGGCGCCCTATCACCCGGGCCAGATGACGCTTCTCTTTACCAAGCTCGGTTAAATAAATTTTTACCGAGCGCTTGTCCCCCTCGTTTGATTCCCGGTATATCAATCCCGATTTTTCAAGTTGCGCCAGCATCCGCGATAAACTTGTCGACTTCAGCCCCAGCAGCGCTGCAACCTGCGACACCGTAGTGCCCTCCTTCTCATCAATATTTATCAGCAAATACCCTATCGACTGCGTAATGCCAAACTCGGTAACTATCTGGTTGTACCGGTTAGCCACAGTTTGCCAAACTATCTTTAAAAAATAATCAATAGTTTCCTGGTGTTTCAATTGGTTCATAGTTCATGGTTCATAGTTCATAGCAGGACAGGCTCGCGGTTGCAATTTTTGCTGGCCAGTGGCAGTTGCAGTATTTAGTGGCAGTTGTTAGAAATTTGGCACTTTTAGTAGTTGTTTGACTGCCAACTGCATACTCACAACCGCCAACTACTTCACCACCCCAGCCCCGTATCGTCCCCTCTCGGGTCCGCTCCGCCGTAGTAGCCATCTTTGGTTACCAGTATAGCATCAACGCGGCCGCTTGCACCACCGCTTATAATTTTATATCCCTTTTGCTCCAGCTTGCTTATTGCGGCAGGATCAAGCGCATCCTTCTCGATGTTTACCTGGTCAGGAAGCCATTGGTGATGGAAACGTTTCGACGTAACGGCCTGTTGCATATCCTCATCAAACTCAATTACGTTCAAAATAGTTTGAAATACCGAAGTTATTATTGTTGAGCCGCCCGGCGTACCTACCACCATAAACAATTTGCCACCTTTTTCAATAATAGTTGGCGTCATTGACGACAGCATGCGTTTGCCTGCCTGTATGCTATTTGCCTTACCACCAATCAGTCCGAACATATTCGGCACGCCCGGTTTCGAGCTAAAATCATCCATTTCGTTGTTCAGCAAAAAGCCTGCGCCACCAACCAGTATTTTTGAGCCGAACGAACCATTAAGTGTAGTGGTTATCGAAACCGAATTGCCTTCTTTATCAACTATTGAATAATGTGTAGTTTGGTCGCTTTCGTACCCCACAAACGCGCCTGGTTGTATGCTGCTGCTTGGTGTGGCTGCGTTCCAGTTAAATGTTTTCATCCGGTTGTCAAGATACGTTGGGTTTAGCAAGCTATCCACCGGCACTTTATAAAAATCTGGATCGCCAAGGTATTTGGAACGGTCGGCGTATACACGGCGCTCAGCTTCAACAATCAGTTGCACGGTCGAATCCTGGTTATGGCCCCAGCGGTGCAGCGGGTATTTTTCAACCGAATGGAGCAACTGAAGCAAAGCAATCCCCCCACTTGATGGCGGCGGCATGGTGATAATTTTATAGTCTTTATATTTTCCGGTTATTGCGTTGCGCCAAACTGAATGATAATTTTGTAAATCCGCCTTCGAAATCAGTCCGTTACCGGCTCGCATTTCGGCTGCTATTTCATCAGCTACTTTACCGGCATAAAATCCGTCGCGGCCTTTATCTCGTATTAATTCCAGCGTCTTTGCCAGGTCTTCTTGCACCAGCAAGTCACCTTCTTTCCAGGCTACGTCCTTTAAAAAATATGTTTTGCCGGGGTTCAGCTTCCTAAACTGCGGGCCACCCCAGTTTAATGAGCCGGCCAACCGCCTGGATATTGCAAAACCTTTACGTGCCAGGTCAATAGCGGGTTGAACCAAATCGGCCCATTTAAGCTTACCATATTTGCGGTGCGCCTCAACCATGCCGTCAACCGAACCCGGCACACCTGAGGCCTGGTGTGTTGCAAGGCTCATATCTTTTACCACGTTACCTGCACTGTCCAAAAACATATTGGCACTTGCGGCTGCCGGGCCTTTTTCCCTAAAATCAAGCGTATTGGTATTTCCCTTTGCCGACCTGTAAACCATAAAACCGCCGCCCCCGATGTTGCCGGCCTCGGGGTGGGTGACCGCAAGTGCAAATTGTACTGCCACAGCAGCATCAACCGCGTTGCCACCTTTTTTTAATATGTCCAATCCAACTTTTGACGCATTGGGTGTGGCGCAAACTACCATTCCGTTCCTGAACGGGCCATCCGGCGTTTTCGCGGCAGGATCCTGGGCAACGGCTGTTTGTAAAATAGTTGCACAAAAAAGCAGTATTGCGGCTTGTTTTAAAAGGTGTGGATGATGCATACGTGATTTATAAAATAATCGGGCTAATTTATCATATTTCAATTTAAAAAATGACGGTATTGGTTTATAAAGATTGAAATGCTGATATCATCATGGTCAGTCATTTTAACAACGCAAAAAGGTTTTAACCGTGTTAATACAACTTTGAAAGTTTTTAGGTTAAATACCTTATAACCAAACACTTAAACTTTTTAGGACATTAACACGCGATTTCATTTTTTTATTCTTATGTTCACCCGCCTCGGCGGCATCTACGAGACATGCTAAAGAAACAGTGCACACCGTTCCGTCCCCCAAAATATATTATTCATATCCCCCTAGTCATAAATTTTCTCAAATATTTTCAACTGTAAATCAGCAGTTTGCTACCCTTTAAAGACCGCTATCCCTTTAAAATACCAATAAAACCACATTTTCGCCGTTATGTTGCTTTTACATATTATGAAATATTATGCGGTAACATCCAAAATAATAGTTTCATCAACCTTGACAAAACAAATTTATCGAATGAAAAAATTACTCGTTTACTCATTTATTTTAGCTAGTTCGTTATTAATAAGCATACGTTCAAAAGCACAAGACTACAAAACTGCCGTCGGCCTTAAATTCGGCGGTTACGAAAACGGCATCTCAGGCAAGTATTTTACTACCCCCGACGTGGCTATTGAAGGTTTGCTGGGTTTCCGCTCGCATGGCGTGGTTATCACCGGCCTGTATGAATTTCACCAGGAGGCATTTGGCGTTAAAGAATTGAAATTTTACTACGGTGCAGGTGCGCACATTGGTGCCATAGGCAGCGGTCTTTACCGTCGTTTTAACGGCAGCGACGAATTTTACAACAATAGCCACATATTGCTGGGTGTTGATGGTGTCATCGGCCTCGAGTACCTTATTCCGCAATCGCCCATAGCCGTAAGCCTCGATTTAAATCCGCGCGCCGAACTCGCCACCGGGCCATTTTTTGATATCGCTCCGGGACTGGGATTGAAGTATACTTTCTAGTCCGTAAAGTCGGAAAAGTCAGTAAAGTCCGAAGAAGTTGCAAGCGAAGCACGTTCAGACTTTACAGGCTTTTTTATCAAATAAACTTTCTGTCTTTACTGACTTTTCGGACTTTACTGACTTTCCCGACTCAGCGCAACACTATCACCTTCGTATTATAAACCTTTTGCCCCAGTTGTATCTTTAAAATATAGGTACCCGGCGGTAAATTGGTTACATCGGCCACGGTACTGAAATTACCTGCAGCAATGGTTTGCTTGCTGGTGTTTACAACCTGCCCGGCAATATTTATTAATGATATGGTTAAATCTGCAGGCGCTTTGGCGGCAAAAAGAATGCTGAGCGGGCCGCTTGCCGGGTTGGGGAACACTACCAGGCCTATATCTGTTTTGTTATTGGCGCCGGTAGCTGTTATTATGTATACGTAATTGTCAGACAGTACGGTACAGCCCCCATCAAGCAGCAGCGCAACCTGGTAATTGCCGCTTTGTGTTGGCGTATAAGTGGCGCCGACAGCCCCTGTAATAGCTTTACCATTTAAATACCATTGATTGTTGGTGGCCACGCTGGAATTTAAAACAGCCCCGTTTTGTGTAATAACGGGCTTTGAAACAGTTACAGATTGTCGCGATACCGAAGGGCACCCGGCGCTTTTTACCTTCATATCGTAAAAATAATAATAGTAGGTTTTGTAGGCCGCGGTATCCGGGTTGGCAGTGGCGCTGTTGCCGGTTATACTGAAAACATCGCCTATTTTAAAAGGGTAGCCGGTAACGCCTGCGTTGTTGCGATATAAGGTGGAATTGCTGTCAAACTCGACATTTATAGTATAATTACCGGCTGCAGGCAGCTGTAAATTAAGATTGTAAACCGCACCCTGGTCATTCGGATCGTCGGGTTGTGCGCCGGCCAAGGGCGTTGTGCGGGTTGCAACGGCGTTAATGGTCGAGGTCGATACGGTACGGCCGTTGGCATCGTTCACATTAAAAGTAATTTTTCCCGAATTGCCGATATACAATCGGGCGCTTTCAATAACAACCGGCACTTTGGTATTTACATTAACATATGGCGTAAACTGATTATATCCGCCTGCGGTAAATACATTTTTTGTAGCGGGACCAACTGTTCCTTTAAAATCGTTCACACCTGCATAAAACGTATTGTTAACCGGGGCAGTTGCGGTTGTTCCGGGCGAGCCCCATGCCAACGGGATAGCGTCGCCAATATTTTGGTACCACAATATGGTTCCGTCAGCCGTGCCGGTTAAGCGGTAGTCTTTACTGTCGGTACAGTAATAAGCTGTTAAACCGATCGCTTCTGGTGGCAGGCTGATAGTCACCGCGGCTGATACCTGGTTGTTGGCAGCAACAGGGTCGCCGGCGAGGCTCGTAAAAGCTACAATGTTGTAAGTTGCTCCGGCAACCTCATTAAAAGGCGTACTAAAAGTAAAATCTTCCTGCTCCGAAGCTTGTAAGGTGCCAGTATAAGTTCCTGTTAAAGTAGTTGTAACGTTAGCCGCGTCGGTAATGGTTACCGTTACCGGGATATTGCTTATCGGTAACCTCCCAAAGTTTTTTATTGATATTGTAACCTGGTTAGCGTCTGAACATGAACCCGCGGTACTGGGGCTTACGACAGCAGTCGCGCCTGCATCGGTCGCCGGAAGCACAAATTGCACGCGGTAATCCTGCGTTTCGCCTTTGGCATAGGTGCCGCAGGCTTGTATTACTGATGCGTCATTGGTTTCGGCAAGTACAACACGCATAATGCTGTAGTCGCCGGCTACAACGGTTGCAGGTACGGTTATGTTTGTAGTATATGAGCCTGTTCCGTTAATAATTCCTGAAGTTGCTACAAGTTCATTAGCACCAAAAATACCATCACCATTCCAGTCAATATAAACTTTGGCGGCCTTGTTAAAGTCAGCGCCGCATGTACCCAGGGTAAGGCTCAGCGGGTATATTTTCGCCAGTTCCAGTTGGACCGTTTTGTCGGTATGGTCGGAATAGGTGGTGCAGCCCGCAGGTGGTGTATAATTAAGGTTTGCCAATGTTACATTATTAACCCGCGAGTCGGCGCTTGAAAGTGGGGTTGAAACACAATAAACATGCCCCCCCACCCCGGTCGCAATAAGCGAATAATCCTGCACGCCGCCCTGCAGCGTTCCTTTGTGCGAAACAGTGATGGTATAGGCCTTGCCGGTTACAGCGCCGGGGATATATACCTGTTCAAGATTATCTAAAATATTATCGCCTGTTGTAGCTACGGCAGCCGGGTGCAATGGGTCGAGTATCCATGGTTTAAACGTGTTGGTGCCATCGCTAACCCTTATATCAAGGTCGTTCACCAGTTTCGGGGTGCGACTGTTAATGGTACCATCGGGGGTAATAGTGCCCGCGGGGTCGGTCCATGATATGGATACCATCAGCGGCCCCTGGCCCGATGCCACCACATTAAATATTTGTTTTTGCCCCTGCTGCAGTTTATTTTCTGTTACCAGGCTTTTGCCGCCATTATCGGTTATCGCCTGGGCGGCTTTCTTCATGTCAAGCAGTCCCCAGCCATAAATATAATCGGGACCGGCGTTGCCTGCATCAAAGGCAGTATGACAGGCGAGGCCCTTCAGGGTCGCTGCGCGCATAAAGCCACCGCTATTTTTTTGCGCATAATATTCCTGCAGCAAATAGAGCGACCCGGTAACATTTGGCGCCGACATTGACGTTCCGGATAGGGTAATGTATGATGTTGTGCCACTACTGCCGGTTGAGAGCAGGTTAACACCATCGGCAACAAGATCCGGTTTTATCCTGCCGTCATCGGTGGGGCCGTAACTGCTAAAGTAGGCAATGCTGATCCCGCTGCTGGAAGCAGGGCCGTTGGGCAAAGGGTTTATTGCCCCGACGGTTAAAATGTTTTTAGCATTACCGGTTGTGGCTATTACATCGTAGCCGTCGTTATTACTTATTCCGGCAGGCCGCGGGCCTTTGTCAACCAGTGTCTGGTTTGTTTTGCTTGCGTATCCATAGTAGTCGTCACCTACGGCCGGCCCGGTATCGGCACGGCTGTTGCCTGCCGACTCAACAATTAAATAGTAAGGTGCGTTGTAAGCTATTTTGTCCCAGCTTTGGGTGCGGTCGCCATAAAAGCCAAAACTATAGTCAACACTGTCGCCGGGCAGGCCGTACCATTCCCAGTGATTAGCGCCATCATTAAAATACCATCCTGCAGCATCGCCATAAGAGTGGTTTGACAGCAGTAAACCCGACGCAGCACCGCTCATTTCGGTTATATCGTTATCAAAATCATACGATTGCAGGGTGGCGGCATTAAAGGCCATACCTTTGGCCGCCGGGAATACACCCTTGGCTATCATAGTGCCCGAAACGTGTGTGGCATGGTCAATCACGCCAGTCGAATCGTGCAGGGTAATAGTTTTACCGGCAAATTCCTGGTGCCCTCTGTAAACCGAGCCGCCGTCCCATATGGCAAGTTTATTGCTGAGTACGGAGCTTGACCCTGATAGGTTCAAACCTGTCGAGCCGCCGGGTTGCACGGTATTGGTGCCGGTTGTTGCCGCAGCTGTGGTATTGTTATCGGTTTTGAGGTAGATGGGAAAACCGAGGCTGTTTATCCCCTGCAACGATATAACTCCGCCGTTCCGCGTTTTCCGTTTAACGGCCCAGCCATTTTTTTTTGCCAATGCCAGCGCCTTTTTATAACTGATGATAAAATTGCTGTGTGATTTTGCCGACAAGCCAATGAGCGCCTTTTTGCCGGTATCGTTAACCAATACCTGTTGGGCATAACTTTTATCGGCGAAGCACAGCAATATTAGTATTGTGCAAATTGCTGTGTATAATTTATTCATATGCTTAACCCGTGTGTTTTTTCGAAAAATATATTGCCGGTAAAGGCCGCTTTTTTAAACCGCAATATAAAACTTGTTTTTCTTTAAATCCCACCCCTTTTACGGAAACAATGGCTATTAGTTTACCGTATAACATGCCCGTTACAGTTTTTTTAAGTACAGGCGTTTTTTCGGCACCTAGGTCAAAAAACCCTATTAAACGGACCCAAAAGCTGTTTAAACAAATAAAATCATTCCGAAAGAGAATAAACGTAACTAACTGATTGTCATTACGTATAAGAGCCCATTATTGTTAGTTATTCTTAACAAAAACCTAAATCTTAAAGGAATTATAATACTTCGGATGTTGATAACCCGAATTGATAAATGTTGATATGTTGATAATTACCTGTTAATGTGATTATTATATTGATTACTTAAATGTTTATTTTGCACCTCTAATTGTTTATAAAGTGTTGAAAACGAGTGTACTTTTAATTGTGATTACCTTCACCCTTGTATTTTGTGGTGAAAATGCGCTTGCATCAACAACCTGGACAGGCGGCACGAGCACCGACTGGAGTGTTTCCGGCAACTGGTCAGCAGGTGTTCCTACTTCGGGCGTGGATGTTATTATACCAACAACGGTAAGGCTCCCTACCGTAACTGCAACTTCTACCTGTAACTCCATCACTGTTACCGGGACTAGCACAATTACTTTATCAGCAGACTTAGCCGTAACCAATGGATTAACCATTAACTCAAACTCAAACTTTCAATTTGCCGGCACAAACACAGTTACATTTGGCGCAGCATCATCCGCGGGCAACCCATCAGTTTTTACTGTCGGTGCCGGTTGTACTGTAGTATTTAATGGTGCCATGTCATTTGGCCCAAGCGCAACACTAACCAATAACGGTAACATCAAGTCAAATTCGGCCACAGGCATATCCACAAGCAACCCAGGAAGCATTACCAATAACAGTACAGGTGTTATAACACTAACAGGTTCATTGTTAAATATCACCGGCAACGGTACATTATCAAATTCAGGCCAAATCGTTGCTAATTCATCCTCAACAATTAGTACTGGCAACCCCGTTACATTTACAAATAATTCCACCGGTAGCATAAAGCTAACAGCATCGACTTTAAATTTTGGCGGGGGTACTACGGTAACCAATGCAGGTTCAATTATCGCAAATTCGTCATCGTCATTTATTGGCAACAACCCAGTACCTATAGCTAATACAGGCAGTATTTCGCTTTCGGCTTCAACAATGACATTAAATGGCGGCTCAAATATTACCAATACAGGCACGGCTTCGGTGTCTTTACTTTCAGCGTCAACAGCCACATTGCAAAATCCTTCCTTCATAAACAACAACAGCAGCGGCAGCAGCCTAACGGTAACCGGTTCAACTATTGATGTTGAAGCCGGCGCTTCAGTTACAAATTCCGGTACCATAACTACAAGCGGCACTTCAACATTTAAATTAAACGGCAACACCGCGCCATTAACCAATAATGTAAGCAGTACTTTTACTGCAACAAACACGGCCTTTATAATGGTTGCCGGTGCATCAATTACCAATACCGGCGCTACCATGTCGTTAACAACCTGCACTATGGCCTGCAGCGGAAACCCAACAGTTATCACCAATCAAAACAGCGGCGCGACCGTAGGTAATTTCACTATAGATAATACTGCTTTTACATTTACAGGCACTAATTCAATTGTAAACTCCGGCACTTTTACCGCCAAAAATGGCTCATCAATAAACATGACCAGCGCCTCGGCATCGAGTGCGATAACCAATACAGGCACATTTTATGCCGGCCTCTCAAATTCGTCATGCATTATTACTTTAGATGGTAATCAGCCTAAATTAAATAACAACGTTGGCTCAGCAAACGGCACTTTTTACCTTGGCTCCACTTCTATAATATACCCAACGTCAACAAATTGCCTCATGACCAATAGCAGCAACTGTAAGTTTACGCTTCAGTCGGACCAATATGGTTCGGCAGCTATAGGTTCGGTGCCGGTTGCCGCCAACCCAAGCCCATCATTGGTTGGCACATACAATGTTGAACGTTATTTCCAGGGTGGCACAACTTACGATGCTGTTAAAAAACGTTGGGTTGAGCGAAATTACCGTATTATCTCATCGGCAGTCAATACCGGCACACAGGTTAACAGCAACAATGTTTACGCCTTAAATTATATTGTTGGTGCTACCGCCGGTCAAACCACGGCGGCCAGCAGCACAGCAAATGCATTTATTACAGGCGCTGTTGGCGGCAGCACAAGCGCAGGCAATCCATCGACATACTTATACCGCGAAAACAGGGCCATTAGCAATGCCAGTTTCACAAGCGGAAATTTTATCGGCATAACTAATATCACATCGCCCTCGGCAATCGGCACGTCCGACCCTGGCACCTGGAGCATCCCCGTAGGTAACGGCGTGTTATTCTTTTTTAGGGGGGCTGCCACAAACTGGACAACCCGAACCGCGGCCCCATTTATTGCGCCAGAAAATGTAACATTAACACAAACAGGCACCCTAAACCAGGGTTCCATAACTGTTAAAGACTGGTACACACCGTCGTCGGGTAACCTTGGCTACACAACTGCTTCAGGCAACTCAGCATATAACCGGGGTTTTAATATGGTTGGCAACCCTTACCCCAGCACCATAAACTGGGACAAGGTTAACACCGGCGGCATTACTGCAACAAATATCGACCCAAGCATTTACGTGTTAGACCCCGTAAGCAATCAATACAATAGCTACTCATCAACCACACATGTGGGCAACCCGGTTACTTTTACCGGAGACATTGCAAGCGGACAAGGATTTTTTGTAAGAGCTTCGGGTACCGGCGCTGTTTTAACTTTCAACGAAAGTGCAAAAACACCAACTACCCAGCTAACTGGCGGGAATTTATTAATGGGTGCGCCTGTACAACAGGAAGTTGCTAAATTAATGCGCTTAAAGTTATTTGCCGACTCGAACAATTACGATGATATCCTAATAGCTTTTAAATCATCGGCAAATACAAAATATAATGGTTATGAAGATGCGCGCGATTTAGGCGGCATAGGCGCGCTTGAAGGGCTCTCAAGTTTTTCGTCGGATGGTGTTCCACTGGCGATAAATTCGGTACCATATCCCAAACAGGCCCCTATGGTTATTAAATTGAGCGTGCAGGCAACTGTCTCGAGGCAATTTACTCTAAAAAGGACGATACTCGATTCACTTCCTAAAATTTATGAAGTATGGTTAATGGATAAGTTTGCAAAAGACTCGCTCGATCTGCGTAACAATAACTCCTATGTATTTAATGTAGATTTAAGCGACACCACCACTTATGGCGATAACCGCTTTACTGTTGTTATACGGCAAAACAAGGCACTAGGTGTTCACCTGCTTGATTTTACAGCCACCAAAGCTACCGACGGCTCATTGATTAGCTGGAAAACTGAAAACGAAGAAAAATACACCAACTTTAGTGTTGAAAGAAGTACCGATAATGGCGTAACTTATGATGTACTAGGTGGATTTCTGTCGGCCGCACAGGGCACCTACAACTTTACTGATAAAAGCCCTGTAAAGGGTGAGGATATATACCGGTTAAAAATTGAGGACTTGAACGGCACCATCAGTCATTCACAAAATGTTTCATTAACCTATGGCAGCTCGGCCCAGGCAGTGGCAAGTTCAAATATTAATGTTTACCCCAACCCCACACGCGGCACTATAAACCTGGCTATTAAACCCGATACAAGGGCAAATTTACTTTCGGGCATACAAAGCTTAAATAAAAATCCGTCGCTGGCTGCATCAAGCCAGTCGTACGCTATTAAAATTGTTAACATAACCGGCAGTGTGGTAAAATCAGCAAACTCATCGCAACCGAGTTGGCAGGACGATGTTGGCACCCTGCAGCCCGGTACTTATATTATACAAGTAGTAAACAACAACGATAAAACTGTGGTAGGTAAAACTACTTTTGTGAAGATGTAATGATAATCGGTGCACTAGATTAAGTTGGATTGAGTTAAGCAAGTTAGCGTTGTTGCTGACTCAATCCAACCTAATCAACTCAGTCCAACTTAATCAACTTACCCGACTTCCCCACTCCTTTTCCCAAACCGGGGCTTTTTAAAGCGAATATTGTGGAAACTTTTTCTTTCAGAACTCAGGCCTTGCGCACGCCACTAAGCTATTAAGCAAGCCTTTACTAACCATTGCTTAAACACAACCACTTAAAAGAAAAATAACTAACTGACATTACTCAGCCTGTGTTATTCTGTAATTTATTCCCCACTAATTTACCCTTAGCATTGTTATTGCTAAACCTACAGCGATTTGATAAATTATTGATTTTTTTAACACTGTGCTGATAAGGCAAACAGGCACTTATGGGACTAACATTCTATAAAATACTGTTATTCAAATTATTAGCCACAGTTTATTTTTAATGTATAATTTATAGCTGGTTTTGCCCTACAATGTTGAAAACCTAATTCTTTATTATTCATTAAACAATATTTTAATAACTATTATATTAAAAAAACATATTTTAACGAAAAAACAGTGCCTTTATCAAAAAGCAATTGTTTTTTTTCAACATTAATTAATAACTTGATGCCCCCAAAGCAATCCAATTGCTGCCGGGAAACTGATTTGATACTTTATTGCCACTAATTTGAAAACACGTATACTGTTTAGTTTACTGGTATTAGCAACGCTTGCTGCACACGCTGTGGGCAATAAAGCCAGTACTAACGCGAACCTTAGTTCTATAACGCTTAACCCGGCATCGTTACTTACAAGAACGGGCAGTTCGGCATCCCTGGTAACTTATACCGCCTCGGTTAGCGCTGCGGTTACTTCGGTTACGCAAAAAGCCATTACTATCGATCCAAATTCAACAATGACGGTAAACGGCGTTCCGGTGGCATCGGGAACAGCATCGGGCAGCATTGCACTTAATGCAAGCGGGACCACCACAATTACTACCATAGTTACTGCACCTGCCGGAAATACCCGCACCTATAAAATCATCATAAGTAAAACCGGCTCTAATATCGCAACCCTCAGTAGCATAAGTGTCAACCCTGCCGCATTACTTACCAATACTGGTACTGTTGGCACAACAACTACTTATAACACCTCTGTTGCTGCATCAGTTACCAATGTAACGCAAACAGCTGTTACTAATGATGCTAACGCAACAATGACGGTAAACGGCATTTCAGTAGCATCAGGAACTGCCTCAAGCAATATTGCACTTAATGCGAGCGGCACAACCACTATTACAACCGTAGTTACCGCACCAGCAGGTAATACCCGAACGTATAAAATAATTATCAGCAAAAATGGTTCTAACATAGCGTCGCTTAAAAGCATAAGTATAAGCCCTGCCGCTTTACTTACTAACACCGGCGCCAGCGGCACCACAACTACCTATACCACTTCAGTTGATCCATCGGTTACTTCTGTGACACAAAATGCCGTTCTTAACGACCCCAGTGCGACAATGACTGTGAACGGGGTTTCAGTAACGTCAGGAACCGCCTCGGGCAATATTGCGCTTAATGCAAGCGGCACAACTACTGTTACAACCATAGTTACCGCGCCAGCAGGCAATATACATATCTATCAAATCATTATCAGTAAAAATGGTGCCAGCATAGCAACACTCAAAGCTATCAGCATCAGCCCTACCGCTTTCCTTACCTATACCGGCTCTGTCGGCACAACTACTACCTATACTACTTCTGTCGATCCACTGGTTACTTCCGTAACACAAAAAGCAGTTCTTAGCGACCTGAGTGCAACAATGACAGTGAACGGCGTTTCGGTGACGTCAGGAACCACCTCGGGCAGTATTGCACTCAATGCGAGCGGCACAACTACCATTAAAACTATAGTTACCGCACCTGCGGGCAATACCCACACGTATCAAATCATTATTAGTAAAAATGGCGCCAGCATAGCAACCCTCAAAAGTATCAGTATCAGCCCCGCCGCATTACTTACCAATACAGGTACTGTTGGCACAACAACTACGTACACTGCATTTGTTAATGCATCAGTTACCAGTGTAACCCAAGCCGCCATTACTACCGATGCCAATGCAACAATGACGGTAAACGGCATTCCGGTTGCATCAGGCGTAGCTTCGGGAAGTATCACACTCAATGCAAGCGGCACCACTACAATTACAACTGTAGTTACTGCCCCAGCCGGCAATACCCACACTTATCAAATCATCATTAGTTATAACAACCCCATTGCCACTACATGGACAGGCGCCACAGGCACTTTATGGAGCGATGCCGGTAACTGGACATCAGGTGTGCCAATAGCAACTACCGACGTCGTGATACCGGCTACATCTAACCACGCTGTATTAGATGTTAGCTCAACATGTAATTCTTTAACCATCGATGGTAATACTACTGTTACGGTGAACCACCCTTTAACAATAGCCAGCTTATTAAATGTTCATACACCTTATACTTTAATACTTGCCGGCAACAGCACGACAGATGTAGGCGGGTTGCTGACAATTGGGCTATCCGGAAGCGTTAATGTCTCAGGTTCGTCCGTATTAACACTCGATAACTCTCTTATTTTTAGTAATGGCGCAAGCCTGATTAATAACAGTAAAGTAATTACAAAGGCAAACTGCGTGATTACTTTTAACGGCGGCACAAATCCGAGCACATTAATTAATAATGGTGTGTTTACTGCCACAACAACTTATTTCGAACTTACCGATGGTACTTCAATCACCAATACCGGCACTTTAACTGCTGATGCAGCATCGGAGTTTACTTTGGGCGATAAAAATTCGGGCATTATAAATTCAGGTACGTTTAATGCAGGCACTCCCGGCTCAAAATGCAGTATAAAGATCCCAGGGCAAAATTCATCCATCAGTAATTCGGGTAATTTTATTCTTGGTGCAGCATCTGTCATTTACCCATCAGGCAATGGCGCAAAAATTATCAATACTAATACCTTTACGCTAAAATCAAGCAACAACAGTTCTGCTGCAATCGGTCCGCTGGGTTCCGGCGCTGCATGCGTTGGTAATTTCAGCGTTGAGCGTTATATATCGGGTGGAACCGGTTTCAGGGGCTACAGGTTGATGTCATCGCCTGTTTATGGCAATACCGTTGGGTCAACTAACGTTTACAGCATAAATTATCTTCAAAACAGCGCATATATTACAGGCACAACGGGCACTGCGGGTGGTTTCGACAAAGCGGGCAACCCAACTCTCTACTTATATCGTGAAAACCTGCCACCATCAAACGCATCATTTACCAGTGGTAATTTCAGGGGAATAAATACAATAGGAACCGGCACCAATTACAGCTATTTAATTGATGGAGACGGCCCCACCCCATTCAACATCCCGGCTGGCGCAGGGTTTTTATTCTTTTTCAGAGGGGACCGTTCGGCTGATGCGCTGGCCAATGAAACGGTGCCAGGCTATATATCAACACCGACTACTTTGAATGCTACCGGCATTTTAAACCAGGGCAATATTGATGTTAAGGAATGGTATGGCGCTGCCGATTTAAAATCAACCAACACTGGCTTTACATTGGTTGGCAACCCTTATGCAAGCTCCATAAACCTTGACACCTACAATGGCGCCAACGGCACAACAGGCATTATCGGTACTGGCCTGTTCCCCAATATTTATGTACTTAACCCTATAACCAAAAACTACGGTATTTACAACCCAACTAACCCGCTGATGGCCATTAACGGCGCCAGCAATATTATAGTAAGTGGCCAGGCGTTTTTTGTGCAAGCTGACCCTGCTGCAAGTTCTGCATCGCTAAAATTTACCGAGGCTGCCAAAATACCCGATGTGCAGGCAACCCCTGGCCCCAACGGCAATTTTTTGATGGGCATGCCCGCAGGACCGTATGACGTGCGGCAGATGCTTCGCTTAAAACTAGCTATTGATACTTTTAATTACGATGATATCGCTATTGCCTTTAATTCAAACTCTTCGTCAAAATATAACAGGCAGGAAGATTCGGAATACCTGGCAGGTATGAGTGCCCCAGAGGGATTGGCAAGCTTTTCTACCGACAATGTACCAGTTCCGCTATCGATAAACTTTCTGCCCCTGCCTAAAAAAACACGGCAAATAATAAGGTTAAAAGTTGACGCAACAAACAGCGGCCGCCTTACACTACAGAAAACGCAGTTAGACTCGCTGCCAAAAATATATGAGCTGTGGCTGATGGACCGCTATAAGAAAGATTCGCTGGATATACGTAATAACAACTCGTATGTGTTTGACATCAACAAGGCTGATACCGGTAGCTACGGCAACAACCGTTTTACAATTATAGTTAGGCAAAACCCTGCACTGGGTATACACCTGCTTGACTTTACCGCCACAAAAACTAGCGGCGGCGCCTTAACCGCGTGGAAAACTGAGAACGAAGAAAACTATACCAATTTTACAGTTGAAAGAAGCACCGACAACGGCATTACTTTCGATGTACTGGGCGGCTTTGCATCAAACTCGCAGGGCGTATATAATTTTACAGATAAAAACCCGGTTAATAACGTTGTCGATATTTATCGCTTAAAAATTGAAGATTTAAACGGTACCATCAGCTACTCAAAGGCAATTGCTTTAAGTTATGGCAATGCACCAGCCGCTGCAGCCGTTGCAAATACGAAAATCAGCGTTTATCCCAATCCTGCAAGCGGTATCATCAACATGTCAATCGGCCAAAATACAAAAACCGGCATGTTGACAGGCATACAGGGAATCGACAAAAATCCCGGATTAAAATCCAATCAATCATACGTTATTAAAATAGTTAGCGCATCGGGTAATGTTGTTAAAACGGCAACATCGTCGCAGCCAAACTGGCAGGATAATGTGGCCACGTTGTTGCCCGGTACATATATTGTCCAGGTGCTTAATAAAGCGGATAATTCTGTAGTAGGAAAAACCACTTTCGTGAAGCTGTGATTTGATTAGAGATTAGTTAATTAGCGACCAGAGATTAGTTAAAAGCTTATAATATCAATCCCTATTCAACTAATCTCTAATTCACTAACCTCTATCCCAACACCTTCATATTCTCCGCATCCCAGTGGATAACTTTGTTTTGGAAATAGCTCTCATTGCATGATAGCGCCGGGGCCGCTGCACGGAAACCAAATACGGCATCTTCAACTACGGGTTTGCCGGTACGGATAGAATCCATAAAATTGGCAAAGTGTTCGTTTGATGCATTGTATCCCGGTGGGGCGCTGAAAGTTACCGGCGCCAGGGTTGGCCGCTGTTGGTCGGAAGAAGAATATTTTTTATTGTACTCGTCCATCAATGATTTTTGCATCGCTTCCGGGTAAGTTGCCAATGAATCCCAGCCGCCAATTCCCGGCGCCACCGACAGCTTGTTTTTATGGATGGTGAACCCATCGCCCTCGCCAAATAAATCAATCACGCCTTCCGACCCAATAATTTTAGTTGAGGTGCGCTCGCCTTCGCCGCTGATAAAGTTTACCTGCAGGTTTGCCTGGAAGGCTGGGTGCTCCGGTGTTTCAGGATATTCAATAACGGCGCTCATAACATCAGGCACATTGCGACCATCTTTCCAGTAGTAGGTGCCGCCAATGGAATATATTTTGCTGGGGCCTTTTGAATCTGTTAAAAAATGAATACCAGTAAGCAAATGCACAAAAAGGTCGCCTGCCACGCCGGTGCCGTATTCGCGGTAATTTCTCCACCGGAAAAATCGGTTACTATCATAAGGCAGCTTGGTTTTTGCGTGTGCCTGGTAGCGATCCCATGCCACTGTTTGCGGTCCAGCGTCGAGTGGTATTGTATACTGCCACGCACCCAACGCACTTTGGCGGTTAAACGACGCTTCAACCGAATTTATCTGCCCGATGGCGCCTGACTTATACAGTTCTTTAGCTTTTTTAAACGCAACACTGCTGATGCGCTGACTACCCACCTGGAAAACCGCTTTGGTTTCCTGTTGCACCTTTATTTCACCCAAGCCCTCGCTCAGGTAATGCACCATTGGTTTTTCGCTGTAAACGGCTTTGCCTTTGCGCATGGCGTCAATTGCTATTGTGCTGTGCCAGTTATCACTGGTGGCAATTATTACGGCATCAACATCCTTACGGTCGAGTATTTCGTGGTAATCAACCGTAATAAAAATATTATTGCCGTAAACTTCTTTGGCGCGCTGCAGCCGGCCCTGGTACAAATCGCATACGCCAACCAGTTCAACGCCTGGACAGGTAAGTGCGGCCCGTGTATCATTAAAACCCATTATCCCCATGCCGATGGTTGCGATCCGAATTTTATCATTGGCGCTGTAGCGTTTTTCGGCCTGTAATAGTCGCCGCTCATGGTCGTCCATTGCTGCAAAACTCGAAAGTGAGGCAGATGTGAGTACAATGGTGCTGCCAAGTTGCTTGATAAATTTTCTGCGATCAGATGACATAATCTTTCGGTTTTAGATAATTTTATTAATTGGGTTTTACCCGCATTGCGGGAACAACGACGGGGATAACTGATATTGCAATATAGGCATTTAGTTTATTGGTTGGTTTTTTGTTTTTGTGGGTGCAACATTTAAATTGCGGAAATAATCATTAAGAATAAATGGCAAATACCTACACCCAAATTCATATTCAGTGCGTGATGGCGGTAAAATACCGTGCATCGTTATTTCAACCTGATTGGAAAGACCAATTAAAAAAATACATGATAGGTATAGTTCAAAATTACGGACATAAAATGTTAGCCATAAACAACATGCCCGACCACATGCATATGTTTTTTGGTTTCAGGCCCAATCAATCTCTCGCAGATTTAATGAGGATTGTCAAAAGCGAATCTTCCAAATGGATAAATGATAAGCAATTTACCCCGGCAGTTTTCAATTGGCAGGAGGGTTACGGAGCATTCTCATATTCGCGGTCGCATGTGGCCAAAGTTACCGAGTACGTATTGAACCAGGAGGGACATCATCGCCACAAAACGTTTCTGGAGGAATACGAACAGTTTTTGAAACAGTTTGAAGTAGATTATCACGAACGGTACATTTTCAAGTTGCCGGAATAAAGACATTGCGTAAAAGCATATCGTATAGGTGTTGCCCCTACAGGGCAATAAATGTGTGACGCGTTTTTTCTACCAATATTGGGCTCCCAAAGGAGTCGCTTTTGTGGCTATAATGTCAGTCAGGAAATTAAACCACTATTTCCCCAGCGAGCGGAATCGCACATGCTAATCAGCCCCCATCGGGGGCAAATATTGGTAGAAAAAAACACGAGAGAATTTTTCGCTCCGGAGGTGCGAAACCTATGCGCCAAGCAATCGTTATTTTTTGTGTTCCGCTAAATGCCATTCAGCTAATTTCCAATCCTTATCACATTCCAGCCGGTAATCGAACGTTCTTGAAAATTGATTCTGTTCAATAATAGTTTCAAGTAGTTTATTTGCTGCTTCCGGTTCGTAAATCCGCCAAATTAGTTCGCGGGTTTTATTCCAGGTAATGCGAGCTAAAAACAATGCGTTCGGTTTTTCCAAATCAGTACCTTTTAACAATGAACTGAATCGTTCTTCGAACTCATCCAAAACATTTCGCTCCTGTTGAGAAGGCATACCATTTTCTATGATATCTTCAAAATCAATCATCAATGAAAGATGCCAGCCAAAAACCACCTTTGCTTCGAAAGTTCTAAGCGCCCTATTAATAAGCGCAACACCCGGAGAGTCCTCCTGCAAAAATTCGAGTACGGTATATTTTTCATCCGGAATTATGACCCTAAACTGTTCCATATATTCTACCAAACCTTTACCCTATCCTTTTCTTCCCTATACATTTTATCACCCGGTTTTATATTAAATGCCTTGTAAAACTCGGGCATGTTTGATACGGGCCCAATTACGCGGCACATACCCGGCGAATGCGGATCTACGTTAATTAACATCCTTGTTAACTCGTCGCTGCGCTTTGCCCGCCATACCTGCGCGCACGACAGAAAGAAACGCTGATCAGGTGTAAAACCATCAATTTTTCTGTCACTTTTGCCTTCGGGGGTGTTTTTAAATGCCTGGTAGGCAATGGCCAATCCACCAATATCGGCAAGATTTTCGCCCTGGGTTAAACTGCCGTTTACATGCACATTGTTTAAAACAGTAAAGCCGTTGTACTGGTTAATCATTACCTGCACTTTGCTTTTAAATTTATCGGCATCTTCTTTTGTCCACCAGTCTTTCAGGTTCCCGTCCTTATCATACTGACGGCCCTGGTCATCAAACCCATGCGTAAGTTCGTGACCAATTACCAGGCCTATAGCGCCATAGTTAATGGCATCATCGGCATCATTATCAAAAAACGGGTATTGCAATATCCCGGCCGGGAACACTATTTCGTTGAAGGTTGGGTTATAATAGGCATCAACTGTCGGCGGTGTCATACTCCATTCCGATCTGTCGACCGGCTTGTTCACTTTTTTGATCTGCTCATTATAATTATGCTTCGCTATTGATTGCAGGTTGGTGTAATAGGTATCCTTGTTAATTTCAACATCGTCATAGGTTTTCCATTTGTCGGGATAACCTATTTTTTTGGTGATGATATCCAACTTGGCAATTGCACTCTTTTTGGTTTCAGGACTCATCCAGTCAAGCTTTTCTATACGGTCGCGGTATGCGTTTTGGAGGTTATTTACCAGGCTAAGCATACGCTGTTTAGCTTCGGGTGTAAAATACCTTTGCACATACAATTGCCCCAGCAATTCGCCCAGGCCGTCATCAACTTTAGCAACGATAGTTTTCCAGCGTTCTTTTTGTTTTTTCTGGCCGTTTAGCGTTTTACCATAAAACTCAAAATGAGCGTCAGCAAAATTTTTACTTAACGATGTTGCTGCACCATCAAGCACGCCAAAATATTCCTTGTCCTTCCAAACAGATATCGGCTGACTTTTCAGCAATGAGTCCAACGCTTTGTAGTAGTGCGGCTGCCCAACCAAAACGGTGTCTGTCTTCAAACCCATCAACTGGAAGGCGCCGGGAATATCTAAATCCGGTATCAGTTTTTGAAAATCGCCAACGGTAAACTTGTTGTAGTTTTTTTGCGGGTCTCGCAATTCAACCGGGCTTAGGCTCGCGCCTGCAATCGCGGTTTCCAGCTTTAAAATCCCATCCGCTTTTGAAGCCGCCATTGTAGGGTCGATGCCTGTCAGCGTAAAAAGCTTGGTTATGTATTTAACATATTCACCGCGTATTTTTTTTGATGCCGAATCGGTATTAAAGTAGTAGCCCTTTTCTGGAAGCGTTAACCCTGTTTGATCGAAATGGGGCACGTTTTTCGAGCTGATTTTATCATCAGGCGATACATAAAAGCCCAATAAAAAGCCATCGCCATCCTTAAAACCAGTTGCAGCGAGGTTTACCAGGTCTTTATAATCCTTTACTACATCAATTTTAGCCAGTAATTGTTTCACCGGGTCGTAGCCAAGTTTGTTTATGGTGGCGGTATCCATGCCGCTTTTATACAGATCTGCAACTTTTTGTTCTTTGCTGCCAGTGGGGTTGTCGTTTACTGATATATCATCCAAAATACTGTGCAGGTGCTTTTGGTTATCGTTATAAAGTATGTTGCCCAGTCCCCAGCTATTTTCGCTTGGCGGTATTTGGGTATCCTTTATCCACTTACCGTTGGCATATAAAAAGAAATTGTCGCCCGGCTTTACCGAAGTATCCATACCGCTTTTATCAAAAAACACAGTACGCTTCGGAGCGTCGGCTTCGGATGACGTTTTAGGCTGCTTGCAACCGGCTAAAATTACCACAGGCAAAGCAAGTAAGAAGTATTTTGCTAATCTCATTGGGTTAAGGGTTTATAGGTTAAAGATAGGATAAAATTATTGTTGTGATTTCACGGATTATATGCTGATCTCACCTGTTTTTATTTGTTGGGATTTTTCGCAGTTGTTTGTTTCAATAGGCGCTCAAGAGTGCTTTGCCGTTGCACCGATTGGAAGATGATTTCACCGATTGCTGTTTTAGAGATTTCATTGATTATTTATCCATCGTTCATTGTCGGCTTGGCTTGAGATTATTTATATCCCGGCCAATGCAACTGCTATGAACTATGAACCATCCACCATAAACTACTTCACAACCTGTTAATATTCAGCTAAATGTTAACAAATAAATCACACCATAGTAACGTTTATATGGAACGTTATCGCTTATTTTTATAGACCGTAAAAAGGTCAGCTAAAATTTACCACCTAAATATAAATTTATGACCTGGAGAAAATTTAGCGGCGAGGTTATTAATTCGCCCATCTTAGAAGAAGTTGAACGGGCCATTGAACGGGAAACCAACCTGGGCAACAAGCTTAAAGTTTGCATCGGCACCGACTCGCAGGTAAAAGGCGCAGTAACTGATTTTGCAACCGTAATTGTTTTTTTGCGCGAACAACGTGGCGGGTTTATGTTTATCCACCAGGAACGCACTTCGCAAAAAATGAGCATTAAAGAAAGAATGCTGAACGAGGTGCAAAAATCAATCGACATTGCCTACAAACTTTGCGACTTGCTCGACCTGTATGAAGTTGACCTTGAGGTGCATGCCGACATTAACACCAACCCGATGTTTAAAAGCAACCAGGCCCTGCACGAGGCCATGGGCTACATCCTGAGTATGGGTTTTGTGTTTAAGGCTAAGCCCGAAGCTTTTGCCAGTTCGTACTGTGCCAATAAAATGGTTCAGTAAAATTGCTGAAAACAATTTCGGTGTGGCTATATTTGATATTTATATGGGAGAGAGTCAAGAACCAAGAGCCAAGAATCAAGATAGGACGATCAAACACGCCGGCTTTCATCTTGGTTCCTGATTCTTGACTCTTGGTTCTCTTTACCACTAAATATCAAAGCAGCTATGTCGCCACTAATTGAAATCAACGATCCGGCTTTTGCCGGCGCTAATACCATCCTCATCGATGCCCGGGGCGGTGCCGACTCGCACCAGCGCTACCTTGCCGGCCATTTAAAAAACGCCATTTATGCCGATTTAGACAAGCATCTGGCGGCCAAAGTAACTGACGCCTCACAAGGCGGGCGACATCCTTTGCCA
Source organism: Mucilaginibacter flavidus (assembly GCF_024055575.1). Lineage (GTDB taxonomy): Bacteria > Bacteroidota > Bacteroidia > Sphingobacteriales > Sphingobacteriaceae > Mucilaginibacter > Mucilaginibacter flavidus. The sequence continues at coordinate 19,718 of NZ_JAMXOE010000023.1, read as the reverse complement.
GACGTCGAAGCCTTTGCTGCTTTACTGGGAAGTTGGGGCGTTACCCCCGAAAGCCATGTAATTATTTACGACGATAAATCGGGTGCGTTTAGCGCGGCGCGTTTATGGTGGATGTTGCGGGCCATTGGTCACAAACGACTGCAGGTGTTAAACGGCGGCTTGCAGGCAGCTAACAGGGCGGGCATCGAACTAAATAAAGATGACTACCAACCCAAAGCCGCAAAGCCTTACCCGGTGCATGGCTACTATGCGGGCACCGTTGATATTGAAGAAGCTGGCGAAGCCGCACAGGACGATAGCCGCGTTGTTATAGATGTAAGGGAAAGCCCGCGTTATCTTGGCCAAACCGAACCCATCGACTTAATTGCCGGCCATATTCCGGGTGCGGCAAATTTGCCCTATGTGTTGAACCTTGATGCCGATGGCAAATTTTTACCTGCCGAAATTTTGCGGAGCATGTATCACGATACCATTGGCAGCGTGGCGGAAGAGGATGTGATTGTACATTGCGGCTCCGGCGTTACCGCCTGCCATACCTTGCTGGGGATGGCTTACGCCGGAATTACCGAACCCAAATTGTATGTGGGCTCGTGGAGCGAATGGTCGAGAAGAGATTTACCAATGGCTACCAGCGAGCGGTTTTAAATATGGGTGAAATAATTACAAGGTCTGCCCGCCCGGCAGACCTTGACATATTGCTAACCTTCGAACAAGGTATTATTACAGCCGAACGCCCTTTTGACCCGACTTTAAAGGAGGGCGAAATTCATTATTATGATTTGGGGCTGATGATTACCGCGCCTGATGTGGAAGTAATTGTTGCCGAACTTGATGGTGAATTAGTTGGCTCCGGATATGCCCGGATAATGATACCCAAAAGCTACCTGAAGCATTCACGGTATTGTTACCTTGGTTTTATGTACACCAAGCCGGAACATCGCGGCAAAGGTGTGAACAACAAAGTATTGGAGGCACTGAAAGCATGGGCACTTTCACAAGATATCAGGGAGCTGCGGCTGGAAGTTTACCACCAAAATCAGCCCGCGCTAAAGGCTTATGAAAAAGCGGGATTTAAGGGGCACCTGCTGGAGATGCGACTGGGGCTTAATTAATAAATATAATTAAAACCGCCGCACATATATTACCGTAACTTACAACGTGAAATCATACGTATTAAAAACCGAACAAGCCATACCCATCAGCTTAGAACAGGCTTGGGACTTTTTCTCCTCGCCGTTAAACCTGGCAAAGATTACGCCTAATGACATGAAGTTTGTTGTGACATCAGACTATGCCCCTAATACCAAGATGTACGAGGGCATGATCATCACCTACAAAATTTCACCCTTATTAGGCATAAAGCTGAACTGGATGACCGAAATAACGCACGTTAAGGAAGGTGAATATTTTGTAGATGAACAGCGCTTTGGTCCGTATGCTTTATGGCATCATGAGCATCATTTTAAAGCGATAAAAGGCGGCGTATTGATGAACGATATTTTATACTACGCCATGCCATTCGGGCCAATAGGCAGGCTGACCAATACGGTATACGTAGGCAAACAAATTGAAAAAATATTTACTTACCGGGAAAAAGCCGTAAAGGAGTTGTTTGGGGAAATCAGTGGGCAGTTGTGAGTAGGCAGTTGGCAGTTTTTTTTCAATTACTGCCAACTGCCTACTGTTTAGTGCCAACTTTTTTATTTATAATCCAGCCTGTAAATAAAGGCCAACGACACGGAGGTACCAATGCCTGTGTTACGACCTGTTAAAAACCTGCCGCCACTTAAAAACAACGATGTTTCGCGGGTGAACGAGTGACCGAAACCTATTGAGGCCTGCAGGAACGAAAAATCTTTATTGGTTTGTGGTATTACCGAAAAACGCTTGTCGTTACTTTGCGAGTAGATACCGCTTACAGTAGCAGATACCTGGTTTTCGTAATCCTCATCAAGCGTTAAGCCAAATGTGGCATTGTACCTGTTTTGTATAGGGCCATTGGTTCCAAAATACTGGCGCACACCATCGGCAGCGTTAAAATAAGTGCTTAAGCCCCCTAAGTGACCTGTACCAGAAAATGCGAGCTTTAACTCTGCGCCTTCCTGCCCATAGCCCAGGCTATTATTGTTCGAATATAGCGGAGTGATAGCAGTACCCTGTATCGAAAAGTAGTAAACAAAATCGATGTTTGCCAGGTAATATCTTAAACCTGTTTCCATGTCGGTAAGTCCCGAACTGGATGATTGCGGCAGGCCTGTTTGGTCGTACATATTGTATACGAACGGAATTGACGCAACTGCGGCAAATTTCCGGCTGATGCCATATTCGGCATATAAGGTTACACCCACCGACGAAAACTTGCCATTATTTGGAAAACGACTTTTCACACCTGTTGAATCCCATTGCGAATTGGCAAAAAAGTAGCTAACAGATGGGGCAATCAACAACCGACCTGGCCTGGTAGGAAATCCACCATCGGCATAACTAACGCTTTCTGTCGTTATAAAAAGTATCAGCGTAAAAAATAAAATTTTTGTAAAAGTCTTCAAAAGGCTCATGATAAATGGTTAATGTTAAAATAAAGCAAAAGTGTCACGCATCCAGCGGCCCTCATACACTACATACTTCTTGCCAATCTCGTGCGCCAAATCCCTGAAAATAATCAGGTGTTTGTCGGCCGGGATGCCGTTGTAAATGGTTTGTACTGTATTCGGCGGTGCAATATTATCAACCATGCCCATGCCCATCAATGTGCGGCATTTTATTGCTGATGCAAAGTTTTTGGCATCAAAATAGTCCATATTATTTAACACCTTATCAAAAGTTAGTCCCGGCCTTGTATTAACATATCTTTTTATGTCGTTAAAAGGCCAGTCAACCTGGTTAGCCAAATTGCGCACATCGCCAAGTATCGGGTTCGCTGCTGAACAGAAGCTTATACGGTTATCGACGCCAGAAGTTGCAACAGCCAGGAATCCACCCAAGCTACCGCCAACGGCAATTATGTTATCATGCCGTAATTCGGGGCGGGTATAAATAAAGTCCACCGCCCGCACACAATCCATAATGGCGCCTTTTAATACATATTTGTTTTTGTCTTCAACACCAAGAGTTATGTAAGTTTCTTTGCGTACGTTAATTACATCCCTGCTGTTGCCCTGTCCACGAATATTCAATGATAGTATAGCGATATCCGGATCGAGGCCATACAGTGGCTTCAAATCAACCTGGTAACCCGGTAGTGCCAGCATCACTACAAATTTCTTATTCTTGTTTTTTGTTATAGGCTCAGTCAGCCAGCCGCGAATGGTTAGGCCGCCCAGCGATTTCATTTCAACCAAAAAAACCTTTCTCTTGTCTTTGCTCGAGTCGGGCATTTCGGTAACCTTAAACTCGGGATTTACAGTGGCAAGTTCTGCTTTGGCATTTTGCCAAAATGCATCAAAATCGGCTGGTTTGCCGTATTGCGAGCGTATTTCTTCGGGGCGTATGCCAAATGCTTTGCGGGTGGTATCATCGTAGTCGGTTACATTAATCATGAAATTGATTTTGTAAAACCCTGATGGCAGGCCGCTGATATCAAAATTATAACTGGCAGAACCTTTACCGCCCAATTTTACGGCAACCGAATCTGACCTCATTTTTTTGCCGGCCTCTGTGGTTACTTCGTATTTAACCCTGCCGGTTTGCGGCGTAGTGTAGGTGCTGCTAACATCAAAAGTATACGATGCTGTGGAATTGAAAACACCATCTTTATCGTGCGTTAGTACATTGGTGTTCACGGTACCATCCTGTGCGGCCGCCCGGTTAGCACCGGTTATGCATGCCAGGGCAAGGGCTATTACCAGGAATTTATTTGTAAAATTTACCATCATAATTTTGACTCATTAACTGGCCGGCATATAATACTGCCAATTTAAACTTTGTAACTGCCTTATATTGCTATTACCGTGCCGAAATACCAATTCCCCATTTAACTGTAAACAATTGTACCCACAGTATGGTTTTTCAGCTTTTAAAACGTTTTTTGAACGTGTTGATTGTAACAACCCTGTTGAAAAATGGGTAAACAATTCAACACTTATTTGCCTATGGTATCCTGAATTTCTCGCGAAGCCACAGGTTTTGAAACATAAAATAATTAAAATTAACCTCGTGTGTGGAGTTTGGTACACACACAAATTCTTTGTTGGTACTGCTTATATGGTTATACAATGCCATGCTGCAGCGCGGCGGGCAAAACTGGTCCAACAAACCAATCCCCATCAATACCGGGCACTTTACCATTGGCGCAAAATTTTGCGGGTCGTAATAATCAAAGGTGCTGTAAAATTTCTCCCACGAAAAACCTGCATGCTGGCTTTGGTATTTCCTGAACACTTTAAACGGAAAAACCTGCTGGTCGTACGATGCCGATATGGCAAAATTATCGTGTATATCGGCATATAGCGGCACCTGCATGGTTAGCAGCTTTACGCGTTTGTCCAGCGCAGCGGTTATCAACGCCAGCGAACCACCCTGACTGCCGCCTTCCACAAAAATCTTCGAGGTATCGATACCCAGGTTGCTGTGCGAGTATAAAAAATCAAGGCCGCGCAGGCAATCCATATAAACGCCTCGGTAAATGTATTTTTCTTTATTTTCGATGTTTATCAACGAGTAATTATCCGTGCCTATGTTTATCACATCTTTGCTGTTGCCGTTGCCGCGCACATTCAAATCAAAGGCTATAAAATCGTCGTTATCCATATTAGGCTGCAGGCTTACCACGTAGCCGGGAACACGGTAGTGCACGGGAAACTTGTTGCCATCGGTAGGCACAACCAGCCAGCCGCGGATAACCAGGTCGCCGTAGGAATGCATTTCAACCGAGTACACTTTCTTATACTGCGTTGATAAGTCTTTGCGTTCCAGCACCCGGTAATTGGCCGGCACCTGCGCCAGTTCCACTTTACTTTGTTTCCAAAAAGCATCAAAATCTTTAGGCTTGTGCAATTGCGATGTTACCTTTTCGGGGTTTACGCCAAATACACGTCTTACCGTGTCGTCGTATTCAGGTAATTTAACGATAAAGTTTATCCTGTAAAAACCGGTGTTCCGTTTGCGGATGTTTACAATGATATCTTTATCTCCCCCTTCTCTAAGCGAAATCCGGACCGAATCGGCAGTAACTTTTTTGCCATCATCCGTAGTTACCTGGTATAAAACACGGCCGTTTTGCTGCTGCTTAGTATTGTTGTGCAGTTGCACCCTGTACCGTACTTCTTCGCTGCTCGTAAAAAGCGCAGTTTTGTTATACGGCGTTGCTTTTAATACCACATCGCCTGTTTCTTCGGTTTGCTGCTGTGCTTTCACGGCAGCCAATGAACCCAGCAGGATTGAAAGCGCGAAAACAATTATATAGCATACCTTTTTCATAACTATATCTTAATAACCCCTAAAAGCGATCCGCCGTAGCCCACCCCGGTGTTAACTCCAAATGGCACATAAAAGCCGCCGACAAAGGCCGAGAATCTGCGGGTAAACGTATGCCCATAGTTTAACTGCGGTTTAAAAAACGAATAATCGCGTGCGGCAAAAATATTACTGTTAAATTCTTTGTTCGAACTGAACGACCTGTAGAGCAAAATATCAAGGCTCAATTGGTCGTGTTTTGATACAGGGTAACCCACCGTGCCTAAAAGGCTAATTTGGTCAGGGCCCTGGGTATTATAATACCTGCGGTAGGCAAATTCAAGATTAAAATAGCCTTTTGTTGAAACATCTTTAGGCAGGTTACCGCAGTACATTAGCTTAACCTCGCTGCCGAAAGCACTTAACCCCAGCGGCGATGGCCCATCATGGATATTGTACATAGGCACAATCGCAGATACACCTATCGAAAAAAATCTTACAAAATTACTGTTCACCAGGTTGTAGCTAAAACCAACTACGGCGTCGCCGAAACCTGCATCAACCAGTTTGTAACCCGGCGCAACAATGTTTTGCTGGTATAAATAGGGTATGGTGGCAATAAAATCTAACCGGCGTGATATGCCGTAACCTATAAACAGGTTACTTGAATACGATGTAAAGCTGGTACCGGGGGCGCCTTTTATTACATGGTCTTTATCATCAAACCTGTCGGTTTGCCGATAGTAGGAAAATGTGGGGACGACTATATTGCGATATTTGCCAATTGGAAAGCCTGCAAATGTTTTTAACGGGGTTATTAAAACAAAACACAGACAGATATAAAGCCAAATAGTGACAGTTTTTCTCATTGTAAATTCAGGCCGGTTGTAAAATAATTCCTTAATCCGTAATCCCTTTCGGGCGTGGTTTATACTTTATTAAAAAGTTTGATTTACGTATCGTATGGTTTAACGGCTCCTCAATAAGTTTAAATAAACATATAGAAACAGCGTTTAATACGATAAAAACCAACAAAAGGTTCACCCAATCGTACTGGAAGGGCGAAATCCAATCTTTTTGCCATTTGTCGTACAAGGTAAAAATGTAATCGTTTAGCTGATTGAAGCTGCCCATAATGAGGGTATACATCCACCCTAAATGAATAAGGTAAAATATGTACGAGCTTTTGCCCAGCAGTTCGACAAACGGGGTAGCCAGCAGCTTTTTAAAGCTGGTTTCCTCTGTGAGTATCCCATAAAAAAAGAAGGCCACCATTATACACAGCACATAATTGTTAGTAATGATACCTATTGGTGTCTCCAGGCCAAATAACCATGGCGCTATGGGTGTTTGCAGCGCCATCACAAATACGCAAACAAAAATCATGATAAAGCCGACGTAGGTAAAGCTGATCTTATTGGTGCGTTTAAAGCCGTTTTTTAATACATATCTCGCCAGCTGTACGCCCACAAAAAACTCGAAACATCTGCCGAAAAAGGTAAATACCATTACAAAGCTGAACTCGCCAAAAAAGCCATGCCAGTTAATATTGCGAAAAATAAGGAACATCACTATAGCGAAAAGCGTGATGATTACCGGCTGTATATAAAACTTGCCGTATTTTTTGGCGATGAGGAAAATAATGGGTGCCGAAAAGTAAAAGCATTCCTCAACTGTCAAGCTCCAGCCTTGTGCAATGCCCGTATCCCAGTATTGGTAAAAAAAGCCGCGCACAAAAGTTATGTTCATAAACATCAACCCAACCGGGTTCGGCAATCCTTTGGTGACCTTTGCATCACCGGTAATAAAAAAGTAAGCAAAGGCAGCAATCGTTAGCAAAAAGTACATGGGGTAAATACGGGCGACCCTGTTTTTAAGATATTGCCTGAACCAGGCGCCGGTTAAATGAAAGCTGTTGTAATACCTGAAAGTGATTAAAAAACCCGACAGCACGAAAAATATACTAACCCCAATATGGAACTCGCCGAAAAAGCGCTGGATAATATGCGGAAAACCGCCATCAAAAACTTCGGCAAAGTGGGAGATAAATACCAGGTAGGCCGCCAATGCGCGTACTCCGGTCAATGCTGGTATATAATTTTGTTGTAGCCTTTGTGTCAAAACTGCTTAAATGTTATATAATTTTCTAAGATACCCCGAAATTTAAGCCTTGTACTCAAAAAGTTAATCTATGGGTGTGGAAAAGTTTATTTTGGGGTAATTTTTCCGTAGAGACACAACACTTGTGTCTCTAGAACACGGCATCTGAAAATGTTTTCTTTACCTGTCAGCGGGAGACACAAGTATTGTGTCTGTACGAGTTAAAATTTAAATATTTCGTTCTGAATGGCATATAAAACCAAACCAGTACGGGTTTTCAGGTTCAGTTTCTGAAAAAGAGATTCCCGGTAATTATCAACTGTGCGGGGGCTTACAAACATCAGGTCGGCAATTTCTTTGTAAGTTAATTCGGAGCAGCAAAGCCTTAAAAATTCAAATTCCTTACGCGAAAAATCGGGGCCGTCATCATCGGCAACTTTGCGGACGAGTTTGCCCGATACCATTTCGTTTATATAAACGCCCTTTTCGTTTATGGTTTTTATTGCATGGAGCAACTCCCTCGGTTTCGACTCCTTTAGCACATAACCACCTGCCCCGCTTTTTATCATCCGGATAACCGCCTTATCCTCTTCAAACATACTGAGCGCCAAAACTTTGATTTGCGGATGGTTATCTTTAACCCATTTGGTGGCAAGGTAACCATCCATCACAGGCATATTTATATCCATTAAAATTACCTGCGGCAGCGGGTGCCTGGCCAGCATATGTTGCATCTGTTCGCCATTTTCTGCCTCAAAAACCACTTGTAGTTCGTCAAATTCGGCCATAAGCACCGCCACTCCATCCCTGAAAAGGGTATGATCGTCGACAATGGCTATTAATATTTTATCCGTTTGCATGTTATGGATAGGGTGTAAAAATTGAAATAGTTGTACCCTCGTTGGGGTTTGAGGTTATTGTAGCCTCGCCTCCGATTATCCCGGCACGTTTTTGAATATTCAGCAGGCCCATGCCGGTTTGTCCCGGCTGCAAATCGTCGTGATTAAAACCGATGCCATTATCATTAACCTGCAGTCGCAGCACCGAATCCTGGTATTCCAGTTTTATCGATATCACCGTTGCCTGCGCATGCTTAATAATATTGTTCAACACTTCCTGCAAAATCCTGAACAAAATCAGGTCTTTGTCCGGGCTGCTGGCCGCCGGCATTTCGCCGTCGTTGGTGTAGTTAACTTTATACTTCCCCGATTTTTCAATCCAGTTTATCTCGTATTTTATAGCTTCGTCCAGGCCCATACCTACCAATTGGTCGCCTTGTAATAATTTTCCCAGCAACCGCATTTCCTTAATGGACCGCATCGTGAGGTCGATAGCTGCATCAATTTTCTTCCTTGCCTTTTTGTCCCCATCCAGCTCAATGGAGTTAAGCGTTAACGAAGTAAGGCTAAGCAACTGGCCAATGTTATCATGCAAATCGGCGCCGATGGTTTGCATGGTTTGTTCCTGTACTTCGAGTTGGGTTTTGGTTATTTCCGCATCAAAGGTGAGCTGCATGAGGGCTTTTTCTTCGATGTGGCGCTTTTTACGACGGTTGTGTACTAATATATAAACCAACAGGAATGTCGGAGCGATTAGAAAAATCAAGGCGACATAAATTATCAGTTCCTTAACATCTGTATTTCCCATCTTCTGCAAATAATAGCATAAACCCAGAAACCATACAAGATAATATTTGAACCAGCGTAAATGTAGTAGGTAAGATAATGCTTAGGCGATACTACAACATGGTGAAGTTTTTCATAAAATATATTGCAACCGGTGGTTATGAAATAGAAAAACAAAAGTCCTACAGCCCACCAAAAAGAAGCTGATATTTTAAGGTTTATATAGTCTTTGTCTTTAAGTAATAAATAAAAATAATAGAAGCTACCTATCACAACAAGTACCAACATGAGCGTATTTGTTAACTCGTTATACAAATAAATTCCATGCCGTATAATTTCAAAAATGTAAAAGATCATTATAAGTAAAAACCCGCTGATAATGATGATTTTGCTATTAATATATTTAGTGAGTAAGTGATAGAACATTAAGCTGAAAAACGCAGCCTGAAATATCAATAATACGTTGTAAAGCCAAATATTTGGTGCATTGTGTTTTATGTCAGCGAGATAACGTAATTTGAAATAAATTCCTAAAAATTCAGTAAGACAGGTAATGAAAAGAAAGATAATGAAAACGCGCCAGATATGGCCTTTGTCCGTACTTAAACAGACCAAAGCGATTATAAAGCAAATTAATTCTGATACAGTATTTATTGTGAAATAGCGAAGCATAGTATTAATTATTAAGAACTATTGAGGTTTAGGTAAGGTCACTCCATTGCAATTATTAGGGCATTGCTCGCCGTTGTCTGTAATGTCTTTTATCTTCTTAAAGTTAGCTGACAAGTTATAGCATTTGTAATAATCCGTTTGAATATTATTAATATCTTGTGTAGTGACTATTATTAAATTATTGCGCTTTTTTAGCTTCCCGAAATAGATACGTATGCCACTCCCTGGTTTATCAGGCATTTTATAAGTCGCTGAATCTAATTCTGCTTTCAAAGCGGAAAATACACCGATTGGAAACCATTCGCTGTTTGTATTAACTGTATTTTTTTTTAAAAGCGCACGCTTCTTAAAATCGGCAACAGCCATATACGCATTGCCACAGGTAATATTGTTTATCCCTGTAAGCAAACATGTGTCAGGAGTAATGCAAGGGGATTTTCTATAAAGGTTTGCTCCCCTAATAAGATGATATTCATCAGTTACCTCTGCGGCTGAAGTATTGAAATAACTTGTTGTATCTTTAACATCGTAATCGACGTGATAATATTTAGTAATGTTGTCTTTATCATTTGAATTAAAGCTACTTACTGAACGTTTTGTAGGCACGATAGCAATCGTATTTCTTCCATTCGCATATTTTGCAAAGTAGATTCGCAGGCCGTCTATTTCGGCATGTTCCTGCTGCAGGGCGACCACTTTGTAAATCCATTTTTTGCTTATCCATATAGACGTGCGTTTGTGGAAACTTCTATTGTCGTTAATGAAATTTGAAATCATTGTATCGGCAAGCCCGATGGGTAGACCATTTAATGTTGATTTAAATAAGGAGTCGGTTTTTGAAATCGCTAAAGCATTAGAAAGTGCTTTGCCTCCATTAAGTGTGAATCCAAAAGCGATTGAAACAAACAAGATCCCGAGTGCTAACTTTTTCATGACTAATAAGATTTAAGTGTGCCAAATTTAATGAATTAATTTGAGATTTAATAATCCAAAACTCCCTACTAACTATCACATCCACAACGCGTTTTCACCCTTTTTAATACCGTAAAATCACCCTATTAAAAAGGGTTTTGTTACGGTAGTTATGTCTTATGTTGAAATGGACATTTGAGGACTTTAAAACTTAAATAAACCAAATGTCATGAAAACAATTGCTCTAATGATCGGACTTACGATCTTCACAATTTTACAATCCTATTCCCAGGACGATCCTACGATTATAGGATACAAATTAAATGGAAATGCAAACACTATTCATGTTTGGCAGGATCAGAATGGACACCCTGATTTATCAAGTTTTAACTTTTGGGAAAACAATTATTGGTTTAAGGTTGATAAAACAGAAACTATTGACAAAGTGGAGTATGTCAGAATCACAATTCCTTCTAATTTAAACTATGATAGCTTGACGGGCAAATATCTTGATCCGCCCCATTATAGCGACCCCTTAAATTGGAAGGCACACGGCTGGCCCGATGGGGTTCCTATTGATTCGGACGATTTCAATTCCTGGCTTTGGATTACAAAAGCAGACTTTGATAAATACAAAGCGAACTATTATGGAAAAATAACATTTCAAATGGTATTCTCCGGTTTGTCAATACCATTTAAGTACAGGCCGGCAACAGGATCGCATTCAGGTTCCATTCTTAATGGCGATATAAATTTGGGTACATTCTTAGGTGTTAGATTGGGGTTACTTGGAAATACCGGCGGCATAAGTATTGGCGGAACATTTGGGGTAAGTTCGTTGCCTATGAATTCTTCAAATAATAGCATGGTTCCGGCACAAAGTTCTCAGTCGATTTCCGGATTTACCTATGGCGGCGGAATTGTTTTTGATTGGCAAAAGAAGTTTCAAATAGGAATAATTAAAGGCTACGACCATGCGGTTGGCGACCTTTCTAAAACCTATATTTATCAGGACAAATCATGGTTCGCCTTATCTTTAAACTATAAATTCCTAGATTTTGGATCTCAAAAAGCTGCAGCCAAGCAGAATATTTCTTCGGACGATAAAAGGAAAAGCAAATAATTAATTCAGTCAAACTATGTTTGCTTTTATAAAGCAAAGCCCTGAATCGAATTACGCGTACATACAGGGCTTTGCTTTACAAAATAAGGCAAAAAATTCTGCTAGCCACTGTCCTTTTGCCAAACTCTTAGCTTCAACTCCGCCGCCGACATAGTTATCATACGGCCAATCGGCGCTTCACCGCGGTAGTTATCACCATTTGGTTTCGCAAGACCTTTCGGCACAACAATAGCACAGGTAAGCACCGCCTTCAACAGGGTTGCCTTCATTCATCTCCTAAACTCCACCCCCCATTCCGATACATAATCATTCTTACCCCCGTCATTATCCTTATAAAACAGCCTTGCCTTTTGCCCCATTTTAACGGATGAATATTTATTTACCGGGTTGGCGTCGCTGTTTAAAGGCTGCAGCGATGGGTACCAAAGGGTATGCCCGGGTTTGTCAAGCAGTAATACGGGTTTAGTCCATTGTTGGGAATTCTTACCGGCCCCCAGGTCAGCGTTTTTGTTGAATGATACATAAAGGCTGCTCCCTTTCCATGAGGGACCTTCGGCTTTGGCCATCAGCATTACCCAGCAATTTAAATAGGTATTCCAACTTACGGATGGGCCCCAGTAATACTTGGCAGTCGGCGATGATGCCGGTCCGCCACCTTCAGCGGGCGAGATTTGGATTGATGCCACGGGTTTGCCCACACCATTGTATGGAATTGTAAATGCTTTGCCGTCCCAGCGCTTTGCTTTGGAGGCGGGGTTATCCAAATCTGTTAAGGCTATTCGTGCTATGCTGATACACTGGCCTTTCCATTCGTCTTTTGGATTGTAGGCTTTCTCGTTGTAAACACCGGGATAGCCATATTCGCCAAAAAAAAGATAGAGGTATTTGCCGTTTGCAACTGCAGATGGGTCGCCGGTGCCGCCGGCAAAGTTGGCGGCTGTGTTGTTGGGATGTAGTATCAACCGCGGTTGCTCGTCCTCCAGGAAAATGCCCCGGTTATCCCAGCTTTGGCCGCCATCGGTTGATTTCATGATGCCAATACGACAAACTGCCGAGGCCGACGACGGCCCTTTCAACCCTTGAGGCCACTTATAGTTTTTATACCCTTTGCCGGTGCGGGCATCGTAAGGCAGCGTTTGGGGATAATTTTCGTTATGGTAAAGTGCATACAGGGTTTTGCCGGATGTATCCTTCACATCCTGGTATACAGACTCGAACCAAACGGCGCCGTGCAACCCCGGTTTGCCGGGCGGTACATTTGGCGGCAATTTTGGTTCAATAAATTTTTTCTCTTTGGTATTGAAAGCATCATCAACTGTGTTGCCAATAGCGTACTTAAGGTTGTGTGATGGTCCCCATAGCGGGTCTTCGCCATATTTGCCGGGGAAAATAATAAACTTATTACCCACCCACACTTCCGACATATTACAATCGACAAATGATTTAAAAACAAATCGTTTTGCATGGGTTAAAACAACCTGTGGACGGAAAGGAACAGGTTTAATATTATTAAAAGAAGAAATGCCGGTAAAAGCGGCCAACAAAGCGATGATGTAAGTTATTCTTTTCATAAACGTTTGTTTTTAAAATCCAAAGTCCTGAGCGGAAGAATTTTTCAATTTTCCGACTCAAGACTTCAGACTAACGGCTCGGGGCTAACAACTATTGCCCCTTCTGCCCAACTCTTCGCTTCAACTCCGCCACCGGCATAGATATCATACGGCCAATCGGATCTTTACCGCGGTAAGTTATCACCTTTAACTGGCTGGCATCTTTAGGCACTTCAACAGCCCCGGTATATTTTGGATAAAACCTGTCGGGATACGAGTTATCAAAGCTGTAATAAATATCTAAACCTGGTATTTCGGTGGTCATCTCAACGGTCAGTTTGTTGTCGGTGTTCATTTGTGGTTTAAAGTCCGGGTCATAAACGCCTGGGGCGTATTTTATCTCGGCCTCGTTAAAACGGGCGAAATGTTTTTCAACCCTTGGGTAAAAACTGTTCCAGTTCTTTTTTGCCTTTGGCGACCAAACCGACTCGGATATCGCAAACCCGCGCGGCCAGGTCATGTACTCCACCTGCCTGAAATTAAATACCTGCTCCGTCCACAGGTTAGCTTGTCCGCCTAAAATTAATTTAGCGTCGGCGCCGTCAGGAACTGGCTCAAACTCGTACGATTTATTGAGGCGGAGGGAGGCGTATACATGCGGCTCCATAACGCGGTCGCTTTGCATATAATCCAGGTATGCAAAGGTTGTCGGGCTCATCACCACTTCGTGACCAAGTTTCGAAGCAGTAATACCGCCTTGTATACCGCGCCAGCTCATTACTGCGGCTTTAGGGCCAAGTCCGCCTTCAATAATCTCGTCCCAGCCCATAAACTTTTTACCTTTCGATTCAACAATGGTTTCCAGGCGCTTCTCAAAATAGCTTTGCACCTCTTCCATATTTTTTAGGTTCTCCTTCGCCATCAGCGCCTTAACATCGGCACTTTGCTCCCAGAAATTCTTGGCGCATTCGTCGCCGCCCAAATGGATATAGCCAAATGGGAAAAGCTGCGAAATTTCGGACATCACTTTATCCAAAAACTCGTAAGTTTTTTCGCTGGCGGGGTTAAGCGTATTATCAACCAAAGCCTTGATACCGCCGGCACCAAAGTCCATCATATGCTCGCCCGAGCGAACCTGGTATTTATCAGCACCTGCCGTGCACGACAGTTCGGGGTACGATACCACTGCTGCCAGGCTATGCCCCGGCACATCAACTTCAGGCATAATATTCAGGAAACGGTCTTTGCCATATTGCACCAGTTCTTTAATATCTTCCTGTGTATAAAAACCGCCGTAGGTGCGCGGCTCGTCAGGGGTTGGAGCGCTAAAGTCACCAAACTCCCCAACTTTTTTAACGTTGAAAGCGCCCACAGTTGTTAAACGCGGCAGGCTTTTAATCTCAATACGCCAGCCTTCGTCGTCAGTAAGGTGCATGTGCAGCAGGTTAAATTTATAGCGCACCATCTGGTCTATGTATTGTTTAACCTCCTGCTTGGTAAAGAAGTGCCTGGAAACGTCGAGCATTAAACCACGCCATCCAAAACGCGGATAATCTGTAATATCAACACAAGGGGCAACCCATTTTACATGCTGTACTTCGGTACTTTCAATTTCCTTTGGCAATAATTGTATAAGGGTTTGTACTCCATAAAATAAGCCCGCAGGTTCATTGGCGCTTATCACAACGCCTTTTGCGCCTACCCAAAGATGGTAACCTTCTTTACCTAAAACAGTATCTGCCTTTTTATTAAGCAACAGCTTAATTGCGGCGGGCGCAGCCGAGTTTGCTTTTAAGGTAACCATTGCCCCGGCGGCTCCG
This sequence comes from Mucilaginibacter flavidus, assembly GCF_024055575.1. GTDB lineage: Bacteria > Bacteroidota > Bacteroidia > Sphingobacteriales > Sphingobacteriaceae > Mucilaginibacter > Mucilaginibacter flavidus. The sequence goes on along the minus strand of NZ_JAMXOE010000023.1, from coordinate 4,522 downwards.
GTTAGTTTTCTTTTTAAATATTCGGTTACCAACACCACGTCTTTTGTTAAAGGCGCCTGTATGGTTACATATTTGGGTAAAATAAATTGACGGGGCTTTATTACCGTTTTTACCGGTTCGGGGATTATAGCCAACGTATTTTTGGCTGTTTGGCCGAACGATAAAAACGAAACAAAACAGCAGCAAAATGCTAAGGATAGTTTTTTCATATTTGAAATTTATAAGCGGTTAACTGGCAGGGATATCGTGATGCAAATTATACTTTTTAATTTAATTTAAAAAGAGGTTGATTAAGTTGATTGGGTTAGATTGAGTTGATTAAGTTATAGCAACGTATGCCTAAATCAGCGAAATCAACGCAACCATCTCAAAATCAGCGATTCTATTTCCAACTTAATCAACCGCTAACTTAATCAACCTAATCAACTATTTCACTATATTGCGTCACAAAGACACATTATAAACCCAATTTCATGAAAAAACTTTATTCCCTGGTGGTTTGCGCCGTGTTGGCTGGCGCCGCTGTTTTGTTTTATTCATTCAGTTCAAAAAATCCTGCTGCTTTTTTGCCGGGTTTTATTAATGTCGAAGGAGGCCAGGTCTCGGGTGTTAAGAGCGAAACCAGCGATGTGATATCATTTAAAGGTATCCCTTTTGCTTCGCCGCCTGTGGGCAATTTACGCTGGAAAGCGCCCCAGCCTGTGGAGCATTGGACGGGCGTGAAAAAATGTGATGCCTTTGGTCCCAGCCCTATGCAGGCCAAACCTGTGCCGTTTGGTGTTTACACAAAAGAATTTTTAATACCCGATGCACCCATAAGCGAAGATTGTTTGTATTTGAATGTATGGGCTAAAAATAATATCGCGCCCAAAAAGCCTGTTTTTGTATGGATATATGGAGGGGGCTTTAGCAGCGGCGGCGCCGGCGTGCCAATTTATGATGGGGAGGCAATGGCCAAAAAAGGGGTAATATTTGTGTCGATAAATTACCGCGTTGGCATTTTTGGTTTTTTAGCGCATCCTGAGTTAAGCAAAGAGTCTCCAGGTAACGTTTCAGGTAACTATGCGTTGCTTGACCAAATCGAAGCTTTAAAATGGGTAAAGAAAAACATAGCCAAATTTGGCGGCGACCCAAACAACGTAACCATCGCCGGGCAGTCGGCAGGGTCAATGAGTGTTAATTGTTTAATTGCTTCGCCTGTGGCAAAAGGTTTGTTTAACAAGGCCATAGCAGAAAGCGGCTCATTTATGGTGGCAAACCCGCTGATACAATCAAAAACTTTAAAAGATGCCGAAGCGGAAGGCGTAAAAGTTGCAACCACATTACATGCCAATACCCTGGAAGAACTGCGTAAGCTTTCGGCCGAAGATTTGATGAAGGCGCCGGCAAGGTTTTCGCCCATTGTTGACGGATACGTGTTGCCTGAGCCTGTTGCTCAAATATTTGCCGAACACAAAGAAAACAGCATCCCACTTTTAACCGGCTGGAATGCCGACGAAGCCTTTGTGTTTAAATATCAAACCAAAGAAGAATTTAAGAAAGACGCCGAACAGCAATATGGCAAGGGAGCAGAAGCTTTCCTGAAATTTTTCCCTGCAAATACCGAAGAAGAGGCCGTGAATTCGCAAAACAAATTAAGCCGCGATATGATATTCGCGGCATCGGGTTATAAATGGGCGAGTATGCAGGCTTCGCGGAAAGCGCCGGTATACGTTTATTATTTTCAACACAAGCTGCCTGCAACGCCCGATTTTGAAAAATATGGCGCATTCCACACAGGCGAAGTTGCTTACATAATGGACGACCTGAAATTTTTAAACCGTCCCTGGAAACCGGCCGACTACGTGCTGGCTAACCAGATGTCGGCCTACTGGGTAAATTTCATCAAAACCGGCAATCCAAACGGCGGCAACCTGTCCGAATGGCCAAAATATAATAAATCCAAAAGCAGGGTAATTGTTTTTGATGATAAGGCCATGACGAGCCCTTTGCCGGACAAGGAGGAGTTGAAGTTTATGCTGGGGCATTTGGAGGGGAAGTAGTTGGGATGGGATTGTTCAAAAAAAGACTTACGAAGTTTTGAAAACTTCGTAAGTCTAATCAATACCCAATGGCTGTGTCCCCACAGCCATCAACTATACAGTTAATTTCTTATACTTAATCCTCTTCGGCGCAACATCTCCTAAACGCTTCTTCCGGTTTTCTTCGTAATCGCTGTAATTCCCTTCAAAAAAATAAACCTGGCTGTTACCTTCAAAGGCGAGGATGTGTGTACAAATCCTGTCTAAAAACCACCTGTCGTGACTGATGACTACCGCGCAGCCGCCAAAGTTTTCCAGGGCTTCTTCCAGAGCGCGCAAAGTATTTACGTCAATATCATTTGTCGGCTCATCCAGCAACAAAACGTTGGAGCCTTTTTTTAGGGTAATAGAAAGGTGCACCCGGTTACGCTCTCCGCCCGACAGCACACCCACTTTCTTCTGCTGATCGGCGCCGTTAAAGTTAAAGCGCGACACGTAAGCGCGTGAGTTGAGCGGCTTATTGCCCACCATAATGGTTTCCAGTCCGCCGGTTACATTTTCCCAAACAGATTTATTGGGGTCAAGGTCATCATGCAACTGGTCTACATAGCCTAACGCTACCGTTTCACCAACACGAAAGGTACCGGCATCAGGTTTATCCTGCCCGGTAATCAAGCGGAACAGCGTGGTTTTACCTGCACCGTTAGGGCCGATAATCCCCACAATACCTGCTGGCGGCAGCGAAAAGCTCAAATTGTCAAATAACAATTTATCACCGTACGATTTGCTGACGCCATTGGCTTCAATCACAATATTACCCAAACGCGGGCCCGGCGGTATAAATAGCTCCAGTTTTTCTTCCCTGTCTTTTGTTTCCTCCGATGCTAATTTGTCATAGTTTGATAAACGCGCCTTTGATTTGGTATGACGGCCCTTTGGCCCCATGCGCACCCATTCCAGCTCGCGCTCCAAAGCTTTTTGGCGCTTGCTCTCGGTTTTATCTTCCTGGGCAAGGCGTTTGGCCTTCTGGTCGAGCCATGAGGAATAGTTGCCTTTCCATGGAATGCCTTCTCCCCTGTCGAGTTCCAGTATCCAGCCTGCTACGTTGTCAAGGAAGTAACGGTCGTGGGTTACAGCTATAACAGTGCCTTTGTATTGTTTAAGGTGTTGCTCCAGCCAGTCGATGGATTCTGCATCAAGGTGGTTGGTAGGCTCGTCCAATAGTAAAACATCCGGTTCCTGAAGCAATAAGCGGCACAGGGCCACGCGGCGGCGCTCACCACCCGACAATACCGAAATTTTAGCGTCAGGGTCAGGACAGCGCAGGGCATCCATGGCGCGTTCGAGTTTTACGTCGAGCTCCCAGGCGTTTACCGCGTCAATTTTATCCTGCAATTCACCCTGGCGGTTCATCAGCTTTTCCATTTTATCGGGGTCGCCGTAGTACTCTTCAAGACCAAACTTTTCGTTGATGTCTTCGTATTCTTTTAATAAGGCCGTAGTTTCGGCTACACCTTCTTCCACCACTTCCTTTACGGTTTTGTTGGGATCCAGTTCAGGTTCCTGGCTAAGGTAGCCAACGGTGTATCCCGGCGAAAAAACCACCTCGCCGATGTTTGTTTTATCTATCCCGGCTATGATTTTTAACAGGCTCGACTTACCCGATCCGTTTAAACCTATAACCCCTATTTTGGCGCCGTAAAAAAACGACAGGTAAATATTTTTTAAAACTGTTTTTTGCGGCGGGTAAACTTTGCTTACCCCAGCCATCGAAAAAATTATCTTCTCGTCTGCCATGACTTTTAATTAGTGAATTAGTGAATGGGTGATTTAGTGATTAGCTAATCACGGTAACCAGGTGGCTAAATTAGGGAATTGTTGATTAAGTTGATTGGGTTAATTGTTGTTGATTAAATTGGAAAAAAAGCCGGCGGCAGCGGGGTGTTCCATATCTGCACACGAACACCCCGAACGCTGTGAAACATGCTGATTATCAACGGTATTCAGTTTTATCATTTTATAACATATTGATAATCAGCGTATTAATTCAGGGTTTACAGACGAGGTTTACAGTATACCCAGGCTAAATGTTAAATTTCTGGTATCCAACATATTATAAATAAAAGGCCTTTACACCTGTAAACCCCGTTCAAATTTACAGAACAACTATGCACAGCGCGGCATGAGTACCTCAACTCTTTTGGCCTGCCCGGATACGCGCCAGAACGGAGTTTTTGTTAAGACTTTATGTTGGATATCAGCCAGCTATGTTTCCGCCTTTGTTGGTGTTCTCAACAACAAAACGATGAAGTTTGTGAGTATAATAGGTCGGCGGCTTACCGTAGAACTTAAAGAATTTTGCACACCCGGCTTGTTGGTGACAACACCATGGGTGTTCGGAAGAAATCGATTATCCCCATAAGTGGATAATTTCGATGTGTTTTTAAGATAAATAGCCGGTTCTTTTGTTGCATGGAAGCCGCGCAGCTACTCGCATTATT
>NZ_JAMXOE010000022.1 GCF_024055575.1 Mucilaginibacter flavidus | reverse complement strand
CCGGCTTCCTTCAGATTCCTCCTCGCGAAGGACACCCTTGCCTTGGGTTAACGCTTCCCACTATCAAGGCGCGTTCGGGACTTCCACCCTATAGTTTGCGCCCGTGCCGGGCGCACAAAAAAGAGTCCCGTCTGTTTTACAGTACGGGACTTTTTTATTTCGTATACAAATAAATACAGTGTATATTTTTATTAATTGCAGAGCATGGCTAACATCAACCTAATCTCTAAATCACAGCTGACTGATATTCTCGAAAAATGCCGTCTGCAGGTCGAGCAGCGATCTAACGTTTATTTTCTCGCCATAAGCGTCGAAACATAAAAACTTTGAATTTTTCATATCGTTATTTTTAGACCGCTCAAAAAAATTGAACGTTTCAAAAAAATAATGATTAGTGGTAATGTTGTTTTTATTGGTTTGCGAGCCGTTAAGCCGGAACCCGATCGCGTCGATCCACTTGTGCACTTTTGAGTGCAGGTTTGCATTAATGTTAGCCATAGGTTAATGTTTAGTGTTCTTTAAACGAAAATCGTGCCATATTGTTACCCCTGCATTGCATTACTTATAAACAATTGTTGGGGGAAAGCAGAAGCATTAATTGTGGATAATCAATAGACTTGTGCATAACTTTTCTTTTACCAAGCAATTAATGTAACTTATTTGAAACCCACGCCGTAGAAAGCACTGATAAACAAAAAAAATTACCCGAAATTATGAAACCACTTAGACTTTTACTACCTATTGCATTCATATTCCTTTTAAGCGTTACCGCTTGTAAAAAGGATAAAACGGCAGGACCGGCAGGCGCAACTGGCGCTGCAGGAGCAACCGGCGCACAAGGCGCTACAGGTGCAACAGGTGCTGCTGGACCACAAGGCCCCGCTGGCCCAGCCGGCGGACCGGTTGGACCGCAAGGCCCTAAAGGAGATACCGGCGCAACTGGAGCCCAGGGAGCAACTGGCGCTACGGGAGCAAACGGTAAGGATGGCGCTCAAGGCGCCACCGGGGCGACTGGCGCTACAGGAGCAACAGGCGCTACTGGTGCCACGGGTGCACAGGGCCCAATTGGCCCTCAAGGGCCCATCGGTGCTACAGGCGCTACCGGCCAAACAGGAGCAACCGGAGCACAAGGCCCTAAAGGCGACACAGGGGCTGCAGGTGCAACTGGCGCTACAGGTGCAACTGGTGCTACAGGAGCAACTGGCGCTAAAGGCGCAACTGGGGCAACCGGAGCTACGGGCGCAACAGGCCCGCAAGGTCCTAAAGGAGATAAAGGTGACCCTGGAAATGCCAACGTTCAAAATTTCCTGTTGGTAAACAAAGGCGTTGTAGTTGCCGGCCTTACCAAATTTACCATCCCCGCAATTACCCAGGCTATTGTTGACCAGGGCACAGTGTTGGTTTACCTGCGTAATACAGGGTCAAGTTCAGGCTGGTATGCTTTACCATACTCTGAGGCAGGTCACTCTATTACCTTTAACGATTATGGTGTTGGTTATATCGACCTGAAAGCAAACTTTACCCAATCAAGCGGCATCGACTTCAGGGTGGTAGTTATCCCCGGAACAGCTATAACAACGTTAAATGCTACCAATCCAAACCTAAACATCAGGAACTTTAACGAGGTAGCAGCAGCGCTTCACTTATCTAACTAATAGCTAACACAATAAGTATTTAATTCATATTCTTTCTAAATATTAAAGCCTCCTTTAACCAGGGGGCTTTTTCTGTTTATATGTAACAATGATATGATTATTAAATATTTAACGGTTTTTGTTGAACATTTGCATTCGATTTGTGTCATTAAGCATATTATTAAATAGTATTAACTCCTGCAGTACATCAAAAACAAAATGAAATCGATAATACTTGCCGTTGCAATTGCTCTTTTTACCCTAACGTCCTCATACGCGCAAACGGGCCGCGAAGTACATGGTATCGTGGTTGACACCACCAAACTATCGGTGCCATCGGCCAGCGTGAAGTTAGTGTCAGACAAAGGCGACAGCACCATATCAATTGCTGATGCAAACGGAAAGTTTGTTTTCCAGAATATAAAGGGAACCAAAATAACCATTACGGTAAGCTACATTGGCTATAAGCTATTTAAAAGGCGTTACACTTTAGATAACACCCCTACTGCTGCCGACTTAGGCACGATTGTGTTAAAGGCGGAGTCGAAAATGCTGAACGAGGTAACTATAGTTGGCGTTGTACCCGTAACGTTAAAGGAAGATACTGTTCAGTACCAGGCCAGCGCCTATAAAGTGCGCGAAAATGCCCCGGTTGAAGACCTGGTAAAAAAATTGCCCGGTGTTGATGTTGACATAAATGGTAACGTAAGTACACAGGGCAAACAGGTTACCAAAGTGAGAATTAACGGCAAAGACTTTATGGGCGGCGATGTGCAGAGTGCATTGAAAAACCTACCCGCCGATGTGGTTGACAACATCCAGATGATTGATGATTACGGAGACCAGGCCAACCTTACCGGCGTTAAAACCGGCGACCCTGATAAAATAATGAACATAACCGTACGCAAGGATAAAAACTACGGATACTTTGGCCAGGCTACAGCCGGAGATGGCCGTGATTTATTGCCTAAGGACCAGGGCGTGGCTAATCAAAACCGCTTTTTAACTTCATTAAATGCTTTCAGGTTTAACGGCGACCAACAGATCGCCGTATTAGGAAGCATTAACAATACCAACGTTAACACGTTTTCGTTCGGCAGCACCGGTGGTGGCGGCGGCGGTAACGGCGGTGGCGGAGGAGGATTTGGCGGAGGAGGTGGCCGTGGTAATGCCGGCCGCGGCGGTGGTAACGCCAATGGAAGCCTTATTACCAGCGCAAACGGCATTACCAATGCGCATTCGATAGGCTTAAACTTTCGCGATCAGTGGGGGAAGCATCTTTCAGTCTATGGCAGCTATAGCTTTGCTGATAACACTACTAACACCATCAACAATATTTTACAGCAAAATACATCGCCAACAAACCCTTCAACCCAAAACCAAAGCAGCAACGAAAAAGACCAAAATATAAACCACCGGTTTAACTGGAACATGGAATACAAGCCAGATACGGTTAACTATTTAAAGGTAACGCCTAATTTTAACTACGCGGGCACCAACACCAATGATGCAGAAAACGTTAATTTTGTGCGGAATGGTTCGGTAAGCTCGGCTTACACATCAACAACTACCGGCGACTCGCAGGCACCCACCTTTGGACTTACTGCCTTATACAATCGCCGCATTAAAGGCAGACGCAATTTAAGTATTACCGCAAGTATTAATTCAGGGCATAATTATTCGTTCCAAAATCCACTGTATAACTTCACTACCGGTGCGCCAACCGCGCCTGCAAACCAAGTTATTAATGTTACCAGCCGCACAACAAGCTATAATGTAGGTTTCTCGTACCTCGAGCCATTGGGCAAACGTTCGTACCTGGAATTAAACTACACGTTTAGCCGCTCAAACACCAATAACGATAAGGAAACAGATACTTTGTTCGACCAGGCAAACGTCGCTTTCAGGAACGACAGCGCCCTAAGTACACGTTACAATTACAACTTTACAACCAACCGCGTTGGCTTAAACTTCCGCTTTAGCGAAAAGAAATATAACTACGTATTGGGCATAGGTGTGCTGCCATCAGTTTTGGATGGCTATTCGCCGCAAACCGGCTTGTCAACCCACGTGTCGACATTTAACGTAATCCCGTCAGCCCGTTTTGTTTACAATTTTTCGCGCAGCAAAGCATTTACGGTACTTTACAACGGATCGAGCAGTCAGCCAAGTTTTACGCAACTGCAGCCGGTTGTTGATTTTTCAAATGCCCTATATCCAACCGAGGGTAATCCTAACCTAAAACCGCAGTTTACCAATAACTTCCAGATCAGGTATAACAATTTCAGCTTTGCTACAGGCGACGTATTCTTTGTGTCGGCAAATTTGCAAACCACGCAAAACGCTGTGGTTACCAACAGTATAACATTCCCGCGGGTTTACGCCCGCGACCCAAGATTCCAGAACACCATTTTAACAACATATACCAACGCCAGCGGATTTTACAGCATCCAGGGCCGGGCAACGTATTCCAAGCCCTGGGACAATCGTAAATTTTCGTTAAATCTTAACGGAACGCTTACTTATGCCAACAATATAGGCTACTTAACCAGTGTTGACACCAGCGGCGTTTTTGACACGCAGAAAAACATTGCCAAAAACCTGCAGGTTACACCGGGTTTATCTTTCCGCGTTGATATTACCAACCATATTGATGCCCAGGTATTCACCAACTATAGCATAAACAGAACACAAAATTCGATATCCAACTCACTTACTGAAGGAGTATCGAACATCCGCGCATGGTCATCGGGCGTTAACGGCAAAAACTATTTTGGCGACTAGACATTCAGCTATGACTTTTCGCATATTTCCAACTATGGATATACGTCGAACGTGGCCATTGCCAATCCCAACGTGTTAAACATTTACCTTGAGCGCAGGTTTATGAAAGATCATCGTGGTACCATCCGCGTTTCGGCGTTCGATTTATTTAATCAAAACACCGGGTTTTCGTCAACAACTACGGCAAGTTCAATTACCCAAACACAGGTTAACAGGCTTTCGCGTTATTTCCTGGCAACTTTTACTTTACGGCTGCAAAAATTCGCCGGCAAATCACCGATGGGCGACCCATCTTCACGCGGGTTTAGACGAGATGGCGGCGGCGGTGGTAACCACGGTGACGGCGGCGGTCCGGGTGGCCTTCCCGGCGGTGGTCCTCAATAGCAACAAAAAAGCTTCCTTGCATAAACGAGGGCACTGAAAAAGTCCCTACTTATCAAAAAGAGCCTGTTTTCAAAATTGAAAACAGGCTCTTTTCTTTGATGTATTCGGGCAGGTGGTGGAGAGCATTTTTGTATAAACGATTCTCAGAGCCTCTATTTTAGTTGTAAAACAACCATTTTAAATTTGAAGGACTTTTTCAGTGCCTTCGCATAAACAGGGAAGCTTTTTTTCTTATATAGATATTTTAAACTTTACACTAGCACCGAGTTAATAACCCGCTCCAGCTCTTCAAGGTCGAAAGGCTTGGCAAGGTAGGTTTCGGCACCGGCATGGTTCGCCAGCAGTTCAATATCGCTGTTAGCCGAAAAATAAATAATGGGGATGTTTTTAAGCGTTTCGTTTTGCTTAAGTTTTTGCGTGGCGATAATGCCCCCGTCGTCGGGGATCCAGTTGTCCATAAGGATTACATCCGGCATAATTGCCGATACCTTTTCGACAATATTATTGCAATCAGTGTAGGCATTCACTGCCCACCCCTGTTCTTCTAAAATAAAACTACAAATAGAAAGGATGTCCTCATCATCATCGAAAATAATGATTTTCCGGGTGTCGTTGTTCATTGGCTAAGAGATATGTGAAGCTATACAATCTATTTTAGAAAAACAAATGTTTTCCTATTAATATAAGAATTTTCAGGGCAGGTTAAGCACATCCTAACAACTACATAAATATTATATTTGATAACACCTTTTTAATTGCCATGTTTATGCCAATAGCAAATAGCTTTGCTTTAATTGATAAGTTCCCGCGTTTTGATACCCCGGGTTTTGATATTGATGCATATAACGAAACTTTCAGGCGATCAAATGTCATTATAAATGCCCACTCATCTGACGTTTCATACGCAGAGCATTGGGGCTGCCTTTCGATAAAATGCGCCTTTGGCGGCACTGAGACGTATAAAATTAGCGATAGGTATTATGCGGTTACCGATGACGCCTATTTTATTTGTAATGAAGGGCAATATTATTCGAGCTTTATAGCTGCTAAAAAAACGGTAGAATCTTTTACCGTAAACTTTACCGGCGCTTTTGTTAACCAGGTTACAAGCAGTCTTTATGCAGATACGAAACTGATTGATGACCCGGGTTTCATCGGCGGCGGGTCGTGCGAATTTGTTGAGACGCTTTATCGCCATAGCGGCGATTTGAGGAATAGCATAGCCGGGTTAAGGGCCCTGGCTAGAAACTTCGGGGAAAACAGGGGCGAGATTTCAGAAAGCTATTACCAATTGCTTCAGAATCTTATGTTTTCGCAGCAGCATATTTTAAATGAAGTAAAAAAAGTTAAAGCTGTTAAACTATCAACCCAAAAAGAATTACACAAACGACTACACTATGCCAAGGACTATATCGAATCGTGCTATGTTGACGATGTGACGCTTGAAAAACTGGGCCAAATATCCTGTTTAAACAGCGCCTACCTGTTACGCAATTTTAAACTTTACTTCGGGCAAACCCCTTACCAGTATTTAATAAACAAGCGAATATCGGTTGCAGCCCGTTTGTTGATTAACACTCAAATACCCATATCCGAAGTTTGTTTTGACACAGGCTATGCCGATGTCAGTTCGTTTTGCAGGTTGTTCAAAAAAGTTTATGGATGTTCCCCTGAAAGTTATCGCTTAAGCAAGACAAAAAAAGTCATTTTTAGCACGTAAAAGCGCCGGCAAATCCGGTAATATTACGTTTGAACAATATTTATTTAAAACCGTTCTTATGTTTAAAGCACTTACCTTTTTTGTACTTGCAATTTTTACGCCCGGCATTATCTTAACGGCCATTGCTCAATCGCCACAGGTTAAAACCGCTGATTCCCTATATTTGGCCGGGGACTATGCGCATGCCAGGATCGCCTATAAAAACCTGGTGAATGACACCTCGAAAAATGGCATTTGGTGGAACAGGATGGCTTTTTCGTACTACAACACAGGCGACTACGAAACGGCTCTAATGGGTTATCATAAAGCGTTGACATTAAAGGCAGGACCGCCGCTTAAGGCCTCCATTTACTCGCGTATGGCGCGGCTAAACGCATTGCAAAATAAACCAGAGCTTGCCTATGCAAGCATTGATAGCGCCCGGGCTAATGGCTACGTGCAGTTTACCGAACTGGATAATTTAAAGGACTTCGATAGAATAAGGAGCACTCCACGTTTCAAAGAATTACGTACTGCCGTTTTTAACAATGCCTATCCTTGTATGGTTAACAAACAGGCCCGTGAGTTTGATTTTTGGGTTGGGGAATGGAAGGTATACGTAACCGGGACGAAGATTGTGGCAGGGCATAGCGTAATACAGCGAATTGCCGGGGGCTGTGCCATTTTGGAGAACTGGACATCGAGTAACGCAGCCAACAATGGCAAAAGCATCAATTTCATCGACCCGGTTACCGGCAAATGGAAACAATCGTGGGCGGGCGGCGGCGTACAGGAGTTTGTAAACGGCGAATATAAGGACGGTGCCATGCGTTTCACCTTTGAAACCACCGGCCCGCAAAACCAAAAACTGATAGGCCGATTTATTTTCTACAACCAAAGCGACGGCACCGTAAAGCAATTTAACGAAACCTCGGCCGATAACGGCAAAACCTGGACAACGTCGTACGACTTTACTTACGTGCGGGTTGGCGAAAGCAAGGATGACCTGTAAATAAAGCCGGCTGACGGGCGGGCTTCTTTACTGTTTTTACAATTTATTGTCGGTGGTGCGTGCGTGCCTTTTTATTCATAATTTTAGGGCACTAATGAAAGCACTTAAAATTATTCCCGGCCTTTTTCTGTTGATATTGTCCGATTTTGTCGGACTGGCGCAGCCGAAAATAAACGCATACCAGCTATTAAATAAAGGTGTAAAGCAATATGAAAAGGCGGAGTGGGAAATAAAACTCGCCGCCCGGTATAGCAATCCATATAACCAGAAGGATATAACACTTGATATGTCGCTTATCTCGCCATCGGGCAAACCCGTTGCGTTGCCCTGTTACTTTGAAGGTGGCGATACAACTGCCTCGGTTTGGAGAGCCCGGTTTGCGCCGCAGGAAGCAGGAAAATATGTTTATCACTTCAGGGTTCAAAACAAAACGGGCGCGGTTGAATCTGCATCCGGGGCCTTTATTGCCGTTGCCTCTTTAAAGCCGGGTTTCTTACACAAAAACTCCTTATGGACTTTCAAATTTGATAACGGGCAACTTTTTAGGGGCATTGGTGAAAACGTTGGCTGGGAGTCGCGCGCGTTCGAAAACCCAAAATGGACTTATGATTATTTGCTGCCAACGCTAGCGAAAAACGGCGCTAACTTCTTCCGCACCTGGATGTGCTATTGGAACATGCCGCTAGAATGGCAAAAGGTAAATTCAACGAAACGATACGGCAATACAACCGAATACTTTAACCCGGGTGCCATCAAACGCATGGATGAACTGGTAAACCTTACAGATTCGCTGCACCTGTATTTTATGCTAACGATGGACTGGCACGGCCACCTGATGGAGGGCGGCGGCTGGAAAAACAGCCCCTACAATGTGGTAAACGGCGGCCCGGCAAAAACGCCCACTGAGTTTTTCACCCTGCGCGGCGCCCGCGATAAATACAAAAACAAGCTGCGTTATGTGGTGGCCCGCTGGGGATACAGCACCAGCATTGCTGCATTTGAATTTTTTAACGAGGTTGACAATGCCGCTTTCAACGGGGCCGACAGTATCTTAATTCCACACGCAGCAATTACCCAATGGCACGATGAGATGAGCCGGTATTTGAAAGATATCGACCCTAATCGTCATATGGTTACCACCAGCGTATCGCACCGGGATATTATCGGTATGAACTCCATTGCTTATATCGATTTTAACCAGAAACATATTTACAAACACACCGAAAAAATCCCGGCTATATACCCCGATTATATCCAAACTTTTGGCAAGCCATACGTGGTAGGCGAGTTTGGCTTCAGGTGGGAGGACGACGACCCGAAATATGGCAAAGATGAAGACTATGATTACAAGCGCGGACTTTGGTACGGCCTTTTCAGCCCTACGCCATTGCTTCCCATGACCTGGTGGTGGGAGTTGTTTGACACCCGGAAGATGACGCCCTATTTTAACGGCGTACGCCAGATTAGCGACGAAATGTTAAAAGCAGGAAACGGAAGCTTTGAGCAATTTGCAGTAACTATCGACCGGATTGAAAGCCACGGTGTACAATGCGGCAATAAATTTTTTGTGTACCTGCTTAATAATACCGGCGAAAAGATCACATCGCCGGTATCGTTTGCGTTTAAAGGCAAAGGTGCATTGGTAAAACAATTTGATCCTTCAACAAGGCAATATAAAACGCTTGCCGGATATACAGTTTTGCGTGGATCTATTAAAATAGGTGATTTATCCCTTGATACAAAGAAGGAGACGGTGCTGGTAATTGAGACCCGGTAACTTAACCTGTGCCCCTGTTCAATAAATAATTCGGCAAACTGAAGCTTTATCGAGCGTTCTGTCAAATGGCGACAAAACCATTATCCCTGGGTTTATATCGCCTTTGCGTAATTTTATAACATTAAACCATAATTGTATAAAACATTTCTCTGTATAAACTATAACTTTGTTATTAATGAAAAAGGCAGCGGTTTTCAGTATGGCAGCATTTTACCTGTTACTTACAACAGGGATGTTTGTTTGTATTGTGCACTGCGCTGCCGAAAGCATGGTTAAAAAACCGGCCATGGTTATGGCGCATAACCACGGCCATCAGTCTAAAAAACATTGTACCAATGGCTCAGGCTGCGACTGTTGCAAACAGCACGGCGCATATGTGGTTAAAGAAAATCTTAAACCGGGCTTCGACTACCTGTTTTCGCCCACGGCGGTATTAATTGCATTTGTTGTACCAGAAGGACTTTTTAAAACCAAACAGCAGTTAACTAATTATTGCTGGGCCGACACCAAAGCACCTCCCGGCAAATCGGGCAAGGCCTTGTCCATTCAATTACGTTCCCTTCAAATCTGATTTAAGCTTTGCTGTATTTACGGCCACCACATTCTATTGTCTAAATTATAGTAGCTTTAATTATTAAATAATACTTTCTGTTAAAAACACGATTTGCGACCGCTTAAATACGGTTGTAAGCAGCTGGTTTAATACTTAAACCAACAGATTGCTGAACATTAAACAAACAAAATCATGAAAAATATAAAATCGTTAATTATAGCCTTAATTGTTTTAACATCGTCGACACAAATAAAGGCGCAGGCTGTTACAACTAGTACTGCGGTTAATAATGTGGTAACCGCCTATTACGGGGTTAAAAATGCACTTACAGCCGATAATAATAACCTGGCGCAAACCAATGCCAAAGCTTTAGTTGCAGCCATTACCGCAGTGCCAATGGATAAGTTTACTGCTGACCAGCATAAACTTTGGATGAATTACTCAACCAAATTGCAGTTTGACAGCAGGCATATAAGCGAGAGCAGCGCGCTTGACCATCAGCGGGAGCATTTTACCAGTCTCTCAAAAAATCTTTCCGAACTGGTAAAGGGTTTAAAAATGAATACCGCAGTAATTTATGAGCAGTATTGCCCAATGAAAAAAGCTACCTGGTTGAGCGAGACCAGCGACATTAAGAACCCTTACTACGGCAAACAAATGCTAACCTGTGGCAAGGTTACTGAAACGCTGAACCCGGTAACAAAATAAATCATTTAAGCGCTGCCGGTTAGTCCCGGCAGCTTATTATAATATGAAAAGATACCTGCTGTTACCAGTTATTTTCTTGCTGTCTGTTTCTGCTTATGCCCAGCATATGATGGGTATGAAGATGGATAGTAAAGAGCCGCGCAAACCCTTTTACACCAAAATTGGCAATCGCGAAATTTATCACTTGTATATCGGCGATTCTACAGTAAACTATACCGGCAAAGCGAGGCCTGCCATGGTAATAAATGGGAGCATACCTGCTCCGGCGCTTG
The DNA here is from genome assembly GCF_024055575.1 of Mucilaginibacter flavidus. Taxonomy (GTDB): domain Bacteria; phylum Bacteroidota; class Bacteroidia; order Sphingobacteriales; family Sphingobacteriaceae; genus Mucilaginibacter; species Mucilaginibacter flavidus. The sequence goes on along the minus strand of NZ_JAMXOE010000022.1, from coordinate 110,112 downwards.
AATTTACCGAAGGCGATACTGCCGAGATTTATGTACATAACGAAATGATGATGGAAACCTCCATCCACTGGCATGGGCTGATATTGCCCAACCGCTACGATGGTGTTTCATACCTCACAACTGCCCCGATCGGGCCTGGCGAAACACATTTCTACAAGTTCCCGCTGGTGCAGCACGGTACTTACTGGTACCACTCGCATACCATGACGCAGCAGCAAAGCGGTATGTACGGCGCGTTTGTTATTCATTCTAAACACGAGGCCCCGCAAAAAGAATATACCTTACTATTAAGCGACTGGACAGACGAGAACCCCGACGAGGTGGAACGCTCGCTGCATAACCAAACTGATTGGTACGCAATACGTAAAGGCAGCACGCAAAACTATGCCGAAGGTCATTTTAAAACCAAGCTGACCAACGAGTGGAAAAGAATGGTGGCGATGGATGTAAGCGATGTGTATTACGACCGCTTTTTTAGCAATGGTAAGGCGGTTAACCATGCGTCGCAATTTAAAAAAGGCGACAAGGTGAGGTTGCGAATCGTGAATGGAGGCTCTTCAACTTATTTCTGGCTTAACTATGCCGCCGGCAAAATTACCGTGGTTGCCAATGATGGCGAAGATGTACAGCCAGTGCCAGTTGACCGGTTGATTATCGCCACCGCCGAAACCTATGATGTGGTAGTTACCATACCCCACGATGGTAGCTTTGAGTTTTTAGCTACGGCTGAAGACCGTACCCAATCTACCTCGCTATGGCTGGGCGGCGGTCCCGAAGTAAAAGCCAAACCCTTGCAGCATTTAAAATATTTTGAAGGCATGCAAATGATGAACGACATGATGGGAGTAGACGGCAACATGAAAAAGATGGATGGCATGGTGATGACCAACCAGGTAATGGACATGAATACAGTAATGTACCCGGAAATGAACGATGATGCAACGAAAAAGGACACAGTTGCACCGGATAAAAAAATGGCCGATATGACGGGTATGGATATGGGAAACACTGCCGGCATGGTTACGCTAAACTACGGCATGTTGAAGGCGTTAAAGCCTACAACCTTACTTGCCGGACCGGTTAAACTGCTGCATTTTAACCTTACCGGGAACATGAACCGTTATGTTTGGACCATCAACAATAAAACCGTTTCCGAATCGGATAAAATATTGATTAAGAAAGGCGAAAACGTTCGGATCATCCTGTATAACAATACCATGATGCGGCACCCCATGCACCTGCACGGGCACTATTTCAGGGTACTGAACGGACAGGGCGACTATTCTCCATTGAAAAACACATTGGATATTATGCCGATGGAAACCGACACCATTGAATTTGCAGCTACCGAAAGCGGCGACTGGTTTTTCCATTGCCATATTTTATACCACATGATGAGCGGTATGGGCCGCATTTTCAGTTACGAAAACTCCCCACCAAACCCCGAACTACCCGACCCGGCAAACGCTATTAAAAAGGTTTATGCTGATGACCGGCGTTTTTACCCGATGGCTAAAGTTGGCCTGGAAAGCAATGGCAGCGATGGCAATTTAAGCTTTGCAAATACACGCTGGAAATTATGGACCATGTGGCACCTGGGGATTAAAGACACAAAAGGCTACGAAAGTGAAACCATGATTGGCCGTTATTTTGGCCAGATGCAATGGCTGTATGGTTATGCCGGGTTTGATTATCACTATAAGAAAGCCACAGGGCAGGAAAAGAACCTGTTTGGCCAGGTGAGCAACAAAAACAACCGCCATACCGCAGTAGTCGGCCTGGCTTACACCCTGCCCATGCTGTTTGTTGCCGATGCGAGGATTGATGGCAATGGTAAATTAAGGTTTCAACTGGGCCGGGAGGATATCCCGCTTACCAGCCGGCTAAGGTTTACGGTGATGGGCAATACCGACAAAGAATACACTGCCGGTTTCAGGTATATTGTTACGAAGTATTTTTCGGTATCCAGCCATTATGATAGCGACATGGGATTGGGTGGTGGATTGACGTTGACTTATTAAAAAGCAGGATGATGAAAATGAACAAAATGCATGGCGGCATGGATCACAGTAAGATGCACCAGGGCAACGACCCACATCAGGGCATGTCAGAGCATGATCATCATGCGATGATGATAGCTGACTTTAAAAAACGGTTCTACGTGGTGCTGGCGCTCACTATTCCTATCATGATGTTGTCGACCATGATACAGCATTTCATGGGCGTTAACTGGCAATTTACAGGTTCGTCCTACATTTTGTTTGCACTTTCTTCGGTGGTATTTATTTATGGTGGCTGGCCATTTTTAACCGGGCTGGCAAACGAGGTAAAGGCTAAAAATCCGGGTATGATGTTTCTGATAGGGTTTGCCATAACAGTAGCTTACAGCTACAGCGTAGCTATCGTTTTCGGCTTAAAGGGGATGGATTTCTTTTGGGAGTTGGCTACGCTGATATTGATTATGCTGCTGGGGCATTGGATAGAAATGCGTTCAGTAATGGGGGCATCGAACGAACTGGAGTTATTAGTAAAGTTGATGCCTGCCGACGCCCACATGGTGATGCCGGATATGGTGCATGATGTAAAAACGGAGACTTTAAAAACGAATGATATTATCCTGGTAAAACCGGGTGAAAAAGTAGCAGCCGACGGAATTATACTGGAGGGCGAAAGTTATCTCAATGAATCTATGCTAACCGGTGAATCAAAACCGGTGCATAAGATTAAAGGAGATAAAGTAATTGCTGGGTCCATCAATGGCAATGGCTCCTTTAAGGTTACCGTATCTCATCCTGCAAAAGAGTCTTACCTCTCGCAGGTGGTCAAATTGGTGGATGACGCGCAAAAATCAAAATCGCAAACGCAGTTACTGGCGGATACGGCAGCAAAATGGTTAACCATTATAGCCCTGGTGACTGGTATTTCAACTTTCCTCTTTTGGTTTTTAACCGGGCATCCCTTGTCCTTTGCGATGGAAAGAATGGTAACCGTTATTGTGATTTGCTGTCCGCATGCATTGGGGCTGGCGGTGCCATTAGTTGTTGCCAAATCAACCGCCCTGTCTGCAAAAAATGGATTACTGATCAAAAAAAGGAATGCATTTGAAAATTCCAGAAAAATCACCACGATTGTATTTGATAAGACGGGTACATTAACGGTGGGAAAATTTGAGGTTTCAAAAATAGTTTCACTCCAAAAGGACTTAAAGGAAAATGAAATTATTCGTTTGGCATCAGCTTTGGAACAAAAATCAGAGCATCCCATTGCGACAGGCATCCTGCAGAAAGCAAAAGACTTAAAACTCACTATCCCGCAGGCAACGAACTTTAAAGCGATTAGCGGCAAGGGCGTTGAAGCCACGGTAGATGGCAAAAAGATATTGGTGGTTAGTCCCGGTTATCTGAAAGAAAGTAAGTTAGCCGTGCCGGATGGCTTTTCGGCCAACGATATAGAAACTGTAGTGTTTGTATTGATAGATAAAGAGCTGGCAGGGTATATAGCACTTTCTGACGAGATACGCCCCGAATCGGCAGAAGCTATTAAAACTTTAAAGGAGGAAAACATCAAATCTATTTTGCTTACCGGCGATAACAATAAAGTAGCGGCAAGCGTAAGTAAAACTTTGGGGATGGATAGTTTTATTGCCGAAGTTCTGCCCCATCAAAAATTGGAAAAGATTAAAAAATTGCAAAGCAAAGGCGAGTTTGTAGCCATGACCGGCGACGGTGTGAATGATGCACCGGCGCTGGCACAAGCTGATATTGGCATTGCGGTTGGCTCAGGCAGTGATATTGCTGCAGCAACCGCCGGTATTGTTTTAGTGAACAGCAATCCCAAGGATATTGTAAGCTTAATATTATTTGGTAAAGCCACCTATCGAAAAATGATCCAGAACCTGGTTTGGGCAACGGGTTATAACGTGATTGCCTTACCATTGGCAGCGGGAGTCCTTTTTAACCAGGGCATCGTATTAAGCCCGGCCGTGGGGGCGGCATTAATGACGGTTAGCACCGTGGTTGTTGCAATTAATGCCAGTATGCTGAAAGTTAAAACTTAATCTGATTTAGTTTCTCAATATACCGAAACGTGGCTCGATTAGTGTGCTCTAAATAATATCTACCAAAAAGTTAAAAACATGAAAAAAATTCTGATCGCCTTAACTGCAGTTGCACTAAGTTGTAGCGCAATGGCACAAACCAAAATGGCCGACACATCAATGCATAAGATGTCGCACATGTCTATGCACAAAATGAATCACTCAGCAATGATGATGAACGGCAAAATGATGACCGTGAGACACGGTAAAAAAATGCCTATGACCAAAACAATGACCATGACCAACGGAACGATGGTGATGACAGATGGTACCGTCAAAATGAAGGACGGTAAAACCATGATGCTGAAAGAGGGTCAATGCATAATGATGGATGGTAAGTTGATGAAAATGTCCATGAAAAAGGGCATGATGATGAAAGACACCATGAAAATGTGACCTGTTTTTATGCCCCGTATGGACAAATGCGGGACATTTGAATATAAAATCAGTAATTTAGACGCATGAAACGCACCGCGCTCATCTTATTAACGGCAGTTTACCTTTTATCCATTGCGGGTATAGGGGTAAACCGTTTTTATTGCTGCGGTAAACTCGCTTCGGTGACGCTGACCCTTGCTTCGACAGATCATACCGATAAGGGCAATTGCTGCAAGCATGAAAGCAAGAGTTTCAAGATAAGGGACGGGCACGTTATGGCGAAAACTACTGTTTTAGCCCAGTCTACACCGGCACTGTTACCGACACCAGCTTACGGCATCGCCGTTAATTCTCCAACAGAACAAACACTTCACACCAATTACCAGGCGAACGCCCCGCCGGGGAATCCTACGATACCTATCTATACTTTAAACTGCACTTACAGGATCTGACCTGTATTCTCCACTAGCCTTACTTTCTGTATCAGGCTATATTATCCCTTGTAATCCATCTTAATTCATTATTCACGCATTGGGCTTGCCCGTGTTATTATCGATTTTCAATTTTAAATAGATGAAAAAAATAATGCCGATGGCAGTTGCCATCCTATTCGCTGCTACAAGCGTTTTTGCTGCTCATTCAACAATCGCGTTAGCAGACACCACTAAGACAAAAAAAGTTAAACCGGCAAGGGTTCAGTACACCTGTACCATGCATCCTGAAGTAATCAGCAACAAACCCGGGAAATGCCCGAAGTGTGGTATGACGCTTGTTAAAAAGACTGATGCCAAAAAGAAACCGGCAGGAAAATAAAGATGTAATTCATTTCGGCCTTGCTTAAAGCAGGGTCGAATAAAACCTTTAAGATGATTAATCAACTTATTTCCCTGTCGCTGAAAAACAGGTATATCGTATTGCTGATCGCAACGATTCTTTTTGCTTGGGGTGCCTATTCTGTTAAGCAAAACTCCATTGATGCCATTCCCGACTTGTCGGAGAACCAGGTGATCGTTTTCACCGAATGGCAGGGCCGCAGCCCCCAGATTATGGAGGACCAGGTTACCTACCCATTGGTGAGCAACCTTCAGGGTATCCCAAAAGTAAAGTCCATCCGGGCCACCTCTATGTTCGGGATGAGCTTTGTATATATAGTATTTGATGACAAAGCCGATGTTTATTGGGCGCGAAGCCGTGTATTGGAAAGGCTGAACTATGCGCAGCGTTTACTGCCCGAAGGCATTACTCCAACATTAGGGCCTGATGGTACCGGCGTAGGGCATATTTTATGGTATACGCTGGATGCCAAAGGCCTTGACCTGGGCGAACAACGAGCTTTACAGGACTGGTATGTGAAATTAGGTTTGCAAACAGTACCTGGGGTTAGCGAAGTAGCTTCATTCGGTGGGTTTGAAAAACAGTACCAGATCAGCATTGACCCGCATAAACTCAACTACTATAACATACCCTTATCGCAGGTGCTTAAGGCTGTAAAAAGCAATAATAACGATGTAGGGGGCCGCAAGTTTGAAATGAACGGCACCGGTTACATTGTTCGGGGCCTGGGCTATATCAAAAATTTGCAGGACGTGGAGAATATCCCTGTTGGCGTTATCAACACCATTCCGGTAATGATAAAAGATATTGCAACCGTTCAAATGGGTGGCGACCTGCGCCTGGGCATATTTGACCAGAACGGCGAAGGAGAAGCTGTTGGTGGCATTGTTGTTATGCGCTACGGAGAAAATGCCGATAGGGTGATCCATGCGGTAAAAGATAAAATGACCGATATAGAGAAAGGTTTCCCACCCGGAGTTAAATTCAAGATAGCATACGACCGGAGTGAACTGATAGAAAATGCCATTGGTTCGGTTAAGCATACCCTCATTGAGGAGATGATAACCGTTTCAATTATTGTTATCCTGTTTCTATTCAGTTTGCGAAGCGCATTAAGTATTATCATACAAATACCCATCACAATAGCCACCAGCTTCATTTTGCTTAATGCCTTTGGCATCAGTTCCAACATCATGTCATTAACCGGTATCGCCCTGGCCATTGGCGTGATAGTGGATAACGGCATCGTAATGGTCGAAAACTCACACCGCAACCTGGCTATTGCACAAGAAAAAGAAAAATCATGAGCACAGCAGAAAGAATCAAAATTATAGAAGCCTCCTGCAAGCAGGTAGGGCGTGGCGTTTTTTTCTCCACTCTCATTATTGTTGCTTCATTCCTGCCGGTATTTTTACTGGAAGGCCAGGAAGGTAAATTGTTTGGCCCGTTAGCCTGGACAAAATCTTTCATCCTCGCTATTGACGCTATCCTTGCGGTAACGCTGGCGCCGGTGCTCATTTCCTTTTTCCTCAAAGGTAAATTGCGAACTGACAACCATAACCCCCTGAACCGGGTACTGCAAAAGGTATATCACCCGGTATTAAACTGGTGCATGACCTGGCGGAAAACCACTATAGGTATTAACATACTTGCTTTAGTAATCAGTGTACCGTTATTACTAAGCCTGGGTACGGAGTTTATGCCGCCTTTAGATGAAGGAACAATCTTGTTTATGCCGGTTACCCTGCCCGATGTTTCCAATTCAGAAGCCAAGCAGATATTACAGGTACAGGACAGGATAATTAAAAGCCTGCCCGAAGTAAAAAACGTATTGGGTAAAGCAGGACGAGCAAATACCGCTACCGATAATTCGCCTATAAACATGGTGGAAACAATCATTTTGTTAAAGCCCAAAGACGAATGGCGAAAAGGCATTAAAAAGGAAGATATTATTAATGAGTTAAACGCCAAACTACAAATACCCGGCGTAGTTAACGGCTGGACACAGCCTATCATCAATCGTATCAATATGCTTTCGACAGGTATCCGTACCGATGTGGGTTTAAAGGTTTACGGGCAAAACCTGGACACCATTGCTGCATTATCCACCCAAATGAAAAAGGCGCTGCAGGGCATTGCGGGTGTAAAAGACATCTACGTTGACCCGATCACCGGTGGAAAGTATTTGGATATTAAAGTGAACAAGGATGCCATTGGCCGTTACGGCCTGAGTGTGGATGATGTGAACGAGGTTGTTGAAAGTGCACTCGGTGGGATGAACCTTACCCCAACCATTGAAGGGCGCAGGAGATTTAGTGTGAACCTGCGGCTTGCACAGGATTACCGCAACAACCTGGACGCTATAAAACGCACACTGGTACAAACAAGTAATAACGGGCCAATTCCATTATCATCGGTTGCGGATATCCAAATCAGTGATGGCCCGGCTATGATACAATCAGAAAATGCCTTATTGCGGGGCACGGTATTGTTCAATGTACGCGACCGGGATTTGGGCAGTACTGTTGACGAGGCGCAGAAACGGTTAAACAACATGGTTAAAACTTTGCCCAAAGGCTATTTTATTGAATGGAGCGGCCAATATGAGAACCTGATCCGCGCCGAGCATACCCTGAAACTGGTTTTGCCAATTGTATTGGTCATCATTTTCGCCTGTTTGTATTTCGCCTTCCGGTCTGTCCGCGAGGCATTTTTCAGCCTCATCAGTATTCCATTTGCATTGATAGGCGGCGCGTACATGGTGTATTTTTTTGGCGTGCATTTATCTGTAGCAGTTGCGGTTGGGTTTATAGCCCTGTTTGGCATTGCTGTAGAAACAGGAATAGTAATGGTGATATACCTGAACGATGCGATGCAGCAATTAGTAGCCCTTAAAGGCAACTCCAGAGAGAACATTACCCGGGCTGACCTGCATGAATATGTAATGAACGGTGCGGTAAAAAGACTAAGGCCAAAGCTGATGACGGTTTGCGTAGCCTTGTTCGGGCTGGTACCCATCCTATGGTCCACCGGTACGGGCAGCGACGTGATGCAGCCAATTGTATTGCCGATGATTGGCGGGGTATTAACATCTTCCACCCATATTTTACTGGTTACCCCACTGATTTTTTTAATGGTGAAGGAATATGAACTAAAGAAGTATGGCAAGCTTGAAGTATTGGATGTAAAGGAGCAATAACCATGAAAATGAAATATCAAATTATAGCTATAACGCTTGCCTGTTTTGCCGGCCTGTCGGTAAAAGCGCAGCATTTGTCGTTAGACAGTGTTTTACACCGCGTTGCGAATAATCCGGCATTGCAGGCTTACGATGCGAAGATCAGTGCGCAGGATGCTTATGCCGCCGGGGCAAAAAGCCTGGACGCGCCAAAGATCAGCGCGGGGCAGTACCAAACCCCTTACCGGATTAATCCGAATGGCGGATCATTTATGATCCAGGCGGAGCAAATGTTCACAAACCCGGCAAAACTCCGGGCAAAAGAAGATTACATGAAAGGCATGTCGAAAGTGACGGCAGCCGATAAAGGTTATTTAAAAAACCAGCTCATCGCCCAGGCCAAACAATACTATTATGAACGGGTGATACTGGAAAAGAAGCTGGCCCTGCTTGGAAATACACGGGGGCTACTGGAATACATGCTTAAAGATGCCAATATCCGCCTGACGTATGGCAAAGAAAAGTTAAGTAACATTTATAAAGCCAAAGCCGAATTATTTGAACTGGATAATACAGATGAGCAACTGAAAAACGAGGTCAGTCAAAATAATATTATGCTGAATACCCTGATGAACAATGATAAGCAAACGGCCTTTACGGTGGATACCATTATTGATGTAAAAAATTACGAAAACAGTATCACCGATACTGTGACACTTGTAGCCACCCGAAGTGATATTAAAGGGGTAAGCCGAAGTATTGAACTACAGCAATTAAATTCCCAAATAGAATACAGCAAGCGAAAACCGGATTTTGGTATCCAGGCAGCGCATATGTTTAGTTACGGGGGGATGGCTAATCAATACGTCCTTATGGCCTCAGTTACGATACCAATTGTTCCCTGGGCCTCTAAGGAATATAAAGCCAATCTTAAAGGCATCCAATATGAAGTGCAGGAGTTACAGCAAAAGAGGCTCGACATACTGAACCAGGCCGAAGGCCAGTTGACCGGCCTGAGAACAGGCATGAACAGTAAAACCAGGCAGATCAACAACTATCGGCACAACATTATTCCTGCCTTACAAAACAGTTATAAAACCTCGCTGCAGGCTTATGATCAGAATACAGGTGATCTGCCATCGGTATTGAATGCCATCAAAGACCTGCAAATGGCAAGAATGACGGCCTTTGACCGTTTACAGGAACTTTTATTATTACAGGTAGCTTATGAAAAGGAAAATGAACAATACTAAAATAATACTAGTCGCCTTTGGGTTAAGCGGAATGCTGTTCGCTGCTTGTTCCGACCATACAAAGGAGGGGGGCGTTACAAAATCGGGCAAACCAGCGGATGCAAATATTGGTTTAAGTACAGTTTTACAGCCAGTCAATTCCTCGGTTTTATCAACGGTAAATGCCATTGTGCCGAAACAAAAAGCCGTGCAGACAACCATTCCGGCGGAGGGATACCTTGATTTTGATACGCGTACTTTTAATAATATTGCGGCCCGGTTTTCCGGGCGAATTGAAAAATTGTACATCAAATATGCGTTCCAGGAGATACACAGGGGGCAACGTATTTTTGATATTTATAGCCCCGACATGGTTACCGCACAGCAGGACCTCATTTATCTCAACAGAAACTCAGCCCAGGAAACAAACCTGGTTGATGCCGCAAAGCAAAAATTGTTGCTGTTGGGCATGTCGGCCGCACAAGTGGATAAGGTTGTCAAAACCGGCAAGCCATTCAATAGTTTACCGGTTTACAGCCCCTATGATGGCCATGTTCATGATGTGGCGCACAGCCAGATGCCCGGCAGTACAGCTGTCAGGCCTGAGCAAAACTTCACCGGTAATCTTCCTTTATTAATTAAGGAGGGTATGTATATAGAAAAAGGACAGCCCGTTTTTAATGTAGTTAATCCCCACCATTTATGGGCCATTTTAAAGATTGACCGATCAGCAGTTGCTGGTTTAAAGCTAAATCAGCCGGTGAAAATCAGCTCACCAGATATGCCGGGTAAAACAATCAACGGGAAAGTCGATTTTATTGAACCTTTTTTGCAGGATGGCGACAAAAGCACCAGCATCCGGGTTTATATAGACAATATGGATCATACCCTAAAAGTGAATGCCCTGGTTAAGGTGACTATACAAACAGGAGAAATAAATGCCTTATGGATACCACGGGCGGCATTATTAGATTTAGGGGAAACAAAAATAGTGTGGCTTAAAAATGGCCCGTTATTTAAAGCCCGCCAGGTGAGTACAGGAATAATAAACGGGAATGAGATACAAATTACCAAAGGTTTAGCCGTGACTGATAGCCTGGCAGAAAATGCCCAATATTTAACGGATAGTGAAAGTTTTATTAAAACCCGGGAAAATGAAAAATAAGCACACAAGGACTTCGAAGTTTATGATAACAGGGAAAAATATACTGTTTGTTTTAGTATTAGCGGCGTTGTTTACAGCTTGCAAACAAAAACCGCAACAGGTAACAAAGGCACAAAGCAAAGCCTATTACACCTGTTCGATGCATCCACAGGTACATGAAGACCATGACGGTAATTGCCCAATTTGCGGCATGAAGTTGATCAAGGTAGAAATAGCCGGTACTAATGCCGGTACAGCCAGCGATAAAATCATGCTGACTGCATCGCAAATCCAGCTGGCCGGTATTCAAACGGACACGGTACGGGAAGAAAATGTCGGTAATGAAAAAACCTTGACGGGAACGGTTACCACAAACGAAAACCTGGCTGAACAGCTAAGTGCCAGAATTTCAGGACGGATACAACAGCTTTTTGTTAGGGCCGTGGGTGAAAAAATAACTATTGGCCAACCTGTTTATTCCATTTACAGCGAAGATTTGCAGGAAGCAGAGAAAGAATACCTGCTGGCGGTGCAACAACAAAAAGTATTGAATAATCCGGATGTTGATTACAAGCAATTAATAGGCGCAGCCGAAAATAAACTCAAACTGTGGGGTATTACTAAGTCGCAAATCAGGAGTTTGGTTTCTACGGGAAAAGTTTCTGCAACCATAAATATTCAAAGCCAGGTAAACGGGACAGTGAGTGAAATAGCTGTGCATGAGGGGGATTATATAACAGAAGGCATGGCTATCCTGAAAACCCAGGCATTAACCAGTTTATGGGTGCAAGCGCAGCTTTACGCCAATGAAGCGGGAACGTATAAAGAAAAGGACCAGGTAAGTGTTTCGTTCCCCGACCTGGGCGGCCGGGTAATAAAAGGAAAAGTTGAATTTATCAACCCTGAATTGTCAGATGCCTCAAAAGTAGATTTGATCCGTATCAGCATACCAAACACACAAGGGTTGATCAAGCCTGGAATGCTTGCTTATATTTCATTAGCCTCCGGCGCTCAGCGGTCTTTGGCTATTCCTGTCACATCCGTACTATCAGATGGGACCGGCGATAAAGTATGGGTAAAAAACACAGATGGAAGCTACTCGCCAAAGATGATCAAACAAGGCAAAGGGAACCAAAATTATATCACCGTCATTTCAGGTTTAAATGCAGGCGATATTGTGGTAACAAACGGGGCTTATCTTTTAAATAGTGAAGCTATTTTTAAAAACGGTAACGACCAGATGGGTGGTATGAAGATGTGAGTTACGAAAACAACAAAAATTATCATCTGTCATTCCCGGGCATTCAACAAATGACTAAAATGGAAACGCTGATATGGTTAGCGTAATGTCAGGACGCGTGAATTTCAACTCAAAACCGAACGGCCTGATGTTCAGTATCGTTACAATAATCCGGACGAATAAAAACACAACTTACTATATGGCAACGTGTTAACAATTTGGAACGACGATTGACGAATTAAAACTACTTGAATGCGTACACTTTCCATATCAGCCCCTATGACCTGGCCTTCCTGGGAACAATTTTCGTCGGGCTGACTTTTGCCCTGCAATTATGGTTCACCAAAAGAATCAACCAAACGGCAAACCGGTTCCTTAGCCTGGCGTTAGCCATAATGGTTTTGTGGGTGGCGTGGGTATTGGGTATCGACCTCCGGTTGACGACCGTTTTTCCACATTGGAGCCAGCTTCCGCTGCAATTTTCGTTGGCCCTTGGCCCCCTGATCTATTTTTATGTACTTAAAATTACCCGGCCGCAATATAAATTCAGATGGAAGGATCTGCTTCATTTTAGCCCGCTGCTGGTGGAGCAAGGCGTTCTGGCACTGGAGATTAAGGAGAGTATAAAAACGGGTGCAGCTACTTACGATACTTTCACCTTTCATTATGTAAACCCCGTATTGCAGCTATTGGCATTTTTTTCAGTCATTATCTATTTGTATTACTCTTTTAGGCTGATAGACCACTTTTACCGGCGGCAGAAATTTAACGCTGTGAGCGACAGGTACCGGCACGAATTGCGATGGCTGTATAATTTACTTACCGGTTTTGGTGCGATATGGTTGTTATGGATCCCCTTTACGGCTGCGGATTACTATTACCAATTAGGGCGCCATGTATATTATCCCCTGTATCTTTTTTTAGCAGTAATGGCTATCTGGATGGCGGTAACAGCATTTTTAAAGCCGGAAATTAGCGCGCCGCCTAATCCGTCTCCGGCTTTAAAGCCGTCCCCGCCGGCTGAATTGAAGCAAAAAGGTATTTGGCTGAAAAAAGCTGTCGAAGCTAACCGGTATTACCAGGACCCGGAACTAAGCCTAAGCTTGCTGGCCGAAAGGCTTGAGCTGACTACCCATGAATTATCCCGTATAATCAATACTGCGCTCAAAAAGAGTTTTAATGATTTCATTAATGAATATCGCGTTGCCGAATTGATCCGGAGAATGCAGGACCCTGCTAATGACCACCTCACCTTGCTGGGTCTGGCATATGATTCGGGATTTAATTCAAAAACTTCATATAACCGTATTTTTAAACAATTGACCGGGAAAAACCCGGTGGACTATAAAGCCGAGTTGAAAAAAGAAGCCCCATCTTATAGTTTGGGGCTTCATCGCAGCCGGGCCGCGGTAATTTCGTACCGTCAAACCGCTCCGAAATGGGCGGACACGAAATTAAACCGCAACTATATGTTTAGAAATTATTTAAAAATCGCGTGGCGCAGCATCAGCCGCAATAAGGTATATACCTCCATCAATGTGCTTGGATTATCACTCGGCGTATGCGCCTGTTTGATTATTTATTTGATAACCAGTTTTGAATTAAGTTACGATACTTTTCACCCTGATAAGGACAGGATATACCGGCTCGTAACGTTGATGCAGGATCCCCAGGGAAATAAGTCTGAGGGGAGTAGTGGTATAATGGCGTTACCCATGACCGCACGAAAGGAGTTGAGCGGCTTTGAAGATGCAACCGGGTTTTACAATTATTTTGCAAAGGTTACTGTACCTGGCATCAATGGTGCCGCTAAAAAGTTTTTCGCGCCAAAAGAGGGTGAAGAAACCTCGCCGGTTATTGTAGCGGAACCACAATATTTCAAAATATTCCAATACAAGTGGCTGCGGGGCGACCCCTCTACAGCTTTAAGTGAGCCCTTTAAAGTAGTGCTATCACAACAGGAAGTGCACAAATATTTTGGTACAACACCATTGCAGGATGTTGTCGGCAAAGAAGTTATTTACAATGATTCGTTGCGGCTTACGGTGTCCGGCGTTGTGGAAGACTGGGATAAGCATACCGACTTTGGCTTTAAGGACTTTATATCATTTGCAACCGTTCAGCATAGTTTTCTGAAAAACGATATCGATTTGCAAAGCTGGCGCATGTGGGATTCTGACTCGCAAGGGTATGTAAAATTGGCGAAAGGGGTAACGCAGGCCCAGGTTGAGAAACAGTTTCAGCAATTTGTTAAAGCACATATCAGGGTGGAGGCAGGGTCAAAAGTACAAATGTTGCTGCAACCTTTGTCCGACATCCACTTCAATAACCATTACCCGGATTCGTATTCGCGACAGGCGCATTTACCCACGCTTTACGGCTTAATGGCTATCGCTGTTTTTATATTACTCATAGCAGCTATTAATTTTATCAATTTATCAACCGCCCAGTCGCTGCGCAGGGCAAAAGAGGTTGGCGTGCGTAAAGTACTGGGCAGCAGTAAAAGCAATTTAACTATCCAGTTTTTAGTGGAAACATTTATAGTTACTGCCATAGCTTTGGTCATCGCGGTGGCGGCCGTTAGCCCCATCATTTCAGCCTTCCACACCTTTATACCCCAGGGCGTGGCCTTAAATTTATTTAGTGCGCCGGTGCTTTTGTTTTTGGGTGCCATACTTATAATAACAGCGTTGCTTGCCGGTTTTTATCCGGGAATGGTGTTATCGTCGTACCTGCCGGCGTTAAGTTTAAAGGGGGAAAGCACATCGCCGAGCAGTCGTAAAAGCTACCTCCGGAAAACATTGATCGTGTTCCAGTTTACCGTGTCGCTGGTATTTATTATCGGCGCATTGGTTGTTGGGGACCAGATACGTTTTGTTTTAAATAAAGACCTTGGTTTTAACAAAGACGCTATTATTACTGTCCATACCAACGGGAATGGTGCTAAGGATCAGCTTAATGTTTTTTGCAACGGGGTAAGGGAATTACCAAATGTAAAAATGGTAAGCCGGCATCATGCAACACCGGCAGCACAAAGGCATTCCGGAACCTTTATTGAATACAAAGGTGTGGGCGGGGCTAAAATAGACGCTTCGTTTGATTTTTGCGACGAAAATTACGTACCCCTGTTTGGTTTGAAAATTATAGCGGGGCGCAACCTTTCGCATTCTGATACGCTAAAAGAATACCTGTTAAATGAAACATGCGCCAAAGCGCTTGGGTTCAGCAAGCCGGCAGATGCCGTTGGCAAGACGGTTGAAATGGGAATGTCGGATTCAAAAAGACAAGTAGTAGGTGTTGTAAAAGATTTCCATTCAAAATCATTACACGAAGTTATCACCCCATTTTTTATGGGCACCCTTAAAGGCCGGGAACGAACCGTCAGCATAAAATTAGCCCCGGGCAAAGGAGCCGGCGGTTTTAAAACAACAATAGCGCAGGTAGAAAAAACGTGGAAAAAGGTATATCCTAACGAAAAATTTGAATATGCTTTTTTAGACCAAACCATTGCCGGCTTTTATGATAAAGAGCAGAAAACTGCGCAGCTAATGAATACCGCAATGCTTATCGCAATATTTATTTCGTGTATGGGATTGTTTGGCCTGGCGACATTTACCGCACAGCAACGTGTTAAAGAAATAGGCATACGCAAAGTTTTGGGCGCTAGTGTTACCAACATAGTATCCATGTTAAGCAAAGATTTTTTAGTGCTGGTAATTATTGCGTTCCTTATCGCGTCACCAATTGCTTTTTATTTAATGTATACCTGGCTGCAGGATTTTGCTTACCGGGTTTATATTAGCTTGTGGATATTTTTATTGTCAGGATTATCGGCAATAATAATAGCCTTTGCCACCGTAAGTTTCCAGGCTATAAAAGCGGCATTGGCAAACCCTGTGAAGAGTTTGCGTTCCGAGTGATTGGAGATTAGAGACCAGAGGTTAGTTAAACTAATCTCTGATCTCTAATCAACTAACAAAAAGCGTTCCGGGGTGGGATACCCAAGCCGACGGATGGACCATGAGCGGCAATAAAGGTGGATTTGTTGCGCAACACGGGTATATCTATATAGTTACCGATGGGCAGCCCGTGATATTTAGCGGGCAGGACGGCATTTGTGATTAGTTACTTATTAGCCGTGAAGAGATTTAGTCCGTCGCTGTTTATTATAAAATAACAGCTATATTGTACCAAATTAAACGTCACAATCCACGCTACATGGAAACCGGGTACAAAAATGTCAGCCTGCTGTTTGTTGTAATTTTCGGCATTGTTGTTTTGGGGTTTTTCAAAACCTATTTCGGGCTATTTCCGGGCTTCAATAATGTTACCCTCATCCAGCATATTCACGGCCTGCTGTTCACCACCTGGTTTGTGTTGCTGGTTGTTCAGCCCCTGCTTATCCGCTACGGCAAATATAAGGCGCACCGCATCATTGGCCGGCTTACCTATGTGCTGGTGCCCTGTATTATTATTTCCATTCACTTTATAGCGCGCGAAGCATACTTAAATGCCGTAGCCGCTCATGCGCCCCAACAGCGCGTTCTCGCCGGAATGTATTTCCCTACTTACCAGATATTTGATTTCCTCGTGCTGTACCTGCTTGCCATCATCAACAAACACCGCCCCCCCTACCACATGCGCTATATGATCGCTACTTCGCTGGCTATTGCCGGGGCAGGGTTGCGCAGGGTTTTCACCCACATGGTGGGCCTGAACGGGGCAGAGGCAGTACTGCTTGGCTTTTTAATACCCGACCTGCTTCTGGCAGCACTCATTGTTTACGATAAGATAAAGGGCAATAACAGCAGGGCGTATGTCATCGCGTTCATTATCCTTGCGATATCGCATTACAGCTACTATTTTATACCTGATTCGGCGTTATGGCAATCTGTAAGCGGCTATTTTGTAAGGTTTTTCTAATGCGAATTACCCATGGGGTTATGGGCTTGTACCGCCGTAAGGGAATGACTTTAAGCGGGCCAAGTTCATTAACAGGCAAAACCAAACGCCCAAATTTGCGCTTTTTTTACAATCTTCGAAGCTCATAAACGCTAATTTTCCATTTGCCTGGATATTAGCAACTTGGAGCAGCTATTGATTATTTGTGTCACTTGAACCCATATACATTACATATTAACCTTTACGACCTGGCATTCCTGGGAACGATATTTATCGAGCTAAATTTTGCCTTGCTTTTAGGTTTCGCCAAAAGGACCAACAGGACCGCAAACCGTTTTCTGGCCCTGGTATTGGTTACCATTGTTTTGTGGATAGCCAGGATATTGGGCATTGATATCGGGCTGTCAGCTTACCTACCTGGTTGGAGCCGGTTTCCGCCGCAATTTTCGCTTGCACTTGGACCGCTTATCTATTTTTATGTGCTCAAAATAACCCGGCCGGAATACAAATTCAGGTACAAGGATTTGCTGCATTTTAGTCCATTGCTACTGGAACTGGGTGCACACGCACTGGAAGTTGGGGATAGCATAAAAACAGGTGCCGCTACATATGATACACGGACCTATCAGCAGCTGAGCCCGGTATTGCATTTACTCGCATTTATTTCAGTCAGTATTTACCTGTATCAGTCGCATAAGCTGATATGGCGTTTTTATAATCATCTTAAATTTAACGGTGGCGACCGGTACCGGCACCAACTCCGGTGGTTGCATAATTTATTGAAAGGTTTTGCCTTGTTGTGGTTATTGTGCATACCGTTTACAGCCGCAGACTATTTTTATTACCATTACCAATTAAGCATCCATGCTTATTATCCGTTATATCTCCTGGTAGCGGTATTAACCATTTGGATGGCCGCAGCCACTTTCTTAAGACAGGAGGCTGGCGTGCTGGCCGCTGCCCCTTCATTTTTAAAATCACAACTCCCTGCTGAGCTAAAGCAAAAAGGTACCTGGCTGAAAAAAATCGTCAAAACAAATTGCTATTACGAAGACCCGGAACTGAGTTTAGTTTCGCTTGCTGAAAAGCTTGACCTGACGACCCATGAATTATCCCGCATCATCAATACAGCGCTCAAAAAAAGTTTCAACAATTTCATCAATGAGTATCGCGTTGCGGACGTAATCCGGAAAATGCAGGACCGGGCCTATGGCCATATCACACTGATGGGCATCGCCTATGATTCGGGCTTCAACTCTAAGAGCGCCTTTCACCGGATTTTTAAGGAGTTGACTGGTAAAAGCCCGGCGGAATATAAGGCTGATCCCAAAAAAGAACTCCCATCTTATAACTTAGGACAACATCCCCAATAGCCGCGGTAATTTCGAACCAGCAAACCATCCCGAAGTGGTGTGCCGAGAAATTAAACCGCAGTTATATGTTTAAAAATTATTTAAGAAACGCCTGGCGCCACATTGCACGCCACAAAACTTATTCGGCCATTAATGTAATGGGGTTGGCGCTGGGTATTTGCGGCTGCCTTGTTATTTACCTGGTAGCCAGCTTTGAGTTCAGCTTTGATGCTTTTCATCCGGACAAGGAACGCATTTATTGTGTCGATCTAAGCTCTAACTGGGGGCCAAACGCCACCCTTATGCATTGGAACTCGGTGCCGGGCACGATGCCCGATGCGATGCGCAATGATATTTCCGGGCTGGAAACGGTGGCAGCTTTTCACCCCTATTTGCCAAAGGTAACGATAAAAGCGGGCGACAAAGCGGTTAAGGAATTCGATAAGGCAACGGCGGTAATTGCCCAGCCTGATTATTTCGACATATTGCCATATTCCTGGTTAAGCGGCAGCAAGAAAACATCGTTGAATAACCCAATGACCGTAGTACTTACCCAAAGCCGTGCGCAAACCTATTTCGGCAACCTGCCGCCCAACGAGATGATAGGGAGAACGATCACTTACGACGATTCGCTTACGGTAACAGTGACCGGCATCCTTCAGGACTGGAATAAAAATTCGGATTTTAATTTTTCTGAGTTTATTTCCTACAGCACCATTAAAACCAATTTTTTACGACACCGGATCTCATTGGATAACCCGCACATGATTGATGGCGATAGTCAAGTGCTTGTAAAGTTGCCCGCAGGCGCGAACCCCTCACAAATAGATGCCCAGTTTCCGGCATTTATAAAAAAGTATATCAATACCCTCCCTAATCCGAGAACGCACGGCCGGCTACAACCATTTACCGGTATTCATTTTCACAAAGAATATGGCGGACGTGGGAACAAAGCCGATTTGAGGGTGCTGTATATTCTTTCGGCGGTGGCGCTGTTTATATTATTTATCGCAGCTGTTAATTTCATCAATTTATCAACGGCGCAATCCATACAACGCACTAAAGATATTGGCATCCTTAAGGTGTTGGGCAGCGGGCGGGGTGGTGTTCTCATCCAATTTTTAACCGAGACATTTATCCTGGCCTTATTGGCGGTGGCTATAGCCGTAATTGCCATGCAGCCTGTGTTGAATTTGTTCGCCGGCTATATCCCGGCATGCGTTAAATTCCACTTTACAGATTATACCACCTGGATATTTTTGGCCTGCGCCGCAATTTTCACCACCCTGGTTGCAGGCTTTTACCCCGCGAGGGTGTTATCGGCATTTAAGCCAGTGGCCAGCCTGAAGGGCGAAACAAGTAGCCGGGCGGGCAATAAAGGCTACCTGCGTAAAAGCCTCATCGTTTTCCAGTTTACCATATCGCTTGTTTTTATTATCAGCACTATAGTGGTCGACCGGCAGGTTAACTACATGCAAAACATTGACCTGGGCGTTGAAACAAGCAATATTATCACGTTAAGAACCCTGTTTCGGGAACAACCGGGGAAAGTGAAAGTGCTTGCCGAAAACATAAAACGATTGCCCGGCATTGAACAGGTGATAACAGGGGCCACCCCTCCGATAAGCGTTAGCCATCTGATAGATGCAATACAATTACAGGGTAGCAATAAGCAATCTATCGAGTCTTACGCCTATTCGGGCAATGCCGGTTTTGTGCCATTTTACCACATGAAAATAGTCGCCGGCCGTAATTTGTTGCAATCAGACAGCGTAACGGAATACCTTATAAACGTAACCGCAGCAAAGGCCATGGGGTTTAGCGATCCGCAACAGGCCATTGGCAGGCTTTTAGGGAATACCGCGCGGGATAAAGCCTGGCCTATAGTGGGCGTGGTTGCCGATTTTTACGAAGAATCATTTTATCATCAAATTTTGCCATGCACAATATCCAATAACCCTGACGTACAAAAGACCATTGCTTTGAAACTAACCCCCGCCGAACATCAGAAGGGCGATATACCGTTGCTGATAAACCAAATCGCAAAGGAATGGAAGAAACTTTACCCTGAAGAACCCTTTGACTATGCTTTCCTGGGCGAATCGGTAGCAAAGCTTTACGAAAGTGAGCGGCAAACAGCATGGCTTATCCGGACGGCAACGCTCATCACCATCTTTATTTCGTGCATGGGCTTGTTCGGCCTGGCGATGTTCACCACCGAGCGAAGGACCAAGGAGATCAGCATCAGGAAAGTGCTGGGCGCCAGCGTTACCAATATATTAATGCTGCTAAATAAAGAGGTGATCGTGCTGATAGCTATTTCGTTGCTGATATCCTCGCCCATAGCCTGGTTGCTGATCCACAAATGGCTACAGAATTTTGCCTACCATACCAACCTGAACTTATGGGTATTTGTACTGGCAGGTGCAGGGGCCATGTTAATAGCACTGGCAACCATAAGTTTTAGGACGATGCGATCTGCGGCGGCTAATCCGGTGAGAGGGTTGAGGAATGAATGAAATACGCCGCCGATTCAAGGTCCGGCTGACGTTACTAAACGATCATTAGCCGGGTTTCGGCATTGACGCTTTTGTTTAAAGAAGTTATTGTAAGCGGGACGTATAAACCGGCAGGGAAAAATCGGCCGATTTTGTATCTTAGAAAATTAAATTACTACTATGAAATCGGTATTCTTCGCGAAAATGTTTGGCACTTTCCTGTCATTGTTATTTTTGTTTGCAACAAGTTCGTTGGCTCAAAAGCCAATTGCTAGTTCAGGTGCACAATTACCTGTACATAACTATCCCGTTAAAGACAGCCTTAACGTATTGCTTGGCAATGAGCAGCGGATCAAAGCCTTTGCCATACAATTGAGGAATGACCTGGCTACCGATATTGCTAAATTCGACATACGTGATACTGCTGTTTTAAAATCGTATTACAGGATATTAGGAGATCTTGCTTTTTACGATGGTGATCGTCAAAAGGCATTGGCGTATTATGATAGTTTAAGAATGCTGGAGGTTAAACCTGCAGCCAAGGCCACCAGCGCCTTGGTAAAAAGATCGTTGATAGCGGCGGGCGACCCTGCGTCACCGGCCTATATAGCCAATTTCAGAACTATTTTTACAAAAGCGATAAATACCATACCGTATGTTACTGCAGCGTCGTCATTGCAGCGCATCAGGCAGCAATATGCTAACATGACCGCCGCCGAATACGTTAAAATTGCAGCGAGCGACCTGAACCCACCTATAGCCAACGGACCGCTTTCTGTAAGAAACATAGATTATGTGTTGTTTCTTTTTTATGAAATGCATGATTTTGATAAAGTGAGTGCGGTGGTTACCGCTGTGATGGACAGCGTAACGCATGTAAACGCGCGCAACCAGGTAAACATATGGCCCGCGCGTGATTTGGAGCTGTTACCCGGAAAACCCTATAAACCCGTTGTGATATCGGTATTTGATTTAGGTACCGACATTTCTCTTTTTAAAGACAGGCTATACACCAACCCAAAAGAAAAAATTGACGGATTGGATAACGACCATAATGGCTACGTGGATGATCTTCATGGCGTGGCTTACGACGGTAAAGAAAATAAAGATACGCACCTGCTAATGCCCTTATCAGCAGAAAAACAAAAACTATACCCAAGTGCCGTGCGGCTGCTAAAGGGTAACGGCGAGGACGAAGCAGGTGTGGAAAGTGCTGACTACCGTTATTATAAAGACGCCCTGGCAAAGGCAAATGTGGTGCAACGCGACTCTATCTATGGCCTGATCAATTTTGTGGGCGACTACATCCACGGGACGCATGTTGCGGGTATTGCCATGCGTGGCAACCCTTATGCGCGTTTGCTTACCGTTAGGTTTACTGAAGATGTTGGATTTACTCCGGATGGGGGCTCGCCTTCTGTTGAAACAGAACAGAAAGTAGCCAAAAACCTGAAGGACCTGGTACAATATTGGAAAGCCGCAAACGTGCGGGTGGTGACCATGAGCTGGGGTTATTTTGTAAGCGATTATCAAAGCGATATAGCCAAATACAACCCAAAAATGCCCGAAGAGGATCAGAAAGCCCTTGCAGTAAAGTTATGGACCATGCGTAAAAATGCGCTTTTTGATGCGTTTAGTTCGGCCCCTGGTATTCTGTTCGTTGCATCAAACGGTAACAAAAACTCCAATTCCAATATCGACCTTAGGTATCCCGCAGCACTCGATATCCCCAATATGATAGGCGTAGGGTCGGTAAACAGCGCCGGCCTCGAAACCGATTTTACTGCTACCGGGAACAAGGTTGCCATACACGCAAACGGCTACCTGGTTGAAAGCTTTGCCCCCGGAGGTACAAAAATTTTATTGTCGGGCACGTCGATGGCTACGCCATACATCGCAAATTTAGCAGCGAAGCTAATCGCTGTTAAGCCATCACTCAGCCCGGCCGAAGTAATAGCGCTTATCAAAAATGGAGCGGATATTTCGGCAGATGGCCGTATTAAACTTGTTAACCCAAAGCGATCTTTTGAATTGCTGTCTGCTGCAAAATGAACGTAAACCGGTCCGTAGATTTTATAATCGCTCGCGTCTATAAAAGTTTGGATTTGAGACACCGTTTTCAAAGACTACGGGCATAGTCGTCTGCAGACACAGTCTACGAACAGCGGGCCTTCGTCTACAAATGCACCAGGCAGGTAGCCTATGACTACCAGGCACGAAATACCTTATAATCCTTATTTTCGAAAAAAATAACAGCCTATGAAAACGCTAGCAGATTTTAAAGCGTCCTTAAAGTCAGACCAGCCGGGTACCGGACTCTCTGTTCAATTAAAAAGCCTTTGGTATGATGGCAAAGGCGACTGGCATAAAGCACATGCGGAGGTAGATCAGCTTACAGACCAGGCTTCGGCATGGGTACATGCCTACCTGCACCGTAAAGAAGGCGACATTTGGAATGCTGATTACTGGTATAACAAAGCACGGCAGCCCCGCCCGAACGTGTCTTTGGAAAAGGAGTGGGAGCAGTTGGTATTACAGTTTCTTGGTTGAGGCCCTCGCCCCATGCCCGCCGGTTCAGGCGGGATTTAAACCGGCAGGGTAATTTAAAGTTAAATTCCGATCAGGGTTTTTGTTTCTTCCTGAGCCTTAACAGGCCGTTGGCGGTGGTTGCATAAATGGCCCCTTTTGAGTCCTGGACTAATTGATAAATTGTATGACCGGGTGCAGGGGAGTTAATGTTGTGATAATTTTCCCAGCCATCTTTCAAATTGAACCTTACAATACCCGACTGATCGGTACCTAACCATAAAACGTGTTCAAACTTGTCGTACAAAATATCATTGACGCGGTTTGAGGGCATTCCTGAATTTTTATCATTATAGTGAAGCCATTTGCCGTCGGCTTTCAGTACTGCCAGGCCTTCCTTATCGTCGTCATCCACAACTTTATTATAATTGACCAGCGAGAAGTAGAGGTTACCTTTTTCATCCTCTACCGCATCCGAGATGCTCATGTTTTTTAATGGTGTGTTTGATTTATTAAATGTGGTAACAAAGAAATTTTTATCAATCATGATAGTGCCTTTAGCGGTACCTATCCATAAATTTTTGCGGCTATCAACATAAGCATAGCTGATATCATTTGACGGCAGCTGTGGTAAGGACTTTTTATTAAACACCACCACTTTATCGTTTCTAACTGCCACCAGGCCCTGGTTTGTAGTAAAAAGGAGCTTTCCGTTACTGCTGTTTAAGATATGGGTAACCGCTGAGGTAAAATACTTATTGAAGTCGTACACCCGGAACCTGCCGGCGGTAACCTGGTAGATGTTATGATCAACATACACCCATGTCTTATTGTCTTTATCGGTGTTTATACTCCCTATCGCCTGGTCGGCAGTAAACGGCGAGTTGTATTCATTAACAGGATTGAAGAATTCCCCGTCGAACCGGGTTAGCCCGCCGGCGGTAGCATACCACAAAATATCAGACTTATCCATCGTGCACGACCGGCTTATATTATCGGGAAGAGGAGAGTTGTATTTGGTCCAAACGCTGAACTCGTAGGTTTTTAGCGACGGGTTGCTATAAGTAGTTTGTTTATTATAGATGACGGGATCGTCCGGGGGCCTTAATTCGGCCAGGTCCATCCGTTGGATCTGGCTTGACAATTTGCCATCGGCAATACGGAAAATCACATTCACAGATGCGCTTACGGCTTTGCCATTTACTTTAGCCGGTTTCCACAAAAAACCATTCAGGTACCTGATCAAATCGGCGGTGATCGGGAGGTTTGCGATGTCGGTATGGCTCAATACGCAACCAAAACCGGTAGAGTCGACCACAACCTGGAAGGTTATTGATCCTTTGGAATTCCCCAATAAGTATTTACGAACGATTTGTCCGGAGATATTATCCAGGATAACCTGGTCGCAAGTTGCCTTTGGGTCCCCGCAGTCCATACAATAGTTTGAAGTGTTGCAGGCCTCTACTTTTTCGAGGAAAAGATTTTGTGCTGAAAGCCCTGCAGGTAAACAGAAAATAAACAGGATGACGAGCCATAGCCTGCAAACCTGATTTGATGGAAATACTGCTGACATTAAGTTTATAAATTAAAGAAAGCAAACGCAGAACGGCAAATGAATGATAGTTAAAATAAGTTAAAGTTTGAAACGCTTGTCCGGGCCCCTGTCCGTGTTTTACCCCCGCCGGGCTATTATTGTTTAAAGCGACTGTTGCCAGATGATATTAATAAAATCATATTGGAAATTTAATTGATTTCAACGAAAACCATTTTCGTTATTTCTTGTTGTTGAATATATTTTTCCCCATGAAAAAAATTATTTTACTTACACTTTTTGTTTCCGTATATCTTATATCCTGCAAACAGGACAACATTTCTCCAGGCAAAATCAGCGGCAAAAAAACCGATACCTTGCAGGGGGCAATAACCACTAATACAACCCTTGATGCCGGCAAAAATTATTTTTTAAAAGGGCAGGTGTTTGTTAAAAACAATGCAGTGTTAACTATACCCGCGGGCGTAACCGTGTACGCCCAGGTGAACGCAGCAGCAGCCAATAAAAGCGCACTTGTAATAAGCAGGGGGGCGAAACTGAATGTAAATGGCACCGCCGCCATGCCTGTTGTTTTCACATCAGCAGCGACAACAAAATTGCCCGGCGATTGGGGCGCAATTGTATTAATTGGCAACGCACCAACAAACGTGGGTACCGGTTACGTTGCCGGTTTACCTGCCAACCCCGATACCCAGTATGGTGGTACCAATAGTGCCGATAATTCAGGCTCAATAACTTATTTGAGGCTGGAATATACCGGCGGCATAAATCCGCCTGCGGAAGACGAATGGGCAGTGGATAAAGCCAGCGGTTTGGTGCTGGCAAGCGTTGGTTCGGGCACCCGGATTGATAACGTAATGGTGAAATATTCTAACGATGACAGCTTTCAATTTGTTGGCGGAACGGTAAATGCAACCCATTTAATCAGTTATAACTGTGGCGATGATGATTTCGATTTCGACCATGGGTACGAGGGTAATTTGCAGTTCCTTATTGGTTACCGTACTAAAGCTTCTTCACATGCGCTTCGCGCTAACGGTTTCGAAAGCTATAATGATTCGGTGCCTACTACCAACGTCCCTTTAACCCGCCCGGTGGTGTCAAACATGACAATTATAGGGCCGGAGGGAATTGACGCTGTAAAAACCAATATTAACCAGGGGGTTTATATGCGCAAAGGAACCCGGTTAGCAATCAGGAATACCGTGATTGCCGAATACTCTGAAGGCGGCTTTATGGTATGCCCCAGGACACGACCAGTGATATTAACTAATAATGATGCCGAGTTCCGCAGCAATTTGGTTCACGCAGACACACTTGCGCGGACCTTTTGCTGGGACCAGGATTCGAAAGGTGTTTTTGCAGACCCGGAGCTGACGCTTTTTTTGACTAACACTGTAAATAAAGATTCGGTGATAGCCACCACTGCCGACCTGAAACTTAAGGCTATGTATAACCATGGTGCTGCTCCCGACCTTACGCCAACAACCGGCTCGCCGGCCCTGCACGGCACCGATTTTACCGGGGTTGATTTTTCAAACTCATTTTTTACCCAGGTAAGTTACCGTGGTGCTGTGGGGACAACCAACTACTGGGCAGCACAAAGTAACTGGGCCGACTGGCGATAGAAAATCACGACATCCGCTTATTTTGAAAGCCGGTAAAACATGCAAGCCGGAATCATTATGTGTCGCGGCAGAGACTAAAGGCATAGTGGTTCGTAAACGCAATCGACAAATAGCGGGCACCACTTATTTCGGCTTTTCTGTTTTTGCCGACGATTGATGGTGCATGATGCCCATATTGCCGTAGATGATGATGTTAACCAGCCCCAACAGAAAAGTGATGATCTGTAAGCCTGTAAATACCCTCATATTACTGTGCATGGTAACCTTTGCGCCTATGGTAATGGCGTCGTCAATTGCTCCTGTCAGTGCCATCAGGCTTAATATTCCGAAAAAAATCGACAAGAAGTTGAAAATCCAGCAAAGACTGATGTAACGCCTTATTTTGCGGGGGTTGTTTTTTGCGATGTCTTTTGCAAAGGTGACAGAAATGGTAATAATACCCGCCGAAAGCGTAAGCAATTGTTTGGTCAAATCGCCGGCGTAATCGAACAGGTCTTTTACCTCGCTCTGTATGTCTAGCAAAATGGAAATAGCGGGCATAATTTTTTTAGTGCGCTTTTAATAGAATAACTGGAAATCCGGGGTGGTCTTGATGTGTGATAAGCGATTAATACTATCATCGAGGGCCCTTTGCCTCCGGCAACTTTGTACATTGTAATAGTATCCGTTAACCTGCGAAAGTTAGCAACTATAGTGTTGTACACATCCTGGTTGTGTTGTTTGTCGTAGGCTTGCAATCCCCTGTCTATCAAACGGGTCATTTCTTTCTGTGCGTCTCCCGTCACTTCAAATCCCGAAAAAGCTTTATTTTCAATAGCATACAACTCGCTTTTCAATCCGAAACTGTGTGTTTGCGAAAAGGCTGAAGTACTGCCTGTCACCATCGCCGAAATCAGCAGGCACAAGCTTAAAATGCGATAAGATTTAAGGGAATTCATAACGGTTTTGATAAAAGGTTTACGATGGGCAAAGAAACGGCGGTATTCCGCACATTTTCAATTACTTATTGAAGGTAGAATTTATTTTTCGGATTTAAAAGCCTGAAGATAAAGTATTTCGGTGCAAAGAGAGCCGCTTGCAGAGGGGCTGCGCACCGTGCTATGTGGAAACCTGGACATTTTCTTCGCTGCCGCCCCCTAAACGCGGAGCACGAGTCGCCCACCTCTTTTGGTCCGCCCGGATACTCGCGCTAGAGGAGTTAACCGCCTCTTGCGGCAGGTCCCTTATTTTGCCGATAAAAACCTGGTCCTTTTCATTGGCCCAGACTTCGTACTCCAGTTCGTTGGGTATTTGGCCGGTGAGTATGGTGCGGTTATAGCTGATGATAAATTACCTCATATTTCATTTTATAAAAAAAATTCTCCTGGCTGCGATCGGACTTATCCGGGCGCTGGTCTACCCATATCGGTCTTTAAGCTTTCACCGGCGGCACAGGTTCCCCGGTGCTATTTTTTAAAATATTATAATATGTAAAGATTGTTGGGGCATTTCGGCCATAAGCCTGTAATAAAGGCGATAAGATTGAAAATTGGTTAATATAACGTTAATATGAGATAAGATATCGTGAAATAATATATCTGTGTAATATATACATTTGAGTTCACACACTAAACTATTAATTATGACAAAAACTTTTACATTCTACAGGAAACTTTTGATTGTATGTATTTTTCTTTGTTGGCAAATTCCCTGGGGTGCTTTTGCCCAGGCTGTTCTAAAGGGAAAAGTAGTTGATAAAGACAATGTGCCTATTGTAAATGCCACTGTTACGGAGAAGGGGACTACAAATTCAACATCCACAAATGAAAAGGGAGAATTTAGCCTCAAGATTATTAAACCCAACGCGGTTTTAGTAGCTACCTGTGTGGCTTTTTTGCCTGCCGAAACAACGGTTGGAGCAAAATCTACACTTACTATAGTGTTACATGAAAACCAGCAAACGTTGAGTGAGGTGGTGCTTATCGGTTACCAGAAAATTGCGAGAAAAAAAACAACAGCCGCCATTTCAAGTATCTCGGCAAAAGAATTGAGCGACCTGCCGGCTGCAAGTTTTGATCAGCTTTTGCAGGGTAGAATTTCTGGTGTTAACGTACAAAATTTTTCAGGCCAGCCGGGTGCAACACCTACGGTTTCTGTAAGGGGCAGCTCGTTAGTAAGCCGTGGATATGATGAATATAATGTGGTAAACACGCCGCTTTATGTTGTTGATGGTGTGCCGCAGCCAACAGAAAATTATGTTGGCCCGGGGGTAGGCACGGGTGCTAACTACCTTGCCGGAATAAATCCAGCCGATATTGAAACAATTGATGTATTGAAAGATGCTTCAGCTGCCGCAATTTATGGTTCAAGGGCGGCCAATGGTGTTATATTAATTACCACCAAAAAGGGGTTATCGGGCGATCCGAGGATTACCATTAATTCATACTTTGGCATTACTCAACGCCCGAAATTGCGTGACGTAACCCTGGGTACTACAGAACGGAGGCAAAAATTGGACGTTTTACAAAGTCAACTTCTTTACGGTGATCAAAGACAGCTTCCGTATATCCTTACTGATAGCCTAAACACTGCTTTTAACGGAAATACCGACTGGCAGGATCTTTTCTATCAAACAGGGAAAATTACCAATACTGACCTGAGCTTAAGCGGTGGTGGTGCCGGAGGTACGATTTATCGTTTTAGCGGTGGTTATTATAATGAAGAAGGTATTGTTAAAGCCACAGGATTTAAAAGATATTCTGCCAGGATGAACCTTACTTCGCACGCGCTTAATGGTAAATTGATGATTAACCCGTTAATGGCTTATTCAAGAACTGACAAAGCAAGAGGTAACGGCGACAACAGCAGCCCCATAAGTCTTGGAGCCGGAAATATGCCCTCCTCTCTATTAAATCTGGATCCTGATAAAAAAGCATATTATTTAGGCTCGTACAGCGAAAATTTAGATAAAAATATCGGGAACCAACTCACATTTAATTTAAATTTAAGCTACCAGATTACTAAGCATTTAACATTAAACTCACAATCGTCTTATTTATACAACGCCAATCGCAGGGATTTGAGCAGGAGCGATCTGTTACAGAACGGGCAGGGTAATTACTCTTACAGCTATGCTGATAATAGTATAAATTTAACTACCTCAAACTTTATAGCGTATAACAATACTTTCAAAAAACACTCAGTTAGCTTTGTAGCCGGTCAGGATATTTTATACAACCAGTTTCAGAATACTATAGCGTCGGGCTATAACGGGCCGTCAGATAATATCCAGGTTGTGCAGGGCTTTCAGCAATCAAAAATTGGTGCCAGCTCTGATTACCAGGCTTACGGTTTATTGTCATATTACGGTAGGTTAGCATACGACTATAACAGTAAATATTTACTGTCTGTAAGTACAAGGGCCGATGGCTCGTCTCGCTTTGGGCAAAACCATAAATGGGGCTTTTTCCCGGCAGCATCTGTTGGATGGTTAGTATCCGAAGAATCATTTTTGAAAGACAATCCCGATAATCCCTTTACCCTGGTGAAATTAAGGGCGAGTATTGGAGCCTCTGGTAGTTTACCTAACAATAACTACCTTCAGTACAACCTTTACAACGTAAATAACGGGGGGTTTGAAGGAAACAGCGGTGCTACATCTTATAATGGAGTTACAGCTATTACACCTAACTTTTACGATGGCGCAGCTCAAAAAAGTTTAAGCTGGGAAAGGTCAACGCAATGGAACATCGGTACAGATATTGAAATAAAAAATGGCAAGTATGCCGTTTCACTTGATGTATATAATAAAGAATCGTCATTACAGCTTTTCAGCGTAGATCTTCCGCTAACTACCGGTTATGATTTAGCGCTTACCAACTCCATTGGTGTTCGTAACTCTGGTGTTGAGATCACCATTTCGGCGAACCCGCTCGAGGGGGCTTTCAGATGGTACTCCCGCCTTAACCTCGCTTACAATAAAAACCGCATTATGAGCTTGCCAAACGGCGGGCGGGATTTGGTTTTGAGCGGCGACAGGTTTGATAAATCCCACATTTTATCTGTAGGAAGCCCGATCAACGCATTTTATCTTTACACAACCAAAGGTGTTTTTCCAACTAATGCAAGTGTTCCTGTAAATCCTCTAACGGGTGAAAGATACAGAAACAGCAACGGCACATACCAGGCCGGTGATTTTTACCTGGCCGATTTGGACGGAGATTATTTCATAGATATATTTAACGATGGAATAAATCCTGATAAAAGACCCATAGGTGATCCTAACCCTAAATACACCGGCGGCTGGACAAATAACTTCAACTACAAAAACTTTAGCTTAAGTATCTTTTCAACTTTTACGTTTGACAGGGATGTATTGAATTTATTTGAATCAGACAGGTTTTCAAATTCAACAGATGGTAACGCCGTATCCAATTTTGCCGGCACATCAACGCCCGATTTGAGCAAGATTAATATATGGAGAGCCCCGGGAGATAAAGCTACCTATGCAAAATATGATATAGGAACTTATAGGTATTACTATACCGGCGCCCAAACATTTTTCCTTGAAAAGGGTGGATATTTTAGAATTAAGAGTATAAACTTTGGTTATGACTTCCCAAAGAGCGTTTTAAAGAAACTTGGGGTAAGCAAACTTAAAGTATACGGCATCGCTGATAACGTGAAGATGTTCCAGCAATCAAAAAGATTGCCCGATGCCGAAGCAGTGAACCCTTATGGTGAATACAACGGGAATGGCTATCCAATACCAAGTAAATACACAATAGGCCTTGAAATTAATCTGTAATAAGAAATAGCGATGAGAAATATATATAAAAAATTAAGCGTATTCTTTGGTATATTGGTTTTTGTAAGTGTTAGTTCATGCAAAAAATTGCTTGAGCAGGTACCTAAAAACTCAACTTACTATGAGGCATTCTGGAAGAATGCAAAAGATGCCCGAAATGCACTGGCCGGCAATTATTCATTGCTGCGTAGTGCCGTTACCTATAAAAATGACCGGTATTATTTATACGGCGATGCGATTGCAAAAAATTATTTTACTATACAATATAATGGCGATGGGCTTGAAGGGATACAAAATGGTGATTTTACATTTCAGTATAACGTAAATTCATTAGCCAATTACACATTGTACTACAAAACAATCGCAATGTCAAACATTGTGCTGAAAAATGTAGCAAAGATAACTGATGCGCAGCTTAGTGATGAAGAAGATCCTGCTGCATTCAGGAAAAACGTGATGGGGCAGGCCTTATTTATTAGGGCGTTAAGCTATTTTATGATGGTTAGGATATGGGGCGATGTTCCTATTGTTACCGAAGCTTATGACGATCCGCTTAGCGCGCCTCAATTGGCAAGAAGCCCTAAAGCTGATGTGATGAAACTTATTGAGGACGATTGTCACAAAGCCGCAGGTATGTTAAGCTGGACATATACTAACGCTGGCGATGCTAAAGTTACCGCGAACTGTGGTTCTGTTTATGGCCTCCTTGCACATCTGTATCTTTGGAGGGCAACTATGCTGGATGTATCTAATAATAATCCAAAACTTACAGATGTAAGCAGCGCAGATACTACCATTAACAGCCTGATGGCTCATGGTAATTATGCAACTGTTGATACAGCTAATTATAAAAATATCTTTATTGGCCGGTCAACAGAGGGCATATTTGAAATTAACATGAGCGAAAATACCCTTGAAGGATCAAATTCAAATGTAGGGATTAACTTTTTAAACGGAAGTTATATAAACAATGCTTCCAATACCCCTCGTTATTTTGTGCCTCCGGGCTATTTATCTGACCATTATGGTACAGGGTCAACTGATATTCGTTACGAAAAGAATTTTGCCCTCACAGGTACCGATAAACCTATGTGCATTAAATACAGCAACGTTGTATATCGTAATCCCGGACAAAAGCTGGATGCTTACCTGAGCAATAATATGATTATTTTCAGATTAAGCGATTTTAAACTATTGAAAGCCGAAATAGCTTTGTACAAAGGAGATAAAAGTGCCGCAATAAAAATCATAAATGAGTTTAGAATTAAAAACGATCCTAACCCATACTTATTAGATGATAGTTTTAGCGCTGACGATGTAATGTATGAATATATTATTGAACGCGGTAAGGAAATGTACCTGGAAGGACAAATCTTTTATGATCTGCTAAGAACGAGGCAATATGGCAACCATATTGACTGGTTAAGCGAGCCGAGATTTAAGGCGGAAGGTTTTTACTGGCCGGTTGACCCGGCATTGTTCAGGCAAAATCCGCTGTTAAAGCAAACTAAATACTGGCTTGGTAAGGTTTAATAAATGAGTAGTACTAAACAAAAGAAAATTATGAAAAAATATATAAGTATATGTATATGTTTTGCGGCCTTTTTTATTGCTTCGTGCAAAAAAGACAGCTATAAAAACGACGGCGGGGTGAGCAAAGCATATGTTGATTTAACAACATATGATTACTTAAAATCGAACCCTAAATTTGATTCATTGGTAAAAGTGATTGACAAGGCCGGGTTAAAGGATGTAGTAAACAGTAATATTACCTTTTTTGTTACCACCAATTATGGTGTTGCAGATTATGTAGCTGCCAAGAAAAATCAAAAAGCTATTGAGGTGGGAAATGAGAATATCAATTTCGGCATCAAAGACATTCCGTCGCAAGAGCTAAGCGATTCATTAAAAACCTACATGTTTGAAGGGAAGATTAACAGGGATCAAATCACATTAGCCGGTAAATTATATAATAGTTTATTGGGGCCCATTCCAGATGTGAGTTACATGATTAAATTCAGGCGGTCATTTGACTATAGCAATTATGTAGATCATGTGGATTATGTGACCTATACCAAAGTAATCGGAACCAGGGATGATCAGGAACTTGATCAGAATGCCATTCCTGATGATCAAAAAGATAAGGCCGTTGATTGTCAAACATCTGGCATTATCACAAAAACGGGAATTGTGCATGTTCTTGATGGTCGCCATCGTTTATTTTTTAATGCGCAATCCTTAGGTAATTAATTAAATAATAATCTGATACGGCTGCATGATCTTGTGATCTGAATACATTTTATAAGGTTATGACAGCCATATCTAAAAAATAAATAATATGCAAGTGAAAAAATATATTCTTGGAATAATGCT
The DNA here is from genome assembly GCF_024055575.1 of Mucilaginibacter flavidus. GTDB lineage: Bacteria > Bacteroidota > Bacteroidia > Sphingobacteriales > Sphingobacteriaceae > Mucilaginibacter > Mucilaginibacter flavidus. Next base: position 76,393 of record NZ_JAMXOE010000022.1, on the reverse strand, counting down.
TTTAGGGAGTGTTGTTGCATGTAAAAAAATCCAGAATGGTTTTCAAAGCGATGCTATTCGATATAAAGATAATGACATCTATGCCAAGCGCGGATTGATCTTGTTTCAATCTGACCGGATAAACGCCGACGGCTCAACTCCGCCATATTCGTTTAAAATGCTTAATTTAAGAAAGGAAGATGGCAGCGCCGCACCAAAGGAATTTACAACAAAATATGATATCCTGGTTTTTAAGCAAGGGCTATCTTTTGATGCAACAACCGACACAACTGTAGCATTACTCAATGCAAAAAGAGAAACTCAATCAACGTATCCGATGTCCTTTAATGAAACGAGCGGGCAGCTGACCTTTAACCGGGCTTCAACACATCTTCCGCTTGGCAGATATGTTTTTGATGTGGAGATGAAAAACGTTACCCGCACAAAATTATTCCCCTCATTGGCAACCATCAATGTTATTGACCCGGCTCCTGAGGATCTTTTTGTGAAGACCGATGGTGTGGCAAATGCTTTTAATGATAAAACCGGGGCCGTTACCCCCATGAAAGCCCCAACAATTACCTGTACTAAAATATCCGGTGATGGTGCAAGGGTGATATTGAAGATGGTTGACAAAAATGGCAAAGTTTTTAATCCCAGAAGCGGCGAAATCATTAAAAGGGGCGATAGGCCGGTGTTTGAAAACTATGCCAAATTTAATCCGGTTATAAAAAATGATACCGCCATGATATGCGATTTTGAAGTTGCGCCTTTTCCTTTAGCACCGTATGTAACACCTTCAACTAACTGGGGTTTTTTAATGTATTACAGAATCCCAAGCACTTTTGCAACAATTGATGGTTTCCCTGCTTCGTTAGGTACGTTTTCCATAAATCCAAGATGGTCATGGCAGGTAAAGCTTGAAGGAACTTATATAGTACAGGTTAAATTTAATGATGTAACCCATAAATAATATTCAAAGAGTCAAATACTGATTCATTAAAAGTCGATACTGTTATTTTATCTTTTACTTAAAAGTTAGAATTAACTAAGATTAATGGAGTTTGCAAATCACACTCCCGTTGTCTGGTATTTAACAGCAGTGTTTGCCTTTAATCCTTTCATCTTTATTCTATATGTTTTACATGTAGTTAATGCGTAAAAGCGTGGCCAGGTAAGATCGGGGCACGCTTTTTTTTAACTTTAATTTGAACTGAAAAGGTAACCAGCCCGCTGACACCTTTAGTTAATAAATTTTTATCATCGGGCAATAATGCCGCCATCAATTTATAGGCTTATACTTTCTTGAGCCCTTAACGCAGATGCCAAAGTTTTACTTGGAAAAATAAGCCCTGCTTTACCTAATGTAAAGCCGGGTTTATTAGAAATTGCCTTGTCCTGAAATAGATTACTTGATGTAAACCAAAAAGCGGACAAAACCAAGTGTAAACTTTTTTTAAGACGGGACAATTTGGAATTAACAATAGTCTCTTAAATTTTGAAGACGCCACGCATTCGGTAAATTCTTCAATTCTAAAAATTCCGGTTCAGAAAATTATTGATGATATTTAACCATGAAAAAATCCGCCTGGCTTTTACTAACACTTTGCTTCGCCTGTAGCCAAAAGCCAAAAGCGCCTTCGGTGCATATCAGCCTTATAAATAATAAGCAGTCGGTTAAATTCACGGGGCTCGATAATGCCATCGTAAACGAAATAAACCGCGATTCGGTGCGCGAAGTTTGGCAAACGCTGTTGCCTGTATACAAAATGCCGGCCGATTCCAATTTAAAAAATTATCAGCCTGTTCAGCCCGGTGCTTATATGGTAAAAGATAGCGCCGTAGTATTTACGCCCGATACCCCCTTCGTAAAAGGCCATGCTTACTTTATGAGGTACTACCGGTTTAAAGGCGAGAACATGTGGGATTACATACAAGGGCGAAAGAGACTGGGAAATGTGGAACACGTTGACCTGGTTGTTAAAGTTAATTAGGCTATAGTTGTTGTAAAGGTTGTAAAAGCATAGCCAACCGGGGTGCGCCTGCAACATTTACAACAACTACAACATTTACAATCCTTAAAACCAAAATACACTTGAAATTTTAAATAAAAATTACTACATTTGCAGTTGAATTAAAAAAGAGGGGGCGATTGTCCCCTCTTTTATTTTATCAATCAATTATTTTTGAGGGATAATGAATATCGAGAAAAGAGTAAAAGAGCTGGTTGAAGAAAAGATTGCCGATAAGCCACACCTGTTTTTAGTGGATGTAAAATTCCACAGCAATGGTAAGCTGATGATTTTGGTTGATGGCGATAACGGTATAGGCATTGATGAGTGTGTGGCCATAAGCAGGCATGTTGGCTTCCATTTGGAAGAGGAAAACGTGATTGAAACTGCTTATAACCTCGAAGTTTCATCGCCGGGTATTGATACTCCACTTACGTTAACCAGGCAGTATACCAAAAACATAGGCCGTAACTTAGCTATTAAAATGGCTGACGGCGCTAAGCGGGAAGGTAAACTATCGGGCATTACGGAAGATGCCGTTATAATTGAAGAAACAATAAAAAATAAAGGGAAAAAGGCCGAAACTGTTGAGAGCGTTATCCCAATAAATACAATAACAGAAACAAAAGTTTTAATATCATTTAAGTAGAAAAATGAGCAATATTAATTTAATTGATTCTTTCCAGGAATTTAAAGATTTCAAAAACATCGATCGCCCAACGATGATGAGTGTGCTGGAAGACGTTTTCAGGAGCATGATCAGGAAAAAATATGGCACTGACGAAAATTGCGACGTAATTGTTAATACAGACAACGGTGACTTGGAAATCTGGCGGACGCGTAAGGTTATGGAAGATGGCTTTAGTGAGGATGATGACCTGGAAATTGAACTGGCCGAGGCGAAATTATTAGACCCAACTCTGGAAGTTGGCGATGAGCACATTGAGCAAATCACCTTAGAGAGCTTTGGCCGTCGCGCTATATTAGCTGCCCGCCAAACGCTGGTATCTAAGATACTGGAACTGGAGAAAGACGAAATATTTAAAAAATATAAAGACCGCGTTGGCGAAATTGTTACCGGCGAAGTTTACCAGGTTTGGAAAAAAGAAACTTTGGTACTTGACGACGAGGGCAACGAGTTGTTGCTGCCAAAATCGGAACAAATACCTGCCGATTACTTTAAAAAAGGCGACAGCGTAAAAGCAGTGGTCGACAAGGTGGATATGCTGAACAGCAACCCCAAAATCATCATATCGCGTACAGCGCCCGAGTTTTTACAGCGTTTGTTTGAGCAGGAAGTACCTGAAATTTTTGATGGCTTAATCACCATTAAGAAAATTGTACGCGAGCCGGGCGAACGTGCTAAGGTAGCGGTTGAATCGTATGATGACCGTATCGATCCGGTTGGTGCCTGCGTAGGTATGAAAGGATCGCGTATACATGGTATCGTTCGCGAGTTGAAAAACGAAAATATCGACGTAATCAACTATACCAATAACCTGCAGCTTTATATACAACGTGCATTATCACCAGCTAAAATCACTTCGATTAAGCTTGATGATGAGAAAAAAACTGCTGCCGTTTACCTAAAACCCGACCAGGTTTCGTTAGCAATCGGTCGTGGCGGACACAACATTAAGTTGGCTGGTAAATTAACAGGTTACGAAATTGATGTTTACCGTGAAGCGGATGAAACCGACGAAGATGTGGACATTGAAGAATTTTCGGACGAAATTGAGAGCTGGATTATCGACGAATTTAAACGTATTGGTTTAGATACGGCAAAGTCGGTACTGGCTTTAACAGTGGGTGAATTGGTAAAACGTACCGATTTAGAAGAAGAAACTGTAAAAGAAGTGTTATCAATTCTGCAAGCTGAGTTCGAATAAACGTAATAACCAAAATTAAAATCGTATTTTTGCACAAAATAGCAGAGAAAGAATATAATAAATGTCAGAAGACAAATCCATAAAATTATTTACAGCAGCAAAAGAGCTGAATATCGGTACAGGTACTATTGTTGACTTTTTGGCAACAAAAGGGTATAAGGTACAAAAACACCCTACTACCTTGCTTGATGGCGATATGTACAGCGCGCTTTTGAAAGAATTTGCTGTGGATAAAATTATTAAGGAGGAAGCTAAGCAGATAAGCATAGGAAAGATAAGGAAGGAAGAGCCTGCGCCGTTTCCCGAAAAGCCGGTTGAACACCGCCGTTCGAGAGATTTCGAGAACGAGGAAATCCTTATTAAAGGAATTGGCAACCACTATAGCCCGCCGCCGGTTGAAAAGCCAAAACCTGTTGAACCTCCCAAACCCGTTGAAGTACCTGCGCCTGTAAAGGCCGAGGAGCACAACGCGGTATTGCCTGGTGTAACCGTAGTAGGCAAAATTGACCTGAATAATCTGAACGCAAAACCTCAGCCACCGGCCGAAAAGCCTGTTGTTAAGGAAGAGCCTGTAGCGGCAAAGCCAGAAGTGGTAGCGCCTGCGCCTGCACCGGAGCCTGTAAAAGAAACACCAAAAGAGGTAGTTGCTGAGGCCCCGAATGTTGAAGAAGTTAAAAAAGAAGTACCTCCGCCGGTTGTAGTGCCTCCGGTTGTAGCATCTGTTGTGCCTGAAGAGCCGGTTGTTGACGAACCGCAGGAGCCCGAAGTAATTCGTGCAAAAGCCGAGCGTTTGAGTGGCCCTAATATTATTGGGAAGATACAGTTGCCGGTTAATGCGCCAAAACGTAACCCGGTTGCTTCGTCATCAAACACAAATAGCGCAGCCGACCATAAGCGCAAACGTAAACGTAAAGATAACCAAGGCCCGGGTAACAACCAGGGTGGTGGCCAAAACCCGCAAAACTTTGCACCAAACCCTCCTGGGTCGCAACAGGCGCACGGTGGTAACCGTCCCGATTTCAGGAACCGTGGCACAGGCGCTAATCCCGGTGCTGGCAATAACCAGCAAGGTGGAGGTGGCAATCGTCCCGATTTCAGAGGCAACAGGAATACCGCTCCTCAAAACAGCGGACCGAAGGAAGAACCTTCAGAAAAAGATATACAAGACCAAATTAAGGCCACACTGGCCCGCCTTAGTGGCGCCGGTAAATCGGGCAAGTTTGCGCAACGTGCCAAGTTCCGCCGTCAAAAGCGTGATGATGTAGCAGCAACTGCCGAAGAGCTGGCAATGGAGAACGAATTGCAATCGAAGGTTTTAAAAGTAACCGAGTTTGTAACCGCCAACGAACTGGCAAGCATGATGGATGTATCTGTAACACAGATCATATCTACCTGTATGAGCCTTGGTATGTTCGTATCCATTAACCAAAGGCTTGATGCCGAAACATTGAGCATTGTTGCCGATGAGTTTGGTTACCAGATTGAGTTTGTAAAACCACAGGACGAAGAAAGCAGTCTTGATCAGCCGGATGATCCGGAAGATTTGGTACCACGTGCCCCAATTGTAACCATAATGGGTCACGTTGACCACGGAAAAACATCGTTGCTCGATTTTATACGCAAAACCAACGTTATAGGCGGCGAAGCCGGGGGTATTACCCAGCACATTGGCGCTTATGAAGTTACCTTACCTGATGATAAAGGAAAAATAACCTTCCTTGATACACCGGGCCACGAAGCGTTTACCGCTATGCGTGCCAGGGGTGCCCAGGTAACCGATATTGTAATAATAGTAATTGCTGCTGATGACAGCGTGATGCCGCAAACCCGCGAGGCCATAAACCACGCACAGGCTGCCGGCGCACCAATCATCTTCGCATTCAATAAAATTGATAAGCCAGGTGCAAATGCCGACAAGGTACGTGAGCAGCTATCAGCCATGAATATTTTGGTTGAAGAGTGGGGTGGTAAATACCAGTCGCAGGAGATATCGGCTAAAACCGGTTTAAATGTTGAGTTATTGTTAGAGAAGGTTTTACTGGAAGCAGAATTGCTTGAATTAAAAGCCAACCCTAATAAACGTGCCGTTGGTACTGTTATAGAAGCTGCTTTGGATAAAGGCCGTGGTATTGTTACCACCATTTTAGTACAGGCAGGCCGCTTAAAGGTAGGCGACCCAATACTGGCTGGCTGTTATAGCGGTCGTGTTAAGGCGTTAACCAATGAGCGCGGTCAGCGTGTAGAATCAGCAGGCCCGTCGACACCGGTACAGGTGTTGGGTATGCAGGGTGCACCAACTGCGGGCGATAAGTTTAACGTGCTGGAAAGCGAAGTTGAGGCCCGCGAAATTGCCAACAAACGCTTACAATTACAGCGCGAACAAGGTTTACGTACGCAGAAACACATCACGCTTGATGAAATTGGCCGCCGTTTGGCAGTTGGTAACTTTAAGGAACTTAACATTATTGTTAAGGGCGACGTGGATGGTTCAATCGAAGCGTTATCCGATTCGTTACTGAAACTATCAACCGAACAGATACAGGTAAATATCATATCGAAAGCCGTAGGGCAAATTTCGGAATCAGACGTATTGTTAGCATCAGCTTCTGATGCAATAATCATCGGCTTCCAGGTGCGTCCTTCAGGAAGCGCACGTAAACTGGCCGAGGCCGAGCAGATTGATATCAGGCTTTACTCGATCATCTACGATGCGATAAATGAGATAAAAGCCGCTATGGAAGGCATGCTTGCACCAACCTTCGAAGAGAAGATTGTTGCGAATGTTGAAATACGCGAAACCTTTAAAATCAGCAAGGTTGGTACCATTGCCGGCTGTATGGTGCTTGATGGTAAGATTACCCGTAACAGCAAAATACGCATCATCCGCGAGGGTGTGGTAATTTACACCGGCGAGCTGGCATCATTGAAACGCTTTAAAGACGATGTTAAAGAAGTTGCCACCGGCTATGAGTGCGGCTTAAACATCCAGAACTTTAATAATATTGAAGTTGGTGATATAGTTGAGGCTTACGAAAATGTCGAGGTAAAGCGCAAGCTCTAATAAAAACATAAAAAAAGTAAAAGGCCCGGTAAATTATTTTGCCGGGCCTTTTTTTGTGCTTTTATCTTTTGGTTACAGGGCGGCGGTGATGATGCCTTTTGCCATGATGATGCCTTTTATGATGCAGCTTACGATGGGCACTTCTATGATGAACAACCTGGGCATTTACTGTGCTGAAGCTAAACATCGCTAATAAAACAATCGCTAAAACTTTTAATGATTTCATGTAGGGGAGGGGTTAAATATTCCTCCAATATTATATATCGTGTCGACAAATTGAGTTGAGGATTTGTAACAATATTGTAGCAGTTATATTGTTTTGAGTACACTAAGGTAAGGTTTTAAACTAAAAATACAGTTTTTTTCAATAAACCAGCGTAAATGCTTGTTTTTTAGCCCAAACTGGCGTAAATTCCACTTTTAACCTTTAGCGCCAACTAACCTAAATTCATGAATAAACCTATTTACCTGTTCTCAGCAGTGCTGTTACTTTGCGCTTTTTTTGCGCGAAATGCACGGGCACAAACTGCACCAGGCGACAGCAGTTCGCAGCAAAATGCCCTGAATAACGCCGTAACACTATACAACACCAGCATAGGCATACAAGCACCGATTTACACAGGGCCCGAATATTATTTTTACGACCCGCATATTAAAGGCAATGCCTACTACCTGGATATAAATGGCTTTACCAAAGGCTCGGTTTACTATGACGGCACTTTGTACAATAACATGTCAATGTTGTACGATATTAATAATGATGATTTGGTAGTGTTGTACCCGAGCAGGGTATCAAAGTTTATAGCGATTAAAGAACGGGTAAAAAGCTTTGACTTTTTGGGCGGGCATTTTATCAACTTAAATGCAGATACACTGGCTGCCGGCGGCGACGTAAAATCTGGCTATTACAGGCAGCTTTACAATGGAAAATCTGAAGTACTGGGAAAATACTCAAAAACCATCCAAACTACCACCAGCAATACAAACGGGGTGGAGAATTATTTCAGCTTCTCGAAGGATTTTTATATCAAAAAAAACAACGTTTACCATAGTGCAGGCAGCAAGGGGGCGGTTCTCGATATTTTTAAAGACAGGAAGAAAGAAATACGAAAATTCATCAGTGCGAATGATTTGGATTTCCACGCCAACCCCGAAGAATCGCTGGTTAAAGTTGCAACCTATTACGACCACTTATCAAACTAACATGAGAAAAATATACCTCGCAAGTTTTTGCTTCCTGGTTTTTTTACACGCTGTTTCAGCCCAGCAAAATAGCACAAAGCTGTTTACTGTGAACTTTCAGCAAGCCACCATATCACAAATTGTAAACGAGCTTGAATCAAAAAGCAGCTATCATTTTTATTATGACCCTGCTCAGTTTGATAGTTTAAGGGTTACCCTGCAGGTAACGCAGCAACCGCTGAATGCTGTTTTAGACCTCGCCTTTAAGAAAACCGCATTTGTGTACGCCATTAACCAGCAGCAGCAGGTGTTTATTACCAAGGGCCGGCAAATACGCACGGAGCTAGCGCTGGGCTATTCGCAGGTACGTACAAATACACCGGTTAGCCAGGCGCCCGTTGCAGACTATACACAAGAGGCTGAAAAAAAGGTGCCCGATGCTACAACGGAAAACAAACTTTACGAAATTGGGGTAAAAACCAATACCATAAAGCCGGGGAGGGCCATATTGAGTGGATATATACGTGATATTAAATCGGGCGAGGCCGTTACGGGGGCTACTATTTACGTGGCAAATACTAAAACCGGCGCGGCTTCAGACCAATTTGGTTTCTTCTCAATTACTTTACCGCGCGGCCGGCAAACTTTGCTGGTACGGGGCCTGGGCATGCGCGACACCCGCCGGCAGATAATACTGTATACCGATGGCAAGCTGAACATTGAAATGCAGGAACAAATTAACAGCCTTAAGGAGGTTAAAATTTCGGCAGAGAAAGTGGCCAACGTAAGGAGTACCGACCTTGGCGTAGCAAAGCTGGATATCAAAAACATTAAACAAATTCCAACTGCATTTGGCGAGGCCGATGTTCTAAAAGTTGTTTTGACCCTCCCTGGGGTTACGTCGGTAGGCGAAGCTACAACCGGCTTTAACGTACGCGGTGGTGCGGCGGACGAGAACCTTATTTTGCTTGATGGCAATACCATTTATAACCCGGCCCACTTTTTTGGGTTTTTCGCAGCCTTTAACCCCGACATTGTAAAGGATATAGAGCTTTACAAAAGCAGTATTCCTGAAAAATTTGGCGGGCGTTTATCATCCGTTTTGGATATTACCAACCGCGAAGGCAACAAAAAGAAATTTACAGGCTCAGCAGGGATAGGCTTGCTGACAAGCAGGCTGAACGTTGAAGGTCCGCTTGGCAGCGATAAAACCTCGTTTATATTTGGCGGCCGCACCACTTATTCCGATTGGTTATTGAAGTTGCTGCCCGAATCGTACAAACATAGCCAGGCATCGTTTTATGATTTTAATTTGGGCATAAGTCACCAGATAAACGAAAAAAACAACCTGTACCTAAGCGGCTACCTTAGCCAGGATAAGTTTAAACTGAATAGCGATACGAGCTACTCATACAGTAATAAAAACCTGAATGTTAAATGGAAGCATAATTATAATAATAAACTATACAGTTTAATTTCGGCAGGCGTTGATAATTACAAGTACAACGTATCGAGCACCGCCAACCCGGTAAACGCGTACAACCTTGGTTTTAAGGTGATGCAATCGAATTTTAAAACCGACTTTACCTATTATTTAAGCAATAAGCACACGCTTAACTTCGGCCTGAGTTCAATACTGTATAAAATTAACCCCGGAACGTTTGAGCCCAATAGCGATAAATCATTAATTGCACCAGACATTATCCCATCAGAAAAGGCATTGGAAAGTGCTGTTTACCTGGGTGACAAATTTGATGTTACCGACAATTTAACCATTAGCGCAGGTGTCAGGTTTAACGCTTATAGCTACCTTGGCCCACAAACAGTTAATAACTACGCCCCTAATTTACCTAAAGAGCCCAACAACGTATTGGATAGCACCACTTATGGTAGTGGTAAATTTATAAAAACATACCTGGGCCCCGATATCAGGCTATCTGCACGCTATTTGCTGGGCGACAATTTATCTATAAAGGCGGGCTATAATACCCTGCACCAATATATCCACCTGTTATCTAACTCAACGTCAATATCTCCAACAGATGTTTACAAACTCAGCGACCCTAATATTAAGCCCGAAAACGGCGACCAGGTGTCGTTAGGGATTTTCAAAAACGCACAGGCCAATACCATCGAAATGTCGGTTGAGGTTTATTACAAAAGGCTCAGAAATTACCTCGACTACAAAAGTGGCGCTGTGTTGCTTTTAAACCACCATATTGAGCAGGATGTAATAAACACCGAGGGCAAAGCTTACGGTGCCGAATTTTTGCTTAAAAAAACCGCAGGTAAGTTAAACGGCTGGATGAGTTACACCTATTCGCGTACATATTTACGCCAAAACGACCCTTTTGCAGGTGAGTTTATAAATAGCGGCAAGTATTACCCGGCAAATTACGACAAACCGCACTCGGTTAATTTTAATGGTAACTACCGCTTTACACACCGTTACAGTGTATCTTTCGACATTTCGTACAGTACCGGGCGGCCAATAACACTACCAATTGCAAAATACGAATATGCCGGCTCTGAGCGCGTATTTTACTCGGATAGGAATGCGTACCGGATACCTGATTATTTCAGGTCCGACTTTTCAATTATCATAGAAGGCAATCATAGGGTACACCAGCTAACACACAACTCGTGGACTATAGGTGTGTACAATATTACCGGGCGGCAAAATGCTTACTCCACATTCTTTAGCGAGCAAAGTGGTGTAATAAGCGGCTATAAGCTATCAATATTTGCTGCCCCTATTCCGTTTATTAATTATAATATCAGGTTTTGATGATGGGGCACAGAACTGGTTATATGATATTGTTTTTTGCGCTGGCTGTAACTATAACTGCCTGCAGGAAACCGTACGACCCGCCGGCAATATCGGCGCCTGGTACCTATCTTGTGGTTGAAGGCGTAATTAACAGCGGGGCCGACTCAACTATAATTAAGCTGAACCATACAGTAAAGCTTTCCGCCTCAACCAGCATAAACCCTGAATTAGACGCCATAGTACGTGTTGAAGGCGACGATAACAGCAGCCGGCCCTTAGCCGCAGCCGGTAAGGGTATTTACGTCTTTCCGGGGCTAAATCTCGATGTTAACCACAAATACCGACTCAAAATAAAAACTGCTGACAATAAAGAATACGCATCGGATTTTGTGCCGGTAATAAACAGCCCGGCAATTGATAGCGTAACTTATAAAGTTAAAAGCGACGGTATCGACATTAATTTAAACACCCACAGCCCCAATAACCTAAGGTATTACAGGTGGGAATATAACGAAACATGGGTTCATCAATCAGACTTTGAATCGAACTACAAATCAAATGGTGACACGGTGTTACAACGCGACCGCGTGAACAACGGGATATATGTTTGCTGGAGAAATAATGCGTCGAGTACGATAACACTGGGTTCATCGGCAAAACTGGCGCAGGATGTAATCAGCGATTTCCCGATAACTTTTATATCGCGCCACGACGACAGGCTGAGGCACAGGTATAGCATATTAGTAAGGCAATATGCGCTTACCAAAGATGCTTACAGCTTTTGGCAAAACCTTAAAAAAAACACCGAGCAATTGGGTAGCATTTTTGATGCACAACCTTCGCAAATAAATGGCAATATCCACTCGTTAACAGGCGCTAATGAGCCGGTAATTGGCTATATCAGCGCGGGCAACTATGCAACTAAAAGAATTTATATAGATGAATCAACGCTGCCCCCCTGGCTCGACCCGCTTGGCGACGGCTGCGTGGCAAAACCGTTATTATATCGTTTTTTTGATAAAGACGGGCAAGGGCCATTTAACCAGGTTGACCAGTATATTAATTTTTACAAAGCAACCGGCGAGCTGCAAATACCTATCGACGCTATCAAGCCCCCCGGCTCACCAATAATAGGTTATACGGGAGCGCCGCCGTCATGTGTTGACTGTACATTAACTGGTAGCAATAAAAAGCCAGACTTTTGGCAATCAAATTAATAATAGCATGAGAAAAAGGGAGTATTGTATATTGAAAGTAATAGAAGTAGTTGGCTGTGGGTTACAAAATGGAACGAACAAACAACCTGATTTTTGGAAATAAGAGAAAATATGAAAAACTGGAGAATTTGGTTATTTATTTTAACGCTATCAATAGGTTGCAAAAAACCTTATAACCCTAAGGTGATCAATTCGCCGAGGAGTTACCTTATTGTGGAAGGCACAATTAATACGAATGATACCACCACCATTAAATTAAGCCGTACGGTTAATCTTAACGCCAGCACAACGTTAAACCCAGTGGAAGGCACCATACAGGTTGAGTGCGATAATGGGGATAAATTCGGCTTATTTGAGGTAGCGCCCGGCATTTATAAACTTGCGGGCATAACCCTTGACAGTACCCGGAAATTCCGGCTAAGGATAAATACGCCAGGTGATGGAAACGAATATCTTTCAGACTACGAACAAGCGAAAGCGGCACCCCCTATTGACAGCGTTGGCTTCAGCGTTACAGGGAAGGGCATCCAGTTGTATGCCAACACGCACGACCCCAAAAACGCTACGCACTATTACCGCTTCGACTATGTGGAAACTTGGCGGTTCCATTCCATGTTTAATTCGTCATACGTATCAAACGGCACCGCAGTAGTGCCTCGCAGCCAGGATCAGCTGGTTTATTATTGTTTTGCAAGCAATGCTTCTACAAGCATTATTTTAGGCTCTTCAGCCAAGTTAAAACAGGATTTTTTGTTCCAGGCTCCAATTACTGCAATTGAATCAACGTCCGAAAAAATTGAGTTAAAGTATAGCATTCTGCTGCGCGAGTATGCGCTTACAGCCGATGCGTACAAGTTTTGGGAAACGCTAAAAAAGAATACCGAACAACTGGGAAGTATTTTTGATGCCGAACCTACAACATTAGCGGGCAATATTCACAACACGCACGATGCCACCGACATTGTAGTGGGGTTTATCAGTGCGGGCACGGTGGCAAAAAAACGAATATTTATAGCCAGCGAACAGCTGCCAAGTACCTATTTGCCAAAATATCCTTACGACTGCTCTATAGATTCGACATTTTATAACGACCCGCACAGCCATGCAAACACGGTGTTGCAACGACTTTTGGCTGGCGCGGAAGTACCTGTAAACGCAATATTTAGTAATACGAGCCCTAATCCGATAGGATTCACAGCGTCCGACATATATTGTATCGACTGCACTTTGCGGGGAAGCAAACAGCAACCGGATTTTTGGAAATAATTAACTGAATAAAAGAAATTAGCTCAATATAAATAGCACTGATTATGAGAAATATTAAACGATCCGTTAAAGTAATGCTGCTGACGCCGGCTTTGTTGCTTCCTTTTTTAATCGGCCGGGCCCAGGTTATACAGGAGGTGCAAAACAGCTTCAACTTATATAAGCAAAGCGCATTACAGGAGAAGGTATTTGTTCATACAGATAAAAACACGTACTTACCGGGCGAAATAGTATGGTTTAAGGTTTTTTGTGTGGATGGTAACGACCATAAGCCATTAAACTTAAGCAAAGTGGTTTACGTCGAGATTTTGGATAATAACCAAAGCCCGGTAACGCAGGCTAAAATTGCCATAAAAAACGGCATCGGCGATGGTTCGTTATACGTACCCGTGTCGATAGCTAATGGCAAATACAAATTCAGGGCCTACACCAGCTGGATGAAAAATTTCAGCCCTGATTATTATTTCGAAAAAGTGATTACCCTGGTAAACCCGCTGCGATCGCCCGATGGCAGCCCTCCAAAGGAAACTGCTGCGGCCTTTGATATTCAATTTTTTCCGGAGGGTGGTAATTTAGTTAGCGGCCAACAAAGCAAAGTTGGCTTTAAAGCCGTCGACAAAAATGGCAAAGGCGCTGCCGCAAGGGGCGCGGTAATTGATCAGCATAATGATACAGTAGCCCGTTTTCAATCGCTAAAGTTTGGGATGGGGAACTTTTCTTTCACCCCCGTTGGCGGCAATACTTATAAAGCCATAGTAAAATTCAACGGCGCAGCATTAACCAAAGAACTACCTGAAATAAACGCCCAGGGTTATGTAATGAAACTTACCGACAAAGGCGCCCAGCTTGATGTGGAGGTAAAAGGCCCCGACGGCAATATTTTCCTGTTTGCCCATACCCGCCAAATGATTAAGGCTGCCGAAGGGTTATCGGTAAGCGCTGGTGTTGCCCATTTTAATATAAATAAAAACTCGCTGGGCGATGGCATATCAAGCATCGCCATTTTTAACAACTCGAAGCAGCCAGTTTGCGAACGCCTTTATTTTAAACGGCCAGGCCAAAAACTGTCAATTGCAGCTAGTGCCGATCAGCAACAATATGCGTTACGTAAGAAAGTTAATATCAGCCTGGCGGCAAAAGACATGGCAAATAAGGCGGTACTGGCAAACATGTCAATGGCTGTTTACCGGGTTGATTCGTTGCAGGAAGTTGACCACAGCAATATTTTTGATTACCTGTGGCTGGGTTCGGATCTGAAAGGTAATATCGAATCGCCCGATTACTATTTTGCAAATGCCACCGCCGAAACGGATGAAGCGTTAGACAACCTGATGCTTACCCAGGGCTGGCGCCGCTTTCAATGGAACCAGGTGCTTGAAAACAAAACACCATCATTTAGCTTTTTACCTGAGTATAAGGGGCATATTGTTACCGCCAAATTGGTAAACACGCAAACCAATACGCCCGCAAATGGCATTTTTGCCTATATGGGCGTACCGGGCAAGCGTGTACAGGTATATGCCGCGCAAAGCGACTCATCAGGACATGTAATGTTTAACACGAAAGATTTTTATGGCCCCGGCGAGTTAGTTGCACAAACAAATGAAACCGTCGACAGCACTTACCGGATAGATATAGCCAGCCCCTTCTCGGAACAATATTCAAAAACAGCCCTGCCAAAATTTGAATTTGTTAACGGCATGCAAACTGCATTACAGACGCACAGCCAGGGTATTCAAATATTGAATATTTATTCGGCCAACAACATCAAAAAGACATTTGATCCCGGAGCAGACAGCACTGCTTTTTTCGGAAAGCCCTACAAGAGCTATAAGCTCGACGATTTCACCCGCTTTACTACTATGGAAGAGGATTTGCGTGAGTATGTATCGGAAGATAATATTGTTAGATCGAAAGGTAAGTTTCATATCAAAGTGCTTAATGACCGGGGCTTTCTTGATGGCGACCCGCTGGTGATATTGGACGGTGTGCCTGTTTTTGATGTAAATAAAATATTCTCTGTCGATCCGTTAAAAGTAAGAAAGCTGGATGTGATACGTGAAAGGTTTTTTTATGGCCCGAGCGAACAGGAAGGCGTTTTTAGCTTTACCACCTACAAGGGCGACCTGGGCGGCGTAGAGCTTGATCCGAAGGCCGTAGTAATTGATTATGAAGGATTGCAATTGCGCAGGCAATTTTACTCGCCTGTTTACGAAACCGAGGCCCAGGCAGCAAGCCGTATACCCGATTTCAGGAACATCCTGTACTGGGGCCCGAATGTAAATAACCAGGACAAGGTGTCGTTTTATACATCAGACCAGGCTGGTAAATATGTAGGTGTTGTACAGGGGTTAACTGCCAATGGCGATGCCGCAAGCCAGTATTTTACATTTGAGGTTAAATAAAGTGATAAGCTAAAAAGGATAATGGCGTTCCATTATCCTTTTTAATTCAACCTTTTTCCAAATAAAAAAGGCCATGCCTTTACTAACTATTCTGTAATAATCAAAAACTGTCTATGAAAACCAGGATACTGTTTATTGCCGCATTAATATACCTTGCCGGTTTTAGTCAAGCTTGTTTCGCCCAGGCCGTTTCGTATTTAAAGCCGCAGGCTGAACTGCTTAATATTATCAAACAAAACATAACTGATGCCGACAGTCAGTATAAGTTTTTAACAAGCCAACTAACGGCCGGGCGTTTCCCAAAGAATTTTAATCCGGTTAACAATAAACTCGAAACAAGTAATTCCGGCTGGTGGTGTAGTGGTTTTTATGCCGGCACGTTACTAAATCTTTATGAGCAAAACCATGACGTCGCGCTGCTGACAGCGGCCAAACGATCAATGGATAGTCTTGCCAAAGAACAATATAATACCCACACGCACGACCTTGGCTTTATGATGTACATCAGTTTTGGTAATGCCAACAGGCTAAACCCGAATCCGGAATACCGGCAAATATTAATAAACAGTGCAAAATCATTATCCACCCGGTTTAATCCTAAAGTTGGTTGCATCAAATCATGGGAATCAAAACCATCGGACTTTTTGGTTATAATAGATAACATGATGAACCTTGAACTGCTGTTTTGGGCAACGAGAGAAACCGGCGACTCGAGTTTTTACAAAATTGCCGTAACCCATGCCAACAGTACTATCAAAAACCACTACAGGGCTGATTACAGCTCGTATCATGTTATAAATTATAATCCCGAAACCGGTGCTGTTCAGCAAAAGAAAACGGCTCAGGGCTTCGCTGACGAGTCGGCATGGGCGCGGGGGCAAGTTTGGGGGCTTTATGGCTTCACCGTAATGTATCGCGAAACAAAAGACAAAAAATACCTGGAGCAGGCTAAACATATAGCTGAATTCATTCTCAACAACCCTAACCTGCCGGCGGATAAAATTCCTTATTGGGATTTTAATGCACCAAACATCCCCAATGCCCTGCGCGATGCCTCGGCTGGTGCAATAATGGCATCAGCGCTGTTAGAACTTTGCCGGTATACCGACAAAAGTAATGGAGTTAAATATTTCAATACGGCGCAATCTATTATAAAAACTTTGTCATCGTCTGAATATAAGGCTGTGCCAGGCACCAACGGTGGCTTTATTTTAAAACACAGCGTCGGCCATTTTCCTCAAAAAAGCGAGGTTGATGTTGCCATTAGCTATGCCGATTATTATTTTGCAGAAGCGATGAAACGATACACGCAATTTGCTGCAAAATGAAAAAACCGAGAATTTTAATGGCCACTATGTTGCTCGCTGGTATTTACTTGAATGCAAGCGCACAAAAAGTGACACTTGATTATTACTTTAATCACGAAGTACACAAAACTTCGGCGGGCAAAGTTGAACGCTACCATTATTTGTGGACAGAGAAGGCTAACTCCGGCTTCTCTATTTTTGGCGAAGCCTTTAAAAAAGCCGGCGCAGCTTTAGATACGTTGGACAGCGCGCCGACTTCTGCAAACTTAAAAGGCACAGCCATTTATATCATTGTTGATCCGGATACCAAAAAGGAAAGCCCTAATCCGAATTATATCGAACCAAAAGACATTAAAGCAATTGCCTCCTGGGTAAAAAGCGGCGGTGTGCTGTTAATGATGGCCAATGACAGCGCGAACTTTGAGCTGCCCCATTTTAACAACCTCGCTACTAAATTCGGGATGCATTTTAATGATGATTTGCAAAATCATGTAATCGATGATAATCATTTTGAAGATGGTGCAATAGTTACCACAGGTAACCCGGTTTTTAAAACCGCCTGTAAGGTATTTATGAAAGATGCCTGTTCCATAGCGCTAAGTGGTTCGGCTAAGTCATTACTAAAAAATAGCAGCGGCGCGGTAATAATTGCGGTCGCAAAATATGGAAAAGGAACTGCTATCGCTGTAGGTGACCCATGGTTGTATGATGAATATACCAATGGCCGGTTACCGAAGTCGTTCGAAAATGATAAGGCTGCGAATGATATAGTTAATTGGTTAACTAAGCTAACCTTGCCAGGCGCCAATTAGAAATTGTTCAGTATTTCTTTTAGGTTATCTACAGTAACAGGCTTCACAATGTATTGGCTAATGGCTTCGTACTGTTTTGCCTTTTCTACATCGGCCGGGTCAATAGAGGATGTTACGATATAGATAA
This sequence comes from Mucilaginibacter flavidus, assembly GCF_024055575.1. Lineage (GTDB taxonomy): Bacteria > Bacteroidota > Bacteroidia > Sphingobacteriales > Sphingobacteriaceae > Mucilaginibacter > Mucilaginibacter flavidus. The sequence goes on along the minus strand of NZ_JAMXOE010000022.1, from coordinate 58,366 downwards.
TTATTTTTTTTGCCGGGGGAACCTTTGTGAACTCATCTAAAAACTCCCAACCATCCATTACGGGCATATTGAGGTCCAATAATATAACTTCGGGTAAGTTTTCGCCAGCGGTAACAATAGCCTTTAGGCGATCCAATGCCTCTTTTCCATTGTGAAAATAAGGAAACTCTCGCAGAAACTCGCCATTTACATAATCCGCTTAGTGCAAAAAATATAAATCGGGTCATCATCAATTATACATGCAATTTCAATTTTCTTCATGTTTAAAATATATTTTAAATTTTGTTCCTTTGCCAATTTCGCTTTCAACCTCAACTTTTCCGCCTAAAGCTTCAATCTGATTTTTTGTAATAAACAATCCGATCCCTCGTGCATCCTTATTGCCGTGAAAGGTTTTATACATGCCAAAAAGTTTACCACTGTGTCTTTTAAGGTCAATACCCAAGCCGTTATCTTTAATTTGTAACACTACAAAATCATTTTTTATAATTGTTGTAAATGTAACATTTGCTTCGCGGTCGGGCGAACGATACTTTATGCCATTTGTTATAAAGTTTAATAAAACACTATCCAGATAGGCCGGGATCGCTAAGATTTCAAGTTGTGGATCTGCTTTGTTTTTTATGGTAACCATAGCATCTCTTGCGAGTTGACTTACGTTATTAGCTGCAGACTCTATCGCATTAAACAGGTTTATAGGCACTAACTTTTCGGAGAAAGAAGTGTTCATCAAAACCACCTCATTTAAGTTTGCGATGGTTTCCTTTAAATTGTTTATTGATTGTTTGAGTAATTTAATGTATTCATTTTCGCTTACACCGTCATTTTCTTCTATGTACAGATCTAAGCACATGTCTATATTACCGGTATGCGACCTAAGGTTGTGTGATACGATATGGGCAAAATTTTTAAGCCTGTTGTTCTGATCGGTTGTAATCTCCAGCAGTGATCTCATTTCGTTTTCTGCCTTTTTTAACTCACTAATGTCAGTTGCTACCCCAAGAAATCCGGTTATCCCGCCCTGTTGGTTTTTTATGGCGGTTACAACTAACTGAACTGGAAAAGTCGAACCGTCTTTCCTTACATAAGTCCATTCCCGCGACTCATACTCACCATGTTTTGGTAGTTCGGTAAAAATATCGAATCCAGCTATGGTCTTTCCATACAAGGCCGACAGCTCATGTCCTCTTGCTGTAACTTCTTCTTCAAGATGTATCTGGGCCGGTGTTTTTATCCCTACCATTTCTGTGGCTGAATATTGGAGCAGTAACTCAGCCCCCCTGTTAAAATGTGTAATCAGGCCCTTGGTATCGGTTCCTACTATTGAAACATAACCCGCGTTAAGCAAAGTATTAAGTTCCTCATTTAAGGTATTTAATGTTTCTTTTGCCCTTTTAACTTCGTCGATATCCTGGAAAATCCCGTATAAGCGCGTGCACACCCCGTTCTTGAATTCTGATTGACCTATTGCTCTTGCCCAAATATTATTTCCCCTGGCAGTTACAAGTTCTACTTCAATATCGTAACCGGTACCGTATTTTATAGCACAGGCAACAGCCGATTGAATAGTTTCACGACTAGGGCCTTCTTTAAAAAAATTAATAGCTGTGCTTAAGTCGGGCTCATAGCCAGGGTCGACTTCATGAATTTCCTTTGTAATACGGCTCCATTTAACTGTGCTATTTACTAGATCAACTTCCCACGTGCCTATCCTCGCCACCTCATTTGTTTTGTCCAGTATTTCTTCAATCCGCCGTTTTTCCTGGTCCTTCTCCTTTATTCCCGATATATCAGCTGTATACATTAGTATCCCGCCAATATTATTCTCAGAAACAAACCATGGGCGTACATCCCAGGTTATCCATTGTATCGATCCATCTTTGCGGGTAAATGAAGCTTCGTCACATTGATTTATCGCGCCGTTTAAACAGGCCTGGTGTATTGCTTTCCAATCGTCATCTATCTCCGGAAAAATTTCGTAATGAGATTGACCAATAATTTCTTTACCGGTTAACTTATAATCGGTGATCCACTTTTTCGAGGCGGCCAGGTAGCGCATTTCTTTATCGAACATTGCGATAGCGTTCGGGGCTTGCTGAATGAATATTTTATTACGGTCATTGCTTTCCTTTAATTCAGCCGCCCTAGTTTTCTGTTCTGTTACATCCCTTATTGCGGCTGATACATACAGGCCGTCTTCTAACTGAATGGGACTGATGCTAATTTCGACCGGGAACTCGTAGCCTTTTTTATGTTTTCCGAACAGTTCATGCCCTGCGCCCATTCGTCTTGCATAGGCTTTAGCAAAAAAGCTTGCACGTTGACCGGGGTGGTGGTCTTTGAATCGGTCCGGAAGTAACATTTCGATCTTTTGCCCATACAGCTCATCTTTGGTATAACCGAAAACAATTTGGGTTTGCTCATTAATTATCTGTATTTCACCGGAGCCATTTACAATAACAAGCGAATCGGGGGCGCTTTCTAACAGAGATTTAAACTTGTTTTGAGATAAGATAAGTTTATTTTCGAGATTTTTAATTTTTGTAATATCGGCGACATGCACAAAAAAGCCCTTAACTTCACCATCAATAATATCGGGATAATAACTAGCTATAGTATGCCGTATTTCACCGTTTGGGATTGTTATTTGCCGCTCAAATTCCTGCGCGTTTCCATTTAATACTCCGTTAATGTACGGGAGATTTTTTTCATAAAGTTGCCCAAGAAGTTCTTTCATGGTTATTTTATCCACCATGTCTTCCCGACGTTTATTAAACCATTCAAGGTAGGCGTTATTGGCAAACCGACAAATTTCATCCTTATCCCAATAAGCCAGCATTGCATGGATATGGTCGGCAACTAATAATCCAAGGTTATTAATTTTAAGCAATTGTTCGCCGCTAAATTTCCCTTCCATGTCATCAAATTAAATACGGTTTGTAATAACAAAGATACACAACCTGTAAATGGATTAACAAATTGGGGTTTTAACGCATCCGTAAATAGTTGTAAATGCTTGCTGTATTACCTTTATCTAATGTATGGATTAATAACCTCACACAGAGTAGATCATTAAAATTAAAAACCGTTAGCTTTTCCTTTTGAGTTTAGGAATGCTAACGGCAACTTTAAGCTTTGAGGTTTTTACGATTTATTTCTCGTCCAGCATCGAAGCTGCCGCCTCATCCAAAAACCATTGAATTTGCCCTACAATAGGCTCAATAAGCTGTGCAGGGTACTCTTCAATATCCTCCTCATCCTCTAACACGTGATGAACGGCTATCGCTTTCCCTTCGCCATAAACTAAAAAGGCGATGTTCTGGGCCTCGTTGATTAACGGGGCGTTCATAGTTATGCGATAAACCTGCTGGTCGGGCAAAAACACTTCGCTAACGCCCGGTACACGATCATGCAATACCGGCGTGTGCGGGAATAACGATGCGGTGTGTGAATTATCACCAAGGCCAAGCAGTATTAAATCAAAACTGAGTTCGGTTTCGTCAAAAAACTGCTCTACCTCTTCCTGGTATTTTTTAGCAGCTTCTTTAGGCTCTAGGGTGGTATCAACCGCGAAAATCTGGTGCGGGTCTATAAACAGCGGAATAAACAGGGCTTTTTTAGCCATCAGGTAATTGCTGTCAGGACTGTCTTGTGGAACATTGCGCTCATCGCCAAAAAAGAAGAAAACTTTCTCCCAATCCAGCTGGTCGTGATACGAAGTTGCCAGCAATTCATATAGCTTTTTGGGCGAACTGCCGCCAGATAACGCTACGGAGAATTTACCATTTTTACCGATGGCCTCGCTGCCAATTATTACAAAATACTCCGCTAGTGCGCTAAGTACTTCGTCGGCTGTGTTATAAATATTTAAACTCATGGAGTTAGAGATTAGAGATTAGAGGTTAGTTTGCTTTTGAGACCAGAGGTTGGAGATCAGAGATTAGTTGGGATGCTTTCGCCGCCTGTGCGCTTTAACTAATCTCTAACCTCCAATCACTAACCTCTACTTCTTCCCATTCACCGGCAATGTAAACCAGTTAAATCCATCGCGGGCTATCAAAGCCTCGGCGGATTCTGGTCCCCATGAGTCGGCCGAATAATTGGGGAAATTTAAACTCTTCTTATTTTGCCAGGTGCTTAAAATCGGCATTACTAATTCCCAGGCAGCTTCCACCTGGTCGCCACGCATAAACAGGGTTTGGTCGCCCAGCATGGTGTCGAGTATTAGGGTTTCGTAAGCCTCAGGTGCCTGTGCGGCATATGTGCCCTTATAATCGAATACCATATCTACGGTGTTTAATACCATATCAAGCCCCGGGCGTTTAGCCTGCACCTGTAAACGAATGCTCATTTCGGGCTGAATACTAATAATCAGCCTGTTTTGTTGCCAGCTTTCGCTTGACTCGGCGGGGAATATTAAATGCGGAACATCCTTAAACTGGATGGTAATTACAGACGACGATTGGTGCATCCGTTTGCCTGTACGCAGGTAAAACGGAACACCGTGCCAGCGCCAGTTATCTACAAAAAACTTAATGGCTGCAAATGTTTCTGTGTTCGATTGCGGGTCTACTTTGGGCTCCTCTCGGTATCCGGGTACTTCCTTCCCTTTCATCCAGCCGCTGCCATATTGGCCCCTTACAGCCGATAAACGAACATCGTCAGGAGTGAAGCGGCGCATGGCCTTTAAAACGTCAACCTTGCGGTCGCGTACCTCATCAGCGTTAAAGCTTACCGGCGGTTCCATGGCCACGTGGCAAAGTAACTGCAAAAGGTGGTTCTGTATCATATCGCGCATCGCACCGGCTCCGTCGTAGTAATCACCGCGTTCTTCAACACCCAATTGCTCGGTAACCGATATTTGCACATGCTCAATATAGTTGCGGTTCCATAGCGGTTCCAGTATGCTATTGGCAAAGCGGAAAGCCATAATATTTTGTACCGTTTCCTTGCCCAGGTAATGGTCAATACGGTAAATCTGGCATTCGTCAAAAATACCCGAAAGCAATTGGTTCAGCTCTTTTGCCGTTTCCAGATCGTGCCCGAAAGGTTTTTCGATAATGATGCGTACCCTGTTTTTATCTTCGGCCAGCTTGGCTTTTGATATGTTTGAAGCAATGATAGGGAAGAAGTTTGGCGCTACAGCAAGGTAGAAAATTACGTTCGCCTGGGTTTTCCATTCAGCATTGTGCTTTTCGATGCGTTTACCAAATTCCTTGTATGTTTCAGCATCGGTAGCGTCAGATACCTGGTAATAAATATTGGCCGAAAACTCGGCCCATTTCTTATCATCGGTTTTTCCGCTGCGCGAAAACTGGTTAATGTCATTATGCAGGTTATCCCTGAACTGCTCATCGGTAAGCTTGGTACGGCCTGTACCGATTATAGAAAATTGGTGGGGTAGCCAGCCATCCAAAAACAAGTTATAAAGGGCCGGGGCTATCTTCCGGGAGTTCAAATCGCCGGTACCACCAAAAATGATGAATATAGTAGGTTCTGATTTTGTTGTGCTCATTGTAATTAGTTTTTCAGTTAGAGGTTATATTTTGAAGGACTTCGTCGATGGTTTGTTTGGCCCATTGGGGTGTATTTGAACTAAGGAAATGAATATTGTGATTTTGGAGCGTTAATAGTATATCTGGAACAGTATTACTTTTATTTGTGGAGGAATCAAATAATAACACATTATCAAATTTATTGAAGTGTTGTTTAAGCATTTTTAAACTGTATTCAAAGTTATATCGGATGCTTTCCTGGTCAACAAAGTGCCCTTTTCTATCTACTCTTAAATCGACCCTGTCCATCGAAGCCTTTACATCGGGGAGAAGCATAAACATTAAATTTATTGTGTATCCCTTATCTTTAAAATATAATGCTCTTTTTATTAAAAAATCGTCTCTTAAATTACTTTCGACGGTTAAATTTCTACTGCTCAAGATTGCCTTTTCTTCCAGATCCCAATATTCCGTAGTTAGCATAATTTCTATGCTTTCTATTGGAATATCCGGCCATAGCTTTTCCTTCAGCGCTTTCACTTTATCCGCATCGAATATTAAAGTGTCCGGGTCAGATAGAACAGAGGAAAATGTACTTTTACCTGCGCCGTTAGGCCCTGCGATAATAGTATAGTCAGGCATTTAGAACTTTCAATACCTTAAACTTGCCAGTTTCATCGCCTAATTGTATTAATTCCTTGCGGCCATCTTTAAATTCATGGATAAACATGTCATCTTGAACGCAAAGTTCATTTCTGTAGGAAAACCACGAACCTTCGTCTAATGCATCTTGCCTTGCCTTTATTGCAATAGGCTTTAAACGCTCCCGAATCTCTTCCGGCGTCATGTCAAAAACCGATTTTTTTGCTATTAACGTTGCCATATTACAAATATAATTATAATAATAACGCGCTCACCCGCTTTACTCCCCGCTTCCTTCAGTCCATTGCGTGTGGAACACACCCTCTTTGCCAACAAGCTCGTAGGTATGCGCGCCAAAATAATCGCGTTGTGCCTGGGTTAAGTTTGATGGCATTCTTGCGCTGCGGAAAGCATCGAAATAACTTAATGACGATGCATAGGCCGGTGCTGCAATACCTGCCGCAATGGTTGCCGAAAGCACTTTACGGGCACCCGGTACGGCTGCCTTAACCAGCTCCTCAACACTGCCATCTAATAACAGGTGCGCCAATTTTGCATTCTTTTGATAGGCGTTGAAAATATCGTTCAAAAACTCTGAACGGATAATACAGCCGCCGCGCCATATTTTGGCAATATCGCCTAAATGCAAATCGTATTTATATTCCGCAGATGCTAATGACAGTAAGTGCATGCCCTGTGCGTAGCTGATTATCATGTTAAAATAAAAAGCCTGCTCCAAAGCAGTTAAAAACTCGTCTTTATTTACATCCAGTACAATCTCGTCCTTGCTGTAAACCTCGCTGGCCTGTACGCGCAAAGCCTTATATTTTGATAAATCGCGCATGGCAACAGCAGTATCAACAGTTGGGATTGGCGCCTGCAAATCCATAGCCACCTGCGATGTCCATTTACCGGTGCCTTTTGCCTTGGCTTCGTCCTTTATATCATCCAATAACAAATGGTCGCTGCCTGGTGCTTTATATTTGAAAATATCTTTGGTAATATCAAGCAGGAAAGACTTTAAGCGCCCATCGTTCCATTTAGAAAATACTTCGCCCATGGTGGCATTGTCCAGCTTCAGGCCTTTCTTCATTATCTCGTAGGTCTCGGCAATTAATTGCATAATACCGTACTCGATACCATTGTGCACCATTTTAACAAAGTGCCCTGAAGCTCCCGGACCAATATAAGTAACACAAGGGGCGCCATCAACCTTTGCCGCAATAGCCTCAAATATCGGCTTCATTACCGCATAGGCATCCTTATCGCCACCCGGCATCATGCTTGGGCCGCGGCGTGCGCCTTCTTCACCGCCCGACACACCCATACCGAAGAAATGCAGGCCTTTTGCCTCCAGCTCTTCCACACGGCGGTTGGTATCGGTAAAGTGCGAGTTACCGCCATCAATTAAAATATCGCCTTTGTCAAGCAATGGCGTCATCTCTTCAATTACGGCATCAACAATTTTACCGGCAGGTACCAGCATCATAATAGCGCGTGGGGTAGTTAGGCTTTGTATAAATTCTTTAGCATCGCCAAACCCTTTCACATCATATTCTTTTCCTTCTTCGTTAAGCGATGCTACTTTGGCGGCATCTTTATCGTGCCCGGCTACGGCAAAACCATGGTCGGCCATGTTGAGCAGCAGGCTGCGGCCCATGGTGCCCAGCCCTATCATGCCGAAAGCATATTTGTTTGTTTGTGAACTCATTTTTGGGGAGATTGATTTTCCTTTTTTAATTTTTCTAATATGGCTTTGGTTTCCTCGAAACCGGTGTGCTGGTAGGCATGGATACCTAATTTTTTTGCTGCGTTTACAAACATTATCCTGTCATCAAAATATACGCACTGGCCTGGCTGGGCAAGTGCTATGCCCATGGCCAGGTTAAAAATTTGCGGATCGGGCTTACGCATTTTTACCTCGCACGATGATATGAAGGCATCAAACACTTCGTGCAATTTGAATTTTTTTACCCGGTAATCGTTTAGTTCCTTGCCTTCGTTGTTGATGGAAATGATGCGAAAACCGCAGTCTTTTTTCCATTCCTTCAGCCATTTAAGGGTATCGGGCAGCTCGAGACTTTGGCGGTACATAAATTCTTTGAAGTCTTCGCGGGCGAAATCGCGCGGATGGTTAAATACCACGGTGTCCAGGTATTCATCCAAACTAATGCTGCCCATCTCGTATACATTAAAAATAAAAGTGTGCAGTTCTTTTACTTCTTCGTAATCGAGGCCGAATTTTTCCGACGCTTCCCTGCGCGACTCATGCCCCCAGCCATTGGTTAACAAAACGCCACCAATGTCAAAGAACAGTATTTTGACTGATGTTGCTTCCACCTTGCTTAAACTTTATTTTTCTGATCTTCGATAGCTTGCAGTAGTTTTTCAAAAGGCTTGTTGAATTTCTCAATGCCTTCGTCTTCCAGTTGCTGGGTTATTTTATCAATATCGATACCGGCGGCTTTAATTTTGTCTAAAATTTCGGTGGCCGTGTCCAAACCTTCTTCAAGGCTGTTAGCAGCAACGCCATGGTCGCGGAAAGCTTCGATAGTCTCTAAAGGAACGGTATCAACAGTTGAGGGGCCAATCAGGGCCTCAACATATTTGGTATCTTTAAACGCAGGGTTTTTGCTGCTGGTGCTTGCCCATAACAAACGCTGTGGCTGTGCGCCTTGTGCTGCCAGTTTTTCCCAGCGTGGGCCGCTGAATACGCGTTTGTAAATTTCGTAAGCTTTTTTGGCTGACGCGATGGCTACTTCGCCTTTTAGATCGCCCAGGCCTTTTTCGTCAAGCATCGGGTCAACCAATACATCAATACGGCTTAAAAAGAAGCTGGCTACCGATGAAATATGACCAATTTTATGACCGGCGGCTAAGTGATCCTCAAGACCAGAGATGTAAGCTTCGGTTACTTCTTCGTAACGCGGCAAACCGAATAATAGGGTAACGTTAATGTTTATCCCTTTACCAATCGATTCCCTTATAGCCTGTAAGCCTGGTTTAGTGCCAGGGATTTTTATCATTACGTTTTTGCGGTCAACTTTTTTCCAAAGCTCATCGGCCTGTTTGGCAGTGCCTTCGGCATCAAGCGCCAAAAATGGCGATACTTCCAAACTCACATAACCGTCTTCCCCTTTTGATTCATTGTAAACGCCTTCAAAAAGTTTGGTTGCATTTTGTATATCGGAAACAGCCAGGCCAAAAAACAGCTCTTCGTTGGTTTTAGCAGTTTTGGCAAGCGAGCGGATATCATTGTCATAATCAGAACTGCTGGTGATGGCCTTTTCGAAAATGGCCGGGTTTGAAGTTACCCCGCGTACGCCGTCGTCATCAATAAGGCTTTGCAGTTTTCCGGATGAAATGATTGCCCTGTCGATAAAATCGAGCCAGATACTTTGACCAAAGCTGTGTATTTGCTTTACTTTATTAGTTTCCATTAGTTTGTTGTTTTATAGTTAATTATAGTACTCAAAATGAGTGTTGGTTTGTCTTGTTTGCGACAATAAGCATACCACTTACAGTCAGTTTAGTGTAGTATTTATTCTCGCCTCACCCTGCCCTTTCCAAAGGAGAGGGTTCTAAAAACGAGCGAAGCTAAAGTCCTCTCCTTTGGAGAGGATTATTACATGAGGGCTGCGCCGTTTAGGTGAGGCAAAACGCTACGCCATCAAAATCTCTACATTATAATTAATAAAAAGCCCGCTTTCAATCACGCCCGTTATCGCTTTTATCCGCAACTCCATATCATCCGGAATATTATCAAACCAGGCATCAATCACCAGGTTGCCGTTTTCGGTAATAACCGGGCCGTCCTTGCCCTTTGCCGGCCTCAAAATCAACTCCCGGGCGCCCAATTTTTTTAATTCTTCTTCCACATGCAGTAAAGCCAACGGGAAAACCTCGATGGGTACCGGGAACTTGCTGCCCAGTCTATCAACCAGCTTTGATTCGTCTACAATGATATAATTTACCGGGCTGCTGCTAATCAGCAGTTTCTCCTTAAACATTGCGCCGCCACGGCCTTTTATCAGGCTGCGGTTGGGGTCGACCTCATCGGCGCCATCAAAAAGCCAGTCGGGCCGGTGTTCGTATAGGCTGGTCATGGGTATACCAAGGTTGGTTAACGCCATGCTGATTTCAACAGAGGTCGGTATCGCCTTAATGTTCAATTTTTCTTCCTTGATCCTTTTGGCAATGGCAAATAAAGCCATAAAAACTGTGGACCCGGAGCCAACGCCCAGCACATCACCATCTTTAACCTTTTCGGCAATTTTGGCTGCAACCCGTTCCTTACCTTCTTTGTTAATAATGGTATCAGACCAGTGCAGGTTGTTTATGAAATCGCTTTGCCAGTTCATAGGGATAGATATGAGATTTGAGATTTGAGACGTGAGATTTAAAACCGCTTTCCGTCTCAAATCTCAGATCTCACGTCTCAAAACTATTTTAACAGTGCCTTTGCTTTTGCAACAACATTATCAACCGTAAAGCCAAAGTGCTTATACAATTCTTCTGCCGGTGCCGATTCACCAAAGGTGGTCATGCCCAGCATGTCGCCTTCGTCGGTGGTGTATTTGTGCCAGCCCATTGGCGATGCCATTTCGACAGCCAAACGCTTGCGGCTTGCTTTGGGGAACACCTTTTCTTTATATGCTGCATCCTGTTTTTCAAACAGTTCCCAGCTTGGCATACTTACCACGCGGGTTGAAATACCTTCTGCTTCCAGTTTTTCCTGTGCCTGCATTATCAGTGCTACTTCCGAACCGGTTGCAATCAGGATTAAATCAGGCCCTTTGCTGCCTTCCGAAAGGATATAGGCGCCTTTTTCAACGTTTTCTGCTTTGCCATATTTATCCTGGTCGAGGATTGGCAAGCCCTGGCGGGTAAATATTAACACAACCGGGCCACCTTTGTGCTCAACGGCAACGCGCCACGCGTGAACAGATTCATTGGCATCTGCCGGGCGTATAACAGTAATATTTGGTATCGATCGTAAAGATGCCAGTTGTTCAACAGGCTGGTGGGTTGTTCCGTCCTCGCCCAGGCCGATACTATCGTGCGTATAAACAAAAATCGGGTTTATCTTCATAATGGCTGCCAAACGGATTGGCGGGCGCATATATTCAGAAAACATCAGGAAGGTAGCGCCGAAAGGTATAACGCCTTTTGTTAAGGCCATGCCGTTCATAGCCGAACCCATAGCATGTTCGCGGATACCGAAATGGAAATTGCGTCCGGCACGGTTTTCCGAAGTAAAGCTGTCGTATTCTTTTAAGTTAGTTTCGGTAGATGGGGCTAAGTCTGCCGCGCCGCCAATTAAGTTTGGCAATTTGGCAGCAATGGCATTCAATGCTTTACCCGATGCTACGCGTGTTGCCACTTTAGGGTCGGTCGACTTAAATACCGGCAGCGAATCTTTCCAGCCTTCAGGAAGGCCGCCGCTGCTTAACAATTCGTATTCGGCAGCAAGTTCCGGATATTTGGCTTTATAATCGGCGAAAAGCTTGTTCCACTTTTCTTCTTTGGCTGCACCTTTCGATCCGGCTTTGTGGTAATAATCCAAAACTTCGTCAGAAACCTCGAATGACTTATCAGGATCAAAACCGAAGAACTCTTTCACCAGTTTTATTTCATCCGGGCCAAGCGGCGAACCGTGTGAGCCGGCAGTTCCTGATTTATTAGGGCTACCGTAAGCTATCAGCGAACGTACGTTTATTAATGAAGGCTTTTGCGCTTCAGACTTGGCATTTACAACGGCAAGTTCTAAAGCATGTATGTCATTAACATCAGGCAAATCCTGTACATGCCAGCCATATGCCCTGAAACGTGCGCTAACATCTTCGTTAAATGCAATATTTGTACTGCCTTCAATCGAAATGTGGTTGTTATCGTATAAAAAGACGAGGTTACCCAATTCCAGGTGACCAGCTATAGATGCTGCTTCGGAAGTTACGCCTTCCATCATATCGCCATCGCTGCAAATAACGTATGTTTTATAGTTGAACAAGTCAAATCCGGGCTTGTTATAGCGGGCAGCCAAATGTTTTTGACCAATGGCAAAGCCTATTGCGTTAGCAAAACCCTGCCCAAGCGGACCTGTAGTTACTTCAATACCTGGGCATAAACCATACTCGGGGTGACCGGCGGTTTTGCTGTTCATCTGGCGGAAGTTTTTTATATCATCTAAACTAAGGTCGTAACCGGTAAGGTACAGGTACGCGTATTGCAGCATACAGGCATGGCCCGCCGATAAAATGAACCTGTCGCGGTTAGCCCACTCCGGGTTTTTCGCATTGTAGTTCATTGCCTTTGTCCATAGCACGTGCGCCATTGGGGCAAGCGCCATCGGCGTTCCGGGGTGGCCTGAGTTTGCTTTTTGTACTGCATCTGCCGCTAATATCCTTGCGGTATTAATTCCAAGGGTTTCTATGTCTTGTGTGTTCGAGCTCATTATAGTGTAGTGATTGATTTTATTTTTTTTTGATTTTAACCGGTTCAATTGTTTCAGGGGCGTCGTCGTTAGTCCACAACCTGGCGCCGCCTTTAATCCCGTCGGCGTTAGAGACCACTTTCATGTTATCATCCAGCTTAAAGGTAAGTATGTCTGAATTTCCGCCGCCGATGTAAAGGAAATCGTAGTTGAAAACTGTTTTCAGTGTATCAAAAACCTTCTGCATACGCTTATTCCATTTTTTATCGCCTTCTTTTTCGCGTGCAATATCACCGATGTATTTATCGTACGATTTTGATTTGCCAACCGGCTGGTGTGAAAACTCAAGGTGCGGCAGTAAATTGCCGTTAAGCAACAATGCTGTGCCGAAACCTGTGCCGAGTGTAATAACCAACTCGAGGCCTTTGCCACTTACCACGCCCAGGCCCTGCATATCCGCATCATTAACAACCCGCGCTTCGTGGCCAAGTTCCTTTTTCAGCGTTGCCGCCAAATCAAAGTCTTTCCAAAGTTCGTTGCTGAGGTTTGGAGCAGTTTTAATAACCCCATCGCGTACATAACCAGGAAAACCAACCGAGATCCTGTTAAATTCAGGAAAATCCTTCACCAGGGCTTTAATGGCGTTTATCACATTTTCGGGGCTTGCAGGCACGGGTGTCGGTATTTTTTCGTACTTTTTTTGCAATTCGCCTTGTGCGTTAAGGATGGTTCCTTTAATATGCGAGCCTCCAATATCAATGGAGAGTACTTTCAATTGCTGAGGGGTTGATTTCATTAAATTGGTTGGCGGTAACGTATGTTTAATTGAATACAGATTTTTGCGCTGTAAATATCAATATTTATATAATATAAATCACGAATAATAAGCACAAATATCGCTTTCAAAGTTAACAACAGCAGCCTTAAGCCATTGTTTTCTTTATGTCATGCTTTGAGTTTTTTACAATTGTGTTATATTGAGTGTTTTTAACACTTTAAAATCGCTTTCTTAAATCATGGGATGGTATTTAACGCGGCACTAAATTTTTCTCCCTTTCCATTCATTCGTCCTGGTCAGGTATTTTTGAATTGATAAAAAGGCAATAATGGCGAGGTTGACCATCTGAATGGGATGTAAAATAATATTGTACACCACATTTTGCCCCGATGCCAGCGAAATCATTATGCGTGGCAGGATAATAAGACCGGCCATAAAAAAGATAAGATTGAAATTGAGCGTCATTAACACAATCATGGGGCCGCCAATAATGGCCAGGATATAAATCAGCATGCCCAATATGCTATAGTTAAATGCTGCCAAAGCATTTTTACTGAACCCGTTTATGGCGTCGTTATAACTTTTATACATTCGGCAGTTTATCATGTTATTGGCCAGCAGTACTTCGCCGTTGCAGCCTGAAACCTTTACCAGTCGCATAATTTCCGCGTCTTCAACCACTTTATCCTTTGCCTGCTGGTGCCATTTGTTTTCGTGATATACCGGTGCATCAAAAAGCATAAACTGCCCGCAGGCTACAGCCGCCGAAGGCCACTTTGTTAATAAAACCAAACGCAGCGGCGACAAATTAAGCAGCAGGAAATTAAGCAGCGGCACCGTTGTCTTTTCGCCTGTTGTTTGCATATCCTGGTTGGGGAAAAGGCTTAACAAACCGAGCCTGCCTATATACATTCGGTGCACGGCGCTGTTGATAAGGTGGTTGTGCACAATAGTATCAGCGTCTAAAAACAAAAGGTATTTGCCACGCGCTTTTATTGCCAGCCGATGGCAGGCGTAATTTTTGCCTAACCAATCGCCGGGCAGTTCATCACCATTAATTACACTAAAATTCGGGTGAGCGGCGGCAAATTTGGCGCATATTTTATAAGTATTGTCGGTCGAATTATCGTCATAAACAATTACCTCGTAGTTTTCATAGTCCTGTTTTTGTATCGACTGCAGCAAAGCTAAAATGTTGCCGGCCTCGTTACGGGCGGGTATAAGTATCGATACCTTGTCGGTATAGTGCCTGCTTACGCGGGTAAGCTTAGGGTTCGAGATGAAATTAAAAAGCGTTACGCTAAAGCGCAGTATAATAAAAAACAGGGTGATGGATATTGCTATTAGCACTGTTATAAATCTATTTCGGTTTGCAGTTTTTTAGCGGCATTATAATGCTGCTGGTACGCCTCTTTTAATTCACCGATTTCCTTATCGGCAAAGCTTTCCTTTTCACTTTTTAAATATACGTTGATGCTTTGTTTCCTGTGTTTATAAAATTGTATAAATGTAGCCGAAAAAATTAACTGGTATTTACCCGCAGCTTGTTTAATTACACGCAACACCCCCTTTTCAAAACGCATATCGTCAACAAAGTTCGAAAAAAGCCTGCCCTGCGGAAACAGCAGTACGAGGTTCCCGGGCTCATCCAAAAGCTTTGCTGCATAATCCAGCGATTCAAGAATATCCCTGGAGTTTTTGTGAATAGAAAACGCGCCTCCGTATCGCAGGTAGCCGAGCTTATAGGCCGTGGCCTCGTTTACCATAACATGAAATTTCTTTTTAAAAAGCCGCTTGTTTACACAATGCATAATCAAACCATCCCAAAAACTGAAATGATTGGCCAAAACAAGCAACGACTTATTTTTATCAACCTCGATAGGGTTAAATAAAAGCTGTTGGAATTTAGTGCGCACCAAAAACTTTACATACCAGTCCATTAGCCGATAAATAATTTTATTGTTTTTAGGAGTCAACATTAGGTGCAAGTTAATATATCCCATTTAACCTGGCGGCCCCCAGCACGTAATTCCCACATAGGCATCGGCTTCAAATTAAGGAAAAACACCAAAAGACATGATAGTTGATGTGGTTATTACGCAGCGACTATGACGTATTTTAACACTGACAATCCGGTGATTACACGCTTGTGCCCAGTCTGCGCACCCACTTACTTTGCATTGCTATTTATTACTAAAATACAAATATCAAATAATGTTTAGCAATCAATTATCAACACACAAAATTCAATCTGTTATGAAAAATTTAAAAACCCCTTTATTTGTTTTAATGGCTGCGGCCATAATTTTTACTTCCTGCGGGAAAGATGGTGCAGTTGGCCCATCGGGCCCTTCAGGTTCTACAGGTGCAACCGGCCCAACCGGGGCAACCGGTGCCGATGGTACAAAAATATACTCAGGTGCAGCGGCTCCGGCAACTACTATTGGTGCTAACGGCGATTTTTACCTGAATACCGCTAACAGCGATTTTTATGGGCCCAAAAGCGCTGCCGGCTGGGGAACACCTACAAACCTAAAAGGCGCTACGGGAGCAGCCGGGCTTACCGGAGCAGCCGGGGCGGCGGGATCAAAAATTTACAGTGGCAGCGGCGCACCGGCAGCATCGGTGGGTATTAACGGTGATTATTATTTGGATGTTACCGGTTATTTATTTTACGGGCCCAAAGCAGGTGGAGCATGGTCGGCACCAATTAACCTAAAAGGCCCTAAAGGCGACCCGGGAACAGCCAACGTAATTTACTCCGATTGGTATACCCCGGCCACTTATACAAAAACAACAGTTTTTGGAACAATCAATTTTACAGCCGATATAGCGGCCTCAAAAATTACCCAGGCTATTTTAGACAAAGGCGCCGTATTTGTATATGGCAAATTAAATGGTTACAACCCGGTTATATGGCCGACTGATCAGGTTAGTCAACTACCTATTGCTATTAACTATATGAGCGGCGCCACCCCAAATCTTGATACATGGTCGGGCCTTTGTACAGTGGGCAATGTTAGGATAACACTAACCAGCAGTACCAACGCTTACGGCAGCATATCTAATGCACACCAGTTCAGGTATGTTATTGTTCCCGGTGGTGTACATACAATCGGCTCAATTGACCCCAAAAATTACAAACAGATGCAACAGTTACTCGGTATAAAAGATTAACCTGCATTTGCCTGTTATAAAAATGATAGTAAACACCGGCAGCTCAGGCTTCCGGTGTTTCTTTTTCTATGAGGTTTATAATAATAGCTGTTGCGCCGGTGTGTGCCTCCACGTAAGCCTTTGCTTTTTCGCCCACAACTTTATATGCATCATTTTTAATCAGACCGTCAGTAACAGATTTCAACTCTGCCTCGTTAGCAATGCTAAAACCGGCCTGTAGCTCAATTAAATCTCTTGCTTCTTTAAACTTCGAATAATTGGGGCCGAAAATTACCGGTAAACCGAACGCGGCAGCCTCCAATGTGTTATGTATGCCGGCGCCAAAGCCTCCGCCGATATAAGCAATATCGCCATATTGATAAAGCGACGACAACATACCGATGTTGTCAATAATCAGAAATTGGTGATCAGAGATTAGAGATTCGGCCGAAGAAAGTTGTGAATACTTTGCAAAATTGTCTTTTGGCAAAATATCGGTAAGCCTTTTTATTTTTTCTTCGCTTATTTCGTGCGGGGCGATGACGAATTTCCAATCAGGATATTGCGTTACCAGGGCGGCAATCAATAGCTCATCCTGTGGCCACGTACTGCCTGCTATAAACGTCTTCCGGCCATTTTTAAAATCGCTAATAAAAGCAATTTCCTTAGGCTGTTGTGCATTGGCCCATACCCTGTCAAACCGGGTATCGCCGCTTATTGTAGCGTTCGTTATCCCTAATTGCTGCAACAATGCTTTTGATTTTTCATCCTGCACAAAAAAATGGCTCACAAAGCCTAGCATTTCCCGGTGCAGGCTGCCATACCATTTAAAAAACACCTGCCCCGGCCTGAAAATACCTGAAATGATGTACAGCGGAATATTGCGCCTGTGCGTTTCATTAAAAAAATGATACCAGTACTCGTACTTTGTAAAAACAGCCATTTTGGGTTGCAGTTCATCAATAAAATGAATGGCATTTTCCTTCGTATCCAGCGGTAAATAATAAACAGCGTCAGCCAGCGGCGTATTTTTGCGAATTTCGTATCCCGAGGGTGAAAAAAAGGTGATGACTAGTTTACTTTCGGGATTATTTAATTTTAATTGCTCCAAAACAGGCCGGCCCTGTTCAAATTCGCCCAGCGACGCAAAATGAAACCAAATACATCCATTTAAACCTATAAATGACTGGTTTTTCCGCCCTTCAATCCAAAGTTTTGCTTTAGAATTGAAAAAAGAAGCCAAATAAACCCCCAAGAAATAAAATCTAACCCCGATATTATATATTAAATGCATTACATTGTGTTATTTTTTGCAATATTTGTATCCAACCGATAAAAAAAATGCGATATTTATTTTATTATTAGGATTTTTTTGCTTTTAATTGCTTTAAGAAAGGCAAACCTTTGTTCAAGTTCGTCAAATGAAGCAAAATGAAACAAAATTCACCCACTTAAACGTATAAACAGCCGACTGTTGCCCATTAATCCGAACTTTTTCTTTAGGGCTGAAAAATGAAGCTAAATAAACTGCCAGGAAATATAATTGAACCCCGACATTATATATTAAAAGCATTTTATAGTATGAATTAGTAACTTCGCGGGGATAAATGTAATCACAAAAAAATAACAAATCTATGAAACCATCGGGAGCAAGCCATAAAAAACAAACAACTGCTCACGTTAGCTTCATAGCCACTTAAAAACACATAATATCTATGAAAATTGCTGTTATAGGAACAGGCTATGTAGGCTTGGTAACCGGAACTTGTTTAGCCGAAACCGGTAATGAGGTTGTATGCGTTGATATTGTTGAAGAAAAAGTAAACAAGATGCGCGCCGGCGAAATGCCGATTTACGAACCCGGGCTCGACCAGTTGTTCCACCGCAACATTAAACAGGAACGATTGACATTTACAACTAATCTTGCTGAGGCAATAGCACCGGCAAAAGTCATTTTTTTAGCATTGCCAACTCCTCCGGGCGCTGATGGCTCAGCCGATCTGAGCTATGTGCTTGGCGCGGCGAAAGATATTGCCAAGCTGATTACCGAATATAAGGTTATAGTTACCAAATCAACGGTGCCGGTTGGTACGGCTGATAAGGTTACGGCTGTTTTAAAGGCCAATACCAACGTACCGTTTGCAGTGGTTTCAAACCCCGAATTTTTACGCGAGGGGGTTGCCGTTGAAGACTTTATGAAACCCGATCGTGTAGTTATAGGTACCATGGACGAAAAGGCCCGCCAGATAATGGGCGATCTATATGCACCTTATGTACGCCAGGGTAACCCGATATTGTATATGGATGAGCGTTCGTCGGAATTGACGAAATATGCGGCCAACTCATTCCTGGCAACAAAAATTACATTTATGAACGAAATTGCCAATATGTGCGAGCTTGTTGGTGCGGATGTGGACATGGTGCGTAAGGGCGTTGGGGCCGATGCGCGCATTGGCAAGCGTTTCCTGTTTCCCGGCGTTGGTTACGGCGGCAGTTGTTTCCCTAAGGATGTGCAGGCGCTGGCAAAAGCGGCCGAAGAAAATAGTTATGAGTTTAAAATATTAAACTCGGTAATGGAAGTTAATGAAACCCAGAAAAAACGACTGGTTGTAAAACTGCGCGAGTATTATGGTAAAGACGGACTAAAAGGCAAAACCTTTGCACTTTGGGGCCTGGCATTTAAGCCCGAAACCGATGATATACGCGAAGCCCCCGCTTTATATATAATTGAAGACTTGCTGGCCGCCGGCGCAAAAGTTGTTGCTTACGACCCTGAAGGTATGCCAAACGTTAAAAAGTTGCTTGGCGATAAGATTAGTTATGCCCGCGACAGGTATACCGCCCTTGACGATGCTGATGCATTGTTGATTGTAACCGAATGGCCAGTTTTTAGAACGCCTGATTTTGATTTTATGAAGGAAAAGTTAAAGGCTCCTGTTATATTTGACGGGCGTAACCTTTACGACCTTGACCGGATGAACGATTGTGGTTTTTATTACAGTAGCATAGGGCGTAAAACAATTGGCAAATGACAGAACGTAAAAGAATACTGATAACCGGCGCAGCCGGTTTTCTGGGCTCGCACCTTTGCGACAGGTTTATTGCCGAAGGATACCATGTTATTGGAATGGATAACCTGATAACCGGTGATTTACGCAACATCGAACATTTATTTAAGCTGGAAAATTTCGAGTTTTATAACCACGATGTTTCGAAGTTTGTATACGTGCCCGGCGATTTGCACTATATATTGCACTTCGCATCGCCTGCCAGCCCTATCGATTATTTAAAAATACCTATCCAAACCTTAAAAGTAGGTTCGCTGGGTACGCACAACCTGTTAGGTTTGGCTCGTTCAAAAAAAGCGCGCATGCTGATAGCCTCAACATCCGAAGTTTATGGTGATCCGAGTGTAAACCCGCAACCCGAAGAATATTGGGGTAACGTTAATCCCGTTGGCCCCCGCGGCGTTTATGACGAAGCCAAGCGCTTCCAGGAGGCGATCACCATGGCTTATCATACTTTTCATGGTCTGGAAACCCGCATTGTCAGGATATTTAACACTTATGGCCCGCGCATGCGGCTTAATGACGGACGTGTACTACCTGCCTTTATTGGCCAGGCTTTGCGCGGCGAATCGTTAACTATGTTTGGCGACGGGTCGCAAACGCGCTCGTTTTGTTATGTTGATGATTTGGTTGAGGGCATTTACCGGTTATTATTCAGCGATTATGCCCAGCCGATGAATATTGGCAACCCTGATGAAATAACCATTCGCGAATTTGGTGAAGAAATAATAAAGCTAACCGGCACCGACCAGCAATTGATAAGCTTACCTTTGCCGACTGACGACCCTAAACAACGCAGACCTGATATTACCAAGGCACGCAGTATTTTACGGTGGGGGCCGAAGGTATCGCGCAGCGAGGGTTTGAAAATCACCTACGAATATTTTAAATCGTTGCCCGAAAAAGAAATACAGCACAAAGATTTCACCTATTATAACAAAAGTTAATGTCTAAAATATTAGTAACAGGCGGGTTAGGCTACATTGGGTCACACACGGTAGTTGAATTGGTTGAGGCGGGCTACGAGCCGGTAATAATTGATGACCTTTCGAATTCGAACATAAAAATACTTGACCAGTTAAGTAAAATTATAGGGTTTAAGCCCATTTTTTACCAGTTTGACCTCTGCGACGAACAAAAATTAAATGACTTTATAGCCGCTGAGCCTGATATTGATGGCCTTATACACTTTGCCGCGTTTAAAGCTGTTGGCGAATCAGTACACAACCCGTTAAAATACTACCGCACTAACATTTATTCGCTGGTAAATTTGCTGCGCGCGTATAGCGCAAACCCGGTGAAATTTGTGTTTTCATCAAGCTGTACCGTTTATGGCCAGCCGGATATATTACCCGTAACAGAGGACGCTCCGGTTAAGCCGGCACAATCGCCTTATGGGAATACCAAGCAAATAGCCGAAGAAATTTTAAAAGATGCAGTAACTGCAGGTAATGCCGATAAGGTGATTGCGTTAAGATATTTTAATCCGGTAGGCGCTCACGAAACTGCATTGATTGGCGAATTGCCAAACGGCGTACCGCAAAATCTGGTGCCCTTTATTACACAAACGGCCATTGGCAAACGCGAAAAAATAACCGTTTTCGGTAACGACTACAACACTAAAGACGGCAGCTGCGTGCGCGATTACATACATGTGGTTGACCTTGCTAAAGCACATGTTGCCGCTTTAAAATTAATGGCGCACAACGATTTTAAAGGTTACGACGTATTTAACATAGGAACCGGGAACGGAAATACAGTGTTGGAAATAATTGCGGCATTTGAAAACACCACCGGTGTGAAATTAAATTACGAAATTGGCCCCCGCCGCGAAGGTGACGTGGAGAAGGTTTGGGGCGATGTAACCAAATCAACAACTATTTTAAATTGGACAGCAAAACTGGGCATTGATACTATGATGGCATCGGCCTGGGAATGGGAAAAATACATATCACAAAACCCCTCTTAGTGTGATAATATGTATGTTCCTTTAATTTGGCTTAACAGCCGAAACAAAAATTGATTTGATAATTGTGAAGATAATCAGTCTCATAAAACGAGGTGATTGGTGTGTTTTGATGCTTGATGAACACTTACAATAACAAACAACAAAAGCAATATTTTGATGAAAAAGATAATTATTACCGGTGGTGCAGGTTTTATAGGGTCGCACGTTGTGCGGCGTTTCGTAAAAACCTACCCAGATTGCAAGATAATAAACCTTGATAAATTAACGTATGCCGGAAATTTGGCCAACCTGCGCGATATTGAGGATGAGCCGAATTATAAATTTATAAAAGGCGATATAGTTGATGTTGATTTTATTCAAAAGCTCTTTGTTGATGAACAACCGGATGCTGTAATACATTTAGCTGCCGAATCGCACGTAGACCGATCGATAACCAACCCGCTTGATTTTGTGATGACCAACGTGGTGGGTACCGTAAACCTGCTAAACGCTGCCCGCCTTACCTGGAAAGGGCGTTATGATGAAACCAGGTTTTACCACGTATCTACAGATGAAGTATACGGCACGCTTGGCGATACAGGAATGTTTACCGAAGAAACCGGCTACGACCCGCACTCACCATACTCGGCATCAAAAGCCGGGTCCGACCATTTTGTACGTGCATATTTCGATACCTATGGCCTTAATACGGTAATCTCAAATTGCTCAAACAACTACGGGTCATTTCATTTTCCTGAAAAACTGATTCCGCTGGCAATTAATAATATAAAACAAATGAAGCCTGTGCCCGTTTATGGCAAGGGCGAAAACATACGCGACTGGCTGTGGGTTGAAGACCATGCACGGGCCATTGACGTAATATTCCATAAAGCAAAGGCTGGATCTACCTACAATATTGGTGGACATAACGAATGGAAAAACATCGACCTCATAAAGCTTTTGTGCAAGGTGCTTGATTCTAAACTGAACAGACCCGCAGGCCAATCAGAAAGCCTGATAACTTTTGTTACCGACCGCGCTGGACACGATTTGCGGTATGCTATTGATGCATCAAAGCTCAAAAATGATTTGGGCTGGGTACCGTCAATTACTTTTGAAGAGGGGCTGGAAAAAACCGTTGACTGGTACCTTGCTAACGAGCAATGGCTTAACGATGTTACTTCGGGCCATTACCAGCAATACTACTTAGAGCAATATAACGATCGCTAAAAAATGTTTGGGTTATTTAAAAAGAAAGAAGCAAAAAGAGAAATCACCTTCGACTACAGCACGTTGATGGTTGATATGCACTCGCATATTTTGCCGGGAATTGATGACGGAGCACAAACCCCACAGGAATCGATCTTCCTTATTAAACAAATGATGGACGTGGGCATAAGAAAGTTTATTGCTACCCCTCATATAATGGTTGATTATTACCGTAATACAGCCGAAACAATAAACGCAGCCCTTGATGTTCTTAAAGCTGAGTTGAAAAAGGAAAATATTGATGTGGAAGTACAGGCAGCAGCCGAGCATTATTTTGATGAAACTTTCGAAGCCCGGGTTGACGAAAATAAATTGATGATAATGGGGGATAATTATGTGCTTTTTGAGTTTTCGTTTGTCAACCAACCCCCTAATACAATTCCCGTAATCAGTAAGCTGCGCAATGCGGGGTATAAGCCTATACTGGCGCATCCTGAGCGTTACCCCTATATGGATATCGATCAGCTCCGGGTGTTACATGAATGGGGGGTTGACTTCCAGTTGAATACAATATCGCTAACGGGGTACTACGGCGCAGGCGCACGAAAAATTGCTGAAGAGATGATAGACAATCAGTTGATAGATTTTATCTCGAGCGATATGCACCACCCGCGGCACGCCGAAGCATTTAAAAATGCGCTAAAAACCACCTACCTGGAGAAGTTACTTTTTGATTATCCGTTAAAGAATACATTGTTGAAATAATTTCGGAATTCGGATGTTCGATTTCGGATTTAGAGAGTTTTCAACAAAATTGCCATTATAGCTTCTTGTGAAGATTCCGCAATCGGCATTCCGACTTCCGAATTAAAAATTCCGAAATCGAACATCCGAAATCCGACATCATTCGTATCTCAACGCCTCAACAGGATCTAATTTCGACGCTTTTTTGGCGGGATAGAAGCCTGAAATAAGCCCGATGGCCGTACATAGGGCAATGGCGCCAAACAGCCATTTCCACGGCGCTACAAACGAGCCGCTAATGCTAACGGCGATGAGGTTACCTACAGCCATTCCTAAAATAATCCCCAACACGCCGCCAATAAGGCATATTACAATGGCTTCAATTAAAAATTGCTTGCGTATAATAGCAGGTGTTGCACCTAATGATTTGCGCAGGCCTATCTCGCGGGTACGTTCAGTTACCGATACGAGCATGATGTTCATCAAACCTATGGCCGCGCCAATAAGTGTTATAATGCCTATCGCTGCCCCTCCCATGGTCATATAGGCCATCTGGCCGGATAGCTCCTGCTGTATAGAGTCGCTACGCTCAATTTCGAAATTAGGCTCATCGGCTACGTGCAAGCCCCTAACGTTCCTAAAAAGGGATGTGGCTTCGCCTATGCTGGCGTTGAGCGCACCCGGGTTGGCCACTTTTATGGTAATACTAAATGCGGAGTGCGATGAGTCTTTAAGCTGGTTTGCCTTAGTTATTGGTATCACGCAAAACTTGTCGCCCCCAAAACCGGCACTGGATCCTTTCGATGCGAACACACCAACAACCCTATATTCGTTATTGCCCACGTATACCAGCTTGTTTACCGGATCTTCGTTTTTAAACAGCTTTTTCTTTATCTCGTTACCAATCATTACAACGTTGGTGCCATGCTCCATCTCTGCTGCCGAAAAATTGCGACCGAATGCCAGTTTTTGTCCGCTGGTAACTAAATAATTTTCGTTGGAGCCGCTTACCGATATATTGGGGTTGGTTTTTTGATTGCCATACTTGGCTATAGCGGTACCAGAAAGTTGCAGGTTGATGGCAATAACCGATGGCAACGTAAATGTTTTTTTAAACCGCTCGGCCTGCTCATAACGAATGGAAGGATAAACCTTACGATGGCCGCCGTTGCCGAAATTTAAACCTCGTCCGCGGGTTTGTATGGTAAATGAATTGGCGCCGAGGCCTGCAAATGCATCATTGGTAAATTGTTTAACGCCCTCAATGGCCGTTAAAATACCCACCAGCGCCATAATGCCTATAGCAATAATTAAAGCCGTAAGCGACGTACGCAGCCTGTTGCCCGCTATGGACTGCAGAGCAATGGAGATATTTTCGCGGTAACTGGTTTTAACGGCCATATTATAAAATAACAAAAAACTTAATGATAAGACTGTACTACCCGCTGGTTTGTTACAGCGCATTGGCTATTAAATATTTACGCCTAACACTATGAAACACTTTGCTACTAGCTTAAATGGCGCAGTTCAAATCTTTTTATTATCCGCCGGGCTTATTAATAGCAAAGGCTTCCGAATCACTTTGGAAGCCTTTGTTTATAGTGAGTTTTTTAGTTTTTATTAAATGCCGCGGAATACAGTCTGCGCAATCCTGCCAAAAACCGGTATCGGTTTTTCTTTGCCACTGCTGGCTCCGGTTAACCCTACTATCCAAAGCAGAACAAAAACCACATTTGTAAAAACAACCAGGTTGTTGAATGAAAGCGTGTGGTTTAGCAAACCGGCCTTATCTAAAATGGTTAGCAATCCGAAACGGATAGCCACATAAGAGATATATAAAAACAAGGTTTGCCTTAAGTGGAAACTGCTATAACTGGTTTTTTCAATCTGATGATAGCCAAAATAAGATACAGACCATCCTAAAACAAAGAAATAACTACATAATCCTGCTGTCTTCCCGTCATCCTGTACTCCGAAAATGTTGTGAAACTTCATTTAATTTTTCCTAATTAATGTTAATTTAATCTGTTAATAATGAGTCCGTTTGCTTAATATAACATTGCGTTTGTCACATTTAACGGGCTTTTATACGAAAAAAAGGAGGTCTTTGTTGTAGTTTTTTGTGCTTTTATTGTATTTCAACAACTTATAACGCGGCAGTAGGGATTGTTCCCTTTTTGTTGTGATTTGCGTTTATTTCGCCGATAGGCGAACAATATGCTAAAATCATCCCAAGAAACGCCGAGGCGCCGTATTTTTTATGCTGGAATTTGTGGTGCCCCTCGTTCCGTTTTTCTGCGGAACAGGTGGAACACCATGGAACATGCAAATTATCAATCGCTTGAATTTATATCAGAATTAGCCGCATTGATTATCAGCCAATTAAGCAATTTTCGGGGAATTTGTTCCACGCTTTTAACAGGCTTATAGTGGATGCAGGCCGTTTAAAGGAAATTCCTGCCGGCTGGTTACGCGCTGGCAAAGCGCTCCATTTTTGCACACGGAACACCCGGAACGCTGTGAAATACACTGATTATAAACCTATTAAATTTGTTGTAAGTGTAAGTAGGTGATGATAATCTGCTGACAAATACATCAACCCAAAACACGATGGCGAAACTTATAAAATATATTCCCTCCGGATTGTGGAATTTTTAATTGCGGCTCATGTTTTAAAACTACAAGTTTTGTATTATAAAAACAGCCCGCTTTGTTTGTAAAGCGGGCTATTTGAATGTTGTTAAGAACGCGGGCTACCTAAAACGCAGGACACTAGTACCCCACCTCTTTGGGCGTTGGCAGCATTCTCGCGCCCGAATGAGTACACTACCCAACGCTATTTCCAGGTCTCGATACTTACGCCTGATTAAGGGTATTTCTCCACAATACTATAACGTCCGTTTTTTTCTATTATTAAATAGAGATCGATTCCGATATCGGTCGAAGGTATTCCAATTGAACAAATCAATACAATATGCGTTTTATCTTTATTTCCCCGGGAAAGGTATGGCATTGACATACTTCCATATTTTTTTATATGGCCTCCAAACTTATCCTTAAAGAACGGGCTGAAACTGTTTGCTTGAAATTGTTTTTTCAGAACAGTGTCTCCATTATGTATCAAGAGTATATGCGAGGCAAACGGATGAGTGACAAAATTTTTTGTGCCTTTCTCGTCATCATTATATGGTACTAAGATATTAATTTCTTTCAGACAGTAATATTTTAAATGAAATGATAGGGTATCTTCTTTATCGATAATTGTTGAATCAATCATTTTAATATCGCCATACGTTCCTGATAATCGTTTCCTTTCCTCATCCGGTGTTGGGGTATCATTTTCATTATTTGAACTATCGTTTACGGAGGTGTCAGGAATAGGTATTTTACTTCCAGAATCGGGAATTTTAAAGTTATTTAAACGTGCATTAGTTAGTGAAGTATCGGAAGATTTTCTCAGCGAATTACCAGTGCAACCAATAGTTCCAATTACCAGTAACGCTATAAATATTCTAAACATTTTATATATGTCCATTTGTAATAAATTTTTAATCCTGTTTAAAGATCATTGCCGTGTATTGCCATATATTCATTAAACCCAGCCCATTTATCCTTAATCCATTGCCATACCCCCTCCGCTCCCGCAAGCGTTTTCATTTCTCCGCTGCCGCCCCGATTTATCGGGGTGCCCCGCTGACACGTAACAAAGCGACAACTATCGCTTGAACTCAATTACCGGAATTATTCTCGCTGCCAGGTTTCCGGAACAGGCCGAACAAAATTTTTATTGATAAACCAGAGATTGCTAATACGATAAATAGCGGGATAACAATAGCATAATCCCCGATCTTTACTTGCAATATTTCGTAAAAGAAATATATAAAAGAGAGCAATATAAAAGAAATAAGCAAGATTAACACATTTCTTAGGGCGGGTCTTTCTTTACACTGAAATATTATTAATAATGTACCTGTCAATGAATAAAGCCCGATCAAAATTAAATACAGTACGTTCTCCGCATCCTTTAAACTAATAGAATGTCCGGACGCCCCGAATAATATTATCAGAAAGAAGGCAAATAAGTACAAAAGTGCACTGAGTATATAAATGGTCTTTTTCATCCGCTATTGTTTTTTTCGTTTAAGAATGTAGTCGTGATACTCCGCTCCCGCAAGCGTTTTTCCTTTCTCGCCGCCGCCCCGATTTATTGGGGTAGCCCGGTGACAGGTAATAAAGCGATCGGTAGCCAGCAAGCTAATCAGCAATACGTTAAAATTACAAATTACGCATCATAAAAATAGCCAGCTTTGTTTGTATGGAGGGCTATTGGAATATTGTTAAGAACGCGGGCTACCTTAAGGGGGCCACGAAGTACGCCACCTCTAAACGCCTTTGCGCTGCATACTCGCGCCTGAATGGTCATGGTGTAAGGTATAAAAATAGCAAAATCAGTTGGCGGGTCAAAGCGACATCCTTCAATCCCTTAATCCTAAAAATCATAGTTCAGACAATTGCGTTAGGGATTGCAGCGGATACCGGCCCGTGGCTAAGGCCTGTGCAGTATAAGCGGAAAGCCCGGCCGCAGGCAACGCCCTGTTAATCTATTTTTCATTTTAAATCACACTTTCACATTCTGAAGGGTAAATTGCAGGAGAGTTAGTATCTCAATTGCACAAAATGCAGCATTATCAAGTGCTTTTCTTTATATTGTACCATCAATTTCTCGCTCATTTATAGTTAATGAAACTTGTTATCACCGCAGCCGCTGTTTTATCGTCATATTTTTACAATATTCAACAAGGTGGGTATGCGGAGGCACTCCAGCTTAATAAAGACAAACAATTTCTTAAATCGGCAGATGTTTGCACTAACAACCTACGAAAACTTGCAGCGCATGATACATTGGTTGGTAAATTTTTAGAATTGAGGGGTGAGGACTATATTGCTTTAAATGAATTCGATACAGCAGCCAAAGACTTTAAAGAACTGATCATATTAAAGCCTAAGAATATGGAATGTTATCTCAACTTAAGCTATTGTTACGGCCAGAGCGGAGATTATGAAAATTGCATCAACATCTTAAAAAAAGCCTTGCTGGTAGACGGCAAAGACATTTATATATACAACAATTTATCGTACTACTCCGCACAGCAAAACAAATATACCGATGCTATAAGCTTCGCCAATGAGGGACTAAAATATGTTAAGGATCAATCATGGAGGGGGGCGCTGCTCAATAACCGAGGCTACGGATATATCGGCTTAAAACAATATGATAAAGCATTAAATGATATTAATGAATCGATTAAACTTAACGACGATAATCCTTTTGCTTATTGCTACCGGGCAATGGCTAATATTGGCCTAAAAAAAATGGCAACGGTTTGCGGTGACTTAAATAAGGCGAAAAATCTTGGAGGAGTTGCTTTAACAGCAGATTTAATCAAAGAGTATTGCAAAAATTAGAGCCCCTAATTCCCCTCTTGCGCAAGAATGCAGCGCCGGCCGCAGAGGTCGGGTACTCGTGACATGATGACCACGTGGTTTACATTACCTAAGGCTAAATTAAAAGAACGTCTATCAAGCCGGCCATTCCGCAATAATTCTGGCGCCGCTTGTGGCCCGCTGACAGCTAATAAAGCGACAGGTTGCCAGCACGCTAATCAATGACCCTCGGTATCAATATACCCAAGAAGACGCGCTGATTGGCTAGTCCACCGTCGATAATTTTCGTTTTTTTACGAATTGTATAATCATTGAGATGCATATTATTAAAATGACAGATGCGCTCATAAACATACCGTAGTAAGGGATAGCTTTTCCACGAAGACCTATTACTAATGTTTGTGCAAAACCAGTACATAAATCTAAAATTGCGCTCGAGTAATTTTTAGTTCTTATTGAAATTAACAACAAAACAAAATGACATACGCCAACTGAGAAAGCAACGAAAAAAAATCTGGCTCCATCAGGTAAGTATTGATTCCCTAATAAATCCAGGTATTCACAATAATACTTAAGACCTGTGAGAACTGCTAAAACAAGTATAATAATGCAATTGATTTTTTTCCAATTGTTCATTTTTTGATAATTTTATTAAGGGGATTGTTCCCGCTCCCTCAAGCGTTTTCCTTTTTCGCTGACAGGTAACAAAGCGACAAGTATCCGACTAACCAATCAACAATAACTTAAAAGTACAAATTTCCATCACTAACCACCTGCTTCAACGGGCAAAACGTAGCCGTTTCCCTGTTTATTTAACATTAAGTGCTACATCAGTTATCCTCATTTTCACCCATCCGCTCATCTGCCCACTGTAAAAATCTCGCGTCTCATATCTCACATCTCATATCTATTCCCTAATTTGCACCGATGCAGTTTAAGCAAATAGTTGGTCAGGATGCTATAAAGCAGCGCCTGGTTACTTCGGTTAAGGAGAACCGGGTAAGCCATGCGCAGTTGTTTTTGGGGCCGGGCGGGAGCGGGAGTTTGCCGCTGGCAGTGGCGTATGCGCAATATTTATCGTGCGAGGCTAAGCTGGCCAACGATTCGTGCGGGGAGTGCTCGTCGTGCCGAAAGTACCAGAAGCTGATGCACCCCGATCTGCATTTTTCGTACCCTTTCTTTGCCAAACATAAGGAAGATACGGCCATTACCTTCATTGAGCAATGGCGCGATGCGTTTTTGGCCAACCCGTATTTAAGCCTCGACGCCTGGCGCGGCTATCTCGACGCCGAGAATAAGCAGGCAAACATCAATATTGCCGAGTGCCACCAGATCATTAAAAAACTCAGCTTTAAGCCATTTGAATCGCCCTATAAAATTTTGATTTTATGGCTGCCTGAATACCTTGATAAATCGGGCAATGCGCTGTTGAAGATCATTGAAGAACCGCAGCCCAATACGCTTTTTATACTGGTGGCCCAAAACCAGGACCAGATTTTAAATACCATTTTAAGTCGTACACAGCTGATAAAAATTCCACCATTGGAATTTGAAGATATAAAAAACCACCTGATTACGCACCACAACCAAACGGTGGACGCCGCTACCGAAATTGCCTACCTGGCCGAGGGCAGCCTTACCGAGGCATTGAACATGCTGCAGTACGACAACAAGGGCTACCACGAACAGTTTGTGCAATGGCTTCGCTTGTGTTTTGGCAATAAAGGACTCGACGTAATGAGCTTTGTTGACGGTGCGGCCAAGATGGGCCGCGAAAACCAGAAGAACTTTTTACGCTACGGCATAAACTTTTTGCGCGAGTGTTGTTTATTACTTTCAGGAGCGGGCAGCCTGGTGCATTTGCCCGCGCATGAGCTGGAAACGGCACAAAAAATGGCCAATGTGATGATTGTTGAAGAGGCAGAGGCCATAGTGGCCGAGCTTGAAAAGGCGCATTATCATGTTGAACGAAATGGTAACCCTAAAATTTTATTTTTAGATGTATCTTTACAGATTATAAAAATACTTAGCTTTAAAATTATCCGCCAGGGGCGGTCTCAATATATGCCGAATTAATTATGGGATGTGGAAGTTGTTCAACGGGGGGCGGATGTTCGCCTGCCGGCTGCAAAAGTAACGGCTCGTGCCTTACTAACGGTTGCAGTAAATTAGATGTTTACGATTGGCTGAGCCACATGGACATGCCGACAAATTATAAGCCTTTTGGCATCGTTGAAGTAAAATTTAAGGGGTCGAGGAAGGAGTTTTATCATAACCCGGACAATATTTACCTGGAGGCCGGTGAACTGGTTGTTGTTGAAGCTGCTACCGGCGGCTACGATGTGGGCCATGTATCTATAACCGGCGAACTGGTGCGCATGCAGATGGTAAAGCGCCGTGTTAGGGAAGATGACGTTGCCAAAAAAATATACCGCAAAGCCACCGTTGCCGATGTGGACAAGTGGAAGGCTGCCAAAGATTTGGAGTGGGAAACCATGCACAAATCGCGCACATTAGCGCTTCAACTCAACCTGAGCATGAAGCTGAGCGATGTGGATTACCAGGGCGATAAAACCAAAGCTACCTTTTACTATACTGCCGAGGGCCGCGTGGATTTCCGCGAGCTGATTAAAAAAATGGCGGAAACATTCCGTATCCGTATCGAGATGCGGCAGATCGGTATGCGCCAGGAGGCAAGCCGCCTGGGCGGGATTGGATCATGCGGGCGCGAGCTTTGCTGTTCTACCTGGTTGACTGATTTTAAAACGGTATCAACGTCTGCAGCACGCTATCAAAACCTTTCGTTAAATACGCTGAAACTGGCCGGCCAATGCGGCAAGCTAAAGTGCTGCTTAAATTACGAGCTGGATACTTATATGGATGCGCTTAAGCACATCCCCGATAATGTAAACGTGCTGAAAACCGAGCGCGGCGATGCCCGTTTGCAAAAAACGGATATATTTAAAAAGCTGATGTGGTTTAGCTATCCAAGGGAAGAATCGTGGATACCGCTGCCGATTAGCCGTGTTAAGGAAATACAGCAAATGAACCGCGATGGCGTTATCCCGCCTGATTTGGGTGTGGTTGTTGAAGTAGAATCCGCACCGGTTAAAGTGCTTGATTACGAAAACGTGGTTGGCCAGGATAGCCTTACCCGCCTCGACGAGCGCCGCAACCAAAACAAGAAGAAAAGCAAAAACCGCAACCGGGGCGATCGTCCCGGCGGGCAGCAGGGTGAACGTGGCGGGACTCCACGCCCGGAAGCCGGCGCAAACCCTAACCAGGGGCCGCGTCCGCAACAGCCACCGCGTCCGCAGCAACAGCCAAGGCCACCGCGCCCCGAAGGTGCAGCCCGGCCGGAAGGACCACGAACAGAGGGCGGAAGGCCTGAAGGTGGCGGCAACCCGAACCGCAACAGGAAAAACAGGCCAAACAGGAATAATCAAAACCGCAGCGGCGGACCAAACGGAAACCGCGAGGGCGGAAATCAGCCAGGTACTACGGAATGAAAAAACGGTTAATCTTATGTTTTTTAACGCTGTCGGCAAGCCTGCTGCTGTTTAGCGGCTGCACCGACAGCAATACCATCATCGACCAAAACGCGGAAATAACCGGGCATAACTGGACCTATCTAAACCGTTTTAGATTCACCTTTAAAATTGATGACGAGAACGCAACCTACAACCTGTACGTAAACCTGCGCGTAACCGGCGACTATAAATATTCTAATCTCTTCGTACTGGTGTCGCAAACGGGCCCCGGCATAAAGGACGCCGTTAAGCGCTACGAGATGAAACTGGCCAATAAAGACGGCGAGTGGCTGGGCAAAGGCTCGGGGAATTTGTACAGCTACCAGGAGCCGTTTTTAGTGAACCATAAATTTGCAGCCAAAGGCACATATACTTTCACCATTGAACAGAACATGCGCGATAACCCATTAAGGGAAGTTAGCGATGTTGGGCTGAGGGTGGAGAAGGCAGGCCCCCCGGTCCCCTAAAGGGCCGTTTGACTAATACGTTTTGTACTTGTCACCATTGAATGACTGGTGTTGGCTGTTCTTACTCCGCGCGTCATTGCGAGGAACGAAGCAATCTCTGCACTTGCAAATCAATGGAACAATAGCTTTAGGGTGACCTATCAGCCGCATTTCGGTCGCCGCAATCATTAAGGTTCGTTATCGTCCTGCGTAAAGATTGCTTCGTTCCTCGCAATGACGCGGGGGAATATCTAATATTCTTACAAAAATGGAATTATACATTTTAATCGCCTCGATTATCATCCTTTTAATCGCTATTATTTTATTTTTAAAGAAGAGCGGCAACGGCTTATCATCAGATGATATGATGTTATTGCAAAATGAGAATCAATCGCTTAAAATTGAACTTGCAACATCCCGCCAATATGCCGCCGGGTTAATCGCCGAAAAAGAGAGCATTACAAACCTGTTAAAAGAAGAAAAGGGCCGCTTGCTGGACGAGTTGGTTTATGAGCGGTCGCAATTGGCGGCGGCCAATCAGTCGCTCGAAAGTGCCCGGGCATATTATAAATCGCAACAGGAAAAAATACAGGAGCAAAAAATTGAGGTCGACCAGATACGGAAGGATTTCCAGTTGGAGTTTCAGAACATCGCCAATAAACTGCTCGATGAAAAATCGCAGAAGTTTATTGAGACCAACCGCAGCAATTTGGATGTGTTGCTAAATCCGCTTAAAGAAAACATTAAGGCTTTTGAAGATAAGGTAGAGAAGGTTTACAATATGGAAGCCGCCGAGCGCAACACGCTGAAGGGTGTTATTACCCAGTTGATGGATTTAAATAAGCTCATCAGCAACGAGGCGCAAAACCTTACCAAAGCACTAAAAGGCGATAACAAAAAACAAGGCAACTGGGGCGAGGTGATCCTTGAAAAAGTGCTGGAACGGTCGGGCCTGGTGAAGGGCCAGGAATACCGCCTGCAAGCCAGCATCACCACAACAGACGGCACCCGCCTGCAGCCCGACGCGATTATTGATTTGCCCGATGATAAACATTTGGTGATTGATTCCAAGGTATCGTTAATTGCTTATGAACGGTTGGTAAATTGCGAGACTGAGGAGGAACGCAAGCTGTTTTCAAAAGCGCATGTAGAGTCTATTCGCGGTCATGTGAGTAATTTGTCGTCCAAAAACTATCATGATCTATACCAGATAAACTCGCCTGATTTTGTACTGCTTTTTGTGCCGATAGAATCGTCGTTTAGTTTTGCGGTACAATTGGATGCCGAATTGTTTAGCGATGCCTGGGATAAACGGGTGGTTATTGTTAGTCCGTCTACATTGCTGGCTACATTGCGCACCATCGCCAGCATCTGGAAACAGGAGCGACAAAACCGAAACGTGCTGGAGATAGCCCGGCTGAGTGGTGCCATGTATGATAAATTTGTTGGCTTTGTTGGAGATATGGAAGGGATCGGCAAAAACATTAAGCTGAGCCAAAGTGCTTATGACAACGCACTTAACAAACTTAGCGAAGGTTCGGGCAATTTGATAAAAACCGCGGAGAAAATTAAAGGGCTGGGTGCCAAGGCAAATAAACAGATAGACCAGAAATATGTAGAGGCCGAAGCCCCCCAACCTCCGCCAGCTGGCTGAGGAGCAGAAGATTAGCATGTTCGCTTTTTTTAATTATTCACTGTAAGTAATTCGTGAAATTCGATTTAATTCGTGCTAATTTGTGCTCATGAATATCGGCATTTTCACCTATGGCACGCGCGGCGATGTGCAGCCTTATATTGCTTTGGCTTTGGGCCTTATGGCCCGCGGTCACCAGGTTACCATTGCGGCCCCGGAAAACTTTAAAGATTTGGTTGATGGTTTTGGCGTTTCTTTTCATCCGCTATATGGCAATGCCGAAGAAATGATGAACCGGCCCGAGGGACAAAGCGTGTTGAAAGCCGAAAACACCATTAAGCTGATGAAGTATTTTTTTAAGGTACTTAGCAGCGCCAAAGTCCCGTTGCGGCAATCTTATATCGAGGGGTTTGCAAAAGTTGACTATATCATTGCGAACTCCGCCACTTTACAAATTACCAGCACACTAGCCGAAAAACAGGGCAAAAAAATTGCGTTAAGCTATTTTATGCCGCCGGTTGTTCCTACTGCCGAGTTCCCGATGGGCGATTTTGATTTTTTAAATTTCCCGTGGTATAATAAGTTAACCTATAAGCTGGCACATGCGGCTTACTGGATGTTTGTGAAAGAGGAAACAAACGAGTTCAGAAGGGAACTCGGCCTTTTCCCATTAAAAGAAAACCTTATCCATCACCTCACGCGATTAAAACCGCTTGATCTATATTGCCTTAGTCCCAGCCTTATACCGCAGCCAAAAGACTGGACCGGCGACTCCAAAATAACCGGGTTTTTAACCGTGCCTGACGTTCCACAGGAAAACAAGGATGATGCCGCGTTAAATGCCTGGCTGGCCGATGGCGGCAAACCAGTTTATATGGGTTTCGGCAGTAACGGCGTGGGTAATACCGAAAAGTTTGCTGCGATATTAAACGATGTGTTAACAAAAACCAACGAGCGCATTTTGTTTTGTACCGGGTGGTCGGTGTTTGATAATTTGCCGGTGCATAAAAATTTGTTTGTCACCAAATATGTAAATCACCATACGGTTTTACCGCAATGCAAAGCCGGCATATTTCATGGCGGAGCGGGTACACTGGCCGCCATGCTGCGCAATAACCTGCCGGTAATTATTATTTCGTTTTATACCGACCAGCCAACCTGGGGTAAAATAATTGAGCGGAAGGGCCTGGGGGTTCATCTCCCTGCTAAAAAACTTACTTCGGGCAAATTGATTGATGCGTTGGTTAAGATTGATAGTGATGAGATGAGGGGTAAAGTATTGGCCGTTGGCGAAAAGATCAGGAATGAGAATGGGTTGGAAAATGCGGTGAGGGAGATCGAGGGGTATTTTTTGTCTGAATCATGATTCACCTGATTAAAAGATGGAAGGATGCTATTGCGGCCAAACATCAAGGGCATCCTAAAATCAAATAAATCATGGTTCAGACAAACGACGAGGTAACCTCGCTTGCAATCACAAGGTTTTAACTCCCCCTTTAGGGGGCCGGGGGGAACGCATTCCATCCCTGCGCTTTTAACTCATGCACCGTTCCGCTTTTGGTAACTAAATTGCAGCCCGCTGATGGCTCGGTGATGTAGCCGATGATGGTGATGTCCATTTTAAACTTGATCTTGTCGTAGTCGGCTTGTTTTACGGTGAAGAGGAGTTCGTAGTCTTCGCCGCCACTCAGGGCGCACACCGTTGGGTCGAGGTTAAATTCGCGGGCGGTTTCGAAGGTCATTGGGTCCAGCGGGATTTTTTCTTCGTACAGGTTGCAGCCTTTGTTGCTTTGTTTGCAAATATGCAGCAGTTCCGAAGCCAAACCATCCGATATATCAATCATGGCAGTTGGCTTCACTTCTATTTCCTTCAATAAGTCGATGATGTCCCTCCGGGCCTCTGGCTTTAGCTGGCGTTCAACTATGTAATCTTTGCCTTCCAGGTCGGGTTGAATTTTGGGGTTCTCCAGGTAAATCAACTTTTCGCGTTCCAGCAGCTGCAGGCCGGTATAGGCAGCGCCCAGATCTCCGGATACACAAATCAAATCGCCCTCTTCGGCGCCGTTGCGGTAAACCACGTCCTTTTCATCCGCATAACCAATGGAGGTTACACTGATAACCAGCCCCTGCTTTGACGATGAGGTATCACCGCCTACCAAATCAACATTATATTTATCGCAGGCCAGGTAAATGCCGTCATATAATTCTTCCACGGCCTCCAGCGGAAACTTGCTGCTGATACCAATAGAAACCGTTACCTGCGATGCCGTGCCGTTCATGGCGTAAATATCGCTCAGGTTTACCTGTATAGCCTTGTAGCCAAGGTGTTTCAATGGCGTATATGCTAAATCGAAATGAATTCCTTCTAAAAGTAAATCAGTTGATATCAGCGTTTTCTTGCCATCAAAATCAAGCACGGCGGCATCATCGCCAACACCCTTGGTTGTGCTTTTTTGGCTGAGTTTTATATTTTTCGTCAAATAGTCTATCAGGCCAAATTCGCCTAACGCTTCAATATTTGTTCTTTCTTTATTATCAAACATATTTTATTTTTTGTGATTTCACCGATTATCTTTTGATTACACCGATTTCACTGATTTTTTTTTCTTAACCACGTTTTGTTGATTACCGCCGCCGTCAGACAGGCACCATGAAAATCCATTAATCCTACAAATCATGGTTCAGGCTGCAAAAATACGAAAGCAAAACGCATTTATGCCCATAACCCTATGTAAATCCAACGGCAGCTGATTATCTCTTGGGGTAACTGTTTTTTTTCTTAACGCGTTGTGTAAATTATCTTAATATTAAAATAATAATTAATAAACAATGTTTTCGCTTGCTATATTTACCTTTAAATAAATTATTTAACCAAATCTTTTATTTATGAAAATCATTTACAAATTTCTTCATCCCGCGTGTATTGCATTTGTAGCGGGTTTATTACTCGTTGGCTGTAATAAAAACCAAATTGCGCCTGTAAAAACAGCTGCTACTGAAAACATCGCCGGCACGAAACTTCACACCGATGCCGTTTCGTTAACCCAGGGTTTCGAGGTTGGTGCAACCAGCCCAAAAACAGCGTATGACGTTACTCCTACCGGGTCATCAAGTGGCGACAACGTAACACTTAGCGGAAATTTGTGGAACATGTTTGATGCGTTGATCGGTAACCTGGCCGGCGATTTAAAGGCCGGCTCATGGTCGGCACGTATTCGCAACACCGGTAAAATCACCATGCTGTTTGATGTTACTACCGGTATCAGCACGGTTACTATAAAACACGGAACGTACAGCAGCGATGGTGCCAGCACCTGGGGCCTGTGGTATTCTGTTAACGGTGGTAGTACCTGGACCCAGAGCGGCAGCAATATCACAACAACTACTATATTGCAAACTCAATCGTTCACCATTACCCAAACAGGTAATGTACGTTTGGAAATACGCAAGCTTACCGGCGGTACCAACCGTATCAATATCGACGATATCACTATTAACGATAACAGCGGTGGTGGCGGTACCGGCGGCGGTACAATTGTTACCGGCAAAAAATTCCTGTTTGATGCTACGAAATATGAAAATGCGGGCAGTGCCGATTGGCAGATTGATGCCGATGGCACTGAAAATGTTCCACTTTATACCGGCGGCACAACAGTCGAAACCAAGGCACAGCGCGTACCAACACCTTCTTATACCGGCATAACTTCAACTACTGCCGAAACTTATTGGAAAGGCGCACTCTCTTCGTGGGCCGTTGCGCTTGTTAAAGATGGCGAATTGGTTGAAACGCTGCCAAATGGTGGCGCCATAACTTACGGCAACTCAAGCAATGCACAGGATTTAAGCAACTACGATGTATTCGTGGTATGCGAGCCAAACCGTTTGTTCAGCGCTGCCGAAAAAACTGCCATTATGAATTTCATTGCTGCAGGCGGCGGCCTGATGATGGTTGCCGACCATACCGCGGCTACTACCGGTGGCACCGATGCCAATGGTTATAACCC
Organism: Mucilaginibacter flavidus; assembly: GCF_024055575.1. Taxonomy (GTDB): domain Bacteria; phylum Bacteroidota; class Bacteroidia; order Sphingobacteriales; family Sphingobacteriaceae; genus Mucilaginibacter; species Mucilaginibacter flavidus. The sequence continues at coordinate 19,835 of NZ_JAMXOE010000022.1, read as the reverse complement.
AAGCGACAGGGACGGCGATGGTTTCGACTCGCCACGCGTTTGGAATGATTTGATGACCAACAACGGCATCAACAATACCCATCCTTTCGGCTTTAACATCGATTATATCGACATTAACGATCAGCCAAGCAGCAACGTTTACACCGGCACTAACGCCAGTGCGCAAAAAGTGTTGAACGGCGCAGCAGGTACAGCTTCAAAAATGGCTTTTTATGATGGTACTACGGCTACACTTTTCCCTGGCGACAATGCTAATGTGCAGGGCCTTTTCTGGCGCAGCAGCTTTACCAACGGCGGCACTACCGGCGTAATGGCGTTATTATCAACTTATGGCAGCGGTCGTGTTGTGTTTATCGGCGACAGCTCGGATGCTGATGACGGCACAGGCGATACCGGCGACAGCTTGTTTAACGGCTGGTCGGGCGATGCACCTTCAGGATTTACCTCGCACCCGGCATTTCATTTAAATGCTTCGTTGTGGCTGGCTAAAGCTATATAGTTTTTCTGATTTCACCGATTCAGGTGATTATAATGAATAAAAAACACCGGTTGTTGATGAGGCAGCCGGTGTTTTTTATTCACGATTTTTTTCACAGTGTTGAAAAAAATCGCGCAACCTTGGTCACTATATCCGCCGTAGGCGGGAAAAAATTTTTGAGTTTTTAAGGGGGGCTTTTTTTGCGTCATTGCGAGGAACGAAGCAATCTCTGCGCATGCAAATCAACGAAGCAATAATATTGTGTTAACCTTACAGCCGCTGACAGGTAACCATTAACCTAAGGGTTCATGAATGTCCTAAGTAGAGGTTGCTTCGTTCCTCGCAATGACGCGCGTCTAGAGACAATAAGCAACTAACGCAGATATCTTTCCATTTGCTATATAACTCATCCTATCCGCCGCATAAAACTCCCCAATAAACGTTTGCGGCGCCGGCGGGGCGTATACCGGGCGCTTGGGTTTTGCCAGCGTATTGGTTACCATTTCAAACCGGCTGGTTAGCAACCGCACCAGGGCTATTTTATGACGCAATGCATATTCAATTGCGCCCGACTGGAAACCTGAAGTTGAAAATAATATACCCTTATGCGCTCCTGTCGACCGCAGCTTATCGTTTAGTATTTGAATCTTTTCGCGACCTACCGGGCTGGTGTAATGTTTGCATTCTATCAGCACAACCATATTAACATTTAGCGCTGTATAGCTTGCCAGTATATCTGCCTGGTAAATACCATCACTCCCTGTTACCCGGGTATTGTGTGCTACCTTAAATCCGGGGAGGTTTTGGCCGAGTTCCGCAATATACTTATAGACTGTTTCTTCAAACTCTGTGGGCGTCATTTGCTCCACGTAGTCATCGCCGGCTATGCTGGTGCCGGTGAATGAATTATCGCTCATTTATCGGTTTTATTTTGTGTGATAGAAAAGTAGAAAAAATCGCGCAACCCGGACCATTATATCCGCCGCAGGCGGGAAAAATTTTTTTATTTTAGGGGTGCCTTTCTATTTCGTCATTGCGAGGAACGAAGCAATCTTTACTTAGGACATTTATGAACCCTTAGGTTAATGGTTACCTGTCAGCGGCTGTAAGGTCAACAGAATATTATTGCTTCGTTGATTTGCATGCGTAGAGGTTGCTTCGTTCCTCGCAATGACGCGCGGTGGGTGGTAGGTGGTGGGGTATTTTATAATCCCAGCCTTGCCGATATCTCCAGCATTCTTTCAATAGGTTTTACTGCTTTTTCAATAATATGCTGCGGTACGGTAACTTCAGGATAGCCGTTTTTTAAACATAAATAAAGTTTCTCAAGCGTATTGCGTTTCATATGCGGACAATCGTTACAGGCGCAATTGTTGTTTGGCGGCGCCGGAATAAACGTTTTATCCGGATTTTCCTTTTGCATCTGGTGTAAAATACCTGCCTCGGTTGCTACTATAAATTCTTTATCCGGGTGATTGGTTGCGTATTTTAATATGCCGGTTGTTGAACCTATGTAATCGGCCATCTGCAAAATAACTTCCTCGCATTCAGGATGGGCCAACAGCTTGGCACCAGGGTGACGCTCTTTCAATTTGGTTATTTTCTCTCTCGAAAATATCTCATGCACCATACAGGCGCCGTTCCACAAAACCAAATCACGTCCTGTTTTTTTGGCTACATAAGCCCCAAGGTTTTTATCAGGGCCGAAGATTATTTTCTGGTCTTTTGGCAGGCTTTCCACAATCCCTACAGCGTTGCTGCTGGTGCAAACTATGTCGCTCATGGCTTTCAGCTCGGCGGTGCAGTTTACGTAAGTTATTACCAAATGGTCGGGATATTGCTCCTTAAACTTTTTAAACAAATGCGGCGGACAGCTGTCGGCTAACGAGCAGCCGGCCTTTACGTCGGGTAGTAAAACTTTTTTTGATGGAGATAAAATCTTTGCTGTCTCGGCCATGAAGTGTACCCCTGCGAAAACGATAATATCGGCATCAGTTTTTGCGGCCTGTTGCGATAGCCCAAGGCTGTCGCCAATATAGTCAGCAATATCCTGTATATCGGGTTCCTGGTAGTAGTGGGCAAGGATAACAGCATTTTTTTCCTTTTTAAGTTTTTCAATTTCATCAAACAGGTCCAGTGAGGGGTCAATATCTTCCTCAACAAAACCTTTCACATTTATTTCTTCGAAGGTATCCATTTCAACAATTCAATTAATAACAACTAATTTTATATATAAATAAAACTATTATTTATTAGTGTGTTAGTTATGTTTAAAACTACTTTTAAAAGATGGCTAAAAAGTTTTTTTTAATAATTTATTAACATTAAATGTACTTTTTATTTCATCTATCCTTTTGATTTTTAGATTTCTATAATAAGCTAATTTTACTTTCAAAAGTTATTTGTTAATACTTTTTTACTTTTCAAAATGTTAGCTTTGGCGCTTATCGGGCTCATAAGTCAGTTAAAATTAATTGTAAAAGTGGCCAAAAATTGGAGTTTTCCACTAAGCAAATACTTATTAGGTTTTTGCTTACACAAAATTAACATCTTTTACCCGGCTTATTAACAACATAGATAATTTTACACATAGTACATATAAATGATGGCCAAATCTGTTGATTTCCTGGTGGTAGGTTCGGGTATTGCCGGTTTAAGTTTTGCCCTTAAGGCAGCTAAACACGGTAAAGTTCTGATAGTTACAAAGAGCAATGAAGACGAATCGAACACTAAGTATGCCCAGGGCGGTGTTGCGGTAGTTGTGGATAAAAAGGAAGATTCCTTCGAAAAACACATAGAAGATACCTTAATTGCCGGCGACGGCCTTTGTGATGTTGAAGCAGTGCGTGCCGTAGTTACTGAAGGCCCGGCAAGAATTAATGAAATTATTGACTACGGAACTAATTTCGACAAGACAAAAGAAGGTATCTACGACCTGGCAAAAGAAGGCGGTCACTCCGAGTTCCGCGTGTTGCATTATAAGGATATAACCGGGTACGAAATTGAGCGTTCTTTATTGGAACAAATTCACAATAACCCTAATATTGAGATACTTACCCATTATTTCGCGGTTGATTTAATTACGCAGCACCATTTAGGTGAGTTTGTTGATAAATCTTCTACCGATATAACCTGCTACGGTATTTATGCATTCAACAATGAAACAAAAAATGTTGAGAAAATACTCTCGAAAATTACGGTAATGGCATCAGGTGGAGCGGGGCATATTTACTCTATAACCACCAATCCTACCATTGCTACCGGTGATGGTGTTGCCATGGTTTACCGGGCAAAAGGAAAAGTAAGGAATATGGAATTTATCCAGTTTCACCCTACTGCTTTATATAATCCCGGTGAATATCCTTCTTTCCTTGTGTCTGAAGCTGTAAGGGGCATGGGTGGTGTTTTAAAACGCACTAATGGCGAAGAATTTATGCAGGAATATGATGAGCGTAGATCATTAGCGCCAAGGGATATTGTTGCAAGAGCTATAGATGCTGAGATAAAAAAATCGGGTGAGGATTTTGTTTATTTGGATATAACCCATCGCAGTAAAAAAGATATACTGGCGCATTTTCCTAATATTTACGCTAAATGTTTAGAGATAGGTATTGACATGACACGTGATATGATACCGGTTGCACCCGCCTGTCATTATATGTGCGGCGGTGTTATGGTTGATCATGTCGGCCGTTCATCCTTAATGCGTTTATATGCCTGTGGTGAATGTTCGTCAACTGGGTTGCATGGAGCTAATAGGTTGGCATCCAATTCATTATTAGAGGCTTTGGTATTTGCACACCGTATTTATAAAGATGCAGTTGAACAGATTAAAGATATAACCATTCCTGATAATATACCCGACTGGGATGAGAAGGGTGTACAGCTGTCGAATGAAGACATCCTGGTTACCCACAACGTACGCGAAATGCAAAAGCTGATGAATGATTACGTTGGGATTGTACGTTCTGATTTCAGGCTGGAAAGGGCGATGCGCAGGCTGGGCTTATTGCATGAGGAAACTGAGGACTTTTATAAAAAGACAAAGCTGTCTGTGAAGCTTTGCGAGTTAAGGAATTTGATACAGGTTTCGTACCTGGTAGTAAAATCTGCGATGATGCGGAAGGAAAGCCGTGGGTTACATTATACTACTGATTATGCTCCGCATGCGCAAGAAGTTCATGATACCGTTTGTTAAACTAAGATTTTTTGGATTTGTAGGATTATAAGATTCTGTAATGAGCTTATTTGATTTTTTGAAAAGGAAGGAAGTTCAAGTTAACAAACAGATTGTTACTTCTGTAATATGTATACCGAGCCATATTGAAGATAAAATAGAAATTTTTTCAGGGACCAACGGAGCGTTTATGGCAGTTGGCGATGTACTGATGGATGTAAAGAACAAAGTCCATTATGTATTTGAAATGGCTGAATACGATAATAGAATGAAGAATTCGTTTAAAGTCGCAGGTAAGGTAATACGTATTTCAAACGATACTATCGATGAGATAGATAAGCACAAGGCAGTTATATATATTTCAGGTGAAACAGGGAGTTTAGATGCAGCCAGAAGATTGGCATATGCCGCAACCTGGGTGTTAGATATTGGTGGGATTGGGATTAAAATTGAATCTGCGGGAAAGGCATTTGATAATGTGACCTGGAATAGACTGGCCGCGCAATTGGATGATGCTGCCATTTACGAAATGTTTGTAGTGGATTCACTGATGATGACGGACGGAACGACTTATTCATGCGGAATGCATAATATAGGGTTGAAAGATACCATCGTATCTGGTCTTGATTTTGTTACTGCCCAAAATGCGGTACGGATTTTTAATTACTATCAGGTTATTGACAAGCCAGTGATTAAAGCTAATCAAACTTTTCAAACAGATATAGATTCACCGTTTTATAGAATAACAGAAGAGGATAATCAGCCATATAAAGGGGATGAATTATTTGGAAACCCTTTCGGGATGTGGCGGCTCACTTTGGAATAATTTTGAAAGTTGTAATATTATAAGTTGTTTTTAATGAGCTTGTTTAATTTCTTTAAAAGAAGTAAGAAAGTAAAATTCGATATAAATAATAGTTCTTTAAATGAACTGCTTGGTTATGGAATATTGTTTGAAGACAATAATAAGTTCCTGGAATGGGGTACGCCTGTAAAAGAATCATCAAAGGATTTAGAGGTAAATGAAAAGTTATTTGCTGATAGGTCTGTTTATAACTGGGGCGAACATACTATTTTAAAAGGGCTTACTTTTCCATTAGCAACTACTTATTGGAAACATCGCGAGGATAGTGTTTATAAAATATTTAACTCAATAGTTTTTTCCGTAACCGGTAATGAAGAAGCAAAGGAAAGTTTAGAATTAATAAAGATCCATCTTGTAGAAATATTTGGTGAGCCTCAAAGTAAAGAGATAACGGATACCGAAATAATTTTGGAATGGATTGTAAATAATACCAGGCTATGTATTCATTATTTTGAGCAATATACTAATAAGCTGACGTTTGAGATAAACAGGCTGTAAGGTAATAGTAATATTAAAGAGCGGAAAACGGGATTCGAACCCGCGGCCTTCAGTTTGGGAAACTGATGCTCTACCAGCTGAGCTATTTCCGCGTATTGTTACCGGCAAATTTATAATAAAATTAACGTCTTTATAAATAAAAACGTTCCTGTCATTTAATATATATTTCGTCGCTTTTTAAGCGATGAACAGGAAACAAGGTAGCTATATTGATATACTTCATACCGGTTTCTTTTTCAGTTTCTACCTTTACTGATTTAACCATTTCCTTTTCAAAATAATATGTGCCTGGCATATTTGCTATTGCGCTGTCAATAAATAGAGGCAAACCGTTATTTTTTATATGATTTAATGTAAGTAATTGGTTAATTGATAGTAATTTAAGAGTTTTTTTTGTTTTAATAATGATTAAGCCGTTGATCGCTTTTTTACCATATTCTTTGGTGTTGGCACCGTCCTTAAAGACGTTTATTGATTCAATATTGTCAGGTTTTATTATAATTCCCGATGCTTCTAATGGGTCAGCTAATGGCAACTGTAAAATGTAAAGTGGCGCATTTTTAAAACGGGTAGTGTCTTTGTCTAATTGATGATTAGCCTGGCCGTAACAAAACACCAATCCAAACAAAAAGAAAATTGTTAACGATAACTTTATCATAGTTGGGAGGTTTATAAGTAAGTTTGGGTTTTATCGAATTTACTTAAATATTAGAATAACTCACTAATTCACTAATTAAAAGATGCCTGTAATCCTGCCGGTTAAAAATATAAGCCCCTCATGGGGAAATGACTGTTTTATTGCACCAAATGCCACTATTGTAGGCGATGTCGAGATTGGTGATAACTGCTCCATTTGGTTTAATGCTGTTATACGCGGGGATGTACATTATATTAAGATTGGAAATAATACCAATATACAGGATGGCGCCTGTATCCATTGCACCTATATGTATGCACCAACCCACATTGGTAACAATGTATCTATTGGTCACAACGCCCTGGTACATGGCTGCACGCTTAAAGATAACGTGCTGATTGGCATGGGCGCAATAGTGATGGATCACGCCATTGTTGAAGAATATGTAATTATTGCTGCTGGGTCGGTTGTCCTTGAGAAAACGATCTGTGAATCCGGTTTCCTTTATGCAGGAACACCGGCAAAAAAAATAAAACCTATAACTCCCGAGCAACGAACCTTGCTTGATGAGTTGCCCGGAAGATATATTATGTATTCCGGATGGTTTAAGGAGTAGTTGGTTCCCTGGGCACTGTTATAGGCGTAACCTGTTCCCAATTAGCCCGGAGGGTTATGGGAGTTTCGTCTATCCAAATATTTTCGGGCTGTTGTTTTAGCTTAACGGTGCCGCTATCCCATTTGCCGTTATTGTTAGCGTCATAAATCACTTTAACATTGTACTTTCCTGTTAAGTAGTTTTTATAAATCAATGACGCTGTTTTATGTATAACATCAGTTCGTAACAATTGCTTTTGTTCGTTGTATAGTTCAACTATGTAAGATTTGCCGGTATCCGGAACGGTAACTGCCAGGGTAAGCAAGCTGTAATTTTCCTGTTTATCTATAGTGAATTTTTTAATGGGGGGACGTTTATTTTTTTCGCCATAAATGTCAGTTATAGCGCTGTTTTCGATGGTGAGTGTATAATTGTCATTTTGCTTCCAGCGATATTTTACTACCAGGTTTCTCTGGTCTGAGGTATCTTTTTGTATGGTATAATTACTTGCTTCTGCAGAATCTTCTTTCAAACTAAAAAGGTTGCTATCAAAATTCTCAATAGGATAGTTTGATTTTATAATGAGGTCGGTTCCCGGTTTAAGATGATTATCGTTGGTAATATTATAACTGAAATAAATAGTACGGCTATATGATTCTTTTAAACGTTTCCGAAAGTAAACGGTATCGATGGGTTTATTTTTATCGAGTATGGCAACACTCAGGGAGTCGAACGCCAGGTTACGCATAAATAAACTAACGGTGTCGTGAGTGGGGGTAAAGTTTGCAATTTTGTACTTGTCAAAATCGGCAGGATATAGAATCTTTAAAGAAGGGTTATCCGGTCTGCGATTAAATGTCATTACCATACGGCTGTCGGCGTCACTTCTTCGCTCAACCCTGAATTTGGCTGGCGCTTGTTTAAATAGCTTTAATTCAATATTTGCGCTGTCACGTTCCAGGTGGATGGGTTTTTTACTGAAAGCTATGAGTTCATCGTCCTTATTATAAATTTTGTCCGGTGCTTGTTCTTTCAAAGCGTATATACGGTAATCGTCGGGGTGCAGGTTATTTAAAGAAAAATTACCGGCGCTGTCGGTAGTCGCGTAAATGCTTGGTTTCTTTTTGCCAAATAAAAGCGAGTCCTGTTTTAATGTAAAAAGCATCACCGTCGCGTCTTTTTCTTTCAGCCCGGTTGATGTATTAAATACGGTTCCCGAAACACTCAGTGAATCGATGTGTTCGCCGGTTGAAAAAACGTACGTAAAATTTTTTAAAACGTTCGACTCATTTACGTCGGCGATTGCCTTACCAAAATTTATAACGTAGGTCGTATTTTTTTCCAGCGTGTCTTTAAGGTTGATGATTATGCTCTTGTCTTTTATTTTGTACTCCGGTAGTTTAGCCGGGGTAGGGCTCATGGTAACTTCCGAGTAAGTATTTGTTAGTTTAAAATATTCGTCGAAATCGAGCTTGATGGTTTTGGCCGAAAAATGCCGGGTCATATTTTCCGGGGTTGCCTTCAATAATTTTGGCGGATCGTGGTCGCGGGGTCCACCCTGGGGTAATTGGCGGTTTGCACACCCAAAATTGAGTAAAATGGCACAAAAAACACAAAATAGTAACCCGGAAAAAGGCGGCTTTTTATTTAACATGGTTTTTAAACGCTATAATCGATTTTTTTATTTTGACGAGCTGTAATATTAAAAATTTAAAATAATTAATCTAACGAGAATTTTTTATAAACATCTAATTATCAATTAATTATAATACTATCTGGTGATGTGAACCATTAAAACCGATATGTCCGACGGTGTTACCCCCGAAATTCTGGATGCCTGCCCTAAAGTGCGTGGTTTTATTTTCATCAATTTTTCGCGGGCCTCTTTCGACAGGGAAACCAGGTGGTTGTAATCGAAGCCGGGGTTTATTTCCTTGTCTTCCATTTTCTTCATCTTGGCTACAATCTCCAGTTCCTTCTCAAAATAGCTTTCGTATTTAATTTTAATTTCTGCTTGTTCAATTGTTTCTTTATCGTAGACAGACAGCAACTCATTAAGTAATGTATCCGCCTTACGCAAATCTTCAAAACCAATTTGTGGGCGACTTATTAAATTAAACAGTTTTGTGTTTTGGGTAAGGGAACTGGTGTCAAGGCTTTCAAGCAAAGAATTAACGTCGGCCGGCGCTATTGATTTTGATCTGGTATAGGCAACAATTTCGTCGGAGTTTTTTATTTTGTTGTTTACTTTTTCAAGCCGTTCGTCATTTATCAAACCAAGCTCATGACCTATCGGGCTCAACCGAATATCAGCGTTGTCTTGCCTTAACAATAAACGATGCTCAGCCCGTGATGTGAACATGCGGTAGGGCTCTTCAGTTCCTTTGGTCACAAGGTCATCAATCAATACACCAATGTATGATTCGGAGCGTTTCATAATGAGTTCGTGCTTATCATGAATTTTTTGATGAGCATTTATACCAGCAATAAAGCCCTGGGATGCCGCTTCCTCATAGCCGGTTGTTCCATTAATTTGCCCGGCGAAATATAGGTTACTGATCAATTTCGTCTCAAGTGTTAAACCAAGCTGGGTAGGGGGAAAGTAGTCGTACTCTATAGCATACCCTGGCCTGAACATCTTTGCTTTTTCAAAACCGGGTATTTGTATTAGAGCTTTGTACTGTATGTCCTCGGGTAGTGAAGTGGAAAATCCGTTTACATAAATTTCGACGGTGTTCCAACCTTCAGGCTCAACAAAGATTTGATGGCGGTCACGTTCAGCAAAGCGGTTTATTTTATCTTCGATTGATGGGCAATACCTTGGGCCGAGACCCTTTATACGGCCTGTGAACATAGGCGACTTTTCGAAACCCTCTTTTAATGTTTCGTGTACGGCTGTGTTGGTATAGGTTATCCAGCAGCAGCGTTGTTCTTTTGGTTGTTCAACGTCGGTAAAAGAAAAACGGCCACGCTCTTCGTCTCCCCATTGTTCTTCCATCAAGCTATAGTTTAGGCTGCGACCATCAACACGGGGAGGGGTACCGGTCTTCATCCTGCCGGATTCGAAACCTAATTCAACCAATTGCTCAGTTAGACCGGTAGCTGCTTTCTCTGCAGTACGACCACCTCCAAACCTTTTCTCGCCTATATGTATTAATCCATTCAAGAATGTGCCATTGGTTAGTACTACAGCATCGGCTTCGATCTCAATACCTAGTGATGTTTTTACGCCGGAAATGGTGTTGTTTTTTACCAATAGAGAAGTAACCGTATCCTGCCAGAAGTCGACATTAGGTATGCGTTCTAAAGCCAGGCGCCATTCTTCCGCGAAGCGCATGCGGTCACTTTGTGCACGTGGACTCCACATGGCGGGGCCTTTTGAGCGGTTGAGCATGCGAAATTGCACGGACGTCTTATCCGTGATAACTCCGGAATAGCCACCCATAGCATCAATCTCGCGTACTATTTGCCCTTTTGCAACCCCGCCCATAGCGGGATTACAGCTCATTTGCGCTATAACCCCCATATTCATGGTGATTAATAGCACGGACGAGCCGAGGTTTGCCGCCGCTGCTGCTGCTTCGCAACCGGCGTGACCGGCGCCTACAACTATTACATTATACTTTTTAAACATTTTAATTATATGTTCCACGTGGAACATGCTTTAATTATTGATCTTTTTCGATCGATGTTCCACGTGGAACACCAAGCAATGATAATAGAGCAAATAATCCCCAAACTCCTTCAAGTAACACAAAGGGGTAAAACTTTATTAAATATGAAGAGAAACAACAAATTCCAGCCCCTATAAAGTTCATTAAACTATAAGTTTTACTCTGGGACGGTAGCTTTTTATATAAATTTAGTAAAAAGGCTACGAGTAATATTATTACACCAATAGAGGCCAATACATCCGAAGTTTTCATAGTTAAGCCTCTTTTAATTCTGTTAACTCAATCCAACGGAAGCTTTTTTCATCCAGTTGGCTATTTAGTGTTTGTATTTGCTGTAGTATTTCGTTTAATTTCGCCGGCTGTATACCTACCACATTAAGCGCATCATTCCGTTCTTTTAATTGTTTTTCAATTGATGCTATCTCGCTTTCGAGGTTATCCAGTTCTTTTTGCTCCTTGAAATTAAGTTTATTCTTTTTTACTTCTGCCTTGGGTGTTTCAATAACGGGGTTGCGCTTATTTTGTTGCTTGTTTTCTTCTAACTCCAGCCGGTATGACGAATAATTTCCGTTGTATATTTTTACATGGCCGCCTTCTTCCATTATAAAAAGCTGGTCGGTTAACTTATCGAGTAAGTACCTGTCGTGCGATACTATCATTAAAACACCGGTGTAGTTGGTTAAAAACTCTTCCAATACGTTCAGTGTATCAATATCAAGGTCGTTTGTTGGCTCATCCAGAATTAGGAAATTTGGATTTTTCATCAGTATACTCATCAGCTGCAATCGTTTTTTCTCGCCGCCGCTTAGTTTTGATATAAATCCATACTGTTTAGCCGGGGGAAAAAGGAACAATGTGAGTAGGGCAGAGGCCGATATTAACTTGCCGTCGGCCATAGTAATAAACTCAGCTACGTTTTTTACGATATCGATAACGCGCTCATCTTCTTTAAAAGTTATTCCCTGCTGATGAAAATATCCAATTACAGTAGTCTCACCTTTATCTATTATTCCTTTATCAGGTTCCAGGCCACCGGTTATTAAGTTTAGTAGCGTTGATTTACCGCTTCCGTTTTTACCAGCTAAGCCAATCCGGTCACCTTTTTTGAATATATAGCTGAAGTTGTTTATGAAAGTTTGGCCGCGGAATGCCTTATAGAGATGATTCATTTCCATAATTTTATTTCCCTGGCGTGCTGTTTTTACACTTAATTCAACTTTTTGTTTAGCTCCGCCGTTTTTGGTTTTCTCCTCCAAATCGTAAAATGCATCAATACGCGCTTTTGATTTGGTTCCACGGGCCTGCGGCTGACGGCGCATCCACTCCAGTTCTTTACGTAATAAATTACTGTTTTTTTGGAAAGATGCTTCGTCGGCGCTTTCGCGTTCGGCCTTTTTCTCTAAATAATAACCGTAGTTACCTACATAAGGGATTATCTTACCCTTATCTATCTCTAAAATTTCGTTACACACATTATCCAGGAAATACCTGTCGTGGGTAACCATCAGGATAGTTTTTGAGCCGTCGGTCAGTAATTTCTCAAGCCATTCAATGGTATCTATATCCAAATGGTTGGTTGGCTCATCCAAAATGTAGATGTCCGGATCTTCTATCAATAGTTTAGCAAGTGCTAAACGTTTCTTCTGACCACCAGATAGTGTATTGATTTTTTGATTTAGGTGATGAATATCCAGTCGGCCCAAAATGGTCTTAATTTTATATTCATATTCCCAGGCATCCACATTGCTCATCTCTTCCATCACATTGGCGATGGCCTTTTCATTGTCGGGGTCGTTTTCAAGCAATTCTTCATACTTGCGTATCATTTGCTGCTGAATATCGTCGGCATGGAAGATATAGTCGCTTATGGTCACTGCATCTTTAAACCATGGATCCTGTTCCAGATAGCCCAGATTTAAATCGCGCATTTGGGCAACTTTGCCCTCGGTTGGTTTTAAGCTGCCGGACAACAATTTTAAAAGCGTGGTTTTCCCCGCGCCATTAATGCCCACAAGGGCTACACGACGCCCGCGGTTAATGCCGATGGACACATTTCTGAAAAGCCAGTGGTCGTGAAAGGAGTGACCTAAATTTTCTGCTGATATATAATTACTCACGCTAGTTCTTTTATTTTATCTGAGGGGTAAATATGGACCCCCGGTTCGTTCTTTAATGATTGATTGAACATGGCTTTTGCCACTGTGGCAGCCGCTATACTTTTGTATTTTCTTAAGCCTCCAAACAACAGCGGATCAACTAACTTCATCACTATTGAAAAGAAACCTTCCATTGGCCGGCTCTCGTTCCGCTTACCCGCTAAAAATGATGGCCGGTAAATATGCAATCCGGGCAATCCGACGTTAATAATATCCCGCTCCGTTTCGCCCTTCATTTTAGTATAAAAATTCGACGAACCGGGGTCCGCGCCAATTGCCGACACTAAATGGTATTGGCTTATGTTATTAGCTAAACCTATCTGCGCCAATTGAAGCGGATAATCATGGTCAATTTTCCGATATTCAGTTAGGTCCGGCGTTTTCTTCCTGGTTGAACCAAGACAGCAAAACAGCGTATTGCCTGTTATTGCAGCCGAATAGTAATGCAACCTGTTAAAATCAACAACCAATTGTGTTAACTTCGGGTGTTTTAGCAGTAATTCCTTTCGTACCAAAATCAAAACCTCATCATAGCCAGGTGAAGAGAGCAAAATATTTAACAGCTCGCCGCCCACTAATCCGCCGGCACCCGCTACTATCGTCTTATTAACCATTTGGCACCCAATTTTTTGCAAAAATACGAATAATTAAACTGGACTATCTATCGGTATTTTAAACAGGACTGGCTGTTTTATAGGGGAATTGCTATGAAACACTATTTATGCGATCCTTTAAATTGTATATAAATAATTGATTTACAGAATATTATACAAAATCTATAGCCAACCAACTTTACTTGTTCTTCCGGAGATGCAGGTATCAAACAGATTTAATCAAATATAGCAAAACAAAATAAGCGATATGCTGACACTGTTTTGACAGCACTGCATATTCAATCAAGCCAGTCGGCATAACTGTTTTGTTCTAAAATAAGCTTAAATATTGCAGTTTAAACCGGTAGATTTAAGCTAAATATCAGATTCACACAATCCGCTTCTTATTGTCCTGCACAAAAGTATCCCAGCCGGAGTATGATTTTTTGCTGCCACCGCCTTTGCCCGTGGGTACGCGCTGGAATGAATGACAAACTGCTACAGCCAGTCCATCTGTAGCATCAAGAAAATCCGGAGTTTCGGTAAATTTGAGCAGGGTTTGCAGCATAGCGGCAACCTGCTCCTTTGTGGCGTTGCCATTGCCGGTGATGGATTGTTTTATCTTGCGGGGCGCATATTCGGTAATATCCAAATTGCGCGACAGGGCGGCGGCAATTGCCATGCCCTGTGCCCGGCCAAGCTTTAGCATCACCTGTATGTTTTTACCATAAAACGGGGCCTCAATGGCCAGGCAATCCGGGTTATAGTTATCAATAAGAGCGACGGTTTTTTCAAAAATGCGCTGCAGCTTCAGCATGTGGTCGTCAATTTTTTCCATCTTCACCACACCAAGGCTTATCAGTTCAATTTTAGTGCCTACCTCTTTTACCAGGCCGTAGCCCATTACCGCGGTGCCGGGGTCGATGCCTAGTATTATTCGTTCTTTTTTGGTCTCCATGCTTTAAGTTGGCAGTTTTGAGTTGGCAGTTTACAGTGAAAAAATATGTGCCTGCCAATAGCCCAACGGCAACTGCAAACTACGGCATTTTTTGGTGGGAATAAAACTGCATTTTATACCGAAGTACCTTCCAGTACCGTGGCATACTCCGCACGGCTTATCATCCTGGCCCCCATCGATTCCAAATGCGGGGTGTATACCTGGCAATCTATCAAATTATATTTTCCGCTTTTGCACAAATAAATCAGTGCTGCCTTTGAGGCGTTGCTTACTTTGCTGAACATGCTTTCGCCGCAAAAAACGTTGTTTACCTGTACCCCATATAAGCCGCCAACCAGTTCGCCCTTCTCCCATACTTCAACAGAGTGGGCATAGCCTTTTTTATTAAGGTCGATATATGCCGCCTGCATGTCTGCCGTTATCCACGTACCGTCCTGGCCTGGGCGCGGGGCTTTTGAGCAGGCTGCAATAACCGCTTCAAAAGCATTATTTATGGTGATACTAAACTTGCCCGATTTTAACACCCGCTGCATTGATTTTGACACCTTCAATTCATCCGGGTAAAGCACAAACCGTTCGTGCGGCGAAAACCACAGTATCGGTTCATCCTCGCTGTACCACGGGAAAATGCCATTTTGATAGGCCAACATCAGGCGTTCGGTTGATAAATCGCCGCCGATAGCCAGCAAGCCATCATCCTCGGCTAAAGCCGGGTTAGGAAACAGCAAACGTTCATCGAGCCTGAAAATCATCAGGCAAATTTACGCCTTGCGCTTTATTACCCGCTTTAATAATTGTGCTTAATTTTTTATGAGTAAAAAAATTCAATATCGTATAAACCAGGAATCCGATCGAGAAAAATATGCCGGTATCTAAAGATTGTGAGAAAATATATGTTATTAAAACAATTAAGACAGCAATACCTATGGCAATTAACGCCTTAAACAGGTTTTTGAGTCGATATAGAACCCTAAACAAGGTGATTTGCAAAACAATACCTATAAACAAAAGAAAACAGAACGCCAAAATAAATCCACCACCGGGAAGGAAATCAACCAGGCTTCTGTTTTGTTTAAAATAAAGATCTTCCACAAAACTTACAACGTCGCAAAGGAATAATACGCCTAATACTCCAACTACTGAGCAAGTTATACCCAACAATGCTTTTTTCTGATTCATCGGTTAGTTTTCTTCAAATCAAGCATCAATTTTGTTAAAAATTCCGGTAATCAACAGTATCAAATTTACGCTTTGCGCTTTATCACCAGTTTTTTATTTTGCGCTTTGGCTACAGCATCAAGGTATTGCTGCAGCTCGGTGTATTTTGCAGCAGGTATCACATGGTTCGTCAGCTTAAAATTTGCCTTGCTAATCACCTGGTTTTTTGCAGCGTCATAGGTGTAGTTTACCTCGTAAATGCCATACGTAAACTTAAGGCTTTGGTTTGCGGGCAGGGTCTCTACTTCGAAACCTGTGGGCAAATCAATGTTTGTAACGCACGACATTTGCATTGGTTTTTCAAAATAAAAATCCGATTTTCTTTTCTCCAATACCGGTACGGTAATGCCGCATAAATCAAATATTTTAGGCCGGTAAAACTGTTTGTCGCCGGCAGCTACATCACAAAATTTATCGTACTCCAGGATAAGGCTTACCTGTTTAGTCCAATTGTTGTCTGTCGATGGTTCAATTTCAAAGACGGAAGGCTGTTTCATGTTGAATGCCCGCTGAAAGAAACGCTTTTGGTCATCGGTCTTTATCGCCTCTACCGCTAAAAACTCATCCCTGAAGCCACCTGTGCCGCTAATTTTAACCTGGGCTTTTGCGCCACCGTCGGCATCCAATGCAATGTGTACCTCACCATTAAACTGGTTATCATCGGCGGTACTACGAGGGGTATTAACCAGTTTACCTCCATCTTCGGTAACTAACAGCGCATTTCGGTTTTCGGTAAAACTACCAAGCTTTCCAAATTGCTGCGTACTGCTGGTGCATTCCAGCCAGGTGGTATCGCCTTTAAATGGCACACAAACGATGATATGATTAGACATATCGAAGGGAAAGGAGGCGTTACATGGTTCTTCATTTGCCCCGGCCCTCACTTTGGCGTAATAAGCCGGTATATTTACTGCCCTCAGCATGGCGACCATATAGTTTGAGAGCGCCTTACAGTCGCCGTATTTTTTTTGGTCAACAAAATCGGCAGGGAAGGGCTTCAGTCCTCCAATGCCTAATTGTATCGATACATACCGCATGTTTTTTTGCAGGTAATTGTATAAAAACTTAGCCTTCTCTTTATCGGTTTGTATGCCGGCAGTCATGGTGCGAATTTCGTTTACCCGCTGCTGACTAAGTGTGGCTACATCATAGTTGAGGTTCCACTGCCATTGGCCATAATTTTGCCAGGTGCTTATATCGCCCGGTATGCTGTAATATTCAAATTTACCTGCTGCAAAATCTATCCGGGGGAGCACCCTCCACTGCGCAGAGCCTTCTTCAGGCTTTATAGCCCTTAAATTTGAAACTTCCCACAGATAGTTGTCTGTATTACCCACAGATGTTTTTTGTGGCTTAATATTGGTGTTTTTAGTCAAATACCGAAAGCCAGCATCGTTGCTTATGGCGATGTGGTAATATGAATTTTGTATCGACTGCTCTTCTCCCTGTATATGCCAGGTATCAAGGTCTATCATACTGCTTTCGTCAATTTCAAAAATCATTTCAACAGTTGTTGGGTAGCTGGCAACGGAATGGCCTACGGTCATCAAGCGATCGTCTGTTACTAACGCTGCGTCATCATATGCAGCGTGTTCATACATGTCACCTTTATGGTATTT
This sequence comes from Mucilaginibacter flavidus, assembly GCF_024055575.1. Lineage (GTDB taxonomy): Bacteria > Bacteroidota > Bacteroidia > Sphingobacteriales > Sphingobacteriaceae > Mucilaginibacter > Mucilaginibacter flavidus. The sequence continues at coordinate 2,367 of NZ_JAMXOE010000022.1, read as the reverse complement.
TTTTAGCTGCTTCCCGGTGGCATCATAAATTATCATTTCAAATGAACTTACCGCTATGAATTTGCGGTTATAAGGTAAAGTTATTACCGCCTCATCATTAGCTTTTTCATTTAGTATGGTCACTATCGTATGTATTTTCTCAACAGCCTTACCGGGGCCTTTAACGGTGATATCATGCATGCTATAACGCAGTACCGAATTTGCATCCTCTTTCAACGAATCGGGTATACCTGCAGCGCTATATAAACCGGGGTCAATTTTCTTATCCTGGCTGTAGGTTTTGGCACACAAAAGCAACACCGCTGCCGGCAGTAAAAAGTATTTAAAATATTTGTTATACATGTTTATCCCTTTTTTAACACAATTTGTTCATTCAACATTTCGTACATTTTCTTAAAAAATTCCCGTAACTCGGGGTAGCTGGTTTTAAAATATGCAAACCTGCTAAAATCAGCCACGTACCGTATCATAATGGTGCCTTCTTCCTGCGCAACCACCCGTTTAAAAGTTATGCCTTTATCCGGCATCGCTATGGATAAGCTCTCGGGCAACACATCTATTTTATACCCGGCAGGTATTTTGTAAATACCACTTGTCGATAATTTATTGTAATAGCCAAAGTCGATGTCAGTGCTGCGGCGTTCACTTAAAAACGGATTGCTGTGCAGGCCGGTAAATAAGTTGGTATTGAAGTAGATGTAATTGCCATCACTACCGGAAAGATCCTCGGTAAAGGCAATGTTTTGCACCAGTGGTAAAGTATCCACTTCCATGTTTTCCAGCTTAAGCGAGGCGATTTTTAAGTTATTATCATTATTGGTTAAAAAGTCGCTATACTTTTTGTCGCCATCGGTCTTATATTTATTAATGGCGTTAATACGGTGATAGCTGTAACTGGTTATGTGGGCTGTACCGTTCATTTTGCCATCGGCTTTTATCTCGGCATTTACCGATACCATCTGTCGTATCGGCGCTAAGTTTTTAAGGCTAACCAGTTCAAACTTGTCATCATCGCGGCTAAAGTAAAACCCCTTGCCGTTCAGCACCTCATCCGGAATTTCGTTATAAAGGTTGTATTTATTGGTAGCGTCAAGCACATACATCCCGTTATCGGCAGGAATGTAGGCAACGGCCCTGTTAAATTGGGATGCACTTGTAAGCGTTGAGTTTATCTTCCCGTTTTCGCGGGTGCTTACCAGCATAGGATAAACCTTCACGCCGGCTTTCAACAGCAGGTGATACAAGATCAAATTAATCTCGGTCGAATTCCCGATCTTTTTATTCCACGCGTCTGATATACCGTCGCTGGTGTAGTTGGCATCATTGCCATCCCATTTCATGCTGTTTTTTACTTCACTAAAAATGTATGCTATTTTTTCATCCAGGTTCAAAATCTGCTTCGCTTTGTCAAGAATAATGTTTTCGCCTTTAAGGCCCTTATTAAACTGACCGCCAAAATGGTCGTATTCGTCCATCTCAAGCCCGAGTTTTTTCCAGGTATCTGAAATATTCATCGATACATCCTGGGTGCGAACTGCATAGAGCGTAAACGTTACCCTGTCGGCATTGTCTTTTAGCGATGTCATGTAAGGCTCTGTAACAAGTGAGGGGATATAAGCAATTGACATAATTCGCCCGGTGTTAACTGCGTATTGGTGGTGCACCTGGGGCACAACATTATAATACAAAGTTCCTATCCATGATGCCTCCAGCTCACTGTACCTGGTAGGTATCCGGGTTTGAAAGTCCCAATCCGGATAATCCACAACCGACTGGATTGTGCGGGTGTACTTAAATTCGACTACCGAACCAGGCCTGACATCGGGGAACGAAAACGTTAATGCAGTGCGGAACTTATCTATAGGCTGCCGGTAAATATTTACCTTATCAATTTTTTTAAATACAATATTCCCGTTCTCAAGGTTAATGGTCTCTGCTTCAAGGCTATTTATGTTTTCGGCATTGTTGCCGCCAAAAAAAACAATCCGAATATTGGCCTGGTCCTTACCTTTATCATTAAAAATCTTGATCCGCGTATGCCGTTCCATCAATATATGGTATGCCGGCGTAACCGATATTTTGCCTTTGTCAAAAAGCACCTCGGCATTGGCATCGGGTTCAAAATCACATACCTTGGCGGCTAGTTCGGCTTTATCAATCTTGCCGAAAGGCTGCGTCGGGTCAACAGTAGCAGTATCGGTTTGTCCCTCGGCATAAAACCCAATTACGCATATACAGCATATTAAAAAAAGGTAACTATATATCAGTTGGGACAAACAAAAATATGAAAAAAAGTTCTTTGAAGTTCAAAGTGTTTTGCGTAAATTTACTATACAGGACGAGGGGGGCAATGATTATAATAAAGTG
>NZ_JAMXOE010000021.1 GCF_024055575.1 Mucilaginibacter flavidus | reverse complement strand
CGATATGCAGGTCTCCTGCTCGTGATACCTTGCAAGTACTTCTATTATGTTCATTATCATAAAGATACATATTTTAAATGTCTTTTCATAGGCTATTACTCTCCAAAGGAGAGGGTTCTGAAAAGCAAATTTTGAGGAGCGAAGCTTAAGTCCTCTCCTTTGGAGAGGATTTAGGTGAGGCGAAACGCGAGCCCCTAGTTAGTACTAATTCTTATATCGAACTGACGTTAAACTTATAACCACTCGCTGCTTGTTTCCGCGCGGTATAATCGCTGTAAACATCTTTTTTCTCCATTATTTAGCGACTTCTCTGCAATGTCCGTGGTTAAATAACCTCTAACCTTTCATACTACAACTCCTCTACAAAAATCTGCACACCACCCATGTTATTAATGTTTTTTAAAAAGATATCCCTCCTTATGTAATTATAACAGAAACGATACACGAAAAATAAAATAATAGCCCTTATATTTAAATCAATTAATACAAACCTGGTTAAAAACCCTTTACAATGCTTCAGCCAAAACGCCTTTTATCTATCGACGTACTCCGGGCAATCAACATGTTTTTCATGATTTTTGTTAATGACCTTAGCGGCGTTAGTCATGTTCCCCAATGGATTGACCACGTAAAGGGCTGGGAAGACGGGATGCACTTTGCAGATACTATTTTTCCACTGTTTCTTTTCATCGCAGGTTTATCAATTCCGCTGGCAATAGGCCGCCGACTGGAGAAAGCTAATTTTTGGGAGATTGCTGTCTATATTCTTTTACGCTCGTTTGCGCTTATAGTGATGGGCTTTTTCCATGTAAATATGGAAGAGTACAGTAGCCAGGCGCTGCTGCCCCATGCCGTATGGGAGCTTTTGCTCACCGCCAGCTTTTTTTTAATATGGCTTGACTACCCCCAAACCATGGCAAAAGCAAAACGCTACGGACTAATGGGCCTTGGCATTGCGATATTGATTATTCTCGGTATTTTATATAAGGGTAATGCTGATGAAGGAACAGGCACCCGCTGGTTGGAGCCATCATGGTGGGGCATATTAGGCCTTATAGGCTGGGCTTACCTGGTTTGTGCCGGTGTATATCTTTTGGTAAGAGGCAACTTTGCCTGGCTGGTTGCCGCACTGGTGGCGCTAGTTATAGTCAACCTTATTTCGCATGGCGATGTGTTCCTGGTTTTCAAAGATAAAATTTACCGGTTGAGCATATGGGTAATTAAGGATGGCTCGTGCGCCGCGCTGATGATGTTTGGGGTGGTGGTATCGTTGCTGTATTCAAAAATAATAGCCAAAGGCAGCTACAAATGGCTATGGCCAATATTTACGGCACTGGGTGCAGCTTTAATTGCGCTTGGCTTTATTGTACGCCCTTATACCCATGGCATCTCAAAAATTTACTCCACCCCCTCATGGATATACCTGTGCACCGGGATAGGGGTACTATTGTTCGAGCTGATTATATTTTTGGTTGATGTTAAAGGCAAACAAGACTGGTTTAAAATTATCAAGCCTGCCGGCACCAGCACGTTAATCTGCTATTTAATTCCTTACCTTTTGGTGGGCCTCATGTCGCTGGTTCATTTCAGGTATCCTGAATTTTTAGATGAGGGCACAGGTGGCATTATCCGGTCGTTCGCTATATCATTCATTGTGATATTAATTACCGGGGCGCTGGAGAAAAGAAGGATAAGGCTCAAAATTTAAAGCTTAATTTACATCGGTGTTATGAAAAACGTAAAGCAATTGTTAAATGCTAAAGGCAATGCTGTGGGTGGGGTGATGTTGCGGGAGTATAATTCAGGCCTGAAAGGAGACCTGCGGGGTGAGATATCCGGGATTTAAAATGGCTATAAAACAAAAAAAGAGGAAGCGGGCGCTCACTCTTTTTTGTAGTAACTGACCTCATTATTCATCATAAAGAACTAATTGGTTAGGACGAAAATAATAATTAATGCAAAGATATAATCTATAGAAATACAAGACTAATTTTTTCGCAACTATTTTTCAAAAATTAACACTTTTTAACTGAAAATAACTAACAATAGGCTATTTACCAACATTTGCGGTGTAATTACACTTATTTTGAACGATTTTGGCCTGTAGTTGTACCAGAATGAACCTGAAAATATTCAATTTGTATCAAAAATGATGGAAACTGGGGTAATATCAGGGAAATATATGTATAATCGATTATATAATTACTAAAACCACCATAATTTGAAGCTCTCACTTTTACTCATTTGCTGCCTGTTCAGCCTGCATATTTTAGCTCAAAAGAAGAATAGCAACTACCAATATCATATCCACCGGGTAACCTCGCCGGTTAAAATCGATGGCATTATCGACGAGCAAGCCTGGCAGGATGCCGAGGTTGCCAAAAACTTCCGGATGGTGCTGCCGATGGATACCAGCATATCAAAAGTACCCACCGAAGTGCGAATGGCTTACGATGATAAAAATATCTACATAATAGCTACCTGCTATAAAGCGCTGCCCGGCCCAAGTATGGTTGAATCGTTAAAGCGTGACTTCGCTTTTCAGAAGAACGACAACTTTATATTCTTTATGGATACCTACAACGACCTCACCAATGGCTTTAGCTTCGGTGCAAATGCCGTAGGGGCGGAGTGGGACGGCACCATGTACGAGGGCGGCAAGGTTGATTTAAACTGGACAAATAAATGGGAGTCGGCGGTTAAGGATTATCCTGATAAATACATTTTCGAAGCAGCTATCCCTTTTAAATCAATCCGCTATAAAAAGGGGATATCAGAATGGGGCATAAACTTCAGTCGAAATGATTTGAAGACTACCGAAAAATCAAGCTGGACGCCTGTGCCGCGCCAATTTCCTACGGCATCGCTGGCGTATACTGGTACATTGGTATGGGATACACCACCACCCGAAGCAGGGCAGAATATCTCGCTGATCCCTTATGTGCTCACAGGTATCAGCAAAGACTATCAAAACCACAAGAATACTGCCGTACATGTTGAAGCGGGCGGCGATGCCAAAATTGCCATATCATCGGCCCTGAACCTCGACCTTACCGTGCATCCCGATTTTTCGCAGGTTGATGCTGACAAGCAGGTAACCAACCTGAGCCGTTATGAACTGTTTTACCCCGAAACCCGCCAGTTTTTTTTAGAGAACGGCGATCAGTTCAATAACTTTGGCTATGCATCCATCCGCCCGTTTTTTTCGCGCAGGATTGGTTTGACATCAAACATTATTGCCGGTGCAAGGCTGAGCGGCAAACTGGACCGTAACTGGCGCATTGGCGTTATGGATATGCAAACCAACAGTAATGACGATAACCACGTGCCTGCCCAGAATTTCACCATGATTGCCCTGCAGCGCAAGGTTTTTGCCCGCTCAAACATTGGCTTTATGCTGGTAAACAAAGAGTCGTTCAATTATCCGCCCGGTGCGGCAACAACGGGGGCCAATTCAAAATATAACACCAATTTCGGTATTGAATACAACCTGGCATCGGCCGATAATTTGTTCACAGGGAAAGCGCTGGTTTTAAAATCGTTCAGTCCCAACAAAAAAGGGCATGATTATACACAGGCGGGCAACCTGCAATTCGCCAATAAGTATTGGACGGCAGGCGGCCAGTACGAAGTAGTAGGCGCCAATTATGATGCAGGTGTCGGCTACGTGCCAAGGCAGGGGTACATAAAGTTTAACCCTTATATCAGTCGCCTGTTTTTCCCGAAAGAGGGCATCATCCTAAGTCATGGCCCCACGCTTAACCTCACTGATTATTACGATGGCGGGTTTAAGCCGACTGATAATCGTGCTTTTCTATCGTACCAAATAACCTTCAGAAGCAAAAGTATACTGACCGCCCTGGTTGAACACGATTATGTACGACTGTTAGCGCCTTACGACCCAACCAACTATACCGGTAGCTTTTTACCCATAGGTCAGCAAAGCCACTGGAACAACGCCGAGATCTCCTTCTTTTCGGTGCCCCAAAGCTTGTTTACCTATGATTTTACGCTCGATTATGGCGGCTATTATGATGGCGGCAAGAAATTCAGCCTGGCAAACGATGTGGGTTACCGTTTTCAGCCGTATGTAAATATCCAGATGGCCACCACCTACAACAACCTGCAACTGCCGCAACCCTGGGGGCAAAAATCATTCTGGCTGGTTGGCCCAAGGGTTGATGTTACCATGACCAACAAGTTTTACCTCACCGGTTTTTTCCAGTACAACGAGCAGGGCAAAAACATCAACATCAATACCCGCCTGCAATGGCGCTACCGCCCGGCCTCCGATTTCTTTATTGTTTATACGGATAACTACCTGCCCAGGCCATTCTTCGTTAAGAATAGGGGATTGGTGTTTAAGTTTACTTATTGGTTGAATAACTAGTGATTAGAGGTTAGAGACTGGAGATTAGTAACTGCGGTTTGAAATTAGTGATTAGAGGTTAGAGATTGGAGATTAGTAACTGCGGTTTGAAATTAGTGATTAGAGATTACAGACTGGAGATTAGGAACTGCGGTTTGAAAAGGCGTTCGACTAATCTCTAATTAGCTAATCTCTATTTACTACCTCTGTCCGTCCGATTTTGAGTAGAGGGGTGGTGAGGAAAAGATGGACAAAATCATCATACCATTACTGACTTATGGAATTTGTATGATTTATATTTCTGTGTTATCCATTAGCGATTCCCTCTGCTAAAATATCTAGCTTGGTTAAATAAGACGTCAATACCGTTACTGCCCCAGTTGCTCGGGGGTCAAATGATAAAATTAAATCCGACACAGTGATGGTTGGATTATTAATAGATAATAGCCGATTCCCTAATGAAACTATTTGATTTTGAGTTGTGGAGGTTAAATGCGCTGCTGCATTCCGTATAGTTTTTAAGTCGAACAAATCAGCCATTGTAGAACTTATGTAAGTATCAATTATATTGCTAGGTTCAAAATAAAGATTGCTTAATTTTTTTATTATTTCGGGATTTGACCAATCTACATATTTTTGAGTTCCGATTAGGATCTTTCCAGCGTGGTTATGATCTATGGGTTGAACATATTTAACAACGGTATGACCGTTTATTGAGGGTTCTCCTAACATGTAGTCTATGAAGGCATTTTCGATAAATGTTTCCCACGCGATAAACATTTTTAAAAAAGAGGAGTCTGTTATGAAATTTCGCTGATTAGCCGGAAGTAAATAATCGCCCGCTGCATTTTTTTGAAAAGCCATTGAAATAAAACTGTTGGCTTCAACAATTGATGCACGATAACTAGCTAATGAAGCAGCTAATGACATTAATTAATTATCAAATTAATCATATATTCTGTTCGCCTTAATCGCACATTTGTATCGGTCGTAGCTCTTCTACTATCTTCCAAAAACCGGGCTTCATTGGGTGTAAAGATAAAACTGTCCGCTTCGAATAGTGAATTGATAGTATCTAATCTGCTCGCGATTTTCGTATATGTTATGCTATCATCAGGTCGTGGTCCGTCAAAATTAGGTAAACCAAATTTACAATGATATATTGTTGTGAATAAGCTATAAAAAAGATGAATTCTGCGTAATTCTGAATTTTTCAACTCATCTCTAAAAATGTCGCTAATTGCGGATAAAGTCTCAGCAAAGTTTGTCTCTAAAGTCTCCACATCATATTCAAAGTCTTTTTCATATTGATCATAGTAATTCTTAATCTGCTTTTTACTCTTTATCCCTTCAATCATTGCTATCAATAAATCGGCAACCAAAGTAACATCCCCCATTCTTAGGATTTCAGGCTCTTTTAAGATTTTATTATCAATCCAAAATTGATTGAAAACATGGGCGAGACGATCTGCTAATGTCTTAAATGGTCCAAAGTGATTAGCGTTGATTTTTTCCTGCTCATTTAAGGTTACTGAATAAGAATTTAATCGACTAAAGATGTCTAATACTTCAGAATCGGGCATATTTACGAGTAAATCAGTCGATATCTCATAGTTTAAAATATTAGTTTGAATATTTTCATCAACTGTGTTTAATTGTGAAAAATATAACCCACCGTATACAGTATGATGCTTTTTATTTATCTTAAAACCATCTTTTAAAAAAGAAAGAATAGTCTTTAATCTTTGCTGTCCATCAACGACTTCTCGAACCGATTGTCTTGTTTGTATATTTAGCTTCTGCCTAATAAAAACTTTGGGAATAGGTTTCCCTCTAACGATTGTGTCCATTAAATAGGATCTTGCTATATCGGTCCAAACCGAGCGCCGTTGAAATTTTGGATTTAGCTCAAGCTGCTTATTGTCGAACCATTCTAAAAAATCATTAACGCTGTAAGTCCTACTATCAAAATTTTTCATGTATAAATCTAAGTATATATACCCAAACCTACATTTTTTTACTCAATAAACATTTTTTTGAGACGCATAGAGTATTGACTTAGTAATTCAGGTTATTATAGTAATCCGTCCGTCCGATTTTAAGTATACACCCTTTTAGGAACGAACGGACAAACCTGCATCACCTCAAGCCATTCCTATCTACCTAAAAAATATTTTATAATTATTTACAGATTTATCTTGTTTTTTAAATAATTATCTTTATATTTGTATCGAAGCAAATTCACACCGCTTTTCCTAATTTACCTTGTCCGGGTTTTCACATAGTTATCTCTACTCAAAATCGGACGGACAAACATTTTAAGCAAAAGCAACGCCCTTATTTAAACCGTAGGGGCAATCAACACAAAAAAATAATATTACTCGGGCATTGCTGATTACGGCAAGGTCAAGGTTCAATCTGGTATAGATGGGCTATAGGGGAAATGTATTTATTTTTTCGCCAAAAATGTAATCAAATATCTTTTCAAACTCCCGGGTACTACCGGGATAATATTTCAATTAAAACAATGGAAAACCAACAAACCACACCCACCACCAAACTAACTGCGGGCGATTTACAAGCCGACACCGCAAAATGGGCAGCCTTTGCCAACACTCCGCAGGCGCACGACAATTCACTGCGGGTACGTAACATGAACGAGGTTATGGAGCTTGCCAAAGCCGAGCCTATCCCCGAAATGCTATTCGGTGAATTTTGGCACCAGGGCGAGCTGTGTATCTTATTCAGCGACAGTAACGCCGGCAAATCCATCCTTGCCGTTCAAATTGCCAATAGTATAAGCAGTGGCAAAAGTATTGAACCTTTTGGGCTTGATGTGCCTGGTCAGCCGGTGCTTTACTGCGATTTTGAGTTGAGCCCAAAGCAGCTGGAAGCACGTTACACCGAAAATTACGGGCAGCACTATGTTTTTGAGAACAACCTGTACCGTGCCGACCTTAACCCCGAAGGCGAAGCACCATCAGGCTTTGGGGAATACGAAGAGTACCTGAACAGCGGCATTGAAAGCGCTATAATAAGCACAGGCGCAAAGGTTGTTATATTTGATAACATCACTTACATAGGCAATGAAAACGAGCAGGCTAAATTTGCCCTCCCCTTAATGAAATACCTTAAAGCGCTGAAGGTAAAGCACAACCTGAGCATACTTGCACTGGCGCATACGCCCAAGCGCGATAAAAGCAAGCCCATTACCAGTACCGATTTACAGGGAAGCCGTATGCTGATGAACTTTTGCGACAGCTCGTTTGCCATAGGCAGCAGCACCCAACATGCCGACAGGCGCTACCTTAAGCAGGTAAAGCAACGCAATACCAAGCAGGTTTATGGCGAGGATGCTGTTTGCCTGTTCGACATCAGCAAGCCGCATAACTTTCTTCAATATACTTTTGCAGGCTTCGGTCACGAAAACGTGCACCTTAAAGATGTGAAAACCCAGCAGACCGAAGACCACACCGAAAAAGCCCTTGAACTAAAGGCACAGGGCCTCAACCTGCGCGAGATAGGCAACGAACTGGGCATATCATTCCAAAAGGTTGACCGGCTATTAAAGAATGCCAACATTAAAGCCCGCATACAGGCGCAATAGTGTTTTGTCCGTCCGATTTTGAGTAGAGGGTAAGTAAGGAATAAGTGGACAAAACTATCTCGCCGCGCGTCATTGAGGAACGAAGCAACCTTTACATATGCAAATCAATGAAGCAAAAGCTTTGTGTCGACCTATCAGCCGCTTTAGGTCGTCACAAATATTACGGTTCATGAATGTCCTGTGTAGAGGTTGCTTCGTTCCTCGCAATGACGAGCGAGGATTGTCCGTTTTTTCACAACCATACTCTTAACTCAAAACCGGACGGACAAACAACCTCTTCATACTATCAACTGCAAAGCTTAAATCCATGAGCCAATATACATTACAACCCTATACCACACCTTCATCGCGCTATCATTGCCCTGCATGCAACAGCCGCCAACGTACCTTTGTGCGCTACATACATACTGAAACCGGCGAACATCTTGCTGATAACGTGGGCCGCTGCGGCCGCGAGGATAAATGCGGTTATCACTATAAGCCCCGCGAGTATTTTAACGATAACCCCCACAAAAGCAAGCGCACCTGGCAGCCCGGCAATGGCGCTTACCCATACAGCAAACCACTGGGTTATGCCAAACGGCATACCGGCCCCAGTTACGCAACTGTGGCAGCAACAGTACAAACTGAACAACTGAACGGTTACAGTGTAAACCCGGAGATTGTAAATGCAAGCTTTAATAATTACCAGCAAAACCACTTTGTGCAATATCTTATCAACCGCTTCGGCAGGCAGTTGGCAAGCAATGTTATCGGGAGGTTCAGGATAGGCACCTCAAAATACTGGCCCGGAGCAACGGTATTTTGGCAGATAGACACCACAGGCCGCGTACGTACCGGCAAAATAATGCTCTACAATGCCGAAACCGGTCGCCGCGTTAAGCAGCCCTTTAACCATGTAACGTGGGTGCATTGTTTGAAGAGTCTTAAGTCTGAAGTCGTAAGTCGGCAGTCAGAAGAAAACACTGATTCCGGCTTTGAGACTCAGGACTCCCGACTTAAGACTCAAGACTTTTCTCCACGGCAATGCCTCTTCGGCGAACACCAGCTTAGCGAGGAACCGCAAAAGCCCGTTGCTATTGTGGAAAGCGAGAAAACCGCAATTATAGCCAGCTTGCATAATCCGGAAGCCATTTGGCTGGCTACCGGTGGTAAAAGCAACCTTAATCAGCAAATAAGCCTGCCCCTCAAAAACCGGCACGTTACCCTCTATCCCGACCTGGGCAGCCACAGCGAGTGGAGCCTTAAAAGCAAGCAATTGCAATCCTGGATTCCCGGTGCGGTGTTCACCGTATCAGATATAATAGAGAAGATTGCCACCCCCGAACAGCGCAAGGCAGGCTGGGATTTAGGCGATTATTTATAATACTGTCCGCTTTTTCTCCATCAGACCCTAACTCAAAACCGGACGGACAAACAATTAGTGATCAGAGGTTGGTTAATTAGAGATTGGTTAATTAGAGGTTAGAGATTAGAGATTAGGACTCTACGCGCGTCATTGCGAGGAACGAAGCAACCTCTACGCATGCAAATCAATGAAGCAAAAGCTTCGTGTTGACCTATCAGCCGCATTTAGGTCGACACAAACATAACGGTTCATGAATGTCCTATGTAGAGGTTGCTTCGTTCCTCGCAATGACGTGATTTATTGTTAATCTCCAATCAACTAATCTCTAACCTTCAATTAACTAATCTCTACCCCCCAACCACATCAGCGCATCCAAAATCATCTTCGATTCCATTTCATTGGCAAAGGTGTACGATAATGTTTTATCAGTGTTATCATATTTATGCTCATAGTCCATATCGTTGTGGCCCATGTTCATGTATATCATGCGGTATTTGGTGTTGGTCCACACTGCGGGGTAAAAGCCGCTGTGCCATATTTCGGATTGCTTGGGCCCCGTTCCAAGCGGGAAACTAGCCGAATCTATAGAAGCCAGTATCCTGATGTCGGGGTTTTGGCGCAGGTCGTGTTCCCAGCGGTACCATTCGTTGGGTGCGGTGTGGAAGGTTTTGGGCAGATGTTTGGTTGCGCCGAATTTGTTATCGATATCCATCACCGCCGGTGATGGTCGCCAGATATTGCTCACGTATTGCCCTGAGCCAAGGAACTCGTTGTGGTACCAGTCCCAGTCCTGGTTGAACTTTGATGGGGTAAGCGCAAATGCCGCGAAGTGGAAGCCCATCCAGGCGCCTCCGTTTTTCATGTACTTTTCAAAGGCTTCGCGCTGAGCGGGCACATCGGGCCGGGTATCTAAAAATAAAACCACCTGGTAATTTTTTAAAAACTCCGGGTTAAGGTTATCCCAGTTTTTGGTGGAGTCGTAAACAAAATTGTATTTGGTTGCCATTTTCGCGAACCAGGGGTTAGCCTCGTGCACAAAGCTGATGTGAGCCTTGTCCTCCTGAGCGGTATAAAAGGCTATCACCTTAAACTTAGGCTTTTTGTTTTGTGCGCTGACTGTTGAAGCTGCTGTTAACAACAGGCAAATAAAAAATAAATTGGTGGCTTTGGCTAACCGCGTTAATATCAACATAGTAATTAGTGGTAATTGGTTAGGGTAAAATTAAAAACAAAAACGGCCGTTAACGCATGCCGGTTGGTCTGATACGCATTTGTAGTGGGTTTGTAGTGGGAGAGGTTTAAAGCTTTAATTTATAACAGGGGGAAACAGCTGACGAAGCGGCCCAAGCCGCGGCAAATCTCAGTGGAAAACCCTGGGTTAGATGTTAAATAATTATTGAATTCAGCTATAATTAATATATGCTTTTTGGCTCAAACCGGATTGATTGTTAACTTCTGATTATCACTGGGTTAACAAAGTTTTTATGGCCCCCAAATTCAGTATTTCTCCAATATTGACCCGATGATTTGTAAAAAATCACATTTATATGATTGGTAGAAATTACTTATTTATATTATTTATCTTCTTTGCATCAATGGCTTCGGCACAAACAGCAAGCCTTAAAGGGCAAGTAACCGATGCGCAAACAAAAGAGCCTTTAACCGGTGCTTTCGTTCATTTCGATGGCAAAAACGGAGGCTCTGTAACCGATGCATTTGGCCGGTACTCCATAAGCGGTATCGCCCCCGGCTCCTACAAGCTTAAGGTGAAATACGTAGGTTTTACCGAATACGAGGAAAAGGTAACGTTTACTGCGGGCCAGGCTGCTACCTTGAATGTTAGCCTTTCTGAAAAAACCGAATCGCTGAAGGCTGTAAAGGTGTATGGTTCGGCAAACCCCGAATCTGAAGCGTCTTCGCGCAAGTCGGAGAAAAATGCTGACAATATTACCAACATACTCTCGGCCCAGGCCATGCAGCGCTCGCCCGATATTAATGCGGCTAACGCACTGCAACGCGTTTCGGCAATTACTATCCAGCGTAACAGCGGCTCAGATGAGGCTTATGCCATTATCCGCGGCCTCGAACCACGTTATAACAACACCTTAGTAAACGGCGTTAAAGTAACCAGCCCCGATCCTGTTTCGAGGTTTATATCCCTTAGCATTGTTCCCTCTGATTTGTTGGACAGGGTAGAGGTGAGTAAAACCCTAACCCCCGAGATGGAAGGTGATGCAATAGGCGGCACGGTGAACCTTGTTTTTAAAGATGCGCCGGAATACGAATACTTTAAAGCGAACGGATCGATAGGCTACAGCGGTATATTTTTTAACCGCAAGTTCGATGATTTTAATCGCGGCGCGGTTCAGACCCAAAGCCCTGCCGATAGGTTTGGCGCATCATACAAAGCGCCCCCAGGATATTTTTCAAGGGCAAATCTCGACTTTACAAAAAAGAACGCACCGGTAACCTCGCTGTTTGGCTTTACTTACGGGCGCAGATTTTTTAATAATAAGCTAGGTTTTATAATTGCCGATAGCTATCAAAACCAATATTACGGCACAAACTCGCAGTTTAACAATGCGCAGCTTGATACACGGCCGGGCAAAGGCTTTCAACCGGTTATTTCGGATGTGGCCAACCGCACCTATTCAACCCAGCAGCTAAACAATGGTTTGTCAGGGCATTTGGATTATAAGTTTGACGAGAAAAATAAAATCAGCCTCGATAACGTTTTCCTTTACACCCACTTAGCGCAAACTCGCCTTAGTATTGATACCTCGATACTTGGCGGTAACGGCGGTCGTGTTGGGCCGGGTACCGGAACTGTTTTTAATGATAACCGTTCAACCATTCAAAACCAGTTTGTTGAGAACCTTAAGTTAACCGGCAAGCATGTAATAGCTAATCACTTCCAGTTTGATTGGGCCGGTGTTTATTCAAATGCCACCCAAAAATCGCCGGATAGGGCCGATATTTCTATCAATCACCTAATAAACCCTGATTTTAGCAGCACGCCTAACTTTTTCGACAACATTTCGCGCATCTGGCAACGGAACTCGGATAAGGATTTGAGCGCAATCGCAAACCTCGGTTACAAAACCGGCCTCGGCGAAAAAAGCTCGCTCGAAATTAAAGTCGGCGGCTTGTACAGGCACAGCACACGTTTTAACACACAAAACGAATATACGCTGCGGCCAACAGCTACAGCTAATGGTGTAAAACGCCCCTTTACCGATATTTACAACGCCGACTGGATAGTATATGATGTAACCGGCTCATTAGCCAGCGACAAGGCAAACTATACCGCTTACGAAAACATAACAGCCGGCTACGGCGAGGTAAAGCTAACCCTTGATAAGCTTGACATCGTAGGCGGTATACGCACCGAAGGCACGGTGCAGGGTTATGACACGCACCCGGTAGTACTTGACGTACGGAGCAACGCTAAAAAAACATACACCGACCTTTTACCAAGCTTGCAGTTAAAATATAAGCTGACCGATAATTCAAACGTTAGGGCATCGTACTTTAAATCAATTTCGAGGCCGGCGTTATTTGAATTGGTGCCAACACCAACGCTGGGCCAGGCTACCGATGTTACCGGTAACCCGCTGGTGCAGCACACCGTTGCCGATAATTACGATTTGCGCTACGAACTTTACCCCGGTAAAGAAGAGCAGCTGTTTGTAGGTGGTTTTTACAAAAACATCATCAACCCAATTGAATTTGCGCTTAACGATTTAAGTGGTGGTCAGCTTAATACATCGCCGCAAAACTTTGGTACAGCCAAGGTTGCAGGCGCCGAGATTGTGTACAGCCGTTACTTTGGCAATATAGGCGTATCAGGAAATTATACCTATACCTATTCAAACATAAAAACTACAAAAATATACACCTCGACCGATGCCAGCGGTGTTACCACCTCGGTACCCAAACTGCAGGACAGGCCACTGCAAGGGCAAACAGGCGATGTGGTAAACCTTAGTTTATTATACAAAAATGATAAGCAAAAGGTGTTTGCGCAGTTAGCATATACTTACACCAGCAAAACCTTAGCACTGGTTTACAGCAATTATGGTTACGATTATTATCAGCAGCCACAATCGTTTTTAGCGCTTTCGGGCGAGAAACAGGTGAGCAAGCACTTTACACTTACTGCTAAAGTGAACAACCTGTTAAATACGCCTACCACTATAAAAATTAATAACCTGGTACAATCAAAAGATGTTTACAACGCGAGCTTTAATGTTGGCTTCCGTTACTCACTTTAATTCAAACAAAAATGAAAGCAAAATATATTTATAAGGTAATTGCAGGTTTTATATTGGTTGTGTTTGCCGCCTCGTGCAAAAAAGCAGAACTGACAACATTTACCAAAATTAAAATACCATCATCAAGCCCAATACAGCCGGGCAACATCAGCGGGTTTTTAAAAGGAACGTTGTTAACAGGCCAAACCTACACCATAACTTCCGACATCACGGTAAAAAAGGGAGATACCCTTGCATCGCAGCCGGGGGCCACAGTTGTGGTTAAAAATAATGCACAGATAAACATACAGGGCGTGCTGCAGCTATTGGGCACTAAAGACCAGCCCATATTTTTTAACTCGGATACCAATCAACCGGGTACCTGGGGCGGCCTGCAATGCGATACCGCGCAGGCAATAACTATTTTATGGACACATATTGACAATACAGGCGGGCCGGATGCATCGGGCAGTGCCAGGGGGACGCTAAAGGTTAAGAAAGCTATTAATGTTGATATCGAAGATTCGTGGTTTACCAACGGTCAGGACGATTTGATGGCGATAAGTAATGGTGCTAAAATAAAACTGTTACGCAATACCATCAGTTCATCGGGCAGTACAGACGGCGAAGGGATAAACCTGAAGACCGGCGTTACCGGTATTGTTGCGTACAATGTTGTTTTTAGCCAGGCGGGGTCGGGTATTAAGCTCGAAACGAGCTCGTCGAAACCATTTCCGCAAACTGAAGTTGATGTTTATAATAATACAGTAGTTGCTGTTGGTTGGAGGCGCGGATCAGCCGAACCAGGGCGCGGAACATCAGTGGGTGTTAACGCAATTGGCCATATTTACAATAATATCTATGTGAATTGTTACCACGGTCTTGAGCTGTTTACCGATGGCGACATCGTACACACCACCTACGGCAATAACCTTTTTTACGCCACAGTCGACCATTATACCGACCTGGTTGACCCAACCCTTCAAATTGATATCCGCGCTGGTTTTTATCCCGCAGGTGCAGCAGGCACGCCGCAACCTACTGATTTGATTTCGACAAAAGTTGGTGAACTTAACCCTATGTTTGTAAAGTTTGATGGCACGGTGGCGGCGCCTAATGGTTTCCCCAACACCAACGATTTCAGGCTGCAAAACGGTTCGCCGGCATTTGGAGCGGGCAATTTAAACTTCCACAACGGCTTAGGCAACCAGGATTTGGGCGCTTATACAACCGATGGCAAAGGAAACCAGCACTAATATATTTAAACATATAAACCTAGTTATTATGAAAAAAATCGCATCAATTATTACCTGCACCGGCATACTTGTTTTTGCCGCGTTAAGTGCATCGGCCCAAACATATAAGCTTGAAAAAACCATAGCATTGCCCGGCGAGGGCGGCTACGATTACGCGTTCATCGACCAAACAAACCATGTGCTTTATGCGTCACACGGCACTGCAGTTAATGTAGTTGATTTAAAAACCGAGACCGTTATCGGCACCATAAGCGATATGAAAGGCGTACACGGTATTGCCGTGGTAAACGAATTAAACCGTGGGTTCATTAGCGATGGCAAAGGAAATGCTGTGGTAGCGTTCGACACCAAAACATTAAAAACAATTAAAGCCATCCCTATTACCGGCACAGATGCCGATGGGATAATTTACGACCCCTTCTCGAAAAAAATATTTGCTTTTGAAGGCGACGCCCACGCCGTTGTTATTGTTGACCCGGTGGAATTAAAACAAGTGGGCAAAATTGATTTAGGTGGCGGCCCCGAATTTGCCGTATCAGACGGAATGGGGCTGGTTTATAATAACCTCGAAGACAAAAGCAGCCTGAATGTGATAGACTCAAAGGTGATGAAAGTGATAAAAACTTACCCGCTAACACCATGCGGCGGCCCGACCGGGCTTGCATTCGACCAGGCAAATAACCGCCTGTTTACCGTTTGCCGCGAAAATAAAGGCATGAGCGTGCTTGACGCAAGTACAGGCGAAGTAATACAAACCCTTCCAATTGGCGCAGGTGTCGACGCTGTAATATACGATGCGGCCAATAAATTGGTAATAGCATCAAACGGCGACGGCACCGCCAGTATTTTTAAGCAGGACAGCGCCGACAGCTACAGCGCATTGCAAACTTTAACCACCCAAAACCGGGCAAAAACTATGGCTATGGATATGAGCACCCATAAACTATACTTCCCGGTTGCCGACTTTCAGAAAGGCACAAGGACAGCTATTGCAGGCAGTTTCAAATTATTGGTATACAGCCTTCAATAGGTTTAAATATTAAAAAAGTTTTGATATGAAACGCAGAGACTTTGTACGCAACACAGCCCTAACTGCTATTGGCGCATCGTTAATAACCCCGCTTGCAGCATTTGCAGAGGACCGGGTAACTCATTTTGAAAGTGAAGACCTTACCCTTTTACCGGCAATAAAAGACGACTACGCCCTGCACTTTATGGCACTTGGCGACTGGGGCCGCAACGGCGAGTACGACCAGGTAGAGGTTGCCAAACAAATGGGTTTGTGGGGAGCCACTCATCCCAATGATTTTGTGGTTTCGGTAGGGGATAACTTTTACCCCAAAGGTGTGGTAAGCGAGTTCGACCCGTTGTGGCATTACTCCTTCGAAAATATTTATACCGCCCATTCCCTGCAATGTGACTGGTACCCGGTGATGGGCAACCATGACTACCATTCAGATGTCGACGCACAAATCCGTTACAGTAAAATAAGCCGGCGGTGGAATTTGCAGTCGTTATATTATTCAAAAGAGATTTCGATAAGCAAAGGAGGCAAGGACAAGGAAACAGGCAGCCAAAAACAAAAAGGCCCCGAAAAAGCGCTTTTGATAATGATTGATACCGACCCCTTTCTGCACGAAGCAAAAGCCGCACAGGTTGAAACGCAAATGAAATGGCTGCACGAAACGCTAGGCAATGCATCGGCCGATGTTAAATGGAAAATAGTAATAGGCCATCATCCGTATTATACAGTTGGTCCGCGTATAAATAACTCAGATACATTAACAATGCGCAAGGCATTAACAAAAACATTTGAAGATTACAAGGTTGACGCTTATCTGTCGGGTCACGAACATTCGTTACAACACTTAAAACCTGCGGGCGTTACCCATCAGTTTATTTCGGGAGCGGGTTCTGAGCTAACCCCTGTAACCTCCGGTATCCCTTACAGCAAGTTCCAGGCTTCTGAACACGGCTTTATGTATTTTTCAATAGATGCAAAACGGCTGAATGTGAAAGCCATTAATTACAAAGGCGATGTTTTATATGAAACAGAGCTAACCAAATAAGTACCATAATTAATAAGGTAGAATAAATTTTTGATAAAGCCATCTGTAAAGATGGCTTTATTTTTTTAGGGGGATTTCGGGTCGAAAAAGTGGAATCAGGCTACAACTAAAAATTTGGTTTATAGTTTGTAATGCGCTACCTTTATCATAACTGATTGTTTGCCCTATACGGATTTTTGCTTATATCCGCTCTATTAACCTCAAACCGAATGATGCTTAAATTTTTTTGGATAACCGTTGTATTAGGTGCTTTGGCACTGCCTTTTACAGGATTGGCGCAGGTAACAATTACCGGGCGTGTTTTAAACCAGGCCGATACTAAACCGCTTGCAAACGTAAATGTGTTTTTAAGCAATGCGACCGTTGGCGATAAAACGACAAGCAATGGCACTTTTAGGCTTAGTAGTGTAAAGCCGGGGAAATATGACCTTGTGGTTTCTATAGTAGGTTTCGACACGTACAAACAGTCGATTATTGTGGGAAGCGCTAATATTACTATCCCGGATATATTGATATTCCCTAAAACCTTTGCCTTAAGGGAGGTAAAAATTGTGCCTAAAACCGACCCCAGCCGGGCGTTTTACTATGACATTTTCAAGAAAGAATTCCTGGGACAATCTGACTTCGCCAAAGACTGCCGGATATTAAACCCCGAGATGCTCGATTTTGCTTATGATGATAAGGAAAGTAATCTAACAGCATCGTCTGCCGACTTTTTGGTGATAGAAAACCAGGCGCTGGGCTATCGTATAAAATACCTGCTTGCCAATTTTACTGCGGAAAGTAAAGACGAGGAACGGCAAATGATACACTATGAAGGTTCTTCGCTATTTGAAAATCTTGAAGGTACGGCACCCCAAAAGCGCGAGTGGCAAAAACGCAGGCAAGAGGTGTACGAAGGTTCTCCAAAACACTTTTTACAGGCCGTTCTGAACAATCACCTCGAGGAAGAGGGTTTCCGGGTGCTGCAATATGCCATTTACCAAAATCCCCAACGGCCGTCTGATGAAATTATCGATTCGAAAATTAAATATTTTAAAGAGCTAAAAATCCAAACGACGAAAACCAGCGACTCCCTTTTATCCTGGGAAAAGAAAAAGCGCCTTAAGAAAACACTTACCGCGTTAATGAAATACCAGCTAAATAAAAACGACCTGGTTAAACTTAACGATAAAGGCACCTACGCCCTTAGTTGTGAGAATGATGCCTTGCACATCACCTATAGTAAAAACCGCCGGTTTTCTACAGCTACTCCGATAGCACGGTTAAACAGCCCCTATAACAATGATGTGACTTTATTAACTTTTAATGAACCTTCAGGATACTTTGACGATAATGGCGTTTACCTTAACCCTAATGCTATTGTATATTCAGGCGCCTGGACGAAACGGAGGATTGCAGAACTATTGCCGTCAGACTATGAGCCGCCTAACATGGTGGGTAGAGAAGCTTCATTGGCAAAAGGGCCTGATGATAAGTTGGAGGATTATAAAAGTACCCATATTACCGAGCAAGCTTACCTGTATTTTGATAAGCCTTACTACGCCGCCGGGGATACGATTTATTTTAAAGCATACGTAACCGTTGGCGAGCGCCACGAGCTATCGGCCTTGAGCGGTGTATTGCATGTTGACATGGTAAATACTCAAAACAAAGTTGACCAGTCGCTTTTTCTGAAAATAAATGGTGGCGTATGCTGGGGCGACTTTGCGCTGCCTGACACATTACCGAAAGGTGAATACCGGGTAAGGGCATATACCAAATGGATGCGTAATGATGGTGATGCTGGCTTTTTTAGTCAAACCATACCGGTGGGCTCTGCCCTGCAAACTAAAATAGCCGAAAGTGCAACAAGGCAGCCGGCAGCAAGTAAGCCCGATCTGCAGTTTTTCCCGGAAGGTGGTGCGCTTGTAAGTGGTGTGAAATCAAAAATAGGTTTTAAGGCTATTGGCTTTAACGGGCTTGGGTTGGATGTGAAGGGAACGATAACCGACAATACCGGGAATACCGTTACCACGTTTGCATCAGTTCATTTGGGGATGGGCTCCGTCGATATAACGCCGGAAACAGGTAAAAGCTACAAAGCCAATGTAACGTTTGCTGATGGCTCGCAAAATACCATCGACTTGCCGCCGCCTTTACAGCAGGGCATTGCCTTATCAGTTAACAACGATTCGCTGCAGAAAACTACGGTATTTATTAATGCTGATAAACCTTATTTTGAGCAAAATCGCGATAAGGCTTATCAACTGGTTATTTACTCGGGCGGGATAATCACATCGGTTAACTGCAGGCTTGATAGCGCAACCCTAAAGTTCGATTTGGCCAAACGCAGGTTACATACGGGTGTCAATACCGTTACGCTATTTTCTGCGGCAGGAGCGCCCTTAGCCGAAAGGTTATTTTTTGTGCAGAATTATGATAAGCTTAACCTGGCGGTAAGCAGCGACAAAACAATTTATGCTGCCCGCGAAAAGGTAAATATCAAAATAAACGCAAAAAATCGGGCCGATTCAACCGTTGCCGGGCACTTTTCGGTGTCGATTACCGACGAGACCAAAGTACCGGTTGACGAAAATACGGAGAAGAACATATTGAACAGCTTATTGTTAACCGACGATTTAAAGGGCAATGTTGAACAGCCCGGCTATTATTTCAGCAACATCTCCAACGAAACGCTTAAAAATCTTGATTTGGTGATGCTCACCCACGGCTACCGCCGTTTTGAATGGAAGGAAGTGATTAATAGTAACAGGAAGCCACCCGCATACCAGCCCGAAACAGGCCTGGAAATAAGCGGCATTGCTAACAGTATGGGCGGCAAACCGCTTAAAAATGGGATGGTGTCGCTCATTCGCACGGCAGGCGGCAATATATTTAGCGATACCACCGATGATAAGGGGAATTTTAAGTTTAAAAACCTGGCGTTCCTCGACTCCACCCGTTTTATGCTGCAAGCAGTTACCAAAGAAGGAAGCAACAAAACACAATTGATTTATAAAACAGATACAATACCAACACCGACGTCATTGCTTAATTTTAACGCAGATGTTAACCAACAAATAACAGCCTATATTAAAAGCCGGAAAGAACAACTAAATGAGTACGCCAAATATGGCTCGCCTAAAGGTATTATGCTTAGGGAAGTAAAAGTAAAGGAACAAAAAGCTAAAGACAATTACCGTTCATCTGCATTGGGTGGCCCTGGCCATGCCGACCAGGTTGTGCACATGGACGATATACCAATGGGCGGAGAACTTTCAGAACGTCTGAAGGGAAGACTACGCGGAATTAAAATAGAAAACAGGCCCGGGCGTTCGGCTGCTTATTTTATGGGCGATGCAATGTTAATTGTTGTGGACGGAGTACTAATGCCGGGAAACTTTGACTTTAACAGTTTGAGCAACGACGTTGAAACGGTTGAGGTTTTAAAAACGGCAAGTTCTGCTGGCTTATATGGCAATGGTGCCGGCCATGGCGTATTGGTTTTTACAACCAAAATCGGCAAGCCGCGTGATCTTAAGGACATCCCATCATTCGGCATATTGCCGATAACCCCGCGGGGCTATTATTTATCACGGGTGTTTTATTCACCACGGTATGATAATTCGGAGGTTAATCTTAAAAGGCCAGATTTACGATCTACCATTTACTGGAATCCAGAGGTAATCACTGCTAAAGACGGCAACGCGTCTGTTGATTTTTACAATGCAGATAAACCCGGAACCTACCGGCTGGTAATTGAGGGCATCGATGAAAAAGGCAATTTAGGGCGGCAGGTTTTTAGGTACACGGTGCAATAGCTGGATTAGGAAGTTCAAAAAGTCTAAATGTCGATTCGGGTGTGAATTTCCAGGATTAACATAACGTGCACAACAGGCTTTGCGAGCCTTTAGCCGGGCAACCAATTTATATTAAAAAATTACTGCCTTACCGATTTTATTTTGTCGGAAATTATTTTACCGCCGATAGCCACGCCAACTACAATTAAAAATGCTATATTATTGTTGACTGGGGGCGCGGTACCCGTATTGTTATTGCTTGATGTTTTGTTGCTGGTTTTACTGTCATCAGCGGGGCCACTATGCCCATCGGCTTTCGCAGGCGACTGAAATGTGAACAAGCCCACGGTAAGGCAGGCAAAAAAGAGTTGCTTAATTCTCTTCATGTTTTTGTTGTGAATAGGTTATTTTAGTACTATGTCAATTTAAACTCGCGACAAGAAAAGCCCGCTAAACGTTGTTCAACGGATTTTGGTAAGCAAATGTTACAAGAAAAATAAAAAACCTGTTAACTAATCTTAACAGGTTTGATTAACCAAAAGTTACAGTTATTAGGATAAATTACGATTTTAGCGTTAAGCTTTTTTGAAGCTGCACTTGTTTGCCGTTTTTAACAATTATACTGTAGCCTATTACCGCACTGGCTGCAACCATAAACCACACATTAGGGTTTACAATTAAGCTTGTTACCACGAACAAAGATGCAGCGAATATGCCCACAGTTAATAGTTTTGATTTTTTCATGATTGCTAAATGTTTGCCTTGATTTTAACTGGTTTATGTTTTAATCAATTGTTTGCTTAATTGATAATAGTTGTTGCGTTATAAGTATTCTTACACAAAACTTATACCGATTGGCGCAAATAGCATAGTATTGCCCCATTTACTATGAAGTTGAATGGTGGTTAATGTGATTTTTATTATAGTTAATTTGGAAAATATTCTCAAAATGAGATTTATTTCCCCAAAACACGCTGTAATACAGCTGGTTTATATGAGTCAAGACAACAAAGTAAAAGAGGACTAAACAAGTTAAGACTGTGAAATGCCGGCATAACGACTGCGCCTGAAATCTGAAGGGTTTTCGCCGGTAATTTGCTTAAACAGTTTATTAAAGTATGAAATGCTGTCGAAACCTATGGCATAGCAAGTTTCGCTTACGTTATGGTTTTGCATCAGCAGGTTTTTTGCCCGCTCAACGCGGTATTGGTTTACAAATTCGGTAAACGTCATGTTATTCTGCCGTTTAAAATAACGGCAAAACGCAGGTGTGGTTAAGTTTACTTTTTGCGCCACCACGTTAACATCGGGCTTTTTGTGGTAATTGGCGTCTATATATTCATAAATGGCGCCCATTCTTATCTTATCTTTTAAAATAAAGTTCTTGCTGTTCAAGTTATCATTTAACGTCTCAGTTTCGGTTGAGCAGGCCAGCCGTTGGAATATATTAATGAGTTGTAATAGTTGGTCCAGCGAACTTAGGCTGCTTAACTCCTTTAACTTTTGCGCCACGATTCTTTTTGTTTCGCCGCTAAATGCTATTCCATATTCGGCGGCCTTAAATAATTTGCTGATTAGCGAAAACTCAGGTGCGAGGCCAACTGCTGTTCCCAAAAAATCTGTGCGCAGTTGTATAACTATCTGGTGGTAATCGCTCCGCAACCGGTAATCAAAATTAAGGTGGGGCAGGTTGCCGCCAATAAATACCAGGTCACTTTGGGTATAGGTTGAAATATGAGTGCCTACATGGCGTATACCCGCATCGGCCTCAACATATACCAGCTCAAACTCCGGGTGATAGTGCCATAAAAAAGTATTGCGCAGCCGTGGCGAAAACAGCTTAAATGATTTGCCGGGCTCAAAATCTACTTTTTCCAGCTGTATCTCATTCATGCTATATTGTTGTTACGGCTTAATCAAACTTAATAAAAATGTTAATGCAGAGCAAATTTTGGTTAATGTATAGATCAATAAGCCATAAACAGCACTGTACCTTTGGATTATCAAACCAATTAGAACCATGCAGGTAGAAACAATGAATGCGCACAAGGAGATACCGGGTAACCCTTCAACCGCAAAATCGAGCCAAATAAAATTAAACGACCGCAGCAATGGGGAACCACTCCGGGTGTTGAGCGAAGAAGACTGGAAATTTTGGGTTGATAACGGCTATGTGGTAATAAAAAACGCAGTGCCAAAGGAGCAAGCCAAAAGAATGGCCGACTACCTTTGGGAATACGAAGGTAAAAACCCTGATGATGTAGAAAGCTGGTACAAACGCCCGAATGTAGAGATGCAGATGAAGGAACTTAATAATACCGGCATGGTGGAGATATATAATCACCAATACATGTGGGATAACCGTCAGCACCCAAAAGTTCATGCCGCTTTTGCCGATGTTTGGGGAACGGAAAAGTTATGGGCGACGATAGACAGGGCAAATCTGAATTTCCCGCTACGCCCGGGTTTTGAGTATAAAGGGTTTATTCATTGGGATTACGATCCGGAAACTAAGCCCCAGAATGTACAGGGCGTACTGGCCCTTGCCGACCAAACTGACGAAAATATGGGTGGTTTTCAATGCATACCTGAGTTATACCGCACCTACGATACCTGGAAACTAACCCAACCCGAAGACCGCGACCACTATAAGCCCGACACCACCGGTTTTGAAATTGTAAAGGTAAAACTGGAAGCCGGCGACCTGCTGATATTTAACAGCCTGGAACCACATGGCATACGCCCCAATACCAGCGGTAATAAAGTGAGGATTGCGCAATATATCGCTATGATGCCAGCACAGGAAGACAATGAAGAACTTAGGCAATGGCGCATCAATAGCTGGCAAAGCCGCGATGCTATGGAAGGCTATGCTTTCCCCGGCGACCCGATGAAACGTGAAAAACAAAACCCGGTAGCAGAATTAAGCGAGTTAGGGGAGAAGTTGTTGGGATTGAGGAAGTGGTAAGAAATATTTGGGTTATTCGGTTTGTAAACTTTTACGAACATTGTGATATGGTACAACCGGGAATTATAATATAACAAAAAAGCCAGGCGAACCTGGCTCATTGTTATATAGATGGTGACAATTAGGGCATGTTTGGTAATAAAAAACTTGCTTCATCAACTTCGCAGGCCGACCGTACTTCCTGCACCGTAGCCGGGGCGTCCAGCCGGAACAGACCTGACAGCCCGCGTTCAACCCTTGATGCCCGCACGGCCGCTTTAACAGCAAAGAATGCAGTTACGCCAAGCACCAGTGGCGGCTCCCCGATTTCTTTTGCCGATAGAATGTCATTCGGGCTTTCCGGAACATTCGCAGCCAAATCCCTAGGGAAAAGATGGACGTTCAGTTCAAGCGGTATGCTGGTTGTTGCGGGTGGTTTGTAGGTCCATGTGTTTAATGTATTTAAACGCCCCTCATCGACGCCTTCAGGCTCAAACACCAGCTTTTCCGACATTACATAGCCCAATCCCTGGATAAAGGCACCTTCAACCTGGCCTATGTCTATTGCAGGATTCATGCTCCAGCCGGCGTCATACATAATATCGGTGCTTAGTATTTTCGATTCCCCGGTTAAAATATCCACTTCGGCCACCGTACAGGCAGCAGAGTAGGTAAACCCGCTGAACGAATCAAAAGCGCCGGGCCTCCCGTTTTTATCACAGGTATAACCCGGTATATCGGGCTGCTGGTCAATGGGTTTGTAGGTAAGGTTAGGTACAGGCGTTTCGCCACCAGATATTGGTATGGACAGGCTGGCTATCAGGTTTACCCGGTTTTGGTAAGCCATGGCAATTAAATTTTGCCAAATAAGCGGGGATCTCGCCTTTTTGCTGGTTGGTTTTGCTTTCCAGCCAAGTACGCCGTGGTTCCAAAAATCAATACCCTGGTCTACACACCAGTCGTTGCCATGGGTTTTTAGCATATCATAGCCAAACTCGGTTATACGGGATCGCATTATTTCGCAAACGCGCTTAACCGCCTCGGCGCTGTAGGTGGTACCAGTTGATGCACCTGTACTGGTAGGGTTAGGGATAATACTGGTTTTAGGGCTTTCTACCTCAATCAGCGTCATCGGCACGTTTAAAATGTACGATGCAACTTGCCGTACTGTTGTTAACAGACCCTGGCCCATTTCAACGCCGCCCTGGTGCACCAGTATACTGCCATCACCCTGGAATATCGACAGAAATGCACCTGCCTGCTCCAGCATGGTAAGGTTATATCCTGAGCCGTATTTAACAGGCACCATGCTTATGCCGCGTTTACGCCATTTATTTTCGGCGTTAAACCGCGCAACTTCTGCCACTTTAACATCGTAGTTACTTACCTTTTTCAGGTAAGCCCAAACCTCTTTCATATAGCAATAGGTGAGGGGTTGGCCAAAAGGCGTAACATCTCCGCGTACATACAGGTTTTTCTCCCGCACTTCTTCGGCAGTCATACCTACGGAGTATGCGCCATCGTCAATGGCGTTTTCCAGCATTACTTTGCCCTGCACATCACCAAAAGCACGCATTGCAGTGCTGGGTGCCGTGTTGGTCCGGCAAACATCAATTTGCGCCTGGAAATTTGGGATTTGATAAGCATTGTCCCCACGGGTAATAATGCAATTTGATACAATGAACGAGCAATCATAAAACGCACCGCCATCGCCATACATTTTATTTACAAGCCCCTGTATTATGCCTTTGTTGCCCGGTGTGGTTTCGCCTTTATCAATTGCAATTTGGTATTGTGCATAATAGGCGTGGCGTTTTCCAATCATGCCGGTATCTTGTTCGCGGGTAAGCACTAACCTCACGGGACGTTTTAAGGCTTTTGCGGCGACTGCAGCTGCGGCAGCGACAAACCTTGCCGGCTCCGTTTTCCCGCCAAAGCCACCTCCTACGGGTGGTACCTGCACGTCTATGCTGTTGTATTGCACGCCCAATACCTGCGCAATGGTGCCATGAATGGTCGATGGACTTTGGGTTGATGCTTTAATAATCATCCTGCCGCCGTCGGCAGGTTCGGCAATGGCTGCCTGGGTTTCCATATAAAAATGTACTTGCCCTCCCGTTGCCTGCGTTGAGCCTACAACCTGGCACAAATTGCCATTAACTACCACTGGGGTGTTAGTAATAGTTTTATCCAGTGGGTTTTTGTTAATCACCCAGGTTAAATTGCTGCCCGGCCTGGTAATTTGCCAAATATGGGAGTTAAAGCTGGCCGTTGTTGGGTAGTCAGGAAAAATGCTGTTGTGTTTAATAGCATCGTCAAGACCTATCACAGGTTTGTTCCACCAGCTTTTGGCTGCTTCGGCAATTTTTACAGGCGTGTAGCCTACGCAGTTATTGGTAACATAATCGGCAATGGTGGCTGCGTTTTGCTCGTTATTTGCGCCAACAAGGGCAATTGACTGCCCTACATATTCGACTTGTTCAGGTGCAAATATCGGCTGGTCAGAGCCCATGCCCTGCATGTTCATGCTGCCGTTTTTGAATACCTCGCTGGTAACCAAATCGATAAAGTCCAGGAACTTCTCAGAAAGATGTTTCCGCAACTGGTCTGAGGTTACCGGGGCCTTATCGCCGGGTATGGTAAAATGATAATTAGCAAGCGCCCTTTTGCTTTGAACTAATGCCCCGTTTATGGTATTTACCGGTACAGATAATTCGTGGGTATAATGCAGTTGGCCCTGTGCCTGCTCAACGGCAGTAAATTTAACGTACGGTTTGGATAGCGGCGCCCTGAAATTTAAAGGCTCATAGTATTGCAGTCCGTTGCTAACCGGCCAATGGCCCCAGGTAATCTTGCCAACTGAACGGATATTCGGTGGTATAAATGCACCTTGCTCAAGCAATGCTTTAACAATTGCTTTATAAAGGAAAGAAGTTGCCAGCTGAACCCTGTAAGATTCTGTAAAGCCTTCATCCGGCAGCCCTTTCATCCGCTTCGCCCAGTGGGCTATTACGGCCTTAACCTCTTCAGTTAGCCTGCTGATAACGGCAGGAACCATATCCAGCGACAATACGCTGCCGAGTATCATTTTTTCGGTTTCAACGGCCCGCCACGGGTATGGCGCTAAACCTCCGAACGTTAAATGAACGGCGGTTACTTTTAACGAACGGCCAAGCTGTATCAAACTGGTGGAGTTTACAATACTGTGGGCATTAACATCGCGCAGGGCAACTTTTTGGGCAAGCACCACATCGTTTTTGTCGCCAAATGGTATCGAATACGAGACCAAAATTATGCGATCGGCTAGTTCTGGCTGCTTGATCACCATAGCTGACAGCTCGTCGACTGTATTGCTTTTGATGTTATTGCTCTCTTCCGGATCGATATAGTCAATCACGGTATCGATAGCTGCGAGCGCCGTAAGCATATCCGACGGGAAAGGTTCTCCGGTTCCAGCCGCAATATGTTTTAAAACCAACATGGTATTACCGCCTATGGAGCCGGCGTTGCGCACAATACGGCCCGCGGTGCGTTTTGCCATAAATTGGGCAGCACCCCAGGGGGTAGTTTCGATATCGCGGCCTGCCGCGATGTTTTCGCGATATTTTATTATAGCCTTTTCATAAATTGCTATAACATCGCTATAGGTGGTACCCGACGATATTTTGAGGCCTTGCTCCGTTATTAAAGGCGGAGCGTTTAGCTCAGGTATCAGCCGGATATCGATGATATGCTCGGCATCCAAAAACTCATTTTTGTATATGCCATACCCGGTGTTTGCGTGTACAATGTAATGTTTATTGCCCTTGTGTTTGCTTAACACCGTCAATAGTTCGGCAAGCGTTGTGGGAGTTGTCCATGTACGGCCAGGCGTTTGGATTGATGCCCCGCGCATATCGTTTTTTGCTGCATTTGGGAACGGGATTACTATCGAGGATGCTGGCAATTGCGATCGGACGGCATCATCTCCCAGGCATTTCATGCGCTCTTCTTCATCCTTTTTTGTCCAGTCAGACGCGAAGGTTTTCATCCCCGTTAAAATAGGACGATAGCCGGTACAGCGGCAAATATTGCCGTCAAAAATATCCTCAATTTCCTTCTGTGTTGCTTTAGGGTTATTGGCAATAAATTCCGACATATTCATTACAAAACCAACCGTGCAGTATCCGCACTGAGTGCCATTGTTTATGGCCAGGCGGTGAGCAACAGGGTTCATGCCCATGTGCGTTAGTTCCGACGGGTGCTCCGGTACGTCTGTTTGTAACAACAGTTTTGGTACGGCGGTGCGCTTTAATGCTTTTTGTACTTCGGCAAGCACCTGTTCACGTTTGTCCTGTGCCTGCTCGAAAGCCTCGACTACAGCATCCGGTAAGGGCAATTCAGCCGAACCGCCACCCCGACTGGATGTTTGGGTGTGTGTAAGGTATTCGGGGTTGGGGTGCCGGGCAGCACCGGTACCTTCAACCGTTGTAACCACCATACCATCGAGCGATGCCAAAGGGCGAAGGCATGAGTTGATGGCCCGGTGCTCTGCTTTTTTATCCTTGCTGTTCCAATGCGATAGAATAACTGTACAGCCGCCGCAACCGCCCTGCCCGCATGGCTTTTTGGGTCCGGCTAAATGCACATCGGGCGAGCGCAGGTAATCAATCAGCAGGGTGTCGACATTTGGATCTTTGATAACCACATTTTCGCCGTTCAGGAAAAATGATATGGAGTTTTGCATAATGTTTTCTTTTTATAAATTCATCAAGATAAATGGTTGGTACTAAAAGCCGTCCTGTGTTTGGGTCAGCGTATCCACTTTCTGTTTCTTGCCCCGCTTTTTAATCATTTTAACTTGTTTAAATGGTATACCACCACGTATGGCCATGTGCTGTATACCGGCATATTGATGCGAGTAGTAGCCGCCCATCAGCGTGTTTTTCCATTGCCAGTAATATTCCAGCGCCAGCGAAACCTGTAATGAAAAATCGGTTGATGTGGCCTTTTTAGGATCGTAGGCGGTGCCGCATTTGAAGTTGTAATAATATTTTTTCCAAGCAGGGGCATCAGTTTGGGTAAGGTACTTCATAGAGCCGTTAGCCAAAGTATCGCCGATAAACGCCTGTGCAGGTACCAGCGCAGCTATCTGCGGAAATTCGCCGGTTGCATGGCACGACATACACGAAGCGGTGTTCAGGTCAACCGGGCCGTCAAGCCTGCCGCCCCAGCCAAGGTGCTGCGGAGGCAAATCTGCCGATGCATTAATAAAGGTTTCTTTCAGTGTATCATTGATCATGGTTTTAACAACCGGGTAGGGATTTATCCAGTTGGTTTTATACCCGGGGTCGTTGCCAAACTGAATACCAACCGGTACAAGATTCGCCACCCTGTCTTTCATGGTCTTGCCTTTGTTCAGGTTGCCGTTGTAGCAAAAGTTTCCAAAAATCCACCCGGTACCGTATTTGTCGGCCCTTTTATCCTTAACCATAATATCCATTTGGATAAGGTTCATGGTTTTTACTATACGGTTGGTGCTGTCTTTAAAAGTTGGAGTTATGTAGGCAAGCCTGGTGTATGGGTTTTTAAGATAAGGCACATCGAGCGAATCCAGTTCAGTATAAAGAAACTTGAATATTACAGTTCCTTCAGGGAAGCCGCCTTTTGGCCCCTGGGTTACAAACGGGTCAGGGTCGGTCGATGTGTTCCACATTTTATATAAAGTGTGACCGGCAAAATCATTGTAAAAACCCAAAGCGTATACCTGGCCAGGGTGTTTTTGCTCCGGTGCCAATTGGTAAGGGCTTATAGGCGCTTCTTTGGCAAGTCCACTAAACCCTTCGGATGCAAGCGGGCCGTAGTGTAACCACGGCATATGGTACCAATCGCGCTTTTTGTTATCCTGGGCAACAAAGTCGGCATCAATCATTCCCTCAAAGCAGTAATCTCTTGCTGCCAGCAGCCAGTCCATCCATTTGCTTTTATCGTCAAACGGCATCTTAAAAAACGCCGGGATTTTATCTTCGCCTGGCAATTGTTTTGGATAGTCCTGGCTAAGCTTAAATATTTTGTGACCCGGGTATTGTTTAAGAAACTGGGCCACGGGTATCATGGCACCAAAGTCAGGGAATTCGCCCCTTTCTCTTGTTGTTTTTTCGTCGCCGTCTGCGGCTGGTAGTTGGTTGTTAGTTGTGCATTTCAATAAGGCGCATATTCCCAAAAGGAATAAAACAACCATCAGAATCCTGGCTTTTTTCATGATTTGTTTAGTGATTTAAGATTAATAGGTACTAGGTTAAGTTTGAGTGTATTGGCTGTATTATAACAGCAGAGTTCTGTTAAACAAAAATTTTTAGCGCATTTTATCAGTTACCTCAATTGCGGTAAAGGAACGGGCAATTACGAAATATTAAGTGGCGTTCGAATTAGAATACCAGTGGGAAAGCAAATATTGCCGAAAATAGGGTGTTTGGTTCTTTTCATTGATGACAGGTTTAGTAGTAGGTTTTATTAATAAGAAATAAATATAAGTAAAAAACAACAACTGTCAATACCTTGTTGAAAAGTTAAATATGTAGTACATGAAGAAGAGGTTTTTGCCTTAATGGAATTGTTAACAATTGGCAGGACAAAAAATATCTTTAAAAAATGTGTTCGCTTTTTGCGTGCCCCATAAACTGAGCGTTATTTAACAAAAAAGGTGATTGAATAAACCAATCACCTTTTTTACGTGTAAAATAGTTACTAATGCTACTTGCCTACAGGTGCATCCAGCACCGGCTTTGTTACAGATGTAACCTCTGTTTGTTTTTTATCATTTAGCTGGTCTAAAACAACAATGCTGTTCTTGCCTTTTTTCAACCAGCAGCCTGGAAGATACAATGTTTGTTGCGGGCCAATTTTCCAATAACGGCCAATGTTAATGCCATTAATAAATACAATACCCTTGCCCCAGGTTTTCATATCTAAAAAGGTATCGCCAACTGTGTTTACATTAAATGTTCCCTGGTATAGTGTAGGGCTGCCTGCCGTATTATCGTTTCCAGAGTTTAAAGCCGGTACTTTATCCATTGGGAGCTTGTACATTTGCCAACTCCCGGTTATTTCATGATCATCAATTTTAACCGGGCTGATAATGCCTTTCAGGTTATGAATAATCTCGCTGCCGTAATTTATCCGGCCGAGGTTCTCAACTAAAATATCTAACCGGCCATTAAATGGTACGTCAATTGCGCAGCTAAAGTTGTTGCCCTGCCTGTTTAGCTCGCCAACCCGTTGGCCGTTTACGTATATAGTAGCATAATCCCTTAACCCGTCCAGGTGTAATGTGCCGCTTATTGGCTGCGTAAATTTGCGACTGTACAAAACATAACCATGCCCCTGGGTAAGGTTTTCGAACGTTTGCGGGGTATCGCTTAGTACTGGTTGCTGCTTCTTTGCAATCTCCAACACGTTGGCCGATGCTGTTAGTTTGATTAAAGGGAGCTGTACAACCGGAATTTGCGCGGGCACCTCGGGGATTGAATAAGAAACGTTTTTCTTCATCAAATTACGGATTGCCATAAATTTTGATGTCGCCCAACCGGCTTCACTAATTGGCGCATCATAATCATAACTTGTTATGTCAGGCTGAATTGGATGCTCTTTATCGTAATTGGCGCCGCTGGTAAACCCAAAGTTGGTGCCACCATGCACCATATAAATATTGAATGAAACAGTATCCTTTAAAAATGCTTCCAAATCTTTAATTACTGAATCCTCGGGCACCTTTTCAAACTTTTCGCCCCAGTGGTCAAGCCAGCCGGGGTAATATTCGGCAACCATGTAGGGGCCTTTGCCGTTGTTATACTGGTTTATCAGCTTTTTAAGATTTTTGATATTGGTTTCACCATTAGCAGTTGGCATTGCGCCTTTTATGGTGCCGCCCTCAAAAAGCCAGTCGCCGTCTGATGTAAACAACGGAACATCAACTCCAGCATTTAACAGCATGTCCTTTATCGCAGCGCTGTAAATTTTATGGTCGGCAAGCGGTACATCTTTCCGCTGCGCAACATACGATCCAAACTCATTTTCGGCCTGTATCATTATGATAGGGCCGCCGTGGGTAATTTGAAGGTCCTTAACCTGGTTAACCAGCTGATTAATGTAAGTTTTGCACGAATCTAAAAAATTCTGGTTCTTGCTGCGGATAACCATATTTTTGTCGTTTTGCAGCCACCAGGGGTAGCCGCCAAACTCCCATTCGGCACACGCATAGGGACCTGGCCTTAATATAACCATCAGGCCTTCCTGCTGTGCAGTTTTTACAAACTCACGGATATCGCGGTTACCGGTTTTAAAATCCCAAACACCGGGGCTGGTTTCATGATGGTTCCAAAATACGTAGGTGGCAACAGTGTTCATTCCCATAGCTCTAAGCATTTTTAAGCGGTGACGCCAATATTCTTTGGGTATACGGGCAAAATGCATCTCGCCCGAGTGAATCTGAACAGGCTTTCCGTCATACTGAAAAGCGCCGTCAGTTATGGCAAATGTGTGTTTTGATTGGCAAATGCCCTGCAGGGCACAAAAAGCAATCAGCAGGAACGAAAGGAATATTTTTTTCATTGTAATGTATTAAGGTGTTTGCTATAAAAGTACTGATGGATTAATATACTGTTAATTGTTTTTTTCTTTTGAATGATTTATTGCGGAAAAGTGAAGCCAGTTGAAATCGGCATAACCGCCCGCTCCGGTTTCATTGGTACTGTAATTAAACAATGCGAAACGATTAGCCGTCCAATCTAATCCCAGGCCCATTTTCAATTCATTACCGATGGGGTGATAGTTTTTCCCATCGGTGCTATATGCAAATGATGCTTTAAACCCCACATGGGTAACATTGGCTTTAAACCAAACGGTAGTGCCGCTAAAATTTAAAGTTGTGATGGTAGTATCATTGTTGACCATTACTATTTCTCTTTTTGTTCCTTTCTGCTGTACAGAAACAAAGGCATAAGGAAACTGGAAGATGCCGAAGCCGGCAATATCGCCATCTTTCATTCCAGATACATGCATTTCAACTATCCCATTTGAATAAGGGCCCTGCACCCGCTGCGTAAGGGTATTGCGCGCACCAGCCAAATTATTAGCTTTGCCAGCTTTCAATCGCATATACCCCTTGTGTTCAGTAAGCGACCATTTTTCCGGATCAGGATTATGATTCCATTGCCACTGTAACCCAAGTTTCGGTGAATTAAATTCATCAGCGGTAGGAGGGACTATGATAGGGCAAGTACCCCCCACATCTGGCTTTTTAAAGGTATCTACTCCCACCCACTCGCCTTTGTCGTTTTTCATGCCAATCATCGGCCAGCCGTCAACCCAAGTTACGGGCTCCAGGCGCGTCGTGCGGCCGATGGGGCCGCGGTCGTCCATAATGAGGCACCACCAGTCACCATTCTTGAGTTGAACCAAGCCGCCTTGGTGGACGCCATAGGGAGTGTTGCGCGTGTCGTGCATTACGACTTTCTTTTCGTACGGGCCGTAGACATGGTCGGAACGAAAGCACATCTGCGAACCGATGCCCGCCGCCGGGCTAAAAATGTAGTATTTCCCATTGATTTTGTACATGTGTGAACCTTCGACCGGCTCCTTCTCTATTACCTTCACGGGTTTTCCGGCGACCGAAAGCGCATCGTCGGCCAGCGGCGTGATGTAGATGGTGCCCTTTCCATGAGCAACATAGGCCTTCCCGTCGTCGTCAAAGAACAGGCCCGGGTCGTATAACCGCTCGGGGAAGATTGTACGCTTCCATGGCCCTTTCACATCATCGGCAACACACATCGAGAAGTGACCCGTCCCCCCGCCGGCGTGCTGCGTGTCGAACCCGACGTAGAACTTGCCGTTGTGGTAGCGCAGAGTGTTAGCCCAGGAGCCATTAAGGTAGAGCGTACCGCCCTTCATGTCGAAACGAGGATCCTCGTCGTAGCGTGGTACGGCATATCCGGCCATCTCCCAATTCACCAGGTCCTTTGATTTTGCAATAGGGGAACCCGGCACATAGTGCATGCTGGTAGAAATGAAAAAGAAATCATCGCCCACGCGTATAATATCCGGATCGGGCCAATCTCCCCACATTAAAGGGTTAGTAAAAGTGCCATTACCATTGTCGGGAGTCCAAACTTGTTTTTGCCGGTCTTTTACCTGGGCAAATATCGTGGCAGTACAAAATAGTAATAAGTAAAATAAAACAATCCATTTTATGTACTTATTTCCATTTACTTCAGCCGCCAGTTTTTTTTCCTTTTCTAACATTTCATTAATTCTTCTTTACAAGGGCTGCAATAATAAGCTTTGCTCCCTTTAAATTTTGCACATCGGCAGTAATAGTTATTAAACTTGTTTTATTGTTCGCCCTTACTAAAATTGAGGCAATCCCTCCGCGTGCCGTTACCGTGGCCGGTCCTATTATTTTACCATTATTACTTATTGAAAAATGAACTTTTGTTTCATTATCCAAACACATAATGGTACCATTTTTATCTGTTGTTTGTGCATGCACAAAAATAGCGTCTGCTCCGTCAGCCTGCAAAGGCTGACCTTGCGTGTCTGCAATTAATTTGAGTTGGGTTTTTGCAAGAGGAGTTTTAACAGTTTGTTCGGTTACTTTTTTACCGTTTATAAATCCAATAGCTTTTACGTCGCCGCTTTGCCAATTTATGTTTTTAAAAGTAAATGGGGGATGGGTTAGGTTGGTGGAATTCCCACCGTCAAAAGCATTTCCACCTTTTTCAAAGTCGCCATAGTCTGTATCCGGTCCTGAATCCGGGCGTTGTTTCTTTATGAATTTGCCATTTATATACAAGGCTAATTCATCGCAATTTGAATAAATAATCACGTTTTCGGGTTTATTGGCAGGGGTCCACCAGTTGGCAATGTAAACCATAGGTTTGTTATCCCCGCTTGGGTCTAGCTGACTTTTAAAAAAATAATAGCTGAATTTCGGTAAGCGGTACACGTCCATCATTCCCCAATCTGAAGTGGTTTTACTGAACGCTTCAAATCCGTCAAAAAACGCCCAGGTAGCATCCCCGATCGTCCATGGATAATAGGCAGGGCCTCTTAAAAGATTATGCTCCCATTGTAAATTCCAGGCATTTTGTAATAGTGCTTTTTCTCCGTTGCTCCGGTTTTCCCTTGTGGTTGATGATGATCCGCCAAATTCATAATCGCCATATTCCCTTACAAAACCGGGGCTTTCGGGCTGTACGTCCTGTGGCCTACCAAACGGGTCGATCCAGCTATTGAAGGGAACGTCCCATTGGGTGTGTTTTGCGGCATAAGTGTCGCCGCAGGTAAAAAAGTTATCACCGGGATATTCTTCATGAGCAATTTCTGAAGACTTTATTCGAAAATCATCGGATGGATAAGTTTCATTTAAACTTACTTCCCACATAATAACTGAAGGATGGTTCCTGTCCCTCCTTATCATCTGCCTGATATCTGAGAAAACCCTGTCCTTAAAGATGTCATTGTTGTTGAAAAATTGCCAGCCGGGAATAGGATCGCCCAGCATTATGCCTAAAGAATCACAAATGCTGTACACAGAAGGATCCTGGGGATAGTGTGACAGCCTTATGAAATTAATTCCGGCGTCTTTTATTCTTTTCAGATCGCGGTATTGTGCCGCATCAGATAATGCATTACCAATAAACGGGCAATCCTGGTGCCTGTTGGTACCAACTATCCGCAGCGGTTTATCGTTCAGCTTAAATCCTTCAGACCTGCTGTACGCTAGTTTTCGGATGCCAATTTTCTGCGAAAAATTATCGGCCAACTGACCATTGCTCCATATTTCTGTTTTAAGCAGGTAAAGATTAGGCTGATCAGGAGACCAAAGGTCAGGCATTGGCACGGTAATTTTCTGCTCCAACTCCTTAACATTATTGCCGGTCAGTTCAAACTTAGAGGTATTTGACTGTAATTGAGACTTAGTCCTTGAATTGAAAAGAACCTGTTTTACGATTAAGGAAGATACCTTAAAAGGCGAGGAGTTTTTAACCTGTGTCTTAATGATCACATCTGCGCTTTTTGAAGATATATTTTCAGACCTTGCAAAAACACCGCCACCTGCAACTGTATTTGCGTCAGTAGGGTCAGTTACATGAACCGGGTTAGTTTCAATCAACCGCACATTCCGGTAAATCCCGCTCCAATAAAGGAACCCCAAAGTAGCCAATGGCTTGCCCGGGGGAACATTTTTATTGTCCCTGTTGTCCAGCCGAACTACAATCTCATTTTTATCAATTCCGTTTATGCAGTTATCAAGCGATACAATAAATGGTAAATACCCACCTTGGTGCTGAGTCACAAATTTTCCGTTAACCCATACTGTGGCCGTTTGCATCGCCCCTTCAAAACGGAGAGAAATGCGCTTGTTTTTGTAATTTGCAGGAACTGTAAACCGCTTCCTGTAATAACAGATGCCGGTAAACTGGTTGATACCGGGATTTAATTCCTCTTCATATTTTACAGGGTGTGGCAAGGATATTTTTTCCCATTTTAAAGCTTTGATTTTTGGATATTCGACTTCAAAGCCATTTGTAGCTTCTTTTACCTCATCAAGAATAATACTATCTGCAGATATATTCTTTTTTTTAATATTTTCCTGGTTAAATTGAGACGAAAAGGAAGTGCTGTTTCTAACTACAAGCGTAGTCTTAGATTTTACCAAAGAATCAACCCTGAACATTTCCCAGTTATTGTTAAAGTTAATAGTGCTGCGCGCAAATTGCTGGGCGTTTGCAGAACAGCAACAAATGAGATAAACAATAGCTGTAAAAAGTTTCTTCATATTGTATTTTATTGGTAAAGCATGGAACAAATTTAGCATCCCGGACTGGCCGGGATGCAGGTAATCAACTAAATCTCAGGATCTCATCCCCGAAATATTTTCCTGGTGATACTCACCTTTGTGTCGTTTCCGATAAAAGGGCCTTTTAATAACCCGGATTTTGCTTCAGACTTTTATCAATGTCAATTTCCGATTGTGGTATTGGCCATAAATAATTCTTATCTGCAAACGTCCTGGTTTCAAGTACTAACGGCGCGCCGGTTGGGGTATACTTACCCGTAGCCGGATCAACAGTGCCTACTTTAGCGCCATAAACAGTTCCGTTCATTGCCTGCGAACCAATTTTCCAACGCTGGATGTCAAAAAAGCGTAACCCTTCAAACGCCAATTCAACCCTTCGTTCATTGCGTACCAGGGCCCGTAAGCTAGTTTGATTGTTATAAACAGACTGGTCGACGGACGGCAGCCCGGCCCTGTTGCGAACCATGTTAATGTCAGCATAAACAGAGGCATCAATTTTACCAAGCTCTATTTTGGCTTCCGCATCAGACAATAAAACTTCTGCATAACGCAGAACGGTAATATTTAAACCACTTTGAAACAGGTTATCAAAGTCACTAAGATTTGATGTGAATTTGTTTACTATATAGCCGCTTGGCGTTGTATTATTGCCACTTGCGTAATAGTCGGGAGACGAAGGGGTCATTGGATCGAAGTACGTATTTGTTGTGGCCCCGGCTTGTTTAAAGGGCGCACCCGGATATAAAATTGTAGCCGCAAGACGTGGATCCCGATGTGCATAAGGATTAGATGCATCATAACCCGACGCCGGATCGGTTATGGGCTTGCCGTTGTCCATATCATATGCATCCACCAGGTTTTGTGTAGGATCAATAGATGACCATCCCCCGGACGAGTTTGACGGCATAACTCCTAATACGTTATTCGCGTTAGCAGAAGGGTTTTCCACATACTGAACCGATGCAATTATTTCAGGGTTGTTAAGTTGGGCTGTCATGCGGAATAGGTCGGCATAACTAGGATACAATGAATAGCCCAATTTGGTTACTTCCTGGCAGTCGGCAACGCAGTCTGCATAGTTTCCGTTAAATAAATCAACTCTTGCTTTTAAGGCAAAAGCCGCGCCTTTGGTTATGTGGCCGTCGCCGGAATTATTGGTAGCCGGCAAATCGGCAGCGGCTGCAGTAAGCTCACTCAATATAAATTTAATTACTTCTGCTTTTGGAGTACGTACTGAAGTAATTGACTGAGCGGGGGTAAGTATGGTTGTTACCAATGGAACATCGCCATATAACTGGCTCATTAAAAAATATTGATAGGCGCGGATAAATCTCACTTGTGCTATCATATTTGCCTTCAATGTTGCATCCATAGGTGTTTTACCAATGTTTGCCAAAAAGAAATTAGCCCTGGTTATCCCGCTATAATTGTAAGCAGAGGCATCGCCTGTTGAGGGATTAACGGACCCGTTGCCATAAGCCTGGAAACCTTCCCAGGGGTATTGGTTGTAAGCATTGTCTGATGTACAATCAAGGTAAATCATCCATGTAGCGGTCGCCCAGCCAGCCTCATTGGCATAAGTAACGGATGAACCGTTGTAAACACCTGCCAGTGCAGCACTGGCATCGCTTGCCGATGTCCACAAGCTGGCGTTGCTATAAGCATCCTGCGGCTCCCTGCTTAAAAAGTCCTTTTTGCAGGCTGTGAATAACAGGGATACTGCTAATATATTTAAAACGAAGTTCTTTTTCATGATTTTTAAATTTTGAGGGTCTTAAAAAGTTACGTTTAAGCCTAGAGAATTAATCTTTACCTGCGGGAAGCTGTATCCGCTTTCGCCTCCAGGTGCTTCCGGATCTATCCATTTGTAAAAGCTGGTGAACGTCAGGATATTTTGCCCGCTATAGTACACTCTAAGTTTTTTTACACCGATCTTCTGTGCCCATGTAGTTGGCAGCGAATATCCGAACTGGATATTTTTTAAGCGTAGGTAACTGGCATTTCTGATCCAGAACGATGAATAGGTTGAAGCAGGATCGTTTTGCCTGTAGTTTAACCACAAGCGTGGAAATGAAGCGCCGGTATTAGTTGTTGACCAGCTATCGAGCATAGCCGATGTAGGTTTTCCTGTGGCAATTCCATTTGTGCCAAGGGCGATACCGGATATGTAATTTTTAACACCGGCTGCTCCCTGGAAAAATCCGGTAAGATCGAATTGTTTCCAGTTCACATTTAAATTTAAACCGAACGTCACTTTTGGGAAATGCGAGCCTAAAACGATCCTGTCTGAAGCGTCTATTTTATTGTCGCCGTTCTGGTCTTTATACATTATGTCCCCGGGAGCAGTGGTCGGGCTTATTCCTGTTTGGCTCGCATGTGCGCTTACCTGCCCGGCATTTTGAAATATGCCTTCGGCCTGGTACCCATAAAAAGAACTCTGTGGCTGGCCAACTTCTGTTATATACGGGCCGCTTATTTGCGGTGCATTAGTGGTTCCTAATTGGGTTACCTTGTTTTTTATAAATGAGGCGTTTCCTGTAACGTTCCAGCTAAAGTCACCAGCCTTGTCATGATAAGTTAAAGCTACTTCCCAGCCTTTATTTTGATAAGTAGAGCCGTTTACATAGGGCGCAGTAAGCCCATACGTTGCAGGCAATGTTACCTGGTATAAAACATCACTTGTTTTTTTA
The DNA here is from genome assembly GCF_024055575.1 of Mucilaginibacter flavidus. GTDB lineage: Bacteria > Bacteroidota > Bacteroidia > Sphingobacteriales > Sphingobacteriaceae > Mucilaginibacter > Mucilaginibacter flavidus. Next base: position 82,837 of record NZ_JAMXOE010000021.1, on the reverse strand, counting down.
ATAAAATAATCGGCGCTAAGGGTGAACACATTTAAGAAGTCGGCATCCAGACCAATATCTGTTTGCGTGGTTTTTTCCCATACAATGGCAGGATCAACCCCTGCGGTAGGACCTACACCGCCAACAACAATACCGCCGAACGGGTAGTTTAAACCTGAACTTACGGTGGCGATAGTAGGATAGTAACCGGCAATATCCTGGTTACCTAATTTTCCCCATGATGCCCGCAATTTCAAATTTGAAACGGTAGATTTTAAATTTTTAAAGAAATCTTCTTCAGATACACGCCATCCGGCCGAAGCACCCGGAAACACACCCCAACGATTGGCCGGAGCAAAACGTGATGATCCGTCGTAACGAATATCACCCTCTAAAAGGTATTTGCCTTTATAATCATAGTTAACCCTGCCAAACAGCGACCGCTGCGCAACATCGTAAGTATTGTTTGATGTTGTTTGGCCGGTTGTAGGCGCTGCATTAAGGTTACTTAAAGAGTTGTTTAAAAAACCTTGTCTATAACCCGAAAGGTTATAATAACCGTGATATTCCTGCGAAACACCTGCTAAGGCTTTAATGGCATGGTCGCCTATTTTGGTGCCGTATTCTAACAGCGCTTGTGGGGCAATATAGGTATGCCTGCTATAGCTATCGGTTGCGTTACTAATGTTTGGCTGACCGCTAACTGAGCCATCAGGATTATAATACTGTATAGCCGATACAAAATTATCGTTTTGGCTTGAATTGAGCTTGTAGTTTAATGATGGTTTGAAATGCAAGCCTTTAAGTATTTCCCAATCGGCACCAAAACTACCCTGGAAATTATAGGCTTTGTGATCATCGAATGATGGTGAATTGAGCCATGCTAAAGGGCTGCCATCAGCAATGTGGCCATATTGACCATTCTGATAATAGGCAGGTATTATGGGGGAGATCCGGTTAAACTGGCGGATAACCTGGCCAAAACCCTGGTCGGCAGATAATGAGCTTTGTGGCTCCGTAAGTGGCTGGTAAGTATAAGACAAGTAACCAAAAACAGATAAATTATCTTTCACCTGGGTGTTAAGGTTCATTCGCGCGGTATAACGCTGTGTATTGGTCTTCGGTGTAATACCATTCTCATCAAAATAGCCTATAGAGATAGCATAAGTTGTTTTATCACCGCCGCCGTTTACCCCTACATAGTGATTTTGCTGAAAACCGTTTCCGCTATAAAATAGCTTTAACCAATCGGTGTTTGGATAGTTAAAAGGGTCTGAGGCATCTTTAAACTTTTGGATCTGGGCATTAGTATAAACAGCGGTCTTTCCTTCATTAATCCTCGCTTCGTCATACATAGTCGCTGCTTGCCATGATGGAAGATAATCAGGCAACGCTACAGCCTTATTCTTGCCAAAATAATTACTGTAAGTTATTTGCGCTGTGTTTTTCTTGCCTTTTTTGGTGGTAATTACAATAACACCACCGGCGGCCCGGTTTCCGTAAATTGATGCTGATGCTGCATCCTTTAACACAGAGATATTATCAATATCATCTGCATTTATAGCGTTCATATCTCCTGTGCTTGAGATAACGCCGTCAATAACTATCAGCACTGCGGTACTGTTTAACGATTGCCCCCTAATATTGATGCTGCCTGCATCAAAGCCCGGCTGGCCATTATTGGAAGTGATAGTAACGCCCGGCACAGTACCCTGCAGGGCATTGGTAACACCTGTAACCGGCCTGTTCTCTAACTGGGCAGCGTTAACTACTGACACGGCACCTGTAAGGTTTACTTTTTTCTGTGTGCCGTAGCCTACTACAACAACTTCGTTTAACGTTTTTGACGATGCTGATAAAACAACTTCAAGGTTGGTTTTACCGTCAATATTCACATTTTTAGTTTCGTAGCCTATAAATGAGAACTTTAAGTTGCCATTTGCCGGTGCGTCGATGGAGAATTTGCCGTCGACTGTGGTGCTTACTGCATTTGTTGTACCGGTTACGGCAACCGTAACCCCGGGCATTAGTTGCCCCTCGGTGTCCTTAACAATGCCTGTAACCCTTGCCTGGGCAAAAGCCATTATTGAGAACATTAACAACAAGCCGGTTAAAAAAGCTTGTCTCTTGTAAAATTTGTTCATAGTGTATTAATTTGGTTTATAAAATTGTTGACTAACATAAACTAGCTGGGGGCTAATTCGATGTCAAGGTAGGAAGGTGTGAAGTGAATGCCTAATAAATGCGCCCGCTAACTAAGCGCAAACGTTTGTTTGACAGTTATTATTAAAGTTGCGTTTTTACGCTATAAATGGCATAAATGAGTGTGTCGTTGGACGTTTGCAGACAAGTAGCCGGAGTTGGATAGCTGGCTAAGGAATAAATTTCACGCAAACGTTTGTTCGTGGATGCTAGGGCATTCCGGAGAAGAGTTGCAGGTGATATAAAATCACTTAGTGTATTGTGGCCACTATCTCTATAGAAAAAAAAGCAATTGCACTATCAAATCCTTACATAAAAAGCCGCCCCATAGATGCTATGAGACGGACTTTTTTAAATCTAAAGCAAAAAAAATCCCGGAGGGCTTCCCCTCCGGGTGTTGTTACGCAAGGAAACTATCAATCAACTGAACTCAATTCTTTACTGTAGCCTATTAAAAACCGCTGTCATCAATCGCGAATGTGTTTTTGCGATCCTTCCATTTGCCTTTTGTAAAATCAGGGAATTCCTGTACGGCATTTCCTTCTTTTATTGATTTTGTGGACAGCGGCGATATCACACTCATGGTCACGGAATCATAAACATCAATAGGTGTTTGTTTCTTTTGTTTCACCGATTCAACAAAGGCGTTAAAAACAAACCAATCCATACCGCCATGACCTGCGCCTGCGGCAAACGTTTCATACTTTTTCCAAAGCGGGTGGTCATATTTTTCAAACCATTGCTGCGCAGGATCCCAGCTATCGTCCTCTTTCGATTTATGATCGATATAAATACTTTGATTTACATCCATCCACAAGCCTTTTGTTCCCTGTACCCTGAAACCTAATGAATAGGGGCGGGGCAAATGGGTGTCATGCGTTAATAATACTGTTTCGCCATTGGCGCAATTGATCATGGTTTGCACCACATCGCCTTCTTTGTATTTGATTTTTGCATTTTTATTTCCCGGCGCTTTTTCTTCCACATATGCGGCCAATCCTCTTGCTTTTGAGCTGAATGACGACAGGCTGGTAAAGCGGTTGCCTGCGTTAATATCAATGTAATGCATGCATGGCCCGGCGCCGTGGGTTGGGTAAAGGTCGCCGTCGAGGTCGATATTGAACTGTGTGCGCCACTGTGCTTCGCTGGTAGCATCCGGGCCGAACGTAACGCCGTCCGGGCCGTTAAAAAGTACGTCGCGCAGGTTATGCTGGTAACCGCCTTCAACGTGCACCAGTTCGCCAAACAAACCCTGTCTCGACATGTTTAGAGCCGCCATCACATCGCGGCGATAACATACGTTTTCAAGCGTCATGTAAGGGATGCCTGTTTTTTCCGAGGTGTGTACAATGTCCCAGTGCTCTTCAACGGTTAAGCCGGCTATTACTTCACAACCAACATATTTACCTGCTTTCATAGCATCGATAGATTGCGGGTGATGAAACTGCCATGGCGTGGCAATAATTACGGCATCAATGTCTTTCCGGTCGAGCAATTTTTTATATGCATCCAGGCCACCTGTATATTCAACTGCAGCAGGTTTGCCTTTTTTTGCGATATACTCGCGGCATCTTTTTAACGAACGTTCCTGGATATCGCAAATGGCTACAATTTCAACATCATCGCGTAATAGGCCTTCGGCTATGTGGCTCATGCCGCGTGCTCCCACACCTATGTAGCCTAAACGTACTTTGCCGCTGGCCGAATTTGCAAAGAGGCTGCCTGATGGTAAAATTGTAAATCCTGCGGCGGCTATTGCTCCCGCTCTTATAAACTCTCTTCTTTCCATATGTTAAGTTATTAGTTTTAGTTGTTTTTTAATTGCTGGTTATTCCAAATTCAAAAATGGTTTTGCTTTTAAATACTTCACCTTCCCGTAAAACGGTGTTTGGAAAATGAGGATGATTAGGCGAATCGGGATATTGCTGCGTTTCGAGGCAAAAGCCGCTTCGACGGGTATATACAGCACCACCTTTACCAACCGCGCCATCCAAAGCATTACCCGGATAAAGGTGAACTGCCGGTTCAGTTGTATAAACTGTCAAAACACGGCCGCTTACTGGTTCTGTTGCCTGTGCCGCCAGCTTCAGCTCGCCCGAGTTTTTTGTTTTAATTACCCAGCTGTGATCGTACCCGTCGCTTAAATTTAGCTGCTCATCATCGGCGCTGATATCTTTACCAATGGTTTTGGGGCTTTTAAAATCAAAAGGGGTGCCGTCAACAGGCGCTATTTCACCGTGTGGCACCTGGTTTTTATTTACAGGTAAATAATTGTTTAAGGGCATCATCAACTCGTGCCCAAGTATGCTGCCGCTTGCATGTCCCGCCAGGTTGAAATAGGTATGCTGCGTTAAATTAAGCAGGGTTGTGCTATCGGTTTTTGCTGAAAAATCAACAATAAGCTGGTTTTCGTTATTTAAAGTATAGGTTACTTTCGCGAGTAAATTTCCTGGGAATCCCTCTTCGCCATCCGGGCTCATGTATTCCATCTCGACCGCCGGGCAACCATCATTTATAATCGGGGTCGATCTCCACACCTTTTTATTGAACCCAACGGTGCCGCCGTGATGGTGGTAGCCACCCGGTTTAACGGTTAGCTGGTGAAACTTTCCATCAAGCTCAACCAGGCCTCCGTTTATCCGGTTTGCATAACGGCCGACAATAGCGCCAACGTAATGGCTATCATTTACGTAGCCATCTAAATCATCAAATCCAAAAGCAATATCAGCGAAATTGCCTTTCCTGTCGGGTGTGGAAATTGCGGTTACGGTTGCGCCGAAATTGGTAATATCAACCTTAAGACCGTTTGAATTTTGCAAACGATACAGGAAAACATCCTGGCCATTTAGAACTCCCCACTGTTCCGCAGTGGGTTTTAAGGTACTCATATTTAATATTATCAGTTAGTTGCTTATGGTTAATAGCGCTATTTAATTTTTGAAATTAAGCATTATCACTGGGTGAAATTTACTTTTTATCACGCAAACGTTTGATTATTTTTTTTTACCTGCTAATTGATTTACAGAAACTAACTGGCGCAAACGTTTGAAAAAAATGTCGTTTATTTACCGTCGTTATTAAAAAACGGTAATTTTAAATTTATTTCCGGTAATTATTAAACCCTTCAGTCAATGCGATCAAAGCCAGCTACCATAAAGGAAATTGCCCAGTTATTAAAAATATCCATATCAACGGTTTCCAGGGCGCTGCACGATCATCCGAGCATTGGGCTAACCACGCGCCAAAAGGTAAAAAAACTGGCCAGTGAGCTGAATTACGAACCAAATCAGACGGCGATTTTTTTACAGCAGGGCCGTACCCTTACTATTGGTGTTATATTACCCGAGCTTTCCGAAGCTTTTTTTTCATCGGCTATTAGCGCTATAGAGGATTGTGCCTATAAACGAAACTATACCGTTTTGCTGGCCCAGTCGCACGACGATGAGCAAAAAGAAAAACAACTGGTGGAAAAAATGAAAAATCACCGGGTCGATGGGCTCCTGGTTTCAGTTAGTAAAAATACATCGTCGTACCAGCATTTCGATAACCTAAGGCAATACGATATCCCTATTGTATTCTTTGACCGTATCCCTGCAATGCAAAACATTCATTATGTGGCATGCAATATGGAAATAGGCACAATTGACGCGGTAAGTTACCTGTTAAAAAAGGGGCATCGTTCCATCGGGATGATAAACGGTCCGGCTACGCTTTCTGCCAGCGGGGAAAGAAAAGAAGGCTATATTAAGGCTATGATCAAGAACCGCCTGAAGTTCGACCCATCGCTGATTGTATCGTGCGACCTGACAGAGCCGAGTACGCAAGCCGCGCTGGATGAACTACTGGCCAGTAAGAGGAAACCCACTGCAATTGTTACGTTTAACGACTATGTGGCACTTTTTGCTATTAAACACGCAACGAATTTGAAATTGAAAATAAACGAGGATCTTGAATTTGTGAGTTATGCTAATTTGCCGCTTATTAATTATATGGAAAGTATCCCTGCGGCGTCTGTTGAGCAATTTCCATACCTGCAAGGCCAAAAAGCTGCCGATATATTACTTGACCTGCTAGCACAAAAGCACCAGGGGGTTACTGAGCAGACAGCATATTATAAAATTATCATCGAATCGCAGTTGGTTGAAAACAGTAGTATGACCGGATTTAAAGGCAAATAAAAAACGGTCAAACGTTTGCGCACCATTATAAATTAGCTATTGACTAAATTTGAGTTTTTGTAACCCCTTATGATGGATAATATCCTAAACGCTTTCGGCTTAACACCCGCAAATTACAATACAACACCTTTTGGTTCCGGTTTAATTAATTATACCTGGAAGGTGTCGGGCAATGGCCATCAATACATATTGCAGCGGATAAATAAAAATGTATTTAAGACGCCGCAGGATATTGCCAATAATTTGGTGAGCTTAGAAAACTATCTGAGGCAAACAGCCCCCGAATATCTTTTTGCAGCCCCGTTGCCAACCGTAAGTGGTACGTATTTAACCGAAGATGGGAGTAACTATTACCGGTTGTCGCCGTTTATTAAAAATTCGCATACGGTTGATTTTATTGAGGAGGATAAACAAGCGTATGAGGCCGCCAGGCAATTTGGAAAATTCACCAGGTTGCTGAAGGATTTTGACCCGGAAAAATTAAAATATACACTAACCGATTTCCATAACCTGACACTACGGGTCGAACAATTTAAAACAGCATTGGCAAATGCGGGTGAAGAAAGACTGAAGAGCGCGGCTGCCGAAATTTTGCAGATTGAGGCTAATATTGATATTGCCGGCGTGTATAAGCAATTGGTGGATGGAAAAAAGATACCTAAGCGGGTTATTCATCACGATACAAAAATCAATAACATACTATTTGACGATAATAATTGCGGCCTTTGCGTAATTGACCTTGACACCGTAATGCCCGGCTATTTTATTAGCGATGTTGGTGATATGATGCGCACCTATCTTTCACCTGCAAATGAAGAGGAGCGGGATTTGAGCAAAGTGAAGATAAACGACGATTACTTTATAGCTGTTTACAAAGGGTACATGGCAGAAATGGGAGGGACTTTAACTGCAGCGGAAAAAGACCTGTTCATTTACTCAGGTAAATTCATGATATATATGCAAGCCATCCGCTTTTTAGCCGATTTTTTGAATGGCGATATTTATTACCATACCCAATACGAAGGCCACAACCTGGTAAGGACGCAAAATCAATTAACGCTGTTAAAAAGATATTTTGAAGCTGAGGACAGGTTCCATAATAATATTAAGCAAATTGAAAATGCGGCCTTTAGTGCCATTTGAAGCTAAGCGAATTTGAATTATATAGATTTGGTTGATCCTCTCAAAATTAACTCAGGCTGTATAATAACCTTACTTAAATCTTTAAGGCGCACCCTGTTTTCAAGTTTATCAAGCAGCATTTTAAATAGCTGTTTGGCCATTTCGTCCAACGGTTGGGCAATTTTTTTATTGATGATTATGATTTGAGATTTTTAAATTACTTAGCTGGTATTTTTAAAAAATAACCCTAATTTGAGGGTGATTTTATTGGCACTTATACAAATGCCATTTATCCAGATTTACTACAGACTTGAATTTTAATTTATCGTTTTCGGTACTAACCCTTTAATCAGCAAAAAAATAATCATAACAACTATGTTTAAAAAAGCAATACTAATTACGGCCTCGGTTCTTCTGGTTGTAATTGCGTCTTTTGGGCAGCAAAAAAGCAAAGCAGCTTCGCAACAAAAAAACGCTGATTCTATTTATTACTCAACTACCAAATATCGTGAAATAGGCCCTTTCCGTGGCGGGCGCAGCGGTGCCGCAGCCGGGAGTTATAAGAGTAAAAATATTTTTTACTTTGGTGCAACAGGGGGAGGAGTCTGGAAAACCACAGACGGCGGCGCTAACTGGAAAAATATTTCGGATAAGTATTTCGGCGGCACAATCGGTTCGGTTGCCGTAGCTCCAAGCAATGAGGCTATTGTATATGTGGGTGAAGGAGAAAATACGCTTAGAGGAAACGTATCGGAAGGCTTACACGGTTTATGGCGAAGTAATGATGGAGGCCGCAGTTGGTTCAATTTGGGTCTTAAAGATGCCCGCCATATTGTGAGAATTGTAATCGATCCGCTCGACCCAGATAAAGTATGGGTGGCATCAATGGGGCACTTGTTTGGGCCGAGCGACGAACGCGGTGTTTACAAAACAACCGATGGTGGAAAAAGCTGGCGGCGGACTTTGTTTGTAAACAATAATACCGGCTGTTCCGACTTAACACTTGATCCCGGTAACCCCTCCATTTTATATGCCGGTACGTGGACGGTTCGGCGCACGCCCTATAGCATGGAAAGCGGGGGCGAGGGCAGCGGCTTGTATAAAAGCACCGACGGCGGGGAGACATGGAAAAATATATCGACAAAAAAAGGATTGCCGAAAGGCGTTTGGGGCATAGTAAGCATTGCTGTTGCACCCAGTAATACCGATAAATTGTATACGCTTATAGAAAACGCCAAAGGCGGTTTGTTTATGAGTGAGGATGGCGGCGAAAGCTGGGTTTTAACCAGCAGCGACAATAACATAAGGCAGCGGGCCTGGTATTACAATAAAGTTATTGTTGACCCTGCAAATGAAAACCTTGTTTATTGCCCCAATGTGGAGTTTATGCGCAGTACTGATGGCGGTAAAACTTTTAAAAGCATGGACACCCCGCATGGCGACCACCATGATTTATGGATAGACCCCGAAGACGGCCGGAGAATGATTGTTGCAGATGATGGTGGTGCGCAGGTGAGTTTTGATGCAGCCAGCTCATGGAGCACACTCAACAACCAGCCTACAGCGCAAATTTACCGGGTAACAACAGACAATTCTTTTCCTTACCGCATACTTGGTGCGCAACAGGATAACTCTACCATAAGGATAAGGAGCAGCTCGGGAAGTCCTGCCGGTATTACCGACAACGACTGGGAGGCAACTGCCGGCGCCGAGAGCGGTTATGTTGTGGCCGATCCCTTGAATCCTGATATAGTGTATGGCGGTAACTATGGGGGCTACATTTCGAGGCTTGATCATAAAACCGGCGAGAACCGGGCTATTAATGTTTGGCCTGATAATCCAATGGGTGCGGGCGCTGATGTGCTGAAATATCGTTTTCAATGGAATTTTCCAATCTTCTTTTCTCCCAACAATCCTAAAAGGTTGTATACGGCCGGAAATCACCTGTTCGTAACAGAAAACCAGGGCCAAAGCTGGGAAATGATCAGCCCGGATTTAACTACCAACGACAAATCAAAGCAAGGACCAAGCGGTGGCCCAATTACCAAAGACAATACTTCGGTTGAATATTATTGTACCATTTTTACTGCTGCCGAGTCGGCTCTTGAAAAGGACCTGTTATGGACGGGCAGCGATGACGGCCTCATTAACGTTAGCCGGGATGGTGGCAAAAACTGGAAAAATGTAACCCCCCCGGCGGCCGGCAAATGGATGATGTGGAATTCCGTGGAAACCGATCCGTTTAATAAAGGAACAGCTTATTTTGTAGGCACCAAATATAAACTGGATGATTTTACACCTTACATTTTTAAAACCGAAGACTACGGCAGCAGCTGGAAACTAATTACAAAAGGTATAAACAGTATGCATTTTACAAGAGCACTGCGAGCAGATAAGAAACGGCCCGGCTTATTGTATGCAGGCACAGAATATGGGATGTATATTAGCTATGACGGTGGCGACAACTGGAAGAAATTTCAGCTAAACCTTCCTGAGGTACCTGTAACTGACCTGACTATAAAAAACAACGACCTGATTGTTGCTACGCAAGGACGGGCTTTTTGGGTAATTGATGACTTAAGCTTAATCCAGCAAAAGGCTGATGAATTGCCCGCCACAGATTTAAAAGTATTTGCGGTTAATGACAGTTACAGGCAAAGAGGGGATGATTACGGGTATGTGCGCGGTAAAACAGTGTTACATAACGCTGGAGCAAACCCTATAAAAGGCGTAGTATTTAATTACTATTTAAAACATGTAACCGACTCGTCAAATGTATCAGTGACGATATTTGATAAACAGAATAAGCCGATCAAAACCTTTAGCCGCAAAGCGAAGGAAGAGAAAGACAAACTTGACTTTAATCCGGGGCTAAACCGGTTTGTTTGGGATATGCTTTACCCGGCAGGCGAAAAGATAGACGGGATGATTTTATGGAATGGTGGTGTCGGGCAGGTTAAGGCGGCACCGGGCACCTATTCAGCCCGTTTCCGGCTGGAGAAAGATTCGGTAGATGTTCCGTTTGTTATTAAGTCAAACCCGCAATACGACCTTACAACTGCTGATTACGATGACAAGGTTGGGTTTTTATTACAGGTAAGGGACAAGTACAACGAAGTGCAAAAGGCTATTAAAAATATTCGCACTTTAAGAACTCAGATAGGTGATTTTGCAGCGAGGATAGACAAGCCGGCTACAAAAGAGATAAAAACTTTAGCTGATACGATCAACAAAAAACTAACAGCTATTGAAGAAGCGCTTTATCAAACAAAAGCCAAAAGTGGCCAGGATGTACTCAATTATCCTATCCGCTTAAACGATAAGCTTGCCGGGTTGTACGGTGTGGCAAACAGCGGAGAAAACCCGCCAAGCAAGCAGGCAAAAGAAACGTTTACCGAACTGGCCGGTTTGTGCGACGTGCAATTTGCCAAACTAAACCAGGTGATAAATAGCGACATCCCTGCCCTTAATAAAATGATATTGGATAAACAGGTTCCTCCAATCAGCGTTAAAGAATAGCAGGCAATCAAAAAAACAAGGCTTTAAGAAGAGGAAAGGCAGGTGTAATAGGAAACCCCTTAGTTTATCGCTAAGGGGTTTTATTATCTAGTTTATTAATACTTGCACGCGACAGCGCTCACAAAGGCTGTTGAAAAAATAATCTTAAACCATAGCCAAGCCAAACACAATTATCATAAGGGCGATAGCAACATAAATTACTGATATTCCATAAAATGTGGCCCACCGCAGCCAGTTTACAAACTGCTTAAACATTTGCATAATAGGGTCATCAGTGTCCTTTATAACGAAGTAACTGTTTTCTTTCATCCTGATTGCGTTCACTCTGTTTTCTTCCTCATATTGCAGGCGTCCCGCATTGTATTGTGTGTTGCAATTCGGGCATCTTTCATCCATTTTACCTGTCGAGTTGCTCCACTTTTCGCAAACGGGACATTTTATTTCACTGACTTGGCTCATGACTAATTATTTAAGTTAAAAACTGATCTTAATTAGGATTATAATAACAACTAACGTTGCAAATGGGTTAATAGTTTGCCTTTATCCCGTTATTTAAACCGTTGATATAGACTATACTAAAATTACGCAAAAAAAAATCGAAACAAGCAATAGCTATCCAACTATTTTTAATTGCTGCAGCAAGAGCGTGGTTGTAGTCTTGTCGCCGGTATTTGTGGATTGGGCAGGATCAATGCAGTTCAGTGCTATTATTTTCTTACCTCGTAGCACAGTTCCACCATCCCGTTCTTGTACGCCTTCAGGTCTCTTAGGTGTAGTGCTTGTTCCTGTCCTAAATGATCAAAAAACGGCGTTCCGTCACCTAAAATAATGGGCAGTATTGACTGCCTGATTTCGTCGGCTAAATTTAAACGGACGAAATCCCTAACAAGCGCAGCACCTCCAACAACCCAAACATTTTTGTAGTTTGGTTTTAACCGTTCATTCACCAGTTTGTCCAGGTCGCCCGAATAAATTTCTACGTTCGGCCGTTCAACGGGCAGCGTCCGGTGAGTTAAAACAATAGTAGGGGTGTCTCCGTAGGCCCAGCCGTACGATTTTGAAAGTTCCAAAGCAAGTTCGTAGGTGCGGGAACCCATTATGTAGCAGTCAATCGCTTTTAGAAATTCCGCCACATCCTGTTCAGTAACGCTAACTCCCTGCTCGTAGCTGTCTGTGGTTTCAAACCACGAAATGCTATTGTCTTTTTTGGCTATATAACCGTCAAGACTTGAAACCATATGGATAGTTATTTTGAATGAATCTGTTGGCATAGGCGTGTTGTTTGGGGATGTACGCGTGTGTTGATTAAAGATAGGGAAAAAGGTATGGAAAATGTGGAAAGGGGTGAGTCCTGCTGCCCGGTCTGATTTTTACACACCCGCAAAGCGTTCCATTTTTACACGCGGAACACCCCGAACACTATGGAACATTCTGATTATCGGATCAGATTTTTGATGTCGACTATTTGTTTTAAATTCCGGAGTTGCAATTACAGTCAGTCAGGTATATTAAATATCCGTTAAATACTTTCACCAAAAAGAAAATAGCCCATATATTATTCGTACCTTGCACGCTTATTAATATATTATATAATGCAACAAGGAACAGTAAAATTTTTTAATGAGACAAAAGGTTTCGGATTTATTACACCCAGCAATGGCGGAAGCGAAATTTTTGTTCATTCCAGCGGCCTGGTTGACAACATTCGCGAGAACAACGTTGTTAACTTTGATGTTGAAGAGGGCCGTAAGGGACCTAACGCAGTAAACGTACAAATAGCTTAATACCTATAAAAATTATTGTGGGCATCTTCCTTAACGGGAAGATGCTTTTTTTTTACTTTTAAATTCCAATCTGCACATTTTATGTTTTGTTGTTGCAGAAAGGACTGATCATGAAAATGGAAAAAGAACTTAAGAACGAGGATCTTAAAATAGAATTACGGACCCTTACCAAGGATGATTATTTGGGCCTGAAAGCTTCAATGATACAAGCCTACTCAGAATGGGAGGGCGCATCCTATTGGGGCGAAGAACATATTACCCAACTTGTCAGCATATTTCCTGAAGGCCAGATATGTATTTTAGTGAACGGCGCAATTGCCGGCTGCGCCCTCTCACTGATAGTGGATTACGACAAGTTTGGCGATAACCATACTTATGCTCAAATAACGGGCAACTATACCTTTTCAACGCATGACGAAGATGGAGACGTATTATATGGCATTGATTTTTTTGTGCATCCCGACCACCGGGGCATGCGTATAGGGCGGAGGTTATATGATGCCCGTAAAGAAATTTGCGAACGGCATAACCTGCGGGCGATAATCGCAGGGGGCCGTATCCCAAAATATAAGGACTATGCTGATAAGCTTACACCTAAAGCCTACCTCGAAAAAGTAAAGGGTAAAGAAATCCACGATCCTACCTTATCATTTCAACTGGCCAATGATTTTCACGTACGAAAGATATTAAAGGGCTATTTGCCGGGAGATACGCAGTCGCTTGAATATGCGTCATTGCTCGAATGGAACAATATTTATTATAACGAAGAAGCTGCGCATATCAACTCTAAAAAATCTATTGTACGGTTGGGCCTGGTTCAATGGCAAATGCGGCCTTTCGAGAACATGGAGTCGTTATGCGAACAGATCGAATTTTTCGTTGATGTAATCAGCGACTACCAAAGCGATTTTGTGTTATTCCCGGAGCTGTTTAATGCGCCGCTGATGACGGCCTATAACCACTTAAGCGGAGCCGGGGCAATGCGCGAAATAGCAAATTTTACCATCCCATTGCGCGACAAGTTTATGGAGTATGCCATTAGTTATAATATTAATATTATAACAGGCAGCATGCCGTACCTTGAAAACGGGGTGCTGCAAAATGTGGGCTACCTTTGCCGCAGGGACGGTTCGTACGAAATGTACCGGAAAATTCATTTAACGCCGGCCGAACAAAGCGCATGGGGAATGGTTGGCGGCGATCAAATTGCCACCTATGACACAGACTGCGGTAAAATTGGGATATTGATTTGTTACGATGTGGAGTTTCCGGAGCTGCCCCGTCTTTTGGCAGAACAAGGTATGCAAATCCTGTTTGTGCCTTTCATGACCGACACTCAAAACGGCTATACCCGGGTTAGGAGTTGCGCGCAGGCCAGGGCTATTGAAAATGAGTGCTATGTGGCCATAGCCGGTAGCGTAGGCAACCTGCCCAAAGTCCATAACATGGATATACAATATGCACAGTCGGCAGTTTTTACGCCTTCCGATTTTTCCTTCCCAACTAATGGTATAAAGGCCGAAGCTACACCTAATACGGAAACTACACTGATTGCCGATGTTGATGTGGATTTACTAAAGGAGCTCCATAACTTCGGAGCGGTCAGAAACCTGAAAGACCGGAGACTGGACATTTATAAGATCATTAACAAAAGCAAGAAATAGTATATCGGTTTTTTTCTGCTTTACGCCGTCCGGGAGTATTGTCTTTTTCGCCGACGCTTCCCGCTGCGGCTGCTTTTTCGCTGCCGCAAGACTCACGTCTTGTGGCACCCCCTACGCCGGTTCACGCGTTCCGCTTGAACCTAAACAACCTGTCAGCGTCCCGCTGACATTACCAAATAATCTGCCCGCAAAGCGTTCCATTTTTACACGCGGAACACCCGGAACACTGTGAAACATGCTTATTTTCAGGTGTTTTAATTTTAAGCGATTTCCAAATCAATGTAAGTTTGGATAAATGTACCGCTGAACCGCCGGGCTACTACTTATAAATATCTACCCAATCGCCGGTATTGATAGCCTTAAAATGTTCGGGTATCTTTAACATAAAGATCATTCAAATTTTTATTCCCGTTTAATATAGGTGCGCAGGTTAAAAACCGCTTAAATTTTTTACCCTAATAAATTTAGAGCTATGAAAAAAATGTTGTTACAACTATTGGCGGCAATATTGCCCGTCGCCGGTTTTGCACAGAACGCTCCGGTGGCCGATGCGGCAAAGGCAAAAGAAATACAAAACGCTGTAGTTTATCTTTTAACAAAAGCAGAAAATAATTTTGAGGGAATGCGCGGCGCCGAGGTCACCAAAGAGGAATCTTTTGTTATGTACGCGGCAACAGCTCAACCAAAAATGTATGCCCAAAATTATTATATAACTTATGTAAATAACAACAAGCGGAGTTTTTACATGGCTTATTACACCGATCCTAAAGATATAGCTGTCGCGAAAGCGGCAATAACGGATATTCCAAAATTAGGAGATAAATGGAAAATAGAAGCGGTGAAAAGTAACAACAGCGCTGTAAATATCTCCTATCTATATTATAACGGGGCAAGGGTAGGTCAACTTCGGGATGATTTGACGGCAAAATCTTTTGCGTTTTCAATTGGCTTATTTGACAATACGGTGAATGCCCCGGCAAAAGCTACCGTTGCGGCAACGGAACCAGTAAAAACAACAAGTCCCGAAGCCACGAAAATCAAAGAGATACAGAGTGCTATTGCCGACCTCGTATCAAAAGCAACCTCCAATTTTGAAACCATTAAAGGTTCTGAAAACGAAAGCAGCCTTTATTCAGTCATGTACAACGTGCCTGCAGCACCAAAACTAAACGCACAGGCCAATTATATAAATTATTGTAAAGCAAATGGCAGGAGCTATTTTGTGGCCTATTATATGATGCCAAAGGAAGAGATAGATGTTGTTTTATCGGCATTTATAAACATGCCCGACTATGGCAGTAAATGGAAATTTGAACAGGTAAAAAAGGAGGATAAATATGATGATGTAAGTATGTTTGTAAACCTGGTATATTTGTATTACGACGGCGTTAAAATTACTCAACTACGCAAATGCGAACGGGGTGATCCAACTGAATATTTCTTCCTGCTTTCAATAGGGCTGTTCGACAAAACAAGCGTCATAAAACCGGCATACGATCCAATTACCCATCCATTGCATACCTATCTGCAATCGCAGCATTTAACAGTTTCGAATAATATGATCACGGTGAAAAATTGGGGGCCAAAATTTGATGGTGATTATGATGTAACCAAACTGGCAACAGACAGTTGCGTATCCGGCAACTGTTCCGATGGGCACGGCCGTAAGGTTTTGGCATCCATCAGCAACAACATTCCTCACATACGCATTATGGAAGGCAAGTTTAAAAACAAGGTGTTTTTGGGCGATGGTGATATGCTGATAGATGGCGAGGGGCCGGTTGTTGACGGCACCTATGAGCTTGGAAAGTTCAAGGTAAGCTATACGCATAATACGCTGGAATCAAGTGCCGTTTTTTATCCGAAAGATTTTAACGAAAAAGTTGAAGGTATCTTTAACGGCTATTTAGATGGTGGCATAGGCAAAGCACTGCCAACTTATCAAAAATTTGTGGTTTGTGAATTTAGGCCGGCTTATGATGGCAAAAACAAGAGCGCATCGAAATGGAATAATGAAATATATTCAAAAGATGTTGATTTGGGCCCGGCTGTGTTTTACCTTTCAAAGGAATATATGGCTGCGTACGACAAAATGAAAGCAAGTACAAACCAACAGGAATATACAAACAACCCGTCACCAACCCCCGGAAGAAGATCGGGCGGGCAAACCCAGGCATCGCCAATCAGGCGTATGTGCGGTGCTTGCGGTGGCACCGGCAAAACATATCATAACGTAACAGAGTACACCTACTATGGCAATAACAGGGTTGCAAACAGCCGCCGCGTCCCTGAAACCTGCAGTGCTTGCCATGGGTCTGGCTATGTACAATAGTGCAGACGAAAACAGGTGAAATGGATGGAGGAATGTATTAACCGGTTTCTGATTAGATGAGGTGATACCGCTGCCCCCAAAGCGTTCCGTTTTTACACGCGGAACACCCGGAACGCTGTGAAACACGCTCATTATAAGGTGTTTTAATTTTATGTGATTTTCAAATTAATGCAAGTTTAGATAGATGTAGCATGTATATGTAGTCGGAGGTTACAGGAATAATACTACGAAGTTACCTTGGGACGGCGGAGCCTCTCTTCCCGCGTCGTTGCGAGGAACGAAGCAATCTCTACGCGTGCAAATCAATGGAGTGGGATATTGTTGGGGACGAAAGCTCCGCGTGTATATTGGCTACTTAGCAAGCGGGCGCTAGCCCACCTCTTTAGCCTACCCGGATACTCAGCGCCGTGTTTGGGTTATAACTAAGCTTTGTCCGAGAGCATACCACCTCTTTTGGTCTGCCGGTCGCGCGCGAAATCAAACGCTAAATTATACCCCCATCAATTATTTCGTTCTTCATAATCGCCAACTCATCATAAAGTAATTTATCTAATGATACCAAATCGATTTTTAATTCAATATCGTCCAAAGTCATAACAGGATTTAAAAAATAATCCTGAATTTTATCTTTCAGATCCTTGGATATATAAGGCATATTTTCATTCGTGATCAATGTAATTTTATCCCTTGCAGTAAAATATTTCGCCTTGCGATTTTCAATCTCCTGAGGGGCTAAAGAAACGCCGTGTTTTATCTCAATCAATAAATTACGATAGTCTGTTTTTAAGTCCAAATACTGTAAAATAGCCGTTCGAATATCGGTATATACCTTGATTTTAATTTGAGCAATAACTTGTCCATAGGTTAATTTAGCCTTGTATTTCTCTAATAATTTACCAACCTGATAAGTAAAAATCACTAATACAATAGCAAGTAAGCCTTTTTCAAAAAGTATTTCAATTAATTTTTGGCTGAAATCGTCAGGAAACCATTTGCTAAGCATATTTAAGTGTCTATTTATTAAATAAAGCTATCGAATATAATTTAAAAATCGGCTACTTAGCAGCGGGGCACTAGTAGCCCATCTCTTTGGCCTGCCCGGATACTAGCGCCGGGTTGGGGGATGTTGTTGGGGACGAAAGCGCCACATGCACATTGGCTACTTAGCTGGCGGGGCACTAGTAGCCCTCCTTTTTGGCCTGCCCGGATACTAGCGCCAGGTTGTGGTCTGGGCACACAAAAGTTAAGCGGAATAGTTTAACGGGCAGGTATGACATATTTATTAGTAAAAAGGGATTCTATTTTAGTAGTGAAGAAATTAAGCTTTCGTAAGATTTATTCTCTTCAACATCGAACCCGGTAAAGCGTTCAATTTCTTTTCCTGTTTGATCTACAAATATTGTGGTGGGGATGGCATTGAAAAAAAACTTGTTCTGAATCTCTTCTATTTTTGACTTTTCGACGATAAGTTGTGTCCAGGTCATTCTTTTCTCTTTGATAAGTCTTTTCCAATTTGTTTCAGATTGATCAATAAAAATACTTACTATGCTCAATCCTTTATTTCGATATAAGGAATCAAGTTTCCTAATATTGGGAATCTCATCTATACATGGTTTACACCATCCAGCCCAAAATACAATCATAGTCAACTTAGATTTATGGTCTAGTATCGTACCCTTTGACCCTTCGCTGTTTCGTAAAGTAAAATTGGTTATAGTAGTATTAGCATCAGGTCTGTTCGCAATATATTGTTTAAGCTTTTTTGCAAGTTCAGAATTTTGGATATTTTTTGTAAATAAAGAGAGTATCTTTTTTAAATCTTCTTTAGTGTATTCATTCCTGTTATCTATCAATTTATATAATAAATATATCGAAGACGGCTGTTTTTCAATAACATCGGTAAATGCCTTCATCCGCGTAGATTTATTCGACGAGTTACCTATAAAACCGATATCGTCGAGAACAAACCGATTGAAAAGGATGTTGTCATCGCCCCCCTTTACTGTTAAATGGTGCTTAGGTGAATCGTAGTCACCGCTGATATTTACAGGTTCAGTCGAATAAAAGAACGCATCCAGGGAGCGCGGTTGTGCGGAAGTAGAAAGGACATCGTTTTTCAAAATCAGTTTTTCAATTTTCCCATCCCCGTTGATAAAACAAATGCTTGCTATGAACGGTATTTTTATTTTATCATTTCCAAATTTGAATGTACCATCTTTATAATCAGTTGAATCAAGACGTGTTTTCCAACGATACGCATCTGTTAAATATAGTTTTTTTGCCGGAATATTTTTAACGTTACCACTAATGATTCCTAGTCGATTTTGAGATGCTGCAGTTAGCGCCCAAAGTAATGATACAGTTATTACGATTATTTTCGTTTGTAATATATTAAGTTAATAAAAGAGGTTATCTCAAGGATAGGTTCTCAAAGGGCGAAAAAATAGTATTCAATTTGCCGTTTTTTTTTAACGTCCCTTTATCAGCAAGAATTAACAAGACAAATTCTAATTTTTGGGCACAACTTATAAAAGTTGAACGGGCGACCCTCAGATAACCTCTTAATTTTAGAACGGTGTTGTGTTTGAGCAACGACTAACGCCGTGGTTTGAACCTAAATCCGTGGGGCCTGAATGCGAAGGAGTGTCACAATAACAAGTATAAACCATCGTATTCCCTTGCAAACTTGCAGAAGTACTACACCCACCGCTGGTTGTATTACCCTCCGAATCAGTATAATACAGCCACTTTAACTCTTATATAACGTCATTATTTTTTAAACACGGCAGCTATTAATAAACAAGTAAAGGTCAATATCCCCGTAACTATCCTGATGTTAAAATAAGAGAGCCATTTATCTCTGTAAGTTGCCCAATCTTCCGGATAGTTTTCCAAATCCCAGGTTTGTATTTTAAAATTGATAGGCCTGTTGCCCCTGAAAAGAGCTATCAACTCAACAAGGGTTGATATAAATGCGGTTGCCACCATCATAAAGGTAAAACCGGCGTAGTTGCTTTTTTCTAAAAAAAGCCAAACAAGAATAGATGCCTGGCCTGCCAGAAAAAATGGCGGCATACGAACGGTCATAAAGCTATCCAGCTTTTTATGATATTCAATAAAAGTTCGGGCCGATACCGCGCGGTATGCCGGTGTGCCGCCTGTAAATTGATAAAAATAGATACCTGCCGCAAGGCCGGTAAGGAATAAGGAAATGAAAATAATGATTTGTGTTAACATAATTGCTGATTTTAGTCTGCAACAAAACTAAGGCTGTATTACAGTTACTAAGGTGTAAGAAAACGACATTTTACCGTAGTTTTAGTTGTCGTTCTACCGCTACCGATTCTGCTTTAAGCAAGGCCGTTGGGGTAGTATTGGCAAATTGCTTAAAATCTTTGCTCAAATGTTGAAAATCTGCATACCCACAGTCAAGCGCAACAGCCAGCCAGTTAACATCACTTGTTTTATCCTTTAACTGAAAGGCTTTGTAAAAGCGGGCGATCCGGCAATATAATTTAGGGCTGATGCCCATGCGCTCCAAAAATTTGCGTTCAAATTGCCGTGGGCTTAAGCAGGCCTGTTCCGCAAACCAGTTCAATGAAAATTGCGTTGGTTGCCTGTTTAAAATATCGCTTATTTTATCTATTGGCTGAGTGTTAACCTTTATTCCCGACGTTTTTTGCAGTAGATAACCTTCGACGATTCCGATAATATCCTGGTACCCAACAGCGTTGGCTAACATTTCATTAACCTGTCTCATTTCCCTATGAAGCACCGTTTCGGCATCTACATAAAGGTCGGCAAATTCGCTTAGCGGAATTCCTAATAACCGGTATAACGCCCCGGGTTGAAAAATAACTTTCAGCATTAGATAATCTTGGTCAAAATGCAATTCCAAACAGGAGGTTTGCTGCCCGGATATGTAACTATAATTCCTTCGTTGTACTTTTCCGGTATGCTGATTGATTGCGGTAAGATGCCCTTTAGGATTAAAAGTGAGGCATTGCTCAGGCTGCGGGATATAAAGTCGCGTTGGATCTATTGAAAGTCCGTCAAACCTAAAATGCAGCAAAAGGTATTCCTTCACATAAGCTTTCAGCGCCGGTTGTGGTTGAAAAAATCTATAGATCATCTTAGTTCAAGCCAAATTAAGTATCTGAAATAATGCTATCATAGATGAACCGGTAACAAAACCACTTTTTTTGACATTGATTTTATGTACTATTAATTAATGAATCAGGATAAACTTCATGAGGCAAATTAGAAAAGAATAAAACCGCAAGTCATTCCACACCAAATTCAATAGTAAAAGTACAATATAAATAATTGATATTTAACACATTTCATTATTAGCGACAAGCCATTCTCATCAATTTAAACTATCGGCAATTTTCTGTTGCCCCACTTTTATAAACATCCACACGGTAATTAAGGTTAATACCATTGCCGGCAATCCCCGGTATTGAAAATCGCTGTTAATGAGTTCTTCAATTTTGGCGCGCGAATAATTGTGTGTCAGATAGCCCTGCAAATTTTTTGCAATATAAATAAAGCTGATAAAGAAGATCCAAAAAATAGTAAGCCCGTAAATGCCGACCAGCCATTTAGGGATGCTTTTTGGCCGCAACCAAAGCATAGGAATTGTTAACAGCATAGGAACGAAGGCCAGGATGAGCATCCAGATAAATTTTGTTGGCACGATAGCCTCCCTGAAAGCAAGCCAGTCTTTGGCGCCAACCGGAGTGTACAATGAGAAACTTACTAAGGCATCATAATTTATCGTCCAAAATGTGAGATTAAAAAACAAGATAAACACCCAGCGGCTCAGTAATTTTATATCGCTTAAATACCTGTTCAGCAACCAAAACCCTATTAAAACCTGCATTAAAGAAGGTATGATCTGGAAGTTTAAACTAACGCTCAGCAAGTGCTGGTAAAGCGTTGCATCAAAACCCTTTATCCATAACGATAATTGAATTGGAAGTATAACAAACAAGGTTGCACAAACAGAAACAGCACCCAGCACGATGGTAACCCAAACGGCCTGCCGCGGAAATGCGCCGGGCCGAAACCAAAGCATCAAAACGGATATGAACACCAACGCGACAGAAGAATAAATCATCAAAATTCTTGCCGAGGCATTAAACACACCCATATAAGCATCATAATGTTCACTAATTTTAGGGAACGATGGATAGATGATAAAATAGTTTGACGTAATGGTGCTGAAGTAGTAAAGGCTAACCAGGTAATAAGCGGTCATCACACCAATTATTTTCAGGCTAAGGGGGCTGTGTTTTGGGTCTGATTGTGTCATATTATTGGTTTTATAATGATTTGGTTATTATGAATTTTGACCGGTAAAATATTGCCCCAGCATAAAAAACAAGATTGCGCAAACAGAAACAGTGCACAATGCAATGGTACCCCATCTGATATGTTGAGGAAATGAAGCAGGAAAACAAAGCAGCAAAACAGATAGCAGCAAAAGCGCTGCCGCCGGGTAGATCATTAAAGCTCTTGCTGTAGTAATAACTGCCGTAATATCTATTCCATACAGTTCGTGTATTTTAATAAATAATGGACTATTGATAGCATACTCATCAATACGGGTGCGCAAATAGTAAGAGCCAAGCAGGTAAAAAAGTATTAACGTTCCAATACCCATTAATATAAAAGATTTGTGCTTTAAAACTGGTTGTGCCATGGCCCTGATAATAATTGGTCAAAAAAACAATTGCGAAAATTTGCCGGCAAATGCCTGCCATGGTGCAGATAGCTGAAACTGCCAGATCAAATGCATAGCAACCAAAATGCCTAGTGTAATTACATAAGGTTTATATGGCCTTTTATTGATAGCGTCATAAATAATAAATCCTATTGCCAACGCATCTGTTAACAGCAGCGAGTATTCAATCGCCAGCGGAAACGGTACCCCGCCGTAAATGATCATTGCCCTGCCTACGCCGGGCCCAAGCATTAAAAATGCAGTAGCTATCATATAGCGCATATGGTAAGCGCTGTTTTTTTTATAAACCAGGGCCAATATGTACAAAGCGGCGAAAGCGAAAATATCGGGCAGGTTCAATGCCAGGCCGGCAATGTTCTGTTCTTTCGGGATGGTGGGCGCCAAACGCTGAAACTGGCCTTTGGTAACTAAAAAAATAGAGAGTAACAGCAACGGCACCAGCACATAGGATACCTTGCCCAAATTGCGGTGCAGTTGATACTTTTTGTAGCGGATTAAAAATGGCTGAACAATGAGCATGGCAAACCAGGTTAACATCATGAACCCATGAAAGTGCTGCACGGTGGTTATACCATTAAAAGAAGGAAACAGGCCGAAATAAGTTCGGTAAAAGCCCCAGATAACAAAGGCTAAAATTACGACTACAAAGTAGCTCACATTTTGATAGGTTTTTTCCATGACTGGTTTGGTGTTTTATTTCAAAAATGACTTAAAAACAGGTAGTTATGGTGGTAGAAAATCGGCATATTTTATTTTATTTTCACCACACCTTCCGTTACTTTCGGAAACTTTGAAAATACCAGCGGGTCGTGACCGGGAAGAATTAGGTCGATATTTTTTACCATGCCCCTCATTCTTTTTAGATTTTGTAGATACGCCTTTTGGTCCAACGTTATCGGAATCGACAACAAATTGGTAAGGTTATAGTAAAGCCAGCTATTATCAGATGCGATAATTACTTTATCTGCCCCGGTGCCTACCAATACATATTGACATTCAAAAGTGTGTTTTGAACCTATAAATACGCGTATTCCCGGTATAATTTCTACACTGTCTCCTTTTACCAAAGAGAGTTTCCCGTTCAAATTCCGCTGGACTATTTTAGCGACGTCTATTGTATTAAATCCATTATCAGGATTTTCGCCTTTTTGCCAGGCCGTACCTACAAAATAGTTAAAGTCTCCTTTTTGCATCCACACCATAGCATTTGGAAAAAGATCGATACCGCCAATATGGTCCCAGTGCGGGTGGGTTATAATGATGTCGGTGATGTCAGCAGGGTTGACATTTATTTTCTTTAACATGGAATCGGGCCGGGTGTAAGTAAATGCCTGCCGTGGATAGGGTTTAATTGGTTCGGTAAACCCGGCGTCAACCAATATTGTTTTACCATTATTCCCTTTAAGTAAATAAACGATATAGCATATATCGGTGCTGTCCTTACTAGTTGATCCAACAGCGGCGGCGGTAAGCGGCATTTTGAAATTAAGTGAAGCGAATTTTAAAGCGTAAATTTGATAATTGGGACTTTGGCTGAATACGTTGCCGCCGGTTATGGAGAGTAGCAACACCAAAACAAAAAGCCTGATTCTGAATCTGAAATTTTTTGGGGTTATCATATTTGATTGTAAATTGAATTAATATAAAGTTGCCTGTTAACCAGCACAAGCCAGCTTACATCCCAAACTATCAGTATCCTTTCGGTAAGCCCCCTTAATGAGGGCGGGCTGAAGAGGAAGACAATGAACATAGCAATGCCCAGCCCGCCGAACACCCATGATGTTTTTGCCACAGCACACCAGTTAGCATTCCTGGTAAAAATAAAACCCCAGGCAAGCATAGAGATACCCAGGTTCACTAAGGCAATTAGTGCCGAAAAACCATGAATTAAGCCCTGGGGTGTTGGTGGCGTGCCCGGCAGGTCGGTAGTGAATATTGAAAAAAGGAAAGCGCCGGTACACCAAATACATAAAGTAACAATGGCGGTTTTAGATGCTTTAATGCTTTTTAATAAACCGATGAGCAGGCATAGCGAGCCTGTTGCGAGACAAAAGAAGCCAAGCGTCATGAG
Source organism: Mucilaginibacter flavidus (assembly GCF_024055575.1). Lineage (GTDB taxonomy): Bacteria > Bacteroidota > Bacteroidia > Sphingobacteriales > Sphingobacteriaceae > Mucilaginibacter > Mucilaginibacter flavidus. The sequence continues at coordinate 58,237 of NZ_JAMXOE010000021.1, read as the reverse complement.
CCAGCCATAGTTACCTACCGCGTATTCGCTCACAAAGCTGCCAGCAATGCTTTTATCCGGGCGGATAAAATGCATTAAAGTAAAAATGAACAGGAAAAACAGGTTGCTGTACAAACCAGTAATTGCTAACGTTTTGCCGTATCTCATGGGGTTGATGTTTTAGTTTTTCTCTAAAACTTTTGTCCCCAATTTTTCCTTTTCTTCGTCGGTGGCTTTTTTAGTTCCCTGGCCGCTTACAAAATACCACTTCCCATTTTCCTTAATATAGGTTTCTGTGCGGATTACGGTGATTGCGACATCGCCTTTGGGAGTAGAGAATACAACATCGGCTACCAGGCTCTTTACCGCCGCATCGCCGTTATATATGCGCAGAATATAGGTGCCGGGTACAAGCTTTACAGATTTAAAAGTGAAATTATTATCATTAAACCCTTTTTTCCATTCTTCGAAACCATAGGATACTTTGCCTTCAGGTCCTACTGCGATATAGTCATCGTTTAAATACTGTGAGTTATCCTGCTGTGTGTTTAATGCCTCAATGGCTTTCCTGTCCTCGGGGTAATTAGTAGTGTTGTACTTACCTGCAGGCGGCTGTGCTTTTGCATAAGCAGCCGCAAGTACCATAAGCCCTGTTGTGGCGATAAAGATTTTAAGGTTTACAAATTTCATTTTATAAGTTGTGTTAGGTGTTTACAGGGTTAAAATTCAGCCATACGGCATAAATTAAAAAATACGTTATGGTGAAAGGCGGGTTTGATGAGTTAGCGGTATTATCTGTTAGGGATGGGCAACCGGGCGCTGTTTTTCGCCGTTCCCTCAAAATTCCGGCTAATCACCATGTCGGTTTAGGTAATGCAGTTTGCTTTAAGTAAGTTTAAATGCTATAAGTTTCCGTATGCGCCGAATCCTGTTTTTCGTATTCCTGTTCACTGTTGTCAGTTCACGGCTTGCGGCGCAGGATACCATCGTATTAAATGGGCAACCCAAATGGAAACAATCACTGGATATTGCCGACAAAAGTTTGTTTTTCGAGGAAACGTCAGATAAGCCACTAACCTTTACTGAAGCAAAAAGGCAGGTGTTCGGCCCATTTAAAACGGAGTACAGGCAGGAGAAATTCTCGTCGAGGCCACTTATCATCCAGTGGCATAAGTTTATCATCAGTAATACTTCATTAACAGATACTGTTGATTTACGGGTGGATGTAGGCGCCCATTATTTTTCGCGCTTATATAACAATAAACAGCTTATTGGGGTTGGCGGCGCTTTCCAGGCAAATGTTCCGCTCATCAATCAATTCGGGCTGCCGATAAAAATATTGCCGCACTCCACAGTTACCTATTGGGCACGGAACGAGGACAGGAAAGAGCAACTGATGAACGCAGGCATTTACCTTAAAACGCCATACCTGTCGGCAAATGATGCTGCTGTTGGCAACTACTTAAGCCGTTACCTGTTCCTGCTGCTTGCCGTATTAACGGGCTGCCTGCTTTTCATCGGTATTTATGCACTCTACCAGTATTATTTATATCGTGACACTTCCTTCATCTTCTATATTGGCTATACGTTTGCAGCCCTGCTTGCTTCACTATTCTGGATTGATATCAGGCTGCAGCTGATGTTCTTTCCTACCCTGGTAAGAGACATCATTTTTTCCTGCTACCTTTTTCTGATTCCGGTACTCTACACACTTTTTATCGGGAGCATGTTAAAACTGCCTGTACATTTTAAAAAAACATGGATAGCTGTAAAAGTGCTGTTAACCATTGCCGTTTTACAAATAGTTATCGAATTTCTGCAAGTACATTGGGGGTGGTTCATGTTTAATCCCAATTATTATTCATTGGTTTTATCCCTCTTGCCGATAATCATCATGCACCTTATTTTACTGGCGCTAACCGCCTTAAGTAAAGACCCCGTAAAATGGTTCCTGTTTGGTGGCTTGCTCAGCCTGTTGTTGCTTTGGTGTATCCCCATAACAGGTATTTTTGGTTTGGTGCCATCCCGAAACACCGAATTATTTCTCATACTCGTTTTTGTTCCCGGATTTTTGATATTGGGCCTAACCATCGAAGCCATTTGCTTTTCGTTTGCTTTATCATACCGTGCCAAGCTGGTTTTGACAGAGAAAAACGCCCTGCAAAAAACCTATGCCCTGCAGTTAGAAAGTGCGCTGGATAAAAAGATCCGGGAGCTTCAGATACAAAACAATATCAGCGAAGCGCAAAAGATAAAACAGGTGCAAACAGAGTTTGAACAAAAAATAGCAGAAACCGAAATGACGGCATTGCGTGCGCAAATGAACCCTCATTTTATATTCAACTGCCTTAACTCCATTAAGCTTTATACACTCGAAAATGATTCACAAACAGCATCCGAATATCTTACCATTTTTTCGCAGCTCATCAGGCTGGTACTGGAAAACTCACAATCGGAAAAGGTAACCCTGCAAAAAGAACTGGAAACGCTGCGCCTGTATATTGAGCTGGAGGCCATGCGTTTTAAGAACAAAGTACGGTATGAAATTAATGTAGACCCGGCAATAGATCAGCAATACACCGATATCCCGCCCCTTTTACTACAGCCGTATGTAGAAAATGCTATATGGCACGGTTTAATGCATAAAAAAGAAGGCGGGAATATTAAGATAGCTGTAACGCAGCCATCAGAACACCTGTTACATATTGAAATTATGGACGACGGTGTCGGGCGTGAATTGGCAGCAGCGTACAAAAGCAAATCGGCTACCCGGCAAAAATCGTTCGGATTAAAAATGACTTCCGAACGGATAGATATCATTAATCAATTGTATGAGATGAAGGCAGATGTTACCATTACTGATATGAAGGATAGTATGAACAACGCCACGGGGACAAAAGTAACCATTCAAATACCTGTTTAAATTATAATAAGGCTCGTTTACCGATCAAATAAAAAATGATTCACAGCGTAATACCACCAGCACCACATTTAAAAACATTTGTAAAGGATTACCTTCTGCTGCATTTCGTTTTTGACAATAATGCGCCACCGCCCGTAAAACCATTTCCTGCAAATACACAACATAGTTTGGTGTTTTACTTACGAGGCGGGATAAAAGCATTTGATCCCAAAACCGGCACCTCAAAAACGTTTGCCAAAACCGCCATCAATGGTTCGCAGGTGTCAAGGTTCGATTTTTATCTTTCGCCGCATTACCTGATGTTCGCGGTTAATTTCCAGCCCGGCACTTTAGCTAAGTTTTTACGCCTGCCGCTTACCGAATTTATTGACGAGCGCATTGATGCCGAAGCCATCCTGCCAAAAATAAACCAGTTGCATGAGCGCATGGCAAACTCCGACAGCTACGAAGGGATAGTGCAAATTGTTGAGGAATATATTTGGCAAAGGATATGCAATTTAAAAGCCGATTTTTATCCTATCGATAAAGTGATGCGGGTAATTACAGAAAAGCCAGGCGATTTTGAAATAAAGAGAATGGCCGGCCTGTCGTGCTTGTCTGTTAGCCAGTTTGAGCGCAGGTTTATGCAGCAAACTGGCATTACCCCAAAGCTATATGCCCGCATTAACCGCTTTTACCATGCTTACCAAATTAAGGACCGCGAGCCCGAAAGCAATTGGCTAAGCGTTGCCATTCAAGCTGGTTATCATGATTACCAGCACCTGGTTAAGGATTTCAGGCAGTTTGCTAATACTTTGCCACAGGCTTTAATCGAGGCACAGGCCGCAGCGCCCGAGCGGCTTTTAGGCATAGGTTGATCTTACATCTTAAATAATTTAGATATCGCGACATCAAAGAGAAAATTTACAGATACCACAATGCTTAAAGCTATTATTATAGATGATGAACCGGATTGCGTAAAGCTATTGGCCTTGCAGCTAAAAATGTATTGCCCGCAGATACAGGTAGTAGCCGAATGTACCGACAGCCAGGAAGGCCTTTTAAAAATAACCGCGCTACTGCCCGACCTGGTGTTCCTTGATATCGAAATGCCGGTAATGAACGGCTTTCAGCTATTGGAAAAAATAGGTCAAATTAATTTCAGCCTTGTTTTTGTAACTGCTTATGATCAGTTTGCAGTTAAAGCATTTCGCTTTAGTGCATTGGATTACCTGCTTAAACCTATTGACGGAAAAGACCTGAAAACCGCTGTAGAAAAGGCCGAGCAACGCAAATGGCCCGATAAACAGCAGCTTAGCCTGCTTAAACAGCAATTGCAGGGCGGAGAAAAAGCGTTTCCCGATAAAATTGCATTGCCTTTTCAAAACGGGGTAACTTTTGTAGAGATAAAAAATGTGATCTATTGCGAGTCGGACAATAATTATACCCGCTTTACTATGCTTGGCGGCCAGCAGCATACCGTAGCCAAAACCCTGGGCGACATACAGGAGGTATTAGAAGAACGGAATTTTTTAAGGGTACACCGCCAATACCTGGTCAACCTTGATCACATTAAAAAGTATGTACGTGGCGAAGGTAATTACCTAACCCTTTCGAACGATAAAAACATACCTGTTGCCCGCAATCAAAAGGAAAGGCTAATAGAAAAATTTGGTTGGTTGTAAACGTAAAATTAGGATATTATTTATTAAAAGAACTGATATTGAATTTAAAACCTACTTTTAATTTTTTAATTTGGTTGTGTTTAAAGTGAGTTAATTGTTGAGGTAGAATCGGGTATCATTCATTTCGCTACTAAAGATCAAAAAATTACGATTGTTTCAAACTACCGACGCAATGAATAAGTTTTTATTTATCCTTTCTCTTCTTTTTTCTTCAATTGCTACGGCTGCCATAAAAAATGACACTTCGGGTGTAATAGTAATCGATAAATTATCCGGTAATGGATTTTATCTTCACCATGGATGGAAGTTTCAAACTGGCGATGATCCTGCCTTTGCCAAAACCGATTATAATGATAATAATTGGCAGCTTTTAAACCCCGCTTTGCGCTTACCTAATTTACCAAAAGCAGCACAGCAGGGTATTGGCTGGTTAAGAATAAAACTCAGTATTGCGCCCGGTTTACGAAGAAATGCAGCAATTATAGTTGCACAGAGCCCGGCTTTGGAAGTGTTTTTGAACGGCAAATTAATAGCCCAAAGAGGAGTTATCGATAGCCGTTCAAAGTTAGGCAACGGAGTTTTTGATCTCAGCCCTATCGAATTGCCATTAACGGACAGCAACGTACAAGTTTTGGCTGTTAGGTTTGCTCACGAGTCTGATCTTAAATATTTCAACGGCTACCTGTTCCCACCGATCATAGACGCACGTTTTGTAAACGGACCACAAATTATTAATAATATTAACCAGGGTAATGATATCCAAACCGCATTGCTGGTAGGATTCAGTATTTTAGTTTTATTAAGTATCCTGCATATTATATTATTTCGTTATAATACTAAAAACAAGGGCAATCTGTATTTCGCCGCTTATGCTTTATGTTTCGCTATTTTTCTATTTTCTTCATGCATTGGTACCTTGCCGCAACTTATTAAAATTTGGATCTATAATGTTTTGATCGGTTCGCCATTTTATGTTATCAGCGCTTTATTGGGGATAAAAGCTTTGAATACACTTTTTAAGTTTAATTCGGGTTGGTATTATAAGCTTTTGATCTTCATAGCGGTAGTTGGCATAACTGACTTTGTTTTCAGTTTTCAAAAATTCAACATATATTTTGTAGTGATAGTGATTGTTACAGGTACCGAACTATTACTCGCTCTAAAAGCAATATGGTATAAAAGAAGGGGCGCTATACTTGTTTCGGCTGGTTTCCTGATCGGGCTTATCGGTACAATTATTAATTTATATTTTGCCGGCGACTTTCCTACGATACGTCTTGTACCTTATATTGCTTCTATTTACTTGGCAACTTTAGGGCCTCCATTAGGTATTTCTATATTTTTAGGTCGTGAATTTGCGTTAGACAGCCGGCTTCTTCAAATAAAACTACATCAAGTTGAGCAATTGTCCGCGCAAACAATTGCGCAGGAACAAGAAAAACAGGAACTATTGTCTTTTCAAAATGAATTATTGGAAACGAAAGTGAGGGAAAGAACCTCAGAACTTAACCAATCGCTTACTCATCTGCAAGAAACGCAAACGCAACTTATTCAAGCCGAAAAAATGGCTTCTTTGGGTGAACTTACTGCCGGCATTGCCCACGAGATACAAAACCCATTGAATTTTGTAAATAATTTTTCTGAAGTAAGCACCGAACTTATTGCTGATATGAAACAGGAGCTTGATGGTGGGAATACCGATGAAGCTAAAGCAATAGCGGAGGATGTAAAACAAAACCTTGAAAAAATAAACTATCACGGCAAACGTGCTGATGCCATTGTAAAAGGCATGCTGTTGCACAGCCAATCCGGTAGCGGTAGTAAACAGCTTACTAACATTAATGCCCTTGCCGATGAATATTTCCGTTTGGCTTACCATGGGTTAAGATCAAAGGACAAAAGTTTTAATGCCGAAATGGCGACCGACCTTGATCTTGATTTGCCCCAAATTAATGTAATACCGCTGGACATTGGCAGAGTGTTGCTCAACTTATTTAATAACGCATTTTATAGTGTAAGGCAAAAATCTAAAACTGTGGAATTTGATTACCAGTCGCAAGTATCCGTAACCACACTTGCAGAAAATGAGCAGATTGTAATTAAAGTAAAAGATAATGGTGTTGGCGTAGCTGACGCTATTAAGGAAAAAATAATGCAGCCATTTTTTACTACGAAACCTACAGGCGAGGGCATTGGTTTAGGTTTATCTTTAGCGTATGATATGATAGTAAAAGGACATGGAGGAAATATAAAGGTTAATAGTATTGAGGGCGAGGGGGCAGAGTTTATTATCACAATTCCTATAAGATAATCGCACGATGAAAATAATTATTAAAATCATTTCCGGTATTATCACGCTCATGGCATGCATTATTAACCATGGTTTTGGGCAGGATAACCCGGGAATTGTGCACCTTGGGAAATTATCGGCTAAAGGAATTATGCTTGATAAGGGATGGCGATATACCAATGGCGATAACCCTGATTGGGCAAATCCGGGTTTTGATGATACCAAATGGGCATTGGTAAATCCGATGCAGGATATCCATCAATTGCCATTATTAAAACCGGGAGTTATTGGCTGGTTCCGTTTGCGTTTTGCATTTGATAGTTTGGAGGATAAAAACCTGGCAGCAGTAATGCAGATCTCGGGTGCCTCAGAATTGTACGTAGATGGAAGATTGATACACCGGTTTGGTGTAATCAGTAACGACCCCGAAAAAATAATAGCATACGATCCTATTTACAAACCGTTATCCTTTGCCATTTCTGAAAGGGCAACACATGTATTGGCGGTTCGGTATGTTTTACAGCCCGGCGTAAGATACACGACCATGTATGAAACCCGAAATTTTGCTGTGCAAATACAGCTATTGACGGTAGATGGTGCAATAGATCAGTTTCAATCAGGCACAGGTTCAATGCTATTTATGCATTATTTTATCATGGGGGCCTGTATGATATTAATTATTCTTCATTTCGCCTTTTTTTTGTTTTACCCCACTCAAAAAGCAAACCTGTCGTTCTGTATTTATGCCCTGGGATTTCTGTTGTTCAATATTGTGCAGCATTATTTCTTTAGCGGATCAAACCTCGTCGCCTCTAAATTTTTTCTTGCAAATTTTTCGATGGACCTGCGGCTTGCATGTAATGTTTTCCTCCTTTCGGCGCTGTATAATTTGCTCGCCAGGCAAAAAGATAAGGCATATTGGGTGTTGGTGATTCTTTCCATTATTAGTGTATTTTTAAATACATGGCCATATAATGTTGGATGGAAACTTGGCGGTGCACTAATGGAAATCTTTATTGGAATGGGTTTAACACGTATTGCCTACCAGGCTACCAAAGTAAAGATCAGGGGCGCGTGGATCATTTTGGCAGGGACAATATGTTATTTCATATTTTTTTCCATATTCTTTACCTATGCACTTTTGCCAAATAGTTCTTTTCTGATTGATTTGTCAATCACCAGGATCGTTTTTTATATTCTCTCATTTTTAAGCATTCCCTTAGCTGTTTCAATTTTTCTCGGTCTCGATTTCGCTTATACCAACCGTTCGTTAAATGAAAAGCTCCACGAAATAGAGGAATTATCTGCTAAGAATATTCTCCAGGAGAAGGAAAAGCAGGAAATTTTGGAAGCTCAAAACGAGCGTTTGGAGATACAGGTACATGAAAGAACAAACGAATTAAGTCAATCGCTTATCGAACTAAGGTCGACGCAGTCGCAGCTGATCCAAAAAGAGAAATTGGCTACACTGGGCGAACTTACCGCAGGTATAGCCCACGAAATTCAAAACCCATTAAATTTTGTAAACAACTTTTCAGAAGTAAGCACCGAACTTATAGATGAGATGGAGCAAGAACTTGAAAAGGGCAATGCAAATGAAGCAAAAGTTATAGCACAAGATATTAAACAGAACCTTGAAAAAATAAACTACCATGGCAAACGAGCTGATGCCATTGTTAAAAGCATGCTATTGCACAGCAAAACTACCAGCGGTACGAGTGAGCTGACTAATATTAACCAACTTGTCGACGAATATTTGCGGCTGGCTTACCAAGGGCTAAGATCAAAAGATAACACCTTTAGTGTTGAATTGGTTACTGATTTTGATTCCAACCAACCTAAGATAAACGTGATACCGCAGGATATTGGCAGAGTATTAATAAACCTGTTCAACAATGCTTTTTATGCTGTAAATCAAAAACACCAAATGAAATTAGTTAATTATAAACCCGAAGTTAGGGTATCGACTTATGTTGAGCGTAAGAAATTGGTTATTCAAGTAAAAGATAATGGCATGGGTATTCCGGACGCTATCAAGGAAAAAATAATGCAACCGTTTTTTACAACTAAACCTACCGGCCAGGGCACTGGCTTGGGATTGTCGCTGTCTTATGATATAATTGTGAAGGGGCATGGAGGTGAGCTTATTGTTGATTCCCAAGAAGACGAGTACACGGTTTTTACAATTCATTTACAAATTTAGATTTGCTCAACCTTGGTATTTAACTTAAAACCGCGCACATTTACTTAGATGTATATTAGTTATTTACTAATTTCTTCTATGCCCGCAAGCGGCACAAAATGAGGCTAAAGGCGTTCTGTAATTTTTGCCGCAACTTTCACAGGGAGGGCCATATATGCTTATTCTATGATGCATAACTGCATTTGGGACGGTTTCATCAATTCCGGTAACTTCTTTGTAATATTCTAATAACGGTTGCATTCGTTGTTGGATAGTACCGCTGGTGTGAAATGCATTTCGGTAAAGTTGCGCAGCCTTCCCATACTCCGCCTCATCAAGCATTGGGATTTCCATTTGGCAACGCCAGCGATATAGCACCTTCATGTAGCTAAGTTAATTTTAAAAATCATACCCATAATCCGTTCCTCCAATATTTTCCTAAATTTAACCCAATCAACCCATGGTGTCGGAGCCTGCCCGGGCGTGACACAGTTTATTTTACAGGTCCGAAAAATTTAAAATATGGGAGTATTCAAGGTTATTTTCAGAATTATATTCGGATCAGCTATTTTTTTTGGTGTTTGCTGGATAATTAACTACCTTTTTGTAAAAAATGTACACTTTCTGGATATGTATTTTTTTTATATTAACATGCTGGAAATACTAATTTTTTTGATTTTTATTTTGGTAATGTTTTATAATCGTTTATTCAGAAAAATTCCGTTTTCCTTTTTTAAAACCGAACTAATTTATTTATTTATACAAATAATTGTGTGGATTTTGCTGACCTTTTCTTCAAGCGCTTGTCCAACATGTGCTCAATAACGAAAATTCCGCCTTTATTTGTGCTATCAAAAATTCAATATAAAATGAAAAAAATCTTATTCAGCCTTTTACTTGTTTCGTCAGTTATTACTGGTGCGTTTGCGCAACAGTTCGAGGTAAGCTACGTTTCTCCCGGTTCCAGCCAGCCGTTTACCGGCTATGTTGTTTTGTACCTGTCGAAAGACAAGGCTCCAACAGGCGGCATGGTGGGTTTCGGCAAAACGGCCTACTTTTCGGTATATGTAAAAAATATAAAACCCGGCGGCACTGTTAAAATAAACGATGACGCCAACAGCTACCCTGCAGCACTTACCGATATCCAGCGCGGGCCGTATTACGCTGAAGTAGTATGGGACAAAAACTTAGGCGGTCGCGCCATAGCCGAAAGTCCGGGGAACATATACAGCGAACCGATAAAGGTCGATATCGACAAAAACACTAAATTGGTATATCATTTATTAGCAGACAAGGTTATCCCCGCACCTGAATTTAAGGAGACAGCGGTGGTTAAAGAGTTAAGGGTGCCATCGGCATTGCTCACCAAATCGCAGGGAAGGCCGGTAACAGTTGATGCAGCCGTTATTTTACCGAAGGAATATAGTTCGGACCCAAATAGGAAATTCCCTGTGCTTTTCAAGGTCTCAGGTTATGGCGGCGATTATCACCGCTATTCGGGGTCGACTGTGCCGGGCGCGCCCATTGACACTATCCCGGTTATTACGGTTTACCTTGATGGTAACTGCTCCGGCGGGCACAGCGTTTATGCCAACAGCGATAACAATGGCCCCTGGGGCGATGCGTTAACAACAGAATTTATCCCCGCGCTCGAAAAACAATTCCGTTGCAATGGAGCGAAATTGCTGACTGGCCACAGCAGCGGCGGCTGGACGGTAGCCTGGCTGCAAACACATTACCCAAAGGTTTTTGATGGTACCTGGTCAAGCTCGCCCGACCCGGTTGATTTCAGAAGCTTTCAAAAGATTAACCTCTACGCCGATAAAAATATGTTTTATGGTAAAGACAGCACGCTTAATTCAGTTGCTACGATTGCCGGATTTTTCCCATGGGTTACTATGAAGGACATTTACCTGGCTGAAAACGCGGTATACCGCGGCGAACAAATGCACTCGTTTAACTTTGTCTTCAGCAAAAAAGGGGCCGACGGAGCGCCACAGCAGCTTTGCAACTACGCAACCGGCGAGATAGATACCGCTGTGGTTTCGTACTGGAAAAATTACGACATCTCGTTGTACCTGCGCACCAAGTGGGATCAAATAAAACCCGACCTGGACGGCAAGCTGCGCATCTCGGTAGGCAAACAGGACAATTTCCTTTTAAACTATGCGGTAGTGCTGCTGGACGGTGAAATGAAGAAACTAAATTCAAAATTCCAGTTTGCATATTACCCTGGCGACCACTTTACAGTTTCATCGCCCGAATATGTAAAAGACGGCTACCAGTTTCTAAAACAGAAGTATGCGGATTGGCTGGCTAAGAATAAGTAATAGGCGGTAAGGAAATTTGAAAAGCCTGCTGTAGTTGTAAACTGCTATAGACATAGTAGTCCGCAGACACAGCCCGGACAGTGGGGCTGACCCCGAAGATATCGAAAAATTATTTTTGAACTATGGAAACTGAAAGCGCCATCTTGATACTACATAAAGAACTGGACTGGCTGCAAAGTGTGATCAGCCAGGTGATTAGTACTTACCTGTTGCAGGAAGGCCACGAAAAACACTGGACCGAAATCCCAGTGCCCGATTTATCAGGGCTTGATTGCCCTTATGCAGAAATTGTTAATACATGGGGGTTGGATACATACGCCAGGCTTGCCATTGCCCTTGCCATGGCGCCGCACATACGCCCCGAAGCGCTGGATGTTTTTTTTGGGAAAAACCAAATTTATGATCGGGGCTTTACAGAATTTGGCGGGATAACCGATAGAAGCTACAGCGGGTTTTTGCCAACCGGCCAAACTTTTTGTTTCCTGGTAACAGCTACTGAACCTGGATTACGGATCAGCGTAATGAACACACTTGGCGAGGACAGCATTTTAATGAAAGAGGAAGTGCTTATACTGGGCAAAACAGAGGCCCATGTGCCGCAGTTTAGTGGGGTGCTTGGTTTAAGTGAGCGCTGGCTACACTATTTTATTACCGGCGAGCATTTCAGGCTAGAAAACAGCGCTTCATTTCCGGCCCAAAAAATAACCACCAACATGGAATGGGATGATATTGTGTTGGATGATTCAGTGATGGAGCAGGTAGCCGAGATTAACGCATGGTTGCAACATGGCACAACATTGATGGAAGACTGGGGGCTTTTTAAACAAATAAAGCCAGGTTACAGGGCTTTGTTTTACGGCCCCCCCGGTACAGGCAAAACCCTAACCGCTACCCTCATCGGAAAAGCTTCCGGGCGGGATGTTTATAAAGTGGACCTGTCAATAATTGTATCAAAATATATAGATGAAACTGAAAAGAATTTATCAAAGATATTTGATATAGCACAGCATAAGGACTGGATATTGTTTTTTGACGAGAGCGATGCTTTATTCGGGAAACATACGGTCGCCAATTCATCAAGAGACAGGCATGCCAACCAACAAACCGCATATCTGCTACAAAGGATTGAAGATTTTCCGGGCGTTGTGATCCTGGCCTCAAACCTGCTGGCAAATATGGATGATGCTTTTATACGCCGGTTTCAGGCTATTATTCATTTTACGATGCCAACGACAGAAGAACGACGCCTGCTTTGGCAAGGCGCTTTTTCAGGAAAATGCACCTTGCACCCTGATATCGACATTGAAAAAATTGCCGAAGAATACGAACTGACAGGTGGGGCCATCATTAACGTATTACGTTTCTGTGCGTTGGCTGCCATCGGCCGTAATGATTCGGTAGCGACGAAGCAGGAATTAATGGCCGGCATAAAAAAGGAATTAAAAAAAGAGAACAAGACGCTGAATATAGCCAATTGAGTTCCTTTAAAATTATACCGTTCCTGTCCAGGCGCAGACGCCTTGACAGGAACGGTTGTGAGCGGCACGCTCACGATTCACGTCAAAAAACATTAACAATTTAAGCTATAGCTCCCCGCTGTTCGAAGTTCCCAAACTTTGAACGACTATGATAGTCTTTGCCTACACCATTCAAACCGCACAATCATCCAATCTTTTCCAAATTATCCCTATAGTTTTCACCAACAGGAATACGTTTATTACCAACCTGGATGCTGTTTTTATCCACCAGGTTAATCAGCGACAGGTTAACCAGGTAGGAGCGGTGCACCCGCAGAAATGCCGGTGAAGGAAGCAATTCAACCAGGTATTTCATGGTCATGTGCACCAGGTGGTTGCCGGTTTTTGTACATATCAAAATATAATCCTTAACCGACTGTGCATAGAATAGCTCTGCATGCTGAATTTTAAGCAACCGCCCCGATACTTTAAAGTAAGTGTAGTCTTTAGGCGCTTCGGTTTCGGGTTGCCATACTTTCACGAGTTTATTAATGCTTTTCTCAAACCGTTCGTAGGTAATGGGTTTAAGCAGGTAATCAACGGCATCCAGCTCGAAACCTTTAACGGCATGTTCTGCAAAGGCGGTTGTGAAAATAATAGCGGGCGGGTTTTTCAGAGAGGCGGCAAAATCCAGTCCGCTAATGCCGGGCATTTTAATATCCAGGAACATCAGGTCAACCTGCTGCTCATGCAGTAGCTTAAAAGCGTCAATGGCATTACCGCATTTGGCCACTAATTCCAATTGTGGCGTACGGCTGATGAAATGCTCCAGTATTTCCAGCGCCAGCGGTTCGTCATCAATAATGATACATTTGATCATACGTTGGGCAGGATTAAAGTTACCTCATAAATACCCGGCGCCTCGTTCATTTCAAGCTGATAACGGCCCGGGTATAAAATATCCAGTCGTTTACGCACATTCTTAATCCCTATTCCCGCTACTTCTTTTCCCTTTGCAGATTCCGGAATGCTGTTGCTTACTTGGAGCGTAAGGTCCTCGTCAGTCTGGCAGATCACAATATGCACAAATCCGTTCCCGGTTTCCTCTTCCAGGCCGTGCTTAAATGCATTCTCAATAAATGGAAGTAATAACAACGGCTCAATACGATATTCCGGCAGGATGCCCTGCACATCAAATTGGATATTTGTGCCCTTCTGGTGGCGTATTTTCTCCACTTCGATATAACCCGATAAAAAAGCAATTTCGCGGGATAGGGGCACCGTTTCCTGGTCGGCTTCGTACAGGATATATCTCATCATTTCACCCAGGCGGGCCACCATTGGTGCGGTGTCAGTGGATTGTTTAAGTGCCAGCCCATATATGTTATTGATGGTGTTGAAAAAGAAATGCGGATGGAGCTGCGCCTTGAGGTAATTAAGCTCCGAAAGCAGTTGCTGTTCCTTAAGCGTTTTCAGCTCATTATCCTGGCTGAAGGACCGCACCACGAAAGCCAGCCCGGTGAGTGGGAAAATGGTCGAGATCAACGCATAATTGAAAGTAAAAACAATCCGTGGATCGCGCAATTCATCCAGCGCACGTTTACGGAATGCCGTTGATATGAAGTCGGTATGGGCCAGTATCCAATTGGTGACGTATTTATCAAATATATGGTCGAGGATAACAAAAGCGATGCTGCACAGGATAACTCCCAATAAGCTGCGCCTGAATACATAAACTTTTAAAAACCCCCAGTAATATATCCCGTAACAGATCAACGCCAGGGATTCGGTCACCACCCTGTAGCCAAAGTCGTCACTAAATTTGGAAATATTATGTTGTACGTAAGCGCTGTATTCCAGGTCGCTGATGAGGGTTATGGCGAACGAAAGGAAAAAAATAAAGCCGAATTCCATCCAGAAATATTTCCGGTTAATAGTAAAGTGGCTCGCCTTCATGGTGCAAAATAGGGAATATCCGCCAAGCCGGGAATGGTCGCGTTCCCTTTTTCGACCAAGACCCTTATTTTTTCGACTAAAGCTCCCGATGTATGCCCCGTCGAAAATATAAGCCACCCAGTCTAATTGTTTAAAATGCTATGGTTCTGCTATGTAATTTTGGAATAAATAATCCACCCGAAACAATGAAACACTTTACCTTCCTTTTGGCAGCCTGTATCTTATCTGCCTTTGCGTTTACCCTGCCTGAACCCGGCTACCGGATCAACGGAACGGTTACCGGCTTACCCGACAGCACCTGGCTTTATCTGCGCACGGTTTCGCCGGATAAACAAATTGACTCCTGCCGGGTATTGGGAGGGAAATTTAGCATGAGCGGCAGGATCGCAGAAAAAGCGGTGCCTGTATACCTGCATACTGCGAAATATACCAACTATGTACATTTTTGGCTGGAGAACACTGCCATAAGTATGATTCTTAAGGCCGGCGAGTTCAAAAAAGGGCAGATCAGCGGCTCTGCCACCCAGGATGAAGATATTCGGCTCGAAAGGTTGCGAAGGCCCTATAACGAAGCGGCAGACAGCCTTGACCGGATCCTGGCTAAGACAAAAGACAGCATCGTAAGAAAAACCCTGCTGTCACAGATCAGGTCTTTCGAAGACCAGGGAAAAGAGGTAGAAAAGAACTGGGTGCGAAAAAATCCGAATTCGCTTGTTGCGGTTAACATACTGAGCATTTATGCCACCACCTGGGGAAGGGAAACAACCCGGGCGCTTTATCAAAACCTTACACCCGGAATGAAGGCCACCCGCTACGGTTACGAGATTAATGATTACCTGCTGTTAAACAGGGATCTGAAAGTTGGGGATCATTACGCCGATTTCGAACAAATGAATACGGCAGGAAAAGCGGTTAAGCTATCACAGGTTAAAGGCAAATATATTTTACTCGATTTCTGGGCTTCCTGGTGCGGACCCTGCCGTGAAGAAAACCCCAAGCTGGCGCTAACATATGCCCGCTTCAAAGCAAAAGGCTTTGCTATCCTTGGTGTGTCAATGGATGAAAGTAAAAGCCAATGGTTAGCGGCTGTAAAGAACGATCAGTTGACTTGGGAAAATGTCAGCGATCTGCGTGGTGATAAAAACCAGGCCACATTGATGTACGGCGTCAACGCGATACCAAACAATTTCCTGATTGATGAGAACGGAATTATTATAGCCAGGAATCTGCGTGGAAAAGAATTAGATGATAAACTGGAAAAGTTACTGCCGTAGTTGAAAATTTATGCCTGATCATAGGCTATCTGTTACCTATATCTGCAACTTGAAATGAACTTGAATGTGATTGAATAGCATAAACAAATCGTAACAAGTATTTTCGTCTAAAAATACCGGCATGAAAAGACAGACGCAATTACTTTTAACGCTTTTGTTTGTACTTACTTCCATTAGCGCATTAACGGCAGATGCCCAGGTACAGAAATATAACCTGCAACAACTATTAAAAGATGACAGGATAGTCACCGTCCCATCCCATCAAACTAAAATACTGGAGGATAATAAAAAGGGGGCCATCACCACTAAAGGGATTGTTTGGATCAAAGGGATCGATTTCAAACAAGGTACCATCGATATCGACTTACGCGGAAAAAATATTTTCCTGCAAAGCTTCCTGGGTATAGCCTTCCATGGAACCGACACTACTACCTGCGACATACTTTACTTCCGACCGTTTAATTTTAAGCACGCTGATACCAGCAGGCATAAATGGTCGGTTGCTTATATGCATATACCCGACAACGATTTTTCGCGCCTGCGGAAAGAACATCCCGGTGTATATGAAAACAAGGTAACCCCGGCGCCCGAAATGGACGATTGGTTCCATGCCACCATAGCGATAAATGGAAAGCAGTTGACCGTATATGTAAACCACTCGGCAACTCCGTCGTTAACCGTGACCATGCTTAGCGACCGGCAGGATGGTCTATTCGGCTTGTATTCAGATGCACTGACGAATGACTTTGCGAACCTGGAAATAAAATATATCAAGTGATGTATCAGGGGTATAAACACACAAATTTAGTTTGATATTTCTTTCTATAAGGCGTAATATCAGCTTTGCTGTTAGATTGCATATTAAACAAAAAGAGGCTATATCATAAATAATGCGTAGCTCTCTTTTCTTTGATTTGTTTATGTCCCTGATGCAGTCTGTTTTTGCGGATCGATTACATTCATCAAAATCCGGTTGTGGCTGGTTTGGTTTACTTAGGCGAAGATTATGATATTCCAGCGCGGCCAACTATGCCTGCCTGGAATCAGAATGTCGACATAGACAGTTTGTTCGATTTTATTTAGGTGCTAACTACAGACAGCTGGAACAGTGGGATTAAATATTTCAAATTCGGTGAATTCCGCCATTTCATCTGAAATTTTTATTGATGAAAACATAAATAAGGGAAATAGACAAGGAACAAAATATTGCTAAACAGGATATTTTCCCTTCTTACCGTACTTCTTCATGTGTTCCCTGTCCGATTCAAATAACTTAATTAGGGTTTGTAAACAAGTAATTTCAAAGTCAGCACAACAACATTTGAATGTTATATTATTACCGCTAATCCCAATTACCGCTTTTTGATTATGAACCGGGCAAGTTGTAAGGTCAATCACAAACTTAACATGATGGTTTAAATCCATTTTAATGAGGTAGTTGTTAAACTAAACCAATTGAATTCAAAAATGTTTTCTCCGCCGTCCGAAGTTTCCCAGCTTCGAACGATCATGTCGTATGAACACTAAAAAAAATAAAGCCTCCAGAAATCAATCTGAAGGCTTTTTTCGTTGAAGCCGTCGGGTTCAAACACTACTCCGACCGAAGGCTCTTAACCGGGTTGGCCAGCGCAGCCCTGACCGACTGAAAGCTTACCGTTACCAATGCAATCAAAATAGCGCCCAGCCCGGCTGCTGCAAACATCCACCAACTGATGGAAATTCTATAAGCAGAAGCGAAATCCTGGAGCCACTTTTGCATGCCCCACCAGGCAATGGGCGATGCAATCAAAATAGCCAGCAACACCAGCTTGACAAAATCTACCGACAGCAATGTGGTTATGCCCTGCACACTGGCGCCTAATACCTTGCGAATACCGATCTCTTTGCTGCGTTGCTCGGCCATGAACGCTGAAAGCGCGAAAAGTCCCAAACAAGCAATAATTATGGCCAGCACTGCGAAGGTGGTAAAGATGTTTCCCGTGCGTAATACATCGGCATACATGCCAGCAAACTGCTCATCCAGGAAATCGTAACGTATCGGTTGATTGGGTGAGAGCTTTTTCCAAACGGCCGAAACGCCGGCAACGGTATTTTGCACATTCGCCCCACTGAACTTTACCGTCATCATTGATGGGCTTATGCCAAAGTGAAATACCAGCGGATCGATATCGCCGCGCATGGAATTAAAGTTGAAATCCTGCACCACCCCGATAACTGTAAACGTATTACCATTGCTGATGCGTTTGCCCACCGGGTTTACCAGGTTCAGTTGTTTGGCCATCAATTGATTAATGACAACTGTTTTCCCCGCCGTGTCGTCAGCCCGGTCGTACGAAAAATTCCGGCCTTCAACCATTTTGATGCCCAGAGTTTTCAGGTAGGTGTCGTCAACCTGCCATATTTGACCGCCTACACTGGCATCCAGTTTTTCACGCCCCTCGTTAAAGAAAGCATTCTGATTGCGTTTGCTGTTTTCTATCGGCAGATAGTCGCTGATGGAAACGCTTTTGATCGACGCCATCTTAGACAGTTCGTTTTTAAACGTTTTTATGTTAGCATCGCCCAGTGTATTTGTGCCTTGCAACACCATTACCTGGTCCTTGTCAAAACCTGGTTTACGGTTCAGAATAAAGTGTGTTTGGGTGTAAATAACTATTGTACTGATGATCAATATAATAGACGTCGCAAACTGGAAAACTACCAGGCCGTTGCGCAGCAATGGGCTTTTGCTGCCATTTGCTATCGATCCTTTAAGAACCTGTGCCGGCCTGAAGGACGACAGATAAATTGCGGGATATATCCCGGCAAATGTACCAACTATCACAGCCGAAACCAAGACACAAGGCACCAGCCACCACTCGCCCCAGGGCATTATTAGCGATTTTGAGGCGAGCGTATTGAAATAAGGTAATACGAGCCAGGCGATGAACAACCCCAGTACAAACGAAATAAGGCTGTAAACCATGGATTCTGTCAGAAACTGGTTAATAAGGCTGCCGCGGGACGAACCAACCACTTTTCTCAGTCCGACTTCTTTGGCCCGGTTAGCCGACTTGGCAGTAGAGAGATTGATAAAATTGATACAGGCAATTACCAAAATAAATAGGGCGATTGCCCCAAACAGCCAGATAAAACGGATATCGCCGTGCGGGAATCCATCCGGCAAATCGTACGAATAAAGATTAACGTCTGTTACCGGTTGCAGGTGCAGGGAAATTCCTTTAACCTCTTTTTCGGCGTCTTTTCTACCCTCCCTGAGCGATTCCGGCAGCAAATAATTCTTTACAAGGTCAGCCGTAAGTTTTTTCTCAAATGCCGCCGCATTGACGCCGGCTTTTAGTTTAACGTATATCCGGTAGTTATACCAGCCCCAGTTATTTTGCTCGCCACTGCCAAATTCCATCCCGGCCAGCGTCAGGAAAAAATTGAACTGGTGTAAATGCGAGGTCGTAGGAATGTCGGCCATTACTGCGCTGATACGATGAGGGTGAGCGTTATCATTATCAAGGTACATCACCTGGCCCACCGGGTTTTGGCCGTGATAGTACTTGTCGGCCATTGTTTTGGTGATCACCAGGGTTAACGGCTCTTTTAAAGCCGTTTTCCCGCTACCAAATACCATTGGCAATTGCAAAGCGTCGAGGAACGACTGATCCGCATAAACAAAGCCTTGCTCGAAAGTGTTTTGCGCCTGGTCGGCGCGGCGCAGTTCCAGGTTGCCTGCGGCGTTTATACGCCCCGAGTATTCTACTTCCGGAAAATCGTTCTTAATTGCTTTGGCCATTGGCGCCGGCCAGTCGAAACCTCTGTCCCAGTTGCCATCGCCTGCAATGCGGTAAATTCGGTCTGCATCAGGGTAGGTGCGATCGAAATTTGTTTCATCGCGGATATACAATCCTATCAGCAAACAGGCAGCTATGCCCAGGGCAAATCCGCCGATCTTGATCGCTGCATACATATTTTGTCTGAGCAGTTGGCGGTAAGCGATCTTAAGGTAATTTCTAATCATGATATTGCGTTTTAATGTTTCAGGGCCCCGATTTAGCGGGCTTTCCGAACGCAATATTACCGGCCGTATTGGTAACCGGGGTGCCAACTTATCAATTGGTACCTCTTTTTTAAAGCTGTTTTTATATTCCACCGGGGTTTTGCCGGTCATCTCTTTAAAAACCCTGTTAAAAGTGGTTTTAGAATTAAACCCCGATTCATAGGCGATACCCAGCAGGGTAAGCTGGTCGTAACCCGGTTCCTGCATTTTCCGGGCAATTTCACGAACCCGAAATTCATTAATAAAATCGCTGAAGTTCTTTTCCAGCCCCGCATTAATGATCCGCGACAAATCATGCGGATGAATTTGCAGTTTCACTGCCAGGGTGGTTAATGTCAGTTCGGCATCCTCGTAGAGGCGGTTTGCCGCCACGGCTTCCTTTAGTCTCCTGCTTTTTTCTCTCGCATCCGATCTGTTGGTTATTGGCATTGCCAGTTGTGCACCGGTATCCAATTTGAGTATTGCTTCCGCAGCCATTTCAATCAGTACAAAAGCAACAGCCAAACTAAAAGTATCACTAAACAGCGATAACACGCAAAGCATGCCGAGCAAAACTAACGCCCTTTCCAGACGCCTGAAAGCAAAACGCGGCCTGTCCATCAGTACCGGTCGCAGGCGGTTATAAAAATTCTCTATAAGCCGGTACGACAGGTACAGGTAGATGATAACCGAAATCATAACCAGCCAGGCCGGCATCCAATATCCAATAAACAGGAGGGAGAAATGCAACATATCTTTCGGGCGGAATTGCCGGTCGTGGCATGTTAGCTGTCGTACATAAAAATACAATAGCGGTCCCAGTGCTGGTAAAAAAAACGGTGTGAGCCCACCGGTCTTCAATGCGATTACGACCAGGGCCAGGCTCAAAAACAAGTTGGCTGTTTGGCCAGCCCTTTTTGCGAATCCTAAAAGCAACGCAAGCGTCAGTCCCGCGAACAGGGTTCCCACCGAGGCCAGGTCATACAGGCTGATATGAAAAAAATAAGATCTCAAGTATGTTCAATATTTCAATTATCATTCCAAGTTACATACTTAACTGATTGTTAGTAAATTATATAATTGTCATAAATATTTATGTAATAAAAGCGAACAGCCCGCTGTTCGCTTTTGATTCCCGCCGGGTAAAAACCGAACCGTTTTATAAATAACTTAGGACGGCGTTTGATACATTTTGAGATTTTGTTAAAACGCATGATTAATAGCTAATCGCGTTGGCAGAAACAGGCGTTCAACAAAAAAGCCCGGTATTTTTTGGTTTAGTTATATAAATATTCAAGATTTGTTCGAACCGGGGAGTATACATAACATGCTTCACTCGAAATAAACTTCTATTTAGTTACGTCCACAAAAGATGAACATGAACGATGAGTCAAATGATCGCAAGATCAATATGAAAATGCTCGCCAGGGAGCTGAACTTGTCGATTGCCACGGTGTCGAGGGCGCTTAAAGATAGTTATGAGGTTAGCGATCAAACCAAAGCCAGGGTTAAGGAAGCCGCGGCCCGTTTAAACTATGTGGTTAATACCCAGGCCAGCAGTCTCAGGAGTCATAAAACATACACCCTGGCCATCGTTGTGCCTGAAATAGGTGACAGTTTTTTTACCCAGGTTATCAATGGGATCGAAAGTGTGGCCGACAAGAAAAAATACCGGGTACTGATCTGCATGACACATGATAGCTACGAACGTGAAATGTCGGTTATTAATGAATTGACGAATGGCCGTGTTGATGGGGTTTTAATTTCCGTTGCAAGTAACACGCGCAATGGCGATCATTTTAATGCCCTCAAACGGAAAGGTATTCCTATCGTTTTTTTTGACCGCGATTTTAAAGAAATTAACGCTGCAAGCGTAAAAACTGATGATTTCGAAAGCGCGTATAACGCGACCTGCCATTTACTGGATAATGGCTGTAAAAAGATCTCGTTGATAACAGTGCGGGGAGGTGTCTCAATCTTTTCTGCAAGGGAAGAGGGCTATCGGCAAGCCTTGATTGATAATCATAGCAAACCTGGATTACCGGATATTATTCATTGCGCGAATGAACATTCAGCCGATAACATCGCTATGATCCGCGATCACCTGTTGAAGGCACGTCCTGATGGGCTTTTATTGACGGTTGAGCACCTTTCGACTGACGCCTATACAGCTTGTCAGCTGATTGGCTTAAAAATTCCTGCTGATATTAAAATAGCCTGCTTTACCACCCAGCTTACGGCCGGCATTCTCAATCCTGCATTGACCACTATCCAACAACCTGCGTTTGAGATGGGCCAAAAGGCTGCGGAACTGCTTATTGAATACTTAACCTACAAATACATCCAATTGGAAAACCAGCATTTGGTTTTGCCGTCTAAACTAATTATAAGGGATTCAACAGGTTTGAGGTGACCAGCCTGGAATGGCTAACGGGCATAAATCAAATTGTCGCATATCACCAAGTGTTCCTAACGGAACACTATCAATTCATTAATATTTTTCTACCGACCAATCGTCCCTTAGGGCAATGTCATTAAGTTAAGGGAACCAAAGCGTAAAGCCCCCTCTAAATCTCCCCCGGTTGGGGAGACTTTAGCTTCGCCCGCGTTTAATTTTTTTCAAGGGACGATGCTGCAGCGTGCTCCATAGGAGCACTTCGTCGGTAGAAAATTCACGAAGAGGTTTTACGTTCCATCGGAACGTTTCGTGATTGCGCGACATTCTAATTTGCACCTGGTCTAACAGCAATGCTGCATATCGTAATCCTGTTGGTTTAAAATGTAAACGTTTACGTAGATAAATCTGGCTAACCCATGAGAAACGCTCCTTTTTATTAAGAAATTTGATAACAGGCTTAATACGAAACCAATTACCTTTATTGAATATCATGAGCAAGATCACACAAGCACAGGATCAAAACCCGTTGGCATCTGTTGATGAATGGGAAGATGATCTGTTAGTTCGTTACCCTGATGCCGACACCATAGCGGCGGGCCGGGATACAGCAGCATATCGCAATTATGAAGCTACGCTTAAAGATACCGTTAGGGAATTTTACCGTTTACAGCATATTAACCAGACCTATGATTTTGTGCTGCAGAAAAAAGAGCAGTATTTAAAATTCGACAAAAAAGAAATGTCGGTGTGGGATGCGTTTGATTTCCTAAATCAGTTAGTTGACGATTCAGATCCTGATACCGACCTGGATCAGTTTCAACACCTGCTCCAAACCTCCGAAGCTATCCGGGCTGATGGCCGCCCCGACTGGATGGTGCTTACCGGCTTGTTTCACGACCTCGGGAAAGTGCTGTGCCTGTTTGGTGAGCCTCAATGGGCGGTAGTAGGGGATAGCTATCCTGTGGGCTGCGCTTTTTCTGATAAAATTGTTTTCTCTGAATACTTTACAGATAACGCAGATCATTACGATCCGCGCTACAATACCAAATATGGCGTATACGAACCCAATTGTGGTTTGGATAATGTGCACATGACCTGGGGGCACGATGAGTATATTTATCACATGATGAAGCCATACCTTCCGGAAGAGGCGCTTTATATGCTCCGTTATCACTCATTTTACCCGCAACACCGGGAAAACGCTTACAGCCACCTGATGACAGCAGACGATCACCGTTTATTTAAATCGGTCGCGCTGTTTAATCCCTATGATCTATATTCAAAAAGTCCCGAGATCCCCGACTGGAATAAGCTGCGGCCCTATTATGAGGATATTGTAGCTAAATATTTACCGGCAACCCTGAAATTTTAAAAGGGCAGGTATTATAAAATTTCAAAGTTCTTACCGTCGCCTGCTATCGGAGCTAAGCCTTTCTGTTCGCATTAAATTGTTGGTGCACGAAAAACGCCTTCTCCTGTAGTAAAATAAGACAATAAGCTTGTTTTTATCCAGTGGGTCCAGCCTGGTGCGCAGTCTTTGTAACACTCTACTTCGGGTGTAAGGCCTTCGTGCGTAAAGTCCACAGTGGTTACACCATCAGTTTCAGTAACATCAAAAATTATTTTAGTGTCGGCCCATTCTTTTTTGTCGGCATACCAGGGCATATTACAATCGGTAATTAGCCAAACAACCCTTTTACCGGGAACCAGTTCTTTTACGGTAAAGTCGAAGAATGAATCTCCGCCCATCTTTACCACAAACTGATCATTTTGTTTTTCGGAACTTCCGCTAAAGGTTATTCCCCACCAGCCGGGTACATTGCTGATCTTTTTTGTCGCCTCGTCCGCACTAATGTTTGCAGAAATACTGCTCTTAAAATCGTTCTTTTCCATCTTGTTTGTTTTTTAAACAAAGATGGGGCCATTGCATCTTCAGGTATTGTACAAATCGGAAGTCAGCTCGTATAGTGTTTGGTGGCGAGTTCGTTCATGCTATTTTGAAGATCGGTTGGGGTTGATCCGGTGAACCGTTTAAATGCCCTGATGAAATGGGACTGGTCGTGATAATGATGGTAAATATGCTCCTTTAGGCGCTGATAATTGGCCCCGGCCGAGAATGCCCCGTAAAATTGTTTGAACCGGACTATTTCCGAAAGGTTTTTTGGCCCGGTGCCAAGGTGTTCCGAAAATTTTGCGTGGAGCCAGCGCGAGCTGTAACCGGTTTCTTTTTCAAGTTGTGCAACGCTCAGAACGCCGGCGGTGCCCGATATCCTATCGATGCAATAATCATAAATCGGGTCGGCCACGGTTTTCTCCAGTTGCTTGATCAGGAAGTTTTGCAGGAGCTGCAATTTCAGCGTTATTGAATTTGCATCAACAAGCCGCGATTGAAGTTCTTCTGCGTATTTACCGATCAGGTCCGGCAATTCAACAATTTGATTTTTAACCTCGGCGTACGATAAATGAAAAAAACGATATGCCCCAAGCGGGTTGAATTCGATGATGATTGTGCCGGTCTGCGCATCTTGCTGGGCGTCAAGCATAACAGGCGAATCGATCAGTCCGGTTAAGCTTAGTTTATTTTCACCCTGGATAAATATTTTGTCGCCGATGCCGGCTACGATACCGTTACGATAAGTAAGCGTTAATTTGAAATTTGCATTTGGGACGATCAGTTTTCTTTCCTCCGCGGGAAGACGGCCGCTGCTTTCAAATACGTGTATTTTTGCAACGTATGGGCTTAGCAGCGGATGCGGCGTGATAGGAATGAATCGGAAATTTGTCATTTACTGCCTCCCGCAAAGTATCAATGATGTTTAAAGATAAGAGTATGAAATTCTTTCTCCAATTTTTATTGCATAACGTACTGTAGTTGCAGGTTTTTCGCTGGTATTAAGCGGGATTTTTTGATCCGCCAAAATAGTTTCTTACAAAAACGTTGTATTCAGGCTTCTGAACTCTTTGGGAGGGACACCATTTTTCTTTTTAAACAAACGCGAAAAATAGAATATCGAGTCAAACCCGGTTTGCCATGCAATTTCGTTGATGGTGAGGTTGGTTGATGTAAGTAACTCTTTTGCTTTATCTAACCGTAAATCAAGCTGGTACTGATTGGGTGACAGACCGGTAACTTGTTTGAAGATTTTCCTGAATTTTGAATAGCCCATCGGCAGTTCTTTTACCATTTCTTCCAGGTTAACGGGTTTTTCTATTGATTCCTGCAGCAGGAACTTGGCTTTTGAAATCAGCTTGCTTTGGTTGTCAGTGGCATAAGCATGGTATTTACAAACCGCGTTTAGCAGGCCCAATATCTGCAGGGTAGTACCGGTAATCATTTGCCGGTAACCCGGTTCGGCTGCTGCAACAGTTTTTATAAGCGTGTGAAACAGTTGCAGCAACTCCTCGTTCATGCCTGCATCAATAAACGGATTATCGGCAGTAAACGTCCCGTTTTTCATCAGTTGGTCGGGGTAACTACCGTTAAAGCCAACCCAATATTCTTCCCAGCCCGATTGAGGGTGTGGTTTATACCGGTGCCAAACGCCGGGAAACAGGAAAAAACAGGTGCCGGCCTTAATTGTGCGGGCCTTGGTTTTTGCTGATTCAAGTACGCCCTCGCCCCGGGTGATAAATACAATATAGTAGCCGTCCAAAATCCTTCCTTTGTCCCAGGTAAAAGAATGGTCCATTGGGTGTTCACGGTTGTTGGGATAGTTTTTGTTAGGAGGCACCCTGGCAGAGCCAACTGTGGTGACAAAAAAGCCCCATTCCTTTTCGGTATTGCCTACATTAATGTATTTGCGATAATTCTGCATTTACGCGTAATTAATTTAAAATGGTTTGTCAAATAGGTTAAAGGTAATTGGCTGCAAATTATAGATGTGCTTCAAAATTTGCGATGATACTGTCAAATATATCAACTCAAATATCAAAAAGTATAAATATTTGCTGTTTTTGTTAAAGTGAAAAGTGGAGCTGGTTGTTTAGGTTTGTTTTAACCAATTATTTATACTAACCCAATATATTTATGAATACTGCGATAACACCGGCACAGGTTGATTTTTACCAGGAAAACGGCTATGTAATTATTGAAGATTTCCTAAACAGCGCCGAACTTGAATTATGGCGCGAAGCGGTTGCAACTGCAGTGGATGAAAGAAACGGACAGAAAATTCCCGGGAGGGCCGGCAAAACAGGGGAGGATGATGGGATCAATAAGGATTCGGAATACCTGGCCAAGGTTTTTGACCAGCTGATAAACTTATGGCAGACTAACGAAAAAGTTAAGGAACTGATGTTTAACCCGGCAATAGGGGAGATGGCGGCTACGCTGGCCCAGGTTGACGGGATAAGAATTTGGCACGACCAGGCCCTGTTTAAAAAGCCATGGGCAAATCCCACATCGTGGCACCTTGATACCCCGTTCTGGTCGTTTTCCGACCGCCGGGCGCTGTCGATATGGGTGGCGCTGGATGATGCTACTTTCGAGAATGGCTGCCTCTTCTTCATCCCCGGTTCGCATAAAGAAACCAGTTTTGAAAACCCGGGTATTGGCAGAAATATGGATTCAATATTTAATTTTTATCCGTCATTTAAAACGTCGCCATCGGTTGCGGCACCAATGAAAGCAGGAAGTTGCTCTTTCCATAACGGCCTCACTATTCACGGCGCCCACGCAAACATGACGCCCGGCTCGCGCAGGGCCATGACGTGCGCTTACATGCCCGATGGCAATACATTTAATGGCATACAAAACATCCTTAGCGACGAGGCCATTGAAAAGTTAAAAGTTGGCGATTTACTGAATAACGATGAGCAAAATCCGCTTATTTACAGCACAGCCACTCCCGGCAGTTAGTAAACGGGTACCGGTGCATAAATCGCCTGTACCTGTTTTTTAACCCCCATTTCAGTTAAATAGTTACAACGCAAACGTTTGTGCGGTCAAATGCTAATGCTTTAATTGGTATGAGCTTAAGTATAGCTTATTTTCGTAATAGTTAGGACCATAAATTGAGTTCAAACCTTAGAACAAATAAGCTCGCCTAAAATTTTTAACATAGGTTTTAAATATTTCTTAAGCATGAAAAAAGTATTTCTGATCATTTCCCTGGTGGTGATAGCTGTGGTAAATTCCTATGCGCAGGTAGGTGCGGTGATAAAGGAGTATAACAAAAGTTTTACCACCTATCCTTTTTCAGACCCTAACCCGATACCGGTAAATACCAATATTTATCCTTATTTCAGGTATGATGGTTTTACCGATAAGCCGGTTCAGAAAGAATGGAAAGTAGTTGAGCTGGAGAATAAGTATCTTAAATTGATGATAACGCCCGAAATAGGGGGTAAAATATGGTCGGCTATCGAAAAATCTACCGGCAAGTCGCTCATATATTACAATCACGTTATCAAATTTCGCGACATAGCGATGCGCGGACCATGGACAAGCGGCGGAATTGAGCCAAACTATGGCATAATTGGACATACGCCAAATACTGTTACTCCCGTGGACTATCTGACCCGTAAAAACGATGATGGTAGCGTAAGCTGCATTATTGAGGTTCTTGATTTACTTACCCGGACGAATTGGACCATGGAAATAAACCTGCCTGCGGATAAGGCTTATTTTACCACCAAATCATTCTGGTATAATTCAAACGTGGTAGCCGAACCATATTATCATTGGATGAACACCGGTATAAAGGTAGATGGAAATTTAGAATACATTTTCCCGGGAACGGGCTTCCTGGGCCACCAGGGAGAGCATGGCGATTGGCCTGTCAATAAGCAAAATGGCAAAAACGTTTCGTGGTATAAAAACAATGATTTCGGGGGCTATAAATCATACCACGTTTTTGGGAAGTACACCGATTTTTTTGGGGCCTACTGGCACGACGACAATTTTGGCATGGCCAGGTATGGTGGTCATGAGGATAAAGCGGGCAAAAAAATATGGATTTGGGGACTGTCACAACAGGGAATGATATGGGAAAAGCTGCTAACCGATAACGACGGACAATATTCCGAGATACAGTCGGGCAGGTTGTTTAACCAAACAGCCGAAAAAAGCACCTTTACCCCCTTTAAACATAAAAGCTTTGTACCCGGCGCCACCGATACATGGACCGAATATTGGTACCCGGTGTTAAACACAAAAGGGTTTGTTGAAGCCAATAACTATGGCGCTTTAAATGTAAGATATGAAAACGGGTGGTTAAAAGTGTATTTCAACCCTGTTCAAAAATTGGACGAAACACTTGAAGTAAAACAAGGTGATAGAGTAGTCTATTCTAAAAAAGTTGAATTAAGGCCACTTAAAACTTTTATCGATTCTGTTAAAATGGATGCAGCACCGGGTAACCTGGTCGTTACGTTAGGCGGTGATAAACTAATTTATAAGTCGGATCCGGACGCATATAATTTGAGCCGCCCGCTTGATATGCCAAAAGATTTTAACTGGAATTCTGCTTATGGTTTATATGTACAGGGACAGGAACTTGCGGATGGAAAGATGTATCCCCAGGCTGAAATTAAGTTAAAGGCGGCCCTTGATAAAGATCCCGATTTTCTGCCTGCACTTGTAAAAATGGCCGAACTGAAGTATCGTAATATGAATTACCAGGAAGCATTGCAACTGGCAAAAAAAGCGCTCAGCATCAATACTTACGATGGTGCCGCCAATTAC
The DNA here is from genome assembly GCF_024055575.1 of Mucilaginibacter flavidus. Lineage (GTDB taxonomy): Bacteria > Bacteroidota > Bacteroidia > Sphingobacteriales > Sphingobacteriaceae > Mucilaginibacter > Mucilaginibacter flavidus. The sequence goes on along the minus strand of NZ_JAMXOE010000021.1, from coordinate 29,072 downwards.
TATTATGGAGTTGTAAACGCGCAGTTGGGTAACACTATCGATGCAAAGGATGGGTTTGACATTGCCGCTTTATCAACGGATTACCGCAGTGCCGCATGCAACGGCTTAGCCAGGTTGTATCTAAAGGAAAAAAACTGGGATAAGGCAAGCCATTTTGCCGCAAAAGCACTTGATTTTAACCGGTTTGATGTGGCAGCCTTGCAAACCGAGGCGATTGTTTATCGTTATAAAAACAAAAAGACTGATGCAGAAAATGTACTGGATACGATAATGTCGTTCGATCCGCTGAACCATTTCGCACAGTTCGAAAAATATTTACTGCATCCGTCCGAAGAAAGCAAAAACAGGTTTAATTCAATGGTCCGCGACGAACTTCCTGTGGAAACTTACCTGGAACTGGCCATGGGCTATTACAATACCGGATGCTATGACGAATGCGAGAAAGTTTTGCAGATGGCCCCGCAAAATGCTTTGGTTGACTGTTGGCTGGCGTTTTTACAGGATAAACAGGGTAAACCATTTTCGGCGGGTTTAGATAAAGCGAATAACGCATCACCGGCTTTTGTATTTCCTTTCAGATCTGAAGACGAAGCCGTGTTGGTTTGGGCTAAAAATCAAAGTACTAACTGGAAACCCAAATATTACCTCGCGCTTTTATATCGCGACAGGAACCGAATTAAGGAAAGCAGGAAGCTATTTGCCGAATGTGGAAACGAACCGCAATTCGCGCCCTTTTATGCTGCACGCGCCGCTACGGTAACGGGAGCTACCGAACTAACCGACCTCAAGAAGGCGGTAAGCCTTGAGCCTGTGGAATGGCGTTACACCAAGCTACTATGCGAATACTATGTAGCCCATCGGCAAGTTCAGGATGCGTTAAATGTAATTCAACCTTTTTACCGCGGTCACCCGGATAATTATATAATAGGCATACTTAACGCGAAGGTGTTATTGCTGGATAAACGCTATAAAGAATGTGCAGATTTATTGGCTAATATTAACATTCTGCCGTTTGAGGGAGCAACTATTGGTCGCGAATTATACCACCAGGCCCAATTAATGCTGGCAGTTGATAATATGGCTGCCAAAAAATACACTCCAGCGTTAAATTATATTGATGCTGCAAGAAAATGGCCGCAGAATTTAGGGGCCGGTAAACCATATGACGTAAATACAGACGAACGCCTGGAAGATTGGATGACCTATAGCTGTTATCTGCAAACGGGAAAGAGCAAGGAGGCATCGGCGCTTTTGCACAAGATCGTTGATTTTAAACCTGAAATGGAGAACGGTGTTACTAATTTTCTGCCTGGTAACGACCTGGTAACTGCCTGGGCGATAGAAAAACTCAGCGGAAAAAAAGAAGCCGTTAAATGGTTAAATGCCCAGGCTACGCAATACCCTGACAATAAAATAATCGCTTGGTGTAAGGAAGTATTAAAAAATCAACACCCGGCGACGACCAACAGGAATGATGCAGAATTACAAACACTGAAACAATTGGTGCAGGTAAAATAATGCTCATTTGTCGGCGGTAAATTAATGCCCAGTCCTTCGCCAAATTGACTTTAATGGCAATAATTTCAGGTTTCTAATAATCGCGCCTTTGCTATTTTGAATTTGTAATTGCGTAAAGGTTTTGTGCGGAAAAAAGATACCCGTCATTGCAGTTAATCCATTGTCTGCAAACAATTCAACTGATGATACATCAATTACCAATTCAATATTTGATGACGATGTATTGCTGGTTAACCGTGGTGCAAATGCTCTTTTGGCAAATTCCGCATTGAAATCAATTTTCCCTGATTTTGCCCTGTCTATATAATATTGTTTTTTAGTGTTATCGTAGCCGATGATCAATTTCTCCCCCTCATCATTTGAAAGTATTACCGAATAATCATTGATCTTGTTGATATTGAATTTCAGGATGAATTGATCCGGGATACGTTTAGCGCTCTTTCCTGTTAACAGGCTATTATTTATATCTATAGGCGCGCGTTCAATGTTCGCTAACTCTCTCACGGGATTAGATGTTAACAATATTTTACCATCTGCCTGTCTTAGCCCAAGCTCTTTGGGAATGGTCATTGCATTACGCCATTTTTCTGTGGGTACCTGGTTGGCATATTGCCAATTGCTCATCCAGCCTAAAAATATTTTACGACTGCCTGTATTGCTCCATGTAATGCCCGCATATTCATCGGGGCCGTAATCAGCCCAGCGAATGTCATTATCCATTGTGGTAAACTTATTGCCATCAAATTCGCCGATAAAGTATTGTGTAGCCGACCCTCCATTAGGGCCGCCCGGATTAAGGTTTACTATCAATACCCAATAAGTTTTGCCATTTAATTTTAACGGAAACAAATCAGGGCACTCCCATACTCCGCCATGGGCACCAATTTCTTTACCAAACTCACTTTCTTTTTTCCAGTCTTTCAGGTTAGGAGACGAGTAGAATGTGATATGGTCGAGCGTTGCCAAAGTCATCACCCACTTTTTCTCTTTAGCATACCACGTTACTTTTGGGTCGCGGAAGTCCTTAATTCCGGGATTCTTCAAAACCGGGTTGCCGCTGTATTTTGTCCAGGTATTGCCTTCGTCTAAACTATAGGCAAGACTTTCGTTTTGGAAATTATTTTTGCCTTCTTTCTCGCCTTTCGGGTCGTGGTGTGTAAAAATGGCAACTAAAGGAATTTTACCATCCCTGCCGAACCCGCTGGTATTATTGGAATCGACTACTGCGCTGCCCGAAAAGATGTAACCCAAACTATCGGGGTATAGGGCAATTGGCAATTCCTTCCAATGCATCAAATCTTTGCTTATGGCATGCCCCCAATGCATCGGCCCCCAAATAATATCTTTTGGGTAATATTGAAAGAACAAATGGTAGGTGCCTTTATAATATAACATACCATTTGGGTCGTTAGTCCAATGTTCCCTTGGAGAGAAATGCACCTGTGGCCGATGGGCCTCCTGGTAAGGTTTACCAGCCAATGTTTGTGCCTTTGCAAAGTGGCAGATAAAAATACCCGACACTAAAAACAAAACATTACTAATTTTTTTCATGATAATTTTTTACTAAAGTATGGTGATGCTTTGACAATGATTGCAATCTGAATTAAAATGTTTTCCTAAAGAATCATGTTTTAAATTAACGGGCATCCAACCAGTTATGTTTAGTCAGCTGACCGTTATTTTTTAATTTTTGAAAAATGTTTACCCGTGGCAGTGAATGGGTATATATTAACAGAGGCACGCTTGGGTTTTTTGATGCTACAACGGTAAAAAAAATGGTCGCCCGATCAGTAATCTGTTTGTAATTTAGTACGATATTATTCTAATAATTAAAATATAATGCGATATTGTATTATGTTTGCAATTGAATTGAGATGTCTTGATTTCATAACCGCTTAATTTGTGGCGCGCGTTGATATTAATGTTGATTTACCCGATGGTGAAAAGCCGTCTACAGCTGTTATTGGTTCCGGTTTCTCCGGTTTGAGTGCGGCTGCATACCTGGCCAAAGCAGGATGCAGTGTAGATGTCTACGAAAAAAATGATGGAATCGGCGGCCGCGCACGTAAACTGGTTAGCGACGGCTACACTTTCGATATGGGCCCAAGTTGGTACTGGATGCCCGAAGTATTTGAAAATTTCTTCAATGATTTCGGTTGTAAAGCCTCAGACTTTTATGAACTGGTTCAACTTGACCCCGGATTTACCATCGTTTTCGGAAAACAGGATGTACTGAACATACCTGCGGATTACCAGGCCCTAGAGGCCCTTTTTGAATCAATTGAACCCGGAAGTGCAAAGCAATTGGGATTGTTTTTGGAAGAGGCGGCCTATAAATACCATACAGGTATGAAAAAACTCGTTCATAAGCCAGGTCTTTCCCTGATGGAATTCGCCGATTGGGACTTGGTCCGGGGGATATTTAAACTACAGGTATTCACATCGTTCAGCAAACATGTAAGGCGTTTTTTTAAGGATGAGCGGCTGATTACATTGATGGAATTCCCGGTGCTTTTTTTAGGCGCAATGCCCGAAGAAACCCCTGCCCTGTATAGTTTGATGAATTATGCCGGTCTGAAACTTGGAACGTGGTACCCGAAAGGAGGTTTTGGTAAAGTGATTGAAGGCATGCAAAAAGTTTGCGACGCGCAAGGCGTTGTTTTTCACACAGGTTCGGCGGTTACGAGCTTAAATGTAGTTAATGGCCGAATTAACAATGTCAGCACAAGTTCGGGTAATACAAATTACAATGGTGTGATCGCTTCCGCAGATTACCATCACGTAGAAGAAAAACTACTGCAACAATCTTTTAGAAACTATGACGAAAACTATTGGGATAAACGGGTGATGGCGCCATCAAGCCTGATCTTTTACCTGGGCATTACCCGTAAACTTGAGAGATTGGAACATCATACATTGTTTTTCGATGCTGATTTAAAACTGCATGCTGAAGAGATTTATAAGGACGCCAAATGGCCCACAAAACCGCTTTTTTATGTTTGTTGTCCATCAAAGTCCGATGTTACTGTTGCACCTGAAGGACACGAGAATTTATTTATACTCATGCCGTTGGCACCCGGCATTGAAGATAACGATGCACTTAGAGAAAAATATTTCGAACTGATTATGGAGCGTCTGGAGGATTACACCGGGGTGGGTATCAGAGCGGCGCTGGCTTACAAGAAAAGTTACTGTGTTAAGGACTTTAAGGCGGATTACAATTCTTTTAAAGGTAATGCCTATGGTTTAGCAAATACGCTGATGCAAACCGCCCATTTGAAGCCATCTATCAGAAATAAAAAAGTGAAAAACCTCTTTTATGCCGGGCAACTTACGGTTCCGGGACCGGGAGTTCCGCCATCAATAATTTCGGGAAAAGTATCGGCTCAATTGCTTATCAAATATCTGAATCAAAGATGAAAGAAAAGTTTGACACCTTATCAGCTACGTGCAGCAGGGAAACGACACGGCTATACAGTACCAGTTTTTCCCTGGGTATACTGTTTTTCAATAAAGAGGTCCGCCATCCCATACACGCAATCTATGGATTTGTAAGATTAGCCGACGAAATTGTAGATAGTTTTCACGGTTACCCAAAGTCAGCAATGCTTGCCGAGTTAAAAGAGGAATGCTTTATGGCGATTGAACGGGGTATCAGTATTAACCCGGTTATTAATTCGTTTCAACAGGTAGTTAATCAATTCGGTATCGAACATAGCCTGATTACACAATTCCTAAAAAGTATGGAAATGGATCTTGTTGATCAGTCTTATACCCCGACAAAATATGAAGAATATATTATGGGTTCTGCACAGGTTGTAGGGCTGATGTGCCTTCATGTATTCACCAACGGCAACCAGGGGGAATTCGACAAGTTAAAAATACCGGCAATGAAATTAGGTTCAGCTTTCCAAAAGGTAAATTTTCTTCGTGATGTTAGTGCGGATTACCAGGTACTAAACCGTACCTATTTTCCGGATGTGAACCTTTCTGCGTTTTCTGATGAAAATAAAAAAGCTATCGAACTTAACATCCTTTCGGAATTAGATGAAGCCTTAAATGGTATCAGGCAACTACCGCGGTCAAGCCGGAAGGGAGTTTATCTTGCTTATGTCTACTACCGTCAATTATTTCGCAAGATATCCAGAGTTCCTGCCGAAAAGGTTATGTCCGAAAGAATACGGGTTTCTAATGGTCATAAGTTCTGGTTGATGTTCGATTCATTAATAAGATATAAATTGAATGTATTATGAAAGTATTACTGTTGATTTACCTGCTGCAAATGAATACCCAGGCGGTACAAACACTAGATATCGGTACGATCCGAAAACTTTATCATAGTGCGGCAAACGTTAAGCAGGATGCGCTTCACCTTAATCAGTTGATGCTTGGGGTTGATAACACAGCACCCCCGGTACTGGTTTGTTACAAGGGCGCTAATGAGATGATACAAGCAAAGTACGCACTGAATCCCATCGTAAAGCTTACAAAATTCAATAAAGGGAAAGCATTGCTGATAAAAGCAATCGGGCGCGACACACTTAACCTCGAAATGCGTTTCATCCGTTATTCCATCCAAAGCAATCTGCCGGCGTTTTTAAACTACAATGACGAACTGGATGCCGATAAACGTTTCCTGGTTGATAATACCAAAAACAATAGAGACCCGGAATTAAGAGAAATTATCTATAATTATTTAACTACTCAACCGGGCACAAACCGGAAGAATTAAAACTAAAAAAATTGAAGGAAAGCGTAATGTTGGTCAACCCCGTTGGTCAGGGGATTGGCACTATGGATAAAATGGCTGCCCACAGAAAAGGAGCGCTGCATCGTGCATTTTCTGTTTTTGTATTTGATAGTAACGGCCAACTGCTGTTACAACAACGGGCTCTTGATAAGTATCATTCGGCCGGGCTATGGACCAATACCTGTTGCAGCCATCCCCGTTTGGGCGAAATGACACTAAGTGCAGCTCATCGTCGATTAATGGAGGAGATGGGATTTGATTGTGAACTGACGGAAGTGTTCCAGTTCACCTACCGCCATGAATTTGAGAACGGTTTGATTGAGCATGAATATGATCACGTTTTTATTGGAATAAGCAACCAAAAACCTGTGCCCTTATTGAGTGAAGTAGCCGATTTTAGATATATGGATACAGACAGGCTGGTTTTTGAATTGACTGAGCGGCCTGACCAGTATACGCCATGGTTTAAGCTATGCCTCGACAAAGTTTTAGAAAGCTATTATCAATTTAATTAATTTATGAATCTGCTTATTAATATCACTATTGTATTAACTGCATTTACATGTATGGAAGGTGTGGCCTGGCTAACACACAAATACGTAATGCATGGCATTTTTTGGCACTTGCATCGCGACCACCACCTCAAAGAGCACTACGGTTTCCTGGAACGGAATGATCTGTTCTTCCTGATATTTGCATTGCCGGGTATTGCCTGCCTGGCTGTGGGCACACTTTACAATTTGCCTGCTTACACCAGCGTAGGTATAGGCATAACACTCTACGGTGCATGTTACTTTTTTGTGCATGACCTGTTCATTCATCAACGGATAAAAGTGCTTCGCAATTCAGACAACCGGTATTTAAAAGCCATCAGGCGTGCCCACAAAATGCATCATAAACATATCGGAAAATATGACGGAGAGAGTTTTGGTATGTTATGGGTTTCCTGGAAATATTTCCGCAATAATCAAAAAAACAATGCGGCATGAGGTTCACTTATTTGCTTATCGACATTTTTTCGGTAATTGTTCCATTTATATTTTCGTTTCATCCCAGGCTTAGGTTTTATAAGCAATGGCCAGCGCTTTTGCCGGCAATGCTGATAACTGGAATTGTCTTTATAGCCTGGGATATGTATTTCACCCGGCTGAAAATTTGGGGCTTTAACGCCACTTACTTAACAGGTATTAATGTAGGAAACCTGCCCCTCGAAGAGATATTGTTTTTTCTATGTATCCCTTATTCGTGTGGGTTTACCTATGCTTGCTTTAAGTTGATAATAAAAAAAGATATGTCCCGGCGAAGTCAGCTAATCGCTAGTTCATTGTTAATAGTAGCATCGGTTTTTATGGCCCTCAGGTTTTACAATCAGGCTTACACATGCTCTGCGTTCGCCGTATTGGCAGTGTTGATATTTGTTGCGCAATATCTTTTAAAAGCCGGCTGGCTTTCAAAGTTCTATATCACTTATTTGTATTTATTGCTGCCTTTTTTAATTGTAAATGGTTTGCTGACAGGTACCGGTCTCAAAGCTCCTGTAGTTTGGTACAACCCGGAACAAATTGTCAATATTCGCATTTTAAGTATCCCTGTTGAAGATGTGTTTTATGGTATGGATTTGATCCTGCTGAATATCACTATTTACTCCTTACTAAGTGCCCGGATATATCAAAGAAACAAAAGTCGCAGAAAAACCCATGCAATGGCAAAATATTCAATCATTTAAACCCAAGCATAATCTCATGATCAATAACAATACGATAGAAAACTTACTTAAAGCGCAGGAACCATTCAGTTCAGCATTTGATACCCCAATTCGGGATGACGCATTTGAGATGGATGATGAAACAAAAATGGAACTGATTGCCAAACATTTTACCGGTATTATGCAGGTGCTGGGCCTTGACCTGGATGATGACAGTTTGAAAGACACACCTAAAAGGGTTGCAAAAATGTACGTGAAAGAAATATTTAGCGGCCTTAACCCTGCTAACAAACCCGTACCTACACTGTTTAAGAACCAATTTCAGTATAAACAGATGCTGGTGGAAAGAAACATTGCTGTATATAGTAATTGTGAGCATCATTTTGTTCCTATTACAGGTAAAGCGCATGTAGCCTATATCAGTAACGGACAGGTTATCGGCCTTTCTAAGCTCAACAGGATTGTACAGTACTGTTCCCAACGGCCTCAGGTTCAGGAACGGCTTACTATCCAGATAGCTAACATGCTGAAAGAGGCTTTGGGTACAGAAGATGTGGCCGTTATAATAGATGCTCATCATCATTGTGTTTCCAGCAGGGGCATAAGGGACACCGGCAGCACCACGCTGACCGCCGAATACTCCGGGCAATTCCTTAATGCAGAAACAAAAAATGAATTCCTTAAATATATCGGATCATGAATTTTGATGGAAAGAATATTCTCGTAGTAGGGGGGAGTTTCGGCATAGGATTATCAGTGGTGAAATTTCTGCATCAACAACAGGCAAATGTATTTGTCATTTCGAGATCCAGTTCTGAGGATTGGCCGGGTAGCGTTCAATATTTTCAAGCGGATGTTACCGGGAATATTGATGACGTAAAGATGTTTTTACCTGAAAAACTGCACGGGCTGGTTTATTCTGTCGGAAGTATAAACCTGAAACCATTTAGCCGGCTTACCGAAACTGATTTTTTGAACGATTACCGGTTAAATGTTTTGGGCGCAGTACGAATTATTCAACAAGCACTGACGCCACTAAAAAATGCTGGCGGCGCATCTGTAGTATTAATAAGTTCTGTGGCGGCCCGGATGGGGATGCCTTATCATGCCAGCATTGCCGCGGCGAAAGGTGCGGTTGAAGGAATGGCTCTTTCATTGGCTGCCGAATTAGCTGTACAACAAATCCGCGTGAATGTGGTGGCGCCATCATTAACAGATACGCCCTTGGCGCAAAACCTGTTAAACTCGCCAGAAAAAAGGGAAACCTCAGCAAAGCGGCATCCGCTTGGAAAAATAGGGCAAGTGGAAGACAGTAGCCATCTTATCGCTTTTTTACTATCAGAAAACAGCAGCTGGATGACAGGGCAGGTGATAGGAGTAGATGGTGGCATAGGTAAATTGAAAACAAGTTAGCATGAAAAGTATTGAAGGTGACGAAATCTCCGGAATGGAGAAATATTACAGAATAAACCTGATTAATAGCCTGGTTGGTTTTAAATCCTTAAACCTTTTAGGTACTGCCAGTACTGACGGGGTTACGAACCTATGTATCATAAGTTCCGCTTTTCACCTGGGTGCCAGTCCGCCGCTTTTGGGTATGATTATTCGGCCTGAGCGTGAGCATAACGATACACTGCGTAATATAAGGTCAACCGGCCAATACACTTTAAATAACGTATTACCTGGTTGGTATACGCAGGCGCATCAAACAAGTGCCAGCTATCCATCCGGTGTGTCGGAATTTGACGTCTGTGGGTTTAAAAAGAAATATATTGACGGTTTTAAAGCGCCCTTTGTAGGCCAGTCAACCGTTGGTGTAGGGCTCGAACTTCGTGAGATTATTGATATCGAAATTAACGGCACTACTATCGTCATCGGCGAGGTAATTCAAATATTAACCGGTGATGGTGTTATTTCTGAAGATGGCTTTGTTGATCATACGAAAGCTGAAACCATGACGGTGGCCGGGTTGGATTCCTACTATCTTCCACGCCTTGTCGGAAGGCTGGCTTATGCAAAGCCTGGCATAGAACCTCATTTATTAAAAGACAATGCGGATTATAGAATATAAGCCATGAATAAAGATGCAGAAGTGATTATTGTTGGTGCGGGCTTAGCAGGTTTAACAGCGGCTAAAGTGTTGAAGGCAGCAGGGAAATCGGTACTGATAATTGAAGCCTCTGATGCGGTGGGTGGCAGAGTGAGGACAGATGAAGCCGATGGTTTCCTGTTCGACCGGGGGTTCCAGGTATTCCTAACCGCTTATCCCGAAGCGAAAAGGTTTTTAGACTATAAAGCACTTGAGCTTTGCAAGTTTGATCCGGGTGCGCTTATTTTAAAGAACGGCGGCTTTACAAAGATTGGCGACCCTTTGCGCCAACCGGCAACGTTGGTTAGCACATTGCTTTCTTCGGCAGGTACATTGGCCGATAAATTACGGATGCTGAGGTTGAAAATTAAGCTGGCGCGGAAAAGCATTGATGCTATTTTTTCGGAAAAAGAAATAACCACCATAAGCTACCTGGAAAAGGAAGGATTTAGCGAAACCATCATGAATAATTTTTTCAAACCCTTCATGACAGGTATATTTTTGGAAGACCACTTGACCACCTCAAGCCGGATGTTTGAGTTTGTATTTAAAATGTTTAGTGAAGGCGACGCGGCTATCCCGGCTAAAGGGATGGGAATGATCCCGTTACAGCTTGCTTCATCCCTTTCTTCCAGCGAAATAGTGTTTAAACAAAAGGTATTGGCAATAGAGGGTGATTCTGTAATAACCACAGAAGGATCGACCTACAGAGCCAATATTGTACTTATCGCCACAGACCAATTAAATTCACCTATTCCCAGTAACAAAGCGCCGGGCAAATACCATTCTGTAACCAACATGTATTTTGCATCGGGAAAGAAGCCGTTTGAAATGCCTTTGATCGCTTTAAACCCTTCACCTGGAAGACTTGTTAACAACATTGCTGTTATGGACAGGATTTCTTCATCTTATTCCGAAAGCGGCAAGGCTTTGATATCTTTATCGCTAATTGGTGAGCATTCCAAAGCAGATGAAACAGAACTTCAGGCATCGGTTATAGCGGAATTAAAATTCTGGTTTCCGGAGGCCGTTGATTGGAAGCATTTGAAGACTTATCACATCAATTACGCCTTACCCGATGATGACCATGTGAACAATGAACAAGACTATAAGAAGATGAGACTAAATGCCCAATGTTTTGTGTGTGGAGACCATTTGATGAATGGCTCAATTAATGCGGCTATGAAAAGTGGAAGACTGGCCGCCGAGGCTATTATAAACACGATGCGACCATGAACGGCCACCAGGTTTATAATGACGTTTTTTTGGACGCTAAAAGGCTGTCGGGCGATCCTGCTGCTGATGAATTTATACAGCATGTTTTTGCAGATAATGGCAGGAAGCAGCAACTACAGCAATGGATGAGCGGTAAATCGGGGGAAAAGCATTTTGGCTTATTAAAAGATACATACCATGATTTTGCTTTCATCAACCATTCCGGCGATTTACCGTTGTGGGCCAAGCCACGCCTGATTAAAACAGGTGCCAGTTTTTTTGCCAGGCATTCCGAAATAATAATGAGCTTGCTTGGGCTGTTATCGCTACCCTACTGCTATACGGCGGCAAATGGTGCTATGGTTTTGTATTTATCCGAACTGATACGGAAGCAGACGACGAAAAGGCTTTTTGACACGGCTCTATTTGTATGGGAAGTTATGGGCCCCGACGCATTTGGCAAAGAAGGAAATGCTTACGAAGAGATATTGAAAATTCGCCTTATGCATGCGGCGGTACGTTATTATACCCTTCAAAGCAACAAATGGGACAGTTCGTGGGGAAGCCCGATTAACCAGGAAGATATGGCCGGGACTAATTTGTCTTTTTCATTCATCGTATTGCGCGGACTGCGCATGCTTGGTTATAGCATAAGCCAGGCCGACAAGGAAGCTTTTTTGCATACCTGGGCGGTGGTTGGCTATTTAAGCGGTTTAAATGAAGACCTCATCCCGGCAAATATGAAAATGGCGCAACAACTTGACAGCGCGATAAAACAGCGCCAATTCCGTGTTTCGGCGCACGGCAGAGAATTAACAGCATCCTTAATTGGGCATATTTTGGAGGTTAATAAAAGTAAAGCTACTGCTAATGATATATTAGGCCTCATGAGGTACCTGCTTGGAACGGAAATAGCAGATATGCTTTCGATCAATGCCCCCGAACTGCCAGCGTATAAACTTAGCCTGATCAGGACAATTAATTTTTTAAAGGGATTTAAACCGCAAGGGGATAGTAAACAAAATTACCGCGAGGCATACGCCGCTTTCAAATTGCAAAACCCGGAACTCAATAAAAGAAACTAAATTTACAAGATTTTTCAGGACTGTATAATTAAAAAAAATGAAATCATACCAACTTATTCACCAATTGATTGACCTAGTAGCGCAATTGGAAGAAGAAAACCAGGATCGTGAGGTATCTATCCAGGATTTCATGGGGTTCCTGCTGAATAATGTTGGTGACCCCGCTATTAATTTGGTTAATAGTGAAGTAAGGTTTGGAAATAGTGACAATAATGCGCTTGAAATAGCTTATCAACTGGATAACAACATCGGACGGCTATTTGTCTTTATGAGCCGCTATGCAAAACATTACATCAAAAAGGCTTTGGAGGGGACACCTTTACAAACCGGGGAAGACTTTACAGCCCTGGCAATTTTACTTACGCATAACCATTTATCCAAGAGTGAACTTATCAGCCATAATTTGCAGGAAAAAACTTCTGGCACCGAGGTAATCAGGAGGTTGATTGCAGCCGGGTTGGTTACACAATGGGACGATATAAAAGATAAAAGGAGCAAACACATCGCCATTACCGAAAAAGGCAAAGAATTACTTTATAAGGTTTTTGTAGATATGAACAATGTGGGTAAAATGATTACCGGTAAATTAACAGTCGCCGAAAAATTTACCTTACAATACCTTTTACAAAAGCTCGAAACCTTCCACCTGGAGCATTACGAAAAGAAAACTATTATGACCAAAGCTGACCTGAAAAGCTTTGCAGATCAAAATAAGGTCTAAAATTAACGGCGATTATTATTCTAGCCCGGCAGATCCTGAATTGGTTAAAATTGTTTTTACACAGTCCTGCTATCAATTACGATCCCCATTAAAACAGGTAATTGGCCGTCCTTAATACGCTCACTTCTGATTTTGAAAAAGATTTTAAAGTTGTTTGTGGCTTTCATTTCTTCTATTGTTTTTTGATTGCGGCTTGTTATCAGTTGGATTTAAAGCATTTTGGGTACTCCAAATACCGTATCAAACATTGCTAAAACCTATCTGTTTTAGTGACTTTTATGATGTTATTCCATTGTAAATCAAATATATGCAGCGTTTTAGAGTGCCACAAAAGTACAAACCAAAATTTGGTACTCACTTTGGTACCATAAACATTGAAAAGAATTGGTTTGAATTGATATAGGAGTAAAACAAAAAACCCTGTAAATCAGCTAATTTACAGGGTTTCGGAAGGTTGTGATCTTCCATTTTGTGGGAGTTACTGTCCCCGAACCTTGTATATCAATTAGTTGATTATCAATGCAATAATCGCGACTCTTCAATGCTGGTACTCAGATTGGTACTCCGCTTGTTTGATATTCAAATATAGCAAAATGTATGTTTTGAGTAAAATAATATCTGAGTTATTTTAACGTAAAATGACTTTGTGGTACGTAAGAGGGAGGGATTTGTACTTAAGCTAAAAAAAACCCTTTATTCGCTCCTACGATAGTTTTTATTTTATAGGTCTCTTTTAAGACCCTTTCAAATTCGATTAAATTCAGCTAAATCTGATGAACAAATATAAAGAATGTTCACGTTACTTAACAGGTCCGAGCTATAAAAAAAAGTGTAATTGTCCAAAAAGATGAAAGATTTCAGGGTTTGATTCCCTACAGCGTCGGCTTCGAGTTGTTACTAAGCTGTTACTCTATATCTATAATTTTCCGATACTCAAATTGAACTAAATACTGAATGCGAAAGTAACCGGTGCCATCTACAGCATACAAACCACTTTTGATAAATTGAAACGTCATATCGCAGATACGCCATTCAAAAGCCAGGGCGATGAGATTGCATTCTTTAAATACGAAAAGCCGAAGTTTACCGCCGAGCATTTCTTTGCCATTGAAATATTTACCATCGAAACGGCGCGCCCACTCGATGATACGGCGACTTTAAACACATTTTACGAACAGGAGCTGAAATACATACACCTTTTTCTCGAACAAAATAAATTCTTTTATTCGTGCTTCCAGTTCGACCTCAAAGAACTCGACCATTTCTTGTTTGTCCGTGGTGCAAAACCAATGGATGTCCGTGTACCTGAGGGCATGGGCCTCGATCCTTCGTTTTCGACGAGCTGCGATATGCTCTGGGGAAAGTTCATAGCTTTCGAACGCCTCGAACAATGGCTGCGAGATGAGGACATCGGATAAGTTTTCGCTTATATGTTTAAAATTAACGAATTTTGAAAAAGTTCGATTAAATGACTAAGTTTGTATATGATCATACAATTCAGCGTCGGCAATTACGGCTCTTTCGATGAGATCCAAAAGCTCAATTTTCGAGCAACGACCCTGGAATCCTGCAGCCCCGAGGTCGATCAAAGAAACCTGATCAGCGTCGGCGACCAAAATTACTTGAAGTTGATCGGGATCTATGGCGCGAACGCCAGCGGAAAATCGAACCTGATGCGCTCGTTATCCTTTTTCAGGGAGCTGGTCGCTCATTCGATGGCTTCGGAAGAACTTTCGCAGAGCGGCGTCAATCCTTTCCGTCAATCGGACGAGGGCTTTATGCAGCCGTCGTATTTCCAGATCGTCCTGCTGCTCGAAGAAAAAAAATACCGCTATGGATTCACGTTGACCGGCGAAGGCAAGATCGAGTCGGAATGGCTTTTCGGGCCGGCGGGTAAGAATGAGACTTATTATTTTAAACGCTCGGCAGCGGAAGTCCAGATCAACCGGGAATGGTTTACCGAAGCGGCGGAATTGCCGCTGGAAAACCTGCGCGACAATGCGCTGTTCCTGAGTTTTGGTTCCTCCTATAATGGGCCAGTTGCCCGTGCGATCCGTGGTTACCTCGCCAACAAGATCACGGTGGACATTAAACACCGCCGGGGGAGCAGGCGCTCCGGGGTATTCGGGATCATAAATCACCCGACAAACCGTTTGGTCGAAGCAGGCGAGACCGAGCTGGTGCTGACCTGGCTGAAAGAGGTCGGGCTGGTCTATCATGGCATTGAATTGCCGGAGAAAGAACGGCCCGGCAATGCGGTCATTCTTTTTAAGCATATTTATGACAAGGAGGGCCGGGTTACCGGCCTGGCCGGCATGGACCTTAGTCAGGACGAATCCGACGGCACCCAGAAATTCTACAACTATATCGGACGGTTATACCGTAAGTTCAAGGACGGCGGACTGTATATCGTCGATGAGATCGACAGTAATTTCCACCCCGCTTTATTGCAAAAGATCATTAGGCTTTTTCAAAACCCCGAGATCAATACGGCCAATGCCCAGCTACTGTTCACCAGCCACGATACGAACCTGATGGATCCGGCGATCATGCGCAGGGACCAATTCTACTTCACTGAAAAGACGATGTACGATGCGACCCGCTTATATTCGCTGGCCGATCTGAAGGGTATCCGTAATAATGCCGATTTCGCCAGGCAATACCTGGCCGGTTTGTACGGCGCATTGCCGATACTCGGCGATTACCTGGAACAGCGTACGGAGGACGCGCAGGATGACGCATGACCTCCATCATGAGCCATGGGAACTGGACAAAGATGACAAGCGGGTACCCGATACCCTCAGGACCTTTATCATTTTTTGTGAAGATGAGCACCACGAACCCTTATATTTCAAGTCCTTTGAGACGGTCTATGCAGACCTGAAGGTCAATGCGATACCGAACCAGCGGTCCAAAAAACTGAACCTGAACGCCACGATCGGCAACTGCCGTGAAAAAGGCCTGATCGAATTCGTTGGCGGCGCTTACCAGGTGATTCCGGGCACGACGGAGAATATCTGGTGTGTGTATGACCGCGATCAGAAAAGTGAGGTCTGGGCCGATAATTTACCGCAGGACAATATCGACTTCGACACGGCTATCATTGTGGCCGAGAACGCGGGCATCAAGGTCGCCTGGAGCAACGATGTTTTCGAGCTTTGGCTGCTATTGCATTTTGAAGACGTGCCGACTGGCACGCCTTTAAACCGGAGCTATGTTTACGACCGGTTAACCCATATCTTTAAGCACGTTGTTCCGCGCAACGCGGACCTCGACGCGGTCACGGTGCATCCCCTGTTTAATTATAAAGAGAACATGAAAAGGCGGGAACGTTTTATCACGCAGGTACTGCCTTTGCTGCCAAGCCGCTCAGCCATCGCTGCACAACGGGCTTTGGCCCTCGAAAACGCGTTCGGGGCCGATGTGCCGTACCATGAGATGAATCCCTGCACGAAGGTCCATCACCTGTTGCAACAGCTGACGGGCATCTAACCGGCAAAGCGCGGGTAGCGCCAAATGAATAAATTATAGCGCCATTTGCGCCAGCGGGCTTTAAGGCTTGTCTGCGTCCAGGTGATCAAAAATAAATTTCCTGAGTTCCGCTACAGAACTAAAGTTTTGCTGAAAAGCCTCTTTTAGTCCCAGCAGATATTCCTGATCCACGCAGCAAACATATTCCCTGGCCTGCATCAACTGGAGCATATCAATATAGAATTTGATATTCGGCGCAAATTTTTCCGTCATGTCCCGGATGCGGAATAGCACTTTGTTCGGAGCCAGTGGGAAGATAAGGTTATCCAGGAAAGGGTCGGCCTTTTCCGGGTAGCGCAAAATTACCGGGTTGTCCCCGCAGATAGGCGGAAAGGTTCCCGGAAAAGTTTTAACCGTAGCCGGCCAGGTGCAATCCACCAGGTTCCAGTAAGTCGTTGCCGGTAAAACATTCCGCAGCCGCTGGAAATAGGATGGATCGGCCTTGACCGCGTCTGCAAATTTCTCTGGATCGAGCGGCCGCATGGTTTTTTTATCAATGACGGCGACGCCAAGCTGGTTCAGTTGATGGATATCGGTAGCAGCGTTAATCACCGGCCGCTGTGAAGGTACCCGCCAGAACAATTCTCCCGCAAAGTAATTCAGCAAGACCACCTCCTGTTGGTCCAGTCCGAAACCTTGGTCGACCGCCTTGATCTTCTCCAGTATCCGGGCATAACGACTTTCCATCCCGCTGTAAAGCTCCTCTAGATAGTCATCCGGTTCCCCGTCGTTGTTGATCGTGTTGTCATCCGGCAAAAAGAAATGGCTGGCGGGTGAAAAGAACTGACCGTTCTTTTTGAATGCCTTTTGCCTGACCGACCAGATCAAAAATTGCCCCCGCCCGCCGGTAAAACCCTTCAGGTAAAACTGCGGCAGGTAATGATGGTTAGCCATGTAAAAAATGATCAACAAGCGCTGTCCATTCTTCCTGTAGCGAAACCGCCGGACGCCGCTGGGCCGCCCTCCGGTACCAGTAATCGGCATTGCCGGTGTCACCCTCCTTACGGTGCAAGTAAGCATGCACCCAGGCTGATTCCGGGTCACTTAAGTGATCGACCTGCGCATGGGCCAGATCCCAGTTGCCTTTAGCATCATACCAAAGGCTTTTCAATTGCACAGTTAGCCCGGCATCAGGTTCGCTATCATTTAAAGATGTCTTAAATTGGGTCACCGTTTGCATTTTGCTATAAATCATTCAATTTTCACTGTTCTTCTTCCGAAAACTGGACATGCTGCGATAAATCCTTCACAATCTTGCGGGCAAAGACCGCACCGGGGTCATTACTTTTCAGCACATCATCGTCCCTAAGATCGGCATCGGGCCCATAGATAGCTTGCTTCAGGTCACGCTGCTGCTCCATCTCTTTCACCTTGCCGTCCACCTTTTCCACCATGGAATAATCAGCCGTACCATGTTCTACCAGGTCTTTAAAATCCTGGTGAGGTTTAAGATCTACGTTCATCACTTTTTGCATGACTTCACCCCATTGCAGCAGTTCCTCCTTGCCGTATTCCGGGTTATTCTTTTTTGCCATGTATTGCACCATAGCCAGGTATTGCTCCGGCGTACCGCCCCAGCGCCTACCGAGGCCAAGCAGTTTTGCTATCCAGGTTAAGAAGCCCGTAAGCGTAAATATTGGTTAATGTAAAATTAGGGATTTTTTTATTATCAGCTTATCTGCCTTTAAGCAGATAATTGATGGCAAGGCCGATGGGAATAGAATTATAATGTCCACCGGTTGACAGTTGAACGACTTTTCAGAGTGACAGAAAAAAGTTCAGTCAAGGTCAAAGGAACGCTTGATTTCGGCAATTTGTAGACGGATTTGCTCATGCACTTGCCTGATCGCGGGCGCGATGGTTGAACGCTCCCGGTTTTGCAAATAGGCAAGCATGTGATCAAAACATTCGTTGACTATCCGGTCCCTGGTCAGCATTAAAAGCATATCGTAAATAATTCCCTTTTTTTGCTTAACAGTAACGCTTTCACTGTCCCACATCATCACCCAGAACCAATAAGCTACATTGGTTGCACTGATTACGGTACTTCTTTTCCCTGATAGAACCTGCATTGCCTTTTGAAATACATCAACGGGCATACCGGTAAACCCGTTTAAGGCCTTAAGAAGAATATGAGAATCGATAGAGGTATGAACGGTGTACATATCGATCAACAGGAGCACCTTTTCCTGGTACAATTCGGAAGTTACCAAACCATCGTCCTCCAGGATCATCAGGATGGCCTGTGTCCATATCCCGCTCACCTGGTGCACTTCCTCAACCGGCGCCCGGAAGCAGTAGTCCTCTGAAAAAAGCATCTTACCGCCTTCTTGAATGAGCAGTAAGGTATCCGTAAATGATTTGCCCAGGATCATGTCCGAACTTTCCTTTTCCAGGGCATTCACCGTTAGTATTTTTTGGGGTAAAACACTTTCAGTATAAACGTCAATAAAGGCTAAGAGCGCTTCTGCCTTTTCGCTGGCTTTACCATCAGCGCGGAACCGCCGGGTGGATTCACGAAAATCGTACACCAGATCATAGGTTGAACTTGCGATCTGCAGTTTTCCAAAACGCTTGCAGATTATTTTACCAATCCCGAGTTCAAAAATTGTCAGTAACGCAGTAATATCTGCACACAGCACTTTGTCCTGCAGCGACGGCTTTATTTTTCCCATCACTTCCGGCTTTCGGCAGCCGATGGCTGCAAAAAACCCCTTTTGGTGTGCCCGCATTTCGTGCCAAAACGCTATTGGTTCCTTGTCAAAGGTAATTGCCAGCGCACCGAAGGATAACATACCGGCCTGATAGGCATCCAGGCCAAGCAAAAACTGTTTATACCAATCGGCCTGCCCGGTTGAAAGCTGGCCGATGATGTCGGTAAAGTCTTTGATTTTAAACCTCTTTAAAAGATTGCTTTCATTGTAGATTGTTTCACACTTGATCTGGCTTTCCTTGAAGGCGTAAAAATATTTATCTTCAATTGCTTTCACCGTCCACTCTTTACCGGCTAATTTTATAATGTCACCTACTTTGCTGCCATTAAGCGTAATAAACCATGGATGGGAAGGAAATATCTCGTTTTCCCGGGCGTCAGCAGCATTACGGTTCTCAGCGAAAAGCAAAAATGGCGTATCGAATTCATCAGCAAGCGTGACTACGCAATCAAGCGTTATCTCTTCAGGCTTTTCCCGGGCGTCTCTATTTAATGGAAACTGGAAAAAGTGCTGGTAATAAAGGTTATGGGCGACCTGGTCATCTTTTATCCGCCGGTATTCATATAAAGCCAGATAGGACATGTTCCGCTGTTTTAATGCATTTAACTGCGCCAGGAACATTTTCATCAGCACTTCATTGAAATCCAGGTAAGGAACATTTTTAATTAATTCTGCGCTTTTTTCTTCCAGGCCTTTCCGGAGGTAAATGCCGCTCAGCCCCAACACAGCCTCCCAATGTTCAGGGAATTTGTTGATATATTCCTCGCTGACCATTTGCGCTTCTTTGTAGTCACCCAGCATTTGATAAATGTCGAT
This sequence comes from Mucilaginibacter flavidus, assembly GCF_024055575.1. GTDB lineage: Bacteria > Bacteroidota > Bacteroidia > Sphingobacteriales > Sphingobacteriaceae > Mucilaginibacter > Mucilaginibacter flavidus. Next base: position 8,928 of record NZ_JAMXOE010000021.1, on the reverse strand, counting down.
CTCCAGGTTGGTGGCAGGTCTTGTTGGCCCGTATTTTCCCCTGAGTTTTTTCAGGATAGCCAGCGCTTTGCCATTTTCGCCGGTAAGGTGGTAGAGCCGGTAGAGCTTAACTGTGGGTTCTGAATCACTATCAGTAACTGCAATTTGTTCGTATAGACGAATAGCCCCCGGATAAAATTTATAACGGCACAATTCTTCAGCTAAAAAGAATTTCTCTTTAAACGTCGATTCATCGGTAATAAGGTCAAACGCTTTTTGCAGGTGTTCATTGGCATTATCGGTTTCTCCAAGGAACCTGGCCGCCCTTGACAAGCTCAAATGGTTCACAACGGTATCCGTCTGAAAATAGCGTTCCCGCAATAATTTAACTTTTTCGGTCAGTGCTTCATTGATACTCAGGTCAAGCAGGATGTGCTTCGATTGCTCCTGGTAATAGGATTCGGGTGCTACCGCTAAAAAGTCCTCCAGGATCCGGATTCCCCTTTTTCCCTCCCCGGTACTCTGCAATGTTTCTGCAATAACAGCGGGAAGGTCAGGAAATATATCATAATCGGTGATACTCAGCAGTACTTCCAGGGCAGCCGGCTTATTGCCGGTCGTGGATAGTAACATGGCCTTGTTCTTTTTCAGGAAAACATTTTCCGGTTCAATTTCCAGGCCTTTATCATAGGCAGCCAATGCGTCGGGCACTTGTTTTAACAGGCCAAGCAGGTATCCCTGGGCTATGTACAGTGCGATTTTTTCCTTATCGAATTCACTGTCCTTTATATCACCGAATAACTGGCGTGCCAGCCCAAGCGCATAACTGATCTGCGCCTCTGCCTCATTGCTGATTACTTTTACATTGATCAACTTGAAGTCATTGCTAAATATTTCAAGATAGGTTTGCAGCAACAACTGCCCATTAAAATGATCTTTCGGCTTCAGGGCGACGGCTCTTTTAAAATAATTGAGTGCGACAGGCAGATTTTGCTGCCGTTTGGCCGCCATTCCCAAGTTAGCAATGATTTCCGGCAGTTCCCGGATTTCCGCCGGCAATCCTGCTTCGATAGCCTCCAGTTGCTGGCCGGCTGATTTTAATTTGATTTCCAGCCCGTATGCCGGAACGGACTCCGGGAACTTCTCTTTATAGATCGCCAGGTATTTTAAGGCGTTGGCTTGATCGTTTATCGCTGTGTAAGCGTTAATAATATTGCCGAGTGAAATTTCAGTTTCCGGATTTAGGGAGTACGCGGCTATTAATGCCTCCGCTGTTTTTTCATGATCCTGCAATAAATGATAGCTTACGCCAATATTGGTCAGGATCTTAAATTTTAAAGGGGCTTTGATATTGTTCCAGATCCGGTTTTTTAGCGTCAGTAATTGATCGACCGCCCTCCGGGCAAATCCCGTATCGATCAGTTTGGTAATTTCTTCCAGCTGGCTTTGATACTCCTTTTCCAGTTTTTCTGAACCATCGAAGTTCACGCTCATCATCGATGACATGGTCTCCAGCAGCACTTTACTGGCGTCGACTGTTACCAGGATATCTTCTGTCCGCTTTTTAATGACCTGGACATCTTCATAAATGCGCTCGATCTTATCATAAGCAGCATTTAAAGCTTCTTCAGGCACAGAGAACCTTTGGGCTGGGTCCAGGAACCTGGCCTCGTGGTCACGCTTTAACTGCTGAAAAACCGGAACAGGATATTTCGTTACGTTATCAGTTTTTACATGATGCTGGTGGCACAAGCCTACGAGGTTGGCCAAAGCACGGCGCTCCTCGTTCGTTTGCAGCGGATTAAAACGCTCCCCGTCAGGCATGGCTGCTTCGATATGGCATATTTCTGCTATAAACTCATATTCTTCGTCAAAAAGCGAATGGGTACACCCTTGAAATGCGCATTCATTACCAGAAATTGCAAACAAGCGGTTAAGGGTTTCTTTTGCTGGCGCTAATCGTTTTGGTTCTTCTGGCATAACTGGTGTCTCGTATCAAAGATAGCTTAAAGTGAATAAAGCGGGGAGTAAAAAACGAGCCCGGTTGAGGCTCAGGGCTTACGGTATTTCCACAGCTCCGGTTCGTTCCAGTCCGGGCGGCTTGTTTATAAATGCCCGAAACCCATAAGTGTAATTGTTGGTTATAGTAAAATTAGCGAATTTTAGGAAAGCGGGTTTATCTCTTTTAAAAGATACCTGTCAAGGTGCAGGCCCAACTTAAGGGCCAGCCACCAGGTGTAAAACCCTACAGGTGCAAAGAATTGTCCGGTGGCGTATTTTCCATGGGCGACCAGGTTCCGGATATTATTGCCAAAAGATTCATTTAATAAGCCTTCCAGGTCGAATAGTAAGTCCTCGTGTAAAATTCCTTTGAGGTGATTGAAATAAAATGCCAGGCTGTTTTCGGTTTGGATTTCCTCAGTTAGCTTTATCGTGATGACCCCGTAGGTTTGCAGCACATGGCGAAGCCCGTTCTCGATTTGCGGAACCAGCAAGTGAACCGCCACCGCGAAATTTCCGCAGAAGCCATGATAAAGTCCATGGGTATAAATGTCCAGTCGGCCCGGTGGTATGAATTTACTGTGTTCAATCAGCCAGAATACCTCGGCTTCGCTGATGGCATATTTATCGGAAAATTTATCATAGGCGGGGCGAAGCAACATTTTGCAGTGGATATCCCTGGTCATTGCCGCGTCTTTATAGATCAGGTCGGCATTATCGGCACTGATGGCTACGGTATTTCCTTCCTCATCGGTCATGCTTGAGCCCATAAATTTCAGGTGCAGGAATTCGTCGGACTTACCCCTCAATTCATCGGTAAACTCCTGCTTTGAAGGGAATTCTCGGTCGATCAGCCAGTAGACAGCCTGGAATAAGTGGTTAAAATCCGGCATATCAAATTCCGGCTTTTTCAATGGGATAGCGGGTAAGGCGCCGATCAACTGATGCTGTACAGCGGCCTTTTTCAGGATTTCAACCAGCTTTTTTCTGAGTGCTTCCGTTTCGGCATTCTTAATTTCGAGCTGCTGAAAATGACGGATACCTTTTTTGTACAGGTCAGCCACCATATATTGAAGGGCATTTGTGCGGTGATCATAATCATCTGCTTCCAGAATATAGGCCCTGGCAACTTCGGTTCCATAGGCGACGGCATCCGCCGGGACCAGCAAGGCCAGCACATGGTTACATTGCCGGTAATGTTCAAATTCACGCGAAGCCAGGAATAGTGGCACCGCTCCATTTATCTTTTGAATGAAAAGCTGATAGGTTGTCGGTTCCAGTTGCAGGGGGATCAATTCTTCGACTAGTTTGGTGACCGAATAACAATCATGCTGCATATCGGCGGCAAGTATTTCCTGTTGGACAGGCAGCACGTATTTATCCAGTAGGGCATGTCTTCCTTTACCTAAACCAACTAATATGCGAAAGATGCGGATGTACCGGTCTCTTTTTGTACTGAGCGTGTTATCTTCTTCGATAAGCGATAAGTAGGTGTCGATGGCCTTTTGCGCGTTGACAAATTTGTCTTTCTTGTTGACCTGTAAGATGTCGTAAAAATAGGCCTGGATATAAGGGTTAATGATTTTGGGGGTAGTGTCAGCTAACTCGGCCAGCGTTTCCTGTCCCGGACGGTGTTCATTGATCTCCTTAACTTTGCTGTTCCCGTTTAATAAACCCAATTTAAGTACAGCTTCCAGGCAAGCAAATAATTCCCGTTCCGGGCCTTGCAGTTCAGGGTCTTTTAGCCTTTCTTCGGCAAATAACTGTAGGTAGCCGAGCCCATGCCTGGCTGTAAAATAATGGTTTATAATGCTGGCGGCATCGGTCATATCAGTACGTAAGGTTTTCCTATCTTTAAATTTCTAAATTAAAATGAAGATCGCAGCAATTTATATTCCGCAGGGCAATTTACCGATAATCTTTGGCGAGGGACATAAGGAACTCACTATTAACCTTGGTGGACGCAACCTGTATCAATTCAAAGACGGGAAACTGGATACTGTTGAATTGAATCGGTATTATATTGACGACCTGCTTAGCAGCGACATTCCCCTGCTCAGCTGCGTGGTAGGCAACAATGGCGGCGGAAAAACTACCTTGCTGCAATATATTGCTAACGCATATTACTGCACCTATGTGCTGGAAGAACAAGATGGCACTTATGAGCTGACCCGGAATATCGAAAAGATACACCGCATTTATTTTACGCCTTACCTCAATTACGGTTCATTGGATGCGGCCCGGAACAACTATAAGGATCTGACCAAACTGACGCTGCTGAAACTGGATAACCACGGCGACAGCGGCCTGCTGGATGATTTTTTAGCGGCCCATAATTCTGAAAACACCAAACGCTGGATCAAATTCAACCACTTTTACAAGAACCGAGAGTTTACAAAGATAACTTTGCCTGTCTTTAACGAAGTAACCTTAAGCCTGGGATATTTTGATACCAGCATTCATAAGCCGGACAAGTTTCACGATACCTCCTATCAGCTAAGGCCAGCCATTACCCTGATCTATGATAAGATCAAACAGGAAGCATCGGAACGGGAAAGGCAAATGGGCGAGAATTTCACCGGCGATATCCGGGGCGAAGAAGCTAAGAGCTTATCATTTCTCATACGGTTTGAATATGACCTTTATGAAACGGCTTTGGGGAAATTTGTTTCTCTTTTGGAACGGGCCGGTAACGACTACCTGGATGAGGGTATCATTCCCGAAGACTTTGAAGACGTGCTTGCAACACTGACCGTCAGGGAAGCTTTGCAGTGGTTTCTTGAAAATACCGGGGTATATGCGGACAAAGAACAATACCTGTTCGTGCAGCATTTGAATTTACTTGAACTGGTAGATTATGTGCGGTCACTCGTACTTGAAAATACCTTAACGGACAATTGGAGAAGTATCCTGATCAACGAAACACAGGCATTACGGGTGATCCAATTATACGACGCATTCAATGTTTCTTTTATAAATGAGTGGTTCAATTTCGACACCAAGCCGATGTTTATCTTCAGGCCCGAAATTAATGTCAGTTCCGGTGAACAGTCCTTTTTAAATTTATTCAGTATCCTTTACGATCATGCGGATAACATTAAAGCCGGCGTCGATATCGATAGATATTCTTCGAATTCGCTGGAAGGTATTGGAAAGGACATCCTGTTATTACTCGACGAGGGGGACAATGCCTTTCACCCGCAGTGGAAAAAGGAATATGTAAAATATTTGCGGGAGATCATACCCGTTATATTTGTAGGGTACCAGCTACAGATCATCATTACCTCCCACGATCCGCTGACTTTATCTGATCTGCCTAAAAACAACGTAGTGTTTTTGGAGAAAATGGACCAGGTGACGAAAATTGGCAATTCCGCCTTTAAACGGACTTTAGGTGCCAATATCGCCGATTTATTGAAGGATTCTTTTTTTATGCAGGACGGCCAGATCGGCGCTTATATTGCACAGGTGATCGATTTTATTATCGAGGATATCTCTGCCGGTCACTTAACCGGACAAAGACAGATCGCCATAGAAAGGATCATCTATTGTATTGACGAACCCATCCTGAAATTTAAGCTGGCCGAGATGTTATCAGAGGCATTGGGTGACCAAAGTTTTGAGGCACGCCTGATCGATGATGAGATCCAAAGGCTCCAGGAAAGAAGGAGGCTTATCTGATGTTTTATATCGATCAAACAACTCCATCGTTTTTGCAGGCCAGGGATGAACACTATACCAATATCCGGTATGTGATCAAAAAGAAGCTTTTGGGTAAAAGGTTTATTGAGGCCCATCCGAAAGGACTTGATAAAAGAATAGATCAGGTAACCGGCATTCATTCCACTATTGCTGCATTTTTAAATGATGAAACAAATTTAAAAGACCTGCTTATCGGTACGCCGGATATACTCAATCAGTTCAAAAGAAGGTTTACCGGCAAAAAAGCTGTTGCCAGCATCAAGGCATTGATCAGGTATGATGCATTTATCGATAAAAGCATTGACAAAACCTTTGGGTTTTATAACGGCTACCACCTCGCAGAAAATTTAGGGATTCAAACTTGTATCTATTGCAACCGCTTATATACCCATACGATCATTACAGAGAACAGGGAATTTATAGCGCGGCCGACCTTTGATCATTGGTTCCCGAAAAGCAGCTATCCGTTATTGGCTTTATCATTTTATAATTTAGTTCCAAGCTGTAATGTCTGTAACAGCAGCGTTAAAGGCGCTTCTTCTTACGCCTTAAAGGATATCTTTCATCCCTATTTGAAACATGCTGAAGCCGCTAAATTGATGTCTTTTAAATTTTCCTACACACTGGAAGATCACCTGGAGGCAAAAAGCAAAATAGTTTCCGGTAATGATTTTACAACTAACAGTATCAGGGCTATGAAGCTGAAGGAGATCTATGCCGGTCACCTCAATGAGATCCGGGAATTGATCTATCTGAAAAAAGCTTATTCAGCGTCCTATATCACCTCCCTGAATTCTATCTTAAAATTAACCCTTTCAACAGACGAGATCTACCGACTGGCTTTTGGCGTGTACCTGGATGATGATCAATTGAATAAGAGGCCCCTAAGCAAATTAAAAAAGGATGTCCTGGCTGAGTTGGGCATCATTCCATAATATTCAGGTCAGGGCATTGCCTCCGGCCCGCGCTGTCCGCTCTATCTTTTTTTCCTAAAAAAGGATGCCGCTGCCATCGCTAATGCGGCCACGCCCGTGGTCAGGTCTGCTATCGCTGACCAAACCGCAGGCAGCTCAGCAAGCGCCAGCCTGCCGTTGAGCCCACACTGGCCAAATCGGCCCGTACCGCTGCGCTATACCAGCCGATTTTACGCGCCCGCCGGCAGGCTGGCCGTTGCTTTTCTCCCTTCATAAGCGGTTGGTTTATTATTCGATTGAACAGGCCTTCCAAGCATTTCAGTTTTTTAACCGCAAAGGTAAAGCCCGCTGCGCCGCCGTCAAGGGTTTATGAAACCCCACACCGGCCGGGCCCTTGACAACAGCGCACCGTGCTTTTTTAACCCTTGCATTAAAAAACTAAAATGTATTGTAATGGAAAGCCTGGTATTAAATCTTCAATCAAAACATCAAATCACCGATTATATCGCCAACAACCACCTGATGCCCTACGAAGCCGGTATTTTTAAAGAAATGCTGAATGCCGTTGAAACGGGAGATCAAACGCAATTGGACTGGTTCCGCAGTTTTGGCGACTCGTTCCGGTCAATAACCATGAATATACATGCCTATCGCAAAGGGCAGGAATTCGGGTTCACCGAAATTAGCTTTGACAAAAATGGCTGGTTTACAAGACCAGTATTTTTAGACAGGGAGGAATTAACATTTGGCGATACAAGCCGCTATGGTAACCACAGCCTGATCTATCTTGGCCGGGGCAAAAACCATATCTGGACGTATGGCATGAATTATAGCTACGGGGTGGCCGGTGGTTGTTACGGCTTATCGGTATATGGCAAACAATTCAGGTGCCGCGAGGATGCGCTGGCTGTCGCATTGAATGAACTTAAACTTATGATGACAAAAAAGATCGGCAGCACTGATACCACCAACGATAAACAGCCGGTTATCCTGGCTACCCTGCGGGATATTGATAAAGCACTGATCGGTATGGTGCAATTAAGCCTGTTTTAGTAGCGGGCATCGTAAATTAAAATGGTGGTTCATCATCATCGGAGTAGTCATCTCCGAGGAGGCCATCCGCTATATTTCTTTTTCTCCTGAGCTGCTGTTTCCTTGACAGTCGATCCCCAAGGCGCTCATCAACAGCATACATCACCGAATGCCCCATAGCTAAAGCATCTTCAATAAATAACCCGATCTTTTCGGTGGCCTCATCGCAGGTGCCGATGAAGCCTGATTGAACAAGATCTATAAAAGTATCCTTGTGCAGGAACCGCTTTCTGACGGTACGATAGCCCAATTGCCTGCCCCCTCTGCTTCCTAAAGTCGATTCATCGTTTAATAAAAGTTCCCATTGATTTAGCGGAATATACATGCCCGGTGCCACCGAATCATCGTCCCACTTCATTTCAAATTTCTTGCAAAGCTTGAAGAACAGCGGGCAGTCGGCAAAACGATAGGCATTTAGCCCGGTTCCTTTGCCAAGCGCTGCTATCGTTTTTTGGAGCGCTTTCAGCCTTTTCAGTTCTTCGTTATGCGAAACCTGGTTAGGATTGTAATACAGGTCATTATTTTCTTCGCTTCGCTGGTCCATCATTTTATATTGTACCATCACGAATGATTTATACCTGCGGTGAAAATAGATCAGGTCAACACCCATCGCTTTTTCAAGCGGTTTCCGGTTAGCATTGATCACGGTCAGTTTGTCACCGTCTTGGCTCTCGAATTCTACTACGCCGGTGATATGATTGCCTTTTACTTGCTCGAAGCCGGGAAAAGCATGCAGGTCATGGCTGATCACATCATCTTCATACACAGCAAATTCCTTTAAGCCGCTTAAAAACGATTGGCCAATGCCGTCATCACCAGCTTGCCAGCTGCGAAAAACAGCCGCCCGGTCTACACCGAATATATCTAATGTTAAGCCCAGCGCATCCTTTTCGACCGCTGCATCTTGTTCCCGGTTGCCCGCCAGCCGTTGTGCAGACCGCACCATCAAATCATAAAGGCCATCGATCTCCGAAGCCAGATCAGGTTTTAAGGCTTTTAAAGCCTCGAAAATATGCTGAGCGAGTTTTGGCGAAAATTGCTGGTAATCATTATTGAAATAAAGCCCTGCCTTTTTTTGGAACTTAACGGGTAGCCTGGTAATTAAAGATTCTATACCAATCGCTGACTATTCCGGGGAAACTGACCACTCCATTCCGTGGCAAACTGACCAGGCAATTCCCTGGCGAACGGGTTCAGCGAGAGCTGTAAAAGCGTTGTGTTAAAAGTAGTTATTTAAAAG
>NZ_JAMXOE010000020.1 GCF_024055575.1 Mucilaginibacter flavidus | reverse complement strand
AGTGCCGAAAAGCTCAGTTGTTGTGTATTCGTTGGCATGTCTAATTATACAAAAAATACTTAACTATCTATTTAACAATATGTTATATGTTTTTATTCTGCAACGGTCTCATTAATTTTACTTTTGGAACAGTGTAAAGTATCAGTGTGAACTTTTTTAGGACGTGAAAGGGATTGTTAGGCGGACCTTTTGCGCCTTTAACTGTTCTACTCGGAAGGCTTATTGGGGGAGCAATTGGTTATTGAGTCGGTTCAGGGGACGTATTGAAAAAATTAAAAAAATGGAAAAAGAAAATATTTCAGCGCATACGAATTTGGAGTTGATCTTAGAATACTTATGTTCCACGGATATCGCTCAAAAAAGGATGATCGAGCAGGAGATTTCCTTAAGGAAGATGAGCGAGGTTAAGTTTCGTTTCTTCAAATTCATTTGCAAATGCGCGATTCCTTTTTTGGCATTTAATGAATTGCAATACGAGTCGTTTATGTATAAGAATAGCGAAATTGTAAGAAGTCTCACCATTATTTTTTTTCTTAATATTATCGTTTTTAGCGGGATAGCAATTTTTGCATACTTGGTAATATGAGGGTGATTTGAAGTTCTTATTATTCGAAAATCACGAGGGGTAACATATGCCCTGGTAGTGAACAGACCAGGGCTTATTCAAATACACAGCCACCATGGAGTTAAATAAAGGGGACGTCTGGAAATATGGAGAAACAACAGATCCTACAGGGAGGTATGACCCTACATATTTACAAACCCTGGGAGTTGCCAAAGTTGATTTATTTGAAGGTACACAAGTCCAAATTAAAATACAGGAAAAAATTTTGATTTACGGACATTTTGCTGTGCACAGATCACTGCCTCCGGGGAATCGCATTTTTAGATAATAATAAAACAAAATAAAATAAGGATTAGCAAGCTATAAGTCAGAACTTGAAATGTTCAGAACTTGTGGTTTGATCTTTGTGCCTGACCGCATCTTTATAATTTCGAGATTACAACAATGCTAATCAATTAAAAAATTCAGTATCCATTGACGGGGAAAAGAGGGTTTTTTTATAAATTCAACGTCATTTTAAAACCAAATATAAAAATGAATTTATTAAAGAAAAGAGCTGTTTTTAGCACTATCGGTTGCCTGCTCTTCATGAATTGTCTGAGCGTCGGAAGTAATAAGGTATCATATCAAACGCCAGATATATTTGCGGCTTTAAAAGAATATAAGCAGGTGAAATCCTTAAAGGGAAAAGCCGGGGAACTGTTGGGATATATTTACGTAAAGGAAAATAAGAAATATACGAACGGTGTTTTATCGGGGCTGTTAGTTGTGAAAAAAAATGGCGTAAAATTAGACACACTTTACCGAATCGACTCGAAGGGGCTTTTTAATTCAAAGGGTAAGCTGGAACTTAAAAATGAACCCAAAGGTTATTATGAGTTTAAATTAGGAAAGAAACCAACGGCTAATGAAGATTGGTTTACCATTGAGTTTGTAGATAGCAAAGGCAAATCTTTTTCTGATGATAATAATTATCTAATTGATTGGGATGCTAAAAATAAAGCATTTGGATACGAGGCTGCTCCATAATATTATAAGCTAATGAATACCAGCCTTTGAAGAAACTCAATAATCTATAGTTTTGATTTTGCCGGTGGACAATTGGAAGTTCGAAATAGATTTTAAATCCGGTCGATCCGTGGATATTCTACCTGCGGATCGACTATATAGAAGCCGTTTTTTTACAATCTGAGCGCTCCATCACTGCTATACATAAAAATTCTGCAATGCTCATTCTATGCAGGTCCGTATCTTCATTAACCATTTTAACCACAAACTGCTTCCTTTTTTCCTGAGGTGTTTCTAGCGCTAGCCTAAAGGAAGGAACATTAGTGTATAGCTAAGTCAGGGTGCCCGCACCCTATATTCAATTCCCCTCCAACCACTGCAAAACCTCTTTCCTTTTACTACTCACCGGAAAAAGAGAACCCGTTAAATAATAAGGCGACAATGCCCGGGAGTCAATAGTGCAGTTAATAAGGTAATTTTCAAAATAAATTAGTTGTATTCCTATAAATAAACCTGCTTGTAAATGCGCTTCCGTCTATTTCGGTTTTATCCTGTAATTCAAGCATCCCCTGCGAATAAACTTGCCCCGTAATTTTTGTGTTTTTTTGTAAAGTGATAAATGGAGCCATTTGAGATCCTGTTTTGTCGTATGTAAATATAGCACCCCAAAAGTTCGTGTTTTGCCCCACGTTAATCCTAATCGGCGAGTTTGTCGCTGATGAATGAAAACGCAAAACACCAAGACTAGAAGGGTAACCAAACGCACAGCGGGCCTCAACTCTTATTGAGTCAGTGGCAAAAAGTTGACATGTACCATGAAAACCGGACTTAATAATTATAGCCCTTTGCGTAAATCTGCACATTTTCAGGAAAACAGTACTATCAACAGTTATTGTCGTGTCAGAAAATAGTACGATATTTCCATTGATGCGCAGGTTACTTATGATTTTGGGAGTCTTTTTAAAATTGACTACATGTGTAGGGCGTAAAAATGAGTTTTGCAGCGAGTCTTTTGCCATTAAAACAGTATCACCCCCGACAGTATTGGTAAAATATTCTTCGAATGTCTTTAGCTTGCTTTCATCAAGTAACGGCAACAATCGCTTACTATCGTGTTTTTTTCCGATTATAAATCGTTTATCACCTTCGTATGCTTTGCCATCAATATAGGCGGCCTGAACCCCGGCTTTAGGGATATAGGCATCTCCGCGGATGGTAGTTTTGCCACTTAAGGAAAACGGTCTGTCCTGGTCAATCAAATAAAGTGCAGCCCAATTGGCTGAGTCAATTTTAGAGGCAAATGAAAACGATTTGTAGAGCGTATCTTTTTGGATAAAGGCTTTTACAACACCGGTTTCATATATTCCCCAGTCGATCTTTTGTAATGAAACGGAGTCGGCATCGCCGCTAAGAAGACTAACCGTTTTTTGACTGGTAAATGATGCGTCTGTGCTGGCAAGCAGGATATTAATTCCTGAATTTAAGTTACTATGGAGTTGGCTATACCTGAATTTTTTTTGATACTCTATTTTGTAAAAATAGGCTGATACTATAATTGCCGAGCAAAGCAACGCGATAACCAGCGCGATAATTATAACAATATACAGGGCAGAGGCTTTAACCATTGTATTACTCTTCGGTTTATATAAAAGTTAATATTCGGATTTTATATCACTCACTTTAAAGTCGTTGTGAACGCCGAACCAGTAAGCTGTCCGTTAAGTAAGTTCACCTTACTATTAGAAGTGCCAATATAGTAATTAATAAAGCATCGTTTATCGTGTTTCAACTCACAAATGATTGATTTTTGGACCTTTTTTCCTTGTGAAAAACACATGAATCACCTGTCTTTAGATCCTAAGATTTGCAATTAATCTGTATCAAAAAAGCGGTGAGTAAGAAATAAATCACGAATAACATATTGAATATTAATTGGGTTTTCAATTTCTGTTGAAGCCTCCTTCTATTCTTTGTCTATTAAATTTCGGCAGTTACAATTCGATCTTCTATTTCAAGCATATTGCTCGTCCCGGAACACGTGGAGTAACAGATTTTAAAGCGTAGCGAAAACCGACCAACAAGATCGAATTTTTTCCCAGTTCGAAATTACCTCAGCAGGCAGAGGCTTGCGTCCCAAATTATAAGATTGGAACTCTTTTTCAGACCCGTTTTAAATAAACCGTGCACTTACCCTTTGTTTTTTTAAAATAAAGCTAATAACTATCTAAATGTAGCCTTGGCGTAGTTGTTTGATAAAGTCGCCCTCACTCTTCCTAATAATGGAACGGTATTTGGACATCCTTTCACACTTTTTGTAAAAATAACAGCTGGGTTTACAATTTTATAGCAAGTAAAAGGGATTTTATTATTAATCCTATTGCCTTTGTACGGCGCGCCAACTAGCCCTATATAATCCTTATTTTCGACAATTAAAGATTTTCAAACATTGATATTTAATTGCTGTTTGATTCCTGATTGCACGTGCGACACGGTACGCATTTATTTAATCATTAATAAATTTGACAATTTGCGATTAAGTAATTAGTTTAGGACGTTATTAACTAAATGAGAACTAAACAAACCTTATTACGAAAAAAATTAAATGCTTATACTCTTACCGAGATATTGGTGGTGCTGGTTATTATAGGTATTTTAATCCTGATGGCTTTGCCCAATCTGCTTCCTTTGATAACAAAAGCAAAAAGTCTTGAAGCCAAAACTCAGCTTAATCATTTACAAACGCTTGAGCAAAGCTATTTTTATGAGCATTCAAAATACTCAAAGGACTTAACTGAAATAGGCTTTATACAGGAAAAACTCGTAACAGATGGATCGGAAGGTCGGGCAAATTATCGTATCGAAATATCTAATGCAACCAATACCGGTTTTACGGCAAAGGCGACTGCTGTGGTTGATTTTAATGGCAATGGCACCTTTAACGTTTGGGAAATTGACCAGAACAAAGCTTTAAAAGAAGTAACACCAGACTAAGTGACAGCGCTACGACTTTTTATTGAGGCGTTGTTATTAGTGATTTTTGCACAGGATATTAAACATCGTGCCGTTTACTGGTTTTTGTTCCCGGTTTTAATGCTGTTGTTTTTAACGTTGCAGTTCTTACAAGGTAACAGACCGCCCGGGATGTGGCAGCCGGTGCTTGTTAATATTACTTTTCTGCTGATTCAACTTGTTGTGGTTTCCGCATATTTTTCGGTTAAAAATAAAAAGTGGATTAATATTACTGATGGTTTTTTAGGTTGGGGCGATGTGCTGTTTTTGTGTAGCCTATGCTTTTACCTATCGGTGTTAAACTTTCTGTTTTTTTTCGTGACCAGCCTGGTGTTGGTGATAGTTATATGGCTGATATGGCAAGTAACGGCGAAACAAGCGGATAAGCATGTACCGTTGGCGGGTCTTCAGGCGTTGATATTCGCTTTTTTTTCGGCCGCCTGCTGGTGGGGATGGGGTTTAAATTTAACAAACGATAACTGGTTGCTGCAAATCCTTTACAAATGAATGCGACGGAGGAGATTATACTTTTAACAGAAAATATTCATTGGCTAACCAAGGACCAGGCCTGGCATTATAAAGTTTTGCCAAAGCATAAAGCTAATGACCATTACCTGCTTTATTGTGAAGACGGAATAAACGAAGATATATTAGCTGCTGAACTGGAATTGCTGCTTAACCTGGATGTACGGCTTGAGCCCATACCTGCAGCACAAGTTGCAAGACTTCTTTCAAAATATTATATCAAAGACAATGCGGCGCAGAGTTCGTCGCAAATGCACATAAACAATGCAGACGATTTTTTGGTAAACTTAATACGCGAAGCCAAAAGCCTTAAAAGCAGTGATATACATATTGAAAGCTACGAGAACAAATGCAGGGTAAGGATACGTATTGACGGTATGATGGTTGAGCGGTATTTGCTAAAACGTGACGAGTACCCGGCACTAATCAACAAAATAAAAATTTACGCCAATCTTGATATTGCCGAAAAACGATTGCCCCAGGACGGCCGGATAAACTTTAAGCAACAGGACCAGCAATTTGATATCCGCGTTTCTGTGCTGCCAACGCTATTTGGCGAAAAGGTGGTTTTAAGACTTTTAAATAGCGACGCCACCGATATTGATTTGAACAGTCTTGGATTCTCCCAATTCGATCTTGACAATTATCTTCAGGGAGTTAAAAAGCCTAATGGTATACTACTGATTAGCGGCCCGACAGGTAGCGGTAAAACAACAACACTGTACGCCACGCTTAAATTATTAAACAAAGAAACCCGGAATATTTTAACGATTGAAGACCCGGTTGAATATACACTTGAGGGCATTAACCAGGTGCAGCTAAAGGAATCCATAGGTTTAAATTTTGCAGCAGCACTGAGAACATTTTTACGGCAGGACCCTGACGTGATTATGGTGGGCGAAATAAGGGATACCGAGACGGCCAACATGGCCATAAGGGCAGCACTTACCGGTCACCTTGTTTTATCAACCATTCACACAAATTCGGCATGGGGGACGGTTTCCAGGCTGTCGGATATGGGGGTGCCCCCTTTTTTGGTTGCAAATACACTAAACACCACCGTGGCTCAAAGGCTGATACGCTTGTTGTGCCCACATTGCAAAAAAAAGGAAAGTTTCAGTGGTAATTTATATCCCAAACAGTTTAAGCCTTATAAGCCTGTTCATGAACATTTTAAAGCGCAGGGGTGCGAGCAATGTTATTATACCGGCTATAAAGGGCGCAAGGCTGTGTACGAAGTAATCCCTGTTGACCAGGAACTGGCATTGCAAATAAAGAATGGAAATATGTATATTCAAAGCCTTTTACAGGAAAGAGGAATACAAACACTGGCGGAAAACGCCTTTAATATATTTTGCGAGGGACAAACATCAATAGACGAGATTTACCCTTTATTATTTAATTATTGAACCTGGACCTGCATGCAAAAAAAACTTATACGTATCCTTTTTTTCATCCTACTTTTTACCTGCCCGTTGAAAATGCTGGCGCAGCAAAATACCCGTATCCAGGTGATACAAAGAAAACTCGATAGTCTTTCGAAAACTGTTCCGGGGCTTAATCAAAAGGTGCAGTTGTTTCTAAACGGCACGCTGCAGCAATACCTTATGGGTATATCAAGCGCCAACGGGTTGAGCATAAGTGTTGACCCCAAGTTGAGTTTCTCGGTTAACGACAATTTTACGGATGTTACGGCAACCAATATTTTGGTGTTCCTGGCGCAAAAATACAATCTCGACATTGCTATTGTCGGTTCGATTATCTATGTTACGCCCTACGTCGATCCGGCCCAATTTGCGAAGCCGCCTGTAAAGGAAATCATAGCGAGTTACAACCATGCAGAAAACAAATTGTCCCTAACGCTCGACAATGACAGCCTTACCAGCGTTGCCCGTAAAATCACGCAGGTTTCCGGCAAAAACGTGGTTGTGCCATCCTCTTTACAAACAAAAAAGGTAAGCGCTTTTATCGCCGCCGCACCGTTTGAAACGGCACTGGATAAGCTTGCTTTTTCAAACGAGATCAAAATGATAAAAACCAGCGACAACTTTTTCCTTTTCCAGCCACTTGGCGAGAATGAAGAGTTGTACATAAACGGCGATAAAAACACATCTGTTAGAAAAACTTTCAGGCCACCGAATGCAAACCCCGGTAACAATGTATCCGCAGGTGTTTTCAGCAGGGTTGTTAACGGTCAGAAACTGATTTCGGCAGATGCCGTTAATGCACCAATTATCAACCTGGTTAAGCAGGCATCACAGGAGTTGAATATCAGTTATTCCATCTATTCTGATATTAAGGGAACTATCGACATTCATGTAAACGATGTGCCCTATGAACAATTTTTGAATTTGCTTTTCAGGGGCACGGATTATACTTACCAAGCCGAGGACGGTATTTACCTGATTGGTGATAAGAAGATAGAAGGTTTGAGAACCTATAAGGCGCTGCATTTACAGAACCGCGCTATTGATACTGTTGTTGCCATGATCCCTGTTGAGTGGAAAAAGGGGTTGGAAATAAAAGAATTCAGGGAGCAAAACACGCTGTTGTTGTCGGGTTCGGCGGCGCAGATACGAGAAGTTGAAAACTTTGTTAAACAGCTTGATGTGTTGGTACCTGTGGTGTTGATCGAGGTGACAATGATCGATTTCCGTAAATCGAGGAGTATCTCCACAGGCATATCCGCAGGAGTGGCTGACAGTGTAAAAACTGGGGGAACTGTTTTACCAGGTGTGGATTTTACTTTCAGCGCAAGTTCGGTCAACAGCTTTTTAAGTAGTATAAGTAAATTCACGTCCGTTAACCTGGGCCACGTCGTTCCTAACTTTTATGTTAAGCTACAAGCGCTCGAAACAAATAATAATGTGGATATCCGGTCAGTCCCTAAGCTTACCGCCATGAACGGGCATTCTGCTACTTTAAGTATTGGCAGCAGGCAATACTATAAGAATACCACGCAAAACTTATATAATTCAGCAGCAAATAATACTTCTGTATTTACAAATGTATATACTCCGGTTGACGCAAATCTATCGGTGGATATTAAGCCTTTAGTGTCAGGCGATGACCAAGTGACCCTTGGCATAAAAGTGAATATTTCTGATTTTACTTCTGTCCCGACCGACGGTTCGCCGCCGCCACAATCTATCAGCAAATTCGAAACCAGTTTACGGGTGCACAGTGAAGATACTATATTACTCGGCGGGATTGAACGAACCGAAAACGATAGCGGTGGAAAAGGGTTCCCTATATTATCAAGGATCCCGGTATTGAAATGGATTTTTGGGAGTCGGACCAAAAGTTCCTCAAAAGTAGTAACCGTATTGTTTATCAAATCAACCATTATGCGTTGACCTATGCTACAGCAATATTATCATATTAATGAGGCAGCCGGCATCAGCATAGGTATCGGGAAGGACGGTGTTTATACGGTTAGTGCCTGTTCGGTAACTGTCGAAAAAAAACAGCTTCAGATTAAAGCAAAGCTGCCCGCGCTCAACAAGATTAGCGATGTAGCAAAGCAAATGCCTGCCCGGTCATTGGGTGCATTGAACCTGTACGGGAGGGGCGTGCTGCAAAAGCAAATCGAAAAAACTGAAGAGATAAATCAAAACAATTTCAGCCAAATTCTACCGAATGGTAATATAGCGGATTTTTATGTACAGAACTTTATTTCAGGTAACTACTCTTTTGTTTCAGTTATCCGCAGGGCAGAGGCCGACAAATGGATTGCGCTTGTAAACGAAGCCGGGTTTTCGGTAGTAATGCTAAGCCTGGGACCGTTTCCGGTTAAACATGTTTTGCCCCAGTTAAATGTTTATGGTAACGAAATAAAGTTCGACGGCAATGTTATCAACCGAAATGAACAGTCAGAATGGGTTTCGACTAAATATGAGGAAGGTGCAGTTTCAGATTTCCCGGTGAAAATCGAATCCGAAAGTATTGATGAAAAGCTGATAATTGCATACGTAAACGCATTTCAATTAGTTCTTTCGTCTAAAATTGACGTTATACAGGCAGACGTTCCTGACCTTAGCGTAGTCCTGCAAAAAGTAACTGAAGAAAAGAAGCTAAAGGTTTACGGCGCCCTTGTGCTGGGCGTGTTTTTCGTACTGCTGCTGGTTAACTTTTTTATTTTTTCGACTTTAAACTCGTCCAATGGCAAGTTAACAGAGCTCGTTAGCCGTTCGGCACAAAATTCTGACGACCTGCAGCAAACCAACCTGATGGTGCATCAAAAAGATTCGTTAACCAAGGTGTTGGGCTGGGAAGGCGGCATCAATAAAGCGGCACTTATTGACCAGGTGGCATCGATGCTGCCGCCGGAAATTACCTGGAAGGAAGCCTGGGTGGACCCGGTTGACCAAGCGGCAAGCCGGAACCAGAAGACTATTTTATTTTCTACGCGGAAAATACGGATAACGGGAAATTCGGAGCGGATAATACCCGTAAATGAATGGATAGCCAGGATAAAAACAAAAAACTGGGTGAAAAATGTGCAACTGGATAGTTATGCATTTAGCAGCGAGCAAAATACCGGGATATTTACGATAGTAATTGATTATTGATATGCTTAAACAATTGCCATTTAAAAAACAATACCTGCTGATAGGCGCAACAATAGTTTTATTGCTCCTTAGTTACCAGTTTGCTTTTAAACGAACAATTGAAGCCTGGCAGATTAATAAAAACCTTAAAACGCAAATAGCGCAATCATCCGACCTGAGTTTGCAGCCCGCCTATCTTGAACGGAAAAGTAACAACCTTAACAAAATACTTAGTTTATATAAAACGGATACAGTAGCTTTCAGAAGCAATATCATCAGTACTATATCATTGATTGCGGAGAAAGAAGGGGTAAAGTTGAGTGATGTACCGTTGCAGAATGCATTGTATCGGAGCGATAAATTTATTATTCAGAAATTGAGTTTTGAGGGGGGATATTTCTCTTTAATCAAAGTGCTAAATCAACTGCAAAACTCACATGGAATTGGAGTTGTTAGAACAGTGACGTTAAAAATGCAGAAAGCAAATTCAAATGGTGATGTAAGAAGCAATATTGTTATGGATGTTTACTTTGTTGCAACAGTCTAGTCATCTGTACGGCATGGTTGATAGGCTTTGCTTTAACTACTCACTTTTTAAAATAATAGCGTTTGAGAAAAATAAATCAACTGCAAAGTGATTTTATATTTTGATGATTTAAATAATATTTATATTTGCCTTCAATTTAATGGGCTAATCGTTGCTCATTGCCAATTCCTTATCATAAACAAACACTGCTATCCTAATTTTCGGCATCGCTCCGCAAATCGAATATCGTGAAAACTTTATAAGGTCCGATTTTTTTGCTAAAACGCAAGGTAATCACGGGTTACTCTTGTCATTTTTTTGCAAAATATGAAATATCAATAGGCTGGTATTGACTTTTTTCATGCTCCCTCATTGAAAAATGTCTGATAGACCGTCCGGCGTTTGTGATTTTGAAAAAAATAAATTGAAAACTATAAATAACTAAACACAGTAATATGAAAACCTTTCTAACAACCGCATTCGCAATTTTATTATTTACCGTTACATGCTGCGCACAATGGACGGCCGGAACAGGTATTATAACAACTACTAACAGTGTTGGTATTGGCACAACGACCCCGTCGGCCAAATTACATGTTGTTTCAGCCGAGGTCAGGCTTACCGGCATAGGAACAACCGGTATCGCATCGAGCGGGGTATATTCTGTTTACGATTCAAATAACACCACCAGGGTTGGCTATTTTGGCGATGCTTCAGCAGGAAATTCAGATATGTACTTAAGAGCCGATGTTGGCGCGCTAAACTTTTCCACCAGCAGCGGCTCGATGTATTTGGGCACGACGGGGAATTTCGGCATCGGGACAGTGGCCCCCATCGCAAAACTTAGCGTTGCAGTAAATACTACCGCTACCGACGGGTTGTTTATCCAAAATTCAAGTAACACCACATATGGTACATTCATGGCAGCTGGTTCTGCCGGTGGTGGTTTTTCAAACTGGGCAAATTCAATGGTTCTTGAATCCGTACCGGTTTCAACCGGTGGATTTGTGCTTAGTTCATATACCGGAAACATAACGTTTCAGACAAGTAGCAGAACTAACAGAATGACCATTACTTCTGCAGGTAACGTTGGCATAGGTACCACAACGCCCGACCAAGCTCTCAGTGTAAACGGCACCGTACACTCAAAAGCAGTAGTGGTTGATAACAGCATTTTCCCGGATTATGTATTTAATAAAACATACGCTCTGCGCCCGTTATCAGCAGTAAAAACCTATATCGATTTAAACCATCACCTGCCCGAAATGCCATCAGCAGCCGAGGTTGCCAAAAACGGGCAGAACCTGGGCGAAATAAATACACTGCTGCTGAAAAAAGTGGAGGAACTTACGCTGTATATGATTGAAAAGGATAAGCAGGTAAAAGCCCTTGAACAACAAAACGAAATTTTGGTACAGCAGCAGGCCGAGATCGACCAATTAAAAAAACAGGTTAAGGAACTATTAAACAATAAAAACTAAATACAGCTTATATGAAAATCCTTTCAGCAACCATTATTGCAATTTTATCATTTACCATTACTTGCAGTGCGCAATGGACAACGTCTGGAACGACTATTTATAATAGCAATACCGGGAATGTTGGAGTTGGCACAACAACCCCGACGTTGGGTAAATTGCAAGTTCAAGGAGTTGCCGATGTACTTTCTCTTTTTTCCGATGGAAACGTACTGCAATTTAATGGCTGGGCAAACAATGATTTTAGAATAATCCAACGAACGAACGCCCCAATGACTTTTTGGACCAATACCATTGAGCGAATGCGTATAGACCAAAGCGGTAATGTAGGGATTGGCACTACAACGCCTGCACATCTATTGTCGTTAAATCACGGTGGAGTATTAGCGTGGAGGAACACTGCAAATAATTCGGAAACCGTAGGCTTTGGAACAGGCGGTTCAGATCAATTAATTGTTTATACCGGCGGCGTTCAACACCTGACAATCCTGGCCAATGGTAATTTAGGCATCGGCACCACAAATCCTGACCAAGCCCTCGCTGTAAACGGCACCGTGCACTCAAAAGCAGTAGTGGTTGATAACAACGTACTCCCCGATTATGTATTTAACAAAACATACGCCCTGCGCCCGCTATCGGCAGTAAAAACCTATATCGATTTAAACCATCACCTGCCCGAAATGCCATCAGCAGCCGAGGTTGCCAAAAACGGGCAAAACCTGGGCGAAATAAATACACTGCTTTTGAAAAAAGTGGAGGAGCTTACGCTGTATATGATTGAGCTTAACAAAACTGTGAAGGCACAGCAGCAGGAAATTGAAGCATTAAAAAAGAAAAACTAAACCTATATGAAAAAGATACTTTTTAGTTTATGTATTGCGCTTTGCTTTACGGTGATGCAGGTGATGGCACAATCGCAGGGGTTTATTCCCACGGTGTTTCAAAAATCGCCAAACTCGCAGGCATTTGATAAATATGGCAATTACCCGGTAAACCTGTTTAGCGGCTTGCCTGAAATTTCAATCCCTTTGTATACGGTTGAAGCAGGCAGCCTGCAGGTGCCGATTACGCTTTCGTACCACGCCTCGGGGCTTAAGGTTAATGAACCGGCAAGCTGGGTGGGCGCAGGATGGTCGCTTAATACGGGTGGCGGTGGCGTGACCCGGAATGTGTTAGGCCGGTCGGATGACAATGGCGGCTATCTTGGCAGCTTTCGTGATGCCAGTACACTGGCTCCAACTGCAGTAGATGCTGATATCGACTGGCTGTATTTCGTTACTAACAACCCTAACAACAATCAATACGATACGAGGCCGGATATTTACTCGTATGACTTGCCCGGACATAACGGTAAGTTCTTTTTTAATGTAAAGGATAGTTACAAAATTGAAACTATACCATATGCACCGTTAGCCATCAAAAAATCGAGCTCGGCGGGCAATATGTGTTTCAATATTGTTGATGAGCACGGTACCAAATACAATTTAGGCTACAATACCAGGGAGATAACCTCCACACCATCTGTATCAGGAGGGGTTGACGCTACTAATATAACCGCCTGGAAACTGGAAAACATGATTGGCCAGAATGGCAGGGATACTATAAACTTTGGCTATGCCAGCCAAAGTGTGACAACTATCGACAGGGGCCAGTCTGTAACCGTAGAAGACCAGCAGAGCCTCATTTATAGTTACGGTACGCCACCTTCCGGGTATGCCAATTTAATCCCGGTTGTGTCTGATAGTAATACTAGTTCGGGAATAACAGAACAGGACATCAGCACCATTACCTTTAAAAACGGGAAGGTTACTTTTACGCTTGATGATGCACCCCGCTCCGATTTGAATAACAAGGGGCTAAAAAACATAAAAGTATATACTTATAACTATGCCCAAAAAGCATATGAATTGCAAAAAACCATCGTTTTTTATAAAAACTATTATAATGCTTATCCAAGTGGTGCCGGCAGGTTAAGGCTCGACTCGTTACAAGTTTTGGATAAAGCCGGCGCCGTTACCCAACGTTACCGGTTTGCATATAACCAGCAGCTTGTGCCAACTTACAGCTCGTATTCAAAAGACTACTGGGGCTATTACAACGGTAAAATGAACGGGGTTTCGAACCCCACGCTGATACCGATGAAAGTTATTCAATTTGAGGGGCATCTCGGCGACACCCCAACACCACTTACCATTGGCAGTAGCGACTCGACCAGCCGCAACCCCGATACCACCTATATGCAGGCGGGCGTGTTAAAAACAATTTACTACCCAACCGGTGGATACACCACATTTGGCTATCAAACCAACCGGTACAAAGATATTTATGGTGCTACGCATTTTACCGGCGGCTTACGGATTGACAGTATTGCCAGCTACGACAATATCGGCTCCATCCCTGTTTTAAAAACATATCAATACAATACTGCCCTGCCCAATTTTATGACAGCGGGGTTTACAGGCCTTGTTAACTATGGCTTTTTTGTACATACCATAACAGCCCGAAACTGGGTAAACACTTCGGGTTACCCTGGGATAAACGCCACAAAAAGAGTAAGAACCTACCTGGCCGAATCGGCATTAAACCTTACACCTACAGACGGCAATCCGGTCGCCTATACCAATGTTACCGAATATACCGGTACACCGGGAACCAATATCGGAAAAAGTGTTTATACATTCAGAGATACGACCGACCAGTGGTCGGGCAGCGCAACTTCAACAGGCGTGCCTACTATTTTAGATTACTTTTATGCCCGGGGGCAATTACTTACCAAGGCAGATTACTTGCACAAAAGCAATGGCACTTATCAAATTGTTAAGAAAACAACCAATACATACACAGCATTCAAGGATACGGTTTATGCGGATGTGGGCATGGTTGTAGGCCAGTCTAAACGATCGGACGGCGTTGTTACCCAAGCTCACCCGGAACACGTCCTCGGTGGCGATAACGACTCTGATGCCTACCCGTTTGATGACTATAGTATCGCATCGGATGATAATTATTTAACAGGTACTACCACAACAACCTATGACCTTGCCGATACCACCAAATTGGTAAGCAGTACAGTGGCATATAATTATGGTACCGACATTGTTCACCAGCAAATTGCGAGCACCACCCATGTTGACAGCAAAGGCAATACCCGCACTACCAGTAACAAATATGCCTTTAATTATCCAACCGGAAATGCGGTAATTGATACCATGGTAAACCGTCATATGTGGGCCGATGGATTAGAAAAATCGGAAACCTACAAAATAGGCGCAGCTGCAGCCAAAACAACTTCGGCACAATTAAACCAGTTTAAATTCGGATACATAGCCAATTCCATTGTACCCGATAAGGTGAGCATATTAAATATAACGGCCCCGGTTACCGATTTTACCCCGTCCAGTGTAGCCTCGGGCGCGTTAACTAAAGACAGCCGGTACGCGCAAATGATAAGCTTTGATACCTACGATACCCAAAATAACATCGCGCAATACACGCCACGCAATGGTACCCCCGTATCTATATTATGGGATTACGAGTACCAGCTGCCGGTAGGGCAGGTTAAAAATGCCACCTTTAGTAATACGACAAGTGGGCAGGAAGCCTACACCAGCTTTGAAGCGCCCCGTCATAACGGCTGGAATTATACCGGCCCTACGGTTACCGACCCAACCGCGCCGAGTGGCAGCCGGGTTTATAACCTGGTGGGCGGGTCAGTTACATCGCCCAACATGGATGCGGGTAAAAGCTACGTGGTATCGGTGTGGAGCAATAACGGCGCACCAACGGTAACCGCCGGCAGCAGCCTTACCGGTACTCCGCTACGCTCAACGGGCAGCTGGACCTATTATGAATATACCGTGCCGGCCGGTAATAGTACTGTTACAGTTAGCGGAACGACCACCATCGATGAGTTGCGCATATACCCAACAGATGCGCAAATGACGACTTACGCCTATGCCACCGATGGCATCAGCGACATTGCCGATACCAAAGGCGCTATCAACCACTTTGATTACGATGCCTTTTCGCGCCTGAAAAACACTAAAGACTGGGCCGGCAATATTGTAAAAAATTATGGTTACCATACTTACGACCAGACGCATGGCAATGCTGCTATCGGCGCTACTACTTTTACGCGCGATAACTGCCCGGCGGGCACCTCACCAACCAGTACTACCTACTCGGTGCCGGCAAATAAGTACTATGCTGTAACTACCGCCGACGCCAACGCCGAAGCTACGTACGACCTTAATGTAAACGGACAGATAAAGGCGAATACAGTATGTGGTTGTCCGGTCAACATGATATCCTACACGCTAACCAACAATACCGGGCACTCGGGGTACCAGGCCACGTTCAGCGGTATTGCTACGCCCTATAACTTCCCGGCTACGGGAAGCACGGTGGTAAGCGTGCCGGCAGGCACCTATGCTACAGTAAGTATTAACCCCGTAGGCAGCTTTACGGCAACATTTACCATGGGCACACGCACGCCGCAAACAAGTGTGCACAGTGCAAGCTTTAACACCGTGGTGGTAGCCACAGGCAGTTCGGACTTAACATTAACCATTAACTAGGCCATGGTCATGAAAAAACAAACAAAACTTAGCTTATGGTTAACCAGCTTGTTAACCATTTGCTTTACCGCCATAAATGCACAAACTGTTGGCCCGGTAACTCTTTCGGCGGCAGGCACCACGGGTAATTATACCAGCAATGTAAGCATAACACTTAGCGCCGGCTTTAGCACCACGGTGCCATTTACCGCAAAAATAGTGTCGGTTGATTGCATCCCACTTACCACTACGCCAACGCTGAATGCTAATTACATTATCAGTAACAGCCCGCGCGTGGCCGGTTTTACCGACGAAAGCCAGCTAAATGGCCTGGGCACCTGCCAGCTAATGCAGGGCATACAGTATGTTGACGGATTAGGCCGCCCCATACAAAACATACAGGTTATGGCCAGCCCTTTCGGGTATGATATGATACAGCCGCAGGCGTATGATATTTATGGGCGCGAGATTGCCAAATACCTGCCTTACACACCATTAACGGGCACGGCAGGCAGCCTGCGTTCATCGGCCACCACAGCGCAGCAAACATTTTACAGCGCGCCGCCCGATAATGTGGCCACCATACCCAATGCCAATGCGCCAACCGCGTTTGATAACTCGCCGCTAAACCGGCCGGTTGAACAAGGTGCGCCGGGCAACGACTGGCAGCTTGGCCAGCATACCGTAAAAATGGATTACAGCTCGAACAACAGCATTATTTATACCACAGATTCGGTAAACAGCAGGCGCGTGGCAATATACGGCTCCAATATTGGCACCCCGGGCAACCAAACGCTGTATCGCAACGGCGGCGGCACAGCAGTGTACGCGGCAGGCACGCTTACCGTAACCATCAGCAAAGATGAAAACTGGGTAAGCGGCAGGGCCGGTACCATGGAGGAGTATAAGGACGTTGACGGCAAAGTAATATTAAAGCGGGTGTTTAATTATGCAGCAGGTGTTTTACAACAGCTGAGCACGTATTATGTGTATGACGATATGGGGCACCTGGCGTTCGTATTGCCGCCGGGGGCCAAGCCCGACAGCACAGCGGCCATCAGCAGCACCACACTGAATAACTTTTGCTACCAGTACCAGTATGATGGGTTAGGCAGAATGATACAGAAAAAGCTGCCGGGCAAAGGCTGGGAATATACTGTTTATAATAACATGGATCAACCTGTTGCCACGCAGGACAGCCTGCAACGCGCCGCCGGACAATGGATATATATTAAGTACGACGGAATGGGCAGGGCCATTAATACCGGGATATGGGCAAGCGCCACATCAAGGACATCGTTGCAAACAACGCTAACCGGCATAAACACCAACCTGTTTGAAAAGACACAAACCACGGGTACTGGGTATACAAATGTAGCCTGGCCTACCAGCGGCACAACGCCGCTTACCTGGAGCTTTTATGACAGCTACGCCAATGCACCCAGTTTACCTACGCAATTTGCGACCCCACCATCGGGAGCTGATTTAAGTACACGGGGGCAACTGGTGGCCACCAAAACAGCGGTGCTAAATACCCCAACAGATATGTTATGGGGTGCCCACTATTACGATTATTTTGGCAGGAGTTTCGCGGCTTACCAGCAGCATTATTTGGGCGGTACGCTGAATGCCGGTAATTACGATGTAATAAGCAGCACCTACGATTTTACAAACACGCCTACAACCACGGTTAGAAAACACTGGAACACCACCAGCGCCACCAACCCCTTGCTGACCATAACCAATACTTATTTGTACGACCACGCAGGGCGTAAGCTAAAGACCTGGGAGCAGATACAAAATGGTGCAAGTTCGCCCACTACAAAAACGCTGTTGAGTAAAATTGATTACAACGAAATTGGGCAGGTAAAAACCAAAAACCTGCACAGCACGGATAGTGTTACCTTTTTACAGCCTATTAACTATGCCTACAACGAAAGGGGCTGGCTGACTGGCAGCAACGCTGGTTTGTTCCAGATGCAGCTGCAATATAATACAGGCGCCAATAAGCAATACAATGGCAACATTGCCTATCAGCTTTGGGGAACGGCAGCAGCGCCGAATTCAAATACCTATACTTACACTTATGATAAGCTGAACAGGCTTACATCTGGCGCATCAAGCGACCACTTTGCTGAACGCGGAATAAGCTATGATGTAATGGGTAATATCAATACGTTGAACAGGGTGTACAATAATGTACTGATTGACAGCATGGTGTATGCCTACAGCAGTACCAACCAGCTGCAAAGCGTAAATGACAGATCATTAGATGCAGGAACTACAGGCTATCCGGCAGGCAGCCATGCTTATGGTTATGACGGTAACGGCAACGTAAAAACCGATAACAGCAAAGGGATTACAATAGCTTATAACTTATTAAACCTGCCGCAAAATATAACAGGTGGAAAAACCATTACTTACACTTATGACGCCACAGGAAATAAGCTCCGCAGGGCAAGTACAATAACCCATAACACCGATTATATAGGCGGCATCCAATATGACGGCACGACAACTGATACCCTTAGCTTTATACAAACCGAAGAAGGAAAAGCGGTACCAAACGGAGCAGGATACAACTATGAATATTACCTCGGCGACAACCTGGGCAATACCAGGGTGACTTTTGGAACGAAAACGGGAGCGGTAGTAACTTATCAAAATGATGACTACCTGCCATTTGGGATGGAAATTAACCGTAACGTATTAAATCCAAAAAATGAATATCTTTACAATAAGAAAGAATTGCAGGAGGAGTTGGGGCAGTACGATTATGGTGCCAGGTTCTACGATCCTGTAATTGCTCGTTGGACAAGCTTAGATCCATTAGCAGAAAAATCAAGAAGATGGTCACCTTATTCTTATGGATTAAATAATCCTATCAGGTTTATTGATGTCGATGGGATGTTTGCTGCACCACCGCCTGATGAATTTAATGTTGATACTAAAACGGGGACTATTACAAAAGTGAGTGACTGTGGAGGTGATGTAACAGATACGTATAATATAGGAACAACTGATAAAAAAGGAGTGTTTACATCAACTCAAACTATAGCAATCGACAGACCTGCCGATTGTGTAGGTGAAAACATAAATACTTTTAGAATTGAAGAAACAGCTAATTCGACTACAAGTACCTTTAATATCCCTGGTACAAAGATAACCGGCTTCATTTTGGAGCCCGGAGGCCCTTCTACAAGTGCTTCCGGCAAAGATCAGAGAATACCAGAAGGAACATATAATGTTGATGATCATAATACTAAAAAGCATCCTGATAGCTATGTATTATCCAATGACCAGGTTTCACAGGACAGAGCAATCCTCATTCATCCGGGTAACACTGGGGTTGATACGGAAGGATGCCTATTGCCAGGGGGTACCAAAGCAGCAGGCTCAGTAGGAGGCAGCAAAGCTAAAACGAAGGAAATATATGACAATATTAAAGCTAAGAAGCCTGAGAATGTCCAAGTAAATATCAATAATGTTATTCCACCAAAACCAGATGAAAAAAAATAGAGCCGTTTTAGCCTTGATGGTATTGTTGGTTTTTATACATGTAATTTCATGTAAAGGACAGGTTAACAATACACAAGCGAAGAATAGAAATAACAGCCAAACTGAAGCGCTGAAAGACGATTTTAATAAAGTGCAAGGGAAAGATAGCGTCAGATACGCCAAACTGTTTTTTGCTGCATTTCCAACTAACTTTGTATCCTTTAACTCAATTTATGGTTATAGCGATAAAGCAGGGCCTATGCCTTTATATAGTTTATATGAGAAGCACATTGGTTTGTTTTGTAAGTTAAATTCCACTCAACCAACGACAGAACACTTCAGTAAACTTATAAAGTTAGGCATAAACGGACATTGGGATGCTGATGCTGTAAATGCGTTACAAGACTGCATCTTAAGTCACGTAAGTGAAAAGCCTGGCTTGACTGTTACTTTACTTAAGCAATATAAAGACAAAGAAATACGTAGTTTTTGGCGGTTTTTATTCGATGGCCCTCATCCTGATCATAAAGATGTTAAAAAACAATACGATGTATTATATAAGAGTATTGGATTGATAGATAAAAGCATGGCAAATCTCATGCAAAACGAGTATATGAAACTTGTCAAAAGTTCAAGTAAGGAATAGTTTACACAAAGCCCGGCCACACCGGGCTTTGTTATTTAAGCTAAATTAAGGGCCTCCGACAGCGAATCTTTCAGCCTCTTTTTAGATACCAGGGCATCCAATATTGTAAAAAAGGCCGACTTCTCTTTTTCTTCTAATTGATCGATCAAAGCCATTTTCTCAATGACAGATTTATCATAGGAGTTTACTTCTGTGAGCATATCGTCAGCATTCACCAGTTCGGCAAGCCCAACGCCTAATGCCTGGGCCACCTTTTCAATGGTAGAGAAGGCAGGGTCAGTCTTGCCATTCTCAATACGTGAAAACTGGGCCTGATCCATGTCCAAAGATAGAGCCACCTCTTTCTGTGAAAGGTTCTTAGCAGTTCTTATCCTCTTTATTTGGTCGCCAATGTTCATGTAAATGCCTGATAGCACAACTAATTTCGCTAATGATGATTGATTATTCAAATTGTCCAGTGATGTAAGCAAATACAAATTGATTAATATATCAAATATAATAACTCTGCATCTTAATTGATAAGTCAAGGCTTACATTCCCTTTCAAAATCTATAAACCTGCCCTATCTGATATACAGCATTAGCTATCTGCGCAAAAAGAATATGCAAAATCGTTCGCGTTATGATAAATTATTCAAACAGGCAATGATAAAACACAGTATATTTGATTAATTAATCAAATATGATAGCTTTGGTAGTTGATTAATAAGCTATAAACTTTATTCATGACCAAAACCAAACTGATCACGGAAAACCCGGAGTTATTGCTTTACCTGGATGGTAAGCTGCATATCAGCATACTTGGCGGGATCAAACTGACAGGACTTGACCGCCTGAAAGTGACATTAAAGGTTGTTAGTACAGAAGACAAACAAAACGCCTTCCGTCATAGCCTGGATCTGTACAACAGTATTCAAACCGAACAGATGATCGAGAAATCAGCAGAGGCGCTCGACATCGGAACGAGCGAGATCGGTACGGCCGTAAGCCGATTGACTGCCGCTTTGGAGCAATACCGTTCAGAACGCTTGGAGGCCATGAAACCCATTCAGCCGGAAAAGAAGCAGCTTACCGAAGCCGAGCGTAAAGCGGCCATAGGGTATTTGAAATCAGCCAACTTATTGGAAAGAACAAAGCAGGCCATCGGCAAAAGCGGGATCGTAGGTGAGGAAATCAATGCTTTGATCGCCTATCTTATTTATACATCACGAACCCGTGAAACACCGCTTCATCTGTTATGCCTGGGCGCAAGCGGCACCGGCAAGACCTGGTTACAAGAGAAAGTAGGTGAACTTATCCCGGAAGAGGATAAGCTGGAGATCACCACGCTAAGCATGAATGCTTTTTATTACTTCGGCAAAGAGGAATTGAAATATAAGCTGCTGTTGCTCGAAGATATGGACGGCGCAGATAATGTGCTTTACCCGATCAGGGAGCTGCAGAGCAAGCGCCGGATCTCCAAAACGGTACCCCTGAAAGACAGCAAAGGAAATCTCAAAACGATAACCCTCCAGGTAGAAGGACCTGTTTGTATAAGCGGTTGCACCACCAGGGAGCAGATGTACGAAGATAATGCTAACCGCTGCATCCTGCTGTACATGGACAATAGCCCGGAGCAGGATGTCAAGATCATGGATTACCAGCGTAAAATGAGCGCCGGACTGATCGACCAGTACGCGGAAAAGAAAGTAAGGGAACAGCTTAAAAACGTGCAGCGCATGTTAAAGCCAATCAGCGTTAAAAATCCTTATGCCCCTTATTTGCAGCTACCGGAGGCGGTATTCAAACCCAGGCGCACCATGCTCCTGTTGTTACTGTTTACCGAAACGGTCACCTATTATCACCAATATCAACGGGACCTAAAAACAGACGAGGACACCGGGGAGCAGTATATTGAAACGACCATAGAGGACATACAGGCCGCTTTTAGCTTACTGGAAACCACCTTGCTTAAAAAGAGCGACGAGTTAAACGATGCCTGTCGCTCATTCTTTGAAAAGCTAAAAACGTACCTGAAAGAACAGGACACCGAAACCTTTTACAGCAAGGAAGTACGGGCTGCATTCCGGTTAAGCCCGAGCAGTATAGGTCGCTACCTGTATGAGCTGGAACGGATGGGCTATATTAAAATAGCCCGTGGTAGCCGCTACAAGGGCTTTGAATACAAAATACAAAGCTGGAACGACCTTGAAAACCTGGCAAATGATGCACAGGGCATGGTAAAATCCATTATGGAAAACATACAATCAGTAACCCGTATCCCACCAGTAACCCAAAGCTCTGATGGGTTACATAAAATGCAGGATACCAGCGAGAAAGACGCAGTAACCCACGAGCAGTAGAAAATGCAAGGCACACTAAAAAATCCGCTCTATATCCGCCATCTGGCGGGCTTTACCCAATGGCTGCGTATCCTCAACTTTGAACCAAGCAGCCCACGGGATATGCCCAAAATCCTAACCGAGTTCCTGGTCTATTTAGAGATTCAAAACTGCAACCACCCGCACGACATACAGCAGGAACATTTGAAAAAATACCTTGAACACCTGCACGAACGGCCAAGCAAAACCGCAGCCGGTGCGATCAGCCTTAACTACATCCGCAAGCACTTACAGGTGATCCGCAAGTTCAGCCGTTATCTCACCGAGGGCGGGCAGGAAAGCTTTGCGGTAAAAGTGCGCATCAAAGGTAAAAGCACCAATATAAAATGTATTCTTAGCCTTGCTGAAATCAGCAGCCTGTACGAGGCTGCAAAGGATGATACATTGGGTATGCGGGATAAAGCCATACTGGCTTTATATTATGGATGCGGCCTCCGGAAAAACGAAGGTGCCAATATCAATGTCCGGGATATTCTGCTGGATAAAGAACTGGTTTACGTTCGCAAAGGAAAAGGCTATAAAGAGCGTTACGTTCCACTGGCAGGGACCGGCAAAACGGACCTGGAGAACTATATCCTTTACGCTCGTCCGTTACTGGCCGGTGATAAAAAGGATAATGCTTTATTGCTGAGCGTTAACGGAACGCGGCTAAGCGGCCATATGGCCTATGAGCGGCTGCAAAAGTTAAAAGGAGTGGCAGGTATAAAGAAGCCAGCAGGTCTGCATACGTTGCGCCACAGCATTGCCAGTCACTTATTACACTCAGGAATGGCTTTAGAGCAGATACAGCGCTTTTTAGGGCACAGCAGCATGGAAAGTACACAGATCTATACGCATTTAAAGCATGAACAAATATAAGTTTGCCCCGGATATCCTGGAAGCTTTGAAAAGCTACCATACCTATTTGGAGCAAGAACAATACGGCAAAAACTACATCCATCAGAATAAAAACTATGCAGGCATCTTCCTGGAATGGATCGAAGAGGCAAGCCTGGCAGCAGAACAGGTTACTCATGCAGATGTGTTAGACTTTGCCGAGAAGCTAAAACAGGATGGCCAAAGCATCCGCCTGATCAACCGGGTGATGCTGGCCATCAGGTATTACTACACCTGGCTGCAACATGAGGGGCGAACAGGCTATAACCCGGCTGCCGGTGTTATTCTGAAAGGTACTATCAGGTACATTCCCCATGACCTTTTGACCAAGCCCGAACTGGAAGCGCTTTACGAAAACTACCCTATAAATGATGAACGCACACATCGGAATAAAGTGATGATCGGCCTGCTCGTTTTCCAGGGATTGACAAGGGACGAACTTCAAACCTTACGCGCGGAACACTTGAAACTTAGAGAGGGGAAAATAAACGTACCACAAACGGGCAAGCTTAATGGCCGGATGCTTAGCCTTGAACCACATCAAATACTGGAGCTACAGGAATATATCCTGGTGATCCGGCCTAAAATACTGGCGGAGCGCATGACCGACCGTTCAGGCAGAAAGCCTGATAAATATAAAGCAACGGAGGATATACACCGTCTTTTCATCAGCATAAACAGTCTGGATGATATGAAAAACAGCATCCTTCATCTCAACTATGCTTTGAGAAAGTTGAACCCGAAGTATAAACATGGTATGCAGATCAGGCAAAGCGTGATAACGGAATGGCTGAAAGAGAAGAATCTGCGGACGGTTCAATACATGGCGGGCCACCGCTACATCAGCTCTACCGAGCGATACCAGACCAATAATCTGGAAGATCTGAAAGATGCCCTGAATAAACACCACCCGCTGAAGCTATCTTAAATCATCAGGGGTTCAGGTGATCTTTTGTTAAGCAACCAAAAGCGGGAGAAGACGGGGCTGTCAAGGGAACGTGGAATAAATGGCCTGTGCGTGAAAAGCTTGCGGGTTTATGCCGCGAAAGTCCCTTTACTGACCTGGATTCGGAGGCTATCTTTGCTTTAACAAATGATCAACAAACACGGCCACCCCGTCGCAAAAAAACGACCAACATACGGCCTTGCAAATGAAAAACTATCCCTTATCTTTACCCCTAACGAACGTTCTTTATGGCACCTTGAAAGTGCAAACGGAAAACAGCCGACAAAGTTAAAACTTGATGGTAGCCAATAAGATTATGGCGCGCGGTTCTATGATCCGGTGATAGGGAGGTGGACGACCATTGATCCGCTGGCGGAGAAGATGCGGAGATATTCGCCGTACAATTATGGATTTGATAATCCGATACGGTTTGAAGACCCTGATGGCATGGGGCCAAAAGATATAATTTTAAGTGGCTCGGATGAATTCAAAGCAAAGGCATTTGAAGCACTTCAAATGCTCTCAAGTACAAAATTGGAACTAAGGAGCGATGGACAAGTTAAAATTGCAGAAAACGGTGTTTCTAATACCAATGAAAAACCTATAGGAACGGAACTCGTTACAAGTTTAATTAAATCTGATAAAGTGGTTACGATAACAGAAACATCAGGGGGTAACTCGACATCGGCCAATAATGAAACGGATGCCAATAAAACTGCAACTGGAAATGGCCCAGGCACAGGATCGACAGTTGAATATAACCCCGATGGAAAGGGATCGACTATCGTTAATGCTGATGGGTCTACAGGACGTCCTGCTCAAATTGGATTAGCTCATGAATTAGCCCATGCAGAAAGGAATAAAGATGGGAGCAGAGATATGGCTATCGATCAGAATAAAACAGACCCTGATTCAGGCCAAAAGGGTGTCTTAACTAAGAATGAAATTTTAGTTCGACAGAAAGACTCTCAAATACGTAAAGAGCAAGGAGTAGTTGAAAGAGCACAACCAAATTAATTATATGATTTTTCCTATGCAATTACTATTATATTTTTTACTTATTTTTTCTTGTAATAATGGCGTTAAAAATAATCAAATGCCTGTAAATAATGATGTGGTTTTCATCAATTGGAATAAGGCCACTCTTAAATCTATAAATAAACAAATTGAATTGGCAAAGAACAATTCCGAAATGGTTCTTTATAAAAATAGGCTATTGGCTTTTAAGGCGTTGATTAGTATTGATGATTCTGAAAAAGTAAATGCTAATTCTATACGTTATAAATTCATAAACGAGATAATGAAAAACGGTACTAATAGAAAAGAGTTTTACATAATTGAAGCAAATCATTCCGGAGAACAGGTTGAATTAAGAAACTATGTTGTTTATCCGATAGCCGGAGATATAGTTGATACTTACAATCTTATTGGAAATAGATGGGTAAAAGGTGTTTCATCAAAAAAGCTGAACTTAAACCTTAATGTCAAATTAAAAAAGAATCGTACGCAGTTTGGATTGGGGATTAATCAAGATGACATTATAATTACTCAATTTATAGATAATACAGTAAACGAATCAGAATATTATTTGTTTACAACGTTATCAAATGTAAGTGGTATTAAAAAGTTGTTGATATTGAGGTAAGCACCCGCTGTCCGTAGATTGCATCTACGGACGCCTATGCCTGTAGTTTTTAACTACAGGCATTTTTTTTATATTTACCACAACCTAATTTATCATTTTATGGCTCGCAAAGGTTATATCATTGGCGATCAGCAATCAATGTACTATCTTACTTTTACCGTAGTTGGCTGGATCGACATTTTTACCCGCCAATGCTACCGCGACATTGTGATCGAATCGTTAAAATTCTGTCAGCAAAATAAAGGGCTGCATTTGCATGCCTATGTCATCATGTCAAATCATGTGCATTTAATTGTATCGGTAGATGAAGGCTTTACTGTAAGTGGTTTTATAAGAGATTGCAAAAAACATACCTCAAAGAGGATACTTGATGATATTGAAAACAGCGGCGTTGAAAGCCGCCGCGAATGGATGCTTCATCAATTTAAGTATTATGCGTCGCGGCACCAGCGTAACGACACTTATCAATTATGGGAACACGATAATCACCCGGTTGAATTAATATCACGCGAATTTATACAACAACGGATAGACTATATTCATCAAAACCCGGTTGTGGCGGGCCTGGTTTATCGTGCGGAAGATTATATTTATTCCAGCGCATCCAATTATGCAGGCCTGGATCAGATTATTGAAGTGGACTGTTTGTTTGATATACTGTAGTTAGAAACTACAGGCATAATTGTCCGTAGATGCAGTCTACGGACAGCGGGGGGTTTCCTGTAGTTAGAAACTACAGGCATATTTGTCCGTAGACACAGTCTACGGACAGCGGGTCATTTTAATATAATTAAGAAATATATAGCTCCATAATGTCATGAAGGTTACAATTAAAAAGTTGTTGTTGATACTTGCTATTGCGATACCTATATTAGCAATAGCTGCACATTTTGTCCCTTTAATAAGAGATCAGATTTGTGTATATAAGTTAGGACCGGAATCAAATCCTTTAAGGAAAAAACTAAAAGCGCCGATAATTCCCGAGGGCTGGATCCTTGCGTCCAGTAACGAAAATTCAGCGCATTGGATCCGGAAACATGGTTACATTGGACACGAGGGAAAAACGGTTGTTTTTTTTAATTGTGAAATTAAGAAGGAATTAGATCTATATATTCTTAAACCAGCAAATAACAGCTTTAGACGAATTGAAATTTCATCGACATTCTCCGATATTAAAAGTTTGAATATCATGACCTTCACATATCGGAAAGGAGACAGTTTGGAGCTAATATCAAAACAAAAAGCCGATAGTCTATTGATAACAGAGGGAATTAAAAATGATTGGTAGACTTGTTAGGTGATATATTAAAACCTTTCATTCAGGAGCGAGTATGCAGCTTGGAGGCGTTTAGAGGTTACGTACTTGTGACCCGCGTTTAGGTAGCCAGCGTTTTTAACAGTATTTAGGTAGCCCGCTTTACAAACAAAGCGGGCTATTTTTATATAAACCGTTTTGCCAACCCAAAGCAAAAAATGTAGCTTCAACTCGTGAGCACCAAATACAAATTCCACGACCAGAACAAACTTTACTTCGTGAGCTTTGCCGTTGTAAATTGGATTGACCTGTTTATCAACAATGGGTATAAAGGTAATGCATAGACGCGCCCCGCTGTCCGATTTCTGTAAATTTTAACGGGGTTTACAGGTGTAAAGGCCTTTTATTTTATAATATATTGGATGCCAGCAATTTACCATTGGGTCGGGCTATACTGTAAACCCCGCCTGTAAACCCCAAATTAATATGTTGACTATCAGTATATTATAAAAATATAAAACTAAATACCACTGATAATCAGCAAGTTTCACAATGTTCCGCTCCGTTCCGTAAAAAAATGGAACGCTTTGGTCGCATTCAACCTTATGAACAAGGACCAAAATGTAATGATCAATCCCTACTGAAAACTATTACTCATCTGGAACAACGGCAGATACATCGATATTAAAATAACCCCCACAACCAGCCCAAGGAAGATAATGATCAGCGGTTCCATCATGCTGCTGAGGGTGCTGGTTTTGTATTCTACTTCGTCGATGTATTGTTCGGATATTTTGGCGAAAAACATGTCCAGCTGGTTGGTTTCTTCGCCAACTTTTATGAGTTGTATCATTTTGGAGGGATAAACCTTAAACTGCGCCAGGCTCTCATGTAACGATTTGCCGTTCATAATGTCGTCCTCCACCTTTTGCAGGGATGATTCGATGGGGTAGTAATTAATCATCTGCCTGATAAGTGCAATTGCACGCAGCAGGGGCAGGTGCGCGTTGATGAGCAGCCGCATGGAGTTGCAAAAGCGCGCCAGGTATATTTTTTGCACCAGATTGCCTACTACCGGCACACGCATTAAAATTTTGGAGGAGATCTCTTTAAACTTTGGTGTTTTGCGGGTAAACAGGATAAAGCCAATTATCAATGCCAGCAATATCAAAAAACGCCAGAAATTATTTTCCATAGCGTTGGAGATGCCGATGATTTTTTCGGTTATCCAGGGCAGCTTGCCGCCAAAACGCTTAAACACATCGCCAAACATGGGGACCACAAACTTCAGCATAAAAAATACGGCGCCCAATGAGGTGGTGAGTACTACGCAGGGGTAGGTAAGTGCCGATGTTATTTTACGGCGTTGCTTTATTTTGTTATGGTAAAATTTGGCCAGATCGTGCAGCACTTCAATCAGTTTGCCGGTTTCTTCGCCAATTTGCAGGCTGTATACCTCGTACAACGAAAATTTGCCGGTTTGCTGTAGCGCCTGCGAAAATGTGGTGCCGGTTAAAACGGCATCCTGTATTTTTTGGTAAAGTAATTTATCCTGTACTTTTTGCTGGTCGGCAGTTATCAGCTCAAAGCTGCTTTTCAAATTGATGCCGGCCTGCAGCAGTGAACTTAGTTCGAGATACAGGTATTCTTTCTTTTTATCGCTCAGTTCCTTGCTGCCAAAACTGATGTCGCGGTTAAGCAGGGCCATAAGGCCGCCTTCATCCTTTTGTTTGGATGGCTTCGCCTTTTTTTTGGTTTCGTAGCCGCTTAAATCAATTGATGGCATTTGGATTTTTTTCTATCAGGTTTTCGGAGCTGTATGTTTTATGGTAATGGTAACCAATGGTATCCTTTTGATACATCAATACAAAATCAAGCGCGTCTATTATATTCAGGTCGGCTTTGTCGTTTAACTCTGTCAACGGCATACTTTCAAAGCTTGCGTTTACGTCGCGGTTTTTTATTTTAAAGGTATCAATCCTGACGGCTTTTCTAAGAATATAATCGCCCGAAAATTCATACCGCACTAAGGCGCTGTCTTTTACAAAGGAAAATCCGGCCGAATCTTTTTTTATGATTTTTGCCTGATCAAAATCGCGGTTAACCAAATGGTCGAGCGTTACCAGTTCGCCCATGTCATTATTCTTGCTGGTAAACGAACTATAGGATTTTACAATTATGGAATACGAACTATAGGTGATACCAATAAGTATGGCGGCAACCATCATGGTGATGGTAACTTCCATTATGGTATATGCCCTTACTTTGTGTTTATTCATTGCTGTTGGTTATTACCTGTTGCAATTCGGCTATTTTTTGCTTGTTACTGTCGTAAGCAGTTAAATGTATTTCGAGGAGGGCGGCATCGCCGTTGTATGGCTTTGTTTCCTGTTCTATCCGGAAGTCGTCTACTATAACATCGGGTATTGCGTCTGCAGTGCTGTGTTCTGCCTTCTGCGCCATTTCATTTAGTATAGCCTGCGCCTTTAGTTTTTTTACCGATAGCGACATGCGTAATACGTTGGTGTATATCATCATGGCAATGCCAAACACAACGACAATAATTACCATCGATATGACCACCTCCAATATGGTGGAAGCCTGCACCTTGCTTTTTAATTTGCTTCCAGCCATTGTAAAATTTTCGTTCTTTTTTTAACTACCGGTACAAGGTCGCTGCTTACATAATATGGCGATAATGCTTTGGCATCAATTGTACTGTTAATCAGGTAATTTTCGTACAGGGTGAAAGTATTCCGGTACCAAAAACGACTGGTGAACAAACTGCCGTCGACCTCGCTTTTATCGTTCATCTGTGTAATACCATACGAATAAACCTGCCCTTTAATTTTCACATCGTTACCAATTAAAATTAACGGTTTCACAGGTTTGTCCAACTTATCGTAAGTGAAAATCAACCCGCAAAAAGTGCTGCTTTTTCCTATCGATAGTTTGGGCTGGCTATTTACCACGGGGTTTTTGAAGCGCATAACCCCGAGGCACGATGGGTAACTGAAATTGCAATTAGCTTCAACCCTTATAGAATCCGTGGCGAAAAGCTGGCAATTGCCGTGAAAGCCTGACTTAACTACGATGGCCCGTGCGTATACCTGTATGTTTTTGAAACTGGCAGTGCTGTCGACGGTTATCGTTGTGTCCGAAAATAAAATAATGTTGCCTTGTAGCTTAGTGTTTTCAATTGTTTTCGCTTTTTTCTTAAAATTGAAGATAAGCGCTTTGCGTAAAAAAGAATTTGAAATGGAATCAGCTTTAGTCAGTGTGGTATCGCCATTTGTATGCTGGTCAAGAAGCTGTTCAAATTGTCCCAGCCTCGCATTATTCATGGCAGGTAGTTTTCTTTCGCTATTATGTTTTGTACCTATAATAAGCCTTTTATCACCTTCGTACGATTTATTATCAACGTACGCTGTTTGTACTCCTGCTTTAGGTATAAAAACATCGCCGCGAATGGTGGTTTTTCCACTCAAGGAAAACGGCCGGTCTTCGTCAATTAAATAAAGCGCCGCCCATTTAGTTGAATCAATCGCATTTGCGAACGAAAAAGTTTTATACAGTGTGTCTTGTTGGATAAATGCTTTAACAATACCAATGTCAAATACGCCCCATGAAATTCTTCGCACACTTATTGAATCGGCCTGACCTTCAAACAGGTTCAGCGCTTTTTTGGTGACAGAGGAACTATCTGAACCGGCTAATAAAATATTTATACCAGAATTGAGATTGCTTTTTAACTGATAATACCTTGCTTTTGCCTGGTATTGCGCCCTGTAATAATAAGCCGCAACGATGATTGATGAACAAAGCAATCCGATTACAAGGGCAATGATAATTACAATATACAAGGCTGAAGCTTTAACCATGATGTTAGCTTAGCTATTTGGGGCTTCCTTAACAGGCTGGCTTTTCTTTTTATGGATGAAAGGCAATCTTTTCCAAAAAGAAACTGTACTATCCGGAAGCATCGTGCCATCTTTCCAGGTATGCTGATATAGCAATGTCCCATCTTCCTTCCAGTCGCGCCAGTCACCGGTTTTTAAGCCATTTTTATATGTGCCCTGTTCTTTGAGGTTTTTGTTTTGGTAGTATTCAGTGTACTGCCCGTTCAGCAACTTGCCGTTGTATCCGCCTTGTGTTGAGTGGATGGCGTTGGCCTGGTACCATGCGTAAAATAAATTTTTTTTTGCATGCAAGTTTTTGTTGGGAACCCTTATTTCTGCTACAATTACTTTACCTGCGTCAAGCAACCTAACCTTTTCGAAGCCTGAATTAGGTAAGTCCTGTCCAAACATCGTTTGGGTAATACAACAGCATACGATAATGATTAACTTTTTCATAAAGCAGCGGGCTTTATTGGTATAAATTTTATTTTTCCGTTATAACTGATTTTAATGGAATCGCGCAGGTTTTTTATCAGTTTAACCTTGTCTTTTTCCTGCCCCTCAATAAGCATTTCGCTCCGGCCATTAATGCTGATTAAAGTTATTAGCTTTTTTGACGCCGGATTGCGAATATACCCCGAGTATTGTATGAATCCCCAATTAATAGCAGGTTTCGGTGCTATTACAGCAGGTTTATAATTAATTTTTTTTACAGTAGTCACCGTGTCCTTTTGCCTTGTTAAGCCGAACGGATCGTGATAGTTCAGCAGCAAGTGTGTTGTGTCTTTGGCAATAGCATAATCGTCATAGACTTCTTTTTTTACAGACGCCGGACCGGGTGCCACGTCGTCATTACCTGCCGCGGCATCGAAAATGCGGTAGATGATAATGCCCCAGACTATTGCTACCACTAAGCCCAGAAGATATGTGACCATTTTATTTTTCATCTGGCTTATTGCAATACAAAATTCCGTAGTTCACTTACCGCGCCCTCGTTACCGGCGGCGTCAATTGCCGATACTTTCCAGTATAACTTATCGCCCGAACTACCCAGGTTAAATGTATAGCTGTTTGTACTTAACACCATCGGAAAGTTGCTGTTGAATGCGGTTGTCGAATCACTTTTAAACACATAAAGTTTGTACCGTTGTGCAGTTTTTACGGTGTTCCACTGGAGGGTGACCGGCAACTTTACGCTTAAGCCATTTACCGGGGCCGATAAAGTTGGTGCATCGGGGGGGGTATGATCGAACGTAATTGAATTAATGGCTGACCAGCGTGACTGAGCTGTATCGTTCTCTGCCCTTACACGCCACTGATAGGTTTGGTCTTTGAGGAATGTATAATTTATTTGAGTGCCAGGTACAAGCTGGTTCGACAATACCGTACTTTCATTGACAAAATTGCTGGTATCAATTTCAAACCGGTACTTTGTAGCTCCAGACATGCTGCCCCATTGAAAAAGTTGGGCGCTTTGGTTGGTGATAAAATTATTTGCTGGCGACGATAATTGAACGGTTTGCTGTTTGATGGACGATGCTTCAACCTCAAAACTCCGGGCTATAGAAAAGTCAGTTGATGTACTTCCATTTTGGGCGGCTACACGCCATTGGTATTTTCCCGGATCGAAATTGAAAGAAAAGCGGTTTTTGGTAACTACGGTATCCAGAATAAGTCCTCCTGGCGTGGTAAAAGTTTGCGATACAACTTGCAGATGGTACGAAAGTGCATGTTCAACTTCGTCCCACCAAAAGTTTATGGTAAAACTGGCGCTTTGGTACTGCTCAACAGGAGCTTCCAGTTGTACAGTTTTCTTGCTGATCGATGGTTCAATTATCGCGTCACAGGATGTTTGCGCTATTATGTAAGCAAAGAATATGAAAAAAAGATAAGGTTTGAGCATGAATTTCATTGGTGACTAATTTACAAACTTCTTTGAAAAATTCGTCGTAATTAATCTTTTTTAAAAGCGTGGGTTAATTCTGTCTTTGTGTCGACTGTATGTGGACATTCCGGAGCCGTTGATCACCATATTCCGTAATAGTAAACCGCTAACTCTGTAACACTTTGACTATATCAATTCATTGATTAATAATAGCTATTTTATAAAAAGATAACAAAAATCGGTGGTCTGTATCCCACGGAATTGCTTGGTCAAGCCTTCCGGAATATCCAAATAGACTTCATCCGCCTTCAAAACGCTATCGCCTTTTCAACTCATAAATGATTGATTTTTCAATTGTTTTATCCTTGTGAAAATCACATCAATCGCCTATCTTTATATTTTAAGATTTGCACTTAATCTGTATCAAAAAAGCGGTGAGTAATTCGGTGAGTACGTAATTTAGCCCGCTACAAAATATTGAAAGTCAGCGATTTGGGAATACAGTTCGATTCTCGTCGGGACCACATTTACACCCCATCCATGGGAAAGATTATTGAAAAGCCTTTAGATGAAAATCTAAGGGCTTTTTCCTTTTATTTTAATGGAGTAGTAATACAGGGCCTATCAAACATCCGGTCATTACGGAAATTGCTGCGCGGGTTGGAAAGACGCCAGCCCAGGTGCTTTTGCCCTGGGCTCTGCAGCGTGGCACGGCTTTGCTTACCACGCCAAAAAACGCTGCCCGCGCGCGAGAATTTTGACATCTCTTCACTGCCGCAAAACTCCTTTGATGAAATCAGCCGCATTGAGACCATGTAGCGATTCAATGAAGTAGTGAAGACTGGCGTCCCGGGTTTCATCGCACGGGGTAATTGAGCGGAAAAATCAAACAATAGGCGACTCATTGGTTTTGTGTATTAGCATTATCTAATTATGATAATTAATATGTGGACGCAAACGAATAGGTTCGCTTATCAATAAAGCTATTTTAAATTAATTGCAGGCAGCAGGCTCTAAATTTTAATCAGTTTACCCTGGTTAACAATTTTCCCTTGCAGTGTTATTACATAAATATAAACTCCGGGATTAACGTTTAGCCGGAAAGTGTTACGCAATCCATTAATTGCTTTATCCAGGTTTAACCTTCCGCCGGCATCATAAAGCTTAAACTCGTAGTTATTGATTTCGCAGCAAGGTCAGAATAAATGATCCTGCCATCGTCGGTAATTAGTTTCGCCCGGTAATACTGAATACCTTTTTTGGGATTGGCATCGATAAACTGATAGGCTAATGCCGAACTAACTGTGGTAGTACCCAGTGTTGCATAAGTGTTATTACCGGTCAGTTTTTCCCAGGTGATGGATTTGGGGTTTTCCCTGATTTTTGTAGCCATTAAAAACTACCGGGATACACACAACAACGGCCAAATTACTTTTGGTAAGGGGTTGGGTATCGGCC
This sequence comes from Mucilaginibacter flavidus, assembly GCF_024055575.1. Classification (GTDB taxonomy): domain Bacteria; phylum Bacteroidota; class Bacteroidia; order Sphingobacteriales; family Sphingobacteriaceae; genus Mucilaginibacter; species Mucilaginibacter flavidus. The sequence goes on along the minus strand of NZ_JAMXOE010000020.1, from coordinate 89,979 downwards.
TTTGGATAACGCTTATCGCGTCAACAATTTATGTTATTATATGGATGATAGACTTTAGCTACTTTGTGCCTGATTTTGGCGAAAAATACACGGCCCAGATGGTGGCTGAATTGAAAGCCAGCGGAGCAAGCGCTGCCGAAATAAAAAAGCAGGGAGCCGCAATGGCGGCTACCATGGCGAAATACAAATCAAACTTCGTCTTTAGAGCGATGTGACCTATATTGAAATTGTTCCGGTAGGCATCATAATATCGCTGATAGCTGCGCTTATACTTAAAAAGAATTCTAAATTAGCTACAGCAAACGCATAGATTAAAATAAAACTGGATAAATATGAAAAAAGTAACGGGCCTGGGCGGCGTATTCTTTAAATGCAACGACCCGAAGGCTATGAACGACTGGTATGTCAAAAACCTTGGATTGCCGACAAGCACATACGGAACTACGTTTGAGTGGGTAGATGCCGATGAACCGTCAAAAAAAGGATCGACATCCTGGTGTACATTTCCGCAGGATACCAAATATTTCAATCCATCCGAAAAGCCTTTTATGATAAATTACCGGGTAGAAAACCTGGTTGCGCTGCTTGAAGAACTTAAAAGCGAAAACGTGACCATTGTTGATGAAATTGCCGAATATGACTACGGCAAGTTTATCCATGTGCTTGACCCGGAAGGCAATATCATTGAGCTTTGGGAACCGAAGGACGAATAATACAACGGATACGAATACAGCGGAGATTATTTATTTTCGTAACTCGCAATAACGATATATTACAGGCCGACGGATTTGCTGTCTTTCGGATCATTAAAAACCTGCAATTTAAATTTTTGCGGGTTTTTTGTGCATATAAGGGTATTCCCCCTTCAAACAATTACGGCAAGTATTAGTTATATAGCGGTTTAACTTTCTAATTATAATTGATTTGACCGCAAAACTACAAAGTAATACCGTTAAGGGATTTAACGTCACCCGGCTATTGCTGATACTTGGCCTTGCTGTGCTTTTATGCGGCGAAGGCTACTTCGGCTACCAGCTGCATACCCTTTCAAAGCAACAGGAACAAATCAAGTCAGACTATTCCGATATAAATAACATCACGCTCGGGCTGTTTTCGGTTACGCAGTGGCAGGGTAAAATAACCGGTATTATAAATCACCAGGTTAAGCATTTTACGCTTACGCCGAAACAGAAAAAGGATCTGCAGGTAGAGGTGCAGCAAATACTACTTGCACTCATCAACAAAGCCGAAGGCCTGCTCAACAAAAAGCCAACCTCGCTGGGCGGAAAGATTAAAAAACTGGCGGTTAAAACCTTTGTTAATACCGACACCATAAAAGCCCAGGTACCCGCTTTCGCAAAAAAGATCATCGCCAAAATTGATAATCCGAAAAACAAAAGCAAGTTGAGCAACCTGGCGATGAGCAAGTTTGACGAGGCAAAGCAAAGCGGCTATTTAGATAGCACGATTACTGCAAATGACTCGGTGAGGAATATCATGTTTAAGAAATATCATGTCTCCTCGTCCGAAGAACTTGATAAAAAGCTTACTGCATCGTTGAGCAGTATCCGGGCGCAAACGTATAATTATTCGTTTGGTATGCTGGGCTGCATTGTGGTGGTGTTGATGCTCTGGTGGATATTCAGGAAAAGGGTTGAATTGCACGCGGCACTTTTTATAATGTCGCTGTTATTCGCATTTATCCTGCTGGCGGTAGGCTTAACCGCATCAATGGTAGAGGTAGATGCGCGCGTTAGCTCGCTCGACTTTGTGCTTTTAGGGGAGCACGTAGTTTTTAAAAACCAGGTATTGTTCTTTCAAAGTAAAAGTATTTTGGACGTGGTGGAAGTGCTGATAAAACAGCCGGCTGTTGATTCTATAGGGGTTGGTATTTTGATACTCGCCTTTAGTATCCTGTTCCCGATCATGAAATTAAGCTCTACAGGCATTCACCTGCTAAGCAAAAGGAAACTGGCCGAAAATAAAGTGATCAAATATTTCGCATTTCAATCGGGCAAATGGAGTATGGCCGATGTTATTGTTATCGCCATATTAATGACTTATATCGGCTTGAATGGCTTATTGGAGCGGCAGCTGGCCAGCCTGAATATTAAGAGTGATGCGTTAACCATCATCACCACAAATAATACGGCGTTGCAGCCCGGCTATATCATTTTTATCAGTTTTGTTTTATTCGGATTGGTGCTTTCTACCATTCTGAAGGCTATTACACCCTACGATTCGCATTAATATTAAATAATCAGTTACAGCATTGACAAGTAACCAGCAAAATACCGCGGCAAGGAAATTCGGATTGCCCCATATCATACTCATTCTCGGGTTAGGTATCCTGCTTTGCGGTGAGGCTTATTTTGGCTACCGCCTGCAGGCACTTTCCAGCGAACAGGAGCAGATCAAAGAGGATTACAGCACAGTGAACAATATCACGTTTGGTATATTTTCTGTCGACAAGTGGCGCGAAAGAATAGCGGAAGTTATTAATCGGCAGGTAAGTGATTTTCATATGACCCGTGCGCAAAAGAAAGCTTTGCAGGCACAGGTAGAACATGAGCTGCACAGTTTGGTGAATAAGACGGTGGCAGAGATCAATAAGCCCCAAAAATCATTGGGAGGCAAGCTGAAGAAACTGGCATTTAATGCCATGGTGAATGCGGATGATATACAGGCACAGGTACCGGCGTTTTCGAAAACGATAATAGACAAGGTAAGCAGCCCGGCAAGCACCAAACGACTGAAAAATATTGCAACAAGTAAGCTAACCCAGCTTGAAAACCAAACCTATGACAGCACTTACGAGGCCGACTCCGCAGTTACCAAAAGCTTATTCAGCAAATACCACGTTGCCGGTGCCGACGAGTTTAACAAAAATTTAGATACCCGGTTAGCCGCCATCCGTACAGTTACTTACAACTACGCATACGCTATGCTGGGCTGTGTGGTATTTGCACTTGCCCTATGGCTGTTAATGCGAAACCAGGTGCACCTGCATACCCCGCTTTTTGTGATGTCGCTATTGTTTGCTTTGATTTTATTGGTGGTGGGTATAACTGCAACTATTATACAGGTAGATGCACGGATACAGACCTTCAATTTTACGCTGATGGGCGAAAAGGTGGCATTTGACAACCAGGTATTGTTTTTCCAAAGCAAAAGCATATTCGGCATAGTTAAAGCATTGATAAGCCAAACCAAGCCCGACGCTGTATTAGTGGGTATACTTATCCTGTTATTTATTATTGTGCTGCCGATGTTAAGGATGATAGCGAAAGGGATTCATATCGTAAGCCCGAAGAAAATTGCTGAAAACCGGGTGGTGAGATATTTAGCGTTTGAGTCGGGCAAGTGGGATATGGCCGATGTGATGGTGGTGGGTATCCTCATGACCTATATTGGCCTGAACGGCATCATCAAAAGCCAGCTTTCCAACCTGAATATTCATAGCGGCTCGTTGAATGCCATAACGGAAAACAATACATCACTTCAGCCGGGATATATCATATTTGCAGGCTATGTGATTTTTGCGTTGATATTGTCGCGCATTTTAAAACGGATTACTGCCCACGGTGAGGTGTGAAAGTGCCTGTAGCTTTACGAAAGCTTATAACTTAACGTTAGCCAGGCATCCCTATACCGGTAAGGCATTCCATTTTCTCACGCGGAACACCCGGAACGCTGCGAAACATGCTGATTATCAATTGTTTTGATTTTTGCCAATCGTAATATGCAGATAATAAGCGCTTGCAGGTTTTTACATCTTCTGTCCCCGCAGGGTCTCTCGCAGATTTAAGTTAACCCATAAACATATGCGAATTTTGCAGCAGATGGTTAGATGAATTAAAGAGGCATAGCCTCGGCCAGATATTGTAGTCACGGGTTTTAACCCGTGGAATAAAGACGAAATGGGTTCAGAACCGTAGGTTCGACCAATATTGTTGAATATTTACACCTAAATATGGCTCGTGCCGACGGCACTCGTTATTTTTTTTTCAATCTACCACGGGTTGAAACCCGCGGCTACAATATGTTCCGGGCCGATGGCCCTTTCTGTCGCCGCAGGGTCTCTCGCAGAGGACCCTGCGATGGTTTGCAGCCATACATAAATGGAGCACGATCCCGCGCATACCTGGCACGTGGCGCAGGGTCCCTTTCAGGAGACCCTGCGGGGACGAAAACTATTCGAATGACTTCAGGAATATAGTTTTTTGTATATTTTAGCTCATGATTCATTTCGAATTTGGCTTTTACAGTTCACTGCTGCTGATTTTTTTTGTACATGGGTTGGTCTATGCCATGCTACTATTCCGAAAAGGCTTCAACAACGAAAGCACGGCGGACAAATGGTTAGCAATATTTTTGCTGCTTTGCATTTTGCACATCACCCCCTGGATGGTAGGCTTTGCCGGCTGGTACGATAACCAGCCTTACAGGGATTTTCTGTTTTATTTCCCCTTTCAGCATTTGTTTTTCATTGGCCCGGTTATATTTTTTTATGTACAAAGCCTTCTTAACCCCGCTTTCCAATTTGGCAGGAAAGAATGGCTCCAATTAGTGCCGGGGATCTTATATCTATTGTTCACCCTCATCATGTATATTACAGACAAGGTCATACTGAAGAAATATTTTTTTCTCGCCGGTGGAACTGACCCTGATTTTGACAGTTGGTATCAATACGCCGGTTTTATATCTATGTCGGTTTATTTTCTACTTAGCCTCCGTTACTATATGATCTATAAGAAAATAATCGTGCAGGTAATAAGTTATGCTGATGTGGTCTTATTTCGTTGGGTGCAAAAGTTTTTAATTGCTTTTTTATTAATGCTTCTGCTAAAGCTCTTATATTTTGCCGGTACTCAAATTCCTGCATTCAGAAAGCTTTCTTATACCGGACCGTGGTTGGAATATTTTTCTTTTGCCATTGTGTTTTATTATATAGCTATAACGGGCTATTCAAATTCAATTGAGGCAAAAGTTTCTTTTAAAATTAACTTACTGGAATATAAAAAAGCAACTTTATTGCTGGCTCCGTTTTCATCGCTGCATAATAATCATATCGTTGAAGATGCGCAGATGGTTGAAATTAATTTAGAGGACGCAGAAAGCCAAAAACACGATGACGCAAGTATATTTCTAAACGAATGGCGGCTAAGAATTATTCAATTTGTAGAAAGTGAAAGAAATTATGAAGACCCTGAATTATCGCTAACCCAAATGGCGAAGCAATTGCAGACCAATGTCAGCATACTCTCCAAAGCTATAAACCAGGGTTTCGGCTTAAATTTTAATGATTTTATTAATCAATACCGCATTGAAAAAGTGAAACAAATGTTATATGCCGGTGAACAAAAAACTAAAACACTGTTAGGTATCGCATACGATTGCGGGTTTAATTCAAAAGCAACTTTTAACAGGGCCTTTAAAAAGGCAACCGGTTTAAGCCCGAAAGATTGGATAACAAAGGAAATATCCAATCACCAGGTATAAAATATACGGATTCCGGCTTTTACAACCCGGCGCATCCAATACCCGCTCATTGCGGCAATTTATATTTTACCGCTTTTAGGATCAATAGTAAAAATGTCCCTTAACGAAAGCCCCTGCTTATTTTTCTAAGTCAAAAACCGCATTGTAATAAGTAGTGTCCTTGTCACTAAAAACTAATCTGCGGTTTGGCCGTTCCTTTAACTCAAATTCGCCATTTACGGTAAATTTTATTTCAGCGAATTTATAACCGGTGTTTACGGTAGCCGTTAAAGTATATAATGAATCCTTAACCAGTGGTGTCAACGGGAAATCTTTATCCCAACTTAAGGGGGTGCCATTCCCTCGTATGCCGACTGTTTTAATGTCTTTAATATGGTTTACTGTTAGTTTAATTATAATGGTTTTTTTATAAGATTTCTGCACGCAGCTGCTTGCTAGCCATACCAATAAGGTTATTAAGATGAGGTGATGTTTTTTCATTTTTATAATTTTTTAGAGATGAGATGATCCAATCCAAAACGCCCGCTGCCCAGTACCATCGTGAACAAACTTACCCAACCAAAGCCGAGTGCGGGCAGCGTATTCCATGCCCCATTACTCCACTGCTGCAGAAAGATTGCTACCATCATGGTGCAAAAAATCAGGAAGGAAAAAATTCTTGTTTGCAAACCCAGTAGTAAAAAAATCCCACCTACAGCTTCGCTAAAGGCACCCATCCATGCAAAAAATATTGGAAACAGCTTAAAAATGCCACCATATTCGGCAACATCGTGCGGAAACCAGAATGCCACTTCAAAAAAGCCGAGATTGTTATCGGCGGGGCTCCACGGTAATCCAAATTTTGCAGCCCCAAAATTCGACGTCAAAAGGAAGCCGCAAACCAATCTTGGTATCATCAACATGACATCCTGCCACCAGTATGGCAATAAAATAGGGGAAGTTAAGCGTTGCAGCAATTTCAATAATTTTGTTTTTAATAGCATATGAAAAGTATTGGTTTTTAAGGTTCTTTGATATTTATAGTTAATTCTTGTTTTTACTGATTTTATTTCCCGGCTATCGGGCTACCGTTTGACAAAGATTGGAGTATACTAAGGATCAGTCGCCGCAAATGATAATTTGAGACCGAATAAAAAGATTGATTGAAGTAAGAAAATGAATTTAACCGACAATATGAATATCGTGATCGTCAAATAGTATAGGGTTAAGATTAACCTTGCTGTCACCGGTTGCCGTGAAAAAGTCTGCCATTTTTCCCAATGAACGATGAGAATTTAAGCGGGCTTAAATTCGCGAACTATTATAATACGGACTGGCAAAATCTTGTGTTTAAGCGGAACGCTTAAACTTTTTTGTGTCCAGGAAGCATGCTTGGACAGGCGGGAAACCCTAAAACTAATGTCTAAAATCCTAATAATGCTTTTTTGCACCTTTTTGAATATAATATTGCGCCATTCTCATGTGATCGCCATATGATGATGAATCTATTGGAAGAGCTATTTCATGCGCTGACTTAAATTCATCATAAGCTTGTTTATACATCTTCAAATTCATATAAATGCCACCAATATTATTATATGCTTCTGCGCTTGGTTTAATTAAAATAGATTTATTATAGTCGGCAATAGCTCGTTTTAGTTGTCCGGAGCGTTTGTATATCACCGCTCTTTCGTAATAAGCATGGCTGTTTTGAGGATTTAGTTTTACTGCGTAAGAGTAATCATGTAAAGATGCTTCTGTTTTGTTTTCACCGTCATCTTCAATGTCTCCCCTTAAAATATACAAATTAGCCGAATCAGGAGCTAGGTTGATACACAAATTAATATCCGAAAGCGCTTTTTTATACAGTTTAGACCAATAGTAATACGCGCACCGCCTAATTAATGCTTGATATAACAGCTTGGGGTTTTTTCCTTTTTCATTTATTTCAACATCATGTTCATACTTATTTTTCATTTCTATGAACATTGCCATGTTTGTCAAAGTAGTTGAATCCCCGGGATAAATCATAAAAGCATGATTGAAACAATCTTCAGCCAAATCATACTTATGGGTTTTGATATAAACTATTCCTTTATTATTATAAGCCATTAAATCATCTGAATCATAATATAAGGCTTCATCGTAACATTTCAGCGCAAGAGCGAATTCATTGCTTTTGCCGTAAACATTTCCTAATCCAATGTAAGATGGGACATATTTTTTATTGTACTTAATAGCTTGCCTGTAATAAAAAGCAGCACTATCATTTGTATTAAGCTCATAAAACGAATTTCCTTTAAACAAATTGATAGTCGACTTATTAATATCGCTTGATTTAAAGTTTAATGCTTTGTTAAAATAAGATATAGCCGAATACCATTTATATTGTACATATTCCAAATAACCTATACAGGAAAAAACAAGAAAAGAATTGTTATTGGTAACCTGAGATTGAAGTTCAAAACTGTTTAATTGCGAAATTTTGAACGTACTTTGCTCATTTTGGATAGATAAATCATGTTTGACATTTTGTATTGTCGAATCTAATATCTCAAATTTTGTTTTTAAATAAATATCTGTCGGAGACTTCGAATACCAGCCCCATATCACAATTGCCGCCTTTTTTTCTCTTGCAATGGCTTTGGCTTTAGTGATCCCACCCGCGCTTTCGGAAATGGGCGTTTCTAATAGTTCAATCTTTATACTTTTATCGGTGTCTAATTGTTCATTTAACTCACCATATAATTTGGCCGCAAAAATGTCCCTTGATGAATCTGTCTCATTTTTAAATGGTATGATTAGAACAAGGATTTTATTTTTGTTAATTTTAAATTCGTTTCTCAATTTATAAATAGAAAAAATTAATGCAGGCAGTAATATCAGCGCTGCAATAAGTAGATAGCGGTTTCGGTATTGATATTTAGGAAGGGAAAGTATTGAGTCTGCCGACGATCGAATCAATGAAGTTTTTTTTTGGCTTAGGATTATGTATGTCAGAATGCCAACAATTAATATACAAACCATTACTGATATGTAAAATTTATAATTATCCTCGTAAATCTTGAAAATAAAGGGAATAACACATGAAATTATAATGAAAAAAATCTCCTTATATGCCCTATATGTTTCCAAAAGTGTTTTACCGACTTTCTGAATTTTTTCTAATGAATTCAATGCCAATTAATAAGATGAATACTTGTAAATTTAATAATTAATAATTGAAAAGATTCCCTTTGAGCACCGTCGTTGGATATTGACATTATCCTCTTCTGCTAGTGCAAACGTTTTAATGCAGGGCCCATATGGTTGTACTCCCTATGCGCTACCGCAGTTCCCGTTAACGCGTAACAAGCGTCAAATAACCACATTTTGATCGCAATACTTTAAAATACAAATATTTTATGATAAGGGTAGCCGCTTTGTTAGCAAAGCGATTCTAAATAAACGCTGACCACGCGTACTTTGCTGGCGGAGTTCTTATGTAATTATTCCTAATTCCCTAAGAATGTCATTTTTAAATTTACTAAATGGTCGGTGACCAAATTTCCCCTCTTGCATCTCACTGCCGAATGCTATACTGTAAAGTTCCTCTGCGGATATGCTTATACCACATAGAACTTTCTCCTGAAGAATACTCAAATAATTATCTGAAAATTTGTACCTCATATCAAGTAAAATCTTTAGTTCATAATCGTGACTATTATAAATTACTTTCGTTTCAAGTTCGCTTAGAGTATTTGAGGATTTGACAGTACGGGTATTTAAAAGTATCCCAAGACCAGAGGGTGTTTTATTGGTATACTCATATGAAAAAGTATATTCATTTAAATAATCATCGAAATAAGGATGATAATGTGTCCCCAATTGGAAATCGGCTGTATGTTTCACACCGGAATTGCAGACGCCGCAACTTGGTATTAGATTATAAAATGACAAGGCTAACAAGGGATGCAATCCTTTACTAAAATAATGGTCAAAAGTCGGCCTAGTTATTTTTCTGCGGTCATGAGCGATTACGGTATGGGTGTAATTGCGGTTGCAATAAACACATACGTTAACTTCAAGTGCAGCGGCAAGATCATAAGCGTCATATATTGTCTTTTTTTTTGTAATAAACCAATCGTAGTCAAAATTGTCTTAAGCGCTTCTTTGTTTGCCGGGGTAAGCGTCTGGTTAATGGCAGCGCTCATAGCAAATATTTCTGCAGGTCTTCCTATCAGAATTTTCAGTAGCTGGTCTTCTATTGAATCTAAAAAAATGCGTGATGTCCCGGCATTCGCAGCGTCGTCCAGACGATCAAGTACCGGCAAAGCCATATTGTGATAAAATTCATTTTTGGCTTTGAGCACTCTGCGATCACTTGTTGGTATTTTTATCATGTCTAAGCTTTTGCTCTTTCTGTTTTTGCAATTCGACAATCTGCCGGTCAATTAAAGAAAGTTCTAGATCACTATTCATCTTGTGATCGTACATTTCAGCCAATTTTTTCCTAACGATCGGTTCGTCGATTATATCAATAAGTTTGCGGTACAATTCTGATTCGTCTGATTTTTCATCTTTGAGCCAAGTAATTATATTCTGTATCTTATATTTAGCAAAATCTCCAATGAGTCCGTCATCCACAAAAAAAGAATTTGCCAATAAGTCTGTTATGTTCGCTCCAAACGTTTTTAACATCTTTAACGAATTAAGTATCTGGACTTTGTTATCCCTGTTTTCTAAGCAAACAACGTTAGAACTGGGTAAGTCTGACAAGGTTAAAGGATCATGTGTGGTAAAAATAATCTGGATACAAGGCGTTTGCGTGTACTTTTCAAAAAAGTAAGGTAGAGTGCTAATAATTGCTTTTACAAACTTTTTCTTCCATACAGGATGAAATCCAAGGTCAGCTTCGTCTAAAAGCAATATAAAGGTCTTTATTCTTTTTTTGGGATTGACCCTAGGATTTAATTTGACATCGAGGAAACTGTACAATTTGGAAAACAAGTTCAGTAACGCATTTTCGCCTGAACTTAACCTTTTTTCGGCTGGTGAATAATAAATAAAATCGGGCACTAGAAAATTAAGATCACGAAGGATTTTGGAACCTTTTTTCAACTGCTTGTTATAATAGCTGGAGATGTCATAAATGACTGTTCTGTGTAGTTTTAAAATCTCTATAGCATCTTTGGCTGAACAAATCATCTCATTTTGGTTTATTTGTTCTCCATCACGAATGGAGTCAGCTACTTTATATATTTTGTCGAAAAGCGATTTTATTCCCTTAACATCAAATGCCTGTTTGTTGCCCGCGGGTGTCGGTATTCTAGTTGCCGAAAGAAAGGCCAAAAATAATTCATAGGCGCTTTTTGCGTGTTTTGCCTGAAATTCTCTCTCATCAAATTGAACTGAAGTTAGATAGTCATTGCTTCGGTCCATATGTTTAAAAAGCAGAGAAACCAGATGCCTGATCAGGTTTCTTTTGAGTAAGTACCCTTTTACTTCAGCTTCGTTTATCGTTCTATTGTTTTTTTCGATTTTACGAATTTTGACATGATCATTGAGTTCTGATTCAATTCTTTCCTCTAATTCTTTTAATGGCTCTCTTAATACATAGGGCACGTTTCTCGGTTCTTTATCGGTAATTAAGCCCCGGAAATAAAGTGATGCATTTCCATGCAAAGGAAAATCAAAAATATTTTCAAAACGATGTTCCTCTACTACCAATGAACTGGTCATAAATAGAATCTGCCGCAGTGAGTTTTTAAAGAGTAATTCCTGCTTGACTGGAAAATTTACGCCATATTCATTGGTATCCATCGCCTCCATATCTATCAGGTCGAGATCTATAAATTTGTCAAGCGAAATATCAAAATAATCAATTTCATCAAAGTTTGGATTGAAACGATAATCAAGGTGTGGTGAATAATAAATGGTTTGAAGGCTGTTTTTACTTATTCCCTTGATCTTTTTTCCTGCCATGTATAATGTTTCGATGTCATGCGAATAAAATAGCAATTGGTCTTCGTTTTCAACTAGTAATATAGATTTAACATGAGGGAGAGCATTTGTATTATCGATAAAACAGCGGCGGATGATGTCCAGCAGGGTTGACTTTCCAACTCCATTTTGACCAACAATAGCACTAACATTTTCTATCGTATTATTTGAATTAGTTATATTGAAAAAGCCTTTACAATACTGAGGATTGATTTTCCTAGTAACAATGAAATGATTGTCGTTTTTTTCAATTTCATATAAATACTTTCCGCCGAGATTAACCATATTGAAATCATATTGCAGGTAGGCATGTTTTTCAATAAATAATGCTGCAATGGTAGGTTTCATGAAGTTTTTGGTTAAGGTTTGCGTAGATTCTTTATTATCTACTGGTCTGTTTTTTTAAGATGATGCGGTAAATTAGTAATTACTTTAATAATATCAATAAAAATCCAGCAAAAGCAACAATGTTTTTTTAAAGGTTAGGTGCCTAAAGCTTTCCGATAAGCCATCCGCTGCAAGACTCACGCCTTGCGCCCCGCTTAAAGTTAACCGCTAGTATTCCCGGTTAAGAGCAGTAGCCGCATCATCCCCCTCCCCTCCAATTAAATTTTTTATTGTATTTTTCACACTTAAAAAACTTACCTTAACCTGTTCATAATTCCACTTACCAATTCTAATAAAACTTAATAAAATGAGAAGCATAAAGCTTAAGGCAAAACTTTTGAGTTCCTTTATTATTTTGCTCTTTTCGTGTTCACAGCTAATGGCTCAAATCAGCGGTAACAAACTATTGTACGGCGTGGCCTATTATGATGAATACATGCCGTATCACCGCCTGGAGACGGATGTTAAAATGATGAAAGCCGCGGGAATAAATGTGGTGCGTATAGCCGAATCGACCTGGAGTACAGAGGAACCGCAGGAAGGCGTTTATGATTTCAGCCATATTGATAGTGTTTTAAATGCAATGGGTAAAGCCGGTATCCATGTGATCCTGGGCACGCCAACCTATGCAGTGCCAACGTGGCTGGTAAAAAAATACCCTGATATTTTAGCGACTACCTCAAGGGGGCAAAATCAGTACGGCGCGCGGCAGAATATGGACATCACCAATGTGCATTTCAGGGCCTATGCCGAAAATATCATCCGGAAAATAATGGAACACGTAAAGGACAGCCCGGCAATAATAGGCTACCAGGTTGACAATGAAACAAAGCCATATGGCACCAGCGGCCCGAATGTTCAGTTGCTTTTCCAGCAATACATGAAGGATAAATTCAAGTCGCTGGATACCATCAATAAAGCATTTGGCCTCGACTACTGGAGCAATCGCATCAACAACTGGGACGATTTCCCTTCGGTGAATGGCAGTATCAACGCGAGTTTATCGTCCGAGTTTGCAAAATTTCAACGCAAGCTGGTTACAGATTACCTGGCATGGCAGGCAAGCATTGTGAGGGAGTATAAACATCCCAACCAATTTATTACCCATAATTTTGATTTCGACTGGCACGGCTATTCCTACGGCATACAAACGGAAGTGGACCATTTTGCGGCTGCTAAGGCCCTGGACGTTGCGGGTGTCGACATCTATCACCCAAGCCAGGACCATTTGACAGGCCTTGAAATTTCCTTTGGGGGCGATGTTGGCCGGTCGATGAAAAACGGGCAGAATTACCTGGTGATGGAAACGGAGGCACAGGGTTTTCCGCAGTGGCTGCCGTACCTGGGGCAGTTGCGGCTGCAAGCGTTCAGCCACCTGGCGTCGGGCGCAAACATGGTTTCTTACTGGCATTGGCATTCCATCCATAACTCTGCCGAAACCTACTGGAAAGGCCTGCTCAGTCACGATTTTCAGCCAAATCCTACCTATGAGGAAGCCAAAACCATCGGTGCTGATTTCGACAGGTTAAGTTCGCATTTGATCAATCTTCAGAAAAAAAACCAGGTGGCCGTGTTGTTCAGCAACGAGGCGCTCACCGCTTTTAATGCATTTTCATTCGGACCGGGGCCCCGCGAAGGCTATAACGATATTTTAAGGCCCCTTTATGATGCCTTGTACCATATTAATGTGGGGGTAGATTTTATCGACCCAACGAGTGTAAACCTCGAAAAATATAAATTGATTATTGTGCCGGTGCTGTATGCCGCGCCCGACAGCCTGTTAAAACGGCTAAACCTGTTTGTAAAAAACGGCGGCCATATAGTTTACACGTTCAAAAGCGGCTTCTCCGACCAAAATGTAAAAGTGAGGAGCACAATACAACCGGGAATAATCAATGAAGCATGCGGCATTGAATACAGCCAGTTTACGGCGCCTGAAAATGTGTCGTTAAAAGACGATCCTTTTCATGTTGGCAAGGATAAAAATACCGTAAGCAGGTGGATGGAGTTAATAACACCTACAACAGCAAAAGTACTGGCCTACTACGACCACCCGGTATGGGGAAAATATGCGGCTATAACACAAAACAGCTATGGCAAAGGGCAGGCAACGTACATAGGCTGCATGACTTCGGACGCTGTAAATGAAAAAATAATGGAAAATGTCACCAGGTCGGCCGGGTTGTGGGGCGCCGACCAGGAATTGAAATTTCCGCTGGTGGTTAAATCCGGTATCAATCAGCAGGGAAAAGTAATCCACTATTATTTTAACTACGCGCCAACCCCTGCAACTTTTATTTATCCGCATAAAAATGGCACCGAGTTGTTGAAAAACGTACCTGTACTTTCGCAGCGTAGCATTGAATTGCCTGCATGGGGCGTAAAAATCATAGAGGAAAATTAAAAGCCTGTAATGCCCGGCAAACACGGGTTTTTATGAAAAGTGCTGACACTAATTTGTCAGTACTTTTCGCATTTTTTAGGGTAGCAAACGAGGTAAAAAGTGCATTTTTGAGACAGAAACAGGCTTTTTGCACATTGGGCCGGGCTTTTTGCTGTTCCACCCTGTTCCTTGTGTTTCAGTGTGCACAGGAACACAAAACTATACTAAAATACTGACACTCGTTTACACTGTGAGCCTGGCTGAAATCAAATGTTGCGCATCGCCCAAAGTTGTTTTCTTCCAATTGCCAACAAATAATCCTTAATTTGTCTCAACATAACACCTCCATGATAAAAAACATACTATGCGCTGTGCTTGCCCTTTCCGCCAGCCTCGCCTATGCCCAAAAGGCAAATACCATTGATAACTATTACCCGCTGCTAAGAAAAACCTTTGTAGAAGCCAACGCCTTTAAAACCGTAGCCTTTGTTGAAAAACGCTGGCGGGTGCCGGGCAATTCGGGTTTTAACGAGAGCATTTACGAGGTGGAGAAAATACTGCAGGCTGCCGGGTATAAAAAGGAAGTTAAAGGCGAAGCGGATGGTCCGTTAACCTATCGCCTGGAAACCCGCGAGCTGCGCCAGCCCACCTGGGAGCCGGTAAATGCCACAGTGACCATTGAGGGCGAGCAGCAGCCATTATTAAAGTTCGCCACCAACCGCAATATGCTGGCCATGTACTCGGGCAGCACGCCTGCGGGTGGTGTTACCGCCGAAATTATTTATTTAGACAGGGCCTCCCTTAAAACCGCCGACCCGGAAACGGTAAAAGGTAAGATCATTTTTACTGAAGGATCGATAGGCCAGGCATACCAGGTTGCCGTAAAAAATGGCGCATTAGGTGCTATGGCCTACAGCATGCCGGCCTATACCCAGCCCGAAAAAAATGTTAATTCCATCCAGTTTACTGGCGTGGGAAACCAGGATACCTTGAGCCATAACTTCGGGATATTGCTTTCATACCAGGCAAAAGAACGCTTGAAAGCTGCCCTGCAAAAAGGCCCGGTTAAAGTACATGTTGAAACCGAATCGAAAATGTACACCTCTAAAGAATTGACGCTGGTCGCCAATGCACGCGGTAGTGTAAAGCCCGATGAGCGCTTTGTATTCAGCGCCCATGTGCAGGAACCCGGCGCTAATGATAACGCTACAGGTGTTGGCACCTTGGGCGAAATGGCCCGGGTTACTGCGGAGCTTATCAAACAGAAAAAATTTGAGCCGGCGCGCACCATTACTTTTTTATGGGGCGTAGAGATCAGTTCGACCGCAAGGTATATTAAAGAAAATGCGGAACGTGCCAAAGGCATAAAATGGGGCATGAGCCTTGATATGGTGGGCGAGGATGTAACCAAAACGGGCGGCACTTTCCTGATAGAAAAAATGCCCGACCCGTCGGCCATATGGACACGCGGTGCCGATAAACACACCGAATGGGGCGGCAGCGTATTAACAGAAAAAGATATGTTCCCCCATTATTTTAACGACCTGGTGCTAAACCGCTGCAAGCAACAGGGAAAAGACAACGGATGGGTAGTAAAAAGCAACCCCTTTGAAGGCGGCAGCGACCACACCCCATTTTTGGAAGCCAAAATACCTGGCCTGCTGATGTGGCATTTCACCGATGTGTTTTACCACACGGATGCGGACCGGCTGGACATGGTTTCGCCGCAGGAAATGAAGAACTCGGGTGTAAGTGCATTGGCCACAGCCTATACCTTAACCGCCGCCAACCAGGCCACAACCCTGGCGCTAATTGCCGAACTGGAAAAAAATGCGACCGACCGCTTGCAAGCCGAATATGAGCTGGGTTTGCAGGCCATAAAGGCAGGCTCACCTGCCGCTGCCGAAAAACATAAAATTGACGTATGGGCAAAATGGTATACCGATGCCATCGGAAAGATGACCGATATTAATGTGGAGGGTGTTACCGGGGCAATAAACAGCAGGATAGCTGCGGCACAGCAAAATATAAATGGATTGAATGCGAAATTTGATGAAGGGCTTAAGTAAACTTGATTTAATTAATTTTTGATTGGTAAGACGGCCCGTGCCCTTTTAGTTGCCGATTCGAAAATAAAGGTGTCCCTGGTTGGTTTGGGCTTTTATGGTTTTGTAACTTTAATATATAATAAAACACGTTAGCCGGCTTTAGCCAAAATGTACGAGCGATAATTTGATTTGCGCCCCCTGTAGCGTTTGGGGGCTTTTTTTCATAATGTTTTAGCAGATGTATTTGAAAAACAAAGCCTTACATTCTTTTAATAGAATGTATTAAGCCTGGCGCCAATTATCATCCCAATGAAAGATTTTTATCAAATCTATAAATATCGATATGTAATTATATCTTTGTGGCATGGACATCATAAAAATAAACGCCTCGCTTGCCAACGCCGCCCGTTATGATATTTTGAGATGGCTTAAAGACCCTGAAAACAACTTCCCGCCACATAAGGAAGTCAGCGGTTTTGGGGATGGGGTATGTGTTTCGTTCATAAAAGATAAATCGGGTTTGTCGCAGTCCACCATTTCGCATTATTTGAATATGATGGAAAATGCACAGTTGGTTATCGCTACCCGTATAGGAAAATGGACCTATTATAAAAGGAACGAGGCAACGCTGGCCGCATATTTTAAAGCCTTACAGGAAGAGATATAAAAAAATTTAGACGTATAAATCGATAAAGTTAAATATATAGATATGAAAATTCTGATTATCGGCGCCTCGGGAATTATAGGGAAGCCATTATTTGAATCGTTAAAAAAGGAGCATGAGGTATTTGGCGCATACCGGAGCAGCACGGAGTACCCGGTAGATACCAGGGATACTGCGTCGGTGCGGTTGTTACTGGAAACACTGCCCAAACTGGACGCCATAATTAATGCTGCGGGCTCGGCCGTTTGGGAAGAGTTTGATTTGTTGACAGAAGCCGACTATTACGTGGGGATCAAAGACAAACTGATGGGGCAGGTTAATCTTGTCCATACCGCTAAAGAATTTTTGAACCCAAATGGTTCGATAACGCTTACAACAGGTATCCTTGCTGATTTTCCAGAGCCCAGTTCAGCGGGTTTGGCATTGGTAAACGGGGCCTTGCATAGCTTTGTTATGGCCGCCGCTCCTCAGTTAAAAAATAACATCAGGCTCAATGTTGTCGCTCCCGGGGCAATTAAAGGCTCCATTGAGGGCGAGGAACTTTTCGCCGGGCATGCGCCGGTAACCATTGAAGCTGTAATTGATGTATACAAAGAAGCATTATTGGGCTCAAGAACAGGCCACGTATTAAAAATTTATTAACATGAAAATCCCAATTTATCAAATCGACTCGTTTACTAAGACGCTTTTTGGTGGTAACCCGGCAGCCATATGCCATTTACCTTATTGGTTGAGCGACCAAACCCTGCAGAACATTGCCATTGAAAATAATCTGGCCGAAACGGGTTTTTTTGTAGAAAAAGATGGTAAGTACGAGATCAGGTGGTTTATGCCACATGCCGAGATCGACTTGTGCGGGCACGCAACACTGGCCGCTGCTTATGTGATTTTTAATTATTTGGATACAAAATTAACGAAAGTATCGTTTTCGTCGCTTAGCGGTATCCTTTCGGCAACAAAGGAAGATAGCGGCGCCATCACGTTAGATTTCCCATCGTGGCCGCCAAAGCAGGTGCCAATACCCCAACAGGTTATTGACGCCTTCAAGGCGAAACCGCTGGCGGCGTTTGCCGCAAGAGACCTCATTGTGGTTATGGAATCAGAAGAAGAGGCTTTAAATGCAGACCCCGATATAAATTTGCTGAAAGGCCTGGGCTATGTTTGCCTGGCTATAACGGCGAAAGGAACTATAGCCGATTTTGTTTCCCGCATTTTTGACGCCGAAGCAGATATGCCCGAAGACCCGGTTACCGGCTCTACCCATGCTACCCTGGTGCCTTATTGGGCGGATGTTTTGGGTAAAACGGAACTGCGGGCTCTGCAGCTGTCAAAGAGAGGGGGCGAGATTGCCTGCCGACTGGAGGGTGAGCGGGTATTTATGACGGGTTTCGCCGTGCCTTATCTGAGTGGGTTTATTGAGGTTTAAAGGTGCTTCCACAAAATAATACGAAAGGCAGTTCATTTGAATATTGATTGCCTTTTTTGTTTATCACTAATTCTTTTTTAGCATTATTGCCGAATCAATGTACATGTTCAAAAATCCTATCTAACAAAAAGCGAAAATTGACTAAAAACGAACCGGGTATTAACGATAACGAGGAATCGTTCTTTAAAATCCAGGCGGATATCGAAGCGTTTGAGAAGGATGCCGCACTTTACGAAGAGCAGAACTTCGATAATCGTTTAGATGCCATCGATTTCCTGGAGTTTCATATTATTGACCATATTGAAAGCCTAATTAAAAAAGCAGCCCAGCCAGATCAATTGATATTACTGATGCAACGGGCCGAAAATATAAAGTTAGCATTAGAAGCAATAGACAATAACATGTTCAAAAAGCTCCGGGCACATATCCGGTCCAACGGATGTACCGGGGAACAGTTCAAAAAGCTGCTGGGCAAATACATTGATTTTAACGCCCATGGAAGTGACCATGAAGAAGCTGGTTATGACAACCTCGATATTTTTATAAACGGATTGCTGTCTCCCCTGACTATCCCGGAGCAAACCACGGCCTTAGAACCGGAAATGGTTTTTTACCAAAAAACACCGGCGAGGATAATTTTCGAACTCGTAGAAATGGCTTTTATAACAAAGGATGACGTTTTTTTTGATTTGGGTTCCGGCCTGGGCCAGGCATCCATATTGGTTAACCTGCTGGCGGGAGCAAAAGCGGTAGGTGTGGAATTTGAGCCTGCTTTTTGCAGTTATGCAGGCGGGTGCGCGGTGCAATTAAACTTACCAAACGTATCCTTCATAAATGCAGACGCCCGGCAAGCAGACTACAGCGACGGCACCGTGTTTTTAATGTACACCCCCTTTAATGGCGAAATTTTGCAGGATGTTTTAGCGGTGCTGAGAAAGGAATCGCTGACAAGGAAAATTAAAATCATCACTTATGGGCCCTGCACGGCCCAGGTGGCATCGGAGGGTTGGCTGGATATTACTGTGAGCAACAATGATAATATTTATAAGCCCGCGGTTTTTACGTCTATTTGAAGGGGAATAACCTGAGATGCCGGGAAAATGCTACAAATAATATTGCCGGTGTTCGAAGTTTTTGCGATACGCGAACAATTACGCAGATATTAAAAATATCATACTTTTATTACCCGTTCGCCACGGTTCAGGCTGCAATTTAAGTCGTACGCAATAGAAATTTAATCTAAACAGTGCCAGTGTATCTTTTTAATTAATTCATGCACTAATGTTGTTACTTATTAAAAAATATTAATAACTTTCTTTCGTGTTATTATTACACGTAACCCTCCCTAACTAATTTAAAATATGCAAAATAAAGCGATAAACGTTTTGTTGATAGATGATGACGACCTGAATAATTTAATATCGACAAGGTATATCAAAAAATACTTTGCAAACTCAAACATTACTGCTTGTTTAAACGGCAAGATAGCCATCGACCTCATCACGGAGAAAAAAGCTACGCAGCCAACGTTCGGCTACGATTATATTTTGCTCGACCTGCATATGCCGGTAATGAACGGCTGGGAGTTTTTAGAAAACTACACATACCTAAGCATGGTCGGGAAAGAGAAATGCGAAGTTTTCCTGCTAACATCATCGGTGCACGATGAGGATAAGCTGCGTGCAAGTAACTACCCCTTTATAAAAGATTATATTATCAAGCCCTTATTTTCTGATAAAATCTTTAAAATTTTCAATTTGGTGGAATAAGGGTTGACGCAATTATTGGTTGTTTGTATTATCTGTTTTTTTATCTGGTAATTAGCTAATAACGCTTCAGGCGGCACGGTTTACTCCTGCATACATACGTTATTTTAACTCAGCGGAACCTCCACTGTTAATTCATAATGACCTTCGGGGCCGATTTTGCCATGGATGCCCTGCCCGCCCTTCTCTGCCGACTTCGCCACGCCATTTATTGTGCAGCTAAAAAACACATTGTAATCTCCCGGGCCGCCCGAAAAACGGTAAACGGCCTTGAGTACCTTATTGTCGATGTTTTGCTGATAGGAGATACCTGATGCGGTTACCGGAACCGGGTTGCCGTCAATATTTACGTCAAGATACCTGAAATTACCCGTAATTGTTGAAGTAAAGGTAGCCAGCGGAAATGTTTTGGGGTCTATAACAGGTTGCGGCGTAAAGCCTTTTAACAAGCCCCAACTGGTAAATTCCTCTTTTAAAGTGCTAAGTATTGCTTTTGTTAGCAGGCCGCGTAATAGAATAAAAGTTCCAATCCCCAGGAAGAATTTAGCTACGGGCTTGTAGTCCGTTATATTCAAAATCACTTTTTGGATGCGGCTTTTAAGCGCGCCGCTATATTGTTCAATGGCGTCCCAGTTTTGAACGGGCCATTGTTTGTTGCCGCCGCAAAAGTTTATTTCCGGCATTTTAATTTCACCGTTTCCTACGGGTAAAATCTGAATGCTCCCGTCTTTTGCTGTAAACTGAGTCAAATCAACGCCTCTGTAGCCTGCTGCAAAAATCGGGTTAGCCTCCAGGCCGGTTGCCGGGATTGTAAAATACTGCTGCAGAAAAACCTGGCAATTATACCGGCCAAGGAAAAAATCGTGCACACGAAATTCCTTATTTAAAAAACCGCTAAAGCCACCCAGCGCGCCACAGGCAATTGCCCGTTCACCCTGTATTGTTTTTTGTTCTGTCGTTCCCCTGTTGATGGTACGCGAGGGATCCACCAGGTACTGTCCGGCACAGTCAGGGTTCATCGCGTCCTTAATTTGTGAGGCTTTGGCGCGCATCTGGCTAATCATAGCCGAAAGGGTAAGGCCAACAACATGCAGCAGTTTATCGCTAAGGCTTATGGTCTGTGGTTTTGTGCTTGGAAAAGGGGCAATCATCAAAATGGTAGACTTGAACTTATTATAGCTTTCGTAGTCATTTTGATCCGGTTGTTCAGTTATGACCGCTAACACCTCCCTAACTTTATCAAAAGGCTCGTTATTTATAATGCCACCATCAACATTCAGACTGTTATAGGGGTCGCGGTCCGTCTGGATAGCCTTAATCGTTTTATTATCATATAAAGGGTTGTTGTTGACTGTTTTTTCGGTCCGGCTCACTACCCTTGAACGCAGGCCAACCGGGAAAGCGCCCGTTGCCATAGCTGCATCCATGGCGGCCCGGGTGTTTTCGCCCGATTTGATATTGAGCGGCATCCACCCATCCGAAGTTGGCTGCTCTCCCTGCCTTAGCAATTCAAAGCAGGCATAATCATTGTGAAGCTGCATGTAATAAGGGTGGCGGGTACCCGGCGCATCCGATTTGAACGTTATATCATACGTAAAACCTTCGAGGTTGCTTAATGTAGTAAACAATTTGAGTTTACGGGGAAAAAAATCCGGCAGCTCCTGCCAGGCAACAGACCCGTCGGGCCTGATGGCCCGCTGCGCCACCTCATCTATAAACCGGCAGTTAAGTGCCGAAACAACATCGCTGCCTATATCATCAGTAGCGAGCATTTTACTGAACATATCGCGTGCGGTCAAATCAACCCACGAATGATAAAGGATGTTTTCCGGGCGCTCCTCCTGCGGGTCAGGCAATGGTGCTGTTACAGGGGTAATGCCCTGCTGCAAGGCAGCAGCGGTAATAATAGCAGTCATCCCGCCGGCCGAGGCGCCACCCATAACCGGGATCTCAATTTTGTGCGAAGGAAAGCCGTTTTGCCCGCGTGTTTTTTCGTACGCAGCCAGCGCTTCTAACAGGTAGTCCATAACGCCCGCGGTGTAGGCGCCTGCCGAGACTGCACCAGCCATGCAAATGCCAAGCTGAAATGCGGGATTGGGTGTATGGTTGTCCGTCATATTTTTTTTAATTGAAAAGCAGGATGATTATCAAGAAATTAAGGCTAATAATAGAAAAACTACAGGACATTTACCAGCGTAAAAACACGGTAATTGCCTGAGTATTTTCACCTGATTTTTGTAGTTGGAACCAACTGCGCCCCTGCAATAAATGGAATAACATTAATGATGCCTGCTCAAAACCAGTGAGAATATTTATTATAAAACTAATTTACCTGTTAAAACGTTATTACAGTAATAAATACACATTGCAATGGAAGATAATATCATACCCATAAACCGCAATCATAATATTATAGATATAACCGAATATTACGAAATTGAATATTGGGCAAGCAGGTTTAACGTCAGGCCTGAACAAATAAGAGCTGCGGTACTGGCTGTTGGTAGTTCAATAACCTCTGTTGAGCATTATTTGAATAAGAAAGCATCGTAGAATAGAATATTCGATGCGATAATACCTGGCGGCTTAGCTTTCCAGTGTTTTCTTCCTGCGTTCGGTCAAGTACTTTCTTACAGGGATATCAAACCCCTCCATAATCAAATACGCCACACCAACCAACAAAATAATTCCTGTTATGATGATCAATGTCAATTGGCCTGTGCCCGGTTTGTGACTTGCATAGTAATTCCCGAACATCCATATTGCGGCGTAGTGCGTCATGTACAGGGGATAAGATATTTTACCGGAAAATACGCACAGCTTTTTCAACCCATTGGTTAAAACTGCCCCGGCGCCTAAGGCAATCAGCAGAGGGAAGTAAAATAATACTACAAATGACTCGGTTAGCCAATTCCATTTAGTGAATGGCATTACAAATGCCAGGGCTAATAATATTGTTAAGCCAATAAAACCCAGCTTATTTTTAATAATCCAGTTTGAGCGGTAAATCAGCAATCCCGCTAAAAACGAAAAGGAAATCCGGGCGCAGCCATCCCAAAAATTCGGCCCGCCCCAGCCGCCCATCAGGTTGCCGGTACGATAGCCAACAAAACAAAGCCCGACGGCCGAAATCACGGTCAGCAATAATAAAAACTGACGATTTAACCTGCAAAGCACAAATGCATAAACAATGTTTGCAACATACTCCCAAAACAACGACCATGCCGGCGCATTGAAACTAAAGAGATTGAATGCTCTATCGGTAACCACCGGGAATGGCACCATGAAAACGGAGCAAATAAAAACAAGAAGGATTTTGCCGGCACTATACAATTCCGGGTGCCCGCCAAATGGGTCGAACAGGAAGGCGAACAGGCCTAATATTGAACCCAGAATAACCTGCGGGTGCAACCTTATCAGCCTCGATTTAAAAAATTCTAAAACACCTATTTTGGCAATCCGGTCATCGTAAGCGTAGCCGATAACAAACCCTGACAGGCAGAAAAAGAAATCGACCGCCAAGAAACCGTGACCGATAAAATTTTTGCTATAATCGGAATAAGCCATCTCCATAAAATGGAAAGTAACAACGGCTAGCGCTGCTACACCACGCAAGCCATCAAGGATTTCGAAATGCTGTTTGGTTTGAAGTATTTCCGGAGCTGGTTTTTCCATTTTTATTGCGCCTGTTACAGCATTCGCAATAACGTAAATTTAAATGGAAATTTTCCGGTATTTTATTGACATTGGAGCACCTGGAAACACACATGAAAAACTATCGTATCCTTATATTTCTTTTTTTAATTCAACCGGTTTTCGCACAAACAAAACTGCCGTTTATTAGGGCGTCATCAAAAAGGGTTGCCATAAACGATGGCGGCTATTTTGATAAAAATGCTTGGTCACTCTCGCCTCAAATTAAACCGGATGTTTTTACTGCCGACAGAACACGCAAAACAAAGTGGGTTACTTTTTATACCGATATCGACTCCATCAAAGTAAAAGTAAAGCCCGGAACCCGGTTCAATTTTGTGGTGGTGCTGAATGGAAAAGATTCATGCTTTACCCAAATTGCCAGCGCCATACCGCCGGAAGCCACGGCGAAAAGCAATGTTGCTGCGCATGATACCATCCCGTTTGTACTTACCTCCTACAATGCAATTGCGGTAAAGGCTATAGTTAACGGTACTGATACTTTAACCATACATTTTGATACCGGGTCGTGGGATTTCAGGTTAACCAAAGACGCCATCCTGAAAAAGACGAGATTGCTGTCGAACCGGCCCGGCGCTTTATCAGGCGCCACTAACCCGGATTATAATAAAATAAACAAGGTATTTAAAATACAAATGGGCCATTTGGTTTGGAACAACCCGGAGGTTGGCGTAACAACGTTAACCGCCCACGACATGGATGGCCGTTTCGGCTGGAACCTTTTCGAGGGTAAATGCGTGCAAATCGACTATGATAAAAGCATTATTATTATCCATTCAAAACTACCAAAGGAGCTGAAGGGTTACACCAAATCAAAACTGGATTTCAGAAACTCATTTGTTATAGCCAAAGGAAACTTTGAAATTGGTAAAAATAAATTTGCCGGTAATTTTTTAATGGACACCGGCGCCGACCAGGCTATCATCCTGGACAGCGCCTGGGCCGCCAGCCGGAATTTCGCAGCTGATTTAAAGTTGATAAAAACAACGGTGCTGAAAAACCCACGGGGCGTAAAATTTGGAATTAAAGTAGTGCTCGCACCGCTGTTAAAAATAAACAACATTGCGCTTACCAATATTCCAACCTCAATTTTGGCAGGTAAAAACCCGGCCGGATTTGAGATCAATAACTTCGGCAACGATTTACTGAAGCGCTTTAATATGATACTTGATTTTAAAAATGATTGCCTGTACCTGCAACCCAATAAACTGATGAACATGAAATACCGGGAAGGGGTATGATTAAACCCGTAGAGTAACAATACTTTGTGTCTCTACAAAAAAACCATGTTTTTGCTTGAATTAACATATATTGGCTCTCGTTATCCTGATAAACCTTTTGTAATACCGTTATGAATAAAAAACTTGTACTGTGGTCAATAACCGTTGGGTTAGGCGGCCTGCTTTTTGGTTTGGATGTTGCCGTAATTTCGGGCGCCGAACAAGCCATCCAAAAATTATGGGGCCTTAGCGACCTGATGCATGGTACAGCTATTGCAATGGCGCTATATGGCACAGCGGTTGGAGCGGCATTAGGTAATATCCCGGCAAATAAAATTGGCCGTAAAAAAACGCTGCTTTGGATAGGATTACTGTTTTTCATCACCTCGCTGGGCGCAGCGCTGTCGCCAGGAGTTTATTTGTTTATGTTTTTCAGGTTTGTTGGCGGTTTGGCTATTGGCGCATCTTCAGTGGTGGCACCGGTGTATATTTCAGAAATCGCGCCACCCCAATACCGCGGTCGCATGGTGATTTCGTTCCAGCTGAACATTGTTGCCGGTATTTTGGTGGCCTATTTATCCAACTATTTATTACAAGGCTTTGGCGGCGTGGACGATTGGCGCTGGATGCTGGGCGTTGTGGCAATACCTTCCCTGGCATTTTCGGCCCTGATGCTGTTTACTCCCGAAACACCTCGCTGGTTGGTGCTTTATAAAAAGGACTATGCTGCTGCCAAACAAGTACTGCTGCTTACCGGAGAAGCCACCGATTCCATGATCGACCAAATAAAAAATTCTGTTTCGTCGACCAAAGAAGCTTTATTCAGCAAAAAATTTTACAAGCCTTTAGTACTGGCATTTTTAATTGCGTTTTTTAACCAGCTTTCGGGCGTTAATGCCATTATTTATTTTGCACCAAAGGTGTTTGAAATGGCCGGCATCCAGCGCAGTGGTGCCTTGCTGTCAACAGTGGGTATTGGTGTGGTTAATTTAATATTCACCATAACAGGCTGGTATTTAATCGACAGGTTTGGCCGCCGTACACTTATGTATATAGGCTCCTTTGGATATATCCTTTCCCTCTCGCTTATTGCGTTCTCTTTCAATGGTACCGACCATAGCATGATAGTGTATTATGTATTTGTGTTTATTGCGGCACACGCCATTGGGCAGGGAGCTGTTATATGGGTGTTCCTGTCGGAGTTGTTTCCAAATTCGGTGCGGGCAAGCGGCACCTCGTTTGGCTGTTTAACACATTGGGCTTTTGCCGCGCTGGTGGCGCAGGTGTTCCCATACTTTGCAGCTAATGTGCCCGGTGCGTACATATTCGGCTTTTTTGCCTTTATGATGGTACTGCAACTGCTGTATGTATGGAAAATGATGCCCGAAACTAAGGGTGTTGCACTGGAGGACATGGAGAGTAACATTGTACTGCATTAGTGATTATGGAGATAAAAATCAACGGTTTTCAGCATTTGGGGATTCCCGTAACAGACCTTGGACGGTCTGCGGCGTTTTATAAGGGGCTGGGGTTTGAAAATGTAATGGCTTCGGACTTTGTAATGAATGGAGAAAAGGGCATTATGGCAATGATGCAACGGGGAGATATGATTATTGAAATATACCAGCTACCCTCATCATTATTGGGCGATATTAAAACCCGGAAGGATGGCCATATAGACCATATCGCTTTTGATGTGGACGACGTTGACACAGTTTTTGAAACGCTTAAAAGCAATGGTTACCAGGTTATTGAACCTGCCCCCGTTTTCCTTCCGTTTTGGCAGAAAGGTTGTAAATATTTTAACATCACCGGCCCAGATGGCGAAAGACTTGAGTTTAACCAAATACTTTAAATGTATACCGGAGGATTGCCGGTTTTGGCCATCCTCTGGTATTCTTTGTAATGGTTTTGATACAAAACAATCACAAAAACTAAACCGCCAATAATTTCATAAATTTGATTTTACTATCAACAAAAAAACTGACCATGTTAAAATCATTTACTCTTGCCGCAATTCTTTGCGGGGCGTTTATGTTTGCCAATGCGCAAACACTAACCATGCCGCCCGAAATAAAGCAGGCCTTTGATAAAGGCACCCGTTCATTGAATGGTAAACCCGGTAAAAAGTACTGGCAAAACCACGCCCGCTACGATATATCGGTAAGTATGGCGCCGCCAAACAGAACCATTACCGGCGTTGAAGCCATCACTTATTTTAATAACAGCCCCGATACATTACGCCGACTTAACATGAAGCTGATCGTAAACGTTCACCGTGGCAGAACGGCTACCGCTGCAAATGCGCCCCTGGGCATTAAGGTTGATGATATAAAAATAAACGGCGCCAAAGCCGAATGGGATAACGATAAAGCCGTTACCACCAACCAGATGGTCGGTCTAAAATCGCCGCTGATGCCCCACGACTCGTTAAAAATGAACATCGCCTGGCATTACGACCTGGCTGGCGGGCAAGGGCGGGATGGGGCGATTGACTCTACCAGTTATTACCTTGCATATTTTTATCCAAGAGTATCGGTTTATGATGATTACAAAGGATGGGATACCCAGCCGCACACCGGTGGACTTGAATTTTATAACGACTTTTGCGATTATAAACTGAGCGTAACTGTACCTAAAAACTACCTGGTATGGGCAACAGGTACCCTGCAAAACCCCAACGAGGTTTTACAGCCCGAATTTGCCAAACGCCTGCAGGCCTCAATGACCAGCGACGAGACCATACACATAGCTACCGCGCAGGACCTTGCCGCTAAAAATATTACTACCCAAAACGCCACCAATACCTGGAAATGGAACTCGACCAACATATCTGATGTGGCCCTGGGCGTCAGCAATCATTACGATTGGGATGCAGCAAGCGTTATTGTTGATGACAAAACACAGCGCCGCACTGCCATTCAAGCAGCATTCGCCGATAGTTCGAACGATTTTCACGAGTATGTGAAGTTTGCACATAACACGCTTGATTGGTTTTCGCATAACCTGCCGGGCGTGCCATACCCATTCCCTAAAACAACATCATTCCAGGGATTTGCCGATATGGAATATCCTATGATGGTAAACGACAGCCATACAAAAGACCTGACGTTTGCGCAGCTGGTGCAGGACCATGAAATAGCCCACACCTACTTCCCCTTCTACATGGGCACTAACGAAAGCCGTTATGCTTTTATGGACGAGGGCTGGGCCACAACGTTTGAATTATTAATAGGCACCGCCGAAAATGGCAAAGCGAAAGCTGATGAGTTTTACAAACAGTTCCGCGTTAACCGGTGGACACACGGCCCTCATGCCAAGGAAATGCCGATAATAACCCCGTCGCCAGAAGTAACATTTGGTGGTGGTAACAATGCTTATGGCAAGCCATCGTTAAGCTACCTGGCTTTAAAAGATATGTTGGGCGACGAACTGTTTAAAAAAGCGTTGCATACCTACATGAGTAACTGGAACAGCAAACACCCGATCCCCTGGGATTATTTTAATTCGATGAAGAGCGGCTCTGGTAAAAACCTCGACTGGTTTTTTTACAACTGGTTTTACACGCCTTACTACATCGATTTGAGCCTGGATAACGTTGAAAAAACATCAGGCGGATATAACCTGGCCATAAAAAACATAGGTGGTTTTGCAGTGCCGTTTGATGCCATTGTGACCTATACCGACGGCACAACAGAAACCATCCATCAAACCCCTATAGTTTGGGAAAAGGACCAGAAAAATATCTCCGTAAAAATTAAAACCGGGAAAGAAGTAAAATCAGTAACGCTTGACGGCGGCATTTTTGTGGATGCCGATATGAAAAACAACACCTGGCCGGCAGTTGCGGCCGCAAAATAAGCGAATAGTATTTTGTATTAAGAAAATAATAGGCCCCGGATAAAGTTCCGGGGCTTTTTTGTGACGATTAATAGCTTGCACCGTAGGTGCAAAACGTCGGTAGAAAAAAACACCCACCCCAATTTTTGCGCCGTAGGTGCAATACTTAACGAACTATTTATTCCAACGGTTTAAAAATATAACGCTCGTCATATTCTATTTCTGATTCCTCTAGAATGTGTTTATATTCTTCTAGAAATGTCTTCTTTCGATGGTGCTCTTCCTGGTTTTCAATGTATTTGCACACGGCCGGTATTTGTGAACGCGAATAGGAAAATGCGCCATAACCTTCCTGCCATCTGAAAGTCGAGGAATTGAATTTTTCCTTGTTTATCCATTCAGAAGATTCGCCTTTAACCAGTCTCATCAAATCAGATAAAGATTGGTTTGGCCTGAATCCAAAGAAAAGATGTAAATGATCCGGCATAGCGTTTATCGAAATTATTTTATGCCCATTGTTTTGCACAATCCCGGTTATGTATTGATGCAGGCGTTCTTTCCATAAAGGTTGAATAACCGATGCCCGGAATTTTACTGCCATTACGCATTGAATATGTATTAGTGTGTAGGTATTAGACATGATTATGATAGGTTTTATAAATTGGTTTAAATATAATAACCCGGATATATTATTGCAATAAAATACACGGTGTACAAGGCGGCTAAGTTGCGTACCTACGGCACGCTAAAATCCTTTCTCCGTATTTCTACCGACCTGTTGCACCTACGGCGCAATTTGGAAAATACGTATAATCACTAATTCTTCGATGTGAGGTAGAATATCTATTTCAGTACACAAAATTGCAGCTTCTTTCGGACTTCCGGACTTTCCCGACTTTCGGACTTTTTCTACCCCTCCGCCTGCTCAATCAATTTACTCCACCCCTTATCCCCTGCATTTTTAATCTCTTTCTTCCTGGCTTCCATTACCTTTTTTATGCGTGAACTATATGCCCAGCAGGTGCTTTGGCGGATAGACAGGATCTCGGATAATTTATGCGATGATATTTTGCCGTTGGTAGAATACATTAAAAATATCATGTAAAACGCCTTATTGATGGGTATGCGCGTGTTTTGCAGGATGGTATAAGCAATAACCGACTCTTCGTACCCGCATTTGGAGCAGCGGCGACTGTAAGGCAAATGGCCATGCCCGTAATGCGTGTTGTTACACTTGCGGCAATTATAGCCTTTATCCCATTTAAGGTCAGATAGGAATTTGAAACAGGTGTCCCTGTCAGGATATATCTTGCTGAATTCTTCGAAATCTACCTCGGTAGACATCACCCGGTCGTGGCTGATTTTTTCGATATCCTGGTGGAGGATGGTATTGTCCTTTTCGAGCAAAACATTCATCCGGGAAATTTCTTCGGCTTGTTGCTGTAATAGTATGTTTACCTCTTTCAGCTCTTCGTTCTGGTGCTCAATTAACGACGACTTTTCAACCAGTTCTTTGGTGCGTTCCTGTACTTGTGCCTCTAGGTTGCGGTTTAGGGCATCTTTCAGTTCCTCGTTAAGCCTTAACTGCCTTATGGCCTGTAGCTGTGCCTTTTCCTGCTGTTTTTTCAGCAGGCGTACTTTATCGCCTATGGCGAACGATATAAATACCATCTCCATAATAAAGCAAAAGCTGAGGCTGTAATAGTTGGCGGCTGTTACCGGCAGCCACCATATGTTGAGGGCTATTAGTGCCTTTATTACAAAACCGGTTAACAAAAACGAATAGCCGATCACAAAAAAACGAGCGGCCCGGTAACCTTTTATCAGCACATAACAACCGGTAAAAAGGGCCAGTGACAGCGGCACGATCTCTATAATTTTATAGCTGAACCAGTTTGGGTTAACAGTGAGGCATAGCACAAAATACAGGGTTCGGAACCCGATGACCCACCAAACCAATTTATTAAGCCTTGGCGCGTTTGCCTTTAAATTGAGCAGGCTTTGCGTAAACAACACCGAGAAAATACTGGCCGAAAATAAAGCAATGCCATAGGCATTATGGTTCCATATAGGCGAACCGGGCCAAACATATTGGTAGGCAATGCCATCGGCACACATTTCGTACAGTCCTATGCTGAGGTTGTAGGCCACATAGTATAAATACTGCCTTTGCCGCATGGCAATAAACATCATTAAGTTATACAGGCCGAACACCAAAATCATCCCGTAAAAAACTCCGAAGAAAAAATATTCTTCGAGAGCATAAGTGATAAACCAGCTTACCGAGCGCAGCACCATAATGACGTTTACCGGCTGGTGCGATTTGATGCGTACATAATAAACCTGCTCGCCTGGCACGCTGTTATCGAGGTTAAGGGTGAAGTTTTTATGCTGGTAAAAGCGCGCCTGGAACGGCCTGCTGCTGCCCAGCAAAGTTGCTTTGTAATGGCTGTTTTTATCTGGTGCGTAAACAGCGATACTATCTATGGTTTGATCAAAAAACTCAATTATCCAGTTATTACGCGACTGCGGGTTATGCCTTATTTTAAGCCGGTACCAATAGGCCAGGGTTGGGTCCGTAGTGGTCGGAGTGGCGGTTTGATTAACCTTAAATTTGGCCTCAAAGCCGGCGCTCTTTACATCATTTATGGTAAGAGTGCCATGAAGGTCTTCCAGGTAATAAAGCTGGTCGTGCCTAAAAATTTGCTGTTTTGCAGTGTCGCTGATGATGACAGCACGCTGGGCATTTGTCGTAATTGCAAAACAGAGCAAAAACGGGGCAGAAAGAAGAAATCTCAATAAAAATTTACTCATGCGCACAGGGGGTTAGTAACGCTTTAGGTTTATTTAATATACGTTTTCTCAATAAATTAGTTGCGCAGGTTCAGGCTGGTACGCAATGTTAACATTTTTACTTTTACAATCCTATTAAGGGTAAATAGTACAATTAATTTTAGTCGAAAGCATAAAGCTGAAACACCAAAGCTAATTGTCGGGAGCAGTTTCGCTTTTAGCTTTATGCTTTGCGCTTTTTGCTCTTTACGGCACCTTAAACCCTAACGCTTCCATATATCCTTTGTTTGGTTTGCAGTTTTCAAACTTACAATTGTTTAAAAAGCCATATAGCGCTTTTACCAGCTCTTCACGGTTTTCGGGGGCTGCCTTGCGGATGTCCTCGAAAGTGCTACGGTTTTTCTCGGTATAATCAATTACCTTATCATACCCGGCAGGTACGTCAAAAGTGATGATGCCCGCTGTGTTGTCTAATTTTTTGTACGGCCAGTAATGCCAGCCGATGTTATTTTTTTCGAGCAAATCTTTAAATGTCTTTACCCACCCGTCTTTATTCTCGCCGGTTTCGCCGCAGTAAATGGGTACATTATATTTGTTGCTGAAATCAACGTAATCCTGTATAACGTTCTGAATTGGCTCCGTCCAGTATTTGTGGAACTGGTAAATCAATTTCGAATCAAATGGCGGACCGAATGGTTTAAAGTTGCTGTCCCACTGTGCACCGCCCAATATCACGATATGGTTTTTATCAACCAGTCGGATGGATTTGGTTATCTTCTGATAAAGCGGCTCAAGATATTGGTTAAATTCGTCAGCCTTAAAATAAGTGGCGATTGGCTCGTTCAGTAAATCATAGCCCATTACGGTTGTCGAGTTAGCGTAGTGAGCAGCTATGCGGTGCCAAATGTCAATGGTTAGCTGCTGGCTGGCCTTACTTTTGAACAGGAAGGGGTAGCCATAGCCATCATCAATATTGTCGCCGGTTTGGCCGCCGGGTGCGGCATGCATATCCAAAATAACATACAGGCTTTCTTTTTTGCACCAGCCAATCACCCTGTCGAGCAATTCAAAGCCACGATTGGGATTGTTTTCGCCCATATAACTTTCGGCAGTAAAAAGCCGGTAATTAAAAGGGATGCGGATGGAGTTCATTCCCGAGGCTTTTAAAAAATGGATATCAGCGGCGGTGATATAGGTATCCTGGTATTTTTTCCAGAAGGCCTTTACATCCTCGGGGCCCATTATTTCGGACAGGGCCTGGTTTATCAGCTTTGGAGAGTTTACGCTTTTAAACTTAAACATATAGCCCTCGGGCACCAGCCAGTTGCCCAGGTTGGTCCCCCGCATTAAAAACGGTTTGTTGTCCGGGCCGATTACCTGCTTGCCTTTAACAGTTATAAATTTCTGTGTTTGGGCTTTTATAACTGCCGGGCCCATTAATACCGAAAGCAACAAAACTAAAACTAACTTTTTCATGGTTTATAACGGTTCTAAAAACTAAGCAAATCCTAAAATTTTCCTTCTCTTGATTCCTATCTCTTGGCTCTTGACTCTCCCTCATCACCATACATAAGTAGCGGCAGCACCGCCCGGCAATGTGCTGGTAACTATCTTATTGTAAAATTGTATATTAAAAGTTGCATTGCTGCTGCCGGTGTTAAATACAATCAGCACCTTGCTGCCATCTCTATTTTTAAAGGCCACGTTAGGCGTTACCGACAGTTCTGATGATGCAATCCGTACTGCGCCCGGCCTTACAAATTTTGATGCATGTGCGATGATGTAATAGCTAACGTTACGGGTTACGCTTGAGCCGCTAATAGTTAAAGCGCCCTGGCAGGTGGTACAGCCGCCATTGGTATGCGGACCATATGATGCATCGGTAGCCATGTTCCATTCCAGCACGTTGCGGCTCCAGTTTTTTGGCGCGCCAATAATCAGGTTTACCAAATGCCAGTTAAGGTCGCCGGCAAAGCTGCCCGTAGACGGTGTGTATTGCTCAGTAAAATATAGGTTTTTGGCAGGGTAAGCATTGTGCACGGTTGTTAAAGCGCTAATGTTGCCGTTATAAAGGTGAAACGCGGAGCCATCAACATAGGGGTTAGCGGCAGGGTCGTTTAAAATAGCTATCGGGTATTCGGGGCGGTCAGCATTGTGGTCCCAAACTATAATCTTGGTGGTTAAGCCAGCGGTATGCAATTGAGGGCCTAAGTTGTTTTTTACAAAATTGGCTTCCTCATCGGCCTGCATTACCATGGCCGGGTTGTTATTGGCGTTTAGCGGTTCATTTTGCGGCGTAATGGCATCTATTGTTATACCTTCGGCTTTCATGGCCTGTATGTATTTGATGAAGTATTTGGCGTAGGCATCATAATACGATGTATTTAAGCTGCCGCCGGTATAGCCATTGTTGCCAAGTGTGTTTATCTTCATCCAAACAGGCGCGGTCCAGGGGCAGGCCAATATCTTTATCTGCGGATTGATAGCCAAAATACTCTTCAGCACAGGAATCAGGTCGGTTTTTTCTTTATCAATGCTGAATTGAGCTAGGCTTTCATCGGTGCCCGATACCACATCGTCATAAGTAAAATCGCCGGCACTCATATCCGAAGCACCGATTGAAATACGGATGTAGCTAACGCCGATGTGTGTATCATCGGTTGCAAAAAGTTCTTTCAGCAAGGCGTCCTTTTTATCAGCAGGCAAGCTGTTTATTACACTGGCGCTGCCGCCGGTTAGGCAAAAGCCAAAACCATCGATACTCTGGTAGGTGGTGGTGGTATCAACTGCGATGGTGGTGTTTGAGTTGGTTGCCGTGCTAAACAAAAGCGCAATATTCTGTTTGGCCAAAAGGGCGCTTTGATCGCCTTTGGTAAGCCACATAGTCACGTCTGTTTTTGCATCGACAGGGGGTATTACGGGTGGATCTACTATTGGGTTGCCAGTTTGGCCTGGCGTATCTTTTTTGCTGCACCCAGTCATTAAAAAAAGGCCTGCTGCTAACGTTAAAATGAGTGCATTTTTTATCCTTGTATTTTTCATAATATTAAAGCAGCGGTATTATAAATTGTTAATAAATTTAGCAACCGGCCGCTGTTGGTTTTTATTGGTGATGGTATATTGCTAATATAATACTAACCAGTACGTTTTGCATACATTTGGTTAATTTAATATCAGTGCTTTTTTAATTTTTTTTGATACGCTTTAATAACAAGTTAAATCAACGTTGTGTTACTTGTACACTATTGAAATGGAACAAGTTCCAACCAATTTAATACCATGCCAATGAAAAAAATAAATTTACTTTTAGTGCTCATCTTGCTTTTTACAGCGCCGATTTTTGCGCAAACCGTAAAAATTGCTGTCGCCGCCAACCTGCAGGCTGTGATAAAAGAGTTGCGCGCCGACTTTAAAAGCAAAACCGGGATTGCGATTGAACCGATTATTGGCTCATCAGGAAACTTAACAACCCAGGTAAAAAACGGGGCGCCTTTTGATGTGTTTTTATCGGCCGATATGAACTTCCCGGAAACGCTTTTTAAAGACGGATTCAGCAGCAAAAAGCCGGTGGTTTACGCGCAAGGAAGTCTGATTATTTGCAGTAACCAGGATATAGGCTTTGAAAACTGGGAGCGTTTATTGCTAACGGAGAGGGTGAAAAAAATTGCTATTGCTAACCATGCCATTGCCCCTTATGGCAAAGCAGCGCAGGAAGCACTGGGTAAAAAGGGTATACTGGGTGATGTAAAATCGAAAATTGTTACGGGCGAAAGCATATCGCAGGTAAATACCTACATAACTACCGGCGTGGTTGATGTTGGTTTTACCACCCAGGCGCTGGTTGATGACCCGGCGAACAAAACTAAACTTTACTGGAAAGTTATCGACTCCAAATTATACGCCCCTATTGAACAGGGAATGGTATTGCTGAAGCATGCCGCAGATAATGCTGATGCAGAGAGGTTTTACCAATATGTGCTGAGTGCGCCTGCGAAGGCGATATTTAAAAAGTTTGGTTATAAGGTGCAGTAGAACAAGACAAAAGAACTTTTTTTAATGGATCTCACTCCCATCTACCTCACTCTAAAATTGGCAGCAATCACCACACTGCTGTTGCTGGTTATCGGTTTGCCGGTGGCGTGGTGGCTATCGAGGGGAAGGTCGTTTTTTAAGATTGCACTGGAGGCTATTATTACCATGCCTTTGGTTTTGCCACCATCGGTGCTGGGCTTTTATTTGTTGCTGGCTTTTAGTCCCCAGCATGGCATAGGGTTGTGGCTGCAAAAAACGTTCGACGTGCAGTTTGTATTCTCCTTTAAAGGACTGGTACTGGCATCTATTATTTATAGTATGCCTTTTATGATAGGGCCCATAAAATCGGCCCTCCAGCAGTTGCCGGCTTCGCTGTCGCAGGCATCGTATAGTTTGGGTAAAAGCAGGTGGCAAACGTTTACAAGAGTGTTGCTGCCCAATATAAAGCCATCCTTGCTGACAGCTATTGTGCTCACATTTGCCCACACACTCGGCGAATTTGGGGTGGTACTAATGATAGGGGGTAATATTCCTGGAGTTACACGCGTAGCTTCAATAGCCGTATACGACTCGGTTGAGCAAATGGATTATCATGCGGCCAATGTTTATTCGCTCATCCTTTTTGCTATTACTTTTGTTTTGGTGATAGCGGTGTTCATCTTCAATAAATACCAGTTAAAAAGCCCGTTGGAATGATTAGCATTGATATTAAAAAAAAGCTAAAAGCCTACAAGGGGCAACACATATTGCAAATAAAACAGCAGTTTGCAGCGGGTAGCGTCACCAAAATTTATGGGCCATCGGGTGGGGGTAAAACCACGTTGCTGAAAACCATTGCAGGCTTTACCGAACCCGAAAGCGGCAAAATTATCGTCAATGATGTCGTTTGGTTTGATACCGAAACCAAAATCAATCTGCCACCTCATAAACGCATGGCCGGTTTTGTTTTCCAGGATTATGCATTGTTCCCGAATATGACAGTACGGGAGCATTTAGCATATGCCACAACCGATACTGAATGGATAACCCGATTACTGGCCATAGGCAAACTTGAGCCCTTTGCAACGCATAAACCCGAATACCTCTCGGGTGGGCAACAACAGCGTTTGGCTATATTAAGAGCTTTGGCCATCAAACCAAAACTTTTACTGATGGATGAACCGTTTTCAGCGCTTGACCCGGAGAGTAAATCAGCTTTAATTAATGAACTGAAGGTGGTTTTTGAAGCGCTTAAAACAACAGTTTTGATAGTTACCCATAACCCGCAGGAGTTGGATGGGTTAACAAAAATGGAAATAAATATTAGCTAAGTATTAATGTATCTCCATCGCCACATTACTGCCGTTAATTGAAAGACTGATGATTTTTGATTTATCGAACATGTTTTGCAGCACGACGTTAGCCTTGGTTTTAACTGCATCAGCAGCACCGTCATCGGTCACCGCAGTCCAGCGGCTGCCTACGCCGTAAGCGAAGTTTACATAATATTTGTTGTACATGGCTATGGCTTTTGCCTTATCGGTGCTTGGTCCGGACAAATCCAACCGCACATAATAATGCCGTGTTTTATCAGTGCTGATGTATGCCCCATACATACCGCGGAACAACACCTTGCTTTTATATCCCTCGGCGCCCATTAATTTCAGCATCTTATTTTCTTCGCCGCGTATTTGTTTATAGCCAGTTGCCCTATACCCATAAAACTCTTTTAATGCTTTGACAAAGGCTTGCAGCTCAATATAATCTGCGCCTGTATTCTCAGTAAACGCGGCATCCTGCATGTGCGCCCATGTGCCCGATTTTATCAAAATGTTATCTTCGTCAAATAAGCTGCCTTTGCCGGTTTCAGCATTTGCCTCTTTTGATGTTTTGTTGATGTAATCCCATTCAAACTCGCCGGAGAGCCTTCCCTTCTTATAGTCGCCAAAAATATAGTCACCCTCCTTGTTAATCAATATTCCTTTGCCGTTGGTTTGGTTGGCTGTAAAATTGCCATAGTAATAGGTTTTATAAAGCACCAGTTCGCCCAGTCCATCCAACAGGCTATTTTTAAAATTCCCCACATAGTAACCACCATCCATAACTTTTAGCCCAAAGCCGTTTTCACAATTTCCAAACTGGCAGCCCTTTTTAGTAGTATCAACAGCCACCACCTGTCCTTTAAAAAATATACCCGATTGAACCAATTCATTTTTTTCGTTGTAAACGCTTCCATAGCCGGCAATTTGATCATCGATAAACGAGCCCTGGTAGGTACTGCCATTGCTATAAAATTTCATGCTGCCCATGCCGCTTACGCCGCCTTCTATAAAAGTGCCGCTGTATACATCTTCATTAAAAAATTGCTTCGCACCAAAGTTGCTATCGCAGTTTCCTAAAATACATTCATCGCCTTTTTTACTATCATTATACAGTTCGACAAAATCATTGTCGTCTGACGCATAAATTTTTATCACCACAAAATCAGCCGGACTTTTTAAATAGTATACGGAGTCGCCGAGCCTGTTAACATCGTTTTTTAAAACCCAGTTGTTACCCAGGCATTTTCTAAATTCGGCAAGCATGCCCCTGGCTTCCCCTTTGCCTGATGTACCTTCGGTCATAACCATAGTGTTGTATGCAAATGTGTGCCGGTCATCATCGTACTTTATAAATTCACTCGAAAATTCATTTGATTTAACCCAAAGGCTAACTAAAGGGGCGTAGTGTTTGGCTTTATCGTATTTATAAGCAACCTCGGCTCCCCTTATGGCGGTTAAAGCTGAGTCGGAAGCAACCACTTTAATAATTCGTTGCAGGTTATCACAACTTAATTGTTGGGCATTGGCTTTAAATATAATAAGAGAAAATACGAACGTTACTGCTAAAGCAACAGGTAAACGATTAGGGGCTATCATAATTACGGCATTTATACAGCCATAAAGTTCCAGAAAAGTTTAGGCAATGAATGTTGCAAAAAGTAGTAAAAAAGTAGTAATCTGGATCGCACGAAAATTCACGAATTGGATTAATAATGATGGAATCCAATTCGTGAAATTAATGGCCATTATAACGCTGCAGCAATAGAGGCAATTGATGCCCGTTTGGTATAATCCTTATCAAATTGTACAAAAACAATTTTGCCCGCGCTATTGATAACATAGGTAGCGGGGACTGGCAGCACGTGGTCTTTATTGCCATTGTTTTTCTCAAGGTCGACGCCGTAATTTTTAAGCTTGGCATTCAGTGCGTCGTCAACCCGGTAATTAACATCATACGCTTTCATTATTTTGTAGCCTTTGTCTTCTATAATTGAAAACGAAGCGTGTGTTTTCTCGATAGTTTTATTGATATTTTCGCCTGTTTCAGAAGTTACACCGATTACATAGGCGCCTTTGGCAGTTAACAGTTGTAACGAATCCTGCAATTGCTGAATGTGCTTGTTGCAATAAGGGCACCACTGGCCCCGGTAGAAAAACAGCACTACCGATTTATGTTGTTTTAGTAATGCAGGCAGGCTAATTGATTTGCCTGCGTTATCTGTAGCTATAAATTTCGGGGCCTTTTCGCCCGCTTTAAGTCCGTTTTGTGCCGAGGCTTGTAGCATAAAAAACAAGGTAACGGTTATGAGTAAGTATCTTTTCATTTTAGTAACGATATAATTTTTTTAGAATAAAAGTAAAAAGGGGGATTACCCCCCTTTTCAATCAAAAACAAAACAACTCACATTTTGCCTGAAGTGTCTTTCTTCATCTTCATTTTCTTTTTGTCCATCTTATCCATTTTGTCCATTTTCTTTTTGTCCATTTTGTCCATCTTCATCTTGTCTTTCTTCATTTTGTCCATTTTGCCGGTATCGCTAAGGGCAACGGTTGTTGAAGATAAATGGATAACCGGTTTTGCCTGGCTGGTTAATGATAAGCAAGCTACAATGGCGGTTGCTAAAACCGCGCCCGAAATAATTGATTTCATACTTTGTTTTTTTAGTTTTTTATGTATTTCCCGGTTAGTCGGGCATAAATTATAAACCTTACAAAGTATTTTAAAAAAGGCACAAATGGGCTCGAATTTTAATGATACGAATGGTCACGAATTATTTCGAATTACACGAATTGAGAAAGCCGTTTTAACCAGGCATGGAAAGTGACGGTCACCTGGCTCATGCGCAACACGTTGAAAACGGGCACGACAAAATGGGCGGGCAGACCGCCTTTTTAGAAATTCGATTTGAATCGTGTTCTTCGACTTACATTCGCGCCAATTCGCCTTAATTCGTGAAATGCGTGTCTCCATTAGTTTTTATTCAGTTCTTCTTCAATCCGGCCCTGTAACTCGTTCTTGAAATTTTCGTCGAGCTTATAGTCCCGGTGCATCGAACTGCGGAACAGTTCCTGCACCATCTGGTTGATGACACGGCTTTGCTTTTTGTAGATGCGGCAAAACGAGCAGCCAAATAAATGCACACGCAACTCGAAAGATTCGCGGAGTGTGATTTTTCCTATGGACTTTTTTTCTATCAGGAAAGTGGCCTGTTTACAGTTATATATAACTTTTTTCAAATAGCTCATAGTTTTAATGTTTAAATCCAGTTTCGTTGCAGGCATGCGCGCAGGTTAACTTTGGCGCGGTGGATAATTACCCAAAAATTTGCCTGGCTAACCTTCAGTTCGGTGCAAATTGTTTCCGTTGGTTCCTCGTCAATGTGCTTCATGGTAAATACCGACATCCACAATGCAGGCAGCTTTTGCAGGCAACGTTTCATTATCTGTTCAAACTCTTTGCTTACCAGCTTGTCGCTGTCTTCTATGCCAAACTCTTTAGGGCCGCTGCTTTTTGTCCAGTGCCCGTCATCGGCGTTAAAGAAATCGTTTTGCTCGTCATCAGCTTCTTTTTCGGTTATGTTCTGCAGTCCCGACGATTTTTTCCGGTACACATCGATTATCTTATTTTTAAGGATAGCTGTAAGCCACGTTCGTTCGGAGCTTTTGCCCTGGAAGCCTGCTGTTTTTTGTAGGGCGGCTAAAAAAGTGTCCTGTACAAGATCGCGGGCAAGTTCGTCGTCATTAATACGGGTTATTGCGAAGCCGTAGAGATAGTCGGCATGGGCGGCAACCCATTGGTGCGGATTTAGTTGATGCTGCATATATTAAAACACAATTTGCGCTAATCAATTCAAATTTAACGAATTGATTAGTGTACAATTGATGCTTAGTCGGTAATATAGCTAAATGCTTACAAAAAAAATAAAAAGGCGGAAACAGGTGCCTGATTTGCGTTTAGCGCAGTACAGCGACCTGCGCCGATGGGGCCGATCCTTGGGGCTGGATGTATAGTATTCGCCCGCAAAGCGTTCCATTTTTCTACGCGGAACACCCGGAACGCTGTGGAACATGCTGATTGTCAGCAATTTAATTTTGTGCAAAAAATATATACCCGATTAACTTAATGACATTGGCTGATGGCTCTTTTGCAAGCAGATTCCCATACAAGTTCATAC
This sequence comes from Mucilaginibacter flavidus, assembly GCF_024055575.1. Classification (GTDB taxonomy): domain Bacteria; phylum Bacteroidota; class Bacteroidia; order Sphingobacteriales; family Sphingobacteriaceae; genus Mucilaginibacter; species Mucilaginibacter flavidus. The sequence goes on along the minus strand of NZ_JAMXOE010000020.1, from coordinate 48,767 downwards.
AAGTTGATACATCTGGAATTCTTAAAATAAAAAAATCTAATTTTATTGTAAGGAATTAAAACCACGTCCGACTAACCCATAAAATCGTAATTAAAAACATCTCATACATCATGAAATCAATTAAAATATTTAGCCTGGTTGCCTTGGTGGCAATAGCCGCAGGGCTAACTGCCTTCGTCCGTTTAAAGGTGTCAACCCCAATAAAAGCCGATGATAAGGGCTTTGCTGTTATAGAATTATTTACTTCAGAAGGCTGCTCCAGTTGCCCGCCTGCTGATGCACTGGTTGCCAAAATTGAGAAAGAAAGCAACGGCAAACCTGTTTATATCCTGGCTTACCATGTTGACTATTGGAACAGGTTGGGCTGGAAGGACCAGTTCAGCAGTGCCGATTTTTCGAAACGGCAAAATGAGTACGCACATTACCTGAACCTGCAGTCGGTTTATACACCTCAGATAGTAGTAAACGGTAAAACCGAGTTTGTGGGTTCGGAAGAAGGAACCTTGCGAAATGCCATTCACGCTGGCCTGCAAAAAACATCAACAACGCAGGTTGAGCTAACTATTGCAGGGATGGAAGCAAAGCAAGCCGTTCTAAAGTACGCTGTTGAAGGGGCCGACAAAAACACAGTGTTGCAGGTTGCCGTGCTGGAGAAAGCCGCCGTATCAAAAGTTGGCGCCGGCGAAAACGGAGGGCGCACGTTGTCGCACGTTCAAATTGTGCGCAAGCTACAGCAGCTTACATTAGCCGGCAACAGCGGCACTGCAAGTATTTCGCTGCCAAACGGTTTTGATTCCAAAAGCTGGGAAATCATCGGCTTTTTGCAGAACCGGGCCAACGGAACTATTACAGGCGCGGCAAGGGTAACATTTGCAAGCGACAATAGCACAGCTGCTGTAAAGTAAGTTACGAGATTCCAGACACCAGGAAGCAAGAAAGAATAGGTTTTCTCCGTTCTCCATCTTGACTCTTGGTCTTTTGGTTCTTGATTCTATCTTTATTATCTTCACGTCACCATTAATCGCAATATGAAAACCATAAAAGAAAAGCACTCCTTAGCCATGCGCTGGTGCCATTGGGTAAACTTTCCCATACTCACTATCATGATATGGAGCGGCATGCTTATTTATTGGGGAAACGATACCTATACGTTCAGCTTGTTCGGGCATACGTTTTTCCGTTTTTTCCCCGATTGGTTTTATAGCGCTTTAAAAATACCGGCGCACCTGGCCGAGGGGATGGCCTTTCACTTTTTATTTATGTGGTTTTTTACACTGAACGGGGTGCTGTATGTTTTGTACACCATTATATCGGGCGAGTGGCGCGAGTTGGTGCCGAAAAGGAACTCGTTTAAAGAAGCCTGGCTGGTGCTGTTGCACGATTTGCATATCCGCAAAATGGCGCCACCGCAAAAAAAATATAATGCTGCGCAACGCATAGCCTACACAGCTATAATTATTATGGGCATAGGCTCGGTAGTTACAGGGTTGGCCATTTATAAACCCGTGCAATTTTATTATTTAACCTGGCTTTGCGGCGGCTACCATTTTGCCCGCATTATCCATTTTATATTGACTTTGGGCTACGTTTTCTTTTTTGTAATACATATTGTACAGGTAATTTTGGCGGGGTGGAAAAACTTCAGCTCCGTTATTTCGGGTTTTGAAGTAGTGAACGAACCTGCAAAACCGGCTATTCAACACACCAACGATGAGCAAGCAAGCTAAAAAACCGAAAAAGGAGCTCACCATTGAGCAAAAGATAAACCGGCGCAATTTTATTTCGTTTGCCAGTTTTACGGTGTTGGCCGGCGGGGCATATGGTGGCTGGCGATGGCTGTATAAGTCGCCGGAGGAAGTTGCCGGTGGCATTACAGGGGGCACCCGTAAACCGTTGCGCAAGGCACTCAACAAGACTGAACTGTTTTTTCGCCGGGTATTCAGTGATAACCACCTGGTTAAAACCTACCCAAAAGAATTGGCAGTAAAAGGCGCGAGGGTGAACAGCGACATCGGGTTGGAAGCCAAAAAGAAATTCGACCCGGCGACGTGGAAGCTGCAGGTAGTAAAAAAAGGTGGCGAAGTATTACAGGTAAGCCTGCAGGAAATTATGGCCCTGCCGAAAACCGAGATCGTTTACGATTTTAAATGTGTTGAAGGTTGGGACGAGATACAGCACTGGGCGGGGGTAAAATTCATCGACTTTATCAAGCATTTCAAATTGGACGAATACATCAAAATGGAGTACCTGGGTATGGAAACACCCGACAAGGCCTATTATGTAGGCCTTGATATGCCGAGTGCGATACATCCGCAAACCCTGCTGGCTTACGAAATGAGCGGCAAACCACTCCAGCTTCAGCACGGGGCCCCGCTGCGTCTTATCATTCCCGTTAAATATGGCATTAAAAATTTAAAACGCATAGGGACTATTACTTTCAGTAACACCCGGCCAAGAGACTATTGGGCCGAGGAAGGGTATGATTATTATTCGGGACTGTAGGAATGAAGTCGGAAGTCTAAGTGCCGACGTCGGAATTTAAAAATGAGCAGTATAACGTGTTTTGATGCGGCGGATATTATCCAACCATCGATGATAACGTTAAAAGCACTCCAAAACCAGCGGCTATCACTATACTTTTCGGGTTGATATTATAAATCTCCCGTACATCTTTTTTAAACATAAAATACAGGCAGCCGGCATTAAAAATGGCCCAGCCAAATAACGAACCAGGCGCTGAAGGCAGCGGTTGTGAAATCCGTCCGCCGGGCTCAAAGGGGTGTTTCAAAGCAAAATAAAGCAGGGCCATGGTGTTAAAGGCCAGATAAATTAAATAGCCTGACAACAAAACCCAACCGTATTTTTCGCGCAGGACAAATAAAATCGCGGCAACCGGCATTACTATCAACGGACGGAAAAAGTACATTACCATCGCAAAATTCCATTGAGCTGCATCGTAAGTAAGCATATACTTCAACAACCCAAATTGCGAATACAGCTGGTACAGGAACAGCATAATCATCAATATACTTACCCATAATATAGCTTTCGGGGCCGATGGTTTTTCTGATAGGATGGGATTTAATGTATCGCTATTGGCCTGGTTATTCATTTGAGATTTATAATTAAATCGAGTGTTTTATTTAAATTGCGGGTATGCTTAAAAAAATAGCCCGAAAGAAATTTCTTCAACAAAACCCTGAATATCCACAATCTAATAATTACAAAAATAAGGACACATTTCCTGAAACATACAATTCCTACATTTTATATATTGAATCTAATTCAACCGTCGGGCTTTGTAATAATCTTTCGATGGCCATTACTAATCTTACTTGTGCCTTAGGGTATAGTTATCTGGCCTTTCTTGGGGACGCTAGTACTCCATGGTTATTCCGAAATCATGATTACAGCCCTGTAATAAGAGGTCTGAACTATCTTGCCGAAAACAAAATCAGCAAAAGTTTTAATGGTGCCATCCAAATAAGCAATGTGGATTTACCCGTTTTTCTAAAACACCTGTTTTGGCTGGTAAGATGCAATGGCGTTTTATTTTATCCTTATTTTAGTGATGAGGGATTCAATATTATAGCCAATATATGCCAATATGGCAACCTGCACTTAAGCACCCTGAATAGGGAAACAGACGAGATGTTTAATAAAGTATTAGTACAAACATCATTTCGCATTTTGGAAAGCAGTAGTTGCGGCGGCGGAATAATTTCAGGCAGAACCGTATCAATATAAAAGCACAGTGCCGCCACTTGTTGAAAACCTCCCCTTGAAAATCCCCTCAATTCTGCTCAACTTCGCAATCCAAATTTGATTATGAGTATCCACTATAAAAAAATTGCCGCCGAGCTTTCCATCGCCGAAAAACAAGTTAGCGCCACCAGTGCCTTGCTTGATGAAGGCGCCACCGTTCCGTTTATTTCGCGTTACCGCAAGGAAGTTACCGGCGAGCTGGACGAAGTAGAGGTAGCCGCCATCCGCGACCGCATGCAGCAACTACGCGATTTGGATAAACGCCGCGAAGCAATCCTTAAATCGCTTACGGATATGGGCAAGCTTACACCCGAACTGGAAAAGCAGGTAAACGAAGCCGAAACCATGGTATCGCTGGAAGATATTTACCTGCCTTACCGCCCAAAACGCAAAACCCGCGCCACCACCGCCCGCGAGAAAGGCCTGCAACCCCTTGCCGACCTGCTGATGGAGCAAAAACGCATCGACCCGGAAACCGAAGCCGCCAAATATATCGACGAAGAGAAAGGTGTAAAGAGCTTTGAGGAAGCACTTGCCGGTGCAAGGGATATCATCGCCGAGTTCATCAGCGAACAGGCCGAAGTTCGTACCCGCATGCGCAGTTTGTTTATTGAAAAGGGAACCTTCCAATCCAAAGTTATTGAGGGAAAAGAACAGGAAGGAATAAAATATAAAGACTATTTCGACTGGACGGAACCGGTAAAAACTGCGCCATCACACCGTATACTGGCCATGCGCCGCGGCGAAAAGGAAGAGATTTTATGGCTCGATATTAAGCCGGTTGAAGAAGAAGCTGTGGCCCTGCTGGAAGATTCCTTCGTCATCGGCAATAACCCCAGCGCCGACCAGGTAAAGCAAGCCATTGCCGACGGCTACAAGCGCCTGCTAAAACCATCCATGGAAACGGAGGTGCGCCTGTTCACCAAAAAGGCAGCCGACGAAGAAGCTATCCGCGTATTTGCCGAGAATGCGCGCCAATTGTTACTGAGTGCCCCACTTGGCCAAAAACGCACCATGGCTATCGACCCTGGTTTCCGTACCGGCTGCAAAGTGGTTTGTTTGGACGAGCAGGGAAAGTTGCTGGAATACACCGCCATATTCCCGCATACCGGCGCCGGTCAGGCAAAAGAGGCGGAGAAAACAACGGAATTCTTATTCAAAAAATATAACATTGAAGCCATTGCCATTGGCAACGGTACGGCCGGTCGCGAAACGGAAGTTTTTGTGCGCAATTTAAATCTGCCCGGTGCAGCCATCGTGATGGTGAATGAAAGCGGCGCGTCAATCTATTCCGCATCGGACGTGGCACGTGAAGAGTTCCCGGATAAGGACGTTACTGTTAGAGGCGCTGTGTCAATCGGTCGCCGCCTAATGGACCCGCTGGCCGAACTGGTGAAGATCGATCCAAAATCAATAGGTGTTGGCCAATACCAGCACGATGTTGACCAAACCAAACTGCAAACGTCGCTGGACGATACCGTGATGAGCTGCGTAAATGCAGTTGGTGTTGAACTGAACACCGCTTCGAAACAAATATTAGCCTATGTATCTGGTCTTGGACCACAGTTGGCGCAAAATATTGTAAGCTACCGCGATGAAAACGGCGCGTTTAAACACCGCAGCGAATTAAAAAAGGTGCCACGCCTTGGCGATAAAGCGTTTGAACAGGCGGCAGGCTTTTTACGCATCCGCGATGCTAAGGATCCTTTAGATACCAGTGGAGTGCACCCCGAAAGGTACGGCCTGGTTGAGCAAATGGCAAAAGATTTAAAATGCTCGGTAAAAGATTTAATGAGCGACGACAAACTGCGCAAAAGCATCCCTTTGCAAAAATATATAACACCTGATGCCGGCTTGCCAACTCTCAATGATATTATGGCTGAACTTGCCAAACCCGGCCGCGACCCGCGTGAGCAGTTTGAAGCCTTCAGCTTTACCGATGGCGTAAACTCCATTAACGATTTGAAGGTAGGCATGAAGCTGCCTGGCATTGTTACCAATATAACCAACTTCGGTGCTTTTGTGGATATCGGCGTTCACCAGGATGGCTTGGTCCACCTAAGCCAGATAACCAATCGCTTTATAAAAGATGCCAACGAGGTGCTTAAAGTGCAGCAAAAGGTTGAGGTAACCGTTACCGAAGTAGATGTTAACCGTAAGCGGATATCACTTTCAATGAAAGAAAACAGCCCCAAACCGGCACCAAACGAGCGCCGCGAACCGGCTAATCAGCAGCGTAATTTTCAAAAACCAACGTATAACAAAAAGCCGGAGCCGCAGCCGGAGAGCGATATTGCTATAAAATTAGCTGCGCTGAAGGATAAGTTTAGATAATATCGTATCTTGCCCGCATTAACCACCATGAGTACAGGTAAAAAAATAAGCACAATTAACCTTCAACTGCCAGCCCTGCTGCAGTTGTCTTTGTTGGTGCTTATTATTGTCATTACCGGCCATTGGAGGGTTAGCTGATTGTATTTGTAAATTTTAAAACATACATAGTAAGCCCTCCGAAAACGGAGGGCTTTTTTTTTGATCAATTTTTTAAATCATGAAAAAACAACCAACAACCGCCGGGCATTGCATCATTGCCATCTATTCCGAAGACAAAAAAGGCTTACTGGGCCAGGTGCTCGTCCTGTTTAACAAATTAAACTACGAGGTGAATAGCCTGAACGTATCGAGAACTGATATTAGCGATGTTGTTTTAATTACCATTGAAGCCTGCGTACCCGAAGCCCGGCTGGGCATCTTGTTGCAAAAGATTGAAAAAATAGTTGAGGTTTATCGTGCCAGCGCCTATCAACCCGGCGAAATGGGATTGGAGAAGGTGGGATTTTTCCGGCTATCGAAACAGATTTTTAGCGCGTCGTTTTGGTCGTTGGTGCAAAAGTACGGGGCGGTGGTAAGCAGTATTGGTGAGGATGCGCTGGTACTACGCAAGTTTGGCAGCGACCGTAACCTCCAGGAACTTTACGGTCAGTTGGATGGCCCGCACCTGCTTGGCTTTTGCAAAAGCGGGTTAATTGCCGAAGAAAGTTTATTGTCGATTGATCAATTTGGCGGCGGGTAGATATTTGTGCACGTAGATACGCCCTGATGAGCCGGGGCGTATCTACAAATGTATCGTGTAAAGTAGAGGTTACTCCAAAGTAATCTGTCTTTTAATGCTTTCTTCTAATGATATAAATGTCTCGGTGCGTTGTATGCCTTTAACACCTTGTATCTGCTCGTTTAAAACTTCGCGCAAATGAGTGGTATCATGGCATACAATTTTGGCGAAAATGCTCCATGCGCCGGTAGTGTAATGCAGTTCTACAATCTCCTTTACGGTTTTTAACTGCTTAACGGCCTCGTTGTATTGCGAGCCTTTCTCCAGGAAAATACCCAAAAAAGCGGTTATGTCATACCCCAATTTCTGCGGATCTACCTCTAAACTGGCCCCTTTTATTACACCCATCTCCTCCAACTTTTTCATCCTCACGTGTATGGTTCCGCCGGAAACAATCAATTCTTTAGCGATTTCCGTGTATGGAGTGGTCGCATTCTTCATCAATATCGATAAAATCTGGATATCGAGATTATCAATTTCTAAATTTTGGGCTTTTCTGTGGGACATATTTTTGGAATTCTTTATTATAATACAAGAATAATTAAAATCTGATAAAAATACAAATATTCTATTGAAATATTTGCAACAAAGTGATTGGTCTGTTAGATTTGTAATAAGCAATTGACATTTGCTTAGCGTTCTTTAAAGTAAAAACATTGTTGGGTGGTGAAATTTTTGGCAGACACACCTCCTTGTCCCGGTGGCGGAGAATATGGGAAATCAGTTTAGGCTGACCAACCACTCTGTGAAGGTTCGATTCCTTCCCCAACAGCTTTTTCTAAGTCGGTAGTGCAAAGTTAAGTCTTTTGTCAGTTTTAGACTACATACCACGAACTATTGACTTAGAATTACAACCCTGTAGGATGGTGAAATTTTTGGCAGACACACCTCCTTGTCGCGGTGGCGAAGGTTTTGGGAAACTCTTAGCAATAAGAATAACCACTTCGTGAAGGTTCGACTCCTTCTCCTACAGCTCTTCTCATAATTTAGGTTTATAATTGGTTAGCAAAGGCCCCTGCCCATCAGGGGCTTTGCTTATATATAAGGTTTTTATTTGTTATTTTGACACATAAAAAAGGGCCGGTTCAAACAATGAACCAGCCCTTTTTTATGCTGAGGTGTTATTAATTTGCAATTTTGCTAAACCTAACATGCGCGTTTTCAGCAGGATTTACACTACTAAGGTAAAAATCAGTGGTGGTTTTTTTGCTGATGAACAGGTTTTTGCTGAGCAGGCTTAATGGTTTTACTGCGCCAAGGTTTATAACAAAGCCATCGGGGCTCGAGCCATAAATGGGTACGCCGTAATAGAAAACAGCATTTTGATATAACCATGTTCCGGTAAGAATTTTGCCGCTTTGGTTTGCAGTAATTTTACCCGATGCATCAAAAGTAAAAGTGTAGGTTGCAAACTTGTCGGTAGCGTTTTGTGTGCCTTCAAAATACGACGTTACTTTCCAGGTGCCGGTGGTTATTAATGAACCTATTGGCAGTTTTGAAGTTACCGTGTCGGTAGCCGGAGCGGTGGTTACCGGCGGCGTTACAGTAACTTTGGTTGATTTTGAGCCGCTGCCACCTAGCGTTGAACCACCGGTCGATGCTGGTTTTAACCCTTGTTCTTTTTGGCAGCTCGCCAATGCGCATGCCATTATTAGCATGGTGCTTGTAATAAATTTTTTCATTTCAGTGATTTTTAAGCGTTAATAGTTTGTTTTAACACCTCTTTGTAAATCACCGAAGACTGAATGTAACCGCCAATTAAAATTAATTTTTAATACTTTTTGAGAGCAGGCACCACGTAAGCGGTTTATAATCAAAAGCCCCACTGTAATAGTGAGGCTTTTGATTATTTATAGACTATAAAGCTGCGGAGTGGAGCTATATTAAAAAAGCCTCTACAACTCTCTTAAAATCTATACAACCCAATTACAGTATTTTAAACCCTACACTCACTGCAAACAGGTTTTGGCGCTGCCCAAAATCAGAATTAATTTTAGTCAGTCCGCCTTCGTAACGCACGTCGGCAGTAATAGCGCCTATGTCAACACCTGCACCTGCCTGGAAACCCAGCGTACTGCTTTTGTAATGGCCAAAGTCGGCATAAGCATTACTTAGGCTTTGCGAAAGGTTTTTACTTAGTATCGACGTGTAAACCGGGCCGGCCATAATCCTGAAGTTGAGATTTTTCTCACCAAACGAGTGGCCTATCAACACCGGAACGTTCAGATTGGTAAAGTGGGCATTGCCGCTTACGCTGTTATCGCTCGAGTGGAACTCACCACCGGTGCCGCTAAGGTACAACTCGGGCTGTAAATACAGTGCACTGCCAAAGCGGGTAAAAATACCGGCCTGGTAACCTGTGCGGGTTGATGAGCTTAAATTGTCGGTGTTAATTTTAGAAAAATTTGCACCGGCTTTAATACCTAACGAAAATTGTGCTTTTGCACTGATGCATGCCGCTACCAGTATTGCTGCACTTAATAGAATCTTTTTCATAGTACTTTTTTTAGTTTAATTGATCGGCGGCCGACAGGGGTAATGTTGCACGGCGCCATTGTTTTTCATAATTAATGTACCAAACGCTTAATTCAATAATTAATTACATTGCCTTAACAATAGCCTTGCCAAAAAATTACTAATAAGCACGTTCTATTTTCATATTTTTGTTGAAAATAAATTTTATATGGCCGAAATCAGCATAAGCAATAAAGAGTGGGAACGGGTGAAAATAAAAATTCAGCGTAAGTATAATCACCTTAGTGATGAGCAATTGCAATATACCGAAGGACAGGAAGAAAGCCTGATAGCTAAAATAATGCAATTGGTTAACCGCGACAGGAACTATGTACTATTTACCCTGAAGAAAGCGTTAGTTAATATCGACAATAACCGTTTGTAAAACAGCGGGTACCGTACAAACTATTATAGTTTTTTGTAGTTTTATATTTTAAATAATTTAGGGGATGAACAAGGGTAAAGTGACAGTGAATAAATATAAAAGGCAACTTTGGATAGGTGCCGTTTTGGTGCTGGCTATAACAACATTTAGCTTTAAGGACGACCTTTTCCAGCTGTCAAAAAACCTGGATGTGTTTGCATCGGTATACAAAGAAGTTAATATTAACTACGTTGATGATATCAATTCATCAAAAATGATAAAGACCGGTGTCGACGCCATGCTCGATGGTTTGGACCCCTATACCGAGTTTGTACCCGAAAACGAAATTGAAGACTATAAGCTACACTATGTTAGTACACAATATGGCGGCATAGGCGCCGGCATTTTTTTGCGCAACAGCAAGGTGTACGTGTCTGACGTGTTTTCGGGCTTTCCGGCTGCTAAGGCCGATATCCGCCCCGGAGACCAGTTGCTAAAAATAAACGACATAGCGCTTGAGGGCAAGAATAACGACCAGGTGAGCCTGCTGCTTAAAGGTGCAAAGGGCGCCAATATTAAGTTACTGGTTAAGCGTGGAACCGATGCAAACCCTGTTGAAAAGAACCTGGTGCGCGATGAAATTAAACAACCAAATGTGTCCTATTCTGGCATGGTCGACGGTAATATGGGGTATATAAAACTGGACAAGTTTTTAGAAAACTCGGCCGACGAAGTTACCAATGCACTTGCCGCTATCAAAAGGAACAACCCTAACGGTATTATACTCGACCTGCGTTCGAACGGTGGCGGCATTTTGCAGGAGGCAGTTAAGATTGTTAACCTTTTTGTGCCGAAAGATGTTGAAGTAGTATCGCAAAAGGGGAAAATAAAAGAGAAGAATTTTACCTATAACACCATGAGTGCGCCAATGGAGCCAAACCTGCCATTGGTTGTATTGGTAAATAATCACTCGGCTTCGGCATCTGAAATTGTTGCTGGCTCATTACAGGATTTGGACCGTGCCATTATCATCGGTCAGCGCAGCTATGGTAAAGGGCTGGTGCAGCAAACGTTTAACCTGCCCTATAATAGCCTCGTAAAAATTACTATTGCCAAATATTATGTGCCATCGGGCCGTTGTATACAGGAAATAGATTACACCCACCGTAAAGATGATGGCAGCGTAGTAAAAGTAGCCGATTCGTTAATCCACGAGTTTAAAACAAAAAATGGCCGTTCTGTTTATGATGGCAGCGGTATTTACCCCGATGTGTTTGTTAAACAGGATCGCTTTGCAAATATTACCCAGGCGCTGGTAGGTAAACTATTTGTGTTTGATTTTGCAAATAACTACCGTAATACGCATCCCACAATTGAACCCAGCAAAAAGTTTTCACTCAGCGATGCCGACTATGCCGACTTCGTGAAGTTTTTAGATGGCAAAAATTACAGCTACAACACGGCATCTGAAAAAATGCTTTCCAGCTTAAAAACAGAGGCCACCAAAGAAAAGCAGTTTGGCGAAATACAAGCCGAATACGATGCCCTGAAAGCTAAGATGGCTGCCAGCAAAAAGAATGACCTGCAATTGCACAAAGAAGAGATAAAGCAAGTACTTGAAAACGAAATAGCCGGTCGCTATTACTACGAAAAAGGCCGGTATGAAACCAATTTTAAGTACGACAAAGAGCTTGGCCAGGCTGTAAAGGTTATGCAGGATAAAGAGATGATTGCCCAGATACTTAAAGGCGAAGGCAGTTACAAAGTAATTGGTAAGCCGGTACTGGCTGCTGTAGGAGTTAAAAAACCTGTTGCGGATCCGGATAGTGATGATGATAAATAGGACGGCTTTTAGCACATGCCTGCGACCTGCGCTGGTGAATTTCGCCCCGTTTTGGCTTCTAAGATATTCTTTAATTTAAAGTGCCGGTACTTAAAAAATAATAGGCACCCCGACCTCGTAACAGAGGCAGACCATCCAGCCCCAACGGGGCGGCATCCGTCAAGGCAGGTCGCAGGCCTGCACTCAAAAACAATGGCACAGTTTCTAAGCCACACGCACATCCTAACCATACAATTTTTCGTAACTTACCATTATGAATTCCTGCCTGTATAAAGCGCGCGTAATGCATAACCGTTTAGCCCCCAAGGTACACCGGTTTCATTACGATGTGTTCATGTTCTACCTGGATTTGGATGAAATTGACACCCTGCACAAACAACTGAAATTTATGAGCCGTAACCGGTTCAACCTCTTTAATTTCAGGGACAGGGACCACCTGCAGTTGCCCCGCGAAAAACCCGATACATCAAAAAATATAAAGCAACATATCACAGACTACCTGCTTGCAAACGACATTGACATTGGCAAAGGCCGGATTATGGTGCTTACTAACCTATGCACCTTTGGCTACCAGTTTAACCCGGTGTCGTTTTATTTTTGTTACGATGAGCAAGAGCAACCGGTATGCTCAATTGTCGAGGTTTGCAATACGTTCCTGGAGATGAAACCTTATTTTTTGGGTGGGGATACGATGCAGGATGACCGGTTTAAACTAAACACGGAAAAGTATTTCTATGTATCGCCGTTTATTGATATGGATACCAATTTTGATTTCGACCTTCACATACCCGGCGAAAGGTTACAAGTAAAAATAGACGATTATGACAAAGCCGGCAACCGGTTTTTTATAAGCACATTAACTGGGGAACGCAAACAATTAAAAGATTCGACGTTACTGCTTTATTTTTTCAGTTTCCCGCTAATCACCTTAAAAGTTATTAGTCTTATTCACTGGCAGGCATTAAAGCTGTGGTTAAAGAAAATACCTTTTCACAAAAAAGAGGATGACCCTGAACTACAAAAAGAAGTTTATAGGCCATACAATTAATTGAAATTTGTTATCTTGATAAAACTTTTATCCGGTTAGTTTACGTAAATATTACAATCGCTGAAATTTGGAGATACTTGAACTATGGCCAACACAATTACACTCGTTAAAAAAAGCACTTTTTACCAGGATTTGGTTTTAAAGATCCTTGGTAAAATGGAGAAAGGTAACCTGTACCTCACCTTAACGGATGGAGAACAAATTACTATTGGCAATGGCGAAGGCAGCATAGCCGCAAGCATCGTTGTAAACAGCAATGAGTTTTATAAACGCATTATTTTGTTTGGCGATATTGGTTTTGGCGAGGCTTATGTTGATGGTCTTTGGGATACCGATAATATCACAAATGTGATAAAATGGGTGCTGCTGAATATCGAAAACGCCCCGGGCATATCGGGTAGTAAAATTCAAGCCTTATCGCTTAACCTGTTAAAAGCATACAATAAGCTGTCGCACTTCAAGCGCGCCAATACCATTGAGGGCTCGCGTAAAAACATCTCTGAGCACTACGATTTAAATAACGATTTTTTCGCCAGCTTCCTGGATCCGACCATGACTTACTCCGCCGCATACTTTTACCGCGATGGCTTAAGCCTGCAGGAAGCGCAACTGGCCAAATACGAGCGATTGTGCCGCCAATTGCATTTAAGGGCTACCGACCATGTGCTGGAGATTGGTAGCGGCTGGGGCGGCAACGCAATTTATATGGCCAAGACCTACGGCTGCAGGGTGACGTCCTTAACTATATCAGAAGAGCAGCACAAGCTGGCCGTTGAGCGCGTGGAAGCCGAAGGCCTCGGCGATAGGGTGAAAATCCTTTTGCAGGACTACAGGCTGATGGAAGGTGTTTTTGACAAGATAGTATCTGTGGAGATGCTGGAAGCCGTGGGCCATAAGTTTATGGATGTTTACTTTAAAAAATGCCACGAACTGCTAAAAAAGAATGGCATTCTCGCTATACAAGTAATAACTTCGCCCGATTCGAGATACGAAAGCTTAAAAAAAGGTGTCGACTGGATTCAGAAACATATTTTCCCTGGCTCGTTACTTCCTTCTGTCGGCGCTATTAACAGTTCAATAAACCGAACCGGAGATTTGACGATGGTTGATTTGAAAGATATCGGGCTTGACTACGCAAAAACCCTGAAACTTTGGTACGATTCATTCAACGCCAATCTTTCGAAAGTAAAAACACTGGGATTTGACGATACGTTCATCCGCAAATGGAATTATTACCTATGCTACTGCGAAGCAGCCTTTGCCATGCGCAATATCAACGTAATGCATTTGGTTTACTCAAGGCCGAATAATGTAGGGCGTTAAATAGTTTACAGTTACCGGTTTGCAGTTTGCAGCGGGATTTCTGAACTGTGAACTGATTACTGCCTACTGCCAGCTTTTTTAAAACGCGGTTTCTTCTCCCTGAAGCGGGTAAAAAACAAGAATGCTATCAGGCACAGGGCAAACCCGCAAATTCCATTGAGGCGGAGGCCGAAGTCATGACCGGGGTCTTTGCCATAAACGGTGAGGAAGGCAAACAGCGCAATGCCCAGCGTTTGGCCAAGTTTTACAAACAAATATTTTACGGCAAAAAACATCCCTTCTCGGTTCTCGCCGGTTTCGGCGGAATCCTTTTCAGCAATTTCGGCCAGGATGGCGTTTGGTAAGATGCCCAGTGATGCAAGCGGGAACGAGGCGCAAATTACCAGCGAGTATACTTGTACTTTCGGAGGCAGTGGTATTTTCCCTAAAAAAAATATCATGGCAAATATCAAGCTAAGCAGGGCGAAGGAGAACAGCACGATCGGCTTTTTCCCTTTTTTTTTCGAAAGGTAGTTTATCAGCGGATAAAACAACAACGAAACCATCACCATTATACCCATTAGCAATCCGCCCATTGATTCGGGAAGGTGCAGCAGCACAGTAATAAAAAAAAGCAGCCCGCTTGATATGATACTAAGCGCCATGTAAAACGAGAAATCTGAAATGAGATAGTATTTAAAATTACGCTGGCTGAACGTTTTACGAACAGCCTGGATAATAGGCAAGTGCGACGGTTTGCTTTCTGAATATCGTTTCTCGTCTATAGCAAATATCGGCACCAACATTATCGCCCCTGCAAAAACGCAAAGCGCCCAAATGGTATATTGCACGGCGGTGTCGCGGTTGGTAATGTGAAAACCGCTTTGCACCAAATCGGCAAAGTTATTTACCAGGGCGCCAATTATTATCCCTATCACAAAGCCTACCTGCTGAAATGAAGATAACTTAACCTTTTCGGCTGCCGTGCTGGTTAACTCAGGCAGCAGGGCGTTATATGGTATAATGTAGGTAGTTACACTCATAAAAAAGAAGATGAGCGTAAAGGTTAGCCATACTGCGTTGCTGGTGCTTTCGCCTTTTACTATAGGGCAAAAAGTTAAGCCGCAAAAAATAATTGCCGGCAATATCGCCCATTTCATAAAAGGGATGCGGCGCCCTTTTTTGTGAGTACTCTTATCGCTCAACGACGCAATAAACGGGTCGAACAACGCATCAACCAACCTGCCGGATGCTAAAATTACCGAAAGGATATTAAGCACACCAAAAAAAAGCAATTGCGGCACAAACGGCATCAACCCCGAGTTTGAAGGTGGCAGGTAAAAGTAGGGCAGCATCACGATAATAATATTAGTCATGATACTCCAGCCTATCATTCCGCAGGCGTAAGCAATCTGTTTTGAAAAAGGCAGTTTCTCGGCGGGCATATTGTAATGCAAATTAACATAAAAATTGAGTGTATCTGTAATATGGGGACAAATCGAATTGTTAAATCATTCAATGTGTCCCGGCGGCCATGATAAAGCGGGTAAAATGCAAATGGCAACTAACTTATCATTAGTCGCCATTTAGCTTAAATTTTATAGACTACTTCGCTTGTTTTTGAAGCTTGGATTAACTTATGCCGCCAATTCCTTTGCCATACGTCTTTTTTCAACAATGCCGGCTACCACAATACTCAATTCAAATAAAATGAATAAAGGTACCGCAACTACAGTCATGGTTAACGCATCGGGCGTTGGCGTTACTATTGCCGCAATTATCAATATAATAACAATAGCATAACGGCGGCTGCTTCGCATCAGCTTGGGTGTCAAAAAGCCGAGACTTGCCACAATATAAACCAAAATGGGCAACTGAAAAACTACACCGGTTGCCAGCGTTAACGTAGATACAGAAGATAAATAAGAATCTACATCGAAATAGTTTTTAATGTCAGGACTAACAATAAAGCCTGCTAAAAATCGGATAGATAACGGTGTGATTATAAAATAACCGAACATTACCCCTAAAAGGAACAATAAAGACGCGTACATTACGAAGCCACTGGCGGCCTTCCGCTCTTTTTCGTGAAGAGCTGGCTTAATAAACCGCCACAGTTCCCAAAAAAAATAGGGGATACCTAATACCAGGCCTATCATTAATGATGAATTAATCTTCAACGTAAATTGCCCCGCCATTTCGGTGTTAATAAGCGTTACGTGGATACTATCAACGCAAAAATCTTTAGCGCTAAACCATGCCGGAATTAATCGTTGAAACAACTCGCCCATATCGCACATCATACGGTACGCCCAAAAATCAGTACGCGTAGGGGCCATTATTACATACTTGAAAATTTCATCGTAGTAGGCATATGCTGCAATAGCAAATGCAACTACAGCCAGCGAGGCGCGGATAAGGTGCCACCTTAACGCTTCCAAATGCTCGAAGAAGGACATTTCGCCCTCTAATTTGTTTCCTTTATCCTTGATCGCCTGGATCAACTTACTACCAAATCTGGCCATTTTTATATATAAAAGCCCGGCTACTTGCCGGGATGGGGTATCTGCGTCAAATGTAATACACGGTTTTGATTATTCCGAATATTCGAAGGTTTCCATAAACTTGGTAGTAAAATTACCCGCACGGAAGTTAGGGTCTTTTAAAAGTTTTAAATGGAAAGGGATGGTTGTTTTTACACCTTCAATCACAAATTCGCTTAACGCACGCTCCATGGTAGCTAAAGCTTCTTCGCGGGTTTGCGCCACGCAAATTACCTTTGCAATCATTGAGTCGTAATTCGGTGGGATAACATAGCCGGCATAAACATGTGTGTCTATACGTACCCCATGGCCGCCCGGCGAATGGAAGTTAGTGATCCTGCCTGGTGATGGGCGGAAGTTATTGAAAGGGTCCTCAGCATTAATACGGCACTCAATTGCATGCAATATTGGCTCGTAGTTTTTGCCCGATATTGGAATACCCGCGGCAACTTTAATCTGCTCTTTTATCAGGTCGAAATTGATAACTTCTTCGGTAACCGGGTGCTCCACCTGTATACGGGTGTTCATTTCCATAAAGTAGAAGTTGCGGTCTTTATCAACCAAAAATTCTACTGTCCCGGCGCCTTCATATTTAACGGCCTTGGCGCCTTTTATAGCGGCCTCGCCCATTTTTTTACGCAGTTTCTCAGTCATAAATGGCGACGGAGATTCCTCAACCAGTTTTTGGTGACGGCGCTGTATCGAGCAATCGCGTTCGCTCAAATGGCAAACTTTGCCGTATTGATCGCCTACTACCTGTATTTCGATGTGGCGCGGGTCCTGTACATATTTTTCGAGGTACATACCATCGTTACCGAAGGCTGCTCCTGATTCGGCGCGTGCGCTGTCCCAGGCGTTTTCAAACTCTTCGTCCTTCCATACGATGCGCATACCACGGCCACCACCACCGGCAGTAGCTTTTAATATAACAGGGTAACCTATTTTTTTTGCTATGCTGATGCCTTCCTGTACACTGGCTAACAAACCTTCAGAACCTGGGATACAAGGTACGCCGGCTTTTTTCATGGTTTCTTTAGCTGAGGCTTTGTCGCCCATGGCATTTATTTGCGCAGCGGTAGCGCCAATAAATTTGATGCCGTATTCGGCACATATAGATGAGAACTTTGCGTTTTCTGATAAAAATCCATAACCAGGATGTATGGCATCAGCATTGGTAAGCTCGGCTGCCGATATCAGGTTCGGAATATTTAAATATGAGTCGCGACTGGGAGGGGGGCCTATACAAACAGCTTCATCAGCAAAACGCACGTGAAGGCTGTCGCGGTCGGCAGTTGAATATACAGCTACGGTTTTTATGCCCATTTCTTTACAGGTGCGAATAATTCGCAAGGCAATTTCTCCCCGGTTAGCTATTAATATTTTTTTAAACATGTTTTTGATTTGAAAATTTGGCGATTTGAAAATTTGAAGATGAAAAGGTCATTTTCAAATCTTCAAATTAACTTATCTTCAAATTGAGTTTACATCGGTTCAACCAAAAATAACGGCTGGTCGTATTCAACCGGCGATGCGTTATCAACCAGTATTTTTACGATACGGCCCGAAACTTCCGATTCAATTTCGTTAAATAATTTCATTGCCTCGATAATGCAAAGCACACCACCTGGCTTTATCTCGTCGCCCACGTTTACAAACAATGGTTTATCCGGACTTGCCGAGCGGTAAAAAGTGCCAATCATTGGCGATTTTACGGTTATGTAATGCGATGTATCGGCTACCGGAGCAGCGGCGGGTGCAGGTGCAGCAGCCGGAAGAGCAGCGGCAGGTGCGGCCTGGTGCACATGGCCAAAGCTTGCGTCAGGTACGGTTGCGTTCACAATTGTAGCAGCAGTGTTGGTTTTAATTGTGATTTTAAAATTTTCCTGCTCTATTGAAACTTCGTTTACTCCTGATTTAGAGACAAAGCGTATAAGATCCTGAATTTGTTTAATATCCATGCCCGGGGGTTAATTGGTTTTGATAAAGTTATATGTTAATGTGCAGATGTGCAAACTCCAAATATGCATAATTGATGTGCGAATTTTAAATGTGCAGATGTGCGGATTTTCTTAATTAGGGTTAACAGTCAGTTGTAAGCAAATAAACAAAACATATTTGATAATGTTCGAAATTGATGTGCAAATGTGTGGATTTTTAGTGTGCGGATGACAATCAATTTATGATTTTCGCAGCATCACATTCACACATTAATAAGCCCATTTCAAATATATCGAGCCCCATGTAAAGCCACCGCCAAAGGCTGCTAAAATAAGGTTGTCGCCTTTTTTAAATTTGTTTTCCCACTCCCAAAGGCATAAAGGTATAGTGCCATTAGTGGTGTTGCCATATTTCTCAATGTTTACGATTACCTTATCGGCGGTAACACCGGTACGGTTGGCTGTAGCATCAATAATGCGTTTGTTGGCCTGGTGCGGTACCAGCCATGCAATGTCGTCACTGCTGAGGTTATTGCGTTCCATAACTTCGGCGGCAACATCGGCCATTTTTGTTACGGCAAATTTAAACACTGCCTGGCCTTCCTGGTAGGCAAAATGCTCCAGGGCATCAACAGTTTCGTGGGTTGCCGGCCTCACAGAGCCACCAGCTTTTTGATGCAGGTAGGCTACGCCAGAGCCGTCGCTACGTGTTATAGTATCAATAATGCCATTACCTTCATCATTTGGTTCAAGCAAGACTGCGCCGCAGCCATCGCCAAAAATAATACAGGTTGCGCGGTCTTTATAATTGGTGATCGACGACATTTTATCGCCGCCAACAACTAAAACTTTTTTGTGTTTCCCGCTTTCAATAAACTGGGAGCCGGTTGCAAGGCCGAATAAAAAGCCTGAACAGGCCGCCTGCAAATCCCATCCCCATGCATTTTTTGCGCCGATTTTATCGGCAAGTATATTGGCCGTAGCCGGAAAAACACGATCAGGGGTGGTGGTGCAAAAAATAATTAAATCAAGTTCGTCTGCACCAATTCCGCGTTTTTTTAACAGGCCCTCAACAGCAGGCACCGCCATATCCGAAGTGCCAAGTCCTTCGCCTTTTAATATTCTGCGTTCTTTGATACCTGTACGGGTGGTTATCCACTCATCATTAGTATCTACCATGGTTTCAAGTTCATGGTTGGTTAATACATATTCAGGTACGTAACCGTTTACAGCAGTAATAGCTGCATGAATTTTACTCATTTTTATTTTTTTACTGTAAAGTACAAATTATGCCAATGCGCAAACTTTAAAATACAAGGGACTAAAAGTATAAATTTTTTTCGTTTCCCGTTCGCACATTAAAATCTGCAAATCAATATGCCCATTTTAAATAAAGCGCGCCCCAGGTAAAACCGCCGCCAAAGGCTGCCAAAATAATGTTATCACCTTTTTTGAATTTGTTTTCCCACTCCCACAAACATAAGGGCAAAGTTCCGTTTGTTGTGTTGCCATAGCGTTCAATGTTTATAACCACCTTATCGGGGCTAACGCCGGTACGCACAGCTGTTGCGTCAATTATACGTTTGTTGGCTTGGTGTGGTACCAGCCAGGCAATATCATCGGATGTAAGATTGTTGCGTTCCATAACCTCGGCAGCAACCTCGGCCATATTGGTGACAGCAAATTTAAAAACAGACTGCCCTTCCTGGTATAAATAGTGTTCGCGATTGTCAACAGTCTCATGTGTGGTTGGCCTCATCGAGCCGCCTGCTTTTTGGTGCAGGAAAGGAACACCCGATCCATCGCTTTTCAATACAGAATCGATAATACCGTTTCCTTCGGTATTCGGTTCCAGTAATGCGGCACCGCAGCCATCGCCAAAAATAATGCAGGTTGCACGGTCCCGGTAATCAATCATCGACGACATTTTGTCGCCGCCAACAACTAAAACTTTTTTATGCTTGCCGCTTTCAATAAATTGTGAGCCGGTAGCAAGGCCGAACAGGAACCCTGAGCAGGTAGCCTGCAGGTCGTAGCCCCATGCGTTTTTTGCGCCAATTTTATCCGCCAGTATATTTGCTGTAGCCGGGAAAACCCGATCGGGAGTAGATGTGCAGAATATGATCAGGTCAATTTCGTCGGCTGTGATGCCGCGCTTTTCAAGCAGACCATTAACAGCCGGAACTGCCATGTCTGATGTGCCTAACCCTTCTCCCTTTAATATCCTTCGTTCTTTAATACCCGTGCGGGTGGTTATCCACTCGTCGTTGGTATCTACCATTGTTTCCAGCTCGTGGTTAGTTAGTACGTAGTCGGGTACATAACCATTCACAGCCGTAATGGCAGCATGAATTTTAGCCATTCTAATTTTTTTTACTGGAAAGCCAGTTTTATTTTTTCTGTGAGGCCACTTTCAACCATGTCTCTACACAGCACTACCATATTCTTAATCGCCTCGGCGTTTGATATGCCGTGGCCAACCACAACCGGAGCGTTAACCCCTAAAATGGGGCTGCCGCCATATTGCTCGTAATTGAACTTATCAAAAAAATCGTCTTTAATTTTTTTCTTGCGCGATATCACGTAGAATGATTCGGCAAACTTTAACATCACATTGCCGGTAAAACCATCGCAAACAAATACATCCGCCAGATCGCTGAACATATCGCGGCCTTCGGCGTTGCCCACAAAATTAAATTGTGTGCTCTCCTTCATCAACGGGTAAGCTGCCTGGCAAAGCAGGTTACCTTTTTCCTCTTCCTCGCCAATATTTACCAGGGCAACACGCGGGTTGGAAATGTTGTAAACATATTGTGCAAACAAACTGCCGAAAACACCAAACTGAAAAAGGTATTCAGGCTTGCAATCGGCGTTGGCGCCTACATCAACCAAAATGCCCAAACCTTCTTCAAGTTTAGGCATAACGCTTGTTATGGCAGGGCGTAATACGCCCGGAATTGCTTTAACGCTAAACATAGCGCCCACCAGCATAGCACCGCTATTACCGGCGGACGAAAATGCATCGATACCGCCCTCTTTAAGCAACTTAAACCCCAGCGATATGCTTGAATTTGGCTTTTGAACAACGGCTTTGGTGGGATGCTCGCCCATGCCAATTACCTCTGTAGTATGTACAAAGTCGAAATTGTCGGGGCTGAAATTATTTTCGTGAAGAATGCTTAAGGCTTGTTCCTTGTCACCTATAAGCACCAGTTTCTGATTAGCTGATAAAACTTTATACGCTTCAATTGCCCCTAAAACGGTTGCTTTGGGAGCGAAATCACCGCCCATAATATCTAAGCCAATCTTCATTTCAGAAAATTAAAACTTAAGCTACTGCTGCTTTCTCAATCAGTAATTTACCGTTGTAGTAAACGTTACCGTCAACAGTATAAGCTCTGTGTGGCAAATGTACGGCACCTGTAGTTTTGCAGGTAGTTAAAGTTGGCGCAACTGCATTGTCATGCGTTCTGCGTTTATCTCTCCTCGATTTGGATATTTTGCGTTTTGGATGTGGCATAAAACCTGGTATTTATATTATTTAATATTTTTGAGCGCGTCCCACCGCGGGTCGGCCTGCTCATTTTGTTCGTTATTTGCGGTAAGCTTATTCAGCTTGTCCAGCATTTCTTTATCACAATAGGGTGTATTACCCTCGTTATCGCAAACAGTTATAAACGGCAATGCAACGTTTATATATTCATAAATCAGCCCTGCTATATTGATCTCGTGATCGTTTTTAGTAAGGGTGATAATCTCTTCATCTTCATCAACCGCCTCTTCGCTAAACTTCGCAATAGCCTGTTCGTGTATATCCACCTGTTGCGGATATTGCGCCAGGCACCTGTCGCAGTTTGCATCAATTGTACCGGCAATGTCAAACGTTAGTATTAACATTGTCTCCTGCTTTTCCAGTTCAACGCGACACTTTAAGTCAGCTTTTTTAACCAGCGAGTATTCAAACTCATTTAAAAAGGCGTCATTAACATCGTATTCAAACTGGTGCTTCCCCAGTTTAAGGCCGGTAAAAGGAATCGAATAATTTCTTAGCGATTTCAATGAGCAACAATTAGCCCGCAAATGTAAGGATAAATATGAGAATTGAAAAGTGTTTTTTTAAATAGGGGAATGGCGGTTAATTTGTGGGTCCTGAAAATAAAATACAGATAAAACCGCAGCGGAGTTTTGGTCTATGAGGCCAGCGGCTACGACAACCAGGCTAAAGTATTTGACGGCCACTCAAGCGTCGATGGTAAACTGCAACAAGCGGGCACTTATTTTTATTCGCTGGAATACAAGGATGGGAAAGAGACCAAGCGAAAACCGGGTTTATTGTGCTGAAACGTTAATAATATGCAGACCACTAAGCCGGGAACGGGGATGTTTTTTTCCTGGTTCCCGGCTTTTTTGTTAAGCGGAGGTTGAACGCAGGTATAGCGGGCAATAAGTTTTTAACAAGCGGAATGCTATGTTTTGCTGTTTAACTACCAGCTTTGATATTTAAAGTATATCTTATTATAATAGTAATGATTAGCCGATTTGCATGGCTTGATATTGATAACCAACTGTATATGTTAAATATTTTTGATTTATTAAATATTTTAATTTACATTTATTATCTGATCTTCTGCTATTTAATTGTTTTTAACCGGCAGCAAACCTTCGTGGTTATTTAAAAATATAGCTTTTTACCGATTTTTAGAGAAGAATATGCCTTTATCCGCTCGGCTTTAACAGCGGCTTAAAAAATGGATGGGATTGCAGCGTAGATTATAGTATGCTTATAAAAAAACAAGGTGTCCGCCTTTATAAAGTATTATTTGAAAACAAAGTATATGCGAAAAGCCTGCCCCTTACCCCTCACGTTGCAATTAAAGCGAATTATTTTGCTGGCCTCGTTATTTTTTGCAGTTATAGTTCCTTTTAAATTATTTGCCCAGGTGCCAACCATTAGCTATAACAGCCCGCAAACCTATACGGCAGGCGCTGTCATCTCTCCGTTATCGCCCACAAGCACCGGCGTAGCCGGATTGCTATATAGCGGCACCCGCCTAACTTTAGGGTCGGGTTTCAATTCTCCTTACGGGGTAGCGCTTGATGCTACCGGGAATATATACGTGGCCGACTTTGGCCATCACCTGGTGAAAAAAATGTCGGCGGGTGGAGGTGCAACGGTTACCTTAGGTTCGGGTTATGAGGGGCCTTACGGGGTAGCTGTTGACGCTGCCGGAAATATATATGTGGCCGACGGCGGCAACGGTTTAAAGATGATTCCTGCCGCTGGGGGCAGTCAGGTAAGCGTAGGCGCTGGGTTAATTAGCTCGCATGGTGTGGCGACCGACCCGGCGGGGAATGTTTATGTGGCCGATAACGGAGCCATTTTAAAAATAAAGAAAGGCGGCAAACAGGTTACTTTAGCCACAGTTAGCGTGGCATTCGGCCTGGCGGTTGATGCAGCAGGTAATGTGTACGTTGCAAACGGAAGTGCCACCATACAGAAGATCCCGGCAAACGGTGGCGGCGCCCCGGTAAGTATTGGTTCGGGCTTTAGTAATGCCGAAGGAGTGGCCGTAGATGCTGCAGGCAATATTTACATTGCCGACTATGGCCATAACGCAATAAAACGGATGCCGGCGGGCGGCGGCGCACCAGTTAGCCTGGGGACGGGATTTACAAGTCCTTATGGCCTGGCGCTCGACGGCGCAGGCAACGTATTTGTTGCAGCAACCGGCAACAACGCAGTTAAAGAAATGAAACCTGTTGGCGGCTATTTCATCAGTTCGTCTTTACCGGCAGGCTTAAATTTTGATGGCACTACGGGAATTTTTAGCGGTACGCCATCAGCAGAAAGCCCTATGGCAAATTATACAGTTACTGCTTATAACAGTACCGGCAGTGCTGCTGCTATAGTTAATATAAAGGTTAATCCATCATCGCCACCGGCGTTATCCATTAGCTACAACAGCCCTCAAATCTACTCAACAGGTATTAAAATAACACCACTTGTTCCTGTAACTACCGGAGTGGTTGCGGCACCCGGATACAGTAACAATATGGCGAGCCTTGGTTCGGGCCTTAGCAATCCGGCCGGCGTTGCGGCCGACCCGGCAGGTAATATATACGTGGCCGACTTAAACAACGGGCAGGTTAAAAAGATACCTGTGGATGGCGGCTCTCCCGTTGTTATAGGTACGTTCGCCCAGCCGAACGGCGTAGCCGTTGACGCGGCGGGTAACGTATATGTTGCCGATGGCGCAACAGGCATCCAAAAAATACCGGCGGGCGGTGGCAGCCCGGTAGTGATAGGTTCGGGCATTACAAATCCTTATAGCGTGGCTGTTGATGCTGCCCGCAATGTCTATTTGTCGGACCTTGGCGATCATAAGGTAAAGGAAATTCCGGCAGCCGGCGGCCCAATTATTGTTTTAGGGACAAGCGGCGAGTTGCTTAGCCCCTATGGCGTAGCAGTTGACCCTGCCGGGAATATTTACGTTGCCGATTTGGAGGACAACGCGGTGAAAAAATTCCCGCATGGTGGCGGCAGTTGGGTGCCCGTAGGAGGCGTGTTTAGCGTTCCGTTTGGCGTAACAACCGATGGGGCAGGCAACGTTTACGTAACCGACTCGGGCAATAAACAAATAAGGTAAATTCCTGCGGGTGGTGGCAGCACCATTACTATAGGAACAGGTTTCCTGAACCCGTACGGTATTGCGGCAGATGGCAAGGGAAATATCTACGTGTCTGACCAGATAAATAATACCATAAGGGAAATTAAGCCCGTTGGCGGTTATTTCATAACCCCATTTTTACCCGCCGGCCTCAGTTTTGATAATAGCACCGGTATCATCAGCGGCACCTCGGTTGCGGTTTCGCCCGCAAACAACTATACCGTTACAGCATATAACAGCTTGGCTGGTAATTTCACAATGGTAAATATAACTGTTAACAGTTTATTGGTTAATGCCGACCTTACCGCCCTTGCAACAAATGCAGGCAGTTTATCGCCCGTGTTTGCGCCGTCAATTACCAGCTACACTGAAGTCCTGCCTGCTACTACTTCGTCGGTAACCGTTACCCCAGTAGCCGCCGCACCCGGGGCCACTATAAAAGTAAACGGAACGGTAGTAATGTCAGGGGCTGCATCAGCAGCATTGCCGCTGGTTGTCGGGGCCAATGCAATCAACGCGGTAGTAACCGCTCAGGATGGAACCACCACTAAAACCTATACGTTAACAGTAACCCGGCTATCAAATAACGCTGCGTTAACCACCTTGAAAATAAGCCCGTCAACATCACTTATGTTAGTGAGCGGCGCCGATTACAAAGATTACACAACTACAGTGCCTAACAGCGAAACCAGCGTTAAAATAACGCCCACAGCACAGGATGCTACTGCATCCATAAAAGTAAACGGTGTAGCCACGGTCAGTGGCACAGCCTCAGCAGCCATACCATTAAGCGTTGGCGACAATGTAGTTAATACGGTCGTAACCGCACAGGATGGCGTAACCACCAAAACCTATTCGATAAAATTCACCCGCTTACCCTCATCCAACGCTAATCTGACCAGTTTAGCACTAAGCAGCGGCACGCTTACACCTGTATTTGCGGCGGGCACAATCAGTTACACGGCATCGGTAAGTAATACTACGGCCTCGATAAAAGTAACGCCAACTGTACAGGACGCAGGTGCAACCGTAAAGGTTAATGGAACAACAGTAGTCTCTGGAACAGCATCAGCAGCATTGCCGCTGGTTGTTGGGCCCAATACCATAACAACGGTAGTAACTGCTCAGGATGGTGTAACCACCAAAACCTATACCGTAACGGTAACCCGGGTTTCGAATAACGCGTTATTAACCCAGCTAAAGGTAATCCCCGCAACAGCGCTGACGATAGTAAGCGGCCCTGATTATGTAGATTATACAGCAACGGTACCAAATACAACATCGAGCGTTCAAATAATGCCTACCTCACAAAGTACCACTTCAACCATAAAGGTAAACGGTGTTACGGTGGCCAGCGGCACAGCCTCTGCAGCCATACCATTAAGCGTTGGCGACAATGTAGTTAATACGGTTGTAACAGCGCAGGATGGCGTAACCACCAAAACTTATTCGATAAAATTTACGCGTCAGATTTCGGTTAATGCTAACCTGGCCGGCCTGAAATTAAGCAGCGGCACGCTTACACCAGTTTTTGCGGCGGGCACAATCAGCTATACCGCAATGGTAACCAATGCTACTAATTCGATAACAGTAACCCCTGCAACCAGCGATGCAGGTGCTACGGTAAAGGTAAACGGAACAACAGTAGCCTCTGGAACAGCATCAGCAGCCTTGCCGCTGGTTATTGGCCCCAATACCGTAACAACGGTAGTAACCGCACCTGATGGGGTAACCACGAAGACCTATACCTTAACGGTAACTCGCCCGGCATCAAACAATGCGTTATTAACCCAGCTAAAGGTAATCCCTGCAACGACGCTGACGATAGTAAGCGGCCCCGATTATGTAGATTATACAGCAACGGTACCTAATACTACATCGAGTGTTCAAATAATGCCTACATCACAAAGTGCTACTTCAACCATAAAGGTAAATGGGGTAACGGTGGCCAGCGGAACAGCCTCGGGGGCGATAGCTTTAAATGTGGGAACTACCGTAGTTAATACGGTGGTAACCGCACAGGATGATGTAACGACTAAAACATACAGCATAACCTTTACACGGCCGGGGCCGGTAGCGGCTATAATGAAGTATGACCAGCAGGAGTCGCCAATCACCGCCAATAGCCTGACTGTACACCAAAACGTATCTCCCAATGGTGATGGCAACAGCGATGTTTTGGTTATAGACGGGATAACAGCATACCCTGAAAACAAGTTGCAGATAATGAGCCGCAGCGGCGCTTTAGTGTATGAGGCAAAAGGCTACGATAATGAAACCAAAGCATTTGACGGCCATTCAAGCATCAATGGTAAACTGCAACAAGTGGGCACTTATTTTTATTCGCTTGAGTATAAGGATGGGAAAGAGACCAAGCACAAAACCGGGTTTATTGTGCTTAAATATTAGGGGTGGTTAATTAGAGGTTAGAGACCGGGGATTAGTTAAAAACGCACAAGGATTCACACTCAAGCCTTATGGAGTTGAGATTAGAGACCAGTTCATAGAACGCCTTGGTTTGGAAGTCTATGATTGTTGGGTGAAGTGCGGTGTTAAATGCCTGTTATTGAATGTGATAAATTCAATAGCAATTAAAGCTATTGTTGCTGAAAAGCATACTAAATGTGCAGCTTTGATGTTTAACAATGAGATTCGTATCTTTATTAATTATGGCGAAGTACCTGTTATTCATACTCGTGGTTTCTTCCTCGTGTTTAGCGCTTAAATACCAGGGTCAAAAAATATGGTTGTTTTCTAAAACGCAATACATGGGCAATGCGCCTGTAGACAGGGACGGCAAAGCGGTTAAAGGTTACACCGAAACCCTTTTATGTTTCATAGAGATCAGCAAAAATAAACAATCGCCTGCCTGGCAAACAGCCTGGTACAAAGGCGTAAAGTACTCGGTGAATATTTTACAGGTAAACCAGGACTCAGTTATAATCGGCCGAATTAAAAACGCAAAAACCACCTTTGTGATCAAACCCGGGTTAGAAACAAAACTAATCCGATTGGAACTCACTGAGCAGGGCAATTTTAATGCTCCCAAGGCAAACGGTTTTGTGTTGGAAGGTATACTCAACAATAAACAAGTTTACGTAACATCCGACGAGCCAGCGGTTGAGCTGGCCCCGGTGTTAATGCAATAAAAATCACGGGTATTACTATAAACTAATTTTTCCCGCTCCTGCCCGGGCCAATTGCTCGTTTAAAGCTTTTAATCCGTTTCCGGTAAGCTCGTTATATTTTATATTTAAGTTGTTAAAATAACTATCAGCCTGGTTGACCGCAGCCGCCGCTTGTGTGGTAATTGGCATTTCGCTTT
Source organism: Mucilaginibacter flavidus (assembly GCF_024055575.1). Classification (GTDB taxonomy): domain Bacteria; phylum Bacteroidota; class Bacteroidia; order Sphingobacteriales; family Sphingobacteriaceae; genus Mucilaginibacter; species Mucilaginibacter flavidus. The sequence continues at coordinate 20,346 of NZ_JAMXOE010000020.1, read as the reverse complement.
CCTGCAATAAGTTCATCAGCCCGCCAAGGCTGCCGCGTAAACCATTAAAACTTTCAGCCTTATTTGCCGGTGCACCATTTTCAATTTTCAGCGCATCCGCGTCTGTTTTTTTAAGTGTAGCTGCCAATTCGCCGCTTGCATTCGGCAATAATTTACCGATCTGCTCATGCAGACTATTTAGCTTTGCTGACGCCGTTATCACAGTTTTTAAATGCCGGTAGCATTTGTCCGACAGGTCATATTGCCTTTGCAATTCCAACTGCGGTGTTTTTACCCTGGGATCAATTTTAACAGTTAGTGGCTGGGTGTATGATTTGCCGTCGACTGTTAATTTTATGGTGTAATTCCCGGGCATTACCCATGGTGATGTTGGCACAGGTGCTGTTTGCCCATAAATTGCTGCAATTGGATAACCCGCAGGTAAGTCAAGTGGCTGGGTGTGCAGGTCCCATATAAACCTATGCGAGCCTTTTTCGGTAGAAAGTACCTGTTGCGGCCTGATCCAGTATAATGGAATATTTACAGGGGGGACGTCATACGGCTTGTCATCACTTTTATAAACCCGCATTAATTTCCCTGTAGCATCCAATATCTCGAGGCTGATTACGGCCTTTGCATTATCCTTTAAATAATAATCAATAATAGCCCCATCAGGCGGATTTTGCCCGGCAGGTTCTTCCTGCGGCAGGGGGGTATCGGTATTCATGTTCCATCGCACCCGGTAAAACTGCCCGGTTTGGTATAAAGTTGTCTGGCTGGCGTCCTTAATTTTAGCAAGGTTCCGCAGGGCTGCGATATCATCCAGTATCCAAAAAGAGCGCCCGTGGGTAGCCACAACGAGGTCATTGCCTTTTATTACCAGGTCGCGGATTGAGCTGGCAGGCATGTTCAGCCTTAAGGGTTGCCAGTTTTCGCCATCGTTGAACGAAACATAAACCATTCTTTCTGTCCCGGCAAATAACAAACCCTTGCAAAGCGGGTCTTCCCGTACCGCGTTAACAGGGTCGGCAGGCAAACCATTAACAATCTTTTTCCAGGTTTTACCGCCATCGTGCGTTTTGTAGATGTAAGGGTTCATGTCATCCAGCCTGATTTTATTGATAGCCGCATAGCCGGTCTGATCATCAAAATGCCCGGCATCAATTAACGAAACCTTGTTCCACGATGTAACCTCGGGCGGAGTAATGTTTTTCCAGGTTTTACCGCCGTCATTGGTAAGCTGGATAAGCCCATCGTCGGTACCTGCCCAAATGGTGTTTATATTTTTATTCGACGGCGCTACGGTGTAGATTACTCCACGCTGCGGCATTTGTTTCAATTTGTCACTGGTATAGATGCCCACACTTGCCGGAACATCCCAGGTTTTGCGGGTAAGGTCGGGGCTGATAACCTGCCAGGAGTTACCGCCGGTTAAGGTCTTGAACAATACGTTCCCGGCAAAAAACAACGTTTTCTGATCTACCGGCGAAAAGATAACAGGCGCCGTGCGCACAAAACGATATTTTCCTCTTCTGCCAAATTCGGGTGCTATGTTTTGAACCTGGCCTGTGCGCTTGTCGAACTTTGTAATCTTACCCCCGTAAATAATATTAGGATCGAGCGGGTCAGCGGCCACGTAACCGTATTCCTCCGCACCCACAGTATGCCATTCCCTGAAAGTAATCTGGCCGTCGTTTCCCCGGCTGGCAATGCCTACCGAGCCGCTTTCCTGCTGGCCGCCGTAAACATTGTATGGAAAAGCATTGTCGGTACTTACATGATAAAACTGCGCTGTTGGCTGGTTATACCACGAACTCCATGTTTGGCCGCCGTTTACCGTAATTTCGGCACCCTGGTCGCTTGCCAGCAAAATTATTTCGGGATGCTGCGGATTGATCCACAAACGATGGTAATCATCGCCTCCGGGTGCACCCCTTATGGCTTTCCAGTTTTTGCCGCCATCGAGCGATTTCCAGGTAACTACGTTTGCTATATAAACAATATCCTCATTTTTCGGGTCAACTTTACACTCCGCGAAATCATCACCGCGCTCCCATAAACGGATATCCGTACTTTGCTCCGTCCATGTTTCGCCACCATTATCCGATCTGTATAAGCCGCCACCCTTTGCTGCATCAACGCAGGCATACAAACGCTTTGAGTTACTTGCGGCAATGCAAAAACCAATCCGCCCCAAACCATCGGCAATGGTTGGCAATCCTGCGGTTAATTTTTTCCAGGTGTTGCCACCATCGGTAGATTTAAACAAACCACTTTCTGTTCCTTCCCACTCCCCGTTTTCCCATGGCCCCTGCCTGCCTGCCCACATATCGGCGTAAATAATGTCTGAATTGTTGGGGTCGATAGTTACTTGTATGGCGCCCGTATTTTCGTCTCGGTATAAAACTCTTTCCCAGGTTTTGCCGCCGTCAGTTGTGCGATACACGCCTCTTTCTGAATTCGGGCCATAGGGATGCCCCAAAGCTGCCACAAAAACCTTGTTTTCATTTCGCGGGTCTATTGCCAGCCCGCCAATTTGTTGTGCATCCTTTAGTCCGGTATTTACCCATGTTTTACCGGCGTCAGTCGATTTATAGACGCCATCGCCTACCGAAAGATCAGGCCTTTGAATACCTTCACCGCTACCGGCATATAGCACATCGGGGTTTGACGGCGCAACGGCTACGTCGCCGATGGAGCCGGTGGGCTGCTCATCAAACACAGGTTGCCAGGTGCGGCCAAAATCATTGGTTTTCCAAACGCCGCCATTGTTTACACCAATGTAAAAAACATTTGGTTGTTGAACAACGCCCGTTGCGCCTACGGTCCGGCCGCCACGATGCGGCCCTATCATCCGCCATTGCAGCATATTGAACGCTGATGGGTCGATGGTTTGTGCATCGGCTGTACGAGCGCAGTACAGGGAAAATAAAAGCGTCGCAGCCAGCAAAAAGCGTTTAGGGGAGTTTGGTAACCTCATAAGCCTGTAAATTAATTGACGGGTAAGCGTGATATTTAAATATATCTGTTTGTTTATCAACCAAATTTAGTAAAAACAACCATATACAGCCCTGATATAGCAGCGTTAAAAAAAGTTCAGGCCAGATAAAAAATTTCTGCAAAAAATAAAGGGCATCCCAGCCTGGTGGAATGCCCTTTTGGGTGGCTTGTGTGATTAATAAATACAAGCCCAAAAAATAATTTTAAATGTGACTACCTGAAAAATTCAAAGGGATCAGCAGCTTTATACTTAAATTCCTGCCCATGTTATAAACGCCAACCCTGCCGGTGGTATAATTTACCGGGAGATATTTAAAGCGACTCATATAATCGATATAGGCGGTATTGAAGATGTTATTGCAAATGATGTATAAACTGCAAATGGTTTTGCCTTTTGAAACTATATCACCGCCCGCTCCGGCATTAAACAACACATAGCCTTTAGTTGCCGATGTACTGGCAGCATATTCATAAGGTGTTAATTCGGTATTTAACCCGCTGTAAATAGCATACTGGCGATACACATCATTTTGCTGGAAACAGGTCAACATGCCAGCTTTAAAATACGCATTCTTTATAATACTGCCTATTTTGCTGACCGGGAATTTCAGGTCGGCGGTAATCCTCGTTGGTGGCACAAACGGCAGGTATTTGGTTGAATCGGGCGCGTTAAGCAAATGGCCATATACATAGCTGAACGTGGTGTTTAGCTCAACCCACGGTACGGAAGACGGGTGTATGTTAAAAGCTACCTCGCCGCCGTACAGCTGCGCCCCTCCGTTAGTATATTTATAAACTGGCGCGGCACCTAAACCAACTGCGTTTAAGGAATTGTTGATGGAGTCGGCACCCATGGCATCTTTAAGTCCCCTTGCGTAAATAAAATTGCTTATCCTGTTATTGAACAGATCAATTTCGAAGTCGACATCTTTTGAATTTACACCGAAGGCGATATCTTCTTCCAAACTCGTTTCCGGCTTGATGTCATGATCGCCTATTTCGTAAACTACTGTACCATCGTGCACGCCGTTTGCTGCAGCTTCGGCAACGTTCGGTGCACGCCATCCCCTTGATAAATTAGCCTTTAAAAATACATTTTTTGAAAAGTTGTAGGCACCACCAACGCTAAAGGATATCCCGTTGAAATGTGATTTAAAGCCCTGGAACTCGTGAAACGCGTTTTCTGCATTCGGTGCCACAGGTGCCTGCGTAGTGGAATCAACCCAATGGTCGAGGCCGTTAAAACTTCGGGTATCGTAGCGAATACCACCGCTAAGGTTAAGGTTGCCTATTTTTTTATTGGCAATGGCAAAGGCGCCAATTTCGAAAAAGTTATAATTTGGTATCAGCAACAGCGTGCCCAGGCTTTGGGACGATTGGTAAACCCCGTTTACACCCCCGGTATAATTAAATGTACCCTCCTGTGAAGAAACATAACGCATATCGTATGTGGCCGCGTTTGAACTATAGTAGATATCGGAAACATCGGGGATGGTTGGGTCGTTATTTTCCTGGCGCTGGTTTTTTTGCCATGAAAATATCCCCTTAATGCGACCGCTGCCGGCAGCTATATTATTGTCCCACACAACTTTTGTGTGCCGTATTTTTTGGTTGATGACAAATGGCGTATAAGTTACTTTTTCCTGGTGGGTTGGCAATACATAGGTGGGTTCGCCATCATTCAGGTCGGGATAAGATACTGGCCTGACCATTTGGCCGCTAACCGAATCCCTGGTTCCGTCGACTATGCCGGTCCGCAAATCAAAATAGCTTGCATGCAGTTGTGAATACCCCCATTTACGGTGGATGCCAATAGTTGCATCAGCGTTAAAATTGCTGAATTGCGAATTTAAGACATATCCATCGTACTTATTGCGGTAAGCATGCGCCATGGTATTGTCTACACGGGCGCTCCAGGCAATTCCGTTTTTTGTACCCGCAAGGTGAAACGCATTATTTATAAGTCCGTTATTGGTCTGATAGTTAAAGAGGATATCGCCTTTTGTTTGGCCTTCGGGCAGGATAGCCTCCGGGATAAGGTTTATTACACCGGCAATAGCGTCAGAACCGTAAGCCAGTGAGCCAGGGCCCTTTAAAATTTCATAACGGTTTACAGCGTTTCCGTCGGCCTCAATGCCAAATTCATCAAACCAGGCCTGGTCAACCTGTTGCACACCATCATTTATGGTAAGTACGCGGTTATATCCTAAACCGCGGATAACGGGTTTTGAAATACTCGGACCGTTTGTCATGCCTGAAACACCGGGTGTTTTGGCAATAGCATCAATTACGTTGGTTGATGAATTTTGAAGCAATTCTGCATTACTTACTGTGGCGAGTGGTATGGGTGTTTTTTGTTTGTCGGTGGCAGAACTAACGCCGGTTACCACAACTTCATTCAGCACCGTTGCAGAAGCAACGAGTTCGTGATTTTTTGTTACATCGCCGTTTATGTCAATCGTTTCGATGTGGGTGGCGTATCCTATGCTGCTAACTTCGAGCAGGTAAGCACCTTTGCTTATGTTTTTTATGCGATAGTTTCCGAGCGAATCGGAAATGGCCGAAATATTTAGATCGGGAATACGCACGGTTGCGCCGGCCAGCCTTGAGTGACTTTTGCCATTGGTTATTTTCCCACTGATGGAATTTTGAGCCTCAGCAGATGTATGAGCCATCAAAAACAGGAAAACAAATAGGATATATTTAAAAGTAAGAGGTATTTTCATTCTTTAAAATTTAGAAGAAATTGTATTGATAAAATTAAATTACGATAAAGCCCATTTACAGGAAATGAGCGCCAGTGTTTATTAAAGAAAACACTTCAGAAATTTAAAACAGGAAAATAATCAGGAGGCCAAATAATCTGGCGGGGGAGCGTATATGTCTTTAAAAAGAGCGTTATACAACAACGTGTTTTCCAGGGTGATTGCCCCTGGCGGAAGGTCTAATGAAAAACAGTCAGGATATAGGTTTTTCTTTGCAGCGAAATATTTTGCCTCATATAGTTTAATAGTTTTTCCGGGCGACGATTTTTCTGCAGCATTGCCCTTTTCAATCTCTGTTAGCTTACTTACATATTCGTCCTCGTCGGCGTCTGCGCGTGCATAATATGATGTTATTCCGTTACTTGTACGGGTTTTAACAATGTCGTACATTTTGCCGTTGGCAATTATCTCATCATCATCAACCAGCTTGAACCCTTTACTATCCGACGAAAATAAAACGAGCTTTTTGCCTGCTGCCCCGCTGTCGCGTTCAGCATGTTCTTCAGCCTTTATTTTACAGCCTTGAATTTCAAGCAAATAAAACAAGGATGCTCCAAATGAGTAATACCCGATTAACGCGATTAAAAATATGGAAAAGCTGTTTTTGATAAAATTGGGGTTAATGGTACATGCTGCATGGTAAATATAGCATTATGATTTTAAAAATCAGGTTTAATGTAACAGCCGTATTATCAAATATTATATTGTGACCAATATTCATGAGTTTTTTTATGGGCTGCTATGGGTTGATAAACTAATCCGTTGTGTTACATCGACGAAGTCAATTGTAGTCTTGCCATTTTTTCGATCAATCTTTATTTAAACATGTTGTTTTTAAAATTAATATCTATATTTAGAAACGAAATCAGCGTAGGCCTAATACTAGCGATTAAGACACTCTTTTATTTTTTTGCCGAAAGCAAATTCAATATTTGGTTGTGCCTGTAAACAAATAATCACAATTCAATACCCGTCACATGAAAACACTTTACTTAAGATCATTTGGTAAAATCTTAATGGTTTTATTGTTTGCCGCATTTTTTCAAAATGCCACCGCCTTAAACCGGGAAGTTTTGTTGGAAAAAACATTGCCTGTAAAAAGCAATTTCGGTATTGCTGATACCCCGCGGCAGGTTTCAAAAGCAAAAAAAGTAGTTGTAGACCGCGACCGGGACAAAGCCAAAATAAAAGACAAAGACCTTGATAAGGATAAAAAACACCCGGAAGATGGCATTGACGACGATGTAAGCGCCCGCCAGGAGCAAGAGACCGCCCGGACCAAGGACCCTGTAACTCAAGCGGTACCAACCGAAAGGCTGATACAAGCAAGGCGAATTAAAGACCGGTTAGTATCCGAGCGTGCAAATTTCATTAAGTCGGCAAACAAACCGGGCGCTGTTCCTCCAGTAGCTTCAATAGGTGACATAGCCTGGAATGAAAGAGGCCCGAGCAACGTAGGTGGACGTACCAGGGCTTTAATGTTTGATTTAGCCGATGCCGGAAATGGCTATAAAAAAGTATTTGCCGGCGGTGTAGGCGGCGGTTTATGGGTTACCAACGATATTACAGCTTCGCCTGTGTCATGGACTAAGATAAATGATTTCTTTGAAAATATAGCCATCAGTTGTATCGCTCAAAACCCGGTTAACCTCAAGGAGATTTATGCTGGTACTGGTGAAGGATTCTACAACGGCGATGCTATTCAGGGCCTCGGCGTTTGGAAAAGCACTGACGGCGGCGTTAACTGGACCCGGCTAATCAGCACTTCATTTTATACAAATATAAATGCTATAGCAGTTGATAAAAATGGCAGTGTGTATTTAGCTGCACGGGACTTCGGTATAATGAAATCGGGCGATGGTGGTTCTTCTTGGAGCACTGCAGTATCCACTACAGGAGCGGCCGATGTTCAGATGGCTACCAATGGCGATGTGTATGCGAGCGATGGTGTATTTAGTGCCGGGCATATTTACGTTTCTGATTTTACAGTCAATGGAGCAAATACCGGAAATGCGGGGACCTGGACCAATATAACGCCAAACACAGCAGGTGCCATTACGCCGTCGAGCACCGATTGGTGGCGTATTAAGCTCGCCCTCGCGCCCGGAGACGCTAATACAGTTTATGCATTATTTGAAGGGACTAATAGTTACGGTCTCGGTTCTTTTCAGCGATATAACAGAGCCACTAACACCTGGACTGTTAAGACTGTGCCAACCGGAAGCACCTTTAACAATGACCAGGCATGGTACTCCATAGCAGCAGCTGTCGACCCAACCAACGCCAATGTTATACGTGCCGGCAGTTTGGATGGCGGACAGTCGATTGATGGCGGCACTACCTGGACGGTTCAGACGCAGTGGTACGTCGGCGAAGTGGCCGGGTTAAACGCCGACCAGTATGTACATGCCGACCATCATGCTTATGCATACGCTCCAGGCTCGGCGACCAGGTTTTTGATGGGCTGCGATGGTGGTATTTTTTACACTTCAACAGCTACCGCGGCACATCCTTCATTTGCCGATAAGAACAATGGGTATGACGTAACCCAATTTTATTCTGTTGCGTTGCACCCAACCAGCACCAATTATGCTCTGGCAGGAGCACAGGACAATGGCACGCAGCAATTTACCGCTGCCGGTATAAATCCAACAAATGAGGTAACAGGCGGTGATGGTGCAAATGCGTTTATCGACCAGGCAAACGGCAATATCCAGCTAACGTCATATGTTTATAACAACTTTTGGGTGGCTACCGATGGTGTGAATTTCGTAGAGCATTTTTTTGGAAATACCGGGTCGTTTATTAATCCGTCGGATTATGATTCCAGTTCAAAAAATCTGTATTCAGGCTACTCAGGCGGACAATATTTCCGGTGGAACAACATCACTGCGGGAACCAGCACTTCGGTAGTAAATGTTACCGCATTTAGTGGAGCAAATATAACATCAGTTACAGTTGCTCCACTAACAGCCAACCGGGTATATTTTGGGCTTGATAATGGTAAAGTGGCTGTTGTTAATACTGCAAATACCGGTACAAGTATTGCCGGTACTGTTTTATCGCCAAGCGGATCGGGTACCGGTTCGGTATCGTGCGTTGCTGTTGACCCGGCTTCGGAAGATCATATCCTGGTGTCTTATTTTAATTATGGCTATCCAAGTGTTTTTGAGACAAAAAATGCTACTGCTGCTACGCCAGTTTGGACATTAGTTGAAGGCAATTTGCCCGATATGCCAGTTCGCTGGGCCATGTTTTACCCGGGTGCAAACACCAAAGCAATAATTGCCACCGAATTAGGAGTTTGGTCGACAGACCTGCTCAATGGCACTTCAACAGTTTGGTCACCTACCAACTCCGGGCTGGCAAATGTTCAGGTCGACATGTTAAAATACCGCGCCTCAGATCGTACACTGGCAGCAGCCACCCATGGCCGGGGGTTATTTACCACTATTTTACCTGTGCTGAGCAACAGTTCAAGCGATGCAGGCCTGTCACATTTAACACTTAGCGCAGGCACCCTTACCCCGGTATTTGCTACAGGTACAATCAATTATACTGCATCGGTAAGCAATGCCACTGCATCTGTAACTATAACACCTACCGCCAGCAATGCCGGTGCTACGGTAAAAGTTAATGGAACAACGGTTGCGTCCGGAAGTGCATCAGCGGCGTTGCCGCTGGTTGTTGGGCAGAATGTTATCAGCACAGTGGTAACTGCGCAGGATGGCACAACTACCAAAACCTATACGGTAACGGTAACCCGGGTTTCAACCAATGCGTTATTAACCCAGCTAAAGGTAATCCCCGCAACAACGCTGACGATAGTAAGCGGCCCGGACTATGTGGATTATACAGCAACGGTACCAAATACAACATCGAGTGTTCAAATAATGCCTACCTCACAAAGTACCACTTCAACCATAAAGGTAAACGGGGTAACGGTGGCCAGTGGCACAGCCTCAGCAGCCATACCATTAAGCGTTGGCGACAATGTAGTTAATACGGTCGTAACCGCACAGGATGGCGTAACCACCAAAACCTATTCGATAAAATTCACCCGCTTACCCTCATCCAACGCTAATCTGACCAGTTTAGCACTAAGCAGCGGCACGCTTACACCTGTATTTGCGGCGGGCACAATCAGTTACACGGCATCGGTAAGTAATACTACGGCCTCGATAAAAGTAACGCCAACTGTACAGGACGCAGGTGCAACCGTAAAGGTTAATGGAACAACAGTAGTCTCTGGAACAGCATCAGCAGCATTGCCGCTGGTTGTTGGGCCCAATACCATAACAACGGTAGTAACTGCTCAGGATGGTGTAACCACCAAAACCTATACCGTAACGGTAACCCGGGTTTCGAATAACGCGTTATTAACCCAGCTAAAGGTAATCCCCGCAACAGCGCTGACGATAGTAAGCGGCCCTGATTATGTAGATTATACAGCAACGGTACCAAATACAACATCGAGCGTTCAAATAATGCCTACCTCACAAAGTACCACTTCAACCATAAAGGTAAACGGTGTTACGGTGGCCAGCGGCACAGCCTCTGCAGCCATACCATTAAGCGTTGGCGACAATGTAGTTAATACGGTTGTAACAGCGCAGGATGGCGTAACCACCAAAACTTATTCGATAAAATTTACGCGTCAGATTTCGGTTAATGCTAACCTGGCCGGCCTGAAATTAAGCAGCGGCACGCTTACACCAGTTTTTGCGGCGGGCACAATCAGCTATACCGCAATGGTAACCAATGCTACTAATTCGATAACAGTAACCCCTGCAACCAGCGATGCAGGTGCTACGGTAAAGGTAAACGGAACAACAGTAGCCTCTGGAACAGCATCAGCAGCCTTGCCGCTGGTTATTGGCCCCAATACCGTAACAACGGTAGTAACCGCACCTGATGGGGTAACCACGAAGACCTATACCTTAACGGTAACTCGCCCGGCATCAAACAATGCGTTATTAACCCAGCTAAAGGTAATCCCTGCAACGACGCTGACGATAGTAAGCGGCCCCGATTATGTAGATTATACAGCAACGGTACCTAATACTACATCGAGTGTTCAAATAATGCCTACATCACAAAGTGCTACTTCAACCATAAAGGTAAATGGGGTAACGGTGGCCAGCGGAACAGCCTCGGGGGCGATAGCTTTAAATGTGGGAACTACCGTAGTTAATACGGTGGTAACGGCACAGGATGGTGTAACGACTAAAACATACAGCATAACGTTTACAAGGCCGGGACCGATAGCAGCCATAATGAAGTACGACCAGCAAGAGCAGCCAATTGGTAGTAACAGCATTGCCGTGCACCGAAGCGTATCGCCCAATGGCGACGGAATAAGTGATGTGCTGATTATAGATGGCATAACAACTTATCCTGAAAATAAACTTCAGATTATGAGCCGGAGCGGCGTATTGATATACGAAGCAAAGGGCTATGATAATGACACGAAGGTATTTGATGGACATAGCACCAATGGCAAGCTGCAAAAAGCCGGCACTTATTTTTACTCACTTGAATATAAAGACGGTAATGAAACTAAGCACAAAGCGGGATTTATTGTGCTGAAATATTAGCAGGGTGGAAAAGTAGGTGTTGAATAATGGAATATAATTGTTCGACACCTACAATAACCCATTCTCGTGGGCGTACTTAATAAGCATCGCGGTATTTTTTGTATTTAATTTCGTCATGATGCTTTTGCGGTGACTGTCAACCGTCCAATGGCTTACAAAAAGCTTTTCCGACATTTGGGTGTTAGTTAAACCGTCCGCAATTAAGGCGAGAATTTCTTTTTCGCGCCGGGTAAGTATGGGTTTGCCGCCCGGATTATTGGAGCTGTTTTTTACTACTTCCAGTGCTTCAATACACAGGTGAGTTTTTCCGCCTGCAACATCTTTAATAGCACTCAACAGCTCTTCTTTGTCGGCATTTTTCAGGATATATCCGCTTGCTCCATTTTCAATCATCTTGTGGATATACGACGGCTGGTTGAGGGTGCTTAATGCCAGTACCTGTGTTTTAGGTTTTTTTTTTTTTTTGTTTCGGCGCACAAATCAATACCGTTTTTGTCGGGTAAATTAATATCCATTAAAATTACGTCGGCACTATTGCTGTTAAACCATGCACTGCAGGCAGCAGCAGTTAAGGCGTGCCCTGCCCAATAAATACCGTCTTCGTTAATTAATAACGAACGTATGCCTTCAACTACCACGGGGTGGTCATCTACAATAAAAACGCTGATCATGTTTGAGTGATTTTTATTTCAATATTTACAGAGGTGCCGGTTCCCGCCTGCGATTTTAAGTCGATATTGCCGTTAAGGTAATCTACCCGGCTTTTAATATTGCTCCAGCCACAGCCGGTTGACTGCTTTAGCCCATTTACGTCAAAGCCCTTACCGTTATCTTCAACACTTAAGGTTATCCAGTCGTCTCCTTTTACAAGCTGTACCATTACCTGGCTCGCTGCCGAATGTTTTTGTGCATTGTTTACCAATTCCTGGATAATACGGTAAATGATTATCCCGGCTGCAGCATCTATCTGTTGATCGCTGCCAAATGATTGAAAAATTACCTGGCATGATGCGGTGCATGAAGAGGCGCAATAGTCTTTCAATGCTTCCGTGAGACCGAACTTTGCCAATGCCTCGGGCATCATATTTTGTGCTACCCGCCGCAATTCTTTTATCGCGGTATCTATCATGTTAAGCGACTTTTCAAATACAGGGACGTTACCGATGCCTGCAATTAAATTTTCTTTCATATTTATAATCGAATGCTTAACCCCGGCCAGCAAGCCGCCAAGCCCATCGTGTAAGTCTTTCGCGAGCCGGCTACGCTCTTCTTCTTGCCCCTTTAACACCGCTTGTGATGCCAGCAGTTGTTTTTCGTTTTCCAGCTCCTTTATTTTTTGCGACTGCATGGTAAAGTTTTGCTGGGCCATAATATTTTGTTTTTGCAACAATTTACTACGGCTATACCATATTACCGCAAGTAAGGCAGCAACTAGCAGTAACGAAAGCGAAATGTTAAACCGGTTCCGCGATGCCGCGGCCTTTTTTTCACTTTCGTTTATATGTGACTGGAAGACCAGGCTATCTTTTAATTTTTTCTGCTTGTATTCATATTCAAAAGCAATTTTTTCATTCTGTATATTTATTTTCTGCTTAAATATCGAATCATCAACAGCTTTTAGTTTTTGGAGATAGTCAAATGCTTTTGGTGTGTTTGCTGTTGCTTTAAAATATCGGTACATCAGGTTGTAATGCTCCTGCAAAAAATCGTTATCTGTTATTTGCGGAACATATGAAGCAGCCATCGAAGCATATTTCCAGGTATTTTTAAAGTCGTGCCGCTGCATGTAACTCTCGGCGAGGTAATCTTCAATATTGGCAGTATTTTCAACATAGCTTAATTTTTGGGCGATATTGACAGCCCTGAGCAGGTAACTTATGGCCGAATCAGTCATGTGTTTTTTTCGGTACATGTTGCCAATATCACCTAAGGCTATAGATATACCCACCTTATCATGTGCTAAAAAATACAATTTATATGAGCGTTGCTCATATATAATGGCGCTATCGGGCATTTCCTTGTTTGCAAACGCATCGCCTATGTTGCCATAGGTACGCGCTAATGATAGTGAATCATGCGCTGCAAGTTTATATGCCAGCGATTTCTTTTCATAAAATATAGCATTGTCAGGGTCATTAATGCTTTCGTAAACCAATCCTATATTATTTAATACTTTGCCTGTTAGTCTCTTATCATTTACATATTTATTCATGCCCATGCATTCGAAAAAGGCTAACAGGGCTTTGTGGTATTCCGAGTTAAACATTAATGCGGTTGCCTTGTCATTTACGGCTTTAAAATAATTAAGGCGGTTATACTTTCTCCACAAATAGGCCGAACTGTCAAACGTTAACGCAGATCTTTTATAGTTGCCTGCATAAAAATTACAAAAGCCCTCTTCGTTATAAACCTTGGCTGTTAAGGTGTCAACTTTGGCAATTGCGCATAGTTTTTTTGCTTCGGCAATCAGCACAAAAGCTGTTTTTGTATCCGTATCCTCTACCGTTTTTATCCTTAAAAGCAGCCGGTCTATTTGCCTGATATTATTGGCGGGCGTTATTTGCGAAGGTTGCGCATGCAAGCTATTAATGCCACTTATAACCAGTGCGGCCATTAATAAACAACTCAACACCAGGCGGCCTTTGTAATATCTCATGCTTATGATATGCAAATCAATTATTTAAAGTTGACCTTTTATTTTACAGTATAAAAATTTATTTTAAAAACCCCCTTTTTAGGGGATTGCCCAGTTTGCATTCATCCTTTAATTTTACATCGTGACAAAGTCGGTTGTTTTGATTATCAATAGTTTAACTTGTTTAATAATTGCACTGTTTATTTTTCTTAACAGTTAATTATTGATATTTGAGTACTTATTATTTAATAAAAATATTGTATTGTAGAATGATTTATTTTATTTTTAATAAATACTTTTTTAGTTTAAATCTGACTATAGCAAAAGCCAAAACCTCAATCATGGTTTTTAAGATTGAGATCTGCCCTTGTTTGTCTCTATCGTCTATACATTACTAAGCCCTGGTTTAATTAGCGCGCTGAAGGCACTCCTTTTTAGCCGGATTTAACCCAGTTTATGTCATTATAAGAATCACATGGTCTATCTATAACTATTAACTATTTAAATTCAGTAAAATGAAAAACCTAATACCCCTGTCAAAGTTTAACTTGCCCGCCAAGCTATTAAAACAAGGTGCTTTAGCGCTGGGCGCCATATTTTTTATGGCAGTAATGCCCGCTAAATTATCGGCCCAGGCGCCATATGTGACTTACTCAGGCCCTAAAACCTATGTTGCTGGTACGGCAATTACGCCGCTCTCTCCAGGTGGAGGGTTGGTCGCAGCGCCTGCTTATAGCAGTAGTACAACTACACTGGGTTCGGGCTTCAATATTCCGGCGGGTATCGCGGTTGATGCAGCCGGAAATATTTACATAGGTGATCAAAACAACAATGTTGTGAAAAAAATCCCGGTGGGCACCAATACGCCTATAGTAATAGCATCGGGTTTTAATACCCCGGATGGCGTTGCAGTAGATGCCGCAGGCAATGTGTTTGTGGCCGATGACGGTAATAACCTGGTAAAGGAAATTCCTGTTGGCGGCGGGCCCGTCATTACCCTTGGAACGGGTTTCCTGCAGCCATTTAATGTGGCGGTAGACGCGGCCGGCAACGTTTACGTGGCTGATAGGGGCAACAACGCTATTAAAAAAATTCCTGTTGGCGGCGGGGCGGTAGTTACCCTGGGTTCGGGATTTACCACTCCTACGGGGGTGGCTGTAGACGCCTATGGCAATGTTTATGTGGCCGATTTTGGCAATAGCGCTATTAAAAAAATATCAGTAGCCGGCGGCGCCCCGGTTACCATCGGGTCCGGGTTCAGTACCCCGTTCGGGGTGGCCGTTGATGGCTCGGGCAATGTGTTTGTTACCGATTATGGCAATAAGTTGGTTAAGGAAATACCTGCCAGCGGCGGCGCCATTACCACTATTGGTTCCGGCTACAGTTTCCTGTTCGGGGTAACCACCGATGCAGCTAACAATGTATTTGTGACCGACTACGGCAACAATGCCGTTAAAAAGATAAAACCTATAGGCGGTTATTATATCAACCCGGCTTTACCTGCGGGTTTAAATTTTGACAATACAACGGGGACCATTAGCGGTACACCGCTCGCTGCCAAACCTGCAACTAATTACACGGTTACGGCTTATAACAGCTCTGGCAGTACTTCAACCGTGGTGAACATCACGGTTAACGCGGTAACTATGAGTTACGTCAGCCCGAAAATCTATACAGCCGGTGCTGCAATTACACCGCTTACGCCAACTGGCAGCGGCGCAGCACTGCCTGCATATAGCAGCAGTACAACAACATTGGGGTCGGGTTTCAATATCCCGGCCGGTGTTGCAGTTGACGCCGCGGGCAATATTTATATAGGCGATCAGAACAATAATGTGGTTAAAAAGATCCCGGGGGGGACAGGTACGCCAATAGTTATTGGCACAGGGTTTAATACACCTGATGGTGTTGCCGTAGATGCTTACGGAAATGTGTTTGTAGCTGATGACGGCAATAACCTGGTAAAAGAGATACCTGTTGGCGGCGGCCCTATTATCACCCTGGGCTCCGGTTTTCTGCAGCCTTTTAACGTAGCAGTGGATGCAGCAGGTAACGTATATGTGGCCGACAGGGGCAACAATGCCGTGAAAAAAATTCCGGTGGGCGGAGGTGCAGTGGTTACCATGGGGTCGGGATTTACCACTCCTACGGGGGTAGCTGTAGATGCCTATGGCAATGTTTATGTAGCCGATTTCGGCAATAGCGCCATTAAAAAAATTCCGGTTGGTGGTGGTGCCCCGGTTACCATCGGCTCCGGGTTCAGCACGCCGTTCGGCGTGGCCGTTGATGGCACGGGCAATGTGTTTGTGACTGATTACGGCAATAAACAGGTAAAAGAGATAGTGGCCGGTAACCCGCTTGGCGCGCCGGTTGTCATCGGCTCAGGTTTTAGCTTCCTGTTCGGAATAACCGTGGATGCGGCCAACAATGTGTTTGTGACCGATTATGGCAACAACGCGGTGAAAAAGATACAACCGATAGGCGGTTACTACATTAGCCCTGCATTACCTGCCGGCTTAAGTTTTAATAATACAACTGGCACCATCAGCGGAACACCAACAGCTGGCAGCCCGGCAACTAACTATACCATTACCGCATACAATAGTTACGGCGGTAACTCTACAACCGTGAATATTACGGTAAACGCGGCCACCTTTAGTTACGTAAGCCCCAAAGTTTACTCCGCAGGCACAGCTATTACGGCCTTAACGCCAACAAATACAGGTAACCCGGTTGCGGCACCTGCATATAGCAGCACTACAACAACGCTGGGGTCGGGTTTCAATATCCCGGCAGGTATTGCAGTTGATGCCGCGGGCAACATATACATAGGCGACCAAAACAACAATGTGGTTAAAAAGATTCCGGGAGGTACTGGCACACCGATAGTAATAGGAACAGGTTTTAACACACCGGATGGTGTTGCCGTAGATGCTTACGGAAATGTGTTTGTAGCCGATGATGGCAATAACCTGGTAAAAGAGATACCTGTTGGCGGCGGCCCTATTATTACACTTGGTTCGGGCTTTTTACAACCGTTTAACGTTGCCGTAGATGCGGCGGGGAACGTATATGTGGCCGACAGGGGCAATAATGCCATAAAAGAAATACCTGTGGGGGGTGGGGCCGTAATTACTCTTGGCTCCGGGTTTACCACTCCTACTGGGGTAGCCGTAGACGCATATGGTAATGTTTATGTAGCCGATTTTGGCAACAGCGCCATAAAAAAGATTCCAGTTGGAGGTGGCGCGCCGGTTACTATAGGCTCTGGTTTTAGCACTCCTTTTGGAGTAGCTGTTGATGGCTCGGGCAACGTTTTTGTAACCGACTATGGCAACAAGCAGGTTAAAGAGATACCTGTTAACGGTGGTGCGCCGGTAGTAATTGGCTCCGGTTTCAGCTTCCTGTTCGGGATAACTGTGGATGCGGCCAACAATGTATTTGTGACCGACTATGGCAATAATGCAGTTAAAGAGATCAAACCCATCGGTGGTTATTACATTAACCCTGCGTTACCAGCCGGATTAACTTTTAATAATACAACTGGCACTATTAGCGGAACGCCAACCATGAGCAGTCCGGCAACCAACTACACAGTTACTGCTTATAACGGTTTTGGCAGTACTTCGGCTATGGTCAACATCACGGTAAATGCAGCCACCTTTAGTTACGCAAGCCCCAAAGTTTATACTGCAGGAACGGCTATTGCGGCCTTAACGCCAACCAGCACAGGTAACCCGGTTGCGGCACCTGCATATAGCAGCACTACAACAACGCTGGGGTCGGGTTTCAATATCCCGGCAGGTATTGCAGTTGATGCCGCGGGCAACATATACATAGGCGACCAAAACAACAATGTGGTTAAAAAGATTCCGGGAGGTACTGGCACACCGATAGTAATAGGAACAGGTTTTAACACACCGGATGGTGTTGCCGTAGATGCTTACGGAAATGTGTTTGTAGCCGATGATGGCAATAACCTGGTAAAAGAAATACCTGTTGGCGGCGGCCCTATTATTACACTTGGTTCCGGCTTTTTACAACCGTTTAACGTTGCCGTAGATGCGGCGGGGAACGTATATGTGGCCGACAGGGGCAATAATGCCATAAAAGAAATACCTGTGGGGGGTGGGGCCGTAATTACTCTTGGCTCCGGGTTTACCACTCCTACTGGGGTAGCCGTAGACGCATATGGTAATGTTTATGTAGCCGATTTTGGCAACAGCGCCATAAAAAAGATTCCAGTTGGAGGTGGCGCGCCGGTTACTATAGGCTCTGGTTTTAGCACTCCTTTTGGAGTAGCTGTTGATGGCTCGGGCAACGTTTTTGTAACCGACTATGGCAACAAGCAGGTTAAAGAGATACCTGTTAACGGTGGTGCGCCGGTAGTAATTGGCTCCGGTTTCAGCTTCCTGTTCGGAATAACAGTGGATGCGGCCAACAATGTATTTGTGACCGATTACGGCAATAATGCGGTAAAAGAGATAAAACCAACAGGCGGTTATTATATTAACCCGGCTTTGCCCGCAGGTTTAAGCTTTAATAATACAACAGGCACCATAAGTGGTACCCCTACAGCCTCCAAACCGGCAACTGATTATACAGTTACTGCTTATAATGGTTTTGGCAGCACTTCGGCAACCGTCAATATCAAGGTTAACGCAGTAACAATGAGTTATGCTGGGCCGCAGACCTACATGGCCGGTGTTGCAATTGCACCGCTCACGCCAACCGGCAGCGGAGCAGCGGCAGCTGCATACAGCAGCACCACAACAACACTGGGCTCCGGTTTCAATATCCCGGCAGGTATTGCAGTTGATGCAACAGGAAATATTTATATAGGCGACCAGAATAACAATGTGGTGAAGAAGATTCCCGGAGGTACAGGTACGCCAATAGTTATTGGTACAGGCTTTAATACACCGGATGGTGTTGCCGTGGATGCTTACGGAAATGTGTTTGTAGCCGATGACGGCAATAACCTGGTAAAAGAAATACCTGTTGGCGGCGGTCCTATTATTACACTTGGTTCAGGCTTTTTGCAGCCCTTTAATGTGGCTGTTGATGCGGCAGGTAATGTTTATGTTGCTGATCGTGGTAACAACGCCGTGAAAATGATACCTTACGGCAACTTACCTGTTGTAACCTTAGGATCAGGGTTTGTGACGCCTACCGGGGTAGCTGTTGATGCTTATGGCAATGTTTATGTGGCCGATTTTGGCA
This sequence comes from Mucilaginibacter flavidus, assembly GCF_024055575.1. Classification (GTDB taxonomy): domain Bacteria; phylum Bacteroidota; class Bacteroidia; order Sphingobacteriales; family Sphingobacteriaceae; genus Mucilaginibacter; species Mucilaginibacter flavidus. The sequence continues at coordinate 1,147 of NZ_JAMXOE010000020.1, read as the reverse complement.
ATAGCGCCATTAAAAAGATACCAGTTGGGGGGGGCGCGCCGGTTACCATAGGTTCCGGTTTCAGTACGCCGTTTGGGGTTGCTGTGGATGGCACCGGTAATGTATTTGTAACCGATTACGGCAATAAACAGGTGAAAGAGATTCCCGCAGCCGGCGGCGCACCGGTGGTCATCGGTTCAGGGTTTAGCTTCCTGTTTGGGATAACTGTGGACGCAGCCAACAATGTGTTTGTGACCGATTATGGGAACAATGCGGTTAAGGAAATAAAACCCATCGGCGGCTATTATATCAACCCTGCATTGCCTGCCGGTTTAAACTTTAATAATACCACCGGTACCATCAGCGGAACTCCTGTCACTTCCGCGCCGCCAGCAAATTATACGATTACCGCTTATAACGGGTCGGGTAGTAATTCTACCACAGTTAATATTAAGGTAATAAATAGCGCCCTTTTAACCAGTATAAAAGTAAACCCAGTGACAACGTTAACGGTAGTAAGCGGGCCGGACTACAGGGATTATACAACTACAGTCCCCAATTCCGAAACCAGCGTTAAAATTACGCCTACTGCACAAAGTTCATTGGCCTCAATAACCGTAAATGGGGTTGCGGTAACCAGTGGAACAGCATCCGCCGCAATACCTCTAAACTTAGGCGACAATGTAATTAACACCGTAGTAAACGCAGTAGATGGGTTAACGTCAAAAACCTATTCGATAAAATTTACCCGCTTACCTTCATCCAATGCCGGCCTGGCCAATTTAACGCTAAGCAGCGGTACGCTTACGCCTGTGTTTGCTACGGGCACAACCAGTTACACCGCTTCGGTGAGTAATGCTACAGCTTCGATAACTGTAACGCCTACAACAAGCGATGCCGGTGCAACGGTAAAGGTAAATGGTACAACTGTTGCTTCAGGAGCAGCTTCAGGAGCCCTGCCACTGGTTGTCGGGCCAAATGTTATAAGCACGGTGATAACTGCGCAGGAGGGGTAACTACCAAAACCTATACGGTAACGGTAACCCGGGTTTCAAACAATGCGTTATTAACCCAGCTAAAGGTAATCCCCGTTACAACGCTGACGATAGTAAGTGGACCCGACTATGTGGATTATACAGCAACGGTACCAAATACCATATCGAGTGTT
>NZ_JAMXOE010000001.1 GCF_024055575.1 Mucilaginibacter flavidus | reverse complement strand
GCTTTCTTGTTTTATACGTATTTCCAATCCGGACAATGAAGTTAAGCCCGCCAGACCCGGTGGTACTGTCCGCTGGTTAGCGGATGGGAGAGTAGGTCGGTGCCAAATCTTATCAAGGTTAAACCCTAGGTTCTTCTTGGACCGAGGGTCTTTGAGTTAAATGCAGGGGCATTGGTTCTTAGTTGAAGCCTGGTAGACCCTTACGGGATTTAGCGCAGTCCGATATCGCGCCACATTTGGGATGTGGAGGCCGCAGGTTCGAATCCTGCCATCCCGACAGATAGCGATACCAATAGAAAAACTCCTTTCAGAGCAATTTGAAAGAGGCTTTTGCTTTAATAGAGAATTATCAGATCAATCGCGTACCCTAAATTACTCAAACAGGGATGTTAATCATGATTTTCTTTTAATCGAGGTTAGTATATGCTTTACATCGTCAATATGTTCTTGATTTGGGACTGTCGAACAAATAAATGTAGCAAATATAAAGTTCTGTCCGTCAGTTATATGCCAAATAGAAGTGTAAGGAAACCGGGAATTAGAAAATTGCGCGTAACCAAATATACCGTAATCACATTTTCCAAATACCTCGTTTTGTAAGTTTCCAAATTCATTTTTTAGCCCTATATTCTTTGATAGTTCAATTAAATCAGCTACGCCAGGATTAGGTATTTTTCCTGACAGAAATTCTGCTGTGGAAATTTGCAATACACCTGAATTATCTATTGTATCATCGATAAAGGTTGGAGGGCCGTTAGGATTATCTGCAGATATATCTTCCCAGTTGTCAGGTAACTTAATCTCCAGGGTTTTCAATCGCTTATCCATTAATCATGTTTAATTATAAAAGTCCAATTTAGCCGATACCCTCTAATTACCCACCATTTTTGCATAAATATTGAAGATTGTATCAAAGAACTAAATTAGCTAATAATTGTAAATCATGCAGAAAAAGGTTGGAAAATTGTACAAAGAGGGCGACTGACACCAAGTTTTATTTTTCGAACTCCCCTCTGATTATTCAGTCACTTTGGCAAAATTCTCAGCAAGCATATTAAGTTTGGCGGTACTTAAGGTTTCTCCCCCACTACTAATCACAATCCTATACCTAAACGTCACTTCCTCCCCCTTTTTCAACCCCAAATTCTTTTCAGATTTCCCATTCGTAAATATTTTTTCACCCAATGGGTTTGCTGCAAACAATCCATAACCCCTGGCATGCCAAAAGGTAGGATAATTCGGGTTTTTAGGGTGATCAATAATCGCGATACTCACCGAATCGGTGCCCATTTTGCCGTAAACTTTGCACCACACACCACGGGTGCTCCAGGCATCGTTACCGGTTTTGCCGGCGCTGGTGAGGTAGTTGCCGTTGGCCACATGGTCGGTGCCGCCTTTTACTACGGTTACATTGCCTTTGTTATCGGTAAATTGCTGGTCTTCCTTAGTCGGCATTTGTAATTCGTGACCCAAACGGAGACCCAGCATGCCATCTTTTGCATCGTTAAAAACAACATCAACATTTGCTTTTAATGTAGTGATACGGTCTATTACGCGTCGGTTTTTATCGCCACTAAATTCAAAATGGGTGGTTTCTTCCAAAAGAACATCCTTTTGCTGGTTTGTCCAGTTAGCATGATAGGCTAGTTTCCCGGTTTTTCCGCCAGACGTTTCAAGTATTTTATCAGTCCGTATCCATCCATACTGGCTTTTTTTATTTGCAGGTATAGCGTACGAATTATTCCAGAAATCAAGCCCGTTTACATTCTCGAAATTAAACCAAAGGCCGATGTGATGCGGATGGTCGGTTGGCTCACCGGCTTTTGGGGCAAGCGGAAAGCCGCGGGTAACTACAGTGCCGTTTGCCGCATATAGCGGGAACAACACCGGTTTTTCCAGGCTATCCGGATACAGGAAACTGGTAAACGGCTTGCCGCCAATCGACACATCAATCTTGTTTTCCGTAGTAGATTTTACAACCTTTACCGACTCTGTTTTTTGAGCAAACACCAAACACGGTAGCAATGCTATCGCGACAGCAAAACTCAGCTGCTTAAATTTGTTCATCACGAATATTTAAATACTTTGCCATTGGCCATTACTTCCTGTGTTTTCTCATCAAACGTTGCCTTATACCCTGTATGTACCGCAGCATTAGTCATAATATTTGCTATGGAGTGGCTATACCCTGCCTCAACCGGAGCATTTGGCTCTTTACGGCTGCGTACACATTCCATCCAGTTGCGTACATGGTTCGAGGTGAGTATGTCGCCGCCTGTATTAGCCGATGCCACAACTTTTTCGGTATTTGCCAGGCTCAATTCGGGCAATAGGTTAGCCTGCATATTCATGGCTGCTGCCATTTTTTGCGTTAGCCCACCGGCTGGCGAAACGGTATTATTTATCAGGTTCAGCTCGCCGCCATTTGAATAGTAAATTTCGGCAGGGTGCTCATCGCCATTGTGCATGCGTGAACCAAATGTAACCTGGAAACCCGTCGACGGGTCATCCAGCGGGCCGTAATCAAAAGCGGCGGTTATGGTATCCCAGTTGCGACGACCATCCTTCCACATATAAATACCACCGTTTGCTACCACGCTGCGCGGATGCTTAAGGCCGGTAAACCAGTGCACGGTATCGATCTGGTGGCTCATCCACTGACCGGGCAGTCCTGAGGAATATGGCCAAAACAGGCGGTACTCCAGGTAAATGCGCGGGTTGAACGGCTCGTAAGGCCGGTTCATGATAAAGCGTTTCCAGTCGGTATCCTCTTCTTTTATTACGCCTAATAATTCGGGCCGGCGCCACCTGCCGGGCTGGTTAACATTCCAGGTTAGTTCGACCATCGTTATCGGCCCAAATTTACCCGAACGGATGAAATCGTTGGCCGCATGGTAATTTGCCCCGCTGCGCCTTTGTGAGCCTATCTGCACAATCTTACCCGACTCCTTCACCGCTTTAAGAGCGGCCCGGTTGTCTTCCATCGTTTCGGCAAACGGCTTTTCAACATAAGCATCGCAACCTGCTTTTACAGCCTCGATTGCATGCCGCGCATGCTGGAAATCGGCAGTGCTGATAAATACCGCGTCAACAGTTTTGCTGTCGTATAATTCTTCGTTATTGCGGTAGGCCTTTACATCGTTCTGCATTTTCTCTTTCCAGACGGCGGCACCTTCTTCCCGCCGGCGCTTCCAGATATCCGAAACGGCCACTATTTCAAAGTTAAGTTCTTTGTAATGGTTCATAAAGCTGGGCAGATGCGAACTGCGGTGCCTGTCGGAAAAACCGACAACCCCAACGCGCACCCTGTCGTTAGCGCCGATGATACGTTTGTAGCTTTTAGCACTAAAACCATTTTTAGCGAGCATTATACCCGCGCCGGCAAGCGTTGCCTGCTTGATAAATTTGCGACGTGATTCTTCCATAGATGTTATTTTATACTGGTAAATTGGTTTTCGTTAACGCGAAATTTAATATTTATGAAGTTACACAAAAAGTAATACCAACTCTGTAAGATGTGTATTACAATATATTTTGGCACCATTAAGTTATTTCAACAAACGGTTTAACTCCTCAACCATAGCTGGCCGGCGGGGGTATTTGGTTCTTAGTTTTTGCGCCGTAGCTAATATTTGGTCTTTACCGGCCGGCATATCTGTTATTAAGTCCTCCATTAATTTAACAAGCGTAGCATATTGACTACGGTCGCTTGCATTATCGCCCTTTAATTCTAGGCCGGGCAAATAAATAGGCACTAATTCGTCCGCATATTGATGTACCAGGTATTTGTGATACGGCAATATTCTATCCAGTCTGTTTTCGTTCTTAACCAATGCAAACAACTTGTCCCAATACTTTTCTTGTATATAAAATGGCGAAACCGCAGTTAACAAATGAGCGCTTAGCGGCATCCACGAATCGTTGGCGTGGGCTTTTGTTACTCTTTTTATAGTCTCATCAATCAGTTCGTCAATTATTACCTTCCACTCTTCTTTTGAATAAGTAGCCTTCCATTTATCGTAGTATATGCTGTTAAGCCAATGACTTTCAAGTGCAAACTTTCTATAATAATGCCGCGTTAATGCGATATCATTCTCCAATATAGCTATACGCAATAATTGCTCTTCCCACTGTGATACAGTGCCCGGATGCTTTTGTTTCTCTGCTATTAATATACCGCCTGCAATTAATTTTTTTGCATGCTCGAAGTCCTTCCTATCTATTGCTTTGTCAACTTCTTCCTGCCGCACTTCTTTAATATCAAGGTTTTTCTGAACCAATTCTTCGACTTCTTCAGTTCGGCCTAACGCTTTTAAAAAGTCGATTTTTTGAGTCCGGTAAAAGTTGCGCTCGTAATCGTCATGGTTGCCGGTGAGTTTTTGCACCTGGCTGTCGATAAAATCAAGGTACATCTGCTCCTTTTTTAGTTCGATAGCCAGATTTTCAAATAAGGAAAACAGATTATAACCGGAATCACTATGGTCAAAATATTTATTACTGGTGAATTCTTTATACAAAACACTAAATATGTGCTCTTTTAAGTCATACGCAATTTCGTCGCCAGTAACAATCGAGTCAATAAGTTCTACTATGTCATAGACTGTACCCCCTAATGAGCCGTTCGAATCGTCGGCACTCGCCAGCACCTCCTGCATTTCGTTTAACGCAACATTAGCGATGGTAAAAGCATCCAGATAATTTCTCTTATGAACCAGTTCGTTGGCCTTACCGATAAGCTTATCTATTTCGTTTGCCAGGCCTGACGACGAACGATAGTCGACGTATCCATGGTCGGAGTACTTTTTAACCAGCTTCCGTACCAGGTCGGTATATTTCTGGCCAACATCTGCCCTGTCATCTTTTTCGGCAAAAAAGATCTCAAGTGCTGTTTTAAAATCTTTATTTTTCTTGGCGTAATCTTTAACAAAACTTGCATATTCTGCGGCAGTTATTTTGGTAAGTAAATCGTCAAACGGGTTTTTCGCGCGGCTTTTTTTAGTAATAACCGGGCGGTAAATGATCTCCTCGCGAATGGCATACAAAACAGCCACCACGTGTTTGCATATATCACCATCATAAGGGCAGTCGCAGAAGTATTTGGTGATTTCATTATCTTTTTTTACGGAGACTTCCACTGAATAATCCTCCGTGCCTTCTACCTCCGCAGTCCATTCGCCATCGTTTTCTTCAATTTCCAAAACAGCTCCATTAGCAAAGTATTGAACTCCTTTGTTTAGCATTGATTTACCTATCCGTTTCTCGAAGTTTTGGATGGTAAGCATATTGTCGCCTTCAATTATATCCACAGGTGGTCTTATTTTGGTTGATATTTGGCAGGTTGTGCGACCTAATATAGTGCCTTTTTTCTTTTAAATTTGCTTTTGAAAACATTATAAATTCGAATTTAAAATCTACCAACAATGCCTATAATAACACCCCAAATACTAAAGCAAATTGCCGAAGAACTTGATATGGGAATGGTTTGCTATTTCCATAAGGTTACCGGCGAACTTGAAATTTATCCTGATGAGAATCATAACCCGGGCTTTGATGATGAGTGTTGGATTGATGTAATGGATAAGGTATCGGAAAATCGGGATGATTACATTGAGTGCGAACCCATGAGCAGCCGTGAATCATTCAGGGTGATGGAAAACTTCATCGGCCAGATTGGCCACATCCCCACACGCAATAAATTTATCGATGTTATTTCGCGCAAAAGACCTTTTGCCCATTTTAAGGATATGCTTGAGGATTATCCCGAATTGCTGAAACAGTGGTATGCGTTTAAAGAAGAAGCCTATATTGAGTATGTAAAGGCCCTGATTGACGCCGCAAATGTCGACGAAGAGGAGAAACTGTGACACCTGGTTAGCAATCAAAAAAACTAATCTCTAATCGCTAAGCTCTGGCCTCTAACCCCTACTTTTCCCGCAAATATTTTTCGATAATCACCCTGTCGATAGTAGTGCCTTCCACTTTCTCAACGCCTTTTTGAATCAACGTATCGCCGCTGAAAGTAACGGTGAAGGTGAATGGCTTGCCTTCCCAGGCTTTGTCTTTATAGTAATCGAGATGCTCGGTATATCGGTCGCCCTTTAAGGTATATGCGCCGCCGCCTGCATCAAATTTGTTTGATGAATCTTTGGCGGTATTCATGGTGTGATTTAAAAATGCAAAGTGCGTATCGTTAATAATTTTTATCATCTGCTGGTCTTTCGGGTAGCTGGTTTGCTCGGTTTTTCCTTTACTGATAGTTGCGCCGGATACCAGCCGCCAGGTACCAATTATAGGATTAGCCGCCTCCTTCTTTTCGGCAGGAGCATTGCAAGCCATTAAAAAAACAGTAACTGTTAATGCTACTAAAGCTGCAGGTTTAAATTTCATGATGATGGGTTGTGGTTTATTCGCTAAAAATATAAATTAAAATGGTAAGTTGTATGTGGTGCTAAAAGGTTCACGGGAGTAATGGCAAGCTTTTTTTTAGGATTTTCCCTGGATACGCAGCTGGGTGAAATTTAAGTAAGGCGCCAAACAACCAGGATGATTTGCTGATCGAATTATAATATATAGGCCGGCTTGACTTTTTAGCAACCAGCCCTTACATTTGCGCCGGCATGTTAAAACGGATAACAGCATACTTTCTTATTGTTTCACTCATGGCGGTGCACTTTTCGCGGTTCTTCATCTTCGCGGGCTTTGAGCTGAACAAAAAATACATTGCCACCACCCTTTGCGAAAATCGCGATAAACCATGGCTGCATTGTAACGGTAAGTGTTATTTCGTAAAAAAGATAAAGCAGGCACAGGAAAACGAGCGAAAAGAAGCTGCAAGAGACAGCTTTAGCCGCCTGGAAATTTCTTTTTTCCAGGAACCGTTTAAGCTTGCTTTTGTTGAACCTGTCGCTTTGCAGGATAATAAATCCATATTCCCCAACTATTCGTACCAATATACCAATCACTATATTGACGCGATATTTCATCCGCCTAAAACAATAGCATAATCTTCTTTTTTTGCCTTGGGGTTGTCATCCTTTTATAGCGATGATTACCGGCTCCATATTTAATTATTGTAGCTCTTTCGGTTGATTTATTAAATCGACCTGATTAGCGCATTTAACTAAAACTAATCCCGGTCGGTTAATACCTGCCGTAAATGCCTTTGGCATTATAATATTTCATCTGCATGAATTTTCTTCAATTAAAAAAATTGACTTTGCTGCTGTTTACAGTTTGTACTGCGCAAATGGCAATTGCACAACATATATTTAAAGGCAAAGTGGTTGACAGCGCCACTAACCAGCCTATTGAAAACGCATCCGTTTACGCAAACGGAAACTCTTGTGGAACGTCAAAATCGGGCAATTTTCAAATGGCAATGCCAGGCGACAGTTGCACCATGATGGTACATTGCCTGGGCTACCAGAAAAAAGCTGTGAAACTTACAAAATCGGGAGAACGGGTAGTTATCGCCTTAGCTGCCGGAAGCATCAGCCTTGATGAAGTTAAAGTATCACCACACTTAGGTGCAAATTCATTTTATACGCTCAGCGCGCTCGACCTCAGGCTGCGCCCGGTTAATTCTTCGCAGGATTTGATGCGCCTGGTGCCCGGCTTGTTTATTGCCCAGCACATGGGAGGCGGCAAGGCCGAGCAGATTTTTGTACGCGGTTTCGACGCCGACCACGGCACCGATTTAAATGTTTCGGTTGATGGCATGCCGGTGAATATGGTATCGCACATACACGGGCAAGGCTATGCCGATTTGCATTTTTTGATCCCCGAAACAGTATCAACCTATGATTTTGGTAAAGGGCCCTACTATACCGACAAAGGTGACTTTGCCACCGCGGGGTATTTAAATTATACAACTAAAGATGCACTGGATAAAAGTTTGATAAGTCTTGAAGGCGGACGCTTCAATACCTTCAGGGCAACTGGCGTTATCGACCTGCTAAGCAGCAAAGCCAAGCAAAGTGGTGAAAATGCCTACATAGCCGGGGAATACAACTACACCAACGGACCGTTTGCGCTGGCTGAACATTACAAGCGTTTTAACCTATTTGGCAAGTTCACCAAACAGCTTGGACAGAATAATAAGCTTTCGATAAGCGCGTCAACCTTCAGCACCAGCTGGATACCATCGGGCGAGATACCTGAACGTGCAGTAGTTGCCGGCACAACAGCCATTGATGATAATGGCAATGCCGTTAAACTTTCAATAGCCGCCAGTCCCATCAACAGGTTTGGTACTATAGATAGTGCGCAGAGCGGTAAAAGTACACGCACCAATGCCTTAGTGAAGTTATCTTCGGATTTGAAAAATAATTGGTCGCTGGAAAACCAATTGTATTACACCCATTATACATTCCAGCTGCACGTCAACACTACTTTTTTTGCCGATGACAATGACAACGGCGATTTAAAATACCAGAACGAGACCAGGGATATGTATGGGTACAATGGAAGGCTTAGTAAACGCAGTTATTTAGGCAATGCCACCCTTACATCAACCCTTGGCATTGGCGATAGGCAGGATAAAATATACGGCCCGGTTTATAACAGCATAACTCACAGCGGGCAGTTTTTAGAAATCATAAGTGCTGGTGACATCAAAGAAAATAAAGCCAATGCTTATGTAGATGAAACCCTGGAAACCGGTAAGTGGCTGATCAATGCCGGTGCACGGATTGATTACCTACACTTTAATTTTCATGATACCAGCCAGAATAAGGCAATCATCAGCCCAAAGTTTAATATACAATACACAGCTAATGAACAAATTCAGTTTTACCTGAAAGCGGGCAAAGGTTTTCACTCCAACGATGCGCGTGCGGTAATCGGCAACAACGGCCTGCAAACTTTGCCAGCCGCATACGGAGCCGACCTTGGCCTGAACTGGAAACCCATCCCGCATTTATATTTGAATGCAGCTGTGTGGTATCTGTATCTACAGCAGGAATTTGTTTATACCGATGACGGCACCATTGCGCCAGGAGGCAGAACCCGTCGTGACGGCATAGATTTTTCAGCGCGTTATCAACTGGCTAAATGGCTGTTTGCCGACTTGAATGTAAATCTCGCTAAACCAAGGCTTATAGGTGAAGCTAACGGCGCAAACTATTTGCCGCTTGCCCCAACTTTTACCAGCACCGGCGGATTGGATTTTAAGTTTAAAAACGGTATTAGTGGCGGCATCAGCTATCGTTACATGCACAAACGCCCCGGAAACGAAAGCTATACGCTAACAGCCGATGGGTACTATGTCACCGATTTGAAGGTAAACTATACGCGGCCAAAGTTCGAAGTCGGTCTGTCGGTCGAAAACCTTTTCAATGCCAAATGGAATGAGTTTGAAGCTGAAGAAGTAACGCAGCTGCGTAATGAATCAGCTCCTGTCGATCAAATGAGCTTTACACCCGGGACACCATTTTTTGCTAAGTTAAGGGTGGCATTTTTCTTTTAAAATCACTTTTGCGCTCTGCATTTCTTTGTGCATTCTCTGAGCCCTTTGTGGTTAAATGGAACCAAAGAGGGCACGGAGCTAATGGAAAAAAAGATTTTGCATGGATTATTAAAACACAAAACAATGAAGAAACTATTAACAATACTTGCTTTAGTGGCATTGATATTTACTGTAACGGCCTGTCAAAATAATAGCCGTGCTGCCGCCGGCGGCAACACGGAAACTAAGAAAAAAGCCAAATATTACTGCACCATGCACCCTTCAATAACATCCGACGAACCGGGAACCTGTCCTAAATGTGGAATGAAGCTTGTTGAGTGGGATAGTGTCGACAAAAAATAAATCAGCCGTTTATTTGTGGTAATGCGTGGTCGTTTTGGTGTTTACCAAATCGTCGACCACCAGCAGTTTGCCGCTGTAGGTTTCGCTTGTTGCGGTTACTTTGCCTTCCAGCATACTCTGGCCCATGCAGGCAGGATTATTGCCATGGCCCAGCGGCCATTTGCCCTGCGTATCGGTTACAGCAATGCCTGCTTCGGCCGCCATTTCCAGCCCGAAATCGGTGCAGTTGGTATGGCTGAGCTGGTATTTTTTATGGTCGTATTTTTTTACGATGGACAGCATGCGGTTAAAGCGTCTTTTTGAAATAAACGTGCCGGATATTTCGTCCCAGCTGTGCAAACCATCATCCTTAAAAGTAGACGGCGACGAAGGAAACAGCGGTGTTGCGGCTAGCGGGAAATTCTTTTTTGGATAAAAACCAAATGAGCGGCTTACTATGGTACTATCCGTATTGTATTTTATCAGCGTGATAAAAGTATGACCCACATTATTTAACACATAAACCCTGCGTTTACCCGATACCGGCTGCCGCACATGGATTAACAATGCATAGGTGGCGGCTTTTTTACCATCCTCAAACGGGTTGATAATATCACTGGCTTCAATAGGTGTCGACTTAATTTCGGCATCGCCATTGTAGGATGTGCTGTCCCTGTTTATCAGGCTAATGTCGGTAGTATGGATATTCATTATCCCGGTGGCAACGCTATCTTCAACTGCCGACGAGTCTTTTTGGCGGGTAAAATTAACAGCCATTAATTGCTTACTGTCAACCGATGCCGTTACCAGCGGCCTGTATTTTACTGTATCTATATTGTTTTCAATAGTAAGTGTTTTAAAATAGCACTTCATGGCCAGCGAGTAAAGGCGCAGTTTGGTAAATGCTATGGCAAGCCGGTAGTAAAATTTCTGGCCATGCTTTTTCGCTTTAAATACAGTAACGCCCTGCTCTTCTTTTAGCAGCCTGGTTAGATACTGCCGCTCGGTAACGGGGTCGTCGAGCTTCGCGTGCAGCAGCTCAATTCGTAAACTGTCTTTTATCCTGTCTGATACGGAATCGCTAAACCTGTTTTGGTGAATAACGGGCTGGGGTAAAATAGATGTGCTGCTTTGCGAATAGCCGTTGTTAAAAAGTAATAAGAACAATGGCGTAAGTAACCAGTAACGTTTGCGGTTAAGGAGTTGGTTAGAAAATATCAGTTCGTTAAAACTGGTAATAAAATTGTGCATCAGGACAAATAAAAAGAAAAAACGCTGAACAGGTGCAAGTTAGTACAAAATGCCCGGTAATTTAACATTTGCTTAACACTTCCGACGGCGTCTTGTTTTGGCTATGGGTAGTATTATGCCAAATACTGCACATCTACAAAAATTTAAAACTTGCGGCTAAACCAAATCACGGGCAATTATATAAGGTGAATTTCTGGCAAGGGCAAACTTAATTTTCCAAAACCCTGGTATCGATTGATTTATTGTCACTTCGACAATACTTGTCAATTGCGCAGTAAAGTAATCTTAATGTTAAATAATTAATAAAAAACAGGTAACTATATTATTTACATTGTAACTGTAGTTTAAACATGTATATTTGCACCATTAAATGTAAACAGCTGGTCGGCAGCGGCGGGTACGTTCCCGTAAAAGATGGTTCGAGTCCATGTTTACAGCTCTTCTCATAATTTAGGTTTATAATTGGTTTAGAACGCGCTCCTGCCCATCAGGAGCGCTTCTTGTTTTTATGGGGCTTTGTATTGACGTCTGCGGCCGTCAAAAAAACTAATCTCTAAACTCTTATCTCTAATCACTAAAAAAAACTTACATTTCCTGTAACCATTTTATTTTACCGGAGTATCTAACCATAATAACACTAATAAAGACACTGATTGAACTCGTTGGCCGACAATACAATCATGCTGAAGGTGAAAGCCGGAGACCTGGATAAAATGGGACTGCTGTTTGAGCGGTACCATCGCCCCCTGTATGGCTTCCTTTTTCACATGACGTATCAGCGCGAAACAAGTGAGGATTTGGTGCAGCAGGTGTTTTATAAGATGCTGAAGTACCGGGAAACTTTTACAGCAACGGGCGAATTTGTGCACTGGATGTATTCCATCGCCCGCAATACGCTGAAGGACCAGGGCAAAAGTTTAAAACAGCGGGTGAAGCATGAAAATACGGACGACCACACAGAACGGTTATCCGGTGGCTTAACACCTGAGGAGCAGCTTGAAAAAAAACAGGCTAAGTTGGGGCTTTATAAGGCAATGGAAAAACTGAGCGACAGCCACCGCGAGGTGCTTACGCTCAGTAAGTTCCAGGAACTAAAATACCAGGAAATTGCGCATATACTGGATATATCAGAAATAGCCGTAAAAACCCGGGCGCACCGTGCTATGCAGGAGCTGAAAAGTATTTATGAAAAAGCAGAACGCTAAAACAGGAAAACGATGAAATGTGAGCAATATGAAGGGCTGTTTGCCGGCTGGATAAATAACGAGCTGAAGCCGGCCGAACGCGAAACGCTGGAGCAACACCTTAACGGCTGTGCCGCCTGCCGCGAAGAGCTGGCCAGCATGCAGCAGTTATGGGCCATGATGGACGAGGTTGAAGTACCTGAGCCATCTGCTAGTATGAAGACTGATTTCACGGCGATGCTGAATGATTTTAAAGCAACCGAAGCAAACAAAAAGGGCTCATCAGCAGGTATCAGACAACAGCTTGGCTGGCTGTTACAATGGCGGCAAAAATGGCCGTTGGCTTATACCTTTGCCATAATTTTGGTAAGTTTTGGCTGCGGGTACCTGTTTTTTAACCTAAAAGGCGGCAGTAAGCAGGATAAGCAAATGGCTGACTTGACCACCCAGGTGCATGAGTTGAAGCAAACCATGGCGCTGGCATTGCTTGAAAACCCTTCGGCATCCGAGCGTATTCGGGGGGTAAGCTATACCACCGAAATTAAGCATGCGGATAAAGAAGTGATAGACGCTCTGCTGGCAACCCTGAATAACGACCCTAACGTGAATGTGCGCTTAAGCACGTTGGATGCATTGACACATCTTGCCGGTCATCCGGAAGTGCGACTTGGCCTGGTGCAGTCCATCACGACGCAGGATTCGCCGCTGATGCAGTCGGCAATTGCAGATGTGATGCTGAAATTACAGGAAAAGAGTTCGGTGAAGTCATTCAAGGAACTATTAAAACAAAAAGACCTCGACCATGGTGTGAGGGATAAAATAAAAGAAACTATTACTCAACTCATTTAAACAAACCATTTTATGAAAAAAATATTGATCCCTGTTTTGGCAGGAGTTGGGCTTTGCCTTGCCCAGTTGGCAACCCAGGCGCAATCATACAAAACCCACATCAGCAAGCAGTTTACCTTTACAAAAGGCAAGGTTTCTATCTGCAACCTGGATGGTTCGGTAAAAGTTGAAGGCTACGCCGGTGACAAAGTGCTGATAGAAATTGACGAAACCATAACCGGCGACGACAACGCAGCAGTTGAAAACGGTAAAAAGGAAATCAAACTTGGTTTTGACCAGGGCCCCGACAGCCTGATAGCATATACCGCCTTCCCGTATGATACCCGCCCCCGCCGCTGGCAGCGTAATAATTATAGCTACCGGGTCGACTATAATTTAAAGCTGGTATACACCGTAAATGTGCCCAACAATGTTGATCTGTATGTATCAACTGTTAACGATGGCGATATATCAGTCAAAAACGTGTATGGAACGTTAAGTATTAATAATGTTAATGGGGGAATTGACGTTGCGAACGCAAAAGGCACTACTAAGGCCCACACAGTTAACGGGCCGGTAACGGTTACCTATTTGAGTAATCCGCCCGATGCATCGTCCTACTACTCGGTAAATGGTGAACTGAACGTTACCTACCCACGCACGCTTTCGGCCGACGTGGAATTTAAAAGCATGAACGGTGAGTTCTTTACCGACTTTCCGGATACGCAAATATTACCGTCACGGGTAACTAAAACAGAAGCGCACGGTAAAAGCGGCACCACGTACAAATTAAGCAAAGCATCAGATGTTCGCTTTGGTGCCGGTGGCAAAACACTAAAATTCGAAACATTAAACGGAAATATTTATATTAAGGAACAAAAATAGAGATGATGAAAACGATGAAAATAACGATAGTATTAGCGGCAGTAATGCTTATAAATACCAGCCTTTGGGCACAAACTGCCGGGACGCAGCAGTTAACAGTGCCGCTTAGCCAGCCCGGCAAACCTTACAAATTGGATGTGGGCCTGGTTGACGGCTCGATAACTGTAACCGGCTACGAGGGTAAGGATATAATTATCGAAATACAGGACAAAGATAAAGACCATAAAGGCCGTGTAAGAACCCATGATGGCATGCACGCCCTGTCAACTGGTGGCCGGGCGGATATCCAGGCCGAGGAAAATAATAACAAAGTAACTATACAAGGTGAGGCGGGAAAAACCACTAACCTGGTATTAAAGATCCCTCAGAATGATGTTACTTTAAAACTCGGTACCGTAAACGATGGCGACATTGTAGCAGGCAATATAGGCGGCGAGTTGGAAATAACCAACGTTAACGGCGGTATTAAATTAACCAACATATCGGGTTCTGTAGTTGCCAATACAGTTAACGGCAATGTTGTGGTAACATTTAGGAGCATCGACACTAAAGCTGCTATGGCCTTTACGACTCTTAACGGTAATGTTGATGTGACTTTCCCGGGAACGTTGAAAGCGGACGTGAAGCTAAAATCAGACCGCGGCGATATTTTTACCGATTTTGACGTGGTTGCCGAACAGCATAAACCAACCGTAACCCAAAAAAACGGCGGCAAAGGTGCCATGTATAGCCTGAAGATAGAAGACTGGGTATATGGCAAAATTAACGGCGGCGGCCCTCAGATGATGATGAAAAACATGAACGGGAACATCTATATCCGCAAAGCCAAATAAGCACTTTATTAACTGAATTTAGATTTGTCAACTTTTAAAAGTTGACAAATCTTTTTCAAACTATCTACTCCGCCACCGGAAACGCCGATATTCTCAATCTCGCCCCGCCCATTGGCACCAACGTAAGGTTGGTTTGTGGCTCAGTTGTTTTAACAGGGCTAACCGGCAACAACCCGCAAAGTCCATACTGGTCAATTTTCCAATCCGGTATTTGTTTCCCTTTTGCTTTTAGTGTTATGGGGGCGTTGGTATTAGTGAAAGGATTATTATCCTTCGGCCAGGCGCCTTTCTCAACTGCGAATGATTCAGCCGGATTGGTTTTGTTTAGCAAAAGGCCATAGTTCCATGCCGAGGCTGGGTAAATTTCAAAAGTAGGCCATTTTGTTGGGTCGGCACTTTCCTGCCATTTGGCATCGGCAACAGCGGTTTCTTTGCTATTGGTATTTTTAACATACTTTTCGTCAATTTTTAACGAGAAAGTAAGCGGGCCGTAATTAACGCTCACGCTATTTTTATTCTTTTCCCATTCGCGGGTCTTTATGGTCATAGGCAGATGCAGGGTAATGCGGTCGCCGTTTTTCCAGGTTCTGTTTAGTTTGATGTAACCGCTGCTGCCTGCATCCAGCTTTGATTCGCCGCCATTTAGTTTGATGTCCGGGTTTTGGCACCATTCGGGCAGTCTTAAGTATAGCGGGAATTTATTGGGTGTTGCCGTATTTACAGTAAACTCAACCACCTCGCTAAAAGGATATTTAGTAGTTGTGGTAACGGTAACTTTTTGTCCGTTACCGGCTTTTGCTGTAACCGATCCCTGCGAATACAATTGCGCGGCCAACCCATTATCCGGTGTAGCCATCCAGCTGTTCTCTGCATAATAAACCCAGCCGGCAGCATGATTATGCTGACAGCAACGACTGCTGAACGGGTTCATATTTAAAAACGGGCCATCGTTATCAATGCCTGGCGCGTGGTTTTTGCTGTCGCTAACTACCATGTTAGGGGCGGTTAAATAACGCAGGCCGCGGTAGTCTGGTAAAAACGCAGCGGGAAAAGTGTTAAACGCCACGTCCTCACAGTTATCAGCCCAAAAAGTATCGCCGGTAAATTGCAGCAAAAACTCGTCCGACGTCATTTGTTCAACCATGCCGCAGGTTTCAACTGCCTGGCGCGGGTCATCGTATCCTTTGCGCGCGTTTTCATCGGCCCCGAACATGCCGCCTGGTACCTGGCCGTAAATGTTGCGGATCAGCTTAAAGTCGTTGTATGATGCCTGCAGGTCCGCGGGCACTTTGCTTTGCATGTAATAAGTCGCCGGCTCACGGAACGATTGGGCAACATTCACGTTATGCCAGTTAGGTAAATTATTTGCCTGTCGCCAGTTTGCAGTATTTTTATCGATTTTTGTAGCCAAATCCAGCAGCCATTTTTCGCCGGTGCGGTTGTACAACCAGTAAACACTTATCAAATTATCGCCGCCGCGGCTGTTTTCCCAGTAATCCTTCAAAAACAAGTTATCAGGTACTCCCAGCTCATATTTAAAATAAGCCTTCATCAGCTTTAAAACCCGCGGGTCGTTGCTGTATTCGTAGTACGATTGAAGGCACCAAAGCATCGGCATATTACCCCACAAATCCCTGCGACCAGGTTTGGTTTCATTCAACGGGCCGAAATCACCATTTGCCCGCTGGTTACGTATTACCGCCTCGATCCAAAACTTCGTTTCCTTTAGCATCTTCGGATCTTTCAACACATAAGCCATATCTCCATAACCTTTTAGCCAGTAAGGCAATTCCTCCCAGCCATATTTGCCGTGCCCGCTTTTATTAACCCAGGCATTGTCGGTTTTTGATAGCCACACGCTTATCTCGCCCAGGTTGCCGGTGAGTCCGTCGCGTTGCAGTTCCAATTGTTTTTTTAGCCAGCCGCCGGGTTTTATAGCAGTTACCGGTAATTTGATAAAGTATTGCGGTGTCAGCGGCGCTTTGTTTGATACGTAGTAGCTGTTGTGTGGTTTATTATCAATCTGCTTTACTACAGAAATAGCCTGGGCGTTTACTTCGCTGGTTGCTAACGTCGCAGCGCAACAAATGGATACTGTTTTAAAGTAGGATGATAATCTGTTTTTCATAATA
This sequence comes from Mucilaginibacter flavidus, assembly GCF_024055575.1. GTDB lineage: Bacteria > Bacteroidota > Bacteroidia > Sphingobacteriales > Sphingobacteriaceae > Mucilaginibacter > Mucilaginibacter flavidus. The sequence goes on along the minus strand of NZ_JAMXOE010000001.1, from coordinate 960,758 downwards.
ATTGGTTATTCCGGAATTCAAATGTAAAAAAATAACCGCCGCTGTCATTAAAAAAAACAGGGTTGTCAACTGAATATGAAAGCCATTTTAACAGTAGTTAAATATTTAACGTTAAATGTTGTTAAATAAGCCTTCCAGATGGGCATGTCCGTAAAACCAAACCTGATTTATCGCGATAATTGTACCTGTTATCGGCACATTTAATCACTTAGTGTATTTAAATAACCGAAACTAACTGTCAGTTATCCCCATGATCTTTAAGCGTATTAAACCAGCCGTCATAATCGAAGTTTTATTGCACCTGCTGTTTTGGGCGTTTATTACATTTATCCCCGTATTGTCCAGGCCCTCGGATGGTAACTTTCGCGGGCTGTTTTCGGCATGGCATTTAGTGCTTATTAATTTTTTATTAGCCGTTCAATTTTACCTGAATGCTTTTTACCTGATTCCCGTTATCCTAAACAACAAAAAGAAGGTATGGCTTTACTTTTCGTTGCTGTTACTTTCATTTGTAACGCTCGACTTTATCATGGTGCATTCCAGGCCTGCTTTTATTTTCCCGGGTGGAAGGATGCCATTCGGGCCACTTCACAAACCGCCATTTTTTGTAAATTTTAACCTGTTGCCTTTAGCCGCCATAACTGCTGCGGGTTTCGCTTACCGTTACCTTGCCGACCAATTTGCCGCGATAAGTAACAAGCGTGATATCACCAACGCTTCTTTGGTTTCCGAACTTGCTTTCCTTCGTTCACAAATTAGTCCGCATTTTATTTTTAATGTGATAAACAGCACTGTAGCACTGTCCCGTCTTAATCCGACGGCCGTTGAACCCACGCTGATACAGATGTCAAAGCTGCTGCGGTACATGCTTTACATAAGCGATGAGCAACGAGTAACGATGGCACAAAAGGTGGATTATTTACGCAGCTATATCGAACTGCAAATGCTGCGGTTTGGCAGCGCGGTAAAGGTTGATTTTAAGTTCGACGTTACCGAACCAGAGAGGGCCATTGAGCCGATGCTGCTGATCCCGTTTGTTGAAAATGCGTTTAAATATGGAACGGGTAACGTTGCGGAGCCGGCCGTGAATGTATATCTAAAAACCACAGGTGGTTTATTGGACTTTAGTGTAACCAATACTTACGACGCCGGCCAGCTTTACAAAGACGAAGACCATGGGATAGGGTTAAATAACGTAAAAAGGCGGCTGGAGCTATTATATCCCGGTAAGCACAGCCTTATTATTAGCCAAAAGGGGAATGTATATACTGTTAATCTTCAAATACAATTAAAATGATGCGATGCTTACTTGTTGACGACGAGCCGCTGGCGCTCGACCTTATTGAAGATAATTTGAAACATGTTAACTACATACAGGTAGTTGGCCGTTGCCGTACAGCTGCTGAGGCCATCACTATATTGCAGACTGAGCAGGTCGACCTGTTATTTTGTGATATCCATATGCCTGGCCTCAACGGTTTGCAGCTGGTTAAAAGTTTAATTACGAAACCGATGGTGATTTTTGTTACAGCGTATGAAAAATTCGCCGTTGAGGGATTCGATTTGGATATTCTGGATTACCTGGTTAAACCCGTACCCCTGGATCGTTTTCTGAAGGCCTGTCAAAAGGCGCAACGCCAGTTTGAGTTAAACAAAGCCCTGGCTATACAAGCTTATTCGCCAAAGAAATATTTCTTCGTACATGCAGACTATACGCTGGTTAAAATAAGTTTTGATGATATCGAGTATATTGAGGGATTGAAGGACTACGTAAAAATCAACCTGGCGAATAAGCCAAAAGCTGTCCTTTCACGCACAAGCATCAAAGCCATAGAACTTCAACTGCCTTCGGAACTGTTTTACAGGGTGCATAAATCTTATATCATTAATGTAGACTACGTTACACAAATAAGGCGCGGCAAAGTAAAAATTGTTGATACCGAATTGCCGTTAAGCGATAATTACCGCGATATGATTCATAAAATGATAGGTAAGGGTATTGAATAAAGCACACAATTCCGGCTCTTGTCGGCACATATTGCCCATCCATCTATTTTAATTTCCATAACGGCCTGCATGTTTGACATTCGTTGCTGACAGCAAAGAAAACGGATGAAGAAATTATTACTGCTAATTATAATTATGGGTTGTAGCGCAGGCGCCTTTGCCCAGCAGACACAAAAAATACTTAAAAAAACAAACATCGATCATTTTTTCACCTGTTCCCTTGATCTGTTGCTTGATACCGTATCTGCAAACTATCACCTGAATATAGTCTTCGAGCGCGACTCGGTCAGTAAATTCGATATAGCCAATCATTTTTTTAATGAATCCTTAAAGGAAGTGCTTGAAAAAGTATGCAGGGATAATAAGCTGCATTACTGGATTGAGAGCGATGGCACCATTTATATTCTTCAAAATACAGACGACCTTGCACGGCTAAAAAAGTTAAATACCCTTAGGCAATCGGCAGCGGGGGCAATCAAACCTATATTAATCGAAAAACCTAAGGCGCCGCCGGCGCATTTTATGTTCACCATTAGTGGCCGGATAACGGACCAGGCTACCGGCGAATCGTTACCGTCTGCAACGGTAAAAATCAGGAATACCACACTATCAGCCACCGCCAATACCGATGGTAGCTTTACCCTGTTCAATATCCCGGCCGACACGTGTGTTGTTGAGGTTTCCTATTCGGGATACCAACAGGAATATTTGCGTTTAACCCCTAAAAATATAGATAATCCGATTTTGATAGGAATGTTTAAGGCACTCAACACGCTGAATGAGGTTACTATCAACGGCAAAAAAAGTGGTGTGATGAACACTGATACAAAAAAGGTGGGCGTGCTGCAGTTGTCGCCGGCCAACCTTGACAAATTGCCCAGCCTTGGCGAAAAAGATATTATGCGGGCCTTTCAGCTAATGCCGGGCGTTGGCGCTACCAATGAGTCGTCATCAGGCGCGTATGTGCGTGGCGGAACGCCGGATCAGAACCTGGTAGTTTTTGACGGTTTTACAGTTTACCAGGTCGATCATCTTTATGGCTTCTTCAGTGCGTTTAACAGTAACGCCGTAAAGGACGTTCAGCTTTATAAAGGCGGTTTCTCCTCAAAATACGGCGGCCGGCTGTCGAGCGTTACCGAAATAAACGGCAAGGACGGTAATAAAAACGATGCTAATTTCGGGGTCGACCTGGGCCTGCTCAGCATTAATCTTTTTGCAGAAACCCCCATAACAGATAAGTCGTCGCTGATGGTGGCCTTCAGGCGTTCATACCAGGGGCCGTTTTACGATAAAATATTTAAGCAATTTAATACCTCTACTGCCGTCGGCGGCGCTCCGGGAAGAGGGGCGCCTCCCGGAGGTGGGCCTCCCGGTGGCGGCGGATTTGGTGAGCAAACCACACCCGCATCGCACTTTTATGATGCCGATCTGCGATATACCTATCACATTAACAGGAACAATTCGCTGGCGTGGAGCCTGTATTCGGGTTCGGATAAAACGGATAACAGCCGGCAGTTGGAACTACCTTCGTTTATCAGCGCAGGCAGCGGCAATATCGATATTACGGATTATACGAAATATGGTAACCTGGGCAGTAGCCTTAAATGGTTTAGCCAGTGGAACAAACAACTGCATTCAAATACCTATATCACCTACTCATCTTATTTTAACAACAGGAACCGGACTACGGCAGGTACAGCAAAAGATGAAAACGGCAACCAAACCAATTTTAGCAATGGCACGGTTGAAACTAATAATTTGAAAGACATCGGGCTAAAATCGGAATGGGAATGGCAGATGGATAATAAATTGAAATTATTATATGGCGGCTTCCTGTCGCGGCAGCAAATCAATTACGATTATATTCAAAACGATACCAGCAAGCTCATTAACCAACACAATACGGCTATTTTAGGCGGCAGCTATGCCGAACTTGAAATTGACCCTACAAACAAGCTGCACCTGCAGCCCGGTGCCCGCCTAACGTGGTTTAACCCGACAGGCAGGGTTTATGCCGAGCCCCGGTTTTCGGCAAGCTATGAATTGAGCGACCATTATACGCTTAAGGCAGCAACCGGGCAGTTTTACCAGTTTATGAACGAGGTAACCCGCGAAGATGTGGTTAATGGCAACCGTAATTTTTGGGTGCTTTCAAATAATGCGAACATCCCGGTAAGCTCGTCGCGGCATATTATGGGCGGCGTTGCCTACGAAAACAACCAGTTTTTAATAGATGTGGAAGGCTACTATAAAACACTTTCGGGCCTTACGCAATACACAATTCGTCAATCAGGTTTTGCGCCCGGCAGTGCCGGAACAATCCAGGAAGATTTTTTCCAGGGAACCGGCCGTGCAAAGGGTATAGAAATTTTGCTGCAGAAAAAGTTAGGCAGGTACACTGGTTGGCTGAGCTATACCTTAGCCGAAGCCCAAAATAAATTTTCTGCCTACGGCAACAATTACTACCCTGCCGACCAGGATATACGCCACGAGTTTAAGGCTATTAATATGTATCACTACTACCGGTGGAACTTTTCGGCGGTTTTTATTTTCAGTACCGGACATCCTTACACTGCGCCGCTGTCGACCTATACAATTACTGCGCCTGACGGAACATCATCAACATCATATAACGTAAGTGGGAAAAATGCCGAACGCCTTCCTGATCATCACCGCCTCGACCTTTCTGCAACTTACGATTTGCTGAAGATAAATGGCGATAAAACAGGCAGTATTGGTATATCCCTGTTCAACGTTTACAACCACACCAACATTTGGTACCGCGAATACCAGTTGCAAAACAACGCAGCAATTACTACCGATGTTAACTACCTGGGTTTTACGCCCAATATTACATTTAGTTTAAGATGGAAATAAAGAAGCATATATTTTTCGCCTTTGCAGGCGTATCGCTGTTGCTGGCTTCCTGTAAAAAGGATGTCACAAATACAACCACCAGCTTGCCCGTTGTAGAGGCTTATTTAATGGGGGGTAATGCAATATTGGTGAAGCTTTACCAGCAAAAGGCTTTAACTGATACCGCTACCTACGGAGCGCCCATTACTGGCCAGCAGCTTAGCGTATCGGATGGGAACAATACTGTGCAACTGGTTGAAACGGCCAAAGGAATCTATACCTACAGTGACATCGCGTTTTTAACAGCAGGCAAAACATATACGCTGATATTTAAATACCTGGCGGAAACTGTAACCGCCAAAACAACTATGCCGGCTAAACCTGCGGATTTCGCAACGCAATATGCAGTGGTATATCCAAAAGCTCCATCGGGCCCAAATGCAATCCCTGATACTATAAACCGCTTTACCTGGGCAAACCCCGACTCGTTAAACCACGTTTTGGTTTTTAAAAGCTCTGACGGTACTGAGTTTCCGCTGGGGAGCCGCGGGAATAATACCGAAACGGATTTTGAGCTGAATACCGATAGAAAGTCGGGGTATTATGTTACGACAAACGTTATACCTTTTTACGGGCACTATAAAGTGATACTGTTACGTGTAAACCAGGAATACATAGACTTGCTGAAAAGCAATACCGGCAGGTCGACTTCGCAAAACCTGGTAAATACGCCAACTAATGTTACAAACGGCTTTGGCATATTTACAGCAATGCAAGCGGATACTTTAAGCTTCAACGTGCTTTAGCCGGTTTACCCCTGATTTTGACGGTGCCACCGGGTAATTTAACCGCCCGGGAGTGGTTTTCTTGCAATTAAACCAGTATTTTAATTAAGTTTAGTTTGTAATAAGCAAGCTACTATGAATCGTTTTAAAATCGAACTGGCGTTTTTATTCGTAATGTTATTAAATACAGCATTGGCCCAAACCCATTTCCAAAAGCTCGATGCCTGGCTCGACCAAAACACCCGCGAAATGGGCGGCCGCTCCATACTTGTAATTTATAAAGATGGTAAGCTGGTTTACAGCCATTCAGCCAATAATATGAACATGCGCCAGAAAATGGCAGCCCGCTATGTTGCACGTAAACAAGGCAAAACTGTCGACATGGAAGATTATACGCTGTCGACCCGGTTAAATATTGCCAGTTGCAGCAAATGGTACAGTGCTGCCCTGATGATGACCTTTGTCGACGAAGGCAAATTAAAGCTTACCGATACCGTTGGTAAATACCTACCCATGTTATCGCAGCATGGCAAAGGAGGCATCACCATCAGCCAGTGCCTTTCGCACTTAACGGGCATACAGGCACCTGAACTAAAGGAAAACATAAAAGACGTGGTTGATGCCAACAGCATGGACGAAGTGATTGCCACGATAGCCAAAATGCCCGTGGAAGGTGAGCCTGGTAAAACATTTCATTACAGCAACACTGGATTACAAATAGCCGGGGCAGTTATCGAAAAAATCAGCGGTAAAAATTTTGAAACCCTGTTTGCTGAAAGGATAGCCGCGCCATTGGGTATGAAAAATACCGATTTCGGCAAAAAGAAGGTGGCCCTGCCCGCCGGTGGCGCACTAAGCACACCCGAAGATTATTTAAACTTTTTGGTGATGATAATGAAACAAAGGCGTTTTTAACGGTAAACGGATATTAAGCGAAGCCGGCATTGCCCAAATGCAAATAAACCGCATAACACCCGATGTGAAAATTGCCTATAGCCCTGCCGAGGCCCACGGCCTGGGTTATGGCTACGGGGAATGGACAATGGGTAACAATGTCGTAAGCAGCCCCGGATTGTTTGGCAGCTTTCCTTGGGTGAATAATGATAAAAAGTATTGCGGGTTTTTGATGACGTTTTATATTAAAAACACTGGCCGGAATGAGCGCTATTTTGAGTTGATGAAGTTGGTTGATGAGGCGGTAATGTAATGATACTCACGGGTTATGTTTTATCAATTGATTTTATTTACATTTATTGTAATATTGATTATCAACCCAAAACCCTTTTTACATGGAACAGCCCGTAAACGACAGCCGAAAGGCAATTGCTTTATTTTTATTAATCACACTTGCCTTTAGCTCAGTTTATTATTTCCTGGTGATACACACCGGCAAACTGGGCAGTGGCTTTGGTTTGTATGTAAGCGGGTTGATGTGGTCGCCGGCGCTGTCGGCTTTTATAACCTGTAAAATACTGAAACGAAAAATTAGCAGCCTTGCCTGGGGCTGGAACAAACCCAAATACCAGCTTTGGGCCTACCTGGTGCCATTAATCTATGCACTGGTGGCTTATTTAATTATTTGGATCACCGGCAAAGGTGGCTTTTATAACACTGAATTTGTAACCCAGGTTGCCAAATCGTTTGGCTGGGCGGGTTTGCCAAATGGCGTTGTGATATTGCTGTATTTTATTTTTACCGGTGTAATCGGCATGGCGGGCAGCCTAGCAACCGGCCTGGGCGAAGAAATCGGCTGGCGTGGATTTTTGGTGCCCGAGCTTTTTAAAAACAACAGCTATACCAAAACATCATTAATAGTAGGTTTTATCTGGGCTTTCTGGCATTTCCCCATTTTGATTTTTGCCGACTATAACAGTGGTACACCCGCCTGGTATGGCCTTACCTGTTTCACTGTTATGGTAGTCAGCATTAGCTTTGTGTTTACCTGGTTCAGGTTAAAATCGGGCAGTTTATGGACTGCTGCGATTTTACATGCCAGTCATAACCTTTTTATCCAAAACTTTTTTACTCCGCTAACCAAAGATACCGGCCAAACCAAATATTTTGTGGATGAGTTTGGAGCGGTGTTACCCATAGTATGCCTCATCACCGCAATTTATTTTTGGACAAGGAGGGGCGAGGTTAATCAGCCGGATATTGAGGAAGCACCGTTGCAGGTGGCAGCCTGATATATTTTTTATAATCCCCGCATGGACTGGTAACGTTAGCCATGCGGGGATTGTTAGTTAACATGTATCAGATGAACGTTAATTTACTTGCCCAATATCCTCTAAAACAAACCTTAGCCGGTTAAGCGGGTGTAAGCTGTTCCCAGTTGCCGGCCTGCATGTCGGTTGGTATCTTGCGGCTGCCTTTTTTTGAATAAGTAATTGCTGTGTTAAGCACAACCTTGTACATCCAGGTTAAGAATTTAGCATCACCCTTAAACCCCGGGTACGACCACAATTGATACAGGATCTCCTGGCAGGCGTCCTTCCGGTCATCAGCATCACTAAAATAGATATTGCTTATTTTGTGAATAATCCCAATATTCTGATTGATGTGTTCTACAAATTTATCTTCGGCAATGTGCTGCATGATAGCTGTTGACTTATTCGATTGTTAATACACAATTAGTATATGCAAAAGGTAAAAAACTACATAAAGATTGGAATTTATTTTGGAGAGGCTTGTTATTTGGAGCCATCGGCAGCCAATATTGGTAGAAAATGAGAAGATTGATTTCCCGTGCCGTAGGCACGTTACTTCGCAAACTATGCACAGCGGCGTTTCGTACCTACGGCACACACATTTTTGGGGATGATTTTCCGCTACCAATATTTAACCCCTACGAGATTTGAAGAAAAAGGCTTTCGGGGGATTTTAGGTAATATCGCCTTATATCAAATTATTACTCACCGCAACCTTAATCAACGCTGCTGTATTCTTCACCTTATATTTCGACAACATATTTTTCCGGTGAAAATCGATGGTGGTGACATCAACAAATAACGATTCGGCTATCTGGGGGTTGGTAAACCCATCGGCTATCAATTCCAATACTTCGCGTTCGCGACGGGTAAGCGGGGGTAAATCGACCGCATCGGGGCGGCGGAGGGCTGCAGATACCGAGCGGCTGTAAAATGTTTTTCCTTTGGCAACTGTTTGTATGGCTTCAATTATTTCCTGGCGGGATGCATCCTTCAGTACATAACCGCTGGCACCATTTTCCACCATTTTGCGGATGATGCCAGGCTGGTTGTTAATACTCAAAGCTATTATAAATATCCCGGGATATTTATCTTTTACCAGCTTGCAAAGCTCAATGCCTGTGGTATCGGGCAGGTTAACATCCATTAAAATTACATCAGGATGGTGGCTTTTTAGCACCTGCATCAGGTTTTCGCCCGATACGCAGGTGGCCAAACATTCCATATCGGGCTCGGCAGTAATAAACGCCTTTACGCCCTCCGTTACCAAACTATGGTCCTCGACCTGTATAATCTTTATCATAATTAAACCGGTAATTGAATCAATACAGAAGTGCCTTTGCCTCTTTCGGATTTTACATCAATATTCCCCTTCAAAAAATCCACGCGGCTTTTTAAATTTTTATAACCCATCCCTTCAGCAAACGACAAGTTGGCCAGCTCGAAGCCCTTGCCATCATCTTCTACTGTAATACCCAATATAGCTTCTTTCAGCGTTATCTGCACTATGGCCGTTTTGGCGCCTGCATGCTTTACAACATTGTTTATCAGTTCCTGCACAATGCGGTACACGGCAATTTTTACCGCTTCGTTTGCCGTCAATTTATCAATATCAAAACTTTGATAAGTTACCTTTAAAGCCCCGCTGGTAGCAATTTGATGGCAATAATCCTCTATCGCATCATTAAGGCTTAATTTAAGCAAACTTTCGGGCATCATATTATGTGCCACACGTCTCAGCTCGGATATCGACTGGTCCAGCATGTTCATTGTTTTTTCGAAAGCGGCAGCATTGTCTGCACTAATTATCATGTTTTGTTTCATACTGCTTAAAGAATATTTAGTACCCGTTAATATTCCGCCCAGGCCATCATGAAGGTCTTTGGCAAGACGGCTTCGTTCAGCCTCCTGCCCCTCCATCAGCGCTTGTGTTGATAAAAGTTCTTTCTCTTTTTTCAAAATCTGTATTTGCTGTTCCTTTAGTTCGCGCTCGTTTATCAGCAGTTTTTCTTTACGGATACTGTTGTTGCGTATTAGCCAGGTAAATACTATTAGCACCGCTAACGCACATGTTAAAATCACGATATAAATGGTGCGCGTTTGCAGGGTAAGCGCCTGTATTTGCTTTTCCTTATTAAGGTTGCTTATTTCCACCTCTTTTTTAGCAACATTATATTTGGTTTCCAATTCCTGCGTGTTTATCAAAATCTGGTCGGCATGAAGCTTTGCACGAACAGAATCTTCCAGGTTGCGGCTGTTATGATATGCTGCAAAATTGCCCATCAGCAACTCCACATCACCAAGCGCACTGTAAGCTTCTTCCTCTACCGAAACAGCTTTGGTCTCCCTTGAAATCGATATCGATTTTTTTAAATGCCCGGCCGCTGCAGGATAATCCTTATTGAAAAAAGCGTAAAGGCCCAGGTAATATTCGGCATCGGCCATAGTCCTGTCGTTCCCCGTTTCCTTGCTCAAGACCACTATCCGGTCGGTATATTTTTTGAGGTCGTCGTACCGCCCCTGTAATACAAAAATTTTATTAAATCCTACCAACTCAGTCAGCAAGGTTATTTTGTCGTTCTTTTTCTCACTTATAGCCTTAGCTTCTGTTAACAATGCAAGGGCTTTATTAAGTTTACCAAGGTTTATATAAACGCTGCTGGTGTTTACCAAGGCCTCGGCAAGCACGTTCTGATCCTTAACAGACCGGCTCACCTCAATTGATTTTAAACCATATTGTAAAGCCTTCTCGGGCGAATGACCTATAGAAGAAAATATGCCCAGCACATTAGCATATACCGCCGCAAGGTGCCTTTTATCGTCGAGCCTTTCATAAGCGGCTATTGCCTTAAGGTAATAGGCATAGGCCTTTTCAATATCCGATGCATCGGTATAACAGCCCGCAATATTGTTGTAAACGGCGCCTTTAAAATGGTCGTTGTTGGTGGTTTCGGCCAGCGCAACGGCTTTTAAGGCCATAGTTATGGCTTCAAAATTTTTTGACCTTGAACTTAGCACATCGCCATAACAGGCATAGTACCTTAACAACCCGGTTTTGTTTTTTAACCGGTTTGCAATAACGTAGGCCATGTCATAATAATAAATGGCCGAATCGGGCTTACTCCCGGCATATACATTATACCCCAGGCCAAGCAAGTTCATCATTTTGGTGCTGTCGTCCATTGAGTTTTTAACTGCAGCAAAAAGTTTCGCACGCTCCCCCGCGTTATCATCCTGGGCCATGCTTTTAAAAGGCCAAAGGATTAGGTAAAACGCAAGTAGTAAAAGGTACTTCATTTATCAGTATATATTATATATAAGCAACAATGTAAAAGTGAGATTTATTTTTTTATGAAAAAACTCCCTTTTTAGGGAGTATGGTGTTGGCTCTCAACAAAATACTTTTGGATTATAATAAGTATTTAAATTTGTTCACCCTAACAAAAAAAATAATATCATGAAGAATTTTAAAATTTTAATTGCGACAATCGCCCTGGGTTCGGTTACCCAGTTTAGCAGTGCTCAGATACTAAAACCAGGCGAAGTGGCCAAAGAAGCTGGCACAAGCGAAGTAAACAACACCGAAACCAGTGTCATTGATAATGGCGTAAGCAAAGCCTCGAGTGCGATAAAAGGCTTGTTTAAAAAGAAGAAATCCACACCTGCACCTGCCGTAGCAACAAATGCTCCGCAAGCCCTGCCGCCGCCAACACCGGCTGTGCAAAACAATCAGTCGATGCAGGGAACAGGCAGTCAGCAGGGGCCTATATCTGCCTATAACAACTACGACTTTGTGCCTGGCGACAAAATTATTTTTGAAGACAGTTTTACGGATGACGATAACGGCGAGTTTCCGTCACACTGGAATTTAGGTGCAGGCCAGGGAGTAATTAACACCATTGCCGGCCGCAAAGCGCTTTTATTAACCGATGGTAACTACGCCCACGTTAGTCCGCGGATTAAATCGGCATCATACTTAGGCGACCCATCGACCATTGAATTTGATACCTATAGTAATGGGGGCTATCCGCCAAAGATTTACCTGTATAACACCACTGCCAACGCAACAGCGGCATCAGGTAACTTCGGTGTTATCACTATAGGAAACAATGACGCACAGGCCGCCAATGAGACAGGCGTTGACCTTTTAGGTACTTACCCTGCTGCAATAGCGGGCGAAAACTATACTAATAAATGGCACCATATAGCTATTGCTTTTAAAAAGAACCAGGTAAAAGTTTATGTCGACCAATACCGGGTATTAGTTGTTCCAAATTTAGGTACTCCCCATGCAATTGATATTGAAGGCATTGGCGGCGCCGATAATCCAATTATATTAACAAACATGCGCGTTGCAAGCGGTGGCGGCATGAACATGCTGGGCAAAAAATTTACCGATGCTAAATTAATTACCCACGGGATAAACTTTGACGTAGACAAAGCCACCATTAAACCCGAGAGCATGGGCACCCTTAACATGATAGTTGGTATACTAAAGGATAACCCGGATTTAAAATTTGAGGTTGACGGCCATACCGATAATACCGGCGGAGCAGCTCACAACGCAATGCTTTCGCAACAACGCGCCGATGCTGTAAAGGCACAGCTGGTGACTATGGGCGTCGATGGTTCGCGCCTTACAACCAAAGGCTTTGGCGATACAAAACCAATAAGCGATAACCTAACTCTTGAAGGTAAAGCCAATAACCGCCGGGTTGAATTTGTAAAACAATAAACAACATAAATAACAATTAAAAACAACAAACACTATCTATGAAAAAACAAATGATGTATTTATTAATGATGCCCCTGTTATTTTTAATATGGTCGTGCAGTACGAAAAGTGACCCGACGCCAGCAGCTACCTACAAGTTTACGGTTAATGGTAACACATACACCGAAATTGCCTCTTCGGATTCTACAAGTACCACTGGTGGCCAAACCTACAATGTGTTGGGCGTGTCTGGCCAATCAGCAGATAAAAGCGCGACATCTGTACTAATATTCTTTTTTCCGGGCTCGGCAAAACCGAAAGCAGGCACATACACTATAGCGGCCGACCTTACAAAATCGACCGGAAACCAATGTGGCATTTTGGTTACCGACAAAGTAAGCGTAGCCAAGCAAGGGCTATACTCAACCACCGGCCTTGACGGTACTTCGGTCACCTTAGCGGTGAGTTCATCGGGCAAGTTAACAGTTACAATGCCTGCAATTGCTATAAAGGGCTCGAACTTTAATAATACCGACCCTAAAAACACGGTCATTACTGATGTTACCGGCTCGGTATCGGGCAGCGTGGCCGAACAATAACACAATTATATCTGCGAAAAATACCAACAGGCCGGCCAAATAGTTTACCGGCCTGTTTTAAACCCCTAACGAAAATGAAAAAGATATTTTTATTGATCAGCATGTGTATGCTGGTTTACTGCGGCGTAATTGCCCAGCCGGCCACCTTCCCCGTGACCGATAAGCAGCCCGCGCTGGTTGACGGGCTTGAACTGGGTTACGTCATCAAATCAACCGAAGTAAAAACAGTTAGCAATAAAGGCGACTTTAGCCGTTACTCCGTAAGCTTTTACGTTCGTAATACTACCAACCAGGGCAAAATAATGCTTTACAAACAGGGTTGGAATGTTCTTAACAACGTATCCGACCAGTTGGCGCAGTTTAACTGTTTAAATGCCACCGGCGCCAGGTTAACATCAAAAGAAGCCATTATTAATGCCGAAGCTTGCAACGTGCTGGCGATGGTGAACGACTGTGACACCAAAAAAGTTGACAGGGTTAAACAATTTGTGCAGATAGGGTACTGGATTAAGCCCGGCCAAACCATAAGCACCAGCGCTATTTTAATTACTCCTTTAAATACACTGCCCGATATGCGGGTAACGTACCTGGCGAGCCAGCTAACACCACTCGCGTCGGCATCAATAGGTGGCCCTCAACTGGTTCCTGTTGCAGGCGACCAAAATTATATGCCGCCACCACCTCCCCCGGTTGACGAGCACGTATTTGTGAAGCTTAAAAACAATTTCAACAACATGTACCTGAATAACCAGCAAGGCCCGCTGCAGGTAACTAATATCGATGCTGACTGGTGGAGCGCCCAATGGGAAGTGCTGCACGTGCCCGGAAGCCATTACGTTAACATAAAAAACAGGTGGAAAGAAAATTACCTGTTGGTTGATCAGCGCGGCTATGTAACCTTTACAGACAATTACAATGATCGTGCGAGCTTATGGACCATGGAACCTACAAATGAACAGTACGTTACCAGGTTCCGTAACATGATGACGGGCGGTTACCTGTGCATTGCTGCAAACGGTGTGCTGATACAATCAAAAACACCCGTTAATAACTTTGCCTCGGGCTGGCTTATGGAACAACCCTGATAACGGTCGTTGTAAATTGATAAACCATGAAAAAGTATTTCCTGCTGATTTTACTGGCCTTTACCATTAACTGCTATGCCCAAAAAACAGGCAGCATTAACTTTACTATAAATATAACCAGTCCCAGTTTTGCCGGGCGTACCGTAGTGCAAAACGCGGTGCAGCCTTACACTAAGTATACTGATTATAACGCCTATTGGTTTACTAAACCTGATGGTGAAAGGTACGTAATGATAAACGGCGGTAAAAACTTGGGGATAGTGATTTTGCGTAACCCTGACAACGACGCTGATATTGCATACCAGGATAGTTACCGTGGCGACCAGTTGGACCTTGAAATGCGCTATAACGGGTCGCCATATAGTTGCCACCCCGATAACGATAAAGGCCCCGTACATATACATTATAATACATTTACCCCTGGCGAGCTGGAGTTTACATTCACCGGCCCCGTAACCTTTGCCACCGGCACAAATACCAGCGACTACATAAAAGGGAACATAAATGGTACCATTCATTTATGCAGAGATGCTATGTATGAAAAATCGGTGGTGGCCCCAAACTGTAATTGCGACCCCACTATTTATGCCTCGTACTATAGCCCCGAGGTTGGCCGTACGCCGTCTGCCTGCGAAAATGCGGTGCTGTGGCGTGTTTATAACGCGCTGCACCCTGCTTTTTATCCACTCCTGAATATTGCCATAACTGATGACGGCAAAGCAAAGTTTACCGAAGGCACTATTATGTACCGGCAGGACCATAGCATGGTTGATGTTACCGAAGCGCTGGAAACTACGGACGCGTGCAATGCAGCCAACAAACGGCGCGACCTGGTATCGGTAGATGCGCATACCCGTTTGTTTAACCAGGACGATTACAAGATGAGCTTTATGCAGAGCGTAAACACCGACCAGTTTTCGCCCAAAAACCCAGCAGAGCTGCAAGCAAATATGGTGAAGATGGTAAAGTTATCCGATTCGCTGTATAAACTGGTGATTGCAAAAAAGATGTCGTCGGAAGATGCTAACAGACAGGTTAATGCTGCCACGAAAGCTATTAATGATAGCCAGAAAGGGGTGCCCGATATACACCAGGCCGAAGTGTATGCCCACCTCGATGTATCTGCAAGGGTTAACGCGCAGTATGCGGACCCTCAATTTTACGGGCAGCTGCAGCACAATGTACCAGGCGCAGCATTTGAAATTTACAGGCCTTCGGTAAAGTATAGCGATGGTAATTGGTCGCCGTTTATCAAGTACATAGGTTTCGGTAAGTTTAATATAGTAAAAGCAGGCGACCAGGTAAAAAGTATAGCACCGGTGGTAACGCCCGGTACTAACAAGTTAGCGCTCTTTAACGTGGTTATAGAAATAAGAGGCGGAAAAGACCTGGTTGAAACCGCCACAAGCACCATCAACTTTGCCGCGGTGCCGGCATTGTTAAATAACAACTAAACATTTAAAACCCCGACGAAATGAAAAAGATTATCTATACCCTTGCGTTCTTATCAGCTGCCAGTGCAGCAAATGCCCAGGGCGGCTTTTTAAATAAAATAAAAAATAAATTAACCAGCAATGCAGCACAAAATGCGCAGCAGGCAACCGGTGCCAACACGTCTACCGCGCCTGACGGCAGCGCCATACACTACAGCGACCCTGCTAAATTCGGTACGTTAATACTAAGTTATTCCCAGGCGGAAATGAACAACCACCCGGATGGGTATGATATATGGTTCCCGGAGATAAAGGTGGTGAACAACCAGGTAGTGGCCAAAGTTGCCGAATCAAATTCCACCATGTGGAACTACAGTAACGGGCAGCTGCAAAAAACAGGAGAAACGCCGCCAAATATTAACCGCAACAACCTCAAAAACGGCAGCGAGCTTGATGGGTTCAGCACTGATTTCACACAAACTGATGCGGCTAATGCACTTATGAAAAACGGGCGCAATGTAACCAGTGGCGTGATCCCCGGCAAACAGGAGCAAACCTATACTTTTAACGGAAAAGTTGTAGGCAGTTTTTGGATTGCGCAGATTGCGCATAACGCCGACTCGAGTGTAGTAGCTGTTGCGGGTGCAAGTATAAGCGGCGGTATAAGCTATCACATGAATTCTTCGGCAGGCACAAAATTTACATTTCCGAAAGCTTACGGCGCTTTGCCACTTATCAGCCCCGACGGCAAAATGATGGGTGTAATAACGATTCTTGATAAAAAAGTATATGTGTCGAACGGGCAGAACTGGCCTTTTTCCAATTTAACAAATAACCAGATATGGCTGCGCAATACCGGTAACGTATTTAACTTCCCTGACGCCAATAAGCTGATCCTTGAACGCAACGGAACCCTGTTTTATAAATTTAACAACCCTGGTGATGCAAAGCTCCTGTTCCTGAACGCTAACGAAACCGGCATGGCCTGGGAAGGTTACCGCGGCCTGTATTTTTCTGACGGTACCGTATTTGAAAACGCCTCGTCGCCCACCAAAGTGATCCTTGACGGTAAGGAAGTGATTGTGTTTTTAGACGTGGACCTGGGCAGCGGTAAACTTTACCTGTGCAGGCACGATTTGTAGTTATTAAGGAATACATGCAAAGATAAAATAATTAAAAACATACTAAAAGTGAAAAAATACATAACACTAATAGCTCTTATAGTAATATCCGCAAAGCTGTTTGCACAGGACGGGCGCGCTTCAGACGAAGACCTGGCAAGGGCCATGCGCGGCGGTCGCTTATCGTTAAACGCCGAAAAAAGCATCCTGTCGGCAGGTGAGCAAACTCAAATAAACATAGATGTATATATCCCGCCAGCTACAAACAACAATGGGGATTTTATCACAGACGGCCACCCGGTGCACATGTCTGATGCGGCCCATGCGCTGGCAAACGCTGGCATACCCATATCATACCACGCGCGAAACTGGAAGATTTTACAGGGCGGCGGTTCGCTGGATATAATTGATGAATATTTGGTAAAATATACCGCCCCGGCAAATGCTCCAAGGGATAATACGATGGTGATATCGGTAGAACTGATACCCACCGGGCACGACCTACCTAAGGTGGTGCTGCTGAAAACCCTGTATTTTGAAAACGGGGATAACATATTTGCGTTTAACGTTCCGGCATCGGGTATTAACGATGCGCGTTACAGTCAGAAAACTACCGGCGCTAAAGCATCTGCCACTAATCCGTCGACCGTTGCGGCAATCGACCCAGCAATCCTGGCCCGTATACCCGCTGCGGAAAGGGCAAGGCTGCAGGCTCAAAAGAACCATGTAGATGCAGCGGTACAAGCCAGCGATGTAAACGTATTAAGCTTAACCAGTAACGCGAATGCCATTTACGACCCGGCAAATAATGTAACCGTAATAAAATTCATAGGCCTCGGGCGCGATTTGGGCCCCGGTCACCCCTCGGCTGCAGGTAACGGTTTTATGATTATAACTTATACCGGCGGATTAACTAAAGGGGTGCACCCCTTTAATGGCATATCAAATTCAATTTCGTTCGGTCCCGACATCCGGCCAAGCGTAAAAAACTGTGCATGCGCAATGCAGGGTAATCAAAGCCTTCAAAAGCTAAAATGCGGCGGCACACTTACTATAACTAAGATGGACGGCGATTTTATTACGGGTACCATCAGCTCAACGATATGGAACAACAAGACCGGACACGACAAAACTTTTAACAGAGGAACGGTTTATGGCGTTTTTAAAATAAGGAAAGCATATCAAGATTATCACCCATGAAAAAACTAACGTTATTTACCCTGATGTTTACAGGGGTGTTTATAGCAACGATCACGCTGGCACAGAAAAGCGCCTCTTTCAGGCAGCAAAGGCCAGAGGAGACCGCTTTTTTAAATAAGCTGCACCAGGAATTATTTGATGCGCTGCCGCATACCTACAAAAACTGGGCAACCGGCAAAGAAGATCTAACATTCGATGCCACTAAGTACTGGTGCCGCGACCCGGGTAGCTGGAGCATTTGCAACGGGTTTATTTTAAAAACAATCGGTATAGCAGACCCTTACCAGTTAGACTGGCAGGTAGATTTTACCATGCCCGATGAAGAAATGGCCCCGTTGTTGAGTGCGGCAGTAGGTAATATTAAAGATTTTACCAATGCGCCGCAGGTTGCGGCAGCTGTTAAATCAACCAATAAAAGTAAGCTGTCAATTTTTATTGTTACTAATCTTTTTATAGTGGGCACAGATAGCTCAACGCCGTTGTCGTATTGCGCAAAAACGCTGCCGGTGACCCTGTCAATACCGGTGCCGGTTACGCTCGCATTAAAAGGCTTGCATTCCGCCGAATGCCCTATTATGGATGGCGGCAGCGTGAGCCTGCACGGCAATTATTACGATAACGCCATCGTATTTTTAGGGAAGCCTGTTGTCGGCAAAAAAACTGAAACCACCAGCGACGGACTTACCACCACCCGCTATGCAATCGGTTATGACCGTACAAGAATCAGCAAAATGGAAGTACAGAATATAGTGGTAACATTTAAAGGCGATTCGGCAGATATCGATGAGGCCATAAAGCTTATTAACTGGCAAAAATTAAGTGATTTAATTGCGAAATAAAGATCGTTAGGGACCATGTTGCACCAAGGGCCGGTTTCGCAGCCGGCCCGCAATGTGGGTTTAAAACAAAAAAATGAAATTATGCGTGGTTATATACTCCTTTTTGCTTTGATAATATGCGCCGCATATTCGTTTGCCCAATCGGCAGATGATGCGGAGTTTAAAAGAATAATGATGCAGTACGAGCAAAAGCTAAAGCACGTAACCAATCCCGCTGATGGTGTTAAGCTGCTAAATGAGATGCGCGCCAAACAGCAGGAGTATCTTGCCAAAAAAATGGATACCGTTGCGAAAATAAAAAATAAATATGGGGTGGACCAGGCTGAAGCCGCTGCGGCTAAGATGAGAGCCAACCCGGGTAGCGGCGCTCAATTCGAAGGCAACCCATTGTACACCAAATGCAAGGTGGAAATGACCTACAGTTACAACCAGGACGACTACTCCGGCGGCGAAACCGGTCATGCCTCGTTTAAGGGGACAGGAAATTGCTCGCTTAAAATGACCACTTACCTTTTTAGATATTTAGGAAAAATAGTGCTGACAACGCCGAAGGAGGCAATAATAGAACAAACGGTAAATGGCACTTTAAGCGCCACCGGGATCGATGTTAGTACCGGAGGAACTTTTACATACAACGATCGTGCATCGGCTATATCGCCGCCGCTGCCGGGTTTGTCCCTTAATTACGAAAGCCCTACACATTGGAATGCCGGGGCAAGGGTGGTGCTTAAAGGCACCCACACCCCCAGCGTTGGCGAAGCCGTTGTTGATACGCCGGACATGCACGCCGATGCCACCAACGATAATGGTACGCTGGTTATTGCAGGCAACACCATTACAATTACCCGCAACTACAACGACAACACTACAACCGGCAGTGGTAATCATATACAAAAGCACAGCTTTACCGGCGCGCTAAAAATGGTGATATCGCCCGCTGCGGATCAGAAATACCTTGCCTTTTTTGATTTCGACGGCGGACAGGAGGCCTACGCGCATTGGATGCCCGAAGGCTACCGCGCTCACAGCCTGGTGCATGGCAATTACATCGACGTAAAAATAAAGGTTGAAAGCCCTGCTCAACCCGGTAAGGATTTTACAAGCCAGATTAAATATATAAAGTGGGAACTGCCCAGCGATGAAGTAAGCAGGGTGCCTGGTTACGCCAATAATGCGCCAGACGAATCTGTTAACAGCCATAAGTATGGTATACCCAAAAGTATCATCAGTAAACTGGCCGACCTGCAACTGCACCTCACCACCGATTTGGCCGACACCACCGTTGAAAATTTAAAGCTTACCAGCACCGCTACCAATAACTACACAGCGAGGGTTTACAGTTTTGATTACGGTGCATGGGGAAAGCTTATTGCGCACATTACCCTTACCGACGGAACGGAGATAATAGCAAAAGCCCGCGATACACAAAGTGAGTTTTTATTGCTGCCGAAGCGCGACCCGGAATCGAAAATTGCGACGTATTTCAAACAAATGAACCGTGTGCTTGATAAGAAAGATGATGCTGACGATGAGAAGATATTAAGCGATGACAAGTACCCCGGTGATGGCTTTACATTGTACGAAGAGTACCGCGGCTTTATGGAAAACGGCAAACATTTTAGGGGCGACCCCAATGCCAAAGATGTAATGATTTACAATGGCGTAAATACCAACCGCAGCCGCGACGGTATTGCCACTTATGAAATGATATTGAATAACTACACCAGCCATGTGGTTAAAACGCATCACCGGTTTACGTTAGAGGAGTTTGGCCTGCAGCAATCGAGTCCCAGCAGCACGGAAATTAAAGCCAGCCTTGACAATAGTGTCGAATTGCCCTATCGCGACAAATGGTTGAATTTTAACAACTTTGCCGATCTGCATAAAACAGACCAGCATGGAATATGCATACTCGGTACCGAAGCAACGCTCGGATATGCATTTGCATCTGCCAATGTGGGCGGGCACTGCGGACCGCCAAAAGATTTTGATTTCCTGGTAATAAGTGCTGATTTTTCGCCCGATACCGGTGGTTATGCAAGGATAAAGGTAGACCTTGATTCATTGGGTAATATTACTGTAAACCCTAATGGACACAGCCTGGTAACAACTGATGAATATGCGATAACCGTGGCCCACGAAATGCTGCACAACAGTGGTGTTAACCATCATGGCGACCATAAAGATTTTAACGATGGCGACAAATCTACATTTGTTTACGCCGATAATGGAACCTGGAAAGTAAACGGAATCCCGGGGGTAACACTTTATTGGGAAGCAAATCCGGGCGTTGCCATCACCGATATCGACCCCAAATTTGGAAGGATGATGCGTGAGCGCAAGAACAAACTCGTGGTCCGGTCGTGGCATGGCACCTGTAGCGGTAACGAAGATTGCGTGATGCGGTACGATGATGCCGATGCATATTCTCAATCGCCGTCAAGCAACGTAATTTACATTGTGCCGCAGTCGCGCGGGCGGTATGGCGAATTAACCGGAACACATTTATGTACATCGGGCGCGGGCACCGGGGTAAATGCCCCTGGTCATTTCCCCATAAGCAGATACAGCGACGCAAATACCGGAATGGGCGATTGCATACATCAATTTTGTATAAACGACAAATTCGCACACTAAAAAAGTAATTACCGGGCGGAGTAAAGAAAAAGCACCGGTACGTAAAGCAAAGATGAAATTGAGGACAAATATGATTAGCTTTAATGGATAATAGGCTGATTATGAAACAAAGAAAAAAAAACCTTTTAACGCTATTACTACTAATTGTTTGTGTTTGCCGCGTTTTTGCCCAACCCACCAGCGATGCGGAGGCTAAAGAAATGGCCCAAAAACTAATGCGCATGACGCCGGCGCAAATAATGAAGTTTCGCGATTCGATGATGAAGGCGGTAATGAACAAGCAGGCGAAGGTGTTGCCCAATGGCAAGCAATTACTTTTGGAGCACCATTATGATACTACTTATACTACCGTTAGGTTCAATTATACAAGGAACGAGTCGCAGCATACCACGGCAATGGGTGGTCACAGCACAATAATAGTTTACGCTAAATCGGCAAAGGCGGCTATGCTTTACGAGGCCAACGGGCATACCATTATTAGCTGTTCACTCAATCCGCCAAAGGCAAACACAGCGCCGCTGGATAAGGCCGTAAAGAGCCTGGACAAGAATTTAAAGTACATGCCTGTCAACAAACAGGTAGAGGCCGTCAACACTGCCAGGATGGCGGCTTTTGGCTCCATGACAGTAAATAATAACTCGCTTACGGGCCTGGCCAGCGAAAATGGCCTTTATTCGGCCGATGAGGCCAACACTATTATCAGTACCAAACCGCCGGTTATTAGCCTGGGTTTTAGCTTTGATTACGATCCTGTTGAAGGCTTTTCGACCATAGGAGTCGGTGGTACGTACCACCGGCATACAGACGGAAGTTATGTAGATGAATTTAAACACCTGGTGCATGGGTCGAGTGATGACGTTGTAAGTGCGGGTATGGGTGCAACAACCGACCCGGCCGTATCGCATCTGACAGGCGCGGCCACCCCTCAAAAGTCCGACCCCGACGCCGCCTACATCAAAGTAACCAAAACTGCGCGGGGCTTTAATATTAAATGGACAAAACGAACCACGTACCCCGAGGTAAATGGTGTTACCACAGAGGAATTAAACGCCGACATTGGCGAGCCGGACGAGCAATATGAGGCCGTAATAAGGCCTTTTGGCAAAACAAACTACGAGCATTGGCTGCCAAAAGGCCCTAAGGTAGATGGCAGCGACGATTCAAAAGGCGATGACAGCTCCCGGTTTTATATAAGGGTAAGGAACCGCAACGATACTTCAAAAATATATCCGGGCAACTACACTGTTAAATGGGCGCTGCACCAACGAACGAATTATAGGGGCTTTAACAGCAATTATCCCCTGCAGGAACAAGGGCCCAATAAGGATCCCGACATGAAATTTTCAGACTCGGTGAAGATGGATAATCAAATATTTGACAGCCCATTTGTAACCGATAGTGTTGCAACAACGCAAAACGGCAAGGGTAACATTGGCATAGTGCGAATAATGTGCATGGATTACGGCGCCTGGGGCAAGCTTTACGCTACTGTAACGCTTGATGACGGAACCGAACTGCAGGCGGCGCCCTATTATGATAGTGGAAAGGTTTATATTACTATCCCGTTTGATAAGGATGATAATAAAATTGCAGATGCTTGGGAGAGGAAAGTGCATATTTTAAATAAAGGCTATGATATTAATTGGGATGAGGACGTAAAACCGGATAATCACCGTACCGGGGATAATATCCCGCTGATTGATGAGTATCGTGGTTTTTTGGTTGAAGATGACAACTATAAGCCTGTTTATGCAAGGCTGTCGCCGGAGGTTAAAGAACTTTTTACGATTGGATTGGCTGATAAAAGTGCTTTTGGCGAGATGTATAAAGCCGAAATTAAAACGGGCGCAATGGGGTATAGTCGCATTACAGAAGTTAAGGTATACCATTACACAAACTCCAAATACGGAATGTTTGAAACCGGCGACAGGTATAAGTACGGGCGCTGGATAAATTTTAACAGCCCATCGGGCGTTAAAACGCATGGCGTGGCAATTTTTGCTTATGATACTCCAAACGAAAAAGGCGATCCGAATGCCTTAGGTTCAACAAAGCCAATTTTTGATGTTGACAGCAACAAAGGATATAACGGTGCGCAAACGCCTGACTATACCGACTATGTTGAGCTTTGGACATACAACCTGATAAATCTTAACGACCAAATAGCAAAAGCAAAAACGTGGTATTTACCGGCAAATACCGATAATTTTCATCTCCAGGTCGATCCGCATATATTACACGTAAATGCCCAGTACCATTTACACCTCGACCCCGCTACATTTTCGAATGTTGTTGCGGCCCATACCCCCGAAATGATCAAGCAGATTATTTCATTTACAATTGCACACGAAATTTGCCACGCAACAAATATCCGGCATCACCAGCCCGGAGTAAAGGATGGTGCGTACGAAGGAGTTTCGACTTGCCCGGTAAGGTACTGGCTGGATTTTTCGCAGGAGCAGAACCATGCAGACTGGCTAACCTTATTTTTTGCGGGCAAATGGAACCCGGCCACGCTGGTTACCCCCGATGGATATCCGATGGGTTTATGTACAACTGAAGATAATTGTTTTTACCAACTTAAATTAAAATAGTATCAAATACAGCTAACGCAAAATTCAATATTAGCAGCTATTTGGTATTTATAAATTGTATTGATATGAAAAAGCTACTAGTACTGATAATAACTATAATGGTTATTTATCCCGTTTGCAAAGTTTTTGCGCAACCCACCAGCCAGGCCGAGGCTGACGAAATGGCCCGGAAACTAATGCGCATGACACCGGCGCAAATAATGAAGTTTCGCGATTCGATGATGAAGGCGGTAATGAACAAGCAGGCACATGCGCTACCCAACGGCAGCCAGTTGCTGATACAGCATCATTATGACACCACTTATACAACGGTACATTTTATGTATACCCGAAAGGTATCAGAGTCGCTTAACGGTTCAGGGGGCTCTTCTACTTATTTATGCGTTGGGAAATCGCTCAAGGCGCCAATGATGTACGAAGCAAACGGGCATACCATAATTCAATGCGCTATGAATCCGCCGGGTGCAAATACCGACAATATTGATAATATGGTAAACAACATCAATAAAGACAAAAAATATATGACCACCGCCCAGGCAACAAAGGGCCAGGATATAGCGCGGCAAATGGCTTTTGCATCCATGAACGTCAATGATAATTCGCTTACCGGTTCAGCCAGCGAAAATAGCCTTTACAGCGGAAAGGGCGCAAATACGATTATTGTAACAAAGCCGCCGACAATCAATATGGGATTTTCGTTTACATACGACCCGGTGCAGGTAATGTCGACAGTGAGCGTTGGGGCAAACATACATATTCACACTACGGGCAGAGACGACAAAGGCAACCATTACGATTTCGATAACATTACCGGCGTGGGCATGGGCGGCGGCACCGATCCGCATTTTGCGAAAATAGTGGGAGTAGCCACCCCGCCGGCTACTAACCCCGACGAGGCTTACATACACGTTGAGAAAACAGCATACGGTTTTAAGATAAGCTATTCCAAACATCAATACCTGCGTGAGTCGAATGCAAATATTACGGAGACTCTTACAGCCGACATCGGCGGCCCGGAACAACAGTATGTGGCCGTGTTAAAGCCAATGCCCAAAAGCAAGTATGAAACCTGGCTACCCAAAGGCCCGAAAGTTGATGGCAGCGACGATACCAAAGGGGATGACAGCGCAAAATTTTATGTAGAAGTACACGACAAAAACAACCCCAATACACTCTACCCGGGGAATTTTACTGTACGTTATGCGTTAAAAAACATAACCCATTACAAAGGTTTTAATAGCAATTATCCGCTTGAGGGCGCTGATGATAAGGCTGATTTAAAAATATCAGATAGTACAAAATATTTTTGGACAAATGCCTTCGACCCAACTAAATGCACCGATAGTGTTGCAACCTCGGTAATAAATAATGGCAGCCTGGCCATTGTGCAAATAACCTGTATGGATTACGGGGCCTGGGCCAGGTTAACTGCGGAAGTTACACTCGATAATGGCGACGTGATAAACGCGAGCCCTTATTACGATAAAAACAAAACATATATCACCATTCCGTATGATAAGGATGACAACAAAATTGCCGACGCCTGGGAAGAACATGAGCATATTTTGGGCTATGGCTATGGCTTGAACTGGGACAGGGATTTAAAGCCCGACAACGGTAACCTTGGTGATAATATTGCATTAATTGATGAGTATCGCGGGTTTTTGACCGAGGATGATAGCTTCAACCCAGTTTACACCAGGCTATCGCCACAGGTTAAGGAACTTTTTACTATCGGATTGGCAGATATGACCGGTTTTGGAGCAACATATAAGGCAGCCATAAAGGCCGGTGCGCTGGGATACGGAAAGGTGACAAATGTAAAAGTGTATCATTTTAGTAATTCAAAATACGGACGTCTGGAAAATTCAATAATGAATTCAACTTACGGTCGGTGGGTAAATTTTAACAGCCCTTCAGATAAGCATTTGCACGGTATTGCCATCTATGCTGATGATCACCCGGCTGTGCGACCCGACCAGGCAAAAGCGCTTGCCACTACAGTTCCGCTTATAGGAGTTGATGCCGGGAACCAAACTACCGGCGCATTTGTGCCGGATGAGGTGAAGGAAATTCATTTGTGGACGGACTACATTGTTAATGTGCAGCCATTTAAGCCCAATGAATTTCCACCTGATCAGCCGCCGGGCCACGAAGCATTTGCGCGACGAATGGCAACCGCTATAGCTGCAACCAACGCCGAATTTCATGTGAACATAGATGTTAGCCACGCATCGCCGGTTGTTGCCCAATACTACGATGTGAATATTACCCGCCTGATAACATTTACGGTAGCGCATGAGCTTTGCCATGCCACCCATATCCACCACCACCATATAGGTGATGGAGGCACCGATGAAATGGCTTATTTTAAAGGCGTGGGCAATTGCCTGATACGGTATTGGGGCGACAGCGATTTTATGCCGAACTGTGCAACCTGGCGGCAGATGTACATTTTTGGTTTGTGGAACCCCGCATCTATGCTTTCGCCCGGCGGCCAGCCCATGGTGCTGTGTACCAGTCAGGACGATTGTTTTCACCAGATGAAGCTGACGGCGAATTAAACACCATTATGTAAAAACACCTGAATTTCTGCCAAGCTCTAATCTCCAATTAACTAATCAACTACTTCTTGACCTACATCAAGTATCAACCTCCAGTCATTAGGTACCTTTGTATATAAATTATCAAGGAGAACAAAATGCAAAAGTTAATTGAAAAAATATACAGCCGTCCTGCCCGCCCCGGTATGGTTGGCGACGGTTTCAGGGTATTTAATTATTTCCCTAATGCCGGACTTACACAAAAGCGGGTGAGCCCATTTTTGATGATGGACTTTAACGCCGAATATGATTTTGGCCCGTCTGACCATATTCGCGGGGTTGATGTGCACCCGCATAAAGGCTTTGAAACTGTTACTATTGCCTACAAAGGCAGCGTGGCACACCACGACAGCACCGGCAAGAGCGGCGTGATTAACCCCGGCGATGTGCAATGGATGACAGCCGGCGGTGGCATCTTACACAAAGAATATCACGAGGAAAGCTTTTCGAAAAAAGGTGGACCGTTTGAAATGGTGCAGCTTTGGGTAAACCTGCCCGCAAAAGATAAATTGACCGCGCCAAAATATCAACCTATAACAGCGGCCGAAATGGGCAAAGTAACACTGCCTGACAACGGCGGCATAGTAAACATTATTGCAGGTGATTTTAACGGCAAAAAGGGCCCTGCTACCACTTTTACTGCAGTTAATATGTTTGATATTAAATTAAACAAAGGTGGAAAGGTGAGTGCAGGCATCCCGGTAATCCATAACTCGGTATTATTGGTTATTGATGGTAAAGTAACCGTTAACGCCCAGCAATTGGATGAGCATGATTTTGTTTTGTTTAAAAACGAAGGCGAGGAAATTGCCATTACTGCTGATGAAACAGCAGTGGTTTTATTATTGAGCGGCGAGCCTATTAACGAGCCTATTGCCCAGTACGGCCCTTTCGTAATGAATACCCACAAGGAGTTGCAGGTAGCATTCCAGGAGTTTCAGTCGGGCAAATTTGGGGTGCTGGAATAATATAATCTTAAGTTTTCATAAACAGGAAAAGCGGCTTAGTGGCCGCTTTTCCTGTTTTATACTTGTTGTTTTTAGTTCGATGCCGAGCCCCAGCCATCACTCCAGCCGCCGTTAAGGCCCTGGCTTTGCGAATCTTTTATCAGCTTTTGATATTTAATAACCTGCTCCGGAGTTAATACGCTTTTTATTTTTTTGATGGTGGCAGCACGCAATGGCCTTACATCAGCCAGCATTTTGTTGGTATTACCTTTTTCCTTTACTTTAATTTTATCAAATTTCTCAACCGACTCCTTGTAAATATCGGTAACCTTTTCAGTTTGCCTGGCCGATAGGTTCAGCTCTTTTTGTAAGCCTTTAGCCTTTTCTACCGGATCGGTTACCACTTTTTTGGGTTGGGCGATAACTGCAGTTGTCATGCCGATAAACAAGCCGCATATTAAAATGATTTTTTTCATCGATAAAATTTAATGGTCTTTATTATTAATAAAGATAAATATATTTTGTTCAGTATATTAAAATATATTTACGGTATCGACTATTAATACCTGATACCTCCCTCGGTTATGAAAAAAATATCGTTCCTGTTACTTGCATTTTTTAGTGCAATCGCATCGTTCGCCCAATCAAAATCCGACAGCTTATTACAAGCCGGCAATGTGTTTTACAAAAAGCATGATTATATGAAAACCGCCGAAATATGGACAAAAGCCGCGGAAGCCGCTGATAATAAAATTAGCAAAAGCACTATTTATTTTTATGCCGCCAGTGCTTATGCCGGTGGCAAGGATAGCATTAGCAGTTTTAAATTATTGGAGTTGGGCATCGGTAAATACGGGTTTAATGATATACCCATGCTAAAGGCCGATGACGATTTCGACTTTATGAAAGGCAGTGCACATTGGAAGAAGGTTATCGGTAGTATGAAGCCGGCCTACTCAACCAATCCGCGGAAAGCAAAAATTATCGATAGCGATGTAAAAAACTTTTGGGCAGCATTTGACAAAGTTGCTGCTGATACCGCTTATGCTGAAAGCATCTATAAAAAATATTATTTTGATAAAGGCACTACAGCATTGCTTGATTACTATGTAAACAAGATGGGGCACAACCTGTATTCGTTTACGCGGGATCACAACGGGATGAAAAAGTTTTACACCAGTATCCGTCCCAATACTTTTAAAGCTGCAACTTACAAGCAGGATTATATTAATAGCTATGTGGCGTTTAAAAAACTATACCCTGATGCCATTTTCCCTGATATTTATTTTGTGATAGGGAAGTTGAATTCGGCCGGGACTTCTACAGGTAACGGCCTTATTCTTGCAGCCGATCAATCGGCAAAAACCAGCGCTACCGATTTGTCTGAAATAAAAAGCTGGCAGTTGCATTACCTGAATCCGCTGAAAGGCCTGGTTCATATTGTGGCCCACGAACTGATCCACTACCAGCAAAACAGCATGGCGTCTGACACTACACTGCTGCGCGAGGCTATAATTGAAGGAATGGCCGACTTTATGGGCGAACTGATTTCGGGCAAACAAACCAACGACAGGTTGGTGGAATTTGCAAAAGGCAAGGAAAAGACAATTTGGACCGATTTTGCAAAGGAGATGTATCTTGACCGCAAACAGAACTGGATAGGCAACGGTGACGATGACCGCCCCGACCACCCCGCCGACTTGGGTTATTGGGTTGGTTACCGAATTTGCAAAGCCTATTACAGCCACGCAAAAAATAAAAAACAAGCCGTTTATAATATGCTGCACATACAGGATTATAAAAAGTTTTTGGCGGATAGTAAGTTTGAGGCGGAGGTGAATGCCCTTTAACCGGCGAAGAATTCTTAAAAAGCCCGTGGATGGAATCTCACATCCCCGGGCTTTTTATCTACTCACCCCTACTTTTTCACCAATAACAATTGCCCGTTATGCGAGCTTAAATGGTTGGTGCGGCTTATCAATAAATTCAATTTGTTTCTTTCGGGCTGGGTTGCAAATTCTTCCGCTGTAACATACGTATGCCTGGAAAGCCAATCTTCAACCGTCATTTTGTTGAATTTTTCATTGAGGAATTGGTGCAGCTTATCCCAGCTCTCCTTTAACCATCCGGTTTCAGGATAAACAGCGTTAGGCTGCTGGGCGTCGATGAAAAGATGATCAAGGTCGGCATGCGAGCGTTTGCCCAGTTCCAGGGCTTCCACCATCCTGTCGTGCACAGCCAATAAATGGCCTATTACATACACAACTTTATTGCGGCCGGGAGCAATCTCCTCGTCCATTGCCCAATCGCTTAGCGAATCAAATAATTTGGTGGCCTGCGCAATGCGCTGTTCCCAGGCCGCAAGGCATTGGGTGATAATCAATTTTTCAGACATGTGTTTTATAATTCAGATTAATATTCCGTTGATATCAGTCATTAGCACTTCGCTCATGTAATCGAGAAAAGGCCGCGTATTTTTAAAAGCCTGGTTTATCAAATCGATAAAATTATCGCTCAAAACTTCTTTGTCGGTAAACCGGCGCATTACCAGGTATTGTTTAAAGCGCAGCAAGTCGACGGCCTCGTGCGAGCCGTCATAACCCTTAGGTTGTGTTTTTAATTGTTCACCCTGCAGAGCACCAAAAGTGTTTACAAAAGTTTCGTTACTAAGAATGGCCCGCAATGGTGCCGGATCAAATCCAATATCATCACGCACTAATTTGATATCCTGCGTGTTTGGTCCCCAAAAACCGGCCATTACAAAGCTTTTATCGCCGGGTTCAAAATGGTAATAATATCCCCCGCGTCTTTGCTTGCCCGCCCGTTTAAAACGCCCGCCCCAATAAGTGCTGAAAGGGGTTTTATCCTTAGAGAAACGAACATCGCGGTAAATGCGGTACATGCTTTTTGCCCCGCCGGCAGTTTCAATAACATCGTGCAGGTTTAGCTCGTGCAGCATGCGGTCGGCAAAAGCAGCTACCCGGGCCTGCTCTTCTAGATATGTAGGTTTATTAGCCGCAAACCAATTGCGGTCGTTATTTGCTTTTAATTCGTTAATAAATTTAAAGGCCGATGCCGGAAATTTTACTTTAGCCATTTTTTAGTCCTTCATAAAGCAGGGGTGGTTACCTAAATCCCCGGCTTTCATTGGTTGGTTGTGTTTTTCAAATCTAACGGCTGTCAATGTAATCGAAGCTTGTTTAGTAAATCATTACACAAGTATTACTTATATCGAAAATGTGCCGAAAAACCACTTTTTTCATTCCAAATGAGTGATGAAGCACATACAGAGCACGGTTTGTCATTACTTTAAGTTATCGAGTATTCCACTTTATGATATAAAATACATTAGAATGCTACCGATACTTGCATCAATAAATAATTTATAGTTATGCAAGTACTACAACCGGCTGCAAACTCCCGGTCTCTAATTAACATCAACGCTTATACAAAAAAGGCGATATTTATTATCTGCGTGTCTTTTTGCCTCACGCCCTTTGCCAGCCCGGCATTAGCCCTTCTGGCCGGTCTGGTAATAGCGCAATTAATTGGGCATCCATACCTGCACCTTAATCATAAAGCTACTCATATACTGCTCCAGGTATCGGTTGTTGGCCTGGGCTTTGGCATGAACGTTCACAGCGCTCTGCAGGCAGGTAAACAGGGTATTTTATTTACTGTAGCCTCAATAGCAGCCACTTTGGTATTTGGTTACTTTATGGGCAAATGGCTAAACATCGATAAGAAAACCTCGTTCCTTATTTCGTCTGGGACAGCTATTTGCGGCGGCAGCGCTATTGCGGCCATTTCACCTGTAATAAAGGCCGAAGAAAAACAAATATCGGTTACCTTAGGCTGTGTGTTTGTACTTAATTCTATCGCGCTGTTCGCGTTCCCTGTTATCGGGCATTACTTTAACCTGTCGCAAACACAGTTCGGTCTCTGGTGCGCCATTGCCATACACGATACCAGTTCGGTTGTTGGTGCGGCAGGCAAGTATGGCGCCCATGCGCTGGAAGTTGCCACCACCGTTAAACTGGCCCGGGCGCTATGGATAATCCCTGTAACTTTTATCGCAGCTGGGCTGTTCAAAAATCAGTCTAAAAAAATAAAAATCCCCTACTTTATAGGGCTGTATATTTTGGCGATGATAGCCAATACTTACCTCCCGAAAATCTCGGCTGTAAGCCCTTATTTTATTGCGATTGCAAAAGCGGGCTTAACGCTGACATTGTTTTTAATTGGCGCAGGCTTATCACGAACTGTATTAGGGGCTGTGGGCTTTAAACCTTTTTTGCAAGGAGTAGTATTATGGATTGCTATTTCGGCTACGGCTTTGTATGCAGTTATGCACCTGGCGTAAAAAAGCAATTAAAGCTTATTTCACAATCTGCACCGGGAAATCGCTCCCAAAACCATAGCTGGCCGGATACTGCGGCGTGCCATTATATTTCTTCATTAAATCGGGAACCTGAATTTGTAAATAGGTTTTGAGGCCATTTACCGTAACCATCTTGTTGCTGGTGGCCTCGCCCTTCATGGCTTTTAACAGTACATACGTAAACGCCCCATGCCCCAATTGCGAAAACTCGTTGGCAAACTGTTGGCTACCACTGGCTGCTATCCAATGCGTACCCGTACTGCGGGCAACCAACGCCAGGCTTTTCAGCTTGCCGGCATCGTTGCTCATTAGCGAGGCAAATGCGCCGGCGCTTTGGCAGGCGTCCAGAATAAATACCTGTTTCTGTGCGGTTATATCGATGGCATATTGCTGCAATAATTTGGATGGGATGCCATGCTCCGCCAATGCTTCATCTACATTTTTTAAGTCCGCAACATCGGTCGGTACCAGGTAAAACTCTTTATTTTTATCGCTGATAACTCCGTGGCCAGCGTAGTAAAATATTAATACATCCTGTGGTTTGGCGTTTTGCTGCACCGTTTTAAATGCCTGTAAAATACCGGCTTTGTCCGCCTTGTCATCAGTAATAAAATAAGTTTTAATATTGGCCGTAAACGTGGCTGCATCGCGTTCGGCCTCTTCTTTAAATGCTGTTGCATCGGCCAGGGCGTAGTTGAGGCTCATTTTTGGGTTTTTATATTGATTGATGCCAACCACAATTAAATGCACAGTGGCGTCCTTATCAATCCCGGCAATAAAAGTGTTTAAATTATTTGCCGCAGGACTGGCTGGTATGTTGGCCTGCGTTGTGCCGTTGTCGTAACGTACGGATATCTCGTCTGGCGCGCTCTCTGTGCGCTGGCTGTTAAGCGCAACTGCGCGGATATTGTTTACCCCCGGCAATAAGTTTAACGTATATTTTTTGCTATCGGTGCCAGTGGAATTATCAGTAACAAACAATCCGCGGGTGGCAAGGTTTACAATTTTACCATTATGAAACAGGCGTATCTCATCAACTTTATCATTTTCTGCAGATGCATTTACGGTAATCTCGGCAATGCCGGTGGTATTGTTATAGGTTGGCACTTTATCATCAACCACGTTTAAATTGCGGTAAACCTGTTTGTAGCTAATCTTTACTTTCGGCACCGCTTTGATATTTACATCCACGGGAGCAAATTTTTCGCCGGCAACTATACGGGCAAACAGGTTAGGCGTATAAAACTTTTCGAAATAAGCGCCGGGGTCAACAAACTCGTTGCCGCGCACAAAGTAAAATTTTTTGAGGCTCTCCATATTGCCGTCGTACAAGCCGTCGGGGGTAACAGCTATCCAATCGTTAAGGCCTTTAAAATGGGCAAGGTCGACCACGTGTTTAGCCGTTAATCCGTCGTATACCTGTACCATGTTGGTTATCTCGCTCATTAAGGCTACCAGGTAATTGTTCCCTAAAAACGATATTTCATCGGCGCCCAAAATGTCCCCGGCGCGGCTAACTTCTTTCCCGGTGGCAAATTCATAAACAATCAGCATATTATTTTTGCTCATGTAGTAGTCGCCACGGTTACGATACGATACTGTGACGTATTTTTCATCGGGCGAAATGGCAAATTTGTTTACCCTCATGCTGTTAATTTCAAGCAGCGGTATTTTTGCAAGCTGCCGGCCGGTGCTTACCGAGGTGGTTATTAAGCTTGGCGATTGCGGCCCCTGGTCGTGTAAAACATCTACGCTATACAGCTTATTGCCGGCGCTGTTAAAAATTGGGTAGTCGCCAACCTGCACCTCTGCAGTTAGCTCCGTATTTGTTCGATAGTTATAAATGTTAACCCGCGCATCAGGGTAGTGCTGGTAAACAACTGTTTGGTTATCAGGCGATGCAAAATATCTTGGATAGGTTAGGCTGATAGTTTTAATTACGGCCCCGCTGCTTAAATTAATTATATTGCCGGCGCCGGCTTTTTCTATAAAGCCTATGGTGCCATCTGGCGATATGCTTTTTACGCCCTTATCAGAGGTAGTCAACACGCGGCCCGTGTTAATATTAACAATCGTTTGCCGCGAAAAATTGCCTGACAGGTAATAATCGCCCTGGTCGCCAAAGGCCGAACTATAGCGGTTTGCGCCTTCTTTGGTGGCAAAAGGAACTGTTTTTTCAAACTTGTAGCTGCCGAGATTCCAAAAGCGTGCTTCGTTTGCTGCGGTAGTAAAAATAAGCTGATTTGTTTTGGTGTTTACAGTCATCAGCTGTAGTCGCGCAGTTTCATTTTTAAAATCCCGTAGCTTTTCAAAACTATCCATCGCATATAGGTGCCCATTACTGCTTTCGCGGTCGAAAAACACGAAGTATTGTTCGCTGGCAGCTACCACAACATTGTAGTCCATTTCAAAAAAGTAATGCAGTTCCTGGTTAGTTGCCCTGTCAATCACCCGGCGGGGCGACATCAATACATATTTGCCATTGTTCGAAAAGCTAACAGCATCTACAGTTATGGTTTTTTCCTCTAGCACCGTTACCACACGGGTATCAAGGTTTACTTTGTAAAGTTTGGTTTTGCCGTTAACATAAAGCTCGTTATTGTCTGGCGCAAGGCCAATTTGGTCGGGCTGGGCGTCGGGTTGTTCAAATTGCAGGGCAGCACTATTGTCTATATTATAAGCCATTAGCTTACCGCCTTCTACAATCGCAATATATTTTTTGTTGAATTTGATATTGTTGATGTTAAACGAGCCTTCCGGGTCAGGCGCTTTCCAATTAATGGTTTTCAAAAGTGTTCCGTCTGCGGTATTGCGTATCATAATAGTTCCGGCGCTAACTACGGCAGCCATGGTTCCGTCGGCGGATATAATGATGCCTATTTTATAGTCGCCTTTCATTTTGGCCCTCAAAAACTCATATTCCATTTTCCCGTTAAGCATGTCCCAGTATTCCCATCCGCTTTCCATGCGTACGGTAAGGTGCCGTTTATCTGCCATAAACTTTAGCTGGCCCTGCACATCGTCGGTTAGCTGCAATGTTTTTAATTGCATGCCGTTGGCTATACTCCAAATTTTCACCGATTTATCCGATGCACCGGTGGCGATATATTTATCGTCGGGCGATATGGCTGCCGCCTGCACATACCCGGTGTGGGCAATGGGGATACGCAGCTCCAGCTTTTGGGCAACGCAATCAGTAAAAATAACCGCCAGAAAAAAAGTAAATATTAGTTTCATCTTGTTTGATATTTATTGCATTACCTCTACCGGAAAATCGTTGCCCAAACCATAACTCGAAGGGTATTGCGGCGTGCCGTTATATTTCTTCATTAAATCGGGAACCTGCACCTGCAGGTAATTTTTCAAACCGTTTATGGTCACCATGTTATTGCTGGCCGCTTCGCCCTTCATGGCTTTTAGCAACACATAGGTAAATGCGCCGTGACCAAGCTGGGCAAACTCGTTGGCAAACTGCTGGCTGCCGCTGGCGGCTATCCAATGCGTGCCCGTGCTTCGCGCTACAACGGCAAAGCTTTTCTGGCGGTTGGCATCATTGGTCATCAGCGTGGCGAAGGCCCCGGCGCTTTGGCAGGCATCTAGTATAAATACCTGTTTTTGGGCGGCTATGTTAATAGCATATTGCTGCAGCATTTTTGAAGGTATGCCGTGCAGTTCAAGCGCCTCGTCAACATTTTTTAGATCGGTAACATCATTCGGTACCAGGTAAAACTCCTTATTTTTTTCGCTGATAACCCCGTGTCCGGCATAGTAAAACACGAATACATCCTGCGGTTTGGCATTTTTTTGCACTTCGGTAAGGGCGGCCAAAATGCCGCTTTTATCCGCTTTATCATCAGTAACAAAATATGTTTTTACGTTGGTTATCATCGTATGTGCATCGCGCTCGGCTTCATCCTTAAATGCGGTCGCGTCGGCTAATGCATAATTGAGGCTCATTTTGGGGTTTTTATAGGCGTTTATGCCAACCACCACCAGGTGCAGCGTTGCATTTTTATCGATAGCAGCAATTATGCCGCCAGCGTTTGTACTAACCGGGGCCGGGGCGACTGCTGCATTGCCCCCTTTATAAATTACAGCCAATTCATCGGGCGCGCTTTCTGTGCGCTGCGTGTTTAGCGCCAAAGCACGGACGTTGTTCTGGCCGGGCAGCAGGTTGATGGTGTATTTTTTTGTAACTGTGCTTGCCTTGCTGTCATTTGTTACTATCAGATTCCGGGAGGTAAGCGTTACAATTTTACCATTGTGAAAAACCCTAATTTCATCAATGGCATCGTCGGGCGATGTTGCTGTAACACTAATTTCCGCTACACCGGTTGTGTTATTAAAGGTGGGGATATCATTGCTTACAACAAGGTTGCGCTGCCCGGCCTCGTAGGTCATTTTTACTGTTGGCACCCTTTTAAGGTTATTAATGTCAACCGGCAGCGGCGCAAACCGCTCACCATTAAGAACCCTGTTGATAAGCAAGGGGGTAAAAAATTGCTCGTACAGTCCCTCGAGTGGTATAATTTCCTTCCCCTGGGTGTAATACATTTTCTTCAGCATAGTGGGTGTAGCATCAAATCTGCCATCGGGGGTAAAAGCCGCCCATTCTTCATTGTCATCAAACAATACCAGTTTCAGCAGCTCTTTTTGGTTTTTCCAATCCCATATCCTTATGGTATTATCAGCCGAAGAAGATATAAGGTATTTTTCGTTACTCATAAATGCGCTATAGCTCACATTATTGGGGTGACCGGTCAGTTCGCCGGTTTTAGTAAAAGTAGCCAGGTCCCAAATTTCAATTTTGCTGCCAACGTTTAGCAAGGCATATTTCAGGTCGCTGGTAACCACCGCGTTGCTTATCTGCTTGCCGTCACCAAAAACTTTTAGTTTAATAGGCGCACCGTCACTTACATTTAGCCACATTGCCTTATTCTGGTAATGGTCAATACAAAAAACCACCGCGTTATCCCTGCTGAAGTTGAAGGAGTAATCCCCCCCTTGTCGCTCCCAAAGCTTTGCACCTGTCGTAACATTAAAACAGGCCATATAACCAATGGGCTCACCCTTCCTGATACTAAAAGCGATAAACGTTTTGTTATCCGGCGAAAATGCACCGGTACCTGTTTTTCCCTGAAACAAATAATCATCCCCGGTGGGAATTTTTTTAAGCACCTTTTTGCTTTTTATATCAATTATTCTAACCTCTGCGCCTCCAATGGTGGCCAGCAACGTTCCATCGTTCGAAAAAACAATTTCCTGGGGGCTGGATGTTTGCGGAGTGTCAATTGCGTCATATTTTTCGCCAGGGGCTTCCGTGTTATAAAGATTAACAGAATTTACAGTTGCATTTACCCCCGTTTTTCCATCGGGGGAAATACCGATGAGATCAGGTATAGTCATGAAGGGCCCGGGCTTATTAAACGACAAGTTATGAGCCCTAAAGCCGTTGCGGGTTATGCTCAGCTGCTTAAAAGTTTTATAAATGCCGCCAAGTAATATGGTACTGGCCAATGCGCTTGATTTTAATGATCCAACATACATCAGCGCATCGCCAAAATTATCACCGGCTAAATTATTGTTTGTATTAATGGGGTACAGCTTAACTCCACCCTCGGCAAATGACTGTGTTCCAATAATAAAAACTCCAGGCTTCGGCGTAAAACACATACTGCGAGCTTTGCCAACAGGCACGGGGTATAAATTTGGCACCGTGTGATTTATATAATCAAAAACCGCAAAATCTTCGCCAGATGCTAACAAACACTGCCCGGATTTTTTGTCAAACTGTATTGTTTGAAAGTTATATTCATAAGTAAAAGTGCCCTGAAACGTAATGTTTGTTTCCCAGCTTACTTGTTTTGTATCTGCATTAATTAGGCGTATGGTATAATTACGACTATATTTTTCCAATTCCTTTATGCCCATCATTTCACCATTGGGAAGGAAACACAACATCTTTACATCAGTGTTAAATTTCTCTAATTCATTACCGGCGGTATCAATCAGCGCCGATTCTTGACGACCGTTAAAACAGAGCAGTTTGTTCTGTTGTTTATTTAATGATATCCTGTAAATGGCAAAATAATAATTATCAGCAGACGACTGTGTATACAGCTTTTTAACCGAAAAATCCTGCAGGTCCATGCTAATGATAGTTGCCTTGTAATTTTCCGGCCGGGTTGATATGTACAGTGTCCGGTCGTTAGCCGCCAGTGCTGCGGATACAAAACCTTTCAATGCAACTTGTTTGGTTATTTTGAATTTGCCGAAATCAAAGATCATTAATACATCCCTGCCTAATGCTATCAATTCGGTGCCGTTGCTTTTAAAAATAAACTGGTTAAACATATAAGGCCCCCCGGCCGCTGTTTTATCCGGGAAATTA
This sequence comes from Mucilaginibacter flavidus, assembly GCF_024055575.1. Classification (GTDB taxonomy): domain Bacteria; phylum Bacteroidota; class Bacteroidia; order Sphingobacteriales; family Sphingobacteriaceae; genus Mucilaginibacter; species Mucilaginibacter flavidus. The sequence continues at coordinate 922,359 of NZ_JAMXOE010000001.1, read as the reverse complement.
TAAAGCAGTTTGCCCGAGGCCATCTCCCAAATCTTAGTGGTATTATCGTCGGACGAAGAAATAAGGTATTTATTATCCGGCGATACAATTGTTGAAGCGATGTGGGCAGTGTGCCCGGCGGGTAAAGTAAGCACGGGGCCTTGCGAAAAGCCTTTCAATCCTAAAAAACAAAATATCAGCAAAAATATTTTTTTCATGGCCTTATTTATTTAATCACCTCCACCGGGAAATCATCACCCAAACCATAGCTCGATGGATATTGCGGTGTACCGTTATATTTCTTCATCAAATCAGGCACCTGTACCTGCAAATAATTTTTAAGGCCATTTATGGTCACCATTTTGTTGCTTGCCGCTTCTCCTTTCATGGCTTTTAGCAACACATAGGTAAATGCGCCGTGACCAAGCTGGGCAAACTCGTTGGCAAACTGCTGGCTGCCGCTGGCCGCTATCCAATGTGTACCAGTGCTACGCGCTACAACGGCAAAGCTTTTCTGGCGGTTGGCATCATTGGTCATCAGGGTAGCGAAGGCGCCAGCGCTTTGGCAGGCATCCAGGATAAATACCTGTTTTTGGGCGGCTATGTTAATAGCATATTGCTGCAGCATTTTTGAGGGTATGCCGTGCAGTTCCAATGCTTCGTCAACATTTTTTAAATCGGTTACGTCATTGGGCACCAGGTAAAATTCTTTGTTTTTTTCGCTGATAACCCCGTGGCCTGCATAATAGAAGACGAACACATCCTGCGGCCTGGCGTTTTTTTGAACATCGGTAAGGGCAGCTATAATACCGGCTTTGTCGGCTTTGTCATCGGTTACCAGGTAGGTTTTAACGCTGGTTACCATTGTGCGGGCATCACGTTCAGCTTCATCCTTAAAAGCCGTGGCATCGGCCAGCGCATAATTGAGCGCCATTTTTGGATTTTTATATTGATTGATGCCAACCACCACCAGGTTCAGCGTTGCATTTTTATCGATAGCAGCAATTATGCCGCCTGCGTTTGTACTAACCGGGGCCGGAGCGACTGCTGCATTACCCCCGGTATAAATTACAGCTAATTCATCGGGCGTGCTCTCTGTCCGCTGCGTGTTTAGCGCCAAAGCACGGACGTTGTTCTTGCCCGGCAGCAGGTTGATGGTGTATTTTTTTGTAACCGTGCTTGCCTTGCTGTCATTTGTTACTATCAGATTCCGGGAGGTAAGCGTTACAATTTTACCATTGTGAAAAACTCTTATTTCATCAATGGCATCGTCGGGCGATGTTGCTGTAACAGTAATTTCCGCTACACCGGTTGTGTTATTAAAGGTGGGAATATCATTGCTTACCACCAGGTTGCGCTGCCCGGCCTCGTACGTCATTTTTACCTTTGGCACCATTTTAAGGTTATTAATGTCAACCGGCAGCGGCGCAAACTGCTCACCATTAAGAACCCGATTGATAAGCAAGGGGGTGAAAAACTGCTCGTATAGGCCCTCGAGCGGGATAATTTCCTTCCCCCGGGTGTAATACATTTTCTTCAGCACATTTGCCGATGCATCAAACCTGCCATCGGGCATAAAGGCCACCCATTCTTCATTTTCATCAAACAGCACCAGCTTTATCAGCTCCCTATGGTTTTTCCAATCCCATATCCTGATGGTATTATCCCACGATGCTGATACCAGGTACTTTTCGTCATTCATGAAGGTACTATAGCTAACAAATGCATTATGTCCACCCAATTCGCCGGTTTTGGTAAAAGTATTCAGGTCCCATACTTCAATAGTGTTGTCCATATTAAGCAACGCAAATTTCAGGTCATCGGTAACTATTGCGTTGTAGATGGTGTTGTCGCCAAAAGCTTTTTCGGCGATAAGCTCGCCGGTATTAGCGTTTAACCACAACGCTTTTTTATTATAGCGGTCGATACAAAAGACCACCTTGTTGTCGGCGGTGAATTTGAATGTATAATCTTCTCCTCCGCGTTCCCAAAGTTTAACACCCGAAGCAATATTAAAACAGGCCATAAAACGCGAAGGCTTTTCCTGCCTGATACCAAAAGCTACATACATTTTGTTATCGGGCGAAAACGCGCCTATCCCGGCAGTGCCCGTTACCGCGTAATTGCCTGTTGCAATAGTTTTAAGTACTTTTTGAGTTACTACATCAATTATTATAACCGCTGTTCCGCCCGCCGAGGCCAACAGCTTCCCATCTTTCGAAAAAACAATATCCACAGGAATGTCTTTGTCTTTTTGTGGAGTTTTAATTTCGTCGTAATCGTCGCCTGGTGCTTCTGCGTTGTACAAGTTTACAAAATATGCCGACGCGTTTACGCCGGTTTTACCGTCGGGCGAAATACCTATTATATTGCTGCCATAGTTGTGGCGCAGGTTATCGACCGAAAATCCGTTGCGGGTTATATTAAGCTGCTTAAAATTTATTTTATCGCCGCCTAGCAATATAGTACTGGCCAATGCCGGTATTTTTAATGATTGAACAGACAACAGTGCATCGCCAAAATTATTCCCGGTGAGGTTGTTGGTTGTATTAAAGGCGTACAGGCTCACGCCAACCTTGCCCTGCTTGTTTGTTCCGATAATATACTCTCCAGGTTTAGCTGTAAAAAGGTACTGTTAGCTTCGCCCTGGGGTACTGTATACAAATTGGGGGCTGTATGGTTTACATAATCAAACACAGCAAAATCCTTACGCGATTGCAACAAGCACAGTCCTGTTTTTTTATCGAATTGTATGGCTTGGAAATTATAATAAAAGCTAAAAATGCTTTTAAATTCAATGTTAGTTTCCCATTTTAACTGTTTCGTACCGGCATCAATTAACTGTATATTATACTTACGGCCGCCGCTTTCCTTTACGCCCATCATCGTTCCATCAGGCAGGAAGCTTAACATCTTTACATCGCTGTTAAATATTTCCAATTCTTTACCCGCGGTGTCGATAAGTACCGAGCCTTTCAGGCGCGTGTAGCAAAGTAGTTTATCTTCCTGTTTATTTAATGATATCCGCGCAAATTCAATATCATAATAATCCGGCGCCGAAAGCTCGTATAGCTTTTTAACCGAAAAATCCTGCATATCCAGACTTAGCACATCCGCCTTGTACTGTTCAGGCTGGTTCGTGATATATAAAGTGCGGTCGTTAGTTGCCAAGGCTCCGTACACAAATCCTTTAAGCGCAACCTGTTTAGTGATCTTGAATTTATCGAAATCAAAAACCATCAAAACATCCCTGCCCATAGCGAGCAGCTCGGTGCCGTTGTTTTTGAAGATAAACTGGCTAAACGAATAAGGCTTACCTTCGGCTGTTTTATTGGGGAAATTGTAAATCAATTTACCTGAGGCCAGCTCCCAGATTTTGGTGGTGGCATCAGCCGACGATGAAATAAGATATTTATTGTCCGGCGACACGATTGTTGCCTTTATATCGCCAGTGTGCCCTGCCGGCAGCGTAAGCACGGGACCTTGCGAAAAGCCTTTCAATCCTAAAAAACAAAATATCAGCAAAAATATTTTTTTCATGGCCTTATTTATTTAATCACCTCCACCGGGAAATCATCACCCAAACCATAGCTCGATGGATATTGCGGTGTACCGTTATATTTCTTCATCAAATCGGGCACCTGTACCTGCAAATAATTTTTAAGCCCATTAATGGTTATCATTTTATTGCTGGCTGCCCCGCCCTTCATGGCCTTAAGCAGTACATAAGTAAATGCCCCATGGCCCAGCTGCGAAAACTCGTTAGCAAATTGCTGACTACCGCTGGCGGCTATCCAGTGCGTTCCTGTGCTGCGGGCTACAACGGCCATGCTTTTTTGACGGTCGGCATCATCTGTTAACAATGTAGAAAACGCCCCTGCGCTCTGGCAGGCATCCAGTATAAACACTTGTTTTTGGGCGGCTATATCAATAGCGTATTGCTGCAGCATTTTTGAGGAAATGCCGTGTTGGGCCAACGCTGCGTCTACATTATTCAGGTCGGCAACATCGTTTGGCACCAGGTAAAACTCTTTGTTTTTATCGCTGATTACACCGTGGCCTGCATAGTAAAATACAAACACATCCTGTGGTTTGGCATTTTTCTGCACCTCGGCAAGGGCAGCTAAAATGCCGCTTTTGTCGGCCTTATCATCGGTAACAAAATAGGTTTTAACACCGGTTATCATGGTTTTTGCATCCTGTTCGGCCACATCCTTAAATGAAGTAGCATCGGCTAATGCATAGTTGAGCCTCATTTTAGGGTTTTTGTAGGCGTTGATGCCCACTACTACCAGGTACATGGTGGCATTACGATCAACCACATCTATGATGACGCCGCTTTTATTAACCGGCGCAGGTGCATTTGCTTGTGCGCCACTATTGTAGGTTACCATTATTTCGTCAGGCTCGCTTTCAGTTCGCTGCCCGTTAAGTGCTACGGCGCGGATGTTGTTTACACCCGGCAGCAGGCTTATTGTATATGTTTTTGAATCGGTGCCGGTTGTGTTATCGGTAACAAAAAGTCCGCGTGTTGCCATGTTTACGATTTTACCATTTTGAAACAGCCGAATCTCGTCCACTTTGTCGTTCTCGGCCGATGCTTTTACAGTAATGTCTGCAATGCCAGTGGTGTTTTGATAGGCAGGTATCTTATCGTCAACCACGTTTAGATTACGGGTAACCTGGGCGTATGATATCTTTATCAACGGCGACGGATTAATGACCACATCAATAGGATCGAACTGCTCGCCATTTACCGAACGTTGATAAAGGTTAGGGGTATAAAATTTTTCGTAAACAACATCCAGCGGGACCTTGCGCCTGTTGCTGTAATAGTAAAGCTTTTTAATGCCAGCATCAGTTCCCTCAAACCGGCCGTATTGGTCTATAAAAACAAAATCGTTGCCATCATTAAACAGATAAATTGTACCTAACAGCTTACCGGTTTGTGGGTGCCAAACTTTAATTGTGTGGTCTAACGATACCGTATACATGGTTTTGCTATCAGGCGCAAATAATGCCTTACGGATAGCCGATAAATGAGCTTGTTTGGTGTAAACCGGCTTGCCCTGTATATCGTAGGCCGTCATTTCGCCGTCGTAATTTAAAGCAAAAAGTAATGATAGGTCCGGTGTGCAACTGTAAACACCAAAGGGCCTTATTTTAGGGTAGGCTGCCGACTTTGATTCCAGGCTGCCATCGGCAAGGTTGTATTTTTCGGTGGTGTTATTACGCACCAGCAATACATTTTTTTTATCAGCTGATATGGAAATAAAATCGGTGGTTTCACCATCGGGGATGTCTTTATCAAACAAAATAGCGCCTGTGTTTATATTCCACACTTTAGCATGGTTATATTGGTAACCTTTTTCCATCCCTGCAAGCAAATCCTTGTCTGGATGCAAATAGGGGGTTTCGGTACTTTTAAAGTTAAATACTGGTTGACTAATACCCGTTTTGACATTTATGCGATAAAGGGTGTTTAGTTGCCGCGGCACCGAAAATGTTGTGTAATAAACATTAGCGCCATTTTTTGAAAAAAAGAAATTTGCCCTTTCATTGCTCGATGCTTCATTCGTTAACTTAATAAATGGTTGCAGCATTTTACCGGTAACTATGTTTTTGATATACCCTTTATGGTCATCAAACACGGCAACTGTATCGCCTGTTGCACTAAATGTGGTCATTTCTGTTCTAACCGGGAGCACTTTGTGCCTTATGGGCATTAATTTCACCAGGTTAATGCTTTTAAATACCGAGTCGTCGGTCATAATGTTCAGTATGCCCGTTGCGTCACTGTACTCCATCGAATTAAAGGTACTCATACCCAGGTCAGCTACTTTTCTATTAAACAAGTGCCCAACATGATTATCATTTGTGTTTACATCAAAAATTTGAGCCATATCGCTCGCGTAAACCGTATTGCTTGCAGGTATAAAACTGCACACGGTATACCTGCTGTTGATTTTTAACTGACCGACAGGCGTAAATGATGCATCGTAGATGGTGTGATTGAAGACAAATTGCTTGCCCGGGCCTTCTGCAGGTATCACATAGCCCTTACCCGGCACCGACTTTAACAGCTTGCCAGTGTACACATCATAAATATCGGCGCTTACCTGGCTATAGTTCTTCACTACGTAAGTAACCATAGCATCCATATTAGGTAAATAATTAAAGGCGCCGATTCCGGCAGGAGGCCGATAATCGAGCACCATTTTTTTTTGTGCAGGGTCCCATACTTGCCAGCCTGTTCTATTAGTTATAACCAGGTTGCCCGTTGTGGTTATATCGATACCAGTCCTGTCATCGAGCGGATCAATCACCTTCACAACTTGCAGGCTTTTTATATCCAATTCGTTTATCTCCCCATTATAGTTTATGGAGTACAGTTTGCTGTCATCGGGCGAAAATGCAACGTATGTGCCTGAAATTTTTAGGTTGAATAGCAGCTTACCTGTTACGGTGGAATAAATAGTATAACCGTTCACCACTATTTTTGTCCCATCGTTGCTGATAACGAAACTTCGCAGCCCCCCTTTTCCTACAGGAAAAGTGTATAATTGGTCGTGCGTTTTAATATCCCACATCACTATCTTTTCATCCTCTGTACTATACAGGTATTTGCCTTGCCGGTCAGGTATAATCCTGTTAATTACCAATGAATTTCCGCTAGGAATAATAATGTTACCTGTTTGCCCATAGCTGCCATAGACGAAAAAAAGTACCGCGCACACTAAGAGGATTATTTTTTTCATTTTTTATACTCAAGATCTCCATTTGATAACCGCTTACCGCCGAATGCTAACCTGCAGTTGGATACAAATTAGCATCGGGCACAGCAGTAGCATTTGGTTATCGTTTTTCGTGATACGGGCCGATTGTGGAAGTTGTTTTACTGGTGTTTAATCTCAACCATCAATGGTACTACGCTTCCTGTCGTAGGCCGTTTGTCGTCGTCGGTAACTGTTAAATTCCGGGTAGATAATTTTTTGGTGCTGAAACCTACCTTATCGCCGGCGTATTGAATATTGGCTTTATCAATCAGTTTATTGCCAAGCACGGTTTTTATTTTAGTGCTCAGGTTGCCCTTCATACCGTTCATTTTATCTGCAATGGCGGTTGCATCCAGTTTCTGGGCCGAGTACAATATCAGCAGGTAATCCACTCCCTTTTGCTCATCCAGCTGGATCACTTTAGTATCCGATGGAAAAGCGATAGTACTGCCCGCACCAACGTGGGTCGATATCATATCGTCAAAAGGCAAAATGCGGTTTACTTTACCCGTTAAGTCGCTGGCAAAGGCATATACATAAGCCTCATTGTCAACATTCATATAAAACCTGAACTTGGTGCCGCTGGTGTAGCTGCCTGCCATGGTATAGGCCACTAAATCTTCTTTAGCGTTGGCATCATCCTCAACTGTTAAATTGCGGGTAGATGTTTTATTTACAGGCATATCGTCACCGGTGTTTAGTTTAAACTCCAGGTTGCCGCTCAGTGCAAATGTTGGCGATTCAGGTACCGGAACAGGTTTTGGTTCGGGTTTTGGCGTTGGCGTTGGCTGCGGCGTAGGCGTAGGAGTAGGAGTAGGAGTAGGAGTAGGAGTTGGCGGTACGGGTTTCGGTGCTTCATCTGGCGCAAGGGTATTGGGGTCGCCAAATACTTCCACGGCAAGCTTGCACCAGTTCGGAAAATCGGAATAGCGTATCCAAACAAAACCGCCATCGCCCCATTTGGTGCCCCAACTGTTCATGATACGGAATGCGCCGCCTTCAATATGGTCGTCATAACCAACTATGGCCATGGCGTGGCCGTTATGCTTCCAGTCTTTCAATTCCTCATTCGGGTCGGGGTGCCAAACTGCCGACTTAATGCGGAAAAACGACTCAGGTATATGCCAGCCGCCAGATACCGGGTAGCCCTCGGCCAGCGCCTTTTTTACCGATGATATCATCACATCAGCCGGCTGAATGTATTTGTCCTCGCGCATCATCCCGGCTGCGGCAAACAACATTGCGCCATCCTGTACCTTATAATTTGCCGCTTCCGATTTTACATTATCTGTTAGTTGGAATCCGCATTGGTACGGCACTTTGCTTAACAGCGCATCGCCCGTTTTTATCATAAAGAAAATAGCTTTTATGGCGTCCAGGCCATCCTGGCAATCGGCATCGGTGGCACTTTTTACCTGTTCATAAATATAAGTTGGCGAAAAAGTGTATTTATTAATTAAAGCCTTATCGGTGATATTGTGCGTTTTTGCATATAATATGGTGGCTATATCATAAGCACTGGTGAAAGCTACGCAGGTGCCGTGATTGCCCTGGTCGCCGGGAGTTGGGCAATACTTTTCGAGGCTTACACTTTCAGGAAGCCCGCGAAAGCTTCTGAATGATAATGTGACTTTTTGAGGCGCGGCCGCAATACTTTCAGCGTTGAATATTGCACCCATTCGGTGTTCCTGGGCAAAAAGTGTAGTGCCCGCAAACAGGCAAGCAAGGGCAAACAGGTAAGTTTTCATTTTATAGGGATTATTTAAACTTTGTTAATATTTCTGCCACTCAGCGCAAAACAGTATCTGGTTATAAAAGGGAACATTGTTTGATAAACGAAACCGCATCCACAGGGGGCAGGATGTTGTAAACACAGCTGGTTATATGCGTTTTTTATCGTTTATCAAATCAATATCTAAAAATAATATTATTTTTTATATCATTCATACTAAGTGTTGTATGAAACAATATAATTATATAATATTTGTTTATGCCGGAATGATTTGCCGCATTATATAATACAAAGCTAATCCGTGGCATAAAGTTGGGCAATACCGTTAATGGGGTATATTTATATGCGTGTTAACCCGCAATAATAATTATTGGGTTCGGAGTATTGAGAGAGGAAATGGCTGGAGAATATCTGTAAGCCGGTCACCGGGTTTTGCCGGGCGTGTTACAAACGGTTTTTACGCAAAACACAAAAGGCCCCCCCGGCCGGGTTAAAAATATTCGACGTATATATCTTAAATTCGGCACGGCGACAATAAACCCTCGCTATAATTTTATCGTTATGGAATGTGTTTTTAATGCAAAGGGCAAAGTTGCAATTGTTACCGGTGGTGCATCGGGCATTGGCGAAGCAACGGTTTGGAAATTTATTGAAGCCGGTGCAAGCGTCGGTATTTTAGATATCAATGATACGGATGCCAACAGGCTCGTAGCCCAAATAGAAAACAAGGGCGGCATCGCCAAATACGTGCATTGCGATATGCTTAGCGAAGACAGTATCAAAACATCCATCGATGAGATTGTTACCGCTTTCGGCAGGCTCGATTATGCTTACAATAATGCCGGCATAGGTGGAGATTTTGCCAAAATTGAAGATTACCCCACTGATAATTGGGATAAGGTGATTGCCATTAACCTGCGTGCCGTTTTTCTTTGCATGAAATACCAGATCCCTCACATATTGAAGCAGCAAAAAGGGGCGATTGTAAACTGTGCATCGGTATTGAGCACCGTAGCTTACATGAACGATTCTGCTTATGTAGCCTCAAAATTTGGCGTGCTGGGGCTTACTAAAAACGCAGCGCTCGAGTATGCAACAACCGATTTGCGCATAAACTCAATAAGCCCCGGTTTTACACTGACACCCATGATAAAAAATGGCGGCGAAGAAAAATTAAAGCAAATAGCCCAAAAACATGCCATACAGCGGCTGGCCAGTCCCGAAGAAATGGCACAGGGCGTAATCTGGCTTTGTTCGGATGGCGCCTCATTTGCAATCGGCCTTAATTTGCTGCTTGATGGGGGCTATACTTTGCAGTGAGGGGGTGAATAGTGAGTGATAATTGCCAAAAAACGTTGCTGTTCACACTGAAACATATAGAACAGGGTGGAACAGGAAATTTCAATACACTTTCGTAAAAAGTGCATTTCCGGGATATTACGACGGTTTTTTATTAAAAAGCGCCATCAAAAACTCTAAAAATGCTGACAAAACAGTGTCAGCATTTCATCGTTTTTAATGACGAAATTTGCAGCCGCACTGATATCCGCCTAACAAATTGTCCATCGGGTAATAAATAATGAACAGCGAAGTTGACGACCTTTTAATTCTAAAAAAATAAGGCATAAAAAAAGGAATCCACACCTCGCGTAAAGATTCCTTAATTAACTATTAACTAACCTTATCATCAATGAAAAATTAGTTGATCAAATATATAAGCCGTGTTTATCGGTCGATATGCCATTACAACCAATTTGCAGTCGCTGTGTATGCCACAACCGAAAAATACCCCCTGTGGGGTGATAGATTAAAGGTTTGTTGAAGGTATCTTTAGCTTTGGAAATCGAGTGTGTTGTACGTCAATTGCGAAGGCCTGTATTCGGCAATGTCAACAGATGGTGGAGAAATCTGCCAGGTGTCGTGCGCTAATACTTATATCGTAAAAATAACAGGGAAAACAATATAAACTAAACACCAAAACTGAAACAGCGGGCGCGAAAGTGCCTGCTGTTTTTTGTAACATGTTTACAATAATCTGGCTATGATTTTAGTTTAGTTTCAACATATTTGTTTACTTAATATTTGTACATCAACCTAAAATGAAATCATTAAAACTTGTTTTTTTTGCACTGTTAGTCGCATCGGCTTTTACATTGTCTGCGCAGGATAAAATGGACATTGAAACCTATAACCCAAAATCGACCCTGGTTGTAAAGCAGCATTTAATTAAAAAAGCCAAATACCCCTTTATTGATGTGCACAACCACCAATGGGATATGCCTGGCCAAAACCTGGGAGAGTTATTGAACGATATGAACGGCCTAAATATGGCAGTGATGGTAAACCTGAGCGGCAGGGGCGGTAAAATGGTTGATAACTACTATAAAGGGCGCAGTTTGTTCAGTGTAAATGGTCCGGAATATTTTAACCGCACAATGGACAATGTGCGTAAAAATGGCAAGGGCAGGATACTGGTTTTTACCAATGTTGACTGGACCGGAATTGGCGACCCGAACTGGACTAAAAACACCGTTGCACAAGTTGAAAAAGATGTAAAAAACGGCGCCAGCGGGCTAAAGGTATACAAGGAGTTAGGGCTTGAAATTTACGATAAAATCGGCAAACGGGTGGCGGTTGATGATCCGCGCATCGACCCGATTTGGGAAAAATGCGGCGAGCTGAAAATACCTGTGCTGATACACACCGGTGAACCCATTGCCTTTTTTGACAAAATGGATAATACCAATGAGCGCTGGCTTGAATTGAAATTACACCCCGGCAGGGCCAGGCCGGCACCGCAGTACCCCAGTTGGCAGCAGGTAATGAGCGAGCAGCACCGCGCCTTTGCAAAACACCCGCATACCACTTTTATTGCCGCGCATTTGGATTGGCTGCCCAACAACCTCGACGCACTGGGCAAACTGCTCGACTCATTACCTAATGTGATGACTGAGTTTGCAGCTGTGATGGAAGAAATAGGAAGAGAGCCCAGGACTGCCCGCAACTTCTTTATTAAATACCAGGACAGGATATTGTTTGGCAAAGATACCTGGAGCGTACCCGAATATGGTTTTTACTTCAGGATGTTGGAAACGGATGATGAATACTTTCCGCCGCTAAGGAAGTACCATGCTTTCTGGAGCATGTACGGGTTAAACCTGCCCGACGATGTGCTTAGAAAAATATACTATAAAAACGGGCTGAAACTTTTTCCCAAAATAGATAAATCGTTGTTTCCCGGATAGCATTAGGCGGCAATACCGGTTCTGAAATTGCCGGGGGTAATGCCATATCGGCCTTTAAAAAAGCGGATAAACGAGCTTACATTGTCAATGCCTATCATGCTCACAATTTCGTTTACCTCGTAGTTCGTGTTTTTCAGCATGTGTTTGGCCTGGCCCAGCCTTACCTGTATTAAATACTGGTAAGGCGAGCAATGAAAAGTTTGCTTAAAGGTGCGGCAAAAATGAGTTTGCGAAAGGCACGCGTGCTGGCATATCTCGGTTAATGTTAAAGCCTGGTTGTAATTGCTTATAATATAGTCTTTGGCAATATTTAAACGCTTAAACAGTTCTGTGCGCGTTTTGTAACTAAGCGCTTTCAGTTCGTCACTTTTTGTTAAAATCTCTTTGTTATATATCCTGTAAAAGTTTATTAATGAATGCAGCAGGTACTGATCAATCAACATTTCATCAGTAGTATCCGTATTAATAATTTCCTGCAAATGCAGCAGGTTATATCGCATGTCTCCTTTCAGCGGATAAATGGTTTCTAAAAACACAGGGGCTGAATTTTCGGGAACAAAAAACGGCTCGTCAAGCAACAGCGATTGAGCAGCGGTTGCGCTGTGATGAAAGGAATTTAAAAATTGTGAATCGTATAGAATAGAGATTGTATTGACCGGTATTTCTGAATAAATTTCCCTGCCAAACACCGTTCCTTCATTAATAACCAGGAAATTTCCGGGCAGGATATTCAGTTTTTTATTCCCTAGTTTATATTGCTCCTGCCCGTCAACAACCATCCTTATCGAAAACTCGTGGCACTCGTTAGCATAAGTGGCGTTTGTAGTTATTTCGCTGTATATTTTGTTTTGGTTATTTACAATCTGGATCTTTTTCATAGTTCATCGTTATAATCCCTGTGTTCTAACAAGGTGTATCTGGTGCCGTTGTTGTCTACAGCAACTGCTCTTAGCCCATCGCTGGTATAGCCGGGTATTCCGTCAAATTGTACCCCTTGTTTATCAAGCAGGTAGTAATCCTTCAGGCAGTCGTCGGTATTTATAACTATTGGCGAATTATAATCGTCATGATCAGCGTGCAACGCGATGAAATAACTCCGTCCCGATTTGTCGTGGAGCAGAAACCCGGGCCTGCCGGGGTTTTCGGCATTATACAGGTTACTTACATTAACAAAGCCCAGGTACTGCGTAAGGAACTTTAGCGTCGCCCGGGGTTCCTTCACACATATTTCCGCATAAGTTAGTTCTTCCGTCATGTCCTTCAAGTTTTAGATGGTCAGTTACTGTATAGGTTTTAGGGGCCTGTATTTTAATGCATTACAAAGCTACCTGTAATGGCTGCGGCTGCCATACCCCTCAAGGGGGTATTTTTCAAAATACGCCCTTGGCGGGCCTTCCAGTGCGCAAAAAGGCTATAAAAGCATATCCGGTTACAGGGGTAATATCTAACATTACACTTTGACTAATAACTGACCATATGACTGCAATTTTGTACAAGGAGATCCCTCCGTGATTCCGCCTCCCTTTATTTAGGTGCTGCTTGAAATAGTCAGCGATATAAAACTTCAACTAATCATTAAATTTTTATGAAAAAACTATTACTACTAATACTAGTCATCGTAACAGCCCAGGTAACCGTTGTTTTTGCGCAAACCCGCACAATTACAGGTACCGTTACGGGTAAGGATGACAATTTCCCGCTTCCCGGTGTAAGTATAAGCGTACCCGGAACCCAGATTGGTACAGTAACCAACGATTATGGTAAATACACTATTAAGGTACCTGCATCGGCAAAGTCGATCGCTTTCTCGTTTGTAGGTTATAACAAGCATGTTGCCGAACTCGGTGCTACCGACATCGTTAACATAGCGCTCGAAACAAATGCAAAGCAATTAAAAGAAGTTATAGTAACAGGCGGTTATGGCATTAAGCAAACAGCAAAATCAAACTCCAATTCGGCGCAGGTAGTGTCGGCCACAGAATTAAACACCATTCGCGAGCCAAACATTAACAACGCGCTTGCCGGTAAAGTTGCCGGTATACAGGTGCGCAGCCAGTCGGCAGCGGCATTGGGCCGAAATACCGAGGTAAGGCTACGTGGTGCATCAGGTTTTGGTGTGGGCCAGGGCGCTCTATACGTTGTTGATGGCACTGTGCTGCCAAACGTCGATGATGTGAACCTGGACGATGTTGAGAGCGTTACCGTTTTGCAAGGCGCGGCTGCAGCTGCCTTATTAGGTTCGCAGGGCGCTAATGGTGCTATCGTAATCACCACATCGAAAGCTAAAAAGAATGGTGGCCTTGGCATCGACCTTAGGCTAGGCGCAACTTTCGACAGGGCTTATATATTGCCAAACTACCAGAACACCTATGGCGGGGGTAACAACCCGGTATTTACCCAGTATACATGGAAAGCTGGTGACCCTGACCATTGGAAAGCACTAAGCGGCAAGTACTATCCTGACTATTCGGATGATAGCAGCTGGGGTCCTAAAATGGTTGGCCAGGAATACATTCCATGGTATGCGTGGTACGCGGGTACCCAATATACCGGTAAAACAGCTTCCTGGACACCACACCCAACAAATGCCGCCGACTTTTTTCAAACAGCGCCGCTGCTTGATAACAGTATAATGTTTAACAAATCGGGCGATGACTACAGCTTTAAGTTAGGGTATGGCAACCTTTATCAAAAAGACCTTATACCTAACCAGGATTTGAAAAGGAATACACTGAACCTCAACTACAACTACGATTTAAACAAACACCTGTCGTTAACTTCAAGTATTAACTACACCAATCAAAAGCAGAACGGGGTGGTAAATGATAATTACGCAGCCCTTGCCACAGGAGGCCTTACCCAATGGTTTCACAGGGATATGGATATGAATAAATTAAAGGAACTGCGCCACTTGCAATACGGCCCGGGCCAGTATGCAAGTTGGAACCACAGCGATCCTGCGGCATGGAACCCCGCCAACCCAACCGCATTTTACGGCGGTAATTATTGGTACAACTATTATACTTACCAGGATTTGTTGAAAGACCCATCAAACACTGATCGCTTTTTTGGAAACATAGCGCTTACCTATAAAGTGAACAACGATTTAAGCTTTAAAGCAACCTATCGTAAACAGCAACTCACGTTATGGCAGGAAAATTATACGCCTACCGAATTGGAAATAAGTGCAAATCAAACGGGTGTAAAAGCTGGTTATTTTTCAAATAACGCTTACTCAAACAGGGAAAACCTTGAATTTTTGGCGACATACACCAAAAAAATAAAGGAATTTAAGGTTGATGCCAACGTAGGTACTGATAAATTTCACTGGACATTTAAGAACAATTTCGCTGCAACAAACGGTGGTTTAACTATCCCCGGCTTGTATAATGTTGGCAACAGTGTTAATCCGCCTACGATAGCTAACGCCAGGATTGCTGAAGCGTATAACGCGGTTTTGGGCCACGTTGCTTTAAGCTGGAAAGACCTGATTTTTATCGACGGCTCGATGCGTAACGACTGGTTTTCAACTTTTCCCCAAAACAAAAACGACGTATTGTCAAAATCAGCCGGTATATCATTTGCTTTCAGCGATTTGCTCAAAAGCCAGGATAAATGGTTAAGCTATGGAAAATTAAGGGCTACCTACGGGCAAATTCCTAAAGCGTTGGGCAACACCAACGAAACCTTTGGGGCATACCTTTACCCGGGAGCATCGTACATAGTGAACCCGCAAAAACTTAACGGGCAGCTTGTACAATCTACACCAAACCAGCTTGTTGACAATCAAATTCACGGATCAACAGTAACGCAGAAAGAGTTAGGCCTGGATTTGCGCTTCCTGAACGACAGGATTGGGGTTTCGGGCACGTATTGGACCGGTTCCGAAATTGCGATACCAGCTTCGATAGGTGTAAACGGCGCCAGCGGTGTAAACTCTATTCTGACAAACTTTGGTGATGTCGAGAAAAAAGGGTTTGATTTAAACATCAATGGTTACCCGGTGAGAATACCGAATTTCTCGTGGAATATCTCGTTAACCTACTCAAACCTTTTAGAGGATAAGGTGGTAGAAATCAGTAATAAATACGGCATTTACCAGATTATTGTAGCGCTAAACACCAACTTTGGTTCAGCCGGCGTTCCGTTCCTGGTGCAAACAACAGGTAAGCCGTGGGGACAGATTTACGGCCCCGGCATATTGCGTAATGCTGCCGGTGTTCCAATTTTAGATGCAGCCGGTATGTATCAAAGAAACCCCGCCGTTTACTTCGGCAGTGTTCTTCCAAAACATACAGGTGGTATCCAAAATACCTTCACCCTGTTTAAAGATATTGCCTTTAACTTCAATATCGACTACCAGTTTGGCGGCAAGTTTGCGTCGTTAACTGATGCATTCGGATCGTTATCGGGTACAACTTACCGCACAGCTGCTTTAAACGACAAGGGTAACCCGGTTCGTGATGCGGTTGCCGATGGCGGTGGCGTTCACCAGGTTGGTGTTGATGCAAACGGCAAAGCGGTAAGCATGTATGTTAGCGCTTACGATTATTACCACAACAACTTTAACAACGCTACTGAAGATGAGTTTGTTTACGACCTAACCTTCATTAAACTGCGTGAGGCCGGTATTTCATACCGTCTCCCTGTTAAAAAGTGGGGCCTAAGTAATGTTATAAAAAATGCAACATTCCAGATTCAAGCACATGACCTTTGGTTAATATACGCTAAAACGAAAGATTTTGACCCATCGCAAATAAGCGCAGTACAGGGCGAATCGGCGCAATTGCCTGGTACACGAGGCTTTGGATTTAACTTAAAAGTAGGTTTCTGACAAGCTGCTAACACGAAAATTTAATTTAAATATTTAACGGATGAAAAAGATTTATATATACGCGCTCACTACCCTGATGTTTTGGGGAGTAGCGAGTTGTAGAAAGCCAAACGATTTTGGCACCACTAACCTGAATCCTGATGCGGTTACCCAACCAGTGGTTTCGGCTCTTTTGGCAAGCGTTGAAAATGACCTCCCGAATTATGGGTCAACAGGTTTTGCACTGGGGCAGGGTGCATATGCACAGTATTTTTCTGAAACGCAGTACCCTGCCGTTTCATTGTACGCCGCTCCGGCCGTTGGTTTTACCGGCCCGTACGTAACTGATTTGTACGATTGCCAGAATGTTATCGGCCTCAACCAGAGCAAAAATTCTGTTGTTGCTGCTATTATTATGCAGCAATATATTTACTGGGTATTAACTGACACTTTCGGCGATATACCGTATAGCCAGGCATTACAAGGGTTGAAAGCTATTACTCCTGCTTATGACAAGCAGGAGGATATTTACAAAGGTATTGTCACCAAAGTTGCGGCTGCTGTTGCTTCAATGGATGGTGGTGCTGTACCAGGGGATCTTTTTTATGGCGGTGATGCTGCCGGGTGGAAAAGAGCCGGTAATTCGTTAGTAATGATGGTTTCCATCCAGGCATCAAAAAAAGTTCCGGGCGCGAGCGATTTTTATGCAACTGCATTTAAAGCGGCATTAGCGTCAGGGTCTATTACCACAAACGCCCAAAACTTTGCGTTTGCCTTTCCTGGCGGTTCGTTTAAGTCGCCGTGGTATAATTTATATAATGGCAGAACTGACTGGGCCGAAAGCAAAACGTTGACTGACTACACCAAGGCTACAAACGATGGCCGGCAGCTGATGTTTGGCGGCTCGTTTAGCGATCCGGGCCAAATAACAGGCGGCACCGTTACTTCTAACGATGGCGTGCCCTACGGTGTTGACCGCACCACGGCCAACAATTATATAGCGGCTAATTCTGATTGGGCGCTTGTTATGAGGGCTGATAAACGGAAAGATGCATCTACAGTTAACATTATCGATGCCGCTGAAGTTACCCTGGCAACTGCCGAGGCAATTAATATTGGCTGGGTTACCGGCGATTTGGTAGCTACCTATCAAAATGGTATAAAATTATCGTTCGAGCAATGGGGGGTTGATCCGCCCACTAATACATACCTTACTAATTCAAACGTCGCAATTAGCCCGGCTCCTGGTGCCGCAAACGCAAAAAATATTGCGGTGCAACAATGGGTAAGCGGCTATCCTGACGGACATATTGGTTGGAATATTTGGCGTAAAACAGGTTACCCTGTTTTAACTCCTGCCCCGGCCGCAACAAACACATCTAAAAAAATTGTAAGGAGATTTATTTATACTTCGGCCGAACAGCAAACCAATGGCGTAAGCGTAAATGCAGCCATTGCCCGGGAAGTGCCTACCGCAGGTACCGACTCGCAGGATAACGCGGTTTGGTGGGATGTAATTGGCCAAACTCCGTGAGTTTAGCGTAGCTTTTAACAATAAGTCAAACTATCATGAGCGGTAGCCATACACTGGTTCTGCTCATGATAATTAAACAACACTAAAGAATTAAAGATGAAAAATAAATTTTTACAATACACGCTCATTGGCTGCTCGGCGATGGTGCTGTTCAGCGCCTGCCGTAAAGACCCGTTCAGCGGGATAGAAACTAAGCAATCGGGTAAATCTTATGTTTACATTACCGAAGCCCAGGAAAACGACCTGCATTTTCTGCCATTTACTGATACAAAAACGGTAACAGTATTTACCTTAAGGAGAGATGCTGCAAATAGTGCAGACTTGCAGAAATCGGCGTCAATTGTACTCACGCAACTTGACCTCGCTGCATATAACACAGCACACAACACTACCTATACGCCAATTCCGGGTACATTAGCTACGCAAACTGCCGACCCATCGATCGTAACGTCTGCAACAGGTGTTACGTTTAACCTGGCTCCCGGTGTTTTTGCCAAAAATTACTCGTTGGATATTAAAGGACCGGAATTTGATCCATCAAAACAATATGCCGTATTACTGGCTATTACAAATTTTAACGGCTATTCAAAAATGCATTCGCCCGCTGGCACCAGCCTGGATACTATTCTTGTTACGCTGGGCGTTAAAAATATTTACGACGGCGTATACCATGCGAGTGGCACATTTGTGCGGGTTGGGCTAGACCAGCGGACTATTGACGAGGATAAGACACTCGGAACAGTGGATGCGAATACTGTATCGTCGACCGCGGCAGACATAGGTGAGCCTATAACTTTGCGCGTAAATGCAGATAATTCCGTTACAGTAACGTTTGTAGGGGCGAGTTTAACAGATTTACCCGGGCCATTTACTCAAGACGGTGTCAATGTATATGACCCTGCCACTAAAACATTTACGTTGCACTATCAATACAGAGGGGGGGCAAGGACCACCGAAGAGACCCTCACGCTGAAGCAATAAGCCAGGCGGTTTGTTAACAGGAAAGCCGGTCACAAGAAATGATCGGCTTTTTTGTTAAAAAAAGCCGTGTGCACGGTTTTCAGCAATGTTTGAACCGTGCTTTATTTGGGGGCTTTGGCACATTACCTACTGCATCGATGTATATTATTACCCTAACTCAAGACTAACAATTAAATTAACCTGTTTTTTTTGACGACCTTAAGTGCATCGCTGCGGGAGTTAACGTTAAGCTTTGAGTAAATATTTTTGATATGTGTTTTTACGGTTTCAAGTTCGATAAATAATTCATCGGCAATCTCGTTCCTTTTTTTGCCTTCACTGATCATTTTTATGATTTCTGTTTCGCGCTTTGAAAGTGGCGAGTCGGTGTTTTTTTGAAACGATTTGATAACGATAGACGCGATTTTTTTTGACATTGGCCCGCCGCCCGCACGGGCATCGTAAATTGCCTCAATAATTTTGGCTGACGAAACATCCTTGGTTAAATAGCCTGACGCGCCATTGGCAAGGGCAGCAAATATCTGCTCCTCAATTTCGTATACCGTAAGCATTATAACCATTGCCTTAGGCACCAGCTTTTTTATAAGCGGGATAGCCTGCACGCCATTGGTGCCCGGCAATTCAATATCGAGTAAAATAATGCCAGGGTCATCATTAACCAATTTCTTTTCAGCGGCGTCGAAACTACTGTAACAGCTAACAACCTGGAACCCGCATTCATCCTCAATCAGTTGTTTGTATGCGTGTTGCAATATTTGGTCGTCTTCAATAATTACTATTCGTATCGTTTTTTGCATAGCACTTGTTTAAGGAATGGGTAATAACAAAACACTGGTTGCGCCGGCATTATTATTTGATATAAAAGTTAACGATGCGTTGAGTTTTTTTGCGCGGTTCCGCATGTTTTTAATGCCGTTACCTCCCGAACTATGTTCAGGGTCGAAACCGCACCCGTTGTCGGTAACATCAAACTCAATGCATCCATCACTTGTAATATCAACTGCAAAAGTTACAATATTTGCTTTTGAGTGCTTTAATATATTAGTAAACAGTTCTTTAAATATCAGTATAATGTTCCTGCTGTGCCCCAACGGCAGTGTCATTTGGTTCAAGCGGAGCTCATCTGCAGGGAGGTTGAAATTTAACTTAACATCAATATTCATAAATAAGTTTTCAGCAAAGCCCTTTATTACATCCAGCACCTCGGCCAAATTATCATTGTCAGGATTTAAGGCCCATAAAATATCTTTCGTACCGGCATACATTTCAGATGCACTGAGTTGTATTTGTTCAACCAATTTGCTTTCGGTCTCGCTATGCCGGGCAAAATTGCGGGCCAGCAGTTCTGCAAGCATGTTTATACGGGTTAGCTTATTGCCAAGGTCATCATGAAAATCTTCGGCAGTTTGCCTTCGTACCAGGTCTTGTTCATGATGCTTAAGCTGGTTTATATAGTTTAATTTTTTGCGATGGCTGTAGATTTTATAAAGGTAGATGCCAAAGACTAGCGAAAGCAAAAAAAGCAGGATGATAAACTTAAACTCGGCGGTTTGATATATGGTGGGTACTATAGTAAAAGTGTACGATACGGTATCGCTTATCATACCGTCAACAATGGCTTTTATCTTAAATGTATAAGTGCCCGGCGGAAGTTGCGGATACTCAACGGCGTTATTCTGAACAGGCCAGCTGAAATCTTTATCCAATCCCTCAAGCTTGTAACGGTAAAAAATATCGCGGTTGTCGCCAAATTCAATAGCCTGGAATTTTATGGCCAGCCTGCTTTCGTCTGATGACAGCTCCAACTTTTCGGGGATTCTGTAACCGTTTTGATATACCGAATTAAACTTTATATCCGGGTTATTAACCGAAACCTTTTGAATTGCCAGGTGAAGCGATAGCGGCGGCTGTTTTTTGACATTGTTGTCGAAAATTATAATGCCATGTGTTGTGCCTATCCAAACCTTGTGATCGGTTAGTAAAACGGCATTTTGGTTACATTCATAAACATCGGCAGGTGCAATTAACTTTTTGAAAATAGGGGTATCGTTACCTTCAATCATATAACGGTTTATCGATCTCGAGGTACCGAGCCACAATTGGTAGCCCACAACAAGCATCCCTGAAATGGTGTTAGGGCTGGCCTGGTTTTTAGTGTCGATATTTCGCAGCTTACCTGTTCGGGTATCCAGGCCATATAAACCCTTGTCGGTGGTGCCAATCAAAATAGTTGTCCGGTATTTCTGCATGCAATTAATACTGGAGCCCTGGAGTAGTCGGCTTTCACCTGCTATTTTTTTATCCTTAACCAATACCAGCCCATCAAACGTGCCTACGTACATCGAGTCGGTGCCCATCGTCAACAGGCTGTTGCATTGGTAATTGAGCCCGTAAATTGGTATAGTCTTATTATTTTGAATATAAAAGCAACCAAAATTAGTAGTAAACCAAATAGTGCGGTCCTTACTTTGGGTTATAAAAGTGCAGCTTAAGTTGTTTGATATTTTAACGGTTCCGTTTCTTGTTTTCTTCCACAAACCAAAGTCATCGGTACCAATCCAGAGGTCATCATTGGTGTCAACGTATAGACAGTTTATGCGGGCATCTTTAAATTCGGGCGGCAGGTTTTTAATCTGGGTGATTTTACCGTCTCTACAACCTTGTAATCCGCCGCCATAAGTAGCAATATAAATTTCGCCGCGGCGGTTTTTAACCATGGCCATGGCCAGCTGGCTGGTAAGCCCCTGCGATTTATCATAAACCAGGTAATCGTCAAGCTGGTATTTATATAAACCAGCGCCGTCGGTGCCAAACCAGATATGGTTTTCGTAGTCAACAAATATCGAAAATACCCTGGTGTTGGTAAACCCGTTAGTGTCGTCAAAGTGCTTCAGCGTGTGGTTTGATAATAAATATGCACCCTTATCGGTACCCAGCCATAAATCAAGATTATGGTCAATGGCGAGGCATACTAAACGCATATTAATTTTGCTGATAAGTGCATTATCAACCGTTGTGGTTACACTGTCTTTTAGAAAAAGTAGCTGACTTTGAGTAATCATGTAAACCTGGCCGGCATGGTGAGGCACCACTGCGAATTGAATTATATCACCAACGTTTTTAAACGCATTCAGTGGCGCAAACGGGTCCCATTTGTTATAGCGTAATTTGTAAATACCTTTATTTTGGATGGCTGCATAAAGGCTGCCGCGTTCGTCTTTTTCAATATCGGTAATAACTTCGTTATCTACTGTTATTTGCTGCTCTACGAGTTTTTGATTAACTATCTTAAATAGTTTTTGATCGCTTAGCGCCCAGATATTATCGTGCCGGTCGCACACAATACGCCGTACAGGTCTTAACGTATTTTTACCGGTAAATGGGTAGTTAATTAATCCCTTTGCCTCAAAGCAGGTTAAGCCGCCCGAATTACCGCACCACACCCGACCGCTGTTATCGGTGCCTATGGCGAAATTAAAATAGTTTTTAATGCCATTACCCACCGTAAACGAGGTAAACTGCTTGCCGTCGAAACAATTTATCCCGCCTAAATTCGACAACCAGATCTGGTTCAGTTTGTCTTTGGTAATTGATGTTACCTGCGATTGCAGCAAACCCTTATCGATATCATAGTGCTGAAAATTATATTTTTGGGCAATTAGGGCATGGGCAAATAGCGTTAAGACAGTAACGATAAGCCAACGGATATAATATTTCGAGCTAACTGGGGCCATGTTTTACAATCGGAACATAAATATACGATAATAGGGAGTTTAATGGGCGACCATTAAAAGACCTTTGGCTACAGGTTCGCGAATATCTATCTGCGTGCATAAACTGCTTGCGGTTAATATAATAACAAGCAAGCTAATGGTTAGTTGTAATGCCTTTTTCATTAAGCGGTTAATAGTTAATCAGCTACTGTTACCAAAAGTACTTTTTAGAAATTGATGAAAAATACCCCCGGAAGGGGTATTTCAGATTCACGTTAAAGTGGTCGAAATTGCCGTTGCGTTTACAAATACCCCTGCCGGGGGGATGTTTCCGGGGCGGGATATCGATAAATTTGATAAACAAACCCGCAAAATGAAAAGAAACCTCACAATTGTTTTCTCCTTACTGCTTATTGTTACATTTTTTAGCGCGTTCAACTTAAACGGCAGCGGAAAGCAAAATGCTAAAAACGGCCCCGATTCGATTTTAGCCGATCGTAAACACTATGTTGATGAATTAAGACAGGCGATAAAAGGCAAGGAAAACATGCCTGCCGATTCTGTTTTTAAGAATATTAAATTATTGAAAGGTGTACCGGCCGGCAAGCTGATAGCCATCATGAACTTCGGGTACTCAAACTCCCTTGGCGTAAGCTGCGGCTATTGCCACGAACCAGGGCATTGGGAATCGGAGGTTAAACCGCAAAAAGAAATCACAAGGCAAATGGCAGCAATGAACGCCGCCATTAATAATCAATTATTGAAAAATATAAGCGGGCTGCAAAGTGCCAATCCTATTGTTAATTGTACCACATGCCACCGTGGCTCGGTTAAACCGGCGCTTGATATGCCTGCTGTAAAGTAATGTTAGTCTGTTTTCTTGAGTCGGAATCCTGCGAAACGTGCTTACAGCAACCCCAATCTCGTCTTCATCTCGTCCCTATACGTGCTCCCGATAGGGATTTTATGGGCGCCAATAATCACCTGGTGGTTCTCAACCATGGTAATATGCCGTATAGCAACCACGAAGGATTTATGCACCCGTACAAAATTTTGCGCCGGTATCACCTTAAAAATATCAGCCATATTTTGGCGAATAAGAATTTTTTTCTCGTTAAGTACAACCGAAATATAGTTGCCGTCTTTCTCTAAATATAAAATGTCGGCAATTTTTACCTGGTAGGTTTGCGGTCCGCTTTTAACAAACGCATATTCGGGGTGTTCGTCCTTGCGCTGGGAGTTGCTTTTCAATGAGTGCAGGCTTAAGGCTTTGTTAACAGCAGTTAAAAAACGCTCAAATGTTATGGGCTTAAGCAGGTAATCAATCGCATTAAGGTTGTAGCTTTCCACGGCATAATCGCTATAGGCGGTAGTAAATACAACCATGGGCTTAACCGCAAGCGACGAAAACAGCTCGATGCCGTTAATGCCCGGCATGTTTATATCCAAAAAAACAAGGTCGGTGTGGGCACGGTTCAAAAACTCCATGGCCTTAACCGGCTCACGAAACGATGCCTGCAGTGTTAATATACCGCTTTTTGCGCAGTACCGCTCAATTACTTCCAGGGCCTTGGGTTCGTCGTCAATAGCGATGCAGTTCATTGGTTTAAATTTATTTTTAGCTCGACCCTAAATTTGTCTTCGTCGTTTTTTATCAGCAGCTCATGTTTGCCGGGGTAGAGCAAATCGAGCCTGCGTTGCACATTCGCTAACCCGATACCGCTTTTGTCATCATGCATCTTTTTAATAAAGCTATAGTTTTTATTAGTGCAGGTAAACAGTAATTCTTTATCCGTAACAGATATGGCGATATCAATAAACGAGGTATTGTTAATGGTTACGCCATGCTTAAACGCATTTTCAACAAAAGGGATGAAAACCATCGGCGCTATAAATAAATCAGCGGGTAGTTCGCCATAACGAAAATCAACTATCGCCTCATGGTCGGCATAGCGCAGCTTATTTAGTGCAATGCAGCTTTTAATATATTCTATTTCGTTTTTAAGCGGCACGGTCTCGGCGTTGCTTTCATAAATCATATACCGCATCATACCCGATAGCTTTGAAATGCCATCGGCCAGTTCATCATTGCCCTTATCCTGCGCCATCGAAAACAGGTTGTTGAGCGTGTTAAACAAAAAATGAGGATTCACCTGCGACTTCAGGAATTTTATCTCGGTGCTGAGCTGGTGGGCTTCCAGTTGTTTGCGAAGGAACTCGCTTTTGATCCACTCTTTCGAAAAAAAGTAAGCTATTGCGATGCCGAGCATCGAAAGAAAAGTAATGACGTGTGTAACCTGGAAAAGCCCGATCCGCTTAATGATTACAGGATCGTGCGATGTACTATTGATGTCTAGAATGGCGGTAGTAGTTGAAGCCGCGTCCATCTTTAAAATATCGGAAGCCGGCGAAACAAAAATTAGTGTCAAGACATAATCGAACATGAATATAAATGCAGTCCAGCCTAATACAGCTGCTACACGTGCCATGCTGCTGTTAAACTTCATTACTTGTTTCAACAGCCTAAATGCAACGCTGTAAAATAAAAGCATCAACATAGATAATGTTAAAAACGACTGTGTATAAGCCGTTTTGATGGTTACGATCTGCTCCGTCTTGCCGTTCACAACCTGCCTGAATACCTGGAAATGCTTGGCCGAGTTCCCCGTGGTGTAAAATATGGCCGCCCAAAACAGTACGTGCAATACTATTTCAACCAACTGATTTCTTTTGATTCGTAACATATTAAAACTAAGGTAATACTTATTGCACCAGCTTGAAAATATGTGGTGCCTATTGCCGATAATAGGGGGCAAACCATACTTTTTTTGAAAAGCCGGATAACAAATATTGGGCTTTCACAGCTTAAAATCACGTGTTTACACCTAAGTTTTTGCCATACCCTGCCAACGCTTTACAATTGAAGAAAAATTAATATTATGAAACCTATCAACTCAGTTTTCCTACTTATTGTTGTGTTTAGCATACTGTCGATCAGGAGCAGGGCACAGCAAAACCCCGAACGGGCACAACTCGTTATTCATTACAATTTTTCGCACCTGCGGGATACAACCAACCGGGCAGCGCCTTTTACCGAAAAAATGATTTTGTTTTTAGGCAGTCACTCCAGCGCTTATAAAAGTTACGATAAAGCAATGGCAGATGCCTTAATGAAGAAACAAATTCAGGAGCAAATGGCCGCTAATGGGGGCGGCGGTGAAATACGAGTAATGCGGGGCAAAAATTCGGGCTCGAGTACCGAATACTACCAGTTTGCCGGTAACGGAAAATTAGTGCGGAGGGAAAAACTAATAAACAGCTATTTGATTGAGGAGCCGCTGCCAACAATTAACTGGAAAATAAATAGCGATACTGCGACATTCGGCGGCTTGCATTGCCAGCAGGCCACTACCCATTTTAAGGGTCGCGAATACATTGCCTGGTTTTGCCCCGACCTGCCTTTTCATACCGGGCCGTGGAAATTAAATGGTTTACCCGGTGTAATCGTAGATGCTCATGATACCAAAAACGAAGTGGTGTTTAAATTTGACGGGGTAGAAGATATAAGTAAGGCTCCGCTTGTTGCAGAGGCCACGGTTAGTGCCCCGTCCTCGCCCAACGTTACCATTGTAACGATTGGTGGTGCTGACGACGGCGACCCCAACGTAATACAATTGCCCCAAGGCGCTATAAAAACTACCGATAAAGAATATACAAACTTACGCGAAGCGATGCGGAAGGATCCTGATGCTTTTACGCAATCGGCAATGGCTGGGGCAGGTATGGGCGCACAAGGTGGTGGCGGCCCACAGCCGGTTATTAAACTCAAAATTGGACCTGGCCCGGTTATTAATAACCCAATTGAATTGCCCGAAAAGAAATGATGAGCAACTTCAAATTTGCGCTGCCGGTTCTTCTGTTTATGCTGCTTGCTTTTACCGGATTCGCACAAACAATAAGGGGGACCGTTAAGGATACTGCCGGCAAAGGGGTACCCTATGCCAGCATAAACCTGAAAGGTACGGGCAGTGCCATAATTGCCTATACCGTTACTGGTACCACTGGTCAGTTTGCGCTTAATTTGCCTGCGGATGTCCCTAAAAGCGGCTTAAAGGTGGAAGTAAGCTGCATTGGTTTTAACAAACAAGCTAAAGAGCTGATAGACTTTACCGCACCTTGCAATTTTACACTAGGCATAGCAGTAAACCAGCTGCAGGGCGTTGTAATAAAAAATAACAGGCCGTTTTTAAAAACAAGCGGTGATACCACCGGCTACAAAGTATCCGACTACAGCAGCCCGCAGGACAGGGTGATTGGCGATGTAATAAAAAGACTGCCCGGCGTACAGGTGGCTGCAGATGGCAAAATATCATACAACGGCAAGGCGATATCAAATCTTTATTTGGGTGGCGATAATTTGCTCGATGATAAATATAACATCGCGACAAATACCATCCCCCACGGCGCGGTAGACCAGGTGCAGGTTATTGAAAACCATCAGCCCATTAAAATGCTGAAGGATAAAGTAGTGAGTGAAGACGTTGCCCTCAATCTTAGTTTTAAAAAAGATGCCAAATTGCAGCTGATAGGGCAGGAAACAATTGGCGGCGGTATCCCCGGTAAATACGACGAGAACCTAAATGCCATGATGTTTAAGGATAATTTCAAAGCCATAAACTACCTTAAAGGCAATAATACGGGTTTTGATTTGGCCGAAGATTTGATATCGCACAACGTGCAAAACTACTTGCAGCGTATTGATAATAATAAACCCGGCACCATGTTATCTACCGGTACAGCCGGCGACCCTGATTTGCCGCGTAACCGTTACCTTTTCAATCAATCAGGTATCATCAACCTAAATAATCTTGTGCATTTAAAAAAGGATGTGCTGTTACGGGCCAACCTGTATTACCTGCACGATACCCAGTGGCAGGATTATCAGAAACGGGCCGCCATTTATTTGCCAAACGATACGGTAAATTACTCCGAAACTCAGCATAATAAACGCCGGCCGGATATTTTGCATGGCGGCTTAACCTTAAATATTAATAAGGATAAATACTATTTAAATGATGACTTTATTGCCGATTATAACCACAATACCAGCTACTCCGCATTAACGACAAACGGCACGCCGGTTAACCAGGTTTTAAGAGATAACATTGCTGATTTTTCGAACGAGTTTAACCTGATGCAGACCTTCAAAAGCAACAATATCATTGAGCTATCGTCGTACATTAACCATATTGCCGAGCCGGAAAACCTGGCTATAAGCCCCGGCTTGAACCCACAGTATTTTAACAATGGATTACCCTATAATAAGCTAAACCAAACGGTTAATGTGCCAACATGGTTTACCAATAACTACATCTCCTACAAAATACCTTCCGATTATGTAACCCAAACCTATCGGGCAGGTTTTAGCCTGCAAAAGCAAAGGCTGGGCTCGGGTTTAAATACTACGCAGATTGATAACTCAGTTAATGCGGTTACCGATAGCACCAGGAATAATTTGAACTGGTCGCGGCAAAAGTTGTACACCCAGGCGATTTTCGATTACCCTGGGAAGGTGCTTAAGGTAAACCTTACGCTGCCTTTAAGCCTGCAGCAAACAAATTACAGCGATGGCTTTTTTGCAGTGGATAAGAAGTCGACCCATTTGTATTTTAACCCCAGGCTTTTTGTTAAATACCAAACCGGGGTAGAGAATTATTTAAGCCTTGTATACGGCATCCGAAACCAAACCGGCAATATCGCCGATATTTATCGCGGCTATATTTTGAAAGATTACCGCACCCTGCTGGCCAACAATGCCGACCTAACCGAGCAGCGCGACCAAACGGCGGCCCTGGGCTTTAATTATCGCAAGGCCATTACGCTATTCTTTTTTAGTGTATCAGCCGCTTACGACCATATATCAGCTAATAATATTTCGTCGAGCATAGTCAATAACAATATAGCGCAAAACATAGTGCTGCCGTTTGCAAACAGTACAAACTCGCTGTCGCTTAGTGGCTATATCAGCAAGTATTCATTTGCTCTGCGTACAACGTTTAGTGGGGGGATATCGTGGCAGTCTGCAAGTTCAAACCAGGTGCAAAACAATATCCTGCTGCCTTATAAAACTATATCGGTAACCGAAAATGCCGGTGCCGAAACGAAGGTGAGCAGCACACTAAATATAAGCTATAAGGTAATTTACAACCAGTTGAGCAGCAAATCATCCGCTGCTACATCGACAACTGCAATCAGGAGTATTTTCCAGCAGGCTGCCATTAATTATAATCCAACAGAAAGGCTTGAATTTAAATTAGCAGGCGACGATTATTACACCCATACCGGTACGTTGAATAACCAGAAATATGTTTTTGCCGATGCGTCGGTTAGGTATAAATTAAAAAAGCTGAAAACTGATTTCGAGCTAAGCGCCAATAATCTTTTCGACACAAAAAAATATAATGCGCTGTATTTGTCGGCCAATAATTTCACTTCAAATACCTACACTATACCTGGCAGGATTATATTGTTGAAGGCTACGTTTAATTTATAGGGTGTGGATTATTTAACTAACAGTTTTGGCGGCACACGGCTGCGCCAGGCATTTACCAGCAATTCGGCTAAGTCATCCGGTTTTACCGCTTTAAGGTCGACCAGCATGTAGTTGGTATTTAAATAATGGTCGGTAACATAAAAGATAGTTGGGTCGGCATCGATCCATTTATCACGGTCGATATTGTAAACCACAAGTGTTTCGCCATCCTCACGCAACCGGCTGAATAAGTTTTTGCCGGCATAGAAACCGGGGGTGCTGTAACAGGGCTTTTCATTTACGCCGGGCAGTGGCATTACCGTTTTGCGGATAAATTCCAGGTAAATTATGGTGGCCGGCTCTTGTAGCTTTTGGGCAACATTGAACCGCCATTGGTGCCTGTTATTCATGGTGTTTTAATTTATTTTACTAATTTATCATTTGGGCAGCACCCGTTATAAATTTTAACGGAATATTTTTTGTGTTGTCCAATTATGTTAACCTCGTTTGATATGTGGTTAATAAATAAATTTGATAACCACTAAAAATTAAAATCATGAGAAAATTAACAGTGTTTAACCACATATCGCTCGACGGATATTTTGTAAGTGCCAACGGCGATATGAGCTGGGCTCACCGCGGTAGTGACGATCCGGAATACCAGGCTTTTGTTTCAAACAATGCCAGCGGCGATTCTGAAATGCTGTTTGGCAGGGTAACCTACGATATGATGAACAGTTTTTGGCCAACCCCTGTTGCACATCAACAAATGCCTGTAGTGGCCGACAAAATGAACAATGGCCGCAATGTGGTTTTCTCCCGCAAAATGGACAAAGCTACCTGGAACAACACCAAACTGGTAAAAGGCGATTTGGTTGAAGAAGTTAAAAAAATGAAGGAGGAAGAAGGGCCGGGTATGGTAATAATGGGCAGTGGCAGTATTATTGCTCAATTGGCTGCTGCGGGCCTGATAGATATATACCTGATAGTAGTAAACCCGGTTGCCCTTGGCGGCGGACGGACCTTGTTTGAAGGATTGCCCATTATGTTAAGCCTGACACTTAAGTCGAGCAGAACGTTTAATAATGGTAAGACTTTCTTAACGTACGAAGCTTAGAATAGTCATTAATTGAAAAAGCGGACCGCGCCGCTTTTTCAATTAATATTTAATTATTGCCTTTAATTTACCCCAAAGCTCGTTGTCAAAATCAGATCCTGCCGGTTTAACTCCGCCTGCCGTGGTGCCCATACGGATAATAACCAATTGCTGCGATGGCACAACATAAATTTTCTGGTCGTTTTTGCCAAGTGCGGCGAATAAATCTGTCGGAGCATTAGGGATTATAGAGCCCGGGAATACAATTTGCGATTGCGGCAGCATGTTACTGCTTTTGCCGTTAAGCCAGGTTAAATAGCCATAGCTCAGATTTATACTTTGCGAGGTGTTAACCTGGCTGTGAAAATAATTGGTATCGCTTAAAATGGCGGTGGTGTTCCACTTGCCTTTATTTAACAGCAGCAAACCAAACCTGGCCATGCTGCGCGGGTTGCTATAGAATATGTTGTTCGAGTTTGGCGTTTTTACCCATAAACCATTCATCCCGATTTTATCCCTTATTTTTTGCTGGAAATAGGCATTATAGCTTAATCCGCTAGCTTTCTCAACCACGGCATCCAATAAGGTATAAGCCGCATTGTGATATGCCCAGCGCGTGCCCGCGTTAGCTTTAAAAACAAGGCAGCCGGGCAGGGTGCAATCAGGGTCTGCCACGCCGTCGTCAAGCCCGGTCGTCATGGTTAGCTGGTTTTTTAGAGTGATTAAATTTTCTTTGTCAGCGGGTTCCGATGTCCAGCCCGTTCCCAGGTATTTCGAGGTGCGGTCATTGATATTCAGCAGGCCTTCCTGTTGGGCAATGCCTACCAAAAAGCCGGTCATGGTTTTACCTGCAGATGCCCAGTACCAAAGGCTGTCGGCTGTAAATGTTCCGAAATATTTCTCGGTCACTATTTTGCCGCCTTTAAGTATAATAAATGCCTTGGTCCCTTTGCCTTGCAGGTAAGGGTAAAGATTGTTTAGCGCAGTATTGTCCCAGCCTAGCGAAGCAGCGGTAGTTGTTTGCCATTCGGTTGCGCCGATGGGCGGGAAGTATAGTGATTGGGTTGTGGTGCTTTTATTTGGATCACTACTTTTTTTGCACGATGCCATGGAAATGATAGCGAGGATTATTAAGTAGGGGTATATTTTTTTCATATTTGACGTTATACGGTTTTATGCTTGGAAGGTTGATGCGTTTAAAGGTTTAATGTTATAATTTGAATTGTTATATTTGTATATGGACGCCTTGATTGTTTACCCGGAAAATAAAGAGCAGCTGATCGCTTTAAAAGCAGTGATGAAAGCTATGAAGATTTCTTTTGAGCAAAAAAGCGATACATACCCTGATTTCGTGCTTGATGGAGTAGAAGAGTCGTTGAAAGAAGCAGATGAAGGAAAACTAACGCCATATACAGGTATTAAGGACATGTTGGATTTGGCATGAATTTGTCAATATTTTACACACCTCGTTCAAAGCAAACACTTGCCTCTGTTCACAGCTTTATACAAAATAAATTTGGAACTAAGGCCTCCGATAAATTCATAATTAAGGCAGAAAAAACTATTAAGCTCGTGTCGGTTCATCCGTTTATGTTTAAAGCAAGTTCAATTGATGACCGTGTGAGAATCGCTTTAATCACGAAACAAACATCGTTGTTTTATAGGGTTACAGATACATCGGTACATCTTTTGTTCTTTTGGGATAATCGTCAGGAGCCAGTTATGCCTGCATTGTAACCTGAATCCAGATTACTTAACATACCGCAATTGCTTGGTTGTATTCATTACACTCGCATTACGCAAATGCGAATTAATCGGCGAAATTAATTTATATGGACGATTAAAAGCTTCTTGCCTCACTTTAAAGCGCTCAGCTAATTTTCGTATCACCTCTTTTGAAAGCCCTTTTTTATAATTCAAAATATCCGAAACATAACCTTTACTAATCCCTAGTATCACGGTCATGTCCTGTGGTTTTAAATGATGGTCGTGCATTAATGAGCGCAACAATATAATAGGGTCTGTTTCTTTAAAGGTGTTATGCTCCTCATCGTATTTTTCAATTAGAAGTGTTAGTAAGTCAACCTCATCTTGAAAGGCTTCACCGTTTCCCAATATCAAAATATCTTCGAGGTGGTTACAATATTGGTCGTATTGCTCCCTGTTTTTAATGATGGTATATTTTAATGTCGCTGTTTCCATTGTTAATACAAATTAATGGTGTATTGTAATCCGTCGTTACATATTTTATCATAGGCCGAATGTGTGCCTATCCAGCACACAAATAAATGAACTTGCTTTGCTCCGAAAATATAATTACAAATCATCCGGTGGTTATTTCCGCCAATGTCAAAAATTACCCGGTTACAGCCTTTTCCCAAAAGGTCAGCAGTATTAAAGGTGTTTTTGATGTCGCCCGGCTGTTCCCAATTTGCAAGTTTTAACTTTTCAATCCAGTCCTCAAGCGAAACCTTACTTCTTGCGTTTATGCGTGCAAAATCTTCTAGTGTTTGTCTTTTAATGAGGTGGACTTTCATTCTTTTAACAAATATAAATAAAATTGTTCACATTTTGTGAACCTTATGTTTGCTTTTTTGTTGATAGATTATGTTGCAATTGGACGTAGATTATTTTTTACTTTGAAAAAAAACAATCCACCATGCCCGAACTACCCGACCTCCAGGTTTTTAGCCATAACCTCACCAAGCTATTTAAAGGTAAAAAGCTTGAAAAAATTGAGATTAAAGTTGCCCAAAAGCTAAACGTGCCCGAAAAACAGGTACAAGATGCTTTGGAAGGTAGTAAGCTTGACAAAGTTGTCCGCGTTGGCAAAGAGTTGCAATTTGAGTTTGATAACAACCATGTGCTGGCTACTCACCTGATGCTGCATGGCCAGTTGCAGCAATTTGATAAAACCAATAGCCATAGATTTACCATAGTTGAAATGCTTTTTGAAGGCGACAAAGGCCTTGCCTTAACCGATTTTCAGAAAGCCGCCACCCCAACCCTCGATCCGGAGAAACTGGATACGCCGGATGCCCTGGATTTTGATGAAAAGTACCTTGAAGATAAATTAAGCAAAACCAAAACACCGGTTAAAACAGTACTAATGGACCAAAAGGTATTGCGCGGGATAGGCAATGCTTATGCTGATGAGATTTTATACGATGCAAAATTATCACCCTTCTCCGCATCTAATAAAATACCTTCAGCCAAAGTAAAGCAGCTGGCAAAATCAATTAAGAAGGTATTGGAAGATGCCGAAAAACAAATTTTAAAACACACACCCGATATCATCAGCGGCGAGTTCAGGGATTTTATGCAGGTGCATCAGCCCAGGAAGAAACAAACACCAGCCGGCGAAACTATTCATCAAAAACCCGTAAGCTCGCGCAAAACTTATTATACAGCGGAGCAGGAATTATTCAGTTAGGCTGATTTCATATAACGTTTACTGTCGCGAAGACCCCAATCGGCCATTGCATTTAATACGACCGTTAGGTCTTCGCCCGCTTCGCTCAGGTAATAAGTTACAAATGGCGGTACTACATTTTCGGCTTTGCGGATAACCAGGTTATCGTCCTGCAATTGCTTTAAATGCTGTATCAGCATCTTTTCGGTCACAGCCGGGATGGCGCGTTTCAACTCGCTATAGCGTTTGGGGCCGCTCATTAAATGGTACAGTATAATGGGTTTCCAATGTCCGCCAATCTTATTAATAGCATAAGTAACCGGGCACGCGGTAATTGATAATCCCTTGTTAAAATTCCGGGTCGAGCTTTCTTTTATTTGTGTCATACGCTTACATACTTTGGGGTAAGTACTTGTAAAAAAGTAAGTACAAATATACCTTTGTTCGCAAGAAATAAAAACACAAAATGAAAATTACAATAACAGGATCATTAGGAAATATCAGCGGGCCATTGGCTGCCGCTTTAGTTAAGGCTGGTCACCAGGTAACCGTGGTAAGCAGCAGTGAAAACAGGAAAGCCGAAATTGAGGGTTTGGGTGCCACGGCAGCCATTGGCTCGGTTGAAGATGTTGAGTTTTTAACCGGCGCATTTAAAGGTGCGGATGTGGTTTACACCATGGTGCCGCAACAGCACGATTCGGACGACTATAAAGGTTTTATCCGTGCAACGGCCCAAAAACTTGCTGATGCTGTTAAGGCAGCGGGCATAAAACACGTAGTAAACTTAAGCAGCATTGGCGCGCATTTGCCGGCCGGAACTGGCCCCATTGCAGGCATGCACGATGCCGAAGAAATTTTAAACGAGCTGGGTGGAGTCATCATCAAGCACCTGCGCCCGACATCGTTTTATTATAATTTTTTCGCCAATATCGGCATGATTAAACACGGCGGTATATTAGGCGGCAACTATCCTGCGGATACCCGCCTGGTATTGGTTCACCCGAAAGATATTGCTGATGCTGTGTTTGAAGAAATAACCGCGCCATTTACCGGAAACACCATCCGCTACATCGCCAGCGAAGAAACAACCGCAGCTGAAGTTACAGCCGTAATTGGCAAAGCAATTGGTAAGCCCGAACTTCCATGGGTTGAATTTACCGATGAGCAATCCATCGGCGGCATGCAGCAGGCCGGGCTATCTGAGGACGTTGCTAAAAATTTAACCGAAATGGGTAATGCCATTAACAGCGGCATTATTTGGGAAGATTATGATAAGCACAAGCCGGCGTTATCGAAACGTAAATTTGTGGATTTTGTGAAGGGAGAATTTTTGGCGAAGTATAACGGGTAACATTCTTAATCTATTTCTTTCTCCGCGCTCTTTGTGCCCTCTCCGTTATCTCCGTGGTTGTTTTTTACCGTGGAGGTCGCAAATATGGCACGGAGTTCGCGGAGTTTTATTTTGGTATCGGTTTTTAATTTGTTTTTACTTACGCCGGTTATAAATTTCCGCGTGTACAAAATGAAAAAACAGCTTTTTAAAATCGGGTTGCTTCTATGCATTACATGTAATCTTGCGATGGCACAAGCTGCAAGCAATACTGCAACACCCGACACCGCCTATCTCTCCACCATCATCACCCAACTCAATAAACAATGGCCGGCCAACCGCACAATTAATCTTGTTTTTCACGGACACAGTGTTCCATCCGGATATTTTAAAACGCCCGTTATTAATACATTGGGCTCGTATCCATACCTGCTGCTGTCAAAACTAAATGCCAAATACCCTTATGCCGTTATCAATATCATTAAAACCTGCATTGGCGGCGAAAACTCGGAGCAAGGGGAAAAACGTTTTAAGAAAGATGTGTTAACCCACAAGCCTGATGTCGTTTTTATCGACTATGCCCTGAACGACCGCAACCTTGGCCTCGAACGCGCCCTCATAGCCTGGGAGAAGATGATAAAGGCCGCTTTAAAGCAAAATATCAAAGTTGTTTTGCTAACCCCAACGCCCGATGTTACAGAGAATATACTCGACCCCAATTCACTGCTGGCACAGCATACCGCTCAGATAATAGCATTAGGAGCAAAATATCATATCCCGGTTGTTGATAGTTATCAGCAGTTTAAAAATATCAAAGCCGGTGGCCAAAGCCTCGAACCTTATATGGCACAGTTTAATCATATTAATGGAAAAGGGCACGCGATTGTTGCTCAACAGATTGCGGTTTTGTTTGATGCTGAACAACACTAAGTTACACGCGGCGAGTTGACCGCAATCCCTAAAAGATTGTACGGGATAGTATTATCAACTCAAGAAAATAGATTTGTACATCCCTGCATTAAACCATGTATAAACAAAATCTACTTATCCGGCTAGCAGTTGCCCTGTTTGTGGTAACTGGCATTGTTCAGCAGTCAGCTGGGCAAACAACCGACTTAAAAAAAGGCTTCCTTAATCCACCCGCCAGCGCCAAACCAGGTGTATACTGGTATTTTATGGATGGCAACATGACAGCCGAATCAATGACGAAAGATTTGGAAGCCATGAAAAAGGCAGGAATCGGCAACCTGATTTTCCTTGAAGTGAACGTCGGCATCCCACGTGGCAAGGTTGATTTTTTGAGCGATGAATGGCAGAAATTATTTGTTCATGCCGTAAGAGAAGCGGAACGCTTAGGAATTGAAATTACTTTAGGTATCGGTCCGGGATGGACGGGCAGCGGCGGGCCATGGGTGCCGGCAAAGCAATCTATGCAGCACCTGGTTTCAAGCGCAGTAAATATTACCGGCGGGAGCAATCAAAAAATAAAGCTGCCAGTTCCCCCGCCAATGAAACCCTATTTCGGCGAAGGCTCTTTTACGCCTGAATTGAAAAAAAGGTGGGAGGATTTTTATGAGGACGTTGCCGTGCTGGCTTATCCCACCCCTTCCATCAGTAAAAAAATAGATGGTATTGACGAAAAGGCACTGTTCTATCGCGCACCATACTCCTCGGCTAAAGGCGTAAAGCAATTCCTACCATCGGTTGCGGTGTACGATAAAGTGCCGCAGGAAGCTATCATCTCTAAAAATAAGATAATTAACCTGGCTGGTAAACTAAAACGAGATGGCACACTCGACTGGACACCGCCGACCGGTAACTGGACTATCGTAAGGTTTGGAACCCGCAATAACGGTGCAGTTACCCGGCCCGCGCCCATCCCGGGTGTAGGCTTCGAATCTGATAAGTTTGATACCGTTGCGCTTTACGCGCAACTTGATAATTACGTAGGCAAGCTTATCCGCAAAACTGGTAAGCCACAGCTTAAAAATGCAGGGGGCCTTAAGCGCCTGCACATGGACAGTTGGGAAATGGGGGCCCAAAACTGGACCGGACATTTCAGGCAGGAATTTATCAAACGCCGGGGTTATGATCCACTTCCATTCTACCCGGTTTATGCCGGCAATATTGTGCAGAGCCTCGAAATCAGCGAACGTTTTTTGTGGGACTTGCGCCAAACCTCGCAGGAGTTAGTGCTGGAATATCATGCCACGGCTGTAAAAAAATAT
Organism: Mucilaginibacter flavidus; assembly: GCF_024055575.1. Taxonomy (GTDB): domain Bacteria; phylum Bacteroidota; class Bacteroidia; order Sphingobacteriales; family Sphingobacteriaceae; genus Mucilaginibacter; species Mucilaginibacter flavidus. Next base: position 884,988 of record NZ_JAMXOE010000001.1, on the reverse strand, counting down.
GGACACAAAAATAATCTCAGCCTTTCTATCGAACCTTATGATATGAACCCTACTGCCGATTTGGAGCTGGGCAACATCGCCGATGTGCCGATGGCGGAGTTTTGGAGCAAAGGCCTGGGGTTTAATTCCTCGTTCAGTTGCTTTGAGTCAACCTCAATCGGACACGTAAACGGCAAATCATTAATACCGGCGGAGGCTTTTACTGCGCAGGATGATGAAGGCTGGAAACAATATCCAGGCTCAATGAAAAACCAGGGCGACTGGGCGTTTGCAAACGGCATTAACCGGTTTACATTCCACACCTTTCAAAACCAGGTATTGCCCGATTCGTTACGGCCCGGCATGACGATGGGCCCATATGGTGTGCACTGGGACCGTAACCAAACCTGGTGGCCAATGGCCGGTGCCTATCACCAATATGTTTCGCGTTGCTCGTACCTGTTGCAACAGGGCAATACTGTTGCGGATGTTTTATACCTGACGCCTGAAGGTTCGCCGCATGTGTTCAGGCCGCCGTTTTCGGCTATCGAGGGTGATGTTGTTATTCCCGACCGAAAAGGCTATAATTTTGATGGCTGTTCGCCGGGTCAGCTGTATAAAGCAAGCGTTAAAGATGGGAAAATTGTTTTCCCCGGTGGAGCTGGCTACCGTATTTTAGTACTGCCTGATGTAAAAACCATGACGCCGGCATTGCTGGCGAAGATAGGTCAACTGGTTAAGGACGGCGCTGTAGTAGTTGGCGGTCCGCCAATAAAATCGCCGGGGCTGTCTGGCTATCCTGCGTGCGACCAAAAAGTCACCCTTCTCGCGAAAATGATGTGGGGGGATACAAACCAGCCCGAAAAGCAAACCACACGGATTTACGGAAAAGGGAAGGTTATTTGGGGCGGGGAACTTTCAAAGAATATTGACAACCTGTACCCTCAATATGATTTGACGGCCGCAATTTTAAAATCGATGCGTATAAAACCAGATTTTGAAACAGAGGGGCAGGTTAGGTACACACACCGTGCAACAGCAAACTGGGATATGTATTTCGTGTCCAATCGCAGCGATGGGGTTACTGAATCAGCGGTTACGTTCCGCACAACAAAGGGCACGCCACAGTTGTGGGACCCGGTTACCGGCGAGACCAAATTCCTTCCTGAGTTTAAAACTTCTGAAGGCCAGGTAACGGTGCCATTGAAATTTGATGCCTATCAGAGTTATTTCATCATCTTTGATAAAAACATCAGGGTCAAACTGGTTCCGGGAAAGAATTTTTTGGCAGACGTAACAGTCAGCACATTAGACGGTCCGTGGCAAGTAGCATTCGACCCTAAGTGGGGAGGCCCGGCAAGTATAACCTTTGATAAATTGACAGATTGGATAACAAGGCCGGAGGAAGGGATAAAATTCTACTCGGGTACTGCCGTTTATAAAAAAGAATTTGAATTGCCGGCTAACCTCGGCACGGATAAAAATGGAAAAATTTATCTTAATCTTGGGGAGGTGCATGACATGGCCAGGGTGAAACTTAACGGCAAAGATCTAGGCGTGGTATGGACAGCGCCATGGCGCGTGGATATGAGTAAAGCACTTATTAAAGGACAAAACAAGCTGGAAATTGAGATAATAAACCGCTGGCCAAACAGGTTGATTGGCGATTCAAAATACCCCGACAATGGCGTGGTTGACGAGCAATGGCCCGAATGGCTTTTAAAAGGCAAGCCGCGGAACAGTAAGAGGTTGACTTTTGCAAGCCATAATTTTTATGATGAAAAATCGCCGTTGCTGAAGTCCGGCCTGGTGGGGCCGGTTACTATTCAACACAGCGGACAATAACCAATATTGATAATGGAAGAGAATTTTAAACCCAGGTTGAAGGTAGGTCTTTTTGGGATAGGCCTACAGGCTTACTGGGAACAATTTGAAGGATTGGAGCAGCGGCTTAAAGGTTATGTTGATGTGGTAGCCCAGCGCCTGCAGGGTTATGGTGCGGAAATTGTAAACCTTGGTCTTGTAGATACACCGGAAAAAGCATTCGAATCGGGCAGCCGTTTCCGGCGCGAAGAAGTTGATTTGATATTTTTGTATGTAACCACCTATGCATTGTCGTCGACCGTGTTGCCGGTGGTAAGCAGGGCGAAGGTGCCGGTTATTGTGCTCAACCTGGCGCCGGAAGCCGCCATTGATTATGGCACATTTAATAAAATGAACGACCGCACGGCAATGACCGGCGAGTGGTTGGCCTTTTGTTCAGCCTGCCCGGTGCCCGAGATTGCAAGCGTTTTTAACCGCTCAAATATCCCATTCTATCAAATCACTGGTATGCTGCACAACGACCCGGTTGTTTGGAATGAAGTGGAGGAATGGATTGAGGCCGCAAAGGTAGCTCACACTATGTATTATAACCGGTTGGGGGTGATGGGTAGTTACTATAATGGCATGCTGGATATCTATTCAAACCTTACCCTGCATTGCGCAACCTTTGGCGGTCATATCGAGATTTTGGAGGTTGATGAACTTTCTGGGTTGAGGGGAGAAGTAACCGACGAGGAAACAATCGAAAAGACAAAAGCCTTCCACGAAGTCTTTGATTTGCAGGCTGATTGCCCGGATGATGAACTAAAGCGCGCGGCCATTACTGCGGTGGCGTTGGACAAACTGGTGGAAAAGCACAAGTTAGGCTCGTTAGCCTATTTTCATAAAGGGACCGGTAACCCGCAAAATCTGGATACCATGACATCGGTAATATTGGGGACATCACTGCTAACAGCCAACCATATCCCGGTCGCCGGCGAATACGAGGTGAAGAATGCACAAGCTATGAAGATTATGGATAGCTTCGGTGCGGGCGGCTCTTTCACTGAATACTATGCGATGGACTTTAACGAAGATGTGGTGCTGATGGGGCATGATGGCCCCTGCCATCCCGCCATCGCCGAAGGCAAAATAAAAGTAAAACCATTGCAGGTTTACCATGGCAAGGTAGGTAGCGGTTTGTCAGTTGAGATGTCGGTACAGCATGGACCAGTAACCCTGTTATCGGTCGTTGAGACGGTTGACGGCAAGCTGCAACTGCTGGTTGCAGAGGCCGAGTCTGTAGCCGGGCCCATACTGGAAATTGGCAATACCAACAGTCGTTATAAATTCCCGATAGGGGCGAGGGCTTTTGTTGAGACCTGGAACTCCTATGGGCCCGCGCACCATTGCGCAGTTGGCAAAGGGCACATAGCCTCGAAAATTGAAAAATTGGGTAAATTGCTGGGTATACAGTTTATAAAAGTTTGTTAACTTAACTTCAGCTCAAATAAAATGGAAATCATCGCTTTTAAAATGAAGTTGCATCCCGGTCAAAAAGATGAATACCGCCGGCGCCATGCCGAGGTTTGGCCCGATTTACAACAATTGTTAAAGGAATACGGTATAAGTGATTACAGCATCTTTTTGGATGAAGAAACCAATATTCTGTTTGCTGTGCAAAAATTGGAGGAAAAAGAACCACGCATTGATTTGCGCAGCCATCCTGTAATGAAAAAATGGTGGGATTACATGGCTGATATTATGGATGTAAATTCGGATAATTCGCCGGTGTCAGTCCCGCTTGAACAGGTTTTTTACCTTGAATAATGAATGAAAACCTGTAGAGAGATGCTTTGCGTCTCCCGCTGACAGGTCTGCGACGGACAAAGAAAACTCACAGTAATTTTTTGCGGGCAAAATACAACGTTCAATACCTTTCTACCGGAGATGCGAAGCATCGCGTCTCCTAGACCCTACCTTTGTAAATCCCTATCCTGTCATCCAATAGTAAAATAGAAATTTTATATTGAAACAATCGTTTCAATATAATTACATTTGTACTGTCAATTAAAAACGATATAGTTGATTATATTGAAGCGATTGTTCTAAAACAAAAATCAAACAACAAAGAAAATGATAAACTTAACAAACAAAGTGGCCGTAGTTACAGGTGGTAACAGCGGCATAGGTTATGCATCGGCAAAAGAACTGGCTGCACAAGGCGCAAAAGTGATCATCACAGGCCGCAATAAAGAAACTACTGAAAAGGCTGCCAGCGAACTGGGCGTAACCGGCATAGTGGCCGACCAAAGTAACATCGAACAAATTGATAACTTGGTTGCTGAAGTAAAAAGCAAATTTGGCAAAGTAGATGTGCTGTTTTTAAACGCCGGCGTTGCCAGCTTTAGCCCTGTTGAATCGGCTACCGAAGCACATTACGACACCATTATGGATTCGAATGTAAAAGGCGTTTATTTTACTGTTCAAAAATTCATCCCGATATTAAACGATGGCGCTTCGATTATCTTTAACACATCGGTAAATGCAGTTTTAGGCATGCCAAACAGCGGCGTTTACGCAGCCAGCAAAGCAGCCCTGATATCGTTAAACAGGGTATTGGCCGTTGAACTTGCCGCCCGCAAAATACGTGTAAACGCTGTGTCTCCCGGTCCGGTTGCCACACCTTTATATGGAAAAGTTGGTTTAACAGAAGAAGAAGTTAACGGCTTTGGCACTATATTGAGCGAACGCATATTGCTTAAACGTTTTGGCCAGCCAGAAGAAATTGCCAATGTGGTGAGGTTCCTGGCTTCGGACGATGCTTCGTTTATTACAGGTAGCGAAATTACCGTTGATGGCGGCTTTACAGTAAACGCCATTGTTTACTAAGAAAAAAAATTTATACCTAATTGAAACATTCGTTTCAATTAGGTATTTTTGTAACTGCAATAGATTCTGACAAATATTCATTGCCCTGCGCTTTAGCGCGGGGGTTATTATAATTAAGGAATGTTGGCTTTAGCCCAATTGCCGCGCGGATTTCGGCTAAAGCCGCTGTTGTATTTGTTTTTATCCCCGACTTAAAAGTCGGGGCAATGAAGTTTAGTTATTTGTAATTGAAAATTTTATGCCACGCAAAAAAGAATTTGATGAGGATGAGCTGCTGGAAAAAGCAGTAAACCTGTTTTGGCAGAAAGGCTACAACGCCACCTCGGCGCAGGATTTGGTTGATGGATTGGGGATAAACCGGTCGAGCCTTTATAATGCTTATACGGATAAACGAACGCTGTTTAAAAAATCATTAAACCATTACCAGCTGAAGCAAACCAATGCCATGATAGCGATGTTGGGCAGGGCGGAAAATGCAAAAAAAGCACTGAAGCAAATATTTGCTGGCCTGATTGAGGAAAGTGTAAACGACCGCCTGTTAAAAGGCTGCTTTATGGTAAATACCGCTGTTGAGCTTGCCAGCATAGACGAAGAGATTGGGGACATCGTAAACAAAAACAACAAAAGCGTTGAAGATGCCTTCACCAAAATAATTGAGAAGGGCCAAAAAGATGGGCAGTTTTCGTCAAAGACAGATGCGCGCGCTTTTGCACGTTTTATCTTCGGGAATATTACAGCTATAAAAGTAGCCGCACGTACCGGAGCTGAAAGAAAGGCCCTGGAAGATATGGCTGAAATTACCCTTGCTGCGTTGAAGTAAATTTAGAAAAAATTTATCCCTACTGTCCAGCCAAGCCAACGGGTGTATTTGGGGTTATTTGTTTGGTGATGATTGGGTTCGTTAGGTACAAAGTTGTACCCGGCGACCGGGTTCTTTTGCTGGTTATAAAAAAAGTTTAATGATGGGCCGGCCTGTACCCCAAACGAGTGGCCGAGCTTAATATTTAAGGTTTCATCAAGGCGGTAAAGCACATTCAGGTACCTGCCGTTACCCTGGTAAACATAGCTGGCAGTCGCCTCTGTATTAAATGCCAGGAAGTTAAAGACAGGCAGCTCGTTACCGTAGCCTACCCCATAGGTGTACTGCTTTTTGTTTTTATCCAATTTTGCGCCCGCAAGTATGATATTATAAAACGAATGCGTGCCAGTTTTGTAAACCAGGTTGGCATCAGTGGTCTCGTTGCTGTAAACGCCACCCACATGGTACCCGTTTTGTACAAAATTTAACAGGCCGATACTCACGCCCGACGAATTATCCGAAGCGTTTATCAGCCCAATCTGTATCCCCTTAAGGTCCTTTGCATAATTAAACAAGCCGCCGAGCTGGATGCCTGTAAACTTTCCTGAGGCAATATTCACTGGTGCAATTTGTAAGCCGTTTACATCGCTTGATGCTATGTTAAGTACAGCTAATTGCACGCCATTTAGCTTTTTGCCAATGTTAAAGCCTGCAGCCCATTGCACGCCACTAACATTTCCTTCCACGTTGTTAAAGCCAAGGGCGGCTTGAACCCCGTTAACATCTTTTAAAACCTGGTTAAAAGCGCCCCCAATTTGTATTCCTTCTACCGAGCCGCCAACTACGTTAAATAGTATCCCCAACTGGAAGGATTTTACATCGCTTTTATCAAGGTTAAATAAACCCAGCTCTACGCCGTTAACGCCCGCGTTATAGCCACCAGCGATATTTAACGAAACGGCATTAACCACCTGGCCGCTGAACGCCCCGTGCGTGCCCAAACCCGGCGCCAGTGATACCTGAAAAGGCGATTGGGTGATCAACCCGCCCAGGTTTAATGACTGTATTTGCTGCTTCGCCGAAATAAACAATTTACCAACCCCCGATTTTTCAACGCCCGACAAATCGCCTGGCAGGTAACGATAACCGCCATTGCCGCCATTAGCGCTACTAGTGCCGCTTTTATTTTCAGTAACCTTAACGTCCGATAAAAAAGTTACCGATGTATCCTTATAGTTCTCCTTGCTAACCGTTAATATAACCGGCTGGTTTTCGTTTTTGATTTTTATTTCAAAATGTCCATCAGCATCGGTAAGTGCAGACGCTATAGGACGGCGGCAGTACACACTTGCATTTTGAAGCTTCTGGCCGTTCCGTTCGTTAGCCACATACCCCGTTATCACGCAGCTTTGGTCGTCGTTTAAAAACTTGTCAGTCGTCATGGCCAGCTGGTAGGGCGCATATCGTAATATCACAAAGTTTTCGGCTTCGCGGTATTCAAACTGGTTATTCAGCAATTTATCAAGCGCGTCTTTAACGGTTTGGTTGGCTACGTGGATGTTAACCAGGCTATCCTGCCGGATGAGATTACTGTTGTACGAGAAATTGAATTTGCCCTTATCTTCCATTATATGCAAAACACTGCCCAGCGGCTGGTCGTTCACATTCATGGTGATGTTACGGTTTAGCACAGGCTGGGCCACGCAAGGCGCAAACGCAGCGCCAAGCACCAATAAAAGCAATCCTTTAATGGCTGAATATTTCAGTTGCATCGGTTATTTTAAAAGAATTTGCCCGCCTTTATTTTCAACTTTAATCTTGAAGGTTTGGCTAACAATATTTAGCACTTGTGGCAGGGTTTGGCCCTTAAATGTGGTGGTTATAGGCAAATCGCTCAGTTGATTGTTGGCAATTTTAATGTCGCTGCCGTAAACTTGGTTGAGCTTGTCGACCAACTCCCGTAACGGCGTGCGGTCGCAAATAAGCGCTTTGGTAATGTAGTAATTATACAGGCTGCCACGGGTTTCCTGTACCACCAGGTTGGCCCCGCCGGTTATAACCATTTGGCCGGGGTGCAGCAACACCTGTTTGCCGCCTTCATTTACTTTTACTATGCCGGTTTCAACTATCACTTCTGTTTTGCCTTTAACGTTCTTTACGTTAAATGACGTGCCGACCACGCTAACCGTTGCAGCATTTATTTTTATTATGAAGGGTTTTGTTTTATCTGGGGTGATTTTAAAGAATCCCTCGCCTGTTAATTGCACCAGTCTTTGCTCCCCACGGAAGTGCATCGGATAAATAATTTGAGAATTACTATTCAACGTAACCAGCGACCCATCGGGCAGGTCTTGGGTTAAAGTAGCGAGGCCACTGCCCTTGCTGATCAGGCTTGTGTTAAAAAACTGGTTGTAGGCAAAATAACCGATAGCACTAACCAATAATATTGACGCGGCAACTTTTAACCAGCCAAATTTTGAAGCCCGTTTTATTTGCGGCTGTTGCTCCGCAGACATTTTGGCAATACGGTTTTGCAACCGCAGCCATGCACCATCTTCGTCCGGGTTGTTGGTTGCGGCTATGCGCTCGCTTTCCTGCCAAATCAGTTTGAAATCGGCATAGTACTTTTTGTTTGCATCGCTGGTGTTTATCCATAGCTCCGCATCGCTGCTTTCAGTAGCATCTGTTTCGCCCAGCAGGTATTTCACCAGCAAATCATCAGTTATATGTTTGTTATCGTCGCTCATTTATATAACCGTGCAATAATGAATAATATAATGGGTAAAAACTCCGCCAGTTTTTCCCTTAAAACTTTTAAAGCCTTACCCATTTGGTTCTCTACCGTTTTAATGGATAAGTTTAAATGGTCGGCTATTTCCCTGTATTTCAAATTCTCGAACCGGCTGAGCTGAAAGATAATGCGGCATTGCTGCGGCAAATGGTTCAGCGCCTGCTGTATGTGCCCGTCAAGTTCGGCAATCAAAATTTTTTCCGATGCTTGGCCGGTAAGTTCTTCACCGTTGTTGTTGTAGTGCACCTGGAACGCGGCCCGTGTTTTTTGGTGTTTTAAATAATTCAGGCTTTCGTTATGCACAGCACGGTACAGGTAAGCTTTAATCGAGCCTTCCGGTTTCAGCTGGCTGCGTTTCTCCCATATCCGACAAAAAACATTTTGTACAATTTCCTCGGCCTGTTCGTCGTCCTTCATAAATGTATAAGCATAAGCGTGCAGGCTTTTAAAATACTCCCTGAATATTTTTTCAAACGCGCGCTCATTCCCTTCCCTTAATAAATCAATAACAGTTCTGTCGCTGTACTCCACTTTAAAAGGCTGATTATACCTTTCAAAGATAATGGCTTTCATCAATTCACCAACTTTTTCACCCGGGCGCCCGGCAGGGACGGTCAGCTTGCAATGGCTCTTTGGGGCGCCCGGGGGAGTAAAATTCTGAAATACGCGTCATTGCGAGGAACGAAGCAATCTCTGCACGTGCCAATCAACAACACACAATACATTTGGGAAACTGGCAGCCGGCATATAGGTTGCCACAACACAAAGTTTCCTGAATGTCCTATGTAGAGGTTGCTTCGTTCCTCGCAATGACGAGTTTGATATTTGTTCAGTTCTCACATCTTCACCACCGGCTTCAACTTACTCCTGATGATCATATCCTTAATAAACCCCGGCAAAATGGCGTTCAGCACCACCATCAGTTTATTTACTCCCCCGGGAATAATCTTCTTCTTCCCCAAAAACATCCCATGGATAGCTTCATACGCTACACGGTCGGGCTCGGTAATGGTGGCTTTGGCAATACCGGTTAAATTATGGTTCATCACCAGCAATTCCGGCTTGGTATTTATGCCGCCGGGGCTTAGTAAGCTTATACTGATGTTGGCGCGGTCCATCTCCAGCTGCAGGCACCGGGTAAAATAGCTGATGAATGATTTTGTTGCCCCATAAACCTGTTTTTTCGGCACCACAAACCTGCCGGCCAGGCTGCCCACATTTAGCAAATATGCCCTGCGCTCCTCATCGATCTGTGCCAAAAACAAATGGGTAAGCAATACCGGGGCAATGGTGTTCAGCTCAATCTGCTTTTTATAAAATCCGATACTCATGTCCTCAAACCACGCCCAGTTGCCCAAACCGGCATTATTTACAAGGATATGGGCCGTAATGCTTTCACTTTTCAGTAGCGCAAATAAGGTGCTGTAGCTTTCGGTCAGCGTTAAATCAGCTTCAAAAATGATTACTTCTACCCCGAAATTTTTGCGGATAAAATTAGCCAGCTCGGGCAGGCCGGATGCAGGCAACGACACCAGCACCAAATCAATTTGCCTGGATGCCAGCTCGAGTGCCAGCGATTTGCCAAGCCCTTCGCTTGCACCTGTTACGATGGCGGTTAAACGGCTCATAAGCTTTTTATATGATGAATTGTTTTAGCCATACCCTCGGCAAACGGGGTGATGCTATAGTTTAACTGGGTGATGGCTTTTTGGCTGCTGTATTTCTGGTCTTTCCTTAATCGCGCAGCAAACTCCGGTAAAAATACCGGCGGCAAACCGGTCAGCGTAGTTTTTACTAATTCGAAACGGCTATAGGCTTCAATCAACCTTTGCGGTAGTTTATACATGCTTTGTTTTATCCCCGTGATATTTTGCAACGTGCCGAAGAAGGTATTGAAACTGACATCCTCGCCACCCAAAATATACCTGTTGCCGGCAATGCCTTGTTCCATGGCGGCTATATGGCCCTGCACTACGTCCGGCAAATAAGCATAGTTTGATACCTGGGTGCCCTTGCCGGGGATAACGCGCCATTTGCCTTTTAAGTAGCCGCTTATCATTTTGCCAACGGTGTTGCTGTCGGTTATCGGCCCTTCGCCATATACCCGCGACGGGTTCACCGTTACCACGTTCAAACCCTTCGCCGCATAAATGCGGGTCTCAATTTCGGCCAGGTGCTTGGTGCGTTCGTAATCTATGGCAAAGCCGTCAATGCGCGGGTCGTTCTCGTTCATCGGGTACTTAATTGTTGGTCCCCAAACACCGCAGGTAGAGGTATAGACAACTTTATCTACCGATAAATCTGCCGCCAACTCCAGCACATTGCGGGTGCCGATTACATTAATGTTGTAGAAATCGTTTTTATCGCGGCACCACATTTTTGCGAGAGCCGCTGTATGGTAAACCTGTTTGCAACCGCGCACTGCATTAGTCAAGCTTTCCGTATCAAGTATATCGCCTTTTACGGGGATAATATTTTTATGGGCGATGAGGTACGGATGGTTAATATCCCTGCAAAGTGCTATCACCGTATAGCCCTGTTCTGCCAGCTCAAAACATAAATTTCGGCCTATAAAACCTGTTGCCCCAGTAACTAATACTTTCATGGTTATGCCAGCTGAATTTGAATGGTGTATAATGAATGGTGGATATCAACCCGGCTGCAAACCCCGTTGGCATACGTGTAAAAGTTGTAATTGCCATCGGGCAGGTTAATGCGGTAAGTATGGCTGCCAGTTTGTTCAACCTTTACAAACTGCTGGAAATTGTCCGAATAAATTTGCGACAGGCCAACAGGCTCCTGCAAATACATCAGCGTAAGGTTGTTATTTATTTGTTTTTGGTTGATGCTGCTAACCTTACTACCGTCGGTAAGCTGGTAGCTTTCGCCATTGGCTTTTGTTGATTTATCAGCCTTTTGGCTGCCGTTTACCATACGCGATACATGGGAGCTAAGCAATTTTCCGTTGCTGTAATGCGCATCCTCACGAATGCATACTTGTATACTGAAGATAAACTTCATTTTAACATCCGAGGCTACGTTTAAAAACGTATCGCCGCCATCCTTGCGTTGCTGCAATTTCATGTGCCCTACTGTATGGCCGCTATGCAGCACGTTATAGTTTAACGTTTGCTCCTGCCCAAATGCAAGGCCACTTAATGCAACAAAAAGGATAGTTACCGATAACCGCTTAACCGGTATGGTAAACTGGTTAAAGAATGATTTATGCTGATAAAAAAACGGTCTGCCGTATTTTTTGAAGAGCCAGATTAGTAGTGCGGTTATCATATGGTTGTGTTTTGTTGTTTACTTTAATACATTCCGGCTTTGGTTTACCCCTATGCCGGTGGGGTTAATTTTTTATGTTGATGCAAATCAACCGGGTTTTTGCTTTCACTTTTTTATTATTCGACAAGGCCCTGGTTTTGCGCTGCGGAAATGAGATATCGGTTATTTGCAGGGTAAAACAGGGGTTTCGTCGAGCGCTTGCATGTTGTGCAATAGTAACTGGCTATGCTATAGCCGTCTCCTCAATTCGCGATTTGAGCATTAATTTATTTAGTAAAGGATAGCAGGAAGGAGTAAGAATATCGCCGTTTTTTTATGCGATATAATTTATTGCCGTATCTTTAGCTTGAGTTGAAACATATATAAAGCATGGTAGTTATTAAACAGGATAATAAACTATCACATTATTTGAACTGCCTCTTTTTATGAAAAAAAGCTTTACCCTGATATTAAGTTTATTATTTGTTTTTACGTTAAGCCATGCGCAACAAGTAAAGCACGACAGCATCCGCATAGCCGTTGAACCTGAATACAACGTCGCAAGCAAAACGCACAGGTTTTTATTTGGTGAAAATTACCGGGCCTTATGGGCAGCGCCGGTTAAACTGCCCATATTCAGACTCGAAGATGAAAAGGGCGGCCTGAAAATATTGCAAAAAGGAGGTGGGTTGCAAACCATGTCGCTACGCTTGCAGGATTCATCGGGCCAGCAATGGGTATTGCGCACCATTCAAAAATACCCTGAACGCGGTTTATCGCCAAGATTACGAGCCACCGTTGCCAAAGATATTCTGCAGGACCAGGTATCGGCCGCACATCCCTTTGCCGCGCTAACCGTGCCGCCTTTGGCGCAAGCTTTGGGTATCCCGCATTCGAACCCGAAAATAGTTTACGTGCAGGACGACCCGGCATTGGGTAAATACAGCAAGGATTTTGCCAACAAGGTTTTTTTGTTCGAAGAACGTGAGCCGCTGGATGCTGAAAAAACCGATAATACCGAAAAAGTACAGCGTAAGTTAAAAGAAGATAACGACAACCACGTTGATGAAAAGACGGTGTTAAGAGCCCGCCTGCTGGATATGCTTTTAGGGGACTGGGACCGCCATGAGGACCAATGGCGCTGGGAAAAAATTGAAGAGAAAAAAGGCAATTTATACCAGCCCGTTCCCCGCGACCGCGACCAGGTATATTACCGTACCTCAGGCGTTTTTCCATGGATCGTATCGCACCAATGGCTGAAAGCAAAGTTTCAAGGCTATAGCGACGAGATCAGGGATATTGATGGGTGGAACTTTAACGCCCGCTACTTCGATCGTTATTTTTTAAACCAATTGAGCGAAGATGACTGGCGCGAGCAAATAACCTATGTGCAAAAAACATTAACCGACAGCCTCATTACTGCCGCAGTAAAACAAATGCCCGATACCATATTTAAACTATCCGGCCCCGCAATCATCACCAAAATGAAAGCCCGGCGCGATAAATTGATGCAACAGGCGCTGGAATACTACCGTTTTATATCAATTTATGTAGAAGTCCCCGCTTCGGATAAAAACGATAACTTCAGCATTAACGAACAAAAAGACGGCGATGTGGAAGTAACCGTTAAAAAAATAAAAAAAGGCGGTGACGCGGATAAAATAACCTTTCACCGCATTTTTAAGCCCGATGTTACCAAAGAAGTACGGCTTTATGGCTTTGGTGGCAGCGATGTGTTTTCGGTAACCGGCGACACGCCATCACCCATAAAAGTAAGGATGTTGGGTGGCAATGGTGTTGATAGTTTTTATGTAGATAAAAAACTGAACAACCGGGGCAACCTGTATGTTTATGACAGGTCCGATTCTACAAACGTGCTGCCGTCGTCTGCCGATGCTCGGCTCCGCACCAGTAAGGATACAGGCGTAAATAATTATGATAAAAAGAGCTTTAGGTACGATAGGTTTGAACCCATTATACTGGCAAATTACAATACGGATATCGGCATATTGCTGATAGGTGGTTTCTCCTATGAGAAGCACGGTTTCCGTGGTGAGCCCTATTCGTTCAGGCAGGAGTTTTTGACTAATTATTCGCTTTCGCGCAAATCGCTGTTGTTTACTTACGTGGCCGATTTTAAGAATGCCATCGGCAATAATGATATCCGCATCAATGCCCTTTCGCGCGGGCCAAATAACGTGAGTAACTTTTTTGGCATCGGCAACGGTACGCCATTTGTAAACCAGGGCAGTAAAGAAATTACTTACTATCGCAACCGCTACGATTTGGTTACCGCCGATGTTGGCCTTTATCATACCTATGGTAACTGGCGTTTAAATGCCGGCGTTGGCGGCCAGTTTTATAACAGCCAGGCTGGTAACAATACAACCAGGTTTTTAAAGGATTATGATGCAGCACACCCTAATGAGAATGTGTTCTCGACCAAATGGTCGGTAGGAGTGGTTGCCGGGGCAGTTTATGATACCCGCAATAAAGGTACGCTGACTACTAAGGGCGTTTATTGGAACACTACGCTTACATCAATGAAGGCGGTAAACGGTTCGCATAATGCTTATTCGCAGCTACAGTCTGAATTTAGCTTTTACCTTAACCCCGACCGCGATTCGGTATTAATAATAGCCAACCGCACGGGTGGCGGCACCTATTTTGGCAATGCCGATTATTTTCAGCAGATAAAACTGGGCGGTCCGCAAACTTTACGTGGCTACCACACCTGGCGTTTTACCGGGCGTACAGCGGTTTACAACAACCTGGAGCTGCGATTAAAAGTGCTGGATTTTACCTCGTACCTGTTGCCCGGCAGTGTGGGTATTCTTGGGTTTAATGATATCGGCAGGGTATGGTCAGCAACGGATAGTTCCAATGCCTGGCATGACGGTTATGGCGGCGGTATTTATGTTATTCCCGCTCAATTGGTGCTGATACAGGCTGCTGTGGGTTTTTCAAAAGAGGGTTCGTTGCCGTATATTTCTGTTGGGTTTAGGTTTTAAATTGATTTATGCAGGGAATACGGAATTTGGCTAAAGCCAATGATTTGCAGCCCTGTACTCCGTCGGTTAAAACCGACGGTAATGAATAAACGCTTTGAAAATTTGCTATGTTGACGGTTAACCCGCGCATGGGGCGTTGCCTTAATTAGGTGCTTTACACGATATTTTTCACCTTCATTGCCGTCGGTTTTAACCGACGGAACAAGCCGTCAGCAAAGATGGCTTTAGCCAAAGTCAGGGATCCTAAACTATTGATATGGTAAAATATTAAAAGCTTTTCTTAATTTGCCCTACCCACTATCACCCTAAATGAAATTTAAGCTAATCCTGTTACTGCTAATATCTTTCCAAACCCTATTTGCGCAAGACTCCTTATACGCACGCAGGATTGTTGATACCTTAACAGCGCCTTACTTTTGGGGCCGTGGTTATACCAAAGATGGCGTGGGCAAAGCAGCAAGCTTTATCACCAACGAGTTTAAAAGTTTCGGTTTAAAGCCTCTTGACGGAATAGATTTTGTACAGCCTTTTAGCTACGATGCCAATACCTTTCCCGGTAAAATGAAAGTGGCCATCAACGGCATCGACCTAAAACCTGGCCGCGATTTTATTGTAAGTCCCGAAAGTAAAGGTATAAAAGGCAGCGGCGATCTTGTAAAAAGTGACAGCGTATCCTTTGTAAATCCCAATAACCGCATTGTAGTGGTATTGCAGGATAAACTCACATGGTCGGTTGAGCAAAAGGCAGCAGATTATACGGGTATATTGGTGGATAAAAAGGCATTGACTCAACAGCCCGCTACTGTTAACGCAGACATAGAAAATAAATTTATACCAGGATTTAAAACCGGCAATGTTTGTGCCTTTGTTCGCGGCACAGCAAAACCTGATTCTTTTTTGGTAATAACAGCACATTACGATCACCTTGGAGGTATGGGCGCCGACACTTATTTCCCCGGTGCTAATGATAATGCCAGCGGAGTGAGCCAGTTGCTAAGTTTGGCCAAATATTATGCGGCACACCCGCAGCGCTATTCCATGGCGTTCATATGTTTTTCGGGCGAGGAAGCCAGTTTGCTGGGCTCGATGTATTTTGCGGAACACCCCCTTATCCCGTTAACCCATATCCGCTTTTTAATAAACCTTGATTTAGAGGGAACAGGTGAAGAAGGCATAACCGTGGTAAATGCCACCGTATTCCCCAGGGAATTTGACTTGATGAAACAGGCCAATACCACCGGGCATTACCTGGTTAAAGTATACTCACGCGGTAAAGCACCTAACAGCGACCATTACCCCTTTACCGAAAAAGGTGTGCCTGCATTTTACCTGTACACCATGGGCGGAATAAAAGCCTATCACGATGTTTTTGATATCAGCAAAACCTTGCCGCTGAATGAGTATAACCATTTGTTTAAATTGCTGGTAGATTTTAATGCGGGGGTGATGAAATAAGAGTATGAATAGGAAAACTATAACCGCTAATTATTTAAAAACCATTGCCTGGTACGACAATACATTAATTGATTGGGCAAACGCCGGAAAACAATATGTTTTGGATGATAGTAAGGCAAAGCAGTTAGGACACGATACATATGGATTCGGTGATGCCGCAATCATTTCTGCTGACGGCGTATATGCATTCATTTACAAAAGATTGGGAACCAAGGGGCTTTTGCTTAAAAACGGTGAACTGCTGAGAGAAATTAACAGGTCATATTACTGCGCTGATGTATATGAATACCCGGCAGCATTTGTGACAGTACTCGACGTTACTTATCTCATTCACTGCCCCCTGGCATACAATCGATTGGATTTTGAAAATGCTGAAACAGGAGAAATTGTTACAGATACTTCTAAAAGAAAACCAGAGGACGTATTTCATTCGAGGTTAGAAGTGAGTAATGATAGTTCATTTTTATTATCTAAGGGCTGGTTATGGCATCCATTAGATGTGGTAAATGTCTATAACATCAAAGATTGCTTTGCCAAGCCGAAGCGACTGGATGTCGCAATAACGTATCCTGATAGAGGGGTCGAAATTTGTACTGCGAGTTTTATCAATAGCACCCAAGTCCTCATTGGGTCATCGGATGAAGTAATAGACGAAGAGAATTTGGACGTACTGCCTCCAAAGCATATTGCAATATGGGACTTAACAAAAAGTGCATTTTCAAAACCAGTAACAGTTAATGCCGAATTCGGAAATCTGTTTGCTATCAATGAAAATTTAGCGTGGGACTTATTTAAATACCCTAAAATTATCGATATCAACACCGGGGAGGTAATTGATAAAATGGAGGACATCGACAGCGGGCAGCAGAAATCGTCAATTATACATCACGTTGAAAATTATCCTCAAATTGTATTTAACAGGGAATCCAAACAAATTGCAATAGCGGGAAAAGATAAGATCGAGGTGTTGACACCTGATATATGACAGAAGTTTTTTTCATTATATATACGGCAAGAATATCTAATTTAAAACCGCAATTTTAATTGCCTGTAAAATCCTATATTTAACTAACTAATCCGGCTGTCACTATGAAAACTTTGCTTTCAATCATCGCGTTTTTCTTTACAGTCCATTTTACGACCGCACAAACCACCCTGCACGGCAAACCCATTGGCGACCCGGCTAAAATTTTAAAAGATGGAATGAGCCTGGCCTACTACAACCGCGATTATTTAAAAACATCCGAAGATTTTAAGGCTTACAATACTTCCGGGCAACCTATAAATAAGAATGAGTTTTTCAGGCAGTTTGCTACAGGTAATTACCTGCCGATGCGGCTTCATTCCAAAAGCGGCAATTACTATCAATTATACAAGTTGGCTCCTAGCGTTAGTGAGGATGTACATTCAGTGCTTCAGAGCTATGGGCAAAACGGCTACAAGCACTTTAAAATGGAGGGCAAAAGGCTGCCCGGTCTAAACTATACCGACATTAATGGCGAGGTTTATAAAAGCCACAATACCAAAGGTAAAATTGTGGTGATAAAATGCTGGTTTTTGCATTGCCAGGCCTGTAATGAAGAAATACCTGCGCTAAATAACCTGGTCGACCAATATAAAAACCGGAAGGATATTGTTTTTGTAAGTCTCGCCTTCGATCCGGTTGACAAACTGAAAGCCTATATGAAGACTCATGTATTTAAGTACGCACTGGCTCACGTTCCGGAATCGTATATTGAGAAACAATTAGGTACAAACGAATATCCAACACATTATGTGGTCGACAAAAACGGATTGATTGCAAAAGTGGTTAACAATGCTGATGAACTGACCGTAGCGCTTAAAACTGAGGCTGCAAAATAACTTCGGCGTTAGTGATGCTTTAAAAACGGCACTTAAAAATGAAAATATTTTTGTAGGGTACAGGGGCGAAAGCATTCGTGTATCGCCATACTTGTATACAACATCATCGGATATTGAAAAGCAATTATTTCAATTTGCTGTCTGCAAAGTGTACCATCGCCTTATGCATAAAGCTTGCAAATTCCGGATTGGCTTTTCCCTCAACTGTGGTATAACGCTCATCGGCAATGTATAAATCTGCAAGGCCTTTATACGTCTCAATTTTTAAATCCGTTGGGTCGCTTACGCCCCAAAAGCTGCGGATGTTGGCGTAATGCCGGGCAATTTGCAATTGTACTTCATTACTTTCAGGGTCTTTATCGGCCAGTGACATTAGCTTTTGAGTGATGTCTTTCTGGTCGGCTTTAAGCTGTTCCAAATTCAATTTTGGCATTTCTAACAATGCATTTTCTGAGCGGAGTACAACGTCTTCGCCCCATTTGGCGATGGCCTCGCTGCGGTAGGCTTCTGCCTGTTCCTTTGGCATGCCCTCGTATAATTCCTGGTAATTACTCATGGTTTTGTTTTTTAAATGATTAACTGTTTTATCAATTGTGTTAAGTAAAACTGTGAAATGATCACGCTTAATAGTCAGCAATTGCTTGTGCCCTTCAAGCGCTTTCAGCAACTCGAACTCCGGGTTGTCAAGTATAGCCCCGATATCTTTCAATGGAAAATCGAGCAGTTTGTAAAAAAGTATTTGCTGCAGCCGCAATAGCTCTTTTTCTTCGTACCGGCGATACCGGGCATCAGTACGAACAGACGGTTTTAGCAGGCCAATCTTATCATATAGGTGTAGTGTGCGCACACTTACACCGGCAAGTTTGGCCAATTGTTTTACCGAATAGTTCCCTTTCATTTTACTTATTTCATTATTTAACCACAAAGCTATGGTATGACGTAAGGTAAGAGTCAAGTGTTTTTTTAAAATAAATTTTTATACCGAACATTAACCCTCAAAATCAGTTAATTAACTATGCAAAACATTTTGTTTTTTGGCGATAGCCTTACTGCCGGCTATGGACTCCCCAATGCCGCCACCGAATCTTTTCCGGCTATAATCGGCCAAAAAATCACTGCAGCAGGGCTTGGTTACCGGGTTATAAATGCAGGCCTCAGCGGCGATACATCGGCGGGTGGTTTGCGCCGCATCGATTACTGGCTAAATCAGCCGGTAAGTGTATTTGTGTTGGAGTTGGGGATAAATGATGTGATCAGGGGTATGGCGCCGCTAACCACTAAAAATAACCTTCAGGCTATAATTGATAAAGTAAAGGCAAAATATCCGAACGCTAAAATAGCCGTTATGGGTATGCAGATGCCTGTATTTTTGCATAGCCCGGTGGCCGGGCAGTTTATGCAAATTTTTACCACCCTGGCTGTTGCAAACAATATAAGCCTCGTGCCATTCTTTTTAGACGGCGTTGCCGGCGTACGCCACTTTAATCTGCCTGATAAACTTCATCCTAATGCCGCAGGTTATAAAGTTATTGCTGACAACGTTTGGCCGGTTATTCAAAAACTGCTTTTATAAGACTATTATGGCGCACAAACACCCTGAATATGGCGTTTTTACACTTTGCCGACTGCAGATTTAAGCCTTATTTTTGATGAAATCAAAAATAATAACATGGCAAACAACGCACAGGCAGAACCTAATGACGAGCACCTTGAACTTT
This sequence comes from Mucilaginibacter flavidus, assembly GCF_024055575.1. Taxonomy (GTDB): domain Bacteria; phylum Bacteroidota; class Bacteroidia; order Sphingobacteriales; family Sphingobacteriaceae; genus Mucilaginibacter; species Mucilaginibacter flavidus. Next base: position 865,410 of record NZ_JAMXOE010000001.1, on the reverse strand, counting down.
TCGAAACCAGGAAGATACTGAATGTAAAATGGTCGAACCTTAACAACTCGAAGTTTCGCGAGTTTTGCATAAACAATGCCCATATACAGGATGTGAGCGCAACAGGCGTAAAAATTATTGACGCCAATTTAAGCGATCTTGAAATTGAAGGGGCGCAACTTGGCGGAGCCTACATTCATAACATTGGCATGCCGCCAAAGGGGCACCCGGCTTACGACCCTGCTGCAAAACAACGCCCGTTAAAGTTTGAAAACTGCGATCTAAACGGCAGCACTATCACTGATTGCGACCTGAGCAACGTAAACATCAGCGATTGCAATTTGAAGGGAATGAAAATTAACGGCATTTTAGTAGAAGAGTTGCTTAAAAGATGAGCTATCTGTTGGCGTATTTTAAGTTTATCTAAAATATTTGATAAGGACGGACAACCGCGTGATATTAATTCTCGTAATTAAAATATCATGCCAAAGCCGATTCTTATATGCCATAAGTGCCGTGCCGTTTTTCATTTTTCAATTCCAAAAGGATGGTTTTTGAAAAATATCCTGTTTTTTCTACCTGTAAAAATATACTTCTGCGCCAAGTGTAATAAGCGGCGCTACCTTTGGATGTCGGACGAAAATGAAAAAAAACACCAAAGGGTCTAGCGCCATCGGACTATAAATTCGCCTCTTTTCTTTCCGCTGTCTGAAAAATACAAACCACCTGGTATTTACCGCCCCGCGTATAAACATCACTTTTGAGAAGGATGTTTATTTTATACCCATTAAAATTTACTGCTACAGCGAGTGTAAAAAAAATGTTTACATAGGAGTAAAGGACTTAAAGCTACCCGGTCATAAACATTTCCTAACTGCCAATTTCATAAGCCATCCTCATATACATCCGCACTTCGTCGTTTATGTCTTCAGCAAAATACATCCTGAAATGGTGATTGAAATCATTGCTGCCGGGTACCGGCTTTATTTTGTTAAAGCATAAATTGTCTTCGTAAGGCTGTTTAAACGGGAACACCACATCAACAAAGTTTTTACCAAGTTGTATAACGTAGGCAAACCTTTTACGCGCTGCAAAACTTATCATTGATTTTGCCGGGTGCAGCCGCACATCGCCGATTTGCCCGTATTCATTTACCAGATGGTTAAACAGCGCAATGGTATGTTCAGATTTTCCTGCTAAAAAATCAGCCAGTTCTTTGTCGCGACACGAGTGCACCTGGTTGGTATTTACAAATTGCTGTTGGCATAGCGGGCAGATCCACATGGTGGTAGTTGATTAGAGATTAGTTGTTATGTTCAAATATAACAAGATAGGTAATTAGAGAGTAGTCTCAATAGTGCAAATAAAAAAGCGCCCGGTATCTCATCTCCGGGCGCATTAAACTGGAAATCCCAGGCTCTTTTTAGTTCATAGTTGATAGTTCATAGCCGAAGCTGTTAATTGGTTTACTGGTTGAAAAGTTTATAGCCGGGTTATTTTTAACTAATTTCTTACCTCTAATCACTCCGATTTCAGGCTTTTCACCGGGTTCATCAATGCTGCTTTTATGCTTTGGTAGCTTACCGTTAACAATGTAATGACCATTGCGCCTGCAGCAGTTATAATGAAAATCCACGCTGAAATGTCAGACCTGTAGGAATATTTTTGCAGCCAGCTGTGCATAAAGTAATAACCAACCGGGGTTGCAATAACCAACGCGATGGTAACCAGGATCACAAAATCTTTTGATAGCAGCTTCCATAGTGTAAATACCGATGCGCCTAACACCTTGCGCACACCAATTTCCTTAATGCGCTGTTCGGCCATAAACGATGCCATACCGAACAAGCCCAGGCAACTAATGAAGATGGCCAGGGCAGCAAAAAAGCTTGCAAGTTTGCCAATGCGTTCTTCGTTACCGAATTTTTTGGCGTATTCGGTATCAGCAAACTGGTAGTCAAACGGCTGCGCAGGGTTGTATCTTTTAAACACCGGCGCTATTTTTTCGATAGCCTCGCTGGTGCTCATTTTTGGGTTGATTTTAAGTATAACGACATTGCCGCTCCCCCGCATCATGTGGTATAGCATGGGCCTTACGGGCTCGTATGGCGACTCGACAACCATATCTTTAATAACCCCAATCACCTTATAGGGTGCGCCGTCCCAATGTATGGTTTCGCCAACCGGGTGTTTAAGGCCCATAAATTTTGCTGCAGTTTCATTAAGAACAAAAGCCACGGAGTCGGTTAAAAACTGCGCTGAAAAGTCGCGGCCATCTTTAAACTGCCAACCCACGGTTTTGCCGTAGTCAGGCGTTACATCAATGTTGGGGAAGTCAACAGCTAAAGTTGGGTCTTTTCCTCTCCAGTCGAAACCGGCATTGGTTGAATATACGGCGGTTGTAGGGCTGCCTGCTTCGGCAATGCTGGCAATTGCGCCTGTTTTAGATAATTCATCTTTAACTGCTGCAAACTGCTTATGAACGTCGTCGCCTACCATCGACAGCATCATAACGCCATCACGGCTGTAACCTACCGGGCGGTTTTTTGCAAATTGAATTTGCCGGTAAACCACTATGGTGCCAATTATAAGCGTAACTGACACCACAAACTGCGTTACTACCAGTGCCTTGCGCGGTATAGCGGCCAGCCGGCCAACCTTAAATGTGCCCTTTAACACCTTAACCGGCTGAAAAGACGATAGGTAAAGGGCAGGGTAACTACCCGAAATTAGCCCGGTAATCAAACTAAAGCCAACGCCCAGCATCCAGAATAACGGATTGTTCCACGGGATTGCCATCTTTTTACCGGCCACATCGTTAAAAAACGGGAGGCCCAGCTGTACCAAAAGGGCCGCCAGCACAAATGCAAAAATAGTCACCAGCAACGATTCGCTAAAGAACTGGTAAATCAGTTGGCTGCGTAACGAGCCTATTGCTTTGCGGATACCAACCTCCTTGGCCCGCTTTTCGGATCGGGCGGTGCTCAGGTTCATGAAATTAATGCAGGCCAGCAGCAGCACGAACACGCCAATAATACCGAATAGCCAAACGTATTGTATGCGGCCGCCAACAATTTGGCCGTTTTTAAAATCGGAATATAAATGCCAGTTTTTCATAGGGTCCAAAAAAACCTCCGGCTTTTGTTTCAATTCGCTTTTATCTACCTTGCTAAGTTTCACATCTTTTATTACTGCTGATGCCTTATTCACAGCCACATTATCCGCAACCTGTGCCAAAGCCATATAACAATTACATCGCCAGGTATCCTTTTGCTGTTTCATGCCCTGTGCGGTCTGCAGCAACTCCCATGGCGAAATAAAATTCACTTCACTGAAAGTGGAGTTATAAGGGAAATCCCTGTAAACACCGGTTACCTTCACCGTCATGCTATTATCAATCTTCATTATCTTATTCATGGGGTCGGCATCGCCAAAATAGGCTTTAGCTGTCGACGCCGAAAGGAGGATAGATGCAGGGTCGTTAAGGGCAGTTTTGCCACCCTTAAGCATGCTTACCGAAAACATATCAAGTGCCTGGGGTTCAAAAAATGTACCGCTTACATTAAGCTTTTTTTCTCCTTCTGCAATAATATGGCCGTAGATGAAGGATGCCATGGTAACGGCTTTAAAATTGTTGCCATAATCTTTACTTATTTGGTCGCCAATGGGCCAGGGTACACTGGTGCCCGTGCCCTTTTCACCGTTAATATTATAGTTTTGCTTAACCTGCGCCAGGTGGTCGTAGTTTTCAAAGTTTTTGTCGAATGATAATTCGTCCCAGATCCAAAGGCCAATCAACATGGCAACCGCCATGCCTACCGACAGGCCGGTTATGTTGATAAGGGAGTGCGCCTTGTTTTTAACAAGGTTTCGGTACGCAATTTTTAAATAATTCTTTATCATAGCGTTGGGTCATTAGTTCATTTGTTCAATAGTTCATTGGTGAAAAGTTCACAGTTAATGGTTAATAGCCGGAATTGTATGGCGCCTAGGGCTAATGCAATTCGCCCCTACGTTAATAACTGCTACTGCTACCTCCCACCGCCACTTTTTTTACTAACCTCTAGTCTCTAATCACTCGCTTCTCAAACTCCTCACCGGGTTTGTCAATGCCGCTTTAATTGCCTGGAAGCTTATGGTGCATAAGGCAATAGCTACCGATATTATACCGGCCGCAGCAAATACCCATAAGCTTATATTTATGCGATATGCAAAGCCCTGCAGCCAGTTATGCATCACCAGCCACGATATAGGGGCCGAGATCACAAATGATATCACCACCAGGGTCATAAAATCTTTTGATAAAATATATACCACGCTTTTGGTTGATGCACCCAGTACTTTGCGGATGCCTACCTCTTTTGTGCGCTGCAAAATGTTATATGCTGATAAACCAAGCAAGCCAAAACAAGCAATCAGTATTGCCAGCGATGCAAACAGCGTAAACACTTTGCCAAATTGCTGGTCGCTTTTGTATTGGGTGTTAAACTGGTCGTCTAAAAAGAAATAGTTAAACGGGTCGTTGGGGAAGTATTTGTCCCATGTTGTTTTTACGCTTGCTATGGTACCGGTTAAATCGGCAGTTTGTAGTTTGATAGAGTAGGCCTGGCGTGCATCAAGGCGTAATGTTATCAGCTGCGGATCGATTGGTTTTTGCAGACCAAGGTGATGAAAGCTTTGTATTACCCCAATAACTGTCATGGTATCGCCATTTGAAATTTTTCTGCCTATGGCGTCTTCCGGGTTTTTAAAGCCCAATTGCACCATGGCATTCTCATTTATAATGGCTGCCTTTTTATCGGTAGGGAAATCTTTTGAGAAATCCCGGCCGGAAAGTAGCTTGATTTTAAACTGCGAAAGAAAGTCGTAGTCGACACCTAAGCGGTATAATGTGCCGGAGCCGAGTTCTTTATGGTCGAGGCTTTGGTAACTGGTGGTCCAATAAATTTCTTTACCCATGACGCTGGTGGACACGGTCATGCTTTTAATGCCTTTGTTTTTTAATAAATCGGCCTTAAACGGTTGCAGGGAATTTAAGTACAGCGAATCGCTGATGGATTGTACACCGTTTAAAACCAATGTTTGATTAATATCGACCCCAAGCTTTTGGCTGCGCATAAAACTTACCTGCTGGTAAACTATAATGGTGCCGGCAATTAAAATAACGGAGATACTGAACTGAACTACGATAAGGCTTTTGCGTAACAACAGGCCGCCTGATGTATTTTTAAAGGCACCTTTCAAAACCGCCACCGGCTGATAACCCGACAAAATAAACGCAGGATACAAACCTGAAAGCAACGTGCCTGCCAAAAACATCCCTGAAAATATTAACCAGTATTTGGCCGACATGGAAAAGTCAGGGGCACTTTCGCGGCCCATTAAACTATTAAACCATGGGGTTAATGCCACTACGGCAATTGCTGCGATAACTATTGCCATAAAGTTTAACAGCATATTTTCGAACATAAACAACCTGATCAGGGTGCTTTTAGCTGCACCCAGCACTTTGCGTACGCCTACCTCTTTTGCACGCTCAACAGAGCGGGCTGTTGACAGGTTGATATAATTTATCCACGCAATAGCGAGGATGATAAAGCCAATCAAAAACATAAAATTAACAGCGCTGCCACTGCCGTTTACTTCGGCCTCCTGGTTGTAGTTTGAGAGCAGGTGAATATCGCGGAAGGGAATAGTGTAAAGCCTGTCTTTTATATTATTTGCCTTTCGATAATCGGTCTTATTTATATACTTATCTGTAAACCCAGAAAGTTTAGCCTGGAATTGTTGGGCGTCGGTACCGGGTTTTAGCTGTATATAGGTGTAAAAATCATACCAGTTGAAAGCAGTATTGGCCAGGTCGGTTTTATCGCCACCACCGGCCAGCTCGCTCACAAGTGTTGCATATGATACCATGTAATCCAATATCAAATGCGAGTTAAAAGGATAATCTTTAAATACGCCCCCGATTTGAAATGTTTCGTTTGCCCTCGTACCGCGGGCCAGCAGTGTTTTACCCAGCACATCGTCGGTTCCAAAATATTTTTTGGCCATGCTTTGCGATACGATGATTTTGTTGGGCCCTTTTAATGCTGAAGCGGCGCTGCCGCTAAGCAGCTGAACATCCAGCATGTTTATTGCCGATGGGTCGGCATAATAACCCTTTGTTTCGGAGAATTTTATATGTTTGGCATCGTTGCTCAGTAGCAATTCGTCATCAATCAGCCTGCAATAATTTTCTACTTCGGGGTAATCGCGTTTCAGGGCCGGGCCGATGCCGGGATATGATGTGGCTGACTGCCACATCAGTTTGCCCTGTTTGCTCTGGTCGAGACGCAAACGCACAATTTGAGGCGATTTTGCCTGGAAGGTATCATAGCTTCGTTCGTATGATACATACTGAAAGATAAGCAGGCAGCAGGCTATTCCTATAGCCAACCCCAAAATGTTTAACGCGGTGTAGCCCTTTCTTTTTAAAAGGTTACGCATGCCGATGGTGAAGTAGTTTAGTATCATAGTTTTAGTTTATTAGTTCACTTGTTCATTAGTTCATTGGTGAGGCAGTTCATAGTTAATCCCGCACGTGCGGGATAGTTCATGGCCGGAGTTGTATAGCGCATAGGGCGAATGCAATTCGCCACTACATTAATAACGGCTACTTCCCTCTGCCACTTTTTTCCGTACCTCTAATCTCCAGTCTTTAATCACTCACTTCTTAAGCTCTTTACCGGGTTAGCTAATGCTGCCCTGATGGTTTGAAATGCAGAGGTGGCTAATGCCATCACCAACAGGCCGCCTGCGCAAACTGCAAATACCCACCAGCTCATGGTGGTGCGCTGGGCAAAGTCCTGCATCCATAAATTTATTGCGTATACCGCCGCCGGTATGGCAATAACCGATGCCAATATGATCAGCAGCATAATTTCTTTCGATAATAACAACATAATGCTGGAAACGGACGCACCGAGTACTTTGCGTACGCCAATCTCCTTGGTGCGCTGGGCAATATTGAAAATAGTGAGGCCCAGCAGCCCCATGCAACTGATCAATATCGAAAGGCCGGTTGCCCATTGCAACAGGGTAACTGTATGTTGTTCCTTGTCGTAAAGGCGGGCAATACCCTCATCTACAAATTGCAAGTCGTCTGCATCGTCTGGATAAACGCTGTGCCATTCGCTGCGGATGCGAGCCAATGTGCCGCTCCATTCATCGCTGTTTGCGGCAAGCAGTATGTGGAAAGTGCCGCTCATTCTCGCCTCGGGGCTGGTCATCAGCGCCATTGGTGCAATAACGTCATGAACCGTGCCCTGGTCAAAATCGGCAACTACGCCAACTATCTCCATGCGGCGGTCGCCGTTAAAATTATCGACGAACTTACCTATTGCATTCTGCGGGCGCTGAATACCGGCGCGGTGCAAAAAGGCTTCATTTACTAAAAATGCATGGTTGGCATCGCTGGGTAGCAAGTTGCGCCCGGCCAGCAAAGGGATATGGTAAAGTTTGATATAATTCTCGTCGCCGAACTTCATGGCAAGGTCATCCATGTGGATGGTGGTTTTGCCGTCTTTGTATTCGGCCTCTGTGCTGCTGGTATTGTCTGATGCCGGCGCGTCGTGGCCCATACTTACCATGGTTATACCTGGGGTTACCCGTAATTGTGCAAGCAATGTGGCGTTTTGGCGGGCCGAATTGTTTTTAAATGGCGCATTTAGCGTAACCACATTGTCTTTTTTAAATCCGAGGTCTTTATGAAGGGCAAAGTAAATTTGCTTGCCCACCATTGCGGTAGCAATAACGAAGAATTGCGCTATCACAAATTGTGAAACTGTAAGCGATTTACGCAGCAGCGTTTTACGTGTTTGTCCCTGTGCCTGTGTTTGATTTTTTAAGACCGATACGGGTTTATAACCCGACAATACCAGCGCCGGGTACGTGCCCGCGGCCAGCCCTACGCCGATGATAAGCAATAAGCCGAACCACCAGATAAACTGCTGATGCACAAGGTCGAGGTGGATGCCTTCGGGAATGAACCCGGCAAATAGTTTAAGTAAATAAGGCGTCATCATTAACGAGATGCCAAAAGCAACAATGGTTATAAGCAAAATCTCGCTCAAAAACTGGTAAACTAACTGTGCGCGGCTGCTGCCGAGCGTTTTACGGATACCTATCTCTTTTGCCCGCTGGCCACCCTGCGCCGTGCTCAGGTTAATAAAGTTGATGCAGGCCAAAAGCAGCAGGAAAACGGCAATTGCAACCAGGCTATAGATAACACTTTTGCTCGCCCTGTTATTATAATCGGCAATGCCGCCGTATTTTGTATTGAAGTGAATGTCGTCAAGCGGCTGCAGCGCGAAAGCCTGGGTTTTGTGTTTGTTGGTATTGTCCAGGTTTCGTTTAAGCAGTGCATTTAGCTGTTTGGTTACGGCTGTTGCACTAGTGCCCGGCGCGAGCTGTAAAAAAAGCTGCGACTTAACCTGCGCGCGGCCCCAGTTGTCGAGCCGGAGCGACTGGCGTAGCACGTGGTCGGTCAATAAGGTGTTATATGATATAAAATCATGAAAGGTGAAGCCGGTGTTTTCTGTTAGCGGCGCTACGATACCAGTTACAGTGGTTTTAACCGAGTCGTAAATCACTACTTTGCCGATTACCTGACGTAAAGGTTCGCCGGGGAAATATTGCTGCGCCCTGTCGGCGGTAAGCACGGTGTGGTAGGGTTCGTTCAATGAAGCGGGGTTACCGGCCAGCCACTTGTAGTTAATGAGTTTAAAATAATCGGGTGTAGTAAAAGTAATATCCCTTTGCTGCCTGAATTTTTGTTTTGCGGCCGGATTACTTTCCCCCAATTCAACATCGGGAAATAAGGGCTGATCGAGGGGTACCACCAATTCCAGGCCGGTAACTGATGTTTTTGCAGCCATTGGCAAGGGCGAACATACACCCGGATTATATGCCGGCGTGCCGCTAAAGGTGAAATTGGTAACCACGCGATAAATACGGTCGCTGTTTGTTTCAAATTTATCAAACGTGAGATCGAAATACGCCACAAGATAAATAACCAGTGCCGAGCAAATACCAATTGCCAGCCCGATGGTATTGATCAGCGTAAACCATTTGTTCTTCCGGAAAGTGCGAAACGCTGTTTTTATATTGTTTTTTATCATGTTATTTAGTTCATGGTTGATAGTTCATGGTTCATAGCCGAAAAGTTCATAGCCGTAATTGTATAGCGCATCGGGCGAATGCAATTCGCCCCTACATTAATACCTGCTACTGCTACTTCCCACTGCCACTATTTTCCTAACCTCTAATCTCCAGTCTTTAATTACTCACTTTTCAGGCTCTTCACAGGGTTGGCCAGCGCGGCTTTTACCGAGCGGATGCTGATGGTTATAAATGCTATCAGCATTGCTATTATGCCGGCGCCTAAAAATATCCACCAGTGTATATCAACTCTGTAAGCAAAGCTTTGCAGCCATTTGCTGATGGCAAACCAGGCAATTGGCGTTGCGATAACCGCCGCAACCAGCACCAGCAGCACCAGTTCTTTTGCAAGCATGTTTACGATGTGGCTTATGCGTGCGCCTAATACCTTACGGATGCCGATTTCTTTAACACGCTGTTGCGCGGTAAATGTTACCAGGCCAAACAGTCCCAAACAAGCTATGGCAATTGCAATCACCGTGAAAATCAGCAGCAGGTTGCCTTGTTTTTGTTCCGATTGGTACTGGGCGGCAAAATTTTGGTCGAGGAAGTGATAATCGATTTTATTCTCCGGGTCAAATTGTGCATAAACCTGCTGCAGGTAATTAATTGCTGCAGGGATATTGTTTTTGCTTAAGCGTACATACAGGTTGTCCTTGTCGTTGGAGACGTAAGGAAGGTTCAAAACCATTGGGCTTATTTTATGCTGAAGCGAATAAGTGTTAAAATCGTTGGTAACGCCAACAATGGTTGAGTAAAGTACCACGCCATGGTCGACCCCTGTAGGCACGCGCTTTCCTATCGGGTTTTTCCAGCCATACTCTTTTACCAGTGTTTCGTTCACCAGGATTGCGTGGTTAGCCGTGTCTGAAACACCTTTGATGAAATTACGGCCCTGCACCATTTTGATCTGCATTGCCGGGATAAAATCTTCATCAATAATTAACGACTCAACCAGTTTGGTATCCGGTGAGTTGCGCCCGTCGGTACCAATGTTAAAACCCATTGAACCGATATCGTTATTGCCGATTGGGTTACCCGCAGCGGCAACGCTTTGTATCAGTGGGTTTTGCAGCAATTGCGCTTTAATTTGTTCTGTTTTTGCGCGGGCGCCCTTATTATTGATATGGAAAGTTAACACCTGCGATTTGTTGAAGCCTAAATCCTTCTCCAACACATAATGCAGCTGCTGGTATATTACGCTTGAGCCTACTATCATTACAACAGTTATCACAAACTGGAAAACTACCAACCCTTTCCTGAATATTATGGTTGACGATTGGTTACCCAACTGCCCTTTCATGGCGGGTATGGTTTTAAAGCCTGATAGGAACAATGCCGGATAGATACCACTGATAATACCCGCTATAAAGGCGAAGGCGGCGAATATAAAGAGCGATTTAGCCGTCCCAAAATACCAGATGTCTAAGCCCTTTCCCGATAAATGATTGAAGTAGGGGATAGCGGTTTGTATTACAAGCATGCCGGCAACAGTAGCCAGCGTAGCCAGCAATATCGATTCGGCAAAGAACATCATTATTAAATTGGCTTTGCCTGAGCCGATGACTTTGCGGATGCCTATTTCTTTTATTCGTACTGATGAACGCGCGGTGGTCAGGTTAACATAATTTATAATGGCAATGGCCAATATTAGCAGACCAACTACACTGAATACGTACATGTAGGCAATATTACCGCTGTTACCCATTTCATAGTCGAGCTTCGAGTGCAGGTGAATTGAGGTGAGCGGCTGCAGCTCCATATTGTATTTAACACCAGCGAAATAGGGCTTTAAATATTTGTTGAAAAATGCGCCTGATTTAGCCTCTATCTTTTTATAATCATCGTGATTTTTAAGTAAAACAAACGTGAACAGGTTTGCAGCTGGCCAGTTGCCGGTAAGGTTTGCGTTAAACGACCGCAGTGCGCTGAACTTAAAGGTTGAGTTTGCAGGCACGTCGTTAATTACCCCGGTAACCGTTTGCGCATCGTTTTTATCAAAATAGATGGTTTTATCAACGGCGTAGGTGGCATCGCCAAATATCTTTTCGGCGAGTGTTTTTGTTAAAACAATTGAGTTTGGTTTTGATAAGGCAGTTTCGGGGTCGCCTGATAAAAAGTGGTAAGTAAACACATTAAATATGGCTGCATCTGCAAATGAAATGTCGCCTGCGTCAATCTGCTTATCGCCATAAGTTATTTTGCCACCACCTTCCTGGTCAATGCGGATGGCTTCTTCTACTTCCGGGTAATCGGCCTTTAACGCCGGTGCATACGGTACTGAGGTAATAGCCAGGTTAAAGCCGCCGTTATCCCATTTGCCATGCTGAGCGACACGGAAAATACGGTCCGATTTTTCGTTATAGCGGTCGTAACTCCATTCGTCGGTTACGTATAAGGCAATAATCCAGAATGCAGCTACGCCTATTGCCAGGCCGCAAATATTTACCAATGAAAAAAAACGATGCTTGTGCAGGTTTCTCCAGGCGATTTTAAAATAGTTTTTTATCATGGTATTAGTTCAATTGTTCATTAGTTCATTGGTGGAAGTTCATAGTTTAAGGTTCATAGCCGAAGGTTTTCCTAATCTCTAACCTCCAGTCTCTAATCACTCCGACTTCAAACTCTTTACCGGGTTTGCCAGCGCAGCTTTAATGCTTTGATAGCTAACCGTTAATAATGTAATTGTCATTGCGCCAACACCTGCAACCGCAAATATCCACCAGGTAATTTGGGTGCGAAATTGGTAGCCCAACAGCCACTTATGCATAAAGTAATATGAAAAAGGCGTGGCAATAAGCAATGCAATAACTACCAACGCTACAAAATCTTTTGATAATAATTGCCATAAGTTAAACACCGTAGCACCGAGCACCTTACGTACGCCAATTTCTTTGATGCGCTGCTCGGCCATAAACGATGCCATGCCAAACAAGCCCAGGCACGAAATGAAAATGGCAAGCCCCGCAAAAACGGTAGCAATATCGCCTATGCGCTGCTCGTCTGAAAACTTCCGTGCATATTCGTCATCAACAAATTTAAAATCGAACGGGCTGCCGGGATTGTATTTTTGAAATACAGGCGCAATTTTACTCAGCGCATCTTGTACAGCTGCTTTGGGATTTATGCGGACAGTAATCAAATTAACCCATCCCGGTTCCATGTGAAAAATGGTTGCTATTGTTTGTTTATAAGGCGACTCCATTATCATATCTTTTACCACGCCGGTAATAGCGTGGTCTTTGCCGTCCCACCTCATTATTTTACCTACAGGGTTTTTAATGCCGCTAAGCTTTACGGCCGATTCGTTTAAAATAAAGGCCCCGGTATCCGAAGGGAAATTTCTTGAAAAATCGCGCCCTTCAATAATTTTCCAGCCAATGGTATTGCCAAAATCCTGGGTAACGGCAATGGTGCCGAAAGTAGGGTCGAACCCCGGCGTTTTTCCCATCCAATCAAAGCCCCCGTTGTTTGACCATATTTGTGTAGTCGAGCTGTTTGATTCTGCCATATCCGCTACGGCGCCGGTTTTAATCAAATCGTTTCTCAAAGCATCGTAGTGGCCATGAATCTCGGGCGTATTCATGTTAACTGTAATCAGGCCGCTTCGGTTATAACCAACTGGGATATTTTTGGCAAATTGTATTTGCCTGTAAACTACAATAGTGCCTATTATTAACACTATCGACACTGTAAATTGAACAACTACCAGCGCCTTGCGTGGCAACGCGGCTAAACGGCCCGCTTTAAAAGTGCCTTTTAATACTTTAATGGGTTTAAAACCCGACAGGTAAAAGGCAGGATAACTTCCTGATATAATACCGGTTAAAAAAGTAAAAGTGAGTGCGATCAGCCAAAATAAAGGGCTGCCCCAGGGAATACTTACGGTTTTGCCTGCTATTGTATTAAAGTATGGCACGGCCAGTATCATCAATATTATTGTTAGCGCAAAAGCTAAAAACACAACCAGCATCGATTCGCTTAAAAACTGCCTGATAAGCTGCCCCCTCAATGAACCAATGGCTTTGCGGATGCCCACTTCCCTGGCTCTTTTCTCGCTGCGGGCTGTGCTTAAATTCATAAAATTAATACAGGCCAGTAACAATACAAATGCGCCGATTATTCCAAACAGCCAGGTAAACTTTATACGTCCCCCAACCGAAACGCCATTTTGAAATTCGCTGTACAAATGCCATTTCGCCATAGGGAACACCTGCATTGTTTCGTCATTCATTTTAAAGTGAGGCTTGGTAATGTTCCTTATTTTGGCCGATACTTTGGCAAAATCGGCTTGTGCATTCAGTTCTACAAAAAGATGGCAGCCATGGTTAGACCATGCTGTGGTTTGCGTGTTCCACCAGTTTGCCGGATCCTTCCAGGGCATCATAAACATGGTTTGGCTAAAAGTGGTATTATGCGGCAAATCTTCATAAACACCGGCAACCTTCAGGTTGGTTTTATTGTCAACCTTCAGGGTTTGATTAATAGGGTTGGCGTCGCCATATAATGACTTTGCTACGGAGGCCGACAGGAGGATAGATGCAGGGTCGTTAAATGTATTATAATTACCTTGAACCATCACCAACGACAATATTGCGGGTAGGTCTGGTTCAGCCCACATGCCATTCAGCGATAATTTTTTGGCGCCTATTGCCAGTATATGTGTTCCCTCCCATGTAAGGGCGACACGTTTAAAATCGGCCGGGTACTTTCTCTGCAATTCATTACTGAGCGGTACCACCGTTGATTGAAAGGTCCCGGTTTCGCCATTGCTGGTTTGCGTAGTCATCAACTGACCAATGCGGTCATAGTTTTGATGATATTTATCATACGATAATTCATCCCATATCCATAGACCAATCAGCATGGCCACCATCATACCAACGGCCAGTCCGCTAATATTTATTAGTGACGAGGTTTTATTTTTTATAATGTTCCTCCAGGCAATTTTAAAATAGTTTTTTATCATGGTAGCTAGTTCATTAGTTCAACGGTTTATTATTTCATTGGTGGGACTACGACACCGTACACATAACTTTTCACGGATTCTTCAATTCAAAACTGTGCCGATAATTTAAATGTCTGATTATCAGTTTTTTACCAACTATTTATGCATTATATAAATGGTGCATATCCGTACGGTAAGTGTACGGTTTTGTTACAGTGCCTTAACTCCAAAATACATTTCCGCCTTAGTATAATTGTCTTATTTTTAATAGCTTATAATCAAATTTCTTTTTATAATATTGTCTATTCCCCTGATAAATTATAAACCTAATTTTTAAGCCTATTATGAAACCTATTATCGTGATCTTAGTTGCCTGCGTGTTGTTTTCGTGCGGTAACTCCAAGACGAACAGCGCTGCGACCGCAAAAAATGCCAGCGTTATTAGCGACAAAGTAATTACAGCGGATGAGCAGAAGCAGCTGGTACCTGATTCGGTTATTGCATTGCTTAAAGCGGGGAACCAAAGTTTTTACACCCATAAAGGAACGTTAAAAAACGATAGTCTGCGGATTCATTTAACTGCATCGGGACAATACCCTATGGCTGCTGTTTTATCATGTATCGATTCGCGGGTGCCAGTTGAAGATGTTTTTAATATGGGCATTGGTGACTTGTTCGTAGCGCGTGTGGCTGGAAATATTGAAGACCAGGACATATTGGGCAGCCTTGAGTATGCATGCAACATAGCCGGTGCCAAAATAATATTAGTACTTGGACATGAGCATTGCGGCGCGGTAAAATCAGCTATTGATAACGTAAAACTCGGCAATATAACCGCATTACTAACCAGGATACAGCCGGCTGTGGATGCTGTAAAAACGCCAGGCAAAAGGTCATCAAAAAATGAAGCGCTGGTGCATGACGTTGCCAGGAAAAACGTGGAGTTAACAATCGACAAGATGCGCACCGATAGCCCTATCCTAAACAAAATGGAGCAGGAAAAGAAGATTAAGATTGTGGGGGGCATGTACGATTTGGACTCAGGAAAAATAACTTTCTTTTAACTGCCGGCTGTAATATTTTACGGCATTGGTATTTATCCGCATTGAAAAATGACCTGCATGTTTGTGCCTTTAATTGAACCGGTTGATTATGAATAAATTGATTGGAAGGCGTTTGGTACTATTGCGTATCAAACGCCTTCCAATTGACTATTAATCAATTATTTATATAGTAGTTTGTGCTTGTATGATTAATTTTGTTTGATAGATTTGGTTATTATAATCCTGCTATAACAATAGCACCCTCGCAATTCCTAATTTTTATTCAATCATGAAAAGAAAATTCATTTCACTTTCCATTGCTTCGGCTTGTTTGGTTTTGGCCGCCGCTAACCTCGCCAACGCGCAACGAAAACACCTGCCATATTCGGCTGCCAATAAATCGGTAAAAGTTTATGTAACCGCCAAAGGTACCGATGACCGGATGAAGCAAACCGAAACGCTTACTTTTAAAAGTAGCCCGCAACCGGTTGAAACCGAAGTTGCCATTTTTGTGGACCCGTCAAAAACGTTCCAGACTATGCTGGGGATAGGTGGCGCTTTGACTGACGCCTCAGCCGAGATATTTTACAAATTACCTAAAGACAAGCAAAAGGAATTGCTGACTGCCTATTACGACAAGGAAAAAGGTATTGGTTATACCATTGGCCGTACCAGTATAGCCAGCAGCGATTTTTCGAGCGGAACGTACGGTTATATAAAAGATAATGATGTGTCGCTTAAATCATTTGATGTTAGTCATGATAAGCAATACCGCATACCATTTATAAAAGAAGTTACCAAGGCGGCAGGGGGTAAGCTTACTTTGTTTGCTACACCCTGGAGCCCGCCGGGATGGATGAAAAGTAATGGCGATGTGTTGCACGGTGGCAAACTGCTGGCCAAGTACGACCAGCCCTGGGCCAACTTCTACATCAAATTTATCCAGACTTACGAAAAACTGGGCATTCCTATCTGGGGCCTTTCGGTGCAAAACGAGCCGATGGCAACGCAAACCTGGGAATCGTGCCTTTACACTGCTGAGGACGAGCGCGATTTTATCAAGAACTTTTTGGGTCCAGCCTTATACAAAGCGGGCATGCAAAGCAAAAAGCTAATCATTTGGGACCATAATCGCGATTTACTTTACCAGCGAGCCAGCACTATACTGGAAGACCCGGCAACGGCCAAATACGTTTGGGGCATAGGTTTCCACTGGTACGAAACCTGGACCGGCGCGGGGATGGACTTTGAAAGCACCCGCCTTGTAAATAAAGCTTTCCCTGATAAGAATTTGATATTTACCGAAGGCTGCGTGGAAAAATTTGATTTTAACAGGCTGAATGATTGGTCACTGGGCGAACGTTACGGACTGTCGATGATCAACGACTTCAACGCCGGTACCGTAGGCTGGACGGACTGGAACGTGCTACTTGATGAAAAAGGCGGGCCAAACCACGTGGGTAATTTTTGCTTTGCACCTGTGCATGCCGATACGCGTAACGGCAGTTTAATTTATACCAACTCGTACTATTACCTTGGCCATTTCAGCAAGTTTATTCAACCCGGTGCCAAACGCATAGTAAGCGCAGCAAGCAGGGATAAACTGTTAACCACCGCCTATATCAACCCCGATGGCAAGTTGGCCGTTGTGGTAATGAACGGCGGCGATGAGAACATCGATTATTCGTTATGGATAAAGGGGAAAGCTGCTAAAACTACGGCGCTGGCGCATTCGATTGCGACGTTGGTGGTGGAGTAACATTATTAAGAAAGTAAATTTATGCCCGTTTAAACTTTGAGATTAGACGGGCATTTTTATTAGTGAGATTTAAACTATGGACGTCATATTATTAATGAATGATTGCATTGATAGCCGGCAGGTATTCAACAAACCAACCTGGTAAATCAGCTACTGGAATTGACGACACAATAATACCTGAAGTTAACGTTGCCAGGGTGATATGATGAATTTCAGAAGTATCAACAATAGTTAAGTGGTCTATGAACCTGAAATTGATATTGAGCATCTCAAGGTTTCCTATAAAATTAGCTTCAATTGTAGATCTATCAACGTAATGTCCACCTTCAGTAACCCTGTCTGCAACCCTTAATTGTGATAAGTCGGGGCTTGTTAACCCCAAAAAAAATAGATGAATGGCATATCCTGCGGCTTTAAAGCGTTTTGGCGTGTCCCAAGTCGCGCTATTTGTAAAATGTCCTTCGTAAACAAAATTGTCATTGTTTGTTAACGCATCATCTGCAAGTTTTTCAAATGTATCGACTACATGTTGAAAAGCTATTTTCTTTGCCTCTTTTGGCGAACGTGTAATTGCTGGGAATAATTCGCGTTGCTTAGCCACAAAAAGAAGGTCTCCATCAAATACCGGATATTTATCGTGAATATGTTTTGGCAAATATTCGGGCCCAACGGTTGATTTACCCGCCCCATTTGACCCGGTAATGATGTAAAGTGAAGGCATTACAACAGATTAAAACCGTAGCGAACCGATTGGGCTTCTTTGTCAGAAAGTTTACGGATTATTTCGAAAGAACGGGCATCGGCAGCAACAATTACTATATTTATACTTCCGTCCGGATATTCAAGATAACTTTGTTTGGATGGTAAATCTTTAGAGTTAATCATAAAAGGTTTGCCAGCAGCAAGTTTATTGCTACGTAATCGCAATACTGCATCAGTCCCTTTTTTCTCTAAAATTTCAAGGTCGCTCATGAAAATTTTCTTTAAAGTCTTAGTCAAATATAACAAGAAAAGCGGCCATTAGCTGTTTTTTTGTTTACTAATACCACCACCAGCTGGACACGAAACTGGTTGTCGCGAACATGGATGCTCACAACCGTTATCATTCAAGCGAACGACGCGGGCGGACAAGACAATTTTTACGAAAAGTACTGACACTAATTTGTCAGTACTTTTCGCATTTTTAGCATAGTAAATAAGGTGAAAAGCGTATTTTTAATGCAGAAACAAGCTTTTTAGCAACATGGGTTAGCTTTTCACTGTTCCACCCTGTTCCTTATGTTCCACTGTGCACAGGAACATAAAACTATACTATAATGCTGATATAGGTTTACACTTCGACATCGATAAGCGACGGGGTTGCTGCGCTCGTACTTCGCTCGCAATAACAAGATTGGATTACTGCTAAACAAAAAAAGCGACCATCGGCCGCTTTTTTCATATTATATAAATATTGTGTTAGTCTTCAATCACCACACCCATATTACAAAACTTGTTTATCCTGTCGGTAACCAGTTCATCAATATTGCGCTCTTTTAGCACTTTCAAATCTTTTAGCAATTGTTTTTTAAGGATGCCAGCCATAGCAACAGGATCCTGGTGGGCGCCACCGAGGGGTTCTTTTATTACGCCGTCAATCAGTTTGTTTTTCAGCATTTCGGTGCTGGTTAGTTTCAGCATTTCTGCCGCACGCTCTTTTTGCTCCCAGGTTTTAAACAGGATGGTGGAGCAGTTTTCGGGAGAGATAACCGAATACCAGGAATTATCAAGCATTAATACCCTGTCACCAATGCCAATACCCAATGCACCGCCTGAAGCGCCTTCGCCAATCACTACGCAAATAATCGGCACTTTTAATATCGACATTTCGAGCAGGTTTCGGGCAATGGCTTCGCCCTGTCCTCGTTCTTCGGCTTCAAGGCCTGGAAACGCTCCCGGTGTATCAATAAGCGTAATAACGGGTTTGTTAAATTTCTCGGCAAGCTTCATTAGTCTTAATGCTTTGCGGTAGCCCTCTGGGTTAGCCATACCGAAGTTGCGCATCTGGCGCTCCTTGGTGTTGCGGCCTTTCTGGTGACCGATAAACATCGCTGTTTGCCCGCCTATGGTGCCGAAACCGCCAACTATTGCTTTGTCATCACCTACAGTACGGTCGCCGTGCAGTTCGATAAAATCGTCGCACATCAGCTCTAAATATTGCAGGGTGTAGGGTCTTTCGGGGTGGCGGGATATCTGTACTTTTTGCCAGCCGGTTAAGTTGGAGTATATGTCTTTTTTGGCGGCATCCAGTTTGCCTTCAAGCTCCAATATCGTTGCCGACATGTCAAGCTTGTTTTTATCTTCAACCTGCTTTACCTTTTCAATTTGCTGTTGCAACTCGGCAAGTGGTTTTTCAAAGTCAAAAGTAATCTTCATTCAACAATTTATTAATAGTGAGATGAACTTCCTGTATAAATCAATTCAAACCCGTTTGGTGATAATAAACATCAAAATGTTTTTACACTTAATTAGGGGGCGCTAAATTAAATAAATCTAATGGTATTTCAGTGAATTACCTTTTTTCTATCGACTCAATTTTGCGAACCTGCTGTTGTGTGAGTATGCTTTTGGTAACAAGGCAGGATTGTAAAATGGTGTTCCGCAACTCTCCCTGGTATAGGCCGTAGCGGTTTGCATAATATATCAGCGAACCGTTATCTACCCGGTTATATTTAAAAATACTATCAAGTGTTCGCTCATTGCGGATGACTATAAGGCCCATTTCCAGTATTTTGCGGCGCAGTTCTTTTACAATCGGCTTAAGTTTGGCTTCCTGTTCTGTGGTTAAATTAATCTCCTTTTTATATTTCAATGCTTTAACCGGCGATGGGTAATGATTCAACTCGGCCGCTAACGACATGTGGTATAAGTCGGTGCCGTTTAATAAGGCGGTGTATTCCTCATCAGTAATGGTTTTGAGTTGAGATTTTTTGATAATGGCGGTGTCAGGAGATTGGGCTCTTGCTGAAATTGTAATTGTCAAGGCAATCAGGGTAAGTAGTAGTTTCGGCATAAAGTGTTGATTTAGTTAGATTCGAATAGGTCGACCCAATACACCTAATCCAACCAAATAAACTCAATGAAAAGAAATTTGTTCGGTTACAATTTAAAAAACACCTTTTTTCGATACAAAAAATAACAAATCAACCATTCGAACCCGAAAATGCAAATTGCACCGACTATAACTTTTAATAATTCCCCGGCATCAAACCAGCCTAAAACGCCATTCGAAATTGCACTAACGTAGCCATTAAACCACCGGCTGCCTACAATTTCAAAAAACAGGTAGATGAAGATGGAATTCATCCCCACTATGGTAAAAAAGGTTAAATACTTCTTGTGTCCCGCTACATCAACCCACCAATAACTAAGGGCCAAAAACCAGAGGCACCAGCCTAAGGAAGCTATGGTGAATGATGTAGTTGCAATACGTTTAATTATCGGGGTGATATTCAACAAGTCCAGCCCAAAGCCAATAAGCAGGCAAATTGCGCCCCAGAGCATTATCCGGCCCAATTTGTTTTTGTTATCGCTTAGCAAGAGTTTGCCGATAAGCGCGCCGGCGATGGTGTGTACCGCAGTAGGGATGCAGTTTATGGCGACCCAGCCGCCCTTGTTTATTTTGTTCATCAGCAGCAAATCAATATAGTTGCCAAAGTTGTGCTGATCGGTAAATGGCTGATCGAAACCCTGTACATGGGTAAAGCGGTACAATACTTCGGTAAGCAACGGCAGCCCAATGCATATGCCAATTTGCGCTAATGAACTCCAGCGAAAAATGAGAAATGCTACCAAAGTAGTAAACGACAATTGGGTTAACACGTCCCATAGCTCGAATGATAAGCCTTTAGGCCGCACGGCATAATCCAAAACGCCCCAAAAAAACAGCCAGCCGCAACGCTTTAATGTTTTTATAAACGATTGGTTCCAGCTAACGCCATTTGCCCACTGCTTGTTTAACGAAAAAGCCATGGCCACGCCCGCCATAAACATAAACGAGGGCTGCACCAGGTCCCAGAAATGGAGTCCATGCCAGGGATGATGCGTAAATTGCTCAATAAATCCGTTGTGGGTATGCTCGTATAAATAATCGTACAAACCTGTCGACTCGATAGCTAAAAGTACCATAATAAACCCGCGAAGAAAATCGAGGGAAAGCAGTCGGTTAGATACGGAGGCTGAGGTTTTGGCGGTCATTTATTCCCTGGGTTTATTGGTAAGAATTGTTGGCGATAATTAATAAAGCTAAACAATATTTGGAAATTTAAAAGGGCTAATAAATGACCCAATAGCCCCTTGTTTATCATTTAATGCAAACATTTATGAAAATCTTTATCCACAGTTGCAATAAACGGGATAATATATCTGGCAATAATTGTCGCAGATAAGTTCAAAAAAGCAATTATTCGCTTAGCCGAATTGTTAGTTAAATATTATGATAACAGATAAGCCTGTATCATTATAAGTATTAAAATTTATTACATTCGGTCGATTTAAATTATTACCCGGGCGTTTTTTTGAGAAAGTTACTTTTAGCTTTTTGTGGTTTCTTATTGGCTGTATCGGTTAACGCGCAAAGCATTAAAAGTTTTGCGGAGTTTGGCGTCGGTATTGATGGAGGTTCTACCCTTGGTTATACCGACTTGGTGCGACAAAATCCAGGTTATAGCGCCGCTTTCCACTTCAATTATAATTTTAGCCCTTATTTCCCCATTTCTCTCGAACTGCAGCACGGACAACTATCGGGCGGCGGGAGTACTTTAGCACTTGATAAAAATCTGCGAAAATATAAAAACAACTACACAGCCATTGTTTTGCGTGCCGACATGCAGCTTGGTGAATTGCTTGATTACGACAGCGATATACTTGACCCGGTAAAAGGCCTTTTTGCCGGTTTTGGTTTTGGCGGAATCAATAACCAGGTAATAACCAACAGGATTAAGCCCGATGGGTCGCACTATATGTTTCCCGGGTTAGACCATAGCCTGGAATTTATTGCATCGGGAAGGGTAGGGTACGCTCTTCGGATTTACAACGGATTTGACGAACCGCAGTTTGTTATCACTTTTTGCTACATACATACTTTTGATATCGGCGATAACCTTGATGGATACAACGACCCGGTATCGAAGTTTAAAAACCACGATACCGACCATTACCGTCAAATTTCGGTTGGAATTACGTATAATTTTGGAAATATACAGCCTTATTATAAAGAGCGGTCGTACAGGAGGCGGAATTGATGATACAAGGCGAAGGGCAGGAGATTGGGTGGGATGGTATAAATAAGTTAATAGTCGATAGTCCATAGACCATATTTTATTCAGTTCAGGCTATGGTCTATCGTCCATGGACCATGGTCTTCTAAATAAACCTGATCAGATCGCTTAATTCTTTTTTATACGTTACGCCAACGGGTATTTCCTCATCATCGATCCACAGCCTGTTGTCCTGGATTTTGGTGATATAGTTTATGTTGATGATATAGGAGCGGTGCACCCGCAGCAGGTTTTTTGCAAAAGCAAGTTTGACCTCCAAAAAGCTTAAATTCTCGCTAAATATAACATGGCTCGCGTTGTAGTACAGTTCGCAATAGGCGCCATTGGCTTTTAAAAACCGAATATCGCTTACCATTATTTTTTTAAAGCTGCCGCCATCTTTAACAAAAATACTATCATTCATAAGGTAGGAAAATTCTGTTGCTTTTTGCGATGCTATTTCTTTGTTTGCGGAATGTTTTAACGCAAGATCGATGGCTATGCTGATATCGAGTTTAGTGAACGGTTTTGGAACATAGTGCACCGCGTTGGTTTCATAAATCGCTTTTTTGCGCACGCGTTCATCTGTGTTGTTGGTGATAAAGATAATAGTTGGGTCGCAAATCTTTTTAAGCTCAATTGCCGTGTCGATGCCGTTTGTATTATTGGCCAGCTCAATGTCCATAATTATAATGTCGGCAAGGCCGGGTTTGAAGTTTTTGAGCACCTCAATTCCTGAGTTAAACATGGCCGTTACTTCGTATCCAAGGTTTTCCAGCATTATCCGCAATGCCTCTGCGATGAATACTTCGTCCTCTACGACTACAATTTTAACTTTGCTTAACATATTACCAAAGTTATAATAACAAGTGGTTAAAAAATTATATTAACTGTAAATTTTGTGCCTGATGCAGGTGCAGGTTTTGTTACGATTGCACGGTAAATTTTGTTACGGTGGGAATGTCGACTTTTAGTTAAAGTGCTAAAAACGCGCATTCACAAAGTAAAATAGCCAATTCGTAAACTTGATGCGGCAAAATTAATAATTGGAGTTAAATTCATACCAAGTTTAGAAGCTAAAGTTGCCGGTGCCCGATACACACCCGTAACATCAAGACAGTGCTTTGATAACCCACCTAAACCTTATCACATATTTTAAAAAGTACGTGCCCGCATGGTCGCCTTGACAATATTTGTGCCGCCGTAACCATATTCAAACAAAATATCGGCGTCATGAACTGATATGTGATAACCAAAATTATGAAAAAGACATTGCCGGACAAGCAGGTGCAATAGAGGGCAGAACCTACCCAACCGCCAATGACGCCTGCCCTCCTTAAACGAAAGGAGGTATTTAAAGTGCGTATATTTCTATGCTTTGCAGCAATATTATTTGCTGTAACGATGATGGTAGGTTGTAAAAAAGACTCAACTGTAACCCCTGTAAAAAACTATCAAATTATTAAGCTTGCTCCTGTCGATTCAACGAATTTGAACGGTGGTCAAAACGGCCAAAAGCCCCCTCATAGCTAAAAATAAATAATATAAAAAAGGCTGCACATAAATGCGGCCTTTTTTATTACTTTTAAAGTTGTAAACTTTATCATGCGGTGTCGGATTTTATTTTGCATTACCTGAATCAAATTTTAACTTAAATGATGCTATTGAAAAAAGGGATATTACTATTGTGCGGCATGTTTACGCTGCTTAATGGTAATTTTTCGCTTTTTGACCAAAATAATCAAACGGCTGATTCTCTGTTAAAAAAAGCTACCCTATCAAAAGATCCGATAATCGGACTCAGCCTATCTAAGCAAGCCTTGTTTAAAGCAGAATCTACAGGTAACCAAGTAGCCGCTGTGAAAAGTCTAAATTTCATTGCAAAGTATTACGCCATTTTACGAACCAACGACAGTAGCCGATTTTATGCCAAGCGTGCATTATCTAATGCAGAGAAGAATAATATCGATTCTCTTAAAGGAGATGCTTGGATTTATTTAGGGAATGCCGATTACAATGATGGCGCTTTTAGAAAGGCGATTGATCGGTATCAAAACGCTATAGTTGCATATAAAAAAATCAATAAACTTTCCGATGTCGCAACATCGTATTTGAATATTGGTAATTGCGAAAGCAAACTATCATTATATTCTGATGCCATAAGCAACTTTATCAAGGCTTCAACTATTTTTGAAAATTTAAGCGATAATGATTACTTATCTGCGGCACTTAATTCAATCGCACTTTGTTATGTTGAGCAAAAGAATTTTTCAAAAGCAATTGAATATAGCAGGAAGAGCTTGTCTTTGAGGCAAAAACTTAATAACCGAGCAGATATAGCAGAGGCTTTAAATAATATGGGGTTTGTTTTCTATCGAAAGAAAATGCCGGACTCGGCGATCTATTATTTAAATAAATCGCTTTCTTTTAACAAAACAGGTGCAGATTCGAGCAGTCTGGTGCTAACCTTACAAAATATTGGCTCGTCCTGGATGATAAAAAATGATTTACCGAAGGCTGAAAAGTACATTCAACGGTCATTGCGCATCGCTTCAAGATATGAAATGACAGAAGATTTTGCTCGCGGTAATAAAGACATGGCAGAGATTTATCTCCGGCAAAATAAATACGGGCAAGCACTCGCCGCAATAAACATTACGATAAACACAGCAAAGAATTTAAGACTACCTGAATTGCTGATGGAGGGTTACGGTACCAAGTACAGAATATACAAGCTATCAGGCGACTATAAAAACGCCGTAATATATGGCGATAAGAGGGCCCAGTTAAATGATTCTCTTTTTACAATATCAGCCAATCGGGCCATCACCGAGATGGAGACCAAATATAAAACTGCCCAAACCGAAAAAGATAGAGATGCTTACAAAGTCCAGAGTCAACTGCAGCAAAAAATTGTTAGCCAGCAAACAAAGTATATCGTCGTTTTATCCATAGCCGCGGTTTTGCTCGCCGCCTTATTCGTAATAGCTTACAATAACTTCCGCAAAAAGAACAAAGCCAACAAGCGCATACAAACCCTGATGCAGGATTTGCACCATCGCGTTAAAAACAACCTGCAGATACTCTCGGGCCTTTTTACCATGCAGATTGATAACCTGAGCGACGAAAATACCAAGAACGCCCTCCGTGAAAACGAAGCCAGGTTAACCTCGATGAACCTGATCCATAACAAACTGTATTTGGATAATACTACCACCAAAATTGAGATGAATGATTATTTAACCAAGCTGTTAAATCACATCAAAGACTCTTTTGGCGGTTACAAGCAAAACGAAATTAATTTAAGGATAGAAGTAAGCAACATTATGCTGGAGGCGGACAAAGCAGTTGCCATCGGCTTGATTGCCAACGAGCTTACTACCAATGCCTTTAAATATGCCTTCAACGGCCAGGTTCATGGCGAAATACACCTCGCCTTGCAATTGGTTGAAAAATCAAAAATATTGCTAACCCTTGCCGACAATGGCGTGGGACTAAAAGCCGAAAACAAAGATAGGGCCCCCTCATTTGGCTTGAAGCTGGTAAACCTGATGGCCAGGCAACTAAACTCGACCCTGGTAGTAAATAATAGTAACGGGGTGTTTTACCAAATGGAAATCAGCATATAATTTACACGTTCTGTGTTCAGATAGTCTTAATCACCAAAATCGCTGATGTCAAAAGTTTCCGGCATTTCATTATTTATAAAAGCGCTTTTCAAGAGTGATAGAATATTACCCGGCAAAGATTTTAAATTTACCGGGCAGGCTGGCCTCGATATTAATCTGTATCCGGTGTCGGCGAAATTGCCCGGGACTGTTTTATCAAATGAGAATAACTCACGTCTCGACATTTCCAGGAAACAGGAAACAAATTGGTTGTCCGGCCCTCTGTCTTTCTTAGTTAAACGACCGTTTACAATAGCATCGCTGTTAAGTGGCATGGTTCCGAAATATTTACTTAGAATTTCAAGCTCATCTTACGACTTCCTTAAAATACATCCGGGAAGTTGACCACCTGCTGACGCTGCGAATCCTATTTCGCTACCGTTGGTAAAAAAACCACTGTATATCCAATGTCTCCTGCTCAATATCAGTTATCATCCTTTTATGTTTATACCAAATATAGCGCCTTGATTAAACAACGCGAGTAGTCTATGGCTGTAAAATACTTTTTTTCAAAAACCTTTTTGAGAACAAAAAAAACCTCCTATATTTGCATTCCTTTTTGGAATGGATAACAAACCTAAGGAGATTGCCTGATAGTATAATGGTAGTACGACGGTTTTTGGTACCGTTTGTCTAGGTTCGAATCCTGGTCGGGCAACAATTTTTATTTCGGATTTCGGATTTTCTATTTCGGATTTACTCCGGTTGAAAAAGCGGAATCCGAAATTGTTTTTATAGCAGGCAATTAAAAAATTACTTGCGTGGAATCAAGAAATCCGAAGTAAAAAAAAATAATTCCGAAATCGAACGTCCGAAATCCGAAATCAAAAATGCCTTTACAATTTAACCCCGTTAAATTATTTGCAGGTTCGGCCACTCAAAAACTGGCTGAAAAAGTTGCAGCGTCGTACGGCCGTGAGCTGGGCGAAGTTGAGGTTTCGCGTTTTAGTGATGGCGAGTTTCAACCACATTTTAATGAATCGGTACGTGGCAGCGACGTATTTTTAATACAAAGCACCAACCCCCCTACCGATAACCTGATGGAACTGCTGATGATGATTGATGCCGCGAGGCGTGCATCGGCGCATTATGTCACAGCAGTGATCCCTTATTTCGGTTTGGCAAGACAGGACAGGAAGGATAAACCCCGTGTAGCTATCGGTGCAAAGCTGGTTGCCAACTTACTGGTAGCCGCAGGCATCAACCGCATCATGACCATGGATTTGCACGCTGCGCAGATACAGGGCTTTTTTGATATCCCGGTTGATCACCTTGATGCTTCAATAATTTTTGTTCCTTATATAAAAAGCCTGAAGCTGAAAAACCTGACTATCGCGTCGCCTGACATGGGTGGCTCGTACAGGGCACGTACCTTCGCCAAGTTTTTTAATGCAGAGGTTGTAATATGCGATAAACGCCGAAAACGCGCCAACGAAATCGAGTCGATGACGCTGATTGGCGATGTAACCGGGCAGGATATAGTGTTGATTGATGATATATGTGATACCGCTGGTACATTGGCAAAAGCTGCAGCGTTGATTATGGAACGTGGCGCTAACAGCGTACGTGCAGTTTGTACGCATCCTGTATTATCGGGTAAAGCATACGAAACGCTGGAAAATTCGGTATTAACCGAACTGATTGTTACCGATACGATCGGGTTAAAACACCAAAGCGATAAAGTTAAAGTGCTTAGTACTGCTGATTTATTTGCCAAGGCGATAATGAATGTAAACGAACACGGCTCGATAAGCCAGTTGTTTAGGGTAGACTGAGAAGTCCACAGACCATGGTCGATAGTCCATGGTGAAAATTGAAAAGCGAATAATAATAAAACCATTGTCTATAGACTATGGACTTACAATAAATAAAAATAAATAAAAATGAAATCAATTGCTATTAGCGGTTCTCCAAGAGAGAACGTAGGGAAAAGAGACGCTAAAGAACTGCGTTACCAGAGCCTGGTGCCAGCAGTACTTTACGGTGGGCCAACCCAAACCCACTTTTCAGTGTCCGCAAGTGATTTGAAAGCCGTAGTTTATACGCCGGTTGTTCATTTCATCAACTTAGACATTGCCGGTACAAAATCACAGGCTATTATTAAAGACCTGCAGTTTCACCCGTTGACAGAACAAATTATCCACGTGGATTTTTTACTGTTAGACGAGAAGAAACCAATCACTATCGAAATCCCTGTTAAATTAACCGGAACTTCGCCAGGTGTTAAAACAGGTGGTAAACTTGTGCAAAAATTAAGAAAACTGCGCATCAAAGCATTGCCAAAAGATCATTTGGACGCTATTGAAGTAAGCATTGAAACTTTGGAAGTTGGTAAATCTGTAAAGGTTAGCGACATCACAGTTAACAAGCTTACAATTATGAACGCTAAAGAAGATACCATTGTTTCGGTAACTACTTCACGTGCATTGCGCCAGGCTGAGCAGGAAGCTGCTGCCGGTAAAAAATAGCCCCCCACCCCCTGAAGGGGGAGCAAAAAGGGAAAAATTAACAGCGATAAGTTTATACTTGTCGCTGTTTTTGTTAAAAGTAATATCTTCGCGTTTTAATAATTATACATTTTGCAGCGCAGCTGCAATAATAAATTCCCCCCTTTAGGGGGCCAGGGGGCATGAACTATTTAATTGTAGGTTTAGGAAACATTGGGCCCGAATATGCCGACACCCGGCATAACATAGGCTTTATGATATTAAATGAATTTGCGAAGCAGGAAGGCGCGAAGTTTTATAATATGCGCCTGGCTTACTATACCGAGGTTAGTCACAAGGCTCGTAAATTGTTTCTGATAAAGCCCACAACGTTTATGAACCTTAGCGGCAAAGCCCTTAACCATTGGATGAAGGACCTGAAAATTCCGATCGAAAATGTGTTGGTGCTGGTTGACGATATCGCCCTGCCGTTTGGCACCTTGCGCCTAAAACCCAAGGGCAGCGCCGCAGGCCACAATGGCCTGAAACATATTGAAGCGACTCTTGGTCATAACAATTATGCCCGCCTGCGTTTTGGCGTTGGCGATAACTTTCCGAAAGGCCGCCAGGTTGATTATGTACTTGACGCTTTTGAC
Organism: Mucilaginibacter flavidus; assembly: GCF_024055575.1. Lineage (GTDB taxonomy): Bacteria > Bacteroidota > Bacteroidia > Sphingobacteriales > Sphingobacteriaceae > Mucilaginibacter > Mucilaginibacter flavidus. Next base: position 836,433 of record NZ_JAMXOE010000001.1, on the reverse strand, counting down.
AAAAATGAACTGCCAGAACTGCCTGCTTTAATAGACCGCTCGATAGAAATGATAAAAAGCTACGCCACCATCGGTGCCGAACTTACCATGACGTGGTATAATAAATAGCCGGATTTTTAAAAGTTTAAAATTTTTCTTAATCTCCTTTCCGTCCCGGAACAATCAGGAACATTAGCTGGGTAACCTGGATTAGTGCGTATTACCGCCTAATATTTACTGCAACAAAGTAACAACCGCGTTACGTAACTAAAATGATAGTTAAATTAGGCAAAAACGTTTTTTTTATGCGGACAGAGGTAATATCTTCGCGCCAAATATCAAAATACCCTTAATGAAACATTTTTTACTGATGGCTGTGTGCTGTTGTATTTCGGCCATAGTTTTTGCCCAGCCAGCGCCAAAGCCATTAACCGTTAAAGGAACAGTTATAGATTCTGCAACAAAAACCCCTGTTGGTTACGCTACCGTTTCGCTGATCGATGCTGCAACCAAACAAGCGGTTCGTGGTGGTCTTACTAAAGATGACGGCACTTTTGAGTTAAAAACTGTCACCGGTAAAACATACCAGCTAACAGTGGCGTCGGTAGGGTATGGCAACAAAATAATAAAGATAACCGGCGGCGACGAAGAGGTAAACGTAGGTCGCATTTTTTTATCTACTGCAAAAAATCAACTAAAAGAAGTTTCCATAACTGCTTTGAGGCCCGTGGTAAAACAGGAAATTGACCGCCTGACCTATGATGTACAGGCAGACCCTGAAACTAAAACACAAAACGTGCTGGATATGTTGCGTAAAGTGCCCTTGCTAACGGTTGACGCCAGTGATAACATCCAGCTAAAAGGCGAGAGCAACTATAAAATTTTGATAAACGGCAAACCATCATCGCTGGTGGCGCATAACCCGTCGGATGTGTTTAAGTCGATGCCGGCAAGCAGCATCCAAAAAATTGAGGTAATTACCACGCCGCCGGCAAAGTATGATGCAGAGGGTTTGGCAGGTATAATCAATATCATCACCAATAAAAAGATAGACCAGGGTTATAATGGCAACGTTAACCTGCGTTATAATACGCTTTACGGGCCCGGTGGAGGCGTAAACCTCAACATAAAACAGGGTAAACTGGGTGTTACTAATTACACCGGTTTCGGATACCAGAAGAAGCGCTATTCATCATCAACGTCCGACCTGACTTCTTATAAGCCGGATACCACCTTGTTAAAGCAAAATTCTTCCAATGTAAATTCAGGTCGTTATATTTATACCAGCACCGAGGTAAGCTATGAAATTGACAGCCTTAACTTAATCACCGGCTCTATCGATTTTAACAACGGGCACAGCAATAGTGAAAATAACCAGTTCTCGAACGAGTTTGATGATTTGGGCGCGCTTATCCAAAGCTACCGGATAAGGAATACCGGCCACAACAAAAATAACGGGTTTGATTTTGGAGTTAACTACCAGTTGGGTTTTAAAAGCAGCAAACAGCGATTGCTAACTTTTAGTTATAAGTACTCCAACTCACCAGGCGATAACACCACCAGCAACAGCATTTTCGATAGGTTTAATTACGGGCAGCCAAGCTATACGCAGTTTAACAACTCCGGATCGCGTGAGCAGAATATACAGGCAGATTATGTTCACCCCTTAAAAAACCTCACTATTGAGGGTGGACTTAAAGCCATATTGCGGCACAACATCAGCGATTTTGAGAACAGCATTTTTAACGATACCACACAGACATACGCGGTAGACCCTAGAAGCACCAATAATTTTATTTACAATCAAAACGTTTACGGCTTTTATAATACCTATCAATACAATAAAGATAACTGGGGTGTAAAAGCCGGTGTAAGGATAGAAGGCACTTACCTCAACGCAAACTTTTTATCACAGGGCGGCTTTCTCGACAGAAATTATTACAATTTTTTCCCATCGGTATCGTTGCAGCGTAAGCTTAAAAATAACGCCAGCCTTAACTTTGGTTTCACCAACAGGATACAACGGCCGTATATTGGCGACCTGAATCCTTTTGTTGATAAAACCAATCCGAGGTTCATTAGTTCGGGTAACCCCAACCTGGAACCTGCCCTTAACCACAGCCTGGAACTTAACTACAGCAAGTTTAGCAAAGGCGGTTTCAACATCGGCATGTCCTACTTTTTCTCCAACAATACAATTCAGCGCGTCACAAAGCTGGTAGATACGGTTACTTACAGTACCCCTCAAAACCTTGGTACCAACAAAAACCTGGGTATTAACGGCAGCTTTAATTATCCCATCAGTAAAAAAATCAGCTTTAACCTTAATGCCAGGGTATCAAACGTTTGGATAAAAGGATATTTCAACAACCAGCTTTACAGCAATAAAGGGCTAACAGGCAATGCCTTCACCTATATGGGCTACAAGATAACTGACACCTGGCGCGCCGGGATAAACGCAGGCTACTCCAGCGCTTACATAACACTGCAGGGTAAATCAAGCTCCAATACGTTCACATGTATCAGTACTTCAAAAGATATACTGAATAAAAAGGGTTCGATATTTTTTAACGTAAATAACCCCCAAAGCAAAAACCGCACTTATACCAGCTACACCCGCGACCCTGCATTCTACCAAAGCAATACTTCAGAATCTCCGTTGCGCTCGTTCAATTTTGGCTTTAACTACCGCTTTGGTAAACTAAAGGCCGAGATTAAAAAGAACCAGCGCGGCATTGATAATGATGATACCAAAGGAGCGGAGAAACCGACAACCGGAAAATAATATATTTGCGGTATGAAAGTTTACGGAATAACCAACTGCAATACGGTAAAAAAAGCGCTCGACTGGCTAAAGGCCAACCATGTTGCTTACGAATTTCATGATTTTAAAAAACTTGGCGTAAGCCCCGAAAAACTTGGCGAGTGGGATGCAAAAGCCGGTTACGAAAAGTTTATGAACAAGCAGGGCCTAACCTGGAAACAGCTGGACCCTGCCGTAAAAGAAAGCATTAAAACCAAAGCCGATGCCCTGCAACTGCTGCAACTGAAAACCAGCATGATAAAACGCCCTGTTATTGAAGATGGCGATTTCTTGTTTTTTGGTTTTGATGAAGTGGAGTACAGTAAGAAGTTTATTAAGTGAGCTGAGTCCGGAAAGTCAGCAAAGACGGAAAATTCCGAAAGATTATTTTTCAATTAAATTTTTATAGCGATGGGTTTTAAACCCATCGCTATGGAAAAAGCCGTTTCAAGGTTTTAAAAAGCCAATGTCACAAACCAATCAACTTCAATAATCCTCCCCCTAAAAGGGTGATTTTCAAATTCCCAACGGTAACAATTATTTTACTTTAGGCAGCATTCCTCAATTAATAGTATACTTGCTGTATATTTTTATAAACTGACCTTTTTAAAAAATGAAACTAAAACTAATAGCCGGTTTTACACTGGCATTATTGGCTGTAACCGGTATCAGCCGTGCCCAGCAAACCACACCAGCGCCAAACGCGCCCGCTGCACCGCCGGCTACAAATTATGATAATCACGAAACCTTTGGGTACTCGTTTTATACCAAAAATGGTACTGAATACCGTGCTGCTGATGGCGAGCCGGGGCCAAAGTACTGGCAAAACCGCGCTGATTACCAATTGGCTGCTACGCTAAACGACCAGACAAATGAGATTACCGGCTCGGAGGTATTGACCTATACCAATAACAGCCCGCAAAAACTTGGCTTTTTGTGGATGAACATGGAGCAAAACATGTTTAAGGAAGATTCGCGCGGCCAGGCTATAGTTCCGTTGCGTGGCAATGTAAAGGCAAGCCGCGATTGGGGCAACGGGCAGGTTTTTGATGCCGGCTTCAAAATAAAATCGATAAAAATATTAAACGCAAAGGGCGTTGCTACCGATGTTAAGTTCGAAGTGAGCGATACCCGTATGCAGGTATTTTTACCAAGTGGCGTTGGCGCAGCAGGAGGCCAGGTAAAGCTTAAAATTGAATACAGTTTTATTCCGCCAAATTACGGTTCAGACCGTACAGGTATCCTGGATACCAAAAACGGGAAGATATTCACTATTGCACAATGGTACCCGCGCATGTGCGTGTATGACGATGTAATGGGCTGGAACACCCTGCCATATCTAGGTGCAGGCGAATTTTACCTGGAATACGGCGATTTCGATTTCACCATTACCGCACCTGCTAACCACATCGTAGTGGGTTCGGGTGAATTGGTTAACCCACTGGAAGTTTATACACCAGCACAGGTAAAACGCTGGGCCCAGGCTGCTGCAAGCGAAAAAACCGTAGTTATCCGCTCTGCTACCGAAGTTACCGATCCTGCATCTCGTCCGGCCGGCAAAAAGATGCTGACCTGGCACTTTAAAATAAAGAATGCACGCGACGCGTCATGGGCATCTTCTGCATCGTTTATTATAGATGCTGCTAAAATGGATTTGCCAAGCGGAAAGAAAACAATAGCAATATCAGCCTATCCGGTTGAGAGCGATGGCGATAACGCCTGGGGCCGCTCAACTGAATACGTGAAAAAATCGCTGGAATATAATTCAAAAAAATGGTTCGAATATCCTTACCCTGCTGCTACTGCCGTTGCTGGTGTAGTTGGCGGTATGGAATATCCCGGTATTGTTTTTTGTGGCTACAAGGCTACAAAGGGTAGCCTTTGGGGTGTTAACGACCATGAGTTTGGCCATACCTGGTTCCCGATGATCGTAGGCTCGAACGAAAGGCTGCACGGCTGGATGGACGAAGGCTTCAATACCTTTATTAATACACTTTCTACAGACGACTTTAATAAAGGGGAATATGCCCAGAAGAATCCGACTGATCTGCATAAGATTGCTGACGCCCTGACACGCGTTGGTGTTGAACCAATTTTAAGCCAGGCCGATGGCTTCAAAGAAAACATTAAAGGCCTGAATGAATATTTTAAACCAAGCACAGGATTAGTACTGCTGCGTGAGCAGGTAATGGGACCTGAACGTTTCGACCGTGCTTTCAGAACTTACGTTGAAAGATGGGCGTTTAAGCACCCTACACCCGACGACTTTTTCCGCACTATGGAAAACGTATCGGGCGAAAGTTTACAATGGTTCTGGAAAGGCTGGTTCCAGAATAACTGGAGGCTTGATGTTGGTGTACGCAGCGTTGACTATGTAGACAATGATCCAACAAAAGGTGCTATTATCACCATCGATAACCTTGAAAAACAAGTAATGCCGGTTATCCTGGAAATTAAAACCGTTAGCGGTAAAACCGACCGTGTAAAACTACCGGTTGAAGTGTGGCAACGCAATAAATTCTGGAGGTTAAGATACAACTCGACCGAAGCAATAGAGTCTGTTACGTATGACCCAGACCATGTTTTCCCTGATGTAAACGAGGCCAATAACGTTTGGAAAAAGCAATAAACTGGTGAGTAGTGAGGGGTGAATAGTTGAATACCTCTAAACATATTAAGTCGGCTGGCAATTTTACTGTCAGCCGATTTTTTTATGTATGGCCGATTGTATAGGAGGGTAGGGTACCCATTCACTACTCTCCACTCCCTATTCACCACTTCTGTGTAAAATGTTTATCGAAATGTTAAAATCAAAACCTTTATTAATGAAATAAGGTTATTTTACCAGTGTAATTCATCTGCCATGAAAATGAGGTATATTTTGATTTTGCTGTTAGCTGTAATAGCGACATCTGCAAGTGCACAGGGACTGTTAAAAGGCACTGTTTACGAAAGCGCGAGCGGTAATAAACTAGCGGATGTTTTTATCAGGAACAGCAACAGTAAACAACTCGGGATTACCGATAAAAACGGCAACTTTAGTATAAAGGCCGAAGTTGGCAACCTGCTGATATTTGATTCGCCGGGTTATGTGTCTGATACTTTGTATGTGATTGATTTGGTGCCTAAAAAAATACAAATGTTTACCAAAACCATCGCCCTGCGCGAGGTTACGGTTAACTCAACCCGGGAGGCATTCGATCCCCATAAAGAATATCCCGAAATATACACCAAGAGCAAGCTTTATGTATTATCGCCAACCACCTGGTTTGGTAAGGAAGCTACTGATGCCCGCCGGCTTAAACGTTACTTTAAGAGGGAGCAGGAAGAGCGACGTATTGATGCAGTATTTACCCGTACTTACGTTGGCAGTATAGTACCGCTGAAAGGAATTGAACTGGAGGACTTTATGCTGATGTACCGCCCCACCTATGCGTTTATTAAAGGAAACAACAATGTATCGCTGGCGGTGTATATAAACGACAGCTACAAAAAATACCAGGCACTACCGCCCGAGAGACGCAAACCGCAGAGTTTGACGGGAGGGCAGTAGCGTTCGTTAAATTCTACTTTCGGTAAATCGGTGCAATCGTTCTCCAATCGGTGAAAATCAAGAAAAACTACATCACATTACCCCACGTACTCTTATCCTTCAGCATCACCTCTCTTAGCAAACGCAGTTGCGGCATTCCATGGTTTAGCACTTCATCATGGAACTTTTTGAGCGAGAAGTTGGCGCCTTCCTGTTTTTCGTAATCTGCGCGCAGTTTCAGTATTTCCAGCTTGCCAATGGTGTAAAACAAATAGCCTGGGTCGAACGTGCCGCGCAGGGCTTCCTGGTACGATGGTTTTTCGCCCTGGTACCAGTTGGCCATAAAAAACTTCGTGGCATCGTTAAGCTTCATGCCCTGGCAATGGGTTTTTATGGAAACACATAGCCTGCACAAACGTAGCAATGCATCGCCCGATTGGGTTAACCTGTATTTTGCTGCTTTTACTGTATCGCCATTGTGGCCATAGCCTTCATCGGCCATCATTTTTTCGCAGTAGTGCGCCCAGCCTTCCACAAAGGCATAGCTGCCAAATATCTTTTCAATTTTGGTGGCCGGCGAAGCATTCAGGTGCAGAAATTGAGCATAATGGCCGGGGTATGCTTCGTGTATGGTAATATTATCGGTAGTATAGTAGTCAAACTGACGCAGCCAGTCTTCCTTTTGTTTGGACGTCCATTTGGCATCAACGGGGGTAACGTAGTAAAATGCTTCAGTAGCCTTTGTTTCAAACGGCCCCGGGTCATCGTTTGATGCGGTGCTGGTTGCACGGGCATATTGCGGTGTTTCCGTAACCTTCAGGTTTACCGAATCAGGCATCGAGACAATGTTTTTATCAGTTAAAAACTTGCGGATTGCTTCTACATTTTTCCTTACTTCGGGTATCAGGTTTTCGGCGGTAGGGTGTTCCTTTTGCAGATCCTGGTATACCTCGATAGGTTTTTTATTGGGGTTGATGGTTTTTGCAGCGGCGTTAAATACAGCTTGTTCTTTTTTTAACTCGCTTAAGCCAATCTCTAATATCTTTTCGGGCTCAAGTGTCAGGCCTTCGCTGTAGAGTAGCATCTTTTTGTAGCTTATGGTGCCAATAGCGTACTTGTTATTCGCCTTTGGCAGTTTTTGCTTTTGCAGCCAGGTGGCGTAGCTATTTATAGAGGCGATAGCAGTTTTATTAACCGCGTTGAAAACCTTCATCAGCGAATCATTTTTAACATCCTTAAGAGCTATTTTTAGGTCCCCACCTAAAAAATCAGCAGTGCCATGTGCAATTTCAATGGCAGTTTCAACGTAGGGTTTGGCCAGTGTATCTTTAAGATTGGCTTTTGCTGCGATAAAAACATTTGCTGCATTTTTTTCGATAGCTATTATCGATTTCAGCCTTTCTTCGAGCGGGGCGAAGTTACGTTTAATGTAAATGCTCACGTCAACAGCACCTGCGTAGGTCATGGGGTTGCGGTCGAATTGACCCATATCCTCGAAATTGAAAATCTCGTCTTTGATGGCCGACCGCAATATCCTGAAATCAAAAAAATCTTTAGTGCTTAATGATGCGGTATCCGTAGCGGCTAACTGCTGGTCAAAATCCTTTAACCGCCCCAGTTCTTTGCCGATAGATTCCTTACCCATGTCTGTTACCTTACCATCATACTGATGATAGCCCAATGCAACGCCGTTTGCCGGGCGCCAGGCCAGGAATCCTGTTAAATAGTTTTCCGATAACTTTTCAAACGCAGCATCGCCCGAAACAGGCACTGCCGCTTGTTTGGTTTTTTGTTCGCAACTAAATAAAACTGCCAGGGGGATAATTAACAGGATGGATTTTTTCATGAGGTGCATTGATTGGTAAAGTCGAATTTAGGATTAAATTATTGGATTGTCATTAGTAAATTAGTCGTTTGGCATCGCAAGTCTTCGCCGGATCTTCCTAAACAATATACTAATCATGTCGTCATTGCGAGGAACGAAGCAAACTCTGAACTACGCAAGTCATGAACCTTTAACTACCGTGAAGAAGCGGCTGCATGCTTAACACATGCATTATCCTCCCTGATTGTCCTATGTAGAGGTTGCTTCGTTCCTCGCAATGACGGGTTTGTTATTAAACCTCAGTTTTGATTATCATTAACTATTTCAGATATTCCGCCGGTATAGGGTTGTCCTTCCGTTCGCTGTCGTAAAACCAGCCCAGTATCCAAAAGCGGGTGCCATCGTTAAATAGTTCGATACTGTTTATTCCGCGGTCGATTATTGGTCCGCCGGCTACGTTGCGCGATTCGTAAGTGCTAAAAACATGATAGATGGCGCCGAATCTCTCGGTTTTGCGGGCTATTTCGCGCTCGTCAAAGCCATCTTTCTCTACATAAGGGTCCGACAGTTCATGGAACCTTTTCAGGGTAACAAAGCCGATTACCGGTTTGCCGTCCTTATTCATACTTACGCCGCCAACCCTTACGTCTTTCCAGTGCAGCAGGCTATCGCGTTCAAAATAAACCTTACCGCCTTTTTGTACGCTAACCACATCGTAAAAGGCTTTAATAATGCCATCGAGCGTGCTAACGTTGTCGCCGTATTTGGTTGTTACCTGTGCCGATGCGCGGAAGCTGGTGGATAATAAAAATAGTGCGATGATGATTAGGGCTGCTCTTTTCATAATTAACACGATTTAAGGATTTAACACGATTTAAGGATTAGCAAGATTTGCAGGATTTCTTTGATTATCAAATATAAGGTTTGGATTTTACCGATTATAGGCGGATTTCACCTAACACGATAACAATATTTACAGGATTTTTTCAGCAGGGTTGGCAGTATTTTCTCTTTTCGATTAATCCTTTTCAATTTAAAAGCATCCAACATACAAACGCCACAACATTTGAGGCATTGAAATTAAAAGCTAATCACCATGAAAAAGAAATTTGTTGTATTCGCGCTGGTAATATGCGCTATAGTATCAGTAACCTCGGGTTGTATCGTTCGTGAAGGCTACGGCGGTGGGCACAGGGATCATGACCATGAGGGCCATTGGCATCACGACCATGATTATAATCGCGGTTATAATTAAGATAAGGTTTATAGTTTTTGGATAAGTGAGGTGTGTTTTGAAGGCCCTAGTGTAAACCGGGGCTTTCTGTTTTTTGAAGGGATTACGCCGATTTGAGGATGATTTCACCGATTTTTTAGCGTATATCATGCCGATGATTTTGATGACGCTGATGTTGAGTAAGAGGATATTATCAATTACCTTTGATTAATGATGGTAACAATGACTATACGGATACCAAAAAAAGCAGAAGATAAATTGTCGGCTATCGTGAAAGAGATGGGCGGTGAGGTTATATCTGTAGTTTCTGATAAAGAATTATTAAAAAAGCAGAAGCTTTTGAACGAGATAAGACAGGGCTTAATCGAAGCTAAAAGAATACAGGAAGGGAAGGCAAAAGGCTATTCGATATCTGATATTTTTGATGGCAAATAAATTTGTTCTCGCTGTACTTAATCTTTAAGAAAATATTTTTCTTTATTAAACTGCGCTGACAAACCTTCGCATTGTTAACCGGTACTTTGGCGGCAGATAATCTACCTGTAATCGTCATCCCGGCCAGTAAAACCCGGGGTGACGGTTCATTCAAAAAATTTCCTGCTTATTATTCCACTGTTACGCCTGGAACGTTTGTAAGGGGGAATAACACGCGTTCCAGGCGTTACAAATACTTTAATGATGCGAACGGCGAAGCCCTCCTTGAACGCCTTAAAAAATAAACACCTGTGAAAAATCATGGTTCAGACAAATTGCTGATGTAAACCACTGTAACACCTGTAACGTTTGTACTGGGGAATAACAGGCGTAACAAGCGTTCCAGCTATTTCGTCTTGAAAAAAGTTTACGCCGTCGACGATTAATCCTGTTGTGGGTTTACATTTTTATCTCCTGTATCGCTTGTATTGCTGTATTGGTCAGTACGGTGATACAGAACAACAGGCAATGGTCTGTAAGTAAATTGCTATATTATGAGGTATAAAAAGGCAATAATATCAGTAAGAATTATTTTGATATACCAGTTTATTTTACTAAATTTGTTAGTATAAGGCCCCTGTGGGCTATCCAATCAATTTTCAGGGTATTTAGTTGCAAAGCAGTCCTTTACTTATAGTAGTAAGCGGGTAAGGAAGGAGTGTATTTAAATATCGGGTGAAATTTAAGCTGATATTTAATATCAAATAAAAAAGCTTTGTTGATTCACTTATCTTTAGCTGAAATTGCTTCCGTTGATTTTTATGAAAAAATATTTTCCGTTAGATAGCAGCTACAATTCTTTGTTTAAACAGCTTGGAGAAACAATCAAGGCATTTTATCCGGCAGGACTAAGCAGCTACGAGCCTGAATACCACGAGTATGCCGGTATAAAAAAATTGCAGGAGATAATATGGGAAGGTATAGGGGTGAGAAAGAATTTCAGAAATTGGTCTGCATTTGTAAAAAGGGTGAGCGCAAAATTAAATAAAGAAGTGGACGGCACTACGTATGGGCTCATGCCTGGCTACAGCGCTGATTTAATCTTAGAAAGGCATGAAGATAATATGCTCATTAGAGAAAAGAAAATATCGTTTGCTGTGAGCTTATTAGGGCCATATTATTCGATATGCGGGATAGACCAAACCACCATAAAGCTGTTGGATGATGAAGCTACCAGGTATTATGAAGCGATAAATGTGGTTACTGTGTCGCCCTACAGGGAATTCGAAGCCGATTTTATTTTTATCGAACAGCAAATAACAAAGAAATTTAAAGGGTACAAGATTGTTCCGTTTGATATTTGCATGGACTTTATTAAAGACGTTGAAACGTTATACAGTATGGGGCAGGAGGGAAATATTTACAGTGCGCTATTTAACCACATGTTTAATTTTTATGCTCATCAACGCTCAAGGGGCGACCGCTATTATGGGTTGGAGAGAAATCCCAATATAAAGGTAACACTATCACCACCACCTAAGCAGCCATAATTTATCCTTCCGCTTTATTTCACTTTTCCCTTGTAATCTCAACGCCATCCCGTATTGCCGTTTCAAGTACATCAATATTTATATCTTTTAAATTTTTAAACTTAATGCAATACCCGGTCACGCTTGCTTTGCCCAGGTCTTTCCCGTACGTTTGGGCTAAGTATGTTTTATCGGTAAGACCGAGGATATAAACAGATATCCCGGTTGTATTCGCACTCAAACCAATCTGAAAAAAATCCCTGGTCTTTCCATCGGCATATTTTATGGTGTAAAGTCCGTAGCCTATATTAGGGTTGCTGACGGTTTTATTGTCGGCATTTTTACCGTCCTCGAACCATAATTTACAGCCTGGCAATGCCTCAAGTATACGTGTATGCAACGCTTGCATTTCACTGCGTTTTGGTTCAGGCTGGCTGGTAATATAGTTTTCTATTTGTTCTGGTATGCTCATATCAATATTGAATTATGGGTTTGCTTAACTACCTTCTCAAATGACAAATCAAATTGTAGCTCATACATTTTTGGCTAAAGCCGTCAACACGCTTTTTAAATCCCGTCCCTTAAAAGGGACGGCAATGAAATAGTTCGTTCTTTACTTCATTGCCGTCGGTTTTAACCGACGGTTAGGGAATAACGAAATGAGGCTTTAGCCAAATTCCACCATCCTGAAGAATTCAATATTAAGCATTTGAGCGATAATTTGATTTGTGCCGCTGTATCGCTATGGCGACTAATGCAGCGATACAAGCGATACAAATCTGCACAATTTAATAAGTAAAAGCTAAAATATGACTGTTACACCTGTAACGCGTGTAAAGGGATATAACAGTCGTTCCAAGCGTTACAGGGTTATTGGTGAGATAGTGTGACAAATAAATATGTCATTTCGAACGAGGTACGAGGAGAAAACTTATAAACGCGATAAAGCAAGTCGTACAAGTTTTTTCGCTGCGAACGGTATAGTTTTTGGTTTGTAACGTCTGTAACGCGTGTAAAGGAGTATAACAATCGTTCCATGCGTTCCAAGGTGTGCCTGCGCCAGGTATCCTTTAATCCTTTAATCAAGCGAATCATGGTTCAGACAATGGTTGTAACGCCTGGAACGCTTGGATAGGGAATAACAGTCGTTCCAAGCGTTACAGTGTCAACGTGCACGAGCCCACATTTAATAAACCCGATTGCAGCGGATACCGGCCATCGCGGTTAAGGCCTGTGTAGTATTAGCGAAAAGCGGGACGGGTGGGAGATAGCAGCACAGGCTTGATGTTTTCAAACTTAAACAGGAATTTATAAGTAGTGATAGATTATCACGGGGACTGCAATAAATATCATTAACAAAATATAAAAGCGTTTCTTTTTTACCACCAACGCAAAAACTCCACTTATCAAAAAAAATATCAGTGCCGTTAATATTAACATTACGCCTTCCCATTCTCGTACGCCGTATGGCCAATGGCCGTTGTTCTGTTTCATTACTCGCTCAAACTCAATTTGCCGCATACACGATGATATGAAAACCCAAATGTAAAATGCATAAAATGCCAACGCGATGGGATGATTTTTCAATGTGTGCAAGGCAACTTTCATATTCAACTTTCGTTTATCTTAATACTTTGAAAATCAAAAAGTAACCTTGTACAAAAGGTAAAAACACTTAACACCCAACTTTACAACTTTCCAACATTACAACCTTTCAACAACATTCATTCCCAACCCTTTCAGCCCCTGCAACTTAAACCGCAAACTTTTTTCATCAACCTATTGAAAATCACAAATTAAGTCCGTACTTTTGCAGTCCCGAAAAACTGCCCGCTGTGTTGGTGGGTAACGGGATAAAAACAAATAAACAAAAAAAGGAAGAATGCCTACTATTCAACAATTAGTTAGAAAAGGTAGAGTAGCTCTGGTTGACAAGAGTAAGTCGCCAGCGTTGGACAGCTGTCCACAGCGAAGAGGCGTATGCACACGCGTGTATACCACTACCCCTAAAAAACCAAACTCAGCAATGCGTAAAGTGGCCCGTGTGCGCCTTACCAACGGAAAAGAAGTTAACGCTTATATCCCTGGCGAAGGTCACAACTTACAGGAACACTCTATTGTTTTGATCCGTGGCGGACGTGTTAAGGATTTGCCAGGTGTACGTTACCACATCATCCGTGGTGCATTAGATACATCAGGTGTAGCAGGCCGTAACCAACGCAGAAGTAAATATGGAACTAAACGCCCTAAACCAGGTCAGGCAGCAGCTGCGACTAAGGGTGCACCAGCTAAGAAAAAGAAATAATTAAAGGAGGATAGTAACAATGAGAAAGTCAAAACCAAAAAAAAGAATCCTTCTTCCTGATCCAAGATTCAATGATGTTCTGGTAACCAGGTTTGTAAACAACATGATGTATGACGGTAAAAAATCTACCGCATATTCTATTTTCTACAATGCTGTTGATATAGTTGAGAAAAAAACCAACGAAAACGGCCTTGATACATGGAAAAAAGCTTTAAACAATGTAATGCCTGCTGTTGAAGTGAAAAGCCGCCGTGTAGGTGGTGCAAACTTCCAGGTGCCTACTGAAGTTCGTCCTGAGCGTAAAGTAGCATTGGGTATGAAATGGCTGATCAGCTATGCCCGTCGTCGTGGCGAAAAAACCATGATGGAGAAATTAGCAGGCGAAATTATTTCGGCAGCTAAAGGTGAAGGTGCAGCAGTGAAGAAGAAAGAAGACACGCACAAAATGGCTGAAGCCAACAAAGCGTTCTCGCACTTCCGTTTCTAATAAAAATTAGTGATTGAGTGAATTAGTGAATTAGTGATTTAGTAACATTATGCTAATCGTTAATTCGTTACTTCGCTCTTTCATTCAGATAATTAGTGTTTGGTGCACATAAAATTCACTAACTCACTAATTCACTAATTAAATAATTAACATGTCAAGAGATCTAAGATATACAAGAAATATAGGTATTGCCGCTCACATTGATGCCGGTAAAACTACTACTACAGAGCGTATACTGTACTACTCGGGCTTTAGCCACAAAATTGGCGAGGTTCACGAAGGTGCAGCTACAATGGACTGGATGGCACAGGAGCAGGAGCGTGGTATTACCATCACTTCGGCTGCTACTACTATCGACTGGAAATACCGTGGCAAACAATACCACATCAACATTATTGATACCCCGGGACACGTGGATTTTACCGTTGAGGTAAACCGCTCGTTGCGCGTATTGGACGGTTTGGTGTTTTTGTTTAGCGCGGTTGACGGTGTTGAGCCACAATCTGAAACTAACTGGAGGCTTGCCAACAACTACAACGTTGCCCGTATAGGTTTCGTTAACAAAATGGACCGCAGCGGCGCCGACTTTTTAAATGTTGTAAAACAGGTGAAAAGCATGTTAGGCAGCAACGCTGTTCCGCTTCAGTTGCCAATTGGCGCCGAAGAGAACTTTAAAGGTGTTGTTGACTTAATTAACTGGAAAGGTATTGTTTGGAATGAGCATGATAAAGGTATGACCTTTACCGAAGTGCCTATCCCTGCTGATATGATTGAAGAAGCAACCGAGTGGAGAGAAAAACTGCTTGAATCGGTAGCTGATTATGATGAGAGCCTGATGGAGAAATTCTTCGACGCTCCTGAAACAATTACTGAGCGCGAAGTGCTTGACGCTTTACGCAAGGCTGTTTTGGATGCCAAGATTGTTCCTATGGTTTGCGGTTCATCGTTCAAAAACAAGGGTGTTCAAACCATGCTTGACTATGTGATGGAATTACTTCCTTCGCCAATGGACGTTGATGGTATTGTGGGTACAAACCCTGATACCGGCGAAGAAATTGTTCGTCAGCCATCAGAAAAAGAGCCATTTGCAGCATTGGCGTTTAAAATTGCAACCGACCCGTTTGTGGGCCGCTTGTGCTTTATCCGCGTATACTCAGGTAACCTTGAAGCTGGTTCGTATGTGCACAACATGCGTTCGGGCAATAAAGAGCGTATCAGCCGTATATTCCAGATGCACGCTAACAAGCAAAACCCTATACCTAACGTAGGTGCAGGTGATATTGCTGCGGTAGTAGGCTTTAAGGATATTAAAACAGGTGATACCCTTTGCGACGAGAAACACCCGATCGTATTGGAATCGATGAATTTCCCTGAGCCGGTTATCGGTTTAGCTATTGAGCCTAAAACACAGGCCGACGTAGATAAATTAGGTATGGCTTTAGGCAAGTTATCTGAAGAGGATCCAACCTTCCGTGTAAAATCAGACGAAGAAACCGGCCAGACTATAATTTCAGGTATGGGCGAGCTTCACCTTGATATCATCATGGACCGCTTAAAACGTGAGTTTAAAGTTGAGGTTAACCAGGGTGCTCCGCAAGTAGCTTACAAAGAATCAATTACCGGTACTGTACAGCACCGCGAAACTTATAAGAAACAAACCGGTGGTCGCGGTAAATTTGCCGATATCCAGGTTATCATTTCGCCGAATGACGAAGGTAAAGAAGGTTTACAGTTTGTGAACGAAATTTCAGGTGGTTCAATCCCGCGTGAGTTTATTCCATCTGTCGAAAAAGGCTTTGCTGCTTCAATGGCAAATGGTGTATTGGCAGGTTACCCGTTAACCAGCTTAAAAGTACGTTTAATTGATGGTTCGTTCCACGCAGTCGATTCAGATGCGTTATCTTTCGAGATAGCCGCTAAATCTGCTTACCGCGAGGCGTTGCCAAAATGTAAACCGATGTTGCTTGAGCCGATCATGAAAATTGAGATATTAACCCCTGAAGAAAACATGGGTGATGTTATCGGTGACATGAACCGTCGTCGTGGCCAGCTGTTAGGTATGGATTCACGTGCAGGTGCACAGGTAATTAAAGCTACTGTACCACTTTCTGAAATGTTTGGCTATGTAACCCAGTTACGTACCATTACTTCGGGCCGTGCTACTTCAACCATGGAGTTTGATCACTATGCTGAAGCGCCACGTAACGTACAGGAAGAAGTAGTTGCCAAAGCAAGAGGAAAAAAAGCTGCTGCTAACGCTTAATTAGAGATTAGTTGATTGGTGATTAGAGATTAGTTGCCAATCAACTTTTTAAATAATAAATAACCAACCAACCCTAACAAATAGCTCTTAGGGGAGGTTAAAACAAAAACAACATGAGCCAAAGAATCAGGATCAAACTAAAATCGTACGATTACAACCTGGTTGACAAGTCAGCCGAGAAAATCGTAAAAACAGTAAAGCCTACGGGCGCTGTAGTTAGCGGACCACTTCCGTTACCAACTGAAAAGAAAATCTTTACAGTATTGCGTTCACCGCACGTAAACAAAAAAGCACGTGAGCAATTTCAATTATGCTCATACAAGCGCTTATTAGACATTTACAGCTCGAACTCGAAAACTGTTGATGCCCTGATGAAACTTGAATTGCCAAGCGGCGTTGAAGTTGAAATTAAGGTGTGATAGTACCGGAAGAGCCGGACTGTTTAGAATCAGGATATAGTAATCAGGATTCAAGATAAAAGAAGAAGCCATTTCGAAAGAAGTGGCTTTTTGGGTTTTAAATACCTTTATCTTTAGTAATGCGCTACCGACTAATGATCGTGCCTTTTTTATGCTTGAGTATTAGCTGTTCAAGTCATCGTATAAACTATCGCTTAATAAATCGTCTTTCAAAATGTCGAGACCAGTGGCAGTATTTTACTTTAGACCGGCAAATTCGCGGTAGAGTGTTGTCTGATGCTTTGGGCTATTGTGGAATTTTCGCACTTAATTCAAATACTATAATTATTACCTCAAATGGTGATACGATTAGAGTGCTTGAATTGCGATGTGACGGTAAGACATTTTCAAAGTCAGATTCAGTTTTAATCAAACCTGATAACAAGCCTTACACCTCCAGCGCGATTTTAGATAATTTTAGTTGCATAGTTGAAAAGACTTGTAATGGATTTATCACTAAAATCCAGTAAGCCTTGAATTACCAAGCGGTGTTGAAGTTGAAATAAAGGTGCGGTAGTACCGGAAGAGCCGGAATGTTTAGAATCAGGATATAAGAATCAGGATTCAAGATAAAAGAAAAAGCCATTTCGAAAGAAGTGGCTTTTTTGGTTTACTTGTATTTTGTATTTTTGATTTATGAAGACTTATTTGTTATACCCGAACGGGGATCAGGAAAAAATGATCGCTGATTTCTTAGAAGCGAATAATATCTCTTTTTTTGAGGATGATGACGCTGGAGAACAACTCCCTCAACATGTAATAGACGGTATTAAAAGAGGGCAGGAGGATGGAAAAGCTGGCCGTACGATAACCTTAGAGGAGTTTAGGAAAAAGCATTTGTCGAATAGATGAATTATGAAGTAGTGATTTCTGAGGCGGCGATAGAAACGTTTTAGGATATCAGAATTCAGATTGAAAACAGGTGGGGCGCAAAATATGCTGACCAATTTGAAGAACGGGTCGCTCACGTTTTGGACTTACTATCATCGTCGCCATTTATATTTAAATCAATCACTTTTGATGAGAATATCCGCAAAGCTCATATTCACCGCAATTGTTCAATGTTTTATGAGATTCACGAACCCGTTGTGATAGTTTTATTTTTCTGGGATAACCGACAAGACCCAATATTCCTGTAGTAAAACTCCGTCCGCACCCTATGGCCTCTTAAAACCGGACGGACAAACAAAACCCAATTAATACCCGCCATCCGGCGCGCTGTAATCCAAAATAAAATCGGCAACCTGTTTTTGTTCGTCGCTGTTTAGCTTGTCGCCGTTATATTCCCAGGTTGCGTCGTCTTTATCTACAATTAGCTCGCCCAAAAATCGGGTGCTTTTTGTATTATGCGGTTCAGATTCAAGCTTTGCGCCCTCATGTACAAAGTGTGCGGAAAATAAATGATAACTGCCGTTTGCCCAATCGCCTTTTTCGTTAACTATTTCCAGTTCGCGTTCGTGGGTGTTGTCTGTGCTGATTTTTAAAATAACCATAAGTTTCAAGTGTATACATTGTACTACAAGGATTGGATGAACTTGTTTTGTTAAAAAAACGTCAAAAAGTTACATGTACCAAAAACGAGAAAATGGATTTTATTACTTTGGCGGCTAAATATCAAAAAGGTTTTGTTCATCCAGGAAACTAAGCCAAACACCTTCCAGCTCATCCACCAGTTGCGGCTTTATAGAAATGCCTGAAGCCTGGGGCGTCCAGTTTTGTGTTGATAAGTTACCGGTTTTTAAAATATCCATACCAAGAATACTTTGTTTGGTGGGGTTAAGCAACACGTCGAGCGCAATGGTTATCCGGTAATAATGCCGCCCGTTACGAAAAGCCGGATAAGCCTCGGAGGCTATAGTACCCGAACCAAAAATACCTCTCGGCTCAACGCCAAGCCTTATCATGTAAGCCCTATCGCCTGGTCGTATACTTTTATGGCTGATTACGCTCCAGTTATCTTCCAGCTTACCGGTTGTTTTTAGCTTTTCAATATCCTGGTCAAGGTCGGGCCATTCCCATTTAACGGGATTCCAGCCAAAGAGGTAGGCTTTGCGCCCTAACCCCCTAAAGGGGGAATAGTTGATGGATTTTAATGTTGTCATAGCTTTTATTGTCCCCTTTAGGGGCTGGGGGTTAGCTTCTGCCCATTAATTCATCAACTTTATTGCGCTCGGTTTGCAGTTCGCGGGCAAGCTTCTTTTCCTTTTCGTTGGCTTTGGCTTTGTAGGTTTTAAACTCTTCTTCAAGCTCGTTGTAAAGGTCAATGCGGTAACGTGCCTCGCGGCTATAGCTGCCCGAGCGATAGATAACTATTGCTGCGGTAAGCCCCAGCACAATTACCAGGCCCCACATTATCAGGTTATAAACGCCTTTATCGATATAAATACCCAACAGGTTTATGGCGTTAACCCGTGAGTTTGATTGTGCAAGCGATTTTTCTTTTTCAGATACATTGCTTTGCAGATCGGTAGTGGTTTTGGTTGCAGCGGCAAGTTTTGCTTCAGCTTCCTGTAGTTTTTTGCGATCGACATTCATCGTGTCGCGCATGTTTTTGTAAAACGAGGTAACAAAGGGTTCCTGCATATGGTACACTTTGGTTAGTAGGTATTTATACTGCCCGCTTATTGATTTATCGCGCATAAGCAACGTGTCTTCATGGGTGGGTTTACGAAACCTGAACGTGGGGGCTGGCCTGTAAGCAGGTTTGGCCTGTACCGGTTTCGCTACCGGAGGCGGTGTTTGCAAATTAACGGAAAGCGCACGTCCGTAACCGGCTATTATTATTAAGATAATGATGAATGGTCTTACGATAAAAAGCTTGTTCATAGGGTGAGTTTATTTCAACAATATTAACAAAACAGGGCTTTTACGGTTTTTATTGCCTTAAAATACCCTTTTATAAATGCGAATGTAAGGTTTCATACGGAATTTTGCTACTCATAGCTATATTAGCAGGATGAATATAGGTATTATTGGCTTGGGTGATATGGGGCGGTTATACGCCAAAGCTTTTGCAGAAGCTGGCTACAAAGTGTGTGGCTGCGACCTGCCTGAAAACCGCGACTGGTTGGAAGACGAGCTTGCACCATATGATATTAAGGTGATGGATAGCGGCAAAGATGTGTCGCGCATTAGCGATTTAATCATCTATTCAGTTGAAGCCGACCGCATGGCACAAGTTGTTGGCGAATTTGGTTCATCAACCAAGTATGGCGCTATAGTAGCCGGCCAAACGTCAGTTAAAACCCCCGAGATAAACACATTCGAAAAATACCTGCCTGCCGATGCGCAAATCATCACCTTTCACGGCATGCACGGCCCGGGCTTTAAACCGAAAGGTCAGAAGCTGATATTGATACGCCATCGCGCTGATGACGCCGCATACCAGCGCATGCTGGATTTGTTTACGTCTATCGACTCGGATATTGTTGAACTGAACGATTACCACGAGCACGACAAGATGGTTGCCGACACGCAGGCTGTAACGCACGTAGGATTTGAGAGCATGGGCACAGCATGGAAAGAAGCCGGGTTTTTCCCATGGGAGAATGCGTCGTACGTTGGTGGTATAGATAATGTAAAGATACTGACCACCCTGCGTATATTTAGCTACAAAGCGCACGTGTACGCAGGCCTGGCTATACTGAATCCCTATGCAAGGCAACAAGTTAAGCGCTATGCCACATCCGAGTCGGAGTTGTTTAAGCTGATGATAAAGGAGGAAGAGGAAGCGTTCCGCGCCAGGCTTTACCGTGCCCGCGATTTTGTTTTCCACGAAAGCCGCAAGCCAATTATGCTGAATGACTCGGTGATGAAAGAGTTTTCATTGTCAGACAATGCACATCTTCGCAAACCCAACTCGCACCTGAGTATATTGAGTATGGTTGATGCCTGGTACCACCTGGGTGTAAACCCTTATGATAACCTTATTTGTCAAACACCGCCTTTCCGTTTACGCCTGGGTATCGCCGAATACTTATTTAAAAATGAAGAACTGCTGGAAGAATCGATAGAAACAGCGCTGTATGATAAAACCATCCGAGGCGACGATTTGGAGTTCCACTCAGCTGTGCGCGAATGGTCGTCGATAATTGGTTACGGCGATATGCAGGGCTACAAAAAGCATTTTAACGATGTACAGGCCTTTTTTGATGGCAGGCTGGAAGAAGGGAATAAGCAAAGCGCGGAGTTGATAAGAAGGTTGATGAGCGAGTAAACCGCTGATTTGATTGATTGCGTTGATTTCGCTGATTGGCGATAAAAGATTATTATAAAATATTTATGTATGTTTGTACGTTATAAAGTACATCTGAAAGTACAATTATGAAAGCAATTACAATATCGTCGTTAAGAACAAAGATGAAAGCTTACTTTGACGGAGTAAGCGGTTCGCAGGATGTTATTGTCGTTCCCAGGAATAATAATGACGACGATGCCATAGTAATTATTTCGATTAAGGAATATAATTCGTTAAATGAAACAGCCCATTTACTATCCACTGGTGCAAACAGGAAGAGGCTGGAAGAGTCTATCGAACAGCTTAATGCCGGAGAAGTGATTCCTTACGCCTTTGATTAAACTCAATACGCGTTAGCATGAACACGGAGTTTACAAAAAATGGCTGGGAGGATTTTGAATACTGGCTTGAGAATGATCCTGAAACCGTTAATAAAATACGGGATCTTATAAAATCCATCAAACAAACACCATTTGCAGGCTTAGGAAAACCAGAACCCCTGAAGCACGGTCTCAAAGGGTTCTGGTCCAGAAGAATTACAGGTGAGCATAGGTTAGTTTACCAAATATCCGGTACAAAAGGCTCGGATCAGAAATGCTCAATTTTGCAGTGCCGGTTTCATTATGGCGATAAATAACACTGCCCAATTAAAAATCAGTTAGCAGCCGCGCTAAACAACGTCCACGGATAAGCTTTCATATTCCTTAAATATTTACCCTGGGTTTTAACATATTCCGGGTGTTTCTTAAGGAATGGCCCGGCCAGGAAATCGGCGCCACCGGGGTGACCCATGTGTGCCCACATTTGCATTTTACCGGCCAGGTTGCTGGTGGTTACTTTCCCTTGTACCGCACCCATCGGGAAAAATGCAGGTTCATTAAATTCCTTACATCCCATTGGGTCTTCTTCTACGTGGCCATCAATAACGCAGCGGTTATAGGCGTCTTTGTTATTTAATGCGTCGTACGTATCGCCTTCGATGGTTTTGCCGGTGGTGTCGCTAAGCTTGCCTTTATAATCTACATAAACCAGTTTTTCCATGCGCTTCCTGCGTGCATTTGGCGATGTAGTTTTGTCGTTTACGTCAAAAGTGGTTTCCTCTTTAATAAGTTTAGGGTCTATGGCGAAATTGGAACCAATAATGGCCGTGTCTTTCGAGCGCCATACTTTGAAGTTTTTAAGCCCGAGTTCAAGCTTGGCAACCTCGTTGGTTTTGGTATCGCCAATCAGCCAGTCGTTGGCATAGCCGCCGTTGTTGTCGGTTGTCATTATTTTTACAAAATCGTCGATGTTGTTGGCGTACTGGGCGGCTTTGCGGGCACGTACAAATTCGGCTGTTTTGGTGGTATCGTAGCCCTTAAACTGGGTTATGGTAGTTTCGGTTATCAATACACCGCTCTTGCTTACCACAAAATCGTCGCCGCTATGAATAAAGCCGGGGCCGGTATCCATTAAAAATTCGTTGCCCTTTTCGGGTTTTATATCGGCAATTACGTTCCAGCGTTCGCCTACGATGTAGTCGGTCCAGTTATTATGGGCTATTACAATTTTATGGTCTTTTGTAAAGCTGCCGGTAGCAATAAAGGCGCTGCAATTGCCGGGCGCCCGGTTGTCGCCGCTGCCGGGTTTAAGTTTGTTCATTAATAAAGGCACATAATATCCAGGCAGTTCGTAATAAGCATTCAACGCAGTAATATCGAGCGAATCGTACTTAAAGCCTTTAGCCCGCAGGCCCTCGGCAATACCTTTCATTTCATCCTGGTATTCCTTGTCGACCTTCTTCCATAAAAACCTGGCGGAAGCTGCGCGATAAAATTCCCATGTTTTGCCGCTGCTGCTTGGCAGGTAATATTGCATTACCTTAATCATGGTATCAATTTCTTTAGATGCCAGGAAACCGTGCTGGTAGCCAATGTCGGCCGGTGCGCCTGCCAGGTGCAGGTATATCCAGCCATTTTTGTCTTCGCGACTGGCATTGGCCAGGCGGTTGTTTGTTTTGGGTGCTTCTTTACAACTGAAAAGTACAGTTACTAGTAATAAAGTAATGAGGATTTTTAAAGGGGATTTCATTTTGAGTCAGTTAGTTAGCGATGGCTGAATATAGGAAAACTTGCGAAGCTTTCAAAACTTCGCAAGTTTTTGGTAACGATCATTTCTTGCATTTGAATAAACAAATGGAGAAATGAATGACGAAACAGAAATTAATGACAATAACTTAGATGGCGATGATTTAAGGGACGGGACTTCCTACATAATTAAAAGCGAAGCCAATAAAAGACTTTTGCAGGATGCTGTCGATGAAATGAATAGCGGTGTTCACTTTTCTCATCGATTGATTGAAGAATAATTGAATTGGTTTGGCAATCAAAAGCCTGGGTTCCATTTTTACATTTTGGAACACCTTTGGTAAAGTGTAACTCGCTGATTATAAATGATTCCAATTTTAATAAATGGTCTGATTTGAGTAAGTGGCTAACAACCAACACGACGTAAGCGCATTTTTTTTTGGCAACACCGCCTGTAAGTGCTTAATAATCAAATATTCCATCTTTTTTATCGGCCCGATTTTTGTCTCGCTGAGGTAATTAATTGTTAATTTTTGCTGTGTTTATTAATTCTCCCCGGTATAAATGATAAAAGAACATGGGCAGAAATACGAGGTTGAGCAGCAACACGCCTGCTACTATTTGTGCGCCTGCTGTTGGATAATGAAGTGATTTAAAAATAGCGCCAACAGAGATTAGTAATGCAGCCAAGAACCCTGTTACTACCCGTACATTATACCCCGCTGTATGAGATTTCCAATGTTTTATTGAACTTGAGAACAGGATAATGGCGGTAGCGATTACTAAAAGGAAAGCGATTAGGAATAAGACGGAAGCGCCCGGCCAATGCATGGTTTTGAACATAATAACGGTGGAGATACAGAATACTGTTAAAAAACCGGCGAAATAAATGGTGCGTTTCATGATCGTTTGTTGTTTATGGTTTAAAATAAAATAAAGTTCCTCCTGTATTTCGTGCATACCGTTGGGTGTAATGGCCTGGAATGCAGTTTTATAAGCCGATTCAAAATCAGCGCCGGTTAATAGTATTTCTTCAATAAAGCAGCAATAATGGTCGAGCAAGTCATTTTGAAGAGCCTTATCGGTAACCCCATCAGCTATGATGTGCCCAAGAATTATCATTTCCTCATAGTCACTAAGTTGTCCCATATGGTTTTGATGGCTGTGCGGTAATTAATTGATGTATGGTTTGTAAGAATGCCAGCAATTCATCTACCGATGCTTTAGCCGATATTTTTCCGGAAGGTGTAAGGCTATAGTACTTACGGATCCTTTTACCGATAAATACTTCTTCGGCAACTAACAATTTATCTGCTTCCAGTTTATGAAGCGCGGGGTAAAGCGAGCCTTCTTTAACCAGTATTTTTTCATCCGACATTTCTTTAACCAATTGCACTATCTCGTAACCATACATCCGGCCTTTTTCTTCCAGTAATTTAAGAATAATGGTGCTTAGTGTGCCCTTCAGTAATTCCGTTTGTATCATGGTTGTTTATTGCATCAGTTAACAATGCATCACGAAGCTATGTATTTAAATTTAACATGCAAGTTTTTTATTTTAAGATAAAAAACCCTTTACCGCAAGCCGAAAGGAAAATTGTAGATTTGGTAATCTCCCCAGGCGCGAGTTTATACGATGAGTTGGGCAACCCACTATATAGAAAAACTAAAAAATGGCGAAACGGTCCAGTTTCGGCCAAAGGGCAATTCTATGAAAGGAAAGATCGAATCAGGTCAATTAGTGACGGTTGAACCTATCGGCAAAAGATCGCTTGAAAAAGGGGATATAGTTTTATGTAAGGTAAACGGAACTCAATACCTGCATATAATAAAGGCAATACAGGGTGAGCGGTTCCAGATAGGTAATAATATAGGCCGCATAAATGGATGGGTAACGCTAAATTCTATCCATGGAATATGTACAAGTATCGCAACCTAAGAACCGGAGACGGATGCTTTAGCGTAAATGAGGCCTCTCATACCGAACTCAACTTAAAATTATCGCTGCTTATTCTCATTTAATCAACCAATTCCCTCACAAATCCCCCTCTAAATAAATTATAAAAAAATAACTCACTAACTATTTGATAATTACTGTAAAGTTTCTATCTTTGCCGTCCCTTTCGGGGGGAATAATATGTCTTGAACGAAGCCCTACTGCTTCGATGGACACAAACTAAAAAAGAAAATGTCAGGAATTATTGGTAAAAAGGTAGGAATGACCAGCATTTTCGATGAAGCAGGAAAAAACATTCCCTGCACAGTAATCGAAGCTGGCCCTTGTGTGGTAACACAGATTAGGTCTGTTGAAACCGACGGATATGCAGCTGTACAGCTTGCATATGGCGAGAAAAAAGAAAAACACACTTCAGGTCCTTTAAAAGGTCACTTCCAGAAAGCCGGCACTACACCAAAACGTAAGCTGGTTGAATTTAAAACTTTCACGGACGAAAAAGCATTAGGAGACACTATTTCGGTAGATATCTTCGAGATAGGCGACTTTGTTGATGTGGTTGGTACCTCAAAAGGTAAAGGTTTTCAAGGTGTTGTAAAACGTCATGGTTTTGCGGGTGTGGGTATGCAAACTCACGGTCAGCACAATCGTTTACGTGCACCAGGTTCAATGGGAGCGTCTTCATGGCCTTCACGTGTATTTAAAGGTATGCGTATGGCCGGACAGATGGGAAATGAGCGTGTGAAGATTCAGAACCTACAAGTTGTGAAAATTTTCGCCGAACAAAATCTGCTGGTTGTTAAAGGTTCCATCCCCGGAGCTAAGGGTTCATTCGTAATAGTGGATAAATAAGATGGAAGTTAAAGTAGTAAATGTATCAGGTAAAGAAACAGGTGCCAAGGTGCAACTTCCTGAGTCCGTATTCGGTATCGAACCAAACGATCACGCAATTTATCTTGATGTTAAGCAGTATTTAGCTAACCAGCGTCAGGGTACACACAAATCAAAACAGCGTAACGAAATTGCAGGTTCAACCCGCAAGTTATATAAGCAAAAAGGTACCGGTGGTGCCCGTGCAGGTAGCGTAAAATCTCCATTGTTTAATGGTGGTGGCCGTGTATTCGGTCCGCAGCCGCGCGATTACAGCTTTAAGTTAAACAAGAAGCTTAAATCACTGGCCCGCAACTCTGCTTTATCATACAAAGCAAAAGACAGCAACATAGTAGTTGTAGAAGACTTTACTTTTGACGCAATCAAAACTAAAAGCTACATACAGCTTCAGTCAGATCTTAATGTTAGTGATGTAAAAACACTTTTAGTATTAGGCGCTGCAAATGACAATGTTTATTTATCAAGCAGGAACCTGAAAAAAACTAAGGTTATTGTGGCAAACCAGTTAAACACTTATGATGTGTTAAACGCAGGCAAGCTAATTTTAACTACAGGTGCCCTTAAAACTTTGGAGGAAGCATTAGCTAAGTAATTATGGAAATTTTAAAGAAACCCTTACTTACTGAAAAAGTAACTCAATTAACCGAGAAGCTTAACCGTTATGCTTTCAAAGTTGATCCAAGAGCTAACAAGATTCAGATTAAAGGAGCCATTGAGGCTATGTATGGTGTTAATGTGAAAGCTGTAAACACCATGAAATACGTTGGTAAACTTAAAACCCGCAATACAAAAGCAGGCGCCGTTAGCGGCCGCGCTGCAGCGTATAAAAAAGCGGTTATTACGTTGAAAGACGGAGAAGTAATTGATTTTTATAGCGGTATATAAATAAAGAGATGGCAGTTAAAAGATTTAAACCGGTTACACCCGGTACCCGCTTCCGCATAGACACCAGTACATCGGATATCACAACAAACGTTCCTGAAAAGTCGTTGGTTGTGTCTGCGAACACTCGGTCAGGCGGACGTAACAACAGCGGTAAAATGACCATGCGCTACATGGGCGGTGGCCATAAACAAGCCTACAGGTTAATTGATTTCAAACGCAATAAATTTGATATCCCTGCAAAAGTTGCAACTATCGAGTACGATCCTAACCGTTCGGCACGTATAGCTCTGTTACACTTTGTTGACGGAGAGAAAAGATATATGATAGCGCCGGAAGGTTTAACAGTTGGATTAACTGTTATATCGGGCGAAACAGCGCCACCTGAAATTGGTAACACCTTACCATTAAAAAATATACCGTTAGGCTCAATTATTCACAATATTGAATTGAACCCAGGCCAGGGCGGTACCATAGCACGTAGTGCAGGTACTTACGCACAGCTTTCGGCACGTGACGGCAAATATGCTATCATCAAATTGCCTTCAGGCGAAACCCGTATGATTTTGTCAACTTGTTTGGCAACTATCGGTACCGTTTCAAATGGCGACAAAGCAAACGCTGTGTTAGGTAAAGCCGGCCGCAAACGCTGGTTAGGCCGTCGCCCAAGAGTTCGTGGTGTAGCCATGAACCCGGTAGATCACCCTATGGGTGGTGGCGAGGGCAGGGCCTCAGGTGGTCACCCACGTTCGCGCAAAGGTTTATTAGCTAAAGGCTACAAAACCCGCGACAAAAAGAAAACATCGGATCGTTATATCATTGAAAGAAGGAAGAAATAACAATGGCACGTTCAATTAGAAAAGGACCTTACATCGATCATAACCTTGACAAAAAAGTTATGGTTCTGAATGATTCAAATAAGAAATCGGTTGTAAAAACATGGTCAAGACGCTCCATGATCTCTCCGGATTTCGTTGGTCATACATTTGCAGTACACAACGGTAATAAATTTATCCCTGTGTACGTAACAGAAAACATGGTTGGACACAAGCTGGGAGAGTTTGCACCAACACGTACATTCCGTGGTCACGCAGAAAAGAAAAAATAAGGCATGGAAGCAACAACAAAAATTAAAAGGTCTGTATTAATCAGACAGCAAAAGGAAGCTGCAAAATTGCAGGTTGGTGGTGCATCTGTTGCCAAATTACAGAACTGCCCTACCTCACCGCGTAAAATGCGTTTGGTGGTTGACCTTATCCGTGGTATGAACGTTGAGAAAGCGATATATACCCTAAAATTTTTAAATAAAGAAGCCGCAATACGCGTTGAAAAGCTTTTGTTATCAGCCATCAAAAACTGGGAAGCAAAAAACGAAGGCAAGCGTGTTGAAGACAGCAACTTATATGTAAAAGAGGTTTCAGTAGGCGGTGGTCGTCAGCTAAAAAGGTTACGCCCTGCTCCGCAAGGAAGGGGATACCGTATCCGCAAACGCTCAAACCATGTACACCTGATCGTAGACAGTAAAAACGACAACAATTAATTTGAAATGGGACAGAAAGCACATCCAATAGGTAACAGATTAGGAATCATCAGAGGTTGGGATTCTAATTGGTTCGGTGGCAATCACTATGCCGACAAATTAGTTGAAGACGAAAAGATCCGCAAATATCTATCAGCACGTATCTCAAAAGGTGGTGTATCAAAGGTAGTTATCGAGCGTACTTTAAAACGTATTACTGTAACTATACACACTGCCCGTCCGGGTATTGTTATAGGTAAAGGCGGTCAGGAAGTTGACAAGATAAAAGAAGAGTTAAAGAAATTAACTAAAAAGGAAGTTCAGATCAATATATTTGAGATCAAACGCCCTGAGCTTGATGCACAATTAGTTGCTGAAGGCATAGCAAAACAGCTTGAAGCTCGTATTTCATTCCGTCGTGCAATGAAAACCACTATTGCTTCAACCATGAGAATGGGTGCTGAAGGAATAAAGGTGATGACATCAGGTCGTTTAGGTGGCGCTGAGATGGCACGTACCGAGCAATATAAAGAAGGAAGAATTCCACTACATACTTTCCGTGCAGACATTGATTATGCATTAGCTGAAGCATTAACTACTTATGGTAAAATAGGTGTTAAGGTTTGGATTTGCAAAGGCGAGGTTTACGGCAAACGCGATTTATCGCCAAACATTGGTGGCGCAAGCAGCGCCAGCGGTAAAGGCGGACGCCCTGAAGGCGGCGCGGCAGGCTTCGGCGGCCGTGGCGGCAACGAAAGAGGCGGCGAGCGCGGTGGCGAACGCAGAGGCGACAGGAAACCAGGCGGTGATCGCCGTGGCGGTCCAGGTGGCCCGGGCGGAAATCGTGGCCCAGGCGGTCCGGGCGGTAATCGTCCCGGTGGACAAGGCGGAGGAAGCCGTCCAGGCGGAAATCGCCCGGGTGGTCCAGGAAAGAGATAATAATATTTAGTAGAAAAATATATCGTTACGATATAAAAGCTTAAGAAAATGCTACAGCCAAAAAGAACGAAGTTCAGAAAGATGCAAAAAGGCAAAATGAAAGGTAACGCCAGTCGTGGCGCTGAGCTTTCATTCGGATCTTTCGGTATAAAATCACTCGAGCCTGCCTGGATAACCAGCCGCCAGATCGAAGCTGCACGTATAGCTGTAACACGTTTTATGAAACGTGAAGGCCAGGTGTGGATCAGGATATTTCCTGACAAGCCTGTAACCAAAAAACCAGCAGAGGTACGTATGGGTAAAGGTAAAGGTGCTCCTGAGTACTGGGTAGCGGTAGTACGCCCCGGAAGGATCATTTTTGAAGCAGAAGGTGTGCCTTTGGATGTTGCCAAAGAAGCATTACGCCTGGCAGCACAGAAATTGCCGGTGCAAACAAGATTTATAGTACGTAGAGATTACGTAGAAGCATAAATAAAAATGAACGTTATAAATGTGTTGTAATACGTTTAGTACAACAGGTAACTTTTATAACCTCTTCAACATAACACAAACAGTTAAATAAAATGAAGAACTCAGAAATTTTGGAGTTGTCAACTGAAGAATTGGTTGCCAGGGTCAGTGAGGAACGAGCTACGCTTACCAAACTGAAATTTGCACATGCGGTTTCTGCTATTGAAAACCCTACCCGTATCACAAAGGTACGTAAGGACATCGCCCGCTTAACTACGGAGTTAACAAAGCGCAAATCGGCGGCAGCTTCTGAATAAATTAAGCATCGGGAAAAATGGAAAGAAATTTAAGAAAAACTCGTACCGGCCTGGTAGTAAGCAACAAGATGGAAAAATCTATTGTGGTTGCCGTTGAGCGTAAAGTGAAACACCCTATCTACGGTAAATTCGTTAAGAAGACTACCAAATTTATGGCTCATGATGAAGCCAATACTTGTGGTGTAGGTGATACCGTATTGATTATGGAAACACGCCCGCTTAGCAAGAACAAAAACTGGAGATTAGTTCAAATTTTAGAAAGGGCTAAATAAGATGGTACAACAGGAATCAAGATTAAACGTAGCTGACAACAGCGGTGCTAAAGAAGTTTTAGTAATCCGTGTGTTGGGTGGTACCGGTAAAAGGTACGCATCAATCGGCGATAAGATAGTAGTTACCGTAAAAAGCGCCCTGCCATCAGGCAACGTTAAAAAAGGTACCGTTTCAAAAGCTGTAGTTGTAAGAACTAAGAAAGAGATCCGCCGCAAGGATGGTTCATATATCCGTTTTGACGACAATGCCGCGGTGTTATTAAACAACCAGGACGAGCCAAGAGGAACACGTATTTTTGGCCCGGTAGCAAGGGAATTGCGTGAAAAACAATTTATGAAAATTGTATCATTAGCACCGGAGGTATTGTAATAATGGAAAAGAAACAACACACACAACCAACCAAACTAAAGATCAAAAAAGGTGATCTGGTTAAGGTTATAGCCGGCGATTCAAAAGGATCGCAAGGTAAAATATTAGAAGTAATATTAGAAAAGGGCAGAGCTATTGTTGAAGGTGCTAATTTAGTATCAAAACACACTAAGCCAAATGCAGCAAAACCAAACGGTGGAATTGTTAAGCAGGAAGCTGCTATCGCAATCTCGAACCTGATGCTGGTTGATCCTAAAACAGGAAAAGCAACTCGCGTTGGCCGTAAAAAGAATGATGCAGGTAAATTAGTAAGGTTTGCAAAAATATCAGGAGAGGAAATTAAGTAATGGAATACGTACCAAGATTAAAAACGAAGTATAAGGACGAAATTCGTACTGCACTGAAAGACAAATTTCAGTACAAAAGCGTAATGCAGGTTCCTAAGCTTGAAAAAATCGCCATTAACCAGGGTGTTGGTGGTGCTACTACTGATAAAAAGCTTATTGAAAATACAATTACTGAGTTGACCACTATTACCGGTCAGCAGGCTGTATCTTCAAAATCTAAAAAGGATATCTCGAACTTTAAATTGCGTAAAAACATGCCTATCGGCGTACGTGTTACTTTGCGCGACAATACAATGTACGAGTTTCTTGACCGTTTAATTGCTGTTGCATTGCCACGTATACGTGACTTTAAAGGCATTAACGATAAAGGTTTTGACGGACGCGGAAACTATACTTTAGGTGTAACTGAGCAAATCATTTTTCCTGAAATCAATATCGATAAGATAAACAAGATACAGGGTATGGATATTACCTTTGTAACCTCGGCAACAAATGATGTTGAAGCATTAGAGTTACTGAAACAATTTGGTTTACCATTTAAAAATCAAACTCCAACTAACAATGGCTAAAGAAGGTGTAAAGGCACGTGAAGTTAAACGTGCTAAATTAGTAGCTAAATACGCTGAAAAAAGAGCGGCCCTTAAAGCTGAAGGTAACTTTGCAGCATTAGATGCATTGCCAAAAGGCTCGTCACCGGTTAAATTACATAACCGTTGCAAATTAACAGGCCGTCCGCGCGGATACATGCGTCAGTTTGGTATATCACGTGTTACATTCCGTGATATGGCCCTGGCCGGAAAGATCCCCGGAATAAAGAAAGCAAGCTGGTAAATTGATGTCAGATTTCGGAATTACGATTTCGGAATTTGAATATCAGCAGGAATAGGACAGCGCGAACGGTTAATCCGAAATCGAACATCCGAATTCCGAAATACAATGAATTAACCGATAGAAGGTCGCCCGGGACGTTACCGGAAGGAAACCACTATCATAACACAATAAAATGAATACAGATCCAATCGCAGATTATCTTACACGAGTAAGGAATGCTATTAAAGCCAACCACCGGGTTGTTGAAATTCCTGCATCAAATCTGAAGAAGGAAATCACTAAGGTGCTTTTCGACAAAGGTTACATTGCTAATTTTAAGTTTGAAGACAATGGTCCTCAAGGTACCATCAAGGTGGCTTTGAAATACCACCCGATAACTAAAATTTCTGCTATCCGCAGCATTGCACGCATCAGTAAACCAGGTTTGAGGAAATACGCAGGCATGGATAATATGCCAAGAGTATTAAATGGTTTAGGTATCGCCATCCTGTCGACTTCTAAAGGTGTAATGACCGATAAGGAAGCACGCGCACAGAATGTTGGCGGTGAGGTTTTATGCTACGTATATTAATAGGAGGAAATTAAGCAATGTCAAGAGTAGGAAAATCACCTATAGCACTACCTCAAGGGGTTACAATTTCGGTATCGGCAGATAATGTTGTTACTGTAAAAGGCCCAAAAGGGGAGTTGCAACAGGCTGTTGACAGTGATATCACTGTTGAACAGGAAGAAGGAAACCTGGTTGTAAAACGCCCTTCTGATCAAAAACGCCATAAAGCATTACATGGTTTATACCGTGCGCTTATAAACAACATGGTTGTTGGTGTAACCACCGGTTACAAAATTGAGCAGGAATTAGTGGGTGTGGGTTACCGCGCAACCAATACAGGTAACACATTAGATTTAGTGTTGGGATACTCTCACCACTACGTTTTTGAATTACCAAAAGAGATTAAAGTTTCAACAACTGCTGATAAGGGTAAAAACCCAACTATCATTTTAGAGTCAATTGATAAACAACTTATAGGCCAGGTAGCAGCTAAAATACGCTCGTTACGTGCACCGGAACCATACAAGGGTAAAGGTATCAAGTTTGTTGGCGAAGTATTGAGAAGAAAAGCAGGTAAATCAGCATCTAAAAAATAATCGTCATGGCAGCTAGAGCAAAATTATCAAGAAGAGACAGAATTAAGATGGGGATCAGGAAGCGCCTTTCAGGTTCTTCAACACGCCCTCGTTTGTCAGTATACAGGAGCAATAAAGGTATTTATGCACAGATCATTGATGATGTAAGCGGCAAGACATTAGTGTCGGCCTCATCGTTATCAAAAGATTTTACTGCAGCAGAAGGTACTAAAATTGATCAGTCGGTTGCCGTTGGCAAGTTGGTTGCTTCAAAAGCTATTGCAGCTGGTATAGTAGATGTGGTTTTCGACAGGAACGGTTATTTGTACCATGGTCGTGTTAAATCACTGGCTGAAGGTGCACGTGAGGGTGGTTTAAACTTTTAATCGAAAAGAGAAATGTCAACAATCAACATAAAAAGAGTAAAAACAAGCGAGATCGAATTAAAAGACCGCTTGGTGAGCATACAGCGTGTAGCCAAAGTAACTAAAGGCGGCCGTACTTTCAGCTTCAGTGCCATTGTGGTAGTGGGCGATGAGAATGGTGTTGTAGGTTATGGTTTAGGTAAAGCTAAAGAGGTTACTGAAGCTATTGCAAAAGGTATTGATGATGCTAAAAAGAACCTGGTAAAAGTTCCAATTATCAACAGCACTATACCTCACGAGCAAATTGGTAAATTTAGCGGTGGTTTTGTTTTCATAAAACCAGCAGCAAACGGTACCGGTGTAATTGCAGGTGGTGCAATGCGTGCAGTATTGGAAAGTGCCGGTATACACAACGTATTGGCAAAATCAAAAGGTTCATCAAACCCGCACAACGTGGTTAAGGCAACTGTATCGGCATTATCACAATTACGTGATGCTTATACTGTAGCCCAGCAACGCGGCGTTAGTTTAGGTAAAGTATTTAACGGATAATCTGTCATGGCAAAAATCAAAATAACCCAGATTAAAAGCGTGATCGATAGAAGTGAGCGCCAAAAACGTACGGTTGAGGCCCTGGGCTTAAGAAAGATCAACCACAGTGTAGAAGTTGAAGCTACTGCAGCTATCATCGGTATGGTTAAAAAAGTTAATCACCTGGTAGCGGTAGAAAATATTTAATATCATGAATTTAAGTAATCTGAAACCTGCAGAAGGTTCTACTAAAAATAGAAAAAGAATTGGCCGTGGTACAGGCTCTGGCCGTGGCGGAACATCAACCCGTGGCCATAAAGGCGCCGGTTCACGTTCAGGTACCAGCACAAAAGTTGGTTTTGAAGGTGGCCAGATGCCATTACAGCGTCGTGTGCCTAAGGTAGGATTTAAAAATCCTAACCGTACTGAGTACACAGGTGTAAACCTTGACGTGTTACAGGCATTAACTGAGAAATATTCGTTATCATCAGTTGATTTTGATACACTGAAAGAACACGGACTGGCATCACGCAACGACCTTGTTAAAATATTAGGCCGTGGCGAATTAAAAGCCAAATTAGAAGTTAAAGCCCATGCATTTACTGCTACAGCACAAAAAGCTATTGAAGCAGCAGGTGGTACCATAGTTAAGCTATAATTTTTCGATGAAGAAATTTTTCACCACATTATCCAATATTTGGAAAATCGATGATTTAAGAGTGCGTATTACTAACACACTCTTATTTCTTTTGATATACCGCGTAGGGTCATACGTGGTCCTGCCAGGCGTTAGTGCTGCTTCGCTGAACCATGATCAAAACAAAGAAGGCATAGCCGGGCTGCTCAACATGTTTGCCGGGGGCTCGTTTTCACGTGCGTCAATTTTTGCGTTAGGTGTAATGCCTTATATTTCGGCTTCCATTGTGGTGCAGTTATTGGGTATAGCGGTGCCTTATTTTGCCAAACTTCAAAAAGAAGGCGAAAGTGGTCGTAATAAAATTAATCAGTGGACACGCTATCTTACGATCGGTATTACTGCATTGCAGGCTATCGGTTACTTAAGGTCGCAGATATCTCCTGAGCAAATGGAGCTGGCAAACCCCTATTTCACTATTTTGAATATGTGCGTGTTAACTTCCGGTACTATGTTTGTGATGTGGCTTGGTGAGAAAATTACCGATAAAGGTATTGGCAATGGCATATCACTGATCATCATGGTAGGTATTATATCAGCTTTGCCGGGTGCATTTTTAACAGAGTTCCAGTCGCGCACTACCAGTGTTGCAGGTGGTTTGGTGGTGTTTATAGTTGAAATTGTAGCGCTAATTGCTGTGGTAATGTTTACTGTACTTATTGTGCAGGGTACCCGTAAAATTGCTGTTCAATATGCAAAACGTATTGTAGGTAACAAGCAATATGGTGGTGTTCGCCAGTACATACCGTTAAAAGTAAATGCTGCGGGTGTAATGCCTATTATATTTGCGCAGGCGTTAATGTTTATTCCTGCGACCGTTCAGCAATTTTTCCCGAATGCGGCACAAAATAAAGTGTTAATGGCATTGTCTGACTATACCTCGTGGGGACATAATGTGCTGTTTGCAATACTAATTATCCTGTTTACGTATTTCTATACTGCTATTACTGTTAATCCGAACCAAATGGCTGAGGATATGAAAAAGAACGGCGGTTTTATTCCCGGTATTAAACCAGGCAGAGATACAGGTAGCTTTATTGATGGTGTAATATCAAGAATTACTTTACCCGGCTCAATAGCCCTGGCTATCATAGCTGTCATTCCTCCTTTGGCCAGCATGGTAGGTATAACCAGTTCGTTTTCGCGTTTCTTCGGCGGTACTTCACTAATCATATTAGTGGGTGTTGTATTGGATACGTTGCAGCAAATTGAAAGCCACCTGTTAATGCGTCACTATGATGGCTTAATGAAAACAGGAAGAATTAAAGGGCGCACCGCTATCCCATCAGGCGATACCGGCCAGCCTGTTATCTAAATTAACAATGTCAAAGATCCATTATAAGTCTGTCGAGGAGATAGAGCTCATAAGAGAAAGTTCTTTACTTGTTTCCAAAACACTTGGGGAGATTGCGAAAGTTATTCGCCCCGGTATCAAAACTATCGAATTAAATAAGCTTGCAGAAACATTCATCCGTGACAACGGGGGTGTTCCTGCATTCTTAAACTATCACGGTTTTCCGTATTCACTATGCATTTCGCCTAATGACCAGGTGGTACACGGTTTCCCAAGCCAAAAAGAACTGGTTGAGGGTGACATGGTATCGGTTGATTGCGGCGTGGTGTTAAATAAATACATCGGCGATTCAGCATTTACATTTGCGATTGGCGAAGTTAGTGATACTGTAAAACAACTAATGCGCGTCACCCGCGAGTGCCTTGACCTTGGGGTTGAGAAAGCTGTTGCAGGTTTACGCATTGGCGACATAGGGTACGCAGTTCAGGAACATGCTGAAAAGCATGGTTATGGCGTAGTGAAGGAACTTGTAGGACATGGAGTGGGATTAGAGTTGCACGAAAAGCCCGAGGTACCTAACTACGGTAAACGTGGGTCGGGGGTAAAACTGGAAGAAGGAATGGTGATTGCAATTGAGCCTATGATTAACGCTGGCAAAGCCCGAGTTAAGTTTTGGGACGATGGGTGGACAGTATCAACCATTGATGGCAAGCCGTCGGCTCATTATGAGCATACAGTGGCCATCAGGAAGGGACAACCGGATATTCTTTCAACGTTTTCGTACGTAGATAATGTTTTAAAAGAAATTAATAATAATTAAAATATTTTTATTAATTTTGCATCCCGGTTTTAAGGCGGATAATTAAGTAATAATCAGTAAAATATGGCTAAACAATCATCGATTGAACAGGACGGAACAATTCGGGAAGCATTATCAAATGCTATGTTCAGGGTTGAACTGGAAAATGGTCATGAGATTATTGCGCATATTTCCGGAAAAATGCGGATGCACTACATCAAAATTTTACCTGGCGACAGGGTTAAACTGGAGATGAGTCCGTATGATTTAACAAAGGGTAGAATAACCTATAGATATAAATAATAACAGAGATGAAAGTTAGAGCATCCATTAAAAAACGCAGTGTTGATTGCAAAATCATACGCCGCAACGGGAAACTTTACGTTATAAACAAAAAGAACCCGAAGTTTAAGCAGCGTCAGGGATAATCCCGCAAGGGATAATTAAAGAAATTGTGATAGTCCGTACAACGGTGGCCCGCCGTTCGGTTATTACTTAAAAACACAAACAAAAAATATGGCAAGGATTTCAGGTATTGATTTACCAAAGAATAAAAGAGGCGAGATTGGCCTAACCTACATTTACGGCATTGGCCGCTCAACAGCTCAAAGAATTTTGACTGAAGCTGGTATTGATTTTGATACCAAAGTACAAGAATGGAATGATGAGCAATTAGCTACTATACGTGGTATAATTAATGATCAGATAAAAGTTGAAGGCTCTTTGCGTTCAGAAGTTCAGCTTAACATTAAGCGTTTAATGGATATAGGTTGCTACCGTGGTACCCGTCACCGTAAAGGTTTGCCTTTGCGTGGTCAGCGTACTAAAAACAACTCACGTACCCGTAAAGGTAAACGTAAGACAGTTGCTAACAAGAAAAAGGCTACTAAATAGTGATTAATGATTGAAGGGCAGAAATTAGTTTCCGCTCTTTCGTCGTTAGGATTACCTGATTAAATAACTTATCAATGGGTCCGGATTATTCGTTAATCCAGTAATTCATTGGTTCAAACATTAAAGAAAAAATGGCTAAAGCTAAAAAAGTAACCAAAAAGCGTATTGTAATTGTTGAGTCGGTTGGCGAAGCACACATCAACGCTACTTTTAACAACATCATCATCACCCTTACCAACAAATCAGGCCAGGCTATTTCATGGTCGTCTGCAGGTAAAATGGGTTTCAAAGGTTCAAAAAAGAACACCCCGTATGCTGCCGGTCAGGCTGCATCTGATTGCGGTAAAGTTGCTTATGATTTAGGCTTACGCAAGGTTGAAGTATTTGTGAAAGGCCCTGGCGCCGGTCGCGAATCAGCTATCCGTACTTTGCAAACTGCAGGCATCGAGGTAACTACAATAAAAGATATTACACCGCTTCCGCACAACGGTTGCCGCCCTTCAAAAAGGAGAAGAGTTTAATTAACAATTTTTTTAAAGCTAAGATTCGGCAGCTGCGGGCTGCTTGATACTTTAAAAACCACAAAAAATGGCTAGATATACAGGACCAAAATCCAAAATTGCGCGCCGTTTCCGTGAACCAATCTTTGGTCCGGATAAAGCGCTTGACAGAAAAAATTACCCACCGGGCATGCATGGTGCTTCCAAGAGAAGAGGAAAGCAATCAGAGTATTCAACCCAGTTGATGGAGAAACAAAAAGTTAAATACACTTATGGTGTGTTAGAGCGTCAGTTCGAAAACTTGTTTCACCGTGCTTCAGCTAAAGAAGGTATCACAGGCGAAAACCTGCTGAAATTTTTAGAAGCCCGTTTAGATAACGCCGTATACCGTTTAGGTATATCTCCAACCCGTTCAGGTGCACGCCAGTTAGTTGGCCACAAGCACATCACTGTTAACGGTGAGGTTGTAAACATTGCATCATATGCATTAAGAGCAGGTGACGTTATCGCGGTTCGCGAAAAATCAAAATCACTTGAGTCAATTACAAACTCGGTAGCCGGCCGCAGAATTAACAAGTACAGCTGGCTTGAGTGGGATTCTGCCAATTTAACAGGCAAATTCCTTAACTATCCAAACCGCGATGAGATTCCTGAAAACATTAAGGAAAACCTTATCGTCGAGTTGTACTCAAAATAATAACGATACTTATCCGCGTTATGATTGGCATATCCTGTCAATCATTTCGTGGTTTAAATCATTTCAATTAGTAAACAATAAATAAAGGATATAAATGGCAATTTTAGCATTTCAAAAACCAGACAAGGTTATCATGCAGAAATCAACTGATTTTGATGGCACGTTTGAGTTTCGTCCGTTAGAACCAGGTTTCGGTATAACCATTGGTAATGCTCTGCGTCGTATCTTACTTTCTTCGCTTGAAGGTTTTGCGATTACTTCAGTACGTTTTTCGGGAGTAATGCATGAGTTTTCAACCATTAAAGGCGTTGTAGAAGACGTTACCGAAATTATACTTAACCTTAAACAGGTTAGGTTTAAGAAAACCGGTGAATCTGGCGACAGCGAAAAGATATTTGTTATCATTAATGGCCAGGATGCTTTTAATGCAGGTGATATCACCAAGTTTTCAAACAACTTTGCGGTTTTAAATCCTGAGCTTGTTATTTGTAACATGGACTCGTCAGTAACGCTTGAAATTGAGCTTACTGTTAACAAGGGCCGCGGTTATGTTCCAAGTGAAGAAAATAAAAATCCTGACGCTAACGTAGGTGTAATAGCAATCGACTCGATTTACACACCTATCAAAAACGTTAAATATACCATCGAAAACTATCGTGTGGAACAAAAAACAGACTATGAAAAATTAGTTCTGGATATTACTACCGATGGCTCAATCCATCCTGAAGATGCACTTAAAGAGGCGGCTAAGATCCTTATCCAGCACTTTATGCTGTTCAGCGACGAGAACATGATGCTTGAAGCACAGGCTAAAGAAGAAACCAAAGAAGTTGACGAGGAAATTTTACATATGCGTAAAATCCTTAAAACCGAATTGGTTGATCTTGACCTTTCAGTACGCGCATTAAATTGCCTTAAAGCTGCCGATATCCGCAGCCTGGCCGATTTAGTATCATATGACGTTGCTGACATGCTTAAGTTCAGAAACTTTGGTAAAAAATCATTAACTGAAATCCAGGACCTGGTTAAATCAAAAGGCTTATCTTTTGGTATGAACCTGTCGAAATTTAAGTTAGACGAAGAATAATCAGTGAATGGTGATTAGAGAATAGAAATTAGTTTCGGTTCTTTAATCACCATTTTACATTTAATAACAACAGAGCAACGTACTGAGGCGATCTCACTACCCATCACTCAAATTTACAACTGAGTATTTGCATAATTCCAAGGACTTGACGGAAACGCCGTCCGACGGTATGCACGTGCCACAACAACAAAAAAACAATGAGACACGGTAAAAAATTAAACCACTTAGGCCGCACCAACAGTCACCGCAAGGCGATGATGAGCAACATGGCCACTTCGCTTATCTTACACAAGCGCATTACTACAACATTAGCAAAAGCAAAAGCTTTACGCGGTTATGTTGAGCCAATTCTTACAAAAGCAAAAAACGATACTACGCATTCACGCCGTACAGTATTTAGCTATCTGCAGGATAAAGATGCTGTGAGCATCCTGTTCCGCGAGATTGCTGAGAAAATAGCTACCCGTCCGGGCGGTTACACACGTATCATCAAAATGGAAAACCGTTTAGGTGACAACGCTGAAATGGCAATGATTGAGTTAGTTGATTACAACACTGTTTACGGTACCGACGTTGCTAAAACTGAAAAGAAATCAACCCGTCGTCGTGGAGGTTCTGCTAAAGCTAAAACTGCTGAGCCAGCTGCTAAAGCTGCTCCTGTAGCCGAAGCTGTTGAAGTTGCGCCGGTTGCTGAAACACCAGTTGCTGAAGCCCCTGTGGCAGAGGCACCGGTAGCTGAAGCTCCTGCTGCTGAACCAGAAGCTCCTGAGGCTCCCGCTGCAAATGAAGAAAATGCAGAAAAAGGCGAATAATTTTAAATCCAAATAAATCTAATTATTAAGGAAATGCCCCGCTTTTGGCGGGGCATTCTTTTTTATAAATTATTGGGTTAGAAAAGCCTTGTAAAGATTTTCGAATTTAATAATGCTCTTTTAAAGCATGAATTATAATTTTTCCTGATACGATCTCGTAAATGATCCTGTGCTCGCGATTAATTCGCCTCGACCACATTCCGGAGAAATTATGTTTCAAAGGTTCGGGTTTGCCTATACCTTGAAATGGAGTCGCTTGAATAGCCTTTACCAGGTCTTTTATCCTTGCAAGAATTTTATCGTTGTGCTTTTGTTTCCAATAGGCTAAATCTTCTAAAGCATCGGGAGTAAATATTACTTCCATATATCATCTAAAGAAACCTTCACGCCTCTACCATCAAGAAATTGCTGCCGGCTTTCTTCAAGGCGTTTTACCATTGCCGGGTTAGCTAAAATTCTTTCGGTTTCGTCCATTTTTTTTTCTGATTTCAAAATGGATTTAATTTTCTTAAGAACCTTTTCGCTTTCAATATCAGCTATTAGCTTAATTACTTCGATTTTTTCAGCTTGTATGTTCATATACAAAAATAGTATTTTTATATCATGGTTTTAAATTTCAAAAAATAGAGCTATTGAAAATATTTTGTTTCCCATTAGAAATTGAAATTGACGAAGACAATGTCTTCGTCGATTCCTGCCCGATGTTTAAAGGCTGCCACGCTGCCGGGAAAACAATAGATGAGGCATTGATGGATTTAGAAGAAGCTATTGAACTGTGCTTATTAGATTAATTAACGAATAAACCCTCACTGCCAATGGCAGGAAGGTTTTATTATATACCATTTGAATGCTAAACAATAGTGGATTTCGAAGGAACTAACCGAAAGGTCATCAGCCCATCTGCATCCATCCCAACTTCTTCAAATCCGGATTTTACCAGTATTCTTCTTGATGGCAGGTTATACTGGTAGGTATGCACAATAACAGATTCAACCCTTGCATCAGTAAAAGCCCAGTTGCTTAATAATTGCAGCGCCTCGGTTGCGTAGCCTTTGTTTTGGTGCTGCTCATCAATCATATAACCTGTTTCTGCCTCGCCGTTCTCGTTGGGTTCGCCATTAAATCCCATCCCACCGACAGACGTGTTGATACTTTTGAGCACTATTTCCCAATCCGTGTACCATTTGAAGGCATCGGGGTTGACAAGAGTTTTTGGCAGCCAAAAGTTTATCATCGCATCGTCTATCTCTTTTTGATAAAATTCGCTTACCTGGTAATTTGATGTCTTTAGGCCGAGCGCCTGCTCCATTGCGGCTCTACTGGTGTGTAATAACTGTAATAATTCATGTGTTAACGGTATCATCCGCAACCTTTCAGATTCGATAAAAAACATTTGATTTTTGAAATTAATAACAATAAAAAACTTTGTCCAATTTGATAATTGAAGTTTTAGCCGTGTGTATTTGGCTAATTGTTATACAATTCCAGGCAGTGTAGTCTGCCTTTTGAGTGTGTTGAGTTGCAGAGGCGTTTTATTTATACCCAAATATAAATATTTACAACTGCCAGCGTATTTTTTTGTGTAAAAGTAATTTTCGCACACTTTTATCAAATTAAATTGCTCAAAATATTTTGTTTTGTAGGATAAGTTTATGTAGTTTTATCTTAACCTAAACGCAATACAATGCCTCAACCGCTTTTTTGCCTTGGGCCATTTTCAATTTAATTTTTTATTGAATGATTTACTAAACTATATAAATCAGCCTCAAAAAGGTAGTGAGCCTTGTACCTTTTAAAAACCAGGGCCAAAAAATCAAACATCAAATTATGAATTCCAACTTAGGAAAACCCCTTTCTAAAAAAGAAATGAGAGAAGTTCAGGGCGGCAAATTACCAGGCTGCGCAATGCACGGACAAAACGGCGTATCGTACAGCCAGGGCTGCTGCACCGGATTATTCCAATGCGCTGCAACCAAAACCTGTTTGCTTCCAGGTGAATGCCCTTGTCCAACTTGCTAATTTAGTAATTACGACAGGCAATTGTTGTTGGGGACGCCCGGCAGCTATTGCCGCAAGCTGTTTTAAAACCTGTTATTTGTCAATAAGACTACTTTTAACGAGTATTCGTGTTTTAGCACTTTGTTTCGCGACCCATGAAGATATGGTATCAAACCATCATTGCAAAATGCCACCTCGCCTGCCAACCTGTCACCGTTTTTATACAATTAACTGACGGTTTTTAACCTTTCTCCTTCATCATTTCGTCATTCCCCGCCATTTTTCCTGCCAAAGTAATGATTGGCACATGCCTTGTTGAATAGCTGTAGTAAACAATAACAATAACAATCAATCAGGAAAATATAATCATATGTCTAAAATAATTGGAATCGACTTAGGAACAACTAACTCCTGCGTTGCAGTAATGGAGGGTAACGAGCCCGTAGTTATTGCCAACAGCGAGGGTAAACGTACTACGCCGTCTGTAGTAGCTTTTATCGACAACGGCGAACGTAAAGTAGGGGACCCTGCGAAACGCCAGGCTATTACAAATCCTACAAAAACTATTTCATCAATAAAACGCTTTATGGGAAACCAGTTTAACGAGGTTACCAAAGAGGCTGCGCGCATGCCATACAAAGTGGTTAAAGGCGATAACAATACCCCGCGTGTTGAAATTGGTGACCGCATGTACACCCCACAGGAAATCTCGGCCATGATACTTCAGAAAATGAAGAAAACAGCCGAAGACTTT
The DNA here is from genome assembly GCF_024055575.1 of Mucilaginibacter flavidus. Classification (GTDB taxonomy): domain Bacteria; phylum Bacteroidota; class Bacteroidia; order Sphingobacteriales; family Sphingobacteriaceae; genus Mucilaginibacter; species Mucilaginibacter flavidus. Next base: position 792,979 of record NZ_JAMXOE010000001.1, on the reverse strand, counting down.
TTGGGCCATGAAGTTACCGAAGCGGTTATTACCGTACCGGCTTATTTTAACGATGCACAGCGCCAGGCTACTAAAGAAGCAGGTGAAATTGCAGGCTTAAAAGTTCGCCGTATTATAAACGAACCTACTGCTGCTGCCCTGGCTTACGGCCTTGACAAAGCACACAAGGATATGAAGATTGCCGTATTTGACTGTGGTGGTGGTACACATGACGTTTCGATCCTTGAATTAGGTGATGGCGTGTTTGAAGTAAAATCAACCGATGGTGATACACACCTTGGTGGCGACGACTTTGACCAGGTAATCATTGACTGGATGGCTGACGAATTTAAAAGCGACGAAGGTGTTGACCTGCGTAAGGACCCAATGGCTTTACAACGCTTAAAAGAGTCTGCAGAAAAAGCTAAAATCGAGTTGTCGAGCTCGGCTCAAACCGAAATCAACTTACCATATGTAACTGCAACTGACGGCGTGCCTAAGCACCTTGTTAAAACTTTAACCCGTGCCAAATTTGAGCAACTGGCTGACAGTTTGATCAAACGTACTATCGAGCCTTGCAAAACTGCTTTGAAAAATGCAGGTTACAGTACCTCGGATATTGACGAAGTGATTTTGGTAGGCGGTTCAACCCGTATACCTGCGATACAGGAAGCTGTTGAGAAATTCTTTGGCAAAGCGCCTTCAAAAGGTGTTAACCCGGATGAAGTTGTTGCCATTGGTGCAGCTATACAAGGTGGTGTGTTAACCGGCGAAGTAAAAGACGTGTTATTGCTTGATGTTACCCCGCTTTCATTAGGTATTGAAACTATGGGTGGTGTAATGACCAAACTGATAGAATCAAACACTACTATCCCGACCAAAAAATCGGAAGTGTTCTCTACGGCGTCTGATAACCAGCCATCGGTTGAGATTCACATCCTGCAGGGTGAGCGCCCGATTGCTTCGGCTAACCGTACAATAGGCCGTTTCCACCTGGATGGTATTCCACCAGCACCTCGTGGCGTGCCACAGGTTGAGGTAACTTTTGATATTGATGCTAATGGTATACTACACGTATCCGCAAAAGATAAAGCAACAGGTAAAGAACAAAAAATCCGTATCGAAGCATCTTCAGGCTTAACTGATGCCGAGATCAAAAAGATGAAGGACGAAGCTGAAGCAAATGCTGATGCTGACAAAAAGGCAAAGGAAGAAGTTGAAAAACTTAACGGTGCCGATGGCCTGATCTTCTCGACTGAAAAGCAGCTGAAAGAATACGGTGATAAAATTTCTGCAGATAAAAAAGCTCCGATTGAAGAAGGTTTGAAAAAACTGAAAGAAGCTTATGCAGCTAAAAACTTCAGCGACATTGATGCAGCCCAGGCTGAATTAAGCAACGCATGGAATGCAGCATCTGAAGAGATGTACAAAGCAACAGGTGATGCAGGCCAGCAAGGCGGCGCACCAGGTGCTGACGGTGGCGCAGGCGCACCTCACGCGGAAGGCAACGCTGACACTGTTACAGATGTTGACTTCGAAGAAGTAAAATAATCCCAATCTCCTAAGAGATTTATAAACTATAAAACCCCGGCTAAATAAATAGCCAGGGTTTTTTGTTGGTACAAGTAAGCTGTAAATAAGCTCTTGAATTTAGTCGAAAACTAAAATTCAATTGTAAAGGAGGCACTCAAATTTTTAACCGGTTTAAGCCTTTTTGCCTGTTTCTTTAGGCTTGTCAAATTCCCAAATCCGTGCAACACCAATTGAATTTTGCCAAACCTTGATTTGAATGAGCCCTCAACTTCTGAAAATGTAACCGTTCTTTTAGCCGGGTCAAAAGTTATTTCCCGTTTGTAGTAATCTCCGCTTTCATAATCGTAGGATGTTCCGTCATCCTCATAGTAAACAAAACTACTAACCTGGGTACCATACCAAACGTTAAGTTCCAATATGCCATCGCCATTTTCATTGGTGCTTTGCACTCCGTTTTGCATGGGGATAATTGCGCCGGCATTAATAAAAACAGGCAGGTCGGTTAAGGGTGCATCAACATTGTAGACTTGTCCACCGGGATACTTTTCCCCACTGCTTAAGCGGTGCCATTCACCTGCTGGCAAGTAAACATCGGCAGTAAGTTGCATGCTTTCAACCGGTGCCACCAAAATGTTATCTCCGAATAAAAATTGGTTGTGGTATTTTACGTCATATACGTTTTCGTCATAGGTATAATCAATAGCAAGCGTTCGGCTAAGCGGCATGCCGTTTTTGTGCGATTGGTAAAATCCTGAATAGATATAAGGCAGCAACCTATAGCGCAGCTCAATATCCTTTTTGATAATGGCCATGTTCTTTTTGCCCCATTGCCATGGTTCGCGCCTAATGGTGCCCTGCATGGCATGGTTGCGGAACATTGGCGTAAAGACACCTAATGAGTTCCAGCGTACCATCAATTCGGGTGTCGGGTTGCCGGTAAAGCCGCCGATATCCACGCCGACGAAAGACATGCCTGTAATACCCAAACTGCTCACCATGCGCTGGCCCATCAGCATGTGCTCATCGTAAGCAGAGTTATCACCCGTCCACACCGCCGAATAGCGCTGTGTGCCGGCATAAGCTGCTCGTGTAAGTACGAATGGTCGCTTGTTTTCCAAAAGCTTCCTGGTGCCTTCGTATGTGGCGCGCGCCATTTGCATGCCGTACGCGTTCCGTACCTCGGGCATAAATTTATCGCCAAATTTTACCAGCCAGGGTATGTTTTGGCCCCAGGCGGCAGGTTCATTCATATCGTTCCAAAAGCCTTCGACGCCGGGTTCGGTTAATGCAGTAAAAGCTGCGCCCCACCATTCGCGCACATCGTCCCTAAAGAAATCAGGAAAATGGCAGCGGCCGGGCCACACATCGGCAGTATAATTTTCACCGTTGGGATATTTGGCAAAGTAATCTTTATCGACCCCTTCATCATATTGCTTGTAACCATCTTCAATTTTGATCCCGGGATCTACAATAATAACCAGGCGAAAATTAATAGCTTTTAGCTTAGCAATAAATGCTTTCGGGTTGGGGAAAGTCTCCTTATTCCACGTGAATATTTTAAATCCGTGCATGTAATCTATGTCGCAATACATCACATCGGCCGGGATTTTTTCTTTGCGGAAACGTTGTGCAATATCCAATACCTCGGCAGCGCTCATATAACTCCAGCGGCACTGCTGGTAGCCCAGGCTCCACAACGGCGGCATTTCCATTCGACCGGTTAGCCAGGTATAGTCTTCAATTATTTTTGCGACGCTTTGTGCCCCGAAAAAGTAATAGTTCATATCGCCGCCATCGGCGCCAAACCAGCTCATTTGTTCGTCGGTAGTAGCGCCAAAATCGAAATAGCTTTTATGCGTGTTATCAAAAAATAGCCCATAGGTAAGTCCGCTATGGATGCCGATAAAAAACGGGAAGGTTTTGTACAGCCGGTCGGTTTTGGTATCATGCAGGGCTGCATCAGTGTTCCAGTTGGTAAAGCTGCTGCCGCGCTTGTTGAGGTTGCCGGTTTTTTCGCCCAGGCCGATAAACTTTTCATCGGCGTACAGCTTTCGGTAGTTGATTACCCGCTCGCCCTGCCAGTTGATGCCGAAGCGCTCATCATCTTTGCTTAGTTCTTTGTCATTGGCAGTATAAAAATTGAAACGGAGTGGAGATTTGTTGATACGGAGTTTTAATAGCGACGTAGTTATAACGATTTCATCTGTGGTTTCCGAATATTCAAGTTGGTCCGCCGGTTTTTGTATAACTGCGAAAGAATGGTCTGTTTCATCGAATGCTTTACTGACGTTAACCCGGATAATAGAATCGCTGTAAACCCAGATGCGGGCGGTTGCTTCCCGCGTTTTAATGATGAGAACATCGGGTTGCCCGGTGACCCTTTCGGTATTTCCTACTATTTCAAATCGCATAATTTAACCCAATTACTATATTAAGTAACGGCTAAATTGAAATAACGTTTTGGGGATTAGGATATATTAAAAACAAAAAATCCCGCCATACAGCGGGATTTTAATATCAAGGGAAGGGCTTTCCTTACGCCCACAAATTAGCGGGGTAAGTACCGTTTTCCACCAATTCCGAAATGCATTTTTGTACAATCGGTTTATCCTCTTTATAAGTAACACCAAACCATTTTGATGCGGTTGGGATAACTTTAAAAGATGCCTCGCCGCTTTTAATCAAATTGTCGGCAACTATCGGAATAAAAAATTCTGATTTTGGGTTGTTTTCATTTGCTGCCACAAAATCCCTGAACATTGGCTCGCTTTGTTTGAACACAGCAGGAGTAAATCCCCAGAAGTTCATCGAAACGCGGGTATCGCTGCTTAAATCGTGCTCGCCGGTTGCGTCCCGGTAAGCTACACCGCCATCGGGCTTAAAGTAAACTTCGGTACGCTCGTTAATTTCAACCATGTTACCGGCGTCGTCAACTTTACACACACCGCGAGATACGGTTCCATAATCAGATAAAGTCCTGTCAATCTGGTAGCCGATTAATGAATAAGTATCGTCGGTTACTTCGGTGGTTAAAAACTTAGCCATTTTTTCGAACGAATCGTAGCCGTAAAAGTCATCAGCATTAATAACGCAAAAAGGCTCGTGTACCTGGTTGCGGGCGGCTAACACCGCATGGGCGGTTCCCCATGGTTTGGTGCGCTCAATTTCTTTGTCGATACCAAAAGGCTTCAGATCGAAGCTCTGGAACACATAGTCAGTTTCTATACGGCCTTTTAATTTCGGCTCAAAAATCGCTTTGAAATTCTCCTGGAATTCTTCTTTAATAATAAAGCTAACTTTTCCGAAGCCGGCTTTTATTGCATCATAAATTGAATAGTCAATTATAGTTTCGCCATTGGGGCCAAAGCCGTCAACTTGTTTCATGCTGCCGTAGCGGCTGGCCATACCGGCGGCCAATATTAATAATGTAGGTTTCATAGTTTATTACTGGGCACAATAAATAAATGTAAATATGACGGTTTTATTTTAAATATCCTGTTAAATAATGGTTATCAACAATAATTGTTTTGCCGAAGCCGATTTATTTGATGTACCTGAAATCTTGTCCTGCCTTAATATTCAAGAGCGTTTCGTATATCAAACGGATAACGTTATCTACATCCTCTTTGTGAATCATTTCGACCGTAGTGTGCATATAACGCAACGGCAGAGAGATCAATGCTGATGGCACGCCATCGTTTGAATAGGCAAAAGCATCGGTATCAGTACCTGTTGAACGTGATGACGCCTGGCGCTGAAAAAGGATCCCCGCTTTATTGGCCGATTCGATCAACAGCTTGTTTAAATTATTTTGCACTGCAGGCGCATACGATACCACCGGACCACGACCGCAAGCCAAATCTCCCTGGGTTATCTTATTTATCATTGGCGTCTGGGTGTCGTGCGTAACATCGGTAACAATGGCAACATTTGGTTTAATGTGGTGTGCAATCATTTCTGCGCCACGAAGGCCGATTTCTTCCTGTACGGCATTTACAATGTATAAGCCAAATGGCAGGGTTACTTTGTTTTCTTTCAGCAAACGGGCAACCTCGGCAATCATAAAGCCACCGGCGCGGTTATCAAGCGCCCGACCCACATAATAGCGGTTGTTGAGTATCATAAACTCGTCCTCGTAGGTTATTACGCAACCTACGTGAATACCCAGTTTTTCAACTTCTTCTTTAGTGGTGCAGCCGCAATCTAAAAAGATGTTTTTAAGGGTAGGGGCTTCTTCCTTTTCGCCCGCGCTGCGGGTGTGGATAGCCGGCCAGCCAAATACTGCTTTTACTATACCGTTATCGGTATGGATATCAACCCTTTTTGAGGGTGCAATCTGGTGGTCGGAGCCGCCGTTGCGGATAACGTATATCAAACCATCGCTGGTAATGTAATTTACAAACCACGATATTTCATCGGCGTGAGCCTCAATAACAACTTTGTACGGCGCATCTTTATTGATGATACCTACAGCAGTGCCATAGTTATCTACATAATGGTCATCAATATAAGGTTTTAAATATTCGAGCCATAATTCCTGACCTTTCCATTCAAAACCGGTAGGCGAGGGGTTATTAATATATTTTTCGAAAAATGCGAGGGAAGCATCGGTTACAACAGCAATGTGCTTTGGGGCTTCGGGTGTTTCGGATTGTTTTTTAGCCATATTTTTAATAACTGCTCCTGGTAGAAGAGGCAGGCAAATATAGTAAATGGTTGATTAAGTTGAATAAGTGAGTAGTTGTAATTTAGCTGATTGATTCATTTATAGAACCGATGCCGGTTAATATTAATTGTGCTAATATTTATCTCATTCTTAACACCGACTTTACATAACAACTGTTCCTTTGCGGCGAGTAAATTTTTTAATAATAAGGTCAGTTTAGTTAGTTAAGTAAGCCTGGTGCAAGACCGGGCTTACTTTTTTCACAACAGTTTCATGTTAAAAGTTTACATTTAGGCGTTTATAGAGCAATGAAACTATTGAAGCCCGTTTTTGTCGCTATTTTTGCGTTTGTAACCACCTGTGCCACTGCGCAAAGCGTTGATGTGTCGGTGAATTATGCAGCAAAATATTTCCTGAAACCCGATACCAATACGGTAGTGGTAATAAACCAGTTTAACCCCGCGCAATTAAGCGGGAATAAAAAGACCGTAGGCGTACTTAAAGAGGCGGTTTACGCAGCCATTAGTCACGCTGCCTTTCAACTTGGCGCGCTGCCGCATACTAAGATTATAAATATTGTTGATTCAGTTGCGTTGGCCCCAAACACCGACTCGATAAAACAAATAGCAGCAAAATACCACGCTAATTACGTTTTAGCATTGAAAAACTTTTCTGCAAAAATTACCCTGTTTGAGATAGGTAGTAATGAAACAACATATAACACCAATTCGACCGCTGATTTTATGCTGTACGAGGACAACGGCATTTTTTACCGCAAGTTAAGCGGAAAAGCCGAAGACCCGTTGGAGCAGACCGTAAACGCTGGTATAATAGCTTCCCTGATTTTTCAGCCGACCATAAAAGGGCATAAGAGCGAAGTGAAGGCCGCAGCACAACACGCAGCAGAAAACGCCCTGCAGGATTTCTTTCCGTTTTACATCACCCATACCCGGCCATTGTTCGACGATAAATTTTTGAGGCCGATAAACCAGGAAATAATTGCCGGCAACTTTGACAAGGCCGATAGCCTGCTGCAACCCTATTTGGTAGACCCTGATGTAAAAATTGCCTCAAAAGCTGCCTATACCCTTGCCATCATATATGAATCGGAGAATAACCTGGAAGATGCTACCGATATGGCAGAAGAATCGAACAGTAAAAATAAGAATAGCTATGCCACGGCTATGCTGGCCGATTTGAAAGAGGAGTAAGCATGGTATTGCGGGCTAAGCGTTCCATTTTTGCACGCGGAACACCCCGAACGCTGTGAAACACGCTGATTATCAGGTGTTCCATTTTTCAGCAGGACGGATTTTTAGATAATTTGTTCGTTTTAGCCGGTTCACGCGTGTCGTGCCTGTGGTGCTTCGGTACTTGCAACAATCACAAAAACATTTGCGGCGACTTCGATATTTTAAATGCGGGCTCTTTTTAAAAAGCAGAATAAACTCTTTAAGATCTTAGCCGGGTCAGAATTGCTGTCCGAAGGGGATAATATTAATTAATTTATCGGCAGTGTAAATTTGAAGGTGCTTCCAAGGCCGGGTTCGCTTTCCACCCAGATCTTGCCCCCATGTCGCTTAATGATCTCCGAACACAGGTAAAGGCCAATTCCAAACCCGGTTATTTTTTCCATCTCTTTGCTTTCCGCGCGATAATGCGGCAGGAAGAGTTTTTCAATATCATTCGCAGAGATGCCCATGCCATGGTCGTGAATGCTTACTGTAAGCGTGTGCTCATGCTTTGTACAGGAGACCTCGATAGGGTCATCCTTACCAGAATACTTAGCCGCATTGCTCAACAGGTTGACTATCACCTGCTCTATCTTATCACGGTCGGCGTTTACGCTTACGCTGGCACCCGGAAGCACTGTAATGTTGTGGGAGGAGGTAATGAACATCGTTTCTTCAATAACCTCAGTGATCAGGTCGCCCATATCAAACTCCCGCTTTGTTAAATTGATCTTGCCAGCCTCCGCGCCCGAAAGGTTAAGCAGGCTGTTGATCATCTGCAGCATTTTTTTAACCTGCTTTTCAACTTTAGACAACGCGCCTATTGTAAAATTGTCTTTTTGTTTTTTAGCCCAATTGTTGAGCATTTGAATATAGGCCTTCAAAGCGGTCAGCGGCGTTTTTAGTTCATGACTCACCATGCCGATAAATTTGCTCCGCCTTAAATCATTTTGCTTTTGTTCGGTAATATCCAACACAATACCCGAAAAATAGTCGTTGCTGACATCGGTGGCGCTAAATCCCCCGGTAATGCTCAACCAGCGTTGCTTTTTTTCAGGTGGAAGTATAACCGGGCATTCGATGTATATATTGCTATGGGTTTTTATGGCCTGCTCCACGGCTGATATAACAGTTTTGCGATGCCTGTCTGCCACTTTTACCAAGGCATCCTCCAGCGACATCTTCTCTTCCGGCAAGAAACCAAACAAGGCTTTAGTACGGTCTGATGGCAGAAACTCCCGCGATCTGGCATCCAATATCCACACACCTACATTGGCTGAATCAAGCGCGAGCCTCGCGATATCTACCGCTCTGAAGGATTGGTTCTCAGGACTTACACTCATCTTTAACTGCACAAATTCGTTTAGCTGCAAAAATACATTATTTTCCTTTGCTTTAATTGTTCAACAAATTTGATCTGGCCATCACTTTAGACTGGCCGAACAGTTCACCGGTCAGGTTCATAATGAAAACGAATTATTTTAATTAGCAGGGGAAGTAAAGAAGTTAAGAAGGAACAGGTTATTTCTAACTTGTTGGATATTATACGCTATGAAACACGCTTATTAACAGATGTTTGCACTTATCAATAGTACGAATTTTTTGATAATTTTTTCGTTTTAGCTCCGGCTAAGCGTTCCATTTTTACACGCGGAACACCCCGAACGCTATGAAACATGCTGATTATCAGGTGTTCCATTTTTAGCCAGGATAATTTTTTTTGATAATTTTTCCGTTTTAGCCCTATTGCCGCTGCTTCCCGCCATTCTCGGCCAGATTCGGGGAAAACTAATAGTCTTTCTGAATCTTTTCCACCATAAAAATGCTGTCTGCTTGAGTACGCGAGATCGTTTTATTGTTCATTCCCGCTTCGTACCTATAACTGGTTGAATCGACGCTTCCGGATTTAGAAAAATATGTTGTGATGTTGACGTCCCGGTCAACACTGCCGGCATGCTTAAGGCTATAGCCATCGTCTTCGAATTTAAGTCGGTGCAACGAGTCGAGAAATACAAGTTTACTTCGATGACCAATTGTGCTATCTTTTTTACGCCATTCAGCACCCCAATCGCCCAAGTATTGTGGCTGCCAGTTAACCGGGATAACCGGTATGCCTAATTTAGCACGCTTCGCGTTTAACACGAGCCCATATTTGTCGAGCAGCAATTTGTTTTGATGTTTGTTGTAATCTCTGCGCAGATTAAAAAAGGAAAGCCATCCTATCCAAACTACCAGGAAAGCTAGCCGGCCCCAATCGGGTCTGCGCCATTTTTTTATCGCCTGCCAGGTAAAGAACAAAGCGAATAATGAAAGAAATATCGCCTCGAACTTATTATCAATTCCATACTCCCATATCGCTGCGGCCAGCAACCAAATAATAACTACGCCCATACAGATGCGGTAGAGAATTATTTTAAGCTTAGTCGTATCCATTGCTGCAAAATGGTTTGGTTATACAATGATAATAAAAACGTTGGGCATTTTCAGTTCAGGGGAGAGTCTTGTTCGACGTCCAGATCTGTTGGGGGGCTGAAAGGTAATAACTGTGCTTGTGCTATTGATTGGGAAAAATATCACTTAGTTAACCTATCTAATGATTACTTAGCATGCAGGCCACAAGCCGGAATGCTTGCGGCTACTAACAGGGAAGCTAATCAACTAATTGCCGGCCCAGCAAAAGGATAAACAATTTTTACGCAACACAGCATAAATTTAGATATTCTGATGTTTAAACCCGTTTCTAATGCTCCCCAATCTCTCTCCCCGGTGCATCCACGTTGAGCAACTGCTTAACAAAAAAATCCCTTTTCTTCCTGCGGCCATAAGGTCCGCCATCCGTATGGTTTGAACCCGGGATAACAACCAGGTCGAAGTTTTTATTACTCTTTTCCAGCGCGTCTGCAAAACGAAAAGTAGACTCAGGTGGCACGTTTTCATCTGCCTCGCCGACGATAAGCAAGAGGGCTCCGCCCAATTTACCCGCATTGGTGATGTTTGATTGTTCATCATAATGCGGTCCTACCGGGTAGCCCATCCACTGTTCATTCCACCATTGCTTATCTATACGGTTATCATGGCAGCCGCAGGACGAAACTGCGGCCTTATAGAAATCGGCATGGAACAATACGGCCTGCGCCGAATTCTGGCCGCCGGCAGATGTCCCATAGATACCCACCCGTGTTGTATCGGCCTGCGGATATTTTTTAGCCAGTGCTTTTATCCATAAGATACGGTCGGGGAATCCGCCGTCTACTATATTTTTCCAGCACACGTCGTGAAAAGCTTTGGACCGGTTTGCTGTTCCCATACAGTCAACCTGTACCACAATAAAACCAAGCTGGGCAATGCTTTGCATTTCGTTAGCCGGACTAAAGTTTTTGGGCACAAACGAATCCTGGGGGCCGGCGTATATATTTTCAATTATGGGGTAGCTTTTCGTGCTGTCAAAATTAGCGGGGCGGTAAACAACACCCCAAATGTCAGTTTTGCCATCCCTTGCCTTAGCTACAAATACCTCGGGTAATTTAATCCCGGTAGTTAACAATGCCTGTGTATCAGTTTTTTCTACGTCCAGGATTTTTTCAGCGCTAGTAGTTTTACACAGTATGGTTACAGGCGGAACATTCACTTGCGAATACGTATCGAGATAATAAGTCCTGTCCGGCGAAAATACGACAATATGGTTGCCCTTTGCAGGTGTCAGGTCGATCATGTTTTTGCCGTCAAATCCTATGCGATAATAGTGGATGAAATACGGGTCCTCACCTGGATTCACACCGCTGGCGGTAAACCATATCTGCCTTTTCTGGGTGTCAACACTATCGATATCGCGCACAACCCAGTTGCCTTTTGTAACCAGCTTTTGGTCGCCGGTTATATCATTTACCAAATAAATATGCCGCCAGCCGTCCTGCTCCGTTATCCAGACTATTTCATGGGTATCAGGTAAATAACGGGTGTACAAACGCTGTTCATAAATAAACGTATTTGTTTTTTCATCAATAACATTCCGGGTTTTGCCGTTGGTAACATCAACTTCAATTACGCGAAAGCGCTGGTGCCCCCTGTCAACCCTTTCATACGTATAAAACCTGTCGCTGCCTTTTCGCCAATGCGCCTGGGGGGCGCCAAAAAAATCGATTTTGTCCGCATCTACTTTGATTTTGCTCTTATCGTCGATGTTAAATATAAAGGGCGTATAAGTAGTAAACGGGTCCCCCGGCTGGTCATACTCATGCGACTTTAGCTGCCCCCGACTGGTGCCCGCAACCGAACTCAACACATAGTAAACTTTTTTCGATTCGACCGGATCGCTCAAATACCCGGTAATATGCCTGCCATCCGGAGACCAGGAGAAATCGCCATAAGGCTTATCCAAACTTCCGTCGCGGGTTAACTGCACCTCTTTGCCAGCTTCAAGTTCCTTTATAAAAAGATTGCCCCCTTTGCTGTAAGCGCGCCACTTTTTATCTGGCGAGATAGAATCCCTTCGCGCAGCTTCCCACCGGTAAGTACGTGATTGCAATGGCTTTGAACTGTCATAGCGGTAAAATGAGGTATCGGTGGCCTTTACACAATGGTAGGTATTTAAATTACATTGTATCCAGTCGGCTTCCTTTTTTAAAGTGATAGTCTTGGCATCTGCACCGAAAAATATTTTCGATATATTCAATTTCAGCGGTGATACATTTTTGCCTGTCACAGCCTTTATCCCTTCCGCCAAACGCTGCTGATCAAACGCTTTCTCCTTGCTGCCTTTAGCCGCATTAACGAAATAATATTCCTGGCCGTCGGCTGGTAAATGTTTCACGTACCAAAAGGAATTATCCTGTTGCCAGTTAGCCTGTATGCGGGCGTTGAGCGGGATTGTTTTAAGCAGCGAATCGAGCCTCGCCTGCTTTATGTACGATTCCACAACCTCCTGTTTAGAGGGATAATATGGCGCAAGTTTTTGCTGAGCATAAACCTGTTGTAAACAAACTATGCTCAGCGCACCCGGCAGTAACCACTTTGATAAAAAAGGCATTCGATTTGATATTTAATAAGGTACAACGAAGATGTGAGATTTGTCACTCATTTTGCCCTATAAATTACCAAATCTTAGCTATATTTTAGCTTAATCTTTTGAAACCTTTAGCCTGTAGTTTCCCCAGCCAAAACTCATTCACCCAAAAACTTCCCCGTCGCCTCAATTACAGCTTTCTCATTAAAAATCAAATGCCCTAAATCGCTGTCCATAACAATTAATTGGGCGTTTGTCATCCCGGCGAATTTTATGGTATTGGTTTGGTTAATAATATGGTCCTGTTTATTGGCAATGATCAGCAGCTTTGCTTTAATTAGTTTAGCGGCATTTTCCAGTGATCCCCCGGCTTTAGCAGTAATATCCTGCTTCATCACCGCATCTGTCTGCCACAGAAAATTATTGGCATCAACTTTAAATGGATTTTTTTCGAGCGATGCAAGGTACGCGGACAAACTATCCGCAGGCACGGCATTGTTCAAATATGCAGGTGTAGCAAGTATTAGTTGCATCATGTGCGTCGCCAACCGCGAATCGGGATTTACGGTATAATTGCCGGCATGATAAGCAATGTCGCTTTTTACCGCCTCTTTATAAGTGTTCATCCACAATAAGTCGTAGGTTGAAAGTTTGGGTGTGCCTTCAATTGCGACTACTTTGTCCATAAAATCGGGATAACTTACCGCCCATTGTAAGGCCTGGCATGCACCCATTGAACCGCCCACCACAGCAGCTAAATGATGAATGTTCATTTTACCGGTAAGCATTTTATATTGGGTGTTTACCATGTCGCTTATAGTAAATTGCGGAAACGACGTTTTTGGCTGACTAACACTGTTACTTGGCGACGATGAAACGCCATTACCTAAAGCATCTATCAATATGAGGTAAAACCTGGTGGTATCCACCTCGGTACCTGCACCAAAAAGTTCCATCATAGCCGTTGTACTACCACCGGATGTTGGATATATTAATGCGTTAGACCGGGTGGCATTTAGTTTCCCAAATGTGCGGTACCCAATTTTACAATCAACAATATGCTGACCGTTTTCCAAAGTAAAATCACCAAGAGCTGCATACTGTTGCCTGCTGCCGGTTGTAGTTTGTGAGTGTGCAATTTGTCTTGCGGCCAGTAACAAAATGAGCGCTAAGAAAAGTATAGGCTGTTTCATATGGATATAGTTTTTGTTTATGATTTGTTTTAGCAGGGTCTTTCAAAGAGGATCCTGCGTTGTGGTTTGCAGATTTTTTTGGAGGGGGATAAATTTTCTATCGCATACCTGGCAGGCGGCGCAGGGGCCCTTTCATGAGACCCTGCGGGGACGAAAAACTTTAAAAGCCGTGGCCCGTGCGATTATGAATAGAGTTTTTTGTTTTTTAAGGCATTCATGAGCTCCTAAAGTCGGTTCCCGCCTTGGGGCGGTGCAGGGTGGGGTTTCTCGAACTACGATGCCGCTGACAATCAACGCGAAAGCATGGTGTAGAAACCCCTCCCTCCGCCCTCCCTTGGGAGGGAATCGCACATACCTGCGCTTTTTTAATCTTCCTTCCCAGCAAGGTCGTATCGGAGACCCTACCGAGACGACCAACAGATAGCCGGACAGGCTGCAAACTGCCAACTCCTAACTGCCAACTGGAATATATTTATTAACTATTTTCCCGCTTTTAAAAGCGACTGAACTTTGTAATTCCAGCACCTTTCGCTCTTTAAAAATGGACAAGCCTGCACCGATGGCAATTGGGTTAACGATAAGATGATATTCATCGATAAGGTTGAGGCTAACCAGCGAGCTGACAAAATCGACGCCGCCGTAAACGATGATGTCCTTGCCTGGTTGATTTTTAAGGGCCTTTACCGTTGTTTCCAGGTCGCCGTTTTCTACTTCTATGTTGGGGTCGGGCACGCTTGTTTCGGTGTGGCTAAATGCTATTTTGCGGTGGTCGGCCATAAGCTGTCCAAAAGGCTGCCAGGGGTTTTCAGGCTGCTTGGCCACACCTTCCCAGTAACCCACAAATCCGGCGGCGCCAAGTTTTCGGCCCAGCAGAATGGTATCGCAGCCGGCGGCCAGCTCCACGCCGAACGTGATAACCTGTTGTAAAGCCTCCGGGTCCTGTTTGCCGGGTATAAACACCCAGTCGTTCTCACCGTTCGGACCGGCCACGAAGCCGTCGAGGGTGGTTTGCATTTGTAATTTTAATTTTCGCATTGTGATTTATTTTTTAATTGATTGTATTTTCTGTCTCAGCTGGGTCTCTCGCAGAGGACCCTGCGTTGTCCCAGGGCATATTGCTGCGCAGGGTCCCTTGCCGGTTTAAGTTAACCCACAAAAACTCTTCAAATATTTAAAGTGCCATCGGCCCGGAACATATTGTAGCCACGGGTTTCAACCCGTGATAGATTGATAAAAAACAAAGAGTGCCGTCGGCACGAGCCATATTGACGTGTAAATATTCAACAATATTGGTCGAACCTACGGTTCTGAATCCATTTCGTCTTTATTTCACGGGTTAAAACCCGTGGCTACAATAGCTGGCCGAGGCTACGCCTCTTTAATTCACCTAACCATATGCTGCAAAATCCGCATATTTTTTATGAGTTAATGTAAACTTGCCTGAGACCCTGCGGAAACCGTATTTATTCCGCAGCCAGCAATTCATCCAGGTTATTAAAGCTCGCGCCGGTACCCTGTTTGAAGCCCCCATCCATGAACATTTTTATGGTAGATTCTTCTTCAAAGGTTATCACCGAAGCCACTTTTGACCTGTTACCGTCAATAGATAGAAATTTAGTATCGCGGTATGATTTTGGCCCGCCAGCAACCGGGTTGCCATCCCCGTCGCAAAACATACCTGTCGTTGAAATAGCGCTGCCATTTTCTATCGCGGTAAATACGGCATAAACCCAGAACCGCTGCCCGTCAGTGCCCACCATGGCGTAAAGCCATACGCCGCCAACGGTAAAATCCCATGTTTTGGTTTCGGCCGTCCATGGCTTTGGCGCGATCCATTTTTCAATCAAGGCAGGCTCCGTCCAGGCCCGCCATACTTTTTCAACCGGCGCGTTAAATTCGCGTGTTATGTAGATCTTTTTAGCGGCAAGATCTGGTTCAAATACAAAATTATTTGTCATAATTGTTTGGTTTATAGGTCTTTTAATACGTCATCTAACTGGTTAAAACGGGTCTCCCATAATTTGCGGAAGGATTCCATCCAATGGTCTATCTCTTTCATTTTATTAATATTTAGCTGGTAATAAATCTCGCGGCCGCGCTGATCCTGGTCAACCGCGCCGCATTCGGCCAGTATCTGTATGTGTTTTGATACCGCTTGCCTGCTACTGCCAAAATGCCCGGCAATGGCATTGGGCGTCATGGCGCCTACGGTGAGCAGGGTGAGTATGGCCCTGCGGGTCGGGTCGGCTATGGCCTGGTAAATATCTCGTCTGATGTCCATTTGCAATTATTTGATTGCAAATGTATCTGCAATTATATGGTTGCGCAAATTTTTTTGAAAATATTTTGAAGAATGTGAGTTTTAGCTGATGATGAAGTGGGGAGTTGCAAAAAATTAATCCATTTACTTACAATGCCTTAAACCCTCAACCGGGTTTGCTGTCAAACGGATATCATGAAGCTTTTATCACCGATACTTATCCTTTTCGTTTTTCTATTTGCATCGTGCGGGGCTCCGCTATACGTTTCTGTTCCGGTTGAATATACGCCGCATTCCTATTTTCGCAAAGACACTACAACCATAGTAGTAATCAACCGGTTTGATGCGGATGCACTAAAAATAGGCAACAAAAAAAAGCTCGCCGTTTTTAAAGCGGGAGCTTTTACAGCCATCAAATCGGCTGCCAAACAATTGGGACAATTACAGCATGTAAAGACAATTAACCTTGCCGACTCCACAGATTTTAAGGTGAATACTGATTCGATAAAGCTGATTGCAAGGAATTATAATGCCGATTATGTACTGGCGCTAACGAATTTCAACGCCGGTATTGAGATGAACGAATTCGATGGCTCTGCGAGTTTTTACAGTTCCAATGTGGCGGTTAATTTCCTGTTATACGAGCACAACGGAATTTATTCCAAAAAACTCGATGGCATAGCCAGCGACCCAATGGCCGACAAGCTATCCAACAACCTGCTGGCAGTAATAGCCCTGGAGCCTGCCGTGGGCCGTAACCAGGCGACAGTAAACAGCTCCGCCGAGCATGCAGCGCAAAATGCCCTTCGCGAGTATCTTCCTTACACTATAACCCATAACAGGCCACTTTATAACGATGACTTTTTGATGCCCGCCGTGAAGGAAATAGTAGCACGTAACTTTGAAAAAGCCGATAGCCTGCTGCAGCCTTTTTTACAGGATAAAGTTAAGGAGCGTGCAAGCAAAGCCGCTTATAATCTGTCGGTGGTATATGAGGCGGAGGGCGATATAGGTGCAGCCATTAACGCGGCACAGCAGTCGTCTGATTTATTTTTTAACGAGTACGCGACTGCTATTTTGTATGATTTGAAACAGGAGTAATTGGCTTTTCCATTACTTCGTAGTCGATCCCTTTTTTTGTAAAGAACCTGCCGGTTTGGGCAAAACCCAGCTTAAGATAAAATGCAACCGCATCAACCCGTGCGTTACACCAGGTTAGCGTGCCGCTGTTTTCTTCGGCATATTGGGTTATGTAATTTACCAATAATGTGCCGAGGCCTTTGTGTTGAAACGATGCATCGACTGCCAGCTTACGGAACTGGAATGAAGTGCCGTTCTGAAACAGCGAAACCACCCCCGCCAGTTTATTTTCTGTAAAAAGCCCGAAATGGATACCATCAGCATCTTCCTCCATTTCCATCTCGTGCTTCATCATACCGGGGTACAAAATATCCCGGCGTAATTGCCAGGTATGCTCGGGGCGGATTTGCTCAATACTGATCATTAACGATGTGGTATGGTTTGATTGCTTTTTTTACGCCAATTCATGATGACGAATACTACTAACGATATTGCGAGGCTGGTTATAAATATCGTGTCATAAGGAATTTCCGCATATCGTAACGTCCGGATACCTTTACAGGCGGTGCATCCTATTACAGCAACGGTCCCTAAATAATCGCATGCACACACCAGTGAAAAAAAGAAGGTAAAAATGCTTACTATTATCTTAACAAGCACCTTCCTGATTCCAACTTTACAAATTTTATAAACTAAAACAGCACAATAAACTCCAAAAGAAACTAATAGACCCGCTCCGGAAAAGAAAAGGAAGTTTTTACCAACAAAACGGATTTTGCCATTTGTACTCCATAAATAAAGCCTGATAACAATCTGCCTGAAATAAAAATCAAAGTAGGATGCCAATAAACAACCCCCTATGAAACTTATAAAACACAAAAGATATATTTTTCGATTGGTCATTTTTCGTTACAACGGAATGTTTCCATGCTTTTTCCTTGGGTTATTTACAACTTTATTTTCCAGCATTTTAAAGGCATGGATAAGCTTGAGGCGGGTTTCGGCCGGCTCAATTACTTCGTCGATAAAGCCGCGTTCGGCAGCGCGGTAGGGGTTAGCAAATATCTCGGCATACTGTTGTTCTTTTTCACGCCATTTGGCTTCCGGGTCTGCCGCCGAAGTTATTTCCCTTTTAAAGATGATCTCTGCCGCGCCTTTCGCGCCCATTACAGCAATTTCGGCAGTTGGCCAGGCGTAGTTCATATCGGCGCCTATGTGTTTGGAGTTCATCACGTCGTACGCGCCGCCGTAGGCCTTGCGGGTAATAACCGTAATACGCGGCACAGTTGCCTCGCAAAACGAGTAAAGCAGCTTGGCACCGTTGGTGATAATGGCGTTCCACTCCTGGTCGGTGCCCGGTAAAAAGCCCGGTACATCTTCAAACACCAGCAGCGGGATGTTAAAGCTATCGCAAAAACGCACAAAGCGGGCACCCTTTGTTGATGAATGAATATCAAGCACCCCGGCTAAAAACGCGGGCTGATTGGCGACAATACCAATACTGCGGCCAGCCAAACGGGCAAAGCCAACAACTATGTTTTCGGCAAAGTCTTTATGCACTTCTAAAAACGAACCCTCATCAATCACATGGTCAATGACTTCCCTTACGTCATAAGGTTGTGAAGCGTTTTCGGGCATTATGGTATTCAGTTCCTCCCGCAATTCGTTCTTTATTTCGTAGGGGATATTCGGTGCAACATCCTCACAGTTTTGCGGCATATAGCTCAATAACTTCTTAATGTTCTGGATGGCCTCGATCTCGTTGGCACAGGCAAAATGCGTTACCCCCGATTTGGTGGCGTGGGTAGTTGCACCGCCCAGTTCTTCGGATGTCACCACTTCATGCGTAACAGTTTTTACCACGTTGGGACCGGTAACAAACATGTAGCTGGTGTTTTCAACCATCAATATAAAATCGGTAATGGCAGGCGAGTAAACCGCACCGCCGGCACAGGGGCCCAAAATGGCCGATATTTGAGGCACAACGCCCGATGCCATGGTGTTTTTGTAAAATATATCGGCATAACCGCCTAACGATACCACACCTTCCTGTATACGCGCACCGCCGGAATCATTAAGGCCCACAACGGGTGCCCCGTTCTTCATGGCAAGGTCCATTATTTTGCAGATTTTCTCGGCATGGGTTTCCGACAGCGAACCACCAAAAACGGTAAAATCCTGCGAGAAAACGTAAACCAGCCTGCCGTTTACCGTGCCGTAACCGGTTACCACGCCATCGCCGGGGTATTTTTCTTTCTCCATCCCAAAATCGGTTGAGCGGTGCGATACCAGCATGCCGATTTCCTGGAATGAGCCCTCATCCAATAAAAAATGTAAACGCTCGCGTGCAGTAAGCTTGCCTTTTTTATGCTGACTTTCAATACGCGCCTGGCCACCGCCTAAAAGGGCCTCTTCGCGCTTTTTGTTCAATAATTTTATCCTGTTATCCACAACATCGGTTTAAATAAGTCCGGATTCCGAAAAAGACCGGAAGTCCGAAAGATAGAAATTAGTCTACGTAAATAATAATTGATGCCAAAATTAATAGGAATACGCTAACCAGCAAGTAAACGAATGGCCGAAAAAGGTTAAATTCGTCGGGCGATGACTACTTACCATATCATATCTATCCTTATACTGCTGACGGCAATTTTTGCCTATGGGAACGACCGGTGGATAAAATGGCCGCCTACCATAGGCATTATGGTGATAGCGCTGCTGTCGTCGATCCTTATAGCCATTTTCGGCAGTTTAATCCCGGGGTTTTCGTCGAAAGCGCTGCTGTTGGTATCAAATATCAATTTTGAGCAGGTGCTGATGAAAATAATGCTGGCATTTTTACTATTTGCCGGCGCCCTGCATGTTGATGCCAGCGAACTGAAAAAAGAATTCTGGCCGGTTATGCTGATGGCTACCATCGGCACTTTTATATCTACTTTTTTGGTAAGCGTAATGGCTTATTACCTGTTTGCTGCCTTTGGCCTGCAGATACCTTACATCTATTGCCTGTTGTTCGGTGCATTAATTTCACCAACAGACCCCATAGCCGTTATGGGCATATTAAAACAGGCGGGCATACCAAAAACGCTGGAAGTAAAAATAACCGGCGAATCACTTTTTAATGATGGGGTGGGGGTAGTTGTTTTTTTAACCATTTTTGAAGTCGCTGTAAGCGGAACTACCAAATTTTCGATAGGTAATACCGCACTGCTTTTTTTAAAAGAGGCAGGAGGCGGTTTATTATTTGGGGCGATACTGGGCTACCTGGCGTACCTGCTCATCAAATCAATTGATAATTATCGTGTAGAGGTTTTGATAACCCTTACCGTTGTAATGTGCGGGTATTCGCTGGCCGATTATCTTCATCTGTCGGGGCCGCTGGCAATTATCATAGCAGGTATCATAATGGGCACTAAGGGCAAAGGCGAAGGGCTTTCTGAAATATCGCGTGATTACCTTGGCAAATTCTGGGACCTTACCGATGAAATATTTAACGCCATACTTTTCCTGCTGATCGGTTTGGAAATGCTGGTGATAAAAGTTAACCCCACCATAATGATAATCGGCGGTATAATGGTTGGGGTAGTTCTATTTGCCCGCCTGTTATGTGTTGCTGTGCCGGTTTTATTTTTAAAGATCTGGATAAAATTTGAAAAAAATGCCATCCTGATGCTTACCTGGGGCGGCCTGCGCGGCGGCCTGTCAGTAGCTATGGCGCTTTCAATACCCGAAGCCATGCACCGCGATGAATTTGTTTTGATAACCTACGTAATTGTGGTGTTCTCTATCGTAGTGCAGGGATTGACGATTGGGAAACTGGCGAAGAGGTCTGAAGTCTGAAGTCTGAAGTCTGAAGTCTAAAGTCTAAAGTCTAAAGTCTAAAGTCTAAAGTCTAAAGAGACATTATGTTAAGTCGCCACGGGAATCGGTGAAATCATCCCCCAATCGGTGAAATCAAAAAAATAGAAATCACAGCTTAGCTCGTGTAGACAACACTACTACGCTCATGCCCATTATGGCTATAAAAACAAATGACGCCCGCAGTGTGGCAAGCCCGGCAATAAAGCCTATAACTGGCGGACCAATCAAAAAGCCAATAAAGCCGATGGTTGAAACTGCTGCCAGCGCAACCCCTGCCGACATGGTTTTTGATTTTCCGGCTGCGCTGTAAACCATAGGCACTACGGATGACACGCCGACACCTACCAGCATAAAACCGGCCATAGCTGTATAAAGATGCGGAAATATAACAGCCGTAAGTAAGCCGGTAACCGTTAATGAGCCGCTAACCTGCAGCGTACGCTTTAACCCGAACCTGGCGGCAAACAAATCGGCGACGAACCTGCCGCCTGCCATGGTGAGCATAAAGGCAGTAAAACCGGCTCCCTGTAGAGCAATAGGTGCATCCACCACTTTTTTAAAGTAAATAACACTCCAGTCGAACATGGCGCCTTCGCATATCATGGAACAGAAAGCAATGCTGCCTAACGTTAACAGGGGGAGCATTAAACGTAACCGCTCCAGCAGTTTAATTTTAACTGCAGAATCTATTTTCGGGGCACCAACATCATCATATAAATAGCGCGATGCTATGGTTACACCCAAAGCAAGTATTGCAAGCACAATTATAAAATGGTGAAAAGGATTAATGTGGTTTGCTATCATTATTGTGCCGATACCAGCCCCGGCGAAACCTGCCAGGCTCCACAAACCGTGGAACGAGGCCATAATAGGCCGCTCGTACATGCGTTCGGCAACAACGGCCTGCGTGTTAACAGAAATATTTACCGCATTACTCGAAAAGCCAAAGCAAACCAGGCCGACAATTAGCTGGAGGGTAGTTTGTGCCAATCCCAGCGATATCAAACAAATACCGTAAACGAGGATAGCACCAAGCAACACTTTTTTACTGCCCACTTTTGTGATGGCCCAGCCAGAGAAAGGAAGTGATAACATTAAACCAACCGGCAACGAGAATAAAACCGCACCCAAAGCCGCATCTGTTAAGCCCAGGTTTTGCTGAACCGTTGCTATACGCGATGCCCAGCTGGAAAAGCATAACCCGGCCATAAAAAATAAAACGCCAACAGCAATTCGAAGCGTTTTACGGGTATTTGTTGCCTGGATTATAGTAGTATCTGCCATTAAAAACGAAACAACTAAGTGTATTTTTTACACTTAGTATTCTTAACGCAAATGTAACTGATTTATAGCAGAATTTGAAGGATAGTTTCAATTTTTTACTGTAAGATTAAACAACGGGCCTCAAGCATTTTGTTTAATCTTACGCCTGGTTAACATAATAAATGAAAAGCCCGCGGCACAACCGGCTGCAATTCCAATCCACACATATTGGTTGCCGGTTTCGTTAAAAATGTATTTCATTATTACAATGAAAATGGCAGTGCTGAAAATGGCTGACAAAAAGAAGGACTTTAAAAGAGGCATAGTGGCAAGTTTAAGCTTTAATAAGTTTGCTGTCAAATTACTTCTTTAAGTTGAATGAACCAAAGCAATGCCTTGTAAACTTTTCTAACATCGTCTTGATACCCGGTTTATTTGCTGATTGAAAACGAGCCCGGGCAATTCCTGTAAATTTTTGTATTGTCGTTAGCGTCGGCCATATCTGCTGTAAATGTGCCTTCTATTTTTTTGGCGGTAAATATGGTGACATTGATCTGTGCAGAAGGAGACGGCGCAAGCACAAAATTACCGGCTATTACATCAGGCAGATCGAATGTGCCGGTGGTTGCATTTCTGAATACCAGCGCTATCACATCGGTTTGTGTATTCCCAACGGCGCCTAAGCTAGTCTGCCCGTCAGTAGCGCCTGCAGCCTGCGCCTCGGATGAACCAGCTGGGTAAGAAGTAAACGATGCGCTATTGCTGAAGGTGTAGTTGATGTCGCCTATTTTAATTTTGATGTAGCCAGAAGCTGGCAAGCCGGTGCCAGGAGCTGTTCCGGCAGGGTAAATAGGCGGATCCAGTTTACAGCCGGCAAGGCTGCCAATAAAAAACAGGGCAATAAAGATTTTGTAGTAAAGTTTTTTCATACGGACTTGTATACGTTGCAAATTAAGCGTCGGTTAATATGATACGTAATTACAAGCCACCGGGTTACATTATAATTAATTAGTTACAATCGCCGTCCGGGGTGCATGATTCGCCTTCAACAGTTTCAAATTTTGGCTTGGGATTTTCTTTTTGCCAATCGGTATAGGCTTTCTGAAGCGTTTGTTCAAATACAGGCACAGCCTGTGCGCCGGATACCGCGTATTTATTATTCAGCACAAAAAACGGTACGCCCTGTATGCCAAGGTCCTGCGCTATTTCAATGTCGTGCTTTACATCTGCGGCGTAGGCGTTGCTTTCCAGCACTTGCTTTACTTCGGCAGCATCAAGGCCAATTTGATTGCCTAACTCAATAAGTGTGTTATTATCATCAATGTTTTTGCTGTCGGTAAAATAGGCTTTAAATAAAACTTCCTCGGCGGCAACGCCAAGGCCGTGGCTTTTTGCCAGGTGGCTAAACCGGTGCGCCTTAAAACTATTCGCAACTACAGCTTTATCCAGGTTGTAGGTTAAGCCTGCATCAGCTGCCATTTTGGTGACATGGTCGTTCATTTGCTGTGCGTGGTCAATCGTCCAGCCTTTTTTATCCGCCAGGTATTGGTTTATATTGATGGTTGGGTCGGTCTCCAAATGGGGATTGAGCTGAAAACTTTTCCATTCAATTTCTATAGTATCTTTGTGTTCAAACTGCTGTAAAGCATCTTCAAACCTGCGCTTGCCGATGTAGCAAAACGGGCACATTACATCGCTCCAAATTTCAACTTTCATAACGTTCACCTTTTAATACAAAGTTAATTTACTACCTTAACATCCCCGTAAGGGCAAAGTAAAATTTACTGCATCGCAAATTCTTTATGAAATCATTACTTAAATATTTTTTTGTTGTAATTTTAATAACGCCGGGTTTTAAATCTGTCGCCCAGCGAAAGGCACCTGTTGCCGGCGGCAATCTGTATAGCGCAGGCTATGCCTCTGCGTTTATTAGCGGATTATATGATGCCTGGTATCCATATAAAAAGCTGCATCAGCATGGCAATTTTGGCCTTGGCGCACCTGCTAAGCTTGATGGCGAGTTAATGATGTTGAACGGTAAGCTTTTTAAAACCGAGTACACCGGTAAAACAGTTCCGATTGATGACACCGGCGCAACGCCTTATGCCGTGGTATGCTTTTTTTATGCAACCAAGGTTTTTAAACCAGCCGGGGAACTAAATAAAGCCGCACTTTTTAAATTTATGGATAGCGTGCTGGTCAATCAAAATGGCATTTATGCCATACATGTTACCGGTAAGTTTAAATATGTTAAAACCCGTGCTTTTGAACCGGTGCAGCAAAAGCCATACGTGCCGCTTGCCGCAATGCTTAACAAGCAGCATTTTTTTGAATTTCGTACGATAAAAGGGGATATGATAGGGTACAAGTTACCAATTTACATGGATGGTGCCCACATTACCGGGTATCATTTTCATTTCTTGTCTGACGATAAAACCTCGGGCGGGCATATCATCGATGTAATAGGCGACGATGTTACCATTGAAGTCGACATGCTGAACAGCTATACCATGGAATTGCCGCCAACAGCCGATTTTAAAAACTTCGACTTTAAGAAAGACCGGAAAGAAGAAATTAAAAGTGTTGAGAACGGGAAGAAACAATAACGCGATGAAGGTGTGAAAAACTTTGTCATTGCGAGCGAGGAACGAGCGCGGCAACCTCGTCGCCATAGATATTGAAGACGCATGGCGACGAGATTGCTTCGTACCTCGCAATGACAAATTTGCTAGTGATTATTGAGCGTAAGAATGCAGCCGCTAAGCAGATTACGTATAAGAAAACTATTGTCCTCGAAATGACGAAAACAGAGGCTGCTCCTCTCATCACGCTTTCGCCACCGACAGCGAATCACTAAAAGCTTTAACCAAAAACTGGTTATCCGTCCTTAGCAACGTTTCGTTTACCTGCAGCTTGATGACGCCATCCGGTCCTGCACCGCGAATAACTACCTTATGGTTTTCATAAAGCGCCTTCTTGAATTTTTTAACGTCGGTGCCGGCTGTTAACTTAAAGTCGAATATGTTACTGCCGCACTTTAGTGCTGTAACGCTTAACCCCGGTACTTTATTCAGCTTTTCAAAAAGGTCGGTGGCTTGTGTTGCGGTTTTCTTTAGCCGGTCTTCCAATCCGTCAAGATGATACAGGGCCATTGCCGCTTTGCTCCAGTTACTGAAGATGGTGCCGCCATAGATTTTTATCAAATGCTCCATTTTGTCGATCACCGCTTTTTCACCGCAAAGGATAGCTCCGCCATCAGCTCCCAGGTATTTGTAAAGGGAAATGTAAACGGTATCGAAATTGGCAGCGTACTCGGCAATGGACGCCCCGCCAAAAGCCGACGCGAGGTAAAGCCGCGCGCCATCCAGATGAAGTTTATAACCCTTGCTGCGGCAAAACTCCGATATCTTTTTTATCTCCTCAAGCGGTACCTGCCTGCCATCGCAACGCCTTACCGGGTTCTCTATTGCTACGGCCCCGATCCCGCTTTTAAAAACCTCGCCGTCGTTGGTATAGTTGATGCCCGCCTTAAGGTCATCCAACGTAAAATAGGGCTCATTAGGCGCTAAGGGCATTAACCTTTTATTATGGACGGATTGTGCGGCATCTGCCTCGTCGCGATAAATATGGCTGGTGTCCTGCACAAATATCTTTGTGTTTTCGCCGCTAAGCACCGATATGGCCAGTTGATTGGCCATAGTGCCTGTGGGCATATAAACAGCGGCTTCTTTTCCTGTTATCTCGGCAAATTTTTTCTGAAGCGCCGCCAGTGTGCCACCACCGCCGTATACATCGGCTTTTATCGGGTCTTTTTTGCTTATTTCCTGCAGTTTGGCTACATATTCGTCAGGTGGATAATGGATGCCATCGTCGGTAAATGAAATTAGGGGGCTTGGAGGCGCGTCGTTTTTTATTGAAGCCTCCGGCGGTTTTGCATTCACCGCAAAGGCAGGTAACAAAGCGGGCACCATAGCCAGGCCCGATAGTTTCAGGAAGTTTCTTCTTTTAAGCTCTTTCATACCGATAATGTTTAACTGTGCAGGGAATAGTATTCAATATTAAATATTTCATTGGGTTCACCCAAGTATAGTCGTTTCAACCCGTTATAATGTTACAAAAAAGGAGCTGCTTTTTGGCAACTCCTTCAAGATTGATATTTTGGTGAATTTTTATTTAAAATCGTCAGCGGTTACACCGGTGTTTATTTTTACATCGGTAATAGTCATTTCAAATGTTTGGTCCTGTCCGCCGGCCGATTGGGTTATCGTTTGTTTGTAAGGGAACATCAGGTTGCCCACTTTACGGTAATCGGCAAAATCAACTGTGGCGTTTACGCTGGTGCCATTGGTTACAGTGGTACTTTCGTTTTTTACCAGCAGTTTGCTTTTTACATCATAATATTCGGTCGATGTTTTGCCCGTTGGGTCAGTAACACTAAGCTGGTAAGCATCTGAGCCGTTAATTTTTTGGATACCCTTAACCGCCAGCTTAAATGCAGGGTTGGTTAAGTAATCAAGTTGTTCGGTTAATGAAGTAAACACTTTTTTCTGAGCCACTTCGTCAGCGCCAAGATCCTTCTTGTTGGGACCTTGTTGCTGGTACCCGGCAGCTCCGTCGAATACTTCTTTCATTACGGTATTGCCACCCATGGTGATATTCATCATCTCTTTATTAGGCGCCATTTTTTTCTGCGTTACTGCAAGCTTCATACCCTGCATGCTCATATCCATGGTAACCGTATATGATGTTAGTTTTTTTAGCTCAGCCTCACCGCCGAGGGCGTCGATGTACCCTTTAATCACATCAGCCGGCTTAACATCAGCTGTCGAAGCTGCCGCTGCGCCTTCAACTACAGGATTGGCAAATTTATCGTACAGTTTAACCGGGTAGCCGCTTTTCTTTAAGCCTTCAAGCATCTGTGCGGCACCACCTACAACCACTACACGGGTGTTATCGTAGTTAAAATACTTTTGTGCAACGCGCAAAATATCATCTGCAGTTACAGCATTCACTTTTTGCAGGTAGGTTTTGTAAAAATCGGCCGGCAAATTGTTTATCAAAATATTGCTGGCGAAAGTTGCAGTACGTGCAGGATCCTCCAGGCCTAAGGCGAAAGAACCGTTGTAAAGCGCTTTGGCGTTAGTCAGTTCTTCGTCAGACACCTTTTCTGTGCGGATTTTTTTAATCTCGTTCAGCATTTCGGTAACTGCGCTGTCAACCTTGGCATTCCTTACCGAAGCCGATGCATCAAAAGTTTGCTGAAAACGGCCCGTGCCTAATTGCGCGTATGAACCATAGGTAAAGGCATGTTTTTCGCGCAGGTTCATAAACAACCTGCTTTCGGCGCCGCCACCTAAAATATAGCTGGCCAATATAGCAGGGAAATAATCCGGGTTGTTTTTCTTCAGGTCGACCAGGTTAATTATATTGATTTCGGATTGAACGGCGGTAGGCACGTCAACCACATCAATTTCGGTTTTACCAGGGTTAGGAACTTCGGGGAGTTTTGGTAAAGCAAGCGTTGCGCCTTTCCAGTTACCTAATACTACGGTAGCCAAAGCCTTGGCATCGGCTGGTGTTATATCGCCAATAATGGTTAGATACCCCCTTGATGGTGTTATATATTTACTGTATGCATCTTTAACATCCTGCAAAGTAAGCGCCTGTATACCTTCTTCGGTTTCAAATTCACCATAAGGATGGTTTTTGCCGTAAGCCAATGCTGAGTTTACGCGGCTTGCAATTGCGGGTGCACTTTTGGCAGATGATTTTAATCCGGTAATGGTTTGGCTTTTCAATTTATCGAATGACTCCTGGGTAAATGCAGGTTCCTTCAAAGCAGTCCCCATCAACGTAAAAGCTTCTTTAAAATAACGAGTAAGCGCCGAGGCATACCCACCGCTGGAACTAAGGCTTATGTTAGCACCGAGTTTCTCACCAGCCTCGTCAAATACAGCCTTTGGCATCGTTTTGGTGCCTTCATTCAGCATTTGGCCCATAAGGTCTGCTAAGCCGGCTTTGGTGCCCTCCGTTACAAGGCCAATGTCAATTAAATAGTTGGCGTTTACTTTTGGCAGGCTGTGATTTTCAACAACCAAAAGCGTAATGCCGTTTGGCAGTATGTATTTAACCGGGTCTTTTATGGTTAAAACAGGCGCTGGACCCGGTTTGGGTTGTTTGGTACGGTCAATAGTTTGCGCCTGTGCATATTGCATCAATAATGCCCCGGCAGCTATCAGTATATATTTTTTCATCATCTTTTTAGTGCTAAAAATTAATTATTGAGCTTTTCCTTTTCCGGGCAAATAATACAAAATAAGGCGCTGGTTAGGGTTAAGGTATTTCCTTGCGGCGTCCCTTATTTCTTCCCTTGTTATTGTGCGTATTTCGGTAAGTTCCTTATTAACGTGGCCGGTATCTTTATGGTAAAAAGTGTAACCGTTGCTCAGGTTTTCAGCAAGGCCCAGCATGCGGGTGTTAGCGCTTACAAAGTTGTTTTCAAACTGGTTCTGTAATTTCTGGTATTCCTCGGGGCTTATTAAATCAGCCTGCAACTTTTTAATCTCCTCGTCCATATCGGGCAATAAAGATGCAGGATCGGCGCCACCGTTTGGCAGCGCGCCCACAATGTACATGCCGTAGTCTTCAAGGGCATAGTTAAAGGCAACCACCTGTAATGCATTTTTCTTTTCGTCAACCATCTTTTTGTACATGCGCGAGCTTGCACCGCCCGAAAGCAGGGTAGATATCATCTGCATCACTTTCGAATCATGGCTGTCACGCCCGGGCACACGGTAGGCCTCTATCATAAATGGCAATTGGATGTTGGCATCGTAAGCGGTATCAACAATTTGTTTGGTGATTGGAGCCTCGTCAACTTTTTTGTAAACCACATCGGCCCCTTTAGGTATGTCGGCAAAATATGACTGCACCAATTGTTTGGTTTTAGCAATATCAATATCGCCC
Source organism: Mucilaginibacter flavidus (assembly GCF_024055575.1). Taxonomy (GTDB): domain Bacteria; phylum Bacteroidota; class Bacteroidia; order Sphingobacteriales; family Sphingobacteriaceae; genus Mucilaginibacter; species Mucilaginibacter flavidus. Next base: position 763,944 of record NZ_JAMXOE010000001.1, on the reverse strand, counting down.
GCAATGGTTAATACGGCGTTGTTAGGTACATAATATTTCTTAAAAAAGTCTTTAAATTCGTCCAGTTTGGCCGCGTCCAAATCTTTCATCGAACCTATTACACCGTTATGGTAAGGGTGTGTGGGGAACAGTCCTTCGCTTATGTAAGTAATCAAATTGCCATAAGGGCGGTTATCCAGGCTCTGGCGTTTTTCTTCTTTTACTACTTCGTTTTGGGTTTTTACACCAATTTCGTTAATTACCGGGTGCAGCATGCGCTCGCTCTCCAGCCACATACCTGTTTCCAATTGGTTTGAGGGGAACACCTCATAATAAAAGGTACGGTCCTGCGTGGTATTGGCATTATTTTGCCCGCCGTTGGCCGATACTATTTTAAAAAACTGGCCGCGTTTGATGTTATCGCTACCCTCAAAAAGCAGGTGCTCGAAAAAGTGTGCAAAACCGGTACGCCCTGCAGCCTCATTTTTCGACCCTACGTGGTACATAACACTCACTACAGCTACCGGCGCTTTGCTATCCTGGTGCAGAACTACGTGCAGTCCATTAGGAAGATCGTATTCTGTAAATTCTACCTTTTGCGCTTTAGCTTGTAAGCCTAAAAAGGCTACTGCGAGGGCGCAAAAAACGTTTTTATTTAATTGCATATTTAGTTATTGATTTATGGCTAATGTATTAATTTCTTTTAAATATTGGGACGGATACTAATTGATTTGTTGCTTTGCAGTCCATGTTTTAAGGTTTTTAGATTGTAAATCTACCAATCATCTTTTATACTTCCGAACTTTTTAACTAAAAATATAGTATTCAGCATTTCTTAATCAACCCTTCACACTAAATGTGTTTATTTGCGTTATTATATGTTTTATAGTTTCAATATCGAGTTTTAAATGAGCCGCTCCGCCAAAATAAGAATAATTGTGCCGCTGGTAATCGTCCTTTTTGTGGGCGCTTATGGCCGGCACAGGCAGCTTAACCGCGAAACGGATATAGCAGGCAAGCTCGAAAGCAAACAAATGAACGAGATTTCGGGCATTGCTGCTTCGGGCATCAGTAGCGATATTTATTATGTGCACAACGATAGTGGCGATACCAGTCGTTTTTTTGCGATAACGCCTGACGGGAAACTAAAATCGACCATTTATTTTAAAGGAGATTTAAAAGCCAAACAGGGCGTTTATGATTGCGAAGACATTGCCGTTGGCCCGGGTCCCGCAAAGGGCAAGAGCTATGTTTATTTAGGCGATATCGGCGACAATCTTGCAAAGCGTCCTTACTTAACAATTTATCGGTTTGCTGAAAAGGCTGATTGGCTGCAAAATGAAATTACCGCGGATGAGCCGGTGCGCGTTAATTTAAAATACCCTGACGGGCCAAAGGATGCAGAAACGCTGATGATTGATCCCGTTGAAAAACTGATGTACATCGTTTCCAAACGGCAGGACTCGGTAACCGTTTACACAGCCCCGTTAAAATATAAGGACAACGATACCATTACCCTAACCAAACGCTGTAAGCTTTTTTTTGCAGGGCTGAAATTATTTAAGTGGATAACCGCCGGCGACATTTCAAAAAATGGTTCGCAGGTAGTATTGAAAAGTTACGAAAAGGTTTATTACTGGAAACGCAATGGCAATGAGCCTGTTTGGAAAACCATGCAAGGCAAACCCGTGATACCATTTTACGTGCCCGAAAAACAGGGTGAAGCAATAGGCTTTACAGCTGACGGGAAAGGATATTATACCACCAGCGAAGGGGTTTATTCGCCTATTTATTATTATAAAACACCTTGATAATGTAGAGACGCAATATTTTGCGTCTCCTGCAGACAGGTAATAACTATATTTTTCCGTGCATTGTTTCTAGACGCAAAATATTGCGTCTCTACCTGGAATCACTCTACCGCACTTGCGTAACTATTCACATAATCCCTTGGCGATACACCAGTAATGCTTTTAAACACGTAGTTAAAATTGGTAATGCTGTTAAAGCCACAAGTGTAAGCAATGGTGGCAATGCTTTTGGCGGAACCGTTTGCCAGCATCTTACAGGCCTCGTTCACCCTTACTTTGTTTATAAAATTTACCAGCGTGTGGCGGGTATGCTTTTTAAAATAGCGGCAAAACGCAGTGGGGGTAAGGTGGGCCTGCATGGCCACATCCTCAAGCGTTAAGGCGCTGCTGTAGTTTTGCATAATGTAATTGTATACCGATGCAATGCGCATACCCTCGGGATCGGTCATTGAAAATGCGTAGCTGCCTGATGATAACGGCTGCAGGCGAGGCTTTGTGCTTAAAACATTAAGGAGGCTTATAAAGCTATACAACTGCTCGGCACCGCTGGTTTGTTGAATTGACAGTATACGGTTTACCATATCGGGGTACATGGCATCAGGTACTTTAAAGCCGCTTGGATTTTGGGTAATAAACGCCTCGACAGATTTCATCTCGGGCAAACCAAATAAAGCAGACAGGTTACCCGACGGGTTAAAAAATATAGTAACAGTCCGAACCTCTTTATCGCTATCAGGTTGAAAGTATGCCGGATCGCTTTTAAACAAATGGGGCAGGTTGGCACCAATCATATAAACTTCACCCTCCCCGAACACGTGCATGTTGTTACCGGCCAGCAGGGTGCCTTCGCCGCTGATTATCCAGGTAATTTGTATTTCGGCATGGCGGTGCAGGTAAGTATAAAAATGCGGCAATACTTCTTCCTGCACGATGATGGAGTGGTCGTGCGGAACAGGGATGGTAAAAGGTAGCACTTTCATGGTTTTAAATTTAGTGATTAAGTTGATTAGGTGAGTGGTTGATTAAGTTGATTAGGGTGAGAACAAAAACAGATTTTCTTTAGTTTATCATAAAATCTCAACTTATTTTGTGTGTTTTTCGTTAATCGGTATTTCAATAAACGTTTTTAGCGATTAGATTTCGAAGAAATTAATTAAAATAATATGAAGAAAAAAGTCGCGTATGTTACTGAAAAGCAGTATATTAATATTGTACATTCTCACATAAACGCTATTAAATACATGCATGACTTGACGGTAAATTTCCAAAAAATGCTTCAGATTACCAACTCGGTGCTCAAACAAGACATAAATCAGGACGGAAATCTGCATTTTTATCCACGCAAGCCAAGCTTTCAGATACTGAAATCATTGCACTTTCACTTTGCCAGGAATGCTTGGGTGGCGATAGCGAGAATTGGGTTCTATTGAAGTTAAAAAGCGGCTATTGCAATGATTTTCCACACTGAATACACATTACCAACTATAATAGGCGGCGCAAAAGACTGGCTCCATGGACCGAGCCGGCTAACCTCCGGCTGGCCAAAATACTTAATGACGGAGAGGGTGTATTTATGATAGACAGTGTGCCTGTTCCTGTATGTGAACTTGCAAAGAGAACAACAGCTTAAAGTTTGCAGGCACAATTTTGAAACAGCACCGGATAAAGGGGTACAGTGCTGTTTATAAGCAATATTATATGGGCTATAAACTCATTTGACGATTGGCATGAATGGGGTTTACCAGGGAATGGAGCAAAAAAAGCCAGCGTACATCATGTACATCACCTTAACGAAATTAGATATAGTGGATTAAAGGCATGTGTATTACTAGGCGTTACGATATATCAGACAATCTCATTTGTATCCAGAACTATGAAGTTAAGACTGGTTTGCTCAAAAATTCAGGTACCGACAAAAGCTATTATGACGAATTCGGCACAGAAATTTATGCTTTCGTTTTTAATGAAGATGGTCAATGTTTTTCTATAAATCGGGTTCAGATAATAGATACTGACACTGAATTTTTGGCACGGGAAATCGGGGTAAATCCCGAGATAGATTTTACTTTGGCAGGATTTGAATGTGATCAAAATGCAGAGCCACTGATACCTATTAGTTCGAAACAATTGGAATTGTATCAATTTAAATAATATGGAGGCAAACAACAAAATAGAACTGCAACAAGGCGACATCACCAAAATAATTGTTGATGCCATAGTAAACGCCGCCAATAGCTCATTATTAGGCGGCGGCGGTGTCGACGGTGCCATACACCGTGCCGGTGGCCCGGCAATTTTAGGCGAATGCCGCGCCATAGTTGCCCGGCAGGGCGGTTGTAAAACGGGTGAAGCGGTGATAACCACCGCCGGGCGTATGCTTTCAAAATACGTTATCCACACGGTCGGCCCGGTTTGGAACGGAGGCAAATATCACGAAGACGAAAAGCTGGCTAATTGTTACAGGAATTCACTGCAACTGGCAATCGATAACAATTGCAGAACTATCGCCTTCCCTAATATCAGCACAGGCGTTTACAGGTTCCCGAAAGATGCTGCCGCGAAAATTGCTGTTGACACGGTTAACTACGTTCTTTCGGGAACCGACAAAATTGAGAAAGTAGTTTTTGTCTGCTTTGACGAAGAGAATTACAAGCTTTATGAAAACTTGCTGACTACTTATCGCGCTTAAGCTTGCAGTGAAATTTAATACCGGTAAAATCGATATCCATGCCAATAGAATCGCCCTGGGCATAATACGTGCCTTTATGTGGTATATCCTGGCCATCGATACTGGTGATTTTAAAAGTGAATTCGTTTCCGGTCATTTTGCCGTCATCAATATTTGCAATGTTTCCCTGCGATGCCTCTGCTGTGCCAGTTATTTTGTCGCCCTCAACTTTAATATTGTAGGTAAGAGTAACTTCCTTACCGTCGGGCGCGGTAATATTTCCAGACCATTTTCCCGATAGATCGGTAATGATAGCGGCCACGCAAATCATAAAGCAGCAAGCAAGGGTTGCGGTAATGCCTAATTTTTTGTTCATATTTTTAAGTTTGATAATTTATATTTTACAATACCTAACAAAATTACAGAAGCTGGATGCGAAAAAAGCCCTGCTGTTTAGCAAGGCTTCTTAATATAAAGGCTTTTAGTTTTATTTATCAGTGCTGCGTTTTAAGGTAGCATGCATTTTAAAACCCTGGTAGTCAATATCCATTCCGCATGAATCGGCTTCCGGGTAAAATTTACAGGTGTTTTTTACATCAACACCGTTTACTTCGATATTAAACGAAAAGTCGTTACCGGTAATTTTTCCATTCGTAATATCTACGCTGCCTTGTTGCCCGGTGCTGCTACCGGTAAGCTTGTCGCCATCAACTTTAAATGTATAATTTAAAGGATAATCGTTACCATCCGGAGCGTGCAATGAGCCGGTCCATTTACCGGTTAGGTCGGCGAAAAAAGCAAAGCAAACCATCACGCAACAAACCAGCGCCACGGTTGTGAAAATCTTTCTTTTCATAAAGTTTGGGTTTTAATGGTGGTACTTAGTTGGCTTTTTTAACAATAAAGTGTGCTTTCTGGCCGCCAAAGTCGATGTCCATAGCGAGCGAATCGGCATAAATTTTACCGGTATGCGGGTAATCGGTGCCTGATACATTCACTTTAAACGAAAAAGCATCGGCGCTGATTTTGCCGTCATCTATTGTTACCGAGCCTTGAGGAGAATCGGCAGTGCCGGTTAATTTATCGCCATCAACTTTAAAATTGTAAGTAACCGCAATGTCTGAGCCATCAGGCGCTACGATAGTACCGCTCCATTTTCCTGAAATGTCTGCTATTATTGCGAAGCAAACGATAAAGCAGCATAATAATGCTGTAGTTGTAAAGAATTTTTTCATGTCAGTTTGGTTTTTTGTAAGATGCTTTAGGCGTTATAAATGTTACAATAAAGATATAATTAATAACGCTCATAGCGGCTCAACTATATTTCAATAAAAATAAAATTTTTGTCAATTAAATGGATGGAATAAGAGAAATATTTTTACCGATGGCAAAAACTGAAGATATTAAACCATCTAAATCGTGCTGGGGGGCAATATTTATTCTTTTATCCCCCCTTTAGGGGGTTAGGGGGTCACTGCCTTGATCAATGTTGCGTGCGATTTTGCATCGCCCAAACTAATGTCAACCCCTACCGAATCGCCGTAAAATTTGCCAGTATGGTCAATTTCCATATTGTTAACCATTACATTAAAGGTAAAAGTATTGCCGGTTATTTTTCCATCATTGATGGGCACATCGCCTTTGGGGGTTTTGGCAGTGCCGGTTAACTGGTCGCCGTCAATTTTAAAATTATAAAGCAGTGGGTACTCATCGCCGTGATCGGTTTTTAAAAGACCCTGCCATTTGCCGTTTAAGCTCTCAATAGTTGCAAAGCCTGTAAAAAAGCAACATATTAACAAAAAGGTAAAAATGATTTTAGGAGTTTTCATGTTTATTGATTTTGTTTGATTTGATGATGTTTTTTTAATGTTGATCGCGCTTTAGTCGGTTAGTTTTACATCAGCGAAAGTAAGATTGGCATTAGATGTTATCATGAATAATAAGTTAAGTTTTCATGCAGTGGTTAACGGGTATTTGCTGATTTTTTAACGCTTAGCGATGATTGAATTAACAAAAAATTAATAAAGCGAAAGCCATTAGCGAAGCGGCTAAAAAAAACGCGGTCGACGCGAATGAAAAGATGAAGTAGCTTTGCGCTGTAAGCAGCGATTACTTAAAATTATTAAACTTGTAACTCACCCCCAAAAACACATACCGCTGAATATTTGAATAGCTGATAGTTTGCGTATAAGTAGGCCCCACGTAATTGTTATAGAATTTAAACGAATTGAATATATCATAAGCCTGCAGCCAGGCCGACACATAGTTTTTAAAGAAACTCCTTTTAATTTCACCGTTCATTGAAAATGAGTGGTTGTTATTGATATTATGGCTATAAGTAAAAAGTGGGAACAGTGAGACTTCCGATTTTAGAGCGGTTAATGAAATTCTGTCAGAATAAGTAAACGTAATTACATTACTGCTGCCGGTGCCAAAGTTAAATTTACTGTATGATGCGGCTAACAGCGGGGTTAGCGTAACCAGTGATTTTACAATTGGCAGCGTGGTTGATACCGATTGATTAAACAATATACCGCTGTTTAATACGCGCTGGCCGCTCACAAATGAAGGGTTTTCCTGGTAGCTTAACGAGCTGGTTGAATTAATATAGCGCTGATTGGCAAAGTTTTTATTAAACGAAAAAGAAAGCGCGCCCGATTTGGCATTGCCCACATTGGTGGTAACACTGCTTAAAAATGTGCCCGCAGATACAATTGCATAGCCAAATTTAGAGGTATAATAGTTGAATTCGCCGCTGAATAAAAGCGATTCGGTATCAGAACTTTTTAAGTCATACGCAGCTTTAATGCTGTAATTGTCCTGGGGCTTAAGGTTGGGGTTGCCGCTCAATTGCGACACAAGGTCGAAATTACTGTTGAGGCTGCTGAGCTGGTGTATATCCGGATATGTGGTAACTAAAGAGTACGTGAGCAGCAGGTTTTTGCGCGGGTCGACTTTATAATCAGTTTTTAAGTCGAAGTTCACTTTAAAGGAGTTATTTGCAGTCCCGTCGGCCGTGTGTATATCTTTCGAATTGAATATCCCGGTAATGTTGCCATCAAATGAAACTTTAGAAAAAGTGTGTTGAAATTTTAGCCCGGTCTCCAGGTATTGGTTATAAATGCCGGCAGGGGTGAGGTAGCTTACAACGGCATCGCTTTTTATATCGTCGCTTTCAACAATATCGTCCTTTTTGTAATTGGCAAAAATGGTGATATAGCTGTTTTCGCCCAAAGGTTCGGTATAGCTGTTGTTTATCAGCAATTGCCGGTTTGTTACCAGGCGTTTACCATCAATAAAATAGGTTTTTGTTATGTTGTGGTTCAGGTTATAAATATTGTTGCTCTCGTTTATGTGATAGCTATTATCGTTATAAATAGCGCTCACATTTAGCAGCCGCCCTTTTTTTGAAGCAAACCGGTGCAGGTAGAGTACTCTGCTCGATGAATTTTCGGTTAACGTGTTGTTTAGTCTGCCAACCTTCGATATCGTGTTGGTACTGTCTGATTTTATTATATAATTTAACGAGTCGCGCACCCGGGTATTAACAGAGCCAAACGATTGCGAGATATTGAAGCTGTTGAGCGGGTCAGTGCGGTAGTTAATATTGAAATTTGCGTTGTCGATGCCCCAGGTTTTTATGTTTGAGGCATTGGTGGTTTTCGAAAACTGGCGGATATCCAAATCATTCCGCTCTGAAAGCGAGGTGTAAAGCTTATTGTCCAGCCTGCCCTTGATCTCAAAATTAACATCTAATTTTTTAGCAACAACATTACGATAGGTAAACCTGGCGCCGCGCGCATTTAAGCTATTTCCCGTGGCCGAAAAGCTTATGGATGGTGGCTTTATCAGGTTATCGCCGGCGTTTACGTTGTTTAGATTCAAGTCAAGCGATAGCTGTTGTTTGTTCCGATATGCATACAGATCGGTATTTGCCAGGTAGCGCGTTGAAGTACCACCGCCCGCATTGGCGTTGCCAAACTTGCCTTTGTTGTACTGGGGTTTTAGCGTTAGGTTCACTTTTACTACAGGTCGTAATTTGGTGGTATTGGTAGTACTATCGATATTGGTTTCAACCACCTGTATGTTCTCCATGGTTAGGGCAGGCAGCAAATGATAAATGTCGAAGTTGTTTTTGCCAAAAAAATCACCGCCATCAACCAGGATATTCGATACCAGGTTGCCCTTGTAATAAATGCGGCCGTTTTTGTCTTTTGTAAAACCGTAGTTTCCCGAAAACAGGTCGTCCATCATTATTGAGCGTTCAAATTTATTTTTCGAAAGGTTAATGTTGGTGGTATCGCTGTACCGCCTTTTGGCATTAACTTTTACTTCCTGCAGTTCAATTTTGCCTGGTTTAAGCGCGAATGTACCTAAAAGGTAATTTTTGTTTTGCAACTGTTCAGCACTGAATTTCTTATCGATTTTTAAATCCTGGTAATTAATGCTGGTTATTCTCAAAACCGTCATCTGTAAATACAAACTCTGTGGAATTTTAAAACGACCCCGGCTATCGGTTGCGGTGCGGTAGGTAACATCGCTGCCTTGCAACAGCATAATATTAGCGCCTTCAACCGGCAAATCACTGTCTTTATTTACAATCTTCCCGGTTACAAAAGCCGTTTGCGCGTAAGCGCGCCCTGTAGATATAGCCAACAGGAGCATCAGAAACAGGCCCGGAATTTTTATCATTAAATTATAAAAAGGTTTATGGTACAAGTATAAGGTATTAAGGCTGGTAATAAAAAATATGTTTAATTTACAGTTAATGGATTAATTGAAATAAATTGCTCAAAAGTTAATCACTCGCCATTATCAAAGCTCCGCCCAATATTAAATATTAAGCATAAGTGGCTTTATACGCTTCCATTTATGCGATGTGCTCCTTTAAAATAAACGGACTGGTGTTGGCAATAACTGTCTATATAACAGCATATCGCATTTTTTTCCGTGTTAAAATAACGATAGTTAGCAGGTTTATATCTAATGGATGCTGGGATCAGGCACGATAAAAATAGCCAAAAAAACTATTTGAAAAAATAGTTTAGGATTTAAATAATAATATAATATATTTGGGTACCAATTAACCTAAACGATTAACCAACACGAAGATTTTGTGGCAACTGGCGGTGGAGTTACCCGCTGTTTACCAGTTTCGGCATGCTTCGGAAATCCAACAATTAAACAATTTTTTTACTCAAAAACCTGAGCCTTTAAACAATTTGAACTGACCGAAAACCTAATAAATTATTTAGTATCTATTAACCTTTAAAAAAACCTTTATGAAAAGAATTTTTCTGCTATGCAGCATATTATGCTGCGCGGCACTGTCGTGCTTTGCCACAATTACATTCAACCATCCAAACGTTACTTCCGGCGGCACCATTGTGTGGACCGCAGTTGGTGAAACCCCTTCTAATCACATTGATGCCGCCAGTTTAAGCTCGCCAATGTATGTTATTACCTGCCCGGGCATATCGCAAGACAACCCGCCGCCTTACGGCACAGGCGATGGAAATTTCTCTGACTATTTCCATATGGGAATATTGAGCGTGCAAGCCTACAACTGTACTACATTTGCACCAACAACTATTTCAATAACATGTACAAGCACCGGTCTGGTTCCTGTAAACATCGATATTAACCTGCATTTTATGATGAAGTTTGATGTTTGCGGCGGCGCCAATGGGACAACCACAACCGATATAGCGCCGGGGGCAACCTTGTTCCCTGTCGGGCAATTTGGCAACTCGCAGCGGTCGCAAGTTTTTACCCGAAATAATTGCGGAACAGGTTCAACGGGGTCAAGCGTAACGTATACGGTAATACAAAACACTTACGCGGGCAGCACACAGGCGGCAGCCGATGCCCAGGCACAAACCGATATTAACAACAATGGCCAAAACTATGCAAACTCGCACGGCACCTGTACAGTAAACCCGCCAACCATCAGCTTCGCGGTTACAAACAACAGTGGCAACGGTTTATCAATTACTTTTGTACGCACAGGGCAGTCTAATATTTCGGTAAACTCCCCGGCCCATTCGGGTACCCAGCATGTAACCCTGCCACAAGGTAGCGGATATTATATTGGCTACAACCCATCGGGTACGCCGGTTAATTGCACCGTATCGTTAAGTAATGGTGAGTCGCACCCCAATGCACCGGGTGGCAACTTCAGCCCCGAAACCATTGGTACCGGCGCGGTGGTATCAATGACGGCTAACTAAATAAACTAATTGGGAGTAAAATAATAATTGCAGGTCCCCCGGGGTTAAATCCGGGGGATTTTGTTTTTTACTGACTCTATTTTACGCTATTCTATCCCTATAATTAAGCAAAAGTATGTCAACAAGGTAAAATGCAGTTATAATCTGGTAAAAATCCTTTGAATATAAATTTGCAAACTGCGTACTTTTGGATTCGTTAATTTGGTATGATTAATTCCGGTTTAACGTACTAATTCAAAAGGCTATGATAAAGAAGATTTGCTTATTGGCCCTTGTATCTTGCTGGTTTGCGGCAAACGCCCAAAAGCAGGATTATCCTATACAGCCCGTGCCTTTTACCAGCGTAAAGCTAACCGACCATTTCTGGTCGTCGCGCATCGAAACCAATCGTACTGTCACCATCCCGGCATCGTTTAAGCGTTGCGATAGCACCGGCCGTATCAAAAACTTTGTAATGGCTGCCGAGCACAAAGGCAAGTTTTGCACCGTTTATCCTTTTGACGATACCGACATTTATAAAACCATCGAGGGCGCCTCGTACTCATTAGCTGTTCACCCCGACGCTGCATTGGCAAAGTATGTTGATTCATTAATTGCCATAGTTGGCCGCGCGCAGGAACCCGATGGCTATTTGTATACCGCCCGTAGTATAAACCCGGTACACCCGCTGTCAGCAGCCGGGCCGGAGCGGTGGATAAATGAAGGAAAGCTGAGCCACGAATTATACAATTGCGGCCATATGTTTGAAGCTGCCGCTGCCCATTTCATGGCGACAGGCCAACGCAACTTTTTAAATATCGCCCTAAAAAACGCGGATCTTTTAGTTAAGACTTTCGGTCCTGGTAAAAAGCACGTTGCCCCCGGCCACGAGATTGTGGAAATGGGCCTGGTGCGGCTATACCGCATTACCGGAAAAACTGATTATTTAAACCTGGCCAAGTTTTTTATTGACCAGCGCGGGATAAAACAATACGACAAGAACAGCAAAAACCCTTACGAAAACGGTGTTTATTTCCAGGATAATGAACCGGTTGTTGACCAGGACGAAGCCGCAGGCCATGCGGTGCGTGCTATGTACCTGTACTCAGGCATGACGGATGTGGCCGCTTTAACCGGCGATACCGCTTACATTAAAGCCATCGACAAAATCTGGAATAACATGGTCACCAAAAAAATGTATGTGCAGGGCAGTATTGGGGCCGTTGGCGATGGCGAGCGTTTTGGCGATAATTACGAGTTGCCTAACGCCACCGCTTATAACGAAACCTGTGCAGCAATAGGCAGCGTATTTTGGAACCAGCGCATGTTTTTGCTGCATGGCGATTCGAAATATATTGACGTGATGGAGAAGACGCTTTATAACGGGTTGATTTCCGGGGTGGGATTGGATGGCAAATCGTTTTTTTATACCAACGCCATGCAGGTTACCGACAGCTTTAATCATCCTGATTTGGAAAGGGAGCGCTCTGGCTGGTTTGTTTGCTCGTGCTGCCCCACCAATGTTGTGCGGTTAATTCCGTCTATCCCCGGTTATATTTATGCCCAAAATGGTAACGATGTGTATGTAAACCTTTTCATTAGTGGTACTGGCAATTTAAAGGTGAACAGTAAAGAGTTGAAGATTACCCAGCAAAATAACTACCCATGGGATGGAGGCCTGGCTTTTACTATCGACCCATCGTCAGCCATGGAGATGACCCTGAAAATACGCATACCAGGCTGGGTACAAAACCAGGCTATACCATCAACACTTTATAGCTATCAGCAGTTATCGGCACAAAAAATAGAAATAAAGGTCAATGGCAAGCTGGTTGATTACCAAATGAAAAACGGCTACGCAGTTATCAGCAAAAAATGGAAAAAGAACGATAAAGTTGAGCTAACTTTACCCATGGATGTACAACGGGTAGCGGCTAACATGGCTCTTGTTGATGATATTGGCAAGGTGGCATTACAACGCGGCCCGCTAATGTATTGCGCTGAGTGGAAAGATAATAGTGGTAAGGCAAGCAACCTGGTTGTTCCGAAAAATACTGTTTTTGAAACGGCCTATGAGCCATCGTTATTAAATGGCGTAACCGTATTAAAAGCGACAGTAAAAAGTGTTAATGTTGATGAAGCAGCGCAAACGGTAACTACCGAAAATATGACTATGACCGCCATTCCATATTACTCATGGGCCAACCGGGGTAAGGGCGAAATGACGGTGTGGTTTCCTGAAAAAGTAAAATATATTGAATTGATAACAAAATAATTTATAAACCGTAGTTTTGACAGTATTAAACCAAAAAACCACCGTTTCTACGGTTGAACCAATTATCAAATCAATATTAAAATGATGAGAAAACTATTTTTGTTGACGTGCATGGTCGCCGCCCTTACATTTAGGGCTGCCGCACAGGAAATGTCAATCGACAAGGGATGGAAATTTGCGATCGGTGATTCCACCCAATGGGCATTGCCTGCTTATAACGATAGCGGCTGGAAAGCAGCTGATTTAAGCAAGCCGTGGGAAGAACAAGGTTATAAAGGCGTTAACGGCTTTGGCTGGTACCGGCTTCATCTGGTGATTCCATCATCGATAAAAGAGAAATCGTTTTTAAAAGATAGTTTGCGCATCGTCCTTAATGATGTTGATGATAACGACGAGGTTTACTTAAACGGTAAACTGGTAGCGAAATACGGCGGCCAAAAAGGCACGATAAAAGATGGTAACTACGGACCGCGCAGTTACACCATTGCAGCCAATAATCCTGCGTTGTTGTGGGATAAAGAAAATGTGCTGGCCGTACGCATTTTTGATACCGGCGGTGAAGGCGGTTTATACGGCAATAAATTTACTATGGCAATGGCCGGCATAATGGACCCGGTAACCATAAATACCGATGGTGAGTTCAGCTTTGGCGAAAACAACAGCCTTGATAAAGCCATTAAGCTAACCACCACCAGTAATTACCTTTATAAAGGCAAACTGGCCTTTAAAGTAACCGACCCTGAAAACAGCACCGTACTTTATGATAAAACAAACGATGCCAATTTTACTGCCGGCAAACCGTTTACCTATAAGTTTAACATCGCCAGGCTCGAGAAAAAATCATACCTGGTAACCTATACTTTTACTGAAGAAAAATCCGGCGAGACAGTTACAAAAACTGATGGTACGCCGTATGTACTAACCCCTTACCCAAGTGCTAAACCGATGATCAACGGGCCCGATGTATATGGGGCGCGTCCCGGTAACCCGTTTTTGTACCTGGTGCCTGCGTCGGGTAAAAAGCCTTTGATTTATGAAGTAACCGGTTTGCCCGAAGGGTTAAAGCTGGATGCCAATACGGGCATAATTACAGGTGTAGTTAGCCAAAAAGGAGACTACGCCGTTACTTTAACCGTGCACAATAGCCTCGGCACCAAATCAAAGAAATTCAGCATAAAAATTGGTGGCCTGATAGGCCTTACACCCGCATTAGGATGGAACAGCTGGAACGCGTTTGGCCTTTCTGTTAACGACCAAAAAGTACGTGTGGCTGCCAAAACCATGATTGATAAGCTAAGCGCACACGGCTGGAACTTTGTAAATATAGACGATGGCTGGGAAGCTGAAAAGCGTGCTGAAAGCGGTGAGATTGTAACCAACAGCAAGTTCCCGGATATGAAGGGTACTGCCAATTTTGTACACAGCCTGGGCTTAAAGATGGGGATTTACTCGTCGCCGGGTCCGCGTACCTGCGGCGGTTACTTAGGTAGCTGGCAGCATGAAGACCAGGATGCCAAAACTTACGGCGATTGGGGTATTGACTATTTAAAATACGATTGGTGCTCGTACAGCGAGGTAACGGCTAAAGACCCAAACCTTGATGATATGAAAAAACCTTACCAGGTAATGCGGGCATCGCTGAATAAAATCTCAAGGGATATTATGTTTAGCTTTTGCCAGTACGGTATGGGCCAGGTTTGGAACTGGGGCGCCGAAGTTGGCGGCAATAGCTGGCGCACCACTGGTGATATCACCGATACATGGAAAAGCATGACGGACATAGGCTTTACCCAGATGCCCGCCGCGCCACATGCCGAACCGGGCCATTTTAACGATCCGGATATGCTTATTGTCGGTAAAGTTGGTTGGGGCGATAACCAGCACAATACCCACTTAACGCCTGATGAGCAATATACACACATCAGCCTTTGGAGCCTGTTATCATCGCCCTTATTAATAGGCTGTGATATGGGCAAGTTGGACAGGTTTACACTTAACCTGCTTACCAACGATGAAGTATTGGCGATTGACCAGGATGCTTTAGGCAAAGAAGCATTACAGGCAGTTAAAAAAGACGATTACCAAATATGGATAAAGGATTTGGCAGATGGGGGCAAAGCAGTTGGGATATTTAACACATCCGATAAATATCAAACCATTACCCTTAACCGTGATGAAAACGGTTTTAGCGGGCTTGGTAAAATACGCGACGTTTGGCAGCAGAAATACATCATTACCAGCGGCAATACATATTCGGTAAAAGTTGCGCCGCACGGGGTAATGCTGGTGAAATTGAGTAAGTAGCCACACCCAAACCCTCTCCGCCGGCTGGCGGAAGAGGGCTTAAAAAGAATTAATTGAGTAAAAACATAAATATTAACAAATAACTAAAAGTCTCCTTCCGCTAATCAGCGGGGGAGATTTAGAGGGGGCATATTATGAGCGTAATTTGGAAAGGGGTTTTCCCGGCGGTAACAACAAAATTCAATGACAATGATGAAATGGATTTTGAGGCATTCGATAAAAATATCGAAGCACAATTAGAGGCTGGTGCAAAGGGCATCATCATAGGCGGTTCGCTTGGCGAGGCCAGCGTATTAACCGATGATGAAAAAATCGAACTGTTAAAGCAAACCGTGAAAACGGTTAACAAGCGCGCTTATGTGATATTAAATATTGCTGAGCAAACTACCAGGGCAGCGCTGGTATGTGCCGCCAACGCTTTAAAATACGGTGCTGATGGCTTAATGATGCTGCCGCCGTTGCGCTACAATGCCGACAAGCGCGAAACGCTGGAGTATTTTGCAACTGTTGCCAAAAGCACGCCATTGCCGATCATGATCTACAATAACCCCTACGATTATAAAATTGAGGTTACCCTGGATATGTTTGCCGAATTGGCCCAATATGATAACATACAGGCCGTAAAAGAGTCGACACGTGACGTGAGCAATGTAACAAGAATGATAAACCGTTTTGGAGACAGATTTAAACTATTAACAGGCGTAGATACGTTAGCATTGGAGAGTTTGTTTATGGGCTGCGATGGCTGGGTAGCTGGCTTGGTTGATGCTTTCCCGCGCGAAACCGTGGCGATATTTAATTTAGCCAAACAGGGCCGCCACCAGGAAGCACTGGCTATTTACCGCTGGTTTTTACCAGTGCTTGAGCTGGATATTCATCCAAAACTGGTTCAGTACATAAAGCTTGCCGAAAAGCAAACCGGCCTGGGTACCGAAACTGTAAGAGCTCCACGTTTGCCGCTAATTGGTGAAGAACGTGAACGTATATTATCAATAATTGATAACGCCATTGCCAATCGCCCTGAATTGCCTGCTGGTAGCTGGGGTGTTGAGGTTGAGGCTAATTAGCCTTTTTTGTCATTGCGAGGAACGAAGCAACCGCGAACTATGCAAGACGATTTTGCAGGGTGACGAGTTTGCTTCGTCGTATCTCATCGCAATGACAAGTTTTTTTAATTTTACATACTATGGAAACAAGAAACTTAATAGGCTACAAATACCAACCCGAACAAGGCAAAACATTCAAAGCCATAGATCCTGCTTTGGGCGTTGACCTGCCAGGTGAATTTTATGCCGCCAGTATAGCCGAAGCTGAAGCCGCCATGGTTTTGGCTGATAAAGCTTTTGCCACTTATCGCAACATAGGCAAAGCAAAGAGGGCTGCGTTCTTACGAGCAATAGCCGATGAAATAATTGCCATTGGCGATGCACTTATTGAACGTGCATCAGCCGAAAGCGGTTTACCTGCGCCACGTTTGCAGGGCGAACGCGGACGTACCACCAACCAGCTAAAAATGTTTGCCGATGTGCTGGAAGAAGGCTCATGGGTGGAAGCAATAATAGATACTGCCATACCCGATCGTCAGCCGTTGCCCCGTTTGGATATTCGTAAAATGATGGTGCCGCTTGGCCCGGCAGTAGTGTTTGGCGCAAGCAATTTTCCTTTGGCATTTTCCGTTGCGGGTGGTGATACTGCGGCTGCTTTGGCCGCAGGTTGTCCCGTAGTTGTTAAGGCACACCCTGCACATCCCGGAGCTAGTGCAATGGTAGCGGAAGCTATTAAAAAAGCTGCCGAAAAGACCGGCATGCCCGAAGGCGTTTTTTCGATATTATATGACGATGGTTATGCCGTTGGCGAAACGCTGGTAAAACATCCAAAAACCAAAATAGTAACCTTTACAGGCTCGTTAAAAGGCGGGATGGCCCTGGTGAAAATGGCACAGGAGCGTAAAGAGCCTATCCCGGTATTTGCCGAAATGGGCAGCGTTAATCCTATCGTTTTGCTTCCGCAGGCCCTTGAAAACCGGCCCGAAGAACTGGCTAAACTGGCAGGTCCGATAACCAATAATGCAGGTCAGTTTTGCACGCAGCCGGGTTTATTACTGGCAGTAAAATCTTCCGGACTGGATAAGTTTAAAACGGCGCTTGCCACTGCTATTGCCGGTATCAATTCAGATACCATGCTCACCCCTGGTATCTGCAAAAACTTTAGCAAACTGGCTGAAAGCGTGCTGGCTGATAAAGCTGTAACGGTTATCGCAAAATCGGATAAAATAAACACCGAAAAGTTAAACCAGGGTGCCGCCATTGTGACTGAAATTACTGCTTCAGCATTTTTGGCTGATGACAAGTTTAAAGAAGAAATTTTCGGGCCGTACTCCATGCTGATAGTGGCTGATGACATAGCCCAATTGGAGGAGGTTGTTGATTCGTTACACGGCCAGTTAACCGCCACTATTTATGCCGATGGAAATGAGCTTGCTGCTTATACAAGCATTACCGATATGCTGACAAACCGTGCCGGCAGGGTAATACTTAACGGCCCACCAACCGGTGTTGAAGTTGGTAATGCCATGCAACACGGTGGCCCTTACCCGGCAACCTCAGATAGCCGCTTTACATCGGTAGGTACCTCATCCATCAAACGTTTTGTGCGCCCGGTATGCTGGCAAAACTGGAGCGAGGATTTATTGCCCGACGAATTAAAAACCAATAATCCGCTTAATATCTGGCGGTTGTTTAATAATGAATGGAGTAAAAAGTAGTCCTAAGTCTGGAGTCTTAAGTCGTTAGTCAATTGCGATTTTCGACTCAGGACTTAAGACTCAGGACTTAAGACTGATATGAATAAGACATTCTTCTGCATAGACGCCCACACTTGCGGCAACCCGGTAAGGCTTGTAGCCGGCGGCGGCCCGAACCTTGAGGGTAATAACATGAGTGAAAAGCGCCAGCATTTTTTGAGAGAATACGACTGGATACGCAAAGGACTGATGTTTGAGCCGCGCGGCCACGATATGATGTCGGGCAGTATTCTTTACCCGCCGCACGACCCGGCAAACGACGTAGCTGTTTTGTTCATCGAAACCAGCGGTTGCTTGCCCATGTGCGGGCATGGTACCATCGGCACCATAACCATAGCTGTGGAAGAAGGGCTTATAGTTCCAAAAATTCCTGGAGTTATCCGCATGGAAGCACCTGCTGGTTTAGTGCTGATTGAGTACAAACAGGAGGGAAGCAAAGTTAAATCGGTAAAGCTAACCAACGTGGCATCGTATCTTGCAGCCGAAAACCTGGAAGTTGAATGCCCCGACTTGGGCTTACTAACCGTTGACGTAAGCTACGGCGGTAATTACTATGCCATTGTTGACCCGCAACCAAACTTTAAAGGACTTGAAGATTATACCGCCGACCAGCTAATATCATGGAGCCGTGTGTTACGGAAAAGGATAAATGAGAAATATACTTTTGTTCATCCTCAAAACCCAACCATAAACGGTTGCTCGCATATCCTTTGGACAGGCAAAACTATTTCACCTGAAGCCACTGCACGCAACGCGGTTTTCTATGGTGATAAAGCTATCGACCGCTCACCCTGCGGTACTGGTACGTCAGCCCGTATGGCGCAATGGCACGCAAAAGGAAAGTTAAAAAAAGGTGATAAATTTATACACGAAAGCATCATCGGCAGCCAGTTTATCGGCACCGTTGAAGATGAAGTAATGATAGGCGATAAACCGGCCATAATTCCCGGTATTGAGGGCTGGGCCAGGGTTTACGGGTATAATACTATTAAAATAGATGATGAGGACCCGTATGCATTTGGGTTCCAGGTGATATAAAGCCCCACCCAAACCCTCCCCTAAAGGGAGAGGGCTTTAAAAGAAGAGTTCAAAAAATAAAAACAATTAAAAAGTCTCCCCTTTAGGGGAGATTTAGAGGGGCTTATGAAAGCAATAATAATCGGTGGTGGTGTAATAGGTTTATTTTCGGCATACTACCTGCACAAATCAGGCTGGGAAGTCGACGTTTTGGAGCAAGGCGACCTGAGCGACAATTGTTCATTCGGCAACGCCGGTATGGTTACGCCAAGCCATTTTGTGCCGCTGGCGTCGCCCGGCATGATTGAGCAGGGGATACGCTGGATGTTTGACAGCAAAAGTCCGTTTTATGTAAAACCGTCCTTAAATAAAGAACTGATTGGCTGGGGACTAAAGTTTGTAAAAAGCGCCACCAAAAAGCATGTGGAACGCTCGGCGGAAGGATTGAGGGATATTTCATTACTAAGCCGGAATTTATACCACGAGTTTGAAAAGGACTCGGGTATCAATTTCGATTTGGAAGATAAAGGCATCCTGATGCTTTTTAAATCGGCAAAGGTTGAGGAAGAAGAGATTCACATGGTGGAAAAAGCTACCAAACTTGGTTTGGATGCACAATATTTAACACCGGAAGAAACCCGCAAACTACAGCCGGATATCGAACTGGACATATTAGGTGCCGTGCATTATCATTGTGACTCGCATATGTCGCCCAACAAACTGATGAAGGGATTAGTAAAATACCTGGAAGCAGAGGGGGTGCGCATACACAGAAATACTGAAGTTACAGGAATAAACCACGATGCCGGTAAAATAACATCAGTAATCACAAAGGATGCCGAATATACAGGCGATAGTTACCTGATTTCCGGCGGTTCATGGTCGCCGGGAATAGCAAAACTAGCCGGATTGAGCATACCGCTAATGCCGGGCAAAGGTTATTCTTTTATGGTGAACGACCCGGTTAAAAAAATGACCATTCCATCTATCCTCTGCGAAGCAAGGGTAGCCATAACACCGATGAATGGCGGCATCCGCTTTGGCGGCACCATGGAAATAGGCAAAATAAACAAGCAGGTAAACATGAACCGTGTAAAGGGAATTGTTGAATCAGTGCCCAAATACTTCCCTGAATTTAAGCTGGATGTGCCGGCTGAAAAAGATGTGTGGTTTGGTTTCAGGCCATGCTCACCGGACGGCCTGCCTTACATCGGCATATCAAGTAAATACAAAAACCTGGCTATTGCAACTGGTCATGCCATGATAGGTTTGGGCCTGGCGCCGGCTACTGGCAAGCTGATTGCCGATGCGTTCAATGGTGAAAAGCCAGTGATTGAGGCCGGACTGTTTAGCCCGAACAGGTACGAATAGCTTGAACCGCTGATTTTTATGATTGCGTTGATTTCGCTGATTGCCGTTTGCGAGGCATCATGGCAATCCTGCAATCCTTTAGTCAAAGTTCAGACAAACAAAAATGACCTGCCATTCGGCAGGTCATCTCAATAAAATCTTATAACGATTGTTGTTTACAAAACCGCTGCCGGTTCCTGTGCTTTTATCAGGTCGGTATCAGGTTTTGAGACATCGGTAAGCGCTACGCGGCCGCGGTCTTTTCTTAGTATCCTGTTAAACAGCGATATCTCCCTGTCAAACAAAAATCTGAAGAATAACTTGGTCCACGAAGTATGATAATGCAATGTATCGTAATATTCGGGGGCAGCTTTCCTTATCTCAGGCAGCTTATTCCATGGGATAGAAGGAAAATCGTGGTGCTCATTGTGGAAGCCTACGTTAAATGCAAGTACGTTCCATGAGCCATAATAGCTATAGGTTTCCTGCTCGTCGCTGTGGGTAAGGTAATGTTCCTGTATCCAGCGGGCACCAAGCGGGTGCAGGCCAACCGAAAACGAGAAGCTCAGCAGCAAAAACGCTACCGCCGGCCATCCCATAAAGTACCATATGGCAGTGGTGAATGCTGCCTGTAAAACAAAATTGGTAATAATCCACCCATCAATAGGGTGAATTTCGCGTAAACGCGAAAGACGGAATATTTGGAATATCGGGAAAAACAGCAGCCATAAGGCTTTACCAAAGAACGAGCTTCCTATCAGCTTTGCTTCCCATTTGTTGGGAAGGTCGGCATCAAGCTCATGCACACCCTGGAAAGAGTGGTGTTTGATGTGGTATTTTTCGAATGATATTGCGCTGGGCAATATTTGCGGTAAGTTTGAAAACATCGAGGCCCAACGGTTTGCATTGCCATTTTTAAACAACAGTTTGTGGGTACACTCATGTATCATCACAAAAAGTGCGTGGTCGGCAAAGGCGCCCAAAAGATAGGCAGCGCCAAAAATAATCCACCATGATTGGTCGCGCACAAACCAGGCGAGCACTACCTGGAAAGCCACCAAGCCTATAATGGCAAAAATTGTTATCGGGTTTTTACCAATCAACTGCCTTAGGTGCGGAAATTCTTTTAAGATTTTTTTTGTCCTTATACGGTGCGGCTCAGACTCCTGTGAGTAAACGAAATCGGTTCTTTTTGTCATTAGCTTAAATAGTATCAGGGGTAAAGATAATAATATGATGCTTAAATATAATTTTATTGTAAATTTTTATTCCGTAAAATTATATTAATAATTTATTTTTTTAATTCAAAACGTGTTTTTTGAGCCCGTTATTGCCGAAATAGGGCATTATAGCCATTTATAAATCACAACCTGTGGTTGTTTGCCCTTTGAATTGTACGAGGGCTGGAAATTAAAATTGAGCATTACTCCAAACAACTCCAATATCCTCTACTCTGTCGCGATTAATTGGTTAAAGTATAAATATAGGTGATAATTCTGTATTAAAATTGGGTTGCCGCTGGTTATTTCTCTCTGCCGACCGGTAAAAACTGTTCGCCATGGTTCACAAAGCGTACGCTATCGAACGGTTTTTTCAATAATAAAAAATTTAAATATTTGATTGTCAATTAATTACAAATAGGGTATCAAATTTGGCATGGGTTAGTAAATTAAAAAATAAATAATTCATCAATAAAATATACAACAATGAAAACTATAATAACAACAGCAGCAATATTACTGGTAGCAGTATTTGGGCTAAGTAATTCCACCTACGCCGTAGCAGCAAAAGACTCACAGGCATATACCATATTAACCGAAGTAAGCAGTATTAACAAAATCGAAGTTCATGGTAACGTTGAGCTATATGTATCGGCAGGTTCAACCGACCAGGTAAAAGTTTACAACCAATACTATAAAGAAACAGCATTGGTTCAAAGCCAAAACGGCGCGCTTTGCATATCATCATATAAAACAGAAAAACTGGTGGTTTGGGTAACCGTAAGCGATCTGCGCAGCCTTGAAGTTTACGATAACGCATCAGTAAAATCATTCGGCAAATTTGCTGCAATTGATATCGACGTTAAGCTTTATGACAATGCAACGGCGAAACTGGATGTGGACGCTTTTCGCGCTGACATTACCCTTAACGGCAATGCAAGAGCAAACGTTGCCGGCAGTATTACCTATGCAGCACTTAAATACAACAAGGCGTCAATGCTAACTACTACAAACCTGGTGGCGGACAACATCATCAAAACAGATGTTGATGGCGTTAAAGACAGCTCAGCAGATTTTGTATCACTATAAATATAAACACCAATCCAACCGACCGGCTTTGCATATTTGCAGGCCGGTTTTTGTTTTATTAGCTTAGTGCAGTTTCGCTGTTATGGTTGTCGCCATTAGGCTGTTGTGCGTTTTCATGGAACTTACCGCCCCGGTATAAAATGCGCATTGCGCTTGGCAGTACTATCAGCAACATTGGCAATGCTACCACAAAGCCGCCAATAACAGCAATAGCTAATGGTTGGTGTAACTGCGCACCGGCGCCGATACCCAATGCCAATGGCATCAAGGCTATGATAGCGCCGATAGCCGTCATCAGCTTTGGCCTTAGCCGTGTTGATATGGCGTACACAATTGCTTCGTCAATACCGTTTTCAGTACCTTTTTCAATATTCTCAAGCGCACGCTGTTTAAACTGCAAAAAGGTGAATATGGCATTTTCGCCAATTATACCTACAATCATTATCAGCCCGGTATAGCTGCCAACATTTAGCGGGGTATTGGTAATAAATAATGCCAGTATACTGCCCGAAATGCCTAAGACAGCGACTATCAAAATTAAAACAGCAATACGGAATTGTTTAAACAGGAACAATATCACTGCAAATACCAGTAAGCTTGAGGTAATGAGTATAGTTAGCAACTCTTTAAATGATTGCTGCTGTTGGGCATAGTCGCCGCCATACTCGATGTGGTAGCCCTGCGGCAGACTTACTTTTTGGGTGATATTTTTTTGAATAGCAGGGATAACGCTGCCAAGGTCGGCGCCCTCCAAACGGGAACTTATAACACCTATGGACTGGAGGTTTTCGCGGTTAATCTCGGCATCGCCAGGTTTAAGCGTCACGTCGGCCAGTTCGCTAATAGGTATCAGTTTACCGCTTGGCACAAATACCGTTTGATTTTGTATACCCGTAACATTTAAACCGCGGTTGCCGGGGTAAACCATGCGTATGGGCGATAGCTGCTCGCGTTCGAGCAGATTGCCTATTATATTGCCCTCGAGTGCGGTTTGTAGCTGGAATTGTAGACTGGCGGCTGTAATATTATATTGTGCAAGTTTGCTGTAATGCGGGTCGATACTTACCGACGGGCCTGCAATTATTATCCCGTCCTTCACATCGGCAGTGCCTTTTACACTTTCAACAATGCCTGCCACTTGTTGGGACAACGCTTGCAATTTTTGCTGGTTATCGCCAAATATTTTTATCTCAATCGGGTCTATTGATGTCATCAGGTCGCCCAGCATATCGCCAATTACCTGGCCGAAATCAATATTCAAAGCAGGCTGATTTGCGGCTATCTTCTTTCGGAGTTCGCTGATAACCTCTTCGGTGCTTTTGTCGCGGTCTTTTTTTAGTTGGATAAGATAGTCGCCTTTATTGGGTTCGGTTATAAAGAAGCCCATTTCGGTACCTGTGCGGCGCGAGTAAGCCTTAACTTCAGGTTGTTTTACAATTATCTTTTCAACCTGGCGCAGCATGCGGTCGGTTTCGTCGAGCGAGGTGCCGGGTGGCGAGCGATAATCGAGCACAATACTGCCTTCATCCATCTCGGGCAAAAAGCCGGTTTCGAGAAGGGGCGGTATAAATACGATAGCCAGCACAGCGCCGGCAATTATTATAATGCTCACAAATGGCCGCAGTATAAACCATTTAACCCAACGTTGCTTTTTAACATGGTGTTCTTCTTCTTTTTTTGATACTGCAGTGCTGTTGGGCTTATGCCGGCTTAGCAATGTATAAATTACGGGCAGGCCTATCCAGGTAACAAAGAAGGAGCACACCAGGGTAATGATCATGGTATTGGTGAGCACATGAAAGTATGCGCCTGCAACCCCCGTCATCAGCAAAAAGGGCACAAATATTACAATCGTGCTTATTGAGGAACCCAGCATAGCCGGGAACAGGTAGTCGATAGCGGTTTTTATCAATTTTAATGGCCGTTCGCGCGGGTGCTCTTCGTGGGTACGGTGTATTTGCTCAACCACTACAATGGCGTCATCAATAATTAAGCCCAGCGCAGCAGCAATAGCACCCAACGTCATGATGTTAAATGTATAGCCAACGCCATAAATAACTGCAAGGCTTAGACAAAGTGTCACCGGGATGGTAATCAAAATAACAGCGCTTGCCTTTACTGAACGAAGGAAAATAACGGCAACAATTATAGCCAACAAAAGACCCACCCAAAGGCTGTCGCTCACGCTTTTTATCGAATCTTTTACAAAATCAGCCTGCTCGTAGTAAGGTTTTATTGTTACGTCCTTAGGCAAAATTTTCTGCAAATCAGCAACCTTGCCATCCATATCGGCCGATAACGAAACGAGGTTAGCGTCGGGTTGTTTAATGACGGCTATCAGCACGCCATCGTGCCCGTTGGCATTTATGCGGGTATATTCAATACTTTCCTGTATGGCAATATCGGCAAAGTCTTTCAGCCTTACTACGCGTTTGCGGTTATTGCTTATTACCAGGTTTTCAAGCTGGTCCTTTGCGTTGATTGTGGCATCGGTAACCGTCAGGTACATCCGTTTATAGTCCGACAAATAACCTTCGGATTTTACAAAGTTGGTGGTGCTAAGCGTAGTGCTGATAATATCAGGCGTTAAGCCAAGCGAGCTCATTTTTTGTTTGTTGAGCGTTAGCCAGTACTCTTTTGCTTTACCGCCAATTACCCGTATTTCGGATATACCATCAACCTGCGACAGGAACGGCTTTACGGTGTAAGTGGCCAGTTGCCGCAGCTCGATAGGCGAACGGTTATGGCTCTCGAGCGTGTAACCGCTTACCGGCAGTATGGAGGGGTTCATTTTCTGAACGGTGATACTTACATCCGCAGGCAGATCGTTTTTTACCTGGTCGATACCAGCCTGTATTTTTTGCAGGCTCATGTCAATATCGTTACTCCAATCCATATAAGCCGATATTTCGCAGCTGCCGCGGCTGGTGGTGCTGCGCACAGTTTGCAGGCCCGGCACCTGCTTTATAGCATTTTCGAGCGGCTTGGTAACCGTAACCATCATTTTGTTTACCGGTTGCAAGCCCTCCTCAGCTATTACTTTTATTTTAGGGAAGGTAATTTCGGGGAAAAGCGAGGTTTGCAGCTTTGAATACGCAAACAAACCACCCATAATTATGATGACCAATACCAGGCTTACCGGCTTTCTATGCATTAAAAACGAGTCCTTTATAGGGGTCATGGCTCAATGATTTTTACTTTGGCGGTATCCGGCAGGCCATAATTCCCGCTAACAACTATTTTATCCTGTTTGGTAAAGGCGGGCGATAAAATCTCAATCCTGTCGCCCGAATGAATACCCTCTTTAACCGGCACTTTTACCGCAGTGGTGGGGTTTATCAATTTCATTACCCAAAACTCGGTTTGGGTTTCATTTGCTAGTATGGCAGCTTTGGGCAGCGAAACGGTATTGGTTTTTGCCGATTTTACTATCCGCGCTTTGGCTATCAGGTTTTCAGGTATTTGCTGACTGGTGTTTACTTTTAATACCACGCCCTGTGTTTGGGCAACCGTATCAACTGTTGGCATAAACGAAGTTACTGCCGCACCTACTTTTGTTCCGCCCGGCAAGGTGAGGTCAACGTTCTGCCCCATTTTTACATATTGGCGCAGTTCATAAGGCAGCTGCATTAAAAACACAAAGCTGCTGCGGTCGCTTATTACTGCCAGCGCCTCGCCATCGGCTACGTAATCGCCTTTTTGATGGCTCAGTTGTGAAATATAGCCCGACTCCGAAGCCTTTATCTTATTTATCCCTGAAAATTTGAAAGTAGTATCGAGCACGTTTATACTGTTGCCAATGCTTTGGGCTTCCTTGGTTTTTATGGTGAAAAGTAATTGCCCTTTACTTACGTTTTGGCCCGGTTTAACATTAGATAGTTCGATATAACCGTTGGCATTTGCTTTTACATAGTTTTTTTGCAGAATGGTTGACGTAGCGCTAAGGTCGATGTAATCAACCAGCGTACTGTCATTAACAGTTGTTACGGTAACCGGTGTTTGCGATGCCACAGCTGCGTCTGCTTCTTCGGCAGGCTTATCCTTGCCTTTGCACGAAAAAAGCAATACCGCAATGCCCAAAACCAAATATTTAACGGCGAGTGTCTTCATTTTATCTGTTCCAGTAATTTAGCTGATTGATGAGTTGTAGTTTGTTGATATTAGTGGTAGCGCGCAGGTTTTTAACCGTAAAATAATTACTGATGGCCAGTATAAGGTCGGCAATGCGCAGATCGCCCGTTTGTAATAGTTTGGTGTCGACTTTAATTAGTCCCTCCGAATATTTAAGCTGCTCATCAATTTGCTGCAGCAGTGTTTCAGTATCTTTTATCTGCTGTTTTAATTGTGCAATTTGCTGGCGGTATTGGGCATCAAAAAATGCTTTATAGTTTTGCCGGGTTTCCTCCTCGAGCGATAGTTTTCTGTACTGCAATTTACGCTGGCCACCATCATAAAGCGGCAGGGTAAAACTAAAACCGGCGCTAACGCCAAAGTTTTTATAAGCCTGGCCCATAAAATCGCTGTTGTAGCCGCCATCGGCCAATATGCTGGCTTTGGGCTTGTAACTGAAATCAACCAGTTGACGGCTGTTTACCAGTTTAAGGCTATCCAGCCGGTATTGCCTAAAAAAGATACTGCTGCCCGCATCCGGCAACATGGCCCTTTCAATTTTGGGTTCCTGTAACTCAATTATGGTAGTATCGGCTACGCCGGCCAGGTAATTAAGTGTGCTAAAGTCGTTTTTATATTGCAAGCGCGATTGTAAAAGCGTTAGCTGCTGCTGTTTCAGCGTTACTAAAAAAGTGAGGTAATCGCTTTGGCGATAAACGTTGCTGCGGGTGAGTTTGCGCAGCAGCGTATCTTCCTGGTTAAGCAAGGTTACCACCTCCTGATTAAATTTTTGCTGCTGTAAACTGCCGTAGGCGGTAATGTATTGGGTAGTGATGGCCTTTTTTAAATCCTGTTCCGAAATTTTAGCAGTATTGCTAACCGACTGCGATAGCAGCGTAATAGCCTGCAACTGTGCATCCACATTTTTTTTACCGACGATGGTTTGATTAACCCCCATCAGCGCATTAAAAGTATGCTCGTTAGTGATGGCCGAAGCATAGCCATAACCGCCAACAGCCGGGGCGTATAAGCCGCCACTGTTTAAATTAACCTGTGGTTTTAAGCCGGCACGGAGGCGCAAGCTGTCAACCTGGTTCGAGGCTACCTGGTTGCGTAAGTCCTTCAACAGGGGACTATTACTCTTGGCGGTTTCTAAAAAATGGTCGAGCGTGTTGGTT
The DNA here is from genome assembly GCF_024055575.1 of Mucilaginibacter flavidus. Lineage (GTDB taxonomy): Bacteria > Bacteroidota > Bacteroidia > Sphingobacteriales > Sphingobacteriaceae > Mucilaginibacter > Mucilaginibacter flavidus. The sequence goes on along the minus strand of NZ_JAMXOE010000001.1, from coordinate 735,931 downwards.
TGCGCAAAGGCAGCGGCACAAACAAAAAGGCTTAAAATAATGCTGAAAAGCAATTTCATTAAGTAGTCAATAAGGGTATTCAGTTAGCTAAAATAGGATATAATTCTGAATTAATTTGGGACGGGTGGTTATGTTGGCTGTATTTATAACTTGTAATAACATTGATACCCAAAAGTTTGTTTTGTTGGTAATTAGTTAAAATATTACCTCAAAAACATGATAACCCTGGTCATAAAAGTACTCCAGCTTAAACCCAAAACTCTCGCATATCTGCCTGGAAATTGTTAACCCCAGCCCGCTACCTTCAGAGTGCGACGACTTATGAAAACGGGTAAATATTTTTTCGCCGGCAAGTGGCTCCGCATCTCCCGTATTTTGAATGATCAACCCTTCATTATCCAAACTGATGATAATTTCGCCACCGATGTAATTGTGCCTTATTGCATTGCTGATGAGATTACTTAACAATATTTCGGTAAGGTAACGGTTGGCGTAAATCTCTTTATTGTTAAGGTTGCAGGTTACTTTTAGTTCTTTGTCGCTAAAAATCTCTTCAAACTGGCTGGTCATTTCCTCTACCAAATCAAGCAGGTTCAAGTGCTGCCTGTCATGCATTAGTTTGTTTTCAATTTTTACCAACAGCAGCAGCGATTGATTCAACCTCGTTAATCTTGATGCGGCGGTGTACAAATCGTTCAGCAGCTTGCTTTGCTGGTCGCTAAAATTTTCGGTTTGTATCAGGGTATCCAGCTTTGAGTTAATAACGGCAATGGGCGTCAGTAACTCGTGCGATGCATTTTCAGTAAATGCTTTCAGGTCGTCATAGTCGTGCTTTGCCCGCCCGGCCATATCAACCACGGCTTTGTTAAGTTCGTTAAACTCATCTATCGTTGTATTTACCTGTGGAATTTCGTGTTTATCGGCAATGCTGAACAACCGCAACTCGCCCATAATATTATAAAAAGGCTGCCAAAGGCGGTTTAATATCAGCCTGTTGGTTAAAAATAAAACCACCAGCAGTAACAATATAACTCCTATAGTAATGGTGAATATTAACTGGATTAAGTCCTCCGTTTCAACCTTCGATACGATAATTTGTATTCTAAAGTATTTATTACCTACAGTCACCGAGCTTATCAATCCACGGCCTGCCTCGTATTCGCCCTGCCGTCTGTGCCGGTGGCGTCCCTCAAATTGTTTATAATACTCGGTGTTAATGAATTCCCGTTTTACGGAGCCCGGGCTGGCAGGTGTGAATGTTATTTGCAGGTCGTTTGATTCAAAAGTTTGGGGTAACTCGTGATTAAGCTTTACGTAGTCGAAGATTTCACGCTCCTCAACCACTAAATCCTTGTCTTTTATCCCGGTTAAAATATAACTTATGGCCTGGTAATAGATAAAGCCGGTTATCAGCATTACAATTATGGTGGTAATAAGGTTTACCCGGTTGTATTTGGTTAACAGCTTCATTTATCGGTGAACTTATAACCCATGCCATAGGCAGCCTGTATATAATCTGTACAACCGGCTTCCATTAATTTTTTGCGAATGTTTTTTATGTGCGAGTAAATAAAATCGAAGTTGTTGGCCATATCAATACCATCGCCCCATAAATGCTCGGCAATAGCATTCTTTGATACTACTTTGCCTTTGTTGGCTATAAAATAAAGCAGCAATGCAAACTCTTTACGGGTGAATTTTAGTGGCGTGTTATCAATCTTAACCTCTTTGGCCTGCAGGTCGATGGTGATTTCGTTAAACACCAGTAAATTGCTGCCATTGTAGCTTTTTCGCCTGATAATGGCTGTTACCCTCGCCTTCAGTTCAGATAAATGAAAGGGTTTTACCAGGTAATCATCAGCCCCAATGTTTAATCCTTCCAGCCGGTCATCCAGCGAATTTTTGGCTGAAATGATAAGCACCCCATCCGGGTGGTTGTTATCTTTTAAACTCTTAAGTATCTCCAGTCCGTTGCCGCCGGGCAGGGTAATATCCAGCAGGATACAGTCGTAGCGGTACATATTTACCTTTGCCAGCGCACTTTGATAGGTCGCCGCGGTTTCGCAAATATTGCCTGCTTCGGTAAAATATTCTTCGATACTTTCGCGCAGGCCTTCCTCGTCTTCAACAATCAGTATTTTCAAAACCTAATTTTTCTGATAAAGATAACCGCTGATTTTGGATGATTTCTGTTTTATTTTGATTTCACCGATTTTAACACGATTAAAGGATTTGGCAGGATTTACAGGATTTTTATTAACTCTATGTAGGTTGGCTTTTGGTATTAATCGTGTAATCTTTTAAATCATTAAATCGTGTTCTGTTTGTTGTCCCAATTTTACACAGGTTTATTATTTAATTTTAATCCTGTTAATCATTCATATCATTAAATCGTGTTTTATGTGGTGGATATACGCTTTACTCTCGGCCCTGTTTGCGGCCTTAACTGCAATTTTTGCAAAAGTTGGTATAAAAGGGGTTGATACCGATTTGGCTACTGCAATACGGACTGTAGTGATATTATTAATTGCCTGGGCCATTGTGTTTTTTAAGGGGGGCGTGGGGTCTATCGGCAGCCTCAACAAACTTAACTGGACTTTCCTGGCATTGTCCGGCTGTGCCACCGGCCTATCTTGGATATGCTATTTTAAGGCGTTACAAGTGGGCAAAGTATCACAGGTTGCTCCTATTGATAAGTTAAGCGTGGCGCTTGCAATTATTTTGGCGGTTGTATTTTTAAAAGAATCGTTGAGCATAGCACAGGCGGTGGGGGCACTGATGATAATTGGGGGTAGCGTGGTGTTAATTTTTGCCTGATGAATCCCCGCGTTAAATAATTGTTAACCCTGTTTTTAAACTCCAGTTTTAATCCAAAGTCGTGCCGCAGCTTTGCAGCTATAAATTGTTGGAAACAAACCGGATGAAAACGTACTGGATATTTTTACTGCTGATAATAACTTCTTTAAATCTTAAGGCTCAAAATAATAATCAAAACAATACCGGTAAAATTGCCGGAAAGGTAATTGATGCTGTTACAAAAGTAGCAGTAGATTATGCCACCATTGGTATATACAAACAAGGCAGCACGTCGCCATTTAACGGCGCCAGCACCGACCCTAAAGGCAATTTTAAAATTGATAATATCCCGGCCGGTGAATACACTTTAAAAGTTGATTTTTTAGGTTATAAACAGCTTGCTGTTGAACATTTGGTTATCAGCGCTACGGCTAAAAATTTGTCGGTTGGCAGCTTGTCTTTGTCCCCAGTGCAAAATGAGTTAAAGGGAGTTACCGTGACAGCAAATGCGCCTACTGTAGAAAACAAAATTGATAAGCTTGTTTACAGCCCCGGCAACGACTTAACAGCGCAGGGCGGTGTAGCTATTGATGTGTTGAAGAAAGTACCGATGGTTACGGTTGATATTGACGGCAATGTGGAACTGATGGGCAACGCCAACATCCGGTTTTTAATTAATGGCAAACCATCAAGCATTTTTGGCGCCAGCTTAACCGATGCACTACAAGCTATCCCGGCCAGCCAGATTAAAAGCATTGAAGTAATTACCAGCCCCGGTGCAAAATATGACGCGGCAGGTACCGGGGGCATCATCAACATAATTTTGAAGGATAGTAAGGTACAAGGCATTAACGGAAGCGTAAACCTGTCAGCAGGTACGCGGCTCGAAAATGGCTCGTTTAACCTGAGTGCGCGAAAAGGTAACTTTGGTGTAAACGCATTTTTTAGCGGTAACGAGCAATTGAACAGCACAGCTATCAGTACAAATAACCGCACATCGTACAACGGCGCGAGGGATACCGTAACCAGTTTATCGCAAAAGGGCAGCAATGCATTTAAAAGAAGCGGCTACCAGTCAGGCATCAGTTTTAACTGGAGCATCAGCCCTAAGGATGAATTGACAACATCCATAAACTTTAACCATTTTGGCAACAATGGGCATGGAATTACCAACCAGGACCAAAACACGCTTGCTGCTTTAACCGGTCAAAATATCGATACGTTAAGCCTCAGTAATTCAGGCAGCCGCTTTAGTGCCAATTCAAAAGACTGGAGCCTGGCCTATAAAAAAACCTTTGCTAAAGAAGGCCAGGAGTTAAATATATTATACAACGCCAGCTACGGGAGCAACGTAAATGATTATACGCTGCGGCAGGATTATTTAGCGCCGGTTGTCCCGTCGACGGGTTCAACAAGCAATAATCCCGGCAAGGATAAAGAGACAGATATATCGGTAGATTATTCGCAGCCAATAGCAAAAGATTTTAATATTGAAACAGGTGCCAAAACTGTTATCGAAAACTTAAACAATAGTATAGTTAGCCAAACACTAAACAATGGTGCTTACATTCCAAACCCATTTCAAACCTATGGGTTTACTTATAAGCGCACCATTTTTGCCTACTATGTTTCAGCATCGTTTTCGCTGTTTAATTTTGTTGACGGCAAGGCAGGTTTAAGGTACGAGCACACCAGCTCAACTTCCGATTTTCCGAATACCATTATCCCGTCATACGGCATTTTTGCGCCATCGTTTGTGTTAACACACAAGTTGAGCAAAACACAATCGATAAAGTTTAGCTATAGCTACCGGTTGGAACGCCCCGAATACCGCGACCTGAACCCGTTTTACAATATCAGCGACCCGCACAACATCAGCACCGGCAACCCGAATTTGAAACCGGAACTTGGACATAATTTTGAACTGGGCTACAATAAATCATTCGATAAGGGTGCGAACGTATATGTCGCTGCGTTTTACAGGTATAATACCAACGATATACAATCGTTTACTACGTTTTACCCTTCAATAACAATTGGCGACTCTACTTATAACAATGTCTCTCTCGACCAGCGTTATAATATCGGACGCGAGAATAATATGGGCATTAACCTGTACGGTTCGTTACCTGTAACCGGCAAGTTAAGCCTGCGCTCCAACATGTTTTTTGCCGACAGGGTTACCACCAACCCGGGCAGCCCTTCGGTTAGTGGTTTTATGTACCGCATTAACCTTAACGGCAACTACCAGTTTGCTGATGATTTTGCAGCCGAGTTTTTTGTAAACTACCGTTCATCGCAAAAAACCATACAGGGCTCAAGGCCGGCATTTGCATTTTACAATTTAGCCGTTCGTAAGCAGTTTATGAATAAAAAAGCAAGTATCGGATTAACTGCCGCCAATCCGTTTAGCCAGTATGTAAACCTGCAATCAAGTACGTTCGGTTCTAATTTTAATCAATCAAGCAGCAGGTTGGTGCCTTTTCGGTCGTTTGGTATTAGTCTGAGTTATAAATTCGGCAAGCTGGAGTTTAAAAAGGATAAGGAGCGCGACGATAATAGCCCGCCGATGCCCCAGGATAACGCCGGACAGTAGATAATATTAATAAATTGTTAAAAAAGCGTTGATTTTGAGGGTGATACAAAATTAATTACCAATTTTTTTTACAATTTTGATAAAAAATTTGGGTTACTTAAATAAATCTAATATCTTGTCCTCGTAAAATGAGGAACAAATTAACCACCCTAATTCTCCTTCTATGCATGGTCGCTGTGTTGCCATGTGCTGCACGCGCGAAAAAACCAGCAAAATCAAAAAAATCGCATAAAACTTCAAGTCGTCACCATAAAAAATCGGAAGAGGAATTGGTAGTTCACCATACTTACGACCAGGCTTTTGGCACTGATTCTGTTTCGGCAGATAAATTAATAAACTTTGCTCAAAACCTGATAGGTACCCGTTACCGCTCTGCAACATCCAACCCACAAGTAGGTTTTGATTGCTCCGGATTTGTAAGCTACGTATTTAAAAATTTCAATTTTAATGTGCCCCGCTCGTCAGGTGAATTTATTGACGTGGGCGAAAAAGTTACTTATGACGACGCCAGGCCCGGCGACATCGTCATATTCACAAGCCCTACCAACAGTCACCGTATTGGCCATGTTGGCATTGTATACAGCAACAACGACGGCGAATTTAAATTTATCCACTCCACATCGGGTAAAGAGCACGGCGTTACCATTACAACGATGGACGATACCTACAAAATGCGTTTTGTACAGGTGGTGCGTTTGCTTAAACGCAATGACGTAATGCTGGCCAGCCAGTAAAATCTCCAATTTATTTTATCATTTGCCCTTGGGCACAGGCCTTCGACCTGTGCTGATGAATTGCGCTCCGTTGGGGCTTTTATTTTTCTACTAAGTTTATAGTTCCGGTCCTGCCAAAATAGAAATATGATTGATCTTTTGTACAAACCCAGCCCCAACGGGGCGGCATCCGTCAGCGCAGGTCGAAGGCCTGCGCTAAATATGGTTTCAACGCACCCTGCGCGGTTTCAATATTTTAGCGTGAATTTTACAGGATTTATACAGAATGTTTAGTTAACTACGCATATGAAATTACTATTAAAAGCATTCGGCATAGCGCTAACGGGTTTGGCCTTAGCCGCCCCTTCACTATTATTTGCCCAAAAAACAGGCTTTAAAGTGTTAACCACCTTCCCCATAAAAAGTAGTGGCGGCTGGGATTATATTACTGTTGATGGCGCGAGCAAGCGTATTTATGTATCGCACGGAATGCAGGTAAATATTTTGGATGTTGCCACCGGCGATTCGGTTAGCGTAATCCCCGATACCAAAGGCGTGCACGGCATAGCCCTGGCTCCTGAATTTAATAAAGGCTACACCAGCAATGGCCGGGCAAACAGCATTACTGTTTTTAACCTTAAAACTAACGATGTTTTAAAACAGGTTGCTGCAGGCACCAACCCGGATGCTATTTTTTATGACGAATTTTCAAAGAAGGTTTATGCGTTTAATGGCCGCAGTAAAGATGCAACAGTAGTTGATGCTGCTACCGATATGGTTGTTGCCACTATACCTTTAGGCGGAAAACCCGAAACCGGCGTATCTGACGGGAAAGGAAAAGTGTTTGTTAATATTGAAGATACCAACGAGGAAGTTGAAATAGACGCCAAAACAAACCAGGTATTAAACCGCTGGAAACTTGATGGCGGCGAAGAACCATCAGGCCTTGCTATCGACACTAAAACCAACCGTTTGTTTATAGGCTGCGGCGGTAACAAAACCATGGTTGTAATGGATGCCGGCAACGGCCACATATTTGGCAAATATCCAATTGGCGGCTGCGATGGTGTAGCTTTCGACCCAACTCTGAAGCTGGCTTATGCCTCTAATGGCGAAGGCACAATTTCAGTAATACGCGAGCTGAGCGCCGATAAGTTTGAGTTTGTAGAAAACATAACAACCGAACCTAGTGCGCGGACAATAGGGATTGATGTGTTAACCCACAAATTATACCTGCCAGCAGGCAAATCAAAACCGGTTGCACCAACGGCCGACAATGCCCACCCAAGGCCGCAACAAATACCGGGCACCTTTCATGTTATTGTAGTAGGGAAGTAATATACAATAAGGCTCCGTATCTCTCTGTGTCTTCTTGTGTAACCCGCGGTTGTTTTTACCCCGGAGGTTGCGGAGAAGGCACAGGGAGCACGGAGTTTGTTTTTTAGCAGTACTGTTAAGTCAAAAGTCTTAAGTCGCAAGTCTTAAGTCAAATTTAGTCTTTTTCTGACTTGGGACTCAAGACTTTCGACTCAAGACTAAGCGTCAATTCGCGATTGACACGACACCACCTTAATATTTACATATCTTGTTCCCTGCAAAACTTGTATTTTAGCGCTGCTAAATATTTAAGTGAACCACCAGGCTACCAACATAAAAACACCCGCGCAATTAAGGATAGCCTGTGCCATATTCTATTTTATTTCGGGGTTTGGGTATTCCACCTGGGCATCGCGCATACCATCAATTAAACACGCACTTAATTTAAACGAAGCGCAACTTGGTTCTGTGCTGTTTGCTATGCCTATAGGGCTTATGCTAACCATGCCGGTAACCAACCGCCTGCTTAGTCATTACAGCGCTCGTGCAGTAATGCTTTTTGGCTCCGTATTTTTATGTCTGATAATAGTTGTTATCGGCTACACAAATGCTGTTTGGCAATTGGTTGCTATGCTGTTTTGTTTCGGCTCAGCGCGTAATTTAATGACGCTTTCCATAAATACCCAGGGTGTAGCCGTGCAGGCATTGTATAGCAAATCAATAATGGCAACTTTTCACGGCATCTGGAGCCTGGCGGGTTTTGCCGGGGCGGGAGTGGGTTACCTGGTGATATATTATGGCATTGGCCTGCAGTACCATTTTTTGTTTGCGGGTATCGCCCTTTTTGTGCTTACGGTTTATTTTATCAATAACACGCTCGATCAAAAGCCAATCCCTCAAAGCCGCAAGCCTGTATTTTCATTGCCCGATAAATACTTGATCAAGTTCTCCTTAATTTGTTTCGCCAGTATGGCCTGCGAAAATGCCATGTATGACTGGAGCGCCATCTACTTTCAAAAAGCCGTGCACGCCGAAAAAGCCACCGCAACAGCAGCCTTTGTATTCTACATGGTTGCCATGACAGCCGGGCGGTTTGTAGGCGACAAACTGGTTACCCGCCTGGGTATAAAAACCGTACTTAAATTTAGCGGCATATTTATCTTCTCGGGTTTGATGCTTGCCGTGGTACTGCCGTACACTGTTACTGTAATGGTAGGGTTTGTGCTTACGGGCCTTGGCGTATCATGCGTCGTCCCCATGATTTTCAGCCTGGCAGGTAAATCAAAAAATATGAGCAGTTCATCCGCTTTGGCCTCCATATCAACTGTTGGGTATATCGGTTTTTTAATAGTGCCGCCCTTTGTGGGCTACATTGCCCATGCCTCAAGCATCCGCCTGTCATTCGGTATTATTGCTTTATTTGGGGTGATGATAGTCTGGCTGGTGGCAAAACTAAGAACGGATGACAGTCATTCGGCTGATGAATGCGCAATCCTTCCTGAAAATTAGTTCAACTAAAATATAAGTTATCAATAATATTTGCGTTATCACAACTAATGCGCACCTTAAAAATAATTGCACGATTTTACCGCGGAATTTTCCTGGCCAATTTTTTTGTAACGATAGTTAGCGCCTATGCCATTGCTTTCCATCGCGACCAGGCTAATAAATTAATCGGAACTTTTTTTTGGGGCAAGATAGTAACCTTATGCCTGATGATTTACTTTGCTTTTGTAGCCAAAAAGAAAGAATTGTACTACTATCAAAATCTCGGCATATCGAAACAAAGGTTGGCCGTAACAGTCTGGCTGGTTGATTTTTCGCTTTGGTTGATATTAATAATTATTGCCTATCGGCGATGAAACAACCTAATCAACCCAATCTACCCCAATCAACTTAATCAACCATTCCACCATGATCCACACCCTCGAAGCAGACGGCATCCAGCTTGATTTCGGCATAAGGCACATCCTTACGGACGTTTACCTGAAATGCGAAACCGGCAAAATAACCGGTCTGCTGGGGCGCAACGGTCAGGGTAAAACCTGCCTGATGAATATTATACTGGGTACATTAAATTCATCAATTAATTCCATCAGGTTTGATGGCAACATTACCCGCAAAATTAATAAGAGACCCGATTTATTGCTTTATCTCCCCCAGTTTAATTTTATCCCCAAAGAATTGACCGTAAAAACGGTGCTGGAAGATTTTGGCCTTTCGGCAGATGATTTAAATCGTCGTTTCCCTGAATTTGAATCACGGCACGAGCTAAAAGTTAAGCAGCTGTCGGGTGGGCAATGGCGGACATTGGAGCTGTACGTTGTGGTAAAGACTCCTTCTCTATTTGCTATGCTCGATGAACCTTTTACGCACCTAAATCCTATCCAGATAGAAAACATTAAACAGTTTTTGCTGGAAGAAAAAGCAAATAAAGGTTTTTTAATAACCGACCATATGTACACGCACCTGCTTGACATTAGCGACAACGTTTACCTGCTTAAAGATGGCCGTACCCACGTTGCCAACTCCGTTGATGATCTGGAAGAACTGGGATACATACGGCTTGGCTATTGAACTTACAATAATTGATAGTTTACGCCTATAGTAAATAATTAAACATTGGCAACTTAGTATCTTTACTAAGCGTAATTTAATTACAAATTAAAACGTTTGATTTATTAGCCTATTTGGAATAAATTTGGTTATGGCCAAAACCTTGCTATTGCTATTTTTTTTACTTCCTGCCGTAATATTTGGCCAGGTAACCGTAACGGGCAAGGTTGTAAACCATGCCGACGGCAAGCCTGTTGCCAACGCCACGGTGTTTTTAAACAACACAACTACAGGCACCAAAACTACTGCCACCGGTATATTCAGCCTTAAAAATGCGAAAGCGGGCAAATATGATTTAGTAGTTTCGGCTCCCGGCTTTGATGCCTATAAACAAACAATAAATGCTGAAAATGGCAATCAGAATATCGCTGCAATTAGCTTATCGGCCAAAGTGAAAAAGGTTACCACGCTAACCGAAGCCGAAAAAAATAATTACGGCCGCTACCTGGGTTTGTTTAAAGATGAATTTTTAGGGACGTCGGCATTGGCTAAGGAATCAAAAATAACCAACCCCGAAGTACTTGATTTAAAGTACGACGAAAAAACAAGCACGCTGACGGCGTCGGCTGATGGGTTGTTGCTGATTACCAACGCAGCGCTCGGTTATAACATAAAATATCTTTTAAAAGATTTTACGCTGAACAACGGGGAAGAAAAAACAAGTGTGTTTTCGGGCTGTGCTTTTTTCGAAAAAATTAAGGGGACAGCAAAGCAGGAGCAGGAATGGCAAAACCGGAGAGAGGAAGCCTATGAAGGTTCGTTGCCACATTTTTTACGCTCGGTTATTGCCGACAACCTGGACCAGCAGGGTTTTAAGGCCCAGCGCCTCCCGTCAAATGCCGAAAGGCCTGCAGACAGCGTAATTAATGCAAAGCTGAAGAAATTTATTGCATTAAGCAGTGATAAAGCTTCACGCGACTCGCTAAACTATTGGGTTAAAAAAAAGAACCTGCCTAAAACCCCCGGCGGCCTGCTGCCAACCCCGCTTGCAAAAACCTATTTAATAACAGGGGCCGACAATAGTGCCTTGTATACCTTAAGCGGCAAAAGCGGCGAAATTTATGTGGCTTACAGCAAGTATCACGCGTTTGCCAACATACCCTTAAACAAGTTAGCTGCCTATGACAATACAGGTAACACCCTGTTGCACTTTAACGGTCCGGCTGTTTTTTTTGATAAAAACGGGATAATCACAAATTCAGAAAGCATAACAATGGAAGGTGCCTGGCTGCGCAAGCGCCTTGCCGATAACTTGCCAACCGATTATCAGCCACAGCAAAGCGAGGCAATTACGCCCGACAGCTTATTGGTTAAAAACTTAAACCAAAAAATAACTGCCTATACAGGCGGCCATATTGAAAAAGCCTACCTGCATTTTGATAAGCCCTACTACGCAACAGGCGACACCATCTACTTTAAAGCCTACGTTACCGATGGTGCCAAACACGAACTATCAACCTGGAGCGAAGTGTTGAACGCCGATCTGATAAACAGCGATAATAAAATAGCGCGGTCGGTTAAATTACAATTAACCAATGGCCTGGGGTGGGGTACTTTCGTATTGGCTGATACGCTATCGGGCGGTAACTACCACATAAGAGCTTACACCAATTGGATGCGCAATGCCGGGAACGATTATTTTTTCGACCAGGCAATAACTATCGGCAGCGCATCTGGTACAAAAGTTCCTGAAGGAGGGAGTGTTGCCGCTAAATCAAAATTGGTCCCGGTTGTTGCGCTCAATAAATCTGATGTACAGTTTTTACCCGAGAGCGGCAATATGCTGGCAGGCGTTAAAACCCAAATAGCGGTTAAAACCATATCGCCCGATGGGTTCGGCACGGAAATAAAAGGCATTATTACCGATAGCGAAAACAAACCGGCGGGCACGTTTGCAACCACTCACCTGGGTATGGGTGTGTTTGAGTTTATACCTGTCGCAGGTAAAACCTATAAGGCCGGCATAACATTCGCCGATGGTTCATCAACCATAACAGAGCTACCAAAAGTAAATGACAACGGCTATCAGCTCAATATAGATAACGCCAACGCAGGCATCATCAAAATAAATGTGATAGGCGGTAAACAAAACGCGTTGGATAAATTAACGCTTGTGGGGCAGTCGGGTGGGGTTGTTTATTTTTCGGCAAAAAATGCCGATGCCGGCAAGTTTAGTATCGCCGTATCCAAAAAGGAATTTCCGACCGGTGTAGTGCAGTTTACCTTGTTTGATGCAAACGGGCAGCCATTAAACGAGCGGCTGGTGTTTGTAAATAATAACGACCAGTTGAACCTTAATGTATCAACCGGGCAAACGGCTTATGCAGCCAGGCATAAGGTGCAGGTAACTATCCAGGCCAAAAACAAGCTGAACCAGCCCGCTATTGGTAACTTTTCGGTAGCAGTTACTGACGAATCCAAGGTGCCGATTGATGAGTCAAATGAAAATACCATATTGTCAAAACTGCTGCTTACATCCGAATTGAAAGGTTATATCGAGCAACCCAACTACTATTTTACCAACGTTACCGACAAAACCGGGGCCGACCTTGATGCACTGATGCTAACCCAGGGCTATCACCGTTTTGAATGGAAACAGGTGCTGGATAACACGCCGCACCAGGTAACTTATCAGCCCGAAAAAGCGCTTGAAATTGCAGGTTTGGTTAAAAAAGGCAGTAAACCACTCGCGAACCAAAAAGTAACCTTGTTTGCCAAAAGCGCAACCAATTTTTTTAAGGATACAGTTACCGATGCTAACGGCCGGTTTATTTTTAAAAACCTGGTATTTGGGGACAGTACCAAATTTGTTGTGCAGGCAAAAACAGCAAAGGGACAGGATAACGTGGTGCTAACCGTGGATACACCCTCAACTCCTGCAATATTGCGTTTGCTGCCTGCCTGGAATACCGCGGCAGGAGGTAAGGCAGGTAATGGCTTTTATGAGATCGACATGTCCGCCTATATACAAAACAGCAAACAGTTTAATATGGAGCAGCAGAAATACGGCATCAATAAACACCCGCTGTTGCTAAAGGGAGTTACTGTAAAGGATAAAAAAGGCCCCGACCAATTTGAACACTCGCAGAATTTTAACGGCAAAGGCAGCGCCGACCAGGTTGTAACAGCCAAAGACCTCGAAACTCTGGCATGCGGCAGGTTAACAGAATGTTTAAGGGCTAAACTCAACAATATAGTTTTTAAAAACGGGTACATGTATGTGAGGAAACTTAGCGGACTCGACGCTTTAAGCGGCGACGAATTTAAGGACCCGATGAAGGTAATAATTGATGGTACCATGCAGGAAGCTTCAGCCGACCTGCTGGATAATGTAAGCACTGGCGATGTTGAAAGCGTAGAGGTATTGGACAATATACATTCCACCGCAATTTATGGTGCGCAAGGCTCGGCAGGGCTGCTGATTATTACACTTAAACAGGGACGCAAAGCAAACAACTATTATCGTTATTCGCCGGGTGTGGTAACTTATATGCCAAAGGGATTTTATTTAGCAAAGGAGTTTTACTCGCCACAGTATGATAACCCGCAGACCAACCAAAAGATGGCCGACTTGCGCAGCACCATTTACTGGAACCCAACAGTGGTAACCGGGCAGGACGGCAAAGCCTCGTTCGAGTTTTTTAACGCAGATGGCAAGGGCACTTACCGGGTAGTTGTTGAAGGTATTGATGTGGAGGGGAACCTGGGGCGGCAGGTTTACCGGTATAAGGTGGACTAACACAAAATAGTTCTTGTAACAGGCAAAAAACTGTTGCTGTTCACAGTGGAACATAATGAACAGGGTGGAACAGTAAATAGTCAATACATTTCGGTGAAAAGTGTATTTCCTGGTCATTAGGGGGGTTTTTAACTTAAAAATCAGTATTAAAAACACAAAAAGTACTGACAAAACAGTGTCAGTTTTTCATCATTTTTAATGCCGAAATTTGCGGCGCACCGTACAGGCACGGGATATTGTCTGATTTCAGCTGCGCCCCCACCAATTTCGGTTACAGGCGTGGGTGGCAATTTATAGAAGCAGGTGTATATTTATAAAGTGGAGTAAATTATTGCTACTCAATTGCATTTGCTATTGCTTTTTCATTAACTTTAGGTAATGAAAACCTTTATCTTAACCATATCACTTTTTTTCATTTCATTAAGTTGCCTGGGGCAGTACACTATCAGTGGCCGGGTTATTAACCAGGCTGATACAAAGCCTGTTGCCGGCGCCAGCGTATTTTTAAGCAATACTACAACCGGCACTACAACTGCCGGCGACGGTACATTCCTGCTGCAGAATGTGCGCCCCGGTAAGTACGACCTGGTAGTTTCCATTGTTGGGTTTGAGGCGGAAAAGCAAACCGTAACCGTAGGCATAGCAGGTATTAAGTTTACCGATATTGTGCTATACCCCAAAACTATTGCGTTGAGCCAGGTAACGGTAAGGGCCGAAAAGAACGACCCCGAAAGGCAAAAGTATCTCGACAAATTTGCGAAGGAGTTTTTGGGCAACACCGACCTTGCCCGCGAATGCAAAATACTAAACCCCGAATTGCTCGACTTTCATTTTAACGCCGACAGTAACACACTATCGGCATCGTCGGTTGACTTTTTGCTGATTGAAAATAAAGCGCTTGGTTACAGGATAAAATATCTTTTGAACTATTTTATACTTGATAATTCGCACTTCGATACCAAAGCATTGAGCTATTACGGGTATATTTTATTTGAAAAAATGAGCGGTACGCCGGCGCAGGAAAAAGAATGGCAAAAACGCCGGAGCGAAGTTTACCAGGGCTCGCAAATGCATTTTTTGCGATCGGTTGTTAATAACAGGATTGAAGAGGAGGGCTTCAGGGTATTAAGGCTTCCCGTTAAGGCTGACTACGTGCCCGACAGCGTTTTTTATTTTGATAAGGTGCTTTCGAAAAATATAAAAGATGCCGACTCCCTGGTTACTGGTCCCGATGGACAAGGCTTGTACAACTTGTTTACCAGGCACGATATGCTTTATGTTAGTTACAATAAATACCATCATTTTAATAACAGCTCGTACGCTAAGTTGGGTAACCAGGGCAATACTATCGTAACTTTTAATTCGACGGGTGCAACCTTTGATAGCAATGGCACTATTATCGACCCTAAAAGCCTTACCTACGATGGCGCATGGGCCAGGAGCGGTGTGGCTGCCCTGTTGCCGGTTGATTATAGTGATGGGGTGGCAGCCACCATCAATACAAAGCAAATAAATACCATTATAAACAAACTAAAAGCCTTTGCCGATACCCAAAAAGTTGAGAAAGTTTACCTGCATTTTGATAAACCCTACTATGGGGCCGGTGATACTGTCTATTTTAAAGCCTACGTAACCTCGGGCGGGCAGCATCAGCTATCGGCACAGAGCGGCATATTGCATGTTGATTTGATAAATCCAACCAGTAAATTAGCAAAATCCATACAGCTAAAGTTAACCAATGGCCTGGCCTGGGGCGATTTTGCATTGCCCGACACCCTGAAAGGTGGTAAATACCGCATACGGGCTTATACTAGCCCAATGCGCAATGGAGGAGAAGACTCTTTTTTTGAGCAGGATATACTTATCGGTTCAATGGGGATTAAAGGCGTGCCGGAGGGTGGCAATACAGTGACCAAATCATCGGCTTTGAAAGCATCGGTAACCAAAAATGATATCCGGTTTTTACCCGAAGGCGGTAGCTTTATTGCAGGCAATTATTCGCGGATAGCGTTCAAAGCGGTTGCCCCTAATGGTTTTGGCGCTGAGGTAAAGGGAACGGTAACTGATGATGCAGGACAGGAAGTATGCACCTTTGCCTCCACGCATTTGGGCATGGGCGCTTTTAATATAGTGGCACGCGAAGGCGTTGCCTACAAGGCGAACGTAATTTTCGCCGACGGCTCGACCTCCATAGTCGACTTACCCAAAGCAGTAAACGCCGGATACACGCTAAGCTTAAACAATAGCAATGTTGACACCATACGGCTAAGGATAACCGCCGCCGGCGGCAGCAGTATGGATAAACTCAGTCTGCTGGCACAGGCCGGCGGGGTGGTTTATTACGCTGCTGAAAGTGTGCCCGGCCTTAAATTTTTTAGTGCGGTAATACCAAAAAACAGGTTCCCTACGGGTATTGTACAGTTTACCCTGTTCAACGCAAATGGCGAACCAATGAACGAACGCCTGGCCTTTGTGAATAATCCGGCAGATAGCCTTAAGCTGGCAATATCAGCAAAAAATACTTATACGCCTCGCCAGAAAGTTAATATTAGGCTTACTGCCGCAGGGGGCGATGATAAACCGGTAACCGGCAACTTTTCTGTGGCGGTAATTGACGAAACCAATGTACCGGTTGATGAGGACGCCGAAAACACTATCCTTTCAAACCTGCTGCTTACATCCGAATTGAGGGGCGCAGTTGAACAGCCCAATTACTATTTCAGAAATGTTAACGATAAAAAGCTTGCTGATTTGGATATGCTGATGCTTACACAGGGCTACCGCAGTTTTGAATGGAAAAAAATATTAGCCGGCACAAATACCCCGGTAAAATATCAACCTGAACAATCCTTACAGATATCGGGCACAGTAAAAAGAAACGGCAAAGCGGTACCCGGGGCCAAAGTAAAACTGTTTACCACAACAAACGGCGTATTTATGCTGGATACGCTGACCGACAAAAACGGTAAATTTATATTTCCGAACCTGGAGTTTGCCGACAATACAAAGTTTGTGGTACAGTCGCGGGTTGAAAAAGGACAGGACGAGGTAACGCTCGACCTGGACACGCCTTCATTTCCGGCCATCAGCGTAAAAAATGCCGGTATCAACAACGCGCCGTCTTTTAAAAATGCCGATACTGCCTATTACATGATCAACCAGCGCCGGTTTTACCAGGAGCAACTGAAGTACGGCATAAACAAAACTTCCATTTTGTTGAAAGAGGTAAAAGTTGAAGCCAAAAAAGACCCGGTTATACCGCATTCCGAAAACCTGAATGGTTCCGGCCAGGCCGACAAGGTGCTGACCGCTAAAGATATTGAACGGTTTATTTGCGGAAGGCTTAAGGATTGTTTACAAGGAGTTTTGAAGGGAATTATATTCACAAGGAATGGCACACCTACTTTCGATGGTATAACACCGGTCCCCATTTACATTGATGGCACTTTTGTTGAATCGGATGAATTTGATGCTTTACGCCCGGACGATATTGAAGGAATTGAGCAAGTTTATGGACCACATTACGGAGCAATTTACGGAGCCAGGATGGCCAATGGCGGATTAATAATAACAACCAAACGGGCGAAAAAAATAAATGAATATTACCGCTACGCACCCGGTGTAGTAACTTATAAACCTACAGGCTTTTACAAAGCCCGCGAGTTTTACTCACCGCAGTATGACAACCCAAAAACAAACCAGAAAATGCTCGATCTCCGCAGCACCATTTACTGGAACCCAACAGTGGTAACCGGGCAGGACGGCAAAGCCTCGTTCGAGTTTTTTAACGCAGATGGCAAGGGCACTTACCGGGTAGTTGTTGAAGGTATTGATGTGGAGGGGAACCTGGGGCGACAGGTTTACCGGTATAAGGTGGACTAACACAAAATAGTTCTTGTAACAGGCAAAAAACTGTTGCTGTTCACAGTGGAACATAATGAACAGGGTGGAACAGTAAATAGTCAATACATTTCGGTAAAAAGTGCATTTCCTGTTCATTAGGGCAGTTTTTAACTTAAAAATCAGTATTAAAAACACAAAAAGTACTGACAAAACACTGTCAGTATTTCATCATTTTTAATGCCTAAATTTGCGGCCCATCGAACAGGCACTGTATATTGTCTGATTTCAGCTGCCATGGATAGCAATTTATGGAAGCAGGTGTATATTTATTAAGTAGAGTAAATTATTGCTACTAAATTGCATTTGCTATTGCTTTTTCATTAACTTTAGGTATTGACGCCGACGGAAACTTGGGGCGGCAGGTTTATCGCTATAAAGTGGATTAAACTATATGGTTTGATAAAAATTTTATCAAATGCGAAATTATTGTGCATTACACAATTATAATATAATTGACGCGAAATTTATTTGAATTAATATTTTGATTTTTGCCTTTAATACTATACTTTTAGTTTTTGCGTTTTAACGCTATAATTTTAGTTTTTAACTATTACCTGGCCTTATGTTATCGTTTACCAATTACCAAAATCCCGAAGCGGCAGTTATCAAATTATTAAAGTGCCTTGCTATTGGCATCGATCCTGTTTCCATTATTACTGAGTTAGAAAAACACCCTGATTATCCCAGTCTGCTGGCTATCAGTGATGTACTTACCGCGTTCGATATAGATAACGCGGCCTACCGGGTTGATGCCGAAAATATTGGCACTGTTCCCTGTCCCTTTATTGCGCATACCAACTTAAACGGCGGCGATTTTTTAACGATAGAAAAAATTACCGGCGACACCGTTTTAGCCAGCAGCGACAAATGGAACCGCCATACTTTAGGCCTTGATGAGTTTAAAAAAATGTTCCAGGGCGTGGTATTAACTGCCGAACCATCACAGGCCTATAAAACAACTAAAAGCCTTACAACGGTTTTAAGCTTGATAAAAAACCCGGCGATTGCAGCGGTACTGTTGCTCATACTGCTGGGTGTGCTGCTGCATAACGGTTATTTTACTGATTTAACCTGGCAAACTGTATTGCTAACCCTTTTTAAAACCGCGGGGTTGGTAACATCCGTTCTGCTGCTGGTACAATCGATAGATAGTAACAACCCGCTGGTGCAAAAGCTTTGCCAGGCAAGCAGCAAAACCAATTGCAACGCCATATTATCATCAAAGGCCGCAAAAGTTTTCGATGGCCTTAGCTGGAGCGAGGTTGGCTTTTTTTACTTTGCGGGTACCTGGCTGTTGCTCCTTTTTGGCGGCGGCTCCGCTTTGGTTTGGTGGGTGCTGGCGGTTTTAAATATAGTAAGCCTGCCCTATACCGTTTATTCCATTTATTACCAGGCGCGGGTGGCCAAACAATGGTGCGTTTTATGTTGCACCGTGCAGGCGCTTTTATGGTTGGAGTTTGCATCAATTGCGCTTCGCACCCTCTCCTTTGGAGAGGGCCGGGGTGAGGCCACTATATCAGGTTTGGGTGAACTTATTCCCATTTTCACCTGCCTCCTGCTCCCTGTCATTTTATGGATGCTGTTAAAGCCTCTACTTTTAAGCCGGCAGCAACTGCGCCCATTAAAAAATCAGCTGCGAAAATTTAAATACAATACCGAACTGTTTAACAATGTGTTGGTGGCTCAGCCCAAATATTCCACGCCTGATGATGAATGGAGCATCGTGTTAGGCAATGTAGAGGCCAGCAATATAATTACTATGGTAACCAACCCCTATTGTCCGCCCTGCGCGAAAATGCATGCTTCGTTGGATGATTTGGTGAATAATAATGGAAATATACAGGCCCGGATAGTTTTTACAGCAAATAATACTGATAAAGATATTAAAACCCCTATAAGCCGCCACCTGATGGCCCTGAACGAACTCCCCGACAAAGCAATTGTAAAACAAGCCCTGCACGACTGGTACGAACAAAAGCAGAAAAACTACGAAGCCTGGGCAAAAGTGTACCCCGTGCAGCTAAACGAAGCAAATTTTTACAAGCTGGATAAGCAAAGCGACTGGGTAAAAATGGCAGAAGTAACCGCTACGCCCACAATGTTGCTTAACGGCTACCGCCTGCCTGATTTGTACCAGCTCCCCGATTTAAAATACATGCTTGAGTAAAGCACGTAAGATACTTTTCGCGAAAGTATAGGAGCATGCCCTTTTAAAAACACATGCAGCCTAA
This sequence comes from Mucilaginibacter flavidus, assembly GCF_024055575.1. Taxonomy (GTDB): domain Bacteria; phylum Bacteroidota; class Bacteroidia; order Sphingobacteriales; family Sphingobacteriaceae; genus Mucilaginibacter; species Mucilaginibacter flavidus. Next base: position 716,020 of record NZ_JAMXOE010000001.1, on the reverse strand, counting down.
TTTACCGGGGCGGAACACGGTAAAATTAATCAATTTATAATAAATTAATTTTATGAAAAAATTTGAAAAGCTCAGCAGAGCAGAAATGAAAAATGTATTAGGTGGCGTTATTGATCCAGGTGGCGGTTCGAGGTGCAGTACGGGATCTTGTACAATTGCAGTTTCAGGCCATGGCGATCAGCCGGGCGACTGTCAAACAAATTCAGCAAACAAGTGCGTTTGTGCAGCTCTTGATTACCCTGCAAGTGCTGTTGACGCGAAGTGCGTTAAATAATAATTAAAGGGTCCTTTCTGAGGACCCTTTAAAATTTTATCTATGAAATACAAGGTTACACTGCTACTATTGTTAGCATTTAAGCTGACATATAGTCAATTTAGCTATAGTCTAAAAGTTTTGGTTCCGGGTGCCGTAAATGGCAGTACTGCATATTTCAAGATTTGGGACTTTTATTCAAATCACAAATTTAAAAAGCTTGACTCAGCGGTCGTTGTAAATAGCGAATTTTCAATTAACGGCGTGCTAAATAAGCCATGTGAAAGGGCCGTTTTGTCTGTAAAAGAAAATGGTATTGAAAAAATTTATTTGCAATTGATTGTTGATAGCGGGATTAATAAGATTATAATAACTAAAGTCGATAGCGATTATTATGAAAACAAATTAAGGAATACCACCTTCAATTCAATATCTAATTTAATCGACAATAAAATTGATAGTTTAAATAGAAAATTCGAAGGAAATAAAAACCTGACCTCAGCTTACAAACAAGAATCGAAACTTGAAGTAATAAAGCAATTTCCCAATAGCTTTTATAGTTTAATTGCGTTACGTATATTATCAAATCAGGTCGACAGAGAACAGGCATCCTTGATCAAAACATTTCAAGTATTAGATGAATCTTTACGACGGTCGGCATTAGGCTTAGAGACGGATTCAATATTATTAAGTGAAACTACCGCAATAAACCAAGTTAAGGCCGGCAACAAAGTTCCGCAGTTTTTTGTGAAGACGGCTAACGGTAAGATTTTCGCAAATGGTAGCCTAACAGGAAAACCATATATTATTGCATTTTCCGCAACTTGGTGTATCCCATGCCAAATTTATCAAAAAAAACTCCTCTCAATATATCATAGATATAAAAGCAAAAACCTAAAAGTGGTATATTTTAACCTTGATGATGATGTTGTAAAATGGAGAAAACATATAATCGAAAAAAAACTTGATTGGATTAATGTATCTGAACGAACCAAATTTAAGGATAGTAAAATTGCCAAGCAGTTTTATGCCATTTCAATTCCGTTGTATATTATTGTTGATAAAACAGGAACTATCATTTACAATGGGGATGAGTCTCAAGATACTGACTATAATTATTTGGAACAAACAGTAAATAATTACCTTAAAGATTGACAGCGATAACCCGCACACCAACCAAAAAATGGCAGATTTACGCAGCACCATATACTGGAACCCCAACATCATAACCGATAAAGACGGCAAAGCATCGTTTGAATATTTTAACGCCGATGGCAAAGGTACTTACCGGGTTGTTGTTGAAGGTATTGATGCGGATGGCAATTTGGGGCGGCAGGTTTTGAGGTATAAGGTAGAATAATGAATATATGATTAAACGCTTATTATTTCTTTGTTTTCTGCTGCCTTGCCTGGCTTTTGGCCAGGCAGGTAAGGATAGTATCTTTCAGAATAACCTGCACAAAAATATTGCTGCAACCCTAAACGCCTTCACAGCCAATCACCCTATAGAAAAAGCCTACCTCCAATTCGACAAACCCTATTATGCTATTGGCGATACCATTTATTTTAAAGCCTATGTAACCATCAGCGCACAACATAAACTGTCCGCAATGAGTGGTATATTAAATGCTGAACTAATCAGTCCTGACAATAAAATCGCCCGCTCACTAAAATTGCAAATGATTGCTGGCGTAGCCTGGGGTGATTTTACGCTGACCGATACCTTAAAAGGTGGCAACTACCGCGTTAGAGCATACACCAACTGGATGCGCAGTGAGGGCGAAACCGCTTTCTTTGAGCAAGCACTCCCGGTAGGCAGCGCATTTGCAGCCCGAATCCCCGAGAGCGGGCAACCGAAAAATAGAAAAGCTGTTGCGAACATAACAGCTAAGAAGTTCGATGTGCAGTTCATGCCGGAACGCGGTAGCCAGGTAGGCGGCAATTACTCAAAAATAGCATTTAAGGCTATTGCGCCGGGGGGGCTAGGGACTGATATTACTGGAACTATTAAAGATGAGACAGGCTTAGAGATATGCAAATTTGCATCGTCTCATTTGGGGATTGGATCATTCAATTTAGTGCCTGAAGTGGGTAAAACCTATAAAGCCGACATAACTTACGCAGACGGCACAACAAGCGTTATCGACTTGCCAAAGGCAGTAAGCAATGGCTATACAATCAGTTTAAATAACAATAACCCTGATACAGTACGAATACGAATAACAGCAGGCAATGAAGCAACGGCGGGTAAATTAAGCCTGGTTGCGCAAGCAGGCGGCGTAGTTTATTACGCGGCCGAAAAACAGGGCGACAGCAAAATATTTTCGGCAGCTATACCAAAAAGTAAATTCCCGACGGGTATTATACAATTCACCTTGTTTTCGCAAAACGACGAACCATTGAATGAACGCCTCGTATTCATTAATCACCACGACCAGCTAAAGCTCAATTTAAAAGCAGATAAACAAGAATACACCATTCGCCATAAAGTAAAGCTTAACCTAAGCCCAAAAGATAAAGATGGCAAACCGGTAACCGGTAGTTTTTCCGTGGCGGTAACCGACGAAACAAAGGTTGCGGTCGATTCGCTTAATGAAAATACGATACTGACAAACCTGCTGCTTACCTCGGAACTGAAAGGGAACATAGCACAACCAAGTTATTATTTTGCGAGTGCGGACGAGAAAACCCAAATAGATCTGGATAACCTGATGCTCACACAGGGATACCGCCATTTTGATTGGAAGAAAATACTATCAGACACCGTTGCAACAAATATTTACCAGCCCGAAAAAGCGATGCAGGTATCGGGGACAGTAAAAAGAAATGGCAAACCGGTGCCAGGTGCACAGGTTAAACTTTTTAGCAAAGCCGGCGGTATGTTTATGCTCGATACGCTGACTGACGTGCATGGAAAGTTTGCTTTTAAAGACTTATTATTTGCCGACAGTACAAAATTTATTGTACAATCGAAGCTTAAAAAAGGGCAGGATGATGTTACACTTGAACTGGATACCATTCAGCCACCAAGGGTAACCATAGATAAGTTCGGTTCTGGTAAATATTTGCAAACAAGTGTTTCAGCCGCTGATATTTCAACTTATGTTATCAATCAGAAGCAGTTTTATGAAGAGCAACAAAAATATGGCATAAATAAGCACCCCATTATTTTAAAGGGAGTAAAGGTAGAAGCAAAGTATGAACCTAAAATTCCGCATTCTGAAAACCTAAATGGTTCTGGAAACGCCGATTACGTGTTTACATCAAAAGATATTGAAAAATTTAATTGTGCTAGGCTTGCTGAATGTCTGTCAGGTAGACTGCCTGGACTGCGTTTTAGAAACGGGATTCCAGAGAGTATGGCCGTTGTGATAGATGGCAACTTTGTTGATGTTGATCTATTTACTTCTATAAACCCGGATGATATAGAGGGGATAGAAATAATCCTCGGGCCACACTATGCTGCAATTTATGGAACCAGGATGGCTAATGGCGGAATTATTATAACCACTAAACGAGGCAAAAGAACCAAAGACTACTACCGCTACGCCCCCGGCGTAGTAACCTACATGCCCAAAGGCTTTTACAAAGTCCGCGAGTTTTACTCACCGCAATATGATAACCCGCACACCAACCAAAAAATGGCCGATTTACGCAGTACCATTTACTGGAACCCCAACATCATAACCGATAAAGACGGCAAAGCTTCGTTTGAATATTTTAACGCCGATGGCAAGGGTACTTACCGGGTTGTTGTCGAGGGCATTGATGCAGATGGTAATTTGGGGCGGCAGGTTTTTAGGTATAAGGTGGAGTAAAAAATATATGATTAAACGCTTATTGTTTCTTTGTTTGATTTTGCCATGTTTGGCCTTTAGCCAGGCAAATAAGGATAGTACCTTTCAAAATAACCAGCACAAAAACATTGCCGCAACCCTGAATGCTTACACAACCAATTACCCTACCGAAAAAGCCTACCTCCAATTCGACAAACCCTACTATGCTATTGGCGATACCGTTTATTTTAAAGCCTACGTAACCATTGCCGCGCAGCATAAACTGTCCGCAATGAGTGGTATATTATATGCTGAACTAATCAATCCCGACAATAAAATCGCCTGGTCACTAAAGCTGCAGATGCTTGCCGGGGTAGCCTGGGGTGATTTTACGCTTGCGGATACCTTAAAAGGCGGCAACTACCGCGTTAGAGCATACACCAACTGGATGCGCAATGAGGGTGAAACCGCTTTCTTTGAGCAAACCTTACTGGTTGGCAGCGCAGTTGCAGCCCGAATCCCCGAGAGCGGACAACCGAAAAATAAAAAAGCTGTTGCGAACTTAACAGCTAAGAAGTTCGATGTGCAGTTTATGCCAGAAGGCGGTAGCCTGGTAGCCGGCAATTACTCAAAAATAGCATTTAAGGCTATTGGTGCCGATGGATTAGGTATCGATATAAAAGGCGCCGTCACAGATGAAACAGGCGCCGGGGTATCCACATTTGCATCAACCCATTTGGGGATAGGTGCATTCAATTTTGTGCCTGTAGTTGGCAAAACCTATAAAGCAAACATAACCTATGCGGATAGCACAACAAATACCGTAGAACTACCAAAAGCGATAAACAATGGCTATACAATCAGCTTAAATAACGCTAACCCTGATACGATAAGAATACGGATAACAGCAGGCAATGAAGCAACCAGCGGAAAACTAAGCCTGGTTGCCCAGTCGGGCGGCGTGGTTTATTACGCTGCCGAAAAGCAGGGCGACAGTAAAATATTTTCAGCTACTATACCTAAAAGCAAATTCCCAACGGGTATTATACAATTCACCTTGTTTTCGCAAAATGGTGAACCGCTTAACGAGCGGCTTGCATTTATCAATCATCACGACCAATTAAATCTCAATTTAAAAACGGATAAACCGGGATACACCATACGCCAAAAAGTAAAGTTTAAGCTAAATCCAAAAGATAAAAACGGCAAATCTGTTACCGGGAGTTTTTCGGTGGCGGTAACGGATGAAACAAAGGTTCCGGTTGATACCCTGAACGAAAACGGCATATTAACAAATTTGCTACTCACATCGGAATTAAAAGGAAACATCGAGCAGCCGGGTTATTATTTTACCAACACCGATACAAAAGTGCAAACAGATTTAGATAACCTGCTGCTTACTCAGGGCTACCGCCAATTTGAATGGAAAAGAATATTGTCAGACACCCTTGCAACAAATATTTACCAGCCCGAAAAGGCAATGCAAATATCGGGCACAGTAAAGCGCAATGGTAAGCCTGTACAAGGTGCACAGGTTAAACTTTTTAGTAAAACTGGCGGCATGTTTATGCTGGATACACTGACCGATGTGAATGGTAAATTTGCGTTCAAAGACCTAATATTTGCCGACAGTACAAAATTTGTTGTGCAGTCGAGGGTAAAAAAGGGACAAGATGATGTGACGCTTGAACTGGATACAATTCAGGCACCACAGCTAACTATAAAAAGTTACGGCTCAGGTCAATATGCGCAGGCGAATGTTTCAGTTGCCGATATTTCTACTTATGTTATCAATCAAAAACAATTTTATGAAGAGCAGCAAAAGTATGGCATAAATAAGCATCCCATTGTTTTAAAGGGAGTAAAGGTAGAAGCAAAGTACGAACCTAAAATTCCGCATTCTGAAAACTTAAATGGCTCTGGTAATGCCGACCAAATTTTAACAGCGAAAGATATTGAGCGTTTTATTTGTGGAAAGCTTTCTGATTGCCTGATAGGGGTATTGAATGGCATTAAATTTCAAAACGGTGTGCCCCAAGTTGGAGCCTTAGTTATAGATGGTACATTTGTAGACGTAGAGACATTTATTGACCTGAGACCCGATGACATTGAGGGTATAGAAGTGATTCACGGAGCACATTACGGAGCTATATACGGTACAAGAATGGCTAACGGTGGATTAATAATCACCACCAAAAGAGCAAAAAAACAAAACAACTACTACCGCTACGCCCCCGGCGTAGTAACCTATATGCCCAAAGGGTTTTACAAAGCCCGCGAGTTTTATTCGCCGCAATACGATAACCCGCACACCAACCAAAAAATGGCAGATTTACGCAGCACCATTTACTGGAACCCCAACATCATAACCGATAAAGACGGCAAAGCATCGTTTGAATATTTTAACGCCGATGGCAAAGGTACTTACCGGGTTGTTGTTGAAGGTATTGATGCGGATGGCAATTTGGGGCGGCAGGTGTTTAGGTATAAAGTGGAATAAATTATGACGTTTGGTAAAAATGTTATCAAACGCGAAATAATTGTGTATCACGCAATTGTAAAAGTAATTGACGCGAAATTTATTTACATTAATATTTTGATTTTTGCTTTTAACGCTATACATTTAGTTTTTAACTATTACCTAACCTTATGCATTCATTTACAAGTCACCAATACATTATCACCCGAATAGACAGGTTAATAACACATCTGTTTACCGCTTTTTTAGCAACTATATGCTGTAAACGGTTTTGTTCCCCGTTACCATTACCTGGTGTTGTTAAACCTATTTGCCTAAAAGCAGAAGTACACGCGACGTCCATAATGTTGCTTAACGGCTACCGCCTGCCTGATTTGTACCTGCTGTCCGATTTAAAATACATGCTTGAGTAAAGCGTATAAGATACTTTGTGCACAAAAGTAAAGGAGCGTGCCCTTTGAAACACATGCCGCCAGCCGGGGTGTTACCGGTATAAAACTAAAATACACTTATATGAAAAAGCAACAAAAGTTAAGCAGAAATGAAATGAAAGCCGTTACAGGTGGCATCAGGCAGGACCAGGTTTGGGTTATCTGTAACATTAATGGCACTAACCAACAAGTGTTAAGTCCGTGCGCCCCATGCCCTCACTGTCCTAACAATGGATCATGGGTTTCGTACGCATATGCTGGTGATGCAGACCGTTGTCCTTGCCTGTTATAAGCCTGGGCATCAATAAATATTGGCAGTTAGTATTTGCTAACTGCCAATTGTTAAGGAACGATAAAAGAACATGAAAAAATGGGTTATGATGCTGTTATTATTTCTTGTTATGCGTGGTAAGACTTTTTGTAAGCAAAAATTTGAGATAAATTGCCAATACCTCGGCTCCACGCAAAAAGCAAAGCATCATTCGAATATTAACGCCGATGGTTAAGGTACTTACCGCATTGTTGTTGAAGGCATTGATGCAGATGGTAATTTGGGGCAGCTGCTGTTTAAGTTTGAGTAAATGTCAATTTAAAAATATAAATTCGTTAATAAATAATACGTCCTATGCCTTTCACCCACTATAAACAACCTGATCAAATGGACTGCGGCCCTACCTGCTTACGCATGGTGGCAAAGCACTACGGGCGTAATTTTAAGGTGCAAACACTGCGGAAGCTTTGTGAAATAAACCGCGAAGGCGTTTCGCTGCTGGGCATAAGCGATGCTGCAGAAAAAACGGGCTTTCGTTCGCTGGGGGTGAAACTTAGTGTATCCCAGCTAAAAGAGGCCGAACTACCCTGTATTTTACACTGGCGCCAAAATCACTTTGTGGTGCTGTATAAAATAAAAAACCATAAGTATTACCTCGCCGACCCGGCTGCCGGCCTGGTAACCCTTAACGAAGCTGATTTTACCCGCAATTGGGTTGGCGATAAAGAAAACGAAGAAGGCATAGCCCTCCTATTAGCTCCAACCCCGCAATTTTACGAGCAGGACGACGAAAAAGGCACCGAGGTTAGCTGGTCGTTTTTGTTTAGGTATCTGATTGCCTATCGTAAACTGGTTTTGCAATTGCTTTTCGGACTGGGCATAGGCAGTTTGCTACAATTGATCGCGCCGTTTTTAACGCAATCGGTGGTGGATATCGGTATTAATACCCGTAACCTCAATTTCGTCTACATTATTCTTATCGCCCAAACAGCGCTAATACTTGGCCGGGTAAGCGTAGAATTTATCCGCAGCTGGATACTGCTGCACATCAGTACACGCATCAACATATCCATCCTTACCGATTTTTTGATAAAGCTGATGAAGCTGCCCATGAGTTTTTTCGATACCAAAATGACGGGCGACATTATGCAGCGCATGAACGACCAGAGAAACATCCAGACCTTTTTAACAGGGTCGACCCTGAGCACTGTATTCAGTATGTTTAACCTGGCAGTGTTTTCGGTTGTGCTGGCCTACTATAACATCGGAGTGTTTTTTGTATTTGCGGTGAGCAGCGCATTGTACATTGGCTGGATAGTGCTTTTCTTAAAACGCCGCCGCGCCTTAAACTATAAAAGTTTTGAGGTATCGGCCAAAAACCAAAGCAGCATTGTGCAGCTGATAGGCGGCATGCAGGAAATTAAGCTCAACAACTGCGAACAACAAAAACGCTGGGAATGGGAGCACATACAGGCACGGCTATTTAAGTTCAACGTAAAAAACCTGGCGCTTAGCCAGTACCAGCAGGGCGGCGCTACATTTATAAACGAAGGAAAAAATATCCTCATTACATTTTTAAGCGCCCAGGCCGTAATAAACGGCAACCTGACGTTGGGTGCGATGGTTGCGGTGCAATATATTGTGGGTCAGTTGAGCAGTCCCATTGAACAGTTGCTGGGCTTTATTCAAGGTTTCCAAGATGCCAAAATTAGTTTGGAAAGGCTCAACGAAATCCACCAGATGGACGACGAAGAGCCGGTGAACAAGGAATGGAGCCACACCCTGCCCGAAAACAAAAGCCTCAGCATAAATAAACTGACATTCCGCTACCCGGGCGCAGGTAACGAACCTGTGTTGGAGGATATAGATCTGAGCATACCCGAAGGAAAAACCACAGCCATCGTAGGCATGAGCGGTAGTGGGAAAACCACTATTTTAAAGTTGCTGCTACGTTTTTACGAGCCGCAAAAAGGCGAGATAAAAGTTGGGGAGCAATCTATCAATAACATCGGCTTTAAAACATGGCGTGGCCAATGTGGTGTGGTTATGCAGGATGGTTTTATATTTTCCGAGTCCATTGAACGGAACATAGCCGTTGGCGATGACTACCCTGATAAGGAAAAACTGCGGCATGCCATAAAAGTGGCCAATATACAGGATTTTATAGATGGCCTGCCGCTGGGCTTAAACACAAAAATTGGCGCCGAAGGCAACGGGATAAGCCAGGGCCAGCGTCAGCGTATGCTGATAGCAAGGGCCGTTTATAAAAACCCGCAATACATATTTTTCGATGAAGCTACCAACGCGCTTGATGCCAATAACGAACGGGTAATAATGGACAACCTTGCCGAATTTTTTAAAGGACGGACCGTCGTAATTGTGGCTCACCGCCTAAGCACGGTAAGCAATGCTGACAACATTATATTACTGGACAAAGGCCGTATTGTTGAACAAGGTACACACCGCGAATTAACCGCATTAAAAGGCGACTATTATAAATTAGTGAAAAACCAATTGGAGTTAGGAACATAGCCCGCTTTCAACTAATCTCTAATCTCCAACCTCTAATCTCTAACACCATGCCATCAATATACACAGACAAGCTAAATCCGGATGCCCGCCACACCGACGACATGCAGGATATCATTACCGCAGTGCCGGGCTGGTTATTGCGTTGGGGTATCTCCTTGTTTTTTGGAATCCTGGTTTTGATAGTGCTGCTGGGCGCGTTAATAAAGTACCCCGATATAGTAAATGCCCAATTAAAGGTTGATTCGCCAAATTCGCCAAAGCCGGTAGTTTCAAAAATATCAGGCAAGCTTGTACAATTGCTTGTGAACGAAAAGCAGGTGGTTACCGCTGGTGAGCCGCTTGCCTATCTTGAAAGCACTGCAGATCATGATAAAGTGCTGGCTTTGCTGGCCAATGTTAAACTGTTGCAACTGCAGTTAGCGCAAAATAAACCGCTAAATAATCTGGTTGTTGGCCAGGCCGGGAACACCCAGCTTGGTGAATTGCAAGCTGCCTACCAGGCTTTTTCGCAGGAGTACCTTGCTTATAAATCGACAATTGACAATGGTTTTTTGATTAAAAAGAAAGCCTATCTGCAAAAGGATTTAAGTAACCTATCGGTCCAGCAGCAACAGCTTAATAGCCAAAAAAACATCGAACAGCTCGATTTTTCGCTCACAGATGACGAATACGAAATGCACAAAAAACTCGCTCAGCAAAAAGTAGAAACCAAAGCAGAGCTGCGGCAGGAAGAGAGCAAATACCTGGCAAAAAAAACTTCACTGCTGCAAACTGAATCGGCTATAATAAATGGCGATAATAATTACGCCGCCAAGCAAAAGGAAATTTTAGAGTTGGATAACCAGGTGTTGGAAGAAAAATCGAAGTTTTTGCAGGCGCTTAACAGTCTTATCAGCACAGCAGAGGACTGGAAAAATAAATATGTATTAACAGCATCGCAGGCGGGCAAATTGTCGTACGCGGGTATTATTCAAAAAAACCAGGTGCTAACCGCCGGGCAGGAGGTTTTTTATATCGACCCCGGTAATGAGGCGTTTTTTGGCGAGATGACTATTTCGCAAAATAACATGGGCAAGGTTAAAGAAGGGCAGGAAGTGCTGGTAAAGCTAAGGAGCTACCCTTTTGAAGAATATGGCATGATTCGCGGCCGGATAAAATACATTGCTGATGTACCTTATAAGGACAGCATCTTTATCTCGAAGGTTGATTTTAAAATAAAAAACTCGTCTGATTTAAGAAAACCCATCCATCTGAAGCAGGGCATGGTGGCCGATGCGGAGATAATTACGCAGGATGCCACAATTCTACAGCGCATTACCCGTAGTTTCTTTAAAATATTAGGCAATAAGTAAATTTAATGGTCTAAAAATCAAATTGATAGGGCTGTTTTGAATTTCAAACTAAAGTTTTAAGGAATAAAATTTTTCTTTTTTAAAAAGATCGGTATATTTATAAACCCAATTTAAATACCCGGTTTTTTTGCTTTTTTAATGCATTGCTTTATAAATACTTAGCTTTCTTTTTGACTGGAAGTAAAGAGCCGTTTTTAATAGTATTGAAATAAACCGATAGTTTTTTAACTGCCTTACTAAAGGGTAAAAAAAATACGACCCGGGAACCGTTAGCGCACACAAAATTACTTTACATGAGAAAGATATTTTTTACGATTACTTTGTTATTCTCGATACAAACAATTGCTTTTTGCCAGGGCAGTAGCCCTGTTTTAGAAAACGCGGTTTCGAAGATAAAAACTACCATTACCGACCGTATTATTGAAAAAGCTTATTTACATTTCGACAGGCCTTACCCTTACTATGTAGCGGGTGATGTAATATATTTTAAAACTTATGTAACAATGGGCGAGCTGCACCAACCTTCCACCATAAGCGGTATATTGCATGTCGACCTTATTGGTAAAAACGATGCTTTGTTGCAAACAAAATCAATCCAGCTTACCAATGGGGTAGGATGGGGCGATTTTTCGTTGCCCGACACGTTGCAAAAAGGCAACTACCGCGTAAGGGCCTACACCAATTACATGCGTAATGGCGATCATGCTTACTTTTTCGACAAAAACATTTCCGTAAGTTCAATAAACAACGTCGACAGGGTAGCTGTGGTTAATAAAAAAGCCGGACAGCCGGCATTGCAGTTTTTCCCGGAGGGCGGTAACATGGTAACCGATGTTCACACGAAAGTAGCCTTTAAGGCAATAGGTGCAGATGGACTTGGCATTGATGTTAAGGGAGTAATTTTAGATGATGCCAATACCGAGGTAGTCAAAATTCCTTCAAGCCATTTGGGTATGGGTGTATTTGAGTTTGTCCCCGAAGAGGGTAAGAAATACAAAGCCAAAGTAACCTACAGTAATGGAACGCAAGCTACCGTTAATTTGCCCGATGCGGCTGCAAAAGGGATTGCACTGGCTGTTAATACGAACGACCCTTCGAAAATATCGATAGAAATAAGGGCCAACCGGGCTTATTATAAAGAAAACTTGAATAAAGAGGTGAACCTGTTGATATACTGGTCAGGTTCGGTAAAAAAGGTAAATACCAAGCTGGATAGCGAGGTTTTGGGGCTTGATTTGCCAACTGCGGGCATGAAAACGGGTATAATGCAAATAACCCTGTTTTCGGATAAAGGCGAACCGCTGAGCGAACGCCTGGCATTTATACAAAACCCCGACTTGCTTAATGTTGCAGTCACCAGCAATAAGTCATCATTTGGCAAACGCGAAAACGTATTGCTAAACTTTAATGCAAAAAGTACCGAAGGCCCGGCAAGAGGGTCGTTCTCGGTATCTGTTATAGATGAAAGCAAAATTTTGGTTGATGAAAATGCTGAAAGTACCATTCTTACCAATATTTTGCTAACGTCGGACTTAAAAGGATATGTTGAAAAGCCTAACTATTACTTTGCTAATGTAAATAACGAAACACGCGCCAACCTTGATGCTTTGATGCTTACCCAGGGCTATCGCCGTTTTGTTTGGAAACAACTTTTGGCTGATAACTCAACTACCACAGCAGCAGTTTATAAGCCAGAGCGGTTAATTGATATAACCGGTAAAGTAAAAACCAAGGCGGGGGCGCCTGTACCCAATGTAGCGGTTAACCTGGTGCCAAACGCCGGCGGAGGACTTAAAACTGCAACTACCGATGCTCAGGGAAATTTTAAATTCGCCGACATGGTTTTTGAAACGGGGGCGAGCTTTGTATTGAGAACAGATTCCAAATCGGGCAAAAATGCCGCTATTATAACGCTGGATGCGCCAGAAGCCGGTGCCGCCATCGACCCGGCCAACACAGTGGATGCCGATTATAACTCCAATGCCGATATACTTGCATCACTGCAAAATAGCCAAAAAGCAGGGCAGATGACCGCCAGCAACGACTCGCGGGTCTATTTAAAAGATGACCGCGTTGTTGGGCCTAAAAAAACTGCCTCCTATCGTTCATCAAACTTAGGTGGGCCAGGCCATGCCGACCAGGTAATTAATGGAGATAATTTTGTAAATGCACCTTCGCTTGTAACAGCGTTAAACGGCATTGCCCGCGATGTTGATTTTGAAAATGGTTTGCCATATTTAAAAACAGGCCAAACACTTACTCCCGGCGGAACTATGGGTAACCCAATGTTAATAGTTGTTGACGGCATTGTAGGTGGCCGGCAAATTGACGATATTCCGCCCCGAATGGTTGAAACGGTTGAAATTTTAAAACAAAATAATGCAACCATTTACGGTGTTAGGGGAGGTGCCGGGGTTATAGTTATTACAACCAGGCAAACGCTTGGGGCGGATGCAACAATTAGTAAAGAGATGTCGCCAGGTGTTTATTCATTTACACCTGCAGGGTTCTATAAGGCAAAAGAGTTTTATTCGCCGCAGTATAACGTAGCTGACGCCAGCAAAGGCCCGGATAACCGCACTACAATTTACTGGAACCCCAACGTGGTTACCGATTCAGGTGGCAATGGTGCAGTTAGTTTCTTTAATGCCGATGGTACCGGCACTTACCGGGTAGTTATTGAAGGCATTGACGTGAATGGCAATTTAGGCCGCCAGGTTTTTAAATACAAAGTTAACTAGTGCTGATGCCCGGCAACCGGCCGGGTAATTAAAAACACGTGGTTTAAAACATCGTGCCTGGCGGTTTTATTGATAAACCTGGGCATGATGTTTTCCTGCGGATAGTTTATAAACGATTTCAATATCGTGAATTTTGCCCTGCGTTTCACCAGGGTATCCATCGAGCGCCCGTTTACATAAAATACTGAAGCTTCGGTTGAGGTGAACTGGTCAAATTTATCAATCGGCACAAAGTCAACCGGCCGTTTGCAATAGAACTGGAAATTATTATTCTCGAACTTTACAGAATAGATATGCACGCTATCAAACTGTTTTTGATTGATGTATTGTGCGGCGGCGATTTCACCTTTGTAAGGTGTAATTTGATTAAACAGCACAGTATTTAAATAAAACCCCACAAATAGAGCAGCGGCACAGCTAAAAACAAAAAGGCGGAAATGTGCTTCCCTGATTCTTACAATGGCCGCAAAAATTATCAACCCAAACAAAACAACATCCACCCAAAAAAGTAAATAATTGGCCGGCCGTAAAAAGTAATTGAGCACTGCTACAATAATGGGTAACAGTATAATAGATACCCATTGCGAAATAGTCCTGAACTTTTCCTCAAGTTTACTTAGCTGGTTGACGTAAAACGGCGCTGTAAAAATGGCGAACAACGGAAATACCGAATTTGTATAGAACGGCAGTTGGAAGCCGGACAGTGAAAAAAGTACCAACAATAACAACCCACCGCCAATGGTATAATACTCCGCCAGTTTTTCACCGCGAAATATCTGCTTTATGTTTTTAAACACAGCGTAATAAAATACCAGGCACCAAGGTGCAAAGGCCCAAAGCAGTGTATGTAAGTAAAAGAATTTACTACCTGTATCTTCACGACTTATTGGTCCGGAGTTTATGAAACGACCAAATTGACTATCCCACAAAAACCACTTAATACCTGATACGTTGTGCCTGCCAAATGTCGTTTTTTCGGGATGCAGATCAAACTGGGTGTAAAGGGCATACAACTCGGGCAGCACAAATACGATAGTAAGCACTCCCAGGGCCAGCCACTTCAGCTTAAATATCTGCTTAAATTGTTTTTGAAAAATAAGCTGGCCAAGCAGGGCACCATAAATAGCGATTATCACAAATATGCCTTTGGTCATTATAGCGCAGGCGGTAAGCAGTGCCGCCATCAATAATTGCCCCCAACTATAACGCTCATTCAGTTTAGCTATGTGATAAATGGCGCCTGGTATCAACGCCATAAGGTAGGGCTCGGCCCTGGTGTCGGTATTTGAAAGTAATACCTCTACTGCCGTCATCAATATCATAACTGCGGTAAAGGCAACCTGCCATCCGTAATACCTGCGCGCAAGCAGCCAGGTATAAACAAGGCTCAGCGTAAAAAAAAGTAAAGCAGGTAAGCGATAGGCCCAAACGCTTACGCCAAATAACTTAAAGCTGGCCAATACCATCCAAAACGGAAAATGTGGTTTGTCCAGCCAATCCTGGTTATAGGTGTAGAGTTCAAAAAAATCCTTTTTATAAAGGAGCGTTTTGGCTATGGTCGCATACAGACCGGGGTCGTCGGTAAAAAAGTTGACGTTTATGCCGGCAAAATTAACAGCAAGCGCCACTACAAATAATAACAGGTAAAATATCTTATTTGTATCCCTCATTTAATTGCGCGGCGATTTATAAATACCCGGCAAATATAAGGTATGCGGTTAAATAAAACAGCCGGGAAGAATAGGCGCAGGGTTTAAAACAAAAAACCTCACACCCTGTGGGCGTGAGGCCAAAAATCACAACAATTGTTTAACCTTTCGGTCAATTCCTAACTGCAATATGATTCTGATATTTAGAACGTTACAATATTGTTTTTGTTTTGTATTCGGCACCCGATTTTTAAATATTTTCGAATAGTAGTTTAAACAGGGGTAAAAGGCTGTTAACGCATATTGTTATGAGGCCATTATTGATAATTAGACGCTAATTTGACACTAAAAGTCCAAATTTTCAGTTTATCTTTATAACAAATTATAACCAATAAAATATTTATTATGAAAGCAGTATTTCAAATTAAGGCGCTATCATTTTTACTATGTGCCGTTTTACTATCTACGGCAGCTATGGCGCAAAGCCCGCACAAAGGCGTAAAAGGCAGGGTGGCCGGTGCAAATATCACCATCCGTTACGGTAGCCCTTTTGTTAAAGGCCGTAAAATTTGGGGAGGTCTTGAGCCATACGGTAAAGTTTACCGCGCAGGCGCCGATTCGGCGACAACTTTTACTACCGACAAAGACATTACCGTTGAAGGTAAAAAATTAGCAAAAGGCAAATACGCATTTTTTGTTATCCCTGTTGAAAAAGGCCAGTGGACCGTTATTTTTAACAAAACAGCCGAGCAATGGGGCGCATTTAAATACGACCAGGCACAGGATGCACTGCGTGTAATGGTAACCCCTAAAGCACATGCAATGACAGAATCATTGACTTACGTATTCAGCAAAAGTGGTTTTAGTATGGATTGGGATAAAATAAGCATCCCGGTTTCGATAAAATAATTTACGCTGATAAATTACCATTAAGAGCCTTCCGTATTTACGGAGGGCTTTTTTGTGCCCTAAAACCGGCATATTGCTATATTTACCGCGCATGTTAAGTAATACCGTTAAAAAGCAACTAAAGTTTAAAGCAATAACAATAGCCGCACTGCTTGCAGCTATTTTTTTGCTGATGTTTTTTGCAGGTTACCCGCGTGCTGTGGAACGCTATTTTTCTGAAAGCCTTTACCCCGTAGTTTGTTACCTGCTGCATCCCGTGCTCAATGTTTTTCCGTTTAGTGTGGGCGACGTGCTGTACATTTTTGTAATAGGCTATTTGTTTTTTGCTTTGTACCGTTTTATAAAACTGCTTTTTAAAAAGCAGTTTATGCCTGCTGTTTTTTTGGCAGGTGGCATTATTATAAAAGTACAGGCTGCCATTTTGATATTTTATTTGTTTTGGGGGATGAACTACTTTCGGCCATCTGCCGGTGAAAGGTTAAACCTTAGGGATACCAGTTACACTACGGCAAATCTGAAGGCGGTTACAACTATGCTTATTGACAGCGCCAATGCTACCCGGGCCCGTTTAACACCTGCCGATTTTGGGCAACCAAACTCAACAATATACCAAAATGCAGTAGCCGCAATCAGTAAGTTATCGGCTGATTCTATTCAATTTCGCAGCTATCATCCCGGCGTAAAGCCATCTATATTAACGCCAGTATTAAATTATATCGGTACCTCGGGATATTTTAACCCGTTTACCGGCGAGGCGCAAATAAACTACCAGATGCCTGTTTTTAACCGCCCGGTAGTTGCCTGTCATGAAATGTCGCACCAGATGGGCTATGGGCCCGAGGATGAAGCAGACTTTGTGGGCTTTTTAGCAGGAATAAATTCGCACGATAAACTGCTGCGCTATTCAGCCTATCACCTTGCAGTTGACGAATTTATGCATGCGCTGTATTACCGTGACAGCCTGGCTAATAAAGAACTA
The DNA here is from genome assembly GCF_024055575.1 of Mucilaginibacter flavidus. GTDB lineage: Bacteria > Bacteroidota > Bacteroidia > Sphingobacteriales > Sphingobacteriaceae > Mucilaginibacter > Mucilaginibacter flavidus. Next base: position 698,648 of record NZ_JAMXOE010000001.1, on the reverse strand, counting down.
AAGCCCCGGGTATCAAAAGCCGTTCACCAGGATTTTGTGAACGAACGGGCCTATTGGCGGGCCTACCAAAGCAGGGCTGAAATAATTACCAGTATTTTTTACGACAAGTTTTTAAAAGTAAACAACCAACCCCAGGGCCTTGAAACCTACAACCGCATGATTTTACTGGTAATGGCGATGTATGAGAAAAGAGTTCATAGTTGATGGTTCATAGTTCATGGTGAAGAGAGTCAAGAGCCAAGAACCAAGAGTCAAGACAAAAAAATATTCCAGCGGCTATGAACCATGAACCATCAACTATGAACTTCCTTACAAAATCACCCCTTCCGCGGTAAACTTCAAATCGTTTTTGCCGGCTAATGCCGACGTTGCGTAGCCGTTATCATTTATCATCAGCTTTTCGTTTTCGGCGCGGATGTGCAGGCTATCTACGTAAAACTCGCCGCTGATGCGTATTACCGCAACAGGGGCATGCACTTCCAGTTCGGCCACTATGTTATGCTCAAGGCTCATAGCCGAATCATTGTCCAGTTGGTGCACGTGTATGATGGTTGTTCCGTCCAGCCGTAGTATTTTAATACTGTCGCTTTCGGTAACTATAGAATAATGAGCACCGGTTACCGGCTTGTTCGCAAGAATTGTTACCCGTGTACCGTCAATATCTTTAATATCCAGGTCAATTTCAAGATGCGAGTCGTTCGGTCCCGGTCCGCCCTGCGAAACCGAATTAATTCTTAAAAAGTGTTTCCAGTTACCTTCTTCGCCGTAGCTTATAGTTTTGCCCTGCACAATAAATGCGCTCGAGCCAATTACAAATGCGTATTTCATACCTGTGTGGTTTATACAGTTATAATAGCAGAAGTATCAAAAATGTTTCCGTTATTTTTCAGGAACTTCAACCTTTATACACAAAAAAAATGCGTTCCGTATCTCACCCCGGAACGCACACAACATCATTCAAATAATGTTGATCAACTAAATCTCAGATAACATGTTTAAAATCACCCAAGCTCTTTATGTAACAGGCTGTTAGGCCGCTATGTAACATTTTTATAATAATAAATAGATATATCAAAAGCTATACCTATTTAAGCAATTTCGGCCTATATTAGTTAAAGCTAAAATGCCAACGGTGTTAAATAATATTTAGTATAATTAACAATTGTATTTTTAACACTAATTAACAATGTGATGTAAAAATAGCCTATTTATTACAAAATAAAGGGCAAAACGATTGTTATTATGAAGAAAAATTTAATTATTGCCCTAATACTATCCCCGATATTATGTTTTGCCCAAAAATATTCATCAACAGAAATAAAACGGTTTAAGCAGCAGGCAGCGGCAGTTACCATTGTGCGCGACAATTGGGGCGTACCGCATATTTATGGCAAAACAGACGCTAATGCCGTTTTTGGGCTGATGTACACCGAATGCGAGGATAATTTTAAGGGTATAGAACAAAACTATTTATACCAATTGGGCAGGCAAACCGAGGTTGCAGGCAGCAAGGAGCTTTATACGGATGTGCAGCTGCAATTAATAGCAGATACAGCCGATGCCATTAAGGATTATAGAGCAGCAGCCCCCTGGTTCAGGGAATTAATGGATGCTTTTGCCGACGGTGTGAACTATTATTTATACACTCACCCTGCTATTAAACCGGCTGTTTTTCAGCACTTTGAGCCGTGGTATGCGCTCATGTTTACCGATGGTAGCGTATCGGCGACCGTAACCGGTGGCATAAACCTGGGCGAAACGGCTAAATTTTATGGCAATGAGCCCGAAAAAATAGGCGCAGTTTACAGGCCAAAGGTTGATGACAGGGAAACCGGTTCCAACGGATTTGCCATTGCGCCATCCAAATCAAAATCGGGGCATGCCATGTTATACATTAATCCGCATGTGCCGTTTTATTTCAGGAGCGAAGTGCAACTGGTAAGCGATGAAGGCCTGGACGTATACGGCGCAGTAACCTGGGGACAGTTTTTTGTTTACCAGGGTTTTAACCCACACTGTGGTTGGATGCACACCAGCAGCAATGCCGATGTTGGCGATTTGTACGCTGAAAAGGTTACTAAAAAAGACGGCCAATGGTTTTACGAATACGATGGCAAGTTGAAGCCGGTAACTACCCGCAAACTGGTATTGAATATAAAAACTGCAGCAGGAGTGGAGCAAAAGGTCATCACGGGTTATTACACCCATCATGGTCCCGTACTGGGTAGTCGCGATGGCAAATGGCTGGCTTTGAAAGCAAATAACCGCTCGTACAATGCTTTGGTAGAATCGTGGCTGATAACAAAGGCAAAAACATTTGCCGAATACAAAAAGGCAATGGGACTGCTGCAAAATGCAACCAATAACACCGTTTATGCCGACGACCAGGGCAATATTGCTTTTTGGTACGGTAATTTTATGCCGAAACGTAACCCGGCTTATGATTGGCGCTTACCAGTAGATGGTAGCACCTCTGCGACTGAGTGGCAGGGCCTGCACCCGGTTGATGAAAGCGTGCATGTTTACAACCCTGCCAACGGCTGGATACAAAATTGCAATTCAACTCCTTTTGCTTCATCGGGCAAATACAGTCCGGATAAAAACAAGTACCCGGCTTACATGGCACCCGATGGCCAAAACTTTCGCGCGGTTAATGCCATTAAATTATTGGGTGATGGCAAAAAACTTTCTATTGACGAATTGATTGCGAAGGGTTATAACCATTACCTGGCTGCTTTTGATGTGCTGCTGCCGCCGTTGTTTAAGGCTTACGAGGCTACACCCGACTCTGTAAAGCAAGCGCTTGCCGGCCCTGTAAATACCATGAAGCAGTGGGACAGGAATTCGGATGCCAATTCGGTGGCCACCACACTGGCTGTTGAATGGGGTACTGCGCTGATGCGTAAACTTCCGGCTGCAAAAAGCGACGAGGAAGGAACTTATCAAACTGAACGTATAAACAATTTGATGCAAACGCTCACTGCCAAACAACAACTGGAAATATTTGCCGAAGTGGTAAGTGCTGTAACCAAACGTTACGGCAACTGGGAAACAAAATGGGGCGATATTAACCGATACCAGCGCCCGGCAGATGGTAAAACATTTAGCGATAATGCACCAAGTTTGCCGGTTGGCGCGGTTTCATCGGCGTTTGGGCAGTTGCCATCGTTCCAGAGCCGCACTATGGATACCAAAAAACGCTATGGCTATTCGGGCAATAGCTTTATTGCAGCTGTGGAATTTGGTACCCGTATTAAGGCAAAAACTATAATTACAGGCGGCCAATCGTTCAATCCCGCTTCAAAACACTATACCGATCAGGCTGGCATGTATATTGAAGGTAAGTTTAAGGATGTTTTGTTTTATAAGGCCGATGTGTTAAAACACGCGGAGAAAACTTATCATCCGGGGGAATGAGCCTCAAGTCTTGAGTCTTAAGTCCAAAGTCTTTGAAGAACCGACTCAAGACTTTGGACTTAAGACTCAGGACTGTTATATTTGATATCGAACAAACACTTAAGTTGTTATGAAAAAATACCTGTTAATGTTGCCGGTGATGCTTTTGGCCAGCCTTGGCATACATGCACAAACCACAAAGTTTACCGACCTTATTTATTACGCCAGTCTTAAAAATAGCGACGTTTACGATAATATAATGCAGAACAACTATTTTCGGCAGGATTACAGTATTGATGTTAATGGGCACGAGGTGGAGTATTTTAAAAATATTACCGGCAAACCCAATACCGAAAAAATTGAAGTAGGCAACTACACCAAATTGTACAATGGCGATATACTGCGCACCGTTCACTACACCTCAACCGACCCGCAACATATCATCAACATGATTGCCCAGGCCAAGCGTTTCGGCCTCGACCTAAAGTTCCAGGGCGCCGACGAAGCCAATAATATTTACATTTACGACAACAGCTTCTACGCAGTAAGCATCTACCTGCGCCGCGACCAAACATCAGGCATGGTGGAGATAAAGCAGAAGGAATATTTGGGGATAGAATAGACAGTTGGCAGTTTTGAGTGGGCAGTAGGCAAAAAAACGGGTGTCATGCTGAGTCACTCGAAGCATGCGGGCAAGGGCCTCTACACCATGCATCACGAACTTTTATTGAATAATTAACCCAACGGAGGGTGTCATGCTGAGGCACTCGAAGCATGCGGGCAAAGGCCCATCCGCCATGCATCAGGAACTTTTTCTAAATGAGTAATATAAAACGGGTGTCATGCTGAGGCACTCGAAGCATGCGGGCAAAGGCCCTGTACGCCATGCATCACGAACTTTTTCTAACCGACAATCCTGGCAATGAATCCCAATTACCGGCTATAATTGCTTCTTTCTTTTTCGTATTCCAGCCTTTAACTTGTTTTTCAAACGCTATTGCCTGGTTAACATCGTTAAAGTCTACACAAAATACCATTTTTACAGGGCGCCTTTTGCATGTGTATGAGCCGGGGTCCAGGCCGTTTTCATGCTCATACATACGTCTGTCCATATCATTGGTTACTCCTGTATAATAGGAGTCATCGCTGCATAAAAGTATGTAAACAAAATACTGTTTCATTTAATGTTATCGGTTAAAGCATGGCGTAAAGGCCACTGCGCTCATGCTTCGAGTGCCTCAGCATGACACCCCTTTATTGTTTGTTTTGTGATTAACTCGAATGATCATGCAATATTTTCCACCCTGTTTTGGTGTGTATACATACCAACGAATACCTTCCCGAGCGCTCCGGTAATTTATTGCCATAAAGTGTAAAACCACCGGTTACCAACGCATAATCGGTACCCAGCATACGCACTTTTAAATCAAAATAACGCAGGTTTTGCTTGGGCATACCATCGGGCTTGAAGTATGACTTTTTATAAAGATCTGTTATCCCGGTCATTCCAACCGGGCCGGTAGGGTACATCATGGTGGCCGATGGGTCGTATAAACTGACGAAGGTATCCAGGTGACCTTTGTTCCATTCCAATGCCGAATTGTTCATGGCATCTATAATTTCTTTTTCGGCACTTTGGGCCTTAACGGCAGCTGCGGCAAATAAAAAGCAAAGCATCAGCACAAAATGTCTTGCAAAATAGTTCTTGTTAATAGTCATGTTTTTTAGTTTAATTCAGGTTGAAGTTACCGAAAAGAGAGCGTTTTAATGTGCGAAAATTTTGTTTCTGAAACCACTTCAACTTCTACAACAACTACAACCTCCACAACCTATTTCTTCTTACTCGCCTTCGCTTTGGGGTTAAAAACAAGTGCCAGTTTTATCCAGCGGTCAAAGTCTTTTTGATTCAGGAAGGCTTCCTCGCTCACATACACAAAATCTTTGGCGGGCCTGTCGCGCATCATCATTTGGCGTACGCCATTTTCGTCGAGCACGCCTTCAATAGCTTCCGCTCCGATGCGGCACATCATTTCATCGCCGCTTACACAAACACACATTTTACCGTTCACCATAAAGCAAACGCCGCGAAACATTTCTTTCTCTTCCACATCAGGCAGGTGGACTAACGCTTCGCGGATTCTGTCGGCAAGTCTCTTATTGTAGTTCATTGGTTCATTCGTTCATTGGTAGCATGGTGGCTGCCTGTCATTCATTAAATCATTGGTAATATGGTGGTAACTTGTAATTTTGTTCACTATTACCCGTCCAATATAACGAATAATATCTTCCGGACTTTCGGACTTTTCCGACTTTTGGACTTTTTTTCAAATTCCTTAAAATGTTTCCGAAAGACAGTCGTCTTCCCTATTAAATAACAGTAAATAAATTGATAACCGCCGCAATGCCCGAAGAAAACCACCAAACTATCATACAAGCCATCGCTTCGTATGGTAAAAATTTGCTGGGTTTTATAAGGCGGCGGGTTAAAAACGATGCCGATGCCGAAGACATTCTGCAGGATGTATGGTACCAGTTTAGCTCGGTTATAAATTCGGAACCCATTGAGCAAACCAGCGCGTGGCTTTACCGCGTTGCCCGTAATAAAATACTGGACAAGCATAAAAAGCACACCGAGGTTTTAATGGACGATATGCTGCCCGACAGCGATGATGACGATGATGCGCCGGACTTTAAAGCCATCCTGATGACGGAAGCAAACACGCCCGAAACCGAATACCTGCGCAACCTTTTTTGGGAGCAGTTGCTCACTGCGCTTGACGAACTGCCGGTTGAACAACGCGAGGTGTTTATGTGGCACGAGCTTGACGACATACCCTTTAGCGAAATTGCCGAAAATACAGGCATAAACGTGCAAACCCTGGTATCGCGCAAGCGGTATGCGGTGGTGCACCTGCGCAAACGGTTAAAACAATTGTACGAGGAAATTACACAATATTAAAAACATTAAAAAATTACGAACATGAAATCATTTCTTTATAAAAGGCGTTTTATTTTTATTCCATTTGGGGTTGCCGCCTTCCTCACCGTCATCAGCTTTGCGGTGATGACCTTATGGAACAACTTACTGCCGGGCATATTACACGTAGGCGCAATAACCTTCTGGCAGGCCATGGGCATATTTGTTTTATGCAAAATACTATTCGGTTTTGGTAAAGGCGGAGGCCCCGGTCGTGGCAACTGGATGCGCCACCGAATGGAAGAAAAGTTTGAAAACATGACGCCCGAAGAACGCGAAAAGTTTAAGGCCCGCATGGAAAACTGCGGTCGCGGCCACTGGGGCCGTCATGGCGACCACCCTTACGCCAAATACTGGCAGGAAACAAAGGCGGAAGAAAAGCCGGCTGCTGAATAAGTCATTAGTCTATAGTCTTGAGTCCTTAGTCGTACGGCGGGGCTCAAGACTAAATAAATATAGGTGCTTTTGTCCAATATTTAAGTTGCTGATAGTTATTGATATAAAAGTTTAAATAATATACCATAAGTCGGCGGCCAACGCAGTTTTTCTGACTCAAGACTTCCGACTTTAGACTTAAGACTCACAAAAATGGACATCCTGATATTCACAACAAGCGTTGAAAAACCCGAACAGGTTACCGAGGTAAAACCCTTGCTAACCTCCGTTCCGGCTATTACCGGCTGGAATTTTGATTTGGAAGATTGCGACAACATCCTGCGCATCGAGGCCCACGATGTATCGCCACGCTACATCGAGTCGCTGCTGCAAACCGCCGGCTACCATTGCCGCGAACTGGAGTATTAAATCAGCAACCAATGAAAGCATCAACCGAACGTAATGTAAATACGCTGGGTGCACATTATCTTAAGCATCCCCGTTATCGGTTACATTTACGGCCCGGTTGCACAGCTGCACTATGCCGCGCTTGCGGTTAGATGGGTGTTTTTTCCTGTCATAATTATCTCGGGTTTTTGGTTGTGGAAGGGGTATTGGGTTAAAAAACAGTTCAAGAGCGTTTAACGGTAACCTACCTTCACCACGTACCAAAATATACCCAACCCCCGGTATTTTCAACAGGCAAACTAAAGGGTAAATTAGTACTAAAGAATCCCTCTTTATGAAAAAGTACTTATTTGCTATTTTGCTATTTGCCGCGTGCCATGCATCGGCCCAAAGTATTGAAAAATTGACGGAAGGCGCCCGCCCGATGGTGGATTCCATTAAGAACCTTATTAGTGAAGCCAACACTGGTTTTAAAAACCGGCTGGGGCAAAAAACGCCACAAGCCAACGGTACGGTACAATACGCTGTAAACCCTATTAAATGCTTTGATGCTGCCAGCCAGTACATCTGCCAAAAAGATGGCAAAGCCTTTTATGTTATAACCGTTAGCGGCAAAAAGCAATTCGCCTATTTCGACAGGGCTATTTACCTGCTTACCGGTTACTACAAGGATGTTGAAGGGCCATATAACATCGTTTCTGATTATATCGATGCAAATAACGATGCCCAAAAGTCATTGTATCACGGTGATGACGCTATATTTAACGGCACCAACGATGGCTGGAGCACCGCAACCGTTACTACAAAGAAAAGCCACACCATTTTGGCCCGATACCGGACCAGGGATAAGGACAATAAAGCCATTTTGATAATAGGCCCCGTGGTCGACTTTCACATTGAGCGGGACAGGCTAGCAGCTAAAAAGGATTCTGCCTGGCGCGACCGTACCCGTAAGGCTTACAAAATGACGGGCTATGCCGAGCAGGACTCGATAGGTATATCGCACTATGGCGATATCTGGGGCGATGGCGGCATTGGCGCAGCGGTCGAAAAACTGTACGGGTTACAAGCCAACAACGATTACGACCATACCATTGGCGATGCCTACAAAACAGCCGACGGCGAAACCCGCTACCGCGCACCAGCCTGGCTAAATGCCGATGCCGCCTATTACAAAAAGGATACCAGCGGGCTTGGCACCATGCTTTATGTTTACCTGAAAGGGGGGCAACCCAAAACACTGGCTTTGCTACAGGCGATACGCCGGATATACAGCCCCAATAATTATAAAGTTTATGGCACACCTGGCCCGCATGAAATTTTATACTTTAACCGCGAGGGCTCAACCATGATGTACCGGCACGATACCACCGCAACCAGCGTTTATAAGGGCCTCACCATAATTGTAATGCAAATGTGGAAGCTGAAAGAAAAAATAGCCGAGGCTAACCGCGCCCGTAACGCCGAGGAAGCTGCGGAACGCTACAACAATCAGCACGCTAACGATAATACCGGGCACGTACAGTTAAGGACCTGCATTTGTTGCCACGGCCGCCGCACGCAGCCTCAAAAAACCGACAAGGTTTATGCTACCTACGATAGCTATGGCAACAAAACGGGAACTTCAACCTACATAGATGTGCCCTGCCAGTGTTGCAACGGTACGGGGTTGGAGTGAGTCGGGAGTCTTGAGTTTAAAGACGTTTCAATGAGTGCCTACAGTCATCACGTACCCAAATATACCCAATCCCCGGTATTTCAAACAGGCAAATCAAAGCGTATCTTTAGTACCTAAAGAATCCCTCTTTATGAAAAAGTACTTATTTATTGTTTTACTATTTATCGCCTGCCAGGCATCGGCCCAAAGTATTGAAAAACTGGTTGAAGGTGCACGCCCGATGGTGGACTCTATTAAAAACCTTGTTATTGAAGCTAACAATGGCTTTAAAAGCCGGCTGGGGCAAAAAACTGCACAGGCCAACGGCACGGTGCAATATGCCGTAAACCCTATCAAATGCTTCGATGCTGCCAGCCAGTACATCAGCCAAAAAGACGGCAAAACCTTTTACGTGATAACCATAAGCGGTAAAAAACCTTATGCTTATTTCGAAGAAGCCATTTATTTGCTCACCAACTCTTACAAGAACGTTTATGGGCCTTATAACATGCTGGATGATTACATAAATGACAAAACACCCAAAGACATGTACCGGGATGATGATGCTTTGTTTAATGGCAATAACGATGGCTGGCGTACCCAAACTATTTACCAGAAAAACAGCCAAAGCACCCTGGCCCGTTACCGCGCCACATTGAAGGACCATAAAGCTGTTTTGATAATAGGCCCCGTGGTTGATTTTCATATTGAGCGGGATAAAGCGGCAGCTAAACAGGAGGCCGCCTGGCGCGAAGATACCCGCAAGGCCTATAAAATGACCGGCTATGCCGAGCAGGACTCGATAGGAATATCGCACTATGGCGATATTTGGGGCGATGGTGGTATAGGCACCGCGCTCGAAAAACTGTACGAATTACAGGCCAACAACGATTACGACCATACGGTAGGAGATGCCTACAAAACATCAACAGGTGAAACCCGCTACCGGGCACCCGCCTGGCTTAATGCCGATGCCGCCTATTACCAAAAAGATACCAGCGGACTTGGTACCATGCTTAATATTTACCTGCAAGGCGGGCAACCCAAAACCCTGGCTTTGCTGCAAGCTATACGCCGGCTTTACAGCGCCGCAAACTATAAGGTTTTTGGTACACCGGGCCCGCACGAGTTTTTATACTTTAACCGCGAAGGCTCGAACATGATGTACCGGTACGATACGACTGCAACCAGCGCTTATAAGGGACTTACCATAGTTATTATGCAAATGTGGAAGCTGAAAGAAAAACGTGCCGAGTATAACCGCGCCCAAAGCGCCAATGATGCCATGGACCGGTATAACAATCAGCACGCTAACGATAAAGGCCAGCCGGTATATCTTAACGCCTGTAGCTGCTGCCACGGCAGCGGCAAACAACAAACGAAAACTGATAAGACTTATTCCACGGTTGATAAATATGGCAATAAAACCGGCACAACAAGTTATATTGATACGCCCTGCCCGTGTTGCCATGGTACAGGGAAACAATAATGCCAGGAACGGTATTTTACGCTAAGCAATGTATTGTTTTACAATTGCAATCAGTTCGTTAATATCAAATGGTTTTGATAAATAGGCATCGGCCAGGCATTCTTTGGCAACGTCTTTAATCTCATTCATGGCTGATACCAGGATAATAGGGTATTTGGCGGTCGATGGGTTGCTTTTTAGCTTACGGCAAAGGCTGGAACCCTTTTCATTAGTAAGGCTGTTGTCGAGTACAATCAATGCGGGGGCGTGTTGTTCAACCTTACCGAGTACACTGCCATCTACTGAAGAAATTACTTCGGAACCCTCATCTTCCAAAATGTATTGCATAAGGTCGAGGATATCACGGTTATCCTCAATAACAATTACCTTTTTTGCCACGGCGGTGTAATTAACAGTTAATTAGTAACTTAACAGCGACCGTAATTTAGCTATAAATATTTAGTTATTACTAAAATACTTATTTTAATAACGTTACAGTTGTGACTCAATATCCTCTGGCCGTGTTATGGCTTCATTTACAATGATCATCGCATTGCTGTTTTAGGACAGCAATTTCTTTTTTGAGCACTGCTATGGCGATAATAATCAATCGCAGCTGTTACGGCGCTTATAAATCTTGACTCTTGGTTCTTGACTCTTGGCTCTAAATCTTCACCCCTCCAATATTCTCCGCAAATAATTTATCTGCCCTAAATGATAAGTTAAGTGCCCGTAAAGAGTGGTAAGGTACCAGGCTGTACTTTTTGGGCCAAAAAATTCAAGTGGATAAATGGCCTCCAGTTGTTGTTGGGTAAGGCCGGGAAGGGTGTTTTTTACTATTTCAATTACCCCGTCGATACCTGCAATAAGTTGGGCACGCGGTACGTCCGTTGCCGAAAATTCAAGCTCACGATTGCGTACATAGCCTGTGTTACCCAGCGTGGTGCCAACGCAAAAGTTAAGGTTGCCTGTTAAATGCAGCACCAGCGTTCCGGCCGAATTGCTTACACCATCTTCTTTGCGCCACAGGTTATCATCGTCTTTAAAGTTTTTGATTTCGTCGCGCAGCTTTAGCAGGTCGCGTTCATAAAGTTCGGCAAAGTAGTTTTCCATAGGCCCCCCAGCCTCCGCTACATAGCGGAGGAGCGTAACAGGGTGGTCAAATATCGTAAAAAAAAGCCCCCTGACCCCCTAAAGGGGGAGAAAAAAACAGCTAGTCAAAAAACTTCCCTTTTAGGGGGCCGGGGGGCATGTTAAATTATGTTAATCTTCTTCCACTTACCTGCTTATACCCTATTTTTAATCATCCAAACAAAAACATAACCTTATGCTGCAAAATTACTTCACTATGGCCTGGCGCAGTTTGTTAAAAAACAAAGGCTTTTCAATCATTAATATCCTTGGCCTTTCGGTAGGCATCGCTTTTACATTGCTGATAGGCGCCTATGTTTGGGGCGAATTGCAGGTAAACCATGATTTAAAAGATGCAGACAACCAATACATCATCCAAAGCAAATGGAAAGATCCTAACCTGGGTTTGGAGCTTACCACTATTGCACAACTGCCCAAAACTTTAAAAGAGGTTTACCCTGGTTTGGTTGCCAATTATTACCATTGGGACGGGGTCGGCTCGATAGTTTCCAGGGGCGACAAGCACTTTCGCGAAAGCATCCAGATTGGCGACAGCACCCTGTTGAGAATGTATGGCTTTGGCCTTGCGCACGGCGATGCACAAAAAGCGTTTACCGATCCATTTTCAGCAGTGATTACCGAGCGGCTGGCAATAAAATACTTCGGTAAAACAGATGTGGTTGGGCAAACCCTTACTATTGAAAGCTTTAAAGGTGATAAACACGGTTTTACTATTTCGGGGGTGTTGGATAAACTGTCAAAAAATTCGGTAACGAACGTGAATGATAACAACCAAAACAATATTTTTTTGCCGGCCAAGGCAGCCGATTTTTTGGGCCGCACCCTGGAGGGCTGGAATAATAATGTACTTGTAGGCTACATCGAACTAAAAAATGGGATAACACCTGCGCAGCTTGTTGGGCCGATGAAGCACTTAATAAAAGAAAATGCGCCACAGCAAACGGTCGATAATTTAACCCCGTACCTGGTGCCGCTAAAAGATTATTATCGTGAAGGCAACGGCGGGACAGTTAAGAAAATGATTTTCACGCTATCGTCTATTGCCTTCTTTATTTTGTTGATGGCCATCATCAACTTTGTGAATATTTGCGTGGGAAGGTCTGCATCTCGTATGAAAGAAATGGGTATCCGCAAGGTTTTAGGCGGATTGAGGAAACAACTGATTTGGCAGTTTTTAATTGAATCGGTGCTTTTGGTGATGATTGCCACACTAATAGCTTTAGCCCTATACTTACTGGCCCGTCCATATTTAAGCGATGCACTTGGCAAAGAGATAACGCTGCTGTTTGCATTCCCGGCATATTTTTACCTGTTCCCGTTTGTATTTGCACTGCTAGTTGGCTTATTGGCCGGGCTTTATCCCGCACTGGTGCTATCATCATTAAAATCTGTCGATTCATTAAAAGGCAAATTGAGCTCGGTGAAGGAGAGCGTGCTATTTCGCAAAATACTGGTGGGCTTTCAGTTTGGCATGGCAGCGCTGGTATTTATTGTTTCAATAATCATTTCCCAACAAGTTACCTATTTTCTGAAAGGGAACCTTGGTTTTAACAAAGACTATGTGGTTTATTCGCAGGTGCCACGCGACTGGTCGGCCAAAGGGGTTAAAAAGATGGAAACCATTCGCTACCAGCTTTCGCAGATGCCGCAGGTGAGCAGTGTCTCGCTATCCTGGGAGATACCCGACGGCGCCGGCAACGGGGCACAACTTTACCGCCAGGGCGCCGACCCCAAAAAAGCAATAAGCATGAACGGCTTAGCAACCGATAACCAATACGCGGCTACTTATGGCATACCGCTAAAGGCCGGCACATTTTTCACTCCGCAATATACGCCCGGCGACTCAGCTAAAATCGTAATTAACGAATCGGCCTCGAAAGCTTTAGGGTGGAATAAACCTGAAGATGCTGTAGGCCAGGTAGTAAACGCGCCGGGTTCAAACATCCCGTTTACCATTTGCGGCGTTACTGCCGATTTTCATACGGGTTCCATGCAGTCGCAAATCGGCCCGCTTAATTTTACAAATGTTAACTATACCCAATATTATAGGTATTTGTCAGTTAAGCTAAAACCCGGTGATATGCAAAACAGCATTACCGCGCTTCAAAAACAATGGAGCATGTTAATGCCCGATGCACCTTTTGAATATCATTTTATGGATGAGGCTATCGCGAAACTTTACACTACAGAATTGCAATTAAAAAAAGCATCATACATTGCTGGAGTTCTTACAATTGTAATAGTATTGTTGGGCGTTGTAGGATTAATATCATTAAGCATACAAAAGCGTACCCGCGAGATCGGCATCCGCAAGGTGCTGGGCGCGTCGGTACCGGGGATTATCAACCTGTTTTTAAAGGAATTTTTAGGCGTGGTATTAATAGCTTGCGTAGTATCCTGCCCGCTGGCGTATTTAATAATGCACAACTGGCTTAACGGGTATGCCTATCGAATAAATATTACAGGGTATCCGTTTTTATTGTCGATTTTGTTGTTGACGATATTAACAGTAGTGCTGATAACCCTGCAAACTATTAAAGCAGCAGTAAGTAACCCGGTGAAGAGCCTCAGAACAGAGTAGCAGAGCCCCCCAGCCCTCTAAAGGGGGAGTTTTGATTTGCCGCCCGCATATTGCTCCCCCTTTAGGGGGCTGGGGGGCTGCGCTTTTATTTCGTTGGGTCGTTAACCGTCCCTGCAAAAACTATCAGCCCGCTTTTCATTTCTCGTATGGCAAAAAAGAAGGGATGGTTGAGCGTTACCATTGGAGCCAGCGGTGCGGCGGTTATGCCCACTTCAACCGATGTAGCGGCTGCTGCGGTGGTGCCGTCTTCATTTACTTCAACAAATGCTTTGTGCTTAACCTTGGTAATCAGCAGCGATGCAGTAGCATTTATCTTGCTGAAATCAGCAAGTTTGGTAAAGGCAATGCCCATTCCAAGCTGGGTTAAAGCATCGTTAAGGGTGGTCTCATAGGTAAATTTAAACTTAGGCAGCTGTATTTCCGGTTTACTGGGTGTAAGGCTGTTCATCCATAATTGCCATTTTGCAGAATCTATGCCGGCGACAAAATTGCCAATAGTTCCGCTTTGTGGCATAGCTACCACCATGCTGTATTTATCGCCCGAGTAAGGCAGCTCAGCCACAATAACATTATCGTTTGTAAATAAGTTAACGGGCATTATTTTGTCCATAAAATCGGCTTGCACACTACCGCCGCCGTCAAGATTAAAGGTGCGTTTGTTGGTATGAGTTGGGTCGAATTTTTCTTTCCAGCTGCTTTTAAAATAAATAGCGTTGATAAGGTACATCACCGCATCGGCCGGAATGGTCTCAACTATGGTGGGGATTTTACCGGCGGTTTGGTCGCTTACCCAGTTATTTATTTGTGTTACCGAAGCCGGGTTATTAAAATCGAGTCCCTGCACTTTGGCGTGGAAGGATGTAGTATTGGTTTGCAAAAAATCGGGCAGTGCGCTAAACTCCTGCCTGTACCAAATGGAGTTGGCAATTTTTAACGTTGTATTAGGGTCCAGCTGGGGCAGGTTGGTTATTAAATTGTTGTAATAGCTGTTTACCTGCTCCTGTGTTAGCCCGTTAAAGTTAAGGGTGTTTTTAATAGCGTCGTGCGTTTGTCCGTTGGCGCCGTTGCTTGTCATCCCCAGTGCAAAACTAACGCTTAAAGGCGATGCAAACAGGTTAGCGCCAGCAGTATTGCTGCTGCTCAGGTTTTTAAACAGCTTTAGGGTAAACACATTATCCGCCGTTACTTTTTGCTGCTCTAATGCTGATAATACCAGGTTTTTACCAGTAACAACCGGCTTAACATTGTTTTTTTTGCAGGAAGCAATAACAATAATCAAGCTAAAAAATAACAGCGGAGTTTTGTGCTTAAACATCATAATACCAATTTGGAGTAACAATCTATTTTCACCTGGTTATTAAGCATTACGCGGAAGGGAATTTAAACGATACACGGCAGCGTGAAAAAACATGTCAATATGCGATTGTACTTTAAGTTACCGTGAGTTCGGGTTAAGAATAGGAACTAATAAATCAACTTCGTTTTACTTAACGGATTGCGTTTCGCCTCACCTAAATCCTCTCCAAAGGAGAGGACTTGAGCTTCGCTCTTCGGAAATTCCTTTTCGGAACCCTCTCCTTTGGAGAGGGCAGGGTGAGGCGACGACCAGCTATTGTGGTGTCGAGTGCAACTCACAGCATCGTGTTCTTATATCGAACTTACTTTATGTTAGTCCGCATTTAAACAATAGCCCTTGCCATGCACATTGGTAATACTTACCGAAACGTCTTTTTCCAGCCTTTTACGCAGCTTTGAAACGTACATGTCGAGGCTGCGGCCTGTTATTACACCATCATCCTCCCATCCTTCCTTAAGCAGCCGGTTGCGATCAATTACCTGGTTTAAATCGCTGGTAAATATGCTCAGTAGCTTTCCTTCTTTTGCGGTAAGTTCGGTGCTTTCATGATCACATAGCAGCAAATACTTGTCCGGGTAAAAACGATATTTTCCTATCGGGATGGATGTCGAATCAAGCGCGTCGTCTGGTTTTACAGTTGCTACGGCCTTGTTTTGTTTTGATTTAGTCAGGACTTTCCATGCAATAATAAATATCAAAACAGCAAGCACCAATAAACCGGTTACAATTAACAAAACACTATTCCAGCCATGCACGCCTGCCGTGGCAATAGCCGGCACTACCAGGATCTTAATGACATAGTTTCGCTTAGGCAATGCCCTGCCGGTGCATGGGACTGTTCCTTTTATAATATCCGCTGTGGTAAAGCCATAAGCTGTTGCCTGACTTTCGACTTCAGTCACCGTAAAAATATATTCGGGCGGCGCTGCTATTCTGCTCAAATTTCGCCCCACTATGACCACTAACGAATCGGGCATAAACGCAAACGGCTTCTCAAAATCTAGCCGGTAACTTCCGTCGTCGATTTTTTGCAAAGGGGGTACGCGGGATGTACGGTCGTTAACAGATAAAAGAAGCTCGTGCCCTATGCTGCGGAAAAGTATCCTTTGCCTGGCCTCATCTATTGGGTTATCCATTCCCTTACCCGCAAAAGGGCACAGCAGCGCTACAATAATCAACGGCTTTAGTAAATTCATAATCAGGAAAAAAATTTACAATTCGGTTTACAATTTTTTACAGTTGGTTGTATGCCTTTTAAAGGTAGTTGACTTAGCTTAGGCCTAAGTTATTCATTTTTAAAAACAATTTATGCTAAAAAAATTGCTGTCGTCAGATCCTATTTTAAAAAACTGGCAGGTTATTGCCAGGGTTATTACAGGTATTATTATCGCTAAATATGGGTTAGATGTATTCAGCCATGATAAAATGAAAGGAAATGCCGACTGGCTTACCGAAATTCATTTTCCCGCACCTGTTTTTATGGCCTATGTTGGTAAAGCCACCGAACTTTTAGGCGGGATACTATTGGTCTTCGGCCTGGTCACAAGGTTTGCTTCTATTGCGCTGGTAGTAACTATGACTGTTGTTATATTTATCATGGGGAAAGGTAATATCCGGGGCGATGAGCAACTTCCATTTTTATTGCTGCTGTTTTTTGTGAGTTTTATTCTTGGCGATGCAGGCAAATGGAGTCTCGATTATTTGCTGTTCGACAAGAAAAGCCAGACTCAAAAACCATGAGGGTATTTACTCCACCTCAACTACCGACATTTCTTCCAGTTCCTTATCGCGTGTTTCTTTATTTATAAACTTAAAATTAAGCCGGGTTATCAAGTAACGCTTGAAGGTTGCCAGTGTGATTGTTTTTAAGCCTTTGGCCTTTAATGCTGGTAGTTCGGCAGCCTTTGCGTATAGTAAAAACGGCGTTAGGGGCAGGTTTGATTTGTCGATGGTAATTAGGGCAACGGGTTTGTTGTTATAAAATTCAAAGGGGGCAGTATTGTAGTCCTTTAATTCTGCAACGGGCAGGTTATGCTTGTTGTTGGCGTTTATCCAACTAGCAGCTTCGCTGCCCGCCTGGTATTTCATCAGTGAGGGATAGAACGAAAGGTTAAGATAAAGGCTAACAATAAAAGTACAAAGCACCGTGCGTATGGTGATTTTTTGGTAGCCGGGCAAGCCGATAAAGAAATTATAAAATATAAGCATGGCCAACAGCATACCGAGTGTGGCTGCCGTGTA
The DNA here is from genome assembly GCF_024055575.1 of Mucilaginibacter flavidus. GTDB lineage: Bacteria > Bacteroidota > Bacteroidia > Sphingobacteriales > Sphingobacteriaceae > Mucilaginibacter > Mucilaginibacter flavidus. The sequence continues at coordinate 681,036 of NZ_JAMXOE010000001.1, read as the reverse complement.
CAGGCTAAATACACCAGGTCTGAAGAAATAATGCAGTGCAATTAACCCTAGCAGCATCAAGCTGATGATTACTTTTTGGGTAACTTCAATAGTAACGATGGTGTTTTTACTAGTTACATAATAAAGATACTGTGCCGTAATAATGGCAAAAAATGGATACACAATATTTAAATAATGCGGCAGTTGAAAACCCGATGCCGAAAATAAAATAAACGTTAAGAGGCCGCCGCTAACGCAAAACCACTCCTTTGTATTGGATTGTTTTACCCCCTTTTTTATAAACTGGAACACAGCCGCAAAAAGCAGAAGCGACCATGGCAAAAATGCCCAAAGCGTAGGGTGTACAAAAAATGTAGGGTCGCCGGTGCCTTTTATGGGGCCAGTGTTAAAAAAACGGCCAAGCTGGCTATCCCAAAAGAAAAATTTTATGCCCGATACGCCTTTGTGTCCAAATACAACCTTCTCGGGGTGCAGGTCGAATTGCTGGTTAAGGCACCAAAGCTCGGGTAATATAAATATCCCTATTAAAACACCTGCTATCAGCCATTTAAAGCTAAATAACTGCCTCCATTGCCTGGTTATGATCAAGTGGCCGGCTATTGCCCCGCCAATTGGCACCAGGGCAAACATGCCTTTGGTCATAACCGCCCCGGCGGTGAACAGGCAGGCCCACAATAGTTGCCAGTAATTATTGCGGATATAAGCGTTATAAAAATGATAAACTGCAGCAATTATAAGCCCGGTTAAATAGGGCTCGGCATGCACGTCGTTATTCGAAAGCACAATGTGCTGGGCGGTTAACAGTACAAGTACACTCCAAATAGCAATATCCCTATTGTAAAGGGTTTTGGTAAACAGCCAGGTGTACCGGGCGCCCATCATTAAAAATAAGATGCCCGGCAACTTATAAGCCCAGGTTGTAAAACCAAAGAGTTTGAACGAAAGGGCGGTTATCCAAAAGGGGAAATGCGGTTTGTCGAGCCAATCGGCGCCATGGTAAAACAGCTGCACAAAATTGTTGTGCAGCACCATTGTTTTGGCTACTACAGCATAAACGGCAGCATCGGGCCCGGCAATGGGTATCAGCAGGCCGCTGAAATTTACTAACACTGCTACACCCATAAAAAGGTAAAGCAACTGGTTCTCGGTTGATAATGAATTCTCGTCAGTCATTGCAAAAGGCTTATAAAGATAAAATAATTTAACTAAATCTGTTACAAACGGTTGCGATGGTATTTTAGGGAGAAGATAAGGGGTAAATCGGAAGGATTTAAGTTAAACCGTTATATCAACATTTTTACACTAAAACTGCCATGTTTAATAATATATCCCGATATTGAAGACACAAACCAATCGGCCTTAATTATGAAAAAATTATTTAACCCCATCGTACTGTTACTGTTGTTTTGCCCGTTTTTATCAATGGCACAAACCGGCAAAGTTTACGATAACCTTACCGTGCCCAGCAAAATATTAAAAAGCGATCGCAAATATGCCGTTTACCTGCCGCCTGGTTACGAAACTTCCGAGCGCAGCTATCCAATCTTATACCTGTTGCATGGCAGCGGCGACGACCAAACCGGCTGGGTTCAATTTGGCGAAGTGCTGAACATAACTGATAAAGCCATTGCTGATGGTATTGCCACACCTATGATAATTATCATGCCCGATGCCAATACAGGTCGCCGTGGCTACTTTAACGACATTAAGGGCGACTGGAATTATGAAGATTTCTTTTTTAAGGAACTGGTGCCTTTTGTTGAGAAAAAATACCGGGTGAAAAGTGAGAAACGTTTCCGGGCGGTTTCCGGCCTGTCGATGGGTGGCGGCGGTACCTTTATGTACGCATTGCACCATCCCGAAATGTTTTCGTCGGCCTGCCCGCTGAGTGCATCGGTAGGGCCATTAACGTTGGAGGATGCCCGTACTAACATCACCAAAAATAACCCCGGTATTGCCGATTCACTTATTGTGAAGTATTATAACGAGCATAGCACCCTGGCGCTGGTAAACAACATGCCCGATGCCCAGAAGAAAGCTGTTCGCTGGTTTATTGATGATGGCGACGACGATTTTTTATACGAAGGGAATTGCCTGGTGCACATAGCCATGCGTAAAAAGGAAATCCCGCACGAGTTCCGCATCCGCGATGGTGCTCATACCTGGACTTACTGGCGCGCATCATTGCCAAATGTGCTCGAGTTTGTATCCCAGGCATTTCATCAATATTAACAACAACGGGCAACCGAAATATTAAAAACGACGTCATCATTAACAAACCAACTAATCTCTATTCAACTAACCTCTAATCTCTACCCACCATGGAACGCCGTCAATTTTTAAGAAACACCGCATTAACAGCAAGTTCGCTTGCATTATTAGGCCGTAAAAGTTTTGCCGCCATGCTTGCCGATCCAACTTACCAGTTTATACCTTTGCGTAACAACGTAGGCATGTTTGCCGAGCAAGGTGGTACCATAGCCTGGCTGATAAACAAAGAAGGAATTGTTGTGGTAGACGCCGAATTTCCGGACCCGGCCAAACACCTGATAGCCGAATTGCAAAAACAATCAACAGTGCCATTTGAGTGGTTAATAAATACCCACCACCACGGCGACCATACCGGCGGCAATATTTCCTTTAAAGGTATTGTAAAAAATGTTGCCGCACATGCCAACTCACTGGCTAACCAAAAGGCCGTTGCCGAAAAAAATAATAAAGTAGACCAGCAACTATACCCGGACACTACGTTTACCGATACCTGGAAAGTTAAAGTAGGGGATGAGCATATCAGCGCCCATTACTTTGGTACCGGCCACACCAACGGCGATGCGATGATCCATTTTGAAAACGCCAACATTGTGCATACCGGCGATTTGGTGTTTAACCGCCGTTACCCGTTTGTTGACAACAGCGCAGGCGCTTCGGTAAAACACTGGCCGATGGCTTTGGAACAGGCTACTAAAAAATTTGATAAAAATACAATGTTTGTTTTTGGTCATGCTTTCGACCCGCAAAAAGTGATCGGCACAATGGAAGATGTAAAGCTGATGCAGGACTTTATGGAAAAGTTGGAAGCCTATGTATCGGGCGCGGTTAAAGCAGGAAAAACCAAGGATGAGATAATGGCCGCTACTTCTATCCCTGGCGTAACCGAATGGCAGGGCGATGGCATACAGCGCGGTATACAATCGGCTTATGAAGAGCTGACGAAATCATAGTTTGACACTAATAACACGAATTTAGGCGAATTGCACGAAGTGGGAGCCTAGCTTTTGCGGATATAAACCCAATTGTCATTGCTGAGGAACGAAGCAAACTCTGCACACGCTAATCAGGAATCAATAGTATTGTGGTTACCAATCAAGCGGCTATAAGGTCTCTAAACCTACCGCGATTTAAAAGCAGATGAGCCGATAGATATGAAGGTTTTTGAGCCGGGACTGATGGAGTAAATCGCTGAATTTTATGATTACGCTGATTGCGTTGATTTTTTCGGCACAATCTTTTTTTCCTTCCAGATGGCATCGATAACCCATGCACATTCCACCAGCGCTGCAATTACGCCGATGAATGACTGTAATCGGCCGATAAAACTTCTATTATTCAGATAATTAGCGCTTTACAGCGTTTGCAGGCTGATTTTGGGCGTATGTCTATTACTATGCGGTAGTGGTCTATTTGGTTTTTTTAGTGTTTCAAGTTGTCGCACCTTTGAATTGTAAAACGATAACAAAAACATTCACATAACATTAAAAAGATTAAAGACATGAAAAATTCAATCAAATTAACCGCACTATTTTTATTAGCATCAGCAGGTTTATTCGCAGCGGTTCCTGCAAAAACAGTTAAAGCAGATGTGCCTTCGGTAACCATTTCAGCCCTTGCTTCTAACAAAGGCATAGCCGTTAAAGCTGCCGACGCAAAATCGATCGTAATGATTTACGACCAGGACAAAAATGTGTTGCGTAAAGACGTACTTGCAGCCAACGGTTCAAAAGGATACGTACTAAGCGGCCTTGACTACGGCGACTATACAATGGAAGTTACTACTGCCGGGCAGGTGGTTAAAAAGAACATCCACGTTTACAGCGAAGACAAAACAAAGACCTTCATCGTACAGGAATAATAATTGATTAACCCCTTATACTTGAAGCACCGCTCCTGAAAAGGGCGGTGCTTTTCTTTGGCTAAGATTTTTAAGATTGATAGGATTATACGCTTAATCGCCGACATGTTGCCATGAGAATCCTAAAATCCAACCAATCCAAAAAATTTTAGTTAATGCCGCCACCAAGCGCCCGGTACAAGTTAACCACCGCCTGCAATTGCTGCAGCCTGTCGTTAACAGCATCAAGCTGGGCGGCCAGTAAGTTTTGCTCAGAGGTTAGCACATCGGTGTAATTGGTTGCCGAGCTGTAACGTAATAATTCCTGGGTATAATCAACGGCTTTGGTAAGGGCTGCTATTTGTTTGGTTCTGGCACCTCCCTTTTCGGTAGCGGTTTGGTAGGAATATAAAGCGTTTGATACTTCCTGCCCTGCAACCAGTAATGTTTGCTGGAAACCGTAAAGGGCTTCCATTTGCTGGGCCTGTGCCGTTTTTAACCGTGCTTTATTAATGCCCTGGTTAAATATGGGCTGGGTTAAACCAGCTGCAACGTTATAAAATATCGAGCCTACAAAAAAGTCTTTCAATTGTAGGTTTTGCCAGCCACCACTGGCTGTTATGGTTAACGACGGATAAAAATAGGTGCGCGCCAGGTTGGTGTTTTCAAATGCGCTATGGAAAGCATATTCAGCCTGCTGCACATCGGGACGGTTTTTTAACAGTTGCGATGGGATACCGGTTTGCAGGCTGTCAATCGTTTTCTGTTCATCAAGCTTTGTCCGGTTTAATGCACCAGATGGGCGGCCAACCAAAATATCGATGGCATTCTCCGTTTCGCGGATGCTGCGTTTTATATCAGGGATAGCAACTTCTGCGGCGTAGCGATTGGCCTCACTTTGCACAACAGCTGCCCCATTAACCACGGCGCCTTCTTTAAGCGCTTTCATGGTTTCTACGTCCTTAATGCGGTTTTTTAATGTAAGTGTGGTAATCTCCAGCTCCTTGTCAAGCGCAAGCAAGGTGTAGTAGTTGTTGGCAATATCGGCGATCAACTGGGTTTGCACAGCTCTTTTGGCTGCATCAGTCTGTAGAAGGTTATTATAGGCAACCCGTTTGGCGCTGCTTAGCTTGCCCCAAACATCGGCCTCCCACGATGTGGTTAAACCCAGTTGGTAAAGTGTACTTGAGGGGTTTACGCTGCCGGCTTGCAGGCCCAGGCTTGCACCTGATAACTTTGACCGCGTTGCGCTTGCGCCTGCACTTAAGCTGGGCAATAATGCTGCCTTGCTTTGCCCTAAAGCAGCCTGCGCCTCATTGATTTTTTGTATTGCTATTTTGAGGTTTAGGTTATTGTATAAACCCTCATGTATCAGCGCTTTTAAAACGGTATCCTTAAACAGGCGCTCCCATGGAATGCTTGCCATGGTTGCTGTGTCCGTTGTTTGTTGGCCGCGATATAGGTCGCTGGCATTAAGCTGTGGCTGCTCATAAGGCTTAATAACCTTGCACGATAGCCCGATACTTAAAAAAGCAACTGTTAGAAATGTATATTTTATGGATGTTCTGTTCATCTGTACTTCAATAGTTAGTTTGCAGCCCCGGCTGCTGCATCTTCTTCGTCTTCTTTAAGCTGGCGTAAACGGCGCGGTTCGCTAATTTTCTCTTGTATGGTTTGGAAAATCATAAACAATACAGGGATGGCAAATAATCCAAAAAGGGTACCGATAAACATACCCCCGACAGCGCCGGTACCAATGGAACGGTTGCCGATAGCGCCAGCCCCGGTAGAAAACATCAGCGGCATGATACCGAATATAAACGCAAAGGACGTCATCAAAATCGGCCTTAAACGGGCTTCAGCGCCTTCAATGGCTGCTTTTAGTATCGGCATGCCGGCACGCCTGCGCTCAAGCGCAAACTCAACTATCAGGATAGCGTTTTTCGACAGCAGGCCTATGAGCATAATGAGCGATATCTGTACGTAAATATTACTATCTATACCGGCAATTTTGGCGAAAATATACGTACCCGATAAGCCTATAGGTAATGACAGTAACACAGCCAGCGGCAATATGTAACTTTCGTATTGCGCGCTTAGCAAAAAGTACACAAACACAAGGCACAGTATAAATATGTAAACCGACTGCGTGCCGCTCGATATTTCCTCACGGGTTAAACCCGAAAATTCATAACCATACCCCGCTGGAAGTTTTTCGGCAGCAACCGCTTTTATAGCGTTGATAGCATCACCCGAGCTGTAGCCGGGATTTGGCAACCCGGTAACAGATACCGCAGTAAATAAATTAAAGCGGGATATTGATTCGGGCCCGAAAACTTTTGTCAGGCTGATAAATTCCGTGATGGGTGCCATGGTACCGCTGGCATTGCGTACAAATATTTTGTTAAGCCCTTCGGGATTGGTGCGGTACGAATAATCGGCCTGTACCATTACACGGTACTGCTTGCCAAATTGGTTAAAGTTGGACGCATACAAACCGCCATAATAGCCCTGTAAGGTATTTATTACCGAGGTAACTTCGATACCCGCCTCTTTACATTTGGCCACGTTTACATCAACCTGGAATTGTGGAAAATTTGGATTGAACGAGGTGTTGGTGTTCTGAATTTCTTTGCGTTTGCCAAGAGCTGCCAGGAAATCAGTCATAACTTTGTATATCTCGGCAGAAGTGTGGCCGCCTTTGTCTTCCAATTGAAATTCAAAGCCGCCGCCCTGGCCAAAGCCTTGTATGGTTGGCGGCGAAAAAATAAACATGGAGGCACCGTGAATATTAGCGATTTTGGCATAGAGCTGACCGATAACTTTCTTTATGTCATCATTTTTCCGCTGATCCCATTTCTTCAGCTTCACAATGTCCATGCTATAGGCGCTGCCGCTGCCACCGGTAAAGCTAAACCCAATAATTTGAAGCGTATTTAATACCGAAGGGATTGAGTGTGCAACACTGTCTACCTGTTTGGTTATGGCGCTGGTGCGTTCCATGCCCGAGGCGGGCGGCAAAGTAATACTCACGAAAATGGTTCCCTGGTCCTCGCTGGGTACAAAGCTGGAGGGCGTTGTTTTTATCAGGAAGGTAAGCAATACCCCAAAGAACACAATGGCAACTATCACCACCCATTTTTTGGCGGCCAGCCACTTTACCGATTTTTCGTACTTTTTAGTAACGGTAAAAAACGCCTTATCAAACCGGGAATAAAAAAAGTTAAAAAGACGTTTCTTCTTATGCTCTTCATTATGCGGTTTTAAAAATATTGCACATAATGCGGGGCTCAGCGTTAACGCGTTAACCGCCGATAGCAGGATAGCCACCGCCAGTGTAATACCGAACTGTTTGTAAAATACACCTGTTGAACCGGAAATGAAGGTAACCGGTAAAAACACCGCCGACATAACCAGCGTAATTGAAATAATTGCTCCCGAGATCTCTTTCATTGCATCAACCGATGCTTTGCGCGCACTTTTATAGCCTTTATCAAGCTTGGCATGCACGGCCTCGACAACAACAATAGCATCATCCACTACGATACCGATAGCCAGCACCATGGCAAAAAGTGTAAGCAGGTTAATGGTGAAACCAAACAGATCTAAAAAGAAAAATGTACCCACAATAGCCACCGGCACAGCAATGGCCGGGATCAGCGTCGAACGGAAATCCTGCAGGAAAACGAATACCACTATAAACACCAGTATAAATGCTTCTATAAGTGTGCTGATAACCTTTTCGATAGAGGCGTTCAGGTATTCATTAGCATCAACCAGGTAGGTTAATTTTATGCCCTTGGGGAATGATTCCTGGGCTGTTTCCAGTATTTTTTTGGTATTGTTGATTACATCGCGCGCATTTGAGCCTGATGCCTGGGTAATGCCTACACCGATGGATGGCAAGCCATTTGTTTTTAAGATGGCCGAATAATCCAACGCGCCCAGCTCGATGCGGGCAACATCTTTTAAACGCAGCAACTGGCCTTTGCCAACAGATTTGATAATAATATCGCCAAATTGCTGGGTGGTTTTAAGCCTGCCGGTATATTTTATCACGTATTGAAACGATTCTTTGCTGTTTTCGCCAAACTTACCGGGCGCGGCCTCAATATTTTGTTCGTTCAGGGCCTGGGTAACGTCATCAGGTACCAGGCTATAGCTGGCCATAACGTCCGGTTTTAGCCAAATACGCATAGAGTATTCCTTTTGCGTAAATATCTGTGTGTTACCCACGCCGTTTACCCGCTGAATGGCAGGCACAAGGTTTATCTGGCAATAGTTTTGCAAAAAGGTGTCGTCATAATCCTTGTTTTCGCTGTATAGCGAGAATATCAGAAGGTTACTATTCTGGCTTTTAGCAACTGTAACCCCTGCCTGCGTAACTACCTGTGGCAAAAGGCTCACCGCCCTTGATACCCGGTTCTGCACGTTAACCGCAGCAAGGTCGGGATTGGTGCCCACTTTAAAGAAAATAGTTATTTGTGCCGAGCCATCGTTACCTGCCGATGAGGTCATGTAGGTCATGTTCTCCACACCATTAATCTGCTCCTCCAGCGGAACGATAACGCTTTTCAAAACAACATCGGCATTGGCGCCGCTGTAGTTGGTAGATACAAATACTGTCGGCGGAGCAATATTGGGGTATTGGGATATCGGCAGGTTAATTAAACCTATCACCCCCAAAATAACCAGTAATACCGATATCACCGTGGAAAGTACCGGCCGCTCTATGGATTTTTTTAACATGTTTATTTTCTATGTAGAGACGCAATACTTGCGTCTCAGGATATTTATGTATTGGGGCATTTTATCGTCCGGGCAAATGTATTTAGAGACGCAAGTGTTGCGTCCCTACAGGACTATTTTAAATCTTTAAAAACCACGTCGGGGCTTACTTCAACGGGTTTAATTTCAGTGCCGTCTTTTAAGTTGGTTGCACCTTCGGCAATTATTTTGTCGCCATTTTTTATACCTCCGGTAACCACGTAAAACTGGCCGGGGGTATTATCCATAGTAGTGATGGCCACGTTTTTAACCTTGTTTTGGTTGTCTATTACATAAACAAAACGTTTGTCCTGCAATTCGTAAGTAACGTTCTGCGGCACCAAAATGGCTGATTTTAATAAAACGGGCATACGGACAGTCGCGCTGCTACCAGTGCGTAAAAGTCCCCTGGGGTTTACAAATGCAGCCCTGAAATTGGCCGATCCGGTGCTTGTATTGATTAGCCCGTTTACAGTTTCCACCTTGCCGTTGTGGTCGTAAGTAGTACCGTCAGGTAACAGGAGCGAAACTTTTGGAAGGTTGTTTAATTTTGATTTAAGCGATGTGCCCGTGCTGTCCCTGTTGATGTCCAGCAATTGTTTTTCGTTAATGGCAAAATAAGCATAAACCGTTGCGGTGTTGTAAACTGTTGTCAAAGGGTCTACGGTGGCGCTGCTTACCAGGCTACCCAGTTTGTAGGGCAGCGAACCTATAACGCCATCAACCGGGCTGGTAATTGTTGTATAACCCAAGTTAACTTTAGCATTGGCAAATGCCGCCCTGGCCTGCGCCAATGCCGCCTGCTTGGTTTGCAATGTATTTTGTGCCGATTCAAGCTCATAATGGCTGATGATGTCTTTCTCAACCAACGGCTTTACCTTGTTTACCTGTAAATTGGCGGTATTAACGTCGGCCTGTGCGGTTTGTATACCGGCTTCGGCGGTGCGCACATCCTGCTCGTATTGAGGGGCTTTAATTTTGAAAAGTAATTGACCCTTTTTAACCAGGCTGCCTTCATCTACATAGATACCTTCCACAAAGCCGTCGACTTTAGGGCGTATTTCGATGTTTTGCAGGCCCTGAATGCTGGCCGGATAGTCGGTATTTAAAGTGGCTTCGCGCGGTTGCAGGGTAACCGTTTTGTAGCTTTGTGCCTGCTGAGGGCCACCTGCACCGTTTGCTTGTTTACCTTTTTCGCCACACGACGTTAAAAGCAACGAAAAGCCGGCAATTGCCAGTGTTGGTTTTATTAACCGGGTAAAAGAACGGCCTGTAAAAAAAGAAATTATATTGTTGTTAGTGGTCATGAGCGTGATGGAAAACAGGGGAGTTAAAAAGCCCGCAAATATAGCAGCATTATTTTAGTAGATGTTGGACATAAGTATTAATTGATGAATGCTTAATATTTACCTTTTAAAAGGGGGTTTATTATAGTTGCCGGTTAATCAGGCGCAAACATATTTTTATTTGGGCGGAGTGAAAATAATTTCAATCCAAAGGGCATTTTATTAAACCGAATGCCCTTTTGTTTAAACAATGATACTTGTGTATGACGCGAGAGAGGGGATTGTGTTACAAAGAATGTAGTCTTTTGGACTATTCTATTACCTGAAAAGATTTAAATATTCTTCAAAAACATAAATTTTACCCCTTTGCCCGCCGGTTGTTTCTATGAATATTCCGAGGCGTTCCATATCCCTTGCTAGTTTATAGGCAGATGCTGCCGACAAATCTGCTGCCTTACCTATAACTGCCGTATTTATTATTGGCTTTTGAAACAAATGATGCACTACTTTTTGGGCGTTTGCCGCCCTGCTGCCCAGCGTATTTATTTTTAACTCGATTGTTTTTTGCAATTGCAGTATTTTATCAAATGTTTCAATTCCCTTGGTTGCAGTTTCGATTATCCCCACTAAAAAAAACTTAAACCAATGGTTGATATCATTGCGTTCGCGAACGTTCATCAAATTATCAAAGTAATTACTCCGGTTTTTCTCGAAAAAATCCGACAGATATAAGATAGGTTGATTTAAAATGCCTTTTGAAACCAAATACAAGGTGATAAACAAACGCCCAATCCTTCCATTACCATCTAAAAACGGGTGGATGGTTTCAAACTGGTAATGTATCAGCGCTATTTTAAGCAGCTCCGGAAAATAGGCGGTTTCATTATGGGCAAATTTTTCCAAATCACTCATTAATTCTGCAATGCTGGTATGTACAGGCGGAATAAACTTGGCATCATTTATGGTTGCGCCACCAATCCAGTTTTGGCTCGTCCTGAAATTGCCGGGATGTTTCTGCTCGCCCCTTGAACCTTTTAACAATACCTTGTGTGTATCTTTAATCAAGCGTGATGAAAATGGTAAATGCTGCAAACGCTCAACCCCATAATTCATGGCGCTGATATAATTTTGCACCTCAATCCAATCATCCACACGGTTTGAAGCAATATCCTCCTTTTCCATCATGGCATCGGTAATATTGGTTTTGGTACCTTCAATTTTGCTGGATTGTGTAGCCTCTTTTGCAACATGCATCTGGATAAACATATCCAGGTTTGGAACATATTTTGAGTACATGTCCAGCCGCCCAATTTGCCTGTCGGCGTTCCCCAGCAGTTGAATAAGCTCCATATCATCCAATTTCCACGCCTTATCAATCAAATTTGGCTGAAAGCTTTTGTAATACCCCTGGTTTATGTAAACACCTGCATCAAAGGTTTTCATTTGTTATTTTAGTTTTTTGAATTAAACTAAAATAAAGGTATGAATTATTTTAGATTTTATAAAAAAACTAAAATAAGAAGCGGAGCTGTTTTAGTTTACTAAAATAAGGAATAATACTATTTTAGATTTTACTGGAAAACTAAAATAAGGCTAGCCATTGTGTTAGGAAACTAAAATAACAAATTGTGTTATTTTAGATTTTGCCAAAAAACTAAAATAAGGTGCGGTATTGTTTTAGAAAACTAAAATAAGGAATATTTAACCCTTACAGCCTTTACAACAAATTCAACCACCTCACACCCACTTACTCAAAAACTTGCCAAAGGCTTCCTTATACTGGTCGCCAACGGTGATGTTTATTTTGCCTATTTGCAGGGCATTGCGAGTGATTGAATTTATCTTATCCAACGAGACAATGAACGAGCGGTGTACCCGCATAAACCGTTTGGCGGGCAGCTTTTCTTCCAATGATTTCAAACTGGTTAATGACAGGACCGGCTTTTCGGCGCTTTGCAGCCAAACTTTTACGTAGTCTTTTAACCCTTCGATGTACAGTATGTCGCTGAGTGCTAAACGCACCAATTGGTACTCAACCTTTAAAAATAGATACTCGTCCTCAATACGTTCTTCAACTGCGGCAGCCGGCGCGGCTATGGCTGCTGGAACGGTATTTGATTTCTCAACAAGCTGGGCATAGGCCAACGCTTTGTGGGCCGCATTTAAAAATTCCTCATAATTAAATGGCTTCAGCAGGTAGTCAAGCGCATCAACCCGGTAACCCTCAAGAGCGAATTGATTGTAGGCAGTGGTGAAAATAATTCGGGGCTTGTTTGTTTTGCTGTTATCGAGCACGCGCGCCAATTCAATGCCATTCAAATCGGGCATTTGTATATCTAAAAACAGCACGTCTATTTTTTGCGAGTGTATGGCCCGCAGCGCTTCAACCGCGCTTGAGTAGCGGCCAGCCAAATTTAAAAACGGGGTTTGCTCAATAAATGAGCATACCAGGCCAAGCGCTAAGGGCTCGTCGTCAACAGCTATACAATTAATTGTCATGCCAGGTTAAGTGTTAGGTTAACTAAATATGCGTTTTCGGTAGTGCTTTCGTTTATCAGCAAAGTATGTTTGCCGGGATACAATAAATCAAGCCGGCGCCGCGTGTTATTAAGCCCAATACCGCTGCCTTCCTCTAAGTTATTGTTTTGTTCCTTAATTATAGTGTTAACCACATTTAATTCAATAATACCGTCCTTTTGATTGACAATTATACTAATGTAGCTTGGTTGGGTAGCACTTACACCGTGTTTAAAGGCGTTTTCAATAAATGGCAAAAATATCATCGGCGCAATACCCATGTCTTTCAATGCAGCCGGTGTGCTGAAATCTATTTTAACCACATCGGTTAGGCGCAATTTCATCAGGTCAATATAATCTTTTATAAAAGCAATCTCCTGGCTTAACAGCGTTGTGCTGTTTTGCGTATCATACAATACATACCGCATCATGCGCGATAGCTGGTGAATAGCTTTGCGTGATACTTCTGCATTAATATGTGTCAAAGCATAAATGTTATTAAGCGTATTGAAAAAGAAATGCGGGTTTATCTGCGCTTTAAGGAATGATAGTTCCGAACTCACCCGTTCCTGCTCCATATCCTGGTGAAGTTGTTTATCTTTCTGCCATTTTTGTATGGCGGTTATACTGGTGCTGATGCCTAATACCAGGGCCACATTGGCCAGCATCAAAAAGTCCCAATTGTGATCGCGGCCATGACTCTTTCTCGGCGGGCCGCCTTTATGAAAAGCTATATCCATCAGTCTGTGGATATGAAGCCATTCATCCACATAAATATTGAGCAACACAACTATAGCAACAACGCCGGTAATAATAAGAAAGTAAATGCTGGTTTTATTTTTTAACAAAATTTTTGGCACCAGTACAAACGAATTGACATAAAAGGCCACAACCAATAACCCTAAAATTATGCTTTGTTTTATCCAAAGCTGGTAGGGTACGGTAATGTTCCAGTTAAGCAGCTGAAAAAAATATATCAAACCAAATACGCCCCATATTAATATGTGGATGATAAAGGTTATTATTTTACTTTTTGATTTTGGTATCATTATCCTTAAATTATTAAAAATCAAACGCTTATCACGGTCAATTATAACAACAATATTACAAAGCAAGAGCACACAAACCCAATCAAAATCTATAAGCGCCCAAAACTTATCGACAACGGGGCAAAAACTACCGATAGAAACCGGATTTTATAAACGACAGTAAAAATTCAGCTTTTATAGGTTAAAAATTGGGTTTAGTCTACTCTTATTAAGCCTCTGTCTATCCTGTTTTTTGGTGCCAAAGGTTTGTTATTTATTTGCGGCATCTAAAAAAGAAAACAAGATATGAAATCAATATACTTTTTTATTGCCGCACTGCTTTTAATAAGCGTTAACAGCTTTGCACAAACGGGCCGCGACGTACACGGAACGCTAATAGACAGTACCAAGGCGACCCTGCCCGGCTCGAGCGTTAAATTACTAACCGGGAAAGATAGCGTAAGTACAATCACAGACTCGAAGGGTGCTTTTGTTTTTAACGGCGTAAAGGCGACGCAGATTAGCCTGGTAATACAATCGATAGGCTACGAGCCAAAACGTATACGGCTTACATTTGATAACACCAACAACCCGGTATTTTTAAAACCGATTATATTAAAACGGTCGACAACGATGCTGACAGGGGTTACAATTACCGACGTTGTTCCTGTTAAAATAAAAGAAGATACTGTTGAATTTAATGCAGCCGCCTACAAGGTACGTGACGGCGCACCTGTTGAGGACCTTATTAAAAAGATCCCTGGTGCCGATGTAGATAAGGATGGTAATATGACCTTTCGCGGGAAGAGCGTTACCAAAGTGCGGGTAAACGGCAAAGACTTTTTTGGCGGGGATTTAAAAACGGCCACCCAAAACCTACCTGCCGACGCCGTACAGAACGTACAAATGGTAAACGACTACGGCGACCAGGCAAACATGACCGGCATTAAAACCGGCGACCCTGAGACCGTTTTAAATATCAACATAAAGCCAAGCCGTAACCATGGCTATTTTGGCCAGGCCAGTGTTGGTGCGGGGCATGACCTAATACCCACTAAAGATGGTATTGGCGGCGGCGCCCGTTACTTAGCGCAGGCAAACATGTTTAACTTTAACGATGCCCAGCAAATTGCCGTATTGGGTAACCTTAATAATACCAATACGAATTTGTTTAACGGCGGCGGTCCCGGTGGCCGGCAAGGTGGAGGCGGCGGGCCTCCGGGAGGCAATAACAACCCAACTGGTATATCAATAAATCGTTCTATTGGTTTTAACTATCGTGATAGCTGGGGTAAAAAGATTACAGTGTATGGTAGCTACAGTTTCTCGGATAAGTCGACAAATACTATCAGCAGTACTATTCAAAATAACATATCGCTCGTTAACCCCAGTACCAACTCGCAAAGCAGTGTTAAGGACGATGAAACCAAATTTCACCGTTTAAACTTTAACCTGGAGTGGAAACCTGATACCATTAACTATTTAAAGGTAAGCCCATCTTACACTTACACAGGTCTTAATACTGACCAAACAGGCTCCAACCTTTTAGCTAACCAGTCGGCCACGGTATCAAACTATAGCTTTAAATCACTCAGCAATTCATCAGCACCAAACTATGGCATCAATGCATTGTATAATCACCGGTTTAACAACCATGGCCGTAACTTCAGCATAAACATTGGTACGGGCCGCTCAACCAGCAGGGCTTATCAAAACCCGGTATACACCTATATCGACGGCGCTGCAAATGCCCCTCTCGACCAGTTTATCAATACAAACAGCCATACCGATACTATCGGTACATCGCTTTCGTATATCGAGCCGCTGTCAAAAAAGGCGTACCTGGAGGTTAACTACAACTACCGCCACAGCTATACCACTGCCGACAAACAAACCGATACACTGGTTACCAACAGCACACAAATAAACAATTATCCCCTGTTAAGCAATAACTACAATTTTACGTTTATAACCAATCGCTTTGGTTTAAACTATCGTTTTGTAGAGAAGAAGTACAATTATGTATTAGGGATTACCGCGCAGCCTTCTGTTTTAAAAGGCTACTCGGTAACTACAGGCATGCCAACCAACTCAACGGCGTTTAACGTATCTCCTAATGCGCATTTTATTTATAACTTCTCGCGGTCGCAATCATTCAGCGCCAACTATAGCGGCTCGAGCAACCAACCAAGTTTTTCGCAATTGCAGCCGGTTACTGATTTCTCCAGTGCATCGTACCCTATTACTGGTAACCCCGAGCTAAAGCCCGAGTATAACAACCGGATAGATTTCAGGTACAATAACTTTAGTTTCGAAACAGGAAATATCTTCTTCAGTAATTTATCGTACACCGCAACATCCAACAAAATTGTTTCAAATACAGTGACTTACCCTGTTAACTACCCGCTTAACAGCAAACTGGCAGGTACTATTGAAACGCAATATCTGAATACCAGTGGCTATTCAGCTTTGCAAGGTTTCTTTGTATTCAACAAGCCTTGGCAAAAACGCAAGTATAACCTGTTTTTGCAGGGTAATGTATCGTACATCAACAATGCATCATTCATCACAAATATCGATGCGACTACGTTTGACCCGACCACTGAAAAAAATAATGCAAAAACTTGGGTAATAGCGCCGGCAGTACGTTTCAGGGTTGATATTACAGATATTATTGATGCTGAAGCCAATACCACTTATACCATTAACTCTTCAAAAAACTCGATAAACCAGCCGGGAATTAACGACAATTTCCGCACCTGGCAGCTGGGCCTTAATGGTAAAAACTATTTTTGGAAAAACTGGACACTAAGCTACGATTATACCAAAATGCTGTACTATGGTTATAAAGGCTCAACCAATCCCAACATATTTAACACCTATGTTGAGCGCAGGTTCCTGAAAGGTAACATGGCAGCCGTACGTGCCGGGGTTTACGATGTGTTTAATGAGAACACCGGCTACACCAGCACGCAAAACGGAAACTTTGTGACTCAAACCAATGCCAATAAATTAGGCAGGTATTACTTGTTAACATTTACTTACCGTTTTACCAAAATGGCGGGCAAAGCACCTAATATGGGGCCAGGTGGTCCCGGTGGTCCGCGAATGGGCGGCGGCCCTCCGGGTGGTGGTGGCTTTGGCGGCCCTCCGGGCGGCGGCGGATTATAATTTTAGCTGATAGAGCTATGTTGACAATGTGTTCAACATAGCTCTATTGGTTGTTTATAAGGATTTTACATGAAATTTTTGTAACGATACCGTATAACTGTGCGTCATACAGGTATTCAGTAATAAAGACCTTAATGATTTTAAATAATCATGAGAAAAGGTGCGGGAGGTGAGATACCCGGCCTGGATTTAGTTGATTGGCCTGGTAACAACCGGGACTGATTTTAACATTAAAAGGGCGTTCCGGGGTGAGATACGGAACGCCTTTCTTTATTTTTTGATTTCACCGATTCGGGGATGATTGCACCGATTTGACACGATTCAGGGATTACCAGGATTGTATCATTTTCAAATCTTCAAATCAACTCATCTTCAAATTATTTTTCCAGCCTTTCTTCTAAAACCACCGTTACGCTGTCGCCTTCTTTTTTATTGATGAGTTTTTGCATTTCTGCTTTTACCGGCAGTTTGTGCGTACCATCGCCTAAGGCCATAAAGGAACTGCGGAAAGGATGACCGTCGACTGTGCCGCGCACTTTAACTAAGCCGCGGGTTTTAAAAAACGAAACTGATTCAGGCCATATTACATAGGTCCAGCCGCCTTTGTTGGGGCTTTTTAACAGCATTGCTGTAAATTGTTCGTTTAGCGTACTCATGTTACTATTATTTAAAGTTAACAGATTGAACAATACAAACATACTTTCATTATGCCGGGAGAGTGAGTGGCATTAATGACAACATGAGGTGGTTTAAATGACAATAATATGATGTGTAAATGTACATTGAAATTCTTTGGTGTAATTGGTAATTTAATAGATTTGCCGCCGCCAGTTATACTTTGATGCATCAAAAGCATCTTATTAAAATGCCGTTATAATGAAACACCTGCTTGATAATCCTGCCTGGAATGCGCTGCACTCCGGAAATTCCCAATTCGCTGTCGGTACCGGTAATGTTAAATATTTTCAGCCGGATGTTTCGCCATTTGCCGCGCTGAATGAAAATACAGTTGAAAACCTGCAGGCGCTTTATGACATGGCCCCGCCGCAGGCTTTTTTTGGTGTGATTTCACCGGTTGAAATAACTATCCCCGAAAGCTGGCGACTAATTGAACGTATGGATTGCCTGCAAATGGTGTGCGAAACGCCCGCCCGGCAGGTAGATAAGAAACAGGAATTTGTCACTTTAACCGAAGAACACGTGCCCGCAATGCTCGCGCTTACTAAATTGACCAATCCCGGCCCGTTTGCACAAAGAACCATAGAGTACGGGCATTACCGCGGAATTTTTGAGGGCGGGGAACTGGTGGCAATGGCGGGCCAGCGTTTAAACCCAAAACCCTATGCCGAGGTAAGTGCCGTATGCACCCACCCCGACCATGTTGGCAAAGGCTATGCTGCCCGGTTAATTATGTACCAGGTGGAGCGCATAAAGGCGGCCGGCGAAATTCCATTTCTGCATGTGTTAGCAAAAAACGAAAGGGCGATAAATCTTTACCACTCGCTTGGGTTTGAAACCAGGACGAGGATATTTTTTTACGTGATTAAGAAGGGGTAAGAATTGTAGAGACGCGATGCATCGCGTCTCCTGCTTGCAATTCAGCGCAAATTCGCGGTTCCCACAAAATTACAGCGCCCGGAATTGCAGATACCTGTCCTGCGTGAGACGCGAAGCATCAAGTCTCTACGAGGGAAATCTTATGATTTTCTCAATAAATCCGAAATCAAAATCACCCATTTATCGGGAAACAAACCACAAATTCCGTGTGGCCCGGTACCGAACTGACTTTTATCGAGCCGTTATGCTGGTTTACAATCCGTTGAACTACTTCTAATCCCATGCCCGTGCCTTTGCCCATTTCTTTGGTTGTAAAGAACGGGTCGAACACCCGTGAACGTATTTCTTCCGGGATGCCGGGGCCATCATCAATGATGCTGACACGAACAAATTCTTTGTCTTTTTCGGTTTTGATGGTTAATGTGCCTTTGCCGTTTTGGTCCATAGCGTCAAAGGCATTGTCAAGCAAATTGGTCCAAACCTGGTTTAGCTCGCCAATCAGGGCTTTTACAGGTGGCAAGGTAAAATCGAAATCTTCAACCAGGGTGATATTGCCTTTCTTTTTACGGTAGCCAAGCATGGTTAGGGTATTGCGGATACCGATGTGGATATCTGCATATTGCTTGTCTGCCCCGCGGTCCATGTGGGTAAATGTTTTAACTGATTTTACCAGCTCGGCAATACGGCGTGCGGATTCCTGGATATCTTCAACCATCTTTTCGGTAACCAGCAGGGTGTTTATCCACCCAAAAACTGGCGATAAAAAAGCATCCGGGATATTTTTTTTAAAGTCTTCAAGGTCTGTCACTTTAAAATTAAAATCAACCAGGGTTTCGGCCATATCGTAAGCATCTTCTATGCCTAGCCCATCCAGCCAATCGGAAATTTCTTCTTCGCGTTTGGTTTTTTCTTTCAGCGTTAGCCTTGGCCGGTCCGTTTCGGCCAATACGCGAAATAATGCATCATTAACAGCGTCAACCTGCCCGCTATCCATTTTAATGGCCGTAAGCTTTTTAAAAGTTTGGGGCTCGAGGCGGAGGTGCTCACGTAATGAAACGGAGTCGCGCACTATAGCCGATGCAGGGTTATTGAGTTCATGTGTCAGTCCTGCAGACAGCTTACCAAGCGCCATCATTTTTTCGTTTTGCTGCTGAAAGGCTGTAAACTCTCGCACCCTGTTGCTCATCACGTGCACCAATGCCTGGGTAAGCTCAAAGTGGTCCTTTATCATTTCCCGGATCCGTTCAGTTGGGAAGGTAAGAATGCGCGCTTCGTTCCGCACTTTCATGTAAACGCTTGAAGTTTTGCCACGCGAGTAGGGCAGGTAACCGGTAATTACCCCGGCGCCAAAAATTCCCAGTTCGCGTTTGCTGTTACTTTGCGATACAAATGCTGCGAACTCGCCGCTAATGATAAAATGGGGGCCAACCATCGGATCCCCGGGTTTTACAAATAGTGTCCCCTCGGGCAAAATCCGCTCTTCACAAGTATCTATCAGCCATTGCAACTGCTCATCAGGAACGTTTGCCAATGCTTCGAATGTTCTGAGGGTATTTATGGTAATGGGTTCCATGATAGTTATGTATAGTCCGAAAGTCGGAAAAGTCCGGAAGTTCGAAAGTAAAATCTTTCTGTCAAACTATCGCACACTAATTCCTATAACTAATAAATATCGTAATTTTATGACAAAATGCCAAGTGGCAGTTATGATCTAAAACATGCAGGTACAAAACAAAAACGACGGTAAACGCGGCGCGTTTTTTATAGAAGACAATGGTAAGGAAGTTGCTTTGATGCACTATATTTTTTCGGGGCCGGAAAAGTTTATTATTGACCATACTGAAGTTGACGAGGCCTACGAAGGCAAAGGCCTGGGCAAACAACTGGTAAGGGCCGGGGTTGAATATGCCCGCGAGCACAAGATGAAGATTTTACCCTATTGCCCCTTCGCCAAAAAGATATTTGAGTTAACGCCCGAGTTTGGGGATGTGCTTTTTTAGTTCATAGTTGATCCCGCACATGCGGGATGGTTGATAGCCGGAAAGGTTGTGATAGAAAAGTTCATAGTTGATGGTTCATAGTTTATAGTAGAAAAGAATAAAGGATGGAATACATATTAGCCAACCCGGTGGCTGCCAGCATTGGCACCGAAAAATTTAAATGCACAGTTGTGTGGCGCAATGGTAAGTTTATCTCGGACGAGCCTGAGATTGCCGGGGGAAAAGACCTTGGCCCCGACCCTTATACCTTGTTGTTATCGTCGCTGGGATGTTGTACGCTGGCAACACTGCGAATGTATATCGACCGCAAGGGCTGGGATATCCCTCAGATTGCAGTTGCCGTTAATATGTTTTTTAAGCTGGAAGGCGAAAAGAAAATCACGGTGATTGACCGCGACCTGAATTTTTTAACCCCGGTTACCGATGAACAGCGTGAACGCTTAACCCAAATAGCCAAAGTTTGCCCGGTATCGAAAATATTAGAAGGCGAAATACAGGTTCGTACTTTTGCCTACACCGGTACCGAAGTTGAAAAAACGCACACCTACACCAACGGCGAAATCACCGTTGAATGGCGCCCAGATCTTTGTAAGCATGCAGCGCGTTGCGCTACACAATTGCCGCAGGTATTTAACCCCAGCGCTAAGCCATGGGTGAATATGGATGGGGCTACCAGTAAAGAAATTGCCGAACAGGTGGCTAGGTGCCCCACAGGGGCGTTGAAGGTTAGAGATTAGTTGATTAGAGATTAGGAAATACTGAAAAGTCCTTTTTGTTAGTTACAAATATTTCGAAAATGCCCGCATTCCAACTAATCTCTAATTCACTAACCTCTAATCTCTAACACCGGCTTATTCATCACCCTATAAAAAAATAGCCCCCCAACAATATAAAGTAACACGTCCACCCAGTCGCCGGTATAGGTTTTGGACAGCCAGGGCAGCAACACTTCAAATGCCAGCGATACATACACTGTAATAAACACCACGTGCCATTTTGATAACGTATAAAAATTACTTTTAAATACAACAACCCGTTGAAAGCAAAGTGTCAGGGTAGCAATTACGGGAATAGCAAATACATCGGTAATGTAGCCATTAATGTAGGCAATGGGGTGATGCAGCTTCCGGGTGGCAAAAACCACGAGCCAAACAATACAGCCGGTTATAAACCATCTGTTGAGCAGGGTTTTCATTTAGCCCGGTATAAGGCTTATCAACACGATGATGATGGTTACCACTACAAAAAAAAGTATTTGCAGGTAAATGCCAAACCAGCGGAATGCGCTTATTGACCTTTTAAAGATACGTGTAAGGAGGCCATCGCCAGGGCGTATGTAAAGAAAGCCGCTTTCCATCAATGCCTGCTGCCGGGCTTTCCGTTCCACTCCGCGCGAAAACTGGTGTGTTTCTAAAAAGCCATTGCAGTTAATGCACCTGTCATCAAGGCCGCCTTCCCATAAAGTCCATTTGCCGCAATGCGGGCATTTAATTTCTCTCTGGCTCATTAGTTTAATCTCGCCTCAAATATAAAGAATAAGGCCACCCTTATACAAGAGAAAGCAATCAGGGTTTTGTAAAATAAAAAAGGACAGCCAATGGGGCCGTCCTTCAAATTTCTTAAGCGGTTTTTATATCTTAATTATTTCGCTGTCCTTTTAGCAGGAACTAACGGTAAAATGATAACTGCTAACAGGGCAACAACTTCTAATACAACTAACATGGGTCTAATTTTAAGTATTTATTTAAAAAATGATTAATAACTCTTCAGAAACTAAAATACGTTCTGCACTGGGGAGGCGACACAAAACATGCCATTTTTAAAAAAAATATTTTTCGTCCCAAAAACGTTGAAATAGAAATTTGCTATTTTTTTAAATTCACTTAAAAAACAGGTGTTATTTTAGTTTTTGTCGATATTTTGATGTTTTTAACAGGAAAAAACGGGTGTTTGGAGAAATAATATTCGTTTTTTAGTCGATTTTTAATATCAAGCCTAAAAAAGTGAGTTTTTTCGCGGGCTATTAACTTCAGGCTAAAAAATTAATTGCAGCGTTTTGTGTGGTTTGTTAACGCAGATTAACATGTGAGCGTTTGGATAAACTTTTCAAAAAAACCGGGCAGAAATTGGTATGTACCCGGTACATTAATCCTTTAAAATATTTTTTTGTCAATTTGGCAGTTGGCATGACAAGTGATAGATTTTTGTAAAAAACAGTTCATTTTTTTCATGACAGAATACTGCCAAACTGGCAATTGGCATTGATTGGCATAGTTGGGTTTACAAAATTGCTTTATTGGGCAACAACAACTGCCGCGCTGCCTGCGGGAACGGTAACAATAAAGCTTGTTTTATTAATAGTAGAGTTTTCAGATGTAACAGCGCCAAAAGTACCATCAGCTTTTACTGCCGTGCCGCCGAATGTTACCCCGGTTTTGGCGTCTATTGCGGGTGCGGTTAGCCTGGTCACGTTTATTGATGAGATAATTTTACCTGGGATAATATTAAAATCGAAGCTTTTGTCGAGGCTTTTATTTACCAGGGTGACTGAATACTTACCATCAACGAGGCAGGCGTGTGCGCTGCAAAATAGCGAGTTGTCAATTGTTGCCGGTATCGATCGCCCGTTTGCGCTGCCATATTTAAAGGCGAGCATAGCGTAGTATTCGGGCTTGGCTACAAATACGCCATTCTCCCGTATAACAGGTGAGTAGTGCAGGCCTACGCCCGTATGGAAATTAATGCCCTGGCAGCCATTATCGGCTAATGTCCACATTGCGTCGAGCGCCCAAATTGCTGATGCAAATACATCGCTTACGCCAACTTTGCCTCCGCCGTAAACATTATTGCACTCAGTAACCCTAAATGGCGGCTGGGTTTTGGATGTTGATGTTTTAAACGACCGTATAAGTTCTGCAAGCTTTATGCTATGCCCTAAAATTGACTGGTAGGTAATGCCGGCACTGGTTGCAGGTCCTGTTTCGTAATAATGGCCATCCTGTAATTTAACTTCATAGCCCTCATTGTCTGTAAATGATGTTATCCATGAAGTGTTAAATGCCACGTCTGGTCCGGCAAAATTGGCGCCTGGTACAGCTTTTTGAACGGCGGCCTGGTAGCCCCGCCACTCAGACAAGAAATCGCCAAACGAATAGGTAGGGTTGCGAAGGTGATTGTAGGGTGCGTAGGCATCGGGCTCGTTACCCGATTGAAAAGCATACAGGCTGCTGCCCAGCGAATGCGAAACGTAAGCCGCTTCGTCCGCCGCTACATCCTGGTCGTTATCAGCAAGGTTTAAGCCGAAGATAACAGGCCAGCCGGTAGCGTTTGAAAAAGCAGCCAGATGGTCGATATCTGAAGTTGTAATTGCATCGGGCTGGGTACCACCGCTGCGTGGTGATCCGGTCCAGGTTATTAGGTCGCTTGTGCCGCCACCCATCCGGATGATGCCGGGGCCAATGTTTTTCATTAGTTGGATCAGAACGCTGTTGTTTTCATTAAGATAATTAATATCCTGGCCAAAAACACCGTTTTCAAAGCTAAGCCCTTCAAATGTATCAGGGATGACATGCCCCGGGTGCTGTTCATCAAAAGTTACGTTAACGGTATGGTCGTTTGTTATAAATTGTTTTTTAATATCTGCGGAATTGTCCTTATGGCAGGAAACCAGCACTGCGGCCAGTAAAAGTATTAACCAGGTTTTTTGCATTGTGAAAAGGTTGTGAAACCGCCATAAAGATATGCAAATCCTGCTATTGTAGAAGGAAAGTTACAGAAATTTAGAGGGGAAATCTCAGTCGGTTACATTCCGCCCTTCATCCCCAAAACATGCCCCTTCATCTATATTTATTAAGGCCTCATCTATTACAATCGCCGCATATTATTTTTATATTTACTTTTAATTGTGTCAAATAAACACAATGTTATAACCAGCCTGGTTATTATAAACCGATTAAGCATTTGTAATTTAATTTAACCCTTTTTGCCGCGTATAATTATGAAGAAAAATTTTAAACCGCTCGCCATACTTTGCCTTGCCGGGGCATCGACTATTTTATTGGCCGGTATGACTGGTGGCGCCAATGTGAATATCTTAAACAAACAACCAGGGGCCGACAGCTCAGGCATTGTATTGGTTAAAAACGCCAATGGCCCAACGTTGGGCTATTCGACGACATCCGGCGTAAAAATTTTAATGGTCGATGGTTTTTCGTTTAAGGATTTAAACAAGAATGGTAAGCTGGATAAATATGAAGATTGGCGTTTAACAGTGGATGAACGGGCAAAGGATTTGGCATCGAAACTGTCGGTTGAACAAATTGCCGGGTTAATGCTGTACAGCGCGCACCAGGCTATACCCGCCATGCCCGGCCCGATGGGCGCGGCTACCTATAACGGAAAACCATTTCCACAAAGCGGCGCAAAAGCATCGGACCTTACGGACCAGCAAAAGGCATTTTTAATAAACGATAATTTAAGGCACGTGCTGGTTACATCGGTACAAAGCCCGGCTGTTGCCGCACAATGGAACAATAATGTGCAGGCTTTGGTTGAGGGCAGTGGCTTTGGCATACCGGCAAACAATAGCTCCGACCCGCGGCATGGCACCAACTCGGGCGTTGAATATACCGCGGGCGCAGGTGGCAAAATATCACAATGGCCCGACCAGTTAGGCCTGGCCGCCACGTTCGACCCGTCTGTTGTACAACAATTCGGTTCGATAGCAGCTCAAGAGTATCGGGCATTAGGAATATCCACCGCACTATCGCCGCAGATTGATTTAGGCTCTGAGCCACGATGGGCACGTATTAACGGCACCTTTGGCGAAGACCCGCAGCTGGCAGCTGATATGGCCCGCGCTTATGTTGATGGCTTTCAAACCTCTACAGGTGATAAAGAAATAAAAGGCGGCTGGGGCTACAACAGCGTAAATGCCATGATGAAACACTGGCCGGGCGGCGGCCCTGAAGAGGGCGGAAGGGACGCCCACTTTGCTTACGGCAAATTTGCCGTTTACCCCGGTAATAATTTTGATGAGCACCTGGTATCGTTTGTTGATGGTGCTTTGAAGCTTTCGGGAAGTACAAAAATGGCTTCGGCCGTGATGCCTTATTATACCATATCATACGGCAGAGATATCAAAAACAAAGAAGACCGTGGCAATAGCTACAGTAAATATTTAATAACCGATTTATTGCGCACAAAATATGGTTATGACGGCGTGGTTTGTACCGACTGGCTCGTTACTGCCGATGAAGGAAAAACTCCAGACGTTTTCGCAGGTAAATCATGGGGAATGGAAGACAAAACAGTTGCTCAAAGGCATTATAAAGTTTTGATGGCCGGTGTCGATCAGTTTGGCGGTAACAATGTAGCAGGTCCGGTAATTGAGGCCTACCAGATGGGCGTTAAAGACCACGGCGAACCGTTTATGCGGGCAAGGTTCGAACTGTCGGCAGTAAGGCTATTGCGCAATATTTTCAGGACAGGCTTATTTGAGAACCCATACCTGGATATAGAAACATCCAAACAAATTGTTGGCAAGCCGGAGTTTATGAGCGCAGGCTACAACGCGCAGCTGAAATCGGTGGTGCTGCTAAAAAATAGCGCTAATGTCCTTCCGCTGCAAAAGGGTAAAACTGTGTACCTGCCAAAAAAATACAGTCCATCGGTTAAAGGCTTTTTCGGACCGCCGTCAAAAGAGAAATTTGAAGATGCTGTTAGCGCCGAACTGCTGAAGAAATACTATAACGTTACCGATGACCCAAGCAAGGCTGATTGCGCCATTGTGTTTGTAAGCAGCCCAAGCGGCGGCGCAGGCTATGATAGCGAAGATGTGAAAAATGGCGGCAGCGGCTACGTACCGATTACCCTGCAATACGGCCCTTACACCGCTACCGATGCACGTGAGCACAGCATTGCCGCCGGTGACCCTGTGGAGCCAACAGTAACCGACCGTACTTATAAAGGCAAAAGTATAACAGCCGCCAATATCACCGATTTGAAAACTATACAAAGTACCAAAGCCGCCATGAACGGCAAACCGGTAATTGTGGTAATTACTTTATCGAAACCTGCGGTGCCGGCTGAATTTGAAAAAGATGCCAATGCCATTGTTGCCAGCTTTGGCGTGCAAAACCAGGCGATATTGGATATTTTATCAGGTACTGCCGAACCATCGGGATTGCTGCCGTTCCAGATGCCGGCCAATATGCAAACGGTTGAATTGCAGGATGAGGATATTCCGCATGATATGCAATGCTATACCGATGCGGATGGCCATACCTACGATTTTGGCTTTGGTATGAACTGGAAAGGTGTGATACAGGATGCCCGTACCCGCCAATATGTAAACCGGGTGATAGAACCAATTATCAGCGTAAAGGGCGGAACGGTAAGCCTGAGCAGCGCAACCAATGGCGCCAAAATTTATTATACAACAGATGGCAGCACCCCGGCATTTGTTAAAGAGAACGAATACATAAAACCATTTAAGGTGGCTAAAGGTTTAACCATAAAAGCAATAGCAAAGGTGTATGGGGTGGATAACAGCGGGATAGTGATGTATAGGGAGACGAAATAGAGAACACATCCGGCGTCATTGCGAGGAACGATCCGCCAGCTGGCGGACTACGCAGGACAATCAGGGACCTTGATGTTTATGGTGATCTCAAAGCCGCTTTTAGTTCACCACAAAGTTTTTGGTCCGTTGATTAGCGAGTGTAGTCCGCCAGCTGGCGGATCGTTCCTCGCAATGACGGCTTTTAATTGATATTATATTGTTAAATATCGCCATGAAAAAGATACTAGTTATTTTACTTTTAGCTGGCGGCCTGGCAACCGCCACCCGCGCCCAGGGCCATTGGCAACTGATAAAATCCACCAATAAAGTTGCGCCCCGCAGCGAATGCAGCCTGGTAGTTGTTGAAGGCAAGCTATATTTAATTGGCGGCGATGGCCCTGCCCGGCCGGTTGAGGCTTACGACCCCAAAACAGACAGCTGGGCACAAAAAGCTATGGCCCCTTTCACCATGCACCATTTGCAGGCGGTTGGTCTTGGCGATAAAGTTTACGTGCTGGATGCCTTTTACCAGGGAGGCTACCCCGACCAGGTACCTTTGCCAAATGTTTACAGCTATGACACCAAAAAAGACAACTGGCAAAAACTAGCCGAAATACCTGCCGAACGCCGAAGGGGCGGCGCAGGCGAAGCTGTTTATAACGGCAAACTTTATATTGTTTGCGGCATAACCCACGGACATCGTAGCGGTACCAACAGTATGTTCGACTGCTACGACCCTGCAACCGACAAATGGACAAGCCTCCCCGATGCACCCCACATACGCGACCATAGCATGGCTGTTGTAGTGGGCGATAAGTTGTATGCCATTGGCGGCCGCAATACCAGTTTGCACGATGCTGATAACTTCATGTCGTTTTTTAACAAGGTCGTGCTTGATGTGGATTGTTACGATTTTAAAACAGGCAAGTGGAGCACGCTGGACGCTAAACTGCCTATGGGAACAGGCGGTGGTACAGCCGTTAATTTAAACAACAAGATATTTTACATCGGCGGCGAACGCGCCACCGATACCCAGCCGAATGGCCCGCAAAAGGATGTTTACTGCCTTGACCCTGCCAAAGATACCCAATGGCAAAAAGTGGCTGATTTAAACCAGGCGCGAAATGGCGTAGGCGGTACGGTGCTTAACGGAAAAATATACATTGCAGGTGGTGGCGGTGGCCCGGGCGGACCGCCGCCACCAAATGGTGGTAAACCGGGCGCTAACCCGCCACCAAATGGACCGCCGCCCGGTGGCAATGAAGGCGATATCGCGTTGGAAGTGTTTAGTCTGAAATAAAATCGTTGCAGAAAATCGCATAGTTTAATTTGGCTAAAGCCTCTTTTGTTGCCCGCTAATCCGTTGGTTTTAACCGACGGCAATGAATAATCGAATCAAAAAAATTCATTGCCGTCACTTTTAAGTGATGGAACGTCAGGAGTCAGCCCGGGGGCTTTAGCCAAAAATTGCAGGGCGGCAATGTAATTTGTACCTGTTGCCATGGGCGCGTTAAATAGTTATATTTAACAACTCAATCAACCTAACGATGCGTAAAATTTGTTTAATCCTATTGTTGTTCCCTGCCCTGTTGTGGGCGCAAACCGAACCTGCGGTGATTCCCCTTTGGGAAAAAGGTGCGCCGGGCTTTGAAAACCGCAGTAACGAGCCTGAATTAGCCAAAGATTATTGGGTGAGGAATGTACACAACCCATCACTCACCGTTTTTTTACCGCCTAAGGATAAGGCTACCGGCGCTGCCGTAGTGGTTTGTCCGGGTGGTGGTCATCGCTTGCTGGTTTACACGGCAGAGGGTATTGACCCCGCTAAGTTTTTAAATAACCTTGGCGTGGCTGTTTTTGTATTAAAATATCGTTTGGGGCGTGATACCTTATCACCCTATAAAATTGATGTACATGCCAAACAGGATGGGTTTAGGGCGATGCGCCTGGTACGCAGCCGGGCCGCCGAGTTTGGTATCGATACTAACCGCATTGGCTTGATGGGTTTTTCGGCAGGTGGGGAAGTGGTGGATATGGTGGCATTTGATAAAGGCAAAGGCGACCCTAACGCCGCCGATCCGGTAGACCGGCAAAGTTCAAAACCTGCTTATATCGTGCAAATATATCCGGGTCCGCTTTATGTACCGGATGTTGTCCCTTCAGACGCGCCACCGGCGTTTCTATTGGCTGCCAATGACGACCCATGTTGTTCGGTGCCCGTAATGCAATTGTTGCAGCGTTACCGCGATGCTAAGGTGCCGGTTGAGGCACATTTGTTTACACAAGGTGCCCACGGTTTCAATATGGGGCAGCGCTCAAAGCTAAAATCAATAAATACCTGGCCGCAGCGTTTGGCCGATTGGTTGTCGGATAATAATATTTTACAGCCAGTGAGACCGAAGGTGATGCATTAGGATGATTTGATCTTTACCGTCATTGCGAGGAACGAAGCAATCTTTACTTAGGACATTCATGGACGTTAATTTTGATGGAGACCTTACAGCGGCTGATAGGTCTCCATGTGTTTTATGCTTCGTGATTAGCGTGTGCAGAGGTTGCTTCGTTCCTCGCAATGACGCGCGGGTAATAGTTGGTATCTATTGTATCGCCAGAGTAATATTCCGTAAATAATAAACCATATCGCCACAATAAGTGTTACCTTGTTGTAAACCCAAAAGATTATGGCAAATTTTCAGGAGATAATAGCGTCGGATAAACCGGTATTGGTTGATTTTTCGGCAGAGTGGTGCGGGCCGTGTAAAATGATGCCGCCTATACTAAAGCAGGTAAAAGATGCCTTAGGCGATAAAGTTACCATCATCAAAATAGATATCGACAAAAACCCCGCGGCAGCTAATGCCTATAAAGTGCAAAGTGTACCCACTTTAATGATTTTTAAAAACAGCGAAACCAAATGGCGCCAAAGCGGCGTAATGCAGGCCGGGCAATTGCAGCAGGTTATACAGCAGTTTGTTTAGGGTTGGAGGTAATACTCCCGCGTCATTGCGAGGAACGAAGCAACCTCTTCACATGCTAATCAGGGAGCAATAACACTGTGGTGACCTATCAGCTGCATTTAGGGCGCCACAAATATCCAGGTCCATGACTGTCCTACGCAGAGATTGCTTCGTTCCTCGCAATGACGGTAATTATGTTTAGCGTAAGCCTCACACCTTCCCCATCTGCGGGTCACTAAAGCTGGGTTTACCGGTCTCAACCCGGCCGGCGTAGCGTTTCTCAAAGGTTTGTATACCGCTTACTTTTACTGTAAAATCGTACCAGTTATGGCTTGTCGCCAGGTTTAACAATATGGTTGATGCTGCTCCCGGTTTTATAACCGCCACATGGTTGTTGGTTTTGTAAGCATTATCGGTTATCACTACACTTTTTTGTTGTGCGCTGTGGTTATGCAACTTTAGTTCAATATTGCCTGTAAGTTTTTTGGCGTCAGGGTGGCCGGCCTGGTATTCGGCAGTAATATCTAAATCAGGGTCGTTAACGGAGCCTTTAAATTCGCGGTAAAAGCCGTTGGGGCCATAAACGCGCAGGTGGTAATTGTCGTTTTCAAAATCGCTTAACGGCCATTCGTCGGCAAGGGTGTCACCGGCTTTGGCAGTGTAGGCCCAGGTACGCAAATCTTCCTTCAGATACTTGCCCGGCGCATAAACGTTAAACGGTGAGCCTGATGCAGCGCTTCCGAAATATTTATTGCTGGCTGTAAGTTTTAGTCCGAATGTTTTTTTATCGGCACTCAATTTGCCATCAGCATACAGCTGGTAAGGCAGGGGGCACGATGGTTTTATACCCGGTTCCTGCTTCGGCATGTAGGGCGACGCATGAGGGTTTTTGTTAATCAGTGCAATTTCATCGGCAGTAAGCACCTTATAATCATCAGGCAGTTTTTTAAACTGGGCCTTGTGTATGCCTTCAATCGATTCATTTTTTGGTACAAAGGCAGGTGTCGGGATTGCTTCGCCATTATAAGGCCTGAAAGCCGAAGTCAAATCACCACAAACAGTACGACGCCATTCGCTGATATTTGATTCAACGATGTTTTTGCCGGTTTTTTTGCTGAGGAATTTCTCTAAAAATTGTAGTGTGGATGTATGGTCGAATACTTCGGAGTTCACCCAGCCGCCTTTGCTCCATGGCGATGCTATCAACAACGGCACCCGAAAGCCAAGGCCGATGGCATTCTCTTTTTCGTAATGTTCCGGGAAATCTTTTCGGGCCAGTTCCTGCTCGCGGGTTACAAACTCAACGCGGGTATCAATACCTTCAGATACTTTGCCGGTTCCGCTTTTGTGCGAATGCGGCGCGGTAAATGGTGGTACGTGGTCAAAGTAGCCGTCGTTTTCGTCATAGGCCAGTATAAATATGGTTTTCTTCCAAACTTCAGGGTTTTTGGTAAGGATATCCAATACTTCCGAAACATACCATGCCCCAAACCAGGCCGCGCTGGGATGATCGGAGAAGTTTTCGGGTGCAGTTACCCACGATACAGTTGGCAGCTTGCCGGTGTTTACATCTTCTCTGAATTGGTGCAGCACATCACCCTTAGGTACTTTCAACTCACGCATGGTGCCGTTGTCGGTATATTTTAAATCAGTAAGCGTTCGGTAGTCCGGGTCGTTTTTATTATTGCTGAAAGCTTTGTTGTGCAGGCTTTTTTCCCTGTCCGACAGCTTATCAAACATTTCCGGGTTATACGTTTCACGCTCTTTCAATACGCCTTTAAGGTAATTCTGCATCTCCCTTAATTGTTTTTTAAGGTGACTGATATGTGCATCGCCGGCAGGGAGGGCGTCTATTTTCTTTTGCAGTTCATCAATTTTGGCAGGCAATTCAGTCGCCCTTTTTTCCATGGCGATGATGTGCGGCTTGTGCAGGTGGATGTTGTATTGTTCGAAAAATTCCAGTGCGTTATCCTGGAAGTTTGAAAGCCAGGGGTCTTCCTCGCCCTCAAAACCGGTATCAATAGCTACTTCATTTTGGTAGCAGTTCCATGATATGCCGGCATCTTCCAAACGTTCGGGAAAGGTCTTCCATTTAAGGGTGCCGTAATCCATATCCTCGTTCCAAACGTGGGCCAGTGCATCTTCGTTTTGTTCTTCGCGGATAGTACCGGTCCAAAAATAAAGGCGGTTGGGATTAGTACCGGTCAGTGCCGAGCAAAAGTTTTGGTCGCAAACGGTAAAAGCATCAGCCAGAGCGTAATAAAAAGGGATGTCTTCACGAGTGTGGTAACCGAGGGTAAGCGGCATATTTGCGTATTCCTTGTTGCCGCTGCGTTTATTGTCGAGCCATTTATCAAACTTGCCATCGTTGCGGGCATTCACCTGGTTGCGCCACGAGTGCGGCAGCGAATTCATCCAGGTGGTTTTTGTGTTTTTTATATCGAGGCGGAAAGGTGCATAAGTTTCTCCCCTGGCGTTTGACTGCAGCCATACTTTATTTTTATTAGGGAGATTGATGGCGCGCGGGTCGTTGTAACCACGCACACCTTTAAGCGTACCATACACATGGTCGAACGAGCGGTTTTCCTGCATCAGGATAACTATGTGTTCGGCATCCATGTAGGTGCTTCCCGGCGCCGGGTTAATGGCCATTGCCTTCTGTATTGAAGCCGGTATTAAACCCGATAAGCCGGCTGCACCTGTTAGTAACGCCGCTTTTTTAATAAAATCTCTCCTGGTATCCATTTTGTTTGTAGAAGTAAATATAGTACTGTTTAGTTTGCAGTTGCCGGTTTGCAGTGGGCAGTTTTATCCCAATGAAATCAAAATTAACGACTCTTTCAGTAAATTGTATTCCGTTTTTAAAAGCAAATTACTGCCAACTGGAAACTGTTAACTGCCAACTCTTTGCCCAATTACCTCCTCGCACAAGCCAAACGACAACGTCATCCCATTGCCGCCAACACCGTTTATAACGGTTACGCCGGGGGCAATATCAACAATCAGTTCGGTTGCGCCATTCATCATTTTTGGGTAGATGCCGTGCCACGATTGCAGCAGCTTCCAGTCCTTAAAAGTGGCAAAAGTTTGTAAGTAGGAAGTTATCATAGTATTAATAAATTCCTTGTCGAAAGGGTCGTGCACCAGGCCGTATTCGTGCGAGTCGCCGATGGTTAGTTCGCCGCTGCCGTTTTGCGATACCATAACATGGATGCCCCATTTAAGGTATTCGGCGTACTGCTCCTCATAGCGTTTGCGCAGGGCTGGCAACGAAGCTGCCGCCTGGAAACCGGGGTAGTGTATCATGGAGAGGCCGCCGCATAGTGATGGGCCTATCCGCCATTCATCCGGCTGGGTAACCAGGCGCATCATTTGCAGTTTGCATTTGGTAATGTTTGTTTCTAAAAACAGTTCGGGGTACAGCGTTTCAAAATCGGCGCCGCTGCAAACAAATATCTCGTCTGCTTCCCAAACACGGTTGCCGGAAAAAACTCTTGGATGTTCAATCTGGCTGATGGCAGTGTTCCAGTGAAACACTACGCCATATTTTTCGGCCAGGTATTTTGCAACCTGCCCAACTGCTACGCGCGATTCGACAATCATTTCTTCGCCGCTCCACAAAGCGCCCTTTAACCCATCCGGATTAACTGCCGGGGATTTTTGCAAGGCCTGTTCGGCGGTAAGTAAAGCGCAGTCGCGGTGGTTATGGTTAACCTCCACATATTCTTTTATAACCTGCAGCTCGTCATCATGGTATGCCAAATGCAGGGAGCCGACTTCGTTGTGCCAGATGCTGGCTTCGGTGCAAATTTCTTTCCAGATACTGCGCGACAGCATGGCCCTTTCAAACAATGGGCCGGTTGCCTGCCCTATGGGCCACACCATCCCGAAATTACGGATGGATGCACCGACGGCGCGTTCGTTACGCTCAAAAATGGTTATGTTATAGCCTCTGAGTGCCAGCGCACGGGCGGTAGCCAAACCAACAATACCGGCACCAATTATAATTGCCGAGCCCCCCGACCTCCGCTGATTAGCGGAGGAGGCAGAAGATGTTTGTGTCATACAGGTAATATGTTTAATTCGCCTTGCGGCTCTTCGCTTTTATTGATTTTGCGGGCGCTTCGTAAAAAATAAATAAGGGATAATATACCACCGATGCCACCTATTATCGCCACGAACACCACACCTTCTTTAAAAAAGTCGGCCCAGCTTATGGTTGGTTTACCCAGTTCCTTTATCAGCAGCAGGCTAACGCTACCCAGGTAACCGATTGAGTCGGCAACGTAAATAAGGAAGCCCACGTTGCTTTTGTAATGGAACGTAGCTATCATCCGCTCAAAAAATATGGCGTTATAAGGGATATAGCCCATGTAAAGGCCCAAACCGGTGACAATCATCCAGTTGGTAGGGCTTATCATATTTAAGGAGAAAAGCAGGGTTGATACGCCGATGGCTGCACAACCGCCTATTATCATCAGGTGGATAATGGTGAATGCCCGCAGGTTTTTACGCACCAGTATCATCAGGCTAATGGCGATCAATACGAATATCGATATTTGGGTGCTGGTTGTGGTGAAAATCAGCGGATCTTTTATGCCAAAGCTATCCCATAGTTCGCGTTCAAAGCTGTCGCGCACATCGCGCATAACAGTTAGTAAAACGTAAATAACAAGGGTGATAATAATGCCGGGTAAAAACCTTTTTAAGAATGCCTTGCGCTCTGCTGCATTCATGGGTTTGCGTTTGGTGCGCAGTTTGATGTCTTCTTCCGAAGGCGCTGGCATAAGCTCAAGTAACAACACGAACAGCAACATCGGGATCACGAACAGCGCCCCCGTTAAAAACGGCATCTGGAAATCTGTTATAGGTAATGCTTTTAAAAGATATTTACCTATTGTTTTCACAAACCCCGAGGCAAATATCAGGCTCACTGATAGTACTGCAGCCATGAATTCGGTCGACCGCCTGCCTTCGAGGTAGCTAAATACCAAACCCCATATTAAACCCAGCGGGAAGCCGTTTATTAAAAGGAAAACAACATTATAAGGAGCGGGTACCAAAGCGAAACCCAGTAAAGCCAGCCAGGCAATGCCGATAAGCATTAAAATGGTAATGCCGCGTTTTTTACCCGTTATTTCGGATATAAAACGGATGCCGTAGAACTTGGCCATTGCATAGCCCATTATCTGGGCAATTACCAGCCAAACTTTAAAGTCGATATGGAAATATTGATAGCCCGTAAACGTACCGGCAACAAAAGCTTTGCGGAACGCATACATTGATGTGTAGGCCCCAAAGGCTGCAATACCCGCCATTACCGATAAAAGCGCATAAGGCCACTTGGCAACTTTAGCGCGCAGGCTATCCATTATCGTCATACAACTATTTGCTTATGATGGTTAATACATCAGCAATATCGTCAATAATATGTGTAGGATTGTATGATTCAAGCTCCTGCCGGGTAAATATGCCGGTAGTAACGCCAATTACATATTTGCAGCCAGCATTTTGCCCTTCGCGCACATCAACTTCGGTATCGCCAACTTTGGCAACTTCGCGCGCCCGGTCAATTTTACCATCAACCATCATTTTCTGTATCATGTAAGGGTGGGGACGGCCAAGTTCAACCTCGTCCGAACCAATTACATGATCTATCAGTCCTTTTTTTACCCATTGCAGGCGGTTAACAATGGTGTCGGCAATGTCGCGCGAAAAGCCGGTGTTGATGCCCACCTGTACGCCTTTTGCACGCAGGGCGGCAAAGGTTTCTTCTACATTTGGCAGGGGTTCAATACCAGGGGCCGATTTATAATGTTCTATCATTTGGTGTACAAATTCCTTATGGATTTTGCTTACCAACTCAGTGGTTATCTTGGCATCGTTGTGCTCGTGCAGACGCAGAATTTGCTTAATGGCAAGGTTTTTTTCGTAGCCCATCAACGGGTTTATCAGTTCGAGCGGGACCTCGTACCCTGATTTTAATAAGGCAGCCTGGAAGGCCTTGCTCACATCGTGGTCGTCTTTCACCGTTGTTCCGGCTATATCAAACACTACTAATTTTATCGACATAATTGTTTAAGGATTGTTGAGCAATACTAAACTAAGTTTATTAATATCAAACTAAATTAAGATTAATTTTGTGTGAAGAAAGTTAAGAAGTCCGAAAAGTCGGGAAAGTCCGGAAGTCCGAAAGACGCTTCGGTGGCGGAATGCCTCACCGCGTCATTGCGAGGAACGAAGCAACCTCTACGTATGCTAATCAACGGGGCAAAACTTTGTGGTGACCTACCAGCCGCTGTAAGGTCACCATCAATAGAGAGGTCCGTGACTGTCCTTCGTAGAGGTTGCTTCGTTCCTCGCAATGACGGTAGTTTAAAACGGACCTACTTCTTCTCCTCAAAAAAATAAATAACCAGCATGCTGGCTGTGGTTGTGCCCATGTTTTTTGGGGTGTGGGGTATGCGGCCATCAAAAAGCATGGAGTCGCCCTGGTTTAGAATTATCTTTTCCTCGTTAAACTGGTATTCAATTTCTCCGGATATGATATACTTATATTCAAAGGCGTCGGTTTCAACCAGGGGGCGGGTGGCGTCGGGTTCCAGTTCAAGTATTACAATGTCGACGGTAGAGGGGTTAATGGATTGTGTAAAAATGCGGTGATACAGAAAGCCGGTGGCATGTTCTTTTTCAAAGTGGTCGTACTCGGCTTTGCGTTTTACGAGGATGGGGAGGTCGGCGCTTTTTGATCGGATGTCTTTGAAAAATTCGTTAAGGTCAATTTCAAGGGCTTTAATAATTTCGATCAACACCATTAACGATGGTATGGTGCGGCTGTTTTCAATTTGGGATATTAATCCTTTACTTACATTGGCCCTTACGGCAAGTTCCTGTACGGTGATGTTTTTTTCGCGCCGGCGCTCTTTAATGCGGTTACTTATCTGTATAAGAATGTCTTCTTCCATTATTGTTAAAAAGGTTGGGCGCAAAGTACTAATAAACCAATTCGCGCAAAATAATATTTTTGTTAAGATTAGTTAAACTAAGATTTATAGGATGAAATGATTATTGGATTCGCTTTTTTAGTTGTTTAATAACAATTCAATTTTTAGACATTAACACATCCTTAATAATAGTATAACATCAAATCATTTAATTTGCGGTAAAAATTCCAAATATGAAGTCCTCAACCAATCACCTCAAAGCTACCGTTAACCAGGTTTTCTCGCTGTATGAAAAATATGGCGACGAAGATTACATCGGCGAGCCGGTTTCGCAACTGGAGCACATGAGCCAGGCAGCAGCATTGGCCGAAGAGGAGGGTTATGATGACGAAGTAGTGCTGGCGGCATTTTTCCACGACATAGGCCACTTGTGTGCCGAAGAAGGCGAGAGCGAAAGCATGGATGGTTTTGGAAACGTAGACCACGAAAAGATTGGCGCCGATTATTTACTGGAAAAAGGTTTTTCGGAGCGTGTTGCTGCATTGGTACAGGGCCACGTTTTAGCAAAAAGATACCTTACTTATAAATACCCTGAATATTATAATAAGCTGTCGGATGCCAGTAAAGCTACGCTTGAGTTCCAGGGCGGAAGGATGGATGCAGCCGAAGCCGAAGAATTTGAACTAAACCCCGATGCCGATTTAATTATCCGCATGCGTTACTGGGATGACAAGGCGAAGGAAACGGAAGTGTCTGTTCATAATATTGATTATTTGAAAGAGATGGCGCTAAGACACCTTTCAGAAAGAGAATAGTCCGAAAATCGATTGCACCCGCCGCGCGTCATTGCGAACGAAGCAACCTTTACTTAGGACAATCATGAATCCGAATGTTTGTGTAGACCTAAATGCGGCTGATAGGTCCCCACATTTTTTTGTTTCTTGATGAGCGAGTGCATATGTTGCTTCGTTCCTTTATAATGACGATGGTTTAATATGGTCTTTTTCATCTTTCGGACTTTCCGCCTTTCCGACTTTATTGATTACTTAATCAATCAATATTAAATATTTGTAAGCAAACAGTAACGCCTCTGTTACAAAAACCCACCCATTTAACATTTTCTACATCTATTGTTAAGCATTGCTTAATACTAATTTAGTTTACTAATAATAAACAAAGTTTAGTATTGCTGCATGAAAACTTCCTTTTCCTCACATTCAAAAATTAGCAGATGAAACAGATTTACATGCATTTACGGGTAGTAATAACCGCGTTGTTATTCTGCCTTGCCCCGGTACTCTTGTTCGGGCAAACAAAAATTGACGGTACGGTAACCGACAATAAAAAATTGCCTTTACCTGGCGTAAGCGTTACGCTAAAGGGCACTACAAAAGGTACTGTAACAGACCTTAACGGACACTTTTCACTTACTGCCGAAAAAGGCCAGGTGTTCACGTTTAAATTCCTGGGTTTTTTAACCCAGCAGATCACCGTTGGCGACCAGGCCAGCTATGATGTAACAATGGTGGAAGACTCTAAAACATTAAATGAAGTTGTGGTAACTGCATTAGGTATTAAGAGGGAAACCAAAAGATTAGGTTATTCCGTTCAGGAACTTAATGGCGCAGAAATTACCAAAGCCCGTGAGCCGAATGCCATAAACGGCCTGACCGGTAAAATCTCAGGCTTAAACGTTGGTATTAACCAGGAAATTTTAGCTGCGCCAACGGTGTTGTTAAGGGGATCGCCCTTGAACTTTTATGTTGTTGATGGTATTCCAATCAATACCGATACGCAAAACATAAGTACGGATGACATAGAAACCTTTACTGTACTTAAAGGCCCGACTGCCGCTGCAATTTATGGTAGCCGCGGTATTAACGGTGCCATTTTAATTACCACAAAAAGAGGCAAAAAAGACGACAAAGGCTTTACGATTGAATTTAATTCGAGTACACAGTTTACTGCCGGTTTTCTTACCATTCCGAAGGTTCAAACCAACTACGGTGGCGGTGATTATGACAAGTACGCGTTTGGCGATGGCACCGGAGGTGGTGTTAACGATGGTGATTATGACGTTTGGGGCCCGCGGTTAAACTCAGGCTTGTTACTACCTCAATATAACAGCCCTTATGACCCAACCCAAACTTATACTACCACCTTTGCAGATGGTTCGAAATTTACCGGCCATTACAAACCGATCCCATGGATAACCAGGGGTGCAAACAACCTGCAAAACTTTTTGCAAACGGGTGTTTTAACCAGCAATAACGTCGCTTTTTCTGCGACAACCGATAAGTCGAATGTCCGGATGTCAATTACTGATGGCCATCAAACAGGTATCACGCCAAATACAAAATTAAATACGGTTAACTTTAACATTTTGGCCAGCTATAACTTTAGCAAAAAGTTTAAAGTTGAAGGTAACCTGAATTATAACCGCCAGTTTACCGACAATATTCCGGATGTTGTTTACGGCCCGAACAGTATCATCTACAACATTGATATCTGGACCGGCGCCGACTGGGGCCTTAAAGATGTGCGCAACTACTGGCAGCCCGGAAAAGAAGGCATTCAATCGTACTTCGTTGAATATAAACGTTACCATAACCCGTATTTCCAAAGCTATGAGTGGTTAAGGGGCCATTATAAAAATGATGTGTATGGCTGGGCAGCTTTTACTTATAGCCCAAACAAAGATTTTGATATAACTTTACGGTCGAACGTTAGTACTTACGACGTTTTAAGGACTGAAAAGGAACCATTTTCTGCGCACCCTTACGGAGATGAGCATAACCACG
The DNA here is from genome assembly GCF_024055575.1 of Mucilaginibacter flavidus. Taxonomy (GTDB): domain Bacteria; phylum Bacteroidota; class Bacteroidia; order Sphingobacteriales; family Sphingobacteriaceae; genus Mucilaginibacter; species Mucilaginibacter flavidus. Next base: position 641,338 of record NZ_JAMXOE010000001.1, on the reverse strand, counting down.
GTAACTACCGCGAAGACCGCCGTGACCTGTTTGATAATAACACTGACCTGTTGTTAAAATATAACTTTAATAACATAGCAAACAGTGGTCTTAGCATCTATGCATTAGCAGGTTCTACTTTGCGTAACATGAAATATACTTCATTGTACACTTCAACCGACCAGTTATTGATACATGATGTTTATACTTTCCAAAATTCAATAAACCCGTTAAAGGTCTATAATTTCGACTCGAACATGATTACGCTGAGCGAGTATGCCTCGGCCGATATCACGTTCAAAAAATATTTTACAATCACAGCTACGGCCCGTAACGAAAAATCGTCGGCGTTGCAAAACCAGTCTTACTTTTATCCATCAGTAAGCGCAAGTACACCGATTTCTGACTATGTTAACCTTCCTGATTTTATATCTTTCTTAAAAGCAAGGGCAAGTTATGCTAACGTAAAAGAAGGTGGTACTTCCGCGTATATCGGCCAGGCTGGTAACGCTGCCGGCTACGGAACCGACTATCAAACTAACTATGGTGGCCCTGCTTACGTTTCATCCCCTCCTGCTTATAATTTAGGCAAGTCGAGTAATAACGTTACCATTGCTACTGCTCCTACTTACGCAATTGACCCAAGCTTGAAACCATCTACCCGTTCAAACTACGAAGCTGGTTTTGATATACGCTTCCTCAAAGATCGTATTGGTTTGTCAAGTACTTATTTCATCTACAAAGACGGTCCGAAAATATTTACGGCCTCAAGTTCTGAAACTAATGGAAGTGCACAAAGCTTTGTAACCAATGGTTTTGCTACAAAAAGAACAGGTTTTGAGTTCTCTTTAAGCGGTAACCCGGTACTTTCTTCTGATTTTAGGTGGGATGTGTTAGTTAACGTAGGAACTTATAAAGAAGTATACGATCAATTCCCAAGCCAGTTAAATGGTACTTATGCGCAATTCTTTCACATCGGAGATCGTGTAGATAAGTTATACGGTGGGCAGGAAGCAAAATCTCCGGACGGAAGGGTTATTCATGATTCATCGGGTTTGCCAATGTATTTACCTGTTGCCCAATACTTAGGTAATGCCGACCCTGATTTTAGCTGGGGCATTAACAACAAATTTAAATATAAGCAATTTAGCCTTTCTTTCCAGTTTGACGGTGCAGTGGGTGGTAAAATCCAGGACCGTGTTTATCGTAAACTGGTTGAAGGCGGCCGTGGTGCAAATACCGATGAAGGCGTAATTGGCGCTGCCCGTTTATACGAGTCGCAGCATTGGGGAGATCCTGGATTTAGGGGAGCGGTTTACGCAGATGGTACACCAATTTTAGGTCATGACGGTGTTACGCTTGCCGCAGGCAGCCCTGCTATTCAGTACAATCCTACTACCGGCGTTATTACAAATTTAAGCCAGTTGAAATTTGCTCCAAATACTACTCCTGTTAAATATGTTCAGGATTACGTAAGCAGCTTTTATAACGACCCCGAGCACACGGTAATCAGCCGTACTTATGCTAAATTAAGGGAAGTTGTGATCGGCTACTCGTTGCCAAAATCGACATTGCAAAAATTACACCTTTCAAAGGTAGATCTTTCATTAGTTGGACGTAACCTGCTTTATTTCTTCCATCCAGGATATAAAGATATTGATGTTGATCAATATCCGGGCCGCGATCAATTGGGTAATGCCCACCTTGAATATAACCTGCAAAGCCCTACAACCAGGAGTATTGGCTTTAACATAAACGTTGTTTATTAAGCGGTTTAAATATTTTTTAACGAAAAAAAGACATTAAAATGAAAACATTAAAATTAACCATAGCTTCCTTAGCGTTCCTGGTAGCAGTATCGGGTTGTAAGAAGCAGTTCGATGCAGATGTTGTGAACAAAAACCTGCCAATAACAGGTCTTTCACCAAGCTTATTATTGCCGCCTATAGAACAGGACATGTTTATAGCCCCGTTTGGCGACGAAGAAAAAGCGGGCCAGTTCACAGCAATTAACTATACTTATTACGGTAGCAACCAATATTGGACAGGCAGTGCCGGTTTTAATTACGGCACATTAAATAATGTTGTCTCGATGGAAACTGAAGCGGGCAAATTAAATGCTACGCTCTCAAAACCATACCTTGCTTTAGCGAAATTTTTCAGGGCTTATTTTTTCGTAAACATGAGCCTTAAAGTTGGCGATGTGCCAATGACCGAGGCGCTGCAAGGTTTAAAAAACCCAACTCCTGCTTATGATAAGCAAAAGCAAATATTCATCAACGCTTTAGCCTTGCTTGAATCCGCAAACGCTGATTTGGGGGCCATGAATTCGGTTAATGCTTTAACCAGCGGTACTTACTCTATTCCTGCTACCTACGACATCTACTACGCAGGCGACTTAACAAAATGGCAAAAAATAGTTAACGCATACAGGTTAAGGGTACTTATTGCTTTAAGTAAAAGGGTTGGTACCGATGCTGATTTGAATGTTGCAGCACAGTTTTCTGCAATATTATCAAACCCATCTAAATATCCGCTGATGGCATCAATGGATGACAACTTGCAGCATGTTTACGACGGTGTGTTCTCTATTTATCCAAATAGCCCCAGGAACTATGGTAATGATGCAACACGTGATAACATGGCTGCAACCTACCTGAACACCCTTGCTTCGCTGAAAGATTTGCGTGCTATGGAAGTTTCTGAGCCTGCCCGCGGTTTGGGTTTTGCCGATACTTCTTACAGCTCGTTTGTTGGTGGTGCGTCGGGCCAGGCATTGAGTGCCATGGCTCAGTTAATACAGCAGCAAAAAATTTCATTGATCGGCCGTCACCGTTATTATGAAACGCTGACTGGTGAAAACACTTTTATCATAAGTTATCCTGAAATGTGCTTCAATATTGCTGAAGGTATAAACCGCGGTTGGGCTACAGGCGATGCTGAAGCCTGGTATAAAAATGGTATAAATGCCGATTTAGGTTTCTACGGTGTTAAAAACGGTGCTAATTCCATCACTTTCCAGAAAAGCTATTTTGGAATATTATATGATGATATTACCTATACCGTGCACTTTAGCTATGATGGCTATTATAACCAGCCAGTCGTTAAATATGCCGGAAACAATGCAAATGGTTTAAACCAGATATTAACACAAAAATATCTTGCTTTTGCGCGTAACTCAGGTTTGGAGGCTTATTATCAGTGGCGCCGTACCGGTGTGCCAGCGTTTGATATTGGTCCCGGTAACACAGTAAATGGTAAGATACCTTTAAGATACCAGTACCCTGTAAATGAAAGATCTGCAAATGCGAAAAATTATAACACAGCTGTAACAAGCCAATACAGTGGTTCTGACGATATTTACCAGGCAATGTGGCTTATTAAATAATACCTGTTAATTTTCCCATAAGGGAATAATTAATATACAATAAAGGCAGGCGTAAAATCCTGCCTTTATTTTTACAAAAAGACAATGAAAAATTTAATATTGTTTTTGTTCGTTCTGATTTTTCGCCAGGTTGGGTTTGCTTTTAAAGCAGGTACCGTACACGAGGTTGGCGACGGGACAGGAACGGTAACGGTTAAATAAATAAACTTACTAACCAGGCACTAGTATGAATAATAGATTTTTTTTAGGTGCAATGTTATGCTTGTTTGCATGCAACGCACTGTATGCACAAAAACAGGCAACTATTTTGCAGGTACCCGGTTTTGACCGGTATAGTAAAATTGACACAGCCGGTACCTCAGTTTTACCAAGCGGCAGGTTTGTAAAACCTGCGGGGAAAACCATTCGCATAACACACGATCCCTTTGGATTGTCGATATCGCCTGATGGTAAAAAGGCTGTAACGCTACATAACGGCGTTTTAACGCTTATTGATGTAGCTACTATGGATGCCACCAGGGTACCGGCTTTTGGCAAAGATAAAACATCACCATTATCTGGCGGCTCTTTTTTAGGCGTTGCTTTCTCTCCCGATTCAAAAACTTTATACTTAAGCGGCGGTGATAACGGCTCGGTGATTGTTTATGACGCACAAAATTTTGTAAAAACAGATTCATTAACACTTAATGGCAAAGTTGGCACAAAAACTTATGATGATAGTTTTACCTCCGACCTTTTGTTTAATGCCGATAAAAATGAATTACTGGTTCTTGATCGTGGAAACTTCCGCATGGTAAGGATCGATCTGGCCACAAAAAAAATCACCGCGTCAATTGACGCAGGCCGCCAGCCTTTCGGGCTGGCTTTAAGTCCGGATAAAAAAACTGCTTTTGTGGCTAACGTAGGGATGTATTCGTACCCGCTCATTAAAGGTGCCACTCCTAAAAATGCCGATTCTATCATGATATCCCGCCACCCCTATGGCGATAACACCAAAGAATCGCGCCAGGGGACAGTTGTCGAAGGCAGGAGGATCCCCGGAGTTGGCAGTCCGTCATCGCCTGAGGCTATGAGTGTGTTCACCATCGACCTGGCAAGCAACCGGGTTATTAACAAGTTTAAAACCGGCCACCAGGTAGGCCAGATGCTGGAAGATGCCGAAGTTACCGGCGGAGCAAGCCCCAACTCGATAGCCGTTGGGACCCGATACGCGTATGTTACCAATGCTACCAACGATAACATAACTATTATTGATTACAAAAACCATAAACTGCTCGGCGATATCCCCATAAAGGTTGATGCCCGCATTGATAAATTCAGGGGCTTGCTGCCTTTCGGTATCAGCCTTAGTAAAGACGAAAAAACACTTTATGTAGCCCTTTTGGGTTTTAACGCAGTTGCGGTAATTGATGTGCCTACAAAAACCACCAGGGGGCTGATCCCTACCGGCTGGGGAACGTCAAGAGTAAAATTATCTGCCGATGAAAAGGAATTATACATTACATCGTGCCGGGGCTACGGCGCAGGCCCAAATGGCGGGCAGGGTTTTGTAGCACCGCCCCAGGGAACGTACATTGGCGACATTCAGTTAGGTACTTTTCAAAAAGTTGATATGCCTAATGATGTTCAGCTTGCCGCTTATACCCGGCAGGCTATCGGCAATACTTTTGTAAGTAAACCGGTAACGGTGGCAACTCAAAACCCATTGCCTGTTTTACCCGGCTCATCGCCTACCCCAATAAAGTATATTGTATACATCACCAAAGAAAACCGCACTTATGATGAGGTGTTAGGGCAGTTAAAAAATGCAAAAGGTGATAGTACTTTAGCACGGTTTGGGATGCATTGCGAGTATACTTTACCCGATGCCTTGCGCGTACAATTCCCTAATCTTAATGTTTCGCCAAATCATATCAAAGCGGCCAACCAGTTCGCATTTTCTGATAACTATTATTGCGATAGCGATGCATCCATTCACGGCCACCACTGGATGATGGGTGTTATACCCAATGAATGGGTTGAAGCTAACTCCAATACAAGCAGAACCGCCAAACTGTTTTCAAACGCGCCCGGTCGCCGCTTCCCTGGTTCAACGGGCAGTATGGACCCCGAAGACTATGCCGAAACCGGTGGCCTGTGGGAAGCACTGGAGCGCAAACACGTAAATTTTTACAATTTTGGCGAGGCCAACGAAACCGCCCACGTACGCGAAACTTGGGAAGATACCAATACAGGTGCCGCCCACCTGGTTATGGTGCCTATGCAAAAGGCTTTATTTACCCGCACCAGCCATAATTACGCCGGCTTTAATACAAACATCCCCGATCAGTTCAGGGTGGAGCAATTTAAAAGCGAGTTTACCAAAATGTGGATCACCGGTAAAAAGAAAATGCCATCGCTCATCACTATGCAGGTACCTAATGACCACGGGGCCGATGAAAGGCCCGAAGATGGTTACCCGTACAGGCAGTCCTACATGGCCGATAATGACCTGGCCGTTGGCCGTATACTTGATTTCCTGTCGCACACCAAATACTGGAAAAACATGCTGGTAATTATTACCGAAGATGACCCCCAGGGTGGTGTTGATCACATCGACGCTCACCGCTCAATCCTTATGCTGGCCGGGCCGTACGTTAAAAAGGGATATGTAAGCCATACACACGCCAATTTTGGTTCGATATTAAAAACCATTTATAACGTGTTGGATGTACCGTATGTAAACCAATATGACGTTACCGCATCGTTGTTACAAGACTTTTTTACCGATAAGCCCGATTATACTCCATACACATTTGTAAAAAGTGATACCCGGATATTCGATACTAAAAAAGCGATGGCCCGTTACGGCAAAAACACCAATTGGCGAAAAATTAAAAAAGGTGCCGAGATGGATGACGAAGACAGGGAGCGCGAAAACCATTACAAACAAAAAGGCAAAAAAACATCGGGGACGATAGTTAACTAACGTGAGTTCGATATAAGAATTGGTACACCACAATCTCTTACTTCGCCTCACCTAAACGGCGCAGCCCTCATGTAATAATCCTCTCCAAAGGAGAGGACTTTAGCTTCGCTTTTCGTAAATCCATTTTTAGAACCCTCTCCTTTGGAGAGGGCAGGGTGAGGCCACGACCAGCTATTGGGATATCGCCCGCAACTCAAAGAATCGTGTTCTTATATCGAACTATAGTTAATTAATCGACAAAAATTAAAGCTAAACCACATGAAATTCTTATTTATTGCTGTTGCCGGGATATTATTGATGACCAGCGCAAACGCTCAAAACCCCGCACCGGCGGCAAGGCACAGATACATTGTTGCCGCCCACCGCGGCGACCATACCGTATACCCCGAAAATACCCTGGAAGGCTATGCAATGGCTATTAAAGACGGTGCCGACTATATTGAAATAGATCTGCGTACCACGTCCGACGGGCAGCTCGTTAGTATGCACGATGCCAGTACCGACCGCATGACAGGCTTTAAGGGATTAATAAAGAACCTTACCCTGCAGCAACTGCGGGATTTAAAAGTAAAAGCTAAAAACAATGCCGACACGGCAACCTACCGCATTCCGTTATTTGAAGAAATATTAAAACTTTGCAGAGATAAAATTTATATCTACATAGATTTTAAGGAGGCCGATGCAGCCGTTACCCTTAACCTGCTCAAGCAATACCACATGGAAAAGCAGGTGCTGGTTTACATAAACAAAGCATCACAAGTTACAGATTGGCGCAAAACATACCCGACCATGCCGCTGATGCTGAGTACGCCCGATAGTGTAAAAAATGTTGAATCGATGAAGAAATTTATCGATACCTGGCATCCTGACATTTTGGACGGGGACTACAGTACGTACACAAAAGAGATGCTGGCATTTGCAGCAACGTTAAATATTCCTGTTTGGCCAGATGCGCAAAGCCCGCTGGAAGGGCCGCTGGTATGGGACAAGGCAATTGCCACAGGCTTAAAGGGACTGCAAACAGATAACCCACCAGCTTTGATAAAATATTTGGAAGGGAAGGGATTGAGATAGTAGTTACGGCCTTTGTAGGTGTTGTCACCATGGGTGTTTGAATAATTAAAAAAGCCGTGGCCCGTGCGATTCCCGCCCCAGGACGGGGAAGGGTGGGGTCTATCGAACTATTATACTCTTAATAATCATGCGCAAAAGCATGGCGCAGAAACCCTTCCCTCCACCCTCCCAGGGGAGGGAATCGCACTTTCCCGCCCTTTTTTGATCCTCCGAACACCAACAATGGGGAGATATCTTTGAGGCTGCAAATTTCCGACATTAAAAACGATAAAATGCTGACACTGTTTTGTCAGCATTTTATGCATTTTTTAACGTGGTAAATAAGTAAAAAAGTGCATTATTGTTGCAGAAACAAGCTTTTTAGTAACTTTTGGCGAGATGTTCCTGTTCCACCCTGTTCCTTATGTTTCAGTGTGAACAGGAACGTTTTCCGGCAAAAATATAGGCATGGAATGAGAATTGATTATTGTTTTATCAAAACAATCTGCTTATATTTATTAAAACAAACTAAAGGCTGTTTATCCCAAAAACTCCCTTTAGCACGCAGCCCAATTATAATCTTTAAAACCGGAGGTTATTATGAATCTTGTTCATCGGATTGAAAACTGGGGCGACACGCATCACCCCAAATTTATCGACGTTGTTCGTATCGCGCTTGGAGGCTTTTTGTTACTTAAAGGCATCGCCTTTATGAACAACACCGAATACCTTAAAGCGCTTATTGAAAACCAGAACACGGTCAACATTTCACCGGGCGTATTGATGGCGCTGGTGTATTATGTAACGTTTGCCCACATGGTGGGTGGCATTTTAATCGGGCTTGGTATTTTAACGAGATTTGGGTGTATTATACAAATACCCATAGTGCTCGGCGCGATATTTTTAAGCGGTATTTTCCAGGACGCCATCAATTACATGGTATGGCCGTCGGTTGCTGCGCTGGCGGCACTGGTCATGTTCCTGATATTGGGTTCGGGGCCATTGTCGCTTGATAGTTATTTTTTGCATAGCAGTGAGGAATGGTAAATAGTTTGCAGTTTGCGGTGTTTTTAACTGCCAACTGCAAACCGAAAACTGCCAACTCCTTCAATACTCCGCCATTTCTTCATCAACATAGCACCACAGCCAGCGTTCGCCGGGTTCGGCTGATATTACCACAGGGTGCCCTGCTTCAGCCGCATGTTTGCTGGCATGCTGGTTAGGCGAGCTGTCGCAGCAAAGCGTAACGCCGCAGGTTTGGCAGGTGCGCAGGTGCATCCAGGTGCTATGCGTTTTTATGCATTCTTCGCAAACATAATCCTTAGCATGCTTTAAGGTTTTAATAGCAGCTAAATGCTTGCAAACTTCGTCTTCCATGATGATGTCTATTTCAATTATGTATCAATAACATTCCAACTTTTTAACCTTACAACGTTCCAACACCCTAAACTTCCGCCAAATACTTATGCACAAAGCTTATCGCCATCGAGCCTTCGCCCACGGCTGATGCTACGCGGTTCATGGCTCCCGCTCGAACATCGCCGGCGGCAAATATGCCGTTGCAGCTGGTTTCCAACAAAAATGGGTCGCGGTTTTGCTTCCATATTTTGCCGAAATCCTCATAACGCCTTAACTCGCGACCGGTTTCAATAAAGCCTTTTTCGTCCTTCAAGATGTCAAGCTTCAGCCAGTCCGTATACGGTTTTGCGCCGATAAAAATATACAGCGCTGCCGCCTCTTTGGTAACGGTTTCCTTTGTTTTTACGTTAATGAGTGTCAGTTTCTCCAAACAGTTATGCCCGCACGCTTCAATAATTTCGGTATCGGCCAGTACATGTATATTGGGTAAATTCGCTATCTGCTGAATCAAATAGGCCGACATGGTGTAACTCAAGCTATCCCTGCGGATAATGATATAAACGTTATCGGCAAACTTGCTCAGGTAAACCGCCGCCTGTCCCGCCGAATTGCCGCCGCCTATTACATAAACTTCCTTGCCTTTGCAGGCCGAAGCTTCTGTTGTTGCAGCGCCGTAGTAAATACCTGCGCCGGTATAATTTTCAACGCCCTTAACATCAAGCTTGCGGTAATCAACCCCGGTTGTAATTACCACGGTGCGGCTCACTATTTCCGGGCCATCGTCAAGTATAATGGTTTTGTAACCGTCTTTTTGTTTGATGTCATTTACTGCCTGCGGCGATAAAAACTCAGCGCCCAAACGCATGGCCTGGGTTATGGCGCGACGGGTTAAGTCGGCCCCGCTTAGCCCTGCCGGGAAACCCAGGTAGTTTTCAATACGCGAGCTGGTGCCTGCCTGTCCGCCTGGGGCCTTACGTTCAATCAGCAAGGTTTTTAAACCTTCGGATGCGCCGTAAACTGCTGCAGCCAATCCTGCGGGGCCTGCGCCTATAATTACCACGTCATAAATATCATTGGTTATCTGCGGATTGGCCCCAATCTTTTCCGATATCGACCTGATGGTGGGCTTGCATGCGTAAGTGCCATCGTCAAACACTACCACCGGCAATTCTTCCAGTTTAATATTGTTAAGCGCCAGCACCTCTTTTGCGTCCGGGTTTTTCTCAATATCCAGCCATTTATAAGGGATGAGATTGCTGGCCAGATAGTCCTTAACTGTGTGCGATTGCGGTGAAAACTGGTAGCCGACAACTTTAATGCCTTTAAAATCGGGTATGTAATCGTTCTGCCAGTCATCGAGCAAATCATCAATTACCGGGTATAGTTTTTCTGATGGCGGGTCCCAGGGCTTCATTAAGTAATAATCAAGCTGCACATCGTTAATTGCTTTTATGGCAGCTTCGGTATCAGAGTAAGCCGTAAGCAAAACGCGCTTGGCTTTGGGGTATATTTTTATGGCTTTCTCTAAAAAAGCAACGCCTTCCATTTCGGGCATACGCTGGTCGCACACAAACATGGCCACCACGTCCGAACTGTTTTTGTGTTCAACAAGGGCCTCCAATGCTTCGTTGGCCGATGTGGTGTTTATAATGCGATAATCCTTGCCGTACATCGATTTTAAATCGCGGCTAATAGTGCGTAACACCTGCGGGTCGTCGTCTATCGAAAATATTATTGGCTTTTCCATGGGTGAAGGTGTGTAGCGTGAAATTATAAATTATTACAAATGTAAGGTAATAATAAAACGCCTCAACCCCGCCAGGCCTAAAAAATGCACTTTACTTTTTCACGCTGTCCCGTCTGGTGCCGTGGCCGTGCATGCCGGGGATGTTGCGACCGGTATCTTTATCAAACTTGCTCGAGTCGACGGTTGGCGGATAGGTGCTTTTTACGGTATCGCCCTTGCCGCTTCGGGCCATGTGGTCGCCGCCGCATGCCGATAGCAAGTAAATACTAAAGATAAACGCGGTTATAATGATGCTGTTTTTCATGCCGGTAAATATTGATGTGTTTATTTAACAGGCAGAAAGGGGGAAGGTTTTCGTAACTGGTATTTTTTAGAATTTAAGGATGCCTTTTCAACTGAACAAGTAACGTATAAGCCCAGCGTCTTCCGAACTTTTCTAACTTTTTAGACATTTTCAGGGCATCCCCTTAATCACGAAAATTATGGTTCAGAATCTTAATTTCCGAATTTACCATTTGTTAAGTGTCTCAGCATTTTAACCCCACAATTTTGCAGTGTTAAAAATAAAACAAATGGACAGTTCAGTAAAATTCAACCAATCATTAAAAAACAAACGGGTAATTATATTAGGCGGCAGTTCGGGCATTGGGCTGGCGACAGCTAAAGCTGCGGCGGCCGAGGGGGCAAATGTTGTGATCGTTTCAGCCAATCAAAACAAGATAGACAGCGCATTAAAAGAACTTCCAAAAGGCAGTACCGGCTTTGCTGTCAATTTAAGCAAGGAAGAACAAATCAAACAGTTTTTTGAAGCCGCCGGCAAATTCGACCACATGGTGTACACCGCCGGCGAAAACCTAACGCTGCACACTATTGGTGAAACTGATATTGATGAGGCCCGCTCGTTTTTTAACATACGTTATTGGGGAGCCTTTGCCGCAGTTAAATACGGCGCACCCAACATCAATGCAGGTGGAGCGATATCATTAATCAGTGGAACCGCCAGCTTACGGCCGGGCGCGGGGTGGTCGGTCGCTTCGAGCATTTGTGGCGCAATGGAGGGCTTCGTGAGGGCAATGGCAGTTGAGCTTGCCCCAATTCGAGTTAATTCAGTGGTTCCTGGTGTAATTAAAACAAACCTATGGGGCAGCATGTCCGAAGCAGACCGCGAAGGCCTTTTCAAATCTCAGGCGGAAGCGCTATTGCTAAAGCGTGTTGGCGAAGCTGAGGACGTAGCCCTTGCCTTTGTTTACCTGATGAAACAGCAATTTGCCACCGGGCAAAATATTGTTATTGATGGGGGAGCGGTGCTGGTTTAGAGTTTGCAGTAGAAATTAACTCATCCAGCAATGCTGTGAAACTCACACTGGCGCAGGCGATTAATTCATCGGCTGCGCCATAATAAATATACAGACTGTCGCCAAATAGGGCCGTGCCGGTGGGGAAACAAACATCGTCCACATCACCCTTTAACTCGTATGGTAGTTCGGGCTTAAACAGGGGATAGGGTAAACGGGCAATTTCGTGCTGCGGGTTATCCAAATCAAGCAATGCCACGCAGCACGAATACTCGTAGCCTTTAACCATGTCTTTAACGCCGTGGTATATCAGTAGCCAACCATGTTCGGTTTCTATTGGCGGACAGCCGGCACCTACGTAGCTTACCTCGTGCGGGTATTTCGGAGCTAATAAAATATGCTTATCAAAATGCCTGAAGTATTGCTCCCAAAATACGTTGTTCAACTCGGTTAAGCCAGTAACGGATGTTATTTGGATGTCGGGTTTTATGCGATGAAGAAAGGTTAGCTTTCCATTTATCCGCCGGGGGAAAAAGACAAAATCTTTATCAGCTAAAATATTTGCACCCCGGTTATAACGCAGGTATTTTTCGTTTAAAACCGGCTCGTGCCGGGTAAGCCGGTCGAAATCAGCGTAGCTTATTTGCGGTACAATAATGCCCTGTCGTGTAAAGGTTACTAAATCAGTTGAGGTAGCCAGCGCGCCGAGAGCGTTGGCACCATCAAAGGCCACGTAAGTTAAATAATATAAGCCGTCAATTTTAACAATACGCGGGTCCTCCATGCCGTGTTTTTCGTAGTCAAACTCCGGGGTTAAAAATGGCGTATTGTTTTTTTGTTCGATAGTTAGCGGGCCATCCAGCCGGCAATACCCAATGCAGCTTTGGTTGTTATCGTGCACAGCCCTGTAAAAAAGGTACACCTTATCACCGTCCTGCCAAACAGCAGGGTTAAGTACGCTTTCATTCTCAAAATCAAGATTGGATGTTTGTAATATGATGCCTTCTTTTTTTACCTCTACCATAAATGTTTGGAATGCTAAAATCCCTTTTTATATCGCCCATCGTCAAGGCAGCCTATAATACCTTCAATAATTTTTTTTGTTTCATCTGCATCCTTTGTGCACACTGAAAAGGCACCCGATTGCTTCGCCGGGTAATCGTTACCGCCAGGAAAAATAGCATCGCCGATAAAAATCATCTCACTTATTTTGATATCAAGCACCTGGTGCAGCTTATGCATGCCATATTTTTTGTCGATGCCTTTTTTTGTCACGTCGATAGACGTAGCGCCGCCCAGGTTGACCGCAAACTCAGGAATCAGCTTATCCAGGGATTGCTTTATCTTACCTCGTTTTTTAAAATCGGGGTCGTATTTTTTCTTTTCATCCAGCGGCGCCGCTTGCCCCAAAGCTGAGTAAGTTACCTGGCTGCCCCTATCCTCAATAGTTGCTCCCCAGGTCTTTGCAGCTTTGTAGCCTGATGTCTCTACCGCTTCTTTTAGCGATGCAGTAATTTTTTGTTTCTGCGCATCTGTAAAGTTTTCGGCATAAAGTAGTTTCCAACCGGTTTTATATTGATAAAACTTAGTACCACAAGTGGGCAGTATCGATAGATTTTTAAGTTTTGTTCCTTTTGGCAAGTGAGCAAGTACCTGTTTCTGAAACTGGGGCCAATCGCCGCCTGATATTACGGCCACTTTAGCAACTGTTAACAGCGCGGCAAGCCGCAGGGCCATATCCTGGTCAATAGCAGCCTTACTTTCTGCAAGGGTACCATCGAGGTCGAAAACGATTAGTTTCTTCATTTAAAGGCGTTCATTCGTTCACTGGTTCACTAGTTCATTGGGTGGATGGCGTGCCAAAAGTTTTCATTCTCTTGGTTCTTGATTCTTATTAAGATTCCATTTCCGGCGTATACTCACCCCTGCGCGCGGCATTGTCAAGACTGGCCCGGGTGTAAAGCAGTTTTTGCGCGGCCTTTATATTTTTATCCAGTCCTTTCCAGGTATCCATTGCCGGCTGCTGTATAGCGCGGGCGAACGAGAAGGTTAGCGGCCATGGCAGCTTACCTTTATATTTTACATGCATGGCATTTAGATGCGCAGTAGCCAGCTGAGGCGATTGCCCGCCCGATAAAAATGCAACCCCGGCAATGGTTGGCGGAACGTTTTTAAGCAGACATTCAACTGTTGCCTTCGCTGCTTTGTCAATACCCACCTGTTTTGGGCTTTTGATGCCGGGCAAAACCATATTAGGTTTTAGTATCACGCCGCGTAAATCAACCTTTTGTTTTGCAAGTTGCTTAAACAGTTCTTTTAAAACTTTGCCGGTTACCTTGGCACACTTTTTCAGGCTGTGGTCGCCATCCATCACCACCTCGGGCTCCACAATGGGTACAATAGCATTTTCCTGGCACAGGGCGGCGTATCGTGCAAGCAGATGCATGTTGGCTTCAATATTCCCTTTTGTTGGGGAGTCTTCGCCTATAATTATAACAGCACGCCATTTGGTAAAGCGGGCGCCAAGATCGTAGTATTTTTCAAGCCGTTGCCTAAGGCCATCAATCCCTTCGGTAATCTTTTCGCCTGGGAAATTGGCCATGTCGACAGTGCCCTCGTCAACTTTAATGCCTGGGATAATACCTGCTTTCTTCAACGTATCGATAAACAGCACTCCTTTTTTAGTTGATTGATAAATGGTTTCATCAAACAAAATAGCTCCGCTTATGCATTTGCCCAGGTTGGGTGTGGTTACAATCATTTCGCGGTACGCGCGGCGGTATTCAATGGTTGTTGGGATGCCGGCTTCTTCAAAGCGTTTGGAGCTTGTTGCAATGCTTTCGTCCATAGCCAGCAGGCCCTTGTCACCGGTCATCAGGGCAGTGGCGGTATTTATTAGTTCGTCTGTTTTCATTTTATTCGGCGTTAATAGTTTCGGCTGATATAAAACATCAACAGACACCCGCATTAATTGTTGGAGAGCTAAGCAGATTGTTACAATAAAATGGTTATTGAAGCAATATCATAGCTGATCCCGCACGGGCGGGATGGTTCATGGCCGAACAGTAAATTGGGGTTATTCACAATGAATACCGATTACTTCCCGCAGTTCCACTATGAACCATCAACTTCTTCTGTCCTCAATGGCCATTAATCAGCCCTGATGCTGCATCCTCATCAAGCATGACATGTCCCGATGAGAGTGTTTGGAATATTGACGCGGGCACCTCGTTGGTGACGTTGCCTTCTAACGCTGTTGCTATTATCCCTGCTTTTTTTATCCCCGATGCAAGCAGCATAGGTATCCCGGCTTCCTGCAAGTGTCTAAGACCAAGTGTTATGCCCTCGGTTAAGTGGGTTTCGTGCTTAAAGTATTTTTGTCCAACTTCAACGGTTATCGGCGCCAGTGGCGAGTGGTGTGCATACGAATTAAAATTAACACCCGGCTCGTTAAGGCCGATATGGCCGTTCATCCCTACGCCAACCAGCATAATCTCCAGCGGACCATGCGTTTTTATAAAACTATTCATTGCTTCGCATGACGCATCAAGGTCAGCGGCTTTGGCATCAAAAACCATCATTTGCGATGGGCTTATTTTTGCCGGGATAAAAAACGTTTCGTACAAAAAATTGGTACAGCTGCCCGCGTCATTTTTATCCATTCCAACCCATTCGTCAAGGCCCACAAACCAGCATTGGCTAAAATCAACCTTGCCCTCGTTAGCATATTGTACAAGTAGCTTGTATATCCCCGCCGGGGTGTCGCCCGAGGTAAGGCAGAACAACGAATCGGGCTTTTGTTGTACCTGTTTAACGATTATATCCGCAGCGGCGCGGCACATTTCGTTGTAATTTTTATGGGTGAGTATTTTCATAACGTGTGGGGCTTTCAGTTGTCCAGGTTGAAGTTATTCTGCAGCCTGATATCGTCGGATGCACTGCCAATCATCAGGTTAAATTCGCCGGGTTGGGTAATCCAATCAAGCTTGTCGTTATAAAACGCAAGCTTGTCTTTAGTTATGGTAAATGTTATCGTTTTTTTTTCGCCGGGCTGCAGCATCAGTTTTTTAAAATCCTTCAGTTCTTTAACGGGCCTTACGGGTTGCGACACCACATCGCGCAAGTAAAGCTGTGCTACCTCTTCGCCGGCATAATCGCCGATATTTTGCAGGTCGAATGATACCCTAATATTGCCATTTTTCAACATCGATTTTTTGCTGAGCTTAAGGTTGTCATACTTAAAAGTAGTATAGCTTAGGCCATGCCCAAAAGCAAATTTAGGGCTGTTTAACAAATCAATATAGGCCGATGTGTAGTTTACGTCATTATCAGCATGGGCAGGTCTTCCTGTATTATAGTGGTTGTAGTAAATGGGTATTTGTCCCTCTGTACGCGGGAAGGTGATGGGTAGTTTTGCGCCCGGATTGTAACTGCCAAACAACACATCGGCAATGGCATTGCCTGCCTGGTTGCCCAGCCACCAGGTATACAAAATAGCCGGGGCATGGTCTGCGGTCCAGTCGAAAACCATTGGGCGACCAGCGTAAAGCAATACCACCACCGGTTTGCCTGTGGCAACAATAGCTTTAATCAATTCTTCCTGCACACCCGGCAAATGGATATTCGAGCGGCTTTTGGCCTCACCTGTCATGTCAAAGCGTTCGCCCATGGCCATCACCACCACATCGGCCTGCATAGCAGTTTTATAGGCCTCGTTAAACCCTGTGCGAGTCGTATCGGTAACATCACAGCCTTGCGCATAAAGCAGTTTTGCATTGCCCGTATGTTGTTGCACACCTTCGTAAAGCGATACCACCTGGTTTTCGTCGCCTACATCCAAAGCCCAAAATCCTTTGTTTTCCTTTTTTAGTTTTACCATGGGGCCAATAAGCGCGATTGACTTATCGTTTTTTGATAATGGCAAAACCTTGTTATTATTTTTTAGCAATACGATACTCTTGCGTGCCGCATCACGGGCGGCTGCGATAGTTTCGGGCGTGTTCAGCACCCGTTTTTCGCGTTCGGCATCGCTAAAACGGTAAGGGTCGTCAAATAAGCCCAGCTCGTATTTTTTTGTGAGTATGCGCTTTACAGCTTCATCAATGGTAGCTATAGATACCTTTTTAGCTGCCACCAGCTTGGCCAGGTTGTTAATGTAGCTGCGGCTTTCCATATCCATATCGTTACCGGCATTTATGGCGGCTTCGGCGGCTTCGTAGTTGTTTTTTACATATCCATGGTTTATCATTTCGCCGATGGAACCCCAGTCGCTCACTACAAAACCTTTAAAACCCCATTTATTTTTTAGGATATCGCGTTGCAAATAATGGCTTGCCGAAGCGGGCGTGCCATTTAAGTCGTTAAAAGAGTTCATGAATGTGCCAACACCAGCGTCAAGCGCCGCTTTAAAGGGCGGAAGGTAAAATTCCCACAAGGTCCGCAGGCTCATATCAACACTATTATAATCGCGGCCGCCAATTGCTGCACCATAAGCGGTAAAATGTTTGGCGCAGGCCATAACTGCATCCAAATTACCAAGGCCATTCCCCTGGAAGCCCTTAACTCTTGCCGTTGCGATTAACGAACCCAGGTACGGGTCCTCGCCTGCCCCTTCCATTACCCGGCCCCAACGCGGATCGCGGGCGATATCAACCATGGGCGCAAATGTCCAGTGCACACCGCCTGCCGCAGCCTCGGTTGCCGCAATTCGTGCCGATTTTTTTATGGCATCCAAATCCCAGCTTGCGGCTTCCGCCAGTGGAATAGGGAAAGTTACACTGTACCCATGTATCACATCCTGCCCAAATAACAGTGGAATTTTTAACCGCGATTTCATCGCTGCTTCCTGGAACACCCGGGTGTGCTGTACACCTACGATGTTTAAGATTGAGCCAACTTCGCCCCGCTTAATTGCATCAAGCTTGTTGCCAACATCAGTAGTCACCGGGCCCGTAGCCGCCCAATCGCCGTTATATTGGTTTAGCTGGCCAATTTTTTCGGCCAGGGTCATCTTTTTTATTAACGCATCAACTTTTTGCGGGATGCTTTTTGGCTGTGCATAAGTTGCGCTAATAGCGATAAAGCAAACTAAACAGGCTGCTGTTATGGGATTGATACGGGTCATTTTTGGTAGAGGCTTATACCGGGTTTATTTTATTCAAGATTACTGAATAAAACTTTAAGGGAGAAATTAAACAAAAGATGGACAGATTTGATAACGTGTCCAGTTTTTTGATAAAGACTGGACACGTTCCTTTTTTTGTCCAGTTTTTTGATGTATTATTGCATCATGTTCAGGAAATGGCATAAAACTGGACATATTAACTGATGGCTTACGACAGAAATCAACCTTATAATGAAATTCCTTTGTTGCCGCCACCGGCTCAAATTGAAGATGATATCGACATACTTAAAAAACTGGTTTCGGCATCAAGGGCATTGGCAAGTGCCAATAAAACGGTATTGCGCCTGCCCAACCCAACTATGTTGTTTAACACCATTGCCTTACAGGAAGCGCAAACATCAACTGCCATTGAAAATATTTTTACAACAGAGGACGAGTTATACAAAGCCGTATCGGATACTGTCCAGGAAGATAATGCAAATGTCGCTACCAAAGAGGTTTTACGCTATCGCGAGGCATTGTGGGAAGGTTATCATCTTATAAATGAAAAAAAGGTAATTGATTTTGATAGCGTCATTAGTATTTTCAGGCAAGTAAAAAATACAGTAGCAGGAATCAGGCCTCCGCAATCGCAAACGACTATTAAAAGAGGGCAAAGCGAATTTAGGGCAGGTGAAATTATTTACACGCCACCACGGGGTGCTGGCTTGATTGAAAAATTACTGCACAACTTGCTCGGGTATTTAAATGACGATGAGAAGTACCCGGCCGACCCCTTACTTAAAATGTGTATAGCCCACTACCAGTTTGAAGCGATCCATCCTTTCCAGGACGGGAACGGCCGGACAGGCAGGATATTAAACCTGCTTTACCTCGTAAACAAAGGGTTGCTGTCTCAGCCAACTTTATACCTTTCTAAATACATCATTCTTAATAAAGATGATTACTACTATAATTTAGGCACTGTGACACAACGAGGCGCCTGGAAAGATTGGATATTGTATATGCTTGATGCTGTTGAAAATACAGCGCTACTGACCGAAAAACTTATAACGGAGATATTGACGCAAATGAATGCCACGCTTGAGTATGGCAAATCAAAGATGAAATGGTATAACAAAGAGATCAATGAAGCAATTTTTAGTCAACCATATTTAAAACCACGAATTATTGGGCAATTGATTGAGCGATCGTCGCGCACAACATTATCAAAATACATGACAGATCTGGTAAAGGCCAGAATTTTAACACCTCAAAAAGATGGTAAGGAAGTTTACTATTTAAATGATGATTTGATACGAATACTGAAAGGATAACTGCATCCCAATTGATGCGGTATACTCTACATACATACTATAGTATATAGCATTAAAAAGCCGCTCACCAAATTGGCAGCGGCTTGCTAAAACTTTTTAGTTTGCATGGCTTTTTATCTTGTCATGCTTAATTTCTTCTAAAAAACCATGCTCGTTAATAGCATAATTGGCTTCCGAAGTATCACTATGGTTTCTAGGAATTTTGATTGCCCTGGCCTGTTTTTTATACGGAAATATCACAGGCAAAATTAGCACTGCAAGTAAAGCGCTGATTTCAAGTAGTTCGATAAGCATATATTTTATACTAGTTAAATTAATAGCAAAAAGCACCTATAATTGGTTAGTGTACAGTATTTTATACTGCCCATAATTTTAGGCGGAAGTGCCGATTGCCTAAGCAAAGCTAAATCAATGCCAAATATTTTCATAGCGTTTTAACACTACTTGCAAATTATTAATAAAACCTCGTCAAGCTAAAATTATTTATTTATAAAACACCTTAAGCCTATCATATTGATAAGTTTTTAGCTGTTTAAACGCATTTTTAGTATTTTATATTTTGCTGTTTATAGCTATGGAACTAACGAAATGTCGTCTAATTCTGCGTAAAAAAGTACACATAATGGACTGTTAACCAGTTTACAATTACTTAACATTATGATAACATCTTAGATAATTGTAAACCGTCTCTTTGTAATCAATATTAAATTAACATTATGAAATTGAAAACCATGAAGATTAGTAAGCTTTCCATTTTAGGATTAGCGGTAGCTGCTTCGGCTTTGTTTAGCTGCGGTGGCAATAATACAAAAACAGGTGGCGACAGTACAGCCAAGCCGGCTACAGCATCAACAACCGATGCAAACACATTGCTTGGCGCGGGCAGTACCTTTGTTTACCCGCTTTTCTCAAAGCTATTTGCTGAGTACGATAAGGCAACAGGCGTAAAGGTAAACTACCAGTCGATTGGCTCTGGTGGCGGCATTTTACAGCTTACTAATAAAACTATCGATTTTGGCGACTCGGACGCACCATTAACCGACGATCAGGCTAAAAAAATAGGCGTTGATGTTTTGCATATCCCAATGTGTGCCGGCGCCGTAGTTATCAGCTATAACCTGCCCGACCTGAAAAGCACCTTGAAACTCGACCCGGAAGTGCTTGCCAACATATTTTTAGGCAAAATTACCAAGTGGGACGATGCTGCCATAGCAAAAATAAACCCCGGCGTTAAACTGCCGTCAACCGGTATTTTCATCGCTCACCGCAGCGACGGTAGCGGAACTACCAACATTTTCACTACCTATCTTTCAAAAGTTAGCGCCGACTGGAGCACTAAACCGGGCAAAGGCTCGGCTATAAACTGGCCCGTTGGTCTGGGCGGTAAAGGTAACGAGGGCGTTGCAGGTTTAATAAAACAAACCCCCGGTGCTATTGGCTATATCGAGCTATCATACGCTATCCAAAATAAAATGACCTTTGCCGATTTGAAAAACAAAAGCGGTAATTACATCACCCCGACCGTTGCTTCAACCAGTGCAGCCGGTAATATTACCATACCTGACGATGCAAAAGTTTCGTTAAGCAACACCGATGCAAAAGATGGTTACCCTATCAGCGGTTTAACCTGGGCGCTTATCTACAAAGAACAAAACTACGCTGGCCGCACAAAAGACCGCGCAGATAAAGTAGTAAAACTACTTTGGTGGAACATACACGAAGGCCAAAAATATTGCAACGACTTAAACTATGCACCGCTTTCGACTGCTGCCGTGGCAGTTGCCGAAAAGATTTTAAAGTCAGCAACGTACGACGGAAAAGCTATTCAACAGTAAAGATTAACACGATTTATAATACAGCCTTGCAGATGTTTATTTGCAGGGCCTTTTTATTTGGATAAAATCGGGTACAAATTGGATATATCCGATTAATTTTATCGCAATCATAAATCAATCCATGACCTTCGCCCAAAAAGTAATTCAATTCAATAACCAGCTTGACTTTACAGGCACTTTGCCGCCGGGCATCAACATCATGAACCCTTACAAAGAAAACGGGCAGGCCAGCCGGATTATGCAGGAGTTTTACACCAAATACTATAACGACAATAACAATCGGCATTTAATTTTAGGCATTAACCCCGGTAGGTTTGGCGGAGGCGTTACCGGCGTACCGTTTACTGATTCGAAACGGCTAAAAGCAGTATGCGGCATAAGCTACGAGGGTAAAGAAACACATGAACCCTCATCGGTATTTATTTATGAGATGATAGCCGCCTTTGGCGGTGCTGAGGAATTTTACAGGCACATTTATATCAATTCCATTTGTCCGCTTGGTTTTACAGCTGATACAAAAGACGGCAAAGAAATAAACTACAATTATTACGACAGCAAGGAACTTACCGCTTCGGTTTACGATTTTATAACCTGGAACATTCAAACACAAATAGACCTGGGCTGCTATACCGATACCTGCTTTTGCTTCGGTACCGGCAAAAACGAAACATTTTTACGTAAGCTGAATGATGCGAAAGGGTATTTTAAAAAAATTGTTGCCTTAGAGCATCCACGGTTTATTATGCAGTACAAGGCAAAAACTAAGCAGCAATACATCGATAAATATATTGCTGCTTTTAGAAGTAACATACCTACATTAAACTATAAAGATTCACAAGAACTTTAACTAAAACGTTCTCTTATTTCCCAAACAGAAAGTTTATGCCGGCTTTATAAGCAATTACATGGGCAGCGTAATTTGTGTTGCTTAGTATTGGTGACGAAAACCAATACGAACCAAATATTTCCAGTTTGTTATTTAATAAAACGCCGGCCTTTAAAGGAAACGAATACCACATCTTATCAAACTGCGCATATTTTTTTTCATTCACAACCTGCCCGTCGCTGTACATTGTCAAATAATGGTAATCGTTATAAAACGCGAAATTAAAAGCTACCCCTGCTCCTAAAAACGCCTTGACCCCCGGCGTTGAATAAACGTTGTAAATAAATTGCGGAATAACTGAAATATTTAATTGTTTAACATCCAGACTTGAGTTAATTATAAAAGCACCGGGCGTTGACAGATTGAAATTATAATGATTGGCGGCTGCCATTAACTCCGCTCTGAAAACTACCTTCTGTGTATTTTTATTCAGGATCAAATCCGCCCCGGCTGAAAATTCCGGCGCAGTATGGCTACGGCTGGTGCCATCAGGAAAGGGCCCGTTTTCTCCGCTAAAAGTTAATTTATTTGCTGTAATGCCTGCCCCGGCAAAAAAACGCACTGCTGAAAGCTTATCATGCAAAAACTGTGTGTTTGATCCTCCGTTTATCGTATTTGCGATAGCCTTCAATTCTGTTTCCGAGTAACCGGCCGATTGGATCCGCTGAACTAAGCTTTTGTTGTCTGGCTGATAGGTATATGCAAATGCTAATAACTGCGTCCGGTACGCGTATATAGTTTTTACCGAAGAGTTGTCATCTGCATCCATATAAACAAAATAGTCAAGTTCCTTCAAGCGGCGATCTTTTACGTCTTTAATATAAAATCGTGTTTTAATATTATCGG
Source organism: Mucilaginibacter flavidus (assembly GCF_024055575.1). Taxonomy (GTDB): domain Bacteria; phylum Bacteroidota; class Bacteroidia; order Sphingobacteriales; family Sphingobacteriaceae; genus Mucilaginibacter; species Mucilaginibacter flavidus. The sequence goes on along the minus strand of NZ_JAMXOE010000001.1, from coordinate 618,542 downwards.
TTAAATAATAAAGGGATACACCTTTACCCGTAGTTATCGTTCTTAAAAATACCGTATCCGTTACACGGGCTGTATCTACACCAACAGCCAGGCTGCCAACTTCAACATTCCCGGCACTGATACTAACCACGGCGCGTTCAAAGTATTCAAGGCTGGCAATACCAAAAGCCTGAGTGTTACTGATTGTTAACTTTTGGACCGTGCTATTCAGGTTTGTCTTAAAATTGAACGAACGTGGGTTTTGTTTCCATTCCCGGTAGTCAATATATCCCTTTACAGTGTCGTTTTTGAGATTAACAAGGTACCCCGGTTTAAAATTGCTTTGAGCAAAAGATATAAAGGGCAGTAAAATGGATAGCATTACCCATTTTGGTGATTTCTCCATCGTATATATTTGTTGTGATAACGCTTACAGGCAATAAACATAGACATTTTTGGCCGGCAGTTAAAATAACTGCCAGCTTTAATTCGCTTTAAAACCGGGGGATGTATTAAGCGCTATAATCAACCAGTATCTGCCTGGCCTCGCCTAATCCGTCAATTCCCAATTCAATCACATCACCGGCTTTTAAATACACAGGCGGCTTCATTCCCAGGGCCACTCCGGCAGGTGTACCGGTTGATATAATATCGCCAGGTAATAAAGTCATGAACTGGCTGGTGTACGAAATTAAGTGCGGGATATTAAATATAAAGTTCGAGGTATTGCCATCCTGCATGGTTTTGCCGTTAACTTTTAGCCAAAGGCGCAGGTTATGCGGGTCGGCAATTTCGTCTTTGGTGGCAAAGAATGGGCCTATAGGGGCGAACGTATCGCAGCCTTTTCCCTTATCCCAGGTACCGCCTCGCTCAATCTGGAATTCGCGTTCAGATACATCGTTATGCAATACATAGCCTGCCACATAATCCATTGCATCTTCTTCGCTTACATAGCTCGCTTTTTTGCCGATAACAATTGCCAGCTCCACTTCCCAATCAGTTTTTACAGAGTTTTTTGGGATGATGATATTATCAAAGGGGCCGGTAATTGCCGTGGTCGATTTCATAAATATCACCGGCTCGGTAGGAGGGGTGGCATTGGTTTCCCTGGCATGGTCGATATAGTTTAAACCGATGCAAACAATTTTTGATGGTCTGCCCAGCGGACAACCCAGGCGTACATCTTCTGTAATTTCAGGCAGCAGGCTATCCTCTAAAAAATAGATTAAACGGGTTAAGCCATCGTTTTCAAAAAATGATTCGCCATAATCCTCGCCAAAAGCAGAAGTGTCGTATTTTTTATCGTTGATGATCACACCGGTTTTTTCTTTGCCGGCCTCACCAAATCTGATTAATTTCATGTGTGTTGTTTTTATACTATAAATCCGAAATCGAAATTTCGAAATCCGAAATCAATTTTAGTTGTTTAATGTAATAAAGCCCCCATCAATCGGGTAATCAGTTCCGGTTATAAACCCTGCTTCGTCTGAGCAAAGGTATAAGGCAAGCGCTGCAATTTCTTCAGATTTTGCCATCCTGCCGATAGGCTGTGATTTGGATAGTTTTTCAAATATCTCGGCTTCCTGCCCGGCGTAGTTTTTGGCGATAAAGCCATCAACAAAGGGTGTGTGCACCCGTGCCGGCGATATACTATTGCACCTGATGTTCTCATTCAGATAATCGCGCGCTACCGACAGAGTCATGGCGTGGATGGCGCCTTTGCTGGTAGAGTAGGCAAATCTGTCGGTTATACCCACATGCGCCGCTACCGATGCCGTGTTTAGTATCACCCCGCCCTTATTGGCTTTCATAATAGGTAACGCAGCAAACAGGCAGTTGTATACACCCTTTACGTTCACATTGTATATCCTGTCGAAATCAGCTTCACTGGTGTTATCGGCTTTGCCTATGTGGGCTATGCCTGCATTGTTTATCAATATGTCGATTTTCCCAATTGAATTAAAGACATCTAAAACCTGCTGCTGATTGCTTACATCGCATTTATGTACCGCCGCATTGCCGCCAGCTGCTTTTATTTCGGTTACGGTATCATTTGCGGCTTCCTCGTTCAGCTCAATGATATGTACGCTCGCACCTTGCGCTGCAAATAGTACCGACATTGCTTTGCCTATCCCGCTGCCACCGCCGGTTATTATTACTTGTTTATTGGTTAGTTTGAACATTAGGGCCTCCCAACCCTCCCTAACGGGAGGGCTTTTTTGTTTGTGTAAAAAATACAATCCGTCATGCTATTCAAAAGTCTCCCCTTCAGGGGAGATTTAGAGGGGCATCTATAACGATATCCCCCTCTTCCACGGTATCCAATCATCCTGCCCTAAGCGCACCGATGCCGGTTCTGCTTCGCCGCTGGCTACTTGTATTACGTAATCCAGTATGCGTTCGCCGGCTTGCTGTATGGTTTCGTCGCCCTCTATAATGGTACCGCAGTTAATGTCGATGATATCCGGCATTTTTAAAGCCGTTGTGGTATTTGTCGATAACTTGATAACCGGCGTTACCGGGTTACCTGTTGGGGTTCCAAGCCCGGTTGTAAACAGTACAATATTCGCTCCTGCTGCTACTTCTGCCGTCGTGCTCTCTACATCGCTGCCGGGGGTGCAAAGTAAATTTAATCCGGGTTTTGATACTTTGGCGGGATAATCAAGCACATCTGCAACCGGCGATGTGCCACCTTTTTTAGCCGCCCCAGCCGATTTAATAGCATCCGTTATCAATCCGTCCCTTATATTGCCCGGTGATGGGTTGGCGTAAAAGCCCGAGCCATCAGCCTCTGCACGCTTGTTATAGGTGGTCATCAGCTGCATAAAGTAATTGGCTTTATCCTCATCCATACAGCGGTCGCTCAGTTCCTGCTCTACGCCGCACAATTCAGGGAACTCTGATAATATCACCGAGCCGCCCATAGTCACTAATAGATCGCTCACATAGCCTAATGCCGGGTTTGCTGATATGCCCGAAAATCCATCCGAACCACCACACTCCAGCCCTATGCAAAGTTTTGATAGTGGCGCAGGTGTCCGTCCGGTTTGGTTGGCCTGCATCAGGCCGGCAAAGGTTTGTTTGAGAGCCTGCTTTAACAGGTCGCTTTCGGTGCCTACTTTTTGCTGCTCCAGTATTACCAGCGGCTTACTGAAGTTGGCATCGCGTACTTTTATTTCCTGCTCCAGTATGCTTACCTGTGCATTCTGGCAGCCAAGACTCAATATAGTTGCACCCGCTACATTGGGGTGCGTAATATACCCTGCAATCAGCCCGCACAAAGTTTGTGCATCGCTGCGGGTACAGCCACAACCCATTTCGTGAGTCAGGAATTTGATCCCGTCAATATTCTTAAAAAACTTCTTCGAGCCAGCCTTGTCCGCAGAGTCCTCAATATCGGCATTCAATATTTCTTCAACGGATTTTCCCGCCTGGTACAGTCTCATCAACTGGTCAACATCACCATCGTAATTTTTTGCTTTTTTGTAGCCAAGTTTATCTACCAAAGCATCTTTCAATACATCAATATTGCGGTTCTCACAAAATACCAGCGGCACCACAATCCAGTAATTACCGGTACCTACCGAGCCATCCGCCCGGTGATACCCGTTAAAGGTTTTGCCTTTATATTTGCTTGCATCCGGCTGCTGCCAGTCCAGCTTGCGTTTGCCAAGGTGGAACTCGCCCGAGGCATGGTGCACGGTTTGGGTGCTTATGGGACCACCTTGTGGAATTTCCACTGTGGCTTTACCCACCAGTACGCCATACATAAATATTTCATCGCCGGGTTGCAGCGCGTTTATACTGAATTTGTGCTTGGCATCAACCTTTTCAGTTAGTTTAAAGGTTTGGCCCTCAAAATTTATTTCAGTTGCCTGTTGCAGGTTTTGCAGGGCCACCAAAACGTTATCTTTCGGGTGGATGCGGATATAACTATGTTTCTGTGTCGACATTCTTAAATCTTAATTCAATTATTGCAGCGTAAGTTCCACTACAGGTATTTCGTATTGCGGCTTTTTGGCGGGCAAAGTTAATATCAAATCATCCGGATTACCTGGCGATGGTTTGTATAACAACTCCGACGCATCATTTAAAAACGCTGCATATTTAATTTTACCTGCATAGCCCGGCAAAGTTACTGTGCCGCCCTGCGGATAATAGTACAAATGTACATACAGCTTTTTGGTTTTGGCGTTGTAGGTCAGCTTATCATTTTCGGGCACCTTGTAGGTATCGGGCGCGTAGGTGCAATTGTAAATGGCGCGGTTGTTGGCATGCATCCAATAGGCCATGCTGTCCAAAGCGCGGGTTGCGCGGTAGTCAAACTCGCCGCGGGCGGTTGGCCCAACGTTTAGTATCAGGTTGCCGCCGTTGCTTACCGACGTTATAAGCAAATCGAGCAGCTGGCGGTGTGTTTTCCAGGTGTTTTCGTCGCGATAATAACCCCACGATCCGCTGAAGGTTTGGCAGGTTTCCCATGTTTTGCCGCGATATTTCGCCAGTTCGTCGGTGCCCACCTGCTCGGGGGTTTCGAAGTCGGCGCCATCTTTATATTCCTCCAGGTTAAGGCGGTTATCGATGATGATGCCAGGCTGCAGCTTGCGGATCAGCTTTATCAGCTCCACCGAGCCCCAGTCGTCCTTGCCTTTACCGTGCCCGTCTTTACGGGGGAACGAAAAATCAAGCCAGATGATATCAATTTTACCATAGTTGGTTAACAACTCTGTTATCTGGTTGCGCATGTACTGGCGGTATTTGGCCATATCGCGGCCCTTGTTCATCCGCTCATAGCTGGCGTCGCTTTTGTCTGCAGGCGACTGCGGATGAATATCATCAATCGTATAATTCGGGTGGTGCCAGTCAAGCAGAGAATAGTAGAAACCCACTTTCAAACCCTCTGCGCGGTAGGCGTTTACATACTCGCGCACCAGGTCGCGTTTGGCAGCTGTGTTGGTGGCTTTATAGTCAGTATATTTCGAGTCGAACAGGCAGAAGCCCTCGTGGTGCTTGGTGGTGAGCACAGCGTACTTCATGCCGGCAACTTTGGCGGTTTTTGCCCATTTTTTTGGGTCGAAAGAATCCGGGTTAAACTGGTCGAAATACTTTTGGTATCCAGCATTGTCGATCTTTTCGTTATGCTTTACCCACTCGTGCCTGGCAGCGCCGCTGTACAATCCCCAATGGATAAACATGCCGAAGCGACCGTCTGTCCACCACTCCATGCGTTTTTTCTTTTGCGCATCAGTTTCGTTACCGATACTTTTTTGGGCGAAGGTGGTGCCGGTTATTACCATAAGCAACAGCAGCAGCGACAGTTTTTTTAGGTTCATTGGTGGTTTATTTATTGGTTAGTAATTATAAAACTTTGTCATTGCGAGCGAGGATCGAGCGCGGCAACCGCGAACTTTACAGGGCGGACTTGCATAGTTCGCTGTTGCTTCGTTCCTCGTAATGACAAGCGGGTTAAAGTTCAAATATCTTATTCATCAGCACCCATTTCTCGCCCTTCATAGCTTTTTTAAGCGGCTGCTGGTAGTTCCACATCAAATCCTCCCATTCCTGCACTTTGGCGTTGCCGGCATCCATTTGGCCTTTGCGCTCAAAGCTGAAAGTGTCATCAACCTCCATAATCATAAACAGGCGCGTATCAAAACGGTAAATCTCCATGCCGGTAATGCCGGCGCCGGTAATGCTCTCCCTTATCTCGGGCCAGATAGCCTCGTGGTAGCGTTCGTACTCGGCAATCAGGGCAATGTCGTCTTTTAAATCAAGGGTTAAACAATATCTGGGCATAATTGGCGGATGTAATTGTCAATAGTACAAGTATAGGAAGAATAGGTGAAAGGTAAAAGCTGAAAGGTGAAAGGTTTTTGGGGAGGGGGAGTCCACCGCATCGTCAATTGTGAGGAGCGGTCCGCCAGTTGGTTGACTGCGCAGGACAATCTACGAACCTTAAGGTTGTAGGTAGAAAAGAGCCGTGACCCACTTCTTTGGTCTGCCTGGATACTAACGTCAACGTCCGGGCATAACTGGCGTTACAGTCCATTAAAGTATATTTATTTCTTTTTAGTTTAATAAATTAAAATAAAAAACAATATTGTAATAGGTATGTTACATAATGATACATAAGTAAATATAAATCGTTATGAAAAAGATCAGTTTAATATTATTATTAGCAGGCTTGGTTTGGACAGTCCAAACTGCGCAGGCCCAAACCCAGGACACGACAAAAAATAAGATCGAAATTAAAAAGAAGGTTAGAAAAGGCTCCCACGGGCGTACAATAACCAAAATTAAGATGACCGGCACAGGAACCCCCGGTGCTATCAACGATGCTGCCGAGAGTGCCGTAACCGGCCATTCAAAGCCGCAACCCGTACCAGCACCGACAGTGGTAACCCCACCACCGCCGGCAACCGAACCCGTTGCACCAACAGTAGTTGTAGTACATGATACTGTACGTACGCCTGCTCCTGCACCCGTTGCTGTACCTGCTCCCACACCTACTACAACCGAGGTAACTACCACTACCGAAACCAAACCGGCTGTTGCCGCTAATGTAAGTACGCACCATGTTACGCGTACTTCAACAACTCATAAGCCGGTACATACTTACCACAGAACTTACAAAAAAACAGCGGTTGCAACACCCGCCACAAAAACTACTACCACTACTAAAGTTACAAAAACTGAGTAATGATCCGGTCTAAAAAAAGACCTGCGCTTTTGCCAGCTATACAACGGGACTATCAATGATGATGGTCCCGTTTTTTTATAACGTCATATTTTTCTTCTCAACCTGGCGGGGTATACGGTGTAAGTCCAAAGAGGTACCTGCGTCACGCATGCTTAGCAGTAAAATATTGTAGTAAGTAAAATGCCTGTCCGGCTTTGTCCGCAACCACCCATTCCCCAAACCGGACGGACAAGTTTCCGAACCCGGATTAAACAGATTAAGAGATTCACCGGATTTTTATTTGAGGTATTATCACCTATCGGCTCATAATTGGCTCTTATCGGCTCATATCGGCTCAAAATGTTTTGTTTTTATTATATTTGTGTAATGAATAAGGTTAATGTACATACCGAAACGCTGGATTTGAATTGGCAACTGATTAATTTGATCAGTGAAATCGATCGCTTTGATGCATCATGGCAAGCCATTGAACGGCGGGAAGGTCAAAGCTTGAAAGAATTAAAGTCTATTGCCACGGTCAGGAGCGTAGGTGCTTCCACACGGATTGAAGGTTCAAAGCTGAGCGATGAAGAGGTAAATGTTCTTTTAAAGAATATAGACATTACAAAATTAGAAGAGCGCGACCAGCAGGAGGTGGTGGGTTATTTCGAGGTTTTGGATTTAATAGACGAAAATTATGAAGCTATATCCGTCTCCGGAAATGATTTGAAAAATATTCACAATCAACTGCTAAAATACAGTACTAAGGATGCATGGCACAAGGGTAATTATAAGCAACACACAAACGCTGTGGAAGCTCATTTACCTGACGGAACTACCCAAATCATTTTTCAGACAACTCCCCCCGGTTTCCCTACAGAGGATGCCATGCGCGAAATGGTCTCCTGGTACGCAGCGGATTTAGATACCCATGCATTAGTAAAAAGCGCACTTTTTTGTTATGAGTTTGTATCGATTCACCCGTTCCAGGATGGCAACGGGCGACTTAGCCGTCTGCTAGCGACATTATTGCTAAGAAAAAACGGTTATCAGTGGATTAGGTATGTAAGTTTTGAACATGAGATAGAAAGTCGGAAGACGGAATATTACCGGGTTTTGAGAGCTTGCCAATCTCAAAGACCAGGTGAGGATATTACTGAATGGATTGTATTCTTTTTATCATGTATCGGAAATATACAAAAGTCCTTAATGCAAAAACTAGATGCTTATGGTGTAGCGCAAAGGATTTCAGTCAGAGAAAAACAGTTGCTGTACATTATTGAAAGCAATCCTGGCATCAAAACCAGCGAAATTGCCAACAAACTTGGTGTTTCTAATTCGACGATCAAAAGAATGCTTGATAGTCTGATTACCGCGAAATTGATAGAAAGACAAGGAGTAGGACCGGGATCATATTACACCCTGTTATAATTGGCCCAAAATCGGCTCTTATCGGCTCAAAATGTTTTGTTTTACCCGTCAGATAGGCATCCTCTAATCCTATAATCAAGCGAATCATGGTTCAGACAACTGCGACAACCCAACCTAAAACTCCTCCCACACTCACGCTGTTAACATTAAATTAACACAATGATAATGCTGTATTAACCACTTAGCCTGTACCTTTGTATACCCTTGTAAGCAGTTTATTATTAACACTATTAACGCTAATCAACCATGGAAACTAAGGCAAATATCGACATCAAAAACCGCGAAATCTCTCAAATAAAGGCTAATTCTGAAGATGAATACTGGGCAAAAAAATACAATGTTTCTGCCGAGGAGCTGAAAGAAACCGGTAATGCGCTAAGCAGCATCCAGGAGCGGATTTTAAAAATCACCACTAAAAATAAGAGCTTCAGCTTTTAAGTATCCCAAAGCTTTTATTAGCTTCCCAGGGTATTACTTTAATAAGCAAACATATTATGCCGGCGCTGGTTTATATTAAACTGGCCCCGGCTTTTTTATTTGCGCTTATTTTTATTTTACTATAGCAACTTCAGAAACGCTACAGAATAAATGCTTATACTCGCAAATAAGTAAAAAGCAGGCTTATAATACTTTATAGCTGTATAAATACGTTTGTGTAATTCTTATTATCTATTTATTGTTTATATTATTTTGTTACCTATTTGCTGGATTAGTGCAGGCGTGTTAGCTTTCTACCGTAAAAATATTTTTAATTGGTTAATGCTTTTTAATAAAAGCCGGGCAGCAACACTGGGTTGTTTTTGCCTGCTGTTGCTTGCATTAAACGTTACTGCCCAAAAAACCGATACCCTTAAAAAATCAAAGGACACCTTAAAAACCAGTGCCGATACCGCGCATAAAGCCGCCGTACAGCCCCTGGTAACTACCCGGGTTACCGGCCATGTGCTTGATGCTGCCACAGGCAAGCCGCTATCATACGTTAACGTAAACTTTACTGGCACCTCCACCGGCGCCAATACCGATTCGCTGGGGAAATTCGACCTTATTGCCGAAGGCTCGTTTACTTCGGTTACGTTTTCGCACATGGGGTACCAATCCATAGTGAAAAGCATTAAGCCCGGGCAGGAAAATGCACTGAATGTAAGTCTGCGCGGCAGCCAAACCCAGCTTAAGGGGGTAACCATAACCTCGGCAAAAAAAGAAAAATACCGCAACAAGGGCAATCCGGCCGTGTCGCTTATCCAGCAGATCATCAACCATAAAGATGAAAACCGCATGGAAAGCGCCGCCTACCTGCAATATAACCAGTATGAGCGGATAGGTTTGTCGTTTTTTAACCTGCCGCAAAAATTTATTAACGGCAAATTTTTCAGCAAGTATAAATTTATGCTGGATACCACCGCCAATATCGACGGACAGAAACAAACCCTGCTGCCTGTTTTATTAAGCGAGAAGCTGTCGGACATTTATCACCGCAAAGAACCTTCAAAAGATATCCAGGTATTAACGGCGCAAAAGCAGATCAACATCATCAAGTTTATTGATACCGCCGGGTTGGACGTTTACTTAAATCGCTTGTATGGCAATAATCTCGACATTTATTCAAACAACGTCTTTATCATAGCCAGCCAGTTTTTAAGCCCCATTGCCGACCATTCGCCCAATTATTACAAGTTTTTTATAGCTGATACCATTAATACGCCGGCAGGCAAGCAGGTTGAAGTGATGTTTACCCCCCGCACCAAAGGCGACCTGCTTTTTGAAGGCAAACTGGTAGTTACGCTCGACGGGCACTACGCGGTTACGGCCTGTGAGATGAACGTAAACAAGGAGATCAACATCAACTTTATGCGCAGCCTCAAAATCAGGCTCGATTTTGTGCAGCAGCCCGGCGGCAGGTATTACCTCACCAAAAGCGATGTAAAAGCCGATTTTGGCCTCTCGAAAAAGAAAGGCTGGGGCGTTATAGGCCAGCGAACGGTCAGTTATACAGGCTACAAACTTAATACGCCGCAGCCCGAAGAATTTTATAAGGGCAAAGACCTTCAAATTGCCCCGAATGTAAACCGCGCAGATACAGCCTTCTGGGCCGCCCATCGTACTGATACGCTCAGCAGGCAGCAGTCACAGGTATACAGCAACGTAAACAAGCTTGGGCAAATGGCATCGTTTAAGCGAACCATGTGGATAGCATCAACCCTTACGAGTGGTTATGCCGATTTTGGGTGGGTACAGGTAGGGCCGATAGGGCAGTTCTTTTCATTTAACAGCCAGGAGGGCCTGCGTTTCGAGGGTGGGGCGCGCACTACGCCAAAACTTGACAGCATGTTTTACATGGAAGGTTATGGCGCCATCGGCACAAAGGACAAAAAGATAAAGCTGGATGCGATTGCCTACCTGAGTTTAAACAAAGTGGCGCCCTACAGGTTCCCCAACGATTATTTTAAAATAAGCTTTTTGTATGATGTTGATGTCCCGGGGCATACCTTCTCGATAAGCAACCGCCAGGCGGCGTTTTCGTCGTTCCAAACCGGTAAAACAAATTACTGGCTTTACAGCGGTATTTTCAAGCTTGAGTATGTGAAGGATTTTGAAAATCACCTCTCGTACCGCGTTACCTTAAAAACCTGGAACCAGGCACCGGCAGCACAATTGGTTTATCAATTTAACGATGGGGTAAATAAGGTAGTGCACGATTTAACCACCAGCGAGCTTGATGTGCACCTGCGCTACGCCCCACACGAGCAAATTATACAAGGTAGCCAGGACCGGCACACCATTTACAGCAAGTATCCTATTTTTGATTTGCAGGTAAACCGCGGTTTCAAAAGCTTTTTGTATGGCTCGTACGCATTTACCGACCTGGGATTAAATATTTATAAACGATTTTACTTTTCGCAGCTTGGCTATGCCGATGTTACCGTAATAGGCGGCTATGTGCAGGGCAAGGTGCCTTTCCCGCTGCTGAACATCAGTCCGGCCAACCAATCTTTGGCTTACGACCGGGATGGTTACAACCGCATGAACTATCTTGAATTTGTAAGCGACCATTACGTGGGCCTTAATTTTACCCAAAGCTTTAACGGCTTTTTCCTGAACAAAATACCGCTGATTGAGCACCTTAAATGGCGCGAATACCTGTCGGGCAAAATATTATATGGTGGCCTGCGCGATGAAAATAATCCCGCAATAACCAAAGGCCTTTACCGGTTTCCACCGGCCACAAATGGCGCATACGGCACCTATGCCCTGGGCAGCACACCCTATATTGAAGCAGGGGCGGGTGTAGGCAACATATTTAAGTTTTTACGGGTTGATTTAATCAGACGGTTCAATTACCTGGACCATCCCGGCGCCTCCAGGTACGGTATCAAATTTAGCTTTAGCCCTGATTTTTAAAGACCTAAAAATTATTTTCCATCAGCGCCAGCACTTCATCCCAGTTATTTGCCCTTTGGTGATGGGTGTAATTAACGTTGTGAAAAGCGTGGAACATAATGGTTGTGCCTTTAAAATAGTCGAGGTTTTTAATGTGATCGTCAATCATATAATCGGTACCAATAACACTTTTATCGCCGCAAAAAATAATGTGCCGCCAGTCGATGAAAGGGAAATGTTCATTCAGCCATTCCAGCTTTTCGGGTAAACACTGCGGAAATTCCATTGCTGCCGAAACAATATAAACCTCGTAGTTTTCCATCAAAGTTTTAAGCGCTTCAACAGCGCCTGCTATAACAGGCAGTGTGCGGAAAAAGCCGGGAGTAAAAGCGAACTTGCGGGCCGCAGTTTTATCAGGGAACATCTCGTTTTCTTCAAGTCCCCGTATCGACTCCGTGGTAACGCGTACGCCATAGTCGCGTTCGTACCAGTTGATGAAATGTGTTTCGGTGTCGGCAATTACGCCGTCCATATCAATAGCAATTGATTTTTTCATGGCTAAAATTAAAAAACATTAGTTAATGGTAATGTCAATTTCTGTAATTCCGCAGGCCTGCGACCTGCCCTGATGAGTGCCGCCCCGTTGGGGCTGATTGCATAGAAACGTTTTGTGACCAATAACACCCTAGGAACGATTCCCAAGCTCCAACGGAGTGAAATTTGTTAGCCCAGATCGCAGGCCTGGGGTCAAAGGCAAACCAATAAATTTTAAATTATATCTCTTTTGCCATCAATTCCAAAACCTGGTCCCAGTTATTTACCCGCTGGTGATGGGTGTGGTTTACATTATGAAAGGCATTAAACATAATGGTCTTTCCTTTAAAATAGTCGAGGTTTTTAATATGGTCATCAATCATGTAGTCGGTACCGATAATGCTTTTATCGCCGCAAAAAATAATATTACGCCAGCTGATAAATGGGAAATGCTCGCCCAGCCACTCCAATTTTTGCGATAAGCTATGCGGGTATTGCATGGCTGCCGAAACGATGAAGATATCGAAACTTTCAGCCAGTTTTTTTACCGCTTCAACGGCGCCGGGCATAACAGGCGTAGTGCGGAAATACCCGGGCATAGCCGAGAGTTTACTGTAGGCATCCTTTTCGGGCACAACATCCTCTTCCCGGCGACCATTAAGTTCAGCAGGATGTATTTTAACACCGTAGTGCTGATCGTACCAGGTTAATAGTTGTATCACCTCGTCGGCAATAACACCATCCATATCAATGGCAATAGATTTTCTCATATAAATAGCTGTTACAGTTTTTGGTACATAACGTAAGTATTGGTAAGCCCCAACTGCCGGTGATTAAAAGCATCGGGCACTTCGCCTACTATATTAAAGCCCAGACTTTGCCAAAGTTTAACTGCCCGTTCATTACTTTTTACCACGAAGTTAAACTGCATGGCTTTATAGCCAAGCCGCCGGGCTTCTGTTAGTGAAAACCCACCCATAGCTTTGCCTATACCTTTGCCGGCAAATAATGCCGAAACCATGAAAGCGCCATTAGCTACATGCGAGCCAAGCCCTGGCTGGTTATCACAAATGGCGAATGTGCCAGCTATTTTGCAGTCGTAAAGGGCCACGTAGGTGTGCTTACCCGGAGCAAACCAATAGGCCATCATTTGCTCTCTTGTCGATTCCGGGGCGAACGAGTAGGTATCGCCTCCCTGCAGCACCCGGTGTATTATTTCCCAAATGGCACCCTGATCGGCCTCGGTAGCTTTTCTTATTTCTATCATAATCTAACTGATGTTTTTGCGTATGCGGCTTAACGATTGTGGTGTGATGCCCAGGTAGGCGGCAATATCTTTCAAAGGCACACGCATGGCAATATCCGGTTGCTGCACCGTAAATAACTTATATTGGTTTTCGGCATCAATACCGAGGTAGGTATTGCGCACGTTTACTTTTTCAATTAAATGCAGCTGGTTAATGTTATCTATTACCTGTTTTAACCAGGGGAGCTGATGGTATAGATCCATCAGTCCGCGTTTGCTTATGGATAACACTTCCGCATCGCAACAGGCCTGTATGGCAGCTGGTGTTGGCGTTTCCTCATTAAAGCTTTGCAGTATGGAGCAAAATTTATTTTCGTTATAAAAAAAGTGGGTAACCTCAACACCCTTATCATTAACCGACATAATGCGGATTATGCCCTTGCACACAAAAAACATTTCGCGGCTTACCCTGCCATCGCCTTTGAATAAATATTCACCTTCTTTAAATTGCTTTGCCTCAAAATAGGCGGCGATGATTTGCTCATCCTCAGCTGGAATATGCCTTAGGAGTTTGAGGTAAGCGATTAAAGGGTTCATAAGGCAAATATTGAATTATTATTGAGGATTTGAAATAGCATGGGCAGGTGAATTATGGGAATGATTTTACTTTTTCGTATATTTGAATTAAACAACAATCTATTAAAAAATGACAACGTTAACTATTGAATTACCCGATAACGAAGAAGGCGTAATTTCGAAGATATCTGATATTGTCAAAAAAGTGAAAGGAAGCCGCATCGATATTGATAACTATGATGACGGGTTTACGGAAGACGAGTTGGCAGCAGTGAAAAGAAGCTTAAAGGAAGTGGCAATGATTAAGAAAGGTGAATTAAAGCCTTTATCAATGGACGACCTTTGGGATGAGTAATACTGTAAATCCAACGCCCGAATTTAAACGGGACTTAAAACCGTTAGTAAAAAAATACAAAACTCTTAAGAATACTATAACACAGCTTGAGCAGGACCTGATTGAAAACCCTTTCCTAGGTGAGTCATATGGACAGGGAATTTACAAGGTTCGCATTTCAGATGGAAGTAAAGGTAAAGGAAAAAGTGGCGGATTCAGGGTGATATACTACCACCTGAGTAAAACCAGCGAAGGAATAAATATGCTATTGTTGAATATTTTTGACAAGTCGGAGACGGCAACTATTAAAAAAATCGATGCGGTCAGGCAGCTAAAAGACGTAATAGAAGAGTATCTTAAAACCAAATAAACGCCTTTTAATCAATTTTAAGGTGTCATTGCGGATATGTCTCTTCTCTAATGACATTCCATCCATAATTAAATGACAATTAAATGAATACACTTAGTAATTTATCGCTGTACATTTGCTTAACGGTGTTAAATTATTTAATGCCTATACAAAATGGCTAGTAAAGACAGGATATTACGATTGAAGGAAGAAACCAGGTGCAACATCCTGGAGGCTGCGCTTCAGATCGTTAAGGAAGAGGGATGGCAAGCCTTGAGCATGCGCAAAATTGCCGACGTGATTGAATACACCGCGCCTATTATATACGAATACTTCAGCAACAAAGAAGCTATACTGTTGGAATTAACCCGCCAGGGATACTTAAAGCTTTCGAGAGAATTGGAGCAGGCCCGCGACAGGCACCGTTTACCGGCCAAACAGCTGGAAGATATGTGGTTAACCTATTGGAACTTTGCTTTTGCAAACAAGGAGATTTACCAGGGAATGTTTGGTGTAACAACAAGCTGCGCCTGCGAAATGGTAAACAATTTACCAGAGGCGGAAAGGCCCTACGAATTATTCAGCGCCGTGATTGGTGAAATGATGAACATAGACGACCTTGAAGGCGACATAATTTGTACCAAATATTACACCTTTTGGTCGGTTGTACACGGGCTGGTGTCTATTAACCTGTTAAGTCGCGGCTCGTCTGACGAGATTAACCGCCAGGTACTTAAAGATGCAATAGGTGGTATAATCAGGACGATGGCCGCCTGATTTTTTTGACCAAAATAAAACGCTGTTAAATTATTTAACAGCGTTAGGTAAATATTAAATAATCATTAACAACAAATAAATGCAACTATGAAAACAATGAACCAAACCCTCGCACAAATATTTAACACTGTTAAACAGTTTAATGATGTTAAAAAAGTACTGTTATAACAAACATCTCAACGTCATATCACCCGTGTTGCGGGTGATAGGCGATCAAATCAACGCACTTACACCATACAACAATGCAACCATACAACAACAAAATAATAATCATGAAAAGTTTAATCTTAGCGATACTCGCAATATCATTATACAGCTGCTCGCCAAAGCCGCAAACAGCTGCAGCGCCGCCTGCGCCATCATTGCCGGTGGCCGTAATTGCCACGGGCAATGACACCACTTACCAGGAATACCCTGCATCGGTAGAAGGTACCGTAAACGTAGAAGTGCGCCCGCAGGTAAGCGGCACACTGGATAAAGTATTTGTTGATGAAGGTGCTTTTGTAAGCGCCGGTCAGCCTTTATTTAAAATAAACGACCAGCCATACCGCGCTGCATTAAACAATGCACTGGCCAGCCAGCATGCAGCCGAAGCAGCTGCAGGCAACGCTGACCTGGAAGTTAATAAGCTTACCCCGCTTGTTGAAAACAAGGTAGTATCTGATTACCAGTTAAAAACAGCCAAAGCCGCTGTACAAGTCGCCAAAGCCAATATTGAATCGGCTAAAGCAAACGTTGCCACAGCGCAAATCAACTTAGGGTATACTTTAATTAAGGCTCCGGTTAACGGTTACATAGGCCGCTTAAACAAGAAGCAAGGTAGCCTGGTTGGCGCCGCCGATCCGGAAGCGCTTACACAGTTATCTGATGTGCACGATGTACACGTTTACTTCTCACTTAGCGAAAAGGACTTTGTAAGCTTTAAAGAACAATACGCCGGCTCAACCCTTACCGATAAATTGAAACAGGTGCCTATGGTATCGCTGGTGTTAGCTGATAACACTGCTTACGGTAAACAAGGTAAAGTTGATATGATTGACGGCCAGTTTGATAAAACAACAGGCGCCATCACTTTAAGGGCAAGCTTTTCTAACCCGCAAGGTTTACTGCGCTCTGGCAATACCGGTAAAATCCGCCTAAGCCTGCAGCACAAAGATGTGTTGCTGGTGCCTCAATCGGCCACTATTGATATGCAGGACAAAGTGTTTGTATTCGCAGTAGCCGATAGCAACAAGGTTAAAAAGCAAGCGATTACCGTAGTAGGCAAAAGCGGCGACAATTACCTGGTTAAAGATGGAATAAAAGTGGGCGACAAAATTGTGCTATCTGGTTTCGATCACTTACAGGACGGCACTATTATTAAGCCCGAAGCAGCGAAAGAAAAGACGGCTGCACTTGCTAAAAACTAATTGAAAAAGAGTCAAGAATCAAGAAATCAAGAGTCAAGATAAAACGTCATATCGAACATAATTGGAAGACAATAATTCTGTCTTGGTTCCTGACTCTTGACCTCTTACATCTAAATTAAAAAATCATGTTAAAAAAATTCATAGAAAGACCGGTATTAGCTACCGTAATTTCAACCTTACTGGTGATACTGGGCGTGCTCGGTTTAACCAGGCTGCCCTTGCAGCAATTTCCTGACATTGCTCCGCCGTCGGTACTGGTAACAGCCATTTACCCGGGCGCCAATGCCGAAACCGTTTTGCGCTCCGTAGCGCCGTCGCTCGAAGAATCTATCAACGGTGTTGAGAACATGACTTACATGAGCTCTACCGCCAGTAACGATGGTACTTTAGCAATTACAGTGTATTTTAAATTGGGTACCGATGCCGACCAGGCCGCGGTTAACGTTCAAAACCGTGTGGCCCAGGCCACCAGCCAGCTGCCTGCCGAAGTAGTACAGCAGGGCGTTACCACTGCCAAACAGGAAAATAGCTTTATTATGGCTATCGGTATGTTTACCGAGGATGAAAAGAAATACGACCAGACATTTATTGCCAACTATGCGCAAATAAATATCATCCCCGAAATTAAACGTATCCCCGGTGTAGGTTCTGCCGCCATATTTGGTGGACTAAAAGATTATTCGATGCGTGTGTGGTTGAACCCATCACAGATGGAGACCTACCACGTTACGCCTACCGAAATATTTGCAGCCATACAGGATAAAAGTTTGGAAGCCGCTCCCGGCCGTTTTGGTGAGCGTAGCAAAGAGGCATTTGAATATGTAATAAAGTACAAAGGCAAGCTTGCAAAACCCGAAGAATATGAAAATATACCTATACGCTCAAATTCAGATGGTTCGGTATTGCGCTTAAAAGATGTGGCCCGCGTTGAGCTTGGCTCTTACTCGTATACCAGCATCACCCGTTTAAACGGTAAAAAAGGTATCGGTATCGGCGTTATCCAGTTATCAGGCTCTAATGCCAACAAGATACAGATTGAGATAAACGACCTGATGGCTAAATCTGCAAAAGACTTTCCCGATGGCGTTAAATACAACATCTTTTACAGCACCAAAATTGCGCTGGACGAATCTATCACCCAGGTAAAACATACGCTTATCGAGGCATTTATACTCGTGTTCCTGGTAGTATTTGTCTTCCTGCAGGATTTCAGGTCTACGCTTATCCCTGCCATAGCGGTTCCGGTGGCCATTATCGGCACGTTTTTCTTTATGTCGATATTTGGCTTCTCTATCAACCTGCTAACCCTGTTCGCGTTGGTATTGGCTATAGGTATCGTAGTGGATGACGCGATAGTTGTGGTCGAGGCCGTGCACGCTAAAATGGAGCACAAGGGCCTCGGTCCAAAAGAGGCAACACTCGAAGCGATGCACGAAATTACCGGTGCCCTGATATCTATCACGCTGGTAATGGCAGCCGTATTTTTACCGGTAGGTTTCCTTGAAGGCTCGACAGGCGTATTCTACCGTCAGTTTGCCTTTACAATGGCTATAGCTATCGTAATATCGGCATTAAACGCCTTAACGTTAAGCCCTGCTTTGGCAGCGTTGTTTTTAAAACCGTTGCATCATGACAGTAATGGTCAGCCGGTTAAAACAACTTTTAAGCAACGTTTCTTTAATGGCTTCAATACCAGCTTTACTTCACTAACCAATAAATACGTTGGCGGGCTTAAGTTTTTAACCAAAAATAAATGGGTTGGCATTACAGGCCTGGCTATCGTGACATTTGCGGTAGTAATGATGGTAAGGACCACTAAAACAGGCTTTATACCAACAGAAGACCAGGGTTTTATTGCCATTGCAGTAAACACACCATCAGGTACCTCGCTCGACCGTACATCGCAAGTAATGGAAGATGCCGAAAGCCGCGTGGGCAAAAATCCTGCCGCACGGTTTGTAACATCGGTACCGGGCTTTAACCTGCTTACCAAGTCAAACAGCCCGTCATCGGCCATCTTCTTCGTATTGCTGAAGAAACCCGAAGAACGTGGCGCGGTAAAAGATATCAATGCGATAATGACCCAGATACGCGGCGATTTAGGCGCGGTGCACGGTGGCAGTTTCTTCGTATTCAGCTTCCCAACTGTTCCTGGATTCAGTAACGTTGAGGCACTCGACTTTGTATTGCAGGACAAAACCAGCGGCAAGCTGGACAAATTCAGTGGTATATCAACCAAGTTTATTACCGAGTTGATGAAGAAACCAGCGGTTGCTTTTGCATTTACTTCGTTCAAAGCCGATTACCCACAGTTACAATTAGACGTTGATGATGATAAGGCTAACCAGCTTGGTGTAAGCGTGAAAGATATATTGCAAACCATGCAGGTGTATTTTGGTAGCGCCCAGGTGTCAGACTTTAACCGCTTCGGTAAATATTACCGTGTGCAGGTACAGGCAGATATTGCCGATCGTGCCGACCCTTCATCTATCGACCGTGTGTTTGTGAAAAACAGAACAGGCGAAATGGTGCCGATCAATTCACTGGTTAAATTAACCCGTGTTTATGGTTCTGAAACTGCATCACGTTACAACCTGTTCAACTCTATTGAAATAAATGCGATACCAAAACCCGGCTTTAGCTCGGGCGAGGCTATCAAGGCGATAGAGGAGACAGCAAAGGAACAGTTGCCATTAGGCTATACTTATGACTTTACCGGCCAAACCCGCGAAGAAATATCTTCAAATGGTCAGTCGACAGCCGTATTCCTTTTGTGTTTGGTGTTTGTGTACTTCCTGCTGTCGGCACAGTATGAAAGCTATATTCTGCCACTGGCGGTTATCTTCTCCATTCCAACAGGTGTACTGGGCGTATTTATCGCCATCGGCCTTACCGGTATCGAAAACAATATATACGTACAGGTAGCGCTCATCATGCTCATCGGCTTGCTGGCCAAAAACGCGATTTTGATTGTAGAGTTCGCGGTGCAGCGGCGAAAGGCAGGACTGTCTCTTATCGCGTCAGCAATTGAGGCAGCCAAATTAAGGCTCCGCCCGATTATCATGACATCGCTGGCCTTTGTATTCGGTTTGTTCCCGATGAGTATTGCTACCGGTCCATCAGCACAAGGTAACCACTCCATCAGTATCGCCGCAGCAGGTGGTATGGTTTCAGGGGTTATCCTTGGTCTGTTCATCATCCCGGTGTTGTTCGTCATATTCCAGGGCTTGCAGGAAAGAATAACCGGCGCACCAGAACCAGTGTTAACGGCTGATGGTGTTAGCGATGGAAAAAATGATAACCATGCCGTTGCGCTGCAAAGCGAACTGACCGCATAAAAATAAGAGAAGTGTGATTTCATCCCCTGAAGACAGGAAAGGGAAAGTGAAATCGGAGTTTTCCGGGGATGGAATCGCACTAAATGATCTCAATAATAAATAGAAAGCAAAATGAAAAATTATATAAGCATATCCATTTTGGTACTAACGTTATCGGTGCTGAGCGCCTGTAAGGTATCAAAGGATGTAGAAACACCCAAGCCTGCATTACCCGAAACGTTCAGGAATGCAGCTACAACCGGCGATACCAGCAGCATTGCTGATATACAATGGAAACAATTTTTTACCGAAGCTACCCTGCAAAAATTGATTGACAGCGCCATCGTAAAAAACTACGATATGCAGATTGCTGTTAAAAATATCGAAGCATCGCAATTACTGTTTAAGCAGGTAAAATGGAACAATGTTCCGCAGGTTGATTTAAACGTTACCGCCAGCTCAAGCCGCCCATCGGATAACAGTATTAACGGTTTGAGCCTGAGCCAGAATAATATCGGCTCAAAGCACATCGAGGATTATTCGGCAAACTTAGCCGTATCATGGGAAGCTGATATATGGGGTAAAATCCATAACCAGCAACGAACAGCTTTGGCCGCGTACCTGCAAACACAGGAAGCAAAAAAAGCTATCCAAACCAGTTTGGTTGCGAGTGTATCGCAAGGTTATTACAACCTGTTGATGCTTGACGCCCAGCTTGACATTGCACAAAAAAATGTGAAGCTGAATGACAGTACCTTACGGATAATCAAACTGCAATATGATGCAGGCCAGGTTACCTCGTTAGCTGTTCAGCAAGCCGAAGCACAAAAGCAGGCAGCCGAGCAACTGGTGCCGCAGTTTGAACAAAACTTAACCATACAGGAAAACGCCTTACGTATTTTAACAGGTGATTTGCCTGATAAAATTGCAAGGAATTCGAACCTGGATGCAATGGTGATCCCAACAAATGTGGCAGCCGGCGTGCCATCGGCCATAGTGAGCCGCAGGCCCGATGTAAGGAGCGCCGAACTTGAATTAATGATAGCCAACAGCAAAGTAGGTATTACCAAAGCCGAAATGTATCCCGCATTGCGCATAACTGCCGAAGGCGGTGTAAACTCGTTCAAGGCCAGCAACTGGTTTAATATACCCGCATCATTATTTGGTGTAGTTGCAGGCAGTGTGGTGCAACCATTGTTTGACCATAAACGCTTGAAAACAGATTATGAAGTTGCCCAGCTTAACCGCGAAAAGACGGTGTTGCAGTTCCGCCAGTCGGTTTTAAATGCAGTTGGCGAAGTCTCTGATGCGTTGGTGAAAATTGATAAGCTGAAATCGCAGCAGGTAATAGCTGCTAACAGGGTGAATACCTTACAACAAGCAACTAAAAATGCCAACCTGCTGTTTAAAAACGGCCTTGCCAACTACCTTGAAGTAATAACTGCACAGGGTAATGTATTGCAAAGCGAGCTGGAACTGGCATCATTAAAAAGAGACGAATTAAGCGCAGTGTCTGAACTATACAGGTCGCTGGGCGGTGGTTGGAAAAACTAAAAAATATTCCTATGAAAGAATTTGTAGTATCAAGAGGTAAGCTACTTTTTTGTTCGATAAAAGAATGGAACGTCACACTGGTATTTTGGGCAGCTGTGCTGGTGATTGAGGTGGTGATGAATGTGTTGAAGTAAACATGTAACGACTTTTTAAAGAATGAGTTAATCCTCAATTCGCTGATAGCGGGTTGAGGATTTTTAATTTGCGGTGAATAATTCACACATTTACCGCAAAAATGCGTCGAATAATTTGCTTATACGATGAATAAATCATACATTAACCGCATATTTACGGCGAATATGTATATACACAAGTTAAAGGCATGGCCAAATTTTACCTGGGACGACAAGGTACTTGCTGAAAAACTTGGCCGTGTAAATTATGGCATGGGCATGGTAATGGGCCAAATGAACGCCGCGGGCTTTAAACAAAAAGAAGAAGCGCTGTTAAAAACACTTACGTTGGACGTCACAAAATCAAGCGCTATAGAGGGTGAAATGTTAAATGCTGAACAAGTCCGTTCGTCCATAGCACGAAGATTGGGGATAGAATTTGCAGGTATGGTAACGTCAGACCGGCGAACCGATGGCGTAGTAGAAATGATGCTGGATGCAACGCAAAATTTCAACCTGCCTTTAACCGCAGATAGGCTTTACGGTTGGCATTCGGCGCTTTTTCCATCTGGGAAAAGCAGTCTGCATAATATAACGGTCGGTAAATGGCGTAACGATGAAACCGGCCCTATGCAGGTTGTATCGGGTCCGTTGGGTAGGGAAAAAGTGCATTACCAGGCGCCGGATGCCAAATATTTGCCGGACGAGATGACGGCGTTTTTGAATTGGTTTAATGATGAACAACCACTTAATCCTGTTATGAAAGCTGGGGTGGCGCATCTTTGGTTTGTAACAATACACCCTTTTGATGATGGCAACGGGCGCATAACCCGCGCTATAACTGATATGCAGTTGGCGCGGGCCGATAGATCGTCTCAACGATTTTACAGTATGTCGGCACAAATAGAAAAAGAAAGAAATAGCTATTACGACATATTGGAGCAAACACAAAAAGGCACATTGGATATAACCGGCTGGCTGATATGGTTTTTTGATTGCCTTGGCTGGTCGATGGATAATACCATGGACGTTTTGGAAAAGGTTAGCTTAAGAAGTGATTTCTGGGATAGACATCGCGATGCCGCTTTAAATTCGAGGCAAAAGAAAATGGTTGATAACCTGCTGGATGATTTTTATGGAACACTAAATGTGTCAAAGTGGGCTAAAATAACAAAATCATCAACCGATACTGCTTTGAGGGACATACGGGATTTAATGGGCAAAGGCATACTGGCGCAAAACGAAGGTGGCGGCCGAAACACAAGCTACAGTATAATATTAACTTGAAATTATTATCTTTCAACCCGCTAATATCTGCCTCAATGAACCGATACTATTTCAAAAATCTGACATCTAAGCTTGCAATCATCCTGTTAATTATCAATGCTATAAACGTCAGTGCACAAGATGTTGCCCGCTATCCGTTGATACCATATCCAACTAAACTGACACCCGGAACGGGCTCGTTTTTAATTACTAGCAAAACGAACATAACAGCAGCACGTCAATTTAAGCGCGAAGCAGAGCTGCTGAACCAACTTTTGAGCGGCGGATTAGGAACAAAATTAGCCGTTAGCAAAGCCGGCGAATCCCGTTCGATAAACTTCGTTTACGACGCTGCAATCAGCCAGCCTGAAGGGTACAAACTTACTATAATACCGAAAAGTGTAACTATAGCCGCCAAATACCCTGCAGGTATATTTCACGCCATAGAAACTATTAGGCAGCTTTTACCTGTTTCTGTCGAGGAAGGCATTGCCCATAAACAATTAACTCTGCCGGCAGTATCAATTGAAGACTACCCTGCATACGAATGGCGCGGTATGCACCTGGATGTATCCCGCCACTTCTTTTCGGTTAGCTATCTTAAAAAATTTATCGACCGGCTGGCCCTTTATAAAATGAACAAGCTGCACCTACATTTAACCGATGACCAGGGCTGGCGCATTGAAATAAAAAAATATCCGCTGCTTACCGAACAGGGTGCCTGGCGCACCTTCAACAACCAGGATTCGGCGTGTATGAAACGTGCAGCCGATAATCCTGATTTTAGTATCGACAAAGAGCATATCATTCAGCGCGATGGAAAAACCTTATACGGCGGCTTTTATACGCAAGAAGAAATGAAGGGAGTAGTTGCCTATGCCGCTGCAAGGCACATCGACATAATCCCCGAAATTGATATGCCGGGCCACATGATGGCAGCCATAAATTCCTACCCGTTTTTAACCTGTAATGGCGAAAATAAATTTGGCGAGCTGTTTTCAAAACCGATTTGTCCCTGCAACGAAACAACATTTGAGTTTGCCGAAAATGTATTTAATGAGATAATGGATATTTTCCCCTCAAAATACATTCATATAGGTGGAGATGAGGTCGACCGTTCGGATTGGGGGAAATCGGATGCCTGTAAGGCTTTGATGCAGCGGGAAGGAATAAAAGATTTGCCGGCGCTGCAAAGCTATTTCATCAACCGGATGGAAAAGTTCTTCAATTCAAAAGGCAGGAAAATGATTGGCTGGGACGAGGTTATTGAAGGCGGCGTAACTAAGTCGGCCATTGTGATGTACTGGCGCACCTGGGTGCCAGATGCCCCGGTAAAGGCGGTAAAAAACGGCAATACCGTGATTATGGCTCCCGGCGAACCATTGTATTTTGATAACCAGCCCGACCAGTATACAATTTACAAAGTATATCATTTCAACCCTATCCCTAAAGCCTTGAATCAGCAGGAAGCCAAAGCTATCATCGGCGCACAGGCAGAAATATGGACAGAAATGATACCATCCGAAAAACGTGCGGATTACATGTACATGCCCCGGATGACCGCTCTCGCCGAAAATCTGTGGACGAACAAGCCGGATAAATACGAATCATATACAAAACGTTTGGTAACACAATTCGCCAGGATGGACGCGATGAAGATAAACTATCGCCTGCCTGACTTGCCAGGCTTGCTCAATAATTATGTATTTACAGAGGAAGGCAAGCTAAGCATTGGCAAACCGCTGCCAAGCCTAACTATTCGTTATACAACAGATGGCTCGGTGCCCGACGCGCAATCGCCCGAACTGCCAGCGCCGTTAACTATAAAAACATCTCAGCAAATTAAGGTAGCCCCTTTTACAGCGGCTGGCACACGCGGCGATATTTATACGCTTAATTACAAGCAGCAGCAAATGCTTGGCCCGGTAAAAATTGCACCGCCCCAACCAGGGCTAATGTGCAGTTATTACAAAGCATATTTTAAAGAAACCGGCTTGATGCGTATTGCCAACAAAATCGACAGCACATTTATCAGCGATAAAATTGCCGTTCCGGCCTCAGTAAAAGCACCATCGTTTGGCATTACTTATAACGGATATATCGATGTTCCCTCGGACGGTATTTACAGTTTTTATTTAAACTGCGACGACGGCGGGGTATTAAGAATAGGAAATGATGTTACCGTAAACAACGATGGCAACCATTCCGCACAGGAACGCAGCGGACAAATAGCTTTAAAAATGGGCGCTCATCCTTTTGCGCTTGATTTTATTGAAGGCGGCGGCGGATTTACACTTAAATTAATGTACAGCGTAAACGGTTCGGAACCGAAAGAAATTCCTGCGGGTTGGCTAAAGCATTAAACTCAATAATTTGATGTCAAAATCAATGTAATTTGACACATCGAGTGTCAGTTTGCAAACGGCCTCGATAGGGTTATTTTTATTCCCCAAAGTTCTGTTTATAAAAATCAAAATACTAAAAATATTAGTAATTTTGATTGGTATGAATGTGGACAGGATAACAGAGAAATTGAATATTTTGGCAGATGCGGCCAAATATGATGTATCATGTGCATCGAGCGGGAGCAAACGTAAGAACGAAAATAAAGGGCTTGGCAATGCAAGTAACGGCATTTGCCATAGCTATACAGAAGATGGTCGCTGCGTGTCGCTGCTAAAGATCCTGCTCACCAATCATTGTATTTTTGATTGTGCCTATTGCGTCTCCCGCAAAAGTAACGACATTAAACGCGCTGCCTTTACTGTGCAGGAAGTGGTTGATTTAACCATCAACTTTTATCGCCGTAATTATATTGAAGGCCTCTTTTTAAGTTCGGGTATTTTTAAAGATGCCGACTATACCATGGAGCGGCTGGTGCAGGTGGCAAAAAAACTCCGCACAGAAAATAATTTCAACGGCTATATTCATTTAAAAACCATCCCCGGCGCCAGCGATGAGCTGATGCGCGAAGCCGGCCTTTATGCCGATAGGCTAAGTGTTAACCTGGAAATGCCAACCGAGGCGGGGTTGAAGTTACTGGCACCGGATAAAAACCGCCAGGCTATGATCGACCCCATGGCCTTCCTTAAAAAAGAGATCATCCAACGCACAGAAGAGAAGAAACTGTTTAAAAAAGCGCCTATGTTCGCCCCGGCCGGCCAAAGCACCCAAGTTATAATAGGCGCCACGCCCGAGAATGACAGCGAGATTTTACAAACGGCTAATCACTTTTACAAAAACTTTAATTTAAAACGGGTTTACTATTCCGGCTATGTGCCGGTACTGGCAGACAAGCGCCTGCCGGGGTTAAATACTGCAGTACCCATGGTGCGCGAAAACAGGCTATACCAGGCCGATTGGCTGATGCGATTTTACGGTTTTAAGGTAAATGAAATTGTAAATACTCAACAACCACTGCTCGATTTGGATATCGACCCTAAACTTGGCTGGGCAATCCGCAATATGCAAGCTTTTCCCGTTGATGTTAATATAGCTGATATACAAATGATACTACGCGTGCCAGGTGTCGGTTTATTATCGGCACAAAAAATAATAAGCGCCCGCAAGTTTGGCAGACTAAATTGGGAACAACTTAAAGCAATCGGCGTTGCGCTAAACCGCGCCAAATATTTCATTACCTGTAAAAGCAACAGTTTTGAAAAACGCGACCTCACCGGCACCAAAATCAAACAGTTTATTCTGGCTGAGTCGCAGAGTAAGTATTTAAAAAATCAGCAAAACCAGTTGAGTATTTTTTAGTATGACAAGGCTGATTTACGACGGAACGTTTGAAGGGCTGCTTACTGCGGTATTCGAAATTTATGAACGGAAACTTAATTACATCAATCTGCAAAAAATAGGGGTGGCAAGCACGGCCATGTTTGAGGACGTGATTAATGTTATTACTGATAACGACCGTGCCAGCCGCGTATTAAACGGATTGAAGAAAAAATTGTCGGCAAACGGCGTTCAACGGGTTTATATCGCCCATATGAGCGAAATTGAAAACGAGGAAAACAACATCGTGGGGTTTATCCGGCATGCGTTTGACGCAGGCCGAAATATCGAAGAAGATTACGGTAACAGGTTTGTTCTCCGTATATCAGAAATTATGGTGATGATGCGCCGCGAGAAACACAGGATGGAAGCTTTTATTCGTTTCCAGAAATTAAAGGATGAAACTTATTATGCTGTAATTGAGCCTGATTTTAATGTGCTGCCGTTATTAATCCGGCATTTTAGAAGCCGCTATGCCGACCAAAAATGGATGATTTACGATATCAAACGAAATTATGGCCTCTATTATGATTTACACGATACCGAATTTATATCGATGGAATTTTCAGAGGCCAAATCGGCAACAGATGTAGAGGCATCCAACACTGAAGACGAGGAAGTGTACCAGCATTTATGGAAAAACTATTTTAAAAGCGTAAACATCGCTTCCCGTAAAAACACGAAACTCCATGTAAGGCATATCCCCAAAAGATATTGGAAGCATTTGACAGAGAAGATATAAAAATTTTGTCATTGCGAGCGAGGAACGAGCGCGGCAATCGCGAACATCGCAGGTCGAATTTGCAAAGTTTGCGGTTGCTTCGTTCCTCGCAATGACAATCGGAGGATTTTGCTTATTGCTTCTTAATCTCTACCCTTCTGTTCAGCTTTCTCCCGTCTTCGGTACTGTTATCAGCAACCGGCTTGCTTTCGCCGTAACCTTTAACATCCAGGTTACTGCCGGGGATGCCGGTATTTACCAGGTATAATTTTACCGAATTAGCCCTTTCAATTGACAGTGCCATATTGTGCGCGTCGCTGCCCTCGGCTGATGAATTACCGTTCAAAACAAATTTTACCGACAGGTCTTTTTTCATTTCAGCCGCAGCTTTGTCCAGGAAGGGATAGGAGTCGGTTTTTAAAATGCCCGAGTTAAATTCAAACTGGATGTTTTTAAAATTATAATCAGGTTTTGCAACCGGGGCAGGCGGTGGCGGTGTTTCCTGTTGTGGTGCAGGCTGTTGTACCGGTGGCGCCTCTTTCTTTTCAGGCTGAGGGTCGGGTGGGTAACTTACCGCCGGTTTGGTAACAACCGGCTTTTTGGCTTTGCAGGCGGGCAAAGCGGCTATGGCAAACAAAATAGCTATCAGCAAAAAATGTGATTTTATAATTTTCATAAGCAATAAATGTGATGATGTAAATATAAAAACGCAGCTTAAGCGCGCTTAGTACAACTTATAAACATACTCACATCTTTTGCAGGCACCAGGTTGTCATGCAGCGTAAGTTCTGCACGTTGGTGGTTTTTATAGGCTCAAAAAGTTGGCCGTTTAAATTTTCCGTATAATCAAGCAGCATTTGCTGGTTCACCAAAAAACGTTCGGAGCCATCGGGCAGCAGGTAACGACCGTTGCCGCTACTTTCTACCAGCGTTTCAATCCCAATATCTGATGCAAGCCGGGCAAATAAATAGCCACCATGTTTTAGCACGCGCCACATGGATTGCAGCATGGCATCGAAATGTTTTTCGTCGGTAGCAAAATGCAATACGGCGCTGCTGATTACCAAATCAAAAACGCCGTCATCAAACGGTAAGTCCTCGGCTGCAGCAACATTAAAATTTGATAAGGGTAAATTGGATACCAGCCCGTATGCCAATCGTTTAACCGCTTCTACTGCATTTGGATTTGGGTCGATGCCATATACGTCAAAACCATTGCGGAGAAAATACACAAGGTTTCGGCCGCCACCGCAGCCGGCATCAAGTACTTTATGGCAGGTATCAAACCGGCCTTTTAATAATTGGTCGAACAAATAAATATCAATATTACCGTAAAGCTGCTGTAGGTTCTGCTGCATGCCGCTAATGTAAGCGGAACTATCCGGAAATTAAAAATTGTTTGCCATTGCAATATTTTTCTATCTTTGCTTCAATTCCTTATTTGTTAACCATTTAATACCGAGGAATCATGACAGAGCAAATCCACATATCGCCCCTTTCGCTCATTGCCTAACAGGCAGGCAAAATCCTAATTTTCAATTTTTTTGAAGACAAATAGCTGGTTACATTTTTGTAATCGTTAAGTTTTTTGTGCTGCCATAATCCGTTAAGCTGTCGGGCTTCTGCAAAGGGTATATCCCTAACCCGGGGATGAATCAAAAATCAATAAAATTTATAAACTTATCTGTACACGCTACAACGCGTTTGTGCGGACCTGGAATACATAACCCACATGGGCAATTTAAAAACAAAAGATTTAACAAAAATAGGCTTTGCCAATAACCAGTTGATAAGCCTGGCGCTTGGCATAGCCTCCAAACATTTTAAACGCCATACCAATAAACAAATTATCGAAGTATTTACGGGCATTAAAAACAACCCCGAACAGTACCTGGATGATGAGGTAACAGGCAAAATAGCCGCGAAAGTAATTGGGAAAATTGCTGAGCCGGCTTTTAAAACGTTTGATTTACGGGCCTCACCCGCGCCGTATAAAATTTATGGCGGAAAGGATATTGAAGCCATCGCCAAAAAACAAATGGACCTGGCCATGCTATTGCCGGTTAGCGTGCAGGGCGCTTTAATGCCCGATGCGCATATGGGCTTCGGCTTGCCAATTGGTGGTGTGCTGGCAACTGATAACGCGTTAATACCCTATGCCGTTGGTATGGATATCGGCTGCCGTATGGCGTTGACAATTATCGATGAGACGGACGCTTTTATCAAACGCTACGATTACCAGCTAAGGCAGGCATTGAAAAACCATACCCATTTTGGTATGGAGGGCGGGCTTGATACCCGGCAGGAACATGAAGTATTGGATAGCCCGGTTTTCGGGCAAATCCCTTTCCTGAAACAGCTGCGAGGCAAGGCGGTAAGGCAACTGGGTACATCTGGCAGTGGTAACCACTTTGTGGAATTTGGCGAGATTGAACTTGCCGAAAACAACAGGCTTGGTTTGCCAGGTAAAAGGTATGCGGCATTGCTATCCCACTCCGGCAGCCGGGGCTTGGGCGCAGCCATTGCCAAATATTACACCCAGGTAGCCATGAATACCTGCAAGCTGCCCCGCCATGCCCAGCAATTAGCCTGGCTCGATTTGAATGGCGAAGCAGGGCAGGAATACTGGCTAACTATGAGTCTAGCCGGCGATTACGCCAAGGCCTGCCACGAGCGCATACATGCCAACCTATTAAAAGCTGTAGGCATAAAGCCTGTTATGGTGATAGAAAATCATCACAACTTTGCCTGGAAGGATACGCTGGCAGATGGCAGGGAAGTTATTGTACACCGCAAAGGCGCTACACCGGCGCATGCTGGCGAGTTGGGCATAATTCCGGGAAGTATTACAACGCCGGCTTATGTGGTAAAGGGTAGGGGAGCGGATAATGCACTTTTCTCCGCCTCCCACGGCGCCGGTCGGGCGATGAGCCGGCAAAAGGCAAAGGATGGTATGACCGTGTCAGCCATGAAGAAAATGCTGGCAAATGCTGATGTGGAACTTATTGGCGGCAGCGTGGAGGAAAATCCGCTGGCTTATAAGGACATTGAAACAGTAATGCAGGCGCAAAAAGAACTGGTGGATATTCAAGGTAAGTTTATCCCCCGCATTGCGAGGATGAATAAAGATTAAAACAATGAAAAAAGTAATACTACAAATTACATCAGGCAAAGGCCCGGCAGAATGCTGCCGGGTTGTTGCCCTTGTACAAAAAATCATACTAAAACAGGCAAAACAGCAGCGAATTGAAACCGAAGTGTTGGAAAATATCAAGGGCGGTGAAGAAAATACCCTGTTATCGGCCACAATAATGCTAAACGCTATAAACATGGACGCATTAGTTGCTGAATGGAAAGGCTCTATACAATGGATTGGCCAAAGCCCTTTCCGCAAAAATCATAAGCGTAAAAACTGGTTTGTAGGCGTCGAATGTTTCGACATTAAGGAGCTGCCCGCCTGGGATATTAAAGATGTAAAGCTCAAAACCTGCCGTGCATCCGGTCCCGGCGGCCAAAATGTAAACAAGGTTGAAACGGCTGTACGGGGCGTACATATCCCCTCGGGTATACAGGTATTTGCTATGGACAGCCGCTCGCAGCTTGAAAATAAAAACCTTTGCCTCAGCCGCCTCGAAGCAAAAGTAATGGCCTGGCAAACCGGCCAATTAGTTGAACAACAGCAGGACAAGTGGATGCAGCATAATTCATTACAGCGTGGCAACCCGGTAAAAACGTTTAAGGGAGATTTATTTTAATGACATCTGGTCAAATTATATATCTTTAGTTTACAAAAGAATCAGCTAAACAATAATATGAAGGCAGCAATAGGGGATAACGCAATAAAAACAAGATTACTTTCACTCGATTTTTTCCGTGGTTTTACGGTTGCCGCTATGATTTTGGTAAACGATCCCGGCGACTGGGCGCATATTTATCCGCCGCTTGAACACTCAAAATGGAATGGCTGCACACCTACCGACCTGGTGTTTCCATCGTTTTTATTCATTGTCGGGGTATCGATCGTTTATGCCATGCAAGCAAAAAAAGCCGAACCGGCAACCCACAACAAGCTGCTGCTTTCCATTCTGCGCCGTACACTGACAATTCTCGCTCTTAGTTATACATTACGGCTTATCAGTAATTTTGATTTTACTCATTTGCGGATCCCCGGGGTGTTACCGCGTATAGCTGTTGTGTTTGGAATAACGGCTTTCCTTTATATTAAAACCAATGTGCGCACGCAGGTATGGGTTGCTGCCGTTTGCCTGGTCGGCTATTATTTGATTATGACTTTAGTGCCCGTTCCAGGCTTTGGCCCCGCCAATTTGGAACCAACCACCAACCTTGGCGCCTGGCTAGACAGGTTGGTTTTTACACCTAACCATCTTTGGGTCGATTCAAAAACGTGGGATCCTGAAGGCCTGCTGGGTACTATCCCAGCTATTGGCACTTGTTTAATGGGTTTGTTAACCGGCACCTGGCTTAAAAAAGATAAAACAAAAACGGGCAGGCAGCTATTGCAAATGGCCGGCGCCGGGGCAGTGCTTATTGTAGCCGGCTTAATATGGAACGAGTTTTTTCCTATCAATAAAGCGTTGTGGACAAGCTCGTTTGTGCTGTATGCCGGTGGAATTGCTGTAGTGATACTTGCATTGTGTTATTGGCTGATCGATGTAAAAATTTACCGCAGGCTAACCCCGCCGTTCCTGGCTTTTGGGCGAAACGCTATAACTGCCTATTTGCTGGCCGACTTTATCCCGGCCATATTAACGGGCATAAAGGTTACCTCTGACGGAAAAAAAACGAGTCTTTGGTCTTACATGTACAACCATTTGTTTGTGCCGCTTTTGTCCCCTGTAAATGCCTCCCTTGCCGGCGCTTTTTTAATGGTCCTTATCATATTTATTCCCATCTGGGTGCTTTACGTCAAAAAGATTACCATCCGGGTATAGTTAATGTAAATGCGAAATGAGGATTAATAATAAATTCTGATTATCAGATATTTAAACTAAATAAAATAAAATGTATTGATAATGAGCGTGTTTCGTAGCGTTCCGGGTGTTCCATGTGAGAAAATGGAACGCTTATAAGTTAACGTTCATTTGGCTCGAATACTAAAAACCCTTCCTGTGATATAAACAAGACTAAAGAAGAACAGGAGCGGCTTTGAAATAAATGAACTCCTATAAAAAAAACGATGTGCTAAAAGATTTTGCTGATTGTTGTTTTAGCGTTCGGGTTATTGCCCCCCTAAAGTTTACAAAAGATTGTATGATTCTAATTGCTCGGCAACTCGATGTAAAACCTCTTCGTCTAAAATTCCGGTGTTTTTGCAAATATGCAGGCCCCGGTGCCCGTCCGGTTCAAAACTACCGACGAACTGGCCATTGTTAAATACTTCAAACTTGCATTCATCATCTTTATGATGCATGTAGTCGCGCACCTCTAAATGATAGTTTTGATTGTTGCTGGTTACAGAGATCTCGAACTTTTCCATGGCGTGTGTTGTATTTTATTAACCGTTACGCCGGCGAATTGTTATCGGTAGTTATAAACAAAAAAAATTCCAACCCCGAAAATAACTCTCTCCAAAATATTTTTTCAATAAGCATCTCTTCCATTAGCTTTACAGCCGTAAACCTCCATTACTACATGAAGAGAATTTTACCTGTAATTGTACTATCACAGTTCTTTTGTACTTCGCTTTGGTTTGCGGGTAATGCTGTGATGGCTGATATGGCCAAACAATTGCATTTGCAACCGGCTTACCTTGCCTACTTAACAAGCGCGGTGCAATCGGGGTTTATTGCCGGAACGCTGGTCTTTGCGATATTGAGTATAGCCGACAGGTTTTCACCTTCGCGGGTATTTTTTACCTGTGCAATTGTAGCAGCGTTAATTAACCTTGCCATTAGTTTCAGCGGCTTAACCGTTGCTGCGCTGATATCCTTCCGTTTTTTAACAGGTTTTTTCCTGGCAGGTATTTATCCCGTTGGGATGAAAATAGCAGCCGACCATTACGAACAAGGCCTGGGCAAATCATTGGGTTTTTTGGTTGGCGCTTTGGTGCTTGGCACAGCTTTTCCTCATTTTTTAAAGAGTGTAATGGCAGGTTTGCCATGGAAAGACGTTGTATTTGCAACATCGGCCCTGTCTGCATTGGGTGGCCTGGCCATGCTTATCCTGGTGCCCGATGGCCCTTACCGCAAAGCAGGGCAAAAACTCAGCTTCGGCGGTTTTTTAAACAGTTTTCGCGATGCCAAATTTCGCGCGGCTGCGTTCGGGTATTTTGGCCACATGTGGGAACTATATGCCTTTTGGATGTTTGTGCCGGTAATTCTAACGGCATATAAAAGCCATTATCCCGATGCCAGTTTTACTATCCCATTGCTATCATTTTTGATAATTGCTTCAGGCTCATTGTCCTGTGTTTTCGGCGGGGTTATATCGCAGTGTTTTGGAGTAAAGAAAACTGCAATGATCGCATTATCGTTATCATGCGTTTGCTGTTTTATATCCCCGTTGCTGCTGTTCAATGCTTCAACTGCCGCGTTTATCGCTTTTATGTTTATATGGGGGATGGCTGTAATTGCCGATTCGCCGTTGTTTTCGACATTAGTAGCGCAAAATGCACAACCGGCATCAAAAGGTACATCGCTCACCATTGTTAATTGTATCGGCTTTTCCATTACCATTATGAGCATACAATTGATTAATGCGTTGCGAAATGCCGAAAACGCCAGATATATCTATGTGCTGCTTGCCATCGGACCTGTTCTGGGATTATTAGCATTGCTTAAACGCAGGGTGCAGACCGCCTGATTTTTATCCTCGAAATTCTACAGCAGCCCGTCCTTTATAGCCGGTGTTCTTCCAAACAAAAAGGCATCCGGCTAAAGGCTGCTTTTCAAGGTCGCCATGCGAAAGGTCTTTTCTTGCGGAGGTGATATACAAATCCTGTAAGTCCTCGCCGCCAAACGTGCACGATGAAACATTGGCAACCGGCATTGGGAATGTAAATAGCTTCTCGCCCGTTATCGGGTTCCAGCGGCTTACCTGCCAGCCGCCCCAATGAGCAACCCAAAGCATACCTTCAGCATCTATCGTCATGCCATCGGGATAACCATCGGTCTCATCTATCTTAAATGCGGTTCTTTTGTTCGAGATACTGCCGTCGTTGTTATTAAAATCGTAAGCAACAATTGCCTGGGTGGGCGTATCGATATAATAAAAAGTCTTGTTATCAGCGCTCCACGCCATTCCGTTCGAAATGGTAGTGCCCTCAACTTTTTTGGTTACGTTATGATTAGCGTCCAGCATATAAAGGCTGCCGGCCTTCGGCGTTTCGTCGATAGCCATGGTGCCGATCCAAAATCTTCCGGCCGGGTCGCATTTGCCGTCGTTAAAACGGTTGCCGGGTAAATGTGGTTCCGGGTGCACAAATGGGCTTATTTGGTGTGTTTGCCTGTCAATTTTTGCCAGCCCGGTTTTTAGTGCGGCCAATAAATTGCCATCGGTACAAAGCGCTACTGCGCCCACCATTTGATGGGTATGGATGGTTTTGTGCGAATTTGTTTCCGGGTTAAATTCGTGGATATCTCCCGCTAAAATATCCACCCAAAACAATGTATTTGTCCTGGCGTCCCAAACAGGTCCCTCGCCTAAAAAGCAATTGTAATTAACGGCAACTTCTACCATTTTTTCTATTTTATTTAATACCGGTCGGCAATATGCTTACAGCTGTCCAACCACCGTCAACAATTAAACTTTGCCCAGTAATGTGTTTTGCCTTGTCGGATACTAAAAACAAAGCAGTTTCCGCAATATCAGTTACCGAAGCCGGGCGACCCATAGGGGTTATGTCTGTCCATACGCGCTCGTAGTCAGCTTCCTCTGTGGTGCGTTCGGTTAGCGTAGCGCCGGGGGCAACGGTGTTTACATTTATTTTATATTGAGAAAGTTCAATTACAAGGTTTTTTGCAAGCATCTCCAAAGCAGCCTTGGTCATGGCATAGGCGGCAAGGCTTTTAAGCGCCTGGTGACCCACTACCGATGAGGTAAATAATATGGCGCCACCACTGCTTTGCAGCTTCATTTTATTGGATGCAGCTTGTGCCAGGAAAAACGAACCGCCCAGGTTAACCTGCATTACTTTGTAAAATGCCTCGGGTGTATAGGTGCCGAAATCGCCAAACAAGGTGATCCCCGCATTGGCTATTACTATATCCAAATGGCCGTAAAGTTTAACAGCATTATCAACCATTTTATTAATAAATGCAAAATCACTGGCATCCCCTGCAAAAGGAGTGCAATTGCCTGCCGTGTCTGTATTGATTTGCGCAACAGCTTTTTCGGCTAATGTGGTATCGACATCGTTTAATAATACCGTTGCGCCACGTGCAGCAAGCAACCTGCATATCTCGAAACCGATACCCTGGCCGGCGCCGGTTACAATGGCTACTTTATCTTTAAAATCCATAGCAAATGTTTAGTGTGAATCCCGTACTACTTTATCTCCCGAACCGCCGCGCAGGAAGTCCATATCGGCGCCTAAATGCGCTTGCTGTACGTGGTCAATATAGAGTTTTACATAACCGCGACTGGCAACCGGATCTGGTGCCACGTATTGGGCTTTTCTTTTTACCAATTCTTCGGCGCTGATTTCGACATTCAATAACCTGTTCGGCACGTCGAGTGTTATTAAATCGCCGGTTTTTATCATCGCAAAGTTACCGCCGGCAGCAGCTTCGGGCGATACATGCAATACCACCGTTCCGAAACCTGTTCCGCTCATCCGGCCATCGGAAATGCGCACCATGTCAGTAATTCCCTTTTCCAATAACTTTTTAGGTAGCCCCATATTACCAACTTCGGGCATGCCAGGGTAGCCTTTTGGGCCAACATTTTTTAAAACCAAAACGCTGTTTTCATCAACATCTAATTCCTCGGTATCTATTCGTGCTTTAAAATCTTCAATATTTTCAAACACTACGGCTTTACCGGTATGCTGCATTAAATGCTTACTTGCTGCCGATGGCTTAATAACCGCCCCGGCTTCGCACAGGTTCCCGGTTAATATGGCCAGGCCTGTCGATGTATTAAAAGGAGCATCAACGGTAGTTATTACATCACTGTTATAACCTGTTGCATTGCTATAATTTTCAGCCATGGTTTTCCCGTTGACGGTTATACTGTCGCGATGTAATATTCCATCCAGGGCTTTTAAAACAACTGGTAATCCGCCGGCATAAAACAAATCTTCCATAAAGTATTTGCCCGATGGCTGCAGGTTGGCTATCAGCGGGATATTTTCAGAAAGATAATTAAAGTCGTTTAATTCCAGCTCAACGCCTATCCGGCCTGCAATAGCCAGCAAGTGGATTACAAAATTGGTTGAGCCGCCGATTGCAGCATTTACCTTAATGGCATTTTCAAAAGCATTCCGGGTGAGTATATCGGATAGCCTAAGGTCTTCCTTAACCATTTCAACAATACGCAGGCCTGAAAGTTGAGCCAATACTTTTCGCCTCGAATCGGCAGCGGGGATAGCTGCATTGCCGGGTAGTGAAAGGCCCAGCGCCTCCACCATGCAAGCCATTGACGACGCTGTGCCCATAACGGCGCAATGCCCCTGGCTGCGGCACATAGCAGCTTCAATGGTGACCAATTCTTCTTCTAAAACATTACCAAGCCGTACCTCGTCATGATAGCGCCAAACATCGCTGGTACCGATATTTTTGCCACGGTGGTTGCCGGTAAGCATTGGGCCGCCCGATACCACTATAGTTGGAATATTAACGCTACAAGCACCCATTACCAATGATGGCGTCGTTTTATCGCAACCGCAAAGCAACACTACTCCGTCTATAGGATTTGCCCGGATGGATTCTTCTACATCCATACTTGCCAGGTTGCGGTATAGCATAGCCGTAGGCTTTATCAAGGTTTCGCCAAGTGACATTACCGGGAACTCAACCGGGAAACCACCGGCTTCCAGAATCCCGCGCTTAACCGACTCTGCCAATTCCCTGAAATG
The DNA here is from genome assembly GCF_024055575.1 of Mucilaginibacter flavidus. Lineage (GTDB taxonomy): Bacteria > Bacteroidota > Bacteroidia > Sphingobacteriales > Sphingobacteriaceae > Mucilaginibacter > Mucilaginibacter flavidus. Next base: position 581,066 of record NZ_JAMXOE010000001.1, on the reverse strand, counting down.
TGCGTTACAAGGTGTCAATTCGCTCCAGGTATTGCATATGCCAATAATGGGCTTGCCGTTAAATTCATAGTCGGGTATGCCCTGGTTTTTCATCCAGGCCCGGTAGATAAAACCATCCTTTCCCTTACGGCCAAACCAGGCGCGGCTTCTCAATTCTTTTTCCTGCATTTTTTATTTGCTACTGGTTTACTAGCAGCGTCGCCAATGTAGGTAATCTGTAATTGCTTTGCAAACATCATGTATATTTGGAATTAAAACTGAGACGACAGCCGCTTTGAATAACGTACGTTTGCATAACAAGCCATGTATATTCCATTTTCCTTAATAATAGAAGTTCTGGGTACAATCGCGTTCACAATTTCGGGCGTATTTTCAGCTATGCAGAAAAAACTCGACTTGTTTGGCGTATTGATAATAGGATTTGTAACGGCAGTTGGCGGCGGCACCATCCGCGATGTGCTTATCGGCAACACGCCGGTTACCTGGATGAAAGATATAATTACCCCCTTAATTATTTTAGGCACGGCCATTGTTACCATATTTTTTAAACAGCTTGTAAAAAATTTAAAGGTTACACTATTCCTTTTCGATGCTCTTGGCTTAGGCCTCTTCACAGTAATCGGGATTCAAAAAGGATTGGACGCAGGCCTTAATCCGGGTATTTGTGTTGCGCTCGGTACCATAACAGGTTGCTTTGGCGGCGTATTGCGCGACTTATTACTAAGCCAGATCCCGGTGCTGTTTCAAAAAGAAATATACGCTACCGCTTGTATTATCGGTGGTACAGTTTACGTCCTATCTTTAAGTTTTATCAATCAGCAATTTGCCGAGGCCATTGCTGTTATACTTATTTGCGGTATCCGGATTTTGGCGGTGCGATTGAACTGGAAATTGCCATCGATTAAGATATAGTTGAAAACGGGGGTTTTTAAGCGAGTGTTCGATAAGATTCGTGTCCTGCTTCTTTAATTCTTCTATAATATATTGGTTTTACCGGAGCGCCTGCCCACTAAGTGCATCCGGTATTTTCAAATAAATGTTGCTTTGACGTTTAAAAATCCTTTTTTTGTTAGATATTTACCTAACACTACAACCTACTATGAGAACCATTTTCAAAGCATTCGCCATGGCGGTGATAAGTGTCTGCTCATTAATTTCGGTGCAAGCGCAGGTTTACAAAATGCCCGCCTATCCGCTTATCAGCCACAACACCTACTTTAGTATTTGGTCGAATACCGACAAACTGTACGATTCGCCAACCCGGCACTGGACCGGAAAAGACCAATCATTGGAGGGTGTGATTAAAGTTGACGGCGAATATTACCATTTTATGGGCAATGAACCGCCGGAATTGAAGCCAATTGTAACGGCCGGCGACGAGGAAAGCTACAGTTGCAGCTATTTAATTGATTCGGCGCCAGACAAAGGCTGGGAGCAACCTACATTTGATGATAAAAGCTGGAAAACCGGCAAAGGCCCCTTTGGCGACGACCGCATTAGCAACGGCACCAAATGGACGGGCACAGATATTTGGCTGCGCCGCAAATTCTCATTGACAGATATTCCGCAGGGAAAGTTAATCTTAAGAAACTACCACGACGATGATGCGGAATATTACCTTAACGGTCACCTGGTTGCCTCGCGGCCCGGCGCAAATGGCGATTACGAAATGTTTGAATTGCCGGCCGAAGCAAAAAGCTTTATGGTGAAGGGCGAAAATGTTTTAGCTATCCATTGCCATAATACCGGCGGTGGTACCATCATCGACGCAGGCATTTCGGTAGAAGTAAAACATGACCCTTTTGCCGGAATCAAAAACGCCGAGCAAACCAGTGTTGATGTTACAGCTACCCAAACCATTTATCATTTCAACTGCGGTCCTGTTAAGTTACGGGCGGCATTTGCTTCGCCGCTTATTCTCGACGATCTCTCGTTACTGTCGTTACCTGTGTCGTATATCAGTTACCAGGTTCAAAGCGCCGATGGCAAAAAACATGGCATAAGTATACTAACTGCAGCAAGTTCGAACATTGCCGCCGATGTAGCATCGCAAACCATCAGCGCCAAAAAGTATACGGCATCAGGCATGCAAATACTTAAGTCCGGCACGGTTGAACAACCAATATTGAAAAAGAAAGGCGATAATGTACGGATTGACTGGGGCTATATGTATGTTGCGGTGCCTGCAAAGGCTAATGCAATGCAGGCCGTGGTCGACAAAGGCCAGGCAATAAACTCCTTCACCCAAAATAAGTGGCCCGAAAGCACAAAGGAAGGGAAACAACTGATGCTAAGCACTGTTCAAAATTTGGGCGAAGTTGGCACAGCGCCGGTATCGCAATTTTTGGAAATAGGTTATGACGAGCTTCAATCTATCCAGTATTTCGGCAGCGATTTAAAGCCATGGTGGCGTAACACTCCGGGTGCTACGATGGAAAAAGTATTGGCGAATTCAGCTGCGCAGTATGCAGCAATCATAGCTAAATGTAACGCTACCGATAAAAAGATATATGGTGACGCGCTTGCCGCAGGTGGTAAAACGTATGCCAAATTGTGTATTATGGCTTATCGCCAGGGTATCTCGGCCCACCAGCTTGTAAAAAGCCCATCGGGCGAAATATTGTGGCTTTCGAAAGAGAACTTCAGCGGCGGTTTTATTAATACGGTTGATGTTACCTATCCTTCGGCTCCGCTTTACTTGATCTATAATCCAAAACTAATGGAAGGCATGTTGAACGGCATCTTCTATTTTTCTGAAAGTGGCAAGTTTAACCACGATTTTGCTGCGCACGACCTTGGCCTTTATCCGCAAGCCAACGGGCAACTTTACGGCGAGGGCATGCCTGTTGAGGAATCGGGCAACATGATCATTCTTACTAATGCCATTGTTAAAGCCGAACACAACGTTGCCTATGCACGCAAACATTGGAAGGCGCTGACCACGTGGGTAAATTATCTCGCCAAATTTGGCCTCGACCCGGGCAACCAGCTTTGCACCGACGATTTTGCCGGGCACCTTGCACACAACGCCAATCTTTCGGTAAAGGCTATTGTAGCAATCGGCGCCTATTCACAAATGGCAGCCGCAATGGGCGATGCGAAAGCCGCGACAAAATATAAAGCTATGGCAGCTGAAATGGCCAAACAATGGATAGTAAAAGACAACGCAGGCGATCACTATGCGTTGGTGTTTGACGATAAAAATACCTGGAGCCAGAAATATAATATGGTATGGGACAAGGTTTTTAAACTCAATCTTTTTCCGCAAAAGGTTTACGATACCGAAATAAGCTATTATTTGAAACATCAAAATGCCTTCGGTCTTCCGCTTGACAGCCGCAAAACCTACACCAAATCCGACTGGATAATGTGGACCGCTGCCATGACCACCGACAGCAAAAGCTTTAAGGATCTGATAGCCCCGATTTACAAATTTGCTACAGAAACACCTTCACGTGTGCCCCTGAGCGATTGGCACGAAACCACCGACGGCAAGCAGGTTGGTTTCCAGGCAAGGAGCGTGGTGGGTGGATATTTTATGAAGAGTTTGCTGAGTAAGATGAAGTAGAATGAGTGTCTAAATAAACCAATGCCACAGGTGCATTTAAAAGCTTAACAATGAAAAAGATAATACTGCAATTATTATTTACAATAGCCGGTTCTGCTGCATTTTGCCAGGGAACCACTGTTAAATACCTGTCGGGAACCGATAAGGACCACACCGCGCAATGGGATTTCTATTGCACCGCCGGCCGAAACAGTGGCAAATGGACGAAGATTGCAGTGCCGTCTAACTGGGAATTGCAGGGCTTTGGTACCTATAATTATGGTCACGATAAAATAAAAGGAAACGAGCAAGGGCTTTATAAACACGAGTTTTTTGCAGGCAATTGGAGCAATAAAAAGATATTCATTGTTTTTGAAGGCTCCATGACGGATACCAGGGTAACCATTAACGGGAAACAAGCGGGCCCTGTGCACCAGGGGAGTTTTTACCGGTTTAAATACGATATAACAAACCTGGTAAAACCAAACAGCAAAAATCTGCTGGAAGTAACAGTTGATAAAACGTCGGCAAATTCATCGGTAAATGATGCGGAACGCAGGAACAGCGACTTTTGGGTATTCGGCGGCATCTATAGGCCGGTTTACCTGGAAGTTGTTCCGGGTACTTTTATTGATAGGGTGGCCGTAAATGCAAAAGCCGATGGTTCCTTCCTGCTTGATGTGTATCCACAAAACTTGAAACCCGGCGAAATTGTTGAGGGCCAGATTCAAACGTTTAACGGTAAAAATATCGGTAAACCCTTCTCAATAACAGCCGACCCGGCTCAAGAGTATCTGACTTTAAAAAGCAGTGTTCAAAAACCATTATTATGGAGCGCCGAATTCCCCAATTTATACCAGATAGTTGTTACCATTAAAAACAAACAGCAGGTTATCCATCGGGTTAAACAAAAATTTGGTTTCCGCACGGTCGAACTGCGGGCTAATGACGGATTTTATGTAAACGGTGCGCGGGTTATAATGAAAGGCAGCAATCGGCATAGTTTCTGGCCGGAAACAGGTCGCACGTTAAGCCATAACGTCCATTTGCTTGATGTCAGCTTGATGAAGCAAATGAATATGAATGCCGTGCGCATGTCGCACTATCCGCCAGATCGCGATTTCCTGGCTGTTTGCGATTCGCTGGGTTTATATGTGTTGGACGAACTAACCGGCTGGCAGGCAAAGTATGATACGATAGTAGGCCACAAACTGGTTAAGGAATTGGTGGTACGCGATGTAAACCACCCATCAATAGTATTTTGGGATAATGGTAATGAAGGCGGCTTTAATAGGGCATTAGATAATGACTACGCTTTGTACGACCCGCAAAAACGTACCGTAATACATCCCTGGGAAAAGTTTAACGGTACCAATACCAAACACTACCCTGATTATAACTATATCGTAAATGAAGTAGCGAACGGCCAGGAAGTTTTTTTCCCGACAGAATTTATGCACGGCTTGTACGATGGCGGTGCAGGGGCGGCACTTGACGATTTTTGGAGCCAAATGCTTAAGAACCCGCATGGAGCAGGTGGTTTTATATGGGCGTTTTTGGACGAAGCGGTTATTCGCACCGATAAAAACGGCGCATACGATTCTGACGGCAATCACGCTCCCGATGGCATTGTAGGCCCGCACCGTGAAAAGGAGGGGAGCTTTTACACGATAAAGGAAATTTGGTCGCCTGTTTATATCGACCCAAAGCCGATTGACAACAATTTCGACGGTAAAATAATAGTCGAAAACCGGTATTCGTTTACAAATTTGAACCAATGCACATTTTCATGGAAACTAGTTAATTTCCCATCGGCGAATGAAAATACCACAGCCGCAATTGTAAAAGCTTCCGGCAGCACGGCTGCTCCGAACCTTAAACCGGGAAGCGCCGGCATGTTGAAACTAGCCTTGCCTGCATCCTGGCGTAATAGCAATGCGCTTTATCTAACTGCATATGGTCCCGACAAAAAAGAGGTATTCACCTGGAGTTGGGCGATTAAATCTCCTGAAGCAATCCGTAAAACAATAAAGCCGTCGCCAACTTCTCTGGCGATAAAAGCTGAAGAGCAAAATCAATCGCTTGTGGTCAATTGCGATGGTATAAAGTATTATTTTGATAAAACTACCGGGTATATTCAACATGTAGCAAAGCCCGGGAAGGATATTTCACTATCAGGCGGACCTGTTTTGGCCGGGGTTAATACCACCTTGAAGAGTTTTGTTTATAAAGATGTTGAACGGCAATACGTTGTGGAAGCCGAGTACCAGGGCGCAGCAACGCTGCATGTAAAATGGACGTTTGCGCCAGGCCAGCCGGTTAAGCTGGAATATAACTATGCCCAACAGGGCGACGCGGATTTTATGGGCATTACTTTTAATTATCCCGAAGAAAAAATAACCGGCATGAAATGGCTGGGCCGCGGCCCGTATCGTGTTTGGAAAAACAGGATGCGCGGACAACAATTTGGTCTGTGGCACAAAACGTACAACAACGCCATTACCGGCGAAACATGGGGATACCCCGAATTTAAAGGCTACCATGCGGAAGTTAACTGGGTAACAATTGAGAATAACGAATCACCCTTTACTGTTTATACCGACGATAAAAATATTTTTTTGCAAATGTTACGGCCGGCCAAAGAGAAAGATGCGCTGCAAAATAACAATGTTGAACCGTCTTTTCCCGATGGCAACATCGGTTTTTTAAATGCGATTAGTCCCATTGGCACCAAGTTCCAGGCCGCCAAAGTGATGGGGCCGCAAAGCCAAACAAATCACGCCAACGGGGAACAAATAAATGGCACCCTTTGGTTTGATTTTACTCATTAAGCCTTGATTTTTTCTTCAATTCATGATAATTCAACCGGGTTTTTCCCAGAGAGATTATTGCAGGCAAAACCGGGTGACAAACGGCCCCAAGAAGACTAATAATACGCAAAATCAGATCCTATACTATGAAAAAAAATATTTTTTTAATAGCAATACTTTTGCTGACAATTAGTTATTCCAAAGCACAAAAGTCACCTGTTAATTATGTCAATCCTTTATTGGGTACAGCCACCTTATGGGACCCTAAGGATCTTGGTTTTGTGCCCACCCGCCGGTCGTGGGGGGGCGAGGTGTTCCCGGGTTCATCACTTCCAAATGCTATGGTGCAGTTAAGCCCGGTAACCAAGTTTCATAGTGGGTCGGGTTACCAATATGAAGATACTGTGATTTATGGCTTTATCCATACCAGCAAAGGGCACTGGAATTTGTGCAATGTTCCATTAATGCCCGCTACCGGTACTTTTACTCCTGATGACTACAAATCCGCTTTCAGCCACAAAAACGAATCAGCGCACCCTGGTTATTACCAGGTTTACCTTGAGCGTTACGCTATCAACGCCGAATTAACGACGACATTGAGGTGCGCATTTCATAAATACACCTTTAAACCAGATGAACACAAGAAACTGATAGCCGACCTGTCGATGGCTAACGAGAGGATAAAAAGCTGGAACATCCAACAGGAAGGCGATCATGTTTTTACCGGTTTTCAGCAAGGCGGAGAAAAAATATACTTCTACGCAGTTAGCAATCATCAAATAAAAAATATCGATTCACTGAAAAGTGATAAAAGTATACTGCCGGTTATCAATTTTACTGATGCCAATAAACCGCTTGAGCTACAAATAGGTTTCTCGTTTGTGAGCGTTAAAAATGCAAAGGAGAACCTGGAAAAGGAAATGCTGGGAAAAACTTTTACGCAGGTAAGAAACGAGGCTACCCAGACATGGGAACGGTTGTTATCGAAAATTACAGTAACCGGTGGCTCGGAGCGTAAAAAGGGTTTGTTTTACTCATGTTTGTACCGTTCGTTTTTATGGCCGGCACTGCGCAGCGATATCAACGGCGATTTTACCGATATGAGCGGCAAAGTGGTAAATAAAGGTTTTAACTATTACACCGAGCCATCTTTATGGGACGATTATCGGAACAAGCTTATCCTGCTGGGGTTGCTTACACCAAAAGTTACCAACGATGTAATTAAATCACTGATAGACAAAGGCGAGATAAATGGATTTATGCCAACCTTTTTTCACGGTGACCACGCATCTGTGTTTATTACAGGTTCGTATCTAAGAGGGTTAAGAGGTTATAATGTGGATAGCGCCTATAAACTGATGTTAAAAAACGCGACAGTTGAAGGAACCCGGCGGTATGTTGCCGAATACAACGACAAGGGCTACATATCAGAACTTGATGTGGAACATCCCGTGACTACTACAGTAACAAAAGCTGCAGTGACAAAAACCTTAGAATATGCTTACGATGATTATGCTGTGGCCTTGCTAGCTAAAGAATTAAAAGATACAACCAGCTACAAAATGCTGATGAAAAGAACGGGCAATTATAAAAATGTATTTGACCCTTCCACACAGTTTATGCGCGGGCGTTTGGCCAATGGCGAATGGGTAAAGAATTTCGACCCCTATTATCCTTATTTCGAATACATGTACCGCGAAGCCAATGCCTGGCAATCTACCTTTTTCGCACCTCATGATCCTTATGGTTTGGTTGCATTATTCCCGAACAAAGCAGCCTTCGAAAAAAAGCTGGACGATATGTTCACCATACCATGGAAAGGCTATGAGGCCGAGAATTTCTCGGGTTTTATAGGGCAATATTGCCAGGGAAACCAGCCTGACCATAGCACACCTTTTATGTATTACTTTGTCAACAAACAGGAAAAATCGCAAAAAATACTCGATACTATCATGAACCATTACTATGGTATGGGGAAAGATAAACTGGCCTATGCAGGCATGGATGATGCAGGCGAAATGTCATCGTGGTTTGTGTTTAATGCGATGGGGTTTTATCCATTCTCTCCAGCTGATCCTAAGTATATTGTTTCGGTACCGCTTTTTGATAAAGTGAATTTTAAGTTCAGCGGTAATCGGGGCTTTACTATCATCAAAAAAAACAAGGGTAAAAAAATCAGCAGCATCACTTATGGCGGTAAAAAAGTTAAGGGCTATTTTATTGCCGATGCCGATTTGAAAAAGGGTAAGGTATTGGTTATTGACACTAAAGAGTAACGAGAGCAATCAAAAGGGATGTTTTTCCCTTTTTAACTGCCTGATAATATTTAAATACTACCGGAACTAACTAAACCAACTGGGAATCACAGTTGGTTTTTTCCCGCAAAAGAAATGGCGTTGCAAGTGTCTAAGACAGTGCAGGATGGTCATTCAAGATGAAAAAAATACTTTCGTTATAACCAATTATAATTATTTGTAAAGCGCGCCGACTTAGCCATTTGAAGCTTTTGGTTTCATGGTATTTATAAACACTATTGTTTGCGAAGTTTTTGCAGGAAAAGTATCACGATTGATGCAGATAATTGGAGCAATATAACTACCACACATGATAAATTAATTTTACTCCTTACAGGCATGACATCTTCTAATGTTTTTTCCGACCAGGAATTGATGAACCTTTTACAAGAAGGCGATCATGCGGCATTTACCGAAATTTACAAAAGGTATTGGGAGAACATGTTGCTGATAGCGTGGAATAATACCCATGATAAATACCTGGCCGAAGATATTGTTCACGAAGTTTTTATTTCACTTTGGAAAGAAAAGAATAATTTTCAAATCTTAAATGTGGGCGGTTTCCTCGCCACTAAAATTAAGTTCGCTGTATTTAAACATTACAGGAAAGAGCAACGCAGAAGTAAGTTGGCCGAAATGAACTTTAGTTTTTCCGAACTGAGTTTTGATGAAGAAAAACTAGATGCGTTGTTTTTACAGGAGTATATTAACGGAATAGTTGAGGAGTTGCCTGAAAAGTGTAAGCTGGTATTTAAATATAGCCGTCAGTTAGGTATGAAAAACGTGGAGATAGCCACCCAAATGGGTATTTCCGAAAAAGGGGTTGAAGCCAACCTAACCCGCGCTTTAAAAATTATCAGGAACAACCTTGAAACTGCCGGTGTTGTGCTGTTAATTTCGCATGAGCTGCTAAAGTCGTTCAGATTGTAGTTGCAAATTCAATCGTCTCCTAAAAAATCTTAGACCATTTCCATTTCTTTGGCGGATAGCTTTTTGCGATCCGGCGACGATCCGTATTCAGTTAAGCACTCCATCCCGACCCGCTTTTGAGCGCTAATTTAAAATAATAAAAAATCGATATAGGGTAACCGCCTTTTCATGGTCACATGTAGTTATAAACCAATTATATCTGCATTGTGGACAAACAAAGACTTGACTATTTACTGGAGAAATATTTAGACGGCTCTATCACCGATGCTGAAAAACAGGAGCTGGGGGATTTGTATAAAGACGCAAATTTTAAAGATGCTGTGTACCCGGATGATAGGGAAAGCGTAAGCGAACGCATGCTTTCGCGCCTGAAGAATGAAATACAGCAGGAAAAACCAAGTGGAAGTTTTTTTAAGTCGTGGCGGATAGGCGTGGCTGCCGCGGCCGTTATTGCTGTATTTGGCATATATATAATTAACCGGCCGGTTGCTCCTAAAATGATGGCGAAACAATTGCCTGGCGAGCAAGCGATATTACCGGGAACCAACGTAGCAGTACTAACCCTTGGAAACGGAAAAAGTATTTTGCTGAACGGTGGTAATATTGGAAAGCTGGCCGTGCAGGGTGGCACAACCATAACAAAAAATGCAGCTGGCCAAATTTCCTACCAGGCAGCTGTCATTGACCAAAACAATAACGAAACAGTATTCAATACCATTACCACACCAATGGGAGGCCAATTCAGGGTTACATTGCCAGATGGAAGTAACGTGTGGCTCAACGCGGCATCCTCGCTAACATATCCCAGCAGGTTTAAGGGGAACGAACGGCATGTTGAATTACATGGGGAAGCCTATTTTGAGATATTTAAGGATAAAAATTCACCCTTTACCGTTACAGCAGAAGATGCAAATATTAAAGTGCTGGGGACGCATTTTAACGTAATGGCTTACAAAAATGAACCTTCCATTAATACTACTTTACTGGAGGGATCTGTTTCCTTATCCTCCAAAAATGCCCATGCCCTTTTAGTTCCCGGGCAACAGGGCGCCGTGGACAATAAAGCCCCAAATATTACTCTTCAGGAGGTTAACGTTGAAGATGCCGTTGCCTGGAAAAACGGATACTTTTCATTCAGGAAACAGAATCTCCCGGCTGCTATGAATAAAATAGCCAGGTGGTACAACGTGGAAGTAGAATACAGCGGAAATGTAAACAACAAATTTTTAGGGGGCACAGTATCACGTTCTGAAAATATACAGGAACTATTAAATTATTTGGAGTTAACGGGCATTGCGAAATTTAAAATAGACGGAAGGAGGATAAAAGTAATATGTAAATAAGACTACCCGGGAGTGTCTGATAAAACCAGGAACGTTGCACCGCCCCTGGTTCTGCAGCAATGAGAGCTGCATCAGGAGAATTGAAAAGATCGCCAAAAACAATCAATTACCAATAAACCTAACATTCAAATGTATAAAAATTTTACAAACTTTTTTTGTAGGGCTCTCTCCTGCAATAAACCTAACATAATCTTAAAAATGAAACTAACGTTTGTGTTTTGTATATGTGCGTTTATGCACGTTACAGCAGCTACTTACGGGCAAAATATAACGTTGAAAATGAAGAACGTTTCATTTGAGCAGTTGCTGGAAGATTTAAGCCGCCAAAGCGGCTACCATTTTCTTTACGACGAACAATTGATACAAAAGGGTAACCCGGTAAGTATCAACGTAAAAAACAAGCCCTTAGACAAAGTGCTGGTTGAATGTTTTACAGATCAGCCTTTTACTTACGTCGTAAAAAATGATAATATTATTATTACGGGTAAAAATAAGACAACCATTGCTGGCCCACAGGTTGTCAGCCCAATTGCAATTACCGTAACGGGTTTGGTTAAAGATGAAAAGGACCTGCCATTGCCCGGCGTAAGTATCAGGGTAAAAGGTACCAGCCTGGGCACAGTTACCAATGTCGATGGGAAATATTCCATTTCGGGAATAAATAATGATGCGGTGTTGGTTTTTAGTTTTATTGGCTATGCCACTAAAGAAATACCTGTTGCCGGGCAAACCGTAATAAATTTATCGCTTTCGCCCCAGGCCGGTACGCTTAACGATGTTGTAGTAGTTGGTTATGGCACGCAAAAGAAAGCGACCCTTACCGGCTCCGTATCAGCTGTTAAGGGCGACGATTTGGCCCAGGCTCCCGTTGCAAGTACCATAAATACACTGGCGGGAAGGTTGCCCGGGTTAGTGTCATTGCAATCAAGCGGGCAACCGGGCGCCGACCAGGCTGCGATTAGCATCCGTGGTTTTGGCCAGGCACTGTGGATTGTCGACGGTGTTGAATCAAACTTTAATAATATTGATCCAAACCAGATAGAATCGTTAAGTATTCTTAAAGACGGCGCGGCCTCCATATACGGTGCGCGTGCGGGTAATGGTGTTATTTTAGTGACAACCAAACACGGTAAAGAAGGCAAACCTGATATTACTTTTAATTCATCATATATCTTACAAGGCAATACGCTGATGGCAAAACCGGTTAATTCCGCGCAGTATGCTGAAATAACCAACCTGTTTTACACCAACCAGGGGAAACCTGCGCCTTATACGCCGGAGCAAATCCAGAAATTTTCTGTAGGTGGTGACCCTGTTTATCCAAACACAGATTGGCAAAAAGTTGCAACACGCAACTGGGCCCCACAAACGCAACAAAATTTATCTGTACGCGGTGGGACTGACCAAATAAAATATTTTGGTTTTTTTGGTTACGTAAACCAGGACCCCATGTGGAAAAAAAATGGCGGCGATTACAACAGGTATAACCTCCAATCCAATTTGGATGCCAAAGTAAATAATAATTTGTCCATTCAATTGCTGCTTTCGGCGGTAAGCGAGTCAAATTCTCAACCGGTACGCGGCCAGGGCGCAGGAATCAACACATTATGGCAGGATTTATGGAACTCTTTACCTATCTATCCCGCCACATTGCCCGATCCAACTAAATATTCATATGCCAACGGACAGGGAGTGGGCAGTATCGCACTCGTATCAAACGAAGACATTGCCGGTTACGACAAGGTTAATACCCAGAATATGAAGGGGACTTTTATTGCCCTTTACAAAATACCCGGTATTGATGGTTTAAGCGCCAAGGCATTTGTAAATTATGACAAGACTTACGTTACTGATAAAAATTTCTCCAAACCTTATAGCTTTTATACCTACGACTATTCAACCAAGGCCTACACTGTTGCGGGGGCGCTTGGTTCGCAGGCTAAATTAACTTACCAGGAATCGCAGTCGAGAAATGTAACCGGCCAATTCTCATTGAATTACGATCATGTATTTCATAACGACCATCACATTTCGGCGCTTGCGCTTTACGAGGTTATCGATTACAGCTCCAACTATATACTTGCCGGTCGCGATAATTTTTTAACGCCAGCTATAGAAGAGTTACACGCAGGTTCAGTTACAACAGCTATAGCTAACAGCTCGGCAGCTGAAATGGGACGCGCCAGTTATGTTGGTCGATTCAACTACACATACAAAGATAAATACCTGCTCGAATCAACTATCAGGGCAGATGCGTCTGCAAAGTTTCAGTCGAATAAGCGTTGGGGATACTTTCCAAGTGTTTCATTGGGCTGGCGGCTGGACCAGGAAAATTTCATCAAAAACATAAAAAGTATCGACGATCTGAAGCTTAGGGCAAGTTACGGAAGCTCAGGTATCGATAACGTAGGCGATTTTCAGTATCTAACCGGATACCAGTTCGCCGGGCAGTGGCTTATAGGCAATAATACACAAGCGGGCATCGCATCAACAGGCCTGGCTAACCCAAACCTCACCTGGGAAAGAATAAATATTTATAACCTGGGTGCCGACTTTTCATTTTTTAACAGGAAGCTGTTCGGTACCGCAGAGGTATTTTACCGGACCTTATCGGGCATCCCTGCTACCAGGGTATTGTCATTGCCAAATACATTTGGCGCAGTGCTGCCTTCCGAAAACCTGAACAGCCAAAACAACCGTGGCTTTGATTTAAGTTTGGGTACCAGCGGAAGTGTAGGTGGATTAACCTACCAGGTAAGTGCAAATGTATCGTGGACACGCGCAAAATGGAAACATTTTGAGCAGCAGGACTTTACTGACCCTGACCAAAAGAGACTTTATCAGCAGTCGGGACAATGGACTGACAGGACTTTTGGTTACGAAGCTACAGGGCTGTTTACCAGCCAGCAGCAAATTGACAACCTGAAGTTTACGTATCCGGGTGGCAATGCTGCGTTGAGGCCGGGTGATATTGAATACGTGGATGTTAATGGCGATGGGAAGTTGGATTGTCGTGATCAGAAGCAAATAGGTACAGGTACTGTGCCGGAATGGATGACCGGGGCCACCATAAACCTTAAGTACAAAAACTTCGACCTGCAATCGCTTTTACAAGGAGCGTTTAACTATTACAGCACCGTTACTTTATACCATGGCGGGTTAAATTATTCCGATGCATTTTATAAAAATATGTGGACTGAACAGAATAATTCGGCCGATGCAAGCCCACGTATTTCGGGAGCCAGTACCAACGGGTTGTTTAATAATTTGTACTTTAAAAAGGCAAGCTATATGCGTTTAAAAAGCCTTGCTATTGGTTACAACTTGCCAAAGAATATGTTGAGCAAAGCAAGTATCCGCAATGCAAGGATTTATGTTGCAGGCACCAATTTACTCACCATTAATCCGCTTCGAAAATATGAAATTGATCCGGAAGCGCCGGACGGCCAGGCAGGGTACTATTATCCGCAACAGCGAACTATTTCATTGGGATTAAATATTACATTATAAATCAAAATATTATGAAAAAGATTATTTCACTGATCGTTCTGATCAGCTTTGTTACGTGCTATTCTTGTAATAAGGAAGTTTTAAATAAAAAGCCGCTGAATATCATTTCAGATGCCGACGTTTTCAAAGATCCGGCGTTGATAAACGCATACCTTACCCAGGTATATTACGATATGCCCATTTTGGGAAATGATTGTAACGCAAGCGGGTCTTTTGATGGCGACGGAAGCTGGCATGCCTTTGATATCAACGACGTTTCTGACGAGAGTTTTCCTCAGTTCCGGGATTGGAACCCAAGTAACGCGTTTACCTATAAATATGGCAATTTAAATATTAACGGTGGTTTACTTGATTGGTGGGGATACAATACCGTGCGCGAAATCAACCAGTTTCTTGAAAAGCTACCCGCTTCCCCGCTTCCGGCTGATCAAATAAAAGCTAAGTTAGCCGAAGCGAGATTCCTGAGGGCATTCTGTTACTTTTCGATGGTTAAGCGATATGGCGGCATACCGTTGATTACCAAAGTTCAGGATATAACAGAACCCCAGTCGGCGCTTTTTCCGGCAAGGGATACCGAACAGAAAGTTTATGACTTTATTATTTCGGAAATAGATGCCTGTGCAAATGATTTGCCAGAGGTGGCAAGCGGCGACAATTTGGGAAGGCCATCAAAGTACGCGGCTCTTGCTTTAAAAAGCCGCGCAGCGTTGTATGCAGGCAGTATAGCTCAGTTTGGTTCAGTCCAGTTAAATGGAGTTGTCGGGATAGCTGCATCAGCCGCCAAAACCTACTACCAGGAGTCGTACGATGCTTCCCAGGTCATTATAAAGAGCGGCAAATTTGCCCTTTATAATCTCGACGCAAATAAATCAACCAACTTTAGAAATATCTTTTTGGTCAAAAATAACAGCGAGGTAATCTTCGCCAAGCGCCACGACAATGTTAACGAGGCTACCGGCGGAAACGGCTGGGGCGTTGATTTTTTCAATTGTCCAAGGCCGCAAGCCTGGGGCCGCGGTCTGTACGAGCAGGCTTATCTTGAACTGGCCGAGTCGTTCGAGCATGTCGACGGGACTTCGGGAACATTAGACCGCACTGCTGTTGAAAGTAAAATAATGACGACCGATGAGCTGTGGGCCAACAAAGACCCTCGTTTCTATGCAACCTTTTATACGCAGAATACAAGCTGGAAAGGGAATAAGCTCGATTTTCACGCCGGTATCCGCCGTCCCGATGGATCTATCATAACCAATGGCGCCTATAATGGCATTGCTGCAACCGGCGACCAGGATTACCAGGGAACCGGTTTAGGGGTTTTGAAATACCTGGATGAAAGCCACGATAACATGGCCGGCGCCAACAGCGGCTGGGCAACCTCCGCCCAGGATTGGTTGATTTTCAGGTATGCGGAAATACTCTTAAACAGTGCCGAAGCCGCGTTCGAATTGGGAAATACAGCCGATGCCCTCACTGCAATTAACCAAATCAGGAGCCGGGCAGGTATCGCTCTCTTAGGCAGTGTAACACGTGACCAAATCCATCACGAACGCAAGGTTGAGCTGGCTTTTGAAGGGCAGCGCTATTGGGATGTACGGAGATGGCGCAGTGCCGTTCATGATTTGTCAGTTCGCTGGTCGGGTATACGTTATATTCTTGACGGGGAATCAGGAAAATATCAAATACAGATCATCAATAACGTTGATGGGGCGTCAAATATCCCGCAATTCAGGGCCGAAAATTATTATTTGCCATTAACCGTTGGCAGAACATCTAACAATAAAAATTTAGTGGAAAACCCGGGCTACTAAATTCAACAAGGCCAGGTTATGGGTTTGAAAATGTACTTGCAGCGCAAGCTGCTAAGCTAAATTAGAGTTCAAAGCTGGTTTAGTAACAAGAGCAGGTTAATAAGTGAATATTAATACTGGTTAATTGGCGAAAAGCGTTGGGCCGCTATCCAAATAGCGCCCACGCTTTTATTTTAGAATGATCGGCGTGACGGCAAGAATTAGTATTTGATGAGCATTTTATATCTATGGCGATGCAAGACTTTAAGATTTTTAATTTTTTAATTCTACAACCGGGCGCTAATAAAAAAGGAGTGCTTTTTTTATTAGCTGGCGTACTGTTATTATTTGCCGGAAATGGCGTTGCTCAAAACAGCCTGGTAAACCGCAAAAAATACGATGTGGCGGCATTCCTTTATCCCGCCTACGCCAGCGGCGATCCGCGATTACGGCCATTCTGGACTGAGGGCAATGGCGAATGGGAAACCGTTACCACCATGCAGCAACGTAATCCCGGCCATTACTGGAACCGTAAACCGTTTTGGGGCCCGGTGAACGAGGCCGATCCTGCGGTAATGGACATGGAGATTAGCGAAGCCACCAAACATGGGGTGAATGTTTTTATTTTCGACTGGTATTGGTATGATGGCCGCCCTTTTATGGAAACTACCCTTGACAGTGGTTTCCTGAAAGCTGCCAACGTTAACAAAATGAAATTTTACCTGATGTGGGCCAATCATGATGTGCAGAACGCCTGGGATACACGCTTAAATAAATACCACGAAAACAACGTGATCTGGACCGGCAAAGTAAGCCGGGATGAGTTTGAAAAGATCTGCAAACGTAATATTGAAAAGTATTTTAAGCTGCCGCAATATTATAAGATAGATGGCAAACCGGTGTTTATGATTTACGATGTGCCGCAGTTAATAGCCGGGCTTGGAGGAATAGAACAAACTGCCGCTGCGCTGCAATGGTTTAAAGACGAAACAAAACGCGCCGGCTTCCCTGGGTTGGAATTACAGTTAACCATGTGGGCTATCAATACTAATTATAGCGGTTTTGATGGCGGCAAAACTAAAAATGTTGAAAATGCCTTTGTGAAGAAGCTGGGCTTTACCAGCGCCACGCATTACCAGTTTGTTCATTTTACCAATCCTGATGACGACTATATGAATATACTTGCACGCGTAAAAAAGGAATGGGCACGAATTGATACTACATTTGAGTTTAAGTACTACCCACACGTTAGTATAGGCTGGGATAACAGCCCGCGCATGGGCCAGAGCCCGGTTATGCGTAACAACACGCCGGATAACTTTGCTAAAGGTCTCCGGATGGCGAAGGATTATATAGACGCGCATCCTAAACAGGCGCCCCTGATCACCATAAACAGCTGGAACGAATGGACTGAAACCAGCTATCTTGAGCCCGACAATGTTAACGGCTATGGGTACCTTGATGCCGTAAAGAAGGTGTTTTTGGATAATAAATAAACTTACAATTAACTAACAACTAGCAAGATGATAAAAATAAACGGACGCTTTTCTTTAACATTTCTATACACAGTCGTTGCATTTGCGATGGCTATACCGGCATTACACGCCCAATCTGTAAAACATCAGCATTACGATATTGCAGCTTACGTATGGCCGGCATACCAGCCTGAAGCACGGTTTAAAGACATTGGCGTTTTTAAAGATGGCAAAGGCGAGTGGGAAGCTATTTATAATGCAAAGCCAAAGTTTCCGGGCCATAATCAGCCTCATGTACCTTTGTGGGGGTATACTAACGAAGCCGACCCGAAAGTGATGGAGAAGAAAATTGATGCGGCAGTATCACATGGCGTAAACGTGTTTATATACGACTGGTATTGGTATGATGGAAAGCCTTTCCTGGAAAACGGCATAAGTAAAGGCTTTTTAGGCGCACGCAACAGCAACAAAATGAAATTTTATTTGATGTGGGCCAACCACGACCACAACAGTTATCTTGATTATACTGCCACTGATAAGAGTAAGATATACTGGCGCGGCGGCGTGGACAGGGCTACATTTGACACCATGATAGCCCATGTTATTAAAGATTTTTTCAGCAAGCCTAATTACTACAAAATTAATGGTGAGCCGGTATTCAGTATTTATGAGCTGTCCACCTTTATTAAAGGTTTGGGCGGTATAAAAGAGGCTAAGGAAGCGCTGGATTATTTCACCCAAAAAACAAAAGAGGCGGGCTTCCCGGGTTTACATTTGCAGGGCGTTTTATGGGGGGCGATACCCGCCGGGCTATCTGCAACTCCTGGTGATACAACGCAAACACAAAACAACACTGTTTTAGATTTAGGCATTAAAAGCCTTACTAACTACCAGTGGTGCCATTATGTACCTATGGACAGGTATGACAGGTGGGGCGATAAAGCTATTGAAGGCTGGTTCAAATTCAGCAAAGATTTCACAGTTCCGTTCTTCCCGCATGTATCCATCAGCTGGGACCCTAACCCACGTTACCCCGGAAAGAAAGTACAAGGCATGGTCACAAATGCAAACCCTGTCGATTTTAAACGCTTTTTAATAGAGGCTAAAAAGTACTTAGACGGCCATCCAAACCAACCCAGGCTAATTACCATAAACGCCTGGAATGAATGGGCGGAGGGAAGTTACCTGGAGCCGGATAAACAACATGGCTACGCCTATCTTGATGCTGTAAAAGAGGTGTTCGGTAAAAAATAGCTGGAAAATCATTTTAAAAAGGAAAGGCGCAAGAGATTGCGCCTTTCCTTTTTAAATAGTCGGCTACCTTTCGGGCCTTGGTGATCCACCTGGTACACGATTATAATTTAGTGTTGGTTATTTAAAACAATATGAAGTTTTTTCAATTTCCAAAAGATTGTTTGAATAAAATCGCTACAGATGACGGCGGCAAACGGGCTGTGTTTTTTTCAGCGGGGTAATAATAATGTTCGGGCAGCGCCCTGTACGGATACGCAACCAAATAGGAAATAACCTGTTAACTTCCAAGTCCTTAAAGTCATTTATTTCTGTCCGTATCTGACATGTGCTTGTCTGAATAGATGTGTTGATTCACCACATCTTTGTGATGTAAATTATTTAATCACAATGAAAAAATTTAAGAAAGTATTGATCATCTCGATATCGACTATTATTGTAGTCTGTGGCGGTATTGTATTGTTTCTTCAGCCGGTTATTGCATTCGGGCAGTTCTCTCCATATGCGGGTGACAATCGATTTGAATGGAAGAAACCGTTGTACGATGCTACTAAGAAAACAGTGTTCATTATCGCGGACAATAAAGTAACAGAAATGTTCGATATGCTGGCCCCTTATTACATATTTAACGCAACCGGTAAGTTAAATGTTTACATCGTAGCAAAGGAGAAAGCCCCGGTACTGATCAGGAAGGACCTATTTATCCTTCCGCAGTTAACCCTCAAAGAAGCCGATTCGCTGAAATTAGTTGCCGAGGTAATTGTCATTCCGGCTTTATCAAAACGGGATGAAAAACAGGACCCTGATATTATTTCGTTTATCAAGAACCATTTCACGCCGGCTACAAAGCTCCTTGCTGTATGTGACGGTGCCGCAACAGCTGCGGCTACCGGGCTTTTTGACGGCAAGCCTATTACCTGCCATGCCTCTGACTTTAAGATGGTGAAATCGCATTTTAGTAAGCCGGAATGGGTTCAGGACGTGAGCGTTGCTCATAGTGGTAATTTATACAGCACCGCAGGCGTATCAAATGCAGTGGAGGGTAGCCTGATGGTAATCAACGACCTGTTTGGCGACCAGTCAATGCGGGAGGTGGCTGCAAACATCCATTATCCGCACCCTGAAATATTAACAGGCCATCAAAGTATAGCAATAACGTTCGGAAACGAGTTTACCATCGCTACCAAAGTAATTATTCAGCAAAATCGCAAATTAGGAATGCTGCTCCAGGAAGGAATGAATGAATTTCAAATGGTAAGTGTTCTGGATACTTACGTGCGTACATTCCCAAAATCCTTCAAATTTTTTACACTGGCTGGGTCGACAGTCCAAACAAAATATGGACTAACGCTGATACATACCGACGACAACGATCCAAAAAATGTAGACGAGCTGCATATCCTCATGCCTGGAGACCATGCCTCTGTTAACTCGCTTAATGGCGACACCAAAATCATCAGGTATGACCTGAAAAACCAATACCCGATAGACGTTTGCCTTGCGAGAATCAATGAACTATATGGCGAAAAATTTAAAACTGTTGTAAAACTTATGCTTGACTATAATTGATCAGCCCGGCATCTTTAACAATAAAATCATGAAAAAGATATTCATAATAACGCTCCTCATTCTTGGCTCACTGCATTCATTTGCGCAAACAGATTCAGTTAAAGTCGAACAATTTTGCCAGGTAATAGCCACACCCCGGCTGCTAAGCAACAGGGTAACTATTGATATTGATTTTGGGGACGAGAAAAAATTCTGGAGTGATACCAGGCTCAGAACCTGGGAAGGCAAGGTCAAAAAGTTCAATACCATTATTGATGCGATGAATTATATGGGCAAAGAGGGGTGGTCGTTTATCAACGCATACCCTGTTAAATATGGCGACAGCGAGATATTTCATTTCGCTTTTAGAAAACTATTCTATCGAACAGACATCCAATAAACACACAGTTCACCATCAATAATCAAAATATATTAAAACAAAAGATCATGAAAAAATTAATAATATGCTTTCTTTCTGCCTTTATTTTATGTTATCTTTCTTCACGTGTTTCTGCACAGGTAAACCAGAAAACGGCAGATCAGATAACCGGACTTTACTGGTCGCCTAAGAAAGATGCCAAAATTGAAATTTATAAAAAAGGCGAACACTATTTTGGGAGGTCTATTTGGGTAGCTAATCCCCGGAAAGATAACAAAAACCCAAGCGAAGCTTTAAAAACAAGAGAAGTGCTGGGCATAGAATTGCTCACTGATTTTTCGTACGACGACGGCGTTTATGACTCGGGGCGGATATACGATCCAGAAAGCGGGAAGACCTACGATTGCAAGATGAGTCTTAACGGAGACCTGTTGAAGGTAAGGGGTTACATCGGCATCTCTCTATTTGGCCGTACAGAATTTTTTCAACGCATTAAACAATAAAAAATAAGATCATGACTGCAATTATAATAGGTGTTGGTTCGGGCATTTTGACTATTTTAATCATTGCCCTATTGAGATTTTTAGACAAGCAGACATTTTATGGTTTGATATTGACCGGTATCGGCTACCTTTATGTGGGCTTTACCTGGAGGGATACCGGTTCTTTAGTTCTTTGCGCAGGGCAGGCGATACTTTTCAGCCTGATTGCTTATTACGGGGTAAAAAAAAGTATGCTGTTGCTGGCTGCAGGATATTTCCTGCATGGCCTTTGGGACCTGGCTTTTGACCTGTTCCCATACACAAAATTAATCCCACCCCACTATGACCTGTTTTGCTTATCTATTGATTTTACCATGGGATTTTATTTGATTGTTTTAAACTATCGAAATGCAAAGTCTGCTCCTTTGGAATAAATTATCCGGATGAGGGACGATGTTCATCTATCCCAATGGTTCCGTATAAATTTCATGGTCAATACTGGCAGAGAATATATGGCCGGTTTAAGGTATAGGCTACCAAATGCTTTTCGGTATCTTCCTATTATGATGGCGACATAGGGATGGGCGCAGGGATAATTAAACTATTGATTCATCTGTCTGTATCCGACAGGTAACTGTCCTTAGCCGCTGCCGTTTTAGGTAGTACCTTTATGAAAATTGTTTTTTAAAGTTATGAGGAAAATTGCTTTTATAATTCCACCATCCGTCGAACTACTTGACCTGGCCGGCCCCGTACAGGTCTTTACTGAAGCCAAATTTTATGGGTTTGAGGCAGAAATGGAATTTTATACTTACGGGAAAGACCCGGTTTCTACCTCCGGGCTTGGTTTTGGGGAACTCAGGCATTTCAACGAAGCTTCGTTAAAAGAAGGGGACTTTGTTTTTATGCCGGGCATGGATTATGATTATGTCAGCAGCATCGCCTTCGGTGCTGAATTTGCGTTTTTTAAGTGGTTGAAAAAATGCTCAGACAACAAGGTAACGGTTTGTTCGGTATGTAATGGCGCGTTTGCATTAGGTAAAGCGGGATTACTAAAAGATACCCAATGTACTACACATTGGAGAAGGGTAAAGGATTTACAGGAACAATTTCCCCAGGCCAAAGTAGTAGCAGATATACTGTTTATTAAGAGCAACAATGTTTATACCAGTGCCGGGATTAGCGCAGGAATTGACTTGGCGCTTGCTATTCTTGAAGATCTTAGGGGGCCGTTATTTACCCATAAAGTTGCCAGGGGGCTTGTTGTCTATCATCGCAGGAGCGGAACACACAAACAACAAAGTATTTACCTGGATTACAGGAACCATATTAACCCACAAGTACACGAAGTGCAGGATTATTTAATCGATAACCTTGCTGCCGAAAATAATATTGAAACACTCGCTACTTTGGTGAATATGAGCCCCAGGAACCTGAGCAGAGTTTTTAAAGAAAAAACGGGCTCCACCGTATTAGAATATCATACGCTTTTGCGAAAAGAATATGCCAATACCATGCTTAACAATCCGGAATACACCATCGAATATATCGCTGCTAAATGCGGATTTAAAACAGCAAGACAATTACAGCGGATATTGAAAGCTTAATATTGCCCGGTTCAATCTGCGTTGTTTTATGGCGCTATATCTGCCTGTTTTCTAAGGGATTCACGATAAAAAAAGACCCCTCTGAAACTAAAAAATCAGACATTTAGTTAGCCTTATTGTACAGGTAAACCGGAGATGATTCGGAATGGTTTGGTTATTTTTTAGCAGAACTGCCAAAAATGCTTTTTAAACAGAAAAGGCGCAAGAAATTGCGCCTTTTCTGTTTAAATCATCGGTCGGCTTTTGGATCTCTGTGATCCCGCTGGGATTCGAATCAGCAGAGACAAAGCTATTATTGTCAATATATTAGGTCATTAAATTTAAGGCGTATACCGCGAAGTATACCGAATTCTTTAGATCAATTTGATGTTGTTTAATAACGTTATTATTTAATAATACGAGTTATTCTACATACATCAAAGGATAATTAAAATGAAAACTACGTAAAGACGAAAGGTCATAGGTTTACTTCCCAGGCTGTGCCTGGTTCAGATCCTTTTCCCTATATTTTCTGCAATTGCATAAGCCGCGCTTGGTAAGACTGCCAATAGTGCCGCCGGGTCGTTTCATCCAGGAACGACGAAAATGTAAAACGCTCTATTGCTTCGGATTGCGAAAGCATGAATTCCATCATTTCACCAAATACTTTTTCCGAGATACCCGCATGTTCTGCCAACACTCCAAATTGCAGGCCTAACTTACCTTGAGCCATTTTTTTTGGTAATAGACCGTCATCAAGTGCTAAGTCCCGGTCGTTTATATGGACACGACTATTCAATAGGTCATAAGCAGGGCTGAGACGGTAATCGCCCAGGGGCGTTTCCAATAATGAAAAATTCTTGAAGTGCGCATCGCCATTCGAGAACAAATAATTGAAAATTAATAGTTTCAGTAGCTTGGGCGCTTCGAGTTTATATGCCGGCACGAATTTTTCCATCAGCTGGAATAGCTCAAGGTAATTTCCTTCGTATTTATAATGTTCGCCGTGCGTTTGAGGTGTCCTGCCTGCGAGCGAAGCAAAATCATCTTGCGCTAGTTTAGTGCCATCCGGCTTAACGTCGAACCGCTTGGTAATATAGGCAGGCTTGCCATTTTTAAAAAAAATCAGGGCATTTTCGGCGGTTTCAATACCGTAGACCTGGCGGGCGATTTGCATCGTTACATGCTCATTTGCTGGCATCTGATGGGGTTTTCGACCAGCATTTGGAATCGGTTTAAGAATATATTTTCCGCGCTCCCCTTCGCTAATCAGCCTGAGTTTGTTCTTTTCCAGCAAGACCGAGAATTTTTCCTGTACGCCTGAGATGGACATTCGTTTCCTGTTTTCTTCAAATAATTCATCGGTTTCCGGATTAGAAGCGGGTGAATCGTAAGGCAGAATGTGGCTGACCTTTTTGCCATTGAAAACGCGGACGAGGCAAGTACGGCTATAAGTATCGTAACCGGGCGCTAATGTGCCTGGGCAATATTCAATTTCTGGTATACTCATTCGTTTTTAATTTTATGTATGGTTACCGCGCCGATGGTATCGTTTTTTGCTGTAGTGATCAATAACCCGAAATAGTCATCCCGGTCCAGGCGGTTGAGTTTACACACGACCTGCTTGTTGGAGCCTTCCGGCAGCATATTACAAAAAAAAGGGAAAAGAAATTCGGAATGATATGCTTTGTGTCTTTTTGGTAAAGTAAGGCTAATGGCCGCTTTGCCCGGATCGTCGACCCAAGAAGGATCATACGTAAATGAGAACGATCCATCGTCATGTTGGGTTAGTGTACCGGCTGCTTCATCTTTAAATAATACTTGTGCCGTTCTCATTAATTATTGGTCTGGTCTTTATTTTCAAGGTTATTTCGAGGCCCAATGCATCTCCAAGCTTTTGCAACGTTATCAACGTTGGATTTCCTTTGCCGCTTTCGAATTGCTTTACGGTTCTCAATCCTACGCCTGACAGTTCTGCCAAGGTCTCTTGTGTTACCTGGAGTGACTCCCGGCGCTCTTTTATCATCTTTATAAGCTCTTTAAAGTGCATTGTGTTGCTCTATTTAATGCAAATATAGCTACTAATAGTTTAAAAAGCAATAAAAAGTGCATTTAATGGCACTTTTAAAGTTGGATTATTGACTTTAAAAGAGACTTAGGTAAAAAGTGCAGCATATTGCTCTTTTTGTGAGATTGTGAATTGCTATGAAACGTAATTGCAGGCAACAGCGTATCAGGTACGGTATGCTCTTTTATTGGTGTTTAAATAACAATTTTAGTTTTACATAAAAAAAAGCAGCCAAAAACATATAAGTTACTTGAACAAGAAGTTGAGTTTTGCTTTTTGCATATGCACGCCGGCTTGCCAATTAGTGTTTTTTTAACAATTAATTTCAAATTTAATTTGGTTATCAAATTAATAAATTTAAATTAGTACTACAATTATAACCTAATAAATAGTACTGCGCTGCCCATTGAATTTTATTGACTAATTAATTTTCAGTGGAGGTGTGGCTGTACAATGACTATTGTAAATATTTAAATAAATCATGAAGCCAATTGTGTCAAATTGTACTGACGATGTTCTATTATTGGAGCAAATTGAACAGGGCAATAAACATGCATTTAATTTATTATTTGAAAAATATTGGGGAAAAGCCTACGCAGAAGCACATAAACGTTTGAAGGATCCAGATCAGGCAAAAGATATCGTCCAGGAAGTATTTACCCATATCTGGCTCAAAAGAGAAAGTCTTCACATTAATAATTTACCGGCTTATTTAAATATCGCGATACGTAATAAGGTATTTAAACTGGTAGAAAAACAGAAAGCCATCCATCCGTTCTTTGAGATCCTCGAGGATATGCCTGCGACCCATTTGCGGGCTGACGATAGTTTGCTTTGGAAGGAGTTTTTAATATCCTATGAAGCACTTTTAAATGCACTTCCCCCAAAAAGACAAATTATCTTTCGTCTTCACTTTCAAAATGATTTACCCACCAAAGACATTGCAACGCAGTTAGGAATTACCAGGAAAACTGTTCAAAATCAAATCGGAAAAGCTATTGAGAAATTAAAAGTTTCATTATTGCCTTTACTTCCCTTATTGATTATTTTATTGTCACCAATTAGCTGATTCGATCGTTATCACTCCCTGAAAAAATAAAATTTCCCAGGCGATGGGACTTTTGTTTATTAATAGGTCATATCTATAATCAATATAACCTGTTTTAAATGGACAAGCAATATTTTCTCGAACTGTTGCATAAATATCTTAATGATAAAGCAACTGATGAAGAGCAACAATTTTTAGTGAAATATTACGACTTGTTTTCTGCTGAAGCAGATATTATTTCTTTATTAAGTGATGAGCAAAGGGAAAAATTAAAAAAAGAAATAAGTGTATCAATTTGGGAGAATATCGATAAACATATCGAAACTGATAAGAAAACAGTACCCTTAAGGCCCTGGTTTTTAAGAATTACCGCTGCCGCGGCAATAATAGGTATTTGTGGCTTTGGGTTTCTGTTTTTACGTCATAAGGCGGGCATAAAACCTGGCGCGTCATACACAACACATAAGCAAAAGCCCAACCTGTTTCTTGTTCTTCCTGATGGGAGCAGGGTAATCCTAAGCTACGGTAGTAAACTTAGTTATGCTTCATCTTTTGCTGGTTTAGCAAAACGCGAAGTGTATCTTATAGGTGAAGCCTTTTTCGATATAAAACATGATAATTTAAAGCCATTTGTTGTACATGCCGGTAAAGTAGAAACGACTGTATTAGGCACAGCATTCGATGTCAAGGCCATGCCTGGCGATAAGACGATAACCGTAACCGTTACAAGAGGAAGGGTGAAAGTCAGCGATCATAACAGGCTCCTGGGTATCATTATTCCTAATCAGCAAATTACGTTTAATAAGCAAAGATCTGTATCGACCCAAAACAGCATAGATGCCCGGACCAGCACAATTTGGACAGCACAGGGTGATTTGTATTTTGAAAATGTGACTTTTGGTGAAGCTGCTAAGGTATTAGAAGAACGCTTTAAGGTTAAAATATTATTTACCGACCAACTCGTTCAATCAAAATATTTCACCTCTACTTTCGATAAATCTGCGAGTCTCGACCAGGCATTAAAAAGCATTTGTGAGTTCAATGACGCTTCCTATTCTTACGATAAGAAAAAAACTACGATAACAATCAGTAATAAATTTCAAACCAATTAAACTTAAAATATATGATGAAAAATTACCTCACAACCACCAGCGGATTTTATTCCAAAGAAAGCCTTAATGGTTCTCCAACATAAAAAACCCTCCGGAATTTATTTTTAGAAAATGATATCCGGAGGGCGCTATTGCTATTCGACTGCAATCGATTGCATAGCTAAGTGTTTTAAATTTTAACATTCAATCGAAGACATTAATCACTTAAAACAAACTAAAATTATGAATTTTTCCATAATTCCGGCAGAGTCGCGGCATTTTATTAAGTATCCGCTAAGATTTCATCTGCTAATTGACTTAAATATTAAACAATTCATGAGAATCGGGATAATTTCAATGTTCTTATTAGCCGCTTCAGTTCCTGTATTTTCTGTAACACCAGCAAAAAGCCAGGGAATTGAACAGGTGGCAGTAAACATTACTCTTAAAAACGAATCACTCGTAAAAGCTTTTCACAAAATTGAATCGCAAAGCCCTTTTCATTTTATGTATCGAAATGAAGATGTGAAGGATATCCGCAACCTGGAAATTACTGTCAGTAATCAATCCCTCGCGGTATTCCTGAAAACCATTTTATCAAATACTTCGCTTAAATTCAGGCAAATTGATAATCAGATATTAATTACAAAATCAAGTCCTGATAAAACTGCAGCAGATGAAAAAACGGATGGAGTTAATGACCCTATCGTAGCATCCAAAGGGGTAATTAAAGGAACGGTGACCGATTCAAAAGGCGGTCCGCTGCCGGGCGTTACGGTAAAACTGGATGGTGCTGTTTCGCTAAACAAAGCAACTGACATTAATGGCGGCTATAGCTTTGCCAATTTACCGGCCGGCAACTACAAGCTGACTTTTACATTTGTCGGTTTTAAATCGGTAACAAAAACAATAGCCTTAGGAGAGGATCAGCAAAGTGTGATTGATGCAGCATTAACAGAAAGTACAAACAGCCTGGATGAAGTTGTTGTTACAGGTTACGGAACCCAGAAAAAAAGGGAAGTAACCAGTGCAATTACCTCTGTAAGTGCAGCCGAATTTAATAAGGGTAATATCAGTGATGTTGCACAGCTGTTACAAGGTAAAGTAGCGGGTCTTTCTATCGCACGTCCGGGCGGCGACCCTAACGGTGGTTTTGTCATCAGGTTAAGGGGGCTTTCCACTTTAGGTGCCAATACGCAGCCGTTAATAGTTCTTGACGGCCAGGTAGGTGCTGATATTAATACAGTTGACCCCAATGATATAAAAAGTATTGACGTACTGAAGGATGGTTCTGCCGCTGCTATTTATGGTACACGCGGTTCGGCGGGCGTTATTATTATAACAACTATCGCAGGAAAAAGGGGCATGTCAAAGTTTACTTATAATGTTTCTGGTACGGCCGAAACACCAGCTAAATTTACCCAACACATGACGGCTGCCCAGTTTGCGGCCCTGGGTAAGGGTACAAACTATGGTTCGTCTACAGATTGGGATAAAGAAATTACCCGTACGGCTTTATCACATGTACATAATTTAGGTATTTCGGGAGGTGATGAACGTACCGTTTATGATGCAACTTTCAATTACCGTAACAGTGAGGGTGTTGCAATCACAACTGGTTTTCAGCAGTTAAACGGCCGTTTGAATATCACACATAAAGCATTGGACAATAAATTGGTGCTCAATTTAAACATTAACACCACCAACAGGCATTCAGAATATGGTTTCCCCGATGCTTTTAAATATGCAACCATTTTTAACCCCACCGCACCGGTGTATTCTAAAGATCCTTTATATGATTTAACCGGTGGCGGATTTTTTGAATCCAACTTTGTTGATTATTCAAACCCGGTGGCTATGTTATTGCAAAATACCAATGAAGGTTGGACTAAGAAGTTCAACATTGGCGGAACAGCAACCTATGAGATAATGAAAGGGCTGAAAATTTCTACCAAATATTTTAAACAAACAACCAGCAACTATAATTCAGAGTACTCTCCAACCACAGCCTTTATTTCGAGGGGGTTCCCACAGGGTAGTGGTTTTGGCCGTTCCGGTATTTCTGCAAAGTTTGATGGCGAATTTGAAAATAGCTTATCTGAGACTACCTTGTCTTATGAAAAAACAATAAAGAAACTGGAGATCGCTGCTGTTGCCGGCTATTCGTACCAGGATTTCTCTGACCAGGGATTTGACGCCCAGGGCGGTAATTTTGTAACCGACGCCTCGGGTCAGAATTTTGCTGCAGCGCTCGACTTTAAGAATGGCATAGGTGTAGTTGAAAGTCATAAAACTGAAAACAAGCTGATCTCGTTCTTTGGCCGCGTAAACTTAAACTATGATAACATAGCTTTCCTTTCGGCCAGTTTAAGAAGAGACGGTTCAACAGAGTTTGGTACAAATAACAAGTGGGGCCTTTTTCCTGCTGTTAGCGCAGGTTTGGATTTGAGCAGGATACTTGATGTTCCGAGTATAAGCAACCTTAAATTGCGTGCTAGCTACGGTGTTACCGGTGCATTGCCACCGTTCCCATACCTGTCATTGTCTACCTTAACAAACAGCGGCGGTACCTATTACGGGGGCAATGGCGTATACCTGAGCACCTACAGTGGTACCAGGAACCCTAACCCAGGCCTGAAATGGGAGAAAAAAGCTGAAACAGATATCGGTTTGGACTTTTCACTGTTAAAGGGAAGATTAAGCGGAACATTTGACTATTTTAACAGGAAAACTACCGATTTGATCTTTGATGTTACTGTGCCTTCGCCGCCGGCGTTGTTCAACAACACCTGGGAAAATATTGGTGAACTGAATAACTCAGGGGTGGAATTAGCCTTAAGATATGATGCTATTAAAACTTCTAACTTCAGTTGGACTCCGGGCGGTAATATTTCAAGCTACCACGTAGTTTTAACAAAGCTGGTAGATGCATTAAAGGGTTCGTATGTCGGCGCTACCAACCTGGGTACCCCGGGCCAGGAAGCTACGCAGTTAACAAGAGCAGTTGAAGGCCAGCCAATTGGCCTGCTTTATGGCCCCAAATATGTAGGAGTCGACGCGAATGGCGTATATCAGTATTCTGACGGTAAAGGTGGTACTGTTGGATTAGCCAATGCGCCACGCCAGGTTATTGGTAATGGCTTGCCTAAATTTGAGTTCGGTATCACCAACGCCTTTAGATACAAAGAGTTCGATTTTAACTTCTTCCTGCGCTCATCTATCGGTCACCAGTTGATCAATACTTACCGCGCATTTTATGAAAACGCGAATGTTGCGAGCAGCTATAATATCGTAAATACCAAATTTTTCAATCCTAAAGTTACCGATGGTGCCGCGTATAGCAGTTATGATGTTGAAAAAGCAGATTTCCTGAAACTGGATAACGCAACGCTCGGTTATACCTTCAAAATAAATAAAAGCAGCAAACCCGGTATGGTTAGCAGTTTAAGGGCCTATATTTCCGGCCAAAACCTTTTTACTATTACCAACTATACGGGTGTTGACCCTGAGGTTAGATATACTGATGGTGGAAACGTATTAGCTCCGGGTATCGACCGCAGGGAGACATGGGTTTACACAAGGTCGTTTACCCTTGGCGTTAATATTGGATTTTAATTAAAAGATATTTTTCAAATTTTAATACATACAAATTATGAAACATAAATCATTGACAAAATATTCGTTGCTGGTGTTGCTTGCTGCGGCTTCATGTACAAAGTTGGATGAAAAGCAATTGCTCTACGACCAGGTAACAGAGGATAGTTTTTATAAAACAGATAAGCAACTGGCTTCCGCTGTGGGCGCCGCGTATTCGTCTATTTACGGCTATAACGGCTCTTTCTTCAACCTAAATGAGGTAACTACCGACGAAGTTGTTGTGCCGACACGCGGTGCCGATTGGGGTGACGGTGGCCACTGGGTGCGTTTAAAAACCCACAAAACCAACAGCTCCGATTCGCAACCTGCTAACGGCTGGAGCCTTGGTTTCGGTGGGGTTACCACTTGTAACAAAATTTTAGCTGCCCTGGCCGTAAGTAAATCGCCAACGGCCGCTACTTATGTCGCAGAATTAAAATGTTTACGGGCCATTTACTATTACTGGCTGCTTGATTTGTTTGGCAACGTACCTATTACTACCGATTTTTCGGATACCAAACCACCTGCAACAAAAGATCGTGCTGCGGTTTACGCTTTTGTTGAATCAGAATTACTGGCTAATATTGAAAAATTACCCAAAATAGGCACAGGCGATGGCCCGTACTATGGCCGTGTTACTTATTACGTAGCTGAAGCAACTTTAGCCAAATTGTATTTAAACGCGCAAACCTATACCGGCACCCCACAATATGATAAAGCACTTGCCGCTTGCGATGTAATTATTAATTCTGGAAAGTATTCGCTGATGAATAATTATGCCGATAACTTTTCCAGGAATAATGCTGGTTCAACGGAATCTATCTGGGCTATCCCGTTTGACGGGGTTAAGGCCGGCGGCTTCAACATGGATATGGAAACATTGCATTTGCAGAGCCAGGACACTTATCAAATGAATGCCCAGCCTTGGAATGGATTTGCTTCCGTACAGGAGTTTTACCAATCTTACATAGATCCGACACAAAATCCAGGACCACAGGGAACAGTTGTTGGCCTTGACCCCAAAGGGACACCTACTACCGGAACTTTGGACAAAAGGATGTTAAACAATTTCCTGGTTGGTCCGCAGTACCGGGCTGACGGTGTAACGCCTTTAACCGACGGCGGTGCAGACGTAACTGATCCGGATGGCCCGGCTATCACCTTTACCCCGTACATTAACGAATTGCAGCCCAATGCGTGGAGACAATCGGGTGCACGCATTGGTAAGTGGCAGTTTTACAAAGGTATGCAGTCAAGTTTGGATAACGATTTGGCAATTTACAGGTACGCTGATATTTTGCTGATGAAGGCTGAATTATTAGCCAGGAAAAATAGCAATTGGAACGACCCGGTTACGCTTGCACTGGTTAATCAAATTCGCACGGTACATGGAGGAGTTACACCTTTTGCCAGTTTAACTGCTGCAACTTTTTTAGCTGAGCGCGGCAGGGAAATGTTTGCAGAAAGCTACAGAAGGCAGGATATGATCCGTTTTGGAACATATAATGACGCGTACCGTTTCCACGCAGCCGATCCGGATGCTCACGTTAATATCTTCCCTGTACCCGAACCTCAAATTAATGCAAATCCAAACCTCAAACAAAACCCTGGTTATTAAGGAAATGCCCATAATTTGATATGAAATTTTGGGGGAAGCAAGTTATTTATGACTTGCTTCCCTTTTAGATGTTTTATGCCAACCTTTAAAAATGCAGGTAGGCTGAAATATGTAGGAGCCTGCAAAACAACATTAGTGATATAAATGAAAGATAATTCGAATTGTAGAAGCATTGTATTTGGCAGGATCTAATAAGATGAGAGAGGGGATGATTTATGCAATTTTGTTTATAAAGCGGCTTTCAATTAATGTTCCTGTGCTATCCATGGCTTTGGTGGTCCTGGTTGGTTGCGATGCGAATAAAACTAAACAGGCTCAAAGTAATACACTTTTTTCGTTATTACCCTCATCAGCCACCGGGGTAGGTTTTTCTAATATTGTTAATTACACCGAGCAGTTCAATGTTTATACCTACCGGAACTTTTACAACGGTGGAGGTGTAGCCATTGGTGATATCAATAATGACGGGCTGCCGGATATTTTCTTCTGCGGGAATCAGCAATCAAACAGGCTGTACTTAAACAAAGGCAACTTTCAGTTTGAAGACATAACCGAAAAGGCCGGCCTTTCTTCTGCAGGCGTTTGGTCAACCGGCGTTACCTTAGCGGATGTTAACGGGGATGGGCTTCTGGATATCTATGTATGTAAGTCCGGTGATTTTTCCGGGAAAAATAGAAGTAACCAGTTATTCATCAATAACGGTAACCTGACATTCACTGAAAAAGCAGCAGAATACGGCCTTAATAACAAGGGCTTATGTACCCATGCTGTTTTTTTTGATTACGATCACGATGGAGACCTGGATTGTTACCTCCTTAACAACTCGTTTCGTTCTGTGGGAAACTATGACCTGATTAAAGATCAGCGCAATACTCCCGACCCGCTTGGCGGAAATAAATTATACCGGAATGATGGCGGTCATTTTACAGATGTGACCAGTCAGGCGGGAATATACAGCAGTAAAATTGGCTTTGGGTTAGGTGTCACTATTTCTGATGTGAATGGAGATGGCTGGGACGATATTTATGTGTCCAATGATTTTTTTGAACGCGATTACCTGTACATCAATAATCATGACGGAACCTTCAAAGAGTGCTTGCCTGACGTTATCAGGGAATTGAGCCAAAACTCAATGGGGGCTGATATTGCCGACATCAATAATGATGGTTATCCGGATATTTATGTGACTGATATGCTTCCTGAACCGGAAGCCAGGTTAAAAACAAAAACCGCTTTTGAGAACTGGGATAAATATCAATCCGATCTTCAAAACGGATATTACCAGCAATTCCTTCGTAATGTTTTGCAGTTGAACCAGGGGCCCATGATGAATAAGAATTCAAAACAAATGCAAGCAAACTTCAGCGAGATAGGCCGGCTTTCGGGAGTTTACGCAACCGACTGGAGCTGGGGGGCTTTGATTACCGATCTGGATAACGATGGGTTTAAGGATGTTTTTGTGAGCAACGGCATTTATAAAGATTTAACCGACCAGGATTATATTCAATTCATGGCTAATCCACGAGAGGTAAGAAAAATGATGGTTAGCGTAAAAGAGCCCATAAAGAAACTAATCGACAAGATGCCATCGGAGGCGATACCGAATTATGCGTACCGGAACAATGGCGATTTAACATTTACAAATAAGGCAGCGGAATGGGGCCTTGATCAGCCTGGTTTTTCGAATGGCTCGGCGTATGGTGATTTGAATAATGACGGAGCGCTGGATATGGTAGTTAACAATGTAAACATGCCTGCATTTATCTACCGCAACAACAGCAGGAAGCAACATCCGGAGAATAAGTACCTGAAAGTGATGCTGCAGGGCGAAGGCAAAAATAGATTTGGCGTAGGGGCGCAGGTAACGCTCTATTACAACCATACACTAAGCTACCAGGAGCAGATGCCGTCGCGTGGATTTGAATCGAGCGTAGATAACCGTTTGAATTTTGGGTTGGGTAAAACAAAGGAGATCGATTCAATAGTGGTTAAATGGCCGGGCGGCAAGCAGAAAATATTAAAAGGGGTAATGCCCAATCAAACGGTCAGTGTCAAAGAAAGTGAGTCAATGCTGCTAAAGAAATCAGGGAATAAACCCCCGCCTGCAAGACCACTGTTTGAACCCGGTGCAGACAATCATGGGATAGACTTTGAGCACAAAGAAAATGACTTTGTAGATTTTGACCGGGAAAAACTGATCTTCCAGATGCACTCAACCGATGGACCGAGGATAGCTAAAGGGGATGTAAACGGGGACGGCCTGGAAGACTTTTACATCTGCGGCGCGAAAGATCAGCCGGGAGCTTTATATATCCAAACCCCAACCGGCCGATTTAAACGAAGCAATGAAAAGCTGTTTGACCAGGACAAAGCCAGTGAAGACACCGACTGTTTATTTTTCGATGCCGACGGCGATGGCGACCAGGACCTGTACGTATGTAGCGGGGGCAACGAGTTTTCGGCCAACTCGACCGAACTGATCGACCGGCTATACATCAATGACGGCAAGGGGCATTTTACTAAATCGTCGCAGGTACTTCCCTCATATCAGTTTGAG
Organism: Mucilaginibacter flavidus; assembly: GCF_024055575.1. Lineage (GTDB taxonomy): Bacteria > Bacteroidota > Bacteroidia > Sphingobacteriales > Sphingobacteriaceae > Mucilaginibacter > Mucilaginibacter flavidus. The sequence goes on along the minus strand of NZ_JAMXOE010000001.1, from coordinate 546,106 downwards.
AGCAGTTCGTGCGTAACGGCGGCAGACTTTGACGGTGACGGAGACCAGGACCTGTTTGTGGGTGTGCGGCTAAAGCCTGGCAAATACGGCTATCCCTGCAAGGGCTATATCCTGCAGAACGATGGCAAAGGTATTTTTACGGATGTGACCGATAAGGTGGCCCCGGGTTTAAAAGAGTTGGGGATGGTTACCGATGCCAAATGGTTTGACTATGACCGTGACGGGAAACCGGACCTGGTAGTCTGCGGGGAGTATATGCCCATACGGATATTTCATAATGAAGGGGGGCATTTAAAAGAAGTAACGCGTGAGGCAGGCATGGAGTGGAGCAACGGGTGGTGGAACAGGCTGGAGATAGCAGATATAGACGGCGACGGTTACCCGGATATAGTAGCAGGCAATCACGGATTGAACTCGAGGTTTAAGGCCACCAGGCAAAAGCCTGTAAGCATGTATGTGGGGGACTTTAGCCGCACGGGGGATATAGAGCAGATTGTGTGCACCTATAACGGCGACAAGCAATACCCGATGGTATTAAGGCACGACCTGGTAGGGGAACTGCCCTACCTGAAGAAGAAATACCTGCGGTATGCCCAGTACAAGGAGCAAACGATGGAAGACATATTTGGCACGGACCTGTTACAAAAGATGGATAAGCTGGATGCCTATGAGCTGCGGAGCAGCGTGCTGATGAATAACAGGAACGGGACTTTTACGATGAAGCCACTGCCGGTAGAGGCCCAGTTTTCGACAGTGTTTGCGTTGGTGGTTAAAGACTATGACGGGGACGGGAAAGCAGACATCCTGCTGGGCGGCAACTTTTATCAATCGAAACCAGAGGCAGGGATATACGATGCGAGTTATGGCTTGCTGCTCAAGGGAGATGGCAAAGGAAGCTTCACGGCAATCAAGCCGCAAACAAGTGGCATCGTGATAAAAGGAGCAGTACGGGATATGAAAGAGATAAAGGCCGGAAAGAATAAGCTGCTGATCGTCGCAAAAAATAATGATAAAACAGAGGTGTTAAATTTAAAATGAGATGATGACTAGTTATGAGATATTCTAAATATGTGCTGTTTGTTGTAGGCCTGATTTTCGTATTTGCTTGTAATTCAGACGAGAGAAAATATGATCAGTTAGTAAACGATGAGCTTTCGCGGGGGGTACGAAAAGATACTTTGTTTCAGGGAATAAAATTAGGAATGACCTCAAAAGAATTTTATGCTCACTGTTGGGAAATGAATAAAAAGGGGGTGTTCTTTGCCGGACCAGGTAATATGACGGTTTTATATAAGCTAAATAAAGAATTAAAGTATCCGGCTTCCATGAATTTCTACCCTGATTTTCGGCAAGGTAAGATTTACAAAATGAGAGTGTTATTCAGTTATGATGCATTTGCTCCCTGGAATAAACAAATGTTTGCTGATAGCCTACAGTTAGACGTATTAAACATGATGAAAAAATGGTACCGGGATAAGGACTTTATTACGATGACGGATGCAACGAAAGGGACAATTTTCGTGCAGGTAGATGGTAACCGGAGAATTATTATCGGCAAGTTTAATGACGCCCATGTAAAAGTAGATTATACGGATTTATTAGTAGATGAAAAGATTAAAAAATAAGGCGGATTTTATTTTTCTGGAAAAAAAGATCAGGTATGGCGTGTATAACATGCGATACTGTTTTATATTCTTTTTATTCGCTTTAACCAGTTGCCAAAAAAAGCAAAGCGGCGACAATAATAAGCTTTTTGAACTTTTAAACCCCAAAGAAACGCATATCGACTTCGTTAACCAATTGTCGTATGATGCTGATTTCAATATTTTTACCTACCGTAATTTTTATAATGGAGGCGGAGTAGCCATTGGGGATATCAATAATGACGGGTTGCCGGATATTTTTTTGGTGGGTAACATGGTGCCAAGCCGCCTCTACCTGAATAAAGGTAATTTTCAGTTTGAAGATATAACCGAGAAGGCCGGAATTGCCAAGCTCGGCAAATGGTCAACCGGCGTTACTATGGCCGACGTTAACGGTGACGGGTTATTAGATATCTACGTTTGCAATAGTGGCGATGTTAAGGGCGATCATAAGCAGAATGAATTATATATCAATAACGGTAATCTAACTTTCACAGAAAAAGCAAAAGAATACGGCATTGGAGTAAATGGTTATTCAACCCACGCTGTTTTTTTCGATTATGATCATGATGGAGATCTGGATCTCTTTATACTGAGCAATTCTTTTAAGGCTATTGGCAGCTTCAATCTGCAAAGTAATGAAAGAAATATAAGGGACCCCTTGGGGGGACAGAAGTTATTCCGGAATGATGGGGGGCACTTTACGGATGTGAGTAAACAGGCCGGTATTTATGGCAGTGTAATCGGTTTTGGATTAGGCGTGAGTGTGGGGGACGTAGATGGAGACGGCTGGGATGATATATATGTTTCCAATGATTTTTTTGAGCGGGATTACCTGTACATCAATAACCACGACGGAACCTTTAAGGAATCGCTTGAGGATCAAATGAAAAGTATTAGTAATGCTTCGATGGGCGCCGATTTGGCTGATATAAACAACGATGCCCATCCCGATATTTTTGCTACCGATATGCTTCCTGAAAATGAAGCCAGGGTTAAAATAAATACCACTTTTGAGAACTGGGATAAATACCAGCTTGATTTGAGATACGACTATTACCACCAGTTTACCAGGAACACGCTTCAGTTAAATAACGGTAATGGAACCTTTAGCGAGATAGGTCGGCTTGCGGGAGTTCATGCTACCGACTGGAGCTGGGGAGCGCTGATCACGGATATGGATAATGATGGGTTAAAAGATATTTTTATCGCTAACGGCATTTATAAGGACTTAACCAATCAGGATTATATTCAACACTTATCCAACAGGGACGTGATGGGTAGTGTTTGGACAAGTAAAGGCATGAATTACAAGAAGCTGATAGATAGTATGCCATCGGAGGCGATACCGAATTATGCGTACCGTAACAATGGTGATTTAACATTTACCAATAAGGCAGCGGAATGGGGATTGGATCAGCCGGGTTTTTCAAATGGTTCGGCGTATGGTGATTTGAATAATGACGGAGCGCTGGATATGGTAGTTAACAATGTAAACATGCCTGCATTTATCTATCGCAACAACAGCAGGAAGCAACATCCGGAGAATAAGTATCTGAAAGTGATGCTGCAGGGTGAAGGCAAAAATAGATTTGGCGTAGGGGCGCAGGTTACGCTCTATTACAACCATACGCTAAGCTACCAGGAGCAGATGCCGTCGCGTGGATTTGAATCGAGCGTAGATAACCGTTTGAATTTTGGGTTGGGTAAAACAAAGGAGATCGATTCAATAGTGGTGAAATGGCCGGGCGGCAAGCAGAAAATATTAAAAGGAATAAAACCCAACCAAAGCATCACGGTCAAAGAAAGCGAGTCGATGCTGCCAAAGAAAGCAGCGAGTGAACCTGCGCCTGTAAAACCGCTGTTTGAGCAAAGTGCAGAAAACCATGGGATAGACTTTGAGCACAAAGAAAATGACTTTGTAGATTTTGACCGGGAAAAACTGATCTTCCAGATGCACTCAACCGATGGACCGAGGATAGCTAAAGGGGATGTAAACGGGGACGGCCTGGAAGACTTTTACATCTGCGGCGCGAAAGATCAGCCGGGAGCTTTATATATCCAAACCCCAACCGGCCGTTTTAAACGAAGCAATGAAAAGCTGTTTGACCAGGACAAAGCCAGTGAAGACACCGACTGTTTATTTTTCGATGCCGACGGCGATGGCGATCAGGACCTGTACGTATGTAGCGGGGGCAACGAGTTTTCGGCCAACTCGACCGAACTGATCGACCGGCTATACATCAATGACGGCAAAGGGCATTTTACTAAATCGTCGCAGGTACTTCCCTCATATCAGTTTGAGAGCAGTTCGTGCGTAACGGCGGCAGACTTTGACGGTGACGGAGACCAGGACCTGTTTGTGGGTGTGCGGCTAAAGCCGGGCAAATACGGCTATCCCTGCAAGGGCTATATCCTGCAGAACGATGGCAAAGGTATTTTTACGGATGTGACCGATAAGGTGGCCCCGGGTTTAAAAGAGTTGGGGATGGTTACCGATGCCAAATGGTTTGACTATGACCATGACGGGAAACCGGACCTGGTAGTCTGCGGGGAGTATATGCCCATACGGATATTTCATAATGAAGGGGGGCATTTAAAAGAAGTAACGCGTGAGGCAGGCATGGAGTGGAGCAACGGATGGTGGAACAGGCTGGAGATAGCAGATATAGACGGCGATGGTTACCCGGATATTGTAGCAGGCAACCACGGATTGAACTCGAGGTTTAAGGCCACCAGGCAAAAGCCTGTAAGTATGTATGTGGGGGACTTTAGCCGCACGGGGGATATAGAGCAGATAGTGTGCACCTATAACGGCGACAAGCAATACCCGATGGTATTAAGGCACGACCTGGTAGGGGAACTGCCCTACCTGAAGAAGAAATACCTGCGGTATGCCCAGTACAAGGAGCAAACGATGGAAGACATATTTGGCACGGACCTGTTACAAAAGATGGATAAGCTGGATGCCTATGAGCTGCGGAGCAGCGTGCTGATGAATAACAGGAACGGGACTTTTACGATGAAGCCACTGCCTGTAGAGGCCCAGTTTTCGACAGTTTTTGCGTTGGTGGTTAAAGACTATGACGGGGACGGGAAAGCAGACATCCTGCTGGGCGGCAACTTTTATCAATCGAAACCAGAGGCCGGGATATACGATGCGAGTTATGGCTTGCTGCTCAAGGGAGATGGCAAAGGAAGCTTCACGGCAATCAAGCCGCAAACAAGTGGCATCGTGATAAAAGGAGCAGTAAGGGATATGAAAGAGATAAAGGCCGGAAAGAATAAGCTGCTGATCGTCGCAAAAAATAATGATAAAACAGAAATATTGGTAAAGGCTCCGGGCAAAAAATGAAGCTGATAAATAAAATTTTTAATCCAAACTCATGAAAAAACTATTTTTCGCCATAGGCCTCATTGGTTGTGGTTTTGTTAATGCACAGCAAACCGCAGTAAAAGAAACTCCTCTTTTTAACGGCAAAGATTTTAAAGGATGGTACAGCTTTCTTTCATCGAAAGGGAAAAATAATGATCCCGAAAAAGTTTTCTCGGTAAAAGATGGCTTGCTGCATATTACAGGTAAAGAGTTTGGGTACCTGTGTACCGAAAATAAGTATAAGAATTTCCATTTGGTGGCTGAATTTAAATGGGGCGTAAAAAAATACCCGCCACGAGATGCCGATACCACCAAAAGGGATAACGGAATTATGTTTTATGTGCAAACTGATGCATCAGATAAGGTATGGCCAAAATCCATTGAATGCCAGATACAGGAAGGCGATGTGGGTGACATTTGGCTGATTGACAGTGCTACCGTGGTCACCGATGGGAAGCGGAGTATTCCTCACGATTTTCACCGCATAGTGAAAAAAAAGAACGCGGAAAAGCCTACCGGCGAATGGAACATAGTAGAAGTAACAGCTGATAAAGGTAAAATCACCTACGTTGTAAATGGAGAGGTAGTAAATACGGCCGAATCACCGTCGCTGAACGATGGGCGGATAATTATACAATCCGAAGGTGCGGAAATTTATTACCGCAAAATAGAAATTGCTGAACTATAATTTAAGTCAATATTAAAATCCCAAAATAATCAAATGGCAATCGACTCATTGAATGTAAATACCAAAGCTAAAATTCAAAACACCTATGATGCCATTGTAATAGGCTCGGGGATAAGCGGCGGATGGGCTGCAAAGGAATTAACTGAAAAAGGCCTGAAAGTATTAATGCTTGAACGCGGCCGTAATTATGAGCATATAAAGGATTATGTTACCGCTGCAAAAGATCCATGGGATTTTGAGCACCGGGGGAATGCCACATTACGACAGAAAACAGATAACCCTGTTATATCCCGCGATTGGGCAATGTACGGAACTGCGGCCCAGGAGCCTCTTATGAAGTCGTGGGTAAATGAAAAAGATTGCCCTTACGTGGAGGTTAAACCATTTACCTGGTGGCGCTCATACCAGTTAGGCGGAAGGTCGACCTTATGGGGGCGGCAAAGCTACCGGTGGAGTGATTTTGATTTTGAAGCCAATGCAAAAGATGGCATTGCGATTGACTGGCCCATTCGTTATAAGGAGATGGCGCCATGGTATGATCATGTAGAAAAATTTGCTGGTATCAGTGGTTCTATGGAAGGTTTACCACATCTGCCCGATGGTCACTATCTGCCACCCATGCAGCTGAATTGTGTGGAAAAAGATGTGGCATCACGAATAAAGGCTTTTTACAAGGATCAGCGCCACATGTTTATAGGCCGCGTGGCCAATCTTACCGCACCTATACAAGCGAGGACACAGTGCCAGTTTAGAAACAGGTGTTGGGAGGGTTGCCCTTTTGGGGGTTATTTTAGCACGCAATCTTCAACGTTACCCGCAGCAGTGGCAACGGGTAACCTTACCGTAAGGCCGTGGTCGATAGTAACCAAAATTTTATACGATAAAGACACCAGGAAAGCAACAGGTGTCGAGGTGCTGGATGGAGAAACAAACAAGACCTATGAGTTTTACTCTAAAATTGTTTTCCTTAATGCTTCTACCCTAAACAGCGCATGGGTTTTGATGAACTCCGCAACAGACGTGTGGCAAGGGGGATTAGGTAGCAGCAGTGGTGAATTGGGGCATAATATTATGGACCATCATTACATGCTCGGAGCACAGGGAACGGTGGATGGGTACGAAGACAAATACTATTTTGGCCGCAGGGCGAATGGTTTTTATATTCCACGTTTTGCTAACTTATTTGGTGATAAAAGGGACTTTCTGCGCGGCTATGGTTACCAGGGTAGCGCGAGCAGAGACGGTTGGAGCAGGGACGTAGCTGAAATGAATATAGGTGCTGGTTATAAAGATGCACTTACCGAGCCAGGTGCCTGGCATATCGGTGCAACCGGTTTTGGCGAAATATTGCCCTATCACGATAACAAGATCACGCTTGATAAGGAAGTGAAAGATAAGTGGGGCCTGCCCGTGCTGGCGATGGATGCGGGTTTGAAAGAGAATGAACTTAATATGCGTAAGGACATCATTAGAGAATTGGTTGCGATGTATGAAGCCGCAGGCGTAAAGAATATCACCACCTGGGATAAAAATTATGCCATTGGCCAGGGCATCCACGAGATGGGGAGCGCGCGTATGGGTAAAGACCCCAAAACATCGGTACTTAACGCACATAACCAGGTTTGGGATGCACAAAATGTTTTTGTTACTGATGGGGCCTGCATGACGTCAAGTGCCTGCCAGAACCCGTCACTCACCTATATGGCACTAACCGCACGCGCGGCTCAATACGCGGTGGACGAGTTGAAAAAAGGTAATATTTAATCTGCATAACTAAGAAAGAAATTTGACTAACGAACCTAATTGTTACTAAAATGAAATACAATTTAATATTTACAGCTATACTGACAGGCAGCTGTTTTATAGCGAATGCACAGCAAACTGCAAAACCTGAAGACACAGAAATATGGAAGCCAATTCCAAGGGTTGTTACCCCCGGGAATACTTTCAGGGATGCTCCATCCGACGCCATTATTTTATTTGACGGCAAAAATCTTGACCAGTGGGTGTTAACTAAAGACACCACAGCCAAGGCAAAATGGCTGGTAGCGGATGATATAATTACAGTTGATAAAAGCGTGGGGGATATTCAAACTAAAAGGTCGTTTATGGATTTTCAGCTGCATATTGAATATCGGATACCTTCCGATATAACCGGATCGGGCCAGGCACGCGGTAATAGCGGAATCTTTTTAGCTGCTCTTCCCTGGGGGGCCGGCGGATATGAGCTGCAAGTGCTCGACAATTATAATAATGCAACTTACGTGAACGGACAGGTGGGTAGCATTTACAAACAATCAATTCCATTGGCTAACGCAGCCCTGCCACCAGGCAAATGGCAAACTTATGATGTGGTTTGGACTGCCCCCCGGTTTAATGAGGATGGATCGTTAAAATTGCCAGCCAGGGTAACGGCTTTTCATAATGGCATACTCGTCCAAAATAATTTTGAATTAAAAGGCGATACGCCATACATCGGCCAGCCCACCTATCGAAAACATGGTCCTTCACCTATTAAATTGCAAGCCCATGGAGATAAAAGCGAGCCTATAAGTTATAGAAATATTTGGTTAAGGGAGTTATAAGTTCATTGTGCTTTGAAATACTAACCGTGTTAGTGAAATATCTGATCTGTTTGTTTTTTATTGTAGTTGCTTTAAATGGCTGTAAACTACCAAAGCCAGATGAGGCAACTTTTAGATTATTAACTCCCGGACAAACCGACGTCGATTTTATTAATAAAAATACCGAGACTGATTCGTTAAATATTTTGGATTATTTATATTTCTATAACGGTGCGGGCGTAGCTTCTGCAGATTTTAACAATGATGGCCTGGAGGATCTGTATTTTGTTTCCAACCAGGGCTCTAATAAATTATATCTTAATAAAGGCAATCTTAAGTTTGAAGATATTACTGATAAGGCTGGGGTTGCAGGTACAGGTAACTGGAAAACCGGGGTAACCATAGTTGACATTAATGGCGATGGATTTAAGGATATTTATGTTACTGTAGTGTCTGGATATGGGGATTTTAAAGGGAAAAATCAACTATACATTAATAATGGCGATTTGACTTTTACAGAATGTGCTGCCAAATACGGGCTTGATTTTGCAGGATTTTCAACTCAGGCATCTTTTTTTGACTATGATAAGGATGGCGGGCTGGATATGTTTTTGCTAACCTCGTCAGTACATAGTAATGACACTTATGGCGATTCAACTTCGCGGTTTAAATACAGTCATGATGCGGGGGATCATTTATTTCATAATGATCACGGGTATTTTACCGACGTCACTACAAAAGCCGGGATATATGCAGCTCCGATTGGTTACGGCTTAGGACTAAGTATCGGTGACTTAAATAATGACGGGTGGGATGACATATATGTTAGTAATGATTTTTTTGAGCAAGACTATTGTTATATAAACCAGCGTGACGGAACATTCAAAGAACAGCTTAGAAATTCGTTTGGTCACACAAGTTTATTTTCAATGGGCAACACCATAAGCGATATTAATAAAGATGGTTATTTGGATGTACTTACTACCGATATGCTGCCTGAGGACATTAAATCGTTAAAATCTACTACAAATGACGAGCCACTTGATATTTATAACCAGCAGGTAAACAGTGGATTTTATTATCAATATTCCAAAAATTCGCTTCAGCTAAACGTAGGTAATGGAAAAAAATTTGTTGATATAAGCTTGTATTCGGGTATATCGGCAACAGATTGGACCTGGTCGCCATTGGTGTATGATTTTGACATGGATGGCAGGAAGGATATTTTTTTTTCTAACGGGATAAAGAAGCTTCTTAATGATATCGACTTCCTGAAATACCTTGGCGATCCGGGTAGACCTAAGGAATTTAAAACAAGCAGAATTTTTGACAAGGATAAAATTAAGCTGATGCCGGATGGCAAAACCCATCACTTTTTATACCACGGTAATGAAGACCTAAAATTTAGCGACGTATCATTTCAAAATGATATGAAACAACCAGGCATTTCATCCGGCGCCATAGCCGTTGACCTTGACAATGATGGTGATTTGGAAATCGTTACCAATAATATGGATGAGCCGGCTTCTATATACCAGAACCTGACCGTCGAACATCATAAAAATGCAACACCGCATTTTTTAAAATATGCTGTAAAATATAGTGCAGCCAATCCCGACGGAGTCGGCACCAGGTTTTTTTTAAAATCAGGATCGCAAATAGACCATCAGGAAATACAAACTAGTAATGCCTACGAAAGCACGCAAAGTGCATATCTATATTTTACATTTTTATCTAAAGAGAGCCCCTCCGAACTTTTAATCGTGTGGCCCGACAATTCCTATCAGTTTATTAAAAACTTTAAGCCTAACACAAAACAAATAATAAACTATAATGCCGAATTGATCCAAAAAACAAAGGATTTGCCCAAATTGATCGACGGTTTTTTGAAAGATAGGAAGCAATTTAATAATGAAGAAGTTGCCCCGCAACAGTTAGCAACTGTAAAAATTTCTGACATTACTGATTTTAGTTACTATACATTGCTGCCCCACAGTTATTTGCCTCATACCCCAGCAATTGCCGTAGCTGATATGAATAACGACGGTTTAGATGACATCTACGTGGGAGGTGTAGCCGGCGAAGAAAAGTACCTGCTGGTGGGTAAACGAGCAGGTGGTTACGCAAAAGTAACCGTTCCGCAATTTCAACATGATATTGCCTATTCAGATGCTGATGCTGCCTGGGCTGATGTAAACAACGATGGTAAACCCGATTTGATAGTATTGAGTGCTAATCCGCCGTTTGTCGGAGCCGATAAAATAGCGCAACCTCGTTTATATATCAACAAAGGCAATGGTCAATTTGAATTTAAATCGATGCCCCGGCTAAATAGCCAGGCTTCAAAGGTATTTGTGTTTGATTTTAATAATGATGGTTTGCCGGATATTTTTTTAACCAGTAGCATATCTTACCGGGACTATACAGCGCATATTCCCTCATCCATTTTTCTTAATGCCGGCAAAGGACGTTTTGTCGCTGCGTCCAAAGATCAGTTTTCTCAAATTACGAATATCCAGTACATCACAAATATTACAAGTGGTGATATTGATCAGAACGGGAAGCAGGATATAGTAATAACTTCAGAATGGCAGCCCTTGCATATCTTTTTAAACGAGGGGAAAAAACTATCGGAGTTTAAATCTCCATTGCTCGATAATTTAAAGGGATGGTGGCAATCTGCCATTATTGCTGATGTTGATAATGATGGCAAAGAGGATTTAATCGCGGGTAACTGGGGCTTAAACAATAAGTACAACGTAGCCGCGTCGCACCCATTGTATGCTTACAATACTGATTTAGACAAAGATGGTAAAAATGATCTTTTGCTATCTTATTTTTTCAAGGGTCAATATTATCCTTTCCGACCAAAAAATGACCTGGAACAAGAGTTGCCTTATTTAAAAAAGGAATGGTTGAGCTATTCGAAAATGGCAGATAAGACCACCGCGGAAATTTTTAAAGATAAACTTGACGATAAAGATAAATTAATAGCAAATCAATTCGAAAGTGTCTTCATAAGCGATGTTTTACACGCAAAAGCGTACGAGCCTCTGCCTTATCCGTACCAGCAGGCCCCAATACGTTCGATTGTCCAACAAGGGGATAATCCACATCGATTCTTGATCAATGGTAACTTTTGGGGTGTGGTACCATATGAAGGTAAATATGATGCTTTGGGTTTGGTTGGTCTTAATTATGACCTTGGAAATAAGCTATTTTCTATCCCTGAGTATCTGATCCACCCTTCATTTAATTTTCAGGAAATAACCTTTATTCATCAAATAAAAGGAGCCAATTCCAAAGATTTGATATTGCTTACCTATGACGGTAAGTTAATGCTGGTAAAAGATATTTTTCGTCAATTAGACAATAAAACTCTGACTAATTATCATGGGCCATAGATTTAAATTTCATAATTATTTCTTGGTAGCTGCAATACTTATTAGGACAAACCAATATCATTAAATAAAAATCACTTTTTCATGCAGCGGCTATGTTGTTTAACATCAAATAAATTTCTATGAATCGTATTTTATTTTGGGTTTCAGGGGCAATCCTTTTGTTTTGTTCCTGCAAAAAAGCCGATTATCAAAGTATTACTGATAATCCGGAATTATACCGTGTTACAGAAAAAAAACTAAATGACATTATACTTGAAAATAATTTTCCGCCGGTTATTGCTTCACGTAACTATGCATATGCTAACATTGCCGCGTATGAGGTAATATCTGCCCAGGACCCTAAAAAATTCCGGTCTTTGGCAGGCCAGATCAAACATTTGACTGCTGTTCCAAAACCTGCACGGGGTGTTGAAATCGATTACCCGTTTGCATCCCTGCTTGCGTTTTGCTATGTAGGAAATGCGGTTACATTTCCGGAGGGGAGTATGGATGAATATGTCGGCTCATTAAAACAGAAAGCAATAGATGCGGGAATGCCTTCTGCTATATTTGAGCACTCCGTAAACTATTCAAATGTAGTTGCAAAACACATTATGAAATGGAGTAAAACTGATCATTATCCACAAACACGATCCGCCAGTAAATACACCGTCACCAAAAAGGAAGGTCGTTGGATACCCACACCACCAATGTATTCTCAAGCGTTGGAACCGCATTGGGGAGAAATCAGGCCCTTAATACTCGATTCTGCATCACAGGTGGCTCCTCCTCCACCGCCTTTATTTGATGTAAAGGATATAAACAGCCAGTTCTATAAAGACGTTCTGGAGGTAAAATCAATCGGCACAAACCTCACTGAAGAACAAAAACACATTGCTGATTTTTGGGATGATAATGCCTTTAAGTTAAACGTGGTTGGACATGCTACTTTTGGAACTAAAAAGTTTTCACCAGGCGGGCATTGGATGAATATTGTGGGCATAGCCTCAGCAGCCTGTAAGGCCGATTTTAGCAGCACGGTATGCGCGTATACCGAAACGTCAATTGCCATGTTTGATGCATTTATTAACTGCTGGTATTTTAAATATAAATATAATTTAGTTCGGCCTGAGACAGTTATCACAAAATATTTGGACCCTGACTGGAAAACATATATTCAAACGCCCTCATTCCCTGAATATGTAAGCGGCCATGCGGTTATCTCAGCTGCTGCAGCCGAAGTTTTGACCCGCCAGTTCGGCGATAATTTTGCATACCGCGATACGTCAGAAAGTGAGTTTGGATTAGCGCCCCGAAACTTTAGATCTTTCAGGGAAGCGGCGAGGGAAGCCGGTATATCACGTGTTTATGGCGGTATACATTTTAAAAATTCCTGCATAGTTGGAACACAGGAAGGCCAGCAGGTGGGGCAGCTGGTATTAAAGAAATTACAAATGAAAATTAAAAGGAATTAGCATGTGGAGTAACCTGATAAATAGTGCCAGGCAAAAAATAAGCTATTCTGGTATTGGAAAAGAAGTACAGTTTTAAAATATGTCGTTTAAATAGAAATAAAATATGAAAAAGTTAATGATTGCATCCCTGGTATATTTATTTGGAGGTATGGTTAGCGCACAGGTGAAGGATTATCCTATTCAGCCGGTAACTTTTACACAGGTGAAATTGAATGATCATTTTTGGTCACCGCGTATCGAAACTAACCGCACGGTAACTATCCCAGCTTCTTTTGCACGCTGTGAAAATACAGGCCGTGTTAAGAATTTCGAAATGGCTGCTCAACAGAAAGGAAAATTTTGCACCAAGTTTCCATTTGATGATACCGATATTTATAAAACAATTGAGGGGGCCTCATACTCACTGGCGGTGCATCCTGATCCCCAACTAGATGCCTATGTTGATTCACTGATAAAGGTTGTTGGGAAGGCCCAGGAACCGGATGGATATCTTTATACTGCCCGAACAATTGATCCATTACATCCCCATTTGTGGTCTGGCCCTGAAAGATGGGTGAAGGAAAATGAGTTGAGTCACGAACTATATAATTCGGGCCACATGTTTGAGGCGGCAAGTGCTCACTTCCTGGCTACGTCCAAAAGGAATTTTTTGGATATCGCGCTAAAGAACGCCGATCTGCTGGTTAAAACCTTCGGTCCGGGGAAGAGACATGTTGCTCCTGGTCATGAAATAGTGGAAATGGGACTTGTGCGCCTTTACCGGATTACAGGCAAGAATGAGTACCTGGATTTAGCTAAATTTTTTATCGATGAGAGAGGAAAACGGGCATATGATAAAACCAGTACTGACGAGTGGAAAAACGGCGCTTACTGGCAGGACGATGAACCCGTGGTCGATCAGCATGAAGCGGAAGGGCATGCTGTAAGGGCAATGTATTTATATTCCGGGATAGCCGATGTTGCCGCACTAACCGGAGACAAGCGATATATTGAAACTATTGACAGGATATGGAATAACATGGTTGGCAAAAAAATATATGTCCAGGGCGGCATAGGAGCAGTCCCAAGCGGAGAAAGATTTGGGGCTGATTATGAGTTGCCTAATGCTACGGCCTATAATGAGACATGTGCTGCCATTGGCGATGTATACTGGAATCAACGGATGTTTTTACTGCATGGGGATTCAAAGTATATTGACTTGTTAGAAAAGGTTCTTTATAATGGGTTAATCTCTGGTATCGGGTTAGATGGGAAATCATTTTTTTATACCAATGCGATGCAGGTAGTAAACGGATTTACACATCCCGCATTGGAAGTCGGCAGATCGGGATGGTTTGAGTGTTCATGCTGCCCTACCAATATGGTTCGTTTTTTACCCTCTCTGCCCGGCTATATTTATGCTCAAAAAAATGATAATGTTTACGTTAATCTCTTTATTGCAGGAACTGCTGATCTTAAAGTAAATGAGAAGAAAGTAAAAATAATCCAGGTCAACAATTATCCATGGAATGGTAATTTAATGTTTAAAGTAGAACCGGAGTCGCCTCACAAGTTTAATCTGCTTATTCGTATTCCTGGATGGAGCCGTTCGAAAGCGATTCCGTCAGATTTATATTCTTTTGAAAATGAATCCTCTTCAAAAATCGAAATTAAGCTAAACGGACACCCGCTTAAATATCATATTGAGAACGGCTATGCTGTTATAAACAGAGAGTGGAAAAAAGGAGATAAGGTACAGGTGAATCTGCCGATGGATGTTGAAAAGATTACCGCAAATAAAACATTGGTTGATGACAGGAATAAGATTGCGTTACAACGAGGTCCAATAGTTTATAGTGCGGAATGGAAAGACAACAATGGCAAAGTAAGCAACTTAATGATTCCGGATAACGCAATTTTTAAACCACAATATGAAAAAGATATTTTAAATGGTGTAACTGTTCTAAAAGGCGAAGCAATTAGAAGGGGTGGTTTGAGAAAGGGGACAAAAAAAGTTGTGCTGACCGCGATTCCATATTATTCATGGGCAAACAGGGGGCCAGGTGAAATGACTGTTTGGTTTCCCAGGGCTGGCACAAGCCACGACGGTTTGTAATGTATTATATGTAACAGCCGCAATTTGATTCCTGCTTGAAACAAGCTTTTGACAAATATCTAACCAAAAGGTTAATAGCTATCTGAAAGAAATAGATGACTTGTGCGGCATTTGAAAGACTTTAACTTCTCATATCGCCCGACATACATTTGCCACGCCCGTTACATTGGCTAATGGCGTTCCAATTGAAACTATGAGTAAAATGCTTTGTCAAACTAAGATTGCGACACACTGTAAATCAATTAATTGCTTCTAAAATATTGGTTCAATTCGGTAACCTGATTTCGGCAAAAGGAATAGGTTACCGATTACTTTGGATTACTATGACGTGTATTGATTTATGAAAAGTGGGTTTTAAACGAAAAAAGCCACTTTTTCAAGTGGCTTTTATTGATTTGAGATGGTTTGGTGACCATTCTGTGATCCCGCTGGGATTCGAACCCAGGACCCCAACATTAAAAGTGTTATGCTCTACCAGCTGAGCTACGGAATCATACTTTATCGTTTCCGTTTAAAGTGGTGCAAATATAGGACTATTTAACCGCGTATGCAAGCCTTATTTTAATTTATTTTTTTATGATTTTAAGCGCCTAGTAGCCAGCTTGCTACATTTTTAAAATTCCGATTTTGCCGCCGTTGCCAGCTAACAACACCAGTTTTCCATGTTTGGCCTTGCGGCAAACGTTATAGCTGGTGCTGTCAATTTGCTTCCACGTTTTCCCGCCATCGATAGTGATATTGCTGCCTGGTGTGCCGGTGGCTAGGAAAATATTACCAGTTATGTACTCAACGCACGATTGAAAACCAGCTGGTTGTTTAACCGCTGCATTTAATAATTTGAACGGTTGGGGTATGTAGCTGACCGAAACTGAATCAGTTATTTTGTCCTTTTCATAGTTGCCGCCTATCATTATCCCATTGTTTTTACCTACCGCAACCGAAAATGCCCCCTCGCTGGATTTACCATGAGTTATCGGAAAATTTGAATAGTCCCAAATTTCTTTCTTTTGTGAGTAAGAAATTAACCTCGAATTACTTCCGCCTGAGGCTATAAGTATATTGCCATTAGTAAAACGTAAACAAGTGCCGCTCGCCGCAAACGCCGCTTCACCTGGTAAAGCATCGGGCATATTTTTAAATGGCGCCCATGTTTCACCGCCGTCGTTTGTTTCAAGCAATAAGAATTTATTTTTTATCGGATCGCCTAAAATTAAGCCGTGTTTTGGGGTGTCAAAGTCCATGGCGTCCAAAAAATAGGTGGTATCGGTATTGCGATATTTTTCCTGCCAGGTGGCGCCACCGTCTGTAGTTTTTAAAACCAGCGCAGGGGTACCCGAGCTCATGATAACGGCAGTCTTGTCTGAAAATGCCTCTATATCCCTGAAATCGGCTTTCTCAAACCCTTTTACCTGCGTCCAGTCCCAGTTTTTGCCGCCATCGCGTGTGATGGCGATATAGCCGCGGCTACCGCTTATCCAGGCAACGTTGTCATCAACAACCGATAAGCCGCGAATACTTGTGGACTTGCCGGTTTGCAATTGAACTATGGTTTGCGCTTTTAGCGTTGTGGCAAATATTAAAAATGCTAACAAACAAGTAGTTAGTAAACGGAGTTTTTTCATTTTAACTTGGATATTGAATTATACAATTTACCCGAAATTAATTTTTATAACGCCACCTTGCAACCCATTGCCGATTTTTATATTTAATGAATGGCTTTTTGCATTAAAAAATTATATTTGCATCCTTGTTTAGACAGGAGCATTTGGCAAACGAAATTTCGAAAACCTGCTTGCTCAAATCTTTTCAAAATGCCCGGATGGCGAAATTGGTAAACGTTGCGGTCTCAGAAGCCGTTGAGAATTGTCTCTTGAGAGTTCGAGTCTCTCTTCGGGCACATCCATTAAGTCGAAAGTCTTAAGCTCTAAGTTGAAAGTTTGGAAAACAGACTCCCGACTTCGGACTTAAGACTTCGTACTGTTAAAAAAGGCCCGGGTGGCGAAATTGGTAGACGCACCATCTTGAGGGGGTGGCATTCGTAAGGATGTACGAGTTCGAATCTCGTTCCGGGCACGCTTCATCTGACTGAGCTATGTACAGATGAATTTACTTTCCTTAAATAATCTCCTTTTTCCTTTCTTAATGGCATTTAATAAAACTGCGGTTCCGCAAATAAAAGTCGAGTTGGTTTCCGAAGCAATTGCCGAAAAATATTATCCGTCGTTAAACGGGTTAAGGGGGATCTCGATCATCCTGGTTGTACTATCGCATTTACATCTGTCGGATAACAACGTTTACCAGGCTTGTTTTAATGGCGAATTAGGTGTAAATATATTCTTCGTTTTAAGTGGTTTCCTGATTACAAGCTTATGTCTGAAAGAACAAAAACTAACCGGTGATTTATCATTAAAAGATTTTTACATAAGGCGAATCCTTATGTGATTTTGAGCCCTGTAATTACTGCTGAATAGAATTGATGCTTGTTGCGGAACCATTTTTAATTTGATTTATTTATTGGATAATACATGCCTGTCGGGCGGGAACAAAGCCATACAGCCGTTTCTAAATAGGGTTATTTACTAGTAGCAGGCCGTTTAATTTGCCGCACGGATTGCATTTGTTGGCAAAACAATTGCTACATTTATCTTTTAAAAGCAAGGTTATGAAACACAAATACTTACTTCTGATTTTACCGGCGGTATTGTTGTGTTTGCAGGCATGCAAAAAAGACCCGCCAAACATAAACACAACCATAACGGTGGTTGGCAAGTGGCAAATGACCAAGCACGATTTGAAGCTGGTTAAAGACGGCGTGCAAATAGGCGAAACCATCAGAACATCATACACCAAATACGATTTTACACAATACTTTTCCGATGGCACCGGGGTACAATCGGCCCAGAGGGCAAAAGATGCGCCAAGCCTGAATACTTTTCAATACACGCTGAAGAACAATGTTATTACACAGTATGTAACCGGTGGTGCGGGAGTTGAAGAAACCATAACAAAGCTTACTGAAACCGAATTTGCTATACATTATGAGAGCCAGATACCCGATCCGTCCAGTAGCGGAAAATTTAATACCGAGGTAGACGACTACTATTTTACCAGGGCCAGCTTATAATACTACTGACGGTTAGTCTTGAGTCTTAAGTCGGAAGTCTGAAGTCGAATTCTTGCCTTTTCTGACTCAAGACTTCCGACTCAGGACTATTAACTTAACACTACTTCCTTTTCGCTTCCGGCTGGCCGGGGGCCACTATCCAACACAGTAACCGTTACTGTTTTAGGCCCCTCGGGTTGCTGTTTTGCTTCGCCACGTTCATTCCATCCCATGTTTTTAAGCGCAAATATCGCTCCCGCAGCCGATTGTGCATGCAGCTTGCGTTCGTACGATGCCTCAATGCGGAGGCGGCCCCACTTTAATGTCTCGTTAAATTTGCCGTTTTCGGTATAATTATCAAACGCCTGCAGGCTGGTAAAACCTAAATGCAGGGCCAGGTCGGTAAAGGTAGCCGGTTGCGGCTCGCGGTCCCACATTTTTTGGGTGGGGGCGGGCTGTTCTTTGGTTTCTTTACCCGGTTTGTTTTCTAAATGATATTCGCCCTCAATAAACGAAAAATAATCATTGATTCGGCTGGTGAGGGAAGCCTCACTGGCAAGATAAGGTTGGTTCATGATGTTTTTATGATTAAAATGCCAATTGGCATAACAGTAATGTAAAGATAGAGAAATTAAAATTAAAATGCAAATATTTTTAGCAAAATATTATAAAAGAATTTCTTTTTCGGTTGAGTAAAATTCAATTAAATTAATGGCCAACAAAGTGTTAAACAGAATTGTTACCAGGTAAGGTTAGTTCGACATAAGAATTTGGTATCCACAAGCTTCATCGTGGCCTCACCTAAATCCTCTCCAAAGGAGGGGACTTGAGTTTCGCTCGTCGGAAGTTCCTTTTTAGAACCCTCTCCTTTGGAGAGGGCAGGGTGAGGCGACGACCAGCTATTGTGGTGTCGCCAGCAATTCAAAGCATCTTGTTCTTATATTGAACTCACGTTAAGTAAGGTTAAAAAATGTTAAATTGTTAATTAAATTTGACAGAGAGGCAACTATAGATGTTTTATCTTCGTTAATTAATTTGTAGATTTAACTATTAATTCAAAATATGGGCAACAGAAGGTTTACTTACCTTATTTCTTTCATAATGTTATGCCTTGTGGCGGTGCTTGCATCGTGCCAGAAGGATAGCGACGTGAAAGATAATAGCGTAACCAAAGCCAGCCTTACTGCCGATAGCACTTCATCGCCCACCAATTTTTTAGCTGCCTCAGGTACGCTTAGCATCACCATAAAAGATTCGACCTATTTGTTTGATGCCGCTAAGGATTCAATAGCCTTTATTAATGTGCATGATGATGCCGACGACAGCAAGCGTTATTTCGGCATAACAGCCATAAATAAAGACCATAACATGAGCTTTGGCATCAGCTCGACAGGCTACGCACATGCCGATAAAAGCGGAGATATTGCCGGCGGTCAGTTTTTACTTGGCCCGGGTTATAAAACCGAAGGCTTCCAGTATTCGCTAAGCAAGTACGCCGGCCAAAAAGATTTTGGTACCATCCACATCGATAAATACAACCAGGACAGCGTGCTGGCCAAAGGCACCTTTCATGCCTGGCTCGCTCCCGACGATAAATCAAATGCTCCCGTTTACAAAGTTGAGGGTACGTTTAATTTGAAGCTGAAGTAGGGGAGTTCATAGTTGATGGTTCATGGTTCATAGCCAGAAGGATGATGGCAATTACTCCAATTTCGCTGAATCCGAAATCGGACATGCGACATCCGAAATTCATCATCATCATCCCAACGTAATAAAACCTTTCGCCTTTAACTATTCGGCGTTCACCTGCCCGAAATACGCCTTTTTTTGCGTACATTTGCATAAATTTAAAAACATTGATGAAAGTATTTATTGCAGGCTTGCCACTTGAGGTGGATGAGGCCGAATTATCCGCTGTGTTTGGTGATTTTGGGCCCGTAAGGTCGCTCAGGATTATTAAGGACCGCGAGACAAAAGAGAGTAAAGGTTTTGGTTTTGTTGAAATGGCTAATGATGACGAGGCGAAAGAGGCGATTAGGTGCATGAACGGAGCAAGTTATTATGGCCGCCGTATTACAGTTAACGTAGCTGAAGATAAGGGCCCCGGTTTTACTGGTGGCGGCGGTGGAAACAAAGGTGGTTTCAGGCGCAATTAACAGCCAAATAATAATATTCTTTTTTATTGGGAAAAGCTCTCCGAAGGATCGGGGAGCTTTTTTTGTGCCCCCTGGCCCCCTGAAGGGGGGAATGATTTGCTTGAGAATATTTAATCGTTTTTTATAGTTTTGGTAAATGGAACCTTATCTGCTTGAAAAAGAAATATGGAGTGACCAGGACTTCGAAGAGATGAGTTGGCATGATAATCCAATTTACGCTTTTTGTTTTGATGAAAACTACAAGTTGTACTTAGACATCGATTATATCTTTAAATGGGTGTTGAAGGGTAAAAAATATAAGTTTTGGATGGCACCTTGTACGCTTGTTTTTGAAACGGTTTTTGATTTTGTAATGGAAGAAACGGGACCCTATCAATTGGTGATTTTGGACATTACCAGGAGCGAACCGAAGCCACCCAAAAACGAGTACTACACCGATAACAATATAATAGAGTACGATTGGATTATTGAAACATTACACGGCGAAATATCTTTCAGTTCCACCGGCTTTAAACAACATGTTAGGGCCAAACCGCGAATAAATAGCCAGCAAAAACTTAGCCTGGCTGAGCGGGGTGGGATATCGTTTGACACTAAGCCGGCGCTTTAATTGGCGTAATGAATAACTTACTTTATATTTAAACCTAAACAAACCCAACCCACAATTGTAAATGGATGCAATTCCACTTAAGCGCAGCAATACAATCTTAATAACTGGCATAGTATTCGCCATTTTTTATTTTCCTGCCATTGGTCAGCTGTTTTATCACGACGGGCAATTTACTGCAGCCCGCATAGTGAGTTCCCGGGTGGTGATATGGGGAGAAGTACTGCTACTGTACTTTTATGCTGCCGCGATTGAAAAAAACAAACTGCTGCTTTGGGCCGATAAAAAATATAATGCCGGGTTTTACTTTGCTTCGTTTGGCGCGCTGTATCTTTTAGGTATCGGCGCGGGCATCATATCAAAAGCACCGGCCTTATTTGGTTATCACGATGACCGTAAACTACTGCTACGCCTGATGGGCATAGTGGCTACCAGCTGGCCAATGCTGATACTTACTGCGGTAACTGCCGGCATCACCGAAGAATTAATATTCCGCGGCTACCTGGTGCCGCGGCTGGAGGTGCTTTTTAAAAACAAGTACATGCCGGTAATTATATCATCATTGGCATTTGGCTTAATCCATTACCGTTACCACAGCCTTGGCGAAGTTATTTTTGCCACGTTGTTTGGTGTGGTGTTTGCCATACATTACCAATGGTACCGCAATATTAAAATATTGATTATCACCCATGCCTGTGTGGATTTTGTGTCGCTTTGCATTTTTAAACTGGCGCTGCATTATCATCTGCCTATAAAATAAACTCAGCAGTAAAATGGCAACCTTGTATCAAAAAAGATCATCCTCATTTTTATCAAAAATACTCTACATTAGACCGTAAATCTTAATCACAATGAAACGACTGTTACTCTTATCTATCATTCCTTTTTTCGGTTTAAACGCCTTTGCACAAACTAAAGCATCGCCCGCTATAACCCAGGTGTTTATTGATTCTTTGTCTTCGTACATCGTAAAGATTGCACCGCCGAAATATTCTATAAATATATTATACGTTAGCCCGGTATCAGAAGATGGAAAATTGACCGATCCGAAAATTATGCGGGAGGAAGACCTTGATGATACTGTGGATAATAGCGATGTTGTGGTTAAACTGCGTAAGTTTTTGCTGCGAAGCCCTGCCTGGAAGCCGGCCACCGATGAAACATCAAAAGTGATTGCAAGTAAAATAGCGTTTAAAGTAATTATTAAAAAGGGCGAGATTAAAATAAGCCAGGCTGAACCGGATACAAGGAAATTTTAAAAATGACCCTTAGCCCAAACAATTTTCAATTTTGCTGCTTAAATTTGCAGTATGAAACCCGGCGATAAAGTAATTTGCATTAACGATAAAATTGACCCCGACAAAAGCACGGAGATAAGGCAGGATTTTGAGATATGGATAACCCGCGACAAGGAGTACACCATACGCGAAATACTGGATAACAGCGGTATTGTTACCGGCGTGCTGCTGGAAGAGGTGCACAACTACCCGAAGTTTTTTAAACTGATAAACCGCATGCAGGAGCCTGCGTTCGCTATGTGGCGTTTCCGCAAACTTCAATATGCCAGTAAGCCTGCCGAAGAGGAAAGTGCCGTTGAGGAACTGGTAAAAGAAGCCAAAGAACTTGTTAAAATAGAACGATAAACCCCTTCCCCATGGAAAAGAAATTTGTTTTAGGCGATGTTGTGGTGATGATTGCCGATGGCCCCAAAATGGCTGTTGAAGGTTACGAACTTACCGAAGACCCCACAACCAAAGCGCTGATTGAAAGCGATGAATATGTAACCGTAGTTTACTACACCGGCACCGAATTTAAACGCGACGTTTTCCACCAGGATCTGTTGTTGTTTATTGATGAGGTGGTGGAGTAGTTCGGAAAGTCCGAAAGACGGAAAAGTCCGAAAGTCCGAAAGACGCTTCGCAGGCGGGATATTGATAGTGGGGGCAATCACTAATTCACTAAATCACAAATTCACCAATTAATGGGCTCCGTTCACGACGATAAAACTTTTGAAGACATCAGCTACGCAGGCACGACGGTAAGCGGCTGCGAGTACAATGGCTGCACGTTTAAAAAGTGCGATTTCAGCAATAGCAACTTTGCCAATAACAAGTTTATCGATTGTGTTTTTGATGGCTGCAACCTAACCATGATGAAGCTTACCAAAAGCACCCTGAGCAGTGTTGAATTTAAAAACTGCAAAGTGCTGGGCGTAAACTTTACCGACTGCATCGATTTTTTGTTTAGCGTCGGCTTTGCCGGCTGCATATTGGATTACTCGTCATTTATGCTGAAAAAGATGCTGAAAACCCGGTTCAGTAAATCAACTTTAAAAGAGGTCACCTTTACCCAGGCCAACCTCGCCGGCTCCGTATTTGACGACTGCGACCTGAATGGCGCCATATTTAACCGCACCGACATCAGCAGCGCCAACTTTATCACCGCCTACAACTACGACATCGACCCTGAAATTAATATCGTTAAAAAAGCGGCCTTCTCGGCACAAGGCATACATGGGTTGTTGAGTAAGTATCAGTTGAAGATAGTTTAGCAAAACCTGTTATAACGTCGTATAGCTATACAACACATAAAAATTCGGTTGCCCCACTATGGATTCTTTGGTTGGATATCCGTTCCCGTCGAACTGGTACACAAACCCGCCCGATAAATTATTTACATAAGTACTGTATGAGCCAACGTAAAGCAGGTACGAAAAGTAGTAGTTGGGTTTCACGGCCGAAAATGGATTTTTACCCTCGTCATAAATTGCCGGGCCGCCTACTACCGTTGCCGGCGAATCATCGGCTATTTTAAAGCCTTGTACCGAGCTTACGTTCCCCCGTACATCGTAAGTAAAAGCGTTGTAAAATGCACCGCGGTAAAGCCTGGCAACCTGGTTTTTGCTGTTAAGTCTTAAAGTGTCCAAAAAGGTTAGCAAGCCATCACCGTTATGCTCGGTTACAATTGCCTTACCGGCCGAATAAGCAAATGAATATTTGGTACGCAGCTTGCCGGTTGTAACATCATAATTATCCACTTCGGAGGGTTCATCAGCACCGTCATATTTATACACATCAGCATTTATTGCAAGGCCATGGTACATCATGGCATGTGTGGTTAAGTGGTTGCCGGCATCGTAAGTGTAGAGGTCGGTATCGGCATGTATCAGGTCGTAATGGGTTATTTGCTGTTTAACAAGTTCGGTAGCCGAACCGTACGTAGTTTTGCCGCTTGAGCCCTTTTTACAGGCACTAAAAGCAATCACAATTACCAGCAGCAGGAACAATCGTTGCATAAGGGGTATTTTGGTTTGTTAAAGATAATTATTTATTGAAAATGGAACTTGTTTTTATAATAACAGCGGGAATTCTAAGGCGGGCAAATTGATTCTAAAAACTTATTCCTAAATTTATCCCAACCAGCAAGTGACTTTTTTACAAACTAAAAACCTAATCAAGTGCAAAGCTTCCCATTTAAAAAGATATTCTTCGCGACCACGTTCTTTATAATTCCGTTTTCAATTTTAGCAGGTTTTTTAGCTCTTTTCAATATTGTACCTGTAGAATTCAATAACAGGCCAAGGACGGGCTTGGTGGGATTTATCATCCCTATTTTATTTATACCTTTTTTAGGATTCATGTTAAGTGGCTTAAACTGGGTGGTCTTGAATTTTGGATACTGGTTTTATTCTTTGTTTTTTAAACCTGATAGAAAATCAGACTGAGACACGACCCGTTTTATTCTAATTTATTGCATTATAGTGTTTTACAATAATCAGCATTGCTATGCATAATGCTGCCAGCAGGGCTGTTGCCAGCCAGGGGGTGGGGTGTTTAATTAATTGCATGTTGTGTGTTATTGATAAGGATTTTTAACTTTAGGGCTTATAACCCATCACAATGGATTTTTTACTTCGCTTAAAGCACTGGCAATTATTTCTCTTGATGACGGTACCATCATACTTTACGACGTTTTTGGATTCTGCAGGCATTTGGAATTTTGTGTTTTTTGTTTTTTATATTGGGTGGATTTACACCATTGGAATGAAGATGAATTCGTTTCTCCCGTCAGATATCAGGCCCGGCACCAAGTTATTTAAAGTGCATTGCTTGCTTTTGGTGGGTATTACCTTATTTGCATACAATCTATCTGCCTATTCACAATTTTCCCCTTTCGATTCAATCTATAACGCAGTTTTTTTTACTTGTTTTTTATTGATTCTAATCTATCTACAGCTTAGCATTTGGATGTTTGCAGCCCGTATGCTCGAGTCGATGATTGAGGGGGAAATAGTTAACCGTAGCGACTCGTTAAAGGCTTTTTTTTGCCTTTGGATGTTTCCAATAGGGGTATGGTATATTCAGCCTGCCGTGCAAAGGGTATTGGCAAAATATGAAACGCCGGATGCTTTCACCGATTTACCAGCATAAAAATGCGGCTGGAAACAGGTAACGTGAAGTGCTGCGTGAAACTCGCCCGCTTGTTATTGCGAGGAACGAAGCAATCGCGAACTTTGCAGAGCCGCCTTGAATAGTTCGCGGTTGCCGCGCTACGCTACCCCATGGCAGATAATCTATTGAACGAGTGGTGGCATGTCACCCTGAGGTACTCGAAGGGCGAGCGTAAAGGCCAGTGCCCGCGTGCTAAGTAAGTCGTACAGGCCATTGCGCTCATGCTTCGAGTGCCTCAGCATGACACCCCTTTTTGTTATTTCGCCTTCAAGTGCCCCCTCAGTATTTTACAACTCGCAATGACAAGTTTTATAAATTTATTCACCTAAAAATATATCCCGCCTGCCCTCAATCAAACCCTGTATCGCTTGTATCGCTGTAGTGACTCAGTTGACGATACAGGTGATACAAAAACACCCTCTCCATGCGTCATTGCGAGGAACGATCCGCCAGCTGGCGGACTACGCGTGCAAATCAAGGAGCAAAATGCTTGTGGTAACCTATCAGCCGCTGCAAGGTCCCTTTATACTATAAGGTTCATGAATGTCCTTCGTAGAGGTTGCTTCGTTCCTCGCAATGACGGGGTGGTTAGGTTGCTTCGTTCCTCGCAATGACGCGGCGGGAATGGTCGCAATAATATAATGTTAAGCTCGCAATGACGAGCTTATTTTTTTTGTTGTAAAAAAGCGTCCCGCCTCCCATCAATCAATTCCGCCAAATCTTCGCCTTCCAAAATAATATTATTCAAAAAAGCATCCAGCGCCAGTTTTTTGGCCCTCATTTTTACAAGGGTGAGCTGTTCTTCGGTTACCGGCGTGTGTTCTGTAATGGCATTGCGGTAAGCCTCAATATTTTTTTTAATGGCGGCGCGCTCAATGTAGGGTACCAGCAGTTGTTTGTATTTAAGCTCGTCAATCAGTTCGCGGGTGGCATCGGCCATCATTTCGTTTTTTTCGCGGATGGTAAATGAAAGCAGCTTTATGCTGTCTAAAAAATTATAAACCGATGTAGCCATTGCCGATACGTCCTTTTTGTCCTTTTTACGCTTCAATGCCCGCAATGCGTTCTCCTTTGCTGTTTCAAACTGCACCTGCAGGGTAGGGGCATGCCTGGGCGCATCATCGCAAGGCAGGGCCTTAACCAGCCCGGTGCGCTTGTCCGACAGCAGGCACTGCTCAATAAAACGCTCAAACGTAACCAGGCTCAGCCCATAATACTCGCCAAAGCGGTTGCGCACGCCCTGCCATATTGCCTCCGGGATTTCGTTCAGCCTTATAGATGGGTAGCGTTTAATAATGTTGTCTGTAAGCTCATTCACCAGGTAATTGCGGTCGGCCTCGCTTATCTCTTTTGTGCCGGTATCTATAAACGCTTTGGCAATGCTCATCAGCACCACAGCGAATACATCTTTTTTAGGGAGATGGTTCACCGTCTGCTGCTTTAAAATAGCCACCCCGGCGTTACCCGCTTTTACCGGCACGCCTGCCTGTACGGTTGTGCGTGCGGGCACCTGCCCGTTCGTGTTTTGCTGCATTTGCCTGGCGCTCTGTGCTAATAACCCGCCTATGTTCGATTCACCCCCGCTCATAAAACATCCTCCCGCATTTTAACATCTGCAAACTTCATCGCCACCGCGAACCCTCTTTGCGGCTGTTCGAAACCTGCGCCACCTGTTTTTTCTTTTTTGGCGCAACTTTTTTCTTTTTGTTTTTGCCCCGCTGCAAGGTGTATAGGCAGCCAATAATAAAAGTTGCGGGCTATTTGCTCAATAGTTTTGTTGTCGAGATCGCCGAGGTCAATTTTTGAGTCGTAAAAAGTTTTAAAATGCGCAAGCATGGCATTATTGTCGAGCCCGAACCTGTCTTTAAGCATTCGGTTATTCATGGTTTCAACATAAAAAGCAAAAGCTTGCTCACAGCTTATTACTACTACTTGTTTTGGTTTTGGTTTATTGTTTTTATTTAGTGTAACGCTACCTGCAACAAAACCCGGATCAGCACCTGTATCACTACCTGAACACTTAACTGCTGTATCTGGCTGATTTCTATCACGATACATAGCTTCCAAATCGGTTAGTTTATAGGTTACGTTTGCGGTGCCGTTTTTTGGGCCAAAAGTTAGCAAACCTGCCTTTTTTAACTTGCTGCGGCTCCTGAAGAAAGTAGCCCTTGATAGGTGCAGATCTGCCAGTACCTTGGCGTTGTTTCGTTTAAACGGGTTCACCCAATTGGTGCTGTTGCAAACCTCCAGCAGGTAAAAGTAAAGGGCGGTATCGGTAGCGTTAAAATCGTGCTTTTGGTGCAATAGCCAAAAGGCTTTTATTTGTGTAATGTAGTTCATCTGAATATTATTGTTTAAATATGTTTAATATGCTAATTGGCATAATATATTAATATAAAACCATGTCTTCGCCCAGGGTTTGCGTTTCAATCAGCTGGGTGAGCAGGGTTTTAAGTACGGTTTCCCGCGCCCATAGCTGTTCGGTACGGCTGGCATCATCGAGGTACCAGTTAAGCGGGGCATTAATTTCGATGCGCGTTTTGTAAACGTAGTTTTTTGAATGATGCATTTTCGAACCCTCGTAGCTGTTCAGGTTTTCCTCTTTAATAAGCCTGGCAAATTGCTTTGCGGGGATATCCACCTGCAGGCATTCGTCCAGCGTGTTTTTAAAATCGTGCTTATCTTCCAGCCAGAGGGTTAATGTGTCCTCGGTAAGGTCGTGGTCGGCAATGGTAATGCGGTTGTAGTCATAATCAACTGCAATGATGAGCCACCACAGCTTGTCGGTTAGTTTTTGAGATATTTTTATCATGGTAATTAGCCCCCCGGCCCCCTAAAGGGGGAGCGTTTTAATTTAGTATAGCCTTCGTCAGGGATAAAGACTTTTTTCATTTGCTCCCCCTTCAGGGCGCCGGGGGGCTTGGCAGCCATCCCTTGATGTATTTCTGTATAGCCGCAATTTCGTTCCGGTACTTTTCGCAGGTGTATTGGTACGCCCGGTAGCGCAGCAGCTGCTCGGTTTCGCCGTTATGGTGCTGGGTACTGGTTTGCTGATTATTGATTGTTATGTTTATTGCTGAATAGGCCAGGTGCATGGTGTTAGTCGGTAAAGTCGGTTAGCCCCCCAACCCCCTAAAGGGGGAGCATTTTTCATTTAGTGATTGCCATTGGGTAGGGAATAGGCTTGATGCTAATTACTCCCCTTTAGGGGCCGGGGGCATATTCTGTATATTCTTTAAACATTTGTTGGGATTTAATAATTATTGTAGTACTTTAGAAAAAGATTACAATGCAAATATAAAGAAAAAAATGTATATTTGTAAAGAAAATAAATTAAAATATTTATCAACATTATGAACGAGAAGCCAATTAAAAACAAAATAAAGTTGATCAGGCCCGAGACGCTGGAGTTTATTATACTTTATAACCAGCTTCGTGGTAAAGCTTTTAACGGAAATGCCGAACTGGCCGAGGTGCTGGGGTTTAACTCAATAAGTTCAATTACAGAAATAATAAAGAGTCGGCAAAACATTGATCCAGAAAAACTAAAGATATTTAAAGAAAAATACAGCGAATACCTTCCCGGCGGAAAAAATACAGTAAAATCTGAACAGCCAACAGGTCCGCGTGCAAAATTTGAAGGTATCCCGATGTATGAAATTATTGCAACGGCCTCGGGTGTTGAGGTTTACAGCGATATTAATGATAAAGAACCTATGGGGCACATGAACTTTCCGGGTATCGAGGATTGTGACTTTGCCCTGCCGGTTTGGGGGCATTCCATGTATCCCTATTTAGAGAACGGCTGCTGGGTGGCCTTAAAAATAATCCACGACCGTAAAATACTGCCCGGCGAAGTATATTATATTGAATGGGGCGACTACCGCATGTACAAGCGCCTGCTTGCCAGCGACAATGAAGACGAAGTAATCGCCCATTCAGACAACATTACCGAAATTGTTGGCGACAGGCTTAAATATTCGCCGTTTGTTATAAAGATTGAAGAAATTAAAAAGTTGTGCCTGGTAAAGGATATTCATAAGAAGCATAATCATTGAGGGGGGAAGTCCGAAAGATGGGAAAGCTCGGAAGACGGGAAGATAGTAAAGTCCGAAAAGTCAGAGTGGATGAAGATTAGGCTTTCATCGAATTGAAGTCATTTCTTGTAGACTTCAATTTTGTCCACAATTGTAACTGGTCGCTACGATAAGATATTAAATAAATGAAGTACTTAAAGTACATAATATTACTGTTGATCTTTATGTCTTTGGTCTTTTTATCGCGCAAAAACGATAAAAAACAAGAAATTAAAGATGCGCATTTGCTGCACAATGGCATCAAATTTACTGGTAAAGTAACAGGTATCAAAACTTCCCAAAACCACGCTTTTGGAATAATTCTGCTGGAATTGAAAAATACGAATACGCCAAAATTTACAAAATCAACATCAACAATCGAATTCCCATATAAGATATTTGGAGACAATGCTGAGTTATATACCCGCGTTCCGGATGGCCTAACCGTTGGTGATTTGGTTTCTGTTAATTCTGACCTTGTGACTGCCACTTATTTTTACGTAGCTGAAAAAGAACCGCACGAGGGATTTATAAATATAATACACGATTCAACTGACATCGAATTCATACATGAAAATAAGATCGCAGCTAACTCTAAATAGTAAAGCATTGGTGATCTAACTTTGCAGTTGCCACATTATTATTGATTTTGGAGGATATGATATTATTGAGTATAGGTCGGGCGGCAGAACGATGACAAGTGCGGCATATTCAATTGTTGGTTATTTGAACAGCCCTATACGTGATTTTCCTATCTTTCGGTCTTTACCGACTTTCCGGACTTTACTGACTTTCTATAGTAGTAAAAAAGTAGTATTTCCATAACCAATAGTGATAATCCAATTTTTATTCAATAATATTGATAACCCCTTCACTATTAAACCCTAACAGCATGAAATACTACATTGAAGCCTGGAACGCCAAACAAGCGTGGCTCGACTTAGATCAGCAACAACGCGGCGAATACATTTCACAGCTTGGCCCCGCAATTCAACAATTAACCGAACAGGGCGTTGAAATAATTACCTGGGGTGTAAATGACCCGGACACCGATAAGCGCCTCCCGTTTGATTTTTTTGCAGTATGGACGTTCCCGTCCGACGAAATGGCTAAATCATTTGAAGGCCTGGTTGAAGCCGCCGGCTGGCACAACTATTTCGACCAGCAAAATATGAAAGGCGATCCGGCAAGTCCGCAGGATGTTTTGGGGCAATTGATAGGGTTGTAGGGGGAGGAGTCTGAAGTCTGAAGTCTGAAGTCTGAAGTCTGAAAGTCAAAAAGATGAATTGCTGATAAAATAAGCGCGGCTTCTGCATAGCGATGGGTTTTAAACCCATCGCTATCGGAAAGGCCGCGTTTGATTTGTAAACGCGATTTTCCTGAAAAGCCAGGTATCTGCTTTTAACTTATTTCCCTATCTTCGGACTTTACCGACTTTTCCGACTTCAAAATGGAACCCATTAAATATCCATACAGCTTAAATTATAGTTTGGCCACATTTGTGGTGATGCTGGTGTTAATGCTGATGCTGTTTTCGAACGTAGCCGCCAGTCACAGCAATGCTGCCTGGTTAATTTACGGGGTGTTTGTTTTGGTGTTTGTAGCCGTAAGCGTATTGCTGATAGTTAAAAGGCTGTTGCCCGCCGCACAAGGCCAAACCGCGCTCGAACTTAATGAAACCTGCATAATTGATTATCTCCGCAATATTACTGTCGACTGGAAAGATGTGAAAAGCGTCGAACTTATCCGCGGTCGCAGCTCGTCGCTTATACAACTCAATTTGAAATGGGTGAGCGATTACGGCAGCGAGATTGCCATCCCCCTGCGTTTTGTAAAAGGTAAGGACAACGATATTTATAGCCAGGTGCAGGCGTATTTAGCACAATTTGGCAGCGATATCATATTATAATATTATTTTTGACTGAAGGGCAGCTGCTTAGGCTGCTTAATACTTACCTGAAACCCTCACCATGGCAGCTACTACTATTGATGAAGTAATTACCCAGTTAGAAGCTATTATTACCGACAGCATTAACACCAACAACCGGATGGGTTATTTTGCTGCCTTATATTATAAGGTAACCGCCGCCGTGCGCGATGGTATTGCCAAAGGGCAGTTCCAGGATGGCGCCCGGATGGAAAAGTTTGACGTTACGTTTGCCAACCGTTATTTGGATGCTTTGGCCGCATGGAAGGCTAACCAGCCAATTTCAGGATCGTGGCGGGTAGCGTTCGAGGCTACCAAAAGTTCATCGGCACTGGTG
Source organism: Mucilaginibacter flavidus (assembly GCF_024055575.1). Taxonomy (GTDB): domain Bacteria; phylum Bacteroidota; class Bacteroidia; order Sphingobacteriales; family Sphingobacteriaceae; genus Mucilaginibacter; species Mucilaginibacter flavidus. The sequence continues at coordinate 514,225 of NZ_JAMXOE010000001.1, read as the reverse complement.
CTGCAGCAGTTATTGCTGGGGATGAATGCCCACATTAACCTCGATCTTGGTATTGCTGCTGCCGAAGTATCGGGCGGGCAAATGGATGGCGTACAAGGCGATTTTGACGCCATTAATACCATTATATCAGCCCTGACTTACCAGGTGGTGAATGATATTGACAGGATGTCGCCGCTGTTATCGCTGCTGGGGCTGCATTATAATAACCAAACATCAATATTGATACAGTTCAGCATTAATAATGCCCGTGATGGCGCCTGGTGCTTTGCCGAAGAACTGGTAAAAAAGCAAGGCACCGACTACACCACCTGCATAACCCAGCGCGACCAAACAATCACCAAACTCGCCGGCGGCCTGATACACATGGAGGGCTTTATGCGCTTTACGGTTTGGCTCATCCACCTGTTTGAATGGAAAAACCCGGCAAGGATTATTAAGGCTTTGCATGAGGATAGCAGGATGAAGATTGTGGTGGGGTAGGGTTAACAGAATAGGACTAACAAAATAGTGTCAGCATTTATTTTGTTAAGATTGGGTATCTTTGGTATATAAGCTAAAGTAATTTTCTTATCTGTAACAATTAAACCTTTTTGTTTGTCATATAGTCATAATGTGCAAGAAACTACACAACAAAGTATCTCATATTTACGTAAAAAATCTGTTAGCATTTTTATGATGCAACTATAACTTACTAAGAAAATGTTAACAAATATTTTTTAAAAGTATACACGGTATGTTTTTTGTGATACATTTGTAAGACGGATTTAATACTAATATGTAATAATTTTACATTTCATCAAATAGTTTTAAAAAAACTATAATGTTTAATTACTTCATATACTCAACACAATTAATCATTTTTAAAATGCTAACCGCTGACTCATATTTATATCGAAGCGAAAAATCGTTATTGATTTTATTTCGTATTTGGGTTTACAACAATCTTAAAGCATTTGCTGATAGGTTAGAGCATAGTCTTGTGAATGATTTTACCTCCGGCTGCGAGATATTGGAAAAAGATTTTGTACGTATTACTAATCTTAGTTCTCAAGAAGCAGCTAAAGAGTTAAAGTCGTTTAAAAAATTAGTCTCTTTCATTGAAAGGTTAGATAGGTCTATGATTAATACTAAAAGTAGGAAAATGCAAATTGCATTCAAACCATTTAAAAAAATGGTTTATAAAACAGAGGCTCGTTTGCATAAGATCGCTTATCAAGAACACGAAAGTTTAATAACAGATGAAGTTTTAAAACAGCAAATATCTGATTTTGGCCGTAAGTCTATACTTTCTACATATAATTAAATGTCTTTTAAGAAAGGGGATATAGTCTCATTAAATTTTGAGATGCCAAAAAAACACGATGAATATTTAGAACATCCCGCTGTTATTTTATCTTGTGACGAAGTTTATAATAAAGACAAGTGTTATGTCTGCGTAATGATTTCTGGCACCCCAAGTATTGATAGATTTAGCTTTGTTTTAGATGACAGCATGTATGAGAAAAAACATACTGGTAAAAAATCTCAAGTTAGATGTCATTTAATCCTCTATGTATTAGAAAAATACATCCTTGAGCCTACTCCATTTAATAAATTAAAACCTCAAGCAATGGAAAGGCTAATTGCACACATTGTTGACGCAACATTTGATGCCGCTTAATTTTTAGTTTCATTATTTATTTAAGGTTGGCTAAATAATATGTGGCTGGCTAATATTAAAAAATAGAAGAAGTAACTATCCATTTTGTATTCCATTATTATTTTAATTAATACATTAAAAGACAAGGATCAGAGAAAAAAAAGAAATTATCTCATAGCTTGAGAAACCGATTAGCCTATAGCCATAGGTTTTTTGTTGTGATTTGATTATTTGTAGATTTTTGATAGACCTTACTTGCAATTATGCCTTGAAAAGCAACTGTAAATTGCATCCAGAGCAATTCACGCAAATAATAGTCTGCCCGAAATGTTTCCAGCGGGGACAGTTCACAAAATCAACATAAAACTATTTGGTAATTTTAATGAATAAACCGCACGGATATATATACACCGATGAGTTCATTTTCTGTCCGGAATTAACTAATCGGGTAAATTAATTTGATTTCATCTATCAAATATTGTTGCAAATCTTTATCAATTATCCGAACACCAATAATGCAGCCATTTTCAAAAACTGGCTCAACGTAATCATATATTGGTTTACTCCCTATTCCAAATGATTCACTAAACTTATTCATTACTCCCTGCATTATAATTTGATAGCCTTGTATCGTTTCATTGTCTTTCATATACCCTAAGCATTAATTACCCTTTACGAAATGTTCTATTAGTAACGTGATAGTTGCACCCGCTAATGCTCCAAGCAGTACCAATACAATTTGAAACATTCTATCTGATTGTCTCTCCTTCAGTCGTTGCAACTCCTTTGCATGTAATGCATCATCCATTTGTTTAGATGCGTTCTCAATCGCGGCCGTATTGATATTGTGGATATTTTCTTGACCAGACATTATTCTATTAATATAATCACTACTCATATTACTTGGTTTAATTGTTAAGCTAAAGGTAAACAACGCTTTTAACAATTTAGTCCGAACATTTGTGAACAATCAACAAGAAAAATTCAGTAACACTTTATCCTTATTCAATCCCTTAGGTCAAAAAAGTGCCTTTTAACGATCATGGCTTACGTTATTTTCTTTTTTAAGTTAATTTCGAAAGGTAAGACATACCTGTTTTTATTAATGGTAAACATATTTGCATTGGTTATTTTTGTAGCAATTTGTAATCGATGATAAACACATCGATCCTGAAAATCTTTTAAATCTTTAAATCGTGTTAATTCGCCTTGCCACCCTTACCGATATCCCCCAAATAATGCTGCTAATTGCTGAAGTTGTGCCATTAATGAATGCGGCCGGCAACATGCAGTGGGACAATACTTACCCAAATCCTGCTGTTTTTGAGAAAGATATAGCCCTAAACCAGCTTTGGCTTGCCGAAATTGACGGCGATATTGCAGGCATAAGCGCCATCACCACCGACCAGGAGCCGGAATATGCCGAAGTTGGCTGGGACATTAACGAAACGGCGATAGTAACGCACAGATTGGCTGTTAGTCCGCGGTACCAGGGTAAGGGCGTAGCCGTGGGCCTGATGTTACAAGCCGAACAGGTGGCCATAAATAAAGGCATCAGTAAATTACGAGTAGATACCAATACCAATAACCAGGCTACCCAAAAGCTTTTCCCCAAGCTGGGCTACCAATACGCCGGCGAAATAGGCCTCGGCTTTAGGCCGGGCATGCGGTTTTTGTGCTATGAGAAGGAACTTTAGTTCATGGTTGATGGTTCATAGATCATAGCCGGAAGAGGTGGAGAACCAAGAACCAAGAACCAAGAGTCAAGAACCAAGATAAAAGGTATGTGCCAATTGTAGCTGCTATGAACCATGAACTATCAACTATGAACTTCCCCAAACTTTTTTTTAAATAAACGTAACTACTTAAACCTCACTATCGTAAAAGAACATCAATCACCGAATGTTTTGGCTAGGTAATTGATAAATCTTAAAACGATGGACATATTTTTTTTCTTTCTGATTGCAGGGGTAACAATCATAGTAATGATTTTAAAGTTCGATAAAAAGCAAAATGTAAAAGTTACAGCGGTTTTGCGCGAGAGCAGAAGCATACCTCCAATGTTCCTATTAAAGGCAACAGAACAAAAAATACAATCGTTAAAAGCCATTTTGCGTTATGACGATGCGCCTTTAAATATGGCGGCCGCATCAACAATGGCAAATCTTTATAATAACAAATCAGAAAGTTTAAGGCTGTCGAAAGTACAGGAGCTTAAAGTGCTTTCAGCAAAATATAATAACGGGCAAATTTCAATTGAGGCTTACAATGCAAGGCTTGATGAATTGCTTGACCTGGTACATCAGCACAGCAGCGAATTTGTGATGGTGGGGTAATTTTTTTAGTTGGTTAAGTTGGATTAAGTTAATTGAGTTTTTTAGGTGAAAGGCCGCAGGTTTAAAAACAACTTGCGGCCTTTTTGATTTTAGGTTTTCGACAACTTAATCAACCTAAACAACTGAATTCAACCCAATCAAGTTAAAAGAAAACTAACCCTTGACTATTCCGCATCTTTGTTTATTATTGCAATCAAAATGTCTGACGAAGCAATAGTAAAACGGTTAAAGGTAATTGTAAAAGAGCATGGCGGCCAGCTTGCACTTGCGGGTGCAATTGGTGTCGACCAGGGGTTTATCAGCAAAGTGATAAACAAAAAGCAGGACGTTAGCTATTACCTTATCCGCAAGCTGTGTTTCCAGCTCAAATACTCGCCCGAGTGGCTCATACTCGGTACCGGCGAAAAGAAGATCAACAAACCCGAATCGGCCAAACTGATTACCGAAATACAGATGATGCGCACCGAGCTTGATATACTGCACGCCCGCATGCGTGCCTACGAGCTTGAGTTGAAAGACTTAAAAGACCAGGGCCTGGTAGGGGAGCAAAAAGCGGGATAAAGTCAAAACCCAAACGAGACCGTCATTGCGAGGAACGAAGCAACCTCTGCGCGTGCAAATCAACGATACAAAACTTTTTGGTGACCTAAAAGCGGCTTTAAGGTCAATATTAAGATTTAGGTTCATGACTGTCCTACGTAGAGGTTGCTTCGTTCCTCGCAATGACGCCTTTATAGATTACCTGTTTATCAAAACCACTTCCAGCACATCAGCTGCGCTTTTGCATTTGTTTACCGTGTTTTCTAACGATTGCAGTATCTCGCGGTATTTAATTACGTTAATGGGGTCCTTATCATTTGCAAACAGGCTGGCTACTGCGTTGTAGTAAATCCGGTCGGCCTGGCGTTCGTAGAGTTTTACCTGGCGCAAGGCAATAAGTATTTCATTGTCCGCACGATGTTTTCTTAGCAGTGCAACGCTGTTTTGTATTTCGGCACAGGCCTTTTGTATGATGCCGGTAAGTTCACTAATAGGGGTACTTATATCGGTTATGTTATAAAGGTTTATGCGCGTGCTTGCTTCCTTTATCATATCGGCAACATCGTCAATCGCGCCGGCCAATACATGTATATCGTTACGGTTTAGGGGGGTAAAAACAATCCTGTCAAGCGCCAGGTAAATTTTGTGGGTTATCTCATCGCCATAGTGTTCCAGTTTATCTGCCTGTTTACACAACTGGTCCCGTGCTTCGCCTGGCGCAGTTTCAATAACCGCCAAAAGCAAAGTTGCCATATTGTGTGCATTTTTTGCAGCCATATTAAGCTTGGCGTAGAACAATTCGCGGTTTGGCAGAAAATCCTGGATTAAAACCCTCATAAACAGTTATATTATTAGGAAAACCCAAAAATACGGCTGTATTGTTAAGTGTATATTAAACAGAATAGGCGCAATGTTAAATCTGTGTTATCAATTTTCGTATAACGAAAAGTCAATGTAAGTGCTTAAAAATCAGTTATTTGTTATTTTTTAAAATCCACCAAATTGCGTTTTTATAGCGTTTTTCGATGCTTTTAAGGTTAAGTTAACATTTAAATAATATCATCAAAGATTAATGATCTGTTAACATTAAGATAATGCTGCTGCCCCACTTTTGAGGCAAAATTTATTTAATCCTTAATTGATTATGAAAACAATGTTTACAAGACTTTTTAGTATAGCAGCCGTAGCAACGTTAACACTGGGTGCTATCACTGTTAAAGCGCAAACAAATTCACAGGTTCTAGCCGCCGCTCCGGCCGCAAAAACTACTACTACCGATGCAGGCACTACTGCACCTGCCGAAGTAAAGAAAACTACTAAAGCTGCTGAAGATACTTCATGGAAACCACAAAGAAGAATTTGGGGTTATGTATTTGGCGATTTGTATTATAATGCACACGCTGATGCAACCAACAGAGGTAGCGAAAATCAGTACAACGGTGTACCTAAATACCGTAACGCTTTCCAATTCCGTCGTATCTACTTAGGTTATGATTATGAAATAACCAAAAAATTCAAAGTAGAATTGTTATTGGCTTCTGAGCCTAACGCTAACACTGGTTCTTTTGCAGGTGCTACTAATACAATCCAAAACGGCGACAACCTGGTTGACGGTAAAATGGCCTTCTGGATCAAAAATGCAAACTTAAGGATCAGAGACCTTTGGAACGGAACCGACCTTGTTATTGGTGAAATGGGAACTCCCGGCTTTGCATTGAATGAGCCCGGAACAAACGGTCCTACTTCATTATCAGAAGCAACCTGGGGTTACCGTTCAATTGAGAAAACCATAACAGATATCCACAAAAACAACTCATATGATTTGGGTGCTGCTTTACAAGGAACGTTTGACCCTGCTGTTAAAAACTTTGGTTACGTATTTATGGTGGGTAACAACAGCACATCAAGCTTATTATCTGCAGCTAATAATAACACAGGTTTCTACAAAATTTTCTACGGTGATTTGTGGGGTAAGTTTTTAAACAAAAAGCTTTACGTAGATATCTATGCAGATTATGTTAAAACATCTCCTTCGTCTACACCAATTCCTGACGGACAGAACCATAACATGTTCAAAATTTTTGCAGCATACAATACCAAACCAATTACAATTGGTGTTGAGGCATACACTCAGAAATTTGCAAGCGGCGTTAGCAAAGCTGGCACTCCTGAAAATGCTACTGCACAAGGTTTCTCAGTTTTTGCCAAAGGAGCAATTTCAAAGACACTTAACTACTTCGCACGTTTCGATGCTTATCAGCCTGATACTAAATTCGATAAAACTGCTTCGTACACAGTTAACACTAACTACGGTTCATACAACCCAACCGTTAAAGAAAATTTCTACACTTTGGGTTTAGATTACCAACCAGCTAAAGGCGTTCACTTTGAGCCAAACATTTGGTTAGTTAACTACAAAGACAATAGAGATGCATCAACCACAGGTTACGTTGCCCCTGACCACAACCTGGTTTACAGAGCTACTGTTTACTACGTATTCGGTAAATAATTAATAGGTAACCAAGGAACAAAAAACTCAAAACTCAAAAACAAAATGAAAGTAATTAAAAGTTTAAAGGTAGCTGCCGTAGCAATCGCTGCAAGCGCACTATCGTTATCGGCTTCGGCTCAGGACAACACCCTGCTAGGTGCAGGCAGTACATTCGTGTACCCATTGTTCTCGAAAATATTTGCCGAGTATGCTGCTAAAACAAACATTAAAGTTAATTACCAGTCAATTGGTTCAGGCGGCGGTATTTTGCAGCTGACTAACAAAACTGTTGATTTCGGTGGATCAGATGCTCCGTTAAACGCAGACCAGGCTAAAAAAATTGCTGCTCCGGTATTGCATATTCCAATGGCATCGGGCGCAGTTGTAATTACTTACAACGTACCGGGCCTTACAACAGGTTTGAATTTGAACGGTGCTGTGTTAGGTGATATTTACCTTGGTAAAATTACTACCTGGAACGATCCTAAAATTGCTGCACTTAACAAAGGAACTAAATTGCCTGAAACAGGTATAGTTGTTATCCACCGTTCTGACGGTAGCGGTACCTCTTTCATTTTCACTGACTTTTTAACGAAAGTTAACCCTGAGTGGGCTTCAAAAGTAGGTAAAGCATCTGCTGTTAACTGGCCAGCCGGTTTAGGCGGTAAAGGTAACGAAGGTGTTGCCGGTTTGGTTAAACAAACTCCGGGCGCTATTGGCTACAACGAGTTAGCTTACGCTCTTCAAAACAAAATGACTTTTGCTGATATAGCTAACAAGACCGGTAAATTTATTACCCCAACATTGGAAACTACTACAGCATCAAGCAACGTTGAGCTGCCGGCAAATGCTGAGGTATCGTTAACAAATACTGATAACCCTAAAGGTTACCCTATCACCAGCTTTACCTGGGCTTTAATTTACAAAGAGCAAAAATATAGCGACCGCAGTGCTGACCGTGCTAAACAACTGTTAAAGTTATTATGGTACAACATTCACGATGGTCAGAAAAATTGCGCACCTTTAAATTATGCACCGCTTTCAAAGTCAGCTTTAAAAGTTGCTGAGAAAATTTTGAAATCGGCCACTTATGATGGTAAAGCGATTTTATAGTTAATTTAGAGCCAAGAATAAAGAACCAAGAGTCAAGAGAAAAGAAGCAGGAGTTAATCTTGATTCTTGACTCTTGGCTCTTGACTCTTGAATAGAGAATAACAAATCCCCAATTTTGTGAAGAATAAAAGATTAGACCTCTCGTACAGCCAAATGAAATGGGAAACTATTTTCAGGCGGCTATTGATATTTATGGGTGTTGTGCTGGTGCTGATAGTTGTTGGCATTTTAATAACACTGATAAAAGAATCCATTCCATCTGTTAAGTCTTCAGGCTTCGGGTTTTTATGGAGCAAGGTTTGGGACCCTGTACAAAACATATACGGGGCTTATCCTTTTTTAATAGGCACGCTGTTAACGTCATTTATCGCCCTTCTTCTATCTATACCATTTTCATACGCGGTATCAATTTACCTGGGCGAGTATAATCCTAAAGGCTGGTTATCAAACCTGTTGAAAAACTCCATTGAGCTTATTGCAGCTGTTCCATCAATTATTTACGGTTTTTGGGGATTGTTTGTGCTGGTGCCTATAATCAGGCAAATTGAGACCAAAATAGGTGTTGCGCCTTACGGTATCGGTGTTTTAACTGCATCGTTAGTATTGGCTGTAATGATAATACCTTATGCAGCTTCGTTAGGCATTACGCTTATCCGCATGGTGCCTTCGGCATTAAAGGAAGGGGCTTATGCATTAGGCGCTACACGTTTCGAGGTTATCCGCAGCGTGGTTATGCCTTATACCCGCACAGGTTTATTTGCAGGGGTGCTGCTGTCATTAGGCCGCGCACTTGGCGAAACTATGGCCGTTACCATGCTTATTGGTAATACCCCAACGCTGGCGCATAACTTTAAGGATTTAATTTTTGGCCCCAGCAATACCATGGCCAGCGTTATAGCCAACGAATTTACCGAAGCCGACCACGAGCAATACTTGTCGGCACTGGTTGAACTTGGCCTGGTGCTGTTTTTTGTTACCGTGATTATTAACCTTATTGGTAAACGTATAATCACCAGGTTTACTAACAACTAATCTTATGGATGCACGAATAGGAATAAGAAACACCAAAAGCATGTTGTTTAAAGGACTGATAGTTTTTCTGGCCTTTTTAATTACGCTGCCCCTTATTGTTGTGTTGCTTTATATAATAAAGCAGGGGGTTACACAAGTTAACTGGCACTTTTTAACCCATGTGCCAACGCCGGTAGGCGAACCTGGTGGTGGTATTGCCAACGCCCTGGTAGGTAGTTTATTGATGGTTGGAATGGCATCGGTAGTATCGATACCGGTTGGAATACTTACAGGTATATATTTAAGCGAAAACCCGCATACCAAGCTGGCTTACTGGAGCGGCCTGTGTGTCGACGTTTTGCAGGGCGTACCATCAATTGTGATAGGCATAGTAGTTTACCTGTGGATAGTAAAACCGCTGGGCTCGTTTAGCGCCATTGCGGGTAGCTGTGCACTTGCAATTATGATGCTGCCCATCGTAATCCGGTCGACCGAGCAAACGTTACGTTTATTGCCGCCATCGTTAAAAGAGGCCGCCTTATCATTGGGCGTACCGTATCACCGGGTAATAATAAAAGTTATTGTACCTTGTGGTTTCGCGGGCATATTGTCGGGCATAATGCTGTCGGTAGCGCGTATAATTGGCGAAACTGCACCGTTACTGTTTACCGCATTGGGCAACTCTTACTTGTCGTACGCGGTTACCAAGCCGATGGAAAGCTTGCCGCACGTTATATACACTTACGCTACCAGCCCCTATGACGATTGGCACAATTTGGCCTGGGGGGCATCGTTCATACTATTAATGTTTGTTTTAATATTAAATATAACCACAAAACTGATTACAAGAAAATGGAACATACAGTTGTAAGTGCATCAAAATTTAATGCATGGTTTGGCGATAATCACGTTGTTAAAGATGTTAGCATCGGGATTGAAAAAAACCAGGTAATCGCAGTTATGGGGCCGTCCGGCTGCGGTAAAACCACTTTTTTGCGCTGCATAAACCGCATGCACGAGCTTATACCCGGTGCAACGGCAAAAGGATCGTTAAAGTTGTACGACGACGAGGTTTATAACATGAACCCGATATACGTTAGGTATAAAATAGGCATGGTTTTTCAAAGGCCAAACCCTTTCCCGAACCTTAGCATTTATGATAACGTTGTTGCCGGTTACAAATTGAACGGCCTTAAAATGGCCAAGGCCGACTTGGATAACATAGTTGAAAAATCATTAACATCGGCCGCTTTGTGGAAGGAAGTTAAAGATTCGTTACATAAAAAAGGTACTTTTCTATCGGGCGGACAACAACAGCGTTTGTGCATAGCCCGTGCCATTGCCATGGAACCCGAGGTGATTTTGTTTGATGAGCCAACCTCAGCGCTCGACCCTATATCTACCTCCAGCGTTGAACAGTTGTTTCATGAGCTTAAGGAAAACTACACGCTTATTATAGTAACACACAACATGCAGCAGGCTGCCCGTGTAAGCGATAAAACAGCGTTTTTTTACTTAGGCGAACTGGTTGAGTTTGACAACACCAAACAAATGTTTACCGCGCCAAGCGATATACGCACACAAAATTATATAACAGGAAGGTTCAGTTAGCCCCCCAGCCCCCTGAAGGGGGAGCAAAGGAGAGTTAGCTTAAGAAGTTAAATTATTAATATAAACTTAAAAATTCCTCGGCCAACTGGCGGAGGTTAGGGGGCAATATGACACCATTAGAAAACGAAATTACCGCGGTTAAAAAAGAACTGGTTAGCATGTGGATACTAGTTCAGTCGCAGTTGAACAAGGCTAAAGAGGCCATGGTACAATTTGACAAGGACCTGGCCCGCGAGGTTTTGATAAAGGAAAAAAGGGTAAACTCCTTTGAGCTTAAGATCGACAGGGATTGCGAAAATATCTTCGCCCTGTACTGCCCTGTTGCGGTTGATTTGAGGTTTTTGCTTGCAGCATTAAAAATAAATACCAACCTGGAGCGTATAGGTGATATAGCTGCAGGTATTGCATTGTATGTGGTTGAATCGTCGGTAAATTTTGAGGTTAAGACATTGGAGAGCACCTCGCTTTTGCGCATGTATGACGAGGCGATAAATATTTTGATTGACACCCGCACCGCATTTGAAAAAGAAGATACCGTGTTGGCGCGCAGCATATTTAAACGTGATGATGTGCTTGATGCTATTAACGAAGGTGCACCGGTAGCTATTGCCGAGGTAATTAAAGCTGATTTAAACAGCATACCCGAGGCACTTTATATTCTATCGGTTTTCCGCAAGCTTGAGCGTGTTGGCGACCAGGCAAAAAACATTGCCGAAGAAATTATATTTTACGTAGAGGCCAAAATATTAAAGCACCTGGAAAGCAGCCAGAAAAGCTTCGACGAAGAGGAAGATTAGGTTTGATTTCGGATGTCGGATTTTCGATTTCGGAATTTTGATTTTCAACTATTAAAAAGCGAAAGTCCTTTTTTTAAATCCGAAATCGAAAATGCTAAATCCGACATTGAAAGATATTAATTAGGTTGATTGATTAATAAATGAGGGCAAGGCGGATAGTGATATTCGCCTTTGTTGTTTTTAGACGATAGACGATAGTCCATAGACGATAGTCAGTTAAAAGTACATGGTAGGTAATTACCGGATAAAAGGTTTTCAGTGCAACTTATCAATGGGTAAATTGCAGCTACCTTGGTCTATGGTCCATCGTCTATGGTCTACTTATTATACGGCAACTCATTAATCCAATGAAACCCGCGGTTAATCAGGCGGAATTTGGTTGCATCAATTTTACGGAGCGTTACGTTGATGGAATCCTTTTTCCAGTTGCCTTTTAAAATTAAAATATCTGGTTTGGGGCTGGTATAAGTTAAGTGGTATTTATGTACGGTATCAGCATAGGTATTGGCAACTATAGTATGCTTTTTTATATCCGGCTTAAAGCTGATGTATTTCATACTGTCAGTCATCAGTTTTATTTGTGCGCCCCCTTCGTAGCTTACCATCAATTTGCTCCAGCGGGTAGTGTCGGTTGTAAGCGGTTTTAATGTATCACGGTTTTTTATAAAGGTTTCTACATTATACAAACCATATAGTGGCGGTTTGGGGGCTTTTTCACCATATTGTTTTTCTGACGAAAGCGCCTGGGTAAAATCCAATATCAACGTGTAAGCAATCAGCAACACCTTAAGCGTGGTAAGCGTAATGTTTTTCCATTTTGCATTGAACCGGTGCGGTGTGAGGTTTGACGGCCTTGCATCGGCGTTTTTAAAGAAGAAGTTTATCAGCCGCGTTGCATCCCTCGTCATCAGGAAAAGGCACATTACCACCAGGGCCGTTGATAATAGTTTAACCGGCACATCAAAACAGTAATTAATAGCCATAATATTACCCGCCACTACAAAGCCGACAATAGCCCCAAGGGTACTGGTCTTCCTGAAAAACAGCAGCAGCCCGACGGAGATTTCAGCAAAGCCTGTAAAGTAATTAAATCCAACTGACTGCCCCATGTATGTCCACGCCAGCCCCATTGGTGACATATCGCCCACAGGTTCAATCAACCTTCCAAATGATGGTCCGGGGAATTGCAGTTTTATCACTTTAAAAAATCCATAACCCAGCATGGTAATTCCCACATAATAGCGCACCACTACGGTGAGCCAATAAAACAGCTTGTTATAATTGCTGGTGTTACGGCCTGTAATTGACCATATAATAGTGCCGATGGCGGTTACTACGGTTATAAAGAGTAAGATAAGGTAGTCGTAGGTAGTATCGCCGCTTCCTGTTGGTACTATAACCACGGGTTTTGATAAATGCAATACGTGCTGGGCTACCCAGGGTATGAAAATGTGAAAAGCATTGATGTATATATTAGATACTAAATCATAATAAGGCAATACGCCGTTGGGATTAAAAAGAACATAGAGTACAAAAAATATCATAAAAAAGCGGAACGCAATTTTTTGAATGTTTGACCAGTGTGCAGGTTCGGCAGTTGCGGCAATTGTCATAACGGCTTTTAAGGTTGTTAATGGTGATAATTCGTCTCTAAAATAAACAAATTACGTTTCAATAACAGCGTGGGTTGAGTATATTTAAAATAATTTAACATTATATACAATGAGAAATACACCACTTGGTTTCGTTATTGAGCGTATTAAGATAACAGTTTTGGCGCTGGTGCTGCTAGCCTTTTGGAGCTGCGGCAACCCGGATACAAGTGCGTTACAGGCAAAAGTGGATAGCCTGAACAAGCAAGTAGCCCAAACCTATAAACCCGGCTTAGGCGAATTTATGCTGGGCATACAAATTCATCATGCCAAGCTTTATTTTGCAGGTAAAAATAAAAACTGGGAACTTGCCGAATTTGAAATGGGCGAGATAAAGGAGGCCCTTGATGACATTAACAAAAACTGTACAGATCGGCCCGAAATAAAATCGCTGCCTATTTTATCTCCTGCGGTTGATAGTGTAAATAATGCCGTTAAAGCAAAAAGCCCGCAGCGTTTCGAAGCCGGCTTTGCGCTGTTAACCGGGGCCTGCAACAGCTGCCATCAAACTACCCATCACCAGTTTAATGTTATTAAGGTACCCGATACCCCTCCGTTTAACAACCAGGAGTTTAAAGTTAAGTAACGCCTTAGTCTACAATATTTTATAAAATAATATTTAACGTGCTTTGTAGCGAAACGCCTGATACAGCCGTATTGACTTTAACAACCTTATTTACCTGCCGGAACTAAAGGCGGCAATAAACTTAAAGCACTAAAAAAATGAAAAGGTATACGCTGTTACTCGCAATGTGCATAGCAATTGGCTTCTATGGCTGCAAAAAAGACATTGGCTCCGTTAGTTCAGGGGAACTTGTAGGCAAATGGCACCAAACCAAACTTAACCTGCATGAAACAATAGGTAGTACTGTTGTGCACGATACCACATTTATGGAGGATAGCTTTACCAGTGCCGATTTTTACCAGTTTAACATTGGCAAAACGGCTACAATTTCAAAAAGCGGCAATTTTGGCTTTGGCGGTAAAATTATAGCGATAAATGCCGATGTGCTTTTTGACTGGGTAACGCATTATACCTATAGCGTCGCCGATTCAACCTTAACATTAAAAGTAACCGATATACCGGCCCAAATTACAATCAACAGTAACGGCCTGCCGTACAACCAATCGCCAACTGTTGTGCAACTGGATAATAGCCATTTGGTTTTACGCAACGTGTACAACTACAACCCAGCATCGGCAGGCCAGGCTCCGTCCGCTTTAACTACTACACTTTATTTTACCAGGGAGTAAAACGCCGGTTAAATAGTATTTAAGTGCTGATTGATAAACTCTTTTGAATAGGTCTTGATCATTTCGCGCACTTTCCTGAACTCATCCATCACCTGTTCAGCGGTTCCTGTCGCTTTTGCCGGGTCGGGGAAGTTATGGTGGAAACGTTTTACTGAGCCGGGAAAGTAGGGGCAGTTTTCGCTTGCATTGTCGCAAACGGTTATCACGTAGTCAAACGGGATTGCCAGGTATTCATCCACATTGTTTGATGTGTGGCGGCTTATATCAATGCCATCTTCGGCCATAACCTGTATTGCTTTGGGGTTTACGCCGTGTGTTTCGATGCCGGCGCTGTAAACAACGGCCTTATCGCCTGCAAAATGCCTTAAATATCCCTCGGCTAACTGGCTGCGGCAGCTGTTGCCGGTGCATAGTACTAATATATTTTTCATTAAACGGTTTCTATTTTAGGTTGATAATATTTTTTACGCAGCCAAAATGCCACGTTTACCAGGGCTATTAATGCCGGCACCTCAACCAGCGGACCGATTACCCCGGTAAAGGCCTCGCCGCTGTTTATGCCGAATACCCCAATGGCCACAGCAATGGCCAGCTCGAAATTGTTGCCCGTAGCCGTAAAGGCTATTGAAGTGCTGCGCGAATAATCGGCGCCGAATGATTTGCCGATAAAAAAACTGAGCAGGAACATTATGGTAAAGTACACCACCAGCGGTATGGCTATACGCAGAACATCAAGCGGGATATGTACTATTAAATTGCCCTTAAGGCTAAACATTACCACAATGGTGAACAGTAAAGCAATAAGTGTAATGGGCGATACAAACGGAACGAATTTATTTTGAAACCATTCTTCGCCCTTTATTTTAATCAGCGTATACCGGCTGATTACCCCGGCGGCGAAAGGAATGCCCAGGTAAATGCCCACACTTTTTGCAATTTGTAAAATGGTGATATTAACCACAAGGCCCTTAAAGCCAAACAGGGGCGGTAAAACAGTTATAAATACCCAGGCATAAACGCTGTAAAGCAACACCTGGAAAATACTGTTCAGGGCTATCAGGCCGGCTGCATATTCTCTGTTCCCTTCGGCAAGCTCGTTCCAAACTACTACCATGGCAATGCACCTGGCAAGCCCAATCAGTATCAGCCCTACCATATACGCAGGGTAAGCATGCAGAAAGGTTATTGCCAAAACAAACATCAGGATAGGCCCAACAATCCAGTTAAGAACCAGCGATGCGCCTAACACTTTGGTATCTTTAAACACTTCGCCCATGTTTTCGTATTTTACTTTGGCCAGGGGCGGATACATCATTAATATTAAGCCAATTGCCAGCGGGATGTTGGTGGTGCCGCTTGAATAAGAGTTTATAAAAGCTGACGACGACGGCACAAAATACCCCACAGCTACACCCAGCGCCATTGCAAGGAATATCCATAAAGTTAGGTACCTGTCTAAAAAACCTAGTTTTTTTCTTTCGGCCACGGGGGCACAGTTAGTTACACTCATGATTGTTTTGTCCAGTATTCCATGTGTTTTGCCTCCTCTATAAAGGCCAGCACAGCTTCTTTTATTTCATCTCTTACCTTACGAATTTGTTCCAGTATTTCATCTTCGGTACCTTTAAAAGTTGAAGGGTCCGGAAATGACCATCCTAACCTTCGTACTACGCCTGGAAATATTGGGCAACCTTCAGCACTGGCTTCATCGCAAACAGTTATTACCGCTTGAAATAATCTGCCTTGCCTGAACAAATCAAATACTTCCTGTGTTCCCTTTTTACTTAGGTCGATGTCAATCTCCTGCATTACCTTAACCACGTTGGGGTTCATTTTTCCGGCTTCTAATCCGGCGCTTTCGGCGTGGAGGATACCTTCGCCGTATTTGTTTAAAAAAGCCTCTGCCATTTGGCTGCGGGCCGAGTTATGGATACATACAAAAAGTATGTTACGCTGTATCGCGGTTTTTCCTCCGGGTTGTTGATTAGCGCTCATGGTATTGTTTATTTTTTATGTTGATTTTAAACTACAGGGCTTTCCGCATCACAATTGCCGATTGCGGGCAAACGTGGCTAAACTCAGTTGATTGCTGCACTTCTGCCGGCACATCTGCCCGGGTTATTTTATCGTAACCTTTACGGCTAAAATAATCAGGAGCGGTTTCCGTAAGGAGGTAAATGGCTTGCAGGTTTTTTGAGGCAGCAAGCGCTTCAATTTCTGTAAGCAAAGTATTTGCCAGGCCGTGGTTGCGGTATGCTTTATCAACAGCCAGTGAACGCAGTAGGGCAAAGTCACCATAAATTTCTAAACCAACTACACCCGTAACTTCATCATCCTGTTTGGTAACCAGGAAGGTCTCCAGCGTTTCGGGTAAGTCGGCAGTCGGCAATTTTTCGGCTGTTAGTAAAGCTATGATGCTTTCCCTGTAGTTATCAGCTTGTTCTGTTTTCATTATATTATTTAGCAGCAGCCACCGCCGGGTGTGCAGCATGCTTCGGCCGCTACGGCAAGGTTTACTAATTGAACTTTTGGTTTCTCTACTGCCGGGGCACAGCATTCGCTTTCTGCCGTAGTTGTGCCGCAACTACCACCGCGACCGATAGCTTTGCATTGAACAGTATCGGGACGCAAATCAACCAGCAAATTGCCATTGCTAACAGTAATTTCATTAGGGTACATCTGCCGCGTATCAAACTGTGAATTGCCGAATTCGATTTTCACGGTAGCGTTTACATCAAGCGGTAGTTTTTTCTCAACCACGTTGATGATCGACAGCGCTTTTGAAACTTTCATTGCCCGTTCCTGTTGGGCAGCCTGTGGCTCATAAAGCTGAACTATTATCTCGGTCCAGTTATTCATAACGCCGCCGCAATCAACCGATGTGATGGGGGTTTGTTTAATTTCGGTGATATGATACGAAGCATCTACCCATTTATTTTCTGCGTATTGAAATTGCAGGTCGAGGTCGGGGTTTGCCAATAAGGTTTCCTTAAAAGCGCCCCAGGTTAGTGATGTTGTATTGTTCATGGTTATTTTGTTTATTGCAATATTACGATGGATAGTTTCAAATTTTTTTAGCAGCAGTTAGCCTTTACATCAACCAAATTTAAAAAGCTGTTTAGTTGTTGTTTCAGCAGTTCCCAGTTTTTTGGCTCAATACAATAACAAACGCTTACGCCTTCAATGGTACCTTGTATCAGTCCCGCAGTTTTGAGTTCTTTTAAATGCTGCGAAATGGTAGCCTGCGCCAGGCCAAGCTCGATGGACAGATCGCCGCAAATACAGGCATTGGCATTTATAATCTGCTGCAAAATGGCAATACGTGCAGGATGCGCCAACGCCTTAAGCATTACTGCAAGCCGGTTCTGTTCGTCGGTAAATATTTCAGTTTTTGTTAAGCCCATTATTATATCGCAATATTACGATTAATAGTTGGAAGATTGCAAATTTATTTTGAGGTTTTTTGGTTGGCGGGTATTTGCAATGATATTTTACGGTATATGCAATGTCAAAAGGACGCAGAATAGAGTACTGTTTCGCTAATCGATGCCGGTTTAAAGAAAATAAATTGGTTTTTTGTTTGATGAGTTTGGTGAACGGTGGAAACAAAGTCTCCGTGCATAGTGGTTGGTAGTTAAAAAACTAGGAACAGCGGTTCTAATCACAGCTATCTTTTTCAAATCGTTTTTTTAACATTAATATCCTCAATGAAAAATAAAATCCAAATCCGGGAAAAACAATATATTTAAAAGCCTGTATAGTATGTATCGTATGGCATCAGCACAAATAGTCCCTCAGGCCTCCTCCAAAAGGAACTTTTCTATCGATTATCTTAAATCTTTTTTGGTGTTAGGAATGGTATTAGGGCATACTATGCAACTTTTATGTAGTGTAGCTGCAAGCAACATGATACGTAATTTAATATATTGCATTACACAATATATCAACCTGATAACATTCTCCGGTTTTTTTTTCTGTTTTGGTTATGCTAATTATCTCAGTTACTTTACCAAAGAGCGAAAGGAAGTAAAGAGTAAAATTATAAATAATGCCGTCCGAATTCTCCTCGCTTATTATATATCGGCCTTTGCTTATATCATCTTCTTTGCTGATTTTGATTTTTCATTTCAACAAACCGTCCAGATTTTAATATTTTCCAAAATTCCGCCTTTCTCGGAGTTCTTGTTATCTTTTTTCGTAATAATAATTTCGTCATTTCTATTTTTTGACCTTATAAAAAAGATATCCGCAAGCAATCTTTTATTAATTATTGCAATTGCTGTTTCTTTGATGTCAACTATAGTGGTCCCCTATAAATACATTAACAATAACCAGTTAGGCTTAATTATAGGAACCAATCAATTCTCAGCTTTTCCAATGCTCCAATATCTTTGGTTCTTTTTAGCGGGCGTCTGGTTTGCCCGTGATAATATTAAATTCCGCTGGAGTGTTTTGGTCGTCTCATTTTTACTTTCCATGCCTTTTGTTGTATATTGTTTAATAACGCATAACTTTCCAGATCGGTTTCCACCGAGTATTTATTGGATCGCCGGATCGGCTTTTCCATTATATTTGTATTATATGTTTTGTATTTGGGTAGAGAGACGGTTTGCTCAAATACATCCAGTTTTATCCATAGGCCAAAATACTTTATTTTACCTTCTGCTAAGTAATATCTTTTTGTTTAGCTTAAAAGTTAAATTAGTCAATAGAATCATAGGTTTGGATAGAACCATTTTAATATATACTTTGGTTATGATGGTTATATATTTCCTGACCAAACAAGTCTCAAATTTCAAACAAAACGCAATGCCGGCTATTAAAAAAGTTGCCACTGTCGACGATAAATAAAAAGTTAGGCGTTGATTGAATATAGAGCAAGGAATTGCTGGCATAAACACAATCCCTCACAGCGCCCTTCCTTTATCGTGTTACTCTTACGCATAATTCAATCGTAAGCCTGCGTGAGCTTTATAATTATTTATTAAATCATGCGCCATAAGTGCGTCAAATTCAACCTTAAAGCCTGTTTTTACGAAACGGACAGCAAAAATTCACTTGTTCACTCAACCCAACAAATTTAGTAGCGAACACATTTTAAAGCCTGCATTTAAGACCTTTATAAGTGATTTAAGGCAAGAAAAAAGCCTCCTGGTGCTTACAGAGGGCTAAGTGCTTAGCGCGCCCAAGCTGGCTCGATCGACAAATCGCCGCAGATGCAGGCATTGGCATTTATAATTTGCTGCAAAATGGCAATGCGTGCAGGGTGCGCCGGCGCCTAAGCATTACCGCAAGGCGGTTCTGTTCGTCGGTGAATATTTCAGTTTTTGTTAAGCCCTACTTTTGAAAGTATGTAAGTTCGGGTCTCGCTCCCCTTACTTTTCAATAGAGTCTTGAATTTAAGGATTTGGAGCTTTTCTTGTTTGTTATTTTGCGCGAGTGTGGACACTCGCAATTATTTCTCAGTTAAGCTCAGACGTTTAACCAGGCGGGACATTACAAATGGGAGCCTTATATCTTGTTTTTGCTTGTCCAAGAAAGGCTTTTGTCTTCCAAGAGATGCCTGTAGCTGCAATTGTAAAGAAAATCATGGTGTAAATAAAAGGTCGCAACTCACCTGTTGGCACTTTCCCAAACAAGGCAAATGTGGCATTTATTGCCGCATGGAAAAAAATTGTAATCAATAAACTTTCTGTCTTATTATAAAGCCACACAAACAAAATGGTAATAGGCACCGTGCCTATGATGAAGTAAACTAAAAATAGTTGTGTTCTGCTTCCTTCAGGATTATGTGTTAAATACATAGGAATATGCCAAATTCCCCAAATAAGTCCTAAAATAACAGCAGCCGTCAGCGGACGAAATTTATCTTGAAGGATTGGCAGTAAAAAGCCGCGCCAACCTATTTCTTCCCATAAGGGGCTAAATGGTATAAAAATAAAAAACAGAATCAGAGGCAGATACCATTCTGACAGGTCAAGTGGTTTATGTAATATGTAAAGATAAATGCAAAGAGAAGGAACAACGCATACTACTGGTATCAATAGTGCAAAAAGATACCATCTATAATTTACGCGCCATTTTAAAATTTTTGTTAATAACGTTTTAAGACCTGCTTCTTTACAACGGCAAATTATTATAGATAAGGCGACTATTCCCGGGCTTAAAGTTGAAGTGATCTCTACCCATCTTGGAACTGAAAATTTAATTTGATGATGTGCTGCAAGTGCTAAAGGTATATTTATTGCCCAAGTTATCATGAAAGTAAAAAATATGAATATTAGTGCGGTTCGTATTGTAGGTTTATCATCCATTGGTTAATCTTGAAAATATCTGTTAAAGCAATGCAATTTAACTGTAATAGGCAATTATCCAATCGCTTTTCCCAATTTCTGGTTATGGTATGGTTTTGACTTATATATTTATTTAGCTTTCGAAACTGTGCTTTGTGTTCATCGACCTCGGAAGTCGAACGTTGCTTACTGGGCTTTTTTGTTTGTCTTTATCTCTTAACTAGCGGAGTTTACTTGTTGGTAGTGAGGCGATCTTTAAAAATAGCAATATAACTTACTGGCTTTCGTTAATTTTATTCACTGTATATTCTTTCGGACATCGTTCAAACAGTTTAATTGAGTAGTTAAAAATTTTAAAAGGTGTACAAATTGAGTAAAAGGGTTTGATTGACTTCGGGGTTCTTTAAAATACAACCATGTACTTCTTTGCGCCGGATGCTTTCTGCCAGACGGTTCGACTGTAGTCTTTACCCGGCATCTATCGACCAGAACGCGGACATAACTCCGGGTTCCAGCCGATAGTTTATATTCAATCAGTTTTCACTTATCGCTAATAAAAAAACGTTTCGGATATTATCTTATCGTCTTTTACGCCGAAAACTGCAATTTCTGCTATCTGTAATCTCTGGCCATTTTTTAAGGTCATGTCCCTGCCCATGGCCAAACTGAAGTAGCTGCCTCCAACAACCGGTTCGGTGCTGAAAAAGCTGTGCACTTCGGCTATAGTTTCCTGCCTGGCTTTTGATTTGGCCAAAACCGCGTCAATACCGGTGGTTATAGTAGGCACGCCCATCGCTAGGGCATGTTCGGGTTCGGTGCAAACAATGTCGGTACTATAAAGCTGTTGATAAATTTCTGCTACCTGCCTTTGTTGAAAAAGTTCGTAGTAGCGATTGGCTAATTCCTGTGTTGTCATTTTTTTCTGATTATTAATGACACAAAGCTAGTCTCTGGTTCAATACTTAAAGTGTTAAAAAGTGTTGTATATTTGCTTAATCGTATCAATTTAACCAATGGATGCTTTAAGTACTGTATTAGAAGCCACGCGACTCAGGAGTGTTGTTTATAGTAAATTTCCGCTGTCGGCCCCGTGGGGACTGGATGTTATAAAGGACCAAAATTCGCAGTTCTGGCGGCTGGTGAGCGGCAATTGTACTGTTGGCTCGCCTGATGGCAGTATAATAGAATTGCAGGAGGGTGACCTGGTATTTGTGCCTAACGGCAGCGCCCACTGGTTAGCAGATAAAGCTACAAGTTTACGTATGCCCTCGCCCGAATTTGTTAAGGCCCGCCGGGCCGGGATCCCTGTTTTTAACAGTGGGGGCGATGTAACTACACTTATAGCGGGCCATTTTGAATTTGATTACCAGCCCCTGCACCCTTTTTTAAAGGATCTGCCGCCAATTATTCACATCAGGCAATATGTAACAGAAAACCAGCTTTTATTAAAGCAGGTTGCACAATTAATGTTGGCAGAACTTAATAACGAAAGGCCCGGAAGCGGTGTAATGCTAAAAAGCCTGTCGGAAATTATGTTTATCAATATCATAAGGGCATATTTAGAGCAGGCTGCCCCCGGCACTGGCTTTCTTTCTGCATTAAATGACCCAAGGATCAGCAAAGCGCTAAAACTGATGCAGGACTCACCCCACACCGATTGGACGCTGGAATCTCTTGCATCGGAGATCGGCATGTCACGTTCTGTTTTCTTTAACCAGTTTAAAAAATTAGTGCACGAAACACCGCTAAGTTACCTTACCAACTGGCGCATCCGGCAAGCCCAAAAGTTATTAACGACGAACAACAGCAATATATCCGAAATTGCAGCGAACGTAGGCTATCAGTCAGAATCAGCTTTTAACCGGATCTTTAAATCGAAAACGGGGCAGACTCCCGCGATGTACAGGAGAAGTAAACTTTCCCAATTGAAATAAGACACAGGATAAACCTCGATTTCATAACACGATATAAATAGTAATTCTCAAATCGCGAATTGAGAATTATTGTATTCGCGGTATCAAAAACGACTGACGACTTTACGATACAACCGGGCTTTGTTTTACATACAAATTGTTTTTCAGGCAATCGACCATAAACCTGGCGACATTTAGCCTGCTGACGGTTAAACCCGGTTTAGGCGAATTGTTGAGGCTTACCACAACATCCCTGATTTTAGTTGAATTTGTTAGGCCGGCGGGTCGAACTGCCGTCCAATCCATATTTGAGTGTTTCAGTATTTCTTCCTGTACCTCATGATCGCGGTATGGGTAGCTGATGTTGCTGTGGTCAATAAGCCACCTAAACCAAAACGGGATATCTTTTTTGGTTTCGCTTACGCCCAGGCTGTTGTTATAACTATACGTTTAATATTAATCTCGCCAGCAGTTGCAATAATATTCTTCATGCTTGCCGACAGGAAATCTTTTGGCGTACGCAATTTTGCCCAGGGGAAATCGGAGGTACGGGATATATTCAGCGAACTTAAAATAGCATCACAACCCTGCATAGCCTTTGCCAGATCATCTTTTACAGCAGGAGTGCCCTCAAAAACCGATACCGACGGCGGGTAAACAGGCAACTTGCTTTTATCACGAACTAACACGTGTACTTCAAAGCCTAACTTTAATGTTTCGCTAACAAGGTGCCGGCCGGTTCTGCCTGTCGCACCAAGGATGAGTATGTTCATAACCGTTTGTATGTCGGCAATATAAATAAAAAACGGCCCTGTTTTCGCAGGGCCGTTTAGCTTTATTTAGTGCAACAATATTTATTGTTGAGGCTGCCTTTGCAACACTCCGCCAAATTTATTGGTGTAGTCCTTCATCTCGTCACTAAATTTCTTAGTTAATTGCGTTTGGTGGCTTTCACCTGTGAATTCAACCATCGCATTAAGGAACGACACGCCGTATTGTACCGTACGTATATCAAATGCGCCGGAGTTATCTTTCATCAGGTAATAGTTATAATCAAGCTGATCGATAAGGTAATCGTTTACGCTGGTCATCAGTTTATTACCCAAAACGTTATCGTGCAGGTTATAGCTGGTTTGCGCCATAAATATTTTGCGGTTGGCAACTTCAATGCCAGGGGTCATATCCGGCATTACGTCGTCAAACTTATGCAGTGCTTTCAGGGCAAGATCAGGGTGACCGTCTTTAACCAGTCCGTCGGCAAGGTCAAGGAACGTGGTAACCATAACCGGGTAAAACATGGTGGTCGACTCGTGGTCTAAATACTTGGCAGTTTTAAAATTGCCGAATTTAAACTTGTTCATAATGTTATCATACATCACCAGGCTATTTATTTTGCCTAACTGGTCGCGGGTACTGGTATCCGGTTTAAGCGGCAACAAACGATAGGTAAAACCTTCTTTATATAAGTACTGCTGCAAGCCAATCAGGTTTTCGTTACCAATGGTAGTAGTAAAGCAAATAGGCCTTTTCCAATTATTATGTGCCAATATATCCAACATGGCCAGGTTTTCTTTGGTTACATAGTTCGATGTATATTTCCATTGCATAACTGTAGCCAGTTTATCCTTTTGCTCAGGAGTTATTACATTGTTCTTTAAAACATCATCAGGGTTAATAGTGATTTTAAAGTTTTTTGTAGGCAGGTAATTCTCATAGCTGCCACCCGGCTGAAACTGCACCTGTGCGGCCCTGTTGTCTGACGATATAAAATCAAAAACTTCCTTAACTTCTGTTGGTTCGGCTATTTTTTGGTCGTTAAAGTAAATCACATCGCGTACACCTTCTTTGTATTTATCGTAAGGCATAGTTATTGGCAATGGCTCCGATTCGTTCATTTTACCCTGCATCTGGTGAATGTACCAGTCGCCGGTAAACAGGCTGAGGTTAACAATACGCACATCAGGGCGTATGCCTTCCACTTCCTGGTCGTACCATAACGAATAGGTGTCATTATCGCCATAGGTAAATAATATAGCGTTTTTCGGGCACGATATCAGGTAATTATAAGCCATATCATGCGGCGTCATTTTGGTAGAGCGGTCATGGGCTTTCCATTCCTGCTTTGCCATAACAACCGGTGCTGCCAGCAGGCAAACGCCGGTAGCCACAACTGCAGCAGTTTTAGCATTTGCTTTTAAGCGGATAAGCTCGGCTAATGCCACCACTCCCAGGCCAATCCAAATGGCAAATGCGTAGAAAGAGCCAACGTACGAGTAATCACGCTCGCGCGGCTGTATACTCGGCTGGTTTACGTATAATACGATGGCCAGGCCTGTAAAGAAGAAAAGCAGCAGTACTACCAGCGCATCGCGTTTTTTACGCTGAAAATGGTAGGCCGCGCCCAGTAATCCAATTATTAATGGTAAAGCATACAGCGGCGTATAAGTTGTTCCCAGTTGAATGCCCTGCCCCTTTATTTCGGGCCCGCCAACTACCGATTTTGGCAAATGTTTGCCGCCGTCAAGAATGCCGCTGGTCCAGTTACCATCAACACCTGCTGTGTTTTGCTGGCCATCCAAATCGTTGTAACGGCCAACAAAGTTCCATAAAAAGTACCGCCAGTACATCTGGTACATTTGCCAGCTAACCATCCATTTCATATTATCGCCAAAAGTTGGTGCTGCGTTTTCGTCCATTTGCAGCCATTGGCGGTAAAACTGGGGGTCCTGCCCGTCGCTGCTGTACATACGGGGTAAAAAGGTGGTATGGTCGTACTGGTAGGTTGTTCTCTTGCCAGCATCCTCATATTTGGTTTTGCCTTTACGGTAGATGGTACTCCCTTCATTTTGAATCGGGTTGCCATTTTCGTCGGTTTTAGGTTTGGCGTCAAAATACTGGCCAAACAGCAAAGGGTTTTCGCCATACTGTATACGGTTTAAGTATCCGTACAAAATAAATGCATTATCGGGGTGCGAGTTATCCAAATTGGTGCCTGCAGCAGCCCTGATTGGGATATAGGCAAACGAGCCGTAACCTAAATAAACAAAGGAAACGCACAGAAACGCCAGGTTCATTAATGGCTTTTTATTGCGAATGCTGTACATAATACCAGCAACCAAAATGCCCACAATTATCAGGAACCAAACCATAGCGCCGCTCCAGAAGCCAAGGCCTAAATTGTTTACAAAGAAAAGGTCGAAATAGGCAGCTATTTTAATGGTATAGCCACGTATGCCGTATTGTACAAAAACAAGTATCAGAACACCTATTAAAAAAGTGCCAATTGCACCACCTACGTTAACATTGCGGCCGCGGCGGAAGTAATAAACCATGGCAATTGCCGGTATGGTTAGCAAGTTGAGCAGGTGAATACCTATTGAAAGGCCTATTACATAAGCAATAAATACAAGCCATTTATCAGCACCCGGCTCGTCGGCATGGGCATCCCATTTCAGTATTGCCCAAAAAACAACAGCAGTACACAGCATTGAAAGTGCAAACACGATGGTTTCAACAGCCGAAAACCAAAATGTATCGGTATAAGTGAAGGCAAGTGCACCTACCAAACCGGCGCCCATAATAAGTATAGTACGGCTTTGGTCGTCTGCTTCACCCGGCTTAGGTGCAAGCATTTTTTTAGCAATGGCTGTTATGCTCCAAAACAGGAACATAATAGTTGCGCCACTGGCAATGGCCGAGCCCATATTTGTAAAATAAGGCACCTTTGCATTATTGCCGAATGATAACAGCGAAAACACTTTACCAAGCATGGCAAACAAAGGGTAACCGGGCTGGTGAGCAACCTGCAAACGGTACGCGCAGGATATGAACTCGCCGCAATCCCAAAAGCTTACCGATGGTTCGAGCGTTAAAATGTAGGTGATTGAAGCTATGACGAAACAAAGCCAGCCTAAAAGATTATTTATTTTATTGTATTGCATGGATTACAAATAATGGTTTATTGCAGGGTAAATATCAGGTTTTTTAACACTTTTTTCACTAAAATAGCTTCAGCTTAACATCTTTTAACACATTAAAAGGCTGCATCGCTTTAAAAGGTGCAAATATGGTAAAAAAGTCGGGAAAGTCGGTAAGCCGGGAAGTCAGGAAAGACCGAAAGACAGTAAAGTCGGAAAAGACAGTAAAGACTGGAAGTTGGTAGAGCCGATAAAGTCTGGAAGTATATAGAGAGAGATGTCCTTTGATATAAACTGGGCTGGTTTTTATCTCGTCGCTCCTGTTTTAGTACAAAAAAAAATCTACATGAGTGGGTTTTTAATCTAAAAAATTCTACATTTCGCTTGTCTTAATCTAAAAAAATCTACATTTTATTTGTTTTAATAGAAAAAAATCTACAAATTAGCATATGTCAAAACAGTTAATAGAAAAAAATCTACATCCGCAAATAGATGAAACTATTTTTGGCAGCTCTGATAAAGCGCGTTCCCAGCAAATAAGCAGGCTGGAAAAGGCCGGCAAAATTAGAAAAATTGCGCCGCGGATTTATACTTCGAACCTACTTGATGAACCTGAAATAATCATAAAAAGAAACTGGTACAAAATACTTGCCCATCTATTCCCCGGGGCATTGTTAAGCCACCGCAGTGCACTTGAATTTAAGCCATCTTCATCCGGAGAAATTTTTGTCACCTATAAATATACCAAAACCCTGGTATTGCCAGGTCTCATCGTTCGATTACAAAAAGGCCATGGCCCGGTAGATGGCGACACCTTTTTTTTTAAAGAATTGCATGTTTCACAGGAGGCAAGGGCCTTTCTTGAAAATTTGGAAGCCACGAGAAAAACCGACAATACGCCAAAAACACTATCTAAAACAGCCGTTGAAGATAAGCTGGACGCTATTATAAGGATACGGGGGGAAGAAGGGCTAAATACTTTAAGGGACGAGGCGAGGATTATTGCCGGGAAACTTGGTATGAATAAAGAATTTGAGCAGCTAAACAAAATAGTTGCCGCGCTGCTTTCAAGCAATAGCAAAGTTGTACTTTCATCGTCGATCAGCAAAGCCAGGCTTTCGGGGTTCCCTTATGACCCTGTGCGGATAGATTTGTTTGCCCATCTTTATGAACAACTTGCAGTAGATGAATACCCGGAGTTTGATGATAAAAACAAGACTGTCCACTCTTATCAAAATTTTGCATTTTATGAGAGTTACTTTTCAAATTACATAGAGGGAACAATTTTTGAAATTGAAGAAGCGAAGGAAATTATCCTGACAGCCACTCCCATGCCTTCACGGGATGAAGACTCGCATGATATATTAGGCACTTATCAAATCGTATCGAACAGAACGGAGATGAGTCGCGTGCCCGAAACGGCTGATGAATTGCTCACCTTGCTTAGGTACAGGCACTCAATTTTAATGAGTGCAAGGCCGTCAAAAGCCCCCGGCAATTTTAAAGATAAAAATAACAGGGCCGGCAGTACTGAGTTTGTGGATTGGCAGCTTGTGGCCGGCACGTTAAAAAAGGGATTTGAACTATATTCTATTCTGCGAAGTTCCTTTGCACGGGCCGCTTTTATGATGTTTATGGTTAGCGAGGTGCACCCCTTTTTAGACGGTAACGGAAGGGTAGCCCGGGTTATGATGAATGCAGAGCTAACGTCGAAAGGCTTATCTAAAATTATTATCCCGACTGTGTATAGGGAAGACTATATGGGGGCGTTAAAAAAGCTAACCAAACAAGCAGAACCGGCTTCTTATATCCGGATGCTGTTACGCGCCTACGAATTTAGCGCAACTGTTTACAGTGACGATATGAATACGATGGAAGCGTATTTGAAAAAATGTGATGCTTTTGAAGAACCAACTTTGGGCCGCTTAAACTACCAGAAAATATAAAAGACAACGACTATTAGTTATAATCGCCCCTAAAAATCCAACCAAATCAAATTTTTATTTCATCACAATTAATAGTTATTTTGGTGCGGTGTAAAATCCAGCCTGCCAGCTTATGAAAAAACTAATAATACTGCTTGTAATCACATATTTTTCAATCAATTTAAGCAAAGCGCAGTCTGTTTATATTCCTTACTCTTACCAGCTCGACCAGAAATTTAATTCGGATATTTATTCGGTAAAAAGTTCACTGCATACATCGTTAAAGCCTTTTTTAATCGACAGCACATTAGCGCCAACTTACAACGCCATTATGAACCGCGGAGTTGACAGCAGCCGCAAAACCTGGATAGTGCGTAAGATATTTAACGAACACGTTTTCGACGTGAAAACAAAAGACTACACCTTTTATGCCGACTACCTGCCCGACCTGATGATGGGCCGCGATGTTAATGATAAGATCAATACTTATATGAACACCCGCGGTTTTCAACTTGGGGGAACGATTGGCAGCAAGGTGTCGTTTTACAGTAGCGCGTTTGAAAATTCGGCCAGGTTTGCCGGCTATTATAATGATATAGTAAACAAATATGCGTTTGTACCTGGCCAGGCTTATAACCGTAATTATAACGGCATTGCGCTGGGCAGCCAGGACTGGTCGTACGCAACGGCTGTGATTTCGTACACGCCCATTAAACAATTAAACATTACGCTTGGTACCGACAAAACTTTTATTGGCGATGGCTACCGGTCGCTGCTGCTGTCGGACTTTGCCGCCAACTACCCGTTATTGCGGTTAACCGCAAACATTGGCAAAGTACAGTATATGGTAATGTGGGCGTACCTGGCCGATATAAACGCCGTGCATTTTGACAATTACGGCAGCAACCGCCGTAAATGGGCCGCTTTCCATTACCTTGACTGGAACGTAAATAACCGGCTGTCATTAGGCGTATTTAATGCCGTAATAGCGCAGGAAGCCGATGATAACGGTACCCAGCACGGGTTTGATGCCAATTTATTTAACCCCTTATTTTTTGCCAGCTCAATAGGGCCAAAGGCTCAACCGGATAATGTGCTGGCAGGGTTTACCGGTAAATATAAAATATTTGATAAAACCGCTGTTTACGGGCAGTTACTAATGGATAATACCAATACAGACGGTTACCAGCTGGGCGTACGTGGTGCCGATTTGTTTAATGTAAAAGGATTTAACTATTTGGTTGAGTACAATACCGTAAAACCTTTTGCCTACACCAGCCCGCAAATAATTACAAACTATACCGATTACAGTGAACCCCTTGGCGACCCGTTAGGTGCAAACTTCAGGGAGTTTATCGGCATACTGAATTACTCGATAGGCAATTTTGATTTTATGGGCCAGGTTAATTACGCCCAATACGGCCGCAACCCGGCAGGACAGAATTATGGCAACGAGTTAACCTATACATCAACTTCAGCATCAACCACCGAAACAAAAGTAGGGCAGGGTATACCCACTAAGTTTTATTTTGGCGAAGCAACGGCATCATACCTTATCAACCCGAAATATAACCTGCGCTTTGAACTGGGTGGCCTGGTACGCAAAGAAAGCAACGACCTGGGCGTCCGTAACACGGTACAGGTAACTTTTGGCCTGCGCAGCACATTCAGGGCTATTTATCACGATTTTTAGGCAAGGCTTTAGCCTATTTTTTACCTGTTAAAATTTTAGCGCCACGCCTGTTTCAAAATAAAATATGCTTGTGCTATCTGATAGCCGGGCGGTTATGGCTTTTGGCAGCGTGTTGCCGACAACGGCATAGGTTGGCGTAAATTGAAAAATAAGGCTCCCGGTTTTATATTCTACGGGTATTGACAACTCGTAATCAAGTATTTTGTATTGACTAAGCTGGCTGGTATATTGCGCTATAACTTTGTTTTGGGCGGCGGTGCGTTTTGCATTTTTGATGTTTTTGCGCTGTAAATAAGAATCGTAAAAATTTTCGGTACCGGTGTTTAAGGTTATACTGGGCGAGACAAGAAACAAGTCGCTGTCACCGAAAACACCATTCACCATAAAATCGTGGCTTATTCCCAGGTTTAAAAATATATCATTATTAATGCCTTTGGTGTTTAAATTATAATCGGCGCTTAATGCTGTAGTTAATATATCTCCAAAATCGTAGCTTAAATTGGCGTTAAACGTGCTGCTTATTGACGAGCCGACCTGGGTACTTGCTTTATTATAAAACAGCTTGCTATACGATGCCCCGGCCGAAAGATCGTCGGTAATATCAATGTTGTAGCCCGCAGAAATATCGCCGCCGTCGAGCTTTTTTTTCTTTTGCTGGGGCAGCACGTTAAGGCTGGCTGAAAAATAGATACCCGCTGCCAGCGTGTATTTTACCTGCGGAATAATAGCCGGTGTGCGTACGGTATCTGCCCGGCCCATAAAAACATTATTATTTGAGTAGTTGACACCAATCTTTATTGAAGAGACGCGGGAGTTGGTTTTATCATCGGGCTTAACTTTTTCGGCATCACCAGGTAAGGAACCTGTTTGGCAAAAAGCTGTAGCAGTAAATACAAGAAATAAGATCGTAGAAATTAATTTAGGGTGAGGTTTTAACATATGATATTATAATAATAGGGATATTTTTAGTTATGACGGTTTAATGTGTAAAAAGGTTTAATATTTCGAACATTAAATATGTATTTTCCGTTAAACCTTTTAATTTTAATCGCGTCAATAATACTCATTTAAAAAAACAACTTAACATTATGAAGAAATTAGTCCTATCAGGTGTTGCCATGATTTTTACAATTGCAGCATTTGCACAAACCAGTACCCCTGTAGCCGCTACGCCCACCCCGGCTGAAAAAACACAAATGCAAGATTTGCGCAAAGATGTGCGCGCGTACGACAAAGACAAGGCCGACGCTAAAGCTGCTAAAAAAAGTGGCGACCTGGCGACTGCCAAAGCAGACCTAGCCGCAGCAAAAACTGAAAAACAAGGTATTAAAGCTGATGCCAAGATACTTAAAAGCGAAGGCGTTGACCACCCTGTAGCGCTGGCTGACAAAGAAATTAAAAAAAGCGATATAAAAGAAGTTGAAGCTGATGTTGCAAAAATAAAAACCGACAAAGCAACTGAAGAAAAGGACAAGGCAGCAAACGATG
Organism: Mucilaginibacter flavidus; assembly: GCF_024055575.1. Classification (GTDB taxonomy): domain Bacteria; phylum Bacteroidota; class Bacteroidia; order Sphingobacteriales; family Sphingobacteriaceae; genus Mucilaginibacter; species Mucilaginibacter flavidus. The sequence goes on along the minus strand of NZ_JAMXOE010000001.1, from coordinate 482,552 downwards.
CGACAGCACTTAAAGCCGATAAAGCAGCCTTGAAGGCAGACCGTAAAGCACTAAAAAAAGCTATGCACGAGGCCCGTCGCGATGGTGTTAAACATTCAGCGCACCACGCCAAATAATATTAAAAAAATTTATAAAATATCCGGGGCGTGTAATAGCGCCCCTTTTTTGTTTGAAAATTTTAGCGCTGTTATCTATTCCTAATCCTTATCCGGCGGGCAAATATTAAACCAAGCGCTGCTCCGACCCCCATACCCACGGCAAGATTGTTAACTGCCAGGCCTATTGCAGCTCCAATAACCAATCCACCGGCAAAAAATAACAGCTTGTTTTTGAACATTATGATAAAGGTAAGCTTTTGTTACCAATTCACTTCATGGGCATAATTTGCCGCCAAAATCAAATAAAAGTGCGCAGGTGCCGTTATATATTAACTAAATAATTAAACCGATTGCTAACTTATAAGTCTGTTACGTATAGCCGAAAAACATACCCAACCAAACTTCTAACTAACTATGCGAAAACGGATTTTAATGCTCGACGACAACCAGGACGTGCTGGATATTGTAAAGGAAGCGCTATCATACGAACGATTCGAGGTAACCATCACTTCGGAGACTGAAAATATTATTGAGAATATACAAGCCCATATGCCCGACCTGTTGATGCTCGATTATAAAATGAGCGGCACAAGGGGCGATGAGATTTGCCGGGAGGTGAAGGCCCATCCACAATTAAGCAATATACCTGTAATAATATGCTCGGCTTATTTAAATAAGGACGATTTGCTGGCCTGCGGCTGCGATGCCATTATAACCAAACCTTTCGGTTTGGAAGAATTGGTTGATACGGTGAACGGGTTGATTTTTAGTGATCAGAGATTAGAGGCTGGAGATTAGTTAAAGGCGGCCTTTTTATCTTGAGACTTAATCTTCATTTTACAATCTAATCACCAAACTCTAACCTCTAATCTCTAAAATTCCTTATTTTTGCGCAAATTTTAGCGGGATGAGTAAAGTAAACGTGGGCATTGTACAAATGACGTGTACAGCCAACAAACAGGAAAATTTAGATAAAGCTATTGTTAAAGTGCGTGAAGCCGCCCAAAAAGGCGCGCAGATAGTTTGCCTGCAGGAGCTTTTTACATCGCTTTATTTTTGCGATGTAGAAGATTACGATAATTTTAAACTGGCCGAGGCCATTCCCGGCCCATCGAGCGATGCGCTTTCTGCTGTGGCTAAAGAACTTGGCGTGGTAATTATTGCCTCGTTGTTTGAAAAACGCGCACAAGGCATTTATCATAATACCACCGCAGTTTTAGATGCCGACGGGGTATATCTTGGTAAATATCGCAAAATGCATATCCCGGACGATCCCGGTTTTTACGAGAAATTTTACTTTACCCCGGGCGATTTGGGATACAAAGTTTTTAAAACCAAATTTGCCACTATAGGCGTGCTTATCTGCTGGGATCAATGGTACCCCGAAGCTGCACGTATTACAGCCATGATGGGCGCCGAAATATTATTTTACCCTACGGCCATAGGCTGGGCCACCACGCAGGACGAAGCAACCAATGTTGAGCAATATAACGCCTGGCAAACCATTCAACGCTCGCATGCGGTAGCAAACGGCGTGCATGTGGTAAGTGTGAACCGCGTTGGCGAAGAAGCCGGCGTTAAGTTTTGGGGTGGTTCGTTTTTTGCCAATCCATTTGGTGCTTTGATACACCAAACATCAACTGATGACGAGGAAGTAGTGGTTGAAGAGTTGGATTTAAATAAGTCGGATTATTACCGCAGCCACTGGCCTTTCATGAGGGACAGGAGGATTGATTCGTATCAGCCGATAACCAAAAGATTTCTGGACGGGGATTAAAACCCACGCGTCATTGCGAGGTACGAAGCAACCTCTAAACTGTACAGAGCGAACTTTGAAAGTTGGCGACTTGTCCTTAGTAGAGGTTGCTTCGTACCTCGCAATGACGGGCGCATAAAATTACATATCATCACCCATGACTACTCCGAAGCAAGACAATTTCCACTTCCCCGCTGAATGGCACAAGCACACTGCTACTTGGCTTAGCTGGCCACACAAGGAGGCTTCGTGGCCTGGTAAGATAGATTTGATATACCCAAGGTATTGCGAGTTTATTAAAGTTATAAGCGAAGGTGAGTTGGTGCGCATCAACGTAAAGGATGAGCAGATGGCCGCTTTTGCCAAGCAGCAATTATTGGCTGCCGGGGTTGATTTAAAACAAATTGAGTTTTTCGAATTTGAAACCAACGATGCCTGGTGCCGTGATCATGGTCCTGCATTTTTGATAAATACTGAAACCAAACAAAAGGCCATTGTTGATTGGGATTATAATGCCTGGGGCAATAAATATCCGCCGTTTGATTTGGATGATGTTATTCCAACAAAAATAGGGGAGCGGTTTGGTCTGCCGGTTTACCACCCCGGTATTGTAATGGAAGGTGGTTCGGTTGATTTTAACGGGGCCGGTACTTTAATTACCTCAACAGCCTGTTTGCTTAATAAAAACCGTAACCCGCATTTAAATCAGCAGCAAATTGAAGAATACCTGCAAAATTATTACGGCGTTGAGCAGGTTTTATGGGTAGGCGAGGGCATTATTGGCGACGACACCGATGGCCATATTGATGATACTGTACGTTTTGTAAATGAGGATACGGTTGTTACCGTTATTGAAGAAGACAAAAACGACGCTAACTACCAGTTACTGCAGGATAACCTTGAGATGCTGAAGAAAATGCGCCTGCCGAATGGTAAAAAGCTTAACATTGTTGAGCTGCCAATGCCGCGCGAAGTGATATATGAAGACCAGCACCTGCCGGCATCGTACGCTAACTTTTATATTGCCAACTCGGCGGTGGTTATGCCTACCTTCCGCTGCGACAGGGATGCTATAGCTCTTTATATTCTACAGGGTTGTTTCCCTGACCGGAAGGTTGTGGGTATCGATTCGACCGATATTATATGGGGGCTGGGCAGCTTTCATTGCTTGAGCCAGCAGGAGCCGGAGGTGTAAGAGAAGTAACTTTCAGGTTTCCTTTTTGTTTCTTTTTTCTACAATTTATCGGTCACACAAGGCCTTTTATTCATCAAGTGTAAATTAGATTAACCTGTAATTATCTCACTATCAAATTTTTATACGATATAATCAAATAAGATCAATCGTTTGATCTTATTTGGTTTTTATATGGACCGGTAAGCTTTCGCCGCCTGAGTGCAACAGGGCCAAAGCCTTAGATCGATAAACGGGTGTCACCCTGAGGTTCTCGAAGGGTGAGCGCAGAGGCCTTTGCCCGCATGCTTCGAGTGCCTCAGCATGACACCCCTTTTTAAACCTTCCATTTTCACCGACACTTTTTAGCCGCTTACCGATTTCTGTTAATACCTCGCCAATATTCCGTTGTCCACGCCTTAATACTGCCGTAATATTGGGTAAGATTTAAAACTAAAAACAATGGAAACTAACATAAATAACCCCGCAAAATATAATGGTAAAACAATGGCCGGTATCATCATCATTATTATTGGTGGTTTATTACTCATCGACCAGATGAACTTGTTTTGGATACCAGATTGGGTAATTAGCTGGCCCATGGCTATAATAGCTTACGGTTTGTATATGGGCGCTAAATATAATTTCAAAAAAGCAATTTGGGTGTGGCTGATAGTGTTTGGTACAGCCTGTTTGCTAACCGATAACATTAACGATGCCGACAGGGTTGTGTGGCCGATGGCCATAATAGGCTTGGGTGCATGGATGGTGATGAAACACAGCAGGCACGCCGATGACCAATACCACGAGCCAATTTACAAAGCATAATTTAAAGATTTTTCATAGCGGTTGAGAGCTGCCCCGGGTAACTGGGGTGGCTTTCTTTATTTATACAGCGAATACCATGGGATATTCAATAATCCGTTTTTTAAGTAGACATTAATTGATCCGCCTTCGATATAGCTGTTGTAAGTAGCATGCGAAACTTCAATATCCCTGGGCTTTTGGTCACCATCCCAGGATGCAAGCTTTAAATGGTAATGTGCACCTTTGTTATGCTCTATCCACTTATTATAAACTGATGTTTGAATTAGTTTGGGGCTTGATTTATCAAAATCGCAGTTGATATGAATTGTACTTCCGTAACCATATAAAAGCCCGGCAATCAGCATAATTATGATTTGGCCTTTTACCGGCAGCGCATCGTTGACGCTGGTTTTAAAAAACAAAAAAAACAGCGTCGCTGCAATTCCAAAAAATGGTAGCCAGGCGTTTTGATGGTTATATATTTCGAATTCGGACAATGCCGATATAAACAAAATAAAAACAGGTGGCAATACACCCACCATAATGAATGGATAAACGCTTCGCTTGCTGTTAGATACGAATTTTATCAGCGGGTTTAGCCCGGTAATCAAAACTCCGGCTAACGGGTAGCCCATTAATAAATAAACTACAAAATTATTTTGGGACGCTATTCCAAAGGCGCCAAGCACCACGCCAATAATGCTGTAAACAACTGCTACTATTTTTGCTGCAGTAAGTTTGCGCTTACGTTCAATTTCCGTAGCTCCCAGCCTTGGGTCAGTTAATACTTTAGCCTGCTGATCTTTTAAAGCTGCTGCGTCAAGGTCGGCGAAGTTCTCTTTAAGCCAACTCGTCAAGTCTTCTGAATCAGGATAATCGATGTAATTGTTTATTGTGATTTTTTTGTAGTCATCTGAAATCGGGATTATTGAGATGTATTTTTCGCCAATACTTACGCCCTTCACATTTATTGTAAGCAATTTCCGTTTGCCTGTGATATTTATTTTCACAATATAATCCGCGGATATGATGACTTTGCTGATGAACTGGCTTATTACCACCAATATGCCGAACAGTGTAGATAATAGAGGGAATAATATTAAGGCAGGCTGGTCCTTAACCTGTGATTGGATAAATCCGATATCGACAAATAGGGCAAACCCCACGGCCATCGCACAATAAAATATTTTCCAATAAAATGACCGGGTAAATTCTACTTCCATCAATAAAAATTGTGATAGGCTAAATATATTAAAAACCATTAATTTGTACCCGTAAATATTAATCCCGCGGCATGAATAAAGATTTACGAGCGATTATCTCGCTGATACTGATTTTGGTATCAGCAAAATTCTCATCGGCACAAAACAAAATAGTTGTTTTCCAGTCCGATTTTGGTTTAAAGGACGGCGCCGTTTCGGCAATGAAGGGCGTGGCTATGGGTGTTTCGCCTGATTTGAAGTTGTTCGACCTTACGCACGAGATTCCCGCTTACAACATCTGGGAAGCGGCCTACAGGCTGGAGCAGACCGTAAGGTATTGGCCCGCAGGGACAGTTTTTGTATCGGTAGTTGACCCCGGGGTTGGCACTGCCCGTAAATCGGTGGTGTTGAAAACAAAGAGCGGCCATTACATTGTAACACCTGACAATGGTACCTTAACGCTGGTAGCGCAATCATTAGGTGTTGCCGAAGTAAGGGAAATTAATGAAGCTATAAATCGCCGTAAGGACTCGCAAAAATCATACACCTTTCATGGGCGCGATGTATACGCATTTACAGCCGCTCGGCTGGCTGCCGGCGTTATCACCTATGCGCAGGTTGGCCCGGTATTGCCGGCAAAAGTGGTGAGCATATCTTACCAGCAGGCGGTAATAAATAGTAAAATTATTAAGGGCGATATCCCGGTGCTTGATGTGCAATACGGCAACGTTTGGACCAATATTTCGGGTACATTATTCAATAAACTAAACCCTAAATATGGCGATATAGTACACGTAACCATCTACAATAAAGGCAAGCAGGTTTACAAAGGCGATATGCCCTACAGCCAGACTTTTGGCGAGGTGAAAGAGGGTAAAACACTGGCTTATATCAATAGCCTTTTGCAGCTTTCATTCGCCATAAATATGGGTGATTTTGCGAAGACTTACCACGTAAAAAGCGGTGCCGATTGGAGTGTTGAAGTGGGGTTAAATTGAGTGCAAATTTAAGCCTTCAGTCGGGTTTGTCATCAACGCCTCCTAGTTTTACAGGGAAAAAGATTAAGCCTGTCAACTTTTTCACCGACACTTTACATTATCTTACCGACATCTTTAAATATACCACCAATTTTTGTTTGCCATACTTATAATGTTACCTTAGTTTTGGATAAGATTTAATTTGCTAATAATATAATGGACAACGATATAGTACAGCCCCAAAATCCCCGCAATGGCAAAGCCCTGGTTGGGATTATTTTACTGGTCATAGGAGCCATGCTGCTAATCCGGCAGCTAGATTTCTTTTTTATCCCGGGTTGGTTATTTAGCTGGCCGATGTTTCTGATAGGTTTAGGCCTTTACATCGGTGCAAAATCCAATTTTCATAAGCCATCGTCATTTATACTGATAGCCCTTGGTACTTTATTTTTGATAGGAGAGAACGTCAATAACTCTGGTCGTATTGTTTTCCCGCTTGGAGTTATAGCTTTTGGTTTATGGATGATATTAAGACGTCATCATCATTTTGATAAAGAAAACTGGAAGAAGGATTTTAAAGGAAACTGGGGCAAATGGGACGGCAGCACTTATGTGCCACCAACTCCCGTTGAGCCAACCGTTGACTATACCACTACAGGCGACTACACTAACGCAGGTGTTCCTCCTGGCGGTCCTTCACCATACCCGCCAACAGGCGACGATTATTTGGATACCGTTTCGGTGTTTGGCTCGGTAAAGAAAACCGTGCTATCGAAAAACTTTAGAGGTGGCGAAATTGTAAACGTTTTTGGCGGGGCGGAGCTTGATTTTACCCAGGCTGATATCAACGGAAAAGTTATCATCGACATCACCCAGATATTTGGCGGCGTAAAAATGATTGTTCCACCACACTGGCAGGTAGTACCTGATATTGCCGCTGTATTTGCAGGGATAGAGGACAAGCGGATGAAGAGCACCGCAAGTGTTGGGAGCGAGAAAATATTAGTGTTGAAGGGAGTTTCGATCTTCGCTGGAGTCGACATTCGCAGTTATTAATGGAAGTCCGAAAATGCGAAGTGTTTAACGGCCTTCGCAAAACGTTAAAAAACGAATAATTAACTAATTGACAATTAACTAAACTGATTCCGGCCTATTCTGTCTTTTCCGACTATTCTGTCTTTACTGACTTTTCGGACTTTACCGACTTTCCGGACTGCACCAAAAAATGGCTATCACAAACCACATAAGTACACCACGCCTTTATGCTGCCTTTGCCGCCTGCGGATTGGTATGGGCCGGCCTGCAAACTTATGTGGTGCATAGTTTTGGTTTTATTTGGTACATCGCATCTACCGAGGGTTTAGTTTGCTCTATATTATTGGCATCGGCCTGCTGGCTCATCAATAATAACCTGCGCTACTATCAGCCCGAAAAAGGCAACTACCTGAACATATTGATTTGGATAGCTGCACTTGGTGCCATATGCACATTTGGCGCAAGGTGGATACTTCCGTTTTTGGCCACTGGTCCGGCATATACCAACTTTTTATTAAACTCGTTAACCATACGCTTTTTCATTAACTTTTTGGCGATAGGGTGGGTGGCCATGATCAGCATGCTGTATTACACCCAGCTGGACCAAAAGGAAAACGAAAAACGCAAAGCCGAAGCGGAACAGCTGGCCCGCGATGCGGAATTATATAACCTGCGCCAGCAATTGCAGCCCCACTTTTTGTTTAACAGTTTGAACAGTATAAACGCCCTGATTGGTTTTAAACCCGACGAGGCGCGCCGGATGATACACCAGCTATCGGACTTTTTACGTGGTACATTAAAAAAGGACGACCAGCAGCAGGTACCGTTAACCGAGGAACTTACCCATCTTAACCTTTACCTTGATATTGAGAAAGTTCGTTTTGGTCACCGCCTACAAACGGAGATAAGTTGCGACAAGAGTTCGGGCGAGGCGGTACTGCCTTCGATGCTTTTGCAGCCAATTGTTGAAAATGCCATAAAATTTGGCCTGTACGATACTATTGGCGATGTGGTGGTAAGTATACGTGCCGAAATGGATGGCAACTACCTGATACTGATGGTACAAAACCCATACGACCCACAGACATCAAGGCCGCGTAAAGGCACCGGTTTTGGCCTCCGCGGGGTACAACGCCGACTTTATTTGCTTTTTGCACGAAATGATTTGATGGAAACTCATGCAAATGATAATATATTTACAACTATTATTAAAGTACCGCAGTTATAAATATGAAACGTGCCTTAATTATTGACGATGAGCCTTTGGCCCGTATGGTTGTATTAGAGTATTTGCAGGCTTATCCGCAAATTGAAGTAATGCAGGAATGCAATGATGGTTTTGAAGGCCTCAAAGCCATTCAGCAATACCAGCCCGACTTAATTTTCCTGGATGTGCAGATGCCCAAAATAAACGGGTTTGAAATGCTGGAGCTGGTTGAAAACCCACCCGCTGTTATATTTACTACAGCATTCGACGAATACGCCATTAAAGCATTTGAGGCACACGCGGTTGATTACCTTTTAAAGCCCTTTAATAAGGACCGTTTTAACAAGGCAATAGACAAATACCTTTCTTCCTCGGTTTCCGAGCCTGCACCTGCAAAAAAGCATACCGAGGATTTGCTCGAAACCGCATCGCACTCGCCGGCGCAGCATGAGCGTATTGTGGTGAAAACCGGTACCAAAGTGAAGATTATCCCTGTTCAGGATGTGTTGTACCTGGCTGCCGATGACGACTATGTTAGCGTTTACACTGCAGAAGGCTCGTACCTGAAAAACAAAACCATGAACTTCTTTGAGCAAACACTCGACCCTAAATACTTCGTGAGGGTGCACCGTTCATACATCATAGCCATTCAGCAAATTACCCGTATCGACCCTTATGAAAAGGACGCTCACCTTGCTATACTAAAATCTGGCGCTAAGGTGCCGGTTAGTAAAACGGGATATGTGAAATTGAAGCAGGTGTTGGGGATATAGGGTGATTTCGGATGTAGGATGTTCGATTTCGGATTTATTTAATTCAAATTCTCCAATTATGCTGTCCCGGCTGCTGATATGCTTGTTTCTTTTAATAATATTCCGGCCTTGCTATGCCCAGGAAAAAGGAGTTCCTAAAAACTTAAAGCAAGCAGTGCGGATATTAGAAATAGATTGTCCTGATGTTTTAAAAAGCACGATAAGGCGTACCCGTAATGATAGTTTAATAAATCTTTGTTATCCGTGGGGCGATTCTCAAACAAGCTATAAAACAGTAGAAGAATGGCTAACCGGGGATAATGAAAATGTCAAACTTGATAAATACCTAATTGGCAAGGGCATTTCTGATAATAAACATAAGCAAACAATCGTATTAATAGCATTCAAAGAGACGCTTTTCAAGCGGCCGGTAAACGAAGACGCAATAATTAAGCCTTACCTGGATATTGAACTAAAGGGGGCGAAAGAAGATAGGATACGTTACACAACCGATAGTTTAAGAGGCTTTTACATTCCCAAAGATTTACAAGACTGTTTTAGAAAACTGAATCAATTTTTCGACGATACCACAAAAGCGAATATAAAAAAATTATCGGAACGGGAATTTGCAAGCAGGTACCATAGGAGTTTCGGCATGTGGCTTAGAAATAATTGGGGATTGTGGGGAGGGTCCAGACTTTCTCAATATTTTCATGAATTGGGAATCGATTTCGCAGAAGATATGAGCGGGATAATTTTCGATAGTTATCATAGAGATTTACTGGGGACACAAATTAAACTTGCGGAACAGGTTAAGTTTTATAAAGATTATTGGGAAACAGCCAGGCAAAGAGCATTAAAAGATAAGCAGGAGGAATTTGCCAATTATAAGCTTGGTGATACCGTTAAGTACGATTATCCGTATGGTTATGTATCTAAAAAGCAAGAAGAAGACGCTGATAAAGAGAGTTGCATTTCGAAGGGGATAGTAGTTCAAAAAGATTCAAAGAATTTTTTCATTAAAGTTAAAGTTATAACCACCTGTGATATAGACGGAATAATTTCGTCTGACAATAAAGATTGGCTCACATTCAACAAGGTAACTAAAAAGTGGGAAAAGGAAAAAAAACGGGTAATCATAAAATCTAAAGAAACCGCTGAAGTATGGTTTAGGTACAAGGATTGGAAGTATAATGAGTGAGATTTTATAAGCTGACAAATAATTTACTCTCCAAATTATCAATTTACCAACCCTCCGGTAAAGCAGGACTTTGCAGCAATTTAGTTTTGGGGATTGACTTAAAGGGCGACAGGTATATTCTTTTAACTATTTTTTTAGTTTAAATCATAATATTACTGAAAGGCAATCGTTTACGATTGAAATAAACCTTTCGTGATGCCTAAAATATTTATCCTGTTGTTGATGAGCGTGCTGCTCATCAAACCCAAAAATAATTTGCCCGATAGCCGCCGCGCCAAAACCGTGCGTGAAACCGTTTGGCCAAAACTACAGGCGGAGTTTAAAAGTAAGGGTTTAAACCCTAAATCTCCTATTTATATAAGGCTATTTAAAGATTTGTATTTGCTGGAGGTTTGGGTTAAAAAAGGTAATAAATACCAACTCTTTAAGCCGTACACCATTTGTACCTATTCCGGCGGCTTAGGTACAAAAATTGTGGAAGGCGACAATAAAAGCCCGGAAGGGTTTTATACCATCGGGCCGAAGCAACTAAACCCGGTGAGCAATTATCACCTGGCCATGAATGTGGGTTACCCCAACAAGCTGGAACGTTTAAAAGGCTATACCGGTAATTCTGTTATGATACATGGCAATTGCCTGTCGGCCGGGTGTTATGCCATGACCGATGCCGGCATTGATGAGATATACACCCTTGTTTATAACGCGCTTAAAGCCGGACAGCAAACCGTGCAGGTTGATATTTTTCCGTTCCGGATGGATGGGGAGCACATGAAAAAATATGCAGCCAGCCGCTCAATACCATTTTGGAAGACGATTAAACCGGGGTATGATTTTTTTGAGAAGAATCATGTACCTGCGATGGTGGGGGTTAGGGCGAGGGAGTATGCTTTTAATTAATTCTTTAGAATAATTGTAATTGCGAGCGAGGAACGAGCGCGGCAATCGCGAACTATGCAGAGCGGCCTTGATTAGTTCGCGATTGTTTCGTTCCTCTCAACGACAAGATGGCGAAGTTCGCATCATCCCGCCGTAAAAATCACGTTCCAATGTGAAATTTGTCGCTGCGCTCTCCCATCTTTGCAAAAAAAACGAATCATGCCACATCTATTCTCTCCTATAAAAATAAAAAATATCGAGTTCAAGAACCGCCTGGTGGTATCGCCCATGTGCGAATACAGCTGTGTTGACGGTTTTGCCAATAACTGGCACTTAGTGCATTTGGGCAGTCGTGCCGTTGGTGGTGCAGCTTTGGTAATTGCTGAAGCAACCGCTGTTTCGCCGGAAGGACGTATTTCGCACGGCGATTTGGGCATCTACAAAGACGAACATATTGAAAAGCTGAAAGAGATAACTGATTTTATACATCAAAATAGCTCGGTAGCCGGCATACAACTGGCACATGCCGGGCGCAAGGGCAGTCACGAATTGCCATGGTTGGGTAATGCATGGTTGGCACCGGGACAGCTAAATGGCTGGCAAACGGTAGCCCCAAGCCCGGTTCCGTTTGCTGCGACCGAAGATGCACCACTGGAACTTGATAAAGCCGGTATTGAAAAAGTAAAAGCTGATTTTAAAGCGGCAGCCGCGCGTGCTTTAGCTGCAGGTTTTAAAGTGATTGAGATCCATGGGGCGCACGGTTATTTGATTAATGAATTTTTATCGCCATTAAGCAATCATCGCACTGATGAGTATGGCGGTTCGTTTGAAAACCGGATCCGTTTTTTGCTGGAGGTTATTGAAAGTGTAAAGGAAACCTGGCCCGAAGAAAACCCCTTGTTTATCCGCATATCATCGAGCGACTGGACGGAAGGCGGCTGGACTGCCGATGATTCGGTAGCACTTGCCAGGATTTTAATTAATAAAGGTATCGACCTGGTTGATTGCTCATCTGGTGGCAACGCATTAGCCAGGATACCATTAAAGCCGGGCTACCAGGTTGAGTTTGCGGAAAAGGTGAAGAAAGAAGCCGGAATATTGACCGGCGCAGTTGGATTAATAACCGAGGCCAAACAAGCCGACGACATCATCCAAACCGGCCAGGCTGATTTGATAATGATGGCCCGCGAGTTTTTGCGCGATCCATATTTCCCGCTGCGTGCTGCGCACCAGTTAGGTCACGAAGTAAAATGGCCCGTTCAGTACGAAAGAGCGAAATGGTAATGATTTTTAATTAATTTTGAATGTTCCTCTTCAACTTGTCATTGCGAGGTAGGAAGCAACCGCGAACTTTGCATAGCGCTCTGTATAGCATGCGGTTGCTTCGTACCTCGCAATGACAAAGAGGCTTAGTTTAGATACATGAAAAAGTACCTGTCATTAGTTACGTTTACGCACACCATTTTTGCAATGCCATTTGCCTTTATCGGCTATTTTTTGGCAGTTACTACCACCAGTTTCCGGTTCGACTGGGAGAAGCTGGTGATGATGATTTTGTGCATGGTTTTTGCCCGTAATTCGGCCATGGCGTTTAACAGGTACCTGGACAGGGATATCGACTCAAAAAATCCGCGCACCAAACAGCGCGATATTCCATCAGGACGGATAAGCCCGACATCGGCTTTAACATTTACGATAGTTAACTGCCTGCTGTTTATAATTACCACCTGGTTTATAAATAATTTGTGCTTTTACCTTTCGCCGGTGGCATTGCTGGTGGTGTTGGGTTATAGCGCCACCAAACGGTTTACAGCACTTTGTCACCTGGTGCTGGGTTTGGGTTTATCGCTGGCGCCAATTGGGGCGTATTTGGTTATTACGGGGCAGTTTGCTTTAACACCGCTGTTTTTCTCGTTCGCAGTGTTGTGTTGGGTAAGCGGCTTTGATATTATTTACGCCCTGCAGGATGAAGATTTTGACCGCAGCGAAAATCTGCATTCCATACCCGCTTGGCTGGGCAAGGTAAATGCCTTAAGGTTGTCTACCTTTTTACATGTGCTATCGGCCTTGTTTGTTATTGCGCCTGTATTTTTAACGCCGGTTGGGTTTGGCTATCTGTATTATGCCGGGATAGTTTTCTTTTGCGCAATGCTGATTTACCAGCATTTACTGGTGAAACCCAACGATTTAAGCCGGGTTAACTTTGCATTTATGACTACGAACGGTATTGCAAGTGTAGTGTTTGCGGTGTTCTTTTTGTTGGATAGGTTGTGGATTAGATAGTCCATACCAGTCCGTTATGCCGAATTTATTTCGGCACCCCATTAGAAAGGTAGTCACGCGCGAAGTAATGCTTGCAATGCGTAGCGCAGACACAGTATGTGAGGTGCTGAAACATGTTCAGCATGACGTTTTTTTTTAATTTGCGATAAGTATCCGCACATTTGCATATCCGCACATCAAAAACCTATGGATGAACTCAAAGCACAAGCCATCTTCCGCGAACAACTTAAAAAGTACGTTGAGTTTAACGAGGCTGAATGGATAGTTTTTGCGCCATACTTGTCGTTTGTTACCCTGAAAAAGAAAAAAAACTTTATTGAACCCGGCATTGTGTGTAAAGATGTGGGCTTTATTGTAAAAGGCTCGGTGCGGTACTTTCATGTTAAAGACGGCGAAGAAATCACCGGCTATTTTAGCTTCGAAAACGAATATGTAAGCTCGTATAAAAGCTTCCTCACGCAAACGCCATCGGTGCATTATATCCAGGCACTCGAGGATACCGACCTGATAACCATCACCCAAAAAAACATGCAGGCCATGCTGGCAAACCCCATGCTTGGCTATAAAATGGAACGCTTTGGCAGGCTGCTGGCCGAACATTACTTAATTTGCTACGAAGACCGCGTTTCATCCTTCATCACCAAAACACCCGAAGAGCGCTACATAGACCTGCTCAGCATAAGCTCCGGTCGCGAAATACTGCAACGAATGCCACAGCATTACATAGCCCACTTTTTAGGCATTACACCGGTTTCTCTATCCCGAATCAGGAGAAGGATTATGGTTGAATCTAAATAATTTCGGATATCGGATGTTCGATTTCGGAATTGAAAATTTTAGTAAACCTGACTTCTTCGCCCTTCAAATAAATCCGACATCGGAAATCCGACATCCGAAATTAACAAATCCTTATCTTTTGTTAACGTTTTCGCCTGTAAACTACCTGTACCTTTGATTAAATCAAAAACGAAACATTATGCACACTATATTAGGAGCCGGCGGCGCAGTAGCAAATGCACTTACCCGCGAATTAGAAAACATTAACGAAACCATCCGTTTGGTTAGCCGTAAACCAATTGAAAGCAACAACAAAAACGTAAGCTGGAGAAAGGCGGACCTGCTTAATTATGATGAACTGATAGCAGCCTCAAAAGGTTCGACAGTTATTTATCTTACTGCAGGATTGGTTTATGATAAAAAAGTTTGGGCTGCCCAATGGCCGGTTGTTATGGACAATTTTATCAGGCTGGGCAAAGAAACCGGCGCACGCCTGATATTTTTTGATAACGTGTATATGTACGGCCTGTTTGACGGACCAATGAAAGAAGACACGCCCTACAAGCCCAGCAGCGTTAAGGGAGGCATCCGCGCAAAAATTGCTGAAAAGCTAATGGCCGAAGTTAAAGCGGGTACCATCCGGGCCAGTATTGCCCGTGGCGCTGATTTTTATGGTACCGACAACATGAACAGCTTTGTTGATATGATGGTGCTTGACAAATATGCCAAAAGACAATCCGCACAATGGATAGGCAAACCTGATAAGCTGCACAATTTTAGCTACATACCTGATATGGGTAAAGGCATGTTTTTACTGGGCCAGCACCCCGAAAGTGATAACCAGGTTTGGCACATGCCAACTGCTCCTGCCATTACAGGTAAACAGTTTGTTGAAATGGCGGCCCGTATTTATGGCGTTGCTCCAAAATATATGGCGATAAATAAATTTATGCTTTGGCTTACCGGTCTTTTCCAAAAAGTGGTAATGGGCGTTGTGGAAATGTATTACCAATACAACCACAATTATATTTTCGATTCATCGAAATTTGAAAAGGCATTTAATTTTAAGCCTACGAGCTATGAGGAAGGGGTGAAGTTGATGTCGGAGACGTTGTATAAAAAGAGTTAGTAAAGTCGGGAAAGTTAGTAAAGTCCGAAAGTATGCAGCTTCTTTATTAGATTTATGGCATCAAGAAATATTAAATGTTAGACATTTTTGGATTTAGTATCGAAGTGTACTTTATACTGGCAATTTTAGGGTTGCCGGTTTTCTTTATTTGGCGCCGGATATTTAAAAACCGGGACATGCAAAGTCGGACGAAGAGAATTATTACCTGGATTGCAACAATTGTTTCAACGCCGATATTATATGTAGGGATTATGCTGCTTATTTTTATGGCGATGGAGTATTATCCAAAACACGATTTTGATAGATCCGCATGGGTAAATGATAAGGATGAGCGGTATGAGTATAGTGACGATATTATCGATAGCAAGATGTTAATCGGCAAATCAAAAGCAGAAGTACGGAAAATTTTAGGCGACGACGGTAATGTAAATGATAGTAACGACTGGTATTACTCCCTCGGTTTTAGACCAGAGCTTTTTAATATCGACCCGGATTCGATGGAGATAACTTTTAAAAACAATAAGGTTATTAGTGTTCAACAGCATAAGCAATAAGTTTGAAAATCGTCAAAATCATTAATAATATTCATTAATCTCTTTGATTATCATCTGCACATCTGCACATTTGCACATCTGCAAATAAAGTACACATGATCCACAAAAAAACACGCACTTATATACCCGAAGGCTTTGAGATTAAATGGGAAAGCCTTGAACCCCTTTATACCGAACTGCGCGACCGCGAAATAAATTCAGTGCCAGAACTTGAAAAATGGCTGTACGACCGCAGCGAGGTTGAGGCTGCTTTGGAGGAAGATTTCGCCTGGCGCTATATCCGCATGACCTGCGATACCAACAGTGAAGAGCTGCTGCAAAAGTTTCAATATTTTGCTACCGAAATTGAGCCGAAAATCGCCCCTTACAGCAACGAGCTAAACAAAAAGCTGGTTGCGAGCGAATGGGTCGACAAGCTTAACCATGATAAATATTTTATTTACCTGCGCGGCGTAAAAAAATCCCTGGAGCTTTTTAGGGAGGAGAATATCCCGCTGCAAACTGAGATACAGGTTGAACAGCAAAAATACCAGTCGATAACCGGCTCGATGTCGGTGCATATTGGCGATAAGGAGTTTACACTGGAGCAGGCCTCGGTATTTTTAAAGGATACCGACCGCGCCAAAAGGCAGGAAGTATGGGAGAAGATAACCGCCCGCCGCCTGCAGGATAAGGACAAATTGGACAGGCTTTTTGATAAGCTGCGCGAGCTAAGGCACAAAGTTGCGCTTAATGCCGATTTTGAAAATTTCAGGGATTATATGTTCCAGGCGCTGGGCAGGTTTGACTATACCCCGCAGGATTGTTATGCTTTTCACGAAGCTATTGAAAAAGAGATAGTACCCATCCTGCGCGAACAGGCCGAAAAACGCAAAGAGGCTTTAAACTTAAGCGCACTAAAGCCATGGGATATGGATGTTGATATATCGGGCAAACCGGCGTTAAAGCCATTTAACAGTGGCGAAGAACTGATTGAAAAATCAATCCAATGCTTCGGCAACATCAACCGCTATTTGGGCGAGCGACTGGAGATAATGAAGGATAATAACCTGTTTGATGTGGAGAGCCGCAAAGGCAAGGCGCCAGGCGGTTATAACTACCCGTTATCAGAAACCGGCGCGCCGTTTATTTTCATGAATTCGGCCAATACTTTCCGCGACCTGACCACCATGGTACACGAAGGCGGCCATGCGGTACATACTTTCCTGACTGCCGATTTGGAGTTGAATGATTTTAAACATTGCCCAAGCGAGGTTGCCGAACTGGCCTCGATGAGCATGGAGCTAATATCCATGGATAACTGGGATGTTTATTTTGACAATGAAGAAGACCTGAAACGCGCCAAACGCGACCAGCTTTTTGATGTGTTGAAAACATTACCCTGGGTAGCGGTTGTCGACCAGTTTCAACATTGGATATACACCAACCCCAACCATACCGATACACAACGTACGGAAGCCTGGCTGCAAA
Source organism: Mucilaginibacter flavidus (assembly GCF_024055575.1). Classification (GTDB taxonomy): domain Bacteria; phylum Bacteroidota; class Bacteroidia; order Sphingobacteriales; family Sphingobacteriaceae; genus Mucilaginibacter; species Mucilaginibacter flavidus. Next base: position 465,257 of record NZ_JAMXOE010000001.1, on the reverse strand, counting down.
TATACGAGCCATTTGGGGCAGGCTTTGCCGATTGGAGCGGATACAAGCAAGCCGAAAAAAACCTGTGGCAAAAACAGCTACACATTTTCGAGGTGCCGTTTTATTATATCGAGTACGGCATGGCCCAGTTGGGTGCTATAGCCGTATGGAAGAATTACAAGGAAAACCCGGAGAAAGGGTTACAGCAATATTTGGACGCCCTGAAGCTTGGCTACACCAAAACCATTAAAGAAATTTATGAAACCGCCGGCATTAAATTTGATTTCAGCGCTGCCTATGTGAAGGAACTGGCGGAGTTTGTGAAGGGGGAGATGGATAAGTTGTAATTGAAATTAGCAATAAATTGAGAAGCGGTTGCACTGTAAAGGCATCCGCTTTTTTATGTGTATCAATGTTCGTTAAGCAATTTCGCAATCAATTCATCGGTTAACTTTCGACTATCAGTCTGTGCCCACTCCCCATTACTGTCGGGGAATGCGTTTCTGCAATAACCAGATTTATTTTGGAAGTCGAACATTGCATGACAATAGTGGTTAATCATTAGCGAAGCAATTTGCCCGTCGTCAGTCCAGATAATTTGAATTAACGATGGCTTATGCTTATCGACTACATTGGCCACATTATAGATATGGACGGCGTCAAGGATCTTTTGACTTTTCCGATTATTTAAAGCGTAAAAATAACCGGTTGTAAGATCGTCTTCAAACACTACAGCAAAAGGTGATGTTGGTGAAATACTGCTAAAAAAAGTGTCTTCGCCAACAGTAAAGGTTTCTTCTAAATCTAAAATCATATAGGAAATTAATTGCAGATATTATTAATCAGTCTTTTGGTGAATTTAATTTGAGCAGTATGTATGATAAAACAGCACATGTCGCGGGGATTAAAGTAATTGACAAATTAATGCCCGTCATGTTGACGCGGTAGGGTATTGTGCTTGTTGCAAAAAACACCAAGACAACTGCAAGGAAATAAACTCCCGCCAGTATGGCTTTTTGTTTGCTGTTTAATTTGATAAAAATCAGGACTATTAAGAATATGATAATAGCAATGATTTGAATAAAGAGGGTGAAAATCACTTCTTCGCCGTGAGCGAAAAGCATTAACGGCATTATAAGAAAAATAGTAAAAATAGCTGCCTTTAAATTTTTCATTTTAGAGATATCATTGGGTTGTTGATGGATTTTATTTTAGCACAACCAACATACAAAATTGTGCGGAACATAACTGAGGCGTTTTTTTGAATAGCATCGAAATTCAAGGGCACCCAGCGGGTAACTAATTTGTTTACAACTTTTGTCGGAGGTTAGTTTGTTGTTTTTTAATTGATTATGTCACTTAAATATCAATTCATACCCACTATAATATCAGTAAATCAAACCAAAACCAATTTTATGAGTTTAATACAGTATGAAAAAGATATTATTGAGTTTCGCCCTTATATTATATGTTATAACGGCGTTTAGCCAGGTAAAAGTTCAGCCGGTGAAGGTTGATAGCCTTGTTACAGTATCGCTGCCGGTAGGTTTTCAAAAAAAGGATACTTTGGGCCAACACATTTATTCGGCCAATGCCACGTATGGTTTTATGACCGTGATTGTGGCGCCTAATGAAAAAAATAATACGCCGCTTAAAAAAGAAACCGATTTGAATGCGGTGTTGAAAAAATACATCGCCAGCATACAGGGCCAGTCGGGTGCTTATTCAAGCGCGATCCGCCAACGGGATACCACTATAGGAACATTAAAGGCCAAATTATTTACCTTAAAAAATGATGACGGTACAGGCAATCTTCAGATGGTAAACTTTACGTTGCTGTACACCCAGGACGTAACCTATACTTTTGAATATGTATACCCCGATTTAAGAAAAGAATTGGTGAAAGACGAATACAAGGCCTTTGCATCTTCAATTAAGCTGTCGCCGCAATTACAGCGTAACGATCAATATTTATCAAACGCCAAAGGCCTTTCGCCCGTGCTTAAAGTTGCCATTTTTGGTGGCGGCGCAATTGTGCTGGTGTTGATAATTGTTACGATAGTACGAAGAAGAAAGAAGCTTTCGTTAAGCTAAGATGATTTCGGATGTCGCAATTTCGATGTCGGATTTAGAGAAATTTAAAAAAGACCTATAGTCCTAAGTTAGTATTCCTGGTCCCGGTCATATTTGACTGTCGACTTCAGACTACCGGCTTAGGACTTTTTCAATAATCCCCTGTTCCATTTAGGCGAGTGAATGAATTGTTTGCTATCGATATAGCTTATCCACAAGACAGTCAAAACCACCCCAAGCGCCGAACCTACGGTAACATCTTCAAAAAAATGTTCGCTAAGGTACATCCGCGAATAGCCTACCGCCACTGCAACAAGAAACAATAGCCAACCCCAGTTTTTATTTTTTAAAAGATAAGTAACCAGCAACGCGGTTGAAAAAGCAGTTACCGTATGCCCCGAAGGAAAACTGTAGTATTTGAGCAGGTAAACATCTTTTACCTGGTGTATCCGGCTAAGTTCATCCTGGTAAAGCAAAGCTGGCCGCGATGCGTCGGCAATATATTTTACAATTTGTACTGAAAGTGAAGTTATTGCGTAGGTAGTGGCCATTAAGAAGGCGGTACGGTAATTAAATAATACCAATATGGCCGATAGGGCTATTATTGTCCACCCGTTGCCCAGGTCGGTTATATAAGGTGCAATTTGGTCGGCAAAATCGGAATATAGCCCGTTTACAGCAAAATATATTTGGTGCTTGGTAAACAGCAGCTTAATAACTATGCATATCGCCATCAGGATAAGATAAGGTATAAAAAATGGCCTTGCTTGTTTTAAAACATCATTTATTCCTATCTTCATCGTGCAAAATAAGCATATACTTATTGAATAAAGAAAAAATGGTTATGTTTACAAGGCTGACCGTAATAATTAATAACTGATGTCGAAAAGTTTATTCCGTAAAAAAAATATCCATAAAATATTGGCCGATGTAGCAAGCGGCTTTAGCGATGCAGAACATTCAGGGCACTTAAAAAAAGAACTTACCGTAAAAGATTTAACCCTGATGGGCATAGCCGCCGTAGTTGGGGCGGGGATATTTTCTACTATCGGCCTGGCATCGTTTAACGGTGGCCCGGGGGTAACCATCCTTTTTGTACTAACCGCGGTAACCTGCGGTTTTTCGGCTTTATGCTATGCCGAATTTGCATCACGGATACCAGTTGCAGGCAGCGCTTACACGTATGCCTATGCATCATTTGGTGAGTTAATTGCCTGGATAATAGGCTGGGATTTGCTGATGGAATATGCTATAGGTAATATAGCGGTTGCCATTTCATGGAGTACCTATTTTGTAAACCTGCTCGAAGGTTTCCACATCCACATGCCGGAATACCTTACCATGGATTATTTTACCGCATTTAAAGCGCACGAACAAGTGCAAGCCTTAACCGCGGCACATAAACTTGGCGAGATAACCGATACTCTTAAACAAGGTGCCATAGCCTGGGCAAACGCACCCGGCTCCGGCAGTTTCAGGCTGATTGCCAATATTCCTGCGTTGCTTATTGTTGTTGCAATTACCTACCTGGTTTATATAGGCATACGCGAAACCAAGAAAGCTACCAACGCGATGGTGTTTTTGAAGATAGCCATTGTACTCGTTGTAATAGCCGTTGGCTTTTTTTACGTTACGCCAGCCAACTGGCACCCGTTCATGCCTAACGGTTTTGGCGGGGTGATGAAGGGGGTTTCGGGCGTGTTTTTTGCTTATATCGGGTTTGACGCGATATCAACCACGGCCGAGGAATGCCAGAACCCGCAAAAGGATTTGCCCAAGGGGATGATTTACTCCCTTATTATTTGTACGGTACTTTATATTTTAATTGCCCTTGTGCTTACCGGTATGGTGAACTATAAAGAACTGGCGGTAGGCGACCCGTTAGCTTACGTGTTTACCAAGCTGCACTTAACCATGCTGAGCGGTATTATATCATTCAGCGCTGTGATAGCGACTGCCAGCGTACTATTGATATTTCAATTAGGTCAGCCGCGTATCTGGATGAGCATGAGCCGCGATGGTTTATTACCAAAGGCATTCTCTCGAATTCACCCAAAATATCGCACGCCATCGTTTGCAACTATTGTAACCGGCTTTGTGGTGGCTATACCGGCATTGTTTATGAACCTTACCGAAGTAACGGATTTAACCAGTATAGGCACGCTGTTTGCGTTTGTACTGGTTTGCGGCGGGGTGCTTTTATTGCCGAGGGAAGAGGCTCAAAAGGGAAAATTTCATTTACCTTACATCAACTCAAAGTATATTGTGCCAGTGATTTTCGTAGTCTGCGCATATTTTACCAGGGATTATGTTTGGAATATGTTCACAGGCAAAAACGCACACGAAAATTTCCCATTCTTTTTGTTTGTTATCCTGTCGGCGGTATTAACTGTAATGGCTGTTGTTAAAAACTTGTCGTTAATACCTGTACTTGGCCTTTTAAGTTGTTTTTACTTAATGACCGAGCTGGGATATACCAACTGGCTTAGGTTTTTAATATGGTTGGTAATTGGACTGGTGATTTATTTTACTTATAGCTATAGCCACAGTGTGCTAGGGAAAGAAAAGGCGCACGAAAGTTAGCCTTACAACCCCTTCCCCTTAAAAAAGTTAAAGGCCTCTCGTAAGCTATCCAGGCGTTCGGGCTCCATGTTCCTAACCGGGACGTTGAGAACGGTTGTCATCGAGTCTACATCGCCTTTTCGGTCGTTGCGGGTTTGTACGATGATGTCGTCGGCCACAGTTTTTAATTGCAGGGTGCCGGTTACCGTACTGCCGAAATAATCAATATCATTAAGCTGGTGCAGGTTGAAGGAGTAGTATTCCTCTTTGCCTTTCGCATAGGTTTTACGCAAACGGATAAAGGAGTCGCTGGTTACGGTAAATTCGAACTTCTTGAGTTTGGTATCGGGCAATGGGTTGTACGATTGCATGAGGCACTTGTTGGTCCACAAAAGCCAGTCCTGCTCATTCATGCTGCTTTTAAAGCTGCAGATGGCGGTTATCGCACAAATTACGACTGCAAATAGTCCTATTTTCTTCATTTTACAAACTCCTGATGTTAACCTGCCAACAAAAATAATTTCTAAGTTAATAAATGCATAGTTTTGTACATGCATTTTTCAGAAAATTCGAGAGTTTGGGTTTACCAGGGCGACAGGGAACTAACTGATAACGAAGCCCTGCAAATAAAAGTATTGCTCGACAACTTTACCACGGGCTGGACAGCGCACAACAACCAGTTAAAAGCCAAAGCCGAAATACGGTATAACCGCTTTTTAATTTTGATTGTTGATGAAGGCCAGGCCGGCGCCAGCGGCTGCTCAATTGATAAATCGGTGCATTTTATGCAGCAGATTGAGGCGCAGTTTGGCATCAACCTTTTCGACAGGTTTAACCTTGCGTATCGTAAAGGCAACGAAGTGTTGTCTGCTCCACGGGCCCAATTTGAAGAACTGCTAAAGCAAGGTAACATTAACACTGATACCATTGTATTTAATAACCTGGTGCAGAATTTAACAGAGCTTGAGAACAAATGGGAAGTGCCATTTAAGGATAGCTGGCATATACAGTTGTTTGGGAATTTGGTGTTGAGTTCATAGTTGATGGTTCATAGTTCATAGTAGCAATTCTGATTTGATAAGTAGGCATGGCAAACCTAAATAAGAAATTAGAGGCATGTGGTATAAAAGTCCCTACTGACCTGACTAAGTAAAGCAAACTGACACGGGAAATAATGGAGGCTCTATTGGAGGTTAAACTAATACAGAAAGGAAAGATAAAGCCACTTACCATAAAGGATATCTAATACCAGTTTGTTCTTTTGCAGCTTAAAACTAATCTCTTATCTCCGATCTCTTATCTCCAATCTCTAATCCACCATGTTCATCATCAACCTCACTTACATCGTCCCCCTCGAAGAGCTTGACCAACACATGGCTGCCCACGTTAAATACCTGCATAAGTATTACGACAAAAATATCTTCGTAGCCTCAGGCAGAAAAGTGCCGCGCAAAGGGTGCATTATTTTAGCAATGGCTGACAGCAAAGCTGAAGTTGAGGAAATAATTAAAGAAGACCCCTTCTATAAACATGAGCTTGCTGAATTTGACATCACCGAATTTTTAACCCCCCAATATCATCCCGATTTAAAAAATTTGCTGGGTTAATTTTTGTAATTAACTTTAGCTATGGAACAATATGACGCCCGGGTTGACGCCTACATAGCCAAGGCCGCACCTTTTGCAAAACCAATACTTGAACATATCCGCGAGGTTGTACATAAGGCTTCGCCTTTGATAACAGAAACTGTTAAATGGGGTATGCCTTTTTTTGACTACAAAGGCCCGGTTTGTATGATGGCATCGTTTAAACAGCATCTTGGCTTTGGTTTTTGGAAGTCGTCGCGGTTGAACGACCCTGAGGGCTACCTGCAGGGAAGCGACGAAGAGGCTGCTGCCGGAAGCTTTGGCCGTATTGAAAAAATGGAAGACCTGCCGCCCGATGAGGCGATGATCGGTTTTATATTGCAGGTGATTGCCTTGAATGAAAGCGGCATTAAGGAGCCTAAAAAAGCGGCTCCCGCCAAAGCAGAACTACCCATCCCTGATGATTTTAACCAAATGTTAAGCAGCAACACCACTGCCCTTGGTTATTTCGTGGACTTTTCGCCATCTAAAAAACGGGAATACCTCGAATGGTTTGCCGAGGCAAAAAGTGATGACACACGGCAGAAACGTATGGAACAGGCACTGGAGTGGATAAGTGAGGGGAAATCGAGGCATTGGAAGTACCAGAAGTAGAGCCCCCTGGCCCCCTAAAGGGGGAATGAATAGCAAGCGGGGTGTTATGCTGAGGCTCTCGAAGCATGCGGGCAAAGGCCTCTGCGCTCACCCTTCGAGTGCCTCAGGGTGACACCCGGTCTATTTCACTTATCAACCAGTTTTAGCCATTTTGTTATAACGAGATGCAAATCAGCCTTACGTGCTTTTACATCCTCCATATCTTTAAAAACAACAATCCGGCGGCCGTCTGCGTAGTTGCCGGTTAGCAGGCCGGTGGTATCGTTTACTTTGGCGCCGCTTGGGAAAACCAGCATTATCCTGTTTTTATGCAGGTTGAATACGATCATTTCCCGTTTATATTCTTTGGGGTCGAAAGGCTGCATTTCGCCGTTGTAGTAAAAGCTTGGGTTGTTCCATTTTATCCGCTCGCTTATTTCATCGCTAACGTTCAGGATAATTTGGCGCAGGGTTTCAACCGTATCCTTTATTGACGCGTCGAGGTTTTGGATGTGTTGGGTTACTTGTTGCTGGTCGGTTGGTTTGGGTGAGTTGGGCATGATTACAGGTTATTTTTGCTGCTGCTGTAAAATCAGGTTATAAACGCTTCGCACATTTGGTATGAATTCGATTTGCGGATTTGGTTTCTGCTGCGGGAGGTTACGTATCCGGTTACCGGAAAAATTACCGGTGCTCGCGTCCAGTGTTATAGACCCGCTGCCATCCTTTTTTTCATCAAGGCCAAGGTTTGGTAAGGTGTTTATATTAAATGAATTAATGGTTGTATTAAACACGCCGTCTTTAATAATTATCCTGTTATTGGTGATGCCATAAATAGTGCTTTTACGCAACAAAGCGTCGTAAAAGAAACGGCCAATTGTTATATAAAAGCCTACTACTATAAAAGGAATTCCCCAGATCATGAAAAAGTATCCACCTGCCTGTGACGCGCCAAATTCCCAAAAGACAGCAAAGCCAAACCATAGTATACTAAACGGGATATACACAGCATCCGAAATTCTTAAAACAATCCCTGTTTTTGGCTTGCCTGTCCATAACAAACGCTCACCAGCTATTAGCTCAGGCTGCAAATCCTGCTGAAGGTCGAAATCGTTGTCAACTAACATGTTTATATTTTTAATCAATAAAGTTCCCCTTTAGGGGTTAGGGGGCCGCACTAAAACTCCAACGGCCCCAACCTCCGCATATTCTTCATTATCAAATACTGCCGGTGCCGAAGATAGTCGCTGGGGTTTGTGGCCGACCATTTTAGGGGATTTGGAAATATCACCGCAATAGCTGCCGCTTCGCGGTTGGTTAGCTGCGATGCCGGCTTATGAAAATACGCCTGGGCTGCCGCTTCCACGCCGTAAATGCCATCGCCCATTTCAATTTCGTTAAGGTATACCTCCATGATACGCTTTTTGCTCCAGAATATGTCCATCAACACCGTAAACCATGCCTCGAACCCTTTACGAATTATCGACCTGCCCGGCCAAAGGAATACATTTTTTGCGGTTTGTTGCGTTATGGTGCTGCCGCCAATAAGCTTTTTGCTCTTCGAGTTTTTCTCATAAGCTTTTTCAATGGCGTTAAAGTCGAAGCCGTGGTTTTCTAAAAATGTCTGGTCTTCGGCGGCAACGGCGGCTCGTTTCATGGATAGGGAAATATCGTCGAAGTCTTTCCATTGTTTATCTATCTTCCAGTCCTTGCCGTCGGCTTTGCGCTCAAAACCACGCTGAATCATCAGCCAGGTAACAGGCGGGTTAACAAAGCGGTACAGTATCACAAAAAACAAACTGCCCAACACAAAAACTATAAACACCAGCTTTACAATACGCAAAACAAGCTTAAGCCAGCCATTACGGAAGATGCCTTTCTTTTTGCCGGCAGCCGATCTATTATTTGAAGCAGGACTTTTACTCCGCGTGGTTTTCATTGGGTTAAAAATAATTTTTTATTTCGGAAGTCGGAATTTCGATTTCGGATTTATTTTGGGGATTTCACCGATTTGGGAATGATTGCACCGATTGTTCCTCGCAATGACGTGGCGGGGAGGAGGGCAACAAAAAAAGGTGTCAAGCTTTCGCTCAACACCTTTATATAAATCTTTAATTCGAAATCCGACATCGTAAATCCGACGTCCGAAATCAGATTACTCTGCTACTACTTCGAAAGGAACCTGTACTTTAACCTCTTTGTGCAGGTTAACATTGGCAACGTATTCGCCAACAAATTTTGGTTCAGTTTCAAAAGTGATGCGGCGACGGTCGACTTCAAAGCCTAATTTCTTCAATGCATCAGCAACCTGGATAGTGTTGATTGCACCGAAAATTTTACCGGTTTCGCCAGCTTTAGCGCCGATAGTAAGCTTAACGCCTTCTAAACGGGCTGCAATAGCATCAGCATCTTTGCGTATTTTATCTTGTTTAAACTGGGCCTGTTTAAGGTTTTCAGCTAAAACTTTGCGGGCACTTACAGTGGCCTGTATGGCATAACCCTTAGGGATAAGGTAGTTACGGCCATAACCTGGCTTTACTTTCACTACATCATCCTTATCACCCAGGTGCTTAACGTCTTGTTTTAAAATAAGTTCCATTTTCTTTACCTCCTGATTATTTTAATGAGTCTGTAACATAAGGTAATAAACCAATGTGGCGCGCACGCTTAACAGCCTGTGCAACCTTGCGCTGAAATTTTAACGAAGTACCGGTTAAGCGGCGTGGTAATACTTTACCCTGGTCGTTAATAAACTTTAATAAAAAGTTAGCGTCTTTGTAATCGATATACTTGATACCATTCTTTTTGAAACGGCAGTATTTTTTACGTGTGTCCTCTACTTTAGGGGCGGTTACGTATTTAATTTGTTCGTTAGCCATTAGTGTGCTGCCTCCTCTGCTTTAGGTTTTTTGTTGAAAGCACCACTGCGTTTTTTGTCGTTGTAAGCAACAGCGTGCTTATCTAAGGCAATGGTTAAAAAGCGTAACACGCGCTCATCGCGGCGTAGTTCAACTTCAAGTTTGTTAATTACATCACCCGGGGCCTTAAATTCAGTTAAGTGATAATACCCTGTCGTCTTTTTTTGGATAGGGTACGCTAATTTTCTCAAACCCCAATTATCCTCCTGGACAATTTCGGCTCCGTTATCAGTTAAAATTTTGCTGAATTTGGCGTTAGCCTCTGCAGCAACATCAACTGACAACAACGGGGTTAGAACGATCACAATTTCGTACTGTTGCATTGTTATACTTTGATTTTAAATAAATTACCCGCTATTACGGGGCTGCAAATGTATGAAGAATATTTGTATTTTCAAACCAATTAATTGTATTTTACGCCGTTAACTGTTAACGATATTCAATTATGAAATCTTTATTACCAATCCTTGTATTTACCTTAAGTATCAATTGTTTACTGGCACAAAGGGTTGCAGGGCCAGCAGAAAAAAAGCTCACTGATTCTATATGCGACTGCATGACGAAAGTGGATTTTACCAAAGTTACCACCAAACAACAGGCAACGGCAGTATTTAGCGACTGCTTTGCGCAACATCCGGCTTTACTTGTTGACGTAGCTACGGAACGCCACACGACAATGGCAGACGACGAAGGCATGAATAAAATTGGAAATGACATAGGTGAGAGCCTGATGAAGCAAAATTGTGCGGCGGCTATGAAACTGGGGTTGCTGATGGCCGATGATAAAAAGAATAGCGCCGAGGCAACATCCGAAACAAACGGTACATTTAACCGGATAGATTTAAAAGGCTTTAATTATATAGTTGTTACTGATAAAACGAACAGCGAGAAATCTTTTTTGTGGTTGAGAGAGTTTCCCGGCTCTGACAAGTTTATGAATGGTTCGGTTCAGCTTAAAGGCAAAAAGATAAAAGTAACCTGGCGTGAGATGGAGGTTTACCTGCCAGCCGCAAAGGGTTATTATAAGGTAAAAGAAATAACAGCAATTGACTTTTTATAAATCACAGTTACGGTATTGTTTTTGATATACAATGCCGCTGACGTTTACTTTAACATTTTTATTAATAAATACGATGATAACCCCCTCAACATACAACGACGACCACATCCAAACTATTGATGCCGACGATACTTACGCAGCATATTCGCCAGAAGGCGACGACGATGATTGGGATGACGAGGAAGACGAATCATTTGACGACGAGGCCGGCGATGATAACGACCTGCATGAAATTATTGTAGAAGAAAATATTGATGACGCAGATGACGATGACCATCTGCCCAGTGAGGATTACTAGTATCGTGTTAGTCTCAAGTTGAAAGTCTTTAGTCCTAAGTCGGAAGCTACAAGAATTCGACTATTGACTCCGACTAAAGACTTTCGACTTAAGCTACTCAGTTAGTTCTTCGTAAAATTCGCGTTCTATTTTAATACCCAGGTTGGTTATAAAATCAACCATGTTGAATCCTATGCGCTGATATTCGGCCTGCACGGCAATTTTGGCTTTTTCAATCATGCCTGCATTTCCCCAAACAGCCATGGTAACTATTACCGGGTCTCCGGCTTCGTTTGTGCGTTTGTACGCGGCATCGTGCACAAATCCGTCGAGTTTTTTTATAAAGTTACGGTTGTAGTTCATCCGTTTTGTGAATTCAGTAAGCGCTGCTGCCGGCACCACGAATTTATCAATAAGTATTTGTTTCATTTTATTTCAGTGTTTTCTACAAAGTTCCGGTTATAGCAGATTCAGACCTTGTAAAAAATCATTGATTTACCCGTTCGATCTTCATTTGATGCCATAAGCCAAAATAGGGCACATGGAACATTAAAATCAGGAGCGCATACAATAAAAATGCTGCTGTGCGGATATCCGTATTGGGGTGCATATATTTTAAAAAAAATACTTGTATTCTTGACATGTATTTAATTATATTGCAGTCCCAATTATATTGCAACTTACTAATTGTACACCAAACCTTTTCATGAAAAATAATCCTTCGCTGGTTTTAAGCCGTTTTGTAAGTGAAATTGATTTACCCAACTATCGGGTACCTGATATAACTTATTGCTATACTTTTAAAAAGTTATCTGTCACAAGGATAGCGGAACCATTATTTAGCCGTCTTGGAAACGAGCGGGGTGAGTTTGTATTTGTAAACGCCTTGAATGGCATCATGACGCGCAACATTATTAACGGGCGCAGCCTCCCAAAACTATAAACCGAACGATATAAAACATTTATATAAAGCAAAGAAATTGTCTCGAGAACAATAAGTTGCCTGTCTTCGGTAAAACAGGATAGGGAAAAGCCGCAACCCGATAATAGAGGCACAATTTAAACATATTATTATGAAAAAGTTAAAGCTCGAAGCGCTTGAAATCAGCGCTGGAGGGAGGCTTACAAGGCAACAGCTCAGGAATGTGGTTGGTGGAAGCGAAGGCGGCCATTGCCAGGTAGTAGCAGATTGTGGTACTGGTTATAACTATGCATGTGTCAATTACGTTTGCGTTGTGGTTGGCTGGGGAGAGCCATGTTACCCAACTTGCGGCGCAGGTAAAACTTGCAGTAATGGTGTTTGTATCTAGAATTGATTTCTTACTATTTTTTCGTGGACGCTGGCATTTTCATAATGCAAGGTTCATGTAAATTAATAGTTTTATTACTAATGTCATTAACTTGAGCGAAGAGCGAAATGGACAAGGCCCGTATTGAATAGTGGCAGTCGTTATTTTGTTTGTCTCTCTTTAAAAGTTAATGGCATTATTTCTCTTTATTATCTACACAGCCTGACGGATTTGAAATATTTTTTAAGTTATTAATGCTAAAACCATAAAATGACCAATCAGATACCTATCCCCACTTTTATTATTAACCTGAAAAGCAGACCCGACCGCAAAGAACATATAATAAATGAATTTGCAGGAAGAGATGAATTTGCTTTACAGGTTATTGAACCCATAGCGCATCAATATGCCGTTATTAGTTTATGGAACACAATTAAATATATTATTTTAGATGCAATCGATAATAATGATGAATATGTAGCTGTATGCGAAGATGATCACGCTTTTGGGCCACAATATTCGGCTGAAGCACTGAGGAATGCTATCACCGAAGCTGATGGATTACAGGCGGATGTCCTTTCGGGGGGTATAAGTTCATTAAAAGGCTGTTTGCAGATGTCGGAAAAATTGTTCTGGATGGAGGGATTTTCCGGAACCCAGTTTATGATTATATACAGGAGATTCTTTCAAAACATTGTGGACGCTGATTTTAACCCGAGTGATACTGCAGACTATAAAATTGCATCGCTGACTGACAATAAATACTTTGTTTTTCCATTTTTTTCGACCCAGAAGAGCTTTGGTTATTCCGACGTAACACCCCGGAATAATACACAGGTTAAAGTAGAAAACTTATTCCGGGACACTGCGGTCAACGTACTAATATTAAAAGAGACAGCTACGTTTTATGAACTTAGAAATAGGGAAACGCAATTGATGACTCCCGTTAAGGTGCCTGAAAATATTAGCATTCCAACGTATATAATTAACCTTCCGGAACGAACTGAACGAAAAGCGCATATTATAAACCAGTTTAACGACAAACCCGAGTTTGAAGTAACAATTGTCCAAGCCTGCAGGCATAAAATAGGGGCTGTAGGCTTGTGGCAGAGTTTCAGAAAAATAGTTCAAATGGCTATCGACAACGACGATGACGTAATAATTATTTGTGAAGATGACCATCGTTTTACTGCCGATTATTCAAGGGAGTATTTGTTGAAAAATATCCTGGAAGCGCACCGGCAGGATGTTGAATATATGTCGGGTGGCACAAGTTATTTCAACTTTGCTATACCCGTTAGTGCAAACCGTTTCTGGGTGGATACCTGCCTGGCCACGCAATTTGTGATACTTTATAAAAAAGCATTTGAAAGTGTTCTTAGTGAACCATTCGATGATACCGTTGTTGCCGACATTTTACTATCCCGGATTACCGCAAATAAAATGATATTATCGCCCCCGGTTTCGTTGCAACAAAATTTCGGTTATTCAGATGTAAGCGCCATCCATAATAAAAATACCAACCTGGTTGACGAAATGTTTTTGCGGTGTAATGCCAAGCTGACCTTATTAAACAAGGTAATGGCAAAGCGGCGGGCGGTCGACAAAAAAACACAAGTTGCATGACAATGGCCGACAATATAAAAGATATCATTAAACCATTTTCCTTATTTATTTTCTTTGTTTTGCATTTTGTCACTCTTTCGGCGCAAAGCAACAACCGTTCAATAGATTCACTTACCTCAAAAATTATTTCATACGGAAAAAAGAGTGCACCCTCTTCATTATTTACCTGTTTCGATAAAACAATATACGTCAACAATGAAAGCGTTTGGTTTACAGCTTACCTGTTGAATTATAGTAAACAGGCGTACGGGCCGACGATGCTCTCTGCAATACTCATCAATGACCAAATCGGATCGATTGCATTAGATCAAAAATTTGAGATGGCCAACGGCTTAGCATTTGGGCACGCAATTATCCCCGACTCAATCCCGCCCGGTGATTACTCTTTCATAACTTATACTAACATTTTAGCAAATGGTATCCCGAAGGATGTGTTTATTCAGCCGATAAGCACTAAGAGTGCCGCCGAAACGCCCTTTTTTGCCTCGTTAAAGTTGATTGATACAGCTGGAGCCAAAGCGAACAATGGTGAACAGATTAGCCTTACGGTTGAAACTAAAGACCATGTACCGATAAAAAACGCAGTTGTAACATGGGAGTTAGGGCTCGTCAGCAATAAAATTTCGTCGGGCACGGTAAAAACAAATGCAGACGGGAAATACCTTTTTTCGATTGCCCATAGCCAGGTTGAACCCGGCAGGAATTTTTTGAATGTTAGGGTTGCTTATAAAAACGAAGTAAGGAATGTTAAAATGTTGTTGCCTGTTAATGACAAAAAACTAAATATTAAATTTTATCCGGAAGGCGGTTACCTTATCGACGGATTGGTAAGTACTGTTGGCTGGGAAGCAAAAACAGTATATGGACGCCCGTTAAGCATTAATGCCGTATTATACCAGGATAATTATATTATCGACACCGTTCATACCGACAGCTATGGGATGGGCCGGTTCAGGTTCATGCCGCGGCTGGGGAGTAAATATGAACTGAAGCCTATGGGCTTCTCCGGCAATATCAGCTATGCATTGCCCGGCACATTACCATACGGCGTTGTAATAACCACCCAAAAAGCAATTTCCGATGATTCACTCCAATTGAAATTAACGAGCAAGTACCCCGGAAAATTCCTGGTTATGGTTCACAATTTCAGGCAGGTATTTTATTCATTTCCTGTTAAGGTAACTGCAGATGGAAAAAAAATACTGGTAAACCTTACAGAACTGCCAAAAGGACTTACCGCCATTACCGTATTAGATAGTTTGCAGCGGCCCTGTGCCGAGCGAATATTTTTCGCACATTATAACCGGCGCAGCCCGGTAAGTATAACTACTAACAGGGCTGCTTATACCACCAGGCAAAAAGTACGCATAAAATTAAAGATGCTATTACCTAAAGGCGACTCAACAACGGGTATCGTGACTGTGGCGTGCGTTCAGAACAATAAAATTGAAGCAAAAAAAGCAAATGATATTGAAAGCTTCTTTTCCCTGAAACAAGAACTAGAGTCCCTTCCTGTGCGGGACACTTATATGGGACAAAATGCAGGCGATAAGGACTACCTAGAAAAAGTATTGCTGATTAAAGGCTGGCGAAAATATAGCTGGCAAAACATGACCCGCGACAACGCAAAGGATAGTACAGTTGACGAAAAACGAGTGTTAATAAGCGGGGCGGTCACCAGGTACGGAAAACCATTAAAAAAGCCCGTCGCGTTGGTAGTGATGACCGATTCTGCTTCAAAAGTTATTACAACCACTGCAAAAGGCGATTTTCAATTAGACAACACTAATGCTATTACGGCGGAACGAAGAAAAATTTACGTAATGCTGAGTGAGGGAACAGCTGATGTTTATGCGATAAAAATGAAAGACTCTTTTAAATTAGCTAACAATGTATTGATAAATGGATTTAAGCCTGGTAATTATAGCGTAATACCGGTACCTGTAATAAGTTCAGACTCGGCAACCGTAAAAGGGTTAAACCATGTAATTAATTTGAAAGAGGTGAAAATTACAGGCCAAAAAGAAGATACCTATAGTCTTCAGCAAATGCGTTTGGGCCAAAGAAATGAATGCGGGGATTATGTGTGTAAGTATGGTTACCTTAATTGTCCTAATCACCCGGATGAAATGGGAAATACGTCGCCGGTAATTGGTGAAAGCTACCGCGATAGATATGGAAGACTTGCTGTTTATCAAGGCTGCACATTAATTACTAAGGGGCCCTCAACTATAGTGGTGAATGGTGTAAATTACCCCGGGGAATTCTACGGGTCAGACTATTCAGTATTCAATCCTCCTGAACCTGAGTATCAATCAACCATTTTTTGGAAACATGCATGTTTCATTAATTCGAAAGAAATTGAGTTTGAGTTTTATACCAGCGACATAACAGGTGTGTTCTCCATAATAGTGCAGGGGATATCGTCAAATGGCCTGATCTATGAAAAAAAAGAATTTATAGTTAATAAGCAATAACAATTGTTTCATTGATCTTCACATACAGCTGTTTTACCAGAAGGATGACGACTTGAAAAAATCTGACGGGGTTTGGCCGGTAAATAGCTTGAAATCATTATTAAAGTGCGATTGATCGAAATAGCCGGCATTGTAGGCCAGTTGGTTAAACTTTTCATGCTTCTTGCCGTTTGCTATGATAGTCCTCATGCGTATAATAGACGAAAATTGTTTCGGTGATGCACCTGCACTCTTTCTGAACCTTTTTTCAAAGGCGTCCTGGCTTATATACAGTGAGTCGGCCAGATTTTTTATTTTGTAAAAACCTTTGGCAGCATACATCTTTTCTATAGCTGCTAAAACAAGTTGATCCCCGCCGGCGCCCTTATATTGAGAAAATAGAAACTGCTCAATTAAAATTATTCTTGCAACGTTATTTTTTGCAGCTGATAGCCGCTCTTCAATTTCTGAAGCTTGCGGGCTGCTGATAAAATTATCGAGGGGCAAGCTATCTTCAAATAATTTGTGAAGCGGTACTTTGAAAAAGCTGCCTGCTGCCGCAGTTTTAAATATTACCAGGATAGCTGCAGACCCGGCAGAATAGTTTACTAACCGCGAAGTTTTTTTTAAACCCGTTAAAACCGACGCCGGTATATTGGTTTCGATGCCCCCGGCTGCGTAGTTTACATTTCCTTTATATCTAAAAACCAGCACCACCGAAGTATCGGGCACCAGCCGGTTAATAACCTCCCTGTCGCTTTCAATAACCAGGTAGTGTTTGATAAACGGCTTTAAAGCATCCGTGGGAAAGTAAGTGGTAACTGTCATTTTTTTATTACGAAGCAAGTTAGTCAGCACTTGTGTTAAAATCCCCTTTTTTGTGTCATTTTATTGCCTGTACAAAAAACGGCAGTCACCCGGTAAATTTGCGTATAAGTTAATTTGGATTTAAAAAAACCGCTTAGCTAATTACTTCGTTTATACTACTTTATAACTAAATTTTTATGAGGTCGATAAGCGATTTAAAAACTAAAGCCATAGTCTCGAATATCCGTAAGATTCGGGAGTTTAGAAATTACACGCAGGATTACCTGGCGGCGAAACTTAAAATATCTCAAAATGCCTACAGCAAAATTGAACTGGGATATAGTAATATTACCCTGAACAGGCTAGTTGAAATTGCAGAAATACTGGAAATTGAACTTGTTGATTTGATTTGCGAAGACTGGGAAGATGTTATAAAATTAAAATTAGCCAGTCGGCAACTTAGGCAGAGCGGCGGCTCGCTATAGCTTATTAAGCTCTTCGACAAGAATTTTACTCAACTCGTTAAAATACCGCCGTACCCCAAACCCTATTACACTTTGAATACCACGGCCGGCGTTTGTTAAAAACACCTCATCGGCTTCGTACAATATATCCGGACTTATCTGTGCCTCGGTAACCGGGATGTTATTATTTTTTGCCAGGCCGATCAGCACATGGCGCATAACGCCTTCCACGCAGCCCTCGCTTAAAGCGGGCGTGTAAAGGTGTTTTTTGTAGGATATGAAAATGTTCGAACTGCTGGCTTCGCATAAATTACCGGCCTGGTTCAGTAAGAAAACATCGTCAAGTTTGTTTTGGGTTTTGTATAGGCCTGCCATCACGTAAATTAGTGAGTTGCAGGTTTTAATGTTCGACAGGTAATTGGTTGGCTTGGGCAGTTCACTGTAAATATCCATTATCAACCCTTTGTCGTTCAAAAAATAACGGGGCTCATCCATTGGCTGTAACTCCAGGCACCAGCCCATCTTGTTTTGGGTTGGGGTATATAAGCCGCCGGCATCCCTGTAAACGGTTAAGCGCAGCCGGCCATGCTTGGCTTTGTTGCGGCGGGCAAGGTCGGCAACTTTCTCTTTTAAAAACCAGGCATCCATAGCCGAGTAGCCATCAATTTTCAACGCCTTCATCCCTTTTTGCAGGCGCTCGGCATGCAGTTCCGGGAATTTCAGCTGCCCCTTCATCATACGCATGCTCTCAAACAGGCCATCGCCATATTTAAAAGCACGGTTATTTATCGAAACCAGTTTGGTATCAGCCGGAAGTATTTCTCCATTAAAATTGATAAAAACGGGTGTCATGGTTGTTTTTTAGTTGTTCATGGTTAATGGTTCATAGTTCATTGTAGGAAATTCACAGTTCATGGTTCATGGTGCAAAAAGTGCAGCGGCTATGAACCATCAACTACGAACCATCAACTGTCGGCTACGCGCTCTCCTACATATTTCCTCCACTTTTGCAAAACTGCGGCAAAATCTTCGGGCAGGGGCGCTTCAAAATGTAATTGTTTTTTTATTGTTGGATGTAAAAACCCCAGCGACTGTGCATGCAGCGCCTGGCGTGGCATTAACTCAAAGCAATTTTCGACAAATTGTTTGTATTTACTGAAAACAGTTCCTTTTAATATTTTATCGCCGCCATAAGTGGCATCGCTAAACAGGGGATGGCCGATGTGTTTCATGTGGGCTCGTATCTGGTGCGTGCGGCCTGTTTCGAGCTGGCACTCAATCAGCGTAACGTAGTCCATGCGCTCCAGCACCCGGTAATGTGTTACCGACCATTTTCCTTTTTCGGGGTCGTCGTAAATACTCATCACCCGCCGGTCGGCTATGCTGCGGCCTATGTAACCGGTTACGGTACCGTCTTCGGGTAAATCGCCCCAAACCAGGGCAATGTATTTGCGGGCTATGGTATGCTCAAAAAACTGACGAGCAAGCCAGGTCATGCTGCGTTCGTTTTTACTGATCAGCAACAGGCCCGATGTATCTTTATCAATGCGGTGTACCAGCCCCGGCCGGCCATCATTACCCGGTAAAGTTGGTAATTGCTGAAAATGGAAAACCAGCGCATTAACCAGTGTGCCTGTATAATTGTTGTAACCGGGGTGCACCACCATGCCTGCCGGTTTGTTAACCACCAGTACATCGTCGTCCTCGTAAACAATATTAATAGGGATGTTTTCCGGGTAAACTTCGGTATCGCGGGGAGGGTGCGGCAACACCACCGAAATAACGTCAAGCGGTTTCACCTGGTAGCTTGATTTGGTGACCTTATCGTTAACCAACACATTACCAAGCTCAATAGCGTTTTGTATGCGGTTACGCGATGCGTTTTCAACGCGGTGCATCAAAAACTTATCAATACGCAACAGCGACTGGCCCTTATCAACCACAATCCTTAGGTGCTCATAAAGGTCTTGCTCTTCCTGCTCAATAAATGCGGCGTCGTCGGTCATCGGGGCAAAAGTAGTCGTTTTTTCACATAATGATAATAGTAAAAAAATATGTCCCGGTAATAAGCGTTTAGTACTGTATGAGAAAATATTATTACTTTTTAACAGTAGCTTTCTTAGTTAGCACCGTGTTTGTCGCAAATGCGCAGAACTCCTTTTCGGGCCTTATTAAATCGAGCCCCGCCGATGCTACAAAATTATTAAATGCCTATGCGTTGCCGTTTTTTAAGGGCCTGGGCGTGGATCAAAACAGCGGCTGGACCAACACCGCCAAAACGAAAGGCATACTTAAATTTGATGTACGCATTACCGCATCGGCAGCATTTATTTCGTCGGCTGATAAAACTTTTGATGTTACTAAAATAGGATTGTCAAACCACGTAAAGCCCGCCGATCCGGGTCTGACTATTGCCCCAACCTTTGGGGGCGCTAAGAATACCGACGGCCCAAAGCTTAACATCTACGACGATAACGGCAACAAAGTAGCCGATTTTAATACCCCCGCCGGTGTTATAGCGGTAATACCGGCCCCGCAGATACAGGTTACGGTTGGCCTGCCTCAAAATACGGACATTACCTTACGCGCTATACCCAAGGTAACCGTAGGCAGCGACTTTGGGAGCATATCAATGGTAGGCTTCGGCTTAAAACACAACATAATGCAGGATATTTATGGAAAAACTGCCGGTGAATTGTTACCGTTCGACCTTGCCATTGCCATCGGCTACAGCCATTTAAACTTAACCAAAACACTTAACGTTACCCCCGAAAATGGCGCGCAGCCTAAAGACAGCCAGCAAAGCACCAACTTTAGTAATCAATACCTGGATGGCAGTTTCAACAGTTTTACGGGCGAGGTTATCATATCAAAAAAGCTGCTGTCGTTTACCCCGTTTTTGGCTCTGGGCTATAATACTACGCATGCAGGTGTTACAGCAGTAGGAAATTACCCTGTTACCACCGGCGGCACGTTAATAACAAATACCTATACAACGTTTACCAACCCGGTATCCATCAGCGAGAACGTAATTAGTGGCGTGCGTGCTGATGTTGGTTTTCAATTGAGCCTCGGCTTTTTTCGTTTTTATGCATCAGGCAGTTTGGCGCAATATAAATCGGTAAATGCGGGGATAGGGTTTGGGATTTGATGATTAGCAACCGTGGCGTTAACGCGATGGGCATCGCCCTGCGCGTCAAACGAACCAACGGCGAAATTTTCCATAAATTTGCCCCATGCACATTAACCTCGAAATTTATAGCCCCATTCATCAAATAAAAAACAAGTTGTTTGATGAAAAGGGCATAGAGGTTTTTATCAAACGGGACGACCTTATCCACCCTATTATATCCGGCAATAAATGGCGCAAGCTGAAGTATTTGCTGCAACGCGCGCAGGCCGAAAATAAAAATCAACTGGTAACATTCGGTGGGGCGTATTCCAACCATTTACTGGCCACGGCTGCTGCTGCGGCAAAATTTGGATTTAAAGCGACAGGCTTTGTAAGGGGTGAAGAAGTAACCAACGACACCTTGTTTTTATGCCGCTTACATGGCATGAATTTGATTTTCACCGATAGGGAAAGCTATCGCGATAAACCAGCCTTATTTGATAAATATTTTGGCGATGATGCAGATGCGATTTTTATTGACGAAGGCGGCGCAAGTGCTGAGGGCGCAAAAGGTTGCAGCGAACTGGTTGATGAACTTACTGAGCCCTATGATCATGTTTTTTGCGCCTGCGGAACGGGAACTACCGCTGCCGGAATTATTAATGGAATCCAACGGAACCAACTGTCCACCCAATTTCATGCAATCCCTGTGTTGAAAAATGGGGACTTTATTAAAAACGAAATAGATAAATTTTTAACGGCGCCTGCCGATTATCATTTACATACTTCCTATCACTTTGGCGGTTACGGAAAAACCGACGAAAGGCTGATCAATTTTATTAAACAATTTGTGGCTGAAACCGGGATACTGATTGAACCGGTTTATACGGGTAAAATGCTATATGCTTTGTTTGATTTGGCAGCCGCAGATTATTTTAAGCGGGGCAGCAGGATATTGGCTATTCATAGTGGCGGGATATGGGGGTTATTGGGCATGAAGGATAAATTTAGGTGATGATTACACCGATTGGAGGATGATTTCACCGATTAATTGGGCTTTTGTTAAATTTCGAAAATCAATAAAATACCTATCTTTAACTTTCCGAAACTTTAGTAAATCCTATGAAAAAATACATACTCCCGGCACTTTTATTGTGTTCTGTTTTTGCTGCCGACGCCCAAAACAAACCGGATAGTGTTACCTTTTTGCTGCATAAATTTGAGCAGCATATTGGTAAAGAAGTCTATCGCGTTAGCAAAACCGGCAACGAAATTACCTATACAGTTGACTTTAAATTTGTAGACCGGGGCTCGCCTGTTCCGCTAAAAGCTGAACTGAAACTTACAGCGGCCAACGAACCTATCAGCTTAAAAATAAAAGGTAATACGGCGCGATCGGCTACTATTAACGATACCATTGGCATTTCGGGTACGCTGGCACGCATAAAGGTTAACGACTCATCTTACCAGCAGCAGCTTACTACCCTTGCTTTCCCGGTTGCCAGCTATGCACCCGGAACTGTGCAGCAGGTGCTGATACAATACTGGAAAAACCATCATGAACCGGCGAGCATCACCACGCTGCCATTCGGGAGTGTACAGATAAAAAAGAGTGGCGACGACACTTTCACCTTCAATGGCAAAACGCTGCAGTTCGACCGCTATACCATTGGCGGCTTAATTTGGGGTAACGAAATTGTGTGGACTGATAAAGCAGGGCAACTGGTATGCCTGATAACCAACGATGCAGAAGCCGACAAACTAGAAATGATGCTGGAGCCATACGAAAGCCTGCTGCCGCAGTTTATTGGCAAAGCAGCTACTTACGGCATGGAGCTGTTCGCAAAATCAACACCAAAATCAACAGCTGCCGATAAAGTAATTGCCATAACCGGCGGAACGGTAATAGATGTGATTAACTCGAAATCGACACCTAATTCGACAGTAATAATTGAAAACGGCATCATCAAAAAAGTTGGCGAAGCAGGCAAAGTAGCCATACCTGCAGGCGCAAAAATTATTGATGCCAAAGGCAAAACCATATTGCCCGGTCTGTGGGATATGCATGCCCACTTTGAACAGGTTGACTGGGGCCCGGCTTACCTTGCAGCGGGTGTAACTACGGTACGCGATTGCGGTAACGAGTTTGGTTTTATCAATTCGGTGCAAAGTGCAATTGATAACGGGAAAGGTATTGGCCCTAAAATATTAAAGGCCGGAATTATTGATGGCAAGGGCCCAATGGCGCTGGGCATTATACAGGCTGATACTAAGGAAGAGGCGATAAAAGAAGTTGACCGTTATAAGGATAACGGCTTTGTGCAGATAAAAATTTACAGCTCGGCAAAACCGGCCATTGTAAAAGCCATTTGCGATGAGGCGCATAAGCTTGGACTGACTGTTACCGGGCATATACCTAATGGAATGACTTTGCAGGCGGGGGTTGATTCGGGTATGGATATGGTTAACCACGTGCAGTATGTATATTCGGTTATGAAGCGAAATAAAGACCGTTCTGTAAATTTTGAGGACTCGACCAGTATAGCTGCGCTTAAATTTATTAAGGCGCACCATACGGTTATTGATCCTACAGTGGGTGTGTTCGAAATGTTTTTCCGGTCGACGAAGGAAGACATAACCGAAATGGAACCTGCGTTTTACTCACTACCGTTGCCCTTACAAGCCATTTTTAAAAACACGGGTACCGACCCGGCAAGCGCCACAAGGCTGAAACCCATTTGGGACAGTTTCCAGAAACTGGTGAAAGTAATGTATGATAACGGCATAACCATAGTTGCCGGCACGGACCAGGGTTTCCCCGGCTACAGCCTTGATCGTGAGCTGGAATTGTATGTGCAGGCCGGGTTAACACCCATGCAGGCAATCCGTACCGCAACTATAACCCCTGCTTCGGTAATGAAGATGGATAAAGAAACAGGCTCTGTTGAAGTTG
Organism: Mucilaginibacter flavidus; assembly: GCF_024055575.1. Taxonomy (GTDB): domain Bacteria; phylum Bacteroidota; class Bacteroidia; order Sphingobacteriales; family Sphingobacteriaceae; genus Mucilaginibacter; species Mucilaginibacter flavidus. The sequence goes on along the minus strand of NZ_JAMXOE010000001.1, from coordinate 441,462 downwards.
GTAAAAAGGCTGATATTATTATAGTAGACGGTGACCCGTTGACAACTATAAGGGATATACGTAAAGTTACAACCGTAATAAAAGGCGGTAAAATTTACGACCCGGGGATGCTGCATAAGTTGGTTGGGTTTGGGAAATAGAACCGGGATTAAGGGATTTTTTAGATTAATAGGATGCCTGGTACATTAGAAATCAGGAAACTATGAAATCCCTTAATCATACGTTCTCCTAAAAAATCGCTAATTCACTAACTCACTAATTCATCAATTTTTCCACTTCAACATTAATGCAATTTTATGACATTGTTAATTCCGAGTTTTAACATTTAAATTATAACTTTGCCGCTCATTACCAAGCATGAGTGATCAGATTAAACATGAATGCGGTGTGGCATTTATTCGCCTGTTAAAACCGCTTTCTTTTTATCAGCAAAAATACGGCACTGCCCTTTATGGCATAAACAAGCTTTACCTTTTAATGGAAAAACAACACAACCGCGGCCAGGATGGCGCAGGTGTTGCAACCATTAAACTGGATATTGAACCCGGTAAACGCTACATAAGCCGCCACCGGTCAATGGCCTCGAATGCAGTAGCCGATATTTTTGAGTACATACAGAAGAAGTTCGCCGAAATTCAGAAGGAAACGCCTGAGAGAATGAAGGATGCCGAATGGCTGAAAGAGCATGTGAGCTTTACCGGTGAAGTTTTACTGGGGCACCTGCGTTACGGCACCCATGGTAAAAACAGCATCGAGAATTGCCACCCGTTTTTAAGGCAAAACAACTGGATGACGCGTAACCTGGTTATTGCCGGCAACTTTAACATGACCAACGTTGACGAGCTGTTACAACAGCTATATGGCCTTGGCCAGCACCCCAAAGAAAAAGCGGATACCGTTACCGTACTCGAAAAAATAGGCCACTTTATTGATACTGAAAACCAGGGTTTGTTTGACCAATACAAACGCGAAGGGTTAGACGACAACATACAGATTAGCAAGCTGATTGCCAATGATATGGATGTGGCGAAAATTCTGCGTAAATCAGCAAAAAACTGGGATGGTGGCTATACCATAGCCGGTATTTTGGGCCATGGTGATGCATTTGTAATGCGCGATCCGGCAGGCATACGCCCCGCGTTTTATTATTATAACGATGAAATTGTTGTAGCCGCATCCGAAAGGCCTGCACTACAAACTGCCTTTAATATACCTATTGAGGATATTAAGGAGATAAAACCCGGCCATGCCCTTATTGTAAAAAAGAACGGCAAAATAACCGAGGATATGGTGAGCGAGCCTGCCGAAAAGAAATCATGCTCGTTTGAGCGGATCTATTTTTCGCGCGGCAGCGATGCCGATATTTACCGTGAGCGTAAACAACTTGGTCGTTTACTCTGCCAGCAGATATTGGAATATGTTGACCATGATGTAAAAAACACTGTTTTCTCGTACATTCCGAATACTGCCGAGGTAGCGTTCTATGGTATGGTTGAGGGTGTGCATAAGTACATCAAAAAATACCAGCGTGACAGGTTGCTGAACCGCGAAGATAAAATTACCGAAGAAGAACTGACGGAGGTGCTTGCAATGGCGCCCCGTGTGGAGAAGATTGCAATAAAAGACGTTAAGCTGCGCACCTTTATTACACAGGATGCAGACCGCAGCGAAATGGTTGCGCACGTTTACGATACCACTTATGGCCTTATAAATAAGGGAACTGACACGTTGGTTGTTTTAGATGACTCCATTGTACGTGGTACCACACTTAAGCAAAGTATACTAAAGATACTGGACAGGCTTGGCCCTATAAAAATTGTGGTGGTATCATCAGCCCCGCAAATACGTTTCCCTGATTGTTATGGTATCGATATGTCGCGCATGGGCGAGTTTGTGGCATTTGAAGCGGCTATCAGCTTGTTAAAAGATGCAGGCAAAGATGATGTGATATTAAAAGTATACCAGCAATGTAAAGATAGCGCTAAGCTGCCTAAAGAGGAAGTGGAAAACTACGTAAAGGCCATTTACGAGCCGTTTACCGACCAGGAAATATCTGACCGCATTGCACAAATCATCACGCCGAAAGAGATAAAAGCCGATGTAAAAGTTATCTACCAAACACTTGATAACCTGCACAAAGCCTGCCCCGATCACCAGGGCGACTGGTACTTCTCAGGAAATTACCCAACGCCGGGCGGTAACAAAGTGGTGAATAAAGCCTTTGCAAACTGGATGGAAGGAAAAAATACAAGGGGGTATAATTAAGTCGAAAGTCTTGAGTCGAGAGTCTTGAGATAACACCCGCAATATTAAATTCAGCCACATTATGCTATTTAGCTGTTTGTGGCTGACTTTGTTTTGGATATTGCCCATTTAAAGGAGATATCTTTAGATAAAAATTTCCCTGAATATCTTTTAATATTCTTAGTCATTTTCGCAGCCGATAATCTTTTTTCAGCTATATTAAACGACCGAATGTCTTTTAAGCCAGGATGGGTCAAATCCCCCTTTTTATGAAAAAAACACTCATCGCCATACTTTTATTGTTGGTAATATTTTCCGGAGGATATTTTATTAGGAGACATTTTTGGGGACTACATAATAAGCTGGTTAATGCAAGGAAAGAGGTAAAACAGCTTGAACTTAACAGTGAAATTAAGGATGGCGATTTGATTTTTCAAACCTCATTGTCGAAACAAAGTTTAGTCATCCAACTTGCTACAAAATCACAATACTCGCATTGCGGATTGATATTTAAAAGGGATAGTGAATACTATGTTTTTGAAGCAGTGCAGCCCATAAAGTTTACCCCTTTAAAGAACTGGATTGCAAAAGGAAAAGACGGTAAGTTTGTTATTAAACGACTTAAAAATGCCAATGAAGTTTTAACGCCGGATGTTGCGTATAAGATGTGGGCTATTGCAGAACAATTTAAAGGCAAAAATTACGACATTACTTTTGAATGGAGCGATGAGAAAATTTATTGCTCGGAACTGATTTGGAAAATATATCAGCGCGCGGCAGGTATCGAGATTGGCAAGCTTCAGAAACTCCGTGATTTTAACTTAACAAACCCGGCAGTTAAGAAAAAGATGAGCGAACGTTACGGAAGTAAAGTGCCTTTGGATGAAAACGTTATTTCGCCGGCTGCTGTCTTTAACAGTGAGTTATTGAAGACTATTAAATCAAACTGAAGCTGTTGTTTCCCGCGGCTTCTCCGCCCAAATCCGCATGCTATCAATAGCTGGAATCAATTCGCTGCCGGTTGTTGTTATGGTACACTCAATCGTGGTAATATGGTTGTTAGCTGGTTATTATACCCATTATTTGTGCTTTTAGCATATTGATAATATACTGTTTTGTATATATTTGGTTTTTATAAACCACTTTATGAAACCAATTATAGCACTGCTGGCGGCATCTTTTGTCGCTGTCAACATATTTGCCCAGGAACCGCAATTTACCACCGTTAAAAATAACGCTGCCACGCCGGTTAAAAACCAGGGGCAGTCGGGTACATGCTGGTGCTTTTCGAGTACGGCATTAACTGAGAGTGAATTGCTTTTTAAAAAACAACCTGAAACCGATTTGTCTGAAGTGTTTACGGTTTATAACCTCTACCTTGATAAAGCCGAAAAATATATCCGCAGGCGCGGTACCACCCGGTTTACCGAGGGCGGACTGGAGCAGGACATGCTTTATTCAACCGATACCTATGGAGCTGTACCTCAAAGTGTTTATCCGGGCGTAGGGCGTGATACTGTGCTGAAACACGATTATGCAATGGAAGGGAAACTGAAAATTTACCTTGATAAAGTTTTACAGGATAACCCGAATGCGGTGCCAATGGACTGGAAAGCTGGGTTTAAAGCTATACTTGATGGCTTCCTTGGCGCTCCGCCCGCTACATTTACCTTTAACGGTAAAACCTATACCCCCAAAAGCTATGCAAGCGAAAATGTGCCGGTAAAATCGACGGGCTATATTGGCTTAACATCGTTTCAGCACCACCCGTATTACACCACTTTTGCCATGGAAGTGCCGGATAATTACAACAGCAATATGTATTATAATTTGCCGCTTGATGAGCTGATGAGAGATATCAAAACAGCTATTATGAAAGGCTATACCATAGCCTGGGACGCCGACGTAAGCAACAAAGGATTTCAGCAAATGAAAGGCTACGCCAAATGGGTGAGCGACGACACTGAGCTGAAAGATTACGCCACGTTTACCGAAAAAAATGCAACTCCCGAAATACGCCAGCAATTGTTTGATACCCAGGTTACACAGGACGACCACCTGATGCAGATAACCGGCCTTGCAAAAGATAGCAAAGGCAATGAGTATTTTATTGTGAAAAACTCGTGGGGCGAAGTAGGACCTTATAAAGGTTATATTTATGTAAGTATGAATTACTTCGTTATCAATACCATTTCGGTATTGTTAAATAAGGATGCATTGGAGCCGGCTATGCTGGCCAGGGTTGGGAAGTAGAAATTTCCATACCTCTGCGGGGGGACAATTTTAAGTTTTGGGTGCAAATAATTGCAAAAAAACGTTGCTGTTCACAGTGAAACACAAGGAACGGGGTGGAACGGTAAAATTCAATACATTTCGGCAAAAAGCGCATTTCAGGCTTAATTTAGCGGTTTTATAAAAAAATAGCCGCGAAAAATGCAAAAAGTGCTGACAAAACACTGTCAGCACTTCCATCATTTTAAATGTTTAATTAGCGGTGTGATAGGTATAAGCCCACCATCTTCAATTCTTCACCATCCTGCTTCCATAAACCGGCCCGGCGCTGTTGCCTTGCTTCGGTACAAACTTCACTGTTACCTTTTGCTTGCTTTTGGTTAATTCAACAGGGATAGCGTAACTGATGTCGTAAAAACGGCTTTCCTTATATTTATTTAAATCAACGGTGGTTACTTTGGTCCCATCAATCATAATATCAAACACGCGGCCGCGGTTGTCCATGCCCCAGTAGGTATTGATCAGTGTATTTTCAGCATTCGCATCAACCTTCATATCAAATGAAACAAAGCCGCCATTTTCTGTAGAGCGCCATTTCTTTTGATGGTCCTCGCCTGTGGTCAGGTTTTCGCCGCTAAAGCTGTGGTCGCGCTCGGGCTGCATTTCGCCGACGCGCAAAATATCGGTGGTACGTGCATCCAGTTCCTGTTGTTGCTTGCGCTGCTCGTCGTAGGCTTTTTGCTGCACCGTCCATGCATCAGGTGTAAACACATCCCAGTAAACCGAGTAATATTCATTTTTGGTCCGGTTAAAGGGAATAAGGTTGACATCCTGCGGCTGTGCAGTGTTCAGGGTTCGGAAGGTCAACTGGTTTTTGTCTACCATTTGCAGCCATTTGTTGGGATCAGTTTCGCTGGTAACAAATACAGGGATTCCTTTAGTCGGGTCGGGTTCTTTATCACCTAAAATACCTGCCAGTAAAACAGGACCGTAAAATAAGGCGCGACGGTTGGCGTTATCGGGCAGTGCCTCGGTATATAAATTTTCGGGTGCGGTGAAGGTTATCTTATCACCATTTTTCCAGTTACGGCTGATGGCAATGTAACCATGCTCGTCAATCTTAACGGGCTGTTGTTTGCCATTTATGCTGATGGCGGGATTTATCGCCCAATGTGGTTTGCGGATGCGGATAGTTAACGGGCCCGGCTTAGAGGTGTTTACAGTGAAACTAATATGGTCGTTAGCTGGCAGGTTGCTTTCCTGCTTCAGACTCAAACCCTTAGCGGTCCAATTTAAAACCGACGGAATAAACAGGTTTACATAAACCGAACCATCTGCCCCGCGAGAATAAATGCTCTCGTTATATTTAACATGGTTTTCCATGCCCGAGCCTACGCAACACGTAAAGGTGTCAAACTGGTCGCTGTACTCTTTTTTGCCACCCATGCGCATCGGCACAAAATAACACATCATCCCGGTTTCGTGGTTTTGCGATGCCAGTATGTGGTTATACAGTGCTTTTTCGTAGTAGTCCATCAGCAGTGCTGAAGGTGCGGTTGCAAACAAATGCCGCGTTAGCTTCAGCATATTGTAAGTGTTGCAGGTTTCCGTAGTGTTTTCTGTGAGCTTGTCGTTCAGCTTGCGCGGTTCGCTTAAATATTCGTAGTTGCTGTTGCCGCCGGTGGCGTAGGAGTGATTGTTAACTACCGTCTCCCAAAAGAAATCGGCAATGGCTTTGTCGTTGGCATCGCCCGTTAACTCGTATCGGCGGGCGCTGGCAATTATTTTGGGGATTTGGGTGTTTGAATGTTTGCCCGGCAATATATCCTCCTTTTTGGCAAGCGGGTCGAGTATGCTTTTATCGTAAAATTTATAGGACAGCGCCAGGTATTTCTTATCGCCGGTTATGGCATATAAGTTTGCCAGTACTTCCGTCATCCCGCCGTATTCGCACAGCATCATTTTTTGCAGTTTCTCGTCGTCAAGGTTTTTGATGGTTTCGCCTGTCCAGTTGGCCATACCCTTGCAAACCTGAAGCGCCTGGGTATTGCTGCAATATAAATAAGCATCTAACAGCCCAGCCATTACCTTGTGCACCGTGTACCAGGGCGACCAGCCGCCATTTAAATCGAAGCCGTGCGAGCGGATATCGCCTTTGGCAACCTCGGCCCAGATGGTATCTTCTTTGGGAATGGCGCCAATATAGCCGGTTTTGCGGGCTACCTGGCATTCATTAAGTTGGCTAACAATATAGTTTACCCGCTTTAAAAACTCAGGCTCGCGGGTTGAAGCATAATGCAGGGAGAGGGCCGACAAATAATGCCCCAGCGTATGCCCCGCAAGGCCTGATGATTCCCAGCCGCCGTACATTTTGCCTTTGGGTTGTAGACCGGAATGTGCGCGGAAAGCCGCCAGCAGCCTGTCGGGCTCAATAGCTAATAAATAAGCGGCATCAGCCTCCATTGCCTGCTTGAACGGGCCGGGCAGCAACTTTACGTCCTTTAAATCAAAGCTATATGCCTTTATGGGCACCTGCGGTTTTACTTTTATCCGGGCGTCATTCCATTCAGGTACGTATGATTGGGCATGCGCTCTTACTGTTGTTAATCCACAAAATATAACCAGGCTGTATTTAAGCAACTTATTCATCATCATAAATCGGTAATTTATAAATATACGGGTTATAAAGTTACGGGTGTAACACTATTTATTGTGCCTGATATTTTGCAGTTGATAGCAGGATATTAGCCGGTTTTAATTTTGATAATGGCCAGCAGGAGTAAAATATGGGAATACAGGATTATCCAATCACGGTGCTTTTGGCAAACCGGCTTAAACAACCGGTGTTGATCGACACCATTACAGCACACAAAATAAACCAGGCAGTAACTAACAAAGGTGTGCCCATAATCCAAACTTGGTTTAACAGGCCTTTTTGCAGGATTCCGTTTAATAATAACAAAATAACTACTGTATCTAAAATAAGAGGTATCACCAGGAAGCCTATGAAAACTAAAATCTTTCGTTTATTTGAAATAAACTTGTAAGCAGTTATCAACGGCGGCACACAAATAACTGAAACGATAACAAAAGCGGCAATTTTTATAATCAGTAAATTTGAATGATCGTGGTTTAAAAACAATGTGCGCAGGCCCCACACTTCATCGCCCGATCCGGTGGCAGCCATATACATGCGTCCAAATTGCATATTACCCAATATTAAAATCAAACCAAATGATTTAACCCCGTTCGATTTTCCATATTTTAACCAATATCTGCCAAGCCATAGCATAATAAACGTAAATATCGGTCCGGCAAAGGTCGCCAAAATAGCCAAAGGGTGTTGTCGCTGGCAGTCGGTGTAGATATCCCATACATTAAAATCGCGGGTACCCCAGCAGCCGCAAATCAGCCGGCCGGTTATTATATGGGCTAGCTCGTGCAGCTCATGCATCAAAAAAAAGAAAAATATAAATACCAGCAGGTTTTTGAAAGTAAGCTGAATTTGTAAAGAGGACGTGCCCGGCATTTTAGATTGCGATTTGTAAAGTTGGCGTTGTGACGCAGGTTTAACACGGGAGGTTACATGGCATTTTTTACCGGGCGAGAGGGTCTGCCCACCAGCTTCGTTCCTTCGTGCCTTTTTAATAAATTTACTCCGTTAATAAATGCACAATAAATTTAACCGCCATGCCCCACATACCCTTAGACCCCAACCTGCCCGGTATTACCGGTCTGCTGAATTATCGCCAGGATACCGCTTTGCCCATTCGCCAGCTTACGCAAATATTGCTGCGCGGTGAGTCGACGTTAACCGAAGGCGAGCGGGAGTTAATTGCCACCGTGGTATCGCAGGGCAACCAATGTAATTTTTGCTGTAACGCGCATACTGCTGCTGCCGATGCGCTTTTAGGTGAAAGCACCACTACCGAAATGGTTAAAAACGACCCGGAAAACGCGCCGGTAAGCCAAAAGATGAAACACCTGCTGCAAATAGCCCGCAATGTGCAGGCCGATGCCCGTACAGTTAGCGCCGAACTGGTGGATAAAGCAAGGCAAGCAGGTGCTACCGACCTGGAGTTACACGATACAGTTTTAATTGCAGCCCTGTTTTGCCTGTATAATAAATATGTTGACGGCCTGGCCAGCGTTACGCCAACCGAGCCCGCTTTTTACAACCGCCTCGCCAATATTTTGAAAACGAGCGGTTATTTACCGTCTGAAGACAGGTATGCGAGTCTGAATAAAAGTTAAATCGATAAATGTTGATTTGGCCTTTTAACAGCATCTCATTTGCCCTGTAAACCGACGAAATTCTTTGAAACAACTCAGGTTTCCTAGACAGGCAAGACAATGTTCGCTATTTTATAATAGTTTTAAGTAATAATTTAATTTTCTAATTAAATTTGATTCGCTTTGGCATGGTATGTGTTATTTCTAGAGTGATAGATTATTGACACTATGGAAATTCAACACACCGGCAAACCCGACTACATGGCGGATAATTTACAATTGGATAAATTAAAACACCGCCAACCTTTTATGAAACAATTAATATTATGGATGATGATCATACTGTCACTTATTTGTGTGGTAGCATTGGGGATGATTATTATCAATTATAGTATACATGCAAAATTGTAATAAACTTATAGATAAGGTTATTTGAACAACCAAATGTTTATTGAGATTATACTTGATTCGGGTAGCGAGGTAAGATTAACTGCTTTTCCTGAATTTTAGAAAAGTAATTACAATAAAAGCTATAACTGGCGTGGTAAATATGGCCAGCAAAATAGAGCCCCAGTAACCCAATGCCGAGTCTTTACCATACCGGCCTATCGCCACTATTAACAATATAGCTACAATTATTAAAATAAGTTCAGCACCCCCGATATTTAAAAATGCTAATTTCATAAGGCTTATTAATTTATACTAATATAGATATTTAATTACTATTGTTCATTTTGTCATTTAGCACGAAAAAGCATCTATTGGCCGTATTTCGAAGTCGTAGGTATTAAGGTGTGGCAACGGTATCGCAAAATATTTTTATTTGCTGCAAACAACCCCTGTTTAAAATACTTTTTTATTATCATATTTGGATTGTAACCCAATACGGGATTAACCGACATTATACATACTACTATGCAGGAATTAGACCCAACAATTTTACAGAAGGCCAACGTGTGGCTTACCGGCAACTATGACGCTGATGTTAAACAAGAAATACAAACTTTAATTGACAATAAAGCATATACCGAACTTACAGATTCGTTTTACCGCGACCTTGAGTTTGGTACCGGAGGTCTGCGCGGCATCATGGGGCCTGGCAGCAACCGTATTAATAAATACACCATTGGCGCTGCAACGCAAGGTTTGGCCAATTACCTGAAAAAAACCTATCCCGGCGAAAAGGTAAAGGTTGCCATTGCCCACGATAGCCGTAACAATGCCGATTTGTTTTCGCGCATTACGGCCGAGGTGTTTTCGGCTAATGATATTTACGTTTACTTTTTTAAGGCCCTGCGGCCAACACCTGAACTTTCGTTCGCGGTGCGCCACCTGGGTTGTCGCAGTGGTGTGATGCTTACTGCGTCGCATAACCCTAAAGAGTATAATGGTTACAAAGCCTACGGTGCTGATGGCGGGCAGTTTGTGTCGCCGCATGATAAGGCTGTGATGGACGAAGTTGCTGCCATAAGCAGTGTTGATGATATTAAATTTAACCGGGTAGATGCCAACATAGAGGAGATAGGCGAAGAGATTGATGAGCTTTACCTGGATGCAATAACCAAGCTATCTGTATCGCCCGAAGCCATTAAGCGCCAGAAAGATTTAAAAATTGTTTACTCACCGATACACGGAACCGGTATTACACTTACTCCGCAGGCCCTAAAGCGTTTTGGTTTTGAGAACGTTATTTTGGTTGAAGAACAAATTACACCGGATGGTAATTTCCCAACGGTAATATATCCAAATCCCGAAGAAAAGGAAGCACTGACCCTGGCCCTTAAAAAAGCACAGGAAACGGATGCCGACCTGGTGCTGGCCACCGACCCGGATGCCGACCGCGTAGGCATCGCCGTAAAAAATACTGACAACGAGTTCATCCTGTTAAACGGTAACCAAACCGGCACCATGCTGATCAACTACCTGCTAACCGCGTGGGAAGAAAAAGGTAAATTAACAGGCAACGAGTATATTGTTAAAACCATCGTTACCACCAACCTGATTGATGCTATTGCCAAAGCCAAAAATGTAACCTGCTATAACACTTTAACCGGCTTTAAGTATATCGGTGAATTGATGACCCAATTTGAAGGCAAGCAAACCTTCATCGGCGGCGGCGAAGAAAGCTATGGCTATTTAATTGGCGAATTGGTGCGCGATAAAGATGCTATTATATCAAGCGCGTTTATTGCAGAAATGACAGCCTATTACAAAGACAAGGGCAGCAGCCTGTTTGAGGCCCTGATTGATACTTATGTGCAATACGGCTTTTATAAAGAGAAACTTATTTCCCTCACTAAAAAAGGAAAAACCGGAGCAGAAGAGATTAAGGAAATGATGGAGAAGTTCCGCAGCAACCCGCCGGCTACGTTAGGTGGCTCAAAAGTGGCTACGCTTAAGGACTATGAAAAAGGCATTGAAACCGATTTACTGACCAATACCACTAAAAAGATTGAACTGCCAACCAGCGATGTGCTACAGTTTATAACTGAGGATGGCACCATTGTTTCGGCACGGCCTTCAGGAACCGAGCCTAAGATAAAATTCTATTGCAGTGTTAATGGCAAGCTGGCCAGCAAAGCAGCATATGCCGAAACTGATAAGCTATTAGATGAAAAAGTGAATAACGTGATGAAGGATTTGGGGGTGTAATAAAAAATTTGTCATTGCTGTAAAGGAACGAAGCAACCGCGAACTATGCAGATCCGCTCTGTAAAGTTCGCGATTGCCGCACTCGTTCCTCGCTTGCAATGACAATTATGTATAGAACTGACGACTAATTTGTAAGCTTAGTCAACTCCGAAGTAAGCATAATCTTTCCATCCGGTCCATGAATTTCCTGTTTCACGGTGCCAACTCCGGGGCAAAACCATTGTATAATTTCCTGTTTTGGTGTGGTAAACTTGCGGGCAACTGTACCTATCAGCCAACGGCCGGTTTCTTTTTTGGCAACCGTCATGGTGTACATTTCGGCTGTAATTTTAAAACAATTAAAGGTGCCGCCGGGTACAGTTACTGATTCCAGTGCGCCAACCTGTATATTGGTGGTAACCATGCGTGTGCTGGTGCCAATGCCATTGTTAACTAATTCCTCAACATAACTACGGCTAACATTTGTATGGTCGTAATAACCTGCGGAGTTGTTTACATTACTAAATTTGGGTAATCCAACTTCTTTCCATTGCTTTTCGGTTACGGTATAAGCCATTGCCGAAAGGTTTTCGTAAGGTTTAAGCGTCATCCCGGTCTTTAGCTCCAGCGGAAACTCAATAGGGTCGCTCGATGAGGCATAGACAAAGCCTTTGCCACCTTTTTTTGTTGCTATTTCTTCCAGGTCGTGGGCGGTTTTTTCGGCTATAGCTTTGTTATCATAAAAAAGGCGGGTTACAGTATCATTACAAACATAAGTTAGGTTTGATACGCTGTTTGAAACACCTGCAGCTGTGTAATGTGTGCTTGTTGTTTTAATTACGTGTACCTTGTCTTCATCTTTAACTTCGGTTACTGCGGTTACATTTTTGCCCAGTGCCATATGTGTTGCGGAGTAAATAGTTAGCTCGGCTTCTGAGCCCACTTTGTGCATAAACAGGGCATTGCAATCCTGGCTAAATGCTGTTTGTTTACCTGCCATTAAGAATAAGGCCAAAAACAGGCTGCCTTTAAGTAGTTGTAGAGTCGAAGTTTTTTTCATCGTGGTTGATTTTTAGGGTCAATTAATTTGTATGGCCCGTGGTTGTTTTTTATAGTTGGGCCGTTGATGTAAAAATGCCTGTGTTTTAGTGGATTGGCAATAATACATATGTAGTATAAATGGGGTATGTAGTGAATGCACTTGCGCAGGTGATTAGCGTGAATGTCCGCCGGAGTGGACTCACCCGCTCGACGCTTCGCTGGAGCTGCCCTCTCTATGGCAAGCCGTAAAGAGGGCGGGGGATTTTCTGTTTTTAAATTCTACTTGAGTTTTGCGATAAATAAAGATTTATTTACTTTTCGGTTATGGCGTCTATAATCGAACTGTGTCGTGAATTGAGGCAACGGGAAACCGTCGCCGAAAGAGTTTTGTGGGAACATCTTAGAAACAGGAAATTTTCGAACTACAAATTCCTGCGGCAACATCCAATTTTTGTTATTAATGCATTTGGCAGGAACTCATATTATATCCCCGATTTTTATTGCCTAAAGCAAAATTGGTTATCGAAGCTGATGGCCCTGTACATCTTTATAAAAAGGATTTTGATAAAAATCGGGATGAAGTATTGCTGGGCTTGGGGCTAACTACGTTGCGATTCGAAAATGAAGAAATTTTAATTGATCTTCAGGCTGTTTTACGAAAAATCAAGGAGTATTTATAAATTATAATTCCGCCGCCCTCTTTACGGCTTGCCGTAGAGAGGGCAGGACGAGCGAAGCAACGTCCGGGTGAGTCCACTCCGGCGGACATTAAAGCCAGCGCGCGGTTAGCCACTATCCATCCTTCAAAAAATTTCTCCCATCTTTGCACATGCCTTATTTTAAAAGCTGCTTGATTTATTAAAGATCGAGCGTGAGGAAGACCGTAATTCTTATTTAAAACTTACCGAAACATCGTCTGTAGCCGACCGCCGGGCTAACGGCCTAACCTGGTATCCTATAGCCATACGCGGGACTGAACCCAGTCGTGGCGATTATTTAACTGTTGAGGTGGAGCGTACTACGCACCATGATATTTCGCACCAGTTCAGGTTTGGCTCGCCGGCCGTTTTGTTTACCAACCACGACCCAAAGAAAGACCGTGTTGAAGGCACCGTTACCTACCAGGGCGGCAACCGCTTAAAAATTACTCTGTTTACTGATGAGTTGCCCGACTGGAGCCGCGATGGCAAACTGGGCATCGAATTGCTTTTTGATAACAACAGCTACGATGAAATGCAGAATGCCGTTAAACAGGCATCGGCAGTAAAAGAAAAACCGGAAGGCAGACTGGTCAATATTTTAACAGGGGAATTGCTCCCCGTGTTCACCCGCCAAAATCAATATCCAACTTTTGCAGGCTTAAACGCTTCGCAGCAACAGGCTGTTCAGGATATATTGGCGGCGCAGGATCTGGCCATTGTTCACGGTCCGCCGGGAACGGGAAAAACTACTACGCTGGTGCAGGCCATAAAGGCGCTCATCGCACAAAATAAAGAACAAATACTGGTTGTAGCACCGAGCAATACCGCTGTTGATTTACTGAGTGAAAAGTTAAGCGTAGAGGGTTTGAACGTATTGCGTATAGGGAACCCGGCGCGGGTATCTGAAAGGCTGATGTCGTTAACCCTTGACAGCAAAATGGCGGAGCACAGCTACGTGAAAGATGTAAAGAAGCTCAAAAAACAGGCCTCCGAATACAAAAATATGGCCCATAAATACAAGCGGAGCTTTGGCAAAGCTGAACGCGACCAGCGTAAGGCGCTGTTTGATGAGGCCCACAAAATAATGCGTGAGGTTGATAAAACCGAGCAGTTTATCATCGACGATTTGGTTGCCAAAGCACAGGTTATTACTGCTACGCTGGTTGGCTCAAATCATTACACCGTCCGCAATGTAAAGTTTAATACTGTGGTAATTGATGAAGCCGGACAGGCGCTTGAACCTGCCTGCTGGATACCGATATTGAAAGCTCAAAAGCTTATTATGGCCGGCGACCACCTACAGTTGGCCCCAACTATTAAATCGAACGAGGCAGCGCGTGCCGGGCTAAGCACCACTTTGCTGGAAAAGTGCGTTGCCTTGCACCCCGAAGCGGTAACGCTGCTGGAGGAACAATACCGCATGAATGAAACCATCATGGGCTTTTCGTCAAAAGAGTTTTATGGCGACAGGCTGAAGGCGCATGAATCCGTTGCTCACCGGTTATTAATTCCCGGCGACTTGCCTTTTACGTTTATTGATACAGCCGGCTGCGGTTTTGACGAAAAACTGGAAGGTACCAGTTCGATAAACCCGGAGGAAGCGGCGTTTTTAATAAAACATCTAACACAACTGGAAGAATCATTGCAGGTAGATGCGGCGGGCTTTCCGACCATTGCTGTAATATCACCCTATAAAGAACAAATCCGTGTTTTGCAGGAGCTGTTGTTAAGCTCTGAAGTATTACAAGCTCATGCAGATAAGATATCGGTTAACACCATCGACAGTTTCCAGGGACAGGAGCGCGACGTAGTTTATATCAGCATGACACGCAGCAATACCAGCGGCGATATCGGTTTCCTTGCTGATATCCGCCGGATGAACGTGGCCATTACCCGCGCAAAAAAGAAACTGGTTATTATTGGCGATAGCTCAACGCTGGGTAATTTTCCTTTTTATGCGGATTTGATTAAATATGCTGAAGGAGCTGGGGGATATAAGAGTGCGTGGGAGTTTATGGAGTAATGAGCTAAAAAAAATTGTCATTGCGAGCGCAGCGCGGCAACCGCGAACTTTACAGAGGGGAAAGAAAGGTAAGCTATCTGCACTGGCGGTTGTGCACGGCGTGCGGTTGCCGCGCTCGTACCTCGCTCGCAATGACAAAATTTGTTATTGAAGTGGTTTGGCTGTAATTAATACAAGGAAGCGGGAGCGCTCCCGCCCCTTGTAAACCAATTGTACGAAGAGAAAAAATCTTTATTGCTAGTCAGTGATCATTAGTCATTAGTGCTTTTCGGGGCACCTTCAAATTTTCAAATCACCACATCTTCAAATTATTTCTTTAATATCATATATTCATACGGCTGCAAAGTTACCTTGGCGCCTAATGTTGTGCCGGCATTTGTCATTCCGTTTGTCCATGCGCCTTGTAAGGCAGCGGGGACGGCAAAGTCATTTACGCCGTTTTTGGCGTTCACTAATATCAGCACATCATCAGTTCCGGCTTTCTTTTCAAAAGCGATGACGTTGGTATCATTATATGGTGTTAATGTCCCGGTTTTGATTGCTTCATGAGCGATACGGAACGCTATTATCTTTTTGTAAGCAGCCGTCATGTCGGGGTTGGTGCTCCAGTCGATGGCGTCGTTACTAAAAATGCTTAATTGTTTAGGGCTGCCGACTTCCTGACCTGTATAAAGCAATGGTATTCCGTTCATATAGGCGGCCAGCACATAAGCAGCAAGCGCGCCCTGTTTACCCTTGTAAACGGTTACCGTGGCGCCATCGCTCGATGTTACATCATGGTTGGTGCTGTACCTTAATTTAAAACCGCCGGGGGCTAATGTGTTATTTTCATTTGTATTGCTGGTAAATAATGCACTTGGCGCTTGGGTACCGGCAAAAACTCCTTTCAGCGTGCCATAAAAATCAAATGCGTAAGTCATTTGGAAACCGCTGTTAAACATGCTGGTTTTCACGCCCTCAGCAAGTAATACCAGTTTGCGGTTAGTAAACTTATGTAAGGTATCAATCGTTTGTTTCCAAAAATCATCGGGTACAAAATCAACAGCATCGCAACGGTAGCCATCAACATTGGCGGTTAGTACCCAAAACTTCATGGCGCGTATCATGGCGGTGCGCATGGCGGTGCTGTTATAATCCAACGCGGCCACGTCGTTCCAGCCTGTACCCGGCGGACTTATAATATTACCCGCCCCATCCTGTTTATACCACGATTTGTTGTTTATCCAGGCGTTATCCCAGCTTGTATGGTCGGCTACCCAATCAAGTATTACGGCCATATTGCGGTTGTGGGCTTCGGTTACAAGATTACGCAGGTCGTCGAGGTTCCCAAATTCGCTGTTTACTGCGTTATAATCTTTAACGGCATAGGGCGAGCCCAGTCCCCCCGCTGATTTCAGTACGCCTACCGGGTAGGTCGGCATCAGCCAAACGGTATTAACGCCAAGCGCCTTTATCGAATCGAGCCTGGCGAGCACACCGGCAAGGTTATGCGATGAACTGAACGAGCGCAGGTTAACCTCGTACATAACAATATCCTTGGTATCGGGCACGCCTGTAAATGGTGTGCCGTAGGCCGCAGGGTCTTTATAAGTGTCAACAGGTTTGGTAGCAATGGTATCGGGCTTGGTGGGGGTAACTGCTTTTTTACCGCAGCCCGTCCCCAAAAAGGCCGATAATAGTATTATTAGTAAACTGTTCATTTGGAATTTTAAATTGTAAATTTTCATACTCACTTTCCTTTTTGTCTTAATTAAATGCTGCCCTGTTTTTTTATTATCTACCTCAAAAATACGGGCATTTTGTTGGGTTATAGCATTGCCTGTTTTTAAATAAACAGTTAACCGGGCATCTGCCTAAAATGTCTTATTATTTAAGTTTGTATGAAAGAAGAGCTTTATAAAGTTTATTCTCCGTTTCTCTGTGCTTCTCTTTGTGAACTCCGTGGTTAATTTTTACCACAGAGTTCACTGAGAAGGCACGGAGGCCGCTGAGTTTGAAAATCATAATTTGCCTCTTCTTTATATTAATTTTTAACTATGGTATAAGCGTAATATTTCGGGTTAACCTGGCTCATGTCCAGTGTAACAGTGTAGTTTCCTGCATCGTTAATGGTAACTGCTCCCGGGTCGTTAAAAATAAGCTTACCGGTTAATGAATTTGCATCGGCAGGGCCATAGTTGATATCTTATGTCTCGTTAGCACGGAATTTTAATAAGCCCCACTTTAAAAAATGATGTTTTGAGCTGATCAATTTTGGTGATAATAGTACCAATAAACCAGATTCTGATTTAATTTTTGCAGGAATTTATCCCGGCGTTCTTAGAAAAAAATTGAAAATTCATCGTATTGTTGCTGCTGGCTATAGTCAACAACAAAGTTTTACACTAAAAAATCTGCATTTATTTCAGCTGTTTCCTGCCGGATAACTCATTTTTCCAGGTTGAAATTTAAACTAAAACTAAAACTTTGGGAGATAAAAAGCCCCTTGAAATAGGTTTTAAGGCAATATTCGGAAAAAAAAAGCGCCATTTAAATACGATGTCATATTGGACAATACATTCCAATATGTTTTATAATACATCTCAATATCCCATCAATATCTGCCTTTATTAAAAAAGAAGCCGGAAAATACCTCGCGTATTTTCCGGCCACAATTAACTAATAACTGCCTTATTATTATAGATTTACTATTAACTAATAGTTACAAATAACTCAGGTAGTTGTGCTTTTGAAACGGCCGAAAATCTGAATTGTTATACTAAATTATTGTAAATAGTTCGTTACGATTAATTTACATTCTGTAAACAAAATATTACAGAAATAAATTTTAGTTAAACGAAAAGTAGCTGTACGTTTACCGCCTTTATTGCGTTAACTAACTAACGCTAAACATTAACTATTAAATTATCTATTTATTCATGAAAAAAATTCTACTACTGAATTTGTGCTTTCTCCTTTTAGCCGCGGGCCGGCTATTTGCACAAACTCATGCCGTAACCGGGACAGTTACGGCTAAAGAAGATGGCTTACCGCTGCCAGGCGTAACGGTATCCATAAAAGGAACAACAAACGGAACCCAAACCGACGTTAATGGTAAATACACTTTAAGCATACCCGATGGTGGTTCACTTTCGTTCAGCTTTTTGGGTTATGCTACCCAGTTACAAACCCCAACCGGAAACACGCTAAATGTGGTAATGGTTGCAACCGCCCAACAGCTTGGTGAAGTGGTTGTTACCGGCGCACTTGGTTTAACACGTACACGTAACCAGCAAAGCTATGCGGCGCAACAGGTTAACGGCGATGAAGTTAGCAAGCAACGCTCAACCAACTTTATTGATGGACTGTCGGGCAAGGTAGCCGGTTTGGAGATCCGCCAGAATAATGCTTTGGGCGGCTCAACCAACGTGGTGTTGCGTGGTAACAAATCAATTTACGGTAATAACCAGGCGCTGTTTGTTATTGATGGTGTGCCGGTTGATAATACCAATACCAACGGTGGCGACCAACAGCAAGGTGGCGGCGGTTATGACTACGGTAGCCCCGCATCTGACATTAACCCTGATGATATTGAAAACGTTACTGTGTTAAAAGGTGCCGGTGCAACAGCATTGTATGGCTCACGCGGTAGCAACGGTGTTATCTTAATTACCACCAAGAAAGCCAAAAAAGGCCTGGGTATTGTTGTTAACTCAACTGTTAGCTTTGGTGCGATAGATAAATCAACCTTTGCACAATATCAAAAGCAATATGGCGCAGGCTATGGCGGTACATTCTACTCCGGAAATGTATTTGGCAATCCAAATGCTAAAGTTGTGCAAACAGATGCTGATGCATCAAACGGGCCGGCTTTTAATCCTGGTTTAAATGTATATCAATGGAATGCCTTTGACCCAAGTTCGCCAAATTATGGTAAAGCCACACCATGGGTTGCCGCTAAAAACGACCCTACTACATTTTTTGAAAAGCCGGTATCAACCAATAACAGTATCATGATTACCAATGGTGGTGATAATGGCACTTTTAAATTGGGATATACCAACAGCAATGAAAATGGCGTAATACCAAACAGTAATTTAAAAAAGAACCTGGTTGATTTTTCGGGGACTTATAACATTACACCCAAATTAATAGTAGGCGCAAGCATAAACTATTACAACACTAACGGCACTGGCCGTGGCGGAACCGGTTATGACGGTGCAAACTCCGATAACAGGAACGTTGTCTCTGGTTTCAGGCAATGGTGGGAAACAAACGTTGACGTGCAGGAGCTTAAGGCTGCTTACGACCGTACAAAATCAAACATAACCTGGAACATGGCCGACCCAAGACACGGCAACACCTTCCCTGCTTATTGGAACAACCCGTATTGGGTAACCGAACATAACTATGAAACCGACTCGCGTAACAGGTATTTAGGTAATATCAACCTGAATTATAAAGCAACAAGCTGGTTAAGCTTCATGGGCCGTGTATCGTTGGATACTTATTCGGAACTGCAGGAAGAGCGTTATGACGTGGGCAGTATTGGCCTTCCTTACTATTCAAGGTTTAACCATAACTATTCCGAAACCAACTTCGACCTGTTAGCCAACGTTAATAAAAACCTGGGTAACGATTTTAACCTGAAAGCATTGTTGGGTACCAACATCAGGAAAAACAGCGATAATAGTATTTTTGCGAGCACCAACGGCGGTTTAATTATACCTGGTTTATACTCGTTGACCAATACATTAAGTTCGCCCTTATCGCCAACAGAGGTTTACCAACGCAGGGAAATCAATGGTGTTTTTGCAGGTGCAACCCTTACCTGGAAAAATATGTTAACGGTTGATGGTACAATCCGCAGGGACCAGTCATCAACCTTACCGGCAGTAAATAATAAATATTACTATCCTTCAGTTTCGGCCGGCTTTATTTTTTCTGAACTGCTTAAACAATACAGCTGGTTATCATACGGAAAGTTAAGGGCCAGCTATGCACAGGTTGGTGCCGATGCGCCGATTTACAGTGTTAACGATACTTATACTATCGTGCCACCGTTTGGCTCAAACCCGCAAACAGTTGCCAGCACAACCAAAAACAACGCCAACCTGAAACCTGAGCAAACCAAAAGCAAGGAAATTGGCCTGGAGTTGTCATTCTTTAACAATCGTTTAGGTTTTGACGGTAGCTACTACGTAACCAATACTTTTGATGAAATATTGCCTGTAAACGTATCCGGAGCTACCGGTTATACTGCGGAATATTTAAACGCAGGTAACGTGCGCAATAAAGGCTTCGAGCTTTCATTAAACGGTACCCCGTTGAAGTCGAAAGATTTTAGCTGGAAAATTAACCTGAATTTTACCCGCAACCGCAACGAAGTTACCGCATTGTTTAAAGATGCAACCGGCAACGAGGCGCAAAACCTGCAGTTAGGCAGCTTCCAGAATGGCGAAACCTTAAACGCACCGCTTCATGGCTCGCTGGGTACCATCAGGGGAACAGATTATACTTACTATAAAAACGGCCAGCCAATAGTAGGTCCTGATGGACAGTATGTTTTAACAGGTTCGTCAAACCACGACATCGGTAACACAAACCCCGATTGGACCGGTGGTATCAATAACAACTTTACTTACAAAGGTTTTAATTTAAGCTTCCTTATCGATATCCGTAAAGGCGGTTCGGTATTCTCTAACGACTTAGCTTATGGGTTAGCTGACGGGATTTACCCGTTAACTGCTTATACAAACGATTTAGGGAACCCGGTACGCAGCCCGCTTACTACAGGTACAAACAGCGGTGGCTTTATCCGTCCGGGCGTTACTGCCGATGGTCAGCCCAATACCGTGCGTGTGCCCGGTGGCCCTTATGGCTCATTTGGCGATGGCGCAGGCTTATTACCGTTAAAAGCATTTGTGTATGATGCCAGCTTCATTAAATTAAGGGAAGCTATTTTGGGCTACACACTGCCACAGGGTGCAATTGGCAAGTTAGGGCCGGTAAAAGAGGTTACGTTCCAGGTTATTGGCCGTAACTTATGGATAATCCATAAAAACCTGCCTTATGCCGACCCTGAAGAAGGATTATCATCAGGCAACCTGCAGGGCATACAGGAAGGTGCATACCCAACTGTGCGTACCATTTCGTTTAATTTAAAACTACGTTTCTAATCATCACAGATATGAAAAAAACAGCATTAATTTTTGCAGCCTTGCTTACTTTGGGGGCCTGCAAAAAGGATTTGACAAGTTTAAATGTCGATCCGAAAAACCCTTCCACCGTGCCATCCTACTCGTTGTTTACCGAGGCTGAGAGGTTGTTGACCAATACGGTGACGTCGCCAAGTGTGAATTTAAATATATTCAGGTTAATTGAACAGCAATGGACAGAAACCCAATATTTAAATGAAACCCAATACCAGATAAGCTACCGTAAACAACCCGATGGCATCTGGACCGCCCTTTATACCAACACACTGCAAAATTTCGAAAAATCGAAACAAGCTATGGTCCTTGATGTGAAAGACGCCGGGACGCTTAAAAATCAAACGGCTATTGCCGATATTTTGCAGGTGTACAGCTATTATTATTTGGTTACTACTTTCGGTAATATTCCATATTCTGAAGCTTTGGATATTAATAAGCCGTTTCCAAAGTATGATGATGCCAAAACTGTATACACTGCATTGTTAACCCGCCTTGATGCCGACATAGCGGCATTGGATCCAAATTCTGGCAGCATAGGTGCAGCTGATATAATTTATGGTGGCGATGTAAACAAATGGAAAAAGTTTGCCAACACATTCAAGCTTAAAATGGGCATAACCATTGCCGATTCAGACCCGGCAACGGCAAAATCCACTGTTGAGGCTGCTGTTACCGCAGGCGTTTTTACATCGAATGATGATAATGCCTTATTCCAATATGTTGCAACCCCGCCAAACACCAATCCAATTTGGGTTAACCTGGTACAAAGCCAAAGGCACGATTTTGTGGGTACAAGTCAATTCATCGATTTGCTTAATCCTAATACCCCAACACAGGACCCAAGGCTTCCATATTTCTTTGCCAAAAGTGCATCCAACAACATTTACGAAGGTGCAGATAACGGCACAGGTGATGGTTCGCTTGCATTTTCAGATTACTCGTTACCGGCAGGAGCACTGTTAACGCCAGGCGCTATCGGAAACCTTACCAACCCTGACTTCCCTGGCCTGCTGTTAGACTACTCGGAAACAGAATTTAACCTTGCGGAAGCAGTTGCACGGGGATACGCTGTTGGTGGTACTATTCAATCGCACTATACTGCCGCGATAAGCGCCTCTGTATTGTATTGGACAGGCGCCAACCCAACCGGGACTTTCCTTGCACAAACCAATATTGCCTATGCAACCGCTGCCGGTGCTACACCGCTGCAAAAAATTGCCGGTCAGGAGTATATCGCCCTTTATAACAGGGGATGGGATGCCTGGATAGTAAATAGGAAACTGGATTACCCGGCATTGGTGCCACCACCCAGCGCGTTTAGCGATTTCCCGGTGCGCTTTACCTACCCTATAAGCGAACAAAATGTTAACAAGCCAAACTACGACAAGGCATCTGCTGCCATCGGTGGTGACGTGGTAACTACAAAGCTTTTCTTTGATACCCATTAATTTGGCTTCATTAATTTAAATACTTTACAAATCTTTATCCCCGGTTGTGAAAGCAGCCGGGGA
Source organism: Mucilaginibacter flavidus (assembly GCF_024055575.1). Taxonomy (GTDB): domain Bacteria; phylum Bacteroidota; class Bacteroidia; order Sphingobacteriales; family Sphingobacteriaceae; genus Mucilaginibacter; species Mucilaginibacter flavidus. The sequence goes on along the minus strand of NZ_JAMXOE010000001.1, from coordinate 418,652 downwards.
TTTTGTTTAAATCGACGCGTCAGTTGTCAATTCCTGCTTTGCTATTATTTTCACGTTTTGCCTGCTGGTTTTTAGTAATTATTTGATTTTGTGATCGTTATATCATAGCAGCCTCGAAATTGTGTCAACCCTGTCAACCCGCGCTTTTTTTGCTTTGTTCATCGGTAGCTTTCGACTAAAGGCTACTAGTTTTGTCAATTTATCGTTTGAACGTACACCAGCGTCGCATAAAATTTCCGAAGAGCGAATGCGCTGGAGTTTTTTAAGGATCATTCTATCATCCAACAAAAAAAGCCTGCCCCGAAAAGGAGCAGGCCATATAAAAAGATACAGGTTTCCTAATTTTTACCTTCCGCCACCATTGCGTGGGTCGGATTTGGCTTTTAGCTGGTATTCGTGCGGTGGCTCAACACCAAGGAGGTTCTTTACGAAATAGTCCCAGCGACGGCGCGTCATGTACGGCGAATACTGGCCATAGCCATGCGGACTGTTAGGGAACACCACCAGGTCATAATCCTTGCCGGCTTTCTCAAGCGCTTCAACAACTAATAAGGTGTTATATGGCGGTACGTTATCGTCCATTAAGCCGTGGGCAAGCATCAGTTTACCTTTCAGATTTTTTGCCAGGTTTTGGTTGGCCTGGGCAGCGTAGTCAGCATTGCCTACTAATCCGTTGTAGCGTTCGCCCCAATCATCCTCGTAGTTAAGGTTTTCGTGGTTGCCCGATTCTGATATGCCAACTTTAAAGAAGTCAGGATAACGGAACATCGCGCCGGCTGTAGCAAAACCACCGCCTGAGTGTCCCCATATACCAACGCGGGTTGTGTCCATGTAACCATATTTCGAGGCCAGTTGGCGAATAGCTGTTATCTGGTCGGGCAAGGTGTTTTCGGCCATGTTACCATAGCTCATATCGTGAAAGCTTTTTGAACGCAGCGGGTTGCTGGTGCCTTCAACCTCAACTACTATAAAGCCCAACTCTGCAAGCGCCTGTCCATCGCCCCTTGAAGCTGCGAACGACCAACTGCCAACGCTACCTCCCTGCGGACCAGGATAGATATAATCAATAATTGGATATTTCTTATTCGGATCGAGTTTTGACGGAGTTATCATCAAACCATAGATATCTGTTTTGCCGTCATGGGCCTTAACAGAGAACGTAGTTAGGGGTTTCCAGCCGGTAGCCATTAACCTTGATACATCAGCTTTTTCTAAGGTGGCAATCATTTTGCCGTTCAAATCGCGCAGCACGGTAACCGGTGGTACGTCTGGTTTTGAGTAGCTGTCAACAAAGTAATTGCCGTTTGGCGATAAAGTAACGTTATGGTTGCCCGCCTCAGGTGTAAGATTGGCGAAATGTTTGCCATCGAAACCAATTTTGCAGAATTGTGCAAAGTAAGGATTCTCTGCCTGGCGGTCATCAGCCGTGAAATAAATCATGCGGGCTTTTTCGTCAATCTTTAAAATGTTGGTGACTAAGTAGTCGCCTGTGGTTATCTGGTTTTTAACCTTGCCGGTGGTGGCATCATACAAATAAAGGTGGCCCCAGTTATCGCGTTCTGAGAACCAGATAATTTCGTTCGATTTATCCAGGTAGCGCCAGTTAATGCCGCCGTGACCTGATTCAAACTGTGTTTTTACAGTCTCTTCAAAAACTTCGCGTACGTCGCCGGTAGCAGCATCAGCAATGCGAACTTTTTCGTTTTTATGATCGCGCGATGTTGACACGAAAGCAACTTTCGTGTTATCTGAACTGAAGTAAATATCATCCATAGTACCGCTGCTGGCGATGTCATCGCTCAATGTAGCGCGGTGCGGATCAGGAGCAACTTTGGTCATTACCACTTTTGCATTGTCAATATCGATGATGCAGCGTTGTATCATTGGTATCTCGCCACCAGGCAGCGGGTATTTCCATTCTTTAAGGGTTGGTTTGCCTACGTTGGTAGTAACCAGGTACATATCGCTAACCTTGCGCTGGTCGTCTTTAAAAGTGGCGATCTTTTTCGAGTCAGACGACCATATCAAAATTGCATTATCGCTGTGTTTCCAGCCGGCGTTATCTGTGGCATAGCCATAATCTTTAACACCGTCGGTAGTTAGCTGGGTTTCTTTTTTGGTTTCCATATCGCGCACCCAAAGGTTCCAGTCGCGAATGAAAGCGCCTTTTTTGCCATCCGGCGATAGGTTTACACCACCTGCGCCGCCTCTGCCACCACGCCTTCCGCCGCCGCCTGCTTCAGCAGCCATGGGCGAACCATCTTCGGTAACAACATACGAGCCCAGGTCGGCTTTCCATTGCTTGCCATCAGCCATAAACACAATGGCTTTCCCATCTGCCGAAAAGGTGAACCTTTGAAAAGGCAGCATTGCTGCGGTGTATTGTTTACCGGTTGCTGTAGAAAGACCTGCGGCAAGTTTTGCCTGGTCGAATGCTGCTGAGCGTGTGCCTTTAGCCGGGTCGACCAATATAAATTCGCTGCCGGTAGCATTCAGGTTACGGTACCAGAAACGACCATCGGGCAGCCAATCCGGGCGTACCGTGGCGTTATCAATCAGTGGTTCGGTGCCATAGCTCAAAAAGCTTTCGGCGCGTTCATAATCTTTTGTTGTGAGAGGAGGGCCCTGCTGGGCACGGGCGGAAAATACCAGGGCACAGGGTATGGCCGCGAGTAAAAATTTGTTCATAGCTTTATAAGTCAGTTATCAGCAAACCAAGCTACAGCAAATAAATAGCTTTCACAAATTTGAGGGCTTGTGTAATATTATTGTGGCAGAAGATTTCGGATTTGCGCCACCGCTAAAGCTAAGGCGGCACGCGGTCGGATGTTCGATGTCGGAATTTTTAAGGACCTCTTCCGCAGGGTCTCTCGACAGAGGACCCAGCTGTGGATTAACATTTCAGAACAAAATAGCTTGTATGCATTCTTCGGCTCGATTATTACACACCAACGCAGGGTCCTCTACGAGTTTAAGTTAATCCACAAAAAACATATGGATTTTTGCAGCGGGCAGTTAGGTGAATTAAAGAGGCGTAGCCTCGGCCGGATATTGTAGCCACGGGTTTTAACCCGTGGAATAAAGACGAAATTGATTCAGAACCTTAGGTTCGACCAATATTTTTGAATATTTACACCTTAATATATTTCGTGCCGATGGCACTCTTTTTTTTAAAAAATCAATCTACCATGGGTTGAAACCCGTGGCTACAATATGTTTCAGGCCGATGGCCCTTTAATATACTTGAAGAATTTTTATGGGTTAACTTAAATCTTTGACAGACCTGCGAGGAAAAAAATAATATTAAAACTCTATATCAAAATTACCATTGGGTGAAATCTTATCGGACTTAATCCCATAAGATAACATTATAGTGAAATCCTTAATTCCAAATTTAAATCGCTCGACACCTTTCATAAGGGGAAAATCAATGCGAAAATCGTTACAAATAAAATTTACATAAACCCTTCTTTTGATTTCCTTTTTCAATTTGAAGGTTAAATGACGTTCTGCTCCATCACTACATAACATGATTAATTTACACGTATTGATATTGGTTAAATCATAAGAATATTTTATGTCGCCATCTAAATTAGATTCAATTGATGTTATTGATTTCAAAGCTGTATTAAAATTCATTCTGTGTTTTTAATATTTCGCTATAAACTCAGGCCTGTTTGAGAACTCGTAGTCCTAATCCTTAATTAGTTTATTATCAGCGCCACAAAAAGGGCATTTCACTAACGTTACAGGCTTTTTCAGAATGTTAGGAAAGATGTTTGATGCCTTTTCTCTTACGTCTAATGAAAATCACAATCAGGGATATTACCAGTATTACCAATATTAAAACATTTCCAGTTATAAGAACGCCTAAAAAAATTGAAATATCATCAAATCCCCGAAATAGTGCTTTTGTAATAACTTCCGAAAAATAGGTAAACAGTGCTGATATTACTATCCATAGCGAAAAATGGATTAAAATTATCTTTTTCATTCTGAAATTTATGCCCGTTGGTGCATTCGTAGTCTTTACCTTACAAACAATTGAATAATGCTATGAAATATATGTTTGATATCTGTTGCTAAGCTTTCTTGTTTGACATAATATGCTAAGTTACATTTTTCTCATTTCTCTTCTTCGCTTGTTGATTATGCCACCAAAGGGCAAAGAACTGCGTGGTGTGTAAAAAGCCGCTACTGATCATGCGGCATCCTGCAAAATACAAATATTGCATGAAAATTGAATATGTTGATTATTAGCATGTTTCATAGCGTTTCGGGTGTTCCACGTAGGGAAATGGAACGCATTACTGGCATGATTATGGAAAACTCACATTAAGTTGAAGGCTAAAGTATGCGATATACCCCTACCACTATTTTATCAAATAAGCATAATTCCCCGCCACAACCTTTAACCCATTAACCGCATTAACTGCCTTTCCATTGGCGGTAATCGTTTTTCCCGCCGGGAAGTAAATCATCGCCGTAGAATTTGCCGGAATAACCACCGAATATTCAACCACATCACCCTTCCTTTTCCAGGCAGAAACAATTTTACCATACGGGCCGGTATGTTCCGATTCAAAATGGTCGAGCTTTTCTACAAAATTGGGCGTCAGCAATACATTTTTAAAGCCCGGCGATTGCGGGTCGGGTTTTATACCGCCGATACCTTTATAGTACCAGGCGCCAATTTCGCCAAACATAATATGGTTTAATGATAGGGCGTCATCGGCATCGATATTCCAGTTTTCATACAGCGTAGTCGCTCCACGTGCTATCCACCATCCCCAGGATGGGAAAGTTTCCTGCGAGGCAATGGAGTAGGCAACATCAGCATACCCATTATCGCTCAATGCGCTTAATATGGCTTTGGTGCCTAAAATCCCAACATCCAAGTGGTTGTTGGCCTCTTTAACCCGGTCGGCAAGTACCGACGCTACTTTGTGTTTAAGGCCGTCGGGCACCATGCCCCAAAACAACGGTACGCTTTGTTCTGTTTGAAAACCTTTGTCGTAAATGCCGGTTGCGGTGTTTAAATATTTTGCATTGAATGCGGTCTTAATTTTTAATGCCAGCGCCTCATACTTTTTCTGGTCATCCAGCCTGCCGAATAATTTTGCCGCTTTTGCCATGATGGTAACATCAGCGAAATAATAGGCGGTCGAGGTAAACTCAACCGGTGTTACCGATTTTACCGGCACCCAGTCGCCCAGCCCCCAGGTGGTGAGGCCGGTAGGGTAGAGGTCGTCAATGTGGTTTACATATTTTTTTATGGCATCGTAATTATCGCCCAGGGTTTTGCTGTCGCCATAAAACAGGTACAGGTTCCAGGGGATAATGGCTACCGTGCTGGTCCAGTCGGGCCCATTGCCCCACTCGTAACCCCAACCGTTCGACGGGATGATGGAGGGCAGCACGCCGTTTGGCTGCTGTTCGTCGCGGTGATCCGCCATCCATTTTTCATAGATGGTAATGCCGTCGAAATTATACAAGCCGGTTTCGCTGGCTATGTGCGCATCGCCGGTCCAGCCGTTCTTTTCGCGCTGCGGACAATCAGTAGGGTAACCAAAAAAGTTCGACAGGTATGAAGTATTTGTCGCCTGCCAGATCTTATTAAGCGTATTGCTCGACGAATTGATTGTACCGACAGCTTCTACATCGCTGTGCATAAAATAACCGGATAGGCTTTCTTTTTTTAGTTCGATAGGTTTGTCGCTGCTAACCTCAACATATTGAAAACCCTTATAGTTAAAGCGGGGCATAAAAGTTTCTTCGTCTTTTCCGCTTAAAATAAATATATCGGTTTGGAAAGGGTCCTGGTCATCAGTTGGGCGGTAGTGGATGTCGATATTCGATTGGTCGGCAAACCCATTTTTGCCCAGTTTCTCCGCATGCTTAAGGCGGATAACCGTGCCTGCTTCGCCTTTAACAGTTATACTGCTTACGCCCGAAATGTTGCGACCCAAATCAAAGAGGTATGTTTTATCATCCAGCTTTTTGATGCTTTGCACTGGGATTTTTTCTATGGCACGGATCGGCTGCATGGTTTGTGCAACTATATTATTCGATGGCGCCGACCGGTCAAACGCATCTTTCCAGGCCGTGTCAATAAATGAAGCCGTGTTCCATCCAGGTAGCTCCAGGCGCGCATCGTAATGTTCGGCGGTATAAATACTGTTGAATGTGATGGGGCCGGTGTGGGTCTTCCAATTCCGGTTTGATGATATGGTTTCTGTCGTGCCATCGGTGTAGGTGACGCGTAAATCCAGGCAAAATGCCGGCCGGTTACGCCATGGCGATTTGTCGAAATACCATACGGCCGTACTCTGGTGGTTATACCAGCCATTGCCCAGCAATACACCTACTGCATTTTTACCTGCTTGCAATTGCCGGGTAACATCATAAGTAACATAAAGTGTCCGCCTGTCGAACCGGGTGTACATTGGGTCGAGGCGGTGATTACCGATTTTTTCGCCGTTAACATATAATTCATACAATCCTGCTACCGCAATGTAAGCCCGTGCCGATTTTATTTTTTTGGTGATATCAAACGCATGCCTAAAATAGGGTGCCGGTTTGGTATTGGCGTTATGCCCATCGCTTATCCAGCCGCCTTTCCAGTTTACCATGCCCATAAGCCCGGTTTCAAATGTAGCCACCGGCGATGTAACAGTTTTGCCATCCTTGTCCCAAACCTGCACCCGCCAGTAGTATTTGGTGTATGGCTGCAAGGCTTTTCCGTTATAGTTTACGCGATTAACATCGCTCATAATTTTAACTTTTTGCCAGTTGTTGGCGATGCCTTTGGTTAACTCAACTGAATCGGTGCTCACTGATAATTGGTAAGCTGTTTGTTTTGCGCCCTGCCTGCGGTCGTCCATCACCCACATTAACCGCGGATGGGGCGAATCCACACCGATAGGGTTGGCGAGGTATTCGCATTCAAGCCGGGTGACTTTTGCGACTGCGTTAGCAAAAGCAACGTTAAAAATCAGTAATGCACCGATAAGGACTATGTTTAATGGCGATTTTTTTGAAAAGTTAGTGGTCATCAATAGCTGTTGAAATAAAATAATTTACCGCAGTAAGGTCAAAATAATTGGGCTGATTGTATTTGCCGCCCAAATTTAGAGATTACACATAAACGACCATCCTGCACCGTCTGCCAGTTGGAGCTAAATTAAAACACGTAAACCAGGTGGCAAATTTATTGCAACTGGTCGGCAAAGAGATCGTCGAGGCTAATCAACAGGCCCGGCAAAATAGGGGTGATTATTTCATCGCCAATAGTAAGCATATCAGACGACTGGAAAGTGCCATTTACCAACGAGTATTTAAAAAATGTTTTTTCAACTGGATGAATAATCCAATACTCAAGTACTCCGGCTTCCTCGTAAGCATCTTTTTTATTTTTCAACTCTTTTTTGTTATTACCTGGCGATAATATTTCAACCACTATGTCCGGCGCACCAATACATCCCCTGGCATCCACCTTGTTAGGGTCACAAATCACGCAGATATCAGGTTGAACCACTGTCGTAATATCTTTGTCATTAATTGAGCGTCTTTTTAACCTAACATCAAATGGGGCTGAAAAAACCCTGCACGGTTTATGCTTTAAGTGGTTGTACAATTCAACAAATAAAACTCCTGAAATTATTTGATGTACCGATCCCGGAGCCGGACTCATGGTGAATATTTTCCCCTTAATTAATTCCAGCCGCTCATCAAACGTCCACTTGAGATAGTCGGCGTAGGTGTAAGTTTTGTTTATATCAAGGTCTGATAGCTGCATGAGTATATTATCTTATACAAATTTAAAAAAAAATATCGGCACCGTCACATCTGTAAAGTTTCATTGCCCCGGTAATTTACCCACATACCTTTTAACATAACTTTATTGTTATTACCTTAGTAGCTGTGGATAATTTTATTGTTTCGGCACGCAAATATCGTCCGGTTACTTTTGAAAGCGTTGTTGGCCAGCAACATATAACCAATACGCTAAAAAACGCCATTAAGAATAATCAGCTGGCGCAGGCGTTTTTATTCTGCGGTCCGCGTGGCGTGGGCAAAACTACCTGTGCCCGTATCCTTGCAAAAACCATAAACTGCGAAAATTTACAGCCAAACGGCGAAGCTTGCGGCGTTTGCGCGTCCTGCCAGTCGTTTCAAAACGGTAACTCTTTTAATATCCATGAACTGGATGCCGCCTCCAATAACTCGGTAGATGATATCCGCAGCCTGATTGAGCAGGTGCGTATACCGCCACAGGGTGTGAGGTATAAGATCTATATCATTGATGAGGTGCACATGCTGTCGCAGGCAGCCTTCAACGCGTTTTTGAAAACGCTGGAAGAGCCGCCGCATTATGCCATATTTATACTGGCCACTACCGAGAAGCATAAAATACTGCCAACCATACTTTCGCGCTGCCAGATATTTGATTTTAACCGCATCCGGGTTGAAGATATGGCGTCGCACCTCGCATCCATCGCCCAAAAAGAAAATATCAGTTACGAGGTAGACGGACTGCATATCATCGCCCAAAAAGCCGACGGCGGCCTGCGCGATGCCCTGTCCATGTTCGACCAGATCGTGAGTTTTTCCGGCAGCAACGTTACCTACCGCTCGGTAATCGACAACCTGAACATCCTCGACTACGATTACTACTTTAACATAACCGACAAGCTGCTGGGCCAGGACAATGCCCAAACGCTGTTGTTGTTTGATGAAATCCTTTCGCGCGGTTTTGATGGCGCACACTTTATATCCGGCCTGTCTGAACACTTTCGCAACCTGCTGGTAGGAAAAGACCAGGCCACTTTAAAGCTGCTGGAAGTTAGCGAAGGTATCCGCAATAAATACCTGCAGCAATCGCAGGCGGCGACGGTGTCATTCCTGTTATCGGCCATGAATATTGCCAACCAGTGCGATATTGGCTATAAGCTCAGCAAGAATCAGCGACTACAGGTGGAACTCGCCCTGCTCAAGATGTGTAACCTGCAGGCGGTCTTTAATTTGGCCGTAACGCCGCTCACTTCAATGCCCGCATCGCAGGAGCAATTAAAAAAAAAACCTGATTCCGCAGCAATAACCCCGGTTACTGAACAAAAACCGGCTGCCGAAACGCCTGTAATTAATACGGTGAAGCCTGTTGCCCCTGTTGTAGAAAGACAGGCGGCACACCCGCCCGTTGCTGAAATTATAAAAGAAGAAGCCGCCGCTGAAAAGCCTAAAATATTTATACCAAACGCACATTCTCCCTCTACATCGGTAAAAATACCGTCGTTAAAAGATGTGGGTAAAACCAAGGAGGCTATGGCCGAGGAGGAAGATCCCTACATTAAAGGCGATGCCAAAAACGATTACACGCCCGACCATCTCCTAAAATGCTGGAGCGACTACGCGGCAATGATGAAGGCCGACGGGAAGAAAAACCTGCTCACCATTTTTACCACTAATCCCCCGAGGCAGCTTAAGCCAAACTTATTCGAAGTAATAGTGGAGAATAAGGTTCAGGAAAACGTGTTCAGGGATGAGCGGCCCAACCTGCTCAACTATTTGCGTACGACGCTAAAAAACTTCGATATAGAAATAAATGCGCGCATTGACGAAGTTGCGGTGGTAAAGCGGCCGTATACTGCGTCTGAAAAATTTCAGCACATGGCGGCCAAAAACCCGGCGCTGGTTGAACTTAAGACCAAGTTTAACCTTGATTTTGATTAGCAAATCAAATTAAAAAACGTTGTCATTGCGAGCGAGGTACGAGCGCGGCAATCTCATCGCTATGCATTGTTCGCCATTCGTGGGTAGAGAGGCAGGGCGACGAGGTTGCCGCGCTTCGCTCGCAATGACAAAGTTGAGTAACTAGCCCGGCAATGGCGTGTTGGGTGTAGATTTTCAACAAAACTTCTTACCTTGCATTTACCAATTATTAATATTTGTACGATGAATATTTTACAGGGCGCCTGGAACGACATCAGCGGCTTCTTCGGTTACGACGAATTGCTCAAAATTTTAAAGACTGGTAATTATAGCGAATTTTTAACCCTTAAAGGTATTGAAGCCGCAATAGGGCCTATTCTCCCTTTGATATTAGTATTTGAAGTTATCCGGGCTGCTTTCTATAAACGTTTTAAGGTCTTCGATTATAAAATATCCTTTTTTACCTTCGTATTTAATGCATTTATAGGCCAGTTAATTTCCATAGGCGCTTACGTTTTTTGTGTCGGTCTTTTCCAGCCACATGCTATTTTCGATACCACGTTTACCTGGTATTGGTTTATTTATAGCTATGTAGTTTGGGAGTTTTCGCATTTTATCTATCACTTTTTGGCGCATAAAGTGCGGATATTATGGTGCCTGCATTCAACCCATCATGCACCAGCGAGCATGAACTTATCAGTTTCTTACGCACATTTTTTTCTCGAGGGGCCTTATGCTACAGTAATCAGGACGTCAATTTGTATGTTGTTGGGCGTTAATCCCGCAGTACTGGCAGTAATTATGTTTGTCGACGGTACTTGGGGCGGCTTTATCCACATCGGTGAGAACATAGCCAATGATGCACGCTTCGGCTTTCTTGGTAAGATCATTCTTACGCCATCCCACCACCGCGTGCACCATGCCAAAAACCCCAAGTACATGGATACCAACTTTTGCAACCTGTTGAATATCTGGGACAAAGTTTTCGGAACCTACCAACCAGAAGACCGCGACATGCCGATTGAATACGGTATTACCCGGCCCATGAAACCGCATAGTTTTTTAGATGCCTATTTCGGCGAAATAGTGGGCCTGGCAAAAGATGTTGCCAAAGCTCCGGGACTAAAAAACAAAGTCCTCTACATCATCATGCCCCCCGGCTGGAGCCACACCGGCGACCATAAAACATCGGCAGTTGTAAGGAAGGCTTATTTTGAGGGAGAGAAGAAGAAGGAAAGTAAATCGCAGGAATTGGTTGAGGGGTAGGGCCTCTTTACCTATCCTTATAAAGCTTCCTGATCATACTGATTTGTCCCCGGTGATAAATTTCATCCTCGGCCATGTGGTATAAAACCCAGGCGAGGTTGCAGCCCGTTTCATCATCATAGTCGTCAATCCGCCTGATAAGATCTTCGTGGGTAAGTTTGGTTAATGCATCAAGCATCAATTCCCTCGATTCGGTAAGCTGAGCAACGTAATCTTCAACCGGTTGCCGAATAATCAATTTCGGGAGATGCACCCCCATATCCAGTGCAGGCGTCCATCTTTCGTTTTCCTCATCGGTAAGTTTTCGGCCTTCTACAAATTCTATCCGGAAATAGGTTTCAATACCCACTATATGCGATAACAAGGCGCCGATAGTATTCCATCCTTCTTTATATTGCCAATCCAATTCCTCTACCGAAAGGTTTTTAAGCGATAGGATAGTTGTAATTCGCGTATCCTGCAAAATTCCCTGTATGTAATCTAATGAGTGGTCGGATAGTTTACCGAATTCGATGTTAAATGCTCTTTTTAACATGTTTTAAAAATCTCAATATTAGTCAATCGCACGGGGCCGCGGCTTTTTTTCCTCTACACTATTGCGTTCAAAACCAACACACCACCCAACCCTACAACCGACACTATCGTTTCCATCACCGACCATGACTTTATTGTATCCTTTATTGATAAGTTAAAATATTCTTTAAACAACCAAAAGCCGCCGTCGTTTACGTGCGAAAATGCCAGGCTTCCTGCGCCGATTGCGAGCACCATTAAATTGGGGTTGATGCTATGATCGTGGGTCACCATCGACGATATAATGCCCGCAGCCGTTAGCCCTGCAACAGTTGCTGACCCAAGGCTGATGCGGATAATGGCCGCGATGAGCCATCCCAGGAACAAGGGCTGCACATTAAGGCTTTTAAACAGGGTGGTGATAGTTTGAGTGATCCCGCTATCGGTAAGCACTTGTTTAAATGCACCGGAGCCGGCAATAATTAGCAGGATGAGCGATATATCTTTAGCCGCATCACCATAAATTCCGCCAAGGTGTTTCAATGTTTTTCCCTGGCGGACACCCAGGGTAAAGGTTGCCACAATAAGCGAGATAAGCATAACAATGGGGGCATCGCCTATAAATGCGATCAGCCTGTGGGCTTGCCCCTTTGACGTATCCAGGTTGAGATATACGGTGGTGGCCATTATAAGAATAACAGGCAGCAGCGCAGTTAAAAAGCTATTGGCCGCTCCGGGCAGTTTGTCTGACGGTATTTCTTTGGCGATAAAAGTCTCCAACGGATTTGACGGGATTTTTTTTAACGCCAGTGCAAACACCGGTCCGGCCAATATTACAGCGGGGATAGCCAGGATAAGCCCGTAAAATAAAGTAGTGCCCATATCGGCATGGAAAATAGCAACTAACGCCGTTGGTGAAGGATGTGGGGGTAAAAACCCATGAGTAACTGACAAGGCAGCCAGCATCGGCAGGCCGATATAAACAGCAGGCAGTTTGTATTTATAGGTTACTGAAAAAATGAGCGGTACCACCAGCACAAACCCGGTGTTATAAAACAAAGGTATCCCAATAATAAAGCCCACAATCAGCAAAGCCCATTGAACATGTTTAACACCAAAAGCATTAACCAAAACTTCCGCTATCTTTTGAGCTGCGCCGCTTTCGGCCACCAGTTTACCCAACATTGCGCCCAGGCAGATGATAATGGTAATAGAGCTTAACGTATCACCAAGTCCTTTTTGAACCGATGCGGTAACTTTATCCAAAGGTATACCCAGCAGCAAGCCCGCTGTTATTGAAACAATAAGAAACGCCACAAAAGGAGTTACTTTAAGCCAGCTAACTAATAAAACAAGCAGGAGAATGCAGAAAAGGATGGTGAGTAGTATCATGGTTAATGATTGGTTTATTGGCAGCGATAACGCCCTAAAGTAACAACATTATTCCAATTTGAAATTTTTGCGCGACAAAAACTTTGTACTTTAGTAAAAAATAAACCCAAATGAAACTGATACCCTATCTAAACTTCGCAGGCAATACCGAAGAAGCTTTAAATTATTACCAGAAGGTTTTTAATGGTACCGTTCACGATTTAAACCGCTTTGGCGATATGTTCCCGCCCGAGGCAAACTATAAAGACAAAATAATGCACGCCCGCCTTGAGTTTGGCGACAGCATGCTGATGTTTAGCGATGGCATGCCCGGTACACCTATCGACCATGGCAACGGCATCTACCTAAGCATCGGCCTCAACGACGAGGCCCAGGCTCGCTCAATTTTCGACCAGTTGGGCGAGGGAGGCAAAATAACCATGCCGTTAGAAGTGCAGTTTTGGGGCGCCCTGTTCGGCCAGGTTATGGATAAGTTTGGCGTTAGCTGGATGATAAATTGCGAGATGTGAGCCCCAGCCCCTAAAGGGGAGCAATGAACTATTAACCACAGTGTAGGCGAGGTAATTTTTAGGTCATGTTTACCTGTCACCTGAGGCGTCAGGGCGGTTTCCTTAAAAAGCATCTCTATCTTAGCAACCCGGCAGACATAACCGGGCTATTCGCCATGACAAGAAAACGTTACGTACTTATTGTATTAATATTAGGGGCACTTACGGCAATTGCACCATTTTCAATCGACATGTATTTGCCGGGCTTCCCGCAAATTGCAGCCTCTCTGCACACCACCACGGTGCAGGTATCACTTTCTTTGTCAGGCTTTTTTATCGGAATTTCCGCCGGGCAGTTGCTATATGGTCCCTTGCTTGATAGGTTTGGGCGGAAGAAACCCTTGTACATCGGTTTGGTGCTGTACATAGCTGCTTCAATTGCATGTTTTTTTGTTGGGTCGATAGAACAGCTGATCGTGTTGCGTTTTATACAGGCGATAGGCAGTTGCGCGGCAACGGTGGCTGCTATGGCAATGGTACGTGATATTTTCCCGATCGGCGAAAACGCAAAAGTATTTGCCTTGCTGATCCTGATATTAGGCGTATCGCCAATGCTGGCGCCAACTGTAGGCGGCTATATTACCACAGCCTTTGGCTGGCAGTTAATTTTTTTGATACTGGCAGCAATAGCATTCCTGATATTGTTGGCGGTAATCTTCCTTTTACCCGAAAGTTACCAGCCCGATCCGCATTATTCGTTAAAACCAATTCCTATTATAACCAGCTTTTGGTCGGTTATGAAGCATCCGCAGTTTTATACTTATGCAGTTTGCGGGGCAATAGGTTTCTCTGGTTTATTCGCTTACCTGGCTGCCTCGCCTTTTGTTTTTATGGATGTCTACGGCATCAGCGCCAAAGTTTATGGGTGGATTTTTGCACTGCTTTCCATTGGTTTTATTGGTTCCAGCCAGTTTAATGGTATGCTCACCAGGAGGTATAAAAGCGAGCAGATAGTAAACGTTACATTACCGGCAATGGTGATTATTGGCATTATATTTTTAATTGGTTCCGCCGGTAACTGGCTGGGCATCTACGGCACCATTACCAGCGTATTTGCATTTTTATGCTGCGTGGGTATAACCTATCCCAACACAGCGGCGCTGTCTCTTGCACCATTCGGCAAAAATGCTGGAACGGCTGCGGCCCTGATGGGTTGCCTGCAAATGGCCATGGGTACGCTTACATCAGTAGTGGTAAGCATGTTTAAAAGCCGCAGCACCATCCCCATGGCGGGATTAATGGCAACTGCGGCTGTTGTGGCTTTTTTTGTGCTGATAATAGGCAGAAGAAATATCAGGCAACGTGTCGAAGCGTCTGAAGAAGTTGGTGCGGGAGTGCATTGATTTTAGTCCATAGACCATAGACGATAGTCCATAGGATATACTATCCTTATACTTGTTTTACTATGGTCTATGGTCCATCGACTATGGACTAGCTCCCCAGCACCTCATCAACTATCCCAAACTCCTTTGCCTCAACGCCGTCCATCCAAAAGTCGCGGTCTGATACTTCGTGGATTTTCTCGTAGCTCTGGCCACTGTGTTTACTCAGGATGGTGTAAAGTTCTTTCTTAACTTTCAACACTTCGCGGGCAGTAATTTCGATATCTGATGCCTGGCCCTGTACGCCGCCCAAAGGCTGATGCAGCATTACGCGCGAATGTGTTAGTGCAGCCCGCTTTCCCGTTTTACCGGCAGATAACAGCACCGATGCCATCGAAGCTGCCATGCCGGTGCAAATGGTTGCCACATCGGGCGTAATGAGTTGCATGGTATCATAAATGCCATAACCGGCGTACACCGAACCGCCCGGCGAATTGATGTACATCTGGATATCCCGCTTCGGGTCGGCTGATTGCAGGAACAGCAGCTGCGCTTGTATAATATTAGCAATGTTGTCATCCACAGCAGCACCCAGGAAAATTATCCTGTCCATCATCAGGCGCGAAAACACGTCCATCTGGGACACACGCAGTTCACGTTCCTCGGTGATGTAAGGCGTCATTGCCTGCGGTAACCGGCTCGTTTCTATCGCGTTGATGTAATTATCCAGCGGTTGTTTTTTGACATAGCAATGCCCCTCCGCAAATTTGCGGAACTCGTTTTTATCGATATTCATAAAATTATTGGTTTATCGTTTACTAAAGATTTGCCTTATTTTTTCGCTAAGGCTTTTATGCCGCGCCTGGCTGAACAGGCTTTGGTGCACGGCTTCAATCTCCTGTTTCAGCTGGTTACGGCCGTACAGTTTTATTTTATTATAGGCAGATTTTTGCCATTGTAGCTTTTCGTTCAATTCATCATCAAGCAGCAGCTTTGCTTCAAACACCAGTGTGTCGCCTGGCGCCGAAAGCTGCAGCAGGTGCGCTTCTATTTGTTCGGTTTCAATTAAGGAAGTCCTCATACGTTAGCGATTTTTGTTTAATGGTTTCCCTAACTTTCTCCAAACATTTATATTTCTGCACGGTAGCCGAGCGCACGCCCGAAAAGCCAAACAGTGTTGCGGCATCGGCAAGTGGCACGTTGTCGTAATAAAAGGAGCGGAGCAAATCCATGCATTTTTTGCCGGCCGTTGCCAGGTAATGCATCAGTTTGTTTTCCGAATAATCTTCTTCAGCGTTACCTTCCTCCAAATCAATACCGTCGATAGGGGAGTGCAGCACGTTATCTTTAAACCTGCGTAGCCATAAGTGTTTACTTGTCCCCAGTAAATAAGCCTTCTCATTGGTTTTTATCGAAACCGTACCCGCGGCCGCTTTTTCATAGTAAATAACTAAAGCATCCTGGAAAACATCCTTAGCCTCGTCAAACGAGCCACCCATTTTACTGATATACCTTGCCACCGACGGGAACGCGCTTTTATATAAGGCTATAAAAAGCCGCTCCCTGTCTGCTGCTGTAGCCCGAATTAAGTTGTTTATCTCCGGCATAGTTTTGTTGTTTTTAATAGTAAGTGCAAGTAGTCGTTAAACTATCACCATAAATTTAAAAATACGTCCAATCTCATCGTCATGCCGAATTTATTTCGGCACCCCACAGGACAGGTTGACAGCATGCAGGCCACTTAGCAAGTGAGGTGCTGAAACAAGTTCAGCATGACGGGAGGGATGGAAAACTGCAACTAATACTCTATACTGCTACTTACTCCTTCACCGCCGTCACCCTCGAATTCTCACTCCCCTTCGTTTCAAATGTAATCTCCGTAGCGCTTGCCTTTGTAACATAAAAAGCAAAACTACGTGTGCTTCCATCCGGCAAATTCTCATTTAGCTGTATTTTATCGCCATCAGCTGTGAATTTTCCTTTTGATAACGCACTGCCGCTCCACATAATTACAAAAGTACTGTCTTTTGAAAATTCAATAGACGCGCCTTGCTGTTTTAATTCGGTCGCAGCTATATCCGGCCGGTCGTGGGTGGGGTGTTCAATTTTTATATAATCCCATTTGCCGTAAAGCCCGGCCGAATTAACGGATGGTTTGCAGCTTAAAATGAAGCATAGGCAAACAAAAAACAAAGACAATTTTAGCTCCTTCATTATCAGCATCTAATTTAAACTTATAAATAAAATTTCGTTTATTTGTTTTAAGTGTTATTTTTACAATTATAAACCAATTCATCGTGAAGAAAATTCTTACCCTCTGTTTTGTATGTTTGGCGTGCTTCGCCTACAGCCAGGAAACGGCAACGTTAGCCCTCAGCAATGATTCAAAGCTAACCATCAGCAAGTATATTTACGGCCAGTTTGCCGAACATTTGGGCCATGGCATTTATGGCGGTTTTTGGGTTGATAAAGACCTGCCCGTTGAAAAGCAGGACCGCATACGTCTCGACATTGTAAACGCACTGAAGAAAATAAAAATCCCCAGCCTGCGGTGGCCCGGCGGCTGTTTTGCCGACGAATATCACTGGCGCGATGGTATTGGTCCGCGCGACCAGCGCCCGCGCATGGTGAACACCAACTGGGGTGGCACAACAGAAGATAACAGCTTCGGCACGCATGAGTTCCTGGAGCTTTGCAGCCTGCTGGGCACCGAGCCTTATTTTGCTGCAAATGTAGGCAGCGGTACCGTTGAAGAAATGAGCAAGTGGATTGAGTACACCAACAGCAACAGCGGCAGTACCATTGCCCAGCTGCGTAAGCAAAACGGCCACCCCGAACCATATAAAGTTACTTTTTGGGGTATCGGCAACGAAAGCTGGGGTTGCGGCGGTAATATGACACCCGAGTTTTATGCCAATGAGTACAAAAGATATGCTGCTTTCGCTAAAAATTACCCTGGTGCACCGTTAAAGAAAATTGCCAGCGGCCCCAACTCCGACGACTATAACTGGACAGAAGTTATCATGAAAGACATACCGACTTGGGATATGTGGGGTATTTCGCTGCACTATTATACCGTGCCAACCGGCGATTGGGGGCACAAGGGTTCGGCAACTAAATTTGACGAAAAGGAGTACTTTGAAACTATGGAGCGCTGCCTGAAAATGGAAGAGCTAGTTACCAAACACGCTGCCATTATGGATAAATACGACCCTAAAAAGAATGTCGCTTTGGTAGTTGATGAATGGGGCGTTTGGACTGATGTTGAGCAAGGCACCAACCCCGGGTTTTTATACCAGCAAAACAGCCTGCGTGATGCGCTTATAGCTGCTACCAACCTAAACATATTTAACAACCATTGCGACCGGGTTAAGGGAGCTGCACTTGCCCAAACCATCAATGTTTTGCAATCGCTTATTTTAACCGATAAGGAGAAAATGCTGCTGACGCCTACATATCACATATTTGACATGTACAAAGTGCACCAGGACGCAAAATACCTTCCTATGCAGCTAACCTCCCCAGACTATGTTTCAGGTGATAAGAAGCTGCCGGCTGTAAATGTTTCTGCTTCGCAGGATGCAGCTGGGAAGGTGCATATTTCATTCGCAAATCTCGATTTGCACAACGACATCAAAATAAGCACCAGCTTAAAAGATATTAAATGGAAATCGGTAACCGGCCAGATATTGACATCTGCAAACATTACTGATGTAAATACTTTTGATAAGCCAAACACAATTAGCCTGAAGGATTTTAAAGGTGCGAAAAAGGATGGCGATAACCTGGTGGTTACGTTGCCCGCAAAATCGGTGGTGACGCTGGAGTTATTTTAATTCGGATTTCGGAATTTGTTGTCTAAGACGTGGTACTTCGCGTCTTAGACTTTTTCATTTCTGAAACCACTTTTGTTATGCAAAGCGTTCCAAAATCTTTTCCAAATCCCTGATTATTGCTGGAAGATAGCTTTGGTCTATTCTTTCCTCAAATTCTAAATTAGTATTGTGCGACCAGGAATTGTATCTAATTACAAGCAGAATTTGGCCGAAATTATTCTTTAAACTTAAACTAAATTCACTGTCAACTGGTTCAAATTCAATTGCTTGTTGTATTTCGATGTTGTTATAAACGTTTACCAGGTCGTTCAATAATTTTCTGATAGAAAATAAAGGTGCCTGTGAAGTTGGCGAAAAGATAACCATATTTTCACTGTCCAATAATGTAGGGGCTTTTAAATATGCCATATCACCCTGTCCAATTTGGTTATCAGCTGTATATCCTTCTACCCATAAATAAAGCGAACCGATTTTTAAATCCGGGTCGATATCTTGAATCTGATTTTGTATTTTATTAAGCATATCTGATGCTAATGTATAAAATAAGTATTAACCGATTGAAGTACTATCGCGTTAATTGGGGTACCGAATCTTTTCAAATCTTGTCACATGGCAAGCCGGCGTCGAAAAACTTGTTTTACTTTTGTCCTATGCGACAAAAATTCGACACCTCAACCTGGGCACGAAAAGCACATTTTGAATTCTTCCGAAAATTTGAAGACCCTGTTTATGGCGTTTGTGTAACTATTGATTGCACCGAAGCCTACAAATTTGTGAAGGAAAAAAGTGTTTCATTTTACTTATATACCTTATACAATGCCTTAGCCGCAGCCAATAGCTTTGAGCCATTTAAGCTAAGGATAGAGGGCGGTGACGCTTTTATTTACGACAGGATAGACGCTGCATCAACCATCGGTCGCGCCGACGGTACTTTTGGTTTTAGTTATATCGATTATAACCCATCGTTTGAAAAATATATCGAAGCTGCAAAAATTGAAGTCGAGCGGGTACAGGCAAGGAATGATCTGGAGCTAGCCGACAGGGATAACATTATTCGCTTTTCATCATTACCATGGATAGATTTTACATCGCTCTCACACGCGCGGATGTTTTCGGTTGGTAAAGAAGACAGCTGCCCAAGTATTTCGTTTGGTAAGATGACAGAGAAAGATGGTAAAAGAACAATGCCAATGTCGGTACATGTGCACCATGCTTTAGTTGATGGGATCCATATTGGCCAATATGTTGATTGTTTCCAGGAGTTGATGAATAAGGGTTTTTAATATCCTGGCGGAGACGAAGGCATTCAGTCTCTACGATGACTTTTTTCGCTGCCTTTCGCATTTTTTCCTCCGCCTGTTTTACTTCGTCTTTTTCACTTAACGGGCCTTCAGTTTTAATTTCTTCAGCTTTTTGGGGCGCAACGCCTTTTGAGCCTTCTTTTAATTTTTCGGGAGTTTCTGTTTTTTTCATAGCGTCAAGCTTTTTTTATCAGGATTGATATGCGTGGAGTAATTAGCTAACCATTGCAGTAAAGCAATTGTTTACAATTGTTGAATATTATTTTAGTTGGCCTGATATTACGGTTCGCTCTTTTTTTTATCTTGGCTCTTGATTCTTGACTCTTGGTTCTTTTATCTTGAATCTTTTTCAAAAAATTTATCACAATTTTTGTAACATCCGCCTACACATTGATATCTAAATATCACTTAACAGCTAAGGAACGTAAAGTTAATGCTGAAAGTTCTCGTAAAAGCCCGCACCTCAAGGGCCATGTTTTATTAAAAAATCTTAAAATTCAATCTAAAAAATGAACCCAATGATTATTTCATTATGGTGGGTATTGCCTGTCATAATTGTTCTTGTGATGTACAAATTTGTTTTGCGCGTTTTCTTTGGTATGGTTATCGTACCGGACGACCGCATTGGTTTGGTGGTAAAAAAGTACGCCCTCTCGGGTAGCAAACGTTTGCCCGACGGCCGTATCATTGCCATTAACGGCGAGGCCGGTATGCAGGCCAAAGCGCTGGCTCCTGGTTTATACTGGGCCATGTGGCCGTGGCAGTTTACCATTACCATGGAGGCCTTTACCATTATTGAGCAGGGTAAGCTGGGCCTGGTTAAGGCAAAGGACGGCGCGCCTATGGACACAGGTCGTGTGCTGGGCAGGCCGGTAGACTGCGACAAATACCAGGATGCTGTAGCATTTTTGGATAATAAGGGCCAAAGAGGTCCGCAGGCAGCGTTTTTAACGCCGGGTAGTTATCGTATCAACACCTTTTTGTTCGAAATTGTGATGGTGCCTATTACCCAGATACACGAAAACAAGGTGGGCATTGTTACCACGCTGGACGGTGAGCCGCTCGACAAGGGCGAAATTGCCGGTGTTTCAGTAGTGGGCCATAAAAACTACCAGGACCCCATGGCCTTTATTAACGCCGGCGGTATGAAAGGTTTGCAGGAGGACGTGATACTTGCAGGTACCTATTATTTAAACCCCTGGTTTGTAGTGGTTGAACAGGTAGATATGATATACATCCCGATTGGTTATGTGGGTGTAGTGAACTCGTTTGTTGGGCCTGAAGGTACCGACACCAGCGGCGAAGGCTTTAAACACGGTAACATTGTTAAACGCAACGAAAAAGGTGTGTGGGACCAACCGCTCGATCCTGGTAAACACCCGGTAAACATCTATACCCATGCGGTTGAAGTGGTACCAACCACCAACATAGTGCTTAACTGGGCCGATAGCCGCACCGAAGCGCATGAACTGGATAAAAACTTGTGTACCATTACTGTTCGTTCATCCGACGGTTTTACATTCAACCTCGACGTGTCGCAGATTATACACATACCGCGTAATGAAGCGCCAAAGGTTATCGCAAGGTTTGGTAACATGAAAAACCTGGTATCGCAGGTCCTGGAGCCAACCATTGCCAACTATTTCCGTAACTCGGCACAAAAAAGCGACGTGATTGAGTTTTTGGCCAACCGTATCCAACGTCAGGACGATGCCAAACTACACATCAGCAAAGTTTTAAACGACTATAACGTGGTTGGTGTTGATACGCTGATTGGTGATATTGTGCCGCCACCAGCCCTGATGAAAACCTTAACCGACCGTAAACTGGCCGAGCAGGAAAAAGTTACTTATGAAATACAGCGCCATGCGCAAATTGAACGTAAGGAGTTTGAAAGCGCCAAAGCAGGTGCCGATATGCAGCCCGAGGTTGTAAAATCAACCCGCCAGGTGGAAATAAACACCCAGATGGCTGCTTCGAAAGTTGCTGCATCACGTGGCGAGGCCGAAGCCAAAACCATTAATGCCAAGGCTGATGCCGAAGTCAGGATCACTATTGCCAAGGCTGATGCCGAAGCCAAAACTGTTAACGCCAAGGCTGACGCAAACGCAACCGAAGTAAATGGTTCGGCCGAAGCTGCCAAAATCAGGGCGATAGGTTTATCAGAAGCCGAAGTAACCAAACAAAAAACCCAGGCCATGGGTACCGAACAATACGCCATAGTGCGTGTAGCCGAGGCCCTGGCAAGCCATGGTATCAAACTAGTGCCTGATATCCTGGTAAACGGTAAAGACGGCGGTGGTAGCGGTATGATTGATGCCCTCATCGGCACCGAAATGCTGAAAAAGCTGCAAAAGGCTAACGAAGAGACGGTTGAGAAAGTGGGCAAGGAAAAGCCTGCTAAACCGGAAGAGGGTAAATAAACTCTTTATTGACAAATATCAGACTTACGGAGTTTTTAAAACTTCGTAAGTCTTTTTCGTTTTACAATTTTTCTACTTCTTCAATTGAAAGTTTAGTGGTCTTAGCTATAAATTCTATAGCCAGGCCTTCTTTTTTTAATTCACGGGCGATTTCTTTAGCTTCTTCTAATTTAGCTTCATTTACGGCCGTATCCAGCACATTTTTATTATCCCATTTATATTTTAAGCTGCTATCGTACATGTTTCTTTCCTCCTTTGTCAAATTAGTATACTCGGCAATGTTAAACAGTTTTTCAAATATTGGCTTTCGCAAGTAAACTGGGAACTTGTCCATTCTGCTCATGTTTTTTAAAACAAAAAGCCATTTGTCCTGCTAGTCCCCCGCCGGCCTTAACAAATTTGCGTTAATCTATAATAATCGAAATCAGATAAAGTTGATTTTATACTAATCTGAAAATCTGCGCTACTAAAACCGTAACAGCAACTGCCATTGTAAATAACATAATTTTAATATCTATTTTGAATATATCTCTAATGTCTTTCCTGCACATGATAATAGCAACAACTGCAAAAAGTAGAAGCACCAGGCTTTCAACTATCAGTTCATTATAAGATATCATGTCGCCAAAATCGCGGTCCGCTTTAATTAACAGATTTTTCTTCTCAAAGTATAATAGTTGTGCAGCTATATAAGTTGAAGCTGCGCTTAGCATTATCCAGCCGGATTTTTTTCTGAGCCCGAAAAGTAACGTACCCAATGGAAGCAATACATAAGGTAAAGCGATAAGGATAAAATTTATATTATATGATGCTGCACTAAACATCATTTTATAAATACTGGTGTCACCAAACATTATAGCCATTATGAAGAAAAAGCCAACAGCGCCGGTGATGATATTTATATACCTTGTGGCCTTAGATAGCGGCTGATTATCAATATTTAGTTTTTTGAATATTGATTTTTTAAAACGTATCAAATTTTGTTGTTGCGATGGTTGTAATTGGCTATTTGTGCTGGCGCGAGTTCTTATTTCATCGACTTGCGCCGGTGTTAATTGCCTGCTTTGTAGTTCGATGGTCGCAGCATCAACGGCAGTCGGCTGGTAGTCGTCGGGACTGTCAACAATTGCAATTAAATCGGCATCGTTCAATAGCTTATACCGCGCCGAAAATAAATTTATATCGTTCATATTTGATAAAGGTAATGAATAACCCAAATGTTAAATAATGTTATCACTCTAAAAGTAAAATGGCTTTAATTTATATTTACGTATGCTAAAAAAATTACTTTTAGTTTGTTTTTGCTTTTTTGGAATTTTAACCGCCAACGGCCAGTCGGTTTTTAGCGGGCGGGTGATGGAGTATAAAACACATATTCCTTTGCTCTCAGTCCGTATCCAGAATTTAACCAACGGAATAAAGACAATCAGCCTGAAAGACGGGGAGTTTGCTGTTGCCGCCAAGCCCGGCGACCTGGTTGTTTTTACCACATTTGCCTACCAGCCCGATACGGTTTTGATAACCGACATGCATGCCCGCGAGATTTTCATGACGCCCAAAACAAATATGCTGAACCAGGTAAATATTACCGATACCAGCGGACACGCTGTCGCAAGTCCGAATGCAGTACCGCACTACGACCCGATGTTCCACGGCCAGGCAGTTGTATACCAGCGCGATCCAAAATACCTTAAACCGGTGGGCGGCATTATCATACGCCTGCATTATTGGAAAAAAGATGAACACCAGAAACAAAAAGCTGCGCAATCGGTTAAAGAACGTGAAATAAGCGAACACATCAGCGCTATTTTCACAGCGCTAAATATTAGCAACTATGTGCCATTAAAGGGCGCAGATATGGACGATTTCCTAATGCTGTATACACCTGATGTTAAGGAATATACCGACAAAAAATTTGCGCTGGTTCCCTATCTTAATGCCTGCTACCAAAACTGGCAAACGTTGACGCCGGAACAACGCAAAGCGGGGGATATTTTTGGCGGCGAGCATAAAACTACGCCCAATCCTTAGAAATGCCCCGCCTGCCTCGTCGTCGAAGGTTCGTTTTTGCAGTGCACTAAATCGACAATGTATTTGCGGCCACCGATGCCTCATTCAAATGTTAAAAAATGTTATCTCCTGTCAAATAAAAACCGGATAAAGCTATATTTACGAATGCTAAGAAATTTACTGATAGTTTGCTTTTGCTTTTTGGGGACATTAACGGCCAGCGGCCAGTCGGTTTTTAGCGGACGTGTGCTGGAATATAAAACACGGATCGCGCTACCATCGGTGCGTATCCAAAACCTAACTAACGGGTTAAAGACAATCAGCCTTAAAGACGGACAGTTTGGTATAGCCGCCAAACCTGGTGACCTGGTGATTTTTACAATATTTGCCTACCAGGCTGATACGGTATTGATAACCGATATGCATGCCCGCGAAATATTCATGACGCCCAAAAACAACATGCTGAACCAGGTAACCATTACTGATACAAGCGGCCGGGCGGTGGCAAACCCAAATGCTATACAGTATTACGACCCGATGTTTCATGGCCAGCCGGTTGTTTACCAGCGTGACGCAAATTTTAACGCTGTTGGGGGAATAGCCGTACGCCTGCATTACTGGACAAAAGATGAGCGCCGGAAGCGCAAGGCTGCGCAATCAGTTAAGGACCGCGAAATAAGCGAACACATCAGCGCCATTTTTACACCGTTAAACGTAAGTAATTATGTTCCCCTAAAAGGTACAGATATGGACGATTTCCTGTCGTTATATACACCCGATGTTAAAGAATATACTGATAAGAAGTTTGCCCTGGTTCCCTATCTGAACGCCTGCTACCAAAACTGGCAAACGCTAACACCGGAGCAACGCAAAGCAGGGGAGATATTCGCGAAGTAGAGATTAGTGATTAGTTGATAGGAGGTTAGTTGTAATGCGGACAGATTCTCCTAATCCCTAACCTCCATTCTCTAATCACTTTTTCCTCAAACTATCCGCTTTCGCCTTCGCCCTGTCTTTGAAAAATCCTTTCAGAAAAAAGTTATGCTGGGCGGCTTCAAGGTCATCGTTAAGTTTTATGGAACTTTGCTGCAGGTTGTTTAATGTGCTACGGATTTGTGCTGCTGCTTTAGGATCGTTAAGTAAAACGCCGACAGCGTTGTCCTTTTCATTAAGCTTATTGCTCACCTTATTTAAATTATCCGTAAGGGTTGACGCGTTTGTTGCAGCTTGCTGCAATTGCGCAATAGAAGCTTTTATACGGCTGAAGACAACAGTATCGGTAAGCACTTTATCAGCAAAGCCGCCTTTGGTATTCATTTTTTTGCTGAAGACGTCCAACTGCCCGGCAAGACGGGCTGCGCTTGCAGTAGCAGTCTGTAAATTAGCCATCGATCTGCGTAGTTGTTCACCCATAAGGCTATCGGCCAACAAAGTGCCCACAGTCCCTTTGCCCTGTAATATTTTATGGCTCAGTAATTTAAAATCGCTGGTAATAGCAAGCAGGTTTTGATTGTTACGTTGCAACGTTTTCATAATATCATCGGTCGAAGTAAGTTTTTCAGCCTGTAAAACTGCACCATCATCTACCTGTGGTGCCTGCGGGCTGCCACCATCAATAACGATAAGCTTGTTGCCTATAAATCCATCTGAACTGATACGTACACCGGCGTTGCGGTGAATAAATTGCTGAACGCTTTGGTCAATCTTCATATTTACATCTACCTGCGATGTGCCCACAAATTTAATGCTGGTAATGGTGCCAACTTTTACGCCCGAAAACCAAACATCGTTGCCCTTTTTTAAACCGGCGACATCGTCAAAAACGGCGCTGATTTTTATGTTTTTGGCAAAGCTTTTCTGTTCGCCGCCAAGGGTGAAAACGCCAATTATAAATATAATGAGGCCGAGCGATAAAAATATCCCAACTGTTATTGCTCTCCTATTGTCTGATGCAGCCATAATATGTGCTATAAATATCTATTGTATAAAGTTGTAGTCAAAAAATGGTTTTACCCGTTCGTCGTTTGTGTCGAATACTTCGTTAAAAGTGCCCACCCGCTGAAATTGACCATCAAGCAGCATAGCTATCCGGTCGCCGGTTTCTTTGGCGCAGGTAAGGTCGTGTGTAATAATAATGGATGAGGTGTGGTATTGTTGCTGTACCTGGTTTATGAGCTCGTTAATTTCGGTACAGGTAATAGGGTCAAGTCCGGCAGTGGGCTCATCGTACAGCATAATTTCGGGGTTGAGTATAAGCGTGCGGGCAATACCAATACGTTTGCGTTGCCCTCCCGAAAGTTCGGCCGGCATTTGGTTAATGGTTTGCGAAAGGCCCACTGAATCAAGTACCTCCTCAACAGCCTTATCTATTTCTTTACGCGTGATACTTTTACGGTTGCGCACCAACGGAAATTCGAGGTTTTTACGCACGGTCATACTATCATACAACGCACTGTTCTGGAAAGAGAAGCCTATCCGGATGCGCAGTTCCTGCAGTTCCTTTTCGCTGATTTCGGTTACTTCCTGTCCAAGTACTTTTATGGTGCCCCTGTCGGGCTTTAATAAACCCGACACCAGCTTTATCAATACCGATTTCCCCGTACCTGAGCGCCCCAGCACCACAAGGTTTTCGCCCTGGAAAAGGTCCAGGTCAATTCCCCGCAGCACTGCAAAGTCTTCAAATGCCTTGGCCACGCCCCGGATGCTGATAACCGGGTTGTTATAATCGATATGTGCTTTTGGTTTCTCCATAAATTTTACCGGAAGTTACCGGTTATCTGCACAATTATCACCTCTTCAATAAATACTAAAAACATTGCCGTTACAACAGCCCCGTTTGCTGCCTTACCTACTCCTTCGGTGCCTTTATTTGAATAATAGCCCTGGTAACAACCCACAATACCTATGGTAAAGCCAAACAAAATGGCTTTTATCAGCGATGCATTAAAATCGACAAAAGTAAGGGGCTTAAACACTTCCTCCATAAAGGCGCTGTAACTGGTGCCCTCGTTTTGTGCAACATTTAAATAGCCACCTATCAGCGCTATAAAGCCTGTATAAGTGGCCAAAATGGGGATGGTTATAGTGGTTGCAAGCACGCGTGTGCAAACCAAAAATTTAAATGGTTTGGTGCCCGATACTTCCATGGCGTCAATCTGTTCGGTTACCCGCATCGAGCTTAATTCGGCGCCGATGCTTGAGCCTACCTTACCCGACGCAATAAGCGCGGTTACCAATGGGGCAAGGGCGCGCATTATAGCAATGGATACCAATTTCGGAATCCAGGATTGTGCACCAAACTCCACCAGCGACGGGCGCGATTGTTTGGTAAATATAAAGCCCACTATAAAACCCGTTACGGTAATAAGGGTGAACGAGCGTACACCAACTTCATAACACTGCCTTACAATCTCTTTAAATTCAAACGGCGGCACGAACGCCTCGCGAAAAAAGCGAACGATAAACAGGTGGATATTATAAATGCTTGAAAAAAAATCAACTATCGTTTGGACAATTTTCGGACGTTTTTTTCGCGCAGGGCTTGATGTGCTGTTTAATTGCTCCATTAACTGTGATAAAAATACTTGCAATTTTTCATTATAAAACTACAAACAAGTACGCCGTATGTTTGAGTGCTTTGTTTCTGGTCAAAATAAAAAAGCCTCAAACTCTTTAAACTACGGTGTAAACCTTAAAAACCAACTTTTAAATAGTGATAAAAGTACAACACAGCATTAAGGCAATTTGCCTTAATTTGATACTTCAGTAATACATCCGGGTTAATTTAAAATTAAGAAATGTAATAATAATCGTACCTATAAACCGTGGAAATTACTGTTTTAAATGTTTTAGCGCACCAAAAGCTTTTGCAGTTGCAAACCTAAGTTTTATTGCAGCAAAAAAATTATATGAGCCGAAAAAATACATCCACAAATTGTAAAATTTTGCTGTTTGGTCTGGGTTGCTGTTTATTACGACAACCGTTGGGGGCCAAACGAGTGAGATGATCGGTGATTAACGGAAAGAACATAAGTATAATTCAAAGCGTCGCTAAAATACTCAAGCTAATTATTTTCAAAAACATAGCGGCTTTTTGGCTAAAGCCGCTGTCGGGACATTTCTATATCCGTTGGCTAAAGCCGACGGCAATGAACTGACAATATTTTTTTCATTACCGTCTCCTTTTAAGGGACGGGATATCAATAATGGGATATCGGCTTTAGCCAATATCAGGCATGACAATTTGATTAATCGCCCTTAATATCTATTCAATATAGCTTTCCAATATTTTAAAACCGCTGGTAGTTACCAGGTCAACCTTCTCCATTATTTTCGGCAGCAAAATGCAATCTCCCATTTTAACAGGGTATCCAGCATCGGCAGTTTTAACGGTAAAGCTGCCTTCTACACAAACGTATATTACAAACGAATCAAGGTTGCTGTAGTCTTTTGAAGTATCGGTAGTAAAATCAAGCAGGTTGGTGGTAAAATAAGGACACGTTACCAGGTCAACTGTTTTATTTTTTTCGGGCTGATATTGGGTTTTGTAGTTGGGATAGTGGTGATAATCTATGGCCGCCAGTGCTTCTTCGGTGTGCAGCTCGCGTTTGTTACCCTTATCATCGACACGGTCAAAATCGTAAATACGATAGGTAATGTCCGATGTTTGCTGAATTTCGGCAATCAACAGCCCTGCGCCAATAGTATGAACGCGGCCTGCAGGTAAAAAGAAAACATCGCCGGCATTGGCATTTTCCTTATTCAGGATGTCCATCAAGTGACCACTGTTAAATTTGTCGAGATACTCCTGCTCGTTTAGTTCCTTATTAAAACCGGCAATCAATGTGGAACCCGGGTCCGACTCAATCACATACCACATCTCGGTTTTACCGAAGGAGTTGTGACGTTTTTTTGCCAGCTCATCATTGGGGTGCACCTGTACCGATAAATCTTCCTTCGCATCAATAAATTTTACCAGCAGCGGGAATATATTGCCAAAATGGGCATAAACCTTTTCACCTACCAGTTCGCCTTTAAATTGCTCCAACAAATCAGCCAGTGACTCGCCATCCAGCGCGCCCCCGTTTACAACTGACACATCCGATTTTACGCCCGATATTTCCCAGGTTTCGCCGCAGTTTGGCAACGAACCAAAATCTTTGTGCAGGTAAGTCTTTATTTTCTGACCGCCCCAAATTTTGTCTTTAAAAATGGTTTTGAATTTTAAGGGATATAATGTTGACATAGTTGCAGATGTTTTGAGCCGCTAAGTTAGCGGTTTGAGGGGGCATAAAACAAGGTTTTTACGAAAAATTACAACCGGCTATTTAATCTGCATAAACTTTTGCCACAATAATTAAATGAACAAAGGGTAGGCTATCATAGCTTTAATAATAAAAAAAAAGCCAATCGGAGTTTTTCCAATTGGCTTTTCTTATTATCAGTAAACCGGTAAATTATTATTTCCCCAGTTTCTTTTTCAAATTTTCGTCAATAGCAGCCAAAAATTCTTCGGTATACAAATAATCGGTACCGTGCTCCACTTTTGGTTTTATGGTGATGGCAAGGTCCTTTGTCATTTTGCCGCTTTCAACAGTTTCGATACAAACCTCTTCAAGCGCTTTACAAAAGTCAATCAGCTCCTGGTTTTTATCCAGCATACCACGGAACTCTAAGCCGCGAGTCCATGCAAAAATAGATGCGATTGGATTGGTTGAAGTTGGCTTTCCGGCCTGGTGCTCACGATAGTGGCGGGTAACCGTGCCGTGTGCAGCTTCCGCTTCCATAACTGTACCATCTGGAGTAACCAGGGTCGAGGTCATCAAGCCTAATGAACCAAAGCCCTGTGCAACGGTGTCTGATTGTACGTCGCCATCATAGTTTTTACAGGCCCATACAAAGTTGCCATGCCATTTTAATGCTGACGCAACCATGTCGTCAATCAGGCGGTGTTCGTAGGTAAGCTGGTTGGCTTCAAATTCAAGTTTAAATTCCTGCTCGTATATCTCCTGGAAAATATCTTTAAACCGGCCGTCGTATTTTTTAAGGATGGTATTTTTGGTTGATAAATATAAAGGCCATTTTTTTAGCAATGCCTGGTTAAAGCAAGCACGTGCAAAGCCTTTTATCGACTCATCGGTGTTATACATAGCCAGCGCCACGCCATCACCTTTAAAGTTGAAAACCTCGAACGATTGTTCCGGACTGCCGTCTTCGGGTGTAAACTTAATAGTCAGCTTACCTTTGCCTTTGGTTAAAAAATCGGTAGCGCGGTACTGGTCGCCAAAAGCATGACGGCCAATGCATATGGGGGCTGTCCAGTTTGGTACCAAACGCGGCACGTTAGCCATAACAATAGGCTCGCGGAAAACAGTACCATCCAGTATATTACGGATAGTGCCGTTTGGCGATTTCCACATTTGTTTTAAATTAAATTCCTTTACACGCTCTTCGTCGGGTGTAATGGTGGCGCATTTTATGCCTACGCCATATTGTTTTATAGCATTTGCAGCATCAATAGTAACCTGGTCGTTAGTTTCGTCGCGGTACTCAATACCAAGGTCGTAATACTTAATATCAAGGTCCAGGTACGGAATTATCAGCTTATCTTTGATAAACTTCCATATAATACGGGTCATTTCATCGCCGTCAAGCTCAACTACAGGATTTTCAACTTTAATTTTCGACATCTTCGGTATGGTTATTTTTTAAATGGCTCCAAATATATAAAAATGGTTTGGTGAATAATGAGAAGTTTATAGTGAGTATTTGACGTTTTTTTGTCAAAATTTACCAGTTGCTGTCGTTTTTAACCACTTGCTATTCACCACTCGCTACTCATCATTTAACTTTTCTTTACCCAACATGCTATTTTTATAAACTTAGATACTATTTTTATAAAATATAATTAAACCGCTGGTTAATCCTTTACAAAGGTGCTGCTATAAATTATGATGAAACATATCCTCAAAACAATTTTCATAACCCTGTTTGTTGGTACTACATTTATAGCGAAAGGTCAGGCAGGCTACAATTATGCGCTTTATGATGTAGGTACTGCTGTAAGCTTTAATACGGTTTATGGCGATGCCGAAACAACTACAATGATGCCGGCCATTCATTTTAATTTTACCTATAACGCAACGCCTTATACCAATTTTGTGTTCGAGGTGCAATTGGGTAAACTGCGCGGCGGCGACTCTGTTGCCACAAATTCGGGCAGGTATTTTAATAATGATTTTGCAGCTTTCGTTTTTAGAGGACAACTGCAAATGGGTGAGATCATGGATTATTCGCGCAGCCCGTTTATGAATGGTCTTAAAAACCTGTATGTTTCGCTTGGCCTGGGCTTTGTGCGCAATAACATAACCCAAATAAGCCGCACTTCCGAAAAAGTGCCGGGTTTTTATACTGGTGGCGACGATAAAACAAAGGAACCGTTTTTACCTATCCGTATAGGTTATGAAATTAAGCTGTTTAACAGGTACTCACAGCCTAGCGCTAAAATTGATCTTGGCTATAACTACAACTATGTTTTTGGCGACAACCTTGACGGTTTTACGGCCGGTGCTAAAAAAGACGTATACACCCAATTTACCATTGGTGTAAAATTTGCCATTGGTGCAGCACTTACATCTTACCGAAAACAAATTACTTATTGATAGGTTGATTATTTAGATTGGGTTGATTAGGTGGGTGGTTAAACTGCACTTCAAAAGGTGTAACTTTACAACATTCCAACTTTTCAACATTACAACAACTAACACGAAAACCTATGAACAAAGAACCATTTGACCCTGTTTTTGATAGTGAAGGCGAAGACCGGGACCGCACCCTGAAAGATGAACTTGGCGAAACCATTGATAAGGAAGATCTGAAATATAACGCCGAAGATGATAGCTTTGAATACGATGTGAAAAGCGACGACCCCGAGTACCAGCACGCCGATCCGTACAATACCTCGGTAAAAAACGGTGAGGATATGAACTCGACCTATGATGAAGCAAACCCTTACGATGCAGGTGAAGAATACATTCCCAATGAATCGTTAGAAACTGATGTCGACAAATTGGGTATGCATATTGATGACGGCCACATTGTTCAGCTTGATGCTGCCGATAAAAAACTAAGTCATACCCCCGAAGACGACCGCACCGATTTGGACGAAGAAGGTTATCCCAAAAACGACAGGTTAAATAAGAAGCTATAATAAAAGAAAAAGGCTGTTAAATTGTTAACAGCCTTTTTCTTTGAAGTAGCTATCGCAAATTTATTTCTTCGCCTGCGCTATCAACTCTGTATTTAAGCGGGTATACTCATCGTTATTGGCTTTTTTAGCAGCTTCAACGCCTGCGGTGGCTGTGGTTATCGCGCCGGTTTTATCACCTGTTTTTAGCTGCACACGAGCTTTCCACAAATCGGCAACAAACGGAGGCATGCCGGGCATTTTACCCATTTCTTCGGCCCATGGCAATGCCGTCTTCATATCCTTGTTATTGTTGTAGTAGTAAATAACGGCCTCATAGTAAGGTTTTTTATCGGTCTTCATAGCCGAATCTATCCTTGCCATTACTTTGGCATCAATATCGGTAGTGAGGTGCAGGTTGAGTGCGGTGTGCTCCCACATCAGGTGCAGCTCGGCGCTGGTTGGGAAAACGTTTACAAACTGCATGGTAAATGTTTCCTGGGTTTCATTAAGTTTAACAGGCTTAACTGGAAAGCGCAGGTAGTCATCGGCTTCTTTGTAGGTGTAGGCGCCCCATTGTTTCGGGTTTTTACTCAGGATAATGGTCCATTCGCTTTCGCCAGGTATGCTGAACAAGCCGTATTCGCCTGCAGCAACTTTGTGCCCTTCGATTGACACGTCATCGCTAAATTTGATTACTGTTGCAGAGTTGGCGCCGGTACGCCAAACTTTGCCGTAAGGCTCAACATTGCCGAATATTTTGCGGCCTTTAACGTTCGGTCTCGAGTAGGTGAGGTTAATCTTCCCAAGTCCAAAGTCTTGTGCAATTGTTTGGGTCGAACTGGGTGCGGGAGTTAGCTGCGCATAGGTGCTTGCTGTAAAAACGGTTAAAGCCGCCAGCAAAATGAGTTTTAAGTTATATTTCATGGTGATAAAATTTTGGTGCAAGTTATCAAAAATATACACGTCGTATACTTGATTTTTATCTGTTATTGTCCTTCGATTTTGAAACTGTATTTTGACACTTCATTCAAAATTATGCTTGTCAAAATTTATATCTTTGCCACGTAGTAACTAACAACATTTTATGCTTAAAGGATTTTTCAACGTCCCTACGCCGCAAAATGAGCCGGTATTAAATTACGGCCCGCGCAGCGTGGAAAGGGCAACGCTTAAGGCTGCTTTAGACGAAGCACGCGCCAAAAAAATTGATATCCCCATGTATATTGGCGGCAAAGAAGTTCGCACCAATAACAAAAAGGAAATTCGCCCGCCCCATGATCATCAGCATGTATTAGCTACATTTTCTGAAGGTGATGCCAGCCACGTAACAGCAGCCATTGATGCAGCTCTTGCTGCCAAAGCCGATTGGGAGAACCTTCCATGGGAACAGCGTGCCGCCGTGTTTTTAAAAGCTGCCGAATTGCTTGCCGGCCCGTACCGCGCCAAAGTAAATGCAGCGACCATGCTGGGCCAAAGCAAAAATGCCTACCAGGCCGAAATTGATTCGGCTTGCGAACTCATAGACTTTCTGCGTTTTAACGTAGAGTATATGACCGAAATTTACAAACAACAACCCCCGGTATCGGGCAAAGGTGTTTGGAACCGCGTAGAGCAGCGCCCACTCGAAGGCTTTGTATTTGCCTTAACACCGTTTAACTTTACTGCTATAGCAGGTAACTTGCCAACCTCGGCTGCCATGATGGGTAACGTAGTGGTATGGAAACCCGCTTACACTCAAATTTACGCTGCAAACGTTTTGATGCAGGTATTTATAGAAGCAGGGATGCCTGCGGGTGTAATTAACCTGGTATATGTTAATGGTCCAACTGCCGGCGACGTTATATTCAGCCACCCTGATTTTGCAGGGATACACTTTACAGGCTCAACCGGCGTATTCCAGAATATATGGCAAACTATTGGCAACAACATCCATAAATATAAAACCTACCCGCGCATAGTTGGCGAAACAGGTGGCAAAGACTTTGTTTTGGCACACGCAAGCGCCGATGCCGAAGTGGTTAGCACTGCACTTGTTCGCGGTGCATTTGAATACCAGGGGCAAAAATGCTCGGCTGCTTCAAGGGCTTATATCCCCAAATCGTTATGGCCTGCTGTAAAGGCAAATATGCAGCGCGATATCACCTCGTTTAAAATGGGGCCAGTTGAGGATTTTGAAAACTTTATTAATGCAGTTATCACTGAAGCGTCTTTCGACAAGCTTGCAGGATACATCGATGCTGCCAAAAAAGACGCCGCTACAGAAATTGTTGCCGGCGGCAGCTATGATAAAACCAAAGGCTGGTTTATTGAGCCAACCGTAATACGAGTTGATGATCCTTACTACGTAACCATGTGTGAGGAACTTTTCGGCCCTGTACTTACTATTTATGTATACGAGGATGATAAGTTTGACGAGATACTTGATGTGGTTGATAAAACTTCCATCTATGCCCTTACTGGCGCCATTATCTCGCAGGACAGGTACGCTATTGCCAAAGCAACCCACCACTTACGCAATGCAGCCGGAAACTTTTATATTAACGATAAGCCTACCGGTGCAGTAGTAGGCCAGCAACCTTTCGGCGGGGCACGCGGCTCGGGTACTGACGATAAAGCCGGCTCGATGATAAACCTGCTGCGCTGGGTATCGCCACGGACCATTAAGGAAACCTTTGATCCGCCTAAGGATTATAGGTACCCATTCTTAGCGAAGGAACTCTAAAAGCGAGCCAAGAATCAAGATAAAAAAGCCGGTATGTTTGAGGACAACCGGCTTTTCTATTTATCGACGATGATTTATTCGCCGTTTCTATTTTTTATTTTCTCTTGGCTCTTGACTTTTGGTTCTTTCTCACTTGAACTTAAACACGTTATCCATATTGGCATTGTCGAAGGCGCTTACCTTCATGTCAGTAATAATACCGGTTTTGAGGCTATAGACCCAGCCATGTACACCCAGGCCCTGACCGCTTTTCCAGGCATTTTGCACTATCGAGGTTTTACAAAGATTGTAAACGTTTTCAATTACGTTAAATTCAACAAGCCTGTCGCCTTTTTCGGTTACGTCCTCAATAGCATCAAGCTCATCTTTGTGCAGGCGGTAAACATCTTTAATGTGCCGCAGCCAGTTATCTATTAAACCCACTTGCTGGTTGCCGAGTGCTGCCAGGACGCCGCCGCAACCATAATGACCGGTAACTATCACGTGTTTTACCTTCAACACATTAACGGCGTAATCCAATACCGATAACATGTTCATATCAGAATGCACCACCATGTTGGCAATATTGCGGTGTACAAATATCTCCCCCGGCGCGGTGTTGGTAATTTGGTTAGCGGGTACGCGGCTATCAGCGCAGCCTATCCACAAAACCGGTGGTGCCTGACCGGCAGCCAGTTTATTGAAATATTCCGGGTCCTGGCTTAAGGAGTGGGCTACAAACTCTTTATTACCATCAAGCAGGCTGTTGTATAATTCGTCTATCGGCTGATTATTTTTTTCGTTGAGGCTCATGTTTTTTAGGGATGTTTTTATCGTGGCAAAAATATAAAGATAAAATATAAATTGACTTAATGCTGTGGCGGGAATGTTAACCTATGGTAATTATTGCAAAAAAATTAACGAGTGGTAACACTTTAATCTTTTCTTGAAAATGCCTTCGTTACCTTATGTACTGCCAGGTGCGACAAATCGTAATATAAAATCACCAATAAAATAGCCGGCACAAAGTAAAACGTGGCGAAATCGAAATAGTCGAACAAAAAACCACCTAAAAGGGCGCCCCCCAGGTAAAAACCAAGTATTGTGATCCTGATATAAATTTTGTTTTTCACAGCAGTCGTTTTCTCAGCTTTAGGGTGTAACCATTCGGCTATGTCGCCGCCCAAATCAGTAAATAAGCCGGTAAGATGTGAGGTTTTTATTAAGCCCCCGGATACTGTTGACACCAGGCTGTTCTGTAGTCCCATGGAAAATATTATCGCGCCGATAACTATTTCACGCTCAAGCAGCGTTTCGGCGTAAAAGTGGTGACCATAAATGGCGACAAATACTAATACTACAATTTCAATTATTATAGGGATGGAGTGAGCCCGGTAATCGCTAATGTGCCTGTAGGACCGTACAATAAAACTCGACAAAAAAGCCCCGGCAAAAAACAACAGCAGCCATATTATAAATACCAATATCTCCCTGAAATTTTGCTGAACAATGTGCTTTGCCAGGTTGGCCACATGACCTGTTATATTTGCTGTAAATGCCAAAAAGGCAATCATCCCGGCCGCATTGGTTATTCCGGCTGCCAGCGCGGTGGACGACGCCAGTAACAGGTTTTGTTTAAATGTGCGTTCTTCTTTTGATTGACGTAACATGCGGACAAGATAAAAATTTTTATCCCGCCCGCTAAACTTTCGAAGGTTTAAGCCTTATTTGGTTAACCTCAATACCACCACATCATCACTCCCTATGGTTTGTTTAAACAGCTTATCTGTACTACCAATATCCTTTTTAGCCCAAATATCATGCAGCTTATAGGTTGCTTGGTTAAAGTCGATATTTGTTTTGGTAATTGCATCCGATATTATGTGAGCTTTCCAATCAAAGCTTACAATTTGCGGGCGGTTCGACCGGTTTAAAAAGCAAACAGCCAGTTCGTTATTGGCAAGTGGCTTTACAAAGATCTCGATCCCGTCAAACGAATAGTATTTAAAACATTCCACGCCAAGCGCATCCTGATCAATGGAGATCAGTTCTTTGTTAGTTAAAATCGAGGTGGTCTGTTCACTCATTTTGCGAAGATCATTGCCTGCCATCAACGGGGCGGCAAGCATGCACCAGAGCGAGAAGTGGGCCTTGTCTTCGTTATACTTCATTCCGTTGCCAACCTCCAGCATATCGGGGTCGTTCCAATGACCGGGACCGGCGTACTGTCTGATGCTGTCCTGGCGGTCCAGTATATTTAATACGCTCAAAGGTTTCCACCCGTCTTTGGCAACGGTTTCTTCAAATGCATTGCCAATATCGCCGGTACTGCGCCATAACTGCCCGTCTTTTGCCGCCCATTTCCAGGGCTGGTGCTGTCCCCATTCGCACAGGCTGAAAATCATTGGCCTGCCTGCCGCACGGATAGCTTTAGCCATAGTTGCGTAGGCTTCTTTGGCATTTATCCCTTCGCTGTTGCACCAGTCGAACTTTAAATAGTCAACGCCCCATGAGGCATATAAACGTGCATCCTGGTATTCGTAGCCACGCGTACCGGGGTAACCGGCGCAGGTTTTCGTGCCGGCGCAGTTGTATATGCCAAATTTTAACCCTTTGGAGTGCACATAGTCGGCAAAGGCCTTCATACCGTTCGGGAATTTCTGAGGGTCGGCAACCAGGTTGCCGTCTTTGTCGCGTTCCATCGTCATCCACCCATCGTCCAATACAAAATAAGTATAGCCCGCATCTTTCATACCCGATGATAGGTAAGTATCGACCATTCCTTTCAGCAATGGCTCGTCTATCTTGGTTTGGAATGTGTTCCAACTGTTCCAGCCCATGGGTGGGGTTTGGGCCAGTTCTTCAAATTTCTGGGCGAATGCAGATACCGAAGCCATGGTACAAAATAGCACGGCTAACAGGGCTTTACTTTTAAATTTCATATTCATAATTGGGTTTTAAGCTGATAAATCAAATCTAACTATACTGGCAGATATATCACTTTTTATCTGCCACTAAAAATACTGCACCGTACTTAGGCACGGTAACGGTTATGCCACCAGAAATACTCGCCGTATTTGCTGGAATGGACGCATAACTATCCGAGCCACCAGATTTGCCGTTTGCCGGCCCAATCCCGTTTATCAAAACCTGGTGAGAAAACGGTGCGTTATCGCCGCCGCCTTTTAGTGTGTAGTAGTAATATTTGTCGCCCGCCGCAAAGTTCTTGATTTTCACGGTTACCACATGGTCGCCATCCGACTGGTTTACCAAAACCACCCCGGCCTGTCCTGATGAAAATGTCGACGCATAGCTGCTAATGTCGCTGCTATTAATAACTATCGAGTTTACCATCCTGTCGCCAAAGTATTTTTGAAAATAATACATGTAATAAAACGCTGGCCTGGGGTTCCATTTGGCTACGCCGGTTTCATCGCCGATGTTAAACATACCCATGTCGTCGCCGCCAGCCCAGCCATTGGCTAAATCCCAGCGACTGGCCATACTGAATTGGTTTTTTAACATCTCGCCCAAACTCATTACTGCGTGCAAACCTGCAATATTCGATACGTTTTGCGCCGATCCGGTTGCTTGTATGTTCCATTCATCCAGCGCCACCGGTTTTTGTGTTACGCCAGCCTTGCTAACGGAACTTTTTACCCAGGCCATCAGCTGGCTGGTTGAAGTTGCCGCGGTGTTTAAAATAACCGACGCGCTTGAGTTGTCGTTGTATGGCGTATAATAGTTATGCACCACAAAATAATCCGGCGAATTACCTGCAGTTGCCAACACATCGGCATTCCAGTTTTTAACGCCTGCGTTGTTGTTAACGTCATCTGTAGAGGTTAGCACAGCGCCTATTTTTATATTGGCATTGCCCACCTCTGCGGCGGCCTTCCGCATCGAATCCGCAAATACTTTAAAATGGGCGCCGTAAACCTTCCCGGTTATAAACTCAGGCTGGCCATCCTTGTTTTGTGATACATCTATACGGTAACCTGCCTCCCAACTGCCGTAGTTTTCGTTGCCTACGTCCCAAAATTGGGTCTTCCCCTTGTCGTACCGAACCCAATTGGCAGCAAGGTGAGCGGCTGCCTGGTCGGGGTGGGGGCCGGTACCGTAGCGGGCGTAGCCATAGTTAACTATGATAAGGCCCGTGCTGCTGGTTTGCTGCAATACCTTATAATAGTTGTCGATAGTAAATGTCCAGCTTTGGGTATTGTTGCCATACCAGTAACCCGCATCGGAGGCATTGCCCGAGCCATCCAGCAATTTAGCAGGGGCGTCTGCCGGGGCGTTAATAACAGCGCCATCACCATTCCAAAAATAGATGTCGGATATACTGCCACCCGGTGCACGCAAAATATTTGGCGCCAATGCGGTTATATTGGCCATCAGCGTCGGGTCGGTAACATACTGGCCCATGTATGGGTTGGTATTATTACCAAATATCAGCTTCGACACTTTAGTGGTAATCTGGCTCAAGTCTACCGTAACGTTTACCACTCCGCTTGTCGATGGTTTTGCCGCATCTTGCGTTCCGGGCACTGCAAATGTCCTGGCTGCCCACCCATCCAGGAAAAAACCTTGCGTGGCGGCAACTGCAGCGTCGGTACCCGCAACTATTGGCCCGGTGCCGGTGTCTGTTCCCGTGTCACCGCCGGTAACTGTGTTAGTTGTTCCCTGTTTTTTGCAGGATTGCAGTATTGCGAATAACCCTATTATTATAACTCCTTTAAAATTCTTCATTTTAGAAATTCTTTAATCATTGAATTTAATTAACCCAGTCTAACCTAATCAACTTAATCAACCATTCTCCCAATCAACTCCAAACACGCCCTGCTGTTATGATAGGGGCACTTCCAAATCCCGGCTTTATCCTCGCCCGGCATTACGCCGCCGTTTTCATTTGTGCCCCAAAACCATTCGCCATTTTGCTTATCTAATATTTTCGTTTTTATAAATCCCCAGTTTTTAAGGCTGATATTTAAATACTTATCATCGCTGCTTATTTGCCAGGCGTTAAAGAAACCAACCATTGCCTCGGCTTGTACCCACCAGTGTTTTTCTTTTACCAAATGGTTTTCTTTTGGTTCATATTCATACCAAAGCCCGCCATCAATATCAAG
Source organism: Mucilaginibacter flavidus (assembly GCF_024055575.1). Lineage (GTDB taxonomy): Bacteria > Bacteroidota > Bacteroidia > Sphingobacteriales > Sphingobacteriaceae > Mucilaginibacter > Mucilaginibacter flavidus. The sequence goes on along the minus strand of NZ_JAMXOE010000001.1, from coordinate 378,312 downwards.
TCCGGTGATGGTTGCATCGGCCATCGGAATCGTTATTTCCTTTATTTTTTTGATGCTTGCTTTATCTCCAATTACTTCAGCTGCTTCCAGTAACAGCCAGGTGGCTTCTATATCGTGGCCGTAGGATATCAAATCGCCTTTCGCTTGCCAATCCTCATCAAAAAACAGTGTAAGGTGATGAGTCTCCTTGTCAATAAAATGCTCGAAAAAGTTATCCAGCAAGGTTTTGATCTGTCCGCCCAGTGCTTTATCCGGCCAAATGCGGTACAGGTTGGTATAACCCTCCAACACGTGCAGGTGGGTGTTCATTGTCTTTTTTTCGTTGGCATCTTTGGCGCTCAGGCGCAGGTCGGCGATGGGGTGCCAATCTTTGGTAAAAGCTTCGAAGTAGCCGGTTTTTATTGGGTCGTAGGTTTTTTCAATCAGCAGGTAAAATAGGTCGATTGCCAATTGTTTGGCATTTTCTATTTTGCCGGCGCGATAATATTCACTCAGGGCATAAATGGTAAACGCAATCGCATAAACCTGTTTTTTGGTATCCAGCGGCTCGCCTTTATAATTAACCGACCAATAAACCCCGCCTTCTTCACTGTCGATAAAATGACTGATGATGTATTGATAGGCCCTATCTGCCATCTCCAGGTATACATGTTCAGGCTGATGATTATAAGCCGCTGCAAACGACCATAAGATCCGCGCGTTTAGTACCGAACCTTTTGGCGAATCGGCTGTCACTAGATTGTCGTCATCAATTTTACCATAAAAGCCACCGTTTGCATTGTCGGGAGCATGAGCGGCCCACCAGGTGAGGATGTTTTTTAATTCATCCGTGAGCTCCTTTTTGAAGATATTTAGTTGTTGTGTTTTCATGGTAATGTATTACCTGGTTCACCTATCGCCGCCAAATGCTAAAGCGTTCCATTTTTACACGCGGAACACCTGGAACGCTGTGAAACATGTTGATTATCAAGTGTTTTGATTTTTTAAAAATGCTCCATAGTTGTTGGTGTGTGTTACAAGGATGCTGGTTTTTGAATTAAAAATCAAATAATCCTTTAATCAGGCGAATCATGGTTCAGACAAACATTTCCATCAATCAACCTGCTCAACGTATTCACCGATGAGGCCGACCGCAAACCATCCGCTGGAGTATTCATTACATAATCAACCAACTTGTCGATGGTGCTGGTGGCTACATGCATGCGGGTATCTGATGATGCATAATAAATGTAAACCGTCCCGTCATCATCGGCTATCCATCCGTTGCAGAATACCACGTTTGACACATCGCCCGTGCGTTCTTCACCTTCGGGAGCTAAAAAATAGCCGCCCGGCTTGTGCAGTACTTTGGTTAAATCGTGCAGGTCGGTCATGAACATATACAGCACATAGCGCAAGCCCGCGGCAGTATTACGTACCCCATGCGCCAGGTGCAGCCAGCCTTTTGCTGTTTTTATGGGTGTTGGTCCCTGGCCGTTTTTGGCTTCATAAACGGTGTGGTAATTTTTATTGTCGATGATGGTTTCCTCGTCAACACGGGCGTTTTCCATAGCGTCGGTTAAGCCAAAACCTATGCCGCCACCTTTGCCTGCGCTGATAAAGCCATCCTGCGGGCGGGTATATAACGCATACTTATTATCCACAAACTCCGGGTGCAAAACCACATTGCGCTGCTGGGGCGAATTGGTTATCAAATCGGGCAGGCGCTGCCAGGTAAGTAAATCTTTGGTGCGTGCAATCCCGCAGGCCGCAACGGCCATGCTCTGGTCGTAAGCGGGTGCATCAGGGTCGCGGCGCTCGGTGCAAAACAGGCCATAAATCCAGCCGTCTTGGTGCGCGGTTAGGCGCATGTCGTACACGTTGGTGTCCGGCTCATCGGTTTCCGGTAAATCAACCGGGTACTCCCAAAAGGTAAAGTTGCTGATGCCGTCCAGGCTTTCGGCCACTGCAAAGAATGATTTCCGGTCGGCGCCCTCAACCCGCACCACCATTAAATATTTACCGTTAAGCTTTATCGCCCCGGCGTTGAACGTTGCGTTTATACCAAAACGTTCCATTAAATACGGGTTTGTCTCTGGGTTTAAATCATAACGCCAAAACAGTGGCGTATGTGCAGCAGTTAACACCGGGTTTTTATAACGGTCGAAAACGCCGTTGCCCAGTCCTGCAATTTCGTTGGGCTTTTTAAGCAACTGCCGGTGCTCAATATCCAGCAGGTTAAGGCGTTTTTCAAAGTCTGTTGTCATATTGTATTTTGTGCTTTGTAATCATTTTTGTGTTTTGCTGAAAACGTATATTGAAGCTTCTCACATTGGCTTGTCTTCGCCTCACCCTGCCCTCTCCAAAGGAGAGGGTTCTAAAAAACGAGCAAAGCTAAAGTCCTCTCCTTTGGAGAGGACTTTAGGTGAGGCGACCAAGTCATGTGAATTCGGTTTACATATTATCCCCTTAATCCCATCTCCAATCAATATTCCCCCAATCTATTCCACCATGTCTTCTTCAATATCAATATTATCACCGCCAGTATCCCTATAGTTACCAGCAGCGGCATATGCTGCCCCAGCACCAGGTACATGGGTAAAATGGTGAGGCAGCATTGCGCCATGGTACCAATCACCACGTTGAACATATTGACCTTAAAGTTTTTGTTGGATTGAAATTTGGGGTCGTCAGCCAGTACAGCCTGCTTAACCGGTTCCCAAAATCCCCATGGCCTGACATTTGAGTAGAATGACTTTAACACCGTCATATCTGTTGGGGGAGTAGCATAAGCACCGATGATTGAACCCGCCAGCGAAAGTGCAAACAATACCGGGAACCAGTACAACAATTCCCCATCGGGAATAACTACTGACGATACCATTGCCGCGGCTATACCGGTGAGCATCCCCCAAAAAAATCCGCTGGCATTAAAGCGCCACCAATGCCATTTTAATACGTTTGATGCAATGTAGCCACCATAAAGCGCCGATACTATCCATTGCAGCATGCTGTTGATGTCTTTCACAAAAAAGCCCAGCATTACGCCAACTGCCACTACAATAACGCCGACGATGTAGTTCATGGTTATTATCTTTTTTGGCGACGCGTCAGGGCGGACGTATTTCAGGTAAATATCATTTACAATATAAGCCTGGGCTGCATTCATGGTGCCGCTAAAGGTGCTCATAAAAGCCCCGAGTAATCCGGCCAGCAACAGTCCAACCAGCCCCACAGGTAAAAAGTTATTGATAACAGCAGGGAGTATACGCTCAAAATCAATTTTCCCGGCGCCATCATTTAAATTCATTTGGTGATAAAATATCAGTCCCAATATGGTAAGGCTGATGATAAGCGTGTACCTGATAGGCAGCAGGATAATATTTACAAAGCCGCTCATTTTGCTGGCTTCTTCAGGCGAGCGGGTGGAAAGGATTTTCTGCATGTCGTAGTTCGGCGCCGGGCCGGCCACAGCAGCAAAAAAACCTTTAAAAGTCATCATCATAAAAAACAGGCCGAATAATGAGTAGCCGTCGCTTTTTATTTTGGCATTAACTTCGGTAATTATGCCCGACCAGTTTAACCCAAGGTGCGAACCAAAAAACGGACTGAACCAACCATTTGGCACATTTAATGGGTGACTGCTTAACTGCCCGGCTGCTATAAAACCTATCCAAACGCAGGCCACAGTCATTACCCCGTATTTCACCATATCGCCAACTACGATGCTATGCATACCGCCCAGTATGGAGTAAAACATGGCAAACAACGTAAATATGATGCCGTACACATGCGGTACATATTGCGGGGCAACGTTAAAAGGGATGTAACCCTTTATCATATCCCAGGGCACAAAAATTTCGATAAACTTACCCAAGCCTATAAAGCCGTAGGCCATAAAAGCGAGGCAGCTCAATAGGGCAAAGGCGATAACCACGATCTGCGAAGCTGTTACGCCCGGTCCTGTTTTGCCAAAGCGTGAGGTAAGCCACTCGGCCCCGGTTGCAGCATTTGAGCGGCGAAGCCAGCGCGAGAGGTACATCATTAAAAAAACCTGGTTAAACACCGGCCAAAGCCAGGGTATCCAGATGCTTTTCATGCCATAAACAAAGCACAGGCTCACCATCCACATGGTGCCGCTGATGTCGAACATATCCGATGCGTCGCTCAGGCCAAGCTTATACCAGGGCAGCGATTTGCCGCCAAGCATATAACTTTCCTTATTTTCCCGAGCTTTTTTGCGGTACCACAACCCGATAAATATGGTGCTTAGCAGGTAGGCTGCTATTATGGCAATATCAATGGGGTTGAGCTTCATTCGGTTGATTTGAAAATTTGATGATATGCTGATTTGAAGATTAGCTGCATCAAAATGGTTAAATAATTGGTAAGCCTAAAGTAGATTTATTAACAGCGGTTATCTAATACTTTTTTAACCATAAATTTCAATTATTTCACCACCTTCAAATTTTCAATCGCGAATGTTAGTCTTTTTCGCCATTTTCAAATCTTCAAATTAGCACATCTTCAGATGAAGACACGGTTCCCGGTATACGTTTCCCTAAACTCTTTGGGGATGCATAGCTTTTTGCGTTTAAATATCCTGTTGAAGTTGGAAATGTTATTAAAACCGCATTTGTAGGCTATTTCGGCAACTGTGGTTGTTGAATCTATGAGCATCCTTGAGGCATGGCCAAGGCGTATTTCGTTCAGGCTATCGATAAAAGTTTTGCCGGTGCGCTTTTTTATAAAGCGACTGAACGAGGCTTCGGGCATATTGGCAATGCGGGCAACTTCGGCCAGGGTAACCTGCTTGTTGTAGTTGTTGTTCATATGCTCAAACACTTTTTCGATGCGGCGGCTGTTGTAAAAAAACTTTTCGTTGGTAAAACCGGAGTCGGATAACACCTTCATATTGCGCGAGATAGAAAGGTCGTGCAGGATGGATAACAACTCCAGCACCGAGTCGAAGCCGGTCTTTTTATCGAGGGCTAATATGCGGCCTTTAAGCGCGGTTATGGTTTCTGGTGTAAATACGATCCCTCGTTGCGAGCGCTCCAGCATACTTTTTAAGAAACTCAGCTGGTTGCGTTTCAGGAATTTTTCGTCAAATAAATCTTTATGAAACTGTATAGTAATTTCAGTTATTGCCTCGCTCTGGCATTGGTTGGTAAACCAGGCATGGTACAGGTTTGGGCCTATCAGCGCCAGCTCCAGGTCATCAATTACTTCAATATTTCCCCCAACCACGCGTTTGGCGCCTTTTGCATTCAAAATCAGGTTCAATTCATACTCCTCGTGATAGTGAAGCGGGAAATCAAACTTTTTTTTAACCCTCGAAAAAATGGTAAAGCAATCGCTTGGTGTTAGCGGGGTAATTTCGCGCATTACGTTGCTCGTAGTCATAATCTAATTTTAGTGTGTAAATCGGTCAAATTGGTGATACGAATTTAACACTTTAGTTGAATAATCAGATGAAGTTGGACTAAGTTTTTTAGGGGGCATGCGGCTGGTAGCTCAGTATTACAGCCCGGCAGTGCCGATGTTAAGTTCCGGGAAGACTTTTTGAAATGGTTATACCAAACGGATGGTGAACTTGGTGCCCACATTAACGGTACTATCCAGCTTAATAGTGCCACCCATTGATTCGATTTGGTTGCGGGTGATGAACAGGCCGATACCTTTCGCGTCGGTGTTTTGATGGAAGGTTTTGTACATGCCAAATACTTTGTCGCCATAACGGTCCAGGTCAATGCCGATGCCGTTATCTTCAAATAACATGTAGATATGGTTATTATCCTTTATGGTGCGGCAGGTAATAACCGGTTGCCTGTCCATATGGCGGTATTTAAGTGCGTTGGTAAGCAGGTTTTGGAAAATGCTTTCCAAATATGCCGGTATGTATTCAATAACCGGGCATTTGGTAAAGTCGTATTCAATTTTTGCATCGGTTGCGTCAATATTGCTTTGAAGGGCCGACATCACGTTTTTAAATACTTCTTCAAATTCCAACGTTTTGCGCTCCTTGTCGATATCGGTATGTATCATCACAATCTCGTTAAGGTGCTCAACGGTAGTAGCCAAACTGGCGCTTATCGATTTGATATGCGCAAACACTTCGGCCCTGTCTTCGGCCGACTCACTTTCCTGGTGCAGGTTAACCATAAACTGCAAATTGCCCGAGTGCGAACGCAGGTTGTGTGATACAATGTAAGCGAAATTTTGCAGGCGTTTGTTTTGATCATTCAGCGAGGCGATGGATGCCTGCAGGGCGATGCCTTTCTTTTTGATGCTGTCAATATCCTGCAGTATACCCCTTATTTTAACACATTTACCATAATCATCAATAATAGGCAGCCCTTTGGCGCGTACCCAAATCAAATTATTTTTTGCCGAGCGGAACATCAGCTCCAGATCGTACGGCTTGCAAAATTTTATGGCGTTGTCAATGGCATCGTTTATCAGCGGGCGATACTGGGGCTCAAAAAAACTAACCGCTTCTTCAATGCTCAGTTTTAGCTGGTCGTTTAGTTCGTAAATATCAAAGGCTTCTTTCGATAGCCAAAGGCTCATTGTAGGCACATCAATTTCGAAGCCACTTATTTTGGCGATGGTGCCTGTTTCGTTAAAAAGGAAATCGTTTTGTGCCGAGCGCAGGCCCAGTATTTTTGATTTGTTGATGTTTACCAGCGAGCCGGTATATTTTGGTGCGCCGTTATCATCCCACTTATTGGTAATGCTTTCAAACCATTGGTAGCCCGATGTTTTGGTTAACAGCCTTATTTGTACAGTATTGCTTGACTCGGCGCTGCGTGTGTGAAGAGCCTTTAAAAAAACAGGCTTGTCATAGTGATAAAGCAGCTCGTCTAAAAAAAAGTTGTAGGAACACTCTATCTCCCCGGGTACGTACCCAAGAATTTTATAGAAACCGGCAGACCATTTAACCTCTTTTGTATTGACGTTAAACTCCCAGATCCCCGCGTTTAATTGATCAATTATTTGAGCAAGATGGGCGGCATCGTCTGAATAAAAGTCGTTCCCCACGGTAATGCTCATATTGTTATCCAACTCATTTTGTTATAATCAACAGCTACAGGGTTAGTAATAGAAAATTCTATGCCAAAGCCGGCCGGGAGCGAAACCGGCGAGCCTGCTTAATACGAAAACCACCCCGAAATGGTTAGCAATAATATGTAAAATGTTATGAGGTTAAACAATTTGGAGGGCAAAATCGACAAAACTTAACCATTAATTATCAATGGTTTGCCTGATAGTTCATTTAGTGCATCAGAGGCTATCCACCTGGCACTCTTAGTGTTCTGTAATAAAATCCGTTGGGCGGTTTCAACGGCATGGGTCCGCAGCGTATTGTTTCTTTTACCGATTTGCCGCAAGGCCCAGTTAATCGCTTTCTTTACAAAATTGCGATTGTCCCATGCTTCGCGTTCCATTATAGGGAAAAAGGCCAAAAATGAATCGTCAGGGGCTTTTTTATGGTGAATGGCGAACTCGGCCATTAGCACAAAACCTGCACGTTTTACAAATACTTCGGTACTGTTGGTGTACTCAATTGCCTTGTTTAGCGCAAAGCTCGTTCTGTATAATAGGTTGCCGCAAACCTGGTCACAGATGTCCCACGAGTAAAAGTCGTGTACCCATTCATCGGCTTGCTGTTCGGTAAATTGTTTCGGGTCGGCTATCATCGAAGCGAGCAGCTTTGCTTCGTGAATATTTATTTTCCACAAGGCAAGTGCAAGGTCATGATTGGTCTTTATTTCCTTTGCTATCTTCCTCAATTCGGGGAGGGGGATACCCAATGCGGATTGGTTGTCAATCCCAAAACGCTTCATGCCGGCATGGTGTTTAGCGTTTGATTTTTGTTTGAGAATGGAGATTATTTCGTCGACGGTCATGACAGAGAAAAAGCCGGACTTATGCCCGGCTTAAAAATAGCGAATGATGACGGAAGTCAGAAATTGGAGGTCCGATATTTGAACACAATCGATACCGTGGTTATCTCTGACATCTGACCTCTGTCATCCGAACCTCTTACAAATTCCCTCTTAATTCCTGCTCTCTTTCGATCGCTTCAAACAGCGCTTTAAAATTACCCGCACCGAATGACTTTGCACCTTTACGCTGGATGATTTCGAAGAACAGTGTTGGCCTGTCTTCAACTGGCTTGGTGAATATTTGCAGCAGGTAGCCTTCGTCGTCCCGGTCGACCAAAATGCCGAGCTTTTTCAATGGCTCCAGGTCCTCATCAATATGACCAACGCGGTCAATGAGTTCATCGTAATACGTTGTCGGTACAGTTAAAAACTCGATGCCACGGCTCTGCAGCGTGGTAACTGTGTTAACAATATCATTGGTTGCCAGGGCCAGGTGCTGTACGCCTTCGCCTTCGTAAAATTCAAGGTATTCTTCAATTTGCGACTTCTTTTTACCTTCTGCCGGTTCATTTATCGGGAACTTTACAAAGCCATTTCCGTTGCTCATCACCTTGCTCATCAGGGCTGAATACTCGGTCGAAATCATTTTATCATCAAAAGTTAAAATGTTACGGAAACCCATAGTCTCCTCGTAAAAATTAACCCACTCATTCATCTTGTGCCAGCCTACGTTGCCTACACAATGGTCGATGTGCACCAGGCCTGTTGGTGTTGGATGGTAGCCCGAATCCATCTTTTCGTAATGTGGTAAAAACGCGCCGGTATAATTTTTACGCTCCACAAAAAGGTGAACGGTTTCGCCATAAAGCTTTATCCCGCTGGTGCGCACTTCGCCAAATTCATCGGTCATGGTTTGCGGCTCCTGGTATGGTTCTGCGCCGCGACTGGTAGTTTGGTAAAAAGCATCGTAAGCATCATCAACAGATAATGCGAGGATTTTTACCCCGTCGCCATGTTTTTTAATGTGCTCGGCAATCGGGTGGTCCGAGTGCAGCGGCGTTGTCAGCACCAGGCGTATTTTTCCTTGCTGTAACACGTACGAAGCGCGGTCGCGCATACCAGTTTCAGGCCCGGCATAAGCCAAATCTTGGAAGCCGAAAGCGGTTTTGTAATAGAAGGCTGCCTGCTTGGCGTTGCCTACGTAAAATTCAACGTGGTCGGTACCGTTAAGCGGTAAAAAATCAGTTGTTTTTTGTTGTTTATCTATGGTAAGTGTTTCCATTTTTTAATTGGTGAATTGGTGATTGGGTGAATTAGTGAATTAAAAGATTTAGAGGCTTTCGCCTTTCAGCTTTTTACCTTTCACCTCAACTCACCCAGCTTTTATAATAATTTTCGTCTTCTATTTTTATTGCGTCTTCGGTTAGCATTAATGGCCTAAAGGGGTCTATCATTACGGCCAGTTCGTCAGTTGCTTCTTTGCCTATCGATTTCTCTACAGATCCAGGGTGAGGGCCGTGCGGTATGCCGCCAGGGTGAAGGGTTATTTGCCCTTTAACCACACTTTTACGGCTCATAAAGTCGCCATCCACGTAGTACAATAGTTCATCGCTGTCTACGTTGCTGTGGTTGTATGGCGCTGGTATAGACAACGGGTGATAGTCAAACTTCCTTGGTACAAATGAGCAGATCACAAAGTTATGCCCTTCGAATGTTTGGTGCACCGGCGGCGGCTGGTGCAGGCGCCCGGTTATCGGCTCAAAATCATGTATCGAAAATGCCCACGGGTAATGAAAGCCGTCCCATCCTATAAAATCAAAAGGGTGGGTGCCGTAGATGTATGGATAAATCAGCCCCTGTTTTTTTATCAGGATTTTGAAATCGCCTTTTTCGTCGTGGGTTTCCAGATCGGTGGGCCGTTTAATATCGCGCTCGCAATAAGGCGCTTGTTCCGTTAGCTGCCCGTAGGCATTGGTATAGCGTTTGGGTATGCGGATAGGGCTAAAACTTTCAGTTATAAACAGCCGGTTATCGGGCGTGTCAAATTCCATTTGGTAAATGGTGCCGCGGGGGATGATCAGGTAATCGCCGTATACAAATTTGATATTGCCATAGCCGGTTTTTAACGTTCCGGAGCCTTCGTGTATAAATACCACCTCGTCGGCCTGGCTGTTTTTGTAAAAATAGTCGGTCATTGACTTGCGCGGGGCCGCCAGTGAAATATGCAAATCGCTGTTCACCAGTACTGGTTTGCGGCTTTTTAAATAATCGTCTTCAGGCTCAATTTTAAAACCTAACAGGCTCGTGTGCTTCAAATGCTTTTCACGGGCAATTTTGGGCTCAACAGAATATGGCTCGCCCAGTTCTTTTACAAGGGTAGGCGGGTAGCAATGGTAAACCAGTGAATACAGGCTGCTAAAGCCCTCGGTCGATACCAGTTCTTCGGCATAAAGCGTACCGTCCGGCTTGCGGAATTGCGTGTGCCGCTTTGGCGGAATAGCTCCTAATGTATGGTAAACAGGCATGTTTTTATGTTGAAATGTTAAAACGTTTTAAAGTTGAAAAGTTGTAAGGTTGAAATGTTATCAACTAACTTATTATCAGCAATATAAATTAAACAGTTTTATAATAGAAATAGTTTTAGCTGAACGTGCCAGGTAGAAAACCTTACAACTTTTCAACCTTAAAACCTTGCAACAAACTAATACTGCGCCAGAACAATTTTAGCGAGCACGGCATCCCTGAAAGAAGAAGCATCACTCATAGAAGTGAGGCCCAGGGAAAAAAGAAAATGCCTTTGTATGCTCATAATTTGGTTATACAAAGTTAGGGTAATTTTTTCTATAAAAGCAAGGGAGTCCGAAAGTCGGAAAAGACAGGAAATCCCAAAAACAGATATTGGTTTAGAAGTTTTAAAGAGCCATCGGCTCGGCCCATGTTGTAGCGCCGGGTTTCAACCCGGCGTAATTGATAAGAGGTTTTAAAGAGCCATAGGCTCGGCCAATATTGTAGTGTCGGTTTTTACCCGGCGACGAGAAAGCTGCAGCCATAACACACCATGGGAACATTCCAACTTTACAACTTTTCAACCTTACAACAATTCCAACCACTACAACAATTACAACCTAATTCCTTAGCTTTGACGGCAACCACCAATTATTATAATCGTATGAAGCTAGTTTCCTACAAAACAGAAGACCGCGAACACCTGGGCGTTTTTATAAAAGGGCATATTTATAACCTTAACTCGTGCGATAAGCTGATCCCCGATAACATGAATGAATTTTTATGGGGCGGCGATGAGCTAATGGAACGCGCGCAAAAAGTAAATGCTGCAATTGCTTCCGGCAAAATGGAAGCTAAGGAAGAACTGTTTTTCGAGATGCTGGCGCCAGTGCCGCACCCGACGAGTTGCAGAGATGGCTACGCTTTCAGGCAGCATGTGGAGTCGGCCCGCAGGAACAGGGGCGTGGGGATGATAGCAGAGTTTGACCAATACCCGATATTTTACTTCACCAATCATAATGCCATACAAGGCATCGGAGAAATTGAATGTATGCCCGACCACTTTGAAAAACTTGACTTTGAGCTGGAAGTGGCCGTTGTGCTTAACAAAAAAGCCCGCAACATTAAAGCTGCCGATGCGGATAGCCTGATTGCAGGTTATATGATTATGAATGATATGAGCGCCCGGACTTTGCAGATGGAAGAAATGCTGCTTAATCTTGGCCCGGCTAAAGGAAAAGACTTCTGTACCGTTATAGGCCCATGGCTGGTAACTCCCGATGAGTTGGAAAAATACAAAGTAGCGCCAAAAGCCGGCCATACCGGTAATGCTTATAACCTTGAGATGAAATGCGTGGTTAACGGCAAGCAGGTATCACAAGGCAATATGGCCGATATGGACTGGACATTTGCTGAAATAATAGAACGTTGCGCTTATGGCTGCGACGTGTTGCCGGGCGATGTTATCGGCTCGGGCACTGTTGGTACCGGCTGCTTTCTGGAGCTTAACGGCACAGGCTTGCTAAATGACCCGAACTACCAAACCCAATGGTTGCAACCCGGCGATTTGGTGGAAATGGATGTAACCGGCCTGGGCATGCTGGGTAATGTAATTGAGAAGGCGGATACTGACTTTTCAATATTGAAGCTAAAGAAGAAATAATCTTCAAGCGTTTCAACCTTACAACTTTTCAACAAAAGAATGCTTACGCTCAAGACATCCAATTTATCGCCTGTTCAAATACAGGGGTTGCTGAATTGCGCCGTGGCACCGCGGCCAATTTGCTTTGCGTCAACCATCGACGCGGAAGGCAACATAAACCTTAGCCCATTCAGTTATTTTAATATTTTTAGCGTGAACCCGCCGATTTGTGTTTTTTCGCCTTCGCGCAGGGTGAGAGATAATACCATCAAACACACGCTGGAGAACATTAAGGAAGTGCCTGAATGCGTAATCAACATCGTTAATTACGATATGGTGCAACAGGCATCATTGGCAAGTGTGGAGTATCCAAAAGGCATTAATGAATTTATAAAAGCAGGCTTCACTATGCTACCGTCTGACCTGGTTAGGCCGCCAAGAGTTGCGGAGTCGCCGGTGCAACTGGAATGTGTGGTAAAAGATATTATTTCGTTGGGTGAAAACGCCGGTTCAGGTAACCTGGTGATTGCCGAAGTGAAGCTAATTCACATCAGCGAAGCTGTTTTGGGCGATAACGGCAAAATTGACCAGCGAAAGATGGACCACGTGGCCCGCCTGGGCGGCGACTGGTACTGCCGGGTTACAAACGATAATCTTTTCGAGGTGGCAAAGCCCGTCAGGACCGTGGGTATCGGTGTGGATGCTATTCCTTTTGCCATACGAAATTCAAAAGTGCTTACCGGCAATAATTTGGGGCAGTTGGGAAATGTGGAGCACTTGCCTGCTGATGAAGAAATTGCGGGATATGCACAATTACCTGAGATAAAGGCGCTGTTGAATGCTACTATGGGCGATAGCCAAAACCGTGAACTGCAATTACATTTGAAAGCTAAGGAATCGCTGGATATGGGTAATGTTGACGAAGCGTGGAAGATATTGTTGATGAAACCTTAAAAAGCCCGTTAAATCCATTTTGTCATTGCGAGCGAGGAACGAGCGCGGCAACCGCGAACTTTACAGGGCGGCCTCGCAAAGTTCGCGATTGCTTCGTCCCTCGCATTGACAAAGTTTTGTAACGCTAATTATAAGATATTTAACTCACTCAATTTCTCCCTCAAAACATCCGCGCCAGTAAAATGTATCGATTGTATTCCCAACTTTTCAGCTGCTAAAATATTGCGGTAGTTATCGTCAATAAACAAAGCTTCTTCTGCTTTAACATTATGCCTATCCAGTAATAACTGGTAAAACTCCGGCGCAGGTTTACGCATTTTTTCGGCGCCTGATACTACAATACCATCAAACCAATGCAAAAACTCAAATCGCTCCAACGCTACCGGGAACGTCTCGGCCGACCAATTGGTTAGCGCATATGTTTTGTATTTGCCACTTTCTTTCAGCTCTTTAAAGAGCTCAACCGTATCATGTAATGCGTTGCCCAGCATCTCTTCCCAGCGGCCATAAAATGCACGGATGTTTTCCTCATGCTCCGGAAATTGTTTAACCAGTATTTCGGTGCCCTCAGCGAGCGGGCGGCCGGCATCTTGTTCTTCGTTCCAGTCGGAAGTGGTTATAGTGGCGAGGAAGTTTTTCATTTCTTCTTCGTCGCTGAAAATGGTGCGGTACATGTAATGCGGGTTCCAGTCAATTAAAACTGCGCCAAGGTCGAAGATGATGGTGGTTATCATGGGGTAAAAATAAAAATCTTACTCGGAAGTGCTATTCGCTTCCCACAAAATATTCACCGCCGATAATTGTTCATTTTCCAGCCGCAATTCATTATTAACGGTAAAACCGTTTTTAAGATAAAAATTTATAGGCGATGGGTAAGGCCGTCCATCGGGTTTTACGTCATTGCTATGGTCTATCGCCCAGGCAAAGAGCCGCGGGCCTTCTTTTTTTAATTCGTTCAATAAAATCGTACCATAACCTTTCCCATGGTATGCACTGTTTAGCATAATAAAAAAGCTTCGTACCGGCTCGGCCGAAAATGTTGCAGCCCAGCCCGCAATCACGCCACTTTCGTCAATCATCAGGTAATATTTGACATCGAAAAGCGGATTTAAAAACGTATCAAGCTCAGCCACGCCGGGCATTTGCAGGTTAACAGGATATTCCGCATTCCAGATTTCTAACGCGGCTTGCTTTTGTTCTGGGGTTAGATATGTTGGGGTTATTATTTTCACTACTATTTATTCATTCTCCAACAAATATCTTTTAAATCCAACAAAATCCTTACCTAAAGCAGCATGCTGTTTTTCTTTTTTATGCAGGTTTTCCACTTGCTCCGGCACATCAATTTTAGCCGAAATACTTTCAGGGAAAACATCAGGGAACTTGCAGGGGTGCGCGGTTGATAAAAACACACCCGCGGTATCTGCCTTGTAATTATCCTGCTGGTAATCGCGCAGGGCCTGCCATGCAATAGCAGTGTGCGGGCAGGCCACGTAATTATAATTGTCGTTGATAAACTTAATGGCTTCAAGCGTTTCTTCATCGTTGTAGCAGAAGCCGGAAACCAGTGCTTTAAGTACATTGACGTCTTCTTTAAACATATCAGCAATGCGCACCCAGTTGCTCGGATCGCCAACGTCCATGGCATTACTTAGCGTGGCAACTGATGGTTTCGGCTGGTAAACGCCCGATTTTAAATATTCCGGAACAGTATCGTTAGCGTTGGTGGCTGCAATAAAATGTTCGACAGGCAACCCCATTTTCCAGGCCAATAGACCAGCGCCTATATTGCCAAAATTACCGCTGGGCACCGAGAAGATCGCTTTGCTGATGCCCTGCTTTAACAACTGAGCATAAGCATTAAAATAATAAAACGTTTGCGGAATAAGCCGTGCAATATTGATGGAATTGGCCGACGTTAACCTGAATTTTTCATTTAGTTCTTTATCAGTAAAAGCGTGCTTAACCAGCGCCTGGCAATCGTCAAAAGTACCGTTGACTTCCACGGCGCGGATGTTTTGCCCGTTGGTAGTTAGCTGCAATTCCTGTATATCGCTCACCTTGCCTTTAGGGTAAAGTATGGTAACGCGGGTATTGGGAACACCCAAAAAGCCAAGCGCCACCGCGCCGCCGGTATCGCCGGAAGTGGCTACCAATACATCCAGTTGCTTTTCGCCCTCTTCCAAAAAATAGCTCATCACCCGGCTCATAAAACGCGCGCCAAAATCTTTAAACGCCAGGGAAGGGCCGTGCCATAACTCGAGCACATAAATGTTCTCTTCCAGCTTTACCACTGGGGCCAAAAAATTGATAGCATCGTGAATGATAGCCTTCAAATCATCAGCGGGGATATCATCGCCGATTAAATTTTGCGCTACATGGAAGGCAATTTCAGGCAGGGTATATTGGTCGAGGTTGTTTAAAAACTTGTCGTCAAGCCGCGGGATGGTAACGGGCATATAAAGGCCCTTGTCCTGCGGCATACTGTTAAAAACTGCGTCTTTAAAGGATACGCGGGTGGATGAGTTTTTGGTACTGTATAGTTGCATTTTGTTGTTTCTTAATATTTTTTCTCAAAAAGCTCCGTCATTGCGAGGAACGAAGCAACCTCTCCTAAGGACAATCAGGAACCTTGATGTTTGTGGATAGATAAAAGCCGCTTTTTGATTCTCACAATGCTTTTGCTCCATGATTAGCATGCGTAGAGGTTGCTTCGTTCCTCGCAATGACGCGTGGTGAGTGATCCGCACATCATCCAATCACTCTCGGCCCTTTATCATTAATTGTCGATACGTAAGCATTGCTTCCAATACTAATCTCGGTTAAGTGTTTTTGCAATTTTTCGGTGATGCGATTAGCAGTGTCTTCATCCCTTGCAAATGCAAAAACAGATGGCCCTGAACCACTGATGCCAAAGCTTACCGCACCCAACTCCATCGCCATTTCGCGCATCTTATAAAAATCGGGTATCAGCATGGAGCGTACCGGTTCAACTAAAATATCCTTCATGCTGCGGCCTATAAGGTCAATGTCGTTCATAAACAAACCGCTTACCAACCCTGCAATATTGCCCCATTGGGTCACCGCATCTTTCATCTGGATATTTTTTCGGATAATCTGCCTGGCCTCGCGGGTGGGCACGTCAACATCCGGAAATACAATTGCACAATATAAACCTTCCGGGTGTGGCAGCCTAACTACATCCAATGGCTCATAGCTGCGTATCAGCACAAAACCACCGAATAGGGCAGGGGCAACGTTATCGGCATGCCCATGACCGCAGGCCATTTCCTCACCCTTCATGGCAAAAGGCAGCAGGTTTATGGGGTCGGTATCATCGCCTAAAAGCGTTTTTATTGCATACAAGCCAGCTACGGTACTTGCCGAACTGGAGCCTAAACCGCTACCGATAGGCATTCTTTTATGAAGTTCAATATCCAGTCCGAGATCAGTACGACCAATACTGTTTAAATAATGCTGTACGCTTACGCTTACTGTATTTTTTGCTGGATCCATCGGCAGACGGCCATCGTCGCCGGTAATTTTGCTGATGGTAATGCCGGGTTTGTTGGTGACGCGCATTATCACTTCGTCGCCGGGCTCATTAACGGCAAAACCCAAAACATCAAAGCCGCAAACTACGTTGGCAACGGTTGCCGGGGCGAAAACCTGTATTCCCCCCCCGCCCCCTAAAGGGGAGGCTTTAATTGCAGGGTGGCTTTTTGCTTCTTGTATTTTATCTTCCATATTAATTATCAGTTATAGTTCCCCCTTTAGGGGGTTAGGGGGCTCTGCTTTAGATTCCCACATTTATTAAATCCGCAAATACGCCTGCAGCTGTCACTTCTGCACCTGCGCCCGGGCCTTTTACAACCAAGGGGCGCTCGCGGTACCTGTCGGTAGTGAATGAGATAATATTATCACTGCCCGACAAGGTAAAGAAAGGATGGCTTTCATCAACCATTTGCATAGTAATTGCTGCCTTGCCATCTTCCAGTTTACCAATGTATCGCACCACTTTATTTTCGGCTGCTGCCTTCGCTTTCAGTTTTGCAAAAAACGCGTCCTCAGCTTTTAACGCAGCATAAAAATCATCAACGCTTTGGGCATCAAGACAGGCCTGCGGCAACATATTCTCGATATGCACGTCGGCTTCTTCCATTGGGTAACCAGCATCGCGGGCGAGGATCAATATCTTGCGCATAAAGTCTTTGCCGCTCAAATCGTCGCGTGGGTCGGGTTCGGTATAACCTTTTTCCTGTGCTTCTTTTACCACATCGTGAAAGTTGGCATCGCCTTTAAAATTATTAAAGATAAACGAAATAGTTCCCGATAATATAGCCTCGATTTTTGCTATCCTGTCGCCGCTGTTCATCAAATCTTTTAGCGTGCGGATGATGGGTAAACCTGCCCCCACGTTTGTCTCGTAAAAAAAGTCGACACCATGTTGATGCGCCGCATCATGAAAGGTTTTGTATTGTTTATATGATGCCGAGTTTCCGATTTTATTACAGGTGATAACGGAGATGTTCGATTTAAAAACCTCTTCGTAAAACTCCACAGGTTTGGGGCTGGCGGTATTATCAATAAACACGCAGTTGGGCAGGTTCATGCTCTTCATGCGGGCCACAAACTCTTTTAAATCGGCCGCTTCGTCCGATGATTGTAATTCATCCTGCCAGCTATCCAACGATATACCGTCCGCATTAAAAATCATTTTACGGGTATTGCTGATGCCTGCAATTTTAACCTGTATGCCGTTGTGCTCCTGTAAATAAGCGCTGTGTGCATTCAATTGTTTAAACAAAGTTTGGCCGATATTACCGGTTCCTAAACAAAATGCATGCAGTGTTTTGGTAAGCTGGGTAAAAAAGCCATCGTGTACCGCATTAAGCGCTTTGGCCAAATCATGTGCGCTAATGATTACGGAGATATTATACTCTGACGAACCCTGTGCAATGGCCCTTACGTTAACGCCATTACGGCCAAGCGCATGGAACAGCTTGCCCGATACGCCGGGCGTTTGCTTCATGTTTTCGCCTACGATGGCTAAAATTGCGAGGTTCTGCTCTATAACCACATCGTCCAGTTTTTTGGCAAGCAGCTCCAGCTCAAACTCCTGTTCAATCAGTTGGCGGGCCCTTTCAGTATCGCCTGGCTGAACAGCGAAGGTAATGCTATGCTCAGATGACGACTGGGTAATCAATATGATGTTGATTTGCTCCCTGGCCAGTAATGAAAACAGCCTGCCGCTAAAGCCAGATTTACCCACCATACCGCTGCCTTCCAAATTAATAATGCTGATATTATTGATGGATGAAATGCCCTTTATTGGCAGATTTGATGGTTTGCAATCGTGACGTATAACCGTTCCTTCAAACTCCGGCTCAAAAGTGTTTTTGATAACGATCGGGATCTTCTTCAAAAATGCCGGTATCATGGTTGGCGGATAAATAACCTTCGCGCCAAAGTAAGATAGCTCCATCGCTTCGGTATAGGTAAGTTCGGGCAAACTGAACGCTTTTTTTACCATGCGGGGGTCCGCAGTCATCATGCCGTTAACGTCGGTCCAGATTTGTATTTCCTGCGCATTTAAGGCAGAGCCAAATATAGCGGCGGTATAATCACTGCCGCCACGGCCGAGGGTGGTTACCTGACCTTGATCATTCGCGGCGATAAAGCCGGTTACAAAAAGCATTTTTTCGCTGTGTTCCTGCTGATAGCCGCGGATCAATTGCTCTGTCAATTCGATATTTACTTTTGCCTGGCCAAACGAGCTATCGGTCCTGATTAAATCCGCAGCATCCACACAATGCGACTGCGGAAAATGTTGAGCCGCAATTTTGCAAATCATCAGCGTTGAGCAACGCTCGCCAAAGCTAAGCACATGGTCGCGGGTTTTGGGGGTAAGTTCCTGTAAGGTAAGTATGCCCTGCAGCAAATCTTCCAGCTGGTTAAAAAATATCTTAAGGCGGGTTAAGGCGGGGTTTTGGTTTTGAATGTTTAATAAAGCCTTAACTACATCAAAATGGCGTCTTTCCAATTCAGCTAACGATGGCGTAAAATCAACCCCGTTTGCGGCGCCTTCAGCCATTGATACCAGCAGGTTGGTTACACCGCTCATTGCAGAGAGGACGACAACAGGCTTTTCGCCTTTATCAACTTCAGCCTTTAAAATGTTTAATAAGGTTTGGATGCTTTGAACAGAGCCTACGGAAGTACCGCCAAATTTTAGAATCTTCATAATGGTTATTAAAACAAAACGCCTTCCTCTTTTCGGAGGAAGGCGTTCATGTGGTTTTTATGTTTTTACACCATACGACTACTTTCCTCCGGAGTTTATGCCGGTGGTAGTTGTTGTTGTCGATGTGGTGATTGTAAGTATCATATAATGTCTGTAAAGGAAGTAGATATTTTTTTAATAAGCAAGAGGTATTTTATTTTTTATGAAAATTTGAATAAAATAGTCGGATTGGGGGGATGAATTGTGATTATGTTAATGGAAACAAACGTTGTAGCTTCCTTATGCCTATATTATTTGTTAAAACTATTCAGATAATAAAGCCTCATTGATTGATTTGATCAATAATTCAGGATTATAGAGCGAAGGAGTTAGGCACGAAATGTGCCTTATGCTTTTCTATATTTACCTTTAGGATGCCTCTTCTCGTGAAATATCGCGACTATAACTACCAGTTGCAATTGTTCCTCAACAACATAAACAATATCGAATGGATATTTTCGCAGACCATATTCCCGGTAATTTTTATATTTATTACGATAGCGATACGGATCTCCACAAATTTCAACCAATGCCGCGTCGATTTCCTTGACAAAGTTTTCGGCAGCATCAAAGCTTCTTTCGAGGTACCATGACAAGGATGATTCGTATTCTTTTTGAGCTACAGGATGTAGCTTATATTGATAGGGCATTCGTTACTTTTTAGCAGCAAGTAATTCTTGAATTTTTTGCTTGCTCTCTTGCTGGCTTATCAGGTCGATGCCATTTTTATATTCATCATAGCGTTCGTCGAGCGTGTTTTTTACATCATCGGTATATAACAAGCCCTCGTTATCGTCCACTTCGTACTTTAGACCCAGCCGGTTAATATATTCCGTCAGGTTAGAGAGGTCTTCTTTTTTATCGATTTCAACAGTGATTGTTGTCATATTACAAATTTAACAATATAAATAGTAATTGACAAATGACTTTGCGGCCTTAAAATCTCATATCTTGGCATTAATAATAATTCTCCGGCTTAAGCCTTTTAGCCAGCAATCCCGTCGCCTTTTCCAAATCAATTTCAGCAACAAAAACGTCAGGCCGCCCATACGCACTGTGGGCAACACATTTACCATCGGGGGCGATCAGCGCGCTGGCCGAATCAGGAAACAGGGATGCGTAGTTCGAACTGGCGAAATAGATAGTATTTTCCAGCGCACGCATCATCATTGCTTTCTCGTAATAAGGATTGTTTTTGTGACCAAATTCTGTTAGCTGCGGCCCTTCAATATTGCTGCCGGTGCAATGCGGGTGAAAAACTATCTGTGCGCCATTGCGGGCTGCCCAGCGTACAGATTCCGGGTACCTGAAACCTTCGTGGCAAATGGTGACACCAAATTTTACACCGTCAACTTCAAAAATATGGCGTGCACTTCCGGCCGACCATATACTGTCTTCCGTTGGGTCGAGCTGGTTCTTAGCCTGGTAGCCGAGCACTTCGCCCGTACGCGAAATTATGTGGGCGATGTTGTAAACTTTACCATCAGCGTACCAATCCATCGGTAAAATAATGGCGATGTTATTTTCGGCAGCAATAGAGCTTGCTTTTTGCACGGCAGCCTGCATTTTTTCGGGCGAACCGGGCTCAACTTCATTTTCTTCCAAGGGGTACCCTGGAATAAATGACTCCGGGAAACAAATGATGGCCGCGTTTTTTCCGGCGGCTTCCCTGGTCAATTTTTCAAGCCAGTAAAGGCAATCGTTTATCGATTTCGGGAACGGTGGGGATGCAACTGCTACTTTCATAAGGATGCTAAACGGATGCTAACAAATTTAATACCTTTGCTTCAAAATGCAGGGATTAATTATAAAATCAACCGGAAGCTGGTACCAGGTGCAACTACCCGATGGCAAGCGTATTGACTGCCGCATAAAAGGGAAGTTTCGCACAATGGGCATTGTTACCACTAACCCCCTGGCTGTTGGCGACATCGTAGATTTTGAAATGGAGCCCGACCAGGAAACCGGCGTAATTGCCAATTTACAACAACGTAAAAACTACATTATCCGCAAATCCATCAACCTGTCGAAACAGGGGCAAATACTTGCTGCCAATCTCGACCAGGCTTTGCTGGTAGTTACGCTCGCTTCACCCCGCACGTCATTAGGTTTTATCGACAGGTTTTTGGTAACGGCCGAGGCATACGATATCCCTGCCAAACTGATTTTTAACAAGCTGGATTTGTTTAGTGATGAAGGTCTTGAAGTTTTGGCCGATTACAAAGCCGTCTACGAAAAAATAGGCTATCCCTGTTTTGAAGTATCGGCCCTGGAGGGAACCAATATTGACCAGGTGCAGGAATTACTTAAAGATAAAGTCACCCTATTTTCCGGACACTCGGGCGTGGGCAAATCGAGCCTGATAAACGCTTTATTGCCCGACCTCGACCTGCGCACCCACCAGGTATCCGACTGGAGCGACAAAGGCATGCACACTACCACCTTTGCCGAAATGTTTGAACTGCCGCAGGGCGGTTTCATTATAGATACCCCCGGTATACGCGAACTCGGTATTATCGACATAGAAAAACAGGAACTAAGCCACTTCTTCCCCGAAATGCGCGACCGGATGAACCAATGCCGCTTTAACAACTGCCGCCACATTAACGAACCCGGTTGCGCCGTGCTTGACGCCGTGCACGAAGGCGAAATTGAACTATCGCGATATGAGAGTTATTTGAGTATTTATAATGGGAATGATACACGTGCCTAATATCTAAAGCGTTCCATTTTTATTTGTGGAACACCCGGAACGCTATGAAACATGCTGATTATCTGATTTTTGACATTTTAACAAATTGACTTTTTTAGTCTTACGGACATTTATGGTTTCGACACCGTCAGAAAATCCCTGAAATAGCTGCAATCACTTACTGCGGTGCGATAGAATTTGGTTTTCGAATAATTCTTTTTTAAATCGCTGAAGTAGTAATTGTTTCTTAGAGCTTTGCTGTAACCGTGGTCGTTGCCTTCAAACTTAATACCATATTTTGCATCGGCGAGTCTTTGTTCCCAGCTTCCCGGCACCGGTATTTGAGTTTGCCTGCATTTTGCCGCCATAAATGTGCACCTTGCTTTAAATTCCGCATTATTACTTAGCTCGCGGGCCTTTATAAACCACGTCTCTGCTTTTAGGTTTCTTAAATAGTCGTCGTCATAATAAAATACCTTAGTGCGGTATTTGTCATCGCTGGCGCTGCTGTAGGCAGCATAAATCCAGGCATTGCCATAGTACGAGGTATTATACAAGCCGCAGGCCATTTTATAGTAGCTTTTAGCAGCGCTCTTTGGATTGACTTTTGTTTGTCGCTCCAACCACGCCATGGTTTCGGCATAAGTAAGCTTGTTATATCCCTGCGTTTTCTTTAATGAGTAAACATGGGGATAATCACGTACTTTATCAGCAAACGGGTCGGCGTATTGGTTATAATGTTTGGAAAGCGAATCATTGTAAGCATCATTTGTGGAACGGTCAAGTTTGGCAATGTCGATATGCTTAAAGGCGCGAACAGCGGCAGCATATTTATGTTCTCTTAAATAAGCAGTGCCAAGCAAGTCGTAAGTCGCAGACAATGTTTTTTGGCCGGGTTTTTCACCTATCTTTTCTACTTTGTATGATTTCGTCCAGCGGACAACTTTTTTGATTACCGGATACTTAAATTCCGCCATTAGTAATTTTAAATAGGGGCTTTTACCTGGGGATAGCTGCCAGTCGATGACCTTTTTTAATTGACTCGAACGCAGGTTGTTTTGCCAAAAAGCAGGCATGTCAAACCCAAGCCCGCGGTCAGCGTTCTCATCCCAAACCCTTTCGTCCGGAATGGTCATTTCGCTTTTTAGTATGCACAAAGCTGCTTTTACCGTGTCTTTCTGTTTAAAATATATCGGTGCCAGCAACTTTTCATAAAAATCGCGTGCCGAGGCGGAGTAATATTTTAAGTCATACTTACCATAAAAATAGCTCTCATCAACCTTCTGTGTCCTTTCCTGCTTCACTTTTTCATCAAGCCAGGTTAATGATGGCAGCAACTTGTTTTCGGAGCGCTTGTCCAGTTTTTTTATACTTTGCGATAGCAACAACAGGTTTATCAATTGTTTTTCGTCGGATAACTTGCCACGCAGGGTTTTGCTTCTAATAGCCGATAAAGCTTTAAACCCGGCTTTGGTATCCTTTTGAATCCATGATAAATAAGCCGAAGCCAGGTTGCCTAATTCGGGTTCGGTGTATTTACGTTCAGTGGCAATGCGATTACAAAACGCTTTAAGTTTGGGAACGTATTTAATAAAGCTGTGTTTTACACTATCATATTTCGAATGTTCGTAATATCCGATATCTTCATAATATTTACCGCCGTTTATTTTGGTCGTCAAATAGCCTTCTTCTATTTTGTTAATTTCCCTAATCAGCAACAAGCTCACAAATTCGGATTTTGGATAGGCTTCATAAACCTGCTGCAAAGCCGCTAATCCGACATGTGCGTTGTGTATACCCTTGATGGCGTAAATAGTCGCCTTTTCGTTATCGTTTTTTGCCAGTTTGATAGTGCTTTCAATAGGTACTTTAGTGGTAAGAAAATCATAGTAAGCCCGCACGCGCCGCTCCGGATAACCTGCAAATAATTTCGAATACAAATAAGCCGCCTGGACCTTATTCCCCGATTGTTCTTCTTCGCCGGCTTTTAAACACATTGCCCAGCCCATAACATGGCTTTTGGAATGCATCGTTTTGATATGTTTATCATAAAAATCCGATGCTTCTTTAGTGTATCCCCCATAGTGCAACAATCGTTGCACTTGGTAAAAACAACGCAGCTTTAAAAAGCTATTTTTGAAACCAGGCTCCATCCGGATATACTCTAAGGCAAATTTGTGTAACACATTTTTGTCTGGTCGCCTTGCATTCCACTGCTCGTCGTTCAGGGGGTTAACTAACGGCTCGCCCTTTTTGGCTAAAACGAGGTAAGCCATCTTCTTTTTGTCGGCCAACAGGTATTTGATAAACGAATTATTTTTAAGGCTGTCGGGCATTTTAGTTTTGCCTTTTTGATAACCCCTGAAATATAGCGAGTCCGTTTTTTCGTCCAACTCATACAAAACATTGGAGATGTCTTTATAGGTAACCCGACCTCCGCAGTAGGTCAGCCATTCTTTTACATTGATGTCGCCTTCAGCAATTTTGTTGTCACGCTCTGCTTCGTAAATGTTGCCGTTTAAAAATGTGTACCCATTAAAGTAAAATCGTTGGTAACTGCTATCTTTTTGAAGGTTATTATGAAAAAAGCTTACGTAATAATCATACGGGTCGGGTTCAGGCCCGCAGGCAAGATCGAGAGCAATCCCTATAAAAAATACACCGATGAAACTAACGCAGTAAATTATTAACCTTTTGCAGGTCGGGGAAGCTATATGGCCGAAGAACCGTTTCATCGAGATGGAAATAAATTACGTTAATAGTATCCGCTTTTATCAGCGGCGAAATATAACCGGCAGCTGCCTGCAAATCAGGCACAGAGATAGCCTCCCAACGCACTTCATCGGCTTTCTGTAATCCATATTCGGGAAGGTCTTCTGCTGCTTTGTAAATGTTATTTCCTATAAATATAAACTGATTTTTATTATTTAAATCAACAAATTTTATTCTTTTTGAAATGCCCGCATATTCCTTATTTCGAAAGGCCACGGCCCAGCTAAAAAGAGGTAAACCAACGTCGACCGGGATGGGATAACCGGCGATATTATCGCCTAAATATTTCTTCATTTCGCTTAAATCCAGTATGCTGTTCTGGTTGCCATACTTGCGTAAATTACCCATGTTATAGCACATCAGCATAACCCGGCTTACCGGTGGTACGCCCATCTTCTGCTGACTTTTTAGCTGGTGCAGCCGCAGCGTAGCCGATACTATTTTGTGATTAAGTGCAGGGTTTAGTTTAACTTTATTCAGCAGGTAGAAATAGGCGTTGCGGGTGGTCACTGTCCAATCGCAATCTATCTGTAATTCATTAAACGAGGCTTTGCCCGATTGCTCCACTTTGGCGGTTACAAACTTTACCAGCTTGGCAGCTAAATCATCCAGCCGGGTTTTGTTCATCGACTTTAGAACATCGTTAACAATAAATACCACAGGCACAATTTGCACACTATCAGGAAGCTTATCCTTAAATGTTATGGGCGATACAGGAACGGGTGAAATACCATCATCATCCATATTTACATCCATTATACGCACGTATAATTTACTTGAATGGAACCGACGCAGGTAACTCGTTTCGGTTGGGTTGTTTTTATAAACGGTTTTCCAGTAGTAAAAGGAAGTGTTTACTGCTTTGGGGTGATGACAGGAAAAAAGAGTCAGGAACCAAGAGCCAAGAATCAAGATTTTTAAAGTTCGCGAAGCTGCCATTTTTTTATTTCTTGATTCTTGGTTCTTGACTCTATGCTAAAGCATTCTTAAAATCCTCCAGCAAATCATCCAAATCCTCAATACCTACCGATAGGCGAATCATTGAATCAGATATCCCCATCTCGGCCCGTTTGGCAGCGCCCAACTCGTTAAATATGGTATGTGCAACAGGTATAGCCAAAGTACGCGTATCGCCCAGGTTGCTTGATTTGATAACTAGTTTCAACTTGTTTAAGAATGCAAAGCAATCAACACTATCATCCAGCTCAATGCTCATTAGTCCGCCAAATTTGTAGAACAGTTCACCGGCCAGCTTGTGCTGCGGATGCGACTCTAAACCGGGGTAGTAAACTTTTTTAATTAAAGGATGTCCCTCAAAAAAAGTAGCAAGCGCCATGGCATTGCTGCAGGCGCGTTCAAGCCGCAAGGCCAGCGTTTCTGACCCAACAGAAATTGAGTGAGCAGCTTCGGGCGCCAAAGTTCCACCGGCATCACGCAGGCCTTTTTTACGGATTTGCGTCATCCCCAAAACCTCCGGCTTAACCTGGGTTTTAAAGGTCGGGAAAATATTAGGGAAGTTACTCCAGTCGAATAAACCTGTATCTGTAACGCTGCCGCCCAATGCATTGCCATGGCCGCCAATGTATTTGGTCAATGAGTTTATAACCAGGCTGGCTTTCACATCAACCGGTTTAAAAATATAGGGCGATGTCATGGTGTTATCAACCATGTAAATGATGCCTTTTTGCTCGCACAGGTCGCCGATTTGTTTAAGGTCAGCAATTTGGGTGGCAGGGTTGGCAATGGTTTCAACAAAAACTAAACGGGTATTGTCTTTTAATTCCGCTTTAATATTATCAACAGATGTGGCATCGGTAAAAGTAATATCCAATCCCATATCAACAAACGACTGAAACACACTACGGGTATTACCAAACAAAAATGAGCTTGCCAGTACGTGGTCGCCATGTTTAATTAGTGCCAGTATAGTAGCGGATATAGCTGCCATGCCGGTTGAAAAAGCGATGGTAGCCATGCCATTTTCCATATTAGTAATCTTGGTTTCCAGCGCAGTTACAGTAGGGTTTCCCTGGCGAGAGTAAGCATACCCTTTCTTTTTATTCTGGAAAATATCAACCAGGTCTTGCACATCGTCGTAACCATAAGTTACAGCAGTATGTATGGGTTTGTGTAATGCACCGTGTTCGGGTTTGCCTAAGCGGTCGGAGTGAAGTATAGTAGTAGTGAAGCCTCTTTTAGTAGTCATGATGGGCGCGAATTTCACGAATTTATTCGAATTTCACTAATTGAATAACCAAAGGATATGAAAATTGGACGGAACTTTTACATTATTTGCCCCGTTACGGTTTAATTTGAACTGATTGCGGCTAATTCGTGAAATTCGAATAAATTCGTGCCAATTAGTGTTTAATAATTTATGAGAGCTGTAATACAACGGGTGACCCAGGCGAACTGTAAAGTAAACGACGAAACAACGGGCGAGATAGGCTTAGGTTTTTTGGTATTACTTGGCATTGAAGATGCCGATACAGACGATGACCTGCAATGGCTGGCCCAGAAAATAGCTAACCTGCGCGTATTCAGTGATGAAAACGGGTTAATGAATAAAGCCCTCGCAGATGTTGATGGCGGTGTTTTATTGATATCGCAGTTTACGTTATTCGCCCAAACTAAAAAGGGAAACCGGCCTTCGTTTATAAGAGCAGCAAAACCGGACAAGGCGATACCTATGTACGAGCAAATGATAAAAACCATGACTGAACTTACTGGTAAAAAAGTGGAAGCCGGAATTTTTGGAGCTGATATGAAAATAAATTTGCTTAACGATGGGCCGGTAACCATTATAATGGATACAAAAGATAAGGACAATCATTAGTGGCAGTGGCAGTCGGAAGTAGCAGTATATTATTGCTGTTACTGCAACTACCACTAACTACTGCAACCATTTTAAAATGACTATTGAAGAAGCACAGCAACTGGTTGATAACTGGATAAAAACAACCGGTATCCGCTATTTTAACGAACTTACCAATACCGCCATCCTGATGGAAGAGGTTGGCGAAGTTGCCCGCATTATGGCAAGGCAGTACGGCGAGCAATCGTTCAAAAAATCGGATACGGAAGTTAACCTGGCTGATGAAATGGCCGATGTGCTTTTTGTGCTGATATGCCTGGCCAACCAAACCGGGATTGATCTCACCGATGCGCTGGAAAGGAACCTCCAAAAGAAAACCATTCGCGACACCGAACGCCACCGGAATAATGAAAAGTTGAGATAAATTTTTAGCGCAATTTTTATTTGCAATATTGTTGCATTAATTACAATTTTCTTTAGCTATCTCCGTTTCGTAATAAACTTAAATCCTTTATTATGAAAAAAACAATTTATCCGGCACTGCTGGTGCTCGTACTTGCCGCATGTGGGAACAGCAGTGTAAAAGACAAAGTTACGGTGACCAATCTCGCATTAAAGGCGCCGCTACGCATCGATAAAGAAGCTATTATGGATGCTAAGATGGCCGAGCAGCCCGCCAGCTCTAAAGAGTCTATGCCACCGGCAACAAACAACACCACTGAGGTATCGAAGAAGATAATTAAAGAAGGCGATATAAATTTCGAAACCAACGATACCAAACAAACCCGGAACTCGATTTTTAACGCACTCTCCAAACTCGGCGGATACATCAGCGACGAAAATGAAACTAACTCGAGCGACTATAACCGTAAGGAATTCAATCTAAAAATACGCGTGCCCGCAAAAAACTTCGACCAGTTTTTAAATGGGGTTACCGCGATAGCAGTGAAAATCGATTCGAAGAATATCCGGATAAAAGATGTAACTGCCGAATATATCGACATAAACAGCCAACTTACCAACAAGAAAAAGCTGGAAGAGCGTTACCTGGAATTGCTTAAAAAAGCGAACAAGATGGCTGACCTGCTGGAAATTGAAAACAAACTGACGGAAATACGCACCGATATAGAATCAACGCAAGGCCGCTTAAATTACCTGGTAAAACAGGTTGACTACAGTTCGCTCGATATAACGTTTTACACCAAACAAATAGCTGTTCAGGACAATGGCAATACTTTTGGTTATAGGCTAAAATCTGCGCTGGCAGATGGCTGGATTGTTTTAGGCGGACTATTTTTTGGCTTTATACAAGTATGGCCTATTTGGATACTATTTGGCATTGTTATTTACCTAATTAGAGCATGGCGCAGAAGGCGTCGGAACAGACAACCGATATTGGTTAATAATGGCGAAAAGTAGCAGTTTTTAGTGGCAGTCTTTTAAATAAGTGGCAGTGGCAGTTTGAAGTAGTAGTTAGTTTAAACAAACAGCTACTGCTACTTCCCGCTGCTACTATATAACTAATTTCACCAACCTTTCTCCATCCAACACAGGTATAGCACTCGTCAAATCAATCTGTAAACAAAACTCTATGTCCTTTTCAATGCCCAGGGCTTTAAGCCGTTCGCTGTGCGACGTTTTTTTGAGGTATTGGCTGATGTCGGCTTTGCCGGTTTGATAAAGGTCGTTCGCGGCGATTGCGGCGTCATCAAGTTTGAAGTCGCCCTGCTTTAGCTGTTCAACTACGGCACCGGCAAATAATGTGTCTTCCAGGTTGAAGTTATTTTTCCAGCCGGCGCACACTAAAAGGATATTATCGTTTTGGGTTTTAAGCCAGTTACAAAGTGCGGTGAGGTTTAAAAACGAGCCAATAACAACCCGTTTTGCAGCACGTGACAAGTGCAACGCTTGTGTGCCATTAGTAGTAGTTAATACAATGGTTTTGCCTGCAACTTTTTCGGCAGTGTAGGAGAATGGCGAATTGCCAAAATCAAAACCCGTAACTACCTCGCCGTTACGCTCGGCGGCCAACAGGTGGCCATGCGGGCGATAGCCCTCACATTCTTCAATTTCAGATACGGGAATTATGGCCTCGGCCCCGTTTTCAATGCCGTAGCATATTGATGAGGTGGCCCTGAAAATATCGATGATAACCACCACATGTTTTTCCACATCGTAAAGCGGGATAAGAACAGGGGTGAGGCAGACGTTGAGCTCAGCCCCTCGGCCCCCTAATGGGGGAGCTTTTTGAATAGCATTGGTAGACATAATATTGGATTTTGGTTCCCCCTTTAGGGTGTCAGGGGGCAAACGGTGGTTTTACAACCTTTGCTTTAATTTTATTATCGCGAATGCTGATGAATATTTCAGTGCCTTCCTTGGCAAATGCCACATCAACATAGCCCATGCCTATGGCTTTTTGCAGTGATGGAGACTGTGTGCCCGATGTTACGCGGCCAATGTTGTTGCCATCGGCATCAACAATAAGATAATCGTGGCGGGGAATACCGCGGTCGATCATTTCAAAGCCAACCAACCTGCGTTTCAGGCCGTCGGCTTTTTGCTGTTGCAGGGCAGCCGAATTGTTAAATTCTTTGCTGAATTTGGTTACCCAGCCCAGGCCGGCTTCCAACGGCGAAGTTGTGTCGTCAATATCGTTACCATAGAGGCAAAAGCCCATTTCCAGGCGTAAGGTATCACGTGCGCCCAGGCCAATTGGTTTTATGCCGAATGATTTACCGGCTTCAAAAATTGCGTTCCAGATGTGCTCGGCATTGGCATTTTCAAAATATATCTCAAAACCGCCAGCGCCAGTGTAGCCGGTCGCTGATATTACAACATTGTCGATGCCTGCAAATGTTCCTTTTTTAAAGGTATAATACTCCATCGACGCCAGGTCGATATCGGTTAGGCTTTGCAGCGCCGCCGCAGCTTTTGGGCCTTGTATAGCTAAAAGTGAGGTGCGGTCGGATATGTTTTTCATATCGGCGCCCATGGTGTTGAATTTTGATATCCAATCCCAATCTTTATCATTGTTCGACGCATTAACTACCAGCATATAGGTTTTTTCGTCAATACGGTAAACCAATAAATCGTCGACTATACCACCGTCCAAATTGGGCAGGCAGCTGTATTGAACTTTACCGTCATATAACTTGCTGGCATCATTACTGGTAACCTGCTGTATAAGCGCTAAGGCGTGGTCACCTTTGATAATAAATTCGCCCATGTGGCTTACGTCGAACACGCCAACGCCGTTGCGTACGGTTTCGTGTTCTGCATTTATGCCAACATATTGTACGGGCATGTTGTAACCAGCAAACGGCACCATTTTGGCGCCTTCTTTTATATGGACTTCGGTTAAAGCGGTGTTCTTCATGTATAAATTAATATGGGGGCAAAAATAACACGATTTACGGATTTAAAGGATTTATAAGATTTTTTATTGTGAGGGCAACATCGGATGCGAAATACCTACGCCGGTTTTGTTGCGTATGCTGCAGAACCTGCATGATCTCTAATCATGCCGATCGATTCATAAAAGTGCACCAGTTTTTTGGTCACCTCGTTTGCGTCGTGCTGCTCTTCCATCAGTTTGCGTGCATTTAAGCCTATGTTTTTGCAATAATCTTCCTCGGCAATGCAGATTTTTATAGCATCGTAAAACTCATCGTAATCATTAGCTATCAGTATGTTTACGCCGTTTTCGTAGTTAATTCCTTCTGCACCCAGCGATGTAGATATGATGCATTTTTGCATCGCCATTCCTTCTACAATTTTTACGCGCATACCCCCGCTCGACAGCAGCGGCACAATCATAATCGATTTGCTGTTTACAAATTCCAGTGCATCATCTACCTCGCCCTGTATAAATATTTTACCCATTACCTCGTAATCATCAAAACGCTCGGGTATATCGTTGCCGGCCACGTAAAAACGCACGCGCAGGTCGCCATCGGTCAAGTCTTTGGCAAAATTGTCCAGGAACCACTCAATACCTTCGCGGTTTGGCAACCAGTCCAGCGAGCCGAGGAAGAAAAGGCTGGGAAATTCAGTTTTGTTAAAATCGGGCCTGTAGTTATCCAGGTTAATACCAACGGGCAATACTTCAATTGGTACCTTCGTACCATATTCAAGCAGGGTGCTTTTGTCCTGCTCGGTAAATACAGCTATTCCGTTAAAGTTGTTAAGTTGCTGCAACTCGTAGTTTTTTATACGCTTAGCATGCATCTTAAGGTACGACTTTTTAAAAGGGTCGCTTTTTTGTTCCGAAAGGCGGTGCCATATCTGGTTTTCGATGTTATGCGAACGGTAAATAAGCTTTGCCTTTGAATGCTTGCGTACAGATGCCAGGTAAAGCGAAACCAGCAAACCCTCAAACTGGATAATGTCATAATCCCGGTTCCGCAACTCGCGGATGAGCAACTTTTCAAACTCAGGGTCGTAGTATTTGTCAATATTGAACGATGTTTTACTGAACAGGTTGGTGGCCACGTCAAACACCGATACGTTGATATCGATATCGTAAGCACGGTAATTTATTTTGGAGAGAAGGGCATTATCATCCTCTGTATTTTCGTGGTGATTTTTCCGGGCATTGAGGGCCACGAGCGAAACTTCGTGGCCAAGGCTCACCAAACCGCGCACAGTATTGCAGACTACTATGGGGTAACCGCCATTTTGCGGAAACGGAACACGATGGGTTAAAATAAGTATCCTCAATGCCTGAACGCTGTTTTTAACAAAAATATAAAAAATGAGCAACCGGAATCGGTTAAATTAACCCTTAAGTGTTTTTTTAGTAGAAATATTACAAAAAATGTAAAACGGACCGGGATTAAGCGGATTGTCGGGATTTAATAGGATACGTTCATTTATGAAATTTAATCCAACAAATCTTTTAATCCTTCAATCTAAGTTTCAAAAAAGTTCCAACTGCGGGTCTGTTACCCTAAAGGTTCGCCTGTGATAGGGGGTGTACCCAATTTTCATAACCGTTTCCCGGTGCTTTATGGTTGGGTAGCCTTTGTTTTTGTGCCAGTCGTACTCGGGGTGCTCTGCAGCAATTTGCTTCATATAGTCGTCGCGGTAGGTTTTGGCTAATATTGATGCTGCTGCGATGCTGAAGTATTTAGCATCGCCCTCAACTATACATTGGTGCGGTATGCTTTTGTATTTGTTAAACCGGTTACCATCAATAATTAAAAATTGCGGGCTTAGATGCAGTTTCTCAATGGCCCTGTGCATGGCCAAAAACGAAGCGTTCAAAATGTTAATGGCATCAATCTCAATATTGTCAACAATGCCAACAGCGTGGGCGATTGCTTTTTGTTCAATTTCAATACGTAGTTCATACCTTACTTCTTCGGTGAGTTGCTTGGAATCATTTAGTAAATCGTGCTCAAAATCATCCGGCAAAATTACAGCGGCAGCGAATACCGGCCCAGCCAGGCATCCGCGTCCGGCCTCATCACAGCCAGCTTCTAAAAATTCGAGTTGATATCGGGATAAAAGCATTTTTTTGTTGAAATGTTGTAAAGTTGTAACGTTGTAATGTTACTTTTCTTTTGTTGAGTGTTGGGAAGATACAGTATTATTCTTCCTCTTTTTTCGGCCTCAAATTTTCTAAGATAGTCTATTAGACTTTTGGTTTTGCTTGAAAATTCAATGCTTTTGGAGTACAGTTCTTTGCAAATTTCATCGTCTATTTTATTTGCTAAGTTTAAGATAGAAAGCTTGTTGCGAAATTCGCCAGAAGAGCCTTTAGCATAGTTAAGGAAGGGAATGAAGTCCGGATTGTTATTGTACTCGAAACCTTCAGCAATGTTATCGGACATTGAACAGGCCGCTCTCCTAATTTGATCCTTCATGCCCCAATCCGTTTTTAACGGTTCATTATCGCATAATAAATAAACATCAACAGCGATGGAAACCGCCAATTTCCATATTTCTAAATCTTCGAATCGTTCAATTTTCGCCATGTATGTCAGTTGCGATTGATGGTTTAAGTTATTCGGTATACGGCGACATCTTATTAACCTTGCAACATTTCAACTTTAAAACCTTGCAACAAGTTAAAATATCCGCAAAGTTAACAACGTCACATCATCAATCGGTTTACCTTTTATAACCAGGTTAATGTGGTTCATCAGCAACTGGTTAAAATCGTTTGGCGGCAGGTGGCCGTTTGATTTTATAAATGCCATCAAACTTTCTTCCGTCCAGTGTTTATTAGGGTGCTCATGGTCCATCAGCCCGTCGGTATAGTTTACAATCATGGTTCCGGGCTCAATGTCAACTTCGCCCTGGTTTATGAAGGGGAGTTCGTCAAAAACGCCTATCATGGTTGTGCCCAATTTTAACAGAATATTTTCACCGTCCAGGTGCATAACGGTGGCATTATGGCCCGCATTTATATAGTTAAGTTTGCGCGTTTTTTCGTTGTATTTGGCAATGAACAGGGTGATAAAACGCTCGCCTTTGGTGTTGTTGATTACAATTTTGTTTAGCTTGTCAACAATATTCGTCAGGTCTTCTTCCACGGCGGCCCAAGCATGCAAGCTTGCCTGGAAGTTGGCCATCAGTAAAGCTGCAGATATTCCCTTGCCCGATACGTCGGCGATACACCATAAAAACTCATGGTCGTTCAGGCGGATAAAATCAAAATAATCGCCGCCGATATTTTGGTGAGGAATATAACGTGCACTCACCTCAACACTATCATCTTTGTAAGCTTTTAGCGGGATAAGCATGTTTTGCACCTCAACAGCAAGTTCCATTTCGCGTTGAAAACGCTCGGATTGCAGTCTTTCGCGAAAAAGTTTTTTATTCTCCAGCGCAACAACAATAACATTTATAACGGTTTGGATAAAATTAAGATCGTTATTCAACAACTCGCTCGACGGGTTGAAATCGCCTATTAGTGCAAAAGCCAGCGCCTTTTTTTTATGGTAGATAGGGATAAAATAATCGTATTTGCAAAGTAATTGGTCTTCGTGATTAGCCAGGGGAGTTGGCCATTTAAACTTCTTTAGTTTGAGGCACGAACTATGCAATTCGCCAACGGGCTCTATATCACCACCGTATTTGGACATCAGGATATAACTGCCGTCCTTTTCAATCAAAAACCTAAGCTTGCCAACCTGCAGGTAACTCTTTAATATCACCTGCAACATTTGCAGCAGTGTTGAGGTAGCCGTATCTTTATTAATAGCCTGTGTTACTTCAAGTAAGGCATTTAATTCGGTTTGCCTTTTAAGCAATAATCGTATTAATTCGTCCTCGGCCGAGATATCGTCAATATTCTGCATTAGTTAATTAGAAAGGCAGCCTAAAATAAAGATATTTTTTTTAAAACCGGGTACTTTGTGATTTTATATCGAAAGCATCTCTCAAACCAACCGTTACCAGGTTAAATGCATAAACCAGCAGCATAATTGCCAGGCCGGGTATAATGGCCAGGTAGGCCGAGTCCATCACGATATAACCGTAATGTTCTTTTATCATACTGCCCCATGTTGGCATGGGCGGCTGTGCACCAAACCCGAGGAAGCTTAGCCCGGCTTCCAGCAATATCGCCGATGCAAAGTTT
Organism: Mucilaginibacter flavidus; assembly: GCF_024055575.1. Taxonomy (GTDB): domain Bacteria; phylum Bacteroidota; class Bacteroidia; order Sphingobacteriales; family Sphingobacteriaceae; genus Mucilaginibacter; species Mucilaginibacter flavidus. The sequence continues at coordinate 343,187 of NZ_JAMXOE010000001.1, read as the reverse complement.
GATGATGCCAGCACTAATATGGGGCCTATTATATTTGGTAAAATATGTTTGCTGATAATCCGTGCGTTATTAAAACCTAAAGAACGCGCCGCCTCAATATACTCCACCTGTTTAAGGCTTAAAACCTGCCCGCGGACAAGCCGCGCAACCTCTACCCACATTGACAGGCCAACGGCAATAAATATCTGCCACAAACCTTTGCCTAACGCAAATGATATAGCAATAACCAGCAGCAAGGCGGGCAGCGCCCATAAAATATTCATTAGCCAGCTTAACGCGCCATCAATCCATCCGCCAAAGTAGCCGGCAACGGCGCCAATGGTTACGCCCAATAGCATGCTGATGATAACGGACATTAACCCGACGGATAACGACACCCGGGTCCCTAAAATTAACCTGCTTAATAAATCGCGGCCATAAATATCTGTACCAAGCCAATAGGTGCGATGGATGACGGCCCCCCAAGCCCCCCGACCCCCTAAATGGGGAGTTTGTAAATTTTCTGGCTCCCCCTTTAGGGGGCTGGGGGGCTGGAGCTTGTAGACCTTTTTTTCAGGCTTATCTTCGGTGCCTATGTATTCGCTAACATAAATTGAATCGCCCTTAACATGATAACCGGTTATTGGAATTTCTTTATAAAATGAAGGCTGACCAAACAGCATTTTGCTGAAAATATTTACCGTATCAACGGGCTCAGTTTTACGCAGACGGAGTATGGTGAATTGCGAGCCTGGCTTTTTTATGCTGAGCTGAATGGTCATATTGTTGGCCAGTGGCGTTTGGTCAGGCATTATGAGGTAGCCTAGTATGGCAACAATCAGCATAAAAACGATCAATACCAGCCCGCCAACGGCAATTTTATTGCGTTTAAACACTTTCCAGGTGCGCTGTGAGGGGCTAAGATCAGTCAATTTGTATACGGATGTTGTTATTGCTAAAGATAGGAAGTTAGTTGATTAAGTTGACTGAGTGAGCCGTTGATTAGGTTGATTATGATATTTGGCTGATTTAACCGTTGATTATATGATTACGTTGATCTCGCTGATTAAAAAAAAATGATCGCACAATCTGAGTAATCCTGTGCTTGGTATCAACGAAATCATTTAATCAAATTAATCAGCTGTTTATTTTACCAACCGTCCCTTCCACACATACTTACCCTTGTTACCCAGCAGGCCGATGTAAACAAAATAGATAATATACAACGGTATGGAAATTGGAAGGACCACCATTAAACGGCGGCGCCTGAAAAATTTGGTTACCGGCCAAAGCAAGGCAATTTCGGCTAAAAACACAGCGAGAAACTGCAAACCGGAGACCTTTAAATAATAGATATCATATAGCCCCAAAGCCAGGTTTGCCAATACTGACACATTGAATAACCAAAGTCCAACTACCAATGCTACCACTTTCTTGTCCTTATACTTTACCGACTTTGATGCCCAGCGGCGCCTTTGTTCCATAAAGCTTTTAAGGTTGTGTTTGGCGTGGGTAAATACTATCGCATCATAATGTTTTAAAAAGCCGATTTTGCCGGGGTAGCGCGCGGCCACTTTTTGCAGTAGCAGTTCGTCATCGCCTGATGCCAGGTCGTCAATGCCTTTAAAGCCACCAACTTCGTAAAACACATCTTTACGATAGGCCAGGTTGGCGCCGTTACAAGTTGAGGCATGGCCGTTGCCAATAAATGCCCCGCCGGTTGCTATAAGCGAGTAAAACTCCAATGCCTGCATCCGCTCGAACAATGATTTTTCCTCGAAATAGCTAACGGGCGACGATATCATGAGTGGCTGTTCCTCTTCGTAATACCCAACTATCGTCGACAGCCATTTACTACCCATCCGGCAATCAGCGTCTGTAGCCACCATCAATTCGCCGCCTGACAGTTTGATAGCTTCGGCAATCGCCTTTTTTTTGTAGGAATTTAGGGGTTTGTCTTCATTTAGCTGTAAAAGCCGCACACCATCGGCAGCATAGCTGCTTATAATTGCTGATGTACGATCGGTTGAGTGGTCATCAACTATTATAATTTCTGTAAGATGTTTGGGATAGTCCTGCGCTAAAATATCCTGGATGGTAAGGTGAATACTTTCCTCCTCGTTACGCGCAGCTATCATCACAGTTACCCTGGTGGTACACCCTGCAGGTTTAATACGGGGGCGTTTAATTAAGTTCCACCCGATTACCAGGAAGATCACAACGCACAGGAACAAACCGGTGAGCAGGAAGGATATGGTACTAAGAATTACGATCAAAAAACTTTAATTTAAAAACAAATATAGACCCTAAAACAGCAGGAATAATCATGTTGGTAATATAGATGAGGGAAAATGCAACTACCACGGCTATGTGCTGGTCGGTTACGTAACTAAAAAGCCGGTCGGCAGTAATACTGCGCACCCCTATATCAATCAAATCCAGTGAGGGTATTGCCGATTGGATAAAGAAAAAAACAAACATCAGCAGTGACAATTGGTAAAGCGGGATCTGCGGAATAAGCAGGTGGATGATAAGGTAATACTGAAAGGTAAAAGTAATAAACCGGGCCAGGCAAAACCACATAATGTTTAGCAACTGCGTAGTTTTGTAAGTGCCCATTATATCAAAAAAACGATGGTATTTATGAAGGAATTTTACCCGGTTAAGCAACGATACCATCCATTGGATATTGAAATAAAACGTAAGCATTGTGGCCATAACCACCGCAGCAACCACTGCTGCCCCTACCATGATCCAGTCTTTTGGATGAATAAAAGTGTAGAGGAACCAAACCGATGCTGCCGCACCCAAAACGTTAGTGATTACATTTTGACCGAATGAACCAACTGCCATTGCGAATACGCCGTGAATGCGTTTACGGTTTGGCAAAAACATTACACGACCGCCATATTCGCCAATGCGGTTCGGGGTAAATACCGCCCAGGTTAATCCGCAGAATACTGCCTCGATAGCCTTCCACACCGACATAGGCGACAGTCTCCGCGTTAGATGCCACCACTTTAACGACTCCAGCACCCAGTTAACTACCATCAGCAATACTACGGCAATCAAGGTAAAAAGCACCTTATTGTAAGTTACATGTGCAACCAGCCGCTCAAAATTGACTATGTTGTCGTGATTTTTTAAAATGCGCTGATATATGTACCACGCGGCAAATACAAGTATGCCAAACTTCAGAAGGTAGGACAGTAATTTTTTAGCGCGGGCAGTCAAAGGCAGAAATTTTGTGCAATGTTAGGGAATGATTTCGGATTTCGGATGTTCGATGTCGGAATTGTTTTTATTTAGGAATTCGGAAATGAGATTTCAGAATAGATGTTCTATTTAAATTCTAACGACTAAATCTCAAAAATTTTCTATATCCGAAATCGAACATCCGAAATTTCACTACTTCATCCTTGCTTTTAAAAATGCAATACTTTTTCCGTAAGCTGCGGTTGTTGCCGGGCTGTTATATGCGGGGCTGCTGGGGTTGGCAAAACCGTGATCGGCATCGTATTGGTTCAAATAGAGTTTTTTGTCTGCAGTTTTCATATCTGCCTCAAATTTGGCAACTACTTTTGTGTTTATCCATTGGTCCTTATTCGCAAAGTTGCCCAGTACGTCGCAGTTTAATGCTTTAAGAGCGGCAAGATTTTGCTCGGGCATGCCATAATACATTACGCAACCGGCTGCTTGTTTGCCGGCAAGCAGCGTGGTTTGCAAACTCCACCCCCCGCCGAAGCACCAGCCGATGGTATAAATACGTGCCTTCGATCCAACATAGGCAATGGCGCCATTAATAATGGCTTTGGCGCGGTCTTCAGTTACGCTTTGCATGTATTTGCCGGCATCCTGAGGGGTAGTGGCAACTTTACCATCGTAAAGATCCATATCTATCACGGTTACGTTGCCTAAATCGGTATAAATTTTTTCTGATTCCTTCTTCACCCAGTCGTTAAGGCCCCACCATTCATGTACCACCAGCAGGTAGTTATTGGTTGGATTTTTTGCCTTAAACTCAAATGCATTGGCGGTTTTGCCATCGGCGGTTTTGTAGGTGATCGCTTTGCCAATCTTGCTTTGGAAATGCAACGGCAGCGGTTTTTTATGTGCCATTACAAATTTGTTACTGGCAGCCAGCATGGCAAATTGCTGCGTCGCTGGTAGTGGCCCGTGGCAAACTACCGCTTTTTTGGATTGGGCGAACGTTAATGCCCCACAAAAAAGGAGGGTGGTTAAAAGTAAAAGCTTTTTCATCGTTTTATTTATAGTGATTTTATTGTTTATCGAAATGAATGTTAAAGCAACCAATATCAGGTTAAATTTGTTTTGAAATATACATGCTACGGTAATTTTTTTCTGCCTAAATTGTGGAATCATGCGGTTGCCTGCATCTTATCAATATGAAGAAAAAACTTACCTTAATTATACTGCATTTAATATGTGCAGCAAAACTATTTGCACAGCACGATGCGGTGCGTGAGGCCATCGACAGGGCAACCGACAGTATACAAACAGAGGGCAAAGCTTTGTACCGTTCTGAATGGGCATCGTGGTATGGGACGGATGTTTTTTTGGAGAAATGCCCGGCTAAAAAGGCGCTATCCGGAGGGTACTTTTCTTATGAAACAGATGACCGGCTTATCAATATTTTCTTTTCGAAGGGCGATAAGCCTGTTGTGCTGGCCTCAATTTCGTTTGCAAAGGATTTTAACCCCAGCAATTACAAACTTGATACCATTCCAAGGCAACTTACAAAACTTGAGCAAAGCTATCATGGTTTAAGAATTGCTGCAGCGAAAAGAATGAGCACTGATACCATTTTTAAGCATTACAAAAACAGCAGTTTAAATATAATTCCGATGGTACAAAAGGAGGCGAAAAAAGTATACGTTTTAACCGGGCCTGATATAAATGGGATCGTGATTTTTGGAAACGACTATTTGATGAGGTTTGATGACAACAATCAAATCACATCTGTAAAAAAGTTGCATAAAAATATCATTTCCATCCAGGCTAAAGCAGATACGGGCGCGGCCATCAACACAACGATGCACACCCACCTTCCTGAATCGGGAGATTTTATGAGTGCTACCGATATTTGTACCCTGCTTCTTTACGAAAATTCAACTACGTGGACGCAGCATTACGTAATATCTAAAAACGACGTTTCAATATGGGATTGTAAAAAAAACATACTTTTTATTTTAACAATGGAAGCCTGGAATAAAATTAATGCAGACCAAAAAGCACGGCACCCTGATAAGCAATAGCATAATAAAATTCATGGAGCCTGAATTTATAACCTACAAAAAATTTAATGATGTTGCCTTAGCAAATGGTTTAGCCTTGTAACTAATTTCGGGCCCGGGCCGCCTAAATAAGTGTGTAAGTAAATTTATATATTTAAGCGATGTTTGATTTTTTTAAGAAAATAATAGAATACTTTGATTCCCGTCACGTTCCTTACATGCTGTCGGGCAGTATTGCGATGGGAATATACGTTGTTCCGAGAGCTACAAAGGATATCGACTTTGTTGTACAGCTACTGCCAAAGGATATTGAAAGCTTTGCAGCCCATTTTGAGGGGGCTTATTATTGCAGTAAAGATGCCGTTGCAGATGCTGTGAACCGTCAAAGCATATTTAATGTGATAGATTATGCATCAGGTTTTAAAGCTGATTTTGTGGTTCTAGAAAACAGTGAATACAGGCTTGCAGAGTTCGAACGTAAACAGCCAGCTGATTTTTATGGAATTAAAATATATGTTGTTTCGCCTGAGGACTTGTTGATTTCGAAACTGATATGGATACAGGAATGGCAATCAGCAGTACAGATAGAAGATATAAAAAGCCTCGCGTCAATCCCTGATTTGCAATTTGAATACGTAACTAACTGGATAAAAAAGCTAAATTTGAATACTTTCAACCTCATTGAGCTATGAATGACACCACGGAACCCGTAAAGCAAAAACAATTAGAGATATGGCTCGCAAAACCTATTGAAGAGAGGCTTCGGCTAACACTAACAATGAATGATGAGTTATATGGTTTTTGGAACGCAGCGAAAAAAAGCAATACCAAAATCAGTCTTGACAAACTTTCGGACAAGTAGCCAGGCCAATATTCTTTCTACCTTTACCGACTTTCCGACTACTTCAATATCTCCTTAATATCCTCCACCGAAAGCGACTTAATAAAGCTATCCTCCGTAGTTATCAATGCACGGCTAAGGCTTAGCTTGCGCTGTTGCAGGGCCAGTATTTTTTCCTCAACGGTATCTTTGGTGATAAATTTATAGATGAATACGTTTTTGGTTTGACCAATGCGGTGCGTACGGTCGATGGCCTGTTGCTCGACTGCCGGGTTCCACCATGGGTCGAGTATGAAAACATAGTCGGCTTCGGTTAGGTTGAGGCCCACGCCGCCGGCTTTTATCGATATTAAAAATACCCGCGTTTTTTCATCTTCCTGGAACTGCTTTACTACATCGCCGCGGTTTTGGGTACTGCCGTCAAGATAGGCGTAGGGTATTTTCTCCGTATCAAAATATTCGCGGTAAATATTCAACTGTTTTACAAACTGCGAGAAGATGAGTACTTTATGATTACCCTCAAGCACCGTTGCCAGGGTATGCACCACGTTTTCAAACTTGCCCGAGTCGCCTTCATATTCCTGATCAATCATTATGGGGTGATTGGCAATCTGGCGCAGCTTTATCAGGCCCTGCAACACCTGTATCTGGGTTTTGGCAAAGGTGCCGTCTTCCAGGCTTTTCAGCAACTCGTTGCGATATTCCGATTTTACCTTTTCATAAACTTCAGCCTGTTCCTCGCTCATCTGGCAGTAGAAAAGGTTTTCAATTTTTGGCGGAAGTTCGGTGGCTACCTGTTCCTTGGTTCGGCGTAAGACAAATGGCTTTATCAGTGCCTGCAGTTTACGGGCTTTGTCTTCGTCCTTCTTCTTTTCAATGGGCGTTACAAACTCGTTTTGGAAAAACTGCTGTGCGCCAAGCAAACCGGGGTTTATGAACGACATTTGCGTCCACAAATCATTTACCGAATTTTCAACCGGGGTACCACTCAATATCAGCTTAAACCGCGACTTCAGTTGCTTTACCGCCTGGAAAGATTTTGACGAGGGGTTTTTGATGTTCTGGCTTTCATCAAGTATCACATAGTCGAAAAAGTAGGCCTTCATCAGCTCGATATCGATACGGCTGATACCGTAAGTAGTGATCACCACATCGTAATTGGCAAACACCTCCGGCGATTTATAGCGGAACGTGCCGGTATGTACCATCAGCCTTAATTGTGGCGTAAACTTTTTAGCCTCGGCCAGCCAATTGTATATCAGCGAAGTCGGCATTATTACCAGCGATGTTGCTTTGCCGCCTGCCGCTTCCGTATCTTCTTTATGCTTTTGCAGCAGGGCCAGCGTTTGTATGGTTTTACCCAAACCCATGTCATCTGCCAGGCAACCGCCAAAGTGGTAGCTCTTTAAAAAATGGAACCAGTTGTAACCGGCTTTTTGGTATGGGCGCAGGTTGCCCTCGAAATTTTGTGGAAGGCAGATGTCTTCCAGCTCTTCAAAATCTAGCAGTTTTTGCAACTTGCGCGTCATGGTAACGCTGGCCATTTCGCCTTCGGCCAGTTCGTTAACCAGGCCGATGTGGTGGCGGCGCAACTTAATGTCGGTGCTGCCATCGCTAAAATGCAACAGGTTGCCATACTGCGAAAACCATTTTTCAGGGATGATAGCAATCTCTCCGGATGGAAGCAGGAACTCCTTCTTGCGGTTAAGGATATGATTTTTTAGCTGGATAAACGGAATGGCATACGAACCAAAATAGACCATGGCCTCGATATCAAACCAGTCGTTATTTTCTTTTACCGTAAGGTCGATTTTGCTGGTACCGAAAACATAACGCTTTTGGCTGCCCGAGTCGGGTTGCTCAATTTCAAACCCTTCTTTAATCAACTCGTCGTAGTGCTGGTTTATCCATTCGAACACCGAGAAGGAATGGTCGGCATCTTCATCATTATTATCAACTTCCAGGTTTTTGAACAGCGACGAGGCTGTTTTTAGGCCTAAAGATTCCAAATGGTTGAATTTATTTTTCTCCCACGTAACCGACCGCTTAATACGATGAAAGGTGTAATCATCTCCATTGCGCTCCATGCGCACCGAGATAAGCCGCTCATCCCCGTAAGGGAAAACATACCCGGCATACTTAAAATAAAGCTGCAGCTGTGATGTGCCGCCCTCAACGTAAATAGGCTTTAAAACCGGGCGGGCATCATATTTTTCGGTGTTGATGGTAAAGCCTTCGGCATACACATGATGTTTCTCGATCAGCGGCGCCACAAACTTTTCGAAGTATGACTGCTCCGACGATTTTGGGATAGCGATGTATCTTTTGTTTAAAAAAGGCACCAGCTTTTTGCCTTCAATTTCTTTTTCGAAATGGTAAAGGGTATCGTCCAACAGCATCCATGCAGGGTGGTTACAAATAACCTCGGCGTTTTTAAACATAAACTCAATACGCAAACCCTGGTATTTAATGGTAGGGAAATACCGTATTTCGTCGTCGCCGCGCCTGAAATGGAACAACACGGTAGCCACCTCGGTAGCTATCTGTACTTTGCGCTCGGCGGGGTAGCCCTCCTTGCTCATTTGGTACAACGGTTTGTCCTTTAATAAAGCCAAAGCCTCGGCCATTCGCTTTTCTATTTTGGGGCGAAGGGTATCAAAAAGCTGTTCATTAAATACCTTGGTAAAAAACTCAAAGGGGCGGATCGGCTTTTTATAGAACTTTTTTATCAGGTTACCCTGCTCCATCTCCTCCAGTATCTTAATCAGCTTTATATCTACGTCGTCGATACAATGCGCAAATTCTTTGGCAGTATTACTAAATAAACGCTGGTGGGTAAGGGAAAATTCGCCGTTTGGATTTAGTTGAACTATGTGTGGTTCAATAACATACGATAAATACTCATGCTTTGCTATGGCATAAATTATCTGGCAAGGCTTGGTACTATCAACACGTAACATAGTTCTATTTAATAAAAAATTAATAGAAGCTACATCAACAAAAAATTCAAACGTAAACAGAATTTGTTTGAAGTGGAAATGTTTTTAGGGAAATAGTTGTTAACAGTGGGGTTCATGGTTCATTGTTGATAGTTCATGGTAGCTGCGGATGGAGGTGAAATGAAATTCGAAGGTTATATTGCCTGGCCTTTCGTTTTTGTTAATTTTACTATTATTTATCATTGAAATACATGTCCCTGGAAAATTCATACGCCGCAGCAATAGCCCAAATTAAAACCGAAATTGAAACAATCAGGTTAAGGGCCGCTATTTCTGTTAACCAACACCTGTTAATGTTGTATTGGAAAATCGGCAATATAATTTTGGAGCAGCAAAATACTGAAGGTTGGGGGACTACAGTTATCGAGCGATTATCAAATGATTTACGACGGGAGTTTCCTGATATGAAGGGTACCTCGGCGCGGAACCTTAAATATATGAGGGCTTTTGCCGACGCTTATCCTGAATTTATGCAACCAATGGTTGCACAATTGAATTTTCCGCAATTGTGCAAGGGCCGCTTGCACAATTAGAAAGTTCCGCAATTGTGCAAGGGCCGCTTGCACAATTAGAAAGCACCTCAATTTTGCAAGTGCCGCTTGCAAAATTGACATGGTACCATCACATAACTCTTATGGACAAAGTAAAAGATGCCGAAGAACGTGATTTTTACATAAGAAAAAGTGCAGAAAACGGTTGGAGCAGAAATATTTTGGTTCATCAAATAGAAAGTAAATTATACCACCGGCAAGGTAAAGCGGTAAGTAACTTCAACCAGACGCTACCGTCATTCCACAGTGATTTGGCTAAGGAAATGCTTAAAGACCCTTATAAATTTGATTTTTTAAACCTATCTGAAGAGTATTTTGAAAAAGACCTTGAAGATGCGCTGGTAAATCATATCACCAAGTTTCTCTTGGAATTAGGCGCCGGGTTTAGTTATGTCGGGAGGCAATATCATTTGGAAATTGGTGGTGACGATTTTTATATCGACTTGCTGTTTTATCACCTGAAGTTAAGAAGCTATGTAGTTATTGAACTTAAAACCGGAAAATTCATACCTGAATATGCCAGCAAGCTTAATTTTTACCTGAGTGCGGTCGACGATTTAATGAAGCATAAAACCGACAACCCAACGCTTGGAATTTTGATATGCAAGGAGCGAAATAAAGTTGTTGCAGAATATTCGTTGCGGGATATTAATAAACCTATAGGAATTGCAGAATATGAACTAACCCAATCAATACCCGAGAACTTTAAAGGATGCCTGCCTACAATCGAAGAAATAGAAAATGAGTTGGAAAATAATAAAGATGATTAGTTAATTATCCAATCTCCACTTCCCCTTCAAACACCTTCACCGCGGGCCCTTCCAAAAATATGCTTTCAAATTTTTTACCGTCATAATCAAAGTGGATATTCAGATCACCGCCTAAAGCCTTTATGGGGGTGTTGATGTGGCCGGTTTTGTTATTGTGTTTGGCCATGGCAAGTGCAACGGCTGTTACGCCCGTTCCGCAGGCAAAGGTTTCGTCTTCAACGCCCCGCTCGTAGGTACGTACAAAATAGCCTTCGCCGGATGGTTCAACAAAGTTTATGTTGATGCCTTCTTTACGGTAAGTATCATTGTTGCGGATGGCACGGCCCTCCTGGAAAACGTTTTTGTCTTTCAAGTTATCTGCAAGCGTAATATAATGGGGCGAGCCGGTGTTAAGCACATAGGCCCCGTTATCGCGCTTTATGGTGTCCACATCAATCATTTGCAGGCTCACCCAATCGCCACTTGCTGAAATTTTGGCATAATGGGGGCCGTCAACTGCCAAAAAGTTTGTTTCCGTGTCAATTATGCCCAAGTGTTTGGCAAAGGCCACAATACAGCGGCCGCCATTGCCACACATGCTGCTTGGCTGGCCATCGGCATTGTAGTAAACCATCTCGAAATCATAGCCTTCCAGGTTTTGCAAAAACATCATACCGTCGCCACCGATGCCGAAACGGCGGTCGCATAAACGGGCAATAAGTCCCGGATTTTGATGGTTTACAGCATCGTCGCGATTATCAACCAAAATAAAATCGTTGCCCGCCCCCTGGTATTTATAAAAATTTATTAACACGGTATTTAATTGCTACAATGAATAATTAATATGCAAATGTGCGGATGTTTTGTAACTTAATTAATCATCTGCACGTCAATACATTTACGTATATGAATGTATCGGCTTATTGTTTTGCTATTTTTAACAAAATTTAACAAAAATACATATAACTTAACATTGGTTATAACGTCTATATGGTATTAAATTTGTTTCACAGAAAAATAACATTAAAAGAAAAGTGATAATATGAAACCATCATGAGTTGCCGATAAAAACAAATCAAAACAACTCATGATAGCTTCATCACCATTAAAAAACAATTAGAAAGATGAAAAAGTTTGGTTTAACATTATTGACTGCCTTTGTTGGCGGGGCCATGGCTTTAGGTGCGTACAAGGTTATTGAAAACAAGTATGCCAGCAACATGAGCTTTGAGGATAAACAAAAGGTTTATTACGCAACAAGTAATCATTTAACTCCATCAACTTCGGCAACTAACCTGTCATCGGCAGGCCAGGTTGACTTTACCGAAGCTGCAGCAGCTGTTACCCCTGCGGTTGTTTATATCCGCACTACCTACGCGAGTCAAAGCGACCAGCAGGAAAGCCAGATGCAAAAAATGTTTGGCGAAATGTTCGGTCAGCGCGTGCGGCCATCCGGCCCGCAAATGGCTTCTGGCTCGGGTGTAATTATTTCTCCGGACGGATACATCGTGACCAATAACCACGTTGTTGATAAGGCCGAGAAAATTGACATCGTTACCAACGACCATCAAACCTACCAGGCCAAAATAATTGGTACCGACCCGAACACCGATCTGGCGTTGATTAAAATTGATGCCCACAACATGCCAATTGTAAAATTAGGCAACTCAGACAATGTTAAAGTTGGCGAATGGGTGCTGGCAGTTGGTAATCCTTTTAAATTGACATCGACCGTTACAGCCGGTATTGTTAGTGCAAAAGGCCGTGGTTTAAATTTGATAGGTAACGAAGACGAGCAGGAAAACCCTTTCGGTCGTACCCAATATCAAAGCCGCCAACCACGCACCAATAAAGCTATTGAGTCGTTTATTCAAACCGATGCTGCCATTAACCCCGGCAACAGCGGTGGTGCGTTGGTAAATACCAACGGCGAACTGATTGGTATTAACTCCGCGATTGCATCGCACACAGGTTCGTACGAAGGCTATGGTTTTGCCATCCCTATTAACCTTGCCAAGAAAGTACTGGATGATATTGAAAAATTTGGGGCGGTTAAACGCGGTTACCTGGGACTTACGTTTAAAGAACTCGATCAGGATTATGCCAAAGAATTAGGTATCAGCAGGACTTACGGACTTTACGTAAAAGATGTAATGCCAGCCAGCGGCGCCGAAGCTGCCGGTGTTAAAGGAGGTGATATTATCACCAAAATTGAAGGCAATACTATTTATGAATCGTCGGATTTGCAGGAACGCGTTGGCCGTTTAGCCCCTGGTGATAAAGTACACATTACTGTATTACGCGATGGTGCAGAGAAAAACCTGGCTGTAACGCTTAAGGCCGATGCCGGTACGCCAAAAATGGCGGCTAGCAAATCGGGCGAAGAGTTATTTAATAAAATAGGCGCAAGCTTTACGCCGCTGAATGCTGCGCAAAAAGCTAAGTTTCATGTAAGCAATGGCGTGCTGGTTACCCAGGTTAGGGAAGGCGGCTTGTTTGATAACACGGAGATACCTGAAGGCTCGGTAATTACCCAGATCAATAGGCAACCTATTAGTACTATTGATGACCTTGACCGTGCCTTGAGCAACCCGCGCAATGGCATATTGGTTATATCCGGCTTATCGCCTGACGGTACCAAATTAAGAGTTGCCTTACAGGTGGAGTAATTTTATTATTATATTGATTAAACTGAAAGACCCGGCCAAGCGCCGGGTTTTTTGTTTGCCGGTTTGCTTACTTATTCGGAATTTAGGTTTGGGTAATTATTGTGTGTCTAATATCCGGCCGTCGATAATCTTTCTGCTTCAGCATTGGCGTCAACCGCGGTTTTTTTTGTTATATCTTTTATAATATCATCAAGCTCGGCAGATGAGGCCTGCAACATTTTTAGCATTTCGTCTTTCTCCTTTTCATTTGTCTCAGCGGCAAGCAATGTCGCCAATCCCATAACCCGGGCCAAAGGCGCCCTTACCAGGTGCGATTGTATCCACGATATTTCTTTAAACTTTTTGTTTTGGCTCTCAATAGTCTGCACGTATTTTTTATATTCGGTAATGTCGCGGCCGGTTATGCATGTTCCGGCAATCACGCCACTCTCGTAAACAGGGGTTAAAGTAAAGTGTATCCAACACATCACACCATTAATGTTTAACCGTTGGTCATATTCTACTACCTGCTTATTATGTACCTTTTGCAAAATATCGTTAAAAGGAATCTTTCTCGCTTCATCAACAAAATCAAAAATGCTTCTGCCGGCTTCAAATTTGGCATAAGCAGCATTGAAAATTATAAATTCGGTCGCCTTTGAATTAAAAGCGATAATTCGGTTGTCAATGTCCAGCAATACAAAGCCTTCATTGGTATTATCAAAAATAGCACGCAGGTTTGATTCGGATTGCTTAATCTTCATGTTTGAGCTTTTAATTTTCTGCTCACTTTTTACCTGGGCCGTTATGTCTGTTGCAAGTACAAGTTTAGCTTGCCTGCCGTTAAAATCTAACAGGGTGCTTTCAATTTTTACATTGATTTGTTCCCCGTTCTTTTTCAGGTGAACGGTGTTTTGATGATGAAATTTAGCGTTGTCTTTATTTAGTTTTACAACATATTCAATCCCTGCTACATACTCCGGGGGGCGTATGTCTCTAATCGTTTTAGCTAAAAATTCTTGTTTACTGTAGCCATAATGCTTTGTTGCTGCATCGTTTACATCCAGGAACTGAAGCGACTCCGTATCAAAAAGCCACATAGGCAGCGGGCTGCTCTCAAAAATAGTTTTATATTTTTCCTTAATTCCGTTGGTAATATTAATGGTTGTTTGTAACCCGTTGAAAATTTTGTCAATAAGCACCACGAGCAGGATGCTTAAAAAAATAAGATTTGAGCCAAATGCGAGCCATTGCCCAATAGAATACTGTTTACTAAGTACGTTATTGCCTGGGCCTAAATAAATAAACAAGGCAAAACCAAATAAAATTAAGGCATTTAACGCAATGGTACCCCAAGCCAACCTTACCGGGAAAATCAGCGAGCTCAAAATTGTTATTGCGAATAAATAAAATACGCCTGGTCCCAAATAGCCCAGCACAGCAGTTAAGAAAATCGCCAGCGTATAGAACGCGCTAATTACAAGTATTTTACGCTGCTTTATTTTTAGTTTTTTAGACAGCGTAACGGCCGTAATAGTTAAAAAACAAAAAATATCAATAACCCCGGTAATTGTATAGTTGTACTTAAACGAGATGTATACACAAGGAAGAAAGGCTATCAGGCTTACCGGTAAACAGTACGTCAGAAATTTAATGAAAAGGCGATCCTGCCACTGATCTACATCACTGCGTGAGTTGTTAAGATTGTGGCTTATACGTTGTTTTATTATACACTGGTATTTTGCAAACAAGCTTCTGTACACTGCTGGCATTATTTAGTTTGATAGATTAACTAATACGTAAATATTTTAATATTGTTTCGTTTTTCGATGTCTTTGCTATTTTTGACCAGGTTATTTGTGCCGCCTAAATGTATCAGCATTGCCGACTTTTGTATAAAACCGTTTGCCCTGGCCGCCATAGTTTTGCTTTATAAATTAACAAGTAAAACAATGGCAAAAACAATTTTTATAACAGGCGCTTCGCGCGGATTTGGTAAAATCTGGGCTGAGGCATTTTTAAAACGCGGCGATAAGGTGATTGCAACAGCGCGCAATACTGAATCACTTAATGATTTGGTTGCAGCTTATGGCGATGCAATACTTCCTATCCAATTAGACGTTAATAATCGTGACCAGGTTTTCGCAGCGATTGAGCAAGCGAAACAACATTTCGGTACTATTGATGTGCTGATAAACAATGCTGGTTATGGTCTTTTTGGTACTATTGAGGAAACCAGCGAGCAAGAGGCCCGCGACCAGATTGAAACTAATGTATTTGGTTTGTTGTGGGTAACACAGGCTGTGTTGCCGGTGATGCGTGCGCAGGGACATGGCCATATTATCCAGGTATCGAGTGTATTGGGTATCGTTACCCTGCCGGTACTGGGGCTGTACAATGCCAGCAAATTTGCAGTTGAAGGTTTGACAGAAACGCTAGCCACCGAAGTGAAGGGCTTTGGGATAAATGTTAGCCTTATTGAGCCAAATGGATTTGCTACCGACTGGGCAGGTGCCTCTGCAGCGAGCACAACACCAATGGATGTTTATGAGCCGGTTAAAGCTGCTTTCCAGGCAGGGTTAACCGACGATATTTTTGGTGTTCCGGAAGCAACGGCTGATGCTGTACTTAAATTGGTCGATGCGGATAATCCGCCGCTTCGTTTGTTTTTAGGTAAAGTTGCGTTGCCATGGGTAAAACAGGTATATGCTGGCCGCATAGCTGAATGGGAAGCGTGGGACGAGGTTGCATCGGCCGCGCACGGGAAGTGAATGAAAGAATTGAATATGGAGTAATTAATGTGCAAGCAATGTCGTTTACTCAAGGAGGTAAATGGCATTGATTTGCGACACCGTTAATATAACATAAACGATGATAAAAATGCTGACACTGTTTTGTCAGTATTTTTATCATTTTTCGCGGAGCTTTTAAATAAAAAACCGTCATAATGACCCTCAAATGCGCTTTTTATTAAAATTTGTAGATTTTTGCTGTTCCACCCTGTTCTATATGTTCCACTGTGAACAGCAACGTTTTTTGACAACTATAAAAGTGATTGTGTAACGTTCTCCCCTTACTCCGTAGAGATGAACCAGGTGGGGGCTTAAGTAAACGGCATTGAATTTCCAACGCCGAAGTTTGTTACTTCATAATTCAACCTTTCATTATTCTGTGTCCGATATTTTTGTTTAACTATTACAAACCAATTACCCATCGCAAATTTCAACAACGTAATTTTGATATCATGAAGCATTTTAAAAGCCTTGCCGAACTGCACCGCGCAAACGGTTTCCCGCCACCGGAAAACCCATTGCTTAGTTTATTGCAGTGTAATACAACCTGTTCGATAGGGGAAACGGAGTTTACCGGCGATTTTTACATGATTGGTTTTAAAAAGCTAAAATCGGGCGTGTTTTTATACGGGCGTACTAAGTACGACCATGATTCGGGCTCCATGTCGTTTGTTAAACCACGGCAGGTTATCCAGTTAAAGAACCTGCAGTTTGAGGAAGATGGATTTCTGATTTACATTCACGAGGATTTTTTGAATGGGCATGTGTTGCATAATGATATTAAAAAGTACGGCTATTTTGAATACGAAGCCAACGAGGCGTTGCACCTATCGCCAAAAGAGGAGCAAATTATTTGGGAGCTTTACCGCAAAATCGAAACGGAATACAACAATAACCAGGATGAGTACAGTCGTGATATTATCCTCGCACACATCGACTCGATTTTAAAATATTCACAGCGGTTTTATAAAAGGCAGTTTATTAACCGTACCGATATGTCGGGTAAGGTGATTTCGAAGTTTAATGATGCGTTGAACCTTTATTTCGGCAACGGGCTGCTCGCACAAAAAGGGCTGCCAACCGTAAAAATGATGGCCGATCAGCTTAACCTTTCCACCCGCTATTTGAGTGATATGTTAAAACAGGAAACCGGCAAAACCGCAATTGAGCTTATTCATATTTTTCTGGTATCCGAAGCCAAAAACCTCTTGAAAGGCTCGGATAATAACATTGCAGAAACAGCGTACGCTTTGGGCTTTGACAATCTACCGTATTTTTCGCGGTTGTTTAAAAAAGAGGTTGGGGTGAGCCCTAATCAATACAAAAAGGGGGTGGTTAATTAATTATTTTATCCTGCCGGGCAACCGCTTCCCATAGCTAAGTTGCCTCCAAACCCACTCAACCGGACCGTAATAAAACTTACGCAGCCACCATTTGCTTATAAATATTTGTAAAATAAAAACCAGCAGGCCAAGCAGGTAATAATATGGTGCAGGGAGCCTATGCGTAAGGCCGAAACCAAAACCGAAACCGGAAAATAAAATAATGCTGACGAAGTTTTGTACCATATAATTAGTTAGCGTCATTTTACCCATTGCCTGCAAGCCGCTGAATATCATTTTAACCTTACCTGACATGTACAACAGGCAAATTGATGTAGCGGTGAATGTCATGGCAACCATTACCCACCAATAGCCAAGGTTTAAATAGTCCTGCATGTCAGCAACTTTTTTAACGGTAAGCACAAGCGTAGAATCAGTAAGTATCAATATTAGGCTAACCAGCCACGTTTTTTTGATGAAGGATTTATTAATTTCAATTTTATTGAAGAATCCTGATTTTTGGGTGGCCTGGCCAATTAAAAAACAGCAAAACATTACGGTGTGGATAGTAACGCCAAGATTTAAATCGGTAACCTGGCCTTTCCAGGTGCCAATTAAGCCAAACCACAATACATTTAACAGCGAATGACTTTTATATAGCGGCAAATAAGGGGATAATATCCCTATATCTAAATTTCCGGCCAGGCTGACAACAATACCATTTATCACAGGTGTGACTAAAAATAATGCAGCGCTGATATAGAGTGATTTTTTGGCACTGCACCGGCTGAAAAGTAATAGTATCAATCCCAAAAATGCGTAATCTTTAAGTATATCGCCAAAAAAGAAAGCGCTGTCAATAAAGGCAAGTAGGAACAGCCAAAGCATGCGCTTAATAAAAAATGAATTACTGTTTACATTTTTCAGCCTGGTATTTTGCATGATAACCGAGAACCCATAGCCAAATAAAAAGCTAAGTAATGTCCATGATTTTGATGAAAACATGGCGTTTGCAATAGTTATCAGTAAGTCGGTGGCTTTGCTACTTTGATGGTGCGGGCTTAGCCCGATGAAATAAAACTCGCCGTAATTCATTACAACTACCCCCAAAAGGGCCCAACCGCGCAATATGTCTATAAGGGGCAGGCGCTTGTTTGCTTCAATCGGCTTAAAATCAGGCTGGGGCATAAATTAATTTCCGGGGAGTAAAAAACTAAATTAATATTAAATATCCGGAATGGCTCAAAAAAATATGGTCGCATTTTCTACTTTTGCCTGATGATAACGGGTGGGGGAGTCTCTTTCAATTTATTAAACCAGGATTTATTATTATTACCGCAAAAGGCTATTTACTGGCAACAGGAAAAGGCTTTGATTGTCGCGGACGTGCATTTGGGCAAGGTGGGGCATTTTCGCAAAGCCGGGATTGCCGTGCCGCGTGATATGGAACAGAATGATCTGGGTGTACTGTCGGATTTAATCTTTGAGCATAAGCCAGAAAAATTGATATTTCTGGGCGATTTTTTTCATAGCGATATTAATGCCGATTGGGACTGGTTTATTCTCTGGCGCAGCCAATTCCCTAAGTTGGAAATTATCCTGGTGCGCGGCAATCACGACATTATTGATGACAGGCATTACCTTGAGTTAAACATCCGGCTTTACGAAGAATTACTTGTGGGGCCATTTCTGATGCTGCACCATCCACTCACCAGTGCAGCGTTAACGCAAGCTGAAGGCCACGTATTTTGCGGCCATATTCACCCCGGTGTGCAATTGGTGGGCAAGGCACGGCAGGCTATAACGTTACCATGTTTCGCTTTTGGGGCGCGGCAGGTTGTATTGCCTTCGTTTGGTAAATTTACCGGCAGGGTAGCAATCCGCAGCAATAAAACCGATAGGATATTTGCGATAGCAAAGGATAAAGTGCTAGCGATAGATTAAAGAAACACGACAAGCCTGTATCGAAATTTATCTATAGTTGCATTGCAAATGAAAGCCCCTTCACGCCATCCTGGTACATAGGCATAATCATGGTAGTATGCTTGCCATTTTTATCAGTATGGGTTAAAGCATTACGTACATAAGGGTATACAAGATATGCTGCTTTTGTTGAAAGTATACCAAAACCTGCGCCCGCAACAACATCGCTAAACCAATGGTCGCGGTGGTACATGCGCATTATCCCTGTTGTTATAGCAAATGAGTAGCCAACAATACTATAAACCGGTGATTTGTCCGAATATTCTTGTGCTAAAAACTCAGCGCCCATAAAGGCATTCGCAGTGTGTCCGGAAGGGAATGACAGATAATTGGCTTTGTTTGGCCGTAAACGATGCGTGATGTTTTTTAATCCGTATACCGATGCACCGGCAAATGCCGCCGAAAGGCCCAGTAATGCTGTACGGTCGATAAACCTGTTTTTGCCCGAAACGCCAACAAGATTTAAACCATACACCATTGCCACCGGCGCAAACTGCATATAGTTTTCAATGCTGCCGGGGTATTTAGGGTAATATTTATTGAAATTATTGTTTACATAGTAATCAAACCGGCGTACCGGGTGAACTATCATTGATACAAAACCATATCCGGCAAGGGCAGCGGGGAATACTAGTGCAGCAGTTTTGCTGTGCAGGTGTTTTACTGTATCTGGTGCCGTTAACAGATCCTTTTTGATAGTGTCGGCAAGGTTCTTTTTTGTGGTATCTTTAACCTGAGCACTTGCTTCAAACGAAATAACACACAATAAAGTAAATAATATATTTCTCAATGGGCTAATATTTTCAAAACATAACAACGTTCAGCCTATTAAGTTTATCATAAATTAATAAAAAATTAATATGGCCTACATTTAAACTCCAAACAAGGTAAAAATATTATTCAAATCTGTAGTAATCCTGAATAATGCCGGGTTTGCACTTAACGCATTGTAAAAGTCGGCGAAGTAATTGCATTTCCAGAAATTTTGTTGATAATGTGACAATCCCGTTAAAAAACAAAATTAGCACGAGCAAAATTCTCTTACTACCTATTCACCATTAAAGCACCCTATGTATTACAACAGTCTCCGGAGCAGCAAGCATTAACGGAACTTTTTCAACCGTCACAAAACTTAAATCGAGCCCAAAGCCACGTTCTTCTGATAAGCTGATTTTTTTCAGCTCTTTATAAAACGCCATAATAAAGCTTTCGTAAAACGATAAGTTGTGCGAGCGCGATAAAACCTTCTCGATAACAACGAACCTGAAATCGCCTACAATTTTATGCTTGTTTAATGATTTGTAGGTGCTGGTAATATCCACTTCACCTTTTTTAACAAGGTCCTCAACCACTTTCCTAAACAGCAGGTTTATCTGCTGCTCAACTCTGAAACCCAGTTTAAAGTCAATCCTTATTACCTTGTTTGGCACCAGGAAATCAACCTCATATTCTTTTTTGTAAGGCTCGTCAACCACATCAACGTGCACCAGCCAGTAAACATCGGCGCGTTTGGGTTGCTTCTGCAGGATGGAGTAAACTATTTTCGATTCGATTTCTGAATTAAAATTAGCGCTGGTTAAATAAACCAGTTGCGATGCGTACTTAGGTACGGTTTCGTCATCGCTTAACTCTTTAAGTATGCTGAAGTAGTCTTCAATCTCAATAAACTTAACATAACGGTTACGAATTTTACGGGCGGTGTGCCATGTCCACATAATGGTGAAAAGGAAGAAACCAACCGATAAGGTAAACCAGCCGCCATTTACAAATTTAACCAGGTTACCGGTAAGGAACGTACCCTCGATAAGCAGGTAAACCACCACGAATATACCCACGATATAGGTTGGCAGTTTTTTCCGTCGTAAAAAGTTAGCTACCAGTATGGTAGTCATCAGCATTGCAACTGTGATACTTAAACCGTAGGCAGCTTCCATCTTCGCCGATTCTTCAAAAAGCAATACTACTCCGACGCAACCGGCGCAAAGCAGCCAGTTAACGCTTGGCACATATAGTTGCCCTTTCTGCTCCGACGGATAGTTAATACGCACTTTGGGCCATAAGTTTAAGCGTACTGCCTCAGCAATTAACGTAAACGAACCCGATATCAACGCCTGGCTGGCTATAACGGCAGCAACGGTAGCGATACCGATACCATAATACAAAAACCACGGCGGCATAATTTCATAAAATGGATTATGCAGGTTCAAATCCATCACATTACCGTTATGCTGCAATAGCCAAACAGCCTGGCCAAGATAATTTAAAACCAGGCAGGCTTTCACATAAATCCAGCTTATCTGGATGTTTTTACGACCGCAATGGCCAAGGTCAGAATATAAGGCTTCGGCCCCGGTGGTACATAAAAATACTGCACCAATAATTATTAGCGGGTGTGATCTGGGTGCGTGACTTATAAGCAGTTGAAAAGCATAGTAAGGGTTTAACGCTTTAAATATTGTTGGGGACTGGATGATAAAAGCAACCCCCAAAACGCCCATCATGGTAAACCAAATAAACATCATAGGTCCGAAAGCTTTACCAACCAGGGACGTGCCAAATTGCTGTATAATAAACAGGAAGATGATAATGGCTATAACAATCGGCATGGTATGCAAATGCGGAAACGACGTTTGCAAACCTTCAATTGCCGATGAAATGGTAATTGGCGGAGTGATAATGCCATCGGCCAGCAATGCGCAACCACCAATAACTGCAGGTACTATAAGCCACTTTGCGCGGCGCCTAACTAACGAGAAAAGCGAAAAAATGCCACCCTCGCCTTTGTTATCGGCACGTAGTGTAATTACTACGTATTTTAAAGTCGTTTGAAGCGTCAGCGTCCAGAATATGAGCGAAACGCCGCCTAATATTAAAGTTTCAGAAATTGTTCTATCGCCAACTATGGCTTTGAATACGTACAGTGGGGAGGTACCGATGTCACCGTAAATTATTCCTAAACTTATCAACAGCCCCGCGGCGGTTAGTTTTTGCAGATCTTTATGATTCGACACGTTATACTTTCAAAGCCCCAAAAGTATTAAAAATTACAATTAAGTGATTAAATAATAAATATTAGCGAAAGAAAGGTTAAATTTAGAGCAGGAATTAAACCTTCTACTGTTAAATTTTGTTAAAATGTATTAGAAAATGATAAGTATTTAAATTGATGACAGCTTTATTTATACTTTTGTAATTAATATACTGTATGAGGCAAAATTCTACCTATAAAAATTCACGGTTCATAATAATTGCGATAGCAATCTTTATGAGTTTTGCCTTTTCGAACGCGATGAGCTTTCAAAAAACAGATACAAGTATTATCCACCTGTTAAGACCACACGCTTCAAAAACTCCAACATTCAGAAACAGTTTGCATTTGGTAATGCCCCCGATAAAACCGGCCGTTATATCAACCACAAAAGTTTCTGTTACAAAAAACGACGATAAGCTTTTAACTAACGTACAGGTTTACCCCAACCCGGTTACCGACCAGATAAATTTAAAGTATGAAATTTCGCGTTCTTCAACCGTTACCATCAAGGTAATGGATGTACTAGGCAACGAAATTGTAACTTTATACAACCAGCGCACCGAACCCGGTGAAAGAAATTTCAACTACCAGCTAAATAGCAAATTGAGCCGCGGTTTCTACTTCTTGAAAATTGTTGCCGGTACTGAGTCGGTGATTAAGAGGATATTGGTTCTTAACTAAACTAAGATTCATAGGATTAAAAGATTTTAGGATTTCAATTTGTAGAACTTTAACTTTTGTTGAACCCTTTATTATCCGGGTGTTTGACGTTAAAGACTCTTTTATACTCCAGGCTTTTACTTCCAAAGTTAATTAACAGGCCAATTGGTAAATTGTATGCTTCTAAATAATTGATTGCCTGAGCCAAATGCAAATCGTTAAGGTTTGGAACAGCCTTTAATTCAACCATGATTTTCTGCTCTACGAAAAAATCTACTCTCCTTTTCCCTATTTCAATCCCTTCGTAAAATATAGTCATTTCCATTTCCGACCTAAATAATAAATCCTGATTGCGCATTTCAATAGCCAAAGCCTTTTGGTAAATCGCTTCCAAGAATCCGGTTCCCAATATTCTGTGCACTTTCATAGCGCAGCCAATAATTTTATGAGTAATGTCTTCGTATTGCATTCAGTGAACAGGTTTCAATGCAAATTAAATAAATTGTCGAATACCAAATGAATTGTTTCAACAATTCATAATCTCCCGAATAAAAAAATCCTAAAATCTTTCAATCCTATGAATCTTAGTTTAATTTAGGCGTTATGAAAATAATTGCCATAGGCCGCAACTATGCCGAGCATGCAAAAGAGCTGAATAACCCCGTTCCGGGTGTGCCGGTAATATTTATGAAGCCGGAAACTGCTTTGCTGAAGGAGAACAAACCTTTTTATCATCCTGATTTCTCGGAAGACATTCATCACGAAATTGAGATAGTGATAAAAATCAGCAAAGAAGGTAAGCACATCAGCGAGCAATTTGCGCAGAACTACTTTGAAGAAGTTGGCCTTGGGGTTGATTTTACCGCCCGCGATATACAATCAAAACACAAGGAAAAGGGGCTGCCATGGGAACTGGCCAAAGCATTTGATGGCTCGGCGCCGGTTAGCAGCTTTGTTCCAAAATCACAATTTGTCGATTTGAAAAACATAAACTTTAGGCTTGATGTTAATGGAGAAACCAGGCAACAAGGCAATACTTCGCATATGCTCTTTTCGTTTGAGTATATCATCGCCTTTGTGTCAAAATACATCACCCTAAAAAAAGGTGACCTGATTTATACCGGCACACCACAGGGCGTTGGTAAAGTAAATGTTGGCGACAGGCTGGAAGGCTACCTCGAAGATGAAAAGATGCTTGACTTTTTAGTGAAGTAGATTTAGAAGTCAGTAAAGTCCGAAAAGTCAGTAAAGTCCGAAAGAAAAAATCGTTAATGAGAAAAAAGTATATCGTTACTCTCCTGGTTGTTACCTGTTATTGTTTTAATGTGCTGGCGCAAGGCCCTATACAACTCCACCAATACCCGCAGCGTTTTTTCCGTTACCCGCTTGATTTGCCGCCATCAACCGCAGGTTCGTTTGGGGAATTACGGGGCGCCCATTTTCATTCGGGGCTCGATTTTAAAACTAATCAAACTACCGGCTACCCGGTGCATGCGGCTTACGATGGCTATGTATCGCGTCTGCGGATACAGTTTGGCGGCTTCGGACATGCCATCTACATCACTCATCCAAATGGTTATACCACGGTTTACGGGCATGTAAAGACGTTTACCCCGGCTATGGAAAAGCTGATACGCGACGAACAATACAAACAGCAAAGCTTCGAGGTTGATATTAAGCTTGATCCATTGCAAATGATGGTTTGCCAGGGCGATGTTATCGCCATGTCAGGCAACGAGGGGGCATCTGCCGGTCCCCACCTGCACTTCGAGATAAGGGACACACAAACGGAAGAAACAATCAACCCTCAATTGTTCGGTTTAACCATTCCTGACAAAATACCGCCGGCAATTACATCTGTTGGTATTTATCATTTGGACGGCAGTCCGTTCAGTGAAAAAACACCGCGCCAGTTTTTGGCAGTTACCGGCAGCAACGGAACCTACCGTTTGGCAAAACCACAAATATTAAACCTAACCGGACAAATAGGATTTGGCTTAAGCACTACCGATATGACCAGCGTATCGCCAAATCACAACGGCATTTACTCGTGCGAGTTGAAAATAGACGGCAAAACGGTGTACACTTTTGCCGTTGAGCGCTTCGCGTTCGACCAAACACATGCCATAAACGCATATATTGATTACCCTGAACTGATGAAAACCCGCCGCTGGGTGCAAAAATGTTTTATTTCGCCCGGCAGTAAAATTTCACTTTACCCGCAATCAGTAAACCGGGGGGTAATTACTTTCAACGATGGCGAAGTTCATGATGTAGATTATGTTGTTAAGGACGTCGCCGGAAACACATCGACCTTAACATTAAAGGTAAAATCGGGCCGTGTCGAGGCCAATGCGCAAGTATTGAAAGCGGCGGGCAACCTATTCCATTACGATAAAGTAAACGAATTTAACAGCGATAAAGTGAAGGTGCAGGTTAAGCCAGGTAGCCTTTACGATGATTTGGATTTCACTTATGCGGTACTACCCAGGCGCCCCGGTGCTTTTTCGGCAACTTATGCCATCCATAACAGGTTTACTCCTATACATGACAACTACGACCTTTGGATAAAACCCGACAGCAGCATTGGTAAATTTGCCGACAAGGCTGTAATTGTCAGTACCGAGGGTGCTATGGCTGTAGGTACATTGCAGGATGGCTACATTAAGGCCCAGCCTCATACATTCGGCGATTTTTTTATTAAGATAGATACCATTGCGCCAACTATTGTACCGTTAAACATCAAAGATGGTTCTAATTTGGCTTCGGCTAAAGGGATATATTTCAGGATAGGTGATAACCTTTCGGGCATAAAAACATACATGGGTAAAATTGACGGCAAGTGGGTGCTGACAGAATGGGATTTTAAAACAAAAGTTCTGCGTTATAGCTTTAATACCGATATTGCACCCGGTAAACATATATTTGAATTAACTGTTACCGATTATAAAAACAACAGCAAATATTTTACAGCAACATTTACCCGCTAAATATGGCAACACTTCAAGAAGGCGATAAGGCACCGGACTTTACCGCGAACGACCAAAACGGCAAAACCGTGTCACTGTCGGATTTTAAAGGCAAAAATGTAATCCTTTATTTTTATCCTAAAGACGATACCCCGGGCTGCACTGCCGAGGCCTGCAGTTTCAGGGACAATTACCAGTCAATGCTGGGGAAAGGGTTCCAGGTGATAGGCGTTAGTACCGATACCGAAAAATCGCATAAAAAATTTGAAACCAAGTATAGCCTGCCTTTCCCGCTGATTGCCGATGTAGATAAAAACATTAATGAGGCTTACGGTGTTTGGGTTGAGAAAAATATGTACGGAAAAAAGTATATGGGTACTGCACGTAAAACTTTTATTATTGGTGCCGATGGCAACATCAGCAAAATAATTGAAAAGGTTGATACTAAAAACTCATCACAGCAGGTACTTGATTTACTGCAATAGCACGAATTATTTAAGAAAAGTATTATTATTGTTTTGATAAATAATAAGCAGCTAATAAAAATTAACGATTAATTATTGTTACATGCCAATAGAGGTTGACGACGCAGAGATTTTAAGCAAGTTCCAGGACGAGAAAACCCGGAACGAGGCATTTAACATGCTGCTAAAAAAATATCAGCAAAAAATATACTGGCACGTACGGCGCATGGTAATTGACCATGATGATGCCGACGACCTTGTGCAGGACATATTTATAAAAGTTTGGAAAAACCTGGCGGGCTTTCGCAGCGATGCGCAGTTGTACACCTGGATGTATCGAATTGCAACCAACGAATGCATTACCTTCCTGAACAAGAAGAAGCAAAAAAATAACATATCGCTTGATGATATGCCTTATGACCTGGCAGACACACTTGCCGACTCGACCTACTTTAATGGCGATGCGGCACAACGTAAGCTGCAGGAGGCTTTGTTAACCCTGCCCGAAAAGCAGAAGCTGGTATTTAACATGAAGTATTATGAGGACATGAAATACGAGGAAATATCGCAGGTGCTAGGCACGAGTGTGGGGGCGTTGAAGGCATCGTTTCACCTTGCGGTAAAAAAAATTGAGGCACATTTACTGGGTAGAGATTAAATTTAAATAAATTTTAAACCTTTTGAAATTTGTTCCATCTATAGGTAAGATATGAAGAGTGAAATGGAAAATAAAGATTGGCTAAACGAATACGTGTCACTTAAACAGATTAATCCTGCTAATCCGTTTACAGTGCCGGCCGGTTATTTTGACGACCTCGGAGATCGAATTGTAGCATTCAGGAATTTAGATGAATTAAAAAGCAAGGGATTTTCAGACGGTTTTACGGTTCCCGACAAATATTTTGAGGAACTTACCGGCAATATACAAAGCAGGATAGCAATAGAAAGTGCGCTGAACAGCGATGGGGAAGGTTTTGCCGTGCCTGAAGGTTATTTTGATAACCTCCAGCAGCAGATACAAAGCCGCATTTTTGTTGAGGAAGCTTTGGGTGAACCAGCAGAACATTTTGCCGTGCCCGAGGGCTATTTTGATAAGCTTACCGAAAGCATTTTAAATAAAACTGTCAACGAGGGTACTGCTAAACCCAGTGGCGGAATTGTTAGAAGGTTATATGCATCGAACTTCTTTAAATATGCAACAGCAGCTTGTGTTACCCTTGCCCTTGGCGGCGGTATATTATTAAGCGAGCTTACCGGTTCGGTTGTTGAGCATAACGGTACTTTTTTGCACAAACAGCTTTCAGGCGTGTCTGTTGATGATTTAAAAAGTTATTTGGAGTTAAACAGTGATCCGTCAGACACACAACAAGCAGTTGTGACAGATGCTGCGGCAGATGACCAAAGCCTGGAAGATGCTCTGCAACAGGACGTACATAAAATAAAGTAATATTTAAGGATGAGTAAGCTGTTAAGGTGGATTTTAGTATTGGTTGTTATGTTGCTTAGCCGCGAAGGCTTTGGGCAACGCCGTGTACTTTTGCCTGTGCAGCCATATAACCAGGTGCAAAGTCCGGTTCAGCGGTTTAACCAGCGATCTGCACGCACGCAGGTGAAACCGGCAGTCGGCGGGAAAAGGATACAGGTGGTTAAAGAGAATTTTTTAGCCCAGCGCCTTGATTTAACCCAGCCCGAAGCTAAAGCCTTTTGGCCATTATACCGTCAATATAGCCAGGAACTTACTGCGGTAAAAATCCTTAAAAGAATAAATAATTCGAGCGCATCAACCGATGGCGCAAAGCAGGTTGACCTTGACCTTGAATATGAAACCAAGCTGGTGGATATTAAAAAACGCTACCGCGACCAGTTCTATAAAATACTGCCCCCCGAAAAAGTAAGCGTGCTCTACAAAAGTGAAAAGGAATTTAACGACGAAGCACTGAGGATTCTCACTGAGCGCAGTGTTAGGGCAGGGGATTAGTCGGAAGTCCATAGTCCTAAGTATATAGTACTAAGTCTATAGTCCTGAGTCATAAGCCTTATATCGGAACTGAAAATTATAAGGCTTTTGACTTAGAACTTAAGACTAAAGACTTATTTTTGCGCCATGCCCACCCTTCGCCAACTCTTTCTTGCCAATAATGCCCAGACTACTGATTTTCCGCTGCTGCTGGAATTTGAGCGTGCCGAAGGTATTTATATGTACGACAATGCGGGAAAAGCCTTTATCGACCTGATATCGGGCATTGGGGTAAGCAATCTGGGTCACAGTAATCCTTACGTTATTAACGCCATAAAAAACCAACTGGATAAATACATGCACCTGATGGTTTATGGCGAATACGTGCAAACACCGCAGGTTAAGTTTGCCGAAAAACTGGTATCGCTGTTGCCGGCGCACTTGCAGTCGGTTTATTTTACAAACTCAGGCAGTGAGGCAGTTGAGGGTGCGTTGAAGCTTGCTAAGCGGTACACGGGCAGGCATCAAATTATTGCCTGTAAAAACTCATATCACGGCAGCACACACGGAGCATTAAGTGTGATGGGGAACGAGGAATTTAAGCAGGCTTACCGCCCGCTGCTGCCCGGTGTAAGTTTTATACAGTTTAACAGCATTGCCAACCTCGATGCTATCACTAATAAAACGGCCTGCGTAATTATTGAAACCCTACAGGGCGAGGCAGGCATCCGCGTGCCGGACGCAGCTTATATGCAGGCCTTGCGCAACCGTTGCAACGAAACGGGCGCGTTGTTAATTTTGGATGAAATACAGGCCGCTTTTGGTCGCACGGGTAAACGATTTGCTTTTCAGCACTTCGACATTGAGCCTGATATTTTATTACTGGCCAAGGCGCTGGGAGGGGGGATGCCGGTTGGCGCGTTCATTTCATCGAATGAAATAATGGGTGCGCTGAAAGAAAATCCTATTCTTGGGCACATAACAACCTTTGGCGGTCACCCGGTATGTTGCGCTGCGGGGCTTGCAGCGCTTGAGGTGTTGCTTGATGAAAATTTGGTTGATGGCATTGCCGAAAAAGAGGCCTTATTTAAAAAGTTGCTGGTACACCCGGCCATCAAACAAGTACGTGGCAAAGGGCTGATGCTGGCTGCCGAATTTGAAAGCTTCGAACTCAATAAAAGAATAATTGATCGCTGTATTGAAAACGGAGTAATAGCCGACTGGTTTTTACATTGCAGCAACTCCATGCGCATAGCACCGCCGTTAATAATTACGGAGGATGAGATTGAAAAAGCTTGTGGGGTTATTTTGGATGCTGTCAGGTATTGCAGTTGAAATTTTTAGCTTAACCGATTTAGATGTTCATTTAGCATTTCTTTAAGCTTCTTTATTGCTTCCGATTTCTTTATCGTTGATTTTTCAGATTTATAGTAGATAGACAGCATAAAAACATCAATGCCATTTTTGGTTTTGGTTACATGGTAATACATCACCCTAAACCCACCTCTTTTCCCTTTACCCTTACTTTTATCTGCAATCCTGACTTTGTATATCCCCTCTCCATATGCATTTCCTAAAAGTGGATTTCCGGATAAGTCTTCTATTAGCGTATCAATAAATGCTTGAAGTGTGGCGTATTTTTTCACCAATCTTTTAGCCTCCCTTTTGAAGGCATCAGAGACGAAAACATTGTTAATCATTCCAAAGCTCAGAGGCAGGGGTTGCTTTTTTGAGACCGTCTTTTACCATTAGGGCTTCTTTATATGACTCCTGTAATAGCTCAAATTCTTTTTGTGATAAATCGTCGTTCTCAATATCTATATGCCCGCCAATGTCTTTAATAAGATTGGAGATGGTGTTTATTACATCGATTTGGCTATCCGGTATTTGAATAGTTAACGTGGTCATAATTTCTACGAATTGATGTCAATACAAATATACTATAAAACCCAAAACAATCACCCGTTTACATTCGGTATAGCAACAATTCATATCGCCACGGCAATGTTACAATCATAAAATTATAGTTTGGGTTAAACTGGTATAGTTTGTGCCTACTATATAAAATACGTGCCTGATTGCCATTTTCTGGTCAAAAAGCCGGATTATTTAGAAAAAGCGCATATTTTTTGGGTCACTGCCCTGAACAATTAATTAAAGTCAGGGTTATTCTTTAATACATCTCACACTATAAATGAAAATAGCATATATATCAACCTATCCTCCACGCGAATGCGGCATAGCAACATTCAACCAAAATTTGATGCGCGCAATAAACGCCAATTTCCCCGAGCGGAAATCTCCGCTTAACGGTGGCTTTGTTGTTGCCCTGAACGATTCGGAAAGTATGCAGGAATACGAATACCCGGACGAGGTTAAATATGTTATCCGTCAAAATCATCAGAAGGACTATATCCGCGCAGCAAACTATATAAACACCAGTAATGCTGATGTATGTATTATGGAGCACGAGTTCGGTATTTATGGCGGCGAAAGCGGGATTTATATCTTGCCGCTGTTAAACAGGCTCGAAAAGCCTTTGATATCAATATTGCATACCATTTTAAAGGATCCCAGCTATGTGCAGCGCATTATTATTCGCGAAATAGCCGAACAATCATCAAAAATAATTGTGATGAGCAAAAGGGCGGTTGAATTTTTAACCACCATTTATGATGTACCTGCCGATAAAATTCAAATAATAGAGCATGGCGTGCCTGATGTTGAAGCGTCAAACCCCAATCCTGTTAAAAGTTTAAGCCAGTTTAAAAATCATAAAGTACTGTTAACTTTCGGGTTGATAAGCCGCAACAAAGGCCTTGAATCTGTTGTAAGGGCGCTGCCAAAAATTGTAGAAACCCACCCCGAGGTGATGTACGTTGTGCTTGGAAACACCCACCCTGGCGTTATAAAAAATTCGGGCGAGGAATATCGGGACCACTTAAAAACGTTGGCTGCACAGCTAAATGTATCGAAGCATTTGAGTTTCATTAATAAGTTTGTATCTGAAGAAGAACTTGTTGATTACCTGGCGGCGGCCGATGTTTACGTTACTCCATATTTAAACGAGGCGCAAATAACCAGCGGTACGCTTTCCTACGCTGTAGGGGCTGGTGCAGCTGTTGTGTCAACACCATACTGGCATGCCACAGAGCTGCTCGCAAATGGCCGTGGCAGGTTGTTTGATTTTAAAAATGCCGATGAACTTGCGGATATTGTAGTTGAGTTGCTCGACCAGGAAAGGGTGCTTAGTGAATTAAAGGAAAATGCCTACGAATACGGCCTGCATTTACGCTGGCCGGTAATCGGGGCCGAATATATCAGGGTAGCGCAGGAATCGTGCGCGTCACATGATTTTAGCGACAAAATATTAAAGAATAGTATTGTTGACCCCGAGATAATGCCCAAATTCAGCCTGACGCACGTGTTGAGGCTCACAGATGACACCGGGATTGTGCAGCACGCCAAGTATGGTATCCCCAATTTAAAAGAGGGCTATTGCCTTGATGATAATGCGCGCGCTTTGATAATGGCCTTAATGGCTTACCAGCGCAGTAAAAGTAAAGAAGCGTTTGAGTTGTTGCCCATTTACTTAAGCTATATCCACTACATGCAAACGGAGGATGGCAACTTCCGCAATTTTCTGAGTTTCGATCGGCGATACCTGGATGAAGTGGGCTCGGAGGATTCGTTTGGCCGCACCATTTGGTCGTTAGGCTATTTAATTGGATGCTCCGGAAGTAATTCGTACCGCGAGTTTGCCACCGAAATATTTCATAAATCGTTTCCACACTTTAAAGCATTAAAACATTTGAGGGGGATGGCTAATACCATCATAGGCATTAGTCTTTACCTTAAGGTCTTCCCGGGCGACGAGGGTATGGTTGACGAGATGGTTAACCTGACAACGCCGCTAATGGACGCGTTTGAAAAACACCAGGCTGAAGACTGGCAATGGTTTGAGGAGAAAATGACTTATGATAATGCCATTTTACCATTGGCTTTGCTGCACTCGTGCGAAATAACGGGCAACGAAAAGGTGAAAGAGGTTGCTTTGAAAACCATGGCGTTTTTGGATAAACTTACACTATCAAAAGGTTATTTAAGCCCGGTTGGTAACGACGGCTGGTATTATAAAGGCGGCAAATTCCCTACGTTCGACCAGCAGGCCATTGAGACTATGGCTATGGTGCTGATGCATTTCCAGGCTTATACTAATTTCCGCAAGCCGCAGTATATCGAAAAAATGTTTTTATGCTACAAATGGTTCCTGGGCGAAAATACGCTGCGGGCACCACTTTATGACCACGAAACAAAGGGCTGCTGCGATGGCTTGCTGCCAACGGGCATCAACCGTAACCAGGGCGCCGAAAGTACGCTAGCATATTTGATTTCGCACCTTACCGTGTTAGAGGCATTTGAACTTGAATATGAATACAACCGGGTTGGACAGCATGCAACCCTATCGCTTTAAATGAAAGTAGCTGTTTTATCGCCGGTTGCCTGGCGCACACCACCAAGACACTACGGCCCCTGGGAACAAGTGGCATCGAACATTACCGAGGGTTTAGTTAAACTTGGCGTGGATGTTTCTCTGTTTGCAACTGGCGACTCAATTACCGGGGGCGAGTTATATTCGGTTTGTGTAAAAGGGTACGAAGAAGACCGTACCCAGGACGCAAAGGTGCTGGAATGCCTGCATATAAGCAATTTGATGGAACGTGCCGGCGAATTTGACATCATCCACAATAACTTCGATTTTTTGCCGCTAACTTATTCCGGGTTAATAAACACGCCTGTGATCACTACCATTCATGGTTTTTCATCACCTAAAATAGTCCCGGTTTATAAAAAATACAATAAACGCGGGCACTATGTTTCTATCAGTAATTCGGACCGTAGCCCGGAGTTGGACTACATCGGCACCGTTTATAACGGGTTAAATATCGCACAGTTTGAATTTAATGATACACCTCAAGACTACCTGATATATTTCGGCCGTATACACCCAGATAAAGGCACAGCCGAAGCTATCGAAATCGCCAGGAAAAGCAACCGGAAACTATTGATAGCCGGGTTGGTGCAGGATGCAAATTATTTTAAGGAGAAGGTAGAGCCACATTTAAATGACAACGTAATTTACCTTGAAAACGCCGAACCGGCGCAGCGGAATGATTTATTGCGGAATGCTTATGCCCTGCTGCATCCGATAAATTTCAATGAGCCATTTGGCATGAGTGTAGCTGAAGCGATGCTTTGCGGAACACCTGTAATAGCATTTAACAGGGGCTCGATGCCGGAGTTGATAAGGGATAAGAAGACGGGTTTCCTGGTAAATAATATCAACGAAGCTGTGGCGGCTATTGATGAAGTTAAAAGTATAAACCGGAAGGCTTGTCGCCAATGGTCCGAATCGCAATTTTCATGCGATAAAATGGTAGCCGATTACCTCGCACTTTACAAGAAAATATTGGGTTGATGATTTAGATTTGACAACTTTTCAAAGGTTGTCAAATCTCCCCTAAGCAATTTGTACGACCTGATTACGCACTTTTTGCGTTGGCATCGGCTGTTTTATCTGCCAGTATCCCTTCAATTTTTTCGGTAGCAGCTTTTGTTAAATCCTGTTGGTGGTCGTAATTTATCAAAGGCCTTAATATAGTTTCAGAGGAGCTTGGGTAATTATTTTTTGCCGTTTCGTCCTGGCTATAACCCGGCACTTCAATTTCGCGGGCATACTTGTATCCCAACCTTTTGTTTTCTTCTTCAATAAAAGTAAACAAATCGCCGAGACAGGAGTACACCGCCTGAAGGTATTTGTAATTGGTTGATGTAAGGCTCTTCCCGATATCTTCCGGCCCTTTGCCCGGTTCGCAAAAGTTAAGCTTCGTTATAACACCATTGATGAGTTCAACCTCAAATTTGCCCTCATTGTGCCAGTTAAGGGTGTTTTTTATCTCTCTGTAATGATCCATTGCTTTAGTAATTGTTTTTCATGGTAATGTTTGTGAATGGTGTTGTATTAACTTAATACAGAACCGCTTGTTGTATATCAAGTGGTATGCCAAATCACTCATTTTTTATAAAACACATTATTAATACAACAAAAGCCATAAACCGGCAATAGAAAACGGAGACGTAGTGAAATGTGTATACTAAATCGGAATTTTGTGTGCTAAAGCTGATAAAAATTCAAGTAATTACTTTGCGGCTTTATCGCTTTCCTTTTTATCTTCAATTAGCTTATTAACCAGTTCATTAAGATCAACTTCGGCGAAGGCGGTGGATGAATCGGATACACCGTAGGGTATTATTAATTTCCCGTTATGTACCAGCGCGCCGCATGAATACAATACATTCGGTACATATCCTTCCCGTTCGTCGCTGTTGGGTATCAGCAGGGGTTCTTTAAGGCGGCCAATTTCCACTTCCGGGTCGTCGAGCTTAAGCAGGCTGGCACCAAGTACATACCGGCGCATTGGGCCTACGCCGTGGGTAATTACTATCCAACCCTTTTTTGTTTCAATTGGCGAGCCGCAATTACCTATTTGTATAAATTCCCAGCTAAATTTGGGTTCCTGTAGTTTTATCGGCTTTTCCCAAATATTTATCTTGTCTGAATACATGATGTAGTTGTTGCAACCATCAATCCTGGATATCATTACAAATTTGCCGTTAATCTTGCGGGGGAACAGCGCAAGATTTTTGTTTTGGGCGCCAGCTCCGTACAACGGCATTATCTTAAAGTTATAAAAATCGTTAGTTTGCAGCAGCTTGGGCATAATTAGTGACCCATCGTAGGCCGTATAAGTGGCGTAATAAACC
This sequence comes from Mucilaginibacter flavidus, assembly GCF_024055575.1. Classification (GTDB taxonomy): domain Bacteria; phylum Bacteroidota; class Bacteroidia; order Sphingobacteriales; family Sphingobacteriaceae; genus Mucilaginibacter; species Mucilaginibacter flavidus. Next base: position 308,162 of record NZ_JAMXOE010000001.1, on the reverse strand, counting down.
ATGCTGTCGTCATCATTTTTAAAATGGACAAACCTTGCGTCTTCTATTCCTTTACGCTCATATTCTGATATGGGGAAGATCACCCTGTCGGATATATCGGTATCAAGCGAAAAAACAATTTCGTAGTAGGAGTCGGCCAGCCACAGTACTTTGTCGTATTCCAGCCTTTTCAGATCAGTTTCCTGCAGTTTTTGCGAATCGCTGATTATGCGGCGCAGGTTTGCGTATTCAAAATGATGATCAAGTTTTGATTCAAGCTCATTTAAAACATTGATATCGATTTGAGTTACTGCGGCTTTTTCAAAAAACAATTTTTTATTATAAACCGCGTTCCGCACAATTTCGGCCTCGTCAATATAGCTGCCGGCTGGCGTTACGGTTATATTGTTCGCCTGGTCGATTAGTGCGCGCCTGAAAGTTATAGACGATATATGCCCTTCGCCAACTGCACGAAAACTGATGATTACGCGCCGCTGACCTTCCTGCAGCTCCGTTTGGTCGGGGTCTTCCACTATCGAAGGGTTAAAAAATGCTGCCGATTCGATAGAATATTCATGCGTAAAGTATGAACCTATAAGCAGCTTACGATAAACCGTTAATGTATCGTAATCTATTTCAAGTTCGGTAAAAAGTGGCTTTAATTTGCTGCAATGCCGATTTAGGGCCCGTGTTATATTTCGATGCCTTTTGGAATATTCCTGCAATAAGGGCGAAACTATACCAAATGCGGTATCCTCGTCGAGCGCCATAACCCGTTGGATTACTTCTTTGGCCCTGTCGTTTCCATTGAAAAAAAACCTGGCAATTACACGTTTCGGATCTGGATTTATTCTTATGGGCTTGCGTTCAATGGAAAGTCTCATATTTAAAAAAAGCGTTTATACAGTAACAGTAATATACCTAAATTGATTGCGGTAATTTTATTAAATTGGGTTGTAGCAGTTGTAAACGCTGCCGTGGTTGTAAAAGTGTTAAACATTTGCAACTCCTACAACCCTTATAACCTTTAAAACCAAATTAGTATCTTGCCTGCCCATGAATGTACTAATAGTTGAGGACGAAAAAGGCCTGGCGCTTGAAATAGATGAATTTTTGAGTCATGAAGGTTTTACCATTGAACACGCGCGCTCAAAGGGCATTGCCGGCGAGAAGATTTTTGTCAATAACTACGATTTTATCCTGCTCGACCTTAACCTCCCTGACGGGGATGGTTTTGATTTGCTGCAAATGCTTAAAGGGTTAAAAGACCGTGACGATGCCGTAATTATTTTAACAGCCCGCGGCGCGGTCGACGATAGAGTACTTGGACTTGAACAAGGTGCAGACGATTACCTGGCCAAGCCATTTTCGTTAAATGAACTTTTGGCCCGTATGCATGCTATTACCCGGCGCAAACACAAGCTGGAGAGTAATGACATTGCCGTAAAGGAGTTTAGGATTAATATACAAAACCGCACGGTTCATTATAATACCGAACGGATTAACCTCACTAAAAAAGAGTACGAAATATTCAACTATCTTGTATTGAACAAAAACCGGGTAATATCGCGCACCAATTTAACGGAGCATGTTTGGGGCGATGTGCTGGAGATTAACTCCGACTCGAACTTTGTTGATGTGCACGTAAAAAACCTGCGTAAAAAGCTTTCGCAATTTGAGGCGATCGACTGGTTTGAAACAGTGAGGAGCATTGGGTATAGGGTAAACATTTAGAAGAACATTGTTGTAAAGTTGGAATGTTGTAAGGTTGAAATGTTGCGGGCTGCTTATAAATAACTTTCCAACTTTTAAACTTTACAACCTTTTAACAACCAAAATGAAACTGCAAATAAAACTGGCTTTATATAACACGCTCACAAAGCTGGCTATTATTGTTTTTACAGGGTTGCTCATTCTTTTTTCGCTCGAGAAAATTACCTATGCGCATATATCGCTGCGATTAAGGAACAAAAAGGATTTGTTTATCAAAAACCTTTCATCAAAAGAGATTAACCAGATACTTAACCAGCAGCAGAGCTTTACCAACTATAATATTTTAAAAGAAGAGTATATTTTTTTAAAGCCGATACCTTATCAAGCTAACAGGACTTCAAAGGAAAGTTTTAGCACACAGCCGCGCACTATTGAAAAAAGCACGGACAATTACCTGATACTTACTTACAAATTTAATTTTGATGGCCATAGTTACCTGCTGGAGATAGGGGATACCATGGATGCGGTAATACAGCTGAAGCAAACCATCAGGGAATTTACCTTGCTGATGCTGGTTGTTGCTTTGTTGCTTACCCTGGTTATCGACCTTATTTTTACCAAATACCTGCTTGCCCCGTTTTACCAGATTATCGACAGGAAGCTGATTAAGGTAAACGACCCGATGAACTTTGACTATGCCAAGATTGAAACCAGCACCCAGGATTTTAAACTGCTCGACGACAGCATCAGCACCCTGATGAAAAAAATAACAGATCTGTTTATCCTCGAAAAACAGTTTATTGCCAATGTATCGCACGAATTGCTTACACCAATATCAATCATCAGTTCGAGGTTGGAGAATGTTTTATTGAATGAAGAATTACAGGAGGACAGCGAGAATAAAATTTTTGCTTCGCTTAAAACGCTAAACCGCCTGAAATCGATTATAAATAGCTTGTTGCTGATTTCAAAAGTGGAGAACAACCAGTTTAACAAAAATGATGAGATACAAATTGCCAATATAATAAACGAAGTTTATCTTGAACTTGAAGACAGGCTGGAGGACAGGAAGGTAACTTTTAAAAACAACATAAAATATGCCCGCAGTATTAGGGGCAACCATAGCCTGATGCATACGGTGCTTTTTAATATCATTAACAATTCAATTAAATACAATAAGGAGCAAGGCAGTATTACCGTAACCGATTATTTAACCCCCGACGAATATATACTTGAAATTGCCGATACAGGTACTGGCATGAGCGAACAACAGATTGAAAAAGCTTTTAACCGTTTCGAGAAACTGGATACAGACGAAAAGGAAAGCTACGGATTGGGACTTGCCATAGTGAAAAGCATAACCACATTTCACGATATCAAAATCCAGGTAAGTTCAGCAAGTGATACGGGCACGGCTATTAAACTTATATTTAATCAGCAACTTCACTAAATCTTCATAATAGCTGCGTTAATTTGAGGCGTATAGAGTTTTAGTTCCTTGTTACCCCTATAAAGCTGTCTTTTGAAGAAAAGGACAGCTTTTTTTTATATCATCTTATTGCGTTTGATGAGGTACGATTTTAGCACATTGTTGTAACCGTCTTCAATATATGCATCAATAATATCTATGTGGTATTGCGCGCATTTCAGCTCCAATTGGTGGCGATAATAGGTTAATGACGATACATATGCATCACGAATTTTGCCCGGGTGTACGCGCACCTGCTCGCCGCTTTCAATATCTACAAACTGGTGGGGGCGGTTATCGAAATTAAAGTCAACCTCTTTGTGTTTGTCGCTTACATTGAAAATAATTACCTCGTGCTTGTTATATTTTAAATGCTGTATGGCGGCAAACAGCGCCAGCATTTTTTCAGGGTTAAGGCTGTTTTCCAGCATATCGCTAAACAATATAATCATTGAGCGCTGGTGAATTTGACCGGCCACCTGGTGCAGCACTTGGGTAATATTGGTAGCTGTATTAATTTTAGGATAATTGTATGCTTTTTCCAACTCGGCATACAGGTAAAAAAGGTGTGATGTGGTTGATTTTACCTGGGTTATTAAATCCGCCTTATCGCTGAAAAGGCACAGCCCAAATGCATCGCGCTGCTTTTTAAACAGGTGCATGAGGGATGCAATAGCATAAATAGAGAATTGAAGTTTGTTTATCCCCTTATCAGGAAAATTCATAGACGAGGACGTATCCAACAGCAGATAGCAACGCAGATTGGTTTCTTCCTCAAATTGCTTTACAAACAACTTATCGGTACGGGCAAGCAGCTTCCAGTCGATATTTTTAACTGACTCGCCGTTATTGTATAGCCGGTGTTCCGCAAACTCTACCGAGAACCCGTGGAAAGGGCTTTGGTGCAAACCAGTAATAAAACCCTCAACCACCTGGCGGGCTAAAAGCTCGAGGTTGGCTAAGTGTCGTATATGCTGGTCGTCATTTAACATTATTGAGGGATTACACCGATTTTAGAACTGATTTCACCGATTACTATTGCTGCAAATGATAACGTCAATTATAAAAAAAATTACACCGACCAGCAAAACCAATCGGTGTAATCTTTTTATAAAATCGGTGAAATTAAAGTTACACCAATTGCTTAGCCAATTTATCAGTCAGAACAGATTTTGGAACAGCGCCTATTTGTTTGTCAACAATTTCGCCATTTTTGAAGAATAACAACGCTGGTATATTTCTGATACCAAATTTTACAGAGATACCTGGATTGTGGTCTACATTAACTTTACCTACAACCGCCTTGCCTTCATATTCTTTTGCAATTTCTTCAACTACAGGGCCAACCATTCTACAAGGTCCGCACCATTCAGCCCAAAAATCAATTAATACTGGTTTGTCAGATTTAAGGACGAGTTCGTCAAAGTTTGCATCAGTTATTTCTAAAGCCATGATTTTTAAATTTTAATTTTTTGTGTTACAAATATATGGTATTCAAATAGCTTGCCGCAATTGTATAAGTGACAATATGACAATTAAATTATCGCAAATATGCCTAAATGTATGGTTTTATTTTGTGGTGACAAACAGAGGAGATTTTGATTACAATGCCATGAGAATCACCTGCTTTTTTGGCGGGTTTGCTTATATGGGATGGGAATCTAAACTTTATTTATTTAAAATCCGAAATCGAAAATCCGAATTCCGAAATAAATGAAATACTTTTGAGCTATGAGTATTGTCGTTGACGCATTATCAAAAGTTTATGGGGCGCAAAAGGCGCTTGATAGTATCAGCTTTAGCGCCGGCCCCGGAGTATTGGGTTTTTTAGGCCCGAATGGCGCGGGTAAATCAACTACCATGAAAATACTTACGGGCTTTATCCCGCAAACCTCGGGTAGGGCAACAGTATGCGGGTTTGATGTTGAAACCCAGGCAATAGATGTTAAACGCAATGTGGGCTACCTGCCCGAAAGCAACCCTTTGTACCTTGATATTTATGTTAAGGAGTCGATGGCGTTTATTGCGGGTATTCACCAGATGAAATCACCGCAGAAGCGGATAGCAGAAGTTATTGAGCAAACCGGCCTGGGGCCCGAACAACACAAAAAAGTAGGGCAACTTTCAAAGGGCTACCGCCAGCGTGTAGGGCTCGCACAAGCCATTCTGCATAATCCCGACGTATTGATATTGGACGAGCCAACATCGGGCCTTGACCCTAATCAATTGATTGGCATACGCCAGCTGATACTTGATTTGGGAAAAACAAAAACTGTAGTCTTATCCACCCATATTATGCAGGAAGTTGAAGCCGTATGCAGCCAGGTAATAATTATAAACAAAGGCAAAATAGTTGCTGACGATACGCTGGAAGGTTTGCGCAGCAAAAATAAAGGGAAAACGCTGGAGAATATTTTTATCGGGCTTACGAATTTATAGCAGGTATCGATTAGGCCACTTCCAGTCGCTTTTCAGTCAACGTTCCCATCGGCACTGTGAACGAAAACTTAGTGCCCTGGTCTTTTTTGCTGGTTACCCAAATCTTTCCACTGCATTTTTCAACCAGATCTTTGCAAAACAACATTCCCATGCCAGTACCCGACTCATTGTCGGTGCCGGCATTACTGTTAACCTTGCTCTTAAATAATTTGCCAAGCTGATCATCGCTCATGCCTACACCAGTATCTTTTACCGAGATAACATAGTTGTGGTCATCCTGCTGAATGGCCTGGATTTCGATAGTGTCGTTCTGTTTTGAAAACTTTATTGCGTTGGTGATTAAATTGCGGATAACAATACGTATCGAATTCGGGTCGGCCGAAGCCACCGCGTCATGGGGTACATTATCAATAAGGGTGATGCCTTTTAATTTGGCTTGCTCATGATAGCTTTCAGCTTCATATGCAACAATATCTTTTAAATAAAAGCTCTTTGCCGAACTTTCAAAGTTGTCCATCTGGCTGTTTATCCAAAACAACAACGTGTCCAAAAAGTCCGATGTGTACTCAAGCTTTTTAAGCACGCTCGGTATCATATCCAATAATTGTTCGTGCGAGATGGTTTCGTCCTGCAGTAGGCTGAATAGGCCCCGTAAGGTGCTTAATGGCGCCCGCAGGTCATGCGCCAGTACCGATATCAATCGGTCTTTTAAAGTATTCAGGTTATTTAGTTTTTGTGCCTGGTCATCAAGGTCGGCTTTCTGTTGCAGCACCTCGCTGTTTTTCTCCTCGAGCATGGCATTTATTTTTTGCTGCTTGCGTTTTTGCCTGTAATACACAAACGAAACGGCGATCATGGCCGCTATGATAGTTAAGAAAATGGTATTTATCAGGCGCTGCTGCTTTATCCTTTGCTTGTACGATTCGTCTTTTTCGCGATGTTGTTCGGCAATTTGATGCTCCTTTGACGCAAAATCAAGGGCAAGGTTGTATGATGTTAATTTTTGCAGGCTCTCGTTATTATTAAGGCTGTCTTTAAGTTCGTTATACCTGCGCAGCATTTGGTAGGCGTCATCGTATCTGCCTAATCCTGCCAGCGTTTTGTTTAATTGTAACGCTGCATTTGAGCGTACCGTTAAGTTACGCAATGTAGCCGCCACGTTTTGCCCTTCAGTGGCATAAATAAACGCATTCTTATAATCCTTTTGCAGGTTATACATGGTTGCCAAACCTATTAGGGCGTAAGCTTGGTTATAAACTATTTTATATTTGGTGGCAACCTGCAACGAGCTGTCAAGATAACTTTTTGCAAGGGCAAACTGATTTTTATGTGCGTAACACAAACCAAAGTCGGTATAAACGGAGCTTATGCCATCCTTGTCGTCCTGCTTTTTGGCAATGTTAAGGGCCTTTGTAAGGTGAATAATTGCCCGGTCGTATTCTTTATGTGCAATTAAAACTTCGCCGATATTCTCGTTAATGGTACCAACACCAGTAAGGTTATTTATGCCTTTAAAGAGGTTTAGCGCCTTTTTATAGTATTCAAGCGCCTTTGGATACACTTCCATACCTTGCAGTACTACGCCAATGTCGTTGTAAATAGCTGCAGAGGCATTGTTGTCATTCTTTTTCAGTGTAATTTCAAGGGCTTTGTAGTAATAATCAAGTGCGGTTGAGTTTTGGCCTTCGCTAAAATATACTATACCTATGTTTTTATAGCAGTCGGCAATTTCATCGTCGTTTTTGAGCTTTTTGTTAATATCAAGCGCAAGGTTCAGGTAACGCAAGGCTACTTCGTATTTGGCCAGCAAATTGTCCATGCGGCCGTATAATTTGTAGCCATTGCCAAGCCCCTGTAAATCATTTAAGCTTTTGTAAATAGTAATTGCTTCATCAAAATCTTGTTGCCCCTGGGCAAACCGTCCTTTGAAAAAATTGGCGTGGCCGGTTTGTACCAGTCCGTTTGCGAGGCCGGCCCTATAGTTAATTTTACGCGATAGGTCGACGCTCTTGTGCCCGTAATAAAGGGTACTGTCCGGGTTGGAATCAAAGTAGCTTGCAGCAAGGTTATTTAGCCTGTTAATACTTGTAGTATCGGCCCCTGCTAGCTTTGATGCTATCAATGTTTTCAGGCTGTCTACCCGACCCCTGTCGATACCGGCAAACCCTGAAATTGAAACAAATAATAGTGATAAGGTAATATAAATCCTCAAAGTCAATTGTTTTTAGTTTTAATAGCGTTTAGCACAATGTCTGTTTTACAGCCTTTTATACGTGGTGCGGGGGCGACTTTGTTCGGTATTTTTTTTATTTTTTTCTGAACACTTTAAAACGGGAGGCGATAAAACAGAAAAACCCGCTTCGTTTTACTGAAGCGGGTTTTTGTTGGAAAAAATCTTTATATTATTTTAAGCCGTTAACAAACTTTGTAAGTTTCGACTTATTGTTCGACGCTTTGTTTTTATGAATAACATTCTTTTTAGCCAAACGGTCAAGCATTGATATAACTTTAACTAAAAGCGCACTTGCATCAGCTTTGGTGGTTGTGCCTCTTAATTTTTTTATGGCGTTCCTGGTGGTTTTAGCCTGGTACCTGTTACGTAAGCGTTTAGCAGCGTTCGAACGGATCCTTTTTAATGATGATTTATGATTTGCCATTGTATAGCTTTGTTATTCTTTCTTATATTTTTAAGGACTGCAAATATAGGGTGATTATTTTTAATATCAAACACCTTTTTTATTTTTTTAGTGATGTTGAAAAGTTGTAATGTTTTAAGGTTGAAATGTTTGCTCAAACTATCCAAAATCCAGGTAATTGTCATTTGCACCGGGTTGAATTAAACATTCGCATTATATTTGGTTATGAAATTTTTCCTGAAGCTTAGCGCGGCTATTTTAATTGTAACGACGTGCTGCTCCTGGGGATTTTATGCCCACTACCGTATTGGCCGCTTCGCTGTTTACACCTTGCCTAAGCCAATGGCTGGTTTTTACCGCGCTAATATCGACTATCTGACCCAGCATGCCATCAGCGCCGACAAACGGCGTTACGTGGATTCAACTGAGGCCAGGCGGCATTTTCTGAACGCCGACCATTATGGGAATGCCCCCTTTAAACGCATCCCGCATAACTGGTACGATGCCGCTGCGAAATATACAGCAGACACACTCGATAAGTACGGAACAGTACCCTGGACTATTCAATACAATTATTACAGGTTGGTGCGGGCGTTTAAAGAGCACGACACAACTGCCATATTAAATACATCAGCCAACCTTGGGCATTATATTGCGGATGCCCATGTGCCTTTGCATTTAACACAAAACTATAACGGGCAGCTAACCAACCAAACCGGCATACATGCTTTATGGGAAAGCCGGCTCCCCGAGCTGTTTGGCGACCATTATCATTATTATGCGGGCAAAGCACGTTATATTCAAAATCCCTTAACCGAGGCTTTTAAAATATGCCGCAGTTCGTTTGCAAGCGTTGATACAGTGCTCCGTTTTGAACGCCTGCTCAATAAAAGCTTCCCGGCTGATAAAAAGTATGCAATGGTACGGCGTGGGCAAAAGGAGGTTAAGGATTATTCTGCAGGATACGCTGAAGCCTATCAAAAAATGTTCAAAGGTATGGTTCAGCGCCGCATGCGGGAGTCAATATTATCTGTGGGTAGTTACTGGTATTCGGCTTGGGTTGATGCCGGCCAGCCCGATTTGAATAAATTAATTGCAAAGCCGATGGGCGATGCCGAAAAAACGAAAATACAAAACGAGGAAGCTTTGTACAGAGCCGGAAAAGTGGTAGTTTTATCTGAATAACTACGCATGAGAAAAAAAATAGCCTCTATAACCAAAAAGAAAGAATCGGTATTTGTATGGCGCAGCCACGAACCGTCGAGACTTGAAACTTTTAGCGATGCTGTTTTTGCTTTTGCAATTACGCTGATTATGGTATCGCTGGAGGTGCCGCGAACATTTGATGAACTTTTCGAGGTGTTTAAGGGCTTTTTTGCATTTGCCTGTTGTTTTGGTATCCTGTTTATGATATGGAACAACCAAAATATTTATTTCCGCAGGTATGGCCTTAATAACGCGCGTGTTACTTCGTTAAATGCGATGCTGCTTTTTGTGGTGCTGATGTACGTGTACCCGCTGAAGTTCCTTTTTATTGTTTTCGGGCGGCCAATACAACGATCACGGCCATGTTGGAATTATGATCACCGAACAGCAGCAGCCAACTTTGATGTATGTTTACCACTCGGGTTACGCTGCAATTTATACCCTATTTTACCTGATGTATGCCCACGCCAAAAAGAAGGCGGTCGAAATAAACCTCTCGCCAGGCGAAATGTTCGAAACGGATACCTTTATATTGGTCAACCTGTTAAATGCCTGCCTGGGTATAGCAGGTATATTATTTGTTTTGATAGCCCCTATTCAATATAAAGGCTCATCGGGTTTTATATACATGGCAATACCTTTTCTTTACAGCTTTTTATTTGCAGTACGAGGAAAAAAAGCCCGTAAGAAATTTGGTGGTATTAGCGAGCAGGTTTCTTAGACCCCCGGCTTTTTATTGCCGCATAAATTGGCGGGATAATTGAAATCAGGATAATTGCAACCCCGATCAGTGCAAAATGGGCTTTAAAAAAAGGTATAGTACCCAATTCAAAACCGGCGAACAAGAAAAGAATTATCCAGGCAGCACCGCCAATAATATTATATAAACTATAACGGCCTATCGGCATTTTGCCCACACCTGCTACAAAGGGTGCAATGGTGCGTATTATTGGCATAAAGCGGCTAAAAATAACAGCCTTGCCGCCGTGTTTGTCAAAAAAAGCCTTGGTTTGCAGGTAATAATCAAGCTTTAGTATCTTGTTTTTTTCTTTAAACACCTTAGGCCCCAGGTAGTTGCCCAGCAGGTAATTAACGGTGTTGCCGGCAAATGCGGCGACTATTAATATAATGCCTAATAGAAATATATTTAAGCCGGTAGCCCCGCCGGCGATAAGCGCACCTGCAGCAAACAGCAGTGAGTCGCCGGGTAAAAATGGTGTAACCACAAAGCCGGTTTCGGCAAAAATTATGGCAAACAATATTAGATAAGTAAGGCCGTGATATTGGCTGATAATATCAGACAAATGCTTGTCGATGTGTAAAATAAAATCAATAATGCCTTTAATTACTTCCACTGTTTTAAGATTTGGGCAAAAGTATGTTTTTTTGTTGATAGGTTTTTATTTGTTGGAAAGTTGGAACGTTGAAAAGTTGCAATGTTAATACCGGTTACCTAAAAAATTTCTAAGTTCACTGATAACTTTTCAACTTTCAAACCTTTCAACTTTACAACGGTTCCCCTCTACTTATTAGTAATTATCGCAGCATTAAACGCAGCTGAATCCGGCCTGGTGGTGTAGCCGTAAGCGTATAGGGTGTACAACTTACCATCATCAATTTGAAAGTTTGTTAAGGTTGTTAGTACAGAGGATGAACCGGTCGCATAAACCTGGAAATCGTAGTTGCCAATTGGTAATTCAACAAAGTCCGAAAAAGTGGGATACTTTATCTTGCTGAACGCTTTCGTGCCGTTGGCATAAACATCAAGTCCGTTAATACCCGATGGGGAGGCGTCAACAAAACGTACTTTTCCACGGCCAACTTTGGGCAGGATGGCGGTGTCGACGGTAAAAATTGTCTTGAGCGAATTATCGGCAACGGTGCCTGTTATAAAAAGACTGTATTGCGCGTTCCTGGTCAAAATATCCGACCGGGAGAGTATAGCAGGTCCGCCGTTTATCCTGTTAGATCGTATGAGGTACGGGGTGTCGGTATATGGCACCACAAAATATCCCTGGTTTACCGAATATCTAAACGGCGTGTTATTTGTTTTGAGGAACCTTATATAAAGGTCGATAGGTAAAACATCCGGGCTTAAGTTTAATACTTCGTATTTAATGTTGAGACTTGCAGTACTTACGTTAGCGCCTTTACCACACGAAGATAATATCGACACAAACCAAAATACTGCTAAAAAAGTAAGCACGCAGGCCGATATTTTCCATTTTATTTTTGAACTCATATCCTATTAAAAATTAAGCGCCACGCCCAGGCTGAATTTTGAACTGCCTGTTCCGGTTAGCGTACCTTTCGTAAATATCGTGTATCCTTTGTTTGGCGACATTGACACGATGGTGTCTATTTTAGGTGTTGACGAACCTGTTTCGAAAACCTTTATTTCTTTTAACCCGCTCCCAACAGATAAAAACGATGACGATGTTTTGAATGCAGAATGAAATTTAAGAGTATCGCCAATTTTAACATCGAAAATACCGGCGCCGGGTGTTGTATGCACAAATCGTAATTGAACCTTGTTTGTGTCTACTATCAAAGTATCGATAGTTACTAATGTTTTATCAACGCTTTCGCCTGCTATGTAAAGCGAATGGTATAAACTGTCTTTTAAATTTAGCGGTATGCTTATTAAATAATCGGGGCTGCCATCTTTTTTAATTTGAAAGTTTTGTAAGCCCGCCGGCACTGTAAGGTAAAAAGTTTGGCCGCCCGGCGTCAACGCCGACGTGTTATTTTGGCGGGTTCCGTTTACGTAAAAATTTATGTTATCGGCCGATGCATTTACAACATTGATGGCCGTTGAAACCTTTTTTGTAAATACATTATCATTGCTTTTACATGATGCCAAAACGGTAATAGCAATAATAAAGAATAAAGCGGCTAACCTGGTTTTCATACAGTAAATGCTATTATAACTGCTTATAATAAGTTTTGTTATCGTGTTGAACAAAAAAGTCCGGTTTTTACGCCGGACTCTTTTTATTAGTTTGCAGTAGCGAGTTGGCAGTTGGCGGATTTAATCAGTACTAAAACCACTCACCACTCTCCATTCACTACTCACCGTTTATGCGTAGCTATTTAACATTACCGGCATAACCAGCATCAGTACATCTTCGTTTTCGTCACCACCCTGTGGCAACAGGATACCTGCACGGTTAGGAGTCGACATTTCAAGCGATACTTCTTCGCAGCTTAAGTTTTTAAGCATCTCGATAAGGAAGCGGGCATTAAAACCAATCTCCATATCCTCACCTTCGTACTGGCAGCTTAAACGTTCGTGCGCCTCGTTGGCAAAATCAATGTCTTCTGATGATATATTTAGTTCGCTGCCGTTTATTTTAAGCCTTACCTGGTGGGTAGTTTTATTGGCATAAATAGCAACGCGGCTAAGTGAGCCTAAAAATGCCTGGCGGTCGATACTTAGTTTATTTGGATTGTTTAACGGGATAACCGCTTCGTAATCAGGGTAACGTTCGTCTATCAAACGGCAAACCAGGTTAATGTTGCCAAATTTAAAAAATGCGCTGGTGCTGTTGTATTCAACTGCAACGTTTACATCGTCGCTTGGCAGCGATGATTTTAAAAGTGTAAGCGCTTTTTTAGGCAATATAAACGATGTTGTGCTTGCAGCTTTGGCATCTTTACGGCGATAGCGTACCAGTTTGTGGGCATCGGTAGCTACAAACGTAAGCGACGATGTAGACAGCTGGCAGTAAACCCCCGTCATTGCCGGGCGCAACTCATCGTTACTAACCGCAAAAATGGTTTTGTTTATCGCTTCGCCTAAAACGGAAGCGGGAAGATTAACGGACGAAGCGTTTTCAACAACCGGTATTTTAGGGAAATCCTCGCCGTTTTCGCCGTTTAGCTTGTATTTACCGTCGCCTGCATTTATTTCAATGGCAAACGTAGTATCATCAACCGAAAAATTTACCGGCTGCTCTGGCAACGACTTTAAAGTCTCTAACAAAATACGCGATGGTATAGCTATACGGCCATTTTCCTTAGCCTCAACAGGCAAAGAAGTGGTCATGCTGGTTTGCAGATCGGTGGCCGATATTGTTAAGTTTCCATCTTTTATCTCGAACAAAAAGTTTTCAAGTATGGGCAACACCGTACTATTGCTCAAGGCCCCGCTAACAGCCTGTAGTTGCTTTAGTAATGTTGATGTAGAAACAATAAATCTCATATAATTGGAATTAATCTATCAAAAGTAAATAATTTAATGGGCATACTTTCTTTTGCGCATATAATGTTGAAAAATAGCAAATATTACCAACAAACCCAAGGGCAGGGCATTATTAAAAACCTGCCAGTATAGTTTTTCAACCCGAACGCGCGGCCTGTCAAGCAGCCGTATTTTTATTTCCTTCGTACGCAGGTCTATCAGGCCGGAGTCGTCGGTCATGTAGTCGGCAATATTCAGTAAAAAGTTTTTGTTGCCAAAATTTTGCTGGGTGTAATGGTCGTATCCAAGGGGGTATGGTGAGCCATCGGCACCTATTTGGTTCTTTAGTATGTCGCCATCGCTCACAACAATCATTTTGGTGTGTTTGCTTAGCGGCAGTACAGGTACATTTTCGTTCAGGCCTTCGGGTGACGGGCGGTTTTGAAAGTCGGATTTAAACTGACCTTCCAGCAATACGGCTACTGTTTGGGGCTCGCCCTGGAATTCCTTAGGGTTTGGCTCTTGCTGAACAGCCTGCAACGAAATAATATGCGGCGCGCTTATTTTTTTATTATAGGGAGATGAGGTAAGTAGTACCGTTTTCTTTACGTTTTTTATGGCGAGGGTGTCAATAGTGCTGGCAAACTCGCTGCGGATGCCATCAAGGTTTTTTACCACCGGGTTTTTTGATGCAGGGATAAAAATTGGATAATATAACCAGGGCAACAGCTGTATTTGGGCCTGGCCACCCGCCGAGCCGGTAGTTAATGGAATTTGAGCGCAGCGCATATCTGCAATCAAATCGTAATTAATGCGCACGCCGTAGGTGAAAAGCTGGTCATCCAGGTCAAGTTGTTTCGGGAACGACATTTGTTCACCCCCATGGCCCTTCAGGCTATCTAATTCGGCATTTACCTGGTCAATGGCCCATAACACACGGCCACCACGCATAATGTATTGGTCTATCTTAAACTTCTCAACCTCACTGAATTTGGTATCGGGTTTGGGGATTACCAGCATACTTAGTCGTAGCAATACTTTTAGCGGAATGGTGGCCAAATTAACGCGCCCAACCTGGTATCCGTCGGCCAATGAGTTCATGGCCCAATACAATTGTAAATCGGTTAGTTCCCTGTGCCCCTCTGTGAAGCCAATAAGTGGTTTGCCGCCGCTGGTTACTTTTTTTATGGCCGATGAAAAAGCATATTCCAGGTTTTGGATGGAGTTATTGGTGATTTCTTCTTCGGATGAACCAATGCGCGTTTGTAGTAGCTTAACCGCAATTGTTCGACCCTCAAATTGTACCAATGCCTCAGGGAAAATCAGCATTTCCGAGACGCCGTTGTCGGTTTTTACGGTATGCTGTTCGCCAACTATACCTTTGCTTTCCAAAGTATCATAAACGGACTTTTGCTGAGCCTCGGGTAATTTTTTAATATACGCCAGCGGATCGACCAATTCAAACTGAATTTTATCATGACTATAGGCTTGTAAATCAAGCAGCATGTCCCGTGTGGCCCGTTGCAGGCGCTTCAGTTCAGCCGAAAAGTTATCGCCCTTTAAATAAACAACGATCCGTACCGGGTCTTTAATGTTGCTCATTATGCCGCGTGTAATGGGGGATACGGTAAACCGTTTTTCTTTGGTAAAATCGAAGCGGGTAAAAGTGACATTTGACAGTACGCCAACGATTATTAAAACCGCCAACGTGCTACCGCAAAATATTGCGTCAGCTCCACGCAGGCTTTTTTGTCTTTGCCTTATCAGTACAAATAAGGTAAAGCAAATAAACAATCCCGTCAGGATAACAAAATAGGCCAAATCGCGCGTGTCCAGAACGCCGCGGCTTACTGATTGGTAATGCTGGGTAATGCCCAAATCCTGCAGGCTAAGGCTTTGAAGCGACAGTAACTGGCTTAAAGAATCGAACCCGCTGTAAAAAAAGAAACACAGAAATACTGCAATAGTAAATGCGATGATCTGGTTTTTACTTATTGAGGACGCGAATAAACCAATTGCGGCAAATGCTGCGCCGAGTAAAAATAAACCGATATACGAGCCAATTACGCCGCCGGTATCAATATTGCCCTTAGGCGCTCCTAATTGATAGACCGAATAGTAATAAACCAGGGTAGGCAGCAACGCAAACAGCACCAGCAGCAACGATGCAAAATACTTGCCCAACACAATTTGCCAGTCGGCAAGGGGACGGGTAAGCAGTATTTCGAAAGTGCCTTCTTTGCGTTCTTCGGCCAGCGATCGCATGGTGATGCCCGGTATCAGGAACATAAAAAGATAGGGGGTGGTGTTAAAAAGGCTGTCTAAACCGGCGTAGCCATAGTCAAGTATGCTCGACTCGGGGAATACCCATAAAAACAAGCCCAGTACTAATAAAAACACCCCAATGGTAACGTAGGCCACCAGTGAGCTGAGATATGACGTGATTTCTTTTTTAAGGATGCTAAGCACTTTTGTATTGAGTGATAAACGCCGAAATTACACAATAATGCGCTAAAGCGAAACGATTGTTAGGCACATTTATTTGAAAAAAATAAAAGGGAAGCGAATGATTTATTTAGCCTCTTTCGGTTTTTCGGGCTTCGGAAACGTTGGCCCGAAACGGTAGGCCACCCGTACAGCTACCTGGTGGTTATCACCCCGGCTTTCGAACCGCAAACCTAAATCAATGGTTGATTTGTGGTTGTTGCTGGGGGCAGAAATACCTATAATGGGCGAATAAATAAATGCTGTTTTTGATCCTGTAAAATTGCTTTGTACATTTTGCGATATACCGGCATCACCCTCAAAATAAGCTATTTTAGTGAAATAGTATTTGGCGCCAATTTCAACCGGGATAAATTGTTCGGCGTTTAAAACAAGGGGACCATGATAATCGAGGCGTACCATGTAAGCGGTATAACCAATTGTGCCGGTTAAATTAAAGTCGGGAGAGCCAACGGGAACTTCTATTTTTAATGATGTGCCTATAACCGAACCGTAGAAATCGGAAAGACTTCCGGTTGATAACCCGTATTCGACACCCAGGCTTAAGTGCGTTTTCATGGTAACTTGGGCAATGGCACCCGCTGAGCACATCAAAACAACAATTAGCAACAGTAAAGTCCTCTTCATACCTAAGCCATAAACATAAAGAAAATTCAAAGATTAGTTGCAAACAGGCCGAAAAAAATAGCAACGATGCCCGATTGCCTTTATAATGTCAAAAAGCACACAAGTTGCAACAGGAAACGCAAGGAAGTTTAAATTTGATATTTATATAACAATTTTTTAATGCATAGGGTTATTATTACAATATTTCTTGTTTTAAAGCTGGCCAATGTTTCTGCGCAAACAGACTGGAAACTTAAGAGTGAAAGTGATGGCATAAAGGTGTATACCAGCAATGTTACCGGGTCGAAATTTAAGGCGATAAAGGTTGAATGTGAACTTAATGCCACCTTATCGCAGCTGGTGAAGGTTTTGCTTGACGTGAAAAACTGTCCCGAATGGCTTTATCATACCAAACTGTGCACGCTTGTTAAACAGGTTTCGCCAGGCGAACTATATTATTATTCTGAGATCAGTATTCCATGGCCGGTGCAGAACCGCGATTTTGTTGCGCACCTCACAGTAAGCCAAAACCCCGAAACCAAAGTTATTACAATTGATGGCCCTGCGGTAAACGGAATGGTACCGCTAAAAGACGGTATTGTACGGGTTCGCTCGTCAAAAGGACTGTGGGTGATAACGCCGCTGAAAAAAAATTTCCTAAAAGTTGTGTATACCTTACAGTTGGACCCCGGCGGCAACCTCCCAGCCTGGCTGGTAAATCTTTTTGCTGCGGAAGGACCAATGAAAAGTTTCCAGGGCCTAAAATCGCAAATAAAAAAGCCTTTATACCACGATGCGGAGCTAAGCTTTATTAAAGACTAGCCAGAAAAAGCATTGATTAGTAACAAAAACAGCCGGGGAGTTTTCCCCGGCTGTTTTTAATAGTACTGATATTTAAATTAGAAGCTATATGCCACGCGTAATGCAACCTGGCTAACAGTTCCGTTGTTTGACCAAGCTTCGTAACGCACGCCCAAATCAACGCCGCCGTCCAGGGTATAACCTACGCCCGGCGCGTATGCAAACGCTTTGCCACCGCCGCTTTCGGTTGAAAATGCAACGCCTAACTGGCCTTCGCCATAAAAGCCTTGTCCTTCAAAATAATATTTTAAGCCAACTTTTACCGGAACGAAGCCTGATGAGGATGGGAAGCCAGCATTTTTAAGTGCGCTTTTCACCATAAATGATTGGTAGCCGGCTGTTAAGTTTACAAAAGCACCGCTGCCAATAGGCATATCGTACTTTAGTGAACCGCCAATAGCAAAGCTGTAAACGTTGCTGGCATCGCCAATTGGCAGGCCTGCGTCAACACCAATGCTGAATTTACCGGCGTCTGAATCTTTTGTTTGCGCGAAACTGGTGCACGCGGTTACTCCCAGCACGAATAATGCTAATAGAATTTTTTTCATGTGTGAAATTGATTTGTGTTTAAGTTTTGATAAAACAACACCGTGTTATTTTACCTTTATTTCACCTATAGACGCCGGGAACAGGCGCGTTGTTACAGGCTTTTTGGGAGAAACAGGCCTCTTTCGAATGGTTAAACTAATTTTTTAGGTGTAAGCGCCTGTGTTTAAATGACTTGGAAATTACCGGGTTAGCAAAAAATATTTGCTTAAAAAACAGCCTGTAAATAAAAAGAGCAGGACATTACCCTGCTCTTTTGCCTATTTATGTTAACTATTCACTTAAAAACCATAAGCTAAGCGTAACGCTATCTGGCTAACGGTACCATTATTTGACCATGCCTCATAACGAACGCCAATGTCAAAGCCGCCGTCGAGGGTATAACCTATGCCCGGAGCATATGCAAAGGCTTTGCCGCCACCGCTTTCGGTGGAGAATGCAACACCCAGTTGGCCTTCGCCATAAAAGCCTTGTCCATCAAAATAGTATTTTAAACCTACTTTAATTGGCACAAAACCTGAAGATGATGGAAAACCAGCATTTTTAAGGGCACTTTTTACCATAAATGATTGATAACCTGCTGACAAATTTACAAAAGCACCGCTTCCGATTGGCATATCGTATTTAAGCGAACCGCCGATAGCAAAGCTGTAAACATCGCTGGTTGTGCCAATTGGCAGGCCCGCGTCTACACCGATGCTAAATTTGGCCACATCTGATGATTTGGTAGTTTGTGCAAAACTGCTGCATGCTGTTACTCCCAGCACGAAAAGCGCTAATAGAATTTTTTTCATGTAATTTAGGTTTTAATTGGTTTATAATATATCAAATATATGATTTTAATAAAAAACAATACTATTTGTTAATATATTTTTAATGTGATTTTAATGTGATTTTCAGGTAGATACGAATAAAAATAGCGGAGACAAGGCCCCGCTATTTATTAATTAATAGTTGTTATATTTTTTATGCTGGTTATTGTAAATTGCTGTTAATAACAGGTCCTTAACTTAATTAACCAAAAAATAATTAAGCATAAGTAACAGTCAATGTGATAGGCACGCTCAGCGCTTTTGATATAATGCAACCTGCTTTCGCGCCTTCAGCAATTTCTTTGAATTTTTCTTCAGAAACACCGTCAATCAACGAGCCTTTAAGTTCAAGATGAATGCCGGTTATCTCCAGCTTTTGCATATCCAGGTCCAAAATTGCGTCGGTGGTTAAATCGTTGGGCGTAAAACCTGCCTGGCTAAGCTGCGCGCCTACAGCCATGGTAAAGCAGCCTGCGTGTGCTGCGGCAATTAATTCTTCCGGGTTAGTACCAATTCCGTCCTGGAAACGGGTTTTAAATGAGTACTGGGTGTTGTTCAGGATGGTGCTTTGCGTGGTGATTTCGCCTTTACCTTCGGTTAAAGTACCGTTCCAATGGGCATGTGCTGTACGTTTCATAGTTTTTAATGTTTGTTTAGTAATTTATTTCAGGTATTGTAAATTGCTGGTTTATCTTGCTGATGAAAGCCAGGATTTCGTCGTGCCCGGCATGTGTTTCGGCCGATGTTACAAAGTGCTGCGGAACTTCCTCGAAAGTAGCTAACAGCGCCTTACGAAACCTAGCGATATTCTGATCGGTTTTTACGGTTGATTGTTTATCTGCTTTGGTAAACACCAAAACAAATGAAAGACCTTTTTCGCCAAGCCAGTTGCAAAACTCAACGTCTATTTTTTGCGGCTCAAGGCGGCTGTCAATCAGCACCATTACACACTGCAGGCTTTCGCGCTTATCGAGGTAACTGTGGATGAACTTATCCCAGTCGGCCTTTTTGCTTTTTGACGCCCGGGCGTAGCCATAACCTGGTAAATCAACAATGTACCAGTTATCATTTATTAGAAAATGATTTATCAGTTGTGTTTTACCGGGAGTTTGCGATGTTTTTGCCAGCCCCTTTTTAGCTGTAAGCATATTTATCAGCGACGATTTACCTACGTTTGAGCGCCCGATAAATGCGTACTCAGCCTTTACAGGCGGCGGTAGCTTTGAGATCTGGGTATTGCTGCAAATAAACTCTGCTGTTTTAATAATCATGGTGCAAAGGTAGGGTTTTTAGTTTTGAGATGGTAGATATGAGATATGAGACAGCATAAATTATTGGTATAATTAGCTATTTTACAATCATTAAACAAAAGAGTATCATAATGTTTCGTAAATTTGATGTTTAAACATGTAATTATATGGAAGCGTATAAAATACCGGCAAAAACCCGCATTGGCCATGTGCATTTAAAAGTAGCCGACCTGCAAAAATCGCTCGATTTTTACTGCGGTTTGTTGGGTTTCGACAAAATGATGATGTACGGCGGGCAGGCTGCATTTATATCGGCAGGCGGGTATCATCACCACATAGGCTTAAATACCTGGCACAGTGCAGGAGCACCACCTGCACCCGAATATGCTCCCGGCTTATATCACACCGCTATATTATATGCTGAGCGTAAAGATCTGGCTGAAATACTGCAACGCCTGATTGACAAAAAATACCCGATAACCGGAGCATCAGACCACGGCGTATCCGAGGCTATTTATTTAGATGATCCGGATGGCAATGGTGTGGAATTATATTGGGACAGGCCGAAAGAGCAATGGCCGCTTGATGAAAATGGCGAACTGACTATGTTTACAAGGAGATTGGATATGGAAGGGTTGCTGGCAGCCGTCTGAACCATGATCCTCCTTAGTGAAGGGATTAGAGGATAGCAGGCCTAACGCTTGCCGCCGTTGTTTTTACGAAAAGTGCTGACACTAATTTGTCAGTACTTTTCGCGTTTTTTTGGGTAGCAAATAAGGCAAAAAGCGCATTATTAATACAGAAATAGGCTTTTTCATGCCCTGGGCCGAGCCGTTACTGTTCCACCCTGTTCCTTATGTTTCACTGTGAACAGCAACATAAAAATATACCGTAATACTGATATAGGTTTACATAGGGTCTTGTCCGCTTTTTGCATACCAAAGCGTCATTCGCTAGTTACATTACAGTTCTTTAATCCAGATGTTCTTATAAAACGTTTTCTTACCATGCTCCTGTAAAGCAATTACGCCTGTTTTGGCCATGCCATAATCGGTATGATCTTTCCATTTGCCTTCGGCTTTCTTCTTGTTCCAGTCTGCATCCCATGCGGTGAAGGATAAAATCTTTTTACCATTAAGCCAGTGTTCTACATGCCCCCTGTTGAAAATGATTTTGCTGGTGTTCCATTCGCCTACGGGCATTAGGTTTTTATTGCTGTTTGGCAGGTGCATGGCGTAATCGCAACCGGTTTTTTGCCAATCTTCCAGCTTTTCGGGCCAGCCAATGTCGTCGATAATCTGGTATTCGGGGCCGGTTTCAGAGGTATACGGGAATTTGGCATCTTCAACCACATGGTACAAAACGCCGCTGTTGGCGCCTTTTTCAACCTTCCAGTCCCACGATAATTCAAAGTTGGCATATTGCTTATCTGTTACAATATCGCCACCCTCAATGCCGCCCGGGCAAACCAGCGAACCGTCTTCAACTACCCAGTTTTTCACTTCTCCTTTTCTATTATAGTTGTGCCAGCCTGCGAGGGTTTTGCCATCAAACAAGCTTTTCCATGTTTTTATTTTGGCTGATGGGTTTGATGGTTTATTGGGGTGAATTTTAAACGCCTGTAAACCCAATAGTATTAGGGCAATTGAGAGTATGCTTAGTTTTTTCATTTTGTGTTTTTCGTATTAAATTGTGGCTGACATTTTGTAAACGGCATGACGAGGGCGAATGCAATTCGCCCCTACGGTATAATTTCCAACCTTTTTACTTTTCGACTTTCCGGGCTAACCTTTCTTCACCATCTTCTCCGGGTCCCAGAACATGGGTTTGTTGTTAAAATAGCTATCGTTACATAATAATGCCGGTGCAGCTGCGCGGTATCCAAAGGTAGCATCCTCGGTAACTTTGCCGTTGGTGCGTATGGCAGTGATGAAATTATTCATGTGGTCGTAAGGCCCGCCGAGGTAACCTTTGTCGGCTTTGTAGACAATTTCTTCGGGGGGCAGCATTTTTTTTCTTTCAGGATTTCTGTCTCCTGCCTGTCTTAGTTTTTCGAGGTAGAAAGGGTCGTCGGATGCGAATACTTTATTTCTTTTTAACACCACCTCATCCCAGGTAATGTCCATGGCGCCTTCGCTGCCTACAAGGCGCAGGTAAGTGGTGCCGCTGGTACCGTCGACGAAGTTGCAGCGCAGGGACAAGTTAAATGCCGGGTGCATATCATTTTTTGCATAATCGAAAGTGCCCAATAAAACGTCAGGGACTTCGCGGCCATCGTTCCAAAACCTTAAGCCGCCCGATGCATAAATTTTTTCGGGGCCATGAGAGCCGGTAACAAGATGCAGGCTGCTGAACAGGTGCACAAATAAATCGCCGGCCATGCCTGTGCCGTAATTGGTATAGTTTCTCCAGCGGAAAAAACGTTTCTCATCAAATGGGCGTTTGTGCACGTTGCTCACATAGGTGTCCCAATCCACAGTTTGCGGTGAAGCATCGGCCGGGATGGGGTATTGCCAAACCTCAACAGCTCCGCGCCTTGCCCAAAAGCCTTCGGCATAGTTAAGCTGGCCTATGGCGCCTGCTGCCAAAAGTTCTTTTGCCTTCTCGTTGCCTAATGACGATACCCCCTGGCTGCCCACCTGGAAAATTTTGCCGGTCTCTTTTTGAGCCTGTATCACTGCCGGGCCCTCGGTTATGGCATGCACCATCGGTTTTTCGCAATAAACATGTTTGCCGGCATGCATGGCGTCAACAGATATTTGCTGGTGCCAGTGGTCGGGTGTGCCTATAATTACGGCATCGATATCTTTGCGATTGAGTATCTCTTTGTAAATTTTGGTAGTGAAAATATCTGCTCCCCAACGCTTTTTAGCATCGGCAAGGCGGCCATCATACAAATCGCAAACGGCAATCAATTTTACGCCTGGGATTTGTAACGCCACGTTTGTGTCTTCGCTACCCTGGCCCCCGGCGCCTATCAAAGCAATATTTACCTGGTCGTTAGCACTGAAGCCGCCCGTCCTTTTTAAGTAGGAAAAAACATCGTTTTTTTTATCGGCCGCAAATACGTTTGAGCCAACAGCAACTGCGGCGGTGGCTGTACCAAGTTTTCTGAGAAAATTTCTTCGGGATGGTTCGTCGTTTTCTTTCATGATAGAGAATTTCGGATTTCGGATGTTCGATTTCGGATTTATTTAATGGGTTGATAAATATAGTATCAAAATATATGATTTGTCAATTTTTATCCATTTTTTCGACGTCAGGCAAATCCGAAATCGAACATCCGAAATCCGAAATCAAATAATCATTATCTTTGCCGCTCCATGAGCAAAACAATAATTCCGTATACCGACCAGCAGGGCACCAAGAAAGAACAGGTAGCTGACATGTTTAACAACATATCAAAAACTTATGATTTTTTAAATCACTTCTTGTCGCTTGGTATTGATATCATTTGGCGAAAAAAGGCGATTAATGAATTGAAATCAAATCAGCCTAAGTTGATATTGGATGTAGCCACAGGTACCGGCGATTTTGCTTTTGAGGCTTTAACTATACTTAAACCCGAAAAAATAATCGGGGTTGATATATCTCAAGGGATGCTCGACATCGCGCAGCAAAAAATCACCAAACGCAATTTAGGCGATAAATTTGAAGTAAAGCTTGGCGATTCGGAAAAGCTGCCTTTTGATGCCGATGGCTTTGATGCGGTTACCGTGGCCTATGGCGTGCGCAATTTTGAAAACCTTGAAACAGGACTTGCCGACATATTCCGCGTGTTAAAACCGGGTGGAAAAGCGGTAGTGCTGGAGTTTTCAAAACCGAAGGTATTCCCTGTAAAACAGCTGTATAACGTGTATTTTAACTATATTACACCCGGAATTGGTAAATTATTTTCGAAAGATGCAAGGGCCTACACTTATTTGCCTGAGTCGGTAGCTGCTTTCCCTGATGGGGCAACGTTTACTGCACTTATGGATAAAGTAGGCTTTAAACATACCAAACACAGGCCTTTGGCGTTTGGTATTTGTTCAATTTATACGGGTATTAAATGATTAAAAACGGTTACCTAACCATTATTATACTATTATTTTGCGGTAATGCCCTATTTGCCCAGGCCCCTGCATGGGGTGGCGGCGCTGACCAAACCGATCTCAGCTTTGGTTTTAGCTTCAGTTATGTTAGCAATTACTTTAAAATTGATAAAAAGCCCAATTGGCGCGATCCATTTTTCGACCCGGGGGTAAACCGGTTTATCACCGACTCCTTGCGGAGTATCAGCTCAAAAAATGCTACAGGTTTTGGTGTGGGTTTTATAACCCGTTACCGGCTTACCGACCATATTGAAGTGCGGGGAAATCCTTCGCTTGTTTTTGCCGATAGGTCGATTACTTATACTTACCCAAAAAGTACCGACGATGTTACCAAGCAGATACAATCCACCACAGTAGATTTCCCCCTGGAGGTAAAAATAAAATCGGATAGAATACAGGATTTCAGGGCGTACATTTTAGGCGGCGTAAAGTACTCGCTTGCCATAGGCTCAAAAAAGAATGCCGACACCGGCCTCGACCCATTGAACAAACTGGTAAAAAACGCAAGTGGTTTCGGCTCGTACGAGGCGGGGATTGGCTGCGATATTTATTTCGAATTTTTTAAGCTGTCGCCCGAGATTAAGATGTCAAACTCGTTTGGCAATGTTTTGGTGCCCGAAAACCACCCTTATTCCAGTCCCATCAGCAGCCTTGGCTTGCACACATTTACATTTAGTTTGATTTTTGAGTAGGGTGGAAGAGTCCTGAGTGGAAAGTCCTGAGTCAAAAATCTTAAGTTCAAGTCTAAATTCTGACTTAAGACTCCTGGCTTTAGACACAGAACTTGACAAATCTTTGCTAATAAATGACAACTTTATCCAATCAAAAAACATAATTTCGCTGCGATAGTTACCTATGTATGGCTAAAATTGCATTAATAACAGGCGCCACATCAGGAATTGGTGAGGCCTGCGCTCATTTATTTGCGCGCGAAAAGTATAATTTGATATTAACCGGCCGCCGGATTGACAGGCTGGAGAAGCTTGCAAAAAAGCTAAATACCAAATACAACGTTGAAATTGCTGTATCGCAGTTCGACGTAAGGAACAGGGAAGAGGTAGCTGAAAATCTTGAAAACTTACCTGCCAAATGGAAAAAGGTAAATGTGCTGATTAACAACGCCGGCCTGAGCCAGGGACTTGACCCGATTGACAAAGGCAGCCTTGATGATTGGGACACTATGATTGACACTAATGTAAAGGGCTTACTTTATGTAAGTAAAATAGTAGCCAATTGGATGATAAAAAACGGCAGCGGGCATATTGTAAATATAGGTTCGATTGCCGGTAAAGAAGTTTATGCCAATGGCAATGTATACTGTGCCAGTAAACATGCGGTTGATGCCCTAAATAAAGGCATGCGGATTGACCTGTTGCCACATGGCATAAAAGTTACGGCCATACATCCGGGAGCAGTGGAAACTGAGTTTTCGGAAGTTAGGTTCAAAGGCGATAAAGAAAGGGCAAAAAAGGTTTATGACGGCTTCGATCCGTTGGTAGCCGATGATATAGCTGAAACCATTTGGTTTGCCGTATCGCGCCCGGCGCATGTAAACATTAACGATATGGTAGTAATGCCAACAGCGCAGGCAAATGCGACCACTATATTTAGAGATTAGAGAGCAGAGGTTAGAGATAGGAAAAATCTGCGTTCTTAAATCCGAAATCGAACATTTGAAATCCGAAATAAAAAATC
The DNA here is from genome assembly GCF_024055575.1 of Mucilaginibacter flavidus. Lineage (GTDB taxonomy): Bacteria > Bacteroidota > Bacteroidia > Sphingobacteriales > Sphingobacteriaceae > Mucilaginibacter > Mucilaginibacter flavidus. The sequence continues at coordinate 282,169 of NZ_JAMXOE010000001.1, read as the reverse complement.
CAACAATTCGCTAAATCACAAATTAAAATGTCACTCATAACTCAAATTGACCAGGATATAAAACAAGCTATGCTGGCAAAACAGGCCGACCGTTTGCGGGGGCTGCGGGCCATTAAATCGGCTTTGCTTTTGGCTCGTACCGAAAAGGGCGCTGCCGAAGAATTGACCAGCGAAGCTGAAATTAAAGTGCTGCAAAAACTGGTAAAACAACGCAAGGAATCGGCAGAGATCTATAAAACACAAAATCGCGAGGATTTGTACCAGATTGAAATGGACGAAATGAAGGTTATTGAGCCTTACCTGCCACAGCAAATGACCCGTTTTGAAATTGAAGGTTACCTGCAGGAAGTGATAAGCCGTATTGGGGCAACATCAGTTAGCGATATGGGCAAAGTAATGGGCATTGCCAACAAAGAACTGGCAGGCCAGGCTGATGGCCGGACGATATCGGAAGTGGTGAAGCAGTTGTTGGGGTAGTTGTTGAAATGTTACAACGTTGTAAGGTTGAAAAGTTGCAAAAATTTGATTTCTAATAGTTGATACAACATTACAGCTTTTTAACTTTCAAACATTCCAACAAAATAACTTGCATCTAACAAGCAATAAGCTATTTTTATAGCGAAAATATTTGAAGATGAAACCGGCAAAATTGACAGCCGGGTGTTTAAAATTTAAACTTTACAAATTTATATGGATTTCGTGCTTAAAGAGGAACACGGTTTTAGTTATATCGATGAGGGCGAAGGAGAAGTTCTGTTGTTATTACACGGCTTAATGGGTGCATTGAGCAACTGGGATAAGGTGATAGAGGAATTCAGGGGGCAGTACAGGGTAATTATACCAATACTGCCGATATATGATTTACCGTTATTAACTACAGGGGTTAAAACCCTTGCTAAGTATGTGCACAAGTTTGTAAAGTATAAAAAGCTTAACAACGTAACGCTGCTGGGCAACTCATTGGGTGGGCATGTGGCCTTAATATATGTGTTGTCGCATCCAACTTATGTGAAGGCAATGGTATTAACCGGCAGCTCGGGCCTGTATGAAAATGCTTTTGGCGGCTCCTTCCCACGGCGCGAGAGTTATGATTTTGTGAAAGAGAAGGTAGAATATACTTTTTATGACCCCAATACGGCAACCAAAGAACTAGTTGATGACGTATATCGTATAATAAATGACAGGCACAGCGTTATCAGGATACTGGCAATGGCAAAATCGGCTATACGGCACAATATGAATGCCGATTTGAATAAGATAAAAGTACCGGTAGCGCTAATATGGGGGCGCGATGATAAAATTACTCCGCCGGAGGTCGCGGTTGAATTTAACCAACTGCTGCCCGATTCAGAACTGCACTGGATAGAAAAATGCGGGCATGCACCTATGATGGAGCAGCCCGAAGAGTTTAACAAGTACTTAAAACCGTTTTTAGAGAAAATTAACCGAAAATAAATAGAAGATGCTTGCAATTGAATTAATAGCTGACGCGATACCGCCGGTACATACCTCTGACCCGATTCAGAAGGCTATTGACCGTATGGTGGAGTTTCGTATACGCCATTTGCCAATTGTAAACGAGGAACAGTTTTTGGGCTTATTGTCTGAAAACGATTTAATAGGGGAGAGCGATCTGCAGACGCCGGTAGGAGCGCTTACCCTTTCGCTGGTTAATCCATACGTGCTGGAAGGGCAACATATTTATGATGTTATCCGCCTGTTTCACGAGCGGCAGGTAACCGTTGTTCCGGTGCTTGATGCTGCCAAAAATTATTTGGGCCTTATTACCATTAATGCTTTAACGGAATATTTTGCCGGTCTTACTTCGGTAAGCCAGCCGGGCGGTATAATTGTGCTCGAGATAAGCAACAAAAATAACTCACTTGCCCACATGGCGCAGATAGTGGAGTCGGACAATGCGCAAATACTGAGCTCATACGTACGTACCTTCCCCGACTCAACCAGGATGGAAGTTACCCTGAAGGTAAATAAACAGGATATATCGGCCATAATTGCCACTTTTTTACGATACGAATACGACATAAAAGCAACCTTTAATCACAGCGACGAAAACGACAATTCGAGAGACAGGTATAATTCGTTGATGAACTATTTGAACCTTTAGTTTCATTATTTCACTGGTTCATTAGTTCATTTGTACCAGGTATTAAATTAGCAGAAAGATTTAGATAATTATTCCCTTTACGAAATCCCACAGGCAGGTATCAAACTACCCACCAATGAACTAATTAACAAATGAACCAATAAACTAATGAGAATAGCAGTTTACGGCAGGCAATTTAATGACGGAATAGTTGTTCCCTATATTCAGCAGGTGTTTGACAAGTTGGCGATGCATGGCGTCGAAATTTACGTTCACCCTCAGCTTTGTGAGTTTTTAAAGGAGAATGTTAAATCGGTACAATACAAAGTGCTGGATGATACGGTTAAACTAAAAGGGTTCATCGATTTGTTTTTAACCCTTGGCGGCGACGGCACCTTGCTTGATATGGTCGCGGTTATCCGCGACTCTGGCATCCCCGTAATAGGGATAAATTTTGGCCGCCTTGGCTTTTTGGCAAGCATCAATAAAAATGATATCGACGCTGCTATTTATGCAGTGGTAAATAAACAATTCACGCTGGATAGCCGTGAATTGCTGAGCATCGATTCGGAAATGGAAATATTTGGCAAGGACAATTTTGCCCTTAATGACATTACCATTCATAAGCGGGATGATGCAGCGATGATTACCACCCACGTTTTTTTAAATAAGGAATTTTTAAACTCTTATTGGGGCGATGGCATTATTATATCCAGTTCGACAGGCTCAACAGCTTATTCATTAAGTTGTGGCGGGCCTATTATCTTCCCCGAGTCGAACAGTATTGTATTGACGCCGGTTGCACCTCATAACTTAAACGTGAGGCCTATTGTGCTGCCCGACACCAGCATACTGGCTTTTGATGTGGAGTGCCGCAGCAATAATTACCTGGTATCGTGCGATTCGCGTACGGCAATTATTGATAAAACCATGCGTTTCCAGGTTAGCAAAGCCGAATTCAGGCTAAATCTTATCCGTTTGAATAATGAAAGTTACTTATCAACGTTAAGGAACAAATTGTTGTGGGGCCTTGATGTCCGCAATTACTAAATTCAGCTGATGGCTAAACTTGTACCAATCATATTTTTTTTGTTTTTATCCTTTAGCCTTAAGGCGCAAACCTGGGAGTTCGGCGTGGGTGCGGGCGGTGCGGGCTACATGGGCGATCTGAACCCTAAGAACCCGGTAAAGGTTAGTGGTTATTCTTTCGGCGCGTTTGCCAAACGGAATTTTAACGGGTATTTATCCGCCAGGCTAAATTACACCTATGGCAAAATTGCCGCTGCCGACAGCAACTCAAACAACCAGCAATTCCGCGACAGGAATTTAAGCTTCACCACAACACTAAGTGAGATAAGCCTGATAGGTGAGTTTAACTTTATGCATTATATACCTGATGCTGGAAAAAATAAATACTCGCCCTACCTTTTTTTAGGAATTGCGTCGGTTAATTATTCGCCCACCACAATATATAACGGGGCAAAGTACGACCTAAGAGCGGCCCAAACCGAAGGTGAGCCAAAACCTTACCCTACAAGCACGCTTGCTGCATTGTATGGCGCCGGCATCAAATATAATGTCGCCGGTAAATTTACCCTTGGCGCCGAGTTGGGTTACCGCAATGCGTTTACCGATTACTTGGACGATGTTAGCGGCGTCTATGTTAATAAAGGTGCAGGTCAAAGTGTTTCAAAGGCCCTTGCCGACCGCTCGGGTGAGAAAACCGGCATTTACCTGGGGATCCCCGGCACCCAACGGGGCGATTCGCGCCCCCGCGACACCTACTTTTTTGCACAGGTCACCTTCTCGTACACCTTTGTTACGCAGAAGTGTTATTTTCAGTAAGTCTGAGAGTCGGAAAGTCAGTAAAGTCCGAAAGACGAAATGTGTTAAAGCCTGAAGTTTGTCAATTTCATAGCGTGAATTCGTCATCAATCATCATTGGCATGGAGATTGTTTTAGAATGTTGTTGACTGTCTGTTTAGTGCAGGCCAGCGACCTGCCCTGATGAATTGCGCCCCTTTGGGGCTTTGACTGTTTCTCTTCGATTAAAGATGCCAGTTTTTTAAAAGTAAATAGGAACAAATCATATCATAAGCATACACACCCAGCCCCAACGGGGCGGCATTCGTAAGCACAGGTCGCAGGCCTGTGCTATAAACAATAATTCCATCGCCCCCAGAATCCTAAAATCCTTAAATCCAATAAATCTTTGTTTTTATTTGCATCATTGTTGCAATAAATAATTTTCACCTGCGTTATACTGTAAGATCAGTTGCATCTGTTTGCGCTGGTAAACAATTATTTAACCTTAAACTTTACTGTCATGGCTGAGCTAAATCAATCCTCGGGGAAAACAGGTGGAAGGCACACCAAAAGAATGCCTGTCCGCGTAGATCTGACTGCAATGGTCGATCTCGCATTTTTGCTGATTACTTTCTTTATGCTGACCACATCGCTTGTAAAACCGAGAGCAATGAAACTGGTGATGCCGGTTCCCGGCCCCGACGGTTTTGTTTCCGAAAAAACCACGATGACCATCTGTCTGGGCAAAAAGAACCAGGCAATGTATTATTTAGGGATGGCAGATAAACCTTTAACTACCCCTAAACTTACTGGCTATGGCATGCAAATACGTAAAGTGATTGTTGATATGACCAAACAGGTTTATGCATCGACAGGCAAAACTATGATGGTAATAATTAAACCCGCAGAACACTCGATTTACGAAAATCTTGTTAATACGCTTGACGAACTAAACATTACCAGGGTGCCGTCATATGCGATAGCTGCGATATCGCCAAAAGATATCGAGTTATTGAAGGATAAAGGGATTTATTGAAGTCCGAAAAGTCAGTGAAGTCCGGAAAGACGAAAGAAATTAGCCGGGTTTAGGTGAATTTGAGTTGATTAAGTTGCCCTGGGACCGTAGCGTCTTTGGAACTTTTCGGACAGCTTTTTCTTCGGACTTTACTGACTTTTCCGACTTTCCGGACTTTCAAGACTACGCAATAATTCTTTTCCTTCCTCATAATAAAAAAACTACAATTAAGTTTTTACCTTTGTCCCCTGAAAAAAACAGCGCAAGTTGTTGAAAATGGGACTAAAACCGGGGCGACTTGCAATAATAGCTGGCCCGGCTGGTTATTAATTATGCATTTTTCAACCAAAAAAATGCTTTTTGAAGCCGTTTTTTACGGCTGTTATAAATGTTATAATGGGATATAGGGAACAGATTGATTTGTTAAAATTGCCGCAGCACATAGCTATTATTATGGATGGCAATGGCCGTTGGGCAAAAGAAAAAGGCAAATTGAGAATATTCGGCCATCATAACGGGGTGCTTTCGGTTAGGGATGTGGTTGAAGGGGCTACGCTGTTAAATTTAAAGTACCTTACGCTTTATACTTTCTCATCTGAAAACTGGAACCGCCCGAAGCTTGAAGTAATGGCGATAATGGAGCTGATGGTAAGCACCATTCATAAAGAGATCAGAAACTTTATGGAAAAAAACGTGCGCCTTTCAACCATAGGCGACTTAAACATGCTGCCTGACAAGGCCCACCGCGAACTGGTAAACGCAATGGAACAAACCAGTGGCAACACGGGTTTGGTGCTAACGCTGGCTTTAAGCTACAGCTCGCGCCGCGAAATTGTGAGCGCTGCCAAAAACATTGCAGCCAAAGTGCAAAGCGGCGAATTAAATATTGATGATATTGATGAGGAGACTTTTGAAAACAACTTATATACCAAAGGCATGCCCAACCCCGAACTGCTGATTAGAACCAGCGGCGAACACCGGATAAGTAACTACCTGCTGTGGCAAATTGCCTATGCCGAATTGTACTTCACCACAAAGTTATGGCCTGATTTTCGCAAGGAAGATTTGTATGAAGCTATACTTGATTATCAGAAACGCGAGCGCCGTTTTGGTATGACAAGTGAGCAGGTCAACTAAATTTTTAACTTTAACACTTTTTAACAACTGTATAAATTATTTTTAGCCCACTAAAATATTCGAATGAATAAATTTCTTTTTGCTATACTTTTCACTGTAATAAGCACTGCTGCCATGGCCCAAATCCAGGGTAGTCAGCCCAAATATTCGTTGCCAAAGTCCACGTTACCGGCAGATAGCTTGAGCTACCTGGAACCAAAAGATTATATAATTGGGGGGGTTACCATATCCGGAACAAAATCGCTGGATAAAGATGTGTTGCTCACTATTTCGAAATTAAATAAAGGCGACCACATTACTTTGCCGGGCGAGGCTAACGCAAACGTGATAAAAAATATGTATTCGCAGGGCTTGTTTGAGGATGTACAGCTAAACGTTACAAAAATTAACCTGGATACCATTTACCTGGAGATTGCTGTTACCGAATTGCCGCGTTTATCGCGCCTGCACTTAACCGGCATCCGCAAAGGTGAAATTGATGACGTTCAGAAGAAACTATCGGATAAGGCTTACAAAATTGTTAATGCCAACCTCATAAGCACAACTACAGCTATTATTAAAAAGCATTTTAACGAAAAAGGCTTTTTAAATACCACTGTATCAATCAAACAGCGTAAGGATCCGGGTGATGCCAACAGCATCATACTCGACGTAAAGATTGATAAGCATAAAAAGGTAATGATATCTGAAGTTGACTTTGAAGGCAACAAGGATTTTAAAGATAAAAAGCTAAAGAAGTTTTTAAGTAAAACCCGTACCCGTAAATTCTATAATATTTTTGGTTCGCGTAAATTTAAGCAGGATAAGTACGACGAGGATAAGCAGAACCTTGTCACCAAAATGCAGGCACGTGGTTACAGAGATGCCGAAATAATAAAAGATTCGGTATTTAAAACCGGGCCAAATACAGTTGGTATCAAAATAAAAGTTTTTGAAGGGCACAAATATTATTTTGGTAACATCAAATGGTCGGGTAATGCAAAATACCCTGCCGAGGTGTTAAACAAAATCCTGAAAATTAAAAAAGGTGATGTATTTAGCGAAGAAGAGCTTAACAAAAGGCTAATAGGCCCAACGCCTGATAACGATGATATTTCATCTTTCTACCTGAACGATGGTTACCTTACTTACAACGCCGACCCCGTACAAACAAAGATTTATAACGATACCGTGGACATGGACCTTAGGGTTTATGAAGGCCCCCAATATACCATAAACAGGGTTATACTAAAAGGTAACGATGTAACCAACGATAAAGTGGTTATGCGTGAGATAAGGACCAAACCCGGCCAGAAGTTTAACAAAGAGTTATTGATACGCAGTACCCGCGAAATTGGGCAGTTGGGTAACTTTGATGAGCAAAAAACTGAGCCGAAGCCAACAAATATTAACCCGCAGGATGGAACTGTTGATATTGTATACAACGTAGTTGAAAAACCTTCGGACCAGATTGAACTTTCGGGTGGCTTTGGTGGCGGCCAGTTAGTAGGAACATTAGGGCTTACGTTTAATAACTTTTCGTTACGCAACCTGTTCAACTTAAAAGCATACAAACCATTGCCAAAAGGCGACGGACAGAAATTGAGCTTGCGCGGTCAGTCCAGCGGGCATACCTATCAAAACTTCTCGTTTACGTTTTCGGAGCCGTGGTTAGGTGGTAAAAAGCCAATTTATTTTGCACTATCGGCCTATACCCAGTTAAGCTCAACCGGCGACTACTATGCCAAAACTAACCCGCTGTACAATAAACTGCGCATTAACGGTATTGGTGTTACTTTAGGTAAGCGCTTAAACTGGCCTGATAACTATTTCCAGTTGAATTACTCGTTAAACTTTGACCACTATAATTTGGATAACTATACCGGTTACCTGTTTTCAAACGGAACATCGTATAATATAAAACTAACGCAGGAACTTAGCCGTAACTCTATAGATGTGCCTATATATCCAACATCGGGTTCGAACATTAAATTTACCGTGCAGGCCACGCCGCCATACTCGTTATTTAACAACATTAACTATAAAATAGCAACGCCGGAACAGCGCTACCATTTTGTTGAATACTACAAGTTTAAATACGATGCGCAGTGGTTTACTAAAATAACAGGTAAACTGGTATTGATGTCGCAAGTGAGGTTTGGCTTTTTGGGGCAATACAAATCAGAAGTTGGCCCTTCGCCTTTCGAAAGGTTTAAACTGGGGGGCGATGGTATGCAGAGCTACCAGTTTTTACAGGGTAGTGAAATTATCGGCTTAAGGGGGTATCAAAACTTCTCGATAATTCCGGAAGGCACACATTATTCAGCTGATAATAACCCGGGAAGTGCCATTTACAATAAATATACCATGGAGTTGCGCCACCCTGTAATACAGGGGCAATCGGCAACAATATTTTTATTAGCGTTTGCCGAAGGTGGAAATGTTTGGAATTCTTTTAATAAATTTGATCCGTTCAACGTAAAACGTTCAGTAGGTGTTGGAGCAAGAATATTTTTACCTATATTCGGCTTGCTTGGATTGGATTATGGCTATGGATTTGATAAAATACCGGGTATTCCGGATGCAAACAGGGGCCAGTTCCACTTCTCGATATCACAGAGCTTAAACGGCGGATTTAATTAATTGTAATGAAGAAGACAATTTTCATCCTGTTTTTTACGTTAGTAACAGTCACCGGCGCGTTTGCGCAACGGTTTGCTTATGTTGACTCGGAGTACATTTTAAAACAAATGCCCGAATATTCATCGGCACAAAAACAGATAGAAGCGCTGTCGGTATCGTGGCAAAAAGAGGTAGATCAGCGTTTCCAGGAAATTGACCGCTTATATAAGGCCTACCAGGCCGACCAGGTGTTGATGACTGCAGACATGAAGAAGAGACGTGAGGCCGAGATTGCAGATAAAGAAAAAACAGCAAAAGATTTTCAGCGTCAAAAATTTGGTCCGGATGGAGAGCTTGCATCAAAAAGTAATGCAATAATAAAACCAATACAGGATAAAATGGCAAAAGCTATACAGGCAGTTGCCGAGAATGAAAACCTGGATATGGTATTTGACAAAAACAGCGAAGTGATAATGTTATATGCGAACCCCCGGTATGATAAAAGTGCGGACGTCTTAACAAAACTTGGTTTAAAATCAACGAAAACTACAAAATAAATTTTTATAATTATCCCATTAAATTTAAACACAGAACAAAAAAAAATGAAAAATTTTCTTAAAGTTGCTTTGGTTGCAGTGTGCTTTTTAACGATAGGCAACTTTGCCAAAGCCCAAAGTAAAATCGGCTACATTAATTTCGACGCACTAATTGGTGCTATGCCTGAAGCTAAAACAGTAAAAACTACACTTGATACTTACTCAAAACAATTTACTGACGAGCTTGCTGCAATGCAAACCGAACTGCAAACAAAAGGTACTGAGTTTCAGAAAACACAAGCCAGCATGACCGATGCTGCCCGTTCTGCCAAACAAGCTGAATTGCAGGATATCCAAAAACGTATGCAGGATTACAATACCAGTGCACAACAAAAATTCGACGAAAAGTCGCAGGAATTGATTAAACCATTGTCTGATAAGGCACGTACAGCTGTTGAAGCTGTTGCTAAAGAAAAAGGCTATTCTTATGTAATGAACTCAACTCAAACCCAGTTTGTAGTTGCGCCTCCGGGTGATGACCTGATGGAAGCTGCAAAAGCTAAATTGGGTATTAAATAATAAGCATTAAGTAAACATTTATAAAGCGCCTCCATATTACGGGGCGCTTTTTTTATTTTTGTGCAGATGGTAAACAATAAGCCTATAGGCATTTTTGATTCGGGGTATGGTGGCCTGACGGTGTTCCGCTCCATATTTAAGCAGTTGCCACAGTACGATTATATTTATTTGGGCGATACCGCCAGGGCGCCTTATGGTAACCGTTCGTTCCAGACTATTCACCAATACACCTGGGAGTGTGTACGATGGTTGCTTAAACAAGGGTGCCCGCTGGTTATACTGGCATGCAATACTGCATCGGCCAAGGCGCTGCGTAATATACAACAGCTTGATTTGAAAGGCCAGGATCCGGCCAAACGGGTGTTGGGTGTTATAAGGCCAACGGCCGAAGTAATTGGCAACTATACCAAAACAAAAGAAATAGGGGTGTTGGGTACGAAAGGCACAATACAGTCCGAATCGTACAAAATGGAAATTGGTAAGTTTTTCCCGGACGTAAAAGTACACCAGCAAGCCTGTCCGCTTTGGGTGCCGCTGATTGAAAACGGTGAATACGACAAGCCCGGCGCCAACTATTTTGTAAAAAAATATCTCGACCAGGTTTTGGCGCAATCTGCAAACATCGACACGCTTTTGCTGGCCTGTACCCATTACCCGCTGATACAGCAAAAGATAGCAGCATACCTGCCAGCTAATATAAAAGTGGTATCACAAGGGGATATTGTGGCCCATAGCCTGGTCGATTATCTACATCGCCACTCCGAGATGGAAAAGAGCATCAGCACCGGTAATACCCAGCGTTTTTTTACCACTACAGACGATACGGCGGACTTTGACCACTACGGGGAATTATTTTTCGGGGCGAAAGTACAATCTGGCTTTGCGGAAATAAAGTGTTGAGTAGAGTCCGGAAGTCCGAAAAGTCAGCAAAGTCCGGAAGACGGAGAAAAGTCTAACGCCGTAAAGGTAGTGCTTAAAAGATAGTACTTCTGAAATCGCAGCTTCTTTACTGACTTTCTCTATTTTCGGACTAACACACTATTCCTACCAATCTTATCAACTATTCAACACCGTTCAACTTAATCAACCAAAATCACTAAGTTTGCAGCTAAAGCAAAGGGATTGAATTTTTATATCACATATTTTATTATTGCGATAGGACTGTTTGGTTTTTCGGCTTTGTTTGCACTTTTTGGTGTTTACGCTGAACGAAAGGTTTCAGCATTTATACAGGACAGGCTTGGTCCAACTGAAACAGGCAAATATGGTTCGCTGCAAACCTTTGCCGACATTTTAAAAATGCTGCAAAAGGAACTGATAACCCCCGCCGCCGCCGATAAGCTGCTGTTTATTTTGGCGCCTGCCATTATTTTTATTGCGGTTTACCTTGGCTTTGCAGCCTTACCGTGGGGACCGGGGTTAGTGCCCGCAAAGCTTAACCTGGGCTTGTATTACGTTTTCGCCATCATATCGATAGAAACGCTGGGAATTTTAATGGCGGGCTGGGGATCGAACAATAAATTCGCCATATTGGGTGCTATGCGTTCAGCGGCGCAGATCATATCATACGAGATACCTGCCGGGTTTGCCATTATTTCGGTGGTGATGATAGCCCAAACCCTTAACCTGCAGGATATAGCCGCGCAGCAGGGCATACTTGCAAACGAAACAACCAAATTCGCGGGCTTTTGGGATGTATCATCCATCGGCGGCTTTTTTGCCTGGAATGTTTTTCGTGCCCCGCATTTACTGGTAGCTTTTGTGATTTATTTTATAGCCTCGCTTGCCGAAAGTAACCGGGCGCCCTTTGATATACCCGAAGCAGAATCGGAACTGGTAGCCGGTTTCCACACCGAATATACGGGCTTAAGATTTGCCCTTGTATTCTTAGCAGAATACTCAATGATGTTTTTGGTATCGATGGTGGGCGTGATATTGTTTTTAGGCGCCTGGAACACTCCGCTGCCCAATATTGGCCCGGTGCATTTAGCAACATGGACAACCGGCGCGGGCTGGGGTATAATATGGATAGCAATTAAAACACTTACCCTAGTAGGTATACAAATGTGGATACGGTGGACGCTCCCCCGCTTCCGGGTTGATCAATTGATGACCCTATGCTGGAAGGTATTGACGCCCCTGGCTTTTGCTTGTATGCTGATATCGGGGGTATGGAGGCTGTGGCTAATGTAATTTCGGGTTTCGGATGTTCGATTTCGGATTTGTAATCAAAGGAATCTTTTAATCCCGAAAATCCCGGTTCAGACAAAATGAACCAATGAACTAATGAACCAATGAACAACACAATAAAAGGTTTTACTTCGGCATTAAAGGGATTATCCATCACCCTAACGCACCTGTTTGCTTCGCATAAAAAGCGTGAGCTGCTGCCTGCAAGTGACGCTAATTACTTTAAGCAGATGGAAGGCACCAATACCATTCAATATCCGCATCAAAAACTGCCAATCCCCGAGGTGGGGCGTTACCAGTTGGATGTGGAGATGGATGACTGTATTGTGTGCGACCTTTGTGCCAAAGTTTGCCCGGTTAACTGTATCGATATCGAATCGATAAAGGCTACAGAAGCTATCGGACAAACATCCGACGGTACAACCAAGAGGCTGTATGCCGCAAAGTTTGACATCGATATGGCCAAGTGCATGTATTGCGGCCTGTGTACCATCGTTTGCCCTACGGAATGTATTGTAATGACCAACCAGTACGATAAAACAGTTTTCCAGCTAAGTGACCTTACTTACCAGTTTTCGGACATGTCGCCCGAGGTGGCTGCCGAAAAACGCGCCGAGTTTGACAAGCAACAGGCCGAGCGGCAGGCGGCCAAATTAGCGGCGATGCAAAAGAAAGAGGAGGGCGGCGCATGAACTTAGCGCAGGTGCTATTTTATTTGATGGCGTTTATTGCCACTGCGTCGGCGGTATTTGTGGCTGCCACAAAAAATTTGGTGCGCAGTATTTTTATGTTTTTTATAACGCTTTTTGCTTTGGCTGGATTATATGTGCTTGCACTGGCGGATTTTGTGGCGATAACTCAAATAGTAATTTATGTTGGCGGCATCCTGGTGCTGATATTGTTTGCCTTTATGCTATCGGGCAAAGAAACGCTGAATACTATAGGTGAGCTGCGCAGCAAATTTATCAGCATAAATAAACTACCCGCACTACTACTGGCCGGCTTGTTTTTAGTTGTATTGCTGAACATGATTTTTAAACTTGATGCCGACAATTTAGGATGGGTTAAAAAGGCCCAGGTTACGCATAATATGATATTGCCAAATTCATCGATGACGGAAAATATCGGCATTAATTTAATGACCAAATACCTGCTGCCTTTTGAGGCGATCTCGGTTTTACTGATGGTAGCATTGGTAGGCGCGGCGCATTTATCACGAAAGGGGAGAAGCGCATGATATCATTAACCGATTTTTTAGTAGTAAGCGCGGTGCTGTTTTGCGTGGGTTTGTATATGATAGTATCCAAACAAAACGCCATACAGGTTTTGATAGGCATTGAGCTGATGCTGAACGGCGCCATATTAAACATGGTAGCCTTCAGCAAATACGACCGGATAAATAACGGCGGTCAAATGTTTGCGCTGTTCGCCATAGTGCTGGCGGCCGCAACAACAGCAGTAGCGCTGGCCATTATTTTAAATGTGTACAAGCAATACAAAACCATTGACCCGGGAAGTATTAATAAATTGGGGGATTAGAACCTTCGTGTCATTGCGGGGAACGAAGCAATCGCACGCCAGCATTGCGGACTTGCAAAGTTCAGAGATTGCTTCGTTCCTCCTATGACAACAAGAAATAATAAGATATAAAGTAAAAATTGAACAACTTTTTACAAGCCATAGATACCCTTACCATAAAATTTACACTCGCGGCAGTGTTACTGCCTTTGCTTGCCTTTTTAATTAACCTGGTTATTCCCGGTAAACACAATAAGATTACCGGCTGGGTATCTACGTTGGCAATTTTGTTTAGCTGCGTTTTGTCTGCAACCATATTTTCAAAAGTTTGGAACACCGGGCATTTGGTACACCAACAGTTTGCATGGTTTACGGTTGGCGAAACACAGGCTTACGTCGGTGTTTTGCTGAATAATCTTTCGGTACTGATGTTATTGCTGGTTAACCTGATTGCGCTTCCTGTGCATATTTATTCCATGGCTTACATGAAGGACGATGCCGGTTATAACCGTTATTTTTCTTTCCTGAGCTTTTTTTGTTTCAGCATGTTGGCGCTGGTAGTGGTTGATAACCTGGTGCTATTCTATATCGCCTGGGAACTTGTGGGTTTTTCATCATACCTGCTGATTGGCTTTTGGTTCAGTCGCCATAAAGCAGTCCAGGCAAATAAAAAAGCATTTATCATGAACCGGATAGGGGATATCGGTCTGCTAACGGCCATCCTTATTATCTACGCCACTTTCCACACATTTGACATCAACATACTTTTTGGCGACCATTCTATCATTAAAGCAATAACAGTTTATAATAGAGGCGAGTGGTATTCGCCGTTGACGGGCTCATTTACCATTCCAGGTGTATCATACCACTTGGATGACATTTGGCAGTTTGTAGCCTTCATAGGGATATTTTTAGCAGTTGCGGCAAAGTCTGCGCAATTTCCATTGCATACATGGCTGCCTGACGCCATGGAAGGGCCAACATCGGTTTCGGCATTAATCCACGCGGCAACCATGGTGGCTGCAGGGGTGTTTTTATTGGGCCGGGTTTATCCCATGTTTAATGGTATCGAGCTAAATATATTGGCGATTGTCGGCTGTTTTACCGCTTTTATGGCGGCAACCGTTGCGCTCACCCAAAACGATTTAAAAAGGATATTGGCGTACTCCACCATATCGCAGTTGGGCTATATGGTAATGGCTATGGGCATAGGCGCTTATTCGTCGTCGTTGTTTCACCTGGTAACACATGCGTTTTTTAAATGCCTGTTATTTTTGGTGGCGGGTATAGTTATCCACCAGATGGCGCATATAAGGGATGATAACAAACTCGACATCGACCCACAAAATATTCAGAACATGGGCGGTCTGCGTAAAAAAATGCCGCTTACGTTTATCGCTGCCCTTATTGGCGGCTTAGCGCTTATCGGCCTGCCATTTACATCGGGCTACCTGTCAAAAGATGGAATTTTAATTCAGGCTTTCCAATGGTCGCAGGGCAAAGGCTGGTTATTTATGCTCATCCCGGCATTTGCAATACTAACCACCTGGTTAACGGCTTTTTATGTGATAAGGCTTATTACAAAAGTATTTTTCGGCGATTTAAAGCTGCGGGAGCGTTTCCCCAACATTAAACTGCATATCGGCGATGGCGGCTGGCGCTATGCCGTTCCGTTGTTATTTTTAGCAGCCGGCAGCCTGTTCCCTGTTTTCTCATTTAATCCATTCAGCTATGAGCATTCATGGCTCTATCACGGCATGTTTCAAACAGGCGCTACCGCCGGTGAAGGACTGTTTCATGTGATTGTACCTGTTGGTGTAAATATTTTCAGCGTGCTGGTTATTTATGCTGCGTACCGTATTTATGCAAAACAAAAGACAAACCCTTTTTCGCAAACCAGCATGCTTTACAGGCTATCGGCAAACGAATGGTATTTTGACGAAATATACAAAAAGTACATCGTAGTACCTGTGCTGGCCATGGGCCGGGCTACATTCAGGTTAGACAGGCGGGTTATCGACGGCTTTATTCATTCCGTGGCCTATGCGGGCATGGCGCTGGCAAAAGCAGCGATGTGGACGGATAGATACATCATTGATGGCTTTTTAAATTTGATAGTAGCTGTAGTACAATCCATCGGTAACTTTGCACGCCGTTTCCAGGGCGGTAAGGTGCAGTATTATATTTACAGTATGCTGGTGGTTATTTTGGTAATATTTATTTTAACAACACTGATATGAGGAGAGGTAAAGGGTTAAAGGTAAAAGGCGAAAGGATCGGGGTTTTCCTTGGTCCTGTTTTTCCTATCTTGATTCTTGACTCTTGGCTCTTAATTCTCAATTCCTGGTTCTTGACTTTTAATTTTTGCGCCCGATGAACATCCTGACCCTACTCATATTTACTCCCATCCTGGTCGCATTCGTTATCGCGGTGCTGCCGTCATCGTGGCGGGCGGGCTTTAAATACATAACGCTGGCAACAACCCTGGTGCAACTGGGCATGAGCATCTGGATTTATACCCAATTTAAAAATGGGGCAAGCTTTGCCGGTGTTAACCACGAAGGGCAGTTCCAATTTATGCAAAAGCTGCCATGGATAAACCTTGACCTGGGTGCCATGGGCAAAATGCAGATTGATTATTTTGTGGGGATAGATGGCCTTTCGATAGCGTTGCTGGTCATGACTTCGCTGGTATTGGTTATTGCCGCCCTGGCATCCTGGGAAATAAAAAGCAACCTGAAAGGCTTCTTCGTGCTGTTTTTGATATTGGATATGGCCGTGATAGGCGTATTTTGCTCGCTGGATTTCTTCCTGTTCTATATCTTTTATGAATTGATGTTGCTGCCATTATACTTCCTGATAGGTATGTGGGGCGGCGCACGACGTGAATATGCGGCTATAAAATTCTTCCTGTACACCTTATTCGGTTCGGTATTTATGCTGCTGGTGATGATCGGACTCTACCTGTCGGTTAAAGACCCTGTAACGGGTAACCACACCTTCAGCATGATACAAATGATGAACCCGGCCAATTATGAGTCAGGTTCGGTATTTTCCGTATTAAGCCATGCAACTATTTTAGGTATGCCGGCCCGTACGGTTGGGTTTGTGGTGCTCTTTATTGCCTTTGCCATTAAAGTGCCGGTGGTGCCGCTGCATACCTGGCTGCCTGATGCGCACGTGGAAGCGCCTACTCCGGTTTCAATTATTTTAGCTGGTATTCTGCTAAAAATTGGTGGCTATGGTATTATCCGTATTTGTGTTGGCATCTTCCCCGAAATAGCGCATGCCGATGCCTACTGGCTGGGGATGATTGGGGTAATATCCATCATCTATGGCGCATTGAACGCCCTTGCCCAGCAGGATTTAAAACGCATGATAGCCTACTCATCCGTATCGCACATGGGGTTTGTTTTACTGGGGATAGCCTCAATGACTACCGAGGGCTTGAGCGGTGCAGTTATGCAGATGGTTAGCCATGGTTTTTTATCAACCATGCTGTTCTTTTTGGCCGGTGTGATCTACAACCGGGTACACGACAGGGGCATCAACCACTTCCGCGGACTTGCGGCCATTATGCCGAAATATACATCATTTGTGGTGATTGCTTTTTTTGCATCGTTAGGTTTGCCTGGCTTCTCGGCATTTATTGGCGAGGCATTTTCACTTACCGGGGCTTTTAAATCGCCATCAGTAAATGGTTTGCTGCCGTACTGGATGCCGGTATGTGGGTCGGTAGGCATATTGCTGGGTGCAGCCTATTTTTTATGGACGCTGCAGCGAATGTTTTTTGGTACGTTAAACTTAAAAGGCGGCTCGGTGTGGAAAACTGCCCTTGCCGATTTGAATATTCGTGAAAAATTAACATTGCTACCTTTAGCTTTACTTACGCTTGTTTTGGGTTTGATGCCTTCGCTGGTGTTTGGCAAGATAAACGACTCGGTAGTTGCATTTATACAATTTTTAGGCTCGAAATAAATAATTGCGCGTGCCTTGTGGAAAAGCACGTGCGGCCGCATCCTGTAATTACAAAGCTCATTTATAAACGCTTTGAATTAACAGGAACTATTTATTTAACCCTAAAGATGATGTGTAAGAAATTAATAATGGCTGCATTTGTATTATTTATAGCGATAGCAGCAAAAGCCGATGAGGGCCAGAAAGTAGCATCGAAAGTTGAAAAAGTGATCGTATTTTTAAAAGGCGCGCAGGTAACGCGTTCGGCAATGGTAAATATACCCGCTGGTACCACCGACTTGGTTTTCGGTGAAATATCGCCGGGCATCGATGTACAAAGTATACAGGTGCATGCCAATGGAGAATTTACCATTCTTTCGGTCAAACATGAGATGAATTACCTTGGAGAAGAATTGAAGGCAAAACAGGTGGGAGACCTGCTGGCAAGGCAAAAGGAACTAAGGGATAAAATCGAATTGCAAAACAGCCTGATGGCCATATACCAGCAGGAAGAGATAATGCTCGGAAAGAATCAATTGGTAAAAGCTGATAATTTAACACTTGACGTGCTGAAGCTAAAAGAAGCTCTGGATTTTCAAACTGCGAGGCTTACGTCCTTAAAAGAAAAACAGCAGGCTGTAACTAATCAAATTGCTGTGCTTAACAGCGAACTGCAAAAATTCGACAAGCAGATAGCAGACCTTAACCGCGGACGTAGTACAGCGACAAGCAATATCCGGGTTACAGTATCATCAAAAAATGTGCTGCAATCATTATTTACATTAAGCTATGTGGTACAAAATGCGGGTTGGTACCCAACTTACGACATCAGGGCGAAAAACGTAAACAGCCCGGTGAGCATTGCCTATAAAGCTAATGTGAGCCAGCAAAGCGGCGAGGAATGGAAAAACGTAAAACTCACCCTTTCCACAGGTAACCCGGCAGTTAGCGGTAACAAACCCGACCTAGCACCCTATTACCTTAACGTGGGCATGTATTATAACGACCCAATGAGGGCAGTAACGCGCGTAACCGGTCGGGTTTATGGTACAGATGACCGTCAGCCAATACCCGGCGCTTCGGTACTGATTAAAGGAACGACCATTGGCACCGTTACCGATGCCGGCGGCAATTTCTCTTTACAAGTCCCGCCGGGGGCCCAAACCCTTGCGATTACTTATATCGGGTATAAAAGAGAAGAGCGCCCCATAAGCGCAGGCCTTTTGAATATCGGGCTTAATCCCAGTGCGAACCAATTAAACGAAGTTGTGGTGGTAGGTTATAGCACAGAATATAACGACAATCGCCAATATGCCAAAAAAGATGTCACAGGGGCGGTTTCTGAAGTGACCTCCATACCTATCGCCGTTAATAAAGTGGAGAACCAAACCAACGTAGAGTTTAATATCGATAATCCTTATTCGATCCCTACCGATGGCAAGCAGTATTTGGTGGAGATAAACCAGGTTGAGGTTAAATCAGGGTTCCAGTACTATGTTGCCCCTAAAATTAATACCGATGTGTTTTTAACCGCCCAGTTAACCGATTGGAATAAATATAGCTTTTTGTCGGGCGAAGCAAACCTGTATTTCGAAGGTACATTTATCGGTAAGTCATTAATTGATGTAAACAATGCCGCCGATACTTTAAACCTTTCGCTCGGCACCGATAAAAATATCGTGGTCACCCGCACCCTCGAAAAAAACCTCACCCAAAACCAAACTTTCGGTTCTAATAAAAAGGAAACCAAAAGCTGGATAATAGAAATTAAAAACCGGAAAAACCAAAAAATAAACCTGCTGGTTGACGACCAGGTGCCCGTTTCGCAAAATTCATCTATCGAGGTAGAAACACAGGAAGCATCGGGCGCAAAACCTGATGCACTAACAGGCAAGGTTTCATGGAATTTCCTGCTA
The DNA here is from genome assembly GCF_024055575.1 of Mucilaginibacter flavidus. Taxonomy (GTDB): domain Bacteria; phylum Bacteroidota; class Bacteroidia; order Sphingobacteriales; family Sphingobacteriaceae; genus Mucilaginibacter; species Mucilaginibacter flavidus. The sequence goes on along the minus strand of NZ_JAMXOE010000001.1, from coordinate 262,810 downwards.
AATTCGCAGGAAGATAAAAAGGTACAATTAACATACATGGTTAAATATCCAAAAAGCCAGCAGGTAATAGTTCAGTAACAGTAAATGCACGATTTAATACCATTTATACCGGGTTCAGTAAACGATGTTTTAGGCAGCTTACCCTTCTTTTTGCCCGAAATTTATTTAACCGCATTGTTTATACTGGTATTGATAACCAATTTACTGTTCGGTCGCAACTCCGAAAAATTATGCAGGATAATTGCCTGCGCCGGAATTTTGCTGGTAATTCAACGGGATTACCAGCAAATTCAGTTGCTGTTTATGAGCGGCAGACTTAACGGGCAGTTCTTGTTTAACGAAATGCTGCTGCTTAACCGCACGGCCATCAACTTTAAATTTATTATTGATGCATTGGCCTTTGTGCTGCTGCTTTATTTTGGATGGGATAACCGCCTGAAATCCCACCCTAAAGGGCTGTCGGATTTATATACCATCGTCATCGGTTCTGTGCTTGGCCTGCATTTAATGGCTATGGCGGTTAACCTGCTATCCATCTACCTGGCTATCGAGATGGTGTCCATCGCCTCCTACCTGATGGTGACCTACCGGTCTGAAAACGCTTTTGGTACCGAGGCTGGTTTAAAATACGTGCTGTTTGGAGCGGCATCTTCCGCTATGATGTTGTACGGGATATCGCTGTTATACGGCTTTACGGGCTCGCTTAATTTATTCAGCGGTAATTTGTTGCCGGGGCTTATACAGGCTAACCCGGTAGCCGTGTCGTTTTCGCTGGTGCTGGTATTGGTGGGTATCGGGTTTAAATTATCATTTGTTCCCATTCACTTTTGGGTGCCCGATGTTTATGAAGGGGCATCAACCCCGGTAACTGCGTGGCTTTCCACTCTGCCCAAAATTGCCGGCTTTGCCTTGCTGATAAATTTTTTACGCCCCTTCGTTTACTTCGAAAAGTGGGACGGCTTTGATTTTAAACTGGCGCTAAGCATCATCGGTATTATTACCATGATTGCCGGGAATTTTGCGGCTATCATGCAGCGCAATGTTAAACGTATGCTGGCTTATTCCAGCATTGGGCATACTGGGTTTGCTTTAATGGCGATAGTAACTTACAACTCAACAGGAATAGCTGCCTTAACATTTTACCTCGCGGTATACGGCCTGGCGAATATTGGCGCACTAGCGCTGGCCACCTATTTTGCCAATGCCCTTGATGCCGATGATATGAACAGCTATAAAGGCCTCGGCCTAAAGTACCCGGCTGCTTCAGTTTGCTTTGTAATTGTGCTGGTATCGTTAACCGGATTGCCAATTAGTGCGGGCTTTACGGGTAAGGTACTGGTGTTTTCATCGGTATACGGCATTTACCAGCAAAACCATAACTTATGGCTCCTGTTGCTGATGATAACAGGGGCGTTAACCACCGTAGTATCGCTGTTTTACTACATTAAAATCCCCCTCAATTTGTTCCTGAAACGGACTGAATTTGTTAAAAATACACTTATAAAGTCGCAAAATATTATCGTTTTAAGCATAATTATATCTGTTTTGATTGTTTTACTGGGTGTTTGGCCCGATTTTCTGTTCAAACTGTTCTGAAAACCCTGTTTTTGATACTTTTTTAACATAAATTGTATTTTTTATTTGGTTTGTATTAATTAAAATCATAATTTCAGCAACTTTTTCATCTGAGCCATTGCACAGGTATGAAAAGCTAAGGGTAGTTTAACTAACGAAACTAGACCATTTATAAACCTATATTATGACGAGCCCGGTTCCCAATAACCGGGCTTTCTTGTTCCTAATATTACGATATCTGGCGGTTGCGCGCCTCATTACCATAAAAGCACAGCCTTTGAAAAACTTGAAATACGTAAATTAAATGTTTTAAATTATCATTCTGTTATTTGCAAGGGTATTTTACAATAGAGAAGTATGATATTTGCAATTTTTTATTGATAAATATTAAACTGTGTTAAATTTCACATCAATTTATTAAATATTTAACTTTTTTATCATTTTTACTGCCATATAAACCACCTTTTGACTAATTATTTTATTGAATAGTAACAATTGCATGAAAAGATATTTTCCATTCGCGGTTATCCTGGTTATTTTGGTTTTAACCTTCGTTTTTCCTTCGGTAGATTTTAAAAATGGCGTCGATCCGCACTTCAATACCGGCGATATTGCCTGGATGTTGATGTCGACCGCCCTGGTTTTGATCATGACACCCGGTCTTGCCTTTTTTTATGGCGGTATGGTTAATAAAAAGAATGTGATATCAACCATGCTGCAGAGCATTGTGTGTATGGTTATCATTACCGTAATGTGGGGCATATTTGGCTTCAGCCTTGCTTTTGGCGACAGCATTGGTGGCTTTATCGGTAATCCCTCAACATTTTTTATGATGAAGGGCATGCTTGGTAATGCAACCTGGAAACTTGCACCGACTATACCGCTACTGCTTTTTGCCATGTACCAGCTAAAGTTTGCCATTATAACCCCGGCGCTTATTACCGGGGCCTTTGCTGAGCGTATCCGTTTTAACTCCTATATTATATTCCTGGTGCTGTTCACCATTTTTATTTTCTCGCCGTTGGCACACGTTACCTGGCACCCGGATGGGATACTGGCTAAATTGGGCGTGCTTGATTTTGCCGGTGGTACGGTAGTGCACATGTCTGCTGGATGGGCGGCCTTGGCATCAGCACTTTATTTAAAAAGACGAAACGAGGCAAACCACGCACCGGCTCGTATTACTTATGTAATGATAGGCACGGGTTTATTATGGTTTGGTTGGTTTGGTTTTAACGCAGGTTCGGCGTTTGGGGCCAATCATTTGGCGGTAACAGCTTTGGCAACCAGTACCACTGCATCGGCGGCTGCCGGTTTAACCTGGATATTTTTTGATATGCTGCGTGGCAAAAAACCCTCGGCAATGGGTACCTGTATTGGTGCGGTTGTAGGGCTTGTTGCTATTACACCTGCGGCGGGCTATGTTTCCGTACCACATTCGCTGGCTATCGGTATTATCTCGGCGGTGGTGAGTAACCTGGTGGTTGAGTGGCGCACCCGTACGAAAATTGATGATACACTTGACGTTTTCCCATGCCACGGCGTTGGCGGTATGGTGGGTATGCTGCTTACCGGCGTATTTGCCAATCAAAAAGTTAATGCCGGCAATACTACCGGTGACGGTTTGTTTTTTGGCCATACGCACCTGTTTTTTGTGCAACTGATTGCCTTGGTAGGGGTATCTATTTTTGCTTTTTTCGGTTCGCTGTTGTTGTTGAAGATTACTGATATGATATCGCCATTAAGGGTATCGGCCGAAGAAGAGGAGATAGGGCTGGATATTAGCCAGCATGGCGAACGATTGTAAGAACTCGTAACTTTCACGACGAAATAAGCATTTTATTGCGAATATTTTTTGCCGCCAGGCAATAAAATTCTATAAACCAAAATCCACTTCGGTACAAAAAGTAACTTTAGATTGTTTAAAGTTACTTTTTGGCTGATTGGTTCAAAAACCGCTTAAATTTGCATTCTGAGGGGTTTTTAGTAAATTTGTACAAACCCAATTATATGTACAACCTGCTAGTTTCACCACAAGATGTACAGGCTTCGTTACAGAAGCATGTATTAGCCGATGGCTTCGATTTAACGTTTGATATGGAAAAAAGCAAAGGCGTTTATATTTACGATGCTAAGTATAACCGTACACTGCTTGACTTTTTTACATGCTTTGCGTCGGTGCCTTTAGGTTACAATCACCCTAAAATGGTGAACGACGAAGCGTTTAAAAAAAACCTGATGCTGGCGGCGTTAACCAATCCCTCAAACTCAGATATATACACCACGCAATATGCGGAGTTTGTAGAGACTTTCGCGCGCATAGGTATCCCGGAATACCTGCCTCATGCCTTTTTTATTGCTGGGGGCTCGCTGGCTATCGAGAATGCGCTTAAAGTTGCAATGGACTGGAAGGTGCAGAAGAATTTCGCCAAAGGCTACACAAAAGAGCTTGGTTTTAAAGTGATCCATTTTGAGCATGCTTTTCACGGTCGCTCGGGTTATACACTAAGCCTTACCAATACTCAGCCCAACAAAACAAAATGGTACGCTAAGTTCGACTGGCCAAGGGTATCGCTGCCAAAAATTAAATTTCCCTACACAGATGCCAACCATGAGGATTTGTTAAGGCGCGAAGAACTATCAATTGCCCAGATAAAGAAAGCGTTTGAGGAGAATAAAGATGACGTTTGTGCCATCATTATCGAGCCTATACAATCGGAGGGCGGCGACAACCATGTTCGCAAGGAGTTTTTAGAAAAGCTACGTGAATTAGCCGATGAAAACGAAGCTATGCTGGTATACGATGAGGTGCAAACCGGCGTTGGCCTTACCGGCAAGTTCTGGTGCCACGAGCACTTTGGTGAAAATGCGCGCCCGGATATACTTGCGTTTGGCAAAAAAATGCAGGTGTGCGGCATATTAGCCGGACGAAAGGTAGACGAGATAGATAATAATGTGTTCCAGGTGCCGAGCCGCATAAACTCAACATGGGGCGGCAGTTTGGTTGATATGGTACGGTCATCAAAAATTATGGAAATTATTGACGAAGACAGTCTTTGCGATAACGCCGCGCAAATGGGTGACTATCTGCAAGGCAGGCTGGCCGAAATTTCTGAAAGATTACCGATCATAAGTAATGTACGCGGCAAGGGGTTGTTAACTGCGTTCGATTTTCCGGATACAACTATTAGGAATAAGTTCATTTCCAGGGGGATGGAGCAAAATGTAATGTTCCTGGGTTGCGGCGATCAAAGCATCCGCTTTAGGCCAGCGCTTATTATTGAACAAAAACATATCGATAACGGACTCGAAATACTTGAAAAAATATGTGCCTCTTTGTAACATTTATGTAAAACAATTGATACAGAAACCTGTTTTTAATGGAAATTGAGCATATTTCCACTGATTTCAGCAATAAAATAATTAACCGGCGTTAATAAGCTAATAACAGGTTAACATTTACTATTTTTTCGCTAAACTGGCATATTATCGGGGTATTGCGCAGTAGTGAAATTTTAGATTGCACAGTTAATATTTAACAGGGTAACAGTAACATGAGTAAGCAAATTGAAAAGTTAAAAAAACAGCTGGTAGAGATTTCCGAAGTTGTTAATTCGTTCCAGTCTGAAGCAGTTCAGGTAAGGGTAGTTGACAGGTTGTTGGATGTGATGATTGAGATGGAAAAAGGAGAGGGTGACCCAACCGAGATATTTACCAAAAGGAACTACAAGCCCCGAGAGAATGGCGAGCATTACACCCCGATGCGAGGTGCAAAAAAGCCGGGCGCAACTAAGGTTTTAAACCAGTTGATGTCTACTGATTTCTTTAACACGCGCCATTCCATTGCGTCGATTGCTGATTATTGTAAGGAGAATTTCGATTCAGACTTCAAGACTTCGGAGCTATCGGGCATACTTTTGAAGCTTGCTAACGAAAACAAGTTAAAAAGAGAAAGAAGCAACGAGAACAACAGGTTTGAGTACGTGAAAGTTTAAGTCAGCAACTAGAGATTAGAAGTTAGAGATTAGTTGAACTTTTTCCCTAACCTCTAATCTCTTTTCTCTGATTTCTATCTCAGGTCAAACAAACTGTCCACTCCCAAAATTTTTCTCGACGTGAAGCCTTCCGCGTATTTTACCTGGATGCTTTTGCCGAATTCGCGTGCGCGTGCCTCAACAACCTTTATAAATTCAGGCGACGAAATGTAGGTTTGAGGCTCATCAGCCCACTCGGGGTTATAAAACTGTGAGCCAAAAGCACGGATGCTCTCCAGCTTTTTATCCCAAAAATCGGTTACGTCAATTAAAATATCTGGTTGTATATAATTGTCTTGTATAAAATGCAGCACTTGTTTGGGCCGCCATGCAGCCTGTATATTGCCATCTGTGTCCAGTGTTTCAACTTTTCTCAGTCCGGCTAAAAATGCAGCATCCTCAACTAATTTATTTGCCCGGCCATGGTCGGGATGCCTGTCGTGGTAGGCGTTGGTAATTAATATTTCGGGTTGATACTTGCGTATGGCGGCGATAATCTTTAGTTGGTATTCCCTGGTGTTTTCAAAAAAACCATCGGGAATGCCCAAGTTTTCCCTTACTGCCAAGCCAAGGATACGGCCCGATTCTGCCGCTTCTTTATCCCTTATTTCCGCCGAGCCACGGGTGCCAAGTTCGCCTCGGGTAAGGTCAACAATGCCGGCTTTTTTGCCTAAGGCAATATGTTTAAGTATGGTGCCGGCGCAGCCAAGTTCGGCATCGTCCGGGTGAACGGATAAAACTAAAATATCTAATTTAAGCATCGCATAAAAATTATTGAACCAGGAAATCAAGAAAACAAGAGTCAAGACAAAAGTCAAAAATTTAATCAATACAAAGCTTAAAAAAAACTTTTATGACGCTTCTTCTACCGTCCAGTTTTTTCTCTCTTGATTCTTGTTTCTTGATTTCTTAATTCTCATTTCCCCTTTTCAAGCAACCGCCCTATCTGCTTCTTGATTTTTGAAGAGGTCGGTTTAGTGAAAGGGTAGAAGAAATCGGTAACCAGGCCCGATTTATCAATTAAAAATTTATGAAAATTCCAGCGCGGCACTGAGCTGATTTTGCCGTTTTGTTTTTTATCGGCAAAGAAGTTGTACAACGGATGTGCATACGGGCCCCGCACCCTTATCTTTTCAAATACCGGGTAATTTACTTCCTGTATTTCACAAAAATCGGCAATTGCTTTTCCGTCCAAAGGTTCCTGCCCACCGAAATCGTTTGACGGGAAAGCCAATATCTGGAAATCATCACCCGGGAAGTCTTTTCGTAACTGCGCCAGTTCTTTGAGTTGGGGAGTGAAACCGCATTGTGAGGCGGTATTTACTATTAACAGAACCTTATCCTTATATTCAGATAGGTTTAATTCCTCACCGTTTAACTGTTGTACGTTAAACTGGTAAATACTTTTATCAACCATTATTAATTGTTAGATGAAACGTATCCCGCTTGATTCAGGATAGCTTCAATATCTTTTTGTTCTTCAGGGTCGTAAGTTTCTTTCAGGTCGTGCCCAAAAATGCGCGCGGCTGATTGAAACAGGAAGGCCTTGAATCCACCCTTTAATTCTTTCACCATTGCGTAGCTTGTATTACCTGTTTCGCGGTTAATCAACTTGATAAGCACCTCGCCCTGACTAATTGTCAGATCTTTAATTTCTTTATTAAACAAGGTCTTTATTTCAGTTTCGCAAGTGCCGATTAATTCCTTCTGCTTGTGCCTGTCGCCGGTTAAGGCAAGGTCGCGCTGTAACTGGCGGTACCGTGCACCGGCAAAACGCACATACGGCAATACTTTAAGCACGTTATAGCGTAGGCGCCTGTAGTTGTCAAGATCGGCCTGGCTTTTAAAAATGCGGGTATCGCTAATTTTAATTTCGTTCAATACAATCCATGGCATCATTTTGCCGCTATCGACAGTTAGGTAAGTACGGATGGTATCATTTTTGCCTAAAATTAATGGCGCAGGCGCTTTGGTTTGGGCATTGGCTATACCCATTACGCAACAAAACAGCAACAAGAAGCCAATAAATTTCATAATTTTACGTAGTACAAAAATAACGCAATTTTTTTGGGTAATTATTATAACATGCAATTATAATTTTTATTGCAAGTTTATGATATTTAGAGCGATAAAGAACAAAGCACGATAATGAAAGACTTAGTGATAGACCTGGAAACCGAGAAGACCGAGATACTAAAGAGATACCGTGCTCTGCTGCGTGCCTCAAAATCGACCCTGCAGAAGGGTGATAAGCGGATGATACGCAAGGCTTTTGAAATGGCGCTGGAGAGCCATAAGGATATGCGCCGTAAGTCAGGCGAACCTTATATTTATCATCCGATTGCTGTTGCCCAGATAGCTGCCGAAGAAATTGGCCTGGGTACAACCTCGATAGTTTGTGCTTTGCTGCACGATGTTGTGGAAGATACTGACATGACCCTTGATGACATAGAGAGGGAATTTGGCAAAAAGGTAGCCATGATAATTGACGGCCTTACCAAAATATCGGGAGTATTCGATACCAATAGCTCGTTACAGGCCGAAAACTTCCGTAAGATGCTGCTAACCCTGGCCGATGATGTTAGGGTGATTTTGATAAAACTTGCCGACCGTCTGCACAACATGCGCACCATGGAGTTTATGCCGCGCGACAAGCAACTGAAGCTATCGTCAGAAACGGTTTATTTATATGCGCCGCTTGCGCACCGTTTAGGGCTTTATGCCATAAAATCGGAATTGGAAGACCTATCCATGAAATATATGGAGCGGGAAACCTACCAGTTTATTAAAAACAAGCTGAATGAGAAGAAAGCCGAACGGGAGAAATTTATAAGAGACTTTATCGAGCCGGTAAAAAAGGTACTGGAAGGGCAGGACTTACATGCCGATTTGTTTGGCAGGCCGAAATCAATCCATTCCATCTGGAATAAAATGAAAAAAAAGGCCATTCCTTTCGAGGAAGTGTATGACCTTTTTGCCATCAGGATAATTTTAGACAGCACACCTGAAAGTGAAAAAGCTGATTGCTGGAAAGCATACTCGATAGTTACCGATTTGTACAGGCCTAACCCTGACAGGCTGCGCGACTGGATATCATCGCCGAAGGCAAACGGTTATGAGTCGCTACATACTACTGTGATGGGGCCACGTGGGCAATGGGTTGAAGTGCAGATACGCACCAAACGGATGAACGAAATTGCCGAAAAAGGTTTTGCCGCGCATTGGAAATACAAAGAATCATCAACAGATAGCGGCCTTGATTTGTGGGTGCAAAAGGTTAGGGATATGCTGAAAAATCCTGACTCAAACGCACTCGACTTTCTGGATGATTTTAAAATGAACCTGTTTAGCGACGAGATTTTCATTTTTACACCCAAAGGTGCATTAATACAACTCCCGCTAAGTGCTACAGCACTCGATTTTGCATTTGAAATACACACTGATGTTGGCGCAAGCTGTATCGGCGCTAAGGTTAACCATAAACTGGTGCCCTTGAGCCATAAGCTGCAAAACGGCGACCAGGTGGAGATTATTACATCAAGCAAGCAAACTCCCAAAGAAGACTGGCTTAATATTGTTGTTACCGCCAAGGCAAAAGCCAAAATAAAATCGGCGTTAAAAGAGGAAAAACGCAAGATAGCCGAAGACGGGAAAGAAATTTTGGAGCGTAAGATGAAATCATTAAAAATCACTTACAACTCCGAAAATATACATAAGCTGAGCTACTTTTTTAAGCTGCCCTCAACGCAGGACCTGTTTTACAATATTGCCAAAGGTACTATTGATATGAAGGACCTGAAAGAGTACCAGGCATCGGAAAAAGTAATTGAAAATAAACCGCAGGATAAGATAGAAGCGGAACAGGTAGCAGGTTTGCTGCGGAGCATAAAGGCCAAAGACAGCGATATGCTGCTGATTGGCGAGGATATGCAGAAGATTGATTACAAGCTGGCCAATTGCTGTAACCCCATACCCGGCGATGATGTGTTTGGCTTTGTTACCGTTAGCGACGGTATAAAAATACACCGGACCAATTGCCCTAATGCTGCCAAACTAATGGCCAACTATGGCTATCGCATTGTAAAAGCCAAATGGACAAACCAGCAGGAGTTGGCATTTTTAACTGGGTTGAGAATTACCGGTATTGACGAAGTAGGGTTAATAAACCAGTTAACTACCGTGATATCTACCGATTTCAAGGTAAATATCCGCTCGATTACTGTGGATAGTGATAACGGAATTTTTGAGGGCCAGATTATGGTTTATGTAAATGATACCGATCACCTTGAAAACCTGATAAGGAAACTAAAAACAGTTAAGGGCATAACCGGAGTAAACCGCTTCGATTCGGTGATTGAGAAAGCATCGTGAGGGCAGAATCAAGAACCAAGAGTCAAGAACCAAGATTTATTCCAATATCAAACAATGTTACCGGTTAATCATAAATTTGTTTTCTCTTGACTCTTGATTTCATGCGTCTTAAATCTTTTCTCTTGATTCTTGACTCTTGTATCTTGGTTCTTTTTCATAACTTTGTCCTTTAATAGATAAAAATGTCTCAACAGGAAACCATAGCCATGGTTAAAAAGATTTTCGAGGCCTACCTTGAAAATAAAAACCTCAGGAAAACCCCCGAGCGTTTTGCAATACTTGAAGAAATATACTCACGCTCGGATCATTTTGATGTGGAATCGTTATACATCCACATGAAAAATAAAAAGTACCGCGTTAGCCGGGCAACGGTTTACAATACCCTTGAACTGCTGGTATCGTGCGATTTGGTGACCAAACACCAGTTTGGCAAAAATATGGCCCAGTTCGAAAAATCGTACGGATATAAACAGCACGACCATATTATTTGCATTGATTGCGGCAAGGTTGTTGAATTTTGCGACCCGCGCATACAACAAATACAAAGCATGATGGGTACCCTGCTTAAATTTGAGATAAAACACCACTCACTTAACCTATATGGTAACTGCGAAAAACTGCGTGCAGGTTTTTGCGACCGAAAAGCCCAGTAAAAAAAACTTTTTAGCTTTATCATTATAACGTGCTTATGATGATACCTTTGCAGGGTTTGTATATTTGGCTTAGCATTTTGACGATTATTATAGAAACGATAAAAAGAAATTAATGGCTGTTGACGTATTATTAGGCCTCCAGTGGGGCGATGAAGGAAAAGGAAAAATTGTTGATGTATTGAGCGCGGGTTACGACCTTATTGCGCGTTTTCAGGGTGGGCCGAATGCCGGCCACACGTTGGAGTTTGATGGCAAAAAATTTGTGTTGAACACGATACCTTCTGGCATATTTTTTGAAAATACCATGAACCTGATTGGTAATGGTGTTGTAATCGACCCGATAACCCTTAAAAGGGAAATTGACAAATTGAAAGATGCCGGGCACGATTTATTAGCCAAAGGCAACCTGATGATAGCCAAAAAGGCACACCTGATATTGCCAACGCACCAACTGCTCGACGCTGCTTCTGAAAAAAGAATGGGCGAAGGTAAAATCGGTTCGACATTAAAAGGTATTGGGCCGACGTATATGGACAAAACCGGCCGTAATGGTTTGCGTGTCGGAGATACTACGCTGCCTGATTTTAAAGAACGTTACCAAAAACTGGTTGACAAGCACGTATCAATGCTTACCTCGCTTTATGGCGAAGTAGCCGATTTTTCGGAACGCGAAGCCGCTTTCTTTGAGGCGGTTGAACTGATTAATAAATTTCAACTGGTTGATTCGGAGCATTTGGTTAACAGCTACCTGAAAGAAGGAAAAAAAGTTTTGGCGGAAGGCGCACAAGGCACTATGCTTGATATTGACTTCGGCTCGTACCCATTTGTAACTTCATCAAATACTACAACAGCCGGTGCCTGCACAGGCTTGGGTATTGCACCAAATAAAATAGGAGAGGTGATAGGCATTTTTAAAGCTTACTGCACACGCGTAGGCGGTGGCCCTTTCCCAACTGAACTGAATGATGAAACAGGTGAAGAATTACGCCGTATTGGTCATGAGTTTGGCGCCACTACCGGCAGGCCACGCCGTACCGGCTGGATTGACTTGCCGGCTTTAAAATATGCTATTATGCTTAACGGCGTTACCCAAATGGTAATGACGAAAGCTGACGTATTAAGCGGTTTCGATAAAATATACGCCTGTACGCATTACAATTATTTAGGTGAGAAGATAGATTATATGCCTTACGATATTTGCTGTGTTGAGGCTGTGCCCGTTTTAAAAGAAATTGATGGCTGGAATGAAGATTTGACTGGGATAACCGAATTATCTGAAATACCGGCCAAATTACAATCGTATATCGACTACCTGGAAAAGGAATTGGAAGTGCCGATTAAATATTTATCGGTAGGGCCAGACAGGAAGCAAACGCTGGTTTTGCATCCATAAACGATAATTTAAAAATTAAGATACAGGCCCCTAAATGGGGCCTTTTCATTTTTTGATTCTATTTTTGCGGTGTGATTCAATACCTTTCAAGTCCGGCGGAATATAAAAGAAAAGCGTTGCAATGGGCTTCGGGTTTTGATGTGTGCTGCTACCTGGATTCGAATGATTTTAACGATAGTTATGGTAAGTTTGATGCGTTGATTGCCATTGGCGTTAAAGACGAAATTACCGCAGAAACTGGTTCGGCGTTTGATCAATTGCAGAGTTTCAGGGATCGACACCCGGGGTGGATGACCGGCTTTTTGACTTACGACCTAAAAAACGAAATTGAAGATTTAACATCTGAAAACCCAGACGGCCTTGGATTTCCTGGCCTGTACTTTTTTGTACCGCAATACCTGTTAATCTTTCAAAAAAATAAAGTTGAAATAATCGCCGACGACCCGGCCGGCGTTTTCAAAAGTATCGCAGGGCAGGTGCTTTCGCGCCAGTCAGACGAAGCAATGGTGGATATCCGGTCGCGTTTAAGCAAAGCGGGTTATATTGAAGCCGTCGAAAAAATACAAGGGCACATAAACCGGGGTAATATTTATGTAACCAACTTTTGCCAGGAATTTTTTGCAGAAAATGCTGTTATTGACCCGCTGTCGGTTTTTGTTAAGCTGAACGAGGTATCGCCAAATCCATTTTCTGCTTTTTTTAAACTGAGGGATAAATACGTGCTATGCGCCACACCCGAACGATTCCTGGCCAAAAGGGGCGGCAAATTAATATCGCAACCTATTAAAGGCACTGCAAAACGTGGTGCCACAGCAGCAGCAGATGAAGCGTTGATTAATGAGCTCAGGAATCACACAAAAGAGCTGCAGGAAAACGTAATGATAGTTGACCTGGTACGAAATGACCTCACTCTGTCAGCTAAACCCGGGACTGTTAAAGCTGAAGAACTGTATGGTATTTATAGCTTTGCACATGTGCATCAAATGATATCGACAGTGGTGTGCGAGCTTGCAGAAGATGTTAGCGCCGTGCAAGCTATCAAAAACTCTTTCCCGATGGGCAGCATGACCGGCGCGCCCAAGATAAATGCCATGCGGCTGATGGAACAATATGAACAAAGCCGGCGCGGTGTTTACTCCGGTGCAATAGGCTACTTTAGTCCTGACGGGGATTTTGATTTTAACGTGGTTATACGGACGCTGTTGTATAACGAAACTAACAAGTACCTTTCTTTTCATGCAGGCAGCGCCATAACTTATTATGCTGATGCGGAAAAAGAGTATGAGGAGTGTTTACTTAAGGCGCAGGCGATACTGCAAGTGTTAGGTCACTCACAATCTTCTCCCCAATCCGCACATTAACCTCCGAACCATTTGCAAAAAACGCCGAAAATGGCTTTTCGCTTAAAAAAGACACAAACTCTTCGCCATATAATTCAGCAATATCAGCATCAAAAACAGGGTTGGTCACCTCGGCAATTTGCCATGATATATGCTCAACCTGGTATTGCATGGTTTTAGCATCTGTTAGTTTGTTGTAGCCCCAGTAGTGCTCAAAAATAAACTCTTCGGGACTGCCGGGCTGTATGTCCTCAAAATGGTTACTTACGGTTGCACCAAGCTTATTCCACTTGCCTTTTAACTTCCATTCATATAAAAATGTGGTGGCGATATCCCCGGCGGGTAGTTCGGAATGCCTCATAGGCAACGCGCGGTAGTGTTCTTTATATAAATTGTTGGCCATTAATACAATTATGCTTTTTGGAACAATTTCGCTGATAAAAACGGCTCCTCTTTTCCATTGCTTACCATCAAAGTGCTTCACATAAAAGCGCAGGTTAACCTCTTCAAAATTAACGTGGAATGGCCATTTAATGCCAAGAACGCGGGTATCGTAAAACAGAAAGCCAACCATGCTCACCAGCGCTTTGCCTTCCCACAGGTCGAGCACTGTGTATGGCGGCAAATAAGGTGTTAACACCTCGGGGGGAACCTCGTAGTTCAGCATTAAAAGGTTGTTCCAGCGGGCTTCTAAAAATTTACGTTTTCCCATAAATAAAAAATCCCGCATAAAAGCGGGATAAATTTTAGTGTTTGTAATACTTCATGGCTTCTGGTATCCTTTTCTGGATATCAGCAATCCTGGTTGCGTCGGCAGGGTGGGTGCTTAGCAATTCGGGTGGAGCGCCACCTTTGTTTTGTGCTGCCATATTTTGCCAAAAGCTAAGGGCGGCATGCGGGTCGTAGCCCGCAAGGGCCATAAACGTCAGGCCTAAGCGATCGGCTTCCGATTCCTGGTCACGCGAATATTTTAGTAGTGCCAGCTGTCCGCCAACGCCGTATAACGAATTGATGATATTTTGAGTGCCCTCGCTTTTTGTCGACGATGCAACACTAACTGCACCGCCAATACCCTGCACCGCCATTTGCTGCGAAACGCGCTCTGCAGAATGACGGGCTATGGCGTGCCCAATTTCGTGGCCCATAACGGTAGCAAGTTCTGCATCAGTTTTGGCAAGTGGCATCAGCCCACTATAAACCGCAACTTTTCCGCCTGGCATACACCATGCGTTTACTTCGCTGCTCTTTATCAGGTTAAATTCCCATTTAAAGCTGTATTGATCACCAAACCCGTTTGTTTTTAAATATCCTTCAATAGCTGTTGCAAGCTGTCCACCCACGCGTTTTACCCGTTGAACATCGGTGCCGCTGCTTACCACTACCGTTTTTGGATCAGACAGAAGTTGGCTATAGCTTTGGGCTGCCGACTGGTTTATTTGAGTATCATCAACCAGTGATAGTTGCTTACGCCCGGTTAGCGGGACTGTAGCACATGAATAAATAGCCAACAAAATGGCTCCAAGCATAAGTTTCTTTTTCATACGGCGGTTTTTTTCTTAAATAGATTTACTCTTGATTCTTTACCTTTTAACAGCCGCTCAATATTTTTTTGGTGGGTAACCAGTATCAACAGGCAAATTAGCATACCGAAAATTACTACCAGGTTACTTGTATATTTATTAAAAATAAACGTAACACCTACCAGGTAAGCAAAGCCCGCCGTTATTGAACTGAGCGATACATAACGGGTAGCTAATAAAACTACAATAAATACCGATACACAAAATAAAGCTGCATCGAGGTTTACAGCTAATACCATGCCGAATAAAGTTGCAATGCCTTTGCCACCCCTAAACCCAGCAAATACCGGGAATAAATGGCCCATTACTGCTGCAATACCCAAGGCTAGCTGGTAACTAATATAATTTGAATGCGGCCCGCCCGTGGTTGAAACGCCTATAAAATAGGCCAGGCTTGTTGCGGTCCATCCCTTTAAAATATCGATTAGCATTACCGGGATACCCGCTTTTTTGCCTAACACCCTGAATGTGTTGGTTGCCCCGGCATTGCCGCTGCCGTACTCGCGCACGTCAACTCCGTAAAAAGCCTGACCAATCCAAACAGCTGTGGGGATGGAGCCGCAAAAATAAGCCAGAATAAGTGCTGAAACAGAGTAGCCAGTTATCATTTTACGGCAATATTAATAAATTAAGTCCGAAAGTCGGGAAAGTCCGGAAGTCCGAAACAAAAATAAAGTAGCACGGTTCTTCATTCATTTTTTCGGTACGTCAGTTACTGTCCGGCAGGATTTTTCAACAAAATCGTTATCTCCAATTCCTAACCACTAATCAACTGCCTTCAGGCTCAAATCTAAGCTTTTTACTGAATGGGTTAAAGCACCTACCGAAATATAATCAACCCCGCAAGCGGCATATTCCCGTATGTTGTCGATTGTTATACCGCCCGATGCCTCCGTGATAAATCTCCCGTTGATAATCTTAACCGCTTCTCGCAGCGTATCAAAATTAAAGTTATCCAGCAGTATGCGGTTAACACCGCCAGTTTCTAAAACCTGCTGTAATTCTTCCATGTTTCTTACTTCAATCTCAATTGCCAGCTTTTTGTTTTGATTGATGAGGTATTGTTGCGTATTTTCGATAGCCTGCCTTATCCCGCCCGAATAATCAACATGATTATCCTTTATCAATATCATGTCGTACAACCCAAACCGGTGGTTTACACCGCCACCTATCCTGACAGCCCATTTTTCGAGATAACGCATGCCAGGGGTTGTCTTCCGGGTGTCTAATACTTTAGTATTGGTGCCCTCCAAAAGGTCCACAATTTCGCGGGTTTTGGTGGCTATGCCACTCATGCGCTGCATGCAATTGAGCACCAGGCGTTCGGCTGTTAAAATATTACGGGCGTCGCCTTCAACTTCAAAGGCTACATCTTTTGGTTTTATCTTTGCCCCGTCGTTAAAAAATACGGTTACTTTAAGGTTGGCATCAACAATGTGGAATATTTCGAGCGCAAGTTCAACACCCGCCAAAATGCCTTCATCTTTTACTAAAAGTTTTGCTTTGCCTTGCTTGCCCGCCGGTATAGTAGCTAACGAGGTGTGGTCCCCATCACCAACGTCTTCATTTAATGAGTCGGAAATAAATTTATCAATAAGTAGTTTGTCCAAACCTGTGTGCTTTGTTTATTGGGCAAAAGTAATAATAGTTCATGGTTCATGGTTCATAGTTCATAGAATAAAGTGTGGAGGGAGTTCATAGTTGATGGTTAATAGTTCATGGTAGCAGCGGCTGTAAATTAGCGAAAGTAGGTCCAATTTTCGATATTAATAAAATGCCAATAACTGCTGCTGCTACGAACCATTGCCACTAATACCTCGTCGGCTATGAACTATTAACCATCAACTATGAACTTATTTCACCTTCTCCGGCTCTATAAGCAGTTCAATCAACACAAGGGTGCCGTCTGTGTCTTTCAATGTATAGGTTATGCGGAAAGGTCCTTTTTGTGTGTTCAGAATAATAACGGCAAACTGGTATTTAGGGTTGGAATTTACTTTATGAAATATTTTTACCGATATAGGTTTATTTTGGCTGAAAAATTTATCGAGTATAAGCCCTGCCTGAACTTTTGAATAAACATTGTCGTCACTTTGCATACTTATCTCAACGTTAGCGGCGAACATTTTCGATAGTTCGCTCACGTTTCCCTGGCGTATCAATTCCGCGACCTTTTCAATTGGCCCGACTGCAGTTGGTATCACATAAAAAATAACAAGCAACGGCAGATAAAGTAGTTTCATGGCTTTGCAAGTTTATGAGTTGATGGGGTTTGGTTGGGTTGATTGCTAACATGGTCAACCATTCACTTAATCAACTTAATCAATAAATATTTATACAACTAACAACGTTGCCTTTATATTTGCATTGTGGAAAAACAAAAAAAAATCGCGCTAATAATTCTGGACGGCTGGGGTTACGGCCGTAATGACGCATCGAATGCTATCGTGGCGGCTAATACGCCTTTTTTCGATTCAATGCTAAAAAAATATCCAAACTCCAAACTGGAAGCATCAGGTGTAGCTGTTGGTTTGCCTGCCGGGCAAATGGGCAACTCCGAAGTTGGGCATATGAACCTCGGCGCGGGCCGTGTTGTTTACCAGGAACTTGGCCGCATACACAAGGCTGTCGACGATAACGAATTCCCCACGAATCCGGTTATAAAGGAAGCATTTGAATACGCAAAGCAAAACAATAAAGACGTACATTTCATCGGCCTGGTATCTGATGGTGGTGTACACTCGCATATAAAACATGTAAAGGGACTGTGCGATGCCGCTGGTGCCTATGATTTAGATAAAGTATTTATCCATGCCTTTTTAGATGGCAGGGACACTGACCCAAAATCGGGCCAAGGCTTTATTACAGAGCTTGAGGATTATATTGAAAATACTAATGTAAAGCTTGCCTCGGCAATAGGCAGGTATTACGCCATGGACCGCGACAACCGTTGGGAACGCGTAAAACTGGCGTACGACCTGATGGTAAACGGCGAAGGCCAGCATACCAATGATGTTATCCAGGCTATCAAAGAATCGTACCTGCAAGGTGTTACCGACGAATTTATTAAACCGATTGTAAAGACCGGCGCAGACGGAAAGCCGCTGGCGGTGATCAAAGAAGGCGATGTGGTGCTTTGCTTCAACTTCCGGACCGACAGGGGGCGCGAGATCACGCTTGCTTTAACCCAAAAGGCATTCCCTGAATATAATATGCATCCGCTGAACCTCGAGTATATCACAATGACGACGTATGATGAAACGTTTAAAAATGTAAAGGTGGTATTTACCAAGGATGACTTGTCAAAAACCCTGGGCGAAGTATTGGAAGACGCCGGAAAGAACCAGATACGAATTGCCGAGACTGAGAAATACCCGCATGTTACGTTCTTTTTTTCAGGCGGCCGCGAAAAGGAATTTGTCAACGAGAAGCGCCTGTTAGTGCCTTCGCCAAAAGTGGCGACGTATGACTTACAGCCAGAAATGAGTGCCGAAGGCATACGCGACGCCATTATCCCCGAACTAAAAAGCGGATGGGCCGATTTTATTGTTTTGAACTTTGCCAATACAGATATGGTGGGCCATACCGGGGTATTCAGCGCGGTTGTTAAGGCTGCTGAAACTGCCGATGCCTGCACCCGCGACGTTGTTGAAACCGGGATTGCCAACGGCTATTCGTTTATAATAATAGCCGACCACGGCAATGCCGATTATATGATAAACGACGACGGTACGCCAAACACGGCCCACACTACCAACCTTGTTCCCTGCATTGTTATTGACGACGATGTAAAACAGGTTAAAGATGGTAAACTGGGCGATATTGCGCCAACCATATTGAAAATTTTAGGGATAGCAATTCCTGAACAAATGGGCGGGAATGTATTGGTGTAGGTTAAAATTACTTACTGTTACTGCTTTGGCCGGTTGCCTGTTAACAGGCAGCCTGGCCTGCAAGCCTGCCGAAACCGGCGGCTCCGCGCAATACTTTGATATTAAAGGCTATTTTACTGCCGATACTGCCCGCCTTAAAAAGCTGAATCCCTATGTTTTAAAAACTGTAAGACATAACGGTGTAACCGAAACAAAAAAGGTAAAGATTGAAAATTGGGGCCAGGAACTGGACACCTTTATTGGTGCCGACATTAATCGCCCTGCCTGGAAAAGCAGCTACACTATAGCAACTGGTGACAGTCTGCTGCTATACAAAGCCAAAACGCCTGAGCTTAAGGTTCGCGAGATTATTATCAAAAAAGAAAACGACAAAGTAAAGTGGATGGTTATTTATATAAAAACCGAAAACATGCTTTACAAAGACGTTGAAAAGTTAAGCTACTACCCCGACTCGCTATATTTGATTGAAAAAGACCAGCATGTTAAATTGATGGGCAATAATCATTATAGAATACAAGGGGTGATTCAGAAATAAAGCTCTTAGTCTTAAGTCTAAAATCTTAAGTTAATGTGCGTTCGACTAAGAAAACATTCCAATGGATTGAGGGCGATACCCGGACGATTGGTCTTTACCTCACCATGCCCTCGCCAAAGGAGAGGGGGCGCATCGAGGGAAACGGGTTCAAAAAAAGCACATTTGCCACGTAAAATGTTCCATTTTTACACGCGGAACACCCGGAACGCTGTGAAACAAGCTGATTATCAGGTGTTTTGTATTTAACCGAAATTATATATTGAAGACTTCAGATTAACGACTACGGACTTATTTATGCGCTTGTGCTTCGGCGAGTTTTTGTTTCGAAAGGTCGATCAAAGCCGAAATATCCATCCGGCCGGAGTTATCGTTCAATACTTTTTCCAAATCGGCAATCGACGCTTTTAACGAATTAACTGCCCTGGCTTTATCGTAGGAGTGGCCGGTAGACTGCATTTTAAATACACCATATTCGCGGTAAGCAATGCCCCTAACCTGGTAATATTTGTTCCGGGTGTCATCCGGATCGATAGCAATGGCTTTGGTAAGGTCGAATATGGCTCCTAATAAATACTTTTCTTTGTCGGCAGGGCTGGTTTGGTTGTCCTTGCCTAAATAGCCCTTTGCCCTGGCCCTGTAGTAGTAGGCGGTTGCATCCGTTGGGTTTATCGCAATTTCTTTTGTATAAGCAGCAATCGACTTTTTATAATTCTCGCTATGGTAGTAAGAATAGCCCAGCATCAGCAAAGCGGTCGAATTGGTTGAATCAATTAAGCATGCCCGTTCAAGCTGTGCCACAGCAACTTTAAAATCCCCGTCCATTAAAGCCTGTTGGCCTAATTTGATATAGGAATTTTGAGCAACCAGGTTTTCAACAGAAGAAATAATTAAAAAAGAAATAATTACCGAAATCTTCATCCAGGGCTATTTGTGATTATCAAAACAGTATATATGTAAACTGTTATAGCAAGAAAATATTATGCCATTACAGCTTTTTTTGTGTTGGTAGTACTAATAATTTATCAAACAGGCCACGATGATATGACTTTTTTTCATCTTTATCAATAATTTTATTTTTTTAGGTTATAACCCACAGTGTTTGTAATACACATATTATCAGTGTTTTATAGCCTAAAAACAATTGTAGGTGATTATTGCTGTTTATTGGCACACCTCTTGAACCATAGTAATACCACAGGAATTATTGTTATTTAACCTGTGTAAAATTGCCCGTATCTTTGCGGGCTGACAATATGACGTTTTTATACAAAACATAAAAGGTAGTTGATGAATTTTGATCCATTTGATTTTAAAAGTGCTTTACCGGTAATAAATGAAGATTCAGAGTTTTTTCCCCTGATGTCGACCGAAGACGAAGAGGAAATGAACAATGAGGCTTTGCCGGACATATTATCCATACTACCGCTGCGCAATACCGTATTGTTCCCCGGTGTCGTTATCCCGATAACCGTTGGTCGCGATAAATCAATCAAACTTATCCGCGATGCAAATAAAGGCAGCCGGATGATTGGGGTAGTTGCTCAACAAGATGTGGCGATTGAGGACCCCTCTTTTTCCCAGTTAAACAAAACAGGCACCATTGCACTCATCGTAAAAATGCTGCAAATGCCTGACGGTAACACCACCGTTATACTGCAGGGCAAAAAACGCTTTGTTTTAAAGGACGAAGTACAGAGCGTTCCATATATCAAAGCTACGATCGAACCTTTTAAAGAGTCGAAACATAAAGAGGATAAAGAGTTTAAGGCGATGGTTTCGTCGATAAAGGATATGGCTATGAGCATTATCCAGCTGTCGCCAAATATTCCCAGCGAAGCCGGTATCGCCATCCGCAATATCGAAAGCACTTCATTTTTGATAAATTTCATATCATCAAACATGAATGCCGACATGCTGGCAAAACAACAATTGCTGGAAGAACCCAACCTGCGCAACAGGGCAAACCTGGTACTTGAGCACTTGACTTTAGACCTGCAGATGCTGGAACTTAAAAACCAAATTCAAAGCAAGGTTAGGGTTGATTTGGACAAGCAGCAGCGCGATTACTTTTTAAACCAGCAGCTAAAAACCATACAGGAAGAACTAGGCGGCTCATCGCCCGACCTGGAGATTGACAGCCTGAAACTGCGCGCTTCAAAAAAGAAGTGGGGCAAGGATGTTAAAGACCATTTTAATAAAGAGCTTGAAAAACTGGTACGTACTAACCCAGCTGCAGCTGATTATTCGGTGCAGATAAATTACCTTGAGCTTTTGCTTGATTTACCGTGGAACGAATTTACCAAGGATAACTTCGACCTGAAACGGGCCCAAAAAGTTCTGGACAAGGATCATTTTGGTCTGGATAAAGTAAAACAACGTATTATTGAATATCTGGCGGTGCTTAAGTTGAAGCACGATATGAAAGCGCCTATTCTTTGCCTGGTTGGCCCTCCGGGCGTCGGCAAAACATCACTTGGCAAATCTATAGCTAAAGCATTAGGGCGTAAATATGTGCGGATGGCTTTAGGTGGCATCCGTGATGAAGCCGAGATAAGGGGACACCGTAAAACATACATCGGCGCAATGCCTGGTCGCATCATCCAATCGGTAAAAAAAGCCGGCGCAGCCAATCCAGTTTTTATTTTGGATGAAATTGATAAGGTAGGTAATGATTTCAGGGGAGACCCGTCTTCTGCGTTGCTCGAAGTGCTCGACCCTGAACAGAACAGCACTTTTTACGATCACTATGTGGAGATGGATTTCGACCTCTCGAATGTGATGTTCATCGCGACAGCAAACTCTTTAAGCACCATACAGCCGGCACTGCTGGACCGTATGGAGATTATAGAAGTAAATGGCTATACTATTGAAGAAAAGATTGAAATAGCCAAACAACACCTTGTGCCGAAACAACGTGAGGCGCATGGGCTGAAAGCGAAGGACGTGGTGGTTAAGCCAGAGATTATCGAAAAATTGATAGTCGACTATACCCGTGAATCAGGAGTGCGTGCGCTTGAGAAAAAAATAGGCTCGCTGGTGCGTGGTGTGGCAAAAAATATTGCCATGGAAGAACCCTATAACCCCACCGTAAACAAAAAGGAAGTCGAAAAAATACTCGGCGCACCAATATTTGATAAAGACCTTTATGAAGGTAACGATGTCGCCGGCGTAGTAACCGGCCTTGCCTGGACATCGGTTGGCGGCGATATACTGTTCATTGAGGCCAGCTTAAGCCCCGGTAAAGGCAAATTAACCTTAACCGGCAGCCTTGGCGATGTAATGAAGGAATCGGTTACTATAGCACTTGCTTACCTGCGTGCCCACGCATCATATTTTGATATCGACCCGAGGCTTTTTGATTTGTGGGATATACATGTGCATGTTCCGGCAGGCGCTACGCCGAAGGACGGGCCGTCGGCAGGTATCACAATGCTTACTGCTTTAACATCGGCCTTTACCCAGCGTAAAATAAAACCACACCTGGCCATGACCGGTGAAATAACCCTGCGCGGCCGTGTGTTGCCGGTAGGGGGTATCAAAGAAAAAATACTTGCCGCCAAACGTGCCAACATAAAAGAGATAATTTTATGCGCATCAAACCGGAAAGATATATTAGAAATTAAGGAAGATTATATAAAAGACCTTAAATTTAATTACGTTACCGAAATGCGTGAGGTTATTGACCTGGCACTGTTAAATGAAAAGGTAATTGACCCGATTGACCTTGCTGTAAAAGAAGCTGTTAGCAATCCTGCAGCTTAATCCACGTTTGTTAATATCTTTGGCTAACGGCTTCCTGAAATTGCCTGTAACTTGGCAAATCAGGAAGCCGTTGTAATACGTAGCCGGTATAAGCTGAAACTTTTTTAGCAGCATCAGCGTATTACATGTTATCGTAATTATAAAGTAATTATGCTAACAGTTAATAAACCCCAAACAATTTAAAAAAGTGAAGAAAACTTTTACCCTAAAAGCCGTTTTTTTATTGCTCTTTATCACATCATCATTTTATTTGAGAGCCCAAAACCTTGAAGCAAACCCTATTAAAAGGGATACAACAGTTGAGGACGTTAAAAAGCCCCGTACAGTATTTTTGGAAGTTGGTGGCCCGGGACTTGCACTTACCATTAACTACGACACCCGTTTTGGTCAAAGAAGGGACAAATGGGGTTACAGGATTGGCGCAGGTTACTACAACACCGGTGCAAATTGGGTGGCGTCTGTCCCCCTGCAAATAAATTACCTGGCCGGGTTAACCCGCACAGCGCCCAATAGTTTTATTGAAATTGGCGCAGGCACGACTTTTGTACGCTCGCATGGCACCACTAATGGAACGTTTTTTCAATTTGATAACATAACCGGCTTTATAGGTACTGCTACATTAGGCTATCGCTTTCAGCAGGATAATGGCGGTATTAATTTCAGGATAGCGTTCGTACCCGTTTTATACGACGATGGCGTAATTGCCGAAGGCGGTTTCAGCATTGGCTATACGTTCTAATATTAAAAGGTAAAAATATTTACAAAGGCCCTGAATTATCGGGGCTTTTGCTATTTTAGGCAGTTAATCCAAAAAAACCGGATGAGAATAAAATTTTTACCCTTCCTTTTTAGCTTTTTTTGTGCTGCAAACGTTTTAGCCCAATCACACAGTACCGAAATAGGCTTACAAACCGACAATGATTCCTACTTGTTGCAAGGTTCAGACAGGTATTATACCGATGGTATTTACCTGCATTACCGACACGCGTTAACCGTGTACAAAGACAGTAAACTGGCTAACAAAGTGTTTGGTATTGAGTTTGGCCAAAAAATATATAACCCCCAAAGTGGCAGCGTGCTGTTTAAAGGTGCTGACCAGCCTTACCTGGTCGACAGACCCTTTGCTGGCTACCTTTACGCCGGTGCTACGCTCAACTTCCTGTATAAAAATGAAAGTAACTTAAAACTTGGCGCCCAGGTAGGTATTATTGGGCCGGGCGCTTACGGCAAAGAGGTGCAGGATTATGTGCATGATCACTTTGGTTTTTACCACCCCGATGGCTGGGAGTTCCAGATACACAACGAGGCGCAGCTTAATCTATCGGCCGCATTTAACGGGCTGATAACACGGGGTAGCTGGATTGATGTTTCATACGCAACTTATGTAAACCTGGGCAATGGCTTTAGCGGCGCAGGTGCGGGCGGGATGTTGCGCGTAGGCTCCTTTAACCAGCTATTTAACTCGGTAGCTACACAAAGCAGCGCTATTAAAACACAAACCATAGCGCCACTACATGCACACGAGATATTTTTTTACTACAAGCCGCTATTAAATTATGTGTTGTACGATGCAACTATTGAAGGCGGTTTATTTAACAATCACAACGCCCCCGGCAGCATCGAAATAAGGGGTACTAAAGAGCCGTTTATTTTTAGCAACCAGTTTGGCGTAGCATTTACAACCGGTCGATTTGTTATTGACGCCGCTGCTATTTTCCATACGCAGGAAACCAAAGAAATGGTGCGATCAGAACAATGGGGTAGTATAACTGCCCTGTATAGGTTTAGGTAGAGAGATTAGAGGTTGGTTAATTAGAAATTAGTTGTCTGGGATTAAGCCCACTCAAAAACGGCCTGCCGCAATTAACTAATCTCTCGTCTCTAATCTCCAATCACTCGTCTCCGGCTTTCTTTTTTTGCCGAATTTATTTTTTTTGAGTCCAGCCGGGCTGCCTTAACGGCTTTGCTTACTTTGGTGGGCTTGCGTGCTTTTGGTTTGTGTAACGCTTTGGTTAGTAAAACTATAAGCCTTTCAATTGCTTTTTCCTTATTTAAATATTGGCTGCGCTCCTCGTCGCAAATTATTTGCACCAGGCCATCTTTGTTTTAACGATTTTGTAATTTTTCGTTTAGAACAGCCTTTTCTTCCTCGGTAAACAAGGCGGAATTATCTACCGAGAACAGCAGTTCAACTTTACTGGATACCTTGTTAACGTTTTGTCCGCCCTTGCCGCCGCTGCGCGATGCCTTGTAGGTGGTTTCTTTTTGCAGTTCGGCTTTGTTAAAATTCATAGGGCGAATTTAGGAGAAAGTTTGCAGTTTACGGTTGGCAGTTTGCAGCGACGCCCGACATTATTGTTGATAAACTGCAAACTCGTCACGGCCAGCCACCTGCTTTTTTTACGGGAAAGGCAGCCGCCACTGTCGATTTTTTCAAAAAAACTGCCAACTGCTCACTGCCAACTGCCTACTTTTTCACTACCTTCGCCTCACATGGGTAACAATATAGTAGTTGCAATTGATGGCTATTCATCATGCGGAAAAAGCACTTTGGCAAAAGCTTTGGCCAAAAAACTCCATTTTATTTATGTTGATAGCGGGGCAATGTACCGGGCGGTTGCCTTATATTTTTTAAGGAACAATATCGATTTAACAAATCATCAACAAATCGCCGAAGCGCTTAAAAATATCCACCTTAATTTCCATTCGCGCGATTACCAGACCCATATTACACTGAACGACGAAGAGGTATCAGATGAGATAAGGCAAATGCCAGTTTCTGAATTGGTAAGTTCTGTATCAGCTATACGCGAAGTTAGGCACGAGATGGTGAAGCAGCAGCAACGCATGGGCAAATCAAAAAACATTGTGATGGATGGCCGCGACATAGGTACCGCCGTTTTCCCTGATGCCCCTGTTAAAATTTTCATGACTGCCGATCCCAAGATCCGGGCAGAGCGGCGGTACAAAGAACTGCACCCGAACAACCCCGATATAACCCTGGAAGACGTTTTTGAAAACCTGGCCCACCGTGACTACCAGGACACCACCCGCGCCGAAAGCCCTTTGGTGCGGGCCGAGGATGCAATTATATTGGATAATACCGATTTGACGCCTGATGAACAGTTACTGTTTGCTTTGAGTAAAGTAGAACCGTTGCTTGACACGATTTAAGGATTAGTAGGATTTAAATGATTTTTAGCTTCCTGTAAGTTAAGGTTATTGGTACTTACAGTATCTCCTAATCGTTGGCTGCAAACGAATCCTGTAAATCTTTTAAATCGCTGAATCATGTTCAAATCTGGTAGCCTTCACCCCAAACTTGTTCAAAAAATCAACCCCTTCATCACTGCCGATGCCTTTATAGGCAGCATAGGATTTATCAAAAAAAACCCTTTTTACACCTGCAGAAAAGATGAGCCTTGCACAGGGCAGGCAAGGGGATAGTGTGGTATACAATGTAGCACCTTCAAGATTGGCGCCGTTTTTAACTGCATAAAGTATGGCGTTTTGCTCTGCGTGTAATGCAAGTGAACAGCTACCTTTTGAGTCGCGGGCGCATCCGGTTTCAGGCCATTCTTCATCGCAATTGTGTGTACCAGCCGGAGGTCCGTTGTAACCGATTGAGATGATGCGTGTATCCTTCACTAAAACAGCACCTACCTGGGCTTTTACGCAATGCGAGCGACTAGCAAGATCGGTTGCCAGGTTCATATAAATCCGATCGAAGGATAATTTGGTCATTGGTCAGTATCTTTAGTCATTTGTATTTGAGCCGAAGGATTAGACTAAAAACGTCATTGGTCACCAGTTTTTACACCAATGACCAATGACTTAATGACTATCCTGCGAAGGGCTTAGTGTGCTCCCTGCAATTCTACTTTATCAAAATCGATACCTTGTGATTTTAATGCGCTTTTAGCTTTAATAGCATAAAATGCTAAATAGGCAAAACAGCCAACACCAACCAGGTACGACCATTGAATACCCAATAGATGATTGTCGGCTAAGTAGCCTTGCAATAAGCTTATTACACCACCACCCATAATCATCATGATTAAAAAGCTTGAACCTTGGTTCGTATGCCTGCCAAGGCCGGTAACGGCAAGTGTGTAAATACATGGCCATAGTGTTGAGCAAAATAAACCAACACTAATAAACGCAAACACGCTTACCATGCCCGATGACATCATGCCGATGAATAATGCGGCTATTGCGCAACCCGAGAAAATTAAAAGCTGGCGCGCAGGATTGCCACGGCTTAACAAATCGGCAATTATTAATACTACAATTACAAATGCATAAATATAAAACGGCGTAACATCGTGCTGGGCAATCCGGTTAACAGCCAGGAATACTGCGAAAGCGATATAAGGCATAATAAACCTTAGCGCTTTTTTTATACCGTCGCCGAAGCTAAATGCACCTACGGAGGCAGTCCATCGTCCAATCATCAAACTGGCCCAATATAAAGATATGAAAGGGGCAATGTTAGCGGTTGGGATGTTCAGCTTCTCTTTCATAAATGCAGGTAAATTACTTGCGGTTGATACCTCAACCCCTACATAAACAAATATGGCTATCATGCCTAACGACAATTGAAGATAACTGAATGCGTTTTTTCTGTCGGCAGTTTTTGGCGTTTTTGTGCCTTTTGCCGAGTCCGTTGGCGATGTAATTACCTCGTCGGTAACAGTTGGAATTTTGTCGGGAACGCTGGAGAATTTAAAAATGATAGCTACAACTATAAATAACGCACCTAATATAAGGTATGGAAATTTTACCGCGCTGATACTTGCTACGTGAGTAGTACCTCCAACCTGGCCGAAAATGGCTAAGCTTACCAACAGCGGCCCTATAGTGGTGCCAAAGTTGTTTACCCCGCCCGTTAAACTTAAACGCATGGCACCCGTTTTGGGGTCACCAAGCGCTACAACCAAAGCATTGGCGGCAATTTGCTGAAGCGAAAATCCAAGACCGACAATAAATAAACCAGATATCATTAGAAGGAACGAAGCAGCTTCGGCAGCCGGATAGAACAATAAAGTACCCAGGGCTGAAAGCACCAGGCCCGCGGCTATACCATTTTTATAGCCAAACTTGTTTAATATATCGCCTCCTATTGATTGCGAGATAAAGAAGTAAATTAACGAACCAATAGTATAGGCAAAATAAAAAGCGAACGATATCATTTGCGATTGCCACTGTTCTAAATTAAGCTTCTCCTTAAAAACAGGTATTAAAATATCATTACTGGCGGCTACGAAGCCCCAAAAGAAAAATACCGTAACAAGCGTAAGCAAGGCAGAGCCGTAATTTTTTGAGTTTTTTTGTTCCATTGTTTTAATTAGGTTTATACACGCGGTGTATTTGAAACACTAAACATAGGGATTTTTTATAATTCTGCTATATTTTTTAATTAATAAATCACAATTTTAAGTTTGGTTGTTTACTATATAAAGTTGCATATTCGTGCTGCCTTTTTTAAAATTAACTGGCACATAAGCCTTAATTAATGATAGAAGCTATTATTTCGGGTATTGGGTTTGGGTTAGTGCTTACGTTTTTAACCGGCCCTGTGTTTTTTGCATTAATAAAAACCAGCATCGAAAAGGGCTTCCATGCAGGTGTTGCATTAGCTTTGGGCGTGGTTTGCAGCGACATGGTTTTTGTTGGCGCCATACTGTTCGGCTCACAATATTTTGATATTACCGCACACGATAAAACCTACGCAGGCATATTTGGCAGCGCCATTCTGTTTGCCATCGGTATTTACTACATGTTCAAAAAGTCTGAAATAAACTATAAGAACACCATCCCCACCAAGCTGCACCGCGCAGGCTACTTTTTGAAAGGCTTTGTGATGTGCATTTTTAACCCAACCATTTTATTCCATTGGACGATAGTGATTGGCGCGGCAAGTACAGTTTACCACGAAGGTGTGCCCAATCGCTCATTGAAAATCGGGATAATGTTTTTAACTATCCTTATCGTGCAGTTTGGCCTGGATACCACAAAAGCCTTTTATGCCGATAAGCTGCGCGACCGTATATCGGTAAAATTTGTGCACCGGCTTAACGAGGTTGCCGGTATTGCGCTTATTATTGCCGCGTTTGTGCTGCTGGATAAGCTGGTTACCCACTTTATTTTTTCCCCTCCGGGTGGTGTTGCGCTTGGGTATTAGTTATCCCATTATTATGCTCCCTTAATCTCGCACAATTGAGGGAACTTGCGCCAGTTTGAGACTTATGATATTTATTATCGGCCAGCAGCCAAACTTTGCTTTAAAAAACCTACCTTTAAAATTTCCATACTACCGCAGTAGCTGCGTTTAAACGTTGTTTCGTCTATCTTCTTAAACAATACTTATCATTCGGCTAATAATACCCTGGTATCTGCGTTTAATTATTTATTCCATTAAACATTACCAATAATGAGCAAAGACAAAAAGACCATCAAAGAGGTAAAAAAAGCCCCGAGCGTTAACGCAAATAAAAAGGTATCGTCGTACCAGTCAGAAAAAGGTTCGAAATCTGAAATTGCCACAGGCAAAAAACCTAAATAAGCATGAGCGTACAAACTGTAGATGCTCAAACCCGTATGTACCTGTACGATTTAATGAATGCCGCCAGCGAGCACGGCTTTAAAGCCGACGATATTTGGGAATTGAGCATGGTTACAGCTAGTGGCCGCTCAAAACTTCATAAAGATTATTTTCCGGCTGTGTCCATAAAAGTTGGTCCCGAAATGTTATTGCAGGTCTTTCATGCGACTCAAAAGGGACTAAAGCAATCATCATACAACGAAAGCCAGTTACCAACTGCAAAAAATATACTTACCGACGAAATTAATTACCTGGTCGCCTTTAATTTGAAAAGGCCAAGGGGATAGTTTTTTAAAACTCTTATTTGAAGAGCAATATGCATTGGCGTTTTGCTCTTTTTTATTTTATCGCCGTTGTTCGGATCACTTAAAAGCCGTTTACTCCCAATAATCTCATCCTTATTTACTCGCCGGTTAACATTTGTTATATAAACATAAACTTTTGTGGGATTAATAAAAATTGTAATGCCATAGCTTTACAAAACCAAATAACAACCTCCAATTTTAAAAACAATGTACCAGGCAGTCACTCCGGGCGTAATGCACGAAATAACACCTTTAACTCCGGGCGATTGTTTCACCATATCGT
The DNA here is from genome assembly GCF_024055575.1 of Mucilaginibacter flavidus. Taxonomy (GTDB): domain Bacteria; phylum Bacteroidota; class Bacteroidia; order Sphingobacteriales; family Sphingobacteriaceae; genus Mucilaginibacter; species Mucilaginibacter flavidus. The sequence goes on along the minus strand of NZ_JAMXOE010000001.1, from coordinate 232,482 downwards.
CAAGAATAAAAAAGGATTTTGACTTCCCGCTGCACTATCACAGCGAATATGAACTCACCCTGATATTAAATGCCAAAGGCGCCAAACGTATTGTGGGCGGCAGCATTGGCGTGGTTGACGATATCGAGCTGGTGTTTATCGGCCCCAACCTGTACCATTCCTGGTTCAACCATCAGCGCAAACCCGGCGACATACAGGAAGTAACCATCCAGTTTCATAAGGATTTATTTGGAGAGGGCTTTTTAAAACGCAACCAGCTAAGCATGCTCAAAAGCATGTTTAACAATGCCCAGCGCGGTATACTTTTTTCGCAGGAAACAGCAGTGGGCGTGCTGGACAGCATCGTGAATTTAAAACAGAAAACCCAGTTCGAGGCCGTACTGGCCTTGTTGTCAATTCTGCACAGTTTATCGGTCGCGCCAAATATAAAGTTGTTGTCGGAGCCGGGCTTTGCCAGCGAGAAATTTGCCTATAAGAGCCGCAGGGTTGAAAAGGTGTTTGAGTTTTTATATGATAACTTCGAAAAACCAATTGCGCTTGCCGAGGCGGCAAAAATAGCAAATATGCCCACCGTTTCGTTCAGCAGGTTTTTTAAAAAACGTACCGGCAAATCGTTTATCGATACTATTAACGAAATAAGACTGGGCCACGCATCGCGCATGTTGGTTGATACAAATTATACCATTGCCCTCATCGCTTATAAATGTGGCTTCAACAACATCTCTAATTTCAACCGCGCTTTTAAACGCAAAAAACAATGCGTGCCCCGCGAATTCAGGGAAACCTATACCTCGGGGAAAGTTTTTATATAAAATTAGCGGTTAACATTTTTATCCTTCTGTAACATTTGTGGTATCAAATTTAACATTTGTCGTATCCATGTGCTGTATAAACCCCTAACTTTACCACCAATGCTTTAGCAGCAAGCCAATAAATAAACCTGTTACGCGCAGCAAACGCGGTTTAATTGTATTTAACGTTTTTTTGATGTGATAAATAGCTATGCTGCGTGCAGTTGAAAATTAATTACTGTTATATTAACAATTATTGCATAGATTAGATTAAGAATAGAACCAAGATAGTAGAACCAAGAAATCAAGAGGCAAGAATCAAGAGCAGGAACTAACGAGTAAGAAATTAAGAAAAATGCCAGTAAATTTTGCGGCTTTTTTTCTCTTATCTTGAATCTTGTCATCTTGATTCTTGTCTCCCAACAAAAAAGATGCACTTTAGAGTTTACAAAATTGTTATCCTGTTTATGGTGATGCAGCAATGGCTGTATGCACAAAACACGACGTATCAATTTTCGCACCTGGACATCACCAATGGTTTGTCGATAAACCAGGTGAGCAGCATTTTTAAAGATGCCGAGGGATTTATGTGGTTCGGTACTATAAGTGGATTAAACAGGTACGACGGCTATAAATTTAAAGTATTTAAACACCGCGCAAATGATCCAACATCATTGGGAGATAATGCCGTTGCAGGCATTTTTGAAGGCCCCGGCAAAAAACTCTGGATAAAAACCCACAGCGGGTTCAGCATATACGACGCGATCACCGAAAAATTTTCTAACGACATCGCCCGCGAACTCGTTAAATATAAAGTATTAACCGACCAGCTGACCAACATTAAAAAAGACAACCAGGGTAATTTTTGGTTTTTAACCAACAACGAGGGTTTATATTGCTACGACCCTAAAACCAATACAACCAGTTTTTTTAACAGCGCCGGTAATAATTCAATTTCCATTTTACACTCTGATGCTGTGACTGACGTTGTGGAAGATGGCCACAGGTTTATGTGGCTTGTTTATTCCGACGGTGAAATTGACAAACTCGATGTCCGTACCAGCACCATAGTTGCGCAAACCAGTAAATTATCCAAAGCCAACAATAACAAGCCCGAAAGGTATTCGGTAAGTGTTGATAACCAAAACAACCTGTGGCTGTTTGCCGCTGATAGTCCGCTTGGAGTTTACCGTTACAACCCTAACACCGATGTGCTCGACCATTTCAGCACCGAAACCGGCAGCACCAGGCTCAATTACAATGTTATTTATAGCATTTTACAGGCCGACGACAACAAAATATGGATTGGTACAGACCACGGGGGCATAAACATCATCAATCCGGCCAATAACAATATACAATATGTATTAAATAAGGAGGATGATGCTAAATCGCTGCAGGGTAACAGTACGGTGCTTTACAAAGACAACATCGGCATAATTTGGGCAGGTACCTTTAAGCAGGGGATAAGCTATTACCACAAAAGTATCATCCAGTTCCCGCTGGTAAGGCATTACCTTTCGGATGCCAGGAGTCTGCCTTATGAGGATGTGGACTGCTTCGCAGATGATGGAAAAGGCAACTTATGGATGGGTACCAACGGCGGCGGACTGGTCTATTACGATGCCGGCACAAAAACGTACACCCAATACAAACATAACCCCGCCGACGCCAGCAGCCTTGCTAACAATGTGGTGATAAGCCTTTGCATAGACCATGATCATAAGCTTTGGGTTGGCACGTATTTTGGCGGGCTGGATCGTTTTGAAGGCGGCAGGTTCGTTCATTATAAACATAACGACACCGATCCTTCCAGCATATCAGACGACAGGGTATATACCATTATAGAAGACTCGTCGCAAAAGCTGTGGATAGGCACGTTTGCGGGTGCAATCAATATTTACGACAGGGCTACCAATAGTTTTCAGCACCCCAATTACCAGATGCTGTCAAACTACACTGCAATTATATATGAAGACCGGCAAAAAAACATCTGGATAGGCCGCGATAAGGGTATCGATTTTATAGCCACGGGCAGCACAATAGCCCGGCATTACAAAAACCAGCCCAATAACCCCAATAGCCTTATTGGTAACGATGTAAATACCATTTTGCAGGACACCCGCGGCCTGATGTGGATGGGCGCCAAAGATGGCTTAAGCGTATTAAACCCCAAAACAAATAAATTTTACAACCTCAACGAAGCAAATGGTTTGCCTGCCAATGATGTATTGAAGATACTGGAAGATAACAACGGCAAAATTTGGCTCAGCACACCTAATGGCATGGCCGCCATTACAGCGCTGCAGGCTGGTAGAGGATACACCTTCCACATAAATAAATTTGATGAGTCAGACGGGTTGCAGGGGCGTGAATTTAATGCCTATGCCGCTATTAAAAGGCCCAATGGCGATATGATATTTGGCGGTGCACATGGGTTTAATGTTTTTAACCCGGCTGCCATCAGTATAACAAAAAGCAAGCCCCAATTGCTGTTTACCGATTTCCAACTGTTTAACAAAAGCGTAACCGCTGGCGATACCATTAATGGCAACGTGGTGCTCAAAAGCTCCATTACCAGCACAAAAAATTTGATACTGAACCACAATGAAAACGATTTTAGCATTGAGTTTGCGGCCACGGAATATTTTAACCCGGATAAAATTGTTTACCAATACAAGCTGGAAGACTTTGATAAACAATGGTTGTCGGTGCCCAACAATTCGCGCAAGGCAACATTTACCAACCTTGACGCCGGCGATTATGTATTTAAAGTGCGCGCAAGCAATATCAACGATATTGGTAACACCAGCATTATCATCCTCAATATAAAGGTGTTGCCACCATGGTGGAAGTCGCCGCTTGCTTATGTGTTTTACGTGCTGCTAATAGGCTGTATTTTGTTTTTTATCCGCCACCGCGGCATTATGAAGCTGCGGAACGAATTCAGGCTTAAGCATGATAAGCTGGAGGAAGAACGGCAAATCGCCAACGAGCGCGAAGAGGCCCGCCGCATGCATCAGCTTGACGTAATGAAGATTAAATTTTTCACCAACGTAAGCCACGAATTCCGGACACCATTGTCGCTGATATTGTCGCCTATTGATGATTTAATAAAAACTGCCGAGAAGCCTGACCAGCAGCAACAACTTACCATGATAAAACGCAACGGCAAACGGCTGCTCAACCTGGTAAACCAGTTGCTCGATTTTCGTAAAATGGAGTATAACGAGCTTAAGCTCAGTCTGAAAAAGGGCGATATCATCCATTTTATAAAAGAGGTTTCATCGTCGTTCACGGATGTGGCACATCAAAAACAGATACAGTTTCTATTTGAAAGCGAGGTTACTTCGTTCGTTACAAATTACGATCACGACAAGATTGAACGGGTGCTGTTTAACCTGTTATCAAATGCATTTAAGTTTACCCAGTCGGGCGGTTATATAAGTGTAATGATAAACTTGTTTTCGCCCGATGTTTTTGCGCACGACCAAAAGATACTGGAGATAAAAATCATGGATACAGGTATCGGTATACCCGCCGAAAACCAGGAAAAGATTTTTGAGCGCTTTTTCCAGGACAACATGCCTGAGAGCCTGCTTAACCAGGGCAGCGGTATCGGTTTGTCAATAACCAAAGAATTTGTTAAGATGCATGGCGGCGATATCAAAATTGAAAGCGAGCCCGATTATGGCACCTGCTTCACCATCGAGTTGCCTGTTGGCGACTTACACGAAGAGTCGTTAATAGATCTTCCTGATGCGATTGAAACGCTGTACCCTGCATTGCCGGCAGCCGAAAATGTAAATAACTCCTCAAAAAAGCCGGCTATTTTATTGATAGAGGATAATGATGATTTACGATTTTACTTAAAGGATAACCTGAAGCATAGCTTCCATATTATTGAAGCAGTAAACGGCAAGGATGGGTGGCAAAAAGCTCTTGCGTTGCACCCTAAGCTTATTGTAAGCGATGTAAGTATGCCCGAAATGAATGGCATCGAGCTTTGCAAGAAAATAAAAGCCGACAGCCGCACGGCGCAAATTCCAATTATTTTGCTCACGGCGCTAACCAGTCAGGAAGACCAGTTAACAGGCCTTAACAGCGGCGCTAATGATTATATTGTTAAGCCATTTAACTTTGAAATATTGCTGTCGAAAATTCATGGGTTGTTAAAGATTACTAAAACTTACCAGAAACAGGTTGATGTGCAGGCATCGGGTATCGAGGTGGTGTCGGAAGATGAAAAGTTTTTAAAGAACGCCTTTGCCTGTATTGAAAAGAACATAACGAACCCGAATTTCTCGGTTGAAGAAATGAGCCGGAACATGAACCTGAGCAGGGTGTCGCTTTACAAAAAGCTATTGGTGCTTACCGGTAAAACCCCGGTTGACTGTATCCGAACCATCCGCCTGAAGCGGGCAGTGCAGCTGCTTGAGAAAAGCAAGCTGAGCATTGCCAGTGTCGCCTACGAAGTTGGATTTAACAACGCTGCCTACTTTGCCAAGGTTTTTCGCGAGGAATTTGGTATGTTGCCCTCCGAATACATTGTTGAATTGCGCAGTAAAGAAAAAGAAGAAACCCTTAATTAATTAACGCAGAGAACTTACAACCGTCATGAAATACCTGTACGCCGTGCTCGTTTGCGCCTTAGTATCAATTTCCATTTCCTCACCGGCACAAAACGTTGCCTTAACCCCGCCCATGGGCTGGAACAGCTACAATTGTTTCGGTTCGGCCGTGCACGAGGATGAAGTAAAAGCCAATGCCGATTATGTGGCCAAAAACCTGAAACAAGTTGGCTGGCAATATATTGTAGTCGATTTTTTATGGTCGTACGATAACCCTCCGGGTAGCAACATCGGTAACCCGTTTCAACAGCGCTTGCCGGATGGTTCCTACATTCCATGGCTCACCATGGACAAATGGGGCCGGCTAAGCCCGCAGCCCAACAAATTTCCATCGGCATTTGGCGGCAAGGGCTTTGGTCCGCTGGCAGAGTATGTGCACGGCCTTGGGCTAAAATTTGGCATCCACGTTATGCGCGGCATCCCGCGACAGGCGGTTTGGGCAAAATCGCCGGTGAAAGGAACAAACGGCATCACTGCTGATATGATTGCCGACACCAATTCAAAATGCCCCTGGATGAACCACATGTACGGACTGAATATGAAAAAGCCCGGCGCCCAGGAATATTTAAACTCGATATTGGAGTTATATGCTGATTGGGGCGTTGATTTTATCAAAGTGGATGACCTTTCGCGGCCCTATAGCGAGCCCGAAGTGGAAGGCTACTATAAGGCTATTGAGCATTGCGCCCGGCCAATTGTATTAAGTCTTTCACCGGGTGCAACACCCGTTGGTGAAACCGACCACTTGCTCAGGAATGCCAATATGTGGCGCATGGCCGATGATTTTTGGGATAACTGGAAAGAAATAACCGGCATGATGAAGTATGCTAAACAATGGGAAGGTGTAGGTGTGCAGGGCCACTGGCCCGATTGCGACATGATACAAATAGGCAAGCTGTCAAAACGAGGCCCGGTGGGTGTGGAGCGCTACAGCCGCTTTACCGAGGACGAGGAATATACGCACATGACGTTTTGGAGCATATTCCGCTCGCCCTTAATGTTGGGCGGCAACCTGCCCGAAAACCGGCCTTTTGAACTAAGCCTGTTTAATAACGCCGAAGTTATTGCAGTAAACCAGCAAGGCGAAAACCCAAGGCAGTTGTTTGAAAAAGACGGAAAAACAATATGGTACTCGCACGCGCAGGGCAGCAAAGACATGTACGTAGCGCTGTTTAACCTGGGCGAGCAACCGCAGGATATTGATTTTACCTTTGCATCAATAGGCATGATCGGTAAAATTGCCGTAAGGGACCTTTGGAAGAAACAGGACGTGGGCATATTTAAGCAGAGCTATCATCAGCAGGTTAATAAGCATGGGGCGGTGCTGCTGAAGTTGGTGGCGCAGTAGGAATAGAGTCAAGAGACAAGAATCAAGAGCCAAGATAGAAATTAGGATGTGCGGAACATCTTTTGGTGTGTCGTTTCGCGATGGGCGTTGCCCATCGCTGGCGAATTTGACCCCTTCACGGTCAGAAACACATATGTGAACTCAAAAACAAAATGCCCTGAAAGGGCTAAATCCATCAGCACAGGGCACCGCCCTGTGCGGCAACGGCGGACAATTTGACCGTCAACTAACCACGATACCCAACTGAAAAGCATGAAAAAATTCCTTATCCTCTTTACCTGTTTAATCCCCTTCGCCGGCATTTGCCAGGATAACCTAAAACTTTGGTACAAACAGCCCGCAAAGGTTTGGACGGATGCCTTGCCATTGGGTAACGGTCGCCTGGGCGCCATGGTTTTTGGCCGGGTTAAGCAAGAGCTTATCCAGCTAAACGAAGCTACACTGTGGAGTGGCGGCCCGGTGCGCACCAACGTAAATCCGGATGCCTATGCCAATTTATTACTGGCGAGGGAAGCGCTTTTTAAGGATGAAGATTATGCAAAGGCGTACAATTATGCTAAAAATATGCAAGGCTATTATTCCGAATCGTATTTGCCACTGGGAGATTTAACCATAACCCAGGATTTAAAAGATACCGTACCCACCGCCTACTACCGCGACCTTAATATCAGGAACGCCATATCGACAACCCGTTATACCATTAATGGCGTAACTTATACCCGGCAGGTAATAATATCCGCACCAAGCCAGGTAATTGTTATCCACTTTACTGCGAGTAAAGCAGGACAGCTGAATTTTAAATTAGGGGCAGCCAGCTTATTAAAGCATAGCATGGTTATGTTACCGGGAAACCAGCTTGCCATGAAAGGCAAAGCCCCGGCGCACGCCGACCCTAATTACGTCGACTCGGCAAACCCGATTACTTATGATGTTACAGGTTGTAAGGGCATGCGTTTTCAGCTGCAAATAAAGGCTGTAAGCAAGGATGGGAAAATAAGTGCTGATACAACAGGTGTTAATGTTAAAAACGCAACAGAGGCCACTATTTTTCTTTCGGCGGCCACTAGTTTCAACGGCTTTGATAGATGCCCGGTATCTGAAGGAAAGGACGAAAGCAAAATAGCCGGCGATTATATGAAAAAGGCATCGGCGCAAAGCTGGCCTACATTATTGGCGGCACATTATGCCGATTATCGCCACTTCTTCAACCGGGTATCCTTCAAGTTGGCGACCCCTGCCGATAACAGCAACGCAAGCCTTCCAACCGATGAGCGCCTGGTTGCTTACACTTCCGGCGTGAAAGACCCTGACCTGGAAACACTCTACTTTCAATATGGCAGGTATCTGCTGATATCAAGCTCGCGAACCAAAGGCGTGCCGGCTAACTTGCAGGGAATATGGAATAAGGAGCTGCGACCACCCTGGAGCTCGAACTATACCACCAATATTAACACGCAAATGAATTACTGGCCCGCTGAGGTTGCCAACCTTTCTGAAATGCACGTGCCGCTTATCGATTTTATAAAAAATGTGGCTGTTACCGGCAGGCGTACTGCAAAAGAATTTTACCACGCCAAAGGCTGGGTGCTGCACCACAACAGTGATATCTGGGCGCTTACCAACCCCGTGGGCGACAAAGGCAAAGGCGACCCCACCTGGGCCAACTGGACAATGGGATCGCCCTGGATGTCGCAGCATTTGTGGTGGCATTACCAATATACAAAAGATAAAAAATACCTTCGCGAAGTAGCTTATCCGTTAATGAAAGGCGCTGCCCAGTTTTGTGAAGACTGGCTGGTGCCCGATAAAGACGGCTACCTGGTTACCGCCCCATCTGTGTCTCCCGAAAATGCTTTTTTTGATGATAAAGGGAAAAAGGCCAGTGTATCCATTGCTACTACCATGGATATGTCTATCATCCGCGATTTGTTTGCCAATGTAATTGCCGCCGCAAATGAGTTAGGCGATGATAAAGCTTTTCGCGATACCATCATTGCCAAACAGGCTAAATTGTACCCGTTCCATATTGGTAAAAAAGGAAATTTGCAAGAGTGGTATAAAGATTGGGAAGACCCCGAGCCACACCATCGCCATGTTTCACACTTGTTCGGCTTGTTTCCAGGTAACCAAATTTCGCCGGTAAATACACCGGAGTTGACCGCTGCTGCCAAAAAAACGCTTGAACTGCGTGGCGATGAAGGTACCGGCTGGAGCCTCGCCTGGAAAATAAACTTTTGGGCCCGCCTGCTTGATGGGAACCATAGCTACAAAATGATAAAAGATTTGTTAAGAGCTACGGCAGTTTCCGGTACTAAATACTCTGGCGGTGGCGGTTCTTACATTAATTTGTTTGATGCACATCCGCCTTTCCAGATCGATGGCAATTTTGGCGGAGTATCAGGCATGGCCGAAATGCTGCTGCAAAGCCAGAACAACGAAATAAATATGCTGCCCGCCCTTCCCGATGCGTGGGCCACCGGCGAAATATCCGGTTTAAAGGCCCGCGGAAATTTTGAGGTAAGTATGCGGTGGAAAGATATGAAACTTACAAGTGCATCGGTGTTGGCGGTAGTCGGCGGTAAATGCACTATTCGTACCGGCGCGCCAATAAAGGTTGCAGGTGTGACGGCCGGTTCAAAAAGAACAGCCAACGGTTATGTAACCACATTTAACACACAAAAAGGAGCGCGGTACAAAATAAGCAGCATAATTTAATGCACGAAAAAGAAGAATCATCAAGGCGGAATTTTATAAAACAAGCATCGGTGGCAGGTGCTGCTGCACTTGCCATTCCATCGGCGTTGGATGGCTTTTCGATAACGTCAGACGATGAAGGAAATGGTTTTACGTTCCTGTTCCAGGGCGATTCCATTACAGACGGTAACCGCAGCCGCAATACGGATTGGAATCATGTTTTGGGTCACGGTTATGCCTATTTAATTGCCGCCCGACTTTGGTATCAGCTGCCCAAAAAGGGCTTTCACTTTTTTAACCGGGGAATAAGCGGCAATACGGTTATGGACCTGGCCGCTCGCTGGGCCGACGACACCATCGCAATAAAACCCGATGTGCTAAGCATTTTAATAGGCGTTAACGATACCATGCACGCAGTTGGAGGCGATAAAAGATTTACGGTTGAAAGCTACGAAAACGATTACCGCGCGCTGTTAACCCAAACCAAACAACAGTTGCCGCAGGTTGAACTTGTTATTTGCGAGCCGTTTATATTGCCAGTTGGCCGGGTAAAAGATAAATGGGTTGACTATAAACGTGAAGTTACCGGTCGGCAGCAAGTTGCCAAAAAGCTTGCAGCAGAATTTAATGCCATTTTTGTTCCCTTGCAGGATAGTTTTAACCAGTCGGCGGCCAAATATCCGCCTGCCGAATATTGGATGTGGGACGGCATACACCCCATGCCAAACGGCCACGAACTGTTTGCAAGGGAATGGATAAAGTACGCTGGTAAAAAGCTGCACTTTATAAGGTGATGCCCAGCTACCTTTTTTGTAAAGCGTACAAAATACACCATCTTACACCAAATTATGGGTATTGTAAACATTTGTGTTACACTTATTACTATTTGTGGTATTTGTTTTTAAAAAACGAAAGTAGTTTTAGACCCTGATCTTCAACCACGGTCAAAACCTAAAATAACCCTGTTAAATGAAAAAAAGTTTTGCTAAAGAGTTTCTTTTGAAACCGGCTGCGTTTTTACTTACTGCCTTGCTATTGGTAAACACCACGAAGGCCTCAGTAATATCGTACAAAAAAAATGCCGATGGCGTTACGTTCAAGCTTGATAAAGGCCTAATGAACGTAAAGATTTGTAAAGCGGATATTGTTGAAGTTAAATACACCATTCTTGACGCCTTCCCTGCCAAAAACTCGCTGGTAGTAAATAATCCCTGGGCCGGAAAGACTTCATTTACGGTTACAGAACACAGCGGACAAATAGTTATTACCACTGCGAGGCTTAACATCAGCATAAATAAAGCAAACAACGCTATAACTTACACCAACAAAAAAGGTGAGGTGATAATTGCCGAGGGCACTGAAAATAAAAGCATGGTGCCAGCAATGGTAGCAGGCATCTCAACCTATAGCTGTACTACAAATTTCAATTCGCCGGCCGATGAAGCGCTTTTTGGTTTAGGCTGTCATCCCGAAGATTCATTATCTATCAACTATAAAGGCCGTAACCAGGAAATGCTGATTAAGTACATGACAGGCGCCATCCCGGTAATGCTATCGAATAAAGGCTACGGCATTTTATGGGACAATTACGCCGCATCAAACTTTTACGGCGCAGAAGCAGGTAATACCCAATACAAATACGTATCCGAAAGCGGCAAAATGGTGGACTATTACTTTTTTTACGGCCCTGATTTCGACAGGATTATCGATTTATACCGCACTGCTTCCGGGCGTGCGCCGATGTTCCCTAAGTGGTCATTGGGTTTATTCCAGTCGCAGGATAAATATACCCGGCAGGACGAAATCCTGGGTGTAAAAGATAATTACCGCAACAACCACATACCTGTTGACGCCATTGTGCAGGATTGGTACTGGTGGTCGCCGCTGCCTATGGGCTCTCATGTGATGGATAAAGGCAGGTACCCCAATCCAAAAGCAATGATCGACGAGCTGCATAAAGCAAACATGCATGCCATGTTATCTATTTGGCCGGTATTTGGCAGCGGGACGCGCGATTTTGACGATTTAAAAAGTAAAGGTTTTTTAACCAGCATTACCTGGGATAATTTTGTTACACACACTTATGATACCTACTACGATGCCCATAACCCCAAAGCCCGCCAGCGTTACTGGGAGCAGGCCCGCGATAGCGTAATAAAACGCTATGGCTGGGATGCCTGGTGGGTAGACCAATGCGAGCCTGATAACGGCAGCCTGTTGGACGAGCGCCGCAAAGCCGTTTTTTCGGTTGGCAAAGGCATCGATTACTTTAATACTTACTCATTAGAACACTCAAAAGGGCTTTACAAAGGATGGCGCGCAGATATACCGGGCAAACGCGCTTTCTTGCTTATCAGGCAGTCGTTTGCCGGCGAGCAGCGTAATGCAGCCACCTTATGGTCGTCTGATATTACCTGTACATTTGCATCCCTTCGTAACCAAATTCCGCAGGGTATTAATGCTTGTGTTTCGGGTATTCCATATTGGACGTCGGACATCGGCGGCTATCTTTCGCGTGTAGATAAAGATGGCATCCCAGATTGGTCACAGCCTAAGTACCGTGAGCTGTTTACCCGCTGGTTCCAGTTTGGCACATTCAGCCCGATCATGCGTATCCACGGCAAAGGCGAGCGGGCATTGTTTTCAAAGAACTGGGATGAAAAAACCAGGGCAATTTTGTTAAACTATGACAAGTTAAGGTACCGCCTGCTACCGTATACCTACTCGCTGGCGGCAAAGGTTACCAATGATAATTATACCATTATGCGTTCACTGGCATTTGACTTCAGGAACGATAAAAATGTGTACAACATACCCGACCAATACATGTTCGGCCCGGCATTTTTGGTAAACCCGGTAACCAAACCAATGTATACTCCAAGCAACGCCGATGCGATAGCAAAAACACGCCAGGTTTACCTGCCGAAAGGCAACAAATGGTACAACTTCTGGACGGGCGAAGCACTTGAGGGTGGCCAAACCATTGATGCAACAGCAACTATCGAGACTATGCCGCTTTATGTTAAGGCAGGTTCGGTAGTACCTATGGGCCCGAATATTGAATATGCCACTCAAAACCCGGGAGGCCCAATCGAACTGCGTGTTTATGCCGGCGCCGATGGTAGCTTTAAGTATTACGAAGACGAGAACGACAATTACAATTACGAGAAAGGTAATCATGCCAGTTTTAGTTTCAAGTGGAACGATAAACTAAACCAGTTAACTATTACCGATAGAAAAGGTAGTTACCCAGGTATGCCGAAGAAACGTATTTTTAATATAGTGCTGGTAAAAGAAGGGCATGGCGAAAACGTTGACATTAGCAGCAAAGCAGATAAAAGTGTGAGTTATGCAGGGCAGCAAATGGTGGTAAAGCTATAAAGCTTTATTAGCGGGTGTTGTGAAGATTATTATTGCCGGTAATAATATAATTTTTACAACATTTGCTTAGATAACGTTTTGTCACCAAGGGCTATGAATAAACTTACCGAGATTATTAAAGCACGGCTATCCCAGGGTAGCCGTGCTGTTTTTATTGTTACTATGTATATACTTGCGCTTAGTTTTAGTAAAAAAGCAATGGCGCAGCAAAGAACTCAAATGGTAAGGCTGGCAAAAATCCAGGTGGACCCACCGCAACTGGAGAAATATAATGCCGCTCTTAAAGAACAAATGACCACCGCTGTAGGCGCAGAGCCGGGCGTGTTAACATACTACGCCGTTGCCGATAAAAACAATCCATCACACATAACAATCCTCGAAATTTATGCCGATACAGGGGCATACAAGGCACATATTGAAACCGCTCACTTTAAAAAATACAAAGAGACTGTTAAGAATATGGTGACGTCGCTGGAGTTGGTTGACGTCAACTTAATTGGCTCTGCAAAAAAGCCGGGTATGTAACTGGTCATACAGCAATCATTATTAGTTATGAAAAAACTCACCCTGAAGTCTATCAGCCGCTTATCAAAATTGGTATTATTGCCGGTGTTGCTTACGCATCTTTGGCAATTTTCGTCGGCACAAAAAAAATCAACAACCAATCCAATTGTTAAGGGCTATTATGCCGACCCAACCATTATAAAAGATAAAGGTGTGTACTACATCTACGCCACCATCGATCCCTGGGGAGGCAGCGAATTAGGTGTGTTTACAACAAAGGACTTTATTAACTTCCAAACCAAACATATTAACTGGCCAAGCAAGGCTGCGTGCACAAGTCCAACTTCCAACAATTCCATGGTATGGGCGCCATCAGTAAGGAAAGCGGTAAACGGTAAGTTTTACATGTATGTTGCTGTTGGTAGTGAAGTTTGGGCTGGTGTAAGCGACAAACCGCTTGGCCCCTGGAAAAATGCAAAAAATGATAACACGCCATTAATAACTGCAAATCAATTCCCGGCAGTGCACAATATAGATGCCGATTGTTTTATTGATGACGATGGCCAGGCTTACCTGTATTGGGGTTCGGGATTTAACTGGGTAAACGGGCACTGCATGGCGGTGAAATTAAAAAAGGACATGGTTACTTTTGATGGTACACCTGTTGAGATAACCCCGCCCCACTATTTCGAGGCGCCACACATGGTTAAGCGCAATAATTTGTATTATTTGATGTACTCGTACGGAAAAGCTATTGATGCAAGTTATCAAATTTGGTATTCGACCGGTAAAACACCGTTTGGGCCATGGACAGAATGCAAAAACGGCCCCATACTTTCAACCAGCGCCGACAGCACCACCGTAGGACCCGGCCACCATACCGTTTTTCAACAAAGCGGGCAATATTTTATTTTGTATCACCGTATTCATCCCCAAAAAAAGGAATTTGTGCTGCGCGAGCTTTGCCTTGATAGTTTGAACTTTGACGCTGAAGGTAACATCCTGAAAATAAATCCAAAAGGGATAAAAAGCTTTTAACGTCGTCCGCACACACACTATATTCATTTTTCTTAACCTGCTATTCGGCAATAAAGCATTGCTTGGTTTTCGCCTTCAACAGTTTTGATTTTTTTGCCCCCCGGAGAAAAAAAATGCCGCACACCGCAAGCGCGAAAACCTCATTTTTTGGTATGATACTATTTTAACTGATAATTTTTAAAAGTTGAACACGGTGGCAACAATAGTACCCCTGGCGGTACCAATAATGTTAAATATGCTGCGATTATTGTAGCATTTATTGATGATTTTTTAACTAAATATTAGTTAATGTATTGATTATTAGTTGATTAAAAAATGATTAACATTTGTGCTATAATCATTATCAATAGTGTTATCCCTTTTATCACTTCCTGTATAATTTTATAACTGTAACCAATTATAAAATCGCGGTCTCCGCATTTAATTAAACCGGGCAGGAATTTGTGCGAGTAACCACAATCGTCATAACTAAGGTTTTTTACATGCAGACCTTTAAACCAACACATGAATAATCAACTCGGGCTTTAAGCCCGGCATTATAATAATCAAACCAACACTTATAATCAATCATCCTAAATGACTCAAAATGAACAAAGATTTACTGTTTAACAAATTCAATAGTAGCAAAAAAACGATTTTCGTTTTTTTGTTTACTTTATTTACCTGCTTTGCCGCGGTAGCTCAAACCCGGCAGGTATCAGGCACGGTAAGTGATCCCGATGGCACCGTAATACCTGGCGCCGGCGTAAAAATAAAAGGGACAACAAACGGCACCGTGACCGATGTTAACGGTACCTTCAAACTCGCCGTTCCCGACAATGCAACACTGGTAATTAGCTTTGTGGGCTATGTAACCAAAGAAGTTGCCATAGGCAGCGGTAGCGTGTACAACGTTAAGCTTGCATCTGCGGTTAGCAACCTGAATGAGGTTGTGGTAGTATCGGTAGGTTACGGCACCCAAAAGCGCACCGACCTTACCGGTGCGATCAGTTCGGTTAGCGCGGCTACTATTGCTAAGGTTCCGGTTACTTCGGTTGAGCAAGCCTTACAAGGCCGTGCAGCAGGTGTGCAGGTTACCAATAACGATGCCAGCCCAGGCGGCAATGTTAGTATATTAATACGCGGTACCGGTAGTTTGGCACAATATGGCAACAGTCCTTTATATGTTGTTGATGGTTACGCACTCGAAACAGGTGGTATTAATAACATCAACCCAAGTGATATTGCATCTATCGACATTTTAAAGGATGCTTCTGCAACATCTATTTATGGTATACGTGCAGCCAACGGTGTGGTTATCATCAATACCAAAAAAGGTAAAAAAGATGGTACCACAGTTGAGTTTAACGCCTACACAGCTTTCCAAAGCAGACCTAAAGAGTACAAATTATTAAACGCCCAGCAATTTGCTACACTGGCTGTGCAACAGGCAGCAGACGATCCTGCAAAGCAGTTTAGTGTGCTATCCAACTGGAACGACCCGACATCGCTTACCAGTGTTGATTGGCAAAATGCAATTTACCGTACTGGTTTAACACAAAATTATAGCCTTGCTATACGCGGTGGTAACGACAAGGTTCAGTCGTCGGCTTCAATTGGTTATTATGATCAGAAAGGTATAGTGCTTGGCTCATTCTTTAAAAGGCTTACACTGGGTCTTAACCTTGATTATCAGCCTACCAAATGGTTAAAATCATCAACCAGTGCCAAGTACAGCTATCAAAATGCTAACAACCCGTTTGGTACCGGTTCATTGGGTAACCTGGCGCAATTACCACCAACGCTTGACGGTGGTAACAAGCAGACCAGCCAGATAAGTGATAGTAACGGTAACTACGGTTTTTTTAATCCTATTTATACCTATGTTGCTAAATATAACAACCCGGTTTACGGCATCAGCCACAATCAATACCAAAACATAAGCCAGTTCTTTTTAACCAACTCATCGTTGGAAGCCACCATCATTGAGGGCCTTAAAATCAAAACCAACGCGGGTGTTACCGTAACAGGTATAAACGGCTCCTATTTTCAACCTGAAGATGACCGCCTGGTTAACCAGTATGGCTCACAGGCGGGTGCAACTCAAAATGCATTCTACAATCAAAACTTAAATACCTCGTTTGACTGGATATGGGAAAATACACTTTCTTATAATCGCACTTTTGGCAAACATACTATTGATTTCTTAGGTGGTGTGTCTGAACAGGAATTAACCAACAATGGTTTCAGCGGCAGCGGTGTCCCTCCAAATTCTCAAATCCGGGATATATCGCAGGTTAGCAATTTAAAGCTTGGCACCAGCGCGCAAAACATTCAGTCGCTTGCATCGCAGTTTGTAAGGTTGAGCTATAACTATGCCGGCAGGTACTTTATTACCGGTACTGTACGTCGCGACGGTTCCTCAAAATTTGATGTTGGGCATAAATATGGTACGTTCCCATCAGGAGCTGTGTCATGGAAAGTAAAAGAAGAAGACTTTTTGAAAGGTGTTGACTGGCTTACCAATTTTAAATTAAGGGGTAGCTATGGCGAGGTTGGTAACGAAGGCCCTATCGGCTTGTTCCAATACGAAGCACAATATTCAACAGGTTCAGCATCTACCAATAGCGGAAACCTTGGTTATCCGTTCAATAAAATATACCAGCCAGGTATAGCGGCAACATCTCCTGAGAATCCGAACCTTCGGTGGGAAACTGATTACCAAACCGATATCGGTGCTGATATGGCATTTTTACATGGCGATTTGACCCTAACTGTTGATTGGTTTAACAGGAAATCGAAAGACTTTTTGTTATATATTGCTGTACCGCCGCAAACAGGCTATACCAACGAATCACAAAACGTAGGTACAATGAGCAACAAAGGCTGGGAGTTTGCCCTGAATTACAGCCACGCCACTTCAAGCGATTTAAGGCTTGGAGCTGGTTTAACGGTTTCATTCATTACAAATAAACTTACCGCCTTAAACTCCGGTACAACTTTTATAACCAACCCGCTTAACAGTCCCAATGGTGCTGTTAACCTGAATGGCCAGGGCTGGGGAGTTTATAGCGAAACCCACATCGGCCAGCCGGTTGGTGAGTTTTTTGGATATAAATCAATAGGTGTTATCCAATCGCAAGACCAAATTAATGCATTAAACGCAAATGCATCAGCCAAAACAAATGGCGTTAATAAATTTTACTACCAGGCGCTTACCGGCCCGGGCGATAGGTTATTTGCTGATATTAACGGCGACGGCGTTGTAAACGCAAGCGACCAGGTTAGCTTAGGCAACCCGCAACCAAAGTTTTTTGGAGGCCTTAATCTTGATGCTACCTACAAGGCATGGGATATTAACCTTTACTTCTACGGCAGCTACGGCAACAAAATTTTAAACTACGAAGAAAGCAACCTGGAAACTTTCCAGAACCGCGGTTTCGTAGGGGTTGAAAACCTTAGCCAGGAATATTATAAAAATGCCTGGACCAAATCAAATCCGTCAAATGAATTCACCAGGATTTACTATAACGATAACTCGTACCTCAACTCGGTTCCTTCGAGCCAATGGATTGAAAACGGCAGCTATCTGAAACTGAAAACCTTAACAATTGGCTATACGCTGCCAAGCGCTTTGGTTAGGAAGCTTTCGATATCAAAACTAAGGCTTTACGCATCAACCCAAAACCTGTTTACCATAACCGGTTACAAAGGTTTAGATCCTGAAATTGGTACACAGGGTGGCTTTGGTACACAAAATGGTATTGATAACGGTACTTATCCTTCATCGAAATATTTCACCGTTGGTTTAAACGTAACTTTCTAATAAAGAAGATAAATAATTAAAGACATGAAAATGAAAAAGAAAAATATCACCCTTGTCGCCATCTGCCTGTTTGCGGTGCTGATGATACCACTGGGATGTAAAAAAGACTTTTTAACGCAAACAAATCAGCAAAACTCTACGGCCTCAGGTACATTTACAAAATCGCAGGATGTTGTTGCGCTGGTAAACAGTATTTACGATAGCTACCAGAACAGTGATCTGATGAAGAAGTCAATTTGGTACTATGCAAACTTCTTCTCGCACGACTGGTATAATGACGGTGCCGACGTTGCATGGAACTCATACACCATCAGCCCTACTTTTGGTGCGATTGACACTTTTTGGAGGAATGCCTACATCGCTATTGCAAGGGCTAACTCGGTATTCGGCATAGTAGAAACCGCCAAAGCCAAGGGTGTAGTTACTCCCGAACTGGCAAATCGGTTAACAGGCGAAGCTTACTTTATGAGGGGCATGACCTATTACTATCTTGCCGGTACTTTTGGCGGTGTTCCGCTGGAATTAAAACCGGGCGGCACAGGCTTAACGCCGCGCAGCACACAGGACCAGGTATTTGCCCAGGTAGTATCTGATATGAAACAAGCTGAAGGTTTATTGTTGTCAAAATCAGCTTTACCTGCAGCCGAACTTGGCCGTGCCACAAAAGGCGCTGCTTACGGTTACGAAGGCGCTGCCCAAATGTGGTTAAAGAAATATGATTTGGCTTTAGCTGCATTTAACAACAGCGAGCTTACTTCGAACTATCATTTAATGCCCAACTTTGTTGACGTTCACGAATTTAACCACCAGAACAATGACGAGTCGTTATTTGAAATTCAGTTTGATTTGCCAACAGGTGAATCACAAAGCTGGGACGGCGGCTGGCAAAATGGCGGCGAAATTGCCTGGATTGATGATTTTAGCTGGCCACACGAAATAAGCGGTTTTGGTTATGACTATGGAAACCCTGGCCTTTGGTACTCATACCAGGCTGGTGACTTGCGTAAAACATTAACTATTATAGGCCCTGGCGACGAAATTCAGAGTCCTGGCATTATAGCCAAATGGGGCGGAATAAAAGGTTACGCGGTTGTGAAAGCCGGCTTTGCCAACAACGTAAAGGACAACGCTTCGCAAACCTACTCATCATACAAAGGTGACGACGACCAAATTATAAACACCTGCGGTGCGTTAAGGCAACCATGGTATGGCGATGACCTTACCCGCTCAGGTTACTACTGCGCAAAAAAATGGCGCGATCCAAACCTGACCGGCGCAAATGGTACATCGGCCATCTTCGGTTCACAAGACCAGATCCTACTGCGCTATGCTGAAGTTATACTTGACAGGGCTGAGTGTAAAGTACACACCGGAGATATCCCGGGAGCAATGGCCGACTTGAAATTAGTTAGAGACCGTGCCTTTGGTGGTACTGCACCTCCAGTTATGCAGGATGGCCTTACCTATGATGGCAAAGCTACCACCCCGATAACCGATCCGATGCAAATGGTTTTAAGCGAATATCGCCATGAGTTAAGCGGTGATTACTCGCTGTTTTACAACCTGCGTCGTGCCGGTGGTACAACCCCAGGCCAGGTAGCCCGTGATTTTATCCACGCTGCTTATGGCACTACTGACAACCTGAACCCACAACCTTATCCATACGGCCCAACAGCTGATGGTAAGTTGCATGGCGTTTGGCGTACATCGTTGCCTGTTGGTCACGATATTTGCCCAATCCCGCAACCCGAAATCGGTTTGAACCCAAATCTTACGCAAAACTCTGGTTACTAGTTAGTTGATTTAATATATTCTGTAAATGCCGCTTCGGAAGGAGCGGCATTTTTTTTGCAATGTCGCCTGGTTTTGCGCAGGCCTGCGACCTGCGCTGACGAAGGGCGCCCCTTTGGGGCTGGTGGTATAAAGAAAATAGTATGATTTTGGGCCAAAATCAAAAAACGTTATTTGGTCCGTGTTTCTCAAATGAACCGATATTTCATAGCTCCAACGGGGTGGCATCCATCAGCACAGGTCGATGGCCTGTGCGTTATAGGCAATGTCATCTCATCGTAATTTATTTCCCAGCCGCCATCGCCAAAACCTTTTTCACTTGCTGCGGATAAATGGCTATATGATGCGTATGCACCAAAATATCGGCCGATGCACTTTTGGTTTGGGTTGGCGCGATAATCACTCTTGAGGGTAGTGCCGGCATATGGCATTGTACGCAATTGGTTTTAATTAACTGTGCATCAATGGTATTGGCCATTTTGCAATAATTGTGCTTGGTGGTACTATGGCAACCCAGGCACTTTTGGGAATAAAGCAAAAGGTTGCCCCGTTGGTTTTGGTGAGTATCGTGGCAGGTTTGGCAATCAAGTTTGCTGCCCATAAAACATTTGCTGCTTTGCAAAAGTTGAATTTGATTGCCGTGCACGTCGAGGTGGCCGGTATCAATGGCGCCGACCATTTCCGGCAACTTGTAATTGGCCAGCGTGTCGCCAGGGGCAAAGCCAAAAGTTGAGCGCAACATTGGGCTTTTATTGCCCGAATGACATACCCCGCAAACATCCAGTTTGCGTTCGCGCGGTAAAGACTTGAAGCTTGCAATATATTTCGCAGTTTTTACTTCAGGGTAGTTGGTTTGAAACTCAACATGCCGTGCGCCCGGGCCGTGGCACTTCTCACAGTCTATCCCGTATACCAAGCTGCCTTTATCAAATTGCTCACCTCCAGTTAGTTGTGGTGATTTATCGGGTATTCCGCCAATGTTACTGGCGTGGCATTCCATACACCTGGTAGCAATTGGCCGGTTAAAATATACCTGGCCCGGCATATAGCCCGGGCTCATCAGCCATTGGTTTTGCATTGAATAGTACGAAACCGGCAGCTGGTTTAAGGCATTGCCGTGCCAATACAAGTAACTTTCGCCTTTTACGCCGCCCAAAACAATATCAAAACGGTGGCTTTCCACTTCTTTCCCGTTCAAATAATAGGTTTGAAATAACCCGCTATCGCGCTTTTCCATAACAATTTTTTGCGATGGGCTGAAATCAAAAACATTCGCATTTTTAGCGAAACTGCCGTGGATAGTACTAAGATTGGCCGGAACTGTTGCCAAATAATGTGCCGTATGCAGGGATGAGTTGGAAATAGCGCTGTGGCATTTTGCACATGTTGCTGCGCCGG
Organism: Mucilaginibacter flavidus; assembly: GCF_024055575.1. Classification (GTDB taxonomy): domain Bacteria; phylum Bacteroidota; class Bacteroidia; order Sphingobacteriales; family Sphingobacteriaceae; genus Mucilaginibacter; species Mucilaginibacter flavidus. Next base: position 211,101 of record NZ_JAMXOE010000001.1, on the reverse strand, counting down.
CATAGGCTTCCCCACGCGGATCGGCGGGTTTTGCGGTTTTACATTGCATGTAAACAAAACAGGCCATTATTGCGCAAATTGCTGCAACAACATTTATCTTCTTCATATACAGTTAAAAGGTAAAATCAAATCCCGGCTTATATTCCCAGGTACCTTGTTTGTTTACCTGGTAAAATTTGATGGTATTGCCACTCAAAACCCCCATCGACCCGGTATTTAAATAAAAAACCTGGTCTACCGCACCGGTACTTGTAAACGTAAGATTACCACGATTGGCCCAGTTGCCTTGCGGATCTACGTAATAAAACCTAACGGTTTTGCCCGCCCGCACAGCTAAAAAATTATTTCCGGGGGTGAATGCGCCATCAATGTCGTCATCGTTCACGAAGTTTTTGAGCGGACTGGCCGCCCACTGGCCTTGTTTATTGGTTTCATAAAACTTAATAGTTTTACCGCGCCACGCCCCGATTGTGCTATAATTGATAGAAAAAACGCCGTCGGTTTTATCGGTGAGTGTAAGGTCTTTACCTTGACTATAGTTCCAGGCGCCAGACCTATCAGTATGATAAAATTTTATGTTTTTGCCATCCCTTGCCCCAATGTAGCTGCCAAAGAAATAAAATACCTGCTCCGCGCCGCCGGGGTTTTTAAAATCTTTGTTTGGGCCGTATATCCATTTCTTTTGGTCCTTTGTTTCGTAAAACTTCACCATCCCATCGTGTTTTAGCCCTATAAAATTATCGTTCAAATAAAATACTTGTGTAGCAGGTGTGTTTTTGCATTTTAATAACAGTATCGATAATGAAATTATTGAAAAAATAAATACGGTTCTCTTCAAATTGTTTAGCCCTGGCATTTGGTTTAATTCTATCGGTTTTATTAAAAGTTCTATAAGTATAACTTGTCAAAAAAAGCAGTTTTTTATTGAATGTTTTATCGCTTTTGATAATGTGCTTTTTTGACCGGTCTTAACGCTAAATATAAATAAAATACGCCTGTATTTGCCCGATTTTCATTATATTTATTTTGTATGTAAAATCCTTTAATTTAATATAAAATGTTTATTTACAGTGTATTATAAGATAGACAAAATGAGAAATGCAAACTGCTTTTTTTAATGATTTGCTGTTTTGAATATAGAATGTACTTTTTGTATTACAACAGGTAAATCATTGAAATTAAATTTGATTTCCGGCTAAAGAAACTGGATTTAAATAGGATGCAATTTTCAGAATTACAGGCTTAAGATAATAACGATATAAACCAAAAAAATGAACACAAATAATCATATTATTGAATGTTTGATAAGATTAATTTAATAATAATATTCAATAAAATAGTTATTTAATATAATAAAAATATTCTGATTGATAATGGACAAACCGATACTTTTAGCGCTCGTTTCGTGTGTAATATGTTTTTTTTCGTGCAAAAAACCAACGTTGTTCCAGCAGATTTCGTCGTCTCACTCGGGCATTACTTTTAACAATACCATTGCCGAAAACGACTCTATAAACCCGCTTGACATCGTAAATATTTACAACGGCGGCGGTGTAGGGATTGGTGATTTTAACAACGATGGGCTGCAGGATATCTACTTTACCGGAAACCGCGTAGCAAACAAACTCTATATAAATAAAGGCGATTTTAAGTTTGAAGATGTTACCGATAAGGCCGGCGTTGGTGGCATGGGCAGGTGGGGTCGGGGTGTATCCGTCATCGATATCAACAACGACGGGCTTGCCGATATTTATGTGTGTAATACCATTTATAAGGAACCGCTGCAGCGCCGCAACCTGCTGTATATTAACCAGGGCGCAGATAAAGACGGGGTGCCGCATTTCAAAGAAATGGCAAAGGAATACGGATTGGATATCAATGTACAATCGACAATGGCTGCATTTTTTGATTATGATAACGATGGCAATTTAGATATGTACCTTACTGTAAACGAAGCTAATGAGCATTATTACCCCAATGTGTTTGGCTCGAAGGACAAAGGCCTGATTCCGAGCATGGGGCGGCTATACCATAACGAATGGGATGCAAAACTAAACCACCCGGTGTTTAAGGATGTATCGGCAAAAGCGGGTATAAAGTACCAGGGTTTCGGACATGCTGCTACTATAGTCGACATTAACCGCGATGGCTGGAAAGACATTTATGTAAGCAACGATTTCCTGTCGTCAAACCTGCTTTATATCAATAACCACGATGGTACTTTCACCGATCGGTCCAAAGAATATTTTAAGCACACATCGTTTAACGCCATGGGGCAGGACGTCATCGACATAAATAATGACGGGCTTGCCGATGTGTTTGAGCTGGATATGAACCCCGAGGATAATTACCGTAAGAAAATGATGTTGGGCCCCAACAGCTACCAGTCGATACAAAGCTTTGATCTATTCGGCTATCAATATCAGTATGTACGAAATACGTTGCAGATAAACCAGGGCTCAAGGGTTTTACAAAATGATAGCGTTGGCAGCCCGGCGTTCAGCGAAATTGGTTTTATGAGCGGCACGGCCCAAACTGACTGGAGCTGGACACCTGTGATAACTGATTTTAACAATGACGGCTTTCGGGATATTATCATTACCAATGGTTTCCCTAAAGATTTAACTGACCACGATTTTATGACTTATCGCCAAAATGCATTTGCCATAGGCTCAAAAAAACAGGTGCTTGACCAGATACCCTCAGTAAAAATTCATAACTATGCCTACCAAAATAATGGCGACCTGACTTTTAAGGACGAAACTACAGACTGGGGCCTCAATACTCCCACCTTTTCTAACGGCGCCGTATATGCCGATTTGAATAACGATGGGGCTATGGATATGATTATTAATAATATTAATGACGAGGCCCTTATATATAAAAATACTTCGCGCGATAAGGACACGGTTAATACCAATTATATCCATCTGAAATTTAAAGGAGATGCCCATAACCTGAACGGCTTTGGCGCCTGGGCCGATATTTATTACGACAATGGCAAACACCAGGTAGCGGAGAATAATCCATATCGGGGCTACCTGTCGACAAATCAAAATGTAGCCCACTTTGGGTTAGGTAAAATCCGCGTGCTGGATTCTATTGTGGTACGCTGGCCAAATGGTAAAAAACAAGTATTGCAGCAGGTTAAGGCTGATAGGTTACTCACCGTTAATGCGGCTGATGCCAAACAAGCCTACGCATGGGATAGCCCAAAAACGGCAGACAAGACCCTGTTTACCGAAGTAACTAAAGCAAAAGGCATCAATTTCGTGCATAACGAAAAGGATTTTGTTGACTTTAACATCCAGAAACTACTGCCACATAAATTATCAGACTACAGCCCGGCACTGGCAGTTGGCGATATTGATGGCAATGGCCTGGATGATATTATAGTTGGAGGCAACTCAATTTACCCGGCGCAGGTATTTTTACAGCAGCAAAACGGTGCTTTTGTCCAGCATGCATTTGCAGCAGAGCAAAACACCTTCTCGAATATAAAAGATGAAGGCATGCTTTTATTTGATGCCAACGGCGATGGTAAATTAGACCTGTACATAGCTCATGGCGGCTACCAAAATGCACCTAACGACAGCACTTACCAGGATAAGCTTTACCTGAACGATGGCAAAGGCAATTTTAAACCGGCCAATGATGCGCTCCCAATAAATCATACCAGCAAACTGTGTGTAAGGGCATTTGATTATAATAAAGACGGCAAGCCCGACCTTTTTGTATCCGGCAGGGTCGACCCATGGAATTATCCGAAGCCGGTATCTAGCTGCATTCTAAGAAACGACAGTAAAAATGGGGTGGTAAAATTTACAGACGTGACCGCCGAGGTGGCTCCTGCGCTGAAAAACATTGGCCTGGTATGCGATGCCCTGTTCACCGATTACGATAACGACGGCTGGCCCGACCTGGTGCTGGCCGGAGAATGGATGCCGGTAACCTTTCTGAAAAATGACCACGGAATATTTAAGAACGCAACCCAGTCCACAGGTATTGCCGGTAAAACCGGTTGGTGGAACAGCATAGTTGCCGGCGATTTCGGGCATACCGGCCGCATGGATTATATTGTAGGGAATGTTGGGCAAAACACCCTTTACAAGGCCAGCGAGCAATACCCGGTTTATGTTACCGCTAAGGATTTTGATAAAAACGGCGAATACAGCGCCTTTACCTCCATCTTTTTGCCGGATGTAACCGGGGTTAAAAAGGAATTCCCTGCTGTGGGGCGCGAGGATATTTTGAAGGAGATGATCAGCATTAAAAAGCGGTATACCAATTACAAATCGTACGCTTTGGCAACCATGGATGAAGTGATAACACCCGAAATGCGAAAAGGCGCGTTGCGGCTAAAATTAAACACTTCGCAATCGTGCTATATCCGCAACGATGGCAACGGCAAATTTACGATGATACCACTACCCAACCAGGCACAAATATCGGCCATAAACGGCATGGTGGTCGACGACTTTGATGGCGACGGCAACCTTGACGTGGTGATAAACGGCAACGATTATGGTACTGAAGTTGGAGTAGGCCGGTACGATGCGTTGAACGGCCTGATGCTGAAAGGCAACGGTAAAGGCGGATTTACCCCGCAAAGCATATTGCAAAGCGGCATCTACATCCCCGGAGATGGAAAGGCGCTGGTAAAGCTACAAAACAGCAAAGGCGGCTACATGCTGGCCGCCAGCCAAAACCGGGGGGCGTTGAAATTATTTCAGCTTAAGGCAAATGGGCATAACATAAAACTGCTGCCCGATGATGAAAGCGCCATTATAATTTGCACCAATGGCAAAAAAGAAAAGCAGGAGTTTTACTATGGCTCGTCGTTCCTGTCGCAATCTGGCCGGTTTTTTACGGTGGGGAAGGATGTGAAGAGCGTTGTGGTGACGAATGATAAAGGGCAGAGCAGGAGTATTGGCATAAACTAATTTTGTCATTCTGAACGCAGTGAAGAATCTTCTGCGAGCGATATGAACGCGGATAGGTATGGTGCTGACTTGTCAAATTGATAAGATTCTTCACTGCGTTCAGAATGACAAATGGCTTATTTAAAAGCTTTTAACGCAAATTAACCAATTTCAATAAATACCAAAATGAAACATACCCTCATTCTCACAACAATACTTACCGGCAGCTTTTTTATAGCAGCCGCCCAGCAATCCGCTAAACCAGAGGATACTGAAATTTATGAGCCGGTGCCAAAAATTGTTACGCCCGGCAAAATGCCTGGCGCTGCACCTTCAGATGCTATTATCCTGTTTGGTGGTGACAACCTCGACCATTGGGTATCAAACAAAGATACCACCGCTGCAGCCGGCTGGATAGTTGCCGACCATATCATAACCGTCAACAAAGCCGCAGGCGATATCCAAACCCGCAGGCGTTTTATGGATTTTCAGCTGCATGCCGAATACCGCATACCCACCAACATCACCGGCAGCGGACAGGCACGTGGTAACAGTGGGATATTTTTAGCTGCCCTGCCATGGGGCGCGGGTGGTTACGAATTACAGGTGCTGGATAATTTTAATAATAAAACCTATGTAAACGGGCAGGTGGGTAGTATTTACAAACAATCGGTACCGCTGGCAAACGCCGCACTGCCGCCGGGCGACTGGCAAACCTATGATGTGGTTTGGACAGCCCCCCGTTTTAACGACGACGGCACGGTAAAATCACCTGCGCGCGTAACGGTTTTTCATAATGGTGTACTCGTACAAAACAACTTTGAATTGAGAGGCGATACTCCTTACATCGGGCAACCCGCATATCGCAAACACGGCCCATCGCCTATAAAATTACAGGCCCATGGTGATAAAAGCGAACCTATCAGCTACCGCAATATTTGGGTTAGGGAATTATAAATATGATGACGATGCTTAGAAAAATAACGATTTGCATAGGGATAGCCTTATTGGCAATTATAAAAACTTTCGGACAGGCCAACCCGCTCCCCCGACTTATTGAAAAAAATGGCCGGTACGCCTTATTGGTTGATGGCAAGCCATTTTTTATGCTGGGCGCGCAGGTGCACAACTCCAGCGGCTGGCCTGGCATGATGCCCGCAGTTTGGCGGGCAGCGGAGCAAATGCACCTCAATACCATCGAAATTCCCATATATTGGGAACAAATTGAATCCCAACAGGATAAATTTGATTTTTCGGTAGTTGATAAGCTGCTTGCCGAATCGCGGCAGCATAAAATGCGCCTGGTGCTGCTTTGGTTTGGCACCTGGAAAAATGGTAGCAACCATTACATGCCCGAATGGATGAAGCATGATGCTGGCAAATATCCCAACATCTCCGGCAAAAACGATAAGCACATCGATTCGCCTTCGCCGCATAGCCAGGCTACTTTGGATGCCGATGTAAAGGCATTTACACAGGTGATGAAGCACTTAAAAGCCGCTGATGCACAACACACGGTTATAATGGTGCAGGTTGAAAATGAATCGGGGGCGTGGGACAGTATGCGCGATTATTCACCTGTGGCCCATAAACTATTTGAAGGCAATGTGCCGTCGGAATTGTTAAAACCAGCGATGCTGAAGGCCCTAAACGTTCCTGAAGGCGCGCAAGGTACCTGGCAAAAAGTATTTGGCGAAAGGGCCGACGAGTATTTTCATGCGTGGTCTGTCGCCCGGTTTATAGGGAAGGTTGCTGCCGCAGGCAAAGCGCAGTATGCTTTACCATTATATACCAACGCAGCCCTGCGCGATCCGTTGACCAATCCTATGGCAAATACCTACGAAAGCGGTGGCCCTACAGATAATGTTATCCCGATTTGGAAAGCAGCGGCCCCGGCGCTGGATTTACTCGCCCCCGATATTTACCTGCAAGGCAGCGAAAGGGTTTTAAAAGTGCTGGAACTCTACAATCGGCCGGATAACGCGCTTTTTGTACCTGAAGCGGCTTTCACCCCTGAAAATGCAAAATACCTGTACGAAGTACTGGCCGGTGGTGGCATAGGTTTTTCGCCGTTTGGATTGGACGATAATGGAAGGGGAGACTCGCCGGAAAAAGTTGCCGAACATGTAGCGCCCTACGGTCACGACTATGCAGTGGCAGGCAATATGATGCGGGAACTGGCGCAATGGGCATTTGAAGGTAAGATAAAAGCTGTTGTTGAGCGCGAAGACCATGCTGACCAAACGATAGACCTTGGCGCATGGCAGGCAGTGATATCATTTGGCAACAGCAGGCCCAATGTCACTGAAATCAACAAACAGCCCATCGGCAAACTGATGATTGTAAAACTTGGCGAAAATAATTTCATCGCCATTGGCACACAAAGTCATATCACTTTTAAGCCCACAGGATCCAACACCGGTAAGGCCTGGCAATACATAAAAGTAGAAGAAGGCAGTTATCAAAGTGGTGCTTTTAAACCATTAAGGATATTGAACGGCGACGAAACCGACTGGGGCGGCCCAAGGTTTGGCGAAAAGCCAACGGTGTTGCGGATAGAATTGGTGGTGAGGTAATCTTAATACCTCACCATCTCAACCTTTACAGGCCCTAACAATCCCGATGATTCCAGCCCGTTTTTTGGATTTGGCAAAATAAACGCCGATGTCTTTCTTTCGGCAACCGGCAGCATGCTATCGCCTACTAAACGGTTTACCCACGTGTTTACCACTTTTATTTTCAACTTGTTGTGGCCGGGTTTTATGGCTTTGGTAATATCAACTTTGTAAGGTGGCGTCCAGGCACCACCAACGTCAATACCGTTAACCGTAACTTTTGCTATAGCCCTGGCGTCGCCCAGATCAAGCAGGTAAGTCTCGCTTTTTACTTTTTTAGCTAACCTGAATGCATTGTTGTAAATCGCGGCGCCTGAGTAATATTTTATGCTATCATTACTGTTATCAATCCAATTGCTCAGCCCATCAAATACCACCGGTTTGGCAGGGCCGCGCATCTTGCTGTCGAAATTGACTATCCATGGGCCTGTCACATCAATAGTTCGCTTCGCTGCCGGGAAGTTCGGCCGGTTGCTGCCTTTTATGGCTGGTTTGCTGAAAATTACAAATGCGCTTTCAAACGGCGCCAGGGTTAAAGGTACCGAAGTTGTTGAGGTTGTTTGTTGAAAGGCCGGGAGATTACGCACACTGCCAGAAATAGCGTTCCACAATTCGGGCTGTTTCCCGGTTAACCGGAAATCTGCATTAATATTTACGGTGGTGTTTTTTTGGTTAGAGATAAAATAAGCATCGCCACCGGTTAATTTACGGTGAATGAAAAGGATGGAGTCGCTGCCGGTAATTTTGGCATCTGGGACAACTTTTATAAAATCAAAAGCCTGCTGCATGTCCATGCCGTTAATTACCAGTCCTTTGCCGTAGTGGTTAACTTTTGTCGATGTTCCGTCGATATCACCCCATAGTTCATTTGCAACAGTTGAAACTTGCTTATCAGCCTCAGGATAGTTTTGAAGGCTTGGTGATAACTGCGGTTTTGGGCCAAGTATAACCGCACCTTGCTGCACAAGCTCTTTGATTTTCAACAGCAATTCGGGGCGCATGGTGTTGAGTTTCGGTAAAACCAGCACGCTATAGGTAATGCCATTTGGAAGAACGAGTTTGCCGTCTTTTACCGTCAGCCGGTTTTTTATTACCTCGCCGTTGATATAATCGAATGAGTAGCCTTGCGGGACTGCCGGGTCGGATACCCCGGTCATTTTTGGGGCATCTTCGCCTATAAAGTATGCGGCATCGGCCACGTACCGGCCCTGTTGCAGCATCATGTTACAGCGTTTTATGTATTTCAAAAATATATCCATATCAAAAAACCAGGTATTCAGCCGGTTAAATTCCACGCCAAACCAGGCATCGAGCCCAGGTAATTTGTCGTCGGCAGGCTGCTCGATATAAACATGCAGCAAAGTGTTATTTATGCCTTCGGTAAAAAAACGGTCGCCGCGTTTTTTAAACATGGCCGGGTAGCGGAAAAATGGGTTGCCCGCGGCGGTAAATGATTCGGCTGATACTTTGGTTTTGCCGTAAATATGTGCCGATGATGACGCCGCGCGGTTTTCAATATCGCCCAGGTCGCCCTCGTTCCAAAACTCGCCCCCAATCTCATCCGACTGGCTCCCATATTGCATGAACTCTCCGGGATAACCCCAATGACCATAATTTTCCAGCCAGGTAGTCAGCCCGTTTTTATGACTGATTTCGCGCAGGCCGCCTACATATTTATAGGACACATCGTCTGCTATCAACCGCCTTAAATCCCACAAAAAACGATCGCTTATATCCTGACTGCCTACTACTTTTCCCTGGAGCACCGGCATATAAGGTGTTGGATCGTAATTGTATGCCTGCTTAAATTCGGCTATTAAATTATCTGTCCAGTTTTGGCTGCCGGTTTCGTAGCTGTCCTCAACCACCACCTTCCATGTTTTGCGGTCTTCGGGCGGTATACGCTTTAAAATCTCGCCCATATAGGCATTAAAATGTTGTTCGATATGCTGGCGGCTCATTTTATCAACCTCCAACCCGGTACCCTGCGGCGGGGCAGGCGAGTTATGCACGTTGGTGGGCGCCATGCCGGTGCGCTCAATAACCCAATTGCCGGCTGGTATGTTCCAGTTCAGCGTGCCATCGGCAGCCATGTTTGCAGATATGTCAATAACTTTTGCAGGGTCGATGATGTAGGCAGAGGGCTCGGCAGTTTGGGGTAACCACTGATAAGCCGTCCAGAATGGGTGAGGAGTGGGCCAGGTTTTAGCCAGCGTTTTTTCGATATAATTCTCCACCATCGGAGTAGCCGAGAGTTTAATTTCGGCGATGTCGCAATTGGACGATATGGATGTAAAAACCACCCTGAAATTGGTGGACGAAGTTGCTGGTATAGAAAAAGCCGCCGGTCCGTAAGGCGTAAAACCAACATTCAGGTTATCGTTCGAACGGTCGATGGTAACATGTTTAATGGTGGTATATCCGCCGTTTATTTTTGCCTGTAAATCAGCTTCCAGGCTAACGGTTTTGTGTACCGGGATTATAACTATACTGCGAACGGTATATGGCGTTGTGGTTGTAAAATCGACAGTAAACGGCTGGTGTTGGGTTAAATGTATAGCTGTCGCGTTATTATTGTCAGTAAGGTTATTGATCGAGTCGATAACCGGTACTGATGTCATCGCTGGCTTTAAACTGCTGATATCTGTATTAAAATCATCGGCTACCGGGTAGGCTAAAACTTTTACGTCCTGGAAATCTTTTTGGGGTTTATCCAGTTTTTTGTTGAATGCCAGCGGCCCCTTCACCATCAACTGTGATGAAGTGAGGTAACGCATGGATTGCTCCGGCTTGATCCATGGCCCGCCCGATTGGCTCCAGCCTGGTCCGTTAAAAATACCGATCTGGATATTTAACCGCGTGGCTGTTTTGAGCGCCGTATGCAAAACATCCCACCACTCATCCGAAAACATTTTTACTTTCCCATAAGGCACATCATCCAAACCGATGTTGCCGATAAACGCCCGGTTAATGCCCACCTTTTTCATGGCCTCCAAATCTTTCACCACGCCTTCTTTCGAGATATTGTCTGATATCCAGTACCAGTAAACGCTGGTTTGTACGGAATCAGGGATGTTGATGAAGCCGGTTTCTAGAGTTTTAAGGGCTGTATTGCTGTTTAACGACGTTTTTTTATTGTGCTTTGCCTGGCCGTTGGAACGGATAGCAAAAGCAGTTAGCAGCAACAAGCAGAAACATGTTGATTTAAGTGAAGGCATATTAAATTGGTAAATTTTAAACAAAAGGCGTTACCGGTGCAAATGGCACGGGTATTAAATATTGCCTAATATTCGCAGTTTTGAAAGGGAATAGCATCCTGCACTGTCTGTTTGCTATTTGTAGTTAGTACCGATTTTGAGATGGGTGAATAATTTGCCAGGTCAAAATGCCGCCCTACTTCAACACCCCCATATCAGTCTTCAACCCTGTCATTTGTTCCAATGCTGCGGCGAAATCCTGCTGCATGGCAGGTGTCATGCTTTTTATACGCGCAATGTAGTGGTTAGCACCGGGAACAATAAAAGTTTTGGCATTTACTGTCGGCCCATACTCCGCTTTGCATGCCGTCCATGTGTCGCGGCCGCCGTATATGTATAAAATTTTGTTGCCGCTTTTATACAGCCATGCATTTATCTTTTTCTCAAATTCGGGGTCGTATGGCCTGCGGGGTAATGATGCCGGTAAAAATGCAGCTGAAGGATTTGGTCCTTTCAGGTAATGCAGATATGCTTTAAAGGGTTTGAGGTTGTATTTGTAATAACCCGTTTGAAAGGTCATATATGAATGCGGCAGATAAGGGTCCACCGACTTTTGGTCAGAAAACCCGGAGACATCCTCGCCAAAAACTTTCATTAGGTGTTTGTAATAATCTTCAACATTGTCGCCCGTGGGTATATCCTTTGGGTCGATGTTGCTTATCTGCCAGAAGGAGAACGGGTACTCCATTATTTCATATTCAAACGCTGCGCCTATCCCGCCGAGGGTATTGTAGTGTTGTTTTTGAGCATACGCCGACTGTTTGTCCAATAGTTCCTTTTCATGCTGTAGCATAAAAATCTGCGCATTCTTAATTTTTGCTGCTACTTCGGCACCGCCGGCGGTGTCAAGGAAATTGTATATCCTTTTGTCCTCAATGTCATTGGGCATCGGCGCCACATACGGAACCGTAGCATCTACGTCATCGGGATAAAAATAGCGGTAGGTGAGTGCGGTCTCGCCGCCACGGCTGATGCCCGTACTTATCCATTTCGATTGGTAAAGACTGCGGAATAACTGGTTGATGTGGTGCAGGTCGGCAGTTGCCTGTTCAAATGTTGCGTATTGCCAGTCAAGCGGTTCGGGTTTTGATTTATTAAAGTACCGGAATTCGACATCAATATCATTGCAGCGCAGAATTTTTTCGAGCTCGTTGCCGCCTGGCCGGCCGTCGTAGCCCTCGGTTTCTATCACCATAGGCTTTAAAAAATCGCGATGTATAAGGCGCAGCTGCTGGTAAAAAAAGCCCTTTGTGGTATCGTTGTGATCAACGGGCTGCTTTATGGCAAGCTGATATTCAGCTTTAAACGGAGATTCGCTTACTTTTTTGTGGATGATTTTTATTCCGGGCAGTTTTGCCAGGGCGTCGTCAATGGATGATGCATCGTTTTGTGCAAAACTAGGAGCGGCAATAAATAGTATTATTGCCGAAAACACAAGGCGCATGATCAATTTATAGTTGAAGATGGTTGATTTTCTCATTTTGAAGGTGCGGGTATTATTTAGGTTGATACCGACAATAAATATAGAAAATATTCGGAATTGGCATGTTGGTTTAGCATTTAAAGAACTTTATACAGGCCGGAATAAAGGTTATGCTGTTATTGAATCGTATTGGTCAATTAGCCGGGCTAGTGAGTCATCAAAATACGGCGTGGATACTTTAAACAATTTAGCCTCATCAATAACATATTTTACCAGCGAATCAATTTCGGCAGGTTTGTTGTTTTCCAAATCAAGTTGAAAGGATGATTTTACCTCGCCCTTGAAATTCGACAGCAGGTTGATGTTGATTGCTATCGTGTTTTCATCAACAGCAATCTTTTTCGCTTTGGCTAATTGCATTAGCTCAGACATTAGCCCGGTAAAAAGCTGCTTTGCTTCACTATTTTCGGTTATCCCCAAAAATGTGGTTTGAAATATAGCAGTTACAATTGCCGCCGGCGAAACAAACATGAATTTCTTCCACAACACGGGTTTGATATCGGTTGTGTAAGTAGCGTCTATACCCGCATCAGTGAAGATTTTGGCAATTTTATTGCCTTTGCTATCGGCCTGTCCGTCGCTGCCAAAAAATAATTTTGCCGGGCCGCCAATGTGATCCACCTTTCCGGGTGCAACTATGTTCGAAGCGATATAAATACTGCCTTCCATCAGCGTTGCGCCGTCCGGAAGATGTGGCGTTACAGTTTCTTTTCCGTTTACTGTGTTTTGAGTGGTAATTACTATTGTGTTTACTGTTAAGCAGCTTGCATGTTTTTCAAGAATAGCAGCTACCGAGAAGTTTTTTGTGCAGATAATAAACAAATCGACTTTCCCAATTTGCTGAATGTCATCAGAAGTTAAGGCAGGTGCACATTTATAGGTAACGCCCTTCGAAACCAGGTTTAAGCCATTTTGGTCAATGGCATCAGCCATTTCACCCCTGGCAATAAACACAATTTCTACATCTTCTTTATCCGAATAATAATGAGCGAGTTTACCACCAATATATCCGCCAATGCCGCCGATGCCTGCAATTGCGATCCTTGTATTTTTATTTGTTGTCATTTCCATTGCCAGCTAGTAATGTTGTAATTGTGGCTAAATGATGATCGTCATGTTCGGCCACAAATATAAAAAGATCCATTGTGCGCATTGGCGTTTTTAAACGGGGGTGAAGGGCAGACTTAAAAACGGTTTCATCACCTATGGCGCGTAGTGCAGTCAATGTTTGTTTTCTTATCTCCCTAAAGCCTGACAGGAGCTCCTGTAACGACCTTGCATTATGATTGGCCAAATGGGTTTTGTTATTCTGCAGATCAGTTGGCCGTAGCTCAATTTCGCCATTTATAATATCTTGCAATCTTCCCTGCCAAAGTGGTTCGAGGTCAACCAGGTGGCCGATATTTTCTTTTATCGTCCATTTGGTGTCAGGCGAAAAAGTCAAAATATCTTCAGAAACGCCCCTTAGCTTTTCCTCTAGCCGGGCCGGAGTGCCCCCAAGCCGCTCTAATATAGATGGGAAAATATTCTCTTCACTTTTGAAATTAAATTTCCGGTCGAACCATTTTTCCTGTTTCATTTTGAAAAATTCAATAATTACAATTTAAATTCTAACAATGCTACTGTAAGGTTGCGGTGTTGTTCGGGCAGGTCGGGCGTGTTTGGGGTTGTGTAATTTTCTAAAAAAACAAAGCCGTAGCTTTTGTAATATTCAATAATGTGCGGGTTTGCTGTCCATGTATCCATCCTGACATATCGCAATCCTTTTTTATTGGCAAATATGGTAATCCAGTTTAATATTTTTTCAAACATTTTTTGCCCCTTAAATGCCGGGTTAACTACAGCCCTGTGCAAATAAATAGCATCGCCTTTATCCTTTTCGCGCCAGATTAATTCATCAGTAAAGCAAATGCTGAAAATGCACATTATAGTATCGTCGCTTACTATTTTAAACTGCAGTTTGTTCTCAATATCCCGCTTTATGTAATCTTTATCATAACTATTCCAGCCAACATAGTTGTTCTTTTTTTGGTAACTAATAGCTTCTTCAAACAGCCAATAGATAACTTCAAGGTCGGCGGTACTTGCATTCTCAATCCGGTAGGTTTCTGGTGATATTGCGTTCATGTTTGATTTTTTTAGAAAGGATGCATTAATAAAATAACCTGGGCTATAATACTCCCGCTTCAAGTAAATCCAAATAGATAAATTCGGGAGATTTTACACCTGCATCAGCCCTTATTTTTACCAGTTGCGGAGAGTTGAAAAATTGTTCGGCGTTTTGTTTATCATCCCATATTGATAAATGGACGATTTTATTTGGTTCGTCATAGTAATTAAAAATCTGGTACGATATTTCTCCCGCCGCTTTTCTAATTCCTGAGGCATCGTCGAATATTTGTTTCCATGCGGCATAGTTCTCCACTTCGTGGATGATCAATAAGTGTATTATGTTTTTAATTTTAGGTGTGATTTTTTGACATAGATGTATCAAGCCAGCCCTGAACCGGGCAAAGCAGGGTCACCCCGCAATCTTCGATGGGTGCATTAAAATCAACGGAAAAGCAAGCGTGAATGCTACCGGCTACACATACGACAGCCACCATTGGCTATGCGTTCGTTTGTAGTTGCCATACCGGCGGCAGGGAAAATATAATATTGATACTACGCCTATCCAGAATAGGTACACTTCCCACAACGGGATTCCAAAACCCTGTACCTGCCACACTATCGGCGAACCGTCGGATTTTATCGGCAGGCCTGATATAAGCACAAGTATCATATTAAGAAGCCTGATAATGCTTAAATGTACTATAAAATAAAAATAAGGTACATTTCCATACACCCGGCAAAATTCAGCCAATCGGTTGCCGGCTTTTTCGGTAAAGGACAGCAGTACCATAACCGGCCCAAGCGTCATCAGGAAAAACAGGAGTGAAGGCGACTGCTTGGTAGCATTTATAAAAGATAATATGGTACGTGCCGTGTTCCGTTGTGTTGCCCATTGCGATGGGTCGCCGTAGTGATTAAACAGTCTTAACACAATAAACAATACAATTGCCGAAATGCCCGACAGGCGTAATATACGTTGGCGTTTTGTTGCATCGTACCCGTTTTTATAAAGCGAGCCGAAAGTATAACCCAGCAGTAAGGCGCCAGTCCATGGCAATACAGCATATAACACAATTATCGCCCGGCCGGTACTTAGTGGAATAAATGCACCCTTAGCCGATAAAAATAACTTAGTTAACCCGCCTGCTACGCCAGTTTGTGGCAGTTGCAGATAATCGAGTATGTTGTGGCCGAATATGATGATAACAGCAAAGCAGGCTATTACCTGTATAGGTGCACGGAGTAATAAAGCAAGGATTATCATACCAAACCCGGTTGCCCACAGTACTTCCAGTATCAGCATGTGGTATTGCAAATCGAACGAAAACAGCAGGCTGATGATCAACATGTCAGACAGGATAAGCCATGCGCCCCTTTTTAACAGGAAAATGCTCAATTCCTTTTTCGTCCGCCGTTGCCCTGCGAGGTATGCCGATACGCCGCCTAAGAAGACAAAAGTGGGCGCACAAAAATGAGTTATCCAGCGGGTAAAAAACAGGATAACCGTTGTTGTTTGCATATCAAGCGGCGATGGCCCGGCGAAATGCAGGAAATCGCGGGTATGGTCCAGGGTCATAATGATCATGATCAATCCACGGACGATGTCGATCGAATGTATACGTTCTTTCATCTCTTTATTTTCGATTTGACGCCAGGTTTAACGCTTACAATATACTACAAGAGAAGCTTTTGCCAAAGCCTGTTTGTTAAGCAAAAAGCCTGACAATGCGGCGGTTGAATTAACTGTAGTCCCCAGTTTTTCTGTTTTTAAAGCGTATACGGTTATAAGGTAGTGGTGGGGTGCCTCGCCCTCGCCGGGGCATGGCCCCTGGTATCCGGGCTGGCCGGTATCACTAATGCTTTGCAAGCTGCCCGCCGGCGCCAGGCCGCTTTTTACATCGCCGGCGCCTTGTTTTATTTCGAGCACACCGGCCGGGATATCAACCATCACCCAGTGCCAGAAACCACTGCCTGAAGGAGCGTCCATATCGTACATGGTTATGGCAAAGCTTTTAGTGCCGGATGGGGCGTTTTGCCAGTTCAACTCCGGCGATTTGTTCGAGCCGTTGAAGCCAAAATTTCCGGCCACAAACTCATTGGTGAACTGGCCACCTAAATCAGCGCTTTTTAGCGTAAAGGTTTGCCCGTAGGATATTGTAAAGGCAAATAACGCTATTGCGGTAAAAAATAATGTTTTCATGCAGCAAATATTGCTGATTACTTACCCGCCCTGTTATTGCAGAAAGTTCAAAAGAGTAGTGAGAAAAGCCCAGTTTAGGCGCTTTGCCTGAATGCAGCCGGGGTTATCCCATACTTTCGCTTAAAGGCAGTGTTGAAGTTGGATAAATTTTCGTAGCCATAAGCCAGGTACAAGTCGCTGGGGCTTGTGCCTTTTATGAGCTCGGCGCAGGCAACTTCCAGCTTGCGGTTGCGGATGTAGCGTTGAGGCGATATACCATAGGCTTTTTCAAAATCGCGTTTAAAGGAGGACAGGCTGCGGTTTGCAAGAAAAGCCAATTCTTCCAGGTTTAAGTTATTGAATAGATTGTTTTCAACTACCACCGCCAGAGGTACGCTTTCCGTAGCGCCAAATATGCCTGTAAGTAAGCCTGGTGCCATTTCATAAATTGCGGTCAGCAATTCATTTACTTTTAACGCAGCCATTTCTTCGGATAATGTTTGTTGCGAATCAATCAGGTTTTTGACGTTCCTGATGTATTCG
Organism: Mucilaginibacter flavidus; assembly: GCF_024055575.1. GTDB lineage: Bacteria > Bacteroidota > Bacteroidia > Sphingobacteriales > Sphingobacteriaceae > Mucilaginibacter > Mucilaginibacter flavidus. The sequence continues at coordinate 193,990 of NZ_JAMXOE010000001.1, read as the reverse complement.
TCAATATACGCGTTGGTTGTAAAATGGATGTATGGCGGCCTGTCGGGCTGGCTTGGTGTTTTGCGTTTATGAGCTGCAATAAACGCCTTGCCTACACGGGCCGGAAAAAAAACGAGCACACTGTTGTATCTTTCGGCATTGTCGCTGTGTTCTGTAATAATCGAGTTGCCCTCGGGTATCAGCATCCCGTACCCGGGTGAGAGTACCCGGCTTTCGCCAGCTCTGTAAATCCGCTTCTGCCCATTTTGAATAAAACTAAAAGCATAGCAGCTAAACATCACCCGGCTGCGGAAGGGACCGCCTGTATCCCTGTAATTGACAAAGGAAATTTCGCCGCCAATAATTTTTTGGTGGGCTGCCACAGCTTCCGGAACGTGAATAACATCCATAATATCCTGAATTTAGCAATGCTGGATTTTTGTCAGTAACTAAAAAGCCTCCCGGATTTCTCCAGGAGGCTTTAGTGGTATCAGCTGGGATCGAACCAGCGACACAAGGATTTTCAGTCCTTTGCTCTACCGACTGAGCTATGATACCGACCGTTTAAGGACTGCAAATGTAGCGTTTTTTTTATTTTAGGGTGATTTTTTTTTAAAAAAGATGTAAGTCGCTGAAAATGTATAGAATTAATTAAGCTGAACTGGAATGATTTGGTTGAAAATAAGGAATACTCGTCACTCAACCTGTTCCACTCAATCAACTAATCATAACTAATTCGCCCGAATCAATTAATTCCATTTTATCTTTACAACAATAAATATAACTTTGAAAAAATTACTATGCACGCATAATGATTGCACAAATATTGTTTATCATCATCCTGGCTGCGGCCATTTATCTTTTCAGCAAAAACGTTGGCAAAATAAGGCGCAATATTTTGCTTGGACGCCCTGCCGATCGCTCGGATAACCCAGCCCTGCGCTGGAAAACGATGGCGAAAATTGCACTTGGCCAAACCAAAATGGTTAAACGGCCGCTGGCTGCCGTAATGCACTTTTTTATTTATGTAGGCTTTATCATCATCAACCTGGAGGTAATGGAGATAATGATCGACGGTATTTTCGGCTCGCACCGCATATTTTCAAAGCCGCTGGGCGGGCTGTATGATCTGCTTATTGGCGGATTTGAGTTCCTGGCTATTTTGGTACTTACTGCCTGCGTGGTTTTTTTATGCCGGCGCAATATTGTTCGGCTTAAACGCTTTAGCGGCACAGAGATGACCGAGTGGCCAAAATCGGACGCTAATTATATTCTTATCATCGAAATACTATTAATGACCGCCTTTTTAACCATGAACGCCGCCGATCATAAGCTACAATTACTAAATTTCGGGCACTATATAAAAGCAGGCAGTTTCCCGGTGAGTTCGTTGCTTAATCCGCTACTGCCGGATAGCGCCGCTGGGCTTGAACTAATCGAGCGTGGCTGCTGGTGGTTTCATATCATAGGTATACTTGCATTTTTAAATTATCTGCCTTATTCAAAGCATTTTCATATCCTGCTGGCTTTTCCCAATACTTATTACTCCAACTTGCACCCGAAAGGGGAGTTTACGAATATGGCTTCGGTAACAGGTGAGGTAAAGGCAATGCTTGATCCTTCCTTTGTGCCCGAAACAACCGGCGAACCGCAGCGTTTTGGCGCAAAAGACGTAACCGACCTTACCTGGAAAAACCTGATGGAGGCGTACACCTGTACCGAATGCGGAAGATGCACCTCGGTTTGCCCTGCTAATATTACGGGTAAACTGCTATCGCCCCGTAAAATAATGATGGATACCCGCGACAGGATAACGGAGGTGGGTAACAACATCGACAAGCATGGTAAAGATTATACCGACGATAAGACCCTGCTTGATAACTACATTACCCGCGAAGAGCTTTGGGCCTGTACCACCTGCAATGCCTGTGTTGAGGCCTGCCCCGTGAACATTAACCCGCTTGAAATAATAACGGAACTACGCCGCTACGCGGTGATGGAAGAATCGCAGGCGCCGGCAAGCATTAACAATATGTTTGGTAACGTGGAGAATAATGGCGCACCATGGAAATATAGCGCAGCAGATAGATTTAACTGGGCAGATGCGGGCATCGATAAATAAGAAGAAGAAAAATGCTACAGGATACTGCAACAACAGAAAACAAGTACAAATTATTTATTGAAAGGGTTTCTGCATCAAAACTTGTGTGGGGATTGAAGGATAAACACGGCTGGGCAAACTTAACTTCAACTGAAAACGATGAAATTAGTGTAATTCCGTTTTGGTCAGACCGGGCCTATGCGAAAGCCTGCGCAACAAATGAATGGAAAGGATATGTTCCGACGCAAATCCCATTAGCTGAATTTTTAGAAAGTTGGTGTGTTGAAATGGCTAATGAAGAAGTTTTGGCAGGAGTTAACTGGGATGCTAATATGTTTGGAAACGAAAGTAATGCATTAAATTTAGCGATCGACATTCTTAACCAATTAACTACTATCAATTCAGCGATAGCATTTTTAAATTATAAAAGTATAAACGAGTTTATAACAGAGGCCAATGAATCAATTGGTTAGGTTGTAAACAAAAGCACAAATAATGAGCCCAAATATTCCAACTATGGCCGAAATGGCTGCCGAAGGTAAACAGCCCGAGATATTGTTTTGGGTGGGTTGTGCCGGCAGTTTTGACGAGCGCGCACAGCGGATAACAAGAGATATCTGTAAAATACTGAACCATGTAGGCATAAGCTTTGCCGTACTTGGCACCGAAGAAAGCTGCACGGGCGATCCGGCCAAACGTGCTGGTAATGAGTTTTTGTTCCAGATGCAGGCTATGGCCAATATCCAGGTGCTGGATGCTTACGAGGTGAAAAAGATAGTAACCGGCTGTCCGCATTGCTTTAACACCATAAAAAATGAATACCCTGGCCTGGGTGGCAACTACGAAGTAATCCATCACTCGCAGCTGATACAGCAGCTAATTGACGAAGGCAAACTAAAAGCCGAAGGTGGCGAAAGCTTTAAAGGCAAAAAGATAACCTACCACGACCCATGCTACCTTGGCCGCGGCAATAACGTTTACGAAGCGCCCCGAAAAGCGCTTGAAATTTTGGATGCTGACCTGGTTGAAATGAAACGCTGCAAAAGCAACGGCCTGTGCTGCGGCGCAGGGGGGGGGCAAATGTTTAAGGAACCCGAGAAAGGTAACAAAGACATCAACGTGGAGCGCATGGCCGATATACTGGAAAGTAAAGCCACGGTTGTTGCTGCCGCCTGCCCGTTTTGTATGACCATGCTGCGCGATGGCGTTAAGCATGAAAATAAGGAACAGGAAATACAGGTGCTTGATATTGCCGAGATTACCGTTAGGGCGAATGGGTTGTAGAAATATTGTATTGTAAAGCTGATGAGGACGGTTTACCTTTTCTTCCTGTTCATTTTTCCTGCGATGTTTTCATCGAATAACAATATTGTAAATACTCTTCCATATAATAGCAATGTTCAGGCGAAAAGTACCGAAGATGTTTTAATGGATAAGTTATTTAATTTGCCGGAGGTACAGCAATTAGGCAGGCAATTAAAAAAGAACATGCGCTCAAAAGTGCACGTATCGATTTTGACTGACACTTCTCCAACAAAGGAAAACCCATATTATGAACTTTCGGCGGGTTACGACGGTCCCGACAGATTTGAAACGCGTTACAATTTTAGAATTAAAGAAAGTGACGTCCGCAAAAGTGATTTCGAAGCACACCTTAAAGTTCTTGAAACAGTGAGCGGTAATTATATCCCCCTTCATAAATTTAGGTTGGTACGGCATTGACCTACAATTCCGTTCCCGCAGGGCTCTCAAAAAAAGGGCCCTGCGGCCGGTGAATTTTTACTAATGCTTCTTCAAATACTGCGATATCTCAAATTCTAAAGTTTTAAGCGGAATTTTCGGCACAATAATATTCCACTGTCCATCAAGTAAATAATAAGTTGGTATTTCGGTGATGTTGTAGTTGGCTGCGTTGGGCGAGTCGTTGCCTTTTAGGTCTGATACCTGGGTCCAGGTCAGCTTGTCGTCTTTCAGGGCAGTTGTCCACCAGTCTGATTTGGAATCCAGCGATACACTTATAAATTCAACATTTTTTCCTATTCCATCCTGTGCCAGCAGCGATTTTACCTGGTCGTGGTTTTTGCGGCTGAATTCATTACCCGCTTTCCAGAAATCAACCACGATCAATTTTTTATGAACGATTTTGGGGTCGAATGTTTTGCCATCAGGCGTTTTACCTTCAAGGGCTGGTGCCTGTTTGCCGGCCACCAGTTTTATCATGTGGCTCAGTTTGTCGCCAATTTCCTGGCCGTCTTCGCTGCTTTGGGCAGCAGGACTAAGGCTTTTATAAATTGCATAATAGGTAACCGGGTCGCCCTCATAATCTAACTTCGAAAGAATGTGCGCACTGATTTCGCTTTGCGGATATTGTTTTAAAAACTGTTTAAACGCAGTTGCGTCAACATCGCGCATTTTTGATTGATTCTCCTGTAGTTTGGTCAGCAGTGCAGTATATGCATCGGGCGACAGTTTATTTACGTTTTCGGTGAGGTTTTTGTTGATCTTTACAATTTGTAGTTGCGTTTCGGCACTCATGTTATCAGCCAGTGTGTAGAACATTGAAAGCTGCTCCTGTATTTTTGAGGTTGAAGTAATTTTAGGATATTTGTAAAGCTCATCGGCCTTTGCCTCAATGGTGTATTTCCCGTCTTCCAGGTAAACCTCGAAAGGGTTATGGCCGTCGTTTTTGGCATCATCGGTAACGTTCAATTTAAAATAGCCCGGATGCCCCAAGTGTTTTTGCGGGATGGCAAACTTTCCGTCTTTTATGTTTTCACCATAAACGGTGCTGTCTCCAAGTGTTTTAACGGTAAATACGCCGGCTTTCAGGCCCGGTATGTTGCCGGAAAATTCAACGTTTGCCTGTTTTTTGCAGCCGGCGGCTAATAGTGCTAATAAAATAATGCAGGGGAACTTCATTTTGATGATAGTTAACTGATTCAGGAATAAGATTCGAAAATAGCAATTATTTTTAACCCGCCTAGCGGCTAATCACTAATCTACAACCATCAACTTAGAACGTTTCTAAATAGTTATTTCATACTCAATAAGCTGCTTCCATTAATATCTTTTAGTATTTAATAAATACTTTTGCGGAAATAAATCTTGACATATAATGAGCGAATTCAAACAAACCTTTAACTCATCGTTGGGGAAGAAGCTGATAATGGCTTTAACGGGCTTGTTTTTGTGTACGTTTTTAATTGTACACCTTGGCGGCAACCTACTGCTGTTCAGAAACGATGATGGTTTTGGCTTTAACCTGTACGCCAACTTCTTAACACACTTCCCGCCGATAGAAGTTATTGCCTACCTGCTTTATCTTTCCATTTTGGTGCATGCGCTGTATGCATTGATCTTGACTATTAAAAACCGCAAATCCAGGCCGGTATCGTATGCAACGGTAAACAAATCGCCGGCAACCTGGTCGTCGAAAAACATGGGGCTGCTGGGCTCAATTTTGTTTTTGTTTATAGTGATACACATGAGCGACTTTTGGTTTGCTTACAAATACAGCCACAAGATAGTTTATAAAGAATACCGTACCGACCTTGCTACTGACAAAACAACCTCGGTTGCCTACAACCCGGTAACACCCGATTTCGAAAAAAGTGTATCGGTTGAAAACAATGTTGAAATTGTAAGGGTGAAAGATTTGCATGCACGTGTAGCAAACAGCTTCAGCAACTTATTATATGTGATATTTTATGTGATAGCCATGTTCGCGGTTTCATTCCACCTGCTGCATGGTTTCCAGAGCGCATTCCGCACGCTGGGCTGGGTTCACCGGAAATACACACCTATAGTTTATTCAATTGGCACCTGGCTATTCGCGGTAATTATCCCGATAGGGTTTGCAGCAATGCCGGTGGTGTATTACCTGCAGAGTACAGGTAAATAGAGTCAAGAACCAAGAGTCAGGACAAAAGACATTTGGAGTTAGTTAAAAAAATGCAAAAACAGGGCTAAGTAAACGGACGATTTTTTCAGGTTTATCTTGATTCTTGACTCTTGATCCTTGGTTCTCAAAACAGATATAAGAGATGACTTTAGATGCAAAAATCCCAAAAGGGCCATTGGCCGAAAAATGGAGCAAGCATAAATTTGACTTAAAGCTGGTTAACCCGGCGAACAAGCGTAAATACGATGTAATAGTTGTAGGTACCGGTTTGGCAGGCGGAGCAGCAGCGGCATCGTTGGCTGAGTTGGGCTACAATGTGAAAGCATTTTGTTTCCAGGACAGCCCGCGCCGTGCCCACTCTATTGCTGCGCAGGGCGGTATAAACGCAGCCAAAAATTACCAGAACGACGGCGACAGCGTTTACCGCCTGTTTTATGATACCATTAAAGGTGGTGATTACCGTGCCCGCGAAGGAAACGTTTACCGCCTCGCCGAAGTATCTGTAAATATTATTGACCAATGCGTAGCACAAGGTGTTCCATTTGCCCGCGAATACGGCGGCTTGCTGGATAACCGTTCATTCGGTGGCTCACAGGTATCGCGTACATTTTATGCAAGAGGCCAAACAGGGCAGCAGCTATTATTGGGTGCTTACTCAGCATTAAACCGCCAGATACACCTGGGTAAGGTTAAGATGTACACCCGCACCGAAATGCTGGATGTAGTTACCATTGAGGGGCATGCCAAAGGTATTGTAACCCGTAACCTGATCAATGGCGCAATTGAAACCCATAGCGGCCATGCTGTATTGCTGGCAACAGGAGGGTACGGTAACGTATTTTACCTTTCAACCAATGCAATGGGTTCAAATGTTACTGCCGCATGGCGCGCACACAAACGCGGTGCATTTTTTGCCAACCCATGTTATACGCAGATCCACCCTACCTGCATCCCGGTAACCGGCGATCATCAGTCTAAATTAACGTTGATGTCTGAGTCGTTACGTAACGATGGCAGGGTTTGGGCACCAAAAACAAAAGAAATAGCTGAGAAGCTTCGTAAAAAGGAAATAACCGCCGCCCAGGTAAAAGAGGACGACCGCGATTACTTCCTGGAAAGAAAATACCCATCATTCGGTAACCTGGTTCCGCGCGACGTGGCATCACGCAACGCTAAGGAAATGGTTGACGATGGTCGTGGTGTAGGCGGATCGGGCATTGCGGTATTCCTTGACTTTGCCGATGCAATAAACCGTTTGGGTAAAGATGCAGTGGCTGCCAAATATGGTAACCTGTTTGATATGTATTATCAAATTACTGATGAGGACCCTTACTCACAACCTATGCGTATTTACCCTGCTGTACACTACACTATGGGTGGCCTTTGGGTTGATTATAACTTAAGCACAAACGTACCAGGACTTTATGCTTTGGGCGAATGTAACTTTAGCGATCACGGCGCCAACCGCCTCGGCGCTTCGGCATTGATGCAGGGGCTGGCCGACGGTTACTTTGTAATTCCATACACCCTGGGCGACTACCTCGCTACCATAGGGCCCAAACCAGTTGATGTTAAGCACCCTGCCTTTGAAAAAACAAAACAGGATGTGCTTGCCTACATCAATAAGTTGTTGGCCTTAAAAGGCACTAAAACTGTAGATGAATACCACCGTGAGCTTGGCCTTATTATGTGGGAATATTGCGGTATGGCGCGCACCGAAGCCGGCTTGACCAAAGCAAAAGGACTGATCAGCGCTTTAAGGGCCGACTTTTGGAAGAATGCCATAGTTTTAGGCGATAATGAAGAAGTAAACTCATCGCTTGAAAAAGCTGGCCGTGTTGCTGACTTTTTGGAGCTTGGCGAACTGATGGTTGATGATGCCCTGGCACGCAGAGAATCCTGCGGCGGACACTTCCGTTTGGAATCACAAACACCAGAGGGCGAGGCATTGCGCGATGATGAGCACTTTGCTTACGTTGCTGCCTGGGAGTACAAAGGAGATAATCAACCGGAAGTGCTGAATAAGGAAGTGCTTGATTTTGAATTTGTGCACCTTACCCAACGTAGTTATAAATAGTGGTTGATTGAGTTTTGTGAACGAGACAAAATCGCATAAAAATAAAATACATCTCAAATCTAATATAGAATGAGTACTGGAAATATGAATCTGACGCTGAAAGTATGGCGTCAAAAAAATGCAAACATCAAGGGTGCATTCGTTACCTATAAAGCTGAAGGTATTTCGCCGGACATGTCGTTCCTTGAAATGCTGGATGTGGTTAACGAAAGCCTGATCCATAAAGGTGAGGAGCCTATCCATTTTGACCATGATTGCCGCGAAGGCATTTGCGGTATGTGCTCGTTGTACATCAACGGCCACCCGCACGGGCCAAAAAACGCCATTACTACCTGCCAGCTGCACATGCGTACCTTTCATGATGGCGAGATCATTGTGATTGAGCCATGGCGCGCGGCCGCTTTCCCGGTTGTTAAAGACCTCGCGGTTGACCGGTCAGCATTCGACAGGATACAGCAGGCCGGTGGATTTGTTTCGGTGAATACCGGCGTTACCGTTGATGCCAACGAGATCCCTATCCCAAAGGTAATAGCTGATGAGGCGTTTAACTCAGCAACCTGTATTGGTTGCGGTGCCTGCGTGGCTGCTTGTAAAAATGCCTCGGCTATGTTGTTTGTGTCTGCTAAAGTTACTCAGCTGGGTATGTTACCACAGGGCCAACCTGAGCGTTACAGCCGTGTACAGGCCATGGTTGCCCAAATGGATGCCGAAGGCTTCGGCAACTGCACCAATACCGGCGCCTGCGAAGCTGAATGCCCTAAGGAAATTAAGATGACCAACATCAGCCGTATGAATAACGACTATTTCAGCGCTAAGCTATTCCGCGAGGAAGCTACGCATGATCACGCCGGCGGCGAATAATAACATTACAATTGTTTAATATCAAGGGCTTTGAGAGTAATTTCAAGGCCTTTTTTATTGATTGACACGAACTCCACGAATTAAGACGAATTTCACGAATTGAATGGCCTACGAACCTATCTTGACTCTTGACTCTTGGCTCTTGATTCTTGACTCTTTCCTCACCCGTAAATATTGTGGTTTAAAAAGCCATTCCTGAATTTACCATTGGGGTCGTATTCAGCTACGAGCTTTTTAAAGCCGGCGAGTTTTTCGTAGCGTGATTCAAGTGTTTTTGGCTCTATAGTAAATATCTTTCCCCAATGCGGTCTTGCGTTAAAAGGTGCAAGCTCTTGCTCAATTATTGGCAGCAGCTTTAGTACTGCGGCTGTTTGTTGTTTCCAGGTAAAGTGAATGGTAACAGATGTTTGATTATGACATGGGCTCATCCATAAATTGTCGGCTGCTATGGTGCGTATTTCGGTTATAAACAGGTGCGGGCCAATTTGTTTACCCAGGCGGTGAATGGCATGGATTGCCTGGAGGGCATGATGTAACGGAATAAAATATTCTGATTGCAGCTCCTTGCCGCTGCTTGGTGTAAAACCCATTTTAAAATGGGGCAGCCTTTCGTGCCATGGCCCCGGTACCCCCATTTGTTCGGTACAGTTTTTTGCATCGAGCGCTATAATTGGGTGCACGTTTTTGGTTGCTGCCTTTGCCCCGTAAAACTCGGGCAATACTTTATCACTATCAACCCCAACGCGGCTTTTTATCCAAACTTCGTTAATGTTATTGCTTTGCCAGTCGGTAAACAAACTTACGCTATAACCCGCCGATAGTATTTTTTCAAAATGTATCCTCAGCTGTTCCATGGGCAGGCCAACAAAAATATTTTGCCTCACCATATAAGTAGGCTGAATTTGGAGCGTTACTTTGGTAATTACGCCTAAAGCGCCTAAGCCGACAACAGCGGCATTGAACTTTTCACGGTCAGTATCTTTTGAAAGCTGAACGATGCTTCCATCTGCAATTACAATTTCCAACCCGGTAACTGCACTAGCAAGGTTCCCGTTTTTAATGCCTGATCCATGCGTGGCGGTGGTGATTGACCCCGCTACAGAAATATGCGGCAACGAAGCCAGGTTATGCAGCGCATAGCCTTTTTGATGCAGGTAAGGGGCAAGCTCTCCATATTTTATACCACCTTCAACGGTTACTGTTTTTTGGTCGGCACTAATACTAATTACTTTATTTAGTTCCTTTGTCGAGAGTAAGTTGTCGGTGCTGTCGGCAATGTTATTAAAACAGTGGCGGGTACCAAGTACTTTTATCTTGCTGTGCTTTTTTACCAGTGCCTGTACTTCTTCAACTGTTTTTGGGTAAAAGACATTGCCGGTACTAAAGGTGAGGTTACCAGCCCAGTTTTTTAGCCGTGGTTGGGAAGCTAATGAATTAAATGGTGATACAAGTGGTGTTGCCATTAAGGTAGCGCTTAATTGGATAAAAGTTTTTCTCTTCATAATAATCAGGATGTTACAAGGTAAGGTTTATTGGGAAATATAAACAAACAAATTTTAAACGTATCTGCCGGCGGTTGTTGCGTTTATTCCCGGGCGACCGTATTGTTAATTAACCAACTGAAAATTTAAATTAGCGAAATATGAAACCATTGTTTTACTCTATTACCGGCATCATGCTGCTTTCAGCGCTTCTAATGGGCTGTACTTCAAATTCAACCAACAAATGTGGCCCGTGCCCTGCAATTGCCACGGTATTGCCAAATATTAACTTTAGGATAGTTGATAAAACTACCGGCGAAGATTTGTTTTTTGCTCCTTCGCCTAAGTACAAAATTGGCCAGCTGAAATTACGGCATATAATAAACGGCAAACCCGATTCTGTTTTTTTGAGGGTTGACAGTGCCGGAAAGAAGTTTAATATTTTTGTGCCCCCAAGCGGCCCGGTTGATACCGTAACTATGCAGTTAGCCGATAAACCCCAGGATTTACTTTTATTTAAAACCGGCAAAACCCCGGGTTGCTGTTCCTTCCTGGTGTTAAACTCTGTAACCTATAATGGAAACGTGGTTTATACCCGAGCTAGCGGGCCTGATGTGGTGGTTTTAACCAAATAAAGGCTATCGTTTTCAATAAATAAATATAGCGCCGGAGGTTACATGCCTTTGGGGTGCTAACTAATTGCTGCATACTTACCTGTTCGTTTTTACCAGAAATTCGGCAGAAGTTGGGCAGCAATTTTTTTATCAATATTTTACTGGCTTTTTAGATGTCAACACTGGCAAACAGCAAACTAATTTTTAGAAAATAGTTAGCCAAAGTGAAACTAATGTTTTAGCTTTTACGTAATAAAATATTAAAACCTTATTAAATTTTATAAAGCAAATTTTATAAATCGTTTGGTTTATTTAACCCTTTTTACAATTCAATATCCCGGTTTATAAAAGCATTTAAAGATTAACCGGGCTGATTTTTTTTGAGATGTATTTTAAATATATTTTAAAAACAACTATTGATAACAGTTAATATTTTTTATTGTGAGGGAGAATCCTAAATCGTTTGTAGCCGGTCTGAAACTGTTATTCAAAAAAACTTCTTTTGTTTTATTGTTGATAGTGGTTGTGGCGTCGGCTATAATGATAGTGATGAATTTTTATACTATCAAAACATTATCTGCAGCAAGGGCTTATATCAACGGCGAGTCGCAATATTCCAAGGGGCAAAAAGATGCGTCGGCCCACCTGATCAATTATATTTTTCTCGGGAATAAAGATGATTATACTGCTTTTGAGTGGGAGATCAGCGTACCTAAGGGCGACCATGATGCCCGGATGGCGCTGACATCAGGCGATAACTACCAGTTGGCAGAGGAAGGTTTTTTACGGGGAAAAAATCATCCCGAGGATGTTGACAACCTGATATGGCTTTTTAGAAATTTCAAGGATCTGCCTAGTTTTAAAAGTATAATTCAGATATGGCAGGAAGGCGATGTTTTGGTAAACAGGCTGCACCAGACTGGCTTGCAAGCGCATGCCGAAATGATGAAAGGCGAAATGCCGGCGGTGAGAAAGAAGTCTCTTATTCTTTCAATTACGGGTATTTCGGCAGAACTGACGGTTAAGGAGAAAGCGTTTTCTGATGCACTTGGTGCAATTTGCCGCAGCATAAATTTGTACATATTCCTGGCCAATATTTTTATTACGCTGGTTATTTTGGGAAGTTCGCTATCATACGCTGGCATCATGATCAGCAAGCTTGCTAACTCCCAGAAAAAGGTAATTGAGCAGAACGAAAGCCTGCAGGTAATTAATGCAGGGCTGGATAAGTTTGTTTTTAACGTAACACATGATTTGCGGGCGCCGCTGGTTGCGCTTATTGGTTTAATAGACCTGATTGATGAGGAATCGGATATTGAGCAAATTAAAGCGTACATATTGATGATGAAGGAAAGTCTTGAAAAGCAGGACCATTTTGTAAATGAAATGATGCTGTTCATCCAAAGCAAACATACTGGCTTTGTTAAAAAGGAATGTTACCTGGCGTCGATTATTAATGATGTGATAGCACAGAATCATTATCGAAATGGCAGTAAGCAGATCCAGATATATAAAGAAGTGGCGCTGAACAGAATTGATAGCGATGCGCTGAAACTGCAGGTAATATTAAGCAACCTGGTATCTAACGCAATGAAGTACTGCGATCCAAAAAAAGACGAGCAGTGGGTAAAAGTGAAAACCTATCAGCAGGAAACAACAGCAATAATTGAGGTTGAGGACAACGGGCTGGGAATACGGCAAAGAGACCAGGAACGCATTTTTGATAAATTTTACATGTCCGGTAATAATAAAAAGAGTACGGGGTTGGGACTCTACCTGGTTAAAGATGCAATTACGCAAATGGCCGGGAAAATTGAAGTACAGTCGGAGCCTGGGATTTATAGCAAATTTATTATCAGCATACCTTGCTGATAAGGGAGTGTTTTGCGCTGGCGAATCTAAATCAGGGCTAACCCTCAAAAAATATGTGATGAGTGACGAGTAGCTCCGAAGTTTTATTTCTTTTTAGAACTTAGCGATTACCCCGCTCAATTGCCGCGGAGGCTGTTACTTTTTGTCTTGATACAAAAAGTAACCCAAAAAATCAAGTCAGCAGAAATGCTTCTTTGCGCACAAGGCCTCTCACACACAAATCCAAAAACGCTGCGGGCTGGAATCTTTTTGCCGGACTACCCTGTCCAGCACAGACCCTGGATGCAAAAAGTTCCTATGCTCTGTCCGGCACACAGCCCGGCAGCGTTTTCGGATTTATTCCGAAGCTTCTCTGCTGACGCGAAACCACAAAATACGCGTGCTTTCATCAAGTATTATGGTGATATTCAGTTAATCAAATATTTTAATGTAAGCTTGGATGTAAATTGCTAAGCAGATTTATTTTTTCCCGCGACTTAATGCAAGCAGTTCATTTCCTTTTGCCCGGGCCAGCACTATTTTGGTAATAATGGCAAGGGGCAAGGGCTCGGCCGGTTTAAAGTGGATGGTAGCACCCGAAGCTTTATAGTCTTTAAGTTCATCTTTCATGCTTTTTACCAGGGGAGGGCTCATGGTATATAAACTGCAAAATTCTTTGGTAACGCCAATACCCACCAGCATATAAACGTGTTTAAAGCAATGTGCCTGGTAGCTAAAGCTTTCTTCGGCTGCGGGCATTATATTAAGTATGATACGGCGAAGCTCAGTTAAGCAAGGTCTAAACTGCTCATCTTGTTTAACAACATAGTCGTCGAATACTTTTTGACCGTTTGCTTCCATATGTCCTGTTAACTTATTCTCGATTCCAAAACTCCAACAACTTCGTCCTCAGTTCCCAAAAACGCGCCGGCTGATTCCATTTTCAGGCTGGCCATGGCGGCAGCGAACTCGCCTGCCTGCTGAATATCATCGCCCTTAAGGCGGCGGTAAAGGTAGCCCGCCAAATAAGTGTCTCCGCAGCCCGTAGCGTCGACCAGGTTTACCGGCGGATAAGCCGGGATAGTATAAAACTGGCCGTCACTATAAATTACCGACCCCTGGCTGCCGTTGGTTATCACCACTTCTTTCACTCCCCACCCGGCAAGCATTTTTGCGCCATCTTTCGCGCTTTCGCAATGGGTTAGGGCCTGCAGTTCGGCAACATCAGCTTTAACAATATCAGCATATTGCAAAGCTTCTTTTTTGGCGGGCCAATCGGTAGGGTGCACTTTTTGATTGATAACCTCGCGCAGGTAACCCTGTACGTCGATACTTACACGGCCTTTGGCAGCAAGGGTTTTTATCAGTTCAGTGCTGATATCATCCGCCAGCAATGGCCCAAAGTGATACATTTCGGCGTCGACATTGTCAAATTGTTCACCATCAAACGGGTCGGCGGTGGCGAGCACGTTTTGGGTGCGTTCGTCCTGGTTTTGGGCGTATATGTTTTCGAAGTATACGGTGTGGGCGCTGGGCTGCACCTGTACGCTGATGCCTTTGTTGCGCAAATCGGCTACGTAGTGCATTTCGGCAGGCGCGAGGGCGGTTACGAGCAGGTAGTCGACCGGCAGGCGGCTAAGCGCGCACGAAAAATACCAGGCAGTGCCACCTGCCATGTGCATGGTGTTGCGCGTGGTTACTACCTTATCGCTGGTGATGTGGCCTATACAGCAAAGTTGTGGCATATGTGGATATTTGTAATCGGGCAAGATAGTAAAGAAGTCGGAAAGTCGGAAGTCCGAAGTCCGAAAGTCGGGAAAGTCCGAAAGACGCTGCACCTGTCGCCGTGTGCATCGCTAAAAATATAAAATTTGATAAAACAATACCATCAACATCAACTTCACCTAATGACCTAATGACCTAATGACCTAATGACCTAATGACCTAATGACCTAATGACCTAATGACCTAATGACCTAATGACCAATAAACTATTCCGTCAATTTTTTCGTTATTTACCTCATGCGCAGGCTCTTCATTATTTTTGCACTCATTTTTTCTACAGGCCGGGCGTTTGCCCAGCAAACGCAGCCTGTAATTGCCTTTGCCAGCGACACGCAGGAACCGATGTGGGTTGAAAAACTGCTCCTTAAATCGAACCACAACCAAAAGGCTACCGAAATGATTTTTAAGGACGTAAACACGCTGCGCCCCGCCGGTATGTTTATTTTGGGCGATGTGGTTTCGCTTGGCTACAAAACAAAAAAGTGGGCCAGGATTGACAGCTACCTTAAACAATGTACAGACGACTGCATCCCTGTATACGCCACGCTGGGCAACCACGAGGTAATGTTAAACGCGGGCCGCGGCACTAAAAACTTCCAGACCCGGTTCCCCATGTATAACCCGGCCGGTTATACCGAAGTGATCGACTCTGTTGCCGTGGTATTGCTCAACTCCAACTTTGCTAAAATGACCACTGCGCAAATACTGGCGCAGGATAACTGGTACAGCACCACCATCAAAAAGCTGGATGCCGACGCCGCCATTAAATTTGTGATAGTGGGCTGTCATCACTCGCCCTATACCAATAGCAAAATAGTAAAACCATCGATGGAGGTGCGGCAAAACTTTTTGCCGGCTTTTATCAACTCAAAAAAATGCGTGCTGTTTCTGAGCGGCCACTCGCATAACTTCGAGCGGTTTAATATGCAGGGCAAAACTTTTATGGTGATTGGCGGCGGGGGAGGCCTGCACCAGCCTTTATATGCTAATGCCGTAACACCTGATCTGTCGGCAAATTACAAGCCGATGTTCCATTACCTGGAAGTAAGGCGCAATAACGATTCGCTGCAGTTGGTATCGCGGCAGCTAAACACCGATTTTAAGGGATTTACCGATGGTGCCGTATTTACGGTAAAGTAGGCTGTAAAAGTTATTTTACATTTTTGAACTTTGCTTTGTTTTTGTAATTTAGATTGGTGTAACCAGCTTTAAAACAGAAATATATGCGCCTTATAACAATTATTTCGCTGCTTATCCTCAACATCGGCAGCGCAAAACAAACTGGCAAATTAAACGGTACCTGGGTGCCCGTTAAAGAAACCATGGGCAAAATGACCTTGCCGCCGGCATCATTCGGCACACAAAAGCTGGTTATTGCCGACAGCACCTACACCTTTACCGCCGAAAGCGTTGACAAAGGCATTTGCCGCTATACCGAAGGCAGCAACAAAATGGATATTTACAGCAAGGAAGGCGTAAACACCGGTAAACATTTTACCGCCATTTACAAATACGAAAACGACCAGCTTACCATTTGCTACAACCTGAAAGGCGACAGCTATCCTGAAGCATTTGATACCAGCGGCAACCCAGCGCTATTTATGTCGGTGTTTAAGCGGATGTGAAGTCGGAAGTCCGAAATCAGAAAGGCGATGCGGT
This sequence comes from Mucilaginibacter flavidus, assembly GCF_024055575.1. Classification (GTDB taxonomy): domain Bacteria; phylum Bacteroidota; class Bacteroidia; order Sphingobacteriales; family Sphingobacteriaceae; genus Mucilaginibacter; species Mucilaginibacter flavidus. The sequence continues at coordinate 177,681 of NZ_JAMXOE010000001.1, read as the reverse complement.
GGGGAGTATGTCTTTCCTCAATTTGCCCCGTTAGTGCTATTTTTTTAACTTGCCGCTATTATCTGTATTCCGGGTACGTAAACCGGCAAACTCCCTTTATGAAAACACTCATCATTGTATTTGCAACCTTCTTAATAAGTCTTACGGCATTTGCACAAAATTTAGTCACCCCAACATCGCCGCAGGCCACGGTTATGCGTTTTTTTGATGCGATTGCTGCATTGGACGATCCCGCGATGAGGGCCGAACTCACCACCGATTTTACCCTGGTTGAACACGCACAGGTGCTAAATGCAGATTCCCTTACGAAAGGCCTGGCGCCCCTGAAAGGCAAAAACTTTAAACGGGTAAATAAAATCGACTTAGTTAAGACCGATGAAATTGGTGATGCAGCCTGGGTTGTTTATTACAACACTGCCGAAGTAACAATTGGCGAATTACACCGCACCGTAAAATGGTTGGAAAGCGCCGCCCTGGTAAAACAAGGCGGAAAGTGGAAAATTAAATTGCTGCACTCCACAGATCTGAAATAGGGTAGGGTCTGTCCCTTGTGAGAGTTATCGTAACCGACTGCCGGTTTGAACCATCTTCCAAAAATCATCCACATTGGTTGGGTAAGGTATTTCGACAACACCTGTTTTTAAAAACCCGCCATTTTGTTTAGTCTGGGTTTGCAGTGCGGCATAAATATAATACAGTAAGTCTGTAGCAGTAAAACTTTGCCTGAACTCCAGACGCAGGCCCGGCTCATTGGCGTAACAAACTTCACCGGTTGCTTCATTTGGGTTGATAAAGGTTAAGCCCAAGCGTGTGGCTACCTGTTGTTTTATTTGTTTATACAGGTTGTGTATGGTTTGCAGCGTAATTGCCCGGGTATATGCCAGGGTACTATCATCCTCCGGAAAGTCAGGAATGTTTTGTGGATTACCAGCTATCGAAAAAAAGTTTTGACCCGGCATATGTTCCCTAAAAATATTAAATGTACGGAATTTTTATCTCCTGCAGCGGTGTCATGATAGGGGACCATTTTTTGTCTCCAAAGGGTCCGTCAGAGATTTAAGTTAACCCATAAAATCGATTGTCTAAAATGCGGTCAAAGCAGGTCGTAAAAAGCGTCTTCGATAGCACGAAACGTTCCTACGGAACGTAAAACTCATATTGAATTTGCATTTCTACCGACGAGGCGTTCCTCTGGAACGCAAATGCGGCCTTTTTTCGTCCCCTCGGGACGTTTGGCATTTTCAATAATAACAGGGTAACGCCGCCTGCGCTGTTGCAAATCCCATCCTAATCAAATAACTTTAACATAACCAATCATTTATCTAAAAACCTCACGAAAATGGAAAGCAACAACAAACACCTTACACCCCGCCGTGGTTTCATCGGCACACTCGCCGCCGGCGCTGCTGCGCTGGGCATGGCAGCAGTACTACCGCTCGGTTTAAATGCCGAAACAGCAGCACCACCCGCCAATAAAAGTACCGGCGACCTCACCCCCGACGAGTGGTTTAGCAAACTAAAAGGCTCGCACCGTATTGTTTATGATGCCACCCATCCCGAAGGCATGATGCCCTTTGCATGGCCGCGCGTGTTTTTAATAACCAATTCAAAAACTGGTACGCCCGCGTCTGACTGTGGTGTGGTGGTGGTATTACGGCATAACGCCATCCCGTTTGCTTTTGACAGCAGCATCTGGAAAAAATACAACCTGGGTACCGCCTTTAAAATAGACGACCCCACCACCAACGCTACCGCCCAGCGCAACCCCTACTGGCAGCCCGCCAAAGGCGACTTTAAAATACCAGGAATAGGTGAAGTTGAAATCGGCATAAACCAGTTGCAAGCTGATGGCGTAATGTTTTGCGTGTGCGATGTTGCCGTAACCGTAATGACCGCAGTAATGGCCCAAAAAATGAACCTTGACCCTGCCGAGGTAAAAAGTGAATGGCTAAGAGCCCTGTTGCCCGGCGTAATGGTGGCCCCATCAGGCGTATGGGCCGTTGGCCGTGCGCAGGAGCATAAGTGCAGCTACTGTTTTGTAGGATAGTACTTGCTGAAAAACAAAAAGGGGGAAGGAAAATTTGCTTTTCTTTCCCTTTTTGTTTGTAAAATAGAGGGTGACCGGGCGATGCGATAGTCAGGTGAGTTAAATCTACGGGCGATCTTTACAGCAACTTATTATGCATCGCGCCTGCCAACCCAATATCAATTTACCTTTTTTAATTTGTAGCTGTAGGTGTTAGTACAGGCCGTATGGGTCATAATGAGGCTATCGCCTTTTAGATTGTAGCGGTCTATCAACACTGACGTTTGCTTTAGCTTATGCGCTATCATTGCGATGCGCCGGTTATAATAAATTATCACACAAATTATTAACGCGGCCAATAGCAGCACTGCAAGTATGAGTTTAAAAGCAGGCCCACGTACGGGTTTCATTATCAAAGGTTTAATTTGGATTAACGAAAATAAAATGTTACCGCAATTTTTTCGATGCCGGAGGGGTGGACAATTGGATGGACAAATTTCAGTATTTAATTAGAGGGAGATTAAAGGCCGGGGAAGGCACGAAATTCAAATGGCATTGAGGCCGGTATTAAAGCAACCGCATTTTTATATCTCTGCCATAAGCGTTTCTATGCTACCTTCTTCTGACGAGCCTATTTTTTTTCTCAGGCGCTGTTTTGATTTTTTCACCCCTTCAATGGTAATGCCCAACATGCCCGCCATTTCGCGGTTGTTAAGCTTTAGTTTTACCAATGAGAGCAAGCGCATATCGGTTTCCGTCAGGTCGGGAAAACGAACGGTCAAAATTTTGAAAAAACTGGGGTGTACTTTTTCAAACAATGTTTTGAACTCGTGCCACGATTTATCCGTCATGATGTGGGCATTCATCATATCGGTTAGCTGATTTGCCCGGTACATGTACAACGGGTCGGTTTGCCGTTGCATCATATCCAGCTCAGCCTTAAAATTTTCAATGATGTCGTTTTTAACACGCAATTGGTCGGTAAAATCTAAAAGGGCCAGTTTTGCATTGTTGCGTTCCGCATCGGCGCGCGAGGTTTCCAGCTGGAGGGCTACTTCCTGTTTTTCAAGCACTGCTTTATCCCGTCTGATGACGAGTTTTTGGCGATTATAAATTAAAAAAGAAATAACTATCAGCAAAAATAATACCCCTGCAAGCGCGTTGCGTTTAATCCGCTCGGTTCGCGCACGGGCGTTTAATTGTTGTACCTTAAGTTGCTGCTTATCGTTTTCCCATTTAAGCTTTGTACGCTCAACCGAAAGTACATCGTTTATTCGGGCCAGGCTGTCACTTGCCGCATCATAAATTTTACGGTAGCGGAGAGCTTCGGCAGGTTTGTTCATTTTTTCAAAAATATCAGCTTTTAACCCATACATATCTATCCGATACTTTAGGGTACTTTTAGGGTGGATGTTAAATATTTTTTCGGCGGTATCAATCTGCTTTAACGCAGCAGCATAGCTTTTTCTGTCAGCAGTAATCGTAGCGATGCGCACAAGTGCAATTGCGCCATTACCCTTTTCACCAAATTTAACCGATTGCTCGTAATCTGTTTTAATGTAAGGCAAGGCGATATCATATTTTTTCTGCATAAAATAAACCGACCCAATATTGCCGATAGCTATGGCTACCCATACCGAATCTTTACTTTTTTTGGCAAGCTGAAGCGCTGTGTTAAAATAGTGCAGCGCATCATCATACTTCCCGGTGCTGCGGTATATCATACCTACAGTGTTAATCATATTTATTTTATCGCGCGACTGTACGTCCGGCGAGTCAAGCGCCTCCAGTAAAAAGCGCCTCGACGACTCAAGATCACCCAGCGCATAATAAAAATCAGCTATCCTATTCAGGTTGGTAGCGTAGCCGGGAATATTTTCGGGGCCGGCGCTTTTAAATATGTCATAGGCTTTCAAATACAGCTGGCAGGCAGGTACATACATTTCAAACGTGTTGTAATACTGCCCTTTTTTAAATATGTATATGCCGGTTTCAACCGTCAGCCCTTCGGCTATTGCCTGGTCAATGGCTTTCTGGTAATAATAAAGGCTATGCGGGTTAAAGCCATAATTCACCGAGTAATAGTCGGCTTTGCAATCAAACACCGCAAGAGCGAGTGCTTTGTCGTTTAGTTCCGCTGCAATCTTTGTGAGTTCGTCGATCTTTTTAAATGCAATTGCCGAATCAATATGGCGATAGTTGGCTTTGTAAATTGCAAGTGCCTGCGACGCGCGGTTTTTTGGTGGAATACTTTTTAGGGTGTCAAAAACCTGCGCATCGGCATATAATGCCTGCATTAAAAAAAAGCAGAAAAAAATAATTCTCCCGATGCGCATTATTTTTAGCGATAAAGATAATTTCTTTTGGCATTTTTTTGGGTTTTTGACGAAGAATTTGTGGTGGGTTTTGGCAAGGCAATGTTTCTAAAGCGAGCAACGATAGAATAAAGAACACAAAAAAAGCAAGAGCTACAACCCTTGCTTTTTCGTTTATGCTGAAGGACTTTTCGGATCTAGTACTTCAGTACAATAAAGCCGGTTTTGTGTTTAGTTTCATTTCCGTCTTTATATTCCAAAGAGTAGAAATAAGTACCGGGCTGCTGTAATTTACCGTTGGTGCTGGAGTGTCCGTCAAATACTTTAGTAGCATTGTCATAACCTTTAGCCTCATAAACCAATGCGCCGCTTCGGCTCATGATCTGCAGCTTGTTATCAGGGTGGGCCGCGATACCTTCAATAACCAGGGCATCGCTATTCCCGTCGCCATTTGGCGATACGTTCTGGTGAACAACAATTGCGGTGTTAGTGATCGGCGATTCCTGAGGCTGATATTGCATAACCACAGCAACCGGAGGCACAGGTTGCCTGGTTATGGTTAACGTGTAGGTGGTGGTCGACGAGCCATCGCTTGCGGTCACCACGGTAGTAATCAGGTTTGAGCCGACATCAAGTGATATAGGGCCCGAATCTGAACCAGATGCCACAGTAGTCCCATTGACCTTAATGGTTGCGCCTGCCCCTTGTGCGGTTGGGGTTACCTTAACCGTTGTATAGGTGTTGGCTACAGTAGCTGTGTAATCAGCGTAGTTAGAACCTGATACCAGCGTTTGTGCGAGCTGAGGGTAATATTTAAGCGTTGTTAATAAACTCGATGGCAGTCTTGTTACCACCAGGCTGTATGTTTTTGAACTTAAGCCATCGGCAGCGGTTACCACTGTATTAATAGTATTGGGCCCGGCCACCAACGGGATTTGGGCTGATCTGACACCTGATGGTACTATCGTACCGTTAACCTTTATAGTCGCCCCTGCATCGGCAGCAGTAGGGGTTACTAAAATGTAGCTGTATTTGTTAGGCACTGTAGCAGTGAAATCCTTGTAATTAGGGCCCGTTACCTGTGTTTGTACAATTGGGGGGCTGTAGCTAAGGTCGGTTAACAATGCCGACGACTGGCGCCTTATGGTTAACTTATAGGTTTTTGTTGTTCCATCCTGGGCCGTTACAACCGTAGTAATGGTGTTAAGGCCAACGTTCAGCGCTATGGGGGTGGAGGTGGCGCCCGAGGCTACAGTCGTTCCATTTATTTTAACGGTAGCTGTAGCGGCCTGCGTTGTAGGGGTTGCAGTAATTGACGTAAAAGTATTGGCCACTGTTGCAGAGAAGTCCTTGTAGTCAGGTCCGCTCACCTGGGTTTGCGATATGCCGGGATAGTACTTAAGCGTGGTTAACACGTTATTTGTAGCAAGCGCCCGGTTAACTGTTATAGTGTAAGTTTTTGTAGTTGTACCGTCCTGGGCAGTTACCTGCACGTCAATTGTATTATCGCCTGCATTTAGTGCAAGCGGGTCTGACGTGCTGCCGCTGCTTATAAGTTTATAACTGCCTGCATTAACACGTACCTTTATTATTGCGCTGGCATCTGCAACGGTTGGTGTTATTGTAGTAGTAAGCGAGTCATTTGGCACTGAAGCATTGTAGCTGGTGGTGTTAACATCAAAGGCCGGAGTAAATGAATTTGCAGAAGTGGTAAGATTGCTTAAATCGGCCACTGTACTTCCGGCTGCCCTGGTAACCGCTACTCTGTAAACATTTTTGGTGGTTCCGTCCTGGGCAAAAACTAGTACTGAAGCTGTATTTGTGCCTGGCGCCAATGGTATATCTAATGATGGTGTGCCACTTGTTACAAAGTGCGCATATATTTGAACCGTAGCATTAGGATCCTCAAGGGTTGGCGTTAAGGTTATGCTGGTTGTGCTGTAGGGGACATCCATTGTATACAAAAACGTCGCCTTATCAAAAGCCGGAGAAAAGCTTCCGGGACTTATTGTTAACCCGGTTAAATTAGCATCTGTCGATACCGAGGCAAGAACTCCTATGCTTAGAGTAACGCTGTTGCTGCCACTTGCGTTCGATGCCGTAATGGTGTAGTTTGTTGCATCGCTTAACACAGTTGGTGTGCCGCTTATGGTCCCGGTAGTTTGGTCAATGCTCAAACCCGCAGGCAAAGCAGGACTAACATAATAGCCGCCTATAGGTTTAAATTTCTTTAAGGTGCCATTGTCAATAACGAAAAGGTTGCCTGTGGCATCTAACATTAATCCCTCGGGGGCAAAGAATCCCGAACCTATCGCTACAGGTGTAGTGCTGCCTGCCGGAATCTCCGAAACTTTTGACCCGTTCCTTTCCGAGAAAAAGATATTGCCGGCCGGGTCGACAATTATCTGTGACAGATCCGCTGTACTGAAGCTTGTAAAGCCCGAGGCTATAGTTATCATGCTGCTGCCATCTGCAGGGAACTTTTTTATAGAGGCATCGTTATCATTACAAACATACACATTGCCGGCGGCGTCAACCGCTACGTCAGTCATGTAACCAAGGCCCGAACCGATACTAATACTACTCCCTCCATCAGCAGGGAATTCAAGAATTGACGTTGTACTACCGGAATACCTTGCCACATACACGTTACCGGCTCCATCTATTCCAATACCACTGGCCGAACTAACGGTTTGAAACGTACTAACGGCACCTGCCGGGGTAATTTTATAAATGGTTGCACCATCAAGCGCAAATACATTCCCTGAGGGGTCAATAGCAATATCTTCGGGTCTGCCTAAAAAAGTCAATAACTCAACGGGGTTGGTGCCCGTGGGCGATAATTTTACCAGTTTGTGGTTGTTGGAAACTGAAAAATCAAACGTGTATATATTGTTGGATGCATCACGTACAAAACTAACTGAGTACGATGTGCCCGAAAATATATTCACCGGGCTACTGCTGTAACCGGGCGCCGCCACTGCGCCACCGTTATTGGTTGGTGAGAGTGGCGTAATTGCCGCGTTTACGAGGTAATTTTTTGCGACGCCATAACTTATTGACGGGACCTGTGCAAAAACATTCTCCGCGGTTACCGATACCAGCAACGCAATTGTTAGCAGCGGGTGTGTAATTATTTTAATCAGGCGCCCTGAAGCAACTTTCATTATTTGTTGAAAGCCGGAATTTACCGGGGGGAGTAGGTCAAACTTTTGCATGGGGTTAAATATTTATAATAACTTTTCTGCCGGTGGCTATTGTGATTTTTAATAAGTGCTTTGAATTTAGCGGATACCGCCTTAGCAATTTCGCCAATGAACACGAAAGGCTTTTTTTTGATGATAAAAGGGTTTTATTGAGCGGTAGAAATAATTTGGATATATTTGGAGGAAGAAGAGAGTCAAGAATTAAGAGCCAGGAATCAAGACACATCAGCTGTCATTTTCCTATCTCGACTCTTGGTTCTTGCCTCCTGGGTCTAAAGCAAATCCACTTTTTTAAGAAAGCGACTAACGATGCAAAGCGATATTTCAGTTTTAATCATTGAGGATGAGGAAACCTGGATGCAGAAAATAAAACACGTGCTGAACCAATTCGGTTATAAAATAGCAGGCAGCGCCGGTAACCTAGACGATGCTTTAACTGCAATCCGTGCAAATAATTTCGATATCGCATTGCTCGACATCAATCTTCACGGTAAAAACAGCGGCATTGAATTGGGTAAGCTGATTAGTGGTATGCTCAAAAAGCCGTTTATTTTTATAACAAGTTCGGTGCACGATGGTATCCTGAACGAAACCGCTGCAGCTATGCCATCTGCTTTTTTAACCAAGCCTTTTAACCCGGCGTCATTGTACATCAGCATCCAGAGCGCGCTTCACCATTTTTCGGCAGGGCAAGTCGCCGAAACTCCCAAAACTGCTGCATCACCTGATAGTTTTTTTGTAAAATTGGGTAATAAATATGTACGTGTAGAATGGCAAAACGTAGTTTACCTGAAGTCGGAAACTAATCATACCAGCATAGTCACCAATAACGGCGATACCTATATGGTACGAAGTTCGCTACAGAAAACGTTGCAGTATGTTATTCCAGATGCTTTGAAAACCAGCTTCGTGCAGATAAACCGGGCCGAAGTTTTACATACCAGGTATCTTGAAAAAATTGTGGATAACGAGGCCATAACCGCCCGGCAGTCCTTCAATATTTCTGATGTTTATATAAAAAATTTAAAGCAGCAGCTAAATATCATATCCTAACGGCAATTCAACATAAAAAACCGTACCCGCTTGCGGCTCACTTTTTACCCATATTTTGCCGCTGTGGGCTTCCACTATCTGTTTGCAAACCGAAAGCCCGAGCCCAAATGATTTTTCGCCGGCAGTTCCCATTCGCCTGGTGTTGCCAAATTTATTAAACAGTTCGCCCAGCATTTCCGGCGGTATACCTATGCCGTTATCGACCACGGAAATTATTACTGCATTGTTTTTTTGTTGAAGGTTTATGCTGATTTTTTCGCCGGCCGGGCTAAATTTAATGGCGTTGCCAACAAGGTTATTAATAGTTCTCTCAATCTTCTTTTTGTCGATGCGTACTGTTAACGGCTCAGGCAATGGAGTGAATTTTAACTGTTGATGTTTCTTATCGGCAATTAATTGCATTAATGCTGTGCATTGTATAACTGTTTCGTTAATATCCACCGGTTCTTTATGTAACTTAATTTGCTCAGCCCCAAAATCAAGCACCAGCAACTCATTAATCAGGGTTAGCGAATTACCAAGCGATTTTTCAATCAGCCGCAGGCTCTGCTTTTCATCCTCTTCGGGCAAATCATCATTAAGGATGGTGTCTACCAGGCTGGCAACGCCACCTATTGGGTCGCGCAGGTCATGCGCCACTACTCTTAAAATACGTTCCTTATCGGTATTGCTTTTTTCAAGCTCAACCATTGCAAATTCAAGTTTATCGTTTTGCTCGCTTACTTCACTGTTCAGCAGGCTCAATGCATCATTCTTCTTTTTGCCTTTGCGATAATAATAATACACTAAAGCCACTATAGCCAGGGCCATTACTGAAAGTGCTATTGTTATCCATAAGTACAGATGGCTAAGTTCATTATCCTTTTGCAGCAAAATGATATCCATTTGCTGCCCTTTGGCTTTTAGTTCTTTAGAAATGTCTGATGCCGTGTTGGCTAAGCGGGCTTCGTTAAGCGAATCTTTAAATGCAAGGTACCTGTTGTTGAATTTCAACTCCTCCAGCGGCAGGTTATTTTTACCGGCGTAAACAGCCATAGATTTTCGCCAGCCCAGCTCAACTTCATCATTATGGATTGTATCAAGGCTTTTTCTAAGGCTGGCCAGGGTTTCCTTCATTTTTGGGTACTGCTTCCTTAAGTCAAAAAGGTCGGCCAGGTACAATTGCGACAGTTGCGCATATTTGATTTCGTTTTTAAAGGTGAGCGCATTGATAACAATATTTTTCTTGATAAACATTTCGGCGCTGTCAAGCTTATTTTGTTTAACAAATACCTGGGCCATATTTGTGATAATGACGCCCCTGCTTACCTGTTTTGAGACATTGTTTTGCACTGCATCGCGGCTAAATTTATCGGAGTCGGCAATTGTTACATGCAGTGCCCTTCGGTAATATGCAAGTGCACTATCGGCATTCTCCTGTTTAACAAAGCACAAACCAACATTATCCAGGAATTGCTGTTCATAACCGGCCACATATTTATCGGCCGAACATTCCTTCAATTCGTTATAAGCAAGCATGAAATACCGCCTGGCCTCGTCAAACTTTTGCTGCTTATATAATATAAGGCCGATATTATTATCAAGTTTATACCCAATCCTGCATTTATTTCCCGGCCTGTCTGCCAGGCCTTTTATATCGGAGTAGATATTGATAGCTGATGAATAATGCCCGGTTTTAAACAGCAATACAGCTTTATGGATATTGGCCGCAAAATAGTAATTGGTCCACGTGCTGTCTGTTAAGTCCTGGTTTGCAATTATTGCAATGGCTGAATCAACATATGGGGTTGATTGGGCATATTGAGCTTTTAAATCGTAGTAGTTTGAATAAGCCATTAAACGGCCGGCTTTAAGATACGGGGTTTTGTGTTTTTGCGCGCGGTATACCGAATCGGCATAGGGTAGCATTTTTTCGCGGGCTACTATTGATAACCTGTCGGTGGGAGCTAATAGATCTATTTGCTTTTCGGCTTCCGTTTGTTTTTGGCTGTTATTGCATGCGCTAAAAACACAGAAAGTCAATGCCAGCCAACAATAAATCGCCGGGATAAATTTATCAGGGATGAGCAGCTTCACTCCACTAAAATATATATTATTTTAGTTTATTTAAAATTGAGAAAAGGGACTAAATCCTCGCGGTAGACGGAAATAAACAGCTGTGGCTTTAAGCAGCAACAACTGTTTATTTTTAAGCTAAAGATTTACTATGTAGCGGCTAATGAGGACGGGTTAAATTCTTCAAACGTTTACTTCATCTTCCTCACAAGCAAATTAAAATCGACCCCGGCAACTGCCAATTTTTTCCAAACGCCGTTTTCAAAATGGTAGGTGCCACCGTTAAACAGGCCGATAGCAAAATGGTTATCGCAATGGTAGTCGTTTAAAAACTCAATGGCCACCAGCAACTCCTTTTTGGCGATGATCTTGTAGGGCTCAAGATCGATACTGATGTGGTGTTTGCCTCGGGTGATGCCGCCTGTAATTTCCTGCTTTGCCAGGTTAGCGCCGGGGGTTACATAATTAAACTCGTAAATGTTTACTTTAAACCGGATAGTGTCGGTGCACTGGCTCTCTACCGTGAAGTTAAATTTTAGCAATTGTACAGGTTTGTGGCCGGCATTCATTTTAATACCAACCTGCTTGCCCTTAACCAAATCGAAGCTGGTGCTTGCTGAACCCGAGCGTTGTTTGTTACCGATGATTTTGGTGTCGGTTTGTGCCTGCGTGGTAAGTACTACGCTTAGTAACAGTGCAGTAACCAGCGTAAGTTTTTTTAGTACCGTAGAGATATTATCCATATAATTTAATTTTTATATGGGCAAGACGAGGGCACAACTGATATGGTTGCATGGAGTGGTGAAAATGGCAAATCAGCCATTTCCTGGCCAAAACTTCATGATGCTTCCATCTCAGGGCTCCCGGAAACCATTTTTTCAGCATCGCGGCTTATTTCGATATAGGTTTGCTTTGTAACGGGTTTGCTGATAAATTCCCTGACGAAGTCATATTTCAGGGCACGTATCCTGTCACCAAGTGATATTGAGGTGGTAATAATATATACTATTATCTGTTTACAAAGCGAGTTGTTTAGTTTATTAAGTTCGTCAAGTACTTTCCATCCGTTAACGCCCGGCATTTCCAGGTCAACAAACATCATATCGGGCAGGCAATCAGGGTTTGTTTTGTTGGCATGGAGGTAGTCGACCAGCGGGCTGCCGTTTTCATAGTACGATATATCCTGAAAAACCTTAAACTGGGCCAGGTTGGCCTTTATTATATATTGCTGAACTAAGTCGTCTTCAAGAACAAATAGATTACACATTTACAATTAATTAAATATATTATCTATAACGATTTATTTAGCTGTTTGTTTGCAATTAAAAGCACTCCGTAAAGGGGTAACTGCTCATAAGTGAGTTGAAATGTGATGTCGGATTTCAAGTCTATCCAAAAAAAGAATTTTCTGCCGCAGGAAAACAATGGGACTTTGACCCACCGGGCGGTTATGTAGACCATATTAAACGCGATTCGCTCCTGTATTTTGCACGAAGGTATTTATTTCTATTGGTCAAACCCCACTTAATTTTAAAGAATTCTCAACTAATCGCTAATTTCAAGTCTTTAATCACTATTAGTAATTGCCATTTTAAGTGCAAAAATCCAATTTTGTTAAAAATATTATAAAATAATTGTAAATTAATTCGCTTTTATACAAAAACTGTTCATAAATTACGGTTTTTAAAAGTAACTGGTGCTCGTGTTTTAGTTTTTAGGTAAAATGTTATGATTGAATCTGGTTATTTTGATAAATATAGCCCCATAAATGGTGTTTGGGACGAAATGTATGGCGCAGATGCAGCCGTTCGTGATCATTATCGCAAGGTGATCGACTATATCTCGGGCGAAAGTGCCGACGATTTGAATAAGAAAGAGGAACTTGCCAAGCGCCTGTTTATGAGCCAGGGTATTACCTTTACGGTTTATAACAGCGGCGAAGGCATTGAGAAGATTTTCCCCTTTGATATTATCCCGCGCATTATTACTGCCGATGAATGGGCTTTTGTGGAGCGTGGAATTAAACAGCGGCTCACTGCCCTCAATCTTTTTTTGAAGGATGTATACCACAACCAGTTCATCATCAAAGACGGTATCGTACCTATCGACATTATCTATTCGTGCCCGCACTTTTTACGCGAGATGTACCAACTGCAGGTACCCTATGATATTTATGTCCACATCAGCGGTATCGATATCATTCGCGATTATGACGGTACCTTCTATGTACTGGAAGATAACTTGCGCACGCCAAGCGGCGTTAGTTACATGCTGGAGAACCGCGAGATCACCAAGCGCCTTTTTCCCGATTTACTGCCCCAGTGCGGTGTACGCAGCGTTACGGAGTATCCTACAATATTATATAAAAATTTGCTGGCTTTGTCGCCGAGGCAGATATCAAACCCAACCATTGTACTGCTTAGCCCGGGGATATACAACTCGGCGTACTTTGAGCATACCACGCTGGCCCGCCTCATGGGGGTTGAGCTGGTTGAGGGCCGCGATCTGGTGGTAAATAATCACAAAGTTTTCATGAAAACCACCACCGGATTGCAGCAGGTTGATGTAATATATCGCCGCGTTGACGATGAATACCTCGATCCACTGGTGTTTAATCCATCCAGCATGTTGGGAGTTGCCGGTATTATGGGCGCCTATCGCAAAGGTAATGTGGCCATAGTAAATGCCATAGGTACCGGCGTAGCCGACGACAAGGCCGTATACGTTTATGTTCCCGAAATGATAAAATATTACCTTAACGAGGAACCCATACTTAAAAATGTGCCCACCCACCAGTTAGGTAACCCCGACGAGCGTGCCCATGTGTTTAAGAACATCAACACCATGGTAATTAAAAAAACCAACGGCAGCGGCGGCTATGGCATGCTTATGGGCCATGCATCAACAGAGCAGGAGATTGAAGAATATAAGCTGGAAGTACTGAAAGACCCGCGCAACTTTATCGCGCAGCCAACCATAAGCCTGTCTGCAGCACCGTGCTACATGCAGGGCGAGTTGCAGCCGAGACGCATTGACCTGCGCCCATACGCGCTTTACGGCCCCGATGGCATCGAAATAGTACCAGGCGGTTTAACCCGCGTAGCGCTAAAAGAAGGCTCGCTGGTGGTAAACAGCTCGCAGGGCGGTGGCAGTAAGGATACGTGGGTCTTAGCCCCCTAGCCCTCTAAAGGGGAACAGAAAATAAACGTATAAGAGAAACAAAGTTATGAGTGTAAATAAAATTTTACTAATCTGCCTTCCGCCCCCCCATTTAAGGGGCAGGGGGGCCAATTCCCCCTTTAGGGGGTTAGGGGGCCTATGTTAAGCAGGGTAGCAGCAAGTTTTTACTGGTTAAGCAGATACATTGAGCGCAGCGACGGTATGCTGCGGATGCTGAAGATTAATTACGCATCTAGCCAGGATACCATACAGGAGTTTACCTGGGCGCCGGTTATCCGCATTTTTGCAGGCGTGGGCGACGAGGAAGAAGCAGACAAGCTGGATAACAACAGTCGCGCGGTATTGAAATTTATGGTTACAGGCAAAAATAACCCTAACTCGATATTGAATATCATTACCCTATCGCGCGAGAACGCCCGCGGGGTGCAGGAACATATCCCAAAAGATTTGTGGCAATGCCTTAACGAGTATTACCACACGGTAAAGGATCCCAAAATTGAAAAGGCACTGCTACGCGATGACCCTATCGGCGTGCTTGACATACTAATAAAACAGGTAATGCTTTACTATGGCACTGCCGAAATTACTATGGAACGTGGCGAGGGCCGCAGTTTTATGAACATTGGCAAGTACCTGGAGCGGGCGATACAAAGCGTAGATATATTAGATACCAAATTTGGTTCAGTAAGCGATAACCCCGATTTGCTGACCGATACCAGCTACTGGAAACACCTGCTGTTATCACTCGGCGGTTATGAGCTGTACCTGAAAACCTACCGTGAGGGTTTTGAAGCCAGTAACATACTGGAGCAGGTGGTGCTCAACAACGATTTCCCCCGCTCGGTAATCTACTCGGTAAACAACATCCAGCGGTATTTCGACAGGCTGAAAAACAACAGCAATGCCGACGATTTCCGCGAGTTGAGCTTCCAGATCGGCCGACTGCAAAGCCGCATCAAATACAGTTCGGTAAAAAGCATAGAGCAGGACGGGCTGCACCAATACCTGCTGCAAATCCGCAAGGAACTGTATGGCATCGGCAACGCATTAAATGAACATTATTTTGCTAATAGCTGATTTGAAAATTTGATGATGTGCCGATTTGAAAATGAAAAAAATGATTAAAAGTGAGATGATTTGAAAATTTGAAGGGTTGCCCGGCATCAATCATCTTCAAATTTTCAAATCATCAAATCAAATAATTGAAACCATGCCCGAATTTGAAATACAACATATAACCCGCTACATTTACGAGGGACCGGTGCGCGACAGCGCAAACCAGATTATCCTGTACCCAATAAAGGACTTGTACCAGGATGTGATCAAACAGGAACTCATCATCAGCGGTAACCCGCCGGTTGATACTTATATCGATTATTACGGCAACGAAGTAGGCAGCTTTACCTATAGCGAACGGCATATGGTGCTTACTATCAACTCAAAAATATTGGTAACCACTAAACACAGGCCGCTGCCCGTGAGCGATATTTTCCCCTCCCAGCAATGGGAAGATTTAAAGCGCCTGAAATACGTGGTGCCTTATATCGATTTTCTCCGCCAGGAATATTTTGATGGTATTGAAGAACTGAAAGAAATTGTTGAAGCGGAAAAACTAAATGACGATACGCCTTACCACGTTGCCTTGCGCTTCTGCCAGTATGTATACGAAAACTTTACCTATATAAAAGGGGTAACCACGTTCGACACACAACTCGACGAAATATGGAAACTAAAGGCAGGCGTTTGCCAGGATTTTGCTCACATACTGGCCGAAATGCTGCGCATGGTTCAAATCCCTGCGCGCTACGTTAGTGGCTATATTTGCACCAGCCGAAACAACATGCGCGGCGAAGGCGCCACCCATGCCTGGACTGAAGCCTATATTCCCGACTACGGCTGGCTCGGCATCGACCCGACCAACAACTGCGTAGCCAATGAAACCCACGTACGCCTGGCCGTTGGCCGCAACTTTGCCGATTGCTCGCCGGTTAAAGGGATTTACAAAGGTTCATCGGGCCACAAGCTGGAAGTAGCCGTTTCCGTCGACGACGAGAATGTACTGAACAATAACGATGTAGTTGAACACTCACCCATATCAGCCATGAACTCCGCCGCACAAAAAAACAGCTACCAGCGCCATTTGGAAATAATGCAGCAACAGCAGCAGCAACAGCAGCAGCAACAGTAAGGAAGTTCATAGTTGATGGTTCATGCGCCACTGCTAAAGCTTAGGCGGCACACGGTAGTTCATAGCCGGAAGTGGCAGTGAGGAGCAGCGTGGTGGTAGTCAAAAAAGCACCTCGTGCCAAACTTGTTTCAACACCCCATAGGACAGCTAACCCGCAACAGTCTCAAACTCTTCTACCAATGAACTAATGAACCAATGAGCTAATGAATCAACTTAAAGTTTATTAAACACCCCCAACCCCGTACACGCGTCCCAGCCGGCCCCTGCATCATAACCCTTATTGCCATCGGCGGTGCGGTTGTTACCGCTGGTTATATCGCGGCATAGCGATGGGTTGGCGTATAGCTTTGGGTTGATAAATCCTGCCCATTTGCCGCTTTGCTGGTTAAGACAGGCAAGGAGGCCTGCATATAACGGTGCAACAGCACTGGTGCCGCCAATAACCATTTGCTGCCCGTCAACCAGCACAACGTATCCAGTGTTTGGATCGGCGTTGCCGGCAACATCGGGCACGCCGCGACCAACATTGTTTGTACCAATAGCTTTGGGCACGTTTGCGTTCTTTTGATAATCAGGTAGGGGGAACACGTTGCTTACGCCGCCGCCGGTTGCCGAGCTTACCGAATCGTCCCAAACAGTCTCGGATGTAATGGCATTACCGTTTGCTTTTAACGACGTACCACCACAGGCCAACACATAAGGACTTGAGGCCGGGAAGTCGACATGGACATCGCCACCCTTTATGCCATCGCTCGAGCCATTGTCGCCGGCTGCTGCGCAGATGGTAACACCGAGCGCGGCTGCGCCTTTAAAGGCCTCGTTATACGTGTTTAACGACTGTGCCGTCCACGCTACTTCTGCGCCGCCCCAGCTTATGGAAACCACAGAGGGCTTGTGCGTGCCATCGTGTACCGCTTTGGTAATCGCATCCAGGAACCCCTTATCCGTATTGGTGCAAAAATAAACTACAATTTTGGCACCCGAGGCTACCGCCCCGGCCACCTCAATATCCAGCATCACTTCGCCGTCCGCACTATCGGCAGTGCTCGGTTTGTTTTTGCCTCCATCAACCGAAATTGCTTTTACAGATGGCTTCTTAATGCCGAGGCCTTTAAAATATGCTGTTAAATCTTTAGTGCGGTAACCGCCCCCCAGCTCAATTATGGCAATGGTTTGGCCTTTACCGTTAAATCCGGCAGGGAAACCATATATCTGAGCTAGCCGGGTGGGGGTAAATGAGTTACTTACCTTGGCCGACGGACTAATCCCGCCCTGCCCGTCCAACGCCTTAAACATTGGCCGCGCCACCTTGCGGTTATCGAGCCCGAAAACGCCTTCAATTATATCTGCCAGTGATTCAGGGATAAAAATATCTCCCTTCCTCACCCTGATGTCGTCGCCGTGTGAGTCTACTGCTTTGGCAAGGCTTACACCAAAAGCGGCTTCCATATTGGCCACACTGCCCCGTAAAATAACACTACGGCGCGGCAGGCTAACCTCAACCGTTTTTAGTTTGTACTGGTGGGCAAAAGCCTCTACCTGGTCCACATCCTTCTGAGCTGCTCCAAACTCTTTTTCGTAATCGGCATGGCCAATCTGTTTGCCTTCGCCCAAATGCGCTTCGATAGATTTTTTGCGGCGCACCCGAACGGTAACATCAATAAACTGGCGACGGTTAACTTTAGCAGTGGTTTCGCCCTTATGGGCTTTTTTGTAGCTGCCTGCTAGTGCAACTTTGTCTAATGTTTTCATGCTTAGGTGTTTAAGAAATAAAGCTACAACTATTTTTGATTAACTGTGGATTAAGTTTTATTTTTTAGTTAAGGGAGGTTAGTCCATAGACCATAGTGGTAGAGATAGGCCGATCATTGCAGGCATTAAAATTTTTCCTGCCCATTGGTTGAAAAAAGTGCCCAATTGGTTCAAATGCGCAACTTTTTTGTATCGTCCGGCTTGCGGGGTGCGTAAGGGTTGAAAACAAATTTTATGAAAAGAATAGCAATTTTTATGATGGTCGTATTATTGGCAAGCGCCTGCAAAAAGGAAAAACATACGCCCGATTTAACCGGAACGTACAGTGGGTTATTTAAAGTCACACTTGTTAATACTACCCTGCCGCCGGTCGATCCAAACCCGGTACAATTAATCATTTCGGGCAATACTTTTAAGTCGGGTACGGGCGTTGGCTATATTACGGTGGGTGGTGGCGACCTGCGAATTAGTACCGGTGTTTTAAATTTTACCAACAACCAATTCTTTCCTGACAATACATCAGTTAACACTTCTGCCGTTTTAAATAGCAGTTATAATTATACCGTTAAGGGCGATAGCCTGCTGCTCAGCAAAACGTCAGTTGATGTAATCTATACCTATAAGTTTAAAAAGCAGTAAGGCGTGTGAAAACGTTATGGAGCGCTAGCGTTGCCGTTGCCGCAGGGTTTGTAAAAGTCTGCGAGAGACCCTGCGGCAACGCGAAACGCGAAAATTATTGCTGCGGATTAACCAAACCCGGCAAATCGCCAACATCCGATTTGTGTTTTACTTGCCTGGGATGTCTTGCATCCAGGTAGTCATGAGCATGCTCGTGCTGGTAATTGGCGGCCAGGGCAGCGGTGCGCATGCGGCTCAAATAATACCAAAGGCCTGTACCGGCGGCCAGTACTCCTGCAACAGCCGCACCTACTACTAATGGACTGATTTCGTTATTTTGAAATAGATTTTTCATAATATGTGTTTTTTATACTAACAATAACAATCGGTTTTAGTTCCGATTTTTTTAAAAAGTGTTTGGTTAGCCGTAAAACAACGAAGGCCAATCTTGCGATCGGCCTCCACGTTATAAATCTTAATTGTTATCTATTCAAAATATGCAGAACCCTTTTAGTTCCTGCTGGGGAAAATGCCTTCCAATGTAATTATGTAAAACATAGACAGGTAAGGGTCGCGTATCGAAATGGGCTGGCCACCACCGGTGCTGGTTGCAGAACCGGCTCCCATAACCACGTTAGGGGCATTTGTGGCATAAGTTTTTAACTGTGTAGCGTTAGGTCCGGAACCCGTACCCGGGCCCGCAGCAAGGTATGTGGCGCCGCTTGGCACCCCCGTTGTGCCTTGCCCCGCGTATGCCGTTAAGTTATGCGTGTGCGAAGGCAACTGGTTTGTGGTGAGCGTAACAACTTCCGACCCGCCCAGTTGTCCCTCAACGAAAGGCGATAACCCCGGCCCCTGGCCCTGGCCTACAACTGTACGCCCGCGAAGGTCAGGGAGGGCAAACGTGGATTGACCGTTACCTCCATAAGTAGTGCCCAATAGCGAAAATAATGCCGTATTTTGTGCTATTGACATTATTTGCCCTTCGCATGAGGCAAAGCCGCGCGGCGCAAAATTACCCGCGAACATGAATACCATTGCTAAATCAGCTTGCATAATAATATTTTTAGGTGAGAATGTTTTTTAACCAGTTGAATATAAAAGTATTATTTCAAAAATAAATAAAATATTATAAATTATTTTTCTGCTTTGGGAAAATTTCCGCGTTGCTGTGACGTGCAGCAGTGACGGCTAAGGAATTGCTAATAGCATCCGACTAACCTAAATGCAGACCATCCCGATATAAATGACGCTGGCATACATCAATTGTCGGCGTGCTTATCTTCCTTTTAAATGGTGCTAATACTTATATTTGCAGCCATTAATGCGGCAGTTTAACTATTGATATTAGCTAATGGGAAAACCCAACATATTAACCACATTTGATTCGATGAAGGATGCTAATTGCGGTTATTTTTCTTTTGGAAAAGGGCTTGGCGATGCCATTATCAGGCAAAATAAAGGCAGATTTAATTTGAATTACTACCTATTCAACCAATCGGCTTACTCATTTGATAAAAAGGTAAATGTAGTTTACCTGTCCAGGTTGCATAGAATTTTCTTCCCTGGCTACAACAAATTTGATGTCGTTCACTTTACAGACCAGACTTGCCGCTTACGGCCCAATAAGGTAAATGCAAAGAAGATTTTAACTATTCACGACATCAATAAAGTACACATAAAGCAGAGCAAGCCCCACCGGATAAAAGCGCATATCAATAAGATCAAAAAGTTAATATCGGAGTGTGATAAAGTAGTTACGATTTCGAAGTTTGTTGAACAGGATATTCTGCATTATATTCCGGAGGCCAGGGATAAAATCAGCGTGATATACAACGGTGCCGATAAGCTCCTTGTTCCGGATAATTACACGCCCACCCACTTGCCAAAAAGGCCTTTTTTGTTTACTATCGGTTTAATGTCTGTTCAAAAAGGGTTTCATTTTTTGCCAAACCTTTTAGCCAATAATGATTTTGAGCTGGTGATTTCCGGAATAGAAACACCCCATAAGAAGGTGATCATTGAAGAAGCTAAAAGATTTGGCTGTGAAGATCGCTTGATTATAACCGGTCCCATTTCTGATGATGACAAGGCCTGGTATTATAAAAACTGTATGGCTTTCGTTTTTCCCTCAAGAGCAGAAGGGTTTGGTTTGCCCGTAATAGAAGCGATGCATTTCGGCAAGCCGGTATTTCTATCGAAATTCACGTCGCTGCCGGAAGTCGGGGGTGACGTTGCTTACTACTTCGACAATTTTGAACCGGAACATATGCAAGGTGTTTTTGCCGAAGGAATGAAAGATTTCCGCGCCAGAAACCGTGAAAAAGAAACAATGCTGCATGCCGGCAAATTTACCTGGGACAATACCGCGGACCAGTACCTTAAATTATATGAGGAATGTTTACGCGGTTAGAACAAAAATTAAAAAGATGTTTAAAAGAAAAAGTTCAATAGAAGCGCTGTGGTTGAAATACCGCGATAAAAACGAGTATAGAAAATATAAGTGGGAGCTAAAAAACTATACCGAGCAGGAAGTTTTAAACTTTTTTACCGGGACCGACCGTTTAGATACACAGGAAAAAATCATAGCTGCTGCAAAGCAGGATAAATTGCTGAATATAACCCATAGCGGAAACGTTGGCGATATTATTTACGCATTACCGACTATCAAAAAAATTCACGAGGTTACCGGGGTCCCCGTTAATTTATACCTGCGCTTAGACATGCCACTGCCTGCACCCATCTTTAGCAATACTTCGCATTCTATGGGTGCCGTAATGATAAACGCCAAAACAGCCGGCAAATTAATTACACTTTTAGACACGCAGGATTATATAAATAAGACAGACGCTTACAGCGATCAAAAAATCCATATCGATTTAGATTTTTTTCGGTCCAAAATACTGCCTTTAAACAATGCCAACATTGCCAGGTGGTGCAGCTATATCACCGGGGTTACGCCCGAACTTTGGAAGCCCTGGCTTTTGGCAAAACCGGATACATCGTTCAGTGATAAAATAGTTTTATCAAGAAGTGAGCGGTACAGAAACTCAACCATAGATTACTCGTTTTTAAAAGACTATAAAAATGTCGTTTTCATCGGCGTAAAGTCGGAATATGAAGACATGAAGAAATCCATACCCGATTTAGAGCTGTTCCACACTGAAAGCTTTTTGGAGATGGCGCAAATAATTGCCGGCTGTAAGTTTTTTATTGGCAATCAATCGTTCCCCTATTCGCTTGCCGAAGGCTTGAAAACACCGCGTATATTAGAAGCGTACTATCATGTACCGCATGTTATTCCGGAAGGCGAAAACGCGCACGATTTTTATTTTCAGCATCACTTTGAATCGTTGGTAAGCCGGTTAGATAGGGGAGATACGGTAAAGTAGCGGTTGCTTGACCGGCTTATTTCAACCACGGCCTTAGGCCCTGGGGTTATGCCTGTTCTTGTACCTGTGCAAAATATACCTGACACAGGTTACTAACCCGAAGTTTTTTAGTATCAATCCTGCCTTGTCTTGCTGAAATGGCGTGTCTATCGTTACCCCTGACAGGCCGGTGTGATTGAATTTAGCGATCACAAAATCTTTATAAATAAAATGATATCCCGCGTCACCGCAAAGTGTGAGCGTAAGGGCAAAATCTGCTGATATCTTATACTTTGTATTGTATGTATATTTTTCAAATACCGATTTTGGAAAGATCATTGCCTGGTGATACGGGCCAAATTTCGCAAACTGGTACCGTGATAGTTCCCCCAGCCGTTTGGCTCCTTCGGCGAATACGTTTGCATAATATACGGCCGTTTTGTCCGCCAGGCACGTCGCAAACTTTGTAAAATCAGGCAGTAGCTCATCATCCGCCCCGAGAAAATAAACCCAGTCGCCTGTGATGTGTTTCAGAGCTTTATTCATGGCATCATAAACACCGGCATCCGCCTCACTCATCCAGAAAGCAATTTTATTATTGTTTCGTTTTATTATTTCTATGGTATTATCGGTGCTGTTACCATCAACAATTACTATTTCGATATTGGCGTATTCCTGTTCAAAAATGCTGTCTAAACATTGCTGTAAGGTTTTTCCTGCGTTGTAGGTGACGATAACGATAGAAATTTTAGGGAAATAAGATTCGGCTGTAGATTGATTTGAGTCGTTCACCATCGTTTATTGATGCTATAATTATAGATTACCGGCGATCACCGGCTAATCTTTCAAAGGTAAAAGTATTTTAATGAAGGCTCTAAAACAATTGGAGATAACCGTTATAACATCCGGTCAGGCAACCTGATGGACTACAGGTGCTATACAATAAATAGATTTACTTTGCCTTTACAGGCCGCCCCCTGCATACCCGCGCCTGAACGGCCAATGGAAAGTGGGTTCACATTGTTAATTCCCTTAAAACTTATGCTTGGCGATAATAAAGCTATAGTATGATGAGTAAGGCGCACCGCTCACCCTTGCTTCGCCAATGCCAATATCGTAACAGTTGTTCCAGAAATCGCCCTGGCCCAGCAGGTGCAGCCGATGGCCAAGCGAGGGCGTGCCTGCGTCGATAATAAGGTTTTTAATAGCGTCATTAATATCCCGGTATCCGGCGCCTAACGACTCAAAATAGTTTTGACTGCGGGGCGTTGTCCAGCTTTGCAGCAGGGAGTAGCCGGCTTCGGCAATTTTTATGTTCATACCGTTCCCGTCGGGGTCAACGTGGTCAAAATATCCGCGTGTCGCCATATCCATAGCCTTGGCCTGGGCCACTTTGGCAAGTGTGTCGTTCCAGGTCAGGGCAATGTTTGGTTTCATGGCGCTTAGGTCTATGCCAAATTCGGTGCCGTATTTGGCGGGATTTTGTCGCACCAGGTTGAGGAAAGCAAGCCCGTCTTTCAGGTCGGTGCCCGGTTTGGCAGCTATGGTATTGGCAGGCGCGTTAGCTTTTATGCCCGGCCGCAGGGCGGTGCCGCCAACAAGCAATAAGGGCAGCAGGATAAACACGTTTACGTAGCTTCTCATACGGGTTATAAGTATAATTATCAATCACTTAAATATAGTAAACATTTGACGGACGGCAAAATGGGAGGATTTATGCGGAATAATTTTGACGAAGCGTTCCACTTTTGCACGCGGAACACCCCGAACGCTGCTGAAACATGCTGATTATCAGCAATATTTAGTTTTATCATTTTATAATGCATTAATAATCAACGTATTAATTGGGGGTTTACAGGCGGGGTTTACAGTATAGCCATGCCCAATAGTAAATTGTTGAAATCCAATATATTATAAAATAAAAGGCCTTCACGCCTGTAAACCCTCCTCCGCCGGTTCAAGTGTCCCGCTTGAACCTAATCACTGGTCAGCGTCCCGCTGACGTCACCAAATAATTTTCAGCGGACTTTCGGGGTTAGCACTGATGTACCAGTACTCATGCGCCGAACCCACAAATCCTGCTCTTACCGGGTTTCCCTCCTGGTCTAAGTTTAGCGCAGCGTAACTTAGACCTAAAATTTGTTAAGCTTTCAGCTTAATCCTGCAATCTGCAGTAAGCCTTTTTGATCGGTATAATAATCTATTGCGCTGCTATATAAATAATCCGGCGGATGAGCGACCGCGCCGGATTCAAACGGGTTATAGTGGAGGTAATCCAGCCGCTGGTCAAACATTGCCTGGGTGGATAATTCAATCGGGTGATTATTCTGTTGCCAAAACTGATATTTTTCGTTATTGGAATTATACGCGCCTGCTCTTTCAAACATGTGCATCATCCATTCCCTGCGGCTTTCCTGCATATTTTCGCTGATGGTTTTTAGTAATAGTTTTGAAGTATGTCGTTTCATATCCCTGATGATATCTGATAGGTTGCCGTTTTTGGTACCAATTATCAGGTGCACATGGCTCGACATTATACACCACGCGTATAGCTCAAGCCCCTTGTTTTCGATACAATACTTCAAACTGTCGACGACAATGTCGCAATAAATTCTCCTTACAAAAACGTCTATCCAATTTACGGTTGCGAAGCTTACAAAATGAAGTTTTTGATGATCGTGGAATTTGTATTTTCTGCCCATATATCTAAGATAGGTAAGGTGGTTTGGTTTCGCAAGCAGAATGCTTGCAACGTTTTGGGTCTAAGTTACGCTGCGCTAAACTTAGACCAGAGGCAGGGTGCATATTAGTGGGGCACGAGGTACTGTCTTTAAAAGGCCTCTGCGCTGCATACGCGCCAGATTGAAAATACAAATTGACGCATGAGTCCTAATCCGCTATGCTTGATGAAATTTTATCAATTAACGATTCGAGTTTATTTCCAAGCTGATTTATTTTAAAATCATCGTTAAAACCCACTTCCATTAATTTACTTATTACCTGATCCTGCAATATATCAACAACATAGGTTGTCACTTCTATATTTATAATGTCATAATCTCCTGTTTTATAACTTAGTCTGTCAAAAACATCTGGGTCAACTACTGATTTAAGAAGATCGAAGTCGGTTTTATTTAATTTAATATTTATCATCTTATCATGTTTGGGTTATAACTCCCACCTGTTACTTGTATTGATTTTCTTTGCGCTGCCCCACCGCCACTACTTCTTCTTCCCTCCTGGTCTAAGTTTAACGCAGTGTAACTTAGACCTAAAATTTGTTAAGCTTTCAGCTTAACTCTGCAATCGGCAGTAAGCCTTTTTGATCGGTATAATAATCTATTGCGCTGCTATATAAATAATCCGGCGGATGAGCGACCGCGCCGGATTCAAACGGGTTATAGTGGAGGTAATCCAGCCGCTGGTCAAACATTTCCTGGGTTGATAGTTCAATCGGGTGATTGTTCTGTTGCCAAAACTGGTATTTTTCGTTATTGGAATTATTCGCACCTGCTCTTTCAAATAGGTGCATCATCCATTCCCTGCGGCTTTCCTGCATATTTTCGCTGATGGTTTTTAATAACAGTTTTGAAGTATGTCGTTTCATATCCCTGATGATATCTGATAGGTTGCCGTTTTCGGTACCGATTATCAGGTGCACATGGCTCGACATTATACACCACGCGTATAGCTCAAGCCCCTTGTTTTCGATACAATACTTCAAACTGCCGACGACAATGTCGCAATAAATTCTCCTTACAAAAACGTCTATCCAATTTACGGTTGCGAAGCTTACAAAATGAAGTTTTTGATGATCGTGGAATTTATATTTTCTGCCCATATAGCTAAGATAGGCAAGGTGGTTTGGTTTCGCAAGCAGAATGCTTGCAACGTTTTGGGTCTAAGTTACGCTGCGCTAAACTTAGACCAGACGGGGGATGTTTTGGATAGCCACGGTACCTGGACAAGTAGCTATAGAAACAGATATTAATAAATATTAAAAAATATTTGTTTTTGTCTGAAATTTTATTTTACCTTAGAAAAACCTTAAAACCCCCTATCACATGAAACTATTGTTTACCCATCTTGTTCCTAAATTAGCTGTTAAGCTTCTTTTTTATTCGTTGCTTGTTGCTTTTGTTTTTATTGCGGCAGGTACCAATTCGTATGGCCAGGCAAATGAAATTGTTACCAATGAAACTGTGTTAAAGCTTCAGAAAGCCGGCTTAAATAAAGACATCATTAAATCAAAAATTGAAAGTTCGCAATGCAATTTTAATTTATCGGTTGATGCACTGCTGGCTTTAAAAAAAGCAGGCGTAGCCGATGACGTAGTTACCGCCATGCTAGGTAAAACAAAATCGGCACAGCAACCAGCGGATCCGGTAGCAGTTAATAATAGTAATAACAGTGCCGAACTTGCATTAGAATCGGGCATCTATTACTATAATGCCTCAACCAGTGAATATGTAGAGCTTGACCCGGCCGTACTCACCAACAGTAAATCGGGCGGGATGGGTGAGGCCCTTAAACGGAGCGTTAGTACATTGTTTAACTCAAAATCAAAGGCAGCGCTTAGCGGCAAAGAAGCGAACCTGAGAATTAAAGATTCGAACCCATTGTTTGTTTTCGTTTTCGATACCGACAAAAAGGGATTAAATGACAATAATCACACTGAATCGAACGTAGAAAGCCCGAACGAATTTTTCCTTGTCAGGCTCCAGATTGGTAAAAATGACCGCGAGGTTGTGGTTGGCAAGTCGAACTCCGTAAGTGCCGACTTTGGTATTGATGAGGCCTCAAAAGTATTATTTAAATACAAAAAAATAAAGCGCGGTATTTATGAAGTATCATTTTCAAATGGGATTCCCATTGGCGAATATTGCTTTATGTACGGAGCTTCAACCGCAAGCGCGCAGGGCATTACCCATAAAGTTTTTGACTTTGGCATCGCCGCCAATTGAGTATTAAAAGCATTTTTTATTTTCCTGATATGCCGGGAGGCATTTAAACATCCGGATGTCTTTTTTAGACATATAAGATTTGATATTTTATTGATTACTTAAACTATTATCATGACCATGCGACCTGTTACCAACAGAGAGATCGGGAACTTTAGGATACCCCCATCTGTATTAGACAATTGGAGGCCAACCCGGAAAGCCCCCAGAAAGTTAGGCTCCATATTTGAGCACCCCAGGATATTTTCAACCGTTGGTTATAGGGCTGACAGAAACTGGTTCATTTTTGCCTTGATTATAGAAGCAGCAACCATATTAGTTTCAATTTTTGTTATAGAATTTGATTTTATTTATGTGAGCGTTGCCTGCCTGGTTGTCGCTATTGATATCATATTCGCCTTCTTGTTACACAAACCGCAGGATCATATCAACAAACTGCGATGTTCAATTGCATTAAATGATTATAGGGGTAAAACCGGGAGCGTCGATAAAATAACAGCCGGCGATATTGCAAATGGTTTTGAAGACGAGATAAAAAAAACTCAACGAAAAAAGATATTTTTTATCGCTGTGATCATACTGGTTGCCATTGTTAAAAGTATAGGTGTTATGATTGCCCTTAGTGATGACGATGCCGTGTTACTACCTTATGTTATCCCGATACTGTTTTGCCTGACTGCCTATGTTCATATTAAACATACGGGGTACTTTCTGTCGGAATGGTATGTCTTCAGACGTAGCTTTTACAAAGAAAGGAAGAAATATTTTAAGGACATGGCAAACCTGCCTGATAAAAACACAGACCTGACTGAGTTGGTAAGGGTGGAGCAGAAAGTGCCTCTCCCTAATATCCCCCCGGTATTAAAAGCTGAACTTGATGCTTTAGTTTATAAAATTAAAGTTAATAAAGAACCTGGGAGGCGGTTTGATGAAAAACGCGAACCAAAAGAGAGCTCTGATTTTATCACCTTATTTAAAAATGATAATAACAGCAATGTCAGGATTGTTTATGACGATTCGAAAAATTCTGATGCACCCGAGAATGAGGTGGTTGATACCAGCAGCAGGTATTATTTAACCTCGTGGGGACGGATTTTGGATGATAATTTATTTGACCTGGTTGATGGCGCCGGGATGAATGCAGAACTGAAGTCATTTATTGGATATAATGGCTTGCTGATTCAAGCTCAAAACTTCCAGACACATGATTAATCACATTTAATTTAGGTAAATATGAATAATATTAATAAAACATTCCTGGTGGCGGCTGCGTGCTTGTTTGCCATGGCGTGTAAAAAACAGCAAACAGTTGCTTTAGTGCTCGACGTACGGTACTTTTCAAATACCGTACCGTGTGCCAGCCATGGCTTTAGCGAAGATATCAAAAACCTTTATACACCCTTTCAATTTGCCGGAGATACTAAAATTGGCGTTTTAAAAGGAAGCATTCGCTCAGTTGATTCATTACAAAAAGGTAATATAATTATTTCAGACACAGCCACCAATATTCTATCCAACTGGAAGAAAAAGCTTTTTGGTTCAAAAAAAGACTTTAGCGATGTGATGAAAAAATACGATGATGCCTTTAGCAAGGTAAGTACAGCATCGTTATGTGTTGGCAGTACTGGCAATGTTCCCGCCCAGCCAGCCGCGATTTTACCAAACCCAACTACCATGAAAAAGGGGTATACAGAAGTTTTGGTTTATTCAACAATTGCCGGTGATAGTATATGGGAAAACTTTAAGGTTTATCACAAAATAACCGACATCCGCACCCACCTAATCGCGCTGGCTTCAAGCTCCACCGGCCCTGTTTTGGTGGTTTTTAAACCACAGAATGGTAAGCTGGAAGATCCGCACAATACCCCCCCGTCATCTTTAGAAGAAACGCTGGGTGAATTAATACAGCCGGGGATATCAGAAGAAATTAAGCGGCAAAAAGTAGACGCAATGATGAATACTTATTTTGCTACAAATTTTATGGTTGTTATGCACCCTGACGATGCCTCGGCAATTCCGCGAAGATGGGAGGGAAGCGGTGAAGGTATAAAGTATCTTGAACGCCTAACAACCGACCAGTCAATAACCGGGTTTAAAATAATATCAGCCTATAAAGGCAAAACTGATAGCAAAATAACAAGGCTCGAACTTGTTGAATCACATAATCAATGATTATTCCAATAACCATGAAGAGATTATTTTTTTTACTCATAATTTGTTTTTGCGCAATAATCAGCCATGCACAAGTCCGGAATGCACCATTTACGCCCGAGCAAACAAGGAGACTGGACACGGCGGCAAAAAGATTAATCGAAGAATACGCCAGGTCAATAAAGCACCTTACAAAAGCGCCGGCAAACCAGATTGGTATTATTGCCGATAACATTGTTGATTTTTTCATAAAAGGGGCAAAGGTCCAGGTTACAACCGTGCACAACGGAAGTAAGAAATACGACCTTAGAGAATATTTGACAGATATAGTGCCTTCGTATAAGGAAAAATTTGAAGACGTGATTATCTCTTTCACACGAATATCTATCGATGGAACGCACCTTCAGCAGAAAAAAGACGGCAACGGAAATGTTTATTATGTAGGTGATTTTTCTTATACTCAGCAATTTTGTGTACGGTATAAAAATTCGTTACCCGAAACAGATGAAAACTCCCCAACTTATTGGAAATTTTGCGAGCAAACACAAAAAACCGGCAAATTTATTATAACGCGACAGTTTAGCCCCGCCGATGGCAATATATGGGAGATAAGGCTTGGCGATATTTTGGTTAAGAATATACAACAAACAAAACCTTAGGCTTACCGCAATACGCATGAAAAATTGTTTTTTATTTCTGCTAAGCTTTTGTTTTATCCAGGGCATAGCAGCCCAGAATTTAACTCAAAGAGATACAGATAAAATTACCGAACAGGTACAGGGCTTTATAGCTGCAATTAAACAATACTCAAGTATGGGTATAAGCGGGCCAAAAGACGATGCGCTGTATGGCCGGATACTTGAATTTAAAGATGGCCCCGATCCGCAGTTGCCGTTTGCAAATGATCTTCCTTTTGCTCAAAAAGATAAAACAGTGGGCTTTATGAGTTATTTAAACACTATTGATGAAAGCTTTAACAATAAAATAAATGTTGAATACGATACTGCGGGTATAAAAATATTGGATTGTATACAGGTAAAGCATACCAATAACGGCGACCTGCGATTTGCGTACGCAAGCTTTAGGAAAAAAATAACTTATGAAAATGTAACAAAAGAGGTAACGGAAGTTGCAGCGGTAAACCTTGATACCTATCTCATACCTTCGGTTTTTTTTCCGGATGATTTAGAAAATGGCAGCGGATTGTGCAGCAATAAGATTGTGGCTTTAGGAAGCTACGCGCCCGAAGAACCCGCCAGCAGGCCCGATGGCAGTTATAAAGACAAAATTACCCGCGCCGATCTGTTGTTCAACAACGGGGGCTATGAACTTGCAAAAAATGAATATGCCGATATTATAAAACAATTTCCTGGGGGTAAACAAAATGAAAACC
Organism: Mucilaginibacter flavidus; assembly: GCF_024055575.1. Classification (GTDB taxonomy): domain Bacteria; phylum Bacteroidota; class Bacteroidia; order Sphingobacteriales; family Sphingobacteriaceae; genus Mucilaginibacter; species Mucilaginibacter flavidus. Next base: position 147,412 of record NZ_JAMXOE010000001.1, on the reverse strand, counting down.
TCGGAGGAAAAATGGAATTGTGCAACAATTTAATTAAAAGCAACGCTTATAACAAAATGATGGGTTATGCTGCTTATTATTATAATAATGGGATTTACAATAAAGCTATCGAATTTTATGGCTACGCGCTTCAATATCAACCTAATGATACGGGAGCCCTTGCCGGTATAGTAAAATGCAAAACCGCGTCTGACCCTTCGCGTATTACGGTACAGATTCAAAACGCCGAACAGGCGGAAGCTGATGGCCCTGAAAATTTTGGGAAAGCATACAGGATGCTTTCCCAGGCGGAACCAAGCGGGCAATTAAGTACAAACGACTACTATTTTATGATTGAAAATTTATACGAAAGGAACCCCGTTTTAATGCGTGAAATGAGCTACACGGAAGATGATTGCGAAAATTATTTAAATATTTATCGTTACAAATTGCGGCGCGCAATGGAACGGGATAATAATACCCATGTAAAAGGCGATGTCCTGGTGTTGTTAAAAGATATTGTTGCAGGCTCAAAAAGGCAACACGGGTTTGTACGGTCGGTAAACTATTATCCGGATTGGGTTATCAGAACAAAAAACAAGAATAAGCAGCAATTTATCATCAATGCCCCCAGGCGAAATAATTCCCCGGCCAAATTTGAAAACGGGGGTAACAGGGGGATAAGGGAACGAGCGGTTCCAAATTATGAAAGAGTCCAGGTCCAGGGACAATCGCAACGGCAGGTACCGTCTCAAACACAGCAACGGTCGCCTGTACAGAGTCTGGGCAACAATCCTTATCAACAGCGTAGTTTAAATTCTGATCGTTCCCGCGGTTCGTTAAATAATGGTGCTGCAAATCAGGCAACAAATAATCAACTTGCAAATCCGCAAAACAATAGTCTCCGAAACTCGCGGCCCGCTCTTAACACCCCGGGTGCCGGTAATAATAACGGGCGGAATTCAAATGGTCGCAACAATACACCCGCTAATACAAATAATCCTGCACCGGCAGTAAATAACAACAAGTCCCCGGTTAATAACAATAAAAATTTGAAGCCCACGCCCAAACCAAAGCCTGTAAAAGTAGACAAAACTGCACCGGTTTTAAATCAATAATATATAATAGCAAGAAAACGTAAAAAAATCACCGCTCCCGTAAGCCCTTTTCTTTTTTTCGCTGCCGCCCCGATTTATCGGGCTGGCCCGCTGACAGGTAACCTCCCCTTTAATCACTATAACATTAAAGACGATATAAACACTGACACCATTTTGTCAGCACTTTTCACATTTTCCATAACGGTTTTCAAGCAAAAAACAGCCATAACAACCCGGGAACGCACTTTTCGCCAAAATTTATCTACTTTTTACTGTTCCACCCCGTTCCTTGTGTTTCACTGTGAACAGGAACGTTTTAACGCACAAAAAAGACCCGCCATCCCCGGCGAGCCTTTCCCTCATAGATATCAAAAATCCCTAAAAAATCACCCTTTCCCCTTCACAACCCCGCCCCCAGGCGCAGCGCCACCACCGGCACCCGGCGCAGCACCACCGCCGTTTTCATCCGGCATATTATCCTGGTCCTGTTGTTGGTTATTGCCATCCTTTTTCTCTTTCTTTTTCTGTGGTATGCCGTTGTTGCCAAAGCGGTAGCTAAGGGTTACCATGCCGGTGCGGGTGCCAAAGCGGCGTTCGCTTACGGTACTGCTGGTAAAGTATGGCGTATTGTAATTTATATCCGAGCGGAATTTGCGGCTGTTAAATATGTCGCGCACGTTGCCGCCCAGGCTGAGGGTTTTGGTAATGTCGTATTTTATGCCGCCGTCCATGCCGTACATGGCGCGCATTTTGCCCTGGGGTATTACCTGCGGAGCCTGGTAGTCGCCGCGCAGTTGTATGCCCAGTTTTTTAAAGGGTTTCAGGTTGCCGGTAAGGTTGGCGTTCCATGCGTAGCCGCTGGTGGTGGCTAAGTTAAATGCCGCGTCGCCGGCAATATGGCGGTAGTAAACGTTCAGGTTGGCGGTAAGGTCCAGTATCGGGCTTGGGCTCACCTTGGCAATCAGCTCGTAGCCGGCGTTCGAGGCACTTTTGATGTTCTGGAACGTAGTTAGCGAGGTATCAATATTAGTAGGGCTCAGCGGCGTGGTAATGCGCTGTATAACCCCGTTAGTGAGCCTGTAGTAAAGCGACGAGGTGAGCGTAACGCCGGTAAAGTAGTTAATATAGCTCAGCTCAAACGCGTGGGTGTCTTCGGGCCGCAGGTCGGGGTTACCCTGCTGGTAGTTCAGGCGGTCGCTCTGGTCAACAAAGGGCGACAGCTGGCGGTCGCGCGGGCGTTGTACGCGGCGGGTGTAGCTCAGTTGCAGGGTTTGGTTTTGGCTCAGCTTCTGGCTTAAAAACACGCTGGGGTACAGGCGCAGGTAATCCTGCTTATGCTGTTCGGTCACGCTGTCGGTAAGCGAGGTGCGGATATGCGAATCCTCCAAACGCAAACCCACCTGCAGGCCGAAATTGCCAAACTGGTGCTGGTAATTGGTGTAGGCGGCGTTTATGTTTTCCTTATAAATAAAGCGGTTGCTTAAAAACGGGTTGTAGTCAAAGCCGCCGTTGGTGTTGTTAAGGGTATCAACAACGTAGTTATTATCGCTGTTATTTATCTGGCTGCGCAGGCCGGCCTCCAGCTTGCCATTGGTAAGCGGCAGCGTAAAATCGGTCTGGAAGTTCCAGTTATGCCCGCGCCCAACCGTAGTATTGTTCTGCTGCGATTTACTGTATGGCTGCGGCAAGGTATAATCGTTGTACTCGCTCAGCAGGTTATCAAAATTGTTGTTTTTATCTGTCGAGTAATTTACGTTGGCGGTAAGTTCTTCGCCTTTCTTTTTGTATTTGTGGTTAAAGTCGATGTTAAAATCGATGTCGGTACCAGTGCCATGCGAAAAATTATTTTGGTTGATGCGTTGCAGCAGGCTGTTGTTCTGGCTAATTAACGTACTGCCGGTTTGCGTGCGGTCGCGGTCGCGGATGTTGATGTTATCCGAAAAGCCCAGCGTGGTTTTAGGGTCCAGGTTAATATCAATCCCGCTACGGATGTTGTGCCCCGTAAAAGTAAACGACTGGTTTTGGGTTTGGTTCTGGCTTTGCAGCAGGGTATCGCCCACATTGGTCAGCTTGTTCGAAAAGCCATTGCCAACGCGCGTGCCCTTGCGAAAGCTGTAGTTGGCATATATGTTCACCTTGCTGTTTTGGTAGGCAATGGCCGCGTTGGTATTTACCGTGTTTTGCGTACCCACCGTTGCCGAAACCGACCCGGTAAAGCCTTTCTGTGCATTCTTTTTCAGCACGATATTAATTATCCCCGACTGCCCCTCCGCGTCATACTTAGACGATGGGTTGGTAATCACCTCAATGGTCTCAATCGCACTCGCCGGTATCGACTGTAAAATATCCGAAATATTCCCGCCCGTCAGCGCCGACGATTTCCCATTGATCAGCACCTTAACACTGGTGGACCCGCGCAGGCTCAAATTACCGTCCACATCCACCTGTACCGATGGCACATTGCTCAGCAGATCCGTAGCCGAGCCGCCCTGGCTCACAATACTTTGCTCCACGTTGAACGATTTTTTGTCGATACCCAGCTGTATCTGGCTTTTTTGGGCGGTAATGGTAACCTCTTTCAGCACACCCTTAGCCGGGCTTAGCTTTATATTGCCAAGATCAACCTGGCGACTGGCAGCTGATATATTAATGTTGCTGTTTAAATAGCTCAGGTAGCTCACATACGTGGCCCGCAACAGGTATTGGCCGTCGTTGATGCCTGTAAGGCTGAAATTGCCCTGCAGGTCGGTTTGCATGCTTTTAACGGTATGGTTATCGATCTTGCTCACCAGCGATACGGTGGCAAGTTCAAGTGGCTGGCTACTAGTAGCATCAACCAGTTTACCGCTAACAGTGCCGCTGGTTTGCTGCGCCTTAACAGCTATAAATGAAAATATAAAAAGTGAAAAAATGAATGTCTTTATCAAATTGGGATTCATGCCGCAAAAGTGTGACTTTTACTTTTTACCACCCAGCACCCCATGTAACTTTGTTGTTGGGATGACGGAGATTTTGGTAAATTTTTGGTGACAGGGGAGGGGAGGGATGATTTGACGATGTGTTAATTTGATGATTTGAAAATTAGGCGAAGAAGCTGTCAGACAGACCCTTCCCCGTGCTGTGTCCCCACAGCACGCCGCTATGCATTCACGATATGCAATGACGTTTATGGGTTGTGTTGCTCCTGATTTTTTCTCCGATACTCTGCGCCTTCTCAGCGAACTCCGTGGTTAGTTTTTACCACAGAGGACACTAAGAAAGCACAGGGGCCGCGCAGTAGAAAATTTACAATTTCTTAGTAGCCGCCAATATATCCGCAACCTTAGGGTCTTTGTCAATATACTTTACCGGCTTACCGTTTTTATCGTAAATGGCAATATATGGTGTAGTGGCTACATGATAAAACTGCTGCACTTTATAGGTATATCCTTCAGTTCCTACGGTCCAGTTAGGCCATTTTTTCAGATCGAAATCGCGATAAAAAGTCTGGATAGCTTTTATCTGCTGTACAAATGTTATCATTTCTACCTGCACATTTTTAAGCTCCTTCATGTGTGGCTTTAACTCAAACATCAGGTGCTGACAATGACTGCAATCAGGCGCGAAATAGATGATTATGGTAGCCTTATTCTTTTTCAGGTTGGCCGGGGTAATGGTTACGCTGTCGGTAGTTAAAATACTATACGGAGGAATATATGCCGGCGGGGTAAACGGCGCTTGGGTTTGCGCATTGGTGCAGCCAACCGCTGCTATAAAGCATAAAAAAAAGAATAGTTTTTTCATTGTGTTCAATTGCATTTTTTAGGGGACATATATACGATATTTTTAAGCTTCAAGCAATTCTAATTGCCAGGCAACATGCTCTTCAGTTACAGGGAATAACGCATTATTACGGATTGTATGATAAACCGCTTCAAATAAACCGGGATAATCGCCCTTTGGCGGGGTTAACCATTCTGTAATTTTTTTGTTATCCGGGCCCATGGTCACCAGTTTGCCATCGCTGCCTTCCGGTTCAATGCCGTAGCCGGGCGCGGTTGGCAGCATGCCGGCGTCAAGCTGGGCTTCCTGCACATCGTTGCGGCCTTTCACAAAGCTGCCCAGGGTACCGTGCACCACAAAACCGGGCAGGTGCTCGGCAATTAAAAGGCACGATGTTAAATAAACATTCAACTGGTTTGGGTAGATGAGGTGGTAGTTAAAATAATCGTTTACCTCCGAGCCTTCGCGGTAAATGCCGGTAGTTTTATGAAAACTAAGTGGCCTCCCAAAAAGGGCAATGATGTTATCTATCAAATGCGGGCCGAGGTCGTAATCCAAACCATTGGCGGCGTTTTCTTTTTTCTCTTTAAATGCCTTTACGCCCAGCGCAGCTTTATACCGGTCGAAACGCATGTGCACTTCAATCAGTTGGCCCAGGCGACCGCTTTCAATAACATCGCGGGTAAGCATAAAGCCACTGTCGTACCGGCGGTTTTGGTATAGCATCAGGTGCAGGTTCTTGCTCCGCGCCAGGTCGAACATTTGCTTTACTTCGGCAGATGTTGCAGCTGCCGGTTTTTCCAGCAGTACGTGCTTGCCGGCATTTAAGGCCCGCATAGTAAAATCAAAGTGAGTATTGTTGGGCGTGTTTACAATAATCAGCTCAATTTCATCATCAGCTAACAGTTCATCGATTGAACTGTAGCTTAGCACATCCGGGTAACGGGCGGCAGCTTTCTTTTCGTGCCGCTCCACAACGGCCTTAAACTCAAAGCCCGGGTTAGTAGTTATAAACGGCGCATGAAATATACGCCCCGACATTCCGTAGGCCATCAGGCCGGTTACTATTGGTTTTGACATAGGTTATATGATGTAAAAATTATGTCATTGCGATCCGCTGGCTAGCGCAGGCAATCGCGAACTTTGCATGACCGTTCTGCAAAGTTCGCGATTGCTTCGTACCTCGCAATGACAATTGTGAATTAAATCCGTATTTATTGCTCTCCTATAGGCGAACCATCCGGCATCCCCACTGGCGCAGCAGGCTTAAACTGTCCAGGCTCTTTTTCAAATGCAGCAATCTGCGATAATCCAAACAACAAATTAGCCTTTTGATTAGTTACCGAAGTCCTAACCGCCGCTTGCATCCACGTTTTTAAGCCGCTAATTTCAAGCAGGGCAATACCTCTAACACTCTCCGGCGCGCCGCCATCGGCTGCCAAAGTTAACAATTGTTTCAGCGTTAAATTGTTCACCAGCCGCTGCAATTCGCCTTTGTAGCCGGTTGGCTGTGGCGCTTTCCAGGTTTGAGCAACCAGTTTATCCAGTACGGCAATTAAACCCGGCTGGCTGTTATCGCGCGAGTTATATTCCACCAGCCGTGCACAGCGCTCAGGGTTCAGCATGAATTCAAGGGTGGTGGCAGCAGCCCCTTCGGCAGCGCCAATCGGGTCGAACGTTAGCCCCGTGCGCGATTTAAACAGTTCCCTTGTGCGCGGGTAGCCATCGGGCCTCGGCGGTATTTTGGCTATCAGTTTTTCGGGTAATGCCAGCGCGTTCGGGCTGATGGTTGATATCAGCGCATTAAACGCTTTCCATTGTTCAGCAGCAGGAATAAACCGGGTAACGGGCTGGCCATCGTTTTTAATAGCGTAGGTGTAATACAGGCCGCCCAGCATTTTTGAGGCAGCCTCAACCTGGTAACGGTGCAGCAGGTAAATAGGTACCAGCGGTTCTTCTATCATGGCCATTGGCGCATCCTGCCTTATGGCTTTTTCCGAAAAGTTATCCAACAGTTTTCTGCGGATATCCATCAACCGGTTAAGTTCGTCGGCAGCGTTTTTGCCGTTGTCCCACAGGTGGGCGAGGGGATGGGCGCCGCTTGCCGGCCTTGCATCTTCATCAGTGATAAATACCTGGCCCTGCTTAAGTGTTTCTGTTAATATTCCTTTTAAGGCTTCATCCTCGTTTGTTCCTGCGGGAAAATCCTGGTAGCCATATAATATGGCGCGTTTGTCCCAGGTGCCAATTTCGGTGGTATAGGCGTTTGATAGATCTACCGTTCCGTCAGCATTCAAAGTAAACGCCGGTGGCGGGTAATCCATTACTGATGCGCGGTTGTTGGTGCTGGCGGCAAAGTTATGTTGCAGGCCGAGGGTGTGGCCAACTTCGTGCGCGGCTAGCTGGTGCAGGCGGGCAATGGCCATCTTCAGCATTTTATCGCTGGTTGGCTTGCCGTCTTCGTAAGGTTGGAGCAGGCCCTCGGCAATCAGAAAATCTTGCCTGTCGCGCAGCGAACCTAATGATACCTGGCCTTTTATAATTTCGCCGGTACGTGGGTCGTTGATCGATGCTCCGTACGACCATCCTCGGGTTGACCTGTGTATCCACTGGATAATATTATAGCGTATATCCATCGGGTCGGCATCTTCCGGCAATAGTTTTACCTGGAAGGCATTTTTGTACCCTGCTTCTTCAAAGGCCTGGTTCCACCATGCAGCGCCTTCCATCAGCGCGGTGCGCACGGGTTCGGGGGCGCCACGGTCAACATAATAAACAATGGGCTTCACCGCTTCGCTCATAGCCGCCGAAGGATCCTTTTTTTGCAGGCGGTGGCGGCTAAGCATACGTTTTACAATCGGCTGATCGATAGGGGTGGCGTAGTCCATATAATCCACATCGTAAAACCCTGAACGGGGGTCGAACTTGCGCACTTTATAATTATCGTCAGGCAATTTTACAAACGAGTGGTGCATGCGTACTGTAACGGCATTAGGGTCGGGTGTTACAGAGCTGATTTCGCTGCCTCTTCCGCGCCCCGCAAGCGTTATGGTAGCCTCAAATTCCGAATTGTCCGGAAATGCTTTTGAGTTTGGCATGTACACTGCCGAGCGTGACTCATCCAGGCTATAGCTTCCCTGGTTGCCCAGCCTGTCGGCAATATGGTGGGCATCGCGCAGCAAAAATGGCGTAAAGTCAATTAAAATTTCGCTGCCTTCCTGTGCTTCGGCCTTAAATCCCCATAAAACTGATTGCGCAAATGCTTCCTCTACCGATTTCTTTTCATCGGCATTATTGCTAACGGCGCGGTAAGCATAGTTGGGTTGTACCAACAGTATTTTTGGTCCGCTTTTTATAAACTTTACAATGCGGCTGTCACCAATCTGCCCGCGGTCCAGCCCCAGGTCGTTCGACCCAATGCCTGCTGGTAAGGAGTTTACGTATAGAAACTCGGTATTAAGCTTGTCAACCACCAATAGTACCCGGCCGGTGCTTTCATCCCAATAAAAATTAAAATAACCGGTATACTTGGTAAGGTTCTTTGTCAGCGTTGCCATGTCGGCGGTTTTTTGGGCGTTGGCAGCCATCAGTATGTTAACTGAAAGTAAAATTAAGAGGTAAATTTTTTTCATATTAAGCTATTGGAATGTTCAGTCTAAAGTATTAATTTTAATCAATATTACCCAATTAACTGACGGCCCGGGCAATTCAACGTTACATTCTACCGTTCTAATCGCTCTATTTAATTTATTCGTGCAAGGTGTATAACCTTTTAATTTTTTGTTGCGTATAAAGCATATCATAATTTAGTTATATGGAATTTAATAGCAGATCCGTTAGTATTTTACTTGTTGATGATGATGAAATTAACAACTTCATCTCCATTAAACTGATAAAGAAAGCGCTAATGAATACCGAGATCATGGCCTGCCTAAACGGTAAATATGCTATAGATCAGTTAATGGATATACAAAAGGTCGACCCCGAAAAACTACCGGACTACATCCTGCTCGACATAAATATGCCCATAATGAATGGCTGGGAGTTTTTGGATGAATTTAAACGCCTCAACATCGACCCACTGGGCAAATGCAAAATTTATATCATTTCGTCATCAGTATTCAGTAACGATATCAACAAAGCACGCTCATACCCACTGGTAAAAGACTTTATTTCAAAACCACTAAACGTTGAAAAAATAGTTGAGCTTTTTAAAGTGGAAGATCCCGCTTAAGCAGGTATTACCTGGAAATGCTCATCATTATAAACAACCGTTCCCACACACGTCGATTTTGCATGGTAAAATAAACAGGTCCAGCCTTCTGCTGCCGCTATTTTACCATATTGTTCCCTTAGTTGCATAGCTTTACGCCCGTCAAAATCGTATTTCGCAATAAATTTCCGGATAAGCTGCTCTGGTTCAGGTAATTCATCGCCGCCAAAAAAACATTTACCTTCACGGTCCTCAATCCAAATTACCATGTGATAAGGCGAGTGCCCGCCCGAATGCTCATAACGTATGCCCGGCTTAAATTCGCCGCTGCCTTCAACAAGGGTTAGGTTAATATTGCCCTGCAAAGCTTCAAAAATTTCTTTGTGATAGGATGAAGAGCCGCCGCTGAGTCCCTTCTCCCATTCCTGTTTTGCAATAACATGCTGCGCCTGCGGAAAGCTTGGTACCAGTTTGCCACCGCGCTCAACCACCAATCCGCCCGAGTGGTCATAATGCAGGTGCGACATGATAACCAGCGTAACTTCTTCCGGATCGAAACCCGCATTGCGGATGTGCTGGTGCAAAAATAATTCGTCGCGGGTATCTTTATAGCCCAGCCCGGTATCCAGCAAAATTAAATCAGTATCAGTTTGTACCAAAAACGGGTTGACATGTATAAACAGCGAGGCCGGCCTGTCCTTCGGGCTATCCGTTTCGGGATTAAACGGGATAAACTTTTTAGTAGCATCAACAGAATAGGAGCCTTCGGCAAGGGTGAATATGTTCATTTTGTGTTTTTAATATTTTTATAGCGATGGGTTTTAAACCCATCGCTATGGAAAATTATGCTGCCTGGCACAGGCCTGCGACCTGTGCTGACGAATTACGCCCCTTTGGGGCTTTTAGTTAATCTTTTAATTTATAACTGAAGATAACCCCCAAGCCCCAACGGGGCGGTACCCACCAGCGCAGGTCGCCGGCCTGCACTGGTGGGCGTGTATTTTCATCGCGTGTATTAGCATTCAAGCATCAAACTCTATGCCCCATGCAAAAAATAGGGCTTTGAAGATTGGGAACTTTTTGATGACTGCGATATCTAATTTAATATCATCAATAATTTTGGGAGCTCCCGGACTTTTCCGAAAAATCTCATTAAACTCCATCTCCAGATATTTCAGATAAAATTCTAAAAACTCCGTTTGATTTATTGGATGGTAGTCGAAGCCGTACATATCATCATACAACTCTTCAAATGTTATTAACCCGGTATTTTTATCAAATAGTATAGTCCCTAGTTCTTCAATAGTTCCGATTTGCTCAAGTTGATTATCTGTTTTTCTTCGTTTGAAATGAATTTTAGAAAAAGAAATGTCACAAATGTTGGTGTTCCAGATCAAATCAAATATTGGAGCGTCATACAAATCATTCGACACTACTTTAAGGTCGAAGTCTTTGGCGATTTCGATAATAATCTCGGGCGGTATAATTTGCCTGATTTCCTCAAAATCAGGCTTAATTAGATTAAAATATTCGACAAATTTTATAGCATCCATCTGTAATTTGATTAATGTCGGCTAATATGTTTTGAACTTTATCTTTTTTATTTTTATTGTAATTTTCTAATCCTTGATCTCCAACCTCTAACCACTATTCTCTATCTTTATCGCCATTTACAGGTACAAAGATATTGAATAAACGGTGGGCTATAAGAGATAATGCTGATGAACAGCTGGTGAATGAACTGGCTGCCGCGTTAAAAATTGATGCCGTTTTAAGTACCTTGCTGGTACACAGGGGGATTAAAAGCTACGAAGACGCCCGGCTTTTCTTCAGGCCCGATTACCGCCACCTGCACGACCCTTTCCTGATGGCGGATATGGAGAAAGCCGTATTGCGCATTGAAGCTGCAATGGCTGCCGGCGAGAAGGTTTTAATTTATGGCGATTATGATGTGGATGGCACCACTGCTGTTTCGCTGGTTTACAGCTTTTTTAGTAAATATTATAGCAACCTGGAGTATTACGTGCCCGACCGCTACCTGGAAGGCTACGGCATATCAACCAAAGGTATCGACTACGCCGCCGAAAATGGTTTTACGCTGATAGTGGCCCTTGATTGTGGTATTAAATCCGTTGATAAAATTGCTTACGCCAATACCCTTGGTGTCGATTTTATTATCTGCGACCACCACCTACCCGGCGACGAATTGCCAGCTGCCGTTGCCGTGCTCGATCCAAAGCGCGCCGATTGCGGATATCCATTTAAAGAATTATCAGGCGCAGGTATAGGTTTTAAGCTGATACAAGCTTACGCCGAAAAGAACGATATCACGTTTAGCGAGGTGGAATGTTACCTTGATTTGGTGGCCATCAGCATTGCCTGCGACATTGTGCACATAACCGGCGAAAACCGGGTGTTGGCACATCTTGGTCTAAGTAAAATAAACAGCAACCCCTGCATGGGCGTTAAAACCCTGATGGAGGTTGCCGGGCGGGGAACCTATTATACTATATCAGATGTGGTGTTCCTGCTCGGTCCGCGAATAAACGCTGCCGGGCGGATTGATCATGCGAAACATGCGGTGGAACTGCTGATAAATACCGAACACGCAGGAGCGACGGAAAAAAGCGAACTGATAAATATCCACAACACCGAACGCAAGGGGCACGACCTGCAGATAACCGAGGAAGCCCTCGGGATGATAGATGGTAATGAGGAGCTGATCAACCGAAACTCTACCGTAGTGTTTAACGAGCAGTGGAACAAAGGCGTTATTGGCATTGTTGCATCGCGGCTTACCGAAAAATATTATCGCCCTACAATTGTGCTAACCCGCTCTAATGGACATGTAGCAGGTTCGGCACGCTCGGTACTCGGTTTTGATTTATACGAGGCGCTCTGCGAATGCAGCGATTTGCTCATCCAGTTTGGCGGCCACCGTTATGCCGCAGGGCTAACTATGCACCCCGAGAATTTGCCGGCCTTTATCGACAGGTTTGAACAAGTAGTTAGCGCTACCATAAAACCCGAACAATTAATACAGCAGATACAAATTGATGCAGAATTACGTTTAAGCCAGGTGGATGCGAAATTTTTTAGGGTGCTGAACCAGTTTGCGCCGTTCGGCCCCGAAAATATGGCGCCCGTGTTCATCAGTAAAAACGTGTATGTTTGTGGCGTGGCCAATATAGTGGGTCAAAACCACGTGAAGATGACGGTGATGCAAGCTGGCTCCGCTATGTTTGATTGTATAGCTTTCAGTCACGGCGAATACCTGCCCAAACTGGTAGCGGGTGCACCTTTCGACATGTGCTACACCATCGAAGAAAACGTTTGGAAAGAGTGGCGGACGATACAGTTAAATGTGAAGGGGATAAGGTTTGAAGAGGGTTCATAGTTGATAGTTCATAGATCATGGTATAAAGTCCATGGACCATGGACGATAGACAATAGCCTGGAATCACGAAAATCCTAAAATCACGAAAATCAAGGTTCAAACAAAATCAGCGAAATCAACGTAATCAAACAAATCAACGGTTAATGATACTAAGAGCAGAAAATCTATTAAAAAAATATAAACAGCGTACCGTTGTAAACGATGTGAGCTTTAACGTGGCGCAGGGCGAAATTGTGGGTTTGCTTGGGCCAAATGGCGCCGGGAAAACCACCTCGTTTTACATGATTGTGGGGCTGATAAAGCCTAACGAGGGCCAGGTGTTTTTGGATGATGTGGACATTACACAAGACCCGATGTATCGTCGTGCCCAAAAAGGAATCGGCTATTTGGCGCAGGAAGCATCGGTGTTTCGTAAGCTCTCGGTTGAGGATAACATTAAGGCTGTGCTCGAAATGGGCACCATGCCTAAAGACCGCCAGAAAGACAAGCTGGAAGAACTAATTGACGAATTTAGCTTGCACAAAGTACGCCGCAACCGCGGCGATTTATTGTCGGGTGGCGAGCGTCGCCGCACTGAAATTGCGCGTGCCCTGGCAGCCGAGCCTAATTTTATTTTGCTGGATGAGCCCTTTGCCGGTGTTGACCCCATTGCTGTGGAAGAAATACAAACCATGGTAGCCAAGCTAAAAACCCGCAACATCGGCATCCTGATTACCGACCACAACGTGCAGGAAACCCTGTCAATTACCGACCGCGCCTACCTGTTGTTCGAAGGCAAGCTGCTGGAATCGGGCGTACCCGAGGTGCTTGCTAATAATGAAATGGTGCGCAAAGTTTACCTGGGCTCAAATTTTGTATTGAAAAGAAAAGTTTTCAATTTTGATAAACCTGCGGTTAAAGTTGATTAGGGGTATAGACCCGAAATTAGGGGAGGAATATTGATTTTAACTACCTTTAAGTAAATAACTTTTTAAAATCACTAAATCACTAAATCAGTAATTCACTAATTCCCCATGACCATCTTTAACTCCGTATTTACCTGGTTCATGAAAAAGCGTATCCACCAGATAGAGCTTTTTATGAAATACCCCAACGAAGTACAGGAGGAGTGGTTTGAGCAGCTGATAAACGCAGCCGAAAATACCGAATGGGGCCGCAAATACGGTTATAAGTCCATTACCCATTTGGAGCAGTTTAAAGAGCGCGTACCCATACAAACTTACGATACCTTAAAACCCTACATCGAGCGCATGCTGCGTGGTGAGCAGAATGTGCTTTGGCCGTCGGAGATACGATGGTTTGCCAAATCATCGGGCACCACCAGCGACCGCAGTAAATTTATCCCCGTGAGCGAAGAAGCACTGGAGGAATGCCACTTTAAAGGCGGCAAAGATTTGCTAACCATTTACTTTAACAATACGCCCAATGCCCGGATGTTTACCGGCAAGATATTAACGCTTGGTGGTAGTTACCAGGTGAGCCAGCTAAGCGCCGATACCTCATTTGGTGACCTTAGTGCGGTGCTGATGAAGAACCTGCCCTTGTGGGCCGAACTTCACCGCACACCACACATGGATATTGCCCTGCTGGAAGATTTTGAAGAAAAGATTGAGAAGATAGCTCACGCCACTATCGATGTTAACGTAACCAGCTTAAGCGGCGTACCTACCTGGAATATTTTATTGTTTAAAAGGATACTTGAAATAACCGGCAAAAAAAATCTGCTGGAAGTGTGGCCCAATCTCGAAATGTACTTTCATGGTGCAGTGAATTTTACACCTTATCGCGAGCAGTTTAAAAATCTGATACCAAACGATGACATGTACTACCTGGAAAACTACAATGCATCCGAAGGTTTCTTTGGCATACAGGACACCCGCGAACCCGGCGAAATGCTGCTGATGCTTGACTATGGCATATTTTACGAGTTTTTACCGCTGGAGCAACTGCACGATGAAAACCCGCAGACGCTTACATTAGATGAAGTTGTGTTGGATAAAAACTACGCACTTATCATCAGCACCAATGCGGGTTTATGGCGCTATTTAATAGGGGATACCGTGAAGTTTACTTCGCTTTCACCTTTCCGCATACAGGTTACCGGCCGAACCAAACATTTTATAAACGCCTTTGGCGAGGAACTGATAATTGACAATGCGGAGCGTGCTTTGGAAGAAGCCTGCCAGCAAACCGGCGCCATCATCCGCGATTATACTGCAGCTCCGGTTTACTTTAACGGCGATGAGTGCGGCGCCCATGAGTGGGTAATAGAGTTTGAAAAAAAGCCTGCCGAGTTTGAACGCTTTGTTGATATTTTAGATGAAACCCTGCGCCGCATCAATTCCGACTACGACGCCAAGCGCTTTAAAGATATGGCCCTGCGCCGCCCCATAGTGCGCAAAGCCCCCGAAGGTACTTTTTTTAACTGGATGAAAGAGAAAGGCAAACTGGGCGGTCAGCATAAAGTGCCCCGACTGGCCAACAACCGGGAGTATATCGACGAGATTTTGAAGGTGATGGAGTTGGTGGGGTGATGTGTTATTAAGTTGCAGATTTCGGATTTGGTGAAAATATTGGATCTTGCCATTGCGGCGTAATATTTAGTTCTGATAGGAGCGCCATATTGGTAGATTTCGTATTTTCCTCCATAAAAATATTCAATGGAATACCACTTGGCACAAATAAACATCGCAAAAATGCTCGCCCCGATTGATAGTCCCGTGATGACTGAATTTGTGGCAAATCTCGACAGCATCAACGCCCTTGCAGAAGGTTCGCCAGGTTTTGTATGGCGGCTTAAAGACGAGGCAAATAATGCAACCTCAATAAAAGTTTATGACGATGATTTTATTATCGTAAATATGTCGGTTTGGGAAAATGCAGATGCGCTGCACCAATTTGTTTACCAGTCGCACCACGTCGAAATATTTAAACAGCGCCGGCAATGGTTCGAAAAAATGTCGGATATGTATATGGCCTTGTGGTATATTCCCCAAAATTACACCCCTACAGCGACCGACGGGGTTGAACGGTTGAATTATTTACGAAACAACGGCGACACACCACTCGCATTTTCGTTTAAAAACCAATTCACTGTCGACGAACTTAATACATATAGTCTTAGCAATTCTATCTCATAAATTTAGCCCCAACGATTTTTGCAACCCACTGTAGCGTTGAAAGTTAAATGCCCGTAATACTTAATAAATAAACCGCCATGAAAGCATTTTTATTTATTTTTTGTATATCGGCAGCGCTTGCCAGCTGTTCAAAAAAAGGTGTAGCCCCGGTAAATTTGGTTGGCACCTGGGAATTGCGACATTACTCGGGCACCATAGCCGGGGTTAATAGAGATGTGCCGACCGGTAGCGGTAGCATGTTGCAATTCAAAGCAGACAGCACTTTTCAGCATTTTACTAATTTCAAGGCTGATGAAAACGGGCGTTTCAGGATAATAAAAAACGGCATTAGCTGGGGTACTGAAAGGCACGATGCAATATATCTCGGTCAGGGGGGCGACCCAAGTTTTTTAATTTTAAAGGCTGACAGTTTAACTATCGGTAACACGTTTGCGGACGGGATAACAGCATTATATTTACGGACTAAATAAATCTAAATGTTATGAGAACTATAAGGCTTTTGCTTTTTGTTTTTTGTGCCGCCATAACAGCTATGGGCTGCAAAAAGGACTCATCGCCCCCTGCTAAGTTAAAAGCTTCTACCAACAGCCCCTTTTTTGGCAAATGGGAGCTTAGAATTACCAGGGGCGGGCTGCAGCCCGACGTAAACTTTGCCGCGGGTAACGGCAACATCGTACAATTTAACGCAGATAGCACTTATGCATTTTATGTAGCCGACGCAGTTACAAAACAAGGCAGCTTTCATATAGCAACGCAAACTTATGCACAGGGGGCCGAAAAGTATTACCTTATTTACTTCGACGGCAGCGCAAACGGCGAAGTAATTGATGTGCAAAACAATATGCTGACTTTAGGCACCAGCATTGCCGACGGCCCGTCGTATGTCTACGCAAAAAAATAGTCAGTCCTGCATTATTTTACGCTGCAGCGCTTCAATATCATCCCAAAACATCCATTGCGGGTTTAAATAGCCAGCGCCCTGTTTCAAATAGAACGCCTGGTAGGGATTAGTGCTGTCAATTCCCACGCAAAGGCTGGTAGCCCGCTGGGTTTGCAGCCAGCCTAAAAATTCAGTCAGCAATTTCGCACCGATCCCCTTTCGCTGGTACTCTTTTAAAATATAAAACGACTGAATTTCGGCATCCTTTTCATATCGTGTGGTAAGATGTCCCGCAATATAGCCCACTATTTTACCATCAATTATCGCCTTATAAACAACCCGCTGCTGCTTTGCACTGGCCGGCGATTGCCCGTTAAAATAAGTATTCCACCTGTAATAACGGGTATCATAGTCAATAGCGACCGGCTCATTATCCGTAAATGATCGCAGCTTGCTTTCAACTTCTACATTGGTAAGTTCATCAACATCTGCTATGGTTGCTATAACTATTTCCACTTTATCATTTACAAGCTTCCCAAATCTTTACCGCCTCAACCGCTTCCTTCACATCGTGCACCCTTAAAATATTGGCCCCCCTGGTTAAAGCGACAGTATTTAAAGCGGTTGTCCCATTCAAAGCCTCGGCAGCGGTAATATTTAGTAATCCGTATATCATTTTTTTGCGCGATATGCCTGCAAGTATAGGCAATCCCAGCATTTCAAAATCTGGCAGCCGGTTCATTAATGCATACCCGTGTTCCGGCTTTTTGGCGAAACCAAAGCCCGGGTCAATGATTACATCATGCACGCCCAACTGTTTTAGTTGGTGGTATTTGTCAGCAAAATAATCGTAAACCTCCGCAAATACATCATCATAAACAGCCAGCTGGTTCATGGTTTTTGGGTTGCCTTTCATATGCATCAATATGTACGGCACCTGCAGGCGGGCAACAGTTGCAAACATGTGCTCATCCAGTTGTCCGCCACTTATATCGTTGATAATGTGAGCGCCCGCGTTTATGGCGGCTTCAGCAACCGGCGCTCGAAAGGTATCTATAGATAAAATTGCATCCGGGAAACGTTTTGCTATCGCCTCAACTACAGGCAGCAGCCGGTCGGTTTCTTCTTCTATGCTGATATCATCGGCACCCGGGCGGGATGAATACGCACCAAGGTCCAAAAAATCAGCGCCTTCATCAAGCATTTTTTCGGTCTGTTGCAGTGCCGCGTCAATACCTTGTTTGCGACTGCCTGCATAAAACGAATCGGGCGTAAGGTTGATAATGCCCATCACTTTGGGCCGGCTTAAATCAATAAGTTTACCCCCCGCATTCAGCGTTACCTTTTTCTGAAAAAATGTATCTTTAGCCACGCGTTGTTGTAATGTTTAAAAGTTGTAAAGTTGAAATGTTATTTAGCGGTTTCTCAACCTTCCAACGTTTCAACCTTACAACATTACAACTTCTAAATAACAAATGAAAAACAAAACTTCCGCATCACCTTTACTTTGGACAGCCCGCATTTTAGTGGGCTTGCTTTTTATATTCTCGGGCCTCGTTAAAATAAATGACCCGCTTGGTTTTTCGTACAAGCTTGAAGAATATTTCGAGGTGTTCCATATTACGTTTTTAAACGGGTTTGCGCTCAGTATTTCCATCATACTTTGCTCGCTCGAAATTATACTGGGCTTTGCTTTGTTAATTGGCGTGCGCGCTGTATCGGTGGCATGGGGACTGCTTTTGTTGATTATTTTCTTCGCCTTTTTGACGTTTTATTCGGCTTATTTCCAGGTGGTGCAAACCTGTGGCTGCTTTGGCGATGCCATCCCGCTGACCCCTTGGCAATCATTCAGTAAGGATGTGGTATTGCTGCTGCTTATCATCGTAATATTCAAAAATAGAAGGGATATCAAACCATTATTTAGCGCCAAAACAAGTGATAATTTACTGATTGCTTCAGTAGTGATGTCAGTTGGATTTGGTTTATACACGTACAACTTCTCGCCGGTGGTTGATTTTCTCGCCTATAAGGTCGGTGCAAATATCCCCGAAGAGATGGCAACCCCGCCCGGCGCCAAGCCTGATGAATACGAAATTACTTACAACCTGAAAAATAAAAAGACGGGCGAAACCAAAACCATGACGAATACCGAATACATGAAAACCGGCATTTGGAAGGATAATAATTGGGAAGTGGTTCAGGGTAAGTCTGAAAGCCGTTTGGTAAAAAAAGGGTTCACTCCCAAAATTCGTGACCTCGCAATACAGGACGCGCAGGGCAATGATTATACCAAGGAGCTGGTATCAAATCCGTACAATAGCGTCATCATCGTGGCCAATGATTTAGCTAAAGCAGATGAGGAAGCCATTGGGCGATTGAACGCCATGGCGATAAACCTTGCGCAAAACTTTAATACGCGTACGGTAATGCTTACCTCAAGCTCACACCAATATGCTGAGGCTTACGCTAAACAACATAAGCTGATGTTCGAGATATTTTATGCTGATGGGGTGCCATTAAAAACCATGGTACGGGCAAACCCTGGTATACTGTTATTAAAAAATGGCGTGGTTTTGGGCAAATGGCATTACCATTCCATGCCGAAGTATGATGATTTGGTAAAGAAATATTTTCAGCAACAATAAAATGATAAGCTACCTCATCCGCAAGCTATTTTACGGGATTGCTGTGATGCTCGGCATTGTGGTGGTGGTATTTTTCCTGTTTAATATTTTGCCGGTGGACCCTGCCCGGATGACACAAGGCCAGCGCGCTGATGTACAATCCTTACAGGCTATCCGGAAAGAATTTGGGTTGGATAAGCCCGTTCCTGTTCAGTTTGCGTATTATTTGAATGATCTCTCTCCGGTTGGGCTGCATGCCAATAACAAAGAGGAGCGGGAACGGTATCATTATGTAAAACTATTCGGCGTGCCCGGCGATAAGGTAATCGCGCTGAAATGGCCTTACCTGCGCCGTTCCTATCAAACGCATAAAGAAGTTGCCCGGTTATTGATGGAAGTCATCCCCAATACGCTGGTGCTGGCCACAACCGCAATGATATTCGCCATATTCCTAGGTGTGTTTTTAGGGGTTTTAAGCGCTGTAAATCAAAATACCTGGATTGATAAGCTGGCTATAGGTTTTTCTACGCTCGGCGTATCGGCGCCATCGTTTTTTGCGGGAATAATTATCGCCTGGATATTTGGCTTTGAGTTGAGTAAATACACAGGGCTTAATATGTCGGGCAGTTTGTACAGTTACGACCCATTTAAAGGCGAGGTAATAACCTGGAAAAATCTAATATTACCTATGGTGACACTTGGCCTGCGGCCGCTGGCGATAATTGTACAGCTCACCCGCAACGCCATGCTTGATGTGCTTGGGCAGGATTATATCCGCACCGCTAAAGCAAAGGGCTTAAGCAACAACGCCATTATCTATCGCCATGCGTTAAAAAATGCCTTAAATCCGGTTATAACGGCTATAGCCAACTGGTTTGCGTCACTATTGGCAGGCTCGTTTTTTGTGGAGTATGTATTTGGCTACAATGGCTTGGGTAAAACCACTGTTGATGCATTGGAAATGTCGGACTTCCCGGTAGTAATGGGCAGTATCCTGTTTATCGCATTTATTTTTGTGGTGATAAACATTTTAGTGGATTTGATTTATGTTTGGGTTGACCCAAGGGTGAAATTGGCGTAAAGTTCAGGGAGGAGAAGTCCATAGACCATGGACGATAGACCATAGTGAAAAATAATTTGAATGGATAATTTAAAAGATAATAGTCCCGAAGGTTTGGGTTTGATATTTCTTATCGGCTTTATGGGCTGCGGTAAAACTACTTTGGGGCGCAAATTGGCCTCCAGGCTGGGCTATATGTTTATCGATCTTGACCATGTGCTGGAAGCGCATGTAGGGATGACTATCGCCGAATATTTCAGCGCGCATGGCGAGGCTGCTTTCCGCAAGCTTGAATCTGAAATATTACAAACAACACCTTATCCCGACAATGCTGTTATTTCAACAGGCGGTGGGCTGCCTTGCTTTTTTGATAATATGGAGTGGATAAACAGGCACGGCAGATCGATATATATACAATTACCCCCTAAAATTCTTGCTGACAGGCTGGAGCACGAAAAAGTAACCCGCCCCGTGTTGCAAGGCAGGCATGGCGATGAGTTGATTGCGTTTATTGCTGATAAATTGGCTGAGCGGGAGGTGTTTTATAAACAGGCAACGATTGTCGCCAAGGGATTGGGTTTAAATGCTGAAAAAACAGTTGAATTATTAGGAGTATAGATGACAAATTAGGTGGATAGCCTTGAAAAATCGTCTTCTAATTATCTAAGAATAATTCCTCGTTTCTCAAGGAGGTCGGCCCCGGCCAGCACACCATAGGTTCCGATTTTCCTTACTGCCAGTTTCTTATCTAAAAGATATTTTAGATGATTAGATGTTTTTTGGATTGCTTGCCAATCCCATAAATCTACCTTTCCGTATTGAAGATTAATGCTTTCCCATTTTAAAGCACTTTTATAATTAAAGTGGCCAATGTGAGAGTGCTTAAGAGTGGAGTCTTTTATCCCGCCAAAATAAAGTTGAATTAAACCCCATCCGCCGGTTGTAAAACGAAAAGTATGACCATTACAATGCTTAGGGTTTAGTTCGACTCTTTGAAATAGAGGTGGGGATTTAAACTTCGGCGACCATAATTGAAAATATGTGCCATGTGGTTTTTCGTTTTTTAAGTCGAAGCAGGAGCTGATTTCAGCAATACTTTTGTATTCTTTTACCTCTTCGCCATAGGCGGAACTGAGATCGAAAATTTGCAAATCAGACTCTTCGAATAAATAATTCAAAATGGAGATCTTATCTTCCTCATCGGCAAAGAAATCGTAAGTCATTTTTAAATCCCGGCTATGTTTTAGGTTTTCGGGGGGGGACTACCTCAAATAAACCCCATCTTCTTCGCCTTCTTCGTCCAGAACCACATCAACAAATTCCTTTAGCACGGTGGATAAGGCCATCCCTGCAAAATCGGTTATCATGGGGAAACGTTTGTGGTTACGGTCGATAAGTACAGCTGTACGCAGCTTTTTAAGCGGCACATCGCGAAAAACACCAAAACCATAAGCAATGGTTTTGCCACTATTCAGCACGTCATCAACCAAAATAACTACTTTGTTGCTGCAATCCTGCACGTTAAAGTTAATAGTAGCTTTTAAACTGGTGCTTTGCTTATCCAACTCGATACCAATGAAAGTGCTTTTAAACGGCGCAATATCATCCAGGATGGCTTTTATGCGTCGCGCAATTTTATCGCCGCTTGGCAAAATGCCGGCTATTAAAATCTCTTCTTCTTCAAAGTTATCTTCCAGTATCTGGTAGGCAATACGGTCAATTTTTTGCTGTATTTGCTGGTGGTTTAATATTAGGAGGTGTTTATCGCTCATGCTGTTGAAACGTTGTAAAGTTGGAAGGTTGAAATGTTGTTTTTTTGTTGAAACGTTGTAAAGTTGAAATGTTGCAATGTTGTCAAATGCGCCTTACTTTATATTGTAAAGATAGAATTAACCTTTCAACCTTACAACTTTCAAACCTTACAACGTCCTTACTTCACATACGGTACATATACAAAATTCGCACCTTCAGGCACTACCACAAATACACACATATAATCGTGCGGGTTTTTGTAGCTGTTGATGAAGCGGTCTTTCAGTATTTCTTTTATCACACCTTTTTCAACAAACTCTTCCAGCGTGCTGGCGTGTATGCTCCACTCGGTGTTTAAATCGAAACGGTCTAATATCAATTCGCCCAAAGCAAGTTCATGCTGATGGGCAATAAAGATCGGGTAATTTGACAGCCCCTCCACCATTATTTCAACCGCCACCTCGCGGATAGACTCATTGAAAAATTTCAAATCCTTCTCCAAACTTAACAGCGGACTCTCCTTTTTTGGCCCATCACTGTTGGTTCTGTCTTCGTTTAAAAGCTCTTCCGGTTCCATTTTATTTTTTTTGATTACACCGATTTGAAAATGATTTCACCGATTATAACCGTTGATTATTTTGATTGCGCTGATGTTGATTTTTTTTACTATGGTCTATGGTCCATGGTCCATGGTCTTTTTTTTACCATGAACTATGAACCATCAACTATGAACCATTCCTCAGCACCAGCAACACCACATTCTCTACATGCTGCGTATGCGGAAACATATCCACCGGCTGAATTTTTACAGTATCGTATTTCTCTTTCAATACCAACAAATCGCGGGCCTGGGTTGCTGCGTTGCAGCTTACGTACACAATTTTGGGTGCTTCAATTTCCATCAGGCGGGCAACCACATCGGGGTGCATGCCGGCACGCGGCGGATCGGTTATGATTACATCGGGCTTGCCGTGTTCGGCCACAAAATCGGCTACCAGTACATCCTTCATGTCGCCGGCAAAAAATTTGGTGTTGGTGATGTTGTTGATGGCCGAGTTTACTTTAGCGTCCTCGATAGCGGTTGGTACATATTCAACCCCAACAACTTCGCGCACATGGCCGGCTATAAAATTGGCAATGGTGCCTGCGCCGGTATATAAATCATAAACCAGTTCGTTGCCGGTAAAGCCAGCAAAATCGCGGGCTATTTCGTACAGCTTTAAGGCTTGTATCGAATTGGTCTGATAAAACGATTTCGGTCCGATGCGGAACTTTATGCCATTCATTTCCTCGTGGATAAACTCCGGGCCTTTATAGGCAACCACATCCTGGTCGAAAATAGTATCGTTCTTTTTTTGGTTGATGATGTATAACAGCGAAGTTATATCAGGGAAATTGTTGTCGATATAGCTCATCAGCTTATTCACCTCCTCCTCACTTGCGTAAGCAAAGACAACTATCACCATAACTTCGCCGGTTGATGAGGTACGTACCACCAGGTTGCGTAGTGCTCCTTCATGGCGTTTTAAATCGTAAAAGCTGTAGCCCTCACGTATCACAAACTCGCGGAGCGTATTGCGTAAAGTGTTTGATGGCTCTGCCTGCAGCCAGCAGTGGTTTACATCCAGTATCTTATCAAACCTGCCTGGGATATGGAAACCCAGGGCATTCATGTTCAGTTCTTCGTTGTCGCGATTCTCGCCATCATACAGCCAGCGTTTGTTGCTGAAGGTATATTCGAGTTTGTTGCGGTAATATTTGTCGGCAGGCGAGGGGATAATGGCATCCATGTGGTCCACATCAATCTTTGCCAACCGGCCAAGCGCATCGGCTACCGATTTTTGCTTGAACTTTAGTTGTGCCTCGTAGGTCATGTGCTGCCACTTGCAACCACCGCAGGTGCCAAAGTGCTCACAAAATGGCTCCGTACGGTATTCAGATGCTTGTTTAAGCGTAACTATTTTACCTTCGCCAAAGTTTTTCTTGCTGCGATAAACGGCCACGTCGGCGATATCGCCTGGCACGGCTTTTTCCACAAAAAGCACAAAATCATCGGCTTTGCCTACGCCTTTGCCTTCTTCGGCAATATCAATAATGGCAACATCTTCAAAAAACCTTTTCTTAGCAACTTGATTCATCAGGCTGCAAAGGTAATAGTTTTGTTGTAAGGTTGGAATGTTGTAAAGTTGGAACGTTAAGGAAGCCTGCTGTTGCTGTGCAAAGCGCTGGCGGACAATTATTCCGCCTCTTGCATAACACCATCAACTACGGAGATCACGGCGCAGCAAGTTATGGGCGACCGTGCAAGGTCAGTCACCACGAGTAAACGGGGCACAGCTAAATAAACATGTTTACTATCAATTGCCAGAAATTATCAGGCTCAATAGTGGGCATGTCAAACTGTGCATCAATCATTTCTGAAAATTCAAACAGCTCCCGGCTCATATAATAATGTCTTATTATTACAAATTAAGGTATTTATATACCAAAAACCAAATTGGTATTTAGTTTTTATTTTTTTCAATTTATTCACCTACTCAAATTCCTGGTCTGTTTTTAAACGCCTTAAACTGTAAATCGCGCGTGCTTTTATTTTAAATCCCTTACTTATATGCCCAACCGTATCTGCACTAATCTTTGATCGCGAGGTATCTGCAGGGGCGGGTAATTCAGTCCTTTCCAGTTGTTCCACCGTTATTTTGTCGCCGTTGCATCTTGTAATTATCATCCCGTCGTCCTCATCAAAAGTGCCCAGGTATTTTCTGAAACCGATGGAATCTGTTAAATACTCTGAATATACATCGCCACCCCATGCTCCTCCGCCAAATACCATGTAAGTTTCAACGTATAATTTGCAATTACACCCTTTTTGATATTCGCTTAAATCGATAGTGTAGCCGTGGTAATGCTTGCTGAAATTGCCGGAAGGGAGGATACATATCAACAACGCCGTAGCAACGTTTACACCTAATGGCAGGTAAGGCCTGCGGCAAATTTTGGCGTGGGTTACCCAAAAAACAATGCTTTTAAACAAAACCTTTATGTACAATAAAGATGCGCATAGGTTAACGGATATTAATACAACCCACCATGTGGCGAAATAGTTGAAATTAAGCAGGTATACAACCACGGCAATTGCCATGGTTGCAACCGGCCAGTTATATGACGAGGTTTTGGTTAGTTTATCTTTTTCAGATAATTCTATGTATGGCATCTTACGCCCAATTTAAATACTCAGGCGGGCGCAACTCGTAAAACCAGCTCCCGGCGTAGATAAAGAAGCAATTGGCAATCATTAAGTAAGCAAAGCCGCTGTTATCATTAAATAACCCGTCCTGCAATAAGGTGATTTTAAACGTTATTATAGTCAGTACAATGCCAGTGCTTGAAATTGTCCATAACCTGTTGCGATGATTGTGTATGCGCTTTACAATCAGTAAAATAATTACATAGAACACCAGCCAGGTCGCTATCGAAAACAATAACTGGAATCCGGCAAAAAAGACCCAATCGGAAAAGAATGAGCCTATGGACTGCCAGAAGCTTTGTGAAAGGCCTGGTTCTTTAACCATGGTTATAAGTACAAAAAATAACGCGGCACCTACAACACTGGTTAGCCATACGCGTAAGGAGTATTGGAAGATATTTGAGTTCATGATTTATTATTTTTTAGATTAGATACTGATCTGGTGTCTTTTAACCACAGAGATAACGGAGAATATAAAGAGGGCACGGAGTGGGGTTATGGGTTAATTTGTGTATCCGGTTCCGGGTGTTTGTATAATTTCAACTTGTATATCCACGAACCAAGGCCGATACACAGACAGTTTAATAACATAAGTTGTGTAAAATCGTTACCGGGATTTAAAAAATCTACAGGTAAAATGGTTAAAATAAATGTTGCAGCAACCATCAAAACGCCGGCGATACAAATTGTCCAACGCGCCGCCATTTCATTTGATATAAAGCCACTTGCCAAAATGATAAATACGAAGAATAAAAACCAGGTTATGAATGAAAATAGGAGTTCATAGAACAGCAATAAAAAGTACGTTTCTCCTATTGAATCAAAGCTCCATGGATCGCTAAAGTGGCGGAAAAAAGGGATCATTATATAAAATACAGGCGCTATTGTCACACTGGTAAGCCATATCTTAAGGCTGTATAATAAATTAGTTACCATTGAATTTATAATTGAAATCTTTGTGTACGGTGACTTTGTCATTATTTAGTAGTTTGATTTTCTTCCGTCGCCAGGTCATAAAACCAGCTGAACCAAACGATACATATACCATAAGAAGCTGATACATAAAATATTTCGAGAGGAAAGTTTCGTTCAAATAAATACGACGGAATACCAAAAGTGCCTATCGATAATAAAAAGCCACTGCTTGATATAATACGTTTGCATTGGGAAACAGAGCCAGAATACGTAACCGTTACTTTTACTATTAATAAGAAGATCGCAAATATGATGGTTGAGAAAAAGCCGCCAATTACAATAAGTCCGAAGTAAAACACAATATATTCGTACCAGTCTGACATTGGTTCGTCAAGAATGGAACCTGTTAAAGCCCGGTCAACGACAAGAAAAATAATTGGTGCAACAGCTATAGTCGAAAACCAGATCTTTAAGCTATAGGAGACTTCTTTGTAAATCATATATTTTTTGTTTTACTGGGTTAACCGCAATTCCGTGCTCTGTTATTTATGTTACTCCTATTGCCTATCCCAGCTAATTTTCCTCGAGAAATACATCAGTGTTGCTACTATCACAAACAGTGCAACGCTGCCAAACAACAGCGATAACTCTTCCAACTGGATAATGATAAAGATGAACCCGTAAAATATCCCCAGGATAAAAGAGAAGGTTACCGCTAACATCCGGTTGTTTAATAGCGATGCGGTGAAAATTGCGATCAGCGCTATGGTTGATACCGAACTGATAAAATAAGCCCAGTTATAACCCACCTGCTCAGAAAAGGAGAGCAACAGCGTGTAATAAACCACCATTGCAGCGCCAATAAGTACGTAGTTAAATACATGCACACGTTGTTTTTTAACCATTTCAGCTAAAAACAGCGAGATAAAGGTGAGCAGGATAATAAGGGTTGAATACTTGGTGGTGCGCAATACTTTGCGGTACTGATCGATAGGTAATTGCAGTTTTACACCAAAAACTGCGTCGCTGCCACCGCGCTTTTTAACCAGTTCCTGGTTGTTATTTACCCATTGCTGCGGGAAAGGCCGGTTATAATATACCATGTGCCATTTGGCGTTAAAACCTTGCGCGTTTATAGCCTTACTATCCGGCTCGTGGTTACTAAAATCGGGCGATTTCCAGTCACTGCTTATTTCAACATCGGTGGTTTTACCGGTATGCAAAAAGTTTAACTGGTTGCTGCCCTTAAGTTTTAGCTGGTAACTAAAAGCAAAGCCCTGCCCGGGCTGCAGGTTAAATTTTACCTGCAGGCCCTTATCAAACGGTATCACATCCTCTACGGTGGGCTCGGGCACATAGGTTTGGTTTTGTATTTTCACCGCCGGGTTGTTCATCAGTCCCTTATTGTCTGATATGCTGAAAACCAACCTGGCCTTATCATACATCACTGCCGATGGGTCAATGCCCACCAGTGCCAGGTCGGGCTTTTCGAAATCGCCGGTGATGGCAATATCCGCACTGTAGCCGGTTGCATCGTAAACGCCTTTTGTAAAGGGTTGTGTTTTAACGGCTGCTTTCGCCTGTAGTGTTTGCGGCAAAACATACAGCGTGTTAATTACCTCGCGGGTGCTGGTTTTTTTATTGCCGTCGGTTTCGGTTACCTGTTTTTTGTAGGGCAATAATAGCACCGGACCCTGCACCAGTTGCGTGTCGGCCCATGTGTTTGCAACACCGCCACGTTCTATTTTCTGGTAGCCTTCGCGCTCAATTACCAGGCTTTGTATCCACGCCGAGGGGATAAGCAGTAAAATTATCAGCGTTGCAATAATGCCGAGTTTAATCAGCACGGAGTCGGTGTGCCATTTTGCTGGCGATGGCGGGGTAGTAGGTTGAAAGGGGTTTTCTGGTTGTTGATTCATGATTATGTCGATTTAAATACACTTTGTATTTCAAAGTAAATGGGTAAAAAAATGGGCTATTTATTATATTCCAAAACTTATTGCATTGGTATCGTACTTTACGGGGCAGGTGATGGCTTTAACAGTTTTGGCGTGCTTGTAGTCCATCTTTCTCATATAATCCTGGAAAGTATTACCGCCGGCTTTAAAAAGTTTGCTATGTGCAAACCATACCATTAATGATGTAGCGTAGAAAAAATACTTGTACACCATTTTTCGCCAGCTCTTTGAAAAAGCTGATTTATTTTCAAAAATTGCTGTGAGCCGTTCGGTTTGAAACGCGATATGCCTGGCTTCATCAATTAGTATATCTGTGCAAATTCCCTTTAACAAAAAACAACCTGTCGCATCTTTAAGCGACTGGTAAAATATCTGCGCTGCGCTTTCAACTACAATAACAGCCAGTGTCCATGATTCCATGCTGGTATTCAAATGCCTAGCCTTCCTGAATAAGGTATCGCCCCAGTTTTGTTTAATTCTCGGTTGCCCAATTCTGTCTAAATACAAACCGAGGTTATTGCCGTGTTTTTGCTCTTCTTTAATAAATAGCTTAGTGCAGTAAACATAGTCCGCGTCCTGCGTTTTATCGGCATATTTTTCGGCGGCGGCAATCAATTGCTTACCCTCCGACGTTTCGCCCAATTGCCAGGCCTGCAGCGACTTCAAAATGGTATCAATTTCATTAGCAGTGATGTTTGCAGGTTGGTTCCAGTTAATTCTTTTTTGGAGGGCATTTGCTTTGAAATGCGTTATCCAGTAACTACTTGTGTGCATCGTGATTTATTTAAAAGTACTTTGTATTTCAAAGTATGTGTATAAAAAAATTTAGTTCGATTTATTGGTTAGCAAATGCTCCCTGTCGAGAGATGTTAGTACCAGGTACGAGTTTAAAGCAAGCAGGCATATTAAAAACAGGCATGAAACAATTTCAGGCAAAGTGCCGCGAAAGCCCTCGTGTATGGCGTTGTAAATTATCCAAAGTATAAACAATAAGTTGCCGAACACGGCCATAAATCGCATAAGTAGTTGGGCGTTTTTTTTCTGCATGATTTTTGGGGTTTAGTTTGAAATTAAATTATTTTTTGCTGTTTAATTAATTGTTCCAATGCATCCAGGTGCTGTTTAAAGGCTTTCTTTCCCTTTTCTGTCGATTCATAAGTAGTATTCGGTTTGCGGCCCAAAAAAGCCTTGTGTACCACAATATATTCCTCTTTCTCGAGGCCCTTCAAATGCGAAGCCAGGTTGCCGTCGGTAGTGTCCAGCAGTTCTTTAAGCGAGTTAAAGTCGTACCGGTCGTTCACCATCAGCACACTCATTATTTGCAACCTTAAGCGGTTCTCAAATGCCTTGTCAAGTTTTTCAAAGGGGACTTTCACCTATCGTATTTTAAGTACATAATGCTGCCGTAAATAATATGCAGCACACCAAAACCAATGGCCCAAAATAGCAAACCATAACCTGGTAAACAAGCGGTAACCAGGCCTAATATAATATCGCACAGCCCAAGGTATTTTACGTCGTTGAAAGTAAAATTGCTGGCGCCAACTAACGACAAGCCGTAAAAAATAAGCGATGCAGGCGCAACGATGCTGTAATGGCCGCGGTAGATAAAGATTAATATCAACAACCCGCCCGTAAATAAAGGTGTAGCCATATAAAACAACAGCGACTTGCTGGTTTTGCCCCAAATAGGCTGCCCTTTGCGTTTTGCTTTGCGGTATGATAAGACGATACCCGTAACCACCGAAAGCAGCAACACTACAAAGGCTATGGCTATAAGCTCCCATTCCAACAGCCGGTAATTACTGCCGAAGAAAAGCCCGGATGACTGCGTACCGTTATCCACGTAACCCCTGCCAGTAACAGGCGTATGGTCATAAATAACATGATAAGCCAATGCCGCGCCAATCAGCGCATACACCCCCGCCAATATCCCCGACAGGCCGCTAAGCGATATAAACTTCGACGACCGCTCCATCAGGTTGCGGATGGAGGCCAGCTCGTTTTGAATTTCTTTTTCTTCCACGTAAAAGTACTTTGTTATTCAAAGTAAATAATAATAATTGAGATGTGCAAATAATTTATTATTTCGGATGGAGGAATTTCGCTTTCGGAATTGAATTATCTTTATTTTTAATTTGCATTTATACTGGAAAAGATGGCAATCTGGCAATTCAACATAAATTTCATACCGAGAAAATCACTTATAAATAAGTACGGATATATCCCGGAGCAGCTGGAAATTAATTCGGGCGCCTGGGAAGAGTATTTTAAAAATTCAAACCTTGATGAGGAATATGATTTTGAGGACGCCCACACAATAAGGTGGTGGCTCGATTTGAAAGTTTCTACTGACGACTTGTATCCATTGATTAAGGAAGGTAATACGTTGAACGAACGGACAATACCCGGCCTAATGAATTTTGGGAATGTTGATACCAACCATATTGACGTATGTTTTGATGAAAATACAAATCAAGTAGAGGAATTAAGTTGTCGGGTAGATCTAAGGGAAGTTGATAAAGTATTCGTGAACAAGATTTTTGCTTTAGCTGAATGTTTCAATTGCTTATTGATGGATAGGCAGGGGAGACTTTTTGAACCGACGAAGTCAGCGTTTATAAATGCGATAAAGCTTTCAGATGCTTTTCGTTTTGTCAGTAATCCGGAAGGATTTTTAAACGATATTTCAACTGGTGCTGTTAAGCCGGAATAAACAAAGACATTATGGGGACGAACCTATTTGCATTTCATTGAGAAACAAAAGCAAACTCTGTACTTGCTAATCAAAGCAAAAAAATAGGTAACTATATAGCAGTTGGGACAAAAATAAAAATCGCTAATTACTTGTTTAAGTAATTGATAATCAGTATACTTACGTAAGAAATTTAAGATTTAGGAGGCATGGGCGTTAATAACCCCAATGTCGGCCTATTAACGCCGAAAGGGGACGCGTTGACTATTGGCTCCGTGCGCACGAGTGCTTAATACGAGCGTCATCCCGATTCGGTTATTTACATGTGTAACGCTTCTCTTATGACTTCCCGACACTTTACAACCCGTTGCTTAAACAGTAAATAATCCCCCTTTGAAAACTTCTTAAAGTCGGTTGAGTTTCTGAAATTTATCAATTGAAACTCTTTAGGTATTTCGTCCAGTTCATCATAAAATGAATACGTCATATAGTGCGCAAACATGTTGCGCTGGTCTTTTAATATTCTAAGCTCACTTATTAGTTTACTGAACTTCTTTTCATAAATTCCTGGATGTAGTTTTTTTAACATAGTATCGAAAATAGCCAGTTTAGCATCAAATGTTAATCTGTCTAAAATCAATTCCAAAAGTTCAATTTGCTTCTCTACATCATTAATAAAGTAATTTGCTAAAAATGTGTCTACCTCTTTTTCTATCTGTATTGAATCGTGTAATATTTCACCCCTGTATTTTATGCTTAACTGAATGAGTGCCTCTAATTTCTGTTTATCCATAAGGGGTGAGTTCTATACTCCGACTAAACTACAAAAACTATTTGAAAATAAGTTTGTCCCAATAAGTTATTAATTTGTATATTTGTGAACTTTAATACATTAACACAATGACATCACAATTTAACAGCCTCTTACAGGTTTTAGACTACTTCAAAGATGAAGCGGTTTGCACTACTTATTTAGCCGCTGGCCGCTGGGGTAATACACCATCTTGCCCTCATTGCGGTAACGTTGGCGCGTACGTTACAAACCGTGGTTATAAATGCAAAGCGAAAGAATGTCATAAAAAATTCACTGTAACCACCGGGACTATTTTTGAGAACACTAAAATCTCATTGCGTATTTGGTTTGCAGCTATCTATTTGGCGACCGCTCATAAAAAAGGGATTTCATCTTTGCAGCTTTGCCGGGACTTGAATATAACTCAAAAAACAGCGTGGTTTTTATTACACCGCATTCGCTTAATGCTGGCTAATAACGCGCCGGAAATGTTAGAGGGTAATGTTGAGGTTGATGAAACTTTTGTAGGTGGTAAGAATAAAAACAGGCATGCTAACAAAAAGATTGAAGGTTCACAAGGTCGGAGCGCAGCCGATAAAACGCCAGTACTGGGGATAGCGCAACAAAATGTAGTTGAGTACAAAGTACGTGACCATAAAGTAATTAAAGGCCGTAAGGTTGTTGAGCGGATTGTATTAAAGCATTCACAAGTTAGCTGTGAGGTTGTTGCCAATACAGAGGCCGCAACACTGCACCCAATTATGCTGTCACAGGTTAAAGCGGATAGTAAAGTGGTTACAGATGCTTATGCCTCTTATAAGGGATTGAATAAAACTTATGAACACGTTGCCATTAAGCACACCGAAGGGGATTACAGAACGGTAGGCGATAATCACACTAATACGATTGAGGGTTTTTGGAGCCTGTTAAAGCGTGGTATCATTGGAATTTACCACAATGTAAGCCCGAAACACCTGCACAGATATTGCAATGAATTTACTTATCGTTACAATACAAGGGTAGTTACGGATACTGTTAGGTTTGAGGATACTTTTGAACGTATAAATAAACGTTTGACTTATAAGAAACTAATTGCATAACTTTGTCTTATGGCAAAGAAAAAAGTTGAACCAAAGCAACGTGCCGAAAAGTACGATACTAAACTTGCTATCAATGGCACGTTTGAGGGGGTGATTAAAGCCTCTTTTTTAGGTAAACCAGCGGTAAAAAAAGAAAAGTGATTTTCCGTTTGCATTTATCATAATAAATGTTCATAATTTTACGCGGGCATACGTGCGCGCAATTCCTTTAATTATGACAATATTTCAACCCAGTAAGAAATTCCTTTCTGATTTTGGTTTTGTAAAAATTAACGATGGCTGTTATGTTAATGAAGTATCAAATAACAATCACAAACCTCATTCATTTATATTAATGATATCAGGTAATCATATTCAACTGTCTGAATTAATTGAAGCACGGGAAACAGAGCGGATGTTAATAAAATGTTTTCAGATTTATAATGAGGCTGAACTACGGTTTTTACTTGAGCGTTGTTCAGCCTTCCAAGTTTCCTACCCATCCAATCGCCTTGTACAAGTCGTCTAAAAACTCCTTTTTTTGTTCGGTGAATGTAGATTTGCCAGTGCGGTAGTCTCGTAATCTACTTTTTGTTAGGTTTAAATGATGCAGGTAATTTTTTTTGTTTGATTGATTAAATTCATCGACTTCTAAATTTGTTAAGACATCTATAACGCTATTAAAAAATCTTAGCAACTCTCTGTTATTTTCATCTGAATATTCCGTTAGATTATCGATTAGTCGATATTTAAGTTCTAATTCATACTCCGTACTTTTATAGATACCCATATTGATTTATTTGAAAATATTTTTAGTCATTTTTAACATATTGTTGTTGAACTTAGCTTTATCCCCTCCGACAAAATCCCCAGTTATTAACTGCCAAAGTCGATAGCCTAATCCAAACATCATCCATGTGGAAAATCCAATCATTATATAATCTTTTAGTTTGGCGTTTTCATTGAATGTATTAAAGTAAACGTCTGCAAAAACCACGGTTGTAATCATTGCCGTCCATTTTATCCTGCTCTTAGCCTTTGCATATAGTTCAATTGTTAAGTTCTCAATTTTAGCCACAAGATTTACCGATATAAGATTTACTATAAATTTTATAAATACAAGATTAACTACCATTGCGACTATCATCCAACCTAAAGGAAAGGTTTCAAAACCCAATCCGGTTAAAACCAATTCTACATCAAGTAGAAAATAAGTAACTGCGATGTTTACCAGTAGTAAATTGTAAGAGCGTTTAGGAGTCATTGCGATATTAATTGTTGCCGTAAACCCCTACCTGGCTGTTAAACAAAATAGCGTGGGGCCCCACCAGTCACCACGTCCGACCAAGAACGCACATACGAAAGTGATAAACCCCACGCGTAGCGTAAGCAAATCATTCCCTCGTACGTTTAGTTGAATTTGGTCGGTTCGGTGACTAAAACGAGTTCGCTAATAAATATTTATAAAACTAATATTTTAAACAAGTAAAAACAAAGAATGCCGGCCAAATTTTTATTTGCCGGCATTATGGGATATTTTGCGAAATTGTCGAGATTTAAAAAATCAAATTTTAGCTATAAAATAAGGGTTTTGTCCCATGTAGTATATAGTTACCAAAAAATATTACCGAAGCTTATCATTCGGCATTTAGGTTCGCACAAAATAAAGGGGTATTAAATGTCCTGCTTAAAGATTGCTTCGTTCCTCGCAATGACGTGTTAGTGAAGTGTTTGCGTTAAAATAAAAATCGGTGTAATCCTCCTCAAATCGGTGAAATCCCAAACTATATTGTTATCGCCGCCTTCACCAAATAGGGCAAAATCTCTTTCTGAAAGGAAACAAAGTTCTTACGCACATCGCTGTCGCTTACCGAGGTAAAGGCGAAGCTGAACACGATGCTTTTGCTGCATTTGATAAGGAAACGCAGGCGCTGCTGGTAGTTTTCCTGCTTGCGTAATTCAGTAAGCTGCGAGAATACGCTTACCAGCATTTCTTCCAGTTCGTTGGAAAGGTTTTTTAGAAAATCCTGCGAGTTGGTTGATTCGCGGATAAAATCCCAGCCGATAAATTCATTACACACGGTGTAGCTTAGCCGGCAGGTTTTCATAATCAGCATATTCAGGTGCGCCTCTTCGTCCATTTCCGGCCCGTTGGTATGTATCAGGTCGTCCACGCTCACTTTAATATAATCCATCAGCAGGGAGTGTAAAACATCTTCCTTGCTTTCAAAATATTTGTAAATAGTGGCTTTGGCAATTTTTGCCTTTTTGGCAATTTCGTTTACACTGGTCTTATGGTAACCGAATTTCCGGAACAGTTCCTGCGCTGCCCGTTTTATACTTTCTTTTATTTTATCGGCTTCCATGTATCAATCAGGTACAAATATCTCAAAATAACTGACATTTGCGGTATGGCTTGTTGAGGAATTTAATGTTAAAAGCTTTTAAAATTTACAAATCGTTAATTTGATACGTATATTTCAGACGCACTCACTGTTACATAATAGCTTCGGAGAGATTTGGTGGCAGGCGCCTTTACCGGTGTGCCGTCTGCTAATGAAAACTTTGAGCCGCTGCATGGGTCGGTGGCGGTAAAACCCGATTCATCAACATTTACTGCACAATGCTTTTCCGGTTGATAACTGCTGCAGCGGTCATACGCAACATAACGCCTGTCAGCCGTCCTGTATAATATTAACCCGGCAACGCCATAACCGCTTATTACAACATAGCCCCCGCTTGCGTTCAATGGTGCTATCCGGGGGTCGAATAGTGATGCTGTAAAGTTTACTGGTACGCTGGGTACCACATTGCCGCTTTTACCGCAGGATAGGAATACTATCGGCACCAACAATAAAAGCAGCAGTTTTTTCATATAATATCAGCCTGGAATTGCTTTAAAAAACGAACATCGTTTTCAGAGAATAAACGCAAATCCCGTATCACATATTTCAGGTTGGCAATTCTTTCTATACCCATACCAAAAGCAAAGCCTGTGAATTTGGCGCTGTCAATGTCGCAATTCTCCAAAACGTTCGGATCAACCATGCCGCAACCTAAAATCTCTACCCAGCCGGTGTACTTGCACATGTTACAGCCCGAGCCGCCACAGATAGTACACGAGATATCCATTTCGGCCGATGGCTCGGTGAAAGGGAAATAAGATGGGCGGAAACGCACCTTGGTGCCTTCGCCGTAAAGTTCCTGCACAAAGTGGTAAAGCGTTTGCTTTAAGTCGGAGAAAGAAACATTCTCATCAATATACAAACCCTCCACCTGGTGAAAGAAGCAATGCGCGCGCGCCGAAATCGCTTCGTTGCGGTAAACCCGGCCCGGCATAATAGCGCGGAACGGCGGTTTGCCATTCTCCATCATGCGTACCTGTACCGATGAAGTATGTGTGCGTAAAGCAATATCATCCTTACCGCTGTTCTTCTTGATAAAGAAAGTATCCTGCATATCGCGTGCCGGGTGTTCTTCCGGGAAGTTTAATGCTGAAAAATTATGCCAGTCGTCTTCAATCTCCGGCCCCTCGGCTACAACGAAGCCCAGTCTTTTGAAAATATCGATTATTTCGGTACGGATCAAGGACAGCGGATGGCGTGAGCCAACAGCAAAGCCATCGCCCGGCAAAGTAAGGTCGATTTCGGATTTCGCATTTACTGTTTCGGATTTAAGCCCTTCCTGTAACTCGGTATATTTTGCTTCAGCCAGTTGTTTAAACTGGTTAAGCACTTTACCGAAAGTGCGTTTTTCTTCAGGGCCTACCGATTTGAATTGCTCAAACAGGTCCTTAATAATTCCCTTGGTGCCTAAAAATTTTATCCGGAACGCTTCCAACTCATCTGCATTGGCGGGTGAAAAAGCATTTATCTCGGCGGTATATTGATCTATTTGGGCTTGCATTATAGTGTTCTTAAAAATTGTTCAGGGGTAACAACTGCTATAGTGGAGTGTTTGTAATCTTTTATATTTCTTGTTATGATAAAATTGGCATCGGCACTTTTAGCTGCGTAAAATTGAACAGCATCTTCAAAATCTGAAAAGTCAGAATAAAGTGCTTGTTCAATGATATTAACATCTTCTCGCATAATCTTTAGTTTTTTAACCAGCATTAAAATAGATCGTCTGGCTAACTTTTCGCCAAAAGTTTTTTTAACAACATAATGGATATTTAGTAATGAATGTGTAGAAGTGCAAAAGGTGTATTCACTATTGTCAGCCAATTCCATCACAGCCACACTTTCATTAAAATGCTGCTGTCTGATTAAAATAGTATCCAATAAAACATCTGAATCGATAAACAAGACTTTCATAAGCCATATTTTTCCTCTAAATGTTTATGATATTCTGCTTTGTGATCAAAATCAGGGGTGGGTTCGGTAGCAACTACAAGTTGCTGAATCCATTCTGGAAGATCCTTCAGCGGACGCATTTTGAATTCTTTTTTTTTCCCCCTGTTTTTGTCTAAATCATTAATGAGTTTCTTAAATAATTTCGAAACGCTCATATTGCTCTCAGATGCAACTTCTTTTGCGATGAGGATTGTATCCTTATCTACACTTAAAGTTAATTTTGCAGTTGCCATAAATTATTTAATTTATACGTACAAATATAAAAAATATATACGTATTATTTTATCACCCCCAACTCTTTCCCCACCTTCGTAAACGCCGCAATTGCTTTATCCAAATGTCCCATATCATGTGCTGCCGATATCTGCACTCTTATTCTCGCTTTGCCCTGCGGCACTACCGGGTAGTAAAAACCAATCACATAAATGCCTTCCTCAAGCATTTTGGCGGCAAATTCTTGCGCCAGTTTGGCTTCGTATAGCATAACCGGTACGATAGGGTGTACACCCGGTTTAATATCGAACCCGGCTTCAGTCATTTTTTGGCGGAAATATTGCGTATTGCTTTCCAACTTATCACGCAGGTTAGTGGTTTCGCTCAGCATGTTTAAAACAGCTATGGATGCCCCGGTGATAGATGGCGCCAGCGTATTCGAAAATAAATACGGCCTTGAACGCTGACGCAACATATCAATAATTTCTTTACGGCCAGATGTAAAACCACCCGATGCACCGCCTAAAGCTTTGCCAAGCGTACCGGTAATAATATCTATTTTACCCATCACGCCATGATGCTCATGCGTACCGCGACCAGTTTTACCCATAAAACCCGAACAATGGCTCTCGTCAATCATCACCAAAGCGTTATATTGCTCTGCCAATGCGCAAATTTTATCAAGCTGTGCAATGGTGCCATCCATGCTGAATGCGCCATCGGTAACAATAATGCGGTGGCGGCAACCGGCGGTAGCTTTTAACTTTTCTTCCAGATCGGCCATGTCATCGTGTTTATAACGCTGGCGCTGCGCTTTACACAGGCGCACGCCGTCGATGATTGACGCATGGTTCAACTCATCTGATATGATAGCGTCCTGGTCGTTAAACAATGGTTCAAACACGCCTCCGTTGGCATCAAATGCTGCGGCGTATAAAATAGTGTCTTCAGTTCCTAAGAATTCTGCGATCTTTTTCTCCAGTTCTTTATGTATATCCTGCGTGCCGCAAATAAAACGTACCGACGATAAACCGTAACCATGGGTATCCATAGCAGCCTTTGCCGCTTCAATTACCTTCGGATTATTTGATAAGCCAAGGTAGTTATTAGCGCAAAAGTTTATTACTTCTTTGCCGCCCTGTACAGTAATATCAGCGCCCTGCGGGGATGTGATGATGCGTTCGCGCTTATATAAACCGGCATTTTCAATTTCGGTAAGCTCCTGCTGTAAAACCGGCTTCAGTGTATTATACATAATGTGTGGGTTTTTGAAGGTGCAAAATTATCCTATTATTTCGGATTTCGGAATTTCCATTTCGGATTTTTAATAGCTGATTTAAGTGATTGTGCTGATTTTTAATACTAAATTCTCAAATTCTAACAATCTTAATCCAATAATAATTCCGAAATCGAACATCCGAAATCCGAAATTCCTTATCTTTGAGCCTCATTTACCACCGTTTGCAGCGGTATCAATGAATGTTATGGCAAGATATAATACACTACTATACTATTGTTATTCAACAATAGTCGATGCGGAGCAATTTGCTGCCGACCATTTAAAATTTTGTAAAAGCCTTAACCTGGCGGGGCGAATTATCGTTGCCGAAGAAGGTTTGAACGGCACTGTGTCCGGCTCGCCCGAATCCTGTAAAATTTACATGGATACCCTGCACACCGATCCGCGCTTTGCAGCTATCGATTTCAAAATTGATGAGGTGGATACGCCATCGTTTGTAAAAATGCATGTGCGCTATAAATCAGAAATTGTGCACTCTGGTCTGCGCGACCCGAATATCATTAACCCACAACAGAAAACCGGCAAACACCTGGAGCCAAAAGAATTTTTGGCGATGAAAGATGCCGAAGACGTGGTGATACTGGATGTACGCTCAAACTACGAGCATAACCTTGGCAGATTTAAAAACGCAATAACGCTGGATATAGAGAACTTTCGCGATTTTCCGGCTATGATTAATGAACTGGCCCAATACAAAGATAAAAAGGTAGTTACCTATTGCACAGGCGGCATCAAATGCGAAAAAGCATCGGCGCTGCTATTGCACGAGGGTTTTACAGACGTATACCAACTGCACGGCGGTATTATTAAATACGGCAAAGAGGCCGGGGGAGAGGATTTTGAAGGCAAATGCTATGTGTTTGATAACCGGCTTTCGGTAGATGTAAACAGTGTTAACCCGGTGGTGATATCAACCTGCTTTAATTGCGGCAAGGTAACCCCAAAAATGATTAACTGCGCCAACCCCGAATGCAACGAGCACTTTACCCAGTGCGATGAATGCGGCACAGCTATGGATGGCTGTTGCAGCGATGCCTGTAAGGAGCATCCGCGCAAAAGAGTTTATGATGGCACAGGTTATTATGTGAAAATTCCGCAGCCGGTGAATACGGCTAAGAAAAATAAAGCACTAATTCACACGAATTAATGCGAATTACACGAATTAAAAACGAAGACTTTTTCGGTCTACCTGAAACTCAAATTGGGCTATTTGTTCATAATTAGTGTTGTTTCGTGTAATTCGCTTTAATTCGTGAAAGTTCGTGACTATTAATTAATTTCGTTCAGACACAATATTTTGTGCCACTGAACCTATGAAACAAATAATCCTGTTTGCACTGTTAGTTGTTATTGCAGCAAATACATTCGCGCAAAATTGTGACCCCGCCAAATTTCGAAAATTAGAAACCCTTTCGCGCAAACAGGTTGTTACCGACTCGGAGTTTACCATCGTGTTGCGACTGGTTAAAAACCTCGACCGTAATAAGTGCTCCGATTATATAAAAAAAAGGAACGGCCAAGAATACGTAGTAGCCGTCTTAACTGAACTGTTTGGCAAAATCTGTCTTAAAAATAATAGCCTTAATGCAGTTAAGGAATATGTTAATTATGTAAAAAGGCATCATGGCTCTGCTGAAGAGCAATTAAGTTTTTCATTTGAAGAGCTTTTTGTCCGGCAGCCGGAGTACGTTTTGTCAACAATAGGGTACGATGAATACCTCTTAAATTCACTGGTGTGGGGTTTTGTAAATAACCACTATTATACCAGCGATGACCAGAAAAAAGTAACGAAAAATACTGATGGCAAGGTTAAGCCGCAATTAAACACAACAAACTATAAGGAAGTCTTTTACAAGACAAATCCAGGCATAAAGGACATCTATCCAAAACACAAAAAATCAATAGATTACTTGCTCAGTCAAATACGACTGGTACTCAAATCAGACTCAAAATAAAACCCGCCCGCAACACACATAGTAAACCAGAATACAAAGCAGGAATTTAGGATAATTCGCGTTAACCAGTTATAATTCGTGTAATTCGATTAAATTCGTGCAATTAGTGTTTTTTATCTCTATGCGTAAAGCGCTCCTTTTATTTATTTCCTTAATCGCATTTACCGTATGCACCCATGCTGCCGATATCAAAAGTATTGGCGTGCCTTATGTGCAAAATTATACCAAAGCGCTGTACCAGTCGGGTAATCAAAACTGGTCCATCACACGCGATGAACACGGCATAATGTACTTCGGCAATTCCGATGGCCTGTTAACTTTCGATGGTAAATACTGGCAATCGTACCGCATGCCAAATGGTTTGATTGTGCGCTCCGTAGCTGCAGATGGTAAAGGTAAAATGTACTCAGGCGGCTTTGGTGAGTTTGGCTATTGGGAGAACAATAAAAACGGCTCATTAAAATATCACTCGTTAACGCAGCTTGTCCCCAAAAAATACCAACCTGTTAACGAAGAAGTTTGGAAGATTTATATTGATAAAGGGCAGGTTATTTTTCAATCCTTCGGCTCCATTTATATCTACAGCAATGGCAAAATAACCGTTGTAAAGGGCCTTTACCCGTTTTTGTTTTTGTATAAAGTGAGCGGCCGTTATTTTGTTGAACAGGTAAACAAGGGTTTGTTTGAACTTAAAGACAGCAAGCTAACTTACATTGAAGGTAGCGACAAAATTGGCAACAGCGGTGTGCTTTCTATACTACCGTTACCACATAGCAAATTCCTTATCGGCACCGCACGCAATGGTTTGTTCATGTACGATGGTAAGCAAATTACAGCATGGGCCAACCAGGCCGATGATTTTTTAAAAACTTACCAGCTTAATAATGGGGTAATGTTTTCGGGTAAATACATTGCCTATGGCACCATATTAAACGGCGTTATTATTATTGATACTGCGGGCAATGTGGTGCAGCATATCAACAAAAGCAGCGGATTGCAAAATAATACCGTATTAAGTTTATTTATTGATAACGAGCAAAACCTTTGGGCTGGCCTCGATAATGGCATCGACCGTATTGAAGTAAACTCGCCGTTGTACTTTTATTTTGATAAAAGCGGTCGTTTCGGCACCGTTTATTCCAGCATAATTTTTAACAATAAAATATACCTGGGCACCAACCAGGGCCTTTTTTACAGCGATTGGGTGGAGAATGGCAACAAACGGCTTTTCCAATCGTTCGATTTTAACCTGATACCGGGCTCGCAGGGGCAGGTTTGGGAGCTATCGCTGCAGGATGGACGGCTGCTTTGCGGCCACAACTCCGGCACTTTCCAGGTAAACGGAAACACCCTGTCGAAAATAACCGGCATAAGCGGCGGGTGGACACTAAAAAAACTGAACGCCAACCAACTGATACAGGGTACTTACACCGGGCTTGTGTTTTATAAAAAAGATAATGCCGGCAATTGGGCTTTCGACCATAAGCTGGAAGGTTTTGGCGAGCCATCCCGCTATGTTGAGCAGGATAATAAAGGTGAGGTATGGGTTAGCCATGCCTACAAAGGTATTTACCGGGTTACGCTCACCGCCGATTTGAAGAAGGCCGCTGCGGTAAAATACTATGATAAAAAGGCAGGTCTGCCAGGCAGCTATAATATTAACGTGTTTAACCTGGATAACCGGATAGTCTTCTCGTCTGATTCCGGGTTTTATGTGTACGACGATATCAGCGACCGCTTTAGCAAGTACCAGCAGCTCAACAAAATGTTGGGTACGTTTTCATCGTCAAACAAAATAATACCCGCGCTTGGTAAAAAATATTGGTTTATTAACCACGGCAGGGTGGCTTTGGCCGATTTTTCGACCGCAGGCAAACTAAGCATCGACTCCAACAGGTTTAGCATACTGGATGGCCGGATGGTGAAAGGCTATGAAAACATCAGCCGGATAAACAGCGCGATATATTTAATAAGTGTCGACGATGGTTTTGTGATATTAAATGATGAAGACGCCTTGCTGCGTAACGACATTAAATTGCCACCAGTACTAATACGGCGGATCGAAAATATTACCGACCGGGTAACGCCGATTACTGACGATGGCGACCAAAAAGATATTGAAATATCGTACGCACAAAATAACATCCGGATATCGTATTCGCTGCCGTTTTACAGGCAGGAAAAGGTAAAATTTCAATATTACCTGGAAGGGTATTCCAAGCAGTGGAGCGATTGGAGCACGCAAACTCAGAAAGAGTTTACCAATCTTAACCAGGGTTCGTATACTTTTAAGGTGAGGGCGAAAATAAACGAAGAAAATGTTTCGCCTGAAACTACTCTTGCGTTTACAATACTGGCGCCGTGGTACGCAGGTAAAATAGCGGTGTTCTGTTACATAGTGCTGATTATTGTAGCTTACCTGCTCGCAACCAAGTATTACCAGTTGAAACTGAAACGGCACCAGCACAACATACACGAAAAGCTACATAAGGAAAAAGAGGAGTTTTTAAAACAGGAAGCCATTATTAACGAGCAGGAGATAGTAAAAATTAAAAATGAGCAATTACAGGCCGACTTGGCCAGTAAAAGCCGTGAGCTGGCAAATTCGGCCATGAATATTGTTTATAAAAACGAACTGCTGCAAAAAATAAGCGACGAAATTGCCCACCTTAAAGATAGTCATGGCAAACCCCTCGCCGAGGAACAGCTGCGCCGCATACAAAAGGTTATTGATGAAGGCATGACCGACGACCGTGACTGGAACATCTTTGAAAGCAGCTTTAACGAGGCGCACGAGAACTTCTTCAAAAAACTAAAATCAGACCACCCAGACCTGGTACCAAACGATCTTAAGCTATGTGCCTACCTCCGCATGAATATGAGCAGTAAGGAAATGGCATCATTGCTCAACATTTCCCTCCGTGGTGTTGAAATACGGCGTTATAGGTTGCGCAAAAAGCTAAACCTGGAGCACGATAAAAACCTTGTTGAGTTTCTCATCGAGCTTTAACACTACATCATTACCTCTCACAACACTTTTTAAATGTAGTACCGGCGATAAGGCCTGTGTAGTATGTAAAAAATACACTATCTAATTGTAATTGGTTGATTTTTAATTAATTATAAATTATCTAAAACAAAATGAGCAAGTACAAACTTTAGTGATGTATTAATGTTGAGTTAAATTTTTTGTTATAATCGTATTATCTCATCAACTTCGACCAACGAAAAACCAATTTTTTTAATCCTACTTACTCAAAATTTTAATTAACCACTATGAAGAGAATTTTTACAATCTCAGGGTTAGTACTATTATGTTTTTTATTTGTTAATGCAGCAATTGCACAAAACGTTACCGTTAAAGGTAAGGTTACTGATGCAAGCACAGGCGAAGCACTTATTGGTGTTAGCGTTGCAGTAGCCGGTACATCATCAGGTACTCAAACCGAC
The DNA here is from genome assembly GCF_024055575.1 of Mucilaginibacter flavidus. Lineage (GTDB taxonomy): Bacteria > Bacteroidota > Bacteroidia > Sphingobacteriales > Sphingobacteriaceae > Mucilaginibacter > Mucilaginibacter flavidus. Next base: position 103,548 of record NZ_JAMXOE010000001.1, on the reverse strand, counting down.
GTAAACGGAGCCTTTAGCTTAAGCGCTCCCTCAAACGCAACTTTAAGGGTTTCCTATTTAGGATACACTACAGCACAAGTGGCCGTAAACGGCCAAACCTCTATCGACATTAAATTGCAGCCCAGCGCCAATGAACTTGCGCAGGTTGTAGTTGTTGGTTACGGCACCCAACGCAAGCTGGATGTTACCGGCTCGGTATCAACTGTAAAAGGCGAAGAGATTTCAAAACAATCATCAACCAATGCGGTAAGCGCGTTGCAAGGTAAAGTTGCCGGTTTACAGATAACAAACTCCGGCTCGCCCGGCTCATCGCCGCAGGTAACTATTCGCGGTTTAGGTACCATATTTGGTAACACCGGCGTATTATACGTGGTTGATGGTGTTTGGTACGATGATATCAGCTTTATTAACCCAAGTGATATTGACAACATCAGCGTGCTTAAGGATGCTTCGAGTACATCAATTTATGGTTTACGTGCTGCAAACGGCGTTATTTTGGTTACTACCAAACGCGGTAAAAAAGGTGACACCCGTGTTACTTATGATGGCTATGCAGGTTGGCAAACAATTACCAACCAGGTTAAAATGGCTAATGCAAATCAATATGCCACTTTAATAAACGAGCAATATAACGTGAGCGGTACTACTCCTTTACTTTTTCCCGATCCGGCAAAATATGGTACAGGTACAGATTGGTACGGACAGATATTGCGCGATGCATTCAAAATGAACCACAACGTATCGGTTAGCGGCGGAACTGAAAAATCAAACTATAACTTCTCGTTAGGTTTTCTTGACCAGGACGGTTTGGTAAAAAACAACAATTACAAACGCTACACCGCACGTTTTGTAAACGATTATAACCCGATTAAAGGATTAAAATTAGGTTATACAGTAGGCGGTGTATTTAGCCAGTCGAAAGATATTGATGGCGGCATTTTCCACCAATTATTTGGCGCGGCACCAGTATTGCCGGTATATTATGCCGATGGTAGCTACGGCGACCCAAGCGACTTTAACCTTGGTGGTGGTAACAACTACAACCCACAGGCAACGCTTGATTTTTACAACCATAATTCAAAAAATTACGGATTTACGGGTAATGCCTATGCCGAAGTGAAGTTTTTAAAACACCTAACCTTTAAAACAAGCTTTGGCGGCGAAATTGCGCAGGCAGAGGCAACAGGTTACACGCCTGTTTATAAAGCGACACTTTTACAGGCAAACACTGTCAGTGTATTATCAATTGGAAGAACTGATACCCGTAACTGGATAGCTGAAAACACCTTAACGTATGATAATACCTTTGGCGACCATAAAATAACCGTATTGGCTGGTCAAACAGCGCAGCGTTATAAAACATACTTTATAAACGCATCTGCACAAAACGTACCCAACAGCAGTGCAGGCGACCACTACCTTACGTTGGGCGATGTTAATGGCCGCAATGTTAGTGATGGCGGAAGTCTTACGACGGCACTTTCGTACTTTGGCCGCGTAAATTATTCGTTTAAAGATAGGTACCTTTTAAATGCCTCTATCAGGGCCGATGCAGGCTCGCAGTTTTTCGGGTCAAACCTTTGGGCTTATTTGCCTTCAGTTGGTGCAGGCTGGGTTATCTCGAACGAAGATTTTATGAAGGATCAGAAACTGTTCAGTTCATTAAAGCTGCGCGGAAGCTGGGGTAAAGTGGGTAACGCAGGTGTGCCGATCAACCCAACGACATTAACAGTTAGCCAGGATCCTGGTTATACTGCAATTTTTGGTTCAGACCAGCATGCCAATACCGGTGCAAGCGTTGTATCGGTTGTTCCGCCGGCTATTTTAGTTGAACGCGGCGTTGGCGCCGATGTAGGCATCGAAGGTTCGTTATTAAACGACCATTTAACCTTTGAGGCTGACTATTATAACCGCACAACACAAAATGCCATTTTCGGCATCAATATCCCATCATCAGTTGGAACTGCTTCGGGCGCTATCATAGCCAACCAGGCTGATATTGTGAACAAAGGACTTGAGTTCTCCGTTGGTTACAGGGGGCAGGCCTCGCATGATTTTACTTATGCGTTTAACGCCAACTTTAGCATAAACACCAATAAAGTTACCAAAGTTATATCGGGCAAAAACCCTATCTATTCTGGTGGCAATGGTATAGCAAATGGCGCCCTGGCAACCCGCACAGTTGAAGGCGAGCCAATTGGCGAGTTTTTTGGCTATAAAGTAGCCGGCATCTTCCAAAATCAGTCGCAAATTACCGGCTCGGCCCAGCCTAATGCACGCCCAGGCGATTTTATGTATACTGATTTAAATAACGACCACGTTATTGACGGGAAAGACCGCGTTGACCTGGGAAACCCAACCCCTAAATATGCATACGGCTTTACAACCAACTTAGGTTACAAACATTTCGACTTGTTGGTTGCTCTTCAAGGCGTTGCAGGTGTTAGCGTTTACAATGCCAATACAGCTTACAGGTTTGGAAACGAAAACTACACCCAGGACTTTTACAATAATCGCTGGCATGGTGAAGGTACATCAACTACCTACCCTTCAGCAGCAGTTGGTTCAACCGCAAATGCGGCGCCTAACTCGTTTTTTGTTGAAAGCGGCGCTTACTTCCGTATCCGTACAGCACAGTTAGGTTATACGGTTCCTTCGGCGTTCCTGTCAAAATGGAAAATTCAAAAGATCCGCATTTTCGCAAACGCTGAGAACCCGCTTAACGTATTTAAATACAAAGGCTTTAGCCCCGAAGTTGGCGGCTCGCCTACCAATGCAGGTATAGATGCAAATGTGTACCCGCTGTCAGCAACTTATACATTCGGTGTTAACGTTAGTTTTTAATAAGATATAAAAATGAAGAATAGAAAAAATTACTTACAAAGAGCACTGGGATTAAGTCTTTTTGTATCTCTTGTTGTAGCCGCAGGCTGTAAGAAGAGTTTTTTGGACGTGCCGCCACAGGCGACGCCGCCCGCAGTTACATTTTGGAAAACTGCCGGCGATGCCGATAAGGCTGTAAACGCAACTTATGCCAATTTGCACGAATGGACAAATGCTGCATTTGCACCTATAGCTATTGAAAGCATTGGTTCGGATGATGCCGAAAAAGGCAGCAGCCCTGATGACGCATCGTTTTTTAACGATTTCGACACTTTTACAGCATCTTCGACCGAAGGACAGATAGCTGATTTTTGGAGTGGCGAATACAAAACCATCAACCTGGCCAACCAGGTGCTTGACAATGTTCCGGCTATAAGTATGGACGGCAATTTAAAAAATCGCTACCTGGCCGAAGTTAAGTTTATAAGGGCCTATGCCTATTTCAGGTTGGTTAGGGCTTTCGGCGATGTGCCTTTACGCTTACACCTGCCCAAGGATGCAAGCCAGTACAACATTCCGCGTACACCAAAAGCGCAGGTATGGGCAGCCATCGAAGCGGACTTAACCGATGCAGCTGCAGTATTGCCGCAAAGTTATGACGCTAATAATTTGGGCAGAATTACCAAAGGTGCTGCTTTAGCCCTGCATGCAAAAGCTGCCATGTACCAGGCAAAGTGGGCAGATGTGTTAAACTATACTAACCAGGTAATGAGCCTGGGTTATACCCTATTTCCTAATTTCGAAAAACAATTCAGGACTGATAACGAAAATAACTCTGAGTCGGTATTTGAAATTCAATGTGCATTTATTGATGGTAATGGTGGTGCTTCAAATTCTCAATATTCACAAGTACAGGGCGTTCGCGGTGTTACCGGCGGTGGCTGGGGCTTTAATGTGCCAACCCAAAACCTTGTTAACGAATTTGAAACAGGCGACCCACGTAAAGAAGGTACAATTATCTTCCGTGGTACTACCACTGCTGAAGGAGACCCAATAGCTGCTGTTGGCGATAACCCGATGTATAATTACAAATCATACGTACCGTTCAGCCAGTTCCATAATGGCTATAACGAAGGCTGCCAGCAAAATATAAGGGTAATCCGTTTTGCCGATGTATTACTGATGAATGCCGAAGCTGCTAACGAACAAGGCAACGCTACACTGGCGTTAACATCTCTTGAAAAAGTACGTGCACGTGCAAGGAATGGTAACGCTGCTATATTGCCCGCCGTTTCAACTACCGATAAGGTTGCTTTGCGCACAGCAATATGGCACGAGCGCCGTGTTGAACTTGCTATGGAGTTCGATCGTTATTTCGACGTTATACGCCAGGGCCGTGGTGCTGCAGTTTTTGGTACTAAGGGATGGAAAGCCAACAAAAACGAAGTTTGGCCGGTGCCACAAAACGAAATTGACCTGAGCGCAGGTACGCTGACTCAAAATCCTGGTTATTAATAATTAAATTATAATCGAATTATGAAAAAATTAAATATTTATGTTTTGACTCTGGCGCTGGCAGGCTTAGGTTTATCGTCGTGCAAGAAGTCATTCGACCCAAAATCATACGCGCCACCGCTAAGTGTTGGCGGGTACACAAGTGTTAAGGAGATTGCTGCATCAAACCTGGTAGCCTATTATGCATTCGACGGTAGCCTGGTTGATAGTGTTTCAAACAGCACCGGCGTTGGTACCGGTACATCATTTACTCCCGGTTTCGAGCGTAAAGCCCTTCAGGGTGGTGTTAACAGCTATGTTTTGGCAACTCCTTCGGCAGCTGTTGCCGGGCTAAAAAGCTTTACGGTAACAGAATGGTATAACTCACCGCCGCCAAGCACAGGTATCATCGGTATCTTTACCCTGGCAAAAACTACTGCATTCTGGGGAAATATCGAAGTTTTCTTCGAAAACGGTAGCGACAATACCAATGGCAAAGTACGCATCCACATCGCAAAAGGTGGTGGCGACTACACCTTTGCAGTTGATAACGTGCTTAACCTGTTTGGAAAATGGAATAACCTGGCGTTTTCATACGATGGTGCAACATCAATAGCCACCTTGTATGTTAACGGTTCAAAAATTACTGCCGCTGCTGTGCCTGGTTTAACCGGCGATGCGAACTTTACCGACGTTGGTAAGCTTACATTTGGCTGCGTTCAGTTTATGACTGAGCCAAGCCAGACCACTGCAACCGGCAGGCAGGATTGGGCAAACTTTTTAACAGGCCAGTTGGATGAGGTTAGGATTTACAATAAAGCACTAAGTGGCGCCGAAGTAGGCGCTATAGTAGGCCTTGAAGGCCGCGGAAAATAAACAGTTGATTGATTATGGGGTTGCCTGTGTAATCCGGGCAGCCTCTTTTTTTGAAACTTAAATGGTAACGGCGTTTTCTTTGATTTAAGCATGAAAGATATAAGGAATTTTGGCGGGATGGTGGTGTTGGCGGTATTAATGTCGTGCGGCAAAGGAAAGACAGTTACCCCGGTAACGCCGGTTACGCCCACACCTGCATCTTTTAGCTTTAACGCGCTAAAGGTAAATGGCGTTTTCAACGGTTATAACTATACAAACATTAACAGTAAACCGGTAATAAAAATATCGTTTTCTGCACCGGTAGATCATAGTTCGGTAACAACGAGTGTAAACATACGCTCTAAAGACGGGGCTGCGGGAACATACGCTGCCAGTTACGAAAATAGCGACAGTACCGTAGTTTTAACACCATCGGGGCTGCAGCCAATCACACAATATTCGCTTTCTGTTTCAACGGGTTTACAATCTAAGGCTAAAGGCTCATTACAATCCGAAATTGATGTTCAGATAACTACTGCTATCGATTCAACCAACAAATTCCCGGTAATTACCGATGACCAACTGCTCGATTTAGTTGAAAAGCAAACCTTAAAATACTTCTGGGAATTTGGCCATCCGACCAGCGGCCTGGCGCGCGAGCGCAATACCTCCGGTGACGTAGTAACCACCGGCGGCTCAGGCTTCGGGATAATGGCAATTGTTGCAGGAGTTAGCCGCAATTTTGTGTCGAGGGCTGATGGTTTGGCCCGGATGCAAAAAATTGTATCGTTTTTAAAGAATACGGCCCAAACGTTTCATGGCGCTTATCCGCATTGGATGAATGGCGCGACAGGGGCTGTTGTACCTTTCAGCGCACAGGATGATGGCGCCGATTTGGTGGAAACATCATACCTGATGCAAGGGTTACTCACCGCACGCCAGTACTTCAATGGCGCGGGCACCGATGAATCCAATTTGCGTGCCGATATAAATACCATCTGGAACAAAGTAGAGTGGGACTGGTTCAGGCAGGGCAATCAGGATGTGTTATACTGGCACTGGAGCCCGAATAATGGCTGGGCAATAAATATGAAAATTAACGGCTGGGATGAGGCTTTAATAACTTACGTTATGGCAGCATCATCAACCACGCATCCCATACCGAAGGCGGTTTACGATAATGGCTGGGCACTAAATGGTGGCATCAGAAACGGTGCCAGCTACTTTGGCGTTACTTTGCCACTGGGGCCTGCACAGGGCGGTCCGCTGTTTTTTTCTCAGTATTCATTTATGGGGATTAACCCGAACGGCTTAACGGATGCTTACGCCAGCTACGATGTGCAAAATAAGGCGCACGCGACTATTAACTATAACTATTGTGTTGCAAATCCCAAAGGCTATAGCGGTTATAGCGCCGATTGCTGGGGACTCACAGCCAGCGACATAAAAGGTGGTTATACCGCCAGTTCGCCAACTAATGACGTGGGTGTAATTGCACCGACCGCTGCAATTGCTTCGCTGCCATACACGCCGGCACAGTCAATGAAAGCTCTAAAATTCTTTTACTATAAACTGGGTGATAAAACCTGGGGACAATATGGCTTTTACGATGCCTTTAACCTTACTGATGTTTGGTTTGCCGATTCGTACCTGGCTATTGACCAGGGGCCGATAATTGTAATGACCGAGAATTACCGGAGCGGACTTTTGTGGAACTTGTTTATGAGTTGCCCTGAAGTAAAAACCGGGATGAAGGGGCTTGGGTTTACGAGCCCGAAACTATAGAGATTTCGGGCTTCGGAATTTCGATTTCGGAATTTTTTGAATGCGGAAGTCGGAATGCCGATTTCGGAATGAAAAAATTTAAACATGGTGCAACTAAAGTTTCTTCGCTAATCAGCAGAGAGATTTAGAGGGCCCTAACCAATTAAACTAATGAAGAAACTATTACTTCCCTTATTAATATTACTGTCGGGCTGGGGTATGGCGCAGCCGCAGGTTGCCAAAGAGGACGGCATTAAGCCGGTAGGCATCATAAAAAACCTGACCGACAGCGCCCTGCTTGATGTGGTGCAGCGCCAAACGTTCCGGTATTTTTGGGACTTCGGTCACCCGGTTAGTGGGCTTGCCCGTGAACGCAGCAATAAATCGTATGATTATGGCGATGAAGTTGTAACCACCGGCGGCTCGGGCTTTGGCATCATGGCCATGCTGGTTGCCGACCACCGCAAATGGATTACCCACGAACAGGCAGTAAACCGCATGCTTAAAATATTAGACTTTTTAATGAAGGCCGAATCGTTCCATGGCGCTTTCCCGCATTGGATGAATGGAGCTACCGGCAAGGTTATCCCATTCGGACGCAAGGACGATGGTGCGGACATTGTGGAAACATCGTACCTTTTTGAAGGACTGCTGTGTGCCCGGCAATATTTTAAAGCGGACAACCAGCAGGAAGGCCGTATACGCGGCATGGTGAACAACCTGTGGGAAGAGATGGAGTGGAACTGGTTTACCCGCGACGGAAGGCCAAACCTTTACTGGCATTGGTCGCCCAATAATGGTTGGTCCATGAACTTTGCCATTCGGGGTTTTAACGAGTGTATGATAACTTATATCCTGGCCGAATCTGCCGAGCGGTACCCGGTAACCCCTGAAGTTTACTTCGGCGGTTGGGCGCAAAGCGATTTTTTCAGGAATGGCAATACCTACTACGGCCATAAATTGCCGCTGGGTTTCCCATATGGCGGTCCGCTGTTCTTTTCGCAGTATACCTTCCAGGCGCTTAATCCCAAAGGACTGAAAGATCAGTACGCCGATTATTGGGAACAAAACTTAAACCACACGCTTATTAACCATGATTACTGTGTTGATAACCCGAAAAAGTTTAAAGGCTATGGCGAAAACTGCTGGGGACTTACCGCAAGCGATAATTTTGAAGGCTATAACGCCCATGCACCTAATAACGATTTAGGAGTGATAACGCCTACCGCTGCTTTATCAGCATTTCCTTATACGCCTGAATATTCCATGAAAGCACTGCGTCATTTTTATTATGATTTGGGCGATAAAATATGGGGCGAATATGGTTTTACGGATGCTTTCAGCGAGTCGCATAATTGGTATGCAAAATCGTATCTTGCAATAGACCAGGGGCCGATTGTGGTGATGATTGAAAATTACCGCAGCGGCCTGATCTGGAACCTGTTTATGAGTTGCCCGGAGATAAAACACGGTCTTAAAAAGCTACATTTTGAAAGCCCGGCGTTAAATTAGTTTGAACCGGGATTTTTCACAATTGGAATTAATTTTTAATCGGCGTTCAAGAATGCTTCGCAGTTAAACAGATTAAATGATTTCCGGGATTCGGCGAATCTGAAAAATCCAAAAATCCGCTTAATCCCGGTTCAGAAATTTGTGTTAGCGATAGCAGTGGATACCGGCTCCGAGCTTAATGCCTGCAGGCGTATGAACGGATAGCGCGGCCCCGCTTCTATCAGCGGGGAAACACCAACGAACTACTATACGAAACCTATAATAAATGAGAAGGTACATAATTATTTGCTTAAGCATTCTGCTGACAGCTGCTACTGCCACTGCGCAACAAAAACAAAAAACTTACTGCAATCCGATAAACATCGATTACGGCTACACGCCGATCCCCAATTTTGCTACTGAGGGCAAGCACCGGGCAACTGCCGACCCGGTAATTACTATGTATAAGGGCGATTACTACCTGTTCTCCACCAATCAGTGGGGGTACTGGTGGAGCCACGATATGTTGCACTGGAATTTTATTTTTCGTCACTTTTTAAGGCCTGAGCATAAAGTATATGACGATTTGTGCGCACCGGCGGTTTGGGTGCGCGGCGATACGTTGCTGGTGTTTGGGTCTACTTATTCGTCAAATTTCCCTATCTGGATGAGCACCAACCCAAAGGCCAACGAATGGAAGGAAGCCATCCACGAATTTGAGCCCGGCGGCTGGGACCCTGCCTTTTTCAGCGACGATGATGGCAAGATGTATATGTATAACGGCAGCAGCAACACCTACCCGCTTTATGGCGCCGAGGTTGACCCCAAAACGTTTCATTTAAAAGCTTACCGCAAGGAGATGTATTTTCTGCAGCCTTTCCGCTACGGCTGGCAGCGCTTTGGCGAGAATATGGATGATACTTTTTTAGACCCCTTTATTGAAGGCGCCTGGATGACAAAAAACAATGGCAAATATTATCTGCAATACGGCGCACCCGGCACCGAATTTAGCGGCTATGCTGATGGGGTAGTGGTGGGTGATAGTCCGCTGGGGCCGTTTACGCCGCAGAGTATGCCTTTTAGCTATAAGCCCGGTGGTTTTGCCCGCGGCGCTGGCCATGGCAGCACCTATACCGATGCCTGGGGTAATTACTGGCACATTGCCACGATTGTCATCGGCGTTAAAAATAGCTTTGAACGTCGGTTGGGCATCTGGCCCACAGGATTTGATAAAGATGGTGTGATGTACGCCAATACAGCGTTCGGCGATTACCCTACTTACCTGCCCGATGGCAAGGAAGACCACCTGAAAAGCCACTTTACCGGCTGGATGCTGCTGAACTATAACAAACCGGTTTGGGTATCGTCGACTCTGGGTGGTTATATGCCAAACAACGCGGTCGACGAAAGCATAAAAACCTACTGGAGCGCCAAAACCGGTGACGCCGGTGAATGGATTGCCAGCGATTTGGGCAACGTGAGCACTGTTAACGCCGTGCAAATAAACTATGCCGACCAGGACGCCACCATCCTGGGCAAAGCAACTGACACCTACACCCAGTACAAATTGTATTACTCGCTTGATAATAAAAAGTGGCAGGTTTTGGCCGACAAAAGCAAAAATAAAACCGATGTGCCGCATGATTATATTGAATTGGAAACACCGGTAAAGGCCCGCTATATTAAGCTGGAGAACGTACACATGCCAACCGGTAAATTTGCGATAAGTGGTCTGCGGGTATTCGGGAACGGCGGTGGAGCCAAACCTGATACCGTGCAAAGCTTCATTGTACTGCGCACGGAAAAAGACAAACGCAGCGCCTGGATAAAGTGGCAAACCGTTGATAATGCCTTCGCCTACAACATTTACACAGGTACCGCACCCGATAAGCTGTATAACTGCATAATGGTACACACCGCTAACGAATACTATCTTAAAACGATGGATAAGGAAAAGGCTTATTACTTCCAAATTGAGGCGATAAATGAAAACGGTGTTTCGGAGCGGACGAAGGTGGTAAAGGTAGATTAGAGAGAACCAAATCCCCGGCGTCATTGCCAGGAACGAAGCAATATCTAAACAGGACATTCATTGCCCTTAATTGCAGTGGTAACCTAAACGCGGCTTTTAGGGCACCAAAATACTTATAGCCATTTGATTAGCAAGTGTAGAGGTTGCTTCGTTCGTTACAGCAATGACGCCTGGTAAAGTGCACACGTAAATCAGTAGTTCCCGCACTTTTTATCGTAGTTATCCGTTAATTTTTAACTTTGTTAAAACATCTCGCATTCTGCTTATGAAAAAACTTACCCTGTCTATACTATTATTTGTTTGCTTCTTAAATCCATTATTAACCAATGCCCAAAGCGCCGCGTCATACGACAGAGGCTCATACATAGCCAAAGGCGATACCTTACCCTACCGTATTTTATTTCCGCAGGACTTTGATCCTTTGAAAAAATACCCGCTGGTGATAGTGCTGCATGGTGCCGGCGAGCGCGGTAATGATAATGAAACGCAGCTTTTATGGGGCAGTAAATTATTTTTAAAAGATACCATCCGCGAGCGTTACCCGGCGATAATAGTATTTCCGCAATGCTCTGCAAATGGCTGGTGGGCCAGTAACAAGTTTGAGGAAGATTCGGTAACTCATAAAACCAAGTTTATTTTTCTGCATGATGCCCCGCCGTCCAAATCAATGGTGAGCCTGCTGGGTTTGGTCGACCAGATGTTGGATAAACCTTATGTTAATAAACACCAGGTTTATATCGGCGGCCTTTCGATGGGCGGCATGGGCACGTTTGAAATAATCGGTCGCAAGCCAAATGTGTTTGCCGCGGCTTTTGCCATTTGCGGCGGCGATAATACACTGAATGCTAAAAAATATGCCAAAAAGGTGCCGATTTGGATATTCCATGGTGCAAAGGACAGTGTAGTGCCGTTTACCCACTCAGAAGCCATGGTGGCTGCCATTAAAGAAGCCGGCGGCGACCCCAAATACACCCTTTACCCCAACGACGACCACAACAGCTGGAATGATGCCTTTGCAGAGCCCATGTTTATGGCGTGGTTGTTTTCGCATAAGAAGTGAGGTGGTTAAAGGTTTATTTTGTAGTGTAATTATTTGATAACGAGGACACACCGCGCGTCATTGCGAGGGACGAAGCAACCTTTACGTAGGACATTCAAGGACCGAAGTGTCTGTGAAGACTAAAATGCGGCTGATGGTCACCATAAGCTTTTTGCTCCTTGATTAGCATTATGTAGAGGTTGCTTCGTTCCTCGCAATGACGATGTGAAGAGGTAATTGTGTCGATTTACTCTTTCGGTTTTGGCGGCACAAACCTTGGTTTGTAAGCCGGTTTCTTTTCCACAAAAAGCTCCGTTTTAGGTAGGGCTTCATTGGTGGTGGTGGGCGGCGGCGTGGTGCTTTCTTCCGTCTCTGTTTTGGGTTTCATTTTAAACTTCGGTACGTAGGCTGGTTTTGCATCGGTTGCTTCAGTTGGTTGCGGCGTTTCGGCTGGAGCAGTTGGGGACGTGCTTTCTTCCGCGTCAACTTTTGGCTTCATTTTAAAGCGCGGTACAAACCCGGACGGTTTGGCGGGCATTGCTTCATCGGGCGGCGTAACAGGGTCGCTAGCACCAGCAGTCGATTCTTCTTTATTATCTTTAACAACAGGCTTTGCCATATTAGCAGCCCTGAATTTCGGCGTAAAGCCAACTTTTGGCGCTGATGGGCTTGCAGCAGTCGTTTCGGTTAAGCTTTCTGTAATGGTTTGTTCGGCGATTGGGTTGGCAATCTGCGGTTTTTCGGTTTTAACCTCGGGAGCCAGGGGATATTTCCGGCGGGTTTTATTGAACCAGTATTTTTTGGTATGGTCGAAGCTTTTTTCGCCCATTTGTTCGTAATGGGTTTTAAATTCGGAAAATAGCGCCGGCTCTGCTTTTTCTAAAGCAATAAGGTCAACCCTTTTCTTTTTAAAAAACTCATCAAAAGTTAACATCCAGGTCTATTTTATTAAAGCGAATGCCTTTATCAGTCTGCGCCCAGTCTTCCCGTTCCTCATCTGTAGCATTCAGCAACTTTGGGAAAAACTCCAGCGGGAAAACCTGCTGCTTGCCATTGTCCCTTTCAACAAAAAGCAGGCCATTGGCAAAAGTGACTTTTACCTTTTTTTCCTGCTTACGTGAGGTGAATAGTGGCATTTTTTTATTTCGGATTTCGGATTTTCGATGGCGGATTTATTTATTTTTCGTCATTGCGAGGAACGAAGCAACCTCTACGTAGGACAGTCAAGGACCGTAATGTTTGTGAAGACCTAAATGCTGCTGATAGGTTACCACATGTTTTTCGTTCCTTGATTAGCATGTGCAGAGGTTGCTTCGTTCCTCGCAATGACGCGTGGTGAGTCCTTACTCCGCCATATTATGGTATACCGCCTGCACGTCGTCATCTTCTTCCAGGCGGTCAATCAGCTTCATTACATCGGCAACCTGATCTTCCGTAACATCATGGAACGATTGTGGCACGCGCTCCAGCTTAGCCGATTTTGGTTCGATACCCAAACCTTCCAGCGCTTTTTGCATTTTGCCGAAATCTTCAAAAGCGGTGTGTATAACTGCTATATCGTTGCCTTCTTCGTCGGCTTCCACAAATAAATCTTCAAGTCCTGCGTCAATCAATTCAAATTCAAGTTCTTCCAGGTCGCGGTCGCCGGGTACAAAGGTAAATACCGATTTGCGGGTGAATATAAAATCTAGCGACCCTGTTTTGCCAAGCGTGCCACCTGTTTTGGTAAAGTAGCTGCGCACATTGGCTACAGTGCGGTTGGTATTATCGGTAGCGGTTTCAACCAATACAGCAACACCATGCGGTGCATAGCCTTCATAAACCAGTTCTTCGTAATCTTTTTCGTCGCGACTGGTTGCCCTTTTTATAGCGGCTTCCACACGGTCCTTCGGCATATTTACTGCCTTGGAGTTCTGCACAGCAGTACGCAGGCGCGAGTTGGTGTTAACGTCGCCACCGCCGGCTTTTACAGCCATTACAATTTCTTTGCCTAAACGCGTAAACTGAACCGCCATTTTGGCCCAGCGCTTAAATTTTCTTTCTTTACGGAATTCGAATGCTCTTCCCATATGTTTATTTGCCCCCCGGCCCCCTAAAGGGGGAGAAGGTTTTTATTTTTTAATTGACACAAATATATGAAATTCCCCCTTTAGGGGGTTAGGGGGCTAAATGATTGTTTTCAGGTTCACCAGCATATCCTCCGTCATTTTTGCTAAATCGTATTCCAGCTGCCAGCCCCAATCTTTTTGGGCTTCGGTGTCGTCTATCGATTTTGGCCAGCTGTCGGCAATGGCCTGGCGGGGGTCGCTGTCTACGTAGCTCATTTCAAAATCAGGGATATGCTTTTTAATTTCGTCAGCCAATTGCTCGGGGGTGAAACTGATGCCAGCCAGGTTGTACGATGAGCGGATGCTCAACTTTTCTGCCGGGGTATCCATCAGTGTGATGGTGGCCCTGATGGCATCGTCCATATACATCATCGGCAATGCCGTGCCTGCTGATAAAAAGCTTTGGTATTTGCCTTGCTTTAATGCTTCGTGGAAAATGTGCACGGCATAGTCGGTAGTGCCGCCGCCCGGGTTTGCCCGCCAGCCGATAAGGCCGGGGTAGCGGATACTGCGTACATCAAGTCCGTATTTTTCAAAATAGTATTCGCACCAGCGTTCGCCGGCTAACTTGCTGAAACCGTAAACGGTGTTGGGATCCATTACGCAATACTGCGGGGTATTATGCTGCGGTGAGTGCGGCCCGAAAACTGCAATACTGCTTGGCCAAAAAACTTTGGACACCTTAAATTCAACTGCAAAATCAAGTACTGAAAGCAGGCCGGTCATGTTTAAATCCCAGGCCACTTTTGGTTTTTGTTCGCCTACAGCCGATAGTATGGCTGCCAGCAGGTAAACCTGGGTGGGGCGGTGCTTGTCAAAGATGTGGTGCAGGTTGTCCCTGTCGAGCACATTGGCAATTTCGTATGGGCCGCTATTGCGGATGGCGTATGCGGGGCTTTTGATATCCGAAGCTATTACAGCTTCAGCGCCGTGAATATTTCGTAATGCCTTAACCAATTCGGTGCCAATTTGACCATTGGCGCCAATAATTAAAATTTTTTCGCTCATGAATGCCAGTTTACTGGGGCAAAGGTAGAAAAATGGTTGAATTTTTAGGGTTGATTAAGTTGATTAAATGAGCGGTTGATGGTGTAAAATAAAAACTTGTTTATGCTTAATTCAATCTTATCAATCCCACTAAAAAGGTAGACAATGTGGTTAATCAAATCAAAAATAATTCGCATCTTTGCAGGAATTTTTAATAAATAACAATTTAAAGCAAATGAAAGTCGCAGTAGTAGGTGCCACAGGATTGGTGGGCACCAAAATGTTGCAGGTCCTTGCGGAGCGCAACTTCCCCGTTACAGAATTAATTCCGGTAGCTTCAGAGAAAAGTGTTGGTAAAGAAATCACTTTTAAGGGTAAGCAGTACAAGGTAGTTTCTGTTGAGGATGCGATAAAACAGAAGCCCGACGTTGCCATATTTTCGGCAGGGGGCAGCACATCATTGGCACAGGCACCGCTTTTTGCAGCAGCCGGCACAACTGTTATTGACAATTCATCGGCCTGGCGCATGGATCCCACCAAAAAACTGGTAGTACCCGAAGTTAATGCTGATGTTTTAACGGCTGATGACAAGATCATCGCCAACCCAAACTGCTCAACCATACAGATGGTAGTGGCTTTAAAGCCGCTGCACGATAAATATAAAATAAAAAGGGTGGTGGTATCAACCTACCAGAGCGTTACAGGCACCGGTGTAAAAGCCGTGGAGCAATTATTTAACGAACGCAAAGGTATTGACGGCCCGAAAGTTTATCCTTACACCATCGACCTTAATGTTATCCCCCAAATTGATGTGTTTACCGAAAATGGTTACACCAAAGAGGAAATGAAAATGGTGAACGAAACCGTTAAAATTATGGGCGACGACAGCATAAAGGTAACAGCTACCACTGTGCGCATCCCGGTAATGGGCGGTCACTCGGAATCAGTTAATATTGAGTTTTTGCACGATTTTGATTTGAGCGAAGTACGCGAGCTGCTGGCAAATTCGCCGGGCATAATTGTGGTTGATGATACTGCAAACTTAAAATACCCGATGCCGCTTGATGCGCACGACAGAGACGAAGTTTTTGTTGGCCGCATTCGCCGCGACGAGAGCCAGGAAAAAACTTTGAACTGCTGGATAGTGTCAGATAACCTGCGCAAAGGCGCTGCTACTAACGCTGTGCAGATTGCAGAGTATTTGGCGGAAAAGCATTTGATTGGGGCGGGTGAAGTAGTTGCTTAAGTTAGATTAAGTTGATTGGGTTGGATTAAGTTTTGACCTGATGGTGAAATATAAATTATAGGGATGGTCGGGAGATTATCCCTATTTTTATTTATAGATATATAGTCTCAAACTGTTTTTGCAGGATAGTTTGCAATTTAACCAATTGTGGAAAAGGTATATGGCTCAATTTATTGTTAGCTTTATAGCAAATCACCTTGTTTGAATTATCACAATGCCTAACGACGTCCTAACAAAAACTAAGAGCAACCGTAAAGTTAAATTTAATCCATTTTCGAAATTAGACTTTGATTTGTATAAAAATGCGATATCGATCAAAAAAATATTTTATTGGATTTTACTTGCCGTTGTTTACTATGCATTTTACGAACCTATAAAGAATTTATGCACGGTTATATTCATTAGGCCAGCTCTCAGATCAATTCCAGTCACATATTTTATGGATTTGATCGTCTTTGGATTATTAGGGTATTCGTTTTTTTTTGTTTATCACAAATTGTCTAAACAATTATTACCTTCAATTAATAGTTTTACTTATTTTTCCTTTGGGCTTGTTTTTTATTTTCTTCTTTGGCGGCCGGATGACTCATTAAGATTCTATAGCTTTAAATGTTATTCATCACTTTTTTATTCTGATGTAATAGTTTTTTGTCTTTTAATAGTTACGATGCATTATAAGACTTTTAAAAGCCAATTATCGAAGAATGGAAATGCATCCTTTATAGAAGACTCCGACAATTATATCAAGGACAACGATCATTACTATAGGACAGGATATGCGAATATCGTAGCAACTCGAATTGAAGCAACCACTACTCAAAGTTCCTTTGGTATCGGGATTTTTGCTGAATGGGGCCAAGGTAAAACTGATTTTTTAAAACGTCTTTACAGCGCTTTAAATGAAAATCAGGAGGAAAATATTTTAGTGCAATTCAATCCTTGGCGAATTAATAATGGCGACTTAATTGTTGATGATTTTTTTAAGACATTAGCAAATTCCTTGAAACCTTACCATGCGACAATAGCTGATAAAATAAATTCGTATTCCAAAAAAATATTTCAGACTAGTAAAGAAGCATCATTTCGATTCATTGATACTGTGATAGACGATTTTATTGACGAACCTTCAGTCACTGAACGCTATGATACGATAAATACCTATATTAAATCGACTGGAAAAAGAATTATAGTTTTTATCGATGATTTGGATCGACTGACGGCACCCGAAATTTTAGAGGTATTACGAATAATCAGAAACACAGCAAATTTTTCAAATACCTTTTTTGTGGTAGCAATAGATCACAACTACGTTATTGAAACTTTAAAAAAGACTAATTTAATTGGTAAAGAAAAGGAATATTTAAAAAAGATTTTTCAATTGGTCTTGACGCTTCCGACGTTTAAGAAAGAAGTTATTTCTAATCAGATTAAAGTGTACATAAAGGCCAAAGTATCAAGCTATGAAGATATTGACAGTTTAAATACTATAATAGACTCACTTTCTTATAAGTCCACGTCAATAAGTACCGCAGTGTTAGAAGGTATCTCAAATGAAAATATTCTCGAAAATTTATTGGATAATCTCAGAGATGTAAAGAGATTCTGCAATTCATTTTTAATTCAATTTGAGATATTACGTGACGAAGTATATTGGACAGATTTATTTTTGATCGAGTTAATAAAAGCAAAAAGCTATGAGGTATACTGTTTGATAGAATCAAAGAAGATTCTTACAGCTGATGAAAGTAACTACGACAGTTTTAAACTGTTAGAGCCAGAACTCAAACAATCGTTGGACAACTTAAACTTTAGTCCCAGAGAACAAATTTGGATTACAAAATCAATTGAGGCGCTTGTGGAGAAAAATGACTACGGGCATATTCGACGATTTAAATTGGTGTCTAACTTTTATTTATATTTTTCATATCAGCTGTTCAATGATAAGTTATCAATGAAAAAATTTCGCGAGGTCATTGCAGACGATAACGATGTAATAATTGAAACTTTTAAGATATGGATTGAAGAGGGTTTTTACTACGAATTAGACAAAATTATGGATGCGTATTCGATTCCGAGAACTTTAGAATCGATCGAAAAATATGGCGTTTTGTTTTTACGATTAGAGGACGAAACTGATACGAGGTGGTTTAATCGAGCGACTAGTTTGTTTTGGAATAGATTTTCCTTGTTGGCGGTTGACAACGAAAAATCGAGCATTGGTCGAAAAGCCTTTCACAAGCTCATAGACAATAAAAGCCTTACAGCGTATTCACGTGCTAGATTTGTTAGTGCATTTGTGCGCGCGAATAGTAAGGAAGAACTTAAACCTTTATCTGAAGGAAGCACTCTGTTTAGTACAGAGGAACTTTTGAAAATGATTTACAAATTATTTAAAGAGTTCTTGTCTGTTACACCAAATTACAATTTTAGAGTCCAAGATTTTTTACTTTTTAACAGCGAACAACAACATGAATCACCAGGTAACAATAGACGCATTAATATTGCCCTTAACTCGACACGTTTATTAAAGAAATTTCTTTTGAACAACGAGTTTCAATTTGGAGTGTATCTACTATTTATGCTACGAAAATCTTCAGGCGATGAATTGAGCACCTATTTTTTCGACCCGTTTGCCGGACAAATATTTAGTAGTACAGATGAGTTTTTGAATAAATTAGAAAATTATGATTCTGATAATCAATATTTTAAAATGGCTAAAGATATAATTATCAAATATTTCGATAGGTATTACCCTGCCCAACGTCAATTTAAAGTCGACCCCGCCGACAAGGATGAAATCGATATGTTAATTGATTATAGAGTAGGGGAATTTGAACAAAAGGAATAATCGGACAAAAACGAGATTATTTTATATCTTAATTAATAGGGTGTGATTATCATCAAGCACATTAACGAGAAAGACACCAGAACGAAGTTAAAATGCCATTGATTACCATTTTGAGATAGATACACACGCCGTTTTATTTTAATCCTATATTCAAGACGTTTTCAAAATGGGAAAGTCTACCGTAGACCTCAAGTTCGGCCGCGAAGCTTTCGGCGGAGACCCTGCCGGGTACCACGCGATACGCCCCGTTTATCCCGATTGGGTTTTTGAAATGCTGCTTGAACGGGGCTGCCTTGGCAAAGACGCGGCTACTTTTGAAATAGGGGCCGGTACAGGTATTGCAACCCAACGGTTAGTTGAGTTTGGGGCAAACCCTCTGCTGGTCATAGAGCCAGATAAAAGAATGGCTGGTTTCATATCGGACACTATACAGTCGGATTCATTATCAATAATGTCTGCTTCATTTGAGGATGCTGTACTTCCAGAAAATAGCTTTGATTTCGGTTTTTCGGCAACTGCCTTTCATTGGCTGAACGAAGATGTGGCATTAACCAAGATAGCCGGCCTGCTGCGGCCCGGCGGATGGTGGGCCATGGTTTCGAACGTTTTTGGAGACCCCAAGCGTCACGATCCGTTTCATGAAGCAACCAGGGAGCTGCTCGAAGGCCCGCAAAGCCCCGCTGACGGTGTCGGTAACATTCCATTTGCCCTCGATGTTGAATCCCGCCTGGCAGCGCTGGAACGTACAAACGCATTCGAGGCTATCGAATGCCGGTCTACCGAATGGCCGTGGGTGCTGGATGCCGGGCAAACAGTAGCGCTTTATGCAACGTTTTCTAATATCATAATACGTCCGGACAGGGATGCGCTGTTGGCAGGATTGCATCGCGTAGCAACAGAGCAATTTGGCGGCCGGGTTACCAGGAATATGGCTACCATTGTTTACCTGGCCCGGCGCAGAGAAAAATAATAGTTTCGCAAATCAGATTCACCACGTAGAGACGCGATGCATCGTGTCTCCCGCTTGCAATTCATCGCAAATTTCACGGTTTCCCCCATGCCGGTTACCTATCAGCGGGAGATGCAAAATATTGCGTCTCTACGAGCCTAACGAATCAGGCCCTTCATTATAAATTCTTTTATATCGTTTCATTATCTTTGAAACCTATGATATCCTTTGCCCACCGTGTTTTTATGGAAGTTGCCGCCAATTTGAGTTTCAGCAAGGCCGCACAGGTGCTGTTTGTAACCCAGCCCGCCATCAGTAAGCACATCAAAGCGCTTGAGGACCAGTACAAAGTGCCCCTGTTTGAGCGTAAGGGTAACAGCATCCTGCTTACCGAAGCCGGCAGTAAGTTAAACGAATACCTGTTGCAAGCCACCGAAATTGAGCGTAAAATTGAATACGACCTTTCGGTGCTGAGCAGCGTGTCGCAGGCATCGGGGCATTTGCGGCTGGGGGCAAGTACCACCATTGCATTGTATATTTTGCCATCTATACTATCTGGTTTTCAGCGGGAGTTTGCCAATGTGGATGTGCAGCTGGTTAACCGGAACTCGGAGTATATTTTAAATGCCCTGCTAAACCACGAGGTGGATATCGGCATTATCGAGGTGGATAATAAGCTCACCACAGTGTCTTACAAACCATTTATGAGCGATGAGGTTATACCGGTTTGTTCGGCTAAAAGCCCGCTGGCGGGGAAATCATTAACCCTGAAACAGTTTGTAAAAACGCCGCTGGCTTTACGCGAGCGTGGCTCGGGAACGTTAAATGCTTTATTAAAATCATTATCAGCTCTGCATATTAAACCGGCAGACTTATCCGTAAAAATACGCCTTGGCGGCACCGAAGCACTCAAAAACTTCCTGCTGGCCGATCAATGCCTTGGCTTTATGCCGCGACCATCTATCGTTCGCCAACTAGCTGAGGGAGATTTGGTGGAAGTACCAATCGAGGGACTTAAAATAACGCGAGATTTCTTTTTTATCAGGAGAAAAGGAACTGAAGATTATGGATTGACAAGGGATTTTATTGGATACGCGTTGCAGCATATCGAATAAATTTTGAACCACGGTTTACTAATCTAGCAAACCTATTTCGACTCCATCAACTACTTAATCAACTTCCCCAAAATCCCTGCTCCGACCGGGTCTGTAGGTTCATAAGCATTAGATAGCACCACAATAGCCACATTCTTCTCGGCATTAAAAGCCATAAAGCTGTTGCTGCCGTAGGTGCCGCCGTTGTGAAAGTAGTAGCTTACTCCATTGACTGGTATTATGTGCCAGCCCAGGCCTATTTTTACATCTTTTGTAAAAGTTACTTGATGAGTTAACGCAATGGCCTTGCCAAGTTTGTCGGCGCCGGGATGCATGTTTACCCGGGCATAGCGCAGTAAATCGTTTACAGTGCTTCGCAATGCGCCGCAAGGGGCCAGCACATCGAATTCCCAGGCCAGGGTTTCACGTCCGCCCGAATCATAAACCGAAGCGAACCGCGGCGAAAAAAGCGGGTTTAAATATTGAGCCGTGCTCAACATAACCAGCGGGTGGGTTATCAGTTCGTTTACCATCTCACCAAAAGTTTTGCCGCTCACATATTGCAATATGGCGCCCAGTAAGCCTACCCCCAGGTTTGAATACGCATACTTTTCGCCAGGTTTGGTAATTGGCCGGCAGGTTTTTAGGTAAGCGTACATCATTTGTTTCGTGTAATCTTTATAAGGATTAAACGGGTTGGTCATGCTTTCCTTTAAATTGTCCGGCACACTCGGTAGTCCTGAAGTGTGGTTTATCAAATTAAGCAGTGTAATGCCGGTTAGGGATTGGTTAACGGCAACGGAATCCGGCAGGTATTTGGTTATCGGGTCGGTAAGCTTAGCCTGGCCGTCGTTTACATAATATGCCAGCAAGGTTGCAGTAAATGTTTTGGTGATGGAGCCGATCTCGAAAAATGTATCGCCGTCGGGCAGGCGGGCATTTCCTCTTTTTGTTTCGCCGTACTTGTAGATAGTGGTTTTGCCATCTTTCATAATGCCAATGCAAAGGCCCACGGTGTTTGCTTTTTGGATGTATTTACGGGCAACGGTATCCACCTGTTTATCCATTGTGGTTAGCATAGGGTTGTTGGTTGGCACAAGAGCTGTTTTATCGGGTATCGGATCGGTGTAAGGCTTAAACAGGAAGTTTTCAAGCTTGCTTTTATCATCAAGGCTGATAAATACGTTCATGGTAGCATTTGTAAAACTCACCTTGTAGGTTGCCAGGCTGTTGTTTACAAAGCTGGTTAACAAGGCGTCATTTATTTGCCCCAGCGGAAAAAGCTGTTTGGTGGCAATATCACCGAAAGCGTTTATGCTAAACTCCTTTTGAAAAGCATCACCCGCAAGGTTATAAAGGGCATCTGCATTTTTGGCGTTGAAATAAGTTTTTACCAGCGTAAATACTGAGTCGACTTTTTGTTGCTGGCGGGTTTGGGCTGATGATGTAATTGCCAAAATGGAGAGTAAAAAGATTAGAAAAGCAGACCTCATATTAAATTCATTTGCCATTTATAACGGTCATATTACCGCTTTAATGCAGCGGGTCGGTTAGGCGGATAAATTTAATCTCGTTATGCGCCCATAAAATCCTGTAAATAATAATACCTGTCGTAGCACCGGCTAAATATGTATACCCGATAAAATTAAACATGTTCGACAGGTCGGCGGCTATATAGGTGAACATATTTTTGATAACCAGCAATGCTGCTAGACTAAACAATCCACATAGTGCAAAGCCGCAAAAGATTCCACCATCAATTAACGAGTATTTTATAATGCCTCTTTTTCTTATTTCGTCCCAGCTCTTAACAAATGCAATGTTATTTAAGTCGTCTGGTGTAAGGCCTTTGGCTTTAAGTTTTTTTTGGAATAATAATTGGTCCTGATATCTATAATATCCCGGAACAAATCCTAAAATATTAAAAATGATGCTGATATAAACAAAGCTTTTTACTTCGACGAAAAAGTAGAGTACGAAAGGGAATATTAAGGATAATAGAAACCCTTTGACGCTAATTTTTAAGTATGTTTTAAAACCGGAATTCACGGATGACGCAATTTTACGGCGTTTGCCCTGCCAGCAGAAACAGCACCGCCATACGTATAGCCACGCCGTTTTCAACCTGGTCGAGTATGATGGATTGTTTACTGTCGGCAACATCGCTGGTAATTTCAACGCCACGGTTTATGGGACCGGGGTGCATCACGATGATTTCTTTGTCCAGCGAATCTAATATCTGTTTGTTTAAGCCGTAAAGCATGGTGTATTCCCTGAGTGATGGGAAGTATTTTATATCCTGGCGTTCCAGCTGTATGCGCAGCATATTGGCTACGTCGCACCAGTTTAAGGCTTTCAATAGGTTATGCTCAACTTTTACGCCTAACGAGCCAATGTATTTCGGTATCAGCGTGGTGGGCCCGCAAACCATTACTTCAGCGCCCAAATGTTTAAGGCACAATATGTTTGACAGCGCAACGCGCGAGTGCAAGATATCGCCCACGATAACCACCTTTTTGCCGGCTACGTCGCCCAGCTTTTCGCGAATGGAAAAGGCATCAAGCAATGCTTGGGTAGGGTGCTCATGTGCACCATCGCCGGCATTTACAATTTGTGCTTTTACATGTTTCGACAGGAAGATACCAGCGCCGGCGTAAGGATGGCGCATTACTACCATATCTACCTTCATGGCCAGTATGTTATTTACGGTATCAATCAGCGTTTCGCCTTTGCTTACCGATGATGAAGATGCCGCAAAGTTTACCACATCGGCAGATAATCGTTTTTCAGCGAGTTCGAACGATAAACGTGTTCGGGTTGAGTTTTCAAAAAATATATTAGCAATAGTTACATCGCGAAGAGAAGGAACCTTTTTAATCGGCCTGTTTAAAACCGTTTTAAAGTTATCCGCCGTTTCAAATATCAATTGAATATCTACCGGGTTTAAGTCCTTGATTCCTAAAAGATGCCTTGTTGAAAGTCCTGCCATGTTTGTAAATTTCGGAAGTCGGATGTTCGATTTCGGATTTATTTTTTATTTGTAGATTTT
This sequence comes from Mucilaginibacter flavidus, assembly GCF_024055575.1. Taxonomy (GTDB): domain Bacteria; phylum Bacteroidota; class Bacteroidia; order Sphingobacteriales; family Sphingobacteriaceae; genus Mucilaginibacter; species Mucilaginibacter flavidus. The sequence goes on along the minus strand of NZ_JAMXOE010000001.1, from coordinate 79,769 downwards.
GAATTTTGTTGATTTGCTTTTGCTGTTTTACCTATTGCTGTAAAATTGCCGTGAGCTCATTAGCTTCTTTTTTTAATTGATAGATTTCTTTTGAGTCAACTAAACCAGCTTCCTCCATTAACTCCAGCCAATAAACTGATTCGTCAGCATCTTCTTCAACAATTACTATTTTATTGATAAAGTCTGCTGTAGATTTCCCTTTGCATGCTGATCGGTAATTTGCGCCCACCGATGACGAACATCTTAATAATTGATTTGATAAAACATTTAATGAACGTTTCGCAGGCAATTCCTCAACGAATTTTATAACATCGATGGCAAATCGTTGAGTCCTTCGTTTTAATTCAACTTTATCCATTGTGTATGAATTTATTAAATTCGAAAATTAAAATTTCTTCTTCTTTAAATCCGAAATCGAACATCCGAAATCCGAAATATGACCATATTATTTTGCGTCTGAAATTAACGTAATCCTGTCTTCTCCATCCGTCTCTATCCAACTCACTACTACTTTCTGTGATGCGATTGAATCCACCTCAATTCCCACATAATCAGCTTCCACCGGTATATGCCTTGAATATCTTCTGTCAACCAGCGCCAGCAACTCAATTTTTTCCGGGCGACCAAATGCCTGCAGGGCATCCATGGCGGCGCGGATGGTGCGGCCTGTCCACAGTACATCGTCCATCATGATCACCTTTTTATTCTCAATGATAAAATCGATTTTGGTTTGATTGGGCACCAGTTGGTCGCGGCGGCGAAAATCGTCGCGGTAAAAGGTGATGTCTAAATCGCCCTGTAATATGGTTTTGCCCGGTAATATCTTGCGAAGTTCTTCAGCTATACGCTTGGCTAAATAAATGCCGCGCGGTTGTATGCCAATAAGTACCGATTCAGAAAAATCGTTATGATTTTCTATTAACTGACGACATAAACGCTGTAGTGTTATTTGAAATTTCTGACCGTCGAGCAGTGTTAGATTTTGCATCGTATGGGTGGATTTGGGCAAAGGTAATTATTTTTGGTGATTAGTTAAGATTAGTTAATTAGAGATTAGAGACCAGAGGTTAGGAAAAGTAGCAATTAGTTAAAAATAAAAGCCTAATTTTTGGCCGCCGATGCAACTAAACTCCAATTAACTAATCTCTGATTAACTAAAAGCAATCACCCCAAAAGGGTGATTACTTTTTTGAATACTAAAGTTTATACTTGTATAAATTTTGCGCATGCGTGGTTAGCAGCAAAGTATTTAATTATGCACACATAACTGAGTTTAAACAGAACAAATAACTGACTTATTATTTATGAACTTTTTTAACAAAGGCCTGTTGGTTGCTGCTTTGGCCTGCTGCACCACTGTTCAGGTATTCTCGCAGGGCAGTGAGGCTCAAAACTTGCCGACAGACTATTTAACCCCAGCGTTTCATGCCGGGCGCAGGCAGGCCCTGCGCGATATGATGCCCGCTAACTCGGTAGCCGTAATTTTTGCTTACCCCGAGCGGGTTTTTTCGAAAGATGTAAACTATGTTTATCATCAAAATCCTGACTTATATTACTTTTCAGGATATAAAGAGCCTGATGCCGTTCTGTTGGTATTTAAAGACACGCAAGCCGATGGCGACAGCAGTTATAACGAGTTGTTTTTTGTTCGCCACCGCGACCCGCAGCAGGAGCAGTGGACCGGGCGCCGGCTGGGTGTTGCCGGTGCAAAAGCCAAACTCGGGTTTAAAAGAGTTTACAACAGCGAGCAGTTCTCAAAATTCCCGATAGATTTTAAGAAATTTAATACGGTTTTGTATGATGATCTGCCCGATGACGTGGGTGGCGGCGGTGCGGGAAGTCTGAAAGAATTGTTGGGCGCCTTTAAAGAAAAGGCAGACATCAAAACTTCGGACAAGGCCCTGACCAACGATTTAAATGTGATAGGCAAATACGCTACACCTAAGAACCTTGACCGGATTATGGCCTTCCTGAAACCACGCCTCGACCGGGAAGCGTACAAAAACAGCCCGATCATTCAGGAACTGGTGGCAAAGCCTGATTCTGCAACGTTGGCTGATGTAAAATCAAAAATTAACGCTAGCCCATCGGGTTTATCGCTTTATGAAAAGTTTACTACTGATCTGCGGGGAGTTAAAACATCCGAAGAATTGGATTTAATGCGCAAAACGGTGAAAATATCCAGTATTGCCCATGCAGAAGCCATGCGCGCTGTAAAACCGCAAATGAGCGAGCAGGAACTGGAGGGTATTATGCTGTATGTGCACAAACACTATGGCGCCGAGGACGAAGGCTATCCGCCAATTGTTGGCGCTGGTGCCAACGGCTGTATACTGCACTACGAAGAAAATACTGCCACTAAAGTGGATAACCAGTTAGTATTGATGGATGTTGGTGCAGAATACCACGGCTACAGCGCCGACGTTACCCGTACTTTCCCGTCGAACGGTAAATTTACCGAGGAACAAAAGGCTATTTACCAGATAGTTTACGATGCCCAGGAAGAAGTATTTAAACTTTGTAAAGATGGTGTGCCATACGGCGATTTGGAAACCAAAACCCGCGAGGTGCTTTCATCGCGACTGATAGCGTTGGGTATTATAAAAGATGCCAAAGAAGTGGGCAAATATTATCCGCACGGTGTATCACACCATTTAGGTTTGGATGTGCATGATAAAGGGGAATATGGTGGTGGTTTAAAAGCAGGCATGGTGATCACTGTTGAACCCGGCATTTATATCCCTGCCGGCAGTCCTTGTGATAAGAAATGGTGGAATATTGGCGTGCGAATTGAAGATGATGTGTTGATAGGTAAAACCGAATGCACCCTGTTATCAATCGACGCGCCACGCAAATGGCAGGACGTTGAGAAAACCGTTGCCGAAAAAAGCATTTTTGATGGCGGGAAGTTTCCGGAGTTGAAATAGATTAGCCGTTTTTTCAACCATATCGTCATTGCGAGGAACGATCCGCCAGCTGGCGGACTGCGCCTGCTAATCACGAACCGCTATACAAATGGTGACCTGAATGCTGCAGTTAGGTCACCACAAATTATAACGTTCTTGAATGTCAGGTTGCTTCGTTCCTCGCAATGACGTAATTTAATAAGTTGTCAATTCGATAACTTTCGCAAGGCCATCATCGCTTTCTCTGCATCCTCTTTAGCCACAAAAATATGGTCGTGATAATAGGCGGCTACTACATTGCAGCTAATACCTTCGTTGCCAAGCGCCGTTGCGAAAGCCGCCGTCAACCCCACTGCTTCCAATGATGAATGGATAGTTAAGGTAATCCAGACGGCTACATAGGTGTAATTTAAACCCAGTTTATCCGCCAGTTCTTTATTAACTATAACCGTCCAGCCCTCCTCTTCTTTAAATAAGCTGATTATTTCTTTTGTGTCAATGTTATTTAACGTAGTTACGGTGCAGTACACATAGTCGCCGTCATTAAGCTTAGGGCTCATGGTTTTTAGCAGGGCTTTGAGATTGGTTTCGCCACTCATGCGTTTTCAATAACTAAAATCGGAACTACTATCAAAATGACTACTACAATGCTGAGCAAAATCAATAGGACAATTCGCCACAACCTTGCGTATAACGCATGATTGTGTTTTGGCGCCATTAAATAGCCGATGTAACTTCCAAAACTAACCAGGGCACAAATAACAAGCAACGCAATTACCAGCGGGTAGGGCATTACAAAATCACTAAAATTGATGTACAGCATGGCTATTGAAATGACAAGGCAGATGACAATAAGCAGTATGTAAACAAAGGGATTTAAAGGCTTGCGGGTGCTCATGAGAACAAATATAATTAATCAATAAGGCGAGGTCTTCAAAATTTAGAAAAAAAAGTCCTCGGGTCTTGCTACCGTTTTTTAACAAAATATCAAGATTTGTTCCTCTGACCATTAAATCACCTTTCATGTGACATAACTAATATCGGAAACCCAATTATAAGGAGTACCATTAAACCTAAAAGAAAGAATGCGATAAGATTATAAAGAATTTTGTAACCGTTTCTTTTCGAACTACGGATTTTTCCATAGATATAACCAGCGTAACTTAGTACACTTATGATTGCACAAATTATCAGAAGAGTTATGAAAATAGGATAAGGCATAGCATATCCATCGAAATTTGTTACAAACATCACAATGGTAAACAGTAGGCAAAAAATAATAGACAGGGCATAAGTCCGCGCTGTTATTAGTGTTGTAGATCCAGTCTTCATATTTTAAATATAGATAATAAAAACAAAAAAGCCCTCTTGATTACTCAAGAGGGCTTATAAGGATTCAATTTATTTAAACTTATTCAGCAGCTTCTTCTTCCGAAGCTTTTTTGGCTGTTGTTGTAGCTTTGCGTGCTTTGTTTTCAGCACCTTCCATTTGCTCTTTCAACTGTGCCAATACGCTCAGGTCGCCTAAAGTTGATTTCTCAACCGATTCTTTCACTTTTTTCACAGCGTTGCTTGCAGATTTTGCTTCCTTTTTACGGGTTTCAAATTCCTGAACACGTTGCTCGGCACGGGCTTCTTCCCAAATGCGTGAGTGAGAGATAACGATGCGTTTGTTTTCTTTGTTAAATTCAATGATCTTGAACTCAGCAGCTTCTTCAGCTTTTAGGCTCTTGCCATCTTCTTTAACCAAGTGTTTGGTAGGGCAGAAGCCTTCAACACCGTAAGGTAAAGCAACAATTGCACCTTTATCGGTTACTTTTAATACAGTACCTTCATGTATCGAGTCGATAGTGAAGATGGTTTCAAAAGTATCCCAAGGGTTTTCTTCAAGCTGTTTGTGGCCAAGGCTTAATTTGCGGTTATCAACATCAAGCTCAAGTACAATCACATCTAATTTTTCACCAACTTTAGTGAATTCGTTAGGGTGATTAACTTTCTTAGACCATGAAAGGTCGCTGATGTGGATCAATCCGTCAATACCGTCTTCAAGTTCAACAAACACACCAAAGTTGGTCATGTTTTTAACTGTAGCGATGTGCTGAGTGCCAATGGCGTATTTCTCAGCAGCGTGCTGCCATGGATCAGGCGTTAATTGTTTAATGCCCAAGCTCATTTTGCGCTCGTCGCGGTCAAGTGTTAATACCTGTGCTTCAACTTCGTCACCAACTTTCAGGAATTCCTGAGGGTTACGTAAATTTTGCGACCACGACATTTCTGATACGTGGATAAGGCCTTCAACACCCGGGATGATTTCAAGGAATGCGCCATAATCGGCAACGGTAACAATTTTACCTTTAACCTTCGAGCCAATCTGGATGCCTTCATCAAGCGACTGCCAAGGGTGTGGGGTAAGTTGTTTTAAACCAAGAGCGATACGTTTTTTCTCATCATCAAAATCAAGCACAACAACGTTGATTTTTTGATCTAATGCTAAGATTTCGCGTGGGTGCTCTATGCGGCCCCATGAAATATCTGTAATGTGTAATAAACCGTCTACGCCGCCAAGGTCAATAAATACACCAAAGTCGGTAATGTTTTTAACGGTTCCTTCCAATACCTGGCCTTTTTCAAGTTTGGCCACGATTTCGGTTTTTTGGTTTTCCAAATCGTCTTCAATCAGCACTTTGTGCGATACCACTACGTTTTTAAACTCGTGGTTGATCTTAACAACTTTGAACTCCATGGTTTTGCCCACATAAACGTCATAATCCCTGATAGGTTTAATGTCGATTTGTGAACCTGGTAAAAAGGCTTCAACGCCCATAATATCTACAATCAAACCACCCTTAGTTCTGCTCTTAACAAAACCAGTGATGATTTCATCATTGTCTAATGCAGAATTAATACGCTCCCATGATTTTTGAGTTTTAGCACGTTTGCGCGAAAGCACTAACTGACCGTTAGCATCTTCCTGCGACTCAACAAATACTTCAACTGTGTCACCGATTTTCAAATCAGGTGTATCACGGAATTCAGACACTGATACCAAACCGTCAGATTTAAAGCCAACGTTTAATACAACATCTTTGCTGTTAACATTTACAACTGTACCGGTGATGATTTCGCCTTTGGTGATAGAGCTGAAAGTTCCATCATACATTTTCTCGAATTTCTCACGGTCGCTGTCGCTGTAATTGCCAAATTTTTTCTCATCAGCATCCCAATCGAAATCTTCGTTTGCTGCTGTGATTTTTGATTTGATCTCTTCGATCGAAATTGAATCAGCCTCTGACTCAATTGTTTCTTTTTCCTGAGGAGTTGCTCCAACTACTTCGAGTTCAGCCTCCTTAGCTTTTAATTCTTTTTCTGCTTCCTGTTTTTTTGCCATTAAATAAATTTTCTCCTTTTCCCAATTTCTTAATTGGGACTGCAAAGGTAGGTATATTAATTTTATTTAGAAAAGAATATTTTAATGTTAAATGCTGATTTTAAGGCTATTTTATGGGGAAAGTAATGGTTTTTAGCGGATTTTCCGGCCGACTCACCGGTTAAACCCTATTGCAGGTGCTTAATTGGCGGTCAACTTGCTGTCTATCTCATCAAAAACCGACATGAAATTATCCAGCAAACTCTCTCTGTAGGTGGCTAAAATTCCATTTATTGCTGCTTCATGCTGCGGCGTAAAAGGGTCTCGCCAAACACGCATGCAGATCCTTTTTAAGGCATACGCTATCTGTTGCGTTTCGGCATAGCTGTATAAATACCGGCTTGATTTAAAGCCATCAAAGAATTTAAAGAACACGGCCGTGTTTTTAAGTCCTTCAAAAGTTAAAAAATCATCAACAACTGCTACATCGCATCCATTTAGATGATCGTAAAATACATCGGCAGTCACTTTTCCTGTAGTTAGCAGTAGGTTATCTAAAATAAGCTCGATGGCAATATGGCCCAAAAAGAACGGTTTCACCGGTGAGCCCTCGATAACGGGCCGAAGTAATAACTTTAGTTTGTGCGAGTGTTCAAGAAAGAATCCGGAAGAATGGAAATGGCGGTCAACTTCCAAGTGTTTGTTCCATCCGTTTATCATGGAGTTTACAGCTGGGTTGGTACTTTGTAATTTTTCGGGGTGAAGAACGATTGTTTTATCGGCATTTTTCAAAAGGTCGGGCAGTATGGTACCAAGTATGTGGTAACAATCGTCAACTTCCCGGTCGAAATAAAAGTGCGATAAAAAATTCATAGTAGTCCTCGTCAAAAGTCCTGTACAATCCCAAAATAGTTAAATATTATGATTCCACCGATTATTATTTGATTTGGCCGATTATTTGATTTTATGATTACAGAGATTTAATGGTAAGGGAAATTTAAAATTGGGAGCGAAGCTATCGGTGTAATCATTCCCCAATCGGTGTAATCATAAATAATTATATTTGCCGTCCCGAAAAGCTATCGGGATTGAATTGAACACATAATGAACTTTGTTGAAGAATTACGCTGGCGGGGTATGCTGCATGATATTATGCCCGGAACCGAAGAACTGTTAAATAAAGGAATGGTATCGGGTTATATAGGTTTTGATCCGACGGCCGACTCGCTGCATGTGGGCAGCCTGGCCCAAATCATGACCATGATACATTTTCAGCGCGCGGGGCACAAGCCTTTTGCGCTTGTTGGCGGCGCCACCGGCATGGTGGGCGATCCATCAGGCAAATCGCAGGAGCGCAATTTGCTATCTGAAGATGTACTGCAGAAAAACCTGGCAGGCATAAAAGGACAGTTAGAGAAATTTCTCAACTTTGATTGCGGGGCCAATAGCGCCCAAATGGTAAATAATTACGATTGGTTTAAGGATTTTACGTTCCTTGATTTTATCCGCGAGGTTGGCAAGCACATCACCGTTAATTACATGATGGCCAAGGATTCGGTTAAGAAACGTTTGGAAGGCGAAACCGGCATGTCTTTTACCGAGTTTACCTACCAGTTGGTACAGGGCTATGATTTTTACTACTTATGGAAAAACCATAACTGTGCCCTTCAAATGGGTGGCTCGGACCAATGGGGTAACATTGTTACCGGTACCGAATTGGTGCGCCGTAAGGGCTCAGGCGAGGCATTTGCCTTAACTACCCAACTGATAAAAAAATCGGACGGAACGAAGTTTGGTAAAACTGAAGGCGGTAATATTTGGCTTGATGCGGAGAAAACAACGCCGTATAAATTTTACCAGTTTTGGTTAAACACAAGCGATGATGACGCCAAAACTTATGTAAGGATATTTACTTTGTTTGACGAAGAAACTATAAAAGCTTTAGAAACTGAACAGGATGCTGCGCCACATTTGCGTGTGCTGCAAAAAGCTTTAGCTAAAGACATTACTATCCGCGTGCATGGTGAAGCTGCGTACGAAAAGGCAATTAAATCGTCTGAGTTTTTATTTGGCAATGTTGGTATTGAGTTTTTAGGCGAACTGAATGACGATGAGGTGCTTGGTTTGTTTGAAGGTGTGCCTAATTTTACCATCAACAAAACCGATTTGGAGCAAGGAATCAATATTGTCGATTTATTGGCGGCGCACACATCGGTTTTCCCATCAAAAGGCGAAGCCAAAAAAATGATACAGGGTGGCGGTACAGCCATCAATAAGCTGAAAATCAATTCGGCAGATGATACTTACAATAATGATAATTTAATAAGCGGTAAATACCTGGTTGCTCAAAAAGGTAAGAAAAACTATTTTTTAATTATTGCTGAATAAATTTTGTTTTGCGACAAATGGTAATTATATTTGTCTATATGTCGCATAAAACAAAACGTGAAGATGTTCCAAACATCGTGAGTGAGCCAATGGTAGAATATGCCATAAGCCCAAGTCGATTTGACTTATTTAGCGGTATACTCTCAAAGAGTGTCAAAGAATTTAACCCTATGGGGTTTGATGCAATAAAGGTAGCAAGAACGGGTTTTTCCAAACTTGTGCTGATGACCCTTGCAAAAAAAATCTCGCTGAACATTCAAGAGTTAGCAAACATCCTACACATTAGTGAGCGCACTTTGCAACGCTACGATGATGATGATATTATAAAAACCGAATATGCCGAGAAAGCCGTAGAGCTTGCCCGCCTGTATACCCGCGGCGAGGAAGTATTTGGCTCCATTGATAAATTTAAACTTTGGATAAAAGCCCCAAGCTTAATCTTTAATGGTGAAGCCCCTGTTACCATTCTTGATACTTCAGCGGGTTTTGATATGGTTTTTCGTGAATTGGGCCGCATTGAGCACGGTATTTTTGCTTAATTCCTGATGATACTTTATCGCATTGCACGATGCACTTATGCCAACGACCTTAGCGGCACCGGCGCACGCTTGTTTGGTGGCAGATGGAATAGTATTGGTAAACCTGCGACATACCTGGCATCGTCCTGCTCACTGGCAATGCTCGAGGTATTGGTGCACTTGCAGCCTCTAATGGTTCCTAATGATTTTTGTCTGGTGGAGGTTGAAGTGCCGGATAAACACATACTAACCATTACAACCGACATTCTCCCAAAAGACTGGAAAGACGTTTCCCCGCCTCAAATATTAGCCCGAATTGGTGACGATTTTTTAAAAAAGCAGGAATATTTTATGTTGAAAGTCCCCTCTGCAATTGTGCCTGAAGAGTATAATTACCTGCTTAATCCAATGCACCCGGATATGAAAAAGGTAAAAGTAATAAATACAGAATCTTTTGATTTTGACAGCAGGTTAGTTTAGTTCATCGGTTCATTTGTTCACTGGTTCATTGGTATCTGGTTCATTAATTCAATTGTAAATCTGTGGCAGTCCACCAATGAACTAATGACCAGTGAACTAATGAACATTACAAGTCATTCAACAAATCTAATTTCTTGTGATTGTATTCCTCCTGCGAGATTAGGCCGTTATCAAACAGCATCCTTAATTTTTTCAATTTTTCGGTAAGCTCATCCGGTTTTGGGGCCTGGGCAATGGGTGCTGTGGCTGCTTCCGGTATATGAACGGGCTCCTGCTGTTGCGGTATAGGCGCAACCGGGGTTACGGGTTGTTGCGATGAAAGTTGTGCGGCATGCTCAAATTGCATGGCTCCGCTTTCGGCACGTTTGTCTTCCAGGTCGCGCAGGCGGCGGGCTTCGCGTTCTGATTCTTTACGTTCTTGTGCGTATTGGTATAGCTTGCGGGCCTGTACCTTTGGCAGGTAATCAACCCCCATTTCGGCGCCATTGGTGGTTTTTACACTGAATATGGCGCCAATAATTTCTTCTTTTGTATAAACATCGACGATATCTTTCCAAACAAAATCAACAAATTTTATCGACAGGCCCAGGTTTGCAGGGGTAAAAAACAAAACACGTTTGCTGGTTAACGCAATGCAATCAGGGAATAAGTTTACTATAGGTTTTTTTTGAACCGCAATGTATATTATTTCTTCGCCGGTGGTAAGCAGGTCGGTTAAGCGCATGTATATTTTCTCAACCGCTTTGGGGTCCTGTTCTTCGTTCAAAAATTTCTCAATCATCGTAATACCAGTTAGTATGGTGCAAAAATAATAATATTATGTTAGTAGTAAGTTAAGTTTACGCAATCAGCAAATTACAGCCCCTTATATCAGAATTATCAAACCTGCCTAATACTTCGAAAGAGCCATCAGCATAAACTTTCCCTAAATCCTGTGTGGCTAAAAACGAGCACGAATTGATGTTTGCCAAATCGATGATATTTATACCACCTGCTTTATCATTTTGCAGCAAATCCAGCGGGTCGTTGGCGTCGCGGGTGATGATCTTCATCCATGGCGGGCAATTAAAAATGCCATCGCCTTTTGAATAAGCCTGCGATAGCAATTCGGTCATGCCGTATTCTGAGTGGATGGCGTTCACGCCAAATCCATCACATAGTTGCAGATGCAGTTCTTCCCGGATCATTTCTTTGCGCCGGCCCTTCATGCCACCGGTTTCCATCACTATCAATTCGGGGAAGTTTAGTGTGTATTGCTCCACAAAATCAAGCAGGGCAAAGGTAACGCCTAGTAACAGTGTAGGCTTTTTCGCTGCCTGCTGTTTTTTAAGCTGATGGTGAAGTTCATCGTAGTTGTATAAATAGAAGCCGCTATCCGGGTTGTTTGACTGTTTGATAAGGTCATCGGCCATATAAATTAACGACGACCCTTCGCGTTCAAGATACGCCGGGAGCAATGCAAGAATAGTGTATTCCTCAATATCGCCGTAAAATAATTTAAAAGCCCTGCGAAAGCTTTCGGTATACCAGCTAACATCGGTTACCAGGTGACTGCTGGTTATCATGCCTGTGGTGCCCGAGCTGGTAAAAGTTACCTCTGCAGGCTGGTTTGAGCTTAATACCTTATGCGATTTAAAAAACTCAATAGGTAAAAAAGGTATTTGCTGTATGCTGTTAATATTACCTGGATTAATATTTAGTCCTGTTATAAAATCGTGGTAAACTTTGCAGTTTTCGGCCTGGTATTTAAAAATCTGCAAGGCAATATTTGTAAATGCCTGTTCGTTATCGATTGAAAATACCTGCTGCTTGTTCATTGGGGCAAAGATAATGTTGATTTGAAGATTTGATGACGGGTTGATTTGAAAATAAATGACAGTTGTCACAAATCGGTAAAATCCATTAATCCCCTGCAAACAACGCTGAAATTTCAGGGTTATAACAATAATATTTGCGCACAAATTTAATCTGCTTAAAAACACAATAATGAAATCAATCAAATTTTTAGTGCTGTCGTTGGCACTCAGCATCTTTTTTATAGCCAGCTCTGCTTTTACTGATGGCAGTAAAGAAACTGAACGTTTGCACGCTGCGTCGAACGTTTTAAAGGATTTTGGTAAAATAAAGGAAAGCATCCCCCATAACCTACTATCAGAATGCGAGGGCGTAGTAATAGTGCCCAAATTAATAAATGCAGGCTTTGTTGTTGGCGGTAAACGTGGCAGGGGAGTTGCTATGGTGAGATTGAGCGATGGCAAATGGAGCGATCCGGTATTTATCACCATGACAGGTGGCAGCATAGGCGCACAAATCGGTGTGCAATCTGTCGATTTGGTTTTGGTGTTTCGTCATAAGGGCGTACTGGCCAAAGTTAAAAATGGCGATTTTACCATTGGGGGCGATGCTTCGGCAGCGGCAGGACCGGTTGGCAGGAGCACTTCAGCAAATACGGATTACAAGCTTGACGCCGAGGTTTATTCCTATTCGCGCAGCCGGGGTTTGTTTGCGGGAATCAGCATAAATGGCTCAAACCTGGGTATCGATAAAACTGCTAATGCCAATTTTTACGGTTCTGATATAACCTCGAAGGAGATTTTTGATACCAATAAAAATGATTCGGAAGCAGTTACGGGGTTGAAGGCTGCGTTAACGGCTTTGTAGTTGAGGAGATGAAAGGATAAAGGTAAAAGGTTGTCTTTTTATGACAAAAACGCCCCGGTACTTTTACCAGGGCGTTTTTGTTTATTGTTTTTTTGCAAGGGCACGCTTCAGCAATATCCCCGACAGCGCCGACATCCCACCAACTATACCGCCAATCAGTGCAGTTATCAGCAGTAAAAGTATCCAGCTAGGCAATTGGAAAAGGCTGGCAACCCGGGTAGCCAGTATATTATCATTAGGCACGGTTTTGAAAAGTGCTAGTACCGTCCACGTAATAAACACTGCCGCAAAGCCGGCTCCAAATGACCGCGCCGGGGTTTTGCCGATAAACAGCGCCGGTAAAAATGCCGCAATGGCAATTACCCACCAGGGCAAAAAGAATCCGCTGGCAAAGGTTAATATCAGTATGATGAAAAATAGCATATTTAGCCCCCTCTAAATCTCCCCCTGAAGGGGGAGACTTTTTAATTTTTGTTGATATTTTATTTTTTGTTAAGCACAAGTGTCGATTTCACTCTCCCCGAATTTTCATCAGCCGAGTTTAAAAACAGCAATTCATTCAATTTGCCGTCTTTCCAGGTATCAAACATATCGCGGTAGTAAAAACTGCCGGGATTGCCTGATTCGCCGCCGGGGAAAACGCCATAGCCTTTAACCGTTGGTCCCATTTGTACCACCATGCGCCAGCTTGGGCCATTATTATTTCGCAGGGCATTAATCACGCCGCCGCGCCCTCCAGCGAAAAATTTCCCGGTGCCAAATCCCGGTAAATTCGCCAGGTGATTTATAAACGTTTCTTTTACCATTCCCCATTGCCATTTATCGCCGGGCTTGCCATTGTTGCGCGTTAACTCGTCGACAGCAGTATAAAACGAATGGTTTACCATATCCGCGCAGGTTTCTTTTAATGGTGTTTTGGTGTTGTCGAACCATTTTGAACCGGGGTCGGTAAGCAGCAGCTTTTCAGTTTCGTCGAACGATGGATATTTTAAATAGGTTCCCTTAATATTAAACTCATCATCCCATACCAGGAGATAAAACTTACGCCACCAATTATCAAAAATACTGGCACCTATTGAATTGGCGGCATAATGCTTATCCCATTTTTTTATGATGTTGAATGCCTTTGCCTGGTCGTCGCTCAATTTGGTTGGGTCGACGTATTTAATCATTGCCGACAATACATCCTGCGCCAGTATGCTATAGTTATCCATTTGCATTATACGCATACTGTCGACAGTGGCTTTTTGCATGGCGCCAAGCCTGTCGTTTATGCGTTTGCCACGGTAATATTGCTCGAAGCGCCAGTTAATATAATATGGATAAGATGGGTCGGTTGATGACTGGTTGGCCGAACTTACAAAGCCGCGCGGCGGATTTTTTACCGTTGGGTTTTGGTCGGCGGGTATCCAGCCCTGCCAGTCGTTTGCCGGGTCGCTGCCATCCATAATGTATTTGCCCTGCTCTTTATATTTTAGGGGGAATTTACCGTTTGGCGTTATGGCGATATCATTGTCATTGCTGGCGAAAATAAAGTTTTGTGCGGGGGCGGTAAAATGGGTAAGTGCTTCGCGGTAATCGGCATAATTTCTACCCCGGTTAAGGTTATAAAAAGTCAAAAACTCGTTCGACTCATCGTGTGCTATCCATCTTAGGGCATCGCCAACCGGTATGTTTTCAAACTCGTCCTTAGGTTTTTTTGCCTTTGTTTCATAAACTACCGGGCCATGATGGGTGTACAGCACAGTGTCGACCTCAGGCGCCTGGCCGAGGATATTTATAACTTCCACTCGTTTTTTTAACGGGTTCCATTTGTTGTTATACCAGTATTCGTTTTTAGTATTGTCCTTAAACTTTACCTGGTACCAATCGAGCACGTCGGCATCAACATTGGTAACGCCCCAGCTTATTTTTTGGTTATAGCCAATAATTACACAAGGAGCACCCGGCAGCGAAACCCCGTTTACATTCCCGGTTGGCGATGATAACTGTATTTGGTACCATATTGCCGGGAAAGTTAAATTTAAATGCGGGTCGTTAGCCAAAATGGGATAACCGGTGGCCGATTTGCTGCCTGTTATTGCCCAGTTATTGCTGCCAATGCCATCAACTTTTTCTCTTGGTTTGATATTTTCAGTCATCTGCGCCAAATAACCCGCTGATGGTTTTGGGATAGGCAGCGGCTTAAAGTTCCATTTGGTGCCAACAGGCATTATGGGGTCTTCATGAAAAGGGTAATCTGTAAAAAGGTCGTTAATGGCTTTTGCGCCAAAAACGCGCAGGTTATTAGTCATGGCAAACTGGTCAGACCCGCCGGCCAATGTTTCCGACATCAGCTTTAATAAAAATATGCAGTTGATGGGTTTCCACTCTTCCGGGGCATAATTCAGCAACTTAAACTCAATAGGATAGCTCTTTGGAGATAAGCTGTGCACGTAACTGTTTACCCCTTCGGTATAAGCCAGTACCATGGTGCGCGTTTGTGGGTTGGCCATAATGCCCTTAAGCCCGTTTTCGGCGCCGTAAACCATGCCCATGCGGCGGTGATAACGGTCGATCTCCAAAGCTTTTGGGCCTACAACTTCGGATAAACGACCCGCTGCACTGCGGGTTTGTATATCCATTTGCCACAGGCGGTCGCGGGCGGTCACAAAGCCCTGGGCGTAGTAAAGATCGTGGTCGTTTTTGGCGAAGATATGGGGGATGCGATGGTCGTCGTATTTGATGATGACTTCATCCTGCAGGCCGGTTAGCTTCAATTTTTCAGCAGGCAGAATATTTTTGCTTTCAGCATTTTGCCAGAAACCGGTTGAAGGGTTAAGGAATATACCCATGGCCGGAATATCGCCTATTTTTGTTTCCAGCACCACGATAAGTGCAATTGTGAAAAATATGGCTATAAAAGCTTTTACAAACCTCATTGCGGGATAATGTTTATTGAGGCAAGATAGGGAAAAGAACAGACAGTTTTTAGGTGAATGTGTAATACTTTTACATCGACAAAAAGTATTTTTCTGTTGCCGCCAGGTCTTTCAAAGAGGCACCGGTGGTAAAAAGGGTGCGTTTAATGCCTGGTTTACTTCAAAATTGCCACCCAACCGCTCCGGCGTTTGTAATTATTATATTTAAGGTCAATAACGTAATAGTAGGTGCCTGCCGGTAACCGTTTTGAGTTATAGGTACCATCCCAGGCTTTGGAATAACCAATTGAGTGAAATAAATGTTGGCCCCACCTGTTGTAAATGTCGATGGTTGCATCTTTGTAATCCGAAAGGTAAGTAATATCCCATGTGTCATTAATGCCATCGCCATTTGGCGTAAATGTGTTGGGTATTACAATTTCATTTTTTAACACTTTTACTGTTACCAAAGCCGAAGCTTCGCACCCGGTAGCGGTTGTTACAGTTAACTTATAAGTCGTGGTATAGTCTGGCGCCGCCAGCGGGTTTGGTACAGTCGGGTCATCTAACCCGGCAGTTGGTGTCCACTGGTATTTTGCTATGTCACCGGTAATTATTGGGTTTATCCTGACAGGATCCGAGCCGTTCACAATCACTTCCTGACTGATGCTTATTGTTGGGATTGCATTTACCACTAAAGTAATGGTATTGCTGCTCACAACTGAACGCGTAGCACACAATGCGTTGCTGGTTAAATTACATTCAATGATGTCATTATTTAGAGGGTCGGTTACCGTATAAGTAGCACTCGTCGCCACCGGTATATTATTTTTGTACCATTGAAGTAAGGGCGAGTTTCCGCCGTTTACTGCGCCTGCAGTAAAACTTACAGGGGTGCCTGAACAAACAGCCGTTGACGGGCTGGCACTGATATTGACGGAAGGCGACACAGCAGGATTTACAGTTACCGTAACCGCTGCCGTTGCTGTGCAACTGTTGGCGTATGTAGCCAAAACGTTATAAGTCCCGCTGGTATGAAAGGTATTTGCCGGGCTGCCCGGGGTATCGCCACCATCCCAAGCGTAGGATGCAGCGCCGCTGCCAGCTGTTAGTGTTACACCGCCGCAATCTGTGGTGTTACCCGAAATAGTTAAAATAGGAGGCACGTCAACCGTGATAGTTTTTGAGGCGGGCATAGTACAGCCGCCGGCATTGGTTGCGTTTACCGTATAAGTGCCGCTTTGATGAAAGGTATTCGTTTGCTTATCGGGTGTGTCACCGCCATCCCAAAGGTAAGATGTGCCGCCGGTTGCTGTAAGCGTAACGCTGCCACATGTGCTTGCTGTAACCGAAATTACCGGCGCAGCAGCATCAGGATTAACAGTAATTGTTGTGGACTTAGAAGCAGAGCATCCGTTAGCATCAGTTACCAATACCGTGTAAGTGCCGCTTTGATGAAATGTGTTTGCCGGTTGCCCGGGCGTGTCGCCGCCATCCCATGAATAAGATGCCCCCCCGCCCGCCGTAAGCGTTAAACTACCGCAGCCTGTTGTATTGCCCGAAATGACGGGTACTGGGGGCGCCGCAATAGTAACTGTTTTTGAAGCAGACGCAATACAGCCCCCGGCACTGGTAGTTGTTACAGTATAAGTGCCGTTTTGACGAAAAGTGTTTGTAGGGCTGCCCGGAGTATCGCCTCCATCCCACAAATAAGACACACCGCCGCTGGCTGTAAGCGTAATACTGCCACAGCTACTTGCTGTTTGAGAAATTACTGGTGGCGAACCATCAGGATTAACTGTCACAATTTTTGAGGCTGACGTTGTGCAGCCTGCCGAATTAGTAACGGTAACAATGTACGTCCCACTTTGATGAAATGTATTTGTAGCCTTATCCGGGGTATCGCCGTCGTTCCACAAGTAGGTTACGCCGCCGTCGGCAGTGAGCACAACCTTGCCGCAGCTATTAGTTCCCTCGTTTATATTGATTGGGAAAGGAGGCGGTCGTAAGCCCCAGGTAATATTGGTATAAAACTCTTCAGTTGTTGAGTTTATGGTGACGCAGGTAAAATCACCCGGAAACATAATGATCGCGTACCCCTCGGTGCCGGTTAACGAAGTGCTGCTGTTATATACCATATTTCCACCATCGAACAAAACTACATAAGGGAGCGAGAAATCGAGTTTGCTGCTTATGCCGGCCGAACTTCCAAGTGATGCTATTAACAACACAGGGTTAGTAACAGTTTTTGAAAAGCACATTGTAGTGGTCCCGCCGGCACCCTTCGACCAAGTTGTTTCCGGAACTTGTGCATCGGGTATCGGCGAAGGGTAAGTGCTGAATTTTGAGTAATTGTAAATTCCGGGAGTAGAGCCAAAGTCAAAATTCGACGTCATTGTTACGTTAACGAGGCTTCCGTTTGCATCGTTAATGGTACCTGTCGCGCTCGCACCTGTAAAACTTCCCCACGACGCCCAGTTTATGTCGTTACAGTTCGCTTGTGAATATGGAATTGTAGTGGCAACAAAACCGGGTTTCTTTTTCTTTGCTGTTTTTTGATGTATTGCTTTTTTACAGTTTTTAAGGCGGAGAATTGTTGCATCCGAACTAACCTGTAAAAACACAAGAATTATTAAACAAATAAAAGTTGATTGTAGTCTCCCTGGTGCCATTATTGAACTTTTCAAAAATACGATTTAAAAAATCAGATTCGTGGCAGTAAAAGCCTCTGCCTGATAAACCTGCATGTAAACGGACAAACCATTAATTAAAAAATAAAATATGGATGGTATTGTAAGTTAAATAATTGTTACCTACATTTATTTAACTAAACTTTAATCCTATGAAAGCATTTAGCCTGGCACTCCTGCTGCTTTTATTTTCCATTCGTTTATTGGCCCAGGATCCTGAATTTCCGAAGGAGTTTATTATGCATTTAAAACTGCATAGTGGTATGGTGACCACCTTTAACGGCAATACGCCGGATCTTTATACCGGCGGGATCCAACTGGTTTCTCAGTATACCTTTGTAACCAACTTGATTAGGGGAGGTGTGATAGCCGATGGGTTTTATACCGACAAAAAGTTGCAGGGTGCGTTCGGCCCAACGGTATCCATAAAATTAACAACACTTAAAGCCGAGCCATTTGGCAGTTTGGGCAACATCAATCTCAGTATCGACCATTTATGGGGTACGGGCAGGCAGCGTTTGCTGGGCGGCGGCATAAATGCCGACATTGGTAACCTGGTGGTTTTAGGAATAACCTTGCACCGGGACTATGGCCTGCACGACTGGTGGCTGCAGAGTTCGCTGGGATTCCGTATCAGTAAAAAAACTAAAATTAAACCTATATGAGCAGGGCCTTAGTTATTAGCGGCGGCGGTTCGAAGGGAGCCTTTGCTGTGGGTATTGTAAAAAGATTATTGGAGAATTATCCCAATCTTAAGTTTGATATGTATGTGGGCACCAGCACGGGCTCATTAATAGTGCCGCTGCTGGCGATGAACGAAATGGCGCTGCTGGAGGAAATTTACACCACGCAAACCACAAAGGATATCGTGCTGCAAAACAGGCTGGGCGACAGGATAGGGGATGAGTCGATTTTTGATGCCACACCCTTATGGAACACATTGGGAAAGAATTATACCGATGACCGTTACAACACCCTGTTGGCAAGCGGCAAGCGCCTGTTTATCAATACCACCTGCATGCAATCGGGCGAGTTAGTGGTATTTACAACGGATACTGCACCAATTGAACCCGATAATTACCAAATAAAAACCATGGTAGATGCCAATCATTTTCGCCGGGCGGTAATGGCTTCGGCGTGCCAGCCCGTGTTTATGCAGCCTATCACAGTAAACAGGGATGTGCCCGGTGACCCCAACCCAACCTTCCAGTTTGTTGATGGCGGCGTTAAGCAGTACGTGGGCATAGAAATGGCAATAGATAACGGTGCGACCGAAATTTTTACCATATTGCTGTCGCCCGAGGAGGATGCCGTCGACAATGTTAGCTACGGGGACCTGTTTGGCATCTTGCAAAAAACTATCGGAATTTTTTCGGACGGTGTGGCCAAGGATGATTTGATTATCCCGCAGCAATACAACACAGCCCTAACTTATATCGAGGCCGTAAAATCGAAAATGAAAGCCGGCGGCATAAGCAGTGATGCGGTAGATGAATACTTTAATATCCCCGAGGTAAAGAACCCTTACCAGGGTAAACAGCCAATAAAGTTTTTCACCTTCCAGCCGACTGCGCCATTGGGTGGTGGTCCGGGCGGATTGACTTTTGATCCTGTTGAAATGAGGGGCATGCTTGAAAAAGGAGTGGCTGCAGCAAATGAGTTTATTGCAACTGTGAATCCTGCGGATATTACGTGGGGGTAGTGCGAATGAATGGACATTAATCTATGTAGCCGTAGAGAAGTGATGCTTCGCGTCTCCTGCGTGCAAATAAATTTTCGCAATGGGTGTGAGATGTAATTAAGTTACGTGATACCTGTCCTTCGTCAGACGCGAAGCATCGCGTCTACGGCGTAACTAAACTATTTATCCAGACACCCAGTCAAGAAGAGACGACCAATAACTATTCGCCCGGCAATTCAATCTCAAACTCCGTTCCTTCGCCGGGTGCGCTTTTTACTGTAATTTTGCCCTTCATGGTTTCTATCTGCGTTTTCACCATAAAAAGCCCAAGACCTTTGCCTTCCACGTGGCTATGAAAACGTTTGTAAAGGCCAAATAAATCGCCGCCCTTCGCCGCTAAATCAATGCCCAGCCCATTATCCTTAAATTTCAGTATTAATTTATTGCCGTTCTGCGTGCTACTGATTTCAATAACCAGGGGCTCATTTTCGCGGTTGTATTTAATGCTGTTTGATATAAGATTTAAAAATATACTGTAGATAAACGACTTGATCGACCTAATCTCTGTTACCCCGAATGTGGTTTTTATTGTTGCGCCCGCCTGTGTTACTATCGTATTCAGGCTGCTTTTAACATCGCTAAAAACCTCGTAAAGCTTTACTGTTTCTTTCTTCTCGTTCAGTTCGTTTTTTGATTGCAGAATGGTGTGCAGGTCGGTAATTACATCATCAAGCTTGGTTATAGACCGCGAGAGGCCCCGTACGGCTATTTCCTTATCATCAGCATCAAGTTCTTCATCCTTCAGCATTTCGGCGCAACCCATAATATTTGCCACCGGCGACCGTAAGTTGTGCGATATAATATACGTAAACTGCTCCAGGTTTTTGTTTTGCTGTATCAGGTCTTCAATCAGTTGTGTCCGTTCAGTTTCGTAGTTTTTGCGGGCAGTAAGATCCTGCATTGCACCCACCATGCGTAGCGGTATGTTGTCTTTATCGTGTATTATGTAGCCCCTGTCGTAAACATAAGCCATGGTACCATCAGCTTTGGCGTAGCGATATTCTTCTTCCCAAATTTGGCTGCTTTTGTTTGTTATCGAAAACTGTATACTGTTAACTACCCGGTCGACATCGTCGGGGTGGATTTTGTTTTTCCACTCAATATAGTCGCCTTCCATTTGTCCAAGTTTGTAACCAAACACCTTTTCGTAGCCCTCGCCCCATTGTATATGGTATGTTTTTAAATCCATATCCCATATAGCGTCATGGGTGGCCTTTACAACGTAGTTAAAGCGTTCGTTGCTGGCGAGCAGCTTATCGTTGATTATCTTTAAATTTTCCTGGTATAAAAACTGGTTAGTTATATCGCGGTCGACAACCAAACTACCAATAATTTCACCTTTTTCGTCTTTTATAGGCGAGGCTGAAATCGACAAATAAATGTTGCCTTTTTCAGGGTTCTTAATTAAGTAAATCTCATCCTTGATTTTTTCGCCGTGCAATGCCCTAACAATTGGTAACTTACCGTTCGGCACCAAAGAGTCTCCATCCTGTTGATATATATTAAACTTTTTCGACCAGTCATATGTTTTGGAGTCCACGGGTCCGCTACCAAGCAAGCCAATCATCGCCTGGTTGAATATCAAAAAATGCCCTTCCTTGTCTGTAACCGCGAGGCCGTCGTTAGTGTTGTTAACTACGGCATTCAATAGCTGTTGCCGGGTAAATATTTCTTTTTCAGTAGCACGCCGCTCGGTTATATCAATTAAATTAACACAGGTACGTGGCTCACCGTTATCGTCCTTAAAAACCACTGCCGACATTTCGCAAGGGAAACGTTCGCCATTTTTCCTGATACCGATGGCCTCTCCTTTGGCAGCGCCATCACGGTCCCTGGTTTGTAAAAATAAAAGAAAGTTGGGGTCGGCCAATTCAAACAGGCCGAATCGTCCTATCTTTTTGAATTCATCGGTGGTGTAGCCAAAAATATCGCTGGCGGCCTTGTTAACATCCAAAATAGTACCATTGGGGATGGTGAAAAATACGGCACTAAGCGAATTGTCAAAAATTGCTTTATAGTAGTTGTTACTGTTGGTGATATTCTCGGCTGGCGGCATACTTAGGTTAGTAATTAATAAATGCCTGTAAAGCGCAAACTTGCGATAAGGCGCTCAAAACCTTTAATTAAAAATTAAACATGTTTTAAAGTGCTAATATAAACCATTTTATTACAAGAAATGGGACGTCACTACCCGGTATTTAG
This sequence comes from Mucilaginibacter flavidus, assembly GCF_024055575.1. GTDB lineage: Bacteria > Bacteroidota > Bacteroidia > Sphingobacteriales > Sphingobacteriaceae > Mucilaginibacter > Mucilaginibacter flavidus. Next base: position 57,916 of record NZ_JAMXOE010000001.1, on the reverse strand, counting down.
CCTAAAAAATCGGGCGGGTACACCTTTTGACCGTATTTTTCGACAATGTTTACTAGCTTTTTAATGCTGTCTTCGTCCATTGGTGGTGGCGGCAGGAAAGTGCCGGCGTCAACCGGTTTACCGATTTCTAAAAACATTTCTTCCAGCCCGGCCGGCGTAACAGTACAAAGTAAGTGCGCTAATGTATCCGTTTTGTTTTTAAAACAGTGCACAATGCCACCTTTGGGTATGTTCACTAAAGCGCCCTTTTTCGCAATATAAGTACCCGCTTGTGATTTTACCTCAACTTCGCCGTCAATCACATAAAACGATTCATCGAAACCTGCATGGGCGTGAGGGCCGGGGCCTCCATTGGGTGGCACCAGCATATCAATAACGGCAAAGGCGCCGTTTGTTTGTTTACCGCTTATCAAAATGCGGTAATTATCGCCAACTACCGACAGTGTTTGCCCGTCGGTTGGGTTAATGGTAATGGGAGGGGCTTTTAAGGGTTCCATAATTTGTTCAGTTAGTTCAAGGCAACTGTCAATTTTCGGACCAGTAATAGCAACAGTAAGGTCGCCGATGTTTGTGGGGGTCCGTCAAACAGTGATGCCGGGTTTTAAACGCTGTTTTTTGATGGCAAATGGCGGTCGTAAGAGCCAGCTTTTATTGTTTTGCTTACGGGCTACCAGCCAATAAAAAAAGAAGGCGGCGGCCGCTCCGGCCAATAGCTCGGTGCCCCAGAGTGGCAGCGTACCCCGCAGGTTGATCAGTAAGCCTTCGCTGCCGGATTTGCCAAAGCCAAGTAAAGCTGGTATACGGAACCAATAGTAACACGATACACCCGCGGCGGCAAAAAAATTCACCAGTTTTTTTTCGAATTTCCGGTTTATAATGGCGTTTGAGATTAAAAAAACAGTGAGTGTAAACGCTAAGCCAATAAGCGGCATTTTATAGACCGCCACAAATAGAATATTTAAACCTGCTTTTTGTTCATCATGCACCTGGAACCATCCCCATATAAAGCCCGGCAGCCCACCCGTAATTAAAAACATGCTTAGTCGTTGGTAAATGGTTTTGCCTGACGACACGGGGTGAGTGGTAACCGTAGAATCGGGACAGGGAACTACGCAGTTCATGCAGTTGGTACAGTGTGCATTGGGCACCGCCATTAGCACATTACCGCCATATAACTTTTCAACGGGATGTATAGGACAGAGGCCGGAGCACCATACACTTTTCCATTCGTAAAATAGCCCGGATACAATGCCTACCAAAACCAATGTCATAATCAACGAGGCCGTGGCAACGCCGCTGGTGTTAAAAATGGCATGCCGCAATGGCACAATAGCAAATAATGCAATTACCCCCAACAGATTTAAAATCCCTGATTGTTTTGCAGTTAACTTTTTGCCTTTTGATAACCCCATATGCCGGGGTAACAGGTTTGTAGTTGCCAGTGGGCAAATGTTACGCCACAGGCCGGTAAATACCACCAGCAAAGCGGGTGCTACGGGTATAAGTATGTTCCAAAATAACAAAAGACCGATCCGCGGATAAAAAAGCAGGCAGTATAAAATGCAGGCACCAACTAACCAAACACTGATTTGGGCAACACGCCAGGCAAATAATGAGCGAACAGATAAACGGTAACCTTTTTTTGGATTAACTATAGTTTGGGACATAAAAAACAGTAACGGCGGCCAAAGTATAAGTTTAGATTAAGGTATAAAATGACGAACATCACATACCGGCAAGTGGCCTTTTGTTTTCCAAAATGTTTGCTCGTTTGCTTTATTAAATTATACCAGTATTATTTGCCGGGCGGCTGGTTCAATTGTCGGTTTCTTCCAATGCGGGTGGTTGTTTAGTTAATAGTTTTGCAGATATTTAACGCCGGGCAAATGCCGTGCAACTATGTTAACCAAAGTTTTGGGCTTTTATAAACAAGCTTACCGGGGGCTCTCGCAACTTTTTTTCTTGGCTCTTTAATCTTGGCTCTTGACTCTGAAAAATTGACTATCTTTATAAAGCAAACCGCGCCATATGCAATTGCCACCGACAGCAGCACTGTCATCCATCGTAAAGCACTATTTAATTTTAGAGAGCGACCGGAACATTCATTCAAACTACCGTTTGTTTTCGGATGGTAACCCCGGCATTGTATTTCATTATAAAAATCAGTTTAAGCAGCTTTATCATAATGATGTAGCGCAACAAACGCAGCCACGCAGTTTTGTATATGGGCAAATAACCCATTATTACGATTTGCAGGCGACTGGTAGCCTGGGTATGGTGGTAGTGGTTTTGCATCCATACAGTATCAACGCATTATTTAAGGTATCGGCAGATGAGTTGAATAACAGCACCATCAACCTTATTGATTTTTATGGTAGCGAGGTGCACGAGATTGAAGCTCAAATACAGAGCGCCAAATGCAGCCATGAAATAATCGCCGTTATTGAAAAATTCCTTTTGAAAAAAATGACTGCTGCATACCCTACCGAAGCAGCCTTTAACCAGGCCATCAGCCTGATTTATCAGCACAAGGGCATTGTAACAGTTGAGGGCTTGTTGAAAATAATCCCCGTTACCGAGCGGCAACTGCAGCGCAAATTCAAACATTATATTGGTATCAACCCCAAAAAGTTTGCGGACGTTATTAAACTGCAGCATTTTTTAAAGCTGCTTAAAAACCACCCACCCGACGACAAACTGGCAGCTATTGTTTACGACAGCGGCTATTACGACCAGGCGCATCTAAATAACTGGTTTAAAAAAAGCTCAGGCGTTACGCCATTACAATACCGCAGCAACAGCAATTTGCTCGCTATTAATTTTATGCAGATGTAGGGGAGGAGTCTTAAGTCGGGAGTCTTAAGTCAAAAGTGAATATTCGACTTAGGACTTTCGACTAAAGACTTTCGACTTTTTTCAAAACGTCGGTTTCTTCCAAGTATCCCCACGTCGCAATGGGTAGTTTTGACTAACATTAAACAAAACACATGGAAATCATCAAAATTGCTACCGCCCAGTTTGAGCATAAAAGCGGCGACAAAATCTATAACCTTTCAGTTATTAAGAGGCTGGCCCGGCAGGCAAGCGCGGCGGGGGCAAACGTTATTGCCTTTCACGAATGCTGCATAACGGGTTACACCTTCGCACGAGGACTTTCAAAAGCCCAAATGCTGGAGCTTGCGGAAGAACTGACCGACAGCCCCAGTGTTGAAGCACTGCGGCAAATTGCGGCCGAATTTGATATTACCATATTGGCGGGCCTCTTCGAAAAGGATGCTGAGGGTAACCTGTACAAACCCTACATATGCGTTGATAAAACCGGACTGGCGGCAAGCCACCGCAAGCTGCATCCGTTTATAAATACACACCTGGTTCCAGGCGACAGCTATACAGTTTTTGATTTGTACGGATGGAAATGTGGCATACTGATTTGCTACGATAACAACGTGATCGAAAACGTAAGGGCAACGGCACTGCTTGGCGCCGATATTATTTTTATGCCCCATGTTACCATGTGCACACCATCAACCCGGCCGGGTGCTGGTTTTGTTGATGCCAGATTGTGGAAAGACAAGGAAGCTAATGCCCAGATTCTGCGCGCCGAATTTGATGGCCCCAAAGGTCGCGAATGGTTAATGAAATGGTTGCCCGCGCGCGCTTACGACAATGCGATATACGCCATATTTGCCAATGCCATCGGTATGGACCACGATCAACTGAAAAACGGCTGCTCCATGATTATCGACCCATTTGGTGAAATTATGGCCGAATGCCGCACCATGGACAATAGTTTTGTTATAGCCGAAATAACCGCTGATAAATTAACCCGGGCCGGGGGCTACCGCTATAGAAAAGCCCGCAGGCCCGATTTGTATAAGGACATTATTGGTAAAGCGCATAAAAGCGAGCAGAAGGTAGTTTGGCTGGATATGGGGAAGGAAGGATAGGGCCACAGCCTGCGGCTGTATTATAGTCTCAAATATGGTTAAAGGGTATTTTATCACATCAACCCAAATAATACTCCGGCCTGCGATCGTTCAACAAATCGTTATAAGCGTTAAAAAATTTGTCCCTGGTTAGTAAAGGATCTATTTCGAGACTTGTTACACGCTGTTCAGTTTTGTCAGCCTGTTCAATGGGTTCGCCGGTGAAGTTATAAACTACCGAGCCGCCGGTAAAGGTTAATGATTGTGTGCTGCCGTCGTTCATCTGCCGGGTTTCGGTGCCGCAGCGGTTGGCAACGGCTACATAAACTTTATTTTCCAAAGCCCGCGCAGCCATACCAATTCCCCACACATTCGACACCAGGTTCGACGGACAGGCTATGATATCCGCGCCCAGCAGGGCCAGACTGCGGGCAGCTTCGGGGTACCGCCAGTCGTTGCAGACCATCACGCCCACTTTACAATCCTTTAGCGGGTGGTCGACGATAAAAAATCCCGAATTACCTTCGCTAAAACATACCTTTTCGCGGAAGAACAGGTGGGTTTTACGGTACACCTTCAGTTCCCCGCCGGGCAAAGCAATCAATGCCGAATTGTACACGTTTTCGCCATCCCGCTCGGCAAAGCCGGCTATCACCATAGCTTTATGTTCGTTAGCCAGTTGTTTAAAAAAAGCAATGCTTTCGCCATCCAGCCTTTCGGCAGCGGCCAGTGCTTCTGCCTGGTTTAAAAAGGAGTAACCCGTAGTGCAAAGCTCGGGCAGGAGGATGATATCTGTTTCAACACCCTGCAGCAAACCGGCTATGTGCTGCAGGTTTTTAGCGGGGGCGCCAAATTCGGGGGTAAATTGCACAAGGCTGATCTTTAGCATAGGGGTTAATTAAATGGAATGTAAAAGTATTATTTTCTACCCATCATTAACAACCTTGCGCCGCTTCCATATCCTAAAGTTTAGCGTAAATGTTTTCTTTTGTATAAGCGTGCGCCAGTCGATAAACAAAACCGCGCCCAAAAAAAGCAGCCAAACAATCAAACTCGCAATCGATTTCCACGAAACGGTATCGAACATTGTATTGATGTGCTCCGAGGCATACTTACCTAAATTTACGGTAATAGCGTCGCTGGTGAATTTGCCCACAAAAAATGCCGGGATAATATACAGCGGGCGGATTTTTGCAATGCCGCCCGCCAGGAACAGCGGTGTTGTGGGCAGGGGCAATAAGGAATAAGCAACAATACCCATTTGCCCTTTCCAGCCCTTTTCCTTCATTTTTTCACCAAGGAACTGGATGTCCTCATTCTTTGATTTTTTAAAGATGCCACCAGCCAGCAGCGGGATATAAAGCGTAAGTACATACCTGCCTAAAATTGAACCCGCAACGCCAATTATAATAACCGTCCAGATGTTTAACCCATACATTATTTGGAAAAAGATCATAATAGTGAAAGCGGGCGGGAACGGAATGGCCACCACATCAAATATAAACGACCCCAAAAAAACCAAAGCGTACTGCCACCACATATTTATTAATTTTCGATAACCGGGTTAATAACGGAAATTGGAACCGTTTTTTAACGAAGGTACAACCACGGGCGGATTAGTTAAGTGACGGGCATCATTTAAGCCGTTGAGGTACGTCACAAAATAAACTTTAATGATTTTAACCGTCCGCGTGGGGGTAAAATAGCCGGATAACCACCCGCCATGCGTTCCATTTTTCCGCAGAACGGGATGGAACACCATGAAACATGCTGATTATCAGTTAATTGATATTTTATCAAAATGTAAGTATCTGATAACCAATTGTTATGTAATTTTGCGTTTTGGGATGTGTTGCTGTAATTTGTTTATAATCAGGGTGTTCCGCTTTTTTGAGTTGACAGAAATTGCGCCTTTGTTGGTGTTTTCACCATTCTAACCCTGTCTTGTCGGTGACAACACAAACAAGGGCGAACATTTAACCACAAAGACACTGAGAAAAAAACGCCGAGGTCACTGAGCCGTTAAATTCATTTTCTTACCGCCTTCTTTTCCATCTCTGTGCGCTCTGTGCATCCTCCGTATCTCCTATGGTTAAATTTCACGCCTACAAATCGCCCCAAGTACTGACAAAACAGTGTCAGCACTTTAACCAAAACAACCCCTTAAATTTGTTGTAATCACTATCCCCATGCAAACCAACCCACTATCCGAACGCCCGCCCATCATTGAACAATTGCGCGCCGAAGGCCGCGGACTGCCGTACCGCCCCGCCAGGAGAAAATCACGCCCCGAACCCGCGCGACCCAGTCCCGACGACATTCGCCGCATGTTTACCATCGAAAACGGCAACCGCTGGCTGGAACTCGCCCGGCGCGAACCCGAAGCCAAAATGCTGCTGGGCGAGCTTTGGCACCAGGGCGAATTGTGTATGCTGTTCGCCGATACCAACATCGGCAAATCCATCCTGGCTGTGCAGATCGGCGAAAGCATTGCCCGTGGACAAAGCATTGCACCTTTCACCTGCCAGGCGCCGCCCGCCCGTGTGCTCTACATCGATTTCGAGCTAAGCAAAGCCCAGTTCGGCTTGCGTTACAGCCGGGGCGAAGAAGACTATAAATTTTCGGATAATTTTTTCCGTGCCCAGTATAATTTCATCCCCGACCCGCCGCCCAATGTCAACGAAAACGAGCTGCTCATTGCCGCAATCGAATATAAAGTAAACCAGGCGAAGGCCACCGTGCTGATAATCGACAATATTACCTGCCTGCGTGGCGGCACTGAAAATTCGGCGGTGGCGCTTGCGTTGATGAAAAGCCTCAAAGCGTTAAAAACCGAACACAACCTGTCCATACTCGTACTGGCGCATACCCCAAAACGCCGGAACGCCACCCAACCCATCAGCGCAGACGACCTGCACGGCAGCAAGCTGCTCATCAACTTTGCCGACAGCGCCTTCGCCATCGGCAAAAGCACCGCCGACACTGATCTTTGCTACCTCAAGCAAATCAAACAGCGCAATACCCGCCAACGCTACGGCCACGACAATGTAGCCCTGTGCAGCATCCAAAAGCCCGGCACGTTTTTGCATTTTGAGTTTGAAGGCTACAGCCCCGAACGCCACCACCTGCTCACCCGCACCGCCGCAGACCGCCAACACCTGGCCAATAAAATAGCCGCCCTCGCCGCCGACGGCCACAGCCAGCGCGAAATAAGCGACCAGTTGGGCGTAGGCCTGGCTACGGTAAACCGGCTGCTTCGATATTCCAATCCATTGTTGACCAATGACGTAGAAAAAGCGGCCACCCTGTGCGATTCCCTCCCAGGGGAGGGCAGGGAGGGGTTTTCGCAGCCAGGAATTATATATGAAGAAAGGCCTGCTGCGGAGTACACAACCACACAAGACATACAACCAGCACTAATGACCAACGACCAAAAAAAATATCCGGATGAAAAAGCGGCAGCCCCGTGCGATTCCCTCCCGGGGGAGGGTAGGGAGGGGTTTCCGGAGCCGGGGATTACGTATGAACAAGGGCCTTATGGGGAGCACACAACCGCGCAGGTTATACAGTCCCCGCCAATAATTAGTCACGTATTGACCAATGACCAAGAAAAGCCACCCCCACATTTAAAGCTCAACCCCGATTGGGACCGCAAAACATCTACAATTGATAAAATGCTCAGCCCAGAACTGGTGGCTCAAATATTAGGGACGACGGCGCGCGACAATCGCATCCGGCAAAAAGGGAGTGATAACTTTAACGAACCAAATGTGCCGGCGAATACCAAAACAAATGATGGCGGTTAATAATGCAATAAGTGTTATGCACGGTGGAAACTATTAGCAGCGGGAGGCTTAATGGAGACAAAGTCTCCAGGCATAGTCGTCCTTAGTTTGGAAACTACGGACAGCGGGAGAAAAGTTATTTACTAATTTATTTAGTAAATAATTGTAAATGCTAATTTATTTAGTATTTTTGAATTGATTAAAAATATATTGAATGAATACTTTTAATATAAAAACAGTGATAAAAGGGCTCGAAACCGATGTTGTAGTTAAAGAGCCACTTAAATGGGACATGCCAGAATTTCTAATTTCTTTTAAAAACCGATTTGTAGAAGATAGCTTTTTTATAAGGCTCGATAACGGTTTGTGGCAAAATGCAGTTTCGAAAGAGCCGCAAGCCCTTAATACTATTAACAATAATTCGAGCCACAGTTTAGAACCACTAGAGGTAGAAGCAATAGGTCTTGAAATTGCAAAATGTTGGATCGAAAGATTATATAACTGCCTTGATATTTTCGAACGATTATTTTAGAACTACTTTGAAGGTTTGGCTGTGACTTTGGCCCTTATTGCATTATACCGCTGAATTTCCTCATTTAAATTATCAAGTTCTGGCTTTTGATAAGGATAACCGTCACTATGCGAATGACCCTCCATATATTTACAACAATTATAGAAACCAGTTGAAATTTCGTCTCTGACAGTGACGTCAAAGTTTACATTTTTTAAAGTGTCAACACTTACTCTTTCATTAAATCGCTGAACAACGTTTTTAAAAAGGCCATTAATTACCAGCACCTCATAGCACGTTCTCAAACTAGTAAAACCATCCCTAATATGCGATTCTCTATCTTTCGCGGTACAATCTATCTTTTTAGCGGATTGGTAGTGATTTAAAGGAATGTTGTTGTTTCTATATTCTTTTTCATATGACGGTGCATTTTCTAGGGATATATAACCTGGCTTACCATCACGTTTTTCAATCCAGTGGCAAAGATGCTTTTTACCACCATCCTCACAACTAGTAATTAACTGAGAGACGAAAACCAGATCGTGTGTGAAAACTATCACTTGCCGCGACAACGATTCTTCAATCAATCGTTCTGATATCTTGCCTTTTCTTTTTTCATCCAGGGAGTTTACAGGATCATCAAAAATAATGCCTCTATTAACCCCTGATAAAATCGTTTCAGATAAAAAATCAGCAAGCGATATGACTTTCTGCTCACCTTCACTTAATACCTCCGAAGGTTGTTTCCCTTTTATAAATAATTGCCGATATGAAGTTCCGGCTGAAGCGGTGTGGTTGATACTTATTCCAAAATCTCCGTTTAGCTTGATACACTCTTCGTTAAATTTATCGATATAAGCTTGATTAAAATACATTCCAGATAGCTCTTTTTCTTTGTTAGTTATATCTCGTTTGGCAATTTTACTCTTTGCTTTTTGCGCTTTACTAACCCAATCCATTTCTGAAATTGTTGTTTGAATTGTCGAAATATGATCGTTTAATTTTTCTTTATGATTAAAGAATGTTATCCTTTGCTGAAGTTCTAAAATGTCTTTGGAAACATCCGACTTTTGTAAACTTAGTATTCGTTGGTCCAGATCATTAATAATGTCATCTAATATGGTCGTATCTAACTGAACTTCTTTTAAATACGATATCGTCTTTGTATTTAACGCGGCAATCAACGCACCACGCAATTTTACTTGATTTTGAAGCAATTCAACAATAGTTTTGAGTTCAGACGATTTATTTTCTAATAGCCACTTATGTAGAATATTAGAGTCGGGCAATAGATTTAACTCTAAGTTGTGCAACATAGTTTTTGATTGGTCTAACGCATTTTGCGCCTCTTTGCTATCTTGCTCCGCTTTGCTTTTGATAAATGACCAATACGCAGAAATTAATGTAATTGCTTCAGGCGACAAAGGTTGCTGGCACAACAAACAGATATCAGTTTGCTGGGGATAGGATGTATTCTCTTGTTGCAATCGCGCAAAGTTATCTGCCGCAATTATGAAGTTTTTCCACTCCAAGCCCCCTACATCTTTTATTAAATTTGATTTAAATTGATCGATATTGTTATTTGCAGCGAGTTGTTCCTTAGCTATGCAATCATTTATTTTTTCTCCGGCTTTAGTTATTTGATCATTAGTGAAATAGCGATTAACATTATTAAATGAGGCTTTTAGATTCACAAGTAACGATTTGTAGTGACCTAAATCTTGTATTTCTTTGTCTTTTTTTAAAGCAATTAATCGGGCTTTTTTTTCCTCAAGAATGATCCTTCCATCTTTGTCGTCGGTCGTGAAAGGGATGTAAGATTTAAAATGTTCAATTTTTGACTTGGAGGACAGTTGAGTGATAATATTTTTTATCTCAGAATCTCCGTCAAAGAAAACCGACACGTCCGGGAATTTAGAATGTTGGCCTATGTCCTCATGTATTAACTCCTCTAACCTTTTGTACCCTTCAATAAGTTCAGCAAAAAAAGACAAACCTGATGGACGAAATTCAAATTGATTTTTAAGGTCTAAATGAGCGTGAACCGCTTTTTCATCAAATACCGAAAATTGCTTAAATTCAGAGTTAGAACAATCGCCAGGGTAGTCTAGCACATAGTTTTGTTCATTTGACAAAAAGTTGAACTTGGCTTTTTTGTCAAGCACAGTAGATTCATGGACATTTGGTAAAATCGTTTTATCGCCTTTAGTTATAAATACATTATTCAATAAACGAATATAACCAGACTTCCCGGATCCATTAGAGCCATAAATTATTGTAAGATTGGGGCAAAATTCAAGCGTTTGATCGGAAACAAGCGCGTTAATTCCCTCTACGCCGAAAAGTTTAAGTAATTGAAGATCATTCTTATAAAGACCCGAGTTGCTCTTGCAAATTATGCTTATTTGGGGTCTTTCAGTTTTTTCAAGTAACCCTGAATCCTCTAATAGAAAGCCATAGGCTACTTGATAATCTGCCTCCGAAACTGAGTCGCCCGACAATATTTTTTCCGACAAATATTGAGCCCAATATGGTAGTTCTGAAGTGAAATCTAAAATATCAGTTTCAAGAGTTCTAATTTTAAGTTGTGTTTCGTTGGTTTTACTAGAATCTTCTTCATTATTTTCGATATCCATAATATGACAAGTAAGGTTTATAAAGCTACTTTAATTTATTGTGATTATTTGAGATATTTTTTTAGGTAACTAGGCTATGCAGCGAAAACCAAAACCCCCTGCTCCCGCTAGCGTTTTTCTTTTTTACGCTGCCGCCCCGATTTATCGGGGTGGCCCGCTGACAAGTAACAAAGCGACAGGTAGCAAACTATTTAATCAATTATCACCTTTACCAATCCCTTTATCCCGCAATAATCACGCGCGCTACTGTATAAATATTCAAAGTCGTTTTCAACAAAGCCGGCTTCTACAGGCTTATTATGCGTATAATCAACTTTTTGCTGAAAAACCGCTTCGGTCCATAATTCAATCGACTGGTTGTGTTGCTGCCAAAACTGATTTTTTGAATTGTTTGAGTTAGCTACCCCTGCTTTTTTAAAGGAATTCAACAGCCATTCGCGCCGGCTTTCCTGTTGATTTTCTTCAATAAGTTTATCAGCTTTCGTGATCTATATGATTTAAACCCGCCGATCAAATCTTCCGGTTTTTCGGTTGCCGACCGGAAAACTAAATGAATATGGCTGGGCATTATGCACCAGGCATATATTTCCATTCCCTTTTTATCTACGCATTGGTTCAGGCTTTCAACTATGCAATCAAATTATAACCTGCGCACAAACACATCAACCCAAAATACGGTGGCAAAACTTACAAAATATATCCCCTCCGGGTTAGGGAATTTATAGTTACGGCTCAGGCTTTAAAGCTACAAATTCTGTGTCATAAAAATAGTCCGCTTTGATTGTAAAGCGGGCTACCCGGATGATGTTAAGAACGCTGGCTACCTGTCAGCGGGCCACAAGCGAGGACGCTTGCGGCAGCGAAGAGGCGGCTCCCACGCTGTCGGGGCTGCATGATAGCTGCGACTGATTAAATTTATAAAGAAACAGGCCGGCGCTATGACCCTGCCCTCCCGATAGCTATAAAGGAAACGGGCGGCGCATCAGCGACCGGCTTACTATGTACAACCGCACAGGGAAACCGCTTTTACCTCGCATTTTCCGCGCAGGCCTGCGACCTGCGCTAATGAATTACGCCCCTTTGGGGCTTTTGAGATTGTTCTTCAATTTAAACGCTAGTTATTTTAAAAGTAATTTGAGTCCGATGTCGCGTAAACAACGATAATCACCCAGCCCCAAAGGGTGGCATCCGTCAGCGCAGGTCGCAGGCCTGCAGCAAAAGCGATTTCTGTGGCAGAACGCGTCGCCCTTTGCACATTTGCTGCTTTTCCGCTATCTTTAGCGAAACCCTATCCGGATGGCATTATTTATATGGCTTTTTTTTGTGCGATTTTGTGCTTACCAGGGCCGTAAAAGGGTTATTGGTGGGTTTGATGGTATGGTGGCGGGCGCCCTGCTCGGTATATTGGGCCTTTTTATCATATTATCTTCGCGCCGGCTGGATGATAAGTATGCCGATGCTGCGCTGATGGAGAAATATAAGATTATAAAAGCGGGATAGTCCGCCGTCCACCCCAAAAAAAACCGCCCCGCTTTTCTATCTTACTTATTGACTTACAGTTGTTTTGTGGTTTCCCGTCAGCAGATAAGCTTCGGGCGAAATCCCAAAACGCTGCCGGCCTGTACGTTGGGCAGGGCATAGGAAATTTTTGCATTGCAGGGTAGACGCTGGAAAGGGTAGCCCGGCAAAACGCGAAGCCTCTTGAGCGCCAATAAAAAACCAATAAAAATTGCGAAAAAAGTAACAGCCTCCGCGGCAATTGAGCGGGGGCAACGCTAAGTTCTAAGAAGAAATTAAACTTCGAAGCTACCCGTACGTCATCACATTTTTTTTGAGAATCCGTGATGGATACTCAGCATTATCGGCTACCATTCTCAAATCCGTTAAATCGTGTAAATGCCGGTACTATTTTAACAATACCCCGGTAGTTGTTAATTTAGTCGTATATTGAGTTTACTTTACACTTATCGGGGCTTGTGGCCCGCGATTCAACCAATTATCCACCACCCATGAAAATTAAAATTTTCGCCAGCTTAACCATCGTCGCATTTATGCTGACGTTTACCAAAGCCCATGCACAAACCCAAAGCAGCCAGGCGCTCGAGGCCAAAATATCCGGCATCATTAAAAAACTCACGCTCGAAGAAAAGATAAGCATGCTGCATGCCAACAGCATTTTCGGCACGGCTGGCGTACCGCGACTAGGCATACCGGGTTTAATGACGGATGATGGTCCGCTTGGTGTGCGCGAAGATTTAAAGGAAGGCTGGGCCTCGGCCAACTTAACTACTGATTCGGCGACGTTTTTCCCGAATGGGTCGGCACTTGCGGCTACCTGGAACCCGGGGCTGGCTTACCGCTACGGGCATGATATGGGCGAAGAGGCCCGCTGGCGCAAAAAATGGATTATGCTGGTACCGGCATTTAACATTGCCCGTACCCCGCTTTGCGGGCGTACGTATGAGTATTATTCGGAGGACCCATTTTTGAATTCGAGATTGGCGGTGCAGGCGGTTAACGGGATACAGGGCCAGGGTATAGCCGCTTGTGTAAAACATTTTGCCGCAAACAACCAGGAAGTGGAACGCGGGCGGGTAAGCGTTGAACTGGATGAACGCACTTTGCGCGAAATTTACCTGCCTGCTTTTAAAGCGGCAGTAACCGAGGCAAATGCATGGACGATAATGTCGGCCTATAACAAAATACGGGGCGTTTACTGTTCGGAAAACCCTTATTTGCTCAACACTATTTTAAAAGACGAGTGGAAATTTAAAGGGATAGTGATAAGCGATTGGGGCGGCACGCACAGCACAGTAAATGCCGCCAATAACGGTTTGGATTTAGAAATGGGCAGCGGCGGCAACTATAGTAAATACTTTTTTGCCCAGCCACTGCTCGATTCGGTAAAGGCCGGCAAGGTAAGCATGGCGGTTATTGATGAAAAAATACACCGCATTTTGTGGGTAATGTACCATACGGTAATGGCTACCAACCCACCCGCAGGGAAAATAAATACCCCGGAACACAGCAAAACGGCTTACGATATTGCGGCAGAGTCGATAGTGTTATTAAAAAACGAACAGCATTTGCTACCCCTGAATACCGGTAACCTGAAAAGTGTTGCTATAATTGGCGACAATGCTACGGAAATGTTTCACCTGGGTGGTTTTGGGGCAGGGGTAAAGGCAAGGTACGAGGTTACTGCCCTGGCCGGGTTGCAAAACAGGCTGGGTAAGGCAGTCGCCATTAACTACGCGCAAGGCTACTCCGGCGTTTATAAGCCGCAGCGCCGCGATACCAGCAACAAATATAACAAGCCCGATACGGCGTTAATTGCGCAGGCTGTTGCTGCAGCTAAAAAGTCGGATATGGCTATAGTGTTCGTCGGTGGCAACCGCGAATGGGAAAGCGAAGCCCGCGACCGCAAGGATTTAACCCTGCCTTTTGGCGAACAGCAACTGGTTGATGCTGTAACTGCGGTTAATGCCAATACCATTGTAGTGGTAGTCGCCGGTGCGCCTTATGACCTTGGTAAAATAAAAAAGAACAACAGCACCGTGGTATGGTCGTGGTATAACGGGTCGGAAAATGGTAATGCCCTGGCCGATGTGCTGCTGGGCAAAGTAAATCCATCGGGCAGGCTGCCGTTTACCTTTCCGAACGAACTGAAAGATTCGCCCGCGCACGCCCTAAACGCCTACCCAGGCACCGACCTGAAAGTAGAATACAAGGAAGGGATTTTAGTGGGCTACCGCTGGTTCGATACTAAAAAAATCGAGCCGATGTATTGTTTCGGGTACGGCCTGTCGTACACCAATTATAGATATGCAGCCTTGCATACCGGCAAAACAAGCTACACCAAAGCCGAAAACATTACAGCAACTATAAAAGTAACCAACACCGGCAAATACGCGGGTAAGGAAACCGTGCAGCTGTACATCAGCAAACCAAACTCAGCTGTTGAGCGTGCAGACAAAGAGTTGAAAGCATTTAAAAAGGTCAACATTCCCGCCGGCCAAACCGCCAGCGTAACCCTGAGCATCCCGGTTAAGGATCTGGCTTATTTTGATAACAAGACCAATAAATGGGTGGTTGAACCGGGTAAGTATATGTTACTTGCCGGGGCGTCGTCAAGAGATATTAAGGGTACGGCGAGTGTGGTGGTGAAGTAAGTGAGTGGTGAGTAGTAAGCAGTGAGTAGGCAGTAGCGGGTGGTGTGTTAGAAGAACTGAGTTAAATATAAGAACATGATCGATTAAGTTGCGGGTGAAACCACAATAATTGGTGGTCGCCTCACCCTGCCCTCTCCAAAGGAGAGGCTCTGAAAAGTAAATTTCGAAGAGCGAAGTTTAAGTCCTCTCCTTTGGAGAGGATTATTACATGAGGGCTGCGCCGTTTAGGTGAGGCGACGATAAAAACTGTGGTCTACCAATCCTTATATCGAACTCAACTTAGAAAAGCGTGGTGGTGAAACCAATGCTAAAGGTTAGGTTTCCTGCCGATGAGGTGTAGCGGTGCTGGATAAGGTTTGGATAATAAGCAGGTTCGGCTACCAGTGCGAAATGCGGTGCAAGGTAATATTCAAAACCACCGGCCAGTTTAAATGCTGCCTGTGTTTTGCTTACCTGTTTTATCGTGTAACCCGTGGTGCTGCCTGATACCATGTCGTAGTTGCGTTGCTCCAGGCCTGTTTGCGCCAAAAGATACAAGCCAATTCCCTTTATTTTTTTGCGGTAACCGGCGCCCACTACAAAATAATTAACATGCAGCGTGCCGCTTTGTACGTTGGTTTGCTGGTAAGGGCCGCCATCGCTTATATAACTGCTGCTTATGCCGTCGTAATTAAAGCGGAAGAATACGGGGTTATTGTCGGGCCGGTATTCCATTGCCGTGTTTAGCACAAAGCCACGCTTGTAATGCTGGTGCTGGTCCGTAAGGTGTATATTAACGCCTATCATCCCCGGAAAATAAAAGCGCGAAGAAGCGCTTTCAGTCTGCGAAAATGCAGCCGCAGCATAAAAAAACAAGAAAATAAAAAGGCTGTATCTGTACAATTGTTATTTATTAAGATTAGCCCGACGCCGTAAACCTACTTTCGCACCAGCTTTTGAAACGGGATTTTTAAAATATTTACAAAGCGGCCGGTAACAACCGGGTCAGTATGGGTATCAATTCCAAAATGGGTTTCTTCGGCGGGTAGTTCCTGGTAGGTACCAAACAGGCGGTCCCAAATGGATAGCACATCGCCATAATTACAGTCGGTATAAGGCAGCTGGTAGTGGTGGTGCACATGGTGCAGGTTGGGGGTAATAAATATGGCGCCAACTACCATGTTCAGTTTGCGGGGCAGCCTGAATTCGGTATGCGCCAATACATTAAAAAAGCTTTGAAAGGCTTGCCGTATCATCAGCAACGCTATACCCGGACCCAGCAAAAACACCCAAAGCATTAAAAAGCAGGTGCGGATGCAGGTTTCAATAGGGTGCTCGCGCAGGGTTGTCGAAACGTCAACCTTTAAATCGCTGTGATGCACCAGGTGAAACCGCCACAAAATATCAAACTTGTGCATGATAACATGGTACGTATATTCGCCAAGGTCCATCAATAAAAACAGGCTGATGTAGTATACCCATTTGTTAAGATGATAGGGTATAAAGTAAATGAGGCCCCAATGGTTGGCGTTTGTCCACTTTAAAATCAGGATGATAAAAATGGTGAGCAAAAGTTGCAGCGGCAGGGCGGTAAAAATAAAGGATGCATTTAGAAACGTATGCGGAGCCTTTGATTTCGGCTTTGTTGCACCAATAATACATTCAGCTACCCACAAAGAAGTGATTATCAAGGCGTAAAAAAGTACTTGCGATAAATCCTCGTGCTGTTGTATAAAGGTACGGACAATCATGTATTAACAGGGGTGTAAATTAGTCCTTAAAATTAAATATTAATTCTGTATTATTTTTGAAGTAGAGTAATATTAAATTTATACAAAGCTATTGAGGGACTGTCAGGATAGGGGGAGCTGCGCAGGTTTAGGGCTGTGTGGTGGTAAAGAGTAGTCAGTAAATTAACGGGTATCTTCATTGCGAGGAACGATCCGCCAGCTGGCGGACTGCACATGCAAATCAAAGGAACAAAAACGTTGTGGCGACCTAAATGCCGCATTTTGGTCACCAAAGAAATCAAGGTCCATGATTGTCCTTAGCAGTCCGCCAGCTGGCGGATCGTTCCTCGCAACGACGGAAGTGGAGGGTGTTGGTTACTGCTCCGGATTCAATCTGTTAAAAGCACTCAATACCTCTTCAGGTCCCGCGTTGGCAATGATGGCGCCGAAGCCGAAGCCTATTTCGGTTTTGCCTTCAGCCAGTTGCGCAAAAACTGAATCGATAAATTCACTTACCGGTTGCGCAAAATTGTGCAGGCCTTTGCCGCCAAGGTCGGTGTTCAGTGCGGGTGGGATTAGTTCAATTACTTCAATATTTTTGGCTTTTAGCAGGTGCCTGGCTGATAGCGTAAAAGAATGGAAAAATGCCTTGGTTGCACTGTAAACCGGCACTTTTGTAAACGGCACAAATGCCAGGCCCGATGTAACATTAATAATGGTGGTTAGCGATTTTAAGCCGGCAAAAAGCCCTGTCAAATGTACAGGTGCCGCTATGTTGGTTGTTATCTCGGTTTGCGCCCGGTCGAAAAAGGTGTCGTCGGTAATGTTCATCCAGTTTTGCATGCCGGCATTATTTACCAGTACATTCGTGTCAGGGTGATTTTCAGCTACCCAGTTGTAAAGTTCAACGCGGTCTGCCTCAACAGCTAAATCGCAAACTTTGGTAATCAATCCGGAGTGTTTAGCCGCAACTTCTTTTAAAACGTCTTCGCGCCGGCCGCACACAATTACAGTATTGCCTTCGCTGATAAACCTTTCGGTGAGCCCCAACCCGATGCCGCTTGCACCGCCTGTTATTAATATTTTATTGTTCGATAATTTCATGATTGTTTATTTTGTTGGGAACAAAGATGGGGTGAAAATGGCGCAGGAAGTTTGCGAAAGTCAATCAGATAATTGCAAAAATCAAATAAAACTATTTTTGTCATTCTTCACAACGTTCAGAATGACAAAAATAGTTTGGGTCTATTCTAACAACAACGCATCCTCATCATCTGTCAAACTCAATTGTATCACATCGCTGCCGGCGATACCCTCTATCGAGCCTTGTATATGGGCGGCATTAAGCAGTACTTTTTCCAACTGCTTTTCGCGGGCTTTCCAGAGTTTTTCCATGGCGTCGCGTTCTTTTTGAATGCTCATGCGCATGCTCAGAAAACCTTCGCGTATGGCCTTCCATTGTTCGCTGAACTCGCTGCTGATGAGGTAATCATACAGCAGGTGCATTTTGTCACCCTTGTTGTCCTGCGATTTGGCCAGGTTGCTCAGCTTCAGAATACCGTCGCGCAGGATGTAGGCTACAGCCCGCACTTCGTCGAAAGAACAAATCCAAACGCCATCGCGTTCGCCAAAGCAGTCCATGCCTTTGGGGTAGCACTGGCTCACAATAACGGCTACATCAACGCCTATGCTGCGCATGTCCTTTTTTAATTTTTCAATCCAGTCGGCCCCGAAATCCTTTGTGCGTTTGCTTTCATAAATAATCCGGCCGCACTCCTGTCCAAACTGGTTGCGCACGGTTTGCACGCAATCAGCGCCACGCACACCTTTGCCCACTTCGCTTATTACGTCGAAGGGGAAATTAACGCGTAGCAAGTCTTCAAGTATAAGCTCCTGCACCTCGCCCTGTAGCTGCATTGAGCCTTGTTCGGCTTTACGCTTCATTTCCTCGGCCAGTTTTTTCTGGTCGTCAAGCTGTTTCTCCAACTCTTTAACTTTTAGCTGGTAGTCGGTATCTTTCAGGTTAAACTTTTCGCTTTCCTGTTTGCGTATTTGTTCGGTAAGCTCGTTGCGCTGCTCCTGCAATTTGCGCTGCAGGGCCAGTTCAAGCTCGGCCTCTTTATCCGCCAGGGCTTTTTCTTTCTGCAAAAATTCCAGTTCCTTCTGGCGACCAAGCTTTAGCTTTTCGTCTTTCTCGGCAACGCTGCTTTGCAGCATCAGCATTTGGTTTTCAAAATCGGTAGCGATGGATTTGCGCAGACTTTGCTCTACCTGCTGCTGCAATAGTTTTTTCTCGTCGGCAAGGCGCTGTTCAAATTGCTGTACCTGCAGTTTTTCGCGGTTTACAAAATCATTTTCCTTTTTGCGGTACTCCTCTTCCTTCTGATGCGTGTACTCCTGCATCTTCACCCGAAGTTCCTTTTTGTACTCCTCGGCCATCACTTCCTCAATCGGGAACCCGAACCCGCAGCTGGGGCATTTAACTTCTGTCGCCATAGTTTTAAATAGGCGTTAAAGATAGGAAAAGTTCATGGTTGATGGTTCATAGCTTATGGTAGAAGGTGGGAAATTAGTAGCAGTAGCCGTGGTAAGTGGCACTAAATAGATGAGACTGCTACTGCTACTTACCACTGCAACTAATTCCCATCCGGCATGAACCATTACCCTTCAACTTAGTTACACCTTTTCCAAATGGTTGAGTTATTAATGGGCTTTTGCGTGTTCGTTTAACAGGTTCTCCAGGTTTTGGAGCTTGTTTCTCCAGAACTTATCGAAATAGCCGAGCCATTCCTTTACACTATTAAAACCATCAGGACTTAGTTCGCAATAACGTTCGCGGCCCTGGTTGTTTATGATGATCAGCCCGGCATCGTACAAAACCTTAACGTGTTTTGATACTGCTGGTCGACTCATATCAAAATTGCCGGCAAGTCCGTTTATAGTTTGCTTGTCTTTAGTAAGCAGCATCAAAATCTCGCGACGGCTGGGGTCGGCAATCGCCTGGAAGGGGTCTAACGTTGTTCTCATTTCATTTCATTTAAAACCTGGGCCATGCGGCCGGGAATATGTTTGCGCCAGCCGCTGCCCATAAATATACTCGTAATATAGTTTTTAAACCCTTTAAAGCCCTTGTGTTCCAATAACAATTCTGTGCCATCTTCCCGCGGGGTAAGGGTCCATGTTAATATGGTATCGAGGGATAAATTATCCGGCGCAGATCCGCCTTTCCAGGTGTAAACCAGTTTTTTACCGGGTACAATCTCCGTTACCTCGCAATAAACAATACCATCGAAGCCCATTTTGGGAATTGGTTTGGTGTGGAAGTTAAATTTATGGCCCACTACGGGTTTAAAATCGTTTTTCATCAGCCACTGGCTAATCAGCTCGGGCGTGGTAAGGCACTCCCAAACTTTTTCAGCAGGGTGCGGAAAATGCCATTTAATAACAAGGTCTCGCTGCATAAACGCGTAACTTATGGGTTACGCAAATATATAAGTAACGTTTGGGTTACACAAATAAATTTATAATATTCTTTTCTTCAGTTTAAAAACTATATTTTTAGTTTTCAATCAAGTCAAAATGAAAATATCAACCTTCATTATTTTATCCTGCATTTTCATCGCTGCAAAATCGTCCGCCCAAACAGCTAAGCATGATACCCTGCTCATCCAAAAAATAGATTCAATGTTTAAGAACGACCAGTTTTGGCGAAAAGAAGAGGCTAAGCTTGCGAAGCAGCAGCCATCCGCTTACAGCGAAGAAACCATTCAAAAAAAATGGGCCGAAGCCGACAGTCTCAACCAAATAAAAGCAAAGGCTATTATAAAAAAATACGGCTATCCCGGTTTTAGCCTGGTAGGAGAGTGGTCGATAGATTTTTGGGCAATAGTTGATCATTGCGACGATGATATCTCTTTCCAGGAGCAAGTTTTGGCTTTAATGAAAATTGAGGTAGCGAAGAATAATGCCGGCAAGGAAGAGTATGCCTTGCTAACCGATAGGGTTTTGGTAAACAAAAAGCAAAGGCAGATCTACGGCACGCAGGTACGCACCAATCCTAAAACCCATAAAGCAACGCCTTTTCCGCTAAAATATCCTAAACAGGTTAACGCATTGAGGAAAAAGATGGGAATGGAGCCATTGGAGGTTTATTTGAAGAGGTTTGAATGATGGGCGTGATTGACCCTTGCAGTTTCGCGCAGGCAGTTGACCTGCGCTGATATATTGAAGCCTTTCAGGCTTAGGAATCCAATTGAAAGTATTCCTCCTGACCCTGAATGGGTCAAACTTGCCAGCGCAGGGCACCGCCCTGCGTGAACAAAACGACAGTTCCGCAACCTACAGAAGTGTAGGGGCTTATAGCATAAGCCCTCGCCACCACGCTGATGATCATTTATTTATAATCCCAGTATTACCGGGGCGCATTCGATACGCCGCTACGAAATTATTGCTTAAATTTGTTTATCATGAAACGGAATCATCATCTAAAAGACCTCGTTGAAAACATCAGGAAAACTGAGGAAATGATATTGTTGCATAAAACCAATAGCAGTCTGCCGATAATTGTAAACCAGTACGAAGCAATTAAAGCAAAACAGGTGTCCGAACTCATTGATGGCCTTGCCATGCCCCCTTATCAAACTATCGAAAGTATATCAGTAATAAAACATCTGCTAAACAAATTCTATCCCGATATCCCCGAAGGCTTGGTCAAGCAAAAAGAATTGAAAGAATTAGAAGATACGATTTAACTTATACTAAAATTACATTGCTATTCACAGCAAAATCCCTCTCCCAAACTAAATTTCAATTTTCCATACAACGAATCAATTTTATTTTAAATTTGAAACGCGGCTGCCCGAAAAATTCGTCGGCCCCTCCAATTATAGTCTGGTTAATCCTGGTATGAAAAAAGTATTGTTTTTTACGGCTTGCTGCCTGTGTATGGCAATGGGCTCATTTGCGCAAGTTCCTGCGCTGGAACGCGTAGAACCCATGTTTTGGTGGGTTGGGATGCAGAATCCTAATGTTCAATTGATAGTGCATGGCAACAACATTGCCGCCCGCAAAGTGGAGCTAAACTACCCCGGTGTAAAGCTGGTTGCGGTGCATAAAGTTGAAAATCCTAATTACTTATTCCTCGATTTACGCGTTTCTTCGGGTACTACACCGGGAACGTTCCCGATAAAGTTTCTTAAAGCCGGTGAAAAGCCGTTAATTTATAGTTATGCGCTGAAGGCCCGCGACCATTCGCCCAACCGCGCGCAAGGTGTTACCACCAAAGATTTAATGTACCTGATAATGCCCGACCGCTTTGCAAACGGCGACCTGGCAAACGACTCGTTTAATAATATGCGCGAGCAGGGCATCCACCGCGATTCGATGTTCAGCCGCCATGGCGGGGACTTGCAGGGGATTATTAATCACCTTGATTATTTGAAAGACCTTGGCGTTACCTCAATATGGCTTACCCCGGCTATTGAAAATGATGAACCTCATGCGTCATACCACGGCTATGCGGTTACCGACCATTATAAAATTGACGCCCGTTATGGCACCAATGCATTGTATAAACAATTTGTAGATAAATGCCACGCCATGGGCATGAAGGTGGTGATGGATCTGGTGCACAACCACGCCGGAACCGAAGGCTACACCATTTTGGATATGCCAATGAAAAGCTGGGTGCACCAATGGCCCAAATATACAAGGTCGAACTTTAAATATGAGGCTGTGATGGACCCCCACGCATCGGCGATTGACCGTAAACTGATGCTTGACGGCTGGTTTGACCACCGTATGGCGGATATGAACCAAAACAACCCTTACGTTCAAAACTTCCTGACCCAAAACCATATCTGGTGGATTGAATACGCCGGTGTTGATGGACTGAGGCTTGATACTTACCCGTACAACGACCCAGCCTACATGGCTAAATGGGCGCTTGATGTGAAAGCTGAATTTCCGAAGATGACAATATTCGGCGAGGTACTCACGCCGCTACCTTACACGCAGGCCTACTTCACCGAGGGGAACACCATTAACCGTGGCTTTGATACCCACCTGCCTGCAATAACCGATGGCGCTGTTAAAGATGCCATTTATGAGGCGTTGAATGGCCACGACGGCTGGGATAACGGCGTTACCCACCTGTACACCACCATCGCGCAGGATTTTATGTACCAGGACGTTACCCGTAACACCATATTTTTAGATAACCACGATATGAGCCGTGCGCTATCAATGGTGGGCGAAGACATTAATAAATACAAATCGGCGATGGCTATGCTGATGACGCTGCGCGGTGTGCCGCAAATGTATTATGGTGATGAGATCCTGATGAAAAATTACTCAAACCCCGACGGCCTGGTGCGTGAGGATTTCCCCGGCGGATGGAATGGTGATAAAAACAATAAGTTTACTGCTGATGGCCGCAACGACAAGGAAAACGATGCCTTTAACTATGTGCGCAAACTGGCCAACTATCGTAAAAACACCCCTGTTTTACACAACGGTAAAATGATGCAATACCTGCCGGAGTATGGCATATACGTGTACTTCAGGTACGATGCCAAAAAAACGGTAATGGTGGTTTACAACAGCAATGATAAAGAAGTAACCACCCCAACCGCCCGTTACGACGAACGGATAAAAAATGTAAAAACTGCAAAAAACGTTATCACCGGCGAAAGTTTGGATTTGTCGAAGCTCACTGTCGGCCCAAAATCGACTTTGGTTTTGGAGCTGGGGGATAAATAAGCAGGATGGGTTCGCCTCACCTAAACGGCGCAGCCCTCATGTAATAATCCTCTCCAAAGGAGAGGACTTAGCTGCGCTCTTTTTGAACCCTCTCCTTTGGAGAGGGCAGGGTGAGGCGAGTGATACATAATAAAATGAGCCTAAGTAATTTAGGATTTAACAATTGAACGATGATTTTTGAACCGTTAATTAGGGAATTCGTAAAAATAGTTGTCGCCGCAAAATGTGTAAGTAACTATGCCCTAATTAATTAAATTTGCCAACTAAAAAAATGAGTACTATTAAAGCCTGCATATTTGACCTCGACGGTGTGATAGTTGATACGGCTGTTTATCATTATAAAGCCTGGAAACGCCTGGCCGATCAGATTGGCCTTAACTTCACCGAACATGACAATGAATTGCTGAAAGGCGTTAGCCGCGTACGTTCGCTGGAGATAATATTGGAACTTAACCACGTTACCAAAACCGCTGAAGAACAAACCGAACTGGCTACGCAGAAAAATAACTGGTATGTCGACATGATAAACCAGATGACACCCGCCGAAATATTGCCGGGCGCCAAAGAATTTTTAGAGGCTTGCCGCGCTGCCGGGATAAAAACGGCACTGGGCTCGGCCAGTAAAAATTCATCAACCATACTTGCTAAAATAAACATGGCGCATTTGTTTGATGCCATTGTTGATGGCAACCACGTAAGCAAAGCTAAACCTGATCCTGAAGTATTTTTAAAAGGCGCCGAGGCACTTGGGGTAAGCTCCGCGGAATGTGTTGTGTTTGAAGATGCCATTGCAGGCGTTGAAGCAGCTATAAACGGCGGCATGAAGGTAGTGGGTATTGGTGAACCAGCCGTACTGAATAAGGCTAATATAGTGCTGAGTGGGCTGGATAAGATGAGTTTGGAATTGTTGCACAGGTTGTAAAACATTTAAAAAACTCGAATTATAACAAACTTGAGTTATAAAAAACTTTGTCATTGCGAGGAGGTACGACGAAGCAACCTCGTCGCCGCCATACAGGGCGAAGATACATGATGAATAAGCAAGGCGACGAGATTGCTTCGTTCCTCGCAAAGACAAGCTTGAATAAAGATTTTGACTGAAATACATTATTACAATAAAGAATGAAGGACTACATTGCAGTTGATGAGTGGAAGATCATAGAAGAAGGTTTTAACCCGCATCATAATAAAATATCTGAAAGTATTTTTAGCCTGGGCAATGGCCGCATGGGCCAGCGGGCAAACTTCGAGGAAGCCTATAGCGGCGAAACGCTGCAGGGTAATTATGTTGCAGGTGTTTATTACCCCGATAAAACCCGCGTGGGCTGGTGGAAAAATGGCTATCCCGAATACTTTGCCAAAGTACTCAACGCTGCCAACTGGATAGGTATCGACATCAACATTGATGGCGAAACTTTGGATTTGGCTAAATGCGAAGTACTGCAATTCCGTCGCGAGCTGAACATGCAGGCGGGCTATCTAAAAAGAAATTTCACTGCAAAAACAACCGGTGGTAAAATTGTTGAAGTTGAGGCTATCCGTTTTTGCAGCATGGCCGACGATGAGGCCGGTGCGATAAAATATACCATCACTCCTCAAAACTTCAGCGGGCATTTAACCATTACCACTTTCATTGATGGTGATGTTATAAACAAAGATTCCAACTACGACGAGAAGTTCTGGGACGAAATAAAAAAAGAAAGCTGGAACGACGGCGGTTTTATCCAATTGCGTACCAAAAAAACAGGTTTCGAAGTAGCAACCGGTATGCTTATCAGGGTTTTCCAGGGCGATGAAGCCGTGAAATTGAATACCCAGGCAGTCACCAAAGAAAAATACATAGCTGCGAAATTTAAATTACAGGCAACCGAAGGGCAAAGCATCAGCATTATAAAATATGCTGCAAACTTGTCGTCGCAAAACTATGCGGCGGCTGATTTGCCTGCCAAATTAAAAGATACTTTATCGCGTATCACCACCAAAGGCTTTGATACTATGCTGGCCGAACAGGCCGCAGCCTGGGCCGAAAAATGGAAAATGAACGATATCATTATCGAGGGCGATGCCTCTGCACAGCAGGCCATCCGCTTTAATATTTTCCAGCTTAACCAAACCTATACTGGCGAGGATGACCGCTTGAACATCGGCCCCAAAGGTTTTACCGGCGAAAAATACGGTGGCTCAACCTATTGGGATACCGAGGCTTATTGTGTCCCTTTTTACCTGTCGACAGCCGACCAAAAGGTAACCAAAAACCTGTTGCTTTACCGCTACAAACAACTGGGTAAAGCCATTGATAATGCAAAACTGCTTGGTTTTACCAACGGGGCCGCGCTGTACCCTATGGTTACCATGGATGGCACCGAATGCCATAACGAGTGGGAAATAACATTTGAAGAAATACACCGCAATGGCGCTATCGCCTATGCCATATTCAATTATGTTAGGTACACTGCCGATGACGCTTATTTAGCCGATTATGGTTTGGAAGTGCTGATAGCAATTACAAGGTTCTGGTCGCAAAGGGTTAATTGGTCGGGCGAGCGCCAGCAATATGTGATGCTGGGCGTAACCGGGCCAAACGAGTACGAAAACAACGTAAATAACAACTGGTATACCAGCACGCTGGCTGCCTGGTGCATGAAATATACCATTGAGGTTGTTGAAAAAGTTAAGGCAACTGAACCAGAAAAATATGCGGCGCTAGTTAGCAAAATCAACTTTAACGAAGACGAGGAAACCACCCGTTTTGCGGATATCATTGCAAAAATGTACTATCCGTACGACGAAAAGCAGCAGGTGTTTTTACAGCAGGACGGATACCTTGATAAAGAACAGATATTAGTAAAAGATTTGCCTGCTGCCGACCGCCCCATCAACCAAAAATGGAGTTGGGACCGGATACTGCGCTCATGCTACATTAAGCAAGCCGATGTTTTGCAGGGTATCTACTTTTTTGAGGGCGATTATGATTTGGAAACCATCCGCCGCAATTTCGATTTTTATGAGCCGCGTACAGTTCATGAATCATCGCTATCGCCTTGTGTGCATGCTATTTTAGCTGCAAAATTGGGTGACGAAGAACGCGCCTACGAGTTTTATTTACGCACTGCGCGTTTGGATTTGGACGATTACAACAACGATACTGAAGACGGTTGCCATATCACCTCGATGGCCGGCACCTGGATGGCCGTAGTTGAAGGTTTTGGCGGTATGCGCGTGAAGGATGGCAAGCTGTCGTTCCAGCCGTTTTTGCCGGGTAAATGGAAATCGTTCTCTTTCCATATCGGTTTCCGCGGCGCGGTGCTGAATATTAAGGTGAGCAAGGACGGTGTACAGATAAAGAACCTGTCGGGTAACTCTACTTCTGTACTAATCCACGATAAAGAGCAGGTGGTAAAGGCAAATGACGAATTATTGATTGAGGCATAAATGATGAATTTATGCTGAATGCCAAACCCACGAATTTTGTAGCTGTAATTTTGGTATTATTGATGCCATTAAGCACAATTTCGCAGGTAAGGCAAAAGGCGCGAACAAAAAAAATGGAACAACCATCAGCCAATAATAAACTTATAATATACCAAATGCTGCCCCGCTTATTTGGCAACACCAAAACAGTGAACAAGCCGAACGGCTCGATTGTAGAAAATGGGGTTGGTAAGCTGAACGATATTAACGACAAGGCCCTGCAGGAAATAAAAAAGATGGGCTTTACGCATGTTTGGTTTACTGGTGTGATAGAGCATGCAACCATGACGGATTATTCCGCCTTCGGCATTAAGGCTGATGACCCGGACATTGTAAAAGGCCGTGCCGGCTCACCATATGCCATAAAGGATTACTACGATATCGATCCTGATTTGGCCGTCGACGTTAAAAACCGCGTGCGCGAATATGAGGCCCTGATTAAACGCACTCATGCAAATGGTCTGAAAGTAATTATGGATTGCGTTCCCAACCACGTGGCCCGCACCTATGGCTCAGACGTAAAGCCGGCAGGGGTGAGGGATTTTGGACAGGACGATGATACAACGCAAGCTTTTAGTGCTAAGAACGATTTTTACTATATGCCAAACCAGCACTTGGAGGTTCCCGGTGGCTACAATCCGGGAGGCGATGAGTTTAAGAGCCCGCTAAAAGATGGCAAATTTGACGAGCATCCCGCAAAAGCAACTGGCAACGATGTGTTTTCGGCCTCTCCCTCGATAAACGATTGGTTTGAAACCATGAAGTTAAACTATGGGGTTGATTACCAAAATAACCGTACCCCGCACTTCGACCCGATACCCCAGCTTTGGAACAAGATGTATGATATCCTGAATTTCTGGGCCGCTAAGGGCGTCGATGGTTTCCGTTGCGATATGGTGGAAATGGTGCCCTTCGAGTTTTGGGGCTGGGTAATTCCGAAGCTAAAGGCAGAACACCCAGGGCTTGTTTTTATCGGCGAAGCTTATAACAGCACACTTTACAGCAAATATATCAACACCGGAAAGTTCGACTACTTATATGATAAAGTTGGCCTTTACGAGGCCATCCGTCGCTTAACGTGCGACCAACCAAATGCCACTACCTGGGATATTAACCAAGTTTGGCATAACGACAGCAATGGCATCGACGAGCACATGCTACGCTTTATGGAAAACCACGACGAGCAGCGCATAGCCTCGCGCGATTTTGCCGGCAATCCATGGTATGCAGTACCTGGCATGGTGGTAACCGCAACTTTAGCTACCGGACCCGTTATGGTTTACAGCGGCCAGGAAGTTGGTGAACCCGGTGCCGGGGCAGAAGGTTTTGGCGGTGATGACGGTCGCACCACTATATTTGATTATTGGGGAGTGCCCGAACACCAGAAGTGGGTTAACAACGGCAAATTCGATGGCGGACAATTATCCGAAGAGCAAAAAAGCCTGCGTAACTTTTACAGCAATTTATTAAATGTGGTGCATAATAATGAAGCGTTAAACTCAGGTAGTTTTTATGAATTGATGGTAGCCAATGAGCACCAACCGGGCTTTAACACAAAGCTTTACATTTTTGCCCGGTATACCGCCAAACAACGTATATTAGTAATTGCCAATTTTAACCGTTCAGAACAAAATATTATTGTAAAACTCCCCGATGACTTGCGCCATAAGCTGCAGATAAACACATCGGTGGAATTTACCGATATTTTAAGCGGGGCAAAATTTTTCAGCCACGACATAAATGATGGAGTAACAATTAAGCTTCCTGCCGCAAGCGGGATGCTGCTGGAGTTTTAGTTGGTTCACTAGTTCATTTGTTCACTGGTTCATTGGTGAAAAGTTTGACAGGCCTGCATAACGGTTGTCAAAGCAGACCAATGAACTAATGAACCACTGAACCAATGAACAAAACAGACCAATGAATAATAAAATGAACCTAATATAAATTATGGCAACACGCGGCATTTTGCAAAAACCAAAAATGAGTTTTTGGCAGATATTTAACATGAGCTTCGGCTTTTTGGGTATACAGTTTGGCTTTGCCCTGCAAACCGGGAACGCCAGCCGCATACTGCAAACCTTCGGCGCCGATGTGGAGCATTTGTCGTGGTTTTGGCTGGCCGCGCCTATTACAGGCATGATAGTGCAGCCGATCATCGGTCATTACAGCGACCGCACCTGGAACCGTCTCGGTCGCCGTCGTCCATACTTTTTAACCGGTGCTATTCTATCCGGTCTTGCCTTGTTTTTTATGCCGAATTCGTCGATGTTGGCTGCCATCATTCCGCCGATTGTGGTTGGTGCAGGTATGCTGATGATAATGGATGCATCGTTTAACGTGGCGATGGAACCTTTCCGCGCATTGGTTGCGGATAACCTGCCCGATAGCCAGCATGATTCAGGCTTTTCAATGCAAACCTGTTTGATAGGTGTAGGCGCCGTTATTGGGTCATGGCTACCATATGTTTTTGCCAACTGGCTGGGTATTGCCAAAACTGCCGCGCCGGGGCATGTGCCTGACAACCTGTTGTTTTCGTTTTATGTTGGCGGGCTTGTTTTGATAGCCAGTATTGTGTGGACGGTAGTTAAAACAAAAGAGTATCCGCCCGAAGAGTACGCGAAGTTTCATGAGCCTGAACCAAAAGATACTGTGAAAAAAGGCGGTATAGCCGAGATTATATCCGATTTGGCCAATATGCCTAAAACTATGAAACAACTTGGCGTAGTTCAGTTTTTCTCCTGGTTTGCCTTGTTTTCCATGTGGGTGTTTACCACACCAGCTATTGCCGATCACGTTTACCATATCCCAGCTGGCGATACATCGTCGGTTGCGTATAACAATGCAGGTAACTGGGTAGGAGTGTTGTTTGGTATTTACAATGCTACCTCGGCCATATACGCATTGTTGCTGCCCCGGATTGTACGCAAATCGAGCCGTAAAAAAACACATGCTTTCTCGTTAACCATGGGTGGTATCGGTTTGATATCAATCTTTTTTATTCAAAACGATTACCTGCTTATTTTACCGATGATAGGTATCGGCCTGGCATGGGGAAGCATCCTGGCGATGCCTTATGCAATCCTTTCCAGTTCAATCCCCGCCAAAAAAATCGGGGTGTATATGGGGATATTCAATTTCTTTATCACCTTCCCGCAAATTGTTAACGGTATAATAGGTGGCCCCATAGTAAAGCATTTTTACAACGGGCATGCTATTTATGCATTGGTAATAGCCGGTGTATTTATGTTTTTGGCGGCATTATCTGTACTGCGGGTTGAGGATGGAAGGGATATACAGATTATTGAAACTGCGTAAATATTTGCTCTTTCGATTTTACGCCCTCGCCAAAATATAAAAAAGGGTTTCAAACCTCAACGGAATGAAACCCTTATATTCAGGATTTGAACAATTTCAACCCTTAGTATTGCGAAGGAATACTACGAACGGGCCGAATCAGATTTACTTATTTACCTTTTACCCGCAAATTATCTTTCACAACCAGTATCTGGAGGAAGCCAATAGACTTCGCAGGAACACGCCCTGTTTTTGGATAATGAGCAGTAAGCTGAACAAGGAAAGTATCACCAGCCTTGGCATTTGCAGGTACTACACCCGAAACTTTAAAGCCGGTTGCAGTTTTGTCAGCAAACCTCAATAAATAGCCTTCACCCTTCCTGTCTTCTATTTCGCCCTTCGAAACCAGCTTAACCACAGGTTTAAGGTCGACTGAAGGTAGCTTTTTCCTGAGCACCGGGATGAGATAAGGCGGCGTTTTGGAATAAATGCGCCGGTGTTCCTTAATTACTTCAAAGGCTTTTTCATTGCGTGCAAAATCAGCAGCTGCATGTTGCACGTTGAATTGGATCCCAATCTGCGCTTCTCCGTAATGTTGGATATCGCCCAAAGCAATTTCGAAATTCCATTCAGCGCCGGGGCTTACACTAATTGTGTTGGTGTTTCTCCATGCCGAACAGTTGTGACCAACAGGCAGCGGGTTCGGTATGTTAACCGAATCTGCTGACGAGGTCGGATCGAACTGGCAGGGAGAATCGTCAGTATCAATACTAACCACCGCACAGGTATGGCCGCCTGTATTAATAAACGGCAATGACGATATAACAGTTGCAGAACTGGTAGCAGGAATAATAACTGTTTGCGTATCAAGCATTGCACCTGATGTGCCAACGCCGCCGGGGATGTTCCAGAACGTTACTTTGGTGCTTACCTCGTAAGCTGAATCATTATGTACTACCGCAGCAAACCCATAGTGTACACCGGATACTACCGAAGAACTTCCGATTGGCAAAAGTGTACCCAACGAAGTGGGGCTGAATGGTGTAAACAGCAGGATATCAGGGCTCTCATAGCCGCCGGTGATATATACTGATGCACGGTCTTTATAAAATGCAAACGCAGCTATATCCGAAGGGGTTGAAGCGTTTACGCCTAAGTTGAGGCTACTGCCGCTTATTACCGGGTTGCCCGCCGGGCCTTCCAGCTTTACCCATTTATCAAACACCGCCGTGCTGTTTACAACTGTTGGCGTGTTAATGGGATGGGCAGCTGCCACAAGCGTTTCCGCGTGCGGTTCAACAGGTAAGGAGCCGTAAACGTTAACGTTTGAAGTTAAAGAATTATCAGGCGCTATGCTGGTAATAAAGAAATTGTCAAGGAAAGCACCTGTTGTTTCATTGAAGGCGTCAAGGTAAATGCCCGGACCGCCGCCGCCAGGGCCGCCGCCGCCATGAACAATGTATACCACTAATATATTGATAACCGCGTTGCCTACAACCAGCGGGGCAAGCGGGGCCGAGCCTGGCAGGTGAGCAATGTCGGTTGATGTCTCGCCTGCGCCAACGCAGCCTGAAACATTCATAAAACCAAAATTATAGGTATGCCCGGCGAAGCTATGACTGGCCGGAGGAACATCAGGAGTGAATGTGCTGCCGGTAGCAAGCACATTGGTTGATGGTACCAAAATCCCGGGTACGGGCAGGTATTTTGATGATGTGGCAGGGTTTCTGTTCTGCCTGGTTTCGGGGCCGCCAACATTTAGCGGCTCGTAATACACATACTGGTAAATTGCGCTTGGCATGGTGATGTTTTTTAATGTTTTTCGCCTACTCTATTTTCCATTTTCGGCCAACTGGAAGCTTACTCTTTTATTTGTATTGCTGCAGACAATTGCAAAAAGGATTTTTAGCTCTTCCTCCGTTATTAATTTTTTTGAAATCGGTTTATTTTCAGGTAGATGACCCTAAGTTGAATTTTGATTTACTTAAAATAGAGCTTAAAGTTTATGACTTTGGTTAGGTGTCAATTTATAATCAATACTCAAAGGTATCGCAGGATATCAAAAAATGATGGCGTATAAACACTGAATTTTGCCCGTGTTTTTACGCGATGTTTGATGCGTTGGGCTACCCTACGCCATTTCTGAACCGGGATTTTTCACAACTGGAATTTATTTTTAATCGGCGTTCAAGAATGCTTCGCAGTTAAACAGATTAGGGATTTTCGGGATGTTGCATACATAGCATAGAAAGGATTTCTCATCCTCTAAAGTCAAATCCGCTAATCCCAAAATCCGCTTGCTCCCGGTTCAGTCTCTTCAACGGAAAAAATCCACAATTTAACCAACTTAAAAATTATCAAATTCGTAAAAATATACTCAAATCTTAAAAAACTGATATTGGCACGGTTAATGGTTTTATAAAAAAACGTATAATTGTATATTGCGTACAACTAACACATTGTACATATTTGAGGGATAGAGACTAAAAATTTTTAATGGAAGAAAATATACTGAACCAGGAGCTGTTAGCTACCAGATTAATTGAAGAAGAGGAAGAGGAGTTTCATCACCTTAATAATCCTGCCGATGGCATTAAACCCATCATCAAAAAATATCTTGGTGTGCCCACCCATGCCGATCAGCAGGGTAATAAGTTTTATTTTAGCGACAGTGATGCAAAAGTTGAAGTTACTGTTGTAAGCGACGAAATTATAAGGGTAAGGCTGGCGCCTCACGGCGTTTTTTTAGAAGAATTTTCATACGCGGTACCAAAACTGGAGCAAAAAGCCATCGTTTTTGCCTTACATGAAGACGCCAGCGAATTCCGGGTTTCAACAAGCCTTGTAACCTGCCATATACGTAAAGAAGACTTTTTTATATCATTTTCAGACAACCAGGGCCACATAACCAGTTCTGATGCTGTGCCGATGCACTGGGAAGAGAATGTGCAATTTGGCGGGTACTATGTTTATTGTACTAAAACCTGCGCCGAGCAGGAAAGTTTCTTCGGACTGGGTGATAAGCCTACCGAACTTAACCTGCGCGGAAAGCGTCTTAAAAACTGGAATACTGACGCTTATTCGTTTGCATGGAACCAGGATCCGCTTTACCGCAGCATCCCCTTTTACATCAGCGTAAACGAAGGTATTGCTCACGGTATTTTCTTTGACAATACATTTAAAGCTCATTTTGACTTCGGAGCGGAAGATGCTACCAAAACAAGTTTTTGGGCTGATGGTGGCGAGCTCCAATATTATTATATCCACGGTCCGCACATGATGGACGTAGTGAAAAGCTACCATTATTTGACCGGTACGCACCCTATGCCGCCGCTTTGGGCTCTGGGCTACCACCAATGCCGCTGGAGTTATTATCCCGAGGCAAAGGTTAAAAAGATTGCCAATGGTTTCCGCGAAAATAAAATCCCATGCGATGGTATTTACCTCGACATTGATTATATGGACGGGTACCGATGCTTTACCTGGAACCGCAAGTATTTTCCCGATCCTAAAAAAATGATTAAGGAACTTGCCGCCGATGGCTTTAAAACGGTGGTGATTATTGATCCGGGTATCCGCGTAGATGACAATTATTCGGTATTTAAAGAAGGCAAAGAGAACAAGTATTTCTGCCGCCGTTGCGACGATTACTTTATGGAAGGCCATGTTTGGCCGGGCCGTTGCCAATTTCCTGACTATACCAACCCCGAGGTGCGCGAATGGTGGGGAGGTTTGTTCGATGAGCTGGTTCAACTGGGCGTAGCAGGTGTTTGGAATGATATGAACGAGCCGGCCGTGTTTGGTGCTGGTACTTTTCCTGATGATGTTCGTCACCAATATGATGGTTTCCGCGGTTCGCACCGCAAGGCGCACAATGTTTACGGCATGCAAATGGTGCGCGCAACCTACGAAGGTTTGCGCAAACTGATGAAGAATAAGCGTCCGTTTACCATAACAAGGGCCGGTTACTCCGGTGTACAGCGTTACTCGTCGGTTTGGACGGGTGATAACGTGGCATCGTGGGAGCACTTAAAATTGGGTAACATCCAGATGCAGCGTTTGTCTACCTCGGGTATCTCATTCTGCGGTACCGATATCGGCGGCTTTAGCGGCGAGCCTGATGGCGAACTGTTTACCCGCTGGATACAGATGGGCACGTTTTCGCCATTTATGCGGGCGCACTCGGCCGGCGATACCAAGGAGCGTGAACCATGGAGCTTTGGTGCCCCATACACTGCCATCAACCGAAAGTTTATTGAGCTGCGTTACCGCCTGCTGCCATATTTATACTCCACATTTTGGGAGCACCACCGTTACGGCTTCCCGATCTTAAGGTCGATAGTTATGCAGGAGCAGGAGGAGATAAGCAACCACTTCCGCCAGGACGAATTTACTTATGGCGACAAAATTTTGGTTTGTCCGGTATTGGAGCCAGGTCAGCAGGCCCGCAAGGTTTACCTGCCTAAAGGCAAATGGTACAACTTCTGGACGTATGAACTGGTTGACGGAGGCAAAGAAGTTGTTGTGCCAACCCCGCTGGAAACTATCCCTATTTTTGTAAAGGCCGGTTCGGTTATCCCCGAATATCCTGTAATGCAATACGTTGGCGAAAAAGAGATTGAGGAAGTAAAGCTGAATATCTATTTCAGCAATTACGAGGTTAACTCGTTTTTATTTGAAGATTACGGCGAAACCTTTGCCTACGAGCAGGATATCTACTTAGAGAAAAAATTCGTGGTGACGGGTAAAAGTTCCCTGTTTACCATCCAACAATCAATGGAAGGACTTTATACACCGCGTTACGAAAGCTATCACTTCAACATCATTGGTTTGCCATTTGCGCCTTCAAAAATATTAGCCGATGGAAAAGATGTGCCTTACAGCATTGACGATAACAAATGCGTTGAGTTTAAATTCACCAAAAACTTTAAGCAGATAGAGATTGTGAAGTAGGGGAAGTCGGTAAAGTCCGAAAAGTCAGTAAAGTAGTCCGAAAGATGAAGTTTGATAAATTTAAAACCACATGCTTTTGGACTTTTTGCTTTTTTTCTTTCGGACTTCCGGACTTTCGGTCTTTCGGACTAAAATTCACTATATTTGAATTAACCAATTAACTACCTCAATAATATAAACCCGACGGCTATCATGGCCTCCCTATACTATGGCAAAAAAACACGACATAACAGAACCTGTAACACCTGCTGCTAAACCCGCATCAACAAAAAAAGCTGCTGCACCTAAAGCTAAACCTGCGGTTAAAGAAACTGCAAAGCCGGCGCCGAATGCTAAAGCAGCAGCAAAACCTGCCGTAGCCAAACCAAAAGCAACGGCAAAAAAAGCTGTAGTTACCGAAACTGCAGCGCCTGTGTTAAAAGCTGTTGAAGTATATAGCCGTTTTACCGATTTTGATATTGGCTTATTTAAATCGGGTAAGCATTATAAGCTGTATGAAAAGTTTGGTTCGCACGTTGTGGAGTTTAATGGGGTTGTGGGTACTTACTTTGCTGTTTGGGCGCCAAATGCGCAGTACGTGTCTCTTATTGCCAATTTCAATGGCTGGGACCGAGGTTCACATCCTTTGTATGTGCGTTGGGATGGCTCAGGGATTTGGGAAGGTTTTATCCCCAACGTTGGTGTTGGAGAAACTTACAAATATTACATCACCTCATCAACCGGCGAGGACCTGGAAAAAAGCGATCCCTTTGCACTGCGTTGGGAAGTTGCCCCAAAAACAGCTTCAATAGTGGCAGATACTTTTTACGAGTGGAACGACCTGGGCTGGATGGCTACCCGTAAAGACCATAATGCGCTAAACAGGCCGTATTCTGTTTACGAAATGCACA
Organism: Mucilaginibacter flavidus; assembly: GCF_024055575.1. Lineage (GTDB taxonomy): Bacteria > Bacteroidota > Bacteroidia > Sphingobacteriales > Sphingobacteriaceae > Mucilaginibacter > Mucilaginibacter flavidus. The sequence goes on along the minus strand of NZ_JAMXOE010000001.1, from coordinate 21,810 downwards.
TTGGCTCGTGGGCGCGCAGCATGGAAAGCGGCGACGAATTTTTAACCTACGACCAACTCGCCGATAAACTTGTACCCTACATAAAGGAAATGGGCTTTACGCATGTGGAGTTTATGCCGATTATGGAGCACCCATACTACCCAAGCTGGGGCTACCAGATAACCGGATTTTTTGCCGCATCGTCGCGCTATGGCACACCGCAGCAGCTGATGTATTTGATTGAACAGCTGCATATTGCCGGTATCGGGGTCATACTTGATTGGGTGCCGTCACATTTCCCTGGCGACATACACGCGCTATACAAGTTTGACGGTACGCACCTGTACGAGCATGCCGACCCGCGTAAAGGCTTTCACCCGGATTGGAAGTCGTACATATTTAACTATGGCCGGAATGAAGTGCGTGCGTTTTTAATAAGCAACGCCATTTTTTGGTTAGAGAGATATCATGCCGATGGTCTTCGGGTTGATGCGGTGGCATCAATGCTTTACCTTGACTATTCACGTAATCATGGCGAATGGGAAACCAATATCTACGGTGGCAACGAAAACCTTGAGGCAATTTCGTTTTTAAAAGAATTTAACGAAGCTGTTTACAGCATGTTCCCCGATACGCAAACTATTGCGGAGGAGTCGACTTCGTTTACAGGGGTAAGTCGCCCGGTTTATACGGGTGGCCTTGGTTTTGGAATGAAATGGATGATGGGATGGATGCACGATTCCATTAAATATTTTCAAACCGACCCGCTGTACCGCAAGTATCATCATAACCAGATTACGTTTAGCCTGATATATGCCTTTACTGAGAATTTTATGCTCCCTTTCTCGCACGACGAGGTGGTATACGGCAAAGGCTCCATGTTGCGCAAAATGCCGGGCGACGAATGGCAGCAATTTGCGAACCTGCGCCTGCTTTACGCTTACATGTTCACCCATCCCGGCACCAAGCTGCTGTTTATGGGAGGCGAGTTTGGGCAGGGAACTGAATGGAACTTCCAAAATTCGTTAGATTGGTACCTGCTGGAATATCCAAATCACCAGGGCATAAAAGAAACTGTTAAAGCCTTAAACCACTTATACCGGGATGAGCCTGCACTATACGAAAAAGGCTTTGAGTGGAGTAGCTTTGAATGGGTTGACGGCGGTAATTCGCACGACTCGATACTGATTTACAACCGCAAGGGACACGATGTTGAAAACGATTTGGTTGTTGTGTTGAACATGACGCCAATTACGCACCATAGCTTCCGCATAGGCATGCCATCAAAAGGTAAATGGACAGAAATATTTAACTCGGATGCCAAAGCTTACTGGGGTAGTGGCGTTGAAAACGGTGCACCGATGACTACAGAGGTTATTGGCTGGCATGGCCGCGAGCATTCAATTACCATAACTGTACCGCCACTGGCCGCCGTAATATTTAAAAAAGCCGCTGTAGTGCCTCCAAAGTACGAATTGAAAAAATAGCAGCAAAAATTGGCGATATAATTGGTTTAAACAGAACCTTTTATAAAGGTGCAACGTAATAATGACATTGAATCTCTTAAACGTTCAATCCATATTATGAACCCAAAATATCGCTCGTTGTTCCTTTTGATAGGCTTTGCTGGATTTTTGTTTCTTGGTTACGATGCTTTTACGACTTACCCGGACATTAACCCTCTGCGCGTACTGTTAATAGCATTCCCTGATTTGGTTTTCTTTTTCCTTGCTTACCGCACTTATCCTGCCGATGAGCCGGTGCAAATGAAAACAAGTAAAGTAAAATCGTACCAATAAACCGTGCGCCATGAACCCGAAATTTAGTTACCTGTACTTAATGATAGCCTTCGCCGGATTATTTTTCCTGGCGTGCGATTCATTTATAGGCTATCGCGATATTGATCCGGGTCGTGTATTGCTGATAGCAATCCCTGATTTGATTTTCTTTTATCTGGCTTATAAAACCTACCCCGATACTGAAAAAGCGGGAAAGGGCGCCAGTGTGAAATCTTATTAATAGAAACTCCCTAATTAGTTTATAGCTGCAGGCTTTCAGTTAACACCAAACAGGTGTTGATTGGAAGCCGCGGCATTTTTAACGGCTTTTGTGCCGGGACGACGAAACATAATAGCAGGATACAGGTTTTAATGTGTAACTTTAAATTATGAATCCCAAATTCCTTGTGCTTTATATAATTGCGGGAACGCTCGCGCTGGGCCTTGTAATATACCAGGCAGTTACCACGTACCCGGCCCTGACTTATAGTCGCTTAGGGCTGAATGCTATTATGTCAATTTTCTTCTATTACCTGGCGTACAAAACGTATCACGAAAAGAAGGATAGTGAATTAATGTGATTTGAACGGAGACACAAAGTACTGTGTCTCTACAATCCAAAATCTCAATTTACACCTGTCAATTCATAAACATCACCAGCAACCGTAGGGAATTGTATCGAACCATCCTTTAATACCTCGGCTTTTATTTTTTTACCGTTCGATTTGATATTGAATTTAACTGCCGAATTGAGATGGCATACGTTGCCTTGCTTAGATAGGATGGTTATAGATATGGGGTTGTTGCGTTGCCATTTAATGTCAAGTTCAAAGGCGCCGGTTGTGCAAACGCCTTTAAACTCACCAACGCTCCATTCGCTTGGCAGGGCGGGTAGAATATCGATAACGCCATTGTTTGATTGTACCAGCATTTCGCTGATGGCGGCAGTCATTCCCATAGAGCCGTCAACCTGCATGGCGCCGCTGCATTTGGCAAAAAGCTGGGGGAAAGCTTCCTCTTTAAAATAACCTTTCAATATATCATTTGCCCGGTCGCCGTCGCCCAGCCTGGCCCAAAGGGCCGTTTTCCATGCACGCGACCATCCGCTGGTGCCATCACCCCGTTTATCAAGTACTGATTTAAAAGCATCAATAAAATCTGGTGTGTTTTTTACCGAAAATACATTGCCCGGATACAGACCATATAAGGGCGAAACATGCCGGTGCTGTTGTTCCAACTGCGGCCAATCTTCTGTCCACTCCTGTAAAGTGCCATCTTTACCAATAACCTGCGGTCGCAGCCGGTTTTTAGCAGCGGTAACTTTGGTAACATAATCGGCATCTTTGCCTAATGCCGCTGCCGCTTTCGCATAATTGGTAAACAAATCTGTAATAATTTGCATATCTATTGATGAACCCGCACAAATGGTAGTGCCGGGCACCATGCTGCCGGTTGTTTCATCAAAATAAGGCCCGTTGCCTGGGCTGCCCGTAAAGTTCTCGGGCGATGATGATGGATTGGTAACCAGCCACTTTTTTTCGGGGTCGGCCACTAAATAATCCATAAAGAAATCTACTGAGCCTTTTATAACCGGGTAAATATCCTGTAGATATTGTTTGTCGCCGGTGTATTGGTAATGGTCCCACAGGGCATCGCAGAGCCATGCGCCACCAGTTGTAAACGTACCCCAGGTTGGGCCATCCATCGGGGCCGCCACCATCCATAAATCGGTATTTTGATGTAGTACCCAGCCACGGGCGTTATAGTTCTCTTTAGCCACTTGTGCACCCTGGTCGGTAATGTTTTTCATAAAACTGATCAGCGGCTCCGCACATTCCGACAGGTTGGCCGATTCAACCGGCCAGTAATTCATTTGCAGGTTAATATTGGTGGTGTATTTCGAATCCCACATGGGGTTCATATCATTATTCCAGATGCCCTGCAGGTTGGCAGCCTGCGTGCCCGGTCGCGACGATGACAATAATACGTACCGCCCAAACTGGTAAGCCAGCGCTGCCAGTTGCGGGTCAAACGCAGTTACCCGGCTCTCCTGCAAACGCTCGTCTGTTGGCAGCCACGAATTTGGGGTCGACGGCAGTTGCAGGCTTACCCGGTTAAATAGCTTATAATAATCGGCAAGGTGATTGGCCTTTATATCGTTATAGGTTTTGCTTTCAATAGCCTTAAAATAATTGTTAACCCGTTTGTGCTCGTCGGCGCTTACATCTTTGTAGTTTACAAAATTAGTGGCAGCAACAATATACAAGGTTATGGCATCGGCATTTTCAACAATCAAATCTGCTCCGTTGGTTTTAATTGTTCCGCCTTCGGGTACTGCTTTTAGCTTGGCTTCGTACCTTAATTTGCCGGGTACCCCCAAATAATCTGCTGATTTTCCCGTCAGTTCCAGTGCATTGTCGCCAAAGCCATCCATCTTAAAATAATCGGTCGCGTAATCAGAGTGTTGCTGGTTACGTACGCCCCGTAAATTAGCTGTAAACGAGATGCTCCCCGGTTTGCTTGCAGTTAACCTAACGGCTATAACCTGCCCCGGTGCCGATGAAAATACCTCCCGGTGATAGGTTATATTGTTACTTTCATACTCAACGCCTGTCATACCGGTTTCCAAATCGAGCCAGCGTTTATAATTACTAATAGCGCCAGTCTCCTTAAATGATAACACAAGGTTACCCAAGCTCTGGTATTTCTGCTGCTCAACGGGGTATCCCATCAATTTGCGGCCGAACAAGGTTTGTGCCTCGCGAAGTTTTCCTTTAAAAACAAGGTCGCGAACTTCGGGTAAATACTTAGAGCCACCTTTTACCACCGAAGAGTAGGGGCCACCTGTCCAGTAAGTATCCTCGTTTAGCTGAATGGTTTCTGCGTTGGCGCCACCGTAAACCATAGCGCCAAGGCGGCCATTGCCTACGGGCAGCGCATCGCTCCATTTGGCAGCGGGTTTGGTCATCCATATTAAGGTTGCCGGGTTGTAATTGTGCAGGTATATTTTTGCCGGGATATCAAATTTTTGAGCCGAAAGCGAATTCGTAATAAAAAATAAAATTATTAGCTGGCCAAAGGCTTTAAATTTCATACATCGGGGTTTTTAATGCGCCAAAATCAATGTACTAAATTTAACAAAAAAGTAACACAAAACCAGTATAAGCAAATAGATTTGACAACTTTTTAGAAGTCGTCAAATCTTAGAAGGAAGATACATTCATGATTTTTGTCATATCCAATTATCACGCTAAAACTCTTTATATTAGAACTTTAATTTATCGCAAATGAATAAGTTTTTATACCTGTTTATTGCCGGTGTTGCGCTGGCTTTTACATCCTGCACGGAAACCGGCAATTATACCGTTAAGTCATATTTTGCCACGGTTGATACCGGCGTACAGATTGCCGGGATTAAAATGGTTAGTGTACAAACGCCTGTTGGCAAATTCAAAGTGTGGACCAAACGCTTTGGCAATAACCCGCGCATAAAAATATTACTGTTGCACGGTGGTCCGGCATTGACGCATGAATATATGGAATGCTTTGAAAGCTTCTTCCCAAAAGAGGGCTTTGAAATGGTTGAATATGATCAGCTTGGTTCGTATTACAGCGATCAGCCCCGCGACAGCAGCCTGTGGACAACACCACGATTTGTTGAAGAAGTGGAGCAGGTGCGCAAAGCGTTAAATATGGATAGCACCAATTTTTACCTGCTCGGCAATTCGTGGGGTGGGATTTTGGCTATGCAGTATGCCCTTAAATATCAAAAGAATTTAAAGGGATTGATAATTTGTAACATGATGGCCAGCATGCCGGCCTACGAAAAATATAATGGCACGCTGCGCAACCAGATGCGGAAATCGCTGGTTGACTCGCTCGCTGGTTTTGAGAACAAGGGAATGTATAAAGATTCAGTTTACCAGGCGCTGGTATTTTCCGAATATTATAACAAACACCTGTGCCGCCTGCCCGAATGGCCCGATCCCGTATTGCGCGCCTTTAAACATGTAAATGAGCAGATTTATGTGATGATGCAGGGCCCCAGTGAATTTAAAACCGGCGGCAGGCTGATAAAATGGGATGCAAGCAAGGAACTAAAGAATATTACCGTACCTACCCTCACCGTAGGCGCCAAATACGACACTATGGATCCCGAATATATGAAATGGATGAGTACCCAGCTACCCAAAGGCAACTATCTGTATTGCCCCAACGGCAGTCACCTGGCCATGTGGGATGATCAAAAAGTGTTTATGGACGGCGTGATCAAATTTATTAAGCGGGTGGATGATGAATAGGGTAACTGCTGTTACTTTAATTTCTCCAATTCTTCCTGCCTGCGTTCTTCGTCCGGGTCAATTTTAAAAGGCATCAACTTTAATTTGGCAATATAATAATCGGGCAGTCCGGCTTTTTTCGCCATTTGCATTACTTTTTTGTGATACCAGTCATAAGGCAATAAATGGGTATTTACGGCGTGGGGCAGCGCGACGAAGGCTTCGGCGGCATATATCTTTTCAGCTTCGGTTACACAGGTAACGTGAGTAAGCATATAATCACCGGCCCAGGCCATGGCATTTAAAAAGTTTGATTTTTCGTTGTCGGCAAGCTCAATCAGAACCCCCCAAACGGCGTCGTTCGGATCTGACGATTGCAGGATGTTTGCCTTTGACGACAGATCATCAGCCGTTTTATTGAATATGAAATTATACCCGGGCAGCCTGGCTACACCGATTTTTTTGGCAGACGGAACAATTTTGGTAAAATTGCCAACATCCATATTGCCTGCAAATGCAAATAATATCATATTGTATAAATTAAGATAGACGTGTTTTGTTTTAACGACAGCGCCTACGCCTATATTATAATAAAACTTCGGTCACCCTCAGTCGGTTATTTGCCGTAGATGTATTTGTTACCCACTTATTACTTTTAAATATCGCTATATCTTTTTAATTTAGCTAACAATTAAATACGGGCAGTTTGCCGGGATCGCCTGTTAATTGCTGAAACTTTAAACCTTATTCATGAGCACTTCAAAAACTTTTAAGTTTAACCTTTTTTGTAACGGGAATTTAGAAATTCTTAGTTGTAATGCTATAATTAAATCTATCACCGAAAGCGATTCGAAAACCGTTTATAACGGATCGTTCGACCTTGTAAACCAGGAAATCGAATTGACATTCGACGTAAATGATGGCGAATACTTTTATGCCGTTTTTAGTGTGTGGAAATACGAACATGATGGCGCAATTACTGATATCTCACCAAATAACAACGACCCCGCTAACCAGCGGAATGTTGATTTTTTAGGGGCGTTTAATGCCAGTGATAATACCGTAGCGCTAAACCCATTGTCGACCGTTGCTTCAGCTTATACATTTGCCCGGGCGACAAAGCTGATGGATGGTGAAGTTATATCCATAACCGCCGGCAAAAACTTCTGCGAAGTTGCCTATGGCATGAAGAATAATTTCTATTACACTGCAGGGCAAATTTCAAAGGTTATTTCATCATCGCCAAATGCTACCGAAACTAACAGCTTTGCTGCATTTAATTTCCTGGCCAACCTGGTAAACTATACACTTACCAATCAAACGGTGTATACCAATTTTTTAAGCACCGTAAATCAGATTGATGGGGTAAATGCAGAATCATCGCTGGATGCGCTCGTTGCAGTCGCTCAGCATCCGTTCGACCAGGTCCAGGATATCTATGACCTGGTTGATACTATGCCGGTGATATATTATCCTTCACTGCAGCAACTTAAACTTCCTGAAGGCGTATCGAATGTTCCTGATCAATGGACGCTTGCCATTAAGATAAATAACTCGGGTTCAGAAAACTTCCTTATCAGCGGCACAGCGTTTACGGTATTTGACAAGGATAACAAAGCCTGGGTTACCAATAATTTCAGGCAGGGTACACCAAACTCGGGTACACATTGCATGGTGTTTAACCCGGATGGCTCGCCGGCCGACATATCGCCAATTATGGGCGGCGGTATACTAGGGCCCGGCTTCGGGGTAGCGGTAAGCCCCGACGGCGGAACTATAGCAATTGGTAATTATGGATGGGGAAATAAAGTTTACAATCCGGTAAAGGGCAGTATATCTGTGTTTTCTTCAGACGGTGAGGTACTTTGCCCGCCGGGCGGGTTTACAAGTAAAATATGCCGGATACAGGGAATGTGTTACGACCCCAGCGGTAATTTATGGATGGCATCCTGGGGTACGCAGGCGCCTATGGAAGACCCTACCGCACCCAGTACTTATGATGTGCCCAGTGAGTTTAGTGCGGTTGTTTGCTATTTAAACGGCGACCCAAACCAGGCGCTGGTGTATAATGATTTCGGAAGCGGACCAAGCGAATACCACGGCACATTTGGCGTGGTGATTGACAGGGGAGGAAACTGTATAGTTTCAAACGCAGGTACGGCAGGGAAAATACCATCGACCGTATATAAGGTGAGAATCTCGGGAAATAAGGATAAACTTGAATACGTGGCGCATTGGGAAAGCAACTGGGTGGGCAAAAATCCTACGCAGATACCTAATTTTGAAGAATTCAGGCAGCCGCAGGTTGATAACGAGGGGCATATTTACGTAGGCGGAATAACCAGCGGGCGTGTGGTAAAACTTAATGGTGAAACGTTGCTGCTGGAGGATGAGTTTTCCTATAACATTTATGGCCCGTGGGGCATTACCATAGATTCGAAAGGAAAGAAATTTATAACCGGCTTTGGCGAAAAGAAGACGGTGGATGTGCCGGACAAAACAATTGAATGGACGGGCCCCTTTGCCATTACCGTAGTGGAAAGCGACGATGAAACCTGGAGCGACGCCAAACTGATGACATTGCCGACCGCGGGTGAGGAGGTACGCCTGGCAAACGGGCAGCCGCTTTACGGCCATCAACTCGACAAAGACGGAAATCAAATACCGCCATCGTACCAGCCTTTGATGCGGGTTACTTCAACCTCAATCGACCGCGCGGGTAATCTCTGGTGCGCAAATAACTGGAAACCATCTTTGTATGTAGACGTTTTTACCGACGGTGTGGCAAACCCTGGTGGCGACGGCGTGGTGATATTTGTTGGCGTGGCGGAGCCGATTGTTTAACTACAGGCTATGCCCAACTAACATATCCGCCATATAAACAGAAAAGCCCCGGATTTTGATGTCCGGGGCTTCCTTTTTATGGAGTTATTTCTAATTATAATTTACCTAATTCCTGTACAAGGTCGATCAGTTTGTTTGAGTAACCCCATTCGTTATCATACCATGATACTACTTTAACAAAGTTATCATTCAAGGCAATACCTGCTTTTGCATCAAATATCGATGTGCGTGCGTCTCCTTTAAAATCTTCTGATACAACTTCGTCATCAGTATAACCTAATATGCCTTTCATAGCGCCTTCAGATGCTTCTTTCATGGCTGCTTTAACTTGCTCATAGGTTGCAGGGTTCTTTAAGCGGACAGTTAAGTCAACTACCGAAACATCGGCAACAGGAACACGGAATGACATACCGGTAAGTTTACCTTTCAGCTCAGGAAGAACTAGACCAACAGCTTTGGCTGCGCCGGTTGAAGATGGGATAATGTTCTGGTAAGCTCCGCGGCCGCCTCTCCAGTCTTTAGCCGACGGGCCGTCAACTGTTTTCTGGGTTGCAGTTACTGCGTGGATGGTGCTCATTAAGCCTTCTTCGATACCGAATTTATCATTCAATACTTTAGCGATAGGGGCTAAACAGTTAGTAGTACATGAAGCGTTAGAAACGATGGTTTGATCAGCTTTCAGTTCCCAGTGGTTAACACCCATTACAAATGTAGGGGTATCGTCCTTTGCGGGTGCGCTCATTACCACTTTTTTAGCGCCGGCATCAATATGTTTTTGGGCAGTTTCCTGTGTAAGGAAAAGGCCGGTTGATTCAATAACAACTTCTGCACCAACCTCGTTCCATTTAAGGTTTGCAGGATCTTTTTCGGCAGTTACACGGATAGTTTTACCGTTTACCACCAAATGACCGCCTTCAACAGTAATAGTGCCTTTGAACTGACCGTGTGTTGAGTCGTATTTTAACATGTAAGCCATGTAATCAGGCTCAACAAGGTCATTAATACCAACAATTTCAATGTCGGGTCTTTCAATTGCAGCTCTGAATGCCAGGCGGCCAATACGGCCGAAACCGTTAATTCCTATTTTCATGATTTTCTTAATTTTTAATTTTGAGTAGTACGTTTAATTTCTGTTTGAATAATAAGTTAGTAAGTTGTTTATAGGTTCTTTAATTATGGTTGCAATTTCAAGATTTGCATCGGCAGCTGCCTCCCTTAACTGGGTTTGAAAGCTTGCTGCTACAGTGCCCGCAAAATACAAAAAAGCTTCGGGATGTTCATCATGCAATGGTAATAAATAGGTGTGCATCAACTTATCAAAGCCTGTCTTTATCACATTTTTAATGTAGCTATCTTCCTGATTCTCAAGAAAGAAGTCAGTAAAGGAACTCAGGTAAACAGCGGGTTGTTTTTGCCGGTATATCTTCTCCAGCAGCGTCTTGCGTTCAGGGTCGTACCTTTGCACAAATTTCTTCCTTATGTTTTCAGGCAGCGTCTCATTCATGTAGCCTTTTACCAGCTGCCGACCCAGCCAATTGCCAGAGCCTTCGTCGGCCAGGATATAACCAAGGCCGTAATTGTTGGGTTTTACTCTTTTACCATCGTACCAGGCCGCGTTTGAACCGCTTCCGATAATGCTGATAATGCCCGGTGAATTTTTACAGCAGGCTATGGCGGCAGCAGTAATATCGTGCTCAACCGTTACCTTTCCGTGTATAAAAAATGTAGAAAAGGCGTCGTGTACTGTGTTTTTAAGTTCGGGTGAAAAAGAGCCCGCGCCAAAAAAATAAATGCGTTTTATTTCTTCGGCGTGATGTATAAGATTGATGTTTTTTCTGAGCAGTGCAATTATCTGTTCACCGTTGTTAAAATACGGGTTTATGCCGCCTGTTTTAAACGAGGCAATGGTCCTTTCCTTATCGAAAAGGCGCCATTCAGCATAATTTGATCCGCTATAAACAACTGCGTTCATTTGATTTTTTTAGATAGATAATATTTCAGCCATCTGCATCAAATCTTCTTCCAGTTTAAACTCATGTTGGGTAAGCGCTTCTTCGAGGCTTGTTATTTTGATGTGATTAGCTTCCAGCCCAACCATCGATTGTGTTTTGCCGGCAATAAGTGCATTCACGGCCGCATATCCCAAACGGCTGCCCAGTACCCTGTCGAAGGCCGAAGGGCTGCCGCCGCGTTGCAAGTGGCCGAGTATGGTTACTTTTACGTCGTAGTTTTTAACTTCTTTCTGCACTTTTTTGGCAATATCATAAGCACCGCCGTTTTTGTCGCCCTCGGCAACAATAACAATGCTCGACGATTTTTTATTGCTTTGCCCGTTTTTAAGGTTTTCAATTAAATCATCAATTGCGGTAGCTTTTTCGGGCAGTAATATAGCCTCAGCACCGCACGATATGCCGGCACGCAGGGCAATGGCACCCGAATCGCGGCCCATTACTTCCACAAAAAACAGGCGATCGTGCGCGTCGGCAGTATCGCGTATTTTATCAATAGCTTCAATAACTGTATTGGTAGCGGTATCAAATCCAAGGGTGTAGGTTGAGCCGTAAAGGTCGTTATCAATCGTTCCGGGAACACCCATAACGGCAATATCCGGGAATTTTTTCGAGAAACGCAGCGCTCCGGTGAAGGTTCCGTCGCCACCAATTACCACCAAAGCGTCAATTTCGCGCTTTTTTAAGTTCTGGTAGGCAAGTTCCATACCTTCGTCTGAACGAAAGGGTAAACAACGTGCGGTTTTTAAAATGGTACCCCCTAAATTCAGTATGTTACTAACCGACCGGGGTTGCATATCGTACATGTCATCCTCTATAAGTCCCTGGTAACCACGCCTTATGCCTGTAACCTGCAGTTTATTGTAAATTGCCGTTCTTACTACCGAGCGGATGCAGGGGTTCATTCCCGGCGCATCGCCACCCGAGGTTAAAACAGCGAGTTTTGAAATTTTGTGCATTTTTTAGCGATAATTTGAAGCTACGAAGATACTGTGTAAAATTTACACCATTAAATTTAATTTTTTTTTTTACATTAGCGCTTAACCAATTAACTTTAATTTTTTTACCTAATTTTTATCAGGTTTGGAAGTTGCACTGCCTACATTTAACTCAGTCTTTTCAATTGATTGCGTAATATTCGGTTTCGAAGCCGGCGAGCTCAAGATACTACTTATTGAACGAAACCAGGAACCGTTTAAGGACTGGCTGGCCCTGCCCGGCTACATAGTTGAGCAGGATGAAAGTATTGACGATGCCGCGGAGCGTATTTTATACGAGCTAACCGGTCTGCGCGATTTGCACATGCAGCAGTTTCATACATTTGGCGAGGTAAACCGACACCCTCAAGGCCGTGTAATAACAGTTGCTTATTATGCACTGATACGTATAAACGGGCAGAAGGAGCTACGCCCGGTTACCCAGTATGCCCGAAAAGCATTTTGGCACCCGGTAAATGAACTGCCCAAGCTTGCGTTTGACCACTCGGAAATATTTGAAACCGGCTTTAACAAAATACGCCGCCGCTTAAACTATCAGCCAATAGCCTTCGAGCTCCTGCCCGAAAAGTTTACGCTTACCCAGCTGCAATCGCTTTACGAAGCAGTGCTGAACAAAAAGCTGGACAAACGCAATTTCCGCAAAAAAATGCTGAGCTACGGCTTTTTAAAGGAACTGGACGAAAAACAAAAAGGCGTTTCCTATCGCGCGGCCAAACTCTACAAATTCGACAGGCGGAAATATGCGAAGATTTTTAATAATGAGTTGAACCTTGATAAGTGAGATTTAGAGCCACGAATCAAGAATCAAGAGCCAGGAAAGAAAAAACCATAAGAAACGAAAAAGCCGGAAGTTAATTTTCCGGCTTTTTTTATCTTGATTCTTGACTCTTGGTTCTTCTTTCAACTACAGTTGGTGCGCCATGTCCAAATGGTATTTCACCAGGTTATCTATAGGCGAACGGATGATGTTGCCTACAACCATGCCGTTTTCAACTACTAACTCTTCCAGCACGTTGCGGAAGTTGTAGCCTACTGAACCGATGCAGTTGAACGAATATTTTTGATAGTCAGGGTAGTGGGTTACCAGGTTGCGGAAGAAATCTTCGAACGAGGTGCGCACCAAATTCCGTGAGTATTCTATGTGTACGTTATTGTCATAAACAAATTTGCTGAAGCTTGCGCAAAAACGGTTGGCGCGGGGCTGGGTGTAAACCTGCTCGTTTACGTCATCAGGGGTAAGCTTGTAGGTTTCCCAAAACAGGTTGCGAACAACCTCGGGCATATAGCCGCGCAGGTAATCAACAAGTAGTTTTTTGCCGATGTAGCAGCCGCTGCCTTCATCACCCAGGATGTAAGCGCCCGAATCGATATTCATGGTAACTTCTTTACCGTTATAAAGGCAGGTATTAGTACCTGTGCCCAAAATAGCGGCAAAGCCTTCGTTGTTGCCTAACAACGCGCGTGCGGCAGCCAGTAAATCGTGCCCTATATAAACTTTTGATTTGGTAAATACGGCCTGCATGGCCTCTTTTACAATATTGCGCATCTCTTCGGTTGAGCAGCCTGCGCCGTAATAATTAACTTCGGTAATCTCATCTTTCTCCAAATCGGTTGGCAGGCTTTCCTGCAGCGATTGGATGATATACTCAGTACTTGAAAAATAGGGATTGTAGCCTTCTGTATTAAAGTATACTTTTTTTCCTTCTTCGGTAACCAGGCACCAATTGGTTTTAGTAGAGCCACCGTCAGCAATTATGATCATAAAATAAGTTTATTTGAAAAAATCGGTTAAAAGTATGATTTACTTATTGTAAAAAAAACACTTTACATTTTTAAAAAGTAAAATTCTTCATTTTAAATTAATGTTGTGTTCTTTTTCAGCTTTAAGAGCAGGGGCACTGCACCGTAAATCAATACAAAGTTTATAAAATGGCTGTTAATTTAAAATATAAATGTATTGCTTTATGAGGGCAATTGGTTTATAATTGTTTACAATTATATATATAATTTAACAAATATTAGTAACCAATAGATTGAATAATGTTTTGGCAATGAATTTAGCCTGATACATTAAGAAACACCGCAATTTAAAATACTTTAAAAAGTTTTGAAAAAAAGCAGGTACATCGGGGCATGTAATTAACAAAACTAAGTGTTTGAATTTTTATGCAGATTTTTGCATCTTTGCACAGCGAAAATATCGCGACGGGTCTCATAGCTCAGCTGGATAGAGCAACAGATTTCTAATCTGTCGGTCTCAGGTTCGAATCCTGATGAGATCACTGGAATGGAAAGCAAGTCAATCGTGGCTTGCTTTTTTTGTTAAGATCACTTCGCCTTCGATATCTCCTGATTGTAGGTTATACGCCCACAAAGCGTTCCGTTTTTCCACACGGAACACCCGGAACGCTGTGAAACATGCTCATTATCAGTGTATTTAATTTATCAAGATGTAAGTTGCGGGTAATCAATTGTTTTCGAATTGATGTTTTCGATTTTTAAGTCAACAGATTTTCGATAAAAATGGCATAAAACACTACCTGATTTTGAACGACGATTTTATACAATTTTCCAAATTGTTTTAAAAATACCTTGCACCCGAAAATTAAAACAAAAACGAAAATCAAGTAAAATGAAAAAAATCACGGGAATATTTACTCTTCTTATATTGGCGTTACTCATCACCATATCAAATAAGAGCACTGCCCAACAGAACGCTGCAACACCACGCGATGGGCGACATGATTTTGATTTCAACTTTGGCACCTGGAAAACACATGTGTCGCGACTCTTGCACCCGCTGACGGGTTCAACCATCTGGGCCGAATATGACGGAATATCGTTCGTGCGCAAAGTGTGGAATGGCCGCGCCAGCACTTTAGAGCTCCAGGTCGACGGCCCGGCGGGACATCTCGAAGGGGTCGGATTGCGTTTATACAACCCTGAATCCCATCAATGGAGCCTCAACTGGGCGAACGGCAGCCAGGGGGTAATGACCCAACCAATGATCGGCGAGTTTAAGGATGGCAGCGGTGTGTTCTTCGACCAGGAGAATTTCAATGGCCGCGCCATTTTCACTCGGAACGGCTTTTACAATATCACGCCAACATCGTCCCGTTTTGAGCAGGCTTATTCTGCCGATGGTGGCAATACCTGGGAAGTAAACTGGATCATGACCTTTACACGGGTACCTGATGAATCCGGCAGCTCGCATTGATGCGCCAGAATACATTATGTGCGTTCAGGGAAGCCATATTTCTTATTTTTCGATATTTTTAAGTTACTATTTTAAAAATATCGGATAATATTAAATTGGTATTTTAAAAATATCGATATTTGTATGAAATCGATATTGAGAATGAAAAGAGTTGATGCATTGGAAACGCTGCGGGCACATTTAGTCAAACCGCAGCATAGCATATTGATCGGGCCAAGGCAGGTTGGGAAAACTACACTCGTGAAGCAGCTCGCCAAAATATTGGAGGAGCAGGGCGAGCAATTTTGCTTTTTAACTTTTGAAGATCCAGCCATACTGGATGCCATTAATCAACACCCGGAAAATATCTTTAATTACACGCAGCTACCGTCCGCCATGTCTGATGGCAATAGATTGTATATTATTATAGACGAAGTACAATATGCTGCTAACCCCAGCAACTTTTTAAAACTGCTTTACGATAAGTATAAAGACCAGGTTAAGGTAATTGCTACCGGGAGCAGCGCGTTTTATATCGATAAAAGTTTTAAAGACAGCCTGGCAGGGCGCAAAAGGGTATTCGAACTCTTCCCTCTTTCATTCGAAGAATTTTTACATTTTAAACAAGAGGATGGGCTTGCCGGAGAGTTACAGGAAATGCGTGACCGCGAAAAGTATCAAAGTGCAAGCCGGTTAAAAATTAATTTGCTGTTTGATGAATATTTAATTTATGGAGGATACCCGGAAGTTGTATTGGCCGAAACAGAACAGGAGAAACAGGAAATATTAAAAGAACTGGTTAACAGTTACATGAAAAAGGATGCGCTGGAGGCGGGCGTACGGGAAGAGCAAAAGTTTTTCCGACTGGCGCGATTACTGGCAGACCAGGCTGGCAATTTGGTAAACAATAATGAATTAGGCAACACCCTGCAACTTGTTGGGCCTACCGTGGATAATTATATCTATATCATGCAGAAAAGCTTTATCGTTAATTTGTTAACGCCATTCTACGGTAACCTGCGCAAAGAGCTGACAAAAATGCCCAAGGTTTATTTTAGTGACAATGGCTTGCGTAATGTGCTGGTTAATAATTTTAATAAGCTTAGCGATAGAGAAGATAAAGGTCAACTACTTGAAAACTATGTACATAACCGGCTTAGGAAATTGTATGATGCCGACAACCTGCATTACTGGCGTACAGCCGATGGCAATGAAGTGGATTTTATTGTTGAGCAAGGTATAAAACAAGGTTTAGCTTATGAAGTTAAATATAATGACGCCCAGTTTAAACCTAATAAGTATCAAAAATTTACCGATGGTTATCCAGGTTTTGAATTGCGTTGTGTTAGCAAGGAAGTTTCGGGTGGGGATACTGTTGAGGTAGTGAGGCTGTAATGTAATAATACGTGCTGTTTAACTGGCTACGTTGAGCAGTTCGGTGATAGTTTGTTTGATTAATACAAATCTTGTATTGAGGAAATAATGAATCATTTCGTCCTCCTTCGGAACCTTCCCAAACGCTGCTTCGATATTATCAAGTGTGGTTTTTATTTTTTCAAGTAATATCCTGTCCTGTATAAATCCTCCTAAAAGTAATTCATCTTTTGGGTCAAATAAATTTCTTACTATGTATTTTTCTTTGTGCAGGTATTGATTTGCCAACGTCATAATAAACCCACGTAAATACGCCCTTTGGGGAAGTAAAACATCGTGACTGGCGCTGTAATCAACTTCCAAAGCTTCTATAAATATCTCTACTTCGTTGAGCGACCAATTTTGTAAGTCATTTCCCATCTCCACCAGGTCCGAATCGTCAAAATCGTATAGCCGGTCAAGTAAATCGTCATTGCCGCCTAAATACCAATAATCGCTATCGCTATATGCATGCTCTAAAATCTTATTGTATATGGATAATACTTTATTGTTTGCAGATTTCGAGCTAACAAAAGTTTCGCTTCTTCCCTTGTAATGGCCTGTCATTTTGTTATTCGTTACTGTTGTATCAAATATCTAAAATAGTAAGCGTATAAACTATTTTCGATTAACTCTCTTTGTTCCCGACTCATTCCCCGCCAAATCAACAGCTCTGACCGTTAACTTTCCTTTTTTTACTCCATTAATTTTCCAAACGCAAAAATGCCTCAACGGTGTAAACCCAATCTTTTTACCGCCGCCGTAAATCTCATAACCCAACACCCTTTTATTATCAGTTGAAGCAGCCCACCTTAAAGTTGTAACGCCATTCTTAACAGTTTGCCTAACCTGCCGCGGCGCAGATGGCGGCGTTTCATCAGGCATCAACTGCGCTATACAATTGATGAATGCCCTCAGCACATGGTAAGTGCCTTTCCAGATCTGCCCTTTCAGCGCCAATTTATATTGCGGCTGTTTGTCAATGCCGCCCTGGTACCAGTCGCCGTGTTCCTGGTCAATCAGGTAGGTTTGCACGTATTGCCATTGGGTTTTAAATTTTTCAAAATATTGATGTTTGTCGTTCGGGAATTTGCCGGCCATTAGCAGCAGCGAGTTTAACCCTTCTGCCTGTGCCCACCAGTTTTTGGTATCTTCGGTTATGGTTACGCCGGGCTTATCCTTAAAATAATAGCCTTCATCATAAAAACCGCCTACTAAGTTGTCCCAACCGTTGTCAAGCGCATCATCAACCATTTTTTTACCGATGCGCAGGGTAGTGGTATCGTTTTTTAAACCCAAAATGTGTGATGCTTCCAGCATAAGGTAAGCCGTTTCAACATTGTGACCGTAAGAAATATGATCGAGTCCGTGATTTTTTTTGATGACAGCTTCGGACGAGTCCCGGAATGATACAGGTGTCCAGTCGGGTTTAAAAAACAGGACGAGGTTGCCGTTTTTATTGGTGATGGTATCACGTACTAATAAAAGCAATTCTTTTAACCGGATTTTTACCAGCGCATCAGGCCAAACCTCGTAGAGTTGAGTAAGTGCTTCCAGCAAGTGGATGGATGAATTTTGATCTTTATAACCCAGTTCGGATGTTGAGTTGATATCGGCCGGCCTTATTATGGGCGTGCCATCGCGTTCCATGTGCTGGTAGTAGCCTTTGTAAACCGTGTCGTGGCTGTGTTTCTCCAGCCACAAAAAGCCTTGTTTGGCCAGGTTAAGGGCGCTGGTATCGCCCGATGCCTCATAATAAACTGCCAGTGCATAAATGGCGAAAGAATTTCCATAGGCTTCTTTTGGGGCAAAGCTGCCTTTTTTTACGTTGCCCTGCCGGTCGGTATAGGTGTAAAAGCCGCCGTATTGCTTATCCCACAAAACGTCGCGCAAAAATTCAAAACCGTGATGTGCGCCTTTTAAGTAATAGCCGCCTTCCGGGAACAGTTCTGCCGCTTTACTGTTGCTCCACACGTGCCTTGCCTGGGTAACAATCATTTTGTCCTGACTGCCAACCGGCTTGAAATCGTAACTAAACGAACTTAGGAAGCCGCCATAGAGCGTATCCACAGATCGCGGGTACCAGGGTTTAAGCAATCTATCAACCATGGAAGACTGCATTTCGGCAGCAATTTTTTGTTTGATGTCGTGTTTGTTTTGCGCCAGACAATGAAGGTTAAGCCCCGCAAATAATACCAGGAAGAGAATTTTGCTAATACCAATGTTTTTCATTGTTTACTTCTTTTTATTCAAAACATGGTCGGCGGCCAAAATCAAAAACAGGTAGTCGGATGTTCCGCCACCTAGCACGTATTCGCCTTGTTGCCACAGGTATGGCCAATTTAGCAGTTCCGGAAAGTCGGGCCTGATAAGTGCGGTGCCCGAAGTAATACCACCGGGAATATAGGAACGGTCGGCCCGGTTAAATCCATAAGCCGTAGTCATCGACCTGGATCCAACGCCCGATACAAAAGAAGCAGTATTAGATCCCGGATGACATCCCAAAATAAAATCGATAGCATGCAGCATATAAGTATTACTAAATAACGCAGGGAAACTGGCATACAAAAAATACTGGCGGTAACCAAAGTTTTGAATACCCCAACCCGCACCCCAAATGTTTGGCTCGTAGGGTACACCGTAAGGCGTTTTTGCGCCCTGGTCCTGTATGTGTTTGTACAGTTTTTTAACGGCTTCGGTAATGGCATCGGTATATGTTTTATTGTTAACCAGGCTAACGGTGCGGCCAACCAGCCAGCCTGTGTTATCAATGTTCCGGGTTATGGCGTCGGTATTTTTAACCAGGTAATCGGCGTAGGCTTTGTCTTTTGTGGTAATCAGCAATTCAACCGCCAATACTATCCGGTGCGACGGGATTTGGTCCGCCGATGTTTTCCAAACTTCCTCAGCAATTTGCAGGCATTGCGTAGCCAGCGTGTCGTTATACCCTTTCATTACCCTGCTGGCTGCAGCCAGCGCCGAGGCTGTTTCCAGTGAACGCCTTGGGTTATCCTCAGTAAAAACCCAGCGGTCGTCGGCAGGGGCGGGCTGGTTTAAAATAGGGTTGGTGTTAACAGCATTGGTTATAAATGGCTTGTTATCGGTTATGTTTGCTGCGTCGCCCAATATGGTGTATTCCCGTATGGTAGGTTCAATTATTCCCCGGTAAAACTGGCCCATGGCCTGGTAGCCGCCCGTAATTGAAAGCAGGCCATGCTCAATCTGTTGTAAAATATCGGGCTTGCCATCCGGTTGGTGAATTTCTACTGTATGTGTGTTTTGATCTATGGTAGTATTGTCATACTTCACATCAAATTCCTCGTAAGCCAGTGTTAAACCATGCACAGTTTCCGCCTGCGATTCTACACGCAAATCAAAATCACCCGCATCGTGCCATGCGCCGCGGTTTAAAAAGGGTACGTTATCGCCTGATTTATATTTATTGAGGGTGCTATGCCCTTGTATATAACCGTCGAAATGGTTAGAGTCCGTCGGCGCCATGCGGGCATCGTCCATGTGGCACAGACCATGCCATACCCGGTATTTTTCGTTTACGCGCATGTGGCACATTTGCGCAGGCAAAAAATAGGAGAGGGTAGGCTGCCATACATCGTTTTTAAAAACATCTGCGCTTACCTGGAAAGGCTCAGTTTGGTAAGTGCCATAACGCACCACGTACATACCCGGCCAGGTTATTTTTGTAAAATCGAACTGTAAATAATGATACCTCAGGAAATCGCCCCAAACAGTGGGAATTGTTTTTAAGGCAGTAATCAGTCCGCCTTTTTCGTCAATACGCATCAGCGAAACCGGCAGCACTTTTTTATCGTTTTTATCCAGCTCGATAACCGCAATTTTTTGCTGGGCAGGATGGTATCCCACCTGCGATAACTGCACCACAGGCGCCGATTGCCAGCCATCAACAGCGTTTGGCGTTACCAACCACTCAATAGCGTTTTTTGAGGCTCCTTTTGCTACTAACGAGCGCACCACAAACCAGCCATTATTATGTTTTGCCCGGCCATCGAGAAGTTTCAGGTCACTTCCGGATAAATTATCAATGGTCATGCGTTGCAAATCACCTTCGGGAACAATGGTGAGCCTTTTCCCTTCCGCCATTGGCATTACCTGGGTTTCGCCATCGGCATCTTTATAAGTTTGCCCGTTGGCTTGCTGCGGAAAAATACCGAAGCTGTTATCCATATAATACGATTTGCCGAACAATGCGCCCGGGTAAAGCTCGAAATTGAAGCCCACTTTTCCTATCCATTCATCGGGCAGTGGTTTATCCAAATCGACAATTATTTTAAATGATTTCCCTGCCGGCAGTATCCTGATGTTGTAGGCGAAGTTAAGATCGGGATATATAATTGGATTAAAGCCCTTGCGGTTAATATCCGGGTTCGGAAATTCCATTCGTACGCTTACCTCGCCCGTAGTCCGGTTAACCACCCGTTTACCAACTTTTGGTATGGGCGACCATTGGCCAGGTGTAGGCTCCAGCCTGATGTCGCCATTGGTGGCAACACGCTGGCCGTTTTGAATAATGCCCACACCACCCTGGTGTCCTTCAGGGTAAAAGTCGTGTGCCAGCATAACGTTTATGCCCTTATATTCGAGGTATTCCTGCGCATTAAGCGTCATAGATTTTTGAGCGGTTTTTACCTGGGCCTTAGCGGAGTTTATTATTAAACAGCAGCAAATGGTAAGAACGGTAAACGGAGATTTGAATATCATTATGAAGTTTTATATTGGTTTGATTTGACGATAATAAGTCAATATAAAATTAGCGATATAATAAGGGGGGGAGTAATAACAATTCATCAATGTATGATGGATTTTTGCATTGGGGATAGATAAACTGAGGTAGGCCGATGTGTCAAATTTGACTATCTTTTCAGCCTCTTTGCCCAAGCGCGGCAGCCGGTGAGTTGGGTTTTTTTCTTAGATTTAACGTGAGGTCGATATAAGAACACGAGCCAACGGGGCAAGGATTGAAACCACAATATTTGGTTGTCGCCTCACCCTGCCCTCTCGTGACCGTTGCGCAACTATTTGTAATATTATACAGTCGTGAGCCTGTTCAGCTGTTCTTTGAACTATTGATTAAAACGATGTCGGCAAGTTTGCCGGGTATTGTTGTTTAGGTGATATTAACTGCATCAATAACTGGTTAAACGCGTCCTTCAAGCCAGTGATGGCTGTCGTTGGCGCTGCTATCAGTGGTCCGAATTTACATTTGAGCAGTTTTTTGATATTATAAGCGGCGGCAGCCATAAGCATACATTTATTTGCTTGTTTAAGTCCTTTGCT
>NZ_JAMXOE010000019.1 GCF_024055575.1 Mucilaginibacter flavidus | reverse complement strand
TAATAATGCGAGTAGCTGCGCGGCTTCCATGCAACAAAAGAACCGGCTATTTATCTTAAAAACACATCGAAATTATCCACTTATGGGGATAATCGATTTCTTCCGAACACCCATGGTGACAACTCCAACAAGGGCGTGAAGGGATGCTGTAAGGTGTCCCTTTTTAGTATAACCAAATATGCGAAAACCCCCATTTTAATTCTGAATTCAGCTTATCTTCCATTGTTACATTCCGTGCTTTATCTTTTCAATAAATTTAAGTACGTTTGGAAAACTGATTTACATTATTTAACAAACTGATCTTATTATTTAGAATATGAGTTTATTCGTAAAAAAATCTCTGTCACAATTAATGGCCACGCCTGAAGAAGGCGCGGGAGGCCTTAAACGGACGCTTGGCGCAGGTAACCTGGTTGCGCTGGGTATTGGTGCAATTATTGGCGCAGGCCTTTTTGTAAGGACTGCCGCAGCCGCAGGCGCTCACGCAGGTCCTGCAGTAACCCTTTCGTTTATCGTTGCAGCAATTGGCTGTGCTTTCGCAGGCCTTTGCTATGCAGAATTTGCGTCCATTATCCCTATTGCAGGTAGCGCATACACCTATGCCTACGCAACCATGGGCGAAATTGTGGCCTGGATAATTGGCTGGGCACTGATACTGGAATATGCACTTGGTGCTGCTACGGTATCCATCAGTTGGAGTGAATATGCCAATAACCTGCTCGGGCATCGAATACCGTACGAGTGGTGCCACTCGCCAATGGAATCTGTTTTGGTAAACGGTCAGCACGTGAGCGGCATTATCAATATACCGGCACTGGTTATATTACTGTTACTGTCGTTATTGCTGATAAAAGGCACACAGGAATCTGCAACTGTTAACACCGTTATCGTAATTATAAAAGTTTCAATCGTATTGGTGTTTATCGCTATAGGCTGGCAGTTTATTAACCCTGCTAACCATACACCATATCTTATCCCTGCTGATGCTCCTCCGGCAACTTTGCCCGATGGTTCTACCTACTCATATGCCGGATTTTTTAATCACGGCTGGGGTGGTGTACTTAGGGGTGCTGGTGTTGTGTTTTTTGCATTTATCGGCTTCGATGCGGTTTCTACGGCTGCACAGGAAGCTAAAAATCCTAAACGCGATATGCCGATAGGTATACTTGGTTCACTGGTTGTTTGTACCATCCTTTATATCCTTTTCTCATGGGTATTAACAGGTGTTGCGCCATACCAGGACTTTATGCACGCAGGTAAAGAGGCTTCTGTAGCTTACGCCATCAGCCATTACATGCAGCATTATGCATGGCTGTCAACTTTAGTAACAGTTGCTATTTTGGCCGGTTTCTCATCAGTAATACTAGTGATGCTTTTAGGGCAATCGAGGGTGTTTTACACCATGGCGACAGACGGCTTACTACCAAAAGTATTCAGCGATTTACATCCAAAATACAGCACCCCATATAAAAGCAACATGATACTGTTTGTTTTTGTTGGCTTGTTTGCAGCTTTTTTACCTGAAAGCGTTGCTGGCGACTTAACATCAATTGGTACTTTATTTGCGTTTGTGGTGGTTTGCGTTGGCGTGATGATACTCCGTAAAAAGAGCCCGGACCTGGTAAGGCCGTTTAAAACGCCGCTTGTACCGCTTGTGCCTATTTTGGGTATGATAATTTGTGGAACTATGATAGCCAGCCTTGAAACCAGGACGCAATTGAGCGCACTTGGCTGGATGGTATTAGGTTTGATAATCTACTTTACCTACAGCAAGAAAAACAGCAAGCTTGGCAATGCTTCCGAAATATTGCCATCGGCTACTGATTTTGAAAAGAAATAATTTACAGGCCGGGGCTTTTAAGCGTTGCGCTAAAAGCCCCGGTTATTGAAAAATTTAACCTAAATATTGAAAAGGTTCTGATTTATCGGAACCTTTTTTGTTACCTTGAATTTTTATACGCCTCACCCCAAACCCATCTCCAAAAGGAGAGGGGCTTTAAAAAAGAGTGAAGTTAAGTCCTCTCCTTTGGAGAGGATTATTCATAATGTATTTGTCTTTCAAATGCATTCATGAGTGCTCCGCAATTTAGGTGAGGCCTGACGATAATTTTGAGCCCATTAATGAAAGCCGATAAAAACCTGTGGATATTAGTACTGGTATGTATTATTAACTCGCTTGGCCTCGGCATTATCATTCCTGTACTTTACAGTTACGGTAAAACATTCGGGCTTAATGGCACCACACTTGGTGCGTTAATGGCCTCGTTTTCAATAGCGCAGTTTTTTGCCACCCCTGTTTTAGGGTCACTGTCTGACAAATGGGGACGAAAACCCCTGCTGGTAATCAGCCTGGCCGGCACCTGCATATCCTTTTTAATGTTTGCCGAGGCAGGAAGTTTACTGATGCTTTTCGCAGCGCGCATACTTGATGGCTTAACAGGCGGCAACGTATCTGTAGCTCAGGCTATGGTAGCCGATACTGCAACCCCGCAAAACAGGGCAAGGCGATTCGGTATCCTGGGTTCGTCGCTGGCGTTTGGTATTGTTATAGGGCCCTTTGTTGGCGGTGTGTTTACAAAACTTAGTCCGCAGGCGCCTTTCTTTTTTGCTGCGTCATTATCATTGGTAGGCACGCTGTGCGCGGCGATTTTTTTAAGGGAAACCAATCCATCCAGCAAAAAGACCAGGGCCAGGCACCACGAAAAATTCAAGTACAGCAGCCTGATCACTACGCTGAAACGGCCCACTATAGGCACAGCGGTTTTTATAGGGTTTTTGCTGACTATGGCGCAGCTTGCCATGGTAACCGGCTTCCAGACTTTCAGCGTGGATATTTTAAAGATATGGCCCACAGAAATAGGTTTATTTTTTGCCGGGTTTGGGCTTTGCGGTATTATTATGCAATTATGTGTACCGATGTTTACCAGGCTTATCCCGTCAAAAGCTTTGATATTGATGATATCATCCATTTTGTGCTTTGCAGCTATGCTTTATTCGGGCTTTATTTCGTCTTTTGTGCCTTTCGCCATTTGTATGTGTGTTTATGGCATGTTTAATGGCCTGCGCAATCCCATGCTTAACGCCATTATTGCTGATAATATTGATAAAGGTGAACAAGGTAAAATCCTCGGTATCAACCAGGCCTACGCGTCTATCGGGCAAACACTGGGACCCTTGACCGCCGGACTGGTAACTGTAATTTCCATACATAGTGTTTTCTTCTTATCTTCATTTTATATTTTAGCAGCATTTTTGCTGAGTTTCCGTTTAAAGAAAAAAGAGTAACCCTAAAACCCCTACGCTATGCATCCACTAATTTTCAGAGAGGTACTTTCTGTTACCATGATTTTGTTTGCAATTATCGATATCCTGGGAGCTATTCCTATAATTATCGATTTGCGCAGGCGCGTAGGGCATATCGAATCGGAAAAGGCAAGTATAGCGGTGCTGGTGCTAATGGTGGCCTTTTTATTTGGCGGCGAAGAATTATTGTCGGTTATTGGTCTTGATATTCAATCTTTCGCCATAGCCGGTTCGCTGGTAATATTCGTGGTAGCCATGGAAATGGTATTGGGGATAAAAGTTTTTAAAGAAGAAATGTCGACCACGGCATCAATAGTTCCACTGGCTTTTCCGCTCATTGCCGGTGCCGGTACCATGACTACTTTGTTATCCCTTAAATCACAATACCAAACCCAAAATATAGTAGTGGGCATCGTATTAAATACCCTGTTTGTTTACCTCGTGCTAAAAAATGTAAAATGGCTGGAAAAGCTGTTGGGCGAAACCGGGGTGAACATACTGCGTAAAGCGTTTGGGGTTATTTTGTTGGCCATAGCGATTAAGCTGTTTAGGAGTAATACGCATTTGTAGAACCGTAAATCCTCATCCTATCGTCATTGCGAGGAACGAAGCAACCTCTACGCATGCAAATCAACGAAGTAAAAGCTTTGTGGCGACCTATCAGCCGCGTTTAGATAACCATAAACATTACGGTCCGTGAATGTCCTGTGTAGAGGTTGCTTCGTTCCTCGCAATGACAAGTGGGTAAAGTGGGTGTTCTACAAATTAATCAACTTATGATCCTTATTCCACCCGATCTTAAGCTTGCCGGTTTCATCATCTTTTGCTCTTATATGCAGCACAATTCCCCGATTGCGCCTTTGGGCAAGCTTTGCTGTATCGGTTATGCCGGCATCCTTACCCGGATTGCGTAATGGTACATCAAGGGTAATATCTGTGCCGTTTTTGAGGGCATAGGTGCCTGCCACATCTGCATTCAATACGCTCGAGTTAAGCTGCATGGGGTTAATCACAATCTTTTCGCCAAGAATATCAAATTTGGCGTCCAGCTTTTCAATGGTTATCTCCTTAAGGTTGCGGAACGGGAATGCAAACTTGCCGATATTGATAAGTGGTTTATAGTCCAGCAAAGCAGCATTTTGCAAATTGATAGTAGCCACCCCAAATACCGAACCCGGCACAAGCTCACCTGCATTGCTAATCCTGCCGTTTAGCTGTGTGCCGGCCGACAGGTAGCCCCTTAGGTTTTGGTAGGAAATCCCTTTCACCCCAAAGTTATCGAACGCATAAAAAAACTCGCGCACGTCAACATTGTTCACCATGGTATTTAAATTAAACCGGTTCTCTTTTTTGTCCTGGTAAATATTGCCTTTCATCTTTAATGTCCCGCCGGCATGTTTAACGCTTACATTGCTCAGTTGCACCCCTTCTTCTGACAGGTGAAGGTCGGCAGTAGCGTCAGTTGCCAGGAATTTGTTGAAATGAACGTTTGCTGCCCGCAAGTGTATTGATGCCTGCGCCCGGTCTAAAACTGTACCTAATTGATCTACCACATTGCCGCTGTTTTTCCGGCGTTTAACCACTGCTGCGTCCTGTTGCCTTGTGCCCAAAAATCCGATAAACTCGTGAAGATATAACTGCGGACTGGTAATCTGCCAGTCTAAAACAAGCTTCTCGGGCGCATTGTAGTAAAGGTTCAGGAAATTATTTACCCGCCCCTTCATCAGCACTACGCTGCGACCGCTTTGCAGACGGATATGGTCGAGCACCAGGTTTTCGCGGGTAATGTATAACGAAACCGAAGTGTTTTTAAAATTAAGGTTGCGGGGTATGTAGTTGATATCTGCGTTTTTGATGTTGATGGCGCCGGTTATAATTGGTTTATTAATGCGATAATCCACAATGTCTGCCACGTACCGCAACTGCATATCCGCTGTACCTTTACTGAATTTTGCCACGCTGCCGCCCAAAAGATAATTCAAATCGGCCACCGGGAAATTCGACCTGAAATTGCCCGTGGCAATAGGTTTTTCCAGGTTGATGATGCTGCCCGTATCAACGGCGAAAGGTAAATGGTTGTAGCTGCCTGTAAAATTAGATAGCCGGATAATCGAATTTGCATCGCCGAACCCTTTGCCATTGATATAGTTATTGGTGAAAACGCCTTTAAAATTACAGTCGTTAATAATACTTCCCGGGGTGGAGAGCTTGTTATCCTTAGCAATGGCGGTGATATGCAACAAAGGGTCGCCGCCCCCACTAAAACTGCCTGAAATATACGCGTTAACAGCAATAGGATTATCCAGGTTAAACATATTCAGTTTTTCCGTTATATTGGGCGATACCAGCGAAGATGCGTGTCGCCATAAAAGCTTGTCGGCCGTAATATGAAATGTAAAGCCTGCGGGCTTTTTACCAGTAGCAAAGCGGGCAATTATATTGAAATCATCGCCACCTATAGTGAAACCGCTGCTGGTAACGTTGATATCCCCTGTTTCGCTGTTATAGCCGCCTGTTAATTTTCCTTCAACCACCTTGTTTTTTATAAAGCTGCCGTTCCGGGTGCTAAATGCCATGCTTTTGGCTGTTACTTTTAAATCGACATCGGCATTCCAGCCACTATCCGGGTAATTCATTTTCCCGTTTAGCTTGTCGACCTCAAATTGAAACAGTTTTCTTGCCTTTTGGTCGTTAACTGTAAAGATCACCTGGTCTAGGCTGAATTTGCCGATACGGGTATTTGAATTGCCGGAACTTTTGCTGCTATCTTTCGAACTACTTTTTTTGAAAACCGAGGTATTGCTATAGCCCAGGCTATCTGTAAAAAGATCGATAGCCGCATTGCTGATAGTAACATGGTCGATACTAATACTGCCTTTTAGCAGTGTGGCAGTATTTAATGATACATCAAAATTTTTGGTGCTTAACAGTGTATGATGGTGGGCTGCAAATTGCTTATCGCGCAGGGTAACATTTTCAAGCTTCACCAATAGCGATGGAAAACTCTCGAAAAAAGAGGTGGTTACACTCCCCACTACTATTTTGCCATCAAGGTTTTTATTCAACTCGTCGGTTACCAGCGTTATAACCTTTGCCTTGTGGCTGGAAATATAAACTGATAGCCCCGCTAAAACTGCAATAAAAAACAGCAGGAGCGCACCCAATATCTTTAATGAAATTTTTAACCAGCGCGGCATGTTGTGAATTTAAGGTATAAAGGCGCAGTTTAACGGATTGTTTTGAGTTGAAGTATTTAAAACTTATAGGAATCAATAGGTTAGCTTCAAACCGATTGAAAATTCCCTTTAGGGATCAGGGGGCTAACAACCTCGCCACAAACATCGTGTCCGCCTTGTTCTCATATCCCTTAAGTGTAGTTTGCTCCTCCAGTTTTAATCCCAATTCCTTCACCATAAAGCTTACGATGTCCTCGTTCTCTGCTTTAAAAGCCGAGCAGGTAATATAAACCAAAGGCTTGCCGGGTTTAAGGTATTTAGCAACGTTGCGTACAATACTCTGTTGAAGCTTTTGAAAAAACTCGATGTTATAAGTTTCAAACTGGCTAATCATTTCAGGGGTGCGGCCCCAGGTGCCCGAGCCGCTGCAAGGGGCATCAAGGATGATACCGTCAAACTCGTAATCGTGTAAAATCAGCTCATTGTTTTGGGTAAGGTCGAGCAGTTTTTTCTGGTATTTAGTGATGCCCGCATGCTGGAAACGTTCATCAAGATTGGCCAGGATAGATTCGCGGATATCTGATACCACCAGCTTCACCGTAGGCTCCTGTGCATGCAGCAGCAGCGATTTGCCTCCCGATGCAGCGCAGGCATCCCACCAGGCATCCCATTTAGCAGGCTTAAAAAACTGGGCTGTTTGTTGCGAAGAAAAATCCTGCACCTCAAACCAGTGCTGGTTGGGGAAGAGTGCCTCTAATCGGGTTCCGTTAGGCAGCGATATGCAATTGTTTCCTTCGTCTTTAAAAACAACTTCTGCAGCAGTTAATACAATCTTTACTTGTTGTTCGTAGCCTTTATTTACCCTGATAAATAAATCGGGCTGTACAAAAAACGATTTTAAAAATGCATCCTTATTAATGCCAGGAGATAGCTGTTGTGTCCATGGAAACACATCTTCAAGCTTAAAAGCGGGGAATACCGTTTTAATAATGCCGATTTTTTCATCGGTACCGAACCCCATGCAGCCGGCCCAGTCGGGTTTAAAGTGTTGTATAAAAGAGTTAAGCTGGGTATTGCATAAAAACTCTGCTACAAACAGGCGTTCTTCCGGCGGCGTACCTGGCAGTGCCCTGCCAAGGCGGAAATAATTATACAGCAACCGGCCGGCAATCCGCCTGTCGGTTGAGCCCATTTGTTTGTTTTGCCGATAAAATCCGGGTAAAAATTTGCTTAGTGGCGTTTCTGCCGGATATTCATCCAAAATACGCTGAAACGTTTTAAGCTGATTTATTGCCTTCATTCTATCTTTTTCAGCTCAAAATTAACGTATTTATAAATGCCAACGTGCGTATTTATCCATCCCAGGCCAGCTTTTTTCTGAAAATGGAAATTATTGTGCAAACCTGTAAAGTCACTTTCAGCCAAATTTCTCACATCACCGGTTGCCAGCAGGCGGCCAAGGTAAATACCTTCATCAAAACCCTTAATGGCGAAATCAGTAGGTTCGGTATGATACCCATTCCGGTAGTAGCGGGCAAAGGCCATTATGCCGGGGTCTTTATAGTTAATGTGGTCGGATGACGTGATATAGGTGTTCAACCGCTGCAAAAGGTCGCCCTTTAAAAAAGTAAGATTAACCCAGTTGGGGTGACCAAACAAAGTCACAGGATAAGTGCTGTTTAATGAGTCGAGCCCGCGCAGGGTGACGGTTAAAAAATGCTGGTTAGTTGCCGGCATTATAAATACATTTTGCGCGCCGGCAGTAAGCTGTGGAATAAGCGATCCCAGTTGCCCATGTATAACTGTAACATAAACCACCTGTATATGATTTTTGCTCAGGCTGTCGATTGTTTTTTTAAACGGAATGATGTAGTCGTTTTCTTCGCTGTAGCCAGATTTGAGTACGAACACCTTTTTAGGTTTCAGCTTATCGTTAATATAATGTGCAGCAGTCCAGGCGTGATATTCAAGCGGCGGCATCATCGTAATCAGCCCTGCGCTCTTGATAGTAGCAGGGGCGGCGGGCGATAATGGTGAAACCACAGGCTGACGACTGTTAGGATAGGCGCTGGTGAATGCTTTGACATCTTCCGGGAATACCGGTCCTACAATCAAATCACTTGCCCTGATGGCGGGATTTAGGCCAAGGCTGTGCGCCTGTGCCTTTTCGCCTTTTGAATCAAACACCTGCAGTTTATAATTGTAGCCCAACCCGGTAAGCGAATCGAGCGCCATTTTAAAACCACGATAATAATCAAGCGAAATGTCTGCTTCCTTTAAAGTAACCGTAGTATATGGTGAGCCGGCACGCAAATGGTCGAGCCCGAAAGGCAGGAGCAAAGCAATGTTTGATGCTTTTGCTTCTGCTGGTTTAGCCGCATTGGCGGGCTGCGGTTTCTCAACAAGCTTACCGGGTTCGTTTTTTTTAGGCTGTACAGCCACCGTCCGCACTTTTGGCGAACATGCGGCGGCAAATAGTCCTATTATTAAAAACGTTAACCACCTATTCCCACTCAATAGTTGCAGGCGGTTTTGAGCTGATATCATATACTACCCGGTTAATTCCTTTTACGTTATTGATAATTTCGTTACTGATTTTGGCCAGTAAATCGTAAGGCAAATGGCACCAATCGGCGGTCATCCCATCTAACGATTCAACAGCGCGAAGGCAAATAACGTTCTCGTAAGTACGCTCATCGCCCATAACACCTACCGACTGTACCGGCAAAAATATGGCGCCGGCCTGCCAAACTTTATCATAAACACCGGCAGCCCGCAAATTGTTGATATAAATCGCATCGGCTTCCTGTAAAATGGCAACTTTTTCCGGTGTAACCTCACCTAATATCCTGATAGCCAGTCCTGGGCCTGGGAAAGGGTGACGGCCTAAAATATTCGGATCGATGCCTAAAGCCTTGCCAACACGCCTTACTTCGTCTTTAAACAGGGTATTTAATGGCTCAACTACTTTCAATTTCATGAAATCGGGCAGGCCGCCAACGTTGTGGTGCGATTTAATGGTAGCCGATGGCCCCTTAATGGAAACCGACTCGATAATATCAGGATAGATGGTACCCTGGCCAAGCCATTTTACATCCTGTACTTTGTGCGCCTCGTCATCAAATACCTCGATAAATACACGGCCTATAGCTTTGCGTTTTTTCTCCGGGTCGGAGAGTCCGGCAAGGGCGTCATAAAAGCGTTGTTTGGCATCTACGCCGATAACATTAAGCCCCATGTGCTGGTAAGAGTCGAGCACAGATTGGAATTCGTTCTTCCGTAATAAACCGTTATCAACAAAAACGCAATGCAGGTTTTTGCCGATGGCATGGTGCAGCAACACTGCCGCCACTGACGAATCAACTCCTCCTGATAAACCCAATACCACTTTATCATCACCAAGCTTTTCTTTAAGGGCGGCGATGGTGGTTTCAACAAACGAATCGGGTGTCCAGTCCTGCTTGCAGCCACAGATATCAACTAAAAAGTTAAACAGTAATTGCTTGCCGTCGGTACTGTGGGTAACTTCAGGGTGAAACTGTATAGCATAAGTTTGTGTACCGGTAACCTGGTAGGCTGCAACTTCTACGGTATCGGTGCTGGCAATAACTTCAAAATTGGGAGCAATACTCGCAATTGTATCCGCATGTGACATCCAAACTTGCGAACCCGGTAAAATCAGCTTAAACAATGGATTATGCTCACTGATGTACTGCAGGTTGGCGCGGCCATATTCGCGGGTACTTGAGGGCAAAACTTCACCGCCGTGGAAATGCGCAATATACTGAGCACCGTAGCAAACGCCAAGTATAGGCAGCTTACCGTGATACTTTTCGAAATCAAAACCGGGCGGGTTTTCCTGCCTTACCGAATACGGGCTACCTGAAAGGATAATGCCTTTTACACTGCTGTCAACTTCGGGAAAATGATTGAATGGGTGGATCTCGCAGTAGATGTTGAGCTCCCTGACACGGCGCGCAATGAGTTGAGTAAACTGCGAGCCAAAGTCAAGAATGAGGATTTTTTCTTGCATGGGCAAAGATAGGATTTTGATTTCGGATTTCGGAATTTCGATTTCGGATTTTTGATTTTTCGATATCTTGATCTTGTACCTGGAATCGGCTGCGGGGACACAGCCGTCTGTTTTAAGTTGAGTGCAAAGTTGTAAATTGCACTGCTATGCTCGACACCATCAAACAAAAGCTTCTTGAACTTGAAGCAGACAAAGACATCCGCATACTGTACGCCTGCGAATCGGGCAGCAGGGCATGGGGCTTTCCGTCGCCGGACAGTGATTATGACGTGCGCTTTATTTACGCCAGGCCTGTTGACGATTATCTTAAAATAAATGAAATAAGAGATGTAATTGATTTACCCGTTAACGAGGTTCTCGATATCGGCGGCTGGGATATCCGAAAAGTGTTAAAGCTGTTTTTAAAATCAAACGGTGCTTTGTACGAGTGGCTGCAATCGCCCATAGTGTACCGCGACGACCATGGCTTTGCGGAAGAATTGAGGCAGCTGATGCCCAAATATTTTTCGTTGCGCGCTTGCGGTAACCATTACCTTGCTATGGCATTAAACACACTCCATAATGATTTGCAAGGCGAACAGCTTAAACTGAAACGTTATTTTTATGCGTTGCGGTCGGCGTTGGCTTGTAAGTGGATAATCGAGCGCCAAACAGTGCCACCAATGGAATTTAATTTGCTAAGGGTGTTGGTTGATGACCTTAAATTTCAGCAAGCTGTTGACGGGCTACTCGAAATAAAGCAGGTAAGCAACGAAAAAACATTAGTTGGGCCCAATGCCGTTTTGAGCGATTGGTTGAAAACAACACTCGATAATTGTAAAGAGACGATAGGCACGGTTGCGTCAAACCATCAACAAACTGATGAACTGGATGCTATATTCAGAAAATATATTTTACAATGACCTATCCGCAACTTTTGCTGCAACGGCAATTTATCCTGCTGGATTGTATCAGCGGCAGCCAGGCTTATAACCTTAATTTACCCCACTCGGACGTGGATAAAAAAGGAATTTTTATTTTACCACAAGCTGAATTATATGGTTTTGACTACCAGGAGCAAGTAGCTAATGAAAGCAACGATGAAGTATATTTTGAGATAAAGCGTTTTTTGGAGTTGCTGACAAAAAACAACCCCAACATACTGGAATTACTGAATACACCGGCGAATTGTGTTGTATACCGCCACCCCTTGATGGATTTAATAAGGCCGGATGATTTTTTGTCAAAACTTTGCCTCGATACTTTCGCCGGTTATGCACAAACCCAAATTAAGAAGGCGAAAGGACTCAACAAAAAAATTAATAAACCGGTAGATAAAGCGCGAAAATCTGTTTTGGATTTCTGCTATGTTATTTACAAAAGTGGCAGCATGCCTTTAAATGTATGGCTGACGGAAAACAATTTAGAGCAGCAACAATGCGGGTTAGTAAATCTCGACCATTTTCGAAATGTTTACCTTTTATACAGCGAAAAGCAGCTGACCGATGGAAAATGGTTTAGGGGTATAGTATCCAGCGATGAGGCCGACGACGTACAACTAAGTTCGGTTCCGGCAGGTATTGAGCCACTCGCAAACATCACCTTTAATAAAGACGGGTACTCAACCTATTGCAAAGAATATAAAGAATATATACAATGGGAAGAACAACGTAACCAGGTGCGTTATGAAAGCACCCTGTCTCACGGTAAAAGCTACGACGCCAAAAATATGATGCATACTTTCAGGTTGTTGAATATGGCAGAGGAAATTGCGCTTTATAAACAGGTAAAAGTATACCGTGATGACCGCGAGTTTTTGCTGGAAATACGAAGTGGCAAATTTGAATTTGATGCACTTATGCAAATGGTTGAGGAAAAAATGGAACGAATAAAGAAACTGTACGAAGAATCAGATTTACCCAACCAACCTGACGTTAAAAAAGCAGAACATATTTTAATACAGATACGGGAAGAATTTTATTGATTTATGACCTACTACCACCAACAAGTCCTATCCCTCCACAACAATCTTTATCCCAAAGAGTATTTACTCGCGCAGGTTATCCGCTCAAAAAAGTTCATCGATACCAATTTTACAAAAAGCCTTAGCCTTGATGACATCGCCGGCGAAGCCTTCATTTCCAAATTCCACTTTATAAGGTTGTACAAAACATATTACGGCATAACGCCGCACCAGCATTTAAAACGGGTAAGGGTAGCTGCGGCTAAAGAGTTGTTGAAGTCAGGCATGCCGGTTGCGGCTGTTTGTTACGAGGTTGGTTTTGAAAGTGTGCCTTCCTTTACCAGGTTATTCAAAACGATAACCGGCACAACGCCTTTCGCGTGGCAAATAAGGTCGCGATAAAAGCAATACGGTTAGCCCCACCTAAATCCTCTCCGCTGGTTAGCGGAAGGACTTAAAAAAATAAACGCGTGCGAAGCTAAAGTCTCCCCAACCGGGGGAGATTTAGAGGGGGCGTTATACGGAACAACGCCTTTCGCCTGGCAAATAAAGCCGCGATAAAAGCAATATTGGATAATACCTCTCACAAATAATTACTCAAATTTGTGTCGTAACGATGGGCAACATCAACCATTAAAAACTAAAACACAAATTAAATGAAGGTAAAACTAAGCAGCATAACAGTTACCGACCAGGACAAAGCGCTTAAATTTTATACGGAAATATTAGGCTTTGTCAAAAAAACGGAAATTCCGATGGGGGAGCATAAATGGCTCACCGTAGTATCAAAGGAAGAGCAGGACGGCTGCGAATTGGTATTGGAACCACTGGGCTTTGAGCCGGCCAAAGTGTACCAAAAGGAATTGTTCGCTGCCGGCATCCCGGCTACGGCATTCCAGGTAGACGATACTCAAAAGGAATACGAAAGACTGCTAGGACTGGGTGTCAAATTTAGCATGCAACCAACTCAAATGGGGCCGGTTATTTTAGCCGTGTTTGACGACACTTGTGGCAATAATTTGCAGATTTACCAGGTGTAGTTTAGATTTGACAACCTTTTTAAAATTGTCAAATCTCTAAATGCAATGCCACTGACCACCCGCCTTGCCACCCGGCAAGACATCCCCCAATTAAATGAATTGATAGCCCTGTCGGTACGTGGCTTGAGCACCGAATATTACACCCCTAATCAAATAGAAAGCGCCATTAAGTACATTTTTGGTATTGATACCCAGTTGATAATAGATGGAACTTATTACATCGCCGAAAAAGACGGTGTACTGGTTGGCTGTGGTGGCTGGAGCAAACGCAACACCCTTTATGGCGGCGACCAGCATAAAGATATAGAAGATCCATTGCTCAACCCTGCAACAGATTCCGCCCGCATCCGTGCCTTTTTTGTTCATCCCGACTATGCCCGGCAGGGAATAGGCCGATTGATTATGAATGTTTGCGAGGACGCTGCAAAAAGCAATGGCTTTACCACTTTTGAACTGGGTGCAACTTTACCCGGGGTACCATTGTATCAAGTGATGGGATACCATGCAATCGAACGAATTGATGCGCCTTTAGCTGATGGCGAAGTTTTAGGAATTGTAAAAATGAAGAAAGGATAGAAACGCTGCGATGTTTTGCTACATTTCTATCCTTGCGATAAAAAACTAAAATGCTCCAGATCCGAAGCATTGAATTAGTGGATAAGTACGCTTAAAAATTAAGCCCGACATTTATCTGCGATACACTGTTTCTTAATGCCGCATCCGTATTGTTTTTAACTATGTCACTCGCCCCACCTTGTCCGTTAATTTCAATAAACAGCCTGGTATGTGGTGCCACCGGGAATTTTATACCAATGCCGGCGGTTAATCCACCATCCACTGTATTAAACAAAGCTTTTGCATCATCGGCGCTGGCAGTTAGTTTAGCATTTATCAATATACCAACGTAAGGGCCAAAATTCAAATACCAGTTTCGGGTCCTTCCAAAATGCCAGTTAGCCATTATGGGGATAGTTATATAGTCCAGCTTATAATTCGTAGAAAAAGATGGATCATTCCCATAGCCAATAGAGCCATCATTCCAACCTTTTTGCTCGTATGATAATTTAACTTTAACTCCCCATCGGTCTGAAAAATAATACTCACCCGAAACACCTGCGTTAAACCCTGTACGATACGATGTGTTGGTGTATTGTTCGGTAGTAACAGTCGCGCCATTAAGGCCGATATTAACGCCAAACTCGGTATTGCCCTTTGTTTGTGCAAGCGCCGTTGTACAAATAGCCGATACAATAAGTAGAGTAATAAAAATTTTCTGCATAATATGGTTTCTAATTCGCGCAAAGGTATTGTTTATGTGGCGAGTAGTGCTTAGAATAGAAAATAAGGGTTACCGGTTCCGCCTTTATTAAAATTAAGCAGGTAAAAGAATAGCAGCACATTAATTACGTTAGAATATTATATTTGGAAACAAACATTGGCCATGCTAAAAAAAATATGCATCTTCTTATTTGTTGTATTGATAAGCGTTGTTGCCAAAGCGCAATCGGCCGACTCCGTATACAGTAGGTACCTGGATTTTAACCTTGCCCGTTTCCAGGGCGAAACTGAGAAACTGCTCGGCCTGGGTGAAGCCATATTACCTGCTGCCGATAAGCTGCCCGAAAAAACGCGCATAAATTTTTACTTTGCCATTGGCCAGGTTTACGAGAATAATGACCAGCCGCAAAAAGCGCTTGGTTATTACGAAAAAGTTGCAGCCGCCGTACCCGATTATTATGTGGTGCACCGGGGCATCGGATACATTTACCTGGCGCAGGCCAAAGAAATAAAGGATAAGTTAAACGCATCATCCGATGCCGGTTTGACTGAAAAACTAAAGGGGGACTACGAAACAGCAGCCCGTAAAGCTTTACCTCATCTTGAAAAAGCCCAGGCTTGCGACCCCAGCGACGAAACCCTCGATGAAATAAAGTCCCTTTATCAAAATTTGAAAGATACAGAAGGACTAAATACGTTAAATGTCCGTTTGAAAGAACTGTCTAAGCATTGTATTGATTTATTGGAGGATAAGTAGTTCTCCACCACGTAATTGCAATGACGCACGGATGGTTTGCACCTTTATATCTTTGCTGACTATTCCGACTGTTGTACTCCCTCAAGCTTTATCTGCCGCTGCCGGCTTCATCGTTTTCATGGTCGACCTTTTCTCATCCTGTCCGCTGCCCAGCAGGTAGCCCCATGGTTTAAGGCTTTCAACACGATCGAATATAATTTTAAAAATAGCTATTATCGGGATCGATAAAAACATACCCGACAATCCCCAAATCATCTCGCCCAAAATTATTCCTAAAAAGGTAATCAGCGCATTCAACTTTACTTTTGAGCCTACAATGGTCGGCAATAAAACGTTTGAATCGACAAGGTGAATGCCCAGCACCGAAAGCGCCACTAAGGCCGCCGAATTAATACCGCCGGTAGCAAAAGTTATGAGGGTGCTTAAAAACAGGGCCGTAAAAATCCCCAGGTAGGGTATCAGGTTAAATAGTGCCACAACGATGCCGAGTAATACGGCATATTTTACACCGATTATCCAGAACAGCGTACAAGCCAGGCAGGCAACTACAAACATTTCAAGCAGCAGGCCCAAAATGTACTGTCGCAGTATACTTTGTATGTTTTGAACAATATCGCGCACAACAGCCTCATAATTATCGGTAAATACCCATACGATAAAATTTATAAGCAGGATGCGGTAAAGCAATATAAAGAAGGTAAAGATGAGTATGAACAGGTAAAAAAGTACAAGCGATGATATGGCCCCGAACGTAGTACCTATTACCTCAGTGCCTGATGCCATTATTTTTTGCTGTGTACTATGCAAATAATTCATTTGTTTAGCTGCATTTATTTGAAAGGCCTTTTGCACCCACTCGGAAAGGTCGTCGAGCGATTGGCTTACCTGACCTTTAAGTTGCGGCCAGTCACTAGCAAGATTTGATATTTGCGACCCAACCAGGTAGAGCACGATACTAATGAATGCCAGCATCAAAAGAATGGCAACCAGGGAAGCGATGGCGCGCGGTAACCGCAATTTTCTCTCCAAAAAACTGGCAGTTGGGTAAAGCAGGATGGCAAATAAAAAGCCGAAAATTAAAGGGTCGAGTACCTCTTTGCCCTGGATGATGATATAGCCAAGCGACAACAGGCCAATAAGAACCAGCGATAATCTTTCGTAAAACGGGTGTGCAGGTTTTCTTG
The DNA here is from genome assembly GCF_024055575.1 of Mucilaginibacter flavidus. Taxonomy (GTDB): domain Bacteria; phylum Bacteroidota; class Bacteroidia; order Sphingobacteriales; family Sphingobacteriaceae; genus Mucilaginibacter; species Mucilaginibacter flavidus. The sequence continues at coordinate 109,537 of NZ_JAMXOE010000019.1, read as the reverse complement.
CAGGCATAATCAGGGGATGTTAAGTAGACGTATCAACGCAATAATAGTTTATTGGTTTGAAGATAATGATAATTGAATAATAATATTTTTTTATCCGTGATTTTGTAGAGATGCAGCACTTTGCGTCGTTGGACGCCGTTTTCAATGATACATTATTTGGCAGGCATTTTGCTTTATACCTAAATTATTTACCTATTATAAAACACATCATGGCAAAGTATTCAGAAAAAGCAGGGGAAAAGGTTGAAAAAACCATGCACGAAATGAAAGAAGGCAAACTTAAAAGCGGCAGCGGCCAAAAAGTAACCAGTAAAAAACAAGCTATCGCAATAGGTTTATCTGAAGCACGTAAAGAAGGGGCGAAAGTGCCGAAGAAGAAAGCGTAAGTTTTAAAAACATTGTCATTGCGAGGAACGAAGCAATCGCGAACTATGCAGATCTGCCCTGTAAAGTTCGCGATTGCCGCGCTTCCCGAAATAAATTCGGGACAGGCTGTTCCTCGCTCGCAATGACAAAATAATCAATTACTTTCCAGTAAACGCGTCCAAAATATCCATCAGCACAATTGCCTCTTCAATAGAACAAGGGTTTGGCCCTTCGTCGTTAAAGTAAGCCACAATTTTTTCGATCATGGGCTGCTGGATATGTTCAGGATGGGTAAAGTTTAGTGTTTGCTCATCGTCATCCGTTTTCCAGTTGATGAAAGTGCCAAAAAAGGGGAAGGTGATTTTTCCTTTTGTGCCGACTATTTCGCAGGAATCGGTGATCTGGTTTTCCGCGACATTAAAGCACCAGGAGCCATTTACAACCACGCCGTTTTTAAACAATATTTGCCCGCTCACATGGTCGTCGGCGGGGGTATTGCCACCCTGGTTAAGTGAGAAGCCAAAGTACCTCTTCGGTTCGCCAAAATACAACAGCATTAAATCAAGCTGGTGGGGGGCAAGGTCGTGAAAATAACCACCGCCCGATAGTTCCGGGTGTACCCGCCAGTTGTTTACCACGTCGACCGCCGAGCCGGGTCTGTGGCTTTTCCACATCCGTATTTGCACGGTGCGGACATCGCCAATCAATTTGCTATCCAGCAGCTGTTTCACCTTTAAAAACATGGGCAACCCACGGCGATAATGGGCAACGGTTAATTTTTGGTTGGGGTGCTGGTTTACCGCTTCGGCAATTTGCCGGGCTTCGGCAGCGTTGCGGGTAACAGGTTTTTCAACGTAAACATTGAATCCTTTGCTAAGTGCAGTTATGGCATAGGGCGTGTGCGAGGCAGGAGGAGTGGCAATGTAAACCGCATTAATGCGGTTATCGGCCATCAATTTATCTGCTTCGCTGTACCAGGTGCCAACACCGTGGCGTTGCGCATAATCCGCAGCTTTATCGGCATCGCGGCGCATCACAGCTACAAGGCTGCTGTTCGCTACTTTGTTAAATGCCGGTCCGCTTTTTTTTTCGGTTACATTGCCGCAACCTATAATTCCCCAGTTTGTTTTAGACATATCATTGTGAGAAGAACCAAGAATCAAGAGCCAAGAACCAAGCGAAGAATAACCTTCCTATCTTGGTTCTTGATTCCTGGCTCTTGATTTTATTTTAATATTTCTTCGATTTTTCCTAATTCCTCCGTCGAAAACACGATATTATCCAGGCACTTCAACGAATCAGCTAATTGCTCTGGCCGACTGGCGCCAATTAGCACAGATGTTACCCGGTTATCTTTTAACAACCACGACAGTGCCATTTGTGCCAATGTTTGCCCGCGCTGTACGGCAATATCGTTCAACCTTTTTATCTGGCTGATGCGTTCTTCAGTTACCTGGCTCTCTTGCAGAAAACCGGTAGCCTTTGCCGCACGCGAATCGGCCGGGATGCCATGCAGGTATTTGTTTGTCAATAAACCTTGTGCCAATGGCGAGAACGGGATACAACCCACACCGTCTTTTTCCAATACATCCAGCAGACCGCCTTCAACCCAGCGTTCAAACATGGAGTATTTAGGTTGATGAATAAGGCATGGCGTGCCCAGTTTTTTTAGTATGCTGATGGCTTTATCGGCCTCATCTGCAGGATAGTTTGATATACCTGCATACAATGCTTTTCCCTGGCGAACTATCAAATCCAGCGCGCCCATGGTTTCTTCCAGCGGGGTTTCCGGGTCGGGGCGGTGGTGGTAAAATATATCCACATAGTCGAGCCTCATGCGTTTAAGGCTTTGGTCGAGGCTGGATACCAGGTACTTCTTTGAGCCCCAGTCGCCATAAGGACCGTCCCACATGGTGTAGCCTGCCTTGCTTGATATAATTAACTCATCGCGGTAGCCGCGAAAATCTTCATGCAAAAGCTTGCCAAAGTTTTCTTCGGCCGATCCCGGAGGCGGGCCGTAGTTGTTAGCTAAGTCGAAATGAGTGATGCCGCTATCAAAAGCCAGGTGCAAAATTTTGCGGAAGTTTTCCTCCACATCAACACCGCCGAAGTTGTGCCACAAACCCAGCGAAACAGCCGGTAGCATAATTCCGCTTTTTCCGCAGCGGCGGTATTGCATGTTTTTGTATCTTTCAGATGAGGGTAGATAAGTCATTTGGTTGTTGTTATTTGAGCGCTAAAAGTAATATTTTTTGGTAAGAAATTGGGTGTTTTTATTAGTCGAAATGCTCTCACCGCCGCGTCATTGCGAGGAACGAAGCAACCTCTTCACATGCTAATCAAGAAGCATTATAACTGTGGTGACCTATCAATTGTATTTAGGTCTGCACAAATATTTCGTTACTTGAATGTCCTGCGTAGAGGTTGCTTCGTTCCTTACAGCAATGACGATTTTGCGATGGTAATCAGACCGTTACACCACCTCTGCCACCACAAAAGTACTACCACCCACAAAAACCAAATCACCTTCTTCCGCATTTTCCTGCGCGGCTTTCAGCGCTTCGGGTACTGATGAGTAAGCTTCGCCATCCAGGCCAAAGCCTGCAGCTTTTAACCATAGTGCTTTGGCATCCAACCCGCGGGGAATATCGGGCCGGCAAAAGTAATAGCGTGCCTTGGTAGGTAATATGGTTAATATTTTGCTGCTGTCCTTATCATTCACCATTCCTAAAACAAAGTGCAGTTTGTTATACTTCACTGAGGCAATGTTTTGCAGCACTTCCTGCATACCTTCGGGATTGTGCCCGGTGTCGCAAATAGTTAATGGATGTTTGCTCAAAACCTCCCAGCGCCCGTGTAAGCCGGTTAGGGTTTTTACCTGGCCTAACGCGGTCTTTAAGTGTTCGTCGGTTATATTATATCCCAGCAAACGCAATTCATCAACCGCGCAAAGCACCGTTTTTATATTTTTAAGCTGATAGGAACCGGTTAGGTCAAGTCTGAAGTCTGAAGTCCGAAGTCCGGAGTCTGACGTCGGAATAACCTGAACAGCTAAAAATTCATTCAAATTATCTTCTGCATTATGCCTGCCAACCTCTGTATTCCAAACATTAGAGGCAAAGCGAATCTGTGCACCTTCCAAAGCAGCTTTGTTTGTGAATACATCTGCAATCTCCTCCTGGTATTCCCCAATAACAACCGGTGTACTGGGCTTAATAATCCCCGCTTTTTCGCCTGCAATTAACCGCAGCGTATCGCCCAAAATGTTCATATGGTCCCAACCAATATTAGTAACGATGGATAGGAGCGGGGTAATTACATTAGTAGAATCCAGGCGTCCACCCAGGCCCACTTCAACAATGGCGATATCGACCTGTTCTTTTGCAAAAACATCAAAGGCAAGCGCCACCGTCATTTCAAAAAACGACGGCTTTATTTCGTCAAAATCGGCAGTATGGGCCTCTACAAAATCAATTACCGTTTGCTCGCTGATCATTTGGCCGTTTATACGGATGCGCTCGCGGAAATCTTTTAAGTGTGGTGATGTATATAAGCCGGTTTTATAGCCGGCAGTTTGCAAAATAGCTGCGAGCATATGCGATGTTGAGCCTTTGCCATTAGTGCCACCCACGTGTACGCTTTTAAACTTATGCTGTGGATTATCTATCCGCTTTAGCAGTTCGATGGTATTGGTTAAATCAGCTTTATATGCCGACGCGCCGTCACGGGTAAAAAGCGGCAGTTGGCTGTAGAGGTATTGGATGGTTGCGTTGTAGTCCATAGTCGATGGTCCATAGACCATGGCAAATTTAGGTCATTCTTTTATGTGCATCAAGTAGTCCATAGTCGATGATCCATAGACCATAGTAAATTTGGTACATCTGGTACATATTTGTAACAATAAAAACTATGGTCTATCGTCCATGGTCCATGGACTTTCTCCCTAATCCACCTTAAATCTAAAAGTGTACTGTCCCTTTTGGTTGCCGGAGGCCTGGGTTGATGAAGTGAATTTCGTGTTTTTTATAGCATCGATACAACTTTGTATCAGGCTAAGATCGGCCCTGGTTTTGGCGCGGTTATAGTTGGCAGATATCACGCTTCCGGTAGGGTCAACCACGAAATCAATTACCACCACACCTGGCACCCTGTTAATGTTTGACGGGTCGGGAGCGCTTACGAAAGTCCAGTTGGGCATACTGAGGCCATTACCCGAGCCGCCCGGGCCGTAATTATCACTTAGTGTTGAACCATTTTTGCTTCCCTGGTTGCCTGGCGTAGTTGTTGTACCATCGCCTTCGCCGGTGCCTTTGTTGGTAGCGCCGCGATAAAATGCATTTGGATTAAGTGCGGGTTTTGCAGCAGACTTAGTTGGCTGCGTCACTGCAACATTGTTCGGCTTTTTCGATTTTGCTGCAACTTCCGGCGCGTCCTCCGTATTTTGAGTAACTACATCTTTGTCGCTGTTCTCAACCTGTGTTTTTTGCTCGGTAGGAGGGGCGGGGGTTACTTTATCGGGTTGCTGCTTATTGGCTTTTTCGGCCACCGAAGGTTCCTCCATACTTGCCTGGTTGGTTCCCGAACCTTCGTCAACGGTGCCATAATTTACAAGTATCCCACCCGTGCCATCGTCGGTTTTTGGCGGGCTTATAAAAACAATAAAATAGCACAAAGCCATTACCACACCAAGTATAATACCGGTCAGTAAAAACGCTTTGGGATAATTATTTTCTTCTTCCTGAATCGTCATTCTTTTACTTTGCAGTTGACTGTTTGCGGTTTGCAGTCAATGAAAACAGCTTTTAACTGCCAACTGCCTACTACAAACTGCCCACTAATTCTATTTTGCCACCGTTGCCAGCACCAGCTTAATGTTCAATTTTTGTGCCACGTCCATTACCGATACCACATCCTGTATTGCTACGGTTTTATCAACACTTAATACAATGGTTAGTTCAGTAGTTAGATTTTTATAGCCCGCCAGTACCGTTGGCAAATCGGTTACTGCTACTGATTTTTTATCAACGGTATATTGTAAATTTTTGTCTATCGAGACATTAACTGTTTTCTTCGAAATTGATTTTCCTGATGATGATTTTGGCAGCAACAGTTTTACCACGTTAGGATTGGTTACTGTGGATGCAATAAGGAAAAACAAAAGCAGGAAAAACATAATGTCGTTCATTGCCGAGGTATGTACCTCGGCCGAAGCTCCCCTGTGCCGTTTTCTTAAATTCATTTGCTCGGTTCTTCTAACAGGTCAATAAATTCAATGGCGTCGGTCTCCAGCCTTAATATTACCTTATCAACCATCATATTTAAAATGTGGTAGCATACATAGGCTACGATACCAACAAACAAACCACCTGCCGATGTTACCATCTTTACATAAAGACCGCCCGATATGGCGCCCATACTGATGTTATCCGTTTTCGAGATATCATAGAAGATTTTGATAACCCCGTAAATGGTGCCCAAAAAGCCAAACATCGGAGCAATACCGGCAATAATACCCAATATGCCTATGTTTTTTTCCAGCTTTGATACTTCCAGTTTGCCTACGTTTTCAATGGCACCTTCAATATCCTTAATAGGGCGACCAATACGCAGCAAACCCTTTTGCAGCATGCGGCCAAGCGGCGTATTGCTGTTGCGGCAAATAGCAATTGCCGACTCAAGGTTCCCTGTTACGATGCTCGACCGAACCTGCAACATCAGGTTCGACTCATTTTTTGATGCATTACGTATCGTAAAATACCGTTCAAAAAATATCACGAGGCCCAAAATTGCCAGTATCCCTATCGGGATCATGATTACACCGCCGCTTATCAGCAAGTCGCCAAAACGCAGCTCCTGTGGTGGGGTAACCTGGCCTGTCCGGCTTAGTGAATCAACAACTTTGTGTGCGGTATCGGCTACTTGTGCCTGTATGAGTAATAATGTCATCCTTTACTGGTTAATTTGAATTATATATGAATCCTGGGGAATTTTACCGGCTTTTACCAAAACATTCTTTGCCGCTTCGGCAGCATCGGCTGTTGTAAATGTTCCTACAGATATTTTAAAACGGGTGCCAGGGGCCTCTTTTTTTGACAATACTTTAACATCGTCGATATTTTTCGCCTTAAATTTCTGCGCTTCTGCATTTGCGCGCCATTCAGTTTTAGAGCTGGTTGCGATTAAATCAAAACGTACGTGTTTGGCAGTGTCGACCACTGGTGCTGCAGGTGTAGCGGCTTTAGTAACGGTATCTTTAACAACAACTGGTTTTTTAACTGTGGTAGTATCGGCTTTAACCTCGTGCCTGTAAACCGGCACATCAGCATCTGTTTTTCCGGTAATACTGTGGTAAGCAGCGCCAATTTTGTCGAACACTTGAGGATAGAACTTATAAACGCCAAACACAGCTAAAGCAAGGGCTGTTACAGCAATTAAAATAATCATCCAAATACTTAGCCCTCTTTTGCGTTCAGCCTCTTCTTCAAAATAAGGCTCATCTACCACAGGTTGAACTGGCTTTGGTTGTTGTGATGCAGCAACAGCAGCCGGATCAGCGAGGGCTGGTTTTGTGTATTGGTCGTTTATTGTTTGGCCCTGTTTAAAAACAGTTAGTGGCGGGTAGCCGTAAAAGGCAGGGTCGTCGGTTATTTTTTCGTTTGCTTTAAAAACAAGCTGGTCCTGGGCGGTATAAAACAGACCAAGGTCGGCAAAAAGATATTTGCCAGTTAGTGCCTGCTCTTTAAGCTTGGCAACAAACTTTTCGGCAAAGTATTTTGACGAAGCCAGCGAGATGTTCTTTTTATCCGCAACATATTGCGTAAAAACATCATCTTCCTTTGGCTGTGGCACAAACTTTACCCGGTGGTAGGGCGGGTAAAATTTACTGTCCTTGTCATTGTAAAAACCATTTACACGCTCGCGTACAAAATAGCCAAGGCCCGGCACGCTTACTTCTTCGTACTGCGCCAGTAATTCACTTAAATAGTCGGCTAAATTCATCGCGCTAAAAGTACGGTTTATTATAAAATATCAAAAACCTGTCTGCCCAACAGGCAGAGCTTAAAAAGTATAACCAACGCCGCCAAATATATTAAACCCATAATCAGGGTAATATAACCACCTTTGACTGTTTGCGTTTAAAATATTATTTATATGTACAAATACCGAAAAACGGTTATTTATCTTATAATCAACGGCGCCGCTTAAGTCAACAAAAGCATCGATAGATATCGGCCTGGTCACCGTACCAACAGTTAGAGGCGACGGATCCATTACTCCGCCACGATACGTTACTGTACCTGATATGCTTATTTTGTTATCAATTTTGAAAACCGTACCACCCTTAAAAACAAGTTTCGGAAGGTTCCACGGTTCTGCAACGGTTGCCATTTGATAGTCTTTAAACTCAATTCTCGCAAAAACATCCACGTCTTCTGAGGCCTTGTAGTCAAGTTCGCCATTTAAACCGTTAACGCGCGACCGGCCCCCATCGTAAATTACCTTAAACCTGTTATAGCCCGTTGCCAGGTTAAAATCACTCACAAATAATGGCATATTCTTAATCTCGTTTCTGAAGACCGTGAACTTAAAGCCGAAGCCCGGGGCGAGGGTTCCCTTTATACCTGCAGCAATATCCAATTGGTCAACTGAGTTTTTTATGTCGATATTTTGGCCTATGAACGGGTTGGCCATGGCAAAATCATGCAGGGATGTTTTATTAACATCGCCTTTTGCCTCAACAAATATGCGTACGTATTTAGGTATCACCTGCAACTCAGCCCTTGCCGAAGGGAATATGTAAAATGCAGAATTGAAGCCAAATTGGTCCACAATGTTTACGCCCGCATCGATCTTATAATTATCACCCTGGAATTTGATGTAAGGGTTTAACTTTATCAGGCTGTTGTTATAACTGTAGCCGCTATCTTTTTGAGTGCTCAAATCAAGTGATGCGGCCAAACCTGCATAAAATTGTTTAATAGTTTGGTTAAAGAATCCCGAAAGTACCAGGTTACTTTCCCGGGCCTGGTAGGTGTTGCTAAAAATGTATCCCTTGAGTTTTAAAGCATAGGTGAAATCATTTTCAATATCGCGGTAATTTTTGGCCAGCTCGCCCTCGGCGCCAATAGTGCTGAAGTGTTGCTTGTCATCCCGGGTTGTTACCGGCGGATTAAACTGGCTGAAACCATAAAAATAATTGCTGTTGTAATCGTAGGTAATACGGCCACTTATATTGTTTAGTTCGCCAATGCTTTTGCCAAATATTCCCGCCTCTTCTTTAGCCGAATTTTGTTTATACAGGTTGCCGTTTTGGGCAAAGTGTTTTAAGTAGCCGCCAACTTGCAGCGCATTATCGCGGCCATTGGCAAAATAGGCTTCGCCATACGTGGTTTTCAGGCTACCCAAACCAACCTTTACATAATTGTTGGTCGGTACCGAATCCTGTTCCGCCGGCCTTTTCATGGCGTCAAGAGGCTTAATACTAGTGTTTAATTCCAGCCTTTTATCTATGGGGATATAAACCAGCGGTGCTTTAAATGGCGTTTTATCTTCCAGATCAGGATTCCGGCGTATTTTTACCGCGTCGGCCAATACGGGTTTGTAGGCTGTGGTAACCACAATCTCTTCGGAAAGGTTGCCTTGTATCGCATCATTACCTTTGCCTTTTTTGGTAGTATCGGCAGCTGCTTTTGCTACGGCATCACCAAGGCTGGTGCTGCTTTTTTGCTGTGCTGCTTTTGCCGTTTTTTTAGCGGGCGGCTTAGGCGCCGGCTTTTTAGCTGCTGTTTTTGCAGCCGGCTTTTTGCCTTTGTGCTTTGTTTGTGCAACAGCAGGAACAAAGTATAAAGCTAGTACTAAGGTAAGCAGCGCGTATATATATTTAAATTTCATTGCTCGTCTCATTTTTATTCTTTGTTATCCTGTTTCTTTTCCCCTGGTTTCTTCTCATCCTGTTTCTTGTCGTCCGGCTTTTTCTGTTCTGTGCCATCGGCTTTACCGCCGCTCATTTGGTCGAGCTTTTGTTTGGCCGTTGGGATGATGTCGTCGTCGCCTTTGTAATTGTCAATAACGCTTTGCAACGTTGCTCTCGCCTGGAAAATATCTTTCAACGCTTCGTAATTATCAGCCAGCAGGATAAACGTTTTTGTTACCCAGTAATCGTAGTTTGGCAATTCCTTAATTAATTCAAAGCATGTTTTTTGCGATGCTTTGAACTTACCCTGTTCAAACTCTATTGCAGCAATGTTATATTTTGCCTCGGCGGCAGCAACTGTTTTGGTGTTTGTTAATGTGTAGTTAAACTCCTTTACAGCATTTGTGGTATCGCCTTTTTGAAGGTAAGCCTGGCCGGCAAATAAACCGGTTTTAAACTTATCTTCCTGTGCAGTTTTTTCGTTGGCACGTACCAGTTTAACATAGTTAAGTGCGTCATCCGCCATTTCCATCTGTGCATAGCATTGCAGCAGGTTGTTTATGGCGAATGTATAATCGGCTTTATACTCTGAGTTTGTTTCCAGCTTTTTTAAATAGGGGATAGCCTCATTATATTTTTTTTGACCGATATAAAGCTTCGCCATGCTGATTAACGACTGTTCGGTGTATCGGCTTGTCCAATCGTTCAAAATTACATTGTAATCATTAACCGCCTCGGCCGACCTGTTTAAATTTACCAAACTTTGGGCGCGTATAAATCTTGCCTGTTTGTCATAAATAGGTTTAGTCGGGAACTTATCGTAGTAAGCATTTACAGCTCCAACAGCACCCTGCCAGTCGCTGCGCGCATACAAGTTGTTAGCAGCTGTTATCATTATGTTCTCCTGATCTGCCGTGGTGTAATTGGCAATCGGCGTTGTGGCTGCGTAATTGATAAACGTTTGTGCATCGCCTTTATCGGTATAGATTTTCTCAACCTGCTTCAGGGCCATCTTAGCCTCGTCACTGGATGAGTAATCCTTTATAACTGTTTTAAACGATTCAACAGCCGCATCATCCCTGTCGGCATTATAGTCGATAATGCCGATGGTAACCAGTGCCCGCGGCACGTAACTGCTGCTCGGGTATTTTTTTATCATTTCCTGCAAGCCGGTTTTTGCCGTTTCGCCGTCGTTTTTTATAAAGTAAGTATAGGCTATCTCAAACGAAGCATCATCCGCGTAATCCGAATTAGGGTACGTATTGAGCAGGTTGGTCAATGTACTTATCTTGGTATCTGGTGCACCTTGCAAACCCTGTATCATACCGCGTTGAAACAAGGCATAGTCCTGGCCTGATGATTTCTTCTCGATAATGCGGTTGTAATATTCCATTGCCCGGTCGTAGTTTTTCATTACGAAATAACTATCGCCAAGGCGGGTAACGGCATCATTTACAGTGTTGGGATCCTTTTCTTCGCCCTGCAAAAACTTCTGGAAGTAAGTAGCCGCTTTTTTATATTGCTCGCCATAAAAAGCTGCATATGCAAGGGCATAATTAGCATAGTTGTAAACGCCGGTTTCGCGCGCTTCATCAAAGTCAAGGAATTTCTCAAAGTTCTCCACCGACTCCCCATATTTCCTAACCTCGTACATTGCCTCGGCCATCCAGTACGTGGTTAATACCTGTATGTTCCTGTCAACCGGGTTTTTCAGCGAACGAAGGAAAATACCTATGGCGTTTTCGAAGGCGCGTTCGTTGTAAAACTCCAGCCCGCGGTAATAAGTTACCTTTTGATAGGCAGCCTGAGCACTGGCCGATTTATTAGGGATAGGCTCCAGTATTTCAACTGCTTCTTTGTAATTGTGCGAGTTTAATAACTCCTCGCCCAACAAGGTTTTCATCTCGTCGGTACGGGTTGAGCGTGGATAGTTTTTGAGGTAAAGGCGGGTAGCATCAAGCGCCTGGGTGTTAAAATCAAGTTCGTACGATAGTTTGGCGTATTCGTACAAAGCATCTTCCTGCAATTGCGCATCGAAACTGAGTTTTGACGCAGCAAAAAAAGCACTGCGGGCGCTTTGCTTGTTGTTCATTTTCAGGAACACATTACCCAGCGTGTAGTTACCGTTCTGGCTAAACACATCGTTGCTTTGCTGCAGCTTTACCAGTTCGCTGGCGGCTTTGGAAAAGTTGCCCACTTTAAAATAAGTATAGCCCATCTGGTAGCTATCTTGGGTATTCTGCGTTTTGCCCTTGTCTTCGTCCTCAAACCGCGAATAATATTCGGCCGCTTTATCATAATTGGCCTTAGCGAAATAAGAAGCGCCTATTATGCGCAGCATTTCTGTTTCGTGCTGTTGGTGGGTGTTTTTTACAATAGGGACAGCATAGTTCAGCACGTCATCATACCGCTGATCTAAAAAGTAAACTGCGGTAATATAGTATGGGTAACTGCTTTCGTATTTCTTCGAATTTTTGAGCCGCTCGAAATTTACCAGTGCCAGGTGATAGTCTTTGTTCAAATAGGCTATGTAAGCAAAATAATAGATGGCATCGTCCATAAATGGCGAACGCACATTTTTCACTTCGCTAAATAACGTCTGTGCGTTTTTATAATCGTTGGTAGCAAAGTAGGCGTAACCTTTACGAAACTTGTATTCGATGTTTTGCCTGCCGCTTAATTCGCCGGCCTGTACTTTATCAAACCATTGCAAAGCCTCGGTATATTTTTCCTGGCGAGAGTAGGAGCGGCCTATCTGGTAGTACGCAATTTTGGTCAGCGGGTTTTCGGGGTGCTCCTTAATAAAGCGTAAAAACATGCTTTCGGCATCGTCATTGCCCAGCTCAAGCGCGCATAAAGCCTCATAATACTGCGCGTTTTCTTTTATAATTGATAGTTCCGATTCGAACTTCGGCTGGGTACTTGTTTTTACCCGATAGGCCTCAACCAGCCTGAATTGCTCTGTTGCCGCTACGTATTTATTTTTATCAAGCAGCTCAATAGCAGCGTGATAGGTGCGGTACACATCAAATGAGGGATTTTGTTGAGCAAAGCCGGAGAAAACAAAAAATATAGGAACAAGAAAGGAGATGTACTTAAGTTTTATCATAAGGAGCAAACTAACGATTTGCGAAAATAGCTAAACCCAAAGGGGATATTCCACATAAGTAATTCACATAGTGTGGAGAACATTGATTCTAACGAAGCATATTTTATACATGGTATAGGTGTGGAAAACTTTACTTAGTGTTGGGAATGGCAATGGTGTAATACGTAGGTGCTCATTGCACACACCCTGTGGTTTATTTATAGCAACCGTTAAAAACCGTAATAGCGAGGTGGCGTGCAATACGCCATTACAAAAAACGTTATATTGTGACAATGAATATTGCTTTTGCATACAGTAAATTATACTGTATCCTGATTTTAATCTTATCCGCCTTACAAACCAATCCCCAGCAACTTGATGCCTTCATCTTCACAGATGAACGTGTTCCTGTCACCCCAAAAGAATTTTATATAAAAGATGTTATTGACGAACGAACTAATAAAAGCGCGATAGCGTCGCTACTACCGGCCGGACCAAACGCAAAACCTTACGCGGTCGACATTAAAGGCGGCGCTTTACCCGGCATTAAACAGTTTATTAATACCAATCTGCCCAAAAATAAGGAACTACGGCCCCTGATTATCGGCCTTAAAAAAATCGGCATAAAAGAAACCGCCCTGCCAAATAACCTGGTTGAAGGGCGGGTGGTGCTCACGTTTTCTTTTTATTTGGATAAGGGTGATGATGATAAAATTCACCTGGCAGATTATAGTGGCACTGCGATTTATAACCGCGATGCCGCCCAAACCCAAAACATCGGCCCAACCTTACAGCGGGTATTGGTAAATGGGTTGGTTTATATAAATACGTGGATGAACCAGCAGGCCGAAACCAACATCAAACTGGCGCATGGCGTTAAAATTACTTTTAGCGATTATGAAGAAAAGCCCGAAGGCGACAGTATCTATTACTCAGTTAAACGCCCTTTAACCTGGGCCGATTTTCAATCGAAAATACCAACCAGCCAATATTCTGCAGAAGTTTTTCCTACTATTGGTTATGATCTGCACGCCGAAATTGTTAAAGGAATAGTAAACCTGCATTTGACGGTAAAAACCTGCCTGCCTAAAAGCGCCTGTTGGGCTAAGGATGATAGCCGTAGTGATTATACTTTAAACCACGAGCAAAGGCATTTTGATATTGTAAAAATTGTGTCGGAACACTTTAAACAGAAACTTGCAGCCGGTGAGCTTACCGTTGATAATTATGAGGGAACAGTTAACATGGAATATCTTGATACTTACCGCGAAATGAACATAATACAGAAACAATATGATGACGAAACAAGGCATGGAACAGAAACCGCAGAACAGGGTGGGTGGAATTTAAGGATTGATAAGGAGCTGAAAGCGTTGGGGATTAAATAATTTACAGTCGCAGTTTAAAATGTATGCTGAAAATCGCTAACTGGTCAAGCCGCAGCCAGCTGTACTTTTATTACATCCAACAAATCATCAATATCAAATGGCTTGGCAATAAAAGCGTCCGGTGCGCCCTTTTGGCCAACGGTACCAGCTACGTGGCTGGCCGATATTAAAATAACAGGAATGTCATGGGTTTCATCTCTGGCTTTTACTGCACGGCAAAGGTCGCGGCCGTCCATATTTCCCAGCATAATATCCAGTAAAATTAAATCAGGCGTATGGGCCTTGATTTTCTCAAATAAAAAATGTCCGTCTGAAAGGGTTTCCACCTCGTATCCCGATTCCTCCAAAATATATTGCAAAACATCCAATATATCCCTATCATCATCAACCGCTAATATCCTTCGCATTTTAGTTCATTAATAAAAGTTTAATAATTAAGGGGATATGTGATACCTGGCCTAAATTATAACGTCACTGCAAGTAAAATTATTTAATTACCTAAAGCGCAATTAATGTACCATAATATGCACCTGGGCGCTTATTTTTTGTTAACAGCTTAGATATTACTGCTGATTATGCTTTTTTTTACCTTAAAAAAATGTTTATAAGTAAATAGTTCGTTTTTTCTATAAGGTGGCGATTCAGTTGCGCTGTATAGGTTAAAGACACATTTGTGTTCACATTTCTGAACTACTGTTCAAAAAAACTGAACATTAAATCTCTTGCAGTACTGGAGGTTAGTGGTAGCTAAGCACTAAAGAGATAAGTTAAAGGGAATCTTCCTTCTTTAAAAACACGTACGATGCTTTTACACATTTTGCACAAAAAAGTCTTCGCATAGGAAAGAAATAGGAAAGCCTTTTCATAAACCAACTTCTGCGCATTTTAAAATGAAACGGTGTGCCGCAGTGCGGGCAGTTATAATCTTCAGATTTGAATTTCTTTTTGGTCAAAATTTACAATAACCTTAAAATTTAAAAAAAAAGTATATTCAAAAGTAAAAATAATAAATGTTTGGTTTATTAAAATCGTAAAAATATTGCTTCGGGATACAGTCAATTAAAAAAATATGTTTTTTTCCGGCAGGTATAGCAAACAAATCTTCGCACGGGCATCCAGAATAAAAAAATTTTAACTAGTAGGCTACGGCCAACTCTGTCGGTGAGTTTGGTATTGCATTTTGGGCAGAAATATGATTTTCGTCCCGCCTTAATTGCTTCGGGTTTTTCATTCGCTGCTGTCATAATTTGTAGATAGGGGGGGTGTTTTCGTTAAATGTAATAGGAAAATTACAAAAATCTCGAAAAAATAATAAACTTAATAACGTAATAATATTAAATAAATAACGCAAAAAAACGAAGATACTATGAATTTAAAGGAGGTTATTAACCTTTTCAACCAGTTCAGTTAAGTCGAACGGTTTGTTAATAATGGCATCGCAACCATAAGCCAACAGTTCGTTGTTGTTGTTAACATACGCTGAATAGATTATAACCGGCACATCCTTAAATTGTGGGTGCGATTTTATTTGAAGACAAAGTTCGCCGCCGTTAACACCGGCTACACGATAGTCAAGTATGACAAGGTCGGGATTAAAAGTTTCGGCCATGGCTATTACCGCATCGCTGCGCGATGTTCCCTGTACCTCAAAGTCCTCGTAAGTAAGTGTTTCATGAACTATATCCAGTATATCCTGGTTATCATCCAATACTAAAATGCGTTTTGCCATTAAATGCTAAAAATAAATTATGAATTGTACCAGGGTACACTAAAGGATGAGTATGGGCTAAAAACTGATTCGATACAGAGTAAATATAATATATTAGTATTTCAGTTGGCTATCGTATTGAAAATATTACTTAAAAGGCTTCGCCAAGGCCAATTATCAAACCATTATAACCCTTGCTGAAACCGTAGTCGAGTGCTATGTTCGTGTCTGACCGTTTGTTGAATTTAATACGGAGTCCTGCCCCGGCTGCCGGGTTAATATAGGCAAAACGGCGCGTATTGGGTTCACTGGCGCTATTAAAGTTGGTAAACACTACGAAGCCAAATAAACCGTCGTAAGTTATATCGCGCCTGTATTCGGCCTCGAAGTAAATAAGGCTTTGTCCGCGGTAACGGTTTTGTTCAATACCCCGGCCCGATCGCTGGTATGGGTCATTGCCAATACCCGGTAAAGAAAGGAATGGCGTCCCGCTCGAAATAGTAGTCCAGTAGTAACTCCAAAAGGCGACTACATTTTTGGGCCCGTCATTTGTTAACGAAATATATTTCCTAAAGTCGAGGTACAGTGATTGGGAGTTGTTGTCGCTACCTAAGAAGCCCGCATTGTGCCGGTAAATAAAGTTTCCGAATATACCAGGCAGCGGGTTAATGGAATTTTGGCGTGTATCATATACAGCATTTAAGGTTAGTCCGGAAGAGAATGAATTTTGCCCGGCCGTAGTCCCGTACGGATACCCGGTAAATTCTGGCAGGGTAACATTGGGGTTGTTCGCATCGGGTTTTATACTAAAATAATAATCCAGGTTGTAGCCGACGCCCACATAGAAATAAGGCTTTATGCGTTTAAGCACACTTTGATAAAAGCGGATATAATCAAAATTGACCAAAAGCTTTTCATCTTCGCCACGTTTGCCGCCCAGGCCCCAGGTATATTGTGGGTAAACTAAAAAGCGGATGTCGCCCTGAACATTGTAAGTGTTATCCGGACTCCAGATACTTGAGTGTATTGGCAGGCCATACCGGCCCTTTAAGTTAAAATAAGGGGCAAAAGTTACACTTGACAAATAGGTGGTTTTACGGTCGCCAAGGTAAAAGCCTGCGGTTGTTGATGTTACCAGCGCTTTACTCCCGCCGGGAACCGATGTCGAAATTGGAAGAATTGAAAAGTATACTTGCTTTTTTTCCTGTTTATTTGACCGGGGGCTAAATTTAAAAAGCCTGGTGGCAATATCTATAAGGTCCCGCTGCCCGGTTGTATCAACCTTTATATTAGCAGTGTCGGTTGGTGCCTGTGCCAATATTACAATGGGGAGCAAAAAGCAAAGTGTGGTAAAAAATATTTTATTCATCTCTTACTTAAAAGGAAAAATGAAAAATATTGTTTTACTGCGGATATAATATTCTGTTTAAGTGTGTTGTTAAGTATAACAAACCTATTGCTGTCTACCAAAGCTAATCTTTAAAAAAACCGGTAACAGCTGCCGAAAACTCGGTATTTTTGCTGGCCGTATTGTGGTTGCCGGGCACATAATTTAACTCCGAATGGGGGATAAGCTTATTCAGGGCAATTTCCGAGCCGCTTTCTTTGTCATCGCTGCCGCGGATGATCAGTACCGGTTTGCGCACGGCTGCGAGTTCTTTTTTACTGGTTGATGGCTGCCACTTTTGTTGGTAAGCTAATGCAAGCACATCAAAAGGCTGCGAGCGAATATACTTCATCATATCATCAACATCATGCTGGCTGGTGTCGCCCATTAAAGCTTTGTAGGCGTGTACGCGGCGTGGCCACTCAGGGTTGATATAAGCATCGCCCATGCCGCCCATTACGGCCTTATGCAGCCGCTTATCCAGCACCAGGAGCCTCGACACAATTATGGAACCACGTGAATAACCCACAACATCGTAACTTTTAAGGTTTAAATGGGTAGCAAGTCCCATTATATCTTTAGCTTCGGCATCATTATTATACCCAGCATCGGTATGCGGCTTGTCCGACCGGCCATTTCCGCGCTGGTCCAAAATAATCACTTTATACCCCGCAGTTATTAAATCATTGTAAAGCAAACCGCTTTTCCACCCTTGTGACGTGCCAGAAAAGCCATGAATTAAAATTACCGGGTAGCCGTTTCCCTTTACCTCGTAATAAATTTTTGTGCTGTCGAACGAGGTATAGTAAGCACCATCGGCAGCAGTTTGTGCAAACACGCGGGCGCTGAGTATTAAGAAGAACGTTGCTATTAAAGTTAATGGCTTAAGCATATTTGTTGATTGGGTTAGATTAAGTTGATTAAGGTAAGTTCGTTGGTCTGCACAAAATAGAAAACGTTATTTAGTTTTTAAATATTGTTAATTTTAAAACAATAAAAAAGCACTGAGATTGCAACTTAATCAACCACCCAGCAATGACTATAGAAGACATACAAGCCCTTTGCCACCAGTTTGGCGGCGTAACCGAAGATATAAAGCTGGGCTCGCATTTATGTTTTAACGTGGGTGGTAAAACGTTCCTGTTTACGTCACCGGATAGCGTGCCCGTTTCCGCATCAGTTAAAGTGCCCGCCGAGGATTTTGAAGCCATTATATCAAAAGAAGGTTTCTCGCCGCAAGGATACGTTGCCCGCTACAAATGGGTACATATCGATGATATCGACCGATTAAGCTGGCAGGAATGGGAGTTTTATTTAAAACAATCGTACAAGCTAATTGCCGAAAAATTGCCCGCGAAGATGAGAAAGGAGTTAGGCGTTTAAGCCACGTTCCTTTTCCTTCGGACCTTTCCGACTTCTCCCAATCTCAAATCAACTAACCTCTAATCACTACTCGTCCTTCATATACTTATCCATCCCTGCAGGTGGCGCCCATTTGCTATCCGGTTCAAAATAATGCCATAACAGCGCCGATACTTTTCTTATCAGCATAGCCGCTTCGTTGTCATCTGTCCAGCGCTGGTCTTTGTTATGATTAGTGATGATAGAAAACACGTAATCGCCATGCAGGGCGTTAACAATCACAGTTTCTGATTTCGATTCGTCCAGAGCGCCTTGTTTCGATGCCGTTTGAATGTAAGGCGGTATTTGCGATATGGCTTTATCATCCCAAAATATGCGCCCCATGTTTCGGTACATACGTTCGCTGGCTGCCGGGCTAACTGCTTCGCCATTGCGTATCATGGTAAACAGGCGGCACATTTCAAAAGGTGTGGTAACGCCCCAGCCATATTTTGCACGGATAGCTTCGCGGCCCGGAACACGCGAGTTAACGCGCATCACCTTAAAGCCGTTTTTGTCAAGCCAGTTGTTTATATAATCGCCGCCAACCAGTTTTTGCAGCCAAACGCTGGCGGTGTTATCGCTCATAGTAATCATCAGCAGGGCAACCTTGCTCACTTCAATGGTATCTTTATCCTTAAACGAACCTAAAATATCCTCACCCTTATACAATAGCGAGTCACGGTAAACCAGCTTTTGGTTGTATTGCATTTCGCCTTTTTCAATTTTATCCATCAGTCCGCATTGAATGCTAACCTTTATCATGCTGGCCGTCGGGAAAAGTGTATCGGCATTCATGGCGGCGGTTTTACCTGTTTTAAGGTTATGTACATAAATGCCCACCTGGCCGTTGAAGCCCTTAACAGCATCCTGCAGTTTGGCAGTAAGTTTTGCATCGGTTTGGGCGAAGGAGGCTGATGTTACTAAGAGGGCAAATAGTAAAAATTTGTATTTCATAAAACTAAGATACGTGATTGTTGCTCTTGTTGGTGTGCCGCTAATAAAACTATGTAAAAGAATGGAACACCCTTGCTATTAGATAGTTATAAGTATGGATAAAATATATTATTCCTTAATATCTGATTATCAGTAATTTACATATGTGGATTTTGTAAAATCATAAATATTTGATAATGAGCATGTTTCATAGCGTTCGGGGTGTTCCGCATGAAAAAATGGAACGCTTTGCCAGCTGTAACTATCGATCTGAATGACAAAATAATTCTTCCGAACACACATGGTGACAACTCCAACAAACGCGAATTGGGAAAGGGCAAGCACGGAAGGGTGGGAACAGCGAAAATCCCAAAATCATACAAATCCAATAAATCATAGTTCAAACACGTACATCCATTGTATCAAAAACGGACGGAAATAAATTAACAAAATGAGTTAATGTATTAATTATCAATAAATTAATCCTTTGGCATTCTCTTAGCCGAAGTTCAATAGATATTAATCGGTAATGAGTTTAAGCAGGCGAACACCCAATGAACTAATGAACCATTAAACCAATGAACTATGTTAAGAAGTTATTTAAAAACCGCTTTTCGCTTTTTGTTAAAGAACAAAACATTCAGCGCTATCAATATTTTTGGATTAGCTGCCGGCACGCTGTGCTGCCTGTATATACTGTTATATGTGCAGGAGCAATACAGTTTTGATAAGCAGCATAAAGATGCAAAAAGCATTTACCGCATCACAACCGACCTGGCGCTTACAGGCGATAAACACCATGGCGGTGCTTCCTCGCCGCCCATTTCCCCCGCAATGAAAAGGGATTTTCCTGAGGTGCAGAATTTCACCCGCGCCATAAAAACTGATATGCTCGGCGCCAAACAACATTTGTTGCGCTACAAAGAGCAGGCGTTTTACGAGACTGGTGCATTCTATGTCGATTCTACTTTCTTCGATATTTTTACCTACAACTTTGTTGAGGGGCACGCGCCCCATGCGCTGGACGAACCTTATTCGATTGTAATAATGAAATCGACCGCTGAAAAACTTTTCGGACGCGACCAGGCGGTTGGTAAATTGATAAACATTAACGATGCCTACGGCAAGCATGATTTTAAAATAACCGGAGTTATCGACCAAAGCCTTGGCCACTCGCACCTGGAGGGTAATATGTTTATCTCGATGAAGAGCGGCGAAGTTGGCGTATCATTCGCAAATAACCACGAGTGGGCGGGTAATAATTTTCTTTATGCTTATGTGAAATTGCGCCCCGATGCTGACGCAAAGTCCCTGGAGAAAAAGCTACCCGCTTTTTTGAATAAATATGCGGGTAAAGAAATGCAGGCCATGGGTATGCAAAAGCAACTGCATTTACAAAATATTGCAGCCATACATACCACCGGTGGTTTTGACGTAGAACCAAGCAAAACCGCCGACCCGTCGTTTCTTTTTATACTGATATTAATTGCGGTGTTGATACAGGTAATTGCCTGTATTAACTTCATGAACCTTTCAACCGCCAGAGCCTCTAAAAGAGCTAAAGAAGTTGGCGTCCGTAAAGTAATCGGCGCAGGTAAATACGATTTGATAAAACAGTTTTTAGGCGAATCGTTCCTGCTCGCATTTATAGGGGTGATTATTGCCTTGCCCTTACTATGGGTGGCCCTTCCGTATTTAAACGGCATTACGCATACCGATATTCATTTGTCCTTTTTTGCTGATTACCGCCTTTGGCTGATGCTAGCAGGCCTTGTTTTAATAACCGGCCTGGTTGCCGGCAGCTACCCCGCATTTTACCTTTCTGCTTTCGAGGCGATAAAGGTTATTAAAGGAAATTTTACAAGTAAAATTTCAGCTGCTGGTATCCGCCGCTCGCTGGTGGTGTTCCAGTTTGTGCTGTCGATCGTGCTTATTACCGGCATCATCATCATCTATAGCCAGTTAAATTTTATCAAGTCGAAAGACCTGGGCTTTGATAAAAACCAAAAACTGGTGTTTAACTTTTACACCATGGATTCGCAGATGAAAACGCCGGCCCTGGCTAATGATTTAAAAACCCTGGCCGACGTTAAGGCAGTTACGAGCGCCGATAATTACCTGAGCCAGTTTGTGATGCACGACCACGGGGTGTATCCTGCCGGTGGTAATATGCAAACTGCAACCGATGCACAAAATATAGCCTGCGACCAGTTTTTTATGAAAGCCAACGGGATTAAATTGTTGAGTGGCCGTGACTTTCTGCCGAACGACTCTGGCAAAGTGCTTATTAACCAAACGCTTGCGAAACGATTGAATTTAAACTCCCAAACCGCTATAGGAGCAAGGCTATACTCGCGATACGGCAATCAGCCTGCAACTTATGTTACCGTTGCAGGGGTAATGAAAGATTTTAACTACAATTCGCTACACGAAGACGTGAGGCCTTTTATGCTGGTTTATGACGCCAATCCTGCCGACCTGCCAACCATGACAATATCAGTAAGCAGCTCGAACTACAAAGAGCTTTTGACGCGGATTGGTGAGATTTGGAAAAAAGATATGCCGGCCGTTCCATTTGAATATTCATTTCTTGATGATGAGGTACAGAAGCTATACGAGAACGAGATTATTCAGTCGCAAATTATCAATTCATTTACGCTGGTAGCTATAATAATATCATGTCTTGGTCTTTTCGGGTTAGCAGCATTCAGCGCCGAACAGCGAAGCAAAGAAATTGGCATCCGTAAAGTTTTAGGCTCAAGTGTATCAGGCATCGTACAGCTTTTGTCTAAAGATTTTTTAATCCTGGTTGTTATCTCATTCGTCATCGCAACGCCGTTAGCATGGTACGGAGGCTCTAAGTGGCTGCAGGGCTTCAGTTACCGGATAACGTTAAGCTGGTGGATGTTTGCAGCAGCGGGTTTACTGGCCGTTATTATAGCTTTTATTACCGTAAGTTCACAAGCTATAAAAGCAGCTTTAATGAACCCGGTGAAGAGTTTGAAAAGCGAGTAGGCAGTAGCAGTCGGCAGTCGAATAATTAAATCAGAATTTACAGGATGAATACCGACCCTGTAAATTCTGATTCGGACGATATTAGCAGATTTGTTACCAATGAACTAATGAACTAACCTACCAAAGAAATAAAGGCACTAACCAAATCGGTGAAATATAATATGGGTCGTAATAGGGTTCGTAATAAGTAACAGTTTCTTGTTCTATTATTTCGCCGTTATTACCGCCGCCAAAATTGTTGCCGCCCTGCTTTTGATTTTCCTCCTCCTGCATCAGCTTTATCATCAGTTCAGTGCCCTGGTTTATCATGTCAACCATTGCATCTTCGCCAACTTCTTCGGGTTTGATAGCGGCATTACATATTTCTTCTATTTCGCTCCAGTTATTGTCCGAAACCAAATCCATCTGCCAACCTGCCGATGTAGTATCAAACCGGTTCTCGTTAATGAACGACATGAACACTATCTCTGCCGGATCAACCTTTTTAAATATGGCTACAGCAATTCGCAGGTCGTCAAAGCGTTCGTTATCGGTATAACTAAACCATGCGTCGTCGGTCTCAAAATCGAAGTAGCGTTCAAAGGCAAATTCGCCTTTTTCCAGGTCGACGTACGAGAAAATATCGTAAACTTTCAGGTACTCGGTATAGCGCTTCATAAAGGTATCGAACACCTGGCGGCCACTGGCGGTAACCTGGTAGTTCATGCCACTGGTGGTCATATAACCTTTCGACATAAGGTCGATAAACAAGGGCTCCAGCACACTGTCGTCGCCATTGGCAACGGTTTGAAACTGGTGTGTGCCATTTATCATCTCGTTTAAAATGATAATGGCTTTAAATGATTTTTTATTATCGTTTGTTAAATACATGGGGGTAAAAAAAAAACGTCATTGCGAGGAACGAAGCAATCTCTTCACATGCTAATCAATGAAGTACGATATTTGGGGAAACGTGCATTCGGCATACAGGATGCAATAAACATTAAGTTTCCTGACTGTCCTGTGCAGAGATTGCTTCGTTCCTCGCAATGACGGGTGGGGTTTTTAATTCAACAACTTCGTCCTTTTAGCTTTAATCGCTTCCAGTGCATTTGATGACGAACCTGTGCCCAAAGCTTTATTTATTTCCTGCTCGGTTGATAAAGCCGAATCATCAATCTGCGCGTAAGCAGCTGCACGGAATTCCTGCGCCGATGCCTTTTGGTCCATACGGTTAAGTGTAGCCATCAGGCCGTCGGTATCAACGCTCGATAATGTTTTGCTGATCTTTTCAGAAACCTCCGCAGTTTTAGCGCGCGACTGTATCATTTGTGAGCGGCTTTCAGTTTCGGCAATCTGGTCCTTAATCTGTTTTATTTTAAGGTCCATTACGGCAACAGCGCTTTCTTCTTTTTCGGCCATCTTTGCGTACTCATTGGCTTCATTTTCGGCAGCAACATGTGCCTCAGCGGCTTTGTTTGCCAGTTCGTTGCCTTTAGCTTCATCAAGCTGCTTTGTTTCAATACGGTCTAAAAGCTCATTTGCTTTTTTCTCCCATTCATCAGCGGCGTTGCGGCTTTTAAGTTCGCTTGCACGATGTTGCAGGGCCATTGCTTTTATTTCAGCTTCGCCCTGTATGGCTTGCTGGTAATTGGCGCGTAGCTCGCGTAAAATCTGGTCGGCCATTTTTGCCGGATCTTCTAATTTATCAACTGCTGCGTTTGCTTCTGCCGCACCAATGCGGAATAACCTGTCGAATATGCTCATTTTCTTAAATTTAGATGTTTAGTGTTTATATTATTTGATTTACGAATTTCACGAATTGTATCGAATTTTAAGCTGCATTAGGCCGCCTTTTTCAATCTATACGAATTCGTGAAATCCGTCTTAATTCGTGAAATTTGTGTCATTATTATCTTCTTCTGCCAAAGCCCCTGCTTCTTCCAAATCCACTGCGTCCCGAACTGCTGCTATGCCCGAACCCGCCACTGCGTACCCGGCCCGAACTGCTGCGTGTACCAAACGACCGCTGTGACCTTACCGGGCTGCTTAAGCTGCTGCGGCTGCTCGCCCTCGATGACATCGACGATGAACTTGTAGGCCTGAATGTGCCGTAAGTACGTGTATGTACATACGATGACGGATAATAACCGTAGTGGTACATCGGCATGTAATAAGCGTGCGGACGCATCAGGTAACTCAGCAATAACATGTCACCAAACGAAAACGACGAGTGGTAATAATTGTTATACCCCACATAGTTCGGGTTACCCTGTATGCTTAAATCTGCCGTGTTATTGGTGTTGTCGGGGCTTACGTTAATGCTGGCAACTGTTACCGATTCGGAATTGCTTACATCGTCTAAAACCTTCAGCTTGTTGCCGTCGGCTTCCTGAACTTTCAGGTAGTCGATATTGCCGTCTTTGTCAAGGTCGAGGTTGTTGATGCGGTTTGCCGGGTCATTTATGGCCTTTTCAAGCGTAGCCGGGTCGGTGCTGGTTTTTACAAATTGCGCCAGCTTGTTTACATCGAAACCTGCTGTGGTATTATTTTCAATAGTTACATTGTTTTGCTGCGGGCGGTTTTGGTTGCACGCAGAGGCCATAAATACTAACAGGGTTAGCGCTATGAATATTTTTTTCATGATGATTTTAATGAGTTGTTTTTTGACCGGCTATAGCAGCATTGATCGTTGTTGTTTGTGCCGGTTGGCTGTTTTTTGTTTTAGTTACCATATTTAGAGATAGGGATGTGGCAGTATGTTACAAAAATATAAAGAAATTTTTATTAGTCCGGAAAGTCGGAAAAGTCCGGAAGTTGAAAAAGAATTGGTTAAGGTGTTTGCTATAAATTAGTTAACTTACATTATGAAGACATTCATGCTGACAGGGGATTTATAGCCTGACTTTTCCCTGTTTTATATTGAATTGAGTTTTTATCGTTATATTTATGTTAATAAAAAATGCTGTGTTATATTTGAGCTAATGGAAAGAAAAATGGCTAAGGTGGTTAATCATGTTAAAGTGGAAGAAGAGGACCACGCTGATTTGCTTTTTTGGCGGTCAAAAAGTATTACAGAACGATTGGCCGAAGTAACCCGGCTGAGAAAGAACTATTACACCTGGTTAAACGGTTCTTTCCCCGAAAAAATGGCCAGGGTTATCACCTCCCGACCCTCATGATTTTTGAAAGGGATTTTATCGACTTTATTGAATTGCTTAACATTCACAGTGTTGAGTATATGGTTGTCGGTGTCCATGCCCTGGCTTTTCATGGACGGCCAAGACATACGGGTGACTTAGATATTTGGATTAAGCCAAGTATTGAAAATGCTGACAAAATGGTTAATGTTCTCAAAGATTTTGGGTTTGAATCGTTACGGCTCATCAAAGAGGATTTCTTAAAAGAAAATTACGTCACCCAGTTAGGTTATCCTCCTTTAAGGATAGCTATTTTGAATGCGATATCGGGTGTTAATTTTGAAGAAGCCTATGCCGGCCGGATTATAGGCCATGAGGAAGATTTAACTATTTCATTTATCAATATACAGGATTTCATCGCTAATAAAATGGCAACAGGACGTGCGAAAGATTGGGGAGATATTGACCTGCTTAATAATAAATCAGAGTAGACAAAAAAACATTTGAATTGAAAAAGATATATCTTTCGGCACTACTATTGGCGTACTGCTTCGCCGCAATGGCGCAACAACCCACCCGCACTATTTTTGCCTATGGCGGCAACTATAACAAGCAGTTTATGCAATATGTTATTACCCTTACCAAAAAGGCAAACCCCAAAATATGCTTTGTTGCCACGGCTACAGGCGATGATGTTAATTACATTGTGGATTGGTATGGCGCATGCGAAGGTTTAATAATGCGGCCTTATTTGCAGCATACCTATGTAGCCTCGTACACCGAGAAAAAAACATTTGAAGAAAATTTACTAAGCATGGACGCCATTGTAGTTGGCGGCGGCAATACGCTAAACATGATGGCCATCTGGAAAGCACAGGGAATAGATACCGTGTTGCGCAAAGCTTATAACAAAGGCATAATACTGGCTGGCGGCAGCGCAGGTTCGTTATGCTGGTTCCAGGGCGGCACTACAGATTCGCGGCCTAAGGAACTGTCCATAGTACAGTGTCTTGGTTTTATACAAACCAGTCATTGCCCGCATTACCACAGTGAGCCCCTGCGCAAACCGCTGTATTTTGAAAATATCCTGAAAGGCAAACTAAGCCCCGGCTACGCTATAGACGATATGGCCGGGATAGTTTTTGAAAACGAAAAATATGTTAAGTCGGTAGCTGCAGATGATAAGAGCAATACTTATTATGTATCGGTAATTGATGGGAAGGTGGATGAGAAGTTGTTGCCGGTAGCTGAAGTGATTAAATGAAGATATTAGTATCCTCTCAAATATTTATAGAAGAATAATGACAAAGCGGGAGAAGTATCATTTGGTTTTTAAAAAATTAGTTAGTTCAAGCGGAACAATATTTTTTGAGGCGAGAAGCGAATTAGAGGATTATTTTGATTTGGCGATCCATATCAGCCAAAGCGATAAAATTCACACGGTCAGCCAAATAAATGCACTCGACAGGGTACGAAATGGATATAAAGCAGACGGTTTTTGGGGCGAAGTTTTTGGTTCACCGCTCTATATCTATGCCAGCAACAACACCGTTGAAGTTGGAGAGGGTGACACGTTTTTAGGAATTGAGGACTATAAGGAACTATTACAAGAGTGGCTTATCTTTATAACCTCATAACTCATCTCATCAAGCGTAATTTTAGAATACATCCGCCTCAAATCCTTAAAATCCATTAATCCCGGTTATCTTTGCACCCAACTATGAAATACCTGCGCTGGCTGTTGCTGCCTTTTTCATTACTGTACGGATTGGTCGTTATTATGCGCAACTGGTTTTACGATGCGGGATTATTTAAAAGCTATAAGTTCACCAAACCCATTATCTCGGTCGGCAACCTCGAAGTTGGCGGCGCAGGCAAAAGCCCGATGACGGAGTATCTTATCCGCTTGTTAAAGTCAGATTATAAACTTGCTACATTAAGCAGGGGCTACGGGAGAAAAACAAAAGGATATTTAGTCGCAGAGAGTCAAGAGTCAAGAGTCAAGAATCAAGAAGAAAAAAAAGACTCAGGACTTTCGACTCAAGACTTTAGACTTTCTCAAAAAATCGGCGACGAACCCGCCCAGTTCCATCAAAAATTTCCGGACATTGCGGTTGCGGTTTGCGAGGATAGGGTAGCGGGATTAATTAAATTACTCCTCAATCACGATTTAATATTAATGGATGATGCTTACCAGCATCGCGCGGTTACACCAGGTTTGAGCATCCTGCTATTTGATTATACCCGCATTAACCAGCCCCACTTTTTGTTGCCGGCCGGCAACATGCGCGAGCCTTTCAGCGGTAGGTGGAGGGCGCAGGTTATTATTATATCCAAATGCCCTGCATCTATCACCCATGACGAGCAGGTTGAGTTGGCGCATAAGATAGAACCATTGCCATATCAGCAATTATTTTTTACATCGATAGCTTATCAGGGTCTGCATGATTTGAACGGAAATGAGGCGGATATAACTGTCGATAAGGACACTACTGTGTTTTTACTAACCGGTATTGCCAATCCGCAGCCGCTGTTACAATATTTAAGTAACAACACCCCGAACATTGTCCACCATAATTATCCCGATCATCACCCGTTTACCTTAAAAAATATTGCTAAACTTGCCGCTGAATACGCTGCCCATCCATCGCAAAAAAAAATAATTATTACAACAGAAAAGGATGCACAGCGTTTAGAAGAATCGTGGTTAAAACAGGGCGGGCAAAACGACGAAAAACTGCCTGTTTTTGTAATGCCGATACAGGTTGAGTTTTTAAATAACAGCGGCAGCCAATTTGATAAAATTGTTTTAGATTATGTTAGAGAGCATACAAAGGACCACAGCATACATTAAAAGCCGCATTGGTGATTTTGAACCCGAAGTGGGTATAATTTTAGGCACCGGCCTGGGCGCCCTGGTTAACGAAATTGAAGTTGAAAAGCAGCTGATGTATTCAAACATCCCCGACTTCCCGATCTCGACTTTGGAGTTTCATAGCGGCAAGCTAATTTTTGGCAAGCTAAACGGCGTAAAAGTGGTTGCCATGCAAGGCAGGCTTCATTATTACGAAGGCTATAACATGCAGCAAATTACCTTCCCGGTTAGGGTGATGAAAATGCTGGGTATAAAAACACTATTTGTGTCGAACGCCAGCGGCTCGTTAAACCCCGACTTTAAAAAAGGCGACTTGATGGTCATTGAGGATCATATAAATCTGCAGCCCCACAACCCGCTTACCGGCCGCAACGAGGAAGAACTCGGCCCCCGGTTCCCGGACATGAGCGAACCTTACGAGCGTGATTTAATTGATAAAGCATTAAATATTGCAAGAGCAAACAATATTACCTGCCACAAGGGAGTTTACGTTGGGGTTACGGGCCCTAACCTTGAAACAAAAGCCGAGTATAAGTACTTACGTATAATAGGTGGCGACGCCGTTGGGATGAGTACTGTCCCCGAAGTGATTGTTGCAAGGCATGCGGGCTTAACAGTTTTTGCCATTTCGGTATTAACTGATGAGGGTTTTCCCGAAGTTTTAAAGCCGGTATCGTTGGAAGAAATACTGGCCGTTGCACACGTTGCCGAACCAAAAATGACATTGATACTTAAAGAATTGATAGCCGGTTTTAATGCCTGATAAACTGAAATACATCTTATTATTACTTATCTGCGTTTGTACGCAGGCTGCTTTTTCGCAAATAAGGCGCGGTAACCAAAATTATCCCGGTCAGCAGCAGGGCGATGGGCAGACAAATTTGCGCGATACCAGTACCCGGGGCGGCAAAATACTGACCACTGACCAGCAACTCGATTCGCTGCGTAAAAAACAAGAGCGAAAAAAAGACAGCGTTGTTTTTAACTCGAAATTCATCAGGGTTACCAGCGAACGTTTTTTGCGCGATAGCACGGTATTATTTGCTTTGGATACCGCGCTGTATAACTATGAAAATTACAGCCCGCTTTTACAGCCGCGTTCGCCCAAAATAAGCCTCGGTAATACCGGGCTCTCGGCGCGCAGTTTATTGTTTGAGCCATCGCGTACTATTGGCTTCGAGACTGGCCTGCACGAGCTCGATCCTTATATGCTGCGGCCCGAAAATATAAATTATTACCGGGCCCGGGTGGCCTACACGCAGCTTTACCTGGTTGGCTACACCGGGGTTAAAGAGCAGATATTTAAAATATTGCATACGCAAAACGTTAACCCGCAGCTTAACGTTGGGTTCAATTTAAATTTTACAGGTTCGAGGGGTTACTATGCCTACAACAATGTTTTGGCGCAAAATGTTAGCGATGTTAATGCTGCCGCTTTTGCCTGGTACGAATCAAAAAGCAAGCGGTATAACTTGTTATCCAACTTAATTTATAATAACCTTAAGGCGCCCGTAACCGGTTCGATATTAAACGATTCTATTTTTGTAACCGGGTCGATCGATAAAAGCTCCGAACCTGTGAGGCTGCAGTCGGCATTTGAAAACTGGAAAGGCGGCTCATTTTATTTAAAACAGTTTTATTACATAGGGCATATCGATAGCGTAAGCACCGGCAAAGGCAAAGCATCGATATTGCCGACGCAGCGCGTGGCATTTACTTTCAAGTACGACGCGACGAAATATGAGTTTTTGCAAAATGGCGCCGATCAGTATAATGTGTTTCCCGATTATTACTATGGCTCCAACCGCTCGCGCGACTCGCTTTCTGTCACGCACCTGCAAAACGACTTTTCATATAGTTTTTACCTCCGCAGTAAAAGCGAAAAGGCTGTTAAAAACGAATTGAAGCTTGATGTAGGGCTTACCCAGGATATTTTTAGTTACGGCCAGTTTGTAAGCGATACAGTATTAAACCAATATGGAGCAAAAGTTGTGTTGCCTTACCGCGTACAAAAAAATTCCTTCCAGGACCTGACGGCTAAAGGGAAGCTAAGCTATAAACTGAGCGACAGGGCATTCCTGGAAGCCAATGTTCAGCAAGTTTTCCAGGGCCGCGATTTCGGCGACTTTTTATACGATGCCAAAGTAACACTTGCCGGTAATAATAAGGCAGGCAAAATAATTTTGGAGGGGTATTCCCAAAGCAGTTCGGCGCCGCTGGTGTACACCAGCTGGATATCCAATCACTTTATTTTTCATAACAAGTTCAGCAATCAAAAAACCAACAGCGTGTCGTTTAACTATGTAAATGCACCGCTAAAGTTCGATTTTAAGGCTGAATACTTTTTAATATCCGACTATCTGTATTTTACCGCCCAAAACAATGGTATCGACGCCCATCCTGCGCAGTTAAACAGTCCTATCAATTTGATAAAGCTAAGTGTAGGTAAAAGTATAGCCTGGCGCCGCTGGCATTTTGATACCTACCTGGTCTACCAAAAAACCGATTACGAGAAAACCCTGCGCACACCACAGTTTTATAACTATACCAGCATCTATTATAAGGCCCTTTTATTTAAAGTGCTGTATTCGAACATAGGTATGGACGTACGTTACAATACATCGTACACAGCCCCTTCATATGCACCTGGCCTTGGTCAGTTTTACAATGGAGCAAACGTAAGCTTTTCATCATACCCTGTGGCAACCATATTTTTGAAAGCCACCCTGCAGCGCACCAACCTGTTTGTAATGTACGATTACGCCAACCAGGGGCTGTTCAGCAAAGGCTACTACACCGTAAACCGCTACCCGCAGCAGGATCATATGCTGAAGATTGGGATATCGTGGGCGTTTTATAACTAGCGGCGAGTCCCCCCGGCCCCCTGAAGGGGGCGTTGAAAGCAATATCGAACATCGAATGTTGAATGATGAATTTCGAAGTTTGCTACTTCATTATTGGACATTAGTTATTCAGAGTTCGATATTTAGCCGTATAACGGTGTTCTGCTCCCCTTTAGGGGCTGGGGGCTACGTCTTCTGCTTCTTCTTCTTCGCAGCCGGAAACAACACGTTATTTAAAATAAGCCTGTAGCCGGGCGAGTTGGGGTGCAGCTTCAGGTCGGTTGGCGGGTCGCCAACGATGTGTTGGTAGTCTTCGGGGTCGTGGCCACCGTAAAATGTCCATTGGCCTTTGCCATATTCACCGTGTATGTAGCGGGCTTCGTTATTGCTTTTCGTTTCGCCCATGATGGTTACGCCGGGCTTAAGGTAGTTTTTATTGAAGGCGGTGGTAAGGCCCATAAAGCCTTTTATCACTTTGTCGTGGTTTTGGGTAAGCATGCTTGGCACTACATCCCACTTGGCCGAAAAATCAAACAAGGTAAAAAAGTCCCGTGTGCGCTCTACCTGCCGGGTTGAAGTAACATCGATATTGCTAAACTGGTGCGACATCGGGTTCATATCCAGCGTAAAATTTTTAAAAGCAAAAGTTTGGCTAAAATCAAGCTTTGATTGTGCGGCAGGGTCGGCGGCATCGCCGTCGAACATCTGTTCGCAGATATCGGTATTGGCTGATGCCAGGGCGATGTCAAACGTATCTGTACCCGAGCACATGGCAAAAAGGAAGCCACCACCGGCGCAAAAGTCGCGGATATGCTCTGCAACAGCCAGTTTCATTTGCGACACCTTTTTAAAGCCAAGTTTATGCGCAGTTTGTTCTTGTATGCGTATATCATCGTTATACCATTGTTCGTACCTGAACGCGCCGTAAAACTTACTGTATTGCCCGGTAAAGTCCTCGTGGTGCAGGTGCAGCCAGTCGTACTTGGGTAAATCGCCTTTAATTACTTCTTCGTCATAAACAACATCGTAAGGTATCTCGGCGTATTTTAATACCAGCGTAACGGCATCATCCCAGGGTAGTTTGTTTTTTGGCGAATACACTGCCATTTTAGGCGCTTTCTCCAGTTTAACCACATCCATATTTACGGATGGATCGCTCACTTCTGTTAATATCTGGTCCGCTTTTGCATCTGCTAAAACCTGGTAACTTACACCGCGTATTTTACATTCGTCCTCAATCTTTTTATCATACTTCATCATAAAGCTGCCGCCACGGTAGTTAAGCAGCCAGTCAATTTCCTCGCCGTTTTTAAGCGTCCAGAAAGCTATGCCGTACGATTTTAGGTGATCCTTTTGTTCCTCATCCATAGGGATTAGGATAGAGGCAGCCCGTGTGAGGATTGGTAAATGGGTTAAAGCTAAAAGCAGAAAGGTGAAAGCTGAAAGGCGAAAGGAAAAAGGGGAGGAGATTTGTCTACGCATTTTATTGAACACTTTTCGGTATTGATGATCAAATGTAACGAATAATTGGTGAAGCTATTATTATTGCAAGCTCTTGTCAATCAAAAGTAATATATTCACCTTAAATAGCCTGTGGCAGGATTTACCAATCAATTGAAAAACTTAAATATGGAGACTAAAAAATATAAATACAGTTATTTGCCGATGGCGTACAGTATGGCAAAAATTTTGTTTTGTTCATTTCTTTTCTACCTGGTAACCACAAATATTGCACCTTCAACAAACTGGATTTATGTTGGCTGCGGGATTTTAGTCCTGGTTAGCTAGTTCTCCTATATGTTGATAAAGGCAGGGGTGCCTTTTTTAAAGGGAAAGGTAGCGTTGGAACTGGACAGGGAAAAGATTCAATATTTTGTAAAAGGTTGGATGCAACTTCAATATACCAGGGAAATTATTTTTTGGAAAGACATACGATCTATAGAATATTCATCATTGCCGCATGTTGGTCCTTTAATAACTTTTAGAATAACAGATGGTGGTAACGATGCCAGTATATACCCCAATTATATTGCTTTCAATACCGATGAATTATACCGCACAATTCTAGAATATTTTGAAACGAGCAAGTCATCAATGCATGTTGCAATGCAAACAAACTAAACGTATTGAATACTTGGTTGCATGCATAAGTTAGTATTTTCAAAAAAACCTTCCGCCTTTAACCACTAATCTCTCACCCAAAAAACCTT
Source organism: Mucilaginibacter flavidus (assembly GCF_024055575.1). GTDB lineage: Bacteria > Bacteroidota > Bacteroidia > Sphingobacteriales > Sphingobacteriaceae > Mucilaginibacter > Mucilaginibacter flavidus. The sequence continues at coordinate 76,287 of NZ_JAMXOE010000019.1, read as the reverse complement.
TCCTCCTTTTACCTTTTTTACTACCTTTGCCTACTATTTTTAAAAAAGATGAGCAAAGCAATTATCAAAACCGAAAAAGGCGACATGACCGTTGAGTTTTTTGACAAGGATGCACCAAACACGGTTGCAAACTTTCTGGGCCTGGCAAAGTCGGGCTTTTATAACAACGTTACATTCCACAGGGTTATCCCTAATTTCGTAATACAGGGCGGCGACCCAACAGGTACAGGCGCAGGTGGTTCTGGCACACGTATCGACTGTGAGCTTACAGGCGACAACCAATACCACGACCGCGGTGTTTTATCAATGGCTCACGCAGGCCGCAACACAGGCAGCTCGCAGTTTTTTATCTGCCATAGCCGCGATAACACTGCCCATTTAGACCGCAACCACACCGTATTTGGTAAAGTGGTTGAAAATGTTGAAGTGGTTGACGCCATTAAACAAGGTGATAAAATATTAGGAATCGACGTTATTGAGGAATAGTGAATAAAGAGTGGAGCGTAGTGAGTGGTTTGGCAATTCAAAAACTACTCACCATTCTCAACTCACCACTCACATAAATACATATAAATGAATTTACAGGGAATTGTAGCTGTATCAGGTAAGCCTGGTTTGTGGAGAGCTTTGGCACAAAATAAAACCGGCTATATTTTAGAGAGTTTAGATGCACAGCGCGCCAAATTGATTGCAAACTTATCAACTGCTAAGCTTGCTGCATTGCACGAGATAACCATCTTCGGACTTGAGGACGATATTAAGCTGGTTGATGTTTTTGAGCGGATGAAAACCGCCGCAAGCGTACCGGATGCCAAGGCTGACGGCAAGGCACTACGTACCTTCTTCCGCGAAGTAGCGCCGGATCATGACGAGGAAAAAGTGTATGCATCTGATATGAAAAAAATTATCAGCTGGTACCAGGTATTAAAGGATTTTCCGTTGTTCAACGAGGCCGATCCCGCAACTGAACCTGCCCCAGCTGCCGAAGAACCAGCAGCAGCGCCGGTTGAAGCAGTTGCAGCAACCGAAGAAGCGCCCGCAAAGCCAAAAGCGAAAAAAGCAGCTGCTAAGAAAGCATAAAGATTTATTTTGTAGAGACACAATACTTGTGTCTCTGGAGGAAGCCGGGGAATTTCTCAGGCTTTTTTTGTCTAAACCATGATTCGCTTGATTATGGGATTAAAGGATGCCTGACGCAGGCAAATAACAAATAAAAATCAAGAAAATCCTTTAATCAAGCGAATCAAGGTTCAGATATCAATCACAATTCAATTGCTTGCAATCCTCTTCCTCAATTTCGGGCTCAAATGTAGCATGGTTAATATCCATGTGCTGCAGGCGGTGCCTGAGGTCTTTTTTGATACTGTTGAAGGTTGGCAGTAGCTCGGGTTTAATAACCAGGTGGGCGGTCAGCGCGTTTTCTGTGGTGCTTAGGGCCCAAACGTGCATGTGGTGCACATCAATAATACCCTTGCATTTCATCAGTTCGGCCTTTATTTTTTCAAGCTCCATGGCTTTGGGTACGCCGTCCATCTCTAATCGAAGACTATCTTTAAGCAGGCTCCAGGTTCCCCTTAAAATAACGATGGCGATAATCAATGATACTGCACTGTCAATCCAATATAACTTCGTAAAATAAATTATTAGTCCCGATATAACAACGCCGAACGATACGATAGCATCAACTGCCATGTGCAGGTAGGCGCCTTTAACGTTCAGGTCGGTATCCTTATCCTTAACAAAAAGCCAGGCGGTAAAGGCATTTATACCTATCCCAATAAAGGCAACCCAGGCCATGGTGCCACCAGACACAACTTCAGCATGCATAAAACGCATTATGGCTTCGTAAATAATAAAGCCAACCGCCACAAATAGTATTACCGCGTTAAAAAAGGAAACTATTATAGTGGAGCGTTTATAGCCGTAAGTATAATTATCGTTAGCGTTTACTTTTGTAAGTTTAAAAGCTAATAAAGCAAGGGCCAGGCTGGCTACATCGCTTAAATTATGGCCGGCGTCAGTTAATAGCGATAGCGAATGGGTATACAGACCCGCAACCACTTCGATAACAACAAATGCCGAATTTAAAATGATGCCCCATATAAATGCGGCATTAAGATGATCAAGCTTGGGGGCATGATCGTGATGGTGGTGACCTGAATGATCGTGACCTGCTGACATGCCGCAAAAGTAAGGATTTAGTCCGAAAGTCGGAAGTCCGAAAGTCTGAAGTAAATTGATATAAAAAAGATGTAGAGACGCGATGCTTCGCGTCTCCCGCTTGCAGGTAAAAAACGCATTAAAAGAAGATCAAATACAGTATCCCCAACATCAGCAAATACTTAACCGCATAATACAAATTACGGTTGTAAGCCTTTATACGCTTGCCCAGCAGCCGTATTGAGTATACGTACCTGAAAGCTTTATTGATATTACCGGTTTTGTCCTCGCCCATATTTGGTGATACGGCAGCTGCCATAATAAACCAGCCAAAAAATGCATTCCAGCCGCGGGCAAACATATTTTTTACCGGGCGCTGCACATCGCAGAATAGAATGATGCGGTCAGTGTCGGTTTTGTTTTCGGCGTAGTGGATGTAGGTTTCGTCGAACAGCACATGTTCGCCATCGCGCCAGGCATAACTTTGGCCGTCTACCACAATATGGCAGGCATCGGAGTTGGGGGTTATCAACCCTAAATGGTAACGTAATGAGCCGGCATAAGGGTCGCGGTGCATCAGCAATTCACTGCCGGCAGGCAACACGGCAAACATAGCGGCTTTTACTTCGGGGATTCCTTTTATCAACTCGATAGTCTGCGGGCAATACTTTTTGGCTGAAGGATGAAAATCATCATACCATTTTAAATAAAAACGCTTCCAACCCCTGCGAAAAAAGGAGTTAAAACCCATATCATTATACTTATCCGACCCTTTTATCAGTTCTTCACGCTCAAGCTGCAAGGCTTCGTCGCGTATAGTTTGCCAGTTGTCTTTTAGCTGGTTAAGCTGCGGGAAGTTATCAGCTGCAATGTAGGGCTTGTTCTCTACAGCAGTGAAAGCGTACATGGGCATATTTATCGGCGCCATAAAGGTTGAATGGTCGGTTAACTGCCTGAAAAACTTAAACCTAACCTTACCGCGGTAATGAACTATTATTGTTGAAATAATTAATATGTAGAACAATATAAACTTGAAGGAAACGAGTTCGATAAGAAGATGCTGCATAACTGTAACGCATTTTTTACCAAAAATAGGGCTATACGCTACACAGAGGGCGTTTTTGCCTGCAATTAGTGCGTTTTTTACAGTTTACTGACTGTCTGTTGATAAGTCAGGAATGATGATAAGGTTCGCCTTTAATAATGGTGAATGCGCGGTATAGCTGCTCGATAAAAAACAGGCGTACCATTTGGTGCGAAAAGGTCATGGCCGATAGCGACAGTTTATCGTTAGCCCGGGCATAAACAGATTGATCGAACCCATACGGCCCGCCAACAATAAAAACAAGGCTGGTTACTGATCCTACTGCTTTTTTATCGATATAAGCTGCAAACTGCTGCGACGTTAACTGCATACCCTTTTCATCAAGCAGGATAACATAATCAAGTGCTGTTATTTTTTTTAGTATTAACTCAGCTTCCTTAGCTTTTTGCTGCTCCTGGGTTAGCGCCTTGGTGTTTTTAAGTTCGTCAATATCAACAAATACCAGCTTTGTATAATGTTTTAAACGCTTTACATACTTTTCAATGCCGTCTTTGAGGTAAGTATCTTCGGTTTTGCCAACGGTTAGGAAAGTAATTTTCATTTGCAGGATGTTGAAATGTTGTAAAGTTGAAACGTTGCAAAGTTAGGGTAATGTTGAAATGTTATAAAGCTGGACTGATATAAATTTGCCCGGATACTGCAAGGTTGATGTAAATTGGAGCCTAACAACGTTGTAACATTTCAACTTTACAACAAAAACGGATATTGTTGAAATGTTGTAAGGTTGTAAAGTTGGAATGTTATAAATTGCGCCTCGAATATTTCAAGGCAATAAATGGGGGCTAAAACCTTACAACCTTGTAACATTTCAACCTTTCAACAAAAAATGGATATACTAACCGACTACCGGCAGCGCGCCGATTTTGCTCAAAAGGAAGCCGATAAATATAAAGAGCTGGCCAATAATTATTCGTTGCTCAGGCTCGTGGCTTTCGGCCTTTTCATAGCTGCGGTTTGTATAGCCGTAAGCACCGATGAAATTGCGATAGCTGCTGTTGCACTGGTTATTTTAGTGATTTGCTTTAGCTGGCTGGTGAACAAGCAAAATGGCTTTGAAACCCTGAAGAACTATTTTTTAGATATTAAACGGGTTAATGAGAATGAAATTGGTTCTATTGAAAGCTGCAAAAATATTTACGACGATGGGGCGATGTTTAACGATGACAAACATATTTACACCGCCGACCTCGATATATTTGGCAGTTACTCGTTATACCAGCTGGTAAACCGTGCTGCAACCTTCCCCGGTATGGCTAAGCTGGCTTCGTGGTTGCACCAGCCTGCCGCTAAATACGTTATAATTGAGCGCCAGCAGGCGGTTGATGAAATTGCCGGTAAAAACGACTGGAAGCTGGATATACAGGCGCACCTGTTATTTTCGTTGAAACAAAGCCGCGAGCAAATAAAAAACCTGGTTGCTTATTTAAAAATACCCGTTACCCTGCAGGGCGAAAAGCTGCTTGCTATTTATTGCCAGGCTTCGCCCTATATTTTACTGGCGTTAGCAATTGCCAGTATATTTTATGCACCTGCACGCTATATTCCGCCGCTTATAATGCTTGTTAATTTTCGTATAGTAAGCTCAAAGGCATCGCTGGTGCAAAAGGCGGATTTAATTGCCGGTAAGATAGGTACTACGCTGCATCATTTTGTGCTTGCGTTTAAATGTATCGAGAACGAGGAATGGCAATCGCCTTATTTAAAAGGCCTGGCAATACAAATAAAAAACGAAAATGGGGAAAGTATATCAGGCAAAGTGGAGCAGCTTTCGCAATTGATAAATAAGCTTAATTACCGGCTTAACATGGTTATGCTGGTTATTTTAAATGCAATTTTTCTTTGGGATATTCGCCAACTGATAGCCATTGAAAACTGGAAGAAAAGCAACCTGGTGCATATTGAGGCAGCTTTTAATGTTGTTGCCGAATTTGAGGCCGTGATAAGTCTGTCGAGCCTGAGAATAAACTACCCGGAATGGTGCATCCCGCAAATTGTCGAGGGCGAATGTTACACCCTTACGGCCAAAAGCCTGGCCCACCCGCTTATAGGCGCAGACAAACGTGTAGCTAATGATTATGAACTTACAGATACGTTTAAAATCGATATCATCACCGGCTCAAACATGGCCGGTAAAAGTACTTTTTTACGTACCATAGGTATTAATACGGTGCTGGCACTTTGCGGCGCCCCGGTTTGTGCTACGGAGATGAAGGTATCGGTTATTACCGTTATCACGTACATGCGTATAAAGGACTCATTGAACGAAAGTACCTCTACCTTTAAAGCAGAGCTCGACCGTTTGCAAATGCTGCTGGGAGCGGTGGAGACGGAAAACAAAGTTTTCTTTTTGATAGATGAAATGCTGCGGGGTACAAACTCGGTTGACAAATACCGCGGCTCGAAAGCTGTTATAGAGCAGTTGATAAAAAAGAAAGGCGTGGGCATGGTTGCCACCCACGATTTACAGATCGCCGAACTTGAACAATCCCACCCGAACTATGTTCGCAACTTTTACTTCGACATACAGGTTATAAACGGCGAAATGGTTTTTGATTATAAAATTAAGGACGGCGAGTGTAAAACCTTCAACGCTTCACTGTTGCTTAAGCAGATTGGGATTGATGTGGGGGAGGAGTAGGCAGTAGCAGTGGACAGTAGGCAGTAGCAGTTGGCAGTAGTGAGTTAGCAGTTGGCAGTGAGCAGTAGCCAAACCCTCATGTCATTGAGGTACAGCCCTGTCCCGAACTTGTTTCGGGAAAGCAATCACGAACTATGCAAAGCCGCTATGCAATGTTCGCGGTTGCCACGCTCGTTCCTTGTTCGCAATGCCTTGAGGGGGTAATCGGTAAAAACGAAATAGGGTTACACCCAAATTAATTCACTCCCACTTCACCTTTTCCCAATTTTCCTCAATATATTTATAACACTGCTCAAAATGCTTTTCCATGGTTTTATTGAGGTATTGTTTCCAGCCAGTGTCCTCGTTGCTGTGATAGGCAAGCCAGGCCATTATATAAGCTATTATAGGTTCTGGTAAACCGCTTCTTTTTTGCATTTGCCAGCCGTGGCGGGTATTCCCCTGCCATTGTGCAAACTTGAAATAGGAATTGCCTTTAAAAATTCCAAAGCCGTATACCATTGCCGCTATATCAGCCACTATATCAACATCGTCGTCAATAGCGTATTCGCTTTGCAGTTTGTATTTAGCAAGTTCAGTCGCAATGGTGGCAATCAAACCTATAGGGTCGTTCATTTGCCCCATTGATATCCATATTTCTTTATTACCAAAGCCTTTGTCTAGCAGTTCACTGCCTTTACTGGTCCAGCCGCCTTTTAATTCCTTAGCCGGCGTGGCAACTATCCCTGCTGAAAATTTGGTCGGCATATCTGAAAAGAACATCAGCTGAATTTCCCATGGCTTGATATTCATTATTGCTGCCACCTTTTTAAGTATGAACTCAACATCTTCTTCTGTCCCGGTAAAATTCCGATCGAAGTATTGCTTATCAGGCGTAACCGTTTTCATCGAAAGGAACACTTCCGGTGTAAACAATTCCACAAGCCACAGTAAATTTTCTTCTATCCACAACCTGTCATCTTCGGTAATTGGCGGCTTGTCGTTCTTTTGCCAGAACCAAACGAATTTTTCCTTATCCTTCGGTTTAGGTGTTTCAACAGTTTCGTACCAATCGATATGGGGGCTAAAATTATGGCATGACAAACATTGGGTGTCCTTCCATGTTTTGCCGCAGGCCGGGCATTGGCCGGCGGTATCGAACGTATTCCAACGATGACTGCAACTGCACATCCAAATTGGGTGCGCAATTGGCTCCCAATCACATTTAGGGCATCTGATACGGGTTGTTGACATTGTTATTATTGGTATTGGTTATTAAAAATTTACCCGCTTACTCTCATGCATAAACAAAATATTAGCATGACTGGCAGGCACGCTCCCAAGCTTACCAACTTTAAACACTTCGCCATCCAGCTCGAAGTTATAAGCCAGGTACCCGTATTGCCCCATAAGTTTTTCCAGATCCAGCGCACGGGCTGATGGTTTGCCATCTTCGGGCATGTCGGCTTCCAGCACTACCAGGGGTTTATCCTGTTTAAGTATACCGGCGGCGCCGTTTATAACTTCTACTTCCAACCCTTCAACATCGCATTTAATAAAATCTATGGGTTTTGGTCGGCCTGCAAGCGCCGTATCGAGGGTTTTTATTGGTACTTCTACAACATTTCCGGCTGTGGTGTCGCTAACCACGCTGTTAAAAGCCGAACCGGAAACGTCATGATTAAGCATTTTTGCCACGCCATCGTAACTGCCAACAGCATAATTATATAAGCGGGTATTGACGTTTTTTAAATTCAGTGTAGCAATGCTATGTGAAAACAGGTTTGGCTCAAACGAGGTAACGTTGCCTTTCGCTCCTACAAGGGTTGAAGCCAATAACGCCTCGTAGCCAAAATGGGCGCCCACATCAACAAAGGTATCACCATCCTCCAGGGCCTTTAACATCAAAGCCGTTAAAGCTATTTCGGCGTAGCCAAACGAAATAATATGCGACGATACCGTCTCGCCGGTAACCACGTGCATATTTTCGCCAAAAAACAAAGGCACTTTTACCACCTTGTTAACATTAAGTTTCTGCAGCAAAATAGCCGGTAAAACCGGCACGCGCCTCAAATAACAGCCTAAACCGCCGCGATTATTACTGTCGATTGATTTTACAAACTTGTTAAACAGATTATTGCCCATGCCGTAAAAGTAATGATACTAATGGATTAATTTGGTTGCAAACGATTCACCGGCGCAAAATTTTCGCAAAAAAAATCCCGGCCAAAGCCAGGATTAAATTATCTTTTTTGTTCCCCCTTTAGGGGGTTAGGGGGCCTCTATTTAGCCAATTCTTCTGCCAATGCTGCACCAATTTCAGCTGGTGATTCCACCACGCGAATACCGCACTCGCGCATAATTTTCATTTTTGCTGCTGCAGTGTCGTCGGCGCCGCCAACAATTGCACCTGCGTGGCCCATTCTGCGGCCCGGAGGCGCTGTTTGGCCGGCAATAAAGCCTACAACCGGCTTAGTGCCATTTGCTTTGATCCAAAGTGCTGCTTCAGCTTCCATACCGCCACCAATCTCGCCTATCATAATAATGCCGTGTGTTTCGGGATCGTTCATCAACAGTTCAACTGCTTCTTTGGTGGTTGTGCCTATGATCGGGTCGCCGCCAATACCGATGGCTGTAGTGATGCCTAGGCCGGCTTTCACCACCTGGTCTACTGCTTCGTAAGTTAAGGTACCCGATTTTGAAACTACGCCAACATGACCCTTTTTGAAGATGAAGCCCGGCATAATGCCAATCTTCGCCTCGTCCGCAGTAATAATGCCGGGGCAGTTAGGACCGATCAAACGGGTGTCGCGACCCTTAATATATTCCTTTACCATAATCATATCCTTTGTAGGGATACCTTCGGTAATACAAACAATAACTTTAATACCTGCTTCGGCTGCTTCCATTATAGAGTCTGCCGCAAAAGCCGGGGGTACAAATATGATGGATACGTTGGCACCTGTTTCAGCAACTGCATCGGCTACGGTATTAAATACAGGCCTGTCCAGGTGCTGCTGACCGCCTTTGCCCGGCGTTACACCACCTACAACCTGCGTTCCGTACTCAATCATTTGCGAAGCGTGGAAACTGCCTTCTTTACCTGTAAAACCCTGAACTATTACTTTAGAATCTTTATTTACGAGTACACTCATTGGATTTTTTTATTTGTAGCGCAAAGCTAAAAAAAATTTGCCCCCATACCCTGCAATAGCAGAACAATTTTACAATTGACCAACCTTGGCGTTTAGGTATTTAAAATAAAGGGCGGATATGACCGGTGCGCTGCTATTGTGCAAATCATTAATGGGTGCTTAAGCAGCCGTGCCAATATGCGTAGTAGATAATACTAGGGGTTGACACGTTTTAAGACTATTTTAATTTTAAAAGCTTAACAATCAATATTTTATGTTATTTTACATGCAAAAAAATGTAAATACCATTTCGGCAGTTGTTGGTCTGGCGGGATATGTTAACAATTGTTGATCAGCTATGTTTCAATGCTACCACAAATTCAATTATTGTTATCATAACAAACAATAATACTATCGACACAAATATTAGTATTCCTGTCCTGGTTTTCTTCTGGTCTTTGTTGGTTAGTCCAGGGATAAAATAAACAAGGGATAACCCTACGCCGGCAATCCCTATTGGAAGTTTCAATATCGTTATTATTAAATAGGTCATATCTAAAAAGTCAAATCGCGTCAAACTCCCCCTTTAGGGGGCCGGGGGGCAAACTCCCCCTCACTCTTCGCAATAACAATCGTCGCTATCCCATTCCCTATCATATTAGTAATAGCCCGCGCTTCTGACATAAACCTATCCACCCCGAACAATATCGCCACACCCTCGACCGGTATAAATTTTAATGCCGCCAAAGTAGAGGTAAGTATTATAAAACCTCCGCCAGTTACTGCAGCCGCACCTTTTGATGTTATCATCAATATCCCTATTAGCATTACTTGCCGTTCCAGCGATAACGGCACCTTAAATACCTGGGCCAAAAATATGACCGCCATAGAGAGGTATACGGTGGTGCCATCCAGGTTAAATGAATAGCCCGTTGGTATTACCAACCCCACGACAGGCTTTGAGCAGCCAAACTTCTCCATCTTCTCCATCATGCCCGGTAAGGCTGTCTCGGAGGAAGAAGTGCCCAATACCAACAATATTTCGTCCTTTATAAATTTTAAATATTCCCAAAGGCTGAACTTATACAGGTAGCAGATAATGTTAAGCACCACAAATATAAATAGGAACATGGTAATGTAAACCGAGGCCATTAATAACCCAAGCGGCTGCAGTGTTTTAACGCCATAAGTGCTTATTGTGTAAGCCATCCCCGCAAATGCACCGATTGGTGCCAGCCGCATCACCATGTGCATTATATTGAAAAATACTTTTGATATTTTTTCGAACAGGTTGATGACTGTTTGACCGCCTTCGCCCATTTTGCTAAGCCCTAAGCCGAATAATATGGCAAACAACAGTATCTGTAAAATATCGCCTTTAGCAAATGCATCAAATACGTTTGATGGAATGATGTGGGTTACAAAATCAACCCAATGCATTTCCGCAGCGGCCTTTTGGAAGCCGGCCAGTTTAACAGCGTCAACTTTGGTGGTATTTATAAAGTCCGCTCCTGGTTTTACCAGGTTGGCAACTATAATACCTATTATCAGGGCAAACGAGCTCACAATTTCAAAATACAACAACGCCTTGCCGCCTACCCTGCCTACCTTTTTCATATCGCTCATTCCGGCAATGCCCAGCACAATTGTTAAAAATATAATCGGCGCTATCAGCATAGTTATCAGGCTGATAAACATCTTACTGATGGTTTGGGCGGTAGGCCCGAACGATTTAAAAAAGAAGCCCACAATAACACCCAGCAAAATGGCTGCAATTACCTGGAAATTTAGGTTAAGGAGTAGTTTCTTCATCACCCAATAATACGAATATTCGTTGTGTTATGATGATTCCGGAAAAAGTTTGTAGCAGTGTTGATAAAAAATAAGACAGCCTGTTAAATATCAATAATTATTAATTAGATTTGGTTAAGATTAAAACCTAATCGACACCTAAATAACTTTATCACTATGAAAGAAATCAATATTTCTGGCATATCCCAAACTATTTGCAACATAACTAACCAGCGTAATTTGCCGTCGGTAAATTACAGTCTGCACTTCATTAATATTAATTAACCTAACCTGATGAGAAAGACCAAAACTATCGCCTTATTAATTGCCTTTGCCGCTATTGTAGCTTATATCGGTTCTGCTTCCTGCGGGAACAACACAGGCGGCAGCAAAACAAACGTTGCCGTTGCAGACTCGGGCCAGGTAAAAACACCACTCAGCCCGGTATTGCCTTTTGACGTAACGCTCCCCCCGAAAGGAACAGGAGTACTCGAAACGACAATACGCAGAAGTTTCGACGTTTTTTCGTGGGATTCATTCATCGCCATTTGCTGGCCTGCGCAGGGCCATGGGGTAATCGGCCAGTTTGGTGATAACCCTACCGTATGGGAAACCTGGAAAAAGAACTACGAAGTATTTCTTGATAACGGCCTGCCACCTGCCCCGTGGGACACAGCACTGCAAGGCAAAGAAGCAAACCTGTCGCAAACAGGCAAAACCCCGGCTAACATGACCGCCATTTTCCAGCCTTTCCTAACAGGCCCGCTAATTGACCAGAACGGGCAATACAACCGCTTCGAAATTGCCATGAACAAGGAAATGTTTGATTACATCGATACGCATAAACTCTACAACATACAGGGCCAGCAGGCTTTTACAGATTCAGTTTTATTCCCTCAAGGCGATAATACCAAAAAAACGTATGGGGCGATAATGGTAAAAGCCTCCTGGAAAATACTGGGCAAAGGCGATGACACCTCGCGGTTTCACAAAGTTAAAGCCATCATCCACATCCCGGCATTGCCATCAAGAGGTATCCGGGATAGCAGCTATGAAGCATGGGTTGGCCTGGTAGGCTTCCATATCGGCACAAGAACGACGATATCCCCTCAATGGATATGGTCGACTTTTGAGCAGGTTGATAATGCGCCCGATTATGGCAAAGCTGTAAGCGGCAAACATTATAACTATTACAACACGGCAGCGGGCGATAAAGCGCTTAATAAAGCCCCGGCTCAGCCCTGGAACCCCGGCATACCCGGCCAAATATCAAGCCAGGTGGCACGGCTTACCCCTATCGATACCGGCACAAATGCGCTTAACGACTCCATCCACAAAATATTGGTGGCTATTAACCCTCATAGCGTGTGGCAATATTACGAGCTGATTGGCACACAATGGCCCGTACACCCTACCCAAAGCAATACCGGCGACCCTTTCCCGGTTTATATGGCAAATGCCACATTAGAAACATATGACCAGGGCAGTGTAGTGAATGGAAAAATCGTGTACAGCCCCGGCGTTACTTCAAGTTGCATTGGCTGCCACAATGCCTCGGTAACCTGGGCGGGGAGGCCATCGGACTTTACCTATCTTTTAAAAACGGCGAAATCTTTAAAAAAATAAACCTTTTACTGTCTAAAACCTATCCATATGACACTTGATGAATTTGTAAGCCTTTCTGCTGCATTAACCGGCTATCCGGCCGCAACCTTGAAACCCCAAAATGATCCACAGCAAATATCGGAAACGTTATTTGCAGAGCTAAGCCTTGCCAGCAATAATATACCCGCGGCCCAACTCGATGAGCTGACGCAGGTATGGAATAGCATATCAGCAACACCGCCACCCAGCCTGCCGGCTGCCGTGCAGGTAAAGATAATTGAAAACCTTGCGATAACCCGGCTGGCGCAAAACATCATATACCTTTGGTTTTTTGGTACCTGGTACGATCTCGCTAAAAACCCCAATTCATTCACATCACCAAATATCGACCATGTTGTTTCGCCGCTGGCGTATACCAACGGCCTGGTTTGGGGCGAAATGGGTGCACACCCTATGGGTTACAGCGTAGGCGAGTATGGTTATTGGGCCAATATCCCAACCCTGCCACAGATAAATTAACCAAGCAAATTACAACCTAACCTATAAAATATTTAAACCATGGATAATTCAACCAAACAATATGATGCGGTGATAGTAGGCGGCGGATGGGCCGGGAGCGCATTGGCATACAGGCTTGCATCGGCCAATAAAAAGGTACTGGTGCTTGAAGCGGGTATTGCTATTGATGGGCTTGTTACCAACCCTGACGAAAACCAATTGGTAACAGGTAATCGCGCCGAATTTATGAACGATTTTTTTATGGCCATGGCCAAAACACCCGAATCGCCATATGTGCAGAATTATAATGCGCCACGGCCTGCGGTTTTAGATATACAACCAATTCCGCCATTTACCCTGAATAACCCGGCGCAGCTTCCTGCCGGTGCGCCACCTCCGGCCACTATTGATTGTGCAGATCCAAAAACATCTATAGATAAGGGTTACTTTATCCAGCGCGGTCCCGTACCCTTCGGCAGCACGTACGAGCGGCGGGGCGGCGGTACGTCATGGCACTGGCTGGGCACCTCACTGCGCATGCTCCCCAACGATTTTAAATTAAAAACGGTGTATAACCAGGCGGTGGACTGGCCCATAGGTTATGAGGATCTCTCTGATTATTACGACCAGGCCGAGTTTGAAATCGGCGTATCGGCCGACGTTGACGAGCAGCAAATTCACGGTATAACTTTTAGCGAGGGATACGTTTATCCTATGGCTAAAATACCGGCTACCATACTTGATAATACGATGGATGCAGGCCTGGCCGACCAAACTTTTGACGGCAGTTCGTTAAAAGTAACAGGCACCCCGGCGGGGCGAAACGGCGTACCCAACCAAATGAAAAACGGCGAGTTTTATGATAATGGCCGCCGCCAGTGCCAGGGTAATACCAATTGCACACCCATTTGCCCTATTCAGGCTAAATACGATGCTACCGTAACAATGGCCAAAGCGCTAATGACCGGCAATGTTGATATTATTTACCAGGCGGTTGCAACCAATATCACGTTGGATATGACCACGATGGAGGTGACCGGTGTGGAGTACAAAACATACGAAACCACCGGCGGCCCCTGCACCGGTACATTTACCGCAACGGGTACCAAATACATAGTTGCGGCCCACGCTATCGAGGCTGCAAAACTACTGCTGATGTCCAACACGCAAATACCGGCAGGTGTTGCCAATTACAGCGGCCAGGTAGGTAAAAACCTGATGGACCACCCTATGTACCTGGGTTGGGGCCTCATGCCAAAGCCGGTATACCCTTTCAGGGGACCATTGTCGACGTCGGGCATTGAGGGCACCCGCGACGGCGCATTCCGCAGTGAGCGCGCCTCTTTCCGTATAGAAATAGGTAACGAGGGATGGAACTGGCCCGGCGGTGCGCCTTATAACCAGGTAATTGATATGGTAAGCCCAATGCCGCCCGACCAATCGGGCGCGCCAACGGTAGGAATATTCGGCACCGCGTTAAGGCAAAGTATACAAAGTAATTTTACGCGCCAGTTCCGTATCGGTTTTTTGATTGAGCAGTTGCCCGATGCAGACAATTGTTATATCGTGCCTTCTAAAACCTGTTTCGACAACCTGGGCGTGCCACGGCCCGAGATATATTACGATTTCGACGTTTACACCATGGAAGGCTTTAAAGCCGCGGCCGCTGCAACCGACTTTATTTTCAATACGCTAGGCGTGGAAAATAACACCGGCGTACCAGTTGGGAACGGCGGAGTGTTTGAATATGAAGGTGTAAAATATTATGCACAGGGCGCCGGTCACGTTATGGGTACGCACCGCATGGGCACTACCAGGGACGACTCCGTAACCGATGCAAATATGAAAAGCTGGGACCACGACAACCTGTACATTGTAGGTTGCGGCTCGATGCCTACCACAGCAACGTCAAATCCTACCTTAACCATGACGGCGCTCGCTTTTAAAGCGGCAGATGCCATTATACAAAGTTTCGCTTAAGATAGTTTGAGATATGCGATGGAACAAAAAGGCCCTGCTCAATATTTTTGAACAGGGCTTTTGTTTGTTGATGTCATTACTGGCTTGTTTAACTCGTCGCACCTGTTCTTAGGTCAACATTATAAGTTTTGCCGTTAATGGTTATGGTAGCTTTATGGTTCCCTAAAAAGGTAATTGTACCAGTGTAGCTCCAGCTGCCGTTCGAGCCCGTACCTTTGGTTATAAAGGACGCGGAGCCGCTTGTGATATCGCCATCATTGTCCGGATCAAGCACTAAACGGGTAAGCACATAGTTAAATGATTTTGTGCCGCTTTTTTTAGCTGTTTTATAGTTATAAGTTCCGCTTGATGCAAGCGAACCATTCATAGATAGTTTTGAATTATCGTTTGTTGGGTCGATAGATGCAACGGTCAGGTTTTCGTTTATTTTAGCGACGATAGAAAATTGCGGTGTTGTTACCCCAATATTTAAATCATCTTTGGTGATAAAGCCGGTAACATTATCGTTTGTGCAGCTAAACGCAAAATAAATATGACCCGACACCGACACGGTCGAATCAACTCCTACAGTTTCGGTGGCGTTTAAAGCAGTGTCAATCACCAACCCGCAAAAAGGATTGCTCATAGCATGTAATAAACGGCCCTGAGCGTGTTGTTTAACGCCGAAACCTGTTGGCGCTTGCAATCCGCCGGAAAAATCAAGTCCGCCGTAGCCCCCGAAAAGGTCGGCTGTGATGTCAAGCGCCACCTGACTGGCAACCTGCGGCGCGGTTAACGCCGGGCCCGAAGCTGCGGCATCTGATTTTTTACAGGCTGTATAAACCACTGCCATACCTGCAAGCAGCATAATAGAAAATAGAACTCTTAATTTCATTTGGGAGAATTAAAATTGTGATAAAGTAAACTTTGGTCTTTCGTGTTGTAAAGGTCGGTAAAAAAATCTATTCAAACCTTTTCGACTTATTTCTTTTTGTCAACAACATCGTTACAAGCAAAAATACACCATTGCAGCCACCGCACAAATCTGCACTTTTAAACTAAAAAAGACGTGGGTAATGGGAAATATTTTCCTTGCCCCAATTCCCCATTTCTACAATTATATAAACGTTTGTTGATCACATCACCATAAAAAAGCCCCTCCCCGGCACTTGCGGAAACGTTTTTCTTTATTTTAACCACTTACAAGTTAAGCAGGAGTAACACTACCTGTTAACAAGTCAATAAGGTATACCTTGCTCAGGAAAGTTAATTTAGCTTTATGGTTACCCAGGAACTTGATGGTACCGCTGTAATCCCATGCACCGGTGCTGGTCTCGCCAATTGATTCGAAAGTTGCACTACCGTCAACAATATCATAATTGTCGGCAGCATGAATCTGGGCATCAATAAAGTGAAATATGTTATGTACAGATGATGAGCTTTTTGGCTTTGTTTTATGATTAAAATCAACATACGATTTTAAACGGCCGTTTAATGTAAAGTTCGAATTGTCAACATTTAAGCCACGTACTTTAAAATCCTGCACAAGGGCAAAAAAGAATTCATAGCCAGGGCCTTTGCCTGTGGTTGATAATGAATCATAAAGGTTATAACCTGTGGTCCTTTGGTTGTCGCAAAGAAAGAAGTAATTCACAGAGCCAACAGTTTCCGATTTAATGGTGTCGCCCTGGTTAAATTTAAGGTCGAGGCTGTTATCGATAAAAAAGCCACAGCCAATTTCTGATTGTGTTTTGAGCTTTGCCGACGAAGCTGTGATAGCTGCAGATGGAGCAACACCATCCTTGATGCTGGCACCACCATATGCGCCTGACAACGACTGCACAAGGTTTTTGGCAATAGCCGCACTAACTTCATCATTGCCCGGGCCCGAGGCCGGTTTGTTTTCGTTTTTTTTACAAGCTGAGTAAAACAATGCCATGATGATAAGCAATGGCAATGCGCTGCGTAGGTTTAGTTTCATAATAATTACTGATTTGGTTTTTAATTAGTATTTGACAGAGGTGTTGCAATAAGCATACCGTTTTGCCAATAAGCAGTCGTTGTTTGGGGAGTCAAATTCCCAAAGCAGGTTGCTAAACTCGTGTACGTTCTTAAATGCCTGTCCGGTATTATCAGCCTTTATTTTAAAAGGCGCCACTCTCAGGACGACACTGGTAAATAAAAAAAGCCCTTACCGGTTTTCCGGTAAGGGCTTTTTTATTTAATTGAGGTTGATTAAGCCGGGGTTACATCACCAGTTAGCAAATCAATAAGATAAACTTTGCTAAGGAAAGTTAATTTAGCTTTATGGTTACCCAGGAACTTGATAGTACCGCTGTAATCCCATGCACCTGTACTGGTTTCGCCAATTGATTCGAAAGTTGCACTACCGTCAACAATATCATAATTGTCGGCTGCATGAACCTGGGCATCAATAAAGTGAAATATATTGTGAACCGATGATGAACTTTTTGGTTTGATTTTGTAATCAAAATCAACATATGATTTCAAACGGCCATTCAAAGTAAAGTTTGAATTGTCGACATTTAAACCGCGTACTTTAAAATCCTGCACAAGTGCAAAAAAGAAATCGTAGCCGGGGCCTTTGCCGGTTGTCGATAGCGAATCGTACAAGTTGTAACCTGTAGTCCTTTGGTTGTCGCAAAGAAAGAAATAATTTACTGTACCAACAGTATGCGATTTTATAGAGTCGCCCTGGTTAAACTTAACGTCTAAACTGTTATCAATATAAAAACCACAACCTATTGCCTGGGTTTTCAATTTAGGCGAAGCGGCGGCAATTGCCGATGAAGCGCCTACGCCATCTTTAATACTGGCACCACCGTAGGCACCCGATAATGACTGTACAAGATTTTTTGCGATAGCTGCACCAATTGCGTCGGTAGTATTGGCGGCAGTAGCCGGTTTATTTTCGGTTTTTTTACAAGCCGAGTAAAATAATGCAACTACCATTAGCAATGGCAATGCTTTACGTAAATTTAGTTTCATACCCTTTGTAGATTAGTTTGTAATAATTTATCGAAATAAAAATAATCATAAACTCCGATAATTATAAATTATTTGTAAAAAAAAGTCTTTCAATACTTAATAATTATAACATTTAACCGACAGATAACTAATGTTTTACCATTGGGCAAACGATTAGGGAAGTTGGCAGTTGTGAGGTGAGCAGTTGGAAGTAAAACGCGGTGAGAAACAGAATTGCACCGTTAGGAAACCAATTTAAAATA
Organism: Mucilaginibacter flavidus; assembly: GCF_024055575.1. Lineage (GTDB taxonomy): Bacteria > Bacteroidota > Bacteroidia > Sphingobacteriales > Sphingobacteriaceae > Mucilaginibacter > Mucilaginibacter flavidus. The sequence goes on along the minus strand of NZ_JAMXOE010000019.1, from coordinate 58,167 downwards.
CTGTTTATCAGTAGAAAACAATAAAATCACCAAAAACCAATTAGACGTGACTGCTGACCTGTAACCAGCTTTAGAAAACACTAAATTTGTAACATGAGCAGCATTTATAATTTTAAACAGGTAAACAATTCGCTGACCTGCGCCGGGCAACCTACCGAAATCCAGTTAAAGCAACTGGCTGATGAAAACTACCAGGTAATTATAAACCTGGCGATGCCAACGGGTAAGTTTGCATTGCCAGGTGAAGAAACTATTGTTGCCGGGCTCGGAATTGACTATTTGCCAATTCCCGTTGTGTTTGATGACCCGCAATTGAGCGAGCTGTTAGCCTTTTTCGATTATATGGACCAGCACGCAGGTAAAAAAATAATGGTGCACTGTGCAGCAAATTACCGTGCATCGGCATTTACCGGGCTTTATCTTTTTAACAAGGGCGAACTGGATACCATGCAAATGCAATCGTTTATTGAAGACGTTTGGCAACCCGACGACATTTGGCAGCAATTTATTGATGAAAGCCTACTATATCTGCAAGAATTAAAAGGCGGAAATTAATGCGGAAGTCGGAATGCTGATTGTAGGATGAAATAAGCGGCAACTACGGCTTTTCATCCATGTTTTCGGGCTCTTTCATCTTTCGGACTTCCGGACTTTTCTGACTTTCGGACTTTTCGGACTTATTCACTACCAAACTAATAGGGATTTTCTTAATTTCGCAGCCTCATACGCGTAAATAATAAAATGGACTATCAATTTAAAGATATAGAGCAAAAGTGGCAAAAGTTTTGGGCTGATAACCAAACTTTCAAAGCTGACGATAAAACCATTAAACCCAAGTACTATGTGCTGGATATGTTTCCCTATCCTTCGGGCGCCGGGCTGCATGTGGGCCATCCGCTGGGCTATATCGCATCCGATATTTTTGCGCGTTATAAAAGGCTGAAAGGTTTTAACGTGCTGCACCCTATGGGTTACGATAGCTTTGGCCTGCCGGCCGAGCAATATGCCATACAAACAGGACAGCATCCGGCTATAACCACTGAAGCAAATATCGCTACCTACCGCCGCCAGCTTGACCAGATTGGTTTTTCGTTCGACTGGAGCCGCGAAGTACGCACCAGCTCGCCCGATTATTATAAATGGACGCAATGGATTTTTATGCAGTTGTTCAACAGCTGGTATAATAAGGATGCTGATAAGGCCGAAAGCATTGATAAACTGGTAAAACATTTTGAGCAAAATGGATCGGCCGGCATAAACGCCGTGTGCGACGACGAGATACAAAGCTTTACTGCTGACCAATGGAAAGCTATGAGCAACCAGGAGCAGCAGGCTGAATTATTAAAATACCGCCTTACTTACCTGCGCGAAAGTACCGTAAACTGGTGCCCGGCTCTTGGTACTGTGTTGGCTAACGACGAAGTAAAAGATGGCTTTAGCGAGCGCGGCGGTTACCCCGTTGAGCAAAAGAAAATGATGCAGTGGAGCATGCGCATAACCGCCTATGCCGACCGCCTTTTGAAAGGCCTTGATACCATTGACTGGCCTGAACCTTTGAAAGAAATGCAAAGGAATTGGATTGGGAAAAGCGTTGGTGCGTTGGTGAAATTTAAGGTACCGAATTTACGACCTACGAATGTAGAGGACATATATGACACTGAACCTACACCCAAAGTCATCGAGGTTTTTACTACCCGTGCAGATACCATCTTTGGCGCTACGTTTTTGGTTCTAGCTCCTGAGCATGAGTTAGTAGCCGGGTTAACAACTGCTGAACAAAAGGCGGACATCACTAATTACATTGCCCAGGCTAAAAAGAAATCGGAATTGGAGCGTATGTCTGATGCTAAAACGGTATCGGGTGCGTTTACCGGCAGCTACGCTATTAATCCGGTTGACGGCGCAAAAGTGCCTATCTGGATTGCCGACTACGTGCTTGCTGGCTATGGTACAGGAGCTGTTATGGCCGTGCCATCAGGCGACCAGCGCGATTATCTTTTCGCTAAGCACTATAACCTGCCGATCATACAAATCATCGACATACAAAAAATAGAAACCGAAGCCGACCCGACTAAAGAAGGGCATTATGTAAACTCCGGTTTTATAAACGGTTTAACTTATAAAGAGGCAACCGCCGCAGTTATTGCGAAACTGGAAGAAGTTGGTGCGGGTAAAGCAAAAGTGAATTTTAGGATGCGCGATGCCATATTTGGCCGTCAGCGCTATTGGGGCGAACCTGTGCCTGTTTATTTTAAAGACGAGTTGCCATATTTAATAGCCGAAAAAGACTTGCCTTTGGTATTGCCCGAGGTAGATAAGTATTTGCCTACAGAAGACGGCGAACCACCTTTGGCGCGCGCAAAAGACTGGAATTATAATGGCTATGAGTACGAACTAAGCACCATGCCGGGCTGGGCAGGCAGCAGCTGGTACTGGTTCCGTTATATGGATGCTCAGAACGATGATGCCTTTGCTTCAAAAGAAGCGATTGAGTATTGGAAAGACGTCGACCTTTACATAGGCGGCAGCGAGCATGCCACCGGTCACCTGTTGTACAGTCGTTTCTGGAATAAGTTTATGAAGGACATTGGCCTTGTTGCCGTGGAAGAACCTTTCAAAAAACTGATTAACCAGGGAATGATACAGGGGCGCAGCAATTTTGTGTACCGGGTAATTGACGATGAAGGCAGGGGTACCAATACTTTTGTTTCGTTTGGATTGAGAAAGGAATATAAAACATCCGACATTCATGTGGATGTTAATATAGTTGAGAACGATATACTTAACATCAATAAATTTAAAGCATGGCGGCCCGAATTTGCTGATGCAGAATTTATATTGGAAAACGGGAAATATGTTTGTGGTGTGGAAGTTGAAAAAATGTCGAAACGGTATTACAATGTTGTAAACCCTGACGATATAGCCACCCGTTACGGCGCCGACACCCTGCGGATGTACGAAATGTTCCTCGGCCCGCTTGAGCAAAGCAAGCCATGGAACACCAACGGTATTGAGGGTGTGTTTAAGTTTTTACGCAAGTTCTGGCGGTTGTTTCATAACGATGCCTGGGAATTTAATGTATCAGCAAACGAGCCATCAAAAGCTGAACTGAAGACTTTACATACCATTATCCGCAAGGTTGAGGAAGACGTGGAGCGTTTCTCGTTCAATACCTCTGTTTCCAGCTTTATGATTGCGGTAAATGAGCTTACGGCGCTTAAATCAAACAACAAGGCTATCTTAAATGATATGGTTATCATTCTTTCGCCGTATGCGCCGCATATTTGCGAGGAACTATGGACTTTTTTAGGCAACGAGGCGGGAACTTTATCCTATACATCATTTCCAAAATTCAACCCTGCTTATTTGGTAGAGGATGAGTTTGCTTACCCTATATCGATAAATGGCAAAACCAAGCTTAACCTTAACATTCCGCTTAGCCTTGAAGGGGCTGATGTGGAAGCTTTTGTTTTAGCCAGTGCCGACGTACAAAAATACCTTGACGGAAAAACACCAAGAAAAGTGATTGTAGTTAAAGGCAGGATTGTAAATATGGTGGTATAATAAAATACTTTCGTGCAATTGTCCTGTTTGTCCTGCTCCATTTGTATAGTGGGTATTAACCAAATCATCAAAATGGAAAAGAATCAAACAAACAGGTTCGCCGGAAAAATGGCGGTATTTCAATCGGAAATTTGCGGCTTATTTGCCTGTTACGTATATGGTTAACGCAAAAATTATTTGTATAGTACGGCAAAAAAAATATAGTTTAAAAAGCTGCCAGAAGTAAAAAACCATGAATATTATTGGCAAATAAACTCTATTAAAGCCAATGTTCATGTCCTCCGAAAGCCACAAAAAACCAAGCAAAAACACAGTTCAAACCATCTTTAACCCGCGGCTGATGTTGTATATCAGACACTAAGCTTTGCAACTAAGTTGTTACACTTAAAGTTCATTGTTAAATAATCACACTTTGCCTGTAACATTTCATCTATTTTCGCCTCCAATTACCAAAATCATTAAAAAATGAAACGTTTTTACATAATTATAGCAATTTTATGCTCTTTTATCACCGCTAAGGCCCAAATAGGCCTGGGAGGTGGCGGGTCGACGACGGTCGGAAAAATTTCCGGTAACGTAATCGATTCCCTTACTAAAAAACCGATGGATTATGCATCCGTTGGTTTGTACCGCAGCGGTGGTAAGGCGCCCATCACCGGCGTTATTACCGACGAAAAAGGAAATTTCAGGCTCGACAATGTTAAAGCCGGCAGTTACAAAGTGGTAATAACTTTTATTGGCTATCCTGACAAAGTTATCGACCCGGTAGTAACTACTGCCGCAAAACCTGATAACAATATGGGTGTAATTTCCGTGCCTCCAAGCTCAAAGGTGCTCAAGGAAGTACAGATTCAAGGTCAGGCTGCCCTGATCGAAAACAAAATTGATAAGATTGTTTACAATGCCGAAAAAGATATCACTGCAGCAGGTGGTAACGCTACCGATTTATTGGGTAAAGTTCCATTGGTAACGGTTGACATCAACGGTAACGTATCCGTACGTGGTGATGCCAACGTACGTGTGCTTATCAACGGCAAACCATCAGGCGCTACATCAACCAGCTTGTCTGACGTGTTGAAAGCCATCCCTGCTTCGCAAATCAAAAGCATCGAGGTTATTACCTCGCCGTCAGCAAAATACGATGCTGAAGGTTCGGCAGGTATTATTAATATCATAACCAAGCAAAAAAATGTTTCAGGTATCAGCGGTTCTGTTAGTACAGCTGTAGGTACCAGGCAGAACAATGGTAACTTTAACCTTGGTTATAACAAAAACCGCTTTAGCCTTAATGCTAATATAGGCGGCAACTTAACCTGGCCACAAACTTCAACCATCGACCAAATGATTGAGCTTGGTGATGTAAGCAAATCAACTTCACACGGAACAAGCAGGGTTACCAGGCATGCCAGCAATAGCTCGATAAGCGCTAACTATGAGTTTAACGCCTTTAACAGTATTAATTCATCGTTTAAGTTACTCGATTTTAACTTTAACACCAACAGCAACACCCATACCAGCGGTTCAAATCCGTTTCTGGGCCCGTATGCGTACAATTTAAACTCGAACGGGCATAACGAATTCAGCAATTTTGACTGGAACTTTGATTATACCCACAAGTTTAAAAAAGAAGGCGAAGAACTTGATTTGTCGACCCAATGGAGCCATGGTACAGGTACTACAAACTATACCAATCTTTTTTCAACTACATTCAACCCGAACGTAAAAAACAATATTGCGGGCCTTAACAACGAGTTTACCCTGCAGGGTGATTATACATTGCCGATAAATAAAGTGTTTAAATTAGAGGCAGGCGGTAAAACCATTTTCAGGAGGATAAACAGTACTTCGGACTATTATACTTACGATTATAGCGCCGATAATTTCTTCTATGATAACTTATTGTCGAACGTTTACAAATACAACCAAAATGTTGTTGCCGGTTATTCAGTTTTCACCATCACCCTGCCAAAAAAATGGTCGATATTGGCCGGCATGAGGTTAGAGAACACCAGCATTCATGGCGACCCGCAATCACAAAGCCAGGCTGTGCCGCCATTTAATCAAAGCTACCTTACCGTAGTGCCAAGCTTAACAATCCAAAAACAACTTACTACTACACAAACCATTAAGCTGGCTTATAGCAAGCGCATTACCCGCCCAAGCCTGCAGTTCTTAAACCCGTTTGTTAACAAAAGCAACTCACAGTCGTGGCAGGTTGGTAACCCGCAGCTAAGCCCGGAAGTGTCACAAACTTTAGAGGTTGATTATAACTCGTTTATCGGTACCTCTATTTTAAATGTGTCAGCATATTATAAACATACTGCAGGACTTATTGAAGGTATAGGAAGGCCCATTCAGCCATTTTTGCCCAACGACTCGACATTTATATCGGAAACCAGGTTTCAAAACGTAGGTGCCAATAATTCATTCGGTGGCAGTGTCTTCGGAACTATTAACCCTTTCAAAGCATTGACCATTATTATGAACATCAATGCCTACACTTATAAACCAGACCCTACAGGTTTATTCAGCAAGGATAAATCGCAAAACGGAACTTACATACAGTATGGCGGATTCGTAAGGGCAAGCCTTAACCTGCCAAAAGATTATGTGGTTGAAACATTTGCTTTCGGAAGCTCGCCACGTCACACCTTGCAAGGAACGACCTCAAACTTCAGCATATTTGGTATAGGCGCCAAAAAACAGTTGATGCAAAAAAGACTTGCTATTGGACTTAACGTAATCGAACCATTCCACGCGAACAAAAACTTCACTACTAATTTAAGTAGCCCGGGTTACAAGCAGTATAGCAACTTCCAGTTGCCGTTCCGCTCGTATGGTATAACATTCAGCTACAGCTTTGGTAAGTTAAGCTTCAGCAACCCTAATGCTCCTAAGAAAGGCGTTAACAACGACGACTTGAAACAAGGCGATCAGGGTGGTGGCGGTGGCGCACCAGCCGGCGGAGGAAGATAGTTTTAAGAAACAAGAGCCAAGAATCAAGAAACAAGATAAAGAAGCAGAAGGCCGGGGGAATTTCTCCGGCCTTCTGCTTTTTAATAGGTTTCCATCTGCTGCCGCGAATTTAGCGCAAGATAACCGGGGTATTGTGTGGCTCAAGCTTTCAGCTTCCCATACAAATCTTACAAATATGTCATTGCCGCGCTCGTTCCTTACGGCAATGACAATTTTTTTAACACGTTGTAATACCTCATTTTTACAGTCAAATCACCGTCATTTCCGTCCTCAAAACGATTTAGGCGCCCGGTTTTTCGTATCTTTATATAAGCATTATGAAAATTGTTGAACTTACCGCCGGGCATAATTATAACTACAAAGAGTTTATTTTAAAAGGACTAAAAGCGCATCCTGATGCCTTTCGGATTAGCCCGGTGGACGAGGTGAACGAACCCTTTCCTACAACAGGTAACCCGTACAGTTTTACCCTGGGCGCAATAAATGATGACAATACACTTGCAGGCGTGGTGAGCTTTAAAACAGAAACCGCTAACCGGGAGAAACTGATGCATAAAGGTTTGTTATTCCGGATGTACGTATCTGCTGAAAATGCGGGCAAAGGGGTAGGGCGAAAGCTGGTGGAGCACTTGCTTGCACGGGTTAGGGAACTGGACGATATTGAACAGGTTAACTTAACCGTAGTTGCGACAAATGAAAATGCGAAACGACTTTATACAACATTTGGATTTGAGATTTTTAGCTTTGAAAAAAGAGCTATTAAATTAAAAGATACTTACCTGGACGAAAATGCCATGGTATTATTCACAAAACCTGTTTTATAAAACCGGCGACCTGTTTTAAGGTTGTTATAAACACCTGGGATTAGTAATTATTAAAATTAAAACACTAAAATGAACTACAATAAATTAACACCCGAAGAAGAATATATCATCCTGCATAAAGGCACTGAACGCCCGTTTACCGGCGAGTTGTTAAGTAATAAAGCAAAAGGCCTTTACGTATGCAAACGCTGTGATACGCCGCTGTACACCTCGGAATCGAAATTTGAATCGCATTGTGGCTGGCCGAGTTTTGACGACGAGATTCCGGGTACTGTAAAACGGGTTCCAGATGCTGATGGCAGGCGGGTTGAAATTGTTTGCGCCAACTGCGGCGCCCACCTGGGCCACGTTTTTGAGGGCGAATATTTAACACCCAAAAATGTGCGCCATTGCGTTAATTCCGTATCGATGAAATTTGTGCCGAAAGCGGATTAAGCGGTATTGAAAAAAGTTAATTTAACCTACCCCGAGATTTTTTTTAACATAGGATTTTAACACCTTTTATGCAGCGAAAATCGCCCAGTGATAATATGCCCATATCTTTTGTGCATAACTTATAGGGGGTGTTAAAAACTTAAAGTGTCATCATAAAACAGCATAGCCTATATTTGATTATAAGTTCGTTCAACACTATCTATTGTTACCGGATTTCTAGCCGGTAACGGGAAAAACGAAGCCACGTAAAATTGTGGTTTTTGGCACACAGGTTAAAGTAGTTTGGCAGGGATGAGTGAGTTGATAATTAAGTAGTTAGTAGCAGTAAATTAAGTTTACAGCTCGCCAGCAAAACTAACGCTATGGAATTGTAATCGCCCGTTGTTAACGGGGCAATAGGTTAAAAAAGTGAAGATAAGAACTTGTAAATATTAGGAGCGCATGGAACAGGAAACAGAGTTATTGCTGAGGGAAAACAAAGACCGTTTTGTTATACTTCCAATCAAATATCCCGCAATTTGGGAGATGTACAAAAAGTGCGAAGCCAGTTTTTGGACTGCCGAGGAAATTGACCTTGGCGACGACATGAAATACTGGGATGCGCTGAACGATGGGGAGCGTCATTTTATATCGCACATACTTGCTTTTTTTGCCGCCAGTGATGGTATTGTTAATGAAAACCTGGCCGTAAATTTTATGAGCGAGGTGCAATTGCCAGAGGCCCGCTGTTTCTACGGTTTCCAGATCATGATGGAGAACATCCATTCAGAAACTTATGCGCTGCTAATTGATACTTATATAAAAGATCCTGCCGAAAAAGATCGCCTGTTTCATGCAATCGACACTGTGCCTTGCGTAGGTAAAAAAGCGCAATGGGCATTACGCTGGATAAACAACGGAACTTTTGCCGAGCGTCTGGTTGCATTTGCAGCTGTAGAGGGTATTTTCTTCTCGGGAAGTTTCTGCTCTATATTCTGGTTAAAGAAACGCGGCCTGATGCCGGGCTTAACCTTCAGCAATGAATTGATATCGCGCGACGAGGGTATGCACTGCGAATTTGCCTGCCTGCTTTACCGCATGCTGGATAACAAGTTATCGAAGGAAGCAGCAACTGCTATTATTACCGATGCGGTTGAAATAGAAAAAGAATTTGTTACCGATGCGCTACCGGTTAACCTGATTGGCATGAATGCCAAAATGATGGGCCAGTATATTGAATTTGTGGCCGACAGGTGGCTTGGTGAATTAGGTTACGATAAAGTTTACGGCGCATCAAATCCATTCGATTTTATGGAAATGATATCGCTGCAGGGAAAGACAAACTTCTTCGAAAAAAGGGTAGGAGATTACCAAAAGAGTGGTGTACTAAACTCACAAGAAAGCAAATCGTTTTCGTTAGATGAAGATTTCTAGTTTAGTGATTAGAGGATAGAAAAAAAGAAAATAAAGAAAGCGAAATCTGTGTTAATCGTTTTCAAATAGGTGAAATCATAATAATAGTAGTTAAACAATAAACCTGCCCGGTGGCAGAAAGTTAAAAAGGGGGTCAAACATGTTTGTAGTAAAAAGAGACGGAAAAAGAGAATCGGTAAAATTTGACAAGATTACGGCACGCATTGAAAAGTTGTGTTATGGGTTTCACCTTGTCGACCCGATTGATGTAGCCAAAAAAGTAATTGAAGGTTTGTTTGACGGAGTAACCACTTCTGAGCTTGACAACCTGGCCGCAGAAACTGCCGCTTCGTTAACAACCAAACATCCTGATTACGCATTGCTGGCGTCGCGTATTGCAGTATCAAACCTGCACAAAAACACCATCAAATCGTTTTCGGAAACCATGCGTTTGCTGCATGAATACATCGACCCTAAAACAGGCAAAGATGCATCGTTAATTGCTGACGACGTTTGGGAAGTAATTGAGAAAAATGCCGAACTTTTAGATAGCAGCATTATTTACGACCGCGATTTTGGTTTTGATTACTTCGGTTTCAAAACGCTTGAAAAATCATACCTGCTGAAAATAAACGGCAAAATAGCTGAACGTCCTCAGCATTTATTTATGCGCGTATCTGTAGGTATACATAAAGAGGACGTAGAAAGCGCCATCAAAACATACAACCTGATGAGCGAGCGTTGGTTTACCCATGCAACACCAACTTTATTTAACGCAGGTACTCCAAAACCACAGATGTCATCGTGCTTTTTATTGACCATGAAGGACGACAGCATTGACGGTATATACGACACCCTTAAGCAAACTGCAAAAATATCACAAAGCGCAGGTGGTATAGGTCTGAGCATACACAATGTAAGGGCTACAGGCTCATACATCAGCGGCACAAACGGCACCAGCAATGGTATTATCCCAATGCTGCGTGTGTTTAACGATACTGCCCGTTACGTTGACCAGGGCGGTGGCAAGCGTAAAGGTGCGTTCGCAATCTACCTTGAGCCTTGGCATGCAGATGTTTTTGAATTCCTTGATCTCCGCAAAAACCATGGTAAAGAAGAAATGCGTGCCCGCGACTTGTTCTATGCCCTTTGGGTATCTGACTTGTTTATGGAGCGCGTAGAAGCTAACGAGGACTGGAGCCTATTCTGCCCGCACGAAGCACCGGGACTTGCCGATTGCTGGGGTAAAGACTTTGAAAAACTATACAAAAAATACGAAGCAGAAGGCCGTGCCCGCAAAGTGGTAAAAGCACAAGAACTTTGGTTTGCGATATTAGATTCGCAGGTTGAAACCGGTACACCTTATTTGTTGTACAAGGATGCTGCCAACGGCAAATCGAACCAGCAAAACCTGGGCACTATAAAAAGCTCGAACCTTTGTACTGAAATTATAGAGTACACATCGGCTGATGAAATTGCAGTTTGTAACCTGGCGTCACTCGCATTGCCACGCTACATAAAAGACGGTATTTTCGATCACGATAAATTATATGAAGTAACCTACCAGGCTACATTAAATCTTAACAAGATAATCGACGGTAACTATTACCCGGTTGAAGAGGCAGAACGCTCAAACTTACGCCACCGCCCAATAGGCTTAGGTGTACAGGGTTTGGCCGATGCATTCATCCAGCTGCGTATGCCGTTTGAAAGCGAAGAAGCCAAAAAGCTGAACAAAGAAATATTTGAAACCATCTATTTTGCAGCAATGACAGCTTCGAAAGACCTTGCTATAAAAGACGGTCCTTACGAAACATTTAAAGGCTCGCCACTATCAAAAGGACAGTTCCAGTTTGATTTGTGGAAAGTAAAACCGGAAAGCGGCCGTTGGGATTGGGAAAACCTGCGTTTGGATGTAATGAACCATGGCGTGCGTAACTCACTGTTAGTAGCGCCAATGCCAACTGCATCAACCAGCCAGATATTAGGCAACAATGAATGCTTTGAGCCATACACCTCGAACATTTATACCCGCCGTGTATTAAGCGGTGAGTTTATCATTGTAAACAAATATTTGCTGCGCGATTTGGTGAACCGTGGATTGTGGGATACCGCAATGAAAGACAAAATTATCACCGCAAACGGTTCAATCCAGGACATTGCTGAGATACCTGCTGATGTAAAAGAGTTATACAAAACAGTTTGGGAAATTAAGATGCGTACCATCATCGATATGGCTGCCGACCGTGGCGCTTATATCTGCCAGTCGCAATCGCTTAACCTGTTCATCAACTCGCCAAACGCAAGCAAACTTACCTCGATGCACTTTTATGCATGGAAGAAAGGCCTTAAAACAGGTATGTACTACCTGCGCACCCAGGCAGCATCGCAAGCGGTTAAATTTACAGTAGAAAACCAGGGCGGCAAAAACATGGATGCCGTTATACCGGAAGTTGTTGCCGAACTAAGCAACGATGTACCAGCCGGTCCAAGCTGCTCGATGGAAGAAGGTTGCGTAACCTGCTCCGCATAAGTTTTTAAGAAGTCCGGAAAGACCGGAAGTCAGTAAAGCCCGAAAGTTTGAATGTCATATTCATACTTTCGGGCTTTTGCCGTTTTGTAGGGGTACCATTAACAAAGGCAGGCAACTCAAAAAATTATCGATTACTTAAATTTGTATAAATTTAAAACATCTGATAATGAGTGTGTTTCATTGCGTTCCGGGTGTTCCACGTGAGAAAATGGAACGCTTTGGCGGCATTTAACCTGTTGACTCTGCGGCGATTCACAACCATAACTTATCCCAGGGCAACTTTTTTAGGTGCAACGCGCTTTTACATTAAGTAAACATTCTTATTGCTAAATTTGATAAACCACGCTATGGTCTGTTGTCCATGGTCTATGGACTAAAAAATGATTAAGCACGAAATAATACGTTGCGAACGCTGCGGAACCGGCATTGAATGTAAGGCGAATAGCTTTACCAAATGCCAGTGCAGTACCGTTCAGCTTAATTTAAACGAAGTGCAGTATATTGCTGAGAATTATGAAGGCTGTATGTGTGCGAAGTGTTTGATAGAGCTGCAGGAGGAGTATAGGGCGATGTTGACAGCCCGGACAATTGCAGCCCTGGAGTGAAAGTGAAAGCCTTTCCGGACTTTACCGACTCTCTCTCTAGTTTTCCAACTTTCACACTAATTCCCTATCTTCGCTCTCCGTAACTCATTTGCTAAAACTTCATGAAATTATTAGAAGGAAAAACTGCGCTTATCACAGGGGCATCCAAAGGGATAGGGCGTAAAATTGCCGAAAAGTTTGCCGAGCATGGCGCTAATGTGGCTTTCACTTATTTATCGTCTGTTGAAAAAGGGCAGGCCCTTGAACAGGAACTGCAAAGCTTTGGTACCCAGGTAAAAGGCTACCAATCTGATGCTTCTAAATTTGATGAAGCAGAAAAACTTATAAACGATATAATCGCCGATTTCGGCACCCTGCATATAGTGGTTAACAACGCCGGCATCACCAAAGATGGCTTGCTGATGCGCATGACCGAAGCCCAGTGGGACGAAGTTTTAGACGTTAATCTAAAATCGATATTTAATGTTACCAAGGCTGCATCAAAAATTATGATGAAAAACCGTAACGGCGTATTTATTAACATGAGCTCGGTTGTGGGTGTACAGGGTAATGCAGGCCAGGCTAACTATGCAGCTTCAAAAGCAGGGATTATAGGCTTCTCCAAATCGATAGCAAAAGAACTGGGCTCGCGTAACATTCGTACCAACGTGGTGGCCCCCGGCTTTATAAAGACCGAAATGACCGAAGTGCTGGATCCAAAAGTTGTTGAAGGCTGGGCACAGGCCATCCCGCTAAAACGTGGCGGGGAAACTGAAGATGTGGCAAACTGCTGTGTTTTCCTGGCATCTGATATGGCATCATACATCACCGGGCAGGTAATTCCTGTGGATGGGGGAATGTTATAGGGAGGAATTTCGGATTTCGGATTTTCGATTTCGGATTTAATAAAAGAGACATGACAGTCGGTCGCAAGTTTATTCAACTTATATTATTTGCGATTTGCCTGTCATATTTTGTTTTCAATAAAGCGGCCGCCCAGCAAAAACAGCCGGATAATACAAGATTTCAGGATTCCCTGGTACATAAACTTGTGTACATCTATGCCGAACAATTGCCCGAGCCAAAAGGCGGAATGACAACTCTTTTCAAACAGGTCACCAAAAAATTGAAATTTCCTGCAGGTGATGCTGATTATGCAGGAAGAGTAATTGTTGCCTTTGTAATAGAACCCGACGGGAAAATTGATGGCGAACGGGTTATTAGAGACCCATCAGGCAACCAGCAAATTTTCAGCAAGCAAATTTTTCAGATTATTAAAACCATAAAATGGAGGCCCGCCCGACGCAATGGAAAGGCAGTCCCCTTCTTATACACACTCCCGATATCAATAGATATAACGGAATAACAACTTATTCTAAATCATATCACAATATTTTTGCATTTTGCAAGTCAACGTAAAGCGTATTAGTGATACGCGAATATATGCACCTTTTATTTTCAATTACCTGGGGAACGATTTCGGGATGGTGGGTACCTGCCTGCCTGCTGCTTGGTTTGCTTTATGCATGGTTACTGTACCGTCAGCCGGTGCAACTGGCGGATAAGTTTCGCTATATCCTTTTTGCAGTAAGGGCTATTGTGGTAACGTTTATTGCGCTCTTGCTGGTATCGCCGCTGGTAAAATCGGTAAGCTATAACCCGCAGAAGCCGCTGGTTTTGGTTTTGCAGGATAATTCGCAATCCGTAAATATGTTTAAATCGCCGGGACAAACGGCGCCGGTAGTTGTAATAGATGGACTGTCAGGCTTAAAACAGCAATTGGGCGACGGATACAATGTTCAGGAGTTTCATTTTGATAAAGATTTAAGCAATGGCTTTGATAAAGATTTTAATGGCAAGCAAACCAATATTTCGCAAGCGCTTCACCAGTTAAACGACAAGTTTGTAAACCAGAATATTGGCGCAATTGTACTGGCTACCGATGGCCTTTACAACCAGGGTGCCGACCCGCAATACGAGGCTAAAAACTTCAAAAACAGCATTTACACCGTAGCCCTTGGCGATACCGTCGCCAAGCGCGATTTACTTATCGGTAATGTAAACTACAACAAAACTGCATTTTTAGGCAACGATTTCGAGATTGAAATTTTGACTGAAGCCTACCAAAGCAAGGGCGAAAACATCCGGCTGAACATTACTGAAGATGGCCGGCAGGTTAGTTCACAAAATTTACCGGTCACTTCCAACAGCTTTCAAAAGCAGGTTACGGTTAAACTGAATGCCGATAAAAAAGGCTTGCGAAAATTCAACATCAGTATTGCCCCGGTTAAAAACGAAATATCGACCCAAAACAACTCGGAAACCGTTTATATCGATGTGCTGGACGCCAAACAGAAAATACTATTGCTTTACGAGGCGCCACACCCTGATATCAGTGTTATAAAACAGTCGATAGAGAACAACAAGAACTACGAGCTTAAAGCCAGCCTGGTGAGCGATCTGGCAAATGTTAAGCCGGCTGATTATAACCTCGTTATCCTTTACCAGCTATCACCGGCAAGTAACGGCATTGTACAAAATATTATAAAAAGCAAGCTGCCGCTGTGGTACATAGTTGGCGGACAAACAGATTTGGGCAACTTTAACAGCCAGCAAAAGGTAACCCGTATCAATTCTGGCCGGTTGGAAATGCAGGAGGTATTTGCCCAGCCGGTTAACGATTTTACGGCATTTACCTTATCCGATTCATCCCGCAAAAAAATAGCCGCCCTGCCACCTTTGCTGGCGCCTTATGGCAGCTACACCTTGCCGCCGCCTGGCGATGTATTGCTAAAGCAACGTATCGGCAGTGTGGAAACCGCTTTCCCATTACTATCATTTGCGGATGAAGGCGGGCAACGTATAGGTGTGTTAAACGGCGAGGGCCTTTGGCGCTGGCAACTGGCCGAATTTCAAACATACGGTAATCACCACGCTATGGAAGAACTGTTTGGCCAGGGTGTACAATACCTTACCGCCAACGCTAACCGTCAACGCTTTATAGTTTATACCGCCAAACATGTGTTTGACGAAGGCGAAAATGTGCTGATAAATGCGGAACTGTACAATGATGCCCTCGAGTTGATCAATACCCCAGATGTCCGTATCGAACTTAAAAACGATGCAGGGAAAGACTACAGCTTTCTGTTTAGCCGCGATGATAAAAGCTACCAGCTGGATGCAGGCACGTTGCCCATTGGCGAATACAACTATACTGGCACTACAAAAAATGGTGATAAATCGTTTACAGCCACAGGCCAGTTAACTGTTAAACCGTTAAATCTTGAATCACGTCAGAGCGCTGCCAATCACCAGCTATTGAATACCATCGCCAAACAAAGCGGCGGCAAAATGCTGATGCCTTCGGAGATTAACCAGCTTGCCGGCCTTATCCGCAAAAATGAAAATATCAAGACTGTTGTTTATGAAGATAAGCGCTACAACGATATTATAGATGTGAAATGGGTGTTTGTGATCATACTGGCGCTGCTTGGGCTTGAGTGGTTTTTACGAAAGCGTGAGGGAGAAGTATAATGCTTCAACCCATTTCTCCCGATACCGCCGCAATAGACGATAGACACAAACTATTGGGCCTCGACCATCTGCGGGCATTTGCCATAGTTTATGTGCTGCTATTTCATTACAAATTTTTCGGTCACCCCAAGTGGGAGCTCTCAATAGGCGTATTCGGATGGACGGGTGTTGATTTATTTTTTGTTTTGAGCGGGTATTTAATTGCGGGTCAATTGTTTGCCGGCGTCGCAAGGGGAAGGCCGATTGCCGCACGCGAGTTTTTCATCAAACGTTTTTTCAGGATAATACCGCCGTATTTTTTGGTGCTGATGTTATATTTCTCGTTTCCCGCTTTAAGTGAGTGGGGGCACCTTTCTTCCGCATGGCGGTACTTCACCTTTACGCTAAATTTCGGCCTTGATTTAAGAAAGTTCGGTACATTCAGTCACGCCTGGTCATTATGTGTTGAGGAACAGTTTTATTTGATATTACCATTATGCTTTTGGCTGTTTACAAAGTATAATGCCGGTAAAAAAGCATGGTTGTTGCTCACCGCTTTATTTATTGGTGGATTTGTGATACGCATTTACTGCTGGAACCATTTTGTGGCCCCGCAGCTATCTGATAACCTGCGTCCGCTCTGGAACTTGTATGTTTATTATCCTACTTACAATCGACTGGATGGACTGCTGGTTGGTGTAAGCATTGCCGGGCTGTTTACCTTTTACCCCAAAGTAAAAGCATGGGTAAACCAATACAGCAACCTGCTAATTCTTGCAGGCATCGCAGGACTTGTTGGCGGCTATTTTGTTTGCCTGGAAAAAGAAAGTTTTATCGCCGGGACCTATGGCTTCCCGGTAATATCGGTTGCTTATGGTTTAATAGTGGCGGCGGCGGTTTGCCCCAATAACGTGCTTTATAAATTTAAGTCGGTGGTTACTTCGCAATTGGCAGCATTGTCGTACTCCATTTATTTGGTGCATAAGATTGTTATTCATGTAACACAAGTGCAGTTAGGTAATCTAGGGATGAATATGGATAGTGGGGTGATGATGGTTTGTTGTTTTGTTGCGGTAGTATTGGCGGCGTTATTAATGCGGTATTTGGTGGAGAAGCCGGCGCTAAAGCTGAGGAACAAAATAATGATGTCTGAAGACGGAGGTCTGAAGTCGGAAGTTAAAGCAGCATCCGTCTAGATTAAGATTTCCAATTTTGATGCAGCTTAAACAATTTCCCACCGATTACTTCGGCCTCTTCCATTAAAGTCTTAAATGTTTCGTCGTTTATGTACTTACATTGAACTGCAAAATTCAACCATGACTTAGTTTCCTGAAGTGAGCCCATGGAATAAACCAGGAACTTCTTGAATTCACTTTCATAAACCCGCCTTCCCCAGCCTTCAGCGATGTTTGCGCAAATGGATCGGGAAGAATCTACAATTTGACTTGTCAGCGAGTAGGTTTCGGATTTCGGAAATGATCGTGTCAATAAATAAATTTTCATTGAATAATCGTTACCCAGCCGGTATACATCTAAATCAAAAAAAGTTTTAATCATATCTCATAAAAAAAGATGCATTGAGCATCTCTAAATCATTATTCGTTTTCTTCTGACATCTGACTTCAGTCTTCCGACCTCTCTTTATTCCTCTTTCTTCGGAGCAACTATCACAAAAACATCCTCGTTATCCTTCTTCATCAAATACTTTTCGCGGGCGAATTTCTCGAGTTGCTGGGGGTTTGAGGTAAGTTCTTTAAGGTCTTTGGCTACCTTTTCGGTTTCTTTTTGGTAGAAATCGCGCTCCTGTTTCAGTTTGTTAACTTCCTGGTGATACTGATATTGCGAGAACAAATCGTTTTTGTCAAAAAATATCATCCACACCACAAACGCCAGCGAAACCAAAAAATATTTGTTCCTGAACAGGTTTATCAATCTGCGAAATGCCATACCGGTAAAATTTGAGTTAAAGCTATTCATAAAGCGCTGGGTATGCAAATATGGTTTTAAACTTTTCAACACGGTGGTGGAGTTTATTGGGTTGACTAAGTTAGATTAGGTTGATTGAGTTTGCCTGGTTAACCTAATCAACCGCCCACTTAATCAACCTAATCAACTAAAATTAATCTCTTCTTCCTCCACGGTTGCCGCCACGGCTTGCGCCGCTCATGCCGCTGCCGCCTGCAGGTTTGTTACCGCTACTTCCACCACGACCACGGTCGGCCCTGCCGAAGCTACGGCCGCGTTGGCCGCCACCACCGCCACCACCTTTTTTCTGGCCTTCGGCATGTTTGGCAACAATGCTTTGGGGGCTCATAGGGTAGGGGTGTGCTTCTTCAACCGGTATCTCTTTCGAAATCAGCTTGTGTATGTCTTTTAAAAATTCAATTTCTTCCTGGTCGCAAAACGAAAGGGCGATGCCATTTAATCCTGCACGACCTGTACGGCCGATACGGTGTACGTAGGTTTCAGGTATGTTAGGCAGCTCGTAGTTAATTACGTGGGTAAGCTCGTCGATATCGATGCCACGGGCAGCGATATCGGTAGCGATCAGCACACGGGTAGTACGGTTTTTAAAGTTGGTTAAGGCCCTTTGACGCGCATTCTGCGATTTATTGCCGTGGATAGCCTCAGCAGTAATACCAACGCGAACCAAATCTTTCACCACCTTATCGGCGCCGTGTTTGGTGCGGGTAAATACCAGTGCCGTCTTAATTTCTTTATCTTTTAATATATGGGCAAGCAAAGCACGCTTGTCGTTTTTCTCAACGTAATAAAGCGCCTGCTGTATGGTATCCGCAGTTGATGATACCGGGGTAACTTCTACTTTTTCTGGTTTGTTAAGTATAGTATCGGCCAATTGTTGAATTTCCTTTGGCATGGTGGCCGAAAAGAAAAGCGTTTGTCTTTTTGCGGGCACTTTGGCTATAATTTTTTTAACGTCGTGTACAAACCCCATATCCAGCATACGGTCGGCTTCATCAAGCACTAGCATTTTGATATGGTCGAGGTGAACGAAGCGCTGGTTCATTAAATCCAATAAACGACCAGGGGTAGCAACCAAAATGTCAACACCGCGGCGTAAAGCATCGGTTTGCGGGTTTTGGTTAACACCGCCGAAAATAACCAGGTGTTTTAAGCCGGTATGCTTGCCGTAAGCTGCAAAGCTTTCGTCAATTTGTATGGCCAACTCGCGGGTTGGGGTTAGTATCAGTGCTTTTATTGTTTTTTGCTCTTTGTGTTGCAGCCTGTCCTGGTAAAGCAATTGCAAAATAGGGATTGCGAAGGCGGCGGTTTTGCCGGTGCCGGTTTGTGCGCAGCCCAGTAAATCTTTTTGTTGTAATAAAATGGGTATCGCTTGTTCCTGTATAGGGGTAGGGGTAGTATATCCCTCTGTTTTTAAAGCCCGTAAAATAGGCTCAATGATATTTAAATCTTGAAATAACATGTAATGTTTTTAAAATATGTTGCTAACGCGATTGCATAAGCGGGTCTGAAGAGTCGTCTGATAAATCAAAACCGTAAGCTAACGGGTAATTAGGCGCAAAGATACACTTTTAAACTAAGATTTAGCGGATTAGTAGATTATAGGATTTTTGGGTGACGAATACGCCGGTTAAACCTGCGGTTCTTCAGCGGCAGCTTCTTCCGTAACTACATCCGGTTTTTTAAAAAGGGCGTGCACAATCAAAATGAGCATCCCCAGCATTATGGATACATCGGCCACGTTAAATATCCCGGTTTGCAGTGAGCCAAATTTGATATGCATAAAATCGGTTACCGAGCCGTAGCGTATCCTGTCGTAGATATTGCCGAAACCACCGCCTACAATCAGTATGACACTGAAGAGCGTCGTTCGGGTAAGTTCGCGGGTGAGCATAAACACCAGTCCGGCGGCAACAGCCATTAGCGGCAGCAGGTTTAGCAGGATAAACCGCAACGGACCCGAAAGCGAATTGCCTACACTTAAAAACGCGCCGGTGTTTTCAACCTTTACCAGGGTGAAGTGGTTATCCAAAAACCTAACCTGTTCGTAATACTCCAGCTTGCGCCGAACAATTGTTTTTGAAACCTGGTCGCAGCCAATATTGATGCTAAGCATAAACAGTATAAGCAGGATTCGTAATGCGCCTTGAACTTTCATTTAACCGGGACCGGGATTAACAGATTTAAACGATTTTAACTGATGTAAAATTAATATTTTAAAGCATAAACGAAAAAAGCCCCATATTATTTACAGGGCTTTAAAATTTATGTGCCGATGAGGACTAGTTAGTAATGGTTAACCTAATCAACCACTCATCTAATCAACTCAATCAACTATTTCTTAGCGTATTTAAAGTTTTTACCAATAAACTTAGCGCTATCGCCTAATTCTTCTTCAATACGAAGTAACTGGTTGTATTTTGAAATCCTGTCTGAACGGGATAACGAACCGGTTTTTATCTGGCCGCAGTTTAAGGCAACCGCTAAATCAGCAATGGTCGAGTCTTCAGTCTCGCCCGAACGGTGGCTCATTACCGAGGTGTAACCATTGGTTTGTGCTAAAGTTACTGCGTTGATGGTTTCGGTTAAGGTACCAATCTGGTTAACTTTTACCAGTATAGAGTTTGCAATATCTTCATTGATACCGCGCTGTAAACGTTTCACATTGGTAACAAACAAATCATCGCCTACCAGCTGAACTTTGCCGCCAATTTTCTCGGTCAACATTTTCCAGCCTTCCCAATCGTCTTCGGCCATACCGTCTTCTACAGAGATAATAGGGTATTTTTCTGTTAACGAAGCAAGATAATCGGCTTGTTCAGCGCTGGTGCGGATAGCACCTTTCTCGCCTTCAAATTTGGTATAGTCGTATTTGCCGTCTTTGTAAAACTCAGAAGCGGCGCAATCAAATGCCAGGCAAATATCAACTCCTGGTTTGTAACCGGCTTTTTCAATAGCTTTTAAAATGGTTTCAACACCATCTTCGGTACCTTCAAAGGTTGGGGCAAAACCGCCTTCGTCACCAACAGTAGTGGTAAGGCCGCGGTCGTGCAATATCTTTTTAAGGTTATGGAAAACTTCGGTACCCCATTGCAATGCCTGCGAAAAAGATGAAGCGCCAATTGGCATAATCATAAATTCCTGGAAGGCTATCGGCGCATCAGAGTGTGAACCACCGTTAACGATGTTCATCATCGGGATTGGCAATGTGTTAGCGTTTACACCACCTATGTAGCGGTATAAAGGCTGGCGGCTTTCCTGTGCTGCAGCTTTTGCTACGGCTAACGAAACACCTAAAATGGCGTTAGCGCCTAATTTTCCTTTATTTTCGGTACCATCAAGCTCAATCATTAATGCGTCGATACCGTTCTGGTCGAACACATCAACACCCTGAAGTTCTTTGGCAATTATATCATTTACGTTAGCAACGGCTTTCAATACGCCTTTGCCCATGTATACCGCTTTGTCGTTATCGCGTAACTCAACGGCCTCGTGTACGCCTGTTGAAGCACCTGATGGTACTGCAGCACGACCAAGGGCGCCATTTTCGGTTAAAACATCTACTTCTATTGTAGGATTGCCGCGTGAGTCGAGTATCTGGCGGGCATGGACATCAATTATTAAGCTCATTTGAAGGGTAATTAGTTAATAAAACCACATAGTGTAATAAGTACACAATTATGTATTAGCCTCCAAATATACACTTTCAAATAAATTCGACGAAAGATTATTAATGATTTCACCGATTTGAGAATCATTTCACTGATTGGTAACATGAATTTAATATGATTTATTGGGATTACACCGATTTTTTTGAAAAATGATTACACCGATTTTGTCTGAACCATGATTGGCCTGATTTAAGGATGAAAGGATGTATAAAATAAGATGCATCCGTTTTCTCTAATCGGTGAAATCATTCTCAAATCGTGAAATCCTCAAAAATAAAAACTACTCCCACTTAAACGTCTTCACCGCCACGGCATAAATCCCGATAAACCACGCGCCCAATATCAATAACTGGTGAGTAACATCGCCTAAGCCGGCTCCTTCAAAGGCCACCTCGCGCATGGCATCGTTAAGGTAGGTTAAAGGTAAAATTTTGCTGATGGTTTGTAACCATACCGGGAACGCCGTAACCGAGAAAAATGTACCCGACAGCAAAAACTGGGGCATGGTAATGATGTTGGAGATTGGGGGCACACTGCTTTCGTTTTTGGCAATACCCGATATTACAAAGCCAAAGCCCATAAAAATAATCAACCCTATTGATGCCAGTACCAGCATATTCAGCACTGTTACCACACCGTGTATCAGCGTAAAGCCAAACCAGTAATGCCCGACCAATATAATAAAGACAGCCCCGAGTAATGAGAATACCAGCCTTGCCAAAGCCTCGCCCAAAACAATACTGTATTTTTTTACAGGGGTAGCAAAAAAACGTTTAATAACCAGCGTAAGCCGCAGACTTAAAAATACAAAGGCAGTACCAAATACCCCGCTGCTTAACAGCGAGAAGCCCAGCATACCCGGCAGCAGGAAATCGATATACTTATATTCCCTGCCTTTGATGGTGGTCGAATGTACTTCGGCAACGGTTGGGGGGCCATTGTTTGCGCTGCTATTGATCCGGAAATATAAGTTAGTAAGCTCCGACTTAAAAACACCTCCTTTTTGTGCCGATGCGTTTGAATACTGCACATTAATGGTGTAAAGCGGCTGGGTATTGTTTTTTTGTATATCAATGATAGCCGCAATATCGCCCCTTGAAAGGCTGGTGGCCATTTCGGCGGTTGTTTTGTTGGTTATAAAATGCACCAGGGGATTTTTTTTCAATGCACTATACACCTGGCTGGTGGTATCGCAGTTTTTTGCCACAGCCACATCAACAGATACGCCACTGCCACCGATATTGGCAAACACCACGATAAATATTAACGGGAAAGCCAAACTAAACACTACTGCCGACGGACTGCGGGTGATGGAACGGAAGCTGGCCTTGGCAATAGCCATGGTTGCATTAAAATTGCTGTATCTTTTTTGAGGGTTCATTAGTTCAGTGGTTCATTAGTTCATTGGTGCATAGCTTAATACCTTTTTAGCTGCCAACTGCTCACTTGCAACTGCCAACTTCTGCTCCCCCTTTAGGGGGCTGGGGGGCCGGGGCTATCCTTCCCGCCATTCCTTGCCGGTCATGTTTATAAATACATCTTCCAGGTTGGCCAGCTTCACTTGTTTCTTGCGTTCGAAACCGCCTTCCACCAGTTTATCTATAAAATTATTTGGCGTATCGATGCCGATGATGTGGCCGCCGTCCACAAATGCTACACGGTCACAAAGTTCTTCGGCTTCGTCCATATAATGGGTGGTAATTACCACGGTGGTGCCGGCATCCCTGATTTCGCGTATCAAATCCCAGAGGTTGCGGCGTGCCTGTGGGTCGAGGCCTGTGGTGGGCTCGTCTAAAAATATAATGCGCGGATTGTTTATTAAAGTAGTAGCTATCGAGAAGCGTTGTTTTTGCCCGCCCGACAGGTCCTTGTATTTTGCTTTGGCTTTATCGGTAAGGGCAACCTTTTCCAGCATTTCCAGTGGCGTCTTATTGATGCCATATAAGCCGCAGAAAAGATTGATCAGTTCGCTCAGGTTTAAGTTCGGGTAATAACCGGCAGCCTGCAGCTGTACACCTATTATCTGCTTAATACTGTCGGCACCGGTTTCGATGTCAAAGCCGTCGACGGTTATTTCGCCGCTGGTTTTATCGCGAAGGGTTTCAATTACTTCAAGGGTGGTGGTTTTGCCGGCACCGTTTGGGCCAAGCAGGCCGAATATTTCTCCCTCGTAAACTTCAAAGCTTATGCCTTTTACAGCGGCAAAATCGCCATAGTTTTTTACCAGGTTTTTTACAGTTATAATGGGTTTGTCTGCCATGGTGTAAAAGTGCAACGGATTAGTGAATTATCAATGAGGTTTAAGTTAAATGGCATAAAAATTACTGGTTTCTCATTTTAATCTCCCCCTGAGGGGAGACTAAAAGAGTGGGATAGGGCTTAATTATAGTAATTAGCTTATTAAATGCCCGATAGAATGTAATATTGAATGTAAGTGTTCGGCAGCTTTAACTACCAGGTGTACCAATTGAATTGCGAGTAAAGTTTTCATAACAATGATTTGATTTGCGGCACAAAATTGCTGTGAAAACGCTTTTTTGCATAGTGGTATTAGGCGAAATGCGGTAAAATGTCGGTGAATATAATACCCCTGTCGCCGAATATGATGGAAATTATCGGTGGGTATCCCCCGGATTATCGGTGGAATTTATATCTTTAGATGAGTATCAACCCATAAAGTTTAATCGCAATTAAAAAAATCATCATGAAAGCCTTATTTATCCTGCTTGCTTGTGCTGTTATTTTATCATCCTGCCATGTTTCGGTTAAAAAAACCATTGGCGTTCCCGACACATCCATAACCAAAACATACACCGTGCCTGAAGACAGCGCCATAACAAAAGCCGTACAGGATGCCTATATGGCCATCAGCTTTAAAGAAGGTGAGCAGCCCCGGTACAGCGAGATACCAAACTATTTTATTCCCGAGGTGCAATTCATAAATTTCCGCACCGATACTGCGCAGATATTCAATATGAAACAGTTTGAAGATCTGTTTAAAAGCTTTCTGCAACAAACACAAACGCATATGTTTTATGAGGAAGAAGCATTTGGCCGTACCGAACAATTTGGCAAAGTAGCACACCGCATAAGCACCTATGTTACCTATTTAAATACCCGCGATAAACCGGCAGAGCGAGGCGTAAACAGCTTCCAATTAATTAAAACGCCGAAAGGGTGGAGGGTATCAAGCATTATCTGGGATGTGGAGAAACCTACTTTGAAGGTGCCGGATTATTATTTGAAGAAGTAATAATGAATTAAATGTAGAGACGCAACACTTGCGTCTCTAGGCCATACAGGTCGGAAAATTGCAGTTTATAATCCGTAAATATTGACGACCTAAACGTAGGAGACGCAAGTATTGCGTCTCCTACGAGGGGAAAGGCCACTGTTTCGTTCTTTTTATGTGCCGAACACCCGGAAACAGGGTGAAACAAAAAAGCGGTTAACTCATCATCAACCGCTTTATTTATGCTTTTAGTTCTTCATTAAATTGATAAAATCATCAAACAAATACCTGCTGTCATGCGGGCCGGGAGATGATTCGGGGTGATATTGTACCGAGAAAGCTTTTTTGCCTTTTACGCGGATACCTTCAATAGATTGGTCGTTAAGGTTGACGTGGGTAATTTCTACCTTATCAGATGCCCTTACAGCTTCAGGTACTACACCGAAACCGTGGTTTTGCGATGTTACTTCGCAATGGTTGATGATAACGTTTTTAACCGGGTGGTTTAAGCCGCGGTGGCCGTTAAACATTTTTATGGTTGGGATATCATTTGCCAAAGCCAGCAACTGGTGACCAAGACAAATCCCAAACATCGGTTTCTCCGATGCCAAAACCTTTTTAACTGTATCTACTGCGTAAGGCATAGCCGATGGATCACCAGGGCCATTGGAGATAAAATAACCGGTTGGGGCAAAGTCCTTTTCCATTTCCTCAAACGACGTTTTCGCCGGGAAAACCTTTGCATAAACGTCACGGTCGTCAAAGTTGCGCAGGATGTTTTTCTTAACACCAAGGTCGAGCACGGCTACACGGTAAGTAGCACTTTCATCGCCGAAGGTATAGGTTTCAGTAGTTGAAACTTTTGATGATAGCTCCAAACCATCCATTGATGGTACTTCGTCAAGCTTTGCTTTTAACTCATCGATGTCTAAAATTTCTGAAGAGATAATAGCGTTCATCGCGCCTTTATCGCGGATATGCCTCACCAATTGGCGGGTATCAATATCTGATATACCAACGATATTCTGCTCCTGGAAATAATCCTGTATCGACTCGTTAGCCTGCTTGCGGCTATAGGCAATGTTGTAATTTTTACAAACAAGGCCGGCAATCTGGATCTGGTTTGATTCAACCTCTTCGTCAGCTATACCATAGTTGCCGATATGCGCATTGGTGGTAACCATAATTTGCCCGAAGTATGACGGATCTGTAAAAATTTCCTGGTAGCCGGTCATGCCGGTGTTGAAGCAAATTTCGCCGGTGGTAGTTCCCATTTTTCCGGCAGCTTTGCCATAAAATACAGTTCCATCAGCCAGTAATAATACCGCCGGTAATTTGGTGAAATAAGTCATTATCTAAAAAAATTGAATGATTAAAAACCCGGTTAGCCTGGTGCGGCGCTCCGTGAAAACAGACTGAAATATTGAAGTGCGTTACTTCTGGATTCACGGGTGCAAAGGTAGAAAAAGATTTCGGAAGTCGGATGTCCGATGTCGGATTTTTTTGAATGCGGAAATCGGAATGCCGATTGCGGAATGGTTTGGTGAATATATAATTCTATCCAGGCCAAAAAAAGAATAATTCCGAAATCGAACATCCGAAATCCGAAATAAGAATAATTCCGAAATCCGAAATAACATTACCTTTGTACCGCACAAAACCATAACCCATGTCTGTTCATAAAGAGGTTAAAAGAATTACCACGCATATTTTGCAGGAAATGAAAAACCGTGGCGAAAAGATCGCCATGCTTACTGCGTACGACTTTTCGATGGCGGCCATCGTTGATGAAGCCGGTACCGACATTATACTGGTGGGCGATTCGGCATCAAACGTTATGGCCGGGCACGAAACTACGTTACCTATAACCCTCGACCAAATGATTTACCACGCATCATCAGTGGTGCGGGCGGCAAAAAGGGCCCTGGTTATTGTCGATTTACCTTTTGGTTCGTACCAGGGTAATTCAAAAGAGGCGCTTAATTCGGCTATCCGCATAATGAAGGAGTCGGGTGCGCACGGTGTAAAAATGGAGGGCGGTGTTGAAATTGCAGAATCGGTTACCCGTATACTTACTGCCGGCATCCCGGTTATGGGGCATTTGGGGCTTACGCCGCAATCTATCTATAAATTTGGCACTTACACGGTTAGGGCTAAACAGGAGGCAGAGGCGCAAAAACTGCGCGAGGATGCATTAAAACTACAGGAGTTGGGCTGCTTCTCGATAGTATTGGAAAAAATACCGGCGTTACTGGCCAAACAGGTTAGCGAAAGCCTGAGCATACCAACCATTGGGATAGGCGCCGGTCAGCATTGTGACGGGCAGGTATTGGTAATACACGACATGCTGGGCATCAATAAAGGGTTTTCGCCCCGTTTTTTGCGTAAGTATGCCGATTTGCACCAGGTAATGAACGATGCTATCCAGAATTATGTTACTGA
Organism: Mucilaginibacter flavidus; assembly: GCF_024055575.1. GTDB lineage: Bacteria > Bacteroidota > Bacteroidia > Sphingobacteriales > Sphingobacteriaceae > Mucilaginibacter > Mucilaginibacter flavidus. Next base: position 31,018 of record NZ_JAMXOE010000019.1, on the reverse strand, counting down.
TGTAAAAGCCAAAACCTTCCCCAACGAGAAGGAGGAATATTAGGAGGAAGTTCATGGTTGATGGTTCATAGTTCATGGCCGCTGCAACTTGCAACTTAGCTATCAGCTACCCATTCTGCTATGAACTATGAACTATGAACTATGAACCACCCCAAAGTCAACATAAAATATATTAACCACGACATCACCGACGATGATATCCTTTACGAGGATAACCACCTTATTGCAGTTAATAAACGGGCAGGCGATATAGTGCAGGTTGATGATACGGGCGATGAATCACTGGATGATAAGGTAAAAAAGTACATCGCCAAAAAGTATAACAAACCCAATGGCGCATTTTTAGGCGTAGTGCACAGGTTGGACAGGCCAGTGAGCGGGGTTATTCTGTTTGCTAAAACCAGCAAGGCGCTTGAGCGCATAAACGCCATGTTTAAAGGCCGCGAAATGCACAAAACTTATTATGCCGTGGTGCGAAACCGCCCACAGCCATCCGCGGGTAACCTGGTACATTGGTTGGTAAAAAATCCGCAGAAAAACGTTACTAAAGCACATGATAAAGAGGTGCAGGGCAGCCAACGTGCCGAACTTAACTACAAATTGGTTGCTGAACTTGGTGGCTATTACTTAATAGAGGTTGATCCTATAACCGGCCGTCCGCACCAGATACGCGTACAGCTATCAACCCTGGGTTGCCCCATTGTTGGCGATAACAAATATGGCTATCCCCGTGGCAGCCTGCGCAAAAGTATCAGCTTACATGCCCGGCGGCTGGAGTTTATTCATCCTATAAAAAAAGAACCTATTGTAATTATTGCACCGGTGCCTAAGGATGGTTTTTGGGAGAGATTTGAAGGGATGATGGTAGGGGAGTAGTTATACGTCTCCGATTTACAACACTTTGTTTTTATCGCTTTTAAATGGAATAGCCGACACTTGGTAGTCATCTTCATAAATAATATACCCGGGATTTTTTGAGGTAAACCGTTCGATAACCATATCGTATTTTTCCAATATTTTCATAATCTCGTTTGTTTTACGCAAATGTTCTTTTGCGGTATCCTTAAACCATGATAGAGATATTGGTGCAGGGTTTTTGTTGGTAGCATTCGAGAATTTAGTGGGCCTATCCAAATTGTTATTAAACCATTTATTTAGTGCTTTTAGGTCCCGAACATCTTCGTCATTTGTTAACGGATATTCGCACAAATAACGGAGCGCGTGGAAAAAGCCTGTTTCGTTTTCGCCGTCTTCATTAATAAATTGAGTTATAAAACGGATGTACATTTTAAGTCTTAGAAGCTAACATCCCAATATATAATTTTAACAGCGCACGGCAAGTTTTAAAATTAAAAAGTCCTGAGCCAACAGCTAAACAGCTATCGACTCAAGACTTTCGACTATAGACTTTGGACTAAAATTTATTCGTTCGTTAAAATAACCTTCAACGCTTTCTCCTTGGCTGCATTGCCGAATGTATCATAAGCAGCCACCACATCGCTTAACTTGAAATGATGCGTGATAAGCCTGCTTGGCTGCAATTTATTTGATTGTACCGTTTTTAACAACATTGGAGTGGTAACAGTATCAACCAGCCTGGTGGTTATGGTTATATTTTTTGCCCACAAAGTTTCAAGGTGCAGCGTTGCGCTTTTACCGTGAACACCTATGTTGGCAACATGCCCGCCTGGTGCAATAATTTCGGTACAAAGCTCAAAGGTTTCGGGTATGCCAACAGCCTCTATAGCCACATCAACACCTTTGCCGCCTGTACGGCTCATCAGTTTTTCAAGTACATTTTCCTGCGAACCGTTAATGGTTTGCGTTGCACCGAATGTTTTGGCAACGTCGAGCCGGTTTTGGTCGGGGTCAATCATAATAATCTCGGCTGGTGAGTAAAACTGTGCAGTAAGCAAAGCCGCTATACCTATAGGGCCAGAGCCTACTATAGCTACGGTATCGCCGGGTTTTACCTGTCCGTTTAATACGCCGCACTCAAAGCCAGTTGGTAAAATATCACTCAACATAACCAAAGCTTCTTCGTCAGCACCTGCCGGGATAGGATAGAGGCTGTTGTCAGCATGTGGTATCCGTACATATTCAGCCTGTGTGCCATCAATAAGGTTTCCCAGTATCCAGCCGCCATCTTCGCAATGCGAATACATGCCTTTTTTACAAAAACTACACTTGCCGCACGATGTTATGCACGATATCAGCACATGGTCGCCTTTTTTAAAGGTACTCACAGCTGTACCAACTTCTTCAATCACGCCAACACCTTCGTGCCCGATTATCCTGCCGTTTGTAACGGTCGGTACGTCGCCTTTCATAATGTGCAGGTCGGTGCCGCAAATAGTTGTTTTATAGATTTTTACAATAGCATCGGTAGCTTTCGTTATTGTGGGCATCGGTTTGTCTTCCCATGCCTTTTTGCCGGGCCCATGATACACCAGGGCCTTCATAGTTTTTACCGGGCTATTTGCCAGCAATTTTGCTTCGGGTTGTACTTTATTTGCAACCGCTTCCTCTATTAATGCTTCCATAATTTTATCTTTTGACTATAAGTGATGATAAAACAAAGATGCACCGGGAACGAGCTTTAAAATATGACAGTTGTCACCTTAAAAAGTGATATTTGAGATACGTTTACTACAAGCCATGTGCTTTTAATACCTTACTTATATCTACCTGCCAAATGTACTGGTCGGTATTAACAGTTACCCCGGCTGCATTGCGCTGGTTGCTGAAATAAAGCGTCTTTAAATCGGGGGACAAACGGGCCTCAACGCCGAATACTTTATCCGAAATCAGCTGGCGTAAATCGAGCGGTTCGCTCCAACCCTTAGGGGTGCGGAAAACAATAAACAAGTCGGCAGTATGAGGTAACGCAGGTGGCCTGCCTGATGAAAAAATAAGGAACGACTCATCGGGAGCAACTACGGGGTCAACATCGCCATAAGCATCAATGCTGAATGACGGGCGCACAGGTGTTTGGTATTCCCCGTTTTTATATTGCGAGCGGCGGATGTGGAACCGGCCAGAGGTATCGGGCAGCATAAAATAAACGCTGCCATCGGCAGTAATGGCCGGGCTGAAGATCGAATTGTTTTGGTTAATCACATCGGGTAAGCGCTGTGGTTCGCCCCAGCCTTTTTTTGTAAGGTCAACCTTCCACAGGTTGCCGCCATTGCCGGGGTAGTTTTTTTTACTCCAATAACCGTCAATTATCTTGCCGTCTGCAGTTGCCGGGCGATTGGATGCGAACACTATGTATTTGCCGTTTGGCGCAAATGCAGGTTCAAGGTTGTGGAAGCCACCGCAAAACGGGGCAATAACCGGCTCAGTCCATTTGTTATCCATATAACAGGAAACCATTATGGTTATATCCTTTACAGGCGCTGCACCAAAATAAACCGATTTGCCATCGGACGAAAACGCGGGAGCAGCATCCCTGTTAGCCACGCCGGGAATTTCACCAGGAGCGAAAGCCTTTACTTCAGCCCAATACTTATTGGTATCGGCGGAGATAGTAATGGCATTGGCTTCAGCTTTTACAAAAGCGGCGGCAAGTAGCGCTGGTGTAAATAGTTTTGCAATTTTTTTCATTCGGGTCAGTTTTATTTCAAACTAAATACCGGATGTTATTTTAGGCGGGGAAACTATTTAAATAGGGTAGGGATTATTTTTAATGGATTGGGGAGAATGCTCAATTATGCGTTATTGTATTAGAGAGATCTCACCTTCGCCCAAATCCTTTCATCCACCAACACGCCTTCTTTCAAACTCTTCTCCCTTGTTCGTAACGTGTTTTCGCCCGGGTAGGAGATAGCGCCGCCCGCATGTTCAGGCCGGCTGGCTTTGGTGTAGGCAATTATTTCTTCAATAGCCTGTTGGGTGTATGAATTGTCTTCAGGCTTTATGCAGATAAACACTTGCGATACGCCCGACTCACTTTCGCTTTCAGTAATTTTTGCGGTCGATTTTCCCTGGCTAAGCACAGTTGCTAACAAATCCAACACTAATGACAGCCCGGAACCTTTCCAGAACCCCACAGGCAGCAGCCTTTTTGATTCCAGTATTTCGGTGGCATTGCTGCTTAAATTTCCATCAGCATCGTATCCACCGGGCAGGGGCAGCCCTTCATTATTGTTTTTATATTGGTTTAGTTTACCAACCGAATACTGAGAAATGGCCATATCCAACACCACATGCCCGCCTTTGCGTGGTATAGCTATAACCAAAGGGTTGTTACCAAGCCGTGGGTCAATGCCACCCCAGGGCGGCAGGTTGGCAATGGTGTTGGTGAAGCAAATACCGATCAGTCCGGCTTCGGCGGCTTGCCAGCCGTAAGCTCCGGCACGCATCCAGTGGTTGGTGTTTTTAAGGGCTACGCACCCGATGCCGTTTGTATTAGCCAGGTACATGGCCCTGTTCATACAAAAACGTGCGTTCAAAATTCCAGGCCCCAGGTTACCATTCCATTGTTCCAGCGAGCCAAAAGCAGTGTCTTTTGTCGGTTCCGCATCCGGTATTACCAAACCCTCCTTTACAAACTCAACAAAAACCGGGAAACGGTTCAATCCATGTGTATATATAGACCATCACGACTGTTCTCCGCAAAAATAGTGGCGCAAAGGTTTGCCTTCTTCTCGGGAAAATCTAATGAAAGCAATACCCGTTTAAATTCGGATCGCAGGGTTTCAAATGGGATACGCATTTTTGAGTTGATTGAGTTAGATTGGGTTGATTAAGTTGATTGGGTTAGAATTGAAAAGCCCTATCAAAACTAACAAACTTTTTCTTTCGGTCTTCCGGACTTCCCCGACTTTCGGACTTCCCAACAATAATAATCTACTAAATCTGTTTAATCCAAATAATCTGCGGCCAAATTTTTATTTTTGCCGATATACGACTGATGAAGAAAAGATATCCGTTTTTAGCTGCTTTAATTATACTGGGATTGATTATTAACTCCTGTAAAAAAACAGGGCAAACCCCCATCGCAACTTTATTTACCGGCGGTACCTGGAAACTGGCCTCGATAGAAGTAAAAGAGTTTGTTGGCAACCAGGGTGTTAAAGACACCACCATGAACGATACCTGTTCGCAGTACTTTACATTTAATCTTGATAAAACCTGTACGTATACCAACTTCAACTGCATGACTCAAACTGTAAAAGGCAATTGGTCGCTTACCCAAAACCAGCTTTTTTTAAATGCAGATGTAACTTTGAAGGATACTTCCAAAAGCGGGAGTTCACAGCCCTTTATTAATACCCAGATTCAAACCCTCGGGCAGTATTCAATGGTGTTAAACACGGGCGATATTGCACCCAACTATTCGCTAACACAGCACCGCAGAATTGTAGTATACGGGTTTGTTCGCCAAACCAGTGTTAGCACCAATTAATAATCACCGCTTGTTTTCATGTAAGGAAATCCTGCGTAATTAATAATTAAAAAATGGCCTAAATACTGTTTAGGAAACAATTATTGCAAGGAAAACCATATATTTGACATGTTGTAACTGCTATATGTAACCAAAATGTTACCTTCAAAAATCATTTGTTGGTGTTTACATACGGATAGAACCCATTACGATTTATTAGGATAAGTTTTTGATGAAAAGAAGAATTGCAATTTTTGCTTCAGGATCGGGATCAAATGCTCAAAAAATAATGGAGCATTTTAAGCGTAATCCGGAGGCCGAAGTAGTTTTGATATTAACTAACAATCCGCAGGCCTACGTTTTGCAAAGGGCCGATAATTTTGAAATTCCCTCACATATTTTTACCAGGCACGAGTTTTATGATACCGACGACGTTATCAGGCTGCTGAAAAACCTGCAGGTTGATTTAATTGTGCTTGCAGGCTTCCTTTGGCTGGTGCCAGTGTCGCTGTTAAATGCTTTTCCTAATAAAATAATTAACCTCCATCCTGCACTGTTGCCAAAACACGGCGGCAAAGGCATGTATGGCGATCACGTGCACAAAGCAGTACTTGCCGAAGGCGATGACGAATCGGGTATTACCATCCATTTTGTGAGTGACCAATTTGATGAAGGTGAAATAATCCACCAATCGCGCTTTAAAGTTGAGCCAGGTGATAACCTGGAGGTTATTAAATTTAAGGGTCAGCAACTCGAACATCAGCACTTCCCAAGGGTGATTGAAAGTTTGCTGAAGAAAATGAAGAGTTAGGTATAGTGATTGCTTAATTGGAGATTAGGCTTATCAGGTGTCTTTATCCTTCCCCCGGTCGAGATTTTACCTTGTTTTGCTAAACCTCTGTCCACAACCTTCAGTGCAAAAAACTGGGCCGGCAGGGCTCATTTGCAGCACACCATTTGTTATTTTATAGGCATAGTTTTCAACTGAGTTAGTTTTTGAAGTAATTGCCAGTGTGACAGAATCTTTTACAACATAGCTAACGTCATTGGGAAAGGCAGTACCATTCAACGTCCCATTAGTATTAAAAATAACATAAGGTGTATTAGTTTTCGCCACGGGGAGGTATTTACCGCTACCATCTCCTGGGTCGGCATATGTTTCACTTAGCTTCCATCTGCCGGTAAGTGTGTTATCAACAACTCCGGAATTGTCTTTTTTGCAGGTTATTAAAAATAATCCTAAAAATAACAGTAAGGTAAAGGATAAAGTCTTCATGATCGCTATTTTAAAGTCATTACGGTGGGGTATGGCCGAATGCTACACCATCCTGAAGTTATTTTAAAAGAGTAAGAGTCTCTTCGACTTCGAATAATGAGGTTGTCTAAGAAAGTAGTGAGCCATGAATTATCTCATAGACTATTAAATCTCCATTTTTTATTTTGAACGCGATTACCCAATCATTAAAGCGGGTACAGGAGTAACCGCGGGTGGCTAGCATTGGATGATTACAAAACGAGTATTGTACACCAGGAACCGCCAACTTTTCAATAGCTAATTTGAATTTTAGAGCATACTTTGCGCCGCTACCTGGTGTGTTTTTTGACTCTACAAAATCAGCAATAGCATCAATAACCCGCATTGCTTTGGGTAAGATTTTGACAACCAAACTATCACTTTGCATTAAGATATTTGGAAAAAGCTTTTTCTAAATTAATTGGCTCTTCATCAATGTCTTTTGCGAGGTATGCAGTTAGTTCCTCATCGGTTGCTTTCCGGCCTATTCCGCTGACCATTGCGTTTACATCCAACTCTTCAAAACTTTGGGTGGTTGCAGATAATCCAAGTCCTTCAACAAATTGCTTTATCAAAGAAATTTTTTTAGCAGAGTCCGATTTAATGATTAACGTAGTCATAAATCTAAGTTAGGGCTTTTATTTTTATTAAAAAAATAAGAGAAAAAGATAATCATCACAGGGATAGAAAAGACATGTTTTATCTAAATTATTAATACCGAAAAAAACTTTAAAAAAACTGCCATTTTACCCCCAATCTCTAATCACTAATCCCTACCTTTGCGGCTCAAAAAACATCCTGTAAATGAGCGAGTCAGTGCAAATAAAAAATGCTTTAATATCAGTTTATTATAAAGATAATTTAGAGCCGATAATCCACGAGTTAAACCGCCTTGGCGTTAACATATATTCAACCGGCGGAACAGAAACTTTTATCCGCAATTTAGGCGTAAACGTAATACCGGTCGAAGACCTTACATCATACCCATCTATACTTGGTGGTCGCGTTAAAACACTGCACCCCAAGATTTTCGGCGGCATTTTGGCCCGTAGAAATTTTGCACCCGATGAGCAGCACCTGGCGCAGTACGAAATACCCGAAATTGATTTGGTGATCGTTGATTTATATCCATTCGAAGAAACCGTAATGTCGAACGCTGAAGAGGACGAGATTATCGAAAAAATCGATATCGGCGGCATTTCATTAATCCGTGCGGCAGCTAAAAACTTTAAAGATGTGGTGATAGTTGCGTCCAAAAAAGATTACTCAGTATTGGAAGATTTATTGAAAACGCAGGGTGGCACAACAACTATCGACCAGCGCCGTTCGTTTGCCCACAAGGCGTTTAACATTTCGTCAAACTACGATACAGCTATTTATAAATATTTTAACCGCGAGGAGCCTCTGCCGGTATTTAAAGAAAGCATACAAACCAGCCAGGTTTTGCGTTATGGCGAAAATCCGCACCAGGGCGGCGTGTTTTATGGTGAGCTCGACCGCATGTTTACCAAACTGCACGGTAAAGAATTATCATACAATAACCTGGTTGACGTTGATGCAGCTGTAAATTTAATTGATGAATTTACCGAACCGACTATTGCCATTTTAAAACATACCAATGCCTGCGGTATAGCATCGCGCAATTTTATAAAAGAAGCCTGGGTTGACGCTTTAGCTTGTGACCCGGTATCAGCATTTGGTGGTGTAATAATTGCCAACGACGAAATTGATTCAGAAACAGCTACCGAAATCAGCAAAATATTTTACGAGGTGCTGATAGCCCCGGCCTTTACCGATGAAGCTGTTGCTATACTAAAAGAGAAAAAGAACCGTATTATACTGATTCGCCAGGTAGTTGAATTGCCGGTAAAGCAATTTAAAACACTGTTGAACGGAATTATTGAGCAGGATAAGGACGCTGTAATTGAAGGCCCGGAGCAAATGACGCCGGTTACCGACAGGAAGCCGACTGATCACGAGCTAAAGGATTTGTTTTTTGCCAACAAGGTGGTAAAGCATACCAAGTCGAACACTATTGTGTTTGCAAAAAATGGTCAGTTAATGGCAAGCGGGGTAGGCCAAACCTCACGGGTCGACTCTTTAAAGCAGGCGGTGATTAAGGCAAATAGCTTTGGGTTTGATTTGAACGGGGCGGTAATGGCGTCTGATGCTTTTTTTCCTTTTCCCGATTGTGTTGAACTGGCTGCGGAGGCAGGTATTACCGCTGTGTTACAACCAGGTGGCTCAATAAACGATAAGCTTTCCGTTGAAATGTGTAATCAAAAAAACATTTCGATGGTTACTACCGGCGTACGCCATTTTAAACACTAATGGATAGTGAGTTGTTGATTAAGTGAGTTGTTGATTAGGTTGTAAGTATTTAAATAAAAAACCATTCACCCAATCAACTTAATGCAACTTATTCAACTATATTTATCAATTTTGCAGCATATTTTTGAAATAAAACTAAATGGGTTTATTTAATTTTTTTACACAGGAAATCGCCATCGATTTAGGTACAGCAAATACCCTCATTATACATAACGATAAAGTTGTTGTCGACGAACCGTCGATTGTAGCTTTTGACCGCACCACCAATAAAGTTATTGCCATTGGCCGGCAGGCCATGCAAATGGAAGGCAAAACCCACGATAATATCCGCACGGTTCGTCCGCTTAAAGATGGTGTAATTGCCGACTTTAACGCTGCTGAGCACATGATACGCGGCATGATAAAAATGATTAACCAGGGCAAAGGGTGGTTTTTTCCATCGTTGCGTATGGTGATCTGTATTCCATCAGGTATTACCGAGGTTGAAAAACGTGCCGTACGCGACTCAGCAGAAATTGCCGGCGCCAAGGAAGTTTACCTTATACACGAGCCAATGGCCGCAGCCGTAGGTATCGGTATTGATGTGGAGGAACCAATGGGTAACATGATCATCGATATCGGTGGTGGTACTACCGAGATCGCAGTAATCGCGTTATCAGGTATCGTTTGCGACCAGTCTATCCGTGTGGCAGGGGACAACTTCGACTCTGACATTGTACAATACATCCGCCGTCAGCACAACATCATGATTGGTGACCGTACGGCAGAGAAAATAAAAATCGAAGTTGGCGCTGCATTGCCAGAGCTTGCCGACCCACCAACCGACTTTGCTGTACAGGGCCGCGATTTAATGACCGGTGTGCCAAAACAGATAATGGTTTCATACTCTGAGATTGCACATTGTTTGGATAAGTCGATTTCGAAGATTGAAGAAGCGATTTTAAAAGCGCTTGAAATTACGCCGCCCGAGCTTTCGGCAGATATTTATCAAACCGGTATATACTTAACAGGTGGCGGTGCATTACTGCGCGGACTTGACAAACGTATAGCCGCCAAAACCAAACTGCCGGTGCACGTAGCCGAAGACCCGTTGCGCGCCGTAGTACGCGGAACCGGCACAGCTTTGAAGAATATTGGTAATTTTAAATTCTTAATGCAGTAGGTTAGAGCCAGGAATCAAGAGTTAAGAATCAAGATAAAAGACGAAAATCTTTCTGCTATCCTGGTTCCTGGCTCTTGGCTCTTGATTCTAATCTCCAATTAACTTATCTCTAACAATGCGCAACCTGCTGATATTTATAACTAAATACAACGCATTCTTTTTGTTCATAATTTTCGAGGTTGCTTCGCTTATAATTTATATCAAATACAACTCGTTTCAGAAAGCCAGCTTTATTAACTCGTCCAACGAAGTTACCGGTGGCTTTTACGCCAAAATGAGCGAGTTTAACAGCTACCTGAAGTTAAAGGAAGAAAATGATGAGCTTGCCCGCGAAAACTCCCGGCTGCGCAACCAGCTCAAGTCGTCGTTTTATGTGGATACGGTAAACAAACACAAGGTAACCGACACTATTTATAAACGGCAGTACGAATACATAGTTGCAAGGGTGATAAACAATTCAACAAACCACGCCAATAACTACCTTACCATTAATAAAGGCAGCCAGCAAGGTATTGCGAAAGGCATGGGCGTAATGTGCAATTTGGGCATTGTAGGTAAAGTTATTATTGTTTCAGAACACTTCTCGGTAATACAGTCACTGCTGCATAAAGATTCGCAGTTTAGCGCTATGCTGGCTAATAATAAAGAGATCGGCACCATTGAGTGGGGCGATGATTTAAATCCACATAAGGGCATTTTAAAGGATGTATCCAACAACGCTGTGCCAAAGGTAGGCGAGCAGGTGGTAACATCGGGATATTCGCTTTTTCCAACGGGTATACCCATCGGGAAGATAAGTAACCTGCATACCAAGGCAGGGGGCTATGCACTTAACATGGAAGTTGCCCTGGCTGTGGACTTTAGCAAGCTGCAATATGTTGATGTTATAAATAACAAATTTGCTACGGAGCAGGAGGGATTGGAGGCCCAGCAAAAAAAGGATGAGTAGGAACATCATAATCAACCTTATCAGGTTTTTGGTATTGGTTTTTATACAGGTTTTTTTATTGAAGAATATAAGCCTGTATAATTTTTCGACCCCATATTTTTATATCCTTTTTATTTTACTGCTGCCGTTTGAAACACCAAACGTATTGCTCTTCGCGCTGGCATTTATATTAGGCCTTACCATTGATGCTTTTTACGATACGCCCGGGCTGCATGCAGCCGCCTGTGTGATACTGGCATTTGTACGTATTATTTTTATCAGCATTACCGTTCAAAAAGATGGCTTTGATAATGAGCCCGAGCCTACCCTGGGAATTATGGGGCTGCGATGGTTTATTACCTATGCTTCCGTATTAACCCTTGTTCACCATTTCTTTCTCTTCAACCTTGAAGCTTTCAGCCTTTCGCAATTGGAATTTACAATAAGCCGTGTTTTATTGAGTTCATTATTTACCGTGTTTTTAATGTTAATTTCGGGGCTGTTATTTTTCAAGAGGAAAGAGCGTAAATGAATAGATTTTTTGAGCGGCGCTACGTTATTGCCGGAATTTTCATAACCATCGTCATCATTCTGCTTGCCAGGCTATTTTATATGCAGGTGATTGATGACCGGTACGCCATATACGCCGGTAAAAATGTTTTAAGACAAACTATCCAATACCCTGCCCGTGGCCCCATCCTCGATCGAAACGGGAAAGTGCTGGTATTAAACGAGCCTTTTTACGATATTGTGGTTGAACCGCGTAAAGTGAAACCCTTTGATACCCTTGCCCTTTGTAAACTGCTGGGGATTGACAAGGCCGAATTTGATAAACGCTGGATAAAGGCCTGTAAATTTGGTCAAACAACGGCATCTGTTTTTGAGAAACAACTTACCCCCGAAGTATATGCTGCGGTGCAGGAAAGATTATCTGAGTTTCCGGGCTTTAGCTCCATAACCAGGTACCTGCGCACCTATCCCGACTCGGTAGCTGCTCATTTCCTGGGTTTTATTGGCGAGGTAAAAGAACCGGATATCAAACGCTCAAACGGCTATTACCACCAGGGCGATTTTATTGGTATAACCGGGGTAGAGAAATCATACGAAACTGTGCTTCGCGGTCAGCGGGGCGTGCTCAACCAAATGGTCGATTCACGTGGTCGTCCGAAAGGGAAATATGCCAACGGCCTATTCGATACGGCAGCAGTAGCAGGTGAACGGTTAACATCGTCGCTTGATATTAACATACAAAAGCTGGGCGAGAAACTCATGCAAAATAAGGTGGGCAGCATTGTGGCCATTGAGCCGTCGACCGGTGAAATACTTTGTTATGTAAGCGGCCCCACCTACGATCCTAATTTAATGGTAGGCCGCGAAAGAGGTAACAACGCTGCCAAAATGTATAACGATGTTTACAATCCCTTTTTTATAAGGCCGATACAGGCCAAGTATCCTCCCGGTTCGTCATTTAAACCGTTGAGCGCGCTTATTGGCTTGCAGGAAGGTATTATTACACCGCAAACTACATATTACTGCCCCGGCTACTACCAGGCCGGAAACCGGAGGGTAAAATGCAATAACGGCGAATCGCATGGTTTGGTAAACCTAAGCAGTGCAGTAGCTGAATCGTGCAACGGGTACTTTATGATGGTGTTCGAAAAAATAATAAACCGCTACGGCGGTAAGGCCACCGAAGAAGAATTTAATAAATGGCGTGACAATGTTAAAAAATTTGGTTTAGGTACCCGGCTCGATCTTGATATGCCCAGCGAAAGCCGGGGCAATGTGCCTACCTCATTATACTACGATAATATTTACCACAAAGGCGGTTGGCGTTCAAGTACGGTTATCAACGTGGCTTTTGGCCAGGGCGAGCTATTGGCAACGCCGCTGCAAATGGCCAATCTGGAATGCACCATTGCTAACGAAGGATTTTATTACAAACCACATTTGATAAAAGCAATCGGCACTCATAATGTTATCAAAAAGGAATACGCCGTAAGAAATTACGTGGGGATTGACTCTCAATATTTTCAACCGGTAATAAATGGGATGGAGGCCGTGGTTGAAAGAGGCACGGCTATTCGATCGAAAATACCCGGTATTATTATGTGCGGAAAAACAGGTACGGCACAAAATACCGGCGGTGAGTCGCACTCGGTGTTCGTTGCCTTTGCTCCGCGCGAGAATCCCAAGATAGCCATTGCCGTTATAGTTGAAAACTCGGGCGAAGGTGCACATTGGGCCGCGCCGATTGCCAGTTTTATTGTAGAAAAGTATTTAAAAGGCACTATCTCTCAGCGTGAATCTGGTATTACTGTGGAGCATTTTGCCAATGCTAATCGACTCCCCGATTCTGCTTTGTATTACAACAAGTTCAGGAGAAAGCCAGTGCCGGCTGATACGGCTAAAAAGCAAAAGAAAGATTCCCTGCAAAAAACTCAGGGACTTAAAACAGCATCGGGCAAGGGAAAAAAGGATACGGAAAATAAATCACAGGCCGCACAATTAAAAACTAAAAAGAGATGAACAACCAGCGCAGTTTCTTTTTTAACGTAGATTGGGTAACGGTGTTTATCTACTTTGCGCTTTGTGTAATCGGCTGGTTCAATATCCATTCTGCTGTATTTGATGAGCGCCACCCAAGTATTATTGACGGTGCCACCAATTATGGAAAGCAGTTTACTTTTATTATTGTATCGGTAATAGTAGGCGGCATTATCTTGCTGCTCGAGAGCAGGTTTATTACGGCTTTGGCCCCCATTTTTTATGTAGGCACCTTGCTGTTGCTGCTGCTGGTATTGGTTATTGGGCACAGGGTGGGCGGCAATATGGCCTGGATAAATCTTGGTGGCGGTTTCAGGCTGCAACCGGCAGAGTTTGCCAAGTTTTCGACCTGCCTGATTTTAGCCCGTTATTTAAGCGGCCCAAACATAAAGGTTTCCGAAATAAAGTCGTTTGCCATTGCACTGGCTATTATTGGCGTGCCCATGTTTTTGATATTGCTGCAGCCTGATATGGGTTCAACATTGGTGTTCATTTCCCTGGTTTTTGTGCTGTACCGCGAGGGACTGTCGCCATACTTTCTGATCATCGGGTTTTTGTTTATAGCATTGTTTGTGTCGGCAATATTGTTTAGTCCGCTGGCGGTAATCGGCGTAATTGTTGCAATTGTGGCACTAATTATCCTGCTGTTCAGGCGCAATAAAAGGTTGGTAACAACTTTATTGGCAGGTCTTGCCATTTGTGTTGTGTTTGTTTTAAGCGTTAAGTTTATTTACAACAGTGTGCTTAAGCCGCACCAAAAAGTGCGTATAGATATTGTACTGGGTATAAAAAGCGATTTAAAGGGCAAAGGCTATAACGTAAACCAATCAAAAATTGCAATAGGTTCCGGCAAGCTTTGGGGCAAGGGCTATTTGCATGGTACCCAAACCAAGTACTCGTTTGTGCCCGAACAAAGTACCGATTTTATTTTCTGTACCGTGGGTGAGGAGTGGGGCTTTGCCGGATCGGTAACCGTAATCGGCCTGTACCTGTTTTTAGTGCTCCGCATAATTATGCTTGCGGAGCGACAGCGATCGCCATTTTCACGAATATACGGCTATGGCGTAGCCTCGGTTATATTTTTCCACGTGATGATAAATGTCGGCATGACGATAGGCATTGTGCCCGTAATAGGTATCCCGCTGCCTTTTATCAGCTATGGCGGTTCATCGCTGATAAGCTTTACGCTATTGCTTTTTGTGCTGCTTAAACTGGATTCGAATAGAATGGGGATTGTTTAGGCAGTCTGCGAGTTGTATCTGGCGATTAGTTAAAAAAGAACTGATAGGGTGTTTACAATTTTTCTATTTCTTCAATAGATAATTTGGTGAATTTTGAAATTTGGGCAATTGGCAGACCATCTTTTTTCATTTCGCGTGCAATTTCTTTGGCTTCTTCCAATTTCCCTTTTTCAATACCTTTTTCAATACCTTTTTCAATACCTTTTTCAATACCTTTTTCGAATCCTTCCTTCAAAGCATAATCAAGTACATTTTTATTATCCCATTTGTACTTTAAACTACTATCATACATAGTTTTTTCCTCCTTAGTCAAATTAGTATATTCAGCGATATTAAACAATTTGTCAAATATCGGCTTCCGCAGATATGCCGGTATCTTATCCATATGGCTCATATTTTTTAAAACATAAAGCCACTTATCTAAATCAGTCTCTAAATCACCTTCTGTTTTAACAAATTTACGTAATTCTATGTAAGTGTAACCTAACTTGTCATAAAAAACTTCACCGGTTTCAATATTGCATAAACAAATATGATGCAGATATTCGGTACTTTTCTCTGTTTGTAATGTGAAGTCTTCCAGCAAAGCAACAAGATAAACTCCACTCAATTTATAGGCCCATTCGGTTCGCCTGCCTTTTGGGGCTTGGTCACTGATGAGCCTCGAAGTATAAAATAACGACCGTTCTTTAAAATAACCCTGCCTGCCACGCTGCACTTCTATCAAAAACTTTTCGCCGTCGTCGCCGGTACAAAGTAAGTCGAAAATAGCTGCACCCTCTTCCTTTATATCACCATGATGCTCATTTTTATCGTACACCAGATCAATGATATGCTTACGCCCCCGAAATACTTCGTTTAAAAATGCAATTAACAAATCCTTGTTGGGCTCGCTTCCAAATATCTTTTTAAAAGCAAAATCAACTAATGGATCGATATATTTACCGGGACCCGGTGTTATTTTATCAGGCATAAATAATGAAAAAATCAAGTAAAAACAGTTAGCCAACCAGTAACTTACTGCTACTTAATAACTGCAACTGTTTCAAACTAAGCATACCTCCTCCTCAACAACGCATAAAACTTCTCCGTGGTGGCTGCTTTGCCTTCCCAGTTGTTTTTGGTTACGTAGTTGGTTTTCAAAAAACGTTGGGCTTCCTCAAAAGTGTTAAAGCGGTTTAATATTTCAATAGCCTCGCTGTAGGCCAGGTTATAGCCGTTAAATAAGTCTTTTACATACAACAGCTTATCATTTAGAGTAATGGCCAGCTTGATATCGCTTATTGGCTTAATACTTGCCTGGTCGGTTTTTGAGATTGGCTTATCACCCATTTGGGCCGATATTTGCTGATTGCGCGTAATCACTTCGTCTTCGTCCTTTGCAGGTACCTTGTCATCAAGTTTCTCAACGGCCAGTTCCACAATTGGCGCTTCTTCCGGTTTTTCTTCCTCAATTTCGGCGACAGGTACCTCTTCAGGCTCAGTGGTCGCTACCTCTGCAACCGGTTGTTCAACCACTTCTTCGGCTATTGGCGGCGTTTCAATTTCCTCAACCATTTCTTCATCGGCCTTTAACTCTTCAACCAGGGGTTCAGGCTCATCTTCCCAGTTGTTAGCTTCATCCAATATCAGTTCGTGCCTTATCGTTTCAGGTTCTTCGCGAATGAATGAATAGGAATCTTCGGGAGCCTGCGAGGTAAAATCAAATACAGGTGTGCTGGCCTGCTCTTCCGGCTCCGGCTGCTTTTCTTTCTTTGCCGGTTTCTCCGCCGGAACTTCTACAACAGCTTCTACCGGTTGTTCAACTGTTTCTTCCTCCTGTTTTTCAGGTTCCGGTTCTTTGTTTACCGGGGCAGCTTCAATCAGTTTTGGTGTGGTTTTCACCGCTTTAATATCCTTCGCTCCAGGCCCCGGTTTCATTTGCTGTACCACCGGCTCAAAAAACTTTTGCTGGTAGTTAACAGGTTCCGGTTTTTCAATTAGTGCTCGCTTTGGCCTGTTTTGCAGGTTAAGCTTGCATAATATCTCAATGTGGTCGGTTAAAAAATGAGCGTTGGCAACAAACAGCTCAAGTTCCAGGTCGTTTAAATTATCAACGGTGGTTTGAAGGTAGTCGTATTGCTCACTTAGCTCTTGTATAATGCCACCTATCTTTTTAAATACTTCCTTTTGCTTCATTATGGATGTTGGGAAAATGCCAATCAAAAATAAGATTAAATTCTGATATTTGCGGTTGGAGATTAGTGATTAGAGGTTAAAGACTAGTTAACTGCCTTTAAAGTAGCGCTGACATTTGGCGACTAAAAGCTGTCTTTTCTTTCGGACTTTCGGACTTTTCCGACTTTCGGACTAACTTATAAAATTTAGCGGTTTTGTTTACAGAAGATGTTTTTAAGCGGAGAAATGAACTGGGTGGCAGTATCGAGGTAGTATGTGGTTCTATGTTCTCGGGCAAGACCGAAGAGTTGATACGCCGCCTTAACCGCGCCCGGATAGCCAGGCTAAAGGTTGAAATATTTAGTCCCAAGTCGGATACCCGTTATGACGAAAATGCCCTGGTATCACATAATGCAAATTCAATTCCATCTACGCCGGTCGAGAATGCTTCATCTATATTATTACTGGGCAGCGATGTGCATGTGATAGGTATTGACGAGGCCCAGTTTTTTGATGCTGAACTACCCGACGTGTGCAACGTATTAGCCAACAGGGGGATCCGTGTAATTGTTGCTGGGTTAGATATGGATTTTAAGGGCCGCCCTTTTGGCCCTATGCCTGCTATTATGGCCATGGCCGAATCGGTAACCAAGCTGCATGCGGTTTGTGTAAGATGCGGCAACCCTGCTATGTATTCGTACCGGCTGGTGCCGAGCGAAAGCCGAATATTGCTCGGCGAAAAAGAAAGCTATGAACCGCGCTGCCGGATATGCTATAACTTGCCGAACGAAGCGTAAAACTGTTCTGTTTCACTGTGGGGACTGATACAGTGATACGGGTGATACAAGCGAAAGATATTCCGCGCACATTTTCGTCAAAAATAAAAAGCATCAACCTAAAACAAAACCCATACCCTTAATTGTTATAGTATAACAAAGGAGCTTGCAAGGTTATGGCCAAAAAGATATTGGTTATTGAGGATGACAAAGATATACGGGACACTATTGTTTACATACTGGAAGAAGAAGGATACGATGTTTTGTCATCGGGCGATTCGAAAATCCTGAAGAATGTAACCGAGCATAACCCGCACCTTATCCTTATGGACAATTGGCTAACCGAATGGAAAAGTGATGCCAATGGCCAGCAGCTAAGCAAGCAACTAAAAACCAATTCCAAAACACAGCACATCCCGGTAATAATTATCTCTGCAGTAAGCAACATTAAACAAATTGCAGAAGAAGGCCTTGCCGATTCGTACCTTCAAAAGCCCTTTGATATGGATGTACTGGTTGAGATAGTTAAGAAGCATGTGAGATAGTTGTTGTAAGGTTGTAAGGTTGAAAAGTTGAAATGTTAGTCTTTCAGCTGTTAACATGTCTATGTCTGCCGCTACACCATGAAAACTTATTTTGTAACAGATACCAGGTAGAGTTCGACAACATTCCAACTTTGCAACTTTCCAACTTTCCAACTTTACAACTTTCCAACTCTACAACATTCCAACTTTTCAACATTCCAACTTTTTTATAAAAAAACAATAATTCCAAAAAATCGCCTTACCTTTATGCACCAATTTTAACGCGAAAGAGATATGAAATTCAGGAACTTGTACTTTTTGCTTGTCGGCATTTTGTTGATCGGTGTTACTTCATGCAGTAAAACGCCTTCTTCTGGCGGAGGTTCCGGGAACGTTCCCGATCCTAACCCTACAGCTAAAGATGTACCGGCAGGAGCTAAAGACGGCACCACATTTATTAACGATGGCAAGTCGGTAATTTTTAATTTGTATGCCCCCGGCAAAAAAACGGTTACCATTACAGGCGACTTTAATGGCTGGTCGACTGATAAGCAATATAACATGACCAACTCTACGGACGGCACCGGCTGGTGGATACAAATTGACAACCTTGACCCTAATGCGGAGTATGCTTACCAGTACTACGTTGACGGCTCGTTTAAAATAGGCGACCCGTATTGCGAAAAGGTACTGGACCCCGATAATGATAAATATATCGACGCAAGTACCTATCCAAGCCTGAAGGCTTACCCAACCGGCAAAACTACCGGCATAGTAAGCGTAATGCAGGCAAACCAGCCGGCTTATAGCTGGACAACCACCACCTTTACCCGGCCCGACCCTAAAAACCTGGTGATATACGAAATGCTGGTGCGCGATTTTGTGCAAACCCACAGCTATAAAACCATAAAAGATACCCTGAATTACATAGCACGCCTTGGTGTTAACGCACTTGAGCTAATGCCGGTAAACGAGTTTGAAGGCAACGACTCGTGGGGATATAACCCTAACTATTACTTTGCACCCGATAAATACTACGGTACCAAGAATGATTTAAAGGCGCTGATTGATGCCTGCCACGCTAAAGGCATTGCCGTAATACAGGATATCGTATTAAACCACTCGTTTGGTTCGTCGCCAATGGTGCAGCTGTATTCGAGCGGTGGGGTGCCTGCAAATAACCCGTGGTATAATACCAACCCTACACACCCTTATAACGTGGGTTACCAGTTTAATCATGAGAGCCCGGCAACAAAATACTTTGTGAAAAATGTATTGAAGTTTTGGATGACGGAATACCATATAGACGGGTTCCGTTTTGATTTGGCTAAAGGGTTTACCCAGGTCAACAGCGGAAATGACGTGGCCGCGTGGGGTAATTATGATGCCAGCCGTGTAGCCATCTGGAAGGACTATAACAACTACATTAAAAGCGTCGACCCTAAATTGTACGTGATATTGGAAGATTTTGCAAGCAACCAGGAAGAAAATGAACTGGCTAACGAAGGCATGATGACCTGGAATAACCAGAGCTTCAACGCCGAGCAGGCTTTGATGAGCTATAACGATGCAGGCGGTTCGTGGGATATATCAGGCTTGTTTTACGACAGGTTTAGCTTTACAAATCCTTATGCATTGGTTAGCTACTTTGAAAGCCACGACGAGGAACGCCTGCAATTTAAAAACGGCGCCTATGGTAATGTAAGCGGCAGCTATAGTGTTAAAGATTTAGCTACCGGCTTAAAGCGCGACGAAATGGGCGCTGCCTTTATGTTCTCATCGCCGGGGCCTAAAATGCTTTGGCAATTTGGTGAGCGCGGTTACGATATAAGCATAAACCCTGACAGGTTGAGCGATAAACCACCGCACTGGGAGTACATGAACGATGCCAACCGCAGGCATTTATTTAAAGTGTATTCGCAAATGATAAAGTGGAAAATAGCCAACCCGGTATTTACCAGCACCACCTATACATATAGCCTGGGCGATGCAGTAAAAACCATCCAGATGACTGATGCATCAAACAGCATTGAGGTGGTTGGTAATTTTGCCGTGGTGCCGCAAACCGCAACCATAACATTCCCGGCTACTGGTACATGGGTTGATAACTTTACAGGCACAACCATTAGTGTTACTACCCCGGGTTACAGCATGACGCTGGCACCAGGCGAGTATCACTTATACAGTAAAACGGCATTACATTAATAGTTGATTTGGGAGTTTTGGGCCGGGTGCTTCTTATTGGGCATCCGGCTTTTTTATTTTATAACAGCGGAGACCCGATAGGCTCACCGTTATGAGTTGACTGAACAGGTTTGCTGAAAGCCATGCGTTGCCGTACAAACTCATCCAAAGGTATCGACGGACGCTTCCCGGTATGGGTGTTTACGTGAAGCCTTATGCCCTCGAGTTCGTCAAGTTGTTTCAGTATTTGCTCATACTCGGCAAAGGGAATTACCACCGAAATGTTGTTGCCTTGCGAATCGGTTAGGTACTGTGGATGAAATGTATTCATAGCCATCAATTTAACTAATTGTAAATATAGGCTTTTCGTTTAAAGAAAAAGTGCTTTAGATGTTATTTTTTAAGGCTTTTTTACCGAATTGTCGTCACGTTAAATGTGCGTAAGAAGCCTTAAAAGCCGTGGCCCGTGCGATTCCTTCCCTGGGGAAGGGGGAGGTAGGGGTTATTGAACTATGATACCCCATACATCCGCCAGTAAAGCGTGACGCAGAAACCCCCAATCTTCCCCGCCCCGAGGCGGGAACCGACGTGAGGAGCTCATGAATGCTTTGAAAAAGCAAACTACAGTATTCATAATCGCACAGGCCACTGCTTTGTCTGGCCCTCTCTAAATGCAGGCATATTTCATGATGAACATTTAATCAATTCCACAAAATTACCTCACCCATTCATCGTTTATACCAAGCCGTGTTAATATCCCGTTAATATCTGTTAATTTATCGTTAGTAAAGCTTCGGTGTGGTGCCTAATTTTAACGTATCTTACATCAACATAAATTTAACGGCGCATGTGCAGTAAAATCAGCTTTAATAAAATAGTTGCAATAGGTTTTTTTGGGTCGATGGTATGCGCGGGCAGCCTGTCGGCACAGCAAAAGGATTACCCCATACAGCCGGTTCCTTTTACAAAGGTGCATGTAAACGACAAATTCTGGCAGCCTAAAATGGAGGTTAACGCCAATGTTACCATCCCCTACGTGCTGGAGCAATGCAAACTGAACGGCCGGGTTGATAACTTTTTACGCGCCGCAAAGCTGGAGCCCGGCGACAAAATGAGCGAATATCCTTTTGACGATACCGACATCTACAAAGTGATAGAAGGCGCATCGTACGCCATGCAGGTACAGAAGAACCCAAAGCTCGACATGTATGTTGATACCCTTATCAAGATCATCGGCGCAGCGCAGGAACCTGATGGCTACCTGTACACCTTCCGCACGGTTAACGCGAAGAAACCGCACGAGTGGATAGGCGAGAAGCGCTGGCAGAACGAAGAAGTATTGAGCCACGAGCTGTACAATGCTGGTCACCTTTACGAAGCTGCTGTTGCCCATTACCAGGCTACCGGCAAACGCACGCTGCTCAACATCGCCCTAAAAAATGCTGATTTGCTTACCCGCGTATTTGGTTGGGGAAAGATAGAAGAATACCCTGGTCACCAGATTGTGGAGACAGGCCTTACAAAGCTGTACCGCGTAACCGGCAATAAAAAATATTTGGATTTGGCCAAGTTCTTCCTTGATGTACGCGGCCCTAAAGGCGAAAGCTACAACCAGGCTGATAAAAAAGTAACCGACCAGCACGAAGCTGAAGGGCATGCCGTTCGCGCTGCCTACATGTACACCGGTATGGCTGATGTGGCCGCGTTAACCGGAAACCAGCATTACCTGCACGCTATCGATGATATCTGGAAAGATGCTGTCGACAAAAAAATATACATTACCGGCGGCATTGGCGCAACCGGCAACGGCGAGGCCTTTGGCGATGCTTACGATTTGCCTAACATGTCGGCCTATGCCGAGACGTGTGCTGCCATTGCCAATGTGTACTGGAACAGCCGCATGTTTTTGCTGCATGGCGATGCCAAGTATGTCGATATTCTGGAGCGGACGCTGTATAACGGGCTGCTGTCGGGCGTGTCGTTAAGCGGTAACCGGTTCTTTTATCCCAATGTGCTATCGTCCATGGGGACAAACCAGCGCAGTGCCTGGTTTAGCTGTGCCTGCTGCATCAGCAACATGACGCGCTTTTTGCCATCGGTACCCGGCTATGTGTATGCCCACGATAAAAACGACCTCTACGTAAACCTGTTTATGAGCAACAGCAGCGATATTACGCTTACTGCCGGCAAAATAAACATTGTACAAACAACAGAATACCCGTGGAAGGGCAAGGTAGCCATCGCCGTAAATCCGGCCAAAGCAACCACCTTTAACCTGCGTGTGCGCATACCGGGCTGGGCCTTAAATAAGCCTATCCCCGGCGGTTTGTACACATACATGAACCAAAATCAGCAGCCGGTTACCATCACTGTAAATGGTAAAGCGCTTGCCTATACTACTGAAAAAGGCTACGCCGTAATAACCCGCCATTGGAAGAAAGGCGACGTAGTTACCATGAACCTGCCTATGGAAACCGAAAAGGTTATTGCCAACAAGCTGGTTAAGGCCGATGTTAACCGTTTTGCCTTACAGCGCGGTCCGATAGTGTATTGCCTGGAAGGTCCGGATAACCGCGACAGCACGGTGCAAAATATCACCGTTGATAAAATGGCGGTTACCAATGCCAGCTACAAGGCCGACATGCTGAACGGCATCGAGGTAATTACTGCTGAAGGCAAAAGCACCAAGCGCCAGCTGAATACCGACAAGCTGATTGAAAGCGACCAGCCCGTTACCGCCATCCCATACTATGCCTGGGCAAACCGTGGTCCGAGTGAAATGACGGTTTGGATACCTTATGAAGCATCGGTCTCCATGCCAAAGCCTGCCCCAACCATTGCCAGCACCAGCAAGCTAAGCGGTTCGATAAAAAGCGGTCGCATGCTCAAAGCCCTTAACGATCAGTACGACCCCCAAAACTCGAACGACCACAGCATGCCCTACCTGCACTGGTGGCCCAAACAAAACAGCACCGAATACGTGCAATACGATTTCGACAAGTCGCATACCGTTTCCGAATCACAAGTTTACTGGTACGATGACAAACCCTTCGGTGGCTGCGCTATCCCCAAAGCCTACAAGTTGTATTACAAAAAAGGCGAAGAGTGGATACCTGTAAAAGAAACCACGCCCTACACCATCGCCAAAGATGCCTACAACACGTTAACTTTTGAGCCGGTGGAGACTACCGCTTTAAAAATGGAAGTGGTGCTGCCGGTTGATAATTCGGCGGGGATACATGAGTGGAAGGTGAAGTAGTTGGTTAGAGATTAGAGGTTGGAGATTAGAGATTAGTCGGAACGCTCACCATCACGTCATTGCGAACGATCCGCCAGCTGGCGGACTACGCAGGACATTCACGGAACGTGATAATTGTGTGAACCTTTCAGCCGCTTTTAGGTCACCACAAAGCTTTTACTTCGTTAATTTGCATGCGTAGTCCGCCAGCTGGCGGATCGTTCCTCGCAATGACGCCTGGAGAGAGAATGCGGCAGATTAAGTTTACCTTGTACTGTATCACCACCTTGCTCATTACACCGATACACGCGATACAAACCAATCGTTATAAATAATCGGCGACATCCCAGCCGGCTGTTTTTTGCTGCGGGGTGGCTGCATCTTCTAAAAAACGCATCACCCTGAAATTTACTGCCGGTAATGCTGCCGATAGCTGGCTGGCTTTGGTTACCCATTGCTCATAAGCATTTACATCGGGCACCAAAATAACGGTACGACCCTCAAGGCACTTACACTTGCCGGCATTTAAACCCTGCAAACTGCCAGCTGCCAGCCACAAAAATTCGGGGTAATAAATTGAGGCGATGATGGCCGTCTTCTCACTCTCGCAAATAGCCACCGGCTTCCGGGGATAGTATTGTAACAGATGCTCGCCAAACAGGCATTGCTTTAGGTTGAAGTCCTTAGTCCAAAGTCTTGAGTCGTTAGTCTTTTCTGACTTCTGACTATAGACTCCCGACTTTTGACTTAAAACGTGTGCCCACGCAATATGGTTAAACGGCTCCTTTACGCGTTTGCCGGTTTGGGCATTGTAGAGCATTATTTTGCCGGTTCGTACCCTGTCGGCATTGTCGACCTGCCAGAAGATGCAGGCGCCCGGCCAGTGCTTTGAGGTGCCCACCAGGTAAAGCCTGGCTTGCGAGTATGCCACTTCCCGGCCAAACTTAGCGACAAGGTATTGCACAAAATGGTTAGCCCCATAATGCTTTACCGTTTGGCTTATCACCCGTTTAGGCATGTACGATGGCTCAAAATCCTTATAAGTAAGCGGCCGGTAGCCAAAACCGTTTCCATTTCCGGCTATGGTCCATGGTCTGTGGTCTATGGACTTAAAATACTCCGACGGTTTATAATGATAACCACAATTCACCTCGCGACTGCACCTGCCCACATCATCGGCAATAGGCTCATCGGTAGCGGTATCAATATAGCGGCTAAAAACTCTGTGCCGAAGGCATTGCGGACAGGTATAGCGGCTCCACATGCCCTTGTAAGGCTGCAGGGTGTAACGGGGGGGATTGGTCATTGGGTCATTATGTCATTGAGTCATTGTTTGTAGGCTTTCCATTTCCTACTATGGTCTATGGTCCATGGACTTTTGACTTTCCTCCTTCACCTTCAACAACCTCGCTACCCTGGTATGCGTAATCCCCATTTCGGTGGCAATTTCGCGAAGGGATTTGCCCTGGGCTTTAAGCTCTGTGGCTTGTGTTTTTAGTGCTTCGCGGTCTACATCATCGGGTTGGCGCAGGTGCTCCCATTCGCGACCGTAGGCCATAAATTCGTACTGCAAAAAGTTGTAAGGCTTGGTGATGGTAAACAGGCAGATGTTACTTGCGCCGTAAATCTCCTCGGTGTTGCGCTGCTTTATCTGTTTAATGTAGCGGATGGTATTGTCCTTCGCGCTCTCGCCGATGGCAAAGGCGCTGTCGCAAAAGTTCATCAGCATTTTGCTGCCTTGCAGGTCGTTGCGGGTAATGGGGCTGGAAGGGTCGCGTTTGGGTGTGTGTGCCAGCGCCAGTATGCTCAGGTTGTGCTTGGTTTTAAGCGCTTTAAGGTGCTTCATCAGCGGCAGGGCATCTTTGGCGCGTTCGGTTTCGCTGCGCAGGTAGGTTAGGTTATCGATAATGAGCACCGTTGCGCCGGTGCTAACAACCAGGTTCTCCAGCTGGTGGTTCAAAAAGTCCTCGAAGGTGCCGAAATCTTTGGGTACATCGGCCATAGGATCGAGTTCGGCACGCAGGAAGTCGTGGGTGAAAGGGTAGTGGTGGATGTAATTTGATGAGTACCGCGCCTCGAACTGTTTATCGGCCAGCTCGAAATCAAAATACAAAATGCGCTGCTGGCCGGCCTCAAGCCTGAACGGGCCTAACGGCTCATTCCTGCTGATGCTATCGCCCACTTGCACGGCGAGGATAGATTTGCCCAGGTTGCTGTCGGCAAACATGATACACAGCTCGCCCTGGAACCAAAGCTCGCCGAAGAGCATTTTGGGGATAGGGCGTTTACTGGCTTGCTCCATCCAGTCGGAGGCGCTGCGCAGGCGGAATAATTGGTTGCCCTGGTCGGGCTGGGCTGCGTTAGGTTGCAGCAATCGGTCAAGCTCACGGCGGATAGAATCGGCATTGATGGCTTGTTGTCCGCTGATCAGCGGGAAGTTTTGAGGGTGTGACATAAATAAAGAGGTTTTAAAGAATTGTTATTGTGTTTAATATGTCAATTGGCATAATTTATTGCTTGGTTTGATTTGTACTGTATCGCTTGTATCGGCACACGGAATGGTACAGTGATACAGTACAGATATAATATTTTTTATGTTGATGATTTGGCAGGGGATAAGGCCTGCTTAATTGTTGCAGAAAAGCAACAGGGATAAAGATAGGGATTATTTCTGGATTGGTAAAGAAAATGTGGAGAAAAAAGTTATAATTATATTTTTTTTATGTATGATAAGGATAATTCCTTTTTGAACCACCGTATCACTAATTGATTCACTACACCAACACAAACGATACTGTATTGCACCAACTCGCCACCACGTCATCGCGAGGAACGAAGCAACGCACCAACCCGTCATTGCGAGGAACGAAGCAACCTCTACAAAGGACATTCACAGACCTTAGTGTTTATGGTGACCTAAATGCGGCTGATAGTTCACCACAAGGCTTTTACTCCATTGATTTGCATACGTAGTCCGCCAGCTGGCGGATCGTTCCTCGCAATGACGCCGGGAGAGTTGTTTTTGTATCATATGTATCACCAGTTGAGTCACTACAGCGATACAGCGACCAACCACAACGTCATTGCCTGGAGAGAGTAAACAATATAAGATAATTTTTTATTTTGCAACATGGTTTTTGTACAAGGAGGCTGTGTTTATATTATGACGAATAAGCTGCATACGGTTTTATACGTTGGTGTTACTTCTGATATTACAGATAGGGTTTGGAAGCATAAAACACATTTTTATCCCGATAGCTTTACTGCCAAATATAAATGTGAAAAGCTTGTTTATTACTCTTTTTATTCGCGTATTGAAGAAGCCATATCAGTTGAAAAAGCATTAAAAGGAGGTAACAGGAAAGCCAAAATTAAATTGATTAACGAGTTAAATCCGGATTGGATTGACTTGTATGATAAGTTGATGGAAGAATAATACTAATCATCACGTCAACGCTATAACGAACGAAGCAACGTAACCAAAACTGCAAGGAACAAAGCAATCTCACCACCACGTCATTGCGAGGAACGAAGCAACCTTTACATAGGACATTCAAGGACCTTGATGTTTATGATGACCTAAATGCGGCTGATAAATCGCCACAAAGCTTTTGCTTCGTTGATTTGCATAGCTTAGAGGTTGCTTCGTTCCTCGCAATGACGCGTGGAGAGGGTGTTTTTGTTTCACTGTATCACCAACTGAGTCACTACAGCGATACAAGCGATACAGCATTTTCACCAACCCGTCATTACTGTAAGGAACGAAGTAACCCACCAACCCGTCATTGCGAGGAACGAAGCAACGTCTACACAGGACAATCACGGAACTTAGTGTTTATGGTAACCTAAATGCGGCTGATAGGGCACCACAAAGCTTTTACTCCATTGATTTGCATAGCTTAGAGGCTGCTTCGTTCCTCGCAATGACGCGTGGAGAGGTTTTTTGTAACGCTTGTATCACCACCTGAGTCAATACAGTGATACACGATACATCCCCTAAATACTTAATAACTAAATGCTACGTTATCAAACAAACAAAACCTGATCATCATGACCAATTTAAAAACCACCCCCGCAAAACGGCTTTACAGGTACCTGTTGGTGCTGCCATTTTTACTGTTGAGCCTTTGTTTTACCGGCAATGCTAAAGCTGCCGCTGTTATTAGTAAAACAGTTGCTGATACCACTGCTATGAAGGCCTTCGAGGGCATTTACCAGATGAAAAGCAACCAGTATGCCCATGTGCAAATTACCGTTGCAAACAAAACCCTGCTCGCCAAAGTTATGGAGGGCGACAAACAATTTGTGTTAACCCGCAAAAGCGATCTCGTTTTTGAAACCCTCGACGGTGACGGCGACGAAAACATCCCCATCACGTTTGTTAAAAACCCGGCAGGCGAAATCACCGGCGCTTCGGTGGGCGATAAGGACGAAATCACAAGGGTAAAAAACTACGTGCCGGTGCAAGCCATCAAACTCACCGCCGACCAGCTAAAAGCCTACCAGGGCAAATATGAATTTGACGAACATAAAGGCACTTTCCTAACCATAACCGCCACCGCCGATGGCCTGGTATTAAAACAACTTTGGGACGATAAGGAAATCAGCTTTATTAATGTAGCCGATAACGAGTTTATTAACAAAGAGGCTATGTTCCCGCTGAAATTTACCAAAGACGCCGCCGGCAATGTTACCAAAGTGCTGGCCTTTAATAAGGATAGCTGGGATAAGGTGAAGGAGTGAGGGGTTCGCATCGCACTCACTATCAAGCCATTGAGGAACGAAGAAACTCACCATCACGTCATTGAGGAACGAAGCAACCTCACCGCCACGTCATTGCGAGGAACGAAGCAACCTCTACGAAGGACATTCACGGACCTTTATGTTTGTGGTGACCTTTCAGCTGCGTTTAGGTCACCACAAGGCTTTTGCTTCATTGATTTGCATACGTAGAGGTTGCTTCGTTCCTCGCAATGACGTGCGGGGGGAACGCGTGGAAAGGGCGTGTTGGATGAGCATCAGTGAAGCAAAACGGCGACAAAAACCACTCACCACTCCCTACTCAACCACTCACTAACCTCTACTTCCCGAAATCATAAAACTTCCACTGGGTAGTAAAATCCCTCGTCAATGGTTGATTGATTAGCGTTGCCCTTACCATTTCAATCGGCATGGCGTTTTCTTTCATTATGGCATCGTGGAACTGTTTGTAGGTCATTTTACCGCCGTCGACCAGCTCGCGTTTAAGGCTCATCAGTTGCAGGCCGCCGGTAAGGTAGGCCACCTGGTACAGCGGACTATACCCGCCCTGGAACGATCTGCGCACTTCGCCCTCGGCGTTGGCGCGTTCATGTCCCACACGGTCGAC
The DNA here is from genome assembly GCF_024055575.1 of Mucilaginibacter flavidus. Lineage (GTDB taxonomy): Bacteria > Bacteroidota > Bacteroidia > Sphingobacteriales > Sphingobacteriaceae > Mucilaginibacter > Mucilaginibacter flavidus. Next base: position 1,879 of record NZ_JAMXOE010000019.1, on the reverse strand, counting down.
CAAAAAGTCGATGCATTGCTGCGGTGTCCAGTTGCCTAGGTGATAGTTGAGCGAGAAGATGATACGGGCACAGCGGTGCATGCGCCAAAACAGCATACCTATGCGCTCTTCAGGCGTTTTGGCGAAGCCCTGGTCGTACAGCAGCAGTTCCCAGTACAGGCTCCAGCCTTCAATCCAAAACGGGGTGTTAAACATGCCGCGGTAGTTTTTATAGCGACTGTTCATAAAATATTGCATGTTGTGGCCGGGCAACAGCTCGTGCTGCACCGTACCGCGACTAAAATAAGGGTTATTACCACGCATGCTCATCAGCTTGTCGGCCTCGTTCATGGTGTTGGTCGGGTAGCTGATAATGATTTCGCTGCCGCCTAAAAAGAAGGGGTTTACCAATTGTTGTTGAGGCGTCATCATCGTCATCCCCCAGGTTTCTTCGGCAAGGGCCGGTATGGTAATCAGGTCGCGGGCCTTGATAAAAGTTAAGGCATCGTTGTAAAGCTTTAAGATAGCCTCTGGCTGGCGACCTGCGGGTACATAGCTGTTCTTTACTTTTTCCAAAGCCTTGTGCCAGTCGTTACCGAAGCCCATTTCGTTGCTGGCTTTCAGCATTTCCGCATCGCAAAAGGCAAATTCCTTGTTGGCCAGCTTGATCAGTTCTTCGGGCGTATACGGTATCATTTCGGCCTTCAGCTGGCGCATCAGCTCATCATGACCGATGGGCACACCTTTAATGCCGCTGCTGTCGGGCTTTTGGGTGGTGTTTATTTTGCCTTTGCTTAGCACCAAATCAGCATAAGTATTTAGCGCCGAGTCGAGCAGCTTATAAGGCTTTGGTGTCCACCAGGTAAAGCTGGGGTCGTAGCCAATGTAGAAATCGTAGAAGCTTTTCAGGCGGCTCTTTAAGCCTAATATAGAGGCCTTGCCTTTGCGGGCTAATGGCATATCCAGGCTTTGCAGCTTAACGAATGATGTTTTAGCTGTATTAAGTTCCTTTAAAATATTGTGCAGTTCCATTGCCACTTCCTGCCCGTCGACAGTAATACCCCGGCGGCGTTTCTTTTCCAATTGGTAAACTTCGTCGGCAAAGGGGATATAGGTGGTTATTTTATTGTATTCGTCGTCATCAAGCTTTACAGCGCCAAGTTCGTACACTATTTGTTTTTTCAGCAGGGTATAATCTACCTTGCCGTAAATGCTCATGCTGTCGAAATCCAACTGTTTTAGTTTTTCGAGGTAATCGTTGCCGATATCCATGAGTCGTTTGCGTTCTTCGGGCGATGTTTGAACCGACTGGTTGTTATACCCGTCGATAGCAGTATACGGCGAATAAAAGCTGCGGATGGCGTCTATATCCTGTCCGTATTGTATAACCAGTCCCGATACCTCGCTGGCCTGCTCATACATCGGCGATTTGGCTGGCGCAGTTTGGGCCGATGTGGTTTTTATCAACCCAAAAAGGATGAAAAATATTAAAGCCGGTTTAATGATGGTTTTAAATTGCTGGTAAAGATTGTTGACGCGCATACTTAGTGTATTAATTTTGGCGGGTGAAATATAAGGTAAATTACTACAGGATAAAAATAGCGGCGGCAGGCGGGGATTACTAACTGTAAATTGGCAGGTTGTAGCGGGTTTTTATCCGAGGGAGTCCATAGTTGATGGTTCATAGTTCATGGGGGAAAGGGAGAGATGTATGGTGACGACCTGTCCGGCGGGTAGACTCACCCCGACATTGCTTCGCTCGTCGGCCCTCTCTTCGCTGCGCGTGGCCGTTGCGCAACTAAGCTAGCCAATAAGGGCTTGCAAATAAAGTTCTTTGAAATATTGATTAAAACATTGATTATTAGTATATTAGCGCATGCAAGGAAAGAAAACACATCAA
>NZ_JAMXOE010000018.1 GCF_024055575.1 Mucilaginibacter flavidus | reverse complement strand
TTCCTTCAGATTCCTCCTCGCGAAGGACACCCTTGCCTTGGGTTAACGCTTCCCACTATCAAGGCGCGTTCGGGACTTCCACCCTATAGTTTGCGCCCGTGCCGGGCGCACACAAAAAGGCCCGGCATTATTAAAAAATACCGGGCCTGATAAATCATTCGGCTTAAATTATAACATCATTCCGCCCGATACCTCTATGCGCTGCGCATTTACCCATTTGGCATCTTCGTTGCACAAAAATGCTACTACGCTGCCAATATCATCGGGCAACCCAACACGGCCCAGCGCTGTGGCTCCTGCAATTTGTTTGTTCAGTTCGGGCATATCACGCACAGCGCCGCCGCCAAAATCTGTTTCGATAGCTCCCGGAGCAACTACGTTAACCGCAATGCCGCGTGCGCCCAGTTCTTTGGCTAAGTACCGGGTAAGCACTTCGATCCCGCCCTTCATTGCCGCATACGCCGCATAGCCCGGGAAACTAAACCTCGCCAGTCCCGATGACAGGTTGATTATCCGGCCACCATCATTAATTAAAGGCAACGCTTTTTGAGTGAGGAAGAACACGCCTTTCAAATGGATATTAAACAACAAGTCGAAATCTTCTTCCTTAGTTTCTGCAAATGAAGCGTGAATACCAATGCCTGCATTGTTTATTAAAAAATCAAACCGGTCGGTATTGAAGGTGTTTTTTAAGGCAGTGTTTACATTGCCGAAAAATGTATCGAAGCTTTTTGTGTGGCCTGTATTCAATTGCAGCGCTAAAGCCTTTTGACCCAAGCTGTCAATCTCGGCCACTACTGCTTCTGCTTCGTCCTTTTTGCTGTTATATGTTAATATTACGTCAATCCCATTTTTGGCAAGGTTCAAAGCCATGTTTTTGCCGAGTCCGCGGCTGCCGCCGGTTACCAATGCTATTTTGCTGTTACTCATTTTTTATCGTTTTAATTATGATGTAAAGGTAACGCGTAAAAGCAGCTGACTGTTTGCAAACATCAATCCATTGTTTGCAAAATTCAAATCAAGAGAAGATTGCAGCTCCCTTCTTTGCGAAGCAGAGAGGGCAAAAAAAGAACAAATATCCTTTACGACCTAAACGCCAACGGCGCCAATGCCGTTTGTTTCCTGAAAAAGTTTGAAAAATGCGCTACTTCTTCAAAACCGAGACTATATGCGATTTGCGATATATTCCAATCCGTTTGCTTTAGTAAAATCTTGGCTTCCTGCACAATGCGGCTACTAATGATATCAGTTGTGGTTTTGCCGGTATTTTCTTTTAATACTTTATTGAGGTGATTTACATGTACCGCTAGCTGGCTTGCATAATCTTTTGCGGTGCGCAATTGTAATTTCTGATGTGGCGATTCAATCGGAAACTGCCGCTCCAGCAATTCAATAAACAGCGATGATACCCGTGCCGCAGCCGTATGCGATGGATATAACGACGTGGCCGGCTGTAGCTTCTGCCCGTAATGGATCAGCTCCAACACGTAGTTACGCAGCAGGTCGTACTTGTAAGCATAGTCCGACGATATCTCTTTATACATCTTTTTAAATATCGCGGTTATTTCCTCCACGGCTTCATCAGTTACCTGGAATACAGGGTAACCACCCGGCTGAAATATCGGGAGGTCGTCCAAAACCACCCCACTTTTGTTCTGCACTAAAAAATCATGTGTAAAAATGCAGAAATAACCAAACTGGTTATCATCCTGGGGCACATAGTGATAGGGTATTTTCGGCGTTGCAAAAAGCAACGCATTTTTTTCAATATCGATTTCCTTATCCGCATATTGTGCCTTGTTACGCCCGCTGATAATGCTTATTTTATAATAGGCCCGGCGGTTATAGGGCATTGTGCTGCCCTTTTTTAAACTGGCGGTAAAATCATCAATCTTAAAAATGTTGAAATGGCCGATTTCTTTATTGATATCAGCCGGCACAAGTGCAGCTGTCTCCTTATAAAAATCTTCGATGGATACACTCTCCATGGTATTTTTTTTTGCAAAATTCAAATATAGGCAAATATACCATTTCGTTTCGGCATTAGCCGCTCATGGCCGAATTGCATCTATATAAAGCTTCCATTTAGTGCTGTTAATTAAAAATTTTATATTTGGACTTGTCACCATTATACGTCTTATCTATGCAGGCAACTATCAAAAAACATATTCGCTTTTCTTTTATTGCTTTACTCCTTGTCGGTTCCAATGCTTTTGCCGGTATTAAATCATCATTAAGCGATTCTCTTTTAAAACAAAACAGCATCCTTAACATAATGCATAGTGTTGCCGACTGGCAATTAAATCGGTGGAACACGAAAGGTTTTAACCATCCATCGGTTGATTGGACAAACGCTGCGTGCTATACCGGTATCTATGCATTAGGAGCGATAAAAGGAAATGACAAATACCTGGATGCTTTGGTTAAAATAGGCAAAGACTTGAATTGGCAAACCGGCCGGAACCGTTTTATGGCTGATGATTATTGCATAGGGCAAACATATTCGCTATTATCAATAAAATACCAGGATAAAAAAATGATCCGGCCGTTTGTGCTATTGGCAGATAGTATTGTAAACAAGCCACATGACGAACCGCTGGACTGGAAAAACAATATAGCAAGCCGCGAATGGGCATGGTGCGATGCATTATTTATGGGGCCGACAGCGTTAAGCTACTTAAGTAAAGCAACAAATAACCCCGCTTATTTAAATACAGCAACAAAACTCTGGTGGAAAACAACCGCTTATTTATACGACCCAACCGAACATCTTTACTTTAGGGATGGCAGCTACCTCGATAGAAAAGAAAAAAACGGGCAGAAAGTATTTTGGTCGAGGGGGAACGGCTGGGTATTGGCGGGGCTGGTGAGGGTGATGGAGAGTCTGCCTGCTAATAACCCGGATAAAAAGAAATTTGAAAAACTATACAAGGATATGGCCGCCAAAATAGCCGCGCTGCAACAACCCGACGGAAGCTGGCATGCCTCATTGCTCGACCCTGCGAGCTTCCCGGTTAAAGAAACAAGCGGCACCGGCTTTTATTGCTACGCTTTAACCTGGGGGCTTAACCACAAGTTGCTCAATAAAAGAACTTACTGGCCGGTTGTTAAAAAGGCCTGGGCAGCGCTTACTTCATCAGTTCATCCCGATGGTATGCTGGGAAATGTGCAGCGCATCGGCGATAGCCCGGATATGGTGACAGAAAACAGCACTGAAGTTTATGGGGTTGGGGCCTTTTTGTTAACTGGTTCAGAACTTTATAAATACATTGGCAATCATTAATTAGTCCAGAGTCGAAAGTCTTGGGTCTTAAGTCAAAAAACAAATCCGACCTTCAACTTAAGACTTTCGACTCCGGACTTAAGACTTACTTACTAATCTTCAAGTTCTTAAAATCACCACCCGAGGTATTACCTACCCAAAAGCCAATCATGCTTCCGTTCGCTGGCACAATCTGTTCCACTCCGAGCGACGGGGTGCTTTCGCCGTTCACAAATACCGTTATTTTTTTACCGTTTACATTGATACGGGCATGAAACCAGCCGTTGGGGTCGGGTGGTGTGGCCAGGCCCCTTTCATATTTTGCTGGAAATTTCGTACGAAGCAGTTCCCAGTCATATTTGGGGAGCGAAATATATTGAACGGCATGAACCTTTCGCACCGGATCGGCAGCTTTAAAATTAAACGGGCGAAAATAAATGCAATCAAAAGTAAAATCGTTAACCCCGTGAAAGGCGACACCCACAAAACTGTGCTGCAATAAGTCTTTTCCTTTTATATCCAACTCAATATTCCCGTTGGTAAATTTTGCACCTGTTAACCAGGCAACGCCGTCGTTGTCGGCTTCGCTTAAGTTCATTACTGAAACGCCGCGTTCATTAACTATAGTTAATGAACGATTATGAACCTTGAAATTAGCGGTGGTTTTGAGCTGGCTGAAACAATTGAAAGTAACCAGAAGTAACGTGGCGGTAATTAGGACTTTCATGATAATAGCTACTTGTTTAAAGTTAATAACAACAGGCGTCAATAAATATGCCATCAAAGTAAGTCATTGATAACAAATCACATAAAACAATTACACTTCGATAAATGTTCGTTTTTGATATAAACCGTTGTTCGGATTTGAATATCTGAAAAGTATCCAGAACCAGACTTTACTGATTTAACCTTAAAAACTCGCCATCCATTTTAACACTTTCTTTCGCGATACTTAGGTCGATGGCGTGCAGTAAGTCATTTTTTAAGTCCTCGGTCACCCTTGTGAAGCCAAACAGCCTGGCGATGAACGGCACGGCGGCCTCGGGTTGAATACCGATGGCTTCCTCAACCACTTTGCAAACGGCCAGATCCATTTCTTCAGGTGCAATATATTCCAGTTTTCTCGACGCTGTGGGCAATTCACTGCGATCTCGGATGGCAGGCTGCTCCATATCCACCGGCCAAAGGAAGTCGCTTTTTGCTTTTATTAGCTTGTTCTCAACGGCATATTGCGTGGCCTGGGTAATAGTGTATTTAACGCGTGAATTTACCTTGCTTACTTTTGCTGCATCGGCCATCCGGCGGATTATTTCATCAAGATGCACGGGGCCTTCGGTTTTCACAATCTGAGTTATCCAGCCGGCCAGCTTGGCAAACGAATGCAGGTGTAATTCGGGTTTTCCAACTTCAGAAGGCAGTTTGGTTATCACATACGGCGGCAATGAGCTTTTAATCGCCTCGCCTTTCTCGCGATTTACGGTAACTACCTCATGTTCGGCTGCCTCCTCTTCTATGTCGCCTTCTATCGCCTGCTTCTTTGCTTTTTCAATAGCGGCAACTACCCTGTCCAACTCCCGTTTCGGGTTGCGGAACCAGTCGGTGCTCCAAATCCGGAAAATTTTCCAGCCCATGGTTTCCATTACCTGCTTGCGCAACCGGTCGCGATCGCGGGCTGATTTGGCCGAGGCATAGGCGTCGCCATCGCATTCTATACCCAAAATATACCGGCCGGGGTTTTGCGGGTCGACAATAGCCATATCGATATAAAACCCTTCGGATCCAACCTTCTTACGTACCACATAACCCTTTGCGGTAAGCTGCTCGGCAACCTGGTCTTCAAAGGGTCGCTTTTGAGTGATGAGAGTTTCCTCCAACTCATCAAACCTGCCATGCTGCGCAAAATACAGGAAGCTTTTTAAAGCCCGGATACCAAATTTGGTTGATTCAGTAGGCTTAATATCTTCTGATGTAATATTGGTAAACACCTCACAGCGTAGCTTAGCACGAGTAATCAATACGTTAAGCCGCCGCTCGCCGCCCTCATTATTCAACGGCCCGAAACTCATTGGTATTTTACCATCCTCGGTTTTGCCGTAGCCTATGCTGATGAATATTACGTCGCGCTCATCGCCCTGCACATTTTCAAGGTTCTTCACAAAAAACGGCTCATGTATATGGCTGCGGAAGAAATTCTCCACCTCCGGCGACTTCCGCCTGCGGCTTTCCAGCGTATTTTGTATGCACTGCATTTGTGCGGTACTAAAGGCCACCACGCCAAGGCTTTGCTTTGGGTTGTTTAGCGCATGTTGTATAACCGCATCGGCAACGGCTTCGGCCTCGATAACATTAGTGCGGGTTTTGCCCCTGTCGTAAACAGCATCTTCCAAATAATGAAATGCCAGCCCCATTTTAGTACGCGAACCGGGGCTGGGGAATATCACCAGTTTATTTTCGTAAAACTCCTTGTTGGACAAACTGATCAACGACTCGTGCCGGCTGCGATAATGCCAGCGCAACATGCGCTGCGGCGCTCCCTGGGCGTCGCACATGCCAAGGATGCTCTGCAAGTCTGCAGTTACGTTATCCTCATCTTCGATATCGGTATTCATTTTATCGAAAAAGCTGGTAGGCGGCAACTGTTTCGAGTCGCCAACCACAACCAATTGTTTTGCGCGGGCTATTGCACCCAAAGCTTCCACCGGCCGTACCTGGCTGGCCTCATCAAAAATCACCAGGTCAAACTCTATACTGCCCGGTGCAAAAAAGTTGGCAATCGACATCGGGCTCATCATAATAACGGGCTTAATGGCCTGTATAGCTAGCCCTGCTTCGGTTATTAATTTACGAATAGGCATCAACCTCGCCCTTCGATTAAATTCGTTTCGCAGAACGTTTACCTGCCCACCGGCTTGCTGGCGAGGCACGCCTTCCCAATGTTTTAACGCCACGCGGGCACGGTTATAATGCAGGTTTAGTAAATCGAGCTTTTTAAATTTTTCAATCACTTCTTCATGGCTGGCGCGCTCAAATTTTATCAGCGCCGGGTTAAATTGAAAAGCCTGCTCAATTAAATACTCGTACCATGTTTTTTGCAAGGCGGTTTTCAAATGCTCGCGCGCGCCTTCCCATTGAAGGGAAGCGTTTACCAGGACAGATAATCCTTCGTCATCGACTGTTTTTGCAAGATTGTTCCAGGCAGTCATCTTTTGCAACTCCGGGAAACGGGCTATCCAGCTCTCCAGCATCTGTTGCAGTTCAGGATATATTACCTCATCTAACTCTGCACCCGTCCATCTTACCGCTATGTCGACGTGCAATTTTTCAAATACTATCTGTAGAGCTTGCCGCTGTTCCGCCAATTTTGCGGTGAGTAAACTATGGCTTGCTTTGGCAGCCTCACCGTTTTCGGTTTTAACCAGGTAGTCAATTATAGCGGCAGGGACAGAACCATCGGCTATGTTGGCCTGCAATTGTGCCAGGTAACCTGCAATATTTGCCAGCGCATCCCAATCCGACCGTTGTTTTAACCACCTGCTGCCAAATAAGCGGACAGCCAGCGGTTCAAGTTCAGTCAATGTTTTCTCCATTCTGCGCGACTCGGAGATGGCATCAACTATCCTTATTTTTTCGGCTGTGGCCGATGGCAGCGGAATTCGGCACATGGCAGCCAGTTGTTTTTTAGCGTTGCCATAGGCGCCAATTAAAAACTTGTACCATTTATCGCCATAAGCCATTAAGTTCTGGCGAATTTCCAAAACGTTTTGGTCCCAGGCTTCGGGTATCAATATACTTTCATACTCCCGGTGCAGGGCGGCAAAGCGTTTACCCGTATCCAAAAGTTCGGTAACGTCATGCTGGTTATGTAACCATGCATCATTTTTTATCGCGATGCCCTTTAAATCGGGACTTTGCGACGCGATGCGGCACAATTCAAGAAGTTTCCCGGTATCAACCTCGTTTTTGGGCGATGTTACGCCAAACTGGCTGGCAATGGTATCTACCTCCGACTGCAAATTCTTCAGGGCCTGTAAAGCTGCGGACAGCAATTGCTGGATGGCTTGCTCTTCATGTGGCAGCATTACGGTAAGCCGGCTGCCCCAAAACAATAATTTTGACGGTATGCCGATATCGTTTAAACGAGCCTGTACCCTATCGGCCATGGCTTCGGCTATCCCCATACGGTCCGCGTCCCAGGCTTCAATAACTTCGAGTGGTAACTTGGGCAGGTGCACCTGCGATGCAGTTTTTGCTATCGCCAGCAAAAAGCCAATTATTTTTTGTGCCGATAAGCCGCTGCCGATAACAGCGTTATTAACCGCAGCACAATATTCGTTTAACTCATTGCGGTAAGCCTCCAGTAACGCCAGCTCCTGCTGCAGGGCTTCAAAAGTTGGTTTACCCAGCTCAAGTACCCGCTTCAGTTCCTCATGCAGCTCTTTTTTGTTGGCTTTATGGCTATGCAGTTCCAGGCAGGCCTCGCCTAAATTAATAGCATCCAGCCGACGTTTTACCACGTCGAGCGCAGCCATTTTTTCGGCGACAAACAACACTTTTTTACCTTGCCCTACGGCATTGGCTATCATGTTGGTAATAGTTTGCGATTTACCTGTTCCGGGCGGGCCCTGTATCACCATATTGCGACCCTCGTGTACGGCCAGCATGGCCAGCACCTGCGAACTGTCAGCATCAACCACCTGGAACAGTTGGTTGGCTACGGTATCGGTATCCAGGTAGTCATCCTCATTGGCGGTCGGCTCGGCGTCTTTAAAACCGTTGGTAAACAACGCGTTGATGTTCGGATGATTTGCAGGTTGTTCATCCTTCGGCCATTTGTCGCTGTCCAAATCATGGTAAATCATAAACTTGCCGAACGAGAAAAAACCCAGTTCCATAGCATCATTATCAACTTTCCATGTGGGCTGGCGCTTAACTTGTTCTTTAATTTCGGCAAAGTAATTTTCGATATTAAACTCGTCTGTTTCGGGTAAATCGGGGATGGCGATGTTGAAATCAGCCAGCATTTTTGCCTGTAACGAGAGGTTGGCGTCAATTTCGACCCCGGTATATTTTAAACGGAAACGCTCGTTAGCGCTCGACCGTTCCAGCGAAACGGGTATTAACAACAAAGGCGCCTGCCGGACATCTTCATGGTTACCGGCCTCGTACCAGTTTAGCATACCCAGCGAAAGATAAAGCGTATTAACCCCCTGCTCCTCGATGCTTGTTTTGGCAAAATAATAGGTATTTAACAGCTTAACCTGCAGCTTAAGGTCAACCTCGCTGGCTTGCAGCTTGGTATCCTGGTAGGTTTCTAACAGTTCGGGTTGTGATAAGTCAGGAAACAACCCGTCTTGCTCACCGGCCACCTTTTCGGGCATCCCCAAAAAGGTCATCGATTTATTTTGTTTTACCAGTATATCGTACACATAAACCGACTTTTCCTGCACCATGTGCAGTCCGCGGGCTTTTGATGCTTTGTAATTTAAAAGAGGATTGCGTAAACCAAGATCCAACAATTCTTTACGCGATGCCTCAAGGCGGGATAAAATAGTTTCCTGCATAGTAGTATTTAAGAAATTATAAACATACGGATATTTTGGTCATTGACCATTTAGTGGTTGGTGATTGATGACTAGGGTTACTAATCGGGCGATTTATGACCGGGCACAATTTCACAATTAGCATCATTATTATAAAAACCTGAATGTCAAACATTTATTTGAAGCATTTGTTGATTATGCGTAACAAAAAAGCTATATTTAGCTTTTAGCTGACACTCGTGATGGAAAAGGAAATAAACAAACTGCACCAGTTATACGCTGTAGTTATCGCCATAAAGGCAATAACGGTAAAAATTGACGATATGAAGAAGGAGCGCGAAAGGCTGATTGACGAATTTAAACGAATTCAACTTGATGATAATAAATTAAAAGAAAGCTATTAACAACGCTGTTTTAATTGCTATAATTTAATAACAAAGGCGACCGAATTGGCCGCCTTTGTTATTATCAACTAAATTATAATTAACCTTATTTTCAGACAGTTGACGGGCTCCTGATAATACCTATCAGGAATGAAATTATTGCAATAATTAACAAGGCGTGAATGATTCCGCCTGCAGAGTAAGCAAATACTCCTATCGCCCACCCGATAATCATGATGACAGCGATAATATACAGTAGTGATCTCATAGTGTATGTTTTTTTAGTTAAATGTATTAACCATTGCAATAAAACCGTGCCAAAGTTTATACCACCTAATAATAGACAGCAGTTAAATACAGCTGTTTTAAAAATGGGACATTTGGTGTAATACTTTTAGGAATATCAGTCTAAGTTAGCGGCCTGCGCCTCTTCACGTTGCTGCCAACTCACAACTGCTACTGCTTCACCGGCTCAATAAATATTTGCTTAAACCGGGGAAAGTCTTTTTGGATAGCACTGGTTATGCGCTCAATAGCATCAGTTATTTGCCGGGTAGTAAGGTCATCTTTAAATACAGTATTCAATTGCAGCAACACCTCCTCGGGCGACATGTAGGTGCTGAAATGCTTTTTCACTTTTACTACCGCTTCATCAGCCTGGGCAAGCGTTATCACTTTTCGAAGTGTTTTGCGGCTGGTTGATTCGCCGAGCAGAAGGCTTTTGCTTTCGCGTACCAGCACTGCCGAAATAGTAATTAATATGACGCCTATTAATACAGATGCGGCGGCATCGTAATAAGGGCTATGGTAAAGCCGGCCTAAAAACACGCCGAAAAAAGCAACTAATAACCCTAACATATCCCCAACATCGCCCAAAAGAACTATGATAGTCGATGGATCACGGGTCTGTATAATGGCCCTCCAGAAAAATACTTTACCGCGTTGCCTGTTAAACTCTTTAGTTGCCGCATGAAGTGATATAGATGTAAAAACAAATGCAATTGCCAAAACTGCATAATCCCAGGCCTGGTTATCATCCAATACCGGGTGCTCCAGGCGCAAAACGCCCTGGTAAACCGACAGACATCCACCCAAAACAAAAATCATGAGCGATACGATAAACGACCAGAAATAAAGTTCTTTACCATAACCAAATGGCCTGCTTAAATCAGGCTTGCGGGCGCTGGTTTTCATGCCCCATATCAACAGCAATTGACTTACGGCATCAATAATGGAGTGAATGCCCTCAGATACCATTGACGAACTGCCGGTAAACCCGGCAGCCACGAACTTGGACGCCGCGATTATTATATCGACTGCCAATGATATGTAAATGAAGGTTTTTGATCTCATTATGGTGAATATAACAAGGTTTTGGGGATTTGGTTGGAACAGCTTGAATATATAGTTTCCGAAAAAAAATTGCAATTGTCCACACCTACCTCAACACTATCAGGGGGCATTTTCATTATTCGCTCAATTTCGCTATCTAATTAATCTTTTAAATCTGCTTAATCCCGGTTCAGTCACAAAAAATATAAATATCTTTACCGCCATACCCCGCTTTTATTTCTGACTGATACATCTATGGCCACCAATAAAACGCCTATCTATACCGCCTTCGCTGCAAACACTATCATCGCTATTGTAAAACTTGTTGCTGCATATGCTACCGGTAGTTCGGCAATGGCGTCAGAAGGGATACACTCGCTGGTTGATACCAGTAACGAAATTCTGCTGTTGCTGGGCATCAGCAAAAGCACCAAACCTGCCGACGAAAAACGCCCGTTTGGATACGGAAAGGAGCTTTACTTCTGGGCATTTATAGTGTCATTATTATTTTTTGCAATGGGTGGCGGCTTTTCCATTTACGAAGGAATTGAGCATATAATGCACCCTGAAGAAGTCAGAAACCCGTTTTGGAACTATATCATATTAGGCATCGCTTTTGTGTTGGATGGCTATTCATTAATTACAGCTTTAAAAGAATTTAACCACCAGCGCGGCCGCACGCCGTTTTGGAAGGCTGTGCGCCAAAGTAAAGACCCGGCGACATTTGTTGTGCTTTTTGAGGATGCTGCAGACGTGATTGGCATATTAATAGCATTTACCGGGATTGTACTGGCTCAACTGCTGCACAATCCTTATCTGGATGGTGTAGCATCCATACTTATCGGTATTTTGCTTACCCTGGTGGCTATACTGCTGGTGCGCGAAAGCCATGGCCTGCTGATGGGCGAAACTGCACACCCGGATGAACTGAAAGCTATTATAAAGCTGGTTGAAAAACATGCGGTTGTAGATACTGTATCGGCACAGCTGTCAATGTATATGTCGCCCGAAGAGGTATTGTTGCTATTGAAAATAAAATTTCACAAGGATAACAAGAGCGACGATGTGGTTGAAACGATACACAACCTGCGGGAGGTGGTGATGGCGGCGTATCCGCATTATAAGCATTTGTTTATTGAACCGGTATAAACAAGGCATCTGCTCAAACATTACCGGGCCTGAATATCTTTAACATCTGTAAAGCTTTGTTGCCCTATGGATTCACTCACTCATGTTTGTTTAGGCGCTTGTGTCGGCGAGTTGCTAATACATAAACAGCTGGGTAAAAAAGTATTATTGTGGGGTATAGTCGCTCAAAACCTGCCCGATATCGACTCCATGGCCGCTTTATTTTTGCCTGCCGACAGGGCTTTTCTTATCCATCGCGGTATTACGCACTCCTTGTTTTTTGCAATAGCTGCTGGCTTGCTGCTGGCTTGGTTGGCCAGGAGGGTACATTACAAAACCCGATTATCTTTTGCAGCCCTGGCATTTTTCTTTTGCTTTCAACTCCTGCTGCACGATTTGCTGGATGTCTGCAACAGCTATGGCACAGGGTTGTTAGAGCCCTTTAGTAACCAGCGCTTCTCGGTGAATTTACTTTACGTGGCCGACCCGTTTTTTACCGTCGCATTGCTTATTGCGGCAATACTGTTGATTTTTAAAGGAGCCGGCAATAAACAGCGAAGCAAATGGGCCTGGAGTGGCATCGTCGTTTCTGCACTATACCTATGTTTTTCATTGGTCAATAAGGTTATTGTTGATAAAAAAGTTGAAGAATCATTCGCAGCCAATCATCTGCGGCCGTCAAAATATTTCACCACCCCTGCCCCATTTAATAATATGCTCTGGTATGTTGTAGCTGATGGCCGCGATGTTTACTACACCGGCTACCGTTCGATATGGGATGACAGAACCAAGCCTGTAGATTTTGAAGTGCATGACAAAAACCGCAACCTTTTGCAACAAATTAAAAACTATCCGACTGTTAAAAATATGGTGGAGTTTGCGAATGAATACTACACGTTATCGTTGATAAACAACAAACCCTATTTAAATGTATTCCGTTTTGAACAGGTGCAAGGCTGGCAAACGAAGAACGCGCCTTTTGCATTTAGCTATCCTTTACTTTCTGGTGATAGCGATGCCGGGGTTTTACAAAAAGGACGACTCGCCGGTTGGAACAAACACACGGTTAAATTGTATATTGAGCGGATTGCAGGCGAACCTGTAAACAGTAAATCAACAACAAAATAATATGGATTGGCATTTACTCGCCGGCGCGGCCTATATTTTACTCGTCCTGTTTGTCTGTTTCAGAATATTGTATGATACCCACTCCTCCAGTAAAACATTGGCTTACCTGCTGGTAACCATCCTTGTGCCGGGCGTAGGCATTATCATTTATTTTGCCGTTGGCGCCAATTACCGCAAAAACAAACTGTACAGCAAAAAAATCATCAATGACAATAAGCTACTCGCTGAAATCAGGGAGAAGATAATTCACGAATCAGAAAAAACCTGGGACACAGGAGAATCTGAGGTCAAACGCCATAAAAAACTGGCCCGTATGCTGTTAAATGATAACAGTCCGCTTACCGGGGATAACGAGGTTAACCTGCTTTTAAATGGCGAAGAAAAGTTTCCAGAAGTTATACAGGCCTTAAAAGATGCCAAACATCACATTCACATAGAGTATTATATTTTTGAAAATGATGCGATAGGCAATATTGTAAAAGACGTCTTAATTCAAAAGGCCGCCGAAGGCGTGCAGGTGCGTTTTATATATGATGACTTTGGCAGCCGTTCCATCAGGCATAACCTGGTAAAAGAACTGATTGCCGGCGGTGTGGAAGCTTACCCGTTTTATAAAATTCTTTTTATTGCTTTATCAAATCGTACAAACTACCGTAACCACCGCAAAATAATTGTGATTGATGGCTGCACAGCCTTCATTGGCGGCATAAATGTTAGCGACCGGTATATCAATAACCAGGGCAAAAAGCAGCTTTTTTGGCGCGATACCCATGTTCGGATAAACGGCCCGGGCGTTTACTACCTGCAATACCTGTTTATTTGCGACTGGAACTTTGCAGCCGACCAAAAGTTGCCTATACAAAGCGAATATTTCTGCTCCGCAAAAAGCAAACACGGCAAAGCCATCGTACAAATTGCCGCCAGCGGCCCCGACTCGGATACGCCTACCATTATGTTTTCATTACTGCAAACTATTGGTATGGCGCAGGAGGAACTCTTAATTACCTCGCCTTATTTTATTCCCGGCGAAAGTATTTTAAATGCACTAAGCGTTGCGGCCCTTAGCGGTGTTAAGATAAAGCTGCTCGTACCAAACAAATCCGATTCGGCATTTATTAATGCGGCGGCACGATCGTACTACGGCGATATACTGGATACAGGCGCCGAAATATACTTGTATAAAAAGGGCTTTGTACATGCAAAAACCATCGTATCAGACAGTAAACTTGCCATTGTTGGCAGCGCCAACATGGACCATCGCAGTTTTGAGCTGAACTTTGAAGTAAACAGTATGATTTATGACGATAAAATAGCCCTGCAATTGCGCGAGGCGTTTTACAACGATATAAAAGATGCAGTAAAGATTAACCCAAAAACATGGGCAAAACGAACGCTTTTTAAGCAATTGCCTGAGAAATTGATAAGACTGTTGTCGCCATTGTTGTAATCTTAAGGCGGTAGTTAATTCTCCGGCAAAACGCATTTGCTACTTCATAAATTAATGCTAGTTCGACATAAGCAAATGGCTGCATTGCTACGAACCGCCGTCGAAGCGTTCCATTTTTGCACGCGGAACACCCGGAACGCTATGAAACAGGCTCATTATCAGATATTTTAATTTCACGATAATGACCCTTACATCGAATTCGCGTTAAATTAATGATCGGAAACATATTGTTTCAAAGTAAATAAATTATTCAATGCGTCGCCGGCGGTGTTGTTAAAATAAACATACACTTTTTTGCCTTCCTGCTGCCATTCGCGGATATAATAAGAATATTCTGATAGCAAATCATCGCTATAGCCACCCTTATAGTTGCCCGATGGCCCGTGAAAGCGCAGATAAACAAAATTATTAGCGGTAATTACTTGTGGCGTGGCCGATTTCGGCATGTCCTGCAAAACCAAACCGGCGTTGTAATTGGCGAGCAAATCATAAATTTCATCGTTGTACCAGGAGCGATGACGGAATTCGAGTGCAATATCCCATTGGCTTTGGTTTGCCTCAGTTATAATAGTCAACAGGTGTCCCAGTTGGGCCCTTGCAGCAACAGTAAGACTTGGGGGAAATTGAACCAGAATGGAACCTTTTCGGGCGCCCGCGTTATTGACAACATCCAAAAAGTGGGCAACATCGGCATCGTCAAAAATAAGTTCTTTGTTATGGGTTATTTGCCGCCATAGTTTAAAAGTAAACCGGAAATTTTCGGGAACATCTGCCGCCCATTTTGCGACGGTCGACGGCATAGGCAATTTATAGAATGAGCTGTTTATTTCGATACTGTTAAATAATGTAGCGTAATATTGAAGGCGTGAATACGCGGCGAATCCCGGTGGAAAATCGCGTTTGGGGATGGGTGTTAAAAGTCCGCTTGTGCCACTATAAAAATCATCTCCCCCTGCCTGCATAGATAAAATTAAAGTTAACACATTGAAAACCCCTTAGCAGGATGAAAGTTTTAATAGCCTGCTCTTTTTACCCGATGCGAAAGACGACTTTCTTTAAAGTTAAAATACAAACAAAAATTGAGTTATAACGACAAGATTACAAAAGTTCGACAAGCCCAATACGGTTTATTTTCGTATATTCACTTTTCGTTCCATAATTTAAACTATGCTCACCCTCCCGTTTCCTGAAAACGAAGCTGACAGACTGATCGCCCTGCAATCGTACAATATTTTTGATACCGCCGAAGAAGGTGATTTTGACGCCATAGCATCGCTGGCATCAGCTATTTGCGGCGTCCCCATTGCACTGATAACTTTTATCGACGAAAAACGGCAATGGTTTAAGTCGCATAAAGGAACGGAGTTTACCGAAAACCTGCGCGAACTTTCATTTTGTACCCATGTTATAGCATCTGACGATGATATTTTGATTGTTCCTGACGCGAGGCTTGACGAACGGTTTGTTGATAACCCGATGGTTACAGGGGAAACACAGATTACCTTTTACGCAGGAGTTCCACTGGTGAACGAAGATGGTTTTGCCCTGGGTACGCTCTGTGTTATAGACCAGCAGGTACAAACATTAACCGCCGACCAGGAGCAAGCTTTAAAAACACTTGGGCGGCAGGTTATTGATAAACTGGAACTTCGCCGTAAGGTGGCAAGCCTCGAAAAGGCCAATCAGGATCTACTGAACTCGAACGTGCTGATACAAAAGTTTGCGTCAATGGCCGCGCACGACATCAAAAACCCGTTGAGCAGTATTTTACTAACATCGCAGGCGCTTAAAATAAGGCAGGAAAAACTGGGCGACGAAGGCTGCCAGCGTTTAGTTGATCTGAATATAACATCAACAAAAAATTTGCTTGAGTTAGTTGAAGAGATGCTTGCCTATTCAAAAAGCCCATCGTTATTGCTGGCCAAAAAGCAAAATTTCGAGCTCAACAGTTTAATAAATAAGGTAATCAGCTTACTGGCTGTACCCGAAAACGTGGGCATAATTTTACCAAGCCAAAGTCATAAGCTATATTTTTCGATAATTGCGCTGGAGCAGATATTAATAAATCTGCTGAGCAACGCCATACGTTACACCAATAAGGAGAAAAGTTATATAAAAATACGCTTCGAGCAGGATGATGATTTTTACCGGCTTGAAGTAGAGGACAACGGGGTAGGCATCGCTGAACAATACCACGAAAAGATATTTAGCAATAATTTCACCCTTAAAATTACCGATAGGTATAATAAAAAAGGCTCGGGTATAGGCCTTTCAACCGTTAAGGACTTACTGAATGTGCTGAATGGCAATATTTATGTAAAATCCGTTCCGGGTGAAGGGGCTACTTTTTTTATAGCGATAAAGAAATAAGCAGGCTAACCTTGCTTATTTCTTTTTTACGTTGATAGCAGATAACCCCTTCTGTCCTTGTTCGGTCTCAAAAGTAACCAGGTTATTTTCCTTTAAAGGCTCTGTTAAAGCGTTGATATGCACAAAGATGCTTTCCTCTGTTTGCAAGTCGCGAATAAAACCATAGCCTTTTGCTTCGTTAAAAAAGCTGACCACCCCGTTTCGCACTGTATCATGTGGAATATCCTCCCGCCTAGCGGTACCGATTTGAATATCTTCCGAATTGATCTTTATTTTCCTGGAGGGATCAGGCGGAGTTGACGTAATATTCCCATTCTCGTCAATATAGGCCATCATATCTTCAAGGGTTTGGCCTTTTCCGGAATTCGCTTTCCTTTCTTCGGCTTTTTCCTTTTTTTCTTTGGCTTTCTTCAGACGGGCTTTTTCTTTTTCCTTTTTACTGAATGTTTCTGTCGATCTTCCCAATACGCTTAAGCTATTTTAACATTAACTGCACCCGGTCCTTTTTTGCCTTCTTCTATCTCGAAAGTAACCTCATCACCCTCACGGATCTGGCCACTTAAAGCTGTTACGTGTACAAATAAGTCTTTGCCACCGTTGCTTGGTGTAATAAAGCCGAATCCTTTTGATTCATTAAAAAATTTCACTGTTCCTGTTGCCATGATTTGTTTGATAAGTGCGCAAGGTACGTTTAATTATCCAATGACGCCCAGGTTTCTATAAAGATAGGCCACATAAATAGGTTTAGCTATCGAATCTGGCACTGAGCTTATCAGCAAATCCGACTAAATAGCCGCCAAGTGCGGTATAAACGAAATAGCAATGATGTAACGGTCGTTACAAATTAATAGCTAATTAATTTAGCAGCAGCAATTCGGTCCGCATATTTCTGCTTTTTTTTCGGGTCTTCCCCCCTTTATTTCTTCGGCAGTTGCCGGGCGTATAGCATCAACAACCAAATCAATCTGAAACTCATCGTCCGAACCGTTGTTTTTGAAAGCAAAGCGCTTTGCATCCCCTGCCTGCAGTCCTTCCACGCCTGCCTCCAGCGACGGCAATATATTCCCGGAACCGTGCAAATATTCAACCGGTGGCTGGTTCATAATATCTTCAATTACATCGCCCGCAGCATTTTTCATTACGAAACGAAGCGATACAACCTTCCCTGCTTCAACTTTCATGGGTTAATTTATAAAAATGGCCAAATGACTTTTAATTATTCTTGTTTCTTTTTATTAAACCTGTTTACCCAATACCAAAGTTTTCCCAATATCAATTTTGCCATAAACAACCTTTACGACTGGTTTACCCTGGTGCAGGCTCACCGTTCCAAAACCTGTTTCGGTTGAAAGGAAACTTGTAAAATCGCCAATCTTCGAATCAATATGCAGCGTTTTGTCAACTGCATCGTACCTCACACCTGTTAATGCCTGCAAGTATCCATAGCTCGACAAGGCGCGTGCATACCAGCTGCCACATTCATACTCGTTAAATGGATTGCGGATTTTGCCATCGTAGCGATCCCGCGCAGCGCGTACTACTTCCAATCCTTCTTTTACATTACCCATCAACATTAAGTGCGATGCTACCTGGTGCTCAATACCGGTCCATACCTCGTCGCTGTAAACAAATGGAAGCGAGAGTTTACCGCCTTTGGGCCAGGTGCAAAGCAGCAGGCCGCCTTCGTCACCTAATGCATATGTAGGGCGTTGTGGATTGGCATGTTCGCTCAGATTTTCCTTTAAATTGTATTTGTGTACGGCCAGCAGGTGGCTTTTAATTTTCTTAGGGTCAATGGTTTCAGGCACACCGCACATGCGCCCTATCCAGGCGCCAAGTATGCCATCGGACAAACAACCTTTGCCGTATTGGTATTTTGGCCCCTCCTTTTCCATCAACGCCTGTGCCTCCTTTGAATATTCGCCTCCAAAGGATTTTGCCGTTGCCGGATTTTTGGCATTCAAATCTTTATATTTTATTTCCTGTATAAAGTATTCGCCGTCATATAGCTCTGTTTCCAGCAGGTTCTTTGCTTTTTTGGCAAGGTCCTCGTACCTGGTAACATCCAGATTCAGGTGTTTGCCCATAGCGGTTATGGCATTTAGCGCCCCGCAATAAAAGCTGGTGTGCATCCCATCGCCGCCCCAAAACTCAATATCGTAGGTATTGTGGTGCGGTTCTTCAATGGCCCCGCGATGCCGCGGATCCCATGTAGCAATGCAATAGTCCATGCTGGTTTTTACCATCGGATACATCTTTTTCAGCCATACATTGTCACCGTAAATGCGCCACTCGCGGTAGACTTTCATAATACCTCCCAATTGTCCGTCCGCAGCAGCATGAAAATCGTGCTTCGTAGGCTGTATCGGCAAATTAGCCCTGAAGGTTTGGTGCCCGCTGACATCCTGGCTTTCGCAAAATTCGGTATGCCTTAAACTACGTTCAAGTGCAGGAAACAAATGCGGTATAGCCTGTGCATAATTCCATACGTGCGTACACGAGCCATGGCAGCAGCC
The DNA here is from genome assembly GCF_024055575.1 of Mucilaginibacter flavidus. Taxonomy (GTDB): domain Bacteria; phylum Bacteroidota; class Bacteroidia; order Sphingobacteriales; family Sphingobacteriaceae; genus Mucilaginibacter; species Mucilaginibacter flavidus. The sequence continues at coordinate 112,144 of NZ_JAMXOE010000018.1, read as the reverse complement.
ATTATCATCGGCACAGCCTTCATAACTCCAAAGCCTTCCATCATACTGCCGCATAACGGTGGGTGACTTCAGTATCGAAAGGTTGGCTGCTACTGCTTCCAGCACTTCGGCCGGCAGTGTTGATGAAAAGAAAGCATCTTTAAATAATGTAGATTTCTTCCTTAGGTCGATATAGTTTTTACCCCAATAATCGGCCACTTCTTCAATTGTTGCAAAGCGGCTGCTGTACCAGGGTTTATAAAATTTACCGTTAAAATCTTTGTCATATTTATCTAAACCGATATCACCCGGCGAATTACAGCATCCGCTGGCCGGGTCGCAGTTTTCTTTGCGGGTACCCATTTCGCCGAACGTAAGCTCCGAATCGGGAGTGTACCAGGCCATCATAACCTTTATGACCTTTTCTTTCCCCGGCATCAGTTTAAAAGGAACATACAGCGTTGCGCCGGGTGCGTCGCTTTCAACTGGCGGGTTTGCTTTTACGTTACCGCTTTTCACTTCGTTCCAGGCCATGGTAACCGGGTCCCACCAGCCACCGCGGAACCAGCAATGGTCAATAACAGCATTATCTTCGTCGGTAAATATGGCAAAGTCCGAACGCATTGATTTTTCCTTTGTGCCAAGCTGGGTCATGACGAACCCGTTTTTTATGGCCGTTATCTTGTCCCGGCCATTATAGAAACCTAAAAAGTTTTTGGTATTGAACGAAAAAACTGCATCGGCCTCGCTTTTACCCGTATTGGTAAATTTATATTCCATAGCACCAACCGGCAGGCTTGAGTTATCATCATCGGTGGGAATAAATGGGCTCCAGCCGGTAACCTGCACTTTTAATGGCAGGTCGTTGTCGGCAATATCAAGGTATGCAAACGGAAACCTTGCTTTCAAGCTTGCATCATGAAAATGCGGCAGGCCTGTTGTTGAGCCACCGAGACCATTTGCGGCGTCACGTAACCCGAATTTTTTCCAGTCGGGTACAGGGCCTTCAAGCAGTTTAGCCCCATTTTTAACACCCTTAATGCAAATTGCCGCAAACATGCCCGGTTCGTTAAAAATCTCGGGTTTGTTTTTTACCGACATATGCGAAATTGCACCGCTGCCTTCCATGCAAAACATACCAGCGCCAAGTCCGCCAATAGGGAAAGCCACTCGGTTAAGGTGCTGCCCGGTATACTCGCTGTTATATTTTCGTTTGCCCGGCGATGGTGCCGGCGACACCGTTTTATCGGCGTCAACTGATTTAGCCTCAGCAAAACTTAACGAGCCAACCGGCAACAATGCTGCCGCGCTGCCTACGCCAATATTTTTCAGAAAAACCCTGCGATCGGATTTGCTTTTCATAAGCGGTAATCAAAAAGGTGTTAAACAGGACAATTGGTTGTATAGTCAAATCTAATAAAATTTGAAGCAGATAAAATAGCATAGTCCCTAAAAAGAGACTATGGATGCACCTCTGCCCAACCCTCATATTGCCTTAAAATAATCTCACCATTGGCGCTGGGTACGTATGATATAAAATCAAACAAATCATTTTTATCAATCTTTCGCTCGCGTACAGTATTGCTGCATTCGGCCAGTACTACGCCCTTGGCCTGCAAATCTTTTAATGCCTGTTCATAACTACCCGATTTCATGTAAACGGCCACGCCATCGCCAAAAACAATCAGTTCAATGTGTAGCTTGCCCTTCAGACGCGGGTCTTCAAGTGCATTGTTCATATTGCGGATAATGCCATGTATTTTTTTGTCGTCGCCTGAGTTTAAAACATACAATGCGTCGTAATGATCCAATTTAGGTTGCGCACCGGTAAAGCTGGCCGGGTCGGTTTGTGCCGTAGCTTGTTTTGAGCAGATTAATAATACAAATGCAGTTGCCAATAAAAGGTAGTTCTTCATAATTATGATTTTTTTGATGGGTGTGTTTTTTGCCACGCGGCAATTGGTTTAAACGGCCCGAACTTATGCTGTTTTTCACTAAAACTATCGGCATATGGGCCAAAGGGAAGATCGATAGGTTTTTTATCAATGGCCGGCCAGTCTTTGCTATTATCAAAATGCGGGCGTGGCTGCGAGTTAATAAAGGCCGCAACGTTCCATGCATCTTCATTGCTTAATTGAGGTTTTTTGTACGTTGCCCCAAATGGCATGTTATTTTTTACAAAACCGGCAAGGTTGCCGATCCTGTACATTCCTGCGCCATCGTTATAACTATGTGCTCCCCACAGCGGCGGATAGGTGTACGATTTCTTATCGACGGCAAACAGCCCCTCACCATTACTGCCGTGGCAGCTTTTACATTTGGCAACAAAAACAAGGCGCCCTTTAGCTGTATCGGCAGCAGTGGATAAATATGGAAGTTTTTCAGTAGCGTTGCCCAATAGCTTTGCCCCCCGTTTCACTTTATTGCCAATCCATTTCATATAGGCCATCATTGCCTGTATTTCTTTCTTGGTAGTGTCGGGGCTTTTACCGCCAAGGCTGCGTTTAAAACATTCAACAAACCTGTCGTCGGCAATATCAACTTTGCCCGATCGTGGGTTCATTTTAGGGTAAGTGGCTATAAAACTGGCAAAATTATTCCCAAACAAGTGGCTGCCGCCATCTAAATGACAGTTTTGGCAATTCATGCCGTTTGTTAATTGCGCGACGCTGCCTTTTGGGCCGAGGTAATTTGCGGTATGTGCAATAAGTTCCCGGCCGTACCTGATCATTTCACCGGCTTTGCCCGCTGGAATAGTAACTGTATCCGGGGCCTTCCAGGCATGGGTAGGAACAGTAACAGCAGTATTTTTTGATGGTGGCTGCTTTTCATTTTTCACATCCCCGGTACAGCCCGTAATAAAAATAACAATAAGTAAAGCATACAAAGACATTATCCGGCGGGATACACAATTGCCCATGGGCACCAATGTTGTTATTGTCTTATTTTTTTTTCGGGATAACATATCAGGTAACTGGCAGGGTTACTGGTATTAAATAAACGTTTATGAAGATAGCTATAAAAGCACATACCACCTTGCATTTTTTATCCTTATTTTATTTGCGCACAGCTAAAAACCAGGTAACAAATATGGTACAAAAAATATCTGTGCGCTCGTTTTTTGATATCATTTTAACATTATCTTTACTAACCCTATCAATTATGCGGTATACTCCCAGTTGCTACGCATTAAATTACAGGAAATTGTTCTTATTTAAGTGCACAAAATTTACCTTTTACCTTCAAAATTCAGTCTATGAGAAAAAACATTTACTTTCAAAAAACAGCTTCTATCTCCAGAATTATTGTTTTACTAACAATTATTAACCTGGTATTTAACGGCGTCGCATTAGGCCAAAACACGGTAACCGTTACAGGCAAAGTTACCGATGCGCAAACAAACGAAACCCTGCCCGGCGTTACTGTAAATATTAAAAGCGGCAATAAGGCCGCGTTCACCGACGCTAACGGTGTGTACACTATTACAGTTGACCCGGCAGCCACACTGGTATTTGTTTATATTGGTTACAAAACAGTGGAATTGCCCGTTGCAGGCAAAACAGTGCTAAATGTTAAGCTGGATGCCACAAGCGAACAACTAAAAGATGTAGTTGTTACCGCTTTAAACATTAAAAAGCAGACCAGGGCACTGGGCTACTCTGTTACCGAAATTAAAGGATCATCGTTTACCGAAGCCCGCGAAACAAACTTTGTGAACAGCCTTGAGGGCCGTGTTGCGGGCGTAAACGTTAGCAACGTGGCAACCGGGCCCGGAGGTTCGGCAAATGTGGTTATACGCGGTATATCTGATATTACTGGCTCAAACCAGCCATTATATGTAATAGATGGTATCCCGATGCAAAACAGCAATTACCGGCAAACCGATGTTGGCGGCGGCTACGGCGGCGCAGATGGTGGCGACGGCACTATCAATATTAACCCAGATGACATCGAAACTGTAACTGTTTTAAAAGGGGCAGCAGCATCAGCTATGTATGGTTACCGCGGCAGCCGTGGTGTTATATTAATCACCACCAAATCCGGCAAAAATGCCAAGGGTATCGGCGTCGAAATCAATTCGAATTACGTTATTCAGAGTGTAATTGATAATACCGACTGGCAGAAAGTTTACGGTCAGGGCTCGGCAGGCAATAAACCAACAAGCGGCAATGATGCATTTGAACTCGGATTGTCAAGCTGGGGGGCAAAGCTCGATGGCTCACAAGTTTTTCAGTTTGATGGCGTTGAGAGGCCATATTCGGCAGTTAGCGGCAACATGAAACGCTTTTACAAAAATGGCGGCGCGGCTACCAACACGGTAGCGCTAAGTAAAGCCTTAGGCGACGACGGGAGCCTTCGTTTTTCGGCAAGCGACCTGCACAACAACAGTATTATACCTAATGCAGGCTATCAGCAGCAATCATTTTCGCTATCGACCAATTACAAGTTCGACAAGCACCTCTCGTTGCAGTTAAAAGCGCAATATATTAATGCGTTTACGCATAACAGGCCCAGCGTGTCTGACGCAGCCGGCAGCCTGAACTTTGCCCCTATGTTTTTACCGGCCAACGTAAACATTACCTCGCTGGCCCCCGGCTATAAAGCAGATGGATCAGAAAACCAGTTTTTGGATGATGCTTATACAACTAACCCTTATTTTGTGGCTAATAAATTCATAAACAATACGCGGCGAAACCGTTTTATAGGGTCGGCAGATGCTAAATATACTTTTGACAACGGCTTTTACCTGCAGTTCCGTGCTGGCGAAGACTATTTTGCCGACCGCAACACCATAGTTACGCCTAATGGCACGGCCTATCAAAGCGATGGCGCGATGACTGAAGAAAACATCAAATCGACAGAGTTGAACATCGATGCAATTATGGGCAAGGAATTTAAAGTAACAAAGGATTTTAACGTCAGCGTATTATTGGGTGCCAACTCGCGCAAACAGGTTGTTGACCAGTTGGATGCTACAGGTAACACCTTTGAAACCCCTTACCTTTACACCGTAGGCAACCTGGCCAGCCCAACCGAATATCAGGCTAACCCGGTAGTTGTAAATAAATCTATTTACGGAACCGCCGATCTTTCGTACAAAAACTACCTGTACCTAACCGTTACCGGTCGTAACGACTGGTATTCCACCCTGGCGCCAGGTAAAACAAATTACCTGTATCCATCGGTAAGTGGTTCGTTCGTGTTTTCCGAACTGTTGCATTTGGATTGGATGGATCTTGGAAAACTAAGGTTAGGCTACGCCAATGTAGGCGGCGAGGCTGATCAGCCTTATCAAACCTTACTCGGCTATAATAATATTGGTAACCTGAGCGGACACGCCATAGGCAATATTGCTAATGGCGGCACTGTGCCTAATGCCGCACTAAGGCCATCATCAGCCCGGGAGCTTGAAGTTGGTACCGAGATAACCATGTTTAAGAACCGTTTACATTTTGACCTAGCCGTTTATGATAAGAAAGTAAGCGATGAAGTTATACCGGCCGTTACATCTAAAACATCGGGGTACGATGCTGTTTTGTTGAACTCAGGTACTATACAAAACAAGGGTATAGAGTTTCTGGTATCGGGCTCGCCTGTAAAAACACAAAATTTTACGTGGACGGAAACGCTCAACATCACCTACAATCAAAACAAGGTATTGTCGCTTTCAACCGGCTCAACAAATTACCCGCTCGGTTACTCACGTGCAGGCGAGGATGAAGGCAATGGTATTGCTTACATGTCGCAGGTGTTGGGTAAATCGGCGTACCAGATTTTTGCTTTAGACCCTGCACGCGATGCCAGCGGCAAACCAATTATCGACCCAACAACCGGTGCACCCAACCCAGCCTTTGCTACCTATAAAGTTTTAGGTTCGGGTATAAGCCCGCTTACAACCGGTATTACCAGCGATTTCAAGTACAAGCGTATTAACCTTTCGGTATTGATCGACGGTAAATTTGGTGGTAAAATATTTTCGGGAACCAATTATTATGCCTACACCTATGGTTTAACCAAAGAAACCCTGGTTGGCCGCGATTTGCGTTATGGCACCGAGCAATTATACCCTCAGGATTATTATGCGGCCATGAGCAACAATGGCTCGATGTTTTTATATAACGATAGTTTTATCAAATTGAGGCAGATCGTACTGGGTTACACTTTCCCTGCAAGCATGTTTAATAATAAAATACAGGGAATTTCACTCAGCGTTGTGGCGCGCAACGTGCTTACTATTATGAAGCACACGCCTAATATCGACCCTGAATCGAATTATTCAAACGGCCCGCAAGGTATTGAACAGGCCGAAGTGCCTTATACCCGCACGCTCGGTTTCAACCTAAACGTGAAATTTTAAGATGATGACTATTGAAAAACATAATAAACCGCTTAACATGAAAATTCAATATAAATCCATACTTGCAGTCGCCGTTATATTGATGGCCTTTGCATCGTGCAAAAAGGACTTGATAAAAACCAATACCGACCCAAATTCGGTGTCGGTTAATGTGTTCGACCCTAACAATATTTTAACTGCTACCCAGCTTTACTATACCGGCAGTACCGATAACGCTATCGAGGTTGAAGAAACCGAAATACAAGGTGCAGGATGTATGATTCAACATTGGGCGTCAACATCTGCCTACTTTTTCGGCGATAAATATACCGGCGCGCCAACAAGCGGCGGCTGGGGTTCTTTTTTCGATCATACTTACACATCTACCATAAAAAATGCTGTCGACTTGTATACCAATACCAAAGGCAAGCCCCAGTACAAAAACCTGCACCAGATTGCCCGGATAATGAAGGCAATGGCGTTTGAGCGTATAACCGATGTTTATGGTGATGTGCCTTACTTCCAGGCAGGGCAAGCCTATACCAAAGGCATTTATTTTCCGAAATATGACAAGCAAAAGGATATCTATACAGATTTATTGAAAGAAGTAGAACAGGCAACTGATAGCCTCGACGCTACCGCGGACAAACCTACCGGCGACTTATTCTATTCACAAGCAGGCGACCAAATTGGCGCGTGGAAAAAATTCGGCAGCACATTATTATTGAGGATAGCTATGCGGCTAACCAAGGTTGATCCAAATACAGCAAAAGCCTATGTAACTAAACTGGCCGGCAAAACTATGCAAAGCAACGATGATATCGCAATAGTTGCACACGGCACTAACGACCCGCTTACCATTAACCGCATTTACCGTGGTATCGGCGAAGATGGCGCCATCCAGCTGTCAGGGCAAATAAGCAATACATTTATTAGCTTTTTAAAGGATAATAACGATCCAAGGCTGCCTGTACTCGCTTACACCTACCCGCCTGACTTTGCCCCGGGCGGCGACCCTTCAGGCGGTTCAGCTGATCCTGCGGACCAGCACGGATTGTACAATGGTTATGATAATGGCGCCACTGCCCATGGCATCGCTAATTCTCCGGATTGGCTGGGCGCCGTGAATTTGTACTCGCGCCCCAGCCCCATTATATTCAACGCAACCGCACCAACGTTGATTTTAACTTATGCTGAATCAGAGTTTTTGCTGGCTGATGCAGCCTCGCGCTGGGGAATCGGCGATGCACAAGAACACTACAACAATGGCGTACTTGCGGCCATGACACAATATGCTGTTTTTGGCGCTGCCGGCGTTGTTGCCGACGCTGACGCACAGCAGTATTTAGCAGACAATCCATATGATCCTACCGATGGCCTTAATATGATAAATACGCAATATTGGGCCTGCACATTTTTTGACGAGTACGAGGCCTGGGCAAATTACCGCCGAACCGGTTTCCCGGCTTTAATTCCGGTATCCTTTACCGGCAGCCAGTCGCCGGGGGCTATTCCGCGCAGGATGTACTATTCGTCGGTTGATAAGCAGGTAAATACCACAAACTATAATGCAGCAGTAGCGGGCATGCCCGGCGGGGATAAAGTAACCAGCCGGATGTGGTGGGACGTGCAATAAATTAAATTTAAGCTGCCTAAACTACCATATAAACAGCCGTCTTTTTAACGCAAAAGACGGCTGTTTTTACATTTCGGGGTAATTTTTGAAGGCTAAATATTGAAGTAATTAAACAAATTGTGCCGCAAATGATTTATTAGCCTTATTTTAGCGCCTTAATTGAGCCGGCGTGTTGGCGCATATTGTTAATGCCATAAGCAGCTTTATTACAGCTAAAATTTAACATTTTTTAAGATTTAATATGGATACTATTGCATTCCTTTACACGTTTGCATAACCGATGGAATTGCACTGGTAAAAATATTGACAAAACACAGGTAAAACGCCCTTACACCATAAAATGAAAAAAACGCTTACATTAATTTCAATTATTACTCTTATTTCTTTTTACGCTAAAGCACAAGACTCAGAACCTAAAGAATACGTTAAAAGCTATCTGGCCCTCATTGGCGGTGTTTCAACTCCTATGGGCGACTTTAAAAATACAACTTACGAAAATTTCAAGTCTGGGTTTGCCAAAAGAGGCATTGTTATGGGCTTCGAAGGCGGAGTTTACGTTTATAAAAACTTTGGTATAGGCGCACAATTAACTTTCCAGGATCAGGGCGAACTAACAATACCCGATGTACAAGTACTTGCCAACGGTTACAATAAAATATTAAAGGTAAACTCTACCCTGGTACAGTCGGTTGGTCGTTACCATAGCATTAACTTTATGGGCGGGCCGCAATATTCCTTCACTTACGGTAAATTCATCCTTGATTTGCGTGCAGATGCGGGCTTAATTAAAGTGACCTCAACACCCGTGTACACCATTTTCGTATCAAACAAAAACAACACTTCCACTACTATCACTCAAAACGATTCAAAAGGAAGTGCATTTGCCTATGGCGGTAACGCAGGCCTGCGTTGGGAGTTTGCTGAAGGATGGGATATTGGTGTGCGTTTTAATTACGTAAAATCCGACGGGATAAAAATCAGTACTACAGGCGATATTTCAGCATTGAACGGAACCGGAAGATTAGTAACAAAACAGCCAATTACTGAATTGCAAAGCACTTTTGGTATTGGTCTGCATTTCTAAGCGACATTAGTCAACTACTTAAAATACTAAAGCAGCTATGAAGATAGTTGCTTTTTTTATGCCGCTAAACCATTCTATTACGCCGTTACTATCAAATTTTTGTAGCATTTAACAAAAATGGATAACAAAATTTTTGTTTCTGTTTTTTTTCCGATAGATTTAACCTGCCCTGAATTAGATTAAATGATTGAAAAAATTGGCAGCGATAGCATTGCCCGGGCTGCAACCCTGATTATTATATGCTGAATTTAAACCTTCAACAAAAACTTTATTATACGCTTCGTTTTGCATCTGCCATGTGTTTTATTGGTCATGGGGCATTCGGCATTATTACTAAACCTATTTGGTGTAATTATTTCGCAGTAGCTGGTATAGGAAAAGTAGCGGCCTATCATTTAATGCCTTGGGTAGGCTCTTTTGATATTTTCTGCGGTATACTTATGTTGGTTTACCCACTAAGAATTGTCCCAATCTGGCTTGTTATTTGGGGCACTGCTACTGCGCTAATGCGCCCAATGTCGGGTGAGCCGTTTGCTGAGTTTATCGAACGTGCAGGCAACTTTGGGGCGCCACTTGCATTATTAATACTATCGGGTGGCGTGCGTTTAAATATCAAAAGCTGGTTCACTGTAGTTAATCCCGTTGAGCAACCGGATGCCAAAATGCTGACAAATGTTGTAACCTGCTTAAAACTGGTAGTGTTCCTGTTGCTTGCCGGCCACGGCTGGCTTAACCTTATCGAAAAGAAGGGTTTAATGGGGCAATATATTTCACTTGGCTTTAACAATCCGGCAACCACCGCACATATTATTGGTGCCTTAGAGCTGGCTGCGGCAATAACCGTTCTTATCAAGCCAGTACGTTCAGTCATCCTCGTTTTTTTTGTGTGGAAAGTCATCAGCGAACTATTTTATCCGCATTACGAAATATTTGAATGGATTGAACGCGGCGGCAGCTACGGATGCATACTGGCATTGTGGCTTACATTGGATAAAGCTGAAGTAAGGCAAATTGCAAATGGCAATTTGCAAATGGGATGATTATTGGGTCATTAAGTCTTTGGCAGATCAGGTAAAAGATTTGGGGTTAAGCATATGCATTTACCCCCTATCGTTTCAATTACTCAATGATTTCTTAATCACAAGACGGCTCTTCCCCTACTATCTTCTTTTCAATTCTTTTGTCGGGAATAAACCAAATACAGGCCACAACTATATATAGGGCGAAACTTATTTTAGGGTTAGTAAAAGAAATGGCAATTGCCGCTGCGTAAATGGCTGTTGACACCTTGCCTTTATAGTCTCTGCCCATTGCCCGGGCCAGTAAGGAATCTTTTCCAAGGTGCCGTACCAGCGTAAACATAAGAATAGTATACGCTATAGCATTCATTATCAAAACAATACCATAACAGGTAACAGGCCACCGTGCAAAATAGTTCTCGCCCATCCAGGCGGTAACAAAAGGGATTAGCGAGAGCCAGAAAAGTAAATGCATATTGGCCCAGAGTATTGCACCATTTACCGATTGCACGGCCTGCAGCATGTGGTGATGGTTATTCCAGTAGATGCCAACGTATATGAAGCTCAGTACATAGCTAAAAAATACCGGCACCAATTCACGGAGTTCATGGATGTCGGCCCCTTTTGGTATTTTAAGCTCCAACACCATTATGGTGATAATGATGGCAATCACCCCGTCACTAAATGCCTCTAAACGTCCTTTTTCCATTTGGCTAAATCAAAATAGTGCAACAAAATAGGAATTTAAGCGCAAAGCAGGAAGACCAAAGCTAAAAAAGCATATTGAGGATATATCAGTCCGGTAAGGCAAAACAAACGTAGCTATCGCCCGATTTGCTGCCGATTTTGCCACCGCCACATGCAATAACCACATATTGCTTACCATCAATTGCATAGGTCGCCGGTGTAGCATAACCCGCAGCCGGCAATTTTGCCTCCCACAGCTGTTTGCCTGTTTTTTTATCGAACGCCCGTATCTTTTCGTCCTTTGTTGCAGCAACAAATACAAGGCCGCCTTTGGTTACCAGCGGGCCGCCGTATAACTCTGTCCCTGTAATCGGAATGCCTTTTTTAGTCAGCTCAGGGTACTCGCCCAATGGTACCTTCCATAATAATTTGCCGGACGTAAGATCTACCGCATCCAAAGTCCCCCACGGCGGCTTAATACCAGGGTAGCCATCTTTATCCAGGAAACGGTTGTAGCCATTCATTACGTAAGGGATGGCGCTTGCGGCGCTTTTAGTAACCGGCTCTTTGGGCGGTTGCCTGTTAGCCGGCTCTTTTTCGGGCAGCTTTAACACAAACGCCAACAGCGCCTTTTTTGCGTCAGCGGGGATTTGTTTAAATGACGGCATCATATTGCGGCCATTAGCTATAAGCTTGCTTACCTGGTCTTCGGTGTACTTCTTGCCGATATTTACCAACGATGGGTACGATGTGCCGTTACCCTTTAGTTGGGGGCCATGGCACGATATGCAATAGTTGTTATAAACAGTATGACCAATTCCATTTAACGAATGGTCGTAAGTATTTTTAGGTACGTCAATCATTACCTGCGCCCAGGGCATTTCGCTATTGCTGATATACATTATTTTGGATTCAGGATCAACTGCCGCACCACCCCATTCGCCGCCGCCGTCAAAGCCCGGGAAAATCCAGTCACCGTCCTTACTAGGCGGAGTAAACATGGTATTATATTTTACTTTTTTATATTGGGCCAGCATAGCCGCATGTGTTTCGGGGCTGATATCAGAAACGTCTTCGGGGCCAAAATGCTGCCTGGCAAATGGATGTGGCAATGTTGGGATAGGTTGAGTTGGCCAAACATGCTCGCCCGGCGGGGCATTTTGCGGCACAGGCTTTTCCTCAATCGGGAAAATTGGTTTCCCGTTTGTCCTGTCGAACATGAAAATATAGCCATGCTTGCTTATTTGCGCAACAGCCTCAATTGTTTTGCCATCGTGCTTAATGGTAACAAGGTTGGGGTTTGCTGCAAAGTCGCGGTCCCATAAATCATGATGCACAGCCTGGAAATGCCAAATGTATTTCCCGGTCGCTGCGTCCAAAGCTAAAAGAGAATTGGCATAAAGGTTTGATCCTTTGCGGTTACCTCCATAGAAATCGCCACCAATTGAACCAGTTGGAATGTATACAATACCTCGCTTTTCGTCGAGCGACATACCGGCCCAATTATTTGCGCCACCCAATCGCTGCCAGGCATTTTTATCGGGCCATGTTTCATAGCCTTTTTCGCCCGGCTGCGGGATGGTATGGAAAATCCAGCGCAGCTTGCCCGTCATTACGTCATAAGCGCGTACGTGGCCGGGAGCGGCATCTTCCGACTCAGCAACCCTGGTACCTACAATTAGAATATCTTTATAAATAACACCCGGCGTGGTGCCCGATACAAACGATTTGGTCTCTTTACCCAAATCCTTTGTTAAATCTATGTATCCGCCTTTGCCAAAACCCTTTACAGGCTGGCCGCGTTCGGCATCTATTGCATAAGTTTTTGAACCTACACTGTAAAATATCCGTTTGTTATCGCCTTTGTCATCGCTCCAGTAAATTACACCGCGGCAAACTTTATAATAAGCCAGCGGATCATCTTTTTTTGAGGTGTCCTGGCTTGCCGGGTCGAATATCCATTTTTTCACCCCGGTGGCCGCGTCCAAAGCAAACAGTTTTAGTTTGGGGCTGGTAGCATACAATATACCGTCAACCATTATGGGGTTGCATTGATTTTGGCTGCGGTTGGCACTATCCATATCGCCCGAACTAAATTGCCAGGCAATTTTTAACCTGGCTACGTTGTCAACCGTAATTTGCTCGTTGGCCGAATACCTGTTGCCCTCCTTTGAACCGGCATAGGTGCGCCACTCTGTATTGTCTGATGAATGTTTTTTACAGGATGTAACGATGCCTAACGCAAGCAGAAAAAAAAATAGTACGGGAATTTTCATGTCGTAAAGTAGGCTTTATTTGGAGTTAATAAAGCTAATGAGATTCTGTTAAAAACAAAATAAGGTTTCTCTTCAGAAAATCATTAAAGGGTATAACGACGCGGTGCTTCTCATTTAATCGAGAATTGGTCTTCAGGTAAAGATTCATATATCAAAAGATTGACCGAATTCGGGCTACTCATCTGGTCGGAGACTTGAAGCGTCCCGGCGACTGCCGAAATCAATTCACCAAACTTTCCTCGTAGCTCCGCAATACCCTCGATACTCTTGCATAGTGCCTCAACAGCAATTTGCTCTGAAAATTCTTAGGGTCGGGTTTGGCGAAGTGCTTGCCTGTTTCCATGCCCATTATTATGCCGTGGTTGTTTACCTTTTTTTGCTCGGTCTTCTTTAACCACCTGTTACCGGTAATCCGCATCAGCATATCGTCAATTTTATTACCGGCTGGGTTGTCAAATAACAGTTCGACCAAATTTTTAAAAAAGCCTGTTCTAACCGGCTTGGCGCAAGCGATACGCATATTTTTGTTTGGAAGGTAATTTCTTGTCCACGCATTTGATGCAAAAAAGCTATCAAATATAGTGTCGCCCTGCAGCGGGATGAGTGTGGCTATTTCAATTGCGGTATAAATATTCTTTTCGGCAATTTCCAGTTGCTGCTCATCTATGTAATAATTCATACAAAACAGGTGCTCTTTATTAACCAAAAAGGTGAGCTTCTTAAAGCAATGCATTATAGTACGGGCTATCCACAACTTATTTTTGGCGGTGATGATAAACAGATCGATATCGGAATTGTCATCAGCGAAATTTTTGGACAGTGAACCGGATATAGCTATGCCGCGCACATAAGGGAAGCGGATGAGCAGGTTTCCCACTTTCCCGGCAACTTTTATTAGCTCCGCAGCCTTTTGGTTACCCTCATTACGGCGTACTACCAGGTACTGGTCGTTTTTTAATGTGTAGAATTTATCAAACCGGTGGATTATCCCGGCTTCGAGCAGCGAACGCAGGGCATCATCAAATACATCAAAATCGTGCTTATTCTTTAAGAACAAGTAAATCTCGGCCCTTGATAACGGATAATCAAACAGGTCGAAATAAGCCAGGGTTTCTAATATATTCTCTTTAATCACCGACAAGCTTTTACTAATTAAGGGATATGAAGGGTTTTGCATTTACTAGTTATATTAAAAATAGCTTACATAATAATGACGGTATAATTGTTTGTTAGGTTGCCCATGTTATTAACTATTTATGTTGTTTTTTCCGGTTTGATGGCCGTTGATACATCCGCGGTCGAAAAAATGAAAAACGAGTAGAAAAAAGCGTAATAAAATATACCCTTATCCACATCCAGCAAATTTTCCGAAAAAGATACGCAGGTGATTATCAGCATAAAAACAAATAAAAGCAGATCCTTTTGATGAAAGGAAACATTGAACCCAAACGCCAGTGCACCGAGATAAACTAACAACCCGATAACACCCGACTTTAGCAGGAAACTGAGGTATTGGTTATGGGCATTAAGGTTGTGTAAAAAAGAATTGTACAGCCGATTGGTGAAAAAGTTATCATGTAATAAACCCAGCTCGGTACCTGTGCCGTAACCGGCCACAGGCTTTTTCTCTATGAGCTTAACAATTACGTTCCAGCGCGCCAGCCGTGAATCCAATGACTCGCCCGGTTTTGCCGGCGATAGGTCTGTAGCCAACTCGGTTACATAACGCGCACGGAATGCGACCGATGATAAAATGCCGGCAGCCAGTAATACTGATAATGATGCAGCCATCATTATGTACCTGCGCCGTTTAACACCCTGTAATAAAAAATAAGGCACTGCAAAATTTACGGCTAAAAACAAGGCAATAAATACCGATTTTGAACTTAACTGAACCATTCCGCACGTAAGTATAACTGCGCAGGTCAAATACAACAGTCTTTTGTAAAAAACCTTTTCTTGTAGTAGTAGCAACAATAGGAAAACCAGCGCCAACCCTATCTGCATTGAAAAGAAAGTGGCATGCATACCGATTGGCTCCGAAAAATTATGATTGGCAAAATAGCCCGAAAACAACATGGAGTAAGGCAGTTTAAAATGCCTGATGGTAACCAATGCATCAATATAAAGGTAAAGCAAAGTCGCAGTGCAAACCAGCGCAAAAAACAGCAGCAGCTTTTCGCGGTACTTTTTCAGGTCGAAAGGATTAAGGCTAAATAATATGGGGATAACGAAGATTACCGCCCGTCGGCCAATCTCATCAAGCGCACCTTTCATATTGGCGCTGTATACGGCCGCTAACAGGGTAATTATAAAAACCGATTGTAGCGCCAGCATCCTTAAGTTAAAAACAGGCTTAATATTTTTTTTGCTGAGATGGATAAGGGTGTGGATGCAGTAGCTTATTAAAATTAGGTGACTGTAAAACTTGTCGAACGGCAGTGAGGCCATCAACAAAATGAGGTGGTAGTAGCTTATTTTGTTGGTAAGGGTGTCGTTTACCTTAAACAATCCGCTCATGTTTTTTACTTTGATAACATTCTATAATGTACTGCTCATATTGGTCAATTATCTTTTCCCAGTTAAACTGGTATTTAATTTTGTGCAGGTTATTACTAACCATCGTTTGTTCAATTTCCTTGCGTTGCACGGTTTCTACCAGGTTACGAACTTCTTTGGAATTAGAAAAGTAAAATGCATCGGTATGCAGCACTGATTTGTTAAAGGGGTTGTTGTGCGCAGCAATCAAAGCCTCGCTGGCCATGGCCTCTAGCAGCGAAGGGTTGGTGCCGCCAACACTGTGCCCGTGAAAATACAGGTAGGAGTTATTTTGCAGTGCACGCACCTTTGCTGTATCAAATATGGAACCTTTAAACTCAATGCGCTCGTCGTTTTTAAACTTATGGGTGATGAATTTGCCAAACTTGTTGCCCGTATCACCAAGCACTTTAAACTTGCGGTGCGAGCTGCTGTTGTTAAAGCCTTCCAGTATGGTCTCAATATTATTTTCGGGCTCCATGCGCGCCATCAGCAAAAAATAATCTTCTTTTAAGGCGTCGGTGCTGTCCACCTGCTCACGTTCCTCTTCCGAGAATAAATCTGCACCGTACGGGATATATTTGCTATTGACGTTGTATTTGTCGCCGAGGTATTGTTTGATAACCAGCGAGTCGGATATGTAAAACTCGCTGTACTTAACCGCCAGTTTTTCGGCATACTTTAAAAATTTCTGAACTTTTGGTGAGTATTTCGAACGCTTCCATTCCAGCCCGTCCATATTGGTGATGATGGTGCTGTTTGGCGGATAAAGCTTGCCCCAAACCGAACTGCTGGTGTAGCCCATTATCAGTATGGCATCAAACTGTCCTTTACGGGCATCGAGCATACAGTTTAAATCGTAAATAAATTGCCCGGCGGTGCCAACGAGGTATTCCGGGTCGTAGCAATGTTTTATATTCACACCATTCCAGTTATCTTTTTGATAAGGATGATTGTGCGAATTATACACCGTAACTTCATGTCCGCGTTTTACCAGCCCTTCAGAAACATATTCGGATATATGTTCAAAGCCGCCGTAGTAATTCGGAACGCCCCTTGTACCTAATATTGCTATTCGTAATTTCATGCTATAGCTACTAATTGATAAGCTTTAAGTGTTTGTTGTGCCGCCTGTTGCCAGGTATAGTTGTTCAGTATCCTGTTTAATAAATCTTCATTAAACGGCATAACGCTAGCCTCTTCCACCGCCTCAAGTATACTCTCCGGACTGGCCGGGTCGCAGTAGACCGCATCGACGCCAAAATAGTCGCGTGTGTCGCCTTTATTAGTTATTACTATATTACAATGCATTACGGTTCCCTCGATAGAACTTAAACCTGTAGTTTCGAACCAGCTGGGTAAAATGTGCACCTTAGCCCGCTGAAAATATTCCAGCAGTTCATGCTGCGGCAAGCGGTCGGCAAAGCTGATGTTGTCAGCCGCAATGTCCCGGCACTGTTGGTAATATTCCTGCTGGTTAGGTGCGGGCGCGCCAATAATTACCAGCTTAAAACGCGTATTGTTTAATGCTTTTATCAGGTTAAGCTGGTTCTTACGCCCCTCAATCCTCGCTACACAAATCACCAGGGTCCCGTCCTTTTCCATCGCGGTGTTAAAGGGAAACTTCTCAGGATTAATACCATTGGTAATTATCATATGCTTTACCTTGCAGGGATAGGTTTCCTGTACCCGCCTAAACTCCGATTCGGAATTGGGCAAAATGATATTGGCTTTATTCAATATCTCGATAATACTTTTGCGCTGGCCTTTCCACAGGTAATCGATACTCGAAAGGTAGTCCTTCCCCAAAATCCAACGGGCAACGGTTTTTAAATATTCCACCCCATCGGCAGGCAGGCGGGTGAATATGGCTCCTAAGCCACTACGGTTGTATTTATAATAATCGCCGTAGGTGCATAATATCGTCGATATTACAAATGGTTTTTTAGCCATTTTGCTGTGATACAAGATGTCAGCCGGGCGTATCAGGTTAAAAAAATGCAACAAATCATATTGTTCGTAGAATATCATTTCGTTCGAGAGCAAAATATCAACCCCAACCCCCAATGCGGTAAGTTGCCGGGCTGTTTGCACAACCTGGACAGTGTCCCCGCCGGGAACGGTGTATAGCGTCGATCTTGCTATGAATGCTACTCTCATCTTGTCATTGTTAAAACTTGCCTTGGCTAATGTTATGCAGCCAGGTAATAAACCGCTCCGGGAAATAGCTAATTGTATAAATCAGGTAGTTATCCAGGCGCAGCGGGTGTAGGCTAATGGCCCTCACCATGTTCATACGTGCTTTTTCAGGCTGGTAATTATTCAGCAGGAATTTTTTACCGCATAAGGCATAGTAAGCCCCCTGCTTTATTTTTGGCGAATATTGTTTGCCGCCAATCTGGTAGAGCTCGTTCCCTTCAGCTTCTGTAATATTTTTGCTTTTTAAAGTGGAGTACTTAATAGCACGGAATTTACGTGTGCGCCACTTTTCGTCGATAGTTATTGATTCGGGATTCAGTCGTACCTTTATCAATGGCTGCGACAGGTTGCAGGCCTTCTCGTTTCTAAGGATATTCACCCATAAAAAATGATCCTCGTAGGTATAAGCATGCTCGTTATAGCCACCATTGTTAACCACAGCTTCCTTTTTGTAAAATACACTTGAGTGGATAAACGGGCAGATGGTATACTTCAACTGCTGGATTTCTTCGTTTAAATGTCCTTCGGGATGATGGGTGAAAATAAAATGGCCATCGGCATCAATATAATCAACCGCCGAGCCGATAATAGTATATTCAGGGTAGGCAGTGATAAACTCATACTGAACCTTCAATCGAGTTGGCAGGCAGACGTCGTCCGCATCAAACCGGGCTATGTAAGGTGCACGTGCATTTTCCAAACCCCAATTGAGTGCTGCAGAAACTCCTTTGTTTTCCTGGCTAATGAGCACTATGCGAGGGTCGCTAAATGAACGGATGATTTTTTCTGTGTCATCTGTAGAGCCATCGTTAATTATTAACAGTTCAAAATCAGTAAACGACTGTTCCAGCACCGATGAAATTGACTCACCAATGTACTTGCCGGCGTTGTAGGCCGGCATTAAAACAGTAACCTTTGGATTATTGATGTCCATAACTTGTCAGCGTTTTGTTATCGGCTTCCTTGATATTTAAAAACAGGAGCAACTCGAAAAACACAATTACCGACAGTTGCTCGAACCAGTAATCAGTAAAAAAAATCAGCAGTAAAAGCAGCAGTGCGGGCAGGCCATAAGTAAATGCTTTGGCATGCCGGGCGAAAAACCACACATAAAATATCGCGAAAGCCAATAACCCAAGTAAACCGTATTCGGATAATAGCTGGTCATAAACAGAATTTGGGCTGTTGGTTAACGAATGTAAACTGGCACGGCGACCAAAAAAGTTGAGATAAACGTCAAGATGGTTAGTCAAAAAATCAGTATTGATATAAGCATGATTTTGCGGATAGCCACCCGCAAAGCCAAAACCGGTGGCCCTGAAAGCCAGCTTCGATGAAAAATTACCCATCCCGGCACCGGCTACTATTTTCGCTGGATGTTGTTGAAAGAAAGCTGCTGTTTGGAAAAAAGTGATAACCTTACCGGGGCGACCCGGTTTAAAAGTTTTTTGTGCCGATAACGGCAAGCTGGCCGCATGCGCGTCGATAAAATTTAACAGCACGTGTTGTACAGGGGTTGTATCGACGATGGATTGATAAGGCAGCGAATTAATATCTGCCGTATCAATAAATATCCTGCCCTGCTCTGTTTTTGGCAGTGCAGTAATGGTAGTTGGTTTTACCAGCGCCTGTTTTTTCCGGTGCGACCGCCAGATACTGTCAAGGTAATTTTGGGCGATTCTTTTCCTGGTTTCTTCCAGCGTTGGGACGTTGGTGCAGGTTACCGCTGCAACTGTTTTACTATCGCCGCCAACAGGGATTTTTATCGCCTCGTCAATTGTTTTAACTACGTATTTATCGTTTTGTGGTGAAATGCGACCAATAAAAACCACCATCAGCACCAGGCAAACCACGATAATGCTTTTTTGGTCGCGTGTGGTCCGGAAAATAAATAACAGCGAAAACAGCAGTATCAGCGACATATTCAGGAAATTGCTGCAGGTAAACAGCAGCACAACCATGCAAACGAGCACCATTGGATTATTTCTTCTTATCAAAAAGTAAAGAACCCCGAGCGCATTTAAGGCTGCATTGGTTGTGGATGTGTCAAAAGTGATTCCCTTTATGTAGTCACCCGTTCCGATAAAATATTTCTGGTATTCGCCCTGATAACGGTATGGGTTAAGTGCGCCAGTTTCCCAAACAATGGCGGCAAAATTAAAAAAGCAAACAATGGCGTTAAGAACGAAGAAAACCAGTATAGTTCGGTGTATGGTTTCGGTTTCACTATTTTCAACCGCCAGTTTAACCTGGTGTATGGCTAGCAGGCAAAGTAGCCAAAAGCCCATGCCTGTGATGAAAACGAGCAGGTAATCAGGATTTGTGTACCCTTTGTTTATCACCAGGCTGATAAGTGGGATGAGCATTATCAGTGGGTAAAACAGCGGGAGTCTTGAATTTTTAAAGCTAAAGCCGAACTTGAAATCGAAGCGAAGCAGGTAAATGATAACTATTGCTGCAATTTTAATCCCCGTTTTTACATCCAAAAAAAGCAGCAAAAACAACAGCAACTTCCAGTCGATACGGTTTATGGACTTTTTTAAATTAAACACAGCAATAGGGTTTAACATCAATACTTAATTAATCGCGTTTAAAAGGAGTTAATAGTTTCAATAGAAATTACGTATCGAATCCAAAAAGGGTTGCCTGTGTAGCCCACAAAAAAGGCACTCTCACCGGTCTTGTTTCCGCGGGCTCTTTTGCAGATACCCCTCGCTGGATAAACCTATCCATCCCAGTATTGCAGTATGGTTTTATGTTCACTGTTCACAGTGGAACATATGGAACAGGGTGGAACGGCGAAACAACGGCCCGGGACACCAAAAAGCCTGTTTCTGCCTTAATAACGCACTTTTAACCTTGTCTGTTACGTCGAAAAACACGAAAAGTACTGACAAATTAGTGTCAGTACTTTTCGTAAAAACTGCTTATCTCCTGCGTAACTCATGCGAGAACTTAACTCTATTTTTTGGCTAAATTTGCATAGGCAGGCAGCCAAAAGTGCGAATCCCCCGTAGTGCACTATGTACAACAAACTGAAAGATTATATTAATTTTGATGCTGCGCCATAAATAATCAATATTGACAAAACACAGGTTACTAACTAAAATATTCTCATCGGGCTTGCAGGCAATTTCTGTACAGGTGCTGGGGGCATTTTTCTTTTATTTTATCTCAGTTTACCTGTCGAAATATGATTTTGGCGTTATCAGCTGGACTAACGCCGTCTCTATATTGATAACTACGGTTCTTGGCTTTGGGCTGGAGCAGGTAGTAGTGCGGCGAGTCGCGGCTTCCCGGCAATCAGATTGGGCAGCAACCGCTTTTTTTATCCATTCCATAACCGGGTTTTTAATAACGTTTTTATTCCTGTTACTGCTTAACAACATAATGGGCACAAAAGCAGGCTTGTATAAACAATTACCCTGGTTCTTTTTAGCGCAAGGGCTTATTTTTATTGGTGTGCCCTTAAAGCAATTTTTAAATGCCAAAGAAAAATTTACGCCTTACGGAGTTATCAGCATAATCAGTAATATTGGTAAAATAGCCGCTGCCTGGCTGCTGTTAAAGCAGGGTATTCTTTATATAAACACCGTTTTGGCGATTTTAATTTGCGCAGGGGTGTTTGAACTTGTCGGCTTACTTGTTTACCTGCTTGCGAAAACAAGCTTTGATCTAAAATTCCGATTCAAGGCGTATATAAAACTTATTAGGGAATCGTCGGCACAATACATATCAGTTATATTTGATATCAGCCTGTCGCGAATGGATTGGATTCTGCTTGGGATCATGACAAGCACCAGCATTTTAGCCGACTATAGCTTTGCTTACCGGGCTTATGAGCTTTCCCGGTTACCGATGTTGATCATTGCCCCGATAATTTTACCGCGCTTTGCGAGGTTATTAAGCGGAAACGGCAATATTAATATTGAATACCAAAAGTATATTACAGCATTCAATGTTGTGGAGTTGTTTTTCGCAGCTTTAATCCCGTTAATACTAAATATTTTATGGGTGCCTGTTATTTCTTTAATAACTCATGGCAAATATGGTAGTTCAAACTCGCTGCAGTTTTTAATATTGTCGGGTTGTATCCCCTTGCAATTTTTCATCAACCTGCTGTGGTCGATAAGCTTTGCCGCGAAAAAGTACAAATCTGTATCAATCGTAACGATAGTGTGCGCAGTCACAAATGTTTGCCTGAACCTGATTTTGATACCAAGGTTTGGTGGTTTAGGGGCGGCCACCGCATTCTTAGGTACCACGTTACTGCAGGCATTGCTGTATTACAGGCTGGTGAACCGCCAAATCACACTGATATCTATCTGGCCGATTTTGATTTTTACCGCTGAAGCTGTCGGAGTTTACTTCGCAAGTATCCAGCTAAAAATCAATTTCTTACTCCAGGGATTATTTGCTGTTTTTTTGTACATGTTAATCACAATACTGACCAGGCAAATAACACGCGTGCACATCAATAACTTTAAAAATTTACTCAATAAATGAATATCCTATACCTGTGCGATGAATACCCCCCCGGCAGGCATGGCGGTATCGGTACATCTGTAAGGTTGCTGGCCCAGCAAATGGCAAAACACGGGAATAAAGTGGTAGTTGCCGGTTTATATGGCCCGGGTTATGGCGGCGCCGATGAATTCGATGACGAGGGTGTTAAAGTTTTTCGTTTTCGCAGGGGGTATAATTTTGATTTTTTAGGCGACGAAACGTCGTTGCTATCACGGATTGGTATGCGCTTGCTAAACGAATCTGGTCTGATGGAACGGGATATCAAAAAAAGCCTGGCTATCTATCAAATTAGGCTGGAAGAAATCATTGCAGAATACAATATCGATATTGTTGAGATGCCCGACTACAACGATTACGTACGGTTTTGTAAAAGCGTAGTTCCGTTCCCAAAATTGTCGGTTCCGGTGATGGTAAAAATGCACGGTACTATCACCTACTTTAAAAACGAAGCGAAGCAAGCCGTTCCCGCCAACGTCCTCCAAATGGAGCAGGTTATTTTAAACCGGGCGACAGGTATATCGTCGGCAAGTAAATACACGGCTGATAAAAGCGCACTATACCTATCTTATAATAAACATATTACTGTGCTATACAATGGAATAGATACAAACATCCCGGCGAAAAACATCATCAAAAAGGCGAAGCAGGTAATATTTACCGGAACTTTGTTAGAGAAAAAAGGAATATACCAACTGGCTAAAGCGTGGAATATTGTAAATAAATCCTGTCCTGATGCGCAGTTGTTCATACTGGGCAAAGGCCCGCTGCAAAAGGTCAGGGCTTACTTAAATGCTGCGGCTGAATCTTCGGTGATTTTTAAAGGCCATGTTGCGACCAATGAATTATATTCGTTTTTACAGGAATCTGCAATAAGTGTATTTCCATCGTATGCCGAGGCATTTGCGCTGGCGCCGCTAGAGGCGATGGCCTGTGGCACTGCTGTAATAAATTCAAACCGCACATCGGGCCCGGAATTGCTGGGGGATGAAACCACCGGGCTGCTTATCGATCCTGATAATGTAGAGCAAATAGCATCGTCAATAATTTACCTTTTAAATAACCCCGATGTTTGCACAAGCTTGGCAAAAAATGGATACGAAAGGGTTAAGGAACGATTCGAAATAAGTAAGATTGCACAGGAAAATCTGGCTTTCTACCAGAAAGTGTTAGACGGTATCGCCCCAATATAAGCAGGGTATTAATACTCAACCACCAACCTGTCCTTCGCAGGTTGCCGTTCGCCATTGGTTTCCATCTGGCTTAAAAAATGATATTTGCGGCGAGTATTTTTAACAGTGATTTTGGCTATTTCCCAGCCTTCACGGCCATCCAAAAAGCCCAGGCAAAAAATATAATTTTTGATAAAACCAAAAATTGGGGATATATACAATTTAATTACGCTGGCCTTTTTACCAGCCCGGAAATATTTTTTTGCACTTAGCTTTGCGTAGTAACTGCCTTTATTATCAAACTCCTGCACGTTTTGCACCGAATAATGGTGAATAGCACCTTCTATTTTTTTCTTTTGGAAATGCGATGGTATCACCAGCGTTTCATGAACCATCGTTTCCGACCATTTTACCCAATTGCGGTTAAACAGGCGAATATGATGGTCGCGCCCCCAGCTGCCAAAACGGATAGGTTTGCCCCCAAAGTACGAGCGGAATTTAATATCGTAAATAACCCGGGTGTCGCTTAAATCGATGTTATGAATGGCTTTAATCAGTTCATAGTCAGGTATCTCATCAGCATCTACGCTTAGTATCCATCCATATTTAGCTTCTTCAATGCCTTTGTTTTTGTTGGCACCGTAACCATCCCAGTTCTTTTTGTGAGCCTTGCAGTTGTGCCCCTCAACAATACTTGAAGCGCCGTCATCATCTCCGTTGTATACAACTATAACATCATCGGTTAGTTTCCTGGCCTGTTCTATACAGCCATTAATAATGTCAGCAGCATTTTTTGTAATCATAACAACAGAAACCGGAACCATTTATTTAAATTTAGATGCCTTTAACGGCGGTGTTTGTTAATTATATCGGTAATCCGGGCTAAATGGTTGCCTTTGATATAAATTTTAAGCAAATAAATTTCGCCTGGAAATTTAAAACTTCTGGCAGGGATTATTAAATAAATATAGAAACGGTATTATAATATACGTTTTTAATTATTTGATTATCAATTAATTATACACGTTCCGCAATTTTTTAAAAGCCGGAAGGCAACCTTTTTTTAACAATCAACGTGATAACGTTTAGAACAATGGGAACTACATTAGCTAACAGGATTTAACCCATATGGGAGAAGAAGAGTTACATCAACTGATCGCGGGCTGCATAAAACAGGACAGGAAATGCCAGAAAATGCTTTATAAAGCCTTCTACGGTTTTTCGATGGGGATTTGCCTGCGCTATGCCGGGAACCGCGATGAAGCGGCGGAGGTGATGAACCAGGGTTTTTTTAAGGTGTTTACCCATATCCAAAGCTTTGACACCAGCAGGCCGTTCAAGGCGTGGCTGGGTAAGATAATGATGAATGTCTCCATTGATTACTACAGGGCCAATTTAAAAATGGCCTACACAGAAGATTTGGAAAAGGCCGAACACGTAAGCGATGGCGACATTGCCGATAAAAACCTGAATTATAATGATCTTTTAGCGATGGTGCAAAAGCTCCCCCAGGCTTATCGCACGGTGTTTAACCTTTTTGCAATTGAAGGTTATTCGCACGAAGAAATCGCAACAATGCTTAACATAAATGCCGGCACTTCAAAGTCGAATTTGCATAAGGCCAGGCAAAAGCTAAAAAACATGATATTAAAGGCAGATTCGTCTGCCGGTGGTGCTAATTATAATAATGGCATGGATTGCACCCCGATAGTAGCTATCAAAGCGATAAACATGAACGGGGTGTTTTTAAACAAAGGTATTAGAGAATGAACACAGAGAACGAAAAAAGATTAGACGATCTTTTTAAAAAGAAGCTGGAGGACCCGGTCGATGAGATCCGGTACGAGGAGGGAGATTGGGATGCGCTCGAGCAGCTGCTGGATAAACCCAAACGCAAAGGGATTATTTATTTGTGGCCTATTTTAAGTGGTGTTGCTGCACTAATGTTAGTTTTTTTAGGTTGGTGGGCTTTACGCCCTAAAAATGGCGGACAGCAAAGTGGCAATCCTACGCAAATAGCTGCTCACCCTAAAAAAGATACGATAATCGACAATAAATCAATTGCAGGCACGAAAAGGCCCGACACCATTATTGATAAACCGGCTATCGCCCAACAAGCTGTAAAAGACACTGCTATTGATAAGTCCCAAACTATTGCCGGCAAAAAAACAAATAGTATTGCAAAGGATAAAGTACAGAGCATTGCCGGCAAAAAAGTATTAAAAAATAACCTGCAAAAGCAACCAGCAACCCTTGCAGTTAAAAATGATAAACAACAATTTGCCACAACACCAGTAAGCCCGAAAAAGGATACTATTATTGACAAAGCGGTTAAAAACAACAATGTAAGTAACGATGCTTACGCTATAAACCAGGCGCCGGTTACCAAATCTGCAACAACAGATAACAAGCCAGCGGTAATACAACCCGCTGTAACGCAACCAGCGGTTGATACAAAGAATGGCTTGGCCACCAATACACCGGTTAAGCCAAAGGTAAAACCGCAAATGGCGTACCGCCCACAATATACTTTAAGTGTGATTGCAGCACCTGATTTAAATGGAGTAAATTCATTTGCGCAAAGCAAAGTAGGCACAAATATAGGTTTGACTTTTGCGGTAGGGCTATCGCGTAAACTTACGGTAACAACCGGCGCATTGTATTCGGTTAAACCTTATGCAACCAATTTTAACAACTACCGCAATGGCGTTAAATGGCCTGTGTCGCCGCAGGAAGTTACTGCGGATTGCCGGATGCTTGATATCCCTTTAAATGTTAGCTACCAGGTTTACCACCGTAATCAAAATAAATTGTCGTTCGGCACCGGGTTGTCATCATACATTATGCTGCACGAGAGTTATAAATTTGAATATAATGCGAGTAGTATCACCAGTAGCTATAGCGGCGGCAGTAATGCTACAGGGCCTTCAACAATAAACGTTGCTAACCCCGGCAAATACTTTTTTGGCGTGGTAAACTTAAATGCTACTTATGAACATCAAATTAACTCAAAGGTTGGTATCAGCATACAACCATATATGAAAATTCCTTTATCAAACATTGGCTACAGCCAGGTTAAACTACAGTCTACCGGCGTTGCGGTAGGGCTAAGCTGGAACTTAAATTCGTTAACAAAACCCTAGAAAGAATGAAATATCTAAGTATTATGTTACTTGCCTGGATGATAACCTTCCAGGCGGGACAGGACCTCTACGTTTGCAAAAATGCCAGTATAACACTGTTTTCAACTGCACCAATAGAGGATATTAAGGCCGAAACATCAACGGGTGCCTCCGTATTCAATGCTGCTACCGGCGAGCTAAACTTCACAGTGCTTATCAGTTCGTTCAAGTTCCCTAAATCATTAATGCAGGAGCATTTTAACTCTGATTATATGGAGAGCGACAAATACCCGCGCGCTACTTTTAAAGGCAAAATAGCTGAAAAAATTGATGTGACTAAGGATGGAAGCTACCCGGTAAATGTAACCGGCGATTTAACCGTGCACAATGTAACCATGAAACGCACCATATCCGGTACTATGACGGTGAAAGGCGGGGCGATAAGTATGAAATCGGAATTTATGGTAAAATGCGCCGACCATCATATTGACATTCCAAAAATTGTATTTCACAACATAGCCGAGAGCATCAAAATGACGGTTTCGGCAAATTATGTACTTTATAAATAACCATCACACACTAAACACTCCCGATATGAAAAGATGTATAATCCTGTTAAGTTTCATGTTAGCAAGCGTGACCTTAATGGCCCAGAAGGGCGATTCCGACAAAAAAACAACTGCAGCCGACTCGCTGTTGAACTCAATGAGCAATGATGACGCAAAAGGGCCTATGGAAATTTATAAATCATCCAGGCTTGTTTTATCGCAAAGCACAAAAACGATCAAGAAAAATAATTTCAACTTTTTGGTAATACACCGTTTTGGCGATTTTGCAGGTAAAAACGGTGGCGGCAAGTTATACTACGGTCTCGATGATGTGGCAGATGTTTACATTGGGTTTGAATATGGCCTGACCGACAATCTTAATATCGACATGGGGCGCAGCACAATTGGCGGTCTTGCCGATTTGGAACTGAAATATGCTGTGCTGCACCAGGCTAATGGCGGCTCACCATTTGCCATAACTTTATTGGGCGAAACCGCCTTAAGGCCCTACGGTAAGGATTTTACCAAAGCGTCTGACAGGTTCTCTTATTTTGGGCAGGTTTTGATAGCACACAGCTTTTCGCCGGGTAATGTATTGCAAATAGCGCCATCTGTAGTTCGCAACAACACACCAATACCATTTGTGCCCGGTAACGATCTTGACTTTATTGCGCTGAACGCTACTTTACGTTTAAAACTTTCAAAAGCCGCGGGCTTTATAATTGACTATGCTCATTCTTTCTCGTCATTCCAGCATACCCAGGGCAACGGCTTTTCCGACCCACTGGGCTTTGGTTTCGAAATGGAAACAGGCGGACACGTATTTACACTTAACGTAACCAACGCCCGCGCTGTTAACGAAATAAACTACCTAAGCGGCACCCAGTCGAGTTATGGCCGCGGACAATACAGGATAGGTTTTACCATATCGAGGATGTTTGATTTTAACGGGCATAAAAAAGACAAGAAGGAAAAGAAGGAAGGCAATAATTAACCATAAAAAGTTAAAATTGCACCATAACCAGGGCCGGTATTTTTATAGCTTTATTAGCTGTAAACTTATACCGGCCTTTGTTATGCAATGCAAATCCTTTATCGCAAGCACAGCTTGTTTTATTGTTTTTTTCCTGTCTGTTAATCGCGTCATTGCCCAGGCAGATGCCGTTGGTATGTTTGACAAGCATGAAGATATTGGTCACCCTAAAAATGCCGGCGCAGCAACTTACGATAAAGTTACCCACGTCTATTTTTTAAAGGGATCCGGCTATAACATCTGGTTTAACCGCGACGAATTTCAATTCGTTTACAAAAAAATAAAGGGTGACTTTACCGCCACCGCAAATTTTGAATTTATAGGCGCAAAAGGCAACAATCATCGTAAAATTGGTTGGATGATAAGAGAATCTAATGACGAAAAATCCATCGAACTAAATACAGTTGAGCATGGCGATGGACTTACTGTAATGCAGTGGCGTTCGCTCACCGGCGAAAACATGAAAGACCCGGAGGGCGAAATATTTTACCCTGAAAAAAAGTTCGAAGTAATTCAGTTACAGCGTATAGGGAAGCGACTGATCATGCGTATAGGCCACGTTGGCGAACCTTTGAAAACCGTAGGTGCACATATAATGAAAAACATGCCGGATGAAGCACTGGTAGGTTTATTCATTTGCTCACACGACCCTGAAGTAATTGAAGAAGCAAGGGTTTGGGATGTGCATATTGATATCCCCTGATAAAATAGAATATCCACAAATGATATGAGCGACTATTTCTTTGTTAAAGAAATAATATAATAGTCCCCAATATATTTCCAGGGCCAGGTAGTTTTTAACTTATCTTCTTTATTTTTCAAAAATTGATACGCTTTGGGGTGCTTTTCAGCGAAACCTTCTATGTATGATGGCGGTACGATGGTGCATAAGCCTTCTAAGCCATTTACACTAAATTTATCCCCGAGATTTTTTATGATAAAAGATGGATTATAATACCAACACTTAAAGTATACCCCTTCAATGTG
Organism: Mucilaginibacter flavidus; assembly: GCF_024055575.1. Taxonomy (GTDB): domain Bacteria; phylum Bacteroidota; class Bacteroidia; order Sphingobacteriales; family Sphingobacteriaceae; genus Mucilaginibacter; species Mucilaginibacter flavidus. The sequence goes on along the minus strand of NZ_JAMXOE010000018.1, from coordinate 83,003 downwards.
CGCCGTCGCCCCTTTGTTGCTAAAAAACCTGCGGAATGCCGTACGAAATTTCCCCTTAAAAATCATTAAGGTTTCCCAAAGGCAAAATTTCGGTAAAATCACAAGAGTAACTGTCCCCCCGGGTTTTAGCAGATTATTAAATGATGCCAGTACTTTATCCAAATCACCTGTGCAATTAAGACCTGCGAAGTTGGAAAATATATGGTCGTACGGACCAGCTTTCTCTATTTTATAAAGCTGAGTATAGGAACATATTTCGGTGCTAATATGGTGCTCCAAACCATTCAGCACAACCTTCCGTTGTAGCTCCTGTTGCATCCCTTCAGATATATCAGTTGCATGAACTATGTGGCCCCGGTTTGCAAAAAATAATGCATCCTCGCCTGTGCCGCTGTTCAGCTCCAGGATTGAGCTGCCGGGCGCCAGCAATCTTAAAACATGATCGCGCACCCGTTCCCTTTTATAGTTAATAATGGTATTGCCAGAGTACAACTCATCAAAAATAACCGACTGTGTGCTAAACGCCGATTCCGCCTGTTGCTCGTTGATATTTGCCCCTGCTGCTGCCATCATGCTTCCTCCAGCTTCCGTAGTTTCAGGCCTTCGATAAGTGTTGCAGGCGCATGATAAATCACCGAAACGGCTTTCCTGATACTTTTAAAATTAGCACTTAACGGGTTATGAATTAGTTTAACCAGGCTGTTTTTAGCGAGGTGTTTATGATAGTTTTGGTGCACGTACTTGTGCAGCTGTTTGTAATACGATGGAGGGAAAGTATTGCTGAACATCAGCGCCATCTCGTCTGAATCTGTCCAGTTGGTTTTTTTCTTTAAATCAGCTTTAACCCTATCGTAAAACACGGTACCGGGTAGCGGGTATGATACCGATATACCTATTTCAAAAGGCAATAATTCGTTTATCATATCAATGGTTAATTTAATATCATCCTTCAATTCGCCTGGATACCCGAATTGGATAAAAAACGATGGTTTGATATTATTTTCCTTCATCAGCCGGGTAGCGTCGCGTATTTGCGCAATGGTGATGCCTTTATCCATGGCATCCAATATCTGCTGCGAGCCGCTCTCAGCTCCTATCCAAACGTTTTCACAGCCGGCTAGCGCGAGGGCTTTAACGGTTTCCTCATCGGCCAACAAATCAGCCCGGGATTGTATTTTAAACCTTATTTTAATATTTTCGATATACAGCAGCTTTGCAAATTCTTTAACCCATCCGGGTTTCAAGCCGAAAATATCGTCGCAAAACCATATATGATCCATTTGATAGCGATCCTTAAGCATTTTAATCTCGGCAACCACGTTTTCAGGGCTGCGTGAGTTGTAGCGATTACCGTAAATTGGCTTGGCGCACCAGTTACATTTAAACGGGCAGCCCCTTGTGGTGCTCATGTTCAATGAAAAATACCCCGCGTTTTTGAGCCACGTTTGGCGATAAATATCTATGTCGATTAAATCCCAGGCCGGCAAGGGCAGGCTGTCTAAATCTTTTAAAACCGGGCGACCGGTTGTTTTGGTAACAGCGCCGTTTTTTATATAAGCAAGGCCGTTTATAGAATCAAAATTACTTAGGCCGTCTTTTATGTGGGTGGTTAGCTCCAGCAGGGTATGCTCGGCCTCTCCTATTATCACAAAATCGGCCCCTTCTGCTAAATATTCTGCGTAACGGTCTGTCGAGTCCGAACTTGAAACGATAACAGTGCAGCCATTGGCTTTAGCTATTTTACACATTTCAAAGGCCGCCTCGCGCATGTTTGTGAGGCACATTTTTGTGAGGTAATTAAAGCCATCGTCGTACACCACAAAATAGCCGGGTTTATTTTTTTCCAGCGATGACTTAATTTCCTGCGGATCACTCACAAACATGGTATCAAAAAGCGAAACTGTATAGTTATTTTGGCGCATAAAAGCGGCGGCGTAAATGGTGCCCAGCGGTGGGTAAGGCTGCCCCAACTGCCATTGCTTTGGGTCAAAACGCAAAAAGTAGGAATGTGAAAACAAGATACTCTTCATACTTTATAAATTAAGCCAGCTTTGCAAACGGCGACAGATTTAGTGAACATACGCATTTTATGCAGGCATCATTCTTACTCATCTCCAACGTTTTCCTGAAATTAACTGCGTTATCGCTATTTAAGATGACATCCAATGATGAATCCCTGATGTTGCCTATCACATCGTGAAAAAAGCAGGGCCTTACATTCCCATCCGCCTCAATAACTGTAGATACCCATGGCGCATTACATTTTTTGAAAGGAAAAGGATTTAACCCATAAAATGCGGCATAATAATTGTAAATGTCCTGTATCTTCTCCCGCGATTCGGCAATAAACCTGTTGGTGAAATTTGATGAATTACTGATTATGCGCGTTATTACTTCCTGCAGCTCTGGCAACTCGCGTTCGGAAATTAATATTTCGTGCTGCTTGGGTTCTTCCCAGGCCATTTGTCGGTTAAATGCATGACTGCTTACGTCGGCAGGTAAAAAGCTGACCTGATCTATCCCCATCAACCGCGCCGCATTGATTATGGCTTCCCAGTTCCTGAAGTTTAAACGGTGTATAACAGTACGGGCAGTTATCCGATAATACGGATTTATTGACTTAATACACTCAACGCCATCCCTCAACTTACTAAAAGCATTCGGAATGTTCCGGATGGCATCATGCAGCGGCTCATCTCCATCAATTGATACGATAACATTGCTAACAAACTCCAGTATTTGAAGGGCGTGCTTTTTAATAGTGAGCCCGGTTGTAAGCAAGGTTACCTTGATGTTGTTTTGCTTAAGGATCTGGCACAGCTTAAAAAAATTGGCATTCAGCAAAGCTTCCCCACCAGACATTAGGACTTCCTGCGTACCAAATTTTTTCATGGCACCAAGCAAGCCAAAAACGTCATCTTCTGTTAGCTGCTTCAGGTTTTTGTTATCTTTCCAGATATCGCACATCACGCAGCGGCAATTACATGCGCTGTGGGGCATCAAAATAACTATAGGCAATGCCGATACAATACTTGTTTTTAAAGTACGATGCCTTTTATAGGTATGTAATAGCGATTGCCCCGGCATAATATTTAATGTTTTATGGTCACCCAGTAAAATGGGTCTCTTTTACTCATTTTATTGACCAGCCTGTGCGGGTTAAATAATACCCGGTAATTAAATGGCTTCAAATCGTTTACAGTGTGATGGAAATAATAGGCCGCCATTTCGGGGTACCCCATGTCGTTGTAGTATTGTTCGGTCCGGCGAGCAGCACCTTCAACCTGGTTAGCACTGTAAAAATTTGTATCGATAATATGAATTTCGCCATTCCCTTTCAAACATGAAAGCGCACTTTGCAAAATATTTTTTAGCGATGGGAAATATTGTATGGATGCTGCAAATAAAATAACATCAAACTTTGAGCCCGAAAACATGGTGGGGTCGAAACCCGCACAAATAAAATCTAGCCTTTCGTTTTTAAAAAGACGTTTCGCCTGCATAATTTCAGGTTCGTTTACATCTATGCCGGTAACTTTTGAGCCTTTGATGGTTAACAGCATCGACGATAACCAACCATTGCCGCAGCCCACTTCTAAAATATTAAGCGGTTTGCTTTTTTCCTTCAGATAATCAATCAATCTTTTTGCCGATCTTTTCCTTACCTGCCATTCTTTATAATGGATATGTGTCGGTTCAATATCTGGCAAAAACATTACCTGGCAATCTGTTAAAACGCGTTTTTCCTGGTTTCGTACATCAATGTACAAATCTCCGAAAGCCGTATCTACGGTTTCATCACGTTTATTCTCAACACTTAAATTAACCAGGTGCACTTTAATATTGGATTAAAAACCTTGTATTTCGGGCTGGCGGTAACGCCAAACTTTTTGCAACAGCTTTATTTCGTACGGATATTTGTACATATTAACTTTGTAACGCAGGCCGGCCACCAATTGTATAGCCTTCCGTTTTATTAAATTAAGCCGGATGTCTGTAACTGTAGGATACACTCCGTTAAGCACCGTTTCAAAGTTCCGTATCTTATCAATCATATCAGGTGTGAGCCACGGGGTTAGCGGATTTTTCCGCAAGTCAAAACTTTCCCATGCAGGGCTTATCCAATCTTCTAAAGTTTGCGGAAAACGGAAACCGCTGGCCAATACCTGCTTATACATTTCCGAGCCTTCCGTAGGTACAGGGCTGTAGGTATAAATTATTATCTCTGTCTTTGGGTTTACGGCCTTAACTTTTTTAATAAAGTCAATCTCAAAATCAATCTGGGCCTGTACCTTTTCCGGTGTTGGCGCCGGTGTACCCAACACAAAGGAATATTCGGGGATGATATCGAACTTTTTTAACCGTTCGGCAAACTCAATAATCTGGTTACCGGTTTGGGTACCACCCTTATCCATCTGCGCCAAAACCTCGTTGTTACCACTCTCCGCCCCAAAGAAAATTATTTTGCAGCCAGCTTCCCGTATAGCCGCTAAAGATGAATCCTTAAACTTGCTCATGGTGTCAATACGCGCCATGCCCCACCATGTCATGTTCTCATCCTTCACCAGGTTCGCAAACTCAACCGCACGTTTTTCTGAAACAAAAAAGTTGTTGTCATGAAATTCGATAGCATCCGCCCCCCATTTATCCTTTATGTATTTTACATCTTTATAAATTGCCTGCGCAGATTTTCCTTTCCACCGTGCCTCGTATATCGGCACCACGGCACAAAATGAGCAGGTAAACGGACAACCTATACTGGAGTGATAGGCCAGTGTTTTATTCCCCAGGTAGGTTTTGCCTAAAAACTTGGTAATGGGATAAAACGTGCCCAACTTATCGTAAGGCAGCGGCGGGAGCGAATCCTGATCTATTAAATCTTCCTTCGCGGTCTTGGTTATTTTCCCATCAGGAGCCTTATAGATAAGGTTTTTAATAAATTCAAATGGCTGGCCGCTCTCTAAGGCATCAATTAAGTTAGGAAAAGCATGATCGCCGGGGCCGTTGATGATAAAATCGACATAACCCGAATACAACACCGCATTTGGTTGATTGGATGGAAAGTAACCGCCCCAAATCATGGTGGTATCAGGGAACTTTTGTTTTATCGCCTTAGCGGCGAGAATGGCCTGCCTCAATTGCGGCCCGGGCATAACTGTAAAGCCAAGATACTTGAACTCACCGCTGTTGAGGTACGATTCTATCTTTTTTATAGGGTCCGATTCACAATTACCGTCAACAATAACCCAATCATATTTATCATTAACCGATGCGGCAATGTTTAAAATTGAATTAGGGATGCGGTATTTATTAATTGAACTTTTGGGATTAAACAATAGTATCTTACTCATCTTTTGCTAACACGTTATGCGGTACCAGGGTAAAATCTCCGTAATACCGGCGGTTTTACACCACCGGTATTTCCCATACGGAGACATCAATTCACACAAAACCCAATTAACCCCAATTAAACAATTACTCAACAGTAATTACGCCCTGTAAAAAGCTATGGTTGCCTGCCGCATTAAATAATTTGCGTGGGCAACCGGCACAGCTATTTAAGCGTAATGACGAATAGAGAATTAGAGAATCAAGAGGCAAGAATCAGGAACCAATACAATAAGATATAGGATTTGGTGCTTAATTTTTATATCTTGACTCTTGGCTCTTGATTCCTGACTCTTTTACAATGATAGAAACGCTGAAAAAAATTTTCCGTAAAAACGTCCAACCAGCCGCCTTCAAAGAACGGGGAGTTGTAGAGGCATACGATATCTGGGCTGATGACTACGATGCGCAACCGGGTAACCTCATGCTCGATTTGGATGAACTGGTTTTTACCGAACTGTTGAATACTATCGATATAAAAAATAAAAACGTGGCCGATATTGGCTGTGGAACAGGCAGGCATTGGCCTAAAATTTTCAATGAAGACATTGCGAGTCTCACGGGTTTCGATGTTTCGCATGGCATGCTGGGAAAATTGCGCGAAAAATTCCCTTCTAATGAGACCTATGTGATTACTGATAACCATTTTTCAAAAATCCCTGATAACACGTACGATGTAATCCTGTCAACCCTTACAGTCGCCCATATTAAGAACCTTGAGGAGGCCTTAACCTCGTGGAGCCGCTTAGTAAAAGATAAAGGCGAAATTATCATTACTGATTTCCACCCCAATGCGCTGGCATCGGGCGGGCAGCGTACCTTTAAGCATAATAACACGCATATTGCGGTACAAAATTTTGTACACCCCACCGATAAAATTAAGGCGATACTTTCGAAAAATAATTTCAGGGTGATCAATGAGATCGAAAAACGCGTTGATGAAACCGTTCGGCACTACTACCAGGTACAAAACGCCATGCACGTTTACGAAAAATTTAAAGGCTTCCCAATAATATATGGGATACATTTCGGGAGGGAATAATGGTCCTGCAAAATGTTGATATATTGGGAACTGAGACACCGGTAAACATCCGGGTTTGCAACGGAAAGATAGCGGACATTAATCCGGCATCTGCCAACGGCAAAATTGTGCACCTCAGTATATCGTTTAACAACGCCATCGCTTTCCCCGGCCTCATCAACTCGCACGACCACCTGGATTTCAACCTGTTCCCCGCCCTTGGTGGCAAGGTTTTTAGTAATTACACCGAATGGGGTAAACATATACACGAGGCATATAAAGACGAAATTGCTGCCATAACAAAAATACCGGCAGCATTACGATTCCAATGGGGTGTTTACAAAAACCTGCTTTGCGGTGTTACCACCGTGGTTAATCACGGCGAAAAAAGTGGTTTAACAAATATGCCGATAACGGTTTTTGAAGAAACCCATTGCCTGCACTCAGTGCAGTTTGAAAAACAGTGGAAAGTAAAGCTGAATAACCCGGCAAAAAAGAGTCTGCCTGTAAACATACATGTTGGCGAGGGAACCGACGCGCAATCGTCGAAAGAAATTGACAAACTGATAAAATTTAACATTTTAAAACGAAAATTAATAGGCGTACATGGAGTTGCCATGTTGGGCGAGCAGGCCCAACATTTTGAAGCGATAGTATGGTGCCCCGAAACGAATTTCTTCCTGCTAAATAAAACCGCCCCGGTTAATGTATTGAGTAATCATACCGAAATTCTATTCGGGACCGACTCTACCTTAACCGGCAACTGGAACATTTGGGAACAACTACGACTCGCGAGGGACACCGGTATGCTTAGCGATGAAGGTCTTTTCGCGACCTTAAACCATAACCCGACCACTGTTTGGAAGCTGAATTGCGGCGATATTGCTACCGGCAAGGATGCAGATCTGGTAGTGGCAAAAAAACCTACAGGAAAAAATAGCTACAATGCCTTTTTTGCGCTTAATCCAGTGGAAATCTTGCTGGTAACCCACAAAGGGGAAATCAGCCTTTTTGATGAAGAATTGCTGCCGCAATTGCACGACATGGATTTAACCGGTTTTAGCCGCGTTTTTTTCACCGATTGTTGTAAATATGTAAAGGGTGATGTACCTGCATTGATAAAACAAATACGGATACACCAGCCAAACACTAAATTCCCTGTGACAATTAACGAAACAATCGAGGTATGAACCTGCTGCAAAAAATATCAGCCAGGGCTGTCAGGCGCGCCGTTTACCTCTCCAGGGATTTACAGCATACGCTTGGATTGGGCAATGGCATTTATAAATATTCAAAAGGCAACAGGATAATACTTTATCACGGTGTTTGTAGTAGCGAACCGTTAAAATTCAACACGCTTTTCATCACCAAAAAAACTTTTGAGGCACATCTTAAATTCTATAAAAAGCACTTTAATGTGGTGTCGCTGGATGATTACTACGCACAAAAATTCAGCAACGATAAGTTCAATATTTGCCTGACGTTTGATGACGGATTTGCGAATAACCTTAAATATGTTTTACCGCTTTTGCAGCAATACCAGGTGCCGGCAACATTTTTTATAACTGCTATAACAAGTGAAGGCCACAATGTTTTATGGAACGATTTTATCAGCATTTTTGGCAAGTACGGCCCGGATAAAATCGTTGTGAGTGATGAGACATACATAAAAAACGGGCATAACAAATATATTTCGACAACAACAGGTACGGGTTTAATTGAAAAGCTGTGGGGCTGTGGTTTTATCGAAAAGGCAGCGATGATGAAGGAATTGTACCCATTATCGCCCTTTAAAACAAACCCATCCGATTATGACTATTGGCAACAAATGTCTGTAAGCCAAATAGCGGAGTTATCGGCTTCGCCTTTTGTCACCATTGGCGCACATAGTCTCTATCATAACGATTTAGCAAGAATTAATATTAATGATGCTATGGCTGAGTTAGTTAAAAGCAAGATTTTTCTTGAAAACATTACCCAAAAAAGTATTTGCAGCTTTGCATTCCCCTACGGCTCCTACAGTCCCGAAGTTATTGCATCAGCAAAAAGAGCCGGTTATACCCAACTGCTTGCCACCGACTTTTTAAATCGGGCTGATAAAAGTGACGCCGCCATGCGCGAACGTTTTACCATAAATCCATTTATTTCAGTTAACAACCAAATGCGTGCAACCATAAAGGGTAGCTATGAGTAGTAAACCGGCCACCGATAAATATACCGTTGAAAGGTTAACCGCAGGCAACCTGGCTGATGTAGGGCTACTGCATAGTACCGTTTATGGAAAAGAGGTCTCCCGGGATTTTTTTGCAAAAAAATATAATACTACGTTCAGCGGTGTTGAATTTACAGGCTTTATTGCCTACACCACGTGGCGGCAGCCAATTGCATTTTATGCGGTTATACCGTGTTTTATAAAAGCTGACAACGGTGTTATTTTGGCTGCACAATCGGCCGATACGATGACACACCCTGCGCACCGTAACAGGGGGCTATTTGTGGAACTGGCTCTCACTACGTTTCAGCTATGCAGCGAACTGTGTATCAGGCTGCTTTTTGGCTTTCCAAATCAAAACTCCCTGCCCGGCTTTGTAAACAAGCTGGGCTGGCAGACGACGCATTATTTAGATTGTTTTATCATCCACACCCCGAATTTTTCGTGGAACCGTTTTTTTGGAAAATTACCGGCAATAAAAACGCTGCATGGCCGCTACCAGGAACGCGTTCTGAAGAAGCACCTGCTGCAGCAAAGAGGGATAGAAAATTCGGTATTTAATGACGGATGCAGTGGAGTTTACCGGGATGACAGTTATTTAAAATACAAGTCATACAACGATACAAAAGTTATTAAAGTAGGCCGTTCAACTTTATGGATTAAAATAAACGGCATACTTTTAATTGGGGATATTAATTTGCAGGCCGATGATTTTGACGATATGATGTACGAGCTAAAAAAACTTGCCGGTAAACTTGGGCTTAAACAAATACATTTTCATGCAAGCCCCGGAACTACCTTACACGGACTGTTTGCTATGCGGTTTAAATCTATTCAATCCTTTCCGGCAATATTTAAGGTATTAGGTGAGGATTTGCCGCTGGATAAAGTTAAATTCACATCAGCAGATATTGATACTTTTTAAAAATGGGATTAATAAACAAGCTTTTTTTCGACAATAAAAAAATACGGACGTTTTATATTACAAGGCTGCACCCGGCAGATGTTGAGGAAAAAGTTTACCTGAAAAATGGAACTTACCAGGCTGATATCACGGCTACCAACAGCATGATTTGCCTCGATCCGTTTTGTATGGCAGCCTGGTTACCTGCCGATGAGGCCACGTTAACCAGCAACCAGGAAGCACAAATTCACTTTGTTACCGGATGGAAGCTCAACGCCATCGTCTATGTTTCGCTTATTGAAAAAATACCTACCCCCAGCGGTGTGCTATTTTTATTTAAGGTTGAAAGTGTAAAAAACAACCAATTAACTACTTTGCACCGGCTGGTACTGTTTGCCTACTTTTTACGATCGAAAGCCAATACCTATCAAAGTCGCAGGGTTATCAGTGCAATGTATTCGTACCCGCGCAGTATCATTATCGTATCCTATAAAGACGACGGGTATTGCAATATTTTCCCGATGGATATACATGGCTACATACAACAGGAAGACATGTACATATTAGGCCTCCGAACCACCAATGTTACCCTCGACAAGATACTTGCCGCCAAAAAAGTAGTTGTTTGCGATACCAATGATGTTGATATTGAAACAATCTATAGCCTGGGCAAGCATTCCAGCAAATCGCCAACATCGCCGGCCCAATTACCTTTTAAAACGATACCGAGCGAACTGTTCAAATTCCCAGTGCCCGACTTTGTGGGTGCGTATAAGGAGATAGAAATCATCTCGAACAAAAAAATGGGCTACCACATGCTGATGGTCGGGCGTGTTCTAAGCAAAACGCAATTAAAAAGCAAACCATCATCGCTTTACCACGTTGGTTTTTTACAGTTTCAAAACAGTAAATACAAAAGTATTGACGGGCTATTTTAAAACACGGTTGTATGCTGTACGTATCCATAAGTTATAGTTATTCCCCCGGTTTTGACACGCCCGAAAGCTGGTTTAAGCGCACTGCCGGCTATGAGGGTATTTTTGAGCAACTGGCAAAAAACAACCAGGTAATCAGCCTTAAGCAAATTGACTATGAAGGAGATGCCATGCACAATGGCGTGGAGTATAAGTTTGTAAACTTAAACCGTAAAAAAACACATTTTCCCTTTAAACTAAACCGGTTTATAAAAAACCTAAAGCCGGACGTTGTAATAGTGCAGGGATTGCATAACCCGGTGCAATTGATATTATTACACCTCATCCTACCTAAGAAAACAAAGATAATAGCTCATCACCACGCTGAAAAACCAATGACCGGCTTAAAAAAATACGCGCAAAAGCTGGCAGACCGATTTACAGATGCCTACCTGTTTGCCGCGATGGATATGGGGTTGGATTGGGTAAGAAAAGGAAATATTTCTGCCTATTGGAAAATACAGGAAGTGATGGAGGTATCATCCAATTTTTATCCCATTGGTAGAGCTTTAGCCAGGAAGAAAACCGGGGCTACAGGCAGCCCGGTGTTTTTATGGGTGGGAAGGCTTAACGATAATAAAGACCCGCTGAACGTGGTAAAGGCCTTTTTAAAACATGCCAAAACCAACACAACCGTGCACCTATATATGATTTATCATACTGCGGAACTATTGCCCGCAATAAAGGAACTAATAGCTAAAAATGCGGGAGAACATAATATCACATTGGTTGGGCAGGTGCCCCACGATGACCTGCAGTACTGGTTTAACAGCGCAGACTTTTTGATATCGGGCTCACACTATGAAGGCAGCGGAACGGCGGTATGCGAGGCCATGTCATGCGGATGCGTACCTGTTGTTACGGATATACTTTCGTTCAGGATGATTGTTGACAATGGTAAATGCGGTGTACTGTACGAGGCCGGAAACGAAGCCGCGCTCTTAGCTGCTTTGAATAGCCTTGATAAATTAGATCTTAAAGAAAAACGGGAATTGTGTTTGAGTTATTTCAAAGAGAAGCTATCGTTTGGCGCAATAGCAAAGCGGATAGAAGAAATAGTAAAAGAGTTATAAGCGAATGAGGCTAATCTATGGTAGTTCGCTAACCGTTGAATCATCAGAATTTTGATCAGGAAATCTTAATCCACAAACAAACTAATCATATTTTTGGCGATTTGCTCAATCGAACACATCAACACCGGGTCGTGATCGAGTTTTTTATTCTTTAAAAGAGATAGCAAACGGGCGTTCATTTCTCCTTGTGATTTTACCACAAAATGATGACGATACTCCTTATCCATGGGTTTGCAGGATGATACGACTTGCGCACCACCGTACAACGCTTCGGATATAACTGCGCCAAAACCTTCGTACCCGGATGGGTGCAAAAAGATTTTCGATCGTTGCATCAACTTCAATACCTCTTTATGCGGCACTTCGCCCTTAAAGGTTATATTACCCTCTACCCCTTTTGCCCGGGCCATTGATATTAACGATTGCATTTCGGGCCCCTTGCCGCAAATTACCGCGTTGATGTTGGGAAAGTCCTCTTTCAGGTAAGCAATTGCTTCAATAAAAAGGTCATACTGTTTTAAAGGGATTAATGCCCCGGCTCCTAAAATATCTACGTCCCGTTTAGCAGGAGTTGTTTTAAATAACGAAGTGTCAATACCTACCGGGATAACATGAAGCGGTTTTACCCCATAATTTTTCTTCACTTCCCGCGCGACAAAATCAGATAAGGCTATCAGTTCATCGCCCTTCGGTTTTATCCATTTAAAATATTTATTCCGTTTCCTTGCGTCCTGCCCAAGCAGCCAACTATAATGCGCCAGGTGGTGTTTCTTCGCAAAACGACTACCCACAAATGCACACTCGCCAAACCAAAAGCTCAGCTGGCCTATCAGCCGATGTTCTTTGTGGAGTTTTTTCAGTATCAGCCAGGCTTTTATCCAGGTAACCAGGCGATAAATCCTGCCACGGTCTTTGCCTCCAATTGAAATTACTTTTACACCATGCCATTCATACTCAGCAGCAAAAAATGGGTATTGAAAAGTCAAAACTATAATATTAAGACCGGGGCAAATTTCCTTTAATGCTTTTACAAAGATTTGCTGCGGGGGCAAACATGCCGTATCCGACCTATCTTTCGGAAAGCCGGGACTTAAAATTACCAATGTTTGCCTTTTACTTTTCATCAATCGTTATTACTTTTTTACAATATTTAAGGCTGCTTTTATTATGAGTAATAAACAATATCATTTTACCCTGCGTGGTAAGCTGTTTCATTTGGGTAAGGATATCATTTTCCGACGCACTATCCATTTCGCTGAATGGTTCGTCCAGTATCAGTAAATCAAAATCGTGATACAGTGCCCTTGCCAGCATAACCCGTTGCCGCTGGCCACCGCTTATGTTTTTGCCATTTTCGGTAATTATCTTTTCCATCCCTTCCGGGTAATGTTCTACAAGCTTTTCAACACCGCTTAAAACGGCAGTTTCCTGTAACTTGCCGGGGTTATAACCGTTGTCAGAAAGGGTAATGTTTTTTATAATCGAATCGTTAATAAAAAATGGCTGCTGCTTTACATACGAAATGTGGCTGCGATAGGCAACCCGGTCAACGTCGCTGGTTTTGGTGTTATTAATGCAGATATTGCCGCCACCAGGAGTTAGAAAACCAAGCAAGAGATTAATAATTGTTGTTTTTCCTTTACCTGAATTGCCGGATACACCTACAAAATCGCCCGGTTTAATATCGAAGCTGAGATTATTTAAAACGGGATGATTTTTATAAGTAAAACTGATGCTTTCAAAAGCAATAGCGTTAACCGGTTCTACAGCGATGGTTTTCCGTGCCGATGACACGCCAGCTTCTGCCGGCAATAAATCTGCTAAGGTAAACTTGTAAGTTTTTATCTGCCCGCTACTGTTTAGTATTTTTACAATACCCGGTATAATTTTATATGCAGCGGCCATAAACACTCCGATGGTTACCATATTAACACCTGGTGCGCCGGGCGATAACTTGTTAATGATAACCAATATTAAAAAGCCCAGCACGGCAAAAACTTCCACCAGGCGCGATGGCAGGCTTTGCAAGGTTTGCTGGGTGGCAATGTTTTCATTCAGTTGATTTTGATAGCTGGAATAACGTTCCGAAAAAAACTCATTCTTGTCGTATACATTACTTTCTACGTAACCGGCCAGCGATTCGTGCAGGTGTTGCAGTGCTTTTTCGTTGGTTATTTTTATGCTGTCGCGAACATCTTTCAATCTTTTCCTGATGTACCATCCCAACAAAACGACAGGTGGTAACAGCAATAAAAAAAGCAGCAGGAATAATGTAGGGTGGTAAAACAAGATAGCTAGCACGGTAAAAGATATCAATATTAGCTGCGATACAATTTGCTGAACGTTGGTGAGTATGTAATGGCTAAATTCGATAGGTTGCTGACTTATTTGCCGGACCTGGACGGACGAATCTATACCTACAAACCGACCGTAATCGTCCGAAAGATAGTTAAGTAAATTCCGTTTGGAAAGCCTTGATGCCACATTGTAAAAAAAATGGTGTTGCGATTTTAAACCGATGTAGCCAAACAGGTTTTTTAAGCTAAAAAGGATAAAAAACACACCGATGAGCAGCAGTGAATCCGGATTTAGTAACAATTGTGGCAAGAACGAAAGCCTGATCTGCGTTGAATTTTTGGTATACAGGTTCAAAACAAAAAGCAGGGCTCCTAAAAACGCAATATCCAGCACACCAATAACAAGGTCGAAAACAATGAGCTTATACAGCTTCATCTTTTCCCTGCCATTTAAGATAGCCGAAATACCTGCTAATACTTGCTTCAATTGTTTTAGGGGTGATTGGGTTAAAACCTACAATCACATTACGCGGGGATACGGGGATTGGTTGCCTGCGAACCGGGATTAAGCGGATTTGAGGGATTTGTTAATGTCTGAACCATGATTTACCTGATTTTAGGATTACCTGATGCTTAGCATCACGTTAATCTTTTAATTCTTTATCATGGTTCAGACAAAATAAACGGGGATACTATACCCTGTTTATCGATATATCTTCGTGAACTTCAACAGTTTTGCTCACAATGCTTTCTTTTTGTTCCATAACACCTTTCCAGAAACCGGCAGCTACGAGGCCGCCAAGTATCGGGGCAACCACAAACAACCATAACTGGTTGAGCGCTTTTCCACCTGCAAATATTGCGGGGCCAAGGCTGCGGGCAGGATTTACTGACGTGCCTGTGATTGGGATTACCACTAAATGGATTAACACCAGCGATAAACCTATAGCCAGGCCAGCCATTGCCGGGTTTGCGCGTTTGGCAGTAGTTCCATAAATAACCACCAGGAACAGGAATGTAAATACAGCCTCTGCAATAAATGCTGATTGGGTTGAATATTTACCCAAGTAGCCTTCACCCCAACCGTTGGCGCCGAGGGCATACTCGCCCATCGAAAAGCCGGGTTTGCCGGACAGCAACAAATACAATACGCCCGAAGCAAAAACGGCACCGATACATTGCGAAATCACATATCCCACACAATCTTTAACACTTAGTTTGCCGGCAGCCAGCATGCTAATGGAAATGGCGGGATTAATGTGGCAACCGGAAATTGGACCGATTGTATACGCCATAACCACAACACTTACACCAAAAGCAAGTGAAATACCTAACAGACCGATACCCGAAGGTGGAATTCCCGGGTCAGAAGCGCCTGCAATAACCGCGGCGCCGCACCCGAACAGTACAAGGCAAAATGTGCCGATGAGTTCGGCTACGTACTTGGTTGAAGATTTAGTTTCCATAATTTATCAAAAGATTAGGTTTTAAATTAATTAAATATAACCAACTAATTTTCAATTATGAAAGCCCTGCATTAAATAAAATATTAAGTAAATAATATGGTAAAGTCGGTTTTCTTAGCAGTTACGGTTTTTAACGAGAACTCAAAACCATGATTAACCAGTATTTCGCGCACCAGCGTAAGCCCTATCCCCTGCCCATCTTTCTTGGTACTAAAAAACGGTGAAAATAAATTGGCCGTTTGTTCAGCATTAATACCAGGGCCTGTATCTGAAATAGTGACACTATTTTTGTAGGCTGTTGTAATTAGAGTTATAGTCCCGTTTTTGTCAATTGCCTCAATGGCGTTTTTTACAATATTTATTAACACCTGCTCCATTTGCTGCTCATCGGCCATAATTTTCAATGGGCCATCCGCCAGCTTTAATTTAAATTCGATATCGTTGTCTTTTGCTTTAACCCCCATAAGCATCACAACAGAATTTAATAATTGATGCATGTCAATAGGTTGTTTGTTGGGTGGCGGCAGCTTCACCAAATCAGCAAAGTTGCGCATAAAAAAATTGAGGTTTTGGTTCCTGTCCATGGCTACCTGCAACGCATCCTTCAGCACATTAAACTGGTGACCTTCCCAAAGTTTATCCGTTTTTAATGCTGACTGCATTATCGAATTAACCGGGCCAACCGTATTATTTACCTCATGCGCCATCATCCGTATCACTTTACCGTATACATTTTTCTCAGCGGCTACAATCTCGGCGGTCAAATCTTCAATCATAATAAAATGCCGCGAAAATCCGCGGTCCACAAAGTGCGATTTTTGCAGTTTATAAGTATTGATACCATCTGCCTTAACCAGTACAGTTTCACCCGATGCTAGCAATTTTATCTGCTGAAGCAACGGATGCTCTTGTCTATCGACTGGGTAGTTAAGCACCTGTTTGGCTTCGATACCGAAAATCTGTAAGGCTTTGGGATTTATTTGCTGCACGTTATCGTCAAAATCTAAAATGACAATACCTGTGGGCGAGGTAAAAATTAGCTTCTCTAAAAAAAAGTGCTGCTGCTCTTGTCGGGTACGCTCGGTGCGCAACTCGTCCATCATTTGGTTATAAACGTCAATCAGCTGGTCGATTTCGTGCTTACCCGTGGAGAGGAATTTCACATTAAAATCGCGGTCTTTTATAGCTTCTACGCCCTGCATGAGGGTTTTGAGCGGCTGTATCAATTGCCTGTAAAGCTGTATAGCAATAACAATTGAGATGATTACAAATACTTCGGATGCGATAAACCAGACCTTATCCTTAAAAATAAACCAGGTAAGCGTAAGGGCAACCAGGTGGATAATTACCACGAACAGGATATATTTAGTCCTCAGCTTCATCGTAAGGGATTTGGTATTTATCCAGCCGCCGGTACAGCGCACTGCGGGTAAGGCCCAATGATGCCGCTGCTTTTGCCACCCTGTTTTTGTGGTGTTCCATTGCCCGCTTTATCATTTCAACCTCTACTTCCTCCAATGTTAAAGTACCGATGCCCGGCAGTTGGATATTCCCCTTTTTTACCGGCGAAAGTTCCAGTTGGGTGCGAAAATCGTCGATATCCAACTCATCATTTTTACTTACCAAAATAGTTCGCTCCACGATATTTTTTAGCTGGCGGATATTACCGGGCAAAGGCAATTGCTGCAGCCATTTCATAGCGTTGGCGGCTACAGATAGCGACGGACGGTTATAAATTTCCTTTAGGTTATCGATAAAATAGTTTACCAACAGGGGGATATCTTTCGGCCTGTCGCGCAGGGCAGGCAAGTAAATAGTAATTAGGTTAATACGGTACAGTAAGTCCTCTCTGAAAGTAGCCTTATTAACCATTTCCTCCAAACTTTTGTTGGTAGCGCAAACCACGCGCACATCTACAGATTTAGTGCGGCTGCTGCCCAGTACTTCGTAAGTCCTGTCCTGTAATACACGTAAAAGTTTTACCTGGCTGCCGGCATCAAGGTCACCTATTTCATCTAAAAAAATGGTGCCTTTATTAGCCATTTCAAAGCGGCCCACCCTGTCGAACCGCGCATCAGTAAACGCCCCCCGCACATGGCCAAACATCTCACTTTCAAACAACGAGGTGGATATACCACCCAAATTTACTTTTATGAAAGGCTTATTGCGGCGCAAGCTGTTTTGGTGGATAGCTTCGGCAATTAGTTCTTTACCCGTACCGCTTTCACCCATTATCAGTATTGATGCATCTGTGCCTGCCACCCGACCTATCGTTTCCAAAATATTCAGCATTTTGGGGTCCTCGCCAATTATATGCTGAAAGTTGTAGGTTTTATCAAGCTGTTTGCGGGTATGGTGTTCGGCCTTTTTCTCATTCAGATCAATCAGTGTTTTTACCGATTGCAGCAAATGGTCGTTGTTCCAGGGCTTATTGATAAAATCATTGGCCCCGGCTTTCATGCCCTGTACGGCAAGTTCGATACTCGCCCAGCCTGTTATCAATATAATGGGAATAGCAGCATTTATTTGCTTGATCTGCCCCAAAAGCCGCATCCCTTCTTTACCAGATGTATCGTTGGAAAAATTAAGATCGAGGATAATCAGCTCTGGCTCGTTTTTTTTTATCAGCTTGATTGCTTCAACAGGGCCGGCACAATCCGCAGCAGTATAACCCTCGCCGGTTAGTAACAGGAGCAGTGAGGTGCGTACGGCAATATCATCATCAATTACTAATATCATAATTTAGTACAAGTATAATTAATCTGAACCGGGATTAAACAGATTTTGGGATTTATCAGATTTCGGCGAATGGCGGCCGCAATCCAGGGAATCCTTTCATCCGCTTAATCCTGATTCAGGTTCTACTCTTCGTGCAGTGCCACCGCCGGATAAATCGCAGCAGCCTGCTTACCAGGATAAAGCGAACATAAAAACACCAGCAGGTATATAAATATAATAGCAACAGCCATCGCCACCAGGTAGATGCCTGCCGCTAAGTCAAATACATTAAGCAATGGCATCTGCACTGCAAAAAATGTTCCCAGGATTAGGGACAGTGTCGCCAATATCATCGACTCTGCTATCAATTGCCATGACACCGAACTTCCTGTTGCACCCACAGCCCTGCGTAAACCAATTTCACCGCGGCGTTTGTTAATATTATACCATAGCACCCCGAATAAACCCAGCGCTACGTTGATGATTAAAAACCCGCCTACAATAATCAACACTATCATTGGCACAAGGGTAAAATAATTGGCATCTACCCGCTTGTTTGTAAGGTGCTCTATCTCCACATTAGAGTTTTTCATATAATTGGCCATTGTTTTGTATAGCCGGGCCTCAAAAGCAGCGGTGGCACCCTCATTAACCCGCACCACAATTTTGCCAAGCGAACGATAAGAGCCTGTATCTGTACGGTGATAAACGGCATAACCTGCCGGTGCGTAGTCACCTTTTGCCTTGATACCTTGTATTACGCCTATAACTTTCATTAGCTTTTTGTCGTGACCGGGCTGGTCGCCGTCGCCAATTAGTTTGCCCACTGCCTGGCCGGTTCCAAAAAATTTCTCTTTTAAATCTGAACTGATAATAATAGGCTGGTTTTTTGCAACTATATCGGCCTTATTAAACCAACGGCCTTCCAGCAATTGCGTTGTCATGGTACGGTCGTAGGTATCGTCAACAGTATACTGGTTTACTCCCCCTACCTGCATGCCTTTGTAGTTTGCTCCCCCTTGCCAGGTGTTTTGTAAAAAAGGAACATTATCGCTGCAATAGCTTATTTCCTTAACACCTGGCAATGCCCTTAAATTCTGGCTCAGCGTTTCATAATAGGTATCAAGCGAATCGGTATTAGTTGTTTTAAAGGAGTTATTATAGCTTATTACCCAAACGTTTTGATATTCAAAACCCATTGGCTTTTTATAATTATTGTAATAGTACACCAGCAGGGTAAACACCGCGAAGAGTACCAGGAATGAGAATAATATCTCGGACATCAATAAAAAGTTTTGTTTCTTTTTATTCCATATCAGTTTAAATAAATGCTTGAACATAATATCTTAATTTAAATGATTTGACAATTTTTATTGCGCTTTTAACGCGGTTACTACATTCAATTTCGACATGCGCCAGGCCGGGTAAACACCCGACAGCAGGCCAAAAAAGAAACATATCAGCAAGCCAATACCAAGCACCGTAAAGTTTAGCGTTAATACCAGGTTAGGTATAAGGTTGGCGCCGTTTAACACCTGCAACGCTATTACAGACAATACCACGCCTATAAGGCCGCCTAACAACGTGAGTATAATATTCTCCACAATAAACTGGTAAACCAATGTGCGTGATGATGCACCGAATGCTTTGCGTACCCCTATTTCCGATGACCGTTCCATAATGCGCGTTATGTTGATGTTCACCAGGTTAAGCGTTGGCAGCAGCATTACCAGCAGGGTAAATATGCTAATGGCTGTTAGCGCTATGGTCACTCCGGAATTTGTTTCATCGCCGGTATCAACATAGGAGCGTATGTATGTATCTGCATGGCAGTATATTTTGAGAACGTCCTTGCTGGGCAGCGGCAACCTTTTTACCATATCTTCAAATTCGTCGTGCATTTTAGGTAAATCCGCGCTTGAATTTGCCAGCAGGACGCCGAAAAAACCGCCCTGGTAACCTTTGTCTTTCCTAAAATCGGTCTTGGCCACGGTGTAAGGCAGGTAAATATCGCTGTACAGCATGTAGGTTGTTATCGGCACATTTTTCACCACACCGGTAACGCGATATTTCACGTTGTCGGCTTCAATCAGCTTACCTACTACTGATGATACATCCCCAAAATATTCACGTTTCATATCTTCCGATATCACGGCAACCTTGTCGGCATTATCAGTTTGTTGCCTGGTAAAAGCTTTGCCTTCGGTAAACTCGTACTCCATAACATCCCAATATTCGGCATTGGTGTATTTGTAGTTAACAGCAATCTTCTTGTTGTTCACATACGTATTAGTACCGCTAAAGCCTGATGAGATCGCCATTTTTACAGGCGTTTTTAGTGTCCGTACGTAGTGGTCTAAAAAATAATACGACGACGGCCCAGAGCTTCGTCCGTCCTTGTAGGATAATTGAATCCGCGAAACGTACAATGAGCGATCGCGCTTTTTGTCGGGGTAGCTGTCACCAACAACTTTGTCAATAAATGCGGTGAGCACCAGCAATATGGTAAGCGTAAAGCTGATGCCAAACAGACTGATAAACGTGAAGAATTTTCTGCGGCGCAATACCGCTATGGCTATTTTAAAATAATTTTTAAGCATGATCTTAATTTTTAGGCTGATGAATTACTGTACCTGCGAACCATCAAATAAGCGGACCAACCGGTGGGTTTTATGCGCCATGTTTTCATCATGCGTAACCATTACTATGGTGGTGCCGTCGTTTTGGTTAAGCTTCATCAGTATGTCCATAATCTCATTACCCATAGCACTGTCAAGGTTACCAGTCGGCTCATCGGCCAATATAATTTCCGGGCGACCAACAATTGCTCGTGCTATAGCTACCCGCTGTTTTTGTCCACCAGACAACTGATTTGGGAAGTGTTTAACGCGATTAGCCAGCCCCACTTTTTCCAGGGCTTCAGTAGCTAGTTGTCTGCGTTCTTTGGCTGATACCGACGAGCGATAAAGCAAAGGCAACTCAACGTTGTCCAATACCGCCAAATCATTTATCAGGTGGTAACTCTGGAAAATGAAGCCCAGCTTTTGGTTGCGAAAATTCGCCAATTGCTTGTCGTTCAGCTTATCAGTAGTTTGGTCGGCTATTTTGATATTGCCTTTTGAAGGCGCGTCAAGCAACCCCATAATATTTAGCAATGTACTTTTACCGCAACCCGAGGGGCCCATTATCGACAGGAATTCGCCTTTGGCTATATTTAGGCTGATGCTGTTGAGCGCCAGTGTTTCAACTGTATTGGTGCGGTATACTTTTTCGATGTTTTGTAACGATATCATATTTGTTTAATTAGTGAATTAGTGAGAGGTGAGTTGTTAATGGTGAATTGTTATTGTGTTACTGTTATATTGTTTTATATATTGTTTTATTGTTAATTGCTTTTACCTTTCAGCTTTCGCCTTTTACCCTTCCCCTCATTTATAGGTTATTTTCTCATTTTTTTCAAAATCATAAAGCGACAGATAGCGCAATTGGTAATAGGCGCTCCAAAAGTCGCGGAGTGATTGTACGTAGTCGCGTTTGGCCTGGTCGTTTTCCTGGAAGGCAATGCTGAGATCGGTGATGCTGAGGTCGCCTAAAACATAGCGTTCGCGGGCTATTTTATATTTTTCAGATGCAATGCTGTCTGCTTCGGCGGTTAGTGCCAGTTGGTCCTTCATCACATTAAACAGCGACACTTGGGTAACTATCTGCTGTTTAAATGTCTGCTTATCCTGCTCAACCGAGTATTCGGTAAATTTCTGATTGGCCTCTGCGGTTTTTATTTTTGCTTTCGAGCGGCCCCAGTCCAATACGGGTATTGAAAACTGCAGTTCTACCAGTTGTTGAGTTTGCGCATTCCGGTAAATGCCCGGTATATTTTTAGCAGAGTTAGATGTACCGATGTTCGCGGTCAGGGTGGCGGTTAAACCTGTTTGGCCATGCGCCAGGGCAACATCACGTTTGGCTTCGGCAATGCGGCGCATAAACGCAATGGCATCCGACCGGTTGGCAAAGGCCTCAGCTAAAACTCTATCGGCAGTTACACTCATCTGGCTGATGGTTTCGGGCACCTGCAGCACAATTTTTTCGTCGCCCTCCTGCCCTATGTAGCTGCGCAGGTTGAGGGTAGCTATTTCCATATCGCGTTTGGCTGTACCTACTGCCTTGCGGGCATTTAGTTGTTCTAGCTGTAGTTGCAGTATTTCGTTTTTTGAGACTTTGCCCAAATCAAATTTCAGGTTGGCAATCTTCAATATTTTTGCGGTGTTGGTTAAATTAGCTTCAGCGGTTTGCAGGTTTACCTGTGCCAGCAGCAAATCGAAAAAGTAGCCGGTAACCGTTATAGATATGTGTTCCTGTTCCTCTATATAAGCCTGTTTGCTTACAGTGAAGAGTAACGGCTGAATTTTTTTGTCCCATTTTAACGCGTTAAACTGTCCCAACGGCTGACTAAAACCTATTGCATACGGCACGCCGTTGTACAAAACGCTGTTACGATCAAAATCGTCGAAGCGCTGCAAATTGGTTTGCCCGTAAATAGTGGCGCCTGTGCCTGTAATGCTCTGGCTAAAATTTAGTGTTAACGAAGAGTTGTCGTAGTGTATGGGCTGAAACACAATGGTACCATCCGGCTGAACCACAGGTGTGCTTGTTTTGCTATAGCCCGGCAAGTTTCCGCTCAGCGAAAGCTGCGGCTGATAGTTTGATTTAAACGTGCGCCATTGCCAGTACTTGGTTTCGCGTGTTGTGATGGCCTGCTTGGCCGCGATGGAGTTATCCTTCGCCATTGCAACCACCTCTTTTAAAGTGAGCCGCGTTGAGTCAGGCCCTCCGCTACCGAAAGCATTATTGCTCAAGATCAGAAGTATTATTGAATATAGAATTTTCATTTTTTCTTAACTAAGATTTTAAAATCGGGTGGCCAGAGGCTTTTTTGCGCCTAATTAATCTCTAATCAACTAACCTCTAATCAACTAACCCTCAATTCACACTTATCTCCTTTGAATTTTTATACTCGCTCATATCCGAGTTGATGACTACATCGCCGGGTTTAACGCCATCTTTTATCTCCACATAATCAAAATTTGTAAGGCCGATGTGGACGGTACGCCGCTCGGCTTTGCCATTGCTCAATACGAATATGTCCTGCAACTCGGGCCCTTTAAATGCAGGTCCGTTTGCAACACGCATAATATGGTTGCGGGTGGCTGTAACCAGGTAAACTTCCACCTTCATATTGGGACGCAGCTGCTTGTTGTTACGCTCATCCAGTTGGATATCGAATGAGATGATGCTATTTTGAATAGAAGGCGATACATTTACTACATGCCCGCGCAATTGCACCTCGTTTATTAGCACTATAACGGGCAGGCCTGTGTGCAGTTGGTCCATTGAGTTATCAGATATGCTGCCCTGCACTTTAAAGCTGCCCAAATCGGCTATTCTCGCCAGCGACTCTCCTTCCCGTACATTAGCACCTATGTTTTTGTTTACATAAGTAACCACACCCGAGCGGGTTGCTACAATATTTGCCAGGCTTAGCTTGCGCTGCAGGGCGTTTAAATCGCTGCTTAAAATATCGGCTGCAATTTCGGCCTCCTTTATTTCAATCTGCATGGTTTGTTGCTTGTTTTTTACCTCATTTTCCAATTGCTTCTTTTCAAGTTGTGCAACTTTCAGGTTCAATTCGGCCTGTTCAATACCTTCGCGGGTACCGCCACCTGCTTTAAACAGGCGTTTGGCATTTTCAACTGCATCGGCCAGGTTATCGATACGCAGTTTTTTGATATCGTTGTTCGACTGGATGTCGTAAAAACTTTTATTCAGGTCGAGTTTCAATTTCTTAATCTCGTTCTGTTTCGACTCCAGTTGAAATTTAAGCTTGTCATAATCTGTCTCGGTGGCCGATTTGTCAAGGGTGAGTATAGATTGCCCGGCGTTAACTTTATTACCGGCATCCATAATCACTTTCTTTATCGATGCATTAATGGGGCTGGTTAATATTTCTTCAAATTCAGGCAATACCTCGCCGGTGGCATTCAGTGTATTTTCGATGTTGCCGGTTTCCACAACAGCGGTGGTTATCTCCGATTTTTTTATGGACGATTTTAACGTCGCCCGTAATATCCATATCAAACCAAAAACAACTGCTGCAATTATTAATACGATTACAATTGTTTTTCTTTTTCTTTGTGATGTAACCTCTTGTGTGATTTCTGTATCCATTATAGTACTATGTATAGCATAGTTATATACAATCACCATACCAAAGCTAAAACACTAGTAAATAACAGTTTAAGATTTTTTAAAATTAATTTTTTGTCCGATATCGGACAAAAAGTTCGGAATCGGAACCGTTGATTGGGAATGATTGCGTTGATTTCGGCAATTCCCTTTTGGCGTAACTTAAATCGGTTTCATAGATATAGCTTGTTACGCCGAATATTGCTGCAATAAACTAATCACAGCCAATTATATAAATTAACTTAAAAATAAAAAGGCTATAAAATCAGCGAAATTAACGTGATCACAAAAATCAAAGGTCTAAATCAGCGACAATCTTTTTCGCCGCGTTATATCCGCACATTCCATGCACACCACCGCCGGGAGGAGTTGATGAGGAGCACATATAAATACCTTTCGCAGAGGTTTTGTAAGGTGACCAACGCAGTGCCGGGCGGGTAAATAACTGGCCAAGGTCTATAACGCCGCCGTTTATGTCGCCGCCGATGTAGTTGGGGTTATATTCCTGCATTTGAGCAGAATTCATGGTGTGGCGGGCCAGTATAACATCTTTAAAACCGGGCGCATAGCGCTCAACCTGGTTTTCGATGATCCCGGTCATGTCTTCTGTCGATCCGTTTGGTACATGACAATAGGCCCAAACAGAATGTTTGCCATGCGGGGCCCGGGTTGGGTCGGAGATGCTTGGCTGCGCCATTAACACAAAAGGCTTTTCAGGATGTTTGCCGTTCCATATTTGTTGTTCGCCATCGGCTATTTCTTCAAAGGTGTTACCCAGGTGCACGGTCCCCCCTTTACGGCATTCTTCGGCTTTAAACGGAATCGGACCATCCAGTGCCCAATCAATTTTAAAAACACCGGGGCCGTAACGGTATCGTTCCAGTTGCCATTTGTATATCGATGAAAATTTATGCCCGGCAATTTGCAGCAATTGCTTTGGCGTTACATCAAACAAAAACGCGTGTGCCGATGGTAATTGCTGTAATGATGTGATGTAAGTATTGGTTTCAATCTTGCCCCCCAACGAAACAAAGTAGGACTCCAACGCATTGGCGATCTGGTTGGAGCCGCCTTTAGGAATTGGCCAGCCTTTTAAATGCCCGTTAGCCATCAGCACCAGTGCAACGGCCGAAGTAGCTAAATTGGATAAAGGCTGTATAGAATGCGCCGCCATACCGGCAAATAGCGCCCTTGCCTGCGTTGTTTTAAAACGGTTAACCAAATGCGATGCCGAAGTTAAAGCCGGCAGGCCAAATCTTGCCATCAACAAAGGGTGCTTCGGAAAATGCAACGGTCCTAATACGTCAGGCGCAATTAAGGGCCAATCCGTGACTACAGGTTTTATTAATTTGAGATATGCTTCCTCGTCTGCACCGAGCCCTGCAGCAGTTTCCTCAGTAGTGCCTTTTAATATCGCCGCTGTACCATCATCTAAGGGATGCGCACAATCTATTTCCGGATAAATATATTCGAGCCCGTGCAAGCTCAAAGGCAATGTTCCGAAAAAAGGTGATGCAGCAGCCAGCGGGTGCACTGCCGAACAGATGTCGTGTTTAAAGCCAGGCAGCGTAAGTTCGGCAGTACGAAGGCCGCCACCGATTGTTGGCTTACCTTCAAGCAATAGGACCGATAGGCCTTTTTGCTGCATAAAAATAGCAGCAGCAAGGCCGTTGGGCCCCGAACCAACTACGACCACATCGTAATCGCGTTTTTCCAGCATCAAAAATCCGAATAGTCTGTTGGGTGCAAAAATATAGCATCAATGTGAGATACATTGTTTTGATATTCCGGCTTTGCTGAAAGTGTTTTCCAGTACGGGTCATTACCGAAAGCCTTCCAAAGCCTGTCGTGGTCGGCCATGCTGTTAAAGGTAATCATGTACATCAAGTTCGGCATGTGGGCGCCGGCCAGAACTTCGGAATAAAACACAGCGTTAAAGCCGAGCCTTTTAAACAACGCCACTTCGTCGCCATCATTAAACATCTTTACTTTGTTGATGTTCTGCTTTTCAGTAGCACTTTCATAGCTGCGCAATTCATAAATCCTGTCGGCTTTTTTTGCGGTTAGCTGGGGCACATCAGCATATAACATTTTCGGAAAAGCACCCAATAGAATTGTTTCCAGGCGCGTGAAAGGTGCATCGTTGTAAACTGCATCGATAAAATCTTTCCCGTCGGCCAGATATTGCTGATCGGCGGCTAAAGCCAAATCAACTTTCTTTATTTGGTCGAACGTTTTGTAGGGAATAAAAATATAAATGCGTTTGCCAAGCGTATCGCCGGCAACAGGCTTAAATACACCTACGTTTTTAATACCAGCACGGTGCATGGCCGGCAAATAGGCGTTTTGCAGGTAATTATCCGTGCGGGTTTGCTGTGCATCCGTTTTAAAGTGATAAATTTTTAGTTGGTAATAGTAGCCTTCGGCGGCTTTTACCAGGTTGCCCGCGCAAATCAATATCAAAAAAAGAAAGGTGAAACGGGCAAGGAAAATGTAATTGGGACGCATAAAATTCAGTTTTTAAAATAAAGGTGAATTTACCGCTTTAAGGCAGATTAAATGAAGTGTATCGAAAAAATCTTTAGTTATGTTTCCAGGGAATAAACTTTCGGTTGTTATACGGCACGCAGGTACATTCCAATTACTCCCCGTACATCCAAATCGCTTAGTACAATGCAAACAAAAGGGATAACAAACTATTAATTTGTTATCCCTTTTAAAAAAATGCGCGGCGAAGTTATTGCATTATCACTTTCGGGGCCGCAAAACATAGCGCCCCTGTGATGAAATTATTTCACCCATTTTGTTTCCAAAAGCTTCATAAAATAGCCGCCCACAACACTACGCGCCTGGAAGCCCACCATTTTGCCGTTGGTGGTTTCGTGCCAATCGCTCAAAGGGACGCGAGTTGGTGTTTCAGTTGCGTATTTGTAAACAGGGTCAATTAATGCCTTAAAGTCCTTTTGGTTGTCGGCTAAAGCCGCAGTCCATAGTATCCAGTCGGATTTTGTATAGGTTTTACGGCTATCAAGCGGCAGGCCAAATTCGTTTTGTTTGGTTAAGTAATAGTCAATTTCATTTTTGTAAACTGCAGGCGGGAATAAGTTCAAGCCCAGCACTTTATCCCATACCAGGTTATATTTCTGGCTCCAGGTATCTTTCTTTTCAAACACCAGCGAGTAATGGTCGCCGGCATCCGCAAGTTTTTGCCAGCGGTTAGCCATATCAACAGCAATCGCTTTATATTTTTGTGCGATTGCTTTTTGTCCGAGTTTATCAGCTAAATCAGCATAGGCTCCAAGCGCAACTATCGCCTTAACAGATAAGTTTGCGTTGCGGGCCAGGTGGCCGGCAAAATCGTCGGTGCAAAGCTGGTTGCCCGGATCGAAGCCATTTTCGCTTAAATAATTGGCCCAGGTACTTAAGGTTTTCCAGTGCTTTTTCGCATACGAAGGATTACCATCAGCCTTTGCAATAGCGGCCGTCAGGATTATCATATTACCCGATTCTTCAACCGGCATATTTTCGCCATAAGTCTGGCCATTTGCAAGTGGGTAGGTGCCTAAATCGTGCGCTGCAAAATCGTGCCCCCAGGCTTTGCTTTCGCAATAAAAAAAGATGCCATTTAACATACCTTCCAGCAACCGCGGATTGTAAATTAAATATAAAGGCGCTGAGGGGTAAGTAACATCAACCGTGTTGATAGAACCATTGCTAAAGTTTTCTTTTGATAAGAACAATATGGTCCCCTGCGGACTTTTAAGCAATTGATGTGCGGCAATACTTTGACGGTAGCCCATCACGCATAAATCTGCATAGTTTTTACCGCCCGATTTCATTGCCGCACTGTACATGCTATGGTTAAAGGCGTCGCATTTTTGCATAACTGAAGTATACTCAGTAGCAGCTGTGTTTAACTCCGTTTCAATAGTTGCCCCGGTGGTTTTCCACCATGGCTTTAAGTTTTGTTTGAAGTATTGAACAGAGTAAAGGTCATCATAACCTAACTCGATAAACTTATCTTTTGCGGTTGCACCAATGCTGCCAAAATCAAGTACAGTGTTTAAGGATAATTGACGGCCTTTTGTAACGACAGCATTTGTCCCCTTAGCCAAAAACGAATTTACTGCTTCGCTTTGCTGGGTTATGTACTGAACCGCGCCGGTTGGGTTTGGAACAGCCACGTACATGTAACCCCAATCAATGCGAAGGTCATCCCCCTTTTTCTGCAAAACGGGCTGGGCAACAGTCCCGGCTTTTAAAATGGACAAAGTTTTTGTAAGATACTTTTGCGCGGTTACCTCCTGCGAAGGGGTATTAACCGCCACAGCTGTTGAAGCGCCGAAAAACACTTTTACGCTATGGTTTTTACCGTCGTTTGATTTTACCTTATAACTTACGTACGATACCGGCCTCGAGAAAATCGCCAAATCGTTCATTAACAGTGGGGAAGTGAAGGTAACCTTAATATCTACACCCACGCACTCAAAATCATAGATAGTTTGTGTGGCATTCATGGTTACTGCCTTTTGTTTCGCCAGCAAAACTCCGGTTGGCTTGGTTTTCACTTCGTTTAACAGGCCGGCATCAAGCCATGCACCACCTGCAGTATTGGTGCAATGCATAGCTAATACATTTTGCCCTTTAACAAGTTTATCCTTAAATTTTTCTTTCAGCGGGATCAACTTAAAATCACTTGTCCACCCAACTACGCTGTATATTTTTTCACCGTTCAAATAAACATCTACATTGTCATCATGGTACAGTTTCAAAATCAACCTGTCAATATTCAGGTCGTTTACAACAAAAGTGCGCCTAACCCAAATATCTTTACTTGTCCAAACAGTTTTAGCTTGTTTTTTATCATCAGTAAAAGGCGCCCCGCCAGTTTGCCATTTACTGTCGTCAAATTTCGTGTCCGACCAGTTTTTTCCGGGGGCAATCAGGGTGTATTGGCAATTGTAGCCGTGTTCGTCTGAGGCAGGCAACACCGTTGTATAGGCAGGTACATCTTTGCCTAAAAAACGATAAACAGTATTGTCAACCTTAATCATCCCCATCAACGACTGGTCTTTACCCGTCCAATGTCTTGTGGGATGCGCGTTCAGGCTGTCCGTCATCGACCATATACTGAAATAGGTATTGTGTGTAATTAAAGGATAAGCCGGGGCTTTTGTAACCTGGGCATTAACTAAATTACAGGCAAAAGCCAGCATCAATAATGCTATCAAATATTTTTTATTCATAATGCGTAGAAAATAGATTCAAGAAACAAGAGCCAAGAATCAAGACAGAAACGAAGATAGCAAATTCCCGCTAACCTCCTTTCTTGACTCCTGGCTCTTGACTCCCGGTTCTCTAAAAAATTATAGTTCTCTTACCCAAATATTGCGGAAGCTAAGGGGTTCGCTTTTGTCGCCGTGGGCTTGCAGCTTTATAGGGGCCGCGCCATGTTTTTTGTACTCGGGTTTGCCAATGTATAAGGTCGGGCCCCATAGTTCAAAATTATTTTCAACCAATACGCCGTTGTATATAACAGTAACGTGCGCTTTGGTTTTTACAGTGCCATCCTCATTAAATGTGGGCGCGTTCCAGATTACATCATAAGTTTGCCATTCCCCATTTTTACGTGCCGGGTTTGCCAGCGGAACAGCCTGCTTGTAGATACTGCCCGCCATACCGTTCGTGTAGGTTTTGTTATTGTATGAGTCTAAAACCTGTAGTTCATATCCTGCATCGCCGTCGCCAATCGAGGCTAAAAATACACCGCTGTTACCGCGTGCCTGCCCGGTACCTTCAAGGGTTGTAGGTTCGCGCCATTCTATATGCAGCTGGTAGTTAGTAAATGCTTTTTTAGTTTCGATATTGCCGTAGTGTTTGTTCACCGTTAATATGCCATCCTTCACGTCCCATTTGGCAGGTGATTTATCATTGTTCTGTACCCACTGGTCCAGGTTTTTACCATCGAACAAAACAATGGCGTCTGATGGGGCGTCGCCTAACATTTTGCCGGGGGTTACTACCGGTGGCACCGGAGTGTAAATTTCGGTATCTTCAGGTTTTGCCTGCTGTGCGTTTGCGATAAAAAAGCTGCCGGTTAATGCAGCTGTAAGTATTATTGAGTATTTCATATTTTAGGAATTTAACGATTTAAAAATGATTACACCGATTGGTAATTTATTAAGTTGATTGAGTCAGCAGAAGTAAATTGGGGAGTTATGTACATAAAAACTTAATCAACAAAATCTAACCTAAACAACTCCATCAACTATTTACACGTGCAATACATTCTTAACATAAGCTGCACTTTCGGCAATACTAACGTAAGGGTCTATATTAGTAAAGTTTTCCTGTTCAACAATAAAGTGTTTCAAGCCCGCTTCTTTCGCATGCATCATTATTGTTTTAAAGTCGATGCTGCCTTTGCCAATTTCGGTGTTCAGGTCGGTTTGTTTTTTGTCCCGGTCCTTAATATGGCATAATGCGAACCTTCCCGGATGTTGTTTAAATAGTTTCACCGGGTCCTGTCCCGCGCGTACCACCCAGAAAATATCCATTTCCATATGTACCAGCTTTGCATCAGTCTCTTTTAAAATGGTGTCGTAAAAAGTTGTACCGTCTACCGGTTTCCATTCAAAATTGTGGTTGTGATAGCCCAGTTTCAAACCCGCTTTGCCGCAAATTTCGGCTGCCTTGTTCATCTTTTCGGCTATCTTTTTAAATGAATCGGCACTTTTCAATGCTTCGCCATTAACTGATGGGATCACTATGTAACTCATGCCGGTAGCATTAGCAGCAGCGATATTATTTTCAAGCTCAGTGGTTTTACCTTGCAGTAAAAATTCGTCCATACCGAAGTGACCACTTGGCGTTTTGAGGCCATTGGCTTTCAATACGTCGCTGAATGCTTTAGCATCCAAACCCCAAAAGCCGCCCTGTTTTGAATATCCAAACGTTTCTACTTCCCGATATCCTGCAGCTGCGATCTTCGCAATCACACCTTTGGGGTCCTTCGGTAATTGGTCGCGCAAGCTGTACATCTGCAAGCCAACTATACGGTCTTTATTTGCCAATAATAAATTCGGCGCTATCATTAGCCCAGCTGACAACATGCCTGCCTGAGTTAAAAATTTTCTTCTTGTAGTCATAGGTTCTTTTGTTGTATAGAGTGCATTAGTTGTATTTAGTTTAATTGGCTAATTCACAGTTTCTCCACTAAACGTCGCAAATCTGAATGGCTTTCCTTAACGATGCTATTTTATCCGGGTTCTTTGGCACAAACTCCTGTCCTACATATCCTTTAAAGCCTGTGGCAACAATGGCGCGCATTACTGCCGGGTAATAAAGCTCCTGGGTGTCGTCAATTTCGTGGCGACCGGGTATACCTCCTGTGTGGAAGTGAGCTATGTATTTGTGATGATCCGTTATGTTGCGGATGATATCACCCTCGTCAATCTGCATGTGGTAAATATCATACAGCAGCTTGAAATTATCAGAGCCTATTCTTTTGCAAAGTTCGGCACCCCACGATGATTTGTTGCACTGGTAGTCTTTATGATCTATTTTACCGTTCAGCAACTCCATACATAGCACCACTTTGTGTTTTTCAGCAAGCGGAAGTAATTTTTTTAGCCCGGCTTCGCAATTTTTCCATCCTGTTTCATCATCCTTACCACGACGGCTACCGCTGAAGCATATCAAGTTGGTGTAACCATTTTTGGCGACAAGCGGAATCATATCGGTGTATTGTTTTATCAATCTTTCATGAAACTCGGTATCACCGAAACCATCAGTCAGGTTAATTTCAGCACCGTTGCACATAGGCGAATACATGCCGTGCTTTTGCAGCGTAGGCCAGTCTTTGGGGCCGCAAAGGTCAATACCGGTTATTCCAATTTCTTTGGAAGTAACGCAAAGTTGATCGAGCGTTAGCTCGCTATAACACCAAGGCGACACTGAATGGTTGATGTTACCCTTCAGCTTAAATGCTGCCTGTTGCTCTTTTTCTTCTGTTGTGAATGATGATAGCATACCTGTTGCGGTGATAGCTGCGGTACCGGCAACGATATTTTTTATTGCCGACCTTCTGTTTTGATTAAATGCCATAAATTGGTTTGGTTTATATTTCTGTTTGTGCAGAAGGCTCTTCAATATCGAGGCCCGGTTTTAATTGAATTTGATTCTTATCTTTAAAAAATAAAAGGAAAATCACCATTACAGCGGCCGCAATGCCACCCGGAATTAACCAGATTGTTTGCCAGTTATGCGATGTTGCTGATGTTTTCCAATGGTCAACAATAGGGCCCGACAGGTAGAAACCTATCAGCATACCCACTCCATAAGTGGCTAGTGTAATAAAGCCCTGTGCGGCGCTTTTAAAGCGATCTCCTGCAAGATTGTCGGTATAAATCTGACCCGTTACAAAGAAAAAATCGTAACAAACACCGTGTATTACTATACCTGCTACCAGCATCCAATAACCATTACCCGCATCGCCGTAAGCGAAAAGCACATATCGAAGTGCCCAGGCAAGCATGCCCATCGCCAGCATTTTCTTAACACCAAGGCGAACGAAGAAGAAAGGCATTGCCACCATAAAGGCAAATTCGGAAACCTGTCCAAGCGATTGTACACCTGCTGCCCGCTTCATCCCTACCTCGTTGAGGAAAGGATTGGTAAAATTGTAATAAAAAGCAAGCGGAATACAGATAGCAACTGATGCGAGGAAAAACACCAGGTATGAACGATTTTTAAGCATTCCAATCGAGTCGAGACCAATAATATCTCCGAATGTAGTTTTCTGGCCTTTTTTTGCGGGTGGCGTTTCGGGCAGGGTAAAACTTAAAAAGCCGAGTATTACCGATGCAATAGCGGCCATTTTAAAGGTTAATACCAGTGTACCGCTCTGCTCCCAGCCTAACCATCCTATAATTACGCCCGCAACTATCCAACCAAGTGTGCCGAATACACGGATCCACGGAAACTCTTTGCTGGGGTTAAGCATTTGCTTAAACGAAACTGAATTTACCAACGCCAGCGTAGGCATGTAAATCACCATATAGGCTAAAATTCCAGGATAGAACGCATCGAACTTTTGTACGGTGGTTACATAAAACAATAGTGCCGCGCCCAGGAGATGTAGTACTCCCAATATTTTTTGTGCTGAAAAATATCTGTCGGCAATAAGGCCTATTATAAATGGCGCTATAATTGCGCCAAGTGCTTGCGTTGCATAAGCTCCCGCATTTTGCGTTCCCGTTGCATTTAAGTTTTTTATTAAATAAGTTCCCATCGTTACAAACCATGCTCCCCAAATAAAAAATTCGAGGAACATCATTGCCGATAGCTTAACCCTGACGGTTGCGGTCATGTTTGGTAGTTTAGTTGGCGTTAAAATTAACGGCGCTTATTTTTTAAGCGATAAAATGTATTTCACCATTTCTTTCGCGTCATCAACCTTTAAAGTTGGGTGCGCCGCCATAGGGATATTGCCCCAATGACCGCTGCCGCCTCTGATTACTTTGTTTGCCAATGTATCGATATTAGCTGCGGTTGGTGGATATTTGGCAGCTATATCTTTTAGCGCCGGGCCAACAACCTTCACGTCGGCTTTGTGACAGGTGTTGCAATCTAAGCCGGCCATTAGTTTAGCGCCGGGAGCTAATTCGCCCGAAGTACCGCTGCTGCCTGTTTTATTGGCGCTGGTATCGGCATTTGGTTCCTGGGTTTTAGCTGTTTGATCGGCCGCTTTAGCTGTGTCGGCACTGCCTCCTGATTTTGAACTGCCGCCACACGCTGATATTACTGCGCAAATAAATAGTACTGCAAAAACTTTTTTCATTGTTGATGTATTTGTTAATTGATTTTTGGGATTTATTGAATTACAATTATAATATTTTATTGTTTCTAAACCGCAGCTGTTTTTAACGGAGCGGTTTTATTTTTTGAGCGCATATAAATTACAAGGCCGCCAAAGGCTACTATCAACACGAGCGGAATAATAAGTGTTGTATGCAATATCTGCTGACCGGCAGTAGCATTACTGCCGCCCGCTTGCTTTACGATCTCGTCATAATGTCTGCCCATAAATATAGTGTATACAGATACTGCGAACATACCTGCACCGCCCATTAAGTTAAGGCCGACCGCACCAGTATTCGGAAGATTGGTATTTACAAAGCCAAGCATAGTAGGCCAGAAAAAACATACCCCCATCCCGAAGACTATGGCGGCAAAAAATAGCATATTACCGCTTACCGTACCTAACATGTATATACCAATAGCAGCAAGTATTGTAGAAATTAACAACAATACCTGTGGTGAAACCATTTTTAAAACCGGCTTTGCAAAACCACGGCCAAGCACCATAACCCCCGTTTCAAGCGTTAACAGCAATATGCCATTGTCTGTTACGTTTTTGAGAAGCACATCTATCCATTGACCGGTAAACAATTCGGTAATTGCTGTGCCGAACATACAGATGAACATAAATAAGAAGAGTGGATTTAACAGTGCCCTGTACATTCCACCGGTACTAACGCCTGATGAAACGCGCTCTGTAACAGGAAAATCCAGTTTAGAAAAAAGGAATCCATAGATCAGTGTAGGTATCAGCATAACACCTACTTCTATTTGCCATACCAATTGTCCAGCCAAATGACCGCTCAAAATTTTGTCGAACAGCGACACGATAAGTGTACCTATTACAATTCCACCGGGAAACCATAAATGGAAATGGTTAAGTTTAGTTGTTTTGTTGTCAGTATAAAGGGACGTTACTAAAGGATTACATGCCGCTTCGACCGTACCGTTTGCTAAACCGATAAGGAAAGTTGAGATATACAACGTCCAAAATCCCTGTGCAAAAATTGTTAATAAGATACCGACCAGGTGAAAAAGAAAGGCAATAGACAACAAACGTTTCATGCCTATTATATCAACAACTATACCGCCTACTACAACTGCTATCGGGAAGCCATAAAACGCTGTAGCGGTAATTGATGCTAAAGCAGCTTTATCCAGGTGAAATTCTGTTCCAAATTTGTTTAACAGGCCTGCCCTGATACCAAATGAAAGTGATGTAACCAACAGCGACAAGCAGCTTGCCCTGAATAGTTGAGTACGGTTAATGGATTGCATTTTAATAATTTTAGGTTTATTTGTTAGTTTAAATTAATTGGTTCTTCTCTTGTTAAATGCCCAGCGTTTTGCGGTTAAATGCGTCATCAGAGCCTGATGCTGCAAAATCGTCGAACGCCTTTTCGGTAACGCGTATAATGTGATTTTTTATAAACTCAGCGCCTTCGCGTGCACCATCTTCAGGATGCTTAAGGGCGCATTCCCATTCCAATACCGCCCAGCCGCTGTAGTCATATTGTGTAAGTTTACTAAAAATTCCTTTAAAATCAACCTGTCCGTCGCCTAAAGAGCGGAAACGGCCTGCGCGGTCAACCCAATTCTGGTAACCGCCATAAACGCCCTGTCTTCCGGTTGGGTTAAATTCAGCGTCCTTAACATGGAACATTTTTATCCTTTCGTGGTAGAGATCAATGTATTCCAAATAATCAAGACACTGCAAAACGAAGTGCGATGGATCGTAAAGCAGGCAGGCACGTTTGTGATTGTCTACTTTATCCAAGAACATTTCGTAGGTAATACCGTCATGTAAATCCTCTCCCGGGTGAATTTCATAGCATAAGTCGATGCCACAATCTTCATAAACATCCAGTATCGGTTTCCAGCGTTTTGCCAGTTCTTCAAATGCGGTTTCAACAATCCCGGCAGGTCTTTGAGGCCACGGATAAACCATCGGCCAAAGCAGTGCACCGCTGAAAGTAACCGAGGCATTTAAACCTAAGTTTTGCGAAGCCTTTGCTGCGTATTTTAACTGCTGTACAGCCCACTCTTGCCTTGCTTTTGGGTTATTGCGTAAATTCTCCGGTGCAAAACCGTCAAAAAGCTGGTCATAAACCGGGTTAACAGCAACCAACTGGCCTTGGAGGTGAGTTGACAGTTCAGTAATCTCCAGTCCGTACGATTTAATCTCGCCTTTTAAATCCTCCGCATAAGTTTTGCTTTCGGCAGCTTTTTGCAGGTCGATAAAACGCGGATCGAGCGTGGGTAATTGCAGTCCTTTGTAGCCAAGGTCGGCTGCCCATTTGCAGATTCCATCAAGACTATTAAATGGCGCCGTGTCGCCTATAAACTGGGCTATAAATATTGCAGGTCCTTTAATTGTTTTCATTTAGTAGTGTGGTTCATTAGTTCACTGGTTCATTAGTTCATCAGGAGGAAGTGTTCACTGGTTCATTAGTTCATTGGGGCGGAGTGGCGAGATTTCTGGCGACATTCCCATATTCAAATCTTCAAATCAACCCATCTTCAAATCATCCGCATATCCTCACATCAAGTCTCCCACATTAAATCACATAGTCCGTCCACTTCTCATTGCTATTGTTCGACGCCACTACGTTTTCAATAAACGCCATGCCGCGGATACCATCTTCAATACCTGGAAAGTCGAGCCATTCGGCTTTTGGTTCTTCGTTGTTTATTTTTGCTGCTAACGACAGTGCGAAGTTGCGGTACAGGTTACCAAAGGCTTCCAAATACCCTTCGGGGTGACCACCTGGTGTGCGGGTGTTGTGCACTGCAAAACTCGATTCCCTGTCGCCGTAGTTACCGCCTGCACGTACAGTTTGCGCAGGTTTATCGCCCCATTTTACAATAAGGGTGTTTGGTTCCTGCTGGGCCCATTCAAGGCTCCCATGTTCGCCATAAACGCGAATTTTCAGCGCATTTTCCTCACCAACAGCAATTTGCGATGCAGTGAGCACGCCGGTAGCGTTATCTTCAAAACGTAATAACACAGCGCCATCATCGTCAAGCATGCGGCCTTCAACCACCACGTTTAATGAGGCATTCAGTTGCGTTATTTTTAAACCGGAAATATATTCGGCCAGGTGAGCAGCATGTGTACCAATGTCACCCATACAGCCGCTTTTACCCGATTTTTTAGGATCGGTGCGCCAGGCGGCCTGTGCGTTACCTTCACGCTCAGAAAGTTTGCTTAACCAGCCCTGTATGTATTCTACATAAATTTTTCTCACTTTACCCAACGAGCCGCCTTTAATTACTTGCTTAGCCTCTTTAACCATTGGGTAGCCAGAATAGGTATGGGTTAATAGCAACATCAGCCCTGTTTCTTCAAGCTTTTCCCTTAGTTGTTTTGCTTCATCAAGCGTGAAAGTTATGGGCTTTTCAATAACCACGTTGAAACCGTGGTCGAGCGCCATCATGGCGGGCCCAAAGTGGGCAAAGTTCGGCGTAACTATCGTTACAAAATCCATTCTTTTATCTTCTGGCATTTTGCTTTCTGCCAAAATCATTTCTTCGTAGTTGGTATAAATGCGGTCTTCGGGTAAAAACAGCATGTGCCCGCTTTCAATAGCGGTTTCTTTGTGGATGCTGAGCGCGCCGCATACCAGTTCAATTAAGCCATCCATATTAGCGGCAATCCGGTGAATAGCGCCTATAAATGCGTCTTTACCCCCGCCTATCATCCCCATGCGGAGTTTTCTGTGAGCCATGTTTTGTAATTAGTGATTGAGTGAATTAGTGATTTATTTTAATTAGCGAATTAGTGATTGAGTGAATTA
The DNA here is from genome assembly GCF_024055575.1 of Mucilaginibacter flavidus. Lineage (GTDB taxonomy): Bacteria > Bacteroidota > Bacteroidia > Sphingobacteriales > Sphingobacteriaceae > Mucilaginibacter > Mucilaginibacter flavidus. The sequence goes on along the minus strand of NZ_JAMXOE010000018.1, from coordinate 45,052 downwards.
GTGATTTATTTTAAATGTCAAATTAGTGATTGATTCGATAAATAAAATATTCATTTAATTATTAAATCAATCACTAATTCGCTAATTCACCCATTCACTAATTATCCTAGGTCGCCCACGCTTTATCGCCTTTTTTGTAAGGTACGTTACCATCGTAATGGCCCGGTATTGCAATATAGCGTAGCGCTTTTGTTGCACCAATTTCTGATGTAAAGTAGCCCAGTAAAGTAAGCTGCTTCATCATGGTGAAATAGTGGTTTGGTACTTCAGGCGCTTTGTAGTCTTTTTCGCCTTTATGCTTGGCAGCGTCTGCCTCGGCGTCTTTATTCTTTTTGGTTCCGTATTCTTTTTGCTCTTTGTCCAGGTCGATAAGCAAATCGGTACGCTGCTGTGCAGTCAGCGACATAAACTTGTTACTGAATTTCTTATTTGCAGCATCGTCAAGCTTGCCAATGCCTTCCATAAATACCTTCTGGTCTTCTGGTGTATAGCAATCCTGTACCATTACAGCCATAAAATGGCCTACATTGGCGGCTTTGGCTCCCGGCGAGCTAGTTGTTGGTAAAATGGTATCCGCTACCTCGTTTAAAAAAGCAACAGTATCTGCAACAAACAAGTCCTCTACCTTAGCGGTACCCGATTTACAGCCCGAAATAAAGAATTCGGCACCTATAACGGCACCGCCCATCAGCAGGGCAACTCTTCCTATGGCGTCTCTTCTATTCATATTAATTGGTGAATTTAATTAGTGATTGAATGAATGTTTAATTGAGAGTTAGCAAATTAGTGATTTTTTCAATTCAATCACTAATTCACTAATTCAAACTTATTATAAAGTCCATCCCTCGCGGTACTGGCGTTTTACATATTGGTTAGCCAAATCAAAATTAGTAACCCTTTGGTTCTGGTTGTCCCACAGGTATTTTATCGCTCCGCCTCTTAGCGAATGACCGCGAACAGCAAGATTTGCCATCAACAGCGCTTCGGTAAGCGGGCCGGCTTTGTCAAACGACGAGCTTAGCTCGGTTTTTCCGTATCCTGCGATACAACCTTCCACCCACTGTGCATAATGGCCTTCAGCGCCGCCTGGAACACGTGCCCATTTTTGTGGAGCTTTTGCATCCTTGGTCAACGACTTTGGCAATAATGTAGCCGCATCTGAATAGGTGCTGCAGAACATTTTCCCTTTGGTACCCACGAATAAACAGCCGTTACCTTGTTCGCCGCCCCAATCTTCGTTCGGCGCCAGCTCATCCGGTCTTTCCGGCTGTATACCTCCATCCATCCAGTGCAGTGTAACGTTGCCCAGAGTTTTAGCTGTTTTAGGGAAAGTTAGTGTGATGTGGCTCGACGGAGGGCAGCTTTCTGGGAATCTTCCCGCTTTAAACTGATCAACATAAACGCCGCCTACGCTGGCCTGTACATCAGTGGCATAGCGAATATCCAATACCCTGAAGGGGGCCTCAACAAGGTGACAGCCCATATCGCCCAGGGCGCCTGTTCCGTAATCCCACCAGCCGCGCCAGTTAAATGGTACCAGTTTATCAACGTAATCTTTTTTAGGCGCAGTACCTAACCATAAATCCCAATCCAATTCCTTAGGTATTTCAGGCTGAGGTGCAGGCCATGCAATACCCTGCGGCCAAACGGGGCGGTTTGTCCAGCAATAAACGGTGTGCACATCGCCAAGCAGGCCGGCGTCATACCATTCCGACATTAAACGTGTTCCATCATTGGATGAGCCCTGGTTACCCATCTGTGTAACTACCTTATATTTTGCTGCGGCTTCGGTAAGTAAACGGGCCTCATACAAATCATGGGTCATGGGCTTTTGCACATATACACCTTTGCCCAGTTGCATACCATGATAAGCTATTATAGCGTGGTTGTGGTCGGGAGTTGATACCGACATCGCATCGAAGTGCTTGTGTTCTTTATCAAGCATCTCGCGCCAATCCTTATAGTATTTTGCTTTAGGGAAGTTTGCCCGTGTTTTAGCCGACCTTCTATCATCCACGTCACACAAAAACGCTATTTCGGCTTTACCGCTTTTAGCGAAATTGGCGATATCGCTCTCACCTTTCCCACCGGCACCTACGCCGGCTACCAGCAGTTTGTCGCTCGGTGCTAAAAAGCCTTTGCCGCCAAGCACATGCCGCGGCACTATCATAAAGCTTGCAGCAGCTATTGTACCGGTTTTCAGGAATTCTCTCCTTGACTTGTTGTTCGCCTGATCGGTCTGTTTTTCTTCAGCCATTTTGTTTAGTTGTTATGTTTTAAATTAGGTTGTTATACGTTGCCTTTCTTTAGTTCTTCCACAGCATGAGCCGCAGCGCGGGCGGTTAACGCCATGTAAGTAAGCGAAGGGTTCTGGCAGGCACTTGAAGCCATTGCAGCACCATCAGTTACAAACACGTTTTTAGCATCCCATACCTGGTTCCACTCGTTCAGTACAGATGATTTAGGATCGCGACCCATGCGGGCGGTACCCATTTCGTGTATGCCACGGCCCAAAACACCGTCGGTGCTGAAACTGTGAACATTTTTTACGCCCGCAGCTTCAAGCATTTCTTTTGCATCATTAGCCATATCAATGCGCATCTTCTTTTCGTTGTCCTTAACCTCAACATCGAAAGATAAGATGTTTAGCCCCCACTTGTCCTTACGGGTTTTATCAAGGGTGATTTTATTTTCGTGGTACGGCAGTGTTTCTCCAAATCCACCCATGCCCATGCTCCATACTCCCGGTTCGGTTAATGCATCCTTAAATGCACCCCCGATATTTAGTTCGGCAATATCGCGGCTCCAATTCTCACGGCCTGCTGACCCCTGGTATCCAAAGCCACGGATATAGTCGCGTTTTTCGCCGTTCAGGTTACGGTAGCGTGGTATATAAATACCATTTGCCCTGCGGCCAAAGTAATATTTATCTTCATAGCCTTCAACGGTACCGCCTGCACCTACACCTAAGTGGTGGTCCATTACGTTGTGGCCCAGTTCGCCGCTGCTGCTGCCTAAACCACCTGGCCAGATGTCAGTGGCCGAGTTCATCAATATCCATGCGCTGTTTAAGGCTGATGCATTCAGGAAGATGATTTTTGCATAGTATTCGTAAGTCTTGTTTGTTTCAGCATCTAAAACCTCAACTCCCTTGGCTTTTTTGGTATCCTTATCATACAAAATTTTGGTAACGATAGACCACGGCCTAACGGTTAGGTTCTTGGTAGCCATTGCCGCCGGCAGTGTTGACGATTGTGTGCTGAAGTAAGCGCCGAACGGGCAGCCCAACCAGCATTTGTTACGATATTGGCAATTGGTACGCGCCTGCAATGGCTGGGTAATATTTGCCGTACGGCCGATGATCATTGCGCGCTGGTTTTTATAGTACTCCATCAGGCGCTTTGATAAATCTTTCTCTACAACGTTCATTTCCATCGGTGGCATAAAGTCACCATCGGGAAGAATGGCTAAATGATCTTTATTGCCAGATATACCCGCAAATTTTTCAACATAGCTATACCATGGCGCCAAATCTTTGTAACGGATTGGCCAATCGGTGCCGATGCCGTCTTTTAAGTTTGCTTCAAAATCAATGTCGGCCCAGCGGTATGACTGCCTGCCCCACATCAGTGAGCGGCCGCCTACGTGGTATCCTCTAAACCAATCGAAACGCTTTACTTCGGTATAAGGGCTGTCTTTATCACTTGCCCAGTAATCAAGGTTGGTTTCGTTTAATGGGTAGTCGCGCTTAAGCACCGGATAGTCCTTTATCATTTCTTGTGTACGCCCGCCACGGTGAGGGAATTCCCATGGGTCCTTTGTAGCGTTCACGTAATCTTTAATGTGCTCAATGTTACGGCCACGCTCAAGCATAATGGTTTTCAGGCCTTTTTCGGTAAGTTCCTTTGCAGCCCATCCGCCCGAGATTCCTGAACCGATGACAATGGCGTCATAAGTATTTTCAGACATGTTATATTGAATAAAAGGTTAAATAAATTTCTGTTAAATTGGTTAATCGCTAAATGTATGAACAATAAATTATCGAACAAATATTCCATTGTGTTTTTTTAACACAATAATAGGCCAATCGTATCAAAAAAGCCAATTTTGGGTTAATTTGTATAAATATTTTCGACGCTGAAATATGTAAAAACTGCATTTGCTTAGCTTAAATTGCCTTTCTTCAATTCATCAACTGCATGGTTGGCCGCGCGGGCGGTTATGGCCATGTACGTGAGCGATGGGTTTTGGCATGAAGTTGAGGTCATGCAGGCGCCATCAGTAACAAAAACATTTTTACAGGCGTGCACTTGGTTCCACTCATTAAGTATGGATGTTTTTGGGTCTTTACCCATGCGCGCCCCACCCATTTCGTGAATATCCAGTCCTGGTGCCCGATGGTCGGTTGAAGGGTGGATATTTTTAAAGCCTGCCGAGGTAAACATCTCTGTTAGCTGTTCAATAAAATCCTTTTTCATCTTCTCATCGTTATCATCATAATCAACCGAAACATTTAATAACGGAACACCCCAGTCATCTTTCAATTTAGCGTCGAGGCTAACATGGTTAGTGTCCTTCGGTATGGTTTCACCCATAAATTGTGCGCCAACATACCAGGGACCAAGATCGCCTTTCACCAAGCCCTCTTTCAGGCTTGCACCAACGCCTTCATATTTATGCTGCTGGTACCTGTAGCCGCCAAATGTGCAGGCGTAGCCACGAAGAAAATCGGTTTCCTGCTTATAAACATTCCGAAAACGCGGTATATACCCGCTGGTTGGTGAGCGGCCATCAACTGTCCATTCTTTTAGTCCGTCGTACTCGGCACCGATGTTAGCAGAATAATTGTGAAATGCCACAAATTTACCCAGCACACCACTATCGTTACCAAGCCCGTTTGGAAAACGGCTTGAGGTAGAGTTTAACAGCACAAGGTTGGTATTTAAGGCCGCAGCATTTACAAATATTATTTTTGCGTGATACTCTATAGCTTCTTTTGTATTGGAATCGATGACGCGCACGCCGGTCGCTTTGCCCTTTTGCTCGTCGTAGATGATGGATTGCACAACCGAATGGGGCCTTAACATCATATTGCCCGATTTTTCGGCCCATGGAATGGTAGACGCATTGCTGCTGAAATAACCGCCGAAGGGGCAGCCGCGCTGGCAAAGGTCGCGGTTTTGGCATTGCGTGCGCCCTTGGTCAACGTGTATTTGGTTGGGCTTTGACAAGTGCGCACAGCGGGCGCTTATCACGTGCCTGTTTTTATAATGAGTTTTAAGGTGGTCGCTAAAATACTGCTCCACATCGTTTAAAGGGAAACCGGGCAAAAATTCGCCATCAGGTAGTTCGGCTAAGCCATCTTTGTTGCCCGCGATGCCTGCAAATTTCTCTACGTGGCTATACCACGGCGCAATATCTTTGTAACGGATGGGCCAATCGACAGCATAGCCATCACGGGCGGGCCCCTCAAAATCGAAATCGCTCCATCGTTGGGTTTGCCTCGCCCATAATAATGATTTCCCCCCAACCTGGTAGCCGCGTATCCAGTCGAATGGTTTTTGCTGCACGTAGGGGTGTTCCTTATCTTTTACAAAAAAGTGCTGCGAATCTTCACCGAAAGCATAACAACGGCCAACTATAGGATTTGCTTCCATAACGGCCGATGGTAGCTGCCCGCGGTGCTCAAACTCCCAGGGCATTTTATTGGTGGTTGGATAATCTTTTATATGTTTTACATCACGGCCCCGTTCAAGCACCAGCGTTTTAAGGCCGTTACCGGTTAATTCCTTGGCTGCCCATCCCCCGCTTATACCCGAACCAATGACAATGGCATCAAAAGTGCGCTCTTTAACGCTGTCGATATTTAAATTAGCCATTTTATGCTGTCTTCAGTTTTAGTTTGCTAATCGGGTAATGGACTACATACCGACCGGGAACCAACTCATACACAATTTCTTTAGTCATAAAATATTGGGAGTTTGTATAGCCAAACACTGTTTGCCCTTTAACGCCCCAATAAAAATTGGTGATTGGGTCGGGCGGTGTATTTTTTTGAGGTTTGTTTTTTGTTACCGGTGGCTTTTCAATGGCCATCAAAATAGTTTCGCGGGTTTTCGTGTCTAAATCGCCAAATTCCTTTCCGTGCTCTTTCTTAATTTTTGCAGTGAACGCTTTCATTCCGGCGACAAATACCTCCTGGCCTTTTTTGTCGTAGCAGTCGTCAATCATTAATAAAACAAACGCAGGCAGGTTTAAATCTTTTGCGCCGGGTGTGGTTGTTTTTGGAATAATGGTTTCGGCCACATCGGCTATCAGCCGCTGTCCATCCTCATCAATATTTACGTGTTTCAGCTGAACATACGACGAACCATCTTTACCAACGCACGATGGCAAAAGCACCGCGCCGCTAATTACAAGGGCAAGATTTTTTATTACAGTACGCCTGTTCATTTAAGCTAAATTTGGGTGGGGCAAAAAATCATGTATAATTAACATTTAATAATATAAAATGCAAAATAACTTTGGTTTTTATTTAACCGGTTTTTAAGTATTGGTTAAATAAGAACGTTGCATTTATTATAATCTTATAGCTAAGATATAGATATGCAGCATTTTGCGTCTACATAGCACCAGACAGTAAAACATTTATTACTTAGATACGCCCGGGGCTCCGGGGCGTATCTCAATTTCAAAATGGCTAATAACCCCATTTAGTCATTACATGTACATCTGTTATTATACATTCAACCGGGTCTTTGCCCTGGTACGACTCCTGCTCGATGATAAATTGCGAAGTACCGCCTTTTTTGCGGGCCGTTTTTAGTATCTCTTTCATAGGCATTATTCCCTCCCCTATTATGGTGCTTTCATAACCATGGCCCATTTCGCCTTTCTCAGCAACCTTAATTTCGTCCTTCACGTGCATCAGCTCAAAACGGCCCGGGTATTTATCTAAAAGTGCCAGCGGTTCACCACCGGGAACGCCTGCCATATTGCCTGTGTCCAATTGCTGCGCAACCAGCTCGGGGTCGGTGTTTTTTAGTATAAAGTCGAACAAGTTACTGTCGCCCACCTTGGTGCTGAACTCAAAGTCGTGGTTGTGGTAGCCAAATTTCATTCCATGCGCCTTACATAGTTCGCCGCATTTGTTAAACTGCTCCATAAATTTTTTCAACCCATCCATGTCTGTCCGCAGGCTTTCATCAAGCCATGGGCTTATCACATAACGCTGTCCAACTTCTGCAGCATCTTCAATGGTATATTTCCATTTATCAGTAAAGTCGTTTTTGCTGCTGTCCCAATCCTTGGCAGTCATCACTGTGTGTCCGCTCGGCATCTGCATGGAAAGGTCAGTCAATATCTTCTTAAATTCTTTAGCGGTATAGCCGTAAAATTTACGACTGATGTAGTTGGCATGCTCTACGTGCTTTATATCACCTGCTGCAAGTTTTTTAAGGGTGCCCATCGGGTCTTTACCCATGGCATCGCGTACGCTATAAAGCTGTATGCCTAACCTGGTTAATTTTTTCTCCCCGGCCAGTAAGGAATTGGGCAGTAAGGCGGCACCGGCAACAACCAGCGCGCTGTTTTTTATAAATGTTCTGCGTGATGAATCCATCATTATTAGAGTTTAGTTAGTTGCGGTTGGAAATACTGGAAACAATAAATTGGTGTTACTTACAAAAGCCAGGTGTTTGCTGTCAGGCGACCAGGATGGGGTGTTGATGGTACCCTGCCCGCCATAAAGATAGGCAATAACTTTTGACGGGCCACCTTCAACGGGCATCACCCTTAAGTAAACGTGTTTATAAAAAGGATGGTCGCCTGGCGCTACTTCGCTTTTCAGGAAGGTGATATACTCAATCCATTTGCCGTCCGGCGAAATATGCGGAAACCAGTTATTGTAGTCGTCATTGGTTAACTGGGTTTGTTCGCTGCCATCAGCTTTCATACGCCAAACCTGCATAAGCCCGCTTCGAACAGAGTTGAAATAGATGTACTTGCCATCGGGCGAGTATTCAGGACCATCGTCAAGACCGGGAGTATTGGTTAGCTTTTCTTCGGGCCCGCCGGCAACAGGAATGCGGTAAACGTCATATTCTTTATTACGCGCCCCGCAAAATACCAGGTATTTACCATCCGGCGACCAGCCATGCATGTACGACGGGCCGATTTCAGTCATTCTTTTCGGTTCACCACCGGTGGTTGGCACAATCCAGCCAATTGAATTGCCGGTTTGGTCGGCACTGCTAATGGTTAGCCACTTGCCATCGAACGATAGCACGTGGTCGTTATTGTTATTTTTTGCAGAGCCTGTATTAAATACTGTGGGGGTATTTGTTTTTAAATCAAACTTGTACAGTAATCCGTCGCTGTTGTAAAGCAGGTTTTTACCATCAAGCATCCAGTTTGGAGCTTGTAACGATTTTGGCGACTGGTAAACGATCGTGCTATTTTGTGTAGCCAGATCGAGTATTTCAATGTTGCTGCCTAAATATTGCTTGTAAGGCACCAGGGTGGCCGGTGCAGGTATAACAATCCTTGTATTATTAAACACAGCCTTTTCGGTAACATTAGCATTGTGCGAGCATATAAATATACCCACATACACATCATCGCCCAAATCAACATCGCTTACCTCATCTTCCGTAAACAAATCGCCTTTGCGGGCAACCGACATAATGTATTTATTACCATGCCTTTCTAACTGGATAACATCCGCGTGGGTAACTGTTGATTTTTTCTCCTCTGTAATGCCGCCATCTGTTTTGCGGAACTGCAGCGAGGTGAGCCCGTCGCCATGCACAACTGCATTTATTTGCTTCGAGGTTGAATCGAGCGAGGTGCGTACCATAAAGCCAATTTTGCGATGATCCTCAACGCCTTTACCAATAAAGGCAGCATTGGTGCGCAGGATAAAATCGCCTTTCATTTTTTTCCATACAAAATGGAAGCCGTCAGCTTTGGCCCAAATATTGGTGCCGGAGCCCGAAAGATTATATTCCTGTGTTTTGGGATTAAAGCTACCAGTACCTTTATGTTTTACCACCCCAACATCGCCCTGCTCATCAAAAATACCGATGAATCCGCTTTGGGCACGGGCAAACGGTTCGATAGCAACCAGCAAAGCCAGCACCAGGAGTAAAGAAAATATCTTTTGCTTCATTTTAATTTAGGGTTTAACGATGAGAAAATTGGTTTACTAAGTTAAAAAACCATTTGCAAATGGTATAATACTTTTTTAACAATAGTGTATTTTTTACAAGATCAAATAATATTGTTACAGTTAACTGTATTACGCAACACAAGCCTGCGAACTGTGCTGGTGAATTGCGCGCCTTCTGGGGCTTTGGAGATTGTTCTTCAATTTAAGAAACTATGTTTTTTAAAGCACTGGAACACTAACCTGGCAAATAAGTAAACAAAACACCCAGCCCCAAAGGGGCGGCCACCGTCAGCGCAGGTCGCAGGCCTCCGTTAAACAACAAAACCCCGATATCCGGGGCTTTACTGTTTTATTTAGATATATTTTGCTTACCTGTTACTCGGTCACCAATTCAGGCTTTTTAATTTTAACAAGGTCTTTATCAACTGCTGCGGGTGCTTTGCAGTATTCAAGGTAAAAATCTTTTTTCGAGTCACGGTACCAGCTAACAGCACCTATCATACTCATAAATTTAATATAACACCATGCCAAATCAAGCTGGTAAGGTTTAAAGCCAGAACGTGCGCTTTTAGGGTACAGATGATGATTGTTATGCCACTCACCTGCAACATAACCTGGCCATAACTGGTTGATCGACATATCCTCGCGGTTATAGTCAACCCCATCGCGGCGTTTGTCCTGCCCTTTACCGTGTCCTTCGTAATTAAAAGTACGTACGCCTACTGCCCAAAAGCCTGCTGCGCCGAAAACGGCACATGCCAAACCCATACCGCCAATCAGGTAAAAGGCGGCAAACCAAAAACTCCAGTTTAATATTATACCAATAATAGTACGAACCGGCGGCGCCAATGTACCCCATTTTTTATACTGCGTGTAAGAATTACAGGTTACGCCAGTATGTTTCATTAAATTAACACATTTTGCGTAGTCTTTTTCGCTCATACTTCGATTTATGGGCTGATGGTTTACATCGGCCAGGAAGCAGTAAAGGAAACCGCCTTGGGCGTTATAAGGATCGCCTGGCTGATCAGATAATGCGTGGTGCACATGGTGCGACACTGCATAAATTTCTTCCGGGATTATCTTCAGTGTGAGGTTCTGGGTAAAAAACCGCCAGAAATTATTTTTAAATTCATAAGCGCCATGGGTACAATACCGGTGGTGCCAAATGGTGCCATGGGTCCCCATAATTATCATGCTGTAAACAAAAGCAACTATAAGGCCTGTTATTGAAAAATATTTAAATAAAAACAGGAAAAGAAAAGGTGCAAGAATCACAATAAGCATCCAGCTTAAAAATGAAAGCCAGTTTTTTTTGTTTTTAAAAACATTAAGCCTCGAGAAAAATTCTTTGATAATTTGGCTCTGGGTTGGTTTTGCTAAGTCGCCAAGACTGTCCTTCCACCCATACGCGGGCGGTTCAAGCACGGTGTTTAAAAATGCCATTATTTAATGGAGAGAGGGTTTATTCAAGTTTATTTATACAGTAATAACACCGTAAAGTAGGTATTATTTCATTACCACAGCCAATTAAAACACAACCGTGCTGAGTAAAGGCGCGCAAAAGCTGTATCTTTTGTAATAATAATGTCTATAAATGTGGCTTTGGGGGCAGCAGGGGCAGATTTAAGAAATTCTCGCGACAAGAAAATAATTGTCAGAATGACTGAAATTATTTATCCACAATTATGCATATGCTCCTACCAGCGGCAGGCTGAAGTAAAAACAGCTTCCTTTACCAACTGTTGATGTTACCAATAACTTACCCCCGTTTAACTCGACCAATTCCTTACATAACAGTAAGCCAATACCCGTTCCACTCTCGCCGGACGTACCGGAATGCGAGAAATGGGTGTTTATAGAAAACAGCTTTTCTATCTCATCCCTGTTCATGCCTTTACCTGTATCCGATACACTAACTATTAACGAATTGTAGTCGACCTTTGTGGCAAGGGTAACGCTGCCATTGCTGTCGGTAAACTTAATTGCGTTGCTAACCAGGTTGCGTAAAACTACTTTTATATGATTTTCGTCGGCCTGAACGGATTGCCCTGCAAAAGCACCATTAATAAACCCGATGCCTTTTTGCTGCAGGTGATGCACAAAGGTTTGTTCCATTTCAACGCCGAGTAAAAATATATCTACATTAGTTGAATTAACTGTTTTACCCTTTATATGGCTACCGGCCCACTCCGTTAAATTCGACAGGGTAAGCTCGGCACCTTTTATTATGGGGCCAATTTCGTGCATCAGATCAGTCACCTCATTTGCGGTAAGATAGCCGTCGTTAAACATTTCTATAATATTACTCATGTTGGCTACAGGTGTGCGCAAATCGTGCCCTATAACTGCCAGCAATTTATCCTTTAACCCGTTTACCGACTGTAAGTTGGAAGTTTGAACCTCAATCACCTGCTTTTGCTCTAATAATGCTTTATGTTGGTTTTCGAGCTTTTGGCTTAGCATTTTCTTTTGCTTGTACAAATACCACGTGATAAAAAGTACCGATATTAAAATGACCAGCGAGATTGAAAGAATTAGAATCAGCTTTGTTTGCGCTTTAATCTTCGCCTTATTTTCGGCGTCAGTAATTTCCATCAGCTTAATATCGTTGAGCTTTGCATTTAAGGTGTGATAATTTTGTATAAGCTGGATGGTTTTTAATTTTGATGATTTAGTGACGCTGTCGCGTATTTGTGCATACACTTTTTGATAACCGAGGGCTTGCTTTAAATCATTTTTTTTCTCAAAGCTATTTGCAATTAACTTGTAACCTTCGGCTTGCGCATCAATTAGCCCAATACTATCAGCAAGACTGATACCTTTTTTGGCGTAGCTAATAGCGTTGTCGTATTTCCCGACTTCATCATTAATAGCAGCATATTCAATTAAAGTTTTGGCCCTTAAACGTTTGTTTACCGTTTGCATGCTCATTTTAAATGCAATATCGTCATGGTACAGCGCATTACGATAATCTTTCATGCTTTTATAAATCCCACCTAAACGCGCATACAAAACAGCAATATTGCCGGTTTCGTTTATTCTTTTGTTCAGCGTTAAGGCGTATTCGGCATCGGCAATGGCTTTATGATAGTTTTTAAGTGCACAATAAACATATGACTTCTCGCTAAAAACTTCTGCAAGACGTCCAATATCATTGCCTGCGTACCCTAATGATTTGTCCAGGTTAATCAACGCCTGGCTGTAGTTACCCAAATCGGCATAAGTGCGCCCAAGGGCATTGTAAGCATCCGACAGGTAAAGCGACTTGTTCGCCGGCAAATTAGTTATAGCTGAATTTAAGTAGAATAAGCTGATGGTATAATATGATTGCGACCAATAAACGAGGCCGATATTATAAAAACTTCGCCCCTTGCCAATAGTATACCCATATTTTTGCGATAGCAACAGCGCATTTTCTGCTAGTTTACGGGCAGAGTCGGGTGAATTAAGATAGACGTTGTAAGCAGCGTTGTTTAACCTGTCGATTTCGGCGTAAGTTGTCCGGATATTACCAATAGGAGATTGACTATGCACAACCGTTTGGGTTGCAAATAGCTTCGATACAAGTAGAAATGGCAAGATCAGTATAAAACCTCTCATGGGCATTATTACGAGGTTAGGTGAATAAAGGTTGTAGTGGAAAAGTCGGAACTCGAAAAAGTCCGGAAAGAAGAAAGTTTGTAAGGCCATTTATAATTCAAATCGGTTCAATCACTTAAAATCAGTGTAATCCCACAAATAATCGCAACAATTACATGACAATCAGCCTCTAGTGCAACATTATTATGACAGGGAATAAATAATTAAACCTTAGATATATATTCACAGTCGTTAGCTATTAATGATGCGTTTGATTTGAAATGAACATGAAAATCCCCCTGCTTTCGTTTCTTTTTTTGTGGCTGTTCTTTACTGCAGCCCTTGCGCAGCAAACATCTAAGCCACCGTCGCGCGAGGTATTTGGTACCGTTGTTGACAGCACAGGTGTAGTACCTGCAGTTAATGTTAAAATTTCGTCGGCAACCGATAGTGTTACGGTTACCACCAATTTAAAAGGCATTTTTGACTTCCCAATTGTTACCTCAAAAAGCTTTAAAATAACAGTTAACGGCATTGGATACGAAACCTTTACCCGCCGCTATGTGATGGAAGATGGCACCAAGCCCATCAAACTCGACCCTATTAAGCTAAGGGCTCAAACCAATATGCTAAAGACGGTAACCATAAACGGGGTTATTCCAATCACCATAAAAGAAGACACTATTGAATATAAGGCAAGCGCCTATAAAGTGCGCGAGGGTTCGCCGGTTGAGGATTTGTTAAAAAAGTTGCCGGGCGTAAGTGTTGACGCCAATGGCAATGTTACTGCACATGGAAAGCAGGTGTCGAAAGTAAGGGTTGACGGAAAAGACTACTTTACCGGAGATGTACAAACAGCGACGCAAAACCTGCCTGCCGATATTGTGGAAAGCATACAAGTAATTGATGACTATGGCGACCAGGCCAACCTTACCGGCATAAAAACCGGCGACCCCGATAAAATTCTAAACATCACCATACAAAAAGGAAAAAAGAAAGGCCAGTTTGGGCAGGGTACCATTGGCGCCGGTAACGACGACCGCTACCAGGCCAAGTTATCGGCCAACGCATTTAATAACGATCAACAGGTTTCGCTACTGGGTACGGTTAATAATAACAATACTAATGCTTTTAACCTGGCCCAGGCGGGTGGAAGCGGCGGGCGTTCGGGCCGGAGCCGCGGTGGAGGCGGTGGCAGCAGTGATGGCGGTGTGAGCACTGCGAATGGTATAACCGACAACAAATCGTTAGGGTTAAACTACCGCGATGCCTGGGGCAAAAAAATCACCATTTACGGCAGCTACAGCTTTGCAGATAAGGATACCAAATCAACAAGTACATCATTGCAACAGGATGTTTTTCAATCCGGCTCGCTGATAAATAATGACAATACTGTAGACGAAAACCACAGTATAAACCACCGGTTTGATTTTAACATGGAGTATAAAATAGATACTGCAAACTATTTAAAAATAAACCCCAATTTTTCCTACGGCTCATCGCACGATAACAATACAGATATATTCAGCAACATGCGCAATGGGGCTACTACTACAGGCAATGAATTTTCATTAACCAATTCGATGGCGCCAAACGGCGGGGCTACTGTACTTTATAACCACAAATTTTCGAAAAAAGGGCGTAACTTAAGCATTAGTGGTAGCTACAGTTATTCCAAACGCGACCAGGATTTTAATGATAAATACACCACCGTACAGGACAGTATTGTGAACCCGCTTTATCAGCAAATAAATACAAACAGCAGTTCGAACAGGTTTAACGTTCATTTCTCATACATCGAGCCGGTTGGCAAATCAACCTACCTGGAAGCTAGTTACAATTATAGCCGGACAAATACCGACAATAACCGTTTCAATTACCGCATTGACCCTTTAACAGGTACGCAAACTTATGTCGATTCATTGAGCACGCTTTATAACTACCAGTTTGTTTCAAACCGCATTGGCCTTAATTTCAGGGGCGTGAAGGCCAAATATAATTACACCATCGGCCTTTCGGCACAACCTAATACCCTTACCGGCGAATCGCACAATTTCCAGACAACTACTAATACTTTTAATTTGGTACCCACTGCCCGGTTGGTATATAATTTTCAGAAGAACCATTCACTAACCATCAACTACAGCGGCAATGCCAGCCAGCCAAGTTTTGCCCAGCTGCAAGTACAACCCGATTATTCAAACCCGCAAAATGTGGTTTATGGTAATCCTGATTTAAAGCCATCGTTCAGCAACAGCATCAACCTTCGCTATAATCAATTTGATATCGCCAGTGGCAATTCGCTATTTACCAACCTATCGTTTAATACTATTGAGGACCAGATTGTAGCCAATACCGCACCGGTAACTACAACCAATGCAGCGGGCGGTTCTACCGGCTCACTGGCAACAAGCACCCGGCAGCAAACCCATTATTTAAATACTAATGGCTATTACTCCATGAATGGCAATTATGCCTTTTCGAAGCCGTTTGATAACCGCAAGTTTACACTAACACTGAATGGCGGGGCATCATACAATAACAACGTATCGTACATTGAAGACCAACGCAACCTTGGCAAAAATTGGGTTTTAAACCAGGGCGCAAAACTGCGGGTTGATATTGATAGCGTAATGGACACCGAAGTGAGCGGAAATTACAGTATTAACACTACCAAATACAGCCTGCCATCATCAATAAATACCAATGCCAAGACATGGACAATTGGACTTGATGGCCGCAGCTACTTTTTTTACAACTGGATTTTGGGATACAACCTGGTACAAACCATAAATGAAGGTTTCAGCAGCACGGTTAAAGCCAACCCTACCCTGCTAAGCTCGTACATTGAATGCCAGTTTTTAAAGAAAAATATTGCGTCGCTTCGTTTCCAGGCATTTGACTTATTTAATCAAAATACCGGCGTTACCCGTACCGTAAGCGGCAACCAAATTATAGATACCCGCACCAACAGGTTGGGCCGTTATTTTATGCTGACATTTACCTTAAGGCTGCAAAAATTTGCTGGCTCTGCGCCGCCAAAAGGCGGGCGTGGCGGTGGCCGCAGAGGTGGAGGCTTTGGCGGCGGAGGTGGCGGTCGCAGAGGTGGTTGATAACCGTCCTATTTTATTTTTTGAATTTGCCCGTACAAGCTTTATATTAGTCGAAAACCAATATAAAGCTTGTGAAAATTTGCCTATCCCTGTTTTTTGGCCTGTTTTATATAACAAATTGCCTTGGGCAGGATACCGTTAACCATAGAAACTGGCTTACCAATACAGTTTTAGAAAGGTACAAAACGCTTAAGCCTGACGAAAACACCCGCGTCGGCCCTTATAAAGCTTACTACAAACGCAGGACTTTGATTGCCGAAGGCAGGTATGATAAAGGCGTGAAGGTTGGCATGTGGACTTTTTATGATGATGAAGGCAAACTAAGTGAGAAATACGACTTTGACAAAACCGAATATATTTACGAAGCCCCCCTGGATACAGATACCGATATCCACTTTGCTTTTGATGCCGAAATAAAAGCCAGCGACAGGGTTACCCGTCCTTTGAAAATTGGTGGGATGTATTATGGCTTAATCCCCTACATTAACGTTTTCCGGCTGCCTTTTGAAACCGAAGGAATTAATATGGATTATTTTGATGCCATTGTTGAGTTGCTGATAAGCCCCGGAGGCAGGCTGGCCGATCATAAGGTTCGATTACTTTCAAAAGCCTATAAGTACGATCAGACCTTTAACTTTGACGTTGGCCTTTTTGGCGAAGAGGATAAACAATTCACACCGGCATCGGTAAACAGGCAACCTGTGTTGTCCAGAATATTTATTAGGTGTTCTATTAATAATGATGGGAGTTTGGACTTTTATTAAGTGCTCATAGTTAATGGTTCATAGTTCATGGTAGCTACGGTTACCGATAGACTATCTACTATACCCGCCCTATTGTCTTTGTCCGCCTTGCCAACCACTTTAGTAGTGCTTTCGGTGGTATATGAGAACGCTGGCCTACCGGATAAAGTTCCCCGATATATTTTTGAAATAGCCCGTACAAGCTTTATATTAGTAGAAACCAATTATTTGTGAAATTTCGCCTGCTTTTATTTTTAGGGACATTTTATATGTACGTATGTTTTGGGCAGGATACCGCCAACCACAAAAACTGGCTTACGAACCTGGTGCTTGAAAGATACAAAACCCTTAAACCGGATGAAAACATCCGCGTCGGCCCGTACAAAGCGTATTTCAGGCGCAAAACGCTGATAGCCGAAGGTAGGTATGACAGAGGCGTAAAGGTCGGCGTATGGAATTTTTATAACGAACAAGGTAAGCTAAACCAAAAGTTTGACTTTGATAAAACCGAATACATTTATGAAGCCCCTTTAGATAGCAATACCGACATTCAGTTTGGCTTTGATGCTGAAATAAAACCGGGCGACAGGGTTACCCGCCCTTTGAAAATTGGCGGGATGTATTATGGCTTAATCCCCTATATTAACATTTTCCACCTGCCTTTTAAAATCGACGAGTATGGTATAGATAATTTTCATGCTGTTATAGAACTGCTGATAAGCCCCCACGGCAGGCTGGCCGATTATAAAGTACGGGTGCAATCGGCCACCTATAGGTATGATCAAACCTTTAACTTTGATGTAAACATGTTTGGCGAAGAAGATAAACAGTTTTCGCCTGCCACTGTAAACCGGCAGCCTGTACTTGTCCGTTTATTTATCAGGTGCGCAATCAATGCCGACGGAAGTTTAGACTTTTTCAATTCTAATTCATGGCTGATAATTAATGGAGCATGGATGAAGAGAATTATGTACCAACAACCAGGAGTCAGTATTCCCCAGGAACCTTAACAGCCATGAGCTGCGGACTACGGACTTCTTAAAATTCATAAATTCGTCACATATTTTCCAGCCTTAGTCACATTTTATTTCGGATGAGGGTTAATCATGGTAAGCTTGTATCATGAAACTCAAAAACATAGAAATTGCCATTGCAACCATTATACTGCTGTTAGCCGTTTATAGTTTACTGGGCTCTGTTAACGGATATTTAGCCGGGCGTTATTCCGACTCGGCTTATGGAAGGGAGTTATTTAAAGCTAAAGGACTAACCTTCAACTTCTTTATCAATTATTTTTTTCCAATCCTGATAAAATATCTTGCTATTTATGCCGCCTTCATCTGGATTTCCTGCTCACTTCCGGATAAATTTATAACACAGCAAAAATGGCAAAAAGCAATTTTATCAATTATAGCCGGCATACTTGTAATGTGGCTGCTGTTTGTTTTGAGCGATTGTTTGGACAGGCCGTATGATGACTATATTTTACCGGAATCATTATTCCGTGAGTTTGGAGTAGCCACAGGTATGAGCGGACTGATGCTTTTGTATGAGATTTTTAAACAACTGACAGTATGGTTATTAAAACGGGATGAGGCAAAAAATTCGTGGAAAAACAATTCACTTATAACAAATGTGATATGGTTTGTTTTAATATGGGGTGTTACCCTATTTGGGATTATATTATTACAGCCATATTGGGGTGTTGGGTTATTTATAGCGCTTATAGCTCCTTGTGCTTTTATAACCTATCTTGTGTGTTTGTATGTTTTAATTCCACGGTATTACCAGTCTGAAAAAGGTGTATTTTGGTTGCTTTTGACGGTAATTACATTGGGCATAAACATCCCTTTTAATGGCTTTTACTCGGGAAAAGCATCATATGGCAGACTAGATTTCCTAATCCTGTTTCTCTTCATCTGGTTTTTACAAGTTGCCATACTTGTTCCGCTGAGCTTGTACCTTTATAAAATAAAAAAGGAGCGTTCAGCCGAACTTACTACCTTAAAAACTGAGCTAGGTACTTCAAATGCAGGGTTGCAGTTTCTGCGCTCACAGATCAATCCGCATTTTTTGTTTAATGCCCTGAATACGCTTTACGGCACAGCCTTAATCGAGAATGCCGAAAAAACAGGCGAAGGCATCCAAAAGCTGGGCGACATGATGCGCTTTATGCTGCACGAAAATCACCAGGATAAAATTGCACTAAGCCGTGAACTTGATTACCTGCATAACTATGTCGACCTGCAAAATCTGCGTATTGCTTCGTCGCCCAATATTAGCATCGAAATGCAAATTGAAGACATCATCGGCTACTACGAGATAGCGCCCATGTTGCTCATCCCGTTTATTGAAAACGCTTACAAGCACGGTATCAGCTTAAAAGAAAAATCGTGGATAAAAGTAACCCTGTACAAAAAAGATGAGGTTTTACACCTTGACGTTTATAACAGCATCCATCCTCAAAAAGAAAACGACCCCGAACGCTACCATTCCGGAACCGGACTGGAAAATGTAAAGCAGCGGCTTGCTTTGCTTTATCCTAATAAACACGAACTTGTTATCCGGCAAAATGCACAGGAGTTTTTTGTTCACTTATCAATTGCACTTTCTTCACAACATCAACCTAAAAACAACGCTTAACATTATGAAAAAAATAGCATTGAGTTTGTCGCTTATATCAATAGCGGCCCTGAACGGCTTTGCCCAGTTTAAATTAAGCGGCCGCATAAAAAACTATAGAGGCACTGATTCCGTTGTGCTGAATATCCCCTTTGTTTATGGCAATTACACCGAAAACAACGTCAAAATACCGGTGGAAAGTTCGGGCGTGTTCAACTTCACGGTGCCGGTAAAATCGCAAAAGTTTGTTAATTTCTCTTATAAAAACTTAAGCGAAACGCTATTATTGAGACCCGGCAAATCGTTGTCGCTGGTGCTTGATACCACAGGTAAAGTGCTCACAATTACAGGTACTGCAGCTAACGAGAACAGGGTTTTTAACAACGCAAATCTGAATGAAATCCCATTCTTTTTAAAATATGACAACCAGCAAAACCCTTATGCAAAAATGCATTTTGATGAATTGCAGGAAAAACTGGTGAAACCGTGGTTTAGCCAGCGGGATGAGAAGATAGCGAATGTAATAGCGTCGAAGCTGACTGCTGGTGATAAAAAGCTCATCGTGTCCGAAATTAATTACCAGGCCCTTGTACAGTTAAACTATTTTGCCTACGGCGTTATTTATGCCGATAAAAAACTGGTCAACAAGTTTATTTCTACCAACTATGGGAGTATAGGCACCGACCCAGCAGTTTCAAGCCCAGGCCTATTTTATTCTTATTTCGCTGATGGCTATATCAATTATATAAACGGGAAAATATTTGCCGAATATGGCCCTGCTGATGAACGCAGCAAAGCACCTTTTTTAAGCGTTTATCACATCAGCCTGGATAGTGCAATGGCGTTGGGTAAGCGTTATGGCAACAGCTACGTGCATTGGTTTTTATTTAAACAATACTTTAAAAAAAAAGTTGCCGAACAATACCTGGCCCAAACCATTTGGCGCGAATGTCGCGAAAACGACATCAGCCAAATAAAACCCCTGATGACGGAATTTGAAACCAATTTCCCAAAAAGTATTTATATAAACGTGCTGAGGGCAAAAGTGAGGAAGATTGAATTATTTAATAAGCAAAATGAAAGCCTGAAAAATATCAACGTGTTTGATGGCTATGAGAAGGTAAACTCTATTTATGAAGTGGTTAATGCCTTTAAAGGAAAAGTAATATATTTAGATCTTTGGGGAACGTGGTGTGGCCCCTGTAAAAAGAAACTGCTCTACGGACCGGAATTAAAGCAACACTTTAAGGACAAGGACGTTGTGTTTGTTTATTTAGATATGGACGAGGATGACAAGGATGCCGACTGGAAAAAGTTCATCCGTTTAAATGGTGTAACAGGCATCCATTTGCGCAAAAGCAGGGCGGATATCGGGAAATTTTGGGATGAATTGCTGTCGGCTGGGCACGAACGCCTTTATCCCTCTTATTTTATTTTCGATAAAACAGGTAAACTGGTTCAGGCCGACACCAAACGCCCAAGTGACGGCACCGCACTTTATACTGAATTAGAAAAATATCTTTAATGATAAAAGCCATAGCAATTGATGATGAGCCACTGGCGCTCGAAGTGATAAAGTCGCTGGCGGCAAAGGTGCCGTTTATGCAGGTAGTGGCATATTTTACGGATGCTTTTGAGGCCATTGATTTTTTAGCGAGGGAACATGTTGATTTGATGTTTTTGGATATCAAAATGCCCGACATATCGGGAATTGAGCTGATGGAGAGCCTGCAACAAAAGCCGCTGGTAATTTTCACCACCGCTTATGCCGAACATGCTGTTGCCAGCTATGATCTAAACGCCATCGACTACTTGCTGAAACCTTTTGCATTTACCCGCTTTTTAAAGGCCTGCCACAAGGCAAATGAACAATTATCTCTGAAACAAAAGGCAACGCCGGCCGATAGCATTTTCATTAAAGCCGGCTACGAACAGATTAAAATAGCTTTTGCCGATTTGCTATACCTGGAAGGAGCAGGTAACTATATGAGTTTTATTATGCTTGATGGCCGCCGGATAATGTCGCGGCTTACCGTTACCGAGGTAGTTTCGTTATTACCGGCTGATACTTTTGTGAGGGTGCACCGCTCGTATATTGTTAATAAAACAAAAGTCGACAAGATTGAAAGACATCAGATGCATATTGGGAAAGTTTTAATACCTGTGGGGAGTTCGTTTGATGCCGGGCAGCTGCTCCAGCCCTAAATAATCGTCCCGTTGGCTGTGTCCCCACAGCCAATCGTTATAAAAGCGGCAAGTTGCGGGGCAACCTATCAGCGGGAGACGCGAAGCATCGCGTCTCTACATTAATTCATTCTTAAAGGCTTCTTTTTATCCCCATTTCCAATCCCCTCAATTCTGCCAATCCCTTTAACCTACCAATTGCAGAGTAGCCTGGGAAGGTATTATACCTGAAATCGTCCAGTAATTTATGTCCGTGGTCGGGGCGCATGGGGATGGCTACGTCGTCCCTGCCTGTGTCGGCACGACGCTTTTGTTCGAGTATTATATTTTTCATCACGGCGTACATATCGCTGCTACCACCCAGGTGGTTGGCTTCATGAAAGCTGCCACCAGCTTCGCGCTGCACATTGCGCAGGTGCAAAAAATGAAAGTGTTGACCCAGCCTGTTTACAATTCCCGGCAAATCATTATCTTCCCTTGCCCCTAACGAGCCAGTGCAAAATGTTAACCCGTTGCTGGTTGACGGTGCCGCATTCACCACAAATTCCAAATCTTGTTCGGTTGATATTATCCTTGGCAGTCCGAATATCGGGAACGGCGGATCGTCAGGATGTATACACATTTTAATTCCCAATTTTTCGGCTTCGGGTATTATTGCCCGTAAAAAATAGGCCAGGTTTTGCTTCAGTGCAGCGGCATCAATATCCTTATACCGTTCAAGGTGCTCCCTGAATTGGTCTATCGTTAAAACATCATGAGTCCCGGGCAAACCGGCCATTACATTTTTAGTCAAAGTTTTTTTGGCGTCGCCATCAAGGCTATCTAAATATAGTTTAGCTTCATTTTGCTGGTCGAAATTAAATTCATCGAAAGCTCCCGGCCGTTCCAAAATATACAAATCGAAAGCGGCGAGTGCCGGGGCGAAAAAACGCAGGGCCGACGCACCATTTGGCAAACGGTAATCAATATCGGTGCGGGTCCAGTCAAGCACAGGCATAAAATTGTAGCAAACGGTTTTTATATTTGCTTTGTACAGGTTTGTAAGGGTTTCAATGTACTTTTTAATATAAGCATCGCGTTCCTTCGCCCCTGTTCTTATGCTTTCATGAATGTTCACACTCTCCACAACGGACCATGTGAGCCCCGAAGCCTGGATAATATTTTTGCGAGTTTCTATCTCGTCCAAACTCCACACCTCGCCGGTTGGTATGTGGTGCAGTGCATTAACTACGCCGGTGGCGCCCGTTTGGGTAATTGTAGCTAAAGTAACCGGATCCGCAGGGCCATACCAGCGAAAAGTTTGTTCTAAATTGCTGAACATAGTAGTGATGTATTTTTTGCGATAAAAATAGGATTATCTTCCTTTTGGGTTAGCTATTTATCCAATTTTCGTAAAATAAAATTTACTTTAGCAGCAACCGTCAGCTCAATTATAATGATACAAACCGAATCGAATACCCGGACAGTCATCGCCGAAGCATTGCGACGTATTCATCCATTTTCGGCCGGGCATAGCGAATTGATTATCAATTCAACAAAAATAAGGGCGCTAAAGAAAAACGAAACCCTTTTGGTCTCCGGGCAGGTTTGCGTTTTTATAGCGATTGTTGTAACTGGCAGCCTGCGCTTATATCACCTTACTGACGAGAAAGATTTAACCTTGAATTTTTTTACCGAAATGGACTTTGCGGCCGATAATGAAAGTTTTATAGGTCAAAAACCGTCGACAAATGTAATTGAGGCCCTCGAAGATTCACTGGTAGCGATACTTAACATCCACCAATTGCATAACTTAATCCAGCGCGACCCATCCTTTTTTGCGCTTGGCAGGGCAATGGAAAACTGGACAAAATCCACAGCGTTCACATCGCATATCAACACACCGCAACTGCGCTACGAAAAACTAATTGAGCTTAAGCCCGATTGGGTACTTCGTTTTTCGCAAATACACCTTGCTTCATACCTCGGCATGGCGCCCGAAACCTTTAGCCGCATGAAACGGAAAAGTTTGTTTTCTTGACCGTGGTCAAGTGCCTTTTTGTTTGCACCGGCCTACCTTCATGGCCAACAAAAAACAAAAAAGCACATGAAAAATCAAACCTATTACTACAGCGGCACGGCGCTTATTACCGGCGCAGCAATAATGACCATTACGATGGTAATGCACCCAACAGGGGGAAGTCTTGAACATCTCAGGCACATTTCAACTATGATTATTGTTACGCACGCTCTTGCCATTCTTTCTATCCCATTGACCTTGTTTGGCTTTTGGGGATTGACTAAAAAGTTATCTGCGGATAGCCCCTGGTCGATGGGGGCTTTTATTACAATGTGTGTCGGGTTATTTGCCGTTTTATTAGCGGCGGCAGTTAACGGCCTGGCGCTGCCACTTTTTATAAAGCATTACCAGGAGACCACGCCCGAAATGACCAATTCATTAACGTTGCTGTTAACCTATAACAGTGCACTTAACCACGCGTTCGACTATATTTTTATTGGCGGGATATGTATTGCCATTTCATTATGGTCGGTGGTTATTATTAAAAACGGCGATTTTCCAAAGTGGGTTGGCTATTTTGGTTTGTTCACTTGCATTCTGGTTCTCGCCGGGTTTATCGCAGGGTTCATTTTTGTGGATTTAACGGGCTTCAGGGTATTTATTGCAGGGCTTGTGGTGTGGATGGTGATTGTAGGAGTGTTATTGAAACGGGTGGAACAGCGGGCTATTTAACCACCTGGAATTAAAAAACGGCAAAAATAAAGCGATGAGCATTACGCCCATCGCTTTTTTCAAAACATTAAATTTTTACCAGAATCTCACGTAGAGCAATGATATAACAAGCAATGTAATTACAATCATTGCTAACACGCCCGGCGATACTTTAAACATCGATTTATCAAGCACAAAAGATTTAGGATTAACTTTCGGTCCGCCGAGGCTGATTAAAATCATTACTATCATCGTAAACATAAATGCCAGCCCCATACAAATGTGGAACGGAATTTCGTAAACACCGGCCGCGTTTTTGTAGGCGGTGTATAAAAATGTTTCGTGACCGAACCAGGCTGGAGCCAATTCATTAAATAAAATCGACAGCGCAAAGCCTGTGATAACACCAACCACAGCAGCCGCACCGGTAGTACGCTTCCAAAACATACCTAAAATAAACATGGCAAATACACCCGGACTAATAAAACCGGTATACTTTTGGATAAAGGTAAAACCGCCTGCTCCGCCAATACCCAATGTATCGCTCCAGGTAAAAATTATAGAGATGATAAGGGCAACAAGGATAGTTATACGGCCAATGATAACCATGTTTTTTTCTCCCGCATCTTTTTTGATATACTTTTTATATACATCTAAAGTAAAAATGGTCGAAATACTATTGGCTTTACCTGCCAGCGATGCTACTATTGCCGCAGTTAATGCGGCAAGCGACAAACCAATCAAGCCGTTTGGCAGATAGCCTAATATAGCCGAATAAGCATTGTCAGATACTGGCAGGCCATTTTTGCTGCCTACAAGCATTTCCGCCTGAACCAGGCCTTTTTGATGCAATACATATGCTGCAATGCCCGGAAGCATCACGATTAGTGGCATCAACAGTTTTAAAAATCCAGCGAATAATATTCCCTTACGCGCTGTTTGTAAATCGGCGCCGAGTGCACGTTGGGTGATGTATTGATTACAGCCCCAATAGTTAAGATTGATGATCCAGATACCGGCAACGTACGAGAGCAGGCCTGGAATGGTTAAATAATTATCAACCTCGTGTTGCCCCGTTGCAGCTGTAGGTTTGGTAAATATCATGTGGAAATGGTCGGGTGCGCTTTTGATTAGCTGATTGAAGCCCGCTAACGCATCTTCGCCAAAGCCAAAAGCTTTACTCACCACTGTTAGTGCAATATAGGTGGTGGCCAAACCACCAATAATAAGCACGCTTACCTGTATAACATCTGTAAAACCGATAACTTTCATACCGCCAAGGGTGATAAATACTGCGAACAGTGAAAGCAGGATAATGATGAGGTGAAATTGGTCAACACTACCACCCAGCAGGTTGTTAATAGCTAAAGCTCCCAAATACAAAATTGAGGTCAGGTTAACAAACACGTATAGGAACAACCAAAAGATGGCCATTATGAGCGCCACCGTTTCATTATACCTTGTTTTCAAAAACTGCGGCATGGTAAATATCTTATTTTTAAGATACACCGGGATAAACCATACGGCAACAATAATCAAAGCAATCGCTGCAATCCATTCGTATGCAGCTACGGCGATACCTATACTATAGCCCTGACCGCTCATGCCTATAAATTGTTCGGCGGAAATATTTGAGGCTATGAGCGAAGCGCCGATTGCCCACCAGGTTAGGGAGCCTTCGGCTAAAAAGAAATCATGGGTAGCAGAAACTGCTTTCTTTTTTTTGCGATAAATGTAGATGCCATATCCCGACACCACAATAAAGTAGAAGATAAAAATTAAATAATCAATCTGCGTAAACTTGCTCATATTATTGGTTTAATTGGTTGCTTTTTTTGTGTTACCTGGTAAGGTATTCCCAGCTGTTTACCGGGTTACAAGTTAATAGTTTTAAATTAGTTTTCACTCCCCGTTGACCGTGTTCCCACAGGCAAGCATTTATAATAGAAAACGACCTGGCTACCGAAGTTTATGGGAGCCCGCTTTGGTAATTCACAAAACACGCGCTATCCTTGCCTTCTCCGTGCCTCTGAGGTTATAAAAACTGATAGTTCAAAAAAATAGCGATGAGCACCATACTCATCGCTATTTTTATAAAGTTGTTTGCCTTCTACCAGAAAAATGTGTACAAAAATGTAAGGATAACAGCAACAACTATTGCGCCGATTGCGAAGCTCCTGTTTGTTTTGAACATATTCACGTCTACTTCCAGGCCGTTTGTCCGCAGGCCCTTCGCATTTTCAATCATTGATATAATATACATACCTACCATACATATCACAAAAACGAAGCCCATCCTATCCATAAAAGGAATTTCGTAAACGCCGTCGCCATTCAGTTTTGAAAAGCCAAATGGCTGCAAGAAGGAAAGATTAGTCCAGTAAGGCAGGAACTTAAACACTATAGCGAACGCTAAGCCGCCTATGGTTGCAAATAATGCCGCGTTTGAAGTTGCTTTTTTCCAGAAGAAACCTAAAATAAACATGGCAAATATACCCGGCGAAACAAAGCCTGTGTATTCCTGTATATACTGGAAGCCTTGTTTTCCTTCGCCCATCAACATGTCTCCAATTACAAACGATAGCAAAACGCCTAATACCATTGACACTACTACAGCTATTTTACCTACGTTAACCATGTTTTTCTCCGAGGCATTTTTATTTATTGCCTTTTTATAGATGTCCAACGTAAATATAGTAGCGATACTATTGGCTTTGCCGGCTAAAGACGCCACAATAGCCGCCGTTAGCGCCGCAAATGAGAGCCCTTTCATGTAGTTCGGCAATAAATTAAGTATCGATGGATAAGCTTTGTTAACATCTAAAACACCTTTTGAACTTAACATTTCCTGGTGAAACATCCCTTTCTGATAAAGCACATAAGCTGCTATACCCGGCAGTACCACAATCACAGGCATCAACAACTTTAGGAAAGCTGCAAAAAGAATACCTGCCCGGGCTGTTTTCAAGTCGGCACCAAGCGCCCGCTGGGTAATATATTGGTTACAACCCCAGTAATTTAAGTTAGTAATCCACATACCACCTATAAGTACCGAAAGGCCCGGCAAATCGAGGTAATTTGCATTGTTCTTATGGAATATCATCTGGAAGTGGTCGGCGGCATCTGCACGCAGCAATTTAAACCCATTCCAAAGGCCGGTTGTGCCGGATTTTTCGCTTATCAGGTGAAGCGCTATATAAGTAGCTGCCAGCCCCCCTAATACAAGGAAAAACACTTGTATAACGTCGGTATAGCCGATAACCTTCATGCCGCCCAGGGTGATAATGATTGAAAAAACGGCTAGTAAAGTAATAACCAGTTTCAAATCTAATCCTGAAATGCCTGCTATTGCCACCCCGCCCAAATAAATTATCGACATAAGGTTAACAACGATATACAGCATTAACCAGAATATAGCCATGATCATGGCCACTGTACCGTTATACCGCTGGTGTAGAAACTGCGGCATGGTGGCTATTTTATTTTTAAGGTAAACCGGTATAAAGAATACAGCCACGATAACCAATGTAGCAGCGGCCATCCACTCGTAAGTACTAATGGCCAGCCCCATCTTAAAACCTGAACCACTCATCCCCACCATTTGTTCGGCCGAGATATTAGAAGCAATTAACGAGGCGCCTATTGCCCACCAGGTTAAAGAACCTTCGGCCAAAAAATAACCTTTAGAGGTACCATCACTTTTGTTTTTACGCTTGTATACCCAAAAGCCGTAGAGGGATACTATTACAAAATAGACAAGGAATACAGCATAATCGCCATAAGAAAGGGTTTTCAGGTTCATTAGTTATTGTATTTGGTTTTTAATGTTGGTTTGACAATTATAAACTATATATATCGATTTATCAAATTTTCGATATATTCTTGTTTGCCGCTTGTTGTTTTAGGGTCGCCGTTTTCAACAGCATAGGCGCGTAAGTCTTCCAATGATAACTTTCCTTCTTCAAATTCTTTGCCTTTGCCAGTATCAAAAGATGCATAACGATCTTTTCTCAGTTTAAGATAATCTGATTTTTGGAGAATATTATCGGCAGTAATTAATGCCCTGGCAAAAACATCCATGCCACCAACGTGGGCATAAAATAAGTCAGCCGGGTCGGTTGAGTTACGGCGTATTTTTGCGTCGAAGTTTATGCCGCCACCCTGGAAACCACCTGCTTCAAGTATAATCATCATTATTTCAGTAACCTCGTTGATGTCGTTCGGGAACTGGTCGGTATCCCAGCCGTTCTGGCTGTCGCCGCGGTTGGCATCAATCGAGCCAAGCAAACCTGAATCGGCAGCTACCTGCAATTCATGCTGGAAAGTATGACCGGCCAATGTAGCGTGGTTAACTTCAAGGTTCAGTTTAAAATCGTTCAGCAAATCGTATTTCTGTAAAAAACCAAAAACGGTTGCTGCGTCATAGTCATACTGGTGCTTGGTTGGCTCACATGGTTTTGGCTCGATAAAGAATGTGCCTTTAAAGCCTTGTTTGCGGGCATAATCTTTTGCCGTATGTAAAAATTTAGCGAGGTGTTCCTGCTCGCGTTTCATGTCGGTGTTCAATAAGGTCATATAGCCTTCACGCCCACCCCAGAACACATAATTTTCGCCGCCGAGTGCTATGGTAGCGTCAAGTGCAGCTTTTACCTGTGCAGCAGCGTGGCTCAGTACATGGAAATCGGGATTGGTGGCGGCGCCATTCATATACCTGCGGTTACTGAACAGGTTTGAAGTGCCCCAAAGCAACTTTACACCACTGGCGGCTTGTTTCTGTTTGGCATAATCAACCATGGCCTGCAGGCGTCGGTCGTTTTCGTTTACATCGTTGCCGTAGTCAACCACGTCAACATCATGAAAACAGTAGTAGTTCATGCCCATTTTGGTGATAAACTCAAACGCGGCATCCATTTTATCTTTCGCGCGTTCAACTGCATCGCTTTTTACGCCCCAGGGGAACAGGTGGGTAGGTTCGCCAAACGGGTCGGCGCCATTGCCGCAGAACGAATGCCAGTACGCACACGCAAATCGCAGATGGTCTTTCATTGGTTTGCCGGCAACTACTTTATTTTCGTCGTACCAACGGAAAGCAAGCGGGTTATCTGACTGCAGCCCTTCAAATTTTATTTGACCTATTTCTTTAAAAAATTCTTTTTCGCCTAAGATTATGCTCATGATTATTGTTTTTTTTGATTACACCGATTGGAGAATGATTTCACCGATTAATTTTAATATTTAGTTTGTTAATTGTTTTTCAATTAATGCTTTCCATTGCTGGTAGGCGGGTTCGAGTTGTTTGCCGGCCGGCTCAACCATTTGTATCGCATGCATATGTTCAAACGCCTGTGCCGGCGACGAGAATATTTGCGCACCTATGCCCGCACCCAGGGCTGCCCCTACGCTGCCATCATTTTTATAGAGCTCGACGGGCACGCCAGTTATGTTTACAAAGCTTTCGGTAAACAGGTCACTTAAAAACAGGTTGTTTTTGCCGGCGCGGATAACAGTAGGGTTCATGCCGTTTTCGCGCATAATATCAAGTCCGTAGCGGAAAGAAAATGCTATTCCTTCCTGCACCGACCGAATTACATGCGCCTGGGTATGGATATTCAAATCGATATTATGAAAATGAGCACCCACCATTTTGTTGTTCAGCATACGCTCGGCCCCGTTCCCAAAGGGTAAAACGGAAAGTCCATCACTCCCGGCCGGTGCTTCGGTTGCTTTAGCATTCATCTGCAGGTAGCTTTCTGTTGCTCCAAAAGTTTGTTTCAGCCAGCGGTACATGCTGCCAACGCCGTTGATACATAACAGTACGCCCAGGCGCTGTTGTTGCGTGGTATAGTTTACGTGAGCAAATGTGTTAACACGCGATTGCTTGTCATACCCCAACTGGTCGGTAACGCCGTATATTACACCCGAGGTGCCTGCTGTCGCAGCGACTTCGCCCGGATTTAATACATTTAGTGAAAGCGCGTTATTAGGCTGGTCGCCGGCTTTATAGGTAACTGGTATACCCGGTTTTAAGTTTAATTTTTGTGCAACGGATGGCTGCAGATTTCCATGCGGAGAAAATACTTCCCTTACTTCGGGGAATAGGGCTTCATCAAACCCATAATAGTTGATGATATCTTTCGAGAGGCTATTCGTTTTAAAATCAAAAAAAACGCCTTCGGAAAGTGCGGATATGGAAGTAGTAACCTCGCCCGTGAGCCTCATGGCAATAAAATCGCCCGGCAGCATGGCTTTATCTATTTTGCCGTAAACCTCCGGCTCATTGGCTTTTACCCAGGCTAGTTTTGATGCGGTAAAATTACCTGGGGAATTAAGCAAATGCGACAGGCATTGCTCCTGCCCTATAGCGTCAAACGCTTTATCGCCAATTTCAACTGCTCGGCTGTCGCACCAAATGATGCTATTGCGCAGCACATTCTGTTCCTTATCAACCAAAACCAAACCATGCATTTGGTAGGCTATGCCTATAGCAGCAATGTCAGCAGAATTATAAGCAACAGCTTTATTACAAAGCTGTATGGCATGCTGTGTGTGCTCCCACCAGGTATCGGGCGACTGCTCTGCCCATCCGGGTTTCAGCGCTATAATAGGCGATTCTTCATCGGGGTATTGAACCGATGCCATCACTTTTTGCGATGCGGCATCGACAACTGAAACTTTTATGGAAGACGTACCTATATCAATACCTAATAATAACATGTGCACAACAAGTAGCCCGGCGAGCGGTGGTTTATAAATTATTTACAGCGACGAATTTAAATTAATTTTTCAATATGCAATCGATTGCAGAAAAATATTTCTGCATATTTACAAAAGTTATGAAGCAGAAGAAACGGGTAACCATTTATGACATAGCTCAAAAGCTTAATGTAACAGCGTCTACGGTCTCCAGAGCGCTTAGCAATAACGGTTATGTAAATGAAGCCACAAGGCTGCTGGTACAAAAAACAGCAGCCGAATTAAACTATAAACGCAATACGCTTGCCTCGAATTTACGGAAGGGCGAAAGCAAAACCATTGGCGTGGTGGTGCCTCGTATTAACCAAAACTTTTTTGCCAATGTAATCGCCGGCATTGAGGATTCGACTTATCAGAAAGGTTATAACCTGGTTATCTGCCAGTCGGACGAGCAATATAAAAAGGAAGTAAAATGTGTTAATACACTAATTAACCAGCATGTTGACTGCATTGTGATTTCGGTTTCTGTAGACAGCCTTAATTACGACCATTTACAAAATGTAATAGACCAGGGCATTCAGCTGATACAGTTTGACCGCGTGGCGGATGAACTGCAGACCTTAAAAGTTATAAATGATAATGAGCAGGCGTCGTTTGAGGCGGTGTGCCATATGCTTGAGCAGGGTTATAAAAAAATAGCTTTACTGGAGGGCCCCCAAAATTTGAACATCTTCCGGCAGCGAAAAAACGGGTATTTAAGGGCCTTGAAAAAATTCGGCGTGCCAGTAAATAGCGCCTACGTGGTAGAAAACGCATGGACCAAAGAATTAGGCGCTGCGGCTACAAAAAAACTCTTAAACCTGCCGGATGCACCCGATGCCATATTTGCATCGACGTCTGATTTTTCTGCCCTCGGCGTATTGGAAGTAGCTAACGGGATGCAAATAAAAGTACCCTCGCAGTTGGGCATTTGCGGTTATTCGAATGAGGCATTTACAGAAATAACAAGCCCGTCAATCACTACAATCGACCAGTTTAGTATGGATATGGGCAGGGCCGTAGCAAATTTATATTTCGATGAGCTTGGTAATACCAATACCAGCGAAATACCCAAAACTATAGATATTAAACCAGCGCTGATTATAAGGGGTTCGACGAGTAGAAAGTCCTGAATCTTAAGCCGTAAGTCAAAACGACTACTGACTTAAGACTCAAGACTTCAGACTAAATATTAGTGTGCGTGATGACCATCGGCACCGTGTGCGTGGCCATGAGATAGTTCTTCTGGAGTTGCAGGGCGAACGTTAAGGATGTTGCCTTTAAAATGCAGCTCCTGCCCCGCCATCGGGTGGTTAAGGTCTACAATTACCGAATCTTCAGCAACTGATACCACCATTCCCTGGAAACGGTTACCATTATTGTCCTGTAAAGGAAGTACGGTACCAATTTCAGGCGTGCCGCTTTCTTTAAACATATCCAGCGGCAAATTTGCAACGGCTTCTTCGTCATATACGCCATAAGCGTCTTCGGCCGATAAACGAAAATCATAAGTATCACCTGTTGAAAGGGCGCTTAAGTTTTCCTCAAATCTTGGCAGCATTTGTCCTGCACCATATAAAAAAGTTAGCGGCTGTTCTTCGGTTGCGCTTTCCTGCAATACTTCCGAGCCATCCTGGTCAACATACAAATCGTAAGTTAATGACACTACGTGTTGGGGGTTAATCTTCATTGTAAATGTGTTTTTGACCGGGATTCAGCAGATTTAACGGATTAAATTCGGATACTTCCGGCTTATTATGATGTTATTTTATTGATTACTTATTTTCTGTGTTTTTAACCAACGCGGCGATTACTAAAACCTGTTAATCCCTGTCAGCGCGTCATTTGTATTAGTTGCAGGCAATCCGCATGTTTTATCTTTACAAATAAATATTTGTGTACCAGCGCCAAACTTATCCTGCAGCAAAGGTAAACTTCCTTTTTTACCACCCAACATAATTTTGTTAGGGATATAATTATTTTCAATTTCTTTTCTCAGGCGCTCAAAATCATCGCCAGCTATGGCAATTTCGTAGGTACCGAACACTTCCTCAATCAGTAGCATTATCCAGTTTGAATAGCTGGAGCCGTATCGCGCCAAATT
This sequence comes from Mucilaginibacter flavidus, assembly GCF_024055575.1. Taxonomy (GTDB): domain Bacteria; phylum Bacteroidota; class Bacteroidia; order Sphingobacteriales; family Sphingobacteriaceae; genus Mucilaginibacter; species Mucilaginibacter flavidus. Next base: position 12,093 of record NZ_JAMXOE010000018.1, on the reverse strand, counting down.
CGGCACCAGGTTTCGCAGCAATTGTGCCGAAATTTCCTGGTAATTTTCATTATCAAATAACAAGCCAAGTTTCTTCAAATTACGCGCCATTACCGAGTTGGAGGCCGGTATAACCCCATCCATAATTTCCGATTTGCGGGCTATCAACTGCTCGTCATCAGCAGCGGTGAAATAAAATATTCCTTTTTCCGCATCGTAATAATGAGTGATAGCTTTATCCGTAAGGCTTTTTGCATGGCTTAGCCATTGCTCGTCAAAAGTTACTTCATACAAGGCTATAAAGGCATCTATGATATTGGCATAATCGTCGAGAAAAGCAACCTGGTTTATATCACCTGTCTTAAATATTCTTGTTAGTCGCCCATCTTTGGTTATTAAGTTATCCAGGATAAAACCGGCATTATTAAGCGCGATATTAAGGTATTCCGGCTTATCAAAGGCCCGGTAAGCATCGCAAAGGCCTTTTAACATCAGCCCGTTCCATGATGCCAGTATTTTATTATCGAGCCCCGGCCTTATGCGGTAGCTGCGGGCGTTAAATACTTTTTGTTTGTATGATTGTATTTTAGCGAGCAGTTCATCAACCTGTAGGCCTAGCTTTTCAGCCAATTTGGCATCGCTTTCTTTTCGGAACAGGACATTGGAGTTTTCTTCTTCCCAGTTGCCATCGTCGGTTATGTTATAGTAAATGCAAAACAGTTCCGCATCCGCGCTCAATATATCCTCAATCTCGGTCTTTGTAAAAATATAGAATTTGCCCTCCTTGCCTTCACTATCTGCATCAAGCGCAGAATAAAAACCATAATCGGGCGACATCAATTCACGCTGGCAAAATTCAATTATCTCATTAGTAATTTGCGGATAAAGTTCATCCGGCTGCCAGGTATAGGCCTCGGCGTATATGCTGATCAGCTGCGCATTATCATACAGCATTTTTTCAAAATGCGGCACGTGCCAGTGGTCGTCAACCGAGTAACGCGCAAAACCGCCGCCCACATGATCATATATCCCCCCGAAGGCCATTTTGTGAAGAGTTAATTTTACCGCTTCTGCAACACTTTCGTCCTGCATTAAATGGGCGTAACGCATCAGGCACTGCCAGTTATTCGGCATCGGAAATTTTGGCGAAGAGCCGAGACCTCCTTCGGTTTTATCGAAGTATTTTTTCCAGCTGTTGATAATCAACTCTAAATCGCCTTTGGAATATTCTGGCTGCTCTGCTACAAAGGGAACCGATTCATATTGCTGTATTCCTTCGGTTAACCGGGTGGCATATTCTTCAGCCTCTGCGGGTTTGGTTTTGTAGAAATCGGCCAGGTTAAACAACAGGCTTGTCCATTCGTTTTTACGAAAATAGGTACCACCGTAAATTGGCCGCTGATCGGGCAGGCAAATGCAGTTGAGCGGCCATCCTCCCCTCCCGCTCATCAATTGTATAGCGCTCATGTACACCTGGTCAACATCGGGGCGTTCTTCCCTATCTACCTTAATGCAAATAAAGTATTCATTCATCACTGCGGCCACGCTTTCATCCTCAAAGCTTTCGTGCTCCATTACATGGCACCAGTGGCAGGCCGAGTAACCGATGCTCACCAATATCAGCTTGTTTTCGGCTTTGGCTTTTTGCAGGGCTTCGGGTCCCCAGGGGTACCAGTTAACCGGATTGTTGGCATGCTGCAGCAGGTATGGCGATGTGGAGTTAGCAAGATGGTTCATAGCAGATTATTAGCCGGCAAAGTTGCGAATATTAAATGCACATAATTAAATATCAATTGGATTTGATAAAAGTTTTACAAAAATGGAGAAGTCTTGTTTCGAGGCAGCGGGGCCGAATTTAACAACGGAGTGCGCAGAAGAGGCACGGAGAGCGCAGAGACCTATCGAGGTACTCTTATTATTTCCACATATTTTCCACGTCAATCCTGTGCCCCTTTTCACCATCTTCTTTTGCTTTCTCTCCTGCTAATACTTTTGCGACAAATTCAGAATTGTAAGGGCTATTACGCGCGGTGGATAATTCTGCCTTTGTTTTATTATCACGCTTATTATCTTTCTTCATGAAATTTATATCCTATCACAAATATACAAGAATCAAAACTCCGTGCCCTCCGTGCCTTCTCCGTATCTCTGTGGTTAAAAATTCACGCAAATATCTCAAAGCAGGTATCCAGCCCCCAACACCGGCATTGGTGTTATTCGCACATCCCTCCTTTGCCAATTTCATAATTTAATTCGCTAATTTGCGCCGAAAATTATTAAATATTAAAATGCGTTATTTAAAACTTAACTATTTGCTAAGCGGACTGGGCCTTTTGCTTATGGCTGCTTCAGCATCGGCGCAAACCGATACCCCTAAATACAACCACCTCGACGCCTTCGGGCCAATTACCTGGCCGGTTACCGGCGATGGCACCCGCTCGGCAAGTGGCAAGCCCGGTCAGCATTACTGGCAAAACCGCGCCGACTACCTGATAAAGGCATCATTAAACGAAACTCCGCAGGATACCACCATAACCGGCGAGGTCACCATCAGCTACACTAACAACAGCCCGGATGAATTGGACCACCTTTGGTTTCAACTCGACCAAAACCTTTTCAAACCCGATTCGCGCGGCGGCGCAACCACCCCAATAGGCGGCGACCGTTTTGACGTACGCGGCTTTAGCAAGGGCGGTTACCATATCGAGTCGGTAGCCGTTACCTATAAAGGCGACACCTATGCCACCACCCCGGTTATCACAGATGCCCGCATGCAGATAAGATTGAACAAACCCATGGCTGCAAAAGGCGAAAAGATACAGGTAAAAATAAACTACAGCTTCGCTATCCCTTTTTATGGCGCCGACCGCATGGGCCGCAAAAAGTTTAAAGCGGGCTATGTCTACGAAATTGCCGAATGGTACCCGCGCATGTGCGTTTATGACGATGTGGAAGGCTGGAACACCCTGCCTTACATGGGCCTTGGCGAGTTCTATTGCGAATACGGCGACTTTGATTACTACATAACCGCACCCGCAAATATGACAGTTGTAGGCTCGGGCGATCTGCAAAATGTATCGCAGGTGCTGAGCGATGTACAGCAAAAACGGTACGACGAGATGCGCAAGAGCGATAAAACCGTTGCCATTATTACCCCTGACGAAGTTGGACAGGCAGCTACCCATCCTTTCAAAGGCAACCTGACCTGGCACTATAAAATGGAAAACACCCGCGATATTGCCTGGGGTGCATCAACCGCATTTATATGGGATGGCGCTAAGGTTAACCTGCCGTCGGGGCGTAAATGTATTGCCATGAGCGCTTACCCGGCCGAAAGTTCGGGCAGTAACTCTTGGGGCCGTTCTACAGAGTATTTGAAAGCCAGTATGGAGATATACTCGGCTAAGTATTTTGAATACCCATGGAACTCCGCAGTAAACGTATCGGGTGTGGCATTGGGTATGGAATATCCCGGCGCTATTTTCTGCTTGAGCAATCTTAAAAACGGTAACCTTTTTGGTGATGTAACGCACGAGATCGGCCACAACTGGTTCCCGATGATCGTTGGCTCGAACGAGCGTAAATACATGTGGATGGATGAAGGTTTTAACACTTTCATCAACGAATACTCGACCGAGAAATTTAATAACGGCGAATATTTTAACAGCAAAGGCCGCCCTGCCAACGGCATTGTAAAATTTATGACAACAGCAAAAGACCCGTTAATGGTTGCGCCCGAAGCTATGGGGCTTAACGATTATGGTCAGTACTATAACAAAACCGCTGTAGGGCTTGATATTTTGCGCAACGTAGTGCTCGGCGCCGACCGTTTTGACTACGCCTTTAACCAGTACATTAAGCACTGGGCATTTAAACACCCGCTGCCTTACGACTTTTTCCGCGCCATGAACGATGCCTCGGGCGAGGATTTGAACTGGTTTTTTAGACCATGGTTTTTCACCACCGACAAGGTTGACCAGGCTGTTGAAAGCGTAAAATACATAAAAGACAACCCTGCCAATGGCGCACTGATTACTTTGGTAAACAAAGAAAAACTGGCGATGCCTGTCGACTTAAAGGTTACCCAAACCAATGGCAAAACCGAAATTTTGCACCTGCCGGTAAACGTTTGGCAGCGCGAAGGCACATGGACGTTTATCTACCCGTCAACTGCAACCATACAGTCGCTGGAAATCGATCCTGACCACCAGTTGCCTGATGTGGAGCGGAGGAACAATGTTTGGCCGGCTAAGTAAAGTCTGAAGTCGAAAGTCCGAAGTCTTTAGTAAGAGAAAAAGACCTGCTTTGTTGAAAGGCAGGTCTTTTTTTTAGATTTTGCGGCTGGGCTCAAGCGTTCCATTTTTACACGCGGAACACCTGGGAATACTGTGGAACATACTGATTATCAGCGTTATTTAGTTTCTAACTTTCATAATATATTGACAATCAGTATATTAATCGGGGGTTAACAAACGGGGTTAACAGTATAGTCCGCCATCATGGTAAATTTATGGTTTCCAATACATTATAAAATAAAAGGCATTTACACCTGTAAACCCCCACTCAAATTTACAGGGACAACTATGTACAGCGGGGCACGAGTCCACCTCTTTTGCCGGCCCGGATACGCGCCAGAACTGAAATAGCTTACGGCAGCGTGGGGAAATCGCTTTTAAACAGGGGGCTCCGCTGGAGCCTTTTTATACCTTACATTTTGGCTATAAACAGGTAGCTCCGCAGGAGCTGTGAATAATTGCGGCCCGACTCCAGAGGAGTCCCCTGTTTATAGAATTAATGTTCTGGATATTTAGGCTCCAGCGGAGCCTCCTAATAGCCTTTATATTTTAAAAGCGATTTCTCCGCTGCCGCAAGCGTCCTCGCTTGTGGCCCGCTGACAGGTAACTAAGCGACAGGGAGCAAACTATCCCTTCAAATTAATCTTAAAAGTACAAACTTTGGTATTACAAAACAGCCCGCTTTACAATCAAAGCGGGCTACCTAAATGTTGTTAAGAACTCTGGCTACCTATCGGCGGACCACAAGCGAGGACGCTTGCGGTAGCGTTAAAATCACTTGCGGCCGCGTAGCAATAGAAAAGCGCTGCCCCGTTGCCGATGCGCGAGCATTGTCAAATGTTAGGGCATCTCTTTTGCTAGAGCAATGCTACTTATATTATTTGGTTTTGATACCCTTGAAATTGTCCAGCGGGTTTTTATCCAGTAGCGTGGTGTCGAACGTTATGTTGTAATCGTAATTATCTTTAAAGGAATTGTAGATATTGGTAATGAACTTATCTGTTTCCTCCGCTGAAGTTGTTGCTGCCATATTGAGAAAACTAAGGATGTCGAACTGGATACGTTGATAGATTTTTACGCCGTCCATATTCTTTTGCAGGTTTAAACGGTTATTGAGCACATTCGGCAAAAAATAATAGTACGAGGCAAACAGCGTAGTTAAAAGCACCACCGTTTTTATGTTTTCCGATGAATCCTTCCACCCCGATATCGCCAAAACGAACAAAGCTACCGCCAGTAACCCGGTGTAAACAATGGAGCAAATGGTAAAAACATAATAATTTTGATAGTACGAAACTGCCAGGCTGCGGTAATAGGTTTTTAATTTGTGCGCAATTTTGTACTGTTTAATAATGATACCGATTTTTTCATTTGCAACAACACCATCATTCAGCAGTGTTTCCTGTATCTCATCTGCCTCGTTAATCGGTAGTAAAATATTGGGCGCTGCTTTCCTGATAAACTTGAACGAAAGCATGTGAATAATTGCTGCAAAGGCAATGTAAAATACTGCCATTACAATTTGCGGCAAATACTGGATAAGGGCTTCGGACATATTTCAATATCGTTTTCTCAAATTTAAAATTTTTATTGAACCCTGGCTATTAAAGGGTTTAAATAAAAAACTAGATGAGGAAGGCGGGAGCATACGGCTATGTAGCAAGCGGGCTACCAATACGCGGGGCACTGCTCCCGCAAGCGTTTTTCCTTTTCCGCTGCCGCCCCGATTCATCGGGGTGGCCCGCTGGCAGGTAACTAAGCGACAGGTAACAAACTATCCCTTCAAATTAATCTTAAAAGTACAAACTTTTGTATTACAAAACAGCCCGCTTTACAATCAAAGCGGGCTACCTAAATGTTGTTGAGAACGCTGGCTACCTATCAGCGGACCACCCCGATGAATCGGGGCGGTAGCGTTAAAATCACTTGCGGCAGCGTAGGCTTGTGGCGAAAAAAAAACGATTGCGGCGCAGTGTGGGTGTTACCTAAACGCGTGGGCACGAGAACTCCACCTCTTTTGGCCATGGCTGTATTCCCAGAAGGGAGACAAAGTCTCCAGGCATAGTCGTCCGTAGTTTGGAAACTACGGACAGCTAGGCTATTTTTTGCCTGCTCATTTATTCCTTTTCGCTAAGTAGGCTTTAGCGCGTTCAGATGCCCGTATCCTTGCATCCTCAACAGCTATGAGTTTAGGCAACTTCAGGTTAAGAAAATCGTCAAAGTCATTTTCTCCAACAAATGACATCACACTTTTAGCCAGTTCATACATTTTGGTTTCTTTGAATCCAGGCATAAAGTGTCCAGGATGTGTATCTGCATTTTCCGCATTTTTGATAGCCTCCTTAAGGAGTGGCACGTACTTCAGTGCATGATACCCGCCTTTATCAAAAGTGGAGATCTCATGTTTGAAGTCATTGCAGCTAACGGATGCCGATGCTGCGATATCTGCTTTCATATGGAAATATAGCCAAACTTCGAAACACGGGTTACTGATCGCAACATGCCAGTTAGGTTGTTGTTCGCAATATTCCTGAATCCCCCGGAGTTGCTCGTCAGACCAACGGTCTTTATCAAGCACAAACCAAAGTTCGTCTTCAGGAGCCAGCCCTTCTTTTTCGATATAGCGCATCGCACGGTCAAGCACCCAACGCGGAGCTGATTTATGGGTATACAACACAGCCATTTCTTCATCTGTAACAACGTCCTCGATAACATCGACTGCCAGCCTTGGAGATAAATACCGAAACACACCAAAATACTGGGGCTCACGTTTTCCGCCTTCACAGGCAATTGCAAAAAGTTTATAATCGCGTACTAGTTCTTCAGGTACCTCGCGATCGTATCCTCTTTTTTTACGCATAAACCTCCTTCCAGTTCAGATCCCGCAAATTGGCGAGGAAAGGAATCGCTCCAAACCGTCCCTTTAGATAGCCTTTCTGGATATTAAGGTCATATCGTGGTTTAAATACAAGCAACGAATATGCGTTTGAACTGCCAGTTTTCTTGTCTTTTTCAATAAACCATATCTCATCCTGGCGAAATATCTCAAGATCGAGCAAATTGGATTCATGGGTCGTGAAAATAAATTGACCCTGAGTTTTCGTATCTTTCATAATCTTCGTTATCAAAGCTTTAAGCAATACTGGGTGCAGGCTTTGATCGATCTCGTCCACGATGATTACGGCCTGACTATTAAGTATGCTGCTGAATGCCGGGATGAAATCCAACAGGCGTTGTGTACCGTCAGATTCTTCTTCGAGATCGAAATTCACTGATTTACCATCAGGACTGTCGTGGCGCGAAACTACTTTCCGGGCAATGAACTTATCATTTTCCGGTGACACGAGTACTGGACCGACTGAAGATTGAATCAGTGCCACTGACTTTCCGTCCTGTAAGCTTTCCATCAGTTCTTCTTTGTCATCATCCTCCATAGGTGATATGAATTTTTCAAAATCGATCTCTTCTGTGTCCAATTCCCTCACACCAGTATCAAAAGTCTGAAGCAGATCATTTGAAAAGGCTTTAAAACTTTTAGAAGTAGCCAGGCGATGAACCAGGTGCATGAATTTACTGCCCGGGAAAATAATAGATAAATTACCGTTCCATTCTTTCAGTACCTTGATCTCTTTGATCTTTAAATTGTCAGATTTACTGATCAACAATTCATGATGTTTTAGCAGGCTTTCTTCCATCAGCTCAAACAGGTATTTATCCTTTTGAGTTTTCTGATACTTATCAGCGACTTTAATCGTGGTTTTTGAATGTTTGGTCAGTTTACGCTCAAAGATAAGCTTATCTTCTTTTTCTACATCTGTCTCCACCAGCCATTCTTCCTCAATGGTCATGTTATTAAGGGCCAGTCCGTATGAATAGGTTTTTTTATCACGGAAAAATTCCACTTCGAATGTGACAGGCAAATTTTTATTCTTTGGATTGAGTTTGAACTTTTTATCATTGATCGAACGCGTCATACTTCCGCTTTCGATTAGGTTTGAAAAATATTCAATGGCCCTGACCATATTCGATTTACCAGCGCCGTTAGCCCCGTAAATCGCTGCGGCTTTCAAAACATTAATTTTGGGCAAATGATAGACATGCTCTTTATGAGTTTTGAGATTCCCGGCTATCATTTTAAATTCCTGTTCTGTATCGAAGGACAGGAAATTTGATACGATGAAACGAATTAACATAGCGCAAAGGTTTAAAGAGAAATAATTGTGATAAAATTATACATTTTATCACAATTACAAACATCGAGTCACAAATATAGTATGCTTAAGAGAAAATCTCGTTTGAAAAATGTAAAAAAACATCATAACTGTCCGCTGTCCGTAGTTTCCAAACTACGGACGACTATGCCTGGAGACTTGTCTCTCAGCTGTTTCACGTCATTATGGAACTAAAAAATATGCTAAAAGTCATCCAAAGACTACAGTTAAGGAAACCAATAAAGGTTCCAAGTAACAACACAGGCTCCATATTGGAGCCTGTGTTGTTTAGAATAATAATTCTTTATACCCTCTGGATTCTACCACCGTGGCAATAGTGGCCTACTTTCTGCCCGTCCCAGATACCCAAGCCAGATTAGAATGGTACGCATTTAAATAGTTGATATTAAAATCTATACATTTGAAGTCCAATAATATTATAAACCTTTAAATCTTATGCCAATAGCAAAAATACCCATTGTTACCACCAAAAGTTTAGATGAAAGTTTTGACGAACATATTAGGGACGATTTTAACGAACGTATTTTATTTTCCGCGCCGTTTGGTGCTGGTAAATCAACCTTCCTGAAAAACTATTTTAATCTTAACGACGATTTTATTGTGTTGAAATTATTCCCAGTAAATTACTCCATTGCTCAGAATCAGGATGTTTTTGAACTGATCAAATATGATTTACTATACGAATTGTTAAGTAAATATCCCGAAGATATCCAACTTGAGCAGGAGCAATATTCTTGGCTACTAATAAGTCAGATGTTTTTGTTGCATCGAATGAAAATAGACATGCCGCTTAAACTTATATTGAAAGCGGCAGGCGCTCTTACCGGCGCACCAATTCCTGAAAAAGAAACTATCGATGGGATTACAAATGCGATTGGAGAATTTTCAGAGTTTAAAGGCAAAATGAACAAAACGGAATTGGACCAGTTAAACCAATATATCCAATCATTTAAAAATAAAACCGGGCATGTCCATGAGTCCGACGGCATTACCGAACTAATCATTAATATGCTGGGGCGGGTAAAAACCGCCAAAATTGGTAAAGACAAAGAAAGGAAAGTCAGTACCGTGCTGCTAATAGACGACCTTGACAGACTAGACCCAGAACACGTTTTTCGGCTCTTTAATGTATTCTCCGCCCATTACGATGAGGTCACCGAGTCCAATAAATTTGGTTTTGATAAGATCGTCTTTGTTTGTGATGTCAATAATATCCAGCAAATGTTCAGTCACCGATACGGTATAAGTGTGGAGTTTAACGGCTATATTGATAAATTTTATTCATCTGAAATATTTAAGTTTGATATAACGCAATATCTAAAGGAATCATTAAAACCTCTTATTCTATCTAGGTACGATCTGCGTCGATATTTTCCGGGAGAAAACAGCTTGGATAATTCATTTGTCCAGCAATACCGTCTCGATAAATATGACGGTTTCTATGGATTAATAGCCTATGTGTTGAATAGCCTGATCGACCTTCATGAAATTCGTATTAGGAATTTTCAGCGTTTTAAGTTCTTCGCTCTTCCAAATAGCACCTTCACGTATACACACAGACAACAGCATGCAGTTTTTTACCCTTTATTGGTTTTGGTAAATAACTTGGAGCGCTTTTTTTCCAGACCAGCGGATTTAGAGAGGGCATTTAAAACGCTTTCTCAACAATATCCGAGCGATTATGGCATTGTAACGGAGGGTAAACGGGGTGAATATGACGACATGGCGAATGTACTAATACGTTATGCCTTGCCATTCTCATTAAGTCCTAACCAAATTTTGGAGGGTAATTTCGAGCGGGATAAGCAATATACCTTTCAATTTAAAAACGAACACGGGCAAGAACTATTTATTGTTTGCACCATTGGGGAGGAATTTCGTAGAGAATATAAGTGGGTCAATTTTTCACGCTGTACGCTATCAGGGGAACTGATAAACGACCAAAACCAAAATCCGGCTGTAATCAAACCCAATCCATATTGGTTTTTGTATAATGCCTATAAGAACATTAAGGCGAACAAGTTTATTTAATTTCCGCCCCCGCAGGGTCACCTGAAAGGGATCCTGCGCCGCCTGCCAGGTATGCGATAGAAATTTATCCCATGCCAAAAAATTCTGTAAACCGCAACGCAGGATCCTCTTTGAGATAATCCGCTGTTAGTTTCCAAACTACCAACGGCTATGCCCGGAGACGCTGCCTCCCCCCTACCTCAGCGTCATACAACATAATCTACTTCCAACCCAACCCCGGAGCAACATGCTCCAAAATGGCCGACAGCACATGGATATTGTAATCAACGCCCAAAGTGTTCGGGATGGTCAGCAGCAGGGTGTCCGCTTCCTGTATCGCTTCGTCTTCGGCCAGTTCTTTAATAAGTTGATCGGGTTCGGCTGCGTAGCCTCTTCCGAACACCGCCCGCTGGTCAGCTTCGATGTAACCAAAGCTGTCGGTCGCTTTTCCCTGCTGTCCAAAGTAATATCGGTCCTGGTCATTCACCAGCGCAAAAATGGAGCGGCTTACCGAAACCCTTGGTTCGCGCTGGTGCCCGGCTTTTTTCCAGGCGTCTTTATATAGCCTGATCTGTTCAGCCTGCTGGACATGGAAAGGTTTGCCGTTTTCGTCAAATTTCAGGGTCGAGCTTTGCAGGTGCATGCCATTTTCGGCCGCCCAAACCGCAGTTGCGTTAGAGGCCGCCCCCCACCAAATCCGTTCCCGCAATCCATCCGAATGCGGCTCCAGCCGTAACAGGCCCGGCGGGTTCGGAAACATTGGGTTAGGATTAGGCTCGGCAAAGCCTTCCCCGCTTAATTTATCCAAAAATTGCAAAGCTTTTTGCCGGCCCATATCGGCACTATCCCTGCCTTCCTCCGGTTCATAGCCGAAATAACGCCACCCCTCTATCACCTGCTCCGGCGACCCGCGGCTGATGCCCAATTGCAAACGCCCGCCCGATATCAGGTCGGCAGCGCCGGCATCTTCCACCATATATAGGGGGTTTTCATAACGCATATCTATAACACCGGTACCTATCTCTATCTTGCTGGTTTTTGCCCCAATAGCCGAAAGCAAAGGAAATGGCGACGCCAGCTGGCGCGCAAAATGATGCACCCGGAAATAAGCGCCGTCCAAACCAATTTCTTCAGCAGCAACAGCCAGGTCGATAGATTGCAGCAAAGTATCGCCCGCAGTACGGGTTTGATAGCTGGGATGGTCGGCCCAATGCCCGAATGATAAAAATCCTATTTTCTTCATTTTTAGCTGAATTATTTAGCAGCAAATGTAATCATACGTAGGTTTCTCACAGGTCACGGTTTAGTAATAATGAGTCCCGTCCCCGCACGGTCTGCTTCGCCGTTTTCGCCGTTGTTGGTGTTGTCACCAACAACAGGATGACTTTTATTGGACGACAATGCCGGCGGGTCGATCGTTCAGGTAATATGACTGCATACCCATTCTTGTTGGTGACAAGACCATGGGTGTTCGGAAGAAATCGATTATCCCCATAAGTGGATAATTTCGATGTGTTTTTAAGATAAATAGCCGGTTCTTTTGTTGCATGGAAGCCGCGCAGCTACTCGCATTATTA
>NZ_JAMXOE010000017.1 GCF_024055575.1 Mucilaginibacter flavidus | reverse complement strand
GGTCAGTTTGGCCCGGAATACCCTGGTCAATTTGCCCGGAATGGGGTGGTCAATTTGCAGCGGAATCGGGTGTCAACCTATCCCGGAATCAGGTGGTCAATATCAGCGGAATATCCAATCAGAAATGTATTTACTTTAAAAGTATCAGGTTTTAAATTGTCCGGGGGACAACGGCTATTTGTGTAAACCATTAGGTAAACCATCACAAAAAAGGCACTTACATTTTACTGTAAGTGCCTGATTATTAATGTGGGAGTTACTGGGTTCGAACCAGTGACCCTCTGCTTGTAAGGCAGATGCTCTGAACCAGCTGAGCTAAACTCCCTTTGATTAAACTTTAAAGCCTCGTGCTTCCTCCGTTTTGGGAATGCAAATATAGGATGTATAGCTTATTCTTCAAAAAATATTTTCAAATAAAAAGTAGTAGGTTGATTTACAGTGTAATTAATATGAAATTAACCTGCTCATGCCTTGAATTTAATAAGCTATATCGCCGGATTTGGTGCCTATGCTACTATATAACGCTTGTAATTCGGCCGCTTTTGTTGCCCCGAAGACTTTACTTGGATTATCTTTCTCGATATTTAGATGAATAGAAATAAGCTCAGCAAACAATTTAAACATGCTGATAATTTCAGGGTTGTTTAATTTAGCAGGTCTCGGGTCAATTGCACAGAGGGTGCCAAAAAAAGTACCATCCTGGCGAATTATAGGCATAGAGAAGTAACTTTGAAAACCATACATAGCCGGTGTATGATGATTGACGAAAAGAGCGTCTTTGGCTACTTCATCAATAATTACTGGCTCGAGTGTTTGCCGGATTTCATCACAAATGGTGGTTTCCAGTTTCAGTTCATCGCCTGGTTTTAGCCCGAACTGTATTTCGTCGCGTACGCTGCAGGCTACCCATTTCTCGTCGGTAACCCTTGCCACGGCGGCAAAGCCCATCCCAGTGGTTTTGCAAATTATCTCCAGTATTTTGGGTAATATGGCAATTTGGCTTATCGCTTCAATATCAGCCTTAATATCGGCGGTTTCAATAAGCTGCGTAAGTGCAACACCTAAGACCTTAGCGATGGTAATCAGCCTTTCAACAGAGAGCCTTGTGTACCCTAGTTCAATTTTGCTATAACCGTTTTGTGATATTTTTAGCTTAAATGCAAGATATTCTTGTGAGTAGTTTTTGTGCAGGCGCGCAGTGCGGATGTTAGCCGCTACTGATTCAATGTTGTACATATTGCCATAATATTAGTGTGACATAAGCTAATACAATGGGCGCGGCTAATTGTTTTATCAGCCCTAAAGAGGCGGCCATAAGATAAAATTCGATGGGCGAGCGTTTGTAGGCTATAATGGCCTGGATTGGATTTGGTGTTATCGAAGGCGCTTCACATCGCAATATGCTGCCCCGGCCTGGGGTCGTCGGGCAATATTTCCATTTCTGGGAAGTCGATGTATTCAGCATACCACTGGATAGCACTTACTACATCAAGGGCGTCTTCTGCTACAATATTAATTGTTTCGAATGCATAAAGCTTTTTTTGGGCGTAGCCATACAGTTGTATTTCGTTACTATCCGGATTAAACTGCTCTTCGCTGAGGCAATATACCCTTATTTTTAGGCGCGTATCCCGCGAATGGATAATATCCCTGCACGGGTTATTAGGGTCGGTGGCTAATAAATAAACATTATAATCCATATGAATATAACAACATTAATAGGTTATGGTTTCGTGATAGTAGCTTTAGATTTAACTTGTTAATAAATAATATGGCGCTTTAACCCCACGCATTATGTCATGAGTAAAAAAATACTACACAGTGGGTAATTAATTGCTCGTTTTATTTCCCTATTGGAAACATTTAAAATATTTTGAACGTATAAAGCAAATAAATAAACTGGCATTGCTTTTGAGTTAATGTCAGTGCCCTTCCAAAAGGGTTGTTTTTCATAGGTAGATGTAGGGCCGACAAACTGCGAGAGTTTTTCGGCCTTTTTTTATGCCTTCTGTTTTTAGTCAATCATCATCTAACAGCTATTGGTTTAAATAGTTTTCTTCAATTAAATGTTGCACGTCGATAACCGTACAAGCTAAAACTTTTTAGAATAGTCGTAAATGTTGTGTTAATTAAATTTTTAATATGGAACAAAATATTGTTACGTAAGGTTTTCTGTATATAAAATCGATATTCCTGAAACGAGTGTCTTATAATTAAGAGTTAAAAAACCAAGACTTTCTAAAGCTACGTAACTACTATAAACACCAATATTAAATAATTAAACATTTACATCACTATGAAAACAGAAGAACTGGAAAAAGTAGGAAACGCAAACATGGCCCGGAGGTCGTTTTTGCGCTATGCCGGCGTGGGCGCGGCATCTGTAGGGTTACTAGCTACCGCAGCATGCCATAAAAATTATTACCACGACTACAGCCCAACCGCTGGCGTGGATATAGGCTCGGGCGATTACGGGATATTGAACTACGCATACGCATTAGAGCAGCTGGAGGCCGCCTTTTACACACAGGTTATATTAACGCCTTATTCGGGGATAAGTGACAGTGAACGAACTTTATTGACAGAAATTCGCGACCATGAGATTTTACACCGTGAATTTTTTAAAGCGGCATTAGGCCCTAACGCAATAAAGGGATTGACCCCTGATTTCAGCAAAATCGATTTCAGCCAGCGTTCGTCTGTTTTAGGCGCAGCAATGGCATTCGAGGATTTAGGCGTACAGGCTTATGATGGCGCCGGGTACCTGATATCAAATCCTGATTATTTGACGATAGCCGGAAAGATTGTATCGGTTGAGGCAAGGCACGCCGCATTGATCCGCAATTTAATAGCGCCCGGAAGCTTTGCCGGGAGCGATGTTGTAGATACGACAAATAGTTTAAATACTGCAACAGAAATAAAGAATGTTTTGGCAATTGCAAACACATATCTTAAATCAAAAGTTAGTGCAAAAAATTACGGTTACACCGCTTAATCCCAAACAACATGAATTTATTTAACATAATAGAAGAAGTAGAAAAAGTAGATCCTGAAGTTTACGGCCGTTTAAGTGATCGTCGTAGCGTGATCAAAAATATTACAAGCTTTGGCACCAAGGTGGCTGCTGCCGCACTGCCGTTTGCTGTCGGGACGATGTTTCAAAAAGCTTATGCACAATCGGGGGCGAAGCCTACCGTGCTCGAAATACTAAACTATGCCCTTACCCTTGAATACTTGGAATCTACATTTTATAATGCAGGTTCTGCTAAAGGAACAGCGCTAATACCTGCGCAGGCAGCCAGTTACTATTTTAACCAGGTTACAAAAGACGAAAATAATCACGTTGCCTTTTTAACTACTGTAATTAAGTCACTAGGGGGGACACCGACAGCAGTGCCAACGTTCGACCTTACCGCTGGCAATGGCTCGGGTAACGGCCCGTTTAAGGACGTTTTAACCAACTATCAAACATTTTTGGCTGTTGCGCAGGCCTTTGAAGATACCGGCGTGCGTGCATATAAAGGCCAGGCACAGTACCTTACAGGTGAAAGTAACAGAGTGGTTTTAACCGCTGCACTATCAATACATGCTGTTGAGGCGCGCCACGCATCGGCTATCCGCCAGATACGCGGGTTAACCCCTTGGATAACCAGCACAGCAACGTTAGGTAACGACACCGGGATTGCCCTTGTTAACGGAAATTACGATGGCGAACAAAATGTGATCCAGGGTGGGGTAGACGTTACTACGCTTAAAGGTGCAAATGGAGGGGCAACGTCAGTTGCAACAGCAACTGCTGCATTTGACGAACCATTATCAATGAGCCAGGTACTTGCCTTATTGGTAGGAAGTTTTATAGTTCACTAACTCTCATTAATTTTATTTGATCTAATCATTAAGCCGGGCGCCGCAAGTGCCCGGTTTATTTTTTTAATGCCTCGCGACCAAACCTTATTAGTTCGCTTGCTTTTATAAAGCCAACTGTTCCTAAAACAGGCTTGCCCTTCGGATTGAATATGATCATAGTGGGATACGCTCTTAGCTGCCATTGCTGAGCGAGTTCAGGCCCGCGGCCTTTCTCCATGTCGATGGCGACATTTATAAAATTAGCGTTGTAAAAGGCGGCTGCTTTGTCGTCAGTAAAAGTTTGCTCTTTAAGCATTTTACAGGGGCCGCACCAGGTGGCGTATGCATCAACAAAAATATATTTATTTTTTGCCGCAGCTTGCTTCAGCGCTTCATCCCAGGAGTTTTCGATAAAATTAATGCGCGAAGCGTTGCTTGCAATTAAGGGAGCCGTGTAGTATTTAATACCCGCAACAGTAACCAGAATTACTGTTAGTGCTGTGGTAACGTATTTAAAAAGCGAAGTAGAAAATCGGTTCATTGAAATTAGTTAGGGTATAAAAATAGCACCTGTAATTCAATTATAACTACAGGTGCTGTGTTTTATTATAAATTATTTATACAGCGCCGTTGTTATTCGTGCTGGGGCTGGTTTGGCTGTGGCTTTGGCTGCTGACGTTGTTTTTCTAACTGTTGCTGGCGTTGTTGCGCCTGCTGCGCTTGTTTTTGTGCAGCTTGTTGTTGTCGTTGCTGAGTCAATTGCGCCTGTTTTTGCTGAGCCTGCTGTTGACGGGCCTGTTCCAACTGCTGCTGTTTTTGTTGAGCCTGCTGTTGACGGGCCTGTTCCAGTTGCTGCTGTTTTTGCTGGGTCTGCTGCTGACGGGCCTGTTCCAGTTGCTGCTGTTTTTGCTGGGTCTGCTGCTGACGAGCCTGTTCCAACTGCTGCTGTTTTTGCTGGGTCTGCTGCTGACGAGCCTGTTCCAACTGCTGCTGTTTTTGCTGGGTCTGCTGCTGACGGGTTTGTTCCAACTGTTGCTGTTTTTGCTGGGTCTGTTGCTGACGAGCCTGTTCCAACTGCTGCTGTTTTTGCTGGGTCTGCTGCTGACGGGTTTGTTCCAACTGCTGCTGTTTTTGCTGGGTCTGTTGCTGACGAGCCTGTTCCAACTGCTGCTGTTTTTGCTGGGTCTGCTGCTGACGGGTTTGTTCCAACTGCTGCTGTTTTTGCTGGGTCTGCTGCTGACGTGACTGTTCCAACTGCTGCTGTTTTTGCTGGGTCTGCTGCTGACGAGCCTGTTCCAACTGTTGTTGTTTCTGCTGAGTCTGCTGCTGACGTGACTGTTCCAACTGCTGCTGTTTTTGCTGGGTCTGTTGCTGACGGGTTTGTTCCAACTGCTGCTGTTTTTCCTGGGTCTGCTGCTGACGAGCCTGCTCCAACTGCTGCTGTTTTTGCTGAGGCTGCTGCTGACGGTTTTGCTGCAACTGCTGTTGTTTTTGTTGCGCCTGCTGCTGATTTTTCTGTTGTTCTTGTTGTTTTTGCTGTGCCTGTTGCTGTCGTTCCACCACAGGGTTTGGCCTGTTTGCAGGCTGGGCCGGGCGGTTAACTACAGGGTTTACATGTACAACCTTATTGTCTGGTTGCGGGTTCCTTGCAACCTGGGCAAGCCGTTGAGCATTTGCGCGGTTATATGCAGGGGCGCCCCTGTCACGGTGTGCAATTGCCTGGCCAGGGTTTTCCCTTCGGTAAGCGTTTGCGTCAACTACACGGGTTGGCCGCGCGTCCGGCGCTTTATTAACAGCCGGACGGTAAATATTTACAACATTATTTTCAACTCGCACAGCGCCTGGTTGCCTGTCGTTGTTGATTTTGTAAATCTGGGGCGCCTGGTGGGTGTAACGCTGTATTTCCTGCGGGCGTGGGCCGGCAATATACGTGGTGTTATTATTAATGTATGTATTATTAATGATAGTTGTATTACGTATAATGGTCACCGACCTGGTTGGCGGAACATAATAATTGGAAATATTAGGCCTGTTGATATAAGCTTCGGGTGCGCAAACCCAGTAATGGTCAGGTACATTGTAATTACCGCCCAATGAAATACTGATCGAAATACCTGGTTGCAGTGGCGCCCAGCCATAATAACCGCGTCCATGCCTCCAGTTAACCCATGCTGGGGCCCATTGGTGGCCTGGTATCCATTCCCAGCCATAATAATCATCATAACGCCAGCGGCCGTAGTGGAATGTTGCCCATCCCCAGCGATAATCTGATACCCAGGTATTGCCATATTCTGTTAAAACCCAGTGACCGCGGGTAGCGTAAGGCCTGAAGTCTTCATCAACATTCGGCACCCACACGTTACCATATTGCGGGTCGCTTACCCAAGTGCCATCAGGTTCCAGGTCATCGTAAAATTCCTGGTCCGAGATATACTCACCTCCCTGAGCTATGCTATGTTTGGGGGCCGCTATAAATAGCAGCAAGGCCAGCAGGCCGGTTCCCCATATCTTATTTATTTTTTTCATGATTTTCATAATTTTTGCCGGGTATTTATTGATGCCAGCGTATTGTTTTAAATAGGGTATAAATGTTCAGACAGCCAAAAACCTAAAAGGTAAAGCCTGTTTGTTATTATTTATTAAAATTGTCAGAATAGGTATGGATATTCGGCTGGCTCTCTATTTCCACATTTTCTTTATAACTATTTTTTATTTAAATAGTTTTGCAAAACAATTAAACAGTGCAAAATGGTAAACATCCCGAGACTTGATTTGAATTTATATATAAACGGAGATAGTGCACAGCGAAAGCAATTTTCGAACGATATTGGTAAGGCGTTTAACGAAACCGGCTTTGTAACCATAACCAACCACGGGATGGATAAGCAGCTGATAGATAAACTTTATGCGGATGTAAAAGCGCTTTTTGCGTTATCCGATGATGTAAAAGAGAAGTACGAAGTACCCGGCCTTGCAGGCCAGCGTGGTTATTCCGGTAAGCAAAAAGAAACAGCCAAAGGGTTTACTGCCCCTGACTTAAAGGAGTTTTGGCAGATCGGCCAAACCGTAACAGACAACGACCCTGTAAAGCATGAATATCCAGCCAACCTGGTAGTTGATGAACTTCCATCATTTAACGATACTACTTTAGAAGTTTATAAAAAATTAGAGTGGGCCGGTCAGCATTTATTAAGGGCGATATCGGTTTACCTGGGTTTGCCCGAGAACTATTTTGATGATAAGGTGCATAATGGCAACTCGATATTGCGTACGCTGCATTATTTTCCCATCACAAACCCCGATGCCTTGCCCGAAGATGCAGTACGTGCAGGTGCACATGAGGACATAAACCTGATAACCCTTCTTATTGGCGCCAGCGCCGACGGACTAGAGTTGTTGACACGTGATAATAAATGGTTCCCGGTTAAAGCTTATGGCGAGGACCTGGTAGTTAACGTGGGCGATATGCTGCAGCGTTTAACTAATAATAAGCTAAAATCAACCACGCACAGGGTGGTAAATCCGCCGCGCGAACTGATGAAAAATTCGCGCTATTCGGTGCCGTTTTTTCTTCACCCAAAGGCCGGGATGGATTTAACCTGCCTGCCGCAGTGCATTGATGAAAACCATCCTAAGCAATATGAAAATATTACTGCCGGCGAATACCTTGATGAGCGACTGAGGGAAATTGGACTAAAGAAGTAGATGAAAGAGACCAGAGGTTGGAGATCAGAGATTAGGAAAAAATCCTCCGGCCTCTGTTCTTCAACTGCTAATTTCCTGTCACTTTCCTAAACTAACGGCTAATCACCAATCTCTAATCACTATTCTCTAAACTCCAATTACTATATTTGCCCTCATGGAACAAAATTTGTTTGTTTACAATACTTTAACGCGTAAAAAAGAGAAATTCGAGCCGCTTAATCCGCCGCATGTGGGCATGTATGTTTGCGGGCCCACCGTTTACAGTGACGCGCATATGGGGAACACCCGTACCTATATTTCGTTCGACCTTATTTTTCGTTACCTTACCCAACTGGGTTATAAAGTGCGTTACGTGCGCAATATTACCGATGCAGGGCACCTGGAGGGCGACGCCGGAGATGAAGGCGAGGACAAAATATCGAAAAAAGCAAAACTGGCCCAGTTAGAGCCAATGGAGATTGTGCAGAAGTATACTGTAGGTTTTCACGAGGTGATGCAGATATTTAATACTTTGCCACCCAGCATTGAGCCAACAGCAACCGGGCACATTATTGAGCAAATTGAGATGGTGAAGGAGATTTTAGCCAACGGATATGCTTACGAGGTAGATGGCTCGGTATACTTTGATGTTGAAAAATATAACAAAACACAGGATTACGGCATATTAAATGGTCGCAACCTCGAAGACCTGCTGGTTAACACACGTACCCTTGGAGGGCAGGACGAAAAACATGGCAAGCTTGATTTTGCCCTCTGGATAAAAGCTAAACCCGAGCATCTTATGAAGTGGCCGTCGCCATGGGGCGTTGGTTTCCCGGGCTGGCATTTGGAATGCTCGGCAATGAGTGGTAAATACCTGGGACACCAGTTTGATATACATGGAGGCGGGCTTGATTTGGCGCCAACCCATCATACTAACGAAATAGCGCAGAATGTTGCTGCTTGCGGCCAAAACCCGGCAAAATACTGGCTGCATACAAATATGCTCACCGTAAATGGCCAAAAGATGTCTAAATCATTGGGTAACAGTTTTTTACCGCATGAACTGATTTCGGGTAACAATAATATTCTTAAAAAAGGGTACAGCCCCATGACGGTGCGGTTCTTTATGCTGCAGGCGCACTACCGCAGTACCCTTGATTTTGGGAACGAAGCAATGGAAGCATCGGAAAAGGGTTTTAAGCGCCTGATGAATGCTTTCGGCCTGCTTGACGGTTTAAAAGCATCGGCAACCACCGAGATTGAGATACAACCACTACTAGACAGATGCTATGCTGCAATGAATGATGATTTCAACAGCCCTGTGCTAATTGCCGAACTTTTTGAAGCATCGCGCATTATCAATTCGGTGCACGACGGCAAAATGAAAATTGATGCCGTAAATTTAGATCAGCTAAAACATTTGATGAATACTTTTGTACTTGATGTACTTGGATTAAAAAATGAAACAGCCGCTAACGATGATTTACCAAAATTGATGAACCTTGTAGTTTCGATAAGGAATGAGGCAAAGGCCAGTCATGATTATGCAACGTCTGACAAAATACGAAACGGCCTCCAGCAAATAGGCTTCCAGTTAAATGATAGTAAAGAAGGTACAAACTGGAGTAAAATTTAATTCAAAAAATTGCGTTACATGTCCGTTAAGCGGTAGCAAAATTTACTAAATCAATAAGTAAGCTTTGGTTTAGTAAAGGCCGCCTGATAAATTATTATAAATTTGCCCTACAATATCTGCACACAACAATGAAAAAAATAATACTCGCCGCCATAATTTTAATTGGCCTCAATAAAGTATCAATTGCACAAACTCCCGAACCTGTTGATGTAAACAAAGTTATAGAAGCTGAAAAAAGCTTTAATAAACTGGTTGAACGCAAAGGTATAAAAGGTGGTTTTTTGGCTGTTGCCGACCCTGAAGGCATAGTTTTTAAACCGGATGCGGTTAACATAAACGAATTTTATAGCAATATTGATAAACAATCAGGCTCGCTAAGCTGGACTCCGAGTTTTGCCCGCATATCGGGAAATGGGGACCTTGCATTTACCGCAGGCCCTTACATTTATCAGAACGGAAAAGGCGATGACGACAAAGTCTATGGTGATTACGTTTCGTTGTGGCGGGCTGACGCTGAAGGTAAGTTCAAACTGCTAATTGATCTTGGTATACAACACCCCGAGCCGGATAAAGAAAATTTAACCGATTTCAGGAGCCCGGAGCCTGAGAAGAGGGTTGCGCCAAGCAAAGACCCGTTTGGTGGAAAAAAGATTATACTGGCTACTGATGAGCTGTTTAATCATTCATTAACAATTTCGACCATGGGTACCTATAAGGAATTTTTAAGCCTCGAAGGCCATTTCTATTTCCCCGGCTTCGACCCGCTGACCGGTCGTGAACAGGTGATGAAGTTTCTGAGCAACGAAGCTATCACCATTAGTGCACAAACTGTAAATGCAGGCCGGTCAACCAGCAATGATTTGGCTTATACCTATGGCAAGGCCCGGATTAAAAAAGGCAGCATATTAAGTAATTACAATTATGTGCGCATTTGGGAGCTTGATAAAAACCACAAATGGAATGTTTTGCTGGAAGCCTTTTCGGCTATTGAAAACGAATAACCTGGTTAAAAATATTTATTGAAATGAAAAAGCCGGCATAATTGCCGGCTTTTTCATTTTTGGACACGCCATTGAAGGCGAAATCGTAACTAATATGTAACAATGTTAGTAAACTTAATTTTGTGGAAAACCTTTTGCAACTTTTACGCAATCCACTGCGTAAAAGGGAACGATTAAATAATTTGGTTTATGGCCGATTTAAATAAATTCCAGCGATCAAAGGAGAGAATTACCGAAATTCTTAATCATTTAACAAGGACCGGGAACGATCACCAGGCAAATCCTTATTTCCATAAACTTAAACAATCAGCCCATTTAATCGACACCAAAATTGAACAGCTTAATCAACAGGAATCAGAAAAAAAACAGGCTTAAATAATCGATTCAAGTACCATGCTGCCCACAAGCTTATCTTTCCGATAAGTTTCAGATTTTACAAACCGACCTAATTTTGGCGAAAACCATTCAGTAACTTTTAAATTTATCGGTATCCCAATCCCATTATTTTTGCCTTAAACAGCGATTCGTAGCTTATTTTAAAACAATCAAAAGCACCCGCCGCTGTTTGTACCTGCTCGCTGGCTTCAACGGTTCTATTCGTCATAGCTATTTGCATCTTCGAAAATTTACTGCCATTGTTCATTACAATAATCGTGGCGTCACCGTCCTCAAGCTTATCGCCAACCTTAAGATTGAGCGGATAGGTAAGATATTTGCCGTCCCCCTGCATTTGCATACCATTAAATTGCTTTGCTGATGAGGCCGGGACAAACGATTTCATATCGATTTTAAGTGCGGAACCATTGCTGCTAATGTCAAAATTGGCATTGCCAATGGCCTTGCCGTTTTTGTCCGTTACCCCGTTATGGTAACTAAGCGTAGAACCTTCCTTTTTTACCGATGAGTAGCTTACGCTCCCCTGTTTATTGCGTTTAGCATCCAAATTGGAGTAAACAACCTTTTTACCGTTCCCGTTGCTGATAAACTGGTCGCAGGTTTGCGCACTGGCCAGCCTTACAAGCGCAGCCAGGCACATGATTGTGGTAATGATTTTCTTCAGGATGTTTATAATTGATAGATAAGTAAAATTATAAATTTTGTTTTAAATTATAGCTAACTATTTGTTTTTCAGCTATCCATAAAAAAAGTAAGCGCAGTTATCGGGAAATGTTAAATTCCTTCCGGGTTTTGTTAAAGTATGTTAACAGGTGTTAAATTTCAATTGGGATTAAAAAATTAGACGGAAATTGGTGTGTGTTAAGTTGATTAAATCTGTGAAATGGATTAAAAACCGTTGCTAACTCACTCGACTCAATTTAACTCTAACTGAATCAACTACAATTTGAAACCACTTTACACCTCACCTCCATGCATTACAAAAAAATCAACAACCTTTTAGGCTGGCTCTGCTTTGCAATAGCATCTG
Source organism: Mucilaginibacter flavidus (assembly GCF_024055575.1). GTDB lineage: Bacteria > Bacteroidota > Bacteroidia > Sphingobacteriales > Sphingobacteriaceae > Mucilaginibacter > Mucilaginibacter flavidus. The sequence continues at coordinate 120,748 of NZ_JAMXOE010000017.1, read as the reverse complement.
CCACCTACATCCTTACCCTTGAGCCCTCCGTTAGTTTTTGGGATTGCGGCGAATTTATTTCATGTGCTTACCGGCTCCAGGTTTCGCACCAACCGGGCTACCCGTTATTCGCTATGCTGGGTAAGGCGTTTTCATTGTTGTCATTCGGAAACAACGCAAAAGTGCCTTATTTTACCAACCTCATGTCGGCACTGGCAAGCGGCGCAACTATTATGTTTTTATTTTGGACGATAACCGCACTGGCCAAAAAGCTTTTGGTAAAGAGGGAAGAGGAGACCGGGAAACCACAATTGTACATGATTATGGCTGCGGGCCTTGTGGGCGCGCTTGCATTTACTTATACCGATACATTCTGGTTTTCTGCGGTGGAAACCATCGTATTTGCGCTCTCGTCATTGTGTACTGCAATTGTATTTTGGGCTATATTAAAATGGGACGCCAATGCCAATGAAAATGGTGTTGATAAATGGATAGTACTCATCGCCTACATAGTTGGCCTTTCAATCGGCATCCATTTATTAAATCTGTTAACCATCCCGGCCCTTGCAATGGTTTATTATTTCCGCAGATACAACAATATCACTATTAAGCGTGGCATTGTCGCATTTTTAATAAGTATTGTCATTCTGGGTCTTGTGCAATTTGGTATCCGCGGCTACACTGTCTACTTTGCCGCCTGGGCCGATTTCTTTTTTGTAAATACACTGGGAATGGGATTTGGCAGTGGGGCAGCAGTATTTTGTTTGTTGCTAATAGCACTAATTGCATGCGGGATTTGGTACAGCGTCCGTAAGAAAAAGCCGTTGTTAAACCTGGCACTGGTATGTATCGCTTTTATTTACTTCGGGTACAGCTCGTTTGTGTACATCCCCATAAGGGCCTCTGCAAATACCGATTTAAATAACTCGCACCCAGACAACGCTTTTACGCTTTACAGCTATCTCAACCGCATCCAGTACGGCGAGACACCACTGTTAACCGGCCCCTATTTCGACGCGAAAATTATCGACGAAAAAGAAGGCGGCAACGTCTATCAAAAGGGGAAAAATAAATATGAAAGCGCAGGTAAAAAACTTGACTATGTGTATGATCATACCAGTATTTTACCGCGGATGTGGAGTACTGAATCGGACCCATATTTTGCGCAAAACCAACAATTTTATAAGCAGTGGCTGCAACTGGGAGAAGGCCAGGCGCCTGCCTTTGGCAATAACCTGAAATGGATGTTCAGCTGGCAAATTTACCAGATGTACTTCCGCTATTTTCTGTGGAACTTTGTAGGAAGATACAACCAGTTCGACGGTCAGCAAAGTTCGGTGGCTGTAAACGGCAATTGGACGAGCGGTATTTTTGACAGCGGGAAACATCTACCCAAATCAATAACGCAGGGCACTGACTATGCGCCTTTGTATGCCCTGCCATTTATACTGGGCCTGCTTGGTGCGACCTATCACTTCAAACGCAGCAAACGCGATGCGCTTGTAATTGCGCTACTTTTCTTTTTCACCGGGATAGCTATCGTATTGTATGTTAACCAAAACGCAGTGCAGCCCCGCGAACGCGATTATTCGTATGTCGGTTCATTTTACGCCTTCGCCATATGGATTGGGCTGGGAGTGATCGCCCTTATTGAGTTTGCCCGTAAAAAAGTAAGTTTAAGGGTAGCAACTATAGGGGCATTTGCCATCTGTATGCTGGCTGTGCCGGTTTTGCTGGCTTTCAAAGAATGGGGCGGCCACGACCGCTCGACCAAAACCATTCCGCATGACATGGCCTATAACTATTTAATATCGTGCCCTAAAAACGCCATCCTGTTTACCTATGGCGATAATGACACCTACTCGTTATGGTACGATCAGGAGGTTGAAGGCATACGTCCCGATGTGCGGATAGTTTGTATGAGCCTGTTTAGCGGGGACTGGTATATACACCAGATGCAGAAGAAAATGAACCAATCGGCGCCGTTGCCTGTTACACTGCCTTACGAAAAGTATAAAGCTGGCACGCGCGATGTGATTTATTTTAATGATGCAAAAATACCGGGGTCGGTTGAGGTTAAAGAGGTTTTCGATTTCATCACCTCAGATGATAGTCGCGCCAAAATTACTTTCCAAAGCGGGGACGTAATGAACTACCTGCCAACCAAAAATTTTAAATTAACCGTTAATGCTGCCGATGTGCTTAAAAATGGCGTAATAACTGCACAACAAAAAGGCAAGTTGGCCGATACCATGGAGTGGAAGTTTTCGGGAAACTATGTAACTAAGGATAACCTGGCCATGCTCGACATAATGGCCCACAACAACTGGGAACGCCCCATTTGTTTTACCACTACAATGGGGCCCGAGAATATGTTCGGTTTGCAGCCATATTTATACAAAGAAGGGTTTGTTTATCACTTAATACCATTTAAACCTGATAACAGCGACCCGGCCAGCCAGCTTTCAAAAACTAATAGTTTGGTGATGTACGACAACGTGGTAAACAAGTTTAAGTTCGGCAACTATAAAAAGGCTAAATACCTGGATGATGTTGCACTAACGCAATTTTACCTGAACATTGAGCGTACATTTAACGATCTTGCAATCGGCCTTATCAAAGATGGGCACCGTGATCTGGCGCTAAATACCATTCATAAGTTTGATAAGGAAATGCCTGATATTAACCCGGATATTGACACTGCGGCCCACAAGTTTTTCCTGGGCGAAACGGCATATAATCTTGGTGATAAGGCCCTCGGTACAAAATACGTTAAAAGCGTTGATGATTTTATAACCGATCAGCTGGATTATAATTACCAATTATTAAAAGACAACAATGCCGGGCTGGACCAGCGCACGGTTCAAATTGGCGTACAATTACTAAATGGGATGGCTGATACGGCAAAGAATAATGGCGAAGCAGAATTGACTGAAAAGATAAAGGCGCAATTGATGGATTACGAAAATAAGTTTGCTGTGTTGGCAAAATAACCGGCAATAATTGTCGAAATATATTTTACCCGCGGGATTGTTAAACCTCGCGGGTTTTTTATTGCCTGTTAGGCTAAATAGTATTTTATGGTCTGATAGTTAATAGTTTAACTATTTTATTAATTTTATACGCAATTGCAATTTTCAGCCGTAACCAATCATGAAAAAGTTCTTTTTTTTAGCACTGCTTTGTTGCTGTGCGTTATGGGCACAAGCCCAAAAGTTAGAGGGTACAGTTAAAGCCGATATAGACGCAGGGTATGCCATTCCTACGGAAGGTTTTGGCGTTAAATCGGGTGTTATGTTTGTAGTTGAGCCTCATTATTATATAACTGATAACTTTGTTGTGGGGCTAAGACTTGAAGGCGCCTTTTTGGGTTACCAGGCCCAATCAAACGATGAACTGTTTTCGTTTTTCGGTTCCACCATATTGACGGGCGATTTCTATTTATCGAAAAGCACAGTCAAGCCCTTTATAGGTTTAGGCGCAGGTCTTTATACCAGGCACTATATTTATGAAGATTACAGCGGAAACAGTCTTTACACATCGGGCTATGGCGCTATCAAATTGGGTTTTATGTGCAGGGCCGGTTTCGAGATAGGGCATGTACGCCTTACGGGTAGTTACAACGTTGTGGCCGCTAATTTTAGTTATGCGGCTTTTACCATTGGGTATGTTATTAAGTGAGTAATTATAACGCAATAATTTTTATTTTTCTGCATTTTGGGCAACTGGCATACAAATGGATACGTATCTATACATAAGTATAAAAATATCCATCTACACAAACAATCATGCCCTTTATAGCAGCAGTATCAAAAATCGACTTACCATATAAAACCGACCAAAACGATGTTAAACAGCAGGCGCTTGATATGTTTTCGAAGAATTTCCCCGAGGCCAACCGGTTAATTTTCGCTTTTGACAATACCGAAATAAAATACCGCAACTTTTGCAAACCGCTTAGTTTTTACTCCAAACCGAATACTTTTCAGGAAAGAAACAACGAATACATACAAATTGCGCTTGATTATTCTGTACAGGCCACCGAAGATTGTTTAGCAAAAGCAGGTATCAGCAAAGAAGACATTACCGATATACTTTTTGTATCAACCACAGGCCTCGCCACACCGAGCCTGGATGGGATGATAATAAATAAAATGCGGCTCAATCCGCATGTAAACCGTTCGCCATTGTGGGGCCTTGGTTGTGGGGGGGGTGTATCGGGCATGGCAAAGGCAAATACAGTGGCAAAGGCAAATCCCGATGCGGTTGTGCTGCTCGTCGCTGTCGAACTTTGTTCCTTGACGCTTATCAAGAGCGATTATAGTAAAAGTAATTTTATTGGTTCGAGCCTCTTTTCGGATGGAATAGCTGCTTGTATTATCAAAGGGGATAACCACCGAAATAACAGCTGTGCAACCTATGTAGCATCGTCCAGCAAATTGTATTACGACTCATTGGAGGTAATGGGCTGGGATTTCCAGGATACCGGTTTTAAGGTATTGTTTTCAAAAGATATACCAGCATTTATCCATGAACACATAAAAGGTGATATCGATGAATTTTTGTCGAAACATCACTTAAAAATTGAGGACATCAACAATTTTATATTTCATCCGGGCGGTAAAAAAGTGCTTGATGCTTACCAGGATACATTAGGAATTGAGGGCGACTTTTTAAAAACTACCCGCGAAGTGATGAATAACTACGGTAATATGTCGAGTGCTACTGTATTGTATGTACTGGAGAAATTTATGCAGGAAGGATTTGAGGAAGGTTATGGGTTGATGCTTTCCATGGGGCCGGGTTTTTCCAGCGAAATGGTGTTGTTGAAAGTGAGTTGAAGTCTGAAAATTCAGTAAAGTCTGGAAGTCCGAAAGACGCTGCACATATTAGCCTAATCAACTCAATCCAACCCAATCAACCAAAAAATGTACTTCACCATCTTCATATCTTTTCTGATACTCCAACGCTTGTCTGAACTGCTGATAGCCCGGCGGAACGAGAAATGGCTGCTATCGCAGGGGGCTGTTCAATACGGGCAAAGTCATTACCCGTTTATGATTGCTATGCACACGCTGTTCATCGTATCCATAATTTTGGAATATAATTTACGTGGCCGTACGGAAATCAGTTGGATCTTTCTGGCAATATTTTTAGCGGTTTTGTTTTTTAAGTTTTGGGCGTTATCGTCGCTAGGTAAGTACTGGAACACGAAGATTTACCGTATTCCCGGTGTTTATCCTGTTAAACGCGGCCCCTATAAATTCTTAAAACATCCTAATTACATGGAGGTGGCTTGCGAGATCGCATTTATCCCGTTGGTATTTCACCTTTATTATACAGCTATAGTATTTACTGTTTTAAATGCTGCCATGCTGAGTGTAAGAATAACCGTTGAGAACGAGGTTTGGGCGCAATAGACGGTTTATTTTGTTTCTTTGGTGATTTTTAACGGGACGAAGTGACGCGTGGTATCATTAGTTTTATCGAGCGTGATCAATTTGTTCTTGTTTTTAAGCAGGGTTTTGCCGACCCAGGGAGATGCCGATCTATCATACGCCAAAAACAAAGTATCACCTTTTTTCGAATACATGCCGGTAAACCACTTATTATATCCGAAAACTGCCTTAGAGTTTATTTCAAAGGTGCGGTTTCTCCTGAACTTGGCAATAGTTTCATTTTGTTTCCCCTGGTAGCTGGCAACTATAATCGCATCGCTTTCAAACGATTGGGAACCGGGTATTATGGCACACAATAAAAATGTTATGATATAAATTAATGCAGGTAAATGCGTTCTTAAAGTCGATTGCTTTCTTTTTTTGATGCTGCGCCTTACGCTTTTTATAAAAAACACAACTGTTGCCAGGAACAGTATCAGCATAAATACCGTCCATGCGATGAAATTTATTCCGTTAAAGTAAACGTCGATGTTATGATTGAAAATTGTGAATATAAAAAACAGGCTGCAAAAAACTACTGCGCTGAGCACCCTTGTTTTGTTCGGTTTTTCGGTCATATAAACAGGTCAATTTGTTTTCTTGTCGTCCGTAGGTGGCTTAGTTTGCTACCAGGTAGCCAGCAGGGACTTTCCATTCGAATTAAAAACAAAATTCCTGCCATAATTGGGATAATCAACACTTTAACTGTGTGCAAAGCCATGGTCTAAAAACTCCCCACTTACCAGCCTACCTTTGCTCGTCATAAACCCCAAACTCGGCAATTGAAGCCTGGTGGTCCGATTTTTCTATCCAGATACGCACTTTGCTGCCGTAAACCCGGTTAAAGCGGTTTATTTTTACGCGTTTGCCGTTTTCGCCATCGAACAATGGCTTCCAGGTGCTGTTTTCATAATATTCCAGTTTATATTTGGTGATGTTGGCTTTCTCTTCGGCAATGCTGATAGTGTTAAAGGCGCGGTCGCTGGTAAAATCAATTTCATACCATGGCTTATCGACTGTGGGGTTTGATATCCATGAGGTAGTAAAGTCATCGTCATTTGCCTGGTCCATAATATTGCTGTCGTCGGCCCAACTTGAACTTGATGGTTGTTTTTTGGCGATGTTCGACGAAATAATCGGGGCATCAAGTTCTGGCAGTTTCTTTAGGGCACCTTCGTTGTGCCACAATTTGCCAATCTCTTTCAGTCCGGCTAAGGCATTGTCATCAAACAAACCGTCCCGGTTTGGCGCAACATTCAGTATGAAATTGCAATCCACCTTGTTCAATGGGATTAAAGTTTCATTCACAAGCTTTGCAGCATCCTTAACAGGTTCGGTTGGAAAAGCTTTTTTCCAAAACCATGCTTTTTGGATCGGCAAACAAGCTAACGCCGGCATGTTATTGCCATCTTTCGATACGCGCTGCCCGGCGCCCATTTCAAAAGTTTTTATATCACTGTAGTACAATCCTTCTGCAGGGTATTTGGCGCCGTTTAAATCCATCAGCACACAATTTGGCTGTAACGATTTTACCAATTTGTAAATATCCTCAAATGGGATATCGTCATAACTTATGCGCGACCATGGCGCGTCCCATCCATCAATTATCAGTGCAGATACCTCGCCGTAGTTGCTTAATAACTCAGTTATCTGTGCCTTTACCATTTCAATATGCTTACGCGTTATCATATTTGGGCGCAGGCGGTGGTGTGTATCCAAAATGGAATAATACAGCATTACTTTCAGTCCGTTTTTTCGGAAAGCATCTGTAAATTCACGAACAACATCTTTTTTAAGCGGGCTGTTCATTACGTTGTAGTCGGTTGTTTTGGTATCCCAGATACAAAAGCCGCTGTGGTGTTTGGTAGTTAAGCAACCATAGCTCATATTGGCCGATTTGGCGGCTTTGGCCCATTGGTCGCAGTTGAGTTTTGTTGGGTTAAATATAGCTGGTGAAGCATCTGGATCAGGCCAGTCCTGGTCCATATAGGTTGGGATATTAAAATGGATGAACATACCGAAACGCAAATCGACAAATTGTTGTTGCAGTTGTGAAAGCGGTGTTGGTGTAGCAGTTTTTTGTGCGATTGATAAAGATGATAAATGTGCAAAAGCAAAAATCAGCAGGCAAATGGTCAGTTTTTTGTTCATGCTCAAAGCTATAAAATTTACGAAAATGGTTTGTAATAGCATAAATATAATTTTTGGTTATAAATTTCCCGTCAAACCCTTATTATTGCATAAACCTAATTATAACGATGGAAAGTTCTGGCTCAAAAATTAATGTAAGATTGATGGTAATCCATTTTATAGCATTTTGGCTATTCATCTTTGGATTTCAAACCCTTGCCTATTTGTACGATTTTAACTTTTTGATTTTTTTGCCGGTAGAGGCAAGGATAAATGATGTGCCGAGGACTAATCTTGATATGAAGATTGTAGCGCAGGCGGCATTAGTCGGAGCAATTGTGGCTTATATCATATCGTGGCGCATCTCATTGAAACGCAATTGGTTTTGGCTGAACTCCGTTTTTATTTTTGTACTGATTTATATTTTAAAACTGTACGACTTTTTAGGCTGGAGCCAGCTGCAAAAAGTGTTCTTGTTGCCCGGCAGTATATTCCGTTTAAATACACGTACATATTACGTAACCAACGGTGCTGTTATGCTAGCAATAGGTTGTTTTTTACTTTTTTCGGGCAAGGTGAAGAAGTTTATTGATGGGAAGCGTTCCGGAAGCCCGGAACCGGCTCGTTCGGTTAAGGTAAAAGCCGCGAAAGCTAAATAAATAGGCCATTCCCAATATTTTCTTTGGTTGTCATAAATCTTTGGCAATCTGTTCCAAATTTTATTTGCCCATCATTAGCTATCAACCGTTTAAAATCCTAATTTTAGCGCCTCAAAATTAGTGCAATAAATATTGCATGTTTTGAATGAAGAGGAACAAAAAATGAAGGTTTTAAAATTTGGCGGAACATCTGTTGGCAGTCCCGAAAGAATGAAAAAGCTGCTGGATATTATCAATCCGGCTGAACGGCAGATTGTGGTGTTGTCCGCAGTATCCGGTACTACCAACAGCCTGGTTGAGATTGGCAACGCATATCTTGAAGGGGATAAGACTAAGGCGGCCAGCCTTATCGCAGCTTTAAAAAACAAATATGAAGATTTTATAAAAGAGCTTTTCGCCAAGCCTGAATATCTGCAACAAGGCCGTGAAGTGGTTGACTACCATTTTGCGTTATTAAGCGGCCTCGCGAACGACCTGTTTACCAATATTGAACAGAAAATAATACTGGCGCAGGGCGAACTTCTTTCAACAACCTTATATCACGTTTACCTTAAAGAAATTGGTGTTGCGTCGGTTTTGTTGCCGGCGCTTGACTTTATGAAGACTGATGAGGATAGTGAACCTATCGTCGATTATATCACGTCTCACCTTACTCCATTGTTGGATAAGCACCCCGATAACAAACTGTTTATTACCCAGGGCTATATTTGCCGCAACAGCTTTGGTGAAATTGATAACCTGCGCCGTGGTGGCAGCGATTATACCGCGTCGCTGATAGGGGCGGGCATCCGCAGCGAAGAGGTGCAAATTTGGACCGATATTGACGGTATGCACAACAACGATCCACGGATTGTAAAAGGTACTAAACCCATTGCTCAATTGTCATTCGACGAAGCTGCGGAACTTGCCTATTTCGGTGCGAAGATATTGCACCCGCAAAGTGTTTTCCCGGCGCAAAAATACAAGATTCCGGTTAGGCTGTTGAATACCATGGAGCCTGACGCACAAGGCACTTTAATATCCGATGCCAGCGAAAAAGATGGCATTAAATCCATTGCAGCAAAAGACGATATCACCGCCATAAAAATACAATCGAGCAGGATGTTGCTGGCGCACGGCTTTTTACGGCGTATTTTCGAGGTCTTTGAGCGGTATAAAACATCGATCGACATGATTACCACTTCAGAAGTGGCTGTATCGTTAACTATCGATGATACCACTTACCTTGACGATATCACCAAAGAACTGCTGAAGTTTGGTTCGGTCGACATAGATAAAAATCAAACCATTATTTGCGTGGTAGGTGATTTTGGCGCCGAAAAACATGGCTATGCCGCACGCGTACTGGAAGCCGTAAAACACATCCCAATCAGGATGATATCCTACGGTGGCAGTGACCATAATATGTCGTTACTGGTAAGTACCGGCGATAAAACAGAAATATTAAGAAGTTTACATAACAGGCTTTTTTAGCCTCACCCTGCCCTCTCCAAAGGAGAGGGTTCTAAAAAATGAGCGAAGTTAAAGTCCTCTCCTTTGGAGAGGATTTAGGTGAGGCAAACAACGAAACAAATTACAATGTTCAACACAAATACCATATCCCGTTTTCAGCAATTAGAAACGCCTTTCTATTATTATCACCTCGATGTTTTGCGCAACACTTTAGATGCTTGCCGTGCGGCATCGTCAAAGCATGGTTTTCATGTGCATTACGCCATGAAGGCAAACTTTAACCCCCGGGTGCTTGATATGATAAAGGCCTATGGTTTTGGGGCCGATTGTGTGAGCGGCAACGAGGTTAAAGCCGCCATTGCCCATGGTTTTGGCAAGGAAAAAGTGGTGTTTGCCGGTGTAGGAAAATCGGACAAGGAGATTAACCTTGCGCTTGATGAGGATATTTTTTGCTTTAATGCGGAGTCTGTTCAGGAATTATTTGTGATTGACGAGCTGGCAAGGGCTAAAAGCAAAGTGGCCAAAATAGCCATCCGTATAAACCCGAATGTTGATGCGCATACCCATCATTTTATAACAACGGGGCTCGATGAAAATAAATTCGGCATCAACACCTGGCAACTGCCCGAAGTTGCCGATGCGCTGCGTAAATGCCCTAACCTGCAATTTTTAGGCATACACTTTCACATCGGTTCGCAAATAACAGATATGGAGGTTTATAAGAACCTTTGTAACCGTATAAATGAAATACAGGACTGGTTTGAAGACCACGGTTTTGCAGTAAAAGTGCTGAACACCGGCGGTGGACTTGGAATTGACTACCATCACCCGGATACCAACGGCATCAGCGATTTTGAGAGCTATTTTAAAGTATTTAAACAGTTCCTCAATGTTCGTCCGGGGCAGGAGGTTCACTTTGAATTAGGCAGGGCCTTGGTTGGCCAATGCGCCACCTTAATATCGAGAGTCCTGTATGTTAAAAACGGCCAAAAGAAGAACTTTTTAGTGCTTGACGCCGGTATGACCGAACTGATAAGGCCGATGCTTTACCAAGCGTATCATTTGATAGAGAATATTAGTCGGGGGGAGTCGGAAGTCGGAAGTCGGAAGTCTGAAGTCGGAAAAGAGTTGACTCAGGACTTGATAAAATATGACGTGGTTGGGCCGATATGTGAAAGTACTGACTGTTTTCAAAAAGATGTGGAGTTGCCCGAGTCTTTCCGCGGAGATTTGATTGCCGTGCGCACCGCCGGCGCGTATGGCGAGGTGATGGCCTCAAGTTATAACTTGAGGGACAGGGTCAGCAGTGTTTATTCGGGAGAATAGTTTTTAAACAACAACAAATGAAGAAAGCAATTGTAGTCGGCGCATCATCAGGTATTGGCTATCAACTTGCTGTTTTGTTGGCCCAAAACGGCTACAAGGTTGGCATAACAAGCAGGCGCGACCAATTGCTGCTGAATCTGCAGGCCACCAATCCTCAACAATTTATAGTCTCGGTTTTTGATGTTACCGATATCGCCTCAGTTCCACAACAACTAAAACAATTGACGGATGAACTTGGCGGGCTGGATTTATTGGTGCTAAGCTCGGGCACCGGAAAAATCAACCCGGAACTCGATAGTAAAGTTGAACAGGATATTAACGCTCTAAATGTCGCTGGCTTTACGGCTGTTGCAGACTGGACTTTTAACTTTTTTCAGAAACAGGCATTTGGCCAGTTTGCGGCTATCACTTCAATAGCTGGTATCCGCGGCAGCAGGCAGGCTCCCGCTTACTTTGCATCAAAAGCATATCAAATAAATTACCTGGAGGGCTTGCGCCAAAAGGCGAAGAACACAAAGCTGCCTATTCATGTAACAGATATTCGCCCGGGTTTTGTCGATACAGCCATGGCCGCCGGAGAGAACTTATTTTGGGTAGCATCGGTAGAAAAAGCTGCAAAGCAAATTTACATGGCTATCGAAAATAGGAGGGATGTAGTTTACATAACCAAACGCTGGCGCATCGTCGGTTTTCTCTTTTGGAAATTACCGAAATTTATCCATAAAAGACTTTAAAAGAGAATCAAGAATCAAGAGTCAAGACAGGCTCAAATTCTTCTTTTTACCTTGGCTCTTGAATCTTGGTTCCTGGCTCTAAAATTTATATCCAAACCTCAAAAAAATATTGCTTCCTGCTTCAAACGTGCCGAAGTAATTTTTGAAGGTGATGAAGTAACTAACTTTTGGAAAAATTTTGTGAAACATTTTGGAAGTAGCATCATCATTGGCGTAGTAGGTATCATCCAAATTGCTGTGCCCGACGGTTGTGCCTAAAAATCCGCGGATGCCGTGTTGAAAGGTGGCGTCGTCTCGGTTATGGAAAATTACCTCGGTTGTAAGGCCGATGGAAAAAAGGTCGGTACGCGGATCTACATAATAACCACCCTGGGTATTAAGGTTTTTGCGGAAAGTGGCATAGCCACCAAACTCATGGCTGTAGGCCATTTCCATACCTATAAACCTGATGTCTGCCCTGCCGGAGGTAGTAAATGCGTTTATCGAGAACCGCCCCCCAACCGCTCCGAAAAATTTATCACTGAAATAATTGGCTTTGGTTTTATCATTCGAGCCATTCTGGTAGTCGCCAAAAACGGCGAAGCCCCCATAGGCGACGTTGAAACCATCAAAAACATAGCCCTGGCTTAAGTTGAGTTGTCCGCTTATCAAAACATCGTTAAAATTGGTATTGGTATAGCCATTCACCCCGGCAGAAACATAGGTTAATGATTTCGCCGTATCAAACGACGTTGGTTTTGGCTGGTAAACAATATCCTGGTGGTACAATGCAGGTGTGTAAACATGCGAGCACGACGCAAATATTATGGCAACGCCCAGTAACAAGAAAGTATATTTTAATTTCATATAGCAGATTTACAGGTTCAATATATTATATAATTCCTTACGGTACGTAATTGTTCAGTTTGCTGATACAATTTTGCTGTCGCGACTGTTTTTCAATCAGTCGATCAACGCTTTTACTGCTGCATCCTCAAAATCTTTTGCAAAACATATAACGTTATTTAAGTAATTAAATTCTGCCTGCTCATGGGTGGTTGTTATTACAACGGCCTCCATACCTGCATTTGCTGCTGCCTCGGTACCCTTCGGTACATCTTCAAAAACAATACAATCGGTCGGCATTACATTTAACAAATCGGCAGCCTTTAAATAAGTTTCGGGGTGGGGCTTACTTAAAACCACATCATCGGCACTAACAATCACTTTAAAGTAATGTCTTATGTTTAGGTTATCCAGCACAAAATCGATATTAAAAGGAATGGCTGCAGAGCCAATTGCCATGGGGATGCCCTGCTGATAAGCATTTTCTAAAAATTCGTTCAGTCCGGGTAATAACTTAAGATGGGGCAAAAACTCAATTTGATACTTCTTTTCTTTTTCCAGCGATAACCGGTTCATCTCATCCATTGTGAAGCGGTCGGGGCCGAACATGCGTACCAATACCTCAGGGTTTTTTCCATACATCTGCGGTTTTACCTCTTCCCAGGTAAAATTGCCGCCAAGTTCGTCGTTTAAAAGTGTTTGCCAGGCACGGGTATGGTAGATCATATCGTCGATCATAGTGCCGTTGAGGTCGAATATAAAGGCCTTCATTTGTATAAATTAGCTGTTTTGATGCTTGAACAGCATGTATAGTTTTGGCGCAAAAATAGCATTAAATAAAGTTAGGGCGCGAGAAAACCTCCGGCCATTTTTCAACGTATTTAATATATAAGACTGTAGCATACAAAGTATTATTTGCGAATAGATAATAAGATATTTAAGAAGTGGCTAAATGATTAAGGATTGCGCGCTGGGGCGATTTGTGCGATTAATTAATATTTAGCAAAGCCCGTTTAGCGAGAGCTGGAGGGCTTTTTTCTTTTTTGGGATTAGTAAGATTAGAAAGTGATTTCACCGATTATTAAACGTTGATTTATTTGACTGCGATGAGTATCGACTTCATTTTCTCAACTTAATCAACCACTCACTTAATCAGCCTAATCAATCCCTTGCCAACAAAAAGCTTGCGTTCCGGATAATTATGCCTACCTTGCCGACTTTAATAAATAAAATAATGCAAAAAGAAGGAACAGTAAAATTTTTTAATGAAACAAAAGGGTTCGGATTTATTACACCAAGTGCTGGTGGCCAGGACGTATTTGTTCATTCAACAGGTCTAATCGATGAAATCCGTGAAAATGATAAAGTGGAGTTTGAAGTAGAGAACGGAAGAAAAGGCTTGAATGCGGTAAATGTAAAGGTTATTTAATTATAATATAATCATTAAACGTACAAGGCATCCATTTATGGGTGCCTTTTTTCGTGGCCTCAACCTTCCCTCACCAAAGGATCTGGTTCTAAAAAAGAGCGAAGTTAAGTCCTCTCCTTTGGAGAGGATTAGGTGAGGCCCGAAGAAGATTCTTTTAAAAAACTCAAAACAAAACGGTGGCATTGTTATTGTATTAGTGTATTCAACTAAATTGAAAACTTATGAAAGACAAGACAAGAGTAATAGCAGCGCTACTAATAGGTGCAGCAGCAGGGGCGGCATTAGGATTATTGTTAGCACCTGAAAAAGGCGAAAAAACACGCGACGATATAGCAGGGTATATTAACGATTTGGTTGATGCTGCTAAGGAAAAAGCGCAAACAGCAAGCAGTGGTATTAAAGACTACGGCAGTGATGTTTATGACAAAGCCCGTTCGCGGTTTGCAGGGGTGGCTGACAAAGTGTCTGATTATAAAGACACCGCCGTAGAAACAGCAAAGGCAAAAGCAAACGACCTTAAAGATAAGGCGCAAACCAAATTTGAAGAAGCCAAATCAAACGCCAAAAACGGCGCGAATGATTTGAACCATTCCGTTCAGAATTCTTAACATTAATTGATTATATAAAACAAAAGAACCCGGCCAAAAGCCGGGTTTCTTCGTTAAAACGCCTTATTGTCATTGCGAGCGAGGAACGAGCGCGGCAATCGCGAACTTTACAGAGCGGTTCTGCATAGTTCGTGGTTGCTTCGTTCCTTACAGCAATGACAAATGGGGTATTATTTTGCTTCCCATTTATTGTTGGTAGTATCAGCATCCATAAATATACCCCCATCAAGCACAGCTGATTTTATTTCTTTTGTGGTTTTGATGTTTACTGTAATTTGCTTCTGGTCTTTCTCCCAAACGGCAGGCGTTTGGTGGAAGCTTTCAGTTGTACCATCAGCATACGTTACTTTAACGTCAAACGGATTTGCAAACCCACCTATATTTTGTATAGCAAGTGCATAGCCATTAGCCGCCTTTGTTACCTTCTGTAAATTTAAGTCGATATAATAATTGGTGAAGAACCAGTTATTAAAGAACCAGTTGAGGTTTTTACCCGAGCCGCTATTCATGGAATTGAAATAGTCCCATGGGATAGGGTGCTTGCCATGCCAGTTATCCATATAAGTATGCAACGCTTTTTTAAACAGGTCGTCGCCCAGCATATCTTTTAATGCAAAATAACTTAATGAGGGTTTGCCGTAGGCGTTATTACCGAAACCACCCCTTTCTTCGCTGGTAGGCACAATAATTGGCAAGTCTTCAGCCTGCGATGGGTCGTTTATCCAGCCTTCAACACGGAATGGTTTATATAAAGCTTCGGCTTTTTCTTTACCAACCTCAGCAGTTCCTATCAATAATTCGAAAGTAGTTGCCCAGCCCTCGTCCATAAAAGAGTAGCGGCTTTCGTTGATACCCATATAAAAAGGGAACCAGGTGTGTGCAATTTCGTGATCCTGTACAAATGCCGCAAAACGAATATCATCCTGGTGGCTATCATTTACCATCATTGGGTATTCCATATCGGCAAAACCCTGGAAGGCCGTCATTTTAGGGAAAGGGTAGGGCACTCCGGGCCAGTTGTGCGACAGCCAGCCTAATGAATTGCGGCCTGCTTGCACAGAATGATGAAAGTCGGCTGCGCTATCTAAAAACGCCGCCTGCATGCTTGCACGGCGATGGGTTTTATCGTCAACAACAACGCTGGCAGCATCCCAGTCGTAATGGTCGCTCACACCAACGGCCATATCACTGATGTTGGTTGCGGTCCATGTCCAGGTATTTACTTCGTTTTGCGCGGTGATATTCTTCTTTGCCAGGTCTTCTTTGGTAGCTATATGGATGGTTGAATCGCTGGTGAACGATTGCTCGAGCCGTTTAGCATATTCGGGTTGCAGCACTTTATTGGCATTTTGCAGGGTGCCGGTTGCCCAAACCAGGTAGTTTTTAGGCACGGTTACATTCAAGGTATAGTCGTTAAAATCGTTATAAAACTCCTGTGCATCTAAAAATTCCAGGGTATCCCAGCCGTTGTAGTCGTCATAAACAGATACACGTGGATAATAATAGGCCAGGTAATAGCTGGTTGAGTCGATCATCCCTTCGCGGCCGCTTTCCTTTGATATCTCGAAATGCCAGGTAATATTCAGTTTAACCGAATCGTGTGGCGCTAATGGTTTTGCTAACCCTACCATTTGATTGGTTCGCGATGCCCGTGCGTTGTCCCATGGTTTTTTTGTGCCGTTTATAAATATTGAGTCGACCTGTATGCCGGGTGTAAGGTAGTCAGGGTTCGCACCAAAAAAGCGTGCGGCACCGGGGCGGTGGATATTCAGTATCAGCTTCATATTAAGCCTTTTCAGCGTATCCGGGCTATTGTTAAAATAAACTATCTGCTCAACGCCTTTAATGTTGCGTTCAGGCGGCAGGGCGGTGATGGATATATTGTACCGGGCATGGTTTTGCCAGTAGTTTTTGCCAGGCTTGCCATCCATTGAACGGGTGCCTTTATTAAATGCGCCTTGAACGTCGCGCGGGATGTACAGGTTTTGCGCCTGCGCCTGGTAAAATACCAAACTGCAAATAACGCCTACGATAATTGATTTAAGCATTTGATGTAAAATTTGTGTGCAATCTATGCAGATTTAAGGTTGTACAATGTGGCAAAACCACCAATTTGGCGAGATTTATTTTCGTTAAGACGTTTGTGTAACATGAAAAGTTACATAGCAATGAAGAAATTTAACAGTGAAAAAATTTGCAGTGCAATAAATATTTTTTTAATTTGCAGCCAGTTATTTTAATAGGGGTATTAAATAACTAATTTCTAACCATCTGCCTTTGGGCGGGTGGTTTTTTTGCTTTGGGGGATTACACCGATTTGAATGATTTAAGATGATTGTCTTAATCGGTGTAATCATTTAAATCGGTGAAATCATAAAAAATGAAATATAAGTTAGGCGATTTTGTGCGTTTTGTGGACGAGAAGATGGAGGGCTTTGTAACCCGCATTATCGACGACCAAATGATAGGGGTAACCGGCGAAGACGATTTTGAAATCCCGGTGCTGGCCAGTAAGGTAACTACCGTGCACGGCTACGAGGCTCCGGGAAGTAAAAAGGCTGCCGAAGCTGACGAACAGCCCATCTCAACAGGCGAGTTTAAGGCCAAAGGGGTTTATGTTGGCGTGGTTGCCGATGCTAAGGCAAATTCGGTGGTGCATTTATATTTAATTAATGATACTTCGTTTCAATTGCTGGCATCGTTGACTACCGAGAAGCAATCTGTTTTTAAGGGTGAGTTTGGCGGAATTGCCGCACCGGGTACAGCTACCAAAATCTATTCGGCACAACTGGCAGACTTGCAGCTCTGGCCGCGATTGATTTTTCATATTGTATACCATACCAAAACCAATACCGAACCACCTTCGCCAATTGTTATTTCAGAAAAATTTAAAGCAAAAGATTTCTCTGGTTCGAAAAAAACTATCCCGGTATTAAACCAGGCCGGTTGGCTTATTCGGCTGGATGAACCAGAGATGGTAATAGACGCCCAAAAATTGAAGGAAAGTTTTTTTCAATCGGCAGATGAAAAGGCCGTAGTTGAAAAGCCCAGGACTGAAGTTGATCTGCATATTGAAAAGCTGCGTGATGATTACCAGTTTTTAAATAGCGGAGAAATGTTAAAGGTGCAACTTGATGTTTTCCATAAAGCGCTGGATGCGGCCATTGTGCATCAATTACCCGAGATTATTTTTATACACGGGGCGGGCAATGGTGTTTTAAGGCACGAGATTCATAAACTATTGGGTAAGCATCAAAAGATTCAAACGTTTATGGATGCCCGAAAGGAGAAATTTGGGTATGGGGCTACGAAGGTTTTGCTGAAATAAATCTTCGTTGAAAATCGGCGCTGCAATTTCCATCGCTGGATTAAGATCCGGCGCTACAATATTGGCCGAGCCTATGGCTCTTTAGCTAATAGGGTAGCGGGTAAGTAACATCTTATTTTACCTTGAGTTCGATATGAGAAATTGTGTTAAATTCTAAAATGCCTGATAATGAGTGTGTTTCACAGCGTTCCGGGTGTTCCGATTGCAAAAATGGAACGCGCTATCTAATGAAAATGTCTTTTTGAACCTCGCTCTCACGATAATTACCAGGACGAACAGGCGTTTTGGGGTGAGGCGCAAGTATGCTTATATCGGGCTTGCATTAAATTAATGTTAAATTTATGTATGAATTTATGTTAAATATATAAATATTTGATAATGAGCATGTTTCATAGCGTTCCGGGTGTTCCGCTTGCAAAAATGGAACGCTTTTCCGGTAAGGCGACGAAGCTAACTTCGCTTAACTTCGACCCATGTTATAGTGCTGGATTTTAATCGAGGGCTACAAGACATTGCAAGAGATGTCCTGGTAAATCTTAGCGCAAACGATTGCGCGGCATACGTTTAACAGGTAAAGTATTTCTTAATTTAGCGTTCCCTTATAAACGCTATAATGAATAAATATTTTTACTTAGCCATTTTTACGCTCATTTGCCAGGTCTCTATCGCGCAGCAAATCAAATACGTTACAAAAAATAACGATTGGGATGCCGACTCGCTGGGGAATCACCGGGTAGTATTAACCCTGCAGAACGCCAATACCCACATTGCCAAAGCGGTAATAGCATGGCGCCGTAACGACTATCACCCGGAATTAAAGCAATTGTTTGTGGTGGATTCAGCCACCAACAAACGGGTAATGAACGTATTTGTAGCCGCAATAACCCGCGAGGCTTGTATGCTTTATTTTGAACCCAATACAGGCGACAAAAAGTATTTTGTATACTATATGCCTTATCATGTCGATAGGAAATCGAACTATCCCAACGTGAAATATTTAAAGGCCTCTCAAACTGCCTCGGGCGATTGGTTACAAACAATTGAAGGCAGCAAGGATATTGAAGGCGCTAAAGTAGAGTGTATTCAATCCGTAAATGCTATGAACAGCTTCTATCCCATGGAAGTAATAGCCACGGATACAGAAGTGAAGAACTTGGTTCAGCAAAATGCGGGCAAAACCTATTTGGTGTTCCCGGAAGACAGGTTGAATATTATAAAAATGAAACATGATTTGCCGCAACGCTGGATAACTAACGGTGCGCAAAGTGTTTTTGACGGCGATGCAAAGCGTGGCGAAAATTATTCGTACCAGTTAGGTGTTTATCCAACAGCAAAAGACTTAAGCGGTGTTAAAGTTTCGTTTTCGGATTTAAAAACCAAAACGGGGCAGGTTATTTCATCAAAAGTGATGTCATGCATTAATAATAGCGGAACGGATTACAAAGCAAAATCGTTTAACAAACTGGTTGATATAGCCAAAGGCGAAGTACAGGCTATGTGGTGTTTGGTAAATATTCCATCAACTGTTGTAGCAGGTACTTATGAGGGGATAGTAACAGTATCCGCCAAAAATGCCGAGACCACCAAAATTGGTATTCGCATTAAGGTGGGCGCAACCGCGGCGGTTAACGGCGGCATCAATGAACCATGGAAGGAAACCCGTTTAGCCTGGTTAAACTCCACCCTCGCCCAACAAAACGATATCATAAAACCATACACACCCCTGGTGGTGAAAGACAACAGCGTTGCGCTGCTGGGCCGTAAGGTTACGTTAGATAAAACAGGATTCCCGAAAAGCATTCAAACCTTTTTTACGCCTGAAATGACTTCGTTTTCAGCAAAGGCAAAAGAGGTGCTCAATCAACCGATAAAATTAATTGCTGAAAATGAAACAGGGGCGGAAGCCTGGCAACCCAAAGGCTTGAAGTTTACCGAAACCCAACCCGGAACGGTTAAATGGACAGCTACCAATACTTCGGCTGATTTACAGATGGATGTAAACGGCTCGATAGAATTTGATGGTTTTGCAGCATACACAGTTAAGGTAACCGCATTAAAAGATGTGGATTTGAAAGATATTCGCATGGAAATACCTTTTAATAAGAATGCCGCCAAATATATGATGGGGCTTAACTTAAAAGGTGAGAAAAGACCCGACAACTACGAGTGGAAATGGGATGTCGCCCACAAAAACCAGGATGGCGCCTGGATTGGCGATGTAAATGCAGGGTTGCAATACTCATTGCGCGATGAAAACTATGTGCGTCCGTTAAATACCAATTTTTATCTGCAAAAACCTTTATTGCTGCCAACATCATGGGGTAATGATAACAAAGGGGGTATTAACATCAGCGAGACGAATAACTATGTTATGGTAAATAACTATAGCGGTGCGCGCAGCATGAAAAGAGGCGATGTATTGTACTATAACTTTACTTTGCTGATAACCCCTTTCCACCCAATTAATACCGACTTCCAATGGTCAACCCGGTTTTATCACAAATACAGCAGTTTGGATAGCATTAAACAAACCGGCGCTACCGTGGTAAATATCCACCATGGCACACCTATAAATCCTTACATCAACTATCCATTTATCAGGTGGCGCCAGATGAAAAGTTATATCGATTCAGCACACCAGTTGGGTTTGAAGGTGAAGATTTATAACACAGTGAGGGAACTCTCCAACAGCGCTTACGAAACTTTCCCGATGCGCAGCCTTGGGCACGAGATTTATTCGACGGGCAAAGGTGGCGGCTACTCATGGCTGCAGGAGCATGTTGCGGATGATTACATTGCTGCCTGGTACGTACCCGAATATAAAGATGCCGCCCTGATAAACAGCGGAATGAGCCGCTGGCACAACTATTATGTAGAGGGGATGAATTGGCTGGTACAAAATGTAGGCATCGATGGTATTTACCTGGATGACGTAGCCTTTGACCGCATTACCATGAAACGTATAAAGCGTGTGCTGACTAAAGATGGCCACCCCGGTATCATCGATCTACACTCGGCTAACCAATATAACAAAAGCGATGGCTTTAATAATAGCGGCAATTTGTACCTCGAGCATTTTCCATACTTAAACAGGCTTTGGTTTGGTGAGTATTTTGATTATGAGAAAAACACCCCCGATTTCTTTTTAACCGAAGTGTCGGGCATACCATTCGGTCTGATGGGCGAAATGTTGCAGGGTGGCGGCAACCCGTGGCGCGGTATGATTTATGGCATGACTAACCGCATGCCATGGAGTGATAACGCCGACCCGCGACCTATATGGAAGGTTTGGGACAATTTTGGCATGCATGGCACAAAAATGGTTGGCTATTGGGTTGAAACCAATCCTGTAAAGACCAACAATCCCGAGGTGCTGGCAACCATTTACAAAAAACCGGGAAAGGTGTTGGTGTCCATAGCAAGCTGGGCTGCCGATGATGTTAACATCAAGCTTAAAATAGATTGGAAAGCGCTGGGCCTAAACCCGGCAACCGCTACCATTACCGCGCCGGAAGTTAATAACTTTCAGCAAGGCGCTAAGTTGAAGGACGGGCAGGAGATAAAAGTTGAAAAGGGGAAAGGCTGGTTACTTATAATCACCGACAAAAAATAAAATAATGAAACTGAATAAATTTATAATCGGCACATTGTTAATTACGGTAACCTGTATGGCGATGAGCTTTACTAAAATGGTGCGGCAAACCCCACTCGCCGCTAAAAGTTCTGACAGCTCTATAACTATTCCCCTGGGCGGCAATGCCTGGCGCATAGCTAACGATACTACTGGCGGCACCATTACCAATGACGGCATTGTGGACTGGACAAGCAGTAAAGTGACGTTTAAAGCTTATTTCCGGATAGCCGTTAAGGGTAAATTTAAACTTTGGTTAAATGTGAAAGTAGCCGATGGTAAAAGTGTTTTAGCTGTTTCCGCATTAAAATCAACAAAAAATATAACCGTATCTGGAACGGTAGCTAAAGACTATTATGTTGGCGAATGGAACGCAGCCGACACCGGCTATATTGCAATCGATATAAAAGGACTTAACAAAACAGGCAAAACTTTTGCCGATGTTAGCAGCATAAAACTGGTAGGCGCCGCTATTAATGGCAAAACCGCTTACGTGCCAAATAACGAGGGTAATTATTTCCATTGGGGGCGAAGGGGACCGTCGGTACATTTAGCGTACGAGTTGCCTAATACCAATATAGAATGGTTTTATAACGAAGTGACGGTGCCTGTTGGGAACGATGTGTTAGGGTCTTATTTTATGGCAGATGGTTTTAATGTAGGCTATTTTGGCATGCAGGTAAATTCGCCAACTGAAAGGCATATCTTGTTTTCGGTTTGGAGTCCGTTTAGTACAGATAACCCAAAAGCCATACCCGACAGCCAGAAGATAGTTATGCTAAAAAAAGGCCCCAATGTGCATACAGGAGAGTTTGGCAACGAAGGCTCGGGCGGGCAAAGCTATATGCTGTATAACTGGAAAGCTGGCAACACTTACAAATTTTTGGTACAGGCCAAACCCACCGGCGACAACCATACTACTTACACCACCTGGTTTTTTGCGCCGGAGCTTGGCAAATGGCAATTAATAGCCAGCTTTAGCCGCCCGCAAACAAATACTTATTTAAAGGGACTGCATTCGTTTTTGGAGAATTTCGAACCTGAAAATGGCATAACAACCCGTCACGTGTTATTTAACAACCAATGGATTGCCGACAACAACGGCCATTGGACCGAAATAAACAAAGCCCATTTTACAAATGATGCCACCGCAATGAAGGGCTACCGTATGGACTACGCGGGTGGTATTGATGGCAATTCATTCTACCTTAAAAACTGCGGATTTTTTAACACTTATACCAAACGCGGGATAGAGTTAGTAAGGCCAATCGGTGGCAAAGCGCCGAATGTGGAATTGGATAAATTACCATAAATCATCAAAGTAAAATGGCGTTAAACTTCCGAATTTTAACGCCATTTTTTTATAGACTTCATTGCAAGCTTTGGCGTTTATACACTATTTATTTAACTTATCCACCCGGTCAAAAAACTCGTTCTGCAGTGGTATAGTTTTCGTGTCATCCTTCACTTCTTTTAATGCTTTTATAAACGATGCAGTTTCATGGTCGGTAATAAACTTGCCGAATTCGGTGGTTGCTTTGTCGCCTTCTCCGGCATAATGGTTAGGATATGATGAGTACCACCATATTGGTGTATAAAGACCGGGCAGATCGCTTCGTTTTTGATCAGCGCCGCTTTCATTAGCAGCACGGTCCATGCGCATCAGATCAGGCCGGTAATACATTAAAACAGATGTTTCGGATTCTCCCGCGTGCTGGTCGTTCGCTGTAGGTGATTTATGCATCTGGCGGTATTGTTTGTTATAATCGGCATCCTCGCGACCTGGGCTATACAGGTACACCGCATAATTATGCCGCTTATTCAGCAGCGACTGCATAAAAAAGTGCAGGAACTCGGGGTTACCGCCGTGACCGTTTAAAATAACAATCTTGTCGAATCCATTGCGGGCAATTTCATCGCAGGTAGCTTCCAGTAATTTGTAAATGATATCGCTCGGCAGGGCAAATGTTCCCGGTTGGTGACGTGCCTCATTTATTTGCCCGTAAAAATAATCAGGAAACACCACAGCATATTCCGATTTTACAGCCCGTGCAGCCCATTCGCGCACATGGATTAAATCAGTCCCGATGGGCGAGTGTGGTCCATGCTTTTCCAATATCCCGATAGGCAGGATACAGGTTTTCGATGATTTTTCAAGGGCTTTCGGAAAATCGCTGGCCACAAGCTCATCCCAGCGGGCAGGAATATCCTGCGCAAACGAGGTTGTCGAAAATAGCAGGGCAATTAAAAGTGTAAGATAGGTTTTCATATTTTAGGTTTTTATAAATACTTAACCGGGAGTTTTGTGATAGCGACGGATTTTAAACCCATTGCTATGGTTTTACTTCTCCAATATAAAAGTAATATTCGTCCAGCTACCCACAAGTGGGCTATGTATAGTTTCCTTAATCACCCAGCCCTCATCCAAATACTTATTTACAAAATTAACTTCGTAAGCCGAGTGCCTGTTGGTCACCGATTGCTCATAAACATTAATATTTACTGTTATTACTTTTTGTGCCATGATGTTTTTAGTTAGTTTTCAAAGGTATGTAATAGAGTCAAGAACCAAGAGTCTAGAACCAAAAATTTAAGAGCCAAGAATCAAGAGCCAAGAGTCACGATAAAAATGATAACGTCCGCGAATTTTGATTGACGACAACTTTTTGTTCTTTTCAAATCTTTTAACGTTATTTTGGCTGACGCTTGGTTCTTGGCTCTCAATTATGCACGATATTTTAAGAAATTATTTGGCACAAAGTATAAATTTAACTGAGGAACAATGGGCCTTCGTATTAAATTGCTGTAAGCCAAAAAAAACTAAACGGAACGAAAAACTTTTAGAAAAAGGCAAGATAAGCCAGTATATGTATTTTGTTATAAAAGGCTGCCTGCGGATATTTTTGATTGATGACGAAGGGCAGGAAGCCACCCGGTTTTTGACGTTATCAATGGTTTGTTAAGGGTTGAGGTAAAATTGTCCATGCACTTGCGTGCATCATCCATGTTATAAAATTAGCAGTCGTTGCACATTTGTACTGTCAATAACGACAAACAAATTATCAAACAAAATGACACGTTTAAAAGCAATAAACCCTGAAGAAGCCACAGGCAAAACCAAAGAATTATTTGACGCAATACAAGGCAAATTAGGCATGGTGCCAAACATGATGCGTACCATGGGTAATTCACCAGCCTTGCTGGAAGGTTACCTGAATTTGAGCAGCATACTCAGCCACGGTAAATTAGGCGGTAAAACCGGCGAACTGCTTGCCCTGACTATTGGCGAAAACAATAGCTGTGATTACTGTTTATCGGCGCACTCATTTATCGGCGAAAAGCTTGTACATATTGATACTGCCGTTTTACAAAATGCCCGCAGCGGCGAATCGGCTGAAGAAAAAACCGCAGCAGTTTTAAAATTTGCCAACATATTGCTCGATAAAAAAGGCCGGGTTAGCGATGATGATGTTGACGCTGCAAAAGCCGCGGGTTTAACTGATGGTGAAATAGGCGAAGTTGTAGGGCATGTGGGCCTGAATGTTTTAACCAACTATTTCAATAACGTCGCCAATACTGCGATTGACTTCCCGGTTGTTAGGGTTGGGCAATTGGTGTAAGCTGCCGTATGCCTCACCCTGCCCTCTCCAAAGTAGAGGGTTCTAAAAAAGCGCGAAGCTAAAGTCCTCTCCTTTGGAGAGGATTTAGGTGAGGCCTAAATCTCATCACACAGTAAAAGTTAGGGACACTTGCCTTAGCTTTTGCTGTATTGGTTAATTTTATAAAAAATATTCGCATGGAAAATAAACGATATCCTTTGCCTCCGTTTAATATGGAAACTGCACTGCAAAAGGTGCAGGCTGCCGAGGACGCCTGGAACACAAAAGATCCCGAAAAAGTTTGCCTTGCCTACACCATCGACACCGAATGGCGCAACCGTACCGACTTTATAAATGGCCGCGAAGAAGTAAAACAGTTTTTAACCCGTAAATGGGAAAAGGAACTGGATTATAAGTTGAAAAAGGAATTATGGGGCTTTCGCGAAAACCGGATGGCCGTGAGGTTTGAATATGAGTGGCACGATGCCTCTGGTCAATGGTATCGCAGCTATGGTAACGAGCTTTGGGAGTTTGACGAAAACGGCCTGATGCAAAAGCGGTTTGCCAGTATTAATGATTTGGAAATAGAAGAAACCGACAGGAAGCTGTTTTAAATTTAAACTGATGAATTATCCAAAAACTGCATTTTCGGAGGCATCGAAAAGGTTCCAGGAGCGTTATGGCAGCCGGGCCAACTATGCCAGGATGGAAGGGTACAGAGATACCAATGGCTTAACCGAAGATGAGCGTGATTTTATAAGTCGCCAGGATAACTTTTATATGGCGACCATCGGCGAAAATGGGTTCCCATATATACAGTTCAGGGGAGGGCCAAAGGGCTTTTTGAAAGTATTGGATGATAAAACACTGGGATTTATTGATTTCGGCGGCAATAAGCAATACATATCAATAGGTAACCTGGCGACAAACAATAAGGTATCGCTGTTTTTGTTGGACCAGGCCGCTAAAGCGCGACTTAAGATATATGCTGAAGCAAAAGTTTTGGAGATTGATGACAACCCGGAGTTGTTTGACAAACTCAATTTGGACAATTATAAATTTCGGCCCGAAAGGATAATATTGTTAAATATAACTGCTTACGACTGGAACTGCCCGCAACACATAACAGAGCGTTATACCCTTGAAGAAATACGGGGTGAATTTATGGCGCAGCACGAATACATTGAGAAACTTCGCGCAGAAAATGCAGCACTAAAAAAGCGACTGGACGATCCGGACTAACCGCTGTTCAACTAATCTCCAGTCTCCAACCTCTAATCACTAACCCAAATGCTCAATAATCAAACAGCTTTTACTTTAGTTAACCCTCAAACTGGTAACCTTACTTTCCGACTGTTTTCGTTCGATGATAATAGCAATTTCGACCACCTGCAGCGGCATAATTATTACACCATTATTTGGGTTACCAAAGGTAAGGGTAGGTTGCGTGCCAGTTTTTCCGAATACGATTTTGAGGCGAATTCGCTGTTTGCCTTTGCTATTTATCAGCCGTTTATGATTATTACCGGTGAACAGTTGGAAGGTTTCGCGCTGAATTTCCACCCGGACTTTTTTTGTATCCATAAACATGATAAAGAGGTGGCCTGCCACGGCGTTTTGTTCAATAATATTTATGAGCCACCAATCGTCAGGGTCGACGAGCCTTGCGTGCCTATTTTTAACATGGTACTGGAGCAAATGAAAACCGAAATGCAAAACCCGGCGCTTGCGCAATACGAGCTGCTAATGTCATACCTTAAGATATTTTTGATTACCGCAGTGAGGCTAAAGACCGAACAGCAGCCCGGCAACCACAAAGTGCTTTCGGAGCGAAAAGAACCCTTTATACTCCAAAACCTTAAGGACGCTATCGAAACCCATTTTAAACAAAAGCACTCTGCAAGCGAATATGCCGATATGCTTAATATTTCACCTAAGGCATTGGCAAAAATGGCAAAAAACCATTTTAACCGCACGTTAACAGACATGATTGCCGAACGCATAGTTATTGAAGCTAAACGCGAATTGTACCTTACCAATAAACCCGTTAAGACAATTGCTTTTGAATTAGGATATGATGATGAATACTACTTTAGCCGCTTTTTTAAAAACAATGCCGATGTATCGCCGCAACTTTATCGCGATACGGTGGGAGCGGGCAGGGCTGAGGTGGCTTAAGTGCAGGGATTTGAAAAATTTAAAAAGATGTGGTTATTTCATCTGATTTATTTATTTTCAAAGCCAGTATGCGTAGATGTTTTTCAAGGGCGGGTAAATTTATTTTAACCTTTTTATTTGTTGTGGTAAGTTTTGCGTTTGCAAAAGGTGCGCAGCCGGTTGTTCATATTTCCGCCAAGCCGATCTGGCTGAGTATCTGCAAACCATACAATCAAAAGCCATCGCTACGAACGGTTGAGGACGGATACTACTTTTCTATCATCGAACACCAGGTACACATTGAAAAACAAGCTGATTATCGACATAATGTGCGCGAAATAATATCTGAAACGGGCATTCAAAACGGGTCGCAAATATCTGTCAGCTTCGACCCAACTTATGAACGACTCGATTTTCACGAAATAACTGTTTGGCGCAATAACAAACCACAAAATAGGCTCAAGGCATCCGCCTTTAAAGTTTTGGCCGATGAGAAAGATCTATCGAACTTTATCTACCAGGGCACCTATTCGGCGCTCTGTATTCTCGATGACATCCGCAAAGGAGACAGGATTGAATACTCGTATACTATCACCGGTCGCAATCCGATATTTAATAACAAGTACAGTTCGTTCCTATACCTGCAGTATTATCAAACGGTTGCGCACCAGTATACTGCTATTATTTTTTCGACCGGCCGCAAAATAAATATGAAACTGTTTAATAACGCTGCAAGCCCGGTAATAAGCCAGGCCAATGGGTTGAAAAAATACGAATGGGAAGGTTTTCAAATAAAGCCTGCGCTGTATGATGAAAACGCACCATCCTGGTACGATGCCCGCGACTATATACAACTAAGTGATTACAACAGCTGGGCA
Source organism: Mucilaginibacter flavidus (assembly GCF_024055575.1). Classification (GTDB taxonomy): domain Bacteria; phylum Bacteroidota; class Bacteroidia; order Sphingobacteriales; family Sphingobacteriaceae; genus Mucilaginibacter; species Mucilaginibacter flavidus. The sequence continues at coordinate 92,575 of NZ_JAMXOE010000017.1, read as the reverse complement.
GAAGTAACGGATTGGGCCCGGGGCATTAACCCTGCCCAAACAAACATACAAGGCGAACTGGCTGAAGAAATAGCCAGGTTGAAATCATTATCGGGCAACAACAAAGAAAAATACTTTCGCAACGCTGTAAAAACCGTGCAGGATGAAGTGCGGTATATGGGGATTGAACTTGGCCAGTATTCGCACCGGGCCAATAATCCGGCAAAAGTGTTCGCCCAACGGTACGGCGATTGTAAGGATAAGTCGCTTTTATTGGTGAGTATGCTGCGGGCAGACGGGATTGATGCTAATATGGTGTTGATAAACTCCGGTGGGGATGACCTTGACAAATGCCTGCCGGCGCATAATCTTTTTGATCATGCGGTAGTTGTGGCACAAATAAACGGCAAGCCGGTTTGGGTCGACGCTACGATAGCTTATCAGCGCGGCACCGGCGCCAATATTTACTTTCCAGCTTACAGCAAGGGGCTCATCTTAAAGGCCGGCAATACCGGGTTAACCAAAGCCACCGAATCAAAATTAGGCCGAGTAGTTTGCATCGACAGTTTTACGGTTAAAAATGCTAAATCGCCGGTGCAATTTCAGGTTAAAACAACCTACACTTTAAACCAGGCCGACAGGGAACGCGACAGGCTGGCATCATCGGGAATGGCCGAAACAGAAAAGAATTATTTGAAATACTACTCCGAGATTTATAATAAAATTGAAGCGAAGGATTCGGTTGTGGTTATCGATAATGAAGAAAAAAACGAGCTTACCACAATTGAAAAATATGAAATAACCGACTACTTTAAAAAGGATTCGGTATCGGGGGACTACTCCGCAAGCTTTTATGCCAACCCGATAAAAGAGGAATTGCCTAAAATAACTAATCAAACCAAAACGCCGGTTGCGGTGAATGGGTCTTTTGACGAAGACTATACCGTTAAAATGTTTTTCCCGGCTGGCTGGGACATCACCCCAAAAACAAACGAGATAAAACGAGACGGCTACGAGTTTACATCCGATTATTCATCGTCGGGCAAGGTGATGACGTTAGACTATTCGTTTAAATACCTTAAAAGCTTTGTCCCTGTTGATAAGTTAAGCCAGTTTAAGCAGGATATAAAAGAACTGACAGATAACGCCCTTTCTTATTCCATCAGTTTTAACCCCGATGCCACTGCCGACTCCGGCCCTTCCAATGTAAACCAATGGATGCTGAATATGGCACTGGTTATTGTTTTGATTGCCGGTTTCGTCGCGTTTCGTATTTACCGGACAGAAACCCCCGGTATTGTGTTTGAATACGGCACCACCTTTGTGCCGCTTGGCGGTTGGTTGATTTTACTGCTCATTGGTTTGTTCTTAACGCCCATAGTTATCATAGTAAACCTTAATGACACCAAATATTTTACCGTAGATGTTTGGAATTCCATTAGTAAATATAGCTATGCTACTGGCCTGAAGGCACATATTATTTTTAAGGTTGCGGGTTCAGTAATATTAATGGCCTATGCATTGTAATGCCTGGTATTGTTTTTAAACCGGCGGGACATATTGCCCAAATACATGATTGGCTATCTTGTTTATGGAATTGTATTCCGCGTGGCCGATTTAATTTTTGTGCATAGCGTATCACGTTTGGCAATTTCAAATCAATTTTCAGAGGCAGTTATATCTTCAGTTGTCGCCGGTGCTATTTGGATACCATACTTTTTGAAATCGACCCGGGTGAAGGAAACGTTTATAGTACCTTATCCATCATACAACTATAGTTACGAAAAACACCGGCACGAAGAGTTGCCAAATGGTTGAACGCCTATACAGGCCTAAAATTAAAATTAGAGGGTCTAATTTGCTATTACACCTTACTTTTATTTGTTGACAAGTCCGGGTATTTACCGTTTTTATTAATATCCTGCCATAATTTGAAGGTAACATAAAATGTGGTTCCGGCTCCTGGTTTACTTTCAAATGTAATTTTCCCATTCTGCGATTCGGTAAATTCTTTACATAATAGCAATCCCAGACCTACACCCTTTTCGTTTTTGGTTCCTAAAGTTGATTGGGCCTTTAACGAGAAAATTTCATTTTGCTGTTCATACGGGATTCCAATACCACTGTCTTTTATCGTTATACGGCAATCGCTGCCGGCAATGTCTGCAGATATTATGATTTGCCCGCCGGGATTTGTGAATTTAAGGGAGTTATTTATCAGATTTCTATTTTAGCTGCATCATATCCGCATCAGCTAAAATAGAAATTGAATTATTTATCTGCTCTGTAAATTGAATGCCTTTTTCGGCCGCTACAGTTTTAAGAATTTGCAACGTAGTTTGCAATGTTTTTTTCAGGTTTAGCTTAACCATGTTTACGGTTACGCCCTTCATTTGCGATTTACTCCATAAAAGCAAATTTGCAAGCATCTCCTGCGTATTTTGGGTAGAAGTTAGCAGTTCCTTTTGTATAGATATTCGTTCGTCATCACTTAGCTTAAACGCTGAAAGCACATCGAGGAAATTTTCTATCGATGCCAAAGGCGACCGCAGGTCGTGTGCAAGGATAGAAAACAGTTTGTTCATGGTATCATTTGCATAGGCCAATTCAGTTGCTTTTTGCTCAACCAATTTTTTTTCAGTATGATAGCTTTTTCTTACCGCCGTAGTGATCATGAAAATAAAAAATACATCGATGATATAGGTGTAGCCAATATCAATAAAACGGTGTTGTTTATCGGGGTAAGTATTCATAATTTCACCCGGGTATTGAAATTCATACACTAGCAATGCCATAACAATAAGAATGTTAAGCGTTATCCAAATCCAGTATTGCTTTTTAGGCACAATGGAAATGGTAAGGAAATATGTAAGAATAAAAATCAGCAGGGTAGGCCCATTAATGCCGGAATTATATTTATAGTTTACTACGATAAGTATATTAGTAGCAATCATGTATGTTATGATGCTACTATTTAGCTTCATTTTAAAACGGGAGAAATAATAGCAGAGAACCGAGATAATAAATACAGCCCCCATTAAAATAGCTAACTGGGATATACCCAGCAGGGAGTTTAAAAAAATATTCAGAAATAAAGCAACAGCAGATGCAAGGCAAATAGCATTAAATATCCGCGCTTCTAACGAGAAAACAGGGGGGGATCCAAAGCATTTTTTCCAAACGGATTGCATTGTTTTAATTGAATAACTGTTGTTGTAACTTAAAAGTGATAGCGGTTAGTTCGCTACAAATTGCAACGGCTAATAATTAATTAAAAATAACACTAATGGTTTGAATACGTTGACTTTATTTGCTTTTTTTTGAATTGGTTAAAGATGCACAATATGTTTATAGCGTTACAACAAATGATAGCGCTGGCAATTAAATGGTGAATTTGAAAAGCGGCGTACGCATATCGATATTTATTGGATAAAATTTAATGATAACTGGTAAATGTTTTATTTCTTTACTTTATTATCCATCTCCTGTGATGAAAAGGCTTACCCTGTTTTTTCTTTTATTAAGTACGGTTGCAACGGCCCAGCGCAAAATAAACTGGCCGGATCATAAAAAAGCGGTGATTGTGCTTACTTATGACGATGCGCTCGATTCGCAATTAAAAACGGCCATCCCGCAACTGGATTCATTGCACCTAAAAGGGACCTTTTTTCTGACCGGTGAACTTAACAGCAATAATATTCTCCAATGGCGCAAAGTGGCCCAAAAAGGACATGAGCTGGCAAACCATACGCTTTTTCATCCGTGTTTGAGCACCACCATGCCTGATAATTTAGTTAATGCGGCCGAACGGTATACAATATTCCAGATTTTGCGTGAGATATACACCATGAACGGTATGCTTTACGCCATTGACGGCAAAACCACGCGTACATACGCTTACCCGTGTACTGAAACCGAGGTAGGGGGTAAGAGTTATATTGACTCGTTGCGGAAAACCGGCATGATAAAGTACGCCCGTATAGGCGGCGACGTGGATGATGCCATTATTACCAACTTTAAAAAACTCGATCCGATGCTGATACCGTCATACGGTCTTGAAGAAGATACCCCCGCAAGCAAGCTGATTGATTTTGTAAAAAAAGTTAAGCACCGTGGTGGGATGGGGATATTTATGTTTCATGGGATAGGCGGCGACTTTATAACTACCTCGACAAAGGCACACTGGGAGTTATTGGAATATCTTGCTAAAAACAAACAGGAGATTTGGGTTACCACGTTTCAGCAGGCCATGGATTATATCACAAAAGCGAATAAAGGGGGCTGAGCACTACCGGTATATTATGATAAATAAATTAAAAAGTATTTTTACCGGGACGAGGTTGGTTTTGGATTATATGTATGATAACGCCCATCGTATAATAACCGGGCTGCCACGTTTAAACCGTTCGCAAATTACTGCACATTTGTTTTTGGGCAGTCAATACAACCTGATAGGGCTAAAAAAATTAAAGGCCCTGGGAGTTACTGCCATAGTAAACATGCGTATGCATAACGACTACAGCGATGCCGAACACGAAGGGATAAAATACCTGCACCTGCCAACTGTTGATAATACGCCGCCACCTTTGGAGGTGTTGTTAAAAGGTGCCGATTTTATAGATAACGAAATTAAAAACGGCGGTAGCGTTTACGTGCATTGCCGGCAGGGCCTTGGCCGTGGGCCAACTATGGCGATGGCTTATTTAATAAAAACAGGTTTAACTTATGCTGATGCCTATGCCATGATAAAACGGGTAAGGATATTTATAAACCCAAGGCCCGGGCAGATAGCGAAGTTGAAGGAATTGGAACTGTATTATAACGATATTACTGATAAAAAATGATGCCCCCTGCCAAACCTCAAAACATCAACTGGATTAACAACCTCCGCCTGGTTGCGCTGTTTGCGGTAATAATGTTGCATAGCAACAGCGTATTGCTGTTACAATATGGCAAGATACCGATGAGCGACTGGGTGGTAGCGGATTGTTTTAATGCGATAGTGCGTTTTGCAGTGCCGGTATTTGTTATGGTAACCGGGGCATTGCTGTTGCACAGGGAGTATGAAATTGGTGATTTTTTAAAGAAACGCACGGTAAGGGTAATTGTGCCATTTGTGTTTTGGAGCCTGGTTTATATTGCCTATTCTGTATATAACGAAGACCTTGTATTGAAAAGTACAGTTTTGGCGAATGTTAAAATGGTTTTGCGTTTACTGGCGTCAGGCAGTTCGTACCATTTGTGGTATGTATACATGTTAATTGGGCTTTATTTCTTTATCCCGGTTATAGGGAAGTTTGTGCGCAACGCATCGGAAAAGGAAATACTGTATTTTTTGGTGGTGTGGTTTGCCGTAATTTTGATAAGCCAACCTTATATGGCACGCTACGGATCATCTGTTGATATGCATTATTTTGCAGGGTTTGCAGGCTACCTTGTGTTGGGCCATTACCTGGCCTTCAAGAATTTTAAGATTAAACATTTGCGCTTATGGATGATCCTGCTGTTTATAGCAAGCCTGTTGTTGATTCCTGTTGGCTCGTGGTTAATTGTTGACAGCAAACAATGGCCGGGTGCCATGTTTTTTGAGCCACTTTGTCCGCTGGTTGTATTGCTTGCAGCCAGTGTGTTTATGATTTTTAAATTATCTGCGCCAAAGCTATCGCCGGTAGTAATTCGAATCCGCGATTTTGCTGGCAGCTTTAATTACGGCATCTATCTTGCGCATGCACTAATATTATATCTTTTGGAAGACCCGCTTGGAATTAGTTATAAACTCTGCACACCGGGAGTCTCGATTCCATTTACAGCGCTGATTTGTTTTATTATAACGCTGGCGTTGGTTTGGGTGGTTAATAAAGTACCATTTGTGGGGAAATGGATTTCGGGTTAATCTCCCAATAAAAACCCTGATAATTAGCGATTTTTTTAAGAGATTTGTACCCTTGCAAACTGTGCTCATTTTATTTTAATGAAGAAACTTACAGAAGATAATGCAGCGAGGTCCGCAGCAATATTAATCTTTATAACATTCGTGCTCCGCTGCTTAATTGCAGGCTATACAGGCCTCGGCATCGGCGAATCCTACTACTTCCGCGGGGCGCTAAATTTCGATTTAAGCTACTTCGATCAGCCGCCTTTGTTTTTTTGGTTGAGCGGGATCAGCGTAAAAATATTCGGGTTAAATAATTTCGGGCTTAGGTTCCCTGCGGTGCTGCTGTTTGCCGGTACCAGCTGGCTGATGTTTTTGGTGACCAGGAAACTGTTTACCGCGAAGGCTGGTTTTTGGGCTGTAGCGACAATGAATTTAAGCGCTGTGTTTACCGTGGCGATAGCTTGCTGGTTTCAGCCCGATGCGCCACTGATGTTCTTCTGGATGCTGGCAACCTACTATATTGTTCAGTTAATGGTTGACCCCGGCGCCGAGAAATCGGAAGCCACGCGTTATAGCCGCAGAACATGGCTGCTTTGGTTGGCGGTGGGGGTAAGCATGGGCTTCGCTACGTTGAGCAAATACCACGTACTGTTTTTATTTGCCGGGGTATTTATGTTTGTGGTTACCAATAAAAGCCAGCGCCACTGGCTCCGTCATCCAGGGCCGTATTTAGCTGTGCTTATCACAATTATTATGGCGTCGCCGGTATTATTGTGGAATGCACAAAACGGCTGGGTTTCTTTCGTTTTCCAGGGTTCGAGGGCAGGGGCAAGCGGTGAACATTTTAAACTGCATTTCGACTGGTTTTTTCGCAGTATAGGCGGGCAGGCAGCGTTCCTGCTGCCATGGATTTGGATACCCATTGTTCGGCAATTGTACATTTCTTATAAGCTGCGCAAACAATTGCTGGCCTATAGTTTTACGTTTTGGATGGCCATACTGCCACTTGTGTTTTTTACGGTGGTAACCCTATGGTCGAACCTTCAATTTCACTTCCACTGGCAGGCACCGGGCTATATGATGCTCTTTATACCCCTTGGTTTTGGTATCGACAGGTGTTTAAGTACAACGGGCAAAGGCACTGTGCTAACCCGCAGGTGGCTTAACTTCTCAGTTTACTTTACTTTAATTACTATAGGCGTGCTGGGTACCCACATGGTCACCGGGTTTTGGCAATGGTATGGTCCTAAATGGATGGTATATCATTTTCACGGCGACAATAACGATCCAACTATTCAAGGGGTAGATTATACCGACATAAAAACCCGCTTTGATAAAGAAGGCTGGACAAATAATCCCAACATATTTACCGGTACCCCGCGCTGGTGGTTAACCGGCAAAGTCGACTGGGCGCTTAAAGGGACGAAGGACATCACGGTGTTTAATAACGACCCGCGCAACCTGGCCTTTATGGTTGAACCGAAAAAGCTGGTAGGCAAAGACGCCATCATCATTAGCGACCAGGAGCAGCTGGATGTTAATGCCGATGCCAAACCATTTTTCGACAGTGTAACACAATTACCGGACATTGATATAGTCCGCAGTGGTAGGGTAGAATATAAGCTGCAGGTTTTTTATGGGAAAAACTTTCATTTGCCGGCTGCTAAACGCATGGATTTGCCATTGTACAGGCAACTGGTTGGTTTGCCGCCATTTGGAAATTAAGCACGAATTTTCACGAATTAAGTCGAATTGCACGAATTAATCAGGCATGAATAACAAAACTATTATCCACTAATTAAGAATGAATTTATTGAAAGTTAGAACTCAAACATTAGATAGAACTGTCATCCAAAATTCGTGTAATTCGTTAAAATTCGTGTCACCTCAATTCGTCAAATTAGTTTTCCTTTTAATTAGCGTCCCGTTTTTTCTATCTGCACAAAATGTAAATATTATCCCCCTTCCAAAATCGGTTGTTAAGGCTGAAGGGCAGTTTGCAATAAGCAACAGCACTGTCATTGGGGTGAACGACAACTCGTTACTGCCGCAGGCTAATTATTTACAAACAGAATTTCAAAAATATAACGGGACACCAATAGCGGTTGACCAGGATGAAACCAAAGCAACCGTTGATCTGCAGCTGCTGAAAAGGGACGAATTGCCCGGCTCGTACAGGTTGAAAATAGAATCAACTAAAATAACTGTTAGTTCGGCCAGCAGCGAAGGCGTCTTCTATGGATTAGTGTCGCTCTTACAACTGATACGCGCTCAGCCACAGGGACTAGTTAATTTGCCGGCGGTTGAAATAAACGATGCACCGCGTTACCAGTGGCGGGGCTTTATGCTTGATGAATCGCGCCATTTTTTTGGGAAGGAAAAGGTTAAGCAACTGTTGGATTGGATGGCCTTTTATAAGCTGAACAAATTTCACTGGCACTTAACTGATGTTAACGGTTGGCGTATCGAAATAAAAAAATATCCGTTGTTAACGACTGTAGGTGGTATCGGAAACAAAACCGACACACTTGCACCAGCAAAATATTATACACAGGCTGATATTAGGGAAATCGTAGCCTACGCGGCGGAGCGGTTTATAACTGTTGTTCCTGAAATCGATATGCCGGGCCACGCCACCGCAGCCAATAAAGCCTATCCCGAATATACAGGTGGTAGCGTAGCCAAATATCCAAACTTTACATTCGACCCAGCCAACGAGAAAACCTATCAATTTTTGACGGATATTTTAAAGGAAACTAACTCATTATTTCCTGCAGGAATGATTCATTTAGGTGGTGATGAAGTTGCACTGGGTATGCAAGCGTGGGCTGGGCGACCAGCTATAACGGAGATGCTTACCAGGAATAAATTCACTTCGCTGGCAGATTTGGAACACTATTTTTTTCGCCGCATGGCCGACTCGGTCAGCAAAATGAACAGCAAAATCTTATGCTGGGATGAGGCCGCGGAAACTGACTTACCCGCTGATAAAACAATAGTATTCTGGTGGCGGCAAAATGTTCCCTCGCAATTAAGGCTGGCCTTGCAGAAAAAATACCAGGTGGTACTGTGCCCAAGACTTCCCATGTATTTTGATTTTGTACAGGATAAAAGCCATATCGCCGGCCGCCGTTGGAGCAGTACGCAATTTAGTACGGTGGGCGGCGTTTACAATTTTCCTTACAAGGAATTCCCGGCAGAAGTAGTTCAATCGCCCCTGATACTTGGTGTTCAAGCAAATTTGTGGACTGAACTGGTTGAATCGCCAAAGCGTCTTGATTTTATGGTGTTCCCCCGCCTGGCAGCGCTATCGGAAGCAGCCTGGACAGACTCGGCACGTAAAGATGAGACATCATTTAATGAAAGGCTGAAACTAAATTTTTCGTGGTACGATAAGGCTGGTATTTATTACTTCAACCCATTTGATATAACCATGCACCCTGAGCCGGTTGATTTTGCACCAAAGATTGTAGTGAAGCCCGGGAAGCATAAAAAGCACGGACATGGGCATAAATCAAAGGCTAGCGGGCATCACAGCAAAAAATGCGAAGCTAAAACCGGGGTTAAAAAGCATCATACAAAAGGTAAAAAGAGAAAATAATATTTCCCCCTGGTCATTTTTTATCACAGAGCCTTAATGGTGAAAATTTCACGCCATTGTTTTTTCTCCGTGCTCTCTGTGTCTCCTCTATATCTCCGTGGTTATTTTTATCCCACCAAATGATGCAAAATTCCGCTTATCAATTTCCGCAATATCATTAACAATTAAGCTTCAAATAGCGTTACTTTTAAAGCTGAAATAATTGTGAAGCGTTTTGAGAAACATCCTTAATAATTCTAAAAGAACAAGGCCTGTATTTTTATTGGCGATAATCATATCATTAATGGCATCTGTAAAAAATGCCTATAGCCAGGCTGAGGTTGAGCCCTGGGGCAACATAACAGGCATCCGCAAAAGCGGGCAACTATTTGATTTTGAAACCAGCCTGCGGGTGGTAAGCACCGACAGGAAACACGCAGCATCAACTGCAAAAGAAAAGCAGCAGCCCCACTACAAACGCGTAAACGACGATGAGCAGGAAGTAACCACCAGTATAGATAGCTTGCATTTTACGGAAAATGTAAAAGACAACGGCAGCGGGAAGATAAAAGTAACCGTTCGATTAACCGCACATAAGGACACCATTCTGCAGGGTGTCTATTTCGTGATAGCCCTACCCAATGAATTTTTAAACGGCGACCTGCGTTATTCAGGTGGCGACAAACCTGAACTTGACCGCTTTGTTAAGGCCAGCCCTGCCGAATATGATGATAACGCAAAAAAGCTGGAGCTGGAAACGACGACCCGGAAATTTAGCGTGAAGCCCAGCGAAAAATCGCTATTGATGGTACGAACTGAAAATGTAAAAGGGCAAAATAAGCTAACGCTATTTATCCCGTTAAAACTCGGCGAAATAAAAAATGGTGAAACCGTTGAAAAGGATTTTGAAATAAGAGCCTCGGGTGAAATTGACAAGACCCCGGTTGCAATTGCGATAAATACCACGCAACAAGGCCGGGCGCTTGAAGGATTGGGCGGTAACTTTCGCTTGCAAAACCCCAAAAACGACCCGCAAGTTATTGATTATTCGCTTCAAAACCTGCGTGTAGCATGGGGACGTGCAGAGATGCCCTGGCGTTTTTGGCAGCCAAAACTTGATGCTGACCCAACACTGGTTGCCGACTCCGGTAAAATTCATCCTGCTGTAAGAAAAGCTATGGAAATGGCACATCGGCTGGACAGCCTGGGCATCCCGGTAATTCTTTCAGCGTGGTTTCCGCCAGACTGGGCAGCCGAGGGTAAGCTCAATTTTCGCCCGGTTAATGGTATTTGGGGCAATAAACTGAATAAAGATAACATGGAAGCGATTTACAAATCCATAGCCGACTATATTATTTACCTGAAAAATAAATATGGCACCGAACCAAAGCTATTTTCGTTCAACGAGTCGGATTTGGGCATAAATGTTAGGGTAACCGCGCAGGAGCATGTTGACTTTATAAAAGGCTGCGGTGCTTATTTTGCTGCGCATGGCGTAAAAACAAAAATGCTGCTGGGCGATAACTCCGATGCTACAACTTATACTTTCATCGACCCTGCTTTGAACGACCCGGATGCTAAGCAATACATTGGTGCCATATCATTCCACTCGTGGCGTGGCTGGGATACACCGATATTGCAAAAATGGGCTGATGCTGCCACCAAACTTGGCGTTCCATTATTAGTTGGCGAGGGCAGTATAGATGCCGCAGCCTGGAACTACCCGGATATTTTCCAGGAACCAACCTATGCGCTGGAAGAAATAAACCTGTATACCCGCATGCTGGCCATTTGCCAGCCCGCATCTATATTACAGTGGCAGCTAACGTCGGACTATTCGCCGTTAATAGGAGGCGGGATTTTTGGTAATAACGAGCCATTGCACCCCGGTCAACGTTTCTGGAACCTTAAGCAGCTATCAATAACACCAAAAGGACTGTGTGCTATGCCGATAACAAGCAGCAAAGCAGATGTTTCGTGCGCAGCTTTGGGTGATAATAGCAAAGGGGCGTACGCCATCCATTTGGTTAATAACGGCTCGAAACGTAAGGTGACTTTAACAGGCCTTCCCGCGGGTGTAAAAGAGCTAAACGTTTACACAACAAACAAAGAGACAAGCATGAAACAAGGCAGCGTGAAAATAAAAAATGGCGCGGCAGAATTTAAAATGCCGGCCACGAGTTATGTGACCCTTATAAGTAAGTAATCTTAAGCCCAAAGTCGAAAGTCTTAGGTTGAAAGAGAAATCTGAGTTAAGACTTTCGACTCTCGAATTAAAACTACGGTTTTTCAACAGTTGTATCCTGTGCCAATACTGCATCGTCAGGAGTTGTACCCAAATCCTTATCAAGATTGTAAAGCGCGTCGTCATCGGCATTTGCACCGCCGGCTTTTTTGATTTTGCCGAGTAAATCAAGCGCCATGGTTTCTTCTTCGGTTTGTTCTTTCACAAACCATTGCATAAAGTTCCAGGTTGCCCAGTCTTTTTGTTGCAGGCTCATATCTACAATGTTGTAGATCCTGGTAGTATTCTCCACTTCCGAGGTAAATACTTTTTCAAAACAATCGTTTACGCTTTTAGGATCAGGCCCGGGTTCGGGTATGGCTGTTACAACAACCTTTCCGCCGCGCTTTAAAATGTATTCCAAAAATTTCATCATATGGTTGCGCTCCTCGTTCGAGTGGCGGAACAGGAAATTGGCAATGCCATCATAGCCTTTATCGCTGGCCCATGCTGCGTAGCTCAGGTAAATCTGGGCGTTATGCGCCTCGTTGGTCATTTGGTCGTTAAGGGCTTTTGCAAGCGAGTCGGATAGTCGATTGGTGTTCATGTCAGATAGATTTATCCACTAAACCAACCTGGTGCAAAAAAGTTTACGGAACAGCGAGATATGCAAGAATATTTTTTGCAAACAGAAGCAGGATACCTGTTGTATCCCGCAGAAATAACACGAAGTTGTATGAGCTAAACTTCCTTATAAGCCGAAATGTGGGTTGTTTTTATCGACAACATGAAAGATTTGCCTACACTGATTTTGATGCTTTTATTTTGAAGCATGGCTTTTATAGCTTCATCAGCTTTAAGAGCCTCGTACAAATCGCGGGCTACAGCCGAGCCGCTGATATTGTTGGTGACCTTTCCGTTTTCTAAAGCTATGTTAAAGGTATAGCCCGATTTACCGCGGTCGCCGGCTGATTCAAAGTCAGTGATATTCAGCTTAAATTGCTGTTCTTCGTTAAGACTTCTTTTTAAGTGCAAACGGATAACGGGGATGTACCTTTTCCAGGTAGTTAAGTATTTTCTTTCTTCCATTGTAATGCAATAAAGGTATCATTAATAAAATAGTAATTAGCCAAACACGGCATATTAATGCTTAGTTAACTTGTTTTGAACGAATTAAAACAAATTAATGGCACAATTTGTATAGTAAATTGGCGTGTTTGCACCCTTGGGCGGTAGTTTTAGACTTGTAGATTTGTTTATATTCAATGGAAATACGATGGCAAATGAAAATAAAAACTTGAGAATCTGCGAGAATGGCCACAAATATTACAAAAGCATGGGATAAAAACGGTGAAGCAGCTTTCGGAATTTGCCAAAGCTGATATTTTATAATTTCACTGGATGGGTCCGGCCTCGATGCCCAAATTGCTGGAGGCATTAACTGCCGAAGGATTATCATTTAAAACCAGGGGTAAATGAACACCCTCATAAACCAATTAAATTATGTTTAAAAACACCAAAGGATACAGCGGTTTTTCGGTAAACGATATGCAAAAGGCTAAAGAATTTTATAATGACACGCTTGGTATTGAGATTTCCGAAAATGAAATGGGGATAATGACCTTGCTTATAGCGGGCGGTACCAAAATTATTGTTTACCCCAAACCCAATCATGAGCCGGCAACATTTACCATCCTCAATTTTAATGTTGACGATGTGGATAAAGCAGTTGATGGGCTTATAGCCAAGGGGATTAAATTTGAGCAATACGATTTCGGGCAAATAAAAACTGACGAAAAAGGAATTATGCGCGGCAACGGTTATGGTCCGGATATCGCCTGGTTTAAAGACCCTGCCGGGAATATTTTATCGGTGTTGAAGGGGGAATAGTTGACTTAGGCGTTGGATATCACATGTCTGTAATATCATATTTTTGTGATTATTGGTGATGTTAATTAAACATCAATATATTGCGTTTATCATCCAATGAAACCAGTATACGACATCATTGGTAAAACCTATAATACTACCTGACTGGCCGACTCGTATATTGCAGGTCGTTTATTATATTTTTTAAATCTTCACCCATCTGGCACGTATCTTGACACTGGCGGCGGAACGGGTAACTACAACCTCGCCCTTAGTAAAAAAGGCTGGTAATAACCGAACATCTTTACCAAACAGCGCTTTATTGCCCTTCAATATAAAAGCTTTGCTTATTTAAAATTGCAGCAATTGGTTGCCATATCCTTAATTTTCATACACTTTTGATACTTCCTGCTTTTGGCCGGCGACATATGTGATACGGCTATTGAATAACAAAAATAACTCTCCGTAAAGTAAAGCCATTTTTGTGAAATTATAATTTCCGTCAGAAGATTAAAATAGTTACAAAAATCGAAAAAAAAGTGACGAAAATACCAACTTATCTGGCCGGTTTACGTAAAAGGGATTGAGTGACCTGAAAACGTGGTGAATGCCTTAATGAAAACTTACGATTTATGAAAAGGATTAATTGAATTTTTTATAGCAATTACTTTCATAATCGTATTTAACAGTGCATTTGCACGTACCTCCCGCACCGATAATAATTTGATAATCAATTGTTTAATGCTATGCGTATTTCATTATGATTATTTTAACTTCTATTAATCTATAAAGAATATGAAAAATCTTTTTAGCTTGTTTGTTTTTTTTAGTTTTTGCAGCCAGGTCTTTTCGCAAACAGTGGTTATTACAGATGATGCGACGTATACTACCGGTAATACATCTTCGGTACTGGACGTCAAATCTGTTTTAAAAGGGTTTTTAGCACCGAGGATGACCCAGGCCCAGCGTACTGCTGTTACTACCCCTCCGGACGGCTTACTGGTTTACCAAACAGATGCTACCAAGGGGTTTTATTACTATAACGGCACAACTGCCGCTTGGGTGCTGCTGGCGGCAAGTGCCGGTACCAATTGGAGTTTAGCCGGCAACGGCGCGACAAATCCAAATACCAGTTTTTTAGGCACAACGGATAACGTGAGTTTTAAAGTGCGTACCAATAACACACAACGCTTTTTGGTTGATAGCGCAGGTAATGTTGCCGTTGGCACTGCCCCTGTATTTACTGCCGGCACGCCCCGCGAGAAATTCCTTGTAGACGCCGGTTCTTCTTCCAATCCTAATACATCCTTTAACGTGATCTCCGGTAAAGGCTATATTGACAATTACCTGCAATTAAATATCCAAAACAAGGCTGCTACTGCCAGCGCTAGTTCGGATGTGGTGGCCAGTAATGACGCAGCCACTGAATTAGTGAATTATGTGGATTTGGGTATTAACTCAAGCGGATATACCGGAACAGGTGTGATTGGCGGCGCAAGTAATGGATATCTATACTCCACCGGTAACGATTTCGCCATCGGTAATGGTACTGCGGGCAAAAACTTAACATTTTTCACCGGTGGCGTTGGCGCCAACGAACGTATGCGTATTGACGGCAGCGGAAATGTTGGTGTCGCAACCACCACCCCAACTGCAAAACTGGATGTTGGCGGCACTTATAAACTTGGAAGCGCAGGTACAGTGCTGACCAATATGATCAAAACCAGTTTTAACATTAATGATAATTCAACATTTGCGTATGGTTCTCCGACGCAAGTAGAGAGTGTGACTGTAACCGGCGCTACTGTTAACGCAACGGTGATTGTTAATCCGCGAACAGCATTACCCCAGGGTATTTCTATTGCCTGGTCGCGGGTAACAGCCACTAATACTATTAATGTTGGTTTTGTAAACGCTGATGCTACGCTGCGCGCTATCGGCAACATTACTTTTGACGTGACAGTGATCCAATAGTGATAAAAATATAAAGAATGAAAAGGTATCCTCCTAAAACAATCAACGTTTACCTCACGCTCGACCAGCTTGTGATGCAGGGTTATTTTAACCCGCACGATCCGGCACCGATTTACAAACGCCAGCTAAGCCATCATTTTGCGCTTTATATAATGGAAAACGTTGCTTTATTTAAAAGGTACGACGTCATCTTTTACAAATTCAAGTACGCAAACGAGATAGATAAACAATATGCCGAACCCATGATGTACGCTATCCGCCGCCATTTCACCGAGTTGAAAGAGGATAAAATAAAGAACTTTAAAAAATACAAACGCCGCAACATCATGATGCTTGTTGCGGGTACCCTGATCGTAACGCTGTTCCACATCCTGATACCAATGGTGTTTACTGCGGGCAAGGGCATTAGTTCGGCGCTTAGTAACAGTCTCGATGTATTTTCATGGGTAATATTATGGCATCCTATTGATGAGCTTGTTTTTAATTGGAACCCGCACCTGGCAAAAATCAACCTGTTTAACAAATTGGCAACCGCGGAATTAATAATTATCGAAAATGAAAAAAAGGCTGCTGTTGACAATAGCGCTCTCAGGGTTGTCGCTTAAATCGTTTAGCCAGTCAAATGGCTTCTTTGAGCAAGACTATTATTGGGGTGGAAACAGACCTTTTTCCTGGGTGCCCGTTGCGGGGTATTGTACAGCCGGCAATTGGTACTTTGAGGCCCGTGGTAATTATGAGGCCATCAATACAGGGTCGTTATACTTGGGGAAAGCCTTCCGAAAAAAGGCGTTGCTATCCTATTCAATCACCCCGATAGCCGGAGTTGTTATGGGCGGGTTTAACGGAGGCTCTGTTGGCGCAAATGTTGTGCTGGATTATAAAAAAATATCGTTCTCATCACAATCACAGTACACGTTTTCAATAAAAAACCCGGCAGCAAATTTTACTTACAGCTGGTCTGATCTAACTTATCAGCTAAATGGGTGGATGGCCGCCGGAGTGTCTTTACAGCAAACAAGGGGACTATTTGAAAAAGGCATTTTAATAAAAGGCATATATAAAAATTTGAGCGCCCCACTGTATGTTTTTAATCCCGCGACAAGCAAAAGATACTTTGTGCTCGGATTAAATGCAGAATGGGGCCGGTAAAGTAAAAATGGTTTAGCTAAGTGCTAAAGCAATAAACAAATAAGTTTTAATAAAAAAATATGTTTACAAGTAATGAGCTTTTTATAGATACCGGCAATACTTTGCTTATTGCTTTTTACGTAACGTGGTGGTTTTACGTGGCAATTTTTTTTGTTGCCTTTATAGTTGGATATTTCTACCACCGGTTAAAAATAGAAAAGCTTTTAAACAGGATTGCTGAACAGCAAAGCGAAATTCACCAAAAGGATGAATTACTTACTTATGCCCGGCGAAACGAACAGATCGCCCGAGGAGAAGCCCAGGCTGCTAACGCTAATAAAAGCCTTCTTTTGTCACAAATAAGCCACGACATACGCACCCCCATGACTACCCTAATGGGCATGGCATCGCTGCTCACCGAAACTTCACTTACCCCCGAACAGCAAGAATATACTTCTGCCATCCTGCTTTCCGGCGAAAGTTTGCTCGGACTGATCAATGATATATTGATGAAAGATATACTTGAATACTCAAAGGTGCACACGGGTAAGGAGCTGGATGTTAAAGAATTTAACTTGCGTAACAGCATTGAAGAAGTATTTGATGTTTTTGCTGTCAAGGCAGCGCATGCAGGTTTGGACCTTGTTTACCGGATTGAAAATAAAGTCCCGGTTCAAATTGTTGGCGATAATCAGCGCTTTCGGCAGATATTGATGAACCTGGTGGAAAATGCCGTCAGGTTCACGCACAGAGGACAAATTTATATAGGCGTACAGTTTATTGAAGCCGATGCGGATAACCGGGTAAAACTGAAGTTCGAAGTGAAAGACAGCGGCATTGGCATATCAGAGGCCAAAATCAGAGAATTATCAAGAGAGCTAATGCAAACAACGCCGCTAATAAAGGTTGAAGGCACCACCGGCGTTGGATTGGTGATTTGTAAAAACCTGGTGATGCTGATGGGTGGAACCATAGCGGTTGACAGTGTAGAAAATAAGGGGACCAGTTTCCAATTTACAATGACGTTTCGAACAAACGTACAGCCCTTATTCCCGCCAATCAGTATCGATATTAAAGGAAAAAAAGTATTGATAATTGACGATAATGCCTCCGTGAGGGATATGCTCAGAAATAGGTTCGAAGGCTGGAACATGATACTATCAGAGGCTGGTTCCGGCAATGAAGCCCTGGAAATATTATCAAACAAGCCGGATTTGGATTTAATAATTACCGATCTGCAAATGCCGGAGATGGATGGTATTACACTAACTCAATCAATACAAAAATTGTACCCAAACACACCTGTTATGCTGCTGAACAGCACAGGAAATGAGGACCATAAAAAGCATCCCGGGCTTTTTAGTTCAGTTATAAACAAACCTATCAGGCGGCACATTTTGAAAGAGCAAGTGATTTCAATGATCAGGCAGACTGAGAAGGTTACCTTGATGAGCGACAATAGCAATAAGCAAAAACTATCTGTCGATTTTGCTAAACAGAACCCGTTAAGTATTCTGGTAGCCGAAGATAACATCATGAACCAAAAAATAGTCGGTAAGATATTAAATAAGCTTGGCTATGAACCTAAAATGACCAACAATGGTAAAGAAGTGCTGGAAGAAGTGAGTAACAAATATTATGATGTGATACTGATGGACGTGCAAATGCCGGAAATGGATGGGCTTGAGGCAACTAAAATGATCCGCATTTGCCTGACTAATCAACCGGTTATTATTGCCATGACGGCTAATACATTGCAGGGCGACCGTGAAGTATGTCTGAGGGCCGGAATGAACGATTATCTCGCCAAGCCCATTAATCTTGGAGAACTTGTAAACTTACTTGAAAAATGGGCCATACACAGCTGTACCCAAGTATAAATTAAAAAAAATAAGGCCATGAAAACTAAAGTTAATATCATATCATTAATCCTTGGATTGGTACTTATTCCGTCATTGTTATTTGGGCAGGGCATAATAATTTCGTCAAATGCTTATGTAATTGCTAACAGCGGCTACGTTGTGGTAACCGGAAATGCGGCAAATTCGGGTACTTTAAACCTGCAAACCGGGAGTTTCACTTTGTCGGGCAATTATACCAATAGCAACATTTACACTCAGGGCACCGGCAGCATCACTTTTAATGGTCAAAACCAGGTTCTCATTGATAACGGCTCCGGCACTATGTTTACCAATGTGTTTTTTAGCGGTAACGGCGGCTCAGCCAATCCGGCCGTTATGAGTTCGGGCAATTTTTCAGTTTCAAGTCAGGGTGTACTACAGATGGTTAATGCAACTTCTTTAAATGCGAATGGCAATTTAACCTTGAATTCAGATATAACCGGTTCAGCAACGGTGGCAGCTATACCTTCAGGTTCGACAATTACTAACAACGTAAATGTACAACGTTATATCAGCGGCGGTGCTTCCAAATACCGAGGGTTCCGCTTTTTATCATCACCGGTATATACAGCGAAAGTGGGGATCAATTATTATTTCGATTTGAGTTATCTTTCATCGTACGCGCCAATTACGGGCAGCCTTGGCGTAGCGGGAGGAATGAGTAAAATAGGTAATCCAACTATTTATTTATACCGGGGCAATATTTTATATAGCAACGGATCATTCAACGGGGGGAATTTCAGGGGGGTCAACAAAATTAATAACTCTACGCTTTATTCGGTAGGCGTTGATTATGATGGAACTTTTAACCTGTATGCAGGCACCGGCTTTTGGTTTTTTTATAGGGGCGACCTGACTAACATCAGCACAAAATATTTTTTAACCACCATACCTGAATCAAATACCTTTGTATCCAAAGGTACATTGAATCAGCAAACAGTAACATTTGTTCACTGGTACACCGGTTTATCCAACTTACAATATGCGGTAGTTCCAGGCAATCCTGCTACTTATGTAGGTTACAATATGGTTGGCAACCCCTATGCCAGCTCAATTGACTGGGATACCTTTAGCGCAACCATCTCAACAGCTGGCATTTATGGACCACAGGTAAATAAAACAATTTATATATATAACGAGGCAACAAAAATTTATGGCACCTATGACGGTACCTTTTCATTAAACGGCGCCTCGCATATCATCCCAAGCGGGCAGGGTTTTTATGTGCAGGCAAAAGACGCAACTGCGCAATTGATTTTTCAGGAATCAGCAAAAACAAATGCCCAGGTAACCGGATCGAACCTGTTATTAAGTAAAAAGCCGGTTAATAGCGGCCCGGTGTTGCAATATGTACGTATGGCAATGTCAAAAGATTCGGATAACATAGAAGAAGCGGTTATCCGGTTTGAAAATACCGCAAAAGACGAATTTGTGATAGATGAAGATTCAAAACATATGGCAGGAACCGGTGGTGTGAATTTTTCAAGCTATACATCGGATAACATAACTGCTTCAATAAACGATATCCCATTACCAAAGAAGAGTCAGACAAAAATTAGATTATATGTAAGTACAACTGCTGATGGTTTATATAAAATAGAGAAGACCGAACTGAAAAACCTACCCGATATTTATGAAGTATGGTTGATGGATGCCTACAAAAAAGATTCGCTGGATATAAAACACAATTCCGTTTATCAATTTAATATATTAAGGAGCGATACAAATAGCTGGGGTGCAAACAGGTTTAGCCTGGTGATCCGTCAAAACAAGGCACTGGGCTTGCATTTATTAAATTTTGCCGCAACCAAAACAGCCAAAGGGGCTGAATTGGTATGGAAAACCGAAAACGAAGAAAACTATACCAACTTTACGGTTGAGAGAAGCGCAGACAATGGTAAAACGTTCAATATAGTTGGCGGCTATGCTTCAAGCAGCGAGGGAACCTATAGTCTGCTTGATAAAAACCCACCGGTTGCAACAGACTTGTATCGCCTAAAGCTGGAGGACTTAAATGGCGCTATAACTTACTCAAATATGGTTGCGCTGGTTTACGGAAACGGAAACAATTCTATTGCCGATAATATTAACGTTTACCCAAATCCGGCAAGTGGGGTAATTAATTTAACAATCAATCAAGGCAGTGTAAATTCCATCAATGCTAATTCGCCTGTGCTTCAATCTCTTAGTTCATCTACTGCTACTAAATCAAGCACAGGCACACAATTATATGATATTAAAATAATAAGTATAGGGGGGGCAATTATTACAACGGCTACCTCATCACAACCAACGTGGCAAAATGATATTAGCCATCTGATGCCGGGTACCTATATTATCCAGGTGACTAATAATGGTGATAAAAGCCTTGTTGGAAAAGCGACTTTTATAAAATTATAATCATTGTTTTTAAGCATGATGTGCAAATTATGAAGTAGTGAAACGACTTAAGGTTATATGTCCTGACACGTTTTCTTTTTAAAAGAACTGTTTTTTTTGGATAACGGTATTGTCATAAGACCTAATTCGGGCGTCATTACTAATCAAAATGATTTGGCAGCAACTCAACGTCGCCAACAAAAAGCCTTTTATTATTCTTAAGCATAAAGGCTTCTTTTATATTAAGCCGAAGCATTTGTTTGTCAACATCCTCAACTTTTACATGCTTTTTAAAATGAATCAGCACCCGGTCGCCTTTTTCCATCATGTACGGGTTTTGCTGCGTACCCGAAACCTTTTCAACGGTAACGGCTTTTGTTTCGACAGGTAATGGTTCGCCATCTTTTGTAATATCCAGCGCATCAGGGGTAATCTGAACCTGGAAGTCGGCGTGGTTTACTATAAATAACTCAGCGTTGAGTGTGTCTTTTAGATAGAAATTTTTTAAGCGGAAATTAAGACCGCAAACGGCTATTTCCTGGTCGCTTAAAAATACAAATTGTGGTTGGGGTAGTTGTTTTAATGTTTCGAGATAACGTTTTTGTTTTTCGTTAAAGTCATTCCTGGTATTAAACGAATAGCCAATTACAGACTTCGCATGCTTTTTACTGTACGCCAGGAAGTCATTGTTTTGTGCAATTGACTTTAGTGAAAGCGTGTAAATACTTCCGCTGCCGGATTTGCTGTACGAAATAACGATGTTATAAGCTGGTTTAAAGCTGCCATTCATGCCTGTAACCTGATATAACCTTGCATCATTAAACGGGTTGAATTTTAAATTAAGGGTGGTGTCATTTCCCTGCTTTAACAAGAAGGGGGTAAAAGCAGTTGTCGGTGTCGAATTTGAGCCATCAGGAATATTCACGGTTATTTCCTGTATCTCTATGTCTTTTGCTTCGGCATTGGAAAGCTTAATTTGTAAACTTAGGTCCTGCTGTTTGATATTCCCTTTTAAGTCGGGCTCTATATGCAACGGCCCGGAATTTATGCCGGCGGTTTGGTAAACTAATTGGTTTGTATCGGTTTGTTGTTTTTTATTACCGATACAACCGGGCAATAGGATGGTGCAGAGTAACAAAAGGAGGAGGGATAGCTTCATTTTTTGATTTTAGAAAGTACTTGAATTAAAAATAAACAAAGAAACATGGCTTTACCCATGTTTCTTTGTTTGGGGGAAACGATGATCAATAACCTGTAATTGACCAGATTGAATAGGCGTGGGGCGGTGCCTGGATTAACACGCGGCCATCAGCAGCTACTGTTTGCACCCAGCCCGAAGCGCCTGTATATTCTTTAATTTGTTTATTTGCCCAGTTGGAAGTTACCCATTGCTGTTGCCAATAGTCGCTTCCGTTAAAATATACAATTACACCGGGCGCGGCACCATAGCCATTTCTCCTGTCGATGTATTGGTCGCTGGCGGAGTATAGATTAGTAGTTGTGCCGCCCGCTAAGGTGCGGTGTATCCATATCAGGTTATTCATCCTGCTTTTGGTGAGCCAGGTTTCATAGTCGTTATAAAATACGCAGGGATAACCTTCGTGGGTCATTATATATGCGTAAGCGGAGTACTTGTCGCCAATAATATCAGTATCATGATTGGATACAAATGTTACTGCTTTGGAACCGTTCCTTTTCAATAACATGTCGTCATTAAGATGGGTAAGGTCGTGGCTGTCAAATGCGTTATGCATGGCGTAAAAACAGGCAAAATCAAATGCGGAGGAGGTTCCTCCTGTTGCATTTACCCAGTTTTGCAGGTTGGCTGCATTGCCGTCCCAGTCTTCGCCAACGGCAAAGCCACCCACGCTGTTCACATAATTTTGAACAACCCAGGCGCCATAGCCCAATACATAATCAAAGCGCCATCCATCATAATGCATGGTGTTTTTATAGTACCTCGACATGCTGTAGCTGGCATTATATACCCAGTTTGAAACATTGGCCTGCGCGTGGCATAAGTCGGGAAAGCCACCGAATGCGCCCTCGTCTGATGCATGGATGTTATTGGGGTGAAAGTCGCTGTAGCTTCTTGGAAATTTACCCGACAGCGGAACAAACTTAGTGTAGGTATTTGTACCTGTATATGGGTTAGCTTCTAAATCGCCGCCACTGCAATGGTTTAGCACCATATCGGCATAAACCTGTATATTATGAGTATGCGCGTTTGTTATTAATGTATTCAGATCGGTTAAATTGCCAAACCGGGTGGTTACCGACCCCATTTGGTTGTAAGTGCCAAAATCAAAATAATCAAAAGGATCATACCCCATGCTCGAACCACCACTTTGGCCTTTTGTTGCCGGCGGAAGCCAGATAGCCGATATACCGGCTGCATCCCAGGCGGCTATTTTACCGTTAACCGTGCCCCACCACGATGTGCCGGTTGGCGTATTCCAGTAAAAAGCCTGCATTAATACGCCGCCGCCGGGACCGGGCGCCTCAAGAGGCGTAGTGTTTTTGATTTTAAGATCGACCGCGGGTGCGGTTGCTTTCACATCAGTTTTTTTGCATTCCGAAAAGGTGAGCAATACCACTAAAAGTAGCGCCTGGCTTAATCTGTAGAATTGTTTTCTCATAATAATTGGTTTTAAGTGTTATTTACAATTGGTTTTTAACTGTCTTTCTAATCACTCCGGGAACGTTCCCGGAACTTTAGATAAATTATCGGGTACAATTTTTATATCACAACCTGGTTTAACCCTGCGCCACTAAAAACATGACAAAAACATGCTGACGAGTATTTCTTATTACTTAAGTGGCGGGTAAGCCGATATCACATTTAATTTAAAAAGAATAGGGTATTACTATTGTAATTGGTTTAGCAATTGGTGTAAGCTATGTAACGAAACTAAGTTACAGGAATGATTAATAATTGCAAATTAATTTTTAGTAAATGTTTAGAATTGTTATTGACTATAAATTGTGTTAAGTATTAATTTAAAGGAAAATATTAAAATTGAATTAATATACGTTTGTCGAAACCCTGTTTTGCCGGGTAGTTTGATGCAAACGATATTTTAGGGGCGGATAACCTGTATAAAATACACTAACTATTTTTTACCGGTAGTTAAATTAGTTTACGGTAACGTTCCCGGAAAATTGAATTAAATTTGTGATTAGCTAATGTCGAAAAGAGATGGAAGGCGCTGGTTTTCTGCGTGAATTTAACTTGCACTTCGAAATTTTGATCCAATTCACCAACGAGGAACCAGCTGATTGGAAGTGAAAATGCTGTTTACTTTATCAAAAGGAATTGGCTAGTTGGATGATGTCTTTCACCCGGTCGATGTCAGTAACGTCGTTGCTGTATTCGTCGCCGGGATTGGCGCCCATAATAATATGGTCGTTTTTGTATGTCATTTTACTGGGAACCTTCACCCTTGCAGATGAGTGGATCTCGGTAGCACCTGTAAAACGCACTAAATCTGCGGCATTTTTTTCATTAACGCCGCTGCCAGCCATGATTTTTATGCGGCTGGCTGCTGTGCTGATTAACCGTGCAATGTTGTAAGCACCTTCCATAGCTGTGCTTTTGCCCCCTGAGGTTAATATACGCTCACAGCCCATTTCAATGATTTCTTCCATCGCCGTGAACATATCGGCACACATATCAAAGGCGCGGTGAAACGTTACCCCCAGGCCCCATTGCCTGGCCAGGCTTACCATTTCAGAACACCGCGCTTTGTCGATCGTGCCATCGGCATTGAGCATGCCAATTACCACGCCATCGCAGCCGGCTTCTATACAGTAGCGTATATCGGCCATCATAATGTTAAATTCCAGGTCGGTATATAAGAAATCGCCGGCGCGGGGCCTTATCAAAACGTATAGCTTAATGTGCAGCAGTTTACGGGCCATCAATATCTCGCCATATGAAGGGGTAGTGCCGCCCTCGAACAAATTTTCACAAAGTTCAACGCGCACCGCGCCCCCGGCCTGCGCGGCTAAGGCCGATGTTACAGAATTGGCACAAACTTCCAGCGAAACGGGAAGATTTTTGTGTTCATTGTTCATAGTTCATAGTTCAGGGTTTATAACTGGGCCGGCCACAAACCTGCGATGTAAAAAATAACGCTGCGTTAAGCTTTTAAACGAAAATTAAACGCGAATGGTTCTAAATTAGTTCATAGTTGATGGTTCATAGTTCATAGTAGGAAAGGCAAACTATGTTGGGTTTTCGTAGACGCTTTAACCAACAGCGGTCCCACCATGAACCATGAACTATCAACCATGAACCAGCATCAATAAAAACTCTTACCTGGAATCAACAAATCCTGTTTATCCGCATTACAAACCGCAAACGAGAAACCTTGCTGGATGGCATAAGCGCCATATTCACCTTTTTTGTTAATGGCCAAAAAGCCAACTTGTATATTTTTAGCTGTATCGGGCTTCTTTTTAATGATACGTTTAACAGCTTCTTTGCAGGCATCCTCGGGCGAGAGACCCTGGCGCATCAGTTCGACTACCAAAAAGCTGCCAACATTACGGATAACTTCTTCGCCCACACCTGTGGATGTGGCGCCGCCTACTTCATTGTCTACATATAAGCCCGCACCTATTATAGGGCTGTCGCCCACACGGCCATGTAATTTAAAGGCCATGCCGCTGGTGGTGCACGCGCCTGATATATTACCTTTGGCATCAATAGCAAGCATGCCGATGGTATCGTGATTGTATTTGCTGCCGGGCTGGTGTTGTTTATTTTCAATATTCATCACCGGCGAATATTTAGCGGTTTTGAGCCATTCTTTCCATGCCTTTTCTGATTCAGGGGTGAGCAGCTTTTCTTTTTTAAAGCCTTGCTCAACGGCAAATTGTGTAGCGCCATCGCCAACAAGCATTACGTGCGGCGTTTTTTCCATAACCGCGCGAGCTACAGATATTGGATGAGCTATGTTTTCCATGGCAGCCACCGAGCCGCAATTACCGAACTCGTCCATTATACAGGCATCCAGGGTAACGTGGCCGTCACGGTCGGGATAGCCTGCGCGGCCAACAGTGTGGTTATTCATATCCGCCTCCGGAATTTTAACGCCAGCCTCAACTGCATCGAGCGCGCGGCCGCCTTTTTCAAGCACCTTCCAGGCTTCTTTATTAGCAGGAATACCGAAATCCCAGGTTGATATTACGATTGGAACGCCCGCGGCCGGTTTATAAGCCACGGCCTTTGCGATTTTTGAACTTGACAACGCCGCCAGCGAAGCGCCGGCAGCCGATATTTTTATAAACTTACGGCGGTTAAACATGGCCGCTAATATATAAATTAGCTTCGCATTATCCCAGTTTTGTATCTTTATTGATACATGTTTAAATTATAGGTAATATTCTTGTTGGGAATATTCTTATTGGAAGCTTTTTAATAAAAATTTTTAAGCTGATTTTGATTGACGGATGAGTCATCGGTAGCCCATTTCATTCAAAATCCTGCTGACAGTTATTGCAGTGCCAGTTTTTTTGACTCGAAAACGGGTTTATCAAATTCACAAATGAACTTAACATCCCGGTTTCGTTTTCATCTTTTTCAATACTGGTTACGTTGGTAGAAGCGCAGTAGGGGCATACCACGTAGGTATTGTTTTCGTTATCAATTTCAAAATGGTCGCTTTCGTGTAAGTCGCCTTCGGTGGCTAATATTTCACGGCAGCGTTCGATGTCTTTTTCGAATATTTTGAGCTTGACACCGCCCACGGCATTATTGTACAGCGGGTTGGCACCAATTATATTCTCGTCGGCAATAAAACAGCTGATGCCGTTGGCTTCCAACCTGCTGCGGATGATGTGCGCCAGCATAGGGTCGTAGTACGATTCGAATGTTATTATTTTATCGTTATCCTCGCTCATGTTATGCAAAATAATAAAATTTGGGCTAAGATACTTGGTTTTTGCTTAATTTGGGGCACATGAACCGTATCGACAGAGTTTCGGCAATATTAATTCAATTACAGTCGCGCAGGGTGGTTAAAGCCAGCGATATAGCCGGGCGCTTTAACATAAGCCTGCGAACGGTTTACCGTGATGTAAAAACTTTGGAAGAAGCCGGCATACCGATAATAGGGGAGGCTGGTGTTGGGTATTCCATCGTTGATGGCTACCGGCTGCCGCCGGTAATGTTTACCAAAGAAGAAGCGACCGCCTTTTTAACTGCCGAAAAGTTCGTTGAAAAACTAACGGATAATGCCACATCCGAACACCATAAATCGGCCATGTACAAAATACGGGCGATTTTAAAAACAGCTGAAAAGAACCTGCTGGAAGATATAGATAGCAGTATTGAGGTATTGCCCAGCCATAGCCAGCTAAATGTGGACAATAAGGACCACATTCAAACCCTGCTGAACAGCATTGCCAAAAAGAGTGTAATTTGTATCGACTATTTTGCCCTCCACAGCCAGGAACATACCAAACGCGAAATTGAGGCGATAGGCATATTTTATAAAAGCGGCTACTGGCACTTAATTGCCTATTGTTTGCTGCGGAAGGATTATCGTGATTTCAGGCTCGACAGAATTATCGCTATTGAATCTACCGGTAAAACGTTTAACAGCAAGCACCCCACGTTAAAAGCTTACATAGCCCAAACCGCCAAAGACCAGGAACTGGATATGGTGGTGATTCGGGTTGAAAAATCAATTCACGGCCACCTGGAGTACCAAAAATATTATAGTGGTTTCGTATCCGAAAAAACAGTTGGCGGCTACATTGAAATGACGTTTTTGACGGCGTCGATGGAAGGATTTGCCCGTTGGTTTATGATGTACGGCGACCACGCCGAAATTATAAGCCCGGATAGTTTAAAGGAGACAGTAGGAACCATAGCAGCCGCAATTTCTCAAAAAAATCTACAATTGATAAATTCCTACTGACATAGGGTTGTCATTCGCCTGTCGTTAATTTGACTAAACAACTAACGATATGGAAACCAAAACTATCATTTTTTGGGTATTAATAGCAGCTTATATAATACCCGGCGTTATTTTCGGCTTTAAAAAACTAAGCGGCCATCCTGATTCGGAAGCATATTTTAAACGATGGGGTTACCCATTATGGTTTATGCACCTGCTTGGGTTTACTGAAGTTGCATGCAGCATATTGATAGTATTTAGTCAGACCCGAATTTATGCAATAGGCATATTTGCAACCCTTGTTATTGGCGCCTTTTATACCCACGTAAAATATAAAGACCCCAAAAAGGACGTGATGAAGCCGGTGTTTGTCGGCATGCTTTTGGCCGTTATATTTTCATTCACCTTTTGGATATAACTTGTATGAAATACTGGATAGTAGTAGTATCAAAAGATCATATTGCCCGCGGCGTTGCAGGCGGCTTTATGCAGGCCAACCATGGCAAAGAAGGGCCATTGAAACGCATGGCCGTTGGCAATGGCGTGATATTTTATTCGCCAAAAAAAACTTATGGGGGTAACGAGGTATTGCAGGCATTCACTGCAATTGGCGAGGTGGCGGATGACAAAATTTACCAGCATAAAATGGCAGATAATTTTATCCCTTACCGCCGGAATATTAGTTATCATAGATGCAAAGAAACACCCATAGCACCGCTGATAAATCAACTCAGCTTTATTGAAAATAAAACTTCGTGGGGTTATAAATTCCGCTTTGGATTTTTTGAGATACCAGAGGTGGATTATGAGCTAATTCGTTCTGCAATCGTTGATTAAGTTAGTCCGAAAGACGAAGTGGTTTTCAATCCGGTATTTAACCCTTCAACTTTCCAACATTGCAACCTTTCAACATTTACAACAACTACAACATTTACAACTTAACAACTGAAAATATGAACACACTGACATCAGAAACAACCGTAACATTTAAGGCACCAATCGCTGAAGTTTGGAAAGGTCTTACCGATCCGGCAATTGTAAAAGAATATTTTTTCGGCACTAATTTAAAGTCGGACTGGAAGGTGGGGAACCCAATTACATTTACCGGCGAGTGGGAGGGGAAGACCTACCAGGACGGCGGAATTATCCTCGACATTTATGCACCGAAATTTTTAAAATACACCTATTGGAGCAGCATGAGCGGTACCGAAGACAAGCCGGAAAACTACAACAATATTACCTACGAGTTGAGTGAAACGTGCGATGGAACGACGTTGGTTATTGCCCAGGACGGCGTAAAAAGTGAGGAAGCTGCCTATCATTCGGAACAAATGTGGACATCTGTTTTTGATGGCCTGAAGAAAATTATTGAAAAATAAACTGTTAATGTAAATATTTAGTTAATGTTGTTAAATAATTCATTAAAAGTTTTTTATAAGTCGATATAACAAAAAGTAATGATAGCCAAAACCGAAAAATCAAGCGAAAATAAATTTTACCTTATGGGGATTTCTGCAAGGACGACTAACAAAGACGGGCAATCTGGCAAAGACATCGGGGGGCTGTGGACACGGTTCATCACCGAAAATTTAATTGACCAAATTGCCGACAGGATTTCAGATGATATGTACTGCGTTTATACCGATTATGAAACCGACTATACCGGCCCATACACGGCCATATTGGGCTGCAAGGTTAGTTCATTGAATGGCATAACCAGCGGCTTTACCTGTGTAACTGTACCCACCGGCGAGTACCTGGTTTATTATTTGGAAGGGCAGTTCCCGGTCAATATTGGTGCCGCCTGGCAAAAGATATGGGCAAGCGATATCGATAGGAAATATGCTGCGGACTATGATTTTTATAAAGCCAACCCGAAGAGTTTTGAAGAGACGGAGGCGAGGATTTATTTGGGGGTGAGATAAAATTCCATTTTGTCATTCTGAGCGCGACCGAAGAATCTTATAGAAGCGATATTTACGCAGGACAGATATAAAAGCGATTGTTGTGGTGCATACCTGTCGGACGCCTACCCGCCAAAAATATAAGATTCTTCACTATCGTTCAGAATGACAAAAAGGTTTTCATATCGCCGCCACCAATTTGGCGAAATCCACATCGCTAATTCCGTCTTCCGTTGCAGGATAATATTTCTCCAGCAGCGTTTTTATAAGCAAATAGCTTTGGGTTGATTGCAATAGCGGCGAGTTTAACTCGCTTATCAACGATCCGATTAATTGGTTCTTTTTAGTTTCGTATTGTTTTATCAGCAATGCCGATGTGCGTGCTTTGCGACTGGCGGTAATCAAATCTTCAACCTTCTTTATCTCCTCAACCAAGTCCATCAGTTGAAACAATTTAACTTTCTTCATTTATATTTTTATTGCAGAAACGCTGCCTGAATTATTAAACCCCGATTTAACTATAACGAATTACCGTATAAAACTCAGCCTTTTACCGGCCTCACCTTCAACCAAACTTCCGTTGGCCCACACAACGTTGCCCGATACAATGGTATAGGCAATTTTTGATCGAAAGGTTGTACCCTCAAACGGGCTCCATTTGCATTGATACAAAATATTGTCTTTGTTTACCTTCCAGGGGGCATTTAAATCGGCCAATACAAGGTCGGCGTAGTAGCCTTCGCGTATAAAACCACGTTTTTCTACCTGGAAGCAAATGGCCACGTTGTGTGCCATTTTTTCGGTTATTTGTTCAAGCGTTATTTTACCCTGGTGATAAAGTTCGAGCATGGCCGGCAGGGCATGCTGCACCAGTGGCCCGCCGGATGGGGCCTGCAGGTAAGGCAGTGATTTTTCTTCAATGGTATGCGGTGCGTGGTCGGTAGCTATTACATCTATACGGCCATTAAGTACGGCTTTTAAAATGCCGGCGCGATCATGTTCTGTTTTTACTGCCGGGTTCCATTTAATCAGGTTACCTTTAGTTTCGTAATCCTTATCACTAAACCAAAGATGGTGGATACAAGCCTCCGCGGTAATCCTTTTATCTTTCAGGGGGATGGAGTTATCAAACAGGTAAGTCTCTTTTTCGGTAGATATGTGCAGGATGTGCAGCCTGGTGTTATGCTTTTTTGCCAGATCTACGGCCATTGACGACGAGATATAACAAGCCTCAGCGCTGCGAATTTTTGGATGCAGCCTTACCGGGATGTTTTCGCCTAATAATTGCTTATAATGTTCAAGGTTGCTTTTTATGGTTGCCTCGTCCTCGCAATGGGTGGCAACCAACATTGGCGATTGCGAGAATATCCGTTCGAGCGTAGTGGGATTGTCAACCAGCATATTGCCGGTGGATGATCCCATAAAAACTTTTATGCCGCAAACGTTGGCCGTATCGGTGCGCAGCACCTCGTCGATGTTATCATTTGAGGCGCCCATAAAAAACGAGTAGTTAGCCAGCGATGTTCGGGCAGCAATGTCATACTTATCCTGCAATAACTCTTGTGTTAGCGTATTTGGCACGGTGTTGGGCATCTCCATAAACGAAGTTATGCCACCGGCTACCGCCGCGCGCGATTCTGTGTATATCTTAGCTTTATGTGTTAAGCCGGGTTCGCGAAAATGTACCTGGTCGTCAATACAGCCGGGGAAAAGGTGGAGGCCTTCGGCGTTAATAACCTTGTCGGCAGTAGTATCAATCTGTTTATCAATTCGCTCAATAAAACCATCCTTCACCAAAATATCAGCTACAAATTGCTGATTTTCATTTACCACTGTTGCCGATTTTATAAGGATTGAGCTCATGTGGCAAAGATAGGGTTTTGGAAGGATGTGCGGATGTGCGAATTTGCAGATGTGCGGATGAGTCCGGAAAGTCAGTCCGAAAGATAGGAAAGTGATGGAGTTGACCAGGCTGTGGATTTATTCGAAAGGTGAAAGTAATAAATCGTTAGTTTTGTTTGGATATTTGTTAAAAATGGACAAAAGTCAAGTGAAATCAATTCCTATAACAAAAGGCAGTAAAAAAATCAACCCTAAAAGCCTATTTGGCATTTGGTCGAAAAAGCCGAGAACCATTGAAGCCATTCGTGAAACGGCGTGGGGAAAAAAGCCCGGGAATAAATAAGTCTCCCCCAGTAGGAGGAGACTTCATAAAGTACTTTTAGATAATTCCGAAATTGAAGGTCTGGAATCAGAAACAACCATCCGCACATCCGCACATCAAAAATCCACACATCTATTTATTTTCTTCCCCAAAAATAGTTAAGGCCGAAAGAGATGTTATCATTTAAGCCAAGGTGTAGAGTAGCATCCTTTGTTTTGTAGTCAAGATTATAAGCTGCTCCGCCAAAGCCAAGGTTAACGCCAAGCTTTGGTGATGGGAAAAACACAAAATTTGGTGTACCGCCGAGGCTGAAGGTGCCGTATGAAAAGTAGGTAGTATTGTTTACCGTGCTAATGCCAAATTCAGGGAAGAAGCCAAATTTGTCGCTTATCATGCAATAGTAACGGGCATGTACGCCAAAACCCACCACATCGGTATGGTATTTATCGCTCGATGTGAAGTTTGTTGTGGCATCGGTGTAAGAGTGGAAATCCGAAGTTTCTGTTCCGCCGTTGCGCGAGTAAACGGGCTGAACGCCTATCGACCATTTGTCGCTTATAAAAAAGCCAAACTCCGGGCGGAAGCTGAAATTGCTGATTTTGCTGGTGGTATAATTGGTGTAGCCATCTGCAAAATTAACGGTGCTCGACGAGCCAAAGCTGCTGTAGTCATACGCGAGGCTGCCACCAAGATAGTACTGGCCTTTATGGCCCTGTGCTGCTGCCGGACCAACCAAAGCAAACAGGAAAAAAGAAAAAACGAGTAATTTTTGTTTCATGGGATTAAAATTTGTGTGCAAGATAAGGTGTTGCATTTAATTATTACGCAGGGATGGGATGAATAGCTACAATGTATCGATGAAAAAAGAACCGGGATTAAGCGGATTTAATGGATTTTAAGATTTGATTTAAAAATTCCGCAATCGGCATTCCGAATTCCGCATTAATCAAATCCGAAATCGGACATCCGAAATGCGAAACTGCGTAGCTCTTCGAGCACCCTTGAAAACAGACAACAGCGAGGAAATCAAAAAAGCTTATCTTTGCGCCATGGGCGTACTTTTCGAAGAATTTAAATTTAACCGGCAAATTTTAAATGCCATTGCCGATGCCGGTTATATGGAGGCAACGCCTATCCAGCAAAAAGCTATTCCGCCGATATTAAACGGGCAGGATGTTATGGGTATAGCGCAAACAGGTACCGGTAAAACCGCGGCCTACGTGTTACCTATACTCATGAAGCTTAAATATGCGCAGGGCGAAAATGCCCGCGCGCTTATTATTTCGCCGACGCGCGAGCTGGCCATGCAGATTGAGGAAAATGTGAAAGCCTTTGCCGCCAATACCGATTTGCGGGTGGTAGTTTTATATGGTGGCCTCGGCCCCAAAACACAAATTGAGCAGATAAACAAGGGCGTTGATATTATAGTGGCTACGCCGGGCCGCTTTATGGATATTTACCTGGCTGGCCATATTGTTACCAAAACGTTGCAAGTGCTGGTGCTGGATGAAGCTGACAAAATGATGGACATGGGCTTTATGCCGCAAATAAACCGCATTTTGGAAGTAGTACCGGTTAAAAGGCAGAATTTGCTTTTTTCAGCAACCATGTCTGATAAAATTCACGAGCTCTCTAACAACTTCCTGGAGTTTCCGACGATTATAGAGGTAACACCGCAGGCTACACCGGCGCAAACGGTAAACCAGCATTTGTATTTTGTACCCAATGTTAGGACAAAGATAAACCTGCTTAAAAAGCTGCTTGATGTTGAGGATGATATCAAAAAGCTCATCATCTTCTGCAAAACCCGCATTGCCGCCGAAGACGTTTACAAATTTTTGCTGCGCAAGTTCGGCGAAAAAGAGGTAAAGGTTTTACATGCCAATAAAGGGCAAAATACACGTATCAATGCCATCAACGCATTTAAGGCGGACGAAGTGAAGATATTGGTAGCAACTGATGTGGCCTCGCGCGGAATTGATGTTAGCGATGTGAGCCATGTGATAAATTTTGATGTGCCGGTGGTGATTGAAGATTATGTGCACCGCATAGGCCGCACGGGCAGAGCTTACCAATCGGGTGAGGCCATTACTTTCTGCGGGCCTGCCGAAGAGTATTACATCAGGAAGATTGAAAAGCTGATTAAGCAGACCATCCCGGTAACTGATATACCTGCAGACGTATTTGTGGAGGAAACCCCTTACGAAGAGCGCCAGGAACAGGCGAAAGAAGTGGATATGCAAAAGCGCAAGGACGACCCTGAATTCAAAGGTGCCTTTCATGAAAAGAAAACTTTGAACCAACGCAAAAAATTTGATGCTGCCAAAGCTAAAACAACCGGAAAGCCGGCTGCGAAGCGCACAAAATCGCCAAAATCATATAGAAAGAAACGTTAACGCTATCCAGACTTACGAAGTTTAACAAACTTCGTAAGTCTTAACTAATACCATGAAACTAAGGATTACTCCACTAAACTTTGCCACCGCATTTTTATTGTTTGTTGCTGTTTACAGCTGGATATATGGCGTGCAAATTTCAGGCACACATTTTAAAACTATGACCACTGCCGTGGGCTGGATTTTTATACTATTTGCAGTTGTAGTGTCATTTATGGATATTATGTTCCGTAATTTCTTTCCTGAAACCAAAAAATTATGGATAGTAGAGTTAAGCTTTATAACTTTGGCGGCTATATTATTTTTACTCGTTAAATAACCATACATGAAGACTGCTGAAATAAAGCTTACTATACAACTTGACGACGATAACGTTCCTGAAAACATTATGTGGGAATCGACAGATGCGCAAAACAAGGAAAAGCTGCCTGTAAAATCAATGATGCTGGCCTTGTGGGACCAGAGCTACAAAAACACGCTGCGAATTGATCTTTGGACGAAGGATATGCCTGTTGATGAAATGAAACGTTTTTTTTACGAAACCCTGCAAACTATGGGCGACAGCTTTTTGCGTGCAACCGGTGAGACGAATATAGTGGAGGACCTGCGCGATTACTGTGCCCACTTTGCCGATAAAATGGAAATTACTAAATAAGAGTCAAGATTCAAGAGCCAGGAACCAAGATTAAAAGGGCAATATCGGATAGTTTACAAGTTGAATATCCATTTCCTGTCTTAATTCCTGGTCTCGTCTCTTTATACAAACTTAAACACTATGCGCATTAATGCTTTAACCTCCTTTGCCGGCTTTGTGATTCTTATAGCCGCTTTGTACTGCCCTATATTACGCCCCTTTCACCTGTTTAACATCGATGCATTTGGTGCTAACAAACCCTATGGTATTGTGCTGCTTTTGGTAGCAGTTGTGGGCATAATAGCTATTGTATTTAATCAGCCTAACCTAACAAGGCTCACTGCGTTTATCTCGCTTGGGCTGGTTGCTTTGTTTTGCCTTGGCGCGTGGTTTAAAATCCACACCTCTTTTAGCTTCATACCTTTCCGCTCTATCGACTCATTTTTAACCAGGCAAATAAAGTTTAAATGGGGTTGGTACTTGCTGTTTGGGGGGCCGTTACTGGCCGTAGCGGGCGTATTGTTTGGTCGTAAGCCGGCATTCACAAACAATATTGACGTCCCGGTAAAACAAAATCAATAGATTATAATTTATCATCTACAATTGCTTAGTAAACATGTAAGTATGTTTTGAACTATTTTTTTTTAACATATTTGTATTCTACTTAAAAAACACTGAATGTTAAAGTTTTCTTTCCGCCAGCAGGTATTTGCCGGCTTTGCTATATCTGTATTTTTGGTTTTGCTCGTCGGGGTATTATCCTACAAAAGCATCAATAAACTTGAAAGCGATTCCGGCTCAGTTGAGCATACTCAAAAAGTAATCAATACGTCAACCAACCTGCTGCAACTACTAACTGATGCTGAAACCGGCATGCGCGGGTACGTGGCTACCGTCAAACCTCCATTTCTTGAGCCCTACAATAAGTCGTTGCCAAATATTAAATACGATATAGAGCAGCTTAGGGAACTCATACAGGATAACAACATCCAGGTTAGAAGGGTAGACTCGTTGAATACTTTAATCAACGTGCAGTTGAATATCCTGAAAACCAACATAGAAGTTAGGCAGGTTCAGGGATTGGACTATATGGTCAATAATAATATGCTTATAAACGGCAAGCATAATATGGACGAAATACGTTTGATAATTGACCATATGAAAGGGACCGAAAACACGCTGCTGTCGATACGTAAGGCAAGCACCGCGGAAGCTTCTTCAAGGTCCATTAATACCATAATTGTTGGGTCGACTGTTTTCCTCGTAATAATAATTGTACTCTTCTTTTATATACAAGGCACGTTTGAGCGGCAAAAGAAAATTGAGGCCGAAGTGAAAGTTGCCAACATTGAGCTTGAAAGAGTGCTTGGCGAAAATAAAGCTCAAAACTGGCTGCTAACCGGCACCGGTATTATTAACGAACGAATGCAGGGGCAGCAGGGCGAGCGCGAATTGGCTGGGAATATCCTTACCGAAATCTGCAATTATACCAAAGCGTTAACAGGCACACTTTATTTATTTAATGAGGAAGTACAAACGCTTGAATTGTATGCATCGTACGCGTTTAATAACCCTGACGTTTTAAAGCAGACGGTAAAGATATCAGAAGGCTGGCTTGGGCAGGTGGCCAAGGATGAGCAGGCGGCAGTAGTGAAGGGTAAATTAAATGATAAGCTTGAACTGGGCTCGTCGTTAATTCACCAGGAGATTATTGAGAGCTTTATAGTACCCTTCTTTTTTGATAAAACGCTGAAGGGCGTTATCGAGATAGCATTTAATAACGAATTTGATAACAATGCTAAAGATTACATTTTAGCAATAGCCGATGATATTGGCATTGCAGTAAATACCGCCCAGGCCCGTACGATAATGCACGAGTTGCTATCACAAGTGCAACAACAGGCCGAGGAACTGGAAGCGCAGCAGGAGGAAATGCGCGTTACCAACGAAGAACTGCTGAGCAAAACCAAAATGCTGCAGGCATCGGAAGAGGAAATGCGGGTACAACAGGAAGAACTGCGCAATACAAATGCCGAACTGGAGGAGAAAGCAAGCCTGCTGGAAGAAAAGAACCAGGCCATAGAAGAGGCCCGTAAAGCCATCAACATAAAAGTGCTGGAGCTGGAAACGACCGGTAAATACAAATCGGAGTTTTTGGCGAATATGAGCCATGAATTGCGTACGCCTTTGAACAGTATTTTGGTACTTGCGCGGATATTGCAGGACAACAAACCAGCAAACCTATCAGAAGACCAGGTTAAATATGCCAGCGTTATATTTAACGCCGGTAATGATTTGTTGACCCTGATAAATGATATTCTCGATTTATCAAAAATTGAGTCGGGCAAACTGGAAATGCAGAACGATGACATAAAAGTTGCCGATGTGCTGCATGACATGGAAATGCTGTTTGTTGAAGTTGCGCGTAACAAAAAGATAAAGTACGACATTACAACCAGCAAGAACTTGCCGAAAAGTATATTTACCGATAAGGTAAGGGTTGAGCAGGTATTGAAAAACTTGTTAAGTAATGCGTTTAAATTCACACCGGAAGGCGGCTCGATAACTGTAAGTGCTGTACCCGGCGAGGAAGAAAAAACCATCAGCTTTAAAATAAAAGATACAGGTATTGGCATACCAGCCGATAAGCAGAAAATAATATTCGAGGCCTTTCAACAGGCAGATGGTTCAACCAGCCGCAAGTTTGGTGGCACCGGCCTGGGTTTATCAATCAGCCGGGAACTGGTTAGTTTGCTTGGCGGCAAAATAACCGTGGCCAGCGAACCTGGTATTGGTAGCGAATTTATATTAACTATACCTATAACAGCCATCGTGGTTGTAAAGCCAGAGGAAACGTTTGTACAAACTGTAGAATCCTTTTCGCCCGAAGTGCAAATCTTAAGGCCTGCTGCACATAGTGCCGGCAGTACTAACCGCGATCCGCTGGTGGTAATTGTTGAGGACGATAAGAATTTTGCCGACATACTGCATGACTATGCCCGCGACCATGGCTATAAATCGATAATGGTAAGTGAGGGCACCAATGCGGTTGAAATTGTAAAGGAAAATCAGCCTGATGCTGTTATACTGGATATTATGCTGCCTGGTAAGGATGGCTGGCAGATATTGAAAGAACTGAAGCAGGATGAGCAAACGCTTCATATACCTGTGCACATGATGTCGGCGGGGGATGCTGCGGCCAACAGGGTTCGTAGCGAAGGCGCGATCAGCTTCCTTAAAAAGCCGGTGGATACCAATACGCTCGACAAATTATTTGCCGATATAATGGCGCAAAGCGGTGTTAAGTTTACCCAGATATTGCTTGTTGAAGATAATAGAACCCAAAGCCAGGCTCTGGTTGATATGCTGAAAGAACAGGAAATATCTGTTGACCAGGCTTTTGATGGCGAGTCGGCTTTCCGGATGCTGCACGAAAAGGAATACCAGTGTGTAATACTTGATTTAAACCTGCCTGATATTTCCGGACTCGATTTTTTAGACAAGATAAAAGCTATTGAACGGTTCAGGACCTTACCTGTTATTATTAATACAGCCATGGAGCTTGACAAAACATCGGTAAGCCGGTTGATGCAGTATGCCAACGCTATGGTGGTGAAGACCAATAAATCGGCCGACAGGTTGATTGACGAGGTTAATTTGTTTTTAAATAAGGTGCGCGAACTTGCAGACCAGCCCTCGGATGCAATTGCTGCTTCAAAAAGTAAAACCATAATCCTGGGAAAAGACGTAATTAAAGGCAAAAAAGTATTGATTGTTGACGACGATACGAGGAATATATTTGCGCTGAGCAGCGCCCTGCAGGGTTATGATATGGTTGTTGAAACAGCTGGCGACGGGCAGGAAGCCATAGACAGACTGGAAGCTACCAATGATATAGACATTGTGCTGATGGATATCATGATGCCGGTAATGGACGGTTACGAGGCCACAAGATATATCCGCAGGCAAAACAAATGGGCAAAGTTGCCCGTAATAGCTTTAACAGCAAAAGCAATGATGGACGACCGCGAAAAATGTATAGCGGCTGGTGCTAATGATTACATTACAAAGCCGGTGGATATGGACAGGTTAGTTTCGTTAATGCAGCTTTGGTTGGGTAATTAAGTATGAATGTTTCGACACCCGGATTAAGTGCAGAGCAGGTAACAGAAATTATCGACCTTGTAAAGAAGGTCCATGGGTTTGATTTTTCTGATTATTCCAAAGCATCGTTAAAGCGAAGGCTTTCCCGGGTAATGATGATAAAAAAACTGGAGTTTTATGACCTGAAACATGTGTTGGTGAACGATCCGGATTTTTTCCAGGATTTTTTAGAGGAGATCACGGTAAACGTTACGGAGATGTTTCGCGACCCAACTTTTTACAAGGCGCTTAATACCCAGGTAATTCCCTATCTTTCAACTTACCAGCATATAAAAATGTGGTCGGCCGGCTGTTCGTCGGGCGAAGAGGTTTATTCACTGGCAATTTTGATGGAGCAGTCGCGGCTAAAGGATAAGGCCTTTATTTATGGGACCGATATAAATACGGTTGTTTTAAAGGAAGCTCGTAAAGGTATTTACAGCTATCGTAGCATTAAAAGCTATGCAGAAAATTACCAGCTGGCAGGCCTGAAAGGTACCTTAACCGACCATTTTACAATATTATACGATGCTGCCACCATCCACAGCGAATTGAAGGCGAACACCCTTTTCTCGGTACATAATTTAATATCAGATACCATTTTTAATGAATTTCAGCTAATAAGCTGCCGTAATGTGTTTATTTATTTTGAAACACAACTACAGGAAAAGATACTCGAACTTTTTTACGAAAGCCTTGCGCCGCACGGCTTTTTGTGCCTGGGCAGTAAAGAAACCATACGAAGCGAGTTTTTCAAGAAAAAGTTTAAGGCAATAAATCAGAAGGAAAATATTTACCAGAAAATTGGCTCTTGATAAAGACATAACCACCCGCTGGCACAGCTCTGATATACTGCTGTTGGGCGGTTCTGCGGGCTCGTTTAAACTTCTTTTTAAAATTGTAAGGTTTCTTGACGGCGATTTAAATAAATCGGTGATAATAGTAATGCATCGTAAAAGGAACTTCGCAAGCGAGGTGGAGAGACTGTTTGCCCAACATAGCCGCATGCATGTTAAAGAGATCAGCGACAAAGATAGGGTCGACAAAAAAACAATTTACATAGCACCGCCAAATTACCATGTTTTAATTGAAAAGGGGGGTAGCTTTGCGTTAGACGTATCAGAAGATGTATGGTTCTCAAAGCCATCAATAGACATCACATTTGAAAGCGTTGCTGAAATTTACAAAGATAAATGCACGGCCATCCTGCTCTCAGGCGCTAACCAGGACGGAGCAGCCGGTCTGCTTAAGTTACGTAATGCCGGCTCATTAACTATCGCCCAAAATCCGGAAGATGCCGAACTACCCGAAATGCCACAGGAGGCCATTAATTTGAACGCTGCCGACTATGTGTTGAGTACAGAGGAAATTATGGAGTTGTTGAAGAGTTAGGAGGAGTCAGTAAAGTCGGGAAAGTCAGGAAAGACTGAAAAGATGAAAGAAGCGTGGGATGTACTCACCATCACGTCATTGCGAACGAAGCAATCTCTACGTACGCTAATCACCGGATCAAAAACATTGTGGTGCCTTGAAAGCTGCATTTCAGTCGCCGCAAAAATTGAGGTTTATGATTGTCCTGTGTAGAGATTGCTTCGTTCCGCAATGACGCGCTTTTTTGGTTAAAACATCGTCATTTGCCCAACACCCATCACCCTTTGCTCGTGTTCAAGCAACCATTTTTTACGCCAGATACCGCAACCAAATCCGGTAAGGCTGCCATCGGTGCCGATTACGCGATGGCAGGGAACCACTATCAGTAAATGATTTTTGCCGTTGGCTGATGCGATGGCCCTTATCCCCAACGGATTATTCAGAAATTTGGACTGCTGCAGATAGCTAATGGTTTTACCATAGCCTATACGACTCAATTCGTTCCACACTCCCTGCTGAAAACCGGAACCCTGTTGTTTAAGCGGTAAATCAAAGTCCTTTCTTGTACCTTCAAAATATTCGTCAAGCTGCTTTACCGCTTTTTTTAACAGCGGTGTTTCTGGCGACAACACGTCGTGTTCTTCGTCCAGTGCGTATATGGAAGTGATAAAATCATCTTCCTCCGTAATACGCAGGATACCGATAGGGCTTTTATAGCAGACAGCTTGCATGTATCAATATAGTAGACCGATTTCAAAATTAGTCCCAATAAATCAGCATAAAAAATAAATTGTATAATATTTTGAATTGATAAAAATGTACTTACATTTGTAGTGTACTATTATACTAATACACTATTGAACATGATAGAAATTAGAAATTTGAGTTTTGGTTACACCCGCAAATCGTTGCTTTTTAAAGATTTGGATTTGTCGTTACGCCGGGGCCACATATACGGTTTGCTTGGTAAAAACGGCGCGGGTAAATCAACGCTGTTAAAAAATATGATCGGGCTGGCTTATCCGCAAGCCGGAAGTTGTTCTTTTAATGGCATTAATGTTTCGGGCAGGCCGGTTGCTGTTTTGGAGGAAGTATACTTTTTAGCTGAAGAGGTATTTGTACCCTCGTTAACACCAGAGCAGTTTGCTGCCAGCACCGCCGCATTTTACCCAAAATTCAGTAATGCCGATTTTTACCAGTACCTGAAAGCACTTGACGTAGATGCCACGGCCGCGATGGACAAACAGTCCTTCGGGCAACAAAAAAAGGCAATGATAGCGTTCGGCCTGGCAACCAACACCAGCCTGCTGGTTATGGATGAGCCGACGAATGGGCTTGATATTCCATCAAAGGTTCAGTTTCGCAAGTTGATCGCATCTCTATTAACTGAAGACCGCTGCATCATCATATCAACCCACCAGGTGCGCGATCTGGACAGTTTGATCGATACGCTATTGATACTTCACGACCGTGAAATTGTAGTTAACCACCCGATAGAAGAAATTACTGAAAAAATAACATTCGGAGTTTTCAATGATACTACCGGCATGCAGGTTTTGTATGAAGAGGATGGGATGCGGGGTAAGAATGCCATCATCAAAAATACCAGCGGCAAATTCAGTAAAATGGACCTTGAACTATTTTTTAACGCGGTAACTACCGGTCGTACTACCCTTATTCAAATATTAAAAGCCGACTGAGATGAACAATATATTTAATACAAAACGTTTTGGCCGGCTGTTTATTAAGCAACTTGCAGAGCATTATAAAACTTACCTAATGGCATTATCGGTACTGCTGGGAGTGATGCTGGTAGGCGGAAGTTTTTTTGTTTACCTTATACCTACGCCGTTAGACATAGGTACGCAGGTAATACTGTTTACTGGTCTGTACATGCTGGCAGGCACCATTTTTACAAGTACCATTTTTGCCGATGTCAGTGACAGGAAAAAGGCGGTAGGGTACCTTACATTGCCGGCCTCGCATTTTGAGAAGTTCCTTGTCGGCTGGCTATTTTCTTTCGTAGTATTTACGGTAGTATATTCCATTTCGTTTTATTGTATACTGACGATATTACTCAACCTGAGGCATTGGCCGCACCAGCATACCTATGTTTTAAATGTTTTTGGGTACCCATACAGCAGCATATTCCTGGTTTTTATGCTATTGCATAGCATTACTATTTGCGGCGCCCTGTTTTTTGAAAAACTTCATTTTATAAAAACCGGGTTTAGCTTTTTTATAGCTGTTATACTTTTATCGCTGCTAAATACTTCGCTGCTCCATGCATTAACAGGCCGCGACGTCCGGACAGCCACGCCATTTAGTAATATGTCGTTCATAGAAAATGGGAAGGACTACGGGGTTTCAGCATCAGCTGCATTTGAACCCATGGTTGTATACATAATATTTATCGTGTCGATAGTTTTTTGGGTGGCGGCATATTACAGGTTAAAAGAAAAGCAAGTTTAATGGCTGACTATGGAATTTAAAGACAACGAAGCCATATACCTGCAGATAGCGGCCTATGTGTGCGATAATATATTACTGGAAAAATGGCCACCCGAACAGAAAATCCCTTCGGTTAGAGATCTGGCTGTTGAACTGGAAGTAAACCCTAACACGGTGATGCGCTCGTACGAGTTTTTGCAAAACCAGGAGGTGGTTTACAATAAAAGAGGGTTGGGCCTATTTGTATCGCCGGATGGGTATGAAACGGTAAAGAAACTGAGGAAAGAAAATTTTCTGCAGCAAAACCTGCCGGAGTTATTCAAAAATATGTACATGCTTGATATTTCGGCTGCCGAAATACAGGATAGGTACGAAAAATTTAAAGCTGAAAATTACGGTTTAACGCCAAATAAAAAGGAAGATGAAGACAAGTAATAAACTGGCCATCGCCGCTGTGATACTGATACTGGCCGCTATGTTTTTTTATGATTTAAAACTAAAGGCCGCCTATCTTTCGGGCGACTACAAGAACCCCTTCAGGGATTTTGTTACCCTGAACTTTAGAAATTTTAATTCCATAAAACTTAACGCTTCAACCGCTGCGAACATTGTAGTGAAACATGGGCCGTTCGGGGTGAAAATTGAACCCAATGGCAATAATTATGTAAAGGTGACGCAAACAGGCGGCACGTTGAATATTGACGTTGGTTTTTCCGGAAAT
Source organism: Mucilaginibacter flavidus (assembly GCF_024055575.1). Lineage (GTDB taxonomy): Bacteria > Bacteroidota > Bacteroidia > Sphingobacteriales > Sphingobacteriaceae > Mucilaginibacter > Mucilaginibacter flavidus. Next base: position 48,974 of record NZ_JAMXOE010000017.1, on the reverse strand, counting down.
TATCAAAATTCCAGGTATGATTATGTGATGGTAATTACCTGCCCCAAACTTGTGAATTTTGATGCCGACGCAAGGTATATGGCAGGCGATCTGCCCGTTACCGACACCCTGGCAGCTGCCGATTTTAAATGGCGCCCCTCCATTATTCGCGGGTTCACCATGGATAGTTTGTCGATTACTGCAAAACACGCCAGCAATATTATACTAACCCAAAATAACATCAAGGCTTTAAAGGCTGTGATCGGGATTAATGATGGGAGCGCATCAGATATGACAATTGGCACCGGTAACCGGTTTGAAAAAGCAGATTTTACCGTGCTAAATAAAAGCAGGCTTCAAATATTGGAAGCCAGCATCCCGGACCTGAAATACCAGTTGGCCGATAGTGCAAAACTGATATTCACCGGCGCAGCTAAAAAATTAATAAATAAACAATGATATAAATCTTAATCCTTACAAATATGAAACTTGTTATAAATTCACTTTCAAAAACATACGCAAACGGCGTGCATGCTTTAAAGGATGTATCGCTAACCTTAAACAATGGCATGTTTGGTTTGCTGGGCCCTAACGGCGCCGGCAAATCATCGCTAATGCGCACCATTGCTACCCTGCAGGAAGCTGATAAAGGCAGCGTTTTTTTAGACGACCTTGATGTGCTGAAAAGCAAAACCCAGGTTAGGCAATTGCTGGGCTACCTGCCGCAGGAGTTTGGCGTTTACCCCAAAATTTCAGCCGAGCGGATGCTCGACCATATTGCCCAGTTAAAAGGGATTGGTAATAGCGCCGAACGCAAAGAGCTTGTGAGTTCGCTGCTGGAAAATGTGAACCTGTCAAAAGACAGAAAGAAACATTTGGGCACTTACTCGGGCGGCATGAAACAGCGCTTCGGGATAGCGCAGGCCCTGATCGGTAACCCTAAACTGATTATTGTGGATGAGCCAACCGCCGGTTTGGACCCCGCTGAACGTAACCGCTTTTACAACCTGCTGAGCCAACTGGGAGAAAATACCATCGTGATATTATCAACCCACATAGTAGAAGATGTGAGCACGCTTTGCTCAAACTTTGCCATAATTTGCCAGGGGGAGGTGCTTTATGCCGGGGAACCGGATACAGCCGTTACCGAAATGGAGGGCAAAATATTTACCAAGGCCATTGGCAAAAACGAGCTGGGGCTTTATAAAGACGACTTCACAGTAATATCAACCCAGTTAAAAACGGGGCAGCTGCATATCAGGATCATTAGTGATACGAATCCCGGCAGCGGCTTCGTTGCGGCGGTGCCTAATCTTGAAGACGTGTACTTTAGTAATATTGCAACCCGCGTGGATGTAAATACCATTTAACCTCCTCTAAATCATATAAATATGTTCTGGAAAATTTTTCTGTTCGAGGTCCAAAACCGGACCCGCAGGCCCGCCGTGTACCTGTACTTTGCAGCTGCACTCATATTTACTATCGGCACTTTCGCCACCGGTTCGCTTCCCCTGGGCGAAAAACAACATATCAATTCGCCATACATTATCTCGTTTTGGTGCTCCGCTATAACATTAATGATGATGCTGGTAAGCTCATCAATTATGGGTACTGCGCTATACCGCGACATTGAGTATAATACTAAGGACTACTACCTCACCTATCCTATAACAAAACCCGGATATTTCTGGGGGAGGTTTTTGGGCTCGTTCCTGTTTATGGCACTGATTGCAACTTCGGTAGTTATAGGCGCTATAATTGGTACAAAGCTTGGCCCAGCAATGGGCTGGAGGGATGCCAAGGAATATGGACCCAATAACTTCATGTATTACTTTCAGCCATTTGTTACCATAGCGCTGCCAAATTTGTTCTTCGCATCCGCATTGTTTTTTGGGTTGGTGGCATTTACCCGGAATGTGAAGGTGATTTACGCAGGAGGTATATTACTATTCCTCGGTTATTTCATTTCAGTTTTCTTCCTAAACAATACCAACAATGCTACGGTAACCATATTAGCGGACCCTTTTGGGATAAGCGCCATCAGGATGATATCGTCGAGCACGCCATCATTCGTCAAAAACACAACGCTGTTTCCGGTTGAAGGCGCTGTGCTGCTTAACCGGCTGTTATGGACCGGCCTGGGGCTGGTGATACTCCTGGCTACCTACTTTAATTTCACCTTCGAGAAATTCTTCAGCGGGAAAAGGGATAAAGCCGCCATTGATGATGAACCGGCAAAAGTGAAACGAGCTATTAACCAAAACGTAAAGGTTAGCTTCACCAAGCCTTACAACCGCAAAACCCTGTTCAATTTAAGCAGGCTCGAGCTGATGAACATCCTCCGCGATAATTACTTCTGGATTATAGTAATTACCGGATTGGTATTCCTCGGCTTTGTATTTTGGATGGGCAACCGGGACTACGGCGTGCCATACTATCCGCGAACGGTGATGCTTTTGGGGATATTTAATGATGTCTTCCCGTTTTTTATCTTTTTCATTATAATATTCTATACCGGCGAAACGCTGCATCGTGACAAAGTAACACGTTATGCTTTTATCAATGATTCGCTGCCACCGCCAAACTGGGTATTGAATGGTTCGAAGCTGGTAGCACTGCTGATAATCGGGTTTGGCTTGTCATTAATCCCGATGGTTACCGGCATGGTGGTGCAAACGGCGAAAGGGTTTTTTCACTATAACCTGCTGGTATATTTCACCACCGTTTTTGCTGTTTTGCTGCCGCGATTACTGGAGATGGTGGTGTTTAGCTATGTAGTGCATGTGGTTATCAATAATAAGTTTGTCGCGCACGGCGTGGGCGTTACAATTTGGGTACTGGTATTCTTTTTAGAAACTACAGGAACTTTCAATTATAACCTGCTGAATTATTCATACACCCCATGGTACGGTATTTCGGATATGGACGGGATGGGGCATATGCTCGCGCCGGTAACCTGGTTCAACCTGTACTGGCTGCTATGCGCAGGGTTGCTGGTAATTATAGCTGCGTTGTTTTACTATAGGGGCGTCAGCAGTTCGTTTAAAGAGAGGCTCCAGCTGGTTGGGGAGCGTTTTGACGGCAAAACGAAGTTAATAACCGCAGTAGTACTGTTTGCATTTTTGGCGGTTGGGGCTTACAATTATTATAATGTGAGCTATTTAAATGCTTTCCTTACCAAGGGCGAATCGGAAGACAGGGCGATTATCTACGAAAAATCACTAAAGCGTTATGCAAAACTCCCGCTGCCTAAAGTTACAGCATTTAAGTTCTTTATTGATTTATACCCCAGTGAACAACGGGAAAATGTAAAAGCTTTTGTTGCCATAAAAAACAAAAACGCTGTGCCAATTTCGCAATTGCTGCTTGATGCCGACGGGCTGACGGAATACTCTATTAAATTAAACGGCAAACCTGTACCATTTACCAGCCCCCTGCTGTACGACCGGGGAATGTTTAATATCTTCAGGCCGGCTAAGGATACTGCGGATTTTCGTTTGTATAAGTTTGACAAACCCATTGCTCCGGGCGACTCAGCCCTGCTTGAAGTTAACTCCGCTGTTTACAATACGGGATTTCAAAATGGTTTGTATGCTGCCAATTTGTTAAAGAACGGCATATTTTTTAATGGCGGGTTGCCTGGAATGGGGTATGATGATGACGACGAAATAAACAGCCCGTATGTACGTAAAAAGAATGGCCTGCCACCAAAGCAGGAAGAGGAAGTAGCCCAAAATGACCCTGAAGGAATAAAAACCCTGAAGGCCGGCGCGGCAGCAGACCTGATGACCATGGATATTACCGTAAGCACTGCCGGCGACCAAACTGCTGTAGCGCCCGGCGAACTGGTAAAAAAATGGAGCGATAAAGGGCGCAACTATTTCCATTACGTGCAGGATAAGCCGGGCATGTATGCGCCTCTCGCGATAATTTCGGCGCGTTATGCCGATTTGCATGAAACTATTAACGTGAGCCACCCGGTTGACGTGGATATTTATTATCACCCGGCACATAGCGTAAATGTCCCTCGTTTTATGAAGGCTTATGAGGATGGCCTGAAGTATTTTGAATCGGCTTATGGCCCATTTCCATTCAAAAATATGCGTTTCGCGGAGACATCGCATTATGGACCGCGTGATGCATCATTAACCACCCTTGATACCTATGCTGAGTACAACACCTGGAATGCTGACTTTAGCGGTACTGACAAATTTGATTTTGCCTATTTTAACCTTACCCGGCAACTGGCCCAGCAATGGTGGCGGTACCAGGTAGCGCCAAATGTAACTGTAGGCTCGCTGGTAATACCTGAAGGGCTGGCCACCTACAGCGCACTGGTAATGGCCGAGAAAAAATACGGCAAAAACAACATCAGGTGGATTTTGCAGGACCGTGTGAACTTTTACACGTTTGTACGCACAAGGCTGGAGGAGCGCGAGCACCCGGTACTTACCGCCAACACCTGGTTTGAATGGGGCGACAAAGCCGGCTTTGTGATGTATGGATTAAAGGATCTGCTTGGCGAAGACAATATGAACGCCGCCCTGCGCGAGTTTAAAGATGCTTATGCATTTAAAAACACACCGCCCTATGCAGGCTCAAACGACCTTTACCGATACCTGCAAAAACACACGCCTGATTCGGTACAATATTACCTGGAGGATACCTGGAAGAAAATAACCTTGTATGAAAATAGGGTGGAAGACTTTAAGGCCGTACCAACCGGTAAAAACGATGAGTACAATGTTACCCTGAAGGTAACCGCAGCGAAAACTTACATCGATGCCAAAGGAAACGATGTACCTGCCAAACAGATGAATGATTATATCGACATCGGTGTTTTTGCCGCAGATGCTAAAAATAAGGACGGGCAAAATGTTACCAATCCGCTATATCTTAAAAGGATGAAGCTTAGCTATGGCAGCCACCAGTTTTCGTTTACCGTAAAAGGCAAACCCGTCCGGGCCGGAATTGATCCGCTTGGGAAATTGATAGACCGGATGTCAGGAGATAATTTTAAGGATTTGGATAATTAAACATCATTGTCATTTCGAGCGAGAGCGAGAAAACTTGTACGCCATGCATATCGGACTATGTACGGTGTACAAGATTTCTCCTCGTACCTCGTCGAAATGACATGTTTTTTTAACGTTCGTCTCGTCTTTACTGACTTTCCGGTCTTTCCCGACTTTCGGACTCAAAACCCTATCTTTGCGCCCATGCAGCTGTACAACCAAACCGTTCATCTTTTAAAAAAAGAAATTGTGCTGGAGTGGCGTTCAAAATACGCCTTTAACGGGGTGCTGCTGTACGTGGTGTCGACGGTGTTTATCTGCTACATGTCGTTTCACCTCAATCCCGGTTTTAAAAATTCGCCGGGCTATCCTATTGTTTGGAACATCCTGTTCTGGATAATTATACTTTTTGCATCGGTTAATGCCATTGCCAAAAGTTTTATGCAGGAGAGCAAGAGCCGTTTGCTGTATTATTATTCTATCGCAAGTCCGCAGGCTATTATCCTTTCAAAAACTATTTACAATATATTGCTGATGTCGCTGCTGAGCGCGCTGGCCTTGCCGGTTTACATGTTATTTTTTAACAATACCCTAGGCGACCCGCTTTACTATTTTTTAACCGTTTTTTTGGGCAGCCTGAGCTTTTCAACCGTTTTTACCATGATATCGGGCATAGCCTCGAAAGCGGGTAATAATGGTACGCTGATGGCGATATTAAGCTTCCCGGTAATCATCCCCATAATCCTGATACTCATAAGGCTTAGTAAAGCGGCTATGGATGGGCTGCAACGCAGTATAAGTTATGGCGACATAGGCGTGCTGGTGGCCATTAATGTTATTGTGATTACTACCTCGCTTATTTTGTTCCCTTTTTTGTGGAGGGATTAGAAAAGTCCGGAAGTCGGGAAAGTCAATAAAGACCGAAAGATGGTAAAGTCCCGAAAGTCAGTAAAGACTAAGGCTCCGAAATTTGCGCCAGTGAACTACTGTAGAGGCGCTAATCAAATTGTCACTTGCGGCTTTTGGCTAAAGCCCCAATCGCGTTATTTGTTGCCCGTCCCTTAAAAGAGACGGCAATGAAACAATTCTTTTCAATTCATTGCCGTCTGGCTTCAGCCGACGGGAAAGATAAAATAACAAAACATGGCTTTAGCCAAATTCCACCACGCTGTATAATCGGGAGATATACGACTAGAGGTATTTTAGTGACAATTTGAATTATATCCTTTTTGAAAAAGCTGAAAAACAGTTATTGGTTCGTGTATTAATACTTTTACATCATATCCGCTCTTTCTTTCAGACTTTCGGACTCCCGGTCTTCCGGACTTCACAATTTTTCCGTTTTTTAGCATCTTTAAATCAAGTTTAATTTAAACGATGCGATTCCCCTGGCTCATCTTTCTTTTAATAGTCTTTCCGGCCTTAGCTGTTGCCCAGTATGGCACGGTTACCGGCGTTATAACCAATGCCGAAACAAAAAAGCCACTGGCCGGTGCAAGTGTGTTTTTAAGTAATTCGTCTGTTGGTTCGGCCTCGGGTTCCGAAGGCCGGTTTACGCTCAATGGCATAAGGCCGGGGCAATACAATTTAACGGTTACCATTTTAGGCTACCAGGATTTTACCAAAGACATACTGGTAGGGCACGAGCCGATAAAGCTGGATATTGAATTAACCCCCAAACCTTTAATGCTGCGCGAGGTAACCATATCATCAGCTGCGGATTGGAAGAAAAATTACGAAGCATTTCGAAAAGATTTTATCGGGGTTGATGAAAATGCCAAAAATTGCGTGGTCGAAAACCCGCATATTTTAAACCTGCAGTTCAATCGCACCAAACAAACGCTTGAAGCCAGCGGCGACGAATTTTTAATTGTAGATAACAAGGCGCTGGGCTACCGTGTAAAATTCCTGCTCAAAGGTTTTATAAGCGACCGCCTGGCGGGTGTTATTTCGTGGGGTGGCGAGCGGCTTTTTGAGGAACTGCCGGGCAATGCCGCGCAAAAAAAGAAATGGCACGAAAAACGCGAAGAATGTTACTACGGCTCGGCCATGCACTTTTTTAGGAGTTTGTATACCAACAAGCTAACCGAGGATGGCTTTATTATGTACCACCTGAACCGGCAGATTAATCCCAACCGGCCGCCCGACGATGTGATAAGAAAGAAGGCGAATTTTTTTGGTCAAAGGGGGATGGTTGATTCGTTCAATTATTGGAAGGATTTGTCGACCCTGTCGAAATACTATAAAGAGTCGCTTAACAAGGTGCCGGTTATGCCTTACGAGGTATTTACAACCACCGAAAAACAGGGTGTATTCGCCTTTCACCCGCTTAACTATTTATACGTGGTTTACACCAAAAGGCGCGACGAGGTTTATAATAAGGATTTGTACCGCCCGCTGGACATGACAAACTATGAAACCAGTATCCTCACCATGTTCGACCCCGGTTATACTTTGTTTGATATGAATGGCATCGTCATCGGTCAGCCGCCGTTGCTGGAAGGGACCTGGTCAAAGTCCAGGCTGTCGGATCTGTTGCCGGTTGATTATGTGCCGGATGGGAAGTGAGGGTGTGGGTGAGTGGGTTGAGTAGTTGATTAAGTTGGATTGAGTGCCTGTCATTTTGTTAACTGTCAGCGGGCCGAGAAGAGGGAGGTTGTGTGGCGGTGGAAAAGGAAAACGCTTACGGGAGCGGTGCTGGTAAGTCGGAAAAGGAATAACATTAATCAAAACATTTTAATACATTTAAGCCACCTAACAAGTGGCTTTTTTATTTACCTAAATTTAACCAAAATGCCTTCTCCAATTGATTTTAACGCTGTTAAGAAAGCTTTAAATAGCAAAACATCATTACAACTAATTGATATTTTGTCTTTTACTCAAGATGATTACGACCCAGCGGCAATACCCATCATAGAGGAAATTTTAATTGAAAGGGGTGTGCCAAAAGCCGATATAGTGGCATGCGAAAATAGTTATGGCATCCTTAAAACTAATATAGAAAATCAGCCCGAAAAACATCAATACGCTAATTTTTGGCCAAGATGTTTTAATTATGTAATTGACCATATAATATGTTATGGAACAGTTTCTATCATTGCTTATAATGTGCCGTTTACCTATCAACAAACAAATTTATATTATGGGTATGCCTTTGCTGTATACGTTTCCTATTACGCTATTTTTTTAGGTTTATTTAACGCGACACCGGGCATGCTTATTTTTGGACTAACCGTTGTTTATACTAAAAGTAAAAAACCGATTAACTTTTTTATGGGGTTTGTTAGAGGTGTTTTTATGGTGTTAAATTTTATAACATTTAGCATTGGCCATTTAATAATGTTGGGCGATAAAAACAAACAAACTCTTGTTGATAAGATGTCTGATACCTCTGTTGTTTATAGATAAATCAAACTGTTTTCGATCGAGGTGAACTTATATATCATTAATTTAAATTATTATAGATTAGGTGGATGGTTGGCCTATCGCTTTTTACCTGTTAACAGGCCACCAGCCGGGAGACTGTACGGCGGAAAAGAAACCCGCTTGCGTGGGGCAGGACTGGAAGGCCAGAAAATAATAATCAAAATATTTTAATACATTTAGGCTACCTAACAAGTGGCTTTTTTATCGATCTAATCTCAATGAAATGACAACAGAGTTTTCAGATACACTACGCATCGTAATTTATGCCATAGTTATGTTTTTTATCATTCCTTTGGTTTTTTGTGGGTTTAATTGGGTATGTGTAAACGGACTGGTGTTGTTCTTCGATTTAAAATCAAAGTTAAGTTTCATTGCGTTTTGGCTTTTGTTTTTAGTAATAGGAACAACCATCATTTATGTAGTAAGGTATATATGCGCTTTTATAGCGATGATTATAATTAACCTGTTTAGTAAAATTTGCCCGATTTGGCGATATAAATTTTCTGAAAAATATACTGTAGCCCTATCTATTATATCCATCTTGTTTTTAATGTATGGCTTTTGGAACGGAGGCGAGAAAACTGAATTTCGGGACTGGCTGGCTGCCGGTATATTATTATGGGCTAATTATGCGTTTGCAAGAGACTTGGTAAAAGGATTAAAAAAATTTCACGAAACAGAGCGTGATGAGTTATTTTACGGGTAATTATTTGCCTTACTTAGTATGATGTAAATATTTATTTGGTGCCAATTTCTATATCATTTCCTTAATTAAAGTTGTTGTAGATTAGTGGATGGTTGCCAGGTACTCAGTTGGCTGTTAGCCGGTAACAATCCGGGTGGCTATGCGTTAGCTAAAAAGGAAACGATTGCGGAAGCAGGAGCAGCTTTCAATCGAGTCAACAATATAAATATTTACGACAGGCTATCTATACCTATTCATTGGGCATTTCTGCAAAATATGCTTCATATCATTATCTGCAAGGTTTCTTGGCAACCCGTTAGGGTATGATTTTTTTAATTGAGTTATATAACAATTGCATAGAGATATTCTTCCTTGGGTTGGAAGTGCTTTAATTAACTCATTTTGTGAAAATGTTTCTTTTAAAGACTGTTCAAAAAAACTGCTCCATGGTATTATATTGGTTAGTTCTTTGGCACAATCACCAGCAACTTTAACCATGACTTTATCAGGTATTTTGGTTGGCAGTCCTTGTGGGTATTTAACCGCCATTTTCTCGACTATACAGTTACAATCTTTTACCTTCAAATCATCTGGCAACGTTGTATCCTTGCTAGAAATTAACCTTTTGTAGTATCGCAGCTTATAGTTTTTTGTCCAAATTTTAGGATTCGGCGATTGAGCTACACAGAATACTGAACATAAAGTAAATACCAAAATTAAGATTACTGCCCTCATTTTAAATAATTTAACTTTAGCTTAATGAAAATAGACACTTGCTAGGTGGCTTAAATGTATTGAAACAAAGCGATTAAAACAACTCCCTTTAAATTCTGAGTATCCGATTAGGCCATTGGACAGAGGTTGCCTTTCGCTTTGTTCCCCGCCCGCGGGCCGCAACCCGGCAGGCTGTGCGATTTCAAAAAAAAAGAAACCCTTGTGTTAGCAGGGATAGTTCACGGGAACAATTCAATAAATACTAATTATTTGCATTGCCAAGTCATAACTTTTAGTTATATTTGATAAACTTAAAGTTATAATGACGAAGAAAATAACGAAACCCGAGCATGACTCTGGGAAGGCTTTGGAGAGCAAAAAGTCCGTTAAAATGCTAAAAGAGATTTCAGCGAAAGTGTTAGAGCAAAAGGCGCAGATAAACAGGCTTAGGAAGAAAATCAAAACTTAAGCGTCATTGGTCGTGCATTTCCGAAGTTGTTAGATGTGATATAAACTACGGAAGACGGACAGATGAATCGAAGCTTGTTTAACTTAGAGGGTAATGATTATTGAACATATTTAAAGGTTAACAGGTGAATTACATTGTTATATAAATCTTAAAATTTTATTAAATTATGGCATCAATGTGGGGCGAAAATCACGACAAAAAGATGGCAGAGTTTGAACTGCAAGTTGAGGACATAGAAGAAAGAAACTTCGGCTTATTTAAAAATCAAATCAATCATATTTCAGGTAAAGCACCTGATAAGCTTTCCCATCAGTTCCTGACAACGTGGGACGACCGCAGATATACAATTGGCTTCAGTAAACATACTTACGTTCCAAAACAAATTCAGGATGAAGTTATAAACGCTTTCAAAGGTGTTTTTTCTGAGAAGTAATTTTCTATAACTTTTTATAACATACTTATTCAGATCGCGTATCTGGTCAGGCCAAAGGCGGTGGGCTACGTGTTTCTGCATTTAGGTAAACCGCGTTTTTAAATGCAGACTTTTTTGTTGAAGTAAAATTTGCATTTTTTAAATAGCTGAAAATGAGTATGTTTCACAGCGTTCCGGGTGTTCCATGTGCGAAAATGGAACGCTTTACAAGCTGCCGTACGCGATTTTTCCGCCACCTCAACCTTGCGCAAGGCAGCGTTGGCCTATACGGGTGGGGCACCCGTAAGCAAGATGGACAATACATCAGCCGGATATCGGTGATGCCTTATATCGTCATTAAATATTATAAAAGTGCTGACACTATTTTGTCAGTACTTTTTTCATTTTTCGTGGAGCTTTTAAATAGAAAACTGCCAAGATGAGCCGGAAATGCACTTTTTACCAAAAAGTGTTGGATTTTACTGTTCCACGCTGTTCCTTGTGTTTCACTGTGAACAGGAACATTTTTGGCGATTTTTTAAACAAAAAACAACCACTCACTTAATCAACCTAATCAACTAAAAATACTACCTTTGCCCTACAAATTTTTATGAAGATTATTTCACAGATAGCTGCCAATTTTTATCATTTTCTGCAAAGGCAAATGACAAAGATGTGGTGGAAGGTGGGCACCATAATCCTGCTGTTTTACACGCTGATTGCCGGCTTTTTGCTGGGCGTCCCTGATAAGTTTATCCTTAACGAAACCATCCGTAACCTTTACTTCCACGTACCGATGTGGATGGCTATGCTGTCGGTTTTTGTGATGTCGGTTTTTTACAGCATCCGGTATTTGGACAAGGGGCTGGAGAAGGATGACCTTGCTGCTGTGGAATGTGTTAACACCGGGATGTTTTTTTATGTGCTTGGCTTGCTTACCGGTATGCTTTGGGCCAAATATACCTGGGGCGCCTACTGGAGCGGCGACCCGAAGCAAAACAGCGCCGCCATTGCCTTTTTGCTGTATTGTGCCTACCTGGTATTGCGCAACTCGATAGATGAGGAGCAAAAACGCGCAAAAATATCGGCCATATACAATATTTTCGCCTTCCCGATCATGATCGTATTGATATTTGTTATCCCGAGGATGACAGATTCGCTGCACCCGGGTAACGGGGGCAACCCGGCCTTTGGCCGTTATGACCTGGATGGCCGGATGAGGGCCGTTTTTTACCCGGCAATGGCAGGCTGGAGCCTGTTGGCGGTTTGGATAGCTACCCTAAGGTACCGCATCCGTTTAATTGAGTACAAAAATAATTCGCTGGATTGATGAAGAAATTACTGTTTTTAATACTGTTAACGCTAAGCAATATCGCTGTTTTTGCCCAAGCCACTTCGGGGCCCGAAATGGCCGATGTGTTCCGCAGTTCTGGTAAAATTTACGTTGTAGTGGCCATTGTGGTCATAATTCTTGCAGGTATAGCCATCTATTTGTTCTCGATAGACAGGCGGTTAAGAAAAATCGAAAAAGAGAAATAGTTCAAAAAATAAGCCTATTCAATTTAAACCTGCATTTTAATGTAATATTATGCATGCAGTGCAAAACTGTAGATAATAAATTTGCGATATTGATAAAAAATGTATCAAATTTGTGCACTTTTTTAACGATTTAATAATTATCAAACAAAATTTATGGCTACTACCAACCCGGCCGCTAATGAAGATACCCACTTTTTTGGTGACGTATGTAAAAACTTTGATTACGCAGCTCAATTTACCAAGCACGATTCCGGCCTGTTAGACCAGATTAAATCATGCAACAGTGTTTACCGTTTCCGTTTCCCTATACGCCGGGGCAATGGCTTTGAAGTGATTGATGCCTGGCGCGTTGAACACTCGCAGCACCAGTCGCCAACCAAAGGCGGTATCCGCTACAGCGAGATGGTTAATGAGGACGAGGTTATGGCGCTTGCAGCCCTTATGACCTACAAATGCGCCATTGTGAATGTGCCGTTTGGTGGTGCTAAAGGCGGTATCAAAATAAACCCCAAAAACTACAGCTTAACCGAACTTGAAAATATTACCCGCCGATACACGGTGGAGCTCATCAAAAAGAATTTTATTGGCCCAAGCATCGACGTGCCTGCCCCTGACTATGGTTCGGGCGAGCGCGAAATGAGCTGGATTGCCGATACTTATGCCACCATGAACCCGGGTCAGCTTGATGCTATGGGTGCGGTAACCGGTAAGCCAATTGCTTTGCATGGTATTGCAGGCCGTAAGGAAGCAACCGGCAGGGGAGTAGCCATCGCCATCCGCGAATGTGTGAGTGTAGGCGAGGATATGCAGAAAATCGGCTTGCTGCCGGGCATATCGGGCAAAAAAGTAATTGTACAGGGCCTGGGTAATGTAGGTTACCATTCAGCTAAGTTTTTGGCTGAGTTTGGCGCCCTAGTGGTAGGTCTCTGCGAATTTGAAGGCGCTATTTACAACGAAGATGGACTGGATGTTGATGCAGTATTCCAGCACCGCAAGGCAACCGGATCGATACTTGGCTATGCCGGCGCTAAAAAAGAATTTAAAAATTCGATGGAAGGCCTGGAGCAACCATGCGATATTTTGGTGCCTGCAGCCTTAGAAGGCCAGATAACCCTGGCAAACGTTAAAAATATTAAAGCAAAAATTATTGCCGAAGGTGCAAACGGGCCTACCTCGCCCGAAGCCGAAACTATATTTTACGCAAACGGCGGCTTAATTATCCCCGATATGTACGCCAACGCCGGCGGTGTAACCGTATCATATTTCGAGTGGTTGAAAAACCTTTCGCATGTGGCATTCGGCCGTATGAACCGCAGGTTTGAAGAAAACTCTAACCTTAACCTGGTAAACATGGTTGAAGGCTTAACCGGAGTGGCACTAACGCCAATGCAACGGTCGACTATTATTAAGGGAGCCTCGGAGCTTGAGTTGGTTAACTCTGGTTTGGAAGATACCATGATACGCTCGTACCACGAAATAAGGGAAACCTACAAAGCCAATCCTAAAATTGATACCCTGCGCAGTGCAGCAATGGTTGGCGCCATTAATAAAATCGCGGTATCGTACCAAAATCTTGGTATTTGGCCATAACGGATTTCGGAGGTCGTCCGCTATGTAGCGGATCGATTTCGGATTTGAAAAAACAAAAAGCCTTTTGTACTTCGGTATGAAGGGCTTTTTAGTTTTAAATTGAAGAGTCAAACTGCTATCCAGGCAACCGATTTACCAAATTTACCGTAGGTAAACATACGGGCACGGTTATATGCCAAATCATCCTTTCTTGCTGCGCGCGGTTATATTTAATATTTATGTTAAATAAGTTACATACTTTTAAAACCGGTGCTTTAACATTAATGGTTAAAACGTTTACCTTTAATTGATTAATGGAATGGGGATGTTTAAAAAGTTAGTCGTAATATTATTATTTATCAGCTTTAAAACATTTGCCCAAACACCAAATATCGGGTTCGAAAATGGCAATTTTGCATACTGGGATTGCTTTATCGGGCATATCGACTCCCTGGGCAAGATAGACCTTACACCTTCCGGACCCGTCAATACCCGACACACGCTACTTGGCCGGCTGTATAACGGCTCGCAGCGGGACCCTTACGGCAACTTTCCGGTAATGTGCCCCACAGGCGGCGACTATTCTGTTAAATTGGGTAACGACAGTGTACAAAAGGAAGCGGAGCGCATTTCGTATACTTTTAAGGTGCCTAATATAAAATCGTACAGTATAGTTTTCAATTACGCTGTGGTGCTCGAAAATCCTAATCACCAGCCATTTCAACAACCCAAATTTACCGCGCACGTTTTTGATGTAACCGATCATACAAGTATTGAATGCCCGGCTTTTGATTTTGCCGCATCTTCTACCTTGCCGGGTTTTAAATTATCAACGGCGGTTGGCCACAAGGGAGAGAGCATTTATTATAAAGATTGGTCGACAGCAACGATAGACCTTAGCCACTATCTTGGTAAAACCATCAGGCTTGAATTTACAACGAATGATTGTACCCGGGGGCAGCATTTTGGCTATGCTTACCTTGACATGAAAGAGGACAACGGGAACGCTATAGCAGGAAATGCTTATTGCCTGGGCCAAAGGTCGGTTACCTTATATGGACCTACCGGCTTTGCACAATATTTTTGGTATAATGGTGATATGTCGAAACAGCTTGGAGCAGGCAAAACCTTAACCTTATCGCCGCCACCACCCGACAATACCGGCTATACCCTGGTGGCACTGCCCTATGACGGAGTAGGCTGCGTAGACACCCTGCATACCCTTGTAAATAAAATTGACGAGGGGTTTAGGTTAAAGGTACAAGATACTGTAAAAGGGTGTCCCGGGGACGGTGTTGACCTTACCCGGCCTGAAGTAACAGCGGGCACCAGTCCTGAAACCACATTTGCTTATTTTACAGATTCGCTGGCGACAAGCTATGTGTACACGCCCAAGCATGTTACCGATACCGGCACTTATTACATACAGGGAATAAACAAGGAAGGCTGTATGAATATACTGCCCGTGCACGTAACTATTGCCTATCCCGAAATAAACATCATTGATCCCGCGCCGGTTGATTTCCCGGTTACGGTTGACCTTACCACAACTTTTGCCCATCAAAATGATTTAAGATATAGCTACTATAGTGATGCCGGGGCCACAAAGCCTGTTTATAACTACACAGCCATAAAATATGGCGGCGTGTATTATGTAAAGGCCGAAAGCGCCTATGGCTGCCAAAAAATAGCGAAAGTTAACGTGGTGATACACCCGCCTCCGCCTTATACCATAGTAGCCCCAACTGCCTTTACGCCTAACAACGACGGTGTAAACGACAAGTTTTTGGTTACGCTGAATGGCGTAGCAACATTTACTGACGTTAAAATTTTTAACCGCTACGGAAAACTGGTATTTTCAACAAAATCGACCACAGGCTATTGGGACGGCAGTTTTGGCGGTCACAGCTTGCCCACCGGGGTTTACTACTGGATACTGGACGGCTATGATGATTATAATCAGATAAAGATAAGCAAGGGGGGAAGCATAGCGCTGATACGTTAGTTGGAAGTCGGGAAAGTCCGAAAAGTTGGGAAAGTCAGTAAAGACGCTGCAAGTTTTGAGAAGCTTAATTAACTTAATCCAACTCAATCAATCTAATCAACTTCGTTTTTCTTTTTTCTTTTCGGACTTTACTGACTTAATTAAGAATAATTCTAAATAATATTAATCCCTTGTAATAAACATTATTACATTAACGTTTTGTATTTTTGTAAACCGAAATACGAGGAGATAACCTTTAATGAAAAAAAGCGCAATATTTGGTTTGGTTGTAATTGCTATCGCGATAGCAGTTATTATCAGTACTTATTCCAGCTCAAGTACTTACGGCTCGTTCAGCGACGCTAAAAAAACAACTGATGAGCTACACGTAGTTGGCCATTTAGATAAAAGCAAGGAACTTTATTACGACGCTGCAAAGGATGCTAACTATTTTGCATTTTTTGTGAAAGATAATAAAGGTGAGGAATGTAAGGTGATATATACCGGCACCAAGCCACAGGATTTCGAGAAGTCGGAACAGATTGTGCTTACCGGCCGCATGACAGGCAAAGAATTTCATGCATCAACCATCCTGATGAAATGCCCGTCGAAGTACACCAAAGACAAAGTAGAAGTTACCGAGTTCAAGGCTAAAACGGCCGAAATATAAAATTATTTAATGGATACAGCTTTTAAAGGCGAACACCTTTTGCCCGGCCATATTGGGCAAGTGTTTGTTATTCTATCATTCGGCGCGGCGCTACTCTCAACTATAAGTTATTATTTTGCTACTACCAGTACCAATAAACTTGATACTTCGTGGCTGAAAATGGGGCGCATAGCCTTCTGGGCGAATTCCATATCTATTTTAGGCGTAGCAGTATTACTGTTTTACGTTATTTACAATCATTATTTCGAATATCATTACGCGTGGGCCTATACCTCGCGGTCGTTACCGGTTTACTACATCGTATCCGGATTTTGGAACGGGCAAGAAGGCGGCTTTTTGTTGTGGACGTTCTGGCAGGCGGTTTTAGGTAATATCCTGATTTGGCGCGCAAAATCGTGGGAAAGGCCGGTAATGACGGTTATTTCACTCTCACAGTTATTCCTGGCATCAATGCTATTAGGCATCGAGCTTTTTGGCGCGAGGATAGGCAGTTCGCCATTCCTGCTTTTAAGGAATGCAGTTGAGGGGCCGATATTTTCGCGATCTGATTATCTTACGTATATAAAAGACGGTCAGGGTATGAACCCCTTGCTGCAAAACTATTGGATGGTAATACACCCGCCAACCCTGTTTTTAGGTGCGGCATCAGTGGTTGTACCATTTGCCTATGCTGTTGCGGGGCTTTGGCAAAAACGTTATAAAGAATGGATTGCACCTGCTATTTCGTGGGGGCTTTTTGCTTCAATGATTTTGGGTGTGGGTGTAATAATGGGTTCGTTGTGGGCGTACCAATCGCTAAACTTTGGCGGCTTCTGGGCCTGGGATGCGGTTGAAAACGCGTCGATTTTTCCATGGCTAACGTTAGTGGGTGGGGTACACGTAATGATTGTTTACAAAAACACCGGGCACTCCTATGTCACTGCTACCATCCTTGTGTTGGTGAGCTTTATCATGGTGCTATATTCATCATTCCTCGCAAGAAGCGGCGTACTTGGCGATACTTCAGTGCACGCGTTTACCGATTTAGGTATGTTCGGGCAGTTGGTGAGTTACGTTATCGTGTTCCTGGTTATATCTGTATGGCTGGTAGTGGCACGGTTCAAAGAGATGCCGATTACCAAAAAGGACGAAGACACTTATTCGCGCGAGTTCTGGATGTTTGTAGGTGCAATATTCCTGGCGCTTTCATGTTTCCATTTGTTGCTGGTAACATCAATCCCGGTGTTTAACAGGGCATTTGGCACCAAAATAGCACCGCCGGTTGATTTGGTGGGGCATTATAACGTTATCCAGGCTTCGTTTGCTATGGTTATTGCAATACTTACCGGCTTTACCCAGTTTTTAAAATACAAAAAATCAGACATTACCCGCTTTTTCATAACTACTGCGGTGTACTTTGTGTTAGCGGCGTTGATAACTGCTTTGGTCGTTTACGCTACCGGCCTTTACAAACTACATTTTGTGTTTAACCTGGTAATGTTTGGGTCTATTTACTCGGTTTTGGCCAACGGCAAGGTCTTGGCCGATGCGGTTAAAGGTAAGTTTAAGCTTGCAGGCTCGGCAGTGGCGCACATTGGTTTTGCGCTGATGCTGGTTGGGGCGCTGATTGCTGCCGGAACACGCAAGGTGGTATCGCTTAACGAGTCGGGAGTGATCAAAATGAGTGGTTTTGATAAGGCCGAGGGTATGGGCAGTGCGCGCGAAAACGTAATGATCTATAAAAACGAGCCGGTAAAAATGGGCGACTACACGGTTACCTACCTGGGTGACTCAGTGGCAGCGCCTAACCGTTATTTTAAAGTGAATTATAAACGCCTGGATGAAACTGGTAAAGTTACAGAAGAATTTATACTAAGACCCAACGTGCTTACCAACCCGCAAATGGGTTCGGAGCCATCGCCGGTGCCTGATACCAAACATTATTTACTGCACGATTTGTATACTCACATAACAGCTTTGCCGGTCGGTACCAATACCCAGGCTGCTGCTGCAGGCGACGCACATGGCGAAGAAAACGACGATAAGAATTACGATGAGCCTGTTCCTCACCAAATTGCTGTTGGCGATACCATTCACTACAGGGACGGCGACATCATATTGAAGTCGTTAAACCGGGAAGTTAAGGTGCAGAATATTCCTATTACAGGCAATGATGTAGCCATCGGCGCAAAGCTGGAAGTGATATCGCACAACAAAAAATACGAAGCCGAGCCGGTTTATATGATAAAGAACAAAAGCGTGTTTGATTTTGCCCGCAAGGTTGAAGATGCAGGCTTGAAGCTGCGCCTTTCAAAAATTATCCCTGCCGAAAACAAGGTGGAGATAGTTGTTTACCAGCAGCCGCAAAACAAAAAGCCATGGATAGTAATGCGTGCGCTTGATTTCCCTTATATCAACTTCCTATGGTCGGGTACTATTATTATGATAATAGGGTTTTTAATGTCGATAAGAAGAAGGAATAGCGAGCTGAAGACGGTATAGTATAGCCCAAGTTTAAATATCATCGTCATTGCGAGGAACGAAGCAAACTCTACGCAGGACATTCATGGATCTTAATGTTTGTGTGACCTAAATGCGGCTGATAGGTCACCACAAAGCCTTTATTTCGTTGATTTGCATATGTAGAGGTTGCTTCGTTCCTCGCAATGACGTGCTAGAGATAATATCAAATCAAAAAGTGACCTAAAAATGAGCTATTTCCTCAAAAACTCCGCAATCATAGGATTAACTTTATCTGCCTGCTCGATATAAGGCAAATGCCCGGCATCATCCACCGGAAAGAAATCAACTTTCAATACGCTGCGGATAGAATCACTGAATGCAATTGGAACTGTGTGATCCTCTTTCCCCCATACCAGCAACACGGGTTTGTGCGTGCCGTTAAGGCAGACATTGGCTGCACGACCGTTGTAATTATAATTATACATGGTTGATACCAGGGCATTCCTGAAACCTTTGTACTGCATTTGCACCCGGTATTTAGCAACCCAATCCGGGTGCCGCTGCGGGTATTTAAAATCTGCCAGTTGCCCGGTGGCCCGTTCGTCGCCATGGGTAGCTTCGTGATAGTCAATGTATAGCTTTGATTCTGACGGTTTTTCATAAGGGTAGGCGGGGTCAACCAAAATTACCTTACTAACCAATTCCGGGTGGCTGCAGGTAAAATCCGTAATAACCTTGCCGCCGTGCGACACACCTGCCAAATCAACAGGGGTTTTCAGGTGCAGTTGCTTAATCAATTCAGCCAGTTGATTTTGATACAGAACGCTATTGTAAACTACATCGGGCCTGTCAGAAAAGCCCCGGCCGTACTGGTCATACCGTACTACCCTGAAACCCTGCTTAACCAGGTATTCATAAGTACCGTCCCAGATAAAATAAGGTACGCTAAAACCGTGTACCAATATTACTACCTGCCCGGTGTCGGGCCCTGCTATTTCATAGTGGGTAACGCCCTGGCTTAGTTTTATGTATTGGCCTGTAGTTCCTTTCCTTTCTTCATCTGTCAGCTCCTTTTTCTCCATGTCGCTTTTTTTGTACATAATCAAAAAGTAAATACTTGTTAATATGGCTAAAAATAAGATGGTAGTAAAGATGACTTTAAGTAATTTCATGCCCTGGTTAATTGGATAATATAAACGTTTCTGAAAACTTAAAAATAGGGGAAATATTTGTGTTATCGCTACCTATAATTTACAATATATGCGCATAAGTATAATAGGTTCGGGGAATGTTGCCACACACCTTGCGGCTGCTTTTAAAAACGCAGGTCACCGCATTGTGCAGGTTTACAGTGCCAATATGCAAAACGCGGCACTGCTTGCCTACCACGTAGGCGCCGAAGCGATTGATGATTTAAGCCATGTTAGCCCGGAGACCGATATCTTTATAATTTCGGTTAAGGATGATGTCATCGGCTCAATTGCCGAAACGTTGGCGAAGCACAAGAGGCTGATAGCCCACACTTCCGGTGCTACTGATTTGCGGACATTATTGAATTTTACCTCAAAATCAGGTGTTTTTTATCCGCTGCAAACCCTTAGTAAAAATAAGGAAGTTGATTTTTTAACGGTGCCCCTTTGCATAGAGGGAGCGGATGAAAGCATAACCACCCTATTGATTGACCTTGCGCGAACCGTAAGCAATAACGTTTACCGGGTAAGCTCGACACAGCGCAAAATATTACACCTGGCTGCCGTGTTTGCATGTAATTTCCCCAACTACCTTTATAATATAGCACAGCAATTACTGGCAGAAAATGAAATGGATTTTGAAATGTTGCGGCCATTGATTTTAGAAACAGCCCAAAAAGTACAAACCCACCTGCCAGCGGAGGTGCAAACGGGACCCGCTATCCGCAATGATGAAAACACCATGGCGGCACACTTGCAAATGCTGGATACAAAGCCGGACTTAAAGACTATTTATGAGTTGTTAAGTCAGGATATTATCAAAAACAATAATACGGGGCACGGGCACGGGTAATTTTGTTACTTTTGCTGAAATGAACATTTTTAAAGTTAAGATAAGCTTTGAGGAGAAGGGTATGGACAGTGTTGAATTACCCATTGCCGAAGGTGAATCTGTTTTGGACGTTTGCCTGGAAAACGGCATTGAGCTGCAGCACAATTGCGGCGGGGTATGCGGATGCAGTACCTGCCACGTATATGTAAACAAGGGTATGGATAATATCCAGGAGATATCTGACAAAGAAGAAGATTTTATCGACAGGGCGGTTAACCCGCGCATCAACTCGCGTTTGGGCTGCCAGTGTGTTATTGTTGACGGCGACATAGAGATTACGTTGCCAGACCAAAACCAATTCCTGGGGCATTAGTAGCACTTATACCTATTATAACTATATTCAAAAATGAACGACGAAAAGTTTAGCCTGCCGATACATTGGAAAGATCACGAAGACATTGCTATCGAGCTTTATGAAAAGTTTGGTGACGACTTTGGCGAATCGAAAATATACCGCATCCGTTTTACGGATTTACTGGAGTGGGTGCTGAGCCTGCCCAACTTTGCGGGCACCCGCGAAGAATCGAACGAAGGGCACCTGGAGCAAATCCAGTCGGCCTGGGTATATGAGTGGCGGGATAACCAGTAATTGCAGTTGCAGTGGTGAGTTGTGGTCATCGGTGAAATCATTCAACAATCGGTGGAATAAAAAAAAATAATTAGTGGAATCATTTTTATCCAAGCTTAAAGAAATAACTACGTTTGTTTTTGACGTTGACGGCGTACTTACCGATGGCTCTGTTTTTGTGACAGACGATGGTTTGCAAAGCCGGGCTTTTAACATCAAGGATGGCTATGCGCTACAACTGGCGGTAAAGTGCGGATACAATGTTGTTACGGTATCCGGCAGCCGCTCAAAGGCGCAGATGCACCGTTTAAACAGCCTGGGTGTGCGGGATGTTTACATGGGTATACACACCAAAATTACCAAACTGAAGATATACCTGGAAGAAAAGGCCATTAGTCCCGAAAATGTGCTGTATATGGGTGATGATATTCCCGACCTGGAAGCTATGAAATACGTTGGCCTGCCTGTTTGTCCTGCCGATGCGGTGGAAGAAATAAAGGCCATCAGTAAATATGTTTCGCCCTTTGTTGGCGGTAAAGGCTGCGCCCGAGATGTAATTGAAAAGGTATTGAAAATACAGGATAAGTGGATGACCGAAGAGGCGTATAGCTGGTAGGGAAGAGTTCATAGTTGATGGTTCATAGGTCATGGTAGCTGCGGCCATTGGTTAATACAGATCACTAATTTTGTAGCTGAAACCATTAACAGACTTTGCTTCCGGCTATGAACCATGAACCATCAACCATGAGCATTTCTTCTATAAACCATGAACCATCAACTATGAACTACAATATTATTCTCGCATCAAAATCGCCACGCAGGCAGGAACTGTTACGACTGATGGATATAGAATTCAGGGTGGTGCTGAAGGATGTAGATGAATCGTACCCGGATAGTTTAACGCCCGAAGAAGTGGCAGTTTATATCGCCACAAAAAAAGCGGAAGCATTTGATGAAACCGTTGGCGACGAGATTGTGCTTACCGCTGATACCATTGTTTGCATTGATGACCTGATATTAGGTAAACCGGAAGATGCGGCGCACGCCATCGAAATGCTCCAATTGCTTTCAGGCAGGATGCACAGGGTAATTACCGGGGTTTGCCTGCTGCACAAACATAAATACCATAGCTTTTATGATGTTTCGGAAGTTTATTTCAGCGAACTCGCTGAAGAGGAAATCAGTAATTACGTCGATAAATATAAACCTTTTGACAAGGCTGGGTCATACGGGATACAAGAACGTATTGGCTTGATCGGTATTGAGCGAATAGATGGCTCGTATACAAATGTGGTCGGGCTGCCTACGGAAAAGCTGTATCGCGAATTAGAAAAATTGTAGAGACGCGATGCTTCGCGTCTCTGCAATCCTCATTTTACCGTCATTGTATTATTTTTACGGTTAATATCCGGCAAAGCCGCGTCAGGGTCAATTGTTACGCTTTCCACTTCGGTTGTTGTCGGCAGGGTAAATGTTATAGCTTTGTTTTGCAGCCAGGTTTCAACCGGGAAATAGGTGCGTTGTTTGGTGCCGTCTTTCAATTTAACTTCAACGGTAAACGGCATAGCCATAGCCTCTTTGTTGGCGACTGTTATTTGCAGGCCGTTTTTCGGGTCTTTGCTGGCGTATTTTGCATCTACCAATACGATATCAAGCGACCAGTTATTATAGAACCACCCTTTCCAAAACCACGACAAATCTTCGCCTGCGCCGTTATCCATCGACCTGAAAAAATCGTCGGGCTGCGGGTGTTTGTAGGCCCATTTGTTGATGTAGTTTTTAAACGCATAATCGAACCGGTTTTTACCAAGGATTTGTTCACGCAATAAGACCAGGCCGAAAGCAGGTTTAAAATATACCAGCGGGTGGCGGTATTTTTCGGGGATAGCGTCGGCAGCGGTCATTATCGTTGGCGCGTTAGGATCCTGTATTATTGGGATGATTTCGTCAGCAGGGTTACCCCCACCCGGTGCATATTCGCCATCGCGTTTGGGGGCATATTCTCCTTTATTAAAGTTGTCCGAGGCGTAAATGTCAATAAAGGTATTAAAGCCTTCATCCATCCAGCCAAAACGGCGCTCATCGCTGCCTACAATCATCGGGAACCAGTTATGGCCAATCTCGTGCGCAGTTACCCAATACAGCTCCTTGCCTTTATCTGTAATGCCATCAAACACAATACCCGGGTACTCCATACCGCCTGCTATGCCCGCCTCGTTAACAGCGCATGGCCATGGGTAAACAAACCATTTTTCCGAGAAATATTCTATCGACTTTTTGAGGTATTCGGTCGCCCTGCCCCATGCCCCTTCACCGGCGCTTTCAACCGGGTAAACCGACATGGCCAACGATTTTTTACCGCCCGGCAGGTTAACTCTTGCTGCATCCCAAACATAAGCCGACGAAGCGCCAAAAGCAACATCGCGGGTGTTCAGCATTTTAAAGTGCCAGGTAAGATTGCCTTTGTTGGTTGGGCGCGATGACGGGCTGGTTACCTCGTTTACATCGCGTATCATTATGGTTTTGTCGCTATTACGGGCTGCATCCAACCTGGTGTTTTGTTGCGCAGTTAGCACTTCTTTGGGATTAAGCAACTCGCCCGAACCCGCAACAATCATATTAGCCGGCACGGTTACTTTATAGTCGATATCGCCATATTCCAAATAAAACTCACCGCTGCCTAAAAACGGCAGGGTATCCCAGCCGCGGGTGTCGTCATAAACGCACATGCGGGGGAACCACTGGGCAATTTCGTAAATTTTGCCGTTTTTGGTTTGTACGTAATCGGTGCGGTTGCCAAAATTACCGGGGAGTGTGTATTTGTATTTAATAATTAAACTGATGCCGCCGCCATGTGGCATAATAGCCTTTGGCAGGCGTACCTGCATGCGGGTATCAGTAATTTCAAACTCAACCTTTCTTAGTACATCTCCGTGGTTAATAAAAACTGATTCAATATCATACCCTTCGGTGTGCTGGTTGGGACCCGGCGAAAAGCCCGTTGAAAAGTTGGAGCGGGCAGTTTTTTTGTAGGTATTCTGGTCCAACTGCAGCCACAGGTATTGCAACGCATCAGGACTGTTATTTGTGTAATATAGTTTTTCGGTGGCTGTTAAAGTTTTTGCTGTGGTATCAATAGTGGCGTCAATAAAATAGCTTACGCTGTTTTGCCAGTATTTAAGCCCCGGTTCGCCATTGGCGGCATGCACTTCGTTACCTTTTTCGCTGTAAAAAAGCGGTGAAAAAAGTTCAGATGGCTGGTAATTGGTGCTGATGGTATCGTTGCTGTTACTACCGCGGCGCCTGCGCTGCGCGTTGGCCGAAATAACTAAAAGCAAAAGGACGGCGGTGCCGATAAATTTCAGTTTCATGGGGAGGTCAGTTTGTGTTTGCAATATACAAAGGATAGGGGTGAAAATTGGCAGCTGCAACGACGCTAAATTTTTTTTTAATGATTTATGGAATAGTGCGGATGTGTGCATCATTATGGAAACTGTTTAGCCATGACCAAAATTAAACACCTTAACATCCCCCAGCCCTGCAGACAGGATTGGAACCGTATGACCGCCACAGACAGCGGCCGCCACTGCCAAAGCTGCTGTAAAACTGTTGTTGATTTTACACGGATGAGTAACGATGAAATCATCGGCTACCTTTCAGCTAACCACCATGTTTGCGCCAGGATTGGAGCGCAGCAGATCGATAGCGTGAATATGCAACTGGTTAGCCGGCAACCCCAGAATAAGGGTGGCTGGGCTAAATGGGTGGTGGCAGCGGCATTATTTGTGAGCACTGCTTATAGCAAGGCAAATGCGCAAAGTATAACACCTTCTATTGAGCAAATCATTGGCAATAATCCGCATGCAGAAAGTTTTCCGTTAGGAAAAATTGTGATGCCCGATTCGGGTAAATACCATACCATTTCCGGAACAGTAGTTGACGACACCAATTTGCCTTTGCCAGGTGTATCAGTAAAATTAGACGAGGGCAACGTGGGAACCGTGACCGACAATAATGGCAGGTTCAGCATCAGAGTGCCTGTATCGGCCAAAAAACTTACAGTTAGCTTTGTAGGATTTGAAAGGACGGAGGTGAAGCTCAAGAAAAAAGGATTGTCCGGTGCAATTGAGTTGAAGCTAAAGCTAAAGGCGATGATGATGGGCGGACTTGGGATTACCAGGCCCTCTTTAATCAGGCAGCTGTATGCCGGGCTTGTGCAGCGGTTATTTGCGGGCAAATTGAACAATGAGGTATGAATATGATTAAAAGCATCAGTATCACTGAACCCTGCAGCCAATCATGGCAGCAAATGACACCGGTTGATGACGGCCGCCATTGCGAAAGTTGCTGTAAAACGGTTGTTGATTTTACAACAATGACCAAAGAAGAAATCATTATTCTGCTTTCGTCCGGTAGAAATCCATGCGGGCGGATAACATCAGAACAACTTGCTCAAATTAACACTTCGCTTCGCCATAGGGAGCAACCGGGGTTTTCGTGGAGAAAATTGGGCATCGCATCGGCCGTCGCCGGAGTGTTTTCCGTTAACATGTCCGATGCACAGAATCGATTACCCTCGCACCGCCATCATCTTCAATCGGAAATTAACTTAACGCATGCAAAACAAGGGAGGTTGAAATTCTTGAAAATCCGAGGTTTTACCACGAAGGATATAGAAATCGACGCTCATTTGAACGGCGATGGTGCAAACGTCGTTAATTTTGAGATAGATGAACTTAATAATTATTCCAATATAAACAACGCTTTTGCTGACCAAATTGCTGGTATTCGCGTAGGCGGCATCCAGGTACATTATTCCTTGCCCCACCGGTTGTGGCGGGCAATCACATGGCTGGCCAGGAAATTGTTTTAAAACATGGATTTTAGCAAAAGGTCGCTATCTTTCAAAAAAAATCGCTGTGCATTTTCCTGTAAACATTCCTTTAGGCAAATCCTATATCCCCGTCCACCTTATTTGCGAAACGCTGGCTTATTTTGTTGGCTACCGGTATTATGTTTATTTACGAAAGCACAGCAAGGACCAGATAAGCGCTGAACACCGCTTGCTTATATTTATTGGGGCCGCTGTTGGTGCGCTCGTTGGCTCACACCTTGTCGGGGTATTCGAAAATCCATCGCTGCTATCGCGCTTCAGTTTAATTTACCTGTTAGGCAACAAAACAATAGTTGGCGGCATGTTGGGCGGTCTGATTGGCGTTGAGCTTACCAAAAAGCAAATTGGGGTAACCGTGTCCTCTGGCGATTTGATGGTTTACCCGCTTATTTTGGCGATGATAATCGGCCGCACGGGTTGTTTTTTAGCAGGACTTGAAGACGGGACCTATGGCACTGCATCAAATCTGCCGTGGGCAATTAATTTTGGTGATGGCATACGCAGGCACCCAACCAATTTATACGAGATAGTTTTTTGGATAATATTATGGGCGGTGCTGAAAATTTGCGAACGCAAATATCGTTTTACAGACGGCTCGAAATTTAAAATCTTCCTGGCTTCCTATTTGGTTTTCAGGTTTTTGGTTGAATTTATAAAGCCTGATTACTTTTTTGGCTTTGGCTTATCGGTAATTCAATTAGTTTGTATAGCCGGGATTTTGTATTATTATAAAGTATTTCTATACCCATCAAAACTGGTAAAACCTTATGCCTGAACGCCCGTACATTTATTATGATTTTACCTTAAGCATCTGTTCAACCTGCCTGCGCCGGGTTGATGCCAAGATAGTTTTTGAGGATGGCAAGGTTTTTATGCTGAAAACCTGCAGGCAACATGGTTTTGAAAAAGTGCTGATAGCCACCGATATTGAATATTATAAAAACTGTCGCAACTATGCCAAGCGCAGCGAAATGCCGCTGAAGTTTAACTCGAAAACACATTTTGGGTGCCCGTATGACTGCGGCCTTTGCCAGGACCATGAACAACACTCGTGCCTCACCGTGGTTGAGGTTACTGACAGGTGTAATTTAAGCTGCCCTACCTGTTATGCAATGTCATCGCCAACTTATGGCAGGCACCGTACCCTTGCCGAAATTGAGCAAATGCTGGACGTAATTGTTGAAAATGAAGGTCAGCCAGACGTAGTGCAGATAAGCGGGGGTGAGCCAACCGTGCACCCGCAGTTTTTTGAAATACTCGACATTGCCAAAACAAAGCCGATTAAACACCTTATGGTTAACACTAACGGAATACGGATTGCAAAGGATGAGGCTTTTGTACAACGGCTGGCAACCTACGCGCCTGATTTTGAAATCTACCTGCAGTTCGATTCGTTTAAGAAAGAGGCGCTGGAACAACTGCGCGGCGAAGATTTACGCGAAGTAAGACGCAAGGCAATAGAAAATC
The DNA here is from genome assembly GCF_024055575.1 of Mucilaginibacter flavidus. Lineage (GTDB taxonomy): Bacteria > Bacteroidota > Bacteroidia > Sphingobacteriales > Sphingobacteriaceae > Mucilaginibacter > Mucilaginibacter flavidus. The sequence goes on along the minus strand of NZ_JAMXOE010000017.1, from coordinate 21,059 downwards.
TGAATAGATATAACCTTTCGACCACCCTGGTGGTTACGCTGCAAAAAGGATTAAACACCGACGAAATAGGGCAGATAATTGAATACGCCCTGCAACAGCCTTGTGTACGTGGTGTAACCTTCCAGCCCACACAACAGGCTGGCCGGCTGGAGAATTTTAACCCTGCAACTGACAGGTACACCTTAACGGAAGTGCGCACTGCCATATTGGAACAAACGAATGTGTTTAATAAAAACGACCTTATTCCGGTGCCCTGCAACCCTGATGCTTTGGTAATGGGCTATGTATTAAAATTAGGCGGGCAGGTTTTTCCATTAACCCGCATGATAAACCCGGATGACCTGCTCGACAATTCAAAAAATACTATTGTTTACGAGCAGGACGAAAAACTAAAAATGCATTTGCTGAATATGTTCAGCACCGGTAATTCGGTGGATAAGGCCGGGGAGCATTTGAAATCGATAATGTGCTGCCTGCCGGATATTGATGCGCCCAATTTGCGCTATGATAATTTATTCAGGGTGATAATTATGCAGTTTATTGATGCGCAGAATTTCGACGTGCGGGCCATCAAAAAATCGTGCGTACATATCGTAAATAAGGATATGCAGATAATCCCGTTTGAAACCATGAATATTTTTTACCGGGATGATAAGATCGAATATTTAAACCAGTTACGAAACGAAATACCTGTATAATGGAAGACGAAGAAATAACGGAAGACAACCCATTTGCGGGTGGTGAGCAGCCAAATAACAAACAATCAAAAGATATGAGGGTTGTAGGGTACAATCTACTTGTATTTGTTGGTTATACTCTGATCTTAAAGTTTGCGGGCGAAGCGGGCCTTATACTCGACGGAATAATTTTAGTAATACATGTTTTTGTATGCATTATTTTAGCGATAGCGTACCGAAGCTGGCTTTGGTTTTTAAGCGGACTGATGATTTTGATAATAGGCGTTTCAACGTGCGCCTATCTTTTATCTTCTTTAAAAATTTAAATGGAGGAAAATACTCAGAATACAAAAATAATTATTGTTGCAATAAACCTCACCATACTTATTGCCTATACCATCTACTTTAGAACAAGTTCTACCAATTCGCTTACTATCATACTTGAGGCAGTTGCAATTGGCATTCATGTTATTACCTGTTTGCTGCTGGCAATTGTTGTTTACCGCAAAGAGTTTTTATTAAGCGCGCTGGTAGTTTTATTGATTGGATTTTCCAGTTGTTGGATGGTTTTCAGTTAACCCATCATCTCCGCCAAAACCCCCTCTTTTAATGAGTTTGCCGACATGGCAATTTCATCGACCCCAAGTTTTTCAATAATGAACCTTGCAAGTATTGAGGCGGTAACAATCATATCAACCCTAACGGGGATGATGTTTGAATTAGTTAAGCGTTGCTGATGGTTTGATAAAACAATACCTTCAATCACCGATAGCAGTGTTGTCTTGTCAATTGTATAATACCTCGTTTTTTTTAAGTCGAAAGAATGCCCTTTGCCTGTTTCGATAATTGCAGCGTACGATTCGAACACGCCCGATGAGCCGATAATGTTATTGATTTCGAACTTTGCCGCGGCAGAAAAAAAATCAGCCAGTGCATCCTGCAAATAAAAGTTTAACGCAGTGATTGATTCGGGTGGGATAGGGTCGTTCCGGTGGAAGCTGTCCATCAGGCGGGCGGCGCCTATTTCGAAGCTTTGCTTCCATTTAATTTCTTCGTTATTACAAATAATAAATTCAACGCTGCCTCCACCGATATCGACTATTACGGTATTCTTTCCTGATAGGCCGCCGCCGGCCTGTACACCTTGGTAAATGTAACCGGCTTCGGCATTGCCGTCAATAATCTCAATAGCTATATCCGTTTTGTTTTTTACCTGCTCAATAAACTCCTGCCCGTTTGATGCATTGCGCAGCGCCGAGGTAGCAATTGCCCTGACTTGTTGCACATTGTTATCGTCAACCAACTGCCGGTACCGCTTCATGCATGCAATGCCGCGTTCAAATGCGGCTGGTTGGATAAAACCTTTATTAATGCCACCCTCGCCAAGCTTTACGGCTTGTTGTTCGTGTACTATTTCGTGATAATCGGTACCGGTACCCCCGGCGATCAGCAAGTGAAACGTGTTGGTGCCAAGGTCCATAACGGCTACAGGTGTATTCATGCCTCTAAAATAAAAAATCCCTTAAATTGTTTAACACTTAAGGGATTTATATCGACAAATTGTTCATCCGCCATTTGGCGGAGGTTAGGGGGCTCTACTCTTTATAAAAAAACCATTTCACCAGTTCTTTGTAGCTTGCCTTTTTACCATACATTAATATCCCAACACGGTAAATGCGGGCAGCAATGTAGGTGGTGAACAAAAAGCCCAGTACCAGTAAAGCCATTGACAGGTATATTTGCCAGTCGGGAGGGCCAAACGGCATCCGCAACATCATGGCCACCGGCGACGTAAATGGTATAATTGACAGCCAAACAGCCAACGGGCTATCAGGCGCCCGGAACAATATAGTTACCGACAGCATGTAGGTAAACAATAACGGCAGCGTAATTGGGAACATAAACTGCTGTGTTTCGGTTTCACTATCAACTGCTGAACCAACTGCTGCAAACAACGCGCTGTAAAGAAGGTAGCCGGCGAGGAAATAGAATATAAAGCAGAACAAAACCTTGCCAACAGGGATGGTTTGCAGTACAGCAAGCGCACTCATCATACCACCCGATGATGAAAGGGAATGACCGAGTATTTTGGTTGAGATAACTGATAGTATTATCCACGCGCTAAACTGCGTGAGCCCCACCAGTCCTACACCTATAATTTTGCCAAGCATTAACTGAAAAGGCTTAACCGATGATATAATAACTTCGATAATGCGGCTTGTCTTTTCCTCAATCACACCGCGCATAACCTGTGCACCATAAATGAATAACGCCAGGTAAATTAATATGGCGCAGGCAATACCAACGCCGATATTGGCTCCTAAACTGGTCTTTTTATCGCCTGTTTCGGTTATTTCAACAGGGCTAAGCGATATGTTGCTTTTTATTGAGCGAAGAATTGCGGTGTCAATATGGTTTTTTAACATGCCATTGTTCATGGCGATATTGTTCATTTCGGCCTCAACCTTTTCAATAATGGTAATGCCGGGTTTCTTTTTGGAAGATATTTTAACTGCATCATTTTTAGTGTAATCAGCGGGTATCTGTAGGGCAGATATGTTTTCGTTCTTCAAAAGTTCAGCCTTCACCTCAGCGTACGATTGTTTGGTATATTCAAATTCCAGGTTTCTCTGGTTTTTAAATTTGCCGGCAAATTGCCCGCTTTCGTCTATCACTTTAACAACTTGTTTCTCGCCCAGTTCGTTGCTGTCCTTGGCCACCAATGCAATAACCGCGCCCATGGCTAAAATCAGCAAGGGCACTACAAATATCATTACGATAAACGATTTTTTCCTTACCCTGGTAAGGTATTCGCGCTGTATAATTAACAAAACTTTGTTCATGGCTTAGCGGATTAGGTTTACTTGTTCGATAAAAATTTCGTTCATACTCGGTATTACTTCCTGCAGCATATTGATGTGCACTTTTGGCAGCAGGTATTGCAGCACATCGTTCGAGGTGCTGTTCTCGGCAATCTTAATTTTGATAGTATTGTCGTTGTCGCTTCCCTCTTTCGCTTCCACAACTTCGAACGGTTGTTTCCCGTCAAAGGTCAAAGCCGTACCGTTATATTCTACCAGGTAGGTTGCGTTGCGATAGCTGTTGCGGATGCTCTTAACTGTCCCGTCCAATATTTTATGCGATTTATGTATCAGCGCAATCGAATCGCACAATTCCTCAACTGATTCCATCCGGTGGGTGGAGAACAGGATAGTTGCACCTTTTTTGTTGAGCGCTAATATTTCATCTTTAATTATCTCGGCGTTCACCGGGTCGAAGCCGCTGAAGGGTTCGTCTAAAATTATCAGGTCCGGCTCGTGTAATACGGTGGCGACAAACTGGGCTTTTTGCTGCATACCTTTTGACAATTCTTCGATCTTCTTTTTCCACCAGGTTTCCATGCCCAGCCTTTCGAACCATATTTTGAGGCGGCGCACGGCTTCATCACGGCTTAGGCCTTTAAGGCGGGCCAGGTAAATCATCTGTTCGCCAATCTCCATTTTTTTATAGAGGCCGCGCTCTTCAGGCAGGTAGCCTATGCGGTTAATATGCGATTGGTTGAGCTTTTCGCCATCAAAAAGGACTTCGCCGCTGTCGGGCGCTGTAATTTGGTTGATGATGCGGATAAGGGAGGTTTTGCCGGCGCCGTTTGGTCCCAGCAGACCGAAAACCTGGCCGCTTTTAACCTCGAGGCTTACATCGCTCAGCGCCCTGTGACCGGCGTATTGTTTTACAATATTGCGGATGCTTAACATATGAGAATGGTTTGTTTAGTTAATAATTATGGTTAAGATACGGGTTTGTTTAAAATGTTACACGATTTATGGATTTACAGGATTTACAGGATTATTTGTAAATATGTCTATGATGTTACGATTTGCCGGATCGAACGCCTATTGTTTCGGAAGCTAATTGTTGATACCTTTAACAATGCGCTGTATTAAACTTAATCAACTCAATCTAACTTAATACAACTCAATCAACTTCTATAAAAATGAAGCTTAAATCCGCCCTGTACGTTCTTTTTATTTGCTGCGCGATCAATGCTTTTTCGCAGACTAAGCCTGCCCGGGTGAATATTATTTTTGACAGCGATATGGGGCCTGATTATGACGATGTGGGTGCGATAACTATTTTGCACGCGCTGGCTGATAAAGGCGAGGCTAAAATACTGGCTACCATTGCCAGTACCAAATACGAGGGTGTGGCAGGTGTGCTTAACGTATTTAACACTTACTTTAACCGCCCCAATATCCCAATCGGCGTGCCCAAAGGCGATGCCCAGGACCTGCGCGACTTTCAGCACTGGACAGACACCTTGCTGGCAAAATATCCCCATAAAATAAAAACAAACGCTGAAGCGGCTGATGCAGTAACGCTTTACCGTAAAATATTGGCCCTACAGCCCGATAACAGCGTAACTATTGTTACGGTTGGCTTTTTAACCAACCTGTCTAATTTATTAAATACCACGGCTGATGGGTATTCGTCGTTAACAGGGAAAGAGTTGGTGAAAAGAAAGGTAAAACTGCTGGTATCTATGGGCGGAAAATTTCCATCGGGCTATGAGTTTAACATTATGAAAGATGCCCCGGCCTCCAAAAATGTATACGATAACTGGGGTACGCCGGTAATATTCAGCGGGTTTGAAATAGGGGTGAAGATTAAGGCCGGTTTACCGCTGATAGGTAATGCCTCTATAAAAAACTCGCCGGTAAAAGATGTGTTTAAGCTTTCTATCCCAATGGCTAAGGAAGATTCGCTGGGACGCTGTAGTTGGGACGAAACTGCTGTGCTAATTGCCATAAAAGGATACGGCCAATGGTACACGCTTCACAAAGGCAAAATAACGGTAGCCACGGATGGCAGCAATGGCTGGGATGAAGGCGGAACCAATCAAGCGTACATAATTGAAAAGGTGGATTATAAAGTGGTGCAGGATATAATCAATACATTGCTAATGCACCAGCCGGCCGGCAAAATCATCCATAGAAAAACGACCGGCAGTTCCCTGATGACTGGCTCAACCAGTGACAGGATAGCCAAAATTGAAGCGCTAAACCGGAAGATTGATAAGATAGAGGCGAATATTAACCGAAGAGAAAAGGAAATTGCGAGGGCGGAGAAGAGCAATTGAAGACTGTCAAGTGTTTATCACGAATCGTTCCTATGGAACGAAGAAATATCGCTTTGTTTTTCTACCGACGAAATGTTCCTATGGAACATGGAAGCAGCAATATTTGACACTTGACAATTTTTTGGTGTTCCGTAGGAACACTTCGTCGGTAGCCGCAAATTATCAAGTGTGCCCTGCGTTCCATCGGAACGCTTCGTGATAGCCCGCGTTTTCCAGGCGGGCGTGTGTGTTAAATTTAATTATTATATTTGTCGCAGTTAAAAAATATTGTAACGCCTTGAGCCATGTAATCTCATTAGCATATTAAATGTATAATGGCCTTCCCATCCTGGGGAGGTAAAGATTTCTATTTCCTTTTATTTAATTTAAAAAACATGGCTATTTCACAAAAATATGGTCGTACTTATCATTACCCGTTTTCGCCCGGAACAACCAGCGACGACAGAATTAAGCACGACTACTGGGAGCATCTTCAAAAGATTCCCAATTTAATTCATACCGAAAAACTTGATGGCGAAAATAATTGCCTGTCGAAATACGGCGTATTTGCGCGTTCGCACGCTGCACCAACAACATCTGCATGGAGCGAAAGCATACGGCGTTTTTGGCAATTAATTAAAAATGACTTAGGGTCGTTAGAGATTTTTGTCGAAAACCTTTACGCTATTCATTCAATTGAATACCGAAACCTAGAACATCATTTTTATGTGTTTGGTATCAGGGAGAACGACCGATGGCTGGGCTGGGACGAAACGAAATTTTATGCCGATATGATAGGCTTACCCGTTGTACCTGTGATAAGTACTTTGAAAACCCCGGCTGACCAAATTGTATTTGAAAAAGACTTTTTGGCATTAACGACAAGCAGGGGGACATTCGAGCCTTTTGATATACAAACCCAGGCGCCGGCAACCATTGAAGGAATTGTAACCCGGAACGCCGAAGGATACAGCGTTAACGACTTTGCTGATAATGTTTTTAAATATGTTAGAAAAGGACATGTGAAAACAGACCAGCATTGGACGCGCAACTGGAAGCGCGCGGGATTAATAAACGAAGGAGGTGGCTATGTGGACTTTAAGTGAGACTAAAGATTGGGCACACCTCGAAACTCGATTTGAGTGGGTTCAGCGAATGCAGACTGTACCGCAGGATTCATACTATCATGCTGAAGGTAACGTGGGCGTTCACGCGCAAATGGTATTAAGCGCGCTTGTGGTCGAAAATTCCTTTCAGCGCTTGGGCTTGCAGGAACAGGAAATACTTTGGGCGGCTGCTTTACTGCATGATGTCGAAAAATATAGCACCACAGTAATTGAATCAGATGGCAGAATCACATCGAACGGGCATGCACGGAAAGGAGCGATGACAGCAAGGCAGATACTTTACAGGGATGTGCCTGCACCGTTCGCCATACGCGAACAAGTTGTTGGCCTGGTACGGTATCATGGGTTGCCGATTTGGATATTCGAAAAACCAGATCCTTTGAAGGCGCTGATAATGGCAAGTATGGAAGTAAACACCGAATGGCTTGCTTTACTGGCCAAAGCAGATATGCTAGGCCGTGTCTGTAACGACCAGGATGAAATGCTATACAGGATCGATTGCTTTGAAGCGTATTGCCGTGAGCAAAATTGCTGGGGAACGCCCAGAGCATTTGAATCCGAAGATGCGTTAATGTATTACGCTAATCATGAAAATAGTGCTGTCGATTATGTTCCCTTTGAGCAAACTGCCGCAGAAGTAATTTTATTAAGCGGGCTTCCGGGCGCTGGTAAAAATACGTTTGTCAAAAAGCATTATCCTGATATGCCTGTAGTTTCGTTGGATGATATACGGGTTAAGAAAGGTATTTCGCCAACTGATAAAACAGGCAACGGCCAGGTAATACAGGAGGCAAAAGAACAGGCACGGGTGTTTTTAAGAAAAGGAGAGGGTTTTATCTGGAATGCCACTAACACAACCCGGCAAATGCGACTTCAACTAATAGATTTATTCTTAACCTACAAGGCCAAAGTTAAAATCGTTTATATCGAGGTGCCCTATCAGCATCTCCATAAACAAAACCGTGACCGCGAGGAAATGGTACCTAATGCGGTTATGGAAAAACTGATTGATAAACTCGAGGTGCCGGCCCGCTGGGAGGCACACGATGTAACTTACCACGTTGAATAATCAAAGGCCCAAAGTTAATCACAGCTTTGGGCTTCTTTTTAACGAAAAAAAAGAAAAATAGCCGTATTGATTTCCGTTTTTGCAAAGCTACTTAAATCCCCCCCCCTAAAACGTTGGGTGCTCCCCCAATCCCTTCAACCCAAACCTCAGCACCTCAATTGATTCCTTTTGCCGGGAAATTACCACATACATATAGTTCTTGTAAATAATGGTATGTGGGTAACCATATTGTCCGCCTTTCCATAGGCCCTCTTTTTTAAGATGATATGGTTCATCGGCTATAATGTAATTTTTATTGAATTTTTTGCCGTTAGTTGATAAGGACAGCACCAATGGGTTACGTTCGTAATGATGCAGGGTATCCGGTATGCCAACGTAGTAAAAGCGTTTATCAGGCAGGCGGCCAAAATGGAACTTGCTGTCATTGTCGGAAAAGGGGGTTTCTATTGGCCTGGACCATGATTCGCCATTATCCTTGCTTTCGGTTACCCACAACCGGCCCTTCCAGCCTTTGCCGGTAACACGCAATAACATGTGCAATATGATGTCGTCAGTCTGAAAAAAGGCACCCTCACAAAGTGGGGGTAAGCCAAGTTTTGCAGCCGGGGTATAAAAAGCGGCCGAATTATCTTGTTTATAAAGGGAGTCTGGGTAGGGACTGCTAATCTTCCAGCCAGATATTCCATAAGGATCATCGGTATAAGGGAATAAGAAATTACCGCTTATAATTAATCTTCCGTTTTTTGTTGGCTCGGGGCCGTGATTCGGGATCAGCGGTAGATGAAGATCAATGGGCTGGCTCCAATGCTCACCATCTTTACTCGTTTTTGCCCAAAGATGTGTGTTTTGCCGGTTGTGTGTGTATTCACCATAATAGGCCACCAGCGTTCCTTTATGTTGGTATAAACCGGCTGCAGTAAGTACCGTTAATGTGTCATTTATTTTTGTGGGTAATGCAAGCGGCGTTGCAGCAGACCAATGAAAGAAATCTGCCGAAGTTGCATAAACTACCCTTTGGCCTGGTGAATCTTCGTCAATTAACCCATCAGACCAAATGGCTATAAACTTACCTTTAAAATGAATAATGGACGGGTGATGGTTGTACAGCCAGTCTTTGCCCGGCGTATAGATCATCGACCGCTCAATTTTCAAATGCGCTATACCCGATTTTGTTTGATAGCTGTTACTAATGTCATTAGGTTGAGAGAAGCCAAAAGAACAACAAAACAGTAAAGCTACGGTAAATCTAAATTTGATATCGAAGTACATATTGCCGGATGTATCGCAATATAATAAATCATGCCAAACAAAAAGCCCAAAGTCAATAACAACTTTGGGCTTTCCCTTATCTATCTTTCGGTCTCTACTGACTTTTCCGACTTTCGGAATCCCTACTCAAAATACTCCTTCATCCGCTCGAAAAGACTTTTGTCGTTTTTGCCCGGAAAAGAGTTTACACTTTTAGGAACTATGTAGCTTTCGCTAGACTGAATGCTTCACAACTTAAGACTGACTTGTAGACTTTGATCATCTCTATTTTTAAGGAATTCAGCAACCCTTTTTAATATAAAAAGAATGGTTAGCGATTTAATGATGTCTAAAAATTGCAGATTATTGGTGTTCTCCAGAAAGGAGGAATTCCTGAATATCATCGGCACTATCATTTCTTTAAGAAATAAAATAAAAATACTTACACCAAATAATCTAAACGATAGTCCTATATGCGGGTTTTGAATTCTGAATATCTGGATAAATAAATAAGTAACTGTAAGGAATGTTAGCATTTCAAGTAAAAAGATATAGCCGCCTATGAATACCAAACCAGGCATAATGTCGTCTATAAGGTAAATAGTTTGTATGAAAGTATACATTATGAAAGCTATTACTATTGATTTCTTTTCATTAAAGGCAATCAATACCCTTGTTAAATAAAATAGGAGCAAAGCGAATAAAGTTTTCAATCCGATATCCAATGTAAAAAGCAATGTATATGTTCCTGATTCGCTACCATCTTTTATAAAAAGCGACGTTACAATAAGAAGCCCGTAAATAATTGTTAAAATTATTACAACCAGGTTTGTTTTTAGATTAACCTTCATAAAAATAAGTGCAGTTTTTTAAATAAGATTAAACTTAATAATTATAAACAAGAAAGCCTGAAATTATTAGAATTTCAGGCTTTCAGGCTTTCCTGCCTTTATTTTTTAACTTTCTCTAATTTTATCTTCCGGACTTTCGGCCTTTCCGACTTTCGGACTATGCCTTACTCAAAGTACTCTTTCATTCTTTCGAAGAAACTCTTTTCATTCTTGCCTGGGTTAGGCTTAAAATTCGGCGAGCTTTGCAGCTTTTCCAATAGCTCGCGCTCTTCGCGGCTAAGGGCCTTTGGTGTCCAGATGTTGATGTGTACCAGCTGGTCGCCGCGGCGGTAGGAGTTTACTTCGGGTACGCCTTTGCTTTTTAGACGGAGTATTTTGCCGCTCTGGGTTCCGGGGTCTAACTTTATTTTAACCTTGCCATCAATGGTTGGCACTTCAACACTGGTGCCGAGGGTGGCGTCTACAAAGTTTACGTGTAAATCGTATATTACATTGTTGCCGTCGCGCTTAAGGGTTTCGTGAGGGATTTCTTCAATCAGTATGATTAAGTCGCCCGGTACACCGCCGCGTGGGGCCGAGTTACCTTTGCCGCTCATGCTGAGCTGCATGCCTTCGCTTACGCCTGCAGGTATATTTATGCTGATGGTTTCTTCGCCGCGTACAACACCGTCACCATGACAAACGGTACATTTAGAAGTGATCGTTGAGCCTTCGCCGTTACAGGTAGGGCAGGTGCTGGTGGTTTGCATCTGGCCCAAAATAGTGTTGGTAACCCTGCGCACTGCGCCCTGGCCGCCACATGTTTTACAGGTTTGGAACGATGCTTTATCTTTTGCGCCGGTGCCGTCGCAGGTTTTACAGACAATCTGCTTGTTTACCTTTATCTTCTTCTCGGCGCCATTGGCTATTTCTTCAAGCGTCAGGCGTACTTTAATGCGCAGGTTGCTGCCGCGCTGAACACGCCTGCCGCCACCGCTGCTTTGCCTGCCACCGCCGCCAAAAAAGCCTTCGAACGGACTGCCGCCGCCAAATATATCGCCAAACTGGCTGAATATGTCGTTCATATCCATGCCGCCGCCGCCAAAACCGCCGCCGTTGGCCGAATGTGCATTGGCTGAGTGACCAAACTGGTCATAACGCTGACGTTTTTCGGGATTACTTAAAACCTCGTATGCCTCGGCCGCTTCCTTAAACTTATCTTCGGCAGCTTTGTCACCCTCATTTTTATCCGGGTGATATTTTATGGCCATTTTGCGATAAGCCTTTTTTATCTCATCTGCATCGGCACCTTTTGCTACGCCAAGCACATCGTAGTAATCTCTTTTAGACATGGGGGAATAATTATTGAATTACTGAATTAGTGATTGAGTGAGTTAAACCCAATTCCGATCCGATAATTCTTTTTTCAATATATGTTTAAATTAATTAGTGATTTAGCGAATTAACTGGTTGGCCAGTCACTAACTCACTAAATCACCAATTCACTAATTAACTTACGCTCCAACTATTACTTTTGCAAAACGCACTACCCTGTCATTCAACAAATAACCTTTTTCCATTTCGTCAACTACTTTGCCCTTCAGGTCGTCGGTAGGGGCTGGTATATTGGTGATGGCTTCCTGTAAATCAGGGTCGAAAGTGGTACCTATAGATTCCATTTCTTTCAGACCATGTTTGGTAAGCGCATTTTTTAATTTGTTCTGTATAAGCGCAACGCCTTCTTTAACCGGGGCAATATCGGTTGCAGTTTCCATCGCGCGCGACGCACGCTCAAAATCGTCCAGCACCGGCAGCAACGAAACAATAAGGTCTTTACCTTCCAATTTCCTGTCTTCCTCACGCTCTTTGATAGTACGCCTGCGGAAGTTATCAAACTCTGCATATAAGCGCAAGTATTTATCATTTGCAAGCGACAGTTCTTGTTTTAGCGTATCAACCGGCGAGGTTACATTTTCATCGGCCTGCTGATCTATATCCTGCTCGTTTTCATTCACAGTTGTATTTATTTCTTCGGTGTTCTCCACTGGTTCTTTCTTTTTTTTCTTCAACATGTCGTTAAAATTCATAGCTAGTAGTGCCAATCAAGTATCCTGCCATTGATGGAAAGCCGACATCGTGGCAGTCAGTTTGCAGTTTGCTGTGCGCAGTTGGCAGTATTTGGGAAAAGTTTGCAGTTGTCAGTTTGCAATTGGCAGTGTTTAGGAAAAGTTTACAGTTTGCCGTTTACAGTTTGCAGGCAACATCTACTGCAAACTAATAACAGTAGCGTTTCAGTTAAATGTTAACGTGGCTTGATGGAATCAAAGAATGCTTTAGCCCATCCAATATCATCCGGATTAACACCTGAAATAACGCACACGAGAATTTGATTTTTAGATTTCTTCGCCCCTTTCAACTTCCATCCATTGGTGTCTTCTATTACAGAGGGATCAACAGTATAAGCATCAATTGGAAAAAGATCATTACCGCTAACTGTGAGTACTGAAAAGTATATTACTTTGCTGCCGTCGTTGTTCACATATTGAACAGAATCAGGATTGTAAATCTTTTCGAAGCCTGGGATATCTTCAATATTCCAATTCGCAAGAATCGACTTTCCTTGGCTATTTCTTTTGAACCAATTAAACATAATTTCCTTTTGCTAATGGCGGGTTCCGCGGGGCTCTATCGTTTACCCATTGTAACGCCACGGATTGCAAATGTATTTTGGTCCGTAAATATCAAAACGAAGACATTACCCTAATAACTGCCAACTGAACTAAGCAATCTTTACGTCCTCCAACACTTTACCATTCTCGCATTTAATTATGCGCGATGGGAAAGTACGGATGATATGATAATCGTGCGTGGCAATTAACACCGCTGTGCCCGACTGGCTGATTTGTTTCAACAACAATACAATTTCTTCGGATGTGTCAGGGTCAAGGTTGCCAGTGGGTTCGTCGGCAAGCATTATTTCAGGATCGTTTAGCAGGGCGCGGGCTATTACAACGCGTTGCTGCTCGCCGCCTGACAACTCATGCGGCATTTTTTTAAGTTTTGAGCGCAGTCCCACTTTCTCCAAAACGTCGAGAGAGCGATCAGCAATAAGTTTTTTATCTGTCCAGCCGGTGGCACGCATCACAAACTCCAAATTCGCTTCAACAGAGCGGTCGGTTAGTAATTGAAAATCCTGGAAAACAATGCCCAGCTTGCGGCGCAGAAACGGAATTTCATTACTTTTAATATGGTTCAAATCATAGCCGCAAGCGTACCCCGAGCCGGTGTTAATGGTAACATCGCCATAAATAACTTTTAGCAGGCTGCTTTTGCCGGAACCTGTTTGTCCTATCAGCCAAACAAAATCGCCCTTATCAATATGCAAATTAACACCCGACAGTACCAGGTGAGCCTGCTGAAAAATATCAACGTTTTGCAGCTTTATAATTGAATTCATACTTTTTGTTTATTGGTGTAGTTGTTCAATGGTTCATTAGTTCAATTGTTCATTGGGCCCATCAGCAGGCCATATGGCTAAAATTGCCATCAACCACCAATGAACTAATGAACCAGTGAACTAATGAATATTCACAATTCCAGTTTAAGGATCTGCCCAAACGGCAAATCCTTAATTATATTCATAATGTATTCCGTCTTATCCTGGAGCCCCACCTTGTCCAGCGATTTATCAGGCCTGTCGACCCGAAAATAAGCCAGCAACGTAAACTTATCGTCCCTTAACTGTACGTAATCAGGTATTTTGGCAACGCCTTTAACTTTAATTATATACATTTTGTGGTCATTAAGTCATTAGGTCATTAGGTCATTATACCACTTAACAATGACTTAATGACGCAATGACCTAATGATAGGCGCTAAAGCGCTAACACTTCCTTAACCCGTTCTGCTGCTTCTTTAAGCAATATGGCCGAGTAAACTTTTAAGCCCGATTTGTCAATCAGTTCTTTGGCTTCAACAGCGTTGGTGCCTTGTAAACGAACGATAATTGGAACCGGGATATTGCCTATTTCATGGTAAGCGTCAATTACACCCTGGGCCACACGGTCGCAACGCACTATACCACCGAAAATGTTGATCAGGATTGCTTTTACGTTAGGATCTTTTAATATGATGTTGAAAGCTGCTTTTACAGTTTCGGCATTGGCAGTACCGCCAACGTCCAAAAAGTTAGCAGGCTCGCCGCCGGCGATCTTGATGATGTCCATGGTAGCCATGGCCAAGCCAGCGCCGTTAACCATACAGCCTACGTTACCGTCAAGCTTTACAAAGTTAAGGTTGCTTTTGCTAGCTTCAACTTCCATCGGGTCTTCTTCGGCCTCATCGCGCATGGCAGCGAAATCAGGATGGCGGAACAATCCGTTGTCGTCCAGGTTCACCTTGGCGTCAACAGCTAATATTTTGTTATCCGATGTTTTTAAAACCGGGTTAATTTCAAATTGAGAAGAATCGGTAGCATCATATGCTTTGTATAAAGATGTGATGAACTTCACCATATCCTTAAACGCATCGCCCGATAAACCTAAGTTGAAGGCAATTTTACGAGCCTGGAAGCCCTGCAGGCCAACTTTAGGATCAATTTCTTCTTTATGTATCAGGTGCGGGGTTGAGTGTGCAACTTCCTCGATATCCATACCGCCTTCGGTTGAGTACATGATAATGTTGCGGCCCTTTGCCCTGTCGAGCAAAACGCTTATATAAAATTCTTTGGTTTCACTTTCGCCGGGATAGTAAACGTCCTGTGCTACCAGTACCTTGCTCACCAGCTTGCCTTCGGGGCCGGTTTGCGGGGTAATCAGTTGCATGCCTAAAATATTGGTTGCTTTTTCTTTTACCTCGTCCAGGTTTTTTGCCAGCTTAACGCCGCCGCCTTTACCGCGGCCACCGGCATGTATCTGCGCTTTAATTACCACCCAGTCCGAGCCGTAATCTTCTTTCATTTTTTTCGCAGCTTCAACAGCCTGGTCAACGGTATCGGCAACAATGCCTTCCTGTACCCTAACGCCAAAGCTTTTTAGTATGGATTTACCCTGATATTCGTGAATATTCATGTTGTGTAAAGAATTTCCGGTAAAGTTAGGATTTTGTTTGAGATTAGTGATTAGAGGGCGGAGTTTAGAGGGTAGTTTTTTACTTTTTGGTGAGTAAAATTTTTGTTTGACGACTGCGATGTGAACCGGACACTTTATACCGGGTTAAAATGCCGTACTGAAGTCGCTGGATTAAAATCCAGCGCTACAACATGGGCCGAGGCTACGCCTCTTTAGATTTTCCATCGAACACGGGTTTTCGCTTCAAAACAGCTAAAAGAGCCATCGGCTCGATGCATTTTGTAGCGCCGGATTTTAATCCGGCGGAGATAAGATGAATATTTTTTCACCTAATCTCCAATCTCTAATCACTAATCTCTAAATTCGCCCATGCTCAAAGCTAAAAATATCCATAAAGCATACGGCCAGCTGCAAATACTAAAGGGCGTCGATTTTGAAGTTGGCGAAGGCGAAATTGTGACTATCGTGGGCGCATCCGGCGCGGGTAAAAGCACGCTGCTGAATATTTTAGGTACCTTGGACCGGCCCGACATCGGCAAAATTTATATTGATAATACTGAAGTGAGTGGCTTGAATAATAAAGATTTGAGCGCCTTTCGCAACCAGCGCTTAGGTTTTATCTTCCAGTTTCACCATTTGCTGGGCGAGTTTGATGCGATTGAAAATGTTTGTATCCCGGCATTTATTGCCGGAACACCCCGTAAAGATGCCGAAAAGCGCGCAACTGAACTGCTTGACCTGCTCGGCTTGGGCGACAGGCTGAACCACAAGCCAAACCAGCTATCTGGCGGCGAGCAGCAAAGGGTGGCGGTAGCCAGAGCGCTGATCAACAGTCCCTCGATTATTTTTGCTGATGAGCCTTCAGGAAATTTGGATTCGGCCAACTCTTTGGAACTGCATGAATTGTTTATCAGGCTGCGCAAAGAGTTTAACCAAACATTTGTTATTGTTACCCATAACCAGGACCTGGCTGATATGAGTGATCGCACGGTATCGATGAAGGATGGTTTAATAGTTCAGTAAGTTGATATGAATGTTTTGATAACTGCTGCCACATCTGCCGAAGCGCACCGGCTAAAAAACCAGCTTGCCGGTGATACGGTTATTTTAGGCGATTACCAGGAAATGCCGGCATTTATGCAAATTGTAAAGCTGCCAAAACCCGCATCATTATCATATGCGCATGAGATGCTGACTTTGTGTTTGGATAAAGAGATAGAGGTGGTTTATGCTTTAGGAGATGAAGAATATAGCAACCTTCGTATAGCCGGGCAATTGTTTACAGAATTTGGAATCGAATTAAAAGATATAAAAAACAAATAACCACGCGTCATTGCGAGGACCGAAGCAATCTCTACTAAGGACAGTCGAGGACCTTTTTTTTGTGGTGACCTTGAAACCGCATTTTGGTCACCACAAAGTTTTTGGTCCATTGATTAGCGAGTGCAGAGGTTGCTTTCCCGAATAAGTCGGGACAGGCTGTTCTTCGCAATGACGATGGGGGAGACCATCGACTATGAAACTACACACAATAAATACCGGCTTTTTTAAACTTGACGGCGGCGCCATGTTTGGCGTCGTGCCCAAAGCACTGTGGAGCAGGACCAACCCTGCCGACGAAAATAACCTGTGCACCTGGGCCATGCGCTGCCTGCTGGTTGAGGATGGCGGTAAATTAATTTTGATTGATACCGGAATCGGCAACAAACAGGATGAAAAGTTTTTTAGTCATTATTATTTGCACGGCGATGCTACGCTTGATAAATCGTTAGCCACGCTGGGTTTTCACCGCGATGATATTACTGATGTGTTTTTAACCCACCTGCATTTCGACCATGTGGGCGGGGCGGTAGTTAGGGATGGAGAAAAATTATTGCCGACTTTTAAAAACGCAACCTATTGGAGCAACGCACAGCACTGGGACTGGGCCGTTAATCCAAACGATCGCGAGAAAGCATCGTTTTTAAAAGAAAATATTTTACCGATACAGGAATGCGGGCAGCTTAAGTTTATTTCGACGGAAGACGGCGTAAAATTTAGCGATAATTTTAATGTAAGATTTGTTTACGGGCATACCGATGCCATGATGCTGCCGCTCATCAGCTACAAAGAAAAAAGCATTTTGTACATGGCTGATTTGCTGCCATCAACCGGGCACATACCGCTGCCTTATGTGATGGCTTATGACATGTTTCCGTTGACAACTTTACGCGAAAAAAAACTTTTTTTAACCGAAGCTGCGGAAAAAGAATATATTTTGTACCTTGAACACGACCCGGTGAATGAGTGTTGTACGCTTAAGAATACCGAAAAAGGGATAAAACTAAACGAAACTTTTAACCTGAATGATATATGAGAATTATGCGCCGCCAACCACAAAAACCGTGCAATAACACACATGAAATCAGTAAAATGTAAATATTTATTTTATTGAAGATTCCTGAAAATTTTCTATAACAATTTTATAGCTTTGCACGTTCATTTCTAAAAACAACACAATCGAGGTTAATAAATATAAATGAGACAACTCAAAATAACACAATCTATTACCAATCGTGAGTCGCAATCACTTGATAAATATCTGCACGAAATTGGTAAAGTTGACCTGATAACAGCCGAAGAAGAAGTAATTTTAGCTCAAAAAATACGGGAAGGTGACCAGGCGGCTTTAGAGCGCTTAACAAAAACCAACCTTCGTTTCGTGGTTTCGGTAGCTAAGCAATATCAAAACCAGGGACTTACCCTTGGCGATTTAATAAACGAAGGTAACTTAGGTTTGATAAAAGCTGCAAAGCGTTTTGACGAAACCAAAGGTTTTAAATTTATATCATACGCCGTTTGGTGGATCCGTCAGTCGATATTGCAGGCTATTGCCGAGCAGTCGCGTATAGTGCGTTTACCGCTAAACCAGGTAGGCTCGTTAAGTAAAATAAGCAAAGCATTTTCAAAACTAGAGCAGGAATTTGAGCGCGAACCATCGCCCGAAGAACTTGCTGATATGCTGGAAACCACTGTCGACAAAATATCAGACACGCTAAGCAACTCTGGGCGCCATGTATCAATGGATGCACCGTTTGTACAGGGTGAAGAAAATACTTTATTGGATGTACTGGAAAACCAGGAGCCAAATACCGACTCGATATTAATCAACGAATCGTTATCCGAAGAAATAAAACGTTCGCTGTCGACGCTTACTGAGCGCGAGCGCGAAATCATCGTTCTGTTCTTTGGGTTAGGTACCAATCACCCATTATCCCTGGAAGAAATTGGCGAGAAGTTTAACCTTACCCGCGAACGTGTTCGCCAGATAAAGGATAAGGCGCTGCAGCGTTTACGCCATACTTCAAGAAGCAAAATCCTGAAATCGTATCTGGGATAATTTAGGAGTCAAGAATCAAGATAAAAAAAGCTGGGAGAAATTCCGGCTTTTTTGTTTTTATTTTAAGGCGAATCATTGTAGAGACGCAATGTTTTGCGTCTCCTGCTGCCAGGTAATCAGAATTTTGGAAACGGTCGACCTGTATGGCGGGAGACGCGAAGCATCGCGTCTCTACGAAAAATTCCTTTTTTACTGTCAGTTAACCATTTATCCACAATAAATTATATTTTTATAGGTTGCATACATCAAGTTTTGTTGTAACCCAATGCACCGGATTTTATACACTGTATTCTTAGTTGGTTTCATGTGTGCTTTCGCTTTCCGGCTTAAGGCGCAAACCTGTACAGGCAGTTTGGGTGCACCGGTAATTAACGAAACTTTTGGGCATGGCACCGTGTTTGATGGCGGATCACCACTTCCGGCAGGTGTTACCGATTTAACATATGTTTATGGCCCTGGCTGCGGGGGAAATGATGGCACGTATGCTATTTTACAGCGGATGGGCTCCTCATGTAAAGGTGGCACATGGCAGGCTGTGGCAAAAGACCATACGGGTTTGGTAACAGGGGAGGACTTTGGTTACATGATGGTGATTAACGCCACCATTGACCCGAGCCTATTTTTTACCTATAAGGTGGATGGCAGTAAACTTTGTCCCAATACTACCTATCAGTTTGCCGCCTGGATAATGAATATACTGCGCCCGCTGCCGCAAACCCAGGGTTACTCGAGGCCGAATATTACTTTCAGGATTGAAAAAACGGATGGCACATTAGTAAAACAATATGAAACGGGCGACATATTAGAAAGCGAAGAACCAACCTGGGTTCAGTATGGCACTTTTTTTACCAGCCCATCGGATGGGTCGGACCTGGTGGTTAAGATGATTAATAATGGCGCAGGTGGTAACGGGAACGACCTGGCGCTGGATGATATCACCTTTAGTGCCTGCGGTCCGCTGATACAAACGGGGTTTACAACAATTGGTAACATCGACACAAAAAGCACCTGCCAGAATGACAACCTGGACTATACCTTGGTAGCGCAGCAAAGCGGCTACGATAACCCTGACTATAAATGGCAACAGAATTTAAATGACGGTAACGGCTGGGTTGATATCCCGGGGGCAATAAGTTTAACAGTAAACGTTACCCTCCCGAACGCTGCGGCAGGTAAATATCAATACAGGATAGGCATATTAAACAAGGCAACGATCGGCGCGGAGCAATGCCGCATTTATTCCGACCCGCTTACCGTTAATGTTTACCCGCCGCCCGATGTAGGGGTGGCGGCAAATACCAGCGCCTGCGAAGGGCAGCCGGTACAGCTACGGGCGTCGGGCGCCGAAACTTATTTATGGACAGGACCGAATAATTATATATCAGCAGAAAACAGCCCTGTTGTTACCCAAACCGCCAGCCTGGCCGATGAGGGTGTATATACCCTTAGGGCAACAAAAAATAACTGCCCATTTTTCACGTCGACCACTGTTAAGGTCTTCGCGGCGCCATCTGTTCAGCAAATAAGCGATGCGCAGGTTTGCCAGGGCGATGCAGTGCAGCTTACCGCAACCGGTAATAATATCACGCACTACAAATGGGAGCCTTCAACCGGGCTCGACCATGACGATATTGCCAACCCAATGGCAAGCCCATCGGTAACCACGCTTTATACGGTAACCGTAAGCAACGATGGCTGCAGTTTACAGCCTACCGCACAACTAACGGTTAAAGTGCTGCTAAAGCCGGTTGCCGATGCCGGCAAGGCGTTGAGAATGTTCGACGGGCAAACCGTGAAATTAAGCGGGATAGCAGCCGGGGGCAATATTTCGGTACATTGGACACCGTCGGATTACCTTGATGACGCAAACTCTTTAACACCAACTTGTAAATCGCCGGTTGATATTACCTACACGCTGCATGTTGTATCGGGTGTTAGCTGCGGTGAGGCCACCAGTACCGTGTTTGTGCGGGTTTATAAAGTGCTTGCAGCGGTGAACAGCTTTTCGCCAAACGGCGATGGCATCAACGATAATTGGTTTATCAAAAACGCCGATAATTACCCAAAAGCCGAGTTTAACGTTTACAACCGCTACGGGCAGTTAGTTTACCACAGTGTGGGCTACAGCAAACCCTGGGACGGCAATGCGAATGGGAGCCGGCTACCCGCAGGTACGTATTATTATATTGTCGATTTTAAGGATGATTATGTGCCGAAACAATCGGGCTGGGTGTTATTGGTGAGGTAGGGGGAAAGGAAGCCCAACGTCTTAAGTTAATATGAGTTCGATATAAGAATTGGTACACCACAAACTCTTACTTAGCCCCACCTAAACGGCGCGGCCCTCATGTAATAATCCTCTCCAAAAGAGAGGACTTGAGCTTCGCTCTCCGGAAATTCCTTTTCAAAACCCTCTCCTTTGGAGAGGTGGCCGTTGCGCAACTAAGCTAGCCAATAAGGGCTTGCAAATAAAGTTCTTTGAAATATTGATTAAAACATTGATTATTAGTATATTAGCGCATGCAAGGAAAGAAAACACATCAA
>NZ_JAMXOE010000016.1 GCF_024055575.1 Mucilaginibacter flavidus | reverse complement strand
GCTTCTACAGCACAAGCTGCCCGTTCGAAGGGTGGTCAGTTTGGCCCGGAATACCCTGGTCAATTTGCCCGGAATGGGGTGGTCAATTTGCAGCGGAATCGGGTGTCAACCTATCCCAGAATCAGGTGGTCAATATCAGCGGAATATCCAGTGTACGACCAAGTTCAAAACAGGGAATTAGTAATTTAAGTTTAACCAAGCAATAAAGTGGTAATACTCGCTTTGCGCAAAGGAAAGAACGATAATTGACATAAGCCCCCCATTCTCGGGATGTAGCGTAGCCAGGTATCGCGCCAGCATGGGGTGCTGGAGGTCGGAAGTTCGAATCTTCTCATACCGACTTGATTATCAAAGCCTTATGAATTTAATTCATAAGGCTTTTTTCTTATGTACAACATGGGTGCAACACTTTGACTAAGTTTTAACGTGTTTTCATCAGTTAAAAAACAATACAGATAAGTTTCCTTTAGTTATTTTGAATACAAAAACTCAAAGTTTAAACCTAATTTCGATTGTACCTTTTACTAAAAAGGAATTTCTATCGTCTACTTTATTCGATTTGAGATAATCTAATATTAGATTTCGTTTCGTTTCCAAATTTTCAATTTCCGTTTCGACCTCCCGCGTGTCTCCTCCGTATATTTTACATCTTAATAGCTCCCTGTTAAAAAATAATAATTGTTCATTAAAGCAACTAAGGATCAAAGGCATGGCGACGTCTACCTTATATCTCCCTTCTAAAAGGTTAAATGATTGATTACTTGTCATAAATTATCGTTATTTCAGTTTATGATTTTATGAAGTGTTTTTACCCTATCTTTTCGAATAGTAGTCGTTTTCCTTTAGCGGAGTTTGCAATTTTTCCCCTATCAAATACCAAATTCCCGTTTACAAAAGTCTGCATGATAGTGCTGGTAAAACGTTCACCGCTTAACGGCGACCAGCCACATTTATAAAATAAGTTGTTGGGGGTAACCTGCCATGGCCGGTAAAGGTCAATCAGTACCAAATCGGCATGATAACCCTCACGTATATAGCCCCGCTCCCTGATCCGATAAATGTCGGCAACGTTATGGCTCATTTTTTCAGCTATCTTTTCAAGCGTCAACAATCCTTTGTGATAAAGTTCCATCATCAGATATAAAGTATGTTGTACCATTGGGCCGCCCGGCAGCGCTTTTTTATAACTGCCTGTTTTTTCTTTTGCGGCATGGGGGGCATGATCGGAAGCAACAGAATCAATGCGGCTCTCCAACAAAGCTGTCAATAAGCCATTTTTATCGTTCTCGTTCTTAATCGCGGGATTCCATTTGATCTTGTTTCCCAGGTGATCATAATCCTTATCCGAAAACCAAAGATGATGTCCGCAAACTTCACCAGTAATCCTTTTTTCGCGAGGCGGATGCAAAGCGTCAAACAACTCTGCCTCTGCTTGGGTGGATATGTGCAGGATATGTAGTCTGTTTTGATGCCGTTTTGCCAAGTTGATTAAATTTTGAGTAGCCGATAGGCACGCCTCTTCACTTCTAATTAATGGATGCAAATTGACGGGGATATCCTCTCCATATTGCTCATAGTATTTCAAATAATTTGCTCGGATGATCCCGTCATTCTCCGAGTGTAATGCAACCAGTGTTTGAGTTCTGTTAAACAGGTGCTCCAAAAATTCAGGATGACTGGCAAGTATGCCCTCCTGATCGTTGAAATACAACCCATCATCGGTAATCCCGCAAACTGTTTCCGGATCAGTTTTCAAAGCTTCTTCGAGATTGGTCTTATTAACCCCCATAAAAAAAGAATAGTTAGCCAATGATTTTTGTTGAGCAAGACTATATTTCTCCTCCAATAGGTTTTGCGTAAGCGTATTTGGATAAGTGTTTGGCATATCCATAAAGGATGTGACCCCACCTGCAACAGCAGCTTTAGATTCAGAGCTTAGATCACCTTTATGCGTCAGGCCCGGTTCACGAAAATGCACATGACTATCAATTACGCCGGGAAAAAGACATTTTCCTTCCGCGTTAATCTCCATATATTTTTGAGGTTGAGGCAAGCTAATGAAAGGGGCAATTTTTTCGATGCGGTCACAAACCATCAACAGGTCTGCTATTTGCATACAGCCTTCATTTACGATATGTGCATTTCTGATAATCGTTTTCATGTTCGACGTGTTGATGCCCTTTGCATACGGTCGTTAATTGTTTTGCCAAGTCCCATATCAGGAAACTTCTCCATAATGATCAAATCCAACTCCTGTTTGTCAAGTCGGTGTAACGCTGCGTAAAATTTAAAAGAGGCTTCTTCCAAATCAGCTTTGACCGATAATATTTCGCAGTCGTATCGCTGTTCATTCGCTAAACTTACTTTGCTGAACACCAGTATCCCAATTTTTTTGCCCGAATGCAGGCTTACTGTCTTTTCAAGATCATCTGTCAACAACGCCGACGCTTTGGGTGCGTAATGGCTTAACAACATGCCAGGTGCCTCAGGTGCAGAGCCGGAATGTGAACGGTTCACTTCTACATTACCTAAAATTTCCTCAATTTCCTCAATAGTAATTGCACCCAGCCGATAAATAACCGGTTGCTCTTTTTTAAAACCGATTATCGTAGATTCCACTCCTTTTTCGCAAAGCCCCCCATCTAAGACTTTTAAATCGTTTCCTTTAAAATAAGATGCTACATGAGCCGCTGTTGTTGGACTAATGGTGCCAAATGGGTTGGCGCTCGGTGCTGCAAGCGGAAAGTCCAACCCGGCTAGCAGGGATAAGGCAAGCGGATGATTCGGTACACGTATTGCTACCGTATCTTTTCCTCCGGTCACAATATCCGGCACTGAAGGTAGCTTTTTAAGTACCAGTGTTAAAGGCCCCGGCCAAAATGCTTCGGCAAGCTGGAAGGCTTTTTCGGGTATCTCAGTGGCAATTTTATTTAAAGAGTTAATCGAGGGGATATGCACGATCAGCGGATTATAGAACGGCCTTTGCTTGATGCTGAATATCTGTTTAACCGCCTTTGCGCTGTAGATATTTCCAGCCAAGCCATAAACGGTTTCGGTTGGTATGCCGACTACGGCCTCGTCTTTTAATAATGAAGCCACTTCATTGATTTGGGTAATGATTGCTGCCATATTTTAGGGATTGCAATTGTCACAATACATCGGATCTTCTGCTTTAATTCCATAGGGGTAAAAAAACTCATTGGTAAAGGCGCAATGTGTACAGGTATAAATATGGCTCAATGTTGAACGTGTAGGTAATCCGCACAGCTTACAGGGTAATCCATTTTTGGCGTCAGTCACTCCAAAGCCTGGCATGATACACCCCGGGCATAAGGCATTGATCTTGTCGACCAATTTGTGTGTGACCTGTCGTATCACCTCCATACGGGTTGGATTATACATGGCCCGCATATCCGTTTCCGCGAAAGCACATCCACGATTTATCATCAACTGCCTAAACTCTTGAAAAAGCAGATCGGGATCTGTTATCCCTTTGACCATATACGCCGTGCTGTTTTGTTTATCCCGCAGGCAGCCCATGCGAAGGAAAATTAACCCTGTCTGCAAAATCCATCAGTTCCTGCTCATTGCCAATTTGCTTTCCATTAAAATTTGTCTTAAAATTTATTTCTGTACTGTAAATTTCCAGCTTATGCGTTTTGTCCATAAAAAGTATCAGTTCTTCATCAGCATAGCCAAAAAACAGCGTCGGATGCGGACCGAATGAACCCTCGCTGGCAACAGCAAGATCGCAGCCGGTTTGCTCCATAGCCATCAGGCATTTGCGCTTTGCAGTGTTTAAAGGGCCTTCAAGCCTTTCAACCTCGCCTGAAAAAGTACCCAACTGGTCGGTATCCAGGTCAAAAGGGACGAAACAGCTTACCCCTAAAGCTTGTTCCAGCAAAGGCGCTATAACGCATTCCTTTTGGTGGCGCGTGGCTATAGCTAATTTTCGTCCCTTAAACATATCCTTTCAATCAGCTCAATTAATTTCGATAGTGGAATTAATGGAAACCATGCCCGCTTTGGTACCGATTGCTGATTTGATAGTAGCAAACTCATTTTGCAGTGCTTTGATCCTGCATTCGCGCATTTTAATATCTTCCTCGTTGCAGGATTTAGTGATCTTGCTTCCCTGGAATTTGATTTTCTCAGTGATCATTTTGCTCACCAGTTCTAAAGCTTCTGCGGGTGCGTAGCTTCCCTGAATTAACGTTATGTTCATGACTGTTATTGATATTTATTGTCCCTGACCTAATGAATATGCGGCTTTGCCGTTGAATTTGTAAAGGTTTTCTGTTTTGATCACATCAATGTGCTTTCTTAAGGCTTTCTCCTGAAGAGTTATCAGCTCCTGTTTGGAAGGCAAGTGTCCGGTATGGGAGTAAAAACGGCAGCGCCAATGATCAGTACAAAAAGTTTCCTTAAATCCTTCCGGCCAAACTTTAATACCTCGGTTGGTGATCATAGCCAGCTTTAGGTTTTCTGTTTTTACGTCAGCGAACTCTTTTGCCAATTCATCAGGATCGCTTCCGCTCCAGTGAACAAAAAGATCTGCCCCCTGCAGTTCTTTATGTGCAGCTTCTTTCCGTTTGTATTTTGGTAGTACTAAAGGCCGGTGATTATCATACTCCGCGGCTTTAAGTGTGGTGGGCGTTTGACCTAATCGTTCGATAACTGCATCAGCAAAGCTGCTGGTACTTACTTTTTGTTTACTCGTTCCTTCTTTAAAAATATCATAAGTATGGATACCTTCTTCCAGCGTTTTGAGCCATGCGTTCTGTACTTTCTCTGCAATGGCGTTTTGACCAATGTGGTTTAGCATTTGTATAGCACCCTGTAATAGGCCTGACGGGTTTGCCACGTTCTGCCCTGCCCGTCTTGGTGCGGAACCATGTATGGCTTCGAACATTGCATACGTTTCACCGATGTTAGCTGACCCGGCGAGGCCCACAGAACCGGCTATTTGAGCGGCAACATCTGAAAGCACGTCACCATATAGGTTAAGGGTAACTATCACATCAAATATTTCAGGGGTATCGGCCATTTTAGCGGCACCAATGTCAATGATCCAGTGTTCTTTTTCTATTTCGGGATATTCTGCCCCTATTTCATCAAAAACCTCATGAAATAAACCGTCGGTTTGCTTCATGATATTGTCTTTAGTAAAACAAGTTACCTTTTTGCGGCTATAGCTTTTCGCATATTCAAAAGCATAACGGATGATCTTTTCGCACCCGGGCCGACTTACCAGTTTAAGGCATTGAACAACTTCGTCGGTTTGCTGGTGTTCTATGCCTGCATACAAGTCTTCTTCATTCTCTCGGATGATAACAAGGTCAAGTTTTGGGTGTTTGGTTTCCACGAAGGGATATAAACTGGTGCAAGGACGCACATTAGCATACAGACCCAGCATCTTACGGGTCGTGACGTTGAGGCTCTTATAGCCGCCGCCTTGTGGGGTGGTGATCGGCGCTTTCAAAAACACCTTATTATTCCTGATGCTGTCCCAGGATTCTTTGGCGATCCCTGAAGTGTTGCCGGCGAGGTATACCTTTTCACCAACTTCAATTTCATCAATTTCAATTTGAGCGCCCGCCGCTAAAATAATCTTTAACGTGGCATCCATAATTTCCGGGCCTATACCATCGCCCTTAGCTACTGTGATCTTTGTCATTTAATTTTTTGTTTTTTGATGATGCAAACCTAAATCCGATAACTGATAAATTTTTATTTATACTTTTTATATTATACATAAGATTTTTTTATGTAAAACCTGCTTTTGAAAAGCTTATTTGAAATGCTGGATAATTTCCATATAAACCGGCATCCCTATAGTAATATTGAAAGGAAATGTGAGCGCCAGTGCCATGGGCAGGAACAGCCCGGGATTAGCTTTCGGAACGGCGATTTTCATGGCAGCAGGAACCGCGATATAGGACGCACTTGCTGCAAGGACAGACAACATAAACCTGTTCCCCACATCGTTGGTTACCCAACCGCTGATAATAGCTATCAGGCAGCCATTCAGCAATGGGGCAACAACTGCAAATAGCGCTGTGAACCAACCGGCTTTAAAAAGATCATTTAACTTTCTGCCGGAAATAATCCCCATATCCAGTAAAAATATAGCTAAAAAGCCTTTATAGATGTCTGTGGTAAATGGCTTAATATCGAGTGCTTGCTTTTCAGTAGCTAAATATCCTATTACTAAACTTCCAAGTATTAACAACACGCTACCGTTTGTAAACGAATGAAAGATGA
Organism: Mucilaginibacter flavidus; assembly: GCF_024055575.1. GTDB lineage: Bacteria > Bacteroidota > Bacteroidia > Sphingobacteriales > Sphingobacteriaceae > Mucilaginibacter > Mucilaginibacter flavidus. Next base: position 148,349 of record NZ_JAMXOE010000016.1, on the reverse strand, counting down.
CCTGCCTCATATTGGTAGCATGCTGTTCTTTTTGCTTACCAAAGAAACGGATCAATAAAACACCAACCACAATAGCTGGGGCTTCCATCATGGCCATAATAGCTACCATGTGCCCTCCATATGGAATATGCTGATTTTCTAAAAATACCCCGGCAGTTACAAAGGTAACCGCACTCACCGAGCCATAGGCAGCAGCGATAGCTCCGGAATCCTCCACATTCAACCTTTTTCGTAATATAAAAAAGCTATACAGAGGTATCATCACTGCCGTGGAAACGCCAAGTAATATCGAATACAACACCTCCTGAGAGACATGGCTATTTTCCAGTTCCTGCCCACCTTTGAAACCAATGGAGAATAAGAGGTATAACGAAATGAATTTGGAAGCATCTGGCGGGATCTCCAGATCGCTTTTTATCCTTACCGCCAGGATGCCTAATACAAAAAATAACAGGGCCGGGTTGGTCAGATTGTCTAAAAGTAGTTTTATAGTCATAGATTAACAGTTAGGGCGATTGATTGCGCAAACCTATTTCAACTTAATTATAAATTTTTATTTATAGTTTTTATATTTACCATAAACTATTCTTATGAATTATACCCTTCATCAGTTACAGGTCTTTACTAGGGTGGTACAAACCAAGAGTATCACCAAAGCCGCTCAAGAATTGTTTTTAACGCAACCCGCGGTATCGATCCAGCTTAAAAACTTCCAGGACCAGTTTGAAATTCCATTAACAGAAGTATTGGGAAGACAATTGTATGTGACACAATTCGGTAACGAGATCGCGCAAATCGCAGAAGAGATACTGCAACAGGTGGAAATGATCAATTACAAAACAGAAGCTTATAAAGGTATTTTATCCGGAAGGCTAAAAATAGCTGTTGTTTCTACGGGAAAGTACGTGATGCCTTATTTTCTATCAGGCTTTTTAAAAAAGTACCCTGAGATCGATCTGACGATGGAAGTGACCAATAAATCAAGCGTGCTGAGAAGTATGGAAGACAACGAGGTTGATTTCGGTTTGGTATCAGTCTTGCCGGAGAAACTAAATGTTGAGGAGGAAATTCTGTTGGAAAATAAACTCTACCTGGTTGGGAACCACGAGCATGTTGCAGCACAAAAAGAATACAAAAAGGATGTTTTCAGTAAGCTGCCGATGATCTACCGTGAACAAGGTTCTGCTACCCGCACCATTATGGAGGGTTTCTTTGAACGGAGTAAAATAATCGTCAGCAAAAAAATCGAACTAACCTCAAATGAGGCGGTAAAACAAGCGGTAATTGCCGGGCTGGGCTACTCCATCATGCCATTGATCGGGCTTCGTAACGAAATTAAGTCAGGGGAAGTGCAAATACTCACTACGGAGAACTTTCCTATCAGATCGCAATGGCGATTAATCTGGCTGGAAAATAAAAAGCTCTCACCAATTAGCCTGGCCTATTTAGAATATTTGCGAGAAAATAAATACAAGATCATTGAGGATAGCTTTTCCTGGATAAATACTGTACATAGCCAATAATATATAGCTTACTGCGCCTGTCAGAGATATGCATTAATTATCTAAGCCAAAAAAGATAGAACTATCGTCTATTTATATTGAAACTAATTAATAGCCTGATTGGATATTCCGGCAGGCTTGACCAGGCGATTCCGTGGGATGTAGAGCACCCATTTGTGTAATTACTTTGAAAATTTGAAATTTGTAATCAAGGAGTTGATATGGTCAAAGTGTTGCAGAATTAACAGTTTGTCTTTTCGGAACGAAGTGGTCAATGGCTCCGGTGTGTCCAAAGTGGTCATCATCACGCGGCAAAAGGGTACTTTTTCAATAGGTCTGGTGGGGGCATTTTATTGTGGTTTATCCACATTGACAACCGATTCCGCTGCAAATTTATAGAAGCGGTATCGACTGATATAGATGAAAAGAACTACTTCAAGTATTTACCTATTGAAGCAAAGTATCAATTTGGCAAACAGGAGGTGTTGCGTAGAATGGGGCTTAAATCAATTGACTACCTTTGTGTAAAATAGCTAAAAGTGAGATTAACACTGTTAATTGGATCAGTTTTGGCGAGGTTATATTCCTGAAACAATTATATATATATTAATTATTTGATTGTTTAATATTAAAAGGTTTAGTATATTTGCATTGTCATTTCCCAAGGGAAAAGGACCTGGTTGGCCGCATTACCGTAATTGCGGCTTTTTTTATACATTATTTCTATACCAAGCTTCCCTTTCTTCATAGTATCTTCTATTCCTTGCATCATCTACATGGAAACTTGTTACTATCCTATACTCTGGAGTAATTTGTTCCATTATAACTATGAAATCTCCATCCTTATACCAATAGTATTCACGGATTGACCTATCTAATTCTGGATATTCAAAATAAGTGATTTCCTCTTCATTGAAATTTTCAAGAATGCAACTAATCCAATGAATTCTATTTGCACGATGCCTGTCAAAAACTCTAACATTTCTTTGACCTTTCCTTGTCACTAAGTGGACAAAAGTTTCAGGATAAGCTTCAAATCCTTCTATCTCAGAGTTTCGAAGAATAATTCTAACACTTAATCCTTTAAAAGTAAATGGTTGATTTACAAAATCCCTCTCAAATGCAGTATATAATTCATCTAATTGTTTAGGTGTTGGATCAATCCCCAAATTGAAAATTAACTCGTCAAGATCAAACAACTCCATTATTGGCGAATTTTGGGCTGGTGATCGGATATCTTAAATTTAGTTTCCCAAGGTGCTGTACCCTCGTCCAAGCTAAACCCGGATTTCAATTCTAAATAGGAAATAAAATCTTGTTTGGATTCATTTAATGGAAGATCAATTTCATTTTTTAGCCTCGATTTATAGGCGATGGCACCTATAAAAAAATCCGTTAGTTGGAAAAATTCATTTTCATGTGAACGTAAATGTTGGAAATGAGAAAATGGAGATTGCCCTTGGCATTTTTCATTTAGTAGTTCATGAATTTTTTCTAATTTTTCTTTACCCCTTGTGTCTTTGAAATCAATAAATACTCTATAGTTGCCTTCAGTTGGTATAGGGTGCAATAAATAGAAAATGATTCTATAGTAATAATTATCATGTGGCCCCATGTTAAAATCACTATGGTCAAGCCTTTCTTTATATTTAACAAGAACACAATTAAACTCAATTGGCGTATCAAAAAAGTAATCAACCAATTCCTTGTATAAGTCAATTTTCGCTTTTGAAAACTTACTCCACTTTAATTCCTTCTTCATATTATGCTTTTCTTTGATCCTTCTCAAAAGCATTCGTAGCTCATTGGATCTAAGATGTGGGACTTTAACATATCCAAGCGTCATTACTGAAACATCATCATGTTCCAAGTGGCAGCTTTCATCTAAAAAAAGGTCGTATGTCATTAAATATCTAAAAGGCTAAAGATAACTCAGTGAATTGACATTTGCTTAGGAAATATTATTGTGTATGAAGATTCTGATGAACGTGAGATGATCTAAAACTGGATTTGAGGTTCTCTTTAAATAGTAGCTAATTTGGGCATTACCGAAATAGCGGTCCGGCTTTCCGCTATATCTCCTGCGGAGGATGCCGCTCTAATCCGTAATGCGAAATACTTATGCAAGGAATATAAATCAATTTATCTAATTCTATTATCGGATGAAGCCCTGTCCACCAGTAAAATTAGTTTTTTAAAAAGCAAAGGTATAGCGTTTTGCTTTTCAATCCGTCAAGGGTGCATAAACCCCGATAAAGGATCGGAGCCCTTGACAGATTAGCAAAACGCTTTTCATACCAGCATTTAAAAAACTAATTTTTATGGTTATGGAAAGTCTTACAATAAACCCGTTCTCGAAAAATCAAATTATTGATTATCTGAAAACTAATCACTTGGTAAAATATGAAGCCGACATTTTAAAGGAAATGCTTACTGCAATAAAGGAACATGATTTAAGTAAACTTGACTGGTTTAACCTATTTGGTGATGCTATCCGTGTAATAACCATGAATGTACAAGCTTACCGCAAACAACTGGAATTTGGATTTACTGAAATTGCTTTTGATCAATATGGCTGGTTTAACGGGCCGGAGTTCCTTAATAAAGAAAGTTTAATATTTGGTAACCCCTGGCAACACAGTGAACATAGCACGATTTATTTAGGCGCTGGTGCTAATAACATTTGGACTTTTGCCATTGATTATAGTTTTGGAACAGCCGGAGGCGGCTACCATCTTTCCGTTTATGGCAAACAATTTAAAAGCCGTGAGGATGCTTTGACCTGTGGCCTTAATGAATTAAAAGATATGATGACGGATAAAATTGGTAATACGGATACCAGTAATTACAAACAATCTATCATACTGGCTACGTTAAGGGAAATTACCAAAGTTAAAATCAGTATGGTTCAGCTTACACTATTTTAGTGGGCGGATAATTTGATTTCTGTGCATTTCATGTATAGTGCTTCCTATTCACCTTAAAAGTAGCCGTTTCATTCAATTAAAAAAAACACCTATTTAATACCTAATTATTCAGGCAAATTTAGGCACGGTGCTTCGGGGCGTTCCAAAAAATTCCGCCATAAACACACCCCTGCCCTTAACTTATTTAAAAACGGTCGGAAATAATATTCGAATGATTCGCAATTCGAGGGGGTTGAGCATGGAAACGGTCGCACACGAGGCGGAAATTGATTATCGGCAACTTGGTCGTATTGAACGCGGCGAGGGTAATACCACTATAATTTCTTTACTTAAGATTGCAAATGTTTTAAAAGTAAATGTTGGTGATTTTTTTCTGTCCAGCATTCTTTAACATTCCAATCGACAAAAGTCGAATCAGGTGATATTATATTGCTTTCTTTCTTTAATATTCTTGCGAGAATTGCTGCGAAATAGTTGGGTACAACGTGGTATGTATAAGGACAGACAAATCGCTAAGTGGACATTCCGGTGCCTTTGACCACTTCGAACCAGAATAGCAAATAGTTAATTCCATAACACATTGCCCGTCTTAAGTCGTTGACTATGAATTGTAAGTTTTAAGCCCTTCGGAATACCCACCTTTCATCAAACTTTTAGAATAATTATACTTGTTAAAATATTATTATTAATATTATAACAAGTTATTTACATTTAATTGTCCTGAATATTTAAATTCCAATGCCCATGAGTTTAAACCTTTTACCAAAATCGCACAATCATTATTTGGATGGAGGGGGCGAAATGGGTCAGCTAATTCGATCATTTGATTGGACGTCAACTGAAATAGGCGCTGAAAAAAACTGGCCCCAAAGCTTATTTACCGCGCTTAGCATGATTCTTAATTCTGGATTCCCTATGTTTTTATGGTGGGGGCCAAATCTCATTCAATTTTACAATGATGCGTACCGACCCAGTTTAGGCGAAAACGGAAAGCATCCAAGTGCTTTAGGTCAACCTGGTAAGGATTGCTGGCCAGAAATATGGCCCGTAATCAAGCCCTTAATAGATCAGGTAATGATAAGTGGACAAGCAACCTGGAGTGAAGACCAGCTTATTCCTATTTACAGAAATAATCACATTGAGGATGTATACTGGACTTTTAGTTATAGCAGGGTTAATGATGAAGCCGGAAAACCTGTCGGAGTAATAGTAGTATGTTATGAGTCCACAGCTAAAATTCAGGCCTTTAATATTCTAAAAGAAACGAAAAAAGAGTTAGAATTTGCCATAGAAGCTACCGACTTAAGTACATGGAACCTAAATACGCTAACGAACAAGTTTACTTGTAACGCAAGGTTCAAATCGTGGTTTGGATTGCCAGTTGAAGAAAGCACTGACTTGCAGACTGTGCTGGACCTGATAATGGAAAAGGACAGAGATAAGGTTGTTATGGCCATTGAACGTGCATTAGACAATACTTCGGATGGTAATTATAATGTAACCTATTCAATAATTAATCAATTAAACAACGTTAAAAGAATAGTTAAAGCTAAAGGCAAGGCGTTGTTTGGCTCCGACGGAATTGCTTATCGTTTGAGCGGAACTTTACAGGATGTCACGGAAGAATACCAAGTACAACAGCGTAAGGATGAATTTTTAAGTGTCGCAAGTCATGAGTTAAATACGCCTTTAACCTCTCTTAAAGCCTCTTTGCAGATATTGGAGAGACTTATTAATACTGAAAATGTAACGGGCAAAATTCCTGTATTTGTAAATCAGGCAAACAAAAACCTTAACAAACTGCTCACCTTAATGGAGGAGTTGATGAATGTTACTAAAATACAAGAAGGGCAATTAGTATTTAATAAAACTAAATTCGATCTTTTTGACCTTGTTTATGATTCTTGTGAATTCATACGCATGGAAAAAACACATGAATTTACTTTAAATGGTGATAGAGATTGTTTTGTTATTGCTGACTATAGACGAATAGATCAGGTTATCGTAAATTTTTTAAATAACGCAATAAAGTATTCACCAAAATCGAATAAAATCGAAATAAATATTGTTCAAGAATCTAATGCGTGCAAAGTATCAGTTCGTGATTTTGGAATTGGGATAAGCCCTGAAAATATTACAAATTTATTTGACCGATACTATCGGGTTGACTCATCACTTATGCAAGTTTCAGGCCTCGGATTAGGTTTATATATCAGTGCAGAAATAATCAACAAGCATGGCGGGAGGATTGGCGTTGATAGCACGTTTGAACTCGGAAGTACTTTTTGGTTTACTATACCCAATAATAAAGATTGAAAGCAAACGGAAAATCTTCATTTTTGATATTGGATTTTTTTTTTTGACAACCAAAAAGCGGACAAGACCTAGTGACAAGCTATATCAGGGCAAGACACTTGGCGCGGTCCTGAGATTCAAACCAATAGAATATGGCTCGGTATTGCCAAATATATTTGAAAGTGACAGGCCACAAAGTAATTTATGACTTTAGTCCTGGCGTAAACCTGATTGAATACAGGGGTAAATCCATACCTGCCCGATGTTTCAAATGCCAAGCGGGTGATGATGGTAAATCCATGTTCAAATCGGAACATTGTTCCGGGATACGGATAAGTGCGAAAGCAATATAAATACAACTATCTCCTGCATGACATTTCCTTCTCATCGCCAAAAATTGTGTACAAGAGGTTCATGCTTTTTAAAAGTATTATGTTATGGTTTTTGTTTTAAAATGAAACAAATAATAATACCTAAAGGTAATAGTTAAGCAATTAAAATACCTTAATGAATCTATACGAACAACACCCCTATTGGCTGATGAAGGACGGCATAGTTGCCCAATATCCTTCGCTGGATAAAGACCTGTCAATTGATGTAGCCATAATGGGAGCGGGTATCAGCGCAGCCTTAACTGCCTGGCATTTGCGTGATGTCGGTTTAAGCGTGGCTGTGTTCGACAGGCGGCATGTTGGTATGGGCAGCACAGCAGCAAGCACCGCTTTTTTGCAATATGAAATTGATACCCCATTAACCGAACTAATCAATTATGTGGGCGAAATCAACGCGGTTAAAAGTTACCAACTTTGCCGCAAGGCTATTTATGATATTGAGCATTTGTGTAAAACGCTGAAACCTGCTTTTGATTTCCATTTGGTACCGAGCCTGCAATATGCCAGCTTTAATACACATACCGATAAACTAAAACAGGAATATGAGCTACGCAAAAAACATGGCTTTGAAATAGACTGGCTAGAAAAGACCGATATTAAAAAGATTTTCGGGTTTGAAGCACCAGGAGCGGTATTCAGCAAGGATGGCGGCGAGGTGGATGCCTACCTGCTTACCCACGCTTTATTAAACGATTTTTGTAAAAAAGGGAACCAAGTTTTTAATAATACGCCGGTTAAGCACATTGAAAATACCAGGCAGGGTGTAACTCTGCACATGAATGATTATTTAAAGGTGAAGGCTAAAAAACTGGTGATAGCTGCCGGGTATGAGAGTTTAAAATACGTGCCTAAAAAAATAGCAGATATACATTCAACATACGCTTTGGTATCAGAGCCTTTGCCTAATAAATATTTCTGGCATCACAACAGCCTAATATGGGAAACAGCAACGCCTTATATGTATTTTAGGGTGGTGAGCGAAAACTGCATCCTGATAGGTGGCAGGGATGATCCTTATCACCATCCGCATATTAAACCATCCCTCATTGCCAAAAAAACAAAGCTATTGCAGCAAGCCTTTATGAAAAAGATGACGCATATTCCTCTTAAAACCGATTTTAGCTGGGCGGGCGCTTTTGCCACCACTAAGGACGGGCTACCTTATATCGGCACCATTCCCGAAAGGCCAAATACTTATTTTGCTTTAGGATTTGGCGGTAACGGGATTACCTTTAGTGTAATAGCTGCCAAAATATTGCAGGACCTGATATTAGGGAAAAAGGATGAAAATGCTAAACTGTTTGAGTTTAACAGATAGTTACTTTTATGCCCTAGTTACTGCAAATTCCTATTTTATTCCCGGTTCATCTCCTGTTAATGAGTGCTCTTCAATGCCCAAAATATCAACAGCGGCTGAAATAGCAGGCGCGTAAATCTTTTCTTCGGTGTATTGAGACCAAAGGAGCTGCGGTCGTGTGTGTATTGGGCTATATTCCCCGGAAAAACCGCAATGAAAAAAGCTGCTGCAATGTTTCCTGAAACTTTTTCTGTACGCTTCGGACTAAGCACCAATACGCTTCCTAAGGCTATTTCGGCGATGCCGGAATATACTACCGTATCATCTTTTTTCAGGGGGACCCAATTGGGGACCTGCGACTGAAAGTCTTTCCTGGCAAATGTGAGATGGCTGATGCCGGCAAATACAAGGCTGGCTCCAAGGAGCACACGTGCCGCTGTTTTAATATTGTCTTCTTTCATAAGTTCTGTTTAAGGTAATTTTACTTTATTTACAACATAAGGACTGATCCGGTTGTTTACCCAATTGTTGTAATGCGGTTGTTTTTTGATTTGCGACGTTGTAATGTAGATGTGCCCGTCGTTAGAAATGGAAGAAGTATCCGGCCAGATCAACAGCATGCCTTTGATTCAGGTAGTGGCTTCAGGTCGGGCGTTACCTGTACCATATATAAGTATTCGGGTTGCCAAAGTATAAATTACCCTTGCTGTCGAAGATCATGCCGCCGGTATTAGCAATATTCCCGAGATCCTCAACCGCGCCGGCCAGCTGCTGACCTGTAAAAGCGGAATTATTGAGCATCCTGATTTTGATGCGGAAAAGTCTTTTATCTCCTATTCTTTTATAATATAAATAAATTCGGTCAGGACTGTGAGCGATTCCGTCAGACTGGAAATCAACCGGCCGCCCCTGTATCTTCAGTCCATGACCGCCAAGCTTCACTATTCAATAAATACTATTGATAACAACAATATCGCCGGTGATGATTTTATTAAATTATCAATATTTTGCTCTTGCACGGTGTGCTTTTAACGGCTTATCTTACGCTGTCTTTACTCCGAATAAATAACCAACAAGAGCTGTAATGCCCATGGCTATGGTTCCCCAAAAGCAAATCCTGATTATGCCTTTTACCATACCTGAGCCCCCTGCTTTTGCCGCAATTCCGCCTGATAAAGCAAGAAATATAATTGCAAAAGAATATAGCAAAATAACCATAATATTTACCGGAGCAAACAACGAAACCAAAAAAGGTAAAAGTCCACCCGATATAAAAGATGTAGCAGAGGCTAACGCTGCTTGCAATGGCTTCGGCTGAGAGAATTCGTTAATTCCTAATTCGTCTTTGGCATGAGCCTCCAAAGCATTGTGCTTTGAAAGCTGTACAGCTACCTGCATCGACAATTTACTGTCCAGACCCCGTTTTTTATATATTTTGGCAAGTTCTTTTAGTTCGATATCAGGTATCGTTTCAAGCTCCTTCTTTTCCCTTTCTAAGTCTGCGGCCTCGATATCAGACTGTGAACTAACGGAAACATACTCACCTGCTGCCATTGATAGTGCACCAGCAACCAAGCCCGCTAACGCTGCTAGAATAATTGGGCTTCTCGTATGACTGGCGGCAGCAACGCCAATAGCTATACTTGTAGTTGAAAGTATACCATCGTTTGCGCCCAAAACAGCAGCTCGCAGCCACCCGCTTCTAGTTGTATAATGTTTTTCGAGTTCCATTTTTTTTAAGACGTTGGTTTGAGGGTAAGCACTTGTAGTGAGAACAAATATAACCAGATCCCAGGGTGTTGTTGGGCTAATGGGATTCGTCGACGCTAAAAAGATTACAAAAATAGGTCAAGATTGTTTTTAAAGCATAAAGGACATAGGTATTACTACAAACTTTTTTTTAAAGAAGTTAGCAAATTAATTGTTACGTTGAATATTGAGCTCAACGTCCCACGAGAATAATTAGTCCCCAGACTTATTTCGAACCATTTGGCCTAACAACCGAACTTTTTAAGTGAATTAAGACTGACTTAACTATATTTCGATTCAACTGAGGCTACAAGGGATAAAGCAAGTCAAAAATGTCTTGCTTTTTTTATTTTAAGTAGTCAATTGGACATTAATATTTTTTATATTATCATCTACACTTTGACACCCTGAAATCAATACTATGGCAAACCGCTATGTTTAAAAATCATATCGTTAGTTATACATGCTCCCTTATAATCAAAATAAGGGAAAACAATAGCGCTAGTGTGCAGTTGTTATTAGACATTCCTCCAACCAATTAATATTATGGCTAAGAAAAACATTTCAGCAGCGGACAATAGGAAAATTGAAAACCTGGCGCCTGATACAGTAGATAGTAGCGGCGAATTTATGACTACTGATCAGGGTCTTAAAATCAATGATGATAATAATTCCTTAAAGTCAGGCGAGCGTGGCGCCACGTTGCTGGAGGATTTTATTCTTCGTGAAAAGATCACCCATTTCGATCATTAACGAATCCCGGAACGTATCGTACATGCCCGCGGTTCAGCTGCACATGGTTATTTCCAGGTTTATGAGTCAATGGCGAAATATACCAAAGCAGGTTTTTTACAGGACCCCTCGGTTAAAACCCCGGTGTTTACACGGTTTTCAACCGTTGCAGGATTCCGTGGTTCAACCGATCTTGCCAGAGACGTGAGGGGATTTGCTGTTAAGTTTTATACTGAAGAAGGCAATTATGACCTAGTCGGCAATAATATGCCAATATTTTTCATTCAGGACGCGATCAAATTTCCTGATCTGGTGCATGCGGTTAAACCCGAGCCGCATAATGAGATACCACAAGCGGGATCGGCCCATGATACCTTTTGGGATTTTATTTCACTGACCCCTGAATCTATGCACATGATCATGTGGGCCATGTCTGACCGGGCTATCCCTCGCAGTTTGCGTATGATGGAAGGCTTTGGCATACATACGTTCAGGTTCATTAACGCAGAAGGCAAATCCTGCTTTGTTAAATTTCACTGGAAGCCGTTGCTGGGCATGCACTCTGTAGCCTGGGATGAGGCTCAAAAAATATCAGGTAAGAATTCTGACTTTCACCGCCAGGACTTATATGAGGCCATTGACAGCGGGGCGTTTCCAGAATGGGAATTTGGTGTACAGATAGTAGCCGAAGAAGATGAACACCAATTTCCATTTGACCTGCTCGATCCGACTAAACTGATTCCTGAAGAATTAGTACCCGTAATTAAAATTGGTAAGATGACCCTAAACCGCAACCCGGATAATTTCTTTGCTGAAACAGAGCAGGTAGCATTTCACCCAGGGCATTTGGTGCCAGGTATAGATTTTACAAATGATCCGCTTTTGCAGGGCCGGTTGTTTTCTTACACCGATACGCAGTTATCCCGGTTAGGCAGCCCGAATTTTCATGAGATACCAATCAATCGTTCGATCAATACTGTGCATAATAACCAGCGCGACGGGCATATGCGTCAGCAAATCAATGTTGGTAAATCCAGCTATCACCCCAATTCTACCGGAGGTGGAAGTCCGATGCAGGCGAAAGTGGCTGAAGGTGGGTTCAGCTCTTATGAAGAGCGGATAGATGCCCGTAAAGTGCGCGCGCGCAGCAAGAGCTTTATGGATTTTTTCAGCCAGGCAACTCTATTCTACAACAGCCAATCTGAACCGGAACAAAACCATATGCGGGATGCGCTCCGTTTTGAGTTGGGCAAATTGCAAACACCAGTTATACGGGAGCGCATGGTGGGCTTATTAACCAAGGTAAGTAGCAAATTAGCTGCCGAAGTAGCCGAAGGATTAGGCATGGCTGTACCTGAACCAAAGGAACCGCTCAATCATAGCTATGGAGCTGATGCTAACCCTGCGGATTACCAGGATAAACCACAAAAACAAAATATAGATAAATCCCCGGCTTTAAGCATGGCAAATACATCAAAAGATACCATCAAAACCCGAAAGATCGCCATATTGGCGACGGATGGCGTTGATGGTCATTCTTTAAGCACCGTTAAAGCGGAATTAGAAGCAGAAGGCGCGCAAACAAAGATCATCGCGCCACATGGAGGCGCCATTAAGAATGCGAAAGGCATTGCGGTAAAGGTATATATGAGTTTTCTGACTGCTGCCTCCGTTTTATTTGACGCGGTTTACATTCCGGCAGGTGCAAAAGGGTTGCTGGACAATGCAGACGCCATTCATTTTATCAACGAAGCCTATCGCCATTGCAAGGCTATTGCAGCAGATGGAGACGGCCTGGATTTATTGAATGAAACCTATGTCGGCAGCAAACTTAAAAAAGGAAAAGGGCCGGCCACCACTGGAGTTATAACCGGAAATGGTTCAATAGCAAAAGAATTTATCCACGCAATTGCCCAGCACCGTTTTTGGGAACGGGAGAAAAACGATAAAGTGCCCGCATGATCGATATAAATGAACTGATCATTCCTGCAGCGCGAAAAGGCAATCTGGAAGTGTTGCAGGAACTGATCACCCAAAAGGCTGATGTAGACAAGCGTGATGAAAAAGGATATTCACCGTTAATCATCGCTTGCTATAATAACCAGTTTGCGGCTGCAAAATTATTGCTGGAATCCGGGGCTGATGTAAACGCGGCAGATAGCGGTGGTAATACTGCTTTGATGGGGGTATCATTCAAAGGATATCAGGATATAGCCAAATTATTAATTGAACATGGCGCAGATCTGAATAAGCAACATGGTAATGGCGGAACTGCTTTGATGTTTGCTGCAATGTTTGGCCGGAATGTACTATTGGAACTGTTACTTAATGAGGGCGCAGATAAAAATATCTTGGAAAAAGATGGGCTTTCGGCCAACGATCTCGCGATAATCCAAGGTAATAATGAGGCGATCAAGCTATTATCGTTATAACGATTTTATCGATAAAACATTGGCAATATATTTTAGTCAGGACTACCACATCAGGAATTGTCAGTCACTGGCATCACTCATCATCTTTTTTAATGTACTGGTCAGCAAAGGCTTTGCTATTTTACTATGAGGATTGGCCAGGTCCTTTTTAAAAAAATACCAACCGGCAGAAAAGCAGCGCATAAAAAAATCAGGATGCCCAATATCCATGCCAAGGTCTTAATTGCTTTTATTTTGCTTTCATGCTCCATAACTATATAATACCCATATCGTTTTAACAGGACATGATTTGTTTGGTCCGTTTAGAACTAACAGGTTATACTTACAATAATTTTCTTAGCTATTTTTTATTTGAACTATTGAAGCTATTTATCCTATCCTTCTATAGACAAAGCATTTATATTATCGGGTATATTTTTACAATGGAGCCGAAAATATATCATTAGCGCATTTAAACAATTATGGCAAGTAAAAAACGGATAAAATATATCAGGAGTCCTTTTTCATTTTAAGTAATACCATTTCACTGCTAAAGCCCGGCCCCATAGCCAGCATCAATCCATATCCATCTTCATACCCGATGGTCATAAATTTCTCCAGTACATATAAAACAGTCACGCTGGACATATTACCATTTTCATTCATGACCTCCCGTGTTTTTTCCAGGAAATCGCCTTCAACCTGTAGCGCATCTTTATAAGCATCTAATACCTTTTTACCCCCCGGATGGAAAATGAAATTTTTAATATCCTTTAATTCCAGGTTTTGTTTAGCTAAAAATCCGATGACATCTTCTTTTATATGTTCATTAATAAAAGTTGGGATATCTTTGGAGAACAAAACTTTGAAACCGGTATCCTGGAAATCCCAGCCCATTACTTCCAGCGAGTCATAATACAGCTTACTGCTGGATGCCTGATAGGTTATTTCATTTTTAGTTCCATGATTATCGCCTTTAATAATGCAGGCAGCTATCCCGTCGGAAAACAAACTTGAACCTATAAAATTACTTTTACTATAATCACTTTTTATAAGTGTCAATGAACAAAGCTCTACAGCGACCAGCAATACCACAGCATCAGGGTTGGCGATAGCTAAAGTATTGGCTTTAGCCATTCCTGAAACACCTCCGCCGCAACCCAGGCCCCAAATCGGTATCCGGTTAATATTAGGGCTTAATCTTAGTTTATTAATAATCAGGGCATCCATGCTCGGTGTGGCAAGCCCGGTTGTCGAAACAAACAGGATGTCGGTAATATCTTCTTTACTGATCTTTGCTTTTTGTACGCAATCTTCAATAGCCTGTACAGAAAATGTTAAAGCGGTACTGATATATTCATTATTACGTTCCTCAAAAGTATTTGCACTGGCGTAATATGAGAGCGGTTTGCATAAATTCCGGTATTTGATTTCTGTATTATCAAAAGCAAAAATCAGGCGGTCTACTTCCGGGAAATTAACCAAAAACATATCCCTGGCCTGTTTTTTGACTTCTTGCTGGTCGGTTTTGTAAGGAAGATCTATTTTTGAAACTGCTGCAATAAATGGCATATATGTTTATTTATATTTACATATCCATTTACGTGCCAGTTTCTATTTTTTGTCATTGTTGGGTGTGACTCAATATTTTTTATTTGAGCTGTATATGAAAAATTAATTGGCTAAGTTTCGCACATAACATGCGGGATGTGTTTGCAAATTATGATCCTTACGGCATTTCATTAATATTAAAATCCCCGCCCGTTTAGGCGTCTTTCGTTTGAACGGGCATCGGCTCCTTACAACGAAGAGAGCTACTTTGGATAAAAAAAGCACATGAAAGCAAAGTTCTCATGCGCGTTTAAATATCAATAAAGGAAATATCCTTTCCTGGTTTTGTAGGTAGACAATTGCCGCTTCCTAAATATTTAAGTATCCGCTCCACGGTTTAATTGTGCGATAGTTGAATTATTTTTCAATCTTTTTAAATGCAGTTTGTTTTTGAGGCTATTAAGAGAATAATAATCCAGTAAAGTTCTATTTCACCTTCCAGTTTTAAGTTTTGCAATATCTGCAATAGCGAAAGATGTTCTTTAATTATCCAGAATTTAGTTGTTTGTAATAGTGAGATATTAATGCCTATCGCAAAGCAATAGATATTCAAAACCAGCAATATTGCTAATAATGTATTTCCTTTTGAGATGGATACATTCATAAACCGGCTAATCAAATACATTATTGACACCAATAATATACCTGATAGCAGGTAAATAAACTGGGTTTGGTTAAATGATTCGGTTTTGGAAAAAGCATAACCAAAGAAAAACTCACTTCCCTGACTGCCTTTTAGTATCTTAAAAGCACCCTCTGTTTTCACCAAAGATCATCAAACCATAAGAAAACAGGGGGTGTTCTTCCGGGCGGGCGTAGCCCGCCGCCGGGCAATTTTCAAATTAAGGGGGATCGCTCTCAATGCCATTAAGTTAAGCTCATATTGCTCGTTTATAATTAGTTAGTGCCTGATATTTACTTCTTGCTTTGACTGTTATCCGCTGATGAGCATATTTCCGGCCGGGCCTAACGGGTTCAATATGCTGTATAAATAAAACTTCCAAATGTTGTAATATCTTTTCAGGATTGGAGACGATAAACAAGTCTACAATCCTGTTTTTCATCATTCCAAAGGCAATATTTCGATTGATTTTATACTGGTGTTTTCTATCTTGGCTGATCCTAATTAGCTGGCTTTCACATGGCTTTCCTATAATCTCCTGTAGGTTTGACAGGAAGAAGGTGATATAAAAATCCTGCATAATGGTAGTAACCTTTTGCCCGCTGAAAGCTTCCAGTTGTAACTGATTTTTAATCGTGTCGTACTTGGTTTCTATCCCACAGCGCTTAAAATATAATTCCTTAAATACATTATGGGGGTAATCTGTTTTGTTAAACAAGTTTGTGGCTATAAAGGCTTAGCTTACATTGATGCTTACAAGGTTAACGCTTTACAAAGAACAAAAAGTATTTTAATGTCGGTCGCACCCTCTCCATCAATGGCTTTTGCCGTCAGCAGGTTAAGGCAATAGAAGCCATACTACTTCAAAAAATTGGCGAATAGTAGTGGACTTATTGATGAGTAACCGGACCAACCAAGAGACGATATAACAAGGTGACAATGCCTGCCATATTCATCGTATGGTCCGTCACTAGCTGGTCAATGGCGCTTTGCGGCATAAAGGGAGCAAATGCTTCTGCGGGATCCTGTACTATGCTAATCCCCCCGTTGTGACGAGTAGCTTCTAAACCAGCAGTACCATCGGCATTTGCGCCTGATAAAAGGATCGTTATTAAACCGGAACCGTAGGCCTCTGCCGCAGTTTGCATTGTAACATCAATGCTGGGCCTGGAAAATTGCACTTTTTCAGAATGATCTAAGGAAAAAGAATAATTTTTTTCGATGAGTAGATGATAATCAGCCGGTGCGAGATAAACTATTCCCGGCGTAATGACGTCCTTATCTTCCGCTTCCTTTACTAGTAAGGTTGTCTTATGGCTAAGTAATGCTGTTAGGGTAGAATCACGGTCATTTCTACGGTGCAGTACAATCACGATAGGAGTCGGGAAATCCGGACATAATTGTTCTAAAATATAAATAATGCCAGGCAGACCCCCTGCAGAGCCACCAATCACCACACATTGCTTGCTTATTGCATTTTCCGCCATATCTTTTCGGTGTCCACCTGCCTGAACCGGGAAACCATCGGCGACATCTTGAGCGTTTCCTTGCTGCCAAGCGCCAGGTAACCCAGTTTATCCAGGCTTTCATCAAACAAAGCAAAAACCCTGCCCTGTAAATCCTTTTCAAAATAAATCAATACATTGCGGCAAAGGATAAGCTGGAACTGGTTAAAGGAACTTTCAGAAACCAGGTTGTGCGTAGAAAAAACCATACGCTTTTTCAGGATTTCATTAAACAGTACATGATCGTAGCCGGCTATATAATATTGGCTGAACTCTTCTCTTCCACCCGCCAGTTGATAATTTTCCGAATTCTGCTGCATTTGGTGGATTGGAAAAATACCGGCTGCGGCTTTTTTTACCACTTCGGCGTTGATGTCAGTGGCGTATAAGATCGATTTGTGTAATAAGTTAGCCTCTTTCAGCAAAATGGCTGTGGAATACACCTCCTCACCCGTAGAACAGCCCGCATGCCAGATGCGTATAAAGGGATAGGTAGCCAGTACCGGAAATATCTGTGTTTTAAGGGCCTGGTAAAAAAGCGGGTCCCGGAACATTTCGGTCACGTTTACGGTCAGCTGTTCAATAAAACGGTTAAAGTAATTTTCATCAGAACGGATCCTGTAACGGAATTCCGCAAAACTCGGAAAGTGGTCCAGTGTATATAGGCGGTTGATCCGGCGCTTTAGGGACGCTTTGGCATACGCTGTAAAATCATAGCCGTAAACATACAACAGGTCGGTTAACAATAAGTTGATCTGCTGGTCACTAACCGCTGCTTCCATGACGTTATAAATATTGTTTTAATAGGTCCAGCAGCATCTCCACATTTATCGGCTTGGAAACATAAGCATTGGCTCCCGCCGCAAGACATTTTTCCCGGTCACCGCGCATGGCCTGCGCCGTAACGGCAACAATGGGCAAGGCCGACCTGCCCTGAACTTTCCGGATGTCGGCTACCGTCGCATAGCCGTCCCGATCAGGCATCATCATATCCAGAAGCACAATGCCGATGTCCGGATTCTCTCGTAACAAGTTTATACCGGTTTTTACTTCCGTAGCTGAAAGGCAAGCGTAACCTTTGGTTCGCAAGACCAGGCTCAGCGCAAAAATGTTCCGGCTGTCGTCGTCTATGATCAGAATGGGTACTGTTTTATTTTCCACCACTTTCGCCAATTATTTTTTGTTAAATAACCATACCTGTAACAGGGAAGTCAGCTGATCAATATCAACCGGTTTAGAAATATAATCAGAGGCCCCGGCTGCAATACATTTCTCCCGGTCACCAAGCATCGCCTTAGCCGTTTCGGCAATAATCGGCAAATCCTTAAATCGGGGATGTCGCCGTATCCGCGCAGTGCTTTCATAACCATCCATTTCTGGCATCATCATATCCATCAGCACAATAGCAATTTCAGGGTGCAGTTCCAGTTGTTCCAGTGCTTCCTTGCCGTCAGTAGCGGAAATCACCCGCATGCCGTGCTTTTCCAGTGATTTGGTCATGGAAAAGATGTTGCGTACATCATCGTCCGCGATCAATACCGTTTTATTCTTTAGTACATCATTAGTTAGCCCGAATTTCATCCGCCTGCCGTTACCGTTGTTTTGCTTTTGATCTTCAATAAGGTGCAGGAATAGCGTGACTTCATCGAGGATGCGTTGGTAAGAGTGGGCGGTTTTTACCACGATAGTATCGGCGTATCGGCGGATACGGCTTTCCTCCCCTGTTGATAAATGCTTGCCGGTAAAAACAATAATTGGCAGGTCTTCCAGGCCGGGGTTCTGTTTAATCGTGTCCAGCGTTGCGTAGGCATTTTTATCAGGGATGCCCATGTCCATGATTACGCAATCCACTTCCTTCTTTTTCAAGGCATCCACACTCTCGTCAATACTTTGGGCTACCACTGAAGACACATTGAAAGTTTCCAGGAAATAGGCCAGTGCCTGAGCATGACGGGCATTTTCTTCAACGATCAGCACCTTTTTTGAATTTTTGTTCCATACCTCTTCCAGTTTCTGGAACATCTGCTTCATATGTTCCATGGCAATCGGCTTGTTGATAAAATCGACCGCGCCCTTCATCCGGCTTTCCCGTCTGGCTTCCACTGAGGACATGATATGCACAGGAATGTGCCTGGTGGCACTATTACCTTTCAGTTCTTCCATAACTTCCCAGCCATCCTTAACAGGTAACTGGATATCCAGTAAAATAGCCACCGGCTGATATTGCTGTGCCAGCGTGATGCCATGATCACCACGAACGGCCACAATGCCTTTATATCCCCTTTTGCGCGTAAAGCCCAGCAAGGCTTTGGCAAATGCCGTATCATCTTCAATAATCAACGTTATTTTATCGCCGCTTTGCAGGTTATGCCGGTCGTCTGCGATGTCCTCTGGAATATGTGGAACTACATATTTGCCTGGTACTTTGTTTTGTGAAGCTGGTTCTGCAGGTTCATTTTCCTGTTGCCGTGATGGTGCCTGTATTGTCGGCAGGCGGGCCTTGCTGTCAAGTGGCAGCGTAAGCACAAATTCACTGCCCTCACCCGGTTCACTGGTCAGGGTTATTTCTCCACCCAGCAAGCGGGCCAGTTCCCGGCTGATCGAGAGTCCGAGACCCGTTCCGCCAAACTTCCGCTTGGTGGAGCCGTCTGCCTGCTGGAAGGCATCGAATACCAGGCCAAGTTTTTCTTTGGCTATACCGATCCCAGTATCCGAAACCGCAAACTCCAGCACATCGGCGGCATCTGCCGGTTGGCGGATTTCCAATTTTACCCGGCCTTCACTGGTAAATTTTAGCGCATTGGAAAGCAGGTTTTTCAGTATCTGTTCCAGCCGCATCAGGTCAGTCTCTACTTGCATGATCCCGGTAAGCTGATTTTCGATTTGTAAATCCAGTTTCTTCTTTTTAGCTACCGGCGCAAAAAGGGTTCGCAGGTTATTCAGTAACTTGTCAATAGATATTTGCTGGTATTCGAGTTCCATTTTGCCTGCCTCTATTTTGGACAGGTCGAGCAATTCATCGATCAGGTCAAGCAATCCGTTACCAGAACTCAGGATGACTCCGGCAGATTCTACTTGTTCAGGGTTGAGGTTCTGATCGCTGTTTTCAAATAAATAACGCGAAAGCAACAGGATCGAGTTTAAGGGTGTGCGCAGTTCATGCGACATATTAGCCATAAACTCGGATTTATACCGGGTGCTTTGCTCCAGCTTTTCGGCTGTATGCTGAATTTCCTGATTACGCTTATTGATTATCCGGTTTCTTTCTTCGAGTTCCAGGTTCGTCTGCTGTAGTTCTTCCTGCTGTACCCGGAGCTCTTCATCCGAGGTTTGCAGTTTTTGGGTATGCGCTTCCAGTTCCGTATTCAGGTTCTCCAAGTCATTGTGCTGTGCCTGCAACTCTTCAGACTGTGCCTGAGTTTCTTCCAGTAGTTCCTGCAGGCGTTTGTGGTTTTGGGCGCTGTTCAAAGTGATGCCAATATTTTCCGAAACATTTTTCAGGAACGCCAGCATGCTCTCCGGGTAAGGGTGGATGGATGCAAGTTCAATAATACCTTTAACCTGGTTTTCGTAGCGCACCGGCACGACCAGGATGTGCTGCGGCCGAATATTGCCGGTTGCGTGACTGACCGTAATGTCATTGTCATTAATCCCCTTCAGCCATATTTCCTGGTTGGTTAATGCAGACTGCCCGACCAGACCTTCTCCCATAGCGATCTTTTCCTGTGCACCGTGTAAGGCAAAACCACTTTGCAGCCACAGGGCATTATTATCCAGCACATAAAGTGCGCCTACCTGGCTTGCGGTAAAGGCTACCACAAAGCCTAGGATATCCCCCGATAACACTGACAGCTCTTTTTCGCCGATCATCTGGTCGTTTAAACGGGCAGTGCCGGTTTGCATCCATTCATTATCCGATAAGCGGTTAAAAGATTCCTCCAGTGATTCAGCCATTTTATTCAGTGCCTGGGCAATGCTGCCGAGACCATCTTTCTCATGGACGTCCACCCGCACGCGGTAGTCGCCGTCGGAGATCTGATCGGTGATATGCTGAATGATCTCAATACGCCTTGTGGTCTCTGCGTCCTTATCTTCAAGTTCTTGCTGTAAACGGGCTCTTGCCGTCACATCACCAGTCACTTTAAAATAGGAAAATATGGAAACGGCAATTGCCAATATCGCGGCGAACACAATGGTCAGCGGAGTAAATGTGCTGAATTTATTTAACGTTGCGGTCCTTACAGTCAGTAAGCCTTCCTCCTCGGTTTCTGCCCGGTTAACCGCTTTTCGTAAGTCATCCATAACCAGTTTTCCGGGCTGCATATCGTCAATAGTAATGACCTTTCCGGCCTTCTTTTTATCTATTAACCGCTGTAAGATATCTAGTCTTTTAAGAATATTTTCCTTAATCCGGTCGAGGTTAACTTGCTGCCTGGCATTATCGCGCGTCATATTCTGGACTTTATCCACCATGTTCATGGCACTGCCACGCGAGCCAGTGTAGGGTTCTAAAAACACCTCCTGACCTGTAATCAAATATCCACGCTGGCCGGTCTCCGCGTCTTTCATAGTAGATATGATATTTTCCAGATTGGATACCACCTGGCTGCTATGATCTGCCAGGTGGGAGCTTTCCAGCAGATTCTGGATACTGACATAGGAAGCTATGGAGCTGATGATCAGCAAAAGCAGGGAAAAGCCAAAGCCAATTTGTAGGTTACGGCTCAAAGTTGTTCTCATGGGGCGATGGCTATCAGGTTGATGGTTAATTCAGTTCGGCAATTATCGGCGTTAAAGGGATACAGAAATAAAAGGTGGAACCTTTGTCGGTTTCGCTTTCCACGCCATAGGTACCCTGATGGCGTTTAATGATCTCTGCACAGATAAAAAGTCCTATACCGAGGCCTTGGAAACGGTTGGAAGTTTCTTCCACGCGGTAAAATTTCTCAAAAAGATGCAGCTTCCTGTCAGCGGAAATACCAATCCCGTGATCAGTCACGCTGATTTGTAATTGCTTTTCCGGTAACAGCAGAACTTCCACCGTTACCTCATCACTTTGGGGGGCATATTTTATCGCGTTGCTCAGGTAATTAAGGAGCACCTGCTCTAAACGGTTCTCATCACCGTATATGCGAAGACCCGATAAATCCGGCCCACAAGTTTGTATTTTTTTGTTGGGATAAGACTGGTAGATATTATCAATAGCGTTTTCAAGGAAGGGTGCTACCTCAAAATACTGGTAATTGAAGTTTAATTTACCCGATTCGATCTTGGTGGTGTCGAGCAGGTCAGCCACCAGGTTATTTAATTTATCCACCTGTTTAGATGAGCGTTCCAGGAACATTTGTGCTTGATCGATCCGCTGTTTTTTCAGGGAGATTTCCGCCAGTTGCAGATAGCCTTTAACGGAGGTTAGCGGCGTTTTCAACTCATGGCTGGCAATACTGATAAATTCGTCCTTCTTGCTCTCTGCCAGCTTGCTCCGCTCGATCTCTGTCTGCAATGATTGCTGGACCTGATTTAGTAAGATAAAAGTCCGGATCTTTAAGACCAGGATATCCGTATCAAAGGGTTTGACCAGGTAATCCCGGCCGCCCGAGGCATAACCCTTGATGATAAACTTCTTGCTTACATTGACAGCAGATAAAAAAATGATCGGTATATCTGCGGTTTTGCTATAGCCACTAATCGCTTCGGCTACCTCAAAGCCATCCATTCCCGGCATCTGCACATCCAGAATAATAAGTTCATAGATATTCTTCAATACCTTCCTTAAAGCTTCTTCGCCGGAAAGCGCTGTATCTGTTTGGAAGCCCCGGTTATCAAGTGTTTTGCTTAAGGCGATTAAATTCTCGGGTTTGTCGTCAACGATCAGGATCATGTCTTATTCATGGAAAAAAGCAAGGGCTAAGGTAGGCTAATCAATTGGGTTTAAGTTTTATATTTTTCAAGTCGGCCAGTTTATAAATTGATTACGCTTGCAGATGGTGCATAGAACTTGATCTGTTACCCTTCGGTGATATTGAGGATGATAAAAGAGAGATCAAATTATATGATCCGAAATTATTCACCATCAACATGCCAGGCTTTAAAGAAGCATACCCATTTGCCGAAGAAATTGATCTTGGTAAGGCCGGAAGCCTGAAAATTTGTAGTCTGGAGGGGTTAGTATTGCTAAAGCTTGTGGCTTATGGGGACAAACCATCAAGGACAAAAGACATTACAGATATTGACCATATACTCCGCTATTTTTTTGAGATTAACCAAGATAGCGTTTATGATGACCATTTCGATATTATGGAAATCTACAATACTGAGGATAGAGATTATCTACCCTTAGTTGGGGCACGGGTAATTGGCAGGAAATTAAATTTATAGAATTATGTATTTAGTTCACATTTGATCATTTTGTAATTTACGGGTTTCGCCTCGGTCATTTTGCTAATAAGTTTATCAAAAATCGAGTTCATAAAACCTCGTCTGTTAAAACGGAAATGGTATTCGTCCAAATATTGTTGTAAGCGATGTGTTTCACATTTGTGATGCACGCCTCTTAGCCAGCTCTTGATATTCATAATATGAATATGTAATTGGGGAAAGCCCGCCCCTTTATCACTTTTTTCTTTTGTTATGCTCCAATCCTTTCCCAGCGGCCAGTATCCTCGCCACCCGTCTGTTTTTATTGATGCCTGTGGCGCGATATGCTCATCAAATATTTTTTTGAGACTATCAGCTGATGCATCATCTATTACCCGACATTAGGCCCTTCCAATCGTTATTTTACCCTTCTTATCCTTCACCTTCTCAATAGCTAACACAACTAGATCCTTGCTGCCGTGGGTTCTGCCGCGCTCACCCTCAGAAAATCCGCCTAGCAAGAACTCATCTACCTCTACAGCGCCCGATAAAGGGTGCTTACCACTGCTTTTCATCGCTTCCTGTATTTTCGCCTTCCAAAGCCAGGCGCTCCGCTGCTGACACCCAAATTCTTTAGACAGTTCACAGCTTGACATCCCTTTTTTCCGAACCGAAACACGGAAAGCCATCTCAAATGCCTTCAGCAGGCCTAATTTACACTTATGAAATAAAGTCCCGGCTGTTGCCGATGCATCATAACCGCATTTCTTACAACGCAGATAATTCCATTTCCTGCCTTTACCATATTGATTGCCCTGACATTTTAAACAAGAGTAGCCGCCAGCTAACTTCTTGTCTAAAATATACTTGAGACAATCCTGCTCTGTTTTAAACTTTTCCCTAAATTCGTTAATACTTATTCCGCTAAACATATAACTGATTTAGCTTAAATATACTAATTAAATCATTGATTATCAATATATTAATTGCTAAAATACTTTGCGAACTAAATACATAATCTTATAAATTTAATTATCCAAGAGGACAAAGCATTAAGAACTCGGATAAATAACACACTTATCAAAAGGCCGACA
This sequence comes from Mucilaginibacter flavidus, assembly GCF_024055575.1. Taxonomy (GTDB): domain Bacteria; phylum Bacteroidota; class Bacteroidia; order Sphingobacteriales; family Sphingobacteriaceae; genus Mucilaginibacter; species Mucilaginibacter flavidus. The sequence continues at coordinate 123,855 of NZ_JAMXOE010000016.1, read as the reverse complement.
AACCTTTGGCAGGCGTTGTTAGTGTTACCCACCAGTCTTTTTCAATGGCTTTTGTTCCTATACCACTGGCAAGTGCTGCTTGGTCAATACTTGTTTTCCTTTATGCGTCCGTTAATTTTAACCAACCTATCATAGCTTATATCAATTTGATTAAGTAGTCATTTATTTTAGCAGGTGCAAGCTGTAGATCTTCTTTTAACACCTTTGGGTCTTCTTTTAATAGCAATTCTTTTATTCTCATTTCTGTTTTGCTGTCAATATTCTTCGTGCCCAATTCTTCGAGGACTTGCACAATTAAGCTGCTGTATTGGCCTTTCATTGCCAGCTTTTTCGGTGTGGTAGCTTTAAACTTGATCAGCGTTTTTCCTATCTTAATTTCTTTGGCTGTCCCGCTGGTTAAATAAACTAATTTCGTTGGCACCTGCGTGGTTAAGCCCAACTTATGCAGTGCATACGCGCCAGCCGGTTTAATCTGTATCTTCTCCTTTTTAGCAATAGCATATGCTATATCTTCCGGCGCAGGCGCTATTTTACCAAAAACAGGGTCAGTTTTTGGCATCAGGTAGATGCCATGCCCCAACCGCTCAATGACACCTTCCTTATTTAGCCTGGTTAAAGACATTTTTATAGCACCCTCTGTACCTAAGCCGCGGAAATCGGTCGGAAATATCAAATCTCCTTTCCGGCGACGCCTAATGACTTGTTCTATTTGTCCGTGTGCAGAAATCATTGTTACTTATTTTTAAGTAAAGGTAACGGAATTAATATGAATTTTGTTACAAATAATTTTAAAAAAGTAACACAATGGCTTCTGTTTAACCAAATGATTTATCCCGGATTAATTCATAGATGGGTTGGTATTTGGTGAAATTATTAAGACAGGTCTGCACAATGTTGTTTTCCGCTAATGCACCGTCATCCAGGTTGTAATCCCTCCCAATTATAAAATAATAATAGCGCCAATTATCGTTTGCCCTTCTTTGGCCAGCTCATGCGTATGAAGTCCGATCAAGCTGTTAAAGTGAAGTTTGCGCGGATCAGTTTCCTCCGCCTGGGGTTTGGCCAGCCCTACGATCTCATCGACTTTACGGTCGTCCAGGGCCAGCAGTTCGCTAAAGCTTAAGCCGTTTTGATTTAACTTACCAAGGTACTTAATTTTTAATATGATCCAAGTTGGCCAAGTACTTACGGTCTCTTAAATAAATATGTCCTTATAAAACTTAATGGATATCCCTTTATGCTTGAACGGTTTGTTGATATTTTTTTTCTAATGGGTCTAAAATTTGAATAAGCTAAAACCTAAATAACAGTCTTTTTTTCAGAAAAAAAGCAATAGTTCAATTGCTCAAGTCTTTCGGCTCGTCGGGCGGTAAGGATGATGGTAGCACCTTCTGTAGCTAAAGCCAATGCACTTGCTTTACCAATACCGGCACTTGCACCGGTAATAATAGCCACTTTGCCGATTAATTTTCCTGCCATAATTTTTTATCGTTTATATTTTTAATATTGTTTTGAGCTGGAAATATACCGATTTATAATCGATTAAAAACAGATTGAAAGTTACCGTTGACCGGTTTTGATCAAGCAAATCGTTCTATATCAAAAGTGTTGTATGTGAAGCTAAATAAAAAAGCACAGCATTTTTAACTGTAATTTTTAAAAGTTCCATCTCTTTTAGACTCGATTTACTTAGGTAAATTGTTTTAATTTGTAACCTTAACACATTATAAAGATGCGAACCAATAAAACTACTCTAATCACTTTAGCTGTATTAGCGACACTATCATTTTGTTTTCTGAATATAAAAGCGGAAACCCGGTTTAAAAAAACAAGGTACTATTATGAGATCAAAGTATATCATTTAAAAACCCAGGATCAGATCAATAAAACTGAACAATATTTAAAAACAGCTTACTTACCGGCTTTACATAGAATTGGTATAAGTAAAGTCGGTGTTTTTAAAGCATTAGATAATGATACAACCTCAGATAAGCGGATATATGTTTTCATACCGTCTGCTTCAATTGAAGCTTTCTCAAAAATAGATGAACAATTATTTAATGATGGCCAACTTAAAAGTGATGGTGCAACTTACCTAAATGCAGCTTATAATGAGGCCCCATACGAGCGCATAGAAACTATTTTATTAAAGGCATTTACAGACAGACCCCAATTTTCAACACCATTGCTTACATCCCCACTTACTGGAAGAGTTTATGAACTGCGTAGCTACGAAAGCGCTACAGATTATTTATATCGCCAAAAAGTAAAAATGTTTAACGCCGGTAAGGAAGTAGATATTTTCACAAAGCTTAATTTTAACCCTGTTTTTTACGGAGAAGTAATAGCAGGCGGCCGAATGCCCAATTTAATGTACATGACGACTTTTAATAATAAAGCCGACCGAGATGAACATTGGAAACAGTTTGGAGATGGCGCAGATTGGAAACAACTTTCTTCGTTACCTGAATATCAGCACACCATATCAAAAGCTGATATTACGTTTTTGAGACCAACCGAATATTCGGATTTTTAGAAAGTAGGTTTTAATCGTTCAATTTATGTTTGCCAGTTGACGGCTTGCATTCCACGATCACTTCATTAAACATGATAACCCCCTGTTAATCCCGATGGCTTGCATCTCCCGCAGATTGATTGTCTAAAGAAAAAGTTGCCTATAGAGCGATTGTATTAAAATAAAAGATGTTTATGCCAAAGCCGAGGGAATTCCAAACACACTCTGCATGGGGCTGTAGCTGAATTCACCACTTTTTAACCGAAGTCCAGGCTTTGGTTGGCTGAGGCGCTCTCCAACTCAAGTCAACGACATACTGTGCCGTAACTGGACCCCTTAAACGCGGTAATATTGCTGGAAAAATTCCTTATGGCTTAGACGGGTGATATTTTTAAACTTACATTGACAGCACAACCAGGAATACTTAATAAAACGGAAAACATCTATAAAGGACAGTTTTTTACAAAAAATTGGGTTTAAAGTTTTGGTTTATCTTCATTTATAAAATTATATATCATGATTTTATGCCTCAATACTTTTTAATATTATTTAAAAAGTATAATTTGCAGACTGATATTCCTTCTATAAACCCTTTAGAAACCCTTATGAAAAAATTATCCTTACTGTTAAGTTGTTGTTTTATCAGTCTTTTTTCTGTTGCTCAAAAAGTCTCGAATAACCCGGCAATCATTCCGGAGCCTGTTAGCGTTATCACCAGGCCAGGCGATTTCATTCTTCCGCAAAACATCCTTATCAAGGCCGGTAGTGCTGAACAGGTTAGTTTGGTTAGTGATGATTGCAATGCAACTTTTGGTAAAAATGAAAATGACCTAATAACTGGCTTGGGATTATAAGAACAATAGCAGGGACTAAAGGCAAAAAAGGAGTTCCTGAATACAGGTCGGTCAGTGAGCAGGTGATCGCTAAAATGGTTGATTTCTTTAAGGTTTACGGAACTAAAATTGCTTTTAATGATGCGTCTGCGTTTACCTTTAATAAAACTACCGGCGAAGCAAAATTTGAATATCAAAAAGGGCCTTTTACTCCAATCAAAGTTTATAAAGCTTTCTTAAAAATGGCGCTTTCGTTTGTTGATGATAGAGAAGGGACTCAATATGCATCGGCTTTCGACTTTCTACTGGGGACGGATGATAACGAAGGATTTAAAATGTTTGCCAAAATCATTTGCCAGGAGCTTCCCGCCATGCACCAGGTATAGGCCCTGTGCTATTTTCTTTGAAAGAATAAATGAAGATGTCAGTTTTCCGAAGCATTTTTTTTCGTTGTACTATGAAAATATTATTTATAGCTCCCGATACCTTTCAATTTGAATGATTTACGCAATAGGAAGGATAAAAAAAATGAATTTCAGGTCATTTATCCAACGCCTATTTTATTTGTTCAGCCGGAAATTGACGCCTGCTTCGCTAATCATTTTAAAAACCTTGGATTTAGTGACCGGCGAAAAAATGAAAAAGGAACCGTGTATTTTAAAACTTCCCTGGCCGACTATGACAATACAGTTGCCTGTGACCCCAAAACCGGCGAGGTTACTCCGGCAGATATGAAATCAGTAAAAGTTGCCGGTTTGTATTTTGTTCCGAAAGGAACAATCATTGAGACCGGAAATAAATCCAAATTGCCTTAATTCTTAATTACCGACGTGCCTATCCGTTTGCATAACGCTACGCATTTCGTAGCTGTTCGCGAATTAAAAATAACAATTGCAAATTCCATGTTTAATACTATATTTGAATAACACTACACAATCCGTAGTAAAATGCAAACCAAATTAACTAATATACAGGGTCTTTCATACAACTATTTGGAAGACTATATCACTGAGATAAGGTCCAAAGGAAGCTTATCAGGCAATTGTTTTCGGTGAAGAAATAGAAAAGAAGGTAGAAAGTTACCACAGTACTTTAAAGTTGGAGAAAAGCATCGATTTTCCGTTGTGGTTGTATGCCTCAGCGGTACACGTTGAACTTGAATCATTGCGCAGGGGGCTGCATAAAATGGTATTGATTCACCATAACCGTGAAGAATTGAAGAAATGCCGAGATTTTATTTTGGACAGCGTGACCCAAAATATTGAGGTTTCTTTATTTTTAGATAAACCCAATGATCGCCTGTTAGAAGCGACAAATCTCATCAAGCACAACTTAGCCGATATATTTAACAGGTTGGATCTTTGGTTAAACTCATCCACTGTTTCATCACCTGAATATCACATTGCTGAAATGGGTAAGAAGTAGATTCAAAACGTATCGAGGCCGGAAACTGAAATCACTACACTGGCTGCGATGCCAAGTGAAATCAAAGCCGGAGCTGTTCGCTCACTGGTCTCATGGCTTCACACCCGGAATTGCTTGTAAATAAGAAAAGCCGTGTAAATGGAGATGTTTAAGCACGGTTTTATGAGAAGCTCAGGTGAAATTCCTGGGCTTACTCGACAGAAGAAAACGTGTGGGAATGTGGAAAACTCCTTCAGTTTCCCACATTCCCACACGACAAACAAACAACAACAAATTGTATTTTATTAAAAACAAATAGCTAACTTTTACGCATTCCCTGTCCTAACATTGGGGAGTACCATACAGATATGACTTTTAAAAATGTTTTAACTAAAAGCCTAACATTAGGCCCATAATAATTTTGACCCAAAAAACCTTTGCTACAGCCTGTATATTAATCCTACTTACAAGTGCTGTATATGCTCAAACCAAATACTATCAATTTGTAGATCCGCTTATTGGAACGGAAGGACAAGGAAACGTGATCGTTGGCCCATCTTGCCCTTTTGGGATGATCAAGCCCGGTCCGGACAATGCAAAAAATGCAAATAATGGTTATAATGCTGACTTATCCCTCCCAATATTCGGTTTTAGTCAAGTGCATGTTAGCGGTACTGGTGGCGGTGCGAAGTATGGGAATATTTCGGTAATGCCATTTAACGGTGCGTTGAATAGGATCAAACAAACTTCTACTGGACAAAGCGAAGTGGCTGCCCTTGGGTACTATTCCGTACTGCTGAAAAAAGGTAATATCCTAACTGAAATAACTACCTCAGATAAAGTGGCTATCTATAGGTTTACCTATAATAAAATTGGTGCCAATGCTGTAAAACTAGATGCAGGTGAATTTTTTAACGAAGGATTTAGCACAGATGCACATGAGGCCCAGTTCTTTGTGGGTTCAGAAATAAAAGTATTGTCAGATCGGGAAGTTTGCGGCTACAACAGGATTAGAGGGGGCTGGAATGCCGGAGGGGTTTATACAGTGTATTTCCATGCAATATTTGACCAGCCATTCTTTGGTTTTAAAACGTGGAAGGCAAATAAATTATACCCCAACCAAAAAGCTCAGTTTGATTCTGGAGAAAAAACTGGCGTACTATTGTCTTTTAAGTCATTGAGGTCACGTAAACTTCAGATGAAAATCGGTATATCATTTATTAGTACCGATAAGGCAGACGAAAATATAGCGAACGAAATACCGGGATGGAAATTTAAAACGGTGTTAAAGCAAACTCAAATGAAATGGGAGCAACTGTTAAGCAGGATCGAAATTGACAAACAGACCTCAAGAAGCTACAAGCGAATGTTTTATACAAGCTTGTACCATAGCATGCTAATGCCTGTCGACCGAACTGGTGAAAATCCTTCCTGGAAATCAACACTACCTTATTATGACGATTTTTATGCCATTTGGGACACTTATCGATCTTCTCACCCATTGTTAACGTTGGTTGATCCTAATAGGGAGGTAAATATTGTAAATTCTTTATTGAATATTTACCAGCATGAGGGCTATATGCCAGATGCACGCAGCGGCAATTCAAACGGTCGCACTCAATGCGGTTCAAATGCAGAAGTTCTGATTGCAGATGCTTATGTAAAAGGTTTAAAAGGAATTGACTATGAATTGGCACTGAAAGCAATGCTTAAAGATGCGGACGTTCCCCCGGGAGGCAATGAAGAACAACAAGGTCGTGGTGGACTGTACGATTATAAAAACCTGGGTTATGTTTCTTCTGCCTATCCACGAGCTGGCACGAGAACAGTAGAATATGCTTTTGATGATTACTGTATTGCAGTCGTCGCAAAAGGTATGGGTAAGACGGCAGAATTTGACAGGTTTTCGAAACAGGCTGGTAACTGGAAAAATTTGTGGCGTTATTACACTGATCATGGAGCGACGGGATTTATTATGCCCAAAAATGAGGAGGGCCATTGGGTTGATTCCATAAAATGCACAGTGCCGCCTTACCGTAATATCGCTGTCACCCCAACCTACATAAACTCAGGCCAGTGCGAAGATTGGTGGTCAGGCTTTATCTATGAGTCCAATCCTTGGGAGTATTCACTGTCAATCCCGCACGATGTGGCCGGTTTAATTAAACTCAGTGGCGGGAAACAGCCTTTTCAAACAAGATTAGATACTTTCTTTTTTAAACATTTTTATAACGTCGGAAATGAACCGGCTTTTTTAACACCTATGCTATATCACTGGATAGGTAAGCCTGAACTCAGTTCTGAACGGATTTTAAATATTATCCAAGATAACTATAGCGATTTGAGAAACGGTATTCCGGGTAATGATGACTCCGGTGCGATGTCCTCGTGGCTGGCATTTCATATGTTGGGCATTTATCCAAACGCAGGCCAGTCTTATTATCTAATTCATACACCTCTATTGGCTGAAAGCATACTACATTTATCAAGTGGTAAAGATTTTAAGATTAAAGCTAAGAATTTATCTAAAATAAATCGATATATTAAAGGGGCAAAGATAAACGGTGTAACCCTTGCCCGTGACTGGCTAGAACATTCGGAAATTGAAAGTGGCGGAATACTTGAGTTGGAAATGAGCAACAAGCCATCTGCTTGGGGAAGCGGATCGTTTCCTCCTTCCATGCAATTTAAATAATTAATTAAGTTCAAAAGCGAAGAATCTTTTATAGGGTGATATTAGTAAAGTTTATATATTTCAGCGAGTCAAAACAATTACAACCTTTTAGTGATAATTAGTGATAAACAGCGCGTAGTGCGGAAATAAAAAAAGAATTATTGATCGTATAAACTATAACTCTATCCATGAAGAAAATATTATTATTTATTATCATTTTAATGCCAGGATTTGTTAGTGCTCAGTCGTACCAGGTTGGAAAATTAAAAGTAGAAATAGAAGGGACGGATGCGAAATTTGTGCGCCAAGTGAAGATCTTTAAAATAGCTCCCGGCATTAACGAATTAGAAGTCACATTGACCGGCATTAAAAAAGCAATACCATTACCAATTATATTCCATTTTAAACAGCCGTCTGTTGATATCCAAAGTTACCTCTGTCCATACGGGGCAAATGAAGACTCAAAGACAACTTCCTTATATGCTTATGGGATTTCTCGCTTGATGTTTTGCAGCTAAGACTATTTTTACCTCGGCGATGATGGATCAACCCAGCATAACTTTTTTGAACAGTAATAGTCAGAATCGTCTTACTGTTGCTGCATCAGAACTCGTATATCCTATAACTTTCAAGGTCGGTGAAAACGAGGTCGGCGATGTTGGTTTTGATACCCGTGTTAGCCTGTTTGAGTATCCCACAACAGCCATTACCTCATACAGGGTTAAAATAAGGTTAGATAGCAAGGATATTAACTACAATGTGACCCAGAGGGATCTTTTAAAGTTCTGGCAAACTGAAAACAACCTTTCATTTGCCCACATACCTGAAAAGGCACAAAGCCCTTTTATTGTACTTGGTACGCATTGAAAGCTGAGGGTGTTAATGCCGCCAATTCGGCGCTGTTGCTGGTTTTTGACCCGAAAGTAATGCATTTTCTTTTTCCTGACTGAAAAAAAATTGATCCACAAATTGTATAACCATCAAACTGACTTAAACTCTTCGCCGATAAATTTTAAGATACAATTTTACGAAGGGCGTTTTTTAACATTATGTTAAGCAAAAAAAGTAGAAAATTCAAAGGTTGAATAGGTCAATAATTTGCGATGACGACAAACCATCTCACTAATAGATATTTACATTCCGTTTATCAATTCTTATGGATGAGCTAATCGCCTTAAATCCCTTATGAAAAAGTTCGAAATGCTTCCCCTATGGGCTACCAGAAAATAAAAAATCTCAAGTCGAAAGATTTGGACCTTTTATCTTGAAGTTAATTGCCAGATTTATTTCATTTCAGAAATTTGCTAATGCGATCATTTAAAAATTTCTCATCCGCAGGGCTGCTGCCTGCACCGGCGGTATGCCCCCATAGAGAGGGAATTGGCAACAACACAACACCGGGTATGTAAGCGGCCTCAAATTGCGCATCACCTACCGGGAAATAAAGGTCAGTTGCCGAGGGCATGTACAAGATAGGCGTTTTAATAGAGGCTAGCGCTTTGGTCACGTCGCCGTTAAAACCCGGTGTCGCGCCCACGTCATGGTGCTCCCAGGTGCGCATTTGTAAGATCAGGTCGTTCGCATCGGCACCGGGGATAAAGTTTTTCCTGTAATCATTCAGCACCTGTTCGAGGGTCAGGTTTGGCTTTGCCGGATCGCGCCACAGTTCTTTTCTCCACCATTCCTGCGAATAGAGCCATCCTGTCCATACCACTGCAAAGGCCTCTATCCCTTTTTGAGGTTCCGTTTTATAATCGCCATTCTGGAATGCGTCATCGGCTGTTAAAGCTGCTATCTGCCCCTCCAAGCGCACCATGCCATGCCCATAAGTCTTAGCAGTACCCGAGGTGGCGACAATATGATCGCAAAACTGCGGGTAACTCACTGCCCATTGGAATGCCTGCTGTGCCCCCATCTAAAAACCGATGAGCGCGCGTAAATGGGTTATTTTTAATTCTTCGGTTAAAAGGCGGTGCACCGCTTCCACATTATCGCGTATGGTCATTACCGGGAAACGCGGGCCATGGTAAGGTTCGGGCGTATTACTGGGCGAAGAAGATCGCCCGTTCCCAAAAAGCTCGCTTGCGACCAGGAAAAGTTTGCTGGTATCCAACGCCTTGCCCGGCCCTATCAGCCACTCATAACCGTGATAGTCGGCCATATAATGCGAGGGCAGTAACACCACGTTATCATGCTTGGCATTCAGATGACCGTAAGTGCCATAAATAATTTGCGCCTGTGGTAATACAATACCACTTTCGGTTTTAAAATTATTTATAACATACTCATGCTTGACTGCCCCGTCAGTATGATTGCCTTGCGCGAATAACCTATGGGATATAAAAAGTAACAGGAACAACTTCTTCATGTATTTTTAAGGAGATTTTTTTGGTAATAAATTATCGTGAACTTAAGAAATATATTCAATTAAACCGAGTCCCACCCGCAAGATTTGAGGCCTTTTTTAATGTTTGAATAGTGCGGTGAAAACACCGACTATAGGCCGAATTAACTTTCTATTTTTGGAAAGTCCCCTGACTGGGCTTGAATCATCTAAATAATAGAAGATAAAAGCCTGATGCTTTCTGCCAAGCGGTTCGACTTTAGTCCTGTTGGGGCTACTTCTTAAGGTCAAAAGCATCCAGTCGGAAGATTTGAGTTTTTTTGTTTTCGTTAATTTAAGCCCAGGCGGCAGGCGTGCGGAAGCGTGGAGGATTGTTATTCACTTAGCCCGGTCTTCGTAGATGCCGATCATAAGGAGCCATGCTCCTGAAATGAGGAAGGCGAATAAAACAATGATTGCAACAGCTGCGATGTTAAGCCCTGAGCTTTATCCAAGAATAAGGAAAATTGCGCCGATAACTTCAGCGAGATAGCAAATTACCACCAGTTCATTTTTAGGCATAAATAACCTTCAAGCAAAGCTTGAACACGCACGGTTTTATTGATTAAAGCAAGCTTGTAAACTCCAATATTTTGTATCAAATTAACCCGATATTAAGTGTTCGAGATTGGTTGAACTTAGGATTTCGAATAAAAGGGAGCATGGATGATTAATACAATAAAATGGATTATATAGTTTAACGTCAGTAGTTTAAGATAATCAAAGTTCGATAAAATAACTATGCTCAGCCTTCGAAAGTTGTCGGTCAGTAAGTCTAAACTTTACGATAAAAAAGCCAAATCAGGAATAAAAACTTCTCCTTTACTCAGTAGCCTGACCGTCCGCATCACCCCGGAACGTTTGATGGTTATTTTACCATCAGCATTACAGTCATAGTCTAACGTTACAGTTAGTTCGCCTGACGGGTGCTCGATAGATAACTTTTTAATATCTGAATCGGGAGCTGTTATAACACGGTGAACAACATTACCCTGAGAAACACAGGCAGTTGCAACCGAGATTGCCGCAAGTACCCCAATGGCTTCATGGCAAACATGCGGTATAAACATCCGCGTATTTATTAACCCATTCGATTGCGGGGCGGATATAAGGCACATTTTGGGTATTGTTTTTGATTTAACGTCTCCAAGGTTCATAATTGGGCCAATTTTTAACCTGATGTCTTCGAGTTGTTCTTTTAAGCTTTCGTTCCTGTCTAAATCAGAATTGGATTCGTACCCAGTTATCCCAAAGTCACTGGCAACCAGAAGGACTACCGGCATCCCATTGTCTATGCAGGTTAATTTTATCCCGTTTATTTCGTCTATTATGTTCCCTGTTGGATATAATGACCCACAAGTAGAACCTTCGATCTCTAAATAATTGCAGATTACCGGCGCAGCGGTGCCGGGTACACCGTCAACCTTTGCATTGCCGGCATACTCAACCTTAAAATTTGGTGTCTCCACCAATATTTCGCAAATACCCCCTGTATTCAGCATATTTACACGGGCGGTGGTAAGGCCGTCCTGAGCAGGTATCATACCGGACTCTATAGCAAAAGGAACTACACCTGCCAGAATATTACCGCAGGTTTGCACCGTCGAAACTTTGCCCTTACCAATTTCAACCTGCAAAAAAAGGTATTCAAGGTCAGCGTCCTTTAATTTCGAGGGACTAATAACAGCGACCTTGCTCGTCAAAGAATACCCGCCTCCCAGGCCGTCAATTTGCCTTGGGTCGCCACACCCGACACCTTCCATAGCGGCTATTAAAACCCTGTTACGTAATGCTTGATCGTCCGGGAGGTCCCGTGCTTCAAAAAACAGCCCTTTGGAGCTACCGCCCCTGAGTTGCATATAAGGTATAGCAGTTTGCATATTTGTAAATTTAGCTCCCGGCTAATTTTTGAAGGTTTTCTTTAGTTGCTTCGCTCATTACCGGGTTTATTCCTTTATTCATTAACATTTCTACCACGGCATCCATTTCATGTATCCGCCGGATAGCGTGGGTCCGGCTACCTTCTACAAAACGGTCAATCAGTTCATCCTGCCCGCCGATTATAGAACAGATCTGTTCCCGGATATATTTTTCCTGACCGAACAGCATTCCTGCATCCATTGCTTCGCAAATCACTGCTGCTATTCCCTTGTAAACTATAGATCGCAATAGTTTTAAAAGCGCTGCCTGTCCGACATTACCATCAACAGGTATAATTGAGAGACCAAATGGCTGCATAATATCAGCTAATGGAATAGCGCCAGGTCCGGAGGTCAGCATTGGGGTAAAAATTCCTTTGGGTGGTACAGGGGCCATAATTGCTACATCGGCAAATTGTATACCTGTAGTTCTTAGGTTTTCGTAAATAATCTGCTTCTTGCCAGGAGAAGAGGTATTTAATTCTGCATATATTTTTTTCTCGTTTAAACATGGCAGCACCTCTGTGGCTACTTCTTCAGAAACCGAAGTAAGGTTAACGCTGAAAATGATGTCGGCATTTTGGGCTGCTTCCAGGTTGCTTTTTGCAAAATTAACAGACTTGTGCAATACCCGTTTAGGAATTGGGTCCCAGCCAAATACGTTAAAACCAAGTTTTGCTAGGCCATTCGCAAAATGACTGCCTGCCTCGCCTAAACCCAAAACTGCTATATTCATGTCCAATATTAAAATCCGAATTTTTTATCCCAGCCATAAATCTGCAGTGAAGTTTTGCCTTCCAGCAGTTCCTTGCGCACATTAGCTTCTTTCATTTCTCTTGCTGTGGCCTTTTCAATTACATCCTGTGCTTGTTCATGTGGAACTACTACAACGCCGTCACGGTCTCCTACGATAATATCACCTGGGTTTACAAAGCAGCTTCCAAGTATAATGGGTTCGTTTAAAGTCCCATCACCATGCTTCCCGGTTCCTTTTATACAAAGGCCCCTGCTGAAAACTGGGAAACCCATCGCTTCAATATCGTCGGCATCCCTAACACAACCATCTATTACTAAACCCGCCAAACCCTTAGTTTTTGCCCCGAGGCTCATCAAATCTCCCCAATACCCGGCTTCATAATAACCGGAACAGTCGACCACCAAAACATCACCCGGTTTGGCATAGGCATAGGCTCGGTGCAGGATCGTATTGTCGCATGGAATTGTTTTTACGGTGTATGCAGTTCCGCAAACTTTCATTTTGTGGCTGATCGGCTTGATGCCATAAGGAAGGTCGCCGAATTTTCCCATTGCTTCATGCAAAGTTGCAGACGAGAATTTACCTATAGCCGAAATTATCTCCTTTGTTACGGTCATGATCTGGTTTTCTTTTTTATGAAATGTTATCCAATACCCTTGGTACCATACTTTGGTGCGCCTCTGCAAACTTTACCCCTTGCTTTCCTGATATTCTCCGTGCATGGTTACCCCTGCGGGATGCCAATTCTGTGTAATAGGATTTCAAATAATTTTGGGCGCCCATACAATCCATAGCAGCAATTTTTTTATCCATTACCGATGAAATATCAACAAAGGTGTCCGGCATAAATGATGACAACTCCGGCTGGTGCGGTTCAAACGAATACCAGGCCGGCGGTATAATATTCTTAAACGCGCTGGCAACGCCCGCGCCTGCCGCTAACAACCTGGCGCGCTGAACTGCAACATAAGCTAAAGGATGGTCCGGATTAAAAGGGTCTTTTTCTGTATGGGTTAATATCACATCGGGTTCAAAATCCCGTACAAGGGAGGTAAGCTGCGCAATACGTTCATCGGTCAGTATCATCGGATAATCGCCCCAGTCGAAACTCTCAAATGTGGCCCCCAAAATTTCTGCGGCCTTCAATGCCTGTTCGTGCCTTATTTTTTTTACATCTTCTTCGCTCCGGTCCGGGTCTTCTTTCCAAAGTTCGCCGGATTCACCTCTTTCACCATAAGACAGGGCCAAAACCCTGGCTTCGCCACCCTGCTCAACAAACTTTGCAACGGTACCGGCGGACCGCCAGACAAAATCGGCAGAGTGCGCGCCAACTACTAATAATTTCTTACTCATAAAAATATAATGTTAACACCTTTTCTTATTCTAAATCTTCAATAAATGGCGTACCTCTTAAATGGAAGCTTTTCACAGTTTGCAGGCCCCAGGCCTGCCCTCTTGCCCTTTCCTCTTTTGTCCATACAACGGTTTTATAATCGGGGTCTAAAATCAGCCTGGCCGTAGCATTGGCAATTTCTATCCGGTTTCCCCCGGGCTCATATAAATAAAGAAAGAACGTTTGCTGAATCGCGTGTTTATGTGGACCCGTTTCTATAAAAATGCCATTTTCAATCGCTATGTCCGCTGCCAGCAGTACTTCTTCCCTGCTGTTTGCAGCAAAGGTGAGGTGGTGCAGCCGCCCTCGAGCGCCCGAATGATCTTCAGTTACCGCAAGCTCATAGCTTTTGGAATTTACCGAAAACCACAATGCCTTGGGCCCTTCATCAAATTGTATAATTTCTGTTAAGCGGCCCCCTAAAGTATTTAATTGAAAATCGAGAAAAGCCGGGATATCTTTAGCCAAAAGATTTAAATGGTCAATTCGCCTTACATTCATACCGCGGCCGGGAAATTTGCTTGCTGTATTTTTGAGAGCCGAGCGGTCATTTTCTCCGGCTTTATATTTAACTGTTTCGAAGTAAATTTCTACGAAATGACCGTCTGGCGTTTTAAAACGGTACGCCGGCCCGTGACCAAGGTCACCCTCCGTCCATCCAATTCCTAAACCAGACGCCTGTATCGCCTCAACCCTTCTGGCCAAAGCTTCAGGGCTTCTTGCGCGCCATGCGAAATGCCCGATACCCGGATATTTATTTGCAGTAAGTTTCAAAGTATGATACTCATAATCATCATAAGCACGCAGATAGATGGAATCATTTTCACTGCCGCTTACGGACATTCCCATAATATCCGTAAAGAACTTTGTGCTTTCCTCTAGTTTGGGCGTGTAAAGTTCAACATGTGCCAAATGTGCAATATCCCATATTACCTCGTTCATCCTTTTTCAGTTGTTGAATTAAACCATGTTGCCGCTGCACCGACAAGCAACGGTACAGAAAATACAGTAAACGTAGCCGACATATGCATGCCGGCTGTTATCAATGTCCCACCGGCAATCGGCCCGATAATGGCGCCTGCACGGCCTAAACCGATAGCCCAGCCTACACCAGTTGCCCTTATTTTTGTAGGATATAAATCGGCCGCGAGACTATACAGGCCAACAAAGCCGCCCTGTATGCCAAATCCTATTAAACCGATCATAATTAAAATACCAGCCGGGCGGGAAAAAAAACTAAATGAAATCATTAACAACGCCGTGAAAAACAAAAATGAGGTTATAGTTTTCAGGAGGCCGAATTTAGCTGATAAAAATCCCTGTGTAACAATTCCGGCAAACGCACCTAAATTAAATATAGTGCCTGCATAAATTGCCAGCGATACAGACATGCCTGTAATAGCCGCCAGCTTGGGTATCCAGCTTGTCAGAAAATAAAGTGTAGCAAAGCACATAAAAATACCCAACCATAACTTTAGTGTTGCCCATTTAAGTTGAGGTACCATTAATGAGGAAACTGTATTTTTTTGTTTGTCGTCGGCGGTTAAAACCGGTAATTCAGCTAAAAGCGGCATCCGCATTTTCTTCATCAACAGATTGATCCGTTTTAGCGCATTAAGGGGCTGGGTTTTAAAAAGAAAATCTAATGACTCGCCCAAAAAGAAAATGATGAGCGGTATTGTTATAAGCGTGGCGACGCCTGCTAATTCGAAAACAAGCCTCCAGCCATAAGCAGGTAAAAACGAAGCGACTACCAAACCGGATAACACAGCGCCAATTGGATACCCTCCCATCACCAGACTAACCCATAACGTTTTTAATTTAGGCGGGGCGTATTCCGAAGTAAGCGTGGCAGTGCTTGCCAGCATAGCCCCTATTCCAAAACCACTCAAAATACGAAGCAATATTAGCTGAACCGCATTTTGTACATAGGCGGTTGAAAAAATAGTGGCACCCATCAGCACAACACTAATGAGTACCATGGCATAGCGACCTATCTTGTCCGCATAAGGAGCCAGAAACATGGCACCGATTGCCATTCCTAACAAGCCGGCACTAAAAACAAAGCCCATTAACTGCGGATTAATGGTCCATTCCTTTGCGATTGCAGGAGCGGTATAAGATATGATCATCACATTGGTACCGTCGAGCATATTCATTAAAAAGCAAATCGACACAGTGGTCAACTGTAACAACGTTGGCTTTGAATTGCTTATAAATTGGAAATTAGCGGCCATTAGCGGATTATTTTAGGTACTTATCTAAAAATGCAAAGACTTTCTCCAGGTTTTCCGGCATCTCAAATTGCGGGCCGCCGTGCCGGGTACCATCAAGAAGTGTAAGCGTAACTTTTTTATCGTCGAGAACCCGCGTTAAATCCGCTGCGAAATTTATAGATTGTTGGGTTGGAACCAGTTGGTCCTCTTTTCCATGTTCAATAAAAAACGGCGGATTGCCGCGCGTGATATAAGTTGCCGGGTTAGCTGCTCGCACTAATTCAGGAACCAGTGTAATTTGCTTCCCAAGTATTTTAGATTCCGGTGAATTGGCTTCACTGTGGTCGGGGTTTCCTTTTCCACTCAGCTTAAATTGTTCATCCATCTGCAGGAAATTGATCGGGCCAAACCAGTCAACTACCGCCTGAACGGTACTTGTTTGGTCCGGGTTTCCCAAACTTAGGTCTTCTAACTCCTTTATCCTGCCGGAGGTACCTGCCAGAGCAGCCAAATTACCACCTGCTGAACCACCCCAGGCTGCAATTTTCCTCGGGTTCAAATGGTATTGAGTAGCGTTTACTTTTATCCAGCGAATGGCTGCCTTTACGTCGTTTATATCTTTTGGGAATATGGCCTCGCCGCTCATCCGATAATTTATAGAAACTACCGCATACCCACGTTTTATTCCAGTTAACATCGGGGTTACCTGTACATCTCCTTTATCGCCAAACATAAAGGCTCCGCCGTGTATGGAAACGATGACCGGAAACGGGCCATTACCTTCATCCGGCAAATAAATATCAAGTTTTTCAGCAGGCGAAACACTGGCGTATGCTAAATCCAAGTATTTTCTTTTCATATAATCCGTATTCGCAGGAGGGATTTGCGCTATCAAAAAATTGATCAACAGCAACTGGGCAATCGTTACAAAAAATATTCTTTTCGACATGCTATAAATTTCAGTTTAATAGTTTGTTGTCGAGGCTAAATTTTCCAGGCCCCGCGATTATGATAAATACAGACAACCCTAAATAGGTATAGACCAGTTCGGCGTGTTCCTTTATAAAGGAAAATTGGTGAAGGAGAATAAATACGATCAACAGGTTAATCATCATAAATAAGGCCGCCACTCTGGTACCTAATCCAAATATGATAAACAGGGTGCATATCGCGTCGGCTACTAAAGCAAATGATAAACCAATGGTTGGCCCAACGTGAATAGGATCCGGAAAGTGGGTAACCATTTGTGGGAACCTCGTAAATTTTTCGATACCGTGTTTTACAAAAATGCTGGTGCAAAACCATATTCTGATAAACAGCAAGGCAACATCGTTGTTGATGGGCAAAAAACTGAGTTTTAAAATGTTTTTCATCCTATTTTGATTTGTTAATTGAGTAAACTGAAGGCGGTTTATTCAATTTTAATGTTCTTTTATTAATTCGAGGATATTTCCTTCGGGATCCTTAAAGTAAATAGTTTGGTTTGTGCCAGGTTTACCTTCAGGCTTTTGCCCGAAAAAAACAACGCCCTTGCTAACGAGATAATCATAAGTCTGGTCAAAATTGCCCGGTTCAAACACCAAATGCCTGATGCCCTGCGTAAGCGTATGCTTTGGGGCTGACACGCTTTGAAAAGCAGGCCTGAAAGAATTCTTCATTTGCAGCAGGTCGATCCTGAAACCAGGGATGCCAACCATTACCAAACGGCGTTCATCGTTGGCTAAGGTTTTTAATACTTTAAATCCAAGTGTGTTCACATACCAGAAGGAAAGGGAGTCGGCATTTCTTACTGAAATAGTGGCATGGTGGATTTTTAATTCCAATGGATTTTCTTGCGCCTTTGCAACACCGCTTAACAAATAAATAAGTACAATTGTTAAAATTGATAACATCCGCTTTCTCGTTCCCAATAAATAATGATATAAATAATACATTTTTAGTTTTCTTATGAATATTTAAAGTCTTAATTCAACGGAATAATATGGAGAACTGCACTGTAAACAGCAAACAATAAAAAGTTATAATTAGCGTCTTTAAATTTATCCAGTAAAATTATATATTGTGATAAAAGACAATGAATAAAAAACCTAAGTTTTGAGATACAAAACATACATTTTCTATATGTCAAAAAGTATACTTCATTTTAACGGACTTTATGGCGAACTCAACGCTAACCATGGAGCAGATTATATTTTTTCGGAGCTGATAAAAACGCGTAGTCAAACGTTTGGTTGGGTAATACGTCCGCATATCCATAACCGATTGTTTCAGATCTTTTGTGTTGAATCGGGGAAGGCTATTTTTCAGGGCAATAATTATGAAAAGGAGTTAACCGGGCAATTTGTTATCTTGATCCCACCAATGGCGCTGCATGGGCTTAGTTATAGCCCAGATATTAAAGGCAGGATTTTAACAGTATCAGACACATTTGTAGAAGCAGCTTTCCCCGGACAAACGCATATCCTAGCTTCTATAAATAAGCCGGTATTTATGGTCGACTTCGGAGGGAAACAAAAGTTTAAACAAATTCAGGATCTTATTTTACAAATAGACAACGAACTTTTTTCTGAAAGGCAGGAGAAGCAGTTTATGGTAAAAGCCTTGCTTTGCCAATTGTTTGTTATATTTTATAGAATGTTTGAAGTTGGGGCGGGAACCAGGATAAAGGACAGTGCATACCTTTTGCATTTTAAAAAATTCCAGCACCTGATCAAAACGGCAGAAAATGACAGGACAATAACAGCGTTTGCTAACGACTTAAACATAACCCCAATTCATTTAAACCGTATCTGTAAAAGTATTACGCGTAAGCCTGCTATACAATTGGTACATGAACATGCTGTAGGAGAAGCAGAAAAATATTTGAAACATACTTCTTTAACCGTTGCGGAGATCGCTTATTTATTAAAATTTGAATACCCTAACTATTTTTCGAAATTATTTAAAAAGTACAAGAAGGTAACGCCTCTTGAATACAGAAACGGAATCAATAACTTGTAAAAAACAACAAAACTCTACTTGTGCAAGTGTTTGTGCTTGTCAGACTTCTTTCGAGGCGTTTCTACAGCGTTTTACATTACCTACGGATCAATGTAAGGCATGTTTAAATCTAAAAACACTAAATCAGGTATTTTATCAGATTCGTCTTTGTTTTCTAAAAAATATTGGATGGATGGCTGAACCTTCCATTCATCGCCCAATAACTGAAGAATTGCGAAGTAATACATCAGACTTTTAGTCACTTTAGGTTATTATACTATTTTGTATAAGTTGATTTATACTATTTTGTATAAATTAACTATCTTTGTGCCAGAAAGTTTGAATAAACCACCATAAAATTCTAAAGAATATGAGCAAGGAGGCATCCACAACAACACTTGAAGATTATACCAAGTGTGATTATAAATATGGCTTTACTAGTAATATTGATACTGAGCTCATTCCAAAAGGCTTAAATGAAGATATCATTCGATTAATATCTTCTAAAAAGGATGAACCTCAATGGCTGCTTGATTGGCGTTTAAAAGCCTTTAGGCATTGGGAAAAAATGACTGAACCTAAATGGCCTAATGTAAAATATCCACCAATAAATTACCAGGATATTATTTATTATGCTGCCCCAAAAAAGAAAAATATACTCAACAGCCTGGATGAAGCAGATCCTGAGCTATTGAAAACTTTTGAGAAATTAGGTATTTCAATAGGAGAACAAAAGCGCCTGACAGGCGTTGCCGTTGATATAGTAATTGACAGTGTATCTGTTATCACCACTTTTAAAGAAGCGCTATCCAAATTAGGCATCATCTTTTGCTCGTTTGGCGATGCAGTAAAAGAACATCCCGAATTAGTAAAAAAATATATGGGAATGGTGGTTCCTTCCACTGATAATTTTTATGCAGCACTTAATTCTGCCGTGTTCACTGACGGTTCGTTTTGTTTTATTCCAAAAGGCGTTAGGTGCCCGATGGAGCTATCTACTTATTTCCGTATCAATGCCGAGGGCTCCGGGCAGTTTGAAAGAACATTGATTGTAGCCGAAGCAGGCAGTTATGTTAGCTATCTGGAAGGATGCACTGCCCCTATGAGAGATGAAAACCAATTGCATGCAGCAGTGGTTGAACTCATAGCGCTTGACGATGCTCAAATCAAATATTCCACCATTCAAAACTGGTATCCTGGCGATAAGGACGGAAAAGGCGGCATCTATAACTTCGTTACCAAAAGAGGATTGTGTGCAGGAGTAAGATCGAAAATCAGTTGGACACAAGTTGAAACAGGTTCTGCCATTACCTGGAAGTATCCGAGTTGCATTTTAAAAGGCGACTACTCAACGGGTGAGTTTTATTCTGTTGCAGTTACTAACAATTTACAACAAGCCGATACAGGAACTAAGATGTGGCATATTGGTAAAAACACCAGCAGCACTATTATTTCCAAAGGCATCTCTGCAGGCAGGAGCAATAACTCGTATAGAGGGTTGGTTAAAGTAGGAAAAAACGCCGAAAATGCCAAGAATTTTTCACAATGTGATTCTTTATTAATGGGAGACAAATGTGGTGCAAATACCTTCCCCTATCTCGAAATAGATAATGAGACAGCTCAAATTGAACACGAAGCCACAACTTCTAAAGTGGGGGAAGACCAGTTATATTACTGTATGCAAAGAGGATTGAAACAAGAAGATGCCATTAATCTTATTGTTAATGGCTATTGCAAGGATGTATTTAAAGAATTGCCAATGGAATTTGCAGTAGAAGCACAAAAATTGCTTGCGGTAAGTTTAGAAGGTAGCGTTGGGTAAATGCAGATTGCAGCTAATAGTTTTTTCAAAAATAAATATTTAATGATCGATAAATTAATAAAAAAAACTCATGTTAACAATAAAAAATTTACACGCAGAAATTGAAGGAAAAAAAATATTAAATGGTATTAACCTTCAAATAAATGCGGGTGAAGTGCATGCCATTATGGGGCCAAACGGAGGTGGTAAAAGTACCTTGGCACACGTTTTGGCAGGACGTGAAGGCTATGAGGTTACAGAGGGTAGCGTTACCTATATGGGCAAAGACCTCCTCGGATTATCAGTAGATGAACGTGCCAGGGAAGGTATATTTCAGGCATTTCAATATCCGATAGAAATACCCGGTGTAAGCACTGCCAATTTTCTTAAACATACCATTAACGCTGTTCGCAAGCATCAACAGAAGAAAGAACTGAGCGCAAAGGAGATGATAGCTTTTATCAAAAAGATGGCAAAAATGGTTGAGATGGAGGATGATTTTTTGAGCCGTTCCCTAAACCAAGGATTTTCTGGCGGAGAAAAGAAACGCAATGAAATTTTACAAATGGCAGTATTGGAACCAAAGCTTGCAGTATTGGATGAAACTGATTCGGGGCTTGATATCGACGCATTGAAAATAGTTGCCAATGGTGTTAATCAGTTACGTAGAAAAGATAACGCTTTTATAGTAATTACCCACTACCAACGATTACTTGATTACATTATCCCCGATTTTGTTCATGTGCTATACAATGGACAAATCGTTAAATCAGGTGACAAAAATTTAGCATTGAAGCTGGAAGAAAAAGGATACGATTGGATCAAAGAAGAAGCATTAGCGATCATTTAATTAAAAAATGTGTCAATGTGCTAATGAAACAGAAGAGCAAGCAACAGCTTAAAAGTAAAGAATATAAGTATGACAATTCCAAATACAATAGATAAAAACGATAGCAGGACAAAGTTTATTGAACTGTTTCGTTTGTATGAAAACACGTTAAACGGACAGAAGGATTATGTAGGGCATGCTATACAAAAATCGGCTATTCAACGATTGAGCGATGACGTAGATTTTCCTAATAGGAAAAATGAGGATTGGAAGTATACCAGTGTTGCTGAAGTACTTGAGCAGCAATACCGGCAGCCCAAACTTGTTGATATAACAGCAGCGGATATTAAACCTTTTCTTTTTGAAGGGTTGGATGCATACTTGCTGGTTTTTGTGAATGGTAAATACAATAAAGACTTTTCATCAAAGGATGAATTATCAAAAAAAATAAAAGTGCAGGATATTTCCTCTGGTTTGCAAGAAGATGAGTTGACAAAAACAACAGTTTCTGAATATTTGTCTAAATGGGCAACCAAAGAAAGGAATCCCTTCATTGTATTAAATACCGCCTTCGCTCAAGATGGAATTTTTATTGATGTGCCCAATGGAGTTGTTTTGGATCGTCCAGTTCATATACTGAACATAGCTTTTACAAAGGATGAAACTACAGTTATTAGCCCACAAAAAATAATTGTAGTTGGGGAAAATAGTGAGCTTACGGTTATTGAAACCTATCATCATCTAAATAATCCCCAACAAACTTATCTCACCAATACGGTTACCCAGGTGGTTCTAAAAAGGAACGCAATAGTTAACCACTTTAAAATTCAAAATGAAGGAGAGAGTGCCTTTTTTATCAATAACACAGAAGTGGAGCAAATGCGGGATAGCACCTACAGCTCTTATGTAGTTGACCTGGGGGCAAAATTAGTAAGGAACAACCTAAGCTCTATTTTAAAGGATAGCAGCACAAATACCAATTTTTATGGTATTTATGTCGGTATGGATAAGCAGCATATAGATAATCAAACCTTTGTAGATCATGCGTATCCTAATTGTAACAGCAACGAGTTGTATAAAGGAATCCTTACGGATAATGCTAAGGGAGTATTTAATGGTAAGATTATGGTAAGGCCAGATGCTCAACAGACAAATGCTTTTCAGAAAAATCATAGCCTTGTATTATCAAAAGGCGCCTCGATGAATAGCAAGCCTCAGTTGGAAATTTTTGCAGATGATGTTAAATGCAGTCATGGCGCCACTATTGGACAACTGAATGAAGATGCATTATATTATATGCGCTCCAGAGGCCTTTCTAAAAAAGAAGCCATATCAGTTTTAAAACAAGCTTTTTTAACGGAGATAACTGAATTAATTAAAATTGAACCCGTAAGGGAAAAGGTAGAACAGATGCTTCTTGATAAATTCAAGCAATTGTCGGAAACTACTAATGAACTATTAAACTGATAAATAACATGACCGAAATAACGAAAGAGGATATTCTAAAAATACTGGCTACCGTTATTGAGCCAGACCTCAAGAGAAGTATTGTTGAGTTAGGATTAGTGGGTGATATTCATATTGAAGGCGAGACGATCACCTTTAGCGTTAAAATAAGTAGCCCCACCATGCATAGTAAAATGCAAGTGAAAAATAGCTGTATTAATACTATCAGACAATCGTTAGGTGAGCACATTCAGGTAAATATAGATATACAAGCACTTCCCGGTGTTAAGCATAGAAATCCGGAGCTCCGCTCATTATTACCGGGTGTCAAACATATTATTGCTATAGCCTCTGGCAAGGGTGGTGTAGGAAAATCTACCGTTGCTGCTAATCTTGCAGTGGCATTAAGCCTTTCAGGCGCAAAGGTAGGGTTGTTGGACGCAGATATTTATGGGCCATCGATGCCACTTATGTTTAATTTGGTGAATAGAAAGCCAACTTTTGATAATACATCTGGTCGCAATATGATGGAACCGATCCAATCTCATGGAGTGGGAATTTTATCTATTGGTTTTTTTGCTGAAGCATCACAGGCAGTTCCCTGGCGAGGACCTATGGTCTCTAAAGCCCTTATTCAATTATTTCAGGATGCAGATTGGGGTAGTTTAGATTATTTGCTTGTGGATCTTCCACCAGGCACAGGCGATATTCACCTGACCCTGGTAGATAAAATCCCTCTTACAGGAGCTATTATCGTCAGTACGCCACAAGAAGTAGCTTTGGCTGATGCAAGAAAGGGTATTAGCATGTTCCAGATGCATACGGTTAATGTAGCTGTACTTGGCTTGATTGAAAATATGGCATATTATACACCAGAGGGTAATCCTGATAAAAAAGATTACATTTTTGGACAAGATGGCGCAAAAAAATTAGCGGAACAAATGAATGTTCCCCTATTAGGTCAAATCCCTTTAATAACAAGAATACGAGAGGCGGGGGATGTTGGAATACCGGCTGCATTAAATGAAAATACTATAGAAGGCAAAATGTTTAAAGACTTAGCCCAAAATGTAATTGAATGTGTAAAAAATTTGAGTGCGGCCTCATCGAAAGAAAAAGTTGAAGTGTAAAGGTCATACGATGGCAAATAAAGCATGGAAAACAAAAAATAATTACATTGATAAAAATACAATATGGAAATAGTAGATAAAATAGCATTAGAAACAATGGTTATAGATGTTCTGAAAACCTGTTATGACCCGGAAATACCTACCAATATCTATGATTTAGGATTGATATATGAAATAAAGATTGATGATGAAGCCAATGTGCACACCAAAATGACACTAACCTCGCCTTCCTGTCCGGTAGCGGGAACGCTTCCGCCAGAAGTGGAAGCGAAGATCAGGAATATCCAGGGAGTGAACAGTTCTAAAGTAGAAGTAACCTGGGAACCGCCCTGGTCGAGAGACATGATGAATGAGGAGGCCAAATTTGAACTTGGAATGCTTTAAATTACATAATGACTAAAACCCAAAAAAATGGAAGTATCTAATGTGACAAAAATTACACAGCAACTAACTTATGATGCTGTTAGTGTTCAGCCCATGAGAGATGAACTAACATCCGTAGGCTGCAAAGAATTATTAACGCCACAAGATGTGGATAAAGCCTTAGACAGACGTGATGATAAAACGGTACTTGTTGTAATAAACTCTATATGCGGTTGTTCTGCCGGAAGCGCAAGGCCGGCGGTAATGGTGGCATTGCAAAATGGTATTATTCCGGATGAGCTTTACACGCTCTTTGGCGGAATGGAAAAAAATGCGATTGATAGGTACAGGAATAAATATCTTTCAAATTATATGCCTTCCTCGCCCCACATTGCCCTTTTTAGAAATGGCGAGCCGGTGGCCATTTTTCAACGATCTGACATTGAAGGACATAAAGCGGATGGCATTGCCTGTGAATTGGCAACTATTTTTAACAAAGAGTGCAATAATACAGGACCATCAATTCCTGCAAAAGATTTTGAAAATGTTACACAAGGTAAATACGGTTGTTATACTGACCGTTCTAAGAATAAAGAATAAATAGTGTCTGTCTATTTAGTTTGTGTTTATTGTTTATAAGAAAATAATCGCAATGGCTCCAAATAGGCTAAGTTTTTCTTTGTGAACTTTGCCTGAAATAGTAAATTATACAGAAACTAAATAAAAAATACAATTATGAAAATAACAGCCCAAGTCGAGTATGGTTTAAGAATAATGCTAAGGATAACCCGCTGCAAGGATGAGAAAGGACTAAGTATTCGTCAGATCAGTGAAGCAGAAGGGTTATCTACAAACTATGTTGCTAAATTAACCCGAGTACTTCGCATGAAGGGATTGATTAACAGCACAAGAGGGCATGTGGGTGGATATATACTGGCAAAGCCTGCTGCTGCTATCACGGTAAATGATACATTGAAAGCTTTGGGTGGAAGTTTTTTCGATAAAAAATTCTGTGAGAGCCATTCAGGAATATTGACGTTATGCACCAATTCAGTTGATTGCTCCATCCGGTCGCTCTGGTCAATGATGCAGGCTTCGCTTGATAAGTTGTTGGATAAGGTAACTCTTGAAGACATGGTGAAAAATGAAAATGATGTTACTGTTGTTTTGCGGAATATTATTGTTGGGAATTTAGTTTAGACTTTTTTTACTATGGCTATAATAATAACAGAAGAGTGTATTAACTGCGGAGCATGCGAGCCTGAATGTCCGAATAATGCAATTTATGATCCGGCAACAGCCTGGAGATTTTCGGACGGTACTGAATTAATTGGTATCATTGATTTAGGTGATGGGGATACCCTTAATACGGAAGAAACACAGGCTGCATTATCAGATGAGGTATATTATATAGTACCCGATAAGTGTACCGAGTGTGTTGGTTTCCATGATGAACCCCAATGTGCCGCAGTTTGTCCTGTAGATTGCTGTGTGGATGATCCAGACCATAGAGAGACAAAAGAAGAGCTACTAAACAAAAAAGAGTTTATGCATCTCGTATGAGTACCGTACTGACAAAAATACAAATAGAAAAAGCACGCCAATTTATTGGGCATGGAGGGGCTATTTTTACACTAGAACCTGCGCATGATCACCATTTTTACTCTGGGAGTAGTGATAACTTGGTAGTAGAATGGAATATTAAGGATCAAGGGCAAAACAAAGTTGTTGCCAAATTACCTGCCAAAGCCATGGCATTGAAATATATTCCAGATAGAAACTTATTGCTTGTTGGCCAGTCATTAGGGGGCATCCATGTTATTGACCTAAACAAGAATGAAGAAATAAGGCTTTTACAGCTTCATCGTCAATCCATTTATGATATCCAATATCTTCCGGAAAAAGAATGCTTTTGGGCATTAGTTGGCGACGGTACACTTTCAGTTTGGTCAATCAATGATTTCTCACTAATCACCGCATTGAAACTTTGTGATAAAAAGATACGCAGTATAGATTTCAACATTGTTTTGAAAGAGGCAGCCATTGGATGTGGTGATGGATCTATTCGGATTTTTGATTTTGAAACCTTTGCTGAAAAGAAAATTCTTAAGGGGCATGTTGATGATTTTTCGGTAAATACAGTGCGCTATCATCCAAACGGAAAATACCTTTTATCTGGTTCGAGAGATGCATATTTAAATGCATGGGATATTGAAAACGATTATGCTTTAATCCATCATATTCCTGCCCATAACTATGCCATTTACAGCATCGTTTTTAGTCCTGATAAAAAGTTCTTTGCTACAGGAAGCAGAGATAAAACAATTAAAATATGGGATGGAGAAAACTTTGAGTTGCTGTTACGGATAGATAAGTCTAAACATGAAGGTCATACTCATTCGGTAAATAAACTTTTATGGAGTGATTTTAATAATTACCTGATTTCAACCGGTGATGACAAAACTATCATGCTATGGGAAATCGCCAAAAATACAAATCAAGAATGGCGGGATTTAACCTGATTTACTGCGATACAATGGGTAAGTGGGTAATGAAAACAACCTTACTGGCGCAAAATTGTTTTTCTCTTGTGCAGGTGGAGAGTTAAAAAAAAGTAGGCCGGAGTCACAATGAACAAAAAAAAATGGTAATGAACAGAAAAAAAATAGTAATTGTAGGCGGTGGTTTTGCGGGTATTCAATTTATTGAACATCTTGACCAAGATTTATTTGAGGTATTGCTCATTGACAAACTCAACTATCATCAGTTTCAACCGTTATTCTATCAAGTTGCTACTTCACAATTAGAGCCAAGTAGTATTTCGTTTCCACTTCGTAAAATTTTTCAAAATAGAAAAAACACTCAAATCAGAATGACTAAAGTGTTGAGTGTTGAACCAAGAACAAATAGTATTAGCACAACAATAGGAAGTTTTAATTACGATTATTTGGTGGTAGCAACGGGTTGTAAAACGAATTTTTTTGGCAACATGGATTTAGAAAAATACGCTTATGGACTTAAAACAACTTATGATGCTATTAAAATAAGAAACAAAATCCTACAGTCTTTCGAAGACTTACTATCTGTTGATGAAAGTGAAAAAGAATATTTGTTGAATATTGTTATTGTTGGTGCAGGGCCGACGGGTGTTGAATTAGCCGGCGCATTTGCTGAAATTAAAAAAAATATCCTTCCAAAAGATTTTCCATTAATTGATTTTAAAAATCTGAAAGTTATTTTATTGGAAGGAGGCTTGTATACACTTAGTAACATGAGTGATATGGCAAAAAAAGCTTCTGAAAATTATTTAAAAATATTAGGAGTGGATGTCAAGACAAATGTAATTGTAAAAAGTTACGATGGTAAAATTGTAACGCTGAATAATGGTGAATGCATAAAAAGTAAGCATGTAATTTGGACGGCCGGAGTTACCGGAAATATAATCAGCGGCATTGATGAAAAACAAATTGTAAACAATCGAATTAAAGTTGATAGATATAATTTAGCACAAGGGTATTCAAATATATATGCAATAGGCGACATTGCATATATGGAAACCCCTGCTTACTTAAAGGGGCATCCTCAGGTTGCTAATGTGGCCATAAATCAAGCTAAAAATCTGGCGAAAAATTTTAAGTCTTTATTGCAAAATAAACCTTTGCGACAATATGAATATACCAATCTGGGTGTTATGGCTACGATAGGTAAAAATAAAGCCGTGGTTGATTTACCCTTCATTAAATTTAAGGGGTATTTTGCTTGGTTTATTTGGATGTTTTTACACCTGATGCTGATACTAAGTGTTCGAAATAAATTAATAATTTTCATTAATTGGGTCTGGATTTATATCACAAAAGACTCTTCATTAAGATTAATACTAAAAGAAAATGACAGATGATGACCATTCAATAATTCACAACATGAACACTACCGTGCAGTTTCCACATGCTATTTATGCCCAGATGACCCCTAATCAAGGGGATCAAACCAAAGCGACATTCTATTATACGGCTGAAGGCCGAATAGATTTTAGGGAACTCATTTTGTTACTTGCTAAAACGTTTGGTGTAAAAATAGTAAGCGTCAGATTAGTGTGTTGGAGGAAGCCAGTCGTTTAGGTGGAATTGGCCCTTGTGGAAGAGAATTCTGTTATTCTACATGGTTAACCGATTTTAAACAAAGCCCTACCTTATCCACCCAAAAAAAAGATAGGCGATGGACAGAATTTAAATGCTGTTTGACGAAAGATTCCCAAAACTATAAGGCTTCATTAAAGGATCAGGATATTAATAGCATAAAAACCATGAAAGGTACTGCAAGACTTCAAAAAACAGATACAGAAAAAAGAATAATGTGGTTTAGTTATACAAATGATAGCAACTTAATACCCGTAAAAATTGAAAGGGTTAAAGAAATACAAAAACTAATTCAAGAAGGCATGGCTCTGAAAGATTTGATGGAGGAGGCAGCCATAGTTAAGGAATATAATTGTTTAAAAGTGCCGGATTACGTAAATGTAGTTGGTCAATATAATATAACAAGATTCGATAAAAAAAGAAAATGAAAATAAGAAATTGAACTAATGACACAAAAAAAACATATAGAAAAAAAAGCACTTTTCGATGTGCAGAAAATCCGAAAAGACTTTCCAATCCTTTTGCGGACTATGAATGGTAAGCCGCTAATTTATTTTGATAACGGGGCTACTACACAAAAGCCGAACCAAGTTATTGATGCCATCGTAAAATATTACACCGGGCAGAATGCCAATATCCATCGCGGGGTTCACCGCTTGAGCCAGGATGTCACTGTTGAATACGAAAATGCCCGTGTTACTATTCAAAAACACATTGGCGCAAAACACGAGCACGAAATAATTTTTACACGTGGAACTACCGAGAGCATCAATTTTGTAGCCACTGCGTTTGGGAAAAAGTTTGTGAATGCCGGAGACGAGATTATAGTGAGTGAGATGGAGCATCACAGTAATATTCTTCCGTGGCAACAGTTATGCGAAGAAAAAAATGCGGTACTGAAAGTTATCCCGATAACCGACAGTGGAGAATTGCTGATAGATGAATATAAAAAACTACTTTCTGAAAAAACAAAATTGGTTGCCATTGTACATGTGTCAAATACACTCGGCACGGTAAACCCCGTAAAAGACATTGTTTCTATCGCCCACGCTAAAAACATTCCAGTGCTGGTGGATGGTGCCCAATCAATCCCCCACCTGAAAGTGGATATGCAAGATTTAGATGCAGATTTTTATTGCTTCAGCGGTCATAAAATGTATGCGCCAACAGGAGTAGGAATCCTTTACGGAAAAGAAGCGTGGCTGAAAAAACTACCGAACTATCAAGTGGGAGGCGGAACCATTAAAACAGTTTCATTCGATAAAACAGAGTACGAAGGATCTCCGCTTCGATTTGAGGCGGGCACCCCCAATATTGAAGGCGGAATTGGTCTTGCAGTGGCACTTGATTACATCAATGCCTTCGGTCTTGAAAACATTGCTGCTTATGAACATGAACTGCTTACATACGCTACAGAAAAACTTTCTGCGATTGAAGATTTGCGAATTATTGGCACGGCAAAAGAAAAAGCAAGTGTAATTTCGTTTGTGGTGGATGGCATTCACCCGCTCGACATAGGCATGCTCCTGGATGCGCAGGGAATAGCCGTGCGAACAGGGCATCATTGCACCCAGCCGCTGGTGGCACACTATCAAATTCCGGGAACTGTGCGTGCAAGTTTTTCATTTTATAATACAAAGGAGGAAATTGATGTTTTCGTAAATGCAATGATGAAATCAATTCAACGGATACGCAAATAATGACAAAGATAAAAACTATAGAAAGCACAGAGCAGGAACTCGTGGAAGAATTTTCGGAGTTTGAAGACCTGTTTGACAAATTCGGTTACCTGATTGATTTGGGTAAAAACCTGAAAACATTAGATGATTCACTGAAAACAGATAACCGTATGATAAAAGGATGTCAGGCGCATGTGTGGCTATACAGTGAATTGAAAGAAGGGAAAATTATTTTTCAGGCAGATGCCAATGCGGATTATGCGAAAGGACTTGTCGCAATGATGATTTATGTGCTTTCGGGACATACGCCTGATGAAATTATTAAAGCGCCGCTTAATTTTATTGAAGAGATAGGATTTAAAAGTATGCTTTCGATGAAACGTGCGGGAGGATTGGAAAGCATGATCAAACAAATGAAACTTGATGCGGTGGTGTACAAAGCAAAAGGTTGAAATGCCCCACGCTAAGGCTATATAATTTTATCGCATTCGCAGAAAGAAAATAGGGGGTGTTTGTGAAGGATTTTCGTTTCAGGAAGAATATAAAATCATTCACAAACAATCAGAAATTAAATCTGTTTTATATAAGAAGGAAACCTGGCATAGAATAGAAAAAGCAATTCTTTAAACTTTCGTATCATGTAACAAAAAATAAAACAGTGCAATCATGAATAAAGACCCTTATCAAATAAAAAAATTATTAAACACAAAAAACGGAACCTACACATATTATAGCCTTGCAGAACTTGAAAAACAAGGGCATGGCATTAGTAAACTGCCTTTTTCCATCCGTATTTTATTAGAAAACGTCCTGCGGAATTTTGATGATTTTGCCATCACCCGTGAAAGTATAGAAACCATTCTAAACTGGAAGCCCATTGCCTCCGACAAGGATATTCCTTTTAAACCTGCCCGTGTATTAATGCAGGATTTTACCGGCGTTCCTGCAGTGGTGGACATTGCATCGTTGCGTGCAGAAATAGCAAGGAAAGGAAAAAATCCTGATGAAATAAATCCATTGATACCTGTTGATCTTATTATTGATCACTCTGTACAGGTAGATTATTTTGGAACAGAATATGCCTACAGCCGTAATATGGAGGAAGAATATAAGCACAATAAAGAACGTTATCAATTTCTTAAATGGGCACAAAAATCATTTAATAATTTTAGTGTTGTTCCCCCAGGAATGGGCATTTGTCACCAGGTAAATTTAGAGTATCTCTCTAAAGGTGTAATTGAACGCAATGGAGAGGTTTTTCCGGATACGTTGGTGGGTACGGATAGCCATACGCCCATGGTAAATGGAATTGGTGTAGTGGCATGGGGTGTTGGCGGCATTGAAGCGGAAGCTGCCATTCTTGGACAGCCTATCTATTTTATTATGCCTGAAGTGATCGGACTAAAACTTACCGGGAAACTTCCATTGGGCTCTACAGCTACAGACTTGGTATTAACTATTGCTGATTTACTTAGAAAATATGGAGTTGTGGGTAAATTTGTAGAAGTCTTTGGTTCAGGCCTCGATAACCTTTCAGTACCTGACCGTGCCACCATTGGCAATATGTCGCCGGAATTTGGTTGTACCATCACCTATTTTCCCATTGATGATAAAACTTTGGAGTATATGCGTAAAAGCAACCGCTCTGAAGAACAGGTAAAATTAGTTGAAGATTATTGCAGAACCAATATGCTATGGAGAACCGGTAACGAAGAGATTAACTATACCGACATTGTAGAGTTGGACCTTTCGGCAATGGAACCTACAGTGGCAGGGCCAAAAAGACCGCAGGATAAAATTTTATTAAAGAACTTTAAATCAAAATTTATAGAGCTGTTAGACCGAACTTATGGCCGTAAATACAAAGAAGTAAAACAATTGAGCAGTTGGATGGCAGAAGGAGGCAGTCAGCCAATACAACAAGCAATATCTACATTGGGGCCGGAACCGGAAATTGAAGAAACAATCGTAAATGGAATGAAAAATGTGTGGGTAACCATTGGCGGGGAAAGTTTTAGGCTTTCTGATGGTGCGGTTGCTATTGCCGCCATTACCTCCTGTACCAATACCTCTAATCCATTTGTAATGGTGGGTGCAGGTTTGGTTGCCAGGAAGGCAAGAGAGCGTGGATTGAAAACCAAACCCTGGGTTAAAACATCCTTGGCACCAGGTTCAAAGGTGGTAACAGATTATCTTGAAAAAGCAGATTTGATGGACGACTTGGAAGCAATGCAATTTCATATAGTAGGCTACGGTTGTACTTCCTGTATTGGCAATTCCGGGCCTTTACCTACTTATGTTGCTAAGGCAGTAGAAGAACATGATCTGGTTGTAGCTTCCGTACTCTCAGGCAACCGTAATTTTGAAGCCAGGATCCATCCGCAGATAAGAATGAATTTTTTAATGTCGCCGATGCTGGTAGTAGCCTACGCCATTGCAGGCAGGGTTGATATTGATATGCTGAATGAACCGATAAGTTTTGATCCTAACCAGCAACCTGTTTATTTAAAAGATATATGGCCTACAGATGATGAAATTAATGAACTGATGAACGAGGTACTTTCGCCTAAAGATTTTGAAAAAAATTATGATGAAATATTTGAAGGCAATGATATATGGCGAAACCTTGAAGTACCGGACGACAAATTATATATCTGGGATGATGAATCTACTTACATCAAGGAAGCTCCATTCTTCTACAACATTTCTGATGATGCAGCGCCTTTAAAGGATATAAAAGATGCAAGGGCTTTATTGGTTTTAGGTGATAGTATTACCACTGATCATATTTCGCCCGCTGGTCAGTTTAATGAATTTTCAGCCGCAGGCGAATATCTTATCTGCAGAGGTGTAAAAAGAGAAGATTTCAATTCTTATGGCTCTCGCCGGGGAAATGATGAAGTAATGCTTCGTGGTACTTTTGCCAATGTTCGCATAAAAAACAAGCTGGCTACAAAAGAAGGTGGCTTTACCAAATATTTGCCTACCGGCGAAGAAATATATGTGTATGATGCCGCTTTAAAATATCAGCAATCGCAAACCCCCTTAGCGATATTGGCGGGTAAAGAATATGGGAGTGGTTCCTCACGTGATTGGGCTGCTAAAGGCACTTTTTTGCTGGGTGTAAAAGTTGTACTGGCAGAAAGCTATGAGCGTATCCATCGCAGCAACCTGGTAGGTATGGGTGTATTGCCATTGCAATATAAAGCAGGCGATAGTGCCGAAAAATTAATGCTTACGGGCGATGAAACATTTACCATAACAGGTATTGCAGAAGATATCAAACCATTAAAAACAATTGAGGTAATTGCCAAAAAAGAAGACGGGCAGGAAATTAAATTTCAGGCAATTGCCCGGATGGATTCCAAAATTGAGATAGAATATTATCGTCACGGAGGAATTCTGCAGTATGTGTTAAGACAATTTTTGGATAAGGCTTAAACTCTTTTCCAATTCAAACAATTTGAGAATTTACATGCGTTTGTGGTAGGCTCTGCTGATTATGAGCATCAATATCACTTGCATGCGGGTAGGATTGTACATCGCCCGCATATCGGTCTCTGCAAAAGCACGGCCATGATCTTTGAACATCCGCCTAAAAGTTGTAAAAAGCAAATCCGGGTCTGTAATACCCTTTACCAAACATGCTGTGCTATTTTTTTTGTCCCGGAGAATTATTGCATGGGAAGGAAAACCGACACTTTCTGCAAAATCCATCAATTCCTGTTCATTGCTGATTTCTTTCCCGTTGAAATTTGTTTTCAAACTGACTTCTGTGCTGTAAATTTCCAGCTTACGCTTTTTGTCCATAAAAAGCACCAGTTCTTCGTCAGCATAACAAAAAAACAGCGTAGGATGCGGGCCGAATGAACCCTCGCTGGCTACCGCCAGATCGCAGCCTGTTTGTTCCATAGCCATCAGGCATTTGTTTCGCGCAGTGGTTAAAGGATCGTCGAGCCTTTCAACCTCACCTGAGAAAGTACCCAACTGATCGGTATCCAGGTCTGAAGTGACGAAGCAGTTTACACCTAACATATTTTCAAAAACAGGTGCCATAACAGATTCTTTTTGGTGCCTTGTAGCGATAACTAATTTTCTTCCTTTAAACATATCCACTCATTCAGCTCAATTAATTTCGATAGTAGAATTAATGGAAATCATGCCCGATTTTGCACCAATTGTTGATTTGATGGCAGCAAATGATTATTCCGGGGAAAGTATACCACCATTCCGCTGCAAAAGGGACCAGCGATTTAAGGTGTAAAAGAGCAGTCAAAGCTACATCATCACTAAGCAGTATGATATTCAGTAAACTTAGTAATTTTTCTTGTTCCGCATAGATTTACCTGTTAAAGCAATTCTGTGAGCGGAAGCTGCCAATCTGTCCATTATCGCATCGGCAAGCGTTGGCTCATCAATAAAGTTATACCAGTTATCTACCGGCAGCTGTGATGTGATGATTGTAGAGCCATTTCCATACCTGTCTTCCAGAATATCAAGCAAAGCGATCCTGGAATCGTTGGATAATGCCTTTAGCCCGAAGTCATCCAATATCAAAAGCTTGTTACCGGAGATAGCCCTGATCCATTTGAGATAGGTGCCGTCCAGCCTGGCCTGGGCCAGTGATTCCAGAAACTTGTTCATGCTGTAGTATAGGGTTCGGTAGCCGAGAAGGCAGGAACTACGTCCCAGGGCACAAGCCAGAAAGCTTTTACCACAGCCCGTGGCGCCGGTAATCAGGACGTTTTCTCCTTTTGCAATAAACATTCCATCAGATAACCGCAGCACCTGTTCCCGGGTGATTCCCCGGTCAGGCGTGCAAAGAATATCCTCGGGTAAAGCATGGTACCGGAGCTTACTGTAGTTCAGATACTTTTGCGTTCGGGCGTGGTCACGGTATTCTACCTCTGCCTGCGTGAGCATCCCGACAAGGGAGTGTACGTCCTGAAGTTCATGTACGGGAAGCAATAGTGTCGCCTCATACCGGTTAGCCATACCGCTTAGTTTAAGCGATTTCAGCTGGTCTAATGTGTTTTGTGTGTTCATTTGATTATGGGTTTTTAGTTTTCATTGTATGCCTCCGGGCCTCTTAAGTTGACATGAAGGGGGATTCGGTATTCTTTGGTAACTTCTTCTTCCAGCAGGTCCATATTGTTTGCCAGAATGTTCTTGATGGCGGTATAGTGGAACCTGTTGCCGGTTAACCCTCTTTTACAAGCGGCCTCCATCCGGACCGGACCATAAGCCTTGATTAGCCGGAGCAGACCCAGGCAGGCCGTATAAGACTGTTCAATAACCTGTTTGCTTTCCATGAGCTTTTGAAAGAAGGCATGGGTGTTGGGGCCAACCTCTGTCGCCTTTTGCAGGTAATAAGCCGAACTGAAGCCTCTGGTTGCCATAAAGGCCTGATGATTGGCAGGCATGTGCTCTAAGGTGGTCGTGTACTTATGGTTTCTGTAATCCCGTTTATGCAGGGCGATGCGCTGGTTATTATAATAGATCTCCACCGTGTCCTGGCAATAGATGAGCCGTACTTCCTTGCCGATATAGCGGAACGGCACGCTGTAGTAGTGCCAGTCTTCACCGATCAGGACATGGTAGCTTTTCTGAACTTTGGCCTTGGTATAGTGACGGATATAATAAGCAGTTGCGGGCAGGGGCTGCAACAAGACTTTTTCCTGCACGGTGAATAACTCCTGACGGCTGAAGGTCTTCTTCTGGAAGTTGATCTGGTGATGCAGGTCCAGCTTGGCCCATATGGCCTTATTGAGTTCTGCCAGGCTATGGAACGTTTCGTTCCTTAACTTGGCGTAAATGCGCATGTAGGTGATCTTGACCAGGCCTTCCACAGCCGGTTTATCTTTGGGTTTATAGGCCCTGGCAGCGAATAATGCAATATGGTTATGGTTAGACCATTGCTGAAGCATCTCGGTAAACAGGGGTTCGTACCGGCAGGTCTTGGATACCCACTGCCTCATGTTGTCCGACTTAACCCCTAATGGCACCCCGCCAAGGTAATCCAGGGTATTGTTGAGGGCTTTCACTACCTGGGGCAACTTGGCGTTAGGCAGGGCCTCTACATAGCCATAGCCGCTAAAGGGAAGCACGGCAATAAACACAGGGCAGGCGATCAATTCGCCGGTAGACTGGTCAACATAATGGAGCGGTGCCCCGGCGAAATCTACTTGCAGGAGTTTGCCAGGCTGGTGTTCAAAGTGCATTACCGCACTGTTCAGCTTCTGCTGTTCCTGTAAGAGTTCACAGAACCTGGAATACTGAAACCCTCCCGGAAAGTCCTGAATATATTCTTCCCAAAGTAGTAAACGGGTGACACCCTCTTTGGCCAACTCGTGCGTATGAAGCCCAATCAGGCTGTTAAAGTGAAGTTTGCGTGGATCGGTTTCCTCCGTCTGGGGTTTAGCCAACCCTGCGATCTCATCAAGTTTACGGTTATCCAGGGCCAGCAGTTCGCTAAAGCCTAAGCCGGTTTGATTGAACTTACCAAGGTACTTAATATAATACTCCCCAAAATTAGGTCAAAGAATTAAGGTATAAAAAACCGTAAATTTATTTGACGATGAAAAAAGTGAGCAGAAAGAAATTCAGTGCAGAATTTAAAGCAAAAGTAGCTATAGCAGCGATAAAAGAACAGCATACAGTAGCAGAACTGGCCGTTCAATATGAAGTCCATCCCACGCAGATACAAACCTGGAAGAAGCATTTTTTGGAACATAGTTCTCAATTATTTTCAGAGAAACAGAGTGGTGAGAAGCAAAGCGAGACCAATGAGGCGCTTTTATACGAACAGATCGGTAAGCTTCAGATGCAGAATGAGTGGCTAAAAAAAAAGTTACAGTGAGGTTCAGTATTGCAGAACGCAGGAATATGGTGACTAAAGACAGTGTGTGCAGCATCCAGGAACAGTGTGAGATGGTGAGTATTCATCGCTCGGGGTTCTATTATGTTCCACAAGGCATAAGTGTGCTTAATCTGGAGTTCATGCGTCTTATAGACGCTTATTTTTTAGAGCATCCTCATAGTGGGGCGATCACGCTTTGTGCATATCTATACCTGACGGAAGGTTATGCGGTTAATGTAAAGCGGGTCCGCCGGCTGATGCGGTTGATGGGCCTTATGGCTATCTATCCCAACAAAAAGCTAAGCATTGGCAATAAATTGCACAAGATTTACCCATACCTGCTTAGGGGGCTTAAAATAGAACGGATAAACCAGGTGTGGCAAACAGACATCACGTATATCCCGATGAAAAAGGGTTTTATGTTCATGATGGCTATTATAGATGTCAAAAGCCGGTATATCCTGCACTGGAGCGTATCTAACACGATGGATGCCGAATGGTGCACCTCGGTGCTTAAAGAAACGCTGGCGTTGCATGGGAAGCCGGAGATCTGTAATACCGATCAGGGTAGCCAGTTTACTTCCCATGAGTTCCAGCAGGTGCTCAAGGAGCATACCATTCAAATCTCAATGGATGGCAAAGGACGGGCTTTGGATAACATTTACATTGAACGTTTCTGGCACAGCCTGAAATACGAACACGTGTATTTGCAGCCCGCAGAAGATGGCCTGACGCTATATAAAGGAATAAAATGGTACATCAACTTCTATAATCAGGAAAGGAGGCATCACTCATTAAATTACCACACACCGGCAGAAAGTTATCTACATTTGGCGGCATAGGGTTAAAAGAAAAAAGAAGCAAAAAAGAAAAGGCGTGGAAATATGGAAAACTCTGAAGGGAGTTTACCACATTCCCACACCTCAAACAACAACAACAACAAGGATTATTAGTTTAGTTAAGAACCTAACATCTTTGTCCTAACAATGGGGAGTACATTAATGTGCCCTCCATATGGAATATGCTGATTTTCTAAAAATACACCTGCTGTTACAAAAGTAACCGCGCTCACCGATCCATACGCGGCAGCTATGGCCCCCGAGTCATCAACATTCAACCGCTTTCGTAATATAAAAAAGCTATACAGGGGTATCAGGATTGCCGTGGAAACGCCCAGCAATATTGAGTACAATACCTCAGGGGAGACATGGCTTTTTTCAAGCTCCTGCCCACCCTTGAAACCAATGGAGAATAACAGGTAAAGTGAAATGAATCTGGAAGCGTCCGGTGGGATCTCCAGGTCGCTTTTATCCTTACGGATAGGATACCCAACACAAAAAATAACAGGGCCGGGTTGGTGAGATTGTCTAAAAGTAATTTTATGGTCTTAGATTAAATAATTAAGGTGATGCAAACCTATTTTAACTAGATTATAAATTTTTATTTATAGTTTTTATATTTACCATAAACTATTCTTATGAATTATACCCTCCATCAGTTACAAGTCTTTACAAGGGTGGTACAAACAAAGAGCATCACTAAAGCGGCACAGCAGTTGTTTTTAACGCAACCTGCAGTATCGATCCAGCTTAAAAATTTCCAGGATCAGTTTGAAATACCCTTAACAGAAGTATTGGGAAGGCAATTGTACGTAACGCAATTCGGTAACGAGATCGCACAAATCGCCGAAGAGATACTGCAACAGGTCGAAATGATCAATTATAAAACAGAAGCTTATAAAGGTATTTTATCCGGAAGGCTAAAAATAGCGGTTGTTTCTACGGGCAAATATGTGATGCCCTATTTTCTGTCCGGCTTCTTAAAAAAATACCCGGAGATTGACCTGACCATGTAAGTGACCAATAAATCAAGTGTATTGAAAACCATGGAAGATAATGAAGTTGACTTTGGATTAGTCTCCGTTCTCCCGGAGAAGCTTAGCGTTGAAGAAGAAATCCTGCTGGAAAATAAACTTTACTTGGTGGGTAACCGTGAACATGTGTTAGAACAAGGGCAGTATACACAGGATATTTTCAGCAAGCTGCCGATGATCTACCGTGAGCAGGGCTCTGCTACCCGTACCATCATGGAAGGTTTCTTTGACCGAAGTAAAATTATCGTCAGCAAAAAAATTGAGTTGACTTCAAATGAGGCCGTAAAACAGGCGATTATTGCTGGACTTGGATATTCCATCATGCCCCTGATCGGGCTTCGTAACGAAATTAAATCAGGGGAAATAAAAATACTTCCCACTGAAGGGTTTCCAATCAGATCACAATGGCGACTCATTTGGCTGGAAAATAAAAAGCTATCGCCGATAAGCTTGGCCTATTTAGCCTATTTACGTGAAAATAAGTACAATATCATAAACGATTCGTTTTCGTGGTTAAATTTGGTGCATAGTCATTAGCATACTTCTAAGGGTACACGTAAGAAGTATCCCACAAATGTTAAGCTGAAAAAATCAAAAGGTAGCGTATATTTAAATCGAAACAAATTAACAACGTGATATCATTTAATAGTCTTAGGCATTTTATATTGTGGCTAATCCACTAGCCAATTCAGTAAATTCTGAAAAGTAAAATTTTAAACCAATTTGAAATAGTTTAGCAAGAAATAATATTAGAGTTTTATTATTGATTGAATCAGTGCTGTTAGATAATTTGATCAATCACACGCATATTTACTATTTCTCGTAATTCAAGCCGAAAGTTACTCCGATATGACTTCTATAAAAAATAGCAGTTGTTTTTAACTTGTTTAATTTATAAAATTAAGCACATTATGTTCGTATCTCAGGAATGACTAAATATTTCTAAAAGAATTTTTCAATAGCAGCTGATTCGCGCTATTGGTTTTTTCACGGTTTAGAGAATAAAAAAAATCGGTTATTACTTCAATAATTTTCAGAATTGCTCCCCCCGAATGCGTATACCTTTATACATGATGTGCATGATATTGATATGCGGTGCGGTGAGTACTGCGAGTCCTAATATCATATAAATAACCATCGTACTGCTATTTAAAAACATAAATCCTGTAATTCCGAATAAAAGTATGCCAATAATGGCAAGAAAGCTATAAAAGCAAATCTGGCGGATGATAACCATAAAAGGGAAGTAATTATCCTTATTAAAATAAGCGACGATGTTTTTTATGGACAAAATGGAGTGCCAAAAAATAAAATAAAATGTCAGCCCTAAGATCATAGGCAGATTAAAGGTTATAAACACAAGCACTGAAAAATCGACCAAAAATTCTCCGCTTGATTCCGGGTTCTCTGTATTCCCCAAAAAATAGATAAAAACAGTAGAAAAGAAAAGTATTAATGAAATTGAAAGCATTACAACTTTATAACGATCGACCCAATTGATGAGGTGAGCGTGATTCTGGCCGGATTGGAACAATAGTAAAAGTGTTTTAACCTCCTGGAAATGGCCCAAAACAATTACACTGATCACAACAAGGCCATAACTAAAAGAAAGAAAACTACCTTTTATAGAATCGGTATCAAGTCTGTTCAGATCCGTTTCGCCGAAATGAAATGAGCCAATAATGATAAATACTATCAGCCCAACAAATGGTAGTAAAAGTAGTAAAGCCAAAAATGCTAGCAATCTTCCTAAATATTTAGAGAAGAAATTTAAGTGTGAGAAAGGGACTTTTCGGTCATTGGCTTCTTTTACTGAGATCAAAAGATCGGCTGCGCCATGTGGAATACCGCAAATAACTACTCCAGCTAAAAAAATGTAAGTTTGAACCTGTAGCGACAATGGATAAAAATAAGTTTGATTAATGAGCATCAACAAACCTATTATCAATAGTGATCTTTTTAACATTTGAAAAGTAATTATGGCAAGCTGACCAAAATTATGATGTCAGGATTAGTTTAATTGCAAAAGTTGTCCCAAATCAAAATAGGTACCAAATATGTTAAGTAGATACCTGTTTTTTCTGAGACAACCTTTGAAAAAGCGCACTTAAGCAATAGCTACGGTATTTGCTGCTTTGTCGGTTTGCACAAGGGTATAAATAACTAAACCGAATCCAATTTTGTTAATGGCGTCGCCAATGTTATAAACAATATCCAGAGACAAGCCGTGTAAAACGTGTGCTCCAAATAAACCGCCGGCGGTGCCTGCTATGTAGCCTAACGGATAAATAGCCCAGCCAACCAATACAAACCAAGCCAAAGTTTTATTTGCTTTTGCAACGGCAGGCCCGGCATTATTAGCAAGCTTAGCCACATCGCCAAACCATATCAGGTAAACGATGTAAAAATATCCAATACTGCTAACAAAACCCCAAACCCAGCTTTGGGTTTCAGAACCGTAAATCGCTTCGCCAATGTAACCTGTAACCAGCATGAATACAGAGGCTACAATAAGCTTCCATAGCAGGCTAATTTTGGCACCAGCCTTTTTGGTAATTAAGTAAAATTCAACGCACATTAACGGAACCGTTAACAACCAGTCTACATAACGGAAAAAAGTAGGAGATTGGTTGGTTGCCAGGAAGTAATCCCGCATGTAGTAATAGTGCACGGCCGCGATGAAGGTAATGAGTCCGGAAACAAGGATCGATATCCGCCACTTTTTATCGGTGTTGGAAACTTCGAAAAAGAAAAAAACGGATGCTGCAAGCATAGCCATGCAGCCGACGAAAAAAGTAAAGGCAACGTAATTAGTTGCAGCGATCGGAACGATCGCTAATAGGTTGTGATACATATAAAATAAATTTAAGTTGTGAAATTAGTTAATGATAGCAGGAGGATTGTCCATCACTATTTATTTCAAAACTAAAAAAGATTTCTTTTATGTATCAATATGAAAAGTAATGGAATTATAAAATTGTACAATACTATACTAATATTAATAAAGTAGTACATTATTATACTTTTTTGTCTTTCTTTGTAAAAAAAAATAATTTAAATCATCGTGAAAAAAATTCTGATTGCAGTATTTGTGTTGGCGACCTTAGCCATTGCACCAAAGACTTATGCTCAAAACAAAATGGTAGGTGGCGCCGAAATGTACCCAACCAAAAACATTGTCGAAAATGCGGTTAACTCCAAAGATCACACTACGCTTGTGGCTGCTGTTAAAGCTGCTGGCCTTGTGGAAACTTTATCCTCAGCTGGCCCGTTCACTGTATTTGCACCAACAAACGAGGCTTTTAACAAATTACCTGCAGGTACTGTTGGATCCCTGGTAAAACCAGAAAACAAAGCTGCTTTAACCAAAATTCTAACTTACCATGTTGTGGCAGGAAAGGTAACCGCAACAGAATTAGTAGCTATGATTAAAAAAGGTAATGGCAAAGCTGAGTTGAAAACCGTTCAGGGTGGTACGATTACAGCGTCCTTAAAAGGTAAAAAAGTGGTACTGACCGATGAAAAAGGCGGTATGGCAGTTGTAACTATTGCAGATGTAATGCAGAGTAATGGCGTGATCCACGTAATAAACTCGGTGTTAATGCCAAACTAAGTTTGAGTGACCGATTCAAGGTAAAGCCATCTGCAATAACCGATGGCTTTATTTTTTTTGTTTTATTCAGTAAAATGAGAGCTACTAAATCTACAAACCAAAGGCGTATTTTTCCATCGGTTGATGTTGGCTGTTATAGAATTTAGCGGGTGCAAAAAAAGATCCATCGGATAACCAATTGCTATCTTATAAATTAAGTTGTTACGATATTATTTACTATTAATTTCACTGTAAACCAAAACGTTGACCCTTTGTCGGTTTCGCTAATTACGCCTATTTCCCCGTTATGTTGCTTGATGATCTCTGATGAGATGTACAATCCCAATCCCAGGCCGGAAAAATTTTTCGAGGTGTGCTCCACTCGGAAAAAGCGGTCAAAAATATTAGCGACTTTTTCAGCCGGGATGCCGATGCCGAAGTCGGTAACAGATACCGTTATTTGGTCATCCAGGATTTCAAAGCCCACATGCACCTCCTCAGCCTTTGGTGAATATTTGATGGCATTATTGATGAGGTTACAAAAAACCTGCTCAATACGGTCGCGGTCTGCATAAATTTTAAGCTCATTATTCCCCTTAATCAATATTTTGTGCCTGTTATCAATAAGTTGGCATTGTTCTACACTATCCACAATTAGCTGGTATAAATTAAAAAATGACTCATTTAATTGCAGCTTCCCGGCCTGTATCTTAGTTACATCCAATAGGTCGTTGATGATATTTGTAAGTTTATTTACCTGTTTGGATGCCTTGCTTATAAACGGCGCCACGGATTCTAATTGAGGGTGCTTTCCCACCATTTTATCGATCAATTGCAGGGAAGCCTTAACGCTGGTAATGGGCGTTTTGAGTTCGTGGCTTGCAATGCTCATAAACTCATCTTTGCGGTTCATGAGTTCCTCGGTAGCTAGCTGCTACACGCTGCTTCTCTGTTTGCTGTTCTGCGCGTTTACGCTCCTCAATCTCGTGCT
Organism: Mucilaginibacter flavidus; assembly: GCF_024055575.1. Taxonomy (GTDB): domain Bacteria; phylum Bacteroidota; class Bacteroidia; order Sphingobacteriales; family Sphingobacteriaceae; genus Mucilaginibacter; species Mucilaginibacter flavidus. The sequence goes on along the minus strand of NZ_JAMXOE010000016.1, from coordinate 80,083 downwards.
CCAACTGATCAACCGTACGCAGGCGATTATGAAAGGGATGGCCCTGTATAGAGCATATACAGTAGCTACAGATACTATAGCGGTAAAAAACCTAATCAGTGCACTTAAGCGATAGGCCGGCCAATAAAAGATGACTGCATCGATAAGATGAGTTATGCCGCACAGTAAGGTAAACGCGATGAAAGCCAAAATATCCTAAGGAAAGGGATGTTTTTTTTTCGTTTTAGAATTATACTGAATAACAGAACAGGGATAGCGAAATAGGAGGCCCAGATAACAAGGTCGGAACAGATGTAAAGCCAACTGTGAAAATCGGTCCAGTTACCGCAATGCCAGCGCGGAGGCCAGTCGGTGGTATCAAAAAGTTTAGCAAAAAACTGCTTGAACTGTTGTCCGGGACTTAAAACAGATTGATGAACCAGCCCTCGATTTTTCGTACAAACAGCACAAACCGAATCCTTTCTTAACATATTGGCAATGAATTTATATCGTTATTTAATAGCTAAAAGTAGTAAAAGTTGATTGATGTTATGCCCCTAGAAAATGAACTAAAATTTTGCCGCAATTCATTAACGAGCATACTGTAAATTTGATAAACAATTTACATGAACCAGCTGTCAGGTAAACAATGGTCAATGACTTGTCCGTTTTTTAACTGAAAATGAATTTATATAGAATACGTGTTTCAGGAAAGCTTTTTATTCAGAATCGATCGCTATTATTATTCATTCAACTGCAAAGTTTGATGCAATTTCATTGTTCATATTGGAGGTAAAAATCAATAAAGTCTACTTAAATCAGTTCCTTTTTCTATCCATTAATTAAACTCTGTCAAAGGGTAGAACAGCATTTAGCAAAGCCAAATAAATTATCATAGAACTCCATAAATTGGAGTGCTTTTTTGTAGGGGCAGACTGCAACATTAGTATTGATCAAAAATTTATTTATTAAATATATTTTTTAATGACGGTCGGCACGAGGTACAAAACAAGGCATTGAATCTTCCCACGGACTGTCTGTTAATTGTTTTTTATCAGTGCCATCGGCATTCATTATAAAAATAGCGCCATAAGGCTGAAAAGTACCATCATAAAGGGCTGCCTCATCTTTGAAACCATAAATACCGCTACTCCACATAAGGTGTTTACTATCATCAGTCCACATCGCGTGGGCATCATTTGCTGGTGATGTAGTAAGTTGACGCAAACCCGTTCCGTCGGGCCGAATGGTATAAATATCGAAATTATTGTCACCATGTTTTCTTGTAAAAGAAATCAACTTACCATCAGGAGACCAAAAGGGCAGGTTATCGTAATCCGAAGTCAATAGTTTTATAGTATGGTTTTCCAGATTTAAGATGCGGAGGCCATCATTTTTTGCTCCCCAAGCCCGGTAGACAATATTCTTTCCATCAGGAGAGAAACTGGGAAATCCGGAATTTAGCGTACTGTCTGTTAAAGCAATTAATCCTGTTCCGTCTTTTTTTATCATCATTATTTTAGCCGCACTCGTTTTGCGCGATTGTGAGAAACCGCCGTAACCGAAAGCTATCCATTCACCATCCGGCGACCAGGTGGGCATAAATGCGACACCGTTGGTAGGAGTAAATATCCTTTTCTTGTTCGATCCATCAGCGTCCATTATAGAAATCCCTGAATCTGTTGCCTTATCGGTAAGAACTAATTCACCATTCTTCGAAAAATTTGGAAACACATCGGTGTACTGATATTGATAATTCTTGTCCCAGCTGTAAAGTGGTTGATTTTGCGGCCGGGGGCTAAAATCTACTTTTTCAAACACAACCTTTTCACCACCTGGCGACCAGGCTGGAGAATGGATGTTTCCTTTCACAACCACCGTGTCGCCAATGTACATCAAAGCTGGCTTTACACCACCTTTCACAAGATATCCTATTTTGCCATTTTTCAAAAATTGGGGTTCCAATTTTAAGCCGGATCCTGAAGTTATATCGGTTCTTTTGCCCGTCAATAAATCAACGGATATTATTTGCGACGTTGCTTTTTTGGCGAGGTTAGGCCTCCTTGCGTTCCAGGTATCTTCCACCGGGATTTCGTAAAAAACAACGCTTTTCCCATCGGGCGACCATTTGGGCGCGCCGTCACAAATTCCCGGTCGTGAAATACGACGAAGCCCGCTACCATCCGGATGAACAATGTATATGCTCAATTCCTGTATGTGTTCCCAACCCGTTCCGTTTCCGTGCCCTCTCCATTCTGTGTTACGGTCAGATGAAAAAGCGATCCATTTACCATCCGGGGACCATGAAGGATGGAAAAAACCGTCCGGTTTTGTTGAGTCGCCCTGTATTGTTGGCCTCCCTGTTAGGTTATTCAATTTGCGGGTTTTAATATCTAATATCCAAATATTTGATTTATGGGCGATCCGGGTAGAAACGAATGCTAGTTTCAAAGCATCAGGTGAAAGGGCAGACTGATCATCTAATGCGGGGCTGTCTGTCAAACGTTCCAAACCGGTTCCGTCGGGATGCACCCGGTAGATGTCAGCCTGGCCAAAACCGTTTCGTTCAGAAGTAAACGAAATCCATTTCCCGTTAGCTGCGTAGGAAGCATCATAGTCAAAGCCCGATTTGCTCAAAAGCGGGTGTTCGCCGGTACCATCTGAATTTGCAACATATAACTCAGACGACGACGGGCCGATACGGTTCATCAGCATCACTTTTTTAGTTTCCTGTTTAACTGACTGAGCAAAGTTCAAGAGGGACATGCAGCAAATACTCCAACAAAAGGTATTATTACGGCTTTAAAAAATGCTTTTCTCATAGTTTATTGGTTTAATAACAGTACAGTTGTTTTTATTGAGTTTTTCCCGGCAGTAATATTTAAAGTTTTACAACCCCAAATCCTCTATTTACAAATATGTTGCAAAGAACCCCACAATTTTGAATAAAAAAAATATAATAGACAATTCAGTCAAAATAATCGACCATCTTAGGTTTTAGAATTGACTATTTAAGATTTAACCATTTATCGACAGAAGTAAAGTAATCATCGGGAATTTTAACCTATTGCCGACAAAAATTAATATTTATATCAGTTAGCCGTAATATTGTAGTTAAACCATGAATGAGTTTAATTATGACTACTATGTTACGTAGACAGGCTAATCTCCTAAGCCATATAATAGGTTGGCTGTTGTTGTCATTTGTTGTGCTTTTTTATCATCCACTAACGTGGGGTATTACGCTTCCTATAAGGTTTTGGTTAAAACAAATTCTATTATTGGGAATGCTTATGGGGGTGTTTTACTTAAACATCTATTTTTTGATACCAAAATTATTATCAAAAAAAGAGCGACTTTGGTATATCGTTTCTGTAAGTGTCTTGATCGTGTTATCTACTTTGTTAAATAATTATGCTAACCTCGTTTTTAATATTTACGGACTAATAAAAAACAGGCCAACACGAATTAGCCAAAATAATTTCGGATTGGCGTACGATACATATATACCTACGGTTATGCTTTTATTGATCGGATTTGGCACAACGATTAGTTTTATAAAAAAATGGCACGAGGAAGTTAGCCTAAGACAGCAATTAGAGCAGGAGAATATCAAATAAGCACTCACCTTGCTTAAGGCACAAATTAACCCGCATTTTTTCTTTAACACTTTAAATAATATTTATTCCTATACGCTATCTGACGGAGATGTTGCAAGAAGGGCTATAACCAACCTTTCGAAAATGATGAGGTACGTACTGTATGATACACAAGGCGGATTAACGCCTTTAACTAAGGAAACGGCTTTTATAAGCGATTATATAGAGTTAATGAGATTAAGATTAAGTACCAAAACAAAGATCGACTACGATGTACCAACTCAAATAAACGTGCATATGATAGCCCCAATGCTGTTTTTACCTTTGATCGAAAATGCTTTTAAGCACGGTGTCAGCAATATCACGGAAGGGACGATAACTATCAAAGTTTTTCAAAGCGCTAACAGTATTGTATTGACGGTTACTAATCCTTACTACGAAGTTAAACGATCCAATGAAGATAAAAGCAATGGCATTGGCCTATTGAACACAACCAAACGACTAGAGTTGCTATATCCGGGAAAATATACATTAATTACAGGACCTATCAATAAAACGCTATACGAAGCTAAGTTAACCTTAATATTATGATATTAAATTGTATCGCTATTGATGATGAGCCGACTGCAATTGACCTTTTATGCCGGTTTATTCAGCAAATCCCCTTTCTTATTTTAGGTGCTTCCCTTTCGAACGGAATAGAGAGCTTGCGCTATATTAATGAAAATAATGTGGATGTAATATTCCTGGATATACAAATGCCAGATTTAAGTGGAATTGAACTTGCGCGTATTTTAAAAGGAAGAAACACAATTAATGCACCAGCTATTGTTTTCACAACTGCATTTGACCAGTTCGCATTGGAAGGCTATAAGGTTGATGCAGTCGATTATCTATTGAAACCATTTGGTTATCAGGAATTTTTAAGGGCGGCAAATAAAGCTTTGAAATGGGCAGAGTTAAATGTAAATTCTTTGAGTATTAAGCCAAATGATAAAGTTGTTATATACCTAAAAGTTAACTCTCAAAAGGTAAAAATTCCTTGTTAGGACATTATTTATATAGAAGGGCTTAAGGATTATGCTAAAATTCACCTTAATACATCAGAGAAAAGCATCCTAACATTAATTACGCTTAAAGCAATGGAAGATAAATTGTCGAAAGGCAGGTTTATGCGTATACACAATTCCTTTATCGTTTCGCTTGAAAAAATTAGTTCAGTTACAAAAAACACTGTTTTTCTTAATAAAACGATGCTACCTCTTTCAGATAAGTTTAAGCAGTTTAGCAAATTCATTAATAGGTGGCAATAGTTTTTTAGATTATTAAGTTCAAATAATTTTTATAAAGATGAAACAGACATAAGAAAAAGAAAGCCCGTTTAATTTCGTTTAGATTTATATTTATTTCGTAATAGTGAATAAACGAAGAAAGAGCCCCAGCATAAAGTCGTAAAATGCAGAAATTTAAAATTAATACCTGTCCAAACACGAAGTTGTCCAGCATCTGATCCTGAACTTTCGATCACTAAAATAATAAATGGGGCAATAACAGATGAGACAGTAATCAACTTCAACCACCAGGGGAATGGTTGATAAAAACAGATCATAAGCATTGATGGCAAAAAAAAATAAAAGCTGGACGCCAAGATCCCTTTTCCAGATTCCCCACTAATATCATGTTGAATAAAGTATCCCCCCCAGGCGATTGCTAGCAATGTAAAACCTGCAGCGGCGATCTCCCAGCCGTCTCTCGCTAATTTAATGGCCAATAATACGGTCCCAGTCATTACTAAGGAATCCGCTGCTTTAAAATTTTGTGTAGTTTTAGGAGAAATGATCGTAATAAGAAATGCAATAAGAAAGCAGAAAAATTGAGTATATACGATTCGTTTATCTTCTACTTCGTGGCGGCTCATAATTATTTTTATTTCGTAAACTAAACTAATATTTTAATTTTGGAATTAAAAATAATGATTTGTCATTTTGATCGTTTATCCTTTCGTTTACTAATATCTCAACATATTTTCAAGATATAAAAGGTCTTTTTATTGGATCCATCCGCATTTAAAACTGCGATAGAGAAATGGACAAGCTAATTAATATTTTTTTCTGCTACATATAAAGATTTAGGCTCATTCCACACCACACCATTTTTAACGCTTCGGCACCAAAAGCGCAAGGCGGATGAAAGGTCAAGGCCGAAGCACCGATAAAAAACAAATAACAGTGCTTCGTTTATATAGCCTTGAACTTTTACCCGCCGGTCGGTAACTTTGTCGGATGCGGTGAAATAAGGTATTCATCGTGGGCGTGAATGGGTGGCTTTTATCAATTAGATTGTTTTTTTTATGCTTTCAAACTATCCGCTTCCCTTCAAGTTATTTAATGCGCAATTCCGTTTCCTGCCCTTTTTGATACCTTTCTACACTGATCGTCCTGTAGCTGTTGATACTGGATACTTTTAGCGAAACTTATTTTTCAGCCCCCAAATAACTGCCATATCCAAAAGCCATCGATTGCCCGTCGGGTAATCAGGTCCACACCATCCATAGGTATAAATACCTTTTTTATTTGATCGATCACCATGCAATGTTGAAAGGCCCACTTTAAGGCCATATTTACAATGGCAGATAAAAGTAAAATAATATCGCCCCTTATTGATACTTATGAAGTGTTATTATACTAAAATAAAAGTTCCGAAAGCCGTTACGGAAGTTTTATAGCCTGAACACAGATATAGAAATTTAAGATCATAAACATAAAGGACGGCAAGCAGAGTAAAAACCTGTCTTTCATTTTTAAACGCACTGCGAAACCGATCATCATTAACAAGGAAAGTCCACCCGATGAAATAACCAATATTGGTTGCAAAACCAATCCGACCAATAATCCTAACCCGCCGAACAGTTGTAGGCAACCGATGAGTTTTCTGAATTTATCCAGACCATAGCGTTCAAACTCTCCTTTCATACCGGAGTTAAGAAAGAAAGAGAATCCATAAAAAAGGAAAGCAACAGCAGAAATAACAATTAATGAATTTAGCAGCATTAAAATTTCATTAATCCAGAATGAGTTCCGGCTACAAACAAAGACAGAATTAACAAAAGTAATGAGGGGACAAACTTGAGCCAGCGATTTTTAACCTTAAAATGGGCTATTTGGGCGCATGCCATTAGTCCAGCCATCAAAAGTGCAGGTACCAATACCAAATCCTGATGCCATATACCGGTAACCAAAAGCGTTGACAGCGCTATTTTAGCAGCACCAACAAAATTTCTTAACAAGTCTGAAATACCATATTGTTTAAACTCTTTGACAATATTATCATAACGGACGATCCAAACATAGGCGATGGCAAGCGCGATGATAATTTGGGCACAATTTGAAAGCGTGTTCATATAGAAGCTGTTGAAAAGTAAAATAGATATTATTATAGGCTATTTATCCTTTAAATGTTGTTGTCTCTTTTGCGCAGAAAATAGTGTCCATGCAAAACCAACATACAATACCGTAACGATTATCGTGAGAATAATCAGATCTAAATTTTTCATGTTAGTCTTTCTTTTTAGTATTAAAATAGATCAGCAATCCTACCATTGTAGGCGGCCAAAGCCCAATAAATATGGCACGATCGTGGTCTTTTAGAATTATGTAGTAATACTCAGAAACGAATATGATGGCTATTATCATTGTAAGTATCGCGAATTCAATTTTAGAAAATTTACTCATTGGATTTTATTTATTAATTTACAAAATGGATAATGGTTATTTACTTTCTAGCCAATAACAAAAGAATCAGAATGTAAGAATTAAGGGCTTTGTTTTGCCCGAAAACCTTTTATTAAAATTAAGATCATTATCAAGTTCACAAACCACCGGTAAGGCAAAGATGAGGGCTTTTTTATGTCTGTTTTGTAATTGCATTTTGCTTTGCAGAAAAGGATTTCAAATTTATTATTGGTTCGACAAGTTATAGATAAGTTTCTCATAATTACTACGTATTTAAATTAAATCTTTAGATTCTTGAGTCACTGTTGTCCGGTAAAGTTAAAAAAAACAGGAGCCGAAGCCCCAGCATAGTTTACTTTTGAATTACCACACTCAAAAAGCAAACTATGCCCAAAAGTGCATTTTTTACCGGACAGCCGATATTTAACCAGCTTATTTCATTTATCCCGCGTACTAAAATTGACCAATTAACGCGCAAGCACAATTCCGATCATTATTGTAAGAAATTTAAAGCTTACGACCATCTGGTGACCATGCTTTTTTGCTGTTTTCATCATTGTACCTCGCTTCGGGAGTTAATAACCGGTATCCAGGTAAACGCGCATCGATTGAATCACCTGGGAATAGTGCATACGCCACGCCGAAGTACACTGGCAGATACCAATGAACGGCGTTCCGCTGATTTCTTCGAAGAATTATACCACGAACTGTTCCGCTACCATTTTGGTGTTTTACCGGACAGCCTATCTGAGTGTAAGCTTTCCAATAAACTATTTGATTCAACAACAATAACGTTGTTTTCTGAGGTTTTTAAGGCTTGTGGTAATGCGAAAGCCAATGGGAAAAAGAAAGGCGGCGTTAAAGCCCACGTTTTGATCAGGGCTAAGGACAATGCTCCCTGTTTTGTTCACATTACCAGCGCCTCAACTAACGACAAAATAGTAATGCCTAAATTAGATTTGCCTAAAGGATCCATCCTGGTTATGGATAAAGGCTACAACAGCTATCTACCCTTGGCTGAATGGACCAGAAAAGGGGTTACTTGGGTAACCCGGTTAAATAAAAGAGCGAGATGGGAATGTGTGGAAGAAATGCCTGTGAGTGAAAAGAGGGCCGCCCATGGGGTGAGAAGTAATAAAAAAATACTGTTGGGTAATCCTGATAAAGCAAATAAAGTTCCTCTGCAGGAAGGCCGGCTGGTAACTTACTTCGATAAAGAAACAGGTAAGGAATTCCAATTCCTTACCAATAATCAAGACTTTGCTGCCTTAACAATAGCGGGTATTTACAAAAGAAGATGGCAGATCGAACTGCCTTTCAGACGGATCAAGCAAAACTTTCAACTCAGTAATTTCCTTGGAGACAATCAAAATGCCATCAAAATACAGCTTTGGTGTACCCTGATTGCAGATTTGCTGGTCAAAGTAGTAAAAGACAAAGCTGATAAGCTAAAGAAATGCAAATGGTCGTTCGCCAATGTTGCAGGCCTTATCAGGCAACATCTTGGAACCTACATTGATCTGATCAAATTTCTGGTAAACCCTGAACAGGCAATTATTGGCTATAACAGCGAAATCAGCGAATATCAACTCTCGCTCTTTAAAACCTGATTTTGTGGGGCTTTGTTTTTAAAAATCGTTTCAAATCCCCCTGCATTAATTGGAAACGTCGTTTTAGTTCTATTTCTTATTTTTACCGGACAACAGTGATTCTTGAGTTGCGAAACAAAGGAGTTTACAATCACTTTCTTTTACTGATCTTATTGAAGCTTATTTGCTTTTGCCTGCTGCATTTGAATCTAAAAAAAGACTGGTCAACCAGTTTTTTATGTTTAGCTATTCGTCCCTGAACCCGTTCGCGCCATAATTTAAAACTGGACAATTTCATTTTCCCTGCGCATTAGCCTGATGACTTGTTGTTCAGTAAAGCCAAATTGCAGCTTAATCGCATCAAATGAGGTACGGTCTTCCCATGCCATTTCAATAATTCGGTCAATATCAACGCTATTTGAAACGATACCTTCACTCATTTCGCCGGTGTAATTTCCTCTGCCAGAATTTTGAGATCCGCTTTGCTGTGGATGGTTTTCTTTTCGTAGAGTTCCAGGTGAAAGTTTTCCAGTTTCTGTAAAAGATATTGTAAGGTGAATTATTCGGCAATTGTTAATTTAATAGCAAGTAATACAGTTCCAGTCATTACCAACGCGTCGGCCACCTTAAAATTAGGAGTGGTCTTGCTTTCTGGAAATATATAAGAAACAAGTAGTGCTATTAAAAAGCAAAAAAACTGAGTAATTACAATTCGTTTATCTTCTGTTTCGTGTCGTGTCATTGTGGCAATTTGTAAATATTCAACTAAGCTAATTTATTAATTTTAAGTTTCAAGGCTCGTAAATGCTAATCATATAAAGATTTAGGTTCGTTCCACACACAATCCTATTTTCAACGCTTAGGCACCAAAAAGGCAAGGCGGATGCAATGTCAAGGCCGAAGCACCGCTAAAAACAAAACAAAAAATGCTTCGTTTATATAGCCTTTACATTTCAGTCCGCCGGTCAGTAACTTTGCCGGTCGCGGTGAAATGGAGATGTTTTTATTTTTGGCGGGAAGCGCAAGTGTGTTGCGCAGCTTCACTCTTGCCGTGTGTCAGGCAAAACGGGTGAAGGAATGACCCCGGACTGCCGGGCTTCATGGATGAACCTGTTTTGCCCGAATGGGGGTGTCTTTAATCACTTAGGCCGATTTTTTAGTGCTTTCAAACTATCCGCTTCCCTTTCAAGTTGTTTAATGCGCAATTCCGTTTCTTGTCCTTTTTGATACCTTTCTATGCTGTCCGTCCTGTAGCTGTTGATGCTGGATACCTTAAAGCTGTCCAAATCATTAACCATATTTTGTTTTTCACTTTTATCCAGTTTAATATAATTCCAATACCACGATTTACGGTAACGGGTGTTCTCGTTATTCATATACCAATAGCGGAAACCAAACCAGCAGATAAAGCCAACTGTTAAAGCCAGGCCTGTTAAAATCATAAACCGTTTGCCCATAATCTTTAAAAAACTTTTACCGCCGTCCTCCGGCAATACCAGTATATGGTTTTTGGTAAACAGGTCATTAAGCTGCCTTTGTACTGCATTTTTTATAGTAGTAAAACCATCAGCCACAATGTTGTGTATTGGTAATAATTCCGGCGCAGGGGCTGTTACCTGTATGTTCTCAATCTTGCTTTTAAAGCCGTCTACTTTTTTGTTTAGTTCATCAACCTTTGCAGGTAATACTTTAACCACATCTTTTACTGCTTGTAATTCTTTGGTGAAATCCTCCATCACCGAATTAAAATTTGTTTCGTTTATCATAATCTAAATCCTCCCGATTGTTTAATTTCCTGTTTATCCTCTTGTTGTCTTTTCAATTGTTCTTCTCTTTGCGATCTTAAAATCCTTTCCCTAAGTTGTTGAGCCAGGCTTGGCTTTTGTAGTTCCTCTTGTTGCATCTGTCTGTTTTGTGCTAATTGCTTTTCAATTTTCAATAAAGGATAACCAACCTGGCTACCTTTAAACCTAACTGCTTGTGCATCTGTAAAAGCGATACCCCTGCCCAATTCGACTTCATAGCCTTTTGCAGTAATCTTATTCTGAAATTCTTTCATGGTTGTGGATTGCTTTAAGAATTTAGCAATAGCCTCTTTTAAAGCTTCTTTACGGATGTCCTGACGTGGCAACATTCTTTCTTCTTTAGACAGAAACCTACGTGGGCTAAGCACTTGTTCCAATTGGTGCTTCCTTTCCATAGTTCGGCAAAAGTTTGCCATCCGTTTATAGTTGTTGCTATCGGAAACCGTTTTGGCATCATAACCAACCCTATTAGCCACAATATGTAAATGATGATGCTGCCGGTCGCCATGCTCTATAACCACATATTGGTTATTTTCAAATCCAAAGTCTTTAGCCATCTGCTTACCAATATCAATTTTATCTTGGTTACTTAACTGGTCTGAATGGGCAAAGCTTAAAGAGGCGTGTAATACAGGCTTGGATAGCTTCGGGTTTAAATACTGCACCTCATTGAACTGCTGTATCAATTCCTTTTTATTACCGAAGCATTGATTATAGCAAATAACCTGCGCCTGCTTTTTCTCCTGTTCTATTTCCTGCAAAGCTTTACTCTGTTGTAATCTACCTTCATGCAGGTAGTTCAAACATCCCCGGAAACTTTTTCCTGTGCTTATCTTACCGATCATTGTAAATAGGCCTTAATATCCGTAACTAATTGTTGCAGACTTGTGCTTTGCTGGTTGAGCCTTGCACGTTCAAGCACGCTTAATTCATCAAAGCTATTTCGCTTTTTAGCGATCTGGTTTAGGTTGGCAGCTATGTGGTTGAGTGTTCCAGTTAACTGTAATACCTCTCGATTCAAAGTTTTAACCCTGAATTTTACAGCTCCTTTCAAGCCCATTTCCCGCAAGTATTCCGATACGCTTAAACCAACCTGTTTAGCTTTGTTCTCAATCTGCATCCCCTCAAAAAAGGAACACTTAACGGAAAGTGTTCGCAACCGCTTTACTTCTTTCGGCGGCCTGCCGCCTTTGTTTATTTTTGGCTTTTCAAGCATCTTTAATTCCTTTCCTGTCTTAAAAATCTCCCCATGAATGCGATAGCATGAATGGGGCCAGCAAGTTTTGGTAACACCAAAACATAGCTGGCTCCCCACTAAAGACACGATAAGGGACCAATGCTCTTTATCGGATTTTGTAGTTTTTTGAACTATGCCAGTTTTAGCCGCTCCCTCAAAATTTTCATATCCGAACTCACCTTTTTCTTTTTCACTTTTGAGTATATCTGTGTTGTGCGGATACTGGAATGGCCAAGCATTTTAGATACACTTTCCATTGGCACTCCGTTTTCCAAAGTAACGGTTGTTGCGAATGTGTGTCTGGCAATATGATAGGTTAAAGCAAAATTCAGATTTGCTTTTTTGCTTATTACTTTTAGATAACGGTTAGTGGCCTGATTTGAAAACAATGGAAATACGGTGCCGGTATATGAGGCCATAGGATGGCCTTTGTACTTCTTTATTAATTCAATTGCTTCCGGCAAAAGTAGAACGTAAAATTTCTTACCTGAAAAATTAGCCGTTTTCTGCCTGACCATCTCTATCCACTTTTCCCCCTCAATATCGGTTACTAAATGATCGTCGCTTAATTGGAATACATCTGCGAAAGCTAACCCGGTGTAACAACTGAAAATAAAAGTATCTCGCACAATTTGGTGTCCATCTCTATCCAGTTCCAAATTTTTGATGGTTTCCAGTTCCTCAAATTCCAAACACTGCCTGTCTTTGTTAATGATATGGCGTTCAAAGCGGAGAAAGGGGTCTTTAACTATCCAGTCATTTTTCAAGGCAATGTTTATCATTTTTCGGAGCCGCTCGATATGCTTCATAACAGTATTATTACCGCATGGCCTTTGGCCGGGATTGGGTTCACGCTGTCTTAGGTAAATCTCGAAGTCAATAATAAATTTGTAATCCAGTTGAGATAGGTACATATCCTTACGCCTTTTCTTATTCATCAAAAATTCTTTGATATAGCGTTCAGTACTGAAATAGTTTTTCATGGTACCGGGTTCAAGCAATTTTTTGATCTCGGTGTTGTGATAATTCATCAGCCACAAAAGCGTGGTCTTCTCTTCATCTATGCCCTCAATTTTTGCTTTAATGGCATCTGCGCTTAAAATTTCTTTATCGTAACGCAAAACATCGTAAGCAGCATTGATCTCGTTACCCATCTGCCGGATTTTCTTGCGAATATCCTTTGCTTCCTGATCGTTCCCTTCAAGTTTTTGCAGCTCGTGATTCCACGAAGTAATTTTTATCCGCCGCTTTAAAGAAATGTCTACAAACTTCCTGTTAACAGTAACCCGCACGTAAAGCGGCGCGTTTCCCTTACTTGCCTTGTCTTTTTTAAGAAAAAAGTTGTGGCTGAATGAATTTGTTGTTTTCATACGATTTGTTTCCTTTTAAACTCATTTGATATAATTTCCCGTCAAGTACAAATTGATGACTTGTTCAAAACGGATTAAACACTTACAAATAGCTTACAGGCAAATCAATAGGAACTGCCCGTAAAACGCATCGGTCAATTCTACGAATAAAAAACAGGGTGCAGAATAGGGCATAAGAACTTTGGTATTCTTTGGGGTTCTTTGGTATGAAATTTTTTAAAATAAATGAAAAAACCCTCTAAATTAATAAATTTAGAGGGTTTTTGACTCAGTTTGGTATCGCTGGTGTCGGGATGGCAGGATTCGAACCTGCGGCCTCCACATCCCAAATGTGGCGCGATACCGGGCTACGCTACATCCCGAAAGGGAACGCAAAGGTAAGCTTTATACTTATTGTTGCAAATGTTTTTTAAATAAAATTTCATCTTTTTTAATGCGCATTGTATACTCGATTAAATTTTGCTTTTATAGCCATTAACATTCAGGATGTTACGATCAAAAGCTAAGTTTTCGTCGAATAAAAATTTATTAAAGGAGCTAAATTTTCGTAGTAACCGACCAGTTAATTATAAGAAATGCTATGCAGATGGCGCAAATGAGTCCTAGCAAAACCATAGTCCAGTATACAAAATTTTTCATTAGGGGCATAATTGCGATTGATAATACATGATTAACACCAACGTGCATTGTTTTAAACAACGCGATGCTAGCATTTCAAAATTATTTTTTAGTAAATAAGGGTGTGATAAGACCCCCTTTTAATTCATCAAATTCAGGACACAAATATAGGAATTATATGTAATTAAAATAAATGTATAAAATACAAATTATTCGCTCCGGCGAGCAGAATAGCATATTTATGACAATTTACGCTACAAATGGTCTATCTTCTTTTGGATGGATTGCTTGTCAGGCTGATTTTTTGCTATGAACAATGCCTTTTCGAAATTCAGTTTAGCTTTAACTTTATTTATACCGGTATAAAGCTCACCCAGCAACGTAAAATAAAATTGATTGTCAATTAGGTTTAATTTTTCGGCAACAATAATGGCTTCATCTTTACCAATTGCTTTTGAAAATGCGAATGTTCGGTTCAGCGCTGCTACAGGCGAATACTCTATTTGCAACAAACGATTATAAAGTTGCAGCACATTTTCCCATTTTTCGTTAGTATCGGCCTGCTGTGTGCTCCAAAATGCAATTGTGGCCTCCAGGTGGTACTTTGTTAATCTATCCCCTATTGCTGCGCAATTTAAAAAATACCCGCCTTTGCTTATTAAATCGGCGTTCCAGAGGCTGATGTCTTGCTCCTCGTATAATATATGTTCACCGTTTATGCCTATCCGCGCTTCAAACCGCGAAGTATGGAAGCACATCAACGCCATCAGGGCGTTCACATGTGGCTTATTGGTGTTTTTATTTTCAATCAGCATATAGCAAAGACGCATAGCTTCAAGGCATAAGTCCTTCCGTATGGTTTGGCTTTTATTAACTGAGTAATAGCCCTCGTTAAACAAAAGGTAGATTGTTGTTAAAACCACATCAAGGCGTTCATCAATTTCAGCCAGAGTTGGCAATTCGATTTTTATGTTTCCTTCGCGTAGTTTTTCTTTGGCTCTAAACAGCCGTTTGTTTATGGTTTCCTTATTTGACAGGAAGGCTTCGGCAATTTCATCAATACCGAAACCACACAATATACGCAACGAGAGGCCGACCTGCGCCTCCGGCGCAATTGATGGATGGCAAATGACAAACATCATCTGTAATTGACTGTCGTTGATGTTTTGCGGCGACAAATCAATTTCTAACTCATAATCTTCGGCTAAGTTATTCCTTATTTCAGCGGCGACCTTACCGTCGAAAAGCAACTCCCGATGCAGATAATTTTTAGCCTTATTTTTTGCAACATTATAAAGCCATGCAATGGGGTTTGGCGGGATACCTTTGATGCCCCAGGTTTGCGCAGCCGTTATAAAAGTTTCGCTGGCAATATCTTCTGCTACCTCAATCTCAGCGAAACCGAACCGTTTACAAAGCACCGAAACTACTTTGCGGTACTCGGTTCTAAATAAATGTGGTATTAACTCTTGTTGCTCCATACACGAAAGCTTCGCACCCAAATTCGGCAATTGTGTCAATGTGTACCATCGCCTTTTGCAATTTTCCTTACCTCCACGGTATTTCCTTCTCCCTGTAAAATTGGACAGTCTTTGGCAAACTCAACCGCTTCATCAATCGACTCTGCTTTGACTATGATATACCCACCCAGGGTTTCTTTTATTTCCCCAAACGGGCCATTGGTCACTATCTTGTTGTGGCGCACAACCCTCGCGTTATCAAGAGGTAAGCCGTTACCACCAATATATTTGTTTTGTGATGCAATGCCACCTATCCAGTCCATGGTTTGTTTCATCCACGTTTGCATTTGCTCCGGCGAAGCAATTTTTGAACCGTCCTGGTGCCTGAAA
Source organism: Mucilaginibacter flavidus (assembly GCF_024055575.1). Lineage (GTDB taxonomy): Bacteria > Bacteroidota > Bacteroidia > Sphingobacteriales > Sphingobacteriaceae > Mucilaginibacter > Mucilaginibacter flavidus. The sequence continues at coordinate 64,305 of NZ_JAMXOE010000016.1, read as the reverse complement.
ATTAAAATAAACTCGTCCATTTTCTTAACTAATAACAGTATTAAATATATTAATTACCTGGTAACAATCGAAAGTTTAAAAATTGGACACTATTGTCATCTGTTTTTCTCGAAAGTATAAGGCGCTGCCGAAGGCACCAAATACAAAAGCCCGGCGAAAGCCAGGCCTTGATATATTTCACTACTTGAAGTATAGATATAAACTGAAACGAAGTTACATTTCAGGAACTAAACTGGCGTCTTTATTATCAAGCACTTCGTATTCTGAGTTTTTGCTAATAAATTCAGGTACAATTTCTTTCATTTTATTAACCACGCCCAATATGTCGTTTTGCTTATTTAAAGCAAGCAATTCGTTAATATCATTATGAACCTGGGCATATGAATACTCAATAACCCGCGAAATCTTTATTTTTTCGTGATAGGTTGGCATCGTATTTTCACCATCGTTCAATAGCTCTTCATAAAGTTTTTCTCCTGGCCTTAAACCTGTAAAAACAACTTTAATATCCCTGTCGGGCTGCAAACCGGCCAGTTTAATCATTTTTAACGCAAGATCGGTAATCTTTACAGGTTCGCCCATGTCAAAAATAAATATCTCGCCACCGGTACCCATTGTGCCTGCTTCCAAAACCAGGTGAACGGCTTCAGGGATAGTCATAAAATAACGGGTAATTTCCGGATGCGTAACAGTCAGTGGTCCGCCTTTTTGTATCTGCGCTTTAAATCTCGGTATAACTGAGCCATTAGATCCTAACACGTTACCAAACCTTGTGGTGATAAAGCGCGTAGTTCCATTGTTATCAGGATCATTTTTAAGCGATTGAATGTATATTTCGGCAATCCGCTTTGTCGTACCCATTATATTGGATGGGTTTACGGCCTTATCGGTAGAAATCATTACAAATTTGTCAACGCCGAAAGCAACTGACAGATCGGCAAGATACTTAGTGCCTACAACATTAGTTAATACGCCCTCGGTAGGATTTTCTTCCATCATCGGCACGTGTTTATAGGCAGCTGCGTGGAATACTATTTCAGGTGTGTAGTCGATAAACAATTTGCGCATCCTGGAGTAATTCCGCACATCCCCGATAAATATTTTAATATCGCTATCAGGGAAACTCTCCTCAACCTGCAGGCGAAGTTCGTGAAGAGGCGATTCAGCCTGGTCACACAAAATAATCATCGCTGGTTTATAGCCAAGCACTTGCTGAACAATCTCCGATCCAATAGAACCCGCAGCACCTGTTACCAGCACGCGTTTCCCTTGTAAATCTTCCGAAATCCTCGTGGTGTCAATCTGGATAGGCTTACGCTGTAGTAAATCCTCTATTTTCAAATCTTTAATCTGCTGAAGGTTAAGTTTGCCATATATCCATTGGTCAGACGGTGGAACTGTAAGCACCTGTATGCCCAGCGCCAGGCACTTTTCAAGCGCATTTTTCTTGGCTTGTTCATCAAGGTGATGGTTCATAATAATGAGCCTGTCTACCTTACGCTTTTTTATTAGGTTTTCCAGCTTATCAATATCATAAACTTTAAGCTGATGAATTTCTTTATTTATTTTATTAGGGTCGTCATCAACAAAGCCGATAACAGAAAAGTTAGTTTTTACGCTGGTCTCCAAAGCTTGCTTCACTAAAACTGCGCTGGTATCTGAGCCATAAATAAGTACAACCGTTTTAGTAGCATTTGAATAATTATTAATATAGAAATATGCACTTTTAACGGCAGTACGTAACAATATCAACAAAGTGCTTGATAACGAAAAGTTAACCAGCATTACCATATTTATGGTTATACGGCTAATAGGCCATTGCGGTAAAAACCAAATATTAATTAGTACAGAATATATTAATGTACATGAAAATACTGCGCTGAATATACGTAACACATCACGGGTGTTCGAGTAGCGGATTAACCCGGTGTGTATCCGCATCATAAACATCACAGCCAGCGACGTTAAACAATATAGACTCGTATAAATTAAGAAATATCCTCTTAATATATTTATAAACTCGAAACGGTACACAATAAAATACGCGACCGAGAATGATGCCGCAACAATAAAAAAATCCAGAACGATTATGACCCATCGCGGAACAACCTTATTAGATAGTGAGTATTTCTTCATAAGACTATTATTATTTGCTAAGATAAAAGTAAGATTATATTTTAATAAAAAAAATAAATTATTTTACTACAACACACATTATATATGTCAAAAAACTGCCTAAACAATTTTACTTGCAGCCCTCCTGATGCAAACACAAATAACCATTTAATCTTAAATATGAAAAAGTATAAATTTATATTTTTTGTCGTATTTTTAATGTATTAAGATTATTTTTAAGTAGTAACAGTTTTAAAATTATATAAAAAATAGATAACGGAACAACCACTACACAAAATAACACAGGCGACGTTAATGAGTGGTTAAAAATAATTAAACAAATTATTGTAGCTTGTAACATAGCATAACCAAACGCCACCCATAAATGCGACATTCGGTATTCATTTACCATTAACTGATAAAAATGGAGCCTGTGCGCCTTGAAAATATTCTGTTTTAATATTATGCGGTGAATAATTGTTAGTACGGAGTCGATGCCATACACAACAAGGAACAAAATATACTCCCAATCACCACTTACAAAAATTAAACGGAGTATCAATAAAATTATCCAAAAAGCAATTGTTACACTTCCCACATCGCCTGCAAAGCATTTGGCTTTTTTACGAAAATTGTAAAAAAGGAACACCAGGCAAGCCAGCATTGGTATCCATATCATCTCGTTTTTAATAAATAATATGTGGTTTTGATTAACGTAAAGCAGTCCACCCAAAACAACCAAACTGTATGTGCCGGTTATGCCGTTAATACCATCCATAAAGTTGTACATATTAACTACACCAATTACTATAATGTAAAGCAACGGAATAATATAGAGCGGCTCGAACTGAAAGATATTTAAATAACAAAACATACAGGTTACTGCTAGCAAGTGAAACAATAACCTCAACCGGCTTGATAAAGTAAGCCTGTCATCCAGAAAACTTATTGCCCCAATAATTACAATCCCCGTTATTGCCAGCCAAAATTCAGGATATAAAACCAAGATAATCAACGCAGCAAATACAAAAATAACCCCACCCCCTCTTATTGTTACTTCAGTGTGTGAGCTTCTTTCATTCGGATGATCTATAATATTATAATGATCAGCTATTCGGAAGTAAGCCAACATTGCCAGAAAAAATACCAAAGTTAGAATAGGATATATCATAAAATTATTGATTCTGGAAACTGCTGATGGTGCTTTTTAGTCCGTCGGCCGATGAAATGGGCAAATGACTTATCGCCAGTGCCTTTTTTATCTTGCTGTTACTTACTACATAATTTTCAGTGAGCTTTTTTAGCCGTTCTGTGTTTATTGGCAATCGCAATTTATCGCCAACAAAAGCAATCTGCTCAATAAGTTTGCGATTTATCTTCCACAATTTGGATTTTAAGTGATTGGTTTCTGCAATTATTATAATTACTTCGTTAGTAGATAAGGGCACATCATCCGCAATGTTGTAAATACCACCCACAGGGCTAACGGCGCCGGCTAATTTTTCAACTATAAAACAAAGATTTGAAATTGATAAAAAAGACCTCTTGTTTTCAAATGCAGCAAAGGGGTAGGGAATCCCCTTACTAACGAACCTATATAGTAAATTTAAATTTCCTTTATTGCCCGGGCCATGAATCATGCACGGCCTTAAGATATATAACTTTTTTTCGGGCGGAAGTGTTTGCGCCAAGAGATATTGTTCGGCCTTGAATTTTGATTGGCCATAAACCGTCTTCGGATTCGGGACGACATCCTCGCTTAAAATATTTTCGACCGTATCGGCAGCCGCCTTAACACTGCTGAAATATATAAAAACAGACGCCGTGCTTTTTAAAAACTGGCTAAATAATTTTATAGTCAAGTCAGTATTTACCTTAAAATACTCGTCAGGCTCCGAAGTATTTTTTAAGTCATGAGCCTTGCCGGCAAGGTGAATAAAAACATCAATTTTTAATACAGATATCCTCTCCAGATCACTCCATAAAACATTATTTTCTTGCTTACCGGCATTTCGCGATAATGGGTAAATCTCGTTACCGGCCTTCGCCAAATAGTTACTGAGATTGAGACCTACAAAGCCATTTGCACCTGAAATTAATATCTTGCTCATTATAGGTAGGCTAAAATAGATTTTGCCATTTCAGTATTGATCTGTTCCCGTTTGAATTTACGAAGAAAATCTTCGCGAAAGCCCGTTGTATAGGTATAGTTCTTTAGCTGGCTAACCATGTCATCCACATCACCCGGCAAAAAAAGAATATGATTAGGAACATTCTCATTTATAAATTGGTTAGCGAAACCTGCTACCCCAGCTATCATTGGTTTATCGTACGCCCCCAGCTCAAAAATTTTTGATGGAAGTACTTTTTTAAACGCATCATAATCGTTCAGATGTAAAAATAAAAAGTCCGACTTTTTATAGATTTCGAGCAGCTCTTTTCGCGAAACAGGTTCTTTTAATTCAACGTTGGTTACATTCTCAGCTTTTAATCCTTCTAATAATTTCTGCTTTACGCCGCCATCACCAATTACTAAAAATTTGTACTTATCGCCGAGCCTTTTAGCAGCCTGGGGTATAATTTTATGCAATCCCTGTCCTTCGCCTATGTTTCCGGCATAGGTTATCAAGCACTGGCCGGTATTATTTTCGGGGCTTGGGCTTAAATCTAAAAATTCGGGATCGATTCCGTTTGAAAAATACGAATATGCAGGCTTTTTGTACTTGGCAAAATACGACCTAAAGCCGCCCGATATTAAATTAATATGAGTTGCGTAGTTGAACACACGTTTTTCGATGTTTTTTAAAACCATCAAAACTCCGGTTTTTAGAATAGCGTTTTTCAGGACGTCATTCATGGTATCAGTAAAAATATCCCGAATATCAAGATACAATGGGATCTTTTGCTTTTTTGCAATTTTATAGCCCAGATAAGCGGTAAACAACCTGGACGATGAAGCAAATACCATATCGTATTTTTTACCTTTTATTATTTTCTCTGCCTCAAAAAAATACGTTTTAAACGAGTTAATCTGATCGGCAAAACCGCTTTTGTGTTTCGGGATTAATACGCGATTGATGGTAATATTGTCCCGTTCCTCAAATGCCGGAGCTCCTACATCAAATGTATTGTATCGATTAGGCAGCGTGGTAATAATATCAATAATTACCTTACCATCAGCTTGTTTAGCAAGTTCTTTAGCTAAAGGCGAATTCCGGAAAGAGCCAGCACAAAGATCGGGTTCAAAATAAAAGCTCAAATAAAGAATTCTTTTCATTTAAATTTTATAACAACGTTATTTCAGTTTGCAATTGCTTTTTAAACTCAACTGTTAAACATGTAGCGGTCAAGTACTTGTTATAGCCATTTGCCAGTTCGTACTCCTGCAGTTCGAGTTTATTCTTACCAGTAAATTCAATAGTTGCTATGTTGTTTACAAAAACCTTATTAGGATTTTGAATTTCAACTTTACAATTTGGATAAAAGTGGAATAGAGCCTTTAGGGATAGCTCATCCGCACCTGTTATAACATCAATGATGCTTACAACATCGCCGGCAAAAATAAAATTTCTTTCGTGATTAGCCACATTTTTTTTTCGATAACCGTTATGCCCTGCGGTAAGTGCTGTTTCAGTGTCTTTAGTTATTTCAATTTCGGCCCGCCTGCCCACCCTGAAGCCACCCCAAACTTCCGATTGATTACATCCAGAAAGTTCAACAGTATTATGGGCATTTGTAGAGCGTTCATAAGTTCTTTTAGTCCCTATTTGATAAGTTGACGTGCCTGTATCTACAATAATTGGTATCCCCTTGCTATATAATACAAATGACAGCATGTCTGAATGGCTATGCCCAGGTTGATAAGACGGCCCAACATCTCCCGCATCAACCACGCATTCGTATTTTGGTGATACATACTTCCTGTACCCGGAACCGTTAAGTTGTAACGTTTCATTAGGTTTAATGTTTAATTGCCGTGCAAATGCAAATAATTCGGCGCTGGTAAAGGCTATACCGTCAGCGCTGTCATTAAAATGAGGGATATCGCCGTTTGAAAAGGTGATAAGTTCCAACCATTTTAACATTTCAGCAGCTTTCGATGTAACAAATTTCAAAAAATCACAATCGTAATCTTCAACTTTGCTGTACCAATCAATAAGTTCCAGTACTCTAAATAAAATAATTTGATGATACATGGGGCTCAATTCAAAATGCCCGCCATCATTTAATATTTGTTCATTTAGCTCGGCGTACAAAATTCTTTTTGACGTCTCAGCCCAGGTGCTATTATTAAACACGCTGCTTCCCATAAATAAAGCAAAGGCGTTTTCCAGCAAATGATTGCCTAATAAATGGAATTCCAAATTATCGTTCAGATAATTAAGTTGCCCATACAGGTCTTCGATAATTAAAGGATCAGAAAGTTTTTCGGTACTTAAAAACCTTATAGTGTTTATTGCGCGCAATGCAACCGGGTATGGTTCCAGTTTAAGTTTACCTATATTTAACCACGAACCGATGTCATGTAGCCACTGTTGTTTTAGCTCTACTGTTATGTCGGTTTGGTGCAGGTAATTAAAATATTGCAGGTTGTAATTCCATAGTTTACCATAACCTTGGTAGTCCCAGTTAATAGTGCCGGCGAAATCTTTTTTAAGATTTAAAAAAGTAAAACTACAATTTGCGCCAGCCAAACCAGTTAGTTCATAGGCGGTAGTAAAACGTAGTGCGTTAAAGGTCAACCCAATTACGGAGTTGGGTTTGTACGACGCTAAGTTTTTACGCGGTTTTAATCTGTAGTAAAACTGGTAAATTATTTGCTTTAATTTTAGATGCCTTACGGTCCTGAAAAGTAATAAGCTTTTTTTTACCACAATTGCGCTATAAGTTTAAACTTAATATAACATCAAGAATCCTTTCAGAAGTATGACCATCCCATAACTCGGGTATTTCTCCCTTTTTCCATTGCCCGGCAAAAAGTGTATCAAATGCGGGAGGAATAGCTATTGGATCGGTACCCAATAATTCGTTGGTGCCTATTTCGCAAGTTTCGGGCCGTTCAGTATTATTCCTCAACGTCATGCAAGGCACATTCATCACGGTAGTTTCTTCAGTTATCCCTCCGGAATCTGTTATAACTGCTTTTGCATTCCTCACAAGGTAGTTAAACTCAAGGTATCCCAAAGGCTCTATCATATGCAGATTAGGAGCCGCAATACCTAAACTTTCCAGCATTTTCGCTGTACGCGGATGGACAGGGAAAATTAAGGGGATGCCGCGCGAGGAATCAATTATAGCAGTTATCAATTTACGTAAGCCTCCCTCTTCATCTACATTTGCCGGGCGGTGAAGTGTCATCACAATATATTCCTTTGGCTGTAATCCAATCTCATCCCAAACTGATGGTTTTTGAAAGTTTGGCATCTGGGTTAATAGTGTGTCTATCATTGTATTACCTACAAAAAAAACTCTATCTTTTCCTATCCCCGCGTTTTTAAGATTATTGTTTGCAGTATCGGATGTAGTAAAAAAATAATCGGTAATGGCATCTGTCACCATCCGGTTTATTTCTTCGGGCATAGTCAGGTCACCGCTTCTTATCCCAGCTTCAACGTGTGCGACTTTTATGTTATTGAGTTTTTTTGCTGTTATGGAGCAGGCCATGGTGGATGTAACGTCGCCCACTACTAAGACAAGGTTCGGCCGTGTTTCCATAAGCACCTTTTCATAGCGCACCATAATTGCGGCGGTTTGTTCTGCCTGAGTACCGCCCCCTGCTTCCAGGTTAATATCCGGCTCCGGTATGCCCAATTGTTCGAAAAAATCACCCGACATTTTCTTATCGTAATGCTGACCGGTATGAATTAGTCTGTAATTTATTTTGCTGCCAGCTGCCTGCATGCCTTCGATGGCGCGGATAATTGGCGCAATCTTCATGAAATTGGGGCGCGCCCCTGCTATAATATCAATGAGCATAAGAATTATATATTATCGAGAGTAATCTCTTAATTTTAGGAATTTACACTGTACCAGGAAGACAAATACAATAGTTGAAATATCTTGTAAGTATTATTGTTCTTTCCTTTATAGTGGCTTTCAAAAATATTTTCCACATAAGGTCGATTAATAATTTCGAATAGGCGATTGTCTTCTGCAAATTTTAAAGCCTTTTGATAGCCCAAATCTTTTACCGCATTGTCCATGGGCGGATTAAAGCCCGCCTTACGCCTGTTGACGATTGATGACGGCAACTCCTTCAGCAAGATATTTCTCAAAGGCTTTTTTGTTTTTTTAAAACTCACCAAGTCATCATCGTCCAATGAAAAACCAAGTTCAAAAAGCTCCTTAGTCGCCAGTGGTACCCGCATTTCCTGGCTTTCGAGCATACTTGATTTATCAGCGACCGAGAAATTATGACTTAAAAAACCATAAAGATCAAGTTTCATAGCTTTTTTTAGATCACTATCGGTGTCTGTGTTCTTAAGAATATTTTCCAGCTTGTTTTTAAATCTTTCGAAATAAGGTTTATCAACCAACATTTCCGATATTTCGTTTTTTGAAAAAACACCAATTAGATTCGAATAACCATAAATAAAGTCCGTTTCCTTTAAGAAATTATTAAATCGTTCCTTTTTTTTCCGGAAGAACTTAACCCGCGAAAAAAATAGATTGATAAATATTTGAGCGACTGCGAAAGCTTTTCTAAATTTAAGCATTTGATACCTCGGATAACCGGCGAATATTTCGTCGGCGCCCATCCCACTCAAAATTACTGTATAACCAAGTTTCTTTGTTTCCCGTGATAGCAACTGCGAAGAGATGAAGGTGAAATCTGCAATAGGCTCTTCAGTTGCTTTTGCAAGGTGTTCCACAAATTTCAAAAAATCGTCGCCACTCAAGGCGTTGTCATCTGAGATCTTAATAGTTTTTAGCTCTGCATCAAACAGGCCGGCGATTTTGTTCGCATAGTCGAAATCGCTGGTCATTCCGGATTGTTTGTACTCGTCGGCCGAAGCTTGTACAACAAATGCCTGAGTTTTTTTTCGCAGCTCACTTAAAATAATGCTGGAATCAACGCCGCCGCTAAAAAAAATGCCAACTGGCACGTCGCTCACGGTCTGCTCGTTAATTGACTTTCGCACTTCAGTTTCGACATCAACGAGGCTAACACGTTTTTTGCCCGGTTCCCAATAAACAACCTCCTCGTAATGCACAGCATCGTCGTTGAGATTGATAATAGAATATGTGCCGGGTCTAATCTTCTTTATCTCTTTAAAGCCAGTGTCTGGCTCATATAAAAAGCCACTCATTAAAAACTCTGTGAGTTGCTCTTTATCCAACGTTTTTTTTACACCTGCAATCTTTTCTAAACCTTTAATCTCAGATGCAAAAGCAAATAGTTCTTTATCGTAATAAAAATATATTGGCTTAATACCGAGTTGATCTCTGACAACAAACACTTTGTTTGCAATGGTATCGATGATACAGAATGCAAATATACCGTTCAGTTTGTTTAACATATCGGCACCGTATTCGATAAACATTTTTAGCAAGACCTCGGTATCACTGCCGCTTTGAAAGGAGTAGCCTTTGTCGACCAAATGCGTTTTTAGACTTGCATAATTATATATTTCTCCATTAAAAATAATTGAATAGCGGCGATCTTCCGAATGAAAAGGTTGATTTCCTGCTTCTGAGAGGTCAATTATGCTCAATCGCAAATGCCCCAAACCCACGTTTAACTGATTGTGTTGATAGTAGTATTCTCCTTTAGCATCAGGGCCACGATGAACCATGGCCAACAAACTTTCGTTTAAACTTAACTTTTTAGAGGCAATGTACCCGACAATTCCACACATAAATATTCAGGTAGTTTATTGATTAAATATATTTCTGGTTCCTAAATCTTCTTTTAATGAAGGCGTGCTTGTTACAAAAGGCGTAGATGCAACGCAGCCGATTGCGTTAGATCCAAATTTAAAAGCGGTCTTGCAGCTTTCGATATAAGGATATAAAACCTTATTAGAGACACAACCCGCTTTGCTATCAGGATTATCGAAATAAAATGATATACCGCAACCCTCGGAGGCAATATGGTTAATAACATTACCATCGCCGTTAATATACATGCCAACATCGCACTGACCCACTCTTCCGCCAACCCATGTATTTGAATTTGGACAACGGCTTGCGGCGTTTTTGTCGTAGGTGAATTTCCATCCATATTGCCCTGTCGCGCCTTTTTGCTTTCCGCCCTGTACAAAGCAATTTTCAAACAAGTTGTAGTAACTACCTGTTCCATTAGCACCATCACCACACAGTTGAATGCCTGTATCGTTGTTACCAGCTACGGAAACACCACAATTTTTTAATTGTGAATAAGATGCCTGCCATCTTATTCCTACAGCGCCAGCGCCTTCAACATTTATTGAAAGGTCCTGTATCGTGACTCTAACAGGGTAGTTTTTATCGTTAACTCGTTGAAAGCCTATAGCAGCATCGCTTCCTGAGTATTTAATAACAGCCATATTACCGTAAACGATTTGGCTGTTCTTTCGGATGTAAACTGTACCGGAGATATTAAACACTTTACCTGCCGGAAGATTTATTACATCTCCTTTATCAAAATAAGCCTGCAAAGTTCCGGTATCGTCCTGGTAATTACCAACTTGAGGATTTTGATGAAACTCTGGAACTTTTGATATTAAATTTGAACTTCCAAGGCAAATAATCGCCAAAAATAAAAACAAATTTTTCATAACGGTTTTGTATTGAGATGTTATTTGAAAGAATAATGACTGGCTCCAAAAATAACTCATTTAAGTCCATTTATCAAAATATTACTTGCTTATGCTCTGTGTTGCATTGCGCCGTGCAGTTCGCAGCATATTTTGCTTCTTCTGTAATGAAAGCATCATACCCAAAGCAACAGGTAAAATAGGCGTTACAAACAGCGCGTAAGAGAAAAATGACTCGAGAAAAATAAATACCGAAACTCCCAAGGCAATAACATAATTTCTATCGCGTAACAAGGCTTTATTGGTTTTCAGAAAAATTGAGAATAAAAAATAATAAACAAATAGGGTAAAAATAAGACCATACTTTGATAGAAAACCAATTGGCGAAAAATGTGCGTTGGATGTTTTAATATATTCACCGCCAGTATCAACATTGTAAACAAAACCCATCCCTTTACCCAGAAAATAATCTTCGGGTCTCATCTGGGCGAGGATAGTTTCGAATTCGTTAAATCGGCCGGCCGAAATTTGATCGATGTTGGAATTGGTTGATTCCTCGCTTTTAAATAAATCGAAGGTGTTTTTAAGTCTGCTTACAGCAAGATTTTTTGAATAGTTTTCGAACACGTAGAACGCGACAACTACTGCCACTAAAAAAATAAATAAAAATTTAACAATCTGTTTTCGCTTAAATACAAATGTATAACAGAGGAAAACTACAATAGCCGACACCAGTTGAGCCCGCTTGCCATACAACAGGATTACGAAGAAAGATATGATTACGTAGAATGTATTTGACAACATAAAATTTGCAAACGGTAATTCCATTGGCGGAAATATTGCCAACCTGCTATGATTTGAGCTTGTAAACAAATAATAAGTAATAGGAAGCAATATTATACTGCCATAAAAAGCCAAATTGACGTAAACCTTAACATATTTACCGAAATCAGCGGTAGACCAATATTTTTTAAAAACAAGAACTTTAACAAAAAAGAAGAACGGCAGCGTAAAATCCGTGATAAACCGCCTTGAGATATCATTATTCGAAAGGCCGATCAGCGCACTTGCAAGTAAAAGAGCACATAATGCCGTGATTTTCCTATCGAGGGTATATTTAAAGCCAAGTAAATAAATAATCAGATCTAAAGCCGCACTTACTATAAGAAACTCTTCCACGTATGAGTCTTGGTAAACGCTTCTGGAAATGGAAGCCAGAATGCCTATCAAAGAAAATAGTGGTAAAAAAAGTAAGTAATATTTTATGAATTTATTCATGTTCAACTATCGCTACACTGCCGCCGTGATTAATTCTGAAATCAACAAATGCCCTTTGGCGTTAAGATGGTAGCCGTCTTCCAATGTATAATCGTCAATGTCGTTTAATTTCAAATCAATTAAATGTACGTGTTTATAATCTTTTGCACACTTATCAATAATGGCGTTATATTGAGTTATTGCACTCTGAATCGTTGGGTTTAAGGAAACAAACCTTTTACCTGCGGGTAGAATTTTTACGTAAAGTACTACTTTGCGGGCAAATGTATTGAAAAGTTCCAATAGATTCCGCTCAAAAATCTCAGGTTTTACATAGCTGCGGTTAGTGCTTTGTGTTCTCTTTTTTTTTACCTGCGCTATTATTCGCTTTGAAATAAATGATGGTAGCCTGGCGATTATTTTGTTTTCGAGCATCGTAAAAAGCCTTGGTGCGCAATCAACTATACCTATTTGAACAATAAGAATATCTGTATCGGAAAGCAATGCCCCGACCTTTCTAAATCTATCACTAGTGCTCGAGCCCAACGAGAGGTTATTGATTTGATAACCAGGTAATTTTTCTTTTAAAAGCGCCGGCCAGCGCAGATTGTTATCTAACCCGTCCGGGCGATTATAAGCCAGTGAATCACCTATTATCGTTATATTACTCATTAATATATTTTAATAAACTATTCCTGAAATAGTATATACCCTTATTTTCAAAACGCTTAAACATTTCGTTCTCCCTAAAATCTTTATAAAATGGCACAATACCGGGGAAGCCTACCACCAGTTCTTTTAATTCTTCCGCTGAAAACGCTATGCCTTTATAACCGGTTTTGATAACTTCAGAAATTCCGTTCTTTGCCATCTGGCTGAATGCACAATAAATTGTCGGTATCCCATAATTTAGTAAGTAATGCTCAACAGCCGAAAATTTGACTAGCGCCAGATCCGCATTTTCAATAGCTGCCTGAAGCGAAATCGTACTCGAACAAATTTGAACTTCGTTATCGTAATTAGAAAATTTTTCGGGGCTTTCGCGAGGATGCGGCTTCACCGTAATTTCAATCTGTCGATCGTTTTTAATATCCAGCAAGGTATCAAGAATAGCAAAGTCGTTTTCTTCATCCAGCACGGGCTGGGTAAATTGCACTACTCGCAATACCCCATCGCCGGCGTCTTTTCTATGAATATCCCCACACTCATTAAAGGTTAAATTCCCCCAATAATCGCATTTGTGTGCGAGATATTGGTTGTTGGATTTAAACGCCTCTAAGACTTTTCTTTGATTGAACAATACCTGGTCGCAAAAAAAGAAATGCGGCAAGTATCCGGTACTCATTGCGACGGAGATTAGTTGTATGGTCTTTATATCGTACTTTTTCCCCAGCTCGGCGATAAAATATGCATACTGCGTGTAAATTTCGCAGGTTATCAGTGTCTTGGGGATTCTCGCACCTTCTTTTTTTTGTCTCTTAATCAACCTTTCCAAACCAGATGTATAGACTTGGGCTTCCAGGGAATGTATGATCATTTCCGTCACCGCATTCGAATATGGAAATCCATACTTCTTATCCGTTCGCTTCAATTTGTGTTGATAAACAATTTTATATTTCAGCAAAAGAGCCAGAACAAACCAAACTGAGGCTAAAAAACCAAGAAATGAAGTCGTTTCGATATTATCGATGTAATCGTCTTTGCCCAAGCCACTATTTCGCAAAAATTCTTTGTTTTTACCTTGGGTACGCAGTCCATCGGATGCATAAATATCCGATTGTTCATTAAACTCTCTTACGTAATCTACGATGTATTGCGAATGCGCAAGCCCCCTGGATAAAAAGAGGATATCTTTGATCTTCGCTGCGGAGTTTATTTTTAATTTAAAATAAAGCTTCGCCTGGAGTAAAACCTTATAGATAAAAAGTCCGTATCGTCTCGCCAATATCCTTTTTCTCAATGTTAAAACTGAGTGCTTTTTGATAATATTGACCTCTATACGGGGATAATTTCGATTTATAAAACCGTATAAAAGTTTACTTATAAAATCATAGGCTTCATATTGCAGCGGCTTGGTAACTTCACCCTCGGCTTCATAAAATGGCATGTAGAAATTCTGGTCGAGCAACTCAGTAAACACAATTTCTTCGATTGAATATTCCTCGATTAGCCTTTTGACTGTAATTTTCCAGTTTTCAAGCGCCATCATAACAAAATACAATGAAGTTTTGCTTGAAATGAAGACATCCGCCAAAGATTTTGGAAGCTGACGGGTGTACTCATCGTATATTAGCTCTTCCTGCTTTAGAAAGTCAATATCGTTGACATGTACATCCTCAAGTTTTTCATGCACATGTCCATATCGTGAGGAATGAGATTTAAACTTAGATAGTATGATATAGTTTGACTCCGGCAAATCAAATTCGATATTCTCACTAAATAAAATAAACAATTTCATTCTCCCTCGGGTTTCTATTATTTTGCCAGCATCTGCTTGTAAATACCCGCATTTTTTATGTGGTCGGCTATGTTAAGCAGTTTAGTGTGATCATCATTTAAAAATGCCTCAACCTGTTTGTAAATGCCCGGTTTAAATTCTTTATCCAAACTATCGTCAAATAAATGCTCTTCTATTTTTATACTTCCTTTCAACTGCAAACTTACCTTTTCCATCGGTTTTAAATAGATGCGGCGTTCTTTAGTTAGCAATTCAATGGCCCAGCGGCCAGCGCTTTCCCAATTTGATAAGTACGAGAACAATATCCCGCTATCGGTTATTCCGGCGCCACTAAAATTTGTTTTATCATGCCAGGTTAAACTTCCGGATTTGGAATAGCAACTCATCTCAGATGGGGCACCAGCAAGGTAAAATGCGAGGTCCACAACATGCGTAGAGTTTGCGAAAAACCAATTTTCTTTGATTCCAGGTGCCTTTTTTAACGGCTCAATAACATGTGCCCATTCCGTAAATTCAAACGACATAGATTGTAGTCCGCCGTCTTCAGCTATTAATCTGCTTGCCTCGGTTACCGCCGAATAAAACCTTCGATTATAAGCAACGAACACTTTTCTACTATGTGTGAGCAATACATTTTTATTAACCAATAACTCATCAATACTAAGAGCTCCCGGCTTTTCAACCAATATTTTATAAGCCCCGCTTTCAAGCACTTTCAGCGTACTTTCCATTAGCCCTTCGAGGTTGGTAGATACAATTACATATGTGCCACTGGCAAGATTATTATGCTGGAGATATAAGTCCAGCCCTCCGGTAACAGGCTTTACTCCCGTTTGTCGTTCAAATTCCGCTGCTGTGGCTTCTCCCCTGCCTATAACCTTAAATGGAATAATCATATGCATTAAAACTTCTGCATAGGCAACTGCCATTGGTCCGCAACCAATTAATAGTAGATCAGGCTTCATTATGTTATAGGGCAAATTCTATTGTCTATTCCGGTTAGATCATTATATTTTGTCAACAAAGTCTTAATAAACGGCACGTGTGATTGGCGCGCTTCTTCATATGTGGGAAGATCACATGTACCGTTCAAAAAAAGGTCACTGGCAATAACGGTTGTTAATTGGCTTTGGAATTTTGTCGCTGATTGCCGTTTATAATCTGTTCTTCCGTCACCTGTTTTTTGATGATAAGTGATAGACATAGCCCCCTCTATTATTACCCAGCTTTCTGAAACGGTGGATATGGTCACACTGATCATATTCAAATCTCCCTTGAAGGAAGATACTGAAAAACACGATCCATTTTTCATAATCCCTTTTAGCGTGCCGGAGAACTCAATATAGCCCGGGCGCTTACTTTCAAGCAACTCATCATCAATCCAATCAGCATTAATGCTGTCAACTTCGGAGCCGCTTAGGAAAGCGCATAGATCTATAAAATGCAAACCATTACAACCCAACCCCCAATTATTTCCGATAACATGAAGTTTAACAGGCTCATCGACCGGAATCTCACGTTTAATAGACACATAACTGTCAAATATCCGTCGTGGATGATTAACCCAAACAGGTATTGCTTTTTGCTGGATTAGTTCAGCAATTTCCGGGTAGGATTCAACGTCCTGAAATAATATTTTTTCAAGCAACAGGTACTTCACCTTAAATCCATCGAGCAAAATATTTAACACCGACTTTCTGACATTTGCACCAGTGGCTACGATCACCAGATCAAGATCGATTGGCAGACTGGTCCAATCTGTTATGAAGCGAATTATGTGATCATTTGGAATCTCTTCCGCGCGCCTTTTTGAAATTTCTAACGATTGCTCAGAAGGATCAAGCACGTATATCGTCTGAGGCATGTTAAGATTGAGCAAGCCTTGCAAATGTCTGCTTCCTATTTGGCCGGCGCCTATTATTAAGTTAGTTTTCATGTAGATATAAATTACTCAGGCAGACAATCGATAAGTTCTTTATCTGCAGATAATGCAAAGAAAGCCCTCCTGTTTGCCCAAAGGTAAAATGCATTTGAAATTATTATGGCAGTAAACTGAAATATAAGCGCAAGCGTTATTATTTCTTCTGTTTTCAAAGCTGCGAACTTATAAAATACGAACAACATTGTCCCACCTATAAAAATTGATAGAAACCACCATTTTAAGAATCTAACCTCTGAATTTAATGCAATTGAGATATTGCCCGCTATCCCAATACTCAAAATAATAATTTTTAGTATAAATTGATAGGTTAAAAAGTAGGTTAGGTCGGCATAGGCAGGAAAATACTTTAGAATTATGAACCTATCAATAAATGGGGTTATACCGATAGCCAAAACTGACAGTATTAGAGTGAAAATTATCCCATATTTTAACATCTGAACTCTAAAAGCAGAACTTAAACTCGCTTTTTTCAAAATTGTAGGCGTATAGTAAAACAACACTGTAACAAAAAACAAATAAATGGTGCTTGCAATATTGTCGGCTAGTTGATAGTTACCTTTTAAGGCTTTATTAGTTGAGAAATTGTTAAGCAAAAAACGGTCAAAAGTCAAGAAGTAAGTACTTACAATTCCCATCAAGGTCATTTTTGTACCAAGTTTTATTTGTGGTTTTATTGTTTTTACAACTTGCAAAATGTCTTTCTTATGAAATCGCAACTGTAATTTCTTCAATATAGGATATGCTTGTATCGCATTCAATAAATTTGAGATGATTAAAGAAAATAACCAATACAGAAAAAACATTTGTATGCTATGCGCATAAAAAAATACCAGAACGAAATAAATGATCGAAAAAACAAGGTTCGAAAAATTAATCCCCAATATTTTATCTTCAAGCCTCAATAAAGTTTGAAAAACGTTTTGGAAATAAACCATCGAGGATATTAATGACACAACAAATAGCTGTTTAGGTAAACTGATAACGCCTAGTATAAACGCCACGAAGGAGATAAAAAAAGCAAAATAAAGTGTATTTTTAACGTATGTCTGCTTTATTTCGAAGTTACTGTCAACCACGTAAGCCTTTATAAGAGCGGCATTGAGTCCCATCATCAAATATTGAGAATAGGTAATAAAAATAAAGCCCGGGATAGTTTTGCTATACTCTGCCGGTCCTACTTTTTTAGCGATAACAATGTACGATAATGCAATAATTCCATACTCCAGATACCGTAATCCCGAAAATATTAATGATTTCCTTAAATACCTCATTTTAATGAATGAAAAAGTAAGAAATATTAATATAAAATGTTGCGCTCTTATTTTTGTAAACAAAAAAATTCATAAGTAGGTTAAAAGAATAGATGCGTTGTTAAATTGAATTAAAGCGTCGCCAATGAATCCTTAATTATCATATCATAATGGCTCATAAATGATGCAAACTTAACGTCAACCATAAATTATGAACCCAAACCGACAATCAGACCTCTGATTCCATTTCAAAATCAAGTTTATTATTTGCCAATAAATATTCCATAAATTCAAAATCTATGGGATGGTCCAAATCGAAACACATATGTTCGATAACATGGATTAAAGTATTATCGGTAAGAACACTGTTAAAGTCTGAATCAAAAAAACTGCGGTTGTAGAAATAAAATGATCCATTTATATCGTAAACTTTGGGTGCCGCCTGCCGACTTAAAATTACCGAGTCTAATTTTTTGCACAAACCATAATAACCATCGAGTTTTTTTTCCACCATATTAAAATAAGGATTACGTGCCGCATTGCTAACAGAGAACAGGTTATTAGCCCCGCCATCTGCTTTCAGTGCATCAAACGCCAGGTTTAAATCATCTATCGTGCGCAACGGCGAAGTAACGTCAAGATCTAAAACATACTCAAATGTAATTTGATTAACTTTTTCCTCGTGGAAAACCAAATCTTTAATCGCATCAACCTTGCCGGCCGCGTCGGTCGCCAGATGAGCAGGACGGGTATAATTTGTGTTGATACCAAATTCTGCAGCGGCCTTTTTAATTTCGACACTATCTGTAGAAATTGCAATTATTCCATCATGTAACGCAACAAATGCCTTTGCAACATAAATTGTGTAAGCAATTAAAGGTATGCCGTTCAATTTCTTTATATTTTTTCCCGGTATTCCTTTTGACCCTCCACGGGCGCAAATAGTAATTAAAATTGCCATTTTAAAATCTAATATGTTTTATATCTTCTTGAGCTTTAATGTAGTCCTGGTGCTTGCCAATATCCAACCAGTAGCCTAATAAAGGATAGTGCATCAGGTTAAATTTATCTTCCAGAATTATTTTATCCATCAAATCGGTAGCGTTATAAAAAACTCCTTTTTGCATATACCTTTTAAGCTCAAATTTTAATAAATAAATACCTCCATTTGAATAATAAGTATAAGTTGGTTTTTCAGCAAAAGAAACTACTTCCAGTTCTTTTGTTTCTAAGACTGCGTAAGGGACGTTTACAATATAGGGAATACTTGCCAGGGCCATTGTCGCATCTTCTTTCTTATAAAAATTATAGAAATCTTCAAAATCAATATTAGTCAACAGATCAGAGTTCATAACCAGAATATCCTCCTGCCCAACGTTATCAATTAACGAAAGTGCGCCCAAGGTCCCCAAAGGCTCTTCTTCTTCAATATAGTGAATGTGCACAGATTTGGCTGAACCGTCGCCAAAATAGTCCATTATCTGTTCTTTTAGATATTTAACACTTATATAAAATTCAGATATTCCATAAGAAATCAAACGATCAATATTGTGCTCCAATATGGATTTATCCCCGACCGTTAGCATGGGTTTGGGTATCAGATCAGTAAATGGTTTCAATCTTTCACCACGTCCTCCGGCTACAATTAGTGCGGCAATCGGTAAAATGGTTTTTGTCTTTTTCAGATCCAAAATTTGTACAAGGTGAAAGCTGTGATCCAATACAGGAATCAAATGAATATCGGCTTTACGATAAGCTTTGATTAAGTCGACATTGTCTCCACCTTCATACAAAAACTTAAACTGGGTATTCATAAATAACTCAATTGGCTGAGAAATTTCCAGTCCATTTAAAAGCCCCCTTCGTATATCCCCATCCGAGACGGTGCCAGCCATTTTATCACTCTCATCGATAATAAATATAGTACGGCTTGCATATAACGGTAATTCATCCAAAGCTTTAAGCGCTACCCGCGCCTGATTATATTTTTGAATTATATGTTCCTGATATTTTATCATTTTATATACACGTTAAACTCCATAATATTTTTCGTTTATTCGGGAATAACCATACTTTATTCCGTTGTTGAAAAAGTGACTTTCAAACAATACGTCAGTTAAACTTTAGATTATAAAACTCTTTTTTAAGTAAGTTATCCAATGCCGTACTTTTTAGTACGGATATAATATCCGCAGACGAGTTGTTTCTGCCATATGGATTTTCTACCAGCTTTAAACTGTCCCTAAATTCCTGGCTAAATGCTTTATCTATTGCTTTTTTGATTTCGGTGAAAGTGGGTTCGCAGTCTATTACACTCTGGGCTTTTATTCGTCCATGCTGCCTGTCTCCTATATTAATGGTCGCTATTTTAAAAGACGGTGCCTCTATAAGGCCGCTGGATGAATTTCCAATCACCGCATCCATAAATTGCATAGCTGATAAATAACGAAGTTGTCCAAGCGATGTAAAAGCTACCGCCTTATCACTATGCCTTGTTGTATATTCATCTATTAGTTGGTTAATAATCCTTCCATCCGTATCAGCATTGGCCTTTGTAAAGATGATTGCTACGTCTCGTAAATCATCTAAAGCCTCCAGCAGTTTTTTGAATTGAATCTCCGCTGTAGCGTTTTCTAATGTTACCGGATGAAATGTAACCAGGACATTACGTTTACGTAAGCTGAATTCTATACTTTTTTCGAAATCTTCACGAGACAACAAGTCTAACCTGTTAATGTTTTCGATTCCAAGTGCTCCAACATTATATACAAAATCAGGCTGCTCGCCTAACTGGATGATTCGTTTTCTATATTCATCAGTAGACGAAAAATGCAGGTGCGACATTTTAGTAATAGAATGTCTTATAGGTTCATCAATCACACCTTCTGTCGATTCTCCGCCATGGCAGTGAGCTATGGGGATACGAGCCATCGTGGCAGCAATCGCAGCCGAAAAAATCTCAAATCTGTCACCAAGTAACAGCACAATATCAGGTGTTAATATTTGGTAAGCGTCTGCCAAACCGATAACTCCCAAACCTATACTTTTTGAAATACCAACGGGACTATCAGATGAAAGCAAAATTTCTATTTTTTGATTGATAAAAAAACCATCTGCTTCTATTTGTTTATAGGTTAAGCCAAACTCAGGAGACAAATGCATTCCTGTAACCAAAATCTGCAACTCAATAGCCGGATCGTTATGCAGTCCATTAATTGTCCAATAAAGTAGACCGTAGTCAGCCCTTGTCCCAGTTACAACGCAAATTTTCCTTTTATTGGTCATAATGAAATAATCTCGTCATTTTTATAATCCCTGTTCGCCTTCCGCCCAATTATTTTATCCCAATTCATTGGACTAATTCCGGTCCCAGGCCTTTTAACGGTCAAGTTATCTTCAGTAAAGGTCTCACCTCTGGCAATATTCACTTTGGCAACTATGCTTTTCCTTACAAGTTGTATATTCTTTTTTTCAGAATCAGAGGGTGTCTTAGAACCCTCACCCAATGCATTTTCAATATTCCTTATGCACCGCACCATTTCTTTAAGCTCACCAGGTTCCAGGGATGCTAAATGATCAGGCCCATCCATGGTGCGATCCAATGTGAAATGTTTTTCAATAATTGTAGCCCCCAACGCCACCGCTGCGATTGGTACTTCAATACCCATAGTATGATCCGAATAGCCAATTCTTACCCCCAACTGCTCTTTGATCGTTAGCATAGCCATTAAGTTCACATCTCGCATTGGGGTAGGATATTCCGTATTACAATGTAAAACAGTAATATTCTCCTTTTTTCTGCCGACAGATACCAAGGCGTCAACGGCTTCTTTGACCTCCTCGATGGTACACATTCCCGTTGAAACAATTAATTCCGGAAATGCGTGTGCCATTTGTCGCAGGTAAGGTAAATTGGTAACCTCGCCCGAAGGAATTTTACCAATAGTAACGCCTAATGATTTTAGTAATATGATGCTATCTTGATCAAACGGCGTTGATAAAAATTTAATGTTCTTTTTTTCACAATAATTCAGTAATTCATCATGCATCTCCTCGGTTAGTTCCAGTTTTTTGAGCATGGTGTATTGTGATTCATCGCCATCCGGCAGATTTTTTTTTTGGTAGTCAGCTTTTTGCGCAGATTTATTTACTAGTTTATCAGCTTTGAAGGTTTGAAATTTCACATAGTCTGCGCCGGCTTCTTTGGCGGCGTCAATTAATTTAAACGCATTTTCAATAGATCCATTATGATTTACGCCTGCCTCAGCAATTATTAATGTTTTATTCATCTTTTATCGCTTTAATCGGAGAGCCAGCATAAATGCCTGCCTCAACGATGTTTTTAATTACCAAACTACCGGCACCTATTACCACGTTATCAGCTATTTTTACACCATTGGCAATGACTGAACCGCTTCCGATAAAACAATTGTTGCCTACACTCACATTCCCATTTAAAACTACTCCGGTTGAGATATGGTTATTATTGCCTATCTGAACATCGTGCTCAATATTAGCGCCTGTATTAATAATATTATTTTCGCCAATATTCACTTGTGCATTCACTGCACAGAAATGGTGTAAAATTGTTCCTTTTCCAATTTTTGAATAACCCGAAACAGATGCCCTGGATGATATTACAGTAGCTATATTGGCGCCTTTTTGCGTTAAAATATTAAATATCTTTTGCCGCAACACAGCGGATTTTATTTGGCCTATTGTTATTAAAAAATATGTATCAATATTAATCAATTCATCCAAATAAATATCATTACCAATAACAGAACAGTCTAATACTTTATCGTTAAGTTTAAGGCCATTGTCTAAAATACCATTTATTTCAAAGTCGTCACGACTCCTTATTACATCTATGCACGACTTGCAATGCCCACCTCCTCCAATCAATATTAGCTTTTTTTTAAGCATAAAATTGATGTATATTTTCTATAACCGCGGCCACCTCATCATCTGTTATATTTGTTGAACAAGGTAAACTGAGACAAGTAGAATATATATTTCCGGCGATATCAGTTTTGTTGTAATAAATATCTGCATCAAACGCCGGTAATCTATTCATAGGCACCCAAAATGGCCTGGTTTGTATATCTCTAGCAGCTAAATACTCCATCAGCTGTTTCGATTGACCAAATACTGCTGTATACAACCAGCAATTAGAGGTTACATGCTCCGTTGTTTCTTGACCCTTAAACCCGGGAATATCTTTTAATCCCAAATTGTATAGGGACGCAATTTCCTTTTTTCGCTGGATAAACCCCGGAAGTTGCTCCATTTGGGCAACCCCCATAGCTGCAAGAATATTAACCATGCGGTAGTTATAGCCTACTTTGTCATGATAGTACTCTAACGGATCGGCTTTTGCCTGCGTTGTGAGGTGTTTAGCCTCTTTTGCCAGCTTATCATTGTCAGTAAGTATCATGCCACCACCACCAGTGGTAATTATTTTATTGCCATTATAACTAAGGCAACCAAAAAGGCCGAATGAGCCAGCCGGTTTATCTTTATAGGTTGACCCCAGCGACTCTGTCGCATCTTCAATTACAGCAATATGATACTTTGCCGCCAATGGCATAAGTTTTTCCATATTAACCATATTCCCCAATACATGAACGGGAATAATAACAGGAATTCGTTTACCACTTAATTTATGATAACATACTCCGTTATTACATGCACATTCTTCTATTAAAAACTGTTCAAGCAAGTCGACATCTAATTCCCACGTATCTTCGTAAACATCCATTAATAATGGACGCGCCCCCATGTAAGTAATTGCGTTGGCTGGCGCTACGAAGGTAATATTAGGTAATATCACAAGATCCCCGGCTTGTACCCCGGCTAAAATAAGGCTGATGTGCAGTGCCGCAGTGCCATTGGACGTTGCAACGGCTCCGGTAACTCCGCTAAAGCTGGCCGACATCTCTTCCATCCTGTTTACGAAGCTACCCACCGAAGACACCCACGATGTATCGAGGCACTCTTTTACATATTGCCATTCATTGCCGGCAAGATTTGGTACAGATAATGGGATCATATATTATATATATCAGCTTTGTATTGTTTCAGATTCTCAACATTTTTAAACCAGGCTACGGTCTCCGCTAAGCCCTCTTTTAAATCATACTGCTGCTGCCAGCCAGTAAACTGTTTGATCTTTTCGTTTGAACCGTACAGCCTGAAAACCTCTGATTTTTCAGGCCTGATGCGTACCTCGTCAGTTATGATACGGGCCTTCGGATTAATCTGGTTTATTAATTCCTGCGCCAGATCCCCTACCGAGATTTCCGATTGGGTTGCAATATTACAGTCATGTCCAATTAGTTTGTCTGCTTTTGCTATTTCAGTAAAGCCATTTACGGTATCTTTTACAAAAAGTAAATCCCTGGTCGGCGTAAGGTCTCCAAGTTTAATTTCCTCTTTGCCATTTAGTAATTGGGTAATTATTGTCGGGATAACAGCCCTTGCCGATTGGCGCGGCCCGAAAGTGTTAAAAGGCCTCACAATCGTTAGCGGTAGATTAAAACTCCTGTAAAAAGAATCAGCGATACAATCGGCACCAATTTTTGACGCCGAATATGGAGACTGTGGCTGTCTGGGGTGATTTTCATCAATAGGAATATATTGTGCTGTTCCGTACACTTCCGACGTCGAGGTAACCAAAACCCTTTCAATATTTAGGTCTTTGGCGGCCTGCACTATATTCAGCGTTCCTTTAACATTTGTATCAATGTATGAATCAGGCGAATGATAACTAAAAGGAATAGCTATCAGGGCTGCCAAATGAAACACCACTTCTATATCTTTCATAGCAGTTCGTACTCCGTTAGGGTCCCGTATATCGCCTGCAAATATTTCGAGTCTTGAAAGCTTTTCTTTTGCCAGTGTATCGAGCCATCCCCAACTGTTAAAAGAATTATAATAGACAAAGGCCTTTACAATACAACCTTCATCCAACAATCTTTCAACCAGATGGCTCCCAATAAATCCGTCAGCACCGGTTATTAATATTTTTTTACCTGTTAAATTCATAGGTGTAAATTTTACAGTCTCGCGTCAACCAATTCTCTTTTAATAAAAGATTTAGTATCAAAAATAACGGAGTTGCTGTTTTTAGTCAATTTTTTAAAATCAAGCTTATTATACTCGTCATGCGCTACTGCCAGTATAATCGCGTCATACCCGAATCCAATTTCAGATAGCATGTTTATTCCATATTCGT
Organism: Mucilaginibacter flavidus; assembly: GCF_024055575.1. GTDB lineage: Bacteria > Bacteroidota > Bacteroidia > Sphingobacteriales > Sphingobacteriaceae > Mucilaginibacter > Mucilaginibacter flavidus. The sequence goes on along the minus strand of NZ_JAMXOE010000016.1, from coordinate 39,308 downwards.
GCCTAACTTCACCGGCATTCGCCCATGGATCGTTTATTTCGACATTCAAACCAAATTGTTTCAGTTCATGGTAAATATCGACTACCTTAGTGTTACGAATATCCGGACAATTTTCTTTAAAGGTTATTCCCAAAATAAGTGCTTTGGCTCCGTCAACCTTGTGTCCTTTTTGTATCAATAACTTTACAACCTTATTGGCTACGAACATACCCATGTTGTCGTTTACTCTTCGGCCCGACAAAATAACCTGAGGGTGATAACCCAGCGACTCGGCCTTATGGGCCAGATAATACGGGTCGACCCCTATACAATGGCCACCTACCAGGCCTGGTTTATATTTTAAAAAATTCCATTTTGTACCTGCGGCATCTAGTACATCGTGTGTGTCGATTCCCATCCTATCAAAAATTAGTGCCAGTTCATTTACAAATGAAATATTTACATCGCGTTGTGCGTTTTCGATTGCTTTCGATGCCTCAGCTACTTTTAAGCTCGGAGCTTTATGGGTACCTGCCTCAATAATTGACCTGTACAAAAAGTCAACCTTCTCTGCAATTTCGGGTGTTGATCCGCTGGTAACCTTTTTTATTTTTGTTAACGTATTAACTTTGTCGCCAGGGTTAATACGTTCAGGAGAATATCCAGCAAAAAAATCAATATTAAATTTCAACCCCGAAACTTTCTCAAGTACCGGCACGCAGTCTTCTTCTGTACACCCCGGGTAAACGGTAGATTCATAAATAACAAGATCTCCCTTTTTAAGTACTGATCCTAACATTTCAGATGCCTTTAGCAAGGGGGTAAGATCGGGCGATTTAAATTTGTTAATAGGCGTAGGTACCGTTACTATAAAGGTATTATAACTGCGAAGTTTTTCTACATCAGAAGAAAAAGTCAAACCCTTCTCACTTTCGTTGTCCGCTATTCTAATTACACTATTCAGCTCTTCAATATTAGCTTCCTTAGTACGATCATTCCCATGGCTTAACTCCTCAACACGCTCCTTGTTAATATCAAACCCAATTACTGGGTATTTTTTTGCAAATTCTACCGCGAGTGGAAGTCCTACATAGCCCAATCCGATTATTGCAATTTTAAATGGTCCTTGATTATCAATCTTCATCTTTTATAGGTTCTGGTAACAAAGAAATTCTTATATAAATATTTAGAAACGGTGACTATTTTTTACGTCTTTTAAAAATTCTTTTTATTAAATCGGGTTTTGTGGTCTCTTCCTGATAATATCCACCGCCATAGCCGTAGCCATAACCGTAACCGTAACCGTAACCGTAACCATAACCATAGCCGGAAGAAGAATAATCTATCGAGTTAAAAACAATGTTTAAATTCAAGAATTTTTTATTCCTATAGAGGTCATCAATTAGCAGTATTTGATTTTTAAAAGTATAATTGTGCCGCGCTATAAACATTGTCGCATTTGCGTAACGACCTAAAATTTGTGCATCGGTTACCAATCCTACGGGTGGAGCATCGATAATTACAAAGTCAAAATCTCTTTTTAAATCTTGAATTAGTGAATCTATTCTACCATTGGTTAATAGTTCAGCTGGATTAGGAGGAATCGGTCCACTAGTTATTATATAGTAGTTACTTTGCTGCGGAACCTCCTTTATAACTTCCGAATAATCATAATGGGTTATTAAATAATTGGATAAACCTTTGTCATTTTCCATTTTAAGTGCTAAATGGAGTTTGGGTTTTCGGAGGTCAAGTTCCAAAATAACAACTTTTTTCCCTGACATTGCCAAGCTGGCTCCAAGGTTAAGGGATACAAACGATTTACCCTCTCCGCTTGTACATGAGGTAAATAATAACACCTTATGTTCCTGCTCTGAACTGATAAATTGAAGATTAGTACGTAATGCCCGTATCTGTTCAGAAACCATCGACCGTGGTTTTTCAACAACGATAAGGGGTATAGATTCATCGGAGTGAGCGATTTCTGCTACTATTGGCGCTTTAGTCAACTTTTCGATATCTGAACGTTTTGTGACCTTATTGTTTAAAATAGCGCTCAGGTAAATTACACTGATTGGAACTAATAAGCTTGCTACGAAAAAAATCAGCATAACCAAAAGCTTAACCGGTTTAACCGGTGATGGAGTGCTCCTTGCATCATCAATGGTTCGGCTATCGGCTATATTAGATGCTAACGACATTTCTTGTTCTTCGCGCTTTTGTAATAGAAAATTAAAAAGTGTATTTTTAATATCCTGTTCCCGCATCACATCCAATAAGCCTCTTTCTTTTGTCGGAACTTGTTTAATAACAGCATCAAATTTGTTATTTTTATTTTCCAATTGCTGCTGTGTGACTGAAAGACCGGATTTGAGATTCTGAACTGATTGACTGATAGCTGATTTAAGTGAGTTAATCTGATCAGTGATTGAGTGAACAATAGGATTGGTTTCGGGAATGGTTTGTAACAGACTCTCCCTTTTTAATTGCATGTCACTTAATTGACTTACTAGCCCTAGAATGGTGGGGTCATCAATTCCCAACATCGAAGGCAACTTCCCTTTGTCATCTCTGGTGGTGTGTATATAGTTTTCCAGATTTTTCAGCACGCTTAACTGGATGTTTACCTTACTTAAGTCAGCATCATTTTGTTGCACACTTTGCATAAACAGTTGCGATTGTGCGCTAATGTCTGTTATGTTATTAGTTGATTTATAATTTTCAACGTTTTTCTCAGCCGACCCCAATTCCTCTGCCAGCTTTCTTAACCGTTCCTGAATAAATGCCAGCGTATTTGAAGTAACCTTATTTTTATCGGCAACAGCTGCATTATTATATTCAAGTACCAGGGTATTAAGTATATCTATGCCCCTTTTTGGAATGGCATCCTGGTAGGTAATAATAAGCACTGTTCCTTCTTTACTTACCGGTGAGATATTTAAACTTTTGCTGTAAACTTGAAAAAAGCTCGGGGTGTCATTAAATTGTACCTCAATTTCTGTGTTGAAATACTTAGGATCAACTTGTTTTGCTGTTAAAAGTATCAGGCCCTCATCAGTTTGGATCGGCATATTTAGCTGAAACTTCTTGCCCTTAACCTCGACCTCTTTATCATTAAGTAATGTTATCTTTATATACTCAGAGTAACTTTTATTGGTTGCTTTTAACAGCTCAGCCTTAAAAGGTATATTCTCATAAAGCGGGACTTTTCGAGCGGTTCCATTTAAATAATACGAGGCTTGTAAGTCTAAATCTTTGACTACCTTTTCCATTAGTGTATATGACTTGAGAATTTGTATCTCATTGTCAATCACTTTATCAGACGAAAACAGATCCAAGCTTTTTAAAATATCATCTCCGCCTGCTTTATTTTTATCTTCTTTTATCAGCAAATCTGTTTCCACCTGGTATACAGGTGTAGATGTTTTTATATATACATAACCTAAGGCAAGAAAGCTTATAAATGATAAAATAAACCATTTCCAATGACGTAAGTATTTATATAAAATCTCTCTTAAATTTACCTGCTGTTCTTCTTCAATAACAGCGTTAAAATCGTTGTCTGTATTCATATATCGAATATATTCTATGTTAAAAGAAAGATTATTTAAGTCGGAGGATAAATAACGCAACCAATGTTAGCGCGCTGATGACAATTGGAAGTATTCTGTAAGTATTATCGCTTTGGGCAATTTTACCATTACCTTGCTCTACATACACCACATCACCCGAGCGTAAGTAATAATAGGGAGATGTAAAAACTTCGCGGGTATTAAGGTTAACCCTGCCAAACTCTTTTTTCCCGTTATTATCCCTGATAACTAAAACATTTTCGCGTTTACCAAAAATAGTAAGGTCGCCTGCCATGCTTATAGCTTCGGGCAGTGTAACTTTTTCATTAGGTATTACATATACAGATGGGTGGTTAACTTCACCCATAACGGAAATTTTGTAATTAAGGAACCTGACATTTACAGTTGGCTCTTTCACGTAAAATTTCAATCTATTTTTGATCGTATCCCTGGCCTCGGAAGTAGTAAGTCCGCCAACTTTAACCAAGCCGATAATCGGAATTTCGACAGATCCCGCAGCATCTACCAAGAGACCGTTCGCTGATGGCTGCGCCAGCGAAGGTGAGGCACCGGAGTTACTAGTTGAAGCGCTATTATCAGTTGCGCTGCTAGCGCCTGAAAGCGGGTTAAAAAAACTACTTGCGGCAGGATTTAACGAGGTGTTATATATGGAAAGCAGATCGCCGGGCTGTATCTTCGGAATGTAAGCTTTTGCTACATCTATAGTGTCCGATTGACCGGGATTTTTTTGAAAATAAATATATTTTTTCTGGTCGGCACACGAAGTAGCGCCAATTATGAATGCCAGAAACAAAAATATTTTCAGGTATTGTTTTCTTCTCATGGTTTATATTTGGATAGATGTATGGTTATTCTTTCAAATAACAATGCGGCGCGAAAGTAGATATTTTTACGGAAACACAAAAATTTTATTCAAAGGACTGGCGCTTTTTAAACTAACAGCTTAATTATTTTCACATTTATAACTAATAAGACAAGTGAATATGAGTGTATTAACGAGTATCCGTTATTTTTATATTAAGTTTTAGTAAATAAACGAAAAAGTCATTAGCCTTGCGCCAATGACTTTTTAGATTAACTATTAACTGACCTTATTATTTAGGTAAAATAATATGGCGATGTAAAAATAAATCTTTCATGCAAGCCCATTTTCCCCCTAACCGGGGGATTTTTAAATTTCATATAATGTTTAACGGTATGCTCAAATAGAATCAGCCAAAAACAGCAGCTAAAGGCATAAGCTTCTTATCTTCTTTTTCTCCTCTTCGGCGCCGACTGTCCTGCGTTTGGCCGGCGCAACTTTGGCTATTAGGAAATACATTGATAACCCGGTTTGGGAATACCGCGTACTTCCAGAAAGCGAAATCACTTAAACTATATTAATTGCGGCTGCATAGGGGTGATAACCGGTTGCGCAGAGGAAGGCCACCACAGTAATGTGGCAGAAGGCAGGTAAAATAATTTAGTAGCATCAACTGTTTCGTCCGTTTACGCGGGGTCCACGCAACGTGGGCCCTGCAGCAGATAAACTGCCTATTTTTTTAAGCCTTAAACAGTCCGTATTTCAGGATACAATAAATAGCGCGCACGCCATCTTTCCAGCCTATTTTTTTACCGTCTTCATAGGTACGGCCATAGTAAGATATACCAACTTCGTAAATACGAATTTTCGGTACGCGGGCAATTTTCTGGGTAACTTCAGGCTCAAAGCCGAAGCGCTGCTCTATTAGTTTTATGGATTGGATGAGTTTGGTATCAAACAGTTTGTAACAGGTTTCCATATCCGTAAGGTTAAGGTTGCTGAACATGTTTGATGCAAAGGTTAACCAGCGGTTGCCAATGGTGTGCCAGAAAAAAAGGATACGGTGAGGGTTACTGCCCATAAAGCGCGAGCCATAAACCACATCGGCAAAGCCGGCACAAACGGGTTTTAGCAGATCGTTGTACTCAGCGGGGTCATATTCCAAATCGGCATCCTGTATAATAAGGTATTCGCCTGTTGCTTTGGATATGCCAGTGTGCAATGCGGCACCCTTGCCTTTATTGTGTTCGTGCTTGTAGTAGCTGATGGACAGGTCGGGATTATTTTGTTGGTAGCTTTGGACTGCTTGTTCGGTATGGTCGGATGAAAAATCGTTTACAATAATTACCTCTTTTTGAATATCCTCAATCAGGTTAACGGCCTTAATTTTATCTAAAATTAAATGTATCGTATTACCTTCGTTGTAAGCCGGGATAATAATTGATAACTTTCCTATCTTCATTCCAATAAATGCGACTGGGTTTAAATCGACTAAAAACTTTTCTTAAAAAACCAAAAGTAATAATAATACTCGCGTTTTTATTGGCTTTGTTTATCGTGTTCTGGTTTTCTTTACCCAAGCCACTATTTAACAGCCCAACGTCGTACGTTATTGATGATGCCGATGGCCAGTTGCTTGGCGCCTCCATCGCTACTGATGGCCAATGGCGCTTCCCGCCAAACGCTAATGTGCCCGAAAAATTTAAGCAATGTATTATTGCCTTTGAGGACAAGCGCTTTATGCACCATCCCGGTTTTGACGCGCTTGCGATGGGTAGAGCTATTAAACAAAACTTCCGTTCGAAAAAAGTAACCAGTGGAGGTAGTACCATTACAATGCAGGTTATTCGGCTGGCCACCAAGCATAAACGCAACATCTGGAACAAAATAAGTGAAATATTTATGGCTGTGCGGCTGGAGGTTGGTTATAGCAAGGGGGAAATACTGTCGCTTTATGCCAGTAATGCTCCTTTTGGCAGCAATGTTATTGGGTTGGATGCAGCGTCGTGGCGGTATTTTGGCCGCAGCCCGGATAAGTTGTCCTGGGGCGAGATGGCGGCAATGGCAGTACTGCCAAATTCGCCGTCGCTGGTGCATCCGGGCAGGAACAGGCAAATTCTTTTGAAAAAAAGAAACCTGCTGCTCGACAAACTTTATCAACAGAAAATAATTGATTCAACCACAGCGGCGCTGGCAAAGTTTGAACCCGTGCCCGACAGACCCGTGCCCTTACCTCAGCTTGCCCCGCACCTGCTGCAGCGTTTTAAAACCGACCATAAGAATAACACCCATGGCGATACCCGGCTTAAAACCAGCATACGCTCAGCCTTGCAACAACAAGTAAATGAAATATTGGAGCGGCACCACCAGGTATTAAAGTCGAACCAGGTAAATAATATAGCTGCGGTGGTGCTTGATGTGGAAACGGGGGCGGCACTGGCCTACGCAGGTAACATAGCACACCCCGAAGACCCCGAGATGGAAAGCGATGTGGATGTGGTTGATGCGCCGCGTAGCCCGGGCAGTACGCTTAAACCTATCCTTTACGCCAATATGCTGCATGATGGGCTACTACTTCCGAACAGCCTGATGCCGGATATCCCTACACAAATTGCCGGCTATCACCCGGAGAATTTCGATTTGGGTTATGACGGGGCTGTGCCGGCATCGAGGGCCTTGTCGCGCTCGCTAAATGTTCCGGCTGTAAAAATGCTACAACAGTTTAAGTACGAGAGGTTTTATGACGCGCTTCATAAAATGCGTATTACTACCCTAAGCAAACCTGCCGATCATTATGGCTTATCGCTTATTCTAGGCGGCGGCGAAAACACGCTTTGGGAACTTACCGGGGCTTACGCCGATATGGCGCGAGTACTAAACCACTACAACAAATACAATGGCAAATACGACCCGGCAGATTACCATAACCCCGTTTATAATATAAGTGAAAAACCGAAGCCTGAATTTGAAAAAACAGGGCTGTTGGATGCGGGTTCTATTTATTATACTTTGCAGGCAATGGAGGAAGTAATGCGGCCCGGCGAAGAAATGCTATGGCAGCAATTCAGCTCGAGCCAGCGGGTTGCCTGGAAAACCGGGACAAGTTTTGGTTTCAGGGATGGCTGGGCGATTGGTATAACGCCGAAATATGTTGTGGGCGTTTGGGTGGGTAATACGGATGGCGAAGGCAGGCCAAACCTTACCGGAATAAACACCGCCGCCCCTGCCCTTTTCGAGATATTCAGGCTGCTGCCTGTTACGCGCGACTGGTTTGAAATGCCGGTTGGCGAAATGGTAAAAATAAAAGTGTGCCACCAAAGCGGCTACCGTGCCGGGCAGTATTGTGATGATACCGACGATATGTGGGTGCCAAAAAGCGGACTCAAAGTACAGGTATGCCCCTATCACCAATTGGTTCATCTTAGCGCTGATGGCAAGTGGCAGGTTACGGGCAATTGTGTACCACCAAATCAAATCGTTAACAAAAACTGGTTTGTGTTGCCGCCATCAATGGAGTATTATTATAAAACTAAAAATTATCAATACCGGGTGCTGCCGCCTTTCCGGCCTGATTGTGTGCAGGGCGAAAGCGCCCAGCCGATGGAAGTTATCTACCCAAAAGACGGCGCTAAAATTTATGTGCCGCTGGAAGCAGATGGCACGCGCGGCAGGGTTATTTTCAATGCAGCGCACAGGGTGGCAGGTGTAAAAATATTCTGGCATTTGGACGATAAGTATATAGGCAAAACGAAAGACTTTCATCAGATAGCGCTAAACCCGCAAGCGGGAAAGCATACGCTAACCTTGGTTGATGGGAATGGTAATACTGTTCACATAGGGTTTGAAATACTGGCTAAGTGATTAGTTCATAGATGATGGTTAATAGTAATGGCCGGAACTGGATGGTTTAAATGTAAATTTTAGCCCGTCATCATTAAAAACTGCTCACTGCCGACTGCAAACTGTCAACTGATTTACTATCTTGCCTCAAAAATACAAACACTACTAAATGCTCGAACAATACGACCTTCATAACCTGATGGTACTTGATATTGAAACTGTGCCACAATACAAAAGTTTCGACGAAGTTCCGGAGCACTTTCAAAAATTGTGGGACCTTAAAACCTTGCACCAGCGCAAGGAAGAAACCGCTGAATCTTTTTACGAACGGGCCGGTATCTGGGCCGAATTCGGCAAGATAATCTGCATATCCATGGGTATATTTACCAATGGCCGCAATGTTGGCTTAAGGGTAAAATCTATCGCATCGCACAATGAAAAAGAGTTACTGGAAAAGTTCGCTGCTTTGCTAAATGGCCAGCCCGCAAGTTTGATACTTTGTGCACATAACGGCAAAGAATTTGATTTCCCCTACATCTGCCGCCGCATGCTGGTAAATGGTGTACGGATACCCAGTCAACTGGAGCTTGCCGGCAAAAAACCATGGGAAATAAACCACCTGGATACTATGGAACTCTGGAAGTTCGGGGATTATAAAAACTACACGTCGCTTAGCCTGCTTACGGCAATCTTCAATATACCTACTCCGAAAGATGACATCGATGGTAGTATGGTCGGTAAAGTTTACTGGGTTGATAACGAACTCGACCGTATCAGCACCTATTGCCAAAAAGATGTAGTGGCAACAGCCCAATTGCTGAGGCGCTACCGCGGCGAGGAATTGATTACTGACGAGTGTATAACCATAGTTGGTACATAATGCTGCAGGTACAAGACCTTTCGGTAAGATTTAAAACTCAAAACGGCTTATTTGAAGCGGTTAAAGGAATATCATTTAAACTGCAGAAGGGTGAAACCATCGGCATAGTCGGCGAATCAGGTTCGGGCAAGTCGGTAACATCACTCGCGTTGATGCGTTTGCTGGATAAAAAACAAGCTGAAATAAGTGGACATATTCTACTGAATAACAATAGTTTATGCAGCATTCCTGAAAGTGAAATGCGCACCATCCGCGGCAACCAAATGGCGATGATTTTCCAGGAACCTATGACGTCGCTTAACCCGGTGTTAACTTGCGGGTACCAAATCACCGAAGCAATTCAATTGCACTTAAAAGTAAGCAAAGCCGCGGCAAAAGAAAGAACCATAGCTCTTTTTAATGAAGTTCAGTTGCCACGACCAGAAGCGATATTTGACAGTTACCCACATCAAATATCCGGCGGACAAAAGCAAAGGGTGATGATAGCCATGGCGTTATCATGCAACCCGGAAATATTAATTGCCGATGAGCCAACTACCGCACTGGATGTTACTGTGCAGAAAACCATTATCGAATTATTGCTAAAGCTGAAGGCTGAGCGTAACATGAGCTTGATATTTATATCGCACGACCTTGGTGTTATCAGCGAAATTGCCGACCGGGTGCTGGTGATGTACAAGGGCGAGGTGGTGGAAGAAGCACCTGTAAAACAACTATTTCAACATCCAAAACATCCATATACAAAAGGTTTGCTGGCCTGCCGGCCGGTGCCTGCCTTAAATTTGAAGAAGCTGCCGGTAATTGCGGATTTCTTAGATACAGAAAACAAAAAAGCCGACAGCATAAAAAAAATAAGGGAAGGCTACGCTTATCAACCGCAGGAAATTGCCGACCGGAAAAGTAAACTATACAGTCAGCAGCCGCTGCTGAAAATAAACAAACTCAGCACATGGTTTCCGCAGGGTGGCGGCATGTTCGTTAGGTCGAAATCGTTTGTTAAAGCTGTTAACGAAGTAAGCTTTGATGTTTATCCGGGCGAAACACTGGGGCTTGTTGGCGAATCCGGTTGCGGCAAAACAACGCTTGGCCGCAGTATTTTGAGGTTGATAGAGCCGACATCCGGTAGTATAGAATTTAGCGGAACCGATTTACGCTCGTTACAGAAAGACGACCTGCGCGATGTCCGGAAGGATATACAAATCATTTTCCAGGACCCCTACTCATCCCTCAACCCACGCCTAACTGTTGGCGACTCATTAATGGAGCCATTGCAAGTCCACCAGTTTTACACGAACGACAGTAAACGCAAAAAGAAGGTACTTGAACTGTTGGAACGCGTAAACCTGCTGCCCGAGCATTTTAACCGTTACCCATACGAATTTTCCGGTGGGCAGCGGCAAAGGATAGTAATTGCCCGTGCACTGGCGTTGCAGCCTAAGTTTATCATTTGCGATGAATCTGTTTCGGCACTGGATGTATCGGTACAGGCGCAGGTGCTTAACTTGATAAGGGAGTTACAACAGGAGTTTAATTTGACTTATATTTTTATCTCGCACGATTTGGCGGTGATTAAACATATTTCGGACAGGATGATGGTGATGAACAAGGGCGAAATTGTGGAAATGGGCGACCCGGATGAGATTTACTATCATCCGAAGGAAGAATATACGAAGAGGTTGATTGCTTCTATTCCAGGAAGGTAAAGTTTGATATGATTATAAAAACCAACCCGTACATCAGCGCACTTTTTCCAATTCTATCGTGTATTGTTTTCGGTTGCACAGAAAAAGCTAATCATAGCAAGCCAATACAACAGCATCAACAGGAAGCAAATTTTAACAAAATCGATTTCATTAGTTTTATCGGGAAACATAGAAATGACACACTTGACTTTTATGAAGAGCTTTTAGCTGACAAGCCTTTTGTAAATGTACTTGAACATAGTAAGTTTTACTTTAACGATGTACTTTCATTTTTAAACGATGGAAAATTTAATACAGGTCAAGTGGCAATATCTATCTGTGCAATGCAAAACCTCGATGTGCACGACTATGTTAAGTTATGCAACACCGTTCTTGATTTGTACAATGCCAGGAAGTTACCAGTCACCATATTAGACCATGCCATCTCGCCTGATTTTTTACAAAAACGGATAATTATTGATAATTATACCAACCCCGAAGTCATAGCACTTATAAACAATACACAAAACAACAAAACTATCAACGACCCAGATCTTCTGAATTGGCTGCCTGATGTGTTATCAGGTAAATCATCAAAAGAGCTAAAAAAGTTTGATGAAGAAAATGCTTCGAATTGATAAAAAGTACCATGCATTTCAATTTCTCACATTCAAAACGTTCCGCAATCGACACTCCGCATTCCGCATTGAAAACAATCGTATCTTTGCAGTGATACATTAATTCTATCTATGTCTAAAAAGAAAAACAGTTCATCTATAAATAAAGTATTCACGCAACTGGTGCTTGATATATTTGAACAAAACGGCAATACGCCATTAAATACAAAGCAAGTTGCAGCAAAACTAAATATCCGCGATTCTGAAGCGAACGAAATTATATTCAATGTCCTGAAGGACGAAACTAAAAAAGGCGTCTTAAAAGAAATCACCCATGGCAAGTTCCAATTACTTGAGCTTAAAACGTTTATTGAAGGTAAAGTTGACCTTACAGCTGATGGTTCGGCATTTATAATTACCGATGATGAGTTTGAAAGTGACATTTTCGTTGCTCCGCGTAAACTGCGCACCGCTTTAAACGGCGACCGTGTTAAGGTTTACGTTTACGCCAAAAGCAAAGGAAAACACAAAGAGGGCGAAGTAATCGAAATACTGCAGCGCGCCAAAATGGAGTTTACTGGTATTGTAAAGCTATCCGAACGTTTCGCGTTCTTCATTCCCGACGACCGCAAAATGATGCACGATATTTTTATCCCGATGAGCGAACTGAACGGCGCCAAAAACGGAATAAAAGCAGTTGCTGAAATTACTGACTGGCCGGTTGATGCTAAGAACCCGATTGGCCGTATTAAACATATTTTAGGTAAACAGGGCGACAATAATACGGAAATGAATGCCATACTCGCAGAGTATGGTTTCCCATTGGCATTCCCTGCCGAGGTTGAGCATGAGTCGGAAGAAATATCAGATGTTATCACACCTGAAGAAATTGCCAAAAGGCGCGATTTCAGAAATGTTACGACTTTTACCATCGACCCATTTGATGCCAAGGATTTTGATGACGCGCTATCATTCAGGGTACTGGAGAACGGTAATTATGAAGTAGGTGTACACATTGCTGATGTATCGCATTATATAATGCCCGACTCAGCTTTGGATAAAGAAGCCCTTGACCGCGCGACATCGGTTTACCTGGTCGACAGGGTTATACCGATGCTCCCGGAACGTTTGTCGAACGGATTGTGTTCATTACGCCCAAAAGAAGACAAGCTTTGCTTTGCCGCGGTGTTTGAAATGGACGAGGATGCGCATGTGATCAACCAATGGTTTGGCAAAACGGTTATCCACTCAAACAGGCGCTTTACGTACGAAGAAGTACAGGAGGTTATTGAAAACAAAACCGGCGATTTTGAACAGGAAATATTAAAGCTGAATGCCTTGGCCTACAAGCTGCGTGAGCGAAAATTTAAAAACGGCGCCATCAGCTTTGAAACTACCGAAGTAAAATTTAAGCTTGATGAAACCGGAAAGCCAACCGGCGTTTATGTTAAAGAACGCAAGGATGCACACAAGCTGATAGAAGACTTTATGCTGCTTGCAAACCGCAAAGTTGCCGAGCACGTAAGCAAAATGGGCAAAGGCAAGCATAAATACACTTTTGTTTACCGCGTACACGACACACCCAAACCAGATGCGTTGGCCAATTTTGCCCAGTTTGCTGCAAAGTTTGGGTATAAGATAAACACCAAGTCGGATAAAGAAACTGCAAAATCCCTTAATTATTTAATGGAAGATGTGGAAGGCAAAAAGGAGCAAAACGTACTTACGCAACTGGCTATCCGCTCAATGGCGAAAGCTATTTATACTACCAAAAGCTCCAGCCACTACGGCCTGGCGTTCGACCATTATACGCACTTTACCTCTCCTATCCGCCGCTACCCGGATGTGATGGTTCACCGGTTGCTGTTTCATTATTTAAATGGCGGGCAATCAGCTAACGAGGAGCATTACGAAAAGCTGTGCCAGCACAGCTCACAGATGGAAAAGAAAGCAGCTGATGCGGAACGTGCTTCAGTTAAATACAAACAGGCCGAATACCTGCGCGACCAGGTGGGCAACGTGTTTAGCGGCGTAATATCAGGCGTTACCGAATGGGGCATGTATGTGGAGATTATCGAGAATAAGTGCGAAGGCATGATACGGCTGCGCGATATATCCGACGACTTTTATACATTAGACGAAAAAAATTATGCTATTATCGGCCAGCGCAAAAAGAAGGTTTACCAGCTTGGCGATGAGGTGCAAATAAGGGTGAAAAATGTTGATTTGACCAAGAAACAGATTGACTTTTCGTTAGTGCAGGATTAAATGCAAATCAAAAAATGGCAGCGGATAAAATAATTAGGCCCGAATGGGTACCACAGGCGTACCATGATATTGACGACGTTGCCGCGAATAAGAAACACATGAAACAATTGAATGAGCTGCAGGAGATTATCAGTGATGCAGTAAAAGAGCTGAATTTCCCGGGATACCCTGCACAATTATATGAGCCTTTAACTTACATCCTCTCCCTCGGCGGCAAACGGATGCGCCCTGCATTGCTGCTGATGGCTTGCGATTTATTTGGCGGCGACGTGGATGCAGCAATCAAACCGGCCCTGGCCATAGAAGTCTTTCACAATTTCACACTGATGCACGATGATATTATGGATAACGCCCCCTTGCGCCGAGGCCATACAACCGTGCACGAGCGCTGGAATAAGAATGCAGCCATCCTTTCGGGCGATGTGATGCTGGTAGAAGGCTACAAGCTGATGATGCAGGTGGAAGACCGCCTGTTGCGCCCAATACTTGATATATTTAACACTACCGCTGTTGGCGTTTGCGAAGGTCAGCAACTGGACATGGAGTTTGAGGAATTGAACCATGTGAATATAGATGAGTATTTGAATATGATACGCCTGAAAACCGCAGTAGTATTGGGTGGTGCGTTAAAGATTGGTGCATTGATTGGTGGTGCTGATGCAAAAGATGCCGAACTGTTGAGCCACTTTGGCGAGAACGTTGGTCTTGCCTTCCAGTTACAGGATGACATCCTGGATGTTTACGGCGATCCTGAGAAATTCGGCAAACAAGTTGGCGGTGACATTATCTCGAACAAAAAAACTTACCTACAGATAAAAGCACTCGAACTGGCAAACGCGCCACAAGTTGCCGAACTGGATAGATGGACCGCCTTAAAGCAATTCGACGCGGCGGAAAAAGTTGAAGCAGTAACGGCTATTTACAACGCATTAAACATAAGGCAATATGCCGAAGATGTAATGCAGCAGTATGCCGACAAAGCTTTCGAAGCGCTTGATGCCATTAATTTGCCCGAAGAACATAAACAATACCTGCGTAATTTTGCGGATGGGTTGCTGGTGAGGGAGAATTGAATTACAAGGCGGCAATATTTTATAAGTATATAGGAAACTTAACGCGTTCTATTACGTCTATCAAAAGATATTAAGAATATCCCCGCCACAATCATAGCGAAACATACGCCAGAGTATAAACTAGTATGGCCATTCGTCATAAGGCTGTCGCTATACGCCACCAATATTCCGAGAAGCCAAAGGCATGCAAACGAAATTAATAAAACGCCTAAAGTCCTTTTCATAACATTCACTTTTGGACTAAGATATCAAAAAAAAATCATGTGGCTTCAAAGAGATTTGGACATATTTGATGTGTAAATAAAGTTCTATCGTTTTAGGTCGCAGGTTTATTTTTCATCAACACCAAAATTATTTAACATGGTTTATTACATTTAAACCAAATTAACATTTTACCGCATGCGTAAATTATTTTTCATAATTATTTTACTAATTACCTGTAAAACATACGCCCAGGAACTCACCTCCGGCGGCAAGCTAAAACCCGAACAAGCCATAATGGATGTAAGGCATTACACCATTGCATTAAATGTTGATGTAAAGCAAAAAACAATAGACGGCTATACTACCATTGATGTGATAATGGCGCAGCCAACGCATGTGTTGTTATTCGACCTTTTGGATTCATTAAAAGTAGCGCAGGTATTGGTGAACAATAAAACGGCCCCATTTGAATATAAAAACAACCTCATCAGGATTAGTCTTGCCAATGAACTGCCGGCCGGTAAAGCCAGCGTAAAAGTAATTTACGGCGGCAAACCGCATGTTGCCAAAAGACCACCATGGGATGACGGTTTTATTTGGACACGCGACTCAACCGGTCACCCCTGGATGGCCATTACTGCCGAAGGCACCGGCGGCAAGTTGTATTTTCCCTGTAAAGACCATCCATCTGACGAACCAAATGAAGGTGTTGATATGATGATAACAGTACCAAAGGATTTGGTTGTTGCTGGCCCGGGATTACTACAAAGTGTAAAAAAACATGGTGAAACTGCCACGTTTCACTGGAAAACAAACTACAGTATCAATAACTACAGCATATTATTCAATGCTGGCGATTATACGGTTGCCACCCGCCCATATACTACTTGCGACGGGCATAATGTACCCATCCAGTTTTATCTGCTGAATGAACATAAAGATAAGGCGCCTCACTTCCTGGACATGTTTGTTAAAACTATTCACGAGCAGGAAAAATATTTCGGCGAATACCCCTGGGCAAAAGAGAAAATAGGAATGGTAGAAACACCGCACCTGGGCATGGAGCACCAGAGCATGGTAGCATATGGCAATAAGTTCCGTTATACGAAGGTGGGAGGCGATGATTACGACGATCTTATGCACCACGAATTCGGGCATGAATGGTGGGGCAATAAAGTAACCGCAAAAGACTGGGCCGACTATTGGATACACGAAGGGATATGTACTTTTGGCGATGCGCTGTATGTGCTTGAATTTGAGGGCAAACCAGCTTATATCAGACACTTTCAGCGTATGGCACCTGGTTTTGGCAATAAAATCCCTATCGTAATGGGAAAGGATATTGATGAGGAGGCAGCCTATAACGGCGATATTTATGGCAAGGGTGCATTCTTCATGCATACTATCTGTTATGTGATGGGCGATAGTGCTTTCTTCCCGGCGCTTAAAAAGTTTGTGACCTCGCCAAAATACACTTATGATAATTTAGTTGTTACAGATGATGTGGAGCAGTTTTTCAGCAAGGAATCGGGTAAAGATTTAAAGCCGTTGTTTGATTTGTACTTGCGTACGGTTAACAAGCTGGATGTGAGCATTAAAACGCAGCGCGGCGGAAAGTATTTAATACAAATACAAAATATCTCTATCCCATTACCGATTGATGTAACTACCGATGCCGGTACAAAACGCATGATTGTTGACGCAAAGGGCATACATGTGGATAGCAAAACCATGCCGGTTGTTGATGCGGATGGTTTTTATTTGAAGAAAGTAACTATGGAATAAATTACCAGCGTATGGAGCACGAAATAATGGGGCACACCAAAAAGGCGTTAAAAATTGCCGGCAACAAAGAAAAAGGCTTCGGCGAGAAGTTTAAAGAAATACTTATTGAAGTTGTTATCATAATTTTTGCCGTATCGTTTGCTGCTTTTATTGAGCGGACACGGGAACAATATAAAGAACGCGGTGAGGCTAAAGAGTTTTTAATAGGTCTCAGCACCGATCTTAAAAACGAACTGGCCCAGGTAAAGCGCGCTAAAGCCGAACTTGATAATATGGTAAAAGCCTATACCCGGATGCAGCATTATAAGACTAAAGATATCGATAGCATAGAAAAAAACAATATTAGGGAAAGTCTTTTCATCCCTAAATTAAACACCCGCCCCTTGAACGGAAGCTATGAGGGGTTTAAATCGAGCGGTAAAATACAAACCATTGGTAATGATTCGTTACGGAATGATATTTTAAAACTCTACCAGGAAGATATTCCTTTTATCGACTTTTCCGAAAGCGCATTCAACACCAACCAGGCACGTTTAGAAGACGTGTTACTTTCGGCATCTGAAACGCCGGATTTTAAAGAGACCGATGTATTGCGAAAAATCGTGTCGCCACATGGCAAAATGGTGGTTATGTTTTCTCTTAGCTATGCAACTGCGGTAATAGCCGGCTACGATGGAATGATTAAACAAGGACAAAAAATACAAAAGGAGATTAAAAAGGAATATGGGGAGTAAGGGCTTTTGAACTTAGTTCCGGAACGGCTTATAAAAAGCTTTTGTGCCCAACGCAAGCATGGCCTTATCGCCGCTTGAATCACCATAACAATAAATTTCACCATACTTCGAAAGGTCGAATTTGGCTTTTATCCGCACTGCCTTTTCGTCGCCATTATTGTTAATGCCTTCAATATAGCCCGTTAATAAATTACCTTTTGTTTGGAGTTTGGTAGCTATCAAACCAAGGCCGTTTGCATCAGCCCATTTTTTTATCCAATTTTCCGGCGACGCTGATACCACTACCGTTTCAAAACCTTCTGCTTTCAACTTCTTGATTTCGTCAACAGCAGCCGGGCGGATGATAGCGGGCAAAATGTCGTCAATAAAGCTGTCACAACCTTGTTGAAATGATTTGAAATCCATCCCCTTAAAAAAGTATTTTAACATACATTCCTTAGCTGCTTGGTTTGATATCAGCTTCAGCTTAAGCCCCGCAAGCACCGGCGAGTTCAATAAAAAGCCCGTATAATAGCTTGGCTTTCCCTTTTGATGCTTTATAACCTCAAGCAGGGTATCCTTGGTTGTGATGGTACCATCGAAATCAAAAAAAGCTATCTTTTTCACAGCTTCATCTTTTTAAATTGAAACTCGGGTATATTTTTGATGATGAGCATAATATACCGCCAAAACCATTTTACGTAGATGGTATTTTTCTTTTTGGTAAAACCGTTGTAAACAATATCCGCAACTTCTTCTGGCGTTGATGTAAGCGGTTTGGGCAAGGGCATATTTTCGGTCATGCGGGTATAAACAAAGCCCGGCTTAACCGTCATCACATGTACATTGTCCTTAAAACATTTATTACGCAACCCGGCAAGGTAAGCGGTGAAAGCAGCCTTCGAGCTGCCATAAATTAGTTTACTGGCCCTGCCCCTGTCGCCGGCTACTGAGCTTATACCGATAATCGCTCCTTTTTGCTGCGCAATGTAGTATTTAGCAGCAATGTTAAGAATGGATACAGCACCCGTATAATTGGTATTGATCATTGTTTCGGCCAGCGACCAATCGTTAAAAGCATCTTCTTCCTCGAACATGGTACCGAAGATGGTGATGGTAACATCCGGTTTCAAAGCATCAAAAAAAGCTGCGTGGCTGTTGTATTTGAGTGCATCGAAGGCATAAGTGCTACAAGCCACCTTATAACGTATTTCAATATCAGACTTTAGCGGCCCAAGCAGTTCCGGTTTGCGGGCAGCCAGTTGTATATTATAGCCTGCGGCGGCAAACTTTTTTGCTATCGCCATGCCAATATCTGAAGTTGCACCCAGTACAAGTACGGTTTCCATGTATAATTATTTAGTATCAGTTAAAAGTAAACGGTCAGATTGTGCCGACCTTATTTTCCCGTACGGGTTATATTTTTTTACGATGCTTTTGAACTTCTCCAGTTCAGGGTAACCGGCTACCAGCATTTTCGGTTTCATCCGGGCATCTTTCGACATGTAAAGCCGCCCGTTATATTTTAGCACTAATTCGTCCAGTTCATCCAAAAATGCAAGCAAATTGCCACGCACCGGGAAGTCAAGCGCCAGTGTATATCCTTCTTTAGGGAATGAAATCATGCTTTCCTGTTTACCAAAAACCTTCAAAACAGCCAGGAAGGAGCCCAGCCCTTCGTCGGATATACGGGTTAATATTTCAATTAGCCCTTGTTTGGCGTCCAGCGGCAGTACAAACTGGTATTGTACAAACCCTTTTTTACCGTATAGCCTGTTCCAGTGTAAAACTTTATCAAGCGGGTAAAAAAATGGCTCGTACGAAACCACGTTATTTATCTCCTTTTTGAAGTTTTTGCCATAATATAAAAAGTTGAAAGCCTTAACCGTAAACTGGTTAAGCACCCACGACGGCATATTAATGGGAAAAGTTATTTGTTTATTGCCGGGAAGTTTTAATGGGTTTGATTTTTGGTTTTCACCAAGCTCGTTAACAGAAGCGTGCTCGCCCAGCATTAAAATACTCCGGCCAAAATGTTCTCCTCTTTTCAGGCAATCAATCCAGGCTACTGAATAGGTATAGTCTTTATAAGTATCAAAAAGTTCAATCAGCTCCTGCAGGTTAGCTGCTTTAATTTGTTTTTGTTTAATAAACGATGTTTCGATTTTTTTCAGGCTGAACTTTACCCGGCTGATAACACCGGTTAAACCCATGCCGCCACAGGTAGCCTCAAAAAGATCGTGATTTACAGATCGTGAGCAGGTAATTACATCGCCCGATGCCAGCACCAAATCAAAATCAAGCACATGGTTTGAAATAGATCCGTCGACGTGATGATTTTTGCCATGCACATCGCTGGCTAAGGCCCCTCCTATAGTAATAAATTTCGTACCAGGCGTTACGGGCAAAAACCAGCCTTGTGGTACAATAACAGTAAGTATTTGATCTAAAGTGATACCACTCTGGCACTCAAAAATACCGGCTGCAGCATCGAATGAAAGTATTTTGTTGAATTTAAGTGTCGAGATTGTTCTATCCGCCAGCGAGGCGTCGCCATAACAGCGACCATTTCCCCTGGCAATAAATGGCTGTTCTTTTGATACCAACTCGTCTAGTTGCTCGTCAAAAACAAAGCTTTCCTCGTTACTTTCTATAACCGGGTAGTTACCCCAATTTGCTATCGGTTTAATCATCAGTTAAAAATAGGGGTACTTGGTAGCAAATATAAAATTATATAAACGCTTAAAATCCATAAAAGAATAGTTATCTGTATAAAGCGGTCTTTATACAAAATGTCTGTTGGCGAACCGGAGTTTTTCTTTACAAAAACAACCTGCATGTAACGCATAATACCCGCAATTACAAAAACGCTGGAGTAGTAAAGCCGGTATGTACCAAGCCTATGTATTGTTTTAGGCGATTGTGTATAGCTGATATAGGCCACAATTATTATGGCACTAAATAGTCCCAGCATTACATTCAGGTACTCGAGGCTGTAACTGCTTACCGACTTTCGCATATCGGTGCCGGACGCTTCTTTTAGCAACACGTCGTCGCGCCTCTTGCCTATCGCCATAAACAGCGCTAGCAGGAAGGTCATTATAATAAGCCATTCCGAACTATCAACATGCGCTATAATGGCCCCGCCTTTTACCCTGAAGACAAACCCGGATGCCAGTAAAAGCATATCTAAAATAGCAACATTTTTGAGGCCGAATGAGTAGGCTATGTTTACAGTAAAGTACACCCCAAGCACCAGCAAAAACGCAAGACTCGGATTCGCAATATAGCCGAACCCGCATCCAACTATAATCAGTAAAATGCAAATCAAAATTGCATGCGAGGGCTTTACATGGCCCGAGGCAAGCGGTCGTTTTGATTTCGTGGGGTGCTTACGGTCGTTTTCAATATCCCGATAGTCGTTGATTATATAAATACTGCTGGCTATACAGCAAAATGCTGCAAAACCCGCTATAAGCAACACAATTTTTGAACTGGTAAAAATATGTTTGGCAAAAAACGAGGGTACAAAAAGGAAAAGATTTTTTGCCCAGTCTTTTGGTCGCAGTAGCTTGATATAATATCTCATTGTTATAAGTTAAGCCTATTACGGACTGGCGCAGTTAAGAGTTGCATATTGTGATAATTCAAGGCAAAGCAATTTACTTAAATATTGTTAATTAAACTGGCAGACTATTTAATCAATAATATTAAATAATGATTTATAACTTTGCGATATAACCAATCGCCACAATGAAAATCGCCCTTTTTCCCGGCTCGTTCGATCCCGTTACAAAAGCACACGTTGATATAGTAAAACGCTCCGTAAGCCTGTTCGATAAGGTGTACATAGGAATAGGTGTTAACAGTACAAAGGCTGGGTTACTTAGCGTTGGCAAGAGAGAGCAAATGCTGCGGGCAGTTTTTGGGGCTGATGACCGGATACATATCGTAGCTTACGAAGGCCTGACAGTTAACTTTTGCAAAAGTATAAATGCGGCCTACATGATCCGCGGTATACGTACGGTTTCCGATTTTGAATATGAAAAGGCAATTGCCCAAATGAACCATTCGCTCGACCCTGAAATTGAAAGTATCTTTATAGTGAGCAAGCCTGGCTATTCCTCCATCAGCTCAAGCATCGTTCGTGAAATTATGCGCTATAATGGCGATGTGAGCCAATTTATTCCGAAAGAAGCACTCGCATATTTATAGAATCAAGAAGTCAGGACACAAGAATCAAGATCGCGTGTAGATTTATCTTGATTCCTGGCTCTTGACCTCTTGCCTCTCTCTTCCGTCAATTCTTAGCTTTCACAACCAGTTTTTCCTTCACCAACACATCCATAATTGAAGGAAAGGTATTTTCAACTATAGGGCCAATATCTTCTTTTTTAAACCAGCGCACATCGGTTATGCCTTCCTCTTTTTGTGGGACAAGATTTTTTTGACCACGACACCGCATATTAAACCACCAGGTTTTTTTGAGCACTACCTCGCCTTTATATAAATAGGAGTGATACGTTTTGCAAACCAGTTCATCAAGTTTGCTAACCTTAATGCCACACTCCTCTTCTACCTCGCGCACGGCAGCCTCTTTGGTGCCTTCCTGTTTTTCAATTTTCCCTTTGGGGAGGTCCCACTTGTTATTTCTGAAAATGAACAGGAACTCGTCGTCTTCGTTTTTAACGAGGCCGCCGGCTGCCTTTATCAACGGAACACTTTTCTTTATGGCTTTCAAAAATACCTTTGCATCATCGCAAAGCACATAATAAAAAACACCGGGGTGGCTTAAAATCCAGGTGTAAAGTATTTTTAAATCAAACGCAGCCGCGTCAATTTGCCTGAACCCGCTACTTTTCTTGGGTTGCGACTCTGTTAGCAGAATAACTTTTTCGTTAATATAAATTCTGTATTTTTGGGCCATGTTTGATAATACTGAGATAGCAGGGCAAGTTGCCGAATTCTTGCTGCAAATTAAAGCAATTAAATTACAACCTAATAATCCTTTTACATGGGCCAGCGGTTGGAAGTCGCCAATTTATTGTGATAACCGGGTTACATTGTCGCACCCAACCATACGCACTTATATAAGGCAACAGCTAACTCACCTTATACAGGAAGAGTTTGGCCCGGTTGGCTGCATTGCAGGCGTGGCGACTGCAGGTATCCCCCAGGGAGCGCTGGTTGCACAAGAGTTGGGGCTGCCATTTATCTATGTACGCTCAAAACCCAAAGAACATGGCACCGGCAGCATGATTGAAGGCGATACCTCGTTAACAGGTAAAAGGGTTGTTGTGATAGAGGATTTAATATCTACCGGCAAAAGCAGCCTGCAGGCCGTTGAAGCTTTGCGCAGCGCTGGTTATGACGTGGCCGGCCTTGCTGCTATATTTACCTATGGATTTGATGTAGCAGTCGAAAATTTCAAATTGGCAAATTGCCCCTTCTACACCTTATCAAATTACAGCGCGCTTATAAAATATGCAGGCAACAACCATTATATTACAGAAGCTGATGTTGAAGTATTAAAAAAATGGCGCGAAAAACCAGCTGAATGGGGGAAATAGCAAGTGGGCAGTTACGAGTGGGCAGTTGGCAGACGCCACTCTACAGCACTCGTTCCAACCTTGTTAAACTAATCTTCAGTCTTTAATCATTAATCTCTACCAATGACTACCTTCGAAAGTACAGTAACAATACCACAGCCTGTTGATAAAATTTACAACTTCCTTGCTGATATGAACAATCACCGGCAACTGATGCCTGCTGAGGATATTAGTGACTGGCAATCAACCTATAACGATGCAAGGTTCAACCTGCGCGGTATGGTTGTATTAAGTTTAAAAGTTGATAGCAGGGTGGAAAATAAAGAGGTGAAAATATTGCCAGCAGAGAAACCGCCGTTTGATGTAGAGCTTAAGTGGGTACTTTCATCATCAGGTAACAGCACCGAAGTAACATTTACTATAGCAGCCGAGCTGAATTTCATGATGAAAATGGCCGTGTCCGGCCAACTCAAAAAGCTTGCCGAACACGAAACCAATAGTTTAATTTTTCTGTTCAGTTAAGTCCGTACCGTTCTCCTCCACTCGTGGCGCCGGGGCATTAATACTCCCGTTTGGCGTTTAAATGAAGAATTACGGCAAGTACATTAATAACAAACAATAACGTTACTACAATTACCATATCAGTTTATTAATTAGGGATTAAAAACTAGTACAATATAGTTAGGTAAAACTTAATTCCAAACATATTCGCATAATAATTTATTAAATTTATTAACACATTATTAACGTCTTGTTATTGTGGAAATTAGCGCCTAAATAACTATATAACGCTTGGCGCAATAAGTTTGTTACAGTGACTAAAACATTTTTATCAACTAATAAATAACACGATGTTAATAAGTATCGAGATTTACCGTACTTTTGCGGCAAATTAAAGGAGCAGAATGATTACGGTATCTAATTTATCTTTGCGCTACGGCAAACGCACACTATTTGAAGACGTTAACCTGAAGTTTACCCAGGGCAATTGCTATGGCATTATTGGCGCTAACGGTGCCGGTAAATCAACTTTTTTAAAGATACTTTCGGGTGAGATTGATCCGTCAAGCGGCTCAGTAAGCTTTACCCCTGGCGAACGCATGGCCGTATTGAGCCAAAACCACTACGCTTTTGATGAGTTTACAGTAATTGAAACGGTGATGATGGGGCATAAAGAAATGTATGCCGTGATGAAAGAGAAAGACGCCATTTACCTGAAAGAAGATTTTACCGATGCCGATGGCGAACGCGCAGGCGAGTTGGAAAACCAATTTGCCGAAATGGATGGCTGGAACGCGGAAAGCAACGCCGCTACCCTATTGAGCAACCTTGGCATTAAAGAAGAATTTCATTACCAATTGGTAAAAGACCTTGATAACACACAAAAAGTTCGTGTGTTACTGGCCCAGGCGCTTTTTGGTAAACCTGATATATTGCTGCTGGATGAGCCTACCAACGATTTGGATATACATACCGTAAGCTGGCTGGAAGATTTCCTGGCGGGATATGAGGCTATTGTGCTGGTAGTATCGCACGACAGGCACTTCCTGGATACTGTTTGTACCCACGTGGTAGATATCGACTTTGCCAAGATGACCATTTATACCGGCAACTATAGCTTCTGGTACGAATCGAGCCAATTGGCTCTGAAACAACGCTCTGACCAGAATAAGAAGACCGAGGACAGGGTAAAGGAATTACAGGAGTTTATCCGCAGATTTAGCGCCAACGCATCAAAATCAAAACAGGCAACCAGCCGTAAAAAGGCATTGGACAAAATAAACATCGATGAAATTCAACCGTCGAACCGTAAATATCCGGGTATTATTTTTAACAACCAGGGCCGCGAAGCCGGCGACCAGATATTGCAGATTGAGCACCTTAGCAAATCGTTAAACGGCGAGGTGTTATTTAATGATATCCGCCTGATGGTAAATAAAGGCGACAAAATAGCAGTTCTTTCACAAAACAGTCTTGCTACCACTGCTTTCTATAACATATTAACAGGCCGTGACAAGGATTATAAAGGCGAATTTAAATGGGGCGTAACCATAAATCCTGCTGATATACCTATTGATAACGCCGAATATTTTAAAGGCAAAGACGATAATCTTATCGATTGGCTACGCGAATATTCGCCGGGTGAAAAAGACGATCAGTTTATCCGCGGCTTTTTGGGCCGTATGCTGTTCAGCGGCGAGGAAGTATTGAAAAAAAGCAATGTACTATCGGGTGGCGAAAAAATGCGCTGTATGTTTAGCCGTATGATGCTGCAATCGGCCAACCTGCTGATGTTTGATGAGCCAACCAATCACCTTGATTTGGAATCGATCACTGCGTTGAACAACGGTATGAAGGATTTTAGGGGAACCATCCTGTTTACCTCACGGGATCATGAATTGATACAAACCGTTGCCAATCGTATCATCGAGTTAACCCCTGGCGGTACTATTGATAAGCTGATGACGTATGATGAATACATCAATAGCGATGCAGTGCAGAAGCAAAGGGATGAGCTTTACGCGATGGCGTAGTTTGAATGCGGATTGCGAAATGCCGATTGCGGAGTAAATTAATGTAAAAGTAATACTTTATTAACTTTCGGAGTTTTCCGACTTCCGGACTTTCGGACTACGAAAAAATTCATCATATTTGCAGCCCGGAAAAAATAAATGACTTGGTAGCTCAGCCGGTAGAGCAACTGACTCTTAATCAGTGGGTCGAGAGTTCGATCCTCTCCCAGGTCACAAAAAGCACAGTAGTACTCAATATTACTGTGCTTTTCTTTTTATTTCAAAAATATCAATGAGACGTATGCATTTGTTCGAAACTTATTAGCTTGATAGCATTATAGATATGTGCTAATAAAAATAGTTCAATTTATTTTGATTTGTAAACAACTGCAATCCCATCAATCTTTCTTTCTTGAATAAAGGGCCTTAAATTCTTATCGTAACTAATTTCATTCGTATCATCAGCTATACAATTGAAGTTTACGGCTTTTGAATTAAGATTCGCCTTACCATGATCATCGTCGACTGTAATACTTCCTTGTTAATTTAAGCATAAGCACATCATGACCTGCAATAGTGCCTTTGATGTTAACTTCCGTAGTTCCATTGTCCTTATGTTTCCAAACGTCCCTAACGTTGTATGAACCGTCAACTTTATAATTCTTGATTATTGTTTTCAGGTCCTGGTTGATTGTTACGGGTTGATTGCTCCTGTTTAAAAAGCAAAAAACAAAATTATGATCGTTCAAGGGCTTGAACCATATTTCGAGGTCGCCATACTTCATCCATCTTGTTGCAGAAATGCCCAGGCTGTCCTGGTCGATAGCCAGCACTTCCTTATTGGTCAATATCTCATTGGTCTGAGCCGACATATTCCTGATATCGTTACCTGCAATCAGCGGAGCTGAAAACATCGACCACATACTTATGTGCGAGCGCTCCTCATTTGCAGTTAAAACGCCATTACCAATTTCAAGCATATCAGGATCATTCCAATGACCGGGTCCCGAATATCCTCCTATCTCAACCTGGAGATCGATGATCTGTAATACGCCAAGTCCACCCCAATTATTCTTGCAGTCAAAACAGTTGATGATGTCTTCAGTTGTTCTCCATGTGTGGCCTATAGAAGCGCCCCACTCCCATGGTTTGTTGGTGCCCCACTCACAAATGCTCAACACCATGGGCCGCCCTGCCTTATAAACGGCATCTCTCATTATGGTATATGATGCCTCTGCATTTTGCTTGCCATGATTACACCAATCGTATTTCAAAAGGTCGACTCCCCATTTGGCATAGGTCCTGGCGTCCTGGAATTCATACCCGCGGCTGCCCGGCCTGCCCTGGCAGGTTTGGGTGCCGGCATCTGAGTAAATGCCAAATTTTAAGCCTTTGGAGTGAACATAGTCAACAAGGCTTTTCATCCCCGATGGGAACCTTTCGGGATCAGCAAGGATATTACCTAAACTATCGCGGCCAATCTGCCAGCAGTCATCAACAGTGATATACTCGTATCCGGCATCCTTCATGCCGGTTCTTACCAGGGCATCAGCAATTTCCCTGATAATAGTTTCATTTATCTTACATTCAAATTTATTCCAGCTGTTCCACCCCATGGGCGGTTTTTTTGCTAATCCTTCAAACTTTTGTGCTTTTACTGAGCAACAAAAGATACACAGTGTCAAAAACAATAACTTACGCATAGTCGCTTATATAATATTGGGTTAAAATAAAATTACAGGCAGGTTCCCGAACCAACCTGTAATGAAAAAGAATGGCCTGCAAAGCAAACCATTCTTTTCAATTAGCTATTAATAGCCGGGGTTCTGAACAAGATTTGTCCGGTTAATTTCGCTTGTCGGGATCGGTAGCAAGTAATGTTGTGGCTTAAACGTCCGGGTTTGCACCTGGGTGTAATTATAGGTTTTACTGCCATCGGCATTTTTGGTGATTACCACACCCATTAGTGGTTTATTCTCCGTTACGTCAGCAATCTTCCACCGCCGAACGTCGTAGTAACGATGTCCCTCCAGGCATAGCTCAACCTGTCTCTCATTCCGTATCTTATTTTCAAGGGCCGCGCCTGACAATGCGCTTGACAACGGATTTTTAATGCCCGCCCGTTGCCTTATTAAGTTCAAATACTGGATTGCCGTTGCGTTATTCCCAAGATAAAACTGGGCTTCTGCATAATTCAAATAAATTTCACTTAAGCGGCTGATGATCCAGAATTTATTGGTTTGGGTTTCGGAGTTAAAGTTATAGGTAGTGTCGCAGTATTTTCTGAATGTATAACGCGTAACACTATTATTCCATTTATCCCATCCCTGCGGCGAGTCCAATCCACCCTCATAAAACTCGGCAACATTGGTGCTGCCAACACCATACCTGTCCTGACAAAATGCCGGCTGCCCGTATGGCCTTCCATCGAAAACAATATCCTGGTAAAAGCGGGGGTCGCGGTTTACGTATGGATGTTGCGGATTATAGCCAGATGTAGGGTCATTCACATCCTTTCCGTCTGCTGTTCCGAATGCATCAACCAGGTTCTGGCTTGGCGCGAATGAGGCCCATCCGTGGAAACCACTTGGAGATAAAAACATTTCTACCCCCTGGAATGCACTCCACATGTACTGTTTGTTTGTTTCCCTCACCATTATCAATTCAGAATTTTTGGTGGTAAACAGGTCTGCATAATTACCGTTGAATAATTGAAATGCATTCAAATCTATTACTGCTTTGGCCGCGTCAGATGCCTTTTGCCATTTCGCCATATCATTTGTTGGGTTCCACTGCGGGCTGGCAGCGTACAGTAACAATGTCGACTTTAATGCAAGCGCGGCCCCTTTCGTTGCCCTGCCGTAACTGGCTGAACCTTGCTGTACAGGTAATAATGCGGCAGCCTTATCCAACTCACTTGCAATAAAGCTTGAACATTCATCGTAGCTATTACGTGCCGCCTTAAAATCGCTGTTCAGGTCAAATGGTTTGGTGATCAATGGAACGCCACCATAATCCCTGGTCAGCTTGAAATAGGCATAGGCTCTCAGGTAGGTTACCTCGCCTTTTAAGCCGTTCCGGCGTGCCTGGTCGCCTGGGACATTGTCTATCTTCGATAAAAAAATGTTGCAGTTTTGGATGATTTTATAAGTTGGCGCCCAAATGTCAAACACGCCAAGGTTGTCCGGAGTAAGTGAACCAGAGTTCATTACCGATGCATTATAATCATCAAACTTGTTGAAGGCTTCATCAGTGGCTGAGGATAAGGCCCATGTTCTGTTGGTTGTGTTATCCCAGTTATGTTCAGCATTGGGTAGCACATTGTATAAGTTGTTTGCGAAGGCCTCTGCAAGACTTAAATCGCTCCACACCGACTGATCGGTATACGAATCAAGCGGCGTTTTATTTAAGACATCCTTTTTGCAGGAAGTAATTATAACACATAGGATATAACAACAGATGAATATTTTATTTTTCATTTATCTCGATTTTATAAATTAACATTTAAACCTAACCTGAAAATGCGCGATTGCGGGTAGTTAACCCCTGTTATGCTATTGGTCTCGGGGTCTACATTGTATTTCTTCAACCCGTCAATTGAAAACAGGTTGGTGGCCCCAAAAAACACCTTTACCGAACCGATACCGTATTTTTCGAACGTATTTGCAGGCAGCGTATATGAAAGTTCTGCGGTTTTCAAACGCATAAATGAAGCATCGCGTAACCAGAAATCGGCATACACTGAATTTCGCGGATCCGTATAGTTAAAAGCCCGCGGATATTGTGAATTGGGGTTTTGTGGAGTCCAGCGTCCATTATACAACCAAGCGGGCGGCGCTGCTAATGAACCTTCTAGTTGTGGCAATATCATTTGTTTGGCCATGGCCTGTCCCGACCAAACCAGGTTTAGCGCGATACCTTTGTATTCAGCTCCCATCAAAACTCCGTACATGATCTTTGGCGTGGCCGATTCCGGGATCCGCACCATATCATCACTGGTGATCTGCCCGTTGGCGCTTTTGTCAACTATCCAAAGGTCGCCAGGTTTTACCCCCGGCATGTGCGGAGAATTGTCAACCTCGGCCTGTGTGTGGTAGATGCCTTTGGTTTGATATACTAACCATGAGTCGATTGCGTAGCCGGTTGATTTTTGCCACGCCGGGATATTAGGTGATTCGTCGCGGAAAATGATCTTGCTTTTGGCGTAAGTAAAATTGCCCCCGATGTGGTATTTGACCGTGCCTTTTGTTTCGTTGTAGTTGATAGAAAAATCAATACCGCGATTTAGCGATTTGCCAATATTTTCAGCTGGAAGTGACAGGCCTGTGTACAATGGCACCGAAGCGTTTCGCTGCGCCAGGATGTCTTTTCTTAAAAACCTGAACGCATCAAAGCTAACCGTTAACCTATTGGATAAGAAAGCCGCATCAAAGCCTATATTCCTTGTATCCTGCTTTTCCCAGGTAATATTGGGGTTGGGTGTTGCAGATAGGTACAGGTTCTTCGCCTCGGTGTAGCCGTCGCCAAAATAGCTGTAGTACTCGGGGCTTTGCTGCAACTGGTACCGGGTTACATATAAATATTGGGCTACGGCATCATTACCCATCAATCCCCACGAGGCGCGCAATTTTAACTGATCGATACCTTTAAAGTTATTCTTGAAAAAATCTTCTTCCGAAATTCGCCATCCAAGTGAAACGGCAGGGAACAACCCCCAGCGCTTATCGGCAGGGAAGTTAAATGAGCCATTGTAGCGGAATGTTGCTTCAGCTAAGTATTTATTGGCATAACTGTAAGCAACCCTGCCCAAATAGCTTTCACGACCATCCTGGTAAGCAGAACCTGTCGCATTTTGTCCTACTGCACTTCCGGTGAAAAGCTGATCCAGTTGGTTACTTAACAGGTCTCTGCGATACGCATAAGTGTCATTCCAATTTGTTGTATTTTGCTCGAAACCGGCAAATGCATTAATGGTATGCTTGCCAAATTGTTGGTCATAAGCTAGTTTGATGAAGTATGTGTTCTCATTTGTTAATCGTCCGTCCTGCGCAAGGCTCAAAATACTCGTACCGCTCCTTTGGTTGTTGTAGGTTTTGGTGGTCATATCATAGGTGTAGGCATCCCAGGGCTGGTTGAAGGTTTTCTCCGCCCTGTAGTTATAATCGAATGCAGCGTATCCATTTACTGACAGGCCAGGGGTGATGTAGGGTAGTTTTAAATCAAAACCAAGTTTGGGGTTTAAAATGTAATTGCTGGTTTTATCGTAACCGGCGGCCGGTGAGGTCATTATTACCGGGTTTCGTCCGTTTGATACGCCGGCATCAGCATACCCGTTTTGCCAGTATACCGGCAGGAAAGGGTACATACTTACTGCTTCGTGCAATATCTGCGACATGGAGATAACCGGGCTATTTCTGTCTTCCTTACGGGCGGCAATATCCAGGTTAACTTTCAGGTTTTGTGAAATGGTGGCGTCAATGTTCGACCGGATATTGAATTCCTTAAACCGCTCATCGCTGTTTCTCAAATTACTCTGCTGATCAAGCGATTGTACCGAGAAATAGTATTTCACCTGTTCGCCGCCACCTTGTACCGAAAGGGAATGATTGTTTTGGGGTGCATTTTTCCTGAACACGGCATTCACCCAATCGGTGCTGGTGTAGTTGGGGTCGTTTCCCGCTTTGTATTTATCAATGTCGCTTTGCGGATAAGGGGCGCTGTTTCCCTGGTTAAGGTTTAACTCGTTAAAATAGGTCATATATTCCCAGGCATTAACGCGTTGTGTAAGCCTTGTTATCTGCTGAAGACCATATGAACCGTCGTAATGGATAACCGGCTTGCCTGATTTACCTCTTTTGGTTGTAATTAAAATGGCGCCATTGGCCGACCTCACCCCATAAATAGCGGCTGACGCGTCCTTTAAAACTGTGACACTTTCAATATCGTCTGGATTAATACGGTTCAGGTCCCTGTCAGGTATCCCATCTACCACGATTAGCGGGCCGGTGCCTCCGCCAAAGGAATTCAATCCTCTTATTAGAAGACTTGCGCCATCATTACCCGGTTCGCCCGAGCGGTTGTTGATGATTAGTCCCGGTATATGCCCCGCTAAGGAGTTAGAAACAGAAGGCGATGCATTTTGAAGTACTTCTTCGCCTTTTAAGGTGCTTACCGCACCTATAACACTTCCTTTTTTCTGGGTGCCATAGGCAACTACCACCACCTCATTCAAAGTGGAGCTTTTGCCCGTTAAAACAATATTGATTACCGTTGAATTGCCAACTTTTTGTTCCTGGCTGTTAAAGCCAATATAACTGAACACTAATATGGTTTGCTCATTAGGTACGGTAATGGTGTATTTACCATCGCTGTTGGTTATGGTGCCATTGGCGGAGCCTTTTATCTTCACGCTAACGCCCGGCAATGTCGCGCCTTTTTCGTCGGTTACCTTGCCCTCTATTTTTATAACTTCTGCTAAGAAGGTTGGGCCGGACTCGTGTGTTTTTTTCGCTCCGCTGAAGGGATGGCGGGTATTCGTCCCGGCGTTTGCTTGTGTTAAAACTGTGATGATAATCAGCGCAGTAAGGGGTATGGGGGATAATATTTTAGGTAAATAAAGCCATAGCAAAAGCTTAGCTTTCGAATTAAAATTCATATTTTTGAAAACTTTGGGTTAAAAAATTATGTCAATTGCTCAATTGGTTGATGGTAACCCAGGTACTTGCCGGGCAGTGGTACGAACACTTTCCGGCTTTTTACTTTGCGGTTACCCGATGGCTGTCTTTATACTCGTATCTTTCTCATCATAGTTTTTAATAATTAGGTTAATAATTGGGTTATTTATTGGTTTCGTGCAAGCAGATCGTTTGTGTCAGTCGATATTGCTGATCGCTCCTTATTATAATTTAATCTTAGCTGTTTCACCATCATTGATGATGTCGGTATGTGCGATGCCCGCCTTTGTTATTGTAACGGCTACTTTTTCGCCGTTCATTCTCGCAATTTCCACATCGAATACCGTCCCGAATGCATGAATATTGCTCAATGTCATCTGCTTCCAGTTTTTGGGCAGTCGGGGCGTACAGTTAAAACTATTGAACCCTGTTGGCCTTATGCCGAAAAGGCCTTCAATAAATATCCTGCAATACAAGCCGCTTTCTGCTGAAAGATGTCTTTGACTGCCTTCCGGGTAGGCCTCAACAGCATAGGGGACATGTTCGCCCAAAAGCCTCCGGCGGGAGTAGTAATGAAGAAAGTCCATCGCCTGGTCGGTAGCCCCGGCCTGTAATACACCGCGAAGCGCATATAAAGTGGACCGGTCCCAAAAAGTTTCTTTGCCGGCCTCAGTCGCCAAACCGTCGGCGGTCCAAAGCTGGGGGGAAAACAGGGCAGCTATGGTTCCCTCGCTGCGGTCGTAAATTCCCATTGCAAGGGGCACGCAGATCCAGGCGCGCAGCGTATTGTTAGTTTCATAATACTTGTAAGTATCGAAGCCCGCAACATTAGCTCCGAAATACTTTTCGATGTTAAGCTTAATTGCAGAAGCACTGGCCCTATAATCTTCAATCTGCTTTTTGGGTAGCCGCAATTGGCCTGCCAACATAGTCGCAGAAACCAGGGCATCGTAATATAAACAGTTGGTAGACAGGTTGGCTTTACCGGAAGGGAACCTGCCTTCCAGTTCGTCACTTTGTGATGTGACAACACCCTGATCATTAATTTGCCTGCGGCAATATTCCAGGCACCAGCTGATGAGCGGCCATAGTACCTTTGCTGAGTCGGCTTTACCATAGGTAAGTGCAAACCTCGAAGCACCATAGGCTATCATAGCCTGGTCGCCCCTGTCCCCTGCCCCTTTCCAAATCGCATCTCCTTCTGCCACAACAGAACTCGGTAAAGCATTGTATTCCGGGTTCATATAACTAGCAAATAACCGGTAACAATTCATTGCTGACATGGTGCCGATGCTATCCCCCGAAAATGCAAAATACGGGCTAACGTACTCAGCCTGGTCGTTTGCCCATATGGCTGCATAATACTCAAGCCCACCAGGACCGTGGAGATAACCCCGTTTAGTTTTAAAAATACTTTCCGTCGCCCTTATTTTGGCGAAAGCGAAGGCAGTATTCAGTATACTGTCCGGCGTTTCCAATTGTAACGGTGACTGGATTTTGGCTATGCGTTTAATCCTTTCATTCTCTTCCGCGCCCGGATCAACCGGAAATGGTTGTTCGGGGTGGTCTGTAGCGAAATAGCACACAGCAAAAACAGCAGACCGGCCGGGCTGTAAAACGCGGCTGCCATCATTCACTGTTTTCATCACAACAGTATGTGGCGATGACTTACTGCGGAGCGTATCTGTTGTAACTGCGCGATACAATTTCTCCATCGATACGGTTACCGGTTTGCTCCCTGTATTGGTAAAAATAAACTTTTCAATAGCCATTGGCTTATCTACAGAAGGGAACAACGCGCGCTCAATTTTTACCGGGGCTGATTTTCCGGCCTCGGCCATTATTCGCATAACACCATGATGGTTAATACTTTTAGCAACAAATGCAAGATCGCCGCCTTGTTCGCGCTGTGAAATTTCAAATTTCAGCAGTTTGTTATCGATGTATATCCGCGGCAATTCATTATCCTGGAAGTTATAAGCAATATGGCTCCTGGTATCATCAGGCAGCATCCGGAACGTCGGAAATACTACTTTACGGGTTATGCTGGAGATACCGGCGCTGTCAACACGATAACCAACCCAAAGAGAAACTTTTTCGCCGGACATTTCAATATGGTCCGAATGTGGCAGCCGGTTATTTATATTCCAGGTGATACTCCCATCTGGCTGTATAGCCCAACGGTCTTTTTGTTCGGGTAATGTTGTTTGTTGACTATATACTGTCAACCTAACAATTAAAAGTATTAACGCAAGGAAAGCTTTCTTCTTCAGGATTTTCATTAATTTTTCTTGATCGTTTAAGAATTGATTATTGTTTAACACCAATTTTCACATGCCTACCGGGCTTTACAACCACCTGTACCCAACTAACAGCTTTACCTTGTTTGTCGGTTTCCCGCTTTGTTGCCAATAATAAATTGTTAACGGCAGCATATTTATAATTCCCCGTAAAGATAGCTTTCCATTTAAAAGACCTACGCCCTAAATTTGTGATGGCCGACTGATGGTCATTAATGTGGGTGATGTTAACAGTCGTTTGCAATACCGGTAAATTATTTACAGAAGCGGAGCCGCCGCTGGTTGTTTTAAACAAAGTACTGATGGTACCGTTTTGGGAATCAGGAGTAATACCCATTAAACCTTGCACAATGCCTTCAATCACCCCGAAGGAAACCTCGGGGTATTCTCTCCTCGCTGTGGCGGGGTCCGAAAGGTAAAGGATGTATTTCCGGGCCGTGCCCCAATCACCGTTGTTATAAAAAAGAAAGGGTAAATAGGAAGTGGTTTCTACATTGATGTTTGTAGCGGCAATTTGTGCCAGGTTGGCCCTGACCCTTGCTGTGTCTTTCAACGCATCAAACCAAAGCAGAAACGGTCCCGGATTATCATTACTGAACTTGCCGTCGCTGCCATAATAAGCAAAATAACGGGCTTCTTTGTTGTTCCACCAATCAGCTTCCAGCGCTTGCCTGTATTGCTCTGCTTTCGCGGCGTATATTTTCGCTTCACTGTACTGTCCTTTTGACGCAAGTATGTCTGCATAGGTTTGCAACCCACGGTAAAGCGCAGCCACCAGATCGACACCGGTTTTCATATCTGGTATGCCTTCCGAGTACGACGGCAGCCCCCGGCAGCTTTGAAAATCATCTTTCCCGTTATACGGGATCGGGGTATGAAGGTGCGCAGGTCTTTTTAACAGAGAATCGGCAGCCAGCACCCAGGTGTCAATGTATTCCCCGACAGTTTTTTGCTGGAAACGCATAAATGCCGGATCATTGATATAGTGTTTGTTACCGGTCCACTGATAGAGTCGCCATGTTGCAAAAAGCACGTCAAAGTTCGCAGGTAAGTTATACCAGAATTCTTTATCATTCCTGTAATCTGCAGGAGCAGGCTTTCCCCATTTGTTGATTTCCCAGTACGAGCACCAGTTTTTTTCTGCAGAAATATTTTTGGCGAACAATGTAAACATGTTCCGGTTTTCCCTGCTCAATCCCAGTATTTCGGCACCTATGCTTTGATGCGCGGCATCGCGCATGCAAAATGCATACCGCGATGGTAGTGCCGCCTCATACCAGGGCCCAACCGGGTCTGTTTCTGCTCCTTTATAATGCAGCGCCATTTCCCTGGCCCAGGTAAAAGCGCGTTCAAGTTCCTTGTCCGAAGATGTGAAGCTAACTTGTGCCCATGCACCTGAAAAGCCATAAAATATCAGCGCAAAAAAAACTAATTTGTATCGACGTAAATTCATTGTGTACGAATTGAATTACTTGTATCGCCCCTGTCTAATTTTGATCCCCGGTTTTTATTATATATCCTGGTTTGTGACGCTCCTGCCACGAAAAAGTCCCCCTGTACCACACAGGGGGAAACTAATTAGCTAACCTCCAGCTATCTCACGGCTAAAAGCATCTTGACACCGGTAAGCAGTTTGATCCTGGTTCCCGGTCACGCGTTACTACAAAACACAGTTTTTCTCAATTGCCAGCATTAGTTTATAGTACAAAAAGTAAATATTTTTCTTGGTCTATTCTGGTCTACTTTGCAATAGTAGGTAAATACTTTTATATGTGCAAATTTTATTTAGCAAGAACCAATGGGGAAAAGACGACAAACATTAATATCATCAGCAAGATGAGTATACCAGCATACAAATGGCGATTCTTCCACGGCTCAAGGCTCACTAAATTGTTTGTTTTGTGGTTATAAGGTATCGGCATGGGATAGAATTTGCCGATTACGAACATGATGGCGCAGGTCAGCACGAACAGGATGGCCAGGATGTGCAGGAAGTGGACATGGAGGTCGAACACCAATTGCGTTAATCCGTAAGAAACTATAAAAAACGTCAGTCCTACCTTTGCTGCCAGGGCAGGCACTCTTTTGGTCACAAGCCCTATAAACATAATGGTAAAAATAGGTACATTAAAAAAACCGTTTACTATTTGCACATAAGTGTAAAAGCCATGTTTAACAAAAATAATAAGCGGTGCCACCATAACGGCAATTAAGCAAACCATTATCTCGAAGCGCTTAGCAGTTCTGATCAGTTTTTTTTCCGTAGCAGGTTGCAGGCGCTTCTCCAGCCATGGTTTATAAACGTTCAGTATAAATAGTGTGCTCGAACTATTCAACCCTGCGTTAAACGTGGTTAATGCGGCACCGAAAATTATGGCGGCTATAAATCCGGAGATAACTGGCGGGGATACCAAACGGTCGAGCATTGGAAATACCTCAGCCGTGTTATGCATATGGAGGAAGATGGGTACGGCGATAAGGCCCGGTATATTCAAAAATATCGGCGAGATTAGTTTTCCCAAACAGGCTACTGCAATCCCCTTCTGGCAGGTTTTGAGATCTTTTGATGCGAGCGCCTGTTGAACAATATATTGTTCTGTCCCCCAGTAATAAAGGTTCACCAGTAACATCCCGGTAAAAAGGGTGCCAAATGGTATAGGGTCGGTTGCTGAGCCTATGCTGTTGAAATGTTCTTTTTGGTTTGTTAATAAAACACTTAAACCATGTTGTATGCTGCCGTGCCCAAGGTATTTAAGGCCAAAAACGGGCAATACCAGGCCTACCGCGAAAAGGCCCATGCCGAGGAACGTGTCCCATATCGTTGTGGCTTTTAGTCCGCCAAGGATAGTAAACACACAGCCCACTGTCCCTATTGCCCAAATCAGGATCAGGATGGTGGTGCCATAGTCAGTTTTAAGTACGCCTGAAAAATTGAACAGCCCGTTTAAGCCCAGCGCCCCGCTATATAATACCGACGGCAGCAGGTTAATTACGTAGCCTGCCAAAAAAATTATGGATACTATCTTGCCTACGTTGTGGCCATATCGCGCTGTAAGAAAATCTGGCGTAGTTGAAATGCCTAGCCGGATATACATCGGCATAATGAACTCAGATACAAGTAACATAGCAAACACGGAGGTTATCCCCCACGCCATTACCGTCATGTTATGTGTATAGACCAGCTCGTTCTCGCCTATGATGGTCGATGTATTGATGTTGGTAAAAAGCAACCCGCATCCCACCAGTAAAAATCCGAGGTTCCTGTCGGCAAGAAAGAAACTATTTAAAGTAATTTGCTTTTTACTCCGGGCTTTATACCACGAAAGGAAGGCCGCCGAGCAAGTAAAAAACAAAAAGCTCGATATAACTATCCAGTCCATGTATTTTTAAAGCGTAGTTCTCGTGAACAGAAGCATTGGTACTGTTAATTGTATATCCTGTTTCTTCAAAACAGCACGCCCGGCCAACACACCCATTTCAGCAAAATCTGCGGAGAAGGTGGTGATGCCTGTTATTTCTTTCGCCGGTTCATCGTTTGAAGAAAGCACACCAAGGTCTTTTCCGGGTTCAAGGTTTTTGCTGATACAATCCCGCATTATTTGCCAAAGGGCAAAGTTATCCAGGGTGAAATATACTTTTCCTTTCTTAACAGTACCAGGGATGTATTCTTTTTCAATGCGGCCCTTAATATTAAAATCTTTGACGAATTTTTTGAATGATTCTACAATCTCTTTAGGGTCTAATGAAACCGGCGAATGATAAAAAATAAATTCATCAAATTGTCGTATCCTGGGAGCCAGTTTTGAAAATATCTGGTAGGATGAGTTCGCAAACTCTTGCGTTATATGGTTAAAAGCACCCTCCAATGGTTCATAGCGGTCAAAAACCAGCAGTTTGTTTCGCGGGATAGTTTCCAACAATTCTTTGGTTTTTGAATGAGGTATCGGCGCAATAACATACATGCCGTACTTGCCCTTTATTTGCGATAAAATGGTTTCGAATATTTCTATGTCGCCATGATGGAAATAAGTATTCAGGTTTATGTTCGGGCCGATTTCATGCCGGAAGTTTCGATAGAATTGCTCCTCAAAGGTGTCAAGATTGTACATCAGCAAAGCAACGTTCATGATCCTGTCGGTACTACCCGCGCCAACAAAGTACCCTTGCCGGTTTTTCGATACCACAATACCCCGTTCGATCAGCTCTTTATAGCCCCTGATGATGGTTTCCCGCGAAAACCCGAGTTCTTTCATCATGGTATTCACGGTAGGAAGCATTTCTTCCTGGGTGACTATCTTGCCGTCGATGGCATTAATAATGCCCTGGACTAACCTGTCATGCTTTGAATACGAAGGTATTTCACCCAGTTTTTTTATCTCTTGAAAAATGCTGCCCATGAATATTAAAGCGCTAAAATCAGATTTCAGATTTGATTGCACGCCCGATCTATATTTTCAAAAGTGGTAAAAATGGGGTTACAAAAGAAATTTCTGCTGAATTCATTTCAAAATCGATTATTGAAATGCCTGATCGGTATGGTATTACTGCTAAAATCTCCGCTGGGATATTAAAAGTTAGGTGAGTTCGATATAAGAATTGGACTAATAAATCTACATTGTTTTACTTAACGGCTTGCGTTTCGCCTCACCTAAATCCTCTCCAAAGGAGAGGACTTGAGCTTCGCTCTCAGCAATTCCATTTCAAAACCCTCTCCTTTGGAGAGTAATAGCCTATGAAAAGACATTTAAAATATGTATCTTTATGATAATGAACATAATAGAAGTACTTGCAAGGTATCACGAGCAGGAGACCTGCATATCGCATTTGGAGGCGATT
>NZ_JAMXOE010000015.1 GCF_024055575.1 Mucilaginibacter flavidus | reverse complement strand
AGACATCACCACCCCGCTGAAAAACTGTTAATGTTTATTGAACCGCCGTATGCCGAACGGCACGTACGGTGGTGTGAGAGGACAGTAAGGGAAATAATCCCTTACTTCCTACTCGATGTGCGCGATATAAGTACGATAGAAAAATGCTGTTTTTTTCGGCAGGTTGGGGAGTAACTCTACAATCATATTTATGTGTGAAATTATTAAGTATCTGATTTTTAGGTCTTTTGTATGTATTTTAATCGTTGGCACCATTATGCACTATTGAGTCATATCATATTTAAAAAGCAAATTGTAATTATGAAAAGATTCATTTTATCAGCAGCAGTATTAGTAGTAGGCTTAGCCTCAGTAAAAGCAAATACCTTAAAGACCAACGTGCAAAACGTTGCGATTGTTAGCCAGGCAGATACCGGTAAAAAAACACCTATTAAATTAGACGCCCTTCCCGACCCTATAAAAACTGTGCTTGGTACAGAAGTTTTTAAAACCTGGGTACCAACAGATGCCTTTGCAGTAACCGCAGGCACCGCTCAGTATTACGAAGTTGATGTTAAAAAAGGTACCGAAACTAAGGCGCTAAAATTCGACAAAGACGGAAAAATAATTCAGTAAATTCCAGTTAATATTGTTTTATCCCTCAAAAGCCCCCGATATACCGGGGGCTTTTGTATTTTTGCCATACATCAACCCATATTACCTATGGCAAAAATATTGATAGTTGAAGACGATTTAACTTTCGTCCAATTATTGCAAGGGTTTTTGCAAAAGCAGGGCCACGAAATACTTGCAGCACCAAATATTAAAGGCGGTTTGAAGCTTATAGCACAACATCCCTTTGACTTATTGCTGCTGGACTACCGGTTGCCCGATGGTATCGGCCTTGATGTGCTTATTAAAGAGCGCGAAACAGGCTCTGTGGTGCCGGTTATTATCATGACCAGTTTTAACGATGTGCGCACTGCAGTGAAGGCTATTCAGTCGGGTGCGTTTGATTATATTACCAAGCCGGTTAACCCGGATGAGTTGCTGATGATAATGCACAATGCACTTAATGGTAAAAAGAAGCCAGTCGAAACCACATCCAATGAGCAGCCGGAATTTATAAAAGGCAGCAGTCACGATTCGGACAAGCTACATGAGCATATAGATGTAGTTGCGCCTACCGATATGGCCGTGCTGATACAGGGCGAAAGCGGTACCGGCAAGGAGTATGTGGCCCGTACCATTCACAGCCAGAGTAAACGCGCGGTAAAGCCATTTGTGGCTATTGATTGCGGAGCATTATCAAAAGATTTAGCAGCAAGCGAACTTTTCGGCCATATTAAAGGGGCCTTTACGGGTGCTATAGCCGACAAAAAAGGCATGTTTGAATACGCAGATGGCGGTACGCTTTTTTTGGATGAGGTAGGTAATTTGAGCTACGACGTGCAGGTAAAATTGCTCCGCACCTTACAGGAGCGGGTGATACAACCGCTGGGCAGCAATAAACAGATACCTGTTAACGTGCGGATAATTACTGCAACCAACGACGACCTGGTAAACAGCGTTAGCGAAGGCGACTTCAGGCAGGACCTTTATCACAGGATAAATGAATTTAAGATACAACTATCACCGTTGCGTGTAAGGGATGACGACCTCGATATTTTTATTAAACATTTTATAACCCAGGCAAACAGGGAACTTGGCCGTAACGTAAGCGGAATTGTCCCCGATGCCAGAGAAATATTACACAAATACGATTGGCCGGGCAACCTGCGCGAACTAAAAAATGTGATTAAGCGCATGGTGTTATTAAGCCAAACAAACGTTGCCGGGGCCGATACCCTGCCTGATGAGATGTTGTTTTCGATATCAAATCATATCCCTCAAAATCGAGATTCAGATTTAAAAGCCCAGAATGAGGTAAACGAAAAGCAGCTGATTCAAAAAACCCTTCTCCAGGTAAAATACAACAAATCAAAAGCCGCAAAATTGCTGAATATCGACAGAAAGACACTGTACAGTAAGATTGAGCGATACGGGTTGGATAGTTAATGTATTCTCATCAGTAGCCGAAACTATCCCACGGTTTCTTTCACCCCATATTCCCTCGCTGCCAATGCCAGGGTGTGCAATTTTTCGGCAAGCGCCAAAATGTTTTCGGTAAGGGCTGGTGTTAATTCATTCTTACCGGTCAACTCCATTTCAGCACGGCGGAAGCCCTCGGCCAGTTCACGTGAGCCGGCCTGTGCAGTGCGGCCGGCAATGCGATGGGTTATTAGCGAAAGCTTTTCTGTGTCCTCTGCATTTATCGCCGCCTTTAATTGTTTAATATCGTGCGTGCTGTCTTTGGCAAATTGGTTAAGTATTTTAGCGGTTTGTTCCGCGTCGCCAAAGGTCATTTTTTCAATGGTTTTGAGGTTTAGCTGTGGTAAATCCGTATCGCCGGGTTTGTTCTTCGAAACTAAGGCCACCAGCTCGCTTTCCCTGAATGGTTTCATCAGCAGGCCATTAAACCCATGGTCCAAAACTGTTTCGCTTTCGCCGGGCAGCGCCTGGGCTGTCAGTGCATAAATCATCACATCATCCGGCACCTGTTTACGCATTAATCTGCACAGCTCAATTCCGCTCATTTCGGGCATGCGGATGTCGAGCAGCAGGTATTTAACTGCCGCATCCCATTTAGCAGCCAACAGTTCGTGCGGTGAGCTAAAGCAGCGGTAAGGTATTTGGTTATGATCAAAAATCCTTGAACATAGTTCAAGGATGAATGAGTCATCATCAATTATCCAAACCTTATCATTGTTTCCGCCCCCGTTTGTAACAGGTTTTTTAAGGCCTGCCGGTTGCTGCGCTTTTTCGAAAGACAAATCGAAACTAAAACTGCTGCCTTTATCCGGTTTGCTTTTTACCGTTATTTCGCCGCCCTGGCTTTCTATCAATTCTTTGGTTATGGGTAAGCCAAGCCCGGTACCTACACGCATTAATTTTTCATCGCCTGCTTGTTCAAATTCTTTAAAAATCCGGTCGACATCCTCTGCAGCCAGCCCAATACCGGTATCGGTAACATCGAAATGAAAAACGATGTAGTTGCCGGCATGCTTACATTTTACCGTTAAAGCTACGCCACCCCTCTCGGTAAATTTAATAGCATTGCCCAACAGGTTAAAAAGTATCTGCTTAAGACGAAACGGATCACCATTTACAAAAACAGAAATGGCCTCGTCAAAATTGGTGGTAAGGGCAATGTCCTTCTTCTCGGCCTGCAAATGCATTACGGTAACGGTTTCATCCAGCAGCGTCAGCATGTTAAACGGTTGGTTAATAAAGCTGATTTTGCCCGATATGATGCGGTTATAATCAAGTACCTCATTCACTATCTGCATTAAGTGCCCGCTGGAATTATAAATAGCGTCGATGTCTTTCTGCTGCGGGTGCTTTTGCTGTTTAACCATTTCGGCGTAGCCGATTATCGACTGCAGGGGCGTGCGTATTTCGTGGCTCATGTTTGAAAGGAAGCGCTGCTTTGCCTGCGCGTGGTACTCAGCCTCGTCGCGCGCTTTTTCCACCTCTTTCCGGTATTTGTTTATACGCGATATGTCCCTCAAAATAAAATAAACCAGTAAAACAATCAGTATCACAAACGCCAGC
The DNA here is from genome assembly GCF_024055575.1 of Mucilaginibacter flavidus. GTDB lineage: Bacteria > Bacteroidota > Bacteroidia > Sphingobacteriales > Sphingobacteriaceae > Mucilaginibacter > Mucilaginibacter flavidus. The sequence continues at coordinate 157,224 of NZ_JAMXOE010000015.1, read as the reverse complement.
ATGATTAAACTGATGCGCTTAATGCTGCCCTGTACCATGTTTTTAGCCGCCATGTTGTTTTCGGCGGTTTGTATAACCACTTCTACCTCAACCTTATTCAAAATTGACAATATCTGGCCGATGATGTTTTCGCTTGATTTAATCAGTACCGCCTCCCGGGTTACAAACGCAGCACTTTTTTGCTGCTGAACTTTTTCAAGGTCGCGCATGGTTTGCCCGAGGCCCTTCAGTAGGCTGTCCTGTATGGCCTTTGCCAGGGTGTCGTGCTTTACTTTTAGTTCCTCGTTTACTATCTGGAAAGGCTGTTTCAATGAGTCGGTATCCATTGCCTTTTTTTTGCCAAAGAGGCGGTTAAAAAAACTTCGGTTATCTTTCTTTTCGCTGGTGTAAGCCGGGTAAACGGTGGTAGTCGATGTTTTCTTTTCTGTGGTGGTAACCATGCTGTCGGCCTGCTTTGCACTTTGGGCCACAATTTCATTCAGTCCTTCAACCTGCGCCGAAAACGATTTATTGTCAATAAGTCCTTCGCGCACTTTAAGGTAGTTTACAAACAGGCGGTCGCGATCGTGCAACAACTTTTTCAGCGTGTTGAGCCGGCCTACCTGAGCCGATTTTACAGGGTAAAGCGTCTGAAGCGTATCAATTTTAAAAATCAGTGTCTTTGAATCATTGAAACCGTAATATTTGTCGGGGTTGTTGATTGAGCGGGCGCGCTGTACCTGGTCGATACGGGCAATACCGCGCGACAAGTCGTTTACCAAACGCAGCTTGTTGTTTGGTGCAGATACATTTTCGAAGGCATCAAGCATAGCGGTAAAAGCGCCCTTGCTGGTGCTCCAGGCCAAAAACAGGGCAAAACAGGCCAGTATGGCTGCAATAATTATTTTCCCTTTTACCGATTGTATAAACCTTGGTTTGTGCATTGGCATAATGGTTAAACAATCATACCTAAACGCAAAAACAGGAAATATGTGTTTTTTTTGATGAAATAGGTGGTTTGTCGTACCACAACGACCAGGAAAATCTATTTATTAATTCTCCTTATTTGGTTTACAGGAGGTTATGGGGCTTTTGTGAAATCATACGCATCTCTTTCCACAAAATCGGCAACCTTAACCCTTATGCCTTTTACGCTGCCATTTTTAACGATAAACGGGAACACAGCCTTGCCCAGCGTTGGATCGGAGAAGGTAGCATAAAAACGGTTACCTCCCAGGGGTTGTAGGTGAATATACATTTTAGGGTGATGCTCGAAGCGTATCTCCAGGTCGTTGTTTTCACCCTGTGTTATCGTCATGCTGCCATAAAGGTCGTTGGTATATTTGCCGGTATAGCTTGATGGGGGGAAGGCCGGTTTTAAATTCAGGGCAACTGAATCGCGCAGTTTCTTGTCTGCCACCTGCTCAACAGCTGCATCGTTTTTAAATTCGGCTAAATACGTATCGCTGTAATCGCGGTATTGCATTTTAAAATAGGCGTCCATTATTTCCCAGCGCAGGGCTTCAAAAAAGTTGTTTTGGTCGGTATTGGTTAAAATAACAATACCCAAATGATCCTGCGGTACCAGTGTTACCGACGACAGGTAACCGTTCACTCCGCCATCGTGCATAATAAGGTGATGGCCCGAATAATCCTGTATCATCCAGCCAAGGCCATAAAGCTCATAATTGGTTTCGCCATTTAAATGCTTTACCCGGCCCATAATATCCTGTGCCTCGCGGGTGACGTTTATGGCAGCGGCAGGTATTACCTGCCTTTGGCCAACCTTGCCATCACTTAGCAGGGCAAGCACCCATTTGCTCATGTCGTTTATCGACGAGCTGATTCCGCCGGCCGGTGCAAGTCCGTCAATCTGGCAATAGGGTATAGGTGATAACCGCCCATCAATCAGGGTATGAGGTACAGTGCGGTTTAATGATTTAGGCATATCGGCGCTCAACGCAACAGTATTGGTCATGCCCAGCGGCGCAAAAATATTTTCCTTTAAATAAACCTCCCACGATTTGCCGGTAACCACCGGGATAATTTCTCCCGCAGTTAAAAACGCCGCATTGGTGTAACCCCATTTGGTACGGAAAGGGTAAACGGTTTTCAGCATGCCCAGCCGCTTTATAACATCGGCACGGGATAAGTTGGTATTGTAAAATGTAAAATCGCCCTGAAAGGTTTGAAAACCCAGCCTGTGACAAAGCAGATCGCGAATGAGTACCTGGTCGGCGGGCTTGCCTTCCAGCTTAAATTGGGGTAGGTATTTGTTAACCTTGTCATCAAGCGAAAGCTGTTTATTGGTTTGCAGCATGGCCAGCGCCGTGGCGGTAAAAGCTTTGGTATTACTGCCTATCATAAACAGGCTATTAATATCAACCTGGGCGGGTAAACCAAGCTCTTTAATGCCATACGCCTTCATCAACACAATTTTGCCATCCTTAACAATGCAGACGGCAGCACCGGGAATACGCCAGTTGGTGAGAGCGCGGTTAATATAAAAATCGAGGCTGTCCTTAATAAATTTACTCCTGTCGATACGTTGTGCATAACTAACCATCACACAGCTAAAAAGACCAACCACACTCACAAGTATTTTTTTCATCTGAAGAATTTAAAATAAACACGTATTATCACGAATTAGGGCGAATTTCACTAATTCATGCTGTCGTCTTGGTCAATTCGTTCAATTCGTGTAATTCGAATTAATTAGTGACAATTAGTGATTCATTTGATAAAGTACTAATTTAACGCAAAATTTACGGACGCATTACCCATAAATAAAATTAAGCTAAAAACTGACCACATGAATATTAAAACTTATCAACAAAAACTAATACCCTTGTTTTTTTTAGGGCTCATGCTATGCCAGCTGGCGGTAAAAGCGCAGCGGGGAAGAACGCATTGGGCAGCCGACGGTTACCAGTACTTTCGCGCCGTAGAGGCCAACGGAATCGTAGAACTTGACACCCGCGATCCGGCGAAGAAAACTGTTTTGGTAAGCAACGAAATGCTTACACCGCAGGGCAAAAGTCCGCTTAAAGTAGCTAATTTCTACCTGTCGGAAGACGGGCAAAAGGTGCTAATATTTACCAATACCAAAAAGGTTTGGCGCTACAATACCCGTGGCGACTATTGGGTGTACGACATTGCTGCAAAAACTTTAAAACAATTGGGTACCGCGAGGCCGGAATCTTCACTGATGTTTGCCAAACTATCGCCCGATGGTACCAAAGCAGCGTATGTTAGCGAACATAATATTTATACCGAAGACCTAGCTACCGGTGCAGTTAAACAGCTAACCACCGATGGCAGCCAAACACGTATTAATGGTACGTTCGACTGGGCGTACGAAGAAGAACTGGATTGCAGGGATGGTTTCCGCTGGTCGCCTGATAGCCATAGTATTGCTTACTGGCAAATAAATGCCGCTAATACCAAAAAGTATTTGATGCTTAATACCACCGATTCCATCTATCCATACGTGGTGCCGGTTGAATACCCGGTAGCGGGCGAAAACCCTAGCGAATGTAAGATAGCAGTGGTTGATGTTACCACCGGTAAAATTACCTGGATGAACATTCCCGGCGACGCCATACAGCATTATATTCCGCGTATGGAATGGACAACCAACTCCAACGAGATTATTTTGGAGCAACTGAATCGTGCGCAAACAGAAAGTAAAATTTTTACGGCTAATGTGTCAAACGGAACGGCAAGGGCCATCCATACAGAAACAGACAAGGCCTGGATTGACGGTAAATCGCGCTGGAACGGCGGCGACCCTGTAGGGTGGGAATGGATAAATAAAGGCAAAGATTTTTTATGGATAAGTGAAAAGGACGGCTGGAGGCATATATCGAAAATTGACCGCGATGGCAAGGAAACGCTAATTACGAAAGGCAATTATGATGTAGAAGCGCTTAATTTAATTGATGAGGCAACAGGTTATATCTATTTTATGGCGTCGCCTGATAACGCTACCCAGGAATACCTTTATCGTATAAAATTAAGCGGTGGCAATGCCGAGCGTGTAACGCCTATGGACGAGCCGGGTACGCATAGCTATGAAATATCGCCTAACGGAAAAATTGGCTTGCATACATTTTCAAATATTTACACGCCGTACCAGAGCGAAGTAGTAAGCCTGCCCGACCATAAACATATTAACGGAACGGTTATTAAATTAAATACCGATGCCAAAAACAAGCCGGAGTTTTTTAAAGTGAAAACTGTTGATGGCGTTGAGATGGACGGTTGGATGGTGAAACCATTGGATTTTGACCCGGCTAAAAAGTATCCGGTTGTATTTTATGTTTACAGCGAACCGGCCGGTGCAACCGTTACCGATAGCTACGGAACCGGCCGCAATGGCGAGTACGTTGGTGATATGGCTAAAGACGGATATATCTATATCTCACTGGATAATCGCGGCACTCCGGCCCCGAAAGGCGCTGAATGGCGCAAATCAATTTACAAAAAAATTGGTATAGTAAACATACAGGACCAGGCCATGGGCGCAAAAGAGATTTTGAAATGGCCTTATGTCGATTCAAGCCGGGTAGCGGTTTGGGGTTGGAGTGGCGGCGGCTCGTGCACGCTTAACCTGATGTTTCAGCATCCTGAAATTTACAAAACAGGGATAGCTGTGGCGGCAGTTGGCTGGCAGCTTACTTATGATAATATTTACCAGGAACGTTACATGGGTGTACCCATTGACGAAGCAAGCAAGCAAGTATTTATACAGGGGTCACCTATTACTTATGCCAAAAACCTGCGCGGCAACCTGCTTTACGTACACGGCACCGGCGATGATAATGTACACTATAAAAACGCTGAAATGCTGATTAACGAGTTGGTAAAATACAACAGGCAATTTCAGCTGATGTCGTACCCTAACCGAACGCACGCAATATATGAAGGGCCGGGAACAACATTGCACCTGCGCACTTTGTACACACAATATTTAAAAGAGCACTGCCCTCCGGGAGGTAGATAAGAACAGTTCGGGTAAAACATCAGGCGGCTTTCCCCATAGCGATGGGTTTTAAACCCATCGCTATAATGGCTGCATCCTTTTAACTAAAACGCTGAATTGTCGTGACGGTGACACGACAATTCAGCGTTTTTCTTTAAATGGGCAAACGCACGAAAGCCACACGGGGTTACCGTGTGGCTTTCTATAAATATCTGCAATTGGTTTAGTAAGCTATATTAACGTCTCCGGCGGTGCCGTTTAAATCTTTTGTCACTGGTTTTGAAGCAACACCGTCATTTTCAAAATCAGTCTTCCGGCCGAGTAAGGTAAAGTTTTCGGCAACTACCTCGGTAGTGTATTTTTTTATTCCTTCTTTGTCTTCAAACGAGCGGGTGCGCAACTTCCCCTCTATATAAACAAGCTTTCCTTTTTGTAAAAATTTTGCAGCCACATCAGCAAGGCCGCGCCACATTACAATATTGTGCCATTCCGTTTGCTCGATTTTACGACCATCTTTATTAAAACTTTCTGACGTAGCAAGCGGAAAACTTACTACTGAAACACCACCTTCTAAAGTACGGGCTTCGGGGTCTTTCCCTAAATGGCCCACCAAAATAACTTTATTTACGCCTGACATATATATTGTAAAGCAACAAAAAATATATTACAAATTAAAAATATTTTTTATAAATATAAATATGATTTTAGGAATGGCTAATTTTTGAAGGTTTTCTACAGGTGTATAAAACCAATTTTCCTGCAATTTCAGGGGCTTGTTTTGGAGTGTTATCAAACGAACATACAGTCGCTGATGGGTAAGTACATGTTTTTTTAGAGGCGATATTTCGCTGATTTTTAAATTTGCACCAAAGAATTCTGCAACCTTATCACTGTTAAATAATTCTTCGGGTGTAAGTAAGGCAGTGGTTTCAATTAATGGCAAATCGTACATATTTGCCCAGATGTCAGTTTGATCGCGCTTGTTTACCAACACGCTGTCGCTGTCGGTGACCAAAAAATAATTAAAAAAGCGCTCACGCACCTTCACTTTGTTTAGTTTAACAGGCAGGCTGTTTATTGCATTATGGGTAAAAGCATAACAGCCGGTGCGCACCGGGCAAATGCCACACCCGGGATTTTTTGGTTTACAAATTACCGCCCCAAACTCCATCATTGCCTGGTTGTGCATGCCGGGCATTTCACTATTAAGTAAATCGTTTGCAGCCTCCTGGAATATTTTTTTGCCTTTAGTACTGTTTATGGGCTCGTCAATACCAAGGTAGCGCGCTAGTACCCGGTACACATTACCGTCGACAACCGCCCTAGCCTCGTTTGAGGAAAACGATGAGATAGCCGCGGCCGTATACTCCCCGATACCCGTAAGTTTTATAAGCTGGTCATAACGTTGTGGGAAAATGCCGTCGTATTGCTCCTGAACCAGTCGCGCAGTTTTAAGCATATTGCGGCCCCGGGAGTAATAGCCCAGGCCCTGCCACAGTTTTAAAATATCGTCTTCACTGGCCGCGGCGAAACTGGTAACTGTAGGGTACTTCTCTAAAAAACGATTAAAATAGGGCATTCCCTGTTCAACCCGGGTTTGCTGCAAAATAATTTCGGATAGCCAAATTACGTAGGCATCGGTAGTGTTGCGCCAGGGCAAATTGCGTTTATTATTTAGGTACCAGTTTAGCAGTTCGTGGTTAAAATTCATGGGGTGTAAAAGTACTAAGCAATTAACACCATTTTATAGATAATTTTTGAGGCTTTTAACTGAATCACAGCATGTAATAAAAAAATAATGTTAATTATTTCAATCTTTAGTAATAAAGAGATACTTTTGCAACCCCAAATCAGTTAAGTAATTGTATAATAAATAAAAGAAAAAGCAGATATGACTAAGGCAGAAATTATAACTGAAATCTCGTCAAAGACAGGAATAGAAAAAGTAGACGTGCAGGAAACTGTTGAGGCGTTTTTTAAAGTAGTAAAATCCTCAATGATGGGCGGTGAAAACGTATACGTAAGAGGTTTTGGAAGTTTTGTTGTAAAAAAGAGAGCGAAAAAAACAGCACGTAACATTTCGAAAAATACTGCCATCATTATCCCGGAACACTTTGTACCAAGCTTTAAACCAGCAAAAACCTTTGTTGATAAAGTTAGGACCGGCAACAAAATTACCAAATAATTTAAGGCAATGCATAAAAAACAAATAGCTGTACTGGTAGTAGTTTTCGCTATTATGGGCGGTTTGTTTTTAATGCCTGTAAAGGGGTTGATTAAGGCTAAAGATGACCCGGGACATTCCCGTGCCACTGTAAACCAAAGTAAACCCGTTAGCAAGGTTGTTGATGTATCAGTTGTATCTGGAGCTGCCAAAATTTTAATTGGCGCGTCGTTATCTGCACAGATAAATGACCTTGAGGGCCAGCTGAAAAGCGCAACATCTGATTCTGATAAACTTAACCTGCAGAGAAAACTGGCCAAATTGTGGGATGATGTAAATCAGCCGGCACCGGCCGCTTTTTATTATCAGGATATTGCCCAAAAGGAAAACAAGTTTGAAAACTGGTTAAATGCGGGCAATCGTTTCAACGAAGCCTACCGTACTAGCCAGGACACAGCAGCACAGCCAACATTTGTAGTAAACGCAATTGCTAACTATAAAAATGCTGTAAAGCTAAAACCTGCCGACCTTGATGCCAAAACCGGCTTAGGTATTGCCTATGTAAACCAAACAAGCTCTGGTATTACCGACCCTGACGGCGGCTCGCCGATGCAGGGTATAATGCTGTTGCTTGACGTGGTAAAGCAGGACCCTAAAAACCGGAATGCAAATTTAAACCTTGGCTTGTTCGCCATGAAAAGCGGTCAGTTTGATAAAGCTATCGCAAGGTTTAAAACTGTAATTGAACAACAGCCCGAAGCTGGCCCGTACTTTTATATGGCCGAAAGCTACAAGGAATTAGGACAAAAAAAGGAAGCTATTGCAGCTTACCAAAAATGTAAGGAATTAGTTACTGATCCAACTTTTGATCAGAAGATTGACGACTACATAAAAGAATTGAAGAATTAATCACACATTAAAAATTATTATTATGCCCAGCGGTAAAAAACGTAAAAGACACAAAATGGCTACCCACAAACGTAAAAAACGTTTGAGAAAAAACAGACATAAGAAAAAATAAGCAATGTTTTTTTAGTCGGTAGCCTTAAGTCCTAAGTCGATAGCCCTTTTTACTTTGGGGAACGATTTTAGACTTAAGACTATAGACTTAGGACTAAACACTTACCCCATGCTTATTTTCCTGTTTGTATTACAGGCAAAGTTGTTTTTTACCCACTAATTAACGTGCGGTTGTATAGCCGCTTTAAGAAATGGAGTAGCAGTTGATAAAAGAATTAATTATCGATTCATCCCCCAGCGGGACTACTATTGCATTATTACAGGACAAACAGCTTGTAGAACTTCATAAAGAGCAAATCAGCAACAATTATACTGTTGGTGATATTTACCTTGGCCGTATCAAAAAGATTATGCCAGGGCTAAATGCAGCTTTTGTTGACGTAGGCTACGAGAAAGATGCCTTTTTGCATTACCTTGATTTGGGGCCGCAGGTACAAAGCCTGCTTAAGCTAACCAAACAAGTACGTAGCGGGGGATACCAGTCAAAGCTTTTAGATAATTTTAAGCTGGATCCGGATATTAATAAAGGGGGTAAAATCTCGGAATTATTATCGAAAAGTCAGCTTATACCTGTGCAGATAGCCAAGGAGCCAATTTCAACAAAAGGCCCCCGCTTAAGCTCAGATATATCTATTGCCGGACGATACGTAGTATTGGTGCCGTTCTCGGAAGTTATCTCTATCTCGAAAAAGATAAAGAGCAACACCGAGCGTAACCGCCTGCGTAAAATTGTTGAAAGTATTAAGCCAAAGCATTTTGGCGTAATTATACGTACCGTATCAGAAGGTAAAGGTGTTGCCGAAATGCAAAAGGACCTGCTTGATTTAATATCAAAGTGGGAGTCGTTCATTACGCGCCTGCCGTCTATCGAGCCCGCAAAAAAAGCGCTTGGCGAAATTGACCGTACCTCGACCCTTTTGCGCGATATTTTAAATCCCGATTTTCAGCATATTTATGTAAACGACAACAGCATGTTCGAAGAAGTGCGGTCGTACGTTCATGAAATATCGCCGGATCTGGAGAGTATCGTGCGTTTCCACAAAAATAGTGTGCCCATATTTGAGCACTACGGTATTGATAAGCAGATAAAGGGTGCGTTTGGTAAAACAGTAAACCTTGCAGGCGGTGCCTACCTGGTTATTGAGCATACCGAGGCCCTGCACGTTATCGATGTAAACAGCGGAAACCGCACAGCCAATAAAGAAAACCAGGAAGAAAATGCCTTCCAGGTAAATAAAGAGGCTGCTAAAGAAATTGCCCGCCAGCTCAGGCTGCGCGATATGGGCGGCATTGTGGTTATCGACTTTATCGATATGCACAAGCCAAACAACCGTAAAGACCTGTTCGACTACCTGCGCGCCGAAATGGCCCACGACCGTGCAAAACACACCATTTTGCCACCGAGCAAGTTTGGACTGGTACAAATTACCCGCCAGCGCGTTCGCCCGGAAATGAACATTGTTACCAGCGAAGTTTGCCCAACCTGTAACGGAACAGGTACCATCAGGCCTACCATTTTGCTGCTTGATGATATCGAGACTAACTTTAACTTCATACTGGTTGAGCAAAACGCAAAAAATATTACACTTACGGTTCACCCTTATATTGAGGCCTATATTAAAAAAGGCTTTATAAACCGCCAGGTGAAATGGTTTGTAAAATACAACCAGTGGATAAAGGTTAAAAGTAATCCGGCGTATCAAATTACGGAGTTCCACTTCTTTTCAGGTAAAGACGAAGAGATAAAGTTATAGAATGATGTGTCCCGCAGGTGCGGGATGCGTATTTCTGATGTGCGGATGAAAGAATTAAGATAAGAGCAGATGTTTTAAGAAGCATCTGCTCTTATTTTTTTGGGAAGATTTATGGCAACGCAGGATGAATAGAGTTTAAAGTGCGGAAGATATTATGGCGATAGGACTAAAGAGAATTTTATTTTACGTAAATCAATCGTAACTTGAGATTTCAATTTCAATATCTTGTTTTTACCCAGACAAAAAATTCGTAAACAACTTGCTACATTAATCACACGTGCGCAGCAATTGGGTTTACCTGCTACTGACGTGGCAACAGCACAAGAATATCTGGAATACAATGAATATAGATTGTGTTTAGACCATATTGTAACCCAACTACACGAATGCGAAACCCCTATCGATAACGAATTCTATCACGAAGTTGAAAAGGTGGCAGCATTAATGTCGGTTCACGAAAAAGAACATGATTATATTAAAGATTTGATAACTATGTAACACGTCACATTGTTCTGACCGGGGGGGGGCATTTTCAAATCATCAAATCAACACATCTTCAAATCAAAAAATCACTTCTTCATCTCTTCCTTAATCGACCTTAAAAATTCATTTACATGTTGGGAGCCGATGATATAGATGAGGCCGTCGCGGTCCGTAAGGTGCAGCGCTTCTTTGCCTGCGCAATAAAAGCGGATAGTACCTTTTGAATGGAGGTTATAAACAGGGTTATTGAATAAATATCTGCTGTATTCTTTTCTTTCAACTTTTACAATACTGTTCAGATCTATTTTAACCAGGCGTGTGGTCCAGAGCCCATCAAGCATGATACTTTTATTTTCAACACGGATGCGGAAATGCAGCAGGAAACCCATAATGATGGATATGATGATAATAGCGAAGCCTACAATAGCCAGCAGGCCGCCGTTACGCTCGCGCTCGTCGGTAAAAAAATAAGCCGCAAAGCAAAACATAGCCAGCACCAGGCGTATGGTTATTGGTATAAATTCCCTGCCGAGGTATTGTTTCTCAACGAAATCCGGTTTATCCATTTAATTTGATGATTTGATGATTTGAAAATTTGAAGATGTTTTTTTGTTATGAAATTGAAGTTGTTTTCATCTTCAAATCGTCGCATTTCCAAATCTTCAAATTAAAACCAACTCGAATATAACTACTTTTTTGGTGTCTTTGGTAACTTTATAATTATCGGCAAGCCGGTAACCGCCCAGCCAGGCAATATCACCATTGCCGTTTATCAGCAGCGGTACTTGCTCTTTTTGATGTAACGGCACTTTTTCGCCAACAAAAAAATCGCTTACCTTTTTACGGCCCTTCATCCCCAACGGGACAAAAGAATCGCCTTGCTGCCACGGCCGCAAAGTTAAGGGATAAATTAATAACCCTGCATCGATTGAAACAGCCATCGGGTTGTTTTTTACAATAAGCGGACTATCGTCATGCAAAATATTCAACTTATAACGGCCATAGTTAATCTCCCGGTCGTGTATATTAATCAACACTTCCCGTTGTTGGCCAGTACCCTTTTTTGTTAAAATGAGCCGCTCCCGGTCTAATATCAATCTAAAATTTTCTGATTCAAAAACGCGGCCGGAGTGTTTACCCAATGCTGAAATTAAATCATCAATGCTGGTTTCATTAAAGCCATAGGGCTGCAGCAGGTTAAAAAGCAGCAGGCGTTTGGGTTCCAGGTCGATAATATCCTTTAAAAAAATATGGCTTTCGCCCCCGTAAATTACAACCACTTTTTGCTGCAATTCTGCCACCCGCAGGTTAAGCAATATTTCAAGTTCCCTGAAATGCTGCAGGTTGTTTTCAAAGGTACGCTCAAGGGCCGGGTTCAGTTCCTTTAGCTTCGGCATAACTTCGAGCCGTATTTTATTGCGGGCGTATTTGGTTGATGAGTTCGAACTGTCCTCGCGGTACGGTATTTGTAAGCTCTGTATTAGCTGGTGAATACCATCGCGCCCTAAAAATAATAAGGGCCGTACAAGCGGGCCATTTTTAGGTAAAATACCATGCAAGCCGGCAATGCCGGTTCCACGGGTGAGGTTTAACAATATTGTTTCAATTGCATCGTTTTGGTGGTGTGCAAGCGCAATAACTGAATAGCCCGCCTGTTCCCTAACCTTTTCAAACCATTGGTAACGGAGTGTACGGGCAGCCATTTGGGTGGATACTTTGTTATCACTAGCAAATGTTAAAGTATCAAAGCTGGTAGTGTGGAAGGGTACATCAAGTTGTTGTGCCAGCTGGCGGCAAAATTGTTCGTCGCCGGTAGATTCATCGCCCCTAAGCTGAAAGTTACAATGAGCAATACCAAAATTATACCCTGCCGATTTGAGTAAATGAACCATGATAACAGAATCCATACCCCCGCTAACGGCTGCAAGTATTTTACTTTGCCCGTCAAAAAGTGAATTTTGATCGATAAAATCAGTGAAATTTTTAACCGGCAGCATCCATCAAAATTATTAATTTAAAACCCCAACAAAAAACTAATTTTGCGAGCGTGAGGAAATACGTTTTATTCGTCCTGTTATTGTGCTTTTCGGCGACCGCATTTTGCCAGAAAAAATCGTCGGTTACACTGGTAAAATCGCGGGAGACATTTGGAGTGAAGCGCAACGGCAAAGATTTGATTAAAGTTTACCAGGGTACCTTTAAGCAGGATTTTAGCACGCTCACTTCAGATAGTGCCTACTTTTATCCGCAGGATAACGCATTCGACGCGTTTGGCAACGTGGTAATAAACCAGGGCGACACGCTGCACATATTTTCGGACAAGCTGAATTATAACGGTAACACCAAAATAGCCATACTTACCGACAACGTAAAAATGGTTGATAAAGACGCCACGCTTACTACCAATCATTTAACCTATAACACGGCCACACGCATTGGCACCTATACCGATGGCGGCAAGCTGGTGAATAAAGACAATACGCTTTTAAGTAAAAACGGCTACTACTTTGCCTTTACCCGCGACTCATACTTCAGGTATGATGTATCGCTCACTACACCCGATGCATTGGTGAAAACCGATACGATGCGGTATAATACGGGAACCAAAATTGCCTATTTTTATGGGCCGACGCATATTTATAGCACCGGCAAAGACAAAACTCCAAAGACCAAAAAGAGCGATACCGCTAAAAAGGACAGAGACACGCTTTATACGGAAAATGGGCAATATAATACGGTTACGGAGCAAGCCGCTTTCGGAAAAAACAACCTGTATACATCGGGCACAAAATCGTTAAAAGGAGATAGTTTGTTTTATGATAAGCTGAAAGGCTATGGCCGGGCGGTTAAACACGTAACGTTTACCGACAAGGAACAGAAAACTACCATCAAAGGCAATTTGGGTACCTACTTTAAAGATGAAGAACGAACGGTAATGACCGAAGACCCCTACATAATTATTGTTACGGAAAAAAAAGATACCACCAAAACCGACTCGCTGGCAAAAGCTGATTCTGTAAGAAAAGCCGATTCGGTATTTAAGATAAACCCCGGCAAAAATAAGGGCACCATTAACATGGCGAAGCTGATAAAGCAAACCGTTCCCGGCAAGACTGACACTGTTGCCAATACCCGAAAGTATAACCCGGCGTTAATAAAAGAGGGTAAACTGAAAGTTGATACCATACTTAAAAAACTGCATGCGGATACCGATGTAATCCGTAAAAAGATAGACTCCGTTATTAAAAAGCCACCGGTTAATGTAAAAACCAATAATTTGAAAACGGTGCAGGCCAAAATAATTCCGGGGAAATCAAAACCGGTGACCAAGCCCGGGATAACTCCATTGAGGCGCGGGCAGCCGGTGTATGATAAGGAACCTGTTACTACTGTTGTAAAGAAAGATACGAGCCACCTTAAACGCGATTCGGTTTATATGTCGGCAGATACGATTGAAACCCGGATTTTAACTTATAAGGACTTAAAAATATACCAGGAAAAACAACGGCTGGCGCATATAAGGGATTCTTCGGCGAAGCCAAAGAAGAAAGTGCCAGATTCGAAGTTTTTAACGGCTGCGCCGGCCGGTGTATTGGTCGACACGACCTTTCGCCACCGTGACTTTTTTGGCAAGCCCAAACTAGTGGTAAAAAAGGCGCCGCCAGCGCCAAGCAAAAGGCAACTGTTAGCCGACAGCCTTCGAAAGAAAAAGTTTGACGACTCGGTTACGATGGCCAGGAAGCTTGAGCCGCTTGATACCGCGCGTATACGTATTGTAATAGGTCACCATCATTTTAAAATGTTTAAGTCGGATCTGCAAGCCAAAGCCGACTCAATGTTCTACAGCAATGCCGATTCTACCATTCGCTGTTATGTGAACCCGATTATATGGACCCAGGGCTCGCAACTAACCGGTGATACGGTGTATATGCAGATGAAGCATAAAAAGATGGACAACATGACGATGTTTCCGCATGCCTTTATTGTGAATATTGAGAAGGACGATTCCGTACATTTTAACCAAACGGGCGGCAAAAAAATGCGCGGCTATTTTAAGGATGATAAGCTGCACCAGATGTTTATTGATGGCAACGCCGAAAGTATTTATTTTGCGCGCGATAGCGGGAGCACAAAAGTAACCGGTATGGAGCGGTCGTTAAGTACCCGCATAAGTGTTGATTTTGAGAACAACCAGGCAACCCGTATTGGGTTTTATTTAAAGCCCGAGCATAAATACACGCCCATTGCTAAAGTTGTGGATGATGATAAAATACTAAAAGGCTTTATATGGAAGCCAAAAGAACGGCCCATTTCAAAGGAGTCGATTATTCCTTCGTATAGCAGAAAGGCTGATGCGAAAGCTGCAAAGGAAAAAGCAAAGGCGGGCAAGGCAGGGGTGAAAAAACTGCCGGATGGCAAAGCAGTAAAAGATACTACAGCTAAGTCGCTGCAGAAACTGCCGGGAGTTAAAGCCGCCAAGGATAGTTTGAATAAACTGCCATCAAAAATGCCGGGGGTAAAAGCCGTTGCCGATAGTGTGAATAAGATGATTCAAAAATCACCGGCGATAAAAACGGCGAAAGACAGCCTGCTGAAAGGTGCGCCTGTAAAATTGCCCGGCAACAAAGCCTCAAAAGATTCGGTAAATGGTAAGCCGGTTTTGAAAAAAACCACCGAACAATAGGTATGAGCTTATAAAATTGAAGATTACACTTCAATATTTCTTCGATGGAATTATTACATTTGTAATATAACACTTACAAAATGAGCGACAAGGATTTTGAAAAGTTAATGGATATAGCTAAAATGCAGCTTGAAGAGGTTAAAAAAATGACCAAAAAAGAGGCAATCGCATCCCTTCATGATGCGGGTATCTTAACAAAAAAAGGAAAGTTTACTAAACCTTATGCCATTTTAGAACAGAAATAACAGTATTGAACCTGCCTTACTATGTATGATATCCGGCCCAATAGTATTATTGGGTTTCACGGTTGCGATTTAAGTGTACGTGACCATCTGATAAACAATCCCAACAATATTGAAATAAGCAGAGAACCGCACGATTGGTTAGGCCATGGGATGTACTTTTGGGAAAACAACTATACGCGTGCGATGGAATGGGCAGAGCAAAAGGCGACACGCGGAAAAATTAAAAACCCAGCCGTTCTCGGAGCTATATTGCAGCTTGGCCACTGTTGCGATTTTTTAGATTCTAAATATTTACGGCTTATAAAGCAATACCATGAAATGATGAAGGAAGGGTATGAAATAGCTGGTAAAAATCTTCCACAAAATATTGACGCTACCGGAGACAGACATCATGATAAATTACTAAGGATTTTAGATTGTGCGGTTATTGAATATATGCACAACAGAACTATTAAGCTTTATAACAAGGAAATAGCCGATAACGATTTCAGTACCACAAAAATATTCGACTCAACCCGCGGCGTTTTTACCGAAGGGGGCCCTGCATTCGCAGGTGCAGGAATTTTGGAAAAGAGCCATATCCAGGTATGTATTCGCAATATGAATTGCATAAAAGGATTTTTTATCCCACGCGATGAAATTTCATTTCCTTAATTAACAGGTATATTCGCCGCAAATAAATTCGCATGGAAACCGAATCGCCTTTGCCGCTTACCGCCGACACTAAACAACTTGCCCAACAAACAGTATTCCCCATCCTGTTTACCATCAGTTTTGCACATCTCATTAATGATATGCTGCAATCGGTTATCCCCTCAATTTATCCATTAATTAAGGGCGAATTTCATTTAACCTTTGCACAGGTAGGGTTAATAGCGTTTACCTATCAAATTGTCGCTTCTATCTTACAGCCTTTTGTTGGCTTTTATACCGACCGTAAGCCAAGGCCATTCTCATTGCCGGTAGGCATGGGGCTTACCCTCACGGGCTTGTTAATTGCATCCATGGCATCAAGCTACTATACTATTTTGGTAGCGGTCGGTTTTATCGGCTTGGGCTCGTCCATATTTCACCCTGAATCGTCACGGGTAGCACATTTGGCTTCCGGCGGCAGGAAGGGGCTGGCGCAATCCATTTTTCAACTGGGAGGTAATGCAGGCAGTGCTATTGGCCCTTTGCTGGCGGCTATTATAATTGCGCCTTACGGGCAGTTTAATGTAATATGGTTTTGTATCGCCGCCTTTGTTGGGATATTGGTATTACTGCAAATTGGCAAATGGTACCGCGACCGCCTGGCATACAACGCAAAAAACAAAACTACCCACAGCGAATATCATAACCACAACCTGTCGCGCAAACGGGTAATGTTTTCACTCGCTGTATTGCTGGTGTTAATATTCTCGAAGTTTTTTTACCTGAGCAGCATTACCAGCTATTACACTTTTTTCCTTATCCATAAGTTCCATTTAACTATACAACACTCGCAGGTTTACCTGTTCCTGTTTTTGGGTGCAGTAGCCGCAGGCACTGTTATCGGCGGTCCGCTGGGCGACCGTTTTGGCCGCAAGTACATCATCTGGATATCCATCCTGGGTGTGGCGCCTTTTACCATGCTGCTGCCTTACGTGCCGTTATTTTGGACCGCTGTGTTGTCTGTAGTAATCGGCTTAATCCTGTCGTCGGCTTTCTCTGCCATATTGGTTTATGCCACCGACTTAGTGCCGGGCAAAGTGGGGTTAATAGCCGGGTTATTTTTTGGACTTGCCTTCGGCATGGGTGGGCTTGGCTCGGCAGTATTGGGTAAAGTTGCCGATATGACCAGCATTGAGTACGTGTTTAAAATATGCGCGTTTTTACCGCTGATAGGTATTTTTACTGCGTTCCTGCCCAACATTGAGCATAAAAAGAAATTGTAAACCACGCTCAAACATAAGCTGTTGTAGATTTGTTGCCTATGGTAAATTATTTATCATGAATGCAAAAGCTGCAGTTAGCATGCTAACTATTTACCTGGTTGCTTATGTAATTGTTTTTGCCACGGGCTACTATGTAACCCTGCTGGCCTACATGTTCCTGGTGTCGCCGGTGTTTTTAATAGCTACGGTGTATTTTGTACTGTCAGATACCACGGATAACTACCCCGAGTTGGGTGAGGGCGAAGAGTGGGGTTACGGTGATAAGGACAAAAGCGAACTGGGTGTATTTTAACAGGTGGTGCCTATTTTCACCAGGTGAACTTTTTTTGTACGATATAAGTCTTACGGCAAAAAGTGCAGTAATACTTGCGTATGTCGAGAAAGAAGAGGAAGAACTTAACGAACCAGCCCCTGTGCTTTTTACAATTGAAATCATCGCCGCACGAAGGGCAAAAATGAATATATTTTAGTTTTACTACTGTTTTCAAGAACGCGTATTTTTCCATTTTACGGAAAATGCTGCTGAATGGTTTTCTGCTATCAAACACTTAAGGGAATAATGAATGCTGTAGCCGAACCGCAGGTGGAAAAAAACTAACCGCTAATCTCCGGCCTCTAAACTCTAATCACTATCTTGCAGTCTAATTACCAATTCATTTCCAAACGATGAGAAAATTCCTGATACTGATTGCGCTGCTGTGCCCGGTGCTTATTTATGCTCAAAAAAAGAAAGGGCCGCCAACAACTTTTGATTTGCTGATAGGCACTTACACCAAGGGCAAAAGCAAGGGCATTTACGTGTACCGCTTTTATGCCGAGAAAGGCCGGCTTGAATATTTAAATGAAATTGACGGCGTGAGCAACCCATCATATCTTACCGTTACAAACGATAACAAATTCGTATACGCGGTAAACGAAGACGGTAAGCAAGGCGAAGTAAGCGCATTTAAATTTAATGCAAGGCTGGGTAAGCTGGAGTTTATAAACAATCAATCGTCGCTGGGTGCCGATCCATGTTATATTTCGGTTGATAAGGACCAGAAAAATGCATTTATAGCCAATTACAGCAGCGGCACCATTGCGGTATTGCCCATTAATAAAGACGGCTCGTTAGCCAATGGCATACAATCCATGCACGATGATGGACATGGCATAAATAAAGAGCGCCAGGAATCAGCCCACGTGCATACTGCGGTGCTGTCGCCGGATGAAAAATATTTGCTTTATACCGATTTAGGTACCGATAAGCTACATGTAACCCGTTATCGCCCGGGTAAGGAAAGCCCTTTAACTGATGCAAAGCCTCCCTTTGTTAGTGTAACACCCGGCGACGGCCCACGCCATCTTGTTTTTTCGAACGATAAAAAGCGTGTTTACCTGTTAACCGAAATGGGTTCGAACATACATGTGTTTGATTATGATGGCGGTAAACTGAAAGAGAAACAAACGATATCGTTTTTAATGCCGGGATTTAAAGGCAAAACCGCCGGCGCCGCTGTGCATATTACGCCTGATGGTAAATTTCTGTATGCATCAAACAGGTTGGAGACCAATACCATCACAGCGTTCGCAATAAATGAAGAAACCGGCGAACTTAGCCAGGTAGACCAGATCTCGACCTTTGGTAAAAACCCGCGCGATTTTGCCATCGACCCGAACGGTAACTTTTTGGTTGTAGCTAACCAGGACAGCGACAGTATATTCGTCTACAAAATAAATAAGGAAACCGGCAAGTTAAACTTGTTGCAAGGCAAGCTGGAAATTGGCAACCCGGTTTGTTTAAAATTTACACCGGCAGAATAATAACAGGCGTTAGCATAAAGCTAAAAGCAAAAAGACCAAAGCTATTTTTAAATAGCTTTGGTCTTTTTGCTTTTAAATAATTTGTTTGGGAATTGCTTAAAGTGTTTTAGGGTCAATTATTTTTAACCCTTTGATGTTATCAAAGCCTTTATCGCTGGTAATCAGTGATAAATCGTTAACAATAGCAGTAGCCGCAATAATTGCATCCGGTGTTTTTGTTTTTTTACTTCTCCTGATCACTATAGTTTGTTTAACAATTGATGATGTAAGCGGTAAAATATTGGCGTTTTGGATAAAGTCCTTAACAACGATCTCCTTATTTAAATCGGAACTGATCCACGAAAGCGCTTCGATTTCTGTGATTACTGAAATATTTGGTGTTTTGTCAATTATTTCTGAAACGAGATCCATTCCTTTCTCAGATAACAGTTCTGAAAAGTAATTTGAAATTACGTTATTATCAATTAAGTATTGTCCCATTCTTTACGCATATTTTGGGTGTGATTCTCAAAACTTTCAGCGTCCTCTTTTGAAAATACACCTCTATATTTGTCGGAAAGTTTGGTTTTAGAGGGTGCTACATTTTCTTGTAATACTTTGATAATCTGTAATTCTTCCAACTCATGCAGCAACCCGGCTGCTCTATGATTAGTAAGTTGTATCAACATTGTATTTTCCATATCACAGGTGCTTAAAATAAATATAATTCAAATTTAGTTAAATAACGTGAGTTCGATATAAAGATTGGCGCTAATAAATTCACATCGTTTTACTTGGTAGCTTGCGTTTGGCCTCACCTAAATCCTCTCCAAAGGAGAGGACTTCAGCTTCGCTCTTCGGAAATTCCTTTTAGAACCCTCTCCTTTGGAGAGGGCAGGGTGAGGCGACGACCAGCTATTGTGCTGAGGTTCGCAACTCCCAAGCATCGTGTTCTATCCCGAACTCACGTTAAATAAATTCCATCAGCATGTGGAATTTATTTAGTAGCGCTTTATTAATAAAAAAAGCCAGGAGCAATTCTCTTACTAAGAATCGGCTCCTGGCTTTAATCTTAAATCTTTTAATTCTTACTGCGTCTTTGCAAATGAATAAACAACATAAGCTGTTTTATTGCCTAATGCAACCGGCGATTTTAAAGTCATGGTAGTGCCATCGTTGGCGGCAACAATTAGTTGGTAGCCCTGCGTTACTTTTTGGGCTTTGTCGCCTTCAAAAAGTTTTTTGAACTGAAATAATTGGTCGCTGCCTGCACTGTTATTTACCGACCAGAATATGGTTTGCGAAGTACCGTCCTGTAAAGTATATGTACCATTGCCGCTATTGGTCAGTTTCCAGGTACTGCCGACAAAAGCTTGTGGCGGCGCCTGGTCAAATACGTTTTGAACTGCTTGCTGTACAATGCCCTCGTAATTAACGCTGTTGATGGTCCAGGTGCCGGTAAATTTACCGCGCGACACGTTGCTTGCGCCTGTAACTGCGTTTTTTGAACTTGAGCATGCCGAAATAATAAAGGTAAGGGCTAAAACTGTTAATGATAATTGAACTAATTTTTTCATGAGTATGTAGTATCTTTCCCATGCATAAGCATAAACCCTGCCAAAGTAATGGCCGCCGCAATATTGTACCGAATAATTTTAAGCGATTAGGCTTTCTCCTTTACCTTTTCCAACACCTCTAAATAGTAATTCTCATACACAGGCAGTATATTAGCCAAATCAAATAATTTGGCCCGTGCCAGGGCGTTTTCTTTAAAGGTCATCAGGCGTTCTTCGTCTTCTAAAATATAAATGGATCTTTCGGCCATGCCATCCACGTCGCCAACATCTCTTAGAAAGCCTGTTTCGCCATCTATATTTAATTCGGGCAAACCACCGGCATTTGAGCTTACTACAGGCACTTTACAGGCCATGGCCTCTAAGGCTGCCAAACCAAAGCTTTCGGACTCTGATGGCATTAAAAACAAGTCAGACACTGACAGGATTTCTTCCACGGCGTCTTGTTTACCTAAAAAGCGTACATCGTTCCATACGTCCAGGTCGCGGCACATTTGTTCACAGTATGAACGCTCGACACCGTCGCCTACCATTAGCAGTTTGGCCGGAATTTTCTTTACTATTTTGGCGAAGATCTTCACAACATCCTGGGTACGTTTTACCTTGCGAAAATTGGATGTATGCACAATAATTTTTTCGCCCGATGGCGCTATGGCCTTTTTAAAATGATCTTTGGCTTTCAGGTTAAAACGGTTTAAATCGATAAAGTTGGGGATCACCCTGATGTCGTTTTCTATTTCAAAAAAGCTGTAGGTATCATTCCGCAAATGTTCAGACACCGCTGTTACCCCGTCTGATTTGTTGATAGAGAAGGTAACCACCGGTTTAAATGTACGGTCTTTACCTACCAGCGTAATATCAGTACCATGCAAGGTAGTAACCACCGGGATGTAGATACCGTAGGTCATTAATATTTGCTTTGCCATAAACGCAGCTGATGCATGCGGGATGGCGTAGTGTACGTGCAATATATCCAGTTTTTCGAATCTTACCACATCAACCAGCCTGCTTGCCAGGGCCAGTTCATAGGGTGGGAAATCAAAAAGCGGGTAGTTTGATACGGATACTTCGTGATAAAAGAGATTTTCGGAGAAAAGATCGAGCCGGGCGGGCTGGTTATAGGTAACAAAATGCACCTGGTGACCGCGGTCGGCAAGGGCCTTACCCAACTCGGTGGCAACAACCCCGCTTCCGCCAAAGGTTGGATAACAAACTATTCCAATTTTCATTAATGCTGTTTAAGTCGACACTAACCAGCTGCAACTAATTGGTTGTTTTTTGCCCTGCTGATTAATTATACAAGTTTAACAGCAATTTATGGGAATAGTGTTAACCGGATGTAAAATGATTTTGGCGGATTTCGGAATTCGGATGTTCGATTTCGGAATTATAGGATTTGGTGCGCTTCCCGAAATAAATTCGGGACAGGCAGTTCCCCTCCCTGGAGGGGCGCGATGGATTGGTGTTGTGGCAGGGGTGGGTTCGCCGCCATGCTCACTCACCAACCCGTCATTGCGAGGAACGATCCGCCAGCTGGCGGACTACGTAGGACAATCAATGAACTTTCATGATGATAGGACCTTGCAGCCGCTTGCCCGGTGGCTTCGAAATAGAGTTTAGTGAATTAACCTAATGTTCACCCCGCTCAATTGCCGCGGAGGCTGTTACTTTTTGTCTTGATACAAAAAGTAACCAAAAAAATCAAGTCAGCAGAAATGCTTCTTTGCCGCACCGGGCCTTTCACGCACAAAGCCGAAAAAACTGCGGGCTGGAATCTTTTTGCCGGATGACCCTGTCGCTTTGCTACCCTGCAATGCAAAAATTTCCTATGCCCTGCCCGGTGCGCAGGCCGGCAGTTTTTTCGGCTTTCTCCCGAAGCTTATCTGCTGACGGAAACCCAAAGCACAAGATATCCAAATCTAAAAAATTAATTGATTGTCAGACGTTTATAAATAAGTCATTATAAGCGAGGAACAAGCGCGGCAACCTCGTCGCCTGCTAAGCACAGGCCATGCCCGGTAGAAAAACTACATGGTTTAGTGCGCTCCCTGGAGGGGCGACGGATTTGTGTTGTGGCAGGGGTGGGTTCACCGCCATGCTCACTCACCAACACGTCATTGCGAGGAACGAAGCAACCTCAACGTAGGACAATCAATGAAACTTCATGATGATGGGACCTTACAGTCGCATGCCCGTTAACCGCAGGCCCCTCCCTGCAAAGCGTTCCGTTTTCCCACACGGAACACCCCGAACGCTGCGTAGCGCGCTCATTATCAATCATTTCATTTTTTAACCTTTGTAATATGCTGATAATCAACGTTTCCAGGTTTTGCATATTTAACGCCATAAAACACACTGACAATCAATTAATTAACCACAAAATGCGTTTTTTGCACAGACTTCATGTATAAACCTGGAACACTTTTTATTTTAATGCCGCGCCAAATACCGCTCCCTGCCATGGCCGGGGCCAAATTTGTGGAGGTAGATGGTCATGGTTAGCTTGTCGTAATTGTCGTACCAGGCTTCGTTAAAGCTCACTGATTGGTCGTTGTTAAACTCGATATAAAATGATTGGGCAAGTGCGCCGGAACCGCCGCTGCCACGGGTGCGGGAGGTGCCTATGTGGGTGATATCAGCGTAGGGAATGGTGATTGGCTTTTTAAATGCGCGGAACACCGTGATGCCGGTTTCGGCTACCACAACGCGCTGCCACGATTTTGAAAAGAAGTAATAATAAACCCAAACCGACCCGCACAAAAGTGCCGTTAACCCGTAGGCCTGGGCCGGGTGCGCAAAATCGCCCCGTAAACAATGGTACAGCATATACCCCGTGCACCACACAAAAAATGCCGCCCCGCAAATAGCCCTGGCAAAATACCTGGAATTAAAGCTGGAGGTTACGGTGGTGTCCATTGCGATGAGGATTTTGGGCTATGAGTGATAAAATGTTTTGTTGTTGGGTTAAAGGTAGTGAAATTGTTAAAATGATTTTGGGGTTGCCCCGCTGGTAGAAACGGTACCGCTCCGTTAGCTAACGGATCATACGCCTGCATGCCCTAAGCGCGGAGGTCTTTATCCGCGGCAATCGCTGACCCGGGCTTGTTGCTACATAGTGTGTTGGTTACCTGAACGCGGGCCACAAGCGGGGGAGATATCAAAATGACCAAACTTTATCTGTAATTATTGTGGAAGATTTCATTGGTTAATTTCTTTCTTAAGCCACATTAGAATAGCAACTTCGAGTTCTTTTCTAGTAATGTCTTCCATAATAGTATTTGCGATTTTTCCTGTTACAATATCGTATTCAAAATCGTAAATTTTGATTAATTCTGCTTTTATTTGATCTAATTTTTCTTTTATAACAACATGCTTTGCGGCTCCCATTATTTTAAGTAAAAATAGATAGAAGTCTAAAACATTTTTTTTGTAAAGTGCTATTAGTTTGTCTTCATTGTCTTCGAAAATTCTTTTCACTGGGTCTTTGGAGTCATTAAAAATCATATTAAAAGCGCCGCTAAAAATAACATTAGTCAAATCGGGACTTGTGGATGACTCCCATGTTTTAATAATTTCCTGATCTGCCTCGATTTTTTGTACGTAACTATTTATCTTTTTATCTAATGCTTTACCCCTTTTGATTTCATTTTTGTCTTGGCTGATCTCACTATAGAAGCTTTCTGCAATAGCGTTTATCTCGTCACCTAATTTGCCTTTAATATCTGACTCCAGAAATCGTTCCTCATCCCTGTATTTTATTGCTTGTTCATAATCTTGTTTAGTTACAGCTATTAATTTTCGCTTCTTTTTCGCAGATAAAGCATCTATAGTCTCATAAATAAATTCGGGGATTGGTATAAATAAATTATCCAATTTGTTTTTTAAATAGGCATTTTTATCTATAACCCCAATTACTAAATTGTTTGCCTCTTTTAACTGAAATACAAATGTGCCCCCTTCATGACCTACATTTTGTAAATCTCCAAATAAAGGCGTCTGACTTTTGTCTTTATCAAATTTCAGGATTACTTGATGTGCTAGTATAGAAAATGGCAATTCTTTGTTTTCATTCGATTTAAGTATCTCAATTAAGGCCTTTGCAAACGGGCTTGTCTTCCCTTTTAATCCATCCGAAACTTTTTCTATTCCACCAGCAGTTAAAGCTTGCCTTGATTTCTTGTTTTTTAAAGTCTCTAAGCCTCCTCCTCTAAATGGTGGATTAAATAATGCTCCAGAAAAACAGGAGTCGGAAACAATACTTATTTGATTAGCACTAGATGCGCTTATTAGAGCTAAAATATCTCTAACATTTAACCAACTGGTTGTATCGGTTTTATCAGCGTCGGATGGCTGCCAATAAGCCGTTTTTAGATAGTCATCATAAGCACCGTGTCCAGCGTAGATAACTAAAATATTATCGCTTTCTAAGGCATATTTAAAATATTCCTGTAGCCTTTGAAACAGAACTTTACGTGAAGTTTTTGCCTTTTCATATATGAATTCGACTTCATCGAAATTATATTTTTCCGATAGAACTTGTATTATCTTATTAACATCTGAGTAACAATTTTCTATTTTATTTAACTCAAGATCGTCGTAGTCATTTATCGCAATTGCGAGGATTCTATTTACTGACATACTTAAAAAAATTCTTTATTTTGAATTATAACAACCCGTTTAACTCTTAGAAAAAGACCCTCTGCCGGCGACTGCGTTGACCGGCAGGAGGGTCTCCAACAGACGGTTCTGCTGGTCGGAATGTGCTTTAAGTTAGATGTTGTTCAACCCATATGCACAATCGCCTCGTTTAATGCAGCCACAATCTGCCGAATGTATTCTTTGCTTTCAGAAATGAGACCATCCATAGCCCCGGAGTTGGTTGCAATTCGAACCGAATATTTTGTTTTTTGAGTGAAAAGAAATACGCCTGCGATCACTGCTACTATGATTCCAAAAACCTTGTTTTCTGCCGCCAACGCTACTACTATTCCGATAATCAACAGAATGTATCCAAGTGTTCGATTCGGTTCGATAACCCCAATTTGAACAGAGGATATATTCCTCATGGCGTATGTTTTACTGCCAACGATAAATCGGGATTGGGTTACTATAACTTCACCGTTTTCATAAAATTGCTTCTCGTCCATTGTAATTGTGTTAGGATTGGTTATGGCTAATGTATATATAATATTATAACTTTAATAATATGTTACTTAATTATTAAATTCACTCCATGAAGTTTTACTTGGGAGTTACCGATAATAGTTGGTTTAATTATTTAAGGCATATAAACCCTGAAGATGTAAACTTCTGGCAACCCGGCGGTAGTGTAAACTTTAGATTGTTGACACCAAACGCGCCTTTTCTTTTCAAACTTAAATACCCGATGAACGCGATTGGTGGAGTTGGCTTTTTCTCGAGCCACACTTTTTTGCCAATTTCGGTGGCGTGGGATACGTTCGGAGATAGGAATGGATGTAAAAGTTACGCTGAATTCCAATCGAAAATTCTAAACTACAGGACAAATAAAACCGACGTCAACCCACAAATAGGCTGCATTGTATTAAATAACCCGATATTTTTCGAAGAAAAAGATTGGATTAAAACCCCTGAAAACTGGGCAAAAAGCATCGTACAAGGAAAAGCTTACAACACTGACGATCAAATTGGGAAAGGGATTTGGCAGCAAGTGGAATTGCTTTTAGAAAAGTATATGATTTATGACCAGCAGCCTAGCAACAATGTATTTTCGTTAAATGAACCTGACGTAAGATATGGAAAATCGATTTTGTCAAAAATTAGAATTGGTCAAGGAGCCTTTCGGGTTTCTATTACGGATGCATATCAACGAAGATGTTCTATTACCGGTGAAAAGACATTGCCGGTTTTGGAGAGTGCTCATATACGTGCATATTCTGAGCTTGGCCCTCATGCGGTTTCAAATGGAATTTTGTTGCGCTCGGACATTCATAAACTCTTTGACAACGGATATTTAACGATCACAACTGACTTGAAAGTTGAGGTAAGCAACAGAATCAAAGCAGAGTTTGCCAACGGGAAAGAGTATTATCAATATCATGGAAAGGATTTGGTTACGGTGCCTTTAAATCAATATGACAGGCCGGATAAGCAATATATTGAATGGCATAATTCGAAAATATTTAAGGGATGAACTATGCCGGCTCTCACCCCTTAAACACCTTATCCCTATGCCATTCCAAACTCTCCAAATTCGGATAATGCCATTTATCCTGCGGCAGGGCTATTTCCACTCCTTTTAACTGCTTTATATTATAAGGGTGCTCTTCGCTTTCAATTAAATGAGGCGATATAATTACCCGGTAATTATTGCTAATAGCTACCAGTCCACGGTCAAAAGCGCGGTGTAGATTCGGGCAAAGGGCCAGACCATTGGTCACCTTATCGTTATGAGATACGGCAAAAGGGATAATGTGGCAGGCATCAATAAACGAATGTCCGTATGATGATTGCAGGCGCATGCCGGTAATGCAGCAGGTATTATTGTAAACTTTCGGCACCAGCTTTTTAAACAGGCCGCCGCGTACAAAATCATCTTCCTCAGTTTCGGCAGTCGCAGGTTGGTAAGGTACGTCGGGTTCGTTTAAAAGGTAGTTTTCAAGGTTATTGATATAGCTGTTACCGCTTTGCTTGGCCTGTACAAAAGCTGCTTTACGTTGCGGGAAGTAAGTATTCAACAGGGCTAGTCTCATCATGCTGCGTGCAGCGGCATCGGTAAATAGCAGGTAAATGTTATCGGAAAAATAACCGTAATCCAACACGTTTGATAATACATTTACGCTGCGGATGTAGGCATTAACCTGGCAGCCAGGCTTAGGCTGCAAAAACCAAAATAGCAGTCCATTTATCTTTTCGCTTTGCAGGTAGTAAAAGGGCTGTGTAAAATCGGCCGAATGTGTGGTGTCAACCAGCAGCCGCCAGTTTTCGAGAAATGCGCCAACAAGGTCGGTGTTAATGTAAAAGCGATTGTTTTCAACAACGCCTTTGTCAAACAGTTCAATAATTGACAGCAATAACACCGGCTTATGCGGCGCTTTGCCATAGATGGTATTAGCGCGTTTAAGGCGGGAAAGCTTATCAATAAACTGGTTGAGCAGCGACAATGTTTAGTGTGGTTGAATTTATTAAGGAAAGGTAAGCATTTTGTTGATAATAGGTTACTATCCCGTTAGCGATAGAACGTATACCGGCCTTCGCGCCTAATGCCTGCAGGCGTATGAGTGAATAGCGCGGGCCCCGGTTTCTACCAACCGAGGCAACGGCATAATAACAAAAAGGCTTCCTGTAATTTAATTTTTCCCTTCCAAAGCCAGCCCGGCGCATGGCGTACGGATTTTCTTGTTTTAAAGCAGCCTATGGCGGGCATAACAGCGCATAAGCAATTTTTTTCACAAAAGTGCTGACACTAATTTGTCAGCACTTTTCGCGTTTTTTAACGTAGCAAACAGGGTAAAAAGCGCATTGGCAGCACAGAAACGAACTTTTTGGCGCTTTGGCCCTGCTATTTACTGTTCCACCCTGTTCCTTGTGTTTCAGTGTGCACAGGAACGCAAATTGTACTATAATACTGGTATTGGTTTACCTTATTCCCCCCGCAACCTCACCGTATGGTTCACCGCCTTTTCTACAATCCGGTTCAGCGGGTCGCTGCTGCCCGGGATGCCCACATCCAGCGCGCCGTAATTATTGAACACGTCGGCCGCTTCCTGCGCCTCGCGGGCGTCGAGGGCATGCACGGTTACAATGGTCGCGTTTTGGGCGAGGGCGGCATGGGCTTCGGCTTCCTGCGGGTTATCAAACAGGTGGTTAAAAAATTCGGTGATGCGTGCCGGGTCGCCGCCGGTATGGGTGTCAACATTTTCTGCTTTAAACAGGTTGCCCAGCAGGTAGGATGTGGCCTGTTCGGCTATTTGAGGGTCGGGGAAAATACCGATTACTGTTATCATGCCACTAAAAGAGAGGGAAGGGGGTATTTGTTTTAATTTAATGGTGGAGGTGGTGGTTCGGTTGTGCTTTGAGTGCGGGTAGCTTCGGAATGGTGTTTGTGGGGTTAACTTAATGTTCACCCCGCTCAATTGCCGCGGGGGCTAGTCCTTTTTGTCTTGATACAAAAAGGACCAAAAAACAAAGCGAAGCGACCTCATGAGCGCCTATAAAAAACAAACAACCCGCGAATAAATCAAGACAGAAAAAAGCTTCAGCGCTGCAGGCCAGACTCCCCGGCCCGCTTTTCTGTCGTGCCTTTACCCGCCTTAACCATTTTGTTATTGCTTCATTTTTATGTTTTGCATGGGCCTGCCGTTGACTTGACTTTTGCCCGAAGGTGCGGAGGGGTAACAAAACACTCTCCCACTATCATTGCAAGAAACCGCTTATGAATTGCGAATTTTATCGTTGTACGTATACTTTCTGGGGTCTCCCGTCAGCAGATAAGCTTCGGGCGAAATCGGAAAACGCTGCCGGCCTGTGTGTCGGGCAGGGCATAGGAAATTTTTGCATTGCAGGGTCTGCGCCAAAAAGGGTCATCCGGCAAAAAGATTCCAGCCCGCAGCGTTTTCGGATTTGTGCGTGAGAGGCCCTGTGCGCCAAGAAGCATTTCTGCTGACTTGATTTTTTTGGTTACTTTTTGTATCAAGACAAAAAGTAACAGCCTCCGCGGCAATTGAGCGGGGCCAACTCTAAGTTATAAAAAACACCAATAATTCGAAGCTACCCATACGGCACAACATATTTTTCAGCACCAATACAGACTACTTCACTTTCGCCAACACCACTTTCTTACCCACTTTCCCAAAATCATGCTTTATGTTATAGTCGAGCGTGGTTGCGCTCCAGTAGCCGCAACCCAGCAGGCGGCGGATGGTCATGATAGGGTCGTTATTATCCCGGGGCGAGGTGAGCTGGAAGGCAGCCTTAAAGCCCCGCTTGTGCAGCTCGGGCAAACCGGCGGCATTCCATTCGCCAAAGGGGAAGGCAAAATATTTGATTTCTTTGCCGGTAATTTTTTCCAGCCTTTTGGTGGGCTTATCAATTTGGGTGTACCAGTCGTTGCCCTTGTAATGTCTGAAATTGGTATGGTCCTGCGTGTGGCAGGCAATCACATTCCCCTCGTCCGATAGTTGTTTTATCTTTTTGGCGTCCATGTAGTGTTTGTTTTTTTCTATATCTGTAGTGGTTATAAAATAAACGCCTTTAAAGCCATATTTCATTAGCTCGGGGCGGGCCACATCCCATTGGTCGCCGTCTGTATCGTCGAACGTGAGCATGATGGGTTTGGCGGGCAGAGGGGCGCCGGTAGTGAGGTAGTTGTATAGTTCGTCGGGCAAAATGGGGTGGTAGCCGCTATCGGCCAGCATTTTCATATGCGCCCTGAAAGTAGCCGGGGGAATGATGTAATCTTTATCAACCTGTTTGTCGCTTGCGCGCCAGTTGCGTATCTGGTGGTAGCATAATATGGGCACCTGTTTGCGCGCCAGGATAGCCGCATTATCTAAAGGCTGCGCCATTGAAATTAAACTGAAGAAACAAAATGAAGCGAGGGCAATGAAGGGTTTTAACACTTGGAAAGGGTGATTTTATAAGAGTAAAAATAGGGTATTTTTTGACATGTAAAAGAGGTTTGTTTGAAGGAAATGAAAAATAAAAAGGGCTGCAAACGCAGTTGATTTTGATTAAACACTCATCGTCACGTCATTGCGAGGAACGAAGCAACCGCTACTTAGGACAATCAATGATACTTTAAGATGAGTGAACCTTACAGCCGCATGCCCGATAAGCGTCAGGCTCTGCGGGTTGCTCCGAAATTGAGTTTATAGGATTAACTTAGTGTTCACCCCGCTCAATTGCCGCGGTGGCTGTTACTTTTTTCGCGTGTTGTTTGTTTTTATAGGCGCTCAAGAAGGCTGCGCCGTATGGCTTGATCCAAAAGTAACCAAAAGATCAAGACAGAAAAAAGCTTCCCCGCTGCAGGCCAGACACCCTGGCCCGCTTTTCTGTCGTGCCTTTACCCGCCTTTTAGCACATTGTTATCGTTTCCCTCTTATGTTTAGCAAAGGCCGGGAGTTGTTTCGAAGCTTATCTGCTCACGAGACACAAAAAATATTCCCTCGTGGTCATTGCGAGGAACGAAGCAACCTCTACGCATGCAAATCAATGAAGCAAAAACTCTGTGGTGACCTGTCAGCCGCATTTAAGTCTCCACAAAATCTTGGTTCATGAATGTCCTATGTAGAGGTTGCTTTGTTCCTTATAATGCGTAATCGTAAATTGCTCATTACCAATGGCAAATCTCACCAGTTTACACATGCTTTTGTGGGTTTCCCGTCAGCAGATAAGCTTCGGGCAAAAGCCGAAAAAACTGCCGGCCTGTGCGTCGGGCAGGGCATAGGAAATTTTTGCATGCAGGGTCTGCGCGGGATGGGGTAGTCCGGCAAAAAGATTCCAGCCCGCAGTTTTTTCGGCTTTGTGCGTGAAAGGCCCAGTGCGGCAAGGAAGCATTTCTGGTGACTTGATTTTTTGGTTACTTTTGTATCAAGACAAAAGTAACAGCCTCCGCGGCAATTGAGCGGGGTAAGTTTAAGTTCTAAAAAGGAATAAAACTTCGAAGCTTCCCGCACGTCATCACATATCTTTTTCAAGATTTACCCTGATGGATACTCGCAATTACGCATTTTTAAGTCGCTGATTATCAATGAGAATTTTATCATTTTACGGATACTTTTATGGGGTGCCTGTCAGCAAATAAGCTTCGGGCGACAAAAATATTTTACGCCCCCTTACAACTCCTTCTCCATATACATCGTCCCGGGCAGGGGGTTAAAGCGGTATGGTTCAATTTCGTAGAACCCGGATGCGGCGTAAAGCTGCTGGGCTTTGGTCATGCTGGCCAGGGTGTCGAGCCGCAGTTTTTTATAACCCAGCTGTTTGGCAATTTCGCACGAGCGCTGCAGCAGTGCTACGCCAACCTGGTAGCCCCGGTACTGGTTTTTAACATACATGCGTTTAAGTTCGGCCGTTTCGTCGTCCAGCTTGCGGATTCCGCTGCAGCCAACAAAGGCATCGCCATCCATGGCCAGCAGCAAGGCCCCGGCAGGCTTGTTATATTGGGTGTCGATAGTCTCCAGTTCGGTCTCGAAATTCTGAAACGACAGGTCGACATTTAACGAGATCACATATTCGTGGAACAGTTTTTTGCCATTTTCAAACTCTTCGGCGGTAGTTGCTATTCGGTAAGTTATTTGTTTTTCCATTGTTTATGGTTAGCAATGCAAATTTAAGGGTATAGCCGCCGGGGGCAAAATGGTTTGGCAATTGTTTCAACTTGTTCGCCTTTGTTGCGGGCAGGGTATTACAAGCCCCCAACATACAGTTAACTTTAAATTTATTTTATGTTGTTTTTGTGGCCGCCATCAGCTACCTTGTTGTGGTAATCCCTAAAATTATGAAGCCGTTATTTTTAGTTGCCTTTATATTGGTTTTCGCCAGTTGTGCCATGATGCAGTCTATTGTTAAATCAACCTTCCCCTATACCACTACGGTTACCATCCCGCAAACGGATAAGCCCGGTGAAGAACACTCGGCAACGGCCATGGCAACCAGTTTCGACCAGGATTTTCGTAAAGACGGTAACAATGGGGCCAAAGTAAGCGAGGTGCGTATGGTATCGGCCAAGCTCGAATCAAGGGATCCTTCGGATTTCAACATCGGCAATCTCACCATGGTAAAGGTCTATATGGCTAAAGCCGATGGCACAGACGAGGTTTTGGTAGCATCGCGTACAGATATTACCGCCGGTGTGGGCAACACCATGGTGCTCGATATCGATAATTCTTCGTTTTTAGATCAGCATGTGCGGCAGACACAGGTGAAAATCAGGATGGTTTACAAACTGCGCAATGCCATCCAGGTTAGCCCCAGTTTGCATATTATACTGGGGTTGAGCGCATATCCTAATAGGTAGGGGGAGTCTTATTAGTCTTAAGTCGATAGTCTTGAGTCTTAAGTCGATAGTCTTGAGTCTTAAGTCAAAAAACCAAATCCGACTTAGGACTTAAGACTCAAGACTTCGGACTTATTTCAACAGCTTATTATCATTATCAGGGAATACCAAAATCGGCTCATATTTGCGAGCCTCGTCAACTTCCATATAAGCGTAGCTCATAATAATCACAATATCGCCAACCTGTGCAAGTCGGGCGGTTGCGCCGTTAAGGCAAATGGTGCCAGTGCCGCGTTCGCCGCGGATGGTGTAAGTTTCAAAGCGGGCGCCGTTGTTATTATTTACAATCTGCACCTTCTCATTGGGTATAATATTAGCCGCATCCAACAAATCCTCATCAATGGTAATGCTGCCAACATAATTAAGTTCGGCCTGCGTTACCCTTACCCGGTGAAGCTTGGATTTTAATACTTCAATTATCATGGGTGCAAAGGTAGATAATTTTTGGTTCATGGTTAATAGTGAAAAAGTTCATAGTTGATCCCGCACGTGCGGGATAGTTCATAGCCGGAGGGGAATTAGTAGTAGTGGGGTTTTTCTTGACTCTTGGCTCTTGATTCATGGCTTTTAGCTCTTGTTTTACCATGATCTATGAACCATGAACTATGAACCGGGGTTCGCCCGCAAAAAAATTTGGATATTAAAACTTAAATCACTTATCTTCGTTTCAACACAAAGCAAGACTATGTAGGCTATGGGCCCGTATAGTCTTGTTTGTATTTTAAAAGAAAGCCATCGCGTCCTTCTTAAAACAAGGGAGGGCGGTTTTTTTTGGCGACCGGTTAAACAAAAATTATTAAAAATTAATTTGTGCGTTATGGCAGAGGTAGCATATTATACCAAAGAAGGTTTAGAAAATTTAAAGAAAGAGTTACACGAGCTTAAAACCTCGGGGCGTACCAACATCAGCAAAGCCATTGCTGAGGCGCGTGATAAAGGCGACTTATCGGAAAACGCGGAATATGATGCCGCGAAAGAAGCACAGGGCCTGCACGAGGCTAAGATATCGAAGATGGGCGAAATGCTGGCCAATGCCCGCCTGCTGGACGAGTCGAAAATTGATACATCGAAGGTGCTGGCATTATCGATAGTTAAAATTAAAAACGTTAAAAACGGCGCCGTAATGAGCTACCAGCTGGTATCAGAAAACGAAGCCGACCTTAAATCGGGCAAAATATCGGTAGCATCACCAATAGCCAAAGGCCTGTTAGGCAAAAAAGTTGGCGAAACCACCGAAATTACCGTTCCGGCCGGTAAAATGGAATTTGAAATAATGGAAATAAGCCGATAAGGTTTAGTCGGGAAAGTCCGGAAGACGCTGCAGTTGCATTGTTAGGACTTCCCCAACTTTTCAACCTTACAACATTTCAACTTTACAACAAAACACTCACCCCATGACCATCTTCTCAAAAATAGTATCAGGCGAAATACCGGCGTATAAAGTAGCCGAGACCATTGATTTTTTGGCATTCCTGGATATTAACCCGCTGGCCGAAGGGCATGTGCTGGTGATACCCAAAGAAGAGGTTGATTACCTGTTCGATATGGATGACGCCGTGTATACCGAACTGCAGATATTTGCCAAAATAGTTGCCACTGGTCTAAAAAAGGCTATCCCCTGTAAAAAAGTTGGCGTAGCTGTTATCGGCCTCGAAGTGCCGCACGCCCACATCCACCTCATCCCCATGAACCGGGTCGACGATATGAACTTCTCACGACCAAAGTTAACCTTCACTCCCGAGCAACTGGAAGCTACTTCGCATAAAATACGGGAAGCGCTGAAAGGGGAATGATTTGAAAATTTGATGAGGTGTTGATTTGAAGATGTATGGAATTTTCTGAACCTTGATTTACGTGATTAAAGGAGGCTCATGATAATTTGCAGGCGGCATCCTCTAATCCCAAAATCTGCTTAATCCAGGTTCAGATTAATGGCATTGCCTGCGGCCCGCGCTATCCGTTCATACTGCACGGGCCTTAGGCTTCAGGCCGGTATCCACAACTATCGCTAATGCAAAAATATTCCTAAAAATCTCCCGAGGCTGTGTCCCCACAGGCTATCGTTAAAAGATGAATAAAACAATTTTATCCTATTGTCGCGCGCCAATGGCACTTAAACGCCGAACCATCGCATTTTCAAGCCCCACATCAGCTATAACTCTTTCACGAACGCGGCCATCGCCGCACCCGGAT
The DNA here is from genome assembly GCF_024055575.1 of Mucilaginibacter flavidus. GTDB lineage: Bacteria > Bacteroidota > Bacteroidia > Sphingobacteriales > Sphingobacteriaceae > Mucilaginibacter > Mucilaginibacter flavidus. The sequence goes on along the minus strand of NZ_JAMXOE010000015.1, from coordinate 122,409 downwards.
CTTCCTGTTTCATAAAGTTCTCGCCGATCAAAAACCCGTTAAAGCCTGCCAGTTTCAGCTCCTTAATGGTTTGCGGGTTGCTGATAGCGCTTTCAGATATTTTCAAAAAATCCGCAGGAATATGTGGCGCTAAGTCGTACGAGGTTTGTACCGATACTGTAAAATCGGCAAGGTTCCGGTTGTTTACGCCGATTGCATCTAGGTTAGGGTTAATGCTTCTTTCGAGCTCTCCCAAATTGTGCACCTCTAGTAATACATTCAAACCAAGGCTTTTTGCCAGCGACGCAAAGGTTTCAATTTCGGCGGGGGTAAGTATCGCCGCAATCAGCAAAATTATATCGGCACCTAATGATTTTGCTTCAATGATCTGGTATTCATCTATCATAAAATCTTTCCGCAAAATCGGGATAGTATTGGCCGCGCGGGCAGCAACCAAATCGGCCTTTTTGCCCATAAAGAAATTGCGGTCGGTTAAAACCGACAACGCAGAGGCACCTGCGGCGGCATAGCCGTTGGTTACATTTTTAACCGATACCTTATCGTTAATTATTCCCTTCGACGGAGACCGGCGCTTAAACTCGGCGATGATGCCGGTGCGCGCAGGATCAAGCAGGAAATCTTTAAATGAATAGCATTCCCGGTGGAAAAGGTCCGATTCTTCCAGCTGGATATACGAAGTTCGGGCTTTAGCCCGCGCAACTTCTTTCTTTTTGTTTAGTACTATTTTATCTAAAATGTTCATAGGCCCCAAACCCCTAAAGGGGCTTTTTTGATTTGCAAATTTGTTAATTATTCTAATAAAAACGGCTGGCTACCTTTCCGGGCCGGGGCGTATGCCATACGCCCCTAAAATTTGTCCGGCATAAAATTCCGGCCGGATGATTCTCCCCCTTTAGGGGGCTGGGGGGCTTGGGCTAGCTCAACCAGTTCTGCATCATTTCTTTCCCGAACTCCGTCAATATCGATTCCGGGTGAAATTGAACACCGCGTACATCATATTCTTTATGGGTTAATGCCATTAACGAGTTATCCGCCTCATCAATCGCAGTTACAGTTAAGCAATCAGGCAGCGTCTTGCCGTCTACCACCCAGGAGTGATATCTGCCAACCTTAAACGTTTCGGGCAGACCTATAAATAAGCGCTCCTGCTTGTCGGTTACCTTTATCGGCGTTGCTATGCCATGCATCGGCTGGGGCAGGTTATACAGCTTGCCACCAAACACTTCGGCAATTGCCTGCTGCCCAAGGCATACGCCGAAAATACTTTTTGTTGCGGCATATTTTTCAATCACCTCTAACAATAAACCAGCCTCACTGGGTATGCCCGGTCCCGGCGAAAGGATAATACGTTCGTACGCATCCACGTCGCCGATATTGAATTTATCATTGCGCCATACCTCGCATTGCAGGCCAATCTCGTTAACCAAATGCACCAGGTTGTAGGTGAATGAATCGTAATTGTCGATTATTAAAATTCGGCCCCCCGCCCCCCTAAAGGGGGAGGAAGAAGCGGATGTCTTTATGTTTTCGTTGTCCATTTTTATTTCTCTATCAATTTTTTATTCCCCCTTCAGGGGGTTAGGGGGCTGGGCTTTTTATAGGCTTTCAGCCAATTCAATCGCTTTCCTTAATGCAGCTATCTTGTTATCAACCTCCTTTAACTCACTTTCGGCAATGGAACCGGCCACAATACCGGCACCAGCCTGGTAATGTAGGGTGCTATTTTTGCTTAAAAACGAGCGTATCATAATCGCATGGTTAAAGTCGCCGTTAAAGCCAAGGAAACCGATGGCGCCGCTGTAAAAGCTGCGTTTTGTTTTTTCGTTTTCATCGATGATTTCCATAGCGCGGTATTTTGGCGCCCCGCTCAGGGTGCCGGCCGGGTAAGTATCTGCCACCACTTTGAACGACGATACCCCGGGGAGCAGTTTGCCGCTTACGTGCGATACCAAATGTATCAGGTGTGAATAATATTGTACTTCCTTAAACGCCTTCACCGTAACATCGCCGCAATGGCGGCTCAAATCGTTGCGGGCCAAATCAACCAGCATCACATGCTCGGCCGATTCTTTGGGGTCGTTCTCCAGCTGGCGGGCAATTTCGGCATCTTTTTCGTCATCGCCGCTGCGTTTGAAGGTACCGGCAATCGGGAATATGCTGGCCACCTCATTTTTTACAGTTATCTGCGCCTCGGGCGATGAACCGAATATCCTGAAGTCACCGTAGTCAAAATAAAATAAATACGGCGAGGGGTTAATGGAGCGCAGTGCCCGGTACACATTAAATTCATCGCCCAAAAACTTCTTAGAGAAACCGCGAGACGGCACAATCTGGAAAACATCGCCGCGGTAAATATGCTGTTTCATTTTCTCCACCACGGCCATAAATTCTTCTCCGGTCAGGTTTGATTGCTCGGCATCCTTGCTTTCAAAACGGTACTCGGGGAAGTTTTTATTACGGATAAGGTCGGCCAGTTTTTCGAGGCCATTGTTATCAGCTTCGCCTTCGGGCTGGTTATGGAAAATGTACAATTCGTTTTTAAAGTGATCGATAGCAATAATATACCGGTAAATATGATATTGCATAACCGGGATCTTACGGCTGGTGTCGTCGCTTTCCTTCAATTTAATGGTTTCAAAATGCTCAACCGCTTCATGCGTAAAATACCCAAATATTCCGTTCGAAATAATTTTGCCCGGATAGGGAACGGTATCAAAGCTGCCAATAAAATCGTTGATTTTACTGATCAGGTCGAAATCGCCGGGCGCGTAATTGTCCTCGCTTTTATCAGGGTAACTTACTTTAAGCGCCCCTTCGTTTAAAACAAAGCCGCTTATCGGTTCGCAGCAAACATAGCTCACGCTGTTTTCGCGGCTGTGGTAGTCCGAGCTTTCCAACAGCAACGAGTTGGGGAACACATCGCGCAGGCGCAGGTAAATGCTTACCGGGGTAGTGGTATCGGCCAGTAGCTTTTTATGCGTTGTTATTATTTTATATTTCTTCATATTATTTAAAATGCCTTTAAGGTCTTGTCAAAAAGTGCGTTATTCGCCTCACCCTGCCCTCTCCAAAGGAGAGGGTTCTAAAACTAACGGCGTTCAAGTCCTCTCCTTTGGAGAGGATTTAGGTGAGGCGAACCGCAAGCCTTTTTTCAAATGCCCTTAAAATAAAAAAACCCAGCGAATGAGGTTCGCCGGGTTTCCTATTAGGTTTACAATTGATTAATCGTTCAGATCAAAAACTTTACCGGCTGCCAAATTTAATTGGTGCCACCAGCTATTTATATGATTGATTTTGAACATTACGGTCACAAATTTATAAAGAAAATTGAATTGACAAATTTTTTCTGCATTTTTTTATGATTGTGAACCTAAAACCGGCAAATGCCCGGCCATGATGGTGCCCACAATTACTAAAAACGCTATGATATAGAATATTGCAATAGTACGGTGCTTGCTCTCGGGCAGGATAATCTTTTTTGATTTGCTGTGCCCTATAGTGATTAAAACAATGGCTATTACCATCCCCACCCAGTGTTCAACCGAAAAATAACGGGTTACGTTATCCTTCATCGTGGTACTATCAAAATGCACCAAAGGGCTAAAATAAAGTAGCACAATACCGATAAGCAATTGGGTGTGGGCCGATATCAGCGCGAATAAATTGATTTTACGGTTTGTTTCGGTATATGGCTTTTGACTGAGCCAGCCCAACAGCGATTGAATGATAGCGACCAGCACCAGTAAAAACACAATGTACCTAAAACCGGAGTGCAACTGTTTAATAATAACGTAAGTATCCATGGGAATAAAAATTTATTCGAATATAGGGATTAGTAGTGAATGGTGAGCAGTGAATGGTGAAATGGTTTAAAATCGTATGTGGGGCAACGCTTTTCTATTTCGCCGGATTAAAATCCAGCGCTATAAATGGGTGGGAGTTACTCATCTGGATCTATTATAAACAGATGTATTTAAGGCACTCATAAATGATAAATTTAATAGCAGTACCGGCGATAATATCGCGCGCGCCAGGAAAATTAGCGAAACTGAGAGCTTATCGTATGTAAGTTAAAAATCAAACTTGTAAGGCAATCGTAAAATAGGTAGTTTTGATATGACTGGGACATCGAACAAAATGAAGAGATATTTTAGATTAACCTTTGTGAGCCTGAGCGGAGTTATCTTGATAGGTATAATTTATTTTAATTTTTTGGCGGCGGCACCCCCCAAATATTGGTGGCTCTTTCGTGATGTGCTTGCGATTTTGCTAACAGTGAGTGCTTTATATTATCAAAGCCTTGAAGATTAATAGTACTATCGAATCGTGTCGGAAGGCTCTAATGTACAGGCTGTTCGCAAACTAAAATCTAATAACTCTCACTCATCGGCGGTATGCCCTTCTCGTCAGATATGTCGGTGCTTTTTTTTTGTTTTTTTTCAAAAAGTGTTTTCACCTTATCCCAAAGGCCTAATACAGTATCTTCAGATATAAAATGAGATGCTTTTTGAGAAACCAGGCCAACGAGTGTTTTTACCAGGAAGCCCGAATTGCGGAAAATGGTTTTGTTAAGTGCAAAGGGCAATACGAACCGCGAGATCAGCCCAACCAGATCCTGGTCGAAAAAGCTGGTGCTTTTGCCTTCGGGGGTAATAGAACGGGGGAATAGCGTGCCCAATGTAGATATGGTAGCCGAAAAGTTTCTAAACCGCTGACCAATAGCCACGCTTTGTTGCTGCTGTACTTCTTTAAGCCGATAAATTTCGCCCCTTAAATCGCTAATGTTTCTGATAGGTGAATCCATTTGGCTTATTGGTTTTTAAATATCTTTTGGATAAATGCATTTACAATCGGCTTTTCGATAGCGCGTTTATTATACTTAATAGCCAGAGCTATAATTAAGTATATAATGGCCACGCACCCAAACCCGATCCAGTCGGCGCCAAACAGGTACGCTAAATAAAAAGCAAGGGTAAAACTGGCAAAAACAAACGCCAGTACCATAGCCATTACAACTACCACATCGGCAATAAGGCTGGCTGCAATTGAAGTTCCGCCTTCAATGGCCTGGTATTTTGCCAGCTTAATACGTGTTTCGGCGTAATCTAAAAGCTGTTCGATAATTGGTTGTGGAGGGGTCTCTTTTTCGGGTTCCATAGGCATTATAGTCTTTAGTCCTAAGTCCCAAGTCTAAAGTCTTAGGTCAAAAAAAATTAAGACTTTAGACTTTAAACTTACGACTAATGACTTATTTATGCGTGTTCCAAATCGTCCTGGTACTCTTCTTCGGCGCTGCTTATTTTTGATTTGATGTTGCCAACAACTTTATCTTTTAAACTCATCAGGTTTTCAATTTCGGCCGAGGCTGTTTCTTTTATCGAATCGCCAAGGTTTTTTAATGAATCGGCAAGCTTATCACGTGTTTCAGTCCCTTTATCCGGAGCAAATAATACACCTAAAGCTGCCCCAGCCGCCAGCCCTACCAGCAAAGCGACTACTACTTTTGTGTTATCGTTCATATACTATTAATTTTTAAGTTGACTAATTGTTTTGATTTTGATTAAATATATTCCTTTTTGTTACTGCTTAGTTCATGGTTGATGGTTCATAGTTCGTAGCAGTTTGCTTGTTGCGTATGTTATTTCAGCGGTAGCTAAAGCAAATTTAAGCTATTTTTTTGGCCCTTGAACTATCATCCATGAACATTTCCGGCCATGAACTATGAACCATCAACCATGAACTCCTCAACTTTCTCATCCATCCGGTCCGGTCCTTATCCGCTCCAGCCTGTCGGCGGCAAGGCGGTTGGTTTCGTATATTTCCAATAATAATAAAAAATACGACAATAACAGCGGTCCGAATACCAACCCAAGAATTCCAAACAATGGTATACCTATAAAAACACCTATAATTGATATTATGGGATGCGTGTTGCCCACCCGGCGGTTTATAATTACCCTTAAAACATTGTCGACGTTGCCGATAAATAGCAACCCAAATGCCATTAACGACACACCTTTTAACGTGTGGCCACCGGCTATCAAAATTATACCAAAAGGGATAGTTAAAGTCGGTGCGCCCACCACTGGCAAAAAAGATATAAACACGCCAATAACACCCCAAAAAATAGCGTCGGGCAAGCCGAAGGCATAAAAGCCCATGCTTAATAGAGAGCCCTGCACTAACGCTATTAAACCCTGCCCTAACACATTTGAGTAGGTTGCATTGCGTAAAGCAGTGGCAAATTTTATGGCATGCTGCTCGCGGAAAGGGGCATATTTTAATAAGGCTGCTTCAAACTCATGTATCTGGGTAAACATAAAATACATCAGGAAATACATCACCAGCAATACCAACAAAATATTTGCGGCACTGCCTACTATAGATGGGAATAACTCCGTAGCATAAGCACCTATTTTTTGCAATGTATTTTCGGCAATGTGCGGCTGGTTAAAGTTGTAACCGGCATAATCGTCAATTTTATCGACCCATTCCTGCAGGTTGAATGATTCTTTATTTATGCTGCCGATTTTGCCTACTACCATAATGCTCAGGCTCATCATCGGGATGATGATAACAATCAGCGAAGTGAAAATTATGAGTAGAGCTACCAGCGATTTGTTCCAGCCTTTTACTTCAACAAGGTGGAGGTATACAGGCCTGAATATGGTGAAAAATACGATTGCACCTAATACCGAGCTAAAAAGACTGGTTAGCGCATATAATAAAAAGCAGCCCAATATAATGATGGCTGTAAGTATGATATTATTGCGCTGTTTATAGTTAAAAACTGACATTAAGGCCTAAATTACACCTATATAACGCAATGGCTGCAAAATGTTTTGGGGAAGGAAGAATTTAATTGGATAGGAGTTCGAAAGTCGGAAAAATCCGAAAAGTTGGCGAAGATCGAAAGATTAAATGAACAAAATACTGGTAGCGTGTTTTCTACGCAACCGTGTTGAAACCCGGCGCTACAATATGGGCCGAGCCGATGGCTCTGTAAAAATCTTCAAAATCATGTTTGAGTAACGTCGGCGCAGCCGGGGGGTGTAAAATCAATGCAGCGTCTTTCGGACTTTTCCGACTTCCTGACTACTCCGCCTCTCTTAACAACGTATCAATCTTAGCCGAGCTTAATGATATCGAATCAAGGTAAAAAACACAATCAGGGGTAAGGTCGGGGATTTCGTAGCGCAGCTGCTCAATGGCCAGTAAAATATTCGAAAGCTGATTTTTTACATCATGCTTAAGCGCCCGCAGTGGTTCGTTATTTGCTGATACTGCGGATTGTTTGTTTTGAACTTTGGCAGCTGCTTTCATGTCACTTAATATTAATGGCCTTCATTTTATTATACAAAGTTTTGCGGTCGATGTTTAATATCTCGGCGGCCCTGGTTTTATTAAAATTAACTTCCCTTAACACTTTCAATATCGTTTCGTACTCGGCCTCGAGGGCAGCATTTTTTAAATCGTGCCTGTTCTCCTTTATCTCGTGCATCTCTGCGACAGGCGAATAATCATAAATGGGCGCCTTAAAGTTTGATATCTCCAGTGGCAGGGTTTTCATGGTTATTTCGTTACCCTCTGTTAACAGGGTGGCGCGGCGTACAACATTTTTCATCTCGCGGATGTTACCCTGCCAGCGGTAGTTCATAAAACATTCGATAACCTCGGGCGAAAATGTAGTAACATTGCGGCTAAGCTCCTGGTTGGCCATCCTTAAGAAATGATCGGCCAGCAGCATAATATCGCCGCCGCGCTCGCGCAGGGGTGGTATAAAAATGCTGAATTCATTAAACCTATGGTACAAATCCTCGCGGAACTTGCCTTTTTGTATACCATCCTGCAAATTCTCGTTGGTTGCTATTATAATACGGACGTCTAAATTAATTTCTTTGGTGCTGCCTATGCGTTTTACTTTACGTTCCTGCACAGTACGCAACAAGGCGGCCTGTATTTCGTAACTGAGGTTACCGACTTCGTCTAAAAACAGCGTGCCGCCGTTTGCCATTTCAAAGTGGCCAATTTTGGTATACAAAGCGCCGGTAAACGAGCCTTTTTCGTGGCCAAAAAATTCGCTTGCGGCAAGCTCTTTGGTAAGCGAACCGCAATCCATTGCTATAAAGGGTTGATTATAGCGCGGGCTGCTCAGGTGGATGCTTTTGGCAACCGATTCTTTGCCCGTACCACTTTCGCCCAAAATAATAACACTGTAATTGGTCGGGGCCACAAGTTCTATCTGGCGGGCCAGTTCTTTTGATACTTTGCTGGTGCCTGTTACAAATTCGTTATTAAATGCCTGCTTTTTATTTTCGCGGCTTGAGGTGCTTGGCTTATCGTAACCTGCGGTTTCTGATTCTTTATCTTCAACCAAAGCATGATGTGTGTCGATAGCTTTGGTTATGGTATTTAAAATTTCATCCGGATATAGCGGCTTTGTGATGTAATCGTAAGCCCCCATTTTTATCAGCTCCACGGCCATCTTGATGTCCGAATAGCCTGTAATAATAATAACACCGGTTTTAGGGTATTGCGTTTTAATGTTTTTAAGCATCTCCCGGCCATCGGTGTCCTCCAGTCTGAAGTCACAAAGTACCAGGTTAAAGTTCCCGTTTTTAAGGTACTCCATACCAATTGTACCGGTTGAGGCCGTAGTAACATCAAAGCCATTGCGCGCTAAAAATTTAGATAGTAATAACGCAACGTTTACTTCATCATCAATGATGAGAATTTTCTTCATAATGCAATAACAGTTTACTATAAAAGCGGCTTTTTTAAGCGTTGATTAAACACGCTGGTTCGCTAATTTATAAATTTAATTCCATCATACGTTTATCAGCACTAAAAAGTTATATAAACTAAAAAAAGAGGCCGGGGCCTCTTTTAATTTTATAGGTAGATGAGTGGGGGAAATAGTTGAGAATCAAGAGTCAAGAGCCAGGAACCAAGAAAAGAAAAATAAGCTCCTGTTTGTCTTGATTCTTGAAATCTTGATTCTTGCATCTGGCTTATAAGCCGAAGCCGTAAGCGACGCGCAAGCCAACAAAGTTTACTTTGCTATCGCTAACACTGCTTACAAATTTGGTTGAACCTTCGTACCTTACACCTGCATCGATAACGTTTTTACCACCCAACTGAAACTGGTAACCAATTTGCGGCGCATAAATAAATGCGGCCGATTTATCGAAACCAACATCACTTTTGTTTAAAGCAAACGCAGCGCCGGCTTCGCCCTGTACGTAAAAGTTAGGTACTAAAAAGTATTTTAAACCGGCTTTAACAGGCAGCAATTGGATGCTTGTAGCATCGCTTGTTATAACGCCACCAGGAGTAACAAAGCGCAGGTCTTTTTTCCCCTGGATACTGTTGTAGCCTGCATTAACAGTTACAAACAGGTTTTGAGCAACAGGAATATCGGCTTGTACAGAACCGCCAATGTTCCAGTTGTATGAATCAGATAATTTACCTGTCGGGATACCCGCGTCAACACCTATACTTAAAATTACCCCATTTGATGCGGTTGTAGTTTTTGTGGTAGAAGTTGTGGTAGTTGCTGTTTGTGCTTTTGCGCCTAATGCTAAACCGGCAAAAGCTAAAACTAAGGCTGAAATTTTTAATGTACTTTTCATGACTATATGTATTATTTATTGTTGTGTTTTAATTAACACGGAGCAAAGTAACAGCACAATTTAACACCATTTTTCATCCAATTGTCACGATTATTCAATCGTTTGATTAACAGTAAATTAATTTTTGACCGCATTGGTATAATAGTCAGGGGAAAGTAAAATAGCGGTTAAATTGCCCTGTTGATGTCAGATTTAGCACGCTATGCACGGTAATATTTGAAGCCTTGGGATACGATTTATGCGCGAAAAAAGGGGAAAAAGTGAATATAGCTGTTTATTGATCGCGCAATTGACAATTACGATTAAAGAGACCAGGCTTGTAGGAGATGGCTTTTTACTTTCCCTTAAACTCTGCCTTCCGTTTTCCTAAAAACGCGGCTACACCTTCTTTAAAATCTTCGGTCCCGAAGCATTTACCAAATTCCTTTACTTCGGTCCCAAATCCATTAACGCCATCGCGGGTGCCGTCGTTAACCGATTTTATAGCTGCTGCAATAGCAAGTGGGGCGCGTGTCAGGATTTTATTTAGTAAGTCTTCCGCCTTTGGCAATAACTCTTCCGGGCTAACTACGTGATTAACCAAACCGAGGTTCAGTGCCTCCGGGGCGGTTATCATGTCGGCCGTCATTATCATTTCCAGGGCCTTGCCTTTGCCAACTAATCGGGTTAAACGTTGCGTGCCTCCATAGCCCGGTATCAGTCCTAATGAAACTTCGGGGAGACCCATTTTTGCATTGTCGGAAGCTATACGGATGTGGCAGGCCATGGCAAGTTCAAGGCCGCCACCCAATGCAAAGCCATTTATTGCCGCTATAACTGGCTTTTTACCATTTTCAATAAAATCAAACACCGTGGTATGGCCAAGCAGCGCCAACTCGGTGCCGCCTTTAATGTCCAGGCTGGCAAATTCGGCAATATCAGCGCCGGCAACAAACGCCTTTTGGCCTGCGCCGGTTATTATTACGCCGCCAACCTCCGGGTTTTTAAAAGCATCCGCGAAGGCGGTATGCAATTCGGCAATTGTAGCCTTATTAAGCGCATTCAGCTTACTTTCACGGTTGATAATAATGTATTGAATGCGGCCCTTATTTTCGATCAGCAGATTTTCGAATGCCATAGTGCGGGGTTATTAAAAATTACGGTGCTGGTGCACCCATTCGGTTATATATTTTACAATTTCCTGGGTAGTGGTTCCGGGCGGGAAAAGCTCGCCAACGCCAATTTTTTTCAGCTCGTCCATATCCTCTTGCGGTATAATGCCGCCGCCGGTAACCAGCACATCATCCATATTTTTTTGTTTGATGAGGTTGATAATCTTCGGGAAAACCGTCATGTGTGCGCCGGATAGTATGGAAATACCGATAGCGTCAACGTCTTCCTGCAGCGCAGTGTTTACTACCATTTCGGGTGTTTGGCGCAGACCGGTATAAATTACCTCCATACCTGCATCGCGAAGTGAAGTAGCAATAATGCGTGCACCACGGTCGTGCCCGTCGAGCCCGACTTTGGCAACCAGCACACGAATAGGACGATTAAAGGTTTTGCTCATAAATTAGTCAAAGCTAAAAAACTAATTTCGTTTCGCAAGGGTAAGGAAATGCCTTGTGGTACTTTGAGGAAATAACGCAATGAAAAAGCTATTGAGCAAAAACGTTACCCTGCCTTAAATAGCCAATATCTCCACAATCTTTAAAAAGTCGGGATTAATTTCGCCAATGTGTTTGGTGGCATGTTCAAACGGCGTGTAAACAATATCATTGTGTATTAAACCAACCATTTCGTTGCGATGGCCAGCCATCAGCGCCTCAACAGCGGCAACACCTACACGACTTGCAAGTACACGATCCATACACGAGGGCCTTCCGCCGCGCTGTATGTGGCCCAGTACCGATACGCGGGTATCGTAGTTAGGGAATTTTTCTTTTATCTGGCGGCCTACTTCAAAAGCATCGCCTGCTTCGCCATTTTCGGCAAGCATAATTATTTTTGATGATTTGTCTTTACGGCCGCTCTCAAGCTTGTCGAAAACAGCCTGTATATCGGTTTTAGTTTCGGGTATCAAAATTGTTTCGGCGCCTGCAGCTATACCGGTGCGCAGCGCTATCAGGCCCGAGTCGCGGCCCATTACCTCTACAATAAACAGCCTGTCGTGCGATTCTGCTGTGTCACGAATCTTATCTACTGCATCAATTACTGTATTAATAGCAGTATCATAGCCAATGGTAAAATCGGTGCCGCAAAGGTCGTTATCAATTGTGCCGGGTAATCCTACAACCGGGATGTCATACTCTTCACCAAAAACGCGAGCACCACGGAAGGTACCATCGCCGCCAATAGCAACAAGGGCGTCAACGTTATGCTTTTTTAAATTTTCGTAAGCGGTTTTGCGGCCTTCCGGGGTGCGGAACTGATCGCTGCGGGCGGTTTTTAATATAGTGCCACCACGCTGTATAATATTCGAAACCGATTTACGGTCCATCGGGAACAAATCACCCTTTATCATGCCGTCATAACCCCGGCGAATGCCCGTTACCGCCAAACCATAATAAATAGATGAACGAACAACCGCCCTTATGGCAGCGTTCATGCCCGGCGAATCGCCGCCGGAAGTAAAAAGCCCTATATTTTTAATTTGCGTCATTGTGTGAGGGGCGCTGTCCGCTCCGTAAAAGTACCTGAAACAATGCTTTAATAACGTAAAAACGGCTTTAACCGGTACATTTTTAAAGTCGCCGCGAATTTACACTATTTTTTTGGGTAAGGGGAGGGTTTTTGTAAAATGAAGGGAGAAGAATTGTAATTATACAACCGTGATGAACCTCTCAGTCGGCATGGACCAAATACAATAAGTCCGCACGTCAATGTAAACAAAAAAACTGGCCGGCATTTTGGCCGACCAGTTTTTAATAACGTTTAGATAACCTTAAAAGTTAGCCCTAACCTCTTCGGCTGTCTGGCTAACTTTGCCAAGTGCGTCCTGTGCCAAATGTTTCGCTTTTTCAAACCAATCAGGCGCATTATCTGCGAGGTCTTCTATAATCGAGCGGCCATCCGCATTTTTTTTGGTGATGTAGTTAATACCGTATCCTACGGCAGCGCCAACTATAATAAATTTAAATATGCTCATAATTTTATGTTTTTATTAAAACGGTGTTTAGTTGATAATGTTTTTTGAAGCCGGATATTTAACAATTAAACTATAACTTCAGAAAGGCAAAATCCACTTGGGTAGATCGCAGAACTGCGCTAATACATAGAGCTAAAATGTCGTCGAGGTGAAATCCGGTATTAAATTAACGTGAGTTCGATATAAGGATTGTTCCGGAAAAATCTACATTGTGTATCGATGGCTTGCATTTCGCCTCACCTAAACGGGGAAGCCCTCATGTAATAATCCTCTCAAAAGGAGAGGTCTTGAACTTCAGTCTTCGAACGTTCCTTTCAAAACCCTCCCCTTTGAAGAGGGCAGGGTGAGGCGAAGACCAATCATTTGAGTGTCGCTATCAGTCCATTGAAACCTGCTCTCACGTCGAACTCACGTTAAATTAATTATTTATCCACCTAACTTTATCTCTTCAGTTTTGTATATAGTTTTGTAGATTACGATTTTTTTAATGTAGACACTTCCTATGAAGAGATTTTTGCCCGTTTTGTTACTGCTGTTGGTTGCATGTAAACAAAAAGACTACAATGCCGATTTGCTTGTTAAAAATGCGGTTGTGTACACAGTAGACGACAAATTTAGCACTGCCGACGCCTTTGTTGTAACAGCAGGCAAAATAGTGGCAGTTGGCAGGGCTGATAGCTTGCAGGAAAAATATAATGCCCGGCAGGTGCTTGATGCGGGCGGCAAGCCAGTTTATCCCGGTTTTATTGATGCACATGCGCACTTTTACGAGTATGGGCTCGGTTTGCAGGAAGCTGCGCTTGAAGGTACAAAAAGCTGGCAGGAAGTAGTTGACTCGGTGCAGTCATTCGCCGCTAAAAACCCCGAAGGTTGGATAGTTGGCCGCGGCTGGGATCAAAACAAATGGAAAGTAAAAGAATTCCCCAATAAAGCTAAGCTCGACTCGTTGTTTCCCGCCCGCCCGGTAATATTGAGCCGGATAGACGGCCACGCTGTTATGGTTAACCAGGCTGCTTTAAATTTAGCCGGCGTTAAACCTGGCCAAACTATAATAGGCGGTAAAATTGAAACCATAAACGGCAAACTTACGGGCCTGATGATTGATAATGCCGAAGGAATAATTACCCGTAAAATACCACCTCCAACCGAACCGGTTACCCAAAAAGCCTTTATAGAGGCACAGCAAAACTGCTTTGCGGTTGGTTTAACAACTGTAGACGATTGCGGGCTCCCTTATACTATGGTAAATACAATTGCCCAGTTACAACACAAGGGCGCTTTAAAAATGCGCATGTATGTAATGCTGAGTGATAATGCCGACAACTATGATTACCTGTTTAAACGCGGCGCTTACAAAACCCCGTCCCTTAATGTGCGTGCGTTTAAAGTTTATGCCGATGGTGCGCTTGGCTCACGCGGTGCATGCCTGCTTAAGCCATACGCCGACCAAAAAAACTGGAGCGGATTTTTATTGAGCCAGCAAAAGCATTATGAAGAAGTAGCACAAAAAATAGCAGCCCATGGTTTCCAGATGTGTACCCACGCTATTGGCGACTCGGCAAACCGGGTGATATTAAAAGTATATGCAAGTGTTTTAAAAGGTAAAAATGATAAGCGCTGGCGCATCGAACACTCGCAGATAGTGGCGCCCGAAGACGTTAAGCTTTTTGGCGAATACAGCGTAATCCCGTCAGTTCAACCAACTCATGCAACATCTGATATGAATTGGGCCGGCACGCGGCTTGGCAAGCAGCGCCTAAAAAGCGGCTATGCTTACAAGCAATTGCTCGACCAAAATGGCTGGATGCCCCTTGGTACCGATTTTCCGGTTGAAAACATTAACCCGATGTATACGTTTTATGCAGCAGTTGAGCGTAAGGATTTAAAAGGACTCCCCGAAGGTGGGTTCCAGATGGAAAATGCCATCAGCCGTAAAGAAGCATTGCAGGGCATGACCATTTGGGCAGCTAAAGCAAATTTTGAGGAAAAGGAAAAAGGAAGCATTGAACCCGGCAAGTTTGCCGATTTTGTGATACTCGACGATGATATCATGAAAGCCAACGGCTCAGCATTGCCAAAAATTAAAGTATTAAAAACATTTATAAACGGAGAGCAGGTTTATGCTAAGAAATAGGTGGCGCTTATCCCCCATTATAGTTTTAACAGGATTCATATTATTCAATTCGGCTTGTGCACAAAATCCCCCATTTACAGGCCAGGCATATGTTAACGAAGAAAAACTGGTTGAAAAATCAACGGTGCTGTTAAACAATGCATCGTATTTAATCCCCCTGCAAAACCTGGAGCAATTGAAAGTTGCCAGCATCCATTTTTCTAATGTGTATGCAAGGAATTTCGATAGTCTGCTAAACAAGTATACCAAGGTTACCTCATACAATGGAAGTGATTATACCGGCATGAAAAGCCTCGATGATTTATCATCCGACCTTAAGTTTTACAACACACTCGTTGTGCAGGTAAATGATGCCGATTTAAATAATCCGCTGCTGCTTAATTTCATCAATACTAATCAAAAAGTAAAAAATGTAATCGTAGCCCTGTTCGGCTCCAATGTGGGGCTGGCTAAGCTGACAAACACTGCAGTGCCGGTTATATGGAGCCAACGTGTAAATCCTGTATCTGCATTTTACAGCGCCCAGGCCATTTTTGGCGGTGTAGCTGTAACCCAAAAACTTACCCGGTATGTGTCGCCGCTTTATAATACGGGCATGGGTTTTGTCACTAACAAAATACGCCTGCAATACACCGTACCCGAAGACGCAGGCATGAGCACGTCAAGCCTTACAGGGATTGATAACATAGCTATAGAGGCGATGCAGGAACAGGCTACGCCCGGCTGCGTGGTGCTGGTAGCGCGCGATGGGAAAGTGATATTCAATAAGGCTTATGGCTATCACACCTATAGTAAAACGATGCCCGATAAACTAACCGATATTTTTGACGTGGCATCCATGACCAAAATATCGGCTACGACGATGGAGGCCATGCAGCTTACTGATCAGGGCAAATTAAACGTTGACTCCACCCTTGGTTATTACCTGCCCCAGGCACGCAAAACCAACAAAAATGATTTATCGGTTCGCGAAGTGCTGGAACACCAGGCCGGGCTGATACCAGATATACCAACTTTTGATAAGGTAAAACCAACAGACCACACCTCCGATTCATCAGCGTTTTATCCAACCAAAGTAAATGAAAACTATTTTTTGCGGAAGGATTATTTTAAAGACGTAATGTGGACCGAGATGCTTAACTCGCCCGTAAAAACCAGGGGACAGTATGTATATAGTGATTTAAGTATGTGTTTTATGCAGCAGGTTGAAGAAACCGTTACCGCAACTCCGCTTAATGTGTATGTTCAAAAACAATTTTATGATCCGTTAGGGATGCAAACCGCCGGTTTTCTTCCGCTTTATCGTTTTTCCGTCGACCAGATTATACCTACCGAAGACGACAAAAAAGACAGGCATGCCCTGCTTGACGGCTATGTACATGACCCTACCGCTGCCTTAATGGGCGGCGTTGCGGGCCACGCCGGTTTATTTGCCAGTGCTAACGACCTTGCCATATTATACCAGATGATGCTTAACCGTGGCACCTATGGTGGTGTTGAATACATCAAATCTGCCACCGTAGATAAGTTTACCGCAAAGCAGTCAAATGTAAGCCGCAGGGGATTAGGTTTTGACCGCTGGGACCCAATGGTCGATCACCATTACCCCTCAAAACTTGCATCAACAGAATCCTACGGCCATACCGGCTTTACCGGGACCTGTGTTTGGGTCGACCCGAAATATAATCTTGTTTATATATTTTTATCAAACAGGGTACACCCTAATGTTAGCAGTAAGTTATCAAGCCTGAATATTCGCCCCAGGATACAGGATGTAATTTATGAGGCGATACAGAAGGGGATGTGAGGGTAGGCATATTTATTTATGTTGATGACTGCGATGCCGTTTTTAAGAAAGCGCTTGATAATGGCGCCACAACCCTGATGCCTCCAGCCGACCAAAGCTATGGCCGTAACGGCGGGGTTACGGATGTTTTTGGCAATACATGGTGGATAAAAAGTGTAGCGGCATTGACATAACGTGTAATACCACTTGCTTTTTATTGCTACTTATGCGCATGTCCCCAAAAATAGCCTATAATTAGTGCTACAACTATAAGCGCCCAAAGGATATACTGCCGGGTTTGGCGGGCGTTTACGGTTTTTTTAAGTTCGCTTATCTCCGCCTGGTTGGCCAGTTTTTCGTTTTGGAGGCGCATGTTTTGCTGCTGCAGTTTAGCCAGCGTGCCGCCCACTTCCATTGGTTTTTGCTGCTCCAACTGGTAGCGCCTGGAAAAGCCGCCCTCTTTTAAAAATTTTTCGCCTTTGGGTTTCAGAATGAGTCTCTCTGGAAGCTCATAGTCACCGTGTTTGCCTGATTCGGCTATAAGATCCTCGCGGGCCAGCGCCTGCACCATGGCAAAGGCCGAGGCTTCGTCGTTGTCGAAAAGCTCGAGCAGTTGCCCGCGCGTCAGGCTGTCGGGAATGCCGAAGGCTTCCAGCACCGCGTCGAGCATTTCGCACTCATATTCATTCAGATCCGTCATCGCTGCAAATTTCGCCATAATTAAAGAACAAGGCAAGTGGGAAAATGTTATAGGCTAAATAGGGGATATTTCCGGAACGCAAGGCCCTCTGCGAGGAAAGAAGAATTGGGATGGTGAACATTAGGTTGCTTAAATAAACTCCCATTCGAAGCCGCCTGCGTGTACTGAATGGTAATCACCAATCATCCGTAAAGGCCTTTGCCCGCATGTTTCGAGTGCCTCAGCATGACAGCCTGTTTTTACGTACTGCTACTCCCCACTGCCACTACTTCCCTCTTCCGGCCATGAACTATCAACCATGAACTATCAACTATTTTACTTCTTCTTGATCGTATTCTTCACCGGCCTTGCTGCTTTTACGATATCAAAAGCATCATCAGCCTGAGCTTTGGTTTTTACGGGGGCAGGTTTGTCGGCAAGTTCGGCTAATATGGTGCGGCCGCCTTTTACTACCTGGCCAAGCTCAACTTTAATTTCGGTACCAAGAGGTAAAAACACATCCACCCGGCTGCCGAATTTGATAAAGCCAAACTGTTCGCCCTGACTTACCACGTCGCCTTCTTTTACATACCACACAATGCGGCGGGCAAGCGCACCGGCAATCTGGCGGAATAATATAACTACACCGTCCTCGTTTTCAATCGCAATGGTGGTACGCTCGTTTTCGGTAGACGATTTTGGGTGCCAGGCCACCAGATATTTGCCTTTGTGGTACCTGAAATATTTTATAACGCCGGCTATAGGGTTGCGGTTAATATGCACGTTAATAGGCGACATAAAAACTGATAGCTGTATGCGTCTATCTTTCAAAAACTCAGTTTCTTCGGTTTCTTCAATCACCACTACTTTGCCATCAGCGGGGCATAGCACGTGTTTGTTGTGCGCTTCGATGGTGATTTTAGGGCTGCGGAAAAACTGTACGATGATTACAAAAAGGAAAAACGACAGGATATAAACTATCCATTTTACAACATGAGCTTCGGGGAAGTAAAATTGTATAAACGCATTCAGTATAAATATAAACAGTATGCAAATGGCTAAGGAAGTGTATCCTTCTTTATGAAAAGTCATCATTGGGGTTGTTTGTTATAGTGCTATTGTATGCTGATAATTTTGCAAAACTACTAATTTGAAATGAAGTATAGGTAAGTATATACAATAGGGGCTGCTAAAAGCAACCCGTCGAACCTGTCTAACAAGCCGCCGTGACCGGGCAAAATACCGCCGGAGTCCTTGACATTAATGCTCCGTTTAAGCATTGATTCCACCAAATCGCCCGTAGTACCTACAATGGATATAATCAATGCCATAATAATCCAGTGCTGCATGGCAAGCCCGGTATGGTAGTGGCCGAATATGCGCGCAGCTGCTACGCTTATGAAAGCTCCCCCGATAAAGCCTTCCCATGTTTTTTTAGGCGAATGGCGTTCAAAAAGCTTGGTCCGCCCAATGGCCCGTCCAACAAGGTAAGCCCCGGTATCGTTACTCCAAAGCATTATTAAAAAGCCCAGCGGCATGTACAGGTTAAAACCACCGGTCGCGTAAGCCAGCCCATGAAAAAATGTGAACGGTACAATGGTAAATATCAGCCCCAAATAAGTATAGGCAATATTAGTAAACGGCGCTTCCGACTTTTTAAAAAGCTCGGACACAAATATGGCAGCCGAGGCAATTGGCAGCAAAAACAGCAGCTTGTGCCCTATATTCATTCCCGCGAAAACCGGTATGGAAAACACACCTGAATAGCAAATCACGGCAAATGCAGCAAATAGCAGTGCGCCGGTTACAATCCCAACAATGGCATTTGGGCCGGCGGTGTTTTGTTTTATCAGCCCGTAAAACTCAAACAAGCAAAAGCAGCTTATCAGCAGGTAAAAACCCGCAAAAACTAAAGGGCCCAGCATTACTGAGGCCAGCATAACTATAACAAATAAAACTCCGGTAATTGCGCGTGTTCTCATTGGGTAATTTGATTCAGGATGATCACTTCAATGGCGTTGCTAAAATCGTCCTGGTGCACGTAAACTTCAATATCGCCAAACGAGCGGTGGCTCGAGTCCTGTTTGTTTAATAATACGGTTTCTATATTTTGCCCTGCAAGGGCCTGCTTTACCATTTCCGACTGGTAAAAGTTTGAAGAAGCATAAATTTTAATCCAGTTCTTCTCCATTACTCAAAAGCGGTTGTTGTTTTCGTGAGTCGGTGACTTTTTTGTAAATGATAAGCAGCGCGGCCGTAACCAACAGGCTTATCATGTAGGCAATGTTGTTAAATACATGCTGGTTGTTTACATCGCCGGTAAAAATTTTTTGCTGAAACAGGTAAGTGACAATCACAATGGTAGCGTTATTAATAAAATGTGCCCAGACACCCGTCCAGATACTGCCGCTCCAGGCCACAAAATAACCAAAGAACAGCCCCAGCAGCAATCTTGGCAAAAAGCCAAAAAACTCCATATGGAATGCGCTGAAAAGTACAGCGGTTATCCAGATAGCCACGTGTATATTCTTCGTCCACTTATAAAATATAGTTTGCAATACCCCGCGAAACATAAACTCCTCTGCAATGGCAGTAAACAATCCTATAAACAACACGTTTGATATTACGTCCCAAATGCTGCCCATCTTTAGCATGCCTTCCATTAGCTTTTCGGTTTGTTCCTCGCTTTCTTTCATCCACTTTAACCAGGGGGGCAGCACCATTTTTTGGTTAAGATTTGATAAAAACTCGATTAGTGGCATCGACAGGAACATAACTGCCAACACAATCAGCAGCAAAGTCCACGGAAAACGGAATGTTGGTTTAATATAATCCGGAACATCGCGAACGATCACCCATGCAAAAAACAGGGGAGATAGCAAAATTGGCAACGTTGTTCCGGCGGTTTGTATTATCCATATCGAGGTCATAAAATGCGGCACCGTCATGTCAAGGCTGGCCAGGGAAGCAAGGGTTTTCATACCATATAACCCAATTACTATCCCGCTGCCTATCAGGTTGCCAGCTAAAAAAACAAATAGAAAAATGCCGATAAACGTTAAAAATTGCAGTCCGGGGTGCATCTGTTTGTCACCCTTTTCTAACTGTTTATATGGAGTATTTATCATCCGGGTTAAAATACGTATTTTTGCACGAAGATAACTGATGTCGGTACAAATAGGAAATATTGATTTAGGGGAGTTCCCGCTGTTGCTGGCGCCAATGGAAGATGTGAGCGATCCGCCTTTCCGTTATGTGTGCAAGCAGAACGGGGCCGATATGATGTACACCGAATTTATCTCGAGCGAGGGCCTGATACGCGATGCCGCGAAAAGCCGCCAGAAACTCGATATTTTTGAGTACGAGCGCCCAATAGGCATCCAGATTTTCGGCAGCGATATCGACCATATGCGCGAAGCTACCGAAATAGCTACCCTTGCCAATCCCGATTTGATGGACATTAACTATGGCTGCCCGGTAAAACAGGTGGCTTGTCGTGGCGCCGGCGCAAGCCTGCTGCAGGATATCGACAAGATGGTAGCCATGACCAAAGCCGTGGTTAACGCAACCCACCTGCCCGTAACGGTGAAAACCCGTTTGGGCTGGGACGATAACACCAAAAATGTATACGAAGTTGCCGAACGCCTGCAGGATGTGGGTATAAAAGCCCTCACCATACATGGCCGTACCCGTGCCCAGATGTATAAAGGCGTTGCCGACTGGCACCTTATCAGCGAGATAAAAAAGAACCCAAGGATACAAATCCCAATTTTTGGAAATGGTGATATCGATTCGCCCCAAAAAGCTGCCAACTGGCGCATGGAGTTCGGTGTGGATGGCATGATGATAGGTCGCGCTGCAATTGGCTACCCATGGATTTTCCGCGAGATAAAGCACTACTTTAAAACCGGCGAATACCTGGACAAACCCACCATTGCCGAACGTATTGACGCCTGCACCACCCACCTGCAAAAATCTATAGAATGGAAAGGCCCGAAAACCG
Source organism: Mucilaginibacter flavidus (assembly GCF_024055575.1). Classification (GTDB taxonomy): domain Bacteria; phylum Bacteroidota; class Bacteroidia; order Sphingobacteriales; family Sphingobacteriaceae; genus Mucilaginibacter; species Mucilaginibacter flavidus. The sequence goes on along the minus strand of NZ_JAMXOE010000015.1, from coordinate 101,048 downwards.
GGATATTTGAAATGCGTCGCCATTACAGCAATTACTTTAAAGGTATTGAGAACTTTAAAGAGTACCGTATGCGCCTGGTTACCGCCGGCACGCTGGAGGAAGTAATGGAGATTTTAGAGGAAGTGAGCCTAAACCCAAGGTATGCTGAAGAGACCGCAGGGATGGAATCTTAGGCCACATCGAATGCACGCCTAAAATAAATTCACTTAACACTTTCCTGCTGACATACCGTTGTCACTACCGCTTCTTTCCTTTGTTTCAAATCAAAACAACCACAACATGAAACAACAGGAATCAACCATCGAAGTAAGCGTATCGCCAATTGTTTATTTAATGAAAAACTATGCCGACTATAACCTGTGGGCAAACGCAACCCTCATCAACTGGCTGCGTACCAAGCCGGCCGACATTTTGGAAAAGGAAGTACCCTCCTGTTTTAATTCGATCAAAGCAACCATTGTACATATCTGGAAAACCCAGCGCTATTGGTTATCGGTAATTAAAAGAAGCGAGCCCGACGGGTTTGATGAATTTAACGGCATGCTGGAAGATGCTTTCAAGGGCCTTGTGGAGCAGTCTGATATATTAGCCGATTATGTTAAGGAAATGACCGGCGAGGCAATTGAAGAAAGCACTTTGGTAGTTAGCCCGTGGTTTCAGTGTGATTTTCAGAATTTTGAATACATTATGCAAGTTATGAACCACAGTACGTATCACCGCGGGCAAATTATAACTATCGGGCGCAACCTGGGGTTTACCGATGCACCCATGACCGATTATAATTTTTATAATATACATGGGAGGTAGCCTAATGTGTTCCTGTTCACAGTGAAACACAAGGAACGGGGTGGAACGGTAAAATTCAATACATTTTGGAAAAAAGCGCATTTTTGGCTCGCGATGGCGGTTTTTTAACTAAAAGCGCCACAAAAAATGATAAAAGTGCTGACAAAACAGTGTCAGCACTTTTATCATGCTAAATGCTTAAGGCGTTTAGATTTGACAACTTTTTGAAAGTTGTCAAATCTGATCTTGTTGTCAGGATTTTTATAATTTCCATTTTTACCTGCATTAGCCTATCTTTAAAACCCAATACAAAACACAGATGTCGGCCGGGTTAAAGAATTTTATTTCGCAATATGTAAAGCTGGATGAGGCCGAGCTGGAGGATATTGCCGGCAGGTTTAAATCGCGCAAGATTGCCAAAAACGATTTCCTGCTGAGCGAAGGCGCCGTTTGTAAAGATCTTGTTTTTGTGCAGGAGGGCTGCCTGCGCTTGTACTATGTGGTAGATGATATAGAGGTGTCGGTTTGGTTTGCGTTTAAAAATTCGTCGGCTATTGATATTTACAGCTTCATCAGCGAAAAACCCTCGGGCTACTTTTTGCAGGCCATTGAGGACAGTGAAATTTTATACCTGCCTAAAGCTGAACTCGACAGACTCTATCAAACCCACCCCAAAACGCAGGAAATGATACGCCGTTTTTGGGAAGATGCCATATTAACCCTCATCGACCGCTTTACTGCACTGCAACGCGACAGTGCTGAGCAACGCTATTTAGATTTGCTAACCAAACCGCCTTATATTCAAAAAATCCCGCAGAAATATTTGGCCTCGTTTATCGGGGTTACGCCTACGTCGTTGAGCAGGATACGGAAAAATATTAGATGATTATTGGGGGGATTACACCGATTATTTAGGAATGATTGCACCGATTTTGTGGCAATCATTCGTCAGGCGTAGTTGCTTCGTATGATTATTGCAATTTATCCTATCTTTAAAACCAAAATAATACCCGGCCATCGCCGCCAGCCAATTATGAAATATCGCCACTTTATTATAACCATTGTTTGTATAACCATGCTTACAGCTTTTAAGCCTGTTGAAAAACGGGTATTGTTTGATGATTATCCGGCCTATTCCGGGAACGATCTCGGAGTTAAATATTCGCCATTAAAAACGGTTTTTAAAGTTTGGGCGCCGAAAGCCTCCGAAGTGAAATTGAGATTATATGATGCCGGGGCAGCGGGTGAAGCTATCAACACCATCAGCATGGCAAAAGGCCTTAACGGCACCTGGCGGGCATCAGTCAACAAAAACATAAAGAATAAATATTATACGTTCCAGGTGAAACAGGATGGTAAATGGTCGCTTGAATGCCCGGACATTTACGCAAAAGCGGTGGGTGTAAACGGGGCACGCGGCATGGTAGCCGATATGGCTGCAACCAACCCCGCCGGCTGGCAAACAGATAAAAAGCCGGCATTAAAAAACTTCACCGACATAATACTTTATGAGTTGCATATCCGCGATATATCTGTCGACCCCAATTCAGGCATCAAGCATAAAGGTAAGTTTTTAGGCCTTGCGGAAAGCGGCACAAAAAGCCCAGATGGTGAACCAACCGGGCTGGATCACATTAAGCAACTTGGTGTTACCCATGTACACCTGCTGCCTTCGTTTGATTATAATTCGGTTGATGAAACCAAACCCGATGCCAAATATAACTGGGGCTACGACCCTTTGAATTATAATGTTCCGGAGGGAAGTTACTCCACTAGCCCTTATGACGGTAATGTGCGGATAAAGGAGTTTAAAAAAATGGTGCAGGCCCTGCACAAAAAAGGGTTGAGGGTGATACTTGATGTAGTGTATAATCACACCAGCGATGTCAAAAACTCAAACTTTAGCCAGTTTGCGCCGGGATATTTTTATCGTAAAAATACCGATGGCACTTATGCTAACGGGACGAGTTGTGGTAACGAAGTCGCGTCAGAAAAGGCTATGGTGCGCAAGTTTATTATTGAATCGGTAGTGTATTGGGCAAAGGAATATCACCTTGACGGTTTCCGGTTTGATTTAATGGGCGTGCACGATATTGAAACCATGAACCTGGTAAGTGCGGCCCTGCACAAAATTGACCCCACCATTTTTATTTATGGTGAAGGCTGGACGGCAGGCAATACGCCATTACCCGAAGCCGACCGGGCCGTAAAGAAGAATACTGCCAAATTAGATAAAATAGCGGTTTTTAGCGACGATATACGCGATGGCATAAAAGGCGGCTGGAGCAGTATGAAAGACAAGGGCTTTGTAAGCGGCGCGCTGGATAAGGTGGAAAGCGTAAAATCGGGTATCATAGCATCAACGCCAAATAAACAGGTGGATTATAGCAAAGTAAATTATTCCAAAGAAGCATGGGCGGCGCAGCCCTTTCAAACGATAACTTATGCATCATGCCATGATGATAACACCTTGTTCGACAGGCTGAAAATATCCAACCCCGGCGCTTCGGAAGCGGACCTGATTAAGATGGATAAACTTGCTAATGCGATAGTATTAACGTCGCAAGGGGTATCCTTCCTGCATTCGGGCGCCGAAATGCTACGCAGCAAACAGGGCGTGGCCAATTCCTATAACTCGCCCGATTCCATCAATCAAATAGATTGGAGCCGCAAAACCAAATACAAGGCAGTTTTTGAATATTATAAGGGGCTTATCGCTTTGCGAAAAAATCACCCTGCATTCAGGATGCCATCAACCAAAATGATACAAGCCAACTTAAAGTTTATTGATACCGGCGATGCAGGGGTGATAGCTTATCAAATCAGCAACAATGCCAATGGCGATAAATGGAAAAATATCCTGGTGGTGTTGAATGGAAATGCATCTGCCAAAGCAATTAAATTGCCTGCAGGCAAGTGGACTATAGTAGCAGATGAAAATGTTGTAAATGAAAAAGGAATAAAACAAATAGCAAGGACGGAATTGGCTCTAGCTGCTACAAGCGCATATGTTTTGCATGGCAACTAGCTTCACGCAGCTAACTGATACTCTATCTTCTCAATTAAACAACTAATATCGAAAGGCTTGTGCAAAACATCATCGGGTGCACCTTTTTGTTTTAACGATTCATCGATGGATTCGTCGCCCGAACACATGATAACCGGCAGGTTACGGGTGGTTTTATTCAGTTTGATGAGCTGGCAAATCTCGCGGCCGTTAATGCCGGGTAAAATGGCATCGAGTATAATTAAATCCGGGTGATCGTTTTTAATATGTTCAAAAACATCGGTGCCGGTGTTGGTTGCAGAAACTACATACCCATTATTTATTAATATGTAGGTCATTACCTCAATCATCAGCATATTATCATCTACTATTAATATTTTCTTCGGCATTATTCTTACTGCTTTAAATATTGCAGCCATATAAGGTAATACAAAGCCCATGCCACTTACCAAAATCATAAAATATAACTGCTTAGTTTTGAGGTTTTAACGTTGTGGTGTATATATTTACAGAATAATAAAGCAGATTTAAAACACAATTGATCACTTTTATTACATTTGACAGCTATTAAACTGATTCGCGCTAAAAATGGATAATATTAATATTAAGATACTTGCTAAAAAATTAAATATTTCAACTTCCACCATTTCGAGAGCATTTAACGGCAGCCCTGATATTAATAAGGACACTAAAGAGAAAATACTGGCATTTGCCCGAGAACACAACTTTTTGCCCAACCACTACGCCAGCAACCTGCGCGACAAAAAAAGCCGCACGCTTGCGGTAATTATCCCCGAAATAACCAATGATTTCTTTTCGCAGGCCATTAACGGCATCGAAGAGATAGCGCGTAAGAAAGGCTTTTATATTTTGCTTTACCGTACCGACGACGTTTTCGAAAAAGAAGTATCGTTTGTAAACTACCTGAATAATGGAAAAGTTGATGGCATCATCATGTCGGTAAGCGGCGAGGCCAACGACCACAACTATCTGCGTAAGCTGGAGCAAAAGAATATCCCGGTGGTGTTTTTCGACCGTGTGTATGAAGACATAGAGGCCGCTAAAGTTACCACCAATGACTATGACAGCAGCTTTGCAGCAACCGAGCACCTGATTGATACCGGCTGCAAAAAAATAGCCTACCTGGTGGTAAACAAAAGCATATCAATTGGTAAAGTGCGTATGCAGGGCTATGTAGATGCCTTGCAAAAACATAACGTACCATTCAACGATGAACTGGTGATTGATTGCAGTAACGATGAAAAAATAAACTACGGTATTCTGAAAAAAGTGCTGGAAGAAATTAAGCCCGATGGTATATTCAGCTCGGTTGAACGTTTGGCATTTGCAACCTACCACGTGTGTAATGACATGAACATCAACATTCCGCGCGATTTGAAGGTGATCAGCTTCTCCAGCCTGGGTATAGCACCCTTACTTGGCCCGCCACTATCAACCATAACCCAGCCGGCTTACGAGATGGGTATCAAAGCCGCAACCCTGCTATTTGAAGAACTGGAAAACAAAGGCAAACCAATCAGCAAAAAAGAGCACGTACTTAAATCCAAACTGTTTATCAGGAAATCATCCGGTGGATGATTTTTCTGCTCCCCCTTTAGGGGGCTGGGGGGCTATTCCTTCACCAACTCCTTCAGCGCCTTCTCCGCCTGCTTTTCTTCATCCCGAAGCCGGCGTTTTTCCTGGCGTATTTCTTTGCGGGTTTTGCCCGCGGTGTCAATTAAAAGTTCCTTTTGTTCCTCGGCGTCGCGCAGCTTTTTAATATCCGCTTTAAGTTTTGCTTTGACGTCTTCCTTTTTAATTTCTTCTTTTTTAGCCACTACCGAAGTGTCTTTTTTGCCAAACAAACGCTGAAAGAAGGTCGGTTTTTTAACTTCCGGCTCAACAACTACTACCGGCACAGCCTTTTCGTCATCATCCTGCTTTATCAGGCTGTCGGCAACTGATTGGCTCACCGGGGCAACCTCGCGGCGCATGCTTTCTTTCAGTCGTACCTCGTTAAAGCCATATTCATTGCTGCTATCGCGCTGTGCCCGTCCGTGCCCGGCCATCAGGTTGCCTATCAAATTAAAATAGCCCGCCAATCCTGGTCGTAAGGAACCGTCGGGCTCAAAAGAATATAGGCCTGTTTTTGGGTGGGGCACAATGCTGGCTAAGTAAATGCTTTCGCCGATAGTAAGTTCGGCAGGCGATTTGCCGAAATAATAGCGTGATGCCTCACCAATGCCGTAAACATCACGGCCCCATTCAATAATATTGAAATACACTTCCAGCATCCGGTTTTTGGTCATGATGCGGTTGTTTTCTATCAGCCACACAATCAATATTTCTTCAATCTTCCGGGAAAGCGTTTTTTCGCGGCTCAGGAACGAATTTTTTATCAGCTGCATGGATATGGTGCTGCCGCCGCGCTTAAATTTTTTATCCTTAAAATCGGTAGCCAGCGATTTGCGGATCGACTCCTCCACAAACCCATGGTTGGTATAAAACGACGGGTCTTCTGCCGTCATTACCGCATTACGCAGGTTGGGCGAAATTTCATCCAGCGGGGTATAGTATGAATTGTCGGGGCCTATGAGCCGGGGCGCCATTGGTTTGCCGTTTTCATAAGGCACATAGGTAAAAACCTTGTTCAACTTACCCAAATCGGTTTTGCCATATTTAACAATATTGAAACCGTCTTTATCCAGCCGCGAATCAAACTGAACATCGTCAGGCTTTTCGGAATTTAAAAATACGTTCAGCTTATAATTCAGCTTGCCGGTAACCTGTATACCTTCTAACGACTCAAACATGCCCGACGGGAAAGAATCAAAAATATCCTGTGCGTTTTGCCATCCGCTGTTTACCTTGAGCTCATAAATTTTAACCGGGTTAAGTGTATATTTTGCGTAGGGGTGCGCCGTTATTTTTTTAAGATGAATGGTTGACGAACTATCAAGCGATAAGTAATTGCTGCCAACAAACAAATTGGCGTCGATGCCGGCATTAGGTATAACGATGTCGCTGCTCGACAGTCCGGGGTGATTGATTAGCAAGTTGCTTACGCCCCAATAGCCATATATGCGGGTTTCGCCGCCGCTGTGTTCCACTTTACTTAAGCGCGTGCTGGCTGTATCGAACGTTACCTTTAGCTTAAAGCGTTTTTCGATGTAGGGTATCTCTACTTTTTTACCTTCGGCATAAAGCTTTATGTCGATGTCTTTATCCGATGGGTGCATCCTCCCATCAAAATGCCAGAGGGCCCGGCCATTATCAATATTGATGGTTGAAGTTAGCTGGCCGCTTTTTATCAGTGCCGATTGAGCTAAAGCAGTAAAACTGCTGCTGTCGGTTTTAAGTGATACCAGGAAATTATTAAGCGTAAGGTTATCCGGGATTTTATAGAGCAACTGGTTAATAAGGTTGTTTGATAGTTCTGACAAATCAACCTTTGTTTTCACCGTGGTGTCCTGCTTCTTTTTAAACAGGAAATCGAAATTTCTGACGTGGTTGATGTCAGTTAAATTCAAATGCCCTTGCTGCAGGTTTACATAAGCCAGCTTTACATTGCCAAAAATGAGCGGCATCAGCTTTACGCTTACGGTAAACTCTTTTATACTTAATAAGCTATCGCGATGGTCGGGCACTATCGTAATGTCAGAAAATGCAACCGTGCTAAGCCCGGTAAACCGGGCCGAGCCAATCTCCAGGTCTAAATTATAGGTGCTGCGGGCTTTTTCCTTTGCTTTGGCAATGGCCTTTTGAAGTAAAGCTTCGCGTTTTGAATAAGCAATAAATCCACCTATTAGCAATAAAACAAATAAACAGGCAAGTACGATTGCCCCAATGCGGAGATATTTTGGATTGATATGGATTTTTTTAAGATCAGGCAGCTGCATCTAATAATATTTATTCAAAACTAAACTAATTATTATGCGATACAAACGCGGGGACCGGCAAAATGTTTCCCGCTGCCTTACCTGTTAAAAATCTTTATTTCGTCAGGCCATCACCCGGGTAGCTGCAATAGCATCAAAAACGCCATCCCACAAGCCAATTCTTTTTTGTAATGCAGTTATCGATGCATTGGTTATTTCTTCCCATTTCTGCGGATCATTGCCGCAAAGTTCGGCTGTCATTTCCAGTGCCAGGTGGCTATGGTGGCCGCCATCAACTTCAATATGGCGGTCGAGGTAATATTTGAATTTTGAAACCTCTCCCGGGAATTTATTATCAAGGTCGTTAACTATGGAGTGAAACATGTTAGGGATCAAATCTTCGCGGCCAAAAGTAAATACCGCAGCCTGCAAATAAGATTTGCCGCTGTTGATTACTTCAAAAGTGTAGCTCACAAACGCCTTAACTGAATCGGGTGCGCCGGCCAAATTAAAAGCAGCATCCATATCGCTCCCGTTTTTTAATTTCGCAATAAAATTGAGGAAAGCAGTAGCCCTTGCACCACACTGCTGCATGGCAGCAAGATACATTTCATAGTGACTTGCGCGATTACCATCGCCATCAACATCCGATTCTTCACCCGTAACAATCTCATTTATCAAATACCTGGTATTGGCCGAGCCAACCGGAAACCAGGGCACGCTGGTGCAGGTTAAATTTTGCTGCAATGCTTTTAAAAGCGACATAAAGTCCCACACGGCATAAATATGATGATCCATAAAAATCCCCAGGTCTTCAATACTATTTATTAAATCATAAACCTTATGGTTAATAATTTGCTGCCTTAACGGCTCAATTGCCTGTTGTAGATTTCTTATCTGATCGTTCATCTTTATCCCGGTTTTGTGGCGGCAAAGGTAGAGTTTTAAGGGCTACCTCAAATTTTGGGATGAGATGTAATCGGCTGTTTTGCGAATTATGAAAAAATTATGACACGAAAACAAATCATTTCCCTGCGATAACAATCATGAATTTATTTTTTTTGAACCTTGGTCATTTTTGAATGCACACCACCAGCCTCAATTTAGGTAACGTTTGCGAGGCCTCCAGAAGACGAAATATTTTGTTGTTAGGGCGTGATACATGACCTCAATTTGCGTCAAAATTTGCCGATAAAGCAACAATGCTTAAATAATGGCTTTTTATATTAACTGGTGATTTTGGGCATACCGGTGTGAATTTGTTTTTCAGCCAAAATAAAATGTGCGTGGCACATTTATTGAATAGTTTGTGAAAACTATATTTTTCTTATAAAATTATCTCTATTTCTCAGGCACTAAACTCATATCACTATATTTAATTGCGAATGAAAAAACTATCAAAACTAATTGTCGCTGTGCTATTTACTGCTATTGCACTAACTTCCTGCAAAAAGAGCTCCGACAATTCGCCTGCCGGTACAACAATGACTTTTAAGGCCAACGGTACCGCTGTTACCTATAATGCTTGCGTTGCTGTTTCGGCCAGCGTTAACGACGTGAACCAAACGCTTATTACCGGCACCAACCTTACCAACGGCAAACCGGGAGCTGCAAGCATGGAAGTAAATATCACCCATGATCTGGCTACATTAAAGGCCGGACAGTCTTATTCAGTTACCACTGCCCCGAAGGATGGGCTGATATTATTTTATTTTGTCAATGATTCTGATGTTTTTACTACCCAGCCGGCACATCCAATAGGTACGGTAACTATTACCGACGTAACATCGTCGACCATTAAAGGTACATTTTCTGCACAGTTATTCAGTGAAGATGATTTTACCGGCGATCACGTACTTTACACTATAGCCGGTGGTTCATTTACTGCCAAACGCGGTAACTAAAACTTATTTAAATTGGCTCTTGCCACTATCCTTCTAACGCAGCAATTTTGTTGCATTTATACAAAATTGTTACCTTAAATAAGATTATTAATACTTAGTTTTGCGGCAAGTACTAAAAGTAACAGCTGACCGTGAAATATAGTAAAAGCCATATTATCCACTCGTGGATATTATTGATCTGCTTCGTTGCAGGTCAGTATATGGTATATGTTCACCAGCATAAGCTGATAAAAACAAGCAGTACTTACATCACAATTAAGCAGCAAGCCAAGCAAACCGTTTCCGAAAAGTGCCAGTTGTGCGATGCTATGCACCACACAAGCATGATTGTTGGCAGCAATATGTTTTTTGACCACCAGGTTGTTGCCGATTGTTTTTATAAATCTCCTGCTTATAATTTTACAAGCCTCTCGCTTATACTTGCCGGTGGTCGCGCTCCTCCTTCAGTTAATTATTTCGCTTAAACTAAAAGCTAAACTGCTTTTCTCCGTTATTAACGTTGACTGTTTTGATTTTAAAAACCCTCCCGGATTAATGGGATTTAACAATCAATCAAACAACCAGATTTCTCAATTCCATCAGACCGATAACAATGAAATTTAAGATAAGAATATTAAACCTGCTGTTAATGTTGCTGTTAAGCACCATAATGGCTGAGGCAGAAATAACGACGCACAGAACCGATGAACTGGGGACTATTACAGGTACGGTAACAGATAAGGCCGATGGCAAAACCATTATAGGAGCCACTGTAAGCGTTCCCGACTTAAGGCGCGGCTCAATTACCGATGTGAACGGCCACTACTCGTTAGAAAATTTACCTAAAGGAGTTTACCTGGTACAAGTTAGCTACATAGGATATGCTACTTTTAACCAACGGGTTGATTTTACAAAAACTACTACGCTTGATATCCAACTTCAGGCATCATCAATAGAAACCGGCGAAGTAGTGATAACCGGCGTAAGTAAAGCTACCGAGATAAAACGCGACCCGGTGCCAATGGTAGCCGTAGGCAAAACCTTCCTCGATCAGCGTTCGGCAGCTGGTAATGTTATTGATATGATAGCCAATTTACCGGGCGTAAGCGCGGTAACAACCGGGCCAAATGTGTCGAAGCCGTTTATCCATGGCCTGGGTTATAACCGCGTGGTTACCCTGCAGGATGGCATACGCCAGGAGGGCCAGCAATGGGGCGACGAGCATGGCGTTGAAGTTGACCAAAACTCTATCGATCGTGTGGAAGTAATAAAGGGGCCGGCCAGCTTATCTTACGGTTCGGATGCCATAGGTGGTGTTGTAAACCTTATTACACCGCCGCCGGTTGCCAATGGTAAAATATTAGGTTCGGTACAGGGAACTTATGGCACCAATAACAACCTGCTGAACGGTTCGTTCAGGTTATATGGCAACAACAATGGGTTTGTTTGGGGTACGATTTTGTCGGCCAAAGAAGCCAAGGACTATCAAAACCCGCACGATGGCAGGGTATACGCCACAAACTTTAAAGAGAAAGACGCCCGCTTTATGGTGGGCCTTAATAAAAAATGGGGTACATCCTATTTCAACTTCTCGTTGTTCGACGACCAGCAGGCAATTCCGGATGGCAGCCGCGATTCGGTAACCCGCCAGTTTACCAAACAAATTACCGAAGATGACGCATCGCGCACAATTGTGCCCGCGTCTGAATTGAACTCGTACAAATTGCCGGTTTTGCACCAGCATGTACAGCTTTACCGGGTTTATAACAACAGCAATTTCAATGTAGGCGATGGCAATCTTTTGGTCAATTTAGGTTACCAGTTTAGCCATCGCAGAGAATACACCCATCCCGAAGATGCCGATATTGCAGGCCTGAACCTGCACTTGAGCACCTTTACGTATGATTTTAAGTATAGCTTTAATTTGAATAATGGTTATGAAACTACCGTAGGCGTAAATGGTCAGTATCAAAACAACACCATTGGCGATGCTACCGAGTTCCCGATACCAGCCTATCACCAGTTTGATATCGGTCCGTTTATTATCATGAAAAAAAGCTTTGGCAAGCTCGACCTTTCAGGTGGCGCAAGGATTGACAGCCGTTCGTTCCACGGGCAGGCGGCCTATATTGACACTGCAGGCAAATATCCTGTGTTGTACACACCGTCAAATGCAGCAACGCCACCAACTGTAATTTCTCAGTTTTCGGCCCTGAACAAAACGTTTTCGGGGTTTAACGGAAGCTTTGGTGCAGCCTATAATTTTTCGAACAATTTCCTGCTGAAGGCTAATATTGCGCGTGGTTTCAGGGCGCCAAGTATCGCCGAGTTATCTGCGAACGGACCCGACCCGGGTTCGCAAATTTACCACATCGGTAATAACAACTTTAAACCCGAATTTAGCACGCAGGAAGACATTGGTATGTTTGTTACCCTGCCAAATGTGTCATTCAGCGTTGAATTGTTTAACAACAATATCCAAAACTACATCTTCCAGCAACAGGAGTTGAATGCTGACGGATCGCCGGTACTGACGCAAGGCTACAACACATTTACCTACGTGCAAAGTAAAGCAACGATAAACGGAGGCGAGATTAGCCTTGATATACACCCGCTTAGCTGGCTGCACTTTGAAAACTCGATAGCCCTAACTTATGGCCAAAACCTGGGTACAGGCGGCCCGGTTGCCGATAGCTTAAAGTATTTGCCTTTCATCCCGCCGCTGCATACCCATTCTGAATTGAAAGGCAATTTCAGCAAAGGCTTTGGCAGCTTTAAAAATGTTTATGGCTTTGTGGGATTTGACCATTTTAGTGCGCAGAACCGCTTTTTTTCTGCATACGGAACAGAAACAAATACGGCAGGTTATAACCTGTTAAGTGCCGGTATAGGAACCGAACTGGTAAATACAGCAGGCCAGACCTGGGTTAAACTATTCATTGAAGGCACCAACCTGGGCAATGTAAACTATCAAAGTAACATGAGCAGGCTCAAGTATTTTGATAATGCAAACGTGCCGGCGGGCGTTCAGCCCGGGATATTTAACATGGGCCGCAACGTCAGCTTTAAAGTTGTTGTGCCTTTTGATTTGTCACCGCATCCCAAATCTTAAAACTAAAGTAAACTATAAAACCAGGGTCCCGCAGCAATGCGGGATTTTTTGTTTTTTAGTGATTGATCAGGGCTATGCTTAATGATTGACCATGAGCGGCGCAATTAGAGGTTTGAGCTACTTGCCCCTAAACATAGATGCTATCCAGATAATCAAGGCGATTACAACGATAACCGATATAATACCGACAACCGCGCCCGCCTTAAATATGCCTGTTATTACCGAACAACTGCTTAAGCTCATCAGCAGTATAATGAGGGATGGAAAAAAATATAATCTTTTCATAGTAGGTTTTAAGTAATATAATATTCAAAACGACGAATAAGTTTTAGCCTGTGGAATTTATTTTGATACTCGACAAATATCATCCAAAACAAAACCGCCAACTTATCTGATAAAGTTGGCGGTTTTTAATATTGGGGGTTTTTATTTCCTTCTTACTTCAATTTGGACAATGCATCTTTTATCCTGGGCAGTAATTCCTGCACGTCTTGCAGGGTACTTGCACCTACCGACACGCGGAACCATGGGGTATTATGATCTGTTCCGAATGCAGCAAACGGTACGAACGCTACTTTTGCCTCTTTAATCAGGTAAAAATTAGTATCTGCCGACGTTTTCAACACAGTGCCATCGGGTGTGGTTTTGCCCGCATAATCAATTTTTATAGTCAGGTAAATAGCACCCATCGGCTCAATGGCGTCAACGTTAAGCCCTTCGGCCTTTAACTGCTGGAAGCCCTGGTATAAGGTATTCAGGCTGGCCTGTATATTACCTTTTAATTCGGCAAGGTAACCCTTAACAAAATCATCCTGTCTTAAATATTTAGCCATAGCAACCTGCTCGGCCTTTGGCGCCCAAGCGCCCATATGGCCTACAATCGCCTTCATGTGGTTTATCACATTTGCCGGGCCAAAGCCCCAACCCACGCGCACACCTGTGGCGGCAAAACATTTTGAAGCTCCGTCAACAAATATGGTCACGTCTTTTAACTCGGGGCGCAGGCTAACCGGGTTGTAGTGCACATGTTTGCCAAAAGTAAGTTGTGAGTATATCTGGTCGTACAATAAATACAACGGTTTTTCGCCGGCCTTGCGGGTTTTGTTTTCAGCAATTACCAAATCACATATCTCTTCCAAGTCCTTTTTGGTAAACATGGTACCGGTTGGATTTAGTGGCGAGCAAAGGGCCAGCATAGCTGCTCCTTTTAAATGCGGCGCTATTTCATCAGCCGTAGGCATAAAATTATTTTCGGGCCTGGTAGGGATGATGACAGCTTCGGCATTGGTTAAATCGCAATAGTGGTTGTTGTTCCATGACGGTGCAGGGAAAACAACTTTATCACCCGGATCGATAAGCGCCAGGTAGGTTGAATATATCAATGGCCTCGAGCCGCCTGAAATCAAAATCTGGTTTGCATTGTAATCCAAATCAAACCTGCTTTTTAAAAAGCCCGATACGCTTTCCCTGAGGTCAAGCACACCATCGGCTGGCGGATAGTTGGTTTGGTTGTTTGCATAAGCATCAACAATGCCTTGCTTCAGCTCGGCTGGGATGGGGTAGATGTTTGAATCAAAATCGCCGATTGTTAAATTGGCAATGTTTTGTCCCTGGCGTTTTAGCTCGTTTATTTCACCTGCAATTTTTATGATTTCGGACCCGTGCAGATTTTGGGCCAATAAAGAAACACTCATGTGGATGTGTGGGTTATGATGTGCAAAGTTAAGCGAAAAGCTGAAAGCAAAAAACGAAAACCTTTTTTTAGCTTTATGGCCGTTTACAGAAAGTATATTTGACTAGAAAATGACGGTTGAAAACCCAATGGCTTACAGTTTTATTATGCAGGATGACATCTACCTGCTTAATGCTGATAAACTGCAATATACCCAACCCCCGGAAACAGTGACACCATCGGCCGTGGCGGAACCGGAGCCTCAATACACACCCGGCCCGGCTGCAACTGTTGCATTGCCGGAACCCGTTAACTTTAAATATCTTGGCGGCAACAAAAAAGGTTTCCTGGTGATTACCCACTACCCGGAGCACGATTTTATGCACGACAAACACCTGGCAGCGTTGGAGAGTACGCTTACACGCTTAGGGTTTATCCGCGATGATATTGCAATTGTTAATCGCGTACATTATGCAGATACAGATTTTGATATTCTGGCTCGTTTCTTCGCCCCTAAAAAGTTGCTGATACTTGGGAAACACGCGATACCTGCAAAGATGGAAGCGCTCGAATTAAATAAACTTAAACAATCAGGCACGCTTACCGCATTACTTACATTCAGCTTTGACGAGATGATGGAAAGTGTTGAGCATAAGAAAGCATTTTGGGAACAAATGAAACAATTGTAATATGCACCAATTAGTTTTTGCTACCAATAATACCCATAAGCTGGAGGAAGTTGCCGCCAAAATTGAAGGACAGATAAAACTGCTGAGCCTTAATGATATTAACTGCACTGACGATATCGCCGAAACCGGGGAAACCTTCCGCGAAAATGCCTCGATAAAAAGCCATTACGTCTACAATAAATACAAACTGGATTGCTTTGGCGACGATAGCGGCCTTGAAATTGACGCACTGAATGGCGAACCCGGCGTTTACTCCGCCCGTTATGCAGGCGAGCATGGCAACCACGATGCCAATATCAACAAAGTGCTGGCCAGCCTGCAAAATGTAACAGGCCGCAAAGCTCGCTTCTATACGGTAATATCGTTGATATGGAACGGTGAAGAACATCTTTTTGATGGCACCATCGAGGGTACTATCTGCCAGGAACGCTCAGGCTCTGAAGGTTTTGGGTACGACCCAATATTTCAGCCCGATGGGTATGATGTTACCTTTGCCGAAATGAGCCTGGATGAAAAAAACAAAATAAGCCACCGTGCAATAGCGATGGAAAAGCTGATTGATTTTTTAAATGGAAGGTAATCTACATCGGCCAGGTTTTACAAGGTGGCCAACGCCCGTGTTGCCCTTGGATTTCCTGGCCTGACTATTAATGCCTGCTGATAGCTTTTTTTTGCATCTGCTTTATTATTGTTTTTCAGGTAGGCATCTCCCAGGTCGTTCCACGCTATTACTATTTTTGGGAACAATAAGGTATAAACTTTATATAGCGAAATGGCTTTATCGAACTCGTTTTTTGCCAGAAGTTGCTGGCCAACATCCAGTAAAACCATGTCATTACCCGGGTCCATGGCCGAGTTCTGCATTTCGGCTTTATAATTTTCTTCAAAATATTTACCACCTTTAGTATTTATTACCTGGTATAAATATTTTGCTGGTGGCAGGTGCAGCGGAGGAACCGGTTTGTTATTTAAAATGGCCGAGATCCTCATCCCAAGAGCCTCTGCCGTCCCCTCATCAAAGTTGGATAGCACAATAACCACATTTTGTGTTTCCATATTGGCCGACCATAATGCGCTTAGTCCGGGTGCACCGCCTGCAAGCGCTATTTTGCCGGTTTTGGCAAATTCGGCCCAGGTGCTGCCGGGGGCTTTGCTAAATGGGTTGGTGAAAGCAATTTGCTTACTGTCATTCGTCAAAAGTCTATTACCATGCAGCATCGAATTTACAAATGCCAGCATATCAAGAGTCGTGCTGTATATGCCGCCATCGCCGCCGCCAATAATATGCATTTCGGTATTACTTTGAAGCGGTCCAGACGCATTTGAAAGATAGCCGGTTGCTTTGCCTGGCTCCGGTTTTACATAAGAGTTAAACCCGGTTTGGACCATGCCGACCTTATCCAGTATTTGCTCTTTCAGCGCCTGGTGATAACTTTCACCTGTTACTTTTTCAATTATTGCAGCCAGCAAAACAAAACCCGAGTTTGAATATAGCGCATCTGTTCCCGGCTTAAAACTCAATGGTTCACGTTTAATGTAGGGCAAAATATCAGCGATGGTTTTTATCCGGGCAATTTCATCCGCATCCTCGCCAAAAGGTGGTCCGTCAGTATAACTGCCCAATCCCGACTTATGCATGAGCAATTGCTGCACGGTAATACCATTTAACCGGGGCGGGAAACCGGAAAGCAATGCGCCCAAAGTGTCGGTAAGCCGCAATTTGTTTTGCTCAACCAATTGCAATATCATCACCTTGGTAAAATCCTTGGTTATTGAGCCTATTTGAAATTGTGTATTAACGGTATTTGGCGTATTGTTTTCGTAGTCGGCCTTGCCAAAACTCTTATCATAAATAACCCTGCCATTATTTGCAACCAGCACATTGCCCGAAAACAACTGAAGGTTAACAGCTTTTTCAACAAGCGAATCTATGCGTGTACCAAGGGCGGCAACTGAGTGTTGTGCTTTTGCATCGACAGTATAAAACAAAATTAAGATAGCAAATGAACGGGCGAAGAGTTGATAGGATTTCATTACCGTAAGTTTCTTCAATAGTAACCACATATTGTAAATATCTACAACTTTTGGTGGAAACAGGTTCTTTTAAACAGCAAACGCCGCTAATTTGTGATTTAGCAGCGTTTGTTATTATACGAGCAATTAATGATTATTGAATCAAATGCTTTAATTGTATTACTTCTTTCTCTTCTAAAAAGCGCCACCTTCCGCGGGGTAGGTCCTTTTTAGTAAGGTTAGCGTATACCGCACGGTCAAGTTTTACCACTTCGTAACCCAAGTGTTCAAATAAGCGGCGTACAATGCGGTTTTTGCCGCTGTGTATTTGTATACCTACTTCGCGTTTTGAGCCGCCTGCAACGTATGATACAGAATCAGGCTTTATCAAACCGTCTTCCAGCTCGATGCCAAAGCCAATTTTGTTCAGGTCGCCCTGGGTTAAGCTTTTGTTCAGTTCAACTTGGTATAGTTTGGTTATGCTATTGCGGGGATGCGAAAGTTTGTCTGCAAGGTCGCCGTCGTTAGTCATCAGTAATAAGCCTGTGGTATTCCTGTCAAGGCGGCCTACGGGGTAAATGCGTTCTTTGCTGGCTTTTTCAACCAGGTGCATAACCGTACGGCGTTCCTGCGGGTCTTCGGTAGTGGTGATGTAGTCTTTTGGTTTATTTAAAAGTACATAAACCATTTTTTCGCGCTTAAGCAATTCGCCGTTATAGCGTATCTCGTCTTTTTGCGGGTCAACTTTATGGCCAAGTTCGTTTATAACAATACCATTAACCGATACCACGCCTGCAGCAATCAACTCATCAGCCTTACGGCGCGAGCAGATCCCTGCATTTGAAATGTAACGGTTAAGCCTTATCAGCCCGGTTTCTTTACTTTCAGCAGGGCCTTTTTTGCGGCCGCGCATTGTTTTTACCGGCGCATCAAGATCCTTGGTTATTTTATCGTAGTTTGGTTTTGAGCGTTGTGGTCTGTCGGCATCGTATGGTGTGTCGGCGCTTTTTCTTTTAAAGCCAAGCCCGCCTGACGGGCCTGCAGTAAATTTTTTGTCGCCGGTTCTTTCACCACCAAATGAACGTTTTGGTTTATCATCAGCATTAAATGAACCTGTTGATGATTTGCTACGCGATGTGAAAGGTTTTTTGTCACCTGTTCTTTCACCGCCGAAACTTCTTTTTGGTTTATCATCGGAATTAAATCCGCCTGTTGAGCTACCGCGCGATGAAAAAGGTTTTTTATCGCCAGTGCGCTCCCCGCCAAAGCTTTTGCCCGGCCTTGGGTCATTGTCGGCAGTTCTGCCGGTATATGGTCTGCCTTTTGGAGCGAATGCTCTTTTTTCGCCTGATGATTCACCATCTGTGGGTCTGCCGCTATATGGCCTGCTTTTACCCGTAAACGGTTTTTTGTCGCTGCTGCTAAAGCTGCTCGCAGGTTTGTCATAACTGCTGCTTCCGCGCGGCGAAAACGATTTTTTCTCGCCCGGTGCTTCGTTGTTATATTTTTTTGATGGTCGGGTGCTTTTGGGTTGATCTGAACCTTGTGCCGAATTTCCACGTGATGAGGTTGATCTTTTTGGCCTGTCGCCGGCCTTCGGAGCCCTGTTTGACGATCTTCCTGATTTGTCGTCGCGACTGTTACCTGGTCTGTTAAATGCCATAGTTTTAAAGTTTGCGCTTTCGCAGCGTGAGGGTCAAAGATAGCCTTTTTTGAGCGATTTTTGATTTTTTTTTATGACTAACAAAAAGTGCGTTTAAACGTTTTAAACCAAGTTTTTGGACCGAAAACCAGGTTTAAAAAATGCGCTGAAAAGCTAAGTGTTTGATAATGTGACTTATATAACTTACCTTTGCAGCACATTCTACCAAATGTATAATTTATGGATAAAAAAGAAATGACTAAGAGACACTTAATTACGTGCTCCGTAATAGTGTTGCTGGTTATCATTTCCGTGTTCAATATTTGTGGTACAAAAGCCGTACCAACCGTTGTAAAAACGGCAAAATTGAGCCCGCGCATCTCAACTTTTATTTACAAAAATACCGATGCAATTAATGAATACAGCTTCGCTAATGAAGCCGTGCCTGTACGAGATGCTGGCGTAACCCGCAAGTTACTGCGTTCGATTAAAAAGCACAGTTTTGCCTGTGTGCAATCGAACATCTTACAAAACAAAGCCGATAAATGGTTCCCTGTTGTTGTACCTATTTTAAAAGCTTACGGCATTCCCGAAGACTTTAAGTATATCCCTTTAGTGGAGTCGGGCTTTTGCGAAAGCACGTCGCCCAAAGGTGCAAGGGGTATCTGGCAATTTATGCCCGGTACAGCACGCACTTATGGCCTAAAAGTAGGCCACGGGGTTGATGAACGCTTAAACCTTAGCAAAAGCACCGTTGCAGCCTGCAAGTACATTAAAGAATTGTATGCACAGTTTAACAGCTGGACACTGGCCGCCGCCGCTTATAACAACGGCGAGATAAAGCTGGCTAAGGTGATGAACAAGCAGAACGAGGACAATTATTTCCGTATGCATTTAAACCGCGAGACCGGAGTTTATGTGTACAATCTTATAGCCATGAAGGCCATCATATCCCATCCAAAAAAATATGGGTATGACTATTACGCAATACGAGATTTAAGCCACGGAACATTTGAACTGCTGGCAGTTAACCAGTAAGCGGAGTTTAATCCGCCGAAAGTAAATTTATATTACGGAGCACTTTGAGGCCGGTTTCCAGGAAGGAGACCGGCCTTTTTTTGCGTATATTTGTAGCAATTTAATGAGTGATTTAGTGAATGAGTGATTTAGTGAATTTTGCCGGTATGGCTTTATTACTGAATCATGAAATTACAATGTTTGATGATGGGATTTGAGAATATTAGATCGAAAAATTTGAGTTCTTTTAATCACTAAGTTCACTAACTCACTAATTCACCAATTCATTATATGATAAACAAAGCTATAGACCTGGGCGAGCAAAACGAAGTTGAAGTGTATGGGGCCAGGGTACATAATTTAAAAAATATCGATGTTTCTTTCCCTCGTAACAAACTGGTTGTAATAACCGGGTTGAGCGGCAGCGGAAAATCGTCGCTGGCGTTTGATACCATTTATGCCGAGGGTCAGCGCCGTTATATGGAGACATTTTCGGCTTACTCGCGCCAGTTTATGGGCGGTATGGAGCGGCCGGATGTGGACAAGGTATCAGGACTGAGCCCGGTGATTGCCATTGAGCAAAAAACCACCAGTAAAAACCCACGTTCAACAGTTGGTACTATAACCGAGATTTACGATTTTATGCGTTTGCTTTTTGCGCGTACCGGCGAGGCTTACTCGTACGTGAGCGGTAAGAAGATGGAGCGTATGTCGGAAGACCAGATACTGAAAACCATCACTGAGAAGTTCAATGGCCAGCCGGTTAACATACTTGCACCTGTGGTAAAGGCCAGGAAAGGGCACTACCGCGAACTTTTTGAACAAATACGCAAACAAGGCTACCTTAAAGTTTGGATTGATGGCGAGATGGCGGATGTAGAGCCCAAAATGCAACTGGACAGGTATAAAATACACGACATTGACATTGTGGTTGACAGGCTTGTTATAAGTGAAGCCGATACTAAACGATTATACACATCTATACAAGCTGCGTTAAAAATTGCAAAAGGTATTATCCGTATTGGCGATAAGGATAATAATGTAGCCTATTACAGCAAGTATTTGATGGACCCGATATCGGGCATATCATACGATGAGCCACAGCCAAATACATTTTCATTTAACTCACCTTACGGCGCCTGCGAAAAATGTAATGGCCTGGGGTATATTTTTGAGGTTGACGAAGCATCGGTCATCCCTAACCCTAAACTTAGTATACTAAACGGCGGTCTTGCACCTATTGGCGAGTACCGCGAAACCTGGATTTTCCAGGTGTTGAAAGCGCTTGCCAAGAAATATGAATTTGCATTATCAACCCCAATTGAAAAACTTTCGCGCGACCACCTGGATATTATCCTGAATGGCAGCAACGAAATGATAACCGTGGCGGTTGAGTATAATAAATGGAACGTACAGAGCTACCAGGTGGCGTTTGACGGTATTATCCGCATGCTGGAAGAGCAACAGGAGCGCAGGGGCGAGGAAGGTATGGACGATATGGAAAACTATCGCGTGCTCAGAACCTGCCCAACCTGCGAAGGTGCAAGGTTGAAAAAGGAATCGCTGCACTTTAAAGTTGATGGTAAGAATATTTTCGAGCTGGCCTGTATGGATATCCGTAACCTGCAGGAGTGGTTTGCTAACCTGGAAGATAGGCTAACTGAACGCCAGAACGTCATCGCCAAAGAAATATTAAAAGAAATCAGGGCCAGGATAGTGTTTTTGCTGGATGTTGGTCTTAACTATTTGACGCTCGACAGGACTGCCAAAACATTATCAGGTGGAGAGGCACAACGCATCAGGCTGGCCACGCAGATAGGCTCGCAACTGATGAATGTAATGTACATTTTGGATGAGCCGAGCATCGGCTTGCACCAGCGGGATAATGAACGTTTGATCAACGCGCTGAAAAACCTGCGCGACCTGGGTAACACCGTACTGGTAGTTGAGCACGATAAAGACATGATACTGCACGCCGACCACGTAATTGACATGGGCCCGGCAGCCGGCGTACACGGCGGCGAGATAGTGGCGCAAGGTACACCAGAAGAGTTGATGAAGGCACATACGCTTACCACATCATACATCAATGGTGAGCGTGAAATTGCGATCCCAAAGAAAAGGAGGGAAGGCAATGGCAAAACGCTTAGCCTAAAAAAAGCTACCGGCCATAATTTAAAAAAGGTATCAGTTGATTTTCCTTTGAGCAAATTAATCGGAATAACCGGAGTATCAGGCAGCGGCAAATCGAGCCTGATAACGGAGACATTATATCCTGTTTTAAATCATTACTTTTTCAGGGCCAAAAAGCACCCGCTGCCCTACGAAAGCATTGAAGGCCTGGAACATATAGATAAGGTAATTGAAATTGACCAAACACCTATCGGCCGTACACCACGCTCAAATCCGGCTACTTATACAGGTGTATTTTCTGATATACGCAATCTTTATGTACAATTACCCGAGGCGCGCATACGGGGTTATAAACCCGGCCGCTTTTCGTTCAACGTAAAGGGGGGGCGTTGCGAAACATGCCAGGGTGCCGGCCAAAAGGTTATCGAAATGAACTTTTTGCCGGATGTACAAGTGCCCTGCGAAGAGTGCGGCGGCAGGCGCTATAATCGCGAAACACTGGAAGTGCGCTACCGCGGCAAATCCATCAGCGATGTGCTGGATATGAGTATTGAAGATGCCACTCCATTTTTTGAGCATATACCAGCCATTTACCGCAAGGTTAAAACTTTGTTTGATGTGGGGCTTGGTTATATTACGCTTGGACAGGCATCCACCACCTTGTCGGGTGGCGAAGCGCAGCGTGTTAAACTAGCCAGCGAGCTTTCTAAAAAAGATACTGGTAACACTTTCTATATTTTGGATGAGCCTACAACAGGCCTGCACTTTGAAGATATAAACGTGCTGTTGGGCGTATTACAGCAACTGGTTGATAAAGGCAACACCGTATTGGTGATTGAGCACAACCTTGATGTAATAAAAGTAGTTGACCACGTAATTGACCTCGGCCCCGAAGGTGGCACGGGTGGCGGTAAAATCCTATTCAGCGGCACACCGGAAGGTTTGTGCAAGGTTAAAGAAAGCTTTACGGGGCAGTTTTTGAAAAAGGAGATGGGGGTGAAATGAGATGTACAGAAAGTTGTACATCTTATTTAAAGTCTTTATCTTTATTAAAAATTTTTAATAATGCAGGTAACAACGTATACAAGCTTCAGGCAGAAATTGAAGTCCTATCTTGACAATGTGCGGAATAACCACGCCCCGTTGTATGTCACAAGTGCTAACGGCGAGGACGTTGTTGTGCTATCGAAGTCGGATTACGAAAGCATGGAAGAAACTTTTTACCTGCTTAAAAGTCCAGCCAACGCGGCTCGATTGCTAAAGGGTATTGAAGATTACGACCTGGGTTTAGGTAAGGAAAGAAGCCTTATTGAAGAATGAAAATAGTGTTTCTTGACCAAGGCTGGGAAGATTATTTGTATTGGCAAACCACTGATAAAGCTACCTTAAAGAAAATCAATTCGCTGCTGAAAGAAATTGAGCGAATGCCATTTGAGGGGAGCGGTAAACCGGAGCCGTTGAAGCACAACCTCGCCGGATGGTGGTCACGGCGAATAAACCTGGAACATAGATTAGTATACAAAATCGACGAAAAATCTATTGTCATTTTGCAATGCAGGTATCATTATTAGGGATTTATGAACGCTTCTGCCCGCTACGATACGAAATAGTTTAATAATTTATGTACGACACATTAAAAAAGTACATCAACGTTAACGCTTCTATATCTGCAGAAAAGCTGGATGAAATAACGTCTCATTTCAAATCGCAATTTCTAAAAAGAACGCCATCTTCCTTTCACGGGACGAGTCCGATAGCAAATAAGTAAATCTATTCTCTCCAAACAAAACCAAACAATCGTAACTTTAGCTTATATGTTACCATTGTTAATTTCATCCCAAATTCGCGAAGCTGATGCTTATACTATAGCCAACGAGCCGATAAGCTCGGTTGATTTAATGGAACGCGCCTCCAAAGCATTTGTGGGCTGGTTTTGCAATCATTTCCAGGAGAAGAAAAAGGCCATTACTGTTTACTGCGGTACCGGCAACAATGGCGGCGACGGATTGGCCATAGCGCGCATGCTTAGCGAGCATCAATATAAAAACATCAACGTCGTAGTCGCCAGGTTTTCAGATAAAGCATCGGATGATTTTAATACGAACTTTAAAAGACTACAACAAACCGGTATCCCCTTAAAGGAAGTAAAACCTGGCGAGAGTTTGCCCGAAGAAAATAGCCCGATCATTATAGATGCCTTACTTGGCACTGGGCTAAATAAACCGCTTGAGGGCGACTATAAAAGGCTGGTTAACTATATCAATAATTTAAAATCAACCGTAGTTTCGGTAGATGTACCTACTGGTTTTTTTTCGGAAGGGGAAATGCCTGCCGATGCTATCGTGTTAAAGGCCGACCTGGTAATTACCTTTCAACAGCCAAAAATCAATTTCCTGTTACCCGACTCGGCGCCGTATATTGATTGCTGGGAAGCAGTTAATATCGGTATTGATGAAAAGTTTGTTCGTTCGTTAAACTCGTCCTACCAGGCGGTTGAAGAAAAAGATATACGGGGACTATTGAAGCCCCGCCATCGTTTTAGTAATAAAGGCACATACGGACATGCTTTAATTATAGCCGGAAAAGAAGAAACCATGGGTGCAGCATTATTAAGTGCTGCTGCGTGTGCTTATGCCGGGGCCGGGTTAACCACAGCGTGTGTTCCAAAAAGCGGACTAACGGCTTTGAATACTTACATGCCCGAATTAATGGCCGTGATACGCAGCGGCGGCGAAGTGCCGGCTATTGAATGGGATAAATTCAGTTCGATAGGGATTGGCCCGGGCTTAGGTAAACAGGATGATGCGATGGGGCTACTGGCAGATGTATTAGCCAATTACGAAAAACCAATTGTAGTTGATGCCGATGCGCTTAACTTACTAGCAGCAAACAAAGAACTCTGGGCAGAATTACCCGAAAACAGTATCCTGACTCCCCATATGAAAGAGTTCGACAGGCTTTTTGGAGAACACGGCAACTGGTGGTCTCGTATCCAAACCGGTTTAGAAAAAGCCCGGGAGC
Organism: Mucilaginibacter flavidus; assembly: GCF_024055575.1. Taxonomy (GTDB): domain Bacteria; phylum Bacteroidota; class Bacteroidia; order Sphingobacteriales; family Sphingobacteriaceae; genus Mucilaginibacter; species Mucilaginibacter flavidus. The sequence continues at coordinate 76,195 of NZ_JAMXOE010000015.1, read as the reverse complement.
ACAATATATATATATTATTGAAAAACGATTATACCATAACCATAACCCCGCAGGGAATGGTATACTTTAACACAACCAGTAACCCGGCGATGGCTACCGGCGGCATGGGTGACGTACTTACGGGGATAATTACCTCGTTACTGGCCCAGAAATACACCCCGGAAGAAGCCTGCATTATAGGTGCTTATATACACGGAAAGGCTGGTGATGAACTTTCGCGGCCAAACAGGTTAAATGTGGTTATGCCCGCACAATTGGCAGCGCGCCTGCCTGCTACCATGGCAAAGTTAATGGCATAAAAAAACGGTTGTAAGTATCGTACAACCGTTCCTAACTATTAACTGATCTTATAAAGAACAAAATACTCAATGGGGAAATTGTGAACCCGTTCTTTGACTATACTAATACAAAGTCAAGCTCCAATTTTATACCTATAAGACGTTTTACCAATTTGTTTAGTTACAAAAACAACTAAAAATTAATTCTTGTTATCTTAACAATATAAAATTAGCTTAGTAACAAGCTGGTTTTAAAGTTGTTTTAGGAAAATAAAAAAAAGTTGAATAGTTGATTAAGTTGGATTGGGTTGATTAAGTTATCGACTATCGGAGCGAATATGGCTAAACAGGTAATCCCAATTTAACTAAATCAAACTCAATCAACTAGCCCTAAAACTTCCCGAGCACCATCATTTGGTCCATGGTGGGGTTTATGCTGCCGCCGCGTGGTTCGAGGGTCACTGCAAAAGCATCGGTTTTTACCGCCGCAATGGTTTTCATCTCCTTCATATCTGTCGAATCGGGATTGGCGTCAAATACGCCCAGGTCGACAGGCTTGCCGCCAACAAGTGCCCATAGCTGGTATTGGTGCTCCTTATCGTTCACAGGCATTTTTACATTGGCCATATCAACCATCACCTTGTGCCTTTCTTTGCTCCATGCAATCGTAATAGAAGCACCCGCAGGGGCCTTAGGGGTCGCTTTTAATTTCAAAAACCTAAAGGTAGTATCGCGCAGTACGCCAAGCTCGTTCTCAACAAAATTTACCCTGTTGGCGAAATGTTGCTTATCGGCCTGCAGCACCGCTAATTGGGTGTTTGATTGCTGCAGCTTATTATATAAGTTCATTAATGCTACACCGCTTGCAATTAATAAAGCAAGGCATGCCGCAAATGCGTATTTGTAAAAATTTGTTGGTTGTGCTACTGGTAGCGTTACTACATTATCTCTAAAGTCTTCGGCCTTATTAAACGTGCTGTCGTCGCCGAGGTTGGTAAGTAAGCTGTTTAATATTCTTCCCCGTAATTGTTCGTTTGGCTCAACCGCATTATGTTCTGCATATTGTTCCATCGACCGCTCAATTTCATCCAACTCGGATTTTATTGCCGGATGTTTTGCAGCCATAGCCTCCACCTGCAACTTTTCGTCGTGGGTAATATCACCCAAAACATAAAGTTCCAAAATGCCCGATTCTATATATGCTTTAATATCTTCCACTTTCCGCCTGTTCAATTAAAATGTTTTCTGAGCTGTATTATGGCCATTCTAAGCCTTGTTTTAATGGTACCAAGTGGCACGCCAAGTTCATCGGCGGCTTCCACATGTGTGTATCCTTTAAAGTAAACAAGGTCGAGAATCGACTTTTGCTCGGGCTTTAGTGTTTCCACCAATTCTTTAATGCCCAGTAGCTCAGGGTTGTAAACTGTGTTTCTTTGTTCGTCTATGAAAGTTACGTTATTTTCAAGCTCCTGGTTTTTGTTTTGGTTCTTAAAATCTTTCGACCGTATTTTATCTATCGCCAAATTGCGGGCAATATTAACCATCCAGGTAAACAGGCGGCCTTTTTCAGTACTGTAACTCGCAAACGAATTCCAGATTTTTACGAACGTTTCCTGCAATACATCTTCTGCTGTTGGGATATCAATTATTATGCGCGATATGATACCATACAACGAGGAGGAATACATGTCGTAAAGCGCTTCTATTGCAATCTTTTCCCGGTTCCTTAGCGCAAGCACTAATTCTTCTTCCGATAGCGATATTTTTCGTTTCCTGCTCAATTGGGCTGAAGTTAATAAGAATTTTTAGATTTCAAACAGATGTTTTTCTGCATGATATGACGAACGAACCAGCGGTCCGCTTTCTACATACCTAAAACCCTTATCAAGCCCAAATTGTTTCAACCGGTCGAACTGGTCGGGATGTATCCAGTCAATTACAGGGTGATGGTTGCGTGTTGGTTGTAAATATTGCCCCAGGGTAAGTATCTGTACGCCGGCCGCCAGCAAATCATCCATCGCCTCGAAAACGTCATCTTCGGTTTCACCAAGCCCCAGCATAATACCCGATTTGGTACGTAAGCCAGCCTGCGAAATATGTTTTAAACATTCAAGGCTTCGGTCGTATTTTGCTTGTATGCGCACTTCGCGCGTTAAGCGCCTAACGGTTTCAAGGTTATGTGATACCACTTCGGGGCGGGTTTCAAGCACGCGCCCAAGATTGTCCCAGATGCCCCTGAAATCTGGCAGTAAAGTCTCCAGCGTTGTTCCGGGGCTTTCCCTGCGTATGGCGTTAATGGTTTCGGCCCAAATAATGGAACCGCCATCCTTTAAATCGTCACGGTCGACAGAGGTAATTACACAATGCTTAACCTGCATTAATTTAACCGAATTGGCTACTCGGTTCGGCTCGTCGGTATCAACAGCCAACGGTCGGCCGGTAGCAACGGCACAAAACGAACATGAGCGGGTACAAATATTGCCCAGTATCATAAAGGTGGCAGTACCAGCACCCCAGCACTCGCCCATGTTTGGGCAATTACCGCTTTCGCAAATGGTGTGCAGTTTGTGCTCATCAACTAATCCGCGCACATGGGCATATTCTTTTCCAATAGGAAGCTTAACCCTAAGCCAATCAGGCTTGCGTTGGGTTTGGCTAACAGCAGCAACTACCGGCAATTCAATCATGGATACAAAAGTATGTAAAAAGTTGTGATTAGAGATTAGAGGCCGGAGATTAGAGATTAGTTTTTACAGTTTTGAAACATTCGGCCGGCGGCAGGATAAGCAGCAGCTTTAACTAATCTCTAAATTCTAATTAACCAATCACTGAAAGAGCTTCCTCAACAGAAACTTCCCCATGCGACAGATCAAGCACACATTCGCCGTCTTTTATCACCAGCATCTGGGGCGACTCGTGATGAACGATAAAATCGGATGCTATTTGGTTCGATAAGTCGCGGTGCTTTATCAGATCGAGAAAATAGAGGGGTAAATTACCGGGGAGCTTGTCCCAATCCAGTTCGAAACGTTTTTTAACCATCATACTGATGGAGCAACGGGTGCTATGTTTAAAAATCACACTATACCCTTCCTGATGTTTTATAGCATTAATTTGCTCAGCCGATTCCAGCGATGTCCAGTTCATAAAATATTTATAGGAATGAATGCCTATTAAACGCAAAACAACGCAAAGCATGTTCCGGTTTGGCGCAATTGATAAAAAATGACATTTAACTGTTAACGCCCGCTTTTTGGGTATGAACCGTATGCAGGGCACAGTTTGTTGGAGCATGAAGCCATGCTGCCTAATACTAAAGCGATGATAGCGATGTAAATTACTTTCTTCATGTTTTAATCCGTCAGGGTTTTTATACGAAATTAACTGTTTAAAGTTTCAGCAAGGTACGCCATTTTTATGGCAGTTACAGCACCTTCAATACCTTTATTTCCATGTTTACCACCAGCCCTGTCAGTTGCCTGCTGTTGGTTATCAGTGGTTAACACGCCAAATATAACAGGTTTTGAGTATTTAATAGCAACATTGGTTAAGCCGTTAGCCACTGCGTTGCAAATAAAATCGAAATGCCTTGTCTCGCCTTGTATAACACAGCCAAGGCATATTACGGCATCTAATTTACTATTTTTTAATAAAAAATCAGCTCCTGATGTTAATTCAAAGCTGCCAGGAACCGTGTAGGTGAAAATTTTTTCGGCCAAAGCGCCATGCTCAAGCAGGCTTTCGTAAGCACCTTTGTACAATGCATTGGTAATGCCTGCGTTCCATTCAGCTACAACAATGCCGAAGCTAAATGGGGCCGCCGACGGAATTTCGGTTTCAGAAAAATCAGATAAGTTTTTTAGCTGAGAAGACATTTTAATTCGGATTTCGGATGTTCGATGTCGGATTTATTTAAATGCGAAAGTCGGAATGTCGATTGCGGAATGGTAAATCAGAGAATTAATCCAAAATATCAATTCCGAAATCGAAAATCCGACTTCCGAAATATTTTTAAAGCTTAGCCTCGGTGCGCGCTATCAGCTCATCAATATTCTGAGCTTCGGGGCTTTCGGGGTAGTCGCTTTTTATTTTTTTGTAAGTTTCGTCAGCCGACTGGTTATCGTTTTGTGTTTCGTAAACCAGGCCTAATTTTTTCAGGTAAAGCGGAGTCAAAAATTTATTACTTGCTTTGTCGGCCGCTTTTTTAAAGTAAGTTACAGCTTTGTCGTAATCTTTTAGTTCAACATAAGCATCTGCGGTGCCGCCAAATGCTTCAGCAGCAACCATGCTATCGTTACCTCGGTAGTTAACCAGGTTGTCAATAGCTTTTTGAAATTCACCTTTGTTTAAATAAGCAGTGCCTAAATAAAAGTAGGCCAGGTTTGCTGACTTGGTATTGCCGTAATCGTCAATTATTTTTTGAAAGCCAGGGTACCCTGCATCGCCTTTAATAGCTTTGTCCCAGTCTTTTTTAGCCCAAAAATCCTGTGCAACGTGCATCTGGTTGGCAGCTTTAACTTCAAGCGGTGCGATATAAAGTTTTTGATAAGCTATATATATAACAACCATGGCGAAAATGGCGCCTACTATAAAAATTACGCTTTTTTGGTTCTCGCGGAAAAAGTTACCGGCCTGCCCTGCATTCTTCTCTTGCGCTACCGGCTTGGTATTCACCTGGGTTTTTGACATTTCTTTTCTAAAATTAAGTTTGCAAAAATACAGTTTTCAAAATTTTTATCAATAGCTTTTAAATTTATTATTTAATGTTAGAGATTGGAGGTTGGTTAATTAGAGATTAGGCAGGACATATTGTTAAATAATGGCTGATATTCAACGTGTTTATTTGTAAAATCATTCCGCATTCAGCCCTCCGCAATCCGCATTTTTAAACTAATCTCCAATCTCTAACCTCTAATCACTAACTTTACACCTCCTTATGTATCTGAAGCAGCTATCGGTTATCAATTTTAAAAATTACGCAGAGGCGGGCTTAACCTTTAGCGAGGGCGTTAACGTTTTTACCGGCAACAATGGCGCCGGCAAAACCAATTTACTTGATGCCATTTATTACCTGGCATTGTGCAAAAGCTATTTTAACCCCATCGACAGCCAACAAATAAAACAGGGAACGGATTTTTTTATCGTTACCGGAAATTTTGACCGCGACGGTAAAGCCGAAAATATTGCCTGCTCGGTAAAGAAGAACCAAAAAAAGCAATTTAAACGGAACAAGAAAGACTACCAGCGCCTTGCCGACCACATAGGCCTGCTGCCCCTGGTAATGGTATCGCCATATGATATCAGCATTATAATTGAAGGCAGTGATGAACGGCGTAAGTTTATCGATAATGTGATATCACAAACCGATAACTCATACCTTGATGAATTGCTGGTATATAATAAGGTATTGGCCAATCGCAATGCGCTACTGAAGCAAATTGCCGATACCGGCCGTTACGACCCGGCATTACTTGAAATTATTGATGAACAGCTAACGGCTTCAGGCAACCGCATTTTTGAAAAGCGCAAATTATTTATGGAGGCTTTCACCAGCATATTTAACAAGCATTATAGTTTTTTAAGCGACGACGCCGAGCAGGTGGAAATGGTGTATGATTCACAGTTGCTGCTGAATGATTTTGCAGGTTTGCTGAAGAAAAACATGGAAAAGGACAGGATGCTGGAGCGTACCAACGCCGGTATCCATAAGGATGACCTGGTTTTTTCCATCCACGGCATGCCGATGAAAAAGTTTGGCTCGCAGGGGCAGCAAAAATCGTTTTTGATAGCGCTTAAGCTCGCGCAATACAGTTTTTTAGATCGGCAGAATAAATTTAAGCCAATATTATTGCTTGATGATATTTTTGACAAACTTGACGACTCAAGGGTCACCAAATTAATGCAAATGATATCGAACCATGATTTTGGCCAGGTATTTATAACAGATACCAGCGAAAGCCGCGTGCGCGGGATATTTGATAATATAGGTGTGGCCATCACGCTGTTTAAAGTAAAGGGAGGAGAGATTGATGCGTAAAGCAAACGACAAATCGTTAAAAGATGCTATTGAGCAAATGCTTAATGTTTATAAGATTAAGCGGAAGTTTGACGAAACCTCTGTTATTGCGCACTGGCCCGAACTGGTTGGTAAGCCGGTTGCTAACCGCACCAAAGAGTTATTTATCAATAATAAAAAATTATTCCTGCGGGTTGAGTCGTCAGTAATTAAAAACGAACTGATGATGATGCGTACGCAGATAATTGAAAAGATAAACGAAGAAGCAAAAGCAATATTGATTGAGGAGATTATTTTCCTCTAGTCCACCGTGGGAAAAACGACCTGAAGTTTAAGTCGTCGCTCATCCTCGAAAAAGCAAGGATAAACAGGCCGGGAAGTATAAAAGCTAACTGGGCTTCGGGGTGCGTACGATAAAGTAAAATAGTACCCGACACCAAAACAATTATAAGTAGCAAATACAGGATATATTTAAGCAGTAATCGCATAATTTTTGTTTCAGTTTACAATTAAAAGGGGGCATGCGAAATCGTAATTTCTCAAACCTTTATAAAAATACTTACTTCTTTTTAGAAAAACAAAATAACAGGGTGTTTTTTTATTAATAAAACACCCTGTTAACTAATATTTAAAATTTTTCGAAAGCCGAAAAGAAGAAGCTGCCTTCTATCTCCGCATTTTCTGAAGAGTCGGAACCATGGACGGCATTTGCACCAATTGATTCTGCAAAACGTTGGCGGATTGTTCCTTCTTCTGCTTTTGAAGGATCGGTAGCGCCAATAAGCTTGCGGAAATCATCCACAGCGTTATCTTTCTCCAAAATAGCAGCCACAATTGGCCCTGATGACATAAAGTTCACCAGTTCACCATAAAATGGGCGCTCTTTGTGTACTTCGTAAAATTTCCCGGCTGTTTTTTCTGTTAATGCAATGTATTTCATCGCATTAATTTTAAAGCCCGCCTTTATAATCTGGTCTAAAATTGCACCGATATGGCCGTTTGCAACAGCGTCGGGCTTAATCATTGTAAAAGTTTTATTGTTACTCATATATTTTTAGTTCATAGTTAATGGTTCATGGTTGATAGCAGCTTCAGGAATATGGGTTTTACTATGAACCATGAACCATCAACTATGAACTGCGCTAATTTTCCCGCAAAAGTAGCTTTTTACAATTGAACCGTAAAGCCTTTAACATTAAATAACATAGCTGTATTTGATTTATTTATTTAACTTTGCAATTCTTTTTTGAAAATTGATGTTAGATACAGCCTCGCTTATAAAACTTTTAGCGCAGCCACAAAAAATAGTAATTACTACTCATCACAAGCCTGATGGTGATGCTATGGGCTCGTCGCTTGGTTTATATAATTATTTAATACAGCAGGGGCACCACGTTAAGGTTATTACCCCTACCGATTACCCCGAATTTTTGTTCTGGCTGCCCGGCAATGGCGAGGTTATTATTTTCACTGAAAATGAAAAAGAATCGGCTGATTTAATTGCTGCGGCTGATATTATATTTTGCCTCGACTTTAATTCGCTTAACCGTATTAACGAGATGGGTGAACTTGTTGGTGAAAGCAATGCGGTTAAAGTAATGATTGACCATCACCTGGAGCCACAGGATTTTGATGATTACCGCTACTGGGATATCAATGCCTGTGCAACCGCGCAACTGATTTACACTTTCATAACCGAAGAGCTTAATAATAAAAAGCTGGTTAATAAAGATGTGGCTACCTGTTTGTATACGGGTATCATGACGGATTCAAAATCGTTCTCGCTGCCAAATACCACCTCGGCAGTGCACCGCATAATTGCCGATTTGATTGACGCCGGCGCTGTAAACTGGCATATTTACGACCAGGTTTACAATAATTCGTCAGAAAACCGTTTACGTTTTCTGGGTATCTGTTTGTCGGAGAAGCTGGAAGTGCTGCATGAATTTAATACAGCTATTATAACGGCTACGAAAGAGGATCTGGAAAAATATGAAGTAATTACCGGGGATACCGAAGGAATAGTTAACTATGCACTTTCAATTACCGGTATTAAGTTGGCGGCATTTATAGTTGAGCGCACCGATAAGGTGAAACTTTCGTTGCGTTCAAAAGGGGAGTTTCCGGCCAATGACATCTGTAAAAAATATTTTAATGGTGGCGGCCATCGCAATGCAGCGGGTGGCGCTTCAACCGGCAGCCTTGAACAGGTTGTAAATCAATTTAAATCAATTTTACCCGAATATAAAAAACTGTTAATACAATAAGAAAAAATGAAAAAAAGACTGATGTTTTTAGCGCTTGCTGCAATTGGATTAGCAAGCTGTAATGGTGGCTTTAAAAAACTGGGCGGCGGCACAGAATATTCAATAGCCGACGATAAAGGTGGCCCGAGCATAAAAGAAGGCGATTTTGTTTCGTTTAACTTTTCAATAAAAAACGATGCCGACTCGGTTATGCAGAGTTCGTATGAAAAAGGCTTTCCGCAAATATTGAATATGCCTAAGGTAGAAGCCGGCAAAGGAAATATTATGGAAGTGTTTACTTTCCTTAGCGAAGGCGATAGCGTAGTTATCAGGCAGAATATCGATTCGCTTGTTAAAGGAAAGCCAAGGCCAAAACAGTTAAAAGGCAAATACATTGTATACGTAATAAAGGTTGATAAAGTAATTGCTAAAGGCAATCAAACCGACGCTGTTTTCCAAACCAAATCACAAGAGTATGTGAAAGGAATTGAGGACAAAATTAAGGCCAGAGAACCTATTGCGATCAAAAAATATATTGCTGATAAAAAACTTAAAGTTACCACAACCCCATCGGGCTTAAACTACGAAATTACTAAACAGGGAACAGGCCCTCTGCCAGCTCCCGGCGATAGTGTTTCTATTTACTACACAGGTACTTTTGTTGACGGTAAAGGTTTTGACACAAACGTGAAAGGAAACGCTGTGAAACTGAAGCTGCCAATTAACCCGATGAACCCATACAAACCAATGAACTTTGTACCGGGCGCTCCGGGTATGATCCCTGGATTTGGCGAAGCCTTTAAGTTATTCAACAAAGGAACTAAAGTTACACTGATCATCCCTTCGAACCTGGCTTATGGCGAACAAGGATACCAAAGCGTGCAGCCGTTTACGCCGTTGGTGTTTGATATCGAGGTGGTTGACATTATCCACCCAAACCCTAATGCGCCAAAGCCGGTGCAATTGCCGCCGCCGGTGGTTAACCCAGCGCAGCAGCCGGTTAGAAAATAATTTTAATATAATAGCGCCTTCCTGTTTTTAACAGGAGGGCTTTTTTAATTTATGATGAAGTATATTTTATTTGTTTTTGCTTTAGCACTAACCATTGGCGCCAAAGCACAGGATGCCGCCTTACAGCACACGCCTAAAGGGGCGTTGTACCAGATTTTTACTCACGCTCCGGGCGATAAGGTAAAAGAGGGTGACATTATTACGTTTCAGTACATTCAAAAAACCGACAAAGACTCGGTGCTTTATAGTACTTATGTAAGCGGTCGCCCCGGTCAGGCAAGGATACAGCCCTCGCAAAATTTAGCTGATTTGATGGAGGTTTTCCCGTTATTGGCAGTTAACGACAGTGTGTTGGTGAAGGTACCTACCGACTCGTTATTTAAAGGTCACGAAGAAAGCCGTCCGCCATTTTTTCCGAAAGGAAGCTTCCTGAAGTTTTTTATTAAAATTCAAAAGGCGCAATCAATGGATGTATTTATGGCCGAAATAAAACAGGCCGAAACGGATGGCGCCAATAAATATATTGCCGATCATAAGTTAACCCTGCAAACAACAGCCAGCGGTTTAAAATATGTAATTACCAAACAAGGAACCGGCATAAAACCTCAGAATGGCGATACTGTACTGGTAAATTATGCCGGCCGTAGCCTGGACGATAAAGTGTTCGACAGTAGTATCGAAGCAGTGGCCAAGCAAGCAGGCTTACAGCAACCTGGCCGTACTTATGAGCCTTTAGTTGTTTATGTAGGCTTAGCCGGTACTGAACATTCCGTTATTACAGGTTGGAACGAAGGCTTACTTTTATTAAATGAAGGCTCAAAGGCAACATTTGTTATCCCGTCAAACCTTGCATACGGGGCACAGGGCTCGGGCGAAATTAAACCATTCAGCACATTAGTGTTTGATTTGGAACTGGTAAAAGTTAAACCTGCTAAAAAGACGCCTGCAGTAACAAAAGCGCCCGCGAAAAAAACACCGGGTAAGACAACCGGGCTAAAAAAGGAAGTCGCTACAAAGAAAAATTAAGTAAAAGCCTCCTGATACCCGGGAGGCTTTTCTATTTTTGCACCATGTTACTTACCGATACGCATACCCACCTATACTACGAAACCGATAACACTAAACGGGATGGGTTGATACAGCGTTGCAGGGAAAACAGTATACATCGTTTGTTTCTGCCAAATGTCGACGCTACATCTGTACCAAAGGTGTATGCACTTACAGAAGCTTACCCTGATATGTGTTTCCCGATGCTGGGTTTGCACCCATGCGATGTGAAAGCTGGTTGGGAGCAGGAACTTGACGAAATAAAATCGTTCCACAATCAGCATAAAATATACGCTATCGGCGAAATCGGCATCGATTTATACTGGGATAAAACCACCCTGGATATACAAATACAGGCGTTTAGAAAACAAATTGCCTGGGCAAAATCGCTAAAACTCCCTATCGTTATCCACTGTCGCGACGCATTCGACCAGGTTTTTGAAGTTTTACAACAAGAGCAGGGTGAAGATTTGCGCGGCATATTCCATTGTTTCACCGGAACAGTGGAACAGGCGGAACAGGTTGTTGCTTTGGGCTTCTACCTTGGCATTGGCGGGGTTGTTACCTATAAAAATTCGGGGTTAGATAAAGTAGTAGAACAAGTTGACCTAAAGCATATAGTTTTAGAAACAGATTCTCCGTACCTTACGCCCGTGCCGTATCGGGGCAAACCTAATGAAAGCTCGTACTTAATTTATGTTGCCCAAAAGGTAGCCGACCTGCATCAAACCGATCTTGAAACCGTGGCTACAACAACCACTGAAAATTCAAAGAAGGTATTTGGCGTATGAACAATTATTTTTTAATAGCTTTATTTTTTACAGAACCTATATACACATGAGTCAAATATTGATCATTTATACCGGAGGGACAATTGGTATGATGAGCGACCCGCAGACTAAGGTGCTCAGACCGATCAATTTTGAGCAGATAATGGATAATGTGCCCGAGCTTGAAAAGCTTAACTGCAAAATTAAGGTGCATTCGTTTGAGCAGATTATTGATTCATCGAACATGAACCCCGCCATTTGGAGCGAACTCGCAAGCCTTATTGAGTCAAATTACAACGATGTTGATGGCTTTGTGATCCTGCACGGCTCAGATACGATGGCCTTTTCAGCATCGGTATTGAGCTTTATGCTTGAGGGATTAGGCAAGCCGGTGATATTTACAGGCTCACAATTGCCTATAAGTGCAATACGCACGGATGCAAAGGAAAACCTGATGACATCTATTGAAATTGCCAAAGCAAAAAAGAACGACCGCGCCCGTGTACCAGAGGTTTGTATCTATTTTGATTATAAATTATTCCGGGGCAATCGCTCGTTTAAATATAATTCGTCAAAGTTCGAGGCATTTCGTTCACCAAATTACCCAATACTGGCCGAGTCGGGGGTGCACCTACGCTTTAGCGCTAACGATATAAGGCACCCCAAAGACGGTGAAACCCTGAAGGTGCATAAAAACCTGGTGAGCGATGTGGCGGTGCTGAAGTTGTACCCCGGCATCAGCCCCAAGGTAGTGGAAACAATTCTGGGCGCCGACGTTCGCGGCATAGTAATGGAGACGTTCGGCGCGGGCAATACCACCACCGACGATTGGTTTGTTGACCTGTTAAAACAAGCTATTGATAGCGGTAAAGTTATACTGGATATATCGCAATGTAAAGTTGGCACGGTTGAGCTTGGTCGATACGAAACCAGCAAGCAACTGAAAGATATTGGTGTGGCCAACGGTTATGATATGACCTATGAATCGGCTGTTACCAAGATGATGTACCTGTTAGGGCAATTTAAAAACCCGCAGGATGTAAAAGAGCATTTAGAGATGGATATGAGGGGCGAGATAACGGTTAGTTAATTCCCGCGATTGTTGTATAGACAGAATGTTTCGGCTCGTAGCATGTACCACAGACTTCCATAAGTAAACTTTTCAATTTTTTCTGCCTTATAAAACGTACCTTTGCAAAATTATTTTCTTGAAAATCGCCGCAGGCCTTCCAATTCAACGACAATAAGTTAAAGATTACGCATTATGAAAAAGATTGTCGATTACAGGAAACTGTTGAATGTGAATGAAGCTGCCGAATTGCAGGAATTGAAAACGGTTTACCGCGGCCTGATGAAAACCTGGCACCCGGATAAGTTTAATGATAACGAAGCCTTAAAGCTGGAAGCCGAAGAAAAAAGCAAAACCATAATTGAAGCATACCACTTTTTGGTAAGCATAGCGCCCGAAACCCGCAGCCAGACGTTTGCCGACTATACCATAACCACTACCACATCAAACATTGCCGATTTTGAGTATAAGCAACAAGTATTAACCGTTTACTTTTTAGACGGCAATGCATACGAATACTTTGACGTGCCAAAAGAGGTTTACCGCAAGCTTGTAAATGCCGATTCACCGGGGAGATTTGCTCGCAGGCATATTTTTAATGAGTTTGTTTACAGAAGCGTAAGTAAGTTGGTGGCGACTGCGTAGGCCGGACTCGAGTTTTGATATTTTTATTTCCTGTTTCTGATCTGCCGGTTTAATATAAAAACTTTGAACCTCAGCCTGGCCCAAAACATATTCCATTTGTGTCGCCAATTATTTTGCTGCCAATTTATGTCGAATTTTCTTTTGGTTTCGGAAGTATACACCTCGGTAGCATAAAAAGGGATGGACACTTTAGCATGAAGCGACGGTGTCATAGACTGGGCAATATCAGGCCATTTCGAGGTATATTCAATTTCAATAATGGTTTGATTTTTTGACGATTTATATATAAAAAAGTCAAACGCATAAACCTTGTCATATAATTCCAACAAATCAGGCATTAATTCAACTAATGTTTTTGGCTCTTTTTTATCATTGGCCAATTTTCTGGCCGAAGCCCCGGATGCGCCGCCATATTCCGACAGAATAAATAGGCAATTATCAGCGATATTATTCCATGTCATATTCCGCGCGATTTTTAACAAATTACCCGTTATTTGATTGAGGCTTTCTTCTAATGTTTCTTTGCTTAAAGGCTTATCCGTCATCAAGATAAAAATAACAATTTAAACCGGCTTCGTTAAATTTTGTTAAACCGACTACACTCTTATACAACCTATTCTATATCAACCTATTTTTGAATATACCCTTAACCCAAAGCTCATGTTCAAAAGCTACTTAAAACTCGCTGCCCGTAACCTTTGGAAACGGAAAACCACCACCGCCATCAATGTTTTTAGCCTGGCAATAGGTTTAACCTGCTGTGCTTTGGTGTTTTTGTACTGGCAGCACGAGTTGAGCTTTGACAAAGGCTTTGATAACCGCGACGATATTTACCGCGTAACATCCACCTTTAAAGGCGATAGCAAAGCGCCTACAGTTGGCCTTCCCTATGCCAAATATTTAAAAAGCGAGATTCCCGAAATTGAGCAGGTAACCCGGATGGACCCTACCAACGGTTCGGTTATCATTCAGGTTCAGGGAGCGGGAAGCGCTACACCATACGTACAAGACTCCGGCTATTGGGTCGACCCGCAATTTTTTGATGTGTTGTCCTATCATTTTGCACAGGGCGACCGTAAAACAGCTTTCGCGGCGCCGAATACCATAGTGCTTTCGCAATCATTGGCGACCAAGCTTTTCAAAAACGTATCGCCCATTGGCAAAACATTAAAGGCCGGGCTTACCACTTATACCATTACCGGTGTTTTTAAAGAGGATTTTTTGAACCACATAAAAGCAGATTTCTTCGCCTCGAACAACAGCGACCATATCCGCGACCTGATGGCTAATAATGAAAGCTGGGTGGTAAACGATAATTTTTACACTTACGTAAAGGTGCGGCATGGTACTGACCCGCAGGCCCTAACCGTAAAGCTGAACGCGTATTTAAAGCGCCATGCTGGTGCCGAAATGAAGGCGCATAATGATTATATCACCAACGGACTACAATCGCTTAACGATATTCATTTGCACTCAGGCGAGTTTCAGGATTATTTGGCTTATAAACAGGGCAATATCAAATACCTGTACCTTTTAGGCTCTATCGCACTAATTATTTTGTTGCTGGGTTGTATCAACTATATGAATTTGACAACCGCGCAGGCCATAAGCCGTGCCCGCGAGGTCGGTGTGCGCCGGGTAATGGGTGCAGGCAAAGGCTCCATCCGCTACCAGTTTTTGATAGAGACAATTGCCATTAGTACTTGCGCGCTGATTATTTCGGTTGGGCTGGCATTTTTAGCCTTGCCTGTCTTTAACAACCTTACTAACCAGGCCCTTTCATTTTTCGCGGAAGAAAACAGCAGCTTAATTTTATGGCTCGTACTAATCGCGCTGGCAACCGGGCTGGCGGCAGGTTTGTATCCGGCGTTTTACCTGTCGGCATTTAAACCGGTTAAGGTTTTAAAGGGTAAGGTTGCCGACTCATCGGGCATGTTCGGCATACGTAAAGTGCTTATTGTATCGCAGTTTATTATTTCAACCTGCCTTGTATTTGCTACTGTGGTAATATGGAGTCAGCTGCATTTTATGATCAACTCAAAACCTGGTTTCGACCAGGCACAGCAATTGGTACTAAATCTTAACGGCGACCAGGCCCAGCGCAATAGCGCCTTGCTGGTAAATCAGCTCAAAAGCAACCCTAATTTTAAATCAGTAACTGCGGCGACAGCGCCGCTGGTATCGGGCGATATGAACCTGTATGCTTCCGATAAAACTATAAATGATAAACAAATAGTTTTTTTTGATTTTGCCGATGAGAACTATGTAAATACGCTTGGGCTAAAATTGGTATCGGGCAGTAATTTCAGTCCGCAGGCATTTACCAATACCAATATGCAGGAGGATATGGAGCTGCATGACTTTGGCAAAGAAGTGCTGCTTAACGAAGAAGCCGCAAAGCTCCTGGGTTTCGACGCTAATACCGCACCGGGCAAATTTGTATCGCACCTGCATAACGGCATTACTTATAAATATAAGATAGCAGGCGTAATAAAAAACTACCACTATTTTTCGCTACATGCCGCCATAGGCCCTTGCGCAATTATGAATGTAAACCCGTTAAGGTGCACCACAATTGTTGCCAAAGTAGACGCCCGGCATGTTAAAGACGTAGTAGCATTTGCTGAGAAGCAATGGAAAGAGTTAAACCCCGATACCCCCTTTTCTTTCGGGTTTTTAAATGGGATTTTTCAATCGGATTACGACCAGGATGCCCGCCAGCAGCAAATGATGGGCTCATTCGCTGTTATAGCTATATTTATTTCCTGTTTAGGGTTATTAGGGCTGATAACCTATTCGGTAGCACAAAAAGAAAAAGAAATCGGTATCCGCAAAGTAATTGGAGCAAGCGTTGCTGGCATAGTTAGCTTATTTGCCAAACAGTATTTTAAATTGTTATTGATAGCCAACTTAATTGCATTGCCACTTGCATGGTATTTAATGAACGACTGGCTGAAAGATTTCCCTTACCGTATAACCATTAGCTGGTGGATGTTTGCCGTAGCGTTAGCAGCCGGGTTAATAACCGGGCTTTCAACTATTGCTTTTAAAACCATTAAGGCGGCAATGGCAAACCCGATAAATAGCTTAAGGGCAGAATAATGTTTAGAATGAAATTATAATCAGTGAAATCGGTGTAATCATTCTCCAATCGGTGTAATCAAAAAATTCGCTGGCTTATCACCCCCATAAATTTATCCTTAAACTTTTCGCTGATGGGTATTTGCTTGGCGGCTATATAAATGTGGTTGTCCTGTATCTTTATGATTTGCTTGGTATTTACAATGTAGGAATTATGCACCCTTACAAACGGCGGGTTTAATTGTTCTTCGATCTCTTTTAAGCGCCGGTAAATAAGCAATTGTTCGTTAGGGGTTACCAGTCGTACATATTCCTTTTCGCCCTCAAAATATTGTATATCCTCCATTAATATCTTCCGCAGCACCTTGCCCGACTTCACAAAAAAGTATTCGCTGCCACCCGCTGGTTGTGTGCTGTGGCTTGCCGCATGGAAAGTAAAATAACCTTCAATTTTGTGCATCGCCTCTAAAAAACGTTTAAGCGTAATAGGCTTTAGCAGGTAATCGATGGTTTGAAAGGTGTAGCTTTCGGCAGCATATTCAGAATAAGCCGTGGTGAATACTATTTTGGTATCTTTTGATAATAGCCCCGCCAGTTCCATGCCACTTAATTGGGGCATGTTGATATCCAGGAAAATAAAATCGGGCTTGTTTTCTTTTAAAAATGCAATTGCTTCCAGTGCATCATAACACTTGCCTAATAACTGCCATTTGGTGTTTTGGCCTATTAAAATCTCCAGCAGGTTTACTGCATTGGGCTCATCGTCAATAATTATGCAGCTTAAATTCATGCTACGGGTACTTTTAAAAAGGCATTAAAATAATTGCCGGGGCTATTGATATTCAGCTCGAAATTTGTGCCGTAAAGAAGCGTAAGTCGTTTGCGCAAGTTTTCGATACCGAACCCATTTGGTTCATTGGTGCCCGGTTTTTCGTGTACCTGGTTGCGGGTTTCAAAAAGCAGGTAACCATCCTTCTGTACCAGCGAAATATCTATCTTATTTTTGCTGCTCGATTTATCAATCCCATGTTTAAAAATATTCTCCACAAAAGTCATGAACAGCATGGGCGGTATTCGTAAATCGGCGTTGCAATCTTTAATAAAATTTAGCTCGATTTCGTGGCGGATACGGATTTTTTCGAGCGCAATATAATTCTCCAAAAACTGAACTTCTGTTGATAGAGAGACCTCTTCCTTCGGGCTTTCATCAACAAAATATCGCATTATATCTGAAAGTCGTTCAATAAGTTTTGCTGTACGTGGCGCCTCACGGTAAGCCTCATAGTAAATATTATTCAGGGTATTGAACAGGAAGTGCGGCTGTACCTGGCTTTTTAGTAAGTTAAGTTCGGCCTGGCTTTTTTGCGCCAGTATTTTTTCTGATTGCTGTTTTAATGCAAAATAGGCAATGGCAATCCTGAAGATAAAGCTAAGCAGGTAGGTTAAGAAGCCTGCTATCATAAAGTTGAAAATGGTGCCTTTTGTTATGGTCTCGGGCTTTACCGCAAAATATTTATTATAAAGAAATGTCATCAGGAAACCCCTTGCCAGGCCTACCGACACTACAAAAATTATAGCGAGTATAACGTAGGTTGTCTTTCGTCCGGTTTCATAAAATCGCGGGAAAAGGAATTTGATGTTGCCATAAATAATAATGGCGTTAAACACAACTATAAAAACCGACCATGCGCCGGCCTGGTAAAGACCATCTTCGGGCAGGTACGAGAAAAATATAATTAACAAAACGGCAATCCAAATCAGCCATTGAAGCTGTTTCAGCGTTGCCCCGGTACTCAGAAATTTCATATTTTAAATGTACAAAGGTTTTTTGTTACGGCACCGGGTTTTCAACAATTCACCTTATATATTCAATAAACGCAGGGATAAAGTAAATGCGGTCGGTTGATGTTTTAAGGCAAATCATTTAAAATAAAAGCCATAAGGTTTAAATGATTTGCCGGGCAATCTGATAAAAACCAGCTTTATTGAAAATTCTGTTCAATACTTAAATCCTTCGATATGAAAAAGCTCCTTTATGCGTGTATCATCACAGCATCCATCCAATTAGGCTTTGCCGGAATGGCAAAAGCGCAACTTACCTCGCTTCCCGACGGGGATAACAAACGGGCATCTGTCAGCGAGCAAATAGGCCTTGCCGACGTTACTATTCGCTACAGCCGCCCGGCGGTAAAAAAACGGGATGGCCACATTTGGGGGGAGCTTGTTCCGCCGGGATATGTTGACCAGGGCTTTGGTCCGTCGAAAAGTGCACCATGGCGCGCCGGAGCTAATGAAAGCACCACTATTGATTTTTCGAGCGATGTAAAAATAGAAGGTCAGCCCCTGGCTGCCGGAAAGTATGGCTTTTTTGTAGCTTATGGCGCTGACGAATGCACGTTGTTCTTCTCGAAAAACACTTCGTCGTGGGGTAGTTTCTTTTATAAGGCCGATGAGGACGTATTGCGTGTAAAAGTTAAACCGGTACCTGCCGATAAAAGCGTTGAACGGCTTAAATACGAATTTGCGGATGAAGCCCCGGCCAGCGCGACGGTACAGCTCCAATGGGAAAAATTGGTCATTCCCTTTAAAATAGAAGTAGATGCCATGAAGAACCAGGTAGCGATGTTCAGGGATGAACTGCGCTCCGAAAAAGGGTTTAACTGGGAAAGCTGGAACCAGGCTGCATTATACTGTGCACAAAATAAAACCAATTTGGAAGAAGCTTTAATGTGGGCCGATACAGCCACCAGCCGGATTTTTGGCGGCGACCAAAGCTTCCAGGCCTGGACCACCAAAGTTGCCGTATTGCAGGCACTTGGCCGCAACAGCGAAGCCGACGAGGTTATGAAAAAGGCCCTGCCGCTTGGCAGCGAAACTGATTTGTACCGTTATGCCCGGAGCCTATCAGCTGAGAAGAAAGCAAAAGAAGCGTTTGCTGTTTACAAAATGAACTATGATAAACACCCGGATACCTTTTTCACAAACGCAGGTTTGGGCCGTGGTTACTCGGGCATTGGCGACTATAAAAAGGCGATAACCTATATAGAAAAGGCACAGGCACAGGCGCCAAGCAAGCCCGCCAAAGACAATATGGGAAAACAAATTAAAACCCTGCAGGACGGCAAGGATATTAATTAAAACTGTTCATCTATCAATTATACCATAATGCATTATTTACACTGGTTGGTAAAGGCGGTTGTGCTGGGCATAATCATCACCTGGTGCGCTGTTTTATCGGCCTTTAGCCAAAATATACAGGCTGATATTATTGATACCGCCGCCAATCCGCATTTATTTGCGGATGGCGTGGTTTCATCTCCCTATACCGAATGGGCCACTTCTTTTACACCGAATGGCAAAACGGTTTACTTTTCGCGCGGCGCAGTTTATTGGACAATATGCTCGTCTAAGATGATAAACGGTGCCTGGGCAAGGCCAACGGTAGTAAACATATCAGGCCGCTGGCGCGATACCGACCCTTTTATAACCCCTGATGGCAAACGAATGTTTTTTATTTCGAACCGCCCGCCCGAGGGCATGCCGCAAAATAAACCGCAGCCTAATTTTCACGTTTGGTATGCGGAGCGTTTGGCCGGCGATGAGTGGGGCGTGCCGCACTACCTGGATACTGCCATCAATAGCAAAATGGCCAGCAATTACGGCATATCGGTAAACCGGGCGGGCGACCTTTATTTTTGTTCGCGCGATAGGGAAGACCATGCAGGGATGTCGAGCTATTGTGCCAAATGGTTGGGCGGCCATTTTGATAAACCAAAACTGCTTGTCCTGCGCGACAAAGAAGAGGTACAGGACCCGTTCATAGCACCCTACGGGCGTTACATCTTATTTGAAAGCGGGCCGGATTTATACATCTGCTATAAAAATGGCGATGGCTGGTCGCCGGCCGAAAACCTGGGGCCAAAGGTCAATAATGGCGACTCCAATTCATCGCCTTGCATATCGCCCGATGGAAAGACGCTCTACTATTCAAGCTCGCGTATCAGGGGTTTTTACAAACGCGACCCGGTAAACCATGCCTTGAATTATGAAGAACTTGAAAAGGAAATGAACAGCGATTTTAATAATCAACCCAATATATTAATGGTGCCGGTTAATATAAAAAAGGCATCAAGCTAAAAAGATAAATTTCATGAAAAAGCTTATTTACATCACTACACTTATAATATCCTTTGTTGCAAGCCAGACCTATGCGCAGATAGATTCTATACGACTTAAAGACAAACGCCTGCTTACCTCGTTTTTAAAGCCTGCACTAAACCAATACCTGGTGTATTTCCAGGCGCCGAAGGATAAAAAGAAGCTTGGCTTGTCGTTTTGGCTGCGCGACATAAAAACTACCACCATTAACGGCGAAAAAGTTTTTACCATAAGCCAGCACTGGTATGGCAGCGACACCAATAGCTACCGCGTGGTTTATTCGATTAATAAACAAGCTGATTTTGCGCCCGTTTATCATTCAGAAACTTTACAAAACAAAATAAATGCCTATAACTGGGGACGGGACAAAATTTCCGGCGCCGACACCGTGGCCAACAACACCAGGAAAGGGTTTGCACTTGATTTTAAACTGCCAAACTTTAACTGGAATTTGGACATCGAGACGTTTGAAATGCTTCCACTGGCCGCTGGTAAAACCTTCGCTATAAACTTTTATGATGCGGGGCTAAGTCCGCCGGAATGGGTGATTTACAAGGTGATCGGCAGCGAAATAATATCGACCTTAAACAGCGAAAAAATTGATTGCTGGAAATTGTTTACCGAAGGCGAATACAAAGGCAACAAATACTCCGAAACCTATTGGATCAGTAAAAAAGACCATGAGTTTTTAAAGGAACAGGACAGCTTTAACGGGGGCTACCGGTATAAAATAAAAATGATAGGCGCCTCGCCCGACCTGGTACAGGTCTTTTCAAAATAAAAATAAATAAATCAACCAATTGTAACAGCCTTTCGCAGATAACGCGATGGGCTGTTTTTTTTTATATCTTTATTTAATTAAAAGGGATAACCTAAACATTGCTTCGAACCCGGTTGCAAACATTGCCGAACTATAAACTTTAAAAGCTTTGTACTATGGATATGATTAAGGATTTGAGGCTGGCTGTTTTAATTGATGCGGACAATGTACCGTATGCCAACGTGAAGCAGATGTTTGAAGAAATAGCCAAATACGGTACGCCCACTTTTAAAAGGATTTATGCCGACTGGACAAAGCAAACTGTATCAGGCTGGAAAACGGTACTGCTTGAAAATGCCATAACACCTATACAGCAATACAGTTACTCAACCGGCAAAAACTCAAGCGATAGCGCCATGATTATTGATGCCATGGATATTTTATATTCGGGCAAAGTAGATGGTTTTTGCATTGTATCGAGCGATAGCGACTTTACCCGGCTAGCCATACGCTTGCGCGAAGCCGGAATGAAGGTAATAGGCATAGGCGAAAAGAAAACCTTAATACCATTTATTACAGCCTGCGACAAGTTTATTTATATAGAGATTTTAAAGACTGAGGATGCCGCGCCCGAAGAGGGCCGGAAAGTCAGGTCGGGTAAAAAGCGGTCGTCGCCTAAAGCAGCGCCGATAGATAAAGTTGAC
Source organism: Mucilaginibacter flavidus (assembly GCF_024055575.1). Taxonomy (GTDB): domain Bacteria; phylum Bacteroidota; class Bacteroidia; order Sphingobacteriales; family Sphingobacteriaceae; genus Mucilaginibacter; species Mucilaginibacter flavidus. The sequence goes on along the minus strand of NZ_JAMXOE010000015.1, from coordinate 54,410 downwards.
CATGAGCTGGTAAAGCTGGTGAAAGACAGCATAAGCGATTTGGGCGACGAAAATGGCTGGGCTTACCTTGGCAACCTGGGTACGCAGATATTGAAGAAGAAACCCGATTTCGACTCGAGGAATTATGGCTACCCGAAAATGCTGCCGTTGATAAAGAGTTTAAATAAATTTGAGTTTGATGAACGGGAATCGGGCAAGGGGAATATAAAACACGTATATGTTAAAATAAAGTGACCTTAACAACCTTATCATTTCGGCAATTAAAATATGGCGCAGGCTGCCTTCTGTTTTTGTTATGGGCTAAACCCGTATCGGCACAGGTCGTCACTAAAACAGACATGGTTAAGCTAACTGCAGCAGCAGATTCATTCAGGAACCGGAGTGCGGTGGAAAAGCTTTATTGCCAGTTTGATAAACCTTATTATGCTGTGGGTGATACCATTTGGTTTAAGGCCTACCTGCTTAACGCCGCGTACCTTACGCCCTCAGTAAAAAGCGGAATCATGTACGTGGAACTCGTTAATGACAGCAATAAGGTGGTGCAACGGCAGATGCTGCCGGTGGCCAACGGATTAAGTTGGGGAAACATAGGGCTTGATCCCAAAACGGTGGTTGAAGGCGGCTATACCTTCAGGGCATATACCAACTGGATGCGCAACTTTGGGGAAACCTATGTTTTTAAACAGAGAATCTATATCGCAAGCCCATCGGCAAATAATTGGCTGGTAAATACCCGTTTTAGTTTAACCAGGGAGGGTGGTATAGAAAAAGGAAAACTTAAATTGCAATTTAACCAGTTTAATAATCAACCTGCAATTTTAAAAGAATTGGATTTAAATGTGCTTGATGGCCCCAAAACATGGTATAAAAGCAAAGTGCAAACCAAGCTTGACGGAACCGTTGATGTTGATTTCACCCTTAAATCGCCGGTAAAAAAGCTGACTTTGATAGCGCAGGAGACCGGGATCGCTGATGATACTCACAAATTAATTATTCCTGTAAATATAAGCCGCCCCGAAAATATCGACCTACAGTTTATGCCCGAAGGTGGTGCGCTGGTAGCTGGTTTGCCCGCGCACGTAGGCTTTAAAGCAATTGGCGAAGATGGTAAAGCCGTGAATGTTGAAGGTGCTGTTTATGACAGCCATCAACAGCAGATAGCTCAATTTAAAACGGTTCATAAAGGTATGGGGGCGTTTGATATGATGCCGGCCGCCGGCGAAGTTTATATCGCGAAAGTAACGTTGCAAAATGGAGTAGTAAAAACATACAGTTTGCCAGCTGTGCAAAACTCCGGAACGACCCTAAAAATAACCCAAGCCGTGGCTGCAGATTCGTTGGTGGTAACCATTGTGGGCGTGCAAGTTAACGGCAGTTATTATTTGATCGGCCAGGCAAACGGCGTGGTTTGCTTCGGAGCTATTGTTAACCTGGATGGCACGCCGGTAAAAAGTAAAATATCCACGGCCGGTTTCCCTACCGGTATTGCACGCTTTACTTTGCTTAATGCAGCCCGGCAACCGCTTAACGAACGGATGATTTTCATAAATCATAATGATTTTTTGCGAATAGATGCAAAGCCGGACAAGCCTGGCTACGGCGCGCGGGATAGTATTGGTATGCAAATAAACATCACCGATAAGAATGGCCAACCCGTACAGGGCAGTTTTTCGATGGCGGTAACTGACGACTCGCAGGTTAAAATAGACAGTGTGGGTACCACCAGCATAATAAGCAATCTTTTGCTCACATCCGATTTAAAAGGTACAGTTGAAGAGCCGGGTTATTATTTTCGGCAAGATGCCGATGGTAGCATACAACAGCAGCTGGATAACCTGTTATTAACCCAGGGTTGGGTGGGTTATAATTGGAGCAATATACTTGCCACGGCAAGGCAACTGGTATTTAAAGCTGAAAAAGAATTTATAATAAATGGACAGGTAACAAATGTGTTTAACAAGCCGGTAGTAAACTCGCATGTGTTGCTATTTTCAAAAAAGCCGCCTTTATTAATGGATTCTGTAACCAACAAAGGAGGCAGTTTCAGCTTCCGTAATATTATACCATTGGACACGCCTTATTATATGTTACAAGCTCGGAACAAACGGGGCAAAAGTTTTAACATTGATTTAAAGGTTGATGAATTTAAGCCGCCTTTATTTGCCATGGTTTCGGAAACCGCAACCCCATGGTATGTAAACAGCGATACCATTACCATGAATTACATAAAGGGGAGCATTGCAAATAAAACGGCGAAAGACAACTACCAGGGTAGCGGCCATATTTTGAAGGAGGTAAAAATTACTGCGAAAAAATTTATTAAGGATTCACAAAACCTTAATGGGCCGGGCAATGCGGATGTAGTGATAGATGAAAAAGAATTGGAAAAGGCCGGCAAGAAGACATTTTTGGATTTGCTGAAGGAAAGGGTGGAGGGGTTTCATGAGGGTGCCTTTTTGTTGATGGGCTCCCACAAAAGGGCTGAACATGACAACATGCTGTTTAACTTTGTAACTGACTTAAACAGGGGCAGCGACCCTATCTGGTATTTTATACATGACAGGGCGATAAAGTTGATTATAGATGGAGTACCACTTTCAAAAGTGTACGCAATAACCGGATTTAGGGATATTAATGATTATTTAACCACTCATTCGGCTGAGGATGTGAAAGGCATAGAGGTTAATATAACTTCAAAATACACCATGAAATATATCCCAATGGATGCCCCTGCCGATTTAAGTATGGCCGACGTAGCCTTTGTTGAAATTACGACCCGGGCAGGAAGCGGACCTGTAATGCCTTACACCCCCGGCACCTATTTATACAAACCTATGCCATTTAGCTTGCCAAAGCAGTTTTATCAGCCAAAATATACAGTGAAAAATAAGGACACAGCCGCTAAAGACCTGCGGTCGACCATAGCCTGGTACCCTAACATAATCACTGATAAAGATGGAAAGGCTTCTGTTTCATTCCATTCATCGGACAGGGCGGGAACGTACACTTTGATTTTAGAAGGTACAGACATTAATGGGAACCTGGGTAGCTACCGGCGAAAAATAATCCTGTCAAAAAGATAGTACGGACTTTAAACCGTCAGGATTTTTTGAGCAGCGTCGTCATCTAAAAACCTGCGCGTTAAACGGTAACAGATATAAACAATACCCGGTGAAGCTAAAATATCGATAGTGTAATGGATATGTTGCACCACTAATAAACCAGCAACAATTATAGTAGCAAAAAAACCAATTATTTTATCGTTACGTTTTTGAAGGCACAAAAATATTAACGTAAGCGTAGCTATGTGGCCCGAAAAAAAGAGATCCTTGGTGATGAGCGCCTGCCCATAAAAAACGCCTGTAAGAGGATCTGTAAGCGGAATTAATCCAATCGGGTGTTCAAGGGGCACTATACTTATGGCAATAAAACGAGCGATGGTTATCGGGATGAGCGCCCAGCAATAAATTATGTAAATTTGTGGCTTGTGAGCCGCCCTTATCATAGTTAATAATACCATGCCCCATATAATCGCGAAAATTGCAACTGATACGTTGTGCGGAGGTACCGCTGCTAAAACAGGGTCGTTAATAAGCGTACCTTGTCTTTTCTCGATATGTCCGAAAAACAATGGCATAGTAAAAACTACCGACAGCATAATAACCGTGCCGACAATAATTTGCCTGCGTTTTAGGGTTTGTTTCCAGGTATTACTCCAAACGTTTTTTATTGCCGTTACTGACATAGGGGCACATAGCTTAAATTAGCGTTGGCAAAAGTAGTAATTGCTAAACTATTTGAAAACCTTAAAATAATATTAAATTAACATGACCAAAATTAATAAAAACAGATGCAATGGCGTTGCATTTATGTGTATATTTGCAATATGAAACACCCAAGGCAATCTTCAAGGCTTGATAATGTAGGCATGACAGCGTCTATATTATGTGCTGTGCATTGCGCCCTGGTGCCTTTATTAATAACCAGTTTGCCCCTGTTTGGCCTGGGTTTTTTAGCCAACCCCTGGTTTGAGTGGGTCATGATAACCATCGCCGTGTTTGTTGGGTTTTACGCTATTGGCATTTCGTACTTTCGCTCACACCACCGCATTTTGCCGGCTGTTTTACTGTTGGGTGGTTTCCTGCTGATAATTATTGGGCACGTATATGTTAAAAGCTGGCGCGAAGCTATTATTGTGCCGTTTGGAGGATTACTTATTGCCACTGCCCATTTTTTTAATTATAAGTACACTACCATTTGCCGGGCCGACAATACCCTGTTTCATATGAAGCACAGCCACCCGCATAGCCATTAGTTGTAAGTCTGAAGTCTTAAGTCGAAAGTCTTAAGCCGGATTGCTGTCGTTTTTTACTTAAGACTTTCGACTTAAGACTATTGACTCATCCCTAATTCCAATACACATCTATACTTTTTGCCGATGTGTGTGTTATTCTTTTTAACTTTGTATTTGTAAAATTTTAAATAGTTCAAATGACTTCTCTAGAAAAAGAACTTTTTGAAGAGTTGCTTGATAAGCATCATCTTAAAAAAACCGCGCCGCGCCTTAAGGTACTGTCTTTACTGTCTAAAAAAGAAGTAGCAACCTCGCAGCCCGACCTTGAAAGCGTTTTGAATGATGTTGACCGGGTTACTCTTTACCGTATTCTGATTGCATTTGAAGAAAAAGGTATTATACACAAGGTGTTTGATCTGGACGGCACGGCTAACTACGCCATGTGTTCGCCGGTATGTGGTGATGAACACCACCACCATGATGAACACCTGCATTTTAACTGTACCGTTTGCAAAAGTGTGTATTGTTTGGACGACCTACACCTGCCGGAGATAAAATTGCCAAAAGGCTTTAAAGTTGATGGCTTTACCTTATATGCAGCGGGCTTGTGCCCTAAATGCAATAAACCGGCATAATTTGAATAGGTTGAAACAATTTATTTAATTATGCACTTATCTATCTGATGACAAAATACGCCCGAAGCCTAAGAGTATTTACCCTTACTGTTTCCATGTTTTTATTTTTGATAATAACATCATTTAGTGGGGGCGATGATGATGGGCCTCAATCGTTTCATTTTAAAACTGTTGTAATTGATGCTGGTCATGGCGGCAAAGACCCGGGTGCACACGGTTCCTATTCGTCCGAGAAGAATGTAACCCTCGCGATAGCAAAAAAACTGGAGCGCCTGCTTAAAGATAATATGCCGGAGGTAAACGTGGTGATGACCCGCTCGACCGATAGGTTTGTGGAACTGAATAAACGCGCAAACATTGCTAACCAAATAAATGCTAACTTATTTGTTTCTATCCATTGCAATTCATCGCCAGAAGGGACAGCAAAAATTGCTCACAAGGAAAAGGGCGTGATGATGCTGGTTTACGGTTTTCACCGCAAGGAAGAACAGATTGAAGCCCTACGCGAAAATGCTTCAATCTATATCGAAAAAGACTATCAAAAAAACTATGCCGGGTATAATGAAAAGGACCCTACATCGATGATTGTGTTAAATACTTTTATGCAAAAGTACCGCAAGCAAAGTATTTTGTTCGGCGAACTATTGGATGAACAGTTTAAAGGAAACGATGGTCGCCGTAGCCGTGGGGTTAAGGAGCAGGGTGTTTTGGTTCTTGCCCATAGCGCAATGCCAGCCATATTGGTTGAAACCGGTTACATAAATAACAATACCGAAGAAAAATACCTCAACTCCGAGGACGGGCAAAACGCTATTGCCAACTCTATTTTCAGGGCTATTAAGGCTTACCGCAGGCAAATTAAGCCGGTTAAGTAAGCTCTGCGCAACAAACATTTTACTTGTTTAGCTGTAGTTTTTTGTATTATTTGTAAGTGTACAAAAACCAGCATCGCCATGAAAAAATTAATACTTCTTTTTATTGTAACCGTCGCATTTGCCGCAACCGCATCGGCGCAAAAAAGGTTTTCGGCGGATGGTTTTGCCAAAAATCTGGGGAAAACAGGAACCCTTTGCGATACTGTTTACTCGCTGCGGGTAGTGAGCGATACGCTTGCGTTGTTAAATATGGGGGGCGTTTATCCCAATCAGAAGTACACAGTAGCCATAAAAGGCAATAAGGTAACGCTGGACTATACCAACCTGAAAGGCAAACCACTTTGTGTGACCGGTGTGTTTTTAATGTACAAAAACAGGCCTGAGATAGAGGTTTCGGAGCCGGAGCAGATTAATGCGAAATAGACCAATGCAGATTTTTTAGTTTCCAACGTCCGTCATTAAGCCCGGAAATGGCGGTAAAATAGCCGTGTGTATGTTGGGTCAAACCTTTGGTATCTGTAAGATCTTCGTTAAATCCGGCTGCGATAAATACTGCATCGTTTGCCAGGGCGACGGCCTTTACGTTGCTCCAAACTAATTTTATGCGCGGGATAATCTTAACAAGGGTATCCAAAACAAATTTTCGTGCCGACGGGTAGCTGGCAAAAGCAATCTTACCGTCGGATGCCATGAAAAAGCCTGGACTATCGTCAAAGTAATTTAGCCAGGCAGCGGGGCCTTTGGCTGAGATATCGTTTTCGATATTAACCATCAACTTAACCGCGCTATCCTTCACCATTGCGCTATCAGCGGGAGTTAACTTAGCTATTTTTTGCCGGCATGCAAAAGCCATAGTCACAATCACTATAGACAGGCTATATTGTTTTGCAAGGCGCGTCATAAGTCCGGCTATCTTTGGTTTAATTGTAATCTAAGCTATACAAAAAAACAAAATAAATTACACATCAATTTTTAATAATTGATAAAGTGTACTTACAAATGCCTTACCTGCCAGCTCCTTACCGAAAAACTCACCGCGCCCAAAAATACATTCAGCATCAACATAATCGATATAAAGCCTATGGGCGAATCATGTGGCAACGCCCCGAGGTAATCGGTTAATGGTATTTTTTGCGTTATAAGATAGGTGATAAAGAAAAACAGAATTTCGAATAGCTTTTTGCCACCGCTTACAATCCCGAGGCTTGCCGCGAGTAAAACAAGAAAGGCAGCGCCGTTGATAATATTGAACACCGAATAAATATTCCCGGCGGCGGCACTGCGCAATATCACCGGCAGCGCTAATGCAACAGCCATTGTAAAAGCTGCCAATAATTGCGATGGCAGCATGCGCTGTAATGGCTTGTATGACGACCAGGTGAAATAGTGAAGCCGGTTTGTTACTTCTTTGGTTGCCAGTTCCGACCAGCGCGTAACCTGCAAAAACAACAATATGGGCAAAAGATATGCATAAGCTATATCGAGCTTAACAAACACCATGCTTATCCAAAGCCCGCCGTTGACCAGCCAAAACCATTTTGGCCCTTTGCGGATAAGCAGTAATAGTTCGGTTTTAACAAACGGGAAGATGCTGTAATCGGTAACCACAGGCGGTAACAGCGATACATTAATTCCGGCTGCAAAGGTGCCATTGGTATGCGATATGTTTGCCGGTGCCAAGGCTTTTTTCTTTTTACCGGCGGCTTGTTTAAAATCAAACCTGTGGAACGAAAAGGATGAAAAATAAACTAAGCCAAATGCAATGCAAATCCACATCAGCCGGCTTGCAATAAAAATGCCTGTCCAGCTAATGCCATCCCACTCAAAAGTTTTAAACCGGTGTTTGGCGCTAAAAGTAAAGCCAAGGTTAACGGCGTCGATATGTTCATGATATTGCGTGTTTACTTTGTCCTTCACGCTATTGGTCATGGTGTTTACGCCAAACGTATCGATAAACGTATTTACTGTACTGCTCTTGTGCCCGACGACATTTGCCATTAGTGCGCCGAACAGGAAGAAGAAAATGATGTATTGCAGGATTAACTTTCGCCCCAAAAAAACTTCGGCAACTATAGCCAGTGCCGATACGGTGAACAAGGCTGGAATGGCAAAAAACAGGAAAGGCAGTATGAAATCACCAATGATGAAAGGGCTGCCGCTTGTCCGCACAAAAAACATGACGATACTAATCAGGAATGTGAGGGCCGAAATGGTAAGCAGCACCAAAAAGTTGCTGAGGAATTTGCTTAATAAGTATCCGAAATTGGTAATGGGTGTTGTGGCAATAATCTGGCCGATGCCCGTATCTACATCTTTTTTGATACCCCCGTTTATTAAAAAAAAGCCGTAAAGTGATAACATGATGGTTGTCATCATAGCAGAAACATGCCCTACCCATGCCGAATTATAAATCCCCTTATAACCAACAACATTCAGTGTGGTGTATGAGGCCGTTGGCGGCGGCACAAACGAGTAGGCCGCGTAAATGGTAATTGCCAGTGTTATTAAAAACGAATAGCTGCGCGTACGCTGCAAATAGTCCGCCTTTATGATGCTGTAAATGTATTTCACGGCGTTAGGCTTTAGTATGTGTTAAAAACAGGTAGGCATCCTCCAGGGTAGCAATAACTGCAACAGAACCTGCCTCGGGCTGTTGGCTCCGGGTAATATAGCGCGCCCTTGTTTGATCTTTTTGACGACTGGTATCAATGACAAGATGCCGCGCCTTTAAATCGTTAAGTTGCTGACTGTCCAGTATGGTTTCAAAAACCTTGCCCTCAACCAGTTTCACTATATCGGGCTGCGTGCCTTTTTTAAGTAACGTGCCGTTTTGCATAATGGCAACCTCATCGGCAATGGCCTCGATATCTGACACGATGTGCGAGGAAAGTATAATGATACAATCATTTGCCAGATCGGAAATTAACTGGCGAAACCTGACACGTTCTTCCGGGTCGAGGCCCACGGTGGGCTCATCAAAAATTAAAACTTTGGGGTCGTTAAGCAGGGCCTGGGCTATGCCTATTCGCTGCTTCATGCCGCCGCTGTAGGTGCCTATGGGGCGTTTGGCATCAGCAGTGAGGTTAACACCGTCGAGCAGCATATCAATACGTTTCCGTAAATCAGGGCCGCCAACGCCTTTAAGTGCTGCAATGTATTCCAGGAACTCGTATGCGTTAAGATTTGGGTACACGCCAAAATCCTGCGGCAGGTAGCCTAATATTTTGCGGATGTTGTCGGGGTTCTTAACAATATCTTCGCCATCCAAAAACAGCGTGCCCGTTGTGGGTTTGCTGATGGTGGCAATAATTTTCATCAGGGTTGATTTCCCTGCCCCGTTGGGCCCAAGCAGACCTAAGATCCCCCTGTCGATTGTGATGGAATAATTAGATAAGCCGGTTTTATGCTTGTTATATTGTTTGGTAAGGTTTTTAATTTCTAAGGCCATAACGATTGTATATGCCTTTGAGATGCTATTTGGGGGATTAGGTTACAGCCCGGGGAAAAAATAGATCCAAGAATCGAGAAATCAAGAGTCAAGAAGTAAAAAGTCCGCCTAGTCTTCTTATCTTGATTCCTGACTCTTGACTTCTTGATTCTTCGTTACAAATCCCAATTAAAATCAACTTCCCTGCCATTCAGCTTCCATTTACTTGGAAAGGGGTTTGTCATCCAATCCAGTGGTTCACCAAGCGGCTGCGGTTTGGCGGCCATAGCAAAGCACTCTTTAATATATTTTTTCTGTGCTTCGCCGGTAGCTTCGGGCTGGGCCGAAATAAATAGCGGCGCACCGCTTTCGGCAAGCAACTGCATCCACTGCTTGTTGCGCTCCCACGATATGTCTTTGGTAACGCCAACGCAATCGCCGTCGGCAGCATAAAATGCGTTATGTTGCGGCAGGCGGAAAGACATGGTATTTACCCCCATTTTTTTAACACGCGGCCATTCCCTGCCGCTGGTATCATCACCAATACGGTTCAATTCAAACAAGCCGGCCGACAGGTGGCTCATGGTATTGCAGCCGATAATATAAATGCCGTCGCCAGCTGCATTACGTATCGTCCGGTAAAGGTGGTTGATAATTTCGGCTGTGGTTTTTGTTTTATCGTAAAAGCTCCAGTTAGGCGTTGTTAGTGCGTCCTTCATTTTGATACCCCAGCGACCAAAAATATCATAAGTGGTATAATCATGTTTTACCATTTCAAAGCCCCATTGCTTGTAAACATCAAAATAAGCTTTTATGCGTTCGATATTCTCGGGGATGGTTGGGTCAAGTATCGGCGCTTTCGGATCGTCACGGCCAGGGATTTTCGGCAATGTTAAACTTTCTTTTTCATCGTGCCTTGCACAAAGTGGCCGTATCCATAAACCCGGGCGCATACCGAGTTTTTTTATCTCGTTGCCCATAGCGTGCATATCCTTAAACTTATCGTTGGGTTTTGCGTAGGTTTCGTTCCAGCCACCATCGCCCGGCAGCAGCGGCGAATATTCGGCCCAGCCGGCGTCAATTACCGAGAACGGGCGGTTATTGGTATCGGTAACCAACTCAGCCATCATGGCGGTGGTTTTCTTAATCAATTCGTACGAGTTCTCGCCGTAGGCAAAATACCAGTCGTTTATACCATAAACAGGTTGCTTTGGCAACCGCGGCTTATCGCACATCAGTTTGCAAAAACGGTGGGCAGCAGCGTAGGTGTTTTCGGCGGCTGTGCTATGCATGGTCACAATATCTGCGGCGTGCAGTTTTCTGTTACCCAGGTGTACTCCAGCCCCGCCCGAATGGGTATCCAGGGTTAGTTCAAGATTTGCAGGGCCTACATTCCACCAGCAAATTGTGCTTGGCCCGGTTTTTACACCAAAGCAGGCCGTGTTTTTGCCATCGTTTACTAATACATACCAGGGGTTTTTGTTATTACTGTCCATACCGCGCCAGGCCAGGTCGCCGTAGCTGCGTTCAAAATGGTCGCCCATGGTTTTGGCTGCCGTTGCAGTTTGGTGCTTCCATTTAAGTTTTATGCCCGATAAAACTGTTTTTGGCGACTGAACATATACTCCGTTGGCATTGCCATTGGTTTTAAAGCTTACTTCTACATCTTTATTAACGAACGTGCCATTGCCTGATGGTTTCAATTGGAACCAATCGGCATCAGACTGTCCCCAAACTTCATCAGGGTGGTTTATTAAAGCGGCGTTACCGCTGGCATACGTAATACGGCTAAACAAGAGGGCTGCGGTGGCAGTTGCCGATAGTTTTACAAAATGACGTCGTTGCATATAGGTTAATGATAGTTTTTGTCCGAAAGCTAACTTATAGTGCCGCCTGGTGGAGGCAATAAATGGTTGTTACGGTAAAAATAGGTTTTTACCCTTTATATGCAATTAAATAGGATGTAATAATGACAGTAATTTTAACAGGCGAAAAATTTAATGCTCATTGCAATATCCATTTCTTGCGCATGCATTTGAGACACTTGTACTTTCTAACCGGAAGCCAAAAGAAAAAAGTTTTTACGAAGACGCCTCTCGGAATTCTTTGCATTTCTGATCGATCGGCCCTTCTGCATGGGCATAAATTCCCACTATCGGGGGTTTTAGTTAAGGGATTTTGTTGCATAACACCAATAGTTTAAGTAATACAAAAACAATTTCTTCTCAAGAAATGGTTGTAGTTGGTGATTAAGAACGATAAACGCAGACGAACTATTTTGCGTTTTTTGGATTATTGTTATATATCAGCACCAGGTGGCTGTTTATCAATAATATGGTTTAAGTGGGCCAAACGCTGGTTAACGCGATACCTCGTTTAACAAATATAAACTAATCCATTTTAAAATAAAAACGGATTTTTGTTTTTGTAATAGTGAGCAATTATGTCATGAATATTTAAATTAATTTAAATTATTTGATTGGCTGAGATGGCTTTTTTATCATATTGGCAAAAGTGATCGCGAAGAATACATAGTATAGATATAATCTATATGTCATCAGTTCTTTATATAAAATGCGGTATTTAAAAGTGGTATATTTGTAGCGAAATTTAAAAAACAATATAAATATGCTAACTATAGGTCAAAAATTCCCCCAATTTTCTAAAACCGCTGTTGTAAGTATCGAAAAAGGAAAAGAGTTTGAAACTATCACATCTGATTTTTTGGTAAACGAAGATAACGTTTGGACAGTAATGTTCTGGTGGCCAAAAGACTTCACTTTTGTATGCCCAACCGAAATTGCTGAATTCAACAAAAGCTATGGCGAATTCCGTGACCGCGATACCCGCCTGATTGGCGCATCAACCGATACTGAGTTTGTACATGCAGCCTGGAGAAGGGACCACGCCGATTTACGCGACCTGAAATTCCCGATGCTTGCTGATACTTCAAAATCGTTAGCTGAAGAGCTGGGCATATTGGAGCCAAACGAAAAAATTGCTTACCGTGCCACCTTTATAGTAGACCCAACCGGTATTATCCGCTGGGTATCCGTAAACGATTTAAGCGTAGGCCGGAACGTAAAAGAAGTTTTGCGTGTGCTTGATGGTTTGCAAACCGACGAGCTTTGCCCTTGCAACTGGGTTAAAGGCGAAGAAACACTTACAGTATAATTAGAGCCAAGAATTCAAGAGCCAAGAATCAAGAGCCAAGATAGAAGAGATGAAAAATGCATACATCTGGCTTTTTTCAGTCTTGATCCTTGGTTCTTGACTTTTTGATTCTTCTCCTTTATTCCTTACAAATTACAAATCATGAACGAATCTACCGAGATAATAAACGAATTATTGCAAGGCCTGGGCATCGATACTGCTTATCGCACGGCAAGCTTAACCTTGCTTGAAAAAGGCGAGTCGCGCTACCTGCGCGATTTAAAGCTGAACTTTACCAGCACCCTGACTTCCGAACAATTAAGCACTAAAGAGTGCGCCTTGCTTGGCCTTTCGACAGCTGTAAACAATAACAACGGCCCCTTAACTACCTATTTCACCAATTATGCTGAAGAGCAGGGCGCCACAGCTGCCGAAATTGGCGAAGCTGTTGGTTGTGCGTCATTACTGGCATCAAACAATGTATTTTACCGTTTCCGTCACTTTACGAAAAAAGAAAAATACACCCAGATACCGGCGCGCATCCGCATGCAGCTGATGATGAAACCGGTTACCGGCAAGGAGTTTTTTGAGTTGATGAGCCTGGCAATTTCGGCAGTTAACGGCTGCGAAATGTGCGTAAATGCGCATGAGGATTCGCTGATAAAATTGGGCACTACCGAAGAACGTATTTTTGATGCTGTCAGGATTGCATCATTGGTGACCGCTACCGGGAAAGTGGTGTTTTAAACACTTAAAATATAAATTGCATGATATTAATACTTAATATCGATTGATATAATAATATGTATGATAAAGTATTTAAATTGAGCACTCCATTTAAATACTTTATTAATGCTAAATTATAGGTGTGCTTTTTTTATTGCCATCCTTTTTTGTTTAAGCTGCGGGAAAAAGCAAACTGCAAAACAAATCACAAATAATAACACCGATATTCCCAACGACCAGCACACCTCGGTGCTTACACAACATAACAATAACACCCGCGCCGGCTGGAACAACCACGAAACCAAGCTTACCGCAGCCAATGTTAATTCGCAGCAGTTTGGCAGGCTTTTTACACTAACCGTTGACGACCAGGTTTATGCCCAGCCTTTGATGGCCGGCAATATTAGCATAGCTGGTGGCACGCACAACGTGGCTTACATTGCAACTGTTAATAATTCAGTTTATGCTTATGATGGCGACAGCGGCAAGCTTTACTGGCAAAAAAACTTTACTCAGCAGGGTATGCGTGCACCAAAAAACACCGACATGACAGGGGCATGCGGCGGCTCGTACCAGGATTTTAGCGGCAACATTGGCATTGTGGGGACGCCGGTTATAGATTCGGCCGCACAAACAATTTACTTTGTTGCCCGCAGTACCGACGGCGCAGCATTTGTGCAATACCTGCATGCCGTGAATATTCTTACAGGCAACGAGCAAACAGGGAGCCCTGTTAAAATTATGGCTACCTATACCGGCAACGGTGACGGCAGCGTGGCCAATGTTTTAACATTTGATGCGCAACGCCAAAACCAGCGCCAGGCCCTAACGCTGCTAAACGGCGTGGTATACGTAACGTTCTCATCACATTGCGACTGGGGGCCATACCACGGCTGGATACTGGGTTACAATTCAAAAACACTCTCCAGGGATATTGTCTATAACGATACCCCAAATGGCGGCGACGGCGGAATTTGGGAAAGTGGCATGGGTATGGCGGCCGACGACCAGGGTAATTTATACGCAGTAATTGGCAATGGAACGGTTGGCGAAGGCAGTAATCCAGGCGCACTAATTAATCGCGGTGAAAGCGCTTTGAAGCTTACGCCTAATGGTTCTACTTTAAAGGTGAGTTCGTTTTTTACGCCTTTCAATTTCCAAACGCTAGAGGATAACGACCTTGACTACGGCAGTATGGGGGCTTTTTTAATACCTGGTTCCAGCTTTTACCTTACCGGTTGTAAAGATGGCAATCTCTACCTTGTAAATAAAGATAATATGGGCGGGTTTAATACAGCCTCCAACCAGGTGCAACAAACAATAGCTTTAAGCCCCAGCGCCAATATGCATTGTCAACCTGCTTACTTTAAGGGTGCTAGCGGCGAATTTGCATTTATATGGGCCGAAAACGACCAGTTGCGGGCATTTCCTTTTTCGCGTACCAGCAATTTAATGGATGTGGGTAAACAAGTTACATCAGCAGTAAGCGGCCCGACAGGGCAGAGCGGCGCGGTGTTGTCGGTTTCTTCAAATGGTTCGACAGCAGGCACAGGAATCTTATGGGCATCCTATGCTTCGTCTGGCGATGCCGAACACGATGTGAGTCCCGGAATATTGCGGGCATTCGACGCAAGCGACATCACTAAAGAACTTTGGAGCAATAGCCAAAATCCGGGCCAGGACTACGCAGGCAATTACGCCAAATTCTCATCGCCAACTATCGTTAATGGGCATGTTTACCTGCCAACGTTCTCGAATAAAGTGGTGGTATACGGATTAAAGTAGTCGCTGCCTACATAAAAGATAATGAATTACCGGGTTTAACGCGTGTTACTTTTATACCCGGCACATTCTTTTTAACCCAGTTCATCATAAACTCGGACCCGGCATCCTCGCTTGCGATATGGCCAAGCACTACCAATGCAATTTTATCACCTTTGGCACGGGCATCGCGTACATATTCGGCAGTTTCCCATTCGTGCAGTTCGCCAATAATAAGCACATCTGGTTTTACATGGTTGATGCCATTAATATGTGTTTCTTCTCCTGCTGCGCCCGGTATCAGCAGTAAACGACTGCAAGACTGGGCAGGGTCGCCGATATATCGCACCATCTGAATGCCCATTTTTATTTTTAGATAGACTATCAAATCCTTTAATGATGTTGAAGGCACAGTAATAATGTTCGGAATTTTCTTGTCGGCGTACTTTTTCCAATCCAATTGTTCAAGCACGCCATCGGTAACGCCATCCGGCACCAGACGATGGATATAATCATGATTGCGCCATACGGCAATGTTGTGTTCTTTTAACAGGTTGGCTTTGTATTTATATACTTCATCATTTTCCAGCCATTTGGTATCATCGGCATGGTTATAAAAAGTAGGCTCGTGGGCGATGATGAAATTAGCACCCAGGTCAATCGCCTTCCTGATTACTTCAATCGTTGCAAACATGGCCGTAACTATCCCGGTAATTTTTATATCTCTATTGCCCGATTTTAGCGTATCAACGGTGTTGTTTAATGCACCGCCAGGTACCTGTTTAATAAACATATCCATTACCTGGCCCACTGTGAAGCTTTCATCAACAGCAATAAAATTTGATGCCTTGTTAACCAGCGGTGCCAGCAATAGAACGCCAGTGGCTTTAGCAGTATTTACAAAAAACTTACGCCTTTTAATGGCCGGGTAATTTAACGGGGCAGGTTTATTATTCATGGTCGTTTTTTTATTTTAAATGTAAAACATTATTCATTAAACATTAAGGATTTTTTATGCAGAGACGCAATGCTGTGCCGTATGTAACGAGCCATAAATCGCTGTTTGAGGTGAAGTTATAATTTCATCCAGCGTCATGCCGAAACAAGTTCAGCATGAGGGATCTTTTACTTAGTCGAGCTTATTTCGTCAGCCTATATTTCTTCAACTTCTCATACATATACCCCCGCCGTTTTGCCGCGTCGCCAATAGAAATATCTGCAGAATCATCGCCAAAAATCTTCGGCACCGCTATTCGCTGTGAGCTGTAAATACCGGAGTTACCACTAAAAAAGTAAGCTGTAAAACAAGCCACGGCAAACAGCAGCGCATGCTCGCCGTCAAATAGCTCAATTCCCATAAAGGTACAGGCCAATGGTGTATTAGTTGCCCCGGCGAAAACGGCAATAAAGCCCAGCGCAGCAAACAAGCCGACCGGCGCATTTAACAAATCAGCCAACGTGTTGCCTAAAGTTGCGCCGATATAAAATAACGGCGTTACCTCGCCGCCCTTAAAGCCTGTGCCAAGCGTTACCGTAGTATAAATGGTTTTCCATAGCCAGCTCCAGGTATCTGCCCCGCCGGCGTGAAATGCAGAAGGGATGGTAATTGCGCCGGGATGTTCAGGATCGATCCCCAGAGTTAAATAATCGGGCTTGCCATTGATAAAGGTAAGCCCGATTATAATTAACCCACCCAGTACAGGTATCATCCATTTATGTTTAAAGAGTTTAAGGCACACATTCTTAATTTCGTGTACCATGCCGGCAAACAAAAAGCTGGCAAGCCCAAACAATGCCGAGGCAATGATTACCTTACCCAGCAGCGACAAATCGAAATGCAGGTAACTGTTTATAAGTCCAGTTGTTTGGGGTAAAATATCGATGTGGTATTGTGTATGGGTAACATGCCAGGCACTAACGGTTAAGTCGCCAACCACGGCGGCAATCAAAGCCGGCAGCAGGGCATCATATTTAATGCGGCCAATTGCCAAAACTTCCAATGCAAAAATAGCCCCCGTAACCGGCGTGCCGAAAACAGCGCCAAAGCCCGCGGCCATACCCGCAGTGAGCATCAGGCGCATATCGGTCCTGTTTAGTTTGAACCACTTGCCAAACATGGCAGCTATACTGCCCCCAATTTGTACCGCTGTACCCTCGCGCCCTGCCGAGCCACCAAACAGGTGTGTAATTATAGTGGTAGCCAGGATAACCGGCGCCATCCGTTTTGGCACTGCACCGCCTTCTTCATGTATCTGTTCCATTATCAAATTATTCCCTTTTTCAGATGATTTGCCGACAGTTTGGTAAATAAAATGAATAAGCACACCGGCCACCGGCAACAGGAACAATAACCACGGGTGACTGAAACGGAAATGAATGGCAGTGGTAAGCAGCCACAGGAAAAACGCAACTACGCTGCCAATTACTATGGCAACGGGTACGGCCATCAGCGTCCAGCGGATGAGGTGCTTTATGATTGCGAAATGTTCCTTAAAGGGGATGGGTTTGTTTTCAGTCATGCAAGACGGGGTTAAGGTTGATGAAAGGAAAAGCAGCAGTTATCGACCGGCGTTTTACCCGGACGATGGTTTTGTAAAATATGATATTTAAATTCTTCACCCACAAACAAATATATCAATAAGCTTTATTGCTATTGATTGATTGCAGGCGTCATCAGCGAATGCGGTTTTTGAAAGGAAGACACCATTTCCTAAGTGCAAGGTAGAGAATATTTTTTAAAAGCGAAATATTTGCACGTGCAATTTACCACGGGCCGGCGGCTTGTGCCGTGTTCCGTTTTGCAGAAATGGAACGCTTTATCGGTAGGTGTAAAAAACAGAACGATTGATAATCAGGATGTTTCACAGCGTTCCGGGTGTTCCGCGTGTAAAAATGGAACGCTTTGCTGTGTCTCGTACTGCAAAAAAGTTTACACTTTTGATGATCAATCCTGTTATAAGTTTACACTTCCCGGGGCTGTTTCTAATAATCATCGGCGTCATCAGTTAAATCAGCAAATATTTGCGATTACTTTCCTGCTGCGATTGTTGATAAGTTAAAATATTGCGTTAATGATTTCGTAACGTAAATACTATTTTTGCCAGTGGACAGGTTTGCCCTGTGCTGAACTGTCCGCCTTTTCCCTTAATTTAATATTGATAGTATCTAAATGGCTGAAGCTGTAAATTATAGTGATGATAGTATCCGTTCGCTGGATTGGAAAGAGCATATCCGCTTACGGCCCGGGATGTATATTGGTAAACTTGGCGACGGCTCGGCGTACGACGATGGCGTTTATGTGTTGCTGAAGGAGATCGTAGATAACTCGATAGATGAGTTTGTGATGGGCGCCGGCAGAACCATCGAGATAAATATGAGCGACCATAAGGTATCCGTGCGCGATTATGGGCGTGGTATACCGTTAGGAAAAGTTATTGATTGTGTATCGAAAATAAATACAGGGGGTAAATACGACAGTAAGGCCTTCCAGAAATCGGTAGGTCTGAACGGTGTAGGTACAAAAGCCGTGAACGCCTTGTCAAACTCATTTATTGTACAATCATACCGCGATGGCCGCACCAAATTGGCTGAATTTGCCAAAGGCGAACTGGTGCGCGACGAGCCGGAAAAGGAAACTACGCAACGCAACGGTACAGCCATCAACTTTTTGCCCGACGATACTATCTTCAGGCATTACCGTTTTATCCCGGAGTTTGTGGATAGCATGATATGGAACTACGTGTTCCTGAACTCGGGGCTTACCATCAATTTTAACAACCAAAAATATTTTTCGGAACGCGGGCTTTACGATCTATTGGTGCGCAACAGCGATGCTGAAAATATACGCTATCCAATTATTCACCTAAAGGGCGAGGATATTGAAATAGCCATGACCCACGGACAGCAATACGGCGAGGAATACTACTCGTTTGTAAACGGGCAGAACACCACCCAGGGCGGTACCCACCAGGCGGCTTTCCGCGAGGCAGTGGTAAAAACGATCCGTGAGTTTTATAAAAAAGAATTTGATGCTTCCGATGTGCGTGCGTCAATAGTCGCTGCCATCGCCATAAAGGTACAGGAGCCGGTTTTTGAGTCGCAGACCAAAACAAAACTGGGCTCTCAAAACATTGGACCCGAGGGGCCCTCGGTCCGCGGGTTTATCGGGGATTTTGTCAAGCGTGAGTTAGATAACTACCTTCATAAAAATCCTGCCGTGGCTGATGCGTTGCTAAAACGCATTATGCAAAGCGAGCGGGAACGCAAGGACATTGCCGGTATTAAAAAACTCGCTAACGAACGCGCTAAAAAAGCATCGCTCCACAACCGCAAACTACGCGATTGCAAGGTGCATTTTGACGAAACCCACGAGCGCAAACAGGAAACCACTTTATTTATTACCGAAGGTGACTCGGCCAGCGGGTCGATAACTAAATCGCGCGATGTGATGACGCAGGCGGTATTTAGCCTGAAGGGTAAGCCGTTAAACTGTTTCGGGCTTACCAAAAAAGTGGTTTACGAAAACGAAGAATTTAATCTGCTGCAGCACGCGCTGAATATAGAAGACGGCATTGGCGACCTGCGCTACAACAACATTGTAATAGCTACCGATGCCGATGTGGACGGTATGCACATCCGCCTGTTGTTGATGACTTTCTTTTTGCAGTTCTTCCCCGATTTGGTGAAGGCAGGGCACGTATTTATACTGCAAACGCCGCTGTTTCGCGTGCGCAACAAAAAGGAAACCATTTATTGCTATAGCGATGAAGAGCGCCGCAACGCCATTGCCAAACTTGGCGTAAAGCCCGAAATAACACGGTTTAAAGGTTTAGGTGAAATATCCCCGGATGAGTTTGGCTTGTTTATCGGTAAGGATATTCGCCTCGATCCTGTTATCCTGAAGGATGCTAATATTAAAGCCCTACTTGAATATTTTATGGGTAAAAATACGCCGACACGCCAGATGCATATTATTAATAACCTGAGGGTTGAGAAGGATGATGAAAGGATTAACCCACTGATTGCTGACGATTTGGATAGTGGGGAGTTGCCGGTGGCTTCATAACACGATTTAAGGATTTTTAAGATTTTCAGGATTGCTTGTAAGAATTAGCTTTGACAACTTTCAAAAAATTGTCAAAGCTTTTTTCTGATTTTTAATCATGAAAATCCGTTAAATCCCGAAATCGTGTTGTATATTGTATCCCCCGTATTTTCAGGGCATAATAAAAATGACAGAACACCAGATAGAAATAAACTTTAAAGAATATAATTCCTTAAACGAACTGGATAAGGCCAGCCACTCGTTATGCCTTGAGGCGGTGAAAGCGATGGAAGGCTCACACTCGCCTTATTCAAAATTCAGGGTGGGGGCGGCGCTGAGGCTGCAAAGCGGCAAAATTATTTACGGCAGCAACCAGGAGAACGTAGCTTATCCATCGGGGCTTTGCGCCGAACGCGTGGCATTATTTACCTGGGGCGCCAATCACGCTGACGACCCCATCGAAGCAATGGCGGTAACGGCTGCTACGTATGAATTTGAGCTTTTGAAACCTGTTACCAGTTGTGGCGCCTGCCTGCAGGTACTTGCCGAATTTGAGAAAAAACAAAATAAGCCGATCGAAATTATCTTATTCTGTAACAATAGCCCGGTTTGGGTAATGAATGGCGTGAATAGCTTTTTGCCTTTTTTGTTTTTTGAAAACAGGCTGAATGCAGAAGTAAAAGGCCTGTGACAAAACTTGCGAAGTTTAACTCGATTTGTTTGTTTTTATAGGCCTCGTTGAGGGCTTCGCCGTTTGCAAACATCGTAAGTTTGAAGATATCCAGTTATGAAAGCAAAATTAATCCTACTGTTCCTATTAGTTTGCATCGGCAGCCAACTGCACGCGCAAGCAGGTTTCCCGTTTGATAACGAGATACGCGATTTTAAACACCAGGACAGCCTGAAATTTCCGCCAAAAAATGGCATCCTGTTTATCGGCAGCTCATCTATCCGTAAATGGACGGACCTTGAGCAACGCTTTCCTAATGAGCCAATCATCAGACGCGGTGTAGGAGGCTGCGAGTTGTGGCAGGTGGTTGATTACTATACGCCTTACATATTGTTCCCCTACCAGCCGCGCAAAATTTTTATTTACGCCGGCGAAAATGATATCGCTGCAGGCAAAACCGGCAAATTTGTTTTTGATGAATTTCAGAAACTTTGGGAAATGATTAACAAAAAATTACCTAAGGCTACCATATACTTTATGTCGGTAAAGCCGAGCCCTAGCAGGGTGAAGTTTATAGGCGAAGTGAATATTGCCAACGGACTGATAAGAAGCTATCTTAAAAATAAGAAAAACAGCATCTTTATTGACGTAAGCACGGTGCTGTATGCTCCTGGAAGCACCACGGTTGATAACTCTTTATTTGAAGGCGATTTGCTGCACCTGAATAGCAAAGGGTATGATAAATGGCAGAAGGTATTGGAGCCGTTTGTGAGGTAGTTAAGTAACTCCAAAAAGAAAGAAAGTCTGAATGAAGGATATTTCGATTTTAGGTAATAAAAAAGGCCCCAACCACAGGGCCTTTTTACTAACAAACTATTTAACTAAACCTAAAACTAAATTCTTATTTAAAAACGCTGTACACGTTGGTGATTTTCCAGCCGTTGCCAGTGTTGGCAATGGTTACGTAGTTGTTGCGTACAAAACTGTCGTATTTCATAGAAACTTTTACGATGGTAACGCTTGGGGTGCTCTCAACAATTGAGGTGCTTGTGGTGCAGCTTTGCTCGATGTTTTTATTTTCTTTAAAAAAGGCAAGCATATCATTTTTGCCGAAGCTCAGCATTGTTTTTCCACGCAGCATATTAAACTCTGCTGTTTTATCCAAAACGCCATCAAGCCCTGCTAATTTGCCGCGGGTCATGGCATCAACAAAAGTATTAATTGCATAATTTGGAGTTGTTTTTTCGTCGATGGTGTTTGCTTTTGCAACACCGCATATAACTAGTAGCGCTAATCCCAGTACTATTGATTTTAAGGTTTTCATAATGTTGTAATTTATTTGTGATTATGTATTTGGTAATAAGACAGCGCTAGTTTTCCAATAGTTACAAGGTTTTTTATTTTTAACAAACATTTAACAAATAGGCACATTAACAACATTAAATGCCATGAAATGTGCGTTATCTTTATCCGCAAATAGGCCTTAAGGGCTTATAATTGCAGTATTTTTAAAATACATGGTTACGTTTAACACAATTATTTTACAATTTGACGAGCAGGGCGAAAAAACCGGCTGGAGTTATATTTCTATCCCGGCCGATTTGGCGCAGAAGCTAAAGCCGGGCAACAAAAAATCGTTCCGCGTTAGGGGAATGCTGGATGGGTTGGCCGTGAGTGGCATGGCCCTTATGCCAATGGGCGAGGGTGAGTTTATCATGGCACTAAAGGCAGAAGTTCGAAAAGCGCTGCACAAAAACAGTGGCGCTATGCTTACGGTAAGCCTTGAGGAAGATGTGGACTATAGAGTAGATTTACCCGAAGATTTAAAAGAATGTTTCGACTTTGAGCCCGAAGCCCTGGATTTTTTTAACAGCCTGGCAAAATCGCATCGCGAGTATTTTATAAAATGGATAAACGGTGCCAAAACTAACGAAACACGAAACAAACGGATTGTAAATACTTTAAACGCCATGTTGCGAAGGTGGGACTATGGTAAAATGATGAGGGAGATGAAAAATGAGATTTGATGTGGGGGCTGTTGTATCGGCTTGAGCCGGACGGTGATAATGCGTAACGCCTGGCTTACTTAGCTGAAACCAAACTGGCAAACAACTCAACATCATCAATATTCATCAAAATGGTGTTGAACGATCTGCTTGCCCCATAAAGTTTTTCAATCAGCACAGGTTCGTTAAATGTAATAAGCAAGTTGCCGCTTTTGCTGGTTATACCGCCTTTAAAATAGGTTCCTGTTGAATGATAGTCATATCGTATCTTCTCTACTGAACTGACGTTGCTGATTGTGGTAACGGCCCGCCAGCGTAAGCCGGTGCGCAATATCAATTGGTTATTGTTTACCAATATTTTTCTTTTCAGGATTGCAGACAGATCGGCAATGAATAAAATAAAACTGTAACAGGAAAGTACGGTTACAATTATCGCGGCGGTATTGCTCCATTTTCGCAGGAGAAAATGAAAGGCCACAATTTCGACCATCATGGCAAATATAAATACGCACCACAGCGCAATGTAGCCAAACTCCCGGTGCGTGCTAAAACCATTGTTATTGCTTTCCACGGCCGGCTCCTTTTTCCAGAATAACAGTCCGTACCTTAATACAGCCAGTTCGGATGCTATTATTTTTACACCAAACGATTCGCCCATAACACCGGCCATTGCGTTGCGCAAATTAAAAATAGGGTCGGCAAACGTGGCCTTATGAGCCAGGTACAATTTTCTTAATTTGTTGAATTTGGTTACCGCGTAAATAATAAACACAATTTCGGCTACCGCAGTTAATTTGCGTACCTGCAAAATGTACTCACGTTGATGTTGCGGCAATACCAGGTAAGCCACTCCGCAGCTCAGGCTTATAACAATCAGAAGTTTTTTAGCTGATATTTTTAACGGGCGGATAACAATAAAATAATAAAGCGCCGGGAAAGTAATTACAAAATCAGCCAGCAGGCCGTCGGCAATTTTGTCTTTAGTTGTTGCGGGGACGGCGTGAAGCATTAGCATTCCGCCAAAAAATATGAGCACCGCTATAATAGTTATGGCTACGATATTCCGGGTGGGTTTTGCAAAGGCGGCTGTCATTATTTGAAATTTTATAAAGGTAACTAATGTTTAATGAAAGGAAAGAGAGACCGTGTTAATTGCTGGCAATGAACTATCTTTAGAGACCAAATACGACCGCAATGAATAAAAAAGTACTCGCTATCGCATTTCTTACTTTTACAATAAATGTTACCGTTTATGCCCAAAATGTAAATAAAGCAAAATTGGACAGCTTTTTTAATGTATTAGGCGCCAATAATAAACAAATGGGCAGCATAGCAATTTCGGCCGGCGGGAAGCTGGTTTACCAGAACGCGATCGGTTACAGCGCTGTTAGCGGCGACAATAAAACGCCGGCAACCATCAAGACAAAATATCGCATCGGTTCCGTGACAAAAATGTTTACCGGCACCATGATATTTCAATTGATTGAAGAAAAAAAATTAACCCTTGAGACCCCTTTATCGACCTGGTTTCCGCAAATTCCCAATGCATCAAAGATTACCATAGGAGAAATGCTGAGCCACCGCAGCGGACTACACAACTTTACCGATGATCCGCAATACAAAACGTACATGGCAAAGCCGCAAACCGAAGCAGCTATGCTGGCAATTATTCAAAACAGTAAACCCGACTTTGAGCCAGATTTGAAAGCCAGCTATAGCAATACAAACTTTGTGCTGCTGGGCTATATCATCGAAAAAATTACCGGTCACCCCTATGCTGACGAATTAAAAAAACGTATCATTTCAAAAATTGGCCTGGCCGATACCTACTACGGCGGCAAAACAAATTCCGCTGATAATGAGGCATACTCCTTTGTTTATAACGGGAACTGGCAGCAGCAGCCGGAAACAGACATGAGCGTCCCTGGCGGAGCAGGTGCAATAGTTTCGACACCAACCGACCTGGTTAAATTTATTGAAGCCCTGTTCGGTGGAAAACTGGTCAGCCAAAGCAACCTGGACAAAATGCAAACTATGCGCGAGAATTATGGTATGGCTATGCTTACCATACCGTTTAACGATAAAACATCATACGGACACGGCGGTAGCATTGATAGCTTTTTGTCGATGGTGTCCTATTTTCCCGAAGATAAAATGGCCGTGGCTTACATATCAAATGGCGCCGTATATGCGCCAAATGATGTAATGATAGGTGTTTTAAGTATTTACTTCAATGAGCCTTTCGTGATACCGTCTTTTAAAACCGCTAACCTGAAAACGGAAGACCTGGACAAATACCTTGGTGAATATTCAAGCACCCAATTACCGTTAAAAATTACGGTCACCAAAAATAATACAACGCTTATGGCACAGGCCACCGGCCAATCGCAATTTCCCCTGGAGACTGTTGATACGGACAAGTTTGTTTTTACACAAGCTGGTATAACAATGATTTTTAACCCCGCCAAAGGTGAGTTTACGTTATTGCAGGGAGGGCAAAATTATTTGTTTATGAAAACAAAGTGAAGAGCATATCGAATATTTTAACCACAGAGGCGCGGAGGATTCACAGAGAGCACAAAGAATTAAAATGGAAATTGAAAACGAATTAGCTACACAGGTTATTGGAGCTTGTATAGCTGTACACAGGACATTGGGTCCAGGTCTGCTCGAGTCGGCTTATAAAGAATGCCTGTTTTATGAATTATTTAAAAGAGGTTTATTTGTTGAAAAAGAAAAACCATTGCCTCTTGTTTATGAAGGAATAAGAATGGATTGCGGCTACCGGCTTGATATCGTAGTTGAAAATAAATTAATACTTGAGATAAAGGCAGTTGAGGCTTTAAGCGACGTCCATATGGCACAACTACTAACCTATTTAAAAATTTCGGGCTGCAAATTAGGCCTATTGATAAATTTCAATGTATTGATGGTAAAGGACGGCATCCGTCGCGTGATTAATACCCAACTTTAATTCTCTCAGTGCCCTCTGTGCATACTCCGCGCCTCTGTGGTTAAAAAACAATGAAAAAGATGTTAATACTTCCCAATGTGTTTAAAACTCCATAACTTCAAAATCCACACATCCGCACAATATATTTATCTTTACCCATCCATATTTTTTGTAGCTAATAATGAGTGAAGAATTAACAACGGAAGAGATACCTGCTAATAACGAAGAAAAATTACATACCATTACCTCACTCGACGGGCTGTACGAAAACTGGTTCCTTGATTATGCCTCGTATGTAATCCTCGACCGTGCCGTTCCCCATATAAATGATGGGTTAAAACCTGTTCAGCGCCGCATACTGCACTCGTTGAAAGAGATGGACGACGGACGCTTTAACAAAGCCGCCAACGTAATAGGCAACACCATGAAGTACCACCCCCATGGTGATGCTTCCATTGGTGATGCCATGGTGCAGATAGGCCAGAAAAATTTACTGATTGACTGCCAGGGCAACTGGGGCGACCCGGTAACCGGCGACTCGGCTGCTGCGCCGCGTTATATTGAGGCGCGCCTGTCGAAATTTGCACTCGAAGTCGTTTTTAATCCTGATACTACCGACTGGCAGGCCAGCTATGATGGCCGTAACCGCGAACCTATAACGCTGCCGGTAAAATTTCCGCTACTGCTTGCGCAGGGGGCTGATGGCATTGCTGTAGGTTTGGCTACCAAGATAATGCCCCATAATTTTAACGAGCTGATTGATGCCTCGATCGAGGTATTGAAGGGCAACCTGCCAAACCTGATACCGGATTTCCCGACGGGAGGTATGGCGGATGCTTCTGCTTATAATGACGGGCAAAGGGGCGGAAAAGTAAGGATACGTGCAAAAATAGAGGAACGCGATAAAAAGACACTGGCCATTACCGAAATTCCATTCAGCACCACCACCGGCGGGTTAATGGAAAGTATTGTTGCCGCTAATGAAAAAGGCAAGATAAAAATAAAGAAGATAGAGGACAACACATCGAGCAGTGTGGAGATTGTGGTGCACCTTGCGCCCGGTATTTCGCCCGATGTGACGATTGACGCCCTGTATGCTTTTACCGACTGCGAAGTTTCGATATCGCCAAATACCTGCGTAATTCAGCATGATAAGCCGCGCTTTATGAGCGTGAACGACATGCTTACCGAGAGTACGCACTACACCCGCCAGCTGCTGAAAATGGAGCTGGAGATACGCCTGAAGGAGTTGATGGAGAAGATATTTTTTAGCTCGCTGCTAAAGATATTTATCCAGGAGGGTATGTATAAGCATCCGGATTACGAAACTTCATCGAACTTTGAAATGGTGCTGGAGGTTTTGAACCGTTTGTTCGAGCCTTTCTTCCCGCAATTTTACCGGGCTATTGTACCGGAGGATTATAAGAAGCTTATTGATAAGCCAATGAGCAGCATTACCCGCTTCGACGTAAAGAAAACGGATGAACAAATAAAGGGACTGGAAGCTGAGATAAAAGAGGTAAAACATCACCTTAAGCACTTAACCGATTACACCATTGCCTGGTTCCAGAAACTGAAGGATAAATACGGTAAAGGCCGGGAGCGCAAAACCGAACTACGCACGTTTGATAGAGTTGAGGCTGCCCAGGTGGCGTTGGCAAATGCCAAGCTATATGTTAACCGCGTGGATGGATTTATCGGCACAGGTTTAAAGAAGGACGAGTTTGTAACCGATTGTTCGGACATAGACGAGATAATTGTGTTCCGCGAGGATGGGCGCTGCCTGATAACAAAAGTGCAGGACAAAGTTTTTGTGGGCAAAGAAATTATACACGTGGCCGTATTTAAAAAGAACGACGAGCGCACCGTGTATAACATGATTTATAAAGACGGGCATAGCGGGGTAAGCTATATCAAGCGTTTCTCGGTAGTGGGCGTTACCCGCGATAAGGAATACGATTTAACTAAGGGCACTAAAGGTTCGCGGTCGTTGTATTTTTCGGCCAATCCTAACGGCGAGGCGGAGATTGTTAACGTGCAGCTAAAACCGCATAGCAAGCTTAAAAAATTGCAGTTTGATGAGGATTTTGCAGCGCTGGCCATAAAGGGCCGGGGCTCAATGGGTAACATCATAACCAAGTATCCGGTTAAAAAAATCATCCTGAAAAGCAAAGGTGTATCCACATTGGCCGGCCGTAAAATTTGGTACGATGATATACTAAAACGGTTGAATGCCGATGGTCGCGGTAAATACCTGGGCGAATTTGACGGCGACGATAAAGTATTGACCATATTGAGTACCGGTTTATATGAACTAACCAGCTTTGATTTGAACAATCACTTTGATGACAAAATGATTGTGATTGAAAAGTACGACCCGGCAAAGGTTTACTCAGCCATACATATCGACGGAAAATCGAAAAACTTTATGGTGAAAAGGTTTGTATTTGATAACCTGGCCATAGGCAAGCAAACCAGCATCATCAGCGACGAAAACGGTTCAAAACTGGTGCTGATATCGGGCGCAGTACAGCCAGTAGTAAGCGTGGTACAATTAAAAGGTAAGGAGCAAACACCGGAAACCATAGAGGTTGATTTATCGGCAGTGATTGATGTTAAAGGAATGAAAGCGATGGGCAACAGGCTATCGCAGCACCCTGTAAAATCGGTTGAGTTGATGGCTGAAATTGAACCGCCGGAAGAGGAAGTAATTGCAGATGTGGAAGAAGAAGAAACAGTT
This sequence comes from Mucilaginibacter flavidus, assembly GCF_024055575.1. Lineage (GTDB taxonomy): Bacteria > Bacteroidota > Bacteroidia > Sphingobacteriales > Sphingobacteriaceae > Mucilaginibacter > Mucilaginibacter flavidus. The sequence goes on along the minus strand of NZ_JAMXOE010000015.1, from coordinate 26,126 downwards.
GAAAGTGCCGAGGAGGAAGCCGTCGCTGATGTAAAAACGGATGACGATGATGACGCAGATGGGGACATAATAGCTGATACTAATGCGCCGGAAGATAAACCTGTTCCGCCCGCCCCAGCTGAATCGGTGGAATCACCTCCCCAATCGGTGCAATCCAGAAAAGTAGACTTTGAAATAACCAATCCTGACGATATAGATATTGACGATAAAGGACAGTTGGGATTATTTTAATTGACTATATTATTATAGCGATGGGTTTCAAGCTCATCGCTATTTTTAAATCCGGTCGATTTGTTATAAAAATAAGATTCAATAAACAACAAACCATGCCATGCGTCATTTACCAAAACCTTTCCGCCTGATTGCTGCAATTGCGTTTTCAATCTGCCTTTTTACAGCCGCCGCCCAACCAAAAAAACATGTAGTCATCGGTTATGTGGGTGGTTACCGCGGTTTAATTGACACCAGCATGGTGAATGCCAAGAAGCTCACCCATATTAATTATGCGTTTGTAAACGTAAAAAATAACCGGGCATGGCTCACCAATATTAAAACCGACACTTTTAATTTTAAGAGCCTGCTTAAACTGAAAAAAGTAAACCCCGATTTGAAAATCCTGATTTCAATTGGCGGGTGGGCATGGAGCAAAAATTTCTCGGATGCGGTGTTAACTGATACTGCGCGGAACGCGTTTGCTGCCAGTGCGGTTGAGATCATAAGACAATACAAGCTTGATGGCGTTGATATAGATTGGGAATACCCCAATGATATTGGCGACGGCAATGTATTCCGGCCCGTGGACAAACAGAATTTTACACTGATGTTTAAAGCGCTCAGAAAGGAGCTGGATAAGTTGGAAAAAGAAACCGGCAAAAAACTTTTCCTTACTGCGGCAATAGGCGGCTTTAAACGGTTTACGCTAAATTCCGAAATGGATAAAGTAGCCAAATACTTAAACTATGTAAACCTGATGACATATGATTATTTCCAGGATAGTTTGGGCGTTGCCGTACACCACGCCAACCTGTATGCATCAAAAAAATATAACCCGGCCTATGATAGTGCCGACAAAGCCATGAAAGATTTTATGGCAGCAGGTGTTCCTGCCAATAAATTGGTGATGGGCCTGGCGTTTTATGGTCATTCGTCGCGGGTTGTGGATACGTTGTCCAATGGCTTGGGTACCAAAACCGATGGCAAAATGCGGGCAGGCGGCTTTACTTTTTTAAAAGATAGCCTTGTTACCAATACCACAAAAGGCTTTAAATACTACCGCGATAATGATGCTGCCGCACCTTACCTGTTTAACTCAGCCACCCGCCAGTTTATAACGTACGAGGATGAATGGTCAGTAAAAAACAAATGCGATTTTGTAAACAAGAATGGTCTGGCGGGCGTGATGTTTTGGGAATACAGTGAGGATAAAAAAGAGTATTTGCTGAATGAGATAAATGAGGATTTAAAGTGAAGTCCAAAAAGTCCGAAAGAAGGAAGTTTAGGTCTGTTGATATGTGTTTTCATTAATTTAAACTCCGCAAGTTTCGGGTAGGGTTCGGTTTGCAGGCGCTGTACTTTTGTTATGTATAATTAAAGAAAAACAAAATGAAAGACCAGGAAATAACAAACTATAGCCGTATTGAGGACGCAATAGGCTATATCCGCAGCAACTTTAAAAATCAGCCCACACTTGACGAAATTGCCGAAAAGGTTCATTTAAGCTCCTTCCATTTTCAGCGCATATTTACCGACTGGGCAGGCGTGAGCCCCAAAAAGTTTTTACAATACATCAGTTTGGACCATGCTAAAAAAATGCTGGCCAGCCAGGCAACATTGTTCGACACCGCTTTTGAAACGGGCCTTTCGGGCACCAGCCGCTTGCACGATTTATTTGTAAACATTGAGGGCATGACACCCGGCGAATACAAAAACGGCGGGGAAAGCCTTGCAATTAACTACAGCTATGCGGAAAGCCCGTTTGGTAATGTAATGGTAGCATCGACGTCGAAAGGTATTTGTCATATCGCGTTCGCAAACAGCGAGGCAGAAGGCTTATCCGAACTGCAAAAGGTGTTCCCGAATGCGGCTTATAAACCCATGGTAGATTTGATACAGCAAAACGCCCTGCATATTTTCAGGCGCGACTGGAGCAAACTGGAGGAAATTAAACTGCACCTGAAGGGTACCGAATTCCAATTGAAGGTATGGGAAACGTTGTTGAAAATTCCAGCCGGGAAATTATCAACCTATGGTAACATTGCCAGTAAACTGAATCAGCCAACCGCATCACGGGCCGTAGGTAGTGCGGTAGGGGATAACCCGGTAGCGTTTTTGATACCATGCCACAGGGTAATACAATCAACCGGAGAATTTGGGCAATACCACTGGGGCAGCAATCGCAAAACCGCCATTATTGGCTGGGAGGCGGCACAGGCGGCAATGCCTAATTGATTCACCCGTAGAGACACAATACTTGTGTCTTTCTCCCGCATGCAGGTAATTGCCTTATATTAACAACATAAATTCAGAGACACAAGTGTTGTGTCTCTACAGAAGAAAATAATGACCGACATAGCAAAATCCATAGAAAAAATAGACTGGCAAACCGTAACTGAAAATATGAACGACAACGGTTACGCTATCATACCCAACTTAATTAGCGACGAAGATTGCAGCGAGTTGATTAGCAATTACAGTAATTCGGAGGCATACCGCAAAACGGTGGTGATGGAACGCTACCGCTACGGCCTGGGCGAATATCGATATTTTGCCTACCCTTTGCCGCCATTAATTCAGCAATTAAGGGAGCAGATTTACCCAAGGCTGGCGCCGATTGCCAATAACTGGATGAAGGTACTTAATATTCAAACCACGTTCGCGGCGACATTTGAGGAATTGCAGCAGCTTTGCCATGCCAATAATCAAACGAAACCAACCGCTTTAATTTTAAAATATGGCCCGGGCGGCTTTAATACCCTGCACCAGGATTTATATGGCGATGTGTACTTCCCCATGCAAATGGTGCTATTTTTAACCGAGCCGGATAAAGATTATACCGGGGGCGAATTTGTGCTGACAGAGCAAATACCCAGGGCGCAGTCGAAAGCTATCGTACTAAAACCACGCAAGGGCGATGTATTGATATTCACGACAAACTTCCGCCCGGTAAAAGGCGCAAAAGGTTATTACAGAGTTAATATGAAACATGGAGTTAGTCAGTTGCACAGCGGTGCGCGTTATACAGCAGGTGTGATTTTTCATGATGCTTTAAGTTAATTTACATGGACTTATTTAGCACCGGCCAAACCGAAAACCTGCTGCCATTTGACGGGACTGTAGTTTATCACGGCAAAATATTGAAACCCGGTGCCGCGGCAAATTATCACAACCTGTTAATGGATACTATACAATGGAAAAATGACGAAGCCATAATTTTCGGCAAGCACATTATCACCAAGCGCAAAGTTGCCTGGTATGGCGATGATGGTTATTTATATACCTATTCAAACACTACCAAAAAAGCCCTTGCCTGGACGCCAGAACTGCTCGAACTTAAACAAATGGTTGAGGCCATAACCGGCACAACTTTCAACTCATGCCTGTTGAATCTTTATCACAACGGCGACGAAGGTATGGCCTGGCACAGCGATGACGAGTCGTCGCTTGGCAAGAACACCACCATCGCGTCGCTCAGTTTTAGCGCCGAAAGAAAGTTTAGCCTTAAACATAAAAAAGGCAAAGAAACGGTATCGCTAATACTGGAAAGCGGCAGCCTGCTGGTAATGAAGGATACCACCCAGACCAATTGGTTGCACAGTTTGCCAAAATCAAAAAAGGTTGTGCGGCCGAGGATAAATCTCACGTTTAGGACGATTGTTGCGTAGTGCCGGGTTTCAACCCGGCATTGATATCCCGGCAACGAATTACCCCAACTTCTCTATCACAGTTCCATTACAAAGCAAACAAAAATCGCACTTGTTGGTGCTCCATATCAGCCTTAGTGTATCAAACTAAAAATCTCTAATTTAGCTGTTCTATTTAAACAGGCTGCCTTTATAATTTTTGCTAACCCTATATTACTAAATGATAAGAAAGAATAAAATTTTTGTACTGCATTTCCATGTATATAAAATTGTATTTGCTTTTATCATACTGTTTGCCGCAGTTAAAGGCAAGGGCCAGGGTTTGCAGTTCAATTCAAACGACAGTTTGCTGGCTAAACGTACGTCGTATTCGGTTTTTAAAACGGAGTAACCAACGTTTTCAGGACACCTCTACATTAATTTCGACCTTTCGCTGTGGGATAACGAGCACCTGGGGTATATCCTCAACATTACCGATGCTAAAAACAACTCCTATAGCCTGAGCTCAATATATGACGGATCACCTTTTTTAAATTTCAACATCGATAGCAAGGCTAATAAAATAAAAATTCCGCTCACTAGGGGGCAGTTGAAAAAGCGGAGCTGGATGCCGGTGAAAATAGACATTGACTTAAAGGGAAACACACTAGGGATATTGATAAATGGCAGGTGGTACCGGGCAATCGATTTTGGTTTCAGTAATACTATTACGCCTAAAATATATTTCGGGAAAAACGAACATTATTTTGACGTGCCCAAAATGGCCATCAGGAATTTAACCATCGGCGACGGCAGCAAAAACTATTCGTTCCCCCTGAATGAGTGGAGCGGCAAAAATGTGTACAGCAGCGATGGCGATAACCTTGGCGTTGTTGACAACCCAGTGTGGCTGATTATCGAATCGTACTTTTGGGCGCCCCGGTTTACCCGTGGTTTTAGCGAAGTGGCAGGCGTGAATTTTAACGAAGCTGCACAGAAACTTATTATGTTTAAAAGCGACTCGCTGATAAGTTATGATGTGCAGCGCAATAACCTAACGGGCCAGACTTATCAAAATAAATGCCCGGTTCCCCCTGCATTTGGGCAAAAGCATAATCAATACCCGTGAAAATAAGCTCTACTCGTACGAAACACTTAAGTCATCCAAACCGGGCCCAAGCATTGCTTCGCTCGATTTAAATACCCTGAAATGGGATATAACCGGTTTTGGAGCCATTAAGGAACAGTGGCACCACCACGATATTTTTTATAATAAGGCGCAGGACAGTATATTTTTGTTTGGCGGTTATGGCTCGTACTAATATTACATGGATTTTTTCGTGTACAACAGGCAAGCCGATACCTGGGACAAAGTGCAGTTTACCGGCGATAAAATTATGCCCCGTTTTTTTTCGGGCTATAGCCAGGCGGATGAAAACAACAACGTTTACATTTTTGGCGGCTATGGTAACCAAAGCGGTAACCAGGTGGTTGGCGGTATGCATTTTTACGATCTGTATTGTGTTAACTTAACCACCCGCACCATTAAAAAATGCTGGGAAATAAAGCCGCCGGCCGAGGACTTTGTAGCGGCGAATAACCTGATCATCAGCAGCGATAAAAAGTATTTTTATGCCATTTGCTACGCGCATGATAAACCGAAAACCAGCTTAAGATTGTGCAGGTTTTCGATAAAGGATGGGGCATACGAGGCTGTTAGCGGAAGTATACCAGCCAAGGGCGAAAAGATTGAAACCGATATTAATCTTTTCTATAACCACCAGCAGGAGACGTTTTATTGTGCTATACAGGAGTTTACATCACCCGATTATTCAACAGTGCGGGTTTATTCGCTGGCCTCGCCGCCGGTCACGGAGAAAGATTACTTGGCATCGCAGCAGGAAAATGCTCTTGTCGGCGGTTTTAGCTTTAGACTGGTTACGTCGTGGTGGACAATTATTCTACTTATCGGAGTAGTCATAGGTATAATCTTTTATTTTAAACAACGAAAAAAAGCTAAGAGTATTTGTAGTTAGGATTACACCGATTAAACTAAGATTAAGGGAAAGATGCCGCGTCAAGGCATCGGGTCGTCCTAAAATCAAGCAAATCTTGGTTCAGACCAATGATCGATAATATATCTTTCCGATATTTTCATTACAAAATATCACCAAAATTTATATTTTTGATAATCACAATCAAACTATTACCCCCATGTTTTACGGCGGCGGCTCTTATTATTACCTAATTATCGGTCTGCAGATTTTCTGTGCCATCCATTGCCTGCGCCGGGGGACGCAAGGGCGGTGGCTATGGATAATTATAGTTTTGCCTGTATTAGGAAGTTTGATTTATATCTATCAGGAGATTCTTTCAAATCGACGTTTCAATGCGCCTAAAATTAATATAGGTGCAGTAATAAATCCGGGGGGCAATATCAAGAAACTGGAAGACGAGCTAAACTTTACCGACACGTTTGCCAACCGGATGAAGCTGGCAGACGCCTACCTTGCAGCAGGCCAAACCGAAAAAGCGGCCGACCTTTATAAAACCAGCCTCACTGGTGCATTTGCCGAAAATGAGCATGGATTGATGCAACTGATTATCGCTTATTACGAATTGCAGCTGTACGAAGAAGTTATTCCCATAGCAAAAAAACTCTACAAAATACCGCAGTTTGCCCGCTCGAAGGCACACCTGGCCTATGCTATGTCGCTTGAAGAACTGGGACAACTTGACGAGGCCGAAAACGAGTTTAAAGCGATGAAAGGCCGTTACTCATATTTCGAGCAACGGTATCAATATGGCCTGTTTTTGCTTCGTAACGACCGCGAAACCGATGCATGGACGATTTTTAGTGATATGCTAAATGAGGAGCAGCACCTTAGCCAGATGGAAAAACGCAGCAACAGCAAATGGTTTAGCCTGGCCAAGGCCGAGATAAAGAAAATTGCTGCGCAGCAAAAAGCCTGATCGTACTATCCGGTAGAACAGTCTCGTCCCATATCGACCTATAACACTAATGGTCGATAATTAGCGTATCTTACAGCGGTATGGACATCATATTCGACGAACTCATCGACAGCTACCTGGCTACTAACGTGGGTACAGTCAGCAATTTTCTTAGTGTAGCCTTATCAGCCCACCTGGCCGATAATATAACAGCGCTTTATGCTGCCGATTTACTCCTCTCGGCTGGAACAGGTAATAATAAACTGATAAACCATGATAAACTGGTAAGAAGCGATAAAATTTACTGGTTAGACAGGATCCATAACGACGCTTATGAAAATATTTTTTTTGACCTGATGGATAACTTTGTGAGCCACCTGAACCGGACTTGCTTTGCAGGCATTACCGGCTATGAATTCCATTACACCCTTTACGAGAAAGGGGCTTTTTACAAACGCCATTTAGACAATTTCAAACAAAATGGCACCCGGGCATTTTCGATGATCATGTATTTAAACAGCGAGGTTGACGGCGGTGATTTACGCATTTACCAGGGTACTAGTTCCCGTGACATTTCGCCCAATGCTGGTAAAAGCGTGTTTTTTAAAAGCAACGAGCTGGAACACGAGGTATTGATAACCCATTTGCCAAGGATGAGCATTACCGGATGGCTAAAGATTGTGGGTTAAGGGGATAAAATTGGGTAGCTTATTCCGAAAACAAATGTTCTTCCCATTTACAAGCGACTGTATTGTAATAAGTCCCTTCCCCATCTAAAAAATAATTGATTATAGCGCTGTGCGCCAGTTAATTTCACCCTTTTGGGGTGAACTTCGCTATAAGTTATTGCCATAGCTTTGGAGAGAAGATGGACAATCAATCAAACACTCTCATCGCTGGCCCCAAAAAACAATATAACACTTAATGAAGTAGCGGAGTTGCCATTGGCTTTACCATTCAGTGGTAAGCCTATAAAAAGAAAGCTGTGAAAAAGTTCTACGAGATGCTGACTAAAATTTAACGTTTTTACCCCATCGTTCTTCGCCCTTGGTAGTGTTTTTATTATAGCTGTGAACTTTCCTGTTGAATCCGTTAAATAAAAAAGCCCCCACATTTCTGTGAGGCTTCTGCTCCCCGAACTGTGCGTTTTTCGAACTAATTTTTGGATCAATTGTTCGTTTTGAACGATTTGAGGTAGTTTTAGTTTCGACCCAGGCTGGATTCTCGAACCACTTTCTAATTTGCAAATTTTATTTTTGACAGGTCTTTTGATCTTAACTGTCTATTGGCCATTAATTGTTATTCTTTGTAGTCCTTTTCAATTATGTTAAGCATGCCTTCGGCAGTAGCTTTCATAATCTGAAGCCGGGTAACCTCATAAATGAATGATGATTTTAATTGATGCTGGTAATACACATACTGCCTAATGAATTTTTTATCCACCGGGTTCAGTGTGTGTACGCCGGTTGGCCTACTGATAGTATTGTTATTATTATCTACCATTGTTTGAAAAACATTCCCGTCAAATATTTGTGATATAAAGGGATACAAAAACGCCCGCTCAGTAATGTCACCTGAAGACTGTTGTTTGTAACTGTCAAAGTGTTTTTGGTATTCCAGGATACCATCAATCAGGTGCTCATCCTTTATAAGCCTGAAATTACCCGAGCTTTTTAACTGGACAACAGTGCGGTCGGTTATTTCAAAATCAGGTTTCCTGGTAGCCCAGAGCGCGCATAATAATATGCGGCGTTCACCTCGTCAGGAGTTAATACCGGTTTATTGACCAGCATGATCAGCGAATCCATCATCACCACCTGTATCTTGATATTTTTAATTTGCAGGGCAACGTTAGCTGTATCCTGCCTTAGATCGTTTTTTAGGGATGCCACATATTCGGTTTCCTTACCATGGTCGCCCAAATATTCCCTGAGGCTTTCGGCAAAAAAACCTGTTGTTACTGCCAGCACTATCATGATATATTCTAAAAGATATTCTTTCCAGGGCTTTGGCTTATGCTCTAATTGTGGGTGATGGTGTACTTCCATGGTTGCAGAATCGTGTTTGGTTAAATTATGGTCACCGGCGCGTGACAAGTCCTGGCTTTTTGGTTTTCGGTTGGGCTTTTTTGCCGGTTTTTTTGCCTGTTGGGAAGGATGTTGTTTTGGCGCCTTATCCATGGTAAATATTATTTGGTAAAGGCACTGAAAAATGATGGGCAATACTCTTATCAGGGAGCGCTAATTTGAACATATCCATCAATTAATTTTCGCTCAATATATTGAAATTGGCAATATCTTCAAAACATTATATTCAGCCTGTAGCCGGTGTTTTCACCGCACCACTAAAATATAAGCAACAAAAAAAGCCCCGCGGACGTGCGGGGCTTTGCTCCTGAAGCTGGACTCGAACCAGCGACCCTCTGATTAACAGTCAGATGCTCTAACCGGCTGAGCTATTCAGGAGTGCATTTCCGGTTTGGAGTGTGCAAAAGTATGATTTCTGCCTTAATTACACAACAACTCTTTTAAAAAAAATTAAAAAATTATGCCTGTGCAAAATTAACAGCTCATTAATAGCGCTTTAAATGTTTTTGTACCGGTGTAAATAAGGCAACTATGGCTTAATTTCATAATATTTGCAAAATTTTTAATTACTACTACATGAGTTTACTGGTTATTGGTACCGTTGCATTTGATGCTATTGAAACGCCTTTTGGCAAAACAGATAAAATTGTTGGCGGCGCCGCCACCTTTGCAAGTCTTGCGGCTTCCTATTTTTACGATAAGGTTAAAATTGTTGCTGTTGTGGGCGACGACTTCCCCGAGCCATTTATAAAGGATTTTAACAAACACAGCATTGATACCGAAGGCCTGCAAATAAAAAGGGGCGAAAAGTCATTTTTTTGGAGCGGTAAGTATCATAACGACATGAACAGCCGCGATACCCTGGTTACCGAGTTGAACGTGCTTGCTGATTTTGATCCCATCATTCCCGAAAACTACCAGGACTGCGAATACCTGATGTTGGGCAACCTTACCCCGCAAGTGCAGCAAACTGTTATCAAACGCCTTAAGAACCGCCCTAAGCTGATTGTGCTTGACACCATGAACTTTTGGATGGACATTATGCTGGATGACTTGCTGGATACTATCAAAATGATAGACGTGTTAACCATTAACGATGCCGAGGCGCGCCAGCTATCGGGTGAATATTCATTGGTAAAAGCCGCCAACAAAATATTGACCATGGGCCCCAAATATCTCATCATAAAAAAAGGCGAACACGGTGCGCTGCTGTTTGGCGATGGCAAAATATTTTCGGCACCAGCATTGCCGCTTGCCGAAGTATTTGATCCTACGGGCGCCGGGGACACCTTTGCTGGTGGTTTTGTGGGCTACATGGCAAAGGTTGGTTCGGTTAATTTTAACAATATGAAAAATGCCATCATCTTTGGATCGGCACTGGCGTCATTCTGCGTTGAAAAATTCGGTACCGAAAAAATTCTTAACCTAACCCAGGAAGAAATTGCTGCAAGGGTACAGGAATTTGTGAGCCTGTCGAAGTTTGAGATATTATAGGAGGTCTGAAATCGGAGGTCTGAAATCGGAGATCTGACCTCCGGCTTCTGTCTTCAGCCCAGCTTCCCCACCACATCTAAATTCTGAAACACCCACTCATCGTGCGGAGCATCGCCGAGTTCGGCGGTAAGGTCCTGGCCGGCCCAGTGTTCGTAGTGTTTGCCGTTGCGCCAAAGACGACTGCGCGATACGTCGTAGATAATCCCCTTATAGGCTATCCATACCTCAGGTTTGTCCTGCCCGTTGCGTAAAGCGAGTTGCGATTTTGTGTAGGTAGCAAGTTCTGCCATATTACACGCAAATCTATGCGTTTTTAAACAATGGCTGTATTACAATATCCAATAAATCCCCAAATCGGACAAATCCCGGTTCAGACAACTAAAAAGCCCGGAAAAAATCCGGGCTTTTGTTTTTATATAGATAGATGTAACTGAAATGAACTTTTAGTTTTCGGCGTACACAGGTTTTGAAACGCCGTTATCATAAGCTTTAAGACTTTTCTTCAGCAGCTTGCGTGCAACGTGTATACGTGTTTTAACCGTGCCGATAGGTATTTCCAAATGGTCGGCAATTTCGTGGTACTTGTGGCCCTCGAAATACATAGTGAAGGGTACGTAATAATCAGCAGGCAACCTGTCCAATGCTTTTTTCAGGTCGTCCATCACAAACTTGGCTTCGCCCTGATTTTTGGTCGAGCTGAACACCAGGTTTGGAGAGCTTATTTCGTCACTTTTGGTTACAAAAGTGTTCATTTTTATAAAACGGCGATAGTTATTAATGAAGGTGTTCTTCATAATTGTGTATAACCACCCTTTCAAATTTGTTCCTTCTTTAAACTTATTATAATAAGTTATGGCCTTCAACATTGTATCCTGAACAAGGTCGTTAGCATCATCTGCGTCATGGGTAAAATGGAGGGCATAAGACCTTAATGAGGTTGCCTGACGTAGTACTAGGGTGTTAAACTCAATCTTTGTCATACTTGTTAAAGTTTTGTATCTATACTTAGGCAAGCATAGTGCCACTTACGCTTTGCCTGCTATGACGACTTTAATGTACAACAAGTAATTATTTGGAATTTTAAAGTGTGTATATGTTACACTATTGATATATTTAAATCGTTGGTAAACAGTAGTATTGCGGACAATTCTATGACACTATTTCTCTAAGGAGTAGCGAGTTTAGGTAACAGGAATGTTATATTTCCCAGCGGTTTTTAAAGGTGTATTTTATTTCTAATAAAATTATTTAACTAATAATATTCACCTCGCGTTGTAACAAAACGCCAAATTTAGTGTACACACTGTCTATGATTTGCGACGAAAAACTGTACACTTCTTCGCCCGTTGCGCCACCATGGTTCACCAGTACCAGCGCTTGGTTTTTCCACGTACCTGTGTGGCCAACTACTTTTCCCTTCCATCCGCACTGTTCAATCAGCCAGCCAGCAGCCAGCTTTACCCGTCCATCGCCGCCGGGGTAGTTCACCACTTCCGGGAATTTGGCATGCACCTGTGCAAATAGTTCGGCGCTGATGATGGGATTTTTAAAAAAACTGCCCGCATTGCCAATGGTCGAAGGATCGGGAAGTTTGGATACGCGGATATGCGACACCACCTGCGACACATCTTTTAATGTAGGCTCCGTTATTCCGCGGTTTTGCAGCTCCTGCTCAATGGCGCCGTATTTTAAATTAAAATTGGGCACCAGCGACAAATGGAATTTTACAGACACTATAATATACTCTCCCTGCAATTCGCTTTTAAATATGCTTTCGCGATAGCCGAATTTACAATCGGCTTTGGTAAAAGTTTTAAAGGTACCTGTTGCCAGCTCAAAGGCGTTGCAGCTTTGGAATACGTCTTTCAGCTCGACCCCATAGGCACCGATGTTCTGTATAGGCGATGCACCCACCGAGCCCGGTATTAAACTCAAATTCTCCATCCCGGCATAGCCGCGTGCCACGCAAAAGTTCACCAGGTCGTTCCATACCTCGCCGCCGCCGGCCTCAACAAACACATCGTTATGGCTGATCCTGTGCTCAATGCCGCGGATATTTATCCGAATAACCAGCCCCTCATAATCCTTCAGTAACAGCATGTTGCTGCCGCCGCCCAAAACCAGATGAGGCATCTGCTTCCACTGCGGATCCATAAACAACTCAACAAGGTGGTCATTGCGGTTAATCTCCACAAAATACCTGGCTTTGGCATCAACGCCGAAAGTGTTAAAATTTTTAAGCGATACGTTTTCTTGTATTTGTAGCATGGGGTTGATGTGCGAATGTGCCGATGTGCAAATATAAACTAAGATTTATAGGATTTATTGGATTGTAGGATTTGATGTGCAGATGTGCGAATATGCAGATGTGCGGATGAGGACAACCTTTTTGAAGCATATAACTGCCACTCATCAATTCTACTCAACACAGCTAATCGAAACTGCCACTTACTACTTAACTCCACATTCAACTACTCACTCAACAAAGATGCAACCACCAGCCCCAGCAACCCGCCATCAATAACGGTAACGATTAAATTGCCATACTGATGCAGCGGCAGTCCAGTGGCCAGGCGTATGGCAATGGTTACGGCCATAACCAATATGAGCTGCAACCAAAAGGCTGATATATTTTTTGCCCGCGTAAGTTCGCCTTTGGGTAGCGCCAGGCATAAAATAGCGATAAACAACAGCCCAAGCACAGTGCTGCCATGCTGTAATATGGTAAACCCGAATAAATGGTAGCCGTATATATTAAAAACTCGCTGCAAAACCGGCCACTGGTGCACATACATGCCATTGGGGTGACTAAAACCATCCCACACAATATGCGATGCCGCCCCCAGCGCAACTGAAACCAGGATAGCCAGAAAATAACCCACGGTATAAAACGTAACGTGTTGCCTGGCCCAGTAAAAGCGGCGGTTAAGTCCGCCGGGCAGGTGCGTTATCAGTTTTTCCTTAATAAAAATTTCGTACAAAATTACCAGCACAAAAGCCAGCGGCACATCAAACCAAACCAGCCCCTGCCAGGTATGGCTGTAGATGCTAACAATACGCATCCGCCCGAAATACTCAAAATCGGGCACCATACTGCCAATAACCAGCCCCGTAGTTGAGAGCCCGCGTTTAAAAATTTTACCGAAAGATAAAACAATAGCCGGATGTGCAAAGGTGAATGGCATGTGGGTAAATATAGGATTTTTGAATGATGGGTTCAGGGAGTGCGGGAATGATGTGTGGATTTTTTGCAAGAGATTTTACCCCGCCTATCAATTGATAACCGCCCCGATGGCAAAATTCGTCCCATCTTCATAAACCTTCCAGTCTGAGGGATACTGCGCTTTCCTGTATACAGCGTATGTAACGCCATTTCGCCGGCTATCGTCATACCGGTAGCCAAGGTTCTTCCAAATACCCTTAATACCGGGGACGCGGGGGTAAAGGCTTCCGTGGTCGTTAACTTTTTCGGTGCCATAGTAATCAGGCGAAAGCGTTTCAATGCCGATAAAAAGCCCTTCTTCGGGCAGCTGGATGTTATACTTTGAAATATCCACCCTGAATACCGGCAGCTTTTTTTGATTGTATACAATAAGGGTGTCCTTAATCAGCGGTTCGCCAGGCTCCATGCTGTCTTTTACCTTCGAATATAGAATCACCCTAAACGCCCTTTCAATGCCCTTATGGTTGTTGAGCAATACATATTCAACTGCGGTAACAGTGCCGGTAAGTTTATCGTTATTGGGTATGTATTCGGCAATCTCTTCGTTGGTAGCAAACAAGTATCCGCCGGTTGCCTGCAGGTTAATATTGCCGAAGGGGGTGCCTTTAGGCTTCGAATTTATGGTTACTTCGTGCAGTGCGGTGGTAATAGCACTGAGCATCAATGTATCCGGGTATTTGCCGCCCGGTTTATAATAAAGGGTTTTATAGCCAACGCACGAAACCGTTATGCTTTTACCACCGATGTTGTTTTTATCAATATTAATTACCCCATCAGCACCTGTGATATAGCTACCGGTATTAATGCCGGAAACTGTTGCGCGCTCAATACCTTTTAAGGTAAGGCTATCGGCAATAGTTAGGCGCCATATATTATTAGCATTGCTTTGTGATAGCACAGTAGTTGTAACACAAACTAAAAATAATGTAACAAGTGTTGATTTTTTCATTGCGACAAGGTATTTAACGGATAATAAAGTCTAAGTATTTTTTATTGTGCCCGTTATTTTTTTGCTCCAGTTTAAAGATTTCAAAATCATTAGCGCACCGCAAAAACGGTACTTATAAACCTTATATTTGAATAACCACAACCCCCATGCAAACCCCAAACGAAGAATACACCAACCAACAACCGTCACCCGAAAATAAAGAGCCAATCTTTCTGCCACGGACCAATGGTTGGGGGTGGTCGCTTAATTTTAACCGGCGGGAATCGTATTTCGTGCTGGCTATAATTTTAGGTGTGCCCTTTGCCGTAGTGTTATGTGTCATTTTATTTGTTAAATAACATTGGACGGCGCGTAATTTAAAACCCCATCCCCACACTGTTCTCTTTCAAAAAAACCTTGAATTTATCCTGTAGCCGGTGAAACTCCGCTATTATCCTCAACCCTTCGGCAGTAAGCGTTGCGTTGCCGCCGCCTTTGCCGCCACGATGGCTGGTTACCAATGGTGATTTAAAGTGGGTGTTCATGTGGTTAATAAGGTCCCAGGCCTGTTTGTAACTCATTTTCATCTGCAGCGCTGCCTGCCTGATAGAGCCGGATTGATGTATCCGCTCCAGCAGCTCGATACGGCCATGGCCCAGGATTTTCTCGCTGGCTGTTTCAACCCATATCCGCCCGTTTAGTGTAAATATCTGCTCCATTGGCCTGGTTTTGTTTTCAACTGTTAAGGTATAAATATAGTCAGGCATTTATAAACGGCTTTACCTCTTTTTAAAATATAATTTATTTGCCGACCATATTTTGATTGGGCCTTCTTTTTTCCTATCATTATATTTTTAAAAGTATAACGAATCCTATACTGGAAATTTAACCCTGTCAACCCAAAACCTATTATACTATGCAAACCAACTTACCCGCGCTTAAAAAAAACGTTCTAAAGTATTTCAAAATTAATGCGCTATTAGCGTTTGTATTTCTTTCGGCCTTAATGACGCCGCAGCTGACAAAAGCCCAGACCCCGCCTGATACCATCAAAGTACAGGGTGCCACCTACCAAAAAGTAAAAGAGAAACCGGAGTATCCCAAAGTGGTTGGCTATTTAAGCTTTATAGTACCGATAGTTACCCATGCTGATGGTAAATTCACCCCCAATTTCGATCATCATATCGCCAGCATCGGTTTCCCGGTAGGCGTTAACGTGTTGTACAGCGCCAAATTTGGCTTTAGCTACGAGTTCACGCCAACTATAAAATCATCAGGCGGAACCAGCAAAATGAGCAACCTGTTGTTCGACCCGGGCACCATGTTCCGCTTCGAACACGGGTTTACCATTATCACACGGCTGGCTTTTGAAACATCAGGCCGGTATGGTTTTACGCCTGTATTTAACAAGGTTTACGCACGCTCAAAGGATGTAAATTACTTTGTGGCCCTGTCGCTGCCAAACCGTTTCGGCAACGCCGATCCGTATTCAATTGGGCTAAACGTGCAATTTGGGTTTACTTTTAATTAATCAGGGGTAATTGTAAGCTAAGGTGCCCCATCAAATTTTTATTTCAAATTCCTTTGAATTCCTCCCTTTATTAGTTAACTTGGTACAACCAATTGCTAACCATTAATAAAGGAGTTTCTTATGAAGAAAAAAGCTACCTTAGTTAATCAGCCTGGTAAGACTGAAACTAATAAGTCCGAACCTTTGCCCCGTCAAATTACCGTTCAAGTTGTTCATCATCACCATTCATTTTGCGACCATTCACATGGCCGTGTTAACAGGTATCCTTTTGGTGGCAGCCACGGGCCCGAGGCATTTTAACGACCGCTGTTGCGGGTTTACCACGGGTTCCGTAGCTTTCTGCTATGGCCCGTATTAAATACGCACCAACAATTTTATTGTTGTGTATCCTATGCCTTAGCTGCAACTTAAACAGCGGCGGTGCAAATTCAGCATCCGCCCCCAAAACTTCGCAAAAAAAATGCGGATGAGAATTTTGATGCTTTTTTTAGCAGGTTTAAAACTGATTCTGTTTTTCAAAAATCGCGCATCCGGTTTCCGCTTAAAATTAAACTTACCGCCGGCGAAGGCGACATCGACTCGACAAACTTAATTCCTGCAGGCAGCTTGCCTTACATCAATTTATTTACAGTAAAAGGAATAAAAGGAATTGTCAAAAAAACTGTTTTGAGCCCTGCAAAAGTCGATGTGCGTTTTCAACTGCAGGATACCGGTTTTGAGGAAAATTTTACCTTTGTAAAGAAGAATGGCCAATGGAACCTTATTTTAATAGTTGACAATTCTGATTGATCAATAATTTTCCTCCTTATACCAACCCGATGCAAAACCAGGACATAACCGAAGGCTTCCAGCATGTAGATCAATCGCAAACAGGCTTCCTGATAAAGTTCCTGGAAGACGTGCACCGCTGCGAAACCGTACAGGAAGGATTTGCCAAACAATTAGCGTGGCTTAACATACAACCCGGTCAGCACGTGCTTGACGTGGGCTGCGGCATTGGCGACCAGGCATTTGCTATGGCTAAACTTACCGGCAAAACGGGCAGCGTTACCGGCACCGATATCAGCACCGCGATGATAACAATGGCCCAACACCGGCATGCAATGACACACTTGCCCCTGCAGGTTTTAGTTGCCCCTGCGGCCCGACAGCCCTTTGCAGAGGATTCGTTTGATATAATCCGCACCGAGCGTGTGCTGATGTATCTTAAAAATATCGAAGAAGTGTTTGTCGAATACACGCGACTGTTAAAGCCCGGCGGCAAGTTGCTTATTTTTGATGTTGACTGGGATGCGCTGGTATTGCCTCACCCCGATAAAGAGCTAACCCGCAGTATAGTTGAGTTTATAAGCGACAGCTTTCCATCAGGCCGCATCGGCGCCGAGCTGTTTTGCCATTTTAAGGACTCCGGCTTTAAGGATATACAAATAAGGCCGCATGGCTACATGCACAACCTCGAGCTTACTAAGCGCATTATAGGCGGCATAATATCTACCGGCGTGGATCACAACGTTTTTACCAACGATGAAGTTAACGGCTGGTGGGCTGAGTTAGAAAGGGCCGACGCTGCCGGTCAATTCTTTTCCTGTTTCCAGGGATTTATAGTGATGGGGACGCGGAATTAGATTTGCTTTACCTGTCGTGCTGGTCCCAAACCAGTTTGCTAACGTCATAAACAATGCTTTTGGCTTTTTCAAGATAATCGCTTTTGATAGCTTCGGGAATAGTTTTTTCGCGGGATAAGATCCACAAATAGTTAAGGTTATTGCCGGCTATTAAAGCATATTTATAATTATCATCAATGGCTATCACATTATACCCGGCATAAAACGGCCCGAAAAATGATACTTGCAGGCGGCCGGTGTTTGGATCGCCGGCAAATTTTGCTTTACCAACGCTTTGTTTCCATTTGTTATTTACAAAATCGTAGCCCCGGTTATCAACCCTGATTAATCCGTCGCCTCTCAGCGTATAAGTGGCCGTTACGTTGTTGAGGTTCTTTTCATACTTAAAATCAAGCCGGGCTATTTCATACCATTTACCCAGGTATTTGTCTTTATAAAATGGTTTTACTGCTTTTGCCCCTTTGGGGATAGAAACGCACGAGCTGAGCTTTAACGCAACTGCCGCTGCGCCCAGTCCCAATGCTAACGCCAATTGCCAATTTTTTAGTTTCATAATGTATTTTTAATTAACCCAGTTACCAATGCTTGTGTAACCGGGATAATAATTATTTGTTTTTAAAAATGCACGTGTTAAAACCAAAATCAACCAGGTACACTACAGAATCGTTACATTATCTTTTTGTTAAGCCCATCTGTCCGTCATAATCAATCAGTACTTTTGGTATTACAAATATCATCCTATGAAACTAAAATTCTTGAGCATCATAGCTTTTATTAGTTTAAGTTTTCAATCTATAGCTCAAACACCAGGCAAAATTGAGCAAACCGGGCAGGTATTACTACCCAACGGCTGGAAACTGAGCCCTGCCGGTCGTGGTTTGCCACTTGGCGATTTGCCGTTAAACATTCAGTTATCAGCATCAGGTAAATTACTGGCTGTTACCAATAACGGACAAAGCACACAATCCATCTAGCTGATCGATACCAAAACAGAACAACAGCTTGATGAGCGGATAATAAAAAAGGCATGGTACGGATTGGCATTCAGTCATGATGAGAAAAAGCTATATGCATCGGGCGGTAATGACAACCAGATACTGGTATATCCCATCCAAAATAACAAAATAGGCGTTGCGGACACCATTAAACTTGGCGCAGCCTGGCCGAAAAATAAAATATGCACCACCGGTATAGTGCTTAACAAAAGCAACACGCGTTTATACACTGTTACCAAAGAAGATAGCGCGCTTTATGTGATTGACCCGACAAGCCTTAAGGTAGTAAAACGCCAGAAGCTGGCTGCCGAGGCTTACAGTTGCGTATTATCGCCCGATGAAAAAACGCTGTACATTTCTATTTGGGGCGGGGGCGAGGTAAGCTGCTATAATACTGCAACAGGCGTCATAAATAGTATAAAAACAGGCAGTCACCCCAACGAGTTGCTGCTGAATAAAAAAGGCACCCGGCTTTTTGTGGCCAATGCCAATGACAATTCAGTATCGGTTATAAATACCGTCACCCGCAAAACTACCGAAGTAATATCAACTTCGCTTTATCCCACCCGGCTAACGGGCTCAACCACCAATGGCCTGGCCCTTTCGCCCACCGAAAAAACGCTTTACATTGCCAATGCCGACAATAATTGCCTGGCCGTGTTTGATGTTAGCCTACCCGGCAACAGCAAAAGCCAGGGCTTTATCCCGGTAGGCTGGTACCCAACAAACGTAAAAACGCTGGGAGATAAAATATTTGTAGCAAACGGTAAGGGTTTTACCTCCATGGCAAATCCGAAAGGCCCGCAGCCGGTTAAAAAAGCCGACAACAGCGGCTACCAAAAAGGGGCTGTAAATAGCAGGGAGCAATATATTGGCGGCTTGTTTAAAGGCACCCTGAGCATTATTGATGCGCCAACCGAGGCTAAACTAAAAACATATACCAAACAGGTTTATGCCAACACGCCCTTTACCGATAAAATTGCCGCAACGGCTCCGGGTGAGGCGGGTAACCCAATACCACGTAGGCGCGGCGAAAAATCGCCTATAAAACACGTGTTTTATATTATCAAGGAAAATCGCACGTACGACCAGGTTTTAGGGGATATGACAAAAGGCAACGGCGACACATCGCTTTGTATTTTTGGCGAAAAGGTTACCCCAAACCACCACGCCATTGCTGACAACTTTGTGCTGCTTGATAATTTTTATGTAGATGCCGAGGTAAGCGCCGATGGGCATAACTGGAGTACCGCCGCATATGCAACCGATTTTATTGAGAAAACATGGCCTACAAGCTATGGTGGTCGTGGCGGAAATTACGATAGCGAGGGCACCCGCGATGCCGGCGATCCGCGCGATGGTTTTATTTGGGACTACTGCAAACGCGCGGGTGTAAGCTACCGCACCTACGGCGAATTTGCTGATGATTATAAACCAAACATAAAAGTACTAAAGGACCATATTTGCCCCAGCGCGCCAAGTTTCGATCTAAATATTACCGACATCAAACGCGAAGAGGTTTGGGCACAAGATTTCGACTCGCTTTTGAGCATCAATGCAGTTCCACAATTTAACTCTATACGCATCTGTAACGACCATACCAGCGGGCAGCGTAAAGGTGCCATATCGCCCATTGCCGCTGTTGCAGACAACGACCAGGGAGTCGGGCGTTTTTTGGAGCACTTATCACACAGCTCCATTTGGAAGGAATCGGTGGTGTTTATTTTGGAAGATGACGCCCAAAACGGCCCCGATCACATTGATGCACACCGCAGTCCGGTATTTGTTGCAGGTCCTTATGTAAAACGTGGCGAGGCCATACACGCCATGTATTCTACTTCCGGCGTGTTGCGCACCATTGAATTAATACTCGGCCTGCCACCGATGAGCCAGTATGATGCCGCAGCCCTGCCCCTGTACGAATGCTTTACCGGCAAGCCTGATTTTACCCCATACAATGCAAGACCGGCCCAGGTAAACCTGGAACAACGCAATGTTGCCGACAATAAAAGCAGTCTCCGCTCCGAACATTTTAACTTCGCCAAAGAAGACGCCGTACCCGACCTTGACCTTAACGAGGTAATATGGAAATATGTAAAGGGAGAGAACGCAGTAATGCCCGCGCCAAAGCGCAGCGCCTTTGTTATTTTAGAGAAGAAGAAAAAGGATGATGATTAAGCGCGGATGTGGCGATAAGGTGTGATGACAATATATTACAGCGGCAATATTCTTATCCTGTTTTTGTCTTCATTAATTACAAGCAGCGCGCCTTTTTCGAGCAATTCAGCATATTTCTTAATCGTTGGAATAACAATATCACGAAGGTGTGATATTGTGACGTTTTGAGTCCGAACTTGTATGATGCTTGGTTTTTCAGCTTTTGTAAGGGCTATTGCCGTACCGAAATCAAGGTCATGCGTAAAAACGACGTGATTGTTGTTACGAGCCCAATTAATTATAATTTTATCGGCCGCGTCGTGTTTTCCAACGCTCGACCAATGAACAGCATCAAGCGCATGAATTTTAAACTCTCCAACCCATTGGGGAGATAAATTCATATCGATTATTATGCTCATGCTGTAGCAAGCGGAACTTCAAATTCTTCGGAGCGCCAGGCAGCATAGGCCAAAGCCTGCATAACATCATCATGTTGCAGATAGGGGTACATTTTTAATACATCGTCAACAGATAATCCCGATGCAAGTAGGCCTATAATAGTCCCCACGGTCATTCTCAGGCCTCTTATACAAGGCTTACCACCCATAACGTCAGGATTAAGCGTAATTCGTTCTAAGTTTTTCATTATCCTTGTTATCTTATCAAACAAAAATACGCATTATTACAATACGAGAAGTTTTGCCGTTTAACAAAATAGCCTATCTCAAATCTTACATCTTCTCAAAACAAATTCATAATTTAGAAAGTTTTACAACCGATACTTTTTAAACCTATGGCCATTTTAGAAAACGACTTTTTACGGGTAGAAATTAATGCGAAAGGCGCCCAGCTTACCTCAGTTTTTAACAAAGAAACCCAAACAGAACACATGTGGCAGGCTGATGCCAGCATATGGCCATGGCATGCCCCAAATTTGTTTCCTGTAGTGGGCGGGTTGATAAACGATGAACTTTTGGTTGATGGCCAAACTTATCACATGAGCCGGCATGGCTTTGCCCGGCAATCGGAATTTGTTTTGTTGGAAAGCGATGATGTGCACGCGGTATATTCGTTGCCCAACAGCGAAACCACGCTAAAAGTATATCCTTATAAATTTGATTTCCAGGTTTTATATAATTTGATTGATAATGCACTTCGGCTTACCTATAAGCTGATCAGCCACGATAAAAAAACAATCTATTTTTCGGTAGGCGGTCATCCGGCGTTCAGGGTGCCGTTTAATGCCGGCGAGAAATACGAAGATTATTATCTTGAATTTGAAACCGGCGAAAAGCTGGAAACATATTCCTTGTCGACCGATGGTTTTTTTACCGGCGAAACCCACCCCGTGCCAACATCCCATAACCGGCTGTATTTAACCAGGGATTTGTTTAAAGCCGATGCGCTGGTGTTTAAAAACCTGAAATCGCGCGAGGTTTGTATTAAGAGCGACAATCACGATAAATCAATCTCGGTTGAATTCCCCCATTTCAATTACCTGGGCATTTGGGCCAAACCGGGCGCCGATTTTGTTTGCATTGAACCCTGGCTGGGCTGCGCCGATTCCGTGGATAAACATGTTGATATCAGCCAAAAAGAAGAAATCCAGCAGTTAAAGCCCGGTCATGTTTTTGAAGCTGCGTTTTTTATAAGTGTGTAAGCCATCTTTGTCATTCTGAGCAAGAGCGAAGAATCTTATGCGTGCGATATTCACGCTAGAAAAGTATCGACGCAACCTTTAAGATTAAGCCTGGTCAATCGTAGAAGATTCTTCGCGCTGCTCAGAATTACAAAGTCATTTTATAGCGTTATAGAAATTGTTTCACCATTCGTTTTCGGTGCATAATTTATCGCCAAATCACCCTTTAGAGTGCTATTTACACTTTTAATAAGCTTGCCGTTCACCATAAACCGGTAACTCGCATTCGGCTTTAACTGGTGCAAAACATAAGCAACTGGTGTAGTAACGCTTTGCTGCCATTCCATTTTAACGGCATCCCAATTTTTTATATTGATGGATAAGCCATGTGCCGATGTGGCATCCAGTGAAGCAATAGCTGCGTTCCCGTTAAAATAAGTTAACTGGTTTTTGGTTGAATTAAAACCAAAGCTTTTGCCGCTTGTCACCTTAAACTTATGGTCCGAAACGGAATAGTTATCATTGTCAAGATTGATGACCAACTTTTTACCCCTGAAATTGTAGTTCAAAGCCGTACCGGCAAGCTCAGGCGTAATATGTGGTTCCAGGTAAAACCGATTGTACATCGGGTTTATGCCATAAATTGCCTGGTAAAGCCCTACGATAGAAAGGCTGTTACCTGATAAAATATCATCGCCCTGTCCATCCTGTTTTTCCCGGGCATAACGCTGAAATGCAAGCCCGTCCTTACTGTATTGTTCTAATACGTTTTTTACATATTTTAACGCAAGCCCAGGATTATAATCTGCGTATGCCTTTACCGCAACCGACCCCCACGATAAAAACAAGTCGCCGTTCTCGTAAGAAGGGAAGGGGTATTGCGATTGTTTTGCTTCGCCAGGTGCGTAAGGGTACATGCACAATGGCCAAAAGAACAGGTTTTCCTTTACCATCTGGGTCTCGATTCCATCCAAAATTATTTTTTTTCGGGCATTATCATCACAAATGCCGTAAGCAATCGCCATAAAGTTTACAGGCGTTACCATGTTGCGCCCGTGTACACTTTTGTCCTTATCAATCCAGTAGTCGTAGCAGCCTTTTTCTTCATCCCAAAAGCCGCCATTTTTTATATCCTTATTAAAACTGGCTTTTAATTTGGCAGCAAACGCCGTATAATATATTGCCTTAGCCGAATTGCCCAATTGGTGTTCAATATCGGCCCATTTTACCAGTGCATGGTACAGGTTGGCGTTTACAAAGGCGTTTTCGTAACAGGCCCACACAATATCAATCCAATCGCTGCTACGTTTTTGCGTGTGGCTATCGGTCATCATTTCAACCAGGCCGTTGTGGTTTTCGTCTCTTTTTAAAATCCAGTCCAAAGCTTTTTCGCAGGACAGTTGGTGTGTTTTAACCCAAGCTTTATTGCCCGTCATATCATAAAGCTCGGCAACATTCGTCACAAAATCCGGGTTCGAGTCCATTAAAATTCCCCATTGTGCTTCGTAAAAGCCCTCTTTGTTAAACTTGCCGGGCATGGCGTCTTCGTTGGTATAGGCCCAACGCGGGTAAACCCGCCCATCGGGCTTTATGGCGTGGTCGCGGTAATAGTTGAGGGTGCTTTCGTAGCCTTTTAAATAGCTGGGGTCGTTTATAGCCAGGCCCATCTGCGCAATGTATTGTTCATGCAGGCAAATGGGACCATACGGCGTATGCCAGCTGTTACCCCCAAAATGTAATGAGTCTATAACGCCGATACGGGCAATTGTATTTAACACGGCACCTACTTTATCACCGTCGATGCCCTTAAAATCGCCGCGGCCGTATTTTTGTTTAAAATCGAAATATGTTAAGGTAATGCTTTGCCTGCTGATGCCTGCTGGTATAGTAAATGGCGCCCAAACGTCGGTATGGCCCCTGATGAACCGGCGGCGGTTGGTACCAGTATCGCCTTTTGGCAGCAACTCTTTGCCCGATACACTTATGGTATACGCCAGCTTATCGTCGTTAGTGCGCGAGTATTTCATGGCCACATTTTTACCGGGAGAGCTAACGGTAATGTTCAGTCCATTATTAGTTTTGCCGTTCCAAAAATTTGTCGAACGTGTGTGCACACCGTATGTACACAACTTTTCGTTAAACAAATAAAACCAGGCTAAGCCGCCATAACCCTGGTAAGCGCCTTCCCAAGTGTTGATGTTATCAAAATTAAATACCGGGGCGGCAGATTCATCCGCAGTTATAGCCTTTGACGAACTTCTTTCTATGGTCCAGTTTATGGCTTTGCCCTTAATTGTAAAAATCCAGTTTTCCTTAACCGGTCCATAATTGACCCCGGTTAGCTTAAATACGTTACCCTGTTTTACCAGTGTCGGTTTTCCGCTTAAATGCAGCGAAGAATAAACAACGCCGCCAATGTTTACCGATGTGAAAATCCCCTCCGGACCGCTGATTACTTTTTGCCCGTTAACCACCAGCGAGGTTATGCTGACTTTGTCGCTATAATCAAGTACCATGGTGATTTTAGGGCTGCTGATGGTTATTTCTTTGGCCCCGGCAAAGACCGGCAAAAAAATAATTGAACAATAAATTAAGACGGTGTAGATTTTTTTTAACAGCATATGTTTTTTGTTTGCGGGTGGAATAGTTTACGGACCGGCGCATTAATGTTAGCCCGTTAGCACCTCAAAATTAATATATAACTTGGTATCCGGCTAAATTTCCAAAGGTAAAATCTGGAACGGCTAAATTGTTTTAGTAGAATTGAGGAGTTGACTTGCTTTTCAGGCGTTTTCTTTCATTGGTAATATCTCAACCAAAGATTTTATCGAATGAAATAGAAAGTTTTTTTGACGCTTAGTAGAAATGCTCCGGATTTGGGAAGGTAACCGAAAAGCATCCATACGCCTGGGAGGACTTGGATTCATTAAAAAAGACAATACAGCCCCACCAAAGTGGGGCCGTAAATGTCATCCCTAATCAATTGCCGTTAATATTTTAATAAGATGTACCCTGTTTTGCGCATAAGTTTACCCTTGTCGTTATACTCCAATTGGTAAAAATAGGTGCCTGCCTGAAGTAACCTGCCGTTGATGTTCGATTGCCCGTCAAACACCCGCGACGCATTGTCATATCCTTTTATGCTGTATACCAACATACCGCTACGGCTCATCAGCTGAAAGGTGTTTTGCGGGTAGTTGCCGATGCCGGTTATCTCCAGTACATCGCCTACCCCGTCTCCGTTGGGCGATACGCCCTGTTTTACTACAGGTGTATTTATTACATCGAGTAGTGTTTCGTCCACTTTGGCTGCGAAGCCAGGGGTGGTGGTAGTTGTTATGTTTACGATTGCCGCATCGCTGCCAAAGGCATTATAAGCTGTAACCGTGTAATCTGTGGCAGCACTGGCTGCTGCAGGCGTGCCGCTGATGGTACCTGTTGTGCTGTCGAAGGTTAAACCAGGCGGTAAGGCAGGGCTGATGGTATAACCGGTAAGCAGTATTTTTCGTACCTGGTGGCCTGCATAATCTGCTACATAGAGGTTACCCTGTCCGTCTGTGGCTACCCCGCGGGGGCTGTTAAATGTGGCAGAGGTGCCCGTCCCACCAGCATTGCCTGCTGCTCCGCTGCCCGAAAGCGTGGTCACTACCCCTGCT
>NZ_JAMXOE010000014.1 GCF_024055575.1 Mucilaginibacter flavidus | reverse complement strand
GCTTCTACAGCACAAGCTGCCCGTTCGAAGGGTGGTCAGTTTGGCCCGGAATACCCTGGTCAATTTGCCCGGAATGGGGTGGTCAATTTGCAGCGGAATCGGGTGTCAACCTATCCCGGAATCAGGTGGTCAATATCAGCGGAATATCCACCATTTTATTACAATTCCGACTTCTAAAAGAAAGGAAACTTATGAAATTTGGATAGAAAAATTCCGTGGCTCACTTTTTAAGATTTTCGAGAATTACAAAGACAAAAGAGAAACAACCGATATTAAGTATTATGAATATTTCGTGATTACGGTTGTCAAATTTGTTTTAAATACAAGCTTTTATGGTTCGTTAAGCATACCTTATGATAAGAAAAGGCTGGCTGATTTGCGCGCCGACCCTACTAAAACATATGATTTTATATTACCACCATCCCTTGATATAAGAGAATTAATTACTCACTTGAACAAGGATATTACTGAAATATTCGTTCACGTAATCGATTTTTCTTATATATATAAACGTGATGTTGAAACATATATTCAATCAATTTGGGCATCGTGGTCAACCGTACCAGCAGTTTCTAATGATCTTAAACACTATATAACTAGGTCTTTGGTTGTTGTAGGTCTTACAGTAGAGGGGGTTTCTACAATCCGATACGGACGAGTGAAAGAGGAATTTCGATTAATGGTGAAGAAGATTTCCGAGCAATATCCTGAAGAAATAATTTTTGAAAAAATCCTACACACGCTTGGAAATACAGATGATGATACCGACTTGAAGAACCGTTTCTACAATTGTATCGTTTTAGGTGATTTGGTTTATAATTTTTTTGTTGGTAAATTGGAAACTCATCTTGATAATGATGATAATAATAGACTTGACAAAGATTACATGGACGAAGATGGAAATCCAATGTCTTATGCAATAGATACCAATTCGTTTCGAGGTGAAGAAATTAAGAGCAAAGTCAGGTTTTTATTAGATCAATTAGGGCGTCAAATTGTTCGAAAAAAGGAAGTGGAGGAAACGGACGATTTAATTGAAAAAACTTCAGCATGGTTATTATTGTCATTAAGTACTCATAATAAATGAAAAGTTCGATTTTAGATTCTTCCCATCATTTTTACATCCTGTGCTTTGAATCTCAACAGATTAAAAACGTCGATCAAATCATCGATTTAATTGATGATTCGAAGGAAAGTGCACCAATAATAACTTCATCCAATCAATTTGTCCATCTTCAAGTAGAAATTGAAAAGGCATATGGGAGTGAAAGCTTACTAGAGGTTAATCTACATCTAGATAAAGATGGAAAAAAACTTTATACGTACGATTTCTATTTAGGTATTCAAATAATCAATGGGAAGCCATTATATTTTATATGTTATTTGTACAGTAAACTTGGCAAATATATCGATGACTGTTTTGCAAAAAGGGGTATAATAAAAACTGTTTACAAAGCAAAAATAAATGCACTATTGCAATACATGAACCAAAGAATAGAAAAAGGTTATGAGGCAGAAGAAAAAGAGGGTTTATTGATTTCGATTACTAGATACGCCGCAGATGTTAAAGAAGAATCAAACGCTAACAAAATAAATATCATCGGAAAGAATCCACTTCAATCTAAAATTTTTGATGTCTTAAATAACACAGAAGGGATAACTATTGAACCTGTCTCATTGAAATTAAAATGTACTGAGACATCTTCTGAAGGAATTACGAACTCTTTACCCTTAGCAATTGATAGGTTAGGAAATTTCAGATTTTGGCTTTATAGAAATGGACAAAGTAATATTATCCCTCTTATACAACCAACCCTGCAATTCTTTTCGGAAATAAATGCATTAGAAGACAGTACTTTTGTCAATACACGTACAATGCTAGAAGAGGATGAAAAATGATTTTGGTTTTCCACTTGAAGATGTAGCGAATGACATCCCACAATGTACTGCCTTATTGTCTAAATATTTAAACAGTGGCTATCTTGGTTTGTTATTAGGAGCTGGTGTTTCTAAAGATTTTAAATTACCCGGTTGGGAAAAACTTGTTCTTGATTTGTGTAAAGCAGAGAACCCTAGTTCCATTCCTCCCAAGAAGAAAAAATTTTCAACAGATGATTTAAAAAAATTGACCCAACAAGCTAAAGATAAAATAAATGATCCTCTTAAATATTGGGAAGCTGTAAAAGAACATTTGTATAAACCAGTCGATTTCGACTTTAAATTGGCATCAAAAGATTTACTTATTGCCATCTCTTCTTTACTAATCAGCAAAAAAAGAGGGAATGTTTCGAATATCATTACTTATAATTTTGACAGTGTACTTGAATGGTATTTAGATGTTATCGGCCTAGACGTAAATACGATTACTAAAGATCAACTACTATTCCGTGCTAGTGATGTAAATATCACTCATATACACGGCTACCTTCCCCACGACTCGAAATACGGAAAGGACTCTGATTTTTTGATTTTTTCCAAAGAAGAGTTTTTAGATCGCCTTTTAAGTGGTACTGATTATTGGAAAGATCATTTCTTTGAATTTTTTCGTCGGCAAATTTTTCTCACCATAGGTATGTCACCGGGATCTCTTGAAGACGATGTTTTTCCATATCTAAGGCAGATGGATATTTGGTACGAACAACAAAAATTCTATCGTATGATGCCTTATGGTGTCGCCTTACTTACTCCTGGTACTGCAAGCACTGATATAATCGAATCATGTATTAAGCATGGTGTTATTCCGTGTATTGTAGATATTCCAAAAATACCAACAGTAATATTTGAAATTTGCCAAAATGCCTTAGTTACACTTTAGTGGATTTTTCTCTTCTGGCGTGAGGTATCCGGGCAGGCCAAAAGAGGTGGGCTACTGCCATGCATGCTATGTAGCCACCATAGGGCTGTCTACTTAGTCACCCAGAACATCCCGTTCCTTGATTGTCCTGTGTAGAGATTGCTTCGTTCCTCGCAATGACGCGTGGAGATGATGCAAGCCACAACCTCCCCCCTGACGCCAGTATAAACTCAAAACAGGATTATCCGCTAAAATGTGTAAACTTTTTCAGTGTGGAACAGCCAGAACCATCATTTTTAATCAACCCAAAAAATCGGAACACACTGATTATAAACAAATTACACAAACCCGTCCAAAAAGCACAAATCATTTAACACTTGATTATCAACAACTTACATTTGAATAAAATATAAAAACACTGATAATCAACATGTTCCACAGCGTTCGGGGTGTTCCGCGTGCAAAAATGGAACGCTTTACCTGCGTGCAACCTGCCATCCCGTTCTTGCGCGGGGTGTGCCCTCCCCTTTTTATGCGGGTAGCATTATCAAAACTTATTCCTGTTAACCACCTCCATAAACCGCTCCCTGAACTTTTCGCTAACGGGTATGCGTTTATCGGCGATATAAATATGGTTATCCTCAATTTTACTGAGTTGCCCGTAATTTATAATATACGAATTATGCACCCTTATAAACGGCAACTTCAATTGCTCCTCAATATCCCTTAACCGGCGGTATACCAGCATTTGTTCATGGGCTGTCACCAGCCGTACATAATCTTTCTCGCCTTCAAAATACAGGATGTCCTTCAAAACAATCTTCCTGAATACCTTTCCCGATTTCACGAAGAAAAACTCCTGTTCGGGTTCAGTATTTGGCAGCTGTTCCGGTTCGGGCTTTGAGAAATACTGCTCAATTTTTTGCACCGAGGCCAGGAAACGTTTTAAAGTGATGGGTTTCAGCAAATAGTCTATGGTCTGGAAAACATAGCTTTCAACAGCGTATTCGGAATAGGCCGTGGTAAAAACAATTTTGGTGCGCGGCGGCAATAAGGTCGCGAGTTCCATCCCGGTGAGCCTGGGCATATTGATATCCAGGAAAATAAAATCGACCTGGTTGGTTTTTAAAAACGCCAGTGCTTCCAGTGCATCATAGCATTTCGCTTTCAGCACCCAGGTTGTACTTTGCGTTATCAGCAGTTCCAGCAGGTCGATAGCGTCGGGCTCATCATCAATAATTATGCAGCTTAAATTCATTAAAGCGGGATTTTTAAAAACGCGGTGAATAATTCTCCTTCGTTATCAATGGTAAGTTCAAATTTGTCGCCGTACAGCATCCGGAGTCGTTTAGTTAAGTTAATGATCCCAAACCCGCCCGGTTGATCGCCGGCCACGGGATCGATCTTGCGGTTGCTGGTTTTAAAAAGCAGATAATCATTTTGCTGCACCAGCGAAATACTTACCTGGTTTTGCTTCCGCGATTTGTCGATGCCGTGTTTGAAAATATTTTCCACAAAGGTCATCAACAACATCGGCGGGATTCGGAGTTCGGGGTTATAAGCTTTCTCGAAATTAACCGTGGCACCATGCCTGATGCGGATCCTCTCCAGCTCCATATAATTTTCAATAAATGCCACCTCTGTAGCTACCGGCACCGCATCCTTCGGGCTCTCGTCAACAAAATACCGCATAATATCCGACAGGTGCTCTATCAGCCCCGCCGACAGCGGATCAACTTTATAAACCCGGTAATAAATGCTGTTGAGCGCGTTAAACAAAAAGTGCGGCTGCACCTGCGATTTAAGCAAATTAAGTTCGGCCTGGCTTTTTTGCAACAGGATCTCCTCTGTCTGCTGTTTTAAAGTGAAATAGGCTATTGCAATGCGAAAAACCAGGCTCAGGACGTAGATCAACATTCCGCCGGGCACATAACCAAGCAGCCTGAGAAAAGTTATGGGCGTTTTTTCGGTTAGTAAAAAATATTGGTAAAGTGTTATGGTAGCATATCCGCGCAACATGCCGATCACCACCAGAAAAAGCGCCACCAGCAAGCCGTAACAGATAAATTTTCTTTTCTGGTAAAACGCAGGATACAGTACCCGTATGTTGCCATAAATGATAATTGCGTACGTGGCGGTGTTGACCACGGTGTATATCGCCGATTTAGCAAATCCGTCCATCGGCAGCAGCGAGAAAAAGATCAACAATAAAACGGCCACCCAGGTAAGCAGCTGAAGTTGAACAATACCAGGTGCGTGCCTCCACATCTTCATATTCAAAAATACCAACCTTTTAGTTCTTCTTACAGTATTTCCGGTGGTTGGGCCGTAATTCTCTGCAATTGCCCTGAAAATTCAGGCAACCGGCCAAAAAGCCGCGAAAAATACCGGTGTCGAAAAAAAGTCTGGTGCTATCGGGAATAGCCACTCCCCCGTCGAAAAGATTATTGAAGCCTGTTGGCAAAAAACACCTTTGACCATCAAAAAATCAAAATCATGAAAAAACAATTTTCAGTCTTAAAAAAGAGCTTTTTGCTTTTCGCGCTAATGTTCGCATCAATCCCCGTGTTTTCCCAATCGAATTTGATTGTGGGCTCCTGGCGTCTCACGGCGGCTGATAAAATTCTGCCTGACGGCAAACAGGTTGCTGACTATGGCGCTAACCCCAGGGGTATCGCCATTTTTACAGCCGACGGGCATTACGTGGTAGAAATATTCCGGTCGGAACGCCTAAAATTCGCTTCCGGCGACCGGGCGAAAGGCACACCGGACGAATACCGGGATGCCGTCATGAGTGCCAGTTGTCATCTCGGCACCTATACCGTCGACGAAACAAAAGGCACCATCACTTTTCACACTGAGCGCGCCTCTTACCCCAATTGGGATGAGACCACCCGCGTAAGCGGCTTCAAGCTTGAAGGAAATAAACTCACCTGGCGGGTACCGCCGCGCCCGGATGGTACTACCCCGGTATCTGTTTTCAGCCGGATACCTTAACCGGGTTCGGACAAAGGCAAAATTGGAAGCATTGATAATCAGCATGTTTCACAGCGTTCCGGGTGTTCCGCGTGCAAAAATGGAACGCTAACAGCCAGGCCGCCCCTTTCGGAGCGGCCTGGCTGTTCATAGGCAGGTGAAATATTTTGTTTTTTAACCGGCAGGTGCGCTGCTGTGGATAGCCCTATTATTGTTTACCCTTCGATAGCGCATCAATCATTTTATCCCTTTCGTCGGAGTCCTTTGGTAGTTGCAGCTTGCCTTTTTGCGATGCAATGATAAGCGCGTAGGCATAATCCTTTACACGGTAGTTATAAAGTTTATATTCCATATAATCTTCCGATCCCCACATGGGCGCCGGACGCTTGTCGGTAAGCAGGGCTTCGAGTCCGCGGGTGGTAACGGGGCCGGCTTCGATAATGGCCTGGGCGGCTTCCTCCCATTTGGCATGCGGCAAACCAAAAGTGTTGAATGTTTTGGCGCTGCGCAGGGCGTCGACATAAACGGAGGCTTTTACCTGGGCATCCAGTTTTTGATAAACAGGCTGGCTAAGCTTCCTCACTGCAAGCAAACTCAGCAGCGATGAGCGGTTCGCATTTTTTATAACCGCATTTTGAATGGTATCGATAGCTACAGATTTACGCGAAATTAGTTCTTTATAAGCCATCGAGTTAAAAGGCTCCAGCCCCTTAACCGACTCTTTCGACAGTTGATCGGTAAGCTGTTTTACGGTCATGGCTTGCAATTGCTGCGCCCATGCATTGCGTTTTTTATCAGCATCGAGCAGCACACTGTCGCGCTGGCTTACAACCGGTTTCGGTTCTTCTTTTTGTTGTTTCTTCCGCGAACAGGAGAACATGCAAGGGAATATAAGTATGATGGGTAAAACCCGCAGGATATGTAATTTCATGATGTGTTGTTTTAAAGGTACTTAATTAGACATGCGTGTAAATGTAGGAAACACTGTTTTACCCAGCGGTGGTGCAGTTTGGTTCCACATTTGCACCGATGCGTCAAAGGCATCTTTGTTCCAATCTACACCTGGTTCGTTAAACGGATCGCCGTTATGTCCATCGGCACCGATGATAATAAGCCAGTACCAATAGCCCAGCAAATTGCTCACGCAGGGCGAACTGTTATCAATACAAACCGGAACACTCACAAAATCCAGCCAGTCGTCAGGCCCCCAGCCAGCCGGCTGATCCCGCAAGGTGGCAGTGGAAGCATTGCTGCCTGGTGTTAAAGTGCCGGCAAATGTTCCGTCATTATTACGGCCATAATAACCCCAGTTGCGCCCTGCAAGCCTGTCTACCGACCAGCCGTTTAGTGTAGGCTGCGGTGTGCCGGTTACAATCCTGGCCTGCTGATCGGAGTTGGGCGCAAGGAACGCGCCGGTACTGCGGTCAATTACCCTGACAATCTGAACATAGGCAATGGTGTTACAATTGCATGAAGATGCGCACGTTGACGGCCCAAAATTAAAATCGATATTAATTCCGGCCCCTCCGCCTTCGGGCAGCGCCGTACCTGTGAAATGAAAGGTGCCGCAGGGCGTTGTGGGCGTGCCGCAACTTATAGCAATAAACAGCGACACAAATAGCAGGCCCCGGCGAAAATTCCGCCGAGCCGGTTTGGATGTTGTGGTTAAATTTTTCATACTTGAAAAGGTTTAATTTTTGCTAATCAAATATGGCATTACTTTAGTAAATATGACTGCGTATTTCTACTGAATATCATCACGTAGTAGCACCCAAATAATAATGTATCTATTAATTGAAAATGAATATATTAAAGCTTATTACACGCCAAAAATATAAAGGCAAAAAGCAATTATTATTTCCAATTTAATAAGCGGCCAAGAGTAAAAGTTTTTTCAAGTTGATGTTACTTAATTTTTTAACTTTATATAAGATTTTGTTATCAATTGGCAACCTAAATATCACGTAATGGCCTTTTTTACAGTAAGACTTGAATTGAATAATCACGACGAAGGTGATTATGATCTTTTACACGAGGAAATGGAGAAAGAGCGGATGTTTCGTGTGGTTAAAGGAGGCGACAATACAATTTATGATATGCCGCCCGGAACTTATAATCATGTATCAAACCGAACTACCCTGGAAATTTACGATTTAGTAACAAACGCAGTTAAACGGGTTATAGCAAAAAGCCCAGTCAATAAAAAAAGAGAACCCAAAAATTACGAATTGATTATAACCCGGGATGCCGATGGCCGGAGGTGGAAACTAAGCAAGAATACCGATAAGGATAAGCTACCGAAAAACATGGCGCTAATAGCGCAAATTAAATAAGTTTATACTAAAAACTAACCAACCCCAAACCGGGGCATGAACGCTTTTCTATGGTGTAGCCTCCTCTAATCTCACAGTACCGGCACCAATTTCGCCTTCAAATCAGGATCTTTCATATTTCTATCCAACGGAAAAATAGGCCGCTTTAATCTTTTGTAGGGCAAATGCTCTATATCCTGATCTACCCCACCTGGTGTTAATGCCAACAACCAATCGGCGCGCATGGCAAAGAGTTCAGGTTCAAGATAACCTATCTTCACCACAACAATGTCAGCCGTCCGTGGATTTAGGCCCAGTCTGGTAAAATCGTTTTCATGGTGATATGGTTTCCGTTTTTGTGTTACGATGATGTGCACGCTGCCCATTTTTATGGATGCTTCAACTTCAGCATCCACATCACCCTTCACAATTGATTCGACTGTGCCGATAATATGTACCGGCGGGGCAAGCCTTGCATCTACTTTCGCACCTGCATAGCCATCCACATGACCGCCAACACCCGCCGCTATCGCCTTTTTAATGAGCTCAGGGCCCGGGATGGAGGCATAAATCAGCGATGGCCCTTTGTCTGTTTTAAATTCCGGTCGCTTTAATATTTGTGTTAATGTCCAGGTCACATCCCCTGCGCCTCCGGCTGTCGGGTTATCGCCGAAATCGCTGATATAAAAAGGACGTTTTGTGCTTGCTATTGCTTTGTCCAGGCATTCCTTTAAATTGCCTGTGGGCGCAACAAACTTAAACTCATTTCGCGCATCCCAAAAACTTTTAGCCAGGTACTCAGCTGTGCCGGTCACTTTGGCTTTGTCGTCACCGGTAACCATTACTACCGCGTGGTTCCGAGGCTCGTCGGCCCAGGCATAACCTATCCATATCGCTGCATCAACAATACCTTCCTGTTTGGCGGCCGGCCATACTTTTTCGTACAGGCTTTTCCCCGGCTCAATCCTGGTGCTGGTCTTTTCACCAGGCAACAGAATGGGGACGGCTATATAAGCCTTGTAGGCCGGTTTCCCTTTACCGCTTTCAAGCCGGTCGATCAGGTTAGTCACAGCACGACGTTTGGTTTGCACCGCGTCTTCGTGCGGTGCCATGCGGTAACAGGTAATCAGGTCGCTGTTTTCAGCCAGCCGCCATGATACGTTCCCGTGCAGGTCCATTGCTGTTGAAATAATAGTCTTCTTACCCACCACTTTTCTTATCCGGACTAAGAAATCTCCTTCCGGATCATCCAAACCAACCACACTCATTGCCCCGTGGATATCGTAAAACAAGCCGTCGTACGGCCCGTTTTTTTGAAGTGCAGCCAACGTTTTCCCAACCAGCGACTCATAAGCCACCCGGGTAACCGCTCCGCCCGGCAGTGCATGCCCATCTATTGTCGGAACCCATACTGCTGCCTTCCGGATGGCTGAATCAGGCGCCCAGAAAGGATAAATGAAGAAAACAGTATCGCCGTATCTTGCATGAAATGCGGCCTCATCGGTGAGCGCCGGTGAAAACGTACTCGATTCGATGCCTATACCTGCAATAGCAATACGCGGCAGATGTTTAACCTGTGCATTAGTTTGTGCCATGGCCACTGATGCTGCCAGGAATAGGATCAACAGAAAGGAAAACTGCTTCATAATTGGAAGATTAGCGACAAATTTAAAAACTATATCTCTTAACCAAAGCTCAACCTAAGCGCCCCATTTATTATTTCAGCCGCAATTTGCCTGACGCTTAACTAAGCGTCCATTCAGGCCGTTCATAGTGGCAGGTGTAGCCGTAGGGATGTTTTTGCAAATAGTTTTGATGTTCTTCTTCAGCGTCCCAAAAATCGCCGGCTGGGGCAACTGCCGTTACAATTTTTCCAGGCCATTTGCCCGAGGCATCCATCTCCGCTATCAAAGCATCGGCTGCCTCGTGCTGCGACTCATCCAGGTAAAATATCGCCGACCTGTACGACATACCAATATCGTTGCCTTGCCTATTTCGGGTAGTTGGGTCGTGTATCTGGAAAAAATATTCCAGAAGCGAACGGTATGATAACTGCGAAGGATCAAAAACTATCTCTATACCTTCAGCGTGTGTGCCGTGGTTACGGTATGTCGCGTTCCTGACGTCGACACCGGTGTAGCCCACCTTTGTTGAAATTACACCGGGCAAATGCCTGAACAATTCTTCTACTCCCCAAAAACATCCCCCGGCTAAAATTGCTTTTTCTGTACTCATTTTATAAATTTTATCCAATATAGCTGATTATCCCGAGTCATGCCCGATAAGGCAAATAATTTGACCGAATGCTGATATCAATATGCCTTCTCAACAAAACTCACAGGCTCCTATCCTCTATTATTTTTTCTGCATCGACAAAAACGTCACCAGCGATGCAAACTCCTCATACGACAATGCATTAGCCATCCCTGTTGGCATCATTGATGTTTTAAGCTCCTTACGGCTAATCACATCTGCCGACTTAACGGTGTAAACATTGCCGCCGATGTCTCTCATCACAATTTTATCGGCAGATTCCGCAGTGATGAAGCCCGTATAGCTTTTGTTTCCTTTAGCCGATATTACTACCGTAGCAAATCCCTGTGATATAGAAGCGCTTGGCTTAAGCACCGACTCGGCTATTTGCTGGCGGGTCATGATGGAGCCGATCTGCCCCATAAAAGGCCCCTTCGGCTTTTCGCTGCGGGTAAGCGTGTGGCAGGCGATACAGCCCTGTCGGGTGAAAAGCAACTTGCCGTTAGCCGGGTCGCCTTTAATTTTTTCAATGGCCAGCATTACATCCTCTATCGACGATTTTCCTACCTGTCCTTTTTTATTGCGGATCTTCTCCAGGTCAACTTTAACTTCTTTGGCTGCGGCAACTTTTTCTTCACCGCCGAAAACCGCTATACCCATTTGGTGGCGTGCATTCAAATCAGCATAAAACTGCTTGCCTGTAGGGGTAGATTTTGTCCATTCCTTTTTCAGGAATTTTTCAATTTTTGGCGATCCTTCCCACGTCATGCCCTTATAAACCGGTCCGTGCGAATCAGGGCGCGTTCCCCACCACCACGAAGCATCATAAGGCGCCTCTTTTTTATAGAGGCGGGATAATGTTACCAATATTTGTTTTTTAGTTTTAGCGCTTTTTACTGTTGGATAAGCGGCAATTAAGCCATCAACGGCTTTGGTATCATACATATATCTTAAGGCCCATAAGGCCAGTGTCGAGTTCTGCGTACCGATGGCGTTTACACAAGCGTCCACTGCGTTTAAGCTTACCAGTGCCCTTACCGCAAGGTGCGGAAGTACAATGGCCTGGTTAGGCGTCGCATGTGGCCCTTCAACGTTTTTTGCCGGTGCAACAAAACTTGCCGGAACCGGTGTTTTCAATAAAGCCTTTGCAGCTTCTATCCGCCCTAGCCTGTTTAATGATACGATTGCAGTTGCCTGCACGCGTGGAGAAGCGTCATTAAGCCCGGCTAAAAATGGTTCGACGGGAACATTTTGCAGATCGGCCTTACGGTCGGTAAGGGCTTTTAGGGCGAATTCCCTTAGGTCGTTATTCTTTGAGAGTTCTATTAAAGCCGGGATGCCCTTTTCGCGGGCGATCTGGGCGTAAGTGTAAATACCGGCCACCCTTGCATATAAAGGTTTGCCTGCATCTGAAGCTACTTCAAGCGCGGCTTTAGCTGCTTCATCGGCAGGGCGGGTTATCAGTTCCTGCGAAGCGTTAAGCCGGGCCACTGCACTCTCCGAATGAAGCAGGCCGGCCAGGTCAGCTACCGAAGCTGCTTTCAAATCAGGGAATGCCTTATAGGTCCAACCGGTAGGAACAGCACGCACTACGTATCCTTTTGAGTCGCTGCCGGAATACCCCGCGCCATCCCAGGCCGACAGGTAAAGCCTGCCGGAACCATCAACGTCCAAATCGGTAATCTGGGGCAGTTGGATAAAATCTTCTTCCTTTACCTGGAAAGTTGGGCCATCAGGTGTTACGCGGTCAATAAAAAGTTCGTTGCGGCCCCAGTCGGCGGTCATGGGCACATTGTTATATTTTTCGGGCCAGCCGGGTTCGGCCATAAACAGGGAGCCTGTACCTGCCCCACCACCCAGGTCAACAAGCGCGGGAATAATCTCATCAGTAAAATGCTGAAACAATACCGGGTAGCCATACTCGCCCGACTGAATATGGTGCGAAAACCGGATATTCCAGCCGCCGCCGTCGTTGGTATTATCCCTGGTAAAAACATTCATGTAAGGGTCAATGGCCACATCGTAAATATTGCGGGTACCGTGCGTAAAAATTTCCATTTCGGTTCCGTCCGGGCGTACACGCACAATGCCGCCGCCAAGCATGGTAAGTTTTTTACCGCTGCGGTCAATAGCATCATGAAAACCAAAATCGCCTACGGCAATATAGATCCAGCCGTCAATTCCCATGCGGATACCGTTGGTGGCATGGTCGGTACCGCGCTCCGCTAACATATGGGCATTGCTTATATGCTCTATCAGCGGTTTTGGCGGCCCGTCGGCCACGCCATCGTTATTTTTATCTTCAAAAACTTCCAGGTTCATCCCGCTGGCCTTCCCGGCGGAAAAAACGGTATGCAGTACAAACACCTTATCGCCCATTACAAGGATGCCGCGCGGATCATCCACATCAGCAAAGTCGGTGTGCTTGTCAACCTTGCCGTCATTGTCGCTGTCCACAAGCCTGATGATACGGCCTTTTCCGGGGTCTTTACCCAGCGAACCTATCATATCAACGCCGACAAATACTTCACCGGTTGGCGCGGTAGCTATGCAGGCAGGACTAGGCGTTAGATCAGGCCCAGTAAATGGTGTGACTGTTAAGCCCTCGGGCCATTTTATCTGTTTCTTAAAATCAGCATGGTTAGTTGCCGAAGAATCAGTGATTTGGTTTTTAGCAACCTGCTGGTTAGCGGCCCCATAATATTTAAATGTCCCGAAGACAGTCATAAAAATTAACAGGGTAAGGGATAGTTTCAACATTGGTTTTATTAATTTGTGGGTTTATAAGGAGGTGAATATCGTGATTGTTTCGCCTTTCAACAAATAATCGATCAATAACAACCGTAAATTAGTAAAGTCTGGTATGCAAAACCATCACCGCCTACTCGTCTGATTTCCAAATTCCGGGCAGCAAGGCGTTCCATTTTTGCACGCGGAACACCCGGAACGCTGTGAAACATTCTGATTATCAGCTTGTCTACTTTTAGGATTGATTAAACTACTGTTTCGTCGCGAAAAAAGTTGCCCCCTTGATCTGGTTTGCTTTTGGTTTACAAAGCGTCGCAGCTCTTTTTAACCAGCCGCTAATCTCCAAATTCTAACCACTAATCTCTAACCCTTATAAATCAAATTTCTCGAGCAGCTTCAATAGCGTTTCAAAGTCTTTTGGATAAGGCGCATGTATGGTAATATCTTTTCCATCCAGTAGTTTAAAGGTAACCTCATAAGCATGCAGCGCAAAGCGTTTCATGATAGGTTGCTCTTCCTGGTCTTTGCCGAGGTGGTATTTGCGTTTTATTTTTGAAAGAAATACGGGCAGGCCTTTGTACATCTCATCACCGGCTATTGAGGCACGCTGGGTAGCCAGGTGTATACGTATCTGGTGCATACGCCCGGTAACCGGGCGGCACTCAACCAATGTATAATGTTTAAAGTATTTTAGCGATTGAAACCAGGTTTCGGCGCGTTTACCTTCCTGCCTGCTTATGGTAACGTTGCCTTTGCCTACGTTCAGGATCGGCAGGTCAATCAACAGCTTTTCAAACACATGCGTACCGTCAATAATAGCGTGGTAAACTTTTTTTACCTGCCGTTTTTCAAACTGCATGGATACCGCGCGGTATGCCT
Source organism: Mucilaginibacter flavidus (assembly GCF_024055575.1). GTDB lineage: Bacteria > Bacteroidota > Bacteroidia > Sphingobacteriales > Sphingobacteriaceae > Mucilaginibacter > Mucilaginibacter flavidus. The sequence continues at coordinate 153,144 of NZ_JAMXOE010000014.1, read as the reverse complement.
CCGGGTTTTTGGCTATTATTAAGGCGCCTGATGTTTCTTTATCAAGCCTATGGCATATCTGCGCATCTTCCGAATATTGTTTGGCCAGGCGCAGCATATTTACGTCGCCACCTTCGCGCTCATCCAGCGAACTAATGAACGGCGGTTTATTAACCACTATGATATCATTATCCTCAAACAAAATCAGGTCGGCAAATTTTGGAACTTTCATAGCCTGCAAAAATACGGTTATATTTTTACATCAATAACCTCATTTTACAAGCAAGACCAAAGACACAACAGCTATATTGTTATGCGTTCCAAAATCAATTAAAAAGTCTGGGTTATAGGTGCGCTCCATCCAGGAACGCTTATTACAAAACCGCCGCCAGAGCCTCCAGAGCCGCCAAATAAGTTACCCGATAAAATAGTTATTTTATTCTGCCCGGTTGTTGCAACAACGGTTTTCTGTGAAACAATCACATTATTGCTGTCAAAAGCTTTAAGAAATACCGATACCGAACCCTGCGAGAAAAACAAATCTGTTGTCATCGTATAATTTATCGTTCCTCTGGTTGCCGCAGGTATAGCAAAGGTGTATTTACGGGGTGCCAGTACATTGACATCGTACCCGGTTGCGGTACCCACGGCAAATTTTGTATTTGAATAAAATACTATTATTCAGGCGCTTAAAACTAAATATGTAAAAAACATGTTACAAAACAGTACACCTAAAACTATAGCAGAATGCACTTTTCTTATAATCAAAAGGTCAAACAATTAACCTAAATGACCTTAAAAATAGACACTCACCTGGCTTCATTGGCTTAATCTTTATTGCCAACCCACATTAAACCCCGCTGGAATAGTATTTGTTTAAGCTCATTAAAACACATCTATCTAACCATAAAAAATAAAATGAGTACAAATTCAACCGGACCTGAAGAAAAAGGATTTTTCGAGCGGGTAAAAGAAACAATTGAGGAGTTTTGGGATGGCACCAAAGAAAAAGCCGAAGATATAAAGGAGGTGGCCGAAGATAAATTTGAAGACGTTAAAAAAGCCGTAACTGCAAAAAAAGCAACTGCAACACGTAAAGTCACCGCAACCAAACGTACTGTCGCCAACAAAGCTGCCGACGTTACTACCCAAGCCAAAGCAACTGTGGCGAAGGTAAAAGCAGAAGCTGCCACCAAAGTTAAAGCCGCAACCGCCAAAGCAAAGGACGAAACTGCAAAAGCTAAAAAAGCAGTCGCCGACGTAAAGGCCAAGGCCGACACTAAAGTTAAAGCAGTTACTGCGAAAGCAAAAACTGAGACAGCAGCTGCTAAGAAAGCCGTTGCAGCAAAAGCGACAAAGACTAAAACAACTGCTACAAAAAAGAAAGCGGCATTAACTCACTAAGCAGATCGTATCAATTAACAAAACAGGCCGTACAAATTGTGCGGCCTGTTTTATTTTGTTTTATACTTTTGTTTAGGACTACCTGGCTTCAAATTTATAGCCGACACCTTTTACTGTTGATACGCAATCGTCGCCGAGTTTTTCACGAAGTTTGCGGATATGCACATCGATGGTACGGTTGGTAACCACTACCGAATCTTCCCAGATGTTTTTAAGGATAACTTCGCGGGTATAAACTTTGCCTGGTTTTGAGGCCAGCAGGTATAACAACTCAAACTCTTTTTTAGCTAAAACCACCTTGTTCCCTCTTTGGAAAACCAGGTAAGCTTCGCGGTCGATCACCAGGTCGCCAATTTCAAGTTTGTTATCCGTAACATCTTCTGCCGGGGCATTGCGGCGCAGGATGGCGTTTATACGGCTAACCAAGGCACGTGGCTTTATGGGTTTTGCTATATAATCATCAGCGCCTACGTTAAAGCCGGCGATTTCCGAATACTCTTCGCTGCGGGCAGTTAGAAACACCATAAAGGTATTTTTAAACTCGGGCATGGTGCGCATAATACGGCACGCTTCTATGCCGTCCATTTTAGGCATCATAATGTCCAGCACTATCAGGTCGGGCAATGAACGTTTAGCTTCAGCAACAGCTTCCTGGCCATTGCGCGCCAGGAAAACCTGGTAGCCCTCTTTTTTCAAATTATATTCAATAAGCTCTAATATATCGGGCTCATCGTCAACTATCAGAATTTTTTGTTTGTTAGAACTACTCATACAGGTAAAAGTTGAATTTTTGCGTAAAAGTAGGCGCGCAAATGAACGTAATGGTTAAAGTTACATTAACAAATTGTTAAATGTTACTTTATTTTAACGATTTGTTGAGATTTGCTAAATGTCTTATTTAAAAATTCTTCAAGGTCGGCGCCAAAAACGTTCTTCGCAACAATAACACCATCAGGATTGATGATGTAATTTGTAGGGATTTGGAAAATATGATACAGGCGTTCAGTCGGTCCTTCAAAATTCTTTAAATCAGAGCCATGGGCCCAGGTCAGCTTGTCGGCATTTACCGCCTGCTGCCATTTGCCTTTGTCCTGGTCGAGCGATATGCCCAGTATATTAAGACCTAACGGTTTATAAATGGCGTATTGTTTTACAACATTTGGATTTTCGTTCCGGCATGGAACGCACCACGATGCCCAGAAATCAACCATTACATATTTGCCCTTATAGTCCGAAAGCTTTATTGGTTTACCATCAATTCCGCCCACAGTAAAGTCAGGTGCCTTGTGGCCGATAGTAACCGGCGCCAGCGACATTTTACTGTTGATAAATTGCTGCACCAGCGGGTTGTCTTTAAAATAAGGTTTTATAGCTTCGGCAAATGCTACCAATTGGGATTCATATTTGATTGAGTCAACAGCGTTTATTGCATAAAAACCGGCCAGCGACTGTTTGTTATCGTTGGCGAATTTCAAAATGGCAACACTATATTCGTCCATGTATTTTGCCAGCTGCGGTTTGTAAATTGCAACTAACGAATCCTGTTGTTTTTGGGTAGGATGATCGCCTAATGACTGTGCTTTTTCCTGGAACTCGTTTGCAACTTTATTTGGTTTTTCGCTGTACTGGTTACTTACGCGGTTAAATTCCTTTATCTTTTCCGATTCTGCCGAACCTGTTACCTGGTAGGCATTTGCCTTGTCGGCAAGGCTGGTTGCAAAGGTGATTTCGTCACCATTTTTGGCAATTAAATCAAACATCACACCGCCCAGACGAATTTTAAATAAACCCGCATATGGACTGTGTTCTTTAAATTGAAATTTTCCGCCGTCGCTAAGGTTTGCCGAGTCAATAACGGCCACATTTGTATCGGCCTTCAACAGGAATACTTTTTTAACACTGCCCGGGTTTTTTATTTCGCCCGAAATAGTAAATGCATCCTTGTCTTTACATGAATAAATGGCAAACGAAAACAGGATAACGGATAGGGTAATTAAATGCTTTTTCATTTTTCTTTATACTTTACATACGGAGAAAGGCAGCGATGGTTGTCTATACTATCAATCTCTCTTTTTATTTTCTCTTTCGGACTTCCGGACTTTACTGACTTTCGGACTTCTCCAGCTCCTTAATCAACAACTGGTTAGTTTTCTGTGGGTCAATTTTCCCTTTCGAGCTTTTCATAATCTCGCCCATAAACAAACCTAAAACGCCTTTTTTACCTTTTTGATATTCAATCACTTTATCCGGGTATTTGGCTAAAGCATCCTGTATAAAGCGGTCAACATCGTTGGTATCGGCGCTTATTAACAGGTTCATTTCCGTTGCCAGCTGCGCAGCATTTTTATCGCTGTTTTTTATAAGCCCGGGGAATAGTTTTTGCGCGGCTACCGTATTATTTACCTTGCCCGAATCAACCAGGTGAATTAATCCGGCCAAAGTTCCAGGTTTCAATGTAAAATCACCAATAGCAACGCCCGAATCATTTAAATATGATTTCACAGCCCCCATCAGCCAGTTAACTGCCGATTTATAGTTATCAGTTTTTGCAATTAACGCCTCAAAGTACAATGCGACATCTTTATCAGCGGTGATAACGCTTGCATCGTAGTCAGATAGCCCGAGTTGTTCCGTATATTTTGCATAAAGCGCATTCGGCAAAACGGGCATGCTGCTTTGTATGGTGTTTAAATATTCTTTGGTTAACGCCAGCGGTGTAAGGTCGGGCTCCGGGAAATAGCGGTAATCGTTTGCCATTTCTTTCGAGCGAAGCACTGAAGTTTCGCCGGTATCAGCATTAAAATTTAAAGTATTTTGATCGATATGGCCGCCGTTTTCGATAATGTTTACCTGGCGTTCAAACTCATGCTCGATGGCGCGCTGTACGTTGCGGATGGAGTTTAAGTTTTTCACCTCGCAACGGTTGCCGTAGGTGGTTTGTCCTCTTAGTCTCACGGATATGTTGGCATCACAACGCATGCTGCCTTCCTCCATATTGCCATCGCAAACATCGAGGTAGCGCACCAATTTGCGTATCTCGGTTAAAAACTGGCCGGCCTCTTCGCTGCTGCGCATATCGGGCTCGGTAACAATTTCAATCAGCGGTACACCTGCCCTGTTCAAATCGATCAGCGAATCGGCATGGTGCTGGTCGTGCATGCTTTTGCCAGCGTCTTCTTCCAGGTGGATATGATGGATGGCTATATTTTTTGTCCCTTCGGCTAACCTAACCAACACCGAACCACCTAAGCAAATAGGCATCTGGTCCTGCGTTATCTGGTAACCTTTGGGCAAATCGGCATAAAAGTAGTTTTTGCGGGCAAAAGTATTGCGCAGGTTAATGGTGCAGTTACAGGCCAAACCCATTTTCACTGCATATTCAACAGCCTTTTTATTAAGCTTTGGTAAAGTACCGGGGTGCCCTAATGATATGGCGCTGATGTGCTCATTGGGACCGGCGCCAAATGCTGCCGAATCCGGCGAAAATGCTTTACTTAAAGTGGATAATTGTGCGTGAACCTCTAACCCAACAACTAATTCGTATTTGTCACCTATCCCGGCTGTAAAACTTGTCATATAAAATAAATGCGGCGGTGGTATAACCGTAATTGAACGCCAAATATAAAAAGTTATTAGTTATTAAAGCGAACAGCTCAATAAATAGCTTACAAAATTGACATTATCGGCACGCGTTTTGGCTTCTATATTTTAAATAACAACTATGATGAAGAAATCGATTTTTAGTTTGCTGACGGCTTTAATATTGCTGGCAGTAAGCAGTGCCGAAACAAAGGCGCAGGTGAGTGCCAGTGTAAGCATTGGGATATGGACACCTCCGCCGGAATATGCGTCGGTAAATTATTATTATTTACCCGATGTGGAAGCCTATTACTATGTACCAACACATCAATATGTTTACCTGGACGGCCCCAGCTGGGTATTCAGGCCTTCGCTGCCGCCGCGCTACGCATCTTACAATATTTCTACCGGTTACAAAGTAGCTGTTAACAGGCCCCGTGCCTACCGTTATTTCGGCCACGACCGCAGATCGTATGAGCATTTTCGCGGCAGACCGGGCGGCACAATTGTGCGCGACCATTACCACACCCGGGTTATAAACAGGCCAGGCAGAAGCGAGCATTTCCGCGGTGGAAATGTCCATAATAACATACATGGAGGAATACCTCATGGTGGCGGAGGTAGACCCCACGGTGTTGGTGGCGCACCTCACGGCGGCGGCGGACACGGTGGTGGCGGCGCACCTCACGGAGGTGGCGGACATGGTGGCGGTGGCGCACCTCACGGTGGTGGCGGACACGGCGGTGGTGGCGGTGGCCACGGACACCATTAATCAATATTGAGATTATAAGATTTGACAACTCATAAACGAGTTGTCAAATCTCTTTTTATGCGATAAAAGCCTTGGCCTTTTCCAGCGCCTTATCCAGGCCGCTAACATTACTCCCGCCTGCGGTTGCAAAAAATGGCTGACCACCACCTCCGCCTTTAATTTCTTTGGCAAGTTCACGTACAATGTTACCAGCATTCAGGCCTTTTTCTTTAACCAGGTTCTCAGCAATCATTACCGTAAGCGACGGTTTACCGTCGATGTCGGCAGCTAACACCAGGAACAGGTTATCTACAATATCTTTTAGTTGATGTGCCAGGCCCTTTATGGCATCGGCATTAGGCAACTGCACTTTTTGGGCAATGAAATTGATGCCGTTTATCACTTCAGCCTTTTCTGCCAGCTCGTTTTTTAATCCAGCTGATTTTTCGAGTACCGATTTTTCAATTTCCTTTTTAAGCTTTGCGTTCTCTTCCAATAGGCTTTCCACGCTTTTTGAAATATCCTTAGGATTTTTGAGCAGCTCTTTTAGCTGGTGAACGAGTTTATTTTGTTGAATAATAAAATCTTCAGCAGCAATACCTGTTATCGCCTCGATGCGCCTTACACCCGCAGCTACAGCGCTTTCGCTTATTATTTTAAAGAAACCTATTTGCCCGGTGGCTTTAACGTGTGTACCACCGCAAAGCTCCTTGCTGAACTCATCATCAAAAGTTATCACGCGCACATACTCGCCATATTTCTCACCAAACAGCGCGGTAACCCCGCTGGTAATCGCTTCTGCATATACAACGCTCCGCTCTTCTTTTAAGGCAATGTTTTCGCGGACTTTTTGGTTTACTATTGCCTCTATCTGCGCCAGTTCCTCGTCGGTTACCTTAGCAAAGTGCGAAAAGTCGAACCGCAGGTAATCCGGGTTTACCAGCGAGCCTTTTTGGTTTACGTGGCTGCCCAATACCTGTTTCATCGCAGCATGCAAAAGGTGCGTGGCGCTATGGTTGCTGTTGGTACGGTTGCGTAAAGCAGGGTCCACAATGGCGGTTAGCGCGTCATCAATATCCACCGGCAGTTTGTCGGTAAAATGAACAATCAGGCCGTTTTCTTTTTTAGTGTCCGTAACTTCAATCACCTCACCATCTGGGAAAACCAGTTCGCCTTTATCCCCCACCTGTCCGCCGCTTTCGGCATAAAAAGGAGTTTTATCCAGTACAATCTGGTATTGTTCGGTGCCTTTTGCTTTTACCTTGCGGTATTTTACAATATGGGCAATGGTTTCGGTTTCGTCGTAGCCGGTGAACTCAACGGTATCGTCGTCTTTAAGGACAACCCAATCGCCAGTATCGATGGCAGTGGCAGCGCGGGAACGAGTTTTTTGTTGTTGAAGTGCGGCATCGTAATCGGCTAAATCTACTGTCCATCCAATTTCCCGAGCCATTAATTCTGTAAGGTCTATTGGAAATCCATGTGTATCCGATAACTCAAATGCAAACCGTCCAGCAATTATTTTATTTCTTCTCTCGGAAGTGAACTCTTGCTGTAGAGATATTGTGGCCTTGGCCAAGTCACTAATCTGTTTCTCACTTTTGTTTCCTTCCGGAAAAGTTACCGCATCTTTAAGGTTTGTCGTATAATTCCAAAATCTTATTAGTCCATTTTCCAATGTCCTTAAAAAAGAATTCTCCTCTTCCAAAACAACTTTCTGCACAAAATCTTTCTGGTCATATAAATTATCAAATACACCCTTAAACTGCTCAGCCAATAATGGCACCAGTTGATTTAAAAACGGTTCTTTAAATCCCAAATATTGATAGCTATACCTAACTGCACGGCGCAATATCCTGCGGATAACATACCCTGCTTTATTGTTTGATGGCAGTTGCCCGTCGGCAATAGCAAAACTAATGGCGCGGATATGGTCGGCTAGTACCCGCATTGCAACGGCTTCGTTCCAACCTTCCGCGCCGGGCTTAGCGGCGCTGTTGTAGGTTATTCCGCTTTTTTGTGCGATAAAATCAATCAGCGGGGTAAATACATCCGTATCATAATTTGAGCTTTCCCCCTGCATCACACGCACCAAACGCTCAAAGCCCATCCCCGTATCCACGTGCTTAGCCGGCAACGGCTGCAGCGAACCATCCTTTAGGCGGTTAAACTGCATAAACACGTTATTCCATATCTCTATAACCTGCGGATCGTCGGCATTTACTAAACTTGCACCGCTTACTTTCTGGCGTTCAGCATCCGTGCGGTTATCGTAGTGAATTTCGGAACAAGGACCGCAGGGGCCTGTTTCGCCCATTTCCCAAAAATTATCCTTTTTGTTACCCATAATAATGTGGTCTTCGGGCACAAATTGTTTCCAGAAATTGATGGCTTCGGTATCTTTCGGTAAACCTTCCTTTTCGTCACCTTCAAAAACGGTAATGTACAGGCGCTCCTTGTCTATCTTGTATACTTCGGTCAGCAGCTCCCAACTCCATTCAATGGCTTCCTTTTTAAAGTAATCGCCAAAGCTCCAGTTGCCCAGCATCTCGAACATGGTGTGGTGATAGGTATCGATACCTACTTCCTCCAAATCGTTATGCTTGCCCGATACACGCAAACAGCGCTGCGTATCAACCGCTCGTTTAAATTTCGGCGTTTCCTCGCCTAAAAAAATCGCTTTAAACTGGTTCATCCCCGCGTTTGTAAACATCAGCGTAGGGTCGTTTTTAATTACAATAGGCGCCGAGGGTACAATGGTATGTCCTTTCGATGCAAAAAAATCAAGAAAAGCCTGACGAATTTGAGTAGCTGTCATGACGCAAAGGTAAGTATTAGTCCGAAATTGTCTGAACCATGATTAAAGGATTTAAAGATTTCCTGATTTTAACGGATCCGATTGGCCGTTTATATAAACAACCTTAAGTATCTGTTAATTTTATTACCCTATTCCGATATTCCAATTAAACAATTACATTTGCATATGCCATATAAAGAACGGGAAATCAGCAAGATGTACTACACCATGGGTGAAGTGGCTATTTTATTCGATGTAAACCAATCGTTGATAAGATTTTACGAGAAGGAATTCGACATTTTGCAGCCTAAAAAGAACAAAAAAGGCAACCGTTATTTTACCCCTGAGGACATAGAAAACCTTAAAATTATCTTCCACCTGATACGAGATAAAGGCTACACGCTAACAGGTGCAAAAGAATACTTAAAAAACAACATGGCTGATTCCAAAGACAGCCACCGCGTAATCAGTTCGCTCGAAAATCTTAAAAAGTTTTTGATTGAGGTGCGGGATCAGTTATAAATATTTTCACGAATTCCAATTCGTGCAATTCGATTTAATTCGTAAAAATTAGTGTTTTCTTAATTCGAATAAATTCGTGAAATTAGTGGCTATATGATAGCCAACCACAAAGGCGAAATCCCTTTCCTTATCCTGTTATTTCCATTTGTATTGGGTATTGGTTTGGCTATCAATTTTCCATCGCCTCAATATATTAACTCACTGCTTGTACTGGGTGTTGTTATTAGCCTGATTTTCATCGCCCTAAATTTCACCTATACCCAACTATCAGTTTATAAAAACCGTTGGATCGGCGGCTTTTTGCTAGCTATCATCCTGCTTTTATCCGGCTACATCAGCGTTATAAATAATAACGAGCTTAACAACCAAAAGCACTTTTCAAAAGTGCAAGCCCAATACCTGGTTGTAAAAATTAACAGCGAACCCGTTTTTAAAAACGGCTGGCTCAGGTTTACGGTTACCGTGGAGCAAACTGTAAATAACGACAAACATACTGCGGCAACCGGAACATTGCTCATCACCCTTAAAGACATTGCACCCGATCTTGCCTATGGCGATGAACTGCTCATTCCTGCAAAATACAGCCCGGTAAACCCACCCTTCAACCCTGCTGAATTTAACTATAAGCAATACCTGGCCAACCAGAACATTTATTATCAGCAGTTTTTATTCGCTAAACAATACAGCGTGCTTGCAAAAGGTAAGGGCAATGAATTGATCAGCTATTCGCTGCACAAAAGGCGGGTGCTGGTTGAGAAACTAAAACGCAGCATGCACGACACCAGCGCAATTGCCGTAGCATCTACACTAATTTTAGGTTACAAAGCCGATTTAAGCGATGATGTTTTACAGGCTTATTCAAAAACCGGGACTATACACGTGCTGTCTGTTTCGGGGGCGCATGTGGCGGTGGTTTACATATTATTAACGTTTGCCCTTGGCTTTTTAAACCGGTTTAAATATGGTAAACTGCTAAAGGCGCTCATAATTATAACGTTTATTTGGTATTACGCTATGCTCACCGGGTTCTCGCCGGCTGTTTGCAGGGCCGCAGTGATGATCAGCGTGGTGGTAATTGGCAAAACTTACAGCCGCTACATCAATTTACTGAATATAATGGCGGCATCGGCTATGGGGTTGCTGTTTTATAACCCGCTTTATATTGTGGATGTGGGTTTTCAACTATCTTACCTCGCAGTATTCGGGCTAATTGTGTTGCAGCCAATTGTGTATAAGTGGCACAAATTTAAAAACAAATGGGCCGATAAATTATGGTCGGCCAGCTCGGTGTCTATCGCTGCACAGGTCATTACCTTTCCGTTAAGCGCATTTTACTTTCACCAGTTCCCGGTTTATTTTTTAATCAGCAATTTGTTTATCGTTATCCCTACAGAGATAATCATGTACTCCGGTATTTTCCTCCTGCTGTTACCGCAAATACCATTTGTGTCCAATGGGTTAGCCTGGGTGCTCGAAAATTCTATATTGGCAATGAACAGGTTTTTAACCTGGATTGAACACCTGCCCTATGCCTCCATTTCAAAAATATGGCTCACCACTGCCGAATACCTGCTGCTTTACGTTATTATTATCAGCCTTTTTTATTTTCTGTATGATAAAAAGAAATGGCTGATTAAACTTGCGTTGACATGCGTTTTAATATTTTCCGTAAGTATGTGCATCGAAAAAATCAATGCGTGGCGTAGCAACAATATAGCCTGGCTAACTCTCAATAAACACAAAGCAATAGTATTTAAAAACGGCAGCGCCACCGTTGTACTTACCGATTTAAAAGACACCTCCAAAACCTACCGTTATTCGGTGCAGCCTTATTTGGACAGCTGCAGGATAAGTAACATACGATTACTGCCGCTAAATAAAAACATTAATATACCATGGATGGCTAAACAAGGCGGCCTGGTGCAATTTTTTAATAAAAGGGTTTTGCTTCTAAACAGCCAGGTCATTGATAACGAGCTTTCCCAAAAGTTAAGCGCCGATTATATTTATATTACCGGCAACCCGCACACCCAACTTGAAGCAATAAACAGTAACTTCGCTTACCGCTTACTTGTAATGGATGGCAGCAACAGCGATGCTTATATCGACAAGTTAAAGGGCGAAGCCATAAATAATAATATAAAATTTAAGGTTCTGAAACGTAACATTTCGCTGATCACGGTATCTAACTAACGCAATAAACAATAAAACAAAATTTGCATTTAAGTTAACAATACGCTAAATTGTATTAAAAACAACCCTAAAAAACATGAATATTAAATTTTTTAACGTTGCCCTGGGCGTAGCACTTGCAGCAACCACATTGAGCGCCAGCGCGCAAAAAAATTACACATCGGGTATGGTGGCTTACACTACCGAAATGCGCGGTCAGCAGGCCGATGTTAAACAATATTTCACTGCAGATTCGACAGCAATATTGATAACATTAGGGCCCGCTAATGTCAAGATATTAACCACTGCCAAGCACGATTACCTGGCGGTTGTTCTGGACGTACCTGTTGCAAACATGAAAAAAGCCGGCATTGCTACCCCGGCTGAACTTGAGGAAGGAATGTCGCAATTGCCAACTTTTACATTTACACCCGGAACTGAAACCAAGCAGATATCGGGTTTTAACTGTAAAAAAGTAGTTGCCAAAGACGCTAAAAGCGGTAAAACATACGATGTATGGATCACTAACGACATTACCGTTCCCGAAACCGCCGTACCGTTTTACTATACTAAAATAGGTGGCTTCCCTGTTCAGTTTACTGCCTTTCAGCAGGGCCAGGAGCAGCCAATTACCATATCAAGCGTATCGGATGCGAAAGCACCTGCCGGCACTTATGCAATTGCCAAAGACTTTGAAAAAGTTGGTATGAGCGATCTTGGCGGCGGCAGATAATTAACAATATTTCTCTCACAAAAAAGCCATCCGCAGCTAATGTGGATGGCTTTTTTTGTAGTTGATAACTTTTTAGGCAGGTATCATTTCGCCCGCCAGTGCATTCACCCAATCGTTAAATAACCGGGTTTCATAATCAACTGCTATTTGCGCATGCTGCTCCCATTGCGGCGAAAATTGCTTCAACTGGCTGATCATCTCTTCCAGGTGCCCTTCTTCTTCCAGTATTATTGATTTGACATTGACCTTGCTGCCTGCATCGTCAAGTGCCTGCTGATACACCGGATAAAGTTCATCGGCACGTACCTCAATGGCATAAGTAACCAGCAGGTAAGCCGCAAAGCGTAAATCCTTACCTGATAGTTTTAAGGCCTGTTTTAAGTACCTGCTAACCTGTATATCCAACTGGTTTAAATAGTATTTGCTGTATCCCGGCGCCAATAAAAATTCAGGAGCATAGGTAGCACAAGCAGCCGGGCCGGTTTTTTCTATTTGTTTTTTTAGATAGAATGCATGGCGGTGTTCTTCGGCAGCGTGTTTTAGTATAATGTAGGTAACCGTTAGCGGGTCCTCGCTGGCTGATATTTTACGCGCCCCGGTATTTTCCATTAACGATAGTGTGTTCAACCATTTGGCATGCAAGGCGTTATCAGCAATTATTGATGGCAGCAGTGTGTTTAGTTCCATAGTTATATCTCATCGAGCGCACGCTCAACATGGCTGTAAATATAGGCCAGTTCATCATTGGTAATGCAATACGGGGGTAAAATGTAAACAATGTTACCAAGCGGCCGCAATATGATGCCGGCCCTTAAAAAATAATTGTACAAAGTATCGCGCAGCGAACTGAAATAAGAAGTGTCGTTACCCGTTTCCCATTCCATTGCAAGTATGGTACCTGTTTGGCGTACAGTTTTTATTTTAGAGTGATTCTTTATTTTTTGCAGGAATAAGGTGTGCATCTGCTCGATCCTTTCAATATTTTGACGGGTTGATGGTTCGATAAACAAATCCATGCTGGCCAGCGCCGCTGCGCAGGCTACCGGGTTAGCGGTGAACGAATGCCCGTGAAAAAGCGTTTTCAGGCGGTCGTCAGATAAAAACGCATCGTAAATCTGCGTGCTGCAGGTAGTTACACCCAGTGCCATGGTACCACCGGTAAGCCCCTTGGAAAAACACATGATATCGGGTTGCTCTGTTAAATGATCACAGGCAAAATTCTTCCCGGTGCGGCCAAACCCTGTAAACACCTCATCGTCGATCATCAGGACATTCTCCTCTCGGCAATGTTTCATCAGCTCATTAAGGTATTTTGCTTCGTACATTATCATCCCACCGGCTCCCTGCACCAAAGGTTCGAATATAAAGCAGGCTAATTCAGATTTGAGACTTGAGATTTGAGATTTAAGACTTTGTATATTTTCTTCTGTTGGCAAATCAATAAACTCAACCTCAAATAAGAGAGAATCAAACGCAGCAGTAAAGGCACTGCGACCACTTACAGCCATGGCCCCGAAAGTATCGCCGTGATAGGCATTTTTAAAGGCCAGTATTTTTGTACGGGCCTCGCCACTGTTGTGCCAGTATTGCAGGCACATTTTTATGGCCACTTCGTTGGCGGTTGAGCCATTATCCGAATAAAATACTTTTTGTTGATTGCCGGGTAACAGCTTTAATAACCTTTCGGCCAGTTCCACCGCACCTTCGTGCGTGAAACCGGCGAATATTACGTGTTCCAACTTTTGCAACTGCTCGGCAACTTTTTGGGCAATGTAAGGATGTGCATGCCCGTGTATATTTACCCACCATGATGAAACCGCATCGATATATTTTTTTCCGCTTTCGTCAAACAGGCAAGCACCCTCACCGCGCACAATTGGCACCGGCGCCTGAGCAGTTTGCATTTGGGTATATGGGTGCCAAATTACCTTTAAATCGCGTTCAACAAGGCTCATATGGTTTCAATTAAAAGTTCGGCAACGCGCTTATCTGTAGGAAAGATAAAATCTTCGAGGTGCATGTCGCTGAGGTTTACCCAGCGGAAAGCCTGCAGCGTGTCGCCCTCGCTATCAAAATCAAACACAACGGTTTTAATATTAAGGTTTATCGGGTCGATGTTTTTAACAAGGTAATAAATACTGATAACCTGTGAATTATTAAACGCCGATTTCACATAAAAATCAGTAGTATAAAAATGGCTTAGCACTTCCACATTCAAGTTGCATTCTTCAACAAACTCGCGCTTAAGGCCATCTATCAAACCCTCACCCGGCTCCAACCCTCCGCCAGGGAATTTGGTGAAGCGCATGCCGTATTCCTGCTCATCACTTATCAGCACCTGGCCTGCGTCGTTAATTAAAATTCCGTAAACACGTACGTTAAATGGATACATTATTCAAAGTGTTTTTTGTTGCGGATAATTTTATCCATCGTCCAAATAATATCTTCGTTTTTTGCTTCGCTGCGTATGGGACAATTCGGCATGCTGCAGTAGTGACAGCATTCCGGCAAACAGGGATCGGCATGGATAAAAAGTTCCGTTTTGGTAACTTCATTATTTATTAGCTCGTCAACCAACTTAACTTCTGCGTGCACCCTATTTAAATCAAAATAATTAGGCAGCGTTAAATGGCAATCGATATGCAGCTCGTGACCATATTTTTGCGCGCGAAAATTGTGGATATCAATCCATTCGTCGCGGCGTTTTTCATTAAGTACCGATACAATTTCATTTACCACCCCAAAATCGGCTTCATCCATCAGGCCTGAAACCGAACGGCGTACCAAGCGGTAACCGCTATACAAAATGTAGATTGCCACTAAGATAGACAAGCCACTATCGAGCCACAATATTTTTGTAAAATGAATAAGCAGTAAACCAACTACCAGCCCAACGCTGGTAACCATATCGGCCATAAGGTGCCTGCCGTCCGCTTCGATAGTTATTGAATGGAGCGACTTGCCTTTATTAATCATAAAATAGCCAAGTCCGCCGTTAACCACGCCGGTTATTCCGATAATGATGGCGCCGGTTATAAGATCGTGTATAGCATTGGGGTAAAATATACCATAAACAGCTTTAACAATGATGATAATGGCCGCAATGGCAATCAGCGAGCCTTCGATAAAAACAGAGAAATACTCTACTTTACCATGACCGTAAGGGTGGTTTTCGTCGCGTGGCTGTGCTGCCAGGTAAATACTAAAAAACGCAAAGGAACTGGCCAGCACGTTTACTATGCTTTCGGTAGCATCAGTAAGTACAAAGGTTGACGCAGTTAAAAAATATGCCCCGAATTTTGCCAGCATCAGGACTACACCCACTATCAACGCAACCAGTATTATCCTTTTCTGTTCTTTCAAAACCGTCCTTATTTGCGGCAAAAATATGGTTTTTATTAGGAAATGGATGTGATTTAGGCCAGGGAATTAAAAAAGAAATGAAAGGATTGATGCATAGACATTTTGGGTGGCGTCGTAGACACGTGATGCATCGCGTCTCCCGAAGGACAGGCCTGCGCTTGGTTGATATTTTCCATTTTAAAAACCAGGTACTATTATTAATTGTTCACCAACATGTGGTTTACCTGTCAGCGGGAGACGCGAAGCATCGCGTCTCTACGGGGTGCTTTTAAATATTTTTTAGTTTTATCACTTTTGCAAAATTCGTCCTGTTGATTTTAAAGTTCATAATCAATAAATATAAACTACGTTTAAAATTACTTTTTTTGCAAAATACAGATTAAGGAAATGTTAAAAAACAGTAACAAACAACTGCCAGACTCAAGACTAATTACTTCAGACTTAAGACTTTTTCTATATTTGCCGCGCAATAATCAAAAAACAATATGAGTACATTAAGTAACAGGATAAATAACCTGTCGGAATCAGCTACTATCAAGATGGCCAAAATGGGCCGCGAACTTGCAGCAAAAGGTGTTGATGTGATAAGCCTAAGCTTTGGCGAGCCGGATTTTCATACCCCTGAGCATATTAAGGAAGCTGCCAAGAAGGCTATGGACCAAAACTTTACTTATTATACCCCGGTATCGGGTTACCCTGAATTAAGAAAAGCGGTAGTTGCCAAATTAAAAAACGAAAACGGACTTGACTACGATTTCAGCCAAATTGTGGTTTCAACCGGCGCAAAGCAGGCTATTGCCAACGCGGTGCTATGTTTGGTAAACCCAGGCGAAGAAGTTATTATCCCTACACCCTACTGGGTATCTTACAGCGAGGTGGTTAAACTTGCTGAAGGTGTAAGTGTATTTATAGATGCCCCTGTTGAGCAGGATTTTAAAATCACCCCAGCACAGTTGGAAGCCGCCATCACCCCAAAAACAAAACTGTTTATGTTTTCGTCGCCATGCAACCCTACCGGCAGCGTTTATAGTAAAGACGAGTTGGAAGGTTTGGCAAAAGTATTTGAAAAATATCCTCAAGTTTATATCCTGTCTGACGAGATTTATGAGCACATCAACTTCGTTGACAAGCATGAATCGATCGCACAGTTTGATTATATAAAAGATCGTGTAATTATCATCAACGGCTGGTCGAAGGCGTTCGCTATGACAGGCTGGCGTATAGGGTATACCGCATCGAACAAAGAAATTGCAAATGCCTGCGATAAAATGCAGGGACAAATCACATCAGGTACCTGTTCAATTACCCAGCGTGCCGGTGTTGCTGCTTATGAAGGAGGCCTGGAGTCGGTTCTTGAAATGCGCAAGCAATTTAAAATACGCCGCGATTTGGTTTATGGTTTATTGAAAGATATTGACGGCATAAAAGTTAACCTGCCCGAGGGCGCGTTTTACTTCTTCCCGGATGTTACTTCATTCTTCGGCAAGAGCTATAATGGCAAAACCATTAATGATGCCGATGAGCTTGCGATATTCTTGTTAGAAGAAGCCCATGTGGCAACTGTTGGCGGTGATTCATTTGGCGACAAAAAATCAATCCGCATAAGCTATGCCGCAGCCGAGGATAAGTTGATTGAGGCAATGAGCCGCATTAAAGGGGCATTGGGAAAATTAGTTTAATCTACGTAGAGACGCAATATTTTGCGTCTTCTACTTAAAGGAAGGTAAACCATACGAGGAAGTTCCAGCACTGCTCCGAGACGCAAAATATTGCGTCTCTACAAAAAATCCACAAAAAAGCCCTTTATCGCATTGATAAAGGGCTTTCGTTTTTTTGCTTGAATTACTAACACTTACAGTGCAAAACCGTAAGCTAAACGCAGGGCTACTACTCCGTAGCTATCGCTCTGGCCTGAGAAGTTTTCGTAACGAACGCCAACATCCCATGATTTGTTAGCCCAGCCTACAGCAGGTGACAAAATCAATTTGGTGTTTTTAGCGTATTTGGTTTCGAAACCGGCACCGGCTTCACCGCCTAAATAAATATTATCGGTAAGGAAACCTTTGATACCAAGTTTTACAGGAACAACACCAAAGCTTTCGCCGCCTACGTCTTTAGCAGCCTGGGTAGCGAAGAAGTTATAGTAACCTGAAGTAAAAGTTAACGCAAGATTTTTTTCGATACCATATTGTAAACGGGCAGTACCGCCAAGTTCGAATTTTGAATACGCAGGACTGGTGCTTAACGCGCCAGTTGGTATGCCGGCTTCAACTCCAAAGCCCAGGCGCCATGCGCTTTTTTCCGTGGTTTGGGCTTTTACGTTAACTGAGAAAAATATAGCTGCAGCAGTTGCTACCGAAGCTATCCATTTTGTTGAGTTTTTCATTGTTGTGTTTATCATTTAAGTGAACTGATAGATAATTCTATACACTCCCCCCTAAACAAATACTTTGCCAGTGTGCCAAAACCAATGTCTGATTTATGTAAACAAGCCTTTAACGTACTAATTAACAAGTTTTATTAACAATTGTTAAATCCTTAGAAGATTGATAATCAGCTGACTTTTTTACTGCAATAGTTAGGAGTGATAGTTGTCATTTTTTTAACATTGGCATAATCCAGCCTGTCAGTCTAACCGTTGTCACTGACATTGTAACAGTATTTTTGCAGGGTAAAAAGGTCGAAATTGTACTATCGAGAGGTTACTTAAGCAGAGATTGGTGATTAGTTAATTGGAGATTTGTAGAAAAGAAAAAGCCCTTGCATGTATAAATGCAAAGGATTCGTTCTTCTCGTAAGCTCTAATCTCAAATTAACTGATATCTGATCACGCCTGCGGATCAACTTCAGGATCAGGTTTATAGGTTTTCTGCAATTCGGCCAGTTTTTCTTTACCATAGGCAAATTTGGTTATCAGATAAAACAGTACCGGCACTATAAATATAGCCAGCGATGTTGCGGTTAGCATCCCGCCAAATACTGTCCAACCGATGGTCTGTCTTGCCTTGGCACCGGCACCTGAGGCAACCAGCAGCGGCCCTACACCTAATATAAACGCCATCGACGTCATGATAATTGGCCTCAGGCGAAGTCGTACAGCTTCGAGTGTGGCCTTTTCAAGTTCCATACCCCTGTCAACACGTTCTTTGGCGAACTCCACTATCAGGATGGCATTTTTTGCCGCCAAACCTATCAATGTAATTAAACCTATCTGCGCATAGATATTGTTATCCAGACCGGGTTTAAACCATAAAAACAAGATGGCGCCAAATGCACCCAGCGGCACTGCCAGCAGCACTGAAAACGGAACCGACCAGCTTTCGTATAATGCTGCCAGGAACAGGAACACGAAACCGATAGATAACATAAAGATGTATACTGTTTTCGATCCTGATATAATCTCCTCGCGGCTTAGGCCGGCAAATTCGTAGCCAAAGCCCTGCGGTAATGTTTCTGCAGCAACTTCCTGTAATGCTTTTATGGCATCACCACTACTATAGCCGGGTTTGGCAGTACCGTCAATTTCGGCAGACCGGAACAAGTTAAAGTGCGATATCAGCGGCGCATTTTCGATTACTTTATAGCTGGTTACCGTGCTTAACGGAACCATTCCACCCGCCGAGTTACGCACAAAATACTGTCCTATATCGGCAATATTGGTACGGTAATTTGTATCAGCCTGGGCCACTACGTGAAAATTACGGCCATAAACTGTAAAGTCGTTCACAAACGCACTACCCATATAAGTTTGCAATGCGGTACTTATATCGGATATGGATACGCCAAGCTTTTTCGCCTTTTCCCTGTCGATAGTTAGCTGGTATGCCGGGGTGCGCGCAGTAAAGAATGAGAAGGCCCTTGCAATTTCAGGCCGTTTGTTTACAGCTGCCGTAAAATTTTGTAGTACTTTCTCAAAATTTTTGATGTCGCCGCCGGCCTGTTTCTCTTCCAAAATAAATGAAAAACCTGCCGATGTTCCTAAGCCAGGCACAGCCGGAGGCGAAATCACCACGACATTCGCTTCTTTATAAACTGATAACTTTTTCTGGATCTTTGCTATTACAGCCTCCACTTGTTGCGATTTATCTTTTCGCTCGTCCCAGGGTCGTAGCTGGCAAAATATGGTTGCACTGTTTGATTTACTGGCAAAACTTATTACGTTTAACCCGCCCAGCGCCGCGTAGTGATAAACTTCGGGAATACTGTCGAGCGCGCTCATAACATGGTGCAGAACATCAACCGTTCGCTTGGTTGATGAAGCTTCGGGTAAATCGTAAGTTATGTAAACACGTCCCTCATCCTCGGTGGGTAAAAAGCCGGTTGGTTTCTCTTTAAAAAGGAGTATGGTGCCCACAACAATACAAACAAGTATAATTACAATAAGGGCGGGATTTTTTATTCCCCGGTGAACGCCGTTGCGATACTTGCCGGTAACACGGGTAAACCAACTGTTGAACCAAAAAAAGAATTTGTTCAACCCTTTTGATTTCTCATCAATCTTGTGCGGGCGCAGAATCAGCGTACACAGCGCAGGCGTTAACGATAAAGCCACAAACGCCGATATTAACACGGATATAGCTATAGTGATGGCAAACTGCTGGTAAAGCCTGCCTACAATACCCGGTATAAAACCAACCGGTACAAACACCGCGGCCAAAATCAGGGCAATGGCTATTACCGGCGCCGATATGTCTTTCATGGCGTGCGCGGTAGCCTCTTTGGGCGACATGCCCTTTTCGTCCATATAATGCTGCACGGCTTCAACCACCACAATAGCATCATCTACCACAATACCTATGGCCAGCACAAACCCGAATAAGGTAAGCGTATTTATGGTGAAGTGCAACGGGATAAAGAATATGAACGTACCAATAATTGATACCGGGATTGCCAAAATCGGGATAAGGGTTGTCCGCCAGCTTTGTAAGAACAAAAACACCACCAAAATAACCAGGAACAATGCTATTACCAGCGTTTCAATCACCTCACGTACAGACACCTTTACAACAGTAATTGATTCGAACGGTACTACATAGTCAACATCGGTTGGAAAGCTCTTTTTAAGCTGCTCCATTGTAGCGTAAACATTTTCAGCAGTTTCGATAGCGTTACTGTTTGGCGCCTGGTAAACCAGCAGGTACGATGCGCGCTTATTATCAACAAACGAGTTACCAGCGTAGTTAAATTTACCCAGCTCAACCCTGGCTACATCCCTCAAATGCACAACCGAGCCGTTACCTGGCTGCGTGCGTACAATTATATTTCCAAACTCCTCGGGAGTAGTTAAACGGCCTTTAACTATTATGGTATACTCAAAGGCTTGCACCTGCTCCTGCGGGGTTGTGCCCACCGAGCCCGCTGCCACCTGGGCATTCTGCTCCTGCAATGCACTCGTAACGTCATTAGCTGTCATTCCTAAGGCAGCAAGCTTATCCGGCTTAAGCCAGATACGCATACTAAAATCATCAGCACGGCTGATTACGTCGCCTACGCCTTTTGAGCGTAACAGCGCATCGCGTACAAAAACGTTGGTGTAGTTATCTAAAAAGGTAACATCATGCGTTCCTTTCGGGGCATAAATGGCCACCAGTAGTAATATGCTGGGGTTACGTTTGCGGGTAATTAAACCCAAACGCTGCACCTCCTGCGGTAAAGTTGGCGTTGCTATACCAACACGGTTCTGTACATCAAGCGCGGCAATGTTTATATCTGTACCAACCTCAAAATTCACTGTCATGCTCATTTGGCCGTTGCTGGTACTATTACTTTGCAAATAGGTCATGCCCGGGGTGCCGTTAACCTGTACCTCAACCGGCGTGGCAACGGTTTGCTCAACCGTGAGCGCGTCGGCCCCAATATAGGTACCGGTTATGCTAACTGTTGGCGGCGCAATTTCGGGGTATTGCCCTACAGCCAGGTTTATTATACATATTATACCAACTATAACTATCACTAACGAAATAACGATAGCTGTAACCGGTCGTTTTATAAAAGTATCTGCAATCATTCTTTATCTTTTTAGAGAAACAGGAATCGAATAATCCTAAAACAAGCAATCAAATTTATTTAGCCGCACCGCCTTTTGCCGGCGCCTGTCCCGCGGCACCCGGTGCTACTGCCGGTGGCCCAAGTGTGATTTTACCTCCATCACGCAAGCGCTGAAAACCATCCGTTATTACCTTATCGCCTGGTTTAAGCCCATCCATAACAACCACATTGTTGCCTATATGCGGCCCAAGCTTTACTTTTATCTGTTTTGCAATTGTATCCAGGGCTGTAAATACAAAAAACTCACCCATTTGCTCGGTAACAGCTTTAGACGGAATCTGCAGCCTGTTGCCCGATTGGCTGTTTAACACCTTCAGTACGCAGCTCATACCATCTTTTAGTACATCATTATTGTTCGAAAATTCAATTCTTACTTTAACGGTACCTGTCGTTGCGTTTACACCACGGTCAATTGCGCGAACTTTACCAGCCTGGTTATAAGTAGTACCATCGCTCAACTGCAGCTTAAAGGTTGAATCGGTATTGTGTTTTTGAAGCTCATAAAAACGGCTAATATCCTGCTCGTTAATTACTACATCAACCCCGATAGGGTGTTCGCTCGAAATGGTATTTAATAAGGTGCTGCCCGGCGACACCTGGGTACCAAGCTTTACTTGTGAAATACCTATGCGACCAGTAAAAGGTGCAGCGATAGTTGCGTACGAAAGATCGGTTTTTGCAGATGCCACAGCAGCTTTAGCTACGGCAACCTGGCTTTTGCTGGTCTCGAAAGTTGCTTCAGCCTGGTCGACCGTTTGGCGAGCCACAGCATCGTTTTTGAGCAGCATGTTGTACCTGTCAATATCTTTTTGGGCTTTTATTAAATTTGCCTCGGCGCTTCCCAAATTTGCCTGGGCTTGTGCATAAGCGTCGAGAAATTTGCGCCTGTCAATTTCGTACAAAGCCTTGCCTTTGGTTACTATTTCACCTTCGTTAAAAAATATGCCGGTAATAAAACCAGTAACCTGGCTGCGCAATTCAACTGTATTTAAAGCTATAACATTGCCCTGGTATTGGTCATAATACACGGCTTCGGCAGTTTTTACATCGGCAACATAAACGGGGGTTGGCGGCAGCGGAGCATTAGCTGCATCCTTTTTATTTTTGCACGCCGACCACATTAAAATACAAACCGTTCCGGCTAAAAGTATATCTCTTGTTTTCATATTCAATTTGGTTGTACAGAAAGGGTGCCCAATGCTTTCTGAAGGTCTATTTTGCTCGATAATAACTGGAACAATGCATTATAATAATTCAGCTCAGCGGTACGCAGGTCTGATTGTGCCACAATTACATCAAGATAGGTTTTAATGCCTTCGCGGTATTGAAGGCTAACAATCTTGTAAACATCCTTGGCGAGATCAACGTTTTGCTTTATCAGTTGCCAGCTGGTATAATTGCTTTTGTATCCGGCAAGCGCCTGCACATATTCGGTGTTGATGGTATTTGCAGAATTCTCAATATCCAAATCAGCACGTGTAACCTGCAAACGGGCCTTACTTAAATTTTGCAGACGTTTCCCTCCCTGGAAAATAGGCAGCGCCAGTGACAGTCCCGCGTACGCGCTTGGGTATGAATTATTGTATAAACTGCCAAACCTGTCGCTCAAATAGATCCAATTATAGCTGCCTACAGCAGAAAGAGACGGTAAAAAACCATTCTTATAATAATTTACATTAACGTTCTTTAGATTTTTCTGTGTTTGCAGTAATTGGAATTCGATGCGATTATTTACATCAAGCTTTTGATTGGTATCGATAATTGCAGCCTGCTCATAACGCGACGAATCGTACAACAATACGAGGTTATGTCCCGCCGATATTCCCATTATTTGTTTCAAGTAAGCTTGCTTGCTATTGATAGCTTCGGCGGTTTGCTTACGGCTGGCAATTGAATTGTTTAATGATATAGTAGCCTGCTTGTAATCAATTTTATCCGACACGCCGGCCTGGTACCTGTTGTAGGCGTCCTTTTGGCTGCGCTGCAACCGGGCAATGTCTTCATTTAAAATATCCAATTGTTTTTGCGACAGCAGTACATCAAAAAAAGCCTTGCTAACGTCTGAAACGACATTCACCTGGCTGCTAAAAATATTCTCCTTATAATATTGGCGCGAATATTTAGCTGCTTTGGCCGCCTGTAATACATCATTATTATAAATAACCTGGCTGGCCTGTAAACCCAATAACGAGAACTCGTCATTCCGTGTACCCGCAGCCTGGTTGGCTTTGGTTGATGAACTGCTTGCCGGGCTCCCCTTAAAATAATGCTGGTATTCGCCAGAGCCATTAACCTGCGGTAGCCAATCAGCAAGACTGATTTTTATATTACGTTCGTTAATTTGTTCGTCAATTGAGGCTTGCCTCACTACAGGTTGGTTGCGCAGGGCAAACTCGACGCACTGTTTTAAAGTTACAATGGTATCGGTACTAGTTTGCGCAAACAAAATGGCCGGAAAAATTATTGCTATATTTATAATGAATAGGGAGGCGGTTTTTTTCATATTACGGTGCGGCATCCGGTTAGTAACAACAGTTAAAGGCAAAGGTTGCCAATAAATTTTATTTTTCATAAGGATACGCTAATATGGACACATTTAAATAACCTGAAAAAAAGACAACAAAAATTTTACGCAAGTATGTCATTAAAACTACAATAGGGGGCTTTTTTGCATTTTTTAGAAAAAAATCAAAAATTGTGTCGCCGAATAACTAAAAAAATTAATTAATTTGCCGAATGGGAGCACTATGCTTTTATGGTAATTGAAAAAAAGTTACCAACTAAATATAAGATATAACCTAATTCATGGTATTTTTACAAAAAATTTAAGCAGGGTTAATACATGGTTAAAAGACTACATGAGAAGATTGCACAGTTCCAGGATGCCAACCTAATCCGGGAAATGGGCCTATATCCTTATTTCAGGCCTATTGAGTCTGGCCAGGATACGGAAGTATTTATTGATGGCAAACGTGTACTAATGTTTGGTTCCAATTCATATTTGGGGTTAACAAGCCACCCTAAGATAAAGGAAGCATCTAAAAAGGCAATTGAAAAATACGGAACTGGCTGCGCAGGATCACGATTTTTGAACGGAACGCTTGATATCCACATAGAGCTTGAAAAAAGGCTGTCAAATTATGTTGGGAAAGAGGGTGCTGTTTTGTTTAGCACTGGCTTCCAGGTTAACCTGGGGGTGCTATCGTGCATTACCGGCCGTAACGATTATTTGATATTGGATGAGTATGACCACGCTTCGTTAATTGACGGCAGCAGGTTATCATTCTCAAAAGTTATCAAATACGCCCATAACGACATGGAAGATTTGCAGCGCAAACTGAGCATTTTGCCGGAAGAAGCTGTCAAATTAATTGCCGTTGACGGCATATTCAGTATGGAGGGTGATATCGTTAAACTTCCTGAAATTACAAAAATTGCTGATAAGTTTGGCGCCAACATAATGGTTGATGATGCACACAGTTTGGGTGTAATAGGCCACAACGGCGCAGGTACAGCCTCACATTTTGGCCTTACTGACCAAGTTGACCTTATAGGGGGCACGTTCAGCAAATCGTTAGCATCATTAGGAGGATTTATTGCTGCCGACGCCGAAACAATTGATTATTTGAAACACCGCGCACGGGCATTAATGTTTAGCGCCAGCATGCCTCCGGCGTCGGTTGCCAGTGTTATTGCAGCGCTTGATATTATTGAATCGGAGCCGGAGCTCATAGCTAAGCTTTGGGACAATACTAACTATGCCATGAAACTTTTGTTAGAGGAAGGATTTGATTTGGGCCCAACTGAAAGCCCTATCCTTCCAATATACGTAAGGGATAATATGAAAACCTTTCAGGTTACCAGGCATTTACAGGATACAGGTATATTTGTTAACCCGGTTGTATCGCCGGCTGTTCCTTCCGACTCATCTTTACTACGTTTTTCGTTAATGGCCACCCACACCTTCGAGCAAATTGAAGAAGCCATTGAAAAAATCGCAAAAGCCTTTAAGGATGTTGGTGTTACATCAATTAAAGAAAAAATATAAACCGGATTACGCCGTAAATGGCAATAGTTTAATTCAATAAAGCAAGCATCGCAGACAACAGTAGGCGATGCTTGTTTATTATTTAACAAAATAACAGAATTGCATACCTGATGAAGAAAATAGTACAGGTTAACTCCAAAAAAGAGCTTGGAACGTTCATTGATTTTCCGCACGACCTTTATAAAGATGACCCCAACTATGTTCCGGAGTTGTTTATTGCACAGCGCGACCTGCTAACAAAGCACCCGTTTCATAAACACAATGAGCTGCAATGTTTTTTGGCTTATGACGGCAATAAAGTGACCGGTCGCATTGCCGCTATTTTAAATAACGCACACAACGAGCATAATAAAAGAAACGATGGCTTCTGGGGGTTTTTTGATTGTATAAACGACCAGGAAACCGCCAATATGCTTTTTGATACAGCTACCAAATGGTTAAAAGATAAAGGCGTTGACCAAAAATCGATCGGCCCGGTAAATTTTTCGACTAATGAAGCGTGTGGGTTATTAATTAAAGGTTTTGACAGCCCTCCAATGCTGATGATGACCTATAATTTCCCTTACTATGCCGATTTGATTGAAAAATACGGGTTCGAAAAACAAATGGACCTGATTGCCTGGCACTGGGACGGTGATGGCTACGACGATAAATCGATTCGCTTATTGGGAGCCTTGCAGGAGCGTCTTAAGCGCAATAACATCGTTATCCGTAAGGTAGACCTTAAAAACTTTAAAAGCGAGGTTGAAAAAGTACGCGAGGTATACAACTCTGCTTGGGATCAAAATAGCGGCTTTGTGCCATTTACCGATGCGGAATTCGACTGGCTGGCAAAGGATTTAAAGCTGATACTGGACGAAAACTTCGTGTATGTAGCCGAACAAAATAATAAGATTGTAGGTTTCGGGCTTGCTTTGCCAAATTATAACGAGATTTTTAAGAAAATAAAACGCGGGCGCTTGCTGCCTACAGGCATCTTTAAATTACTATTAGGTAAAAAGAAAATACAGAGCATCCGCATTTATGCCCTTGGTGTGATTGATGGTTATCGTAAAATGGGCATTGAGGCTTGTTTGTACGGCTCAATCATAAAAGAATACCGGGAACGCGGTCTTAAACATGCAGAAGCCGGCTGGACACTGGAAAACAATGTATTGATAAATGAGGCTATAAAAGCTATTAAGGGCGATCCTTATAAAACGTACAGGCTGTACGAAAAAGAAATATGAAGCAGCGGGTTTTAATAACCGGTGCAAGCGGATTTGTCGGGTTCCATTTAATTGAAGAAGCACTAAATAACAATATGGAGATTTTTGCCGCAGTACGCAAAAGCAGCAAAATTGACCACCTGGCAGGTCTTGATATTAAATTCACCTACCCCAACTTTGACAGTGTGCAAGCGCTAAAAGATAATATTACCGAAAACAAGTACGATTATATTATCCATGCTGCCGGTGTTACAACGGCTCGGTCGGCACAGGAATATGAGCATATAAATGCTGATTATACTTATAACCTGGCAAAAGCAGCAGCTGAAAGTAATATCGGCTTGAAAAAATTTGTGCTTATAAGCAGCCTGGCGGGTGTTGGCCCATTAAATAGTTTGGACGGGATAATAACCGAGGAAACTACCCCCACCCCGGTAACCGCATACGGCAGAAGTAAAATACTTGCCGAAGAAAAACTAAAGAGCATAGACAGTTTAAATTATACCATTTTAAGACCCACAGCTGTTTACGGCCCGCGCGATAAGGACATATTTATATTTTTTAAACAACTAAGCAATCGCATTGAACCGTATATTGGCAATATAGACCAAAAGCTAACCTTTATATATGTTACTGATTTAGCAAAAGTTGCTTTTAAAGCATTGCATACAGGTAATAAACAGGCATATAATTTAAGCGACGGCGGCTATTATAGCCGTTATGCTTTAGGCGATTTTACACGACAAGTGTTAAATTTAAAAACCTTTAAGTTTCATTTGCCTGTAAACTTTGTAAAATTAATTGCAAACATATCCGAAAAAGTTTGTTCTTTGAGCAATAAGGCTTCGGTGCTTAATGTTGAGAAGCTAAAGGAGTTGATGGCGGTTAACTGGAATTGCGATATTTCGCAGGCAAAAGCCGACCTTGAATTTACTCCAGCTTATGATTTGAAAGCCGGGGTTACCGAAACGTTAAACTGGTATAAGGCCAATAAATGGCTATAATAAATGTGTGTACACTATAATAAATAAATATGAAAACTAATATTACACCGGCTAATGGTAAATTAGGCATCTTAATTCCGGGATTGGGAGCTGTGGCTACCACAATGATTGCCGGCGTTGAGGCGGTAAAAAAAGGCTTATCACAACCAATTGGCTCACTTACCCAAATGGGCAGCATACGCCTTGGTAAAAGAACTGAAAACCGTTACCCAAAAGTTAAAGACTTTGTGCCACTGGCAAAGCTTGAAGATATTGTTTTTGGTGGATGGGATGTATACTCTGATAACGTTTACGAAGCTGCCACGAAAGCAAAAGTACTTGAAGCAGACTTATTAAAATCAGTAAAAGCTGAGCTTGAAGTGGTTGTTCCGATGAAAGCGGCTTTTGATAAAAATTACGCTAAGAATCTGATAGGTACACACGTTAAAACTGGTACCCGTTATGAAATGGCGCAGGAAGTAATGAACGACATTACAACCTTTAAAGAAAAAAATGGCTGCGATCGTATAGTTTTGATCTGGTGTGGTTCGACCGAGATATACTACGAAGCATCGGAAATACACCAAACACTTGCAAAATTTGAGCAGGCTTTGGTTGATGACGACAAACGTATTTCACCAAGTATGATTTATGCATATGCAGCTTTAAAATTAGGTATCCCGTTTGCAAACGGTGCGCCTAACTTAACAGTTGACATCCCGGCGATGATTGAATTGGCAAAATTAACCGAATCACCCATTGCAGGTAAAGATTTTAAAACAGGCCAGACTTTAATGAAAACCATTTTGGCGCCTGGTTTAGCCGCACGTTCGTTAGGTGTTAAAGGCTGGTTCTCGACAAACATTTTAGGTAACCGCGATGGTTTGGTACTGGACGATCCGGATAACTTTAAAACAAAAGAAGTTTCGAAACTGGGTGTGCTGGAAGACATTTTTAAACCTGAAGACAATCCGGAATTATACGGCGATTTATATCACAAAATCCGTATCGACTATTATCCGCCTCATGGCGATAACAAGGAAAGCTGGGACAACATCGACATTTTTGGCTGGTTAGGCTACAAAATGCAGATTAAAATCAATTTCCTTTGCCGCGACTCGATTTTGGCCGCGCCAATAGCATTGGATTTAGCCTTATTCAGCGACCTTGCAAAACGTGCCAATATGAGCGGTATACAGGAATGGTTATCGTTCTACTTAAAATCGCCGCAAACTGCAGCAGGTTTGCCACCTGAAAATGATATTTTCAAACAACTGATAAAATTACAAAACACCCTGCGCCACTTAATGGGCGAAGATTTAATAACCCACCTGGGTCTTGACTATTACCAGGAACTGGTGGATGTATTGTAATTTATAAAAGTTGCAAACGGTGTAAGGGTTGTAAATGTTAAACAGGTTTTAGCATTTACAGCCCTTTGTTAAAACTAAAGATTGCTACTTTATAACCTTTAAAACTTCCGCAAACCGTTACAACATAACCATGCTCTTCCACAAAATATTCACCTCAACTTTTGGCATAGGTTACATTAAAGGCGGCGGCACAATTGCGGCCGTATTTTGTTGTATTTGCTGGTACCTGGCGTGGATGGGAACCACTCCCCCACTGGTCTTATCATTGACAATTACAATTGTAACAACATTGTTAGGTGTGTGGTCATCAGGAATTGTTGAGAAAATTTGGGGAAAAGATCCCAGTCGTGTAGTGATTGACGAAGTTGCAGGAATGTGCATAAGCCTGCTTTTTATACCCGTAGAGCCCAAATATGTAATTACCGCCCTGGTATTATTTCGCTTTTTTGATATTGTAAAGCCGTTATTCATCCGTAAGATGGAAAGATTTCCTTCCGGATGGGGAATTATGATGGATGATATCCTCGCCGGGGCCTATACTAACCTATTGATGTTGGCCGTTGTAGGGTTTAATTTATATTAATCCTATTGTAATGTTTACTAAATTGTTCCCTTATCGGCACTCATATTTGACTTTTTGACCACAATAGTCTGTTAGGTTTTTTTTTACCTTTGGCACTTGACAAAAACGGACTCCGGATGCCTTTAAATGCTTTGCAGCCGGGTGGCATGACACGATGCAGAATAGTCATAACAAGGTTTGATTTTGAATATTACTTACGTAAAATAACCTTTTGGACTGTTTATTGTAACGCACTGATAACAAATATTTTAAAAAGAGAATATCAATTGCAAATGTTTTAACGGGTATTTACGTACATCATTAAAATACTGAATTTGCAGAAGGCAACAAAATAAATGAACTATACATACTTATACCGGAAGCTGGTTTTGTTGAGCTTCTTTTTACTTGCTGCTACTACCGTATTTGCACAATCAACAGTTGTTACGGGTACCGTTATTGACTCCCGCACAAATGAACCGTTGCCTTTTGTGTCGGTTAAATTTAACGGCACTTCCATTGGCGGGCCTACCAACAACGACGGCAAATACACCATCAGCACTGATAATCCTGTTAAGCAAATCAAAATTTCGTTTCTTGGTTATAAAGATGTTTTGATGAACGTTAAGCGTGGAGTGACGCAAACCGTAAATGTGAAGCTGGTTGCTACAGCAAATGAACTTGATGAAGTTGTAGTAAAATCGGGTAAAAAGCCTAAATACCGCAATAAAGATAACCCGGCCGTTGAGTTGATACGCAAGGTTATTGAAAACAAAGAGAAAAACCGACCGGAAGCTTATGACTACGTAGAGTATAAAGAGTATGATAAAATGCAGTTCTCTTTGGCAAACGTATCACCAAAGCTTTCAGAGAAGAAGTTCTTCCGCAAATATGCATTCGTTATAGATAACCGCGACAGCACTACCGTTCCGGGCAAATCATTGCTGCCGATTTTCCTGAACGAAAAGGTATCCCAATATTATTACCGCAAAAACCCCGAAAAAGAAAAGACAGTTGTATTAGGCGAAAAGAACGTAAACTTTGGCGGATCGGTTGATAGTGAAGGCCTTGGGGCTTATTTTAAGCACATGTATTACAAGGTTGATATTTACGACAATACAGTGTTTTTGATGACGAACAGCTTTTTAAGCCCGATTGCTGGTTCATCGCCTACATTTTATAAGTTTTTTATTACTGATACCGTTGCATATAAAAACACCAAGCTGGTTGAGCTAAGCTTTACACCGCGCAATACTACCGATATGCTTTTTGTGGGCAAACTGTACATAACGCTGGATGGCAACTATGCTGTTGAAAAGGTTGAATTGAATATCAACAAAAACATCAACCTTAACTTTGTTAACTCCATGCGGGTTAACCAGGAGTTTGAGCAAAACTCGGATGGCCGTTTTCACGTTAGCAAAAGTACCACACTAGCCGATTTCGGGTTGACAAAAAACAAAAAAGGCGGTCTTTTTGGTATCCGTACCATTACATATGGCAACTACACTGTAAACAAACCCCATCCGGATAGTACCTATCAGCACAAGGAATATACCGAAAGCGACGAAGTACAGAATCGCAGCGACAAGTTTTGGGTTGAAAACCGTTTGGATACGCTGACAACCGCCGAATCGAAAGTATATAAAAACGTGGATAGCCTACGTAATATGCCATCGTTCAGGCGTACGCTTGATATTGCTACATTGCTGCTGGCTGGTTATAAAGGGTTCGGCGGTTTTGAGCTGGGCCCTGCCAATACATTTTACAGCTTTAACCCTGTTGAAGGCTTTAAGTTACGTGTTGGTGGCCGTACCACACCCGAGTTAAGTAAACGTTATTATTTTGAAACTTACGGCGCATATGGCTTTAAGGACGAACGTTTTAAGTACTTTTTAAGTGCAACTTATTCGCTCAATAACAAATCTATCTACAAGTTTCCGCAGAACTACCTAAGGGTGAGCACCCAATACGATACACATATACCGGGCGCAAATCTGCAATTTGTGCAGGAAGACAACTTTTTGCTGTCGTTTAAACGGGGCGAAAACGATAAATACCTGTATGACAGGAGCTACAACTTTGATTACGTTCACGAATTTGAAAACCATTTTTCGTATCACGCTAAATTTGCAAGGTTAACACAGGCGCCTGCAGGTTCGTTATACTTCTTAAACACAGTGGGCAATAATACAGCAAATATTGTTAAGGACCTTACTACCAGCGAAGTTGGCTTAAGGCTGCGTTATGCGCCTAATGAACAATTTTACCAAGGTAAAATATACCGCGTACCTGTACCAAGCAAATACCCTGTGCTATCGCTTGATTATACGGCCGGTTTAAAAAACGTGCTTGGCAGCAGTAATTATGGCTACCAAAATCTGCACGTGCAAATGGACAAGCGTTTTTACTTATCCATCTTAGGTTATGCTGACGTTACCATTGAAGGGGGTAAAACATTCGGGCAGGTGCCTTATCCGTTGCTTGACATATTCAGGGCTAATCAAACGTATGCCTACGATATTTATTCGTACAACTTGATGAACTTTTTGGAATTTGTGGGCGACCATTATGCCAGCATCAATATCGACCAGCACTTTGTGGGATTTTTCTTCAATAAAATTCCACTATTTAAAAAACTAAAATGGCGCGAAGTTGCTTCTGTTAAAGCAATATATGGCGGCTTAAGCGATAAAAACAATCCATCGCTTAACCCATCATTGTATCAATTTCCAGTAGCGGCAGACGGAAGGCCAATAACTTATGGACTAGGCAGTACCCCTTATGTTGAGGGTAGTGTGGGTATTGAAAATATATTTAAATTTGTGAGAGTGGACTTGGTGAGAAGATTTACGTATTTAGACCATCCTGACGTTTCAAAATGGGGTATCCGTGCAAGGGTTAAGTTTGATTTTTAAAATATCGGCAGTATAACAATGGAACAACAAACATCAATACGTACAAATTTACAACTGGGCATTTATAAAGTAATTGACCCTGTTGTTAAGGTATTTATAAAACTGGGGCTTACACCAAACGCCGTTACATCAATTGGGTTTGTGCTAAACGTAGGGGTTGCCATTATATTTATATTAGGTGCCGAAGAAGGTAACCGCGGCGATTTAAGTTACGTTGGCTGGGCCGGGGGGCTTATCCTTTTTGCGGGGCTGTTTGATATGCTCGACGGGCAGGTGGCAAGGCTTGGCAATATGAAATCGACCTTTGGAGCGCTTTATGATTCGGTGCTCGACCGTTACAGTGAATTGATTATGTTTTTGGGCATTTGCTATTACCTCGTAGGCCACCACTACTTTTTAAGTTCTATATCGGCATTTATAGCTTTAATAGGTTCAATGATGGTCAGTTATGTAAGGGCGCGTGCTGAAGGATTGGGGATTGAGTGTAAAGGTGGTTTAATGCAGCGACCTGAACGTGTTGTCACTATAGGTTTGTGTGCGATGCTCTGCGGCCTTGCATCAATTTACATTGGTGGTGATTATAAGCTTTATGTGCCTGGTATTAAATTCCACGTCTTTGAAACCATGACCATATTTACTTTTCCAATTGCAGTACTTGCAATTTTAACAAATATTACTGCCTTTAAAAGGTTACTGGATGCCAAAAAGTCGCTCATGGAGCAGCAATAATATTTTAGCAGGAAACGTTAAAATTTAAAGTATTTGCGGAGCGGAGATATAAAATATCATATCTTCGTAACAATTATATTAAATGGTTTACAGTTTCCCAAAACTTTGCTAAAATTGATATAATTATTAAAAAATCAGGAATCGAATAGCAGGCTGAGAAATTTAAACATTTTAAACCCTGATCAGTTATGAAAAAGAAATATGTTTCCAATTCACAGGAGTCTGTGAGAATGTTTAAAAGTAATTTTTTAGAAGGCTTATCTAAAGTTCACTTTACTGTTCCTTTATATATTTTCGTCCCCGTTATCGCTTTTTGTGTTTACAAATACACTCAAACCGGTTTGGGTGCTTTGCTTTTTGCCGAACTGTTTGTGTCGGGCCTTTTTATCTGGACGCTGGTTGAATATATAATGCACCGCTTTGTATTTCACTACCAACCCGCTGATAAGCCATGGGCACAACGCATGCACTTTGTGTTTCACGGTGTTCATCACGACTATCCAAGTGACGCAAAGCGCCTGGTATTACCGCCATCAATGAGCATACCTTTGGCAACGGGCTTTTATCTTTTATTTAATGCCATATTGCCAACCAATTACGTTTTTGGTTTTTTCCCGGCCTTTATTTTAGGCTACCTGTTTTATGATATATCGCACTACGCTATTCATCATTTTAACTTTAAGGGCAACATCTGGAAAAAAATAAAACAGCACCATATGCTGCACCACTACCAGGACCCGGCCAAAGGCTATGGCGTAAGTTCGCCGCTTTGGGATAAGGTGTTCCGTTCAGATTTTATTAAAAAATAGCATGACGAATGCTGTTAATGACGGGATTAAAATCAACACCCGGTCTGTAACTATTGTATTATTAATCACCGTATTTTACCTGCTTGTTTCGGTATTGCTCGTGGGCTTTAAAACCGACCAGCTTTTTTTGGCCGGTATATTCAACGCTGCATTTTTCCTGTCGCCTATTAGCCGAAAATTTATTATTGGCTTTTCTATATTTATAGTTTACTGGATAATCTTCGATTATATGAAGGCATTCCCCAACTATAACTATAACACGGTACACATTGCTGATTTATACAACGCTGAAAAACACCTCTTCGGCATAAATTTTAACGGTAAGCTTTTAACCCCCAATGAATACTGGCGCGCCAACGGCAATACTTTTATGGACGTGGCAGCGGGCATATTTTATCTGTGCTGGATACCTGTACCGCTAGCATTTGCCGGGTACCTGTTTTTTAAAAACAGGAAACAATTCCTGTACTTCTCACTTACGTTTGTATTAATAAACTTTATCGGTTTTGTGGTTTATTACCTTTACCCTGCAGCCCCACCCTGGTATGTTGAATATCATGGATTTGCATTTCAGGCAAAAACTCCGGGTAACACCGCAGGGCTGGCAAAGTTCGATACTTTTTTTAATGCAGGGATTTTTAAATCGATATATTCAAAAGGTTCAAATGTATTTGCTGCTATGCCGTCACTTCATTCATCGTACCCGGTTGTTGTACTTTATTATGGTTTAAAAAATCGGCTGGGTGTGATTAATATATTTTTTGTTGCAGTAATGCTTGGCATTTGGTTTACCGCAGTTTATGCAAGCCATCATTATATACTTGACGTATTGGCGGGAATACTCTCTGCATTTATTGGCATTACAATTTTTAATGCCCTTGCCCGCACAACGTTCTTCCAAACGTTTATCCAACGGTACGAGCAATACATTCGCTAAAGGGGAATAATCCGCTAAGCCGGATTAATTGTACTAATTACTTATCACTTTTAAAAATGGCATTGCATCGGTCATCAATCGCTGGCGCGTTTTCAAGCGGATACTTCAAAAAATTGCGTTTATCATTTTCACAGGGGAATAAAAAATTTATTACCAGGAAAATTACAGTCGGAATATCATCATAAATCAAATTACAGGCACGTTTTTTGAATTAGCTGAGTATATTTATAATCCCTGAGCCGGGATAGCTTATGAGAAAAACACTTACGCTATTTATTTTTTTACTTGTCTGCCTTAAATTATCGGCCGCGATACAGTCTGTTGATACCATTAAGGTTAGCCCGCCCGACCCTGCTAAAGATACTATTAGATCGCCTGCACTCATTTATAATATTAAATCTTTGGCACTTTCTGATTTTTCTATAGCAGCAAGCAATAAAAATAATTTCGGGGTAGCAGCCATTAACCATTACCCTGGCGAACTAAATGCAATAATACAATCAAAACGTTACGAAGATGTTAATGTGGTTGCGGTTACCTATCCCGACAGCATGAACCTGGCGCCGTTGCTAAAAAAGCCGGTTAGCCTGAGCATTTCAGATTCGCACCTGGCAGAAAATTTAAACAACAAAATAAGGATTAAAAATGCCGATAGCCTCAGGCTTTTAGCCGCCATGTTAAGGCAGGACAGTATAAGAATTTCGCTATACCGCGCAAATAAGGATAGCGTGAAACAACGCCTGGCTGTAATGAACCTTGACAGTCTTAAACTACAGTTGAAATATCCTGCCATTGATATGTTCAAGGGCCAGATATACACCGAAATTGCCAATCGCTATCTTGACTATGATACCATAAGCAACAAGATGCAGCGTGCGAGTTACGAGAATAAAGCACTAAACTATACTATGCTGGCATTGCACCAGTTCTCTTATTATAACGACACAACAGGGCTCCGTATTACTTTCGACCATTTGGCCAAGGTGTACATGGCTCAGAAAAAATTCAGCCAGGCAAAATGGTTTATCCTCCAGTCAAACTCCCTCTCACGTGCTAAAAACGATCAGCTAAATATTATTGCGTCACTGGTAACCCTGGCAAAAATAAAAAGCGAACAAACCGACTACAAGCTTGCAATGGGCGATTTAGACGAAGCCATACAAATTTCGGAGAAGAACCATTATGGCAAAGTTGAACTCGATGTGCTGAAAAATTACGCGCTTTTGTATAGCCGCATGAAAAACTATCCGAAAGAGGAAGCAATGTTAAAAAAACGCGATTCGCTGGAACAAAGCATTCATAAGGCGGAGGAGGCAAAATTGGCCGCCGCCCTGGCAACCAAAGATTCGATAGAAAAGAAAAAAGCCGACTCGCTGCAGGTTAAAAAAAAAGTATTCTCCTCAAATACCAGGAAGCTCTCCAAAAACGGATCAGGCAAGAAAGTAGTTACATTATAATACTTACCTCCTCAATCCTGCTGATAGTTATTGCTGTTTTTGTCTACAAGCGCAAAAGAGGTGGCTGGCGCCATATTATACGCCGGCGTAGGCGGTAATTATTTTATTACGCTGATACTAAACCTGTAAGCTTTCCTGTCGTCAAATAAGCATGAGAATTTTAGTTAGAGTAGTGTTAATCATCCTGTCCGTATTATTTCACCAAACCACATTTGCCCAGAAGGCAACGCCTGAATTTAAACGCGAATTTTTAGAAAACATAAATCACACCCGGGAAAAGGGCTGCAACTGCGGCGCAACCTATATGCCGCCCGCACCGCCGCTGGTTTGGAACGATGATTTGGCAACTGCAGCTTTAAAGCATGCAGCGGATATGTCCAAACACAATTATTTTAGTCACACAAGTCTCGATGGGCGCACTTCTGACAAACGGATGGTGAATGCTGGTTATACCTACAAAGGCTTTAAAAGTTTCGCCGTTGGCGAAAACATTGCGCAAGGGCAAATAAGTATTGCCGAAGTTATGGCCGGTTGGTTTAAAAGCCCCGGCCATTGCAAAAATTTGATGAACCGCGAGTTAAAAGAAGTCGGCATAGCAAAATATAACGACTATTGGGTACAGGATTTTGGCGGCAGAATACCGTTTAGCGATGAAGAACAAAAGCTATTGAAAAGCGGGAAAGCGAAGTTGATAGAGAATTAGGAAGTCTCAGGTTCTAAGTCTTAAGTTGGGAGTCTAATGTCCGTTTATGACTTAAGACTTAGAACTCACGACTTAAGACTTTTTTTCTTCTTTTGGTCCGCGCTGGTGAATTATCAGACCGTTTAAAAAGTTCCGTAAAATCTGGTCACCACATGGTTTAAAATTGGGGTGGTCTTCTTTGCGGAAGATAGCACCCAGTTCGGTTTTAGTGATGCGGAAATTGGCCAGTTCCAGTACCTTTATAATATCATCATCGGTAAAATGCATGGCTACCCGCAGCTTTTTCATGATATCGTTATTGCTCATATCTTTCTATTATGATGTAATTATACTGAAATTTCGATTTTAACCTTTTTATTTTTAATTTTTTCGCCTTTTAGCAAGTCAACGGTTCGCTCAATGCGGTTGCGTTTTACGGCGGCATACGATGAATAATCCAGCACCTCAATTAAACCCAAATCATCTTTTGCCAGTTCGCCTTTTTGAAGCAACAACCCGACGATATCCACTTTATTAACTTTATCCTTTTTACCCGCGGCAATGTAAACGGTGGCCCAGGGCGTTGGGGCTGGGATTTTTAAATCAGCGGGCAATACCTCAATCTCCGGTGCTTTATCAATATAGCCCAGCTTTTCATCTTCAGTTAAAATCAAATAGGCCGTGCCTTTGGCATGCATACGGGCTGTACGGCCGTTACGGTGCAGAAAGGCTTCCTCGTT
This sequence comes from Mucilaginibacter flavidus, assembly GCF_024055575.1. Taxonomy (GTDB): domain Bacteria; phylum Bacteroidota; class Bacteroidia; order Sphingobacteriales; family Sphingobacteriaceae; genus Mucilaginibacter; species Mucilaginibacter flavidus. Next base: position 115,350 of record NZ_JAMXOE010000014.1, on the reverse strand, counting down.
ATGCGGTAATTGATAGTGTACTACGTATTCAATTTCTGGAATATCAAGTCCACGTGAGGCTAAATCAGTCGTAATTAATAGCCTATGGCTGCCATTCCTGAATTTCAGCAAAGCGCGTTCCCTGTCTTCCTGCTCCATTTTGCCATGAAAGATATCGTGCACCAGGCCCCTATCCCAAAGCAAATCGCTGATCCGCTCAACCGCATCGCGATGGTTACAAAACACCAGCGTGGCCTTATCTCCTATTTTGCACAGTAATGAAAACAACGTATCCAATTTATCCGCCGCAGGCGAAATAACAGCTTTTAATTTAAGGTCGGGGGCATTGGTTTGATTTTGAAGGAAGTCGACTTCCTTGGGGTTATGAATACCTGTAAACGCAGGTATCTCATCCATTTTAGTGGCCGAGGTAAGTATTCGTTTATTAAGATGCCCCAGTTGGCGAATAATATACGTCATATCCTCCTGGAAACCGAACTCCAGTGCCTTGTCAAACTCATCAAGTATTAACGTTTTGATAGTATCAGTTGTGAAGCTTTCGCGGCGTAAATGGTGGGCTATCCGGCCAGGTGTGCCTACCAAAACCGCGGGTGGCTGCGACAGGTTGTTGCGTTCGATTTTTACCGGGTGGCCACCATAACAAACATTCACTTTAAATCCGCTGCCGATTGTTTTAAAAACCTGTTCAATCTGTAACGCCAGTTCCCGCGATGGCACCAGGATAAGAGCCTGAACCGTCGGGATTTTCGCGTCTAATAAACCTAACAACGGCAATAAAAACCCAAGGGTTTTACCAGACCCGGTGGGCGATAGTAACAGTACATCCCCTTTTTTTGCAGCTTCAAGCGCAGCATGCTGCATTTGGTTCAGTTCGGTAATTTTTAGCTTTTCGAGCGCTTGTTTTATCATTTGGCGCAAAGATACGGAATAAAAGCGCAGGCGGACGGAAAGTCAGGTTGGCACTTTTAAATCCTATATCTGGCTTATCCATAGTGATGAGTTTAAAACCCATCGCTATGGATAATACTTATCAAGCTATCAAAACGATAACGTTGGGTACCGCACGTGCGGCGCGCAAAATCTCTTTCTTTCTACTCTACCGATATTTTTCCCCGCTGGGGCAACTTGCGTAGTAGACAAATCACAGCCTGCTACTGTTTCTACAACAACCCGCTCACCAAAAAGAACAGCCCGATAGCTGCGAAAACCATGCTTGCCCACCACAACGCCTTTCGCTTGGTGATGATGGATATGGCACCAATGGCTATTGCCACCTGGAACAACGTTATACATTTAGCCAATACGGAATGTTTGGCGGTATGCTCATCACTCTCTTTTTGAAATGCCTTGGCTTCGGCCATAATTTTGGCCTGCTCGGTTTTGTTTTCCTTTACCTTTTCAGCATCCTCGGCAACAGGTGTTTTACCAACCGCCACCAATATTTTGTTTGATGTGGTTAATATCTCCGACTTGATACCTTTTGCCTGGTAAAACGCCCATTGGTCAGATGAACGCATTTGCGACAGCATGGCCTCGTCTGCATGTGCTCCGGCCATTAAACCAGCTATGGCAGCTAAAACAGCAAATACAGCAGTGGTAAGAGCCACATACAGCACCCATTTATCTTTGCCCTCCGATAATGCGTGATGTGCATGCTCGTTGCTTTGTTCGTGAATTTTTTCGGAAAAGTTTTCTATTTCGTCCATGTTGTAAAGGGGTATTTTAATTATTCGACGTGTAAAATTACGTTTTTGCCTGTTAACTTATCTGCACTTGCAGTTAATGTTATATTGCCCGACTTATGGGTTGATTTTATGATGACCATACATTTGCCACGCCACGCTTTTCGTTGTGGTAACTGGTCGCTTTCCACGCTTACCGGGTTGGCATTACCTACGGCTATAATTTCCCCGGGTCCATCAACCTTAAAATGAATAAGATTGTTTGCACGCGGGTTTAAAGTTCCTTTGGCATCCAATAATTCAACGGTAACATAGCTTAGGTCCTGGTTATTGGCCTTCAATTGAATCCTATCTGCCGACAAGTGAATTTGCATTGGCATTGAAGCCGTATGCAGTACAGAAATATTCACTTTTTTATTACCATCATAGCCAACCGCCTTTAACTCGCCGGGTTGATAAGGTACATCCCAAACCGCCGTAAATTTAGTAGCCCGGTTGGTCGGTTTCTTCCCCAGCGACCTATTGTTTAAAAACAGCTCAACTTCAGGGCACGATGAGTAAATATTTACGGCTAATGACTTGTTTTCATAACCTGCCCAATTCCAGTCGGCAACTACATCGTGCCAGTTCCATTTTGACCAATCGGCAGTTTTGTTATTTAAAGCAAACGAAGGTTTGGGCGATTGTACAAAAATTGAAAGCTGGTTTTCTTTCCAAAGTGCATCCCGGTAATAGGACTGGGCACGCTTCCACCCGCAAATATCAATATCTCCGCAGTATGCTAAATTCCATGGATAAAAACTGGTGCCCACCGGATAACCTAACCAACCGATGCTGGCTTCGCCAATATAATCGAAGGATGTCCAAACAAAATCCCCTAACACATATGGATGGTCTATTACTTCCATCCAGCTGCCGAATGATTCTATGGCGAATGACTCGGTGCAAAACATTATCCTGCCGGGTACGCGTTTGTGGTCGGTTTCATAGGTATTGCCATCGTGCCCGTAATTTCTAACCGGGTAGTTGTAGCCACTAACATCGAGCTTTGCAAAGTAGGGGTCTTTTGCCGGGTTAATATCATCAACCGCCGCGGTAACAGGACGCGTTGGGTCAAGCTCACGAACATAAGCAGCCAATTGCCCGGCTTCCTCTACGCCTTCGGGTGTTCCTTTTTCGGGCACCTCGTTACCAATGCTCCACATAATTATAGCGGGATGGTTCCTGTCGCGCATTACCATGCTTTCGATGTCTTTTTTCCACCAATCTGCAAAGTATAAATGGTAATCGTATGGATTTTTGCCATATTTCCAGCAATCAAAAGCTTCATCAATTACCAGCATGCCCAGGCGGTCACAGGCATCCAAAAATGCGGGACTTGGCGGATTATGCGCGCAGCGAATGGCGTTGTAACCGCTGGCTTTTAATATTTCCACGCGGCGCTCTTCGGCCCTATCGTATGCCTTTGAGCCGAGCGGGCCATTGTCATTATGTACGCATCCACCTTTTAGCTTAATAGTTTTGCCATTTAGCTGGAAACCGTTTTCTGTATTGAATGATATTTTGCGGATGCCAAAAGTGCTACGTTGTTCATCCGTCAATATTCCGCTAATGTAAACCTGGGTAATCGCGATGTATAAAGATGGCGATTCGCACGACCATAGTACAGGCGCAGCGACGTCCATATCTTTTTTAAATTCATTTGATGTTCCTGCATTTATCAATTCTTCGCTTTGTACCGAGGCAACTTCCTTATTTTGCGGGTCGAGTATCTTCGTAATTACCTTAACTTTTTGATCGGACTTACTGTCATTTAAAACATTGGTTTTGACATTAACCCTAGCCGAAGCTGTGCTAACTTCGGGCGTAGTGATACAAGTCCCCCACTGCCCTATTTGAACCGGCTCAGCAACCCGCAGCCACACGTGCCGGTAAATGCCCGAGCCTGAGTACCAGCGGCTATTTTGCCCCTCGTTTTTCACTTCAACAGCGACAGTGTTTTTGCCGCCATACTTTATTTTATCCGTTAAATCGAACCAAAAACTGGTATAGCCATACGGATGTGTCCCAATATTATGTCCGTTGATAAACACTGTAGCGTTCATATACACACCATCGAACTGTATTTTTATACGTCTGCCATTTTGAGCGGCCGGAACATCAAATGTTTTACGGTACCAGGCTGTCCCTCCTACCGAAAAACCACCACCAACCTGGCTGATAGCGTTTTGGGTAAACGGTGATTCCGTCCCCGGAAGATCTTCGATACTCCAATCGTGTGGCAAATCAACTTTACGCCATTTTGAATCGTCGTAGTTTACGTTTTCGGCGCTTAATGCACCGCCGCGGTAAAACTTCCAGTTGTCGTCAAACAACACTGCCCCGGAGTTTTGGGAAAAAGCTTTTATACAGATTAAAAGCAATAGGTTAAACAGCAGGATCTTTTTAGGCATACAGGTATTGGGTTAGTGAAATTGGTGGTTAAATTTAAACACTAATCCAACAAATTGTACCTAAACCGGATATTTATTATTGTTTATTATACAATTATTCAGGCGACTGCAATAAATCGGGATCTGCGCCAGCTGGGTCTTTATATCTTTTAATAAAATCCGCCACTTCGGCGGCCTGGTCCCAGGTAAGTTCGTCCATGCCGTTGTATTCCCAGTCGGTCATGGTTTCATCAAAAACTATTTCGCCCATACCAACTACGCCATCGGTAAGTTTGTACACACCTGTTGCGAAGTAATCTCCGCCAGGTAACTGCTCATTAATTGGGGTAATGGTAAGTTCTACCGGCCCGTCAATTGTATTTAAATGGTAGGTTGCTTGTTTGATCATGGCTGTTGTATAATTCTACTAAAATAGGTAATTTATCAAATCACTGTAAGCTACACAAAAACTTTGCCTGTAATGCCATTTCAGCATAAAATGTTACAACAATAATAATAAGTTTGCATTTATTGGTTCACTGGCTCATTAGTTCAATAGTTCATTGGTGTTGGCGCGGGTATAACAACTTTTGCCGACGTTAACAATTTATCAAAGCTACACCAATGAACCAGTGAACAAATGAACGATTTCGAAAGATGAATTTAACTATATACGGGGCGGCGCGGCAGGTAACAGGAAGCATGCATTTATTGCAGGTGGGCCAGTTTAAAATATTAATAGATTGTGGACTTGATTACGAAAAGGACCGCAATATACAAGCAAATGAAAACTTCCCTTTCAGACCGGAAGAAATAGATGTGGTGGTGCTAACCCACGCCCACATCGACCACTCGGGCAACTTACCTACGCTGGTGCGGCTTGGTTTTAATGGCCAGGTATTATGCACTCCTCCCACTGCCGATTTAACGGAGTTACTATTACTTGACTCCGTAAACATATTTATGCACAAGGCCGACAAGGGCCGTAAACACCGTCGGGGCAAAGGAAAATTCAATACCGCCGCACAACCACTCTACCTGCAAAAACATGTGATGGATGCAATGGACCGGTTTGTAACCATAGGCTTTAACAGGCCATTCAGAATCAATGGCGATATCGAGCTGACCTTTATACCAGTAGGCCACTTATTGGGCGCTGCGGCTGCTGTTTTTAAGGTGAACGAGGGAGGAACTGAAAGGTCGATTGCTTTTACCGGTGATATTGGCCGCAAAAACTACCCGGTATTGGATGACCCGCAGCAACTCCCCCCGGTTGATTACCTGGTGACCGAAAGCACTTACGGCGGACGGCTGCATACCAAAGACAAAACCGTTGAACAGGCGCTGGTTGAAACTATTGAAAAAGCTTGTGTTAAAGAACAAGGCCGGTTGATTATACCTGCATTCAGTATTGGGCGTACGCAATCGCTGGTCTATTCATTAAATAAAATTTTCAGCAGCGGATTGCTTCCGCCGGTAAAAGTGTTCGTTGATAGCCCGATGGCTACCCGGGCCACACAGGTATTCCGCAAATACCATAACCTGGTAAACCAGGAAGCGCAGGAGTTTTACAACAAGCAGGGCGATGAGTTTGAGTTTGAGAATTTAGAGTATGTTGAGTCGCTGAAAGACAGCAGGCAGGTATCCAATTACTTTGAGCCTTGTATTATAATTTCGTCGGCAGGCATGCTGGAAGGCGGCCGCATACAGGATCACCTGTATTATAACATTCAAAATTATTACTGCACCATCCTGTTTATAGGCTATTGCGCCAAAGGCACACTGGGCCACCGTTTATTACGTGGCGACCCTATTGTCCATATCAAAGACCGTGAACTGGCTGTTTATGCCACTATTAAACAAACCGATGTTTTAAGCGCTCACGGCGATCATCAGGACCTTTTAGACGTGGTTAAACACCAGGATAAGACCAGGCTAAAAAACGTATTCCTCGTGCACGGTGAGACGTCGAGCATGCAGGCTTTTGCGGATGCAGTGGAAAGTGAGGGGTATGTGGTTACGATACCGGAAAAGGGAATTAAATACGAATTGAATTAACACGTATTTTCACGAATTTAATCGAATTTTACGAATTTGATCTGCGCTTTGGGAGTGAAATTCCGTAGAATATTGATCAAAATAAAAAATCGAATTACACTATCAAAGCAGATTAGTGTAATTCGATTCAATTTGTGACAATTAGTGTCAATTATTTATTAAAATGCCCAATTATCAAGCTTGCCAGCTCAACACCAATACGCTCCTGCGCTTCGTTGGTGGCGGCACCGATGTGCGGGGTTAATGATATTTTGGGGTGTTTAATTATTTCTTCGCGTGGTGTAGGCTCGTTGTCGAAAACATCCAGTGCTGCAAATGATACCTGGCCGCTGTTTAAGGCATCTAAAAGGGCTAATTCATCAATTAAACCGCCGCGTGATATATTCACCAGGCCTACGCCTTTTTTCATTTGGGCAAGTTCTTCAGCACCAATAAGCGCTTTGTCAACAAACGGCGTATGTAGGGTAATGAAATCTGCCGATTTTATTATTTCTTCAAGGGTTGCAGCTGTTACCGAAACTTTCACTTTGGTACCGGCGCCTAAAGTCAATTCCAGTTCAGGGCTGAAGGGATAAAGGTCATAAGCCAGCACATTCATGCCCACACCGATGGCGATTTTCGCCACCTCGCGGCCTATACGACCAAAGCCTACTATACCTAAAGTTTTATCGCGCAGCTCAATGCCTTTGGCATAAGCTTTTTTCAAATCGTTAAATTTGGAATTGCCTTCAACCGGCATTTTGCGGTTGCTATCAGGCAAAAAACGAACGCAACCAAATAGCTGGGCAAACACCAGTTCGGCTACTGATAATGATGACGATGCAGGGGTGTTGTAAACGCCTATGCATTTTTCTTTGGCATATTCCACATCAATATTGTCAACACCTACGCCACCGCGGCCTATCAGTTTAAGGTTGGGGCAGGCATCAATTAAGGCTTTACGTACTTTAGTTGCACTGCGGACGGTAATAGCATCATATTCCTGCAAACGTACAGCCAGTTCATCCTGCGGAATGTTATTGGTATCTACAAAAAAACCGGCATCCTCCAGCATTTTTTTGCCTATCGGGTCGATGCCATCATTGGCTAGTATTTTTATCATGTCGAAGAGCCCCCCGGCCCCCTAAAGGGGGAGCTTTTTTTTTGATTTAGGCATTTAGGGAATGCCTTTAAATTTATGCGCCACTAATTCCCCCTTTAGGGGGTTAGGGGGCTATTTATTTTTTTCTGCAAATTCCTGCATGGCATCAATCAGCACGTACACGCTGTTGATGGTTAATGCGTTGTAAATTGATGCGCGGAAACCGCCTACGCTCCTATGGCCCTTTATGCCGATGATTTCTTTGTCGTCGCAAAGTTTCAGGAATGCTTTTTCAAGCTCAGGGTTTTCCATTACGAAGCAGACGTTCATGTGCGAACGGTCTTCAACAGCGCAAACCGGTTTAAATAGCGGGTTGCGGTCAATTTCCTCGTACAATACACGAGCTTTGGCAATGTTCTCTTTTTCGATCGCCTCAACGCCGCCTTTTGATTTTAACCAATTAAGCGTAAGCATCGATACATAAATAGCAAACACCGGTGGGGTGTTGTACATCGAGCCGCCTTCAATCTGCACATGGTAGTTAAACATAGCCGGTATTTTACGGCCAGTTTTGCCCAAAAGCGAATCTTTAACAATTACCAGCGTTACACCAGCCGGGCCCATATTTTTCTGGGCGCCAGCGTATATCAAACCAAAATCAGCAACGTTAACCTTACGGCTGAATATGTCAGACGACATATCGCAAACCATTGGTATCGGCGATTTAGGGAACTCCTGCATCTGCGTACCGTAAATGGTATTGTTCGAAGTGATGTGGAAGTAAGCCGCATCAGTTGGTATTTTGTAATCCTTAGGTATATAAGTAAAGTTTTTTTCTTTTGATGTAGCTACAATTTCAACATCGCCAAAAAACTTAGCTTCTTTAAGCGCTTTGTTTGCCCAAACACCTGTTTCGAGGTATGCAGCTTTGCCGCCTTCGGGCAGCAGGTTGTAAGGAGCTAAAGCAAACTGTGTGCTGGCGCCGCCTTGTAAAAATAAAACGGAATAGCCTTCCGGCACTTCGAAAAGTTCTTTAACCAGCTTTACCGCCTCATCAAGCACCGATTCAAACTCAGCCGAGCGGTGCGATATTTCCAATATAGAAAGTCCGATTCCGCCAAAATCAACAACCGCAGCTGCTGCCTGTTTTAAAACTTCGTGTGGTAAGATGCCTGGTCCGGCGCCAAAATTATGTTTCATTTTATTTAATTTTTTCGATAATTGGTAACGCCCTCAAAAGCCCTTTCTGCATTTGTGCGATGGCTGGTGACGATATCATCTGGTTTACAAATTGGTTTTGTTGAATTATTGATTAATTAACAAATCGGTATTAAGACGGGCCGAAGTTAATTAATTTGACAATATTAATAGAGAATATTTGCTTTTTTTGAAAAATGATACAATTCGATTACAATTGCAGCTTTGAATTTTAAATATTAAAAAAATTAAGGGTTTTTATTATCAGCCTAACATCCGGGCTGAAGTTACAACCCCGAACTTTTTAAATCAGCTATTGCCTGTACAGGGTTTAGCGCCGAAAAAACCGAGTTACCTGCAACCAGGACGGTGGCCCCGGCTTTAACCAGTTTTGCCGCGTTACTGCCATCCACTCCCCCATCAACTTCGATGTACAAACCGGGGTTTTTACGAGCAGCCAGCTCTTTTATATCGGCCAGTTTTTTATAGGTATTCGGAATAAACTTTTGCCCGCCAAAACCAGGATTCACCGACATTATCAGCACCATATCCAAATCGGCCACTATATCTTCGAGCAATAAAACGGGTGTATGCGGATTAACGGCAACTGATGCACGGCAACCCAGCTCTTTTATATATTGAACTGTGCGATGCAAATTGGGGCATGCCTCATAATGTACCGTGATACTTGCTGCACCCGCGTCTTTAAAAGCTTTTAAATAACGGTCCGGGTCAACAATCATCAAATGAACGTCCAAATCCTTTTTGGCATATTTTTTCACAGCGCTAACCACAGGGAAGCCAAAGGAAATATTAGGCACAAACATGCCGTCCATAATGTCGACATGTATCCAATCGCCATCGCTATTGTTTATCATTTCAATATCGCGCTGCAAATTGGCAAAATCAGCCGCTAGAATAGATGGGGCTATCAGGTGGTTCATGGGTGTAAAGATAGCTTTTTTAGTCCGAAGTCCGGAAAGTCGGTAAAGTCAGAAAAGAAAAACACCTCTTTTTTGATAAAATGGTTTAGCAAATATTATCAATATCGTCGTTACCATGTTCATCATTACAACCAATACAACCATTACAACTATTTTCATCTTTTTCCCTGTAACGTTTCAGAAAATGATTCGTCTTGTTGTAAGTGATATAGCAATAAATAGCCTATTGCCCAGTTTTTTTCTCTGACCCTGAATTGAGACACCCATGTTAAAAAACTACTTCAAAACCGCATTCCGTAATCTCTGGAAAAATAAGGCGTCATCATTAATAAACATTTTGGGCCTTACTATTGGTTTAACTTGCTGCCTGCTTATCGGCATCTATATCCAACACGAGTTAAGCTACGATAACTTTCAGCTGAACGGGAACCGTGTAGCGCGTGTAATAATGGAGTATAAATTTGATGGCGGAAGCGAATTCAAAAAAGGAAACTATACCAGCGTGCGTGTTGCCCCTGTGTTTAAAAAAACCTTCCCCGAGATTAGCGATGCTGTGCGTATGACGAACAGCAGGCAGGTTATTAGCTACAACGACAAATTAATCAACGAAAAGGCATTTATGTATGCCGACCCCAGCTTTTTCAAAATATTTTCATTTAAGCTGCTATCAGGCGAAAAAGACAAGATGCTCACAGCCCCTAACCAGTTGATAGTTACTGAGTCGACCGCCAAAAGATATTTTGCTAACGAAAACCCTGTCGGTAAAACGCTGAAAGTAGGCGGCGATGGCACACTTTACCAGGTAACCGGCGTAATACAGGATTGCCCCTCAAACTCGCAGATAAAATTTGATTTCCTGGCTTCATTTTCGTCGCTTGGGCTTGCGGAATACGAGAAAACATATTGGGACGCCAATTATACCACATATGTGCTGTTAAAAGATAAAAACTCTATTACATCGTTACAGTCAAAGATCACCCCTTTTATGCAAAAAGAGATGCAGGGCCAGGGCGCCACAGTCGACTTTTTACTTGAGCCGTTTACCCGGGTACATCTTTATTCAGAGTACGATGGTTTTGAACCAAATAACAGTATTACCTACATCTATATTCTCGAAGCTGTGGCATTAATGATACTGGTAATAGCCTGCTTTACTTATGTAAACCTGAATACTGCCCGCTCAATAGAACGGGCAAAGGAAGTTGGTGTACGCAAGGTTATTGGTGCCGGCAGCAAGCAGCTTTTCTGGCAATTTATAGGCGAATCGGCATTACTGTGCACAATCGCTACGCTACTTAGCTCGGTAGCAGCAACTTTGTCGTTGCCTTATTTTAACCAACTATCTGAGAAACAATTGCAGGTAAGCGCATTTTTTTCATGGCAGTTTGCCGCTGCGGCAGGGCTACTTATTTTAACAGTGAGCCTTGCAGCCGGCAGCTACCCGGCTCTGGTGCTTTCTAATTTCCAGCCGGTAAAGGTATTGAAGGGTTCGTTTAAAAATACGGGTTCGGGGCAATGGCTGCGTAAATCGCTGATTGTGTTTCAATTCTCCATCTCGGTGGTGCTTATCATATCTACATTTATTATACAAAAGCAATTAAGCTATGTACAGAACAAAAAACTGGGCTACAATCGCGAGCATGTTCTGGTGTTGCAGCTTGACAGTCGTACACTTAAAGATTTGCCCGTTATAAAGCAGCAATTTAAATTAAACAGTAATGTGCTTGATGTTTCGAAATGTTCCAGTCCACCTGTGAGTATTGTTGGCGGCTTTAACATGCGGTCGGCAGCTATGCCCGAAAACCAGCAGATTGCCGTTGCCGGTAACCAGATTGATGAAGACTATATCGCTGCTACCGGGTTACAGATTGTTGCCGGCAGCGGGTTAACACAACAGGATATGCTTGACATTTCGAACGATGACCAAAGTAAAAAAAGCTACCATTTTATTTTAAACGAGTCAGCCGCAAAGCAATTGGGCTGGAAACCGGAGGAGGCTGTTGGTAAACGCATGTTTTTAGATGCATCGCGTCCGGGCTATGTAAGAGGAGTAGTAAAGGATTTCAATTTTGAGTCGATGCATGTTGCTATTAAACCTTTGGTGTTGTTTCCGGAAGTATGGGGACGCACTATGCTTGTAAAAATTAGTGGCACTAATATTACCCAAACAATTGGATTTTTAGAAAGCAAATGGAAACAACTTGTGCCCTACAAACCTTTTGAATTTCATTTTATGGATGATGATTTTAACCGCCTGTATAGCTCAGAATTACGATTGGGTAAAGTGCTCAATATTTTTGCAGGAATAGCAATTGCGCTTGCCTGCCTGGGGTTATTAGGCCTGTCTTCCTATTCGGCTAAACAACGGATCAAAGAGATTGGCATTCGCAAGGTGCTGGGCGCCGGCATCGCAAATATTGCGGCGATGCTATCGGTTGATTTTGTAAAATTGGTTATCGTTTCTATATTTATCTCATCGCCAATTGCATGGTGGGCCATGAGCAAATGGTTACAGGGTTTTGCGTACCGCATTGATATCAGTTTGATGACATTTGTTTTTGCAGGCTTTGCAGCAATAGCTATTGCGGTTATCACGGTAAGTTACCAGGCCATTAAAGCAGCCCTGATGAACCCGGTGAAGAGTTTGCGTTCCGAGTGATTAGTGATTAGAGACTGGTGATTAGGAGCCGCAAGATCTAACTAATCGCTAATCACCAACCTCTAATTAACTACTTCAGCTTCACCCAATCGTCTTTAATGCCTTTCTCCTGCAGGTAGGTGTATAGTTCCTCCGAATCTTTACCACCAACTTTTGCGTGGTGCAACAGGGTAAAGCCATGCGGGCCTTTGGTGGTCATAAAGCGCGGGTATTTTTCAAGGATAGGCTTTACCAGGTCGGTTTTGCCGAGCATGGTCATTACAAAAATGGTTGTACGTGACCCCGCTTCCAGCAGGTAGTTGGCAATGTCTTTATTGCCCAGGTGCCCTGCTCCTTCAATGGCAGCTTCAAAGTCGCCATTCCCCCAATCAAACTGGCTGTAAATTAAGTTAGGGGTTTCCAGCAGCATGCTTTTCACCTTATCAAAATTAGCATGCCCTGCTATTACAAACTCTTTTACCAGCGATATCGGCAAGGGCGGTACGTCATCTTTCGCAGTGCTTTTTTGCGCCATTAAGTTGCCGCCTGCAAGGTTTAATGCTGCACCAACCCCGGCCGTACGTATAAATACTTTTCTGTTCATAACATAAACATATACAACATTTTACGACAGATGTAATTAATTATTTAAGTGGTGCTATTTACGTGGTGAAAGTGCATTTTGTACATTTCGCCAATAAAACAGGTTGTAGAAATTTAGTCTTTTCGAAGTGAATGACCCGAGATAACTTCTTTTTGAAAAGCGTCTTTAAAATTGCGGCTGAGCGGAATGTGCGCCCCATTGACTATAACCTCATTTCCTTTTACCTGCCCGATATGATTGCGTGAAACGAGGTATGATTTATGAACTTTAACAAAACCGTTTGCCGGCAATTGTGCTTCAAGCCCTTTTAAAGTATTGTAGGTGATAAACCGTTTTTCCGCTGTGTGAATAAAAACATAATTATTAGCAGCCTCAACATATAATATGTCCCTGAACAATATTTTTTCGAAACTACCATTGCATTTAACGTACAGGAACTCATTGGTCCTGCTTTGCGGTGCAGGATCGTTATTTAGCGACAGCCACTTCCGGGCCTTGTCAATAGCGATAGCCAGGCGATCTGTCGAAATTGGTTTCAATAAGTAATCAACAACACCCAATTCAAAACCATCAATGGCATATTGTGGGTAAGCTGTGGTTATAATTACCACAGGTTTAACCCGCACCAGCTTTAAAAAATCCAGGCCGCTTAAGCCGGGCATATCAATATCCAGGAAAAGAATATCTACACGGTCATCGCTATTCAACAACTGGAGCGCGCGGAATGCGTCTTCGGCGAGTCCGGCGACGTGCAAAAAATCAAATTCCTTTACGTCGGCGGCAAGGCCGTTGCGGGCAATGGGTTCGTCATCAACTATTAAACAATTCAGTTTCATTTAATTTTGACAGTTAACGTCAGCTTAAATTTTTCGTTCGCTTTATCAATGGTAATTGAAAAATTGCCGGGATAAATCAGTTCCAGTCGTTTCTTTACATTACGTAGCCCAATACCTTTTTTTTCTGAGCTAACCATTGCATTGACAGTGTTGATTGTTTCAAAACAAAACCAGCCATCCTTCATAGCGGCGCTAATTTCAATAACGTTTTCACCATCTTTAATTTGTGATACATGTTTAAAACAGTTTTCAACTACCGGCATTAGAATAAAGGGGGCAATTGAAAATCCTTCTATGTCATCGAGCCCATCGTAACCAACCGTAGTGGATTCGCTTAACCTTTCTTTTTGAAGTTCGACATAATTAATAATAAACTTCAATTCTTTTTCAATCTCCACTTCAGTTACATCACACTCATAAAGCTGATACCTTAATAAGGATGAAAACTGTTCAACCATCAGCCTGGCAGGAGTGTTTACACGGTCAATTTTATAATAAATGGTATTAAGGGCATTAAACAAAAAATGCGGATTTATCTGATTTTTCAGGGTTTCCAGTTCGGCAATATTGCGTTCTTTCTCAAGGGTTTCCATTTGCCGGGTAGCAAGTATACGGTCGAACGAGAGCCGGATAGCAAAACCACCCAGCGATATAAACGATACCAGGAAATATGACCCCAGCACCAAATCGGACCAAAACCAATAGTAAAAATGCTCCCTGTATTGAGTGAGGTTTTTTTGATAATACCCAGCAAGGGTGTAACCCATCAGGCCAACCTGGCAGGTAATAATCAGCAATGCAGCAGCCAAACTCACTATTAAAAACCCTGCGGTAAACTGCAGGTATTTTTTTTTGTAAAAGAATTTAGGCAATAGTAACTCAACGGTAACAACCAGTGCCGTAATGCTAAAGGTGATATCGATTATAGTAGAAAATAAAGCCCTCAGTGGTTTGGGGAACCCACCCAGCTTAAACAGGTACCATACAAAGGCAAATGCTATAGCAAATATTAAATAGTAAACCCGCCGTTTGCGGCCGTAGTGATTTAGCATATTGTTGAATAAACTAATTTACCACAAAAACCGTGAGCCGGTTGTTATTTTATGTGTATGACTTGTTTTTTTATGTGAAAGGCGGGTTTGGTCATTCACGTTAAAAAAGCGCTTATGCCATTTGGCGCGGGCCTGCGACCTGCACTGACGGATTTCGCCCCGTTGGGGTTTTTTATTAACCTGCAGGAAATTCAATAATTATTAGTTACCAAATCTATTTAATTTATATTTTTATTAAAATTTAAAACCTTAAACAATAAAAAGTATGAAAAATCTTAAAGAAAGCGGTATTGCACCACTAAGCAGGGCAGAAATGTCAAAAGTAAAAGGTGGTGGGGTTGATTGTAATACAGCCTATCAGCAATGCCATGCTTCATGTGGCCATTTTACCACAGACTACTCTCGTTTTGCGGGCTGCGTAGCGGGGCTTACTAACAACATGTGCTCGCCATTGCACGGTTGGTATGTAGATTGCCCGAACGATTAGACGCGTGTTAAACAAACTTACGAAGCCTTAAGGCTTCGTAAGTTTGTTTAAAGGATTTAGTCTACTCATTCTTCAAACTTATTTACCGGGTTCATCAGCGCAGCCTTTATAGCACAAAGAATTACTGTTGAGGTTACAATTATAACACTTACACTAGCTTGAAATTGTTTTTAACCATAATGTAACAGGTTCTATGGATTATACAGGTTTTTGGCAACAAGCTGCAGGCGTGTAAAAAGCTTCAGGAGGGTTGTAGGACTTGTAAATACTGCAGATGTCCGATCCTTTCGCCTTTAGGACTTCTCGGACTTTAGCCCTAAATCAATCGCAATTCAGCAGCAAATCATAATACTTCTGCATCAGCACGGTGTCATAGTTAACAAGGGAGTTATAAGCTTCAGAAACAAGCTCATTTAAGATGGAAGAGCCGAGCTGGCCGCCGCCATTGGGGATAGAATCGTAATAGGTGATAAGTTCTTTAACCCTGATAATTTCGTATAATAACAATTGCACTAAATCCGCTTGTGAGCCCGACTGTATACCCGAATTATTATTTATAAAATCTAAAGGATCGCTATTAGTAGAAGTCATTTTATAGTAGGGATCGGACTTAAGGGTTTTATCAGCTTAACATTAATTAATATGAAGTTCAAAAAAGTACTTTTTGTTTTAAAAAAATGAAAATAATTTCATTTAAATAGTAAAACCCTCATAACGAGGGTTTTACTATTGTATAGTTAATTAAGTAAACTGTTTATTAAATTGATTTAGTTACAAAAAGGCTAACTCTTTCATCCTCATCAACTTATTCAACTCAACTTATTTATTTTCTGGTCGTGGCAATAAAGCTTTACGCGAAAGCTTCAATTTGCCTTGTTTGTCAACCTCAAGCAGTTTTACACGTACTTCGTCGCCAATTTCGAAAATGCCATCCATGGTTTCAAACCTTTTGTGGTCAATTTCCGATATGTGCAGCAAACCGTCTTTACCTGGCATAATTTCAACAAATGCACCAAAAGGCATTATCGATTTTACTTTACCTTCGTAAATTTCACCAACCTCTGGTTTCGAAGCGATGTTTTTAATACGGGTAACTGCTTTATCGATAGATTCTTTGTTATCGGCAAATATCTGAACAACACCCTGGTTGCCAACTTCCTCGATAGAGATAGTAGCACCGGTTTCACGTTGCATTTCCTGGATGATCTTACCACCGGGACCAATTACCGCGCCGATAAATTCCTTATCGATACGGATGGTAATAATACGCGGCGCATGTGGTTTGTAATCTTCACGCGGCTCGGTAATGGTTTTAGCCATTTCGCCGAGGATATGTAAACGGCCATCTTTCGCCTGGTTTAACGCGTTGGTTAATACCTCGTATGATAAGCCATTTATTTTAAGGTCCATTTGCACGGCAACAATACCGTTTTTGGTGCCTGTAACTTTAAAGTCCATATCGCCCAGGTGGTCTTCATCACCCAAAATATCCGAAAGGATAGCATATTTGGTACCCATTTCGTTAGTGATCAATCCCATTGCGATACCAGATACCGGTGATGTAATTTTTACACCTGCATCCATCAAAGCCAATGTACCGGCACAAACCGTAGCCATTGACGATGAACCATTTGACTCCAGGATATCGGATACGATACGGATAGTGTATGGATTGGCATCTTCGGCAGGCAATACGCGTTTTAACGAACGCATAGCCAGGTTACCGTGACCGATCTCGCGACGGCCTGCACCCCTGTTAGGGCGAACCTCACCGGTTGAGAAACCAGGGAAATTGTAATGTAACAGGAATTTCTGGTAGCCATTAATGAATGCGCCGTCAATCATTTGCTCATCATCCTTAGCGCCCAAGGTAACAGTAGTTAATGCTTGTGTTTCGCCGCGGGTAAATACTGCAGAACCGTGGGCAGACGGCAAGTAGCCGATCTCGCTCCATATCGGGCGGATCTGGGTAGTGGTACGGCCATCTAAACGTTTGCCTTCATCTAATACGAGGTTACGGATAGCGTCATACTCCACATCGTGGTAATATTTCTTAGCAAGTGATTTAGTGATGTCATCGATCTCGCCTAAAGTAGCGATGTAAGCGTCACGTACTTCCTTAAATTTAACTGAACGCTCGTCTTTTGCAGAAGCTGAACCGGCGATAGCGTAAACCTGGTCATAAGTAGCAGCATAGATAGCTTTTTTCAAATCCTCGTTGCTGTGCTCGTGGCTGTAGGCGCGTTTTTCGGTCTTGCCAACTTCAATGGTCAATTCTTTTTGGGCTAAACACTGGATTTTGATAGCCGTGTGCGCAAATTTAATTGCCTCAACCAACTCAGCTTCCTGGATCTCTTTCGATTCACCTTCAACCATGTTGATGTCATGCTCACTACCCGCTACGATAAATTCTAAAGTAGCATTAGCCAGCTGGCTCAACGTTGGGTTGATAATTAACTGGCCATCAACTTTAGCAACACGCACTTCAGAAATAGGGCCATTAAAAGGAATGTTTGATACAGATAATGCTGCTGATGCCGCCAAACCTGCAAGGCAGTCGGGCATAATGTCTTTATCAGCAGAAATAAGCGAGATCATCACTTGCGTATCAGCGTGATAATCAGAAGGGAACATAGGGCGCAAAGCGCGGTCGACCAAACGCGAGATTAAAACCTCGTAGTCTGACAAACGAGCCTCGCGGCGTAAAAAACCACCGGGGATACGGCCTGTAGCCGCGTATTTCTCCTGGTAATCAACTGATAGGGGTAAAAAGTCAACCCCTTCTTTTGCTTCTAACGATGATACTACAGTAGCCAATAACATGGTATCACCCATTTTAATTACTACAGAGCCATCGGCTTGTTTGGCCAGTTTACCGGTTTCAATCTCAATGGTGCGGCCGTCACCTAAATCGATAACCTTTTTAATTACATTTAAACTCATCTTTTTTTCGTTTTGGTGCACTTTTCATCTTTCGGAGCGCACCGGTTTTTATGTGTGTGTATATTATTTCGTGCTTTAAATTGCCTTAAAGCGGCAACTAAAAAATTATAAGCTTTAAACGTTATTTTACAGGTAACTTATAATGTATTCAAAGTAAAAAAGCCATCCTGATAAATCGGACGGCTTTTTGTTAAAACTTCATAAAAGTTATTTGATGATATCCCTTAGCTGTAAAGCTTTGATGATAGCACGATATCTTTCAATGTCTTTTTTGAATAGGTATGCCAGCAATGCGCGGCGTTTACCTACTAATTTTTGCAGTGATAACTGGGTTGAAAAATCGTGTTTGTTTTTTTTCAAGTGACCTGTTAAATGTGCAATGCGATAGGTAAACAAAGCTACCTGACCTTCAGCTGTGCCAGTGTCGGCGGCGCTTTTACCATGTTTTGCAAAAATCTCTGCTTTTGCTTCTGAACTTAAATACATTACCTGAATAATATTAAAGCGTAAATAATTCTATTAATTGTGGGTGCAAAGGTATGGTTTGTTTGTGGGAATTGCAAGGGATTGGTTGAATAAGTTGTAGTTGCTGGAGAGGTTGTAAATTCGCTAAATCAAATATTCACTTGCTTTCCCATATTTTTCCAATTGCCTTATACCTGTGCTGGAAATGTGCTCAAATTCCATGTCGCAAAAAATAGCTACCACGTTTATATGTTTATCACTTAATTCCTGTAGGTAGCGATATTGATTTAATTCATAATGTAAGTCGGAGCCATTTCTTAGCCCACGGATTATTGTAACATCATATCCGAGGTTATTTGTGAATTCAGTAAGCAATCCTTCATACGTTGCTGTCTGCCGGCATTTTAGAGCATCGGGCAATTCATAAGATGCCTTTTCTTTTCCGGGATTAAAGCCACGGGCAATAATTACCTTGTCAAATATTTGTTCTGCCTTTTGCAATATGTTGTAATGCCCTTTGTGAAAAGGATTAAAACTGCCCGGGTAAACCGCGATATTTGGTTTGCGCGCCCTTACATAATCAATTAAATACGCCAGGTCGGGGCTGTTTGCTTTTAGCGCCAGGTCTTCAAGCGCCTCAATCCTTTTTTGTTTGTAAACGGAATAATCAACAAACTGAAATTCCTTAAATATTTGTTGTTCGTACTCCAGTAATCTATGAAATGGCTGTTGCAGAATATTAAGGTCTGCTTCACAAAATATTGCAGACAACTCACTTTGAGCCTGATGAGTTTTAGTATCTAAAATTATTTGAGTTACATCGTCCTTTAAAGCCTGGCTCCCGGAAAACACTTTATTAAAATACGATGCGGAATCTTCTTCATTGGTTGGAGATCTCGGGTCGTATATAATATCATGAAATACAGTTGCTAACAATAATGCATCATTATCCCCATATCCTTTTTTGTCCAGTTGGTCGCAGATGTCGTCCAAATGCTCCAGTGTATGATAAAATCTGTGCGGTTCGAGGTAATGATTTAATATATCTTTGTTCAAACCAAGACTTAGCAGCTTATCCGTTTTGTCTGAAATTTTCATTCTGCGTTAATTACGCTGTAATTTTACGAACAAATAAACAAAAAACATCCCTCCATAAAATATGAACCACCCTACTCTCTCCACCTTCGAAACCGAATTCCGCGTGCGACCCGATGATATCGATATGTTTCAGCACGTGCATAATAGCAAGTATTTTGATTACGTGCTGGCTGCCCGGTACGACCAGATGGAACGCTGTTACGGCATGGCAATGGATAAATTTATGGAGCGAGGCTTTGGCTGGGTGGTGCGCACCGCGTATGTCGACTATAAACGCGCCCTCACACTGGGCGATTATTTCATCGTAAAAACCGGCATCGAATCCATCGACGAAAAAGGCTGCCGCGTAAAATTCAGCATCACCAACAAAGGTACCGGTAAGCTATGCTGCGATGGCTATTTTGATTATGTAATGATCGATATGGCAACCGGCCGCGGCGCTAAAATTCCGGACGATGTTATTGAGCAATATCTGATTTGATGTGCGCTTCGGTAATTTCAATTAACAGGTACACCGAAAAGGCACAAAAACCACAGAATAATATGAGACGATTGGCCCGCCGGAATTGATTATCGGGCAGTTGCAGCAATTTGGGGAGACCAATACATCGATTATTTTATCTGAAGCGTTTAAGAAGCGTGGCGTGGTTGCCGGATAGCCCGGCATCTAAGCAATGGTAAAAACCACTAAGCGTTCCAATTTTGCACGCGGAACACCCCGAACGCTATGAAACATCCTGATTATCAGCTATATTTAGTTTTGTCTTTTAATAATATATTGATAGTCAGCGTATTAATCGGGGGTTTACAGACGGGGTTTACAGTATAGCCCGACCCATGGTAAATTACTGGCATCCAATATATTATAATATAAAAGGCCTTTACACCTGTAAACCCCCGTTCAAATTTACAGAACAACTATGTACAACGGGGCACAAGCCCACCTCTTTTGCAGTCCCTGATACGCGCCAGAACGAAAATCACCCGCCCGTTCAGGCATCCTGCCTGAATGCCAATAATTTAAGCGTCCCGCTTAAATTATTGAATGACTTTTTATAAGCTTTTTGGTTAGTCGCTGAAAATTAAATTATATCCACAGTTTGTTTTATTTAAACGGGTGTTTAAATTTCTGTGTGTCCAGGTGGCACGCTGGACAGGCGGGATTTCCCGTTATGGTAAGTAATGGAATCGCCGATAGCCCCCCAAGTAAGCTGCTTGCATGGACCGAACGCGCACAACAACATAAGGCATATTAACAACAATTTTTTTTTCATTATATTTTATTGAGTCGCTTGATTTTTAGAGCAAGGCCTAAGCGTTTCAAAAATCTTTAATACCAATGCCTGCTGTTTCGTAGTAAGTGAATTGGCGCCTATTACGATACCGTAAAAGTTGCCCCGATTAATATTAAAGCTTCGTTTATCGCGCATATAAATGGCTGTTTCTCCCCTATACCCTTGTTTCGGCATCTCAATACGCCTATACAGGTGGTTAAAGGTATCTATCCTAATGGTATGCCGTTTGACATTTTCGGGTAGCCTTACCGGCCAGTTAAACATTTTACCATCATGCCTACACACAGCGATATAATCCGAACCACTGAAAAAGCCAATTTTATCGCTGTCTTTCTTAGTTGATGGCCGAATGGACACAACATTTATTTTCGGACTATTATCGGCGTCGTAGGTGATACCGGGTTTCATAAACTGATCTCCAGCGTCAACAACAAACCAGCGCTGGCTTAAATATTCATCCGGAGTTTGAAGTAAAGTATCGGTATAATACCCAAAATCCATATTAAGCTTAACAATACCGTTTGTTATCAAACCACCTTTCGAATCGATACCACTCTGAAGCTCAACCTTAAAGTCTTGCGGTACGTCAAGCAAGTAACGGCCCAATTCAATTGTTTTCCAATTGCCTTTTGGATTAGTACACGCTGTAATAAAGCCGAAGATTACAAAAAGCAGAAACCTTTTTATTTTCATAACGTGCACTTAGTATTGCCCATCTCCACTGATCCCCAAATTTAACAATTCCATCTCTGCCAAGAATACCCCGGCTATTTACCGTTTTTTACATCACCACCTTCACCTTAACATCCCCGTTAGATAACGTACGAATAATCAATTTATCTTTCGTTGGATAAATAGCCATGATATCCAAATCTTTAATGCTCACATCCGAGCGGGTGTTATTGGTCATATCGCGGCTTAATTCTTTTTGCAGGCGGATTTTGCTATCGGCAATAAACTGGGTAAAGTTGTAGCTGGCTTTCTGGCGTATCTTATCGGTTATCTTACCGTTGAACATCCATTTGGCAACTTTAAGCATCCAGGCTTTTGTTTGCAGGTCGAAACTTAGGTCGGGGAAAGTAAGTATATGTGTTGCCGGGTCGTAGGTGGGTGTGCCGACAAGGTAAATTGTCCCGGTATTGGTTCCTTTAAAGTCAAGCTGCATAACAACCTGTTTACCAATACCAAAAACCCTGGCTTTCTCAACAATAAATTCGTTGCCGGCAACATTGGTTACCTGCCCGGCTACCTGCTGGTTTACCATATTGGTCAGGTGGTCGTAGTTCTCGAGCAAATCCAGGTAAACATTAAAGCCGCTTGCCGGTTTATAGGCAGTTAAATTTGGCAAAGGCGTTAGCAGTGGCCGCGCGCTTACGGTGGTTACAACCGGCCGGGCAGATAACCCCACCGAAAAACTAAGCACCGACCCATTTAAATTAAACCCGCTTAACCTTACTGCCTGCGGGTTTGCCGACACATAACCCACATCGCCCACCTTTGTTTCACTTGCAATGTTGTTCCATAACTGGGTAATTATGGTTTTAATATCGTAGGCTGCAATTTTGGCGTCCACCTGTTTGCCCAAATCATTTAGCGGGCCGGTTACATATTGTATTAGCTTGTCGGTGACATCTATGTTGCCCAGGAGCACATTACAACGGTCGATGGGTTTGGGTGAGGATGACAGCATGGTTTTCGACACCAGGTGGTAATCCGGCGTAATATTGATTACTGATTTATAGGATATTTCCATCCGGCGTGGCGGCTCGTCGCCCGTGCCGCATTGCCCTGTTATGGTTGGCACCAGGCAATGCCCCACCCCACCCAAAATCGTTGTACATTTGGCACAGTACGATGCCGTGAACCCATAACTACCGGTGAATTTCAAATTGACCGTATTAGCGCCTCCGGTAATCACAAAAGGCGTCCGCGTAAAGGTATAAGCATAGCTTAAGCCCTCGCATGCATCCTGTTTTCCTGCATACTTATTGGGAACCGAATTTTCGGCCTGGATAAAATAATTTTTTAAGTCGACCGTAACCGGCACTTCAATGTTTGATATGGGTTGCACAAGCTTGGGGATATCAGCATCGGCAGTTGCAGGGGCAAGCGGCTTAAGCGAACCACAGGATGAGAAGATCAGCAGCAATAAAATTGCAGATAAATAGAATAGTGGGTGTTTAAGTTTCATTACCAGGGAATATTGTAAGGTACCTTGTTAATACAACGCACTTTACCTGTCGTAAAAATAAGGGATTTTTACTTTTTAACAACGGTTTCCATATCCTTGTTAAACACTATTTCGAACCGGTGCAACGAGCCCTGGTGACTATAGTTAATATCCCAGTGATAAAGCTGGCAAATGTTTTTTACAATGGTTAAGCCTAGCCCTACCCCGTCAGATCCGGGTGCTTTTTGAAAACGCTCGAACAACATATCCTTATCCAGTGGTTTATCGGCTCCCGGGTTTTCAAAAACAAGCTTTTCCTTTGTTAAGGTAATCAGCAATTTACCGTGCTCAATGTTATGCCTTATCGCATTGCTGAATAAGTTATTCAACAAAATATCAATGAGCGTTTTACTTGCCACAATTCTGTTTTCTTTTAAAACCTCAATTACTGTGATGTCTTTTACAGCAATTAACTCCTTAAACTGCTGCAGCTTTTGAGTAATCAGCGACTGCAGGTTTAATGCCTCCTCGTCGTTAACCAGGTTATTTTCAATTTTAACAAGCAGCAGCAATGCATGGTTCAGCCTTGACAGCTTAGCCGCCGCCGAATAAATATCATTTATTTGCGTGTATTGATCGGCATTTAAATTTTCATCCTGTATCAGCGTATCAAGCTTGGTGGTAATAACCGCCAGGGGCGTCATCATTTCGTGCGAAGCATTTTCGGTAAACTGCTTGAGGTGCAGGTAATCATTTTTTACCCGCGATGCCATTATTTGGACAGCGGTGTTGAGTTCATTAAACTCATCAACGCCGTTCGGCTTCGACGAGAAGTCCTTGGGGTCGGCTACGTTAAATGTTTTTAATTCATGTAAAATGTTATAAAACGGAAGCCACAAATTGGTAAGTACATATTTATTTGTTATTAAAAGTATAAGCAACAACACGATGAGCAGCACAACCGTTATCAATGTAATTATTTGCAGCAGGTTATTAATTCCCGAGTACGATTCGGTGATTATTAGCTTGTAATTCTGCCCTGCAACAGTTATTAATGCCGCTGCTGCCCGCCTGTTTTCGGGCATTTTACCAGGTCCGTTGTAATAAACCGAATCAAAAAATCTTGTCGTGAAATCCCTGGAATTAATTTTTATAAATTCTGTTAAATTATCATCAAAATCATTTTTGGGGATTTTACCATTCCGGTTAACATAGTCAATACGTTCTGCAATTTCTTCGGCAATTTCGCGGTCGAGCTGGTCCCTGGTTATTTGGCGGATGGCGAAATAATATATTAAGGCGCCAGCCATTAACACTACTATAGTGATAAAAATGCTCGCCCTGTTATAATGGGTAGCCAGTTTCATTCGGCTATAAATTTATATCCAATTCCGTAAATCGATTTAATGTAGTCAGCACATTGGGCGTCCAAAAGCTTTTTACGAAGGTTTTTTATGTGCGTGTAAATAAAATCAAAATTATCGTGCATATCCATCTCATCGCCCCACATGTGCTCGGCAATGGCGTTTTTAGATATAACCTTTCCTTTATTTGCTATAAAGTACAACAGTATATCATACTCTTTGCGCGTTAAAATAATTACTGTGTCGTTTACTGAAACTGTTCGCCCAAGCAGGTTTATAGTTATTTCGTTAAATATAAGTTTATTATTGGTGTTAAACGTTTTGCGCCTGTAAGTGGCCACAACCCTTGCTTTAAGTTCGGCCAGGTGAAATGGTTTCGTAATATAATCATCGGCCCCGGTGTTTAAGCCCAATATTTTATCATTTAACGAGTTCCGGGCAGATATGATTAATACCGCTTCGTTACGGTTATTTTCTCTCAGGTAATCCAAAACGCCAAAGCCATCGCCGTCAGGCAAGCCAATATCAAGCAAAATGCAGTCGTATTTATATGCCGACAACTTGTCAATGGCTGTCGTTAACGAATTGCAACTTTCACAAATATTGCCTTCCTCGTTAAAGTAATTGAAGATGTTATCGCAGAGGCTTTTTTCATCCTCAATAATCAAAAGTTTCACCGGGGGTTTTTATCAAATATAAACTTTGAAATTGAAGAAATACTGAAGTTTATTTCAGTAAATAAAAGCAAACTACAGAATTACTTCAAAATAGCTTTATAATTTTAGAATGCTTTATATCTTGTAGCAAAAACAATATCTCAACATTCCACTTAATTAATAATAAACTAACAAACACAAAAATTATGGCAGTGATAGAACCAGTAAGGATGGACATAGTTCGACCAGGAAAGGTTAAAAAGTATTCGCCGTCCTTGCGGCTTTGGCATTGGGTAAATATGATAGTGATCAGTGGCTCGCTAATAACGGTACTGATCAACGCTACTATTACAGACGATCAAACCTCGTCAGCCATAATTAAAACTGAACTTCAAAACTCGGGCGTAAAAGCTAATGACGACCAGGTTCGGTCAGCAGCCCATGCACTTAGCGACAGCGTTTGGGATATCCACAAGTATTTTGGCTATTGCCTTGCCGGCCTTTTATTATTCAGGCTGATATTGGAGTATTTTGAGCTAGCCGACCAGAAATTCATCAGGCGTATAAAAAGTGCGTACATGAAGTATAACGCCGTACAAAAAGACAGGAAGACGGCGCGGCACGAGCTTACCGTAAAGCTGATATATTCCGTATTCTACGTGCTATTGGTAATTATGGTGGTAACCGGGTTATTCCTGGCGTTTGAGGACGAACTGAGGGCATATAAAGCAATAAGACACAGTGTTAAAGAGGTTCACAGTTTTTGTATGTACCTGGTTTTAGCATTTATTGCCGTTCACCTTGCCGGCGTATTTCTAGCCGAAAGAAAAGACTCGAAAGGCATAGTTTCTGACATGATAAACGGCGGCAATGAAGGCGCCTGATTGTATTTTTTATGTTACGGATAATTTCGTGCAGGATATTCTTAAAACTAAATAATACTTTTAAATTTTGATGCCTAATGCTTGTTTAATGTTAAAGTCGATACCATTTTTTACGCTGCTGCTCCTATTTTCAATTGCTATTAAGGCCCAGGATAACTACGAAATACAAGTGTACGGTTCAGAAACCGTAGAGAAAAGCCGCACAATGCTTGAGCTGCACAGCAATTTTACAGCCGATGGCTTTAAAGACAGCGAGAACGGTGAACTTCCCGACAACCACGTTTTTCACGAAACCATCGAAATTACCCACGGCTGGACAAGCTGGTTCGAAACAGGTTTTTATATTTTTAATTCAATAGGCAGCGAGGGCCGCACAGCTTATGTTGGCTCGCACATCAGGCCAAGGGTAGCCGCCCCTGCCGAATGGAAATGGCCTGTGGGGGTAAGTATTTCTACCGAATTTGGATTTCAAAAAAAGGCCTTTTCTGCCAACACCTGTACCCTGGAAATAAGACCGATAGTTGATAAAAAATGGGATAAACTTTACGTTGCGGTAAACCCAACCATAGATAAGAGCTTTGCCGGGCCCGACAAAGATGCCGGATTTATATTTTCGCCAAACGTAAAGGGGAGTTATGACGTAAGCAAAGTTGTAGCACTTGGACTGGAATACTACGGCAGTACCGGCCCGTTTTTTCACTACGACTCGTTTCAACAACAGCAACACCAATTATTTGTGGCTACCGATTTAACCTACAGCGCCGACTGGGAGTTTAACGGCGGCATCGGCTATGGATTTACGAAAGCTACTGACAAAGCTATATTCAAAATAATAATTGGTCGCCGGTTTTAATGGCTGGTAATCAGCTTTGCCATAACAAATGCAGCCGCGGCAGCAAGCGCGCCAATCACAACCACTTTTAGTGCTCCTGAAAACGGTGGCTGCCCGGTAAACTTACTTTTAAAGTACCCGAAAACAAAAAGGCAAACCAAAGTCACCGCGCATGAATAATACAGCGCCTGCTCCGAATTATTGATAAAGAAGTATGGCGACAATGGGATGACGCCCCCTACAATGTAAGATAACCCAATGGTGATAGCGCTTTTCCTCGCCCTGTTTGGGTTGGGTTTTTCCAGGCCGAGTTCATACCTCATCATAAAGTCAACCCATTTATGTTCGTCTTTAGCCATTTCGTCGGCTATCTGCTGTTGCAGCGTTTCGGATAGACCAAAGCCGGCAAAAACCTCTTTAACTTCCATCTTTTCCTGCTCGGGCACCCGTTTTACCTCCTCATATTCGCGCTGTAGTTCAGAATCGTAATGATCTTGCTCGGTACGGCCGGCTAAAAACCCACCAAGCCCCATCGCTATCGAGCCCGCCACTATTTCGGCAATACCTGCCGTAACAACAAGCGTTGATGAACTTACAGCGCCGCTTAAGCCTGCTGCAAGTGCAAATGGAACGGTTAAACCATCAGACATACCAATAACGATATCCCTGATGGTTTCTGAACTTTCTACGTGATGTTCGCTGTGCATAAAATTAAGTTTTTTTTGATATCCGGTATTGCGGTAAAGCCTTTATTTTAGTTCATCCAATATACGCTTTGCCATCCTAAAATTACCAATTATTTAAATTTTAAGGCCAATGTTAAAATATCAGAGTTTAAGCCGGTTGAACGCATGTAATGCCCGTACCTTAACTCAAGCGTATTTAAATGCTGCCAGCCAAATATTCCGTTTGGCGGCGACAATCGCAGGTTTGCGCCTATAAAATTGCTGTGCAATGTTGACAGGTCATAATCACTGGTATAAAAAACATCAGTTGGGTTATGCAAACCGTACGGCGTGAAATAACGCGTACCCTGCTGGGTATTATAGCGGTAAAACGGACTTATAGATGCAAATGATGAAAACTTAATAGGTACTTCAATTTCGGCAGTATGAGCCCTTATGCCCCAATTGTCCATATAATACCTGTAAAACGTACGGATTACAAAATGGTCATCTAAAAAGTAATTAAGTCTTATAGCTACCGGTAGCTTATAGCGGCCACCGGGCAGGTTCTCAACACGTTCACTGCCATCAGTAAAATAATCGCGTTGGTATTTTGTGGCCAGCAAACCTTTTTGATACGAAGGCTCAACTATTAACGCGGCCTGCAGTCGCGTACTTATCACCTGCGACAGCGAGAACGAGGTACTAAACGAGTTTCTCGGTGCATTAGGCACGGGGTTCCTCTCATCGCGGTTCGACCCGGATCCATAGCCTGGCGGTCGCAGTTCAACCGGAAGTATTACCTTCCAGGTATCTAAAAAAGCCTGGGCTTTGAAATCAAACTGGGTATTTTTATTATTAAACACCCTTGTCAGGTTAAAACCAAACCCTTTAGATTGGTAATCAAATTCGTGCGAGTAGGAAAGGGAAAAGCCATAGGCATTGCCCGTTTTTTCATTTGAATTCGTCCAGTTTATCGAAGGATATACCCGGGTATCTTGTCTTGAAGCAGAAGAAACGCTATAAGGATCAATTTTATCCGACGATGCTGAAGTATAATGATCGACACCTAACTCAAAATTAAAAGTATTTTTATGCCCGTTGCCGGTAAGCTTTGAAAGCTGCACATCAAGTGTGTTTGCAAAATCAGTCAAATTTTCGGTGCCAATGCCACCTGTAACTGCCGAATTGTTTCCGTTTTGATGGTAATATGCCGATACAAAATTCACTTCATCAACCTTTAACTTACGGGTTTCGTAGTTGCTGGTATCCTTAACAGGAGCAGCGGTTTGGGCATGTGATGACAGGATACCCAAGTAAAGGGCTAATACGCCCAGGTATATTTTTCTCATTTACAATAAATTCTTTTTTGTTATTAATTACAACCGCAGCCGCCGCCACTCTTTCCGCCATTTGCTCCCGAACCGCCCTCGCGGTATAACTGGAAACTTTGTTCAAACTTTTGCGATTTACGGGCCGAAAGCTCCATTTCCGAATCGTTTATCCGGTTTTTTTGGTAAGCTTTTACCGAACTGCAGGCCGACATGCTGCAGGCAATTATTGTAAACGTTAATATTAACAGGGGCATTCTTTTCATCCGGATCAGTTTTTTATATTTATATTTTTCGAACAGTGTATTTGATTATTATCATCAATAACTATACAGGCAATTTGTTTTAGCTGATTTATTAAATCGAGCCCCACCCTTACCCCCATTACCATCACCGGCGTTGCCATCGCATCCGCCAGCTCAGCACTCGGGCTGATGATACTTACGCTTTTTATGCCTGTAACTGGCAAACCTGTTTTCGGGTCAATGGTATGCGAGTATTTTCTGCCCCCTATCATCACGTATTTTTCGTAATTGCCCGATGTGGCAATTGCCATATTGCTGATATTTAGCGTACTAAAAGGCGTGATGCTTTTATCCGGGTCGGCTATAGCAATGGTCCAGGGTTTACCATTCGGTTGGGTGCCCCAGGTAACCAGGTCGCCTGCGGCGTTTACAATACCACTGGTAACACCCAGGTTCTGCAACAAAGCCCTAGCCTTGTCTGCCGCGTAGCCTTTGCCAATCCCGCCAAATCCTATTCTCATGCCCTCTTCTTTTAAAAATATAGTGCAGTCGCCTTCATCAAGTATTACATTATTATAATTGATGAGCCGAACCGACTCACGGGCTACTTCAGGGTCGGGCAGCGCTGTCATACTTAAATCAAAGTTCCACAGGCTTTTGTCAATTCCACCGTAACTGATATCAAACGCGCCCTGTGTCAACCCCGATATTTTTAAAGCGCGCTCAACCAATTCATAAACTTCGCGATCAACCTTTATAGGCTGTACGCCTGCATTTCGGTTTACCTGGTTGGTTTGGCTGTCATCGCTAAAAGTTGTTAACAGCTTTTCTATCCTGCTGATTTCTTCAACTGCAGCGTCAATACATTTGTGAGCCCAGTGTTCGTCATCGCTCACAACACTGATCTCAAAACGGTTACCCATTAAGCGAAGCACGCGTTTATGAACCGTAACTATTCCTAACATAGTATTAGCTGCCCGGAGTGGTAAAAGGGTTTATTTGTTCAACAAATTTTTCGGGCGATTCATTAGGGAAGCCGTCCCACTCTTTTAATACCTTGCCGTGCTCGTCAATTAGTAATGTATAAGGAAACTTACCATCGGGGTTATACTTTTCTGCCAGCTGTTCGTTCAGTTTCGTTTGCTCCTTGCTTAGCATATTTTTCTTTTGGCGCGGAAAATCTGCACGAACCAATACCAGGTGAGACGACGCAAAATCTTCAAATGCCGAAGTCTCCAGAATTTCCTTGCGCTCCCTTATGCAAGGGCCGCACCAGTCAGATCCTGAGAAGTTTACCAATATTAGTTTATGTGTTTTAGAAGCTTCAGTAGTAGCCTGGTTAAAATCACCAAGCCAGGTAACCTGTGAAAACAGGCCGATTATAAATGATGCAAATAATAATTTCATATAATATTTAATAGTTTATGAATGAATTCTTAACGATGCTCCGGTTAATGTAGTATTGTACACGGTAAGATTTTGACGCGCCGGTGAATTTTTAACAACTCCCGCCTCCGTAAATGCCGACCCGTGATTATTACAGTAAAATTGTTGGCTGCTGCCCTGGTATACCAGCGGATAATTTTCGTGTGTGCATGATTGTTGTACGGCTATGTAAGCACCGGCGGTTGTTTTGGCTATAATAATATTATTTTGAGCCAGGTAGCCGCCATTTGCAAGCAACGCCGAGTTAGCGGTCGCTGTTAAATCAATTGTAAAATCTACGCCTGTAGGTCCGTTTACCGAATTTGATGAACCGGGGTTTGAGCCTTTTGAACAGGCTACACAATTCATAACGGTGAAAGCTGCCGCGCTTACACCAATTGCCGAAAGAAATTCTTTTCTGTCCATTTTTAATTTAAAATCATTGTCCTTAATTACCTTTAAATATTGCTATCCCACGTTTCAAACGTATGAGTATGGACTACCAGGCCCGTCATGCCGACGAACCCGACATATTTCCTGAATTTCTGATTGTAAATTATCAGTTACAACAACAATAATACCGTTCAAATCTGTAGTTGAAATGAAAATGGTCTTTTTTAACATTTTTTAAGACTTTTCGACTGACAGAGGAAATGTTTGTTGTTGCGATATAATTAGTCAAAAGGCAACAAAAACGCCTTCGGTTAATGTTATATCATTCAACCCGGCATTGGGGATTCTGAACTTTGCGTTACTAATATGCCTGATACCGGGCCTTACGTCCAGGTACAGGCTTTTATAAATCCGGAGATTTATCCCGGCGCATAAGTTGTTTGAAAACACAAAACCATTAGCCTGCCTGTGTGGTGTGCCCGAAGCATAATGTGGCCCGGAGCTTAGCATCATATAAAAACTTAATAAATCGTTCGCCACATTTTTTCGGAACAGGAAACCGATGTTTAGCCCATATTCGTAGCCGGTAAGGTAATCCTTAGTATCATCATGCGGGTACATTTTGTACTTGGTAGTATTATACTGTGGCTGTGCCAGTAATTCAATCCCAAAATTCCTTTTTCGGGAAATGGCGATGGAATATTGCAGCTGGTAAAATTTAACCTGATAGTAGTAGTCGGTGTTAAGTGCGATGGAATGGCTATTGCTGCCCGTTAATTGCCCAATGTACTGGAAACCAGCGCCGGTTGCAAAACCTATTTTGTATTTCCTGCCGTTAAATAACGTATCCTGCCCGAATAATAAATTCGCGGCAAAAAATGTACTCAAACAGGTAAATATCAGGATTACTTTTTTAGACAACGCAGTGTATTATTATTAGGGGCACTAAGCTTAACGTAAAGCTAGTTAAACAACTGCATTTTATACTGCGAAATAGCCAATTAACCCGGTAAAATGTCTAAAAAAAGGTTGCCGATATTAAAAAATCCCAAGGAATTTCTTTTTCTTTTTGTGCACCACCTTTTTTTTGTGAACCGGCTTTAAGGACTTCGTGGTATCCACGCTGGCAGTATCTTTATTAACTGTATCCTTTGGAATTATGTGTTTCTTTTTCGGAACTATTTTATTAACTATCAGTTTTTTTTGCGCATAAAACGGGGTATCGGTTATTTGCAAGGGAGGAACAGTTTTTGCCGAAGGCGATTTAAACAATCCAAAAGCAACAGAACCCAAAAGTAATACCACAAGGCCGGCCATTAAACTCTTCGAAATGGTCACAGTCGACTTTCCACTGGCCTGTTTTTGGCGATAGTGAGTTAGCTCTTCCAGCAACCTGTCGTTTTCCGCCTGGAGTGCCGTGATAGCATCAGCTGCATCTTCCTGGCTTTCGGCCACCATAGTTTCGTTAATTGCATCGTGCAAGGCTATCCCGTCCGCATATCGTTTTTCAGGCGATTTTTCAAGACATTTTGCAATCAGGTGCAACAACCAGGCAGGCACTTGCATTTCGCGCTCAGGCCAAACTTCAGGCATGTTTTCTTCGCGCAGTTCCATCACATCAGGTACCGGCGATTCCATATGCGACAGCATGATATGGTTGCGGGCAGTCTCCCCGTTATCTTCCAGCGGGAAAGGCACCCGTCCACCCAGCAATTCGTATAACACAACCCCAAAACTGTAAATGTCAGTTTGGAATAACATTTGCCCTTCGTTTTGCTCCGGCGCCATAAACTCAATGGCCCCTGCATGCCGCATACTGCTGCGCCGCTGCTCGTCGGACATAACCGACAGACCAAAATCCAGCAGCACATAATTACCCGAATGGATGTTATACTTTACGTTATTGCTTTTTATATCCCCATGCTTTACCCCCACCTTGTGGCAATGCGATAGCGCACACGCCAGTTGGTCGGCCAGTTTTATCACTTCTTTTATGGTGAAAATCTTCTCGTGCGGTGGTTTCAGTAACTCACCCAAGTCCGGCCCTTCAATAAACTCCATTTCGATAAACGGCAACGAGCCGCTTTCGGTTATACCTGAGTTCACTATTTTAACAACATTTGGGTTAGGTATTTCATTTACCTTTTTCAACTTTTCTACCTCGTTTATAAAATTCCGGTAGTTTAAGTCGTCCATGCTTTCGGTGTGGATGGGCGTAGGTAGCAGCTTAACCGCACTTATAATTGGGCCAACCCGCCTGCCTTTATACACAGAGCCCTGCCCGCCGGTGCGCAGCGCGCCCATGTTCTCCAAACCTTCAGTTATGGTAAATATCTTGCTCATCGTTACGACGTGTGATAGCTAAATTCAAACACCGCCGACTCGCCCAATATCACCTGGTCGCCCTCGTTTAGTTTGTGCCCAATTTGGGTTGAGTGCAACTTCGTTAAATTTTCTACACCGGGTGTTTTTATCTTTATTTTGTTGCCAGGAGGCACCCCGCCTTCATCAGCAAACAAAATAAAACAGCCGCTCTCATTGTTCCATTCAATGTGCGCGTGTTGCCTGCTGATAAATTTGTTACTTTCGTTTTTGCTGTCGCCCGGGAACGCAATTTGGTTCAACCTGAAAAAGCCATCACTTACCTGCGCTTTGGCCTCGCGGCCGATATTTATTTTGCCATCGGCTGATGTTATTTCGTAAGCTACCTTTTCAGCTTTCCCGTTTAAAATAGTTATCCGCGCCGAACCCGAACGCTGGATATTGTGCTCTTTTGTGCGGATAAATATCGCTGCACTAAGCCCATCTGCTTTAATTGCATCGGGCGGAAACTCATCAGTAAATGCAATTTCCATCGCCCAATTAGCAGGTAAATCGAGTGCAAAATCATCGGCAATGCGTTGAATTTCTTCTTTAAATTTCTCCTGCTCATCCAGGTAAACGGCTCCCTCATACAAATGCCGGTCGGCCGTGCCTGCATTTATAAAAATGTGTATACCCTTTATATGGCGCCCTTCGCCCCCCTCCGACTTTTGTAACTGATCTTTCACCAGCCGTAGCAGCGCGTCCCTTAAGCCCTTCACATCATCCGGGGCATTGCTTTCACTCTTTTTAAACAGGTTAAACATATAACAAACTATTTTTTTTATTTACTGTGACTGGCATTCGGACATAAAGTCAATACCATCTTATTTTTTTCCCGACTAATCTCTAATACACAACTACTCAACAGGTGTTTCGGTTTCACTAACCGGCTGAATATCTTTTATGTAACCAGCCTTGCGTAATAGTGGAATAACCGTACGCCCCGCAAAGTGCACAGCATCCGACGACCCCTTGGTCGATTCGATTCGGATACACACTACAATATTGCCCTTGCCTTTTGCCAGCGGGGCAAAAAACACGTACCAGCCGTCGTTTATGCTGTTGCCTTTCCAAATTCTTTCGGGTGTACCGGTTTTGCCCGCAACCTTTAAATTTAATATCGGTTCTTTCGGCGCACTTTGCTCAATCATGTATTTTGTAAGCAATGCTGCATATTTAGGGTCGTTAGCCAGTTGTATGCTGCTTTTAACGGGCTGCACAGTATCGTTTACTTTCAATACAAACCTGTTGGCCACCAGCGATCCGCCATTAGCTACGCTCGAAACCAGCCTGGCAACCGCAGCAGGCGTAGCAATCAGTTCGCCCTGCCCCCATGCCATACCTGATATACCTTTTGCACGGGTTTTATGAATGTTGTTCGGGTCGTAACGTGGCCTGGTGTTAAACTCCGTTTTACGCCAAAAGTCACGCCATTTATTTTCCTGGTCTGTATTTTCGGGCTTTTTATTGTAATAGTAACCGCCTACGCCATGCAAAAACATTCCCGCTTTCATATAAAGCGTAGCCATATCTTCCTGTAATTGTTTTTCATTGGCAAGCTTAATAAAATACACGTTGTTTGATTTTGCTATCGCCTGCTCCAAAGTGATAATCCCCGTTTCATCCGGCTCGATGCCTTTAGTACGGATACGCTCTTCCATGCTTACATGAAATTTCACATCGTTAGCCGCTAAACCCAGTTTATTGAACGATGCCATGGCTGTTAAAACCTTGGCGGTTGAACCCGGCTGTGTGGCATAAGTAAAGCCTAAATCGCTTGTAGTCATCCACTGCGAAAGTTTATTTTGCTCCTGCTGCGGCATTGTTAACTGATCGTAGTTGTGCACAGGCGGCAGCGGGTAAACAGCCGAAGCCAGCACATCGCCGGTTTGGGGCAGCATAATAACTACCGACACCCGGTTATCCTGTAAAGCGGTGTCTGCCGCCATTGCCTGCTGTATGCCCGTTTGCAGTTGAGCATCAACAGTAAGCTGCACATCACGGTTGCGCTTTTTGAAGGCTTCAACCGCCGGGCTGTTAATACCTGCGAGCAATAACGGAGCAAGGGCGCCATAATCGCGTTTACTAACCGACATTTCTTTTACCCCCATCGGCAAAAAGCGATCTTCTTTAAACCGGCTGGCATGTGCGTTAAAGCTCACAACGGGCATTTTGAAGCCACGTAACTCGGCTGCATGTTCATACTCGGCAAAATAGCCGTTGGTGCTGCCGTTGAAAACACCTGTATTATCATCACCCGTCCAAAAAAACATTTGCTCTTCAAAGGGGTAATAACGGGTTAAACGTTTATGCATAGCAGAGTCGACATCGAAACCTCCGGCTCCTGCCGCATTCATGGCGCTCTGCTGTTTTTTTATCAAGACCGGGTTACTGGTAGCCAATATTCTGCCTTGCCTGTCAAACAGTGTACCCGCCTGCAGTTTGTTCATTAATATCGCTATCCGTGGGTTATAGCTAAACATGCGCGCACCACTCCTGTCGGCGACCAGCGCTGGTTTTACGATCCATTTTTTACTGTCGAACAAATAGCTCGATATGTTCACCACCAATAATATAATACCAATACAGGCAACAAGTAATGCAGGCACAAGGTTACGGTCCTGCTGTTTGGTGATGAAGCTCATTTGCACCGGCGTACCTTTTACAAGTGAGGCTGACAACAAAAATCCGGCGGCTAAAAAGTTGGCTACCAATGAGGAACCGCCATAGCTTTCGAAGGGAAGCGCCACGCCTGACAATGGCAGGGCGCCTGTTGAGCCACCCGCTATCAATAAAAATTGTATAAACGTACAAATGCCTATCCCTGCACATAAATAGAACAGGAACGGCGTTCCAGTTTGCCGCCCGATAATTATCGATCGGTGCAGGTACAGCAAAAACAGCAGGAATATACTTACAATCCCCGTCCAGCCAAAGTTTTCGCCGATGGCGGGTAATATCATATCAGTGTGCGCCTCGGGGATGGTTTTAGCGAACGACTCACCCACACCCTGGCCGGTTATGCCCCCGCCAGACATGGCCCAAAGGCCGTTAGCCACCTGGTCGCCGCCATAAACTTCGTTGTTCCAGGCGTCTTGCCAGATTGCCTTCCGGTCTACCAATCGTTGCACCGGGCCCGGCACCAGCTTATCTAAATATGGGATTTTATCTATCGTTAAAAAACCAGAAATAATTATCAAGGCCATTATTGCCGATTCGCTCAGTGTCCGGCGTTTAGAGAGAAAATTGAGTGCCAACATTATTACCGTGAGTAGTGTTGACAACCAGACGTTTTTAAAAACCCAGGTGATCAGCACATAAAACACTACCGACAACGCCATAAACATAAAATCGCCGCGCGAAAAGGAAAACAGGATAATGAATGTAAAACAGATCACTATGGCCGGCCCCATATCACCCAGCATCAGGAACAATAGTAACGTAAATGCGATGGCGATCACAGCGAACGAAAAGAATGACCACCGCTTACGCCAGCTGGCATATTCGCTGATAAAACGCTCGTTAATGGCAAAAAATCCCGCCAGGAAAAATATGATCAAATATTTAACAATCTCGCTGGGTTGAAAACCGAAGAGGTTTACTTTAACACCGCTTCCTTCCGGACCTGTACCAAATCGAATGGTCAGTAATAACAATCCCATCGCAGCAATGATCCACGGCCAGCCATTTGCTGCTTTCTGACTGTTTTTAAAGACAAACATGCGGTACAAACCCGAATCCGGCGTAAAACGGCGTAGCTTTAAAAACAACAGCAATAGCATTGCCGCAAAGCCCATCCCTAAATAAACCAGGGAATCTTTCGCAAAGAAACGATCACGCAAGGGGTCTTGCAGACTTAGCAGCATAATAAACGAAATCCCGGTAAGGATCATTACCAGCGGCAGCACTACCTGGTCGGCATCGGGAAATTTGCCGCTCAATACTAAATGGATAATGAAGAAGCAGGCAAAAAAACAACCGGCTATAATCCAGTACCACAAATTATATTCATCCGGCGTACGAATAATCAGCGCCTTTTCTTTCTTAAGAATATTAAAATCTTTTGATGATATCAGCCTGATGGTATGCGGTGACTGATAAAAATTAAATGCCTCGTCCCTGTCAAGGTTTTCAGTACCCTGCGACCTGCCGAACTGAAAGCCCGGCTGTAATGGCAAAACATTAAATGCTTTATTTGCAGGCAGGTTGGTAAAACTATATTCGCCCTGGGAGCCTGTGCGGGCGTAAGCTGTTAAGGTTTGCAGGTGGTTAATACCTTTTTCGTCGGCAATATAAGTTAGCTTAAACCCGTTGCCTGTTTGTATTTTGGTTTTTACGACCTCGCTTTCCTCATCATTAAAAATGCTATCCTGCGGTACAATCATTTGCAGCCGCACCAATACGCCAGCTACCGGAGCATCTTTATTCAATATTTTGCCCGATATGCTATTGCCCGCTAACCCAAGATCGGTAGTTGCCGGCAAAGATGGCGGGCCTGTTCTTTCCTGGGTAAACCTCACCGAATCATCGCCGGTGTAGCCCAGCAACATGCGCGATACCTGTACCCTGTCTTTATATGATTTGCCGCCATCGGCAAAGGCCGCATCGGCATCTACATTATATTTCAGCTTGTTGATCTCGCCGATGTTGTCGAATTTACTTTCCGTTTTATTGCGTTCGGCTACCGTTTTCTCAATCAGGCTGATGTCTTTTTCGTCATCAAAATAATAACCCTTACGCAATAATGAAGCTAAGTTTTGAGCGGGTTTAGGTGCATTCAGGTTAACCATGGTGCCATCTTTTAACCGTTTATCAACATCGGCAAAGTTTTGCTGCTGAACAATAAATAGCCTGCCAAACAGTAAAGCCAGCAATATGGTAGTTAGTAACAGGAATACGCGTTCTTTTTTCCTTGCGCCCATTTTATTTTTTGATGAGAGGTAAGGAGTCTGTTTTCATAGTTATCGGGGCCGTTTTGCCGCTTATAAATTTGCCATCGGCAAAGCTTGCTTCGTTTTCCAGGTTTTGCTTACAATTTACAAATTGCACATGCCGTAAAGCAAGGTTATTGTTGGCAAAGCTTATCCCCGTTTTAAAATTGTGGAACGACAGGCTATCAAGTGTAACGAGTTTGCACCTGGCAGCCAGTTTTATTGCAGCCCCATCATATCCCGAATCGCTTTGAAATACAATATTGCCCTTCGATTTAATCAGCAACGTATCGCGGTTAATTTGAATAGCCTCGCTGATAATTATTGGCGTTTTGTAAGCTGTGTCCGCCAATAGCAATACGTTGCCTTTTAAATTATCTATTTCCTTTTGCAATTTTAGCTGCAACGTCCCGGGTTGTCTTTTTACCGGGACCACTGGCTGAGGCTGCA
This sequence comes from Mucilaginibacter flavidus, assembly GCF_024055575.1. Lineage (GTDB taxonomy): Bacteria > Bacteroidota > Bacteroidia > Sphingobacteriales > Sphingobacteriaceae > Mucilaginibacter > Mucilaginibacter flavidus. Next base: position 76,828 of record NZ_JAMXOE010000014.1, on the reverse strand, counting down.
CGGCAATATTATTTTGAGGCCCGCCTTTCAGGTATAAGTAGATGCTTGCCCCGGCAAAAGCCAGTACTAAAACAACCAGAAGGGCAATTAACCCATTGTTGCTTTTTCTGCGGGCAGGTTCAGGGTCGTCGCGTTTTGGTTTTTCGGCAACGTGATTGGCTAACCCGTTTGACGATGGTTCGCGTTGCTTAACTGCCGTTGCAGAGTGTTGCTGTGGTGTTTTATTGTTGTGTACAAGCACCACGGTTACGTTATCCTTACCGCCATAATGATTAGCGGCTTCAATTAATTGTTTCCCTTTATCCTTAAGGGTGGCCCCACAGGTCAATATCTGCGTTATCTCTGCAGTCCCAACCATATCGGTAAGCCCATCGCTGCATAACAACAACATATCACCCGAAAGGAAGGGCGACTGCCCAGTTTCTATGTAGTCAGTGTTTTTACCAAGATTAGGTTCAAAGCCCAGCGCCTTATTTATTTCATTGCGTTTGGGGTGGCTCATTGCATCTGCCTCCGATAGCCTGCCCGACTCCTCCAGGAAACCAACGAAAGACTGGTCGTGCGAGATTTTTACCAGCGAATTATCTCTCAGCAAATACAAACGGGTATCGCCCACATGGGCAAAGTAAAACTGGTTGTTTGCAATATCGGCAATGGCCAGCGTCGATACGCAGCTCATCATTTCATATTCTTTGTTGCGCTGCTTTTCTTCAATAATACGTTGGTTTGCAATGTCGAAACAATCAATAATCATTGATATGATTTCGCCCGAGGGTTTTTCCAGGCGTTTCAATATAGCCTCACGTGCAATCCCGGCTGCAACTTCCCCGCCGGCGTATCCGCCAACACCATCAATCACACAAGCAATAATAAACCGGTTGCCCGCGTCCTGCCGGGCAATAAAGGCGTCCTCGTTATTTTGCCGCGCCTTTCCGGTATCGGTTATGCCGAAATATTGGTCAGTCATTTGGTTTGCGTGATTTTTTTATTTCGATGAAATGCGTTATCAATAGCCCTGTACAAATTACCAATAAAACGGCCGATAAGATTTGCGACATAGTAACTACGATTTAAATAAGTTTACGCCAACAATTCCGTTTAGCAATATCTTTGAGTTTACCGGCAACTCCACCCACGACGGCGAGTTTATATCACTCCGGGGGACGTCCTGTTCGTTCAGTATAGTAAGCTCACCGAACGATGAAAGGTAAAATTTCCCATCGCTTTTATTATACCGTATCCGTAAATGCGGCGAGTTAACCCATTCGGTAGGTATTTTAAATATGTTCGAATCTTCGCGCTCCTCATCTTCACCTGATACAATTATTTCGTCATCATTCATCAAATACTCAACTTTCTTACCTGCAAACTGCTTTTCGGGGAGTATTGTTTCAAAACGTGCGTGGTATTTTTTACCAGACTTCACCGCGCCTTTTTCATCGTACTCAAGGTCCTCCAGATAAGGTAGCTCGTAGTAGCCTTCGCTGTAGTAGTTAAAGGCTTTCATTACATCGTCGCTTATATCAAACGTCTGCGCTATCCCTGTTTGGCGGGGAATAAAGGTTACCCTAAGATTCTCCTCTTTTTTGTTGCTGCCGGGCATCAATTTGCCTATAAATCCAATGTCCCCTCTTTCATAGTCAGGGTGCGATACCAGTCTGAATACCCATTTGGAACTCGACGGCACAACCGTTTTACCAGCGGCGCGGTACTGACCGAGCAGTTCGTAGAACTTCTTAACGGTTTCGTTCACTATCAAACCAAACAGACCTTGTTTATTATCCAAAAATTGTTTGTAGTCTTCAACATTAAAGCTGATGATATATTCGTGATAAAAAACAACTCTGCCGGCAAAAGAGAGCTCACGAACAGAATCGTTAAATTTTGCGATAACGTAATTATAAACATCATCGGGCGTTAGCGCGGCTTGTGTTTTTGCTTTGGCATTGTCGGGGCTGGTTAAAAACCAGTCCTGTATACCCATGCGCTGCCAGATAGAAGGTTTTTGCTCCATGTATTTTTCGAAAATTATTGATTGCCTGTTGAATCTGTTTTGGTACTATCTGGTTTTTGCCTGTTAAGTGCGCTGTTTATCGCACTCTTGGCAGCCGAATCGGTTTGTATGCGTTTGGCCCTTATCGCTTCGTTGCGTGCCTTATCGGCCTGGCGCACGCTGTCAACTATACGGGCGGTATCCACCGCTACAATATTAATGGGCTTTACAGGTTTCGAAACCGGCTTGAATAATGAATAAGCTGAATAAGCCATAAACCCGGCCATTAAGATCATCAACCCGGCAAATACCGACGACGAGATCCTGATAATACCAGGCTGGTTTATCAAATTTGATTTATCGATCATTATCGGCGCAGGTGGTACAACCGTTGCCACCGGAACTTCTTTTATAACTTCCACCCTTACTTCACGTACACTGCTGTCGGCAACTACTTCATGCAATTCAAGGCCATTGGCATACCTGGCCTCAGGCGATTTTTCAAGGCAGGTCGCAATCATCTCCAGCAACCAATCGGGCACCTGCATTTCGCGTTGCGGCCATCCCTTGGGCAGGTTTTCTTTACGCAACTCCAATAAATCAGGCACCGGCGACTCCATATGCGAAAGCATTACATGGTTGCGCGATGTTTCGCCATTATCTTTTAGTGGGAAAGGCACCTGGCCGGCAAGCAGTTCATATAGGATTACACCATAACTGTAAATATCCGTTTGGAACAGCATTTTGCCCTCGTTTTGCTCCGGCGCCATAAACTCGATGGCCCCGGCATGGCGCATACTGCTCCGACGCTGCTCGTCCGACATTACGGAGAGTCCAAAATCCAGCAGTACGTAATTGCCGGTTTGGTTATTAAACTTTACATTATTACTTTTTATATCGCCGTGTTTTACGCCTACCTTATGGCAGTGTGATAGCGCGCAAGCAAGCTGGTCAGCAAGTTTTATAACTTCTTTTATGGTGAAAATTTTTTCGTGAGGTGGTTTAAGCAGTTCTTCCAGGTCGGGGCCTTCAATAAACTCCATTTCGATAAAAGGAAACGAGCCGCTTTCAGTAATACCCGAATTTAATATCTTAACCACATTTGGATTAGGTATTTCGTTTACTTTTTTCAGCTTTTCAACCTCGTTTAAAAAGTTGCGGTAATTTTTATCTTCTTTGCTTTCGCTGTGTATGGGGGTTGGCAACAGCTTTACAGCAGTAATGATGGGGCCTATCCGCCTGCCTTTGTATACAGAACCCTGGCCGCCGGTGCGCAGCGCACCCATATTTTCAAGCCCCTGTGTTATAGTAAATACTTTGCTCATTCGTTATTATTGATATCTTTTTTGCGGCCCAAATCTGAACTTATAAACGCAAACAAATCTATTATGTTTAAATCCTTTTTAATAAGGAATTTTAAACGAAAAAAGATAGCAAAAATTTCGGGATCGAGACGGTGTTTTTTCGCAGTGAATTATAACAAATCTTCAAGCCGCATAACGGCTTCTGCATTTGTTAGCTGAATTGAAGGGCTGGTGCCATCTAAAGCATATAGGGTGCAGCTGAAAGTAACTTTAATTTTCAGTCCGTCGTTACGCCCAAGCTCAGGAGCTAACACATCTGCAGAAACTACATTAGCGCTGCCGGTTTGAACGCCGTCGCTTGAATATTGGTTTCCCGCAGCATCAGTATATTGTATAGATATTGTTTTAGTACCCACTGTAAAGCTATTGTCAGTGTCGAACGTCCAGGCGCCGGTTGCAACAAATGCTTTCAGAAAGGCTGGTTTGTCGGCATCAAAGTTATATTGCATGGTGCGGAACTCCACACCTATGTTTGGATTTTGACCTTGGGTGGCATCAATGATTGCCGTCAAGCTACCAGTGTTTACCCCCTTATCGCTCGACCTATTTGATGCAGAACCGGAACTCCAGCCTTTTGATTCTTCAGCGTCCACAATCCAGTCTAAAGTTTTGCCACCAAGCGTACCCTTAAAATAGTACACAGCTGTTGTCGTACCGCTATCAGTGCCGCCCGTACCACTACCTATGTGCGTACCGTGTTCGGCATTATAAGCACTATAATCTACAGCGTCCTTTTTACATGCCGAAAAAAGGAATATTACCAATATTAAGAGGGAGGCAGGCTTAAGATTCTTCATTGAGACTAAGTTAATAATTTTAGCTTAGAATAGCAATAACATACGAAATGTAATGGAAACAGTAACATTTGCTGCCCGTTGTTGACAACCAGGTTTTAAAGTATCGCAGGCCCAAAGGGATAAAACCGCACATCCACCGTACGAAAACGATACATCATTACACATAAAAAACATCGTAAATAATTGATCATTAAATATTTATAAATATGGCATGAAATTTCAGCCCCATCACCAATCAAACTATCATGTCATGATAAAAAATTACTTCAAAACCGCCTGGCGTAATCTTATTAAGAACAAGGTGAACTCGTTTATCAATATCGTGGGCCTATCCGTTGGCATGGCTGTAGCCATGCTGATAGGGCTTTGGATTTGGGACGAACTTTCGTTTGATAAGTTCACCAAAAACCACGACAATATTGCCCAGGTAATACAAAATGTTACCAATAACGGCGAAGTACAAACCTGGCGTTCGGTACCTTATCCACTGGCTGCCGAGCTGCGTAAAACCTACGGAAGCAATTTTAAACAGATTGTAATGATGGCCAACATGGGCGGCCACATTGTAGCGCTCGACAATAAAAAGCTGAGCCGGGGCGGTGGCTTTATGGAAAACGAAGGCCCGGAGATGTTCACCCTTGAAATGCTCAAGGGCACACGCACCGCACTCAAAGACCCTACATCTATACTTATATCGGCATCAACAGCCAAAGCATTTTTTGGTGATGGCGACCCCATGGAAAAAACCCTGAAGATTGACAACCAGGTTATTGCTAAAGTAGCAGGAGTATACGCCGATTTCCCCCGAAACTCCACCTTTGCCGATTTAACATTTATAGGTTCGTGGGAAATGTTTTACAATGCCAACGACATTAAATCGATGCGTGAGCCATGGCGCCCGAATTTCACAACCCTATATGTGCAAATGGCTGATAATGCTGATATGGCAGCAGTTTCGTTAAAAATAAGGGATGCAAAACTTAATAAAGTAAGCCAGGTGCTCGCTAAAAAGAAGCCTGCATTGTTTTTACGACCCATGAAAAGGTGGCATCTATACGATGAATTTAAAGACGGTAAAAACACCGGCGGCCGCATTCAATACGTATGGATGTTTGGCATTATCGGCATGTTTGTATTGCTGCTTGCCTGCATCAATTTCATGAACCTGAGCACCGCCAGATCCGAGAAACGAGCCAAGGAAGTAGGCATCCGCAAAGCAATTGGATCATTGCGCGGGCAACTCATATACCAGTTTTTTAGCGAGTCGCTGCTTTGCGTAACGGTTGCTTTTTTGGTGGCCTTAATTCTGGTTCAATTCAGCCTGCCGTTTTTCAATGAAGTGGCCGATAAACAAATGAACATCCTATGGACTTCCCCATTATTTTGGGCCTTGGGCATCGGGTTCAGCTTGTTTACAGGATTAATTGCAGGCAGCTACCCTGCGTTTTACCTTTCGTCTTTTGAGCCCGTAAAAGTATTGAAAGGCACGTTCAGGGTGGGCAGGTTTGCCGCACTGCCGCGTAAAATATTGGTAGTGGTACAATTTACGGCCTCAATCACGCTTATTATTGGCACCGTGGTGGTTTTCAAACAAATACAATTCGCCAAAAATCGCCCCGTTGGCTATAGCCGCGATGGGTTAGTGTCAATCGGTATTGGCACCAATGATATCCATAAAAACTACGAAGCAGTAAAGGACGAGGTTTTCAAAACAGGCGCGATAATATCAATGGCCGAGGGCGACGTTGCCCCTACCTCATCTGCAGGCAGCACCAGCGCTATCGAGTGGCGAGATAAAGACCCTAACCTGAGCGTTGATTTTCAGCAGGCCGGGGTATCAGCCGAATATGGCAAAACAGCGGGCTGGCATTTCAAACAAGGCCGCGATTTCTCGAAGGAATTTTTAACCGATTCGTCGGCCGTTGTGATCAACGAGGCGGCCGTAAAATTCATGGGGTTAAAAAATCCGCTAAGTGAAAACCTAACCTATTATGGTAACAAGTTTAAAGTTATCGGTGTAATTAAGGATATTATTGTCGATTCGCCTTACGGACAGGTAAAACCATCTGTTTATTTCTTCAACAAGGGTGCGGCAAGTACAGTTTTGCTCCGGATAAATCCACGGGTAAGTGCAAGTGCCGCTATCGAAAAAATAGGGCCGATATTTAAACGATTTAATCCCGAACAACCATTTGAATATAGCTTTGTCGACCAGATATACGCTCAGAAATTCGGCAACGAACAACGCATCGGCAAACTGGCAGCATTCTTTGCCAGCCTGGCCATTCTAATCAGCTGTCTTGGCTTATTTGGCATGGCATCATTTATGGCCGAACAGCGGGTTAAAGAAATCGGCGTGCGTAAGGTTCTTGGTGCTTCTGTATTTACTTTATGGCGTTTGTTGTCGACAGATTTTATCGTCCTGATAACAATTGCAATCGCGATTGCCACACCGTTTGCCTGGTATTTAATGGCCTGCTGGCTACAGAATTTTGATTACCGCTCGTCAATTTCGGGCTGGATATTTGTGTTCACCGGGCTCGCAGCAATAGCAATTACGTTGTTCACTGTAAGTTTTCAGTCAATAAAAGCGGCGTTAGCTAACCCTATAAAAAGCCTAAAAACAGAATAAAATTACCGCGTGAGCATAAGTGATGAGACATTGCTTTTGTCCACGCGTAATTAAATTTAATTTGTATAAATTTCGCTGTAACTATTTAAAAGTTGCTGCGTCATATATTTATAAAACCGACCAGCATGAAAGCAAGCATATTTATCACCGTTACCTCGACGATAGTGTTGCACTCGCTTTTAGACAACGGGCAGTCCGCTAAATACGACCTTTTTGCCCGCGCCGACCAGCAAAAAGTTTATTCAAAAAAGAAACCCTGCAAAAATAAGATGGCACACATCGCTATTGTCAAAAAATCGACGAAGGCGTAAGGTGCTCATTGGGTAATAACTTCAACTCCTTTTTATTTCAAAATAAAAGTCAATCGTGCAATACGATTGACTTTATCTTTATTAATATTTTCAATTATTAATACCTACTCCTCGCTTCGGTGCCGCCTTTTTTTCTTTTTATGATGCTCTTCTTTGTGGGTTTTAGATTTTTTGGAAGTCGACTCCTTGTTATCCGAATTTGAAGTTTTTGCAGGGGCTGTTGTAGCCGACGCTGTTTTATTGGTCGTCGAATCCTTGCTCAACTGCTTTATGGTAAACTCATTATTCCGTAAACCATATTCAAACTGGCGTTTTGCCCCGGTAGGTTTTGCCGTTTTTGTGTTGCCGTCGTAAATCGGGAATTCGCGTACAAGCTTACCTTCTTTAATGTAAAAGTTATCGTCACCCCGGTAACCAGCACGCTGGCTTTTGGTGAGCTTGGGAAAATCAAGTTTACGGGCGCCGCTGTTGCTAAATTCAAAAGCGTAAATATTGGTATAGTTTATGGTGTCGCGGCCTTTGGCCTGTATAAGTATCTCCGGGTTGCCATCAAGGTCCATATCCGAATTGTAGCTATCCACAATTACTCCGTCCAAATCGCCCGTTGTGGTGGTATATTTTACCGCCGACGAATCTGAATGCAAAATTTCAAATGCACCTGCAATTTTCGAGCCGCGGCCCCAGCTTAACACATCATAGTCCTGTCCCGGCGAAACCTCGATCAATTTATGATACCTGAAAGGATCCATCACAGCGGGCTTTTTAGATACCACGGCTGTAGTTTGCGGTTTCTTATCGTCCGAGCAGCCTGCCATCAGCATACCGGCTATCAGGGTAAAAAAATAAAAATGGCATTTAAACTTCATTACCGTATTGTTAGGAGTGTTAAGAGCCGAAAGTCAAGAACCAAGAGTCAAGAAAAGAAAATCAATTCAAAACTTAACAAACTGCTTGGCTCCTATCGTGGCTCTTGGTACTTGGCTCTTGATTCTTATTTTAATTAAACATTACTTCCGGGCTTAACTCTGCTTTAGGCTTACCAGGTGTGGTTATAAAAACTCTTAAGTTACCATTGCTGGCGGCGTCAAAATATTTTATGGTGATTTTATGATAACCTTTTTGCAAAGGCACCGCACCACCCTGGTCGTAAACCGAATGCTTCCCATCGTTATCAACAACCGGCTGACCGTCAATCAACAACGTCGAGCCATTTCCCGAAGAAGTTGAAAATCCGTAAACCCCGTCGTTATCAATACGAATTAAGCCGGTATATATTACGCCATAGCCCTTTATATTTTTTTTGATGTCGGCTGTATTAAAACTAACGGCCACGCCGGTGTCAATTACTGCGGCTTTATCTAGCTGGCTCACACTGGTAAACTCACCGGTATAAACTTTATATTTCAAGCCTTTGTTGGTATTTGTACCATTAACAGCCGGTAAAGGTGTTTTGTTATACATTATTGCGCGGGTTACCTGGCTGCGTTTGCCTGTCGGCGTAATAACTATGGTTTTCAGTTCACGGTATTGATCTGCCGGCACATTATAAGTCATAGGTACTGTGTACTCCATATCCGTTTCGCGCGGTGTATAGCCGTCGATGGTGTAATAAACCTTTGCGCCTTCAACCGGGCTTTTTAGGTTTACATTTAACTGGCTACCAAACATAATGGTGTCTTTTCCACCAATTGCTGTTGGTACCCGGTAATCAAAATTATTTTTATCAAACCACGCCAGGTGACCGGGCAGACGGGTATTGGCAAAATCTGTATAGTTTTTATTGGCCAAAGGTGTCCATGCCACTTCTGAAAGTGCCAGGATCCTTGGCAATATCATATACTCCACCTTGTTCTCGGTAGGAATATACTCGGTCCATAAATTGGCCTGAACACCTAAAATGTATTTTTGCTGATCTGCCGTTAATTCCGCAGGTGTGGGATTGTAGCTGTATATTTTTGTTAAAGGCTCGTTACCGCCAATACTTAGCGGTTCATCCTTGCCTTGCGCATGGTCAATATAAAGGCCTCCGCTTCCGGGTGTCATTACTACATTATGATTTTGCTTAGCAGCAGCAATACCACCGGCTTCGCCCCTCCAGCTCATTACAGTAGCATTTGGCGATAAGCCGCCTTCCAATATCTCGTCCCAACCAATAATGCTGCGCCCTTTTGAGTTTACAAACTTTTCAATCCTCTGTATAAAATAGCTTTGCAATTTATCTTCTTTAGGAGAATCTTTTTCGTCAGTAAGGCCAAGTTTCTTAATCAGGTCCTGGCAAAATTGCGACTTTTTCCAGGCGTCTTTTGGCACTTCATCGCCACCTACGTGTATGTATTTACTGGGGAACAAGGCCATAACTTCAGTTAAAACGTCCTGTATAAATGCAAATGTCTTGTCGCTCGGCTCGTAAATATTTTTAAACACGCCCCAAGTTTCGGCCACCTTATATGTTGTTAATGATGGATCGCAGCTAAGTTCCGGGTAAGCAGCCAAAACAGCTTCAGAGTGGCCGGGCATTTCAATTTCGGGTACGATGTTAATATAACGGTCCGAGGCGTACTTTACCACGGCTTTGATTTGTTCCTGGGTATAGTAACCGCCATAGGGGGTATTATCAAATTGCTGTGGCGTACGATCGTGGTAATTACCAATAACGGTTTGCGCGCGCTGGCTGCTCACTTGTGTTAGTTTGGGATATTTTTTTATTTCAATGCGCCAGCCCTGGTCGTCAGTTAAATGCCAGTGAAAATTATTTAGTTTATAGGCCGCCATCAGGTCGATATACTTTTTAACGAATTCCACCGAAAAGAAATGACGGCTAACATCAAGCATCAATCCGCGATAACCAAATCGCGGGTAATCATCAATTTGGGCACACGGTATTTTTGCAGTGCCGCCCATATCTAAGGGCAATAATTGTATCAGCGATTGTACGCCGTAAAAAAGCCCTGCTCCTTTGCCGGTTATGGTAATTTTTTGAGGCGAGATGGCCAGACTGTAGCCACCATCCGGCAGGTTATCTGCACCTTTAGCAGTAAGCACTATGCAGTTTACGGCACCCGGGCCAATGTTAGGTCTTAATTTAACCTTTAGCTTAGCCTCGTTCAGCAAAAAGTGTTTTAAAAATAAAACTGCTCTGTTGTTCACACTATCGGCCAGCAGCACAGTTTCCTGGCTCAAAGTAAATTGCCCGGCCGACTTTTTAACAGATACAGGTGCCGGAATAATACCCATACTGGGGTCGGCATCCTGGGCATTTACTATGCCGGTAAAAAAGGCCATAACAAGGCAAAGCGATATCGAAATCTTTTTGTACATACGGTAAAATCTATTGGTTTAGCTAATGAGATGGTGAAGATAGCAGATTTTGAAAAAAAACTCCCATTTACAGTTGTAAAAAATCTGTAGCCGGTATTTTTAGTAAAAAAGCCACCCAGTTTTGTTGGATGGCTTTCGATTATTTCTTTGCAGGAGTTTCTGCAGCAACTGCTTCGGCTGGTTTAGCCTTTTTAGCATCATGCGGACGGGTTTTTCCGTACGAGCCCATAGCTATTTTTCCTTTGCGTGTTTTTTTATCACCTTTTCCCATGTCTTATCGTAGATTTATTTTTATTGATTGATGTAGTTGATTATTCAACTTATCGCAATATAAACATTAAACCGTTGATTTTGTTGATTATTTATTTGTGATTTCACCGATTGGAGAATGATTACACTGTTATCAACAGGCTTAATTTGTAATCTCAAATTAACTAATCAACCAACTTACGCTGTTACCACATGCTCTTTCGCAGCCAAATAGCGCTCTGCATCTATCGCCGCCATACAGCCACTTCCGGCTGCGGTTACAGCCTGGCGGTAAATATGGTCCTGGGCATCCCCGCAGCAAAATACACCTTCAATATTAGTAGTGGTTGAACCGGGCGTTGTTTTGATGTAGCCGGTTTCGTCCATGTGTATCCAGCCTTTGAATATTTCGGTATTGGGGTGATGACCTATCGCCACAAAAAAGCCTGCAACCGGGATGGTGGTTTCCTGGTTGGTTACATTGTTTATGACTGTTACGCCTGTAACACTTTGGCCGTCCCCCACAATCTCTTTGGTTTCGGTATTGTATAATATTTCAATGTTGGGCGTATTTAAAACACGGTGCATCATTGCTTTTGATGCACGAAACTCGTCACGCCTAACTATCATGGTTACTTTTTTACATAACTTGGCAAGATAGGTTGCTTCTTCGGCCGCAGTATCGCCCGCGCCTACTATGGCAACGTCTTCTCCTTTAAAAAAGAACCCGTCGCAGGTAGCACACGCCGAAACTCCAAAGCCACTGTATTTTTGTTCAGAATCCAACCCAAGCCATTTAGCCGACGCGCCGGTAGATATTATAACGGTATCCGCGGTAATGGTCTTCCTTTCATCAACCACCACTTTATGCGGCAAGCTGCTAAAATCAACCGAGCTCACATAACCAAAGCGGATATCGGTGCCAAGTCTTTCTGCCTGCTGACGGAAATTTTCCATCATTTCAGGCCCCATAATACCGTGCGGGTAACCGGGGTAATTTTCAACATCGGTAGTTTGTGTAAGCTGGCCGCCCGCAAGCAAACCGGTATACATTACAGGTTTTAAATCGGCACGCGAAGCGTAAATAGCAGCAGTATACCCCGCAGGACCCGAGCCTATTATAAGGCATTTTACATGTTCAATATCAGCAGACATTTTTATTTTTAAAATTGAAGTACAAATTTACGCAAAAATAGGGTTTTATTAGTCAGTAGGCGGTAAAAGTTAATTATCAAGGTTATATACCCGCTCAAATTGCCTCATCATTTTCTGGTCGTTTCTCTCATGTAGAGACGGATGAAATGTTACATGAATTCTCTTATCATCGTCAATTTCGATATCTAACTGTATGGCTATAAAGGTTGTTATAGCATGATTATTTTCAATAGCCGGTATCCAAGCCGGGGAAGCCAGAAACGAATTCACTACAGCAGTATCTACTTCAAGGCTGGAACCATTGATAACTGATGGTTTAATTAAGTGACCATCTGTGGCCAAAGTAAAATCGTAAATTGTTGCAAATTTGCCTGGCTTTGAAAAGCGCTGCGTTGATAAAGCGTTGTTGAGATATTTTAAAAGGTCATAATCAGTTTTTGCATCGATTACATTATTTTGAAATTTTTTATCTGATAAATAAGAGACATTTCTTATTACTTTTCCGTTTTTGTAAAAGCTCGAAGTGAGTTTTTCGCCTTTATAAGAAAGAGTACTCCATTCCCCTTCTCTTACATTATTAATCATGTTACCTTCTGATAATAACATCCCGCTATTAACATCGTATATCTGGTATAATCCATTGAGCACGTCGTCTTTGTAGGTAGATATATTAAGTAACTTTCCTTTTGTAGAATATTCTTCCCATTTACCACTTTTTTTCCCATTAACATAATATCCCGTGTATTGAACATAATTTACCCTTGGCATTATCAAGGTGTCCATTTTATGTTTTCCATAATTATACTGCGTATTGGTAAAACCTTCAAAAACCTTATAATATTCAAATTTACCGTGAGGAATGCTCAACTGAGCGTCCTTGTAATACCCTGAAGTTAATATGGTGCCTTTTATATCATATTGTTGCACAGACCAAACAGAATCTTTTGGGATCTCAGTCATCAATAAATAATAAGCGGCTTTAGCGCTGTCTGTAATTTTTTCGCCATCTGCATTAAGATATACTTTGAATGTAGTTTGTGCATTTGCATAAACACAAATAAACAAATGGAACCACAGAAAAATTTGCTTTTTAGCCATTTGATAAACGTTAAAATCTAATATAATTATTTCCCCGTATTTGCTTTAAACACCCTTAAAACATTACTACCCAATATTTTATCGATATCTTTTTCACTATAGCCCAGTTTAAGCAGCTCTTCGGTAATTTTCGGATAATCAGCAACGCTGTCTAACCCAAGCGGATATGATTCCGCACCGTCAAAATCCGACCCAATGCCAACGTGGTCAACGCCAATTAATTTCACTATGTAGTCGATGTGCTTGATCAGCAGGCTCAATGGCGGGCGTATTTTGTCGCTTTCGTTCCGGTAAATCGCATTCAGGCGAATATTGGCCAGGTCGCCGTCGTGGTAAACCTGCGTAAGCGAGTCCAGTTCTTTTTTATGCTGATGTAAAAACGCAGCCACTTTTGGCGAATACGTGCTGTCCACAAATCCACTGTAAAAATTAAGGCATATCACCCCCCCGTTTTTGGCAAGTGCTTTAAGCTGGTCATCCTTCATGTTTCGCCTGCTCGGGTCAAGCGCATAGGCGCAGCTATGTGAGGCAATAACCGGCTTGGTGCTAGTCGCAATTACATCATAAAAAGTACGTTCGCCAACATGTGATACATCAACCATTACACCAAGCTCATTCAGGTGTTTTACTATTTGCTTACCGTAATCAGTAAGCCCCAGGTGCTTTAATGAATCTTTTTTGGTGACCTCATCACGTGCAGATGTAGCCCACGATGTGCTGTTGTTCCAGGTCAGCGTAAGGTAGTTCATCCCGCGCTTGGCAAGGCTGTCAATGTAGTCCATACTGTCCTCAATCATGTGCCCGCCTTCAACACCAATCATGGCGGCCATTTTTTGTTGCTTAACTGCTTTTTGCAATTCCTTTGAATTGTGAACCAGCGTAATTTTATCGGGGTAACGCGCAATCAATGCATACAACGAGTCAATTTCGCGGTTAGCCATGGCAAAAGCTTTACCTGTTCCATATTCTTCGCCGCACCATATCGAAAAAATCTGCCCGTCTAATCCACCCTGCTTGGCCCGCACCAAATCGAAATTACCGGTGCTTTGCAGCTTTCCAGCGTCCTGTTTGGTAATTAAAATATTGGAAAGGATATCGTTATGGGTATCAATCAGGGTGGCTTTTTGATGAATTTCCATAGGGGATTGGGCCGAAGTAATTACGGTTGATAACAGCAGCAGGGGAAGTATGAGTTTTTTTATCACAGATGTGTGCAGATTAAATAGGTGACACGAAGTTTATTTTAAACTAATATATGCAGGATTTTTTGAGATAGGTTAATGTTTCGTTAAATTAGCTTTTAACAAGAGTATTCTATTTCTTCCACTACAACGACGGATATTGATTGACAAAGAAATAAATAACAGCACCAATTATCAACGCCAATCCTACACTCATGACAACCGGACCAAGCAGTTGGGTTTGTTTATTGTCGATAATAAAATGCTTTGCATCCGAAGCATCATAAATAACAACTACACTATCGCCAATTTTGTAGCGTAATGTGCTGCTTCCGAAACCATATTCTTTGGTTATCCACTCGTTGTTCAAAGTCTCGAATTTTATGACAGGCGTGCCAACAGAGACATTATTAGAGCTGGGATTTGTTTTTATTTCAATCACTGTCCCTTCTGCTTTTATTCCCGACGATAGTAATTTCGTTCGTTCCGTCTTTTTCCAGTTGCCCCAAACCACTAAAAAAGCACCGCCGGCTAATAATATTAACTCATCGTAATTTACATTCATAATCGATATTTTAGTTTCAAGATTTGGTAATTTGAAGCTTTAAAATGAATCTCTGCTTTTATCTTCAAATTTTCAAATCAACACATTTTCAAATCTTTTCTCATCTTCAAATTTTCAAATCAACACATCATCAAATTAATCTAAGTTTGTATTATCCCCACATTAAACGCCTTTTCTATCGGTGCATGATTTGCCGCCTCAATCCCCATTGATATTACCTTACGGGTTTCCAGCGGGTCGATAATCCCATCAACCCAAAGCCTTGCAGCAGCATAATAGGGAGTAGTTTGTGCGTTGTAGCGATCGGTGGTTTCTTTTAATAACTGGTCTTCCCGCTCCTGGTTTACTTCTTCGCCTTTTGCTTTCAGGCCGGCTGCCTGTATCTGCACCAATGTTTTTGCCGCAGAACCGCCACCCATTACCGCAATTTTGGCTGTCGGCCAGGCATAAATCAGGCGGGGATCGTAAGCCTTGCCGCACATGGCGTAGTGGCCTGCACCGTACGAATTTCCTATAACAATGGTAAACTTAGGAACTACCGAATTTGCAACGGCATTTACCATTTTGGCGCCATCTTTTATGATGCCGCCATGTTCGGCGCGGCTGCCCACCATAAAGCCGGTGACGTCCTGCAAAAAAACCAGCGGGATTTTCTTTTGATTGCAGTTCATAATAAAGCGGGTGGCCTTATCGGCAGAATCGGAATAAATTACGCCACCAAACTGCATTTCGCCTTTTTTTGATTTGATTACCTTGCGCTGGTTGGCCACAACACCCACTGCCCAGCCATCCACCCGGCCAAGCCCGCAGATGATGGACTGCCCGTAACCGGCCTTATATTCTTCAAATTCCGAATTATCCAGCAGGCGCAAAATAATCTCGTTCATATCATAAGCAGCCTCGCGGCTTATAGGCAATATGCCGTAAATATCTTTCGGATCATATTTGGGGGCCGCTGCTTTTATCCTGTCGAAACCGGCCTTGGCAAAATCCCCGGTCATGCTCATAATATTGCGGATAGAATCTAAACAGGCTTTATCATTAGGGTGTTTGTAATCCGTAACGCCCGAAATTTCGCATTGCGTAGTGGCCCCGCCCAGCGTTTCGTTATCTACATCCTCTCCTATCGCCGACTTTACGAGGTAAGAGCCCGCTAAAAACACCGAGCCTGTGCCTTCCACAATCATCGCTTCATCGCTCATAATTGGCAAATACGCCCCACCGGCCACACACGAGCCCATAATGGCCGCAATCTGGATAATACCCATGCTGCTCATTATCGCGTTGTTGCGGAATATGCGCCCGAAATGCTCTTTGTCGGGGAAAATCTCGTCCTGCAAAGGCAAAAACACACCAGCCGAATCGACAAGGTAAATAATTGGCAAGCGGTTCTCCATCGCTATTTCCTGCGCACGCAGGTTTTTCTTGGCTGTTATCGGGAACCACGCGCCGGCTTTTACGGTGGCATCATTGGCTACCACGACGCATTGCCTGCCCGATACATACCCAATGCCACACACCACCCCGCCCGACGGGCAACCGCCATGCTCAGCGTACAAACCCTCGGCTACAAAAGCACCCATTTCGAGCCAGGGTTTATCTTTATCTATAAGGTAGGCTACGCGTTCGCGGGCCAGCATTTTGCCTTTTTCCTTTTGTTTGGCAGCAGCCTTTTCGCCCCCGCCCTGGTGAACTTTTTTAAGACGGGTTTTCAACTCATAAACAAGCTGTTTGTTTATATCTTCATTCTTGTTAAAATCGATGTCCATAAAGGTTTTTCGCAATTATCCGTGGGTAAAGTTGGCTAAAAATTTGGGGCAAATACTAAACAGTTGCTAAAAAATATAATTAAAATTGTCCCGTAATATTGCCGCAGAGAAAAAACCAATCAGGTAATCTGTACAAAAACGAGCTTCAAAATATTAGCGGCCCCCATAACCGTCTGCAATTTCCATTCCATTTAATAGTTTAAAAAAAGCATAGCGTACAAAATACACACGCATTATTTGTAACACTTTCAGTATTAAATTTTGATTTACGGGAATTGTATTACTTTAGTAAAATTTTTAACTTTCAAATTAATGCAAGATAGCGCTATTGTAACCCCTCCCAAAAAATCAAGGTTCCCTAAAGCAGTCCCATTTATTATCGGTAACGAAGCCGCCGAGCGTTTCAGCTTTTATGGAATGCGTTCAATACTCTCGCTGTTTCTGGTACAACATTTTTTTAACCCTACCGACAATGCGGCGTTAACAGACCAGGCAAATGCACATGCCAATAAGTTACACCACTTATTTGTAATGGTGGCCTATGCTTTACCGTTTGTAGGCGGCATGGTGGCCGACTGGTTCACCGGCAAATACAAGCTTATTTTATATGTATCGATGGTTTACTGTGTAGGGCATTTAATGCTGGCGATGTTAGATGGCGGCCTTGGTGGTTTTGAACTGGGTTTGCTTGTGGTCGCAATTGGCGCAGGCGGTATTAAGTCGTGCGTATCAGCTAATGTTGGCGATCAGTTTGATGCGACTAACCAGGATTTACTGTCAAAAGTTTACGGCTGGTTCTATTTCAGTATCAATGCCGGCTCTACAATTTCAACTCTTGCCATTCCATGGACTTATGATCATTTTGGCCCTAAGTGGGCTTTCGGTGTTCCCGGTATCCTGATGGCTCTGGCTACCATCATATTTTTTTCGGGCCGCAAAATGTATGTAAAAGTCCCTCCGCAGGGTGTTAACCGTAATAACCTTGTGTTTATAACCTGGTACGCGTTAACTCATTTGAGCCAACGAAAACCAGGGCAATCTATGCTCGATGTTGCCAAAGGTCCGTACGACCCCGAACGCGTTGAAGGTGTTAAGGCAGTTTACCGGGTTATGTCCGTGTTCTTTTTCGCGCTCGCATTTTGGGCTGTTTGGGATCAGTGTTTGTCTGAATGGACGCTGTACGCCGAGAAAATGAATCGTGTTATTAACCTTGGGTTCACTAAGATAACCGTTTTTCCGGGCCAATTGTCTACAGTGAATACTGTATTCCTGCTACTATTCATTCCGCTGTTTAACTATGTAGTGTATCCGTGGTTTGATAAGATCGGATTAAAAACCACCCCACTACGCAGGCTTGGTACGGGACTGGTATTAACGGTTTTATCATTTATTGTTATCGCTTTTATCCATAATGGTATAGAACAAGGCGAAAAGCCATCAATATTTTGGGAGGTGCTGGCGTTCATGATACTTTCAGCAGCCGAAGTATTGGTATCTATCACCGGACTTGAGTATGCTTATACACATTCGCCAAAATCAATGAAGAGTACTATGACCGGCATCTGGTTCCTGGTAGTATCGTTTGGCAATCTTATTACCGCCCTTGTTAACGGTCTTATTGAAGATGGCGGATGGTGGGCCAAAAACCTTAAAGGTGCTAACTACGAATGGTTCTTTGTGGCGTTTATCAGCATATTTATAATAGTATTCATGTTTGTTTCGCCGCGGCTTAAGGAGCGCAATTATATCACCGACCCATATATTGATAACCAGGTACTTGCAGACACTCAAAATTTATAAATAACATAATTTAACAAAAAAAGCAGTTGGGCATTTGTACTTAACTGCTTTTTTATTTTCAAGGCAGTTTAAAATCAATTATTTTTGCCGACTCACTACCCTGATATTTTTGCAAGTGCCTGACAGTATAGTAATCATTCCCACGTATAACGAAAAGGAAAACATCGAACGTATGATTCGTAAAGTGTTCTCCCTTCAGCACGATTTCCATATTCTTATTATTGACGATGGATCACCCGACGGCACGCAAAATATAGTTAAGCAACTACAGCTTGAATATCCCGAGAAATTGTTTTTAGAGGAACGCGCCGGCAAACAAGGTCTTGGCACGGCTTATATACATGGCTTTAAATGGTCGATAGCGCACCAGTACGACTATATTTTCGAAATGGACGCCGATTTTTCGCATAACCCGGATGATTTGCTGAAATTGCGCGACGCCTGTATTGAGGGCGCCGATGCTGTAATTGGATCGCGTTATATTAACGGGGTAAACGTGGTTAACTGGCCCATGAGCCGTGTGCTGATGAGTTATTTTGCTTCGGTATACGTTAGGTTTATTACTGGCATCGACGTACGCGACGCAACCGCCGGCTTTATGTGTTACAAGCGGAAAGTTTTAGAAACTATCGAGTTAAGCAAAGTAAAATTTGTGGGCTATGCTTTCCAGATCGAAATGAAATATACCACCATTAAACATGGCTTCAAACTGGTGGAAGTCCCGATTATATTTACAGACCGCACCGCTGGTACCTCAAAAATGTCGACCAGCATTTTCAGAGAAGCCTTTTTTGGGGTGATACAGATGAAGATCAATTCTATTTTCAGGAAGTACCCGGAAGGATGATTTTGAATGCGGATTGCGGAAGTTCAATTGCGGAATGAAAAGCATTTTTAATTACTTTCAACATCTTAATTCCGCATTCGGCATTCCGCATACCAAAATAAAATACTAATTTCGTTGGTAATGAACGAGAATTTAGACCCCGACCGTGAACGCCTTTCGCCTGCAGAACGTGATATTGAAAAAGTTTTGCGGCCGCAGGCATTTGAGGACTTTACCGGTCAGCATAAAATATTAGCTAACTTAAAAGTATTTGTGCAGGCTGCCCGCCAGCGTGGCGAAGCACTTGACCATGTGTTGCTGCATGGCCCCCCGGGATTGGGCAAAACTACACTCTCCTACATTATTGCCAACGAGATGGGGGTGGGTATAAAAATAACCTCGGGCCCGGTACTTGACAAACCCGGCGATCTTGCCGGCTTGCTCACCAACCTCGAAACGGGCGATATTTTGTTTATTGACGAAATACACAGGCTTAGTCCGCTGGTTGAAGAATATTTGTATTCGGCGATGGAGGATTTTAAGATAGATATTATGTTGGAGAGCGGGCCAAACGCGCGCTCGGTGCAAATATCGCTTAACCCTTTTACGCTCATTGGCGCTACTACACGCTCCGGCCTGCTTACTGCGCCGCTAAGGGCCAGGTTTGGAATAAACTCGCGACTTGAATATTACGATGCAAAATTGTTAACCACGATTGTATTGCGCTCTTCATCCATATTAAAAACGCCGATCAGCGACGAAGGTGCTTATGAAATTGCACGCCGTAGCCGCGGCACCCCACGTATCGCCAATGCGCTCCTCCGTCGCACCCGCGATTTTGCCCAGATAAAAGGCGATGGCAATATTGATACCGCCATTGCGAAATATGCTTTAAATGCGTTGAATGTTGATGAGCATGGATTGGACGAAATGGATAACAAAATCCTGAACACCATTATTGACAAGTTTAAAGGCGGCCCTGTGGGTCTGAAAACAATTGCTACCGCTGTTGGCGAAGATGAGGGCACTATTGAAGAAGTTTACGAGCCATTTTTAATTCAAGAGGGCTTTTTGATGCGCACTGCCCGCGGTCGCGAGGTTACCGAAAATGCCTACAAACATCTTGGGAAAATAAAAACTGGCGGAAATCCTTCGCTCTTTTAACCAATAGTTACTACATTTGAATTTATAAACCGTTCTGCCTGGTGAAAATATTATTCATTCAGGATAAGTAAAAACTTATCCTGAATCGTCGTGTTTTTTCCTGCAGCCAATATTAAAATAGATTAGCCTTTTATTTTTAATATGTACAATTATACTATTCTGGATGACAAGGAACTTACCGGCCTGCTGCAAAACGGCGATGAGCTTGCTTTTACCGAAATTTATAACAGGTACTGGACAAAGCTATTCGCAGTGGCTGCCAACAAAATAAGCGACCTGGATGAAGCCGAAGAAATAGTACAGGACATATTTGTTTCACTATGGAAAAGGCGCAATGAATTGGATACCATAAATACATTAGGCCCCTATCTTGCTGTATCTGTTAAATACCGTGTTATTAAAGTATTGGCAAAGCGCGGTCATCAGCAAAAATACTCGGACTATACACAGCATATCGCCAGCTTAACCGACGATACCACGCAACAATGGCTCGACTTTGAGGAGTTGAGAGGCCGCCTGGCCACATTTGTTGCCGACCTGCCCGAAAAATGTCGCCTGGTTTATCGCCTCAGCCGCGAGTCGGGCTTCTCGCAAAAACAAATTGCCACAGAACTTGGCATTTCCGAAAAAACAGTTGAGGCGCATTTGGGAAAAGCACTTAAAACGCTACGTACACGGTTAAGTAGTTTTTTGCTGTGAACCCAATCCATCAAAAAATATTAAAAAATATTTTCAACTACACTAAGGGATTGCTACTGGTTAGGGTACCTATTACTAACCAATGCATCCTGAATGGAAAACCGCTACCACGAATTAGCAAAAAAATGGCTTAACAACACCATAACGCCTGCCGAACAGGCTGAGTTTGCCGCGTGGTATAATAAAGGTCAGGATAACCCCATTGAAATTCCACCAACTTTTGCAGAAAACGACGAGGCACTAAAACAGCGGATACTAAATAAAATAAACCGCGAAATAAAGAAAGATGATAGTCGCGTCAAGAAAATAATGCCAATGTGGCTACGCTATGCAGCCAGCATACTATTGTTTGCCGGATGCTTTATTTGCTACTATCTGCAAACTCACCGGGCGGTTAAATCCAACGTATTAACTCAGCAGCAAAAACCTTTAAAAAATGATGCCGGCCCGGGTGGGAACAAAGCAATTTTAACCCTTGCCAACGGCAGTAAAATAAATTTAAGCGATGTAAAAAACGGCGTATTGGCCAGCCAGGGGCAAACCGTGCTTAAAAAAGACAAAGACGGTCGGATCATTTACGAAGTGCCAGGCGCCAAAGGAGTCGATTCATCGGCCATATTTAATACTATAACCACTCCAAGGGGCGGCCAGTTCCAGGTGGTATTAAGCGATGGCAGCAAAGTTTGGCTTAACTCTGCATCGTCAATAACCTTCCCGGCCGCATTTTCAAAAACCGAAAGGAAAGTTACTATAACAGGCGAAGCCTACTTTGAAATAGCTAAAAACAAAAACAAGCCTTTTAAGGTTGTAACAGGTCGGCAAATAGTGGAAGTTTTAGGAACCCACTTCAACATAAATGCTTATACCGACGAAAGCGCAATTAAAACCACACTTATCGAGGGAAGTGTAAAAATTTCTGCCGATGCGCAAACTGCCATTCTTAAACCAGAGCAGCAATCAAGCTTATTTAATAATAAAATCAGCATAAATACAGTTGACACAGATAACGTGTTAGCATGGACGACCGGCAATTTCCAGTTCGAAAAGGCCGAAATACCATCGATAATGCGTGAGGCTGCGCGATGGTATGATGTTGACATTAAGTATGAGGGCGAGATTCCAAAACGGCGGTTTACAGGCAGCATATCGCGCAGTGTAAACCTGTCTGAATTATTGAAGATGTTAAAATACACCGGCATAAATTTTAAAATAGCAGGTAAAACCATTGTGGTTACCTCCTGATTTATACTGGACCATTATAAACTATTGAAAAACAATATTGCCGGGTTTACCTGCCCGGCAAAAATTCAATGTTGCTGCCAATGGCGGCGGCATATTTATGTGTAAATCAACCAATTGTTTAACCATATAAAATAAACTCCCAATGAGAAAACCAATACTAAGGGCCCCCTGAAGCTTGAGGTAATGTTTTTATGGCAACATAAAATACTGGCAAAAAAAATCCGGGAAGCGTTGGCGCGCTTTCCCGGGTCAATGTCCGGGTTACCTCCTATCCACAATCGCGAAATTGAAATATTAAGTTTTTAACCCAAACATACAAAACTATGAAATTTAATTTTATGGTGGGGCCTTTAAAACGGCGTCGCCTGTTCAAAATTCTATTAGCTATGAAGCTAACTGCAGTTTTCATATTTGCAGCCCTTTTAAATGTAAGCGCTAGAACATACAGCCAAAGTGTAAGCATTCACCAGAACAATGTATCCGTTGATAAAATACTGAAGCTGATAAAAAAACAAAGCGGCTACAACTATTTTTATGATGAAGACGCTGTGGCCAAAACATCAAAAGTAAATATCGACGTAACCAATATCTCTATTGAAGAAGCGCTGAACCTTTGTTTTAAAAATCAGCCCCTCACCTACCGTATTTTCCAGCAAACTATTGTTGTGAAGGCAAAGGACGAGTCTAAACCCGTAATTGAAATCGCCCAAAAGGTACAGGGTACAGTAACCGACGCCAAAGGCCCGTTGCCCGGTGTTAATGTGAAGATAAAAGGTACCACCATAGGCACTATAACCGATGTAAACGGCAAATACGTTTTAAACGATATTGATGGCGGCGCAACCCTGGTTTTTAGCTTTGTAGGCTATAATACACAGGAAATTGCCATAAATAACCGCGAAACAGTTGACGTAAAACTGGTTGAAAGCCAGAGATCGTTAAGCGAAGTAGTGGTAGTTGGCTACGGTACATCAAAACGTGTTGACCTTACCGGAGCTGTGGGCAGCGTTAATGAAAAACAACTACAGGAACGCCCGGCTATAAATCTTGAACAAGAGCTGGCAGGTAAAATTGCCGGTGTAAATGTATCAACCAACTCTGGTGCACCCGGTGGCGCAACCAAAATACGTATCCGTGGTTACAGCTCCATCAACTCAAACACCGACCCGTTATACGTTGTTGATGGCGTGGTTTGGACTGAAGGTGGTGCATCGATCAATCCTAACGACGTGGCATCTATCGATGTATTGAAAGACGCGTCATCGACTGCTATTTACGGCACACGTGGTGCTAACGGGGTTATTTTAGTAACCACAAAACGCGGTACCAAAACAAAAGGCGGAACTGTTAATTACGATGCTTATGCCAGTGTAGGTGTTTTAGCCCGAAAATTGAAGGTTTTGGACTCAAAACAGTTTTTACAGGTTGAAGACATATCATACGCCAACATTAAAAAATACGACCCCACCGGCTGGGCTGCTGGTAAATATGCCGACGATGATCCCGTAAAGATCCGCACAGCGCTTATCGGTAAATTATTCGACAGTAATTTGAACCCACTGTACAATACCGACTGGCAGGACGCTACAACACGCCATGCATTCAGTCAAAATCACAACCTGTCGTTTACCGACGGAAATGAAAAAATGAACTATGGCCTGTTTTTAAATTACGGCGATGACGAGGGGATTATCATCAACAGCTACCAAAAACGCTATAATGCACGCCTGACTTTGGACAACCAGGTAAAACCATGGTTAAAAGTAGGCGCCACGTTAAACTACGACTACCGCGAAATCCGCACACAGGACGATGGCACCGGCGGCAACAATATCCCGCGTATGTTGGTGGAAATGCCGTCAATATTCCCGATCCGTTACCCTGATGGCAGTTATGCAAAACGTACCGACTACCCTAACATGGAAGGCGGCGATAACCCGGTAGCCCAGGCTAACGAAGTTGTATCATTGCATTACAGACGTGTTTTTAGCGGTAATGGCTATGCAAACATAAATTTCTTCCCGGGACTTGATTTCCGCACAACCATCGGTGTTACCACCTCGAGTAATACCGATCCGCACTCGCAGACCGGGTTGGTTGGCGGTTCAACCATCAACCAAAGCTATAGTTCGGCATCAATCAACCAATACAATAATGTTTTCTGGCAATGGCAAAATTATCTGACCTACACCAAAAAGTTTAATAAAGTTCATTCGTTGAATGTTGTAGCGGGTTATGAACGCCAAAACTTCAGCCAGTTAAGTTCATACGGCTCAACCCAAGGCCTGTCAGACAATTATTATTCATATTATAACCTTGGCGCAGGCTCTATTCCTGGTATACCAACATCAAATTATGATGCATGGCAAATGCAATCATTTTTCGGCAGGTTGAACTACACTTATAATGATAAATACCTGCTAACATTAACCGGTCGCGAAGATGGTTCATCAAGGTTCGGTTCGAAAACAAAATATGGTTTCTTCCCTTCGGCAGCTGTAGCGTGGCGCGTATCGCAGGAGGATTTTTTGAAAGACAACAAAACAATATCCGACTTAAAATTAAGGCTTAGCTATGGTCTTACCGGTAACTCCGAAATTGGTGAATACCGCTCGCTCGCCAATATTAACACCAACAACTATCCGTTTGGTGGCGCCCAGTCTATCGGCACCAATTTAACAAGTATAGGTAACGATAACCTGCAATGGGAAAAAACCGCTGAGTACGACTTCGGCGTATCGTTTGGTTTGTTTAATAACCGGGTAACTGTTGAAGCCGATGCATATTTAAAAAAGACAAAAGCACTATTACTTAATGCACCATTGCCCGAAACCAGCGGATTTACCAATGTATTTAAGAACATAGGCAGTATTGAAAACAAAGGAATAGAGCTTACTCTAAATACTGTTAACATCAAATCGGAAAACTTTAGCTGGAACTCAAGTTTCAATATCTCATTCCTCAAGAATAAAATATTAAACCTTGGCGCCAGTAACGACGACATCTTTCTTGACCCTACATTTCTATCGCAATTTAACCTGATGCGCGTTGGATTACCGGCAGGTACCTTTTGGGGCTATAAGGTTTTAGGAACCTGGGGAACAGCTGAAGCAACCGAAGCCGCCAAATACGGCCTGCTACCAGGCGACCTGAAAATATGGGACAAGAACGGAGATGGCAAGGTCACTGCTGCCGACAAAACTGTACTTGGCAAGTCTACACCAGATGGATATGGTACGTTTTTAAATACCTTCCGTTACAAAAACTTCGATTTTGCGGCCGAACTTCAGTTTAACTATGGCAACCAGGTAATGAACCTGACCAGGCACTCGGGACAGGACAGGACCGGGCAGGCAAATAGCTATACAACCGTACTTAACGCATGGACACCAACCAACCAGAATACAAGTATTGCCGAAGACAGGCCTGCTTTTGTAAGGTATCAAACCGAAATATATTCAACCAAGGTTGAAAATGGCTCGTTTATACGTGGAAAAACAGTAACGCTTGGTTATAACTTCCCCAGCTCAGTAGTTTCAAAGCTAAAAATGAGCAGGCTAAGGATTTATGCACAAGCACAAAACCTGTTCCTGATAACCAAGTACACCGGTTACGACCCTGAAACCTCAACCTACAACG
Organism: Mucilaginibacter flavidus; assembly: GCF_024055575.1. Classification (GTDB taxonomy): domain Bacteria; phylum Bacteroidota; class Bacteroidia; order Sphingobacteriales; family Sphingobacteriaceae; genus Mucilaginibacter; species Mucilaginibacter flavidus. Next base: position 51,026 of record NZ_JAMXOE010000014.1, on the reverse strand, counting down.
GTTCGAGCAACTTTACGCAGGGGATACTTTTTTATGATTATCCGAAGCCACACACATACCTGCTTGGGATAAATGCCAGTTTTTAATTAAAACTTAAAATTGAAACATCATGAAATTTAATATAAAAAAATACGGGGTTGGAAGTTTAATACTGATCCTAATGTTCACGGCGAGCAGTTGCAAAAAATACCTCGATGAAAAGGATAACAGCAACTTTGTGAAAACCAACTACTTTAAAACACCCGCACAGGCACAAACGTTTGTAAACGGGATATACCCACAGCTGCATCTTTTTCAAAACGGCGATGCCTACGGCGAAGCGCCTTTTATTACACTTGAGCTATTTTCAGGACACGCAACATCATTGGGCCAAAGCGTTAACAACGGCAACGTAATTAACCAGCGCACCGATGCCGTTAACCCTGGATTTGAGGACGTTTGGAAAAACAGTTATAACGCTATAGCCAATGCCAACCTCGCGTTAGAGCAGATTCCAAATGTGACAATGGATGACGCCACGAAAAAGAAGCTACTGGGTGAAGTCTATTTTCTAAGAGCATTCTTTTACTATCACCTGGTAAGGCTTTATGGCGATGTGCCATTGATAACAAAATCCGTTACTGTTGACAGTCCGGATTTGTACCCAACTCGTACTGACTACAAACAAGTATACGACCAGGTTATAAGCGACCTGCTGGCAGCTGAGGCATCAGGTTTGCCGGCAAGCGATCCAGCTGGCAGGGTATCATTAGGGGCGGTGCGAACCTTGTTGGCCAGCGTGTACCTTACCACAGCGGGTTACCCTATGCAAAAGACTGCAAATTATGCGCTGGCTGCGGCTGAGGCCCAAAAGGTTTTGGACGGTACTTACACCCTATTTACCGATTATGCCTTTTTGCATGACAATGCCCACAAAAACCAGGGCGAATTGATTTTCCAGGGCCAGTACCTGGTTGGTGTGGCTACCAATGCGATTACCCAGCTTACCGTGCCGTTTAACTTACCGGTAGGCGCTTACGGTGACCACCTGGGTGCCATGATCCCGACCAATGGCTTTTTTACCAGCTACGAGGCGGGCGATTTACGGGCACAGGAACGCCAGTTTTATTTTTCGAGCTACCCACAGTTTGGCGATCCCAGCAAAACAATTGTTTTTGGGGAGCATTGCCTATATAAGTTCTTTCATGTAGAGAGTGCTACCGGCAATGGTATTTGCGACGAAAACTGGACCTTTTTACGTTTACCTGAAGCGATGTTGATATACGCGGAAGCCAGTAATGAAGTAAACGGCCCAACGGCTGATGCTTATGCGCAGGTTAATGCAATAAGGACACGTGCCCACCTCGTCCCGCTAAGCGGCTTATCAAAAGACCAGTTCCGCGAGGCTATCTGGAGAGAGCGCTACCATGAACTTGCTTATGAAAACAAGGCATATTTTGATATACAGCGTACGCACATGATATATAACGTAGCAAACAATACCTTCGGCGATGCCTTTAGCACAGCCAATGAGCAGGGAGTAACCATGAAGCAGCAATACCTTTTATGGCCGGTTCCGCAACGCGAAATAAACACCAATAAAAAACTCACCCAAAACACGGGTTGGTAAGTAAAATAATCAATATAAAAGACCGGTTATCCAATCGGTCTTTTATATTTACAGGATAATTTATTTGACTGACTATTGATGAAAAAAATCCTTTTAGCACTATCGCTGCTGCTCCCTATTTTCGTGTCCGCACAAACAGGTAAACAGTCCTCGCTTGTTGATTACATTAACCCTTTGATGGGTACCGATTCAAAGTACGATTTATCAAACGGTAACACCTACCCTGCCATTGCTTTGCCATGGGGCATGAACTTCTGGACACCGCAAACAGGCAAAATGGGCGACGGCTGGCAATACACCTATGACGCGCATAAAATAAACGGCTTTAAACAAACCCACCAGCCATCGCCCTGGATGAATGATTACGGGCAGTTTGCCGTTATGCCGGTTACCGGGCATTTAAAGGTATCTCAAAATGGTCGTGCCAGCTGGTTTTCGCATAAGGCCGAGGTCGCGAAACCGTACTATTACAGCGTTTACCTTGCCGACCATGATATACTGGCTGAACTAACCCCTACCGAGCGCACCGCGCAATTTCAGTTTACTTATCCTAAAAACGATAGTTCGTATGTGGTAATTGACGCATTCGATAAAGGTTCATATATCAAAGTTATCCCCGGCGAGCGGAAGATTGTTGGTTATTCAACTAAATACGCCCGCGGTCCGCTAAAAAACTTTAAAAACTATTTTGTTATTTATGTAGATAAGGCGATAACCTTTGGAAAAACCTACAGCGACAGCACCGCGACTGACTCGCTGGAACTGCATGCCAAACACGTTATGGCAGCAATTGGCTTCAAGACTGCCCATGGAGAAAAGGTACACTTACGGGTGTCTTCTTCGTTTGTAAGCATAGAGCAGGCCGAAATCAACCTGAAAAGAGAACAGGGAACAGATAGCTTTATTGTTACCGAGCAAAAAGCAAAAGATGTATGGAACAAAACTTTAAGCCGCTTAACCGTTGAAGGCGGCTCGGTTGACCAAACACGCACCTTCTACTCATGCCTTTACCGCATGCTGTTCTTCCCGAACAAGCTTTACGAGGTTAACGCGAATAATCAAATAATTCACTACAGCCCATACACCGGGAAAACCATGCCGGGTTATATGTTTGCCGGCACGGGCTTTTGGGATACCTTCAGGGCGTTATATCCTTTCCTTAACCTGGTTTACCCATCCATTAATAAAGAGATGCAAGCAGGCCTTGTTAACGACTATAAAGAAGGCGGCTGGCTGCCTGAGTGGAGCAGCCCCGGTTATTCAGACGTAATGATCGGTAACAACTCTGCTTCGGTAGTTTCTGATGCTTATATAAAAGGCGGCAAAGGCTACGATATAAATACGCTATATGAAGCGTTGGTGCACGGCGCCAACGGTGAAGGCCCGGCAGGAACAGGCCGTACAGGTGTTGCATATTATAACAAATTGGGATATGTGCCTTATGATGTTAAAATAAACGAAAACGCTGCACGTACGCTGGAATATGCTTACGACGATTTTGCCATTTACCAATTGGGCAAAGCATTAAACAAACCTGCCGCTGAGATTGATATCTTCAAAAAACGCAGCATGAACTATAAAAACCTTTTCGACCCATCAACCGGATTGATGCGCGGTAAAAACCAGGATGGCTCATGGGAGACGCCTTTTAATCCTTTTAAATGGGGCGATGCCTTTACCGAAGGTAACAGCTGGCACTATAGCTGGGGCGTATTTCATGATATACAGGGCCTCGTAAATTTGATGGGCGGCAAAAAGCAATTCGTAGCCAAGCTTGATTCGGTATTTATACTGCCACCGATTTTTGACGACAGCTATTACGGCGAAGTGATCCACGAAATTCGCGAAATGCAGATCGTAAACATGGGGCAATATGCACACGGTAACCAACCTATACAGCACATGCTTTACCTGTACAATTATGCAGGCGAACCATGGAAAACCCAATACCATGTACGCGACGTAATGAATAAACTATACAAAGCAACACCAGATGGTTATTGCGGGGATGAAGATAATGGCCAAACTTCGGCATGGTATGTATTTTCGGCAATGGGATTTTATCCTGTTTGCCCGGCAGTTGATCAGTATGTACTTGGAGCGCCACTATTTAAAAAACTGACCATTAACCTCGAGAATGGTAAAAAAGTAGTTATCAACGCGCCAAACAACAGCGATAGCAACCTGTACATTAATACCATGAACTTTAATGGTAAACCTTATGATTTAAATTGGCTGAGCCATAAAGCGTTATTGCAGGGCGGCGTTATTAATTATAACATGTCGGCAACGCCAAATAAGCAACGTGGTGTTAAAGCAAGCGATGTTCCTTATTCTTTATCAAATGAAAAATAGAATTTCAACCCTTTTTACTGCAATAATCTGCGGGTTGGCATTGAACTTGCATGCGCAGGCACCGGGCCCAAAAGTTGGTATTGCAGGCTTGAACCACGACCATATTTATGGCATCTTAAACGATTATGCCAAAGGTCGTATCAATCTTGTGGGTATAGCCGAGCCCAACAAACATTTATGGGAGAAGTACGGCAAGCAGTTTCATGTACCTGATTCTTTATTTTTCGGGGATTTGAAAACGATGGTTGCCAAGCGTAAACCGGCAATAGTGCTGGGCTATAACGCAATTGGCAACCACGTGGATGTGGTTGAGGTTTGTGCCCCCCTGGGTATCCCGGTTATGGTTGAAAAGCCTTTGGCAGCTACGCTGGAACAAGCCAAACGTATGGAAGCACTCGCCAATAAATACCACACCACAGTTTTAACGAATTACGAAACTACCTGGCACCCATCGTTACAGGCGGCTTATGATCTTATCGCTAAAGACAGTATAGGCGCTATTCATAAAATGGTAGTGCATGATGGGCACCAGGGACCGAAAGAAATAGGCTGCAGCCCCGAGTTTTTAGCCTGGCTAACCGACCCGATTTTGAACGGGGCTGGTGCGCTGAACGATTTTGGCTGCTATGGCGCCGACCTGATGACCTGGCTAATGCACGGCCAGAAACCAATTGCGGTAACCGCCATTGCCCGTCATTATAAACCGGCCGTTTATCCAAAAGTGGAAGACGATGCCACCATCATTGTTGAATACCCCACTGCCACGGGGCAAATAGAAGCATCATGGAACTGGCCATTTGGCATTAAGGACATGGAAGTATTTGGCAATACCGGCTATTTGCACGCTGTAGACCGCGACAACCTGGTAATGCGCATGCGCGAAAATACCAGGAGCGTTAGAAACGTACCTAAATTAATAGCGCCAAATGATGATGCAACCACCTATTTCCATGCATTTCTAAATAAAACTATCAGCGCTGATGACGACCGGTCATCATTAAAATACAACATGATAGTGATGGAGATACTGGATGCGGCAAAGCGATCGATAAAGGAGGGAAAGCGGATAGTATTGTAATAGTTACCGGTTGATAAAGTATGACTTATGACACAACGCCATAAGCCATACTTTATCAATTATTGTTTTGTCGGCTGAGCGGCATTATTCAGCTGTTTATCAAGTTCCTTTAATCTGTCATCAAAGTTTTTTTCGGAGTCCTGCCTCTCTTTAGCCCAGGTTTCTCCATACTTATCTTTGTTTTTCTCCAGGTTGGCCATCATCTCATTCAAGTCCTTTGCTGTCGATAAATATTTTTCTTTGCTTTTACTATCCACATAAAACTTGTATTCATGGCTTGAATACCAGTCGATACTTTTTTTAACTATGCTTATGTAATTGTTTACATTGGCTTTTAAAAACATATAAAACGGTTCGCCGACTGCATAATTCAATGACGCAAACAATGCACCGTCTTCACTTTCTTTATAACTTGGATTTACTGAATTGTAATAACGATATCTTAGACTACCTAAGTAAAAAATAAATGAAGCCTCATTTAAATTATTGCTTGCCAACAATTTTCCTGCTTTTGTAAAATATTCCAGGGGGTGCAACCTATCCAACGAATCGGCCAATCTGTTATTAGTTGTTTTTTATCAAATATAGGTTTAGTTATCTATTTATTCCCCGTTAACAGGCAGATACAACAATGTAACGTCCAGCGCCGCATGATTGAGTAATTTAAAAGATTAATACATCAGACCTACTGAGTTTTAAAACAGCGAAGCCATTGAAAAGGTCTTTGAAAAAAATAAAAAAAACGAAGTGGACTTCATAAATCTTTCCACAGTCTAAACTTTTACCAATTTCTTCCATCTAATCTCCAATCCTGGCAATTAACTCAAAGAAAAAAATATTACTTTTGCCCCGGTTTGAATATTTAATACCTCTGAAAAATATATTATGATAAAACAACTTTTTAGTGCTGCGGGCCTGTGTTTATTAGGCTTCGCTGCTTCTGCTCAAGGTAATGCAACCGCTATAATGGCACGCAAACAGGTTCCGGTTATTTGCTACCACCAGATACGCGACTGGCGGCCGAAAGATTCGAAAACTGCCAAAGATTACATCATTCCTGTACAATCTTTTAAGGACCATATTAAAATGCTGGCGGATAGCGGTTATCATACCATATTACCCGACCAGTTATACGCTTACCTTACAAAAGGCACGCCGTTGCCAAGTAAGCCTGTTATGCTTACTTTTGATGACACCGACGAAGACCAGTTTACAATAGCTCGCCCTGAGCTGAAAAAATATGGCTTCAAAGGCGTTTATTTTATCATGACCGTATCGCTTGGCCGCCCGCATTACATGACCAAAGAACAGGTTAAGCAGCTCTCGGACGAGGGCAGCGTGATAGCCAGCCACACCTGGGACCACCATCGTGTTGACAGGTATAAACATGATCCGAATCCTAAAAAGGACGACTGGAATGTACAGATAACAAAACCTACACAGAAGCTTGAAGAAATCACGGGCAAAAAGATCGAATACTTCGCCTTTCCGTTTGGTGTTTGGAAGAAACCGGTATTACCAGAGCTAAACAAATATCACTTCAAACTGGCATTTCAGTTAGCCGACAAACGCGATGCGGAATATCCGCTGCTTACCGTTCGTCGTATATTGGATAGCGGTTACTGGACTACAAAAACATTCAGCAATAGCTTAAGGCACAGTTTTTAGCCCCCTACCCCCTAAAGGGGGATTTTTTAAAAAAAGGCCCGGTTTGCATTGTTAACCGGGCCTTTTTTGTAGCGCAGTATGTATATTTAATGCATGAAAACAGCAATCAAATCAATATTGGTTTTGGCCCTGCTTGTTGCATGTGCCCGCGCCAGTGCTCAAACACCCCGGTTAATTGACGACCATTTTAGAGCATTAATTGCACATGATGTAAAAAGCATAGCCGCGGGATATTCAGACGATGCGCAAGTGTTATCACCAAACTGGGAAGGAGCAAAAATTGGCGCCGCAGGCGTGACAGAAGCCTATACGCGCTATTTTTCGTCGACCCCGGACTTGGTTTACAAAGTGCTGAGTGTTATAAATGCAGGTGATAATGTGGTGGTTGAATATACCTCGGGCGGCACGCTTTCAAATCCGGAGGCCGGCACCCCGGAGTATATGAAGGGGAAGAAATATATGCTGAATTACTGCGCTGTCTTCGCAATAAAAAATGGCAAAATAGTAAAGGAGTCAGATTATTTCGACCAGTTTGCATTTTTACGACAGGTGGGCTTCTTTGACCAAAAATAATTTCGTCCCTTAGATTTTGTTTAGTGCAGCAATATTGCCGCTTACTTTAACGACACCCACTTAATTGCCCTGTCCAGCTCATCCAGCGGAAAATATTCAAACTTACCGGGAATGATGTACCTAAAAAGATCGCTGTAGCCCAGCACACCCTGCTGATCGGTAACCAAAGCCACACGGCCCCATTTAAAAAAATATTTAAATCCTATCTTAATATTACCACACCATGCACCTGATACAAAATTCCTGATGTCGGTTTCGAGCACCAGCACAAAATTTATCTTACGGTTTGTTTTAAGCACCTCATCAATAATTGGTATAAGTGCTTCCTCATAGTCCGTTTCAGTAACTTCGGCAAACGCGTGCAGTCCGGCAACGTGAGGCGGCAAATTGTTTATCAGCTGAAGCATATCTACTTTTTTCATATCAATAACTACACCACAATTAAAAAACATTCTTATTTGTGATAAAAAATATCACAAAGGTTAAATATCGACTAAAATGAACCGCCGTATTTCAATTTTGTTTTGTATTATCTTTGTGGCTGATGCAACAAAACAAATCAGCATATAGCCAACTTATTAAAGATGAAGCCAAAAATCTTGGCTTTATATTTTGCGGTATTGCTAAGGCTGATTTCCTGGAGGAAGAAGCACCACGACTGGAAGCGTGGCTAAAAAAAGACATGCATGGCGAAATGCGATACATGGAAAACTATTTTGATAAACGGCTGGACCCTCGTTTACTGGTGGATGGTTCAAAGTCGGTTATTTCCTTAGGGCTTAATTATTATACTGAAGATGCACAGGTAGACGCCTCGGGCCCTAAAATATCAAAATACGCTTACGGCGCTGATTACCATCATGTAATAAAGGGAAAACTAAAGCAGTTGCTTGAAACAATAAACGAAAAAATTGGTGAAGTTGGCGGCCGGGCTTTTGTTGATTCGGCGCCGGTGCTTGACAAGGCTTGGGCAAAAAAAGCAGGTTTGGGCTGGATTGGGAAAAACACAAACCTGATCAATCAAAAGGTTGGCTCCTTCTTTTTTTTAGCGGAACTGATTGTTGATATCGAACTGGACTATGATGTTGCCCCTACTGCCGACCATTGCGGCACCTGTACCCGCTGTATCGACGCCTGCCCGACAGAAGCCATCGTTGCGCCCTATATTGTTGACGGCAGCCGGTGTATATCCTATTTAACCATCGAGCTAAAAAATGAAATCCCAAAAGAATTCAGCGGCAAAATGGATAACTGGATGTTTGGCTGTGATGTTTGCCAGGATGTGTGCCCCTGGAACAAATTTTCTGTACTGAATACTGAACCATCCTTTGCTCCCCACGCCGATTTGCTACAATTAAACAAAAAAGACTGGGAGGAAATAACCGAAGACGTTTTTCAGAAAGTATTTAAAAACTCAGCGGTGAAGCGAACAAAGTTTAGCGGTTTGAAAAGAAATATTTCTTTTTTGAGCAATAGCGATTGATGGGAACCCAGCAATGATGCAATGTTTTCACGTGTCGGCGAAACGGTAGAAAATAAGACCAATCAAAAAGATTCTTACCCCCTGGTCAGCTCCATCTGTAATTTTAATTAATTAGAAAACAGTAACATATTGATTACAAGCAAATTACAGCAATGCTCATAACAGTAAATATCGTAACATTTGATTATCAGAAGATTACCCTTTAACTAAAAGTAAAATATCTGATAACCAACATGTTCCAAAGCGTTCCGGGTGTTCCGTTGTGAAAAGTGGAACGCTTATCGGTCGGTACTGGATCTATTTCGACTAACGTTTGGGCCCTTGTTCAGCTCTATTTTCGACTTCCGGACTTCTTACCCCTTCTTAAACTTATCAGCGAGCAACTTCAGCATATCCTCGTTTACCGGCACAGCAGGAGCATCGTCTTTCTTTTTAAACGGTTTATTTTCCGGTTTTTGATAGTTGTTTGTGCGCGTATGGTCGGGTTTGTGAAACTCGCGTTTTGGTTGATTTTCGGACGGCCTTATTTCAGTTACAGGTTCCTGTGGTTTTGGCGCAGTTTGCTGCTGTTGCTGCCTGGCAATGCGCTCGGCGTTCTTTTTGGCATTCCAGCGGTTATGTATTTCTTCCAGCTTGCGTTTGGTGTAAAGCGGGAAATCGCCCTGCATCATCCACGAATAATAGCTTGGCTCAATTTTCAATACATCCTCCACCGTTTTGCCTTTATGCTTGCCGAAATTGAAGGTTTCCTCACCGTTTTCGTTGTAAACCATACGGCCGGCGAAATCAACAGGCTTGTTCAGGTTGGTAAAATGGTGCAGCGCTTCAACATCATTTACCACGGGCTTGCTGCGGGCGCCTTTTTTATCCTCCCATTCTACGCCTTCGTATTTGGCTATCTGGGCCAGCAACACTTCCATAGTGGCACGGGTATCAGCTTCGGCAGAGTGGGCGTTTATTATTTGTTTATCGCAGTAAAACTGGTAAGCAGCCTTAAGGGTGCGTTGCTCCATCTGGTGAAATATGTTTTGCACATCCACAAAATGGCGGTTATCCAAATCAAACTGAACATTTGCACGCAAAAACTCCTCCATTAGCATTGGGATATCAAACTTATTAGAGTTATACCCGGCAAGGTCGCTTACATCAATAAATTCAGCAACAAGTGCTGCTATATCTTTAAAAAGAGGTTCGTCTTTTATATCTTCATCATAAATGCCGTGTACCAGTGATGATTCAAGGGGAATGGGCATACCGGGGTTTACGCGCCAGGTTTTCACCTCCTCGCTGCCATCAGGATGTAATTTGATAACAGATAGTTCGACAATACGGTCTGCCCCGATATTTGTTCCGGTCGATTCGATGTCGAAAAATGCAAGAGGGCGTTTTAAGTTTAATTTCATTTTTAAAAAAGCTATTATTTGCCGGTTTGAATGTACACAAATCAAACTGCCCTTTTTTGGGTAATTTACCGGTAATTTCAATCAGTTTGGCAAAGGTCGCAAAAGTGTTAAAAAGAACTGTAACTATAAATTTTTAAATTTATTTAATTTCTAAGATAAAAGTTATAATTTGTAGCTTCCTAATTTGATTTACACTTTAAAGAATGAAAAGACCTTTACTTATCCTGTTTTTCCTGTTCAACGCACTTGCTTTCGCCTCAGCCCAGGATTTCCCTTTCGGTGCAGTAACCACCGAAGAAATGAATATGAAAAACTACGCCAAGGATACTTCTGCGCATGCGGTTGTATTACAGGAGTTCGGTAAATCGAGTATAAATATTGGCAGTGATGACAATCTTAAGCAGTTTTACGAATATCACGTTAAAATAAAAATATTTGATGCCAAGGCTTTTAATAAGGGCACGGTAAAAATAATGCTTTACAGTAACGATAAAAACGATGCTTACGAAGACGTGTCGAACATAAAAGGCGTAACCTACTACAAGGATGATAACGGCTTTACACAAAAAGCCGAGCTTGAAGACAAAAAGGTTTATCCTGTGAAAGAAAATAAATACTGGGCAAGCCATAAATTTGCCATGCCCGGGTTGCGCGACGGCTGTATTATAGAGTATAAATACCGTGTTGAATCATTCCGTTGGTACAAATTGAGGTCGTGGGAGTTCCAGGATGATATTCCAAAACTATATTCAGAATACGAAGTACACATCCCGGCGTTTTTCAACTTTAATGCTTCCATTAAAGGTTATTTAAAGCTTACTAAAAATACATCTTCTGTTGAATCGACTTGTTTTGAGGCACGTGGCGCCAAAGCCGATTGTTCGCTTATAAATTACGGTATGGCGGATATACCCGCGTTTAAAGAAGATGATTACATGACTTCGCCAAAAAACTTTCTGTCGGCTATAAATTTTGAGTTGGTGGATTGGCAAAGCCCTTACGATGGCTCCAAACATAAAGAAACCAAAGAGTGGCGGGATATTGACTACTCACTTAAAACTGAACCAAATTTCGGTGGGCAGCTGAAACGGAAAGGATTACTTAAAGACAAGGTTGCAGCGATAATAGCCGGAAAACCGGATGATCTGGCAAAAGCCAAAGCAATTTATCAACACTGGCAAAAATGGTTTAAATGGGATGGCTTCTGGTCTATTTATAGCGAAAGCATAAGCAAAGCTATTGACAAGCATAGCGGTGATATTGCTGATATAAACCTTTCCCTTGCCACTGCCTTAAGCACGGCTGGTTTAAATACTGAAGTAGTTTTACTATCAACCCGCGACAATGGGGCTTTGAATACCCTCTACCCTGTAATTGGCGATTTTGACTATGTGGTTGCCAAGGTTAATATTGGCGACCAGGCCTATTTACTGGATGCTACCGACCCGCTGCTGCCGTTTGGTGTGCTGCCGTTTAAGTGCCTCAACGACAAAGGCAGGGTATTCAGCCTTGACAAACCATCGTACTTTATGGATATGAGCCTGCCCCAGCGCGAAAAAAGCAGTTACATACTCGATGTTACCCTACAGGATGATGGCAAATTGAAGGGTACGTTAGTAAACTACTCAACAGGCTACGAAGCCTATAAAAGAAGAGTGGCCATTAAGAAATTCAACAGTATTGATGAGTATGTTGAAAACCTGAACGGTAAATTGCCGAAATGGAAATTCACGAAGTCGGAGGTTCGCAACCTCGACAGCCTTGATATGCCCGTGGTAGAGCAATATGATGTTGAAATAAAAGTTTATGATAAATTGGGCGAAACCAAAAAGGCGACATTTAGCCCGTATTATATACACAGAATGACAACCAATCCCTTCAAATTAAACGAGCGCTCCTTCCCTATCGATATGGGCATGGCATCAGAAGACCGTTATGCAATAACTGTGCACCTGCCCGCCGGCTATATGGTCGACACCCCGCCGCAAACTATGGCAATATCTATACCCAATAATGGAGGTAAGTACATCAGCAGTTACGAACCGGGTGACAACTCGTTCAGTTTCATTTATCTTACCCAATTTAACAAATCGGTTTATGGCACCGAAGAATTCCCAAGCATAAAAGAGTTTTACAATAAAATTATACAGTCGCAAAAAACCGAAATGGTTTTGAAGAAGAAATGATGAGAGGATTTATTATTGCAGGTTTTTTAACTGTATGCTGGGTTTCTGTTAATGCACAACAAAATTATGACGCCAGCCTTATACCTAAGGAATTGCTGCCCTACGCAAGTTCGGTAGTGCGAAATGAAGAGGTGACCATCGAGGTGAAGGATTTGGATAATATGGTTTATCACGTAAAAAAAGCCATAACTGTTTTAAATAAAAATGGTGACCAGATGGCTAATCTTTACGTTGATCATGATAAAAGCACTTCTATTAAATACATAAAAGGGATAATTTACAACAGTTTCGGAATTACAGTTAAAAAAATTTCGGAAAGTGATTTTGATGAGGCAAATGCATGGGACGGGTTCTCGCTGTTTTTAGACACCAAAATTAAAAGCTACAGGCCAGTAGTTAGCGAATACCCTTACACTGTTGTTTATGAATACGAGCAGCGTTTAAAACAAACGTTATATATACCCGGATGGGAACCAAATCCGCATTTCGGCGTCGCGCTCGAAAAAAGTTCTTACACATTTTTATGCAAACCTGATTTTAAAATCAGGCTAAAAGAAATTAATATGCCGGGTAAAGTAAACATCAGTAGTAATGCCCAGGGATTAAAAAGTTATTATTGGCAGATGTCGGGAATAAAAGCGGTTAAAGACGAGCCGTTAAACCCAAACGATGACGACTATCTTAGCTCCGTTAAAATAGCTCCCGAAAAATTTCTTTACTACGGCATGGCCGGCTCTTTTACAAATTATAAAGAACTCGGCAAATGGGAATACGATAACCTGGTGGCCAAACGTGATGAACTACCTTACGAAACAATCCAATACGTAAAAAACCTAACAGCCAGCATTTCCGACCCCAAATTAAAGGCAAAAAAGATATACGAGTACATGCAATCCAAAACACATTATGTAAGTGTGCAGGTTGGTGTAGGCGGCTGGCAGCCATTCCTTGCATCGGATGTTGACCGGCAAAACTATGGCGACTGCAAAGCGCTGGTAAATTACACGCGAGCCCTGCTAAAAGCAGTCAATATTGAATCATATTATTGCGAAGTTGAAGCCGACGCCGATTACAAGATTAGTTTTGCGCACGACTTTCCGTGTATGCAGGGCAACCATATAATTTTGTGCGTTCCTTTTAAAAACGATACCACCTGGGCAGATTGCACAAGTCAAACCTTACCATTCGGCTACCTTGGCGACTTCACTGATGACCGTACTGTACTTGCTGTTACCCCTGAAGGTGGAAAGTTGTTGCACACGCCAAAATATACAGTAGAAACCAATTTAAGAAATCGGAAAGCCGACTTTTCTATAAGTGATGATGGTGAATTGTCCGGAACCATGTCGACAATTTTTAAAGGAGTTCAGTATACAGATCGCGATTATTTCCTTAAAGAACCCAAAATGGAGCAATATAAAATATTGCCAAGAGTGTACCAAATTAACAACATGGATATTGATGATTTTGAACTTAACCAGGATAAAAGCTTCGACCCCGCAACAACAGAAAAGTTAAAACTACATGCCAGGGATTTTGCGACTTTAAATGATGGAAAAATATACTTCTCTCTAAACCCCATTAATCGAAAAGGGTATGTGCCGCGGCAGGTCCGCAACCGCACAACGGATGTTTATTTTAATGAAGGATATACTGACAACGACGAAATTACCTACACCATTCCAAAAGGCTACCGCCTTGAAAAGATGGTACTAAACGAAAAGCTGGATAAACCATTTGGAAACTTCACAGCAACTATGGAATTAAAGGGCGACAAACTAACTTATAAGCGCAAGTTCCAGCTTATCGGCGGCACCTATAATAAAGCTATTTATCCGGATGTGGTTGATTTTTTCCAGGCGGTGGTTGATGCCGATGAATATAATGTGGTACTTGTAAAAAGCGGTAATTAACTAAAAATAATTATCCCTAATATAATCCCGACAATCATAATTACATAAAGCAATATTTCGGTACTGGCGAAACGCTTATACTTGGTCCAGAAAGATGTATCTTCTTTGGGTGTTGACATGATGGGACAAAATTACGGATTTCAATTTAAAGTCGCTCATCAAAAACGATGGAGAGTGCCGGTGGAACATATTACCCTGTTGAATACCTATATAAATAAGCCTTCTTATTTACTCCCGCCCGAAGCTGCATAACCGGTATCGGGCAGGATTGAGCCACATCTTGAAAAATACTTATAGGTGTATGGATCGTGAAGTTTGGTTATAATAACCCCTTTTGAAGAGCTGGCGTGAACATAGTAACCATTTTGCAGGTACACCGCCACATGGCTGAATTTTTTGCCATCATAATCAAAAAACAACAAATCGCCTTCTACCAGTTCTTCCTCATATTTGCGCTTAATCACGTTTATCTGCTGACTGGTTGAGCGCGGGATGCTTATTCCGTAAACTTCCTGCTCCAATAGCTGTGTCAGCCCCGAACAATCAACGCCGCTTTTATCTTCTCCGCCAAACCGGTACGGAGTGCCCATCCACTGCTCGATAAAGGCATATAAACGACCGTTTTGGATCTGGCTCTTATCAACCCCTAATATACCGGCATATTTATCGGCAATACTGCCTTCGGGCTGTACAATCTGGCCTGGTTGCCCGCGCATGGCGACCCTGCGGCTATGGCACGACGAAAGAATAGTAGTAACGGCTAATAAACAAAACAGGTAATTTATTTTATTCATACCATAAAGGTAAGTGCAATAAGGATTGTGGAAATTGCGGATGTTTTTAACATATTAACAATTGGCATTCCGAAAGCCGGGAAAGTCAGTAAGACTGGAAAAATAGAGGGCCTATGATTAGTATTTCCACCCTCAATTCTCTGCGGGCGGCAAATCCGCAGGGTCAATCACCGAACCGGCACGTGAGAAATATTTAAACAACGACGGCGAATGTAGTTTCAAGATAATAACGCCCTTGCTGGTACTGGCATGCACTACGTAGCCGTTTAACAGGTAGACGCCCACATGGCTAAACTGCTTTCCGTCAAAATCAAAAAAGACCAAATCGCCCTCTTTGAGTTCGTTTTCAGGCTTTTGATTGATGTAGTTTATTTGCAGGTTGGTTGAGCGTGGTATATCGGCAATGTCATAAACCTGCTGCTGCAACAGGTACACAAAGCCC
This sequence comes from Mucilaginibacter flavidus, assembly GCF_024055575.1. GTDB lineage: Bacteria > Bacteroidota > Bacteroidia > Sphingobacteriales > Sphingobacteriaceae > Mucilaginibacter > Mucilaginibacter flavidus. Next base: position 35,522 of record NZ_JAMXOE010000014.1, on the reverse strand, counting down.
GAGCAATCAACACCATCGCGCGCAAGGCCGCCAAATCGGTACGGCGCACCTACCCACTGATCTATAAAATCGTAAAGTCTTCCGTTTTGTATCTCCGCTTTTCTTACGTCTAAAATTGTCGCGTATTTTTTTGCGATGCTATCGGCAGGCGGTACCATAACATAGGGTGGCCGGTGCTTTAGTACCTGCTTTACAGGCACATTATTAATCACGATTGATTTACCGGGCGCATCCGGTATTGGACTATTCAGTACCAATGGCTGTGTAGTTGCTCGTTTTAGCGCGCTGCAAGATGAAAGTACCGCAACGGCAATTATAGCCGATAAGATAAACAATTGTGATTTATTAAAACGCATAACCGGCAGGTTGATAAACAACTAAGATACAATATTTTACCATAGTAAAACACTATTGGCATCTTCAATCTCCACCTAATCTCTATTCTCCAACCTTTTATCACTACCCTTTTATCACCCGTTGTATCTCATCCAGCTTCATCAGGGCTTCAACAGGCGTAAGGGTATTTACATCGAGGTTATTCAGCGTATCGCGTATTTTTACAAGCACCGGGTCGTCAATACTAAACATCTGCATTTGTACAGCTTGCTTTTGCACCTTACGGATACTTTCTTTGATATGCTCCCCCCCTGTCCGCTCGTTTTCCAGTTTCTTTAATATTTCGTTGGCGCGGCTTAATACTTTTTGTGGCATGCCCGCAAGCTTGGCCACGTGGATACCAAAGCTATGTTCGCTGCCGCCGGGCACCAGCTTACGTAAAAATATAATCTGGTGGCCAACTTCTTTTACCGATACGTTAAAGTTTTTGATGCGGTTAAATGAGTTGCTCAACTCGTTCAGTTCGTGGTAGTGGGTAGCAAACAAGGTTTTAGCCCTTGCCGTTGGTTGGTTATGCAAAAATTCAGCAATTGACCAGGCGATGGAAATACCATCATAAGTAGATGTTCCGCGGCCAATTTCATCAAGCAAAATCAGGCTGCGGTCCGACAGGTTATTCAGGATACTTGCGGTTTCGTTCATCTCCACCATAAAGGTCGATTCGCCGGACGACAGGTTATCAGATGCGCCAACGCGTGTAAATATCTTATCAACCAAACCAATCGAAGCGGCTTTCGCAGGCACGAAACAGCCCATCTGTGCCATCAGCACTATCAGCCCGGTTTGCCTTAGCAATGCCGATTTACCGGCCATGTTTGGCCCGGTAATAATAATTATCTGCTGGGTTTCCGAATCGAGGAACACATCATTGGTGATATATTCCTCGCCCAACGGCAAATTCTTTTCAATAACCGGGTGGCGGCCACCTTTTATATCGATAACCCGGCTATCGTTCATCTCCGGCTTAACATAATAGTTTTTAATGGAAATAGTAGCAAAGTTTAGCAGCACATCCAAACGGGCCACCAATTGTGCATTCAGTTGTATAGGCTTGATGTACTCTGCAAGCGAGTAAAGCAGGTCGTTATACAGCCTGGTTTCCAGGGCCAGTATTTTTTCTTCCGCGCCTAATATTTGCTCCTCGTATTCCTTTAACTCGGGCGTAATGTACCGCTCGGCATTTACCAGTGTTTGTTTGCGTATCCATTCAGCGGGCACCTTATCACGGTGGCTGTGGGTAACCTCAAGGTAATAGCCAAATACGTTATTAAACGATACTTTAAGCGAGGGTATGCCGGTTTGTTCGGCCTCGCGCTTTTGTATCTCCAGCAAATAACCCTTTCCGCCAAAAGCAATTTTACGAAGCCTGTCCAATTCTTCATTTATCCCGTCACTCATCACGCTGCCTTTCACCAGCATAACTGGAGGCTCTGGATTTAACTCCTTCTCAATTTTATCACTAATGAGCGTGCATGGATTTAATTGAGCTGCAATTGCCTGCAGCGGCAGGCTAACCGATGTTTCGCCAATTTTTTTAATTACATCAATGGCCAGCAAGGCTTTTTTAAGCTGGCAAACCTCGCGCGGATTAGCTTTATGCAGGCCAATTTTTGATATTAGTCGCTCTAAATCACCAATCAGCCTTATATTTTGTTTGAGTGATTCGCGCAAGTCTTCCTGCTCGATCAAATATTCAACAACGCCAAGTCGGTCGTTTATTGGTTTCAATTCTTTTAACGGCATTACAATCCAGCGGCGTAGCAGGCGTGCTCCCATTGGCGAACAGGTATGGTCGAGCACGTCAACCAGCGTTAATGCATTTTCGTTTGCTGAGCCAACCAGTTCAAGGTTGCGTACGCTGTATCTGTCGAGCCAAAGGTAGCGGTCTTCTTCTATCCTGCCGATGGCCGAGATATGCTGCAGGTTGCGATGTTCGGTTTCATTTAAATAATGCAGCGCAACACCTGCGGCTATAATACCGAGGTTCAACTTGTCAATACCGAAACCCTTTAATGATTTTACGCCGAAATGCTTTAGCAATACCTCCTGCGCATAATCCCCGCTGTATGGCCACTCGTCAAGTGTGTAGGTATAAAAGCGGTCGCCATAGGTGTCTTTAAAATCGCGCTGCCGGCTTTTTGGATAGATGACCTCGGATGGCGCGAAACTTTGCAACAGCTTATCGATATAGTCACTATTGCCCTGGGCGGTTAAAAACTCGCCCGTCGAAATATCGATTAAGGCGATACCCAGGCTGTTTTTCTCGAAGTATAAAGAAGCGAGGTAATTATTGCTTTTTTGATTTAGGATATTGTCGCTGATGGCCACACCAGGAGTAACCAATTCAGTAACGCCACGCTTAACAATAGTTTTGGTGGCTTTGGGGTCTTCTAGCTGGTCGCAAATGGCTACCCGCTGCCCGGCCCTCACCAGTTTGGGTAGGTAAGTATCCAGCGAGTGGTGCGGAAAACCCGCCAGCTCAATATGTGTCGCCGCCCCATTTGCACGACGTGTAAGCACGATACCCAAAATACCGGCTGCCTTGATGGCGTCTTCGCCAAAAGTCTCATAAAAATCTCCCACACGAAACAACAATAATGCACCGGGGTACTTTACCTTTATCTGGTTGTACTGCTGCATTAAGGGCGTCTCTTTACTATTGTCTTTTGCCAAACGGTTTGCTCCTTTTTAATAGGTGGGTAAAGTTAATGCATTGCCCGGTGTTTAGCAGGATTGTGGAAAAGTTGACGATATGTTGATAGGTTGATTAGGCTAGATTAAGTTGATTGAGTTAGTGATAATTAAAGATTTCAAATTCACTTACACCACTGCGTCTATCTCTTCCGCAAGCAGTTTGTCTTTGTCGGTAACGATATCGCCGGCATCATGGGTCGACAACCAAATTTCTACTTTGTTATAAGTATTTGTCCAGGTTGGGTGATGGTTGCTTTTTTCAGCAAGCAGGGCCACCTTTGTCATAAATGAAAAGGCTGTAATGAAATCTTTGAATTGGAAAGATTTATAAAGCTTATTGTCGGTTTGCTTCCACATGGTAAATTAAAATTGTTAAATAAAATGCACTAACACCATGCCAAAAAAATAAAGCAAAGATTTAAAGTGCATATCCGGGCGTTAAAAATATTTTTTGCGTTTTTGTTGCAAATTCAATTCATTACTCTACATTTGTAGAGTAAACTCTAAACTTATAGAACATAAATGAAACTTACCGCAGCCGAAGAGCAATTAATGGAACTTATTTGGGATAAGCAGGAGCTGTATATGAAAGACATCATCGAAAGCTTCCCCGACCCTAAACCCGCAACTACAACACTGGCGACTTTACTAAAGCGGATGCAGAACAAGGGTTTTGTAGGCTATAAATTAATGGGCAACTCCAGGCAATACTATCCGCTGGTAAAAAAATCCGACTACTTTTCAAAACACGTCAACAGTTTGATAAAAGACTTTTTCGGCAGTTCTGCCATGCAGTTTGCCTCGTTTTTTACTACAGAAACCAACCTAACTGATACAGAACTGGAGGACCTGAAAAAAATTATCGATAACCAGCTTAAAAAGAAAAAATCATGATAACCTACCTTATAAACTTCACATTATGCTCGGCCATGCTGCTGCTCGCATACCACCTGCTGCTTAAGAATAAAACCACCTATAAATTCAACAGGTTTTACCTCTTAGCGAGTTTAGTATTTTCGCTGGCAACTCCATTTATTGCGGTTAAAAGGGTGCCGCAAGTAATCCCGGCAATACAACCGGTTACAGAAAAACTGCAATTCCTGCCGGCTAACGGCGTCCAGACGCAAACACCGGTTTATGCCAATGTACCTGTTGTTAATGCGGTTCCCCACTACGTTAACTACCCGCTTTATTGCTTAGTTACAATATATGCTATTGTATGTTTACTGCTGCTTTATCGTTTTGCCCGGAATCTAATTACAATCAGTTTGTCTGTGCGGCGTAATACCCAGGTTGATTATTTGAGTACCCGGCTGGTTTTGGTTAACGAAAAACTTACCCCACACACATTTTTAAACTATATTTTTTTAAATAAAGATGAGTATGCCAACAAGCAAATAGAAGATAGTGTTTTAAAACACGAATTGGCTCACGCCTGCCAGCGCCACTCGGCAGATGTAATTTTTATAGAGCTGTTGCAAATTTTCTGCTGGTTTAACCTTTTATACCGCTATACCGCAAGGCCGTACAGCTCAACCACGAGTTTATAGCCGACGCTGCAGTACTTGCAGGAAATAACAGCATTACGGACTACCAGCAATTGCTATTCAGCAAACTGGGCTATGGTAAAAGCTTAACCATCACCAGCCAATTCAATTATTCTGTAACCAAAAAACGCTTAATTATGATGACTAAAACCACCTCAACAGCAGCAGCAATGCTTGCCAGGCTTGCCATTGTCCCGGTATTGGCAATCGCTTTCATTTTGTTTTGTACTAAAACTGAAGCATTGCAAACACCACCTGCGACTAAACCCGCCGCAAAAAACAAACCTACCGACACTGCGGCACCTGGCAGTAAAGTCAGAACCAAAGTACCGCCCAGGCTAAGGTTTAGCGACTATCCGTATACCAAAGACGGCGTTTCTGAAGAAAAACTAAAAGAATACATGGCCATTACAGCCAAATATGAAGAAAATGCAGACCGCGCAATAAAGCACCCCGATAAAATCACGGAAGAAGACCGGGAAAAACTGGAGCCAATTTTCAGGCAAATGAGTGCATCGCAACAAGACCAGCAAACCATTACTTTTTACTACCTGCCGCCCCCACCTCCCCCCAGCAGGCCGACTCAAAAACAACTCGATAAATGGAAAGATCCTAAATACTGCGGTCTCTGGATAGATGAAAAGAAGGCAAAAAACGCCGATTTGGAGAACTATAAGCCAGGGGATTTTAGCGAGGCATTTGTAAGCAGATTAACCAAATACGCTATCAACCGCAAAAACTACCCTTACCAGGTTAACTTAATGACGAACGCTTTTTATGAAAAATACCGGGCAGATGCTATTGCCAATATGCACAAGCCAAAAATGGCATTGCGGATGTTAAACCCGCATTACAGGAAAATCTAAAGTGCGAAACAGTTACAAAAAAATGCTTACCATAAATACCGGTAAGCATTTTTTGTTTAGATCTGTACCTTTTCGTCGTAGCTCAAGTTCAAATCTTCTTCTATTTTTGCCCGGCTCGGCCTAAGAACTAAAAAATAGATAATATTAAGGGCTGCAATTGCCAGGTAATACAAGTTCCACCCTTGCATAAAAATAACAATGGCAAACAATGTGGCTCCTTCAGACGGCGCAAGTCTTGTTATTACCGCAGTCTGGTAGCCCGCAATCTTTTCTTTAACAGTCGCCGCACCCCTCGCATTCTCAATCCTTTTCTTGTATAATAAACTCCCGGTAAACCCCATGGCTATAACGAATACCGGCACTAAATAAAAAAATATGTCATTAACGGGTTTCAAATTCAGAACAGGGTTAATAGCTATTGAATAGACCACAACGGCAAATAAGGTTTGGCCGACCAATAACGCGCCATAAATTATGGTAATCATTCTTAAAAAAGCTTTCGGATTGATTTCGGGGTTGTGATTAGTGATCATTCGGCTTTAGATTAAGGCTGCAATATAAACTTATTCGGACAATTTTCAGGGACCGTGACTTGGGCGAATTCAATATTTTACAAATAACAAATTTAGTCCCCCCTTACACATGCATTTAAATCACCTGTAGCTTAAAACAAGAAGTTATTGAGGTAATACATTCAAACAGCGTAGAAATACGCATCATAATAGTAAATAATACGCATACAAAATCAGGTGTATTTACTTGCTGATTCAGGTATTTGTCCTGAATGCTATTGATCGCTGTTTGTTGAATTTTGGGATGTTGAAAGGTTTCCGTTTTTGAACAACGAAGCATCAGAAAACCATTATTTAACATTTGCGCTCATGAAAAGGATCGATAATTTATTTTTACTGCTGGCAGCCATCGTGTTGCTCGCCTCATCGTGCGGGGACGATGACGGAGTTAAGGTACAAAGCACCAACGGCACCCAGGGTGTAATTGGCCCGACCGGCACCTTTTCACATTCGAGCAGTGTCGGCGGAAAAATAAGCGCCACACCATACCGGCAGCTACTGGGACACCTCATAAGCGCCCGGTTTACAGCCGATAATTCAGATAGCGCGGCATTGTCAACATGGTTAGCGGTTGAACGAACAAAGCACGTCGACATGAGCGTTTAAAAATGCGGAAAGCCTCACTTCAATATAAAAGATGAATAAAGCAGTCAGTTTATAGTTAATTAGGAGGGGTGCGGCCAATGGCTGCATCCTTTTTTGTTGAGAGAGCTCAATTATTAATGGACAATTCAGCGGCTGCTGAAGCGATATCATAACCTTTCACAAATATTAAGTCGTGTTTTTTTGCCAGCTTAGCTGTTTTTGATGAAGTTACGGGTGGTTGCAGCCAAACCGCTTTAGCTTTTAAAGGTAACATATGCCGCTCAATGATATCCGCATGCTCAGCTTCAGGCTCGAAAATGTTTACAATTTCAACTTCGCCTGGTGTGCCTTCAAGGTCGTTGAAAACGAGATTGTCTTCAGCATAATCAATTTTTTAAGATATCAATGTGTACTTATCCGGCGAATATCCTATCACCATAAAACCAGCTTTCAATAGCGCCATCGGCACACTTTTATCCGGGCAGTCGATAAGGAGTATGGTTTTCGCATTTTTTAGAATTTTGATATGTTTGGCAGCCATTAATTTGACAATTATTTTAAATCCTTAAGCTTGATCAACTTATCTCTCGTGGTCTTATTTTCGATGATCGTTAACGACTTATTGTAAAACTCCGCAGCCTTCATTTTGTTCTTTTGCGCGCTGTAATAATCGCCGATCGCGGCATACGCCCCTGCACTATTGGGGTAATATTTAACGTTCAGCGAGAATACCGCCAGAGCCCTGTCCGGCAAATTCACTTCGATATAATCGTGGCCCATGGCATCCAATATGGTTTCCGGCGGCATCACCCTGTAGCCCATACGCCCGGAAACATCAGCATAATGATTTTCAATAACTGCCGCCACATCAATTTTGGCGTTTGCATCAAATAGTGCCTCATCAGTTTCCTTTGGCAGTTTATAATAACTGAATAGAAACCGGAAGGCATCATATTCCGTTATCAGCGGCGATGAGTTATGGTTGTCATCATTATAAAATTTATAGTTGAAAGTTAGGCCATTGCCAGGATTGGCTTTGAATTCATCGGCCAGGTTTAATATCGAACGGATATGATTTATTTTTGCTGAAGTATCGTGATGGGCATGTAACGTGTCATCGCCGGGGGGCATGGTGTTGGCTATCCCCATAAAAACATATCTACCTGTAAAGTTTTTTTGTTTTAAAACATCGTGCGCCTGTTTTAACAACTTGTACCTGTCCCACCACATACTCGGATCAACAATAGTGTAGGCGTTAAAAAGTTCGGTATGATTTACCAGGATATTTACAGCAGTAAGCCCGCCGAATGAGTGTCCAATCAGCATCCTGAACGGCGCGGTGGGATATTTCGCTTCGATATATGGCATCAGCTCTTTTTCGATAAATGCTGTGAACTTCTCTCCACCGCCGGAGGTTTTGAAGGAATTTGTTGGCTTGTTTTCGTAGTCGAACGCGCCATAGGTTGGCGTAAGGTCACGCGTGCGGTCTGTGTTGTTTATACCCACCACTATCATATCCGGGCAAAACATATTACCATTTGCTTCGCTCAGGTATTGAATAATACCCGATACAGAAGCAAAATGCTCAGAACCGTCAAGCACATAAACTACGGGATAACGCGAAGTGTTGTTTTTGCTGGCCGCCCCGGCAGGCAAATGCACCCAGATGGTGCGTTTCTCGTTAAGTATTTTTGATTGGATGCTATCTGTGTGCCCCAAAACAATGGAATTACCAACAATATCCTGGGAATAAGCTGATTGGAAGACGATCAAAAATAAGAGAAGCAGGGCTTTTTTCATGCAGATTAGTAATGAATTACTAATCTACATATAAAGCAGGAATTTTATTCCTGTGGTTTTTTAAAATTGTCAGGCGGGGTCGAAACAATCTCGCCAAATTCGTTTACGTAAGCCATCATACTGTCTAAATCGCTACTGCCTGCGTTCTGCTGGCGGTCAAGCTTACGTTGCTCTTTATCTTCTTTTTTCTTCTGCCTGTTTTTTTCGAGTTGCTTCTTCATGAAGGTCGCCTGTGACTTTGCCATATATATTAAAATTTTAGAATAGAAACACCCGTTGCCTAACCACCAAGTGTGGTTGTAAGCCGAAAAGTTATATATCAAAACGGGCTGGAATGACACAAAGGTAGTAAAAAATGAGTGTTTTGTCAAGAATATGGTGTTCGGTGTGCATGTAACTAAATCGGGAATCTCGCTGCCTGCTGTTGTAAATGTAAACTATTTTCGATTACTTTGCATTTCAAAGTACTTTTATATGTTAGATAAGTTTAGGTTTAACCACTGGTATTTCGTCCTGATGTTATTGTTATTTTCCATTGAATTTATAATCGGAGCCGATTTTCACGACGCCATTATACGCCCCTATGGCGGTGATTTTCTGGTAGTAATCCTTATTTACTGCTTTATAAAAAGTTTTATTAATACACCCATTGTCAGTACAGCTCTGGGAGTTTTATTATTCTCCTACCTGGTGGAGATTTCGCAATATTTTCATTTGGTAACCTTGCTGGGGATGCAACATTCAAAACTTGCTAAAATAATGTTGGGTACTTCTTTTTCGTTTACTGATTTGCTGGCATATACGCTTGGCATAGGCCTGGTAATTGTGATTGAGAATTTAAGGCTAAGCATGAAAAACTTTTAAATTAAAATGGAACGTTCTTTTGTTGATAAAGATTCAATAGTACGGAAGATATGGGGAAAGGCCGATACCGTGTTGTTTATTTTCGCCGGGGCGGCCGCGGAGTTCGCACTGAATAAAGCGGTGGACTGGCTGTATTTTACGGGACGGTTACCTGCTGATCCGCTTGGCCGCCTGTTTTCGACCGTCACCTATTCACGGCAGATCATTTTTTCAGGCGAGAAAACAGCCTTAAACTCCATAGACCAGATTGCTGCCATACACAAAGGCGTTGAAAAAAATCGAGGTGCCCAAATTCCTGATTGGGCCTATCGCGATGTTTTATTCTTGCTGATCGACTACTCTATCCGGTCGTTTGAGTTACTGGAGCGCAAGCTTGATATCGCAGAAAAAAAGGAAGTTTTCCAGGTGTTTTATCGGGTGGGCAACAGGATGAATTTAGCCGGACTGCCCGGAAACTACGACGAGTATTGTATAATGCGGGCAGAACACCTTGAGCAAAACCTTATCAGCAGCAAATTTACTATAGACTTATACCAACAATATAAAAAACATCTGGGCATGTTAAGATATGCGATACTAAAACAGGTACAGGTAATACTTGTGCCTGCCGAAGTCAAAGCATTGCTGCCGATTGGAAGTACCAAATGGATAAGCCCGGCGGTAGTTTTGTATAAAATGCTAAAGTGGGCGGGGTTGGAGAAACCTTTCAAAAACACCTTGTTGCCAAATGCTTACAAGGAACAAATAAAAGGCATGGATAATGATAGTGTCCTTTAAATACTATTGATTGAAATCATTTCGATCTGCCCGCTATCTTTTTTGAGCTTAAAAGCAAACGCCTGGCATAAGCAATTACGTTTTGTTAAACATAAAACTTATGCCAGGCATTTTTGTATCATCAGATTTATATAAAACCAATGATTTTAATACGTACAACAGTACCGACTACCAGCCAGAACCTTTTTTAGCATTGCCTGCTTTTATGTGCTCTTCGGCAGTTGCCTTACCCATAATTGCAGCCATTTTGTTGCCTTCGGCGTCTTTTCCTGTTGCGATGTACCTTCCTGATTTAATATCAATTACAGGATCGATCATTGGTACATTTTTAGTTTTTGTTTTTACTGAATACGCAGTAATACCACTTGTTGTTGCCATGATAAGTTTTGTTTTTTTTAAGTAAACCCTTGTAAGGGCATTTTGTTTTTAAATAGGTTTTATAGTATGATATTTTTGAATACCGGATGCCAAGTTATATAATTATGCTTAACAAACAAATTTAACTTAACCTGAGTTCAGTAATAGTTATTAACAATGTGTAAACCTATAATTAAACCTGCTTTTATTTATGCAAACAAATTTGCCATATAGTTACCTTAATTTGTTAATATTGAAAAGAATTTATACTTAAACTCTGTTAAAATCATGAAAAGAAGAGACTCAAGCATCCTTTACTTAGTGTTGGGGATTTACACACTAATGATAAACTGGCACTATAACCATAACATCATATACCTGTTACTCAGCTACATATTTTGGCCTCTGTATTTAATTTACGAATTGCTTACCGGCGGGCTCTCTCATGGCATGTGGAAAGAGATTCCACTATCGTATTTTAAGTAGAAAACCTCATTGGGCGCCCCGTTCAGCGAGGCGCCCAAAATGTTAATAAATACGACCTAAAACGCCCGAAGTGTTAAAAAATGTAAAAAACGAAATACTTTATATTAAATTTAGGTAAAAGTCGTTCCTTTGCTAAATAAATATATATGAAGAAAATTTCACTTATTGCTATTTTGTTATCGGGTATTTTATTTCTTGAAAATTGTAAAAAAGACACAGTTGTAGCAACCGCCACCGCTACCAACTTAATGATAGCCAACATAAAAGACAGTACATGGTTTACCGATACTGTAGCCTCATCATTAGTATACAATTCAATTGCCAAAACAAAAACTTTTACCTGCGAGGGTACTGCATTTAACAGAAAGGTAACCCTGTCACTCACAAAGGCTAGTGGCAGCAACACCAGCGGATTTCCGTTAGGTACTTATATTGTTGATAGCACACCAAATGTAGCGTTAGCATTTTCAACACCGAAAAGAAACGATGCCGGAGCTATTGTTTACGTTCCAAATGGCGCCGTTGCCCCCGGCTCCGGTACAGTGGTGGTAACCGCTATCGATTCGGTAAAGAGAGAGATGACAGGCACCTTTAGCTTTACTACACTGGTAAACAACTATGATACCCACGGTAACATAATTTCGGTGTCGATAGCCGTAATTTCGGGTGGTGGATTCAATAAAGTACCTTATAATTTTACCAGTAAGTAAAATTTTAACAGCGCAACAAGTGTGCGTTCGGCATAAAAAGGCATAATAACTCCGGTTATCGTGCCTTTTGTTTTTCACGGGCATGCCATCGCAAAAACCATATTTAAGGATTTGTTACCTTTGCAAAAATTTGATTTAAATGCTGCAAAAGAATAAAGCTGTTTTTTTAGACCGTGATGGCGTATTGAACCGCGAAATGGGCGACTACGTGCGCCGGATTGAAGATTTCCATATCCTTGATAATTTTGATGCCCTGAAAATTTTACAGAACAAGGGCTATTTGTTGTTGGTGGCCACTAACCAGGGCGGCTTGGCCAAAGGTTGGTACACCGAAGATGAGCTTGCCAAAATGCACCTTAGTCTGAAAGAAACTTACCACGCGCACGGCGTTGAAATAACCGACTTTTTCTACTGTCCGCACCATCCCAATTTTACCGGCGACTGTGATTGCCGCAAACCAAAACCAGGGCTGCTGTTACAGGGCATTGAAAAATACAACCTCGACCCGGCAAAATCATACTTTATTGGCGACCGCGACCGTGATGTAGAAGCAGGAACCGCAGCCGGTGTAAAAGGCATTTTAATAAACAGCGACCAGCCGATTAGCGAGGTTTTGGATTTGATTGACTGAGGTAGTCCGAAAGACGAAGTGGAGGATTGAAGGAATTATCAGATTGCTTAGATTTACTAACTTTACAACTTTACAACTTTCCAACAATGCTCAACAAACGCTATTTAACCAATCTCGATTCATTAATAGCAGCCATTATTGGTTTCGTTGTTATTTACCTGTTTACAAAATATAGCGGTGTGGGCATATCGCCCGATTCCATTATGTATGCCAGCACCGCCAGTAACCTACAGGCACATGGCACCATTATTACTTTCAATAAAGGTCCGCTGGTGTTTTTCCCGGTTTTTTATCCCTTCTTTTTAGCAGTTATCCAGTTTATTACACGCGTAGACCCCATTGAGGCCGGGGCGATGATTAACGCTGCGCTTTTTGCAGCCGTAATATTCACCAGCGGCTGGATAATGGAAAAGTTTATTTCGCATTCGCGAATTTACAAGTGGCTGATACTGATTGCCATTATCCTAAGCCCTGGTTTGTTGGAGATTTACACCTACCTGTGGTCTGAAACCTTGTTTATTTTCGAAATACTGTTGTTTATCATTGCTTACTGGCGCTACCTGCAAACACACAGTACCAAGGCGCTGGTTTGGGTGGCCTTGATTGCCGCTGTCAGCTGTATTACACGTTATGCCGGTGTAACCGTTATTGGCGCAGGCGGATTAATGCTGTTGCTGAATAATCAGCTTACGATTAAAAAGAAAGTTGGACATATCCTTCTATTTGGTGTAATAGGTATTTCGTTATTGGCCGGCAACCTGTTGATGAACAGAATTAACTCCGGCTTAAGCACCGGCACGCGGTATCCTTCAATAACCCCATTTGTTGATAATCTATATTATTTCGGAACCGTAATTTGCGATTGGGGCAGCTTAAGCAAAGCAGCCTATCCATACGCGGCTGTGATTACTGCAGTAGTTTTGCTGGCGCTGATCGGCATATTGTTATGGAAGGCATTTAAAGGCCGTATAAACAGCTACGAAAATATCGTGATTGCCTTTGCCATTGTTTATGGTCTTTTTATAGTGATATCGGCCAGTATATCCCGGTATGAACGGATTAACAGTCGTTTACTGTCGCCCATGTTTATACCGCTATTGATTGCCTGTACAAGCTGGGTGCCCGATGTACTGCTGCTTGTGAAATCGAAAGCAAAATATGCCTTGGCTGGTGTTGCTATACTTTTGATGCTGGCTTTTGAGTACCATACCGTGCGGACCGATTACCAGCGCTATGATGACGAATGCGATTATGGCGTACCCGGCTACAGTGATGATGATTGGAACAAATCGGAATTTATAGTGTACCTGCGCCATCATCAAAATATGTTTAAGCCGGGCATCCCTATTTATACTGATGCCGACGAAGCTGTTTATCTCTTCACCCGGATGTCGTCTACCGTTATCCCCCATAAAGATAATAAAGGCGATGTACAGAGATTTTATGCGCAAAAGCGTTTTTACCTGATCTGGTTCACTAATCTATATAATACCGAGCTGGTAAGCCTATCGGATATTATGAAGAACAAAAAACTGGTAAAGATTGGCAGCGCCAAAGAGGGCGATATTTATTTGTGTGAGGAAAAATAGTATAAATATTAATTATCTTATTGATAATTAAAACAATAAAACTTTGTCATTGCGAAGAACGAAGCAATCTCGTCGCCATATCTCGCCAACATGAACGGCGACTAGATTGCCGCGTTCGTTCCTCACTCGCAATAACAAATTCTTTTTTAATAGTTCCGAAAGATGAAAAGAAGAAGATTCATACAAAATGCCGGTATGCTCGGCATTTCACCATTGTTGACCACCGCTCTGCCTACTAACACCACCGAAGATATTCCCGTTAACACCACCACCCGTAAGCTTTGGCTAAACTATCTTCAAAAATTAGCCGAACCAGTATTAACCTCCCTTGCCGCCGATCAGCTCAAACAAAAAATGCCCGTTGAAGCTAAAGAGTCATCGTTAATAAACGACCGGGCAAAATACACACATCTTGAGGCTTTTGGTCGCCTTTTATGCGGCATTGCCCCTTGGCTACATGCCGAACATATTAATGAAGCGGAAAGCCAACTGCAAAACAGGTATTTTAAACTCGCGGTAAAAGGAATTGAAAACGCCACCAATCCCGCCGCAAAAGATTACATGAACTGGGGCGATGAAGGTGGGCAACCATTGGTAGATGCTTCTTTTTTTGCTTATGGCCTAATCCGCTGTCCTAAATTGTGGGAAGCTTTGGATAGTAAAGTACAACAAAACGTAGTAGCATGTTTACTTAAAACCCGGAAAATAAAACCTCCCGAAAATAACTGGCTGTTGTTTGCGGCAATAATTGAGGCTTTTTTTATCACCATAAATCAGCCTTTTGAAATGGCAAGGATTGATTATGCCGTTAAGCAGCATCAGCTTTGGTATAAAGGTGATGGAATGTACGGCGATGGTGCAGAATTTCACTGGGATTATTACAACAGCTTTGTAATTCATCCTTATTTGTACGATGTTTTAAAGATTGCTGCAACTAAAGATGATGCCTTTGAACCTATTAGAAAACAGGTTCTATGCCGCAATCTTCGTTATAGTCAGATTCAGGAACGTCTAATTGGAGTCGATGGTACTTACCCAATCATAGGCCGCTCGATAACCTACCGTACCGGGGCATTTCATCATTTGGCAAATATGGCTTACCGCCAGCAGTTGCCAAAAGAGTTAAACCCTGCACAGGTGCGCTGCGCGCTAACTGCTGTTATTGAAAAAGTGACCAATACTAAAGATCTGTTTGATGAGAATGGCTGGCTGCGGATCGGGGTTTACGGACATCAGCCGTCGTTAGCCGAAACGTATATTTCCACGGGCAGTTTGTACTTGTGCTCAGCTATTTTACTACCACTAGGATTGCCGGAATCTGACGTATTTTGGAGTAGTGGCTATGAAGATTGGAGCTCTAAAAGAATATTGAAAGGCGGCGATTTACATGCCGATCACGCTTTGTAGGTTAGATTCGACAACATTCAAAAAATTGTCAAATCTCTGAGGAATAGTCAAAATTTAATTCTGCACTAACAATTCCGAAATAAGCAAATCGAAATAAAATTTTGATTTAATAATCCATTCCCTATCTTTGCACGCAATATCTATCGTTTTACTATACAAAAAAAAAATGAACGGTTATACATTATATCATCTGCACCTGCACCATCACCACTATGTGGTGATTAGATAATGTATGTTTCTACGCGAAATAACAACCCTCCGTTTATATTTTTATTATAGTTCCTTTAAAACCAATCAGTGAAAACACTCAAAATAGCTATCCAGAAATCTGGCCGGCTCAACGAAAAATCCGTTGAATTATTAAAAAATTGTGGCTTAAGTTTCGAAAACTACAAAAGCTCGCTTATCTCCCCCGTTTCAAATTTCCCGCTGGAAATTCTTTTTCTGCGTGATGATGATATCCCCGAATATGTTCAGGACGGCATTGCCGACCTGGGTATTGTTGGCGAAAACGTGATACAGGAAACCGAAGTTGAAGTAAGCTACCTGCAGCGCCTTGGCTTTGGCAAATGCTCGCTCAAAATTGCCGTTCCTAATAACGACGACATTCAAAGTCTTGCCGGACTAAACGGTAAATCAATAGCTACTACGTACCCTGTTATTTTGGGCAAGTTCCTGAAGGAAAATGGGATACAGTCAGACATTCGTACCATTTCCGGCTCTGTTGAAATATCGCCCGGACTGGGCTTAGCCGATGCTATTTGCGACCTGGTATCAACCGGTGGAACGTTAAAAAGTAATGGTTTAAAGCCATTTGCCGATGTAATGTCCTCAGAAGCCGTTCTTATCGGTCGCAAAGGCAGCGAAACCGAAGATTTGGTATTGGAATTGATACAACGAATCCAATCCGTATTACGGGCTAAGGAAACCAAATACGTGGTATTAAATGTGCACAGGGATAATTTAGCTGCTATAATCGCATTGCTGCCGGGCGTAAAAAGCCCTTCAGTAGTTCCTTTAGCCGAAGAAAATTGGGTGGCGGTACACACCGTAATCCCTGAACGCGATTTTTGGGACAGGATAAGCCAGCTAAAACAAGCAGGCGCACAGGGCATTGTAGTAATGCCGATTGAGAAGATAATATTGTAGGCGAAGCCCCCCGGCCTCCGCTAAATAGCGGAGGAGCAAAAAGGAAGGGTGAGATAATTAACTAACAAAAAGCGCTTTTAAGCCCCCTTTAGGGGGTTTGGGGGCAAAGCGGACATAACTCCCCTTTAGGGGATTTGGGGGCCTGAGCTATGAAGGTATTTAACTATTCAGATTTAAGTAAAAGCGACATTCAGCAGTTGGTTCAACGCAATATTGACCCTGCCAATGAAATACGTGGTATTGTTGAAGATGTAATTGCACATGTTCAGCAAAACGGTGATAGTGCTTTGTTTGACTATGCCCATAAGTTTGACAAAGTTGAACTGGAAAAACTTTACCTGGATAAAGCCGAGCTAACTGAAATTGCTTCGTCAGTTTCTGATGAACAGAAAGCCGCGTTAAAGGTGGCTTATAATAACATCTACAAATTTCACCAGGCACAAATAAAAGCTGAGGACGAGGTTGAAACCATGCCCGGTGTTACCTGCTGGCGCGAATTGCGGCCGATTGAAAAGGTGGGATTGTATATCCCGGGTGGCTCTGCAGTATTACCAAGCACGTTTTTAATGCTGGGTATACCGGCTCAGATAGCAGGCTGCCACGAAATTGTGGTTTGTTCGCCGCCGCAAAAAAATGGTAAGGTAAATGCGTTTATAGCTTATGTGGCGCTGTTGCTGGGGATAGAAAAGATTTTTCTCGCAGGCGGTTCACAGGCTATTGCGGCCATGGCTTACGGCACTGAAACCATTGCAAGGGTGGATAAAATATTCGGGCCGGGCAACCAGTTTGTAACCAAGGCTAAAACCATCATCCAGTCGAACACAACAACCGCTATCGATATGCCAGCCGGGCCGTCAGAGGTGCTGGTTATAGCCGATGAAACCGCCAACCCGGTTTTTGTTGCCGCCGATTTGCTGGCACAAGCAGAGCACGGCATGGACAGCCAGTCGATTTTGGTTTGTACGTCGAAACAAATTGCGGAAGAAGTTTTAAACGAGCTTGATAAACAACTCGCCGTTTTACCAAGGGCCGAAATTGCAAAAGTTGCCATTGAAAACTCGTACATCGTGGTAACAGGCAATTTGGATGAGGCTATGGATTTCAGCAACCAATACGCACCGGAGCATTTGATATTAGCAACTGCAAACTGGCAGCGAATAACCGCAAACATTATCAATGCGGGCTCGGTATTCCTCGGCAACTTAACGCCTGAGAGTGCCGGGGATTACGCATCCGGTACGAACCATACGTTGCCGACAAGTTCGTATGCAAGGGCCTATTCAGGTGTATCGGTTGATTCATTTGTAAAAAAAATAACGTTTCAATATCTAACTAAAGAAGGGTTGCAAAATATCGGGCCATCAGTTGAAATATTGGCGGAATTAGAAGGACTACATGCCCATAAAAATGCAGTGAGTGTAAGAATAAGCCCCCAAACCCCCTAAAGGGGAGTTATGTCCTTAAGAATATTATAACATGAGTGAAGAAATAAACAAACAGTTTTACAGTACGGCCGATGGCAATTCCCCCTTTAGGGGGCTAGGGGGCCTACTCAGAGAAAATATAAAAAACCTCACCCCCTACTCCTCGGCACGAGATGAGTACCAGGGCGAGGCCAGCGTGTTCCTTGACGCCAACGAAAATGCGTTTGGCTCGCCGTTGGAGCAGCAGTACAACCGTTACCCCGACCCGTTACAATTTGAAGTTAAAAAGCGCTTAAGCCAAATAAAAGGCGTGCCACCGCGCAATATATTTTTGGGCAACGGCAGCGATGAGGCGATAGATATCCTTTTCCGCAGCTTTTGTAATCCAGGAGTAGATAACGTTATCCTGGTTCCGCCTACTTATGGTATGTACCAGGTATCAGCCAATATCAATGATATCGCAGTAAAGAATGTACCGCTTACTGAAGAATTTCAATTGAATTTGGAAGGCATTGCTGAGGCGATTGATGAACATACCAAGTTGATATTTATCTGTTCGCCAAATAACCCTACCGGTAATTCGATAGATCGTACAGATGTTGAAACCTTACTGGCCAACTTTAGCGGCATTGTGGTGGTTGATGAAGCTTATATAAATTTCAGTCGCCAAAAAACATTTATACAGGAGCTTACAGAGTACGCAAACCTTGTTGTGTTGCAAACGCTGTCCAAAGCATGGGGGCTTGCAGGTTTGCGCGTGGGAATGGCATTTGCGAGTGAAGAGATCATAGAGGTAATGAATAAGGTCAAACCTCCTTATAACATTAACGAGGCATCGCAACAGCTGGCATTACAGGCGCTGGGAAATATTGAACAAATAAACAATTGGATTAAGGAGACTTTGATACAAAGAGATAACCTGGTGCTTGGTTTGAAGCACTTTGATTTTGTAGTTGATATTTACCCGTCGGATGCCAACTTCATCCTGGTAAAAACAACTGATGCCAACGGCATTTATAACTATTTGGTTAACCAGGGCATTATTGTACGAAACCGTTCAAAAGTTGAACTTTGTGAGGGTTGCCTGCGCATAACCGTTGGTACCCCTGCCGAAAACAACATATTACTCGAAACCTTACAAAATTTTAAATGAGCAAGCCGCAAAAAATACTGTTTATTGACCGAGATGGTACAATGATTGAGGAAACGCCCGACGAGCAAATTGATTCATTTGCGAAGCTTACCTTTTACCCTGGTGCGTTGCAATACCTGCCTAAGATAGCCAAAGAGCTGGATTTTGAACTAGTGATGGTTACCAACCAGGATGGTTTAGGTACTGCATCCTATCCTGAAGACTCCTTTTGGCCGGTGCAAAACATGGTGATAAAAACATTTGCTAACGAAGGTGTTGTATTTTCTAATATTTGCGTCGACCGGACTTTTCCTGCTGAAAATGCGCCTACCCGTAAGCCCGGCACCGGCATGCTTACCCAGTATTTTGATGCTGAAAAATACGATTTAAAAAACTCGTTTACCATTGGAGACCGTAAAAACGATGTGTTGCTTGGGCATAACCTCGGCGCAAAATCTATCTGGCTGAACGATGGCTCGAACATGGGTGGCAACGAGTTTAAAGCGGACGAAGAAGAAATTGTACACCAAACCGCTGTGCTGCAAACCACCGACTGGCAGAAGGTTTACGAGTTTTTAAAGCTTGGCCAACGCGTGTTTGAGCATCGCCGCAGCACAAAAGAAACTGACATCTATATAAAAATAAACCTGGACGGCAAAGGTGACGCAAAGGTATCAACCGGCGTCCACTTTTTCGACCATATGCTTGACCAGATTGCCCGCCATGGAAATATTGATTTGGAAATTGTTGCCAATGGCGATTTGCATATTGATGAACACCACACCATCGAGGATACAGGCATTGCCCTTGGTGAAGTATTTGCATTAGCCTTAGGCAATAAAAAAGGCATTGAACGCTATGGATTTTGCCTGCCGATGGACGATTGCCTGGCACAGGTTGCTATTGATTTTGGCGGCCGCAACTGGATTGTTTGGGATGCAGAATTTAAACGAGAAAAAATCGGCGAAATGCCGACGGAAATGTTCTTCCACTTTTTTAAATCGTTCAGCGATGCGGCAAAGGCCAACCTGAACATAAAAGCCGAAGGCGATAACGAGCATCATAAAATTGAGGCTATATTTAAGGCCTTTGCTAAAGCAATAAAAATGGCTGTAAAACGTGATGTAAATAATATGGTTTTACCAAGCACTAAAGGCATACTGTAGAGGCCCACTAACCCCCTAAAGGGGGAATTTTGATTAGCATGAATGAAATAAAGCAGGAAAGTAATTTGCGAGACACCTCTCCCTTTAGGGGGCCGGGGGGCATTGGAATAATACAATACGGCGCCGGAAACATCTTCTCCTTAACTGCTGCTTTGGAGCGGTTGGGTATTCCGTATGGAATGATAAATAAGGAAGAAGATTTTGAACAATATGACCGCTACATAATTCCCGGCGTTGGACATGCTGGTGCCGCAATGGCTAAATTGGAGCACACAGGGCTGGTGCCGTCGATCAAAGCGCTTAAAAAGCCTGTTTTGGGCATTTGTGTGGGCATGCAGTTACTTACCTCGTATTCCGAAGAGGGCGATTCGAAGTTGCTCGATTTATTCCCGATAAAGACTTTGAAATTTGCAGGCGATACTAATTTCAAAGTACCGCATACCGGTTGGAACCAGGTTTTTCCGGAAATGGGAAATGCACTTTTTGAAAATATTCCTAACGGTTCACATTTTTACTTTGTACATTCATACTTTATTGAGTATAATGTTACATACACTTTATCGTCAACAAATTACATAAACAAATTTTCGGCATCAATTATGCGGGATAATTTTTATGGAGTGCAATTCCATCCCGAAAAATCAGGCGCGTATGGTGAAACCTTACTAAAAAACTTTTCTAAAATTTAAAAAGACATGTACATTATCCCGGCAATTGATATTTTAAACAAAAAGGTTGTGCGCCTGCGTGAAGGCGACTATAACCAGGTAACAGAATATGATGTTTCCCTGGAAGAGATGATAGAAAGATATCAATCGAATGGTACAAACTTCATCCACATCATCGACCTTAACGGCGCCAAAAACGATTTCAGCAACCAGGAGTACCTGTTTGACGTAATTCACAAAACCGATATGAAGGTTCAGTACGGTGGCGGCATCCGCAGTATCGAAAAAGTTAAAGAGCTGATTGATTCCGGCGTTCACCGCGTTATTGTTGGTACACAAGCACTAACTAACCCTTCATTTTTACCAGAACTAAGCAAAGCAGTTTGTGGCAAGGATAAATGTTCCGACCAGGTGGTAATCGCTATCGATGTGTTGGATGAAGTAATCAAATACTCTGGCTGGATGGAAAGCTCGCCCATTAAGCTGATGGATTACGTTGATAAATGCCTTCAGCTTGGCTTTTTCCGTTTTTTATGTACCGATATTGATAAAGACGGCAAACTCGGCGGCGCAGGCATAAAGCTTTACGAAAAGCTGCTTGACCACTCCCCTTTCATTAAACTTATTGCATCGGGCGGTGTAAGCTCGATGGATGATATTGAGCAATTGAGCAATATCAAGGTTGAATCGTGCGTGGTGGGTAAAGCTATTTATGAGGGGCATATTACTATTGAGGATGTGAAACACTGGAACCTCGAATCGCTGATATCAATCTAAGAGCCCCCTAACCCCCTAAAGGGGGAACTATAGTTTGATAATGAAAAAACAGATGTTTTTGGGTGCCAATAGTTTGATATTTAAAAACGCCGAAGCACTTCGAAATAATTTGACACCAGCAGAAATGGTGCTTTGGGGATATTTGAAGGGCAGTCAACTTGGGGCAAAATTTAGGAGGCAGCATCCATTAGGA
Organism: Mucilaginibacter flavidus; assembly: GCF_024055575.1. GTDB lineage: Bacteria > Bacteroidota > Bacteroidia > Sphingobacteriales > Sphingobacteriaceae > Mucilaginibacter > Mucilaginibacter flavidus. The sequence continues at coordinate 13,732 of NZ_JAMXOE010000014.1, read as the reverse complement.
ATTTACATTGCAGACTTTTATTGTCATCAACACAAACTTGTCATTGAAATTGACGGAAACATTCACAATCTGCCTGAAATCATTAAAAACGATTTAGAGCGACAGATAAATCTCGAAAGAGATGGCATGATATTTCTCCGTTTTAAAAATGAGGAAATATTTAATCATTTGGAAAAAGTATTGGATATTATAAAACAGACTCTTAGCTCCCCCTTCAGGGGGCGGGGGGGGCTCACGAAGCGTATAATCCCCTGTTTAGATGTAAAGGATGGGCGTACAGTTAAGGGCGTTAACTTCGTCGACTTGCGTGACGCAGGCGACCCTGTTGAGCTTGCGTGGAATTACTCGCAACAGGGAGCGGATGAACTGGTTTTTTTAGATATCACCGCGACTGTTGAACGCCGTAAAACCATGGTCGAACTGGTGAAGTCAGTTGCCCGCCAAATCAATATACCGTTTACAATTGGCGGTGGTATAAATGAAATTGCTGATGCTGATGCGCTTTTAAATGCAGGGGCAGATAAAATTTCTATCAATTCCGCAGCGGTTCGTAATCCGGCTTTGATTGATGAACTGGCAAAAGCATTTGGTGTTCAGTTTGTGGTAATAGCTGTTGACACAAGAGCAATTGCAGGTAAAAACATTGTTCACTTAAACGGCGGCCGTTTACCAACAGAAAAGGAAACATTGGATTGGATATTGGAAGCCGAAAGCCGTGGCGCGGGCGAAATACTGCTAACGTCCATGGATCATGATGGTACCAAAGCCGGGTTTGATAATCGCTTTTTAAAGGAAGTAAACAACGCAGTAAACATTCCGGTAATTGCTTCCGGTGGTGCCGGCTCCGTGCAGGATTTTATAGACGTATTCAAACAAAGCAATGTTGATGCGGCGTTAGCAGCTTCGGTGTTTCACTATGGAGAGATATTGATACCGGATTTAAAGAAGGTTTTGAAGGCGAATAATATTGAGGTGAGGGAAGTATAACCAACTCAACCATTGGCTGTGTCTTCACAGCCAATATTAGTGGACAAATGTTGCCTGTGGGGACACAGGCACGGGTATTATAGGAAATTAAATTATAATGAACATCGATTTCAACAAGTCAGACGGGTTAGTACCCGTAATAATACAGGACGAGCAAACCCTTGAAGTGCTGATGCTTGGCTACATGAACCAGGAAGCCTACGATAAAACCGTCCAGGAAAATATTGTAACGTTTTACTCGCGCTCGAAAAGTCGTTTGTGGACAAAAGGCGAAACCAGCAATAACTTTTTGCATGTAAAAAGCATCGATATCGATTGCGATAACGACACCTTGCTGATAAAGGTAAAAGCAGATGGCCCCACCTGCCATACCGGGTCGCGAAGCTGTTTTAAAACAGAATACAACCAGAACTTTATACTGCAACTGGAAGCCATTGTTGCCGACAGGTATGAAAACCCGCAGGAAGGTTCGTACATCAATAAGCTACGGAATAAAGGACTGAACAAAATAGCCCAAAAAGTTGGCGAAGAAGGTGTGGAAACGGTTATAGCAGCCCTCGCCGAAACTGAAACCGATTTGATAAACGAATCATCCGACCTTGTATTCCACCTGCTGGTACTACTGCGCGAAAAAGGCCTAAGCCTTGAGCAGATTGCAAAAAATTTAGAAGGAAGACATAAATAAGTCCATAGTCGATAGTCCATAGTCCATAGTAAAATGTGGCGGCTATGGACTATGGTCTATGGTCTATCGACTAAAATCATGACCGTAGAAAAAACAGCTGAACTTACCGGCCACGGCAACCCGATATTTACCCTCGAGCTTTCACAAAAGCCCGGGATACTATTTACCGGTGGCAACGATAAAGGCCTTGTTGAATGGAGCCTGAAAGACAATTCATTTATAAAGGTGATGTTCCCGGTAGCTGCCTCTATTTATGCGATACATGGACCGGTGGGGCTTCCCCTGTTATTTACCGGATTGCGAAATGGCGACGTACTTGTATTTGATTTCATGAAGCAGCAACTGCAGCCTGCGCTTAAACATCATCAAAAACCAATATTTGATATAAAGTCGGTAGATAAAAAAAGGGAACTGCTGGTTGCTTCTGAGGATGGCACAGTATCGGTCTGGAGCATGGAGACCTTTGAATTACTGCACACCATAAAGGTTTCGAACGATACGATAAGGTGTATCGCTATATCCCCTGATGAAAAACAGGTGGCCTTTGGCTGCCGGAACAATCACATTCACATCTATGATTTGGAAGATTATTCGCTGCTGAAAACGTTAGATGGGCACACCATGTCGGTTTTTTCACTACAATACTCGCCGGATAGTACTCACTTAGTATCCGGCGGTCGTGATGCACAGGTAAAAGTATGGGATACTGTATCATACAAACTTTTACACAACATCCCTGCCCATCTATTTGCGGTGAATAGCATCGCCTTCCATAAGGAGCAACCCTATTTTGCCACCGGCAGCATGGATAAAACCATCAAAATTTGGGGGGCCGATGACTTTAAACTTTATAAAAATATCAGCCGCGAAAAGGGCTATGCAAGCCACCAGCTATCAATAAACAAGCTTGCCTGGAATGGCAATCAGCTGTTATCAGTAAGCGATGATAAGAAAGTAATTGTTTGGGAAGTTAACTTCGGCAGTTAAAATATTCTTTTAACCGTAGTTAATTTGTGGGTGTAGCGTTTCAACTCGTCCGAAAAGATTCCCTTTTCGTCAATAGCGTCAATTTTCACCTTGCCAGAAGCATGGATGATCTTTTCGTTATTCAGCATAATACCTACGTGCACGATTGCGCCGTCGGCATTTTCAAAAAAGGCAAGGTCGCCCAGTTTAGCATCATCCAATGAGTTCAAGGCATAACCCTGCCCCTCCTGCATCCGGGCGTCGCGCAATAAATTAAATCCCTGCGAACGGAACACCGCCTGGGTAAAGCCAGAACAATCAATGCCGAAATGTGTGCGCCCGCCCCATAAATAAGGGGTGTTTAAAAATGAAGTGGCGGTTATAGCCATATTTTCGGTTTCGCCAATTTCGCCGATAATTTCAAATTTCTCATCACCTATCCGACAGGTAGTGCCTTCTAAAAACGAAAGTGAACTACCCATTGGGAGATAAAGAATGCTGTTATTGTTTATTTTCCAGGCTTGGGTCACGGCCCTGTGCGTTGTCGGCGGCGGTGTTTGTTTGATGCGTTTATAAGCAAGATGGCCCAGCATATTGAACTGCAGTCGCCCTATCCAACCCGGGTAATCATCAATTGAAGTAATAATTTTCACCCAGTTATCTTTCCACTCGGTAATCTCAAAGGTTTCCCCAAATAAAACCTGCGACACCTGCTCGCTTTTATCGCTTGCTTCGGCCCGCATGGGGATAACAGAAAGATTACAGATACCGTATTCCATATTAGAAAGGCTTAGTACGGGTTTAATTGGTTATTGTTACAACATACAAAAAAAAGGGGAAAGTTTATTAAACTGTCCCCTTTTTATATTTGTAACAGACTTGTTACTCTCCCATATGGAGCCATTCCTTTTTTGCAAGTAACTCTTCTTTGGTTTCACGTATATCTTCGTCGTCCACGCAGCAATCAACAGGGCAAACAGCAGCACACTGGGGTTCGTCGTGAAAGCCAACACATTCGGTACATTTATCAGGTACTATATAATAGATATCATCAGATAACGCAGCTTGTGTTTCCTCTGCGTTAAGTGTATTGCCATCGCCAAAATCTATTAGCCCCTTCAGCCCCGTCCCATCCGAAAAACGCCAGGCAGCGCCGGCATCGTAAATGGCGTTATTAGGGCATTCAGGCTCGCAAGCTCCGCAATTTATACATTCATCGGTGATTTTAATCGCCATATTTCTTTAATCTTATAATCTCAATTAACTTTGCCCGCTATTAACAAGCTCGCAAATATAACAAAAAAAGATTTTAAGGGTTTAAATCCTTACCATATATATGTCAAATTTTGATAAAACAAAGCTAATTGAAGTATTTAGCACGCTCGGCAAAAGTCTAACAAACCCAGGTCCGGAACTGGAAGCAATCATAGAAACCGAAAGACAATATAACGCATGGTTTACCCCCGAAAACGTTTTGCAGGCGATAACATCCATCAGCAAAATGCTAAACCGGGCAGATTTAACGGAATGGCTTAACAGCTATAAGTTAACTGAAAACCGGTCCGCAAAAAAAATTGGACTGATATTAGCTGGAAATATACCTTTAGTTGGCTTCCACGATGTTTTGTGCGTGCTGGCAACCGGAAACTTTGCGCTAATAAAGGCCTCATCACAGGATTCACGATTGATAAAGCATATTTTACAAATGCTGGCTGATATTGAACCTGCATATAGCCAGCAATACGAGTTTGTTGAACGGCTCGAAAACTTTGATGCGGTTATTGCCACTGGCAGCAACAACACGTCGCGCTATTTTGATTATTACTTTGGCAAAGTGCCTAATATCATCCGCAAAAACAGGAACAGCGTGGCCGTGCTAACTGGTGACGAAACCACTGAACAGCTTAACAACTTAGGGCACGATATTTTTGACTACTTCGGCCTTGGTTGTCGTAACGTGTCAAAACTGATGGTACCGAAAGGCTATAATTTCAATTTCTTTTTTGAGTCGATACAAACATTCGAACCAATTATCCATCATAATAAATACAATAACAATTATGGATACAACCGGTCGATATACCTGGTAGGCAACGAGCAGCATTTAGATAATAACTTTTTATTATTGAAGGAAAATCCTTCGCTGTCGTCACCACTTGCGGTTATATTTTATGAGTACTACGATGACGTGGAATCGGCTGAAAGGCTTCTACAGCAACAAACAGATAGCATTCAGTGTGTAGTGAGTAATGTCAAACTGAATCTAACAAATCAACTGGTGCCTTTCGGCAAAAGCCAACAACCCGCGTTATGGGATTATGCGGATAATGTGGATACAATGGCGTTTCTTATTGGCATATAGTTGATAGTTCATGGCAGCTACAGAAGCTGGCAACCAGGGTTTACTCTTGGTTTTTATACTCTCCGGCCATGAACTATTAACCATTAACCATCAACTATGAACTGCCTCAATTCTCCTTTCCCGCCAGCGTTAATGGAGTCCAGGGATACGCCTGGTATAAAACATAACTGCCTTTGTCATCCGTTGTTGCATCAACACGCTGCATGCGCTTGCCTTGCCAAACCCACACGCGCTTCCATTCGGGCGATACATAGGTTTTGAGGGTTAAGGGTAAATCGTACAAGCCTCTGTAAAGAGGAGAGGAAAGATTGATGATAAGCTTATCCCCCGTCTTACCTTCTTCCAATTTAGTATATTCCTTTTGGCGCATGTATCTTGCTACATCGCCAAAGGTAGCAATCCATAAATCTTTTTGATTGTTTTTGATATACTGAAAATATTCATCGAGCATGGTGTGTGGCAACGCTTCGTAACCGAGGTTATCCACGCCGTGAAATACAAGGACGAGCCAGGTGTTATTTTTTGCAACCGCAGTATCAACCCACGATTCCATTAGCGACAGCGGTGTTTTGGTGGTGGCCCCACGCTGCCATTGGATATAGTCTTTAGTAGTTGTACAGGGCGTTTGTTTGCTTGCCCGGTCAATTTCCTTTAACCAAGGTTCAGGCATTCGGTTACGCAGCACCGGGTAAATTTTATAAGCAATTTTCATCACCCGTTCGTCTTCGTAACCGTAAGGTACCTCTGTTGAGAAAGTAGACCTCACCCCCATTTTATCCCTGATCTCCTCTTTACTTTTTTCAAGCTCGTACGAGATATTAACCGAATCCAAACCCGGCATGCTCGCATGGGTGATGGAATGACTCGCGATTTCGTATCCGCGGCCGCTGTAGCTTCTTAAATCGTCCCAGGTAAGGCCATCCTCCTGCAGCACCTCGTCGCAGGGCTGGTAACCGGGCTGAAAATCGCCATTTCGAACTTTTTGATAAAGTGTGTCCATTACTTTAAAAGCATGCTCACGCCTTTTTACGTTATCATATAAACCAACAGCTTTGGTAACGTAGGAAATGGTTCCCTTATAACCTAAGTACCCTCCTGCAGAGCACCGTTCAAAAAAATTTTTTTCGTTTGTTGGGATAGTCGCCGATTCTTTAATGATGGTTTTTACCGGTCTGCCGATAAACTTTCCATAATATTTTGAACCTGGAATGCCCCCGGTTATCACAAAAAATGTTGCGGGCAATTTAAGCCGCTCCATTATAGGCAATGCGTGCTTAAATTGGTTAATAGAGCCATCATCATAAGTAAGTGATACTGCTCCATTTTTGCCGTATTGCCATTTGGTAATTTCGGTTTTACCAATAGCAGCTTGCTGAGCGTTTACTATATTGACCTGTAAATAGATAACCGCAAGCGCGACGAAGGTTTTAACTGCTGCATTCATAACTCAAATTTAACCGAATTACAACAGGTTGAAAGCATTAGCACAAATATTACAATGGCACAGAGTGTTACATGCGTAAATTGATGCCGATACTTTTGCCGTTAAAGCCGATGGGATTCTTTTCCAGAAACCGCCGCAGTTTGTTACCATTGCTTCGGTGAGTGCTGTACATGGTACCGTCAAACAGCAATAAAAACGCACCCTGGATTATTAACGATGAGCCATAACCCTTTAACTGGCCAGAATTGCGGTTATCTCCGCGATTTTTAAGAATGATCCCTGTGCCGATATACGCCAAATCGAGTCCGCCGTTTATTAAAAAGATGCGTTCTATTTTCTGTTGGGCTTTCAGGCTTTCGGCAGCGGTGAGCTGCTTACCTTCATTATTTTTCGCGCCGGTATATCCTAATATTGCAGCACCCAGGTTGGCTGCACCCCAAATGGTGGTCATTTGGTAGAAGTATTTATTTTGACCACCTTTCGAGTTTGCCCAGCCGGCAGCGCCAACACCGATATTGGCAATTGCCCAGCTGCCTAAAACCGTCATCCCGGTGGAGGTGACATTATTTCTTGAATAGTTGAAGGCTTTGAGTGAATCCTGCGCATAGCTATGCGTGGTTATAAATAGAAGAAGTAAGGCGAATATTTTTTTCATAGTGGTAGTTATAACCAAAACTACGAAAAACTTTACCCAATAGATTGGTCTTCGGTACCCCAGGCGGTAACCACCAGGTTACGCGGCTCGGCATTGTTGCGGTGCTCGCAAAGATAAATGCCCTGCCAGATACCCAAAGCCAAACGCCCGTTACGGATAGGTATGGTTACCGAACTGCCCAGCAAGGCCGCTTTCAGGTGCGCTGGCATATCATCCGGGCCTTCGTCGTCATGCCGATAATCAGGGTCGTTCTCGCGTACGGTCTTATTAAAATACATCTCAAGATCCTGACGTACAGTCGGGTCGGCGTTCTCATTGATGGTTAGTGATGCCGATGTGTGTTGTATAAATACCTGGCAAACGCCAACTGCTAAATCACTTATTTGCGGCAGCGCCAGGGTAATTTCGGAAGTAATAAGATGAAAACCCCTTCTGCGTTCTTTCAATTGCAATGTTTGCTGATATATTTTCATGCTCCCGGCTAAGTAATTTGCCTTACAATGTAATACAATATCTATACCAACGTCAACTTAAAAAACAGCAATAAAACGACTTAAACAGTTTCGGAAATGATATCTTTACAAATACTTAACCAAATCATATGAAAAAATTAACCTCACTAGCATTATTAATGCTTTCATTTTGTTCCGTTTTTGCTCAAAACGGGCAACCAGCACCCGCCTCAATAGCAAACAATGGCAAAGTATGGGCATCACTTTACCAGCAACGCGCGGCCGAATACAAGGCGCTGTGTTTCCAGGCTTATAATATTGCCCGGTTGCGGCTCGATGCGGCGTTAAAAAAGCACCATGCAAAACCTTATGCCGTAGTTACCGATATTGATGAAACCTTGCTTGATAACAGTCCTTATACAGCAGGCAGGGCAATCAACAACCAGGACTTTGAAGTAACCACATGGAAACAGTGGACCGCGAAAGGCATTTGTGATACCGTGCCGGGCGCGCCGTCATTTTTAAAATATGCAGCGTCAAAAGGCGTGGCGGTTTACTATATTACAAACCGCGATGAAGATGAACGTGCAGGCACAGCAAAAAATCTTAAACTATACAATTTGCCTTATAACGACGATACCCATCTTATTTTAAAAACGACCACATCCAGCAAACAAACACGCCGGCTTGAAGTATTAAAAACACACGAAATTGTGTTGCTTTGCGGCGATAACCTGCCCGATTTTGACGCGCTGTATGATGCGCCCTTTACCGAACAAAGCCGGAACGAAGTCACCGAACAACTGAAGAAAAAATTTGGCACCAAATACATCGTTATCCCAAATGCCGGCTATGGCGATTGGGAAAACGCAATTTTTAACCATAAGTATACCAATGCTCAAAAAGATTCGGTAATAAAAGCGCAGGTTAAAACTTTTCAATAATTAACGTCAGTTCAATAAGGATTGGTAAGCGCAAACTTTTGGTTTGCCTCACCTAAATCCTCTCCAAAGGAGAGGACTTGGGCTTCGCTCGCTGATCGGATCTCTTTTTTAGGCCCCTCTCCTTTGGAGAGGGGTTTGGGGTGAGGCGACTATTTGCTTATGTGGAGCTCACAATAATTAATCAAAGGTGCAGCTGTTCCAATCGGGCACAACAAAGTTGTAGCTCAAAATGTCCGGAACATTCAGGCTATCGATAAGCTTCCAACTATCGAGTTGATTGATAAATTCCGGGGCGGCAAGCCCCGCCTGCAGTGATGCTTCGCGATAGAAAGCTGATTTGGTCGGGTGATGTGGCGATACGCCATTAAACACCCGGCCAAATGCATTTTGATCAATTATAGCTGTTGTAATACCGATACAATCGTTTAAGTGTATCAGGTTTACCGGCGCCAGGCCGTTTGGAACGTCTGTTTTGCCTGCGAAAAACCGTCCAGGATGCCTTCCGGGACCAACAAGGCCAGCAAAACGAAGAATGGTTGTTTTAAAAGCAGCCTGGTCGCTAAACAACTTTTCGGCTTCAAGTAGTATTTTTCCACTTTCGGTATCCGGTTCGGGCGGATTTAGCTCCGTCAATTCCGTATTGTTATCGCCATAAACGGCTGTTGAGCTGATATAAATTACCTTGTTACCCCCCTGCTTCTTAGCAGCACTAATGATGCTCCCTATTTTAGGCAGATAATCGCCACCACCACCCTGGCGTGTTTTTGGGGGGATGCATACAATCAATACATCGCAATTAAAAAAATCCGGATTGTACGTTTGGCTATCAGCCTTAAAATCGATTAAGAAAGGCGAGATCCCAGCGTCCGGTAATAGCGCAGCTTTCTCTGCGGATGTTGCCGAGCCTTTAACAATAAAGCCGTTTGCTAACAACGTTTTTGCCAACGCCTTACCGTACCAGCCACAGCCTAAAATACTTATTACCATAGTGAAAGCAAAAGTATTAAATACCTTCTTTAAAATAGTACTAGTGTTAAGTCAATAGTCTTTGGTCGGAAGTCCTAAGTCGAATTCTTGCTTTTTCTGACTTATAACTTAAGACTTTCGACTCAAGACTAACCGTCAATTTTCGAGTGAAATAACACTAGCCCTGGTAAGCCATTGATTTTGACAATTCTTCGTTTAATCTGAATTCCTTATCAAGCACAAGCAGTTTGGCCATCGCCCGGTTGTACGCGTCTTCTCCCAAAAGTAAGTGGAGCGGAGGATTTTCATCATCCGCTATCTTAATCATTGCAGCGGCTGCTTTTTCAGGGTCGCCAATTTGCTGGCCATCCATTTGCAAATATCTTGCATGGGTGTTTCTAACATCCTGATAGGCGTCAATCGGGCTTTGGGTCAGTACCAGTGAATCGGCAGCAAGAAAATTGGTACGGAAAGCACCGGGAGCTACCACGGTAACTTTTATCCCAAATTCCTTAACATCCTCTGCTAAAACTTCCGATAAGCCAATCACTGCAAATTTGGTGGCTGCATAAAGCGCCCAGCCTGTTCCGGATGCTATACCTGCAATAGATGAAATGTTGATGATATGCCCCCAACGCTGTGCCCGCATAAAAGGCATTACCGCGCGGATTACGTTTAACGTACCGAATACATTGATATCAAAACTCTCGCGGGCCTCCTCGTCAGTCAATTCTTCAATGCTGCCGCCTATACCATACCCAGCATTGTTGATGACCACATCAATCCGGTTAAATGTGTTATAAGTTGCCTGTATGGCTTCGGCAACGCTGTTTTCGTCCGCCAGGTTCACATGCAGGGGCAAAAAATTCTCCGATGTCTCGCCGGTTGCTTTTACCAGGCTGGCTACATATCTTGATGTTGCCGCCACTTTTTGGCCGTCGGCCAGCAGTTGTTTAACAAGGCTTAACCCAAGACCTTTAGATGCGCCTGTAATAAACCATACTTTTTTGTTTTCATTATTATTGGTGTTTTTCATGAAAACAAAATTACAGTGCCAAAAAGGCAACCGCTTGCATCATTCAAACCAATACTTACAAAATTCAAACAACCCGATAAATAGATGGCGTATTTGAAGTTTGTTTTTTGAAAAAATTATTGAAATGCGCCGGCTCATCAAAACCCAGGCAGTAGCTTATTTCGGATATATTCCAGTTGGTATGTTTTAGCAACGCTATAGCCTCGCCGGTAAGTCGCTCAAAAATATGTGCAGTAGTAGTTTTGCCCGTTGTTTGCCTGATGGCCCTGTTAAGGTGGTTAACATGCACGGCAAGCTGTTCCGCATAATCTTTTGCTGATCGCAGGGTAAATCTTTGCGAGGGTGACTCGATAGGAAACTGCCGCTCCAGCAACTCGGTAAAAACGGAAGTTAAACGCGAGTTTGCATCGGTATGCTGGTACAGCGTTTCGATCGGCGACACCTTTAGGGCATAATGGATCAGCTCGGTAACATAGTTACGCAGCAGGTCGTATTTAAATTTATAGTCTGATTTAATTTCATCCAGCATTTTCTCAAATACTGCGCTTACATACTCCTGCTGTACATTATTTAATGAATACGACGGCCTGCCTGATACGGCAAACATGGGCAAATCATGCATGTTGCTCCGTAGCATCTCTGTAAAAAACGATTCTTTAAAAATGCAGAAATACCCGGTACCTTCGTCTGTCAGAGCTTCAATTGTATAGGGCACCTGCGGGTTAAAAAACAGCAGCGAAGTACCATCCACTTCTATACTTTTATCGGCATAATGATAAATTGCTTTGCCCCTGAACAGACTGATTTTATAAAAATCGCGGCGGCTGTATTTCAAGGGTGCTTTGTGGTGCTTTTGAAAATCCTCTTTCCTGAAAATATTAAAATGCCCGATATCCTGACCAAGGTTTTCAGGCAGCCAATTCAATTTATTCTTATAAAAATCTTCCATTGTTTCCGTCGGTCCCATAATGCAAAGTTACATAATTCAAACTATCACGCAATTCCATCAACATTTATGGTGACAGGCGGCGCCCATCGCTTTGGCCTCGTTTGTTTTGTGAAGAACGGGACAAGGATTGACAGGCATAGGGTATCCTGCAAACCACAACATCACCGGTTGTTGGTGCCGACACAAATAACGGCAAAATATGAATCAATTGATAATCAACATGTTTCACAGCGTTCCGGGTGTTCCACGTGCAAAAATGGAACGCTTGCGCAGTTAAGCATCCACTACTTATTCACCCAAACGGCAATCTCCGCAGATTTTTGCCCAGCCTCTGAAAACGGCACCATGACAACTTTGCGCAGTGAATTGTTAACCTTCATTTCAACGCCGTACGCCTCTTTCCAGTCCCAGTCTGAAGGCAACATTGCTTTCGCATCAGTTAACGGTTCATTAGTTTTTGTATATACAACATTATTTAGCGCTGTCAGTCCGGGATTTAGCCCCTGGTCAACAGCCAATATTTGCGGGCCGCGCTTAAATGCTACGGAGTTCGGATATGATATCCCCCCGGGAATAACCTGCAACGGCATATCAAAAGTTATAGCAAGATGGTCGCCCGGGCTCCACTTTCTGTTGATGGCCAATAATTGGCCTTTTTTTCCGCGGAATACCTCGCCTCCTGTTTTAGCGGTAAAATTTTCGGCCCATTCCGGCACGCGGAAATTTATGGTAAACATGGCCGCCCTTGATGTGGTTATACTAAGATCAACCCGCCCGTCCAGCGGAAATTTAGTTTCCGATTTTAACGTAACATTGATGCTGGCATTATCTTTTGTACGAATAGTGGCTTTAGCTTCGCCGTTTTCATACATTAAAACGGTAAACGCGCCGTTGATCTTTCCGCCCATCATTTCCGGAATAAGCGAAATCCCCCGCGGCACGCTCGACAGGCAGCAGGAGAACCCCTGATCGCAACGGTAGGGCTTGGCGCCTTGCAATGCCGTATAGTAACTTACACAGCCTGTTTGCGGGTTCTCTGCGGCCAATAAATGGTTGTATACCGACCGCTCCATTTCCTCCGCATATTTGGGCTCGCCGGTTATTTGCAGCAGTTGCAGGTTAAACTGTGTCCAGGTAACGGTAACACACCCCTCACCCATCTTGTCCTTATTCTCCGCCCGTAAAATGCCCGGCTCCCTGAAGATTTCGTTGTCGCTTGATGTGCCGGTGATGTACAGCCTGTTTTTGGTGATATCTTTCCAGGCAGTCTGTAAAAGGGTAAGGTATTTCTCCTGCCCGGTTAGTTTATAATATTTCAGTATCCCCAAAAAACAGGATAACATTTCATAGGCTTTGGCATCCCCCACTTTGGTTACATCGCCATATTTCTCAAGCTGGCTGACAATTTTCGGCCCGGAAGATTGCTCAAAGGCCCTGAAAATGTAATTGCAAAAATCGAGATAGCGCTTGTTGCCGGTGTAGCGGTACAAATCAACCATAGGCTCAAGGATACTACCCGGTGCCAGGCCGTTATGTTCGCCTGCTATCATTAAATCGCGTTTACCGGGCTCATTGCCAAAAGTGCGGAAAATTAAATCGGCGGCTCTTTCCGCAGTTTGCAAAGCTGGTTTATAGCCGGTTACCGCATAATAGTTAAGCAGGCCGATGATGGCATATTTATGCGCCCAAACATCCCATTCGGTCCAGCGGTCTTTTAACAGGTAGGTACCCAGGTACCCGTCAGGCATTTGGCAAACAATATATTTGCGCACCATATCGTCCATTAAATGCTTTATCGGCGCATCGTGTGTGTAAGCATAAGTTTTTGATGCCGAGAACAGGAACTTGCCGACATGTTCGCCAATCCAGGTTTGCGAGCCGGGTCGTTTCCTGAAACCGGATAATAACGTTGCCGAATCAATCTGCAGCAGCCTTTTCTCTAAATTCACATTCATGCGGTAGCCTAAAAGGCCACCTATATCCTGGTAATGCGCAGGGATATATTTATCGGCTATTTTATTGGGAATGATAGGCTGCCAAGATTGGGCAAACAATTGCGAATTAGCAATAACAACAACCAGTAAGGCGAACAGCTTTCTCATAGTCAACATATTTTAAATAAATGTAGCAATTTTGATTGTAGACACGATGCTTAGTATAGCACGCGTAATCGAGTAGGAAGTAAGGGATTATTTCCCTTACTGTCCTCTCACACCACCGTACGTGCCGTTCGGCATACGGCGGTTCAATAAACATTAACAGTTTTTCAGCGGGGTGGTGATGTCT
>NZ_JAMXOE010000013.1 GCF_024055575.1 Mucilaginibacter flavidus | reverse complement strand
CACTTTATTATAATCATTGCCCCCCTCGTCCTGTATAGTAAATTTACGCAAAACACTTTGAACTTCAAAGAACTTTTTTTCATATTTTTGTTTGTCCCAACTGATATATAGTTACCTAAATTTATCATCCTTTCCGATCAGCACAAAGGTGCACGCGACGGAGCCGATGTTTTTGCAAATGCCGCACCAAACTATCTCGCCGCGCTCGACTATTATCACACAAACAATTTCTGCTACATTAACCTGGGCGATAGTGAAGAATTATGGGAGAACCTGTTTGTTACCGTAAAACGGCACAATAAAACAACTTTCGAGGCAGAGCAAAAGTTCATCGAGCGTAATGCCTTCGTGAAAATATTTGGCAACCACGATCTGTATTGGGCAAATGATCCGCTAGCGCCGGTTAGCCTGCAAAGCATATACCATCAGCAAGTTAAAATTTATGAAGGCGCTATACTCAAAACAACCGTTAATGGCAGCCCTTGGGAGATATACATGACCCACGGTCACCAGGGTGATTTGCAAAGTGACGGTAATTGGTTTAGCAAGTGGTTTGTGTCTGACATATGGGGGCCGTTCCAGGCATATCTGCGCATAAACCCCAACACACCCGCAAATAACAACCAGTTAAAGACCGATCATAACCAAATAATGTATGAGTGGAGCTCGAAGCGAAAAAACCTGTTACTGATAACCGGTCACACGCACCAGCCCGTATTCAGGTCGTTAACCCAGTTGGAGGCATTATACGAGAAATTAGGGATTGCGAAAAATGATAACGATACCAAGCAGGAAGCGGCACTACAGGCTAAAATTGACGCCCTGCATTTAAAGAGCAACCGGCCACCTGATTTTAAAGGATATTTGGATACCTATTTTAACAGTGGCTGCTGTTGCTTTGATGATGGCGACATAACAGGGATCGAAATTGCCGATAGCTGTATCAGGCTGATAAAATGGGAATATGGCGCGGGTAAAATTAGTGAGCGGCTAGTTTTGGAAGAATGTAGGTTGGAGGAATTGAAATTGAACTGAGAAGCTAAAAAAAATTGTCATTGCGAGCGAGGAACGAGCGCGGCAACCGCGAACTTTACAGAGCAGGTTGACGGGTAGTCAGCGATACATGGCGGCTGTGCATGCGTGCGGTTGCTTCGTACCTCGCAATGACAAATCGGCTTAAACTTTATCCTTCCAGCAAAAAAACAAACAACTCCTTAGGCCCGTGAGCGCCCAGTACCAGCGTCTTTTCAATGTCCGCAGTACGACTCGGGCCGGTTACATTGCTTATCATTGATGGTAAATTGTTTTCGTATCTGGCTTTCAGCAGCTTTAACCCGTCTTTTATATCGAGCACCATTTGCGATGTGTATGCCAGTACAATATGCACAGGTGGATAGATGCTTAACCGGCGACCGGCCATGTTGCCGTTCGAAAGTAAAATACTGCCATTGCGGGCTACCAATGCCTCGCAAAGGGTAAAGCCAACGTCGGCCTGGTCAAAGTCTCTATCGGTTTCGTAATAAGGGTATTCGTAACGGGCAAGCACTTCCTGCAGGGCCGGTTCCCAGCAATATATTTTATGCCATTTACGCTCTTCGGCAAGTTGCAATAAGTTATCTATAAATTGCACCTCGTCCTCGCAAAATAAAAACTGGCCCGATATTGCCGTAAATTGCTCAGCAAATAACACATCAAGAGGTTCGTCTGTCGCCGGGTAATGCGGTAGGTCCTCAAGGTTAGGGTATGGGTTATCCCTTTTCTCCAAAAGCGCCTTACGGATTTTTTTTAACAGCTTTTCCTTAGATGTTGTTATATCTCTCATTTTTTTGTCCTGAGTCCTCAGTCGAAAGTCTAGAGTCAAAATTAAAAAGTCTTAAGTCCTAAGCTGAAATTGACTTTCGACTCAAGACTTAAGACTCCCGACTTAAAATTTATTCTTAAGCGTTTATGTCCTTCTCCTCAGGGTTCCTGTTAAAGGTTCCTGAATGGTCGGCTACACCTTCGGGTACCAGTGCCGATGCAGCAGGTTCCTGGTTGGCTTCCGGGCCGTTCACAAATTCATCATAAGTGGTACGGTTATCAAACGGACGCTTGCCTAATATTTCTTCAAGGTCTGATTGGAAAAGAATTTCCTTTTCCAGCAGCTTATCCGCCAGTTTTATCAGCCCATCGCGTTTATCAAGCAAAAGCTTTTTGGTCATTTCGTAAACCTCAGCTATCTGGTTACGCACTTCTACGTCAATTAGCTCCGAAGTTTTTTCAGAATATGGCTTGTTAAACTGGTACTCGCCCTGGGTATCATTAAATGATACGTTCCCCACTTTTGCATTCATACCATAAATGGTAACCATGGCGTAAGCAAGTTTCGTAATACGCTCCAAATCGTTTTGTGCGCCGGTTGATATTTTCCCGAAGGTAATATCCTCAGCAACACGGCCACCCAACGTCATACACATGCCATCAATCAATTGTTCGGTAGTGTATAAAAACTGTTCTTTCGGAAGATATTGTGCATAACCTAACGCAGCAACACCACGCGGAACAATGGATACCTTAACCAACGGGTCAGCATGCTCTAAAAACCAGCCTGCAATTGCGTGCCCGGCTTCGTGGTAAGCAACAATGCGTTTTTCTTCAGGCGATATGATTTTGTTCTTTTTCTCCAAACCACCAATCACACGGTCAATAGCATCCTGGAAATCCTGCATTTCAACCGCCTCTTTATTTTTACGTGCGGCAATTAGTGCAGCCTCGTTACATACGTTGGCAATTTCAGCGCCGGCAAAACCCGGTGTTTGTGCTGATAATTTTTTGGCATCAACACCTTCAGCAAGTTTAACCGGCTTTAAGTGTACCTTAAATATCTGTTCGCGGCCAATTAAATCCGGTTTATCTATTGATACCTGGCGGTCGAAACGGCCCGGGCGCAATAAAGCAGAGTCTAACACATCGGGACGGTTGGTAGCGGCAAGTATAATGATACCCGAGTCGGTACCGAAACCATCCATTTCAACCAGCAACTGGTTCAATGTATTTTCGCGCTCGTCGTTACCGCCAACAATATTGTTTTTACCACGGGCGCGGCCAATGGCGTCAATCTCGTCAATAAATATAATACACGGTGCTTTGTCTTTTGCCTGGCGGAACAAGTCGCGAACACGCGATGCGCCCACCCCTACAAACATCTCCACAAAATCAGAACCTGAAAGTGAGAAGAAAGGCACCTGTGCCTCGCCTGCAACGGCTTTTGCCAGCAACGTTTTACCTGTACCCGGCGAACCTATTAATAAGGCGCCCTTAGGTATTTTACCACCCAAATTGGTGTATTTTTTAGGGTTTTTAAGGAAATCAACAATTTCCATTACTTCCTGCTTGGCTTCTTCCAAACCGGCAACGTCATTAAACGTAACCGATACCTGGGCCTCTTTATCAAACAGGGTAGCTTTTGATTTGCCTATGTTAAAAATCTGGCCACCCGGGCCGCCGCCTGCACCACCGCTCATGCGGCGCATAATAAACAACCATACTGCAACCAGTAACACTGCCATTATAATGCATTGCACAAACCAGTTCGAAAGCAGGCTCTCGTGCCCGGCCTCAACACTAACCGGAATCCGCTGATCTTCGGTATAGCCAAAGTCCTTTTCGGCGTTAAGTATCGATTGCTTTATGCCCTCGTAAGTAGCGTCAGAAAATGTGTATTGCGGCCCGTCAGCATTATTCATACTGAACGCACGGTTGTCCTTTTTTGCATCGGAATATTCGCCTTTACTTTGGGCTTCCTTTGTCAAATAAACTTCGGCTACAAACAAATCTCCGTTGCGGAACGCTACAACTCGTTGCACATCATGCTTTTTGAGCATTTCGGCAAATTTTTGAAAAGTTATGGCATTTGTTGTGGTAGTATTTAAAAGTGTGGCAACAACCAGCAGCACTACAACTATAATAGCGTAAAACCACATAATATTGGGTTTCGGCGGTTTTGGCGTAATTTTTTTATTCGGTATTTTCCTTATCGGTTTTGGATTTTCCAACTTGTTATCTAATTTAATTTACAAACTCAAACTTACAATCTTTATTTTATAATTCGCACGGTATGATGATGACGCGCTGGCAAACACAATTGTTGCGTGCGCTTATGCGCTTTTATACATTTTTATCTCGGCATCGCCCCAAAGGTCTTCCATGCCATAAAACTCGCGCTTATCGGTTCTGAAGACGTGCACAACTACGTCAATATAATCCAGCAGTATCCATTCTCCATATTCAAGCCCTTCTTTTCGGTAAGGGTCCTGTTGTGTAGCCTTGTATATCTCATCCTCAATGCTATTGGCTATAGCTTTAACCTGTGTGGTCGAATCCGCGTGGCATATTACAAAATAATCTGCCACCGAACTGAATATATTACGGAGGTCTAACCTGATAATATCATTTCCCTTTTTTTCCTGGATCCCATGAATTGCCAATTCTGAAATATAGGCAGATTCATTTAACGCTTTGTTTTTTACCATCAAAAAGAATTAGTTTTGAACGATTTAGTATTTAATAATATTATACCTTGCAAAATAACATATTTTCGGGATTATTTGTTGGACAAAATTTTGTAACAATTAAAGAAGTTGACTCAACAAACAATTTCCTTAAACAATTAGCGTCAAATTCCAAGCCAGTGATTGAGGGAACAGTCATTATGGCAGAGAACCAAACAGCTGGCCGGGGCCAGCAGCAGAACGGATGGCATGCCGAACCCGGTAAAAATTTAACTTTCAGCCTGTTATTAAAACCTTCGTTTTTGCCCGTTACCCAACAATTCGACCTTGTGAGAGCCGTTAGTTTAGGCGTTTTCGATGCTTTGCATCCTTTGCTTGGCGACGGTTTAAAGATTAAATGGCCCAATGATATTTACTATGGCAACCGTAAAATAGGCGGCATGCTAATTGAAAATATGATACAGGGCGGACAAATAAAAAACGCCATTGTTGGCATAGGCCTTAATATAAACCAGCAAACCTTTCCGGATTACCTGCCAAATGCAACATCTGTAAAGCAAATCTTACAACAGGATTATGATTTAAAAACTTTATTATCCGACATTTGTCGCCATATTGAGGCTTATTATTTGAATTTAAAGGCCGGCAAAGTTTTATTTGTAAGGGAAACCTATTTAACCCGACTATACTGGTTAAACGAACAGAAGGAATACAAGTCAAAAGACGGGCCGTTTGCCGGAACTATCAAAAGTGTAAAAGACAACGGTATATTAGTCGTTGAAAATAATAACAACGAAGAATTGGAGTTTAGCCTGAAGGAAATTGAATTTGTAAATTAACCAGGTTGGTAAATTTAACATTTCTTCACATTCAACTTCATAATGAAAACAGTAATCAGCGCTACATTAGCGTTAAATTAAATTTGAGTAACTGATAAAACTAAATAAATGAAAAGAATATTGCTGGCAGCAGCTGCCCTTGTTTTAAGCTTTGGCGCCAAGGCGCAAATCGAATCGCATGTAAAATGGTCATACGCGGCAAAAAAAATCAATGCTACCGAAGCCGTGGTATTTATAAAAGCAACCATTGATGATAAATGGCATATTTATGGCCTCGACGTTAAAGATGGCGGACCAATAAAAACCTCGTTTACCTTTACAAAATCAAAAGATTATGTAACCGTTGGCCAACCCACACAGCCCGCCCCGATAAAAAAGTACGAAACTACTTTTAAAATGGACGTTACCTATTTTGAAAAATCGGTAGTGTTTCAGCAAAAAATCAAACTAAAATCGGCCAATGCCACAGCTGTTAAGGGCCAGCTGGAGTACATGACCTGTAACGACCAGAAATGCCTTCCTCCCGAAGACATCGATTTCACTATTCCATTAGGCAAATAAAATTAAGGATGAAGAAGTTCCTCCTGGTGTTCGCAGTGTTGCTGGCATTCGGCTACAGCGCATGGGCGCAAATAGACAACCCGGTAAAATGGTCGTACGCCTCAAAAAAAACAGGTGATAAAGACGCTGTGATTTTTTTGAAGGCAACCATACAAAAAGGCTGGCACATCTATTCGCAAACCGAACAGGGTGGGCCTGCCAAAAGCTCGTTCACATTTTCAAAATCGAAAGATTACACGCCGGTTGGTAAAATTGTTGAGCCAAAACCGCTTCAGAGGTATGAACAGGCTTTTAGCATGAACATAGGTTATTTCGAAACTGCCGTTGTGTTTCAGCAAAAAATAAAGTTAGGCACAGCAAAATCGCCGGCGGTTAAAGGCGCGCTTGGCTACATAGCCTGCAACGACCATAAATGCAACCCACCCGAAGAAGTTGAGTTTAACATACCCATAAGCAACTAATACATATAACAATGAACCGTACGGTTAACAAGTACTCTTTAAAACGGTATTTAATTCTTTTTTTCGCCATAGCTGCGTTTGTAGTTACAGGTACTAATCCTGCAAAAGCATTTCAAAATAAAAAGGCAGACACGGTATCGTCTGCTGATGTGCAGTTTACGAATATACCTACTGCGGCCGATAGTTTAAAGGCTTTTAAAAAGAAACAGGCTGAATTAAAAAATGCGGATAGTTTAAAAGCCTTAAAAAATAAACAGGCCGTTGTTAATGCCGTCCCAGCCGAAAAACCTAAAACACTTTGGGAGATTTTTATTAAAGGTCTGCTGGGCGGCTTTACCGCTATATTACTGCCTTGTATTTACCCTTTGTTACCGTTAACGGTTAGCTTTTTTACCAAAAAAAGCGGCTCAAGGGCTAAAGGCGTTTTACAGTCGTTACTGTACGGGTTGTCCATCATAGTTATTTATGTTTCGCTTGGAATGCTTATTTCGGTCCTTTTCGGCTCGGACGCGCTTAACGCCCTGGCAACCAACGGCATATTTAATATATTTTTCTTTTTACTGTTGGTCGTTTTCGGCATTTCGTTTTTGGGCGCCTTTGAGATTACTTTACCCAGTTCATTGGCCAACAAACTGGATGCAAATTCGGATAAGGGCGGCCTTGCCGGGATTTTCTTTATGGCGTCTACGTTAGTAGTAGTTTCATTTTCGTGTACAGGGCCGGTAATCGGAACTTTGCTTGTTGATGCCGCCTCGAAAGGTGACCGTTTAGGGCCGGCGGTTGGTATGCTCGGTTTTTCATTAGCGCTGGCGTTGCCGTTTACAATTTTCGCTTTGTTTCCATCGGCTTTAAAAAGCCTGCCTAAATCAGGTGGGTGGTTGAATAGTGTAAAAGTAGTTTTAGGGTTTTTAGAGCTTGCGTTCGCATTAAAGTTTTTATCAAATGTCGACCTGGCATATCATTGGAACTGGTTCGACCGCGAGATATTTTTATCAATATGGATAGCGATAGGATTATTGATGGGGCTTTACCTTATAGGCAAGATTAAATTTTCGCATGACAGCGACCTGCCGTATTTATCAGTACCGCGCACGTTTATTTCAATTGGTGTTTTTGCGTTTGTTATTTATATGATTCCGGGCCTTTGGGGTGCTCCCTTAAAATCCATCAGCGCATTTTTACCCCCAATAGCAACACAGGATTTCGACCTGTCGCAAATACCGGCGAACACTGCGGCCACTGCCGATACGAAGCAATCATCGATAAAAGTTAAAAAATACGCGGGCAATTACGACCGTATTAAAACCCGGGGGCTGGACGCGTGGTTTGATTACGACCAGGCATTGCAGGTCTCGAAAGAGTTACATAAACCCATATTGATAGATTTTACCGGTTTTAACTGTGTTAATTGTCGTAAAATGGAAAGTGATGTGTGGACCAACCCCCAGGTGTTTAATCATTTGCGGAATGACTTTATATTGCTTCAGCTTGTAGTTGATGACAAAGCAGCCTTAGAGACCAAAGAGCAATTTACATCAGAATACAGCGGCAAAAAAATAACGAATTTGGGTGGTAAGTGGAGTGACCTGGAAGCCTCGCGGTTTAATTCCAATTCGCAGCCGTTATATGTGATTCTTGACAGCGACGGTAACTTAATGAATGATAAAGACGGAAAATTAATAACTCCATCCCCGGCTGAATATCATGTAGATCTTTATTTAAAATATTTGGAAAGCGGTTTAGAAGCGTATAAAAATAAAAAGTAGGCATTCTCCGGCTGCATTCGCGTATAATGCACTCAGGTAAAGCGCCCCTAACAATTTTTTTTTAAAAATGGCTTGATATTTGACTGGATAATATATATTTGAAGCGAAGGAGATTTTGTTAACATGGTTACAGTTATTACAGACGGCGTTAAGGTATCGGTAGACACTATCTACCAACCCGAGTATTCGAACCCGGCGAATGACCATTTTATGTTTGCCTACAAGGTAAAGATTGAAAACATGGGCAATTACGCGGTCAGACTGCTGGGCAGGCACTGGTATATTTTTGATTCGAACGGCGCCAAGCGCGAAGTTGAAGGCGAAGGCGTGGTTGGCCAGCAGCCGGTTATTGAACCAGGCATGGCACACGAATACGTATCCGGCTGTAATCTTAAAACAGATATGGGCAGCATGAAAGGCGAATACCACATGGCCCGCCTGATGGATAACCAATTGTTTAACGTACAAATCCCCGAATTTTATTTGATTGCCCCCTACAGGATGAATTAATTTCACTCAGCATATAAGATAAAAAGAAACCCCGGCCATCTCTCAGGCCGGGGTTTTTGTTTTTATATTTTGAGCAGGTTCCTGCCGAAAAAATCCCACGAGGGGGAAATTTTTACCGGTGATGTTCTGGCCTGGCTTGCGGCGCATGTTGCGCAGGTGCACGTTGTGGAGGCGCTGCCCGTTGTACCGGCGCACGTTGGGGTGGTGCTGCCCGTTGTACCGGCGCACGTTGGGGTGGCGCTGTCCGTTGTACCGGCGCACGTTGCGGTGGTGCTGCCCGTTGAACAGGAGCCCTTTGCGCAGGTGCACGTTGCGGCTCTACACGTTGTTGTGGCGCCCGTTGCGGTTGCACGCGTGGTTGTTCGGTGCGCCCTGGTGCTACGCGCGGCTGTTCAGCCCGGTTCGGTTGCACGGCACGTTGCCTTGGTTCAGTTTTTTGTTGCGGCCTGGCACGTTCTGCTGCTGCGGGGCGTGCTGCCCTTTGAGCAGGCTCAGCCCGTTGGTTACGCGTTGGCCGTGCCGCGTTTGGTTTATCAGCACGTGCGCTGTTAGCTGGTCTTGCAACAGCTGGCCTTGCATCTTTTCTGTCGGCCCCCGGGCGGCTTAGTGCCGCTACTTCTGGTCTTCCATGGTTTACTTTGGCGAACGATGACCTGTCGCTGCGGGCGGCCTGCTGATGTGAAATCTGGCTGGGCGTTGGCTGTATGTGGCGATCCCGCATAGCAACCCGGTCCTGTGGCCTTGGCCTGGCATTTACGCCACCACGGCCACCGTTAAAGCTCCGGCGATCATTATTATTAACTATCACCGTACGGTCGATATAAGTATTGTGGATTATAGTGCGGTTTACGTTTACCACTGCAGTATTGTAGCGGAATTGGTTACCTTCCCACCTGCCACCGCCGTAGCCATAGCCGCCATAGCCGTAACCATAGTTAATGCCACCGTAAAAACCAACATGGGGGCCCCAATAACCAACGTGAAATCCGTAGAAGCCGCCTGTATAGCCCCAATAAGCGGGCGTCCAATACACGCCGGGGTTTGGCGGCGCAACCCATACACCAGGTACCCAGTAGTAACCATCGGCATCATCGTCATAAGCCCAATAACCCGGCTGCCATATATAGCCATCGGCGGGGCATTCTGGCTGCTCATAAACCGGTAATGCCGGTGGCGCCGTGCGCACGGTAAGGCTTACGCTAACCTGCGCATATAACTGAGGTGCGGCAAAACATACCGCACAAGCAATTAGAAATACTTTAACTAACTTTTTCATAGGGGTAGATATTATTTATTGTTTACTTAACCCCTTGCAATAGCCGGGGGCCATAGTATACGACAAATACAACCCCATAATGTTTCAGTTGCTTTAGTTTGATTTGGTGGTGTCTTTTTTCAACTCCTGCTGCGCTTTTTTAACTTTTTGCTCCTCGGCCTGGTGTTTTTGTCCTTGCCTAAGTTGCATCTGCCTCCGGGCAGATTTTCCGGTTACCGTATGCCTTCTTACCCGTCGACGCTTTTTATAAACCTTGTGTTGCGTTTGCACGGTTTGCTGAACAATAACCCCGGGCAACCTTGATTTATTAGCCGATACGGCAGTTTGTGGTAAGCACATCGTAAAAATGCCCGCCAGCACAAATAAAAATATTGCCTTTTTCATTATGGTTAAATTGGTAAATGGTAGACAATAAAGATAGCAGAATGTTTGAACAATGAAAAAAGTGCGGGCCGTCCCCCGCCCACGCTAATCAAGAACTCCCCCTTCAGGGGGCTGGGGGGCCCTAGTCCCTCCTGTTAAACAATAAGCTTGCATAATACAGCAAAGTAGCCAGGGCACTCAATGCAGCAACTACGTAGGTCATTGCCGCCCACCACAGTGCATCTTTGGCCTGCTCGTGCTCCTCGCGGGTTTGCATAACCGTGTAATTATTGTTTAACCAGGCAAGCGCACGGCGACTTGCGTCGAACTCAACAGGCAGCGTAATAAAGCTGAACGTGGTAACCAGTGCCAGCGCGGCGACACCCATAGCCAACACATATGGGCTATGGATAAAAAACAGCAGCAGCACGCCAATAAATAACGTCCACTGGGTTAGTGTCGATGCCACATTAATTACCGGCACCATGGCCGAACGTAAACTTAACCAGCTATACGCTTTTGCATGTTGTACCGCGTGCCCGCATTCGTGTGCTGCCACAGCTGCCGATGCCACGCTCCGGCTGTTATAAACATCGGGGCTAAGGTTAACGGTTTTGTTTTCGGGATTATAGTGGTCGGTAAGTTCGCCCTCAACAGAAATTACCTCCACATCGTAGATACCGTTATCGCGCAGCATTCGCTCTGCAACTTCCTGCCCCGAAAGGCCCGACAGTAAAGGCATCTCGGCATATTGGTTAAACTTACTTTTAAAGCGCCATTGAACAATAAAGCTTACTATTGCTATAACTATCATTAAAAACCAGGCTGAATTGTAGCCTATATACATTGCTATGTGATTCATATTTTTAATTTTGTTAGGTAATTCACCGGCCCTGGGTCAACCGCTATAAACACCAATGACTAATGACCAGTGACTAATAATCAATTAATCAAAAAGCATTCCGTAAAAAACACCATAAATTGAAAGGGAACACATTTTCGTACTGGGAACGCACCGCGTTTATTGATAATGCCGACATAATTATCATAGGCAGCGGGCTGGTGGGCCTTAGCGCCGCGCTGCATTTAAAAAAGCAGGCGCCGGCATTAAATGTGCTGGTTTTGGAGCGTGGCTTTTTACCAACCGGCGCCAGTACAAAAAACGCAGGATTTGCCTGTTTCGGCACCATTTCTGAGCAAATATCCTACTTGAAAAAGTCATCAGAAGCCGAAGTGCTGCGCATGGTTGACTACAAATGGCGGGGATTGCAACGGCTCAGGCAAAACCTCGGTGATGACAATATAGATTTCCAGCAAAACGGCGGGCATGAATTGTTTATGGATAACGAACTGCCGGCGGCTACCGAAGCTTTAGATCAATTAACGTATTTTAACACTTTATTGCAGCAAGTAATAGGCAAACCTGACATTTATTCAGTAGACAATGCTAAAATAGCAGATTTTGGGTTTAACGGTATCCGTCAAATAATATACACGCCATTTGAGGGCCAGCTGCACACAGGTAAAATGATGCGCACCCTGTTAAATAAGGTATACAGCCTTGGTGTCATGGTTTTAAACGACTGTGAAATACACAAGGTAGAGCACGAGGGCGGGCAAGTAACACTCACCACATCGCAGGGCAATTTTAAAACCGGTAATGTAATACTGGCCACCAACGCCTTCGCCAACCAGCTGTTTCCAGAGCTGAAAGTCATCCCTGGCCGCGGGCAGGTACTGGTGACCAAACCAATCGACGGACTAAAACTAAAGGGCACCTATCATTTTAATGAGGGCTATTACTATTTCAGGAACATTGATAACCGCGTTTTATTTGGCGGCGGCCGCAACCTCGACTATGCTGCCGAAGAAACCTGGGAATTTGGCCATACCGATAAAGTGAAAGACCAGTTGATTACCTATCTGAAAGAAATTATACTTCCCGGCCAGCCATTTGAGGTTGATTACTGGTGGAGCGGCATCATGGGCTTTGGCGACGACATCAGCCCAATTGTAAAACAGGTAGAACCCAATGTTTTTTGTGCAGTACGTTGCAACGGCATGGGCGTGGCCATGGGCAGTCTCGTAGGCGAGGAAGTGGCGGATTTGGTGCTGAAAAGTTAAGAAAATTAGCAGGCGTATTTAAAACTTCACAATCCTGTTGCTATTTATTTTATCCGCAATTTGTATCTTTGTTATTATTAAAATTGATAAGAATGACCGACAAGCAAACTGCAGAACTAATAGCCGATATCCGTGAGGTAACCGAACGTATTTGCGTTTCCCGCGAATCGGCCGGTGAATTTTTACGAAACGCAGGTATTTTTGGAAAAGACAGTGTTAAGTCAACAGCCAACAATAATAAAAATCTTAATACCAAAAAAAAGGCTGAATAATGCCGCAATATCAATCCCCTGATATAATCGGCTTCCATAGTTGCGATATGGAAGTGGGCTTACAACTTTTAAATGGGGTCGCTGATATTTTACCAAGTAAAAATGACTGGGACTGGCTGGGTCCAGGCAGTTATTTTTGGGAGCAAGACCCATCGCGCTCCCTGGTTTACGCTACTGAAAATGCTACAGGCAAGCAAAAAAACCGCAAGCCTGCTAAAATTCCTTTTGTAATTGGCGCTATTATAGAATTAAGCAATTGCCTCAATTTAGTTGACTCAACATCTCTGGAAACGTTAAGCGAGGCTTATGAGGGGTTAAAGAGTGTAACCAATAAATATGGAGAATTGCTGCCGGTTAACAAGGGCAGTAACAGAGCCCTCGATTGTGCCGTGATTAAATACATTCACGAAATAAGGAAGGCACAAGGCAAACCACTCTACGATTCCATCCGCTGCGCGTTCCCTGAAGGAGAAGAAGCGTACCCAGGTGCAATGATTACCTCACGACTGCATATCCAGGTATGTGTTTGCAATCCCTATTGTATTAAAGGCTATTTTTTACCGCGCCCAATTAAGAAGTTTAATCCGCACCTTCCGGTTTTCGATATGCGGTAATATTACCGAACGCGCATGGAAGTTATAACGAATTCCTCACCGTAACCCTAAATGGTATTGCCACATGCTCTTTGCTGTTATTCAGCACCAATTCGGCGGCATTTTGGCCCATCAGCTTGAAATCGGTTGATATGGTAGTAATGCCGTTTACTATTATTTTTTTCAACGGCGTCTCGTTATAACTGATTACGCCAATGTCTTCGCCGATTTTTAAGTTATCACTCACTATTTTTTCAACCACCTCTACCAAATCATCCTCCATTAAATTAATGTAAACTGTACCGGGTTGCAGGGTTTCATTTTTCAGGTGATGGATAATATCATACTCAAAAGCATACTGCCCGCAAAACTTCAAAAAGCCGGTAAGTATTTCCTGTGGATAATAACTGTTGCCGGGGAAAATAATTTTCAGCGTACTGTATTTACTCAGCTTTTCCAAAAGCTGCTCCAGCGCAAAGTAAATATCCTGCTCAAATTTTTCAAAAACAGCAGAGAAGGTCCCGGTTATGCTTTCCGGCAGTTTGTCCATCAGCACCAGCTTTTCCTTTGGCAGGCTATTAATTATGGCAAACGCATTTTCCTCGTTCTCTATAAAATGGGGAATAATGACCAGTTTTGAATAGTGGTCGATATTGGCCGGCAAAACCTTTTTAAAAACGTTAAAATCGTTATTGTAAATATAAAAATCGATAGCGGCGTTGCTGCCCAATGTCTCAGCAAAGGCATCGTATATGATCTTTTTGTGGCTGCTTAGCTTGTTGAACAGCAGCAACACTTTAACCGGCTGGTTAAAAGCCGTATTGCTGATAAAATACCCCTTGCCTGCAACCGATTTTATAACGTCATATTTCCGCAGTTCCTTGTATGCCCGCTCAATGGTGGCGCGCGATACCTCCAGCGCAATACTCAAATCATTAATAGATGGTAAAATATCATCACGCTCAATTTTCCCCTCCTCAATCCCCCGCAAAATCGAGTTGCTTAGCTGCAGGTACTTTGGCGTAATGGAGTACTCATCAATATTTATAATTTTTAAATAGTTTTTCATTGCTGGTTAACCCGGGCTATAACTGAACGGTAAAACTAAAAAATAATAATGGATTAAAATCGGTTGCCAGAACTCCGTCAGGGAAATCGCGTTTCGCGCAGGGCCTGCGACCTGTGCTCACGAATGCCGCCCCTTTGGGGCCGGGTAATTCTAAACAATGAAACAATTACTTATAAAGACCTGGTGTTTAAATTGAAGAATAGTCACAGAAGCCCCAAAGGGGCGCGACTTACCGGCGCAGGTCGCAGGCCTGCGTGGAAAAGGCGTAATGGAATTTAAAAGATATTGCTATGCAAAAGCCTCAGCAAACGCCATACAAAAATCATCTTTTTCTCATTCGCACATCCAAAATCCGCACATCCGCACATTTTAATATATTTGTTTGCATGAACCGCATCAAACTTATTGCTGCACTGTTATTTACAGCGCACATTACCTTTGCCCAAACTAACCCGCCAACGGATATTGCCACCATACAGCAAAACTTTAAAAAGCTGGATGTGCTGGGCAGTGTGCTGTACGTCGCCGCTCACCCCGATGATGAAAACACCCGCCTGCTGGCCTACCTGGCGCAGGAAAAACATTATCGCACCGGCTATTTATCAATGACGCGCGGCGATGGCGGACAAAACCTTTTGGGTAACGAACAAAGTGAACTGTTAGGTTTAATACGCACGCAGGAACTATTGGCAGCCCGTCGCGTTGACGGTGCCGAGCAGTTTTTTACCCGCGCCAACGATTTCGGTTTTTCGAAGGGGCCCGATGAAACACTGAAGATTTGGGACAAGGAAAAAGTTTTAAGCGATGTGGTTTGGGTGATACGCAAGTTCAGGCCCGATGTAATTATATGCAGGTTCCCTACCACCGGCGAAGGGGGTCACGGGCACCATACTTCCTCGGCCATACTGGCGCAGGAGGCCTTTGCCGCTGCTGCCGACCCGAAACGTTTCCCTGAGCAATTACAATACGTGCAACCGTGGCAAGCCAAACGTTTATTGTGGAATACTTTTAGCTTCGGCACGGTTAACACTACCGCTCCCGATCAGTTTAAAATTGACGTAGGCGTATACAACCCAACCCTTGGCAAAGGCTATGGCGAACTGGCTGCCGAAAGCCGCTCGAACCATAAAACACAGGGCTTTGGCTCAGCAAGGCAGCGCGGCGAATCGTTTGAATATTTTAAAACTATTTTGGGCGACGCCCCGCAAAACGAATTGATGGACGGCGTAAACACCACCTGGAAACGCGTTAAGGATGGCGAAAACATCGATGCAGGAATAGCTATCATTCGCAAGAGTTTTGACGCCGACAAACCAGAGGAGAGTGTGCCCGCATTGGTAAAGCTTTTGGCTAAAGTTGAAAAAGTATCTGACGTTTACTGGCGCACGCAAAAAACCAAAGAACTTAATAATTTGATAGCAGCCTGTGCCGGTTTGTGGTTTGAGAGTTATGTTGCTGAGCCGTCATATGGATTGCACGATAGCATCCTTATCCATTCGCAAGTGCTCGACAGGTATAACAATAACGTTAAGCTAAATACCATCAGTATAAATCAAACAGAAAAAAGCTACAACAGCCAGGTTATACCGGCAAACCAGTTACAAACTTTCGACAGCAAAGCCTCCGCAGATAAAATTACCCAACCATTTTGGCTCGAAACACCGCATAGTATTGGTGCATATAATATCCCCGGGCAGTTATATGTAGGCAATCCCGAAAACCCGGATTTGCCCACCGTTAATTTTGAATTTATAATTGAGGGTAAGCCGATCCATTTTGAACGCCGCCTGTATTATAAATACGTTAGCCCGGTTAACGGCGAAATTTACCAGCCTATTGAAATTGCGCCGCAAGTAACTACCAATGTTGCCAGCCAGGATTATATCTTTAACAGCAGCAGCCCGCAGTCTATCCAGGTAAAATTAAAGGCCTACACCAAAAGCAGCGGCTACGTCAGCGTAAAACCCATACCGGGCTGGCAGGTAAGCCCTGATAAATACACTTTTACTGATAAAAATAAAGGCGAAGAATGGACCGTCGCTTTCACAGTAACCCCAACCGACCGGCAGTCGAAAAACACTATGCTGGAAGTGTTGGTAAACGGCAGCCCGGCTATGGGTGTGCAGCACATTAAGTATGACCATATCCCGAACATCACACTGTTCCCGCCGGCGCAGACCAGGTTAATAAATATCGACCTGAAAATTGCCGGTAAAAAAATTGGCTACATTGAGGGTGCAGGCGATTTGGTGCCCGAAGCACTTCGCCAGGTAGGATACGATGTGCACCCACTTACCGAGAAAGAAGTTATGAACGGCGACCTATCCGGCTACGACGCCATTGTTACCGGCGTCCGTGCCTATAATGTTAACGACCGCCTCGCCGTTGAGCAACCCAAGCTGCTGGAATACGTTAAAAATGGCGGCAACCTGGTGGTGCAATACAATAACAACAACGGCCTGGTAACCAAACAGATTGGCCCTTACCCCTTTAAGCCGGTAAACCAACGGGTTACGGATGAAAATGCAAAGATCACCATACTCGATAAACAAAACCCCATTCTCAATTACCCCAACAAAGTAACCGACGAAGACTTTAACGGCTGGGTACAGGAGCGCGGCCTTTATTTTGTAGGTGATATTGACCCGCAATACAAAGCAGTAATGGAAATGAACGACCCCGGCGAAGCACCGAACAAAGGCGCCGTTATAACCGGAAACTATGGCGAGGGCAGGTTTATATACACCTCGCTGGCGTTTTTCAGGCAGCTACCCGCAGGTGTGCCGGGCGCCTATAAGCTTTTTATTAATTTACTAAGCAAGCCGAAAAATACAGTTATACCGTAGATAAGAAATCGCCGGTGCACCCGGCCATTGCGCATCGGTCGCGTCACCCAATCCCGCTCCAAACAAGAGGGGCCTAAAAAAGGCAGTTTGGGGTCGGGAGTTGAAGTTAAAGTCCTCGTCGTTGGAGAGGATTTTAGGTGAGGTGAAGCAGACATTTGTTAATTCTTATACAGAACTCATGTTAGTATGGACAAACACCGCGTAAAATAATGGAGATAAGACAAGCCACCCCTGACGATGTGCCATACCTGGCCCTGCTGTTTAACCGGTACCGCGTTTTTTATGGCAAGCCGCCCGATATTGGCGCAGCGGCTCAATTTTTAAATGATCGCCTTGTCCGCCACGAATCCGAAATATTCGTGGCGGTTGAGGGTGACACTATTGCCGGGTTTATGCAGCTATACCCCTTATTTTCATCAACCCGGATGAAAAGACTATGGCTGCTGAACGACCTTTTTGTCAGCGAAGAATACCGTGGCCAGGGTTTCAGCAAAGCACTTATTGAACGTGCCAAAGAACTTTGCCGCCAAACCGGCGCCTGCGGGTTTACGCTCGAAACTGGTAAGGATAATAAGATTGGCAATCAACTATACCAACAAGTGGGGATGCGGTTGAGTGAGGGGTATAATGCTTATGGGTGGTGGGTGTAGTATAGCAATGGTTACGCACATTTAATTAGATATTTTTTCTTCCCGAGAGACCCGTTTCCCCACTTTTGTCTTTCTTTTTGCTAAGCCGCAATAAATACCGTAGATTTAGAATGCGGTAGAACCATAGACAACCTAAACAAAATACTCATTCGGGCACGGGTGAATAGTATTTTGGCTCCCGTTAAATACCCAACAGGCGGCTGTTTGTGCGTGTCTTTCGATAATACTGTTTGAAACCCGTGGCCAACATCGGATAATGGAAATAAAAATAAAACGCACGCACCCAGCAATTAAAAGGCATTATCTTTTTCTAATTTTCATTTTAATACTTTCCTGTAATTCGATAGATAAAAACTCACACAAAATTTTTTTTAGGGAACCACGCCCGGAGAAATACGAAAAAAGCAACCTGCATATAAAAGGGACTTTTGATGAAGCTATGAGCGTGTTCTTTTCAAAGGATAAAAAACCGAAAGATAAATTATAACTGTTGGTAGAAATATGAAATGGAATTCTTTGGATACGATTTATGATGATTTCCCGCTGTATTTAAGAAAACCAGACTATAAAAACGTTTGGACTTATCAGAATATTTTTACGAACGTTTTTTGCATCACCCATAAACTTGAAAAAGTAAAGCAAAATGGATTGCCAGAACCGGATTATAACAAGTCATTAAGTGATTTTGATCATTATTTATGTGAATTATTTGATAAAAATAAACAAGGTATAATCGTTTTGATTGAAACATTCGGTGGTGAAAGAAATTACTGGTATTACATCAAACCAGATACTGACTATAAAATATACGTTTACTTGATTGAAAGTAAATATCCGCAGAATTCAATTGAAATTTGGTCTAAAAAAGACTCGGATTGGGATTTTTTAAAAACCTATGCGGTTAAATTATACGATTGAAAATAACATTTGTCCCAACTCACATATCATTACCTAGGTTTAAGATACTGGAGAACGACTCCACGGCTGTCTTTGAAACCAATAGTTTTGACAGCAAATACGGAAGACGGTATCAATATTATGTGTACAATGGAGAAAAAGCAATTAAATACACAATTTGATGTAAAAACGGAACGCCTTTTGGATTTGCTAAAAAAGCAAATACCTTATAATGAACATGTTTCACAGCGTTCCGGGTGTTCCGCGTGAAAAAATGGAACGCCTGGGCGTGTAAAGCAGGCCATTTTATTTATCCCGATAGCCACCAGGACCACAAATTTTACAGCCAGAGTGGGCAGTTAATGCACGGCGAAACTATTGCCAAAAAAAATCATATCCCCACCAACGGCCTAAAAAACAACGGCCTTTCAGCCGATTTTAACAGCCCAAATAACCCAATCAACCCCTCTCTTAATCAACCGAATCAACCCCTCAACACTAATTCAAAAAAATTATTAGTAAATCCCTTACAAACTGTATCTTTGCACCCCGACAAGAAGATTCCGACATTGCGAAATGTGTGCCACCAATCCCGGATGTTTTAAGTTGGCATTTCGCAACGGCTTTCTTGAATAAAAAAAGAACATGCCCAAAGACACCTCCATAAAATCCGTACTGATTATTGGCTCCGGACCTATTATTATAGGCCAGGCCTGCGAGTTTGACTATGCCGGTTCACAAGCGGCCCTTTCCCTTAAGGACGAAGGTATCTCCGTTTCCATCATTAACAGCAACCCTGCTACTATCATGACGGATAAGGTTATTGCCGACCACGTGTACCTGCTACCCTTAACCAGCGATAGCATCGAGAAAATACTAAAGGAACAACAAATTGACGCGGTGCTGCCTACCATGGGCGGCCAAACGGCGCTGAACCTTTGTATTGAAGTTGCCGAACGCGGTATCTGGGAAAAATACGGGGTTAAAATTATCGGGGTTGATTTAGCTGCAATCGAGAAAACCGAAAACCGTGAAGCCTTCCGCCAGCTGATGGTTGACATTGGCGTTGGGGTGGCTACCTCAAAAATAGCCAACTCGTTTTTAGAAGGTAAAGAAGCTGCGCAGGAAATTGGTTTCCCGCTGGTGATACGCCCAAGCTACACGCTGGGTGGTAAAGGCGCCGGCTTCGTACATAAAAAAGAAGATTTTGATGCCGCGCTAAGCAAAGGCCTTCAGGCATCGCCCACCCACGAAGTGTTGGTGGAACAGGCTGTAATAGGCTGGAAAGAATATGAGCTGGAGTTGCTGCGCGATAACAACGATAACGTAATCATCATTTGCTCGATTGAAAACTTCGACCCGATGGGCATCCATACCGGCGACTCGATCACCGTGGCCCCGGCCATGACATTGAGCGACCGCTGCTACCAGTCGATGCGTAACCAGGCTATCAAAATGATGCGCGCCATCGGTAACTTTGCAGGCGGCTGTAACGTGCAGTTTTCGGTAAACCCGGCTGATGAGGCCATCATCGCTATCGAGATTAACCCACGGGTTTCGCGGTCATCTGCGCTGGCATCAAAAGCAACCGGTTACCCTATCGCCAAAATTGCTGCAAAGCTGGCCATAGGTTATAACCTTGATGAAATAGAAAATCAGATCACCAAAACAACTTCGGCCTATTTTGAGCCGACTTTGGATTATGTGATTGTAAAAATACCGCGCTGGAACTTTGACAAGTTTAAAGGCGCCAACCGCCAGCTTGGCCTGCAGATGAAATCGGTAGGTGAAGTTATGGGCATTGGCCGCAGCTTTATCGAAGCCTTGCAGAAAGCCTGCCAGAGTTTGGAAATCGGCCGCGCCGGTCTTGGTGCCGACGGCCGCCAAAGCCGTAACCTTGAAGAGATAATGCACAGCCTTGAGTTCCCGAGCTGGGACAGGTTGTTCCATATTTATGACGCGTTGAGCTTAGGTGTGCCTATCGAATCGGTACGTAAGGTTACCAAAATAGACCGCTGGTTTTTAAACCAGATTGCCGATGTGGTAAACATGGAAAACGAGCTGCGCCGCTACTCTTTAAATAATATTCCTGAAGAGTTCCTGTTCACGCTGAAACAAAAAGGGTTTTCGGATACGCAGATTGCTTACATACTTGGCAACGTAACCGAAGAGGACGTTTACCAGCGCCGCAAAGCGTTGGGCATGCACCGCGTGTACAAAATGGTGGATACCTGCGCCGCTGAGTTCCCCGCGAAAACACCTTACTACTACTCAACCTACGAGGGCGAAAACGAATCCATCGTATCTGACAAGAAAAAGATAATTGTACTGGGCTCAGGACCGAACCGTATTGGCCAGGGTATTGAGTTCGATTACAGCTGCGTGCACGGCTTGCTGGCCGCAAAAGAATCGGGCTTTGAAGCCATCATGGTTAACTGTAACCCTGAAACCGTATCGACCGACTTTAACATGGCCGATAAGCTTTACTTTGAGCCGGTTTACTGGGAGCATGTACGCGAGATCATAGAACTTGAAAAACCTGATGGTGTAATTGTTCAGCTTGGCGGGCAAACGGCTTTAAAAATGGCCGAGAAAATGCACGAGCACGGCATCAAAATCATAGGTACATCGTTTAACGACATGGATATTGCGGAAGATCGCGGCCGCTTTAGCGATTTGCTGAAAGAGCTGGATATCCCTTACCCTAAATATGGTGTTGCCGAAAGCGCTGAAGAGGCAATTGAAGTTGCGCACCATGTGGGTTACCCGGTGCTTGTTCGCCCAAGCTACGTGTTAGGCGGCCAGGGCATGAGCATTGTGATTAACGATGAGGATTTGGAAAAGGCAGTTGTTGGCCTCCTGAAAAATCTCCCCGGCAACCGCGTGCTGATTGACCACTTCCTTGACCGCGCCGCCGAAGCAGAGTCTGACTCGATTAGCGACGGCGAGGACGTGCATATTGTAGGTATCATGGAACACATCGAACCTGCAGGTATCCATAGCGGCGACTCGTTTGCTGTATTACCACCGTTTGATTTGTCGGACAATGTGATCAGCCAGATAGAAGAATATACCGTTAAAATTGCAAAAGCACTAAACGTAATCGGTTTACTGAATATACAGTTTGCTGTTAAAAACGACATGGTGTATGTGATTGAGGCTAACCCGCGTGCATCGCGTACAGTGCCGTTTATCGCTAAGGCATACGACGTGCCTTACATCAACATTGCCGCCAAGGTAATGCTGGGCGTGGCTAAATTAAAAGACTTTACTATTGAGCGGAAGCTATGGGGCTATGCAATAAAAGAGCCCGTGTTCAGCTTCGATAAATTCCCGGAAGTAAATAAGGAGCTTGGCCCCGAAATGAAATCGACCGGCGAGGCTATCCGTTTTATACCAAACTTGCAGGACCCGTATTTCAGGTCCCTGTATAAAGAAAAATCAATGTACTTAAGCAGGTAGCAGCTTATTTTAGCTATCAGGATTAAAGTTTACCGGCGCCAAAACAGGTTCCGGTAAGCTATGGTTTCACTTAGTGAATTTGTTTTGAAAATTAACTTTAAAAACGACAACCAGGTCATCAATTTACATAATGTTGACCCTGCGGATATTGATGATGTGCTGTTGAAGATCCAACGTTCGTTCGATATCAGGTTTGAACAGGCAGACCTGGACCATGTTAAAACCTTCGGCAACCTGTGCGATTCCGTGGTTAAAAAGCTTAAGGACAGGCAATCTGATAATTACTGTACCACCCAGCACGCATTTTACATGCTGCGCAACGCCATCAACGTATCTGTTGATGTGAACAAAGAGTTTATTAAGCCACAAACCAAACTTTGTGACATTTTCCCCCGTGATACCCGCCTACAGGTAATTGCCGAAATTGAAAATGAGCTAGGCTTTAAAATGAAGCTTCTGGCCCCAAAGCCCACTATTGTTTTTACACTTTCGCTGATACTGGGCGCATCGCTGGTTGGCTTGTATTTTTCGTTGGTGATTGGCGCCATAGGTGCGCTGCTGGCAATAACAGGCTTGACATTGGCAAATAAATTCGGCAAAGAAATGCAGGTAAAAACCCTGGGTGAGCTTGCCGAAAAAATTTCGCGCGAGCACTACCGCAACTGCCGCCGCAACGCCCAAACCGTTAACCGCAATGAGGTTGCCGAAAAGGTAAAGCAACTTTTTACACACGAACTCTATTTGGAGCCGCAGGTGGTGAGAAGAGAAGCGAAGTTTTAAGGGAGACAGAATTTAGAGCCGCGTCTGGCATAGGTCTGTGCTGAAGGATTGCCGCCCCGTTGGAGCTGAGTGTTTGAAACTAATTATATAGCTGCTCTCCCTGATAGGTAAGTATTCTTTCCGGAATCTTAATAAAAGAAAAATCTAAAAGCCCGAACGTCCGCAATTCACCGGCACCAGTCACAGGCCTGTGTGACAACGCCATTCCGCATTTCCTTTCCCCTCCCCCTTGTTAATATTTGTTAAATTTTTACACATCCATAATACAATTAATATACTTGCAGTTAAATAACGAATACTATAGCGTAAGCTGCATGAATTAAACATTTACACCCTTTTAATCTTATTTGCATGAAAACCCCCTATTTCGGCAAAGTGCTTTTGCCTGCCTTGTTCATCTCGATTGCGTTGCTATTTAACAGCTGTAAAAAAAGCAGCACCACAACCACAACGTCTACTACAACATTACCCACCATTACCACCGACGCATTAATTATCAACTTAACGTCGACGACGGCGCAGAGCGGTGGCAGCATAACAGATGCCGGCACCAGTGTTGTGACTACTGCAGGTGTTTGCTACAGCGCCACCAACAAAACGCCAACTACGGCTGATACCAAAGTGGCCGCCGATTTGAATAACCTATCGGCGCTGCCCGCCCAGGTTTCCTGCGCACTAACCGGACTAACTGCGGCTACAACTTACTACGCAAGGGCCTACGCCAGCAACAGCAGCGGGACGGCATACGGCGCGGCGGTGCAATTTACTACCGCCTCAGCGCTTAGCGGGCTGGTTACTACGGTTTCGACACTTGCAGGTAGCGGCACTGCAGGATATAATAACGGGTTGGGTACTGCAGCACAGTTCAACAACCCGGGCGGTGTTGCCGTGGATGCCGCAGGCAATATTTATGTGGCTGATTCATTTAATAACCGCATCCGTTTTGTAAATCCTGGCGGCACGGTTAGTGCATTTGCCGGTAAAGGCACGCTCGGCTATACCGAAGGCGCCGCTGCTGATGCAGAATTTTACGGCCCGCAGGGGATAGTTGCAGACGGCGCAGGTAATATTTATGTGGCCGATTTTGGTAATAACGTAATCCGTAAAATAACAGCGGGTGGTGTCGTAAGCACTTTTGCAGGCAGCGGTACCGCGGGCTTTGTAAATGCCACCGGCACAGCCAGCCAGTTTAACAACCCGGCCGGCCTGGCAATTGATGCTTCGGGTAATATTTACGTAGCCGACCGGGGCAATAACGCTATCCGCAAAATCACCAGCGCCGGCGTGGTAACTACGCTTGCCGGGGTTAAAACCGCAGGCTATGTAAACGCAACAGGAACGGCAGCTGCGTTTGATACGCCCAACGGCGTGGCAGTTGATGCAGCCGGAAATGTTTATGTGGCCGACCAAGGCAACTCAGCCATCCGTAAAATTACGTCTGCCGGTGTAGTAACCACAATAGCAGGCGGTCCGACGCAAACAACGCTGCTCAACTTCCCATCGGCATTAGCGCTGGATAGCCAGGGTAATATTTTTATAGCCGATGAAGGCGGGCGCATAATTGAATGCACTACCGCAAACGTATTGTATATTTTAGCCGGCACATTAAATGTATCGGGCTTTACAAACGGCGACGGTGCAACAGCCCTGTTCAGCAATCCGCAGGGGATAGCCGTTGATGCATCAGGAAACATTTATGTAGCCGACCAGGACAATAATTGCATCAGGAAGTTAACGGTGGTGAAAAAGCCTTAGTTGAAGTGCCCCCACGTGCGGGATGCAAATACGAAGATGTGCGGATGAAAGGATTTGATAATGAAGAGATTTGTCAACTTTCAAAAAGTTGACAAATCTTAGCCACTCGCCTTAACTTTTCAATTTTTCAAAAGCATAAAAAAGCCCGGTGCAATGCAGTGCCTGGGCTATTTTGTTTTCGGCCAGCAATTGCTTTACTTCATCGATAGTAAAAGTTTCAACTATAAGTTCTTCGTGTTCATCAAGCGATTGGTCCTGCACTTTGCGGCCGCCCCGTGCCAGGTAGCACGATGTATAATTATTTGCGGTGGATGGGTTGGCGTAGGTAACACACAGCAGCTCAAAATCGTCAAACTGGTAACCGGTTTCTTCCAGCAGTTCGCGTTTCAGGCCAGCTTCCGGGCTTTCGCCTGCCTCTATAACCCCGCCAGGTAATTCTATCGATACGATCTCCGCAGCATGGCGGTATTGCTGTACCATTAAAATCTTGTTGTCGTCGGTAATGGCAACGGCATTTACCCAATTGGGGTACTCTAAAACGTAGTAGTCTTCAACTATTCGCCCGTCAGGCATTTCGCAACGATCGCTGCGCAGGGTGGCCCAGGGGCCTTTGTGTAAATAATGGGAGGATAATTTTTTCCACCTAAGGTCCTTCATGAATTGTTATGCAGATATTGATTGATAAAATTTCTTTTGTTAATGTTACCGAGCGATTGCCCGTGGTATTTTTTCTCGAGCATGTCAAAAATAAGCAGCACTTTTTGGAGGCAGACTAACGTTTTATCGCTGGCATCAAAGGGTTCAGCGCGCAGGTATAAAATTTGTGCCAGCACATCAAGCTTATCGGCGTTGTAATTGCTATTTTGCAGCAGCGCCTCAAAATCATTTAAAGGCATACCCGGCAATTCGTCCCAATCGATATTATACTCGCTTAAAAGCGTGCTATCAGCAAGCTGTACAAATTCATCAGCTTTTCCATCGGCCTTTAGCCCCATCAACCGGGCAAAAATAAGCGCAAGTTTGCGGATTTCGTTATCTATAAAGCTTTCCTTGTACATAAATTTCGCGCCGCTGTTTCAGTATTTTCATTTAACACAATCAATGTCGGCATTGCGTCTACACCTGTGGTTCTTTTACTGCCTACTGCCCACTCAAAACTGCCAACTGAATTACCAGCTACCGCTCGAGCCGCCGCCGCCGAAGTCACCGCCGCCAAAGCCGCCGAAACCACCGCCGCTGTCGCCGCCTGATGAGCCACCACCAAAGCCGCCGCCGGAATCGCTAAAACCGCCCCAGCCGCCGCTACCGCGCCCAA
Source organism: Mucilaginibacter flavidus (assembly GCF_024055575.1). Lineage (GTDB taxonomy): Bacteria > Bacteroidota > Bacteroidia > Sphingobacteriales > Sphingobacteriaceae > Mucilaginibacter > Mucilaginibacter flavidus. The sequence goes on along the minus strand of NZ_JAMXOE010000013.1, from coordinate 146,012 downwards.
GCAAGGCGCCACCTAAAAACCACCAGAACGGACTTGCGCCACCGCGGCTGCCAATAATATGGCCACCACCTCCGCCTCGTTTACTGAAAACGATAACAAGTATTACAATTACAATAACTACAACAAGCCCAATTGGGAAGCCGCCGCCATCGTCGCCTTTCACTTTTTTGGTAGCCTTGTACTCGCCTTTCATGTACTGCATCAGCTTCGTGGTGCCTGCATCAAGGCCTCCATAATAATCCTGTTGCTTAAACCGGGGGACGATATCATTGGTAATAATCTCGTGTGTGGCAAGGTCTGTTACTGCGCCCTCAGCGCCAAAGCCTGTTTGTATAGCAACTTTATGGTCAATAAGGGCTACCAAAACCAGGATGCCATTATTTTTGCCTTTTTCGCCTATGCCCCAGGCGCGGCCCAGTTTTTGGCCATAGTCGTTAATATCATAATCGCCGACCGACTTAATAATTACCACCGCAATTTGTGTCGAGGTTGAGTCGGCAAAAGTAACAAGCTTGCGCTCAAGCAAGCCCTTTTCCTGGTCGCGAAGCGTGCCCGTATAATCGGTAACCAGCGTGTTCGACTTTGGGGGGAGTTGCTGTGCAAAGGCTATAAAGCCGATCAACAACAAGGATGAAAATAAAATTAGTTTTTTTAACATGGGGTTATGTTTATTCGCCATCCATAAAGGCTACATCGTCTGATATTTCATTGCTGCCATCGCTTTGGTGCGGAAAGTATTGCTTCAGTTTGTCGCCGGCTATGGTAAGCCCGGTAACAATCCCTTCAACCAGGTTGCCGTATTTAAACTGGTTCAACATCTGTTCTTTGGTGTCATCCCAAAAGTTGTCCGGGACCACTTTATTTATTCCGGCATCGCCAATAATGGCAAATTTACGGTCGACAGTGGCTACGTATATCAGCACGCCATTGCGCAGCCGGGTTTTGTGCATGTCCAGCTGGTGAAAATATTTGGCGGAACGATCAAGCACATCCTCGCTACAGGTTTTTTCAATACAAACCCTAATCTGCCCCGAGGTATTCTTCTCGGCACTTTCAATTGCGCTGCGGATGCGCTGCTGCTCCTCGTCGTTAAATACGGCCATGTGGGTACTGTTTTTAAGAATGCATTAGTTTTTTAAGTGTGAATTAGTGATTGAAGAAAAACTAATCACTAATTCAGTCCTTCACTAATTAGAATGCTACTTTAGGCGCCTTTTGTGAATCGGCATCTGCTGCAAAGCCTGATTTTTCGCTAAATCCAAAAATTTTGGCAAAAATAACAGCAGGAAATGATCGCACGCTGCCATTATAGTCCTGCACTGCATCATTGAAATCGCGGCGCGAAACATTGATGCGGTTTTCGGTCCCTTCCAATTGCGATTGCAGGCCCATGAAGTTTGCATTCGATTTCAGTTCCGGGTAATTTTCCGATGCTACAAGTAACCGGCCGAGTGCCTGGCTCAGCCCGCCCTGTGCGGCCTGGAATTTTTGTATCTGTTCAGCATCCAGCTTGCTGGCGTCAACCTGTATTGATGTTGCTTTGGCGCGGGCGTTGGTAACATCAACCAATGTGCTTTTTTCAAAGTTAGCGGCACCTTTTACGGTAGCAACCAGGTTGGGGATCAAATCGCTGCGGCGCTGGTAGTCAGATTGTACATTCGACCATTTTGCCTTCACAACCACATCTTTTTTAACAATGCCATTATAACTGCATGAGCCAACGAGCACAATCACAATGATAATGCCCAATACTATTAGTAAGTTTTTCATATGTTTTTTCTTTAGGATTTTAGCCCGGCCTGTTGCCGGGATGTATATTTACAAATTAGATAGCAAACCGCATACCGTTGTTACAAAACCAAATTTATGTGCCAATATGGCAATTTGCTTTTTGTAAATATACTATATTAAAGTGATTTCACCGACTGGGGTGGGCGTAAATCAAATTGTCGCATATCACCATGTGTTCCTAACGGAACACTATCAATTCATTAATTTTTTTCTACCGACCAAACGTCCCTAAGGGCAATGTCATTAAGTTAAGGGAATTAGCCCCACCTAAATCCTCCCCGCTAGGGAGGACTTGAAAAAAATTAAACGCGGGCGAAGCTAAAGTCTCCCCAACCGGGGGAGATTTAGAGGGGGCTTTACGCTTTGGTTTCCTTAACTTAATGACATTGCCCATCGGGACGAAGCTGCAGTGTGCTCCATAGGAGCACTTCGTCGGTAGAAAAATTCACGAAGAGGTTTTACGTTCCATCGGAACGTTTCGTGATTAAGCGACAATCTGATTGCACCATTGGGTTTGATTTCACCGATTAATGTTTAGCCAGGCTTGCTTCAAATTGTCGCTTCCTTATTTTTGGCTAAAGCCCCTCTTCATTATTTATGCTCCTTCGCTTAAAAGCGACGGCAATGAAAAAATTCTTGTCAATTCATTGCCGTCGGCTTTAGCCAAAGCTCATCGTACTATCTGAAAGCAGCGGTAGCCATCAACATTTTATTGTTCTTTAAAATGCATGCTCGCCAAAAGCTCTTTTAAATCCTGGCGGGCCTTATCCTTGTCGGTTGCCTTGAATTGGATGATGCCATTAAGGGTCTGCTCTTTTGAATTAGGATCCGAGCGATACCTGATATAAGCCTCGCCATCGCTTTCAAACTCATAAATTAAAAACCGGGTATTGTTTATGGTTTCAATGCGGGCGTAGTTAACGGTATTGTTTTTTTGCAGTACCTCAACCATCCGGGTTTGCATTTCTTCCAAAGGCTTCGATTTTACAGTGCCTGCGGGCAGGCCCCAAAAGCAAACGATCACTCCGTCAGCAAGATAGGTATCCTCCTGGTTTGATGGCACAAGTGTCTTTTTGTAGTTACTATGAACGTAATCCTGTAAGGCCTGCCCGGTAAGTTTGGCCGCCCCGGAGGGAGCGGTTGCAGTAAAAATGTCTGTTGTTACCTGTTGCCCTAATGCGCAAAGGCCAAAAAGCAGGCCCACGGTTAAAAGTGTTAATTTTTTCATCTGTAAAAAGAGTTTAATTAAAAGTTTGAACTGCGAGGCATTAGGGTTGCCTTCAAATCATGATCGATTTATCAAATATATCGAAAAGAACGCTTTTTATTTACTGACTTTCCGGACTTTTCCGACTTTCGGACTATCTTTAAAACATGATACGCAGAAAATTCATCACTCAATCTGCCATCGCATTGGCCGGGCTATCGTTTTCCTGTAATATGTTGGCAGCCGCCTCATCAAACCCAAAGCCATTAAAAAAGATATTGGTTACGGGTGGCGCTTACGGTCCGCCATGGATTAAGTACCTGATTGGGTTAACCGGCAAGGAAAAACCGAAGATTTGCGTGTTGCCAACGGCATCGGGAGATAACCAGGGATACATCAATTACATGCTCGATAACCTTAAAAAGTTTTCTACCGAGCCATACGTGCAAAAGGTATTCATCGAATCGTCCACGCAAAAAATATCCTTCGAAGAATCGCTGCTGGCTGCTGATGCCATTTTAGTACCGGGTGGCAACATCCTGGATATGATTGCCCTCTGGCAGGCACATGGAATCGATAAAATATTAAAAACAGCCTGGGAGAAGGGTATTGTTTTAACAGGCTCAAGCGCCGGGGCAATATGCTGGTTTCATGAGGGCCTTTCCGACTCGCGGCCCAAAGCTTTAAGCAGCGTTAAAAGCCTCGGGTTTTTAAAAGGCAGTGTAAGCCCGCATTACCATTCGTCGCCTACACGCGCAACCACCTACCAGGATATGGTTTTAAAGGGCGATATAAAACCAGGTTACGGCCTTGATGAAAACGCAGGCCTCTATTTTGAAGGAACAGCGATAGCCAAAGTACTCGCCAGCGATGCCAAAAGCAAGGTTTACCAGGTATCGGTTGAAAGCGGCGCAATTGCAGAAAAGATATTGGAACCTACAATCATAAGTTAGGATTATGGGATTCCTTTAAAACCAAAAGCGTTTCCCCAACAACTTCGTCTTTCGGACTTCGGACTCTCCTACTTTCGGACTCAAACTAAACTATCATTCAAATGACACTAATGCGGCTTGCATTGAGTAAGTTTGCTAGTAATTATGGCCATAACCCGTGAACAAGTTTTAGAAGCCCTTGGCAATGTTGAGGAGCCGGACTTAAAAAAAGACCTGGTAACCCTGAACATGATACAGGATATTGTTATTGAAGGCAACCGCGTTAGCTTTTCGGTAATATTAACAACGCCCGCATGCCCGCTAAAGGCGATGATTGAAAACGCATGCCGGAACGCTATACTTTATTTTGTAAGCAAAGAAGCCGAGGTGCACATCAACATGACATCGCGCGTTACATCGCAAAAAAACACCGGCGTGCCGGGGGTTAAAAACATTATAGCGGTAGCATCGGGCAAGGGCGGTGTTGGTAAGTCAACCGTTGCTGTTAATTTGGCACTCGGGCTGGCAAAAACCGGTGCAAAGGTGGGGTTGATAGATGCAGATATTTATGGCCCGTCAATACCCATAATGTTCGGCCTGGAGGGTTCGCGGCCAATGGCGAGGGAAGTTGAAGGCAAAACCCGCATACAGCCGATAGAGAAGTATGGCATTAAACTGCTCTCGATAGGTTTTTTCACCGACCCGAGCCAGCCTGTACCGTGGCGCGGACCAATGGTATCAACGGCGGTTAAACAATTATTTAACGATGCCGACTGGGGCGACCTTGATTACCTGGTAATTGACCTGCCACCCGGCACCGGCGATATACACATTACAGTAACGCAAACCTTCCCGGTAACCGGGGCGGTAATAGTTACTACACCGCAAAATGTGGCCCTTGCCGATGCAAAAAAAGGTATAGGCATGTTCATGATGCCAGCCATTAATGTGCCGATATTAGGCATAGTTGAAAACATGGCCTACTTTACCCCGGCCGAACTACCCCAAAACAAATATTACATCTTCGGCCAGGGTGGAGGGCGAAAGCTTGCCGCACAACTGGAGGTTCCGTTTTTAGGCGAAATACCATTGGTAAAAGGCATAAGCGAAAGTGGCGACGCCGGCAAGCCGATTGTTTTGGATGACGACAGCATAATGGCCAAAGCGTTTATTGATATGGCTAAAAGTGTAGCGCAACAGGTTGCCATAAGCAACGCAAAGGCCTTCGAAAAGGCAAATGCAGATCAGATTTAGGCGACTGAATCCGGCCTGGCAATATCAGCGTTGGGACGGGATAGCCCCCATAAGGGCTAAGCTTGGTAGAAAATAAAACAATAGTATTTAGCGTACCGTAGGTACGCAGCTTTCTACAAGGCCTGGCCGACGGGTGCATAAAAATGCACCAGCGTTGCAGTTGCTGGTCGGCATTTGTGTATAAATTAAAAATATTTAATAACTTTACTTTATAAATAAGTACAAATGAGTTTATTAGAACAGGTGGAAGCAGCGTTGGACACGATTCGTCCGTATTTGCTTACAGATGGGGGGAATGTCTCGGTTGAGGAGATTACACCGGATAATGTGGTTAAGCTCAAATTGCTTGGCTCGTGCGAGTCGTGCCCAATGAGCATCATGACACTTAAGGCCGGCATTGAGGAGGCAATAAAAAAGGCGGTGCCTGAAATTACTGCTGTTGAGGCTATAAACCTTACAGACATTGATGACCCTAACGCAGTGTTGCCCGAAAACTTGAGGTAGTGTTAAGTTTTGTTAAATTGCCACACTATTTGCGGCAATAAATTATTTTTGTTGAACGTTTGAAACTTTTATTCTGAAAATCTGTAAAAGAGATAAACAGCATACCCCTAAAATGAAAAAACTAATTGGCCTTTTATTCTTTCTGTTTATAACAGCGGCAGCCATTGCGCAGCAGCAGGAAAGGCCTATAGTACAGTTTACCGGTATTGTGCACAACGCCGATAGCACCAGCGTAATTGTGCCTTATGTAAGTATAGTTAACACCACTAACCAAAGCCAGGTTTATGTTGCCAACTACAAAGGCTATTTCTCATTCCCGGCACATGAGCGCGACACCGTCCGGTTTTCGTGTGTGGGCTATGCATCCGAAACGGTAGTTATACCATCCAACGTAACCTCGAAAAGCTATACTGTACAAGTAGCACTCAAACCGCAAATTATTAACCTGCCGGTATTCAGAGTGTTCCCATGGGCCACTACCGAGGAGTTCAGGAAAGATTTTATATCGATGAAAATTGCCGATGACGATTTGGCCATCGCACAAAAAAACCTCAGTCGTTCCTCAATCCTTAGTCTGCAACGCACCCTGCCGCGCGACGGTTCAGAAATGAATGGTTTCCAGGATTTTCATAATAATGTAGTTAACTCGCACTCCATTACTAACCCGCTGCTAAACCCTTTCAACTGGGGAAGCCTGATCAAAGAAATTTCTGACGGGGATAAAGCCAGGGCGCCGAGCAATTAAGGCGCTCCGCTGTAGAGACGCAACACTTGCGTATCTACATAGAATTTTCGGATTAAAGACGCAAGTATTGCGTCTCTACTGTTGAACTGCTTTTATCACCCGAACAACAACCCAAAAACCTCCTCAATATTACTAACAACCTTTACATCAATTTTATAGCGCGACAGGTCCATTTTCTTTTTATCATTTCCCCCCTGCGGGATGTTGTATTTCGATATAAATATCTGCTCAAATCCCAGCTTCTGTGCTTCGGCGATGCGCTGCTCCACCCGGTTTACAGCACGGATTTCACCAGATAAGCCAATCTCACCGGCAAAGCAGGTTTTCGATGAGATAGGCATGTCCTCGTGCGAGGATATAATGGCAGCGGCAAGCCCCAAATCAATCGCCGGGTCTTCAACGCGAATGCCACCTGTTATATTTAAAAACACATCCTTGGCGCCCAGTTTAAAGCCGCAGCGTTTTTCCAACACGGCCAGCAGCATGCTCATCCGTTTGGTATCAAAGCCAGTTGCGGTACGTTGCGGTGTGCCATAAGGCGAATCGCTTACCAGGGCCTGCGTTTCAATTAACATAGGCCTCATGCCTTCCAATGTAGCTGATATGGTGATGCCACTTAACGGTTCATCCCGCTGCGACAGCAATATTTCCGACGGGTTAGATACTTCTCTCAGCCCCTCGCCAAGCATTTCATAAATCCCTAGTTCCGACGATGAGCCAAACCTGTTTTTTACAGTACGCAATATGCGGTACACATGGTGGCGGTCGCCCTCAAATTGCAAAACGGTATCAACCATATGCTCCAGTATCTTTGGGCCGGCTATCATGCCGTCTTTGGTAATATGGCCTATCAAAAACACAGGCGTGGAGCTTTCCTTGGCAAAGCGTAGCATCTCGGCAGTGCACTCCCGCACCTGTGATACACTCCCCGGCGTCGACTCGATATGCGCCGAATGCAAAGTCTGTATCGAATCAATTACCACCAGGTCCGGTTCCAGTTCTTCAATCTGCTTAAAGATATTCTGGGTTGATGTTTCGGTAAGGATATAGCAGGCCCCCCGGCCCCCTAAAGGGGGAGTGTTAATGGCTAACCCGGCAGTTTCCGCTCCCCCTTCAGGGGGCTGGGGGGCTATTGCCAACCGTTCAGCCCGCATTTTTATTTGCCGTTCGCTTTCCTCGCCTGATACATACAGCACCTTCAGGTTGGGCATATTTAAAGCCAGCTGCAGCATCAGGGTTGATTTCCCAATGCCCGGCTCGCCACCTATCAGCACCAATGATCCTGCTACTATGCCGCCGCCTAAAACGCGGTTAAATTCATTGTCGGGAGTTAACAGGCGGTCTTCTTCGTTAAAGGTAATATCGGCCACCTGTATGGGTTTATTGGCGCGCTGCTGGGTGGTGGAGTTACTTTTCCAATTGGGCACTGAGGTATTTGCCTTCTCGATAATTTCTTCGGCAAAAGTGTTCCATTGCGCGCACGACGGGCATTTGCCCAGCCATTTCGCTGCTTCGTAGCCACAACTCTGGCAGAAATATGCGATTTTTGATTTAGCCAATTTGATGTTGAATTTTCGAATACGAATTTACTAAAAATAATAGCAATTTCTAAAATAATCCGCTAATTTAACCACAGAGTGCGCAGAGGAAGCACAGAGAACACAGAGATTGAAAGGATAATGGTGTAAATGTTAATGTTTTTTTCTCTCAGTGCTCTCTGTGCATTCTTTGTATCTCTGCGGTTAAAAAAATCATTTCAGCACCAAATCAGCCTTCACCGGGTAATGGTCCGACAGCTTTTTCTGGATGATCAAATAATTATGGACATCAAACTGTGGACTTGTCATAATATAATCAATCTGATAGTTCGGGAAATCGCCATTATAGGTTCGTCCAAAGCCGGAGCCTGATTCGCGGAAAGCATTTTTTAAACCCTTGGCCATTTGGTTTACGGCGTATGATGCCGGGGTGTCGTTAAAGTCGCCGGAGATGATGTACGGATAAGGGCACTTTGCGGCGTGTTCCTTTATTTTCACCACCTGGTCGCTGCGTTTGATGAAAGCAAGCTTTAATTTGCTGCCCAGGCGCCGGGCCGATGAACCTTCGGTTTTACCCTTGTTGGCTATGCTATTGAGGTATTTATAATCTTCCGGGTCAAACCTTATGGATTGCAGGTGCAGGCTGTACACCCTGAATATCTTGTCGCCTTTTTTAACGTCGATATAAACGCATGAGTTTTCGCTCATTTTGCTGGCAAAAGGGATATTCCCATGTGCGACTATCGGAAATTTCGAAAATATAGCCAGTCCTAGGGCCTCCTGGCTGTTGGCCAATACCGGTTCAAAATAATACCAGGTGGTATTCATTATTTTTAATATCGAGTCGCGCATGTCATATTGCCCAACGTTGCGCGTATAAAACTCCTGGAAACCGATAACATCGGGATGATTTTCATTAATCATCTCCAAAATATCTCGCTTGGTTGAGATATCGTTGCCTGACCCATAGCGCTTAAAATTGTGCACGTTATAGGTCATCATGTGTACAACTGACGAATTGGGACCGGCCGAAAAGGAATCACTGAGGCGCAATTGAAGATTATTTGCCAATACATTATAGCCAATTGCTATGCAAATAATAGACACAAAAACATACCGGCTGCGGCGAATGGCCCAAAAAACCACGAACACAATATTACCTATCAGCAATAGCGGGTAAGCCAGGCCGAAAAAAGCAATGAGCCAGAAAGTTTTAGGATCTACAACCGGGGCGAGGTAGCTGAGCAGTAACGCAAAACAAAGGAGGCCGTTTAGCCAAAGGATGATCTTATCGATAAAGGATAGCTTTTTTTTAGCCTTCATTACTGCTTGCGCGAAATAATATCTCTTTTTCCTGCTTGCTGAGGCTGTCGTAGCCCGACTGGGAAATCTTGTCTAAGATAAGGTCTATTTCTTCTTGTCGCGGCTTCCCGGTTGATTTTCCGGAAGAATTTTTTGAAACCACCTTTAATTTAGGTTTCGCTTTAAAAATATTGGCAATGCCGGCAATCCAATCGTTGCCTTTTTGTAGTTGTTTAATATAGACAAACCCGATTAAAGCACCACCCATATGGGCAATTTCGCCACCTGCGTTGGGGCCTACTATGCCCAGAAAATCGATAAACAGAATAAACAAGGCTATCCATTTTAATTTAACTGGACCTATTAATATCAGCGAAATGGTGTAGTCTGGCAGTAATGTAGCCGTTGCAATAATTATTGCCATCACACTGGCTGATGCGCCAACCAGCGCAGCATCGCGACCCGCGAATACAGGCAACGCATTGTAGCATAAAACGAACAAAAACGCACCGGCAAGGCCGCCCATAAAGTATAACCCCAGCGTCCGTTGCTTGCCCAGGTATTCTTCAAATATCTGCCCGAACCAGTAAAGCCAAAGCATATTAAACAGGATGTGGAAGACCCCGGCATGCATGAACATATAGGTTACTGGCGTCCAAAAATGTGTAAGTAATGTTTGTAAGTTGGGAGATAGCAACAAGTACTCGTTACTATAAAAGCTTATTATCGCCGAGTTAAAAAAGAATCTGCCTAAGGTATCGGTAATGTTTACCAATAAATAGGCAATAATATTAATACCGATAAGCAGGTTCAATTTACTGCCCGAACGCAGCATTTTATGTTGTATGTTTTGCCAAAGGGTATTCATAGCTGTAAGTACTTATTAGCTGATAACTAATATTTTAAGAAAAAGTTGTTGGACTTTCCCGATTTTACAATTTGTAAAAAGTTGGGCTATTGTATTCGTCGTAAATTCCAGGCTTTTATCAATAAAAAGCCAAATATAGCTCCGCCAATGTGTGCAAAGTGGGCAACGTTGTCGCCGGCAAACTGGCCGAAACCAAGATATATTTCCAGCCCTATGTAAAAAATAATAAGATACTTTGCTTTAACCGGCACGGGTATAAACATCATCATCAACTCCATATTGGGGTAAAGCATAGCGAAGGCCACCAGAACACCAAAAACAGCTCCGGATGCACCTATAACAGGACCATAATATATCGCTTTTATTTGATCAGGAATTGAAGGATCCTCGATTGAAAAATGCGGCATTGTGAAGTTGCCGGTGAGGGAATGAACGGCTATCGCCTGTACAAGCATTTGTAATAAACCGGCGCCGATGCCACAAATAAGATAAAGGTTTAAGAACTTTTTGGGGCCCATAGAATATTCGAGAATTGGGCCGAAAGAAAATAAGGCAAACATATTAAAAAGAATATGCGTCCACCCACCGTGGAAAAACATGTAAGTAAATACTTGCCACACTTTGAACAGTGGCGAGTTAAAATAAAACTCACCTACATTTTTTACGACGAGATTATCATACATATCGTTGTTCATCACCACAAATGGTAAAAAACAAATCAAATTGATTATCAGCAGGTTTTTTACAACCGGTGTTAAATTGGCGAATGGTGATTGCCTGTATACGCTCATAAATTTTTATTATTCCCCGCAGGGCTATTTTTCAAATCGTTCTAAAAGTTCGTTCAGTGTAAATGTAGTAATTACCAGCTTACCATTTAGCGCAACATTTGGCATCTGGCAGGCAAACAGCTGGTCAATCAGTTCATTCATTTCTTCTAATGACATCTTAACGCCGGCTTTCGTTGCAGCATTGCGCGCTAAGCTGCGGGCCAGGTTGTCGCGTTTGTCAAGTTTTAAAATACTCTGGTTATTTTTAAAGCCCTCCAGCAGTTGCTCCAGTATTTCGTTTTCCGATGCATTGTTCAAATCGGCCGGCACGCCCTCAACCACCACCGTATTTTTACCAAACTCCCGGATGTCAAAACCCAGTGCACGAATATCGGGTAAAAGTTCTTTTAACAACTCAAAATCGCTGCTATTTAACGTAACCGACTCCGGGAACAAACTTTGCTGGCTTACTCCCGAGTGATTTTGCAGTTGCTGCAAAAAACGCTCGTACAATATACGCTCATGCGCCGCCTGTTGGTTGATCAGCATAAACCCCGATTTTATCTGCGACAAAATAAACCTGTTTTGCAACTGGAACAGTTGCCGCTCGCTTGCCTTGTTCAGTTCCTGTTCATCAACAGCTATGCTTTTCTCCTCGTAAACCTGTTGCTGTATATTAACATCCTTTTTGGTGATTTCGTACAGCGTATCCCAGTTTGATGGTATAGGCGAGCTACGGTAGTCGCTGGCGCTTTTATATACCGGTGCATCGTGCGCTACCTGCCGGTCGTTATTAAACGGGTTATAGTTAGGATTAAAACTGATGGTTGGCGGCACAATTTCTTCTATAGGTATCGGCGTTACCAAATGTTCAATGCTGTTTTCCTGGTCGAAATCAAGACTCGGCGTGATATTATACCTGCCCAATGAGCGTTTTACAGCCGACCGGATAATGGCGTAAATAGTTTGTTCGTCCTGGTATTTTATCTCCGTTTTTGTAGGATGAACGTTGATGTCAATTTTACTTGGGTCTATATCGATAAACAGCACATACAGCGGGAAGGTATCTTCGGGCAGCAGCTCTTTAAAGGCCATCAGCACCGCGTGGTTTAAATAAGCATCCTTTATAAAACGGTTGTTTACAAAAAAGAACTGCTCGCCGCGGGTACGTTTCGCATATTCGGGCTTGCCAACAAAGCCACGCAGGTTAATTACGCTGGTATCTTCTTCAACAGGCACCAGCCGTTCGTTATAATTATTGCCAAACAGGTGGATGATACGCTGCTTTAACGTGGTGCCCGGCAAATGATAAACTTCCTGCCCGTTATGGTGCAGGGTAAAAAATATCTCCGGGTGCGCCAACGCTACCCGCTGCAGCTCGTCGATGATATAACGCATCTCCACCGAATTGCTTTTTAAAAAGTTACGGCGCGCCGGGGTGTTGTAAAATAAATTTTTAATGGATATAGATGTGCCCGTATTGGCCGAACAGGCCTCCTGGCTCAAAACTTCCGAACCCTCAATGGTGATACAGGTACCCAGCTCATCCTCGTGGCGGCGGGTTTTCAACTCAACCTGGGCAATTGCCGCTATCGATGCCATAGCCTCGCCCCTGAAACCCATGGTGCGGATGGCAAAAAGATCTTCAGCCTTGCGTATTTTCGAGGTGGCGTGGCGTTCAAAACACATGCGCGCATCGGTAACGCTCATACCGGCGCCGTTATCAATCACCTGGATCAACGATTTGCCTGCATCCTTAACAATCAGCTGTATTTTATCGGCCCCTGCGTCTATCGAGTTCTCTATAAGCTCTTTTACGGCAGATGCCGGCCTTTGTACCACTTCGCCTGCGGCTATTTGGTTGGCAACGGAATCTGGTAAAAGCTGTATAATGTCTGGCATTTTGTAATAATTCCCTTCAGTTCGTTTTCGCTGCTAAATTAAATATTTGACGGGATAGTTTGGGGGTTGATAATAGGATAGTTTTTCGACGCCGTTGTTGGTGTTGTCACCAACAACCGATGATGTTTGTGTTTTGCAGGATGCTGCAGAACAGTGCGCCTGCTTTTTGCACATCAGGATGTCCCTCCACTTTTTGGGCATAAGACTAACAAAGGCGCAAGGGCAATAAAAACTGTTCCTGTTCACACTGAAACATAAGGAACAGGGTGGAACAGTAAAAAGTCACCCTGGGTGACTAAAAAGCTTGTTTCTTCGATAATAACGCACTTTTTAATCTTTTCTGATACGCAAAAATGCGAAAAGTACTGACAAATTAGTGTCAGTAATTTTCGTTGTCGTTACGCTTATTACCGCCAATAATCCGTTGATGTTTGTATTTTCCCGGATGCCCCGGAGCTGTCTGCCGGCTTTTTGTACACAACCTGTTCCCCGCTTTTTGGTCACAAACTAACAAGGGCAGCGCGCTTCTTAATATGCCAAAATCACCTTTTGCTAAAATATTTTCAAAAAAATAAAGGTATCGCTTGTTTCGTACGAAATTATTCCTACGTTTGTGTTATGAATTCAGAACAGGAAAAAAACAGCCGCAAATTCGACCCTACAAAATCAGAACTGGAGATACTGCAGGTGCTTTGGGAGCACGGTCCGTCTACGGTTCGTTTTGTAAACGATAAGCTGAACGAGCAAAGGGATGTTAACTACACCTCAACCCTAAAGCTGATGCAAATTATGGTTGATAAGGAAATATTAAAACGCGACGAGAGCCAGATGAAGCATGTATACATTGTTGTTGAGGAAGAACAAAAAACAAAAAATCACCTGCTGAATAAGTTTGTAGATACCATGTACAAAGGTTCGTCAAGCAGCCTGGTGATGCAGATACTGGGCAATAATACGCCTTCGAAAGAAGATATAAAAGCGATAAAAGACCTGCTTAATAAATTAGATAAAGAATAATAACCCGATAATAAACCAACAGTATGGAACTTTCAGCAACAGGCAGCTTACTAAGCAGCCAGCTTATTAAAGCTTTGGGCAATACATTAATGCATTCGTTATGGCAGGGCGTATTGCTTGCTGTTGTGGGAGGCCTGGTTGTGGTTTTTACCAAAAGACAAAGCGCGGCAGTAAGATATAACCTGCTTATTGCCGCCATGCTGTTGTTTGCCTGTGGCACCGTGGTTACCTTTTTAGGGCAGCTGCAGTTGACAGAAGCCCGGCACACGGTTATTGTAAACACGGGTAATGCGGCAGCGGCCAATGTGGCGGTTATACAGCAGGAAAGCAATGCTTCCCCTGTCTACAAAGCGAAACAAAGCGTCGGCAGTATCCTGGTAGGTTATTTAAATGAGCACAGCAATACCATTGTATTAATATGGTTTTTAATTATCTGTGCCAAAAGTATTAAGCTGGCAGCCGGCGTTTACGAAGTTTACCAGCTTAAAAACACCAAAATAAAGGCGCTGGATAAATATTGGAACGACAGGCTGCGCCAGTTATCCGCTCATCTCAAAATAAAACAGGTTATCGGCATAGTGGAATCGGGCATTGCAAAGGTACCCATGGTGATAGGGCATTTTAAGCCACTAATATTGATTCCCGTAGGATTTATAAACGCACTATCAACCGACGAAGTAGAAGCCATACTGGTACACGAACTGGCGCATATCCGCCGCCGCGACTACCTGGTGAACCTGCTGCAAAGTTTTATGGAGATCGTGTTCTTTTTTAACCCAGCCGTGCTTTGGATATCACAGCTAATTAAAGCCGAGCGCGAAAACTGCTGCGACGATATTGCCCTTGAACAGGCCAGCAGCAAATACGGCTATATACAGGCGTTGTTAAGCTGCCAGGAATACCAGGCACCAGGCTTAAGCATGGCGCTGGCCAATAACAAAAGCAATTTATTAAACCGTGTTAAACGCATGGTAAACAATCATAACCAATCATTAAATATCATGGAAAAAACGCTGCTCACCATTTGTTTGGTGGCCGCCGGATTTTGCACAGTTGCATTTTCGGCCAATAAAGAAAATAAAAACACCCCGGTAAAGGTATCAGTTGCGAAACATCAGCAAACCAAAGAACATACCACCACGGTAGATCCTAAGGTCCTTTACTATTTTAAAAAGGACAACAAAATCTATAAGTTCAATAAAACCGGTTCAAAAATCAGCGACCTTAAGGTAAATGGCAAAACAGTGCCGAACAGCCAGGTGGGTAAATACGCACCGCAAATTGATGCCCTTTTAAAGCAAAACGAACAAACAAAACAAGCCGAAGCCGGCGAGGCACCGGTAGCGGCAAAGGACACCATGAATGGCAAGATTAAGATATACAAGCCGGGCGAAGTTGGTGATGGTACTGTCATGATGCTGCATCAAAGTAAAAACGGTAAAGCTAAAGCAACCTATCTTTTTAAAAAGGACGGCACACTGTACCAGGTTTTTATGGACCGCAAAATGGTAGAATCATTTTATGTTAACGGTGAGCCAAAGCCGGTGAGCGAAAACCGTGAGAAAATTGATGAGTTGCTTGATGAATATGCAGATATAACCCAACCTGTGCCGCCTATGGCCCCAATGATGGCAATGACCCCGATGCCCGCCATGGCCCCTGTTGCAGCAATATCAATGAAACCAATGCCACCTATGCCCGTTAAGCCTATGACACCCATGGTCCCGATGAAGCCAATGGCTATGGCATCGATGCAATCAATGACCCCGATGCCGGCAATGCCGCCAATGGCAGCTATGGCCCCAACGCCACCCATCCCGCCGCTCAAACCAGATGGAAGGATGAAAGAGGCCGCCGACATCCTCATAAAAAAGGGGATAATAAAAGATAGAAAAGACTTCGAAATGTCGTTAAGCAATAAAAGATTAACCGTTGATGGTCTGTTACAGCCCGAAGAGCTTCACCAGCAGCTACTAAGGATATTTGTAAAAAAATCAGGCGACAAAGTGAACTGGAATTACAGCAGGCATGAATCGTCAGAATCCAGCGACGAAACAACCGACAAGTAGGGCTGTCTTTTTAAACAAGGGTGTTCAAAAGATAAAAAAGCTTGTCATTCTGAACGTAGTGAAGAATCTTATACAATTGATACGTATACGCTAAAAAAGTGATGCGCATACCTTCAAGCGCAAAAATCGCTAGAATAAGATTCTTCACTACGTTCAGAATGACAAAAAAGGAGTGCCTGCGAAACCCCAAACTACTTATTTAACCTGCATTGCATAGGTTTTCAACCCGATTATTCCCACCATTATCAGCATCAAAAAAAACACTTCGATCCACGAAGTGCGCTGATTAAAAAATGTGGTTTCGGCAATTTTAATCAATAAAAGGGTAACGGCTGTCCACACGGCAAAGGCGGTAGCTGTTGAAATTTGTTTTATCGCCATCGAAAACAGGTAGATGTTGGCCAGACCAAAAACAAGATAGCCAACAAAAGGACTAATCACGGAGCCGCCACCGTGCCAGCGGTATAAATTGGCGAACCGTAACGCTTTAAGGTCGCTGAATTTCATCAGCTTCAGGCAAAATGTCCACGCCGTTTCACAAAGCGCAGCTAGTAATAAGTAGATCCAGGCCACCAGGTTTATATTTACTTGTTATTCGATATTAAATTTTCGCGTTCATTATTTTCAATCAACACAGGCTCCGGGCTACGTTTGTGCATCCTGACAACAATGGCGTTTTTATTCAGCCGCAAAAGTTTCTTAATTATGATGATAATGGCTGGCCTTGATTTGTAATAGCGCCGAAACCATTTATATTTTAGCAGGCCCTTTTCGTCAAAACGTTTTACTGAAAAAGCGTGCTGTAAAAAATAATCTTTCGGATAGTCGTAATAGAGTCCCCAGTTTTCGGGCTGGTTACCGGGTTTAAACCCAGGGTCGTAAACCGTGCCAAAAAGATAATCCCAAATAGCAAACTTGGTTGAGAAGTTAGCATGGAAAACCTCGCGGTAATTGGCATGGTGCCACAAATGCAGCTCCGGCGAGTTAAAAATATATTTCAGCCTGCCCAGCTTAACGTTAATATTTGCATGGATAAACATACCGAACATAGCATCGAGCATAGCCTTTATAGGGATAACTTCCGGGTGGGCGCCCAGGATAACAATTGGTGCAAATTCAATGGTCTGGTTAATAATAATCTCAACTGCGTGCGAACGCGAGCCCGCTAAAAAATCAACTTCCTTACCCGAATGATGCGCCTCGTGCGTGCGCCAAAGCAGTTTGCTGGCATGTTGCAGCCGGTGGAAGAGATAGATATACAGATCATGGGTAATCAAAAAGAACAGCACCTGTTCGGCTATGCTCCAGCTTTTAAAAAACGCAAAGCCCTGCCAGGCAATACTGTGCTGCAGTGGTGCAATGATAAAATCAAATATTAAAATTTTAAGCACATAGCTTTGGATAAGCGTGTACCAAACCAAATCCACCCAAAAACCCTCCCTAAAAAAGGGCAAGCCTTTTCGGTAGGGCGATATACGTTCCCATGCTATGATTAAAATAACCCAGCAGATGAGGATGGTGGTTGTTGTTTGAATTAATGTCATTTTCTATTGCCGATACATACAATAATGCACAGAGCACTCACCAATTCGTCATTGCGAGGAACGAAGCAACCTCTACGCATGCAAATCAATAAAGCAAAATGTACAAGGTGAACGGACAGCCGGATTACAGGTTCGCACGGACATTAAGGTCCTTGAATGTCCTATGTAGAGGTTGCTTCGTTCCTCGCAATGACGCGCGGTTTTGTATTGGCGCTGGTTGACGAATAATAAATGTTATGCTAATGATTTATCCCTATACTCTTCCCCAATATTAACCCTCAACCTTTTCATCGGCCCAAGTTCAGATTCATAAACTTTTTTTACACCATCCCCGGTGGCAGTTTCCACATCATGAATATCGCGTACCAGGCGCTGGAAGCCTTGTGGCTCTACGGATGCGGCATGGTCAGAACCCCACATGGCCCTGTCGAGGGTAAAATGGCGCTCTACGAATGTTGCACCTAATGATACCGCTGCTACGGTAGTAGCAAGGCCGGTTTCGTGACCCGAATAGCCTATTGGGAGGCCAGGGTATTTATCACCAAGCGTCTGTATCATTTTGAGGTTCAGCTCTTCGGGTTTGCATGGGTATGCCGATGTTGAATGAGCAACCAGCAAAGGGTAATTTTCATCAAATGCCCTTACCAGGTTTACGGCATCTTCAATTTCTTTGTAGGTCGACATGCCTGTTGATAGCATCAAAGGTTTACCTGTTAACAATATCCGGTTTATCAGCGGAAAATCGGTTAACGAGGCCGAGGCCAGCTTATACAAAGGGGTATCAAAACGTTCCATAAAATCAACCGCCTCAACATCCCAGGTTGATACAAACCAGTCAATCCCCTGCTTTTTACAATATTGATCGATGGTTGCATATTCGGCAATGCCAAATTCAGTTTTACGTTTGTAATCGATGTAAGTAATCCGGCCCCATGGCGTATCGCGCATAATATCCCATTGATCCTTTGGCACGCAAATCTCGGGGGTCCTTTTCTGGAATTTTACAGCGCTGGCTTTGGCGGCAACCGCTTCATCAATCAGCTGTTTGGCAATTTCGAGCGAACCGTTGTGATTGATACCAATCTCGGCGATTATATAGCAGGGTTCTCCTTTCCCTATTTTCTTACCGGTATTTAGTTCAATTACGCTGTTGGCAGAAGAAGCTGCTTTTGCCGAAGTTTGATGCGACGCGATAATCATCTCAGCAAATTCCCTGAAGCATCCCTGTCCGCCTTTTGCCTCACATATTATGCCGGCAACTTCTTTTATAAAAGATATGGCATCAGCCGGGCAAGCGGTAACGCCGGCAAGCTTCATCACCTCCAAATCATTGGTATCGTCGCCTATGTAGGCTATTTCTTCAGGTTGCAGTTCCAGTCGGGCTAAAATTTCTTTAAATGCCGCAGGTTTGTCTTTCACCCCTAAGTGCAGCTCTGCTATTTTTAGTTTTTCGGCACGTTTAATCAGTGAGGGAGAAAGTTCGCCGGTAATAATGCCGGTTGTTACACCCGCAAAATTGCGCAGCCTTTCAACACCCATCCCGTCACGGATATCGAATTTCTTGAACTCTTCGCCGGTCTCGCCGTAATACACACCGCCATCGGTTAATACGCCGTCACAATCTGTAAGGAGTAATTTAATGCGTGAAAGTTTTTCGTTTAACATATCAATCAATATTTAAGGGTTCTGTTTAAAATGTTCTCCCCGCCTCACCTAAATCCTCTCCAAAGGAGAGGACTATAAGAAAAGAACGCCTCCCTCTCTTTTGGAGAGGACCGGGGTGAAGCGTTAAATAGCGGTCCATCCGCCATCAACTACCAGGTTTGCACCGGTCATATATGCCGAGGCCTCGCTGGCCAAAAAAACCAACGCGCCCTGGTAATCAGTTGCTGTTGCCATTCGGCCCAATAATGTTTTGGCCGAATAGCTTTGTATAAAAAATTCGTTTTGTGCATTCTCAACCCCGCCCGGCGAAAGCGTGTTTACCCGCACGCCTTTGTTACCCCAGTAAGCGGCCAGGTAGCGAGTAAAGTTTATTACCGCGCCCTTGGTAACCGGGTAAACCGGCGACTTATAAAAGGTTTGTTCGCCGCATTCGTTGCGGTAGATAGATTGGTCGGGGCCAACCATGCCATAGGTAGAAGCTATGTTGATAATGCTGCCGCTGTTTTGGTCGGCCATTACGGTACCGAATACCTGCGATGCCAGGAAAACGCCCGTGATATTCACGTCGAGCGATTTTTTAAACGCATCCAGCGGGTAGTTTTCAAATGCCGAGAGATCTTTAGCTAGGCCGGGATTCTCGAACATGTCGTTTATCGCGGCGTTGTTCACCAATACGTCAATCGACCCATAGCGGGTTAGTATTTTATCACGGGCAATTTTTAAGGAACGTTCGTTGGTAACGTCAATCCCAAGGCCACCGTGCTGTTCGCCGAGCGTTTCGGCAAAGGCTTCCGCGCCGTTTTCATCCAGATCGGCAACTACTACATTTGCGCCGACTAATGCCAGGGCCTCGCAGTGTTTTTTACCAAGCAGGCCAAGCGCGCCCGTTACAATTGCAGTTTTATCTTTTAGTGAGAAAAGGTTGTTCATTAGTTCACTTGCTCATTAGTTCATTAGTATCTTTTCGTTATTAAAGGTTGCTATGCCCACCAATGAACTATTGAACCAATGAACTAATGATTTTCTTTGGTTTGATATTGTAATTGCTCACCTTGCGGAAAACAGCCTCCAGCACATCGCCTTTTAGGTACTGTTTAACGTTGCCGCTTTGTATAGCCTCTTTCATTATTGGCATTACATCGCGATAGGCTGAAAGGGTGTAGGCTATGTCCTCATCGCTATGGCTATAGCACATGTTATGGAAGCCGGCCCATAATACGCCGCGCTTTATCATCTCCTGCTGCATCAGGGTTTTTACCTCAAGGGCATTGCCTGCTTCGGGGGTAAATGTCACCATTGAACGGCAGTTGTAGCCTATACAGCGCGTGTAGATATCCGTGCCCATTTCAATGGCGAGGGTGTTGTAGCCGTCTTTCAGCAGCGCGCCTTTTTCGTCAAGATACTGTGGTACATTTTTATCTCGCAGTTCATTTATGGTAGCAATACAGGCAGCCAGCGACAGCGCCTCGCCGCCAAAGGTGGTGTAGCTAAACACCTCCGAGTTGAACAACTCCATTACATCGGCGCGACCCGTAAGCAGTGCTATCGGCATGCCGTTGGCGCAGGCTTTTGAGTACACGGCAAGGTCGGCCTTCACATCAAAATATTCCTGTGCACCGCCTATGGCAATGCGGAAACCGGTCCACATTTCATCAAAAATTAACAGCGTTCCGTTGGCTTTGCATACTTCGGCCAGTTCTTTCAAAAAGCCTGGTTTAGGCGCTTCAAAAATAAACGGCTCCAAAATCAGCGCGGCAACGGTTTCATCCAACGCAGCTTTTATGGCTTCAATGTCGTTATACTCGAAGGTATACGTCATGTTTTGGATAGCCTCAGGGATACCGGCATTACGGCTGGTAATACCGATATACCAATCGTGCCAGCCGTGGTAGCCACAGCAAAATATTTTGTCGCGACCGGTAAAGGCGCGGGCAACGCGAATGGCTGCGGAACATACATCTGCCCCGGTCTTCGATATTTTTACCGCCTCGGCATTGGGTATAACTTCCTGTATCAACTCCGAAAGCTCAACCTCCAGCGGGTGCATCAGCGAAAAGGTGATACCATCAGCCAGTTGCTTTTTTATCGCCTCATCAACTGCGGGATAAGCGTAACCCAGTGAAATAGGGCCTATTGCCGAATTGAAGTCGATATACTCGTTACCATCAACATCCCATACGTGCGAACCCTGCCCGCGTTTAATGTACTTGGGGGCAACACCATTAGTAAACTGGCCCGGGCCTTTTGCCAGGGTTTGCGTAACCGGCTTCTGCACCTTTAAGGCGCGTTCGTAAAGGCTGTTTGATTGAGTTATTTCGGGGTAATCGGGGTTAAATTTTACAGTGTTTGGCATAATCAATTTTTTTATTCTGAAAATTCAGGAACGGCCATTTTAGGCTGAGTGAAAAAAGTTTTGTAACCCAATATTCTTTCGGCGACTTGCTTCCCGGTGAAACCTTCGTGCTGCAGCACATTTGGCAACAGCGATGGCTTAAACCATCGTTCATTCAATGCAATTGGCAATACATTGGCGGTAAGCCCATGCTTAAGCAGCACGGTGGCGACTATACTGTAAAGGCCGCCTGTTTGAAAATGGTCTTCCAGCGTTATGGTGAGGCGGCTTTCGCGCGTGGCTTCCAGTATGGCGCGTTCGTCAACCGGCTTTAGGCTGCGCATGTTTATAAGGCCTACGCTCAACCCTTCGCTTTTTAAAACTTCGGCCGCTATCAATGCCTGTTCAAACAACAGCCCATAGGTTAATATGGTAACATCTTCACCAATAGAAACAACTTCTGCTTTTCCCCACTCAAAAGGTGCGTGCGCGTAATCGGTTTTCCGGGTGTTGATGCGTACGTATGAAGGATTGGGGTGCTTCCATACCTGCGGCAGCATTTTTACCAGGTCGTCCTCATCTGCCGGCGCAAAAACCGTCATGTTTGGGATGCCGCACATCAGGGCGATGTCTTCAAGCGCCTGGTGCGTCGGGCCGTTTCCGTCCGACAAAAACCCAGGTATAAAGCTGCTCAGCTTAACCGGCAGTTTGGGGATGCCCGCATCTGTACGGATAAACTCAAATGCCCGCATAGATAAAAAGGATGCAAGCGCGTGCACAACCGGTATACGGCCGCGCAGCGCAAGACCGGCGGCCGCGCCGATCATGGTTTGTTCGGTTATGCCGGTGTCGATAAACCTGTTTCCTAATTTGGCTGGTATATTGCGCACTAAAGCCCTGTTTTCGGCCGTCATCACTATAAAGCGATCGTCGTTCAGGGCGGTTTCGGTTAATAATTCTTCGTAAGTCATGGTTACCTCACTACTAAAGTTTCTGATGTTAATTGTGTGGTGTGCTCGCCGTGCAGTTCTTTCAGCAGGCTGTCAACTTCTTCGGCGTTAAAATTGCAGAACCACCTGTCGGCGCGGCGCTCAATGCTGGGCAGGCCTTTGCCCCTAACCGTGTCAGCTATTACCACGTTAACCTTGCCGGCTTCAAATGGGCACGCGGAAAATGCCTCGTGCAGGGCCTCAAAGTCGTGGCCGTTTATGCGTTTTACTGCGGCGCCAAATGCCGTAAATTTATCGTGCAGCGGCTCCAGCGGGATCAAATCCTCCGTTGCCATATTGGCCTGGAAATGGTTGCGGTCAATCACGAAGATCAAATTGTCAAGCTTATAGGCGTTGGCCACCAGGGCAGCCTCCCAGCAGGTACCTTCATTCAGTTCGCCATCGCCCATAATACAAACCACCCTGTTACTGCCGCCACGTATTTTAATATCCATGGCCACTCCAATTGCCACCGACGGCAAATGCCCCAGTGAGCCGGAATGAAACTCGATACCCGGTATTTTTGTATTGGGGTGCCAGTAAATATTATCGTTAAGGCTTAAATGATTTTGAAGGCGCTCTTTTTCCAGCAAGCCCAATTCGGCGAATGTGCCGTAGAGTGCTGGTACGTCATGGCCCTTTGACAGGAACAGGTAATCGCGGTTTGGATCGTTTAAGTTTCCTGCGTTTACATTTAAAAACTCCGAATACAGGTAAACTATCAAATCGGCAGCCGACAGTGAGGCGCCAACAAAGCAGCCCCCATCGGTCGACATTTTTATAATATGTTCGCGTACGTTTAAAGCTGTTGCTTCAAGCCGGTTTATTTGTGTTTGGTGCATTATTATTGGTTTATACTGCAGGTATTTTTGTCTGCTCAGCGGTAATGGTTTTTAGCTCATCCAAATGATGGCGGTACCAGTTTACGCCGGCGTATTGTGCATTAATGTTGTATATCCCGGGCTTTGCCTCAAGCAGGTTTATAATGTCGGTACAGGTAAATGCCGGGTTTGCTTCATACAGTTCTTCAAATACCCTTTTTATAAATTGATAATCGGCTTCGTAATCGATGGTAAAGCGGTGCGACATGGAATAATCGAGCCCTGTTTCCCAGCTCACATTACCTATCCTGAACCTGCCGGCGTTTTCCCATATATAAGGCGTGGTATGCTCCAGTTCCAAAGGTTTTACAGCTACCTGCCACGCCCTTTTTAAACAATCTATAGTCATCACCTCCACATCGTTCCCGTCCGGGTAAGTAGCCGGGTGCAGGTTGCTTACATAGTCGTATTTACCGCCATCGGCCATAAAAACATCAAGCACGTTGTCAACAATTTGAGGGTCGATAAGCGGGCAATCGGACGGTATTTTAAGCACGATATCAGCTTCAAATGCTTTTGCTGCCTGGTAATGCCGGTCGAGCAAATTATTAAGGTCGCCCCTGAAGCAGGGCACCCCCATTTTTAAGGATTCGTATTCGATGATATCATCATCCCCCTTATGCGATGTAGCGACTACCAGTTGTACTTCGTTGCGCACCAGCTTCAGCCGTTCAATCATGCGGTAGAGCAGGCTTTTCCCTAAAACCGGGAGCATAACCTTCCCCGATAAACGGCTCGACGACATCCGGGCCTGTACAACGATCACTATTTTTAACCCCATACCCTCTGCAATGCTGTTATGCGTATTCACACTCGTAATCCGGCATGGCCACAGGCAGCGGTATAAACGCCGGAACGAAATCTTCTTTCTTCCCCTCAAACTCTATAAATGCGCTGCAAACCTGGGCGATGTTTATTGCCGACGTGCCGCCGTTTTGCACGGGCGACAAGCGCTTCAATTCATCCACATTAAAACACGAATGCACTTTTTTACCCAGCGAAATGCCGGTATAAACTACTGTCGAATACTGCGTTACCAGTTCGCAGCAATTGGCTATCATGTGGCTGGTGTTGCCGCTGTTAAATACCAATGTTCCGGCGGGTGCATACTTGCGGATCTCGGCTTCGGCCCTGTCGAACTTTTCATTCGGGTGCAGTTTAAAAAGCATAGGCCGGCCGGCAGCTATTTTAACCGCCTTTTTTATAAACGCCACACGGTTTTCAAAACGATAGGTTTCTCGCATGTCCGACGTCGCCACCATCACATAATCACGAAACGGGAAATCGTTTTTTACATACTCAACATGATTATCGTAATTCGGTATCCCGGTTACAATTAATTTCTCTGCTGCTGTGCCATATTTAGTAAAATGATTTTTATATCCTTCGGATGCGGCACAGTAAATGTCGCATTGGTTGGTCGAACCATTTAATGATGTATCGCCGGTAAAATAAGGGGCAACACCCAGCGCCTTTACAATCCCGGTTAATATGGTGCGTTTATCAATCATCCCCTCCTGCACCCAAATCGTTTTGGCATCCTTAAACTTAGGGTCTACCACCATGTCCGAGCAATAAACCACAAGGTCATACTTGTTTAATTGCGCACCGTAATCAATCTGCAAACCCTGCGATGACAGGTAGTTTTCGGAGTTTTTCCGAAACTGGCCCGTTAATACTGTTCCATCGGCAAGCCGCGTATGTTTTATAATGGTCTTTAAAAATTGGGAGTTGGGAAACATCTGGCTAAACCAGCAATCGTACTGCTGCAGGTGCCGCGATATCTGGTGCATCTGTGTGGTTTGATTGATGGAGCCGGTGATAAATAATATCTTTTTCCGCATAGCAATAGCTTTCAATTTTATTAAAACTAAACAATAGGTTGCGGCTTTTTAAGGCGCGGAAGAAATGTAACGGTTACTTAATTTTGGTTTAACACGGTATGCGGGAAGGGAATAAATTGTAAAATTTATGATACGTTGAGTTAATGTTTTTTTAAGGAAATTTTAAAGTTGGCATTAGATTTCACGGCTAATAAATAATATTTTTATTGCCGATGCCAGCCGCTTTGCCACTAAAAAAAATAAGGATTATACAGCTTGTCGCTGTTATCTTTTTTACCGTATCCGGCGGGCCGTACGGGCTTGAACCTTTGCTAACGCATGTAGGTGAACATGGTGCGCTACTGCTCTTGATTATAACCCCGATACTGTGGGATGTGCCCGCAATTTTAACCGTGCTCGAGCTGAACAGCATGATGCCCATAACCGGCGGCTACTACAAATGGGTAAAATATGCGCTCGGCACCCGCTGGGGGTTTTTTGAAGGTTGGTGGACCTGGCTCTACACGTTTGTCGACCTGGCAATTTACCCGGGGCTGTTTGTGCTGTATGCTTCCTACTTTTTCCCGGCATTGGCCGAATACCGTATCCCTTTGTGTTTATGCGTTGTCTGGGTATCGGCAGGGCTTAATATATTAGGCATCGTACCGGTGGGAAGGACCGCGTTATTTTTAGGGGCGATAGTGTTTGCGCCTTTCATCATCATGTTTACGCTTTTTTTTGCGCACCATACCGGTGGTATACATATCCCGTCGCCATCATTAACAGGTGTTCCCTTCCCTTCCCTGGGCATGGGGCTGTATGTGGTAATGTGGAACTGCCTGGGCTGGGACAATGTAACCACCTATGCCGAAGAGGTTGATAAACCGGTAAAATCGTACCTGGTATCTGTTTTTACTGCTTTCGTGCTGGTTATAGTGTTATATGTTATGGTGATTTTAGTTACCCAGCAAACCGGTATAAGTGCTGCAGTTTTAGAAGATAAAGGCTTCCCGGCAGTAGCCGAAATTATCAGCGGCAAATGGCTTGGGGGCCTGATTGCTTTTGCAGGCATGGCCAGCAGCCTGGGGATATACGCCGCAGTTTTATTATCTGTTTCGCGGGTGCCAAAGGTAATGGCTGATGATGATTTGCTGCATAAAGGACTTAACCGCCAGCATCGCCGTTTTCAAACGCCCTACGTGTCAATAATCGTATGTTCTGTTATTGTAAGCTTGATGACGCTATGGAAATTCGGCGATTTACTGATTATCGATGTCACCGTTTACGGCGCCGGCCTCTCACTCGAATATGTGTCGCTAATAAGACTACGCAGAGCAGAGCCGGATAGACATCGCCCGTTCACAATCCCTTTGGGTATCCCTGGCCTCTGCCTGATGATTTTGCTACCCTTTACCGTTTATTTTGTTGCGCTGTTTGGCGCATTTTCATCAGAAGAGCATGCTGTTTGGGCTGCAGTTTTTGCAATTGTGGCACTATCAAGTGCTGAGCTGGTATGGCGCATTATTGTTTGGAGGAAACCGTATCATAAGAACTGAAGAGTCAAGTCAATAGTCTTTAGTCGGAAGTCCTAAGTCAATAATAACCTTTTCCGACTTAGGACTCAAGACTTTCGACTCAAGACTAAATTTAATCCTTAGCCGCAGCATCAATATTAATACTCACCTCATCGGCTAGTACCAGGCTGCTGGTGCCTATGCCGTAATCAAGGCGGTTTATTTTGAAGCTGCCCTTAAAGGTTGATGTGCCGTTGGCCTGGGTAAGCGTGAATGGAATATCAACCTGTTTAGTTTTGGCTTTTATAGTCAAATTGAACCGGCCGGTATAGTTGTTGCCGCTTCGGTGACTTATTGATACCGATTTCAGGAAGATTTTTGGATAATTCGTTACGTCGAAAAAGTCCTCGCCGTGCAAATGCTCATCACGACTTGAATTATCGGTATTTAATGTGTTTACATCAACCGACGCCTCGACGCTGCTGGCTGCGAGGTTGGCTGCGTTAAAGTGGATATCGGCCTGTAAACCACCAATGGTGCCATCAACGCCGATGCCCATATTTTTGGTTTTAAAAGCTATGGCAGCACGGGTTACCGTACTGTTTACATAGGTAAAAGCAGTCGATGCAACAACAATCAGCAATACGGGCAGCAAAAATTTCTTCATTGTACTAATAAACGCATTTTGTTTAGAATGGTTATAAACCAACGCGATTTTTACATTTGATTGAAAAAAGAGAGAAAGGATTAATGCGGGGTTAAATTTAGTCGGCATACATCGCGTTAATCCATTAAATCCCTAAATCCCGATTCAAAATTCCACATGTGCCCTTATCGAAAACACATTTACCGGCCCCCTGTCTTTGTTATAAGCCGGGTTTACAATAAACTGGTAATCGGGTGTTAAAAATAACTTGTGCTGATAAGCGTTAACCTTGTAATACAGTTCGGCAATCATTTCGGGGGCGTAGTTTAGTTTGCCATCGCCAATTAAAAACCCGTAGCCACCTGCCGCCAGGTAATTTTTATGAGGGGCCGATAAACCGTTGCCAATAAAGGCCAATCCAACTTCATCATCAGCGCGTTTCCATGAGGTACCTTTTAGCACACCGCCGAAAGATACCGTGCGGTCAATCTCGGTAAAAAACCAGGTTTGCGTATGGCCGTCGTTATAGCTGGCTTTTGCAAATACCCCAAAATCCTTACTTAAATATTGGTCGGCGCTTATACCGAAGCCATATTTATGCCGGCCGTAAGCCTGCGTGGTATCTACATTTGGTGCGGTTGGATTTTGGGCGATACTTAAGTTATAATCACCGAATTTGCCGTTGTTCCTGAAGCCCAGCACACGCAGTGTTCCTTTCTGACCGTTCAAAGTATAGCGTTTTTCGTACTCCAGCGTTTGTGTATTGGCTTTACCTACTTTGCCGTCCCATATCGAGGAATTGGCTTGCGTAACTACCATGGTAAGGGCAAAGCGCAGTGTCCAGGTTGGCTGGCCAAGTTCGGTAACTATGCCCATGGTGTAGCCGCGGGTATTCGCGGGATAATCCCAGGCGCCGTTATCCATCAATGCCCAGTTCATAAACTGTGAGCGCGGGTCGTGACTAAACTGGTTACCATCAAAAAAATCGGCCATGCCAAATTTACCGGCAGCTATCGAAAAATAACGTTTGCTTTTTAAGCCTGCCAAAACATTGGCATCGCTTTGTATGGTATCCTTTTCTGCTCCCCATTCAAAATTCTGTTTAAAGTATAAACGCGCGATATAAATTTTCGGTTCAGCAGAGCCTACCCTGAATGTTTCGCCGTTAGGGAAACCTGCTATGCCTAAAGTTTTGCTCAAGCCTGCCCCTCCCGAAATTTCTGGGTTAAAATAGGCTTCGGCGCCTTTCCATAGCCTGGCAGCACCAAAAAAGGTAGAGGTAATGGAACTCTGCGTTTCTTCTTTTGTTGATAAACTGTTCAGCCCTGTATAGCTGGCGCTGAAACCGGGTTTATATTGTGTAATTATGGTCTGCTGAAAATGGAAGCTAAAGCGTTCCTTTTTTACTGTATCCTGCGCAAATGCGCTGTTTATCCCGGCAATAATTAATAGGTATAGTAGGTATTTCTTCATAAGGGCTGATGCAACATTGTAAATTTTATACAAATCTAATAAAAAATTTAGACATGCCTAAATTTAAAATATAATAATATTAGTTTGCAAGATGCAACAGCTAAATGTGTCTATTGTTATCCCGGGATTAAGAAATAAGGTAAGCGATTAACACTCCGAATAAAACTGCTCCAGGTAGGCCAGCATAAAATCATGCCGCTGTTGGGCAAGTCGTTTACCTGTTTCGGTGTTCATTTTGTCCTTAAGCAATAGCAGTTTCTCGTAAAAGTGATTAATAGTGGGCGCGGTCGAGGCTTTATATTCGGCCTTGGTCATGTTCAAATTTGGCGTAACTTCGGGATTATAGAGTTCACGGCCTTTAAAACCTCCATAGCTGAAAGCTCGGGCAATACCTATCGCTCCAATGGCATCAAGGCGGTCGGCATCCTGCACAATATCCAGCTCGATGGATTGAAATTCTTTTTTATCAAAGCCTGATTTAAACGAAATATGCCTGATGATCTGCTGTACATGGTGAATGGTTTCCGCATCAACATTAATACCGTTTAAAAAGTTGCCCGCCGTTTGGGGGCCTATCTCTTCATCGCCGTTATGAAACTTACTGTCGGCAATATCGTGCAGCAGGGCGGCGAGTTCAACGGTTAGCGCATCAGCCTGTTCGGTTTGGGCAATTAGCCGGGCATTGTTCCATACGCGGTGTATGTGCCACCAATCATGACCGCCTTCGGCATCCTCTAGTGTCTGTTTTACAAAGGCTACGGTTTTATCAATCAATACTAAATTGTCCATCATAAATTGAAACGTCTATTAGCACAGGCCTGCGACCTGTGCTGACGGGTGCCGCCCCTTTGGGGCTCGGTGTTTTCCAAGCTCCAACGGAGCGAAATTCACCAGCGCAGGTCGCAGGCCTGCGGTAAAACGCATACCCAGGTCAATTAATCTGCAATCAGCTCAACCTCGGCAACCGGGCTAAATAAATACACCCGTTTCGAGCTTATTTCTGTGCATTTATAACGCTTCCTCAGCTTTTCCTCTTTCCTGAATATACGGCCGTCCTTCAGCTTAAACATTGCTTTTAACGGGATTTTCTCAACCGTTGCCACTGCTTCCGACTCCTTTGGAGCATCGTACTTACGCAACGACCGGTACAAATTAAGGTCGGTGCAGCTGGATGCGGCCGGATTATTCAAATAGCTTGTTATGGCGTGTTTAACATCCGCCGGGAAAACCTCTTTCTCAAAAAATGGTTGCATCATCCGTTTAAAATTCATTTTCCACTCGGTGCCATGCGGTTTGGCTTTATGCTTGTGTTCGTTCCAGGTATGAAGGTGCGCAAACTCGTGCACGGTTGTTACCAGGAAAGCATAGGGATTTAAATCGAAATTAACGGAAATGCGGTGCCCTTTGCCCGAATGCGGGGGCCGGTAGTCGCCAAATTTTGTGTTGCGGTTGCGCGAAATTTTAAATTCGCATTTAAAGTAGTCAATCCAGCGGCCGATGAGCGGGGCAGCATCGGGCGGGAGATACCTTTCTAAAACTTTAACTTTATCCAATTTTTACCTCAATACAAAGATAGGGTTTTGACGTGAAAGGTAAAAGCTGAAAGGGCGCAAACCAAATTGAAGCCGTAATACCTGACAGACGTTTATCTTCCCCACCATACAGCATGGCGAAATTTGGCTAAAGCCCTGCATTGTTATTTTATAATTTCCGTCGGCTAAAGCCAGACGGCAATGAATTGAAAAGAACTGTTTCATTGCCGTCCCTTTTAAGGGACGGGACATAAATAACACGATAGAGGCTTTAGCCAAAAATCTGTAAGCGACAATTTGATTTGCACTTGGCTGAAAGGCAAAAGGCGACGGTTTGTTACACTTGGAACGTTTGTTATTCCCCTTTACACGCGTTCCATCCGTTACAGGAAACATTTGTCTGAACCATGATTTATAGGATTTAAAGATTGGCATGATCAGACTGGATTGTAAAACCAAGCAATACAAAGGGTGTCATGCTGAGGCACTCGAAGCATGAGCGCAGTGGCCTGTCCGCGTGCTTAGCTGTGCGCAGACCTGTCCGCTTGTATAGGCCTTTGCCCGCATGCTTCGAGTGCCTCAGCATGACACCCTTTTTTGTCATTTCCCGCCCAGCATGACAGGCCGGTTGGTGGTTTATGGCTATTTCCTTGTAACACTTGTAACTCCCGTTATCCCCTATAACAAACGTTCCAGCCGCTCCAAACTCACCATCACGTCATTGCGAGGAACGAAGCAATCTTTACGCCTGCTAATCAAGAAGTAAAAAGCTTGTGTTTACTCAAACGCCGCATTTGGGATACCACCAGATAACGGTCCATGACTGTCCTTCGTAGAGGTTGCTTCGTTCCTCGCAATGACGTGGATTTGAAGGCTTTTTATCTCACAATCAGCACCCACCCCGTAAGCTTTGGCGTATTATTTTTTAGGTCGATGATATAATAATAAACCCCTTCGGGCAACTGCGAGCCGCCATAGGTGCCGTCCCAGGCTTTTGAGTAGCCGGTGCTTTTAAATACGTTTCTGCCATACCGGTCAAAAACCTGTAGCGAACAATCAGGGTAGGTTACCAGCGCCTCGATATTCCAAAGGTCATTGATACCATCATTATTGGGCGAAAATGCATTGGGTACCGTTACTTTTTTATAAACCCTTACAAAAACCTTGCTGGTTGCTATGCCGCAGTTTTGCGATGTTACTGTAAGGGTGTAGGTAATATCATCTGTCGGGTTGGCCGTTGGCGTAACCGACGATGGGTTATCAAGCGCTGTTGCGGGCGACCAGGCAAAGCTGCTGATTTCATCGCCACCTATGGTACCATTCAGTTTTACCGATTGCCCCTCGAATATCTTTTTATCGCCGCCGCCATCGGCTGTAGGAAGCTGCCTTACGGTTACGGTTATTGATTTGGTATCGTCATTACAGCCATCGTTGCTCACGTTTACAGCGTATGTAGCAGTCTCTAACGGACTGGCAACCGGGTTGGGGATATCGTCATGGTCGAGCCCGGTTGATGGCGTCCATTTGTAATATAAGCCGCCTGATGCGGTTAATTGCGTTTTATCGCCTGCACAAATGGGGACAGGGCCGCTTACTACTGCCACGACTTTGGGCACAACTTTAACCTGCACCTGCACGGGCGCTGCGGGGCAGCCTTTGTCGGACGTGGCAACAACGGTATAGGTACCCTGGTTTGCCGGTGTAGCGCTGTTTATTACCAATGGATTTTGCGTAGTAGGCTGCATGCCCGGCCCCGTCCATAAGTAAGTTGCCCCGCCGGTAGCCTCCAGCGTAAGGGGGTATCCCTCGCAAAAGGTCTTAGGCGGTATGGCCGCGACGACCGGCAGCGGGTTAACCGTGACCGTCAACGGCGTTGAATAAACCCGGCACCCAACCGATGCAATGTCAGACCCGTTGGCAACACCGATGCGGTACTGGTAAATGCCTTTTACAGCATTCTGAAAATCAAGGTCGAGGGTGTTGGTGTTTTTACCCTGGATATCTCCCCAACCTTGTCCGTTGTAATTTGCCTGCCATTGCAATACGGGACTTGGGCCGGTTACGTCAGCTTTCAGCGAATATTTGGCACTGCCGCCCTCGCACAACTCCTGCGTGCCTTGCCCTGTAGATGCCCCAAATCCCGATTGGATAAGCGGCCCGCAGGCGCGAAAGGTGATATCATCCAACGCCAAATCGTTACCGCAGCCGCCGGGGGCATTGTTTATCATTTTTACCACAACGGTGGTAACATTTGCCGGGGTGGTAAAATAGGTGCCGTATTCCTTCCATGTAAATTCGGGCGAGGTATCGATATCCCCGGTATTATAGGGCTGGTTCAGTTTTAGACCCTCCGGGGTTTCAATAGAAAAGGTAATGTTTGGTTTTGTCGCTGCGCCGCCGCAGGCCGAAGAGAGAATCAGATTACCTATAAATGCAGAGAAGTAATAAGTAGTGTTAGGGCATAATTGCCCGGCTTCGGCGGTTTGCGTGTAAAAAAGCCCGGGGTCGTTTGAGGCATTAACAATCATCATGTACCCGTTGGGGTTGCCGGTATGGTCGCTTGATACGGTGTGCCAGCTGCGGCCAAAACAGGCATTGGTGCTGGTGGCAATGGTATAGCTGCCGTCGTTGGGGCAATCGGCGTTATAATAATTATAGTTGGTTACACTGGTTGATAATGGCGCACCGGGGTTTACGCCCGAGCCAAAATCCTGGTTAATAACCGGGTCGCCAAGGCTGCCAGTACATACCTGTGCGTAGCTTTGCATAGCCAACAGGATACCAATTGCCGGTAAAAATAACTTAAGCCAAAACGGTTTCATCAATAACTAAAAGGCGCGAAGCATTGGTTTGAACCTCAAATGTAATTTAATTAGCTAACGCTTAAGGGTTAAATTACAAAAACAAACGGTTTTTTGGCCTTATTGCGCCGTTTGTTCAAACTTGTATCAAATTGTACTGCCTGTATAGCGTAAAGCCCCCTCTAAATCTCCCCCGGTAGGGGAGACTTTAGCTTCGCGCACTTTCATTTTTTCAAGTCCTCCCTACCGGGGAGGATTTAGGTGGGGCTTAAAATTTGCCCCGGAAAATTTAAATTTGTACTATGATTACATCCACCCAAAATGCCGAACATTATACCTGGGGCAACCAGTGCGACGGCTGGCACCTGTTAAAATCAAACACGCTAAGCGTTATACAGGAACGCATGCCACCCGGCACCGGCGAGCAGTTGCATTACCACCATAATGCACAGCAGGTATTCTATATTTTATCCGGAACCGCGACATTCGAGGTTGGAGGGGAAAGCAAAACAGTACAGGCAAATGAATCGATCCACATAGCCCCAAACACAAAGCACCGCATATTAAACAATAGCGATGCCGATTTGCATTTTTTAGTAATATCCGAGCCGAAGTCCCATGGGGACAGGGTGAACGTGGATGTTGTAACGTTGT
The DNA here is from genome assembly GCF_024055575.1 of Mucilaginibacter flavidus. Taxonomy (GTDB): domain Bacteria; phylum Bacteroidota; class Bacteroidia; order Sphingobacteriales; family Sphingobacteriaceae; genus Mucilaginibacter; species Mucilaginibacter flavidus. The sequence continues at coordinate 112,259 of NZ_JAMXOE010000013.1, read as the reverse complement.
AAAGTTGAAAGGTTGTAATGTTGGTGTTTTTAACCTTTCAACTTTACAACATTCCAACTTTTCAACAGTCCGTTCCAACCTTTCAACAATCCTTTAAAACCCTAAAGTAAATCCAAAGGATAAATTCTTTAACCCTTTTTGGTCGGGGCTGTTTTCAAACATATCGTTGAAGTAGTATTTGGCAAAGATGCCCATGTCGCCGTAACCAAAGCGTACAAAGCCACCATAACGGAATTTTGTGAAATGATAGTCGTCATCTATCTTTTGCTTCCCGTTTTCCTTGCTTATTTGCTTCACCCGGCCACCCAGCAGCAGGCCACCATCCGGACCGAACACGATATGCGCGCGTTTTCCTTCGTTATTCTCGTTGGTGCGAAAATCAAACGATAGCGGTATACGCAGGTAGGTTGATGAAAAGCGGTTTTTGCTGTAGTCGATATTATCGCGGCGATAAGTCAGCACCGGCTGGTTAGGCAGTATGGTGATATCTTCACGCAGGCGTATCAGCGTCCAGTCGAACCCGCCAGAAAGGTATATCTTAAAGTTGGGGCTAAACCTTACACCCATCTGCACCAGGTCGAAACCTACGTTGCTGGTTTTCCACGAGCGGTAGCGCAAAAAGTCGTTTTTAGGCGAGAGGGTAAAGCTGCCGTTATCAATCAAGGTAGCCAGTCCCAAATCAAACCTCGAGAACGTGATACCGAATGAGAACCGTGGGTACGACCTGTCGTTATAAGTAGTGGTATCTTTCCACCGGTGGGAGTCGTCGTCGCCAACACTTAGCGAGATGTTAACGCTTTTTCTTTTTACAGAATCGGGCACAGCCATGCTGCTGTCCTTTTTAGTTTGTGCAAAAGCACCGAAGATTGCTATACTTAATATTGTAGTAATTATTATGCGTTTCATTTTGTCTGTTGTTAATTTTAGTTGATTTGTTGATTCAGTTGGATTAGGTTGGTTGAGTTAGAAAAAGCAACATGTACACTATGCTTTAACCCAATCAACCTCTCATTTAGCCAAACTACTCACTTCTGCTTTATCCTTTTTAAATTTTAGTATCCCCAGGTTAACCGCTGTAATGTTCGACTCATCGTCATCATCCGAATCAGTAAACTCAATTATTTTATCTTTTCGCTTATCAACCGCAGCAATTACGGTGTTAAGGAAGCCGCCTATGCCATGTGCTTTATGTTTTGGCCTTGCCGACGCAATACTTTGTTTATCTACAATATTTGGCATCGCTGCGGCTATTACCGGTTTAATGGCAGCGGCCACGGGCATATCTACCGTTTGCGGGGCAACTACCTGCGTTTGCGAGCCCGGAGCTTCGGGCGAAATTACTTCTTTTGGCTGTACTGCTGCTATTATTTGTTGTTCGTGCGGTTGCGCTGCATTTACATTCGCCGGCACGGTTTCAGGTGCTGTGTTTGTAACAGGTGCTTGCACATTTGTTTTTACAGGTCTTACCTGTGCCATCCGGTTAACCGGTGCAGTTGCAACTGCAGGTATTTGCGCTATACTTTGTTGTTGTGGTATTGCCGGGCTTGGTTTAATAACCTGCGGCGTTACCTGTGTTTTAGCAATTTCGTGGCTAGCAGAAGGCTTAACGGCTGTTTTCTGCGGGATAAACAATACCCCTGAAGCTACCAAAACAAGTACGCTTGCGGCTATACTTAACCATGGCAACAATACAGCATAACGGCGTTTGCCATGCAGGCCCTCAACAATACCGTCCCATACCTGGCTGGTAGGTGCGGCCTCAAAGTTTTCAAGCTTCGAGCGAAACAGCGTATCAAATTCTTTATCCTGCATATCCATATCGTTTACCTTCCATTTTTACTATTTGTTCTTTTAATACCGACCGCGCCCTTGATAGTTGCGATTTTGATGCCCCCTCGCTTATCCCGGTTATTTCAGCTATTTCGCGGTGCGAGTAGCCTTCAATGGCGTATAAGTTAAATACTATGCGGTAACCCGGAGCCAGTTGCTGTATCAAAGCCATCAACTCATTAGCGGCCAGCGTTGACGTGGCCTGTGCATCAACCGATGTATGCCCGGCAGCATCCTCAATATCAACCAGCTGCACCATTTTATGATATTTGCGGTAGTACTCTATCGAACTGTGTACCATTATCCGCCGTATCCATCCTTCAAACGAGCCTTCTCCACGGTAGTCTTCTATCTTGTTAAAAACCTTGATAAACCCATTTTGCAGCATATCCTCGGCTTCCATACGGTCGGTTGCGTAGCGTAAACAAACCCCAAGCATTTTCGAAGCAAATTGTTTGTACAGCATTTCCTGGGCTTTACGCTCATTTGCCTTACATCTTTTTACCAGTTCGTCAATAGTATATTTTGGCTCCAAAAACATCATTTAAAGGTAAGATGAAAAGGGTTGCGAAATGGTTGCACGGGATTAAAAATAAATTTAATAACTTGCTTTACAACTACAAATACAATTATGAAAACTGTAAACCTAACCTTCACCTTAATCTTATCGCTAATAACGTCCATCATCGCGCAGCAAAAAACATTTGACAACTACATCCTGCTAAAGCCCGACCGCGTTTTTGACGGGCAACAAATGCATGCAGGCTGGTGGGTTTTAATAAAAGGCAGCCGCATTGAGGCCGCCGGCGAGCCCAACAGCATAACAGTGCCTTCATCAGTAAAAATTATCGAACTAAAGGGCCAAACAGTAATGCCGGGCATGATTGAGGGGCATTCCCATTTATTCCTGCACCCTTATAATCAAACTTCGTGGAACAACCAGGTGCTGAACGAAAGCCGGGCCGAACGTACGGCACGCGCGGTTAACCACGCAAAAGCTACGCTGATGGCCGGCTTTACAACCGTACGGGATTTAGGCACCGAAGGCGCAGCTTATGATGATGTAGGCTTAAGGGAGGCTATCAAAAAGGGCGTTATTCCGGGTCCGCGTATGTTGGTTGCCACCCGCGCCATTGTAGCTACCGGCAGCTATGGGCCTAAAAGCAACGTTGCCGAAGCAAGCGTAATTACAGGCGGCGAGGAAGCAGATGGCATTGATGGCATCACCCGTGTGGTGCGGTCGCAGATTGGCCATGGGGCCGATGTGGTAAAGCTTTATGCCGATTACCGTTGGGGCGAAAACGGCACCACCCAGCCCACTTTTACCGAAGCCGAATTGAAAATAGCAGTTGAGGTTGCCAAAAGCAGCGGCCGGATAGTGGCCGTGCATTCGGGAACGGAAGAAGGTATGCGACGTTCCATTGCCGCCGGCGTAACAACAATTGAGCACGGCGATGGCGGCACACCGCTACTATTTAAGCTGATGAAGGAAAAAGGCATAGCGCTGTGCCCCACACTTGCAGCAACTGAAGCCATATTTACCTATGCAGGCTGGAAAAAAGGAACCGACCCTGAGCCCGAAAGCGTTACCCATAAGCGCGAGATATTTAAAGAGGCGATGCAAGCCGGCGTAACTATTTGCATGGGTGGCGACGTGGGCGTGTTTGACCACGGCGATAATGCACGCGAAATGTTGCTAATGGTTGACTACGGCATGAAGCCAATTGACGTGCTAAAATCGGCTACAAGTGTAAATGCGACAGTTTTTCAATTAAATGACCTCGGGAATATAAAATCCACCTATATTGCGGATATTATTGCCGTTGAAGGTAACCCTGCCGAAGATATAAAAGCAGTGAAACAGGTGAAGATGGTGATGAAGGACGGGGTGATTTATTGAGAGAAGAGCCAAGAACCAAGAACCAAGAACAAGAAATTAACAGGCGACTGTCTGCTTTAAATCTGTTTGTGTCCGATAAATAGCATAGCGCCTTGTGGCTAAAGCCGGCCTTTTACTGTTGGCAATCCGTCGGTTAAAACCGACGGCAATGAATTTAGATTAACAACCCATCATTGCCGTCACTTTTAAGTGACGGACAATAATATAAGTTGACAAGGGCTTTAGCCGAAAAATAGACGCGCGACAATTTGATTTGCTGGATTAATATCATCCGCTATAATAAACCAATTATGAATAAATCATACTTAAACACTCTCCTCACTGGTGCATTTTTGTGCCTGTTTACTGTTATTAGTGCAAAAGCACAGGACGTAGTTATCCCCGTTGAAACAAAAGACAATGCCCTTGTTTTGCAGGTAACCCCGGATAAGCTGCTGAACATGGTTTATTTTGGCAGCAAGCTTACCGATAAAAACGAATACGGCTCGATTGCCAAAATGTACAACTTTAGTGGGACTATTGGCAGCTATAACAACGCTTACACTTCTTCCGGCACGCGCAACCTGTTGGAGCCGGCCATCGCAGTAACTCATGCTGATGGCAATAAATCGTTAGATCTGAAATACGTTAATCATACTGTTACTAAAATTAATGACGATGTAAGCCTGCTGAGCATTAAGCTGAAGGATTCGGTTTACGATTTTGAGGTTACGCTTAATTATCAGACCTATTATAACGAGGATGTAACCGAGCAATGGAGCGTTATTACCCATCACGAAAAAAAGGATGTGGTGCTTAATAAGTACGCGTCAGCCAACCTTTGCATAAAAGCAGGCGGATATTGGCTTAAACATTACCATGGCGACTGGGCGCAGGAAATGCAGCCCGAGGAAGAGGCCCTTAACCATGGCATAAAAACCATCGACTCGAAACTTGGTACCCGCGCAGATTTGTTTGAACCGCCCGTATTCATGGTATCATTGAACAAGCCCGCCGGCGAGGATGAAGGCGAAGTAATGTATGGCAACCTTGAATGGAGCGGTAACTTCCGCATTGATTTTGAAGTCGACCCGGCGAATAACCTGCGGTTGATAGCTGGTATAAATAACTTTGCTGCCGATTATGTACTGAAACCCGGTGTTGAATTTACAACGCCAAAATTTGTTTATACGCTAAGCAATAAAGGCAAAGGCGAAGCCAGCCGCAACCTGCAAAGCTGGGCACGTAATTATAAAATTGTCGACGGCAACGGCCCGCGGCTAACCCTGCTGAATAACTGGGAGTCTACCTATTTTGATTTTAACGAACCGAAGCTGGCCGGGCTTTTAAAGGACACCAAAAAGCTTGGTGTTGATATGTTTTTGCTGGATGACGGCTGGTTTGGCAACAAATACCCCCGCAACGGCGACCATGCCGGCCTGGGCGACTGGCAGGTAAACAAAGCCAAACTGCCTAATGATATTGCCTATCTGGTTAAAGAAGCAAAAGCAAATGATGTAAAATTCGGGATATGGATTGAGCCGGAAATGGTGAACCCCAAAAGCGAATTATACGAAAAACATCCGGATTGGGTAATAAAACAACCGCAACGCCCCGAACTTTACATGCGCAACCAGCTGGTGCTCGATTTAACCAACCCAAAGGTGCAGGATTTTGTATTCGGTGTGGTTGATGATTTGTTTACCAAAAATCCGGAACTGGCTTATATTAAATGGGATTGTAACTCGATTATTTTCAACGCTTACTCGGCGTATGAAAAAAACCAATCGAATTTTTATACCGACTACGTTTTCGCCTTGTATAAAGTACTCGACCGTGTGCGGGCCAAATATCCTAAGGTGCCATTGATGCTATGCTCGGGTGGCGGTGGCCGGGTTGATTATGGCGTACTAAAATACTTTACCGAATACTGGCCAAGCGATGATACTGAACCTGTGGAAAGGATATTCATCCAGTGGGAAAATTCTTATTTCTACCCGGCCCTAACCAGCTCAAACCATGTTACCGACTGGGGCAAACAGCCCATTAAATTCAGGGTTGATGTGGCCATGATGGGCAAGCTGGGCTTCGACATTGTGATAGGCAAGTTAAAACCTGATGAGCTGGCATTTTGTCAGAACGCAGTTGCCACCTACAAACAATTCAGCGATGAGATATGGCACGGCGACCAATACCGCCTGCAAAATCCGCGCGAAAATGATGTGGCGTCCATCATGTATGTAAACCCTGCAAAAACATCGGCGATAATGTTTAACTACCTGGTAAGCACAAGATACCATGCTGGCTCAAGCGCTATAAAACTTAAGGGGCTAAACCCGGATAAAATGTACACAATTAGCGAGTTGAATGTTTTCCCGGGCAGAAGATCAACCATTGCCGAGGCTAATTACTCCGGTAAGTTTTTGATGACGGTTGGGGTGAATCCTGATGTGCGGGATGGCAGGGCAAGCGTGCTGATTGCGGTTAAAGAAACTAAGTGATATAGACACAATTACAAACCTTATGTAACGTGCCCTGCTTAATCAACCATCATGAAAACAACATGTGGTTTTTCGACCGTTTTTTTTAGCTAAAATAGAAGCCGCTATTATAAATGCGCTGGTTATTTTATATTAAAATTCCTTGTGCAACAAATGTTACCAAACATCCATTTTGTTGTACCCACCTTTGTATTATCAAATATTCAAAAAGGAAAAAATGGACGACATATCGCAATTAATAACATTACCCGGAACGGTAATAGTAGATGTAAGAACGCCGGCAGAATTCAGCACCGGACACGCGGCAAAAAGTGTAAACATTCCGTTATTCGATTTAAGCAGTCATCTTGATGAACTTAAGCAAGCGAAACAAATTATAGTATGCTGTGCCTCGGGCGTGCGAAGCTTAAAGGCCGGCCAACTACTAAAACAACACAATATTGGTTGTTATGATGGTGGCACCTGGGTAAACATTGATAAATTTTTAAACAACTAAGTATGGGCCTGGTAGAAAAAATAAAACAGTTTTTTAAGATTGGCAATAGCATTAACATTGGCGAAATATTAGCTGCCGGCGCCAAGGTTATTGACGTACGCAGCCCCGGTGAATTTGCCGGTGGGCACCTCAGGGGCTCGATAAATATTCCCTTGAATATGTTGCACGACAAAATGGGTAAATTAAAAAAAGAGGACGTAATTGTAACCTGTTGCGCCTCGGGCATGCGGAGCCGCTCAGCAAAAGCAATATTGCAGTCAAAAGGGTATAAGCACGTTTACAATGGCGGCAGCTGGCACAATTTAACCACCTACGTAAAATGAATACGATAAAACAACGGCTTTTTACAAACTGGCACTTTGCCCGCGTTTTGCGCCTGGCATTAGGCTTATTTATGGTTTTTTGGGCGATACAAGCCCATGACTGGAGCCTCGGCGCAATTAGCGGCTTGTTTGTTTTTATGGCCCTTTCAAACACAGCCTGCTGCGGTGCGCAGGGATGTAAAATTTAAAATAGCGATAAGCGTCAACTGCCTGACGCATTAACAATAAAATATTAACATTTATAACTAATAATATGAACACAGAACACCTATACGAGGTTGAGTTGGAATGGACCGGCACCCGCCTGGGCACACTTAGCTCACCCGAACTTACAGATAAACTGGATGTGGCAACACCGCCGCAATTTGCAAATGGGATAGAAAAAGTATGGTCGCCCGAGCATTTATTTACCGCGGCAGTAAACAGTTGCCTGATGACTACATTTTTGGCGATTGCAGAAAATTCAAAGCTTGAGTTTGAAAGCTTCACTTCCACTGCCCTTGGTAAACTGGAGATGGTTGAAGGGAAATACCTGATGACCGAAGTAACCTTAAAACCAAGGCTTACCATCATTAACGAAGACATGAGGGACAGGGCAATACGCGTACTTCAAAAGGCGGAAGCAGCGTGCCTGGTATCAAATTCGATAAAATCTAAAATTGTTTTTGAACCCGAGGTGACGGTCAAAGTACCGGTGGCGGCGTAATGTACTATTTCGGGGCTAACTTTAAAGGATGATAGTTATCTGCAACAGAACTATTGTCCTTTTTTTGTGCGGGAATGTTTGTACAGTTTAACAGCAAACATTAACACAACCGCCAGGCCAACAAGCCCAATAAGGCCATAGATCCAGTTCACAGCATCCTTTAATACGACCAAAAACACTATTGCAAACAAGAACAGCGTAGCCACTTCGTTCCATAAACGGAGCTGGGTTGATGTCCATTTATAAGTCCCGGCCGCCATCTCTTTCATTTTGTGCTGGCAGATGTAGTGATATATTATTAAACCCACAACAAAGCCCAGTTTTATGTGCATCCATGGCTGTTGCAGCCAGACTGGCGCGAGGCATAGCATGGTTATACCCGCAGCCAAAACAATAAACATTGATGGTACCGTGATAATGTACCACAGCTTGCGCTCCATTATTTCAAACTGTTTTGACAGGATGGTGCGATCAGGCTCGGGCCTTTCCTGCGCCTCGGTATGGTAAATAAACAGGCGCACCATGTAAAACAGCCCCGCCATCCAGCAGACTACAAAAATGATATGTATGGAAAGAATGTATGGATACATAACGTCGAGCCCCCTAACCCCCTAAAGGGGGAATTTTTGAGTTGCAGCTATTTTACCCCGCCTGCTATTCGCTCCCCCTTTAGGGGGCTGGGGGGCTTAGCTATATTCTTTTATCAATTCCACCGCATACTTCACATTATCAAACGGGATATCGGGCATAATGCCGTGGCCAAGGTTAAAAACAAACCCTTTTTCACCCTTCATCCTGTCGAACAGTTTATGAATACGGTCTTTAATTACTTTTTTATCGGCATATAAAATATGCGGATCAAGATTGCCTTGTACCGCTATGCCTTCCGGTAAACGTTTTTTAATGTCGAGCAAATCAACATTCCAGTCGATGGAGATCACATCCGGTTTTGCTTCGGCCATCAATGGAGCAAAAACTGAACTGCCTTTGCAAAACGATATTACCGGGATGTCCTTGCGATTTAGCTTACTGATAATCTCGCAAATGTAACGGTGCGAAAACTCTTTATAATCATCCCATGCTAATGCCTGCGCCCAGCTGTCGAATATCTGTACGGCATTTACTCCGGCTGCAATCTGCAGATTTAAATAATCTGCTGTTACTGTCGCAATTTTTGATAACAACTGATGAGCTAGTTCCGGCTCGTTGTGGAGCATTAACTTAGTCAGCTTAAAATCTTTCGACGAGCCGCCTTCAACCAGGTAGCTCATCACCGTGAACGGTGCGCCGGCAAAACCTATTAATGGAATGCTGCCGTTAAGCCGTTGCTGTATCACTTTAATAGCGTCGGCTACGTATTGTAGTCTATCGCCCACATCTGTTTGCAGGTTGTCTACATCGGCTTTGGTGCGTACAGGATTGGCAAATTTAGGGCCTACACCCTGGTTAAAGCTTAAATCGCCACCCATGGCTTCACCCGTAACCAATATGTCCGAAAATAAAATGGCAGCGTCGATCCCCAGCAAATTAACGGGTAACATGGTAACGTCGGCCGCAATTTCGGGCGTTTTGCACATTTCTAAAAACGAATACTTGTTTTTAATGTCCCAGTATTCCTTCATAAAACGGCCTGCCTGGCGCATCATCCATACTGGCGGGCGTTCAGTGTTTTCAGAAAATGCTGCTTTTATAAATAACGAATCTCTCATAATTTGGAAGAGAGTCAAGAATCAAGAGCCAAGAATCATTAACTTTTCCTGGTTCCGGCTATTTAAACTTGCTCTGTTTAATGTGGTTATCTTATTTTGTATCAACAGCAAGGCTCTTTTTATCTCGATTCTTGACTCTTGATTCTTTGTTCTATTTTTTGTTTTTTTTCAATTCCTGCCGAAGGCGCTCAATTACATCCTTCATTTTGGAGTTTATGTCTTCTGTGTGCTTTTCGGTGAGTTGTATATAAGCGCCCGCCTTTTCAAAATTACCCTGCCTTATGCTGATGTTGGCTACATGCACCAGTGCTGCCACGTGGTCATTCACAGACCGAAGCGGGTATTGTGCCGCTACTTCGTAATGTTTTTCGGCATCCTCAAAATCCTGCTTTTGCAGGCAAACGCCACCCATTAAAAACTCGTAGTAGCCGCGGCGCTTTCTGCTAAGCCAGCGCGGGTTAAAAATCTCCAGCAGGGTGCGTTCTGCTTTGTCGTATTCTTTATGGTGAAAGTACTTTGCAGCCACAATTAGGGTGCCCTGCCGTATGTAATCCCAGGCCAGCAGCACTATCAGCAACATGGCAAACCACGCAAACTCATACATGTGCCGGTAGGCCAGCAACATCAGCGACAAAAAACACAGTGTGCCGATAAATAAGCGTGTCCGGTTTGTAAACATTAATGATGCGTATCGGTAAACTTATAACCTACTCCACGGATTGAATGGAAATAAACCGGGTTTTTAGGATCTGGTTCAAAATACTTGCGGAAGGTAAGGATAAAGTTATCGATGGTGCGGGTTGAAGGGTAAACGTCGTAATTCCAAACGGTTTCCAATATCTGCTCGCGCGACACGGCATCATTACGGCGCTCAATCAACAGCTTCAGCAGCATGGTTTCCTTTTTGGTTAAAGGCGTAATAGAACCATCCTCGTTCACTAATTCAAATGAGTTAAAGTGAATAGTTTTTTCGCCTATTTTGTAGCTGTTAAACTCTTTAAGCTCTTCGCCCTTTAATCCGCGTTTCACCAGGTTATTTACCCTTAAAATAAGTTCTTCAAGATTAAATGGCTTGGTAAGGTAATCGTCGGCACCTTTTTTAAGGCCGGCGATTTTATCCTCGTTGGTATTTTTTGCGGTAAGAAACATGATAGGCACTTCCGAGTTTTCCAGCCTGATGGTTTCAGCAACCACAAAGCCGTCAATTTCGGGCATCATAACGTCAAGTATTACCAGGTTAAAACGCTCTTCTTTAAATATTTGTAATGCCTTTTTACCATTATGGGCGGTCGATACCTTGTACCCTTCAAGCTCAAGGTTAAGCTTAATAGCCTCGAGCAAATGGTCTTCGTCTTCGGCTAATAAAATTCTTTTTTTAGTTTGCATGATATGAAATTATTTAAACACTAATTTTCTCGAATTTAATCGAATTTCACGAATTGAATTTTGTACGAATTTCACAAATTACAAAGGCAAATGTAAAAGCAGATTTGTGAAAATTAGTTTTAATTAGTGCAATTTGTGCGAACTCATTCAAAAACCACTTCAAATATACTACCTGCGGGGCGGTTATCCTTCACTTTTATGCTCGCGCGATGTTTATCAAGCACTTCTTTTACAATATACAGACCTAAGCCCGTTCCTTTTGTGTTGCGCGTATCTTCGCTGCCCACGCGGTAGAATTTATCGAAAATACGGTTTTTTTCCTGGTCGGATATGCCGATACCGTGGTCCGCTACCTCTAAAAATACTTTTCCTTCTTTCGAAAACAGTTTTACGCCCACCGTTTCACAAGGGCCTGAATATTTTATTGCATTTTCAACCAGGTTAGTAACAACCGAAGTAAGCGCAAATTTATCGCCGGTTATTTCAATTTTCGGCTCAATTTCGGCATCAATAATTTGTTGCGTGCCCTCACATTTGGTTATCTGCAAGCGGTTAACAATACTATCCACCAAAACCGAAAGATTGAATTTATCTTTAGGGAACGAATAACTGCGGTTATCGATTTTTGACGCCAGGAGCATGTTTTCCACCATATCATCCAGCCGCTCTATGTCCATCAGTGCCTTGCCGATAAAATTCAGTGTTTGTTCTTTCGACAGGTCACGTTTTTGGATGGTTTGTAAAAGTATTTTGATAGACGCGAGCGGTGATTTTAGTTCGTGTGTTACCGACAGCAAGAAGTTTTTCTTCTGCTCCTGCAGCTTGCGCTCCTTGTTAATCGACTTATGCAGCGAATACGCCCCAACAAAAAACACGAATATGAAAACCGAGCCCTCGCCCATTATCATGCCGATATCGCTTGGCATATGCTTTGCCAGCAGGTAGCCCCACCAAATCAACTCCGCTAAAGCGTAAGTGATGAGCGCATAAAATATTACGAATGTTCTTCTCATTTGTTAAGGTTGCAAGCCCCTCTAAATCTCCCCCGGTAGGGGAGACTTTTATTTTTACTTTTTAAAGCCCTCCCTACCGGGGAGGGTTTGGGTGGGGCTTATTTTTCCCGGAATACCACTTCCAAACTATCAAATATAGCACGTTTTGCTTTCTCCAGGTCAATTTTGCTGTGCGCTGATGATATAAAGCCGACCTCGTAACCACTTGGCCCCAAATAAACACCACGGTTAAGGAGTTCGCGATGTAGTTTTTTAAATTTCTCCATGCTGGCTGCGTCAATATCATCTGCAGAGCGGATGGCTTCTTTATCAGTAAATGCGAACCAGAAAATCGAGCCAATGGTAAAAACCTTAAACTTATAATTGCGTGCTGTAGCAAAGCGCTGAATGGCTTCGGTAAATTCTTCGGTTTTTTTGTTGAGATCGCGATAAAAGCCCATACGCAGCAATTCGCTTAACTGGGCAATGCCCGCACCCATTGCAACCGGGTTACCTGACAATGTGCCGGCCTGGTAAACACCGCCATCCGGCGAAATATGGCCCATAATTTCGGCAGATGATCCGTAGCACCCTACAGGCATGCCCCCGCCAATTATTTTGCCGTAAGTAAGTATATCCGGCTTTATTTGGTAATGCCCGGCAGCACCTTCAAAGCCAAGGCGGAAGCCTGATATCACCTCGTCAAATATCAAGAGGGTGCCGTTTTGCGTACATATTTCGCGCAGGAATTGCAGGTATTCTTTTTCCTGCAACAGCAAACCGTTATTGGCCGGTACCGGCTCAATTATTACTGCTGCTATTTGGTCTTTAAATTCGTCGAAGGCTTTTTTAAGGGCTTCCTTATCGTTCAATGCAACAACGATGGTTTCATCAGCAAACGATTTGGGTACACCGGCAGACGATGTTTCGCCAAAAGTCACCAGGCCGGAGCCTGCTTTTACCAGCAGTGAATCGGAGTGGCCATGGTAGCAACCCTCGAACTTTAATATTTTGTCGCGTTTGGTATAGCCACGGGCCAGCCTTATGGCCGACATCACCGCTTCTGTTCCCGAACTTACAAAACGCAGCTTCTCTATAAACTTGTTGTTTTTTACAATCAGTTCGGCCAGTTCATTTTCCAAAGCTGTAGGTGCGCCAAACGACATGCCGTTTTGCATAACCTCGATTACCTTTTCGCGAACTTTTGCATTGTTGTGCCCCAGGATAAGTGGTCCCCATGAGCAGCAAAAATCAATAAACTGGTTGTCGTCGGCATCCCATAAGTGGCAGCCATCGCCCTTTTTTATAAAAAGCGGCGTACCATGCACTGATTTAAACGCCCTTACCGGCGAGTTAACGCCACCCGGAAAAAAGGTTTTTGCCTTCGCAAACAGCTCCGCCGACTTATCCCGGCAGATATCAGGTTTACCGGTAGTAGCCGCCGGCTCATTCCCTTCTGATGTAAATTTCTTTTTTATTGAATCAAACATTTAGCCCCCTCTAAACTGCGCAGCACTCATGAATGCCACACAAATTATATTTATTTTATGAATAATCTCCCCTAAAGGGAGGAGACTTTTAATTTTAGTTAATATCTTGTTCGCTGACAATCCTCTCCTGTTCCCCCTTCAGGGGGCTAGGGGGCCTCTACAGCCACTTGTTCTCTAAAACCTCTTTAGCATGATACGTTAATATCGCACTGGCGCCTGCCCGCCGTATGCCCATAAGCACCTCGGTTATGGCGCGTTGCTCGTTCAGCCAGCCTTTTTGTACGGCCGCCTTTATCATGGCATATTCGCCACTCACATTATACGCCGCAACCGGCAATTCAGTATTATCCTTTAATAATTTTATTACGTCGAGGTACGCAAGGGCAGGTTTTACCATTAAGAAGTCGGCGCCTTCCTGCTCATCCAAAGTGGCCTCAATTAATGCCTCGCGCTGATTGGCGGGGTTCATCTGGTAGGTTTTTTTATCGCCGAATTTTGGCGCCGAATTCAAGGCATCCCTGAAAGGCCCGTAAAAAGCGCTGGCGTACTTTGCCGAATACGACATGATAGATACATTGGTAAATTTATTATCGTCCAATACCTTGCGGATATAGCCCACACGGCCATCCATCATGTCGCTTGGTGCTATAATATCCGCACCGCATTGGGCATGGGCAAGCGCCATTTTGCCAAGTATCTCCAGCGTTTCGTCGTTCAATATCTCGCCGTTCTCTACAATGCCGTCGTGACCATCGCTGCTGTAGGGGTCCATGGCAACATCGGTTATCACACAAGCTTCCGGGAAATTCCTTTTTACTTCGCGGATGGCACGCAGGTAAAGGCTTTCCTCGCGGTGACTTTCGGTAGCGTATTTATCTTTTAATGATTCTTCGATATTTGGGAACAGGTCGAACGATGTTAACCCCAGTTTTAAGCAGCTTTCTATTTCGCGCAGCAAATTGTCAATCGAATATCGATAGATACCGGGCATTGATGCCACCTCTGTTTTTTGAAAAGTACCATCAACAATAAACAGTGGAAATATAAGGTTAGCTGCGCTGATGTGCGTTTCCTGCACCATTTGGCGTATCGCTTCGCTTTTGCGGTTTCTTCTTGGTCGTTGTAACATTTTTTATTTCAACATTTTTGGAAGGGCGATTTCCACCCCGCCTTTTGGGAATCCCAAAGTTAGGGAAACTGCGACAATTATGGGCGATGTTATAGGTTTAAAGAAATTTTATGTCTTACAAATGATGTTTTGTGGAGATATTGTTCAAAATGCTATTAATAAGCGGTTTAAAATATTAAATGTTATTATTTTTACTAAGCCTTTGTCGAAATAACATGAAAAAACATACCCCTGCCCTTTGTATAGCGTTGCTGTTCATGGTTGTTACTGCCTGTACGCGCGTCAATGATCCGACACCCGGAACCAAGAACATTGTATTGGCGCCTTTAAATAATCCTTATGAAACCAATGTGGGCATATATAACGGTGCCGATGCAAGTAACCATGTATCGCCAGAGGAGCCTTTGTGTGCCTGGACCATCGGCGGGTTGCCGATTACCGTGCGAAACCTGTTAAAATTCGACATCAGTAAAGTACCTGCCACCGGCAGCATAGTGTCTGCGCGCCTTATTTTATATGCCGATACTATTCCGCTGAACGGCGATTTGGTACATGCAAATTATGGCGCGGATAATAGCATTGTTATTCAACAGGTTGCCGAACCGTGGAGTACGCCAACTGTGACATGGTTTAACCAGCCGGGTGCATTTCCTGCAAACCAGGTAACTATACCCAGTACATTTCAACCTTTCGGAAACCTGGATGTCGACGTAAAAGACATGGTTAGCGCAATGGTAAGCAGCGGTAATAATTATGGCTTTAAACTATCGCTCCGTAACGAAGTAATTTACACAAGCCGCATTTTCTGCTCCAGCTATTACCCGGATACATCAAGAAGGCCAAAGCTGATGATTACCTACAAATAGTTTCATGGTTAATCCCGCACGTGCGGGATGGATCATGGCCGGTAGCGAAAAAAGTCAATAGTCATTCATTGCTGCGGCTATGAACTATGAACCATCAACTATGAACAAAATTTAGCACCTGTGGCTCAAACAAATAGTCCCGAATACCGCTTCGGCAAGCCCGGTTTCGTCGGGCGAATACGGTAGCGTATATTTTACGCCCATTTCGTCCAGTTTCTTGCCGGTGGAAACACCTATGGCAATAATTTTCTGATCAGGGTCCAGCAGGTTATCTACAAAGTATGCCTCAACGTTTGATGGGCTGGTAAATACCATTATCTCGGCGCCACTGCGCTGCACATTGTCTTCCAATATCGTTTCGTAAACCGTAAGGTCGATGATTTTTGTATCGGGCGATAAGGCCTGCTGTATGCTCCGCATAGAATTCTCGGCAGAAGGGAATACTACGGTTTTGCCGTTGGCCAGTTCAGCAAATTCGGCTGCAACATCGGCAGGGTCAATACCATCGCCGGTGTAGTCAACAAAAAAACCTTTGCGCCGCAGCATATCTTCCGAGCCACTGCCCATTACGCCGAATTTTACTTTTTTAGGTAATACCGGGTCTAGCTGGAAAAAATATTCTACCGCGTTTTTGCTGCTGAAAAATATCCAGTCGGCATTTTTCAAAATATAGCTATCGAGCTTGGTAATAACGGCCACAGTACGGATGAGCGAACGCGCCTCAACCTCGATATCGTGTTTCTCCAGCGCTTTGCGGAAATAGCTGTTTTCAGAAAGCTCGCGCGATATAAATACCTTCATCGGGAACTTGCGGTCGGCGCTGAAGAACAAAGCAACTTTTTGAGCCAGCCCTTCAGTTGTAGGGGCTTCTAAAAATAACCTGTCGGGGAATTCCTCGCTATCATCCGCCTTCGAGGTAAACACCTGGTACACGCCATCTTCTTTGCGGCAATAACAGCCTAATGGCAAATGGCAACCACCGCCAAACAACTTCAACACAGTGCGCTCAACGGCCAGTTCTTCCGCAACATTTGGGTGATTCAGCGGCTGCAGGGCTTCAAATATTTCTTTGTCGCTTTCGCGGACTTGTATAGCCAGTGCACCTTGCGCCGGCGCAGGAATTAACTCCGTCGGCGTTAGCTCTTCTACATAAAAATCGCTCAAGTCCAGGCCAAGCCGGCTCACACCCGCTTTTGCCAGCATGATGGCATCATAATTTTCTTCGCGTAGTTTGTTTACACGGGTGGGCACGTTGCCGCGTAGATCAATAATATCCAAATCTGGGCGGTAGGCCAGCAATTGCGCCTTGCGGCGGTTTGACGAGGTGCCTACAATACCACCGTATTTAACCGACAGTTTTTGGTGCACATCAACACAATCCTTCAGTATCAGCAGTAGTTCAGCGGGGTCTTCCCGTTCTGAAACTGCTGCGATAATGAGTCCCGGAGGGTTTTCGGTAGGCAGGTCCTTGTGCGAATGAACCGCAAGATCGATCGAACCTGCCAATAATTCTTCTTCAAGTTCTTTGGTAAAAAAGCCTTTACCTTCCAGCTTATCAAGGCTAAGGTGAAGGATGCGGTCGCCCTGCGTTTTGATGATTTTAAGTTCAACATCAATATTAAGCGCGGCCAGGCTATCTTTCACAAAGTTTGCCTGCCAAAGCGCCAGGTCACTGCCGCGGGTTCCTATAATAAGTTTTCTGTCCAAAGGGCTATAGTGTTTGCATTGCAAATTTAACTTTTTAACGCAATGATTGGAGGAATAATTAACGATATGAAAGTGAGGTGACTGAGAGACGATATCCCATTATGGCTTTACATCTTATTAAGCAACTCTTCTATAGGACGACCCTTTAATTTGCCGGCCTTTATTTTTCCGACGTTATTCAAAGCTTTTCTAATTTCTTTGATTTCGTTTAATATTTCGACCTCTCGTTTATTTGAAGTAATAATACCAGTTGCCTTCATAGTTTTTATCAAAGTTTTCTTTGCTGTCTAAACTTATCGAATAATCCTGTTCTTTGAAATAGTTAAATTCATCAAATGGCTTAAGTAAAGGAAAAAACAACTTACTTAAATGTTCTTTAACTCCATTATTTGCGTTCTCCTCGACCTGATTTTCAGTGTAAAAAAAGAAAATTGCCGTGTGACATGCAGTAATAACTTCCCATATATCTGAATTACCAATCTGTGCTTTAAGCTCTTTAATTCTCGACTTGGGAATTTTTTCAATCACTTCAACTTTGGCAATTGGTTCAAAAGCACTAAAAACAACAAATAGGCCTTCAGTTTGATATTCATCTTTTTTAAAAAAGTTTAAGATTGACCACTTTCTGGCATCCCTTTTACTTGAAACTATTTCTTTAAATTGATTACCAATAGCGTGTTGTTTTTCTTCATTGAAATTAAAAACTTGCTTTAAATTATCGCTGAATTTATTTACAGCGTTTTCAAATATAATCTGAAGCCTTGGCCTATTATCAGCCTTAATGGTATCATAAATTATATTCATGGTTTTGACATCATAGGTTTCGTCAATCCAATTAGCGAGTTGTACAAAGTCGCTATTAATGGCTTCTTTGCCTTGCTTAATAAGTTTGGTTGCTTTGTATTCTATGTCGGAGTACATGACCATATCATGAGAGTGATTTAGTTAATAACTGCAATAGATAAATCTATCAAAACTTATCGGCAAATCAAGAAATGCGTTGAGAGAGTTTGTGAATACAGACTAACCGGTTAGTCGTAATTTCTTTGTGAGCTTTATGCTGCGCAAGCAGAAAGCTTGCCACATGCCATACTACTAGTTACGCTTCACTAAACTCGCGGCAGCGCTTTAATTATTATTGATCAATATATCCTTCGCCATTATCATAGGCACGCTGATATATTTTTTCTCCATGTAGTTGATCACCTTTTCCAGTATCTCCCGGCTGGCCTGGTCCATGCCCTGCACTTCTTCGGCAAAAACGGAGTTAATGGCGGTATTGCGGATCTCCTTTATTTTTTCGGGCACCTGGCGCATGGCCAGTTCGATACGGCGTTGCTTAAGCTCCAGCAAAAAGCCGTTTATGTTTTCGTCGATAATGGCTTCGGCGTGGGTAAGTTCTTCGTAACGTTCCTGCAGGTTCTTTTTGGCCACTTCATTTAGCGAATGCACCTCGATAAAGTTTACCGGGAATTGCAGCAGCACATCCGGGTGAGTATCGTTAGGCACGGCAAGGTCGACTATGGTTTTACGGTCGGTGTCGCCGTTTAAAAGGCCTTTGTAAATCTCTGGAGTGATGATGGGTTCGGTTGATGAGGTACAGGTTATGATGGCATCGAAGCCTTTGTTGTATGTTTTTAATGCTTCCAGGTTAAACGCTTCGCCGCTTAAATCGGCAGCCAGCTGGGTGGCATTGGCAACAGTTCGGTTAAAAACTGCAAAGTTGGTAAACTTATGCTTTTGCAGGTATTTCGAAATGTTGCGGTTGGTTTCGCCGGCGCCAATAATCAGTACGCGGGCGTTGGTGCAAAGCTTTAAGTCCTTCAGCTTGCGATAGGCAAGCGAGACGACTGAAATAGGATTTTTCGAAATATTCGTATTCGTATAAACTTCTTTGGCGGTTTTAACTATACAGTTCATAAACATGCGCAGCCCGTCGCCGGTAAGGCCGGCCTCTTTGCAGTTTTCGTAGGCTTTGCGCAGTTGGGCTAAAATTTCTTTTTCGCCAACTATAAGGCTTTCGAGCGAGCAGGAGGTGCGCAGCAAATGTTCAAGCGCTTCGCGGTCTTCATAAATAGATGCCGCATCTAAAAAAGTACCGGTTGATATCGGGCATAGGCCCATATCAAGGGCATCCATAAACTGTTTGGCGAAAGCTTTATCGACTACCTGCTGAGTAAGCATCACAAACTCAACGCGGTTACACGTGGCCAGGTAAAAAATTTCGGAAATACCGAATTGCGATTTTACTCTTTGCAGTTTATCTGTTAAGTTCTCCTGGCAAATCACCAATCGTCCCAACTCCTTCAACTCAATCTGTTTATGCGTAAAAGCGATTACCTTTAGATACTTCAAAGCTATTTTAAATTTGAACCCAACAAAAGTAACAGCTTTAATACGATGCAGTGTCAACACTTTGTCATACAGTTGTATTTAGAATGTTTATAAATAAATAGTGTTTGTTAAACAATTAAATCGATTTTACCTATAAATACGTACCTGAATTATGACAAAATTAAAAAAAGTGATGCTCGTCATTTTGGTAATTGGCTACGTTTTGGCCGGTGCCAACCATTTCCGGGCGCCGGAATCGTACATACGCATCATTCCGCCATATATTCCGTTGCCAAAACTTATGAACTTATTGGCGGGTGTTTTTGAAATATTATTTGGCTTGCTGCTAATTTTCAAACAGACCAGGGTTTTAGCCGCCTGGGGTATAATATTAATGCTGATTGCCTTTTTGCCGGTACATATTGATATGGTCACCCATGCGCCGTTTCAGTTGGGCAGTCTGCATGTAACGCCATTAATTGCGTGGGTAAGGCTGGTGATTTTGCAGCCTTTGCTGATATGGTGGGCGTGGTGGTATACCCGGAATGACAAGATTTAAACGATTTTTTCTAGCAATATTTATTACCTTAACACATTTAAATAACTATAAAAAGATGTTGAGTTTTTTTAAGAAAAAAGAAACGCCCGCAAATGAATTTAAGTTTACGGAATCGGAAAATACCGCTTGTTTTGTTTGTGACCACGTAATGACCAAAACACGGCCTATCCTATTTGCAACTCACGAAGCAGAAGACGGTTACTGGCAATTTTTATGTGGACAAGCAGACCATGATGACTCGAATCTAAAAATCATCTCTCTTAAGCAAGCTACAGAAATAGATACATCAATTAACGATTTATATGAGATGCCCTTAGGCATTGGGGCTGATAGAAAGTCGACAAATGATAAATGGGAGCCATTTGCATTAGACCCATCATAGCTTTGGATTTGGGGGTTGTCACTTATATGGTCTCTTGGAGGTCCGAACTGCCCCCAAATGTCATTTCGACGAGGAACGAGGAGAAAACTTAAACGCGGGAGAGGCAAGCCGGATAGGTTTTCTCACCATAGAAATGACAGGAATGGTTGATTATCGGTAAATGTTTGTTCTATATTTGATGTATCATGCTTAAAAAACAAAACTTCAACATACCCGGCGCCAAGGGCCGTGGCATGCTGATGGATTTAACTTATAAAACCTCGCTTAAAAACGCCCCGCTGGTAATTTTTGCCCATGGCTTCAATGGGTTTAAAGATTGGGGCGCGCATAACCTGGTAGCCAATTACTTTGCAGAACAGGGCTTCCGGTTTTTAAAATTCAACTTTTCGCACAACGGCACCACAGCTGATAAACCTGAAGATTTTGTCGATCTGATAGCTTTCGCTGACAATACTTTCACTATCGAACTGGAGGATTTAAAAGCGGTTATAGATTTTGCCTGCGGTGGTTCAGGTATCGCTGCAGCCAGTGGCGTTTATTTAATGGGGCACAGCATGGGCGGCGGCCTGTGCATTATTAAAGCAGCCGAAGACAGGCGGGTTAAAAAACTTGTTACCATGGCATCCATTTCCGGGTTCAGGAATTTATGGCCCAAGGAGATTGAGGAACAATGGCGATTAACCGGCATAACGTATATTGCCAACAAACGCACCGGGCAACAAATGCCCCTAAAGGTTAGCCTGCTTGATGATCTGGAACGCAACCCTGGTCGATTGGATATACTGGCGCATGCAGCTCAAATAACACAACCCTGGCTCATCGCCCATGGCGATGAAGATACGTCTGTCGTGTTGGCACATGCAGAAGAACTTAAAGCAGCCAATCCAAACGCTGAATTTTTAGTAATAACGGGTGGCGACCATGTATTTGGTGCAACACAACCCTATGCCGAACCGGAATTACCTGCTGAGCTGCTCGAGTTCTGCGAACAAACCGTTACTTTTTTAACAAAATAGTCAGCCAAATGCCACCATTGGTGTTTTATTGACTTAATGTAACAATTCGGCTTCAACCCGGTTGTAATAAAACGCCAGGTGTATATTTGGGCAGGTAATTTGATATTTATTTATGAGTTTAACCGGGGCGCGCAAAAAGGGAAAGAAGTTTTTAAACCCCATACCTACCGATGAGGTCGGGTTTGGTAAAATGATCCCGATACTTAAAGAATATTATAATAACAAAGCAGAGAATACCCCAAAAAAGCAGTTAGGTCCGTTTAAAACTGATGTGTCGGTATTTAACACCCCTCCTGCCACTGGTTTAAGGATTACATTGATTGGGCACTCGAGCCTGCTGATAGAAATTGACGGCAAACGCATCCTTACCGACCCGGTTTGGAGCGAAAGGGTGTCATTCAGTTCGTTCTTCGGGCCAAAGCGTTTTTTTGAGCCGCCGATTGCACTTGAAGATTTACCCCCGCTGGATGCCATCATTGTATCGCACGACCATTACGATCACCTGGATAAAAACACCATTAAGTATTTCGCCGGTAAACATGTCCCTTTTATTACATCCCTCAAGGTTGGGCAGCATTTGGTAAGCTGGGGGATCGAAAAAAACTTTATAAACGAACTGGATTGGGGCGACAGCACCATGCTTGGCGACGATTGCAATATTACGGCAACCCCGGCACGTCATTTTAGTGGTCGCGGTATTATAGGCCGCAACGAAACCCTTTGGTCGTCGTTTGTGATAAAAGGGCACACGCATAATATATTTTTCGGGGCCGATTCGGGTTGGTTTCCCGTTTTTAAAGAAATCGGTGAGACCTTTGGCCCTTTTGATTTAACCATGCTGGAGATTGGCGCTTACGGCCAATACTGGCCCGATATACACATGGGGCCTGACAATGCCTCGAACGCCCACCTTGCACTAAAAGGCAAACTGATGATGCCCATACACTGGGGAACGTTTAACCTTGCACCACACGCCTGGGATGAGCCCATTGAGCGCTTGTTGAAATACGCTAAAGAAAAGAATATTGACCTTTTTGTGCCGGAGCCGGGTATGCCTGCTGAGGTTAAACCGTTTGTTTCGGGCTGGTGAAAGAAATATCGTTGATTTTTTATATTTGACTGTGAAATAAGAAGTAAGCCATTTGAAAACTTGTTGTACCCAATATTTACAAAACAATAACTTAGGCCATCAAATAATATCACTCAACCACCGTAAAATAAATGAGTTTTTTTAAAAACATATTTCAAACAAAAGAGCCACCCATAAAATCAAACGAAGAGTTTTGGGATTGGTTCAAAAAAAATGAAAGCACTTTTGCAAAAGTTGTAAAGGAACAAAATGATATTGAAAACAACTTTTTTGCAAAACTTGCACCTAAGCTAAACGAACTTAAAGACGGCTTTTATTATTTAACGGGTATGTTTGACAAAAACACTGTTGAATTGGTTTTAACACCTGACGGGGTTATCAATAACATTGTGTTTGTTGAGGAACTTGTTAACGCAGCCCCCAAAATTGACGGCTGGCGATTTACAGCCTTAAAACCAGCGTTAGATATTACTGATGTGAGTATACAGATGGGCGGCTACAACTTTAGCAGCGAAAATATCAGCTTTTACCAGAACGACGATACAAACTTTCCTGACGAAATAGACATAACCATTGTTCACGATGATTTTAATGAACAAAACAAACCTGCCATTGCAAACGGGGTATACATCTTTTTAGATAATCTTCTAGGCGAATTAAACGCGATTACAACAATCGACCGCGTGGTTTTGGTTAGTAAAAAAGCTGCAAAAAAGCCACTTGTGCCGATAGGAAAATTAAAAGATTTTTTGGCATGGCGGCAAGCTGAATTTGTTGAAAAATATGAAGGGGTAAGGCATGATACCGAAAGCGATAGCTATTCGGGATTGGAGGCCAAATTGGCGAACGGGAATATGTTGCTGGCGATTATAAATATGGATTTGCTGGCCTGGGACCGTAAAGCTTCTCATCCCTGGATTTTAAATATCGAAATTAAGTATAACGGAGCCGGGACAAATGGTATGCCTGATAATGACACCTATCAGCTGTTGGAAAAGATTGAAGAAGAAATCACAAAAGAACTGAAAGACATTGACGGGTACCTAAATATCGGCCGGCAAACGGCCGATGGAGTAAGAGACATTTATTTTGCCTGTAAAGATTTCAGGCTGCCATCTAAAACAGCATATACAGCGCAGCAAAAACATTCAAGACAAATTGAGATCAGTTATGATATTTATAAAGATAAATACTGGCGATCATTCGATCACTTTGTCAATTAATTATGTCCTATTCGGCGAGTGGATAGCCTTTTGCAATCCAGTTCGTTTTTAAATTGGTTGACAGATTCAGCAGCTTTACGTTAGTGAACCCGGCTTTTGCAAGTTCGGAAAAGGCCGGCCGGATATTAGGGCATTTGGCAAAAGGGCAGCAACCGCAATAAACTACTATAGCTGTGTTTTTAGGTAGCGCCGCTACAGTACTCTTCAATTTTTCCATGTTTTTTGCATCGTTTACCGCGCCAATATGGGTTGCTGCTTTAATATCTTCTACCGCACCGATATTTAATATCAGGGGCAGGTTTGTTCCGCCGGTTTTTATTTGAGCTGCTAAAACGGAGGGCTCCAGTAATTGGCTATCAGTCCACGGGTTAGTTGCAGTCAGCGAAGGCGTAACGGGGTTGGAAATTTGTGCATTCGTTTTTAATGCCGCGAAAGATAAAACTATCAGTAAGCAAATGGTTAATGAATATATCTTTTTCATATTGAATATTAATCCTGACTTTTATACCAGCAAAGGTGGAGAAAAAAAGCATGAAAGAAGATAAAAAGGCTTACTGGGAAAATATATATCAAACAAAAAAAACAGAAGAGGTAAGCTGGACTCAGGCCGTTCCGCACAGTTCGCTCGGCTTTATTAAAAGCTTCAACCTGGCAAAAGATGCCAAAATTATTGATATTGGCGGTGGCGACAGCACCCTGGTTGATTATTTGCTAAAAGAAGGTTTCTCAGATATCACAGTGCTTGACATATCCGAAGCCGCTTTGGACAGGGCCCGGCTAAGGCTGGGCGAGAAAAGCAGGCAGGTAAAATGGATAGTATCTGACATTACAGATTTTAAGCCAAATGAACATTATGACCTTTGGCACGACAGGGCCACATTCCATTTTTTAACAGAGCGGAAACAAATTAAGCAGTACATTGCCTCGGCTGCGATGGCGATTAATAACTACATGATTATCGGCACGTTTTCAAAACAAGGCCCCGAAAAATGCAGTGGATTACATGTGAAACAATATTCAGAAACACTGCTACAACATACGCTAAGCAAACAGTTTAAGAAATTAAAATGCATTAGCGAAGACCATTTAACACCGTTTAAAACGATACAAAATTTTTTGTTTTGCAGCTTCAAAAAGCATCCGCTTAATGTCTGATGGCTTAAACAACCGTTATCAGCGGCCCGTAGTTTTGTGGCTTTAACCTGCCGAATGGTTTAAAATCTAATCCACGGTCTTTTAACGTCAACTCAAAATCTGCACAGCTTTCCTCAGCTACTGCTATCAGCAAACCGCCGCTGGTTTGCGGGTCGGCAAGTATGTAGCGCTGCTCGTCGGTTAGGGTGCCGATTTTATCGCCATAGCTGTTCCAGTTGCGTTGTGTGCCACCGGGAAAACATTTTTGGGCGAGGTACCACGGCAACGAAGCAATTACCGGCACTTTGTCAAACTCTATTTCAGCCGACAAACCGCTGCCTTCGCACATTTCGCTTAAATGGCCCAGCAGGCCAAAGCCTGTTACGTCGGTCATGGCTTTTACAAAACCCATGCTGCCAAAAAGTTCGCCCAGCTTATTCAGGGTGACCATGCTCCGCAAGGCTATGGCGGCGTCTTCGGGTTTAAGTACCCCTCGTTTTTGGGCTGTTGATAATATGCCAACGCCCAAAGCTTTGGTAAGGTATAACCTGCAACCGGCAATTGCGGTTGAGTTTTGTTTTAAGTTGGGGATATTCACCATGCCATTCACCGCAAGCCCAAACACAGGTTCGGGGCAGTCAATACTGTGGCCACCGGCAAGGGTTATACCGGCTTCGGCACAAACGGCACGCGAGCCTTCCAAAACTTTTTGCGCAACCTCTGGCGGCAGCTTATCTATCGGCCAGCCCAATATGGCAATAGCCAACACTGGTTTGCCACCCATCGCATAAACGTCGCTGATGGCATTTGCCGAGGCAATACGGCCGAAATCGTAGGCGTCATCCACTATCGGCATAAAAAAATCGGTGGTTGATATTAGCGCGGTACCGTTGCCTAAATCCAGTACTGCCGCGTCATCACGTTTATCGTTGCCAACCAGTAAACGGGCATCGGGTATAGCCGCTACCGGGCTGTGTAATATTTTATCGAGTATAGCCGGACTGATTTTGCAGCCACAACCTGCGCCGTGCGAATATTGGGTAAGTTTAATTGTCTCCATTAATGTTGAGTGACTCCCGGTTGATTAACCTGGCGTATAAATTTCAATAATATCTTTGAATTTTTGTCGGCATCCGTACTTTCAAGTTCCACCGGAAACACCTGTTCCGCATTGCGCTTAAGCAGGCCGCCACGGTATGTTTTATCGTAGTATACCAATACAAACCGGATAAAATCGGCCATGCGGTTTTCATTTATGGCGGCTATGGCGTGTTTGGTTTGTTCGGGGCCGAGGCGTTTGTGGATGCGTTGGGTACATTCAATTAAAAAATCTTTGTCGAGTTTCCCGTATTCATCAACCAGCATCGCGGTACGCTGTTCAACCCCTATCTTTAAATCAATCAAAACTGCATTACGCATCTGGCGCCAAAAAGGTGGAGGTACGGCACATTTGCCGATGGTGATACTCTCGTCCTCTACCCAAACACGATGCGCAGCGTCCATATCTTTTAGCAGAAAAGCAAAGTTATTTTCAAATTGTTCCTGGGTTGGCTGCACCAGCTTATTCATGGTACCATAAGATGATCCCTGGTGTTGGGCTAAATCTTCCAGGTCGATCACCTGTTCTCCGGCAATGCTGAGCTTATGCAATATTTTGGTTTTCCCCGAACCAGTCATCCCGCCTAAAATACAAAGTGGGTATTGCCTGTCGAATTGCTGGTGCGCCCAGCGGCGGTAGCTTTTGTAACCACCTTTGATGACCAATACCTCGAAGCCATACAAATCGAGCGCCCAGGCCATTGCCCCGCTGCGCATACCACCGCGCCAGCAGTGCACGGCTATTTTTTTGTCGGGAGCAATTTCCAGAGCGCGCTTTATAAACCCCGACCATTTGCCGCCAGTTAAATCAAATCCAAGTAAAATGGCTTCTTCACGACCAACCTGCTTGTAGGTTGTGCCGACTTTAACCCGCTCCTCGTTGCTAAACAACGGTACATTAAAAGCGCCAGGAATATGGCCCTTTTCAAATTCGGCAGGTGTGCGCACGTCAATTAAGGCCACAGGCGTGCTTAACTGCAGGAATTCGGAGATGCTGATTTGACGGGTCATTTGATTGGATAAAGATACGGGAGATTTTGGTTACCCTGTTGAATGTGCTAAAACTAATAAAGCCATCCTTACCCGGGATGGCTTTGAAGGTTTAATGTTCCCTTACAAGGACTCGAACCTCGACAGGCTGAACCAGAATCAGAAGTGCTACCATTACACCATAAGGGAATTTAAATAACGCGGAGGCCTGGTTCTCTCCGGCTGCAAATATACAAATTCTATGCGTTTATAAGGCTAGCCCCTGCCACTGTTTTGTAAAAACGCTCTTTCAAGCAATTCAAGGGCATAAAGAGCGTCGCTATAATCGCGGATATAAAAGCTAATCCATCCTGATTTTTTAAAAATATGGTGTTCTGTTGCCCGGCCTTCGGTCAATAATTGTTCTTTTGTTGTGCGGCTAAACCGCATATCAAGCAGGCCGTTACTGTGGATGTGCCCCAATTCCCGCCCGTTAAAATTAAATTGCAGCCCGCCGTATTTGTGTACGCTTTTATCAACGCCCGGCCATCTTAGTACCTCGCCCTCAATATCATCAATATACTTTGGCACCGGCGAAAGGGTTAGCAGTTCCCAAAATCTCAGTTGCGTGTCAAACAGCTGCGCCGCAAATGGCACCACCTTTAAAATGCCGAAATATTTTACAAAAAAGTTAAACATGATTTTAAGTTCTGAGTCGAAAGTCTGAAGTCCCGAGTCAAAAACACAATTTAATTAATATCAGCGACTTAAGACTTTCGACTCAAGACTATTGGCTCCCATCTCGCTCAACTCCTTAATATGCTCCATTACTCTTAAATGCACGTTGCGGGTAATACTTTCGGCCCAAATATCGTAATACCAAACCGGGAAAACGTATAGCCTGTACCAACTGTTACCGGTAAGCGTGGTAGTGCCGTCATGATTGTCTTTCAATAAAAACTGGCCGCGTAAAATGTCTATGTGGTTCATTATCTCCGGGTCCCGGGGCTGGTGGGTAACATCAAACGTAAGATTAACGCCTGGCTGATAGGTCGCTATTCTTTCATCAAAAATGTAACCGTTGCTAAAAATGCATTTGCGGCCGGCACCCTCATAATATCCCGTAACGGTCGACTCCACAGGGCTCGGCATCCCAATGCGGAACAACCAGTATTTATTTGGTTGCTTAATCCTTTTAAAAGCTACTACGTTTTTCCAAACCTTGTCGGGCGGGGCATTTACGGTGATGGTATCAGATACCATATTTTCGTAATGGTGAGTTGATAGCGAGTCGGCGACAAAAATAAATAGTAACGCCGCAATAATGCTTACGTTTAGTTTTTGATTGTTACGCTTGAACATACTGGCGCCAATAAAAGCGCCCATTACCATAAAGCCAAAAATAAGCGGCGAAACAATAAGCAGGCAAATAGAACCTTCGCCCAAAAATACCGCACTGGCGAAGGCGGCAATAAAAGTATTATAGATGACAAACAATGATAGCTTCCGCCCCGGCAACGCTAAATTCCGCCAAAACCAGGCGCTTATTATCCCCATCACCACCGGAACAATGATAAATTCGGAGAATACGAGCACGCCACTTTCAACCCAGGTATATTTGGTCAAGCCGATGACAGCCATGGCAAATACATGAGGCACCAAAAAACCCAGCCGTTTGGGGGTAAAAACTTCGTTCATTATATCTAGGTTATATTATTTCGAATTTTCAGTAATTTTTGAAATATATCATCATAAAAAAAATCTACTTAAAGATTTTTAAAACCGAACTCCAAAACCAGTTTTCATCTGCCTTAATCATAGTCTCAAGGGTTTTGTCGACGTTTTTGGCCAGTTTATTTATATCGGTAACCGATTTATTAAAGGTTTTAAAAGCGGGGTCTTTAGCATCTCCTTGTACTTTCGAAAGTTCGTCCAAAATTTTAATTACCGGGTCAAGCTCGCGTTTGCGGCGTTCTTTGGCCACCTGCCGGGCAATGTTCCACACGTCTTTATCGGCAAAAAAGTATTCTTTACGCTCGCCGGGCTTGTGCTGTTTTTCAACCAGGCCCCAGTTTATCAGGTCGCGCAAGGTCATGTTTGCATTGCCGCGCGATATACTGAGCGATTCCATGATCTCCTCTGTAGTTAAAGCTTCCGGGCTAATCAGCAGCAGGGCATGCACCTGGGCCATAGTGCGGTTGATGCCCCATTCAGAACCTAACTTGCCCCACGCCTCTATAAATTTCTGCCTTGCCTCGGTTAATTCCATACACAAAGGTATATATATTATCGAACTTTCAAAATATAATGAAAGTTTATTTTAAATTTAGTAATTCTGTCACGCTTGCCGCTGATATATCGTCAACATCTAATAAAATCGTTACCAAACCACCTTGGGCTTTGGTAATAAATAAACTAAATTTGATCACCAAATAAAACCAAACCAATAATTCATTAACTATTATAACCCGTTATGAAAACAGAAAACTTTTCGCGGCGCCGGTTTATCGGCACCGGTATGCTCGCGGCGGCAGGGATGGCCCTCGCCTCAAAAACATCGTTCGCCAACTCAATTTTTGCCGACAAACCAAATTCACTGATAAACGGCGTGCAAATCGGCGTTATTACCTATTCCTTCCGCAGTATGCCGGGCAGTGTTGAGCAGTTGTTGCAGTACTGCAAAGATTGCAATATTAACGCCATTGAGCTGATGGGCGATGCAGCCGAAGCCTATGCCGGCGCACCAAAGTATACAAGTGGCAGCACTGATTTTGCCGCTAAAATGGCCGACTGGCGCATGAATGCACCAATGGATAAGTTTGCAGAGATACGCAAAATGTACAACGATGCAGGCATTAAGATATACGCCTGGAAACCCAACGCACTTGGCTCAAAAAACACAGATGCCGAAATTAACTACGCATTTAACGCAGCCGGCGCCCTTGGCTGTACCCATGTTACTGTAGAATTGCCCGAAGATGATGAATTAACCCAGCGCCTGGGCGACAAAGCCACCGAGCATAAAATATATGTCGGCTATCATGCCCATACACAGGCTACTCCAACGTTATGGGACACGGCACTGCGTCAATCGGACTACAATGCCATTAACCTTGATATCGGGCACTATGTTGCGGGCACCAGCAGCAGCCCTGTAGACTTTATTCTGAAAAATAGCGACAGGATTGTGAGCATGCACATCAAAGACCGCAAATTTAAAAACGGGCCGAACGCGCCATGGGGCCAGGGCGATACACCGATCAAGGAAGTATTAGCGTTGATGAAAAAGAAAAAATATAAATTCCCGGCTACTATCGAGTTGGAATATAACATCCCTGCCGGCTCGGACGCGGTTAAGGAGGTTATTAAATGCCGCGAGTACGCTAAAAATGCTCTAGCTTAGTTTGACCCGATGCCTTTTGATTTGACAACTTTTAAAAAGTTGTCAAATCAATCGTGTATAATTTGCCCCTAATGGTTGTTTTTGTGCCAAATGAATTGTTATATTTGAATTATACCACAATAACCTATGAAAGAAGTTGCGATTTTAATTCATGAAGATGCCGTGCTGTCGACAGTGTCGGGAGCCATGGATATGTTTATCCATACCAACCGCCTGTTTAAAGAAACAGGCAAGGCGTTGCCTTTTAGAGTTAACCTGGTAGGCGAAACCCCGGAAAATAATTTCATGCGTAATCCCGAGCCCTATATCGGGTACAGCGATTTTAAGAGTGTAGCCCAGCCAGGTCTTATCATCGTTCCGGCATTTTATGGTGACAGGGGAACAACTCCGCAAAAGCATCAAAAACTTATCGATTGGGTAAGCAGCATGAACAAAAAAGGAGCAGAAGTGGCAAGCTTATGTTCAGGCAGCTACTTTTTGGCTGAAGCGGGCTTGCTTAATGGCCGCTCATGCACATCGCACTGGTTTGATAAGGATGATATTACCAGCCGCTATCCTGAAGTGAATTTCCTGTCGGACATGGTGATAACAGACGACAGGGGTATTTATACCAGCGGCGGCGCATTTTCGTCGTTAAACCTGGTATTGTACCTGCTGGATAAATTTCTGGGGCGCGATATCGGTGTTTGGGCCAGCAAGATGTTCAGCCTGGATATGGACAGGACGAGCCAATCGCACTTTGCGGTATTTAAAGGCCAGCACCAGCATAACGATGCTGATATATTGAAGGCTCAGCATTACATCGAACAAAACCACCAGCAACAGCTTAACATTGATGAAATTGCAGATCATACCAACATGAGCAAGCGTAATTTTATCCGCAGGTTTAAAAAAGCGACCCAAAACACCCCTTTTGAATACCTGCAGCGTGTAAAAATAGAGGCTGCCAAAAAAGCCCTCGAAAAAGGTGCGCAGAATATTAATATTTTGATGTACGATGCCGGCTATAACGATATTAAAACCTTCCGTGAGGTATTTAAAAAGATAACCGGCCTAACCCCGCAGGACTACCGTAAAAAATACAGCCGCGACATTCCCGAATACATAGGTGTTGATATTTATAGTAACAGCGGGATGCTTAATTAAAAAAAGAAGAGCCCCCGGAGGGCGGGAGCTCATTCTAACCAATTATAAACCTAAATTATGAAGAGTGGTTACAGGGGATGGATTCGAACCATCTCCGGGTAACCATCTCAATTGCAATTAAAAGATGTTTCCCCGGCAACCGGCCCCCTGTGCTGTAATGGTCAGTCATTACACTGGCAAATATAGAAACAATTTTAAATACTACAAAGTATATAGATTTAATAGGTATTATTTACATTGCTATTACATTTATAGGTAAACCGAGTATCCGGAAAAAAATTTAAGGCGTATTCTGGCCATACCTAATGGTAATTACGTGTTCTTAAACAGCGAATCTATCGTGTACTTGCCACCGCCCCAATACATAAATACAATAGCAAATAAACAAAACGACACCGCAATTGTGCCATCAAAGGTCTTGTTTCCTTCCACATTGGCTGTTAGCGTTATGATCAGTATAGTAAGGGCAACCAGCCCAGCGCCGAAACGGGTAAACAGGCCTAAAAAAACGAATAACCCACCAAAAAACTCGGCTCCTTTTGCTTCGAAAGCTATTATTAACGGAAGCGGGAAACGCATGTTGTTACCAACAAACAGGCTCTCAAAAAATTGGCGGTCGCCATTTGATGCAAACAACTCAAAAAAAACCTTTCCGTTTTTCATCATTACGTACCCGAACCAAACACGAAGAATGAGCAGGATAACATCCCAAAACGTATTGGTTTTAACAACCGGCTTGTTACGGTATACATCACTCATAATAGTCATTGGACAAAGGATTGCTTTTCCAACGCGCTTTAAATCAATAGCTTAAAGTTAAAGTATTGGACCAAAAAGACGCTAACCCTAAACGGGGGATTTAATTTGCAGCACACCGGAAATTTCGCCCATTTAATTCATTACGATAATTTAAATAGTTATGTGTTGTATTTTGCCGATATTTGATCGCTATTATTATTCATTCCTGCAGTAAAAAAAGCGCTATAAGTATATCTATTCCGCGGCAAATTACGTAAGAATGGTTATTGAAATTTAAACTAATTACTAGTTGATTTTAACTGCTTTTCGCTTTCATTGGAAAAAACAGGCGGATTTGATTAACTGATAGGACCTGTTGATTTAACTCAGGGAGTTAATCTGGCCTATCGGTTTATTTTATTGATTTTGAGGGGGGCGGTCGTGATTTGAAAAAAAATCCGACAAATGGAAGACCATTTTAAAAAAAGCACGCCCGAATTAAGGCTTCGGGCCTTTAGGGCAATTGACGAGCCGGAAACCTGTGAGCTATTTATTGAAGGGCACACAGCCGTTTTAACGAGTATTGGTGTTACAAAGGTTACCTCTTCAAAAAATGGGTGGGCAAAAAACCCTGCAGTTTTTGTAATAATTGTAGAATCGAAAGACGGGAAAACTTTATATGGAGGTGCAAGGGTACATGTTGCCGGCGGGTCTGAACCATTACCAATAGAGCAGGCAACAGGCACAATGGACCCCGGAATATTTAAACTTGTTTGGGATTTTTCAAAACAAGGTACCGGTGAAATTTGCGGGCTATGGAATTCGCACGAACTTGCCGGGTACGGAATAGGGACGCCATTGCTTATACGGACACTTATAGCAATTTCATCACAAATAGGGTTACAATCACTTTTTGCATTATGTGCACCATATACTGTAAAACCTGTTGTAAATTGCGGAATGGTGCTGGTAGATAATATCGGCAATAACGGAACCTTTTATTACCCTAAACTCGACCTTATTGCAACAGCCATGATTTTAAAAGATGTTTCGGATTTAAGCCTGGCTGCTGAGGAGGATAAGCTTGCAATAATGCAAATGCGGGCTAATCCCGATAGCTTAAGGATACATGAATTAAAGAAAAAAGAGATAACAATAGATTTTGAACTCGGTATCCCTCATCTTAACAGGTGGGATTTATTCCATACTATAGCAGCAGCAGAAAGTGCGTTTTTAGAATCAGAAATTCAAGAGGAAAGCATCAGTTTTTAATACCTTAACTTCATCATACCATGGCAAACAAACACTACGATATCAACTATCTGCAAAATTCAAGGCGACTGTTGCTAAACTTAAAAGAGCACTCTTATACTTTTTTTCAAAAGATAAACAGCGGAACTATTATCGACCTTGGGTGCGGGGCAGGGAATGATGTTATTGAACTGGCGAAAATAACGGGCAAGGATGTTAAAGTAATCGGCATCGACCACGACCCAGTGATGCTTCAACAGGCAAAAGAACAATCAAAAGAAGTCAGCAATGTTGATTTTATATTATCCGAGGCTTATCCTTTGCCATTCGGGGATGAAACAATATCGGGGCTAAGGACCGAACGGGTGATACAGCATCTGACTAACCCGGAGCAAGTAATAGGCGAAGTCAGCAGGATACTAAAAAAGGACTGCCCTTTAGTTATTATTGAAACCGATTGGAGCAGCTTATCTTTTTACACGAAGTTTGTTGATGTACAAAAAAAGGTAAATGCCTATTATACCGATGTCAAAATAAACAACGGTTTTGCGGCCGCAAAACTCGTCAGCTATTTACAGCAAAATAATTTCAGGAACATCCAATTTGAAATACATCCTTTTGTTACTGATAATTTAAAAACGGCAAACGAACTTTTCAAGATAGAGCAAATGATAACTGAGGCAGCCGAAAAAGGCCATATCCGGGAAGAGGACGGCCGGGCTTTCACCGACGCGTTGCAAAAAGCAGACGACGGGCACTATTTCGCCTGTTCTGTTAACCTTGTAATCGCGTCATGCATTAAATAATAACCAATATGGCTACGCATTTTTTCAGGTTATTAATTTGTCTTTCTTTCCTGTTTGTCAATACCCGGGCAAGCGCTGATGTAATCATCCATGAATCAGACGGAAGGATTATGATTGGCAGGCAAATTTCAGTATTGCAAAGCACACAGGAACTTACCTTTGCAGATGTAGTCCGGTCTGCAGGGTTCAAACAATACGATAAAGATGTCCCCAATCTTGGATTCTCTGCAGTTAGTACATGGTTACGGTTTACAGTTACCAATCAAACTAAAAACGCTGACCTGCTTTTGGATGTAGCTTACCCGATACTTGATGAAGTGGAGTTTTTTGCGCCGGACGCACAAAATCATTACCAGGGCATTTTAATGGGCGAGATCAGGAATTTCGATACCCGCCAATACCAGCACCCCGATTATATTTTCGACCTTAATGCCCCCTACAATACCAGCAAAACCTATTACCTGCGGATTAAAAGTTCCGAGCAATTGATCTTGCCAATATCGATAAACCAAAAAACCGATTTATGGCAATTCCTAAGTAAAGAAAACCAGTTGTCGGGGATCTTTTTAGGTGCGGTATTAATAATGTTTTTGTATAACCTTTTTATCTTTTTTACAGTTAAAGATAAAAGTTACCTGTACTATGTTACCTACGTTGCGTCGGTTGGCCTTACCCAGATTGGAATTAAAGGGTTTACCTTCCAATACTTGTGGGGGAATTTTCCCGCGTTTGAACTAAAAAGCGTAATACTTTTTGCCTGCCTGGGAGCGATAGCAGCGACCCTGTTTACCAGGTCGTTTCTCTCAACAAGGCAACGAGCCAGGAAATTTGATGTTGTCCTTATTATAGTTATCGTCCTGCTATCCACAGCGCTATTGCTTACACTTGCCGGCATGGTGCAAGTTGGCTTTCAACTTATGCAACTGTCGACCACTTTGTTTGCTTTTAGCATCCTGATCGTTTCTGCCATTGTGATGCGGAAGGGGTACCGGCCGGCTAAGTTCGTTTTCTTTTCGTGGTCAGTTTTACTTATAGGGGCCATCATATTTGCACTGAAAGATAACGGCGTTTTACCCTATAATACATTTACCAGCTATTCTATGCAGGGCGCCTCGGTAATAGAAATGGCCTTGCTATCCTTTGGTTTGGCCGACAGGATAAATATTTTAAAACGCGAAAAGGCAGAATCACAAGCCGAGGCCCTGAGTATTGCCATGGAGAATGAGCGTATAATAAGAGAACAGAATGTAATATTGGAACTAAAGGTGACGGAACGCACAACTGCATTAAGCGAATCAAACCTGGAACTGAACCAAACCCTTGAAGATTTAAAACAGGCCCAAAGCCAGCTGGTAGAGGCAGAAAAAATGGCTTCGCTGGGCCAGTTAACTGCAGGTATAGCTCACGAAATTAACAACCCGATAAATTTTGTTACCTCGAACATAAAGCCATTAAACCGCGACATTGAAATAATGCTGGAGGCACTCACGGTTATTGAAAATGTAGGCATATCAGATTCCTCACCGGCTGATAAACAAAAACAGATAAAAGAATATAAGGAAGAACTGGACTTTGATTACCTAACCCACGAAATAAAACATTTGGTAAAGGGAATAAACGAAGGCGCCACCCGTACTGCCGAAATTGTTAAAGGACTGAAAATATTTTCGCGGCTGGATGAGGACGATCTAAAGAAAGCCGATATTAATGAAGGGCTTGAATCGACAATGATTATTGCAAATAATATGCTGAACAAAATAAAGGTAATTAAACACTACGGCGATCTGCCAAAGGTAGAATGCTATGCCGGCAAGATGAACCAGGTGTTTTTGAATATTATCTCGAATGCAGTTTACGCAGTACATAAAAAATTCGGAGAGAACGAAGGTGGCGAAATAAACATTTTAACCAATCGCGACGAAAAAAATGTATTTATCACCATAAAAGACAATGGAATGGGTATGGATGACAAGACTCAGAAAAAGCTGTTTGAGCCTTTTTTTACTACTAAAGACGTGGGAGAGGGTACCGGCTTAGGGATGTCAATTGCATATAATACAATTAAAAAACATAATGGAACAATACGCGTTGACAGTATACCCGGCGAGGGAGCTGCGTTTGTTTTACAAATACCCATAAATCATTAAATATTGGGGACCGGCTAAAGCAAATCCTATATGATATTACACTTGTTAATACCATTAGGTTAATGCCCAGAGCCTGATAACCAGGCAAATGCTGACAGAAATCATTTATTTATACCGTCCCGATCATTTTTAATCGCTACATATCCGTTATATTTGATAGTAAATTGAAGTAAATTGGTTTACCTGTAAATCACCTAAACTGTAACACAGTGGCTGAGAAAATAAAAATTTTGTATGTAGATGACGAGCCTGGTAACCTTATAGGCTTTAAAGCATCATTTAGGGTGGATTATCATGTACTGACAGCGGTAAACATTCCACAGGCAATAAATTACCTGGACAATAATCCTGATATTAAAATTATTTTTTGCGATCAACGCATGCCCGGTAAAACCGGGGTTGATTTTTTTGAGGAGATCCGGATCAGCCACCCCCTTCCTGTTCGCATCCTGCTCACGGCTTATACGGATGTTGAATCAATAATTGAAGCTATAAACAGGGGCAACATATTCAGGTACGTAAAAAAACCGTGGGCCGAGGCCGACATCCTTTCATCGATAGATGAGGCCAATAAATTTTATACGGCCAACTCAATGCTAATGGTTAAAAATGAGGAGCTACAAAAAGCGTATGCCGAATTAACCAAGTTTGCCTATAGCGTTAGTCACGACATCAGGGGCCCGCTTTCGGGTATGCTGGGGGCCATCAACCTGGCGGGCGAGATCGACGATATTGAGGAGATAAAGGAGATGTTGTTTTTGATGGGAAAATCGTTGACAAAGCTCGATACTTATATTTTAAGTATGCACGACTACTATAGTTTACAAAGGGGTGAATTAAAAATAACAAATATTGATTTTAATAAAATTATTGATGATTTGAAAGCCATGTATATGGTGATTTCAAAATCAAATAAAATTGTGTTTACCACAACCGTCGACCAGGGAGAAGTTTTCAGGAGCGATGAGGTCCCGCTAAGGCTTATTCTTAATAATTTATTATCAAACGCGTTTAAATACCAGGATAAAAAAAGCACTAATAAATCTGTAGAAGTAAGTATCGAGGTGCATAAAAACCAGGCAATAATTTATGTAAAAGACACAGGTATTGGCATTTTGGGAAATCATATCGGGGAAATATTTGACTTGTTTTACCGCGCAAATTTCCAGGAGGCCGGATCGGGCTTTGGCTTGTACAATGTTAAAAGTGCAATACTAAAGTTAGGCGGCAATATCGAAGTTAACTCTGTTCTGCACAAGGGAACAACATTCAAAATAATAATTCCTTCTATCTGATGGATAAAGAATTTTCATTTATTATTATTGACGACAGCGAACTTGATTGCTTTGTTATTCAAAAGGTTATTGAGCGCGCTTTTAAAAATCTGGATATAATATCTTTTCAAAATGCAAATAATGCTCTTGAAGCAATAAAAGAGCAAGGCGTTAAGACCAAGCCTACTATCATTTTGCTTGATATACAGATGCCGCTAATGAACGGCTTTCAGTTTATCGAGGAGTTTGAAAAATTCAGCCCGCAAATACAGGATTGCTATACCGTTATTATACTATCTATCTTATCGGCAACAAGGGCCCCGGCTGATATACATACGGAATTTAATAAAAGAATAGTAGGGAGCATTATTGAAAAACCCTTTACAATTGAAAAACTGTTGTCGCTATTAAAAAACATGGGGTTAGCTGATGAAAAAATAGTTCTGTCAGGAAAGAAGCTTTTGCCGTAGTAAAAACTCCAGTTGTTCATTTGATACTTCCAGCTTTGCATTTGTCTCTTTTAACTGTAGTTTTTCCAGGTATTTTGCGTAGGCCGACTGTATAGTTAAATCCAGCTCTTCTTCATCCCACGGCTTTGCCAGGTAATGAAAAATTTTTCCTTTGTTAACCGCATCTACCACTGCATCCATATCCGCATAGCCCGTTAAAAGAATCCGCATCGGGTCGGGGTATTTTTCCAGTACTTTTTCTAAAAACTCAACGCCCGTCATTCCCGGCATGCGCTGGTCAGTGACAATAATATGCACCAAAGTTTTCTCCAATATTGCTAAGGCACCATCGCCGCTGAGTGCGGTAAGAACATTGTATTTAATCCTGAAAGTTGCCTTGAAAGAAAACAAATTGTTTTCCTCGTCATCTACATAAAGTATAGTTATTTTATCCGCCGACATGCTATTTAACTTATTATACAACTATAATACTAAGTTAACTATAATACTTTTATGTACCTAATATCCGTCTGTGTTTTGAAGTAAAACTGCTTACTCCCCGTTATCCTCTGTCTCCTTAATTTCATCATCTTTTTTGGCCTTGCCTAACCGTATTTTAGGGTTAGCCTGCGTACCGGTTATCGTCATCGGGATACCGAAAATACCAAATGGCGGCAGGCCCAGCCTGAATTGCAGGTTCAGCACATTATCAAAACTAACCTGACCCGAAAACTTTAACCGGAAGCCGGCCATACGCATTTTAGTTTGTTTTATGGTGATGATATTGTTGGCGATAGTAGTTTCGATATTCACTTTTTTGGCATCTCCGCTATCTATTTTATGGTCGGTTTCTTTGGCAACTGAGCCAAAAAGTTTAAACCCGTGGAAAGCTACTTTTTCGGCTGATAGCACACCGCCGCCTTTTATCGACGGATAAACGGGTTGCATATTGCTGTTTAACCTGCCGCTTAGCTTATAATCAAGGGATACCATGCCCTGCGCACTCTTTGCCGAGGTGGCCATATCGCGGAACAATTTTATTTGTTTGTAGGCCTTTTGTATATCGAAATGTTTGGCGCTGATGTGGTAATCAAATGTAGCTTTCTTTTCGCTCTGGCTGCTGTAAGTGGCATCCATGGTTACCGGGGCATCAATAATTGTAAAGCCTGTTTGCGTTAATACGATGTTGCCATTTGTGATGGCCATTTGCCCTTTGGCATCTTTAATATCGAGGCCGTTGTATTTAACGCTTTTTACATCGGCAGTAAAGGTTAAATCAAGCGTTTTAGGCACCATAATTACGCCAGATGTTGCCGCGCCGGGATGCCCGCTTTGGGTTGGCGAAGTACTAGCAAAGGCCATAAAATCATCAGCAATAAGTAATGGACTGCCAAAGTTTAAAGTCCCTTTAAGTACCGAGCCTGGCTTGGTGGCATACTCAATAACATTCGATATCGAACCGTTTAGGGAAATTGTTGATTTACCGTAGGTAGCTTTAAAGGCATCAAACATCATCTTGTCGTCCTTAAAGCTAAACAGGCCGTTATTAATTAAGAATGGTTTGGGGAACAGCGCCGATGTTACCGCCAGGTTTTTCACATCCATGGAACCGGAATTATGAAGCTTTGCATAATTGCCTGCCGCGGCGTCGCTCTGCCTGCCGTTTAATGACAGTTTGGTTTTTATCAGCCCGTGCACATTATAATCTTTAACGGCAAACACCTGGTAAATTTTGCCCACATCAAGCGTTCCCGATGAGTTTACTTTATAATTTATGTTATCAAAGTTTTTTAAATCGGCGCTAAACGCAAAAGGCTTGCCTTCAAACATAAACGATACCGGTTTGATAAGCACCTTCATCCCGGCCAGCGTGCCTGTGCTGTTGGTGATGTTGGTGTTTACCTGTATATTTTCAATTGGGTGCGGGTAATATTTTGTTTTTATCTGCCCATTTTGCAGGTTGATATTGATTTTAGTAACCGGGAATACTTTTTTAGCGGGTAGGTATTTGCCTTTTGTCTCCAAATTGGCCGCCAGGTTACCGGCCAATGAAACACCCAGGCTATCGATAGGATAAACTTTCCGGATATCTGCCATATTAAACTTAGCCTGTAAAGCAGCATCCATCGGGAAGCCGGGCGCCGCCGTCATTTTAAAATGGCCTTTTATAAAGTTTTCAAGCACGTTAGCATTCAAATCATTTATGGCGAAGCTGGTATGCTCATAATTGTTATCCGGGCAATCGGCGGTCATGTTAAAGCTGATATTTTTAACCGCCTCGGGTACGCTTGCATATTTGATATACCCGTTGCTGAAAGTTGATTTTACGCTGAATTTTGGGATGCTGGTAATAACCGTATCTACCCTTTTGTGTATAGTACCCGTGCGTTTTATGGCGGTAGTATACCTGCCCTGCGCCAGCATGTTTAAAGCAAACCGGCCCTTTAAATCCACCGCTTTTATGCCGAATGCCTTGTTCCATTTTTCAAGGTCGAGCTCGGTATTCAGCTTGGCGTAAATAAGTGGCTTTGACGCGCCTTTAATGTGGAGCACCGAGTTTAAATAATCCTTGCCCATGTTAAGGTGCAACGAATCCAAATTAACCTGTAAACTATCAGGGTCCAGGCCAGGCAACTGGGTGTCAAAATCCATATACAGGTTGCTGATGGGCGA
Source organism: Mucilaginibacter flavidus (assembly GCF_024055575.1). Lineage (GTDB taxonomy): Bacteria > Bacteroidota > Bacteroidia > Sphingobacteriales > Sphingobacteriaceae > Mucilaginibacter > Mucilaginibacter flavidus. Next base: position 71,553 of record NZ_JAMXOE010000013.1, on the reverse strand, counting down.
CGGTGCTTTTTTATTGTTGATATAGCCGTCGCGTATCTTAATGTTAAGGCTTAAACTGGGCAGGGTGCTGTCGGCTGCATTGTAAAGACCGGCCAGCTTTAGCTTAATATTGCCGTTGCCTTTTACCTCGGTATTATCCAGCCGTTTTAAGTATTCTGGCGGAAGTGCGCTTACAATATCCTCCAGCCGGCTGTCTTGCGAGTTTATGGCAAAATCCATACTATAGCCAGTCTTTAAAAACGCAAACTTGCCTATAAAATTAACAGGCAGCTTATTCAGCAGCAGGTCGTTTTTCTGGAAAAAGAATGCCAGCGATTTGGTGTTTATCTCGGTTACCAAATCGGCATTCAGCGTTTTGTTGATTACATAAGGCACGTCAAAATAATAAAAATCAACCGACTTCATTTCGGTGTGGGTATAAAGATCGAACACATCCTTGCTCAAATCCCCCTTGCCCGAGTAGCTTATCCCTCGCGCCACAAACTTCATGGGCAGCGAGCGGTCATTATAAACCAGCCGGCTGTTTTCAATTAATATCTGGTTAATACCTAATGATGCACTGCCGGTATCCGTTGGGGCTGCGTTATTGCCTTTGCCTTTATAAACGTTGTAGTTCACATGGCCGGCAGTGTCAGACTGGATATTTATAAAAGCATCGCTCAAAAATACTTTGTTAATCGTCAGCTTTTTTTCAAACAGGGTGGTCAAATCAATCCCGAATGAAACCTCTTTGGCGGCGACAAGTGTGTCTTTATCAAAGGGCGCGCTTCCGTGCAGGTCGAGGTCGTATAAAGTAAGGGTAAGGTTTGGAAAATGCTTAAAAAACGACAGGCTTGTTTTGGAAAAATCCAGCTTGCCATTAATGCTCCCGTTTGCAAATTGCTTTATTTTATTGCTTACCGTTTGCGGGAACAGCCAGGGCAACGCAAATAAAAGAATAAGCAGCGAACCGATAGTAATGCCGGTTATTTTCAGCGTTTTGAATATGACTTTTTTGGCGGATAGGCTCATAAATATCAATTGTGAAGGGCAATTAAAGATTGACACAAACCCTATCATGGATTCGGTACTGCAAAATAACTAAACAATATGGAATTTTTTGGATGGAAGGGTGATATTTAACGGCAGGTTAATATGACAGAGGATGAGGGTTTTTTATTGTGTTGAAATTAGAAAAGGAAACAGCCGCAATTTCAATTACTCCATTCGCATTGTAACTTTAGCAAACCGGCGCAACGATTGGGAGATAAAAATAATTCATTGCCGTCGGCTTTAGCCGACGGACTGCAAGAACGCATCATTCGGCTTTAGCCAAATTACGATATGCATGTTAAATCGGTTATAAGCATTTGAATAGGTACATGGTAAACCACGCTAAAATATTTTATATTTAACATTATAAATTTAACCTGTCACACTATGTCATTTGTAAAAATATGGGTGCATTTGGTGTTTGCTACTAAAAACAGAGAACCCTATTTGAAAAAAGAAATCAGGAATGATGTTTATAAGCATATTTCTGAAAATTGTTTGGAAAAGGGCATTTTTTTACAAGCCATTAATGGGCATAAAGAACATATTCACTGCCTTATTTCATTAGGAAAAGATCAAACAATAGCAAAGGTTAGCCAACTCATAAAAGGTGAATCGTCGTTTTGGATTAATCAAAATAAAATGATTGCCGAAAAGTTTAGCTGGCAGGATGATTATTTCGCGGTTTCGATAAGTGAGTCACAGGTGCCAGCGGTAATTGGTTATATCAAAGGCCAGGAAAAACATCATTCAAAAAAGTCATTTGATGCCGAGGTTGATGAGTTTATGACAAAGTATGGGTGGGAATTAATAAAGGGGTAGTTCGCTACACTTTCGTGGGATGACCGGTCGCCCGGTTATTTTGGCTAAAGCCAATTTGGGGAATTATATTATCCGTTGGCTAAAGCCAACGGCAATGAAGTTGAAATAACGGTGGAATTTATAAGGGATTAATGTGAAATGTAATCCCTGGCTAGCCGGTTGTAAGGCTATTTTGGCTAAAGCCAATCTTTCGTTTTTACTACCCGTTGGGTAAAGCCAACGGCAATGAAGTTAAGGGTTTTCTTATAAAAGCAAAATGGGGCTTTAGCCAAATTCCGCTAAACATCCCCATCAAAGTGTCCTAGATATTTTGTTTATATTATAACAGCGCCAACTCGACGTCTTCGCTTTTTACCTCGGCTGTTTTAGCCAGGTGCGAAACTTTTAAATCTTTAGTAGTTAAGTTAGCTGTGATGTTTGCTTTCAGGCTGCCTTCATTAACATCGCCGGTTAAGTTAGCTTTTGCATTGTCGTTAACTTTAACGTTAGCAGAGAATGTATCCATATTTAATTGAGCCGATGCATTGTTGTAAAGTTCGACGTCAAGGTTGATGGCAGATAATTTTCCGAATGATTTTACAGTTGCGTTATCGTATGCGCTTAGTTTTGCCAATTGGTTAGCAGTAACCCAAACGGTTAATTTTTGTGTGCTGTATGATGCAATGCGCAACACGCCTTTGTCATCCTGAACCAATGCATTGTTTGAGTAGTAGTTGTTGTAAACTTTTACCTGGTCGGCAGTACCGGCTGATACGTAAAGCTCAACATTACCGCGAATTTCGATTTCGCTGATATTGCTTACGTTGGTTAAAGTAGTGGTGGCGGCTCCTTCGGTTTTACCGGTTGCTGCTTTTGCTGATTGGTTGAAACCTAATATAGTGGCTGTTAAAAGGGCGATGGTTAGTATTGTAGTTTTCATGACTGTATGTTTTAGCGGTTAAATTTTTTGTTTGTTTGTTGTTTTCAATGACCAAAGGAACAGCGATTTTTTCACCCCGTAAAACTTATTAGACCACAGGCGCACCAATGTAGACATACAAGCTTTTTTACCCGTCGAACCCTTTTTTGCCTGTTTATCCCTGTTTTTTACCCATTTATACATCAAAACAGGGGGTTTATCGGTGTTTCAGGGCAGGTTGTCGGTTATAGCGGCTAAGTCTCAGCAATTTACCTGTTGATTTTACACTTCTTAAAATATTTTAAAAAGTATCGGATTTTTTATAAATCGCTTATATTTACTACCTCAATCCAACCTAATTTTATTTGTATGCGATATTTTCTTGTGGCTGTAATGGCAGCCTTTTGCTTAAGTGTAGCCGCCAAGCCTGTTGACGAGCCAAAGTTTAATACCCGCGACCTCAGTATTACCTGGGAGGCGCTGCAAAACGATAGCCCCAAAAAGGGGCAGGCACTAAACGCAATTACCATCACCAACAATGGTAAGGCGACATTCCCGGCTACCGGCTGGAAAATGTATTTTAACTCGGCCCGTCTAATTGCCGAACAAACCGTTACCGGCAATGCCACCATTAAATTTGTGAACGGCGACTTATTCAGCCTCACGCCAACCGCAACATTTACCGATTTAAAACCCGGTCAGTCGGTACGCATAGAGTTTATCGACGAAGACCCGGTAATTACCATAACCGATGGCCCTGAAGGCTTTTATGTAGTTTGGGATAACCAGCCCGATAAAGGCTACAATACCGGCGCGTTTACTATCAAACCATTTAAGCCAAACTATGCGGGCTTAATTACCCCGGCAATAGTTTACGACCAGAATAAAATCATTACCGATGTACCGGAGACGCAGTTGACTAAGGTGTTTCCTACGCCCGTGAGTTATAAGGAAGGCGATGAATCGGGAAACAAGGGCTATTTTGTTTTAGATAAAGGAGTGACGTTTAATACCCTTGAAATCAAAGCTAGTAAGGTTCAAGGCAACTTTGAACCAGAATTCAATTATTTAAAAAGCTATTTCGAAAACATCCTTGGTGAAAAATTATATCACGATCCAAAATCGAGTAGCCTGAAAGTTCTAAACATTAATCGGGTAGAAGGATTTGGAGCAGAGGGTTATCATTTAACTGTATCAAGTTCGTCAATTATCATTGAGGCTTCTACCTCCGCAGGGGCATTCTATGCTATTCAATCTTTAAAAACGCTAATACCACCATCCGCACTTGCTCGTCATCAAAAGCAAATTCAAATACCTTACTGTGAAGTAAAAGATGAGCCCCGTTTCGCCTACCGTGCTTTTATGCTCGATGTTGGCCGCAACTTTCAGCCTAAAAAAGAAATCTTCCGCGTGCTTGATGTGCTAGCGCTGTATAAAATAAATGTGTTCCACATGCACCTTACCGAGGATGAGGGCTGGCGTTTGGAGATACCATCGCTACCTGAATTGACCGAAGTTGGCGGTCGTCGCGGGCATTCGCTGGACAGCAAGCATTTTCTGCCTGCCTCACACGGCTCAGGCGGCGAGTTGGACAACAAAACCGGCACCGGCTTTTATACCCGCGCTGATTTTATCGAGATATTAAAATATGCCGATAAGCTGCATATTATGGTGATGCCCGAAATTGAGGCCCCCGGCCACGCCCGTGCAGCCATAAAATCGATGAACGCCCGGTACGATAGGTTAATGGCCGAAGGCAAAAAAGCCGAGGCCGAAAAGTATTTGTTATACGATGCCGGTGATAAATCAGCATACAGCACGGCGCAATACTGGACGGATAATGTAATTGACGTATCCCTGCCATCAACCTATAACTTTGTGGAGACGGTTATCAGCGATATTGTGAGCATGTACAAAGATGCCGGCGTCCCCTTAAAAACCATTAACTGGGGTGGTGATGAAGTGCCTGCCCATGTTTGGGAAAAATCGCCGGCTTACCTGGCGCTTAAAGCTACCCACCCCGAAATAAAAAGCACCGCCGATTTATGGTATTACTTTTATGGCCGTGTTAACCAGCTGATAAAAGCAAAAGGGCTTTATCTCTCAGGATGGGAAGAAATGGCGCTGCGCAAAACCGCGCTGGACGGGCAGCCTTTTTATGTTCCTAATCCCGATTTTATGCCCGAGCACCTGCAGGCCGAAGTATGGAACAATACACTTGGCGGCGGCATCGAGGATTTGGCCTATAAGCTGGCCAATGCCGGTTACAAAACCGTATTGACGCCAGTTACCAATTTGTATTTCGACATGGCGCACTACAAATCATTCGATGAGCCGGGCTATTATTGGGGTGCGTTTTCTGATATCGACAAACCTTTCTCGTTTATTCCGTTCGATTATTTTAAAAACGCAAAGGTCGACAGGGATGGCCTGCCGCTCAACCGTAATATCTTTATTGGCAAACAACGCCTTACCGAATATGGCAAAAGTAATATCCTCGGTATCCAGAGTGCCGTTTGGGGTGAGAACATAAAAAGCACCGAACGTTTGGAATATATGCTGCTGCCCCGCCTGTTAGGCTTTGCCGAGCGGGCTTGGGCTAAAGACCCTGATTGGGCAACCGAGAAAAACACCGCAAAAAGCGATTCGCTGTACAATATTGCCTGGTCGAACTTTTTAAATGTGCTGGGCAAACGCGAGTTGCCCAGGTTGAGCTATTTTAACGGCGGCTATAATTACCGAGTTCCCAAGCCGGGGGTTGTGTTACAGGATGGAAAGTATGCAGCGAATGTGCAATTTCCGGGCTTAATTATCAGGTATACCACCAATGGCAAAGACCCCGATGAAAAAAGCAAACCGTATAACGATGCTGTTACAAACGATGGAAATGTAATAAAGTTCCGAGCTTTTGATACTAAAGGGCGTGGTGGTAACGTTTCAGAGGCTGTTACTCCCTAACAACATATTGTAGCATGGGCATGTGAGGTTGCCTTTGTTATGAACCGTTTTAAAACCCTGCGTTAAAACCAATGTAAAAATTGCGTGGCGGCGCGGGGTTATAAAACCGGCTTCCGATAGCATTTAAATCATTCCCCAGGCTATATTTTTGGTTCAATAAATTACCCGCACCGGCGTATATGTCAAGCTTGGTTTTGCGGTTTAGTTTAATGGCCCAGCCGGCTTTTGCTTCTAACAAATTATATTGCGACGCAAAAACAGTGTTATCATCTTTTAGCGGGATACGGCCGGTAAAGTTATGCTCCAAAAACAAATAAGTATTTTCCGGGAACCTGAATTGTAAGCTTGATATGACTACCTGCGGCGGCACCCCTGTCAGCTTATTGCCATTGTTATTACCTGTAAAAGTAAATTTATCAAGCGTTACCGATTCATTAAACTGCAGCCCGCGTAAAAAGCTAGTGCTATTGAGGCGTACCAGCCAATCTGAAAAATACAACTCGACACCCGGCTGGTGCGTGCCACCGGAATTAATGTAATAGGTGGTTTCATTTGCATTGTTCCGAACCACAATGGCATTTTTCAATACATAATAAAATGCCGAAATATCAAAGTACAAACTCCCGTCAGCATTGTGCAAGCGGAAACCTGTTTCGTAGTTCCATCCATGTTCGGCCTGCAGGTTGGTGTTAATGATGTTATCCGTCGGCCTTATCTCGGCAGTAGTTGGTGTCGAATAACCCCGGCTTACAGATGCACGCCAGATAAAATCCTTCGTCAAATTGTAGGAAAGGGCTATTCTCGGCATCAGTTGAGGCGTAAAATGGCGGTTGGTAAACGCGGCTTCGTCATTGGGGTATACATTCCTGAATTTGTAATCGTAAAAGTTTAAGCTGAGTGCAGCTTCAACATGGAAGCGGTTATACAAATCAAGCGCATAACGGGTGAAGAAGAAATGCTGGTTGGTGTTTATCTTATCCAGCGTTTGTGCGGTGTCCCTTACCCCTTTGCGGTTGCCGTAGTTGTTATCGTCGGAATTGGTTTGTTGCCATTCAAGTCCCAAATCCAGGTTCCACGAGTAGTTTGACAAAGGTTCGCTGCTCAATTCAAAATAGGTACGCATGCCGAAAGTTCCTTCGTAACGCTGCTCGTAATTGGTAATAAATGGGTTCGAAAAATCAACATAAGTGCCATAAACCGACAACACATTGCGCAACTGGTGGGTAATGTGCAACTCGTTAACCACGCCGCCCAATAATACTTTTGTAGTGATGCCGATATTTTGGTCGATAGCGCCTGGCGTAAACTTTGTAGCCAGCCTGGCCGATTGCGGGTTGGCCTGGTATTGCGCCAGCGTTAAGCCGCCGGGCGTTTTATAATTTAAATCGGAGTAAAAGCCGAGTACGCGCACCTCGTCGTTAAAATTATATTTCCAACGGTTTCTCATTTGTATAAAATGCCGCTGCATATCGCTATGCTGGCGGTAACCGTGGTATGTTTCGAAGCCCTGGTTTAAATTAAGCTGGTAGTTACCGCTACTATCCTGCACGGCGGCATTTTCATGTATCAATCCGTATGAACCCCCGTTAAGCCCCACAGTGGCGTGATTGCCGTGGTCGTTTAAATTAACAGGGTTCAGCAAAACTACGCCGCCCGAGTTTGCACCAAACAAACTGCCATCCGGGCCCTTTAATATTTCAATATGATTGATGCTGTTAAAATCAAGCGCATTGAGGTAGGTGTTGCCGCCTGCATCGGTGAGTGGTATTTCATCGTTATAGATCTTTACATCGCGTATACCAAATGGCGATCGCAACAAACTGCCCCTGATTGATAGCCTGTAGCTTCCCGGCGAACGCTCTTCGGCCCGGACACCCGGCACTGTATTTAGCACCGAAACAAATGAATTATCGGGCTGCCGGCTCAGCTGCCCCTTACCAATATAGCTTACCGATGCGGGTACATTTGGCAGATATATGGGTGACAGGTACCCGTGAATTGTTACAGGCTCGGTAACTATATCAATGACAAGCTTACCGGTATCAGGCAAATGCTGGGCATTAGCAGTATGCACCAAAATAGAAGCAAAAAACAGGCAAAACAGGAGTCGAGTCATTGAGTAAGCAGGAAAACAAAAATAGTTTATTTATTATAAAAACGGGTTAGTGTTTACTGTGAGATTTTGATAAGCTGCTGAGATGAGGCGATTTGTAGGGGCGATTTGCATTCCATGCCCTGGTAACTCGAGGAAAAAATTAAATAATGAATAGTGAACGTCGAAGTTTTTCACCTTATTATTCGACGTTAAAATTCTTAAAGCAATTGGCGTTCGAAATAAGGCTAATGTCTTAGTAATTGACCAGCGCCACTTACATCTATTGGTTACCCGTAAAAATAAAACCACTGATAATAAGCATGTTTCACAGCGTTCCGGGTGTTCCGCGTGCAAAAATGGAACGCTTTGCTGGCTTGTATTCAGAAACTTGTACTGCGCCTCGCCTAAACGGCGCCCGCCCGGGATTATAGACCCCTTTGACTACAACACCAACTGCGCCAGGAAGGGCAACAACCGAAATAATATTAAATCCCGATATTTTTCAATTAATTTCGCAACGGAATTGAATTAGAAGTAGTCTTAATGAAAAAAGTTTATTTATACCTGCTTATTGGCATAGCTGCAATATTACTGATGACGGTGGTGGTATTTAATTTCGACCCCAAGACCGAAACCTGGAGCAGCCTGCTTATCGGTGCCTTGTTTGGCTACGGCCTCTACAAGATGCCTACGATAATAAGACGGTTAAAACAAAAACCTTAACCAGGCTATACGCATGTTTTTTAATTTCAGGTATCCCATTATACTCTTTATCCTAAGTTTTGCCGGTATATTACTAGGCCTTGTGCTCAAAATACTCCACTGGCCCGGTGGGCAGCTGATTATCGGCAGTATGATAATGGTGCAGGCGTTTTCGATTATTTGGCTGGTTATTATTCTAATAAAAGAGCCAAAGGGGGAATAAGGTGAAAGCGGAAAACTAAAAACTAAAAGACCAAAGCCGAAAGCTTTAAAGGAATGAATAAAAACATTACATAAAGGCTTTCGGCTTTAAACACTCGTTAAAATCCCCTTCTTCTCGTAATCCCAGCCTTTCGGACTTTCGGACTTTTCGGACTTTCAGACTCTTTTTCCTCCCACACCTCATCCGCTCCATACTGTCTTGCCATTTTTGCGATGCGTTCTTCCAGCGTTTCGGTAGTTAAACGTTCACGGCCCAGGCTATCAACCATTATCGGGAATGCAAACGGCGTAGGGCGCTCAATAGTTTTTAAAATGATAGTTTGGGTTGCAATGCGCTGCAGGGCCATTCGTAGCCTGAATTCTTCCAGCTGAAATGCCAGCGCCTCATTATAGGCCTGCCTCACCAGCAGGTTATCCGGCTCGTATTCGCTGAACACTTCGAACAGCAGCGAGGTTGATGCTTGCAAATGTTTGTTTTTTACCTGCTGCCCGGGATAACCGGTAAATACAAGCCCACCGATATGGGCAATATCCCTGAAACGGCGGCGGGCCATCTCATTGGCATTTAAGCTGTTTTGAATATCCTCCAGTAAGTTATCTATCGAAAAAAAAGCAACATCTTCCAGGGCCTGTTCAATTGGGATATCCTCATCGGTCAGCAACTCAAAACCATAATCGTTCATGGCGATGGAAAAGCTGGCCGGCTTTATTTTGCTGAGTCGAAAAGCTAGCAGCGAGGCCATGCCCTCGTGAACCAAACGTCCCTCGAAGGGATAAAACAATAAGTGGTGCCCTTCGCGCGATTTAAACGACTCAATCAAAAACTCGTGGCTTTGCGGCAGGTGTGAAAGCTGCGCCTGCAAATCAAACAAGGGTTTTAATGCGATGACTTCTTCATCGGTCTCAATACCATGTGCCACCTCGTCTAGCTTAACCCGGAACATTGCCGATAACTGCGACGATAAAGGCATGCGTCCGCCTGCCCAGCTTGGTATCAAACCCTTTCTTTTGTTCGATTTCTTCACATAGGCCGACATCTCTTTTATCTTGATAAACTCCAAACTCCGCCCCGCAAACCAGAATGTATCGCCCGGCTTAAGTTTCGATATAAACGATTCCTCCAATGTGCCCAGGCTGCCACCGCTGAGCCATTTCACGCGGATGCTTAGCTCACTGGTTATGGTGCCTATGCTCAGCCTGTGCCGCATGGCAACGCGGCGGCTGTTTACTTTAAACAGCCCGTTTTCTACCTCTACCTTTAAAAATTCATCGTATTGCGCCAGGGTTTTACCGCCGGTAGTAATAAAATCGAGCAATTGGTTAAACTCGTTGCGGGTAAGGTCGGTAAAGGCGAAGGTGCTTTTTATTTCTTTAAACAACTCATCCGCGCGGAAACCATCGGACACGGCCAGCGTAACCATGTATTGTATCAGCACATCCATGGTAAGCAGCATCGGGTCGCGGCTTTCAAAAATGCCGGCTTTTATGGCTTGTTTAAGGGCAGCGCCTTCCAAGAGCTCCAACGAGTGTGTGGGCACAAAATAAGCTTTTGATACCTCGCCAGGGGCATGCCCGCTGCGGCCGGCACGCTGCATAAAGCGGGCCACACCTTTGGGACTACCTACCTGCACCACGGTATCCACCGGGCGAAAATCGACACCCAAATCCAAACTCGATGTGCATACGACTACCTTCAGCGCTTCGGCATGTAGTGCTGCCTCCACCCAGTTGCGCAACTCGTTATCAAGCGAGCCATGGTGCATCGCCATAATGCCGGCATACTCCGGATAATTATCTAAAATGGCGTGGTACCAAATTTCGGATTGTGAACGGGTATTGGTAAATATCAGCGTGGTTTTGCTTTTGGCCACCAGTTCCATTACCTGCGGCAGCAACTTTAAACCGATATGTCCCGCCCAGGAGTAATTTTCAATATTTTCGGGGATGATGGATTTGATGAGCAGTTTTTTCTCCAAATTAGCCCGCACCATTTTTACCCGCTCCGGCGGAAAATCGTTTCCCAGTAAAACCTCTGCAGCCTGCTCCAGGTTGCCGATGGTTGCGCTGATACCCCAGATGCGGAGTCCGAAGTCTGAAGTCCTGAGTCTTGAGTCTGAAGAATCCTGACTTAAGACTTTCGACTCAAGACTCAGGACTTTCAATTTACTCAAACCCAACTCTACCTGCACCCCTCTTTTCGTTCCCAGTAACTCGTGCCATTCATCAATCACCACCACCTGCAGGCCTTTAAATATCTTGGGATATTCCTTTTGGGCCAGCATCAGGTGCAAGCTTTCGGGGGTAGTGAGCAGCACCTCGGGCAGTTTCCTTTTAAGGGCGGCTTTTTCGGACGCGGATGTATCCCCGGTGCGGGTCATGATGCGCCAGGGCAGGCCCAGTTCATCGCATACTTCCTGCATGGCTTTGCGGATGTCGTTGGTTAAGGCGCGCAGCGGGGTAATCCAGAGCATCAGCAGGCCGTTATCTGCTTTGGTGTTATAAGTATCGGAATGTTTGTTTATAAAATCGGCCAAAAAAGGCAGGAACAGCGCAAAGGTTTTACCGCTGCCGGTAGGGGCATTGAGCAGTCCCGAAAAGCCCTGCAAATAAGCCGCTTCCATTTCGCGCTGAAAGGCAAATTGTTCCCATTTTTTATTTTGGTACCAATCCTGTATTACCTGCTGCCCCTTTGTAATCATGCCAATAATATACAACGGAAAATGGAATAAGTTAGGATAGGGGTGAAATAATATGGTGGGAATTATCGCTGAATGGTTTTATTATTAGCACCATGGCCATAATGAGGTTTGCAATTCAGCATTTTAGCCCTGCTTTTAAAAAGAAGTTCGGGGTATCGCCGATGAAGTGTAATTGAGTAGAAAACTATAAACTTGTCATTGCGAGCGCAGCGCGGCAACCGCACGCCGTGTACAACCGCAATGCAAGTCCTGCTACTTTTCAACTGGCTCTGTAAAGTTCACGGTTGCCACACTCGTTCCTCGTTCGCAATGACAAAATTGCTATTTGCTAATCGTGTCCAACACCTGTTCCGCCGTCACTTTCTCCTGCACACCTGTTTGCATATTTTTTATAGTCAACAACCCGCTTTCAATTTCATCGCTGCCGATGATGATAGTGTAAGGGATGTTTTTGTTATTGGCATAATCCAGCTGCTTTTTTAGCTTGGCGCCGGCGGGGTAAAGCTCGGCGTTGATATCCTGGTTGCGCAATTGCTGCAGAATAGGCAGGGCAAATTTTTCGCCCTCTTTATCGAAACAGCAAATTAACAGTTGGGTGGATTGATTGGCTGCTTCTGGGAAGAGGTTAAGTTCGTCCATCACATCATAAATACGGTCGGCGCCAAAGGAGATGCCTACACCGGTTAGGCCTTTTAAGCCGAACATACCTGTAAGGTCGTCATACCGGCCGCCGCCGCCAATGCTGCCCATGGCAACCTCGTTGGTTTTTACTTCGAATATGGCGCCAGTATAATAATTTAAACCACGGGCGAGGGTGATGTCCAGTTCTAAGTTGGCAGTTATCAGTTGGCAGTTGGCAAGATAATTGAATACTACTTCAATTTCATCACAGCCTTTTAGCCCGGTTGCTGAATTTGCGAGTGCACTGCGCAGGCTTGCCAGCTTTTCAGTATTACTGCCTTCCAATAATATAACAGGCTTTATTTTTTCAATATCATCTGCGGTAAAGCCACGTTCCATCAGCTCTTTTATCACCCCATCGAGGCCGATTTTATCCAGCTTATCAATCGCGACAGTAAGGTCGATGATGTTATCAGCTTTGTCAATAATTTCGGCTATGCCGGATAATATTTTCCTATTATTGATTTTTATGGTGAAATCTTTCAGGCCAAGCTTGCTTAAAGCCTCATCATAAATCAATACGAATTCGGCTTCGTTTAGTAAACTATCCGAGCCAACCACGTCCGCGTCACACTGATAAAATTCACGATAACGGCCCTTCTGCGGTCTATCGGCGCGCCAAACCGGCTGAACCTGGAAACGTTTAAACGGAAAGGTAATTTCGTTTTGGTGTTGTACTACATAGCGGGCGAAAGGAACGGTAAGATCGTAGCGGAGGGCTTTTTCGGCGATTTTAAACGAAAGCGTCTTGCTGTCGGTATTTATATTTGATGAATCAAGACCTGCTTCTGCTAAGAAATCACCATTATTTAATATTTTAAATATCAGCTTGTCGCCTTCTTCCCCGTATTTCCCGGTTAGCGTTGACATCTTCTCCATCGTAGGCGTTTCTATCTGCTGATACCCGTATTTGCGAAAAACGCTTTTAATTGTATCGAAAATAAAATTACGTTTCACCATTTCGGTTGGTGAAAAATCGCGGGTGCCTTTAGGTACAGATGGTTTGATGGATGCCATAGCCCGCAAAGATACAATTTTGAGTGAAAGGGGGTTGTGACAGGAGCAAATCAAATTGTCGCTCTTACATTTTTGGCTAAAGCCATCAATATGCCTGTCGAATACCGTCACTTAAAAGTGACGGCAATGAAGTTGTTTATATTTTACTTCATTGCCGTCGGTTTTAACCGACGGATAAAGAGCAATGGGTTTCGGCTTTAGCCAAATCTTACCACACTTTATGATAAATAGATAAATCCTAAAATCAAAAAAGTCCTACAAATCTTAGTTATTTTTGGTTAATGAATATCCTTACCCAAACACCGCGCCTCATCATCAGGCGGTTTAAAGCCGAAGAAGAAGAAATGTACCTGGCGCTTTATGATGACGAGCGCGTAATGCAATACCTGCCCTTCCGCACCCGCGAGGAGCATATCCAGATTTTTAGGGAGCACCTTCCCGAAGGCGAGCCCGGCAGCATTACCGGGCGCTGGGGTTTGTTTAACAAAGCCGATAACGATTTTATAGGAATGTGCCTGCTGCGCCCGTTTGATAACGATAGCGGTGAAATTGAGCTGGGTTATGCCATGAAGTACGACTACTGGGGCAAAGGCATAGCATCCGAAATGGCGAATGCACTTTTGGGTCATATGTTAACCGTACAGCCGGGTGCCAAATTTGGCGCGGTGACTGATTTGGATAATATCCCCTCACAGCGTGTGCTCGAAAAAGCCGGGATGCAAAGGCGGGAAAACTACTGGCGGGCGGGGACGGAACTGGCGTACTTTAGGTTTGTTGGAATTTCACCGATTGAAGAATAAAAAAGGGTGTCATGCTGAGGCACTCGAAGCATGAGCGCAATGGCCTGTACTACTTGCTTAGCACGCGGGCAAGGGCCTCTACGCGCACCCTTCGAGCGCCTCAGGGTGACATGCCATCACACGTTCAACAAATCATCCTTCCTGTGCAGAGATTGGTTCGTTCCTTAATAACGGGCTTTTATTTATCTTTCAACTCTTTCAAAATTTCCTTACAACCCTTCTCAATCATCAAAAACACTGGCTCAAATTGGGCGTCATCATAATACGGATCGGGTACTATTTTATCGCCAAGCAATAATCTCACTTTCTCGCGGTCTTCCTCGTTACGGGCCATAGCTAAAACATCGGCTAGGTTACTTTTGTTCATTACAAAAATATGGTCGTAATAATCAAAATCGCTGATGCGGAATAAACGGCAAATCTGGCCGCTTATATCTATGCCGTGTTCGCGGGCAGTACGGATTGAGCGCCGGTCGGGCCCTTCGCCAATGTGCCAGTTGCCGGTGCCCGCCGACTCTATCTCCCAGTCGAGTCCCTGCTCTTTAGCCAAATGCTCCATTATACCATGCGCCAGCGGCGAGCGGCAGATATTGCCGAGGCAAACCATTAGGATTTTCATGTTTTTGTTGTTGTAAGGTTGAAGAGTTGGAATGTTGTAAAGTTGCCGTTTAAATTAAATAACATTCAAACATTTCAACCTTACAACCTTTCAACAGAAATCAACTATTTAAATATACCATTCAGCACCCCTGCAAGCCTTACGCCGGCTTTCAGCATTTGCTGGTTCAGGGTGTCGATATGTGTGAAATTGTACTTGTAATTTAACACATCATTAGGCTTTATTTCGGTATACAGCTTTTCGGCAATCTGGTTCGATTCATACAACCATTGGGCTATCGGCGCTTTTTGCCATTCGCGGCGCTGTGTTATCGTAGTGTGATTTATAGCAGTAGCATATTCCGTATAGCTTAGCTGCTGAAAGTCTATTAACTGAGAGTCCCATACCGAATGCAGGTTGGTGTCGTTATTAAACCATTTTACTTTAAAGCCATTGCCACCCTGGTCGTCGGTATGCGCAGTGTGCATAGGCTGATGTACATCTTCAATAATATGTATCAGCACACGCAGGTAAAGTAGTTTATTTTCTTTGCTGGTGCTTTTCTTCTTTAATTCGCCAATCAGGAAATTCATTTTGGTATAGGCATCAACCTTGGTATCCTGTGCCAAAAATTCCTGCATTTCCGGGTAGGTGTGGGGCTTGTCAAAATCGATATAATGCCAGGTGGATAAATATTTGTAGTTATCGTCCGATTTGATAAAATCGGCCCAGTTGCTGGCCATGGCGATTGATTCATTGCCCAAAATATCTTTAATGGCCTTGCGGGCCTGCGGTGATAAATAGCTGTCGGCTATTTGCCCGCAAATGCGGTGCCCCTGAGCTCCCCAAGCCATCGACTGTAACGGTGCATAAATAATAGCAAAGCCTAAAGCAATTATTTTAAAAAACTTTGTTTTCATATTATAGCGGTTTTGGAACACAGCTTGTTCGCTTTATTAAACGAGCATTAATGGGAATAACATTGGTAATACTTGCAAATTGAACTAACGAATCGGTCGTTTTGGTGATCTTAAAATATTCTTCATAATCGCCAAAACGCAGGCAGGTTGTTTCATCTTTCACGCTTTTGTCGGCCTTGCAAAATTCGCCCTTCATGCGCAAGGTGTCGTGCCGTTGCTCGTAGGTGCCTTTCCAGTACTCGATCCATTTACCGCTGCCCGTACAGGTGTCCGCTCCGGTACTTACCTTACTAAATGAGTGTATGGTTACAAAAAACGAATCGCAGCTGAACTTTAAATCGTACAGCGAATAGCTAACCAGGCGTTTTTGTGCCGGCACCGAGTCCTGGCGCCACTCGCCCTGTACCCAGCTTTGTCCCGGTTTTTGTTTATCGGGATTGAAGGTGCATGCGGAGCCCAAAGCCATTAGTAAGGCCAAAGGTAAAAGGTAAAAGGCGAAAGGCTTTTGCATAGATATTTGTTAAAGTCCCCCTCCAATGGAGAGGGATTTAGAGTGAGGCGAATTATTTTAAACCACCTATCATATCTTCAGGGCGTACCCATTGGTCAAACTGCTCGTTGGTTAACAAGCCAAGGCCCAGTGCTGCTTCGCGAAGCGAAAGGTTTTCCTTCAATGCTTTCTTGGCGATTTTGGCCGCATTTTCATAACCGATATGCGGGTTAAGCGCGGTTACCAGCATTAGCGAGTTTTCCAGGTGCTTTTTAATGCCGGCGTAGTTTGGTTCGATACCGGCAGCACAATGATCGTTAAATGACACACAGGCATCACCGATTAAACGTGCCGACTGTAAAAAGTTAGCCGCCATAACGGGTTTAAACACATTCAACTCATAGTGACCGTTAGAACCTCCGACCGATATAGTAACGTCGTTACCCATTACCTGTGCCGCAACCATTGTCACTGCCTCATTTTGGGTTGGGTTAACCTTGCCCGGCATAATTGATGAACCCGGCTCATTGTCCGGAATATGTATTTCGCCAATACCCGAGCGTGGCCCCGAAGCCAGCATGCGGATATCGTTTGCAATTTTCATTAGTGATACCGCAATTTGCTTTAATGCGCCATGGCTTTCTACTATGGCGTCATGAGCAGCAAGGGCCTCAAATTTATTGTCGGCAGTGCGGAATGGCAGACCGGTAAATTTAGCAATGTAGTCGGCAACCTTTACATCGTAACCTTTTGGTGTATTGATGCCTGTACCAACGGCTGTGCCGCCAAGAGCAAGTTCCGAAAGGTGATCAAGTGTATTTCTTAGCGCTTTTAAGCCATGAGTCAACTGTGATACATAGCCCGAAAATTCCTGGCCCAGGGTAAGCGGGGTGGCATCCATCAGGTGCGTACGGCCAATTTTTACCACACTTTTAAACGCTTCAGATTTGGCCTGCAGCGTATCGCGCAATTTTTCAATACCCGGGATAGTAACATCAATCACCATTTTATAGGCGGCAATGTGCATGGCGGTCGGGTAGGTATCATTTGACGACTGCGACTTATTTACGTCATCATTAGGGTGGATAAAGGTTTTGCCCTCGCCAAGTTTATTGCCGGCCAGTACGTGTGCACGGTTGGCAATAACCTCGTTAACATTCATGTTTGATTGCGTACCCGAACCCGTTTGCCATATCACCAATGGGAATTCGGAAGCTAAGCCGCCGGCTAATATTTCTTCACAAACCTGCGCAATCTGGTCGCGTTTTTCGGCAGGCAATACGCCGCAATCGGTATTGGTGTAAGCTGCAGCCTTTTTTAGATAGGCAAAAGCGGCAATAATTTCCTTCGGCATTGATGCTTCGGGGCCAATTTTAAAGTTATTGCGTGAACGTTCGGTTTGTGCTCCCCAGTATTTATCGGCAGGTACCTGTACCTCGCCCATGGTATCGTGTTCGGTTCTGAAACTCATGGTTTTTGTATTTTTTGCAGGGGCAAAGGTAGGGTTTTATATGGTGGATATAAATGCCAAAGAGTAAACTTTTTGGTACAAAAACTATAATAAACCGCAAGTGTTGTGTAAATAAATAATGCCTTAACAAATGCATAAATATAACATCATATACAGATCGCCAAATAAAGAAATCTACCTCTGGAACGGCAACAGCTTTGACAAACTTGACGACGAGGAGCGCGAAGTGCTGCTATACAGCGGCCAATCGGTAAATGCGGAAGATGCAGCTGAAGCTTTGGCTGCCGGCAAAGCAGCGGCCAAAATGGAGTTCCCCGGTGACGAAAACCCTGACATTAAAAAAGTCTCGGTGAAGGTTTCCTAAAAGATTTTTGCGGCGTAAATATTACGTGATCGCTCAATTATTTTGTGACGCCCCGGATTTAATTGGGCTCCAGGATTCCAATCTTCGGTTTAGCTGTGTACCTTTGCCATATCCGGGATAAAAACCCGGCATACACATGACAAAAGAAATCGAAATTGTTTGCCCTCCCGGGCAGCAGGAAGATGAAGCCGCTTTAATAAAAATAGCCGCCACTTCACTTAATCTATCACCACAAAAAATATCTGCCTTAAAAATTCTGAAACGCTCTGTCGATGCGCGGGGCCGCAAGGTGGTTTACCGCATGCAGGTACAGGTTTTTGTGGATGAGGTATATGTGCCCGAAACATTTACAGTTAACTATCCCGATGTAAAAGCCGCCAAACCGGTAATAATTATTGGCGCCGGGCCCGCCGGGTTATTTGCGGCTCTGCAATGCATTAAACTTGGGTTAAAACCTATAATAGTTGAGCGCGGCAAAGATGTAAAACAACGCCGCCGCGATTTAGCCAATATCAACAAGCAGGGCCTGGTAAATCCTGAGTCGAACTATTGCTTTGGCGAGGGTGGAGCAGGCACTTATTCGGATGGCAAATTGTACACCCGTTCCACCAAACGCGGCGATGTTAACGCCGTACTGAAAACCTTTGTGGCCCATGGCGCAACTGAAGATATTTTAATAGATGCCCGTCCGCATATCGGCACCAATAAGCTGCCGCAGATAATTACCTCGATAAAAGACAGCATACTCAATGCTGGCGGTGAAGTGCTTTTCGATGCAAAGGTTACCCGCCTGCTGGTTGAGTTTGGCAAAATAAAGGGTGTTGAACTTGCTAATGGTGACAAGCTGACGGCCGGTGCCGTAATACTGGCAACAGGCCACTCTGCACGCGATATTTTTGAAATGCTGCACCATCAAAATATTTTGATTGAGGCTAAACCGTTTGCCTTGGGTGTGCGCATTGAGCACCCGCAGGAAATTATCGACCAGGCGCAATACCATTGTGAATTCCGTGGGCCCGACCTGCCGCCGTCATATTATAACCTGGTTGAACAGGTAGATGGCCGGGGTGTATTTTCGTTCTGTATGTGTCCCGGCGGTATCATCGCCCCCTGCGCTACGGAGGCTGATGAAATTGTGGTAAACGGCTGGAGCCCATCTAAGCGGAATAACCCTTTTGCAAACTCGGGCACTGTAGTGCAGGTAAATTTGGAGGATGTAAAAGGCAATGAAAACGACCCGTTGCGGATGCTGCGCTTTCAGCAACAAATAGAAAAGCTTGCCTTTACAGCAGGTGGTGGGCACCTCGTTGCACCAGGGCAGCGCATGATTGACTTTTGCGAGAACCGTTTATCAAAAAACCTCCCCGAAAATTCATACCTGCCCGGCACCAAAAGTATCGAACTAAAAGAAATTTTACCCGGCTGGATAAATGAACGCCTGCGCAAGGCTCTGCCGGTATTCGGCAAAAAAATGAAGGGCTATTACACCAACGAGGCGATATTGGTGGGTGTTGAGTCGCGCACTTCGTCGCCGGTAAAGGTTCCGAGGGACAAAGAAACATTACAGCACCCGCAGGTAACAGGATTATTTCCATGCGGCGAGGGCGCGGGGTATGCCGGTGGCATAATTTCTGCTGCTATTGACGGGATTAACTGCGCCATTGCGGCATCAAAACTATAAACATGACAATTTCTGAAAAATTAAGCAAAGAGTTAGAACAGGTATTATCGAGAGATCCCTGGTATGGTTCTTCAGTTTATAAAATACTGGATGCGGTAAGCTTTGAAACCGCGTTTGAAAGACCGGCAGGCGCCGCCCACACTATTGCTGCAATTGTATTACACATGCTATCGTGGACGGAAGAAGTAATGGACCGGCTGAACGGCATGACGGCTTCGGTGCCCTCCAGCGGCGACTGGCCTGAACCCAGCACACCCAATGAACAAAAATGGCAGCAATATGTCAATGATTTAAAGCTGGTGAACGTAAATTTGCTGGGGATTATCCAAAACTTCGAAGAAGAAAAATGGACCGAGCCGATACTGGATGAACGTAACCCGGAACTGGGTACCGGAGTAAGCAACGAGGAACTGGTACGGGGTTTGATACAACATCATATATACCATTCGGGACAGGTAGCAATTTTAATAAGGATTATTAATGGCTGATAAAAAAACTTTGATATTAGGTGCAACACCCAACACCGGGCGCTATGCAAACCTTGCCGCCAACCGGCTGGTTAGGAGCGGGCATACAATTGTGAATGTGGGTATAAAAGAGGGTGAAGTTGCCGGTGTGCCTATTGAAAAGCCCGAAACCATTCACGACGATATCGACACCATTACCCTGTATGTTGGCCCGGCAAACCAGCAGGGCCTGTATAACTATATTTTAGCTACCAACCCCAAACGCATCATATTTAACCCCGGGACCGAAAACTCCGAGCTTCGTCGTATGGCAAATGATAAAGGAATTGAAACGGAGTATGCCTGTACGCTGGTGATGTTGTCGATAGGGCAGTATTGAATTTGATGTGTGGATGAGAAGCTTTACTATTTCAATCTTTCACAAACCTCTTTCACCGTTTCGCTTATCGGCTTAAATTCTATACTGATAGCTTTTTTAATTTTCGAGTTATCGTAATTGCGTTGCAAACTGGCTGCCTGGGCCGATACTTTATCGATAGGCGGATTTTTGCCGGTTAAAGCCCCGATTATTTTTGATGCGCGCCAGGCTATCCCCATCATCCATGGTTTGGCTAAGGTGGATGGAGGAGTAACGCCAAAGCCATTCGCTATTTCGGTAGTAAGTTGTTTGTAATTGCGGTTTTCGGGACTGATAATGTAGCGTTCGCCACAGATATCGGTATTCATCAGGGCTATCATGCATTTGGCGACGTCTTCCACGTCAACAAATCCACAACTGCCGGCGGTGTAAAATTTAAGTCCTTTATGCACGGTTTCAAAAAGTTGCCCGCTGCCTGCTGTACCTGCATTAGCGCCAATTATGATGGACGGATTTACAATAACAGCGTCCAACCCCTCAGCAATGCCGCGCCAAACTTCCATCTCGCTTTCCAGTTTTGATATGGCGTAACCGTCGGTTTCGGTAGCCTGATCCAGGTGATGGTTTTCGGTTATTAAATCGCCGGGCTTGGCAAGGCCTATGGCCGCAACTGAACTTACATGCACCAGCCGGATATTGTGCAACATGCACAGGTTAACCAAATTTGCCGTACCCATTACATTGGCATTAATCATCGGCTTTTTATCAGCCTGCTTTAATGATACCCAGGCCGCACAGTGGTACACCTGCGTTACGCCTTTAAGTGCATCTTCCAGCGCAAAAATATCCAGCATATCTGCCTCCACCCATTGTACCTGGTAAGGCAGCAAAATATCCGGGATCAATGATTGCGCCCGCCGGGTGCAGCGGATACGGTTGCCCTGCTGCAAAAGCTGCAACGCCACTTCCGAACCTAAAAAACCTGTTGCCCCGGTAACTAATATCATACTGTGTGCAAATAAACTAAGATTTATTGGATTTGAAGATTATAGGATTGAAAGACGGAGAAAAAGACGTTTCTATAGCGATGGGTTTTAAACCCATCGCTATGGTGAAGCCACGATCAAAACTAACATCTCCGCCACAAATCTTATTATCCTTCCATCCTATAAATCCTAGTTATGTTTAAAGACAGTGCAGGATAGTTAACTAAATGCATTTTCATTAACTTGCCTAACCAATTTAAAAAACATCCCTGGTTATATTTATATGAGAAAGCTCTTGTTACTGTGTGTCGCCTTTCATGTTTCGGCTATTTGTTTGGCGCAGGTTAAGGTTCAATATTTACAAACCGAAAATGCGGTTAACCCTATTTGCATAGATGCCGCTAACCCGCGGTTTAGCTGGCAACTGGATGCAGGCGACAAACGCGGCGTTATGCAAACTGCATATGAACTAAAAGTAAGCAGCGCAAAAGGCAAACACGAAGCCTGGAAAACCGGCAAGGTGTCGTCCGACCAATCGATGTATATTATCTATAAAGGCGAACCGCTGGCATCGGGGCAAAAGTATATTTGGCAGGTAAGGGTTTGGGATAACGCGGGAAAAGCCTCAGCATGGAGTGAGCCGGCCAGTTTTGGGGTGGGCATGTTAAACGCTGCCGACTGGAAAGCCAAATGGATAACCCCCGGCTTCGTCGAAGATTCGGTTAATCGCCCAAGCCCGTTATTTCGCAAAGGATTTTCGCTAAATAAAAAAGTGGCCTCTGCTATGGTTTATATTACCTCTCATGGTTTATATGAAGCCCAAATAAACGGCAAACGGGTGGGTGATGCGTTTTTAACTCCTGGCTGGACAACCTACAACAAGCGCCTTCAATACCAGGCCTATGATGTTACCAATTTGCTGCAGACGGGCGCAAACGCAGTTGGCGCAACGTTGGGCAGCGGCTGGTACCGCGGCCACATCGGTTTTTCTAACCAAAAGAACTACTACGGGAAGGACATAGCCCTGTTGCTGCAATTGGAAGTAACTTATACCGACGGCAGTACCGAAAGTATTGCTTCTGACGATACCTGGAAGTCATCTACCGGTCCGGTTAGGTTTGCCGAGATTTATGCAGGGGCAACCATTGATAACCGCATGCAGGTAAAAAATTGGTCGACAGCCGCATTTGATGATAAAAGTTGGTCGGGTGTAACGGTTAAGGATTATACAAAAAACACTTTGGTTGCTACCGTTAACGAACCGGTTAGAAAGCATGAAACCTTTAAACCGGTAAAAATATTTAAAACGCCCAAAGGCGAGGAGGTGATAGACTTTGGACAAAACCTGGTTGGTTGGGTACAAATGAAAGTGAGCGGCAACGCGGGCGATACCATCCGGTTATCTCATGCCGAGATTTTGGACAAACCCGGCAACTTTTATACCGACAACCTCCGCGCGGCACGTGCCCAGGATATATACGTTTTAAAGGGTGGCGGCGAAGAAACATTTGAACCGCAGTTCACCTGGCAGGGTTTCAGGTATATTAAAGTTGAAGGCTACAAAAAAGATTTGAACGCCGCTGCTTTTACGGCCATAGCACTATACTCGGATATGAAACCTACCGGTACATTCACCAGTTCGAATGATATGATCAACAAGTTGCAGCACAATATTCAATGGGGACAAAAGGGTAACTTTTTAGATGTACCGACCGATTGCCCGCAGCGCGATGAGCGTTTGGGCTGGACCGGCGATGCACAGGTGTTTTCGCGCACAGCAACTTATAACATGAACGTACACAACTTTTTTACCAAATGGCTTAAGGATGTTGCCGCAGACCAATACACAAGCGGCAGTGTTCCGTTTGTTATTCCTGATGTTTTAGGGAACGATAAGAACGAGCAGGGCGGCAGCACTGGCTGGTCAGATGTGTCTGTTATTGTACCATGGAACATGTACCTGGCCTACGGTGACAAGCAGATACTGGAAAACCAATACAGCAGCATGAAAGCCTGGGTAAAATATATGCAGGACAAAAGCAAGAACGACCTTTGGAACACCGGTTTTCATTTCGGCGACTGGCTTTTCTATAGTGTGAACGACGATACTGATGGGACCTCGGCCATAACAAGCAAATTTTTAATTGCGCAGTGCTTCTGGGCACATTCAACCCAACTGATGATAGACGCCGCCAGGGTGCTTGGAAAAAAAGATGACGAGGCTGTTTATACCGCTTCGCTGGCCAGTATAAAAAAGGCATTTGTTAACGAATATGTTACGCCAAATGGCCTGATATCATCAGATACCCAAACTGCCTATGTACTGGCCCTGGAATTTGATATGCTGCCCGAAAACTTAAGGCAGCAGGCATCAGACAGGCTGGCAAATAACATCCGCAGGTATGGTAACCACCTTACTACCGGTTTTTTAGGAACACCATACCTGTGCCATGTGCTGAGCCGCTTTAACCATGCTGATGTGGCTTACCGCCTGCTATTACAGGACACCTATCCTTCATGGCTTTACCCTGTAAAAATGGGCGCCACAACCATTTGGGAAAGATGGGACGGCATACGCCCCGATGGCTCGCTTGAAACCCCGACCATGAACTCCTACAATCACTATGCGTACGGCGCTATTGGCGATTGGATGTACCGCGTTGTGGCCGGCATCGATACAAAAGAAGAAGGCCCGGGTTATAAACAAATTATTATAAAACCAACCCCCGGCGGCAACATGACCAACATTGAGGCCGACTACAATACCAACTACGGTAAAGTAAGCTCGCACTGGAAAATTGATGGCGGTAATTTGTTGATGCATGTGGAGATACCCGCAAACACTACCGCTACGGTTTACATACCTGCGGCGAATGCAGCCGGCATAACCGAAAAAGGTGTGGCGCTGTCATCTGCACCAGGGGTGACGATGGCAAATGAATCGACTACAGGGTATGTGGCGGTAAATGTGGGTTCGGGTGTTTATGATTTTAGTACGGCAAAGCCGTAAACACACCGGCTGTAGGGGCGTATTGCATATGCCCTCTTACGCCGTTGTTGGTGTTGTCACCAACAACAGATGATTTTTGTGAGGTCGAAAATGCCGGCGGATTATTGGAAAATGTAAACATTTTGCAAACCCATTCTTGTTGGTGACAACACCAACAAGGG
Source organism: Mucilaginibacter flavidus (assembly GCF_024055575.1). Taxonomy (GTDB): domain Bacteria; phylum Bacteroidota; class Bacteroidia; order Sphingobacteriales; family Sphingobacteriaceae; genus Mucilaginibacter; species Mucilaginibacter flavidus. The sequence continues at coordinate 47,121 of NZ_JAMXOE010000013.1, read as the reverse complement.
CGTAGGCCGTAATGACAAAAATTGGAGAACCGGGACAAAAAATAATTACAATTGGGCGTATGCAATACGCCCCTACAATAAATCAAACCAATAAACCAAAACCATGGGCATTATTTTCGGCGTATTTTTTCATTTCATCGGGGGTTTTGCCTCGGGCAGTTTCTACATCCCTTACAAAAAAGTTAAAGGCTGGGCCTGGGAGAGCATGTGGATTGTGGGTGGCATATTTTCCTGGCTGATTGTTCCGCCATTGGCTGCGTGGATAACCATCCCTGGTTTTATGGATATCATTAAACAAACCGGCTATGACGTATTGGGTTGGACCTACCTGATGGGCGTTCTGTGGGGTATCGGCGGTTTAACCTATGGACTTGGCGTGCGCTACCTGGGGGTATCATTAGGCAGTACCATTATTCTCGGCCTGTGTGCTGTATTTGGCTCGCTGGTACCATCAGTTTACTATAACTTCTTTCCGAAAGAAGGTAAAGATACTATCACCATACTCACCACCTCGCACTGGGGGCAAATGGTTTTGCTTGGCATTGCTATCTGCGTGCTGGGTATTATTATCTGCGGCAAAGCCGGTATGATGAAGGAAAAAGACCTGGCTAAAAACTCGGAGGCTAAAGCCGAAAATAAAGACTACCGTTTCGGCCTTGGCATTTTTGTAGCGATAGTATCGGGCATTTTAAGTGCCTGTTTTAACTTTGGTCTTGAAGCCGGGAAATCAATGGCTGACGTGGCAAATGCGGCCCATTTAGCCTTACATCCCGGCGAAACATCGTTTCTATACCGCAATAATGTGGTTTACATAGTAGTGCTATGGGGCGGGCTGACCACCAATTTTATCTGGTGCATGATATTAAATGCCCGCAACAAAACCTTTGGTGATTATACCAACCAGAAAAGCCCGTTGCTAAAAAACTACCTGTTTGCGGCATTGGCAGGCACAACATGGTTTTTACAGTTCTTTTTTTACGGCATGGGCGAAAGCAGGCTGGGTAACGGCGCAAGCTCATGGATACTCCACATGGCTTTTATTATCCTGATAGCCAACATGTGGGGCTTGATTTTAAAGGAATGGAAGGGCGTAAGTAAAAAGGCGTTTAACACGGTGATATTGGGTATTGCCGTTATTATAGTATCGGTTTTGGTGGTTGGGTACGGGAATGCGATTAAATAGATGTGAGACTTGAATCAGGAATCAAGCTACTGATATTAAAGCGCTTCGGTTTAACACCGGGGCGTTTTTTTTAAGCGCTTCAGCGCCGTGCAGAATAATCACCATTTGTCTAAAACTTTTTCTTAGTCGTTCCATTATTAGTATAGTAAACATTACTAATTTGCTGCTACAAAATGAAAAAGGTCTGCCTGGTATTGCTGTTCTCAATAACGCTTTGCCGGGTAATGGCACAAGGTAGCTGGCAACTTAAAAAAAACGAAAACGGTATCTTCGTTTACACCCGTACGGCGGCAAACGGAAACCTGAAAGAACTTAGGGTGGTCTGCGAGTTCGACGCCACTAAAGCACAACTGATAACAACCCTTCAGGATATTGACCACTACAAAGACTGGGTATACTCGAGCAAAAAAACTGAGATCTTAAAAACCCCGTCGGCTCAAAAGACTATTTATTACACGCAATCCAACTTACCCTGGCCAATTAAAGACCGCGATTTGGTTGTAGAGCTCGACATTGGCCCGCCGGAAGCGGATGTTTTGTATATCCAGGCAAAAAGTCTGCCGGCCTATCTGCCAAAGAACGACAAATTTGTTCGCGTTCCGTATTCACTTGCAACATGGAAGATAACCCAGGCGCCCGATAGGAAGCTAAAAATTGACTACACCTTTAGCGTCGACCCGGGAGGCAGTATCCCTTCCTGGTTGGTGAACGCAACCATGTCCATTGGACCCTATAATTCATTCGTTAAGCTTAAGGAGGTATTAAAGCAGGGGAAGCGTAACTAGTAGTCTTAAGCCCTAAGTAAAAGGGCAGTTTTCCCTGACTCTGGACTCAAGACTAACGACTTAAGACTAATAAGTAAACCCCGGAAAAACGATATGAAAAATACTCCACCACTCTACTTCCAACGAAAAGTACAGCTTAAACGGGCCCTGTATAAGTAGGGTCTCCCCGTTCTCTAAAACAGCATCATACCTCACGCCACCTTCCGCGTGGCCGAGGCCGCCATTTTCATTCAATTCAAATTTTATTTCTTTAATAAAATAGTCTTCGTTTTTAAACTCCCGGTAAGCGGCGAAGATATTATTCATTTGTGCGATGACATCCTTTTTGCTCATTATCAGCCTGTCGGGTAAAATAAACTGGTTGGCAAGTTCCCAACTGTATTCGCCAAAACTTTGTTTAAACCACTCCGTCATAAACTCCGTTGTGCGGTTCTGAATGTCTTTTTTATGATTTGGGTGAAATTCCTCGTAATCAAAATTGGTGGTCATTCCCGGCACCGAAAAATCGTCGGTTTCCTTTTCAAACAATTCTTCGGTAATAAACTGGTAGCGGGTGCGGCTATCGCATTCATCATCAAAATGCACTACAATGTTTTTAGCGGCCAGCAGGTCGGTAACCTTTTGAAGTTCGGTGCCAATAGAGGCCTTGTCCAAATCATCCGCTTTTATAAATTCCGGTCTGCCCAGCAGATCGTATATCAAAATCCGTTTGGCGTTGGCATAATTCTGTTCAAAAGCAAAAATATTTTTCAGGAACTCATTCTCCATTTCGGGCGGCAAATTACCCGAACTATGCGACTCCCCGCCCAATTCGGCCTGCAGTTTTAAACGCAGCAACTCGTTTTCCATGCGTAGGTTTTCTTCGGGGTCATCGCTTAGGGGCTGGTTGGTTAAATCGTCGTTGTTACTCATTCGAATAAGGTTTTATTGTTGAATCAAATTTAACGGATAGGGTGGAAAAAGCAAAAGAAATACACATAAATCCTTTAACGCTCTTTCCCCTGTCAACTCTTAACAGTCAACAGGGAAATCGCTTTTAAAAAGGAGGCTCCTCCGGGAGCCTGAAAAATGTGTGGGCCATTGTCTATAAACAGGCCGCTCCTCCGGAGCTAAAACAGCAAACAGCTCGACTCCAGCGGAGTCACCTGTTTATAGGCAAAGACAAATCGAAAATTCGGGCTCCGGAGGTGCCTCCTTGTAACACAAAGAGTTTAAAAGCGATTTCCCTGTAACAGCCAACTGATCTTTGTGGCTCCGCTAAATTTTTATATTTTTAGGCTCCCCTGCCATCCAGTTTAAACCATGATTAAACGTTTACTTTTCCTGTTACTTTTAATGCCCGCAATGCGCTCTTTAGCGCAGGATGCCGACTTTTTCAAACCTGACAGCGTCCGCAGGCAATTAAAGGCTGTCAAAATCTCCACCACGATTAATATTGATGGTAAGCTTGATGAGCAGGAATGGGCCCTTGCACCGCCTTCGCCACAATTTATCCAGGTTGAACCAAACCAGGGCAAGCCAACTGCCTTCGAGACCCGGGTGAAAGTGCTTTACAATCAAAAATATTTGTATTTCGGCATCATATTAAACGACCCGCTGGGTAAAAAGGCCATCCGCGCTACCGATTTTATCCGCGATTTTGATTTTATGAAGCACGACTTGATAAACCTGTCGTTCGATGCTTTTAATGATAAGCGCAATGCCATGGTGTTTGCCACCAATGCCTATGGCGTGCAGCGCGACTTGCTGGCTTTTGACGATTTATATTTTGATATCGACTGGAACGGCCTTTGGGAAGTACGCACTGCCCGGTCTGACTCGGGTTGGGTAGCCGAAATTGCCATCCCCTGGAAAACGCTGCGCTACCCCAAACGGGTAGATACCATACAAAGCTGGGGACTGAATATTTACCGCAACCGCAGGCTCACCAACGAAATCAGCGCATTTTCGCCGTTTCCGCGGGTGTTCAGCGCAACGCACATGAACTACGCAGGCGAGCTTACCAACCTGCAGCCACCGCCGCCAGCCACAAATATCCGGGTGCAGCCTTATATTTTGACCTCGTACGATCATTACAGCAATTTAGGTGCAGATGTGAAACCTCAAAGCACACATTTTAAGGCCGGCGGCGATTTAAAATGGGCCATCAACTCCAACGCCATCCTCGATTTAACAGCACATACCGATTTTGCCCAGGCCGATGCCGATTTGCAGGTAAACAATATCACCCGTTTCTCAGTTTTCTTTCCCGAAAAACGGCAGTTTTTTTTAGAGAATGCCTCGCTGTTTGGCGTCGGTGTAAGCCAGTTTGCAGATGGATCGGGCGGGGCGATGCGGTACCAGCCTTTTTTCAGCCGCAATATAGGTTTGGATGATAACGGCAATCCAATCCCGATTGTAGGTGGCGGGCGTTTCGTTTATCGCTCATCGAACCTCAATTATGGTGCAATTGTAATGCGACAGGGAGGGGACAATGACCTGCCCGGCACTAATTTTTTTGTAGGGCGGGTGTCTGAAAACTTTGGCAGCCAAAATAGGATTGGCGCGTTAGTGAGCGTTAAAAATCAGCCCGGCGTTTCAAATGTGGAAAGTACTGTTGATGGTTTTTTCCGGCTTGGCGAGTCGCAATCAATCAACGCTATTTTAACCCAATCAACCACTACCAATACGGGTAAAAAAGGGTTTGGAGGGGTGATGCAATACATCAACTCGACCAACCAATATAAAATATGGTGGACAGAATCGCTCATCACTAAAGACTTTGACCCGCAGCTTGGCTTCGTATCCCGTAAGGATATCATTGGCACCACGCCGGGCATGAATTATTATTACCGGGGTGGGCTGCTGCCGTTTAAAAGCCTCATCCGCGCATTTGAGCCCGGGATATTGCCGGAGCTTTATTATACAGCATCAACTGGTAAATTTGCCGAAATGAGCCTGGCGTTCTATCCTATCTGGTTTAACCTACAAAGCGGGGCCTACCTGGGCTATGGATTTACGCCTACAAGGCAGCATTTAACGGAGGTATTTGCCCCGCTCGACGTCAACATTGCGCCCGGTGATTATAATTACACGGTGCACAATATCCTGCTGAGTACCGACCCTTCAAAAATCATCAATCTAATGCTCGACTGGAAAACCGGCACCTACTTTAACGGGCATTTAACTTCGGCGGACTGGAAACTGCAATTTGCGCCCATTCCCCATATTTCGCTGCTGGGCGAGTTCAACCAAAACCATTTTACCGGCGTAGGCGAGCAAAAAGTAAACAAAAATGTAAACCTGTACATATTGCAGGGCCGCTTTGCGCTTAATCCGCGCGTGCAGCTTACGGGCATCTACCAAAAAAACTCGTTTGATAACGCCGACAATTACAATATCCGCCTGTCGTGGGAGTTTTCGCCGTTGTCGTATGTTTACCTTATCTACAACCGGGGCGTGGCCGGCGTGGCCAACACTTTAACGGTGCACCCGCAGACTGAAGACCATTTAATTGCGAAGATTAGTTATTTGCAGCAGTTTTAGGAGGCGATTCTTTTAAATATTACAAAACCGGCCCGGTGTTTGGCGGACAGATTTTCTTGTTTTAAAGTGGCCGGCATAACACCGCCATAAGCTATTTTTTACGAAAAGTACTGACACTGATTTGTCAGTACTTTTCGTGTTTTCAGGGTGGCAAATAAGGCAAAAAGTGCATTATCAATACAGAAACAAGCTTTTTAGCGAGTTGGGTTGACTTTTTCCTGTTTCACCCTGTTTATTGTGTTTCACTGTGTACAGCAACGTAAAACTATACAATAATGCACGCTCCCCAAATGCTTTTCAATCTCCCCAAGCCTGGTAATCCTACCCTCAAACAATTCCCCCTCCCCACTGTTATCTCTATAACTCAATTATAAAAACCAAGCGCATTCCGTTTGCCCATAATCTCAACGTTATCAGCCGGCCCGAATTACCCCAGGTTAAAATAATTTGATTGAGCTAAAAACAAATTAACAAATACAAGCTTTAATAGCAAAAAAACACAAGCTCCTATGGAAGAAGAGGTTATGATACCGGCCTGGAAAAAATGGTTTGAAGGCGTTGGCGACCAGGTGGCGTTTTTCTTTAAATTTTTCAAAAACATTTTTGTGGGTGGTTTTGAATGGTCGGAATTTGTGCGCCAGTGTTTTGAAATTGGCTACCGCTCGCTGATGCTGGTAGGCATTACCTCGTTTATTATGGGCGTAGTGCTGATATTGCAGCTGCGGCCCACCCTGGTGGCTTTCGGCGCGGCAAGCATGCTGCCAAAAACGTTGTCGGTTTCATTTATTCGCGAAATTGGGCCGGTTATCATCGCCATAATTTGCGCGGGTAAAATAGCCTCGAGCATAGGCGCCGAGCTGGGCAGCATGAAGGTGACCGAGCAACTGGATGCCATGGAGGTATCAGGGGCAAACCCAACGCAATATTTGGTGGTTACCCGCATTATTGCCACAACCATAATGGTGCCTATACTATCAATATTTGGCGACGCCATTGGGCTGTTCGGTGGTTTTTTGGCGCTCAATATCCGCGACAGCATAAGCTTCCAGCTATATTTTACGAAGGTAATTGCAGCACTTGATTTTACCGATTTTATTCCGGCATTGGTAAAAACCATATTTTTTGGCTTCGCCATTGGTTTTGTAGGTTGCTACAAAGGGTTCACATCAAACAAAGGCACCGAAAGCGTTGGGATAGCGGCAAACTCGGCAGTGGTAACGGCTTCTCTTTGGATTTTTGTTATCGATGCCATTGCCGTACAGGTAACCAGTTTATTATTTTATAAATAACATGGAAGCGGACAAAACAAAAAACGGACAAAAACATACCGCTACCGATAAACGGGAAACTGTTATTTGCGTTTCGGGATTGAAAAAATCATTCGGCACAAAAAAGGTGCTCAAAGATATAAACCTCGACCTCCGGAAAGGCGAGAACATCGTTATCCTTGGTCGCTCCGGTACCGGCAAATCGGTGACTATACAATGTATCGTAGGCATGCTGAAACCAACTGAAGGTTCGGTTAAGGTGTTTGGACGGGAGGTGTCGGAACTATCAGACGACGAGTTGAAAGAAATGCGGATGAAGATCGGTTTCCTGTTTCAAAGCGGCGCCCTGTACGACTCGATGACCGTTCGCGAAAACCTTGAGTTTCCGCTTACCCGCGTTCTGAAATTGACCGACCAAGCCGAAATAGATAAAAAGGTTGAAGACGCCCTTGAAAGCGTAGGCCTGCTGGATGCGATTGATAAACTGCCGTCGGACCTATCAGGCGGCATGCGCAAGCGGGCAGGCCTGGCACGAACCATTATTGTGAACCCCGAGATTATGTTGTACGACGAACCAACAACGGGCCTCGATCCTATTACCTCGCGGGAGATTAGCGACCTTATTTTAAACATTCAAAAAAAGCTAAAAACGTCATCCATCATTATTACTCACGACATGGAATGTGCACGCATTGCGTCAGACCGGGTGGTGATTATGGACGATGGCAAATACATTGCAGAGGGCACGTTTGACGAGCTGCATAAATCAAAAAATGAAATTGTAAAATCATATTTTCTGGATATATCATGAAAGCAACAGCATCACAAAAAATAAAAATTGGCATATTTACCTTTGTAGGTTTACTGGTGCTGGTATTAATAGTCTTTTTTATAGGCAACAAAAAAAACCTGTTCAGTTCAACCTTTGGGGTTTACGGCACCTTTAAAAATGTAAACGGCCTGCAGGTGGGTAACAATGTACGCTTTGCCGGTATAAACGTGGGCGTAGTGCAAAACATTACTATTGTAACCGACAGTTCGGTACGGGTTGATCTTACCCTAAACGACGAGGTAAAGAAATTTATAAAAACCGACTCAAAAATCAGCATAGGCAGCGATGGCCTGATGGGCGATAAGCTGGTGGTTATTGCCCCAGGCGGCGTTACAAGCACCACCCCGGTATCCCCCGGCGGGCAACTGGCATCAATACCCCCGCTTGATGTTGACAAGATAATAAACAAGCTGACAAAGGTGGCTGATAATGCCGAATCGCTGACATCCGGGCTATCGGAAATTGTGGCTAAAATAAATAGCGGCAAAGGTAGTATCGGGCGTTTGCTGAACAGCGATAAATTATCGAAAGACCTGGAAGGTACCGTTAGACAGGCCAAAACGACTATGGCTAACGTGCACGCTACCACCACAACGTTAAATACCGACTTGAAGGCTGCGCAAAGTAATTTTCTGTTAAAGGGTTTCTTTAATAAAAAGAAGAAAAAAGCCCAGCAGGATTCAATCAAAAAAGCGAAGGCCGCCGAGGATGCCAAGAAACCGAAAACGGATCAACAGTAGGGCTTTTTGCGTTTTGAATTTGGCGTCCGTAATTCCAGGGGTCAGTAATTTATATACTGTTCAGTAAACGTTCCATCAGCATAAAAATCGATCAGACCGTAACCGGCGGCGGTTTGGCGTTTGTTGCCTTCCCACCAGGCGCCGCTAACCGCCCCGTTACATATATAGGTTACGTTGTTATAAACCACCTTGTCGCGCAGGTGTATATGGCCGCTTAGGCACAATTTTACGTTGGGATGCAGATAAAACAGATCGACTATTTTACCGGTATCGGTATGCATATCGCCGCCTAATATTTCCCATTTATTGCTGCCGTCAGCAATATCATCCACCATTAGTGTTGCTGATAAAATAGGAATATGCGATAACACACAAACGGGCATTGTCGCGGGTGTGTTTTGAAGTTCTGTTTGCAGCCAGGTAAATTGCTCGTCGCCAAGTTTACCGATATACCATGTGTTATCAATATCCAGGTGGACACTATCCAACATAATAAACTTCCAGCCATTTTTTATGAAGCTATAGTACGGAGTTGCCAGCTTCAATTGGTCCATCGAGTACTTTTTGCCGTACAGGGTTTGGCCTTTATCGTTTTCGCTCCACCATACATCATGATTGCCCAAAACATAATGCATGGGCAGGTTGCATTCCGCTTTAAGGGTTTTGTGCCACAGGCTCCATTGGGAGTTTATAACATCGAGGTTTTCTTTATTTACATCAAAGACCACATCGCCGCCATTTAATATAAAATCAACGCCGGGCTGTTGCTGCACGTGCTGAAGGCATTTTGCAAAACGCGCCGGCGCATCCCACTTATCTTTTAAATGGATGTCGGTGAGATGGGCAACCCGCAGCACTGGTTTTTTATCCGTCGCAATTGCGCCGAAAGAAGGCAGCGCCGGGATTAACAGCAGCCCGCCAAGGTTTTTTATAAGCGATCGTCGTTGCATGTTTTTTGCATTTATAAAAGACGAAATTAAGCATCGGGATTAAAACAACTATGAGGTTAATATCAACAAAATGATAACCCCCGGGCGATTTAAAACGTAGGCTGCAGCAAATAATAACTACATCAAAATGTTACATAACGTTAATACGAAAACCCTTGCTATGTCTGAAACTACGCGTATATTTATACTCGTCAGATGATACGATGAACCCAACCCTAATTACGCGAAAATCATTGGCCGACGAAGTTGCTGTTACATTACAGGAACAACTATTAAAAGGCCTTTACAAAAAAAACCAAAAGCTACCTGTTGAGGCCGAACTGATGAAAAGTTTTGGCGTAGGCCGGTCCACCATCCGCGAAGCAGTTAAAATTTTAGTGAACTCTGGTTTTCTGCGGGTTCAGCAGGGCATAGGTACTTTTGTTGAGGATAGCTCGGGCATTAATGAGCCGCTGGGGCAGCGCCTTAAACGGGCATCAGCTAAACACATTACTGAGGTGCGCGAAATACTGGAAATGAAAATTGCCGAAAAAGCAGCCATGAACCGCACCGGCAATGATATCTCAAAGCTTGAACATGCGCTAAAGAAACGCACAAAGGCTGCGAATGAGAACCTGGTTGAAGACTGTATTGACGCACATGTAAATTTTTGTATCCTGATGGCCGAAGCATCAAAAAACGACATGCTGGCCGATTTGTATAAATTATTTTCGGTTCCCCTTAAAAATGACCTGTTGAACGCGCACCAGGATACGTCCTTTTTTAAAAGCACTTCCGAAAACTATCATAAACTGTTTGATACAGTGTTACGCGAAGACCCCAAAATGGCCTGGCATTGGAGCGGGAAAATTACGGGGCAGATAACGAGGTGAGGTGGTGAGGTGTGAATGGTGAAATTTGAGTCGTAGACCCCGATCGGCAATGGCCCCTTAAAACAACGATATCTGTTGTGCCTTAAAGTCAACTGACCCGTTTTGTTGTATGGCGTAGCTCTCCACCCGTTGGCCGATGTAGTAAACTTCACTCTCCGCATATCGTGAAGCAACTATAATATTTACACCACCGGCACATTCGTCGAAAAGTTGTTGTACCAATTGCGGGTCATTATTGTTTTTTGAAAGGTGGGACAGCAGCAGGTGCGTCATAAACGAAGGCTTGTGTGCCATAAAAAGCTCCAGCGCCTGTTTGTTGGATAGGTGGCCCTGTCCGCCGCGGATACGGCGTTTCAGGTGGTAGGGGTAGCCGCCCTTATCCAGCATTTCATCATCATAATTAGCCTCCAGGAAGGCCGCGTGACACTGACTGAAATGACTGATAAGGTTTTCGCAAACTACGCCTATATCAGTAAACACCCCAACTTTAATCCCCCGGCAGGTTATCGAAAAACTATGCGGGTTACTGGCGTCGTGCTGTTTGGGGAACGCCGAGATATGCAAATCACCAATAACAACGGTTTCAAAGGCCCCGAAGGAGATAACCAGTTCCTGGTCAAGCATTAGTCCGCCACGCCGCAAGGTTGGCGGTGTAATGTAAACCGGCAGGCGGTATTTTTTGGCGATAACCGGTATACCGTTAATGTGGTCAGAATGTTCGTGCGATACAAAAATGGCCTTAACTTTCTTCATCGACAGCCCCAGCCGCAGCATGCGCCGCTCGGTTTCGCGACAGGATATGCCGGCATCAATCAATACAGCTTCGTGCTCGTTACCCACGTAATAGCAATTACCGTTACTTCCCGAATTTAATGACGCGATGAAAAGTGACATATGAGGATACAAATAACGGTATTATTTCGGAATTCGGATTTTCGAATTCGGATTTTTTGAATTAGGAATACTGTTGAAAGACACACAAAAGAAATATCCGTTAATGAAAAATCGCTAATTCAATATTAATTAAATCCGAAATCGAACATCCGAAATCCGAAATTCAATATATTAGCCTCATGGATTCACCAATAACATTACCCGTACTTGATGCTGTTGAATTGCGTGTGCTTGGCTCGCTGATGGAGAAAAGCAAAACCACGCCCGATTATTACCCCATGACCATTAACAGCCTTACGCTTGCCTGTAACCAGAAGACCTCGCGCCGGCCGGTTGTTAATTATGATGACGACACCGTTGCCCAGGCATTAAACACCCTGAAGCGGCGCGGGTTAATATCCACTGCCACCGGTGGGTCAATCCGCAGCGTAAAATACAAACATAACTTTGCCATTGTGTACCCTGTATTACCGGCCGAGGTAGCCATAATTTGCCTTTTAATGTTGCGGGGACCACAAACGCCCGGCGAGATAAATACCAACTCTGGCAGGATGTACGAGTTTGAATCGATAGAAGAAGTGCAGGAGAAACTGGAGCGGCTAAGCAGTCCAGAACTGCCCTTTTTAATGCAGTTGCCCCGCCGCCCGGGGCAAAAAGAAGTGCGCTATGCCCACCTGTTGAGCGGTGTACCCGAGTTTACCGAGGACGATTTTAATGATGACGCACCGATAAGCAACCGCGGCGCCCTTGAGGCACGGGTAACCAAGCTGGAAACCGAACTTGCTGAACTACGCGAAGCTTTTGATAAATTGATGAAAGAATTGACGTAGAGAAAGAGTCAAGAATCAAGAGCCAGGATAAAAAACAAACCCAATTCAACGGTTTGCTACTGACTAGAATAAAACTTTGTCCCCTTCGTCTTGACTCTTGGCTCTTGATTCTTGTCTCTTGGTTCTTGACTCTCTTTTCTTTTCCCTTCTACGATTATATTTTATTTAAAAGTTAAAACTTTAATGGTGTGCCGGGTGTTTGTTTATTGAATTTATAAACACACTAACTAAGTACCTATGAAGAAGTTAAGTTTCGCGATAGTAATCGCATTTGCAGCCTGTGCTATGCAGAGTTGCGGCGGCAACAAGGATGCCAAAGAAAATGCCGATAGTTTAAACAAAACCAAGGACACCACTACAAATGTTGCGGCCACGGGAGGCATAGCGGTAACTGCCGAAGATGCTAAGTTTGCTACTGACGCTGCTAACGGCGGCCTGGCCGAAGTTGCCTTAGGCAAACTGGCCCAAACAAAAGCAAGCAACCCGCAGGTTAAAAACTTTGCCGATATGATGGTTACCGACCATGGTAAGGCAAATGACGAACTGGCTGCCATTGCAAAAGCAAAAAACATTACGCTGCCAGCCGCACCAGATGCCGATCATCAGAAAAAACTGGAAGACCTTGCTAAATTATCAGGCAAAGACTTTGATAAGGCCTATGTTGATGCCATGGTTGACGGGCACAAGAAAACCCTCGACCTGATGAATATGGCGGCTAAGGATTGTAAAGACAGCGAATTAAAAGCTTTCGCCGTTAAGACCGCGCCGGTGGTGCAAACGCACCTGGATGCCATTAATAGGATACATGACAGTATGAAATAATATATGCACTCGCTGTTTAAAGAGGGGAATGGGTATGGCGCCTGTTCCCTTTTTTGTTATGTGTATTCCTGTTTTTTGCTTCGTTCTTAGCTAAAAATACCGTGTACCAAAATGTATCATCTTGTACGGCATTGTATAACCGCCAGCCAATTTTGTATGTTATTTTTGTTACAGAGGTTTAGATAAAAAGCGACCAACGCTTTACAAATTTGGTGGGAACACAGACAAGTACAGGGGCACAAATTCTACTTCAGTGTTATTTCAGCAGCTCACCAGGCAGGGCTCCCGCAGAACCGGGGCCCTGTTTTTTTTCACCCGAGCCGCTTAAAGCTCCTGCACTGTACCCGAAAGTTTTACGTCAGGGTCGCTGGTGGTGCATTTCAGTGTTATTTCGGGTATAACAACTTTTACTTTTCCGCCGGTAACCGTTACTGTTATATCAACATCGGCGCCCAGGTAGGCATACGTTTTTGTAAGGGTGGAAGCCGCAAGCTCAAACTGGTTTGCAGTAAGCGTTCCGCCCACGCCGCCTTTCAGCTTCAATGTTCCGCTTGCCGTTGGCACTGTCGCAAAGCTCACCGAAACGCCGTTAACCCGAAAGTCAGAGGTGGGCACCGCTGTCCAAAAGTTTATTAAAGTGGTTTTGTCGCCGCCGGACGTGTTGGCCCGGCTGGTAATCCCGGTTTTGTAGGTTACACCATCTAATATCCAGCTGTTTTCGCCAGAAGCGGCTTTTTTGGTAGTGCTGTCTTTTTTGCAGGCGATGGTAAACAATACCAGTACCGCAACCATCAATGTAAATGCTTTTTTCATGGGTTTTAATTTTTGTTTGTTTTTATATTACAAACCAACGGCTTTACAAAGGCGGCATCAATAATACAGATGTGGTATTTTTGGGGAAGAAAGCTACAAATCGCAAGGAAGTGAATGGGTGCAACAAAAAAGGCCTCCTAACACTCGCTGTCCGGAGGCCTTAACCTAAACCTTTATTACATGAAGCAAATTGGGTATTTGCGTTAATAAGCATACAAAACTACCTCAACTGCTATTAACAAAAAAAAGCAATCGACCAGCGGGCGGGTTGTATAGATAGAAATCCGCATGGTAACCAAAAAATCTTATTTTTGGCCGTTTAAAGTGCTATTATATGAAAACCCTTGCCGATTTACTTTTGCTGGGCGATGCCCGCCTCTACGAAAGCTGCGATCCCGTTTTGCAAGCCGAGTTGCCACTTGTATACGGATGGGTAGCAGACATGGATAATGTAATGAAGGAGATCAGGATTAAATACAACTTTGGCCGGGCAATAGCCGCTCCGCAACTGGGTATAATGAAACGGCTAATTTATATGAACATTGATAAACCTGTGGTGTTCATTAACCCCGAACTGCATAACCTGAGCGCCGAGCTATTTGAACTGTGGGACGATTGTATGAGTTTTCCCAACCTGCTGGTAAAGGTAAAAAGACACCAGTCCTTAACCATCAAATACCTTGATGAAAACTGGCAACCACAACAATGGCAAATGGAGGGGGCACTATCGGAGCTGTTACAGCACGAATACGACCACTTAAACGGCGTATTATGCACCATGCGGGCAATTGACGATAAGTCCTTTAAATGGAGAGGGTAGTCCAGTCTTCTAGCTGCTCCAGTTTTTAAACGGGTGTACCGCTAAGTTTGAATTTGCATAGCGTCCTTCGTCCGTTACTTCCTGTGTAATCCATGCTGGTTTTTCAAATTTCTCGTCCTCGTGGTTAAGTTCTATTTCGGCCACGATTAATCCTTCGTTATCTCCTGAAAACACATCCACCTCCCAGGTAAAGCCGCTATAGGGTATACGGTAACGTGTTTTTTGAGTGCCATTTTTGGCGAATGTGGCCAGTAGTTCCTCGCCGTCGTTTAAGGGTATTTCGTACTCATATTCGCTGCGGCTTACATTAGTGGAACCCCGGCCTTTTAACGTCAGGTAGCTGTGTGGCCCTGCCACCCTAACCCGCACAACTTTGTCGTCATCACTCAAAATATATCCCTGCCGGTAATGTATGCCCGGTGGCTTATCTAATTTATGCCAGGCATCATGATCAACTAAAAACTTTCTTTCTATTTCTACCCCCATATACGCTAGCTTATTTGCTCAATTGGCAAGTCGACAACAGTTGTTGCCTGGTTATAAAAATCTTTGGTGAGCACCCTAATATTTCTTTTTAGTATGGTCATTTGTTTTTTCAGCGACCCAACAATTACTTTATCGTTAGCTTCGCCGCCCGAGAATAGTTCTATAGCAAGCACGCAGTCGTGCCAATCACCAATGGCGGTTTGTACCCGCTCCAGGTAGTCCTCATTCAACCCTATGGTTAGTACAGGCCGCACCAGTTTAAGATTGTAAATTAAAATTTTTACCAGCTT
Source organism: Mucilaginibacter flavidus (assembly GCF_024055575.1). Lineage (GTDB taxonomy): Bacteria > Bacteroidota > Bacteroidia > Sphingobacteriales > Sphingobacteriaceae > Mucilaginibacter > Mucilaginibacter flavidus. Next base: position 32,011 of record NZ_JAMXOE010000013.1, on the reverse strand, counting down.
GCGGCATTCGTGCAATCCCTCGTTAAATTTAATGTTTTTAACAGCGTCGGCTATCTGCTGCAGCAATTTCTGATAAAAAAGATTAATGTGTAAATCGCTTATTGGTGGTATTTTTCCTTCCAACTGGTGTTTCGCGCGACCTATTTTATCAAGATGTTTATCCCCTGCCAATTTAAAATCGCGGTGGGCATTAAGCTGCAGCTGCTGCTGGCTTTCCATCAGCAAATTGTTGCCGGTATGGTGTGCATTACCTAACTGCTGGTTCATAAAAGCATTCCGTATCTCCCCGGCCTTTCTAAAAACACTTTTAACAGGTTTAAAAAGTGGCGCAAGCACGGGAACGTCTTCAACGCTATCAGCCATTATAATAAAGGCTCTCAATTTTTTTACCTGTACCCTAAAGCGGTGCAGGTCTTCGGGATCCTCAGTTTCCAGGTACGCGGCCAGGCTGTCGGTCATGGCTTCCCATTGCTTATCAAAATACTTTTCCTCTTCCCGTTTTTTCATAGCTAACAAAGGCGATGCAGCGGCAACTACAGATTCTTTAAACATAGCCGTGTACATTAAGTTTCGGTTAACACTATTTAATGATAACCTATCAGCTTACACCAGCAGGTTAACCATATACAACCCAACCAAATGTACTTATCCCTGCAAAGTTAAATAATGATATTGCTCATGCTTACAACCGTTGGTTATCACATATTTAAAAGTGCGTGAAACCCATAATTATTAACCACCGTGGTAAAAGTATTGGGAGATATAATATTTATTTTGCCGAAAGTCGAGGGGGTTCCGCTGTATAATTTAGCCATTCGGCTACCAGCAAGTTGGGCACCCAGCTTAAGAAAGCTATGATAAGGTAGTTGTGCGCAAAACCGACGCCACTGCCTACCACCGTAAACAGGAATATATAAAGCCGCAAAGTTACGGCACCAAAGGCAAGTGCGTAACTACGGCGCATCATTTTAATGTGCGGGTTTATGCGGCCCTTTATTACCAGCAACCATGCGGCCAAAGTAAAAACAACCCAAAGCGTGTTCTGTAGCAGGAATGACGTAAAAACCCCCGCGCCGCGATTTACAAACAGCGTCATCACATAAGCACCGGGTGCCGCAAAAAACAGCACGCCGAAAACGTATATCTTTCCCAGTGTTTTGTGCAGCGGCCGGTTGTTGTATACCTTTTTCGAGAACTGGAAAAACCCAATGAACAAAATTATGCTGCTGCCTATAATTTGGCAATAAAAAGCAGGCAGGTACCAGCCGGTTTTAACTGCGGCATGCTTTATCTGCAAAAAGGATGAATGCCCCTTAAAATCGAAATATTGTAAAAAGGTACCGACGCATAATATCGCTACCCAAAAAAAAACCGTATACCACAATACCTTTAGCGCCAGTTTCATTTTGCCGCGAGGGTGTTTTTGGGTGCAGAGCTGCCTTTTAGTCGCTGGTTAATCCAGTTGATATTATATTTATCAATTACGGTTAATGAGTCGTCGACGCTGACATTATAGGGTTGCTTATCTATTGTTTTGCGGTTGTACGATTCCATCATCATAAATATATCTTCCCAGCGTTTGTCCTTGAACTTATAAGCCTAATCAGCAAATATTTCGTTTTTTATCATGCGTAGCATTTCGGGCGTAATTTGATTGATTGTCTTTTTTTGCCGGTGATTATAATCCCCCGGGCCGACAAGCATTGTATAACATCCATTTAAATAACTATCGTCCATTTTTACATACTTGGTAAAGCCAAAAAAGCGGTCGTTTGGCAGTTCGGTCAATTTGTTGTTTTTAACGGCGAAATAATGATAGTACGGGCCACCTGTTATATCTTTAGTAGAATCATAAAGCTCGGAATAAAACGTGGCGCCGGCTTTCACTTCGTACAACGAATCGTTAATTACCTTAATACTGTTCACATCGCAAGCACCGGTCAATGCGTCGCCCCAGGCTTCTTCACGGCTATAATCAGAGCTAATACCTTGCGTAAACAAGCGGTTGTTCTTCTTATCCACAATTATTATATTCTTTTTGTCGTAAAACTCGCTTCTTCCACCTAAAAAGTAATCGCGTATAGAGTAAAACGTAGCTTCGAGCCAGTTTTCAGATGGTTTGGCTGTTGTGGTATAGGTTACCTTATAGTTGAGATGGGTGTCCTCGTAGTCAACTTTACGCAGGGGGTTTTTAAAATCCATCCTTTTATTAATAATATTCAAATCAACCAGGTACGAGGGCGCTATGTAGATTGCCCCATGTTCGGTTTCTGAATTATATTCCGTTATAACATTCAGCGCGCTTTTATATAGGTCGAACGAACCCGCCAGTCCCTTAATTTTCGGCATAATGTCGCTTATTTTCAAATCAACTTTGTCCGAAACTGTCGTGTCCCGCTTCAGGTAAAAATAATCGGCGCCGTTGCGTAAAACAGCAAGGTTATCGCCATCGTTAACCGGGAATACCTGGTCGTAGTTTACCGGTAGCACTATTTTGCCTTTAAGGTTATAAAAGCCTTTTTTACCATCCTTTTCCACCTCAACCAGGCCGGGAAATGTGCCGCTAATGTTGTGTATCAAATCATATTGGGGAGGGATAACTTCCTTTAAATCCGGGTTAACCAGGCCCATTTTGTAAGGCGCTATAACGCTGTCGGGGTAGCGATTAATATCGTTATCCATATCCCATTTTCCTTTAACCACGTAGTAATAGGTCTTTTTGTCAACGTGGGCCAGCCACACAACGGTATCATAAGCCGGCTTAAGTGCCCGGGCCGTTTTAAACGCGGCAATTGTTTCGGGGCTGAACATATCTTTCGGCGGCATCGTTTTTTGCCGCACCACACTTTCATAATCTGCATATTCGGCTAAAAAACGTTTAGCATCAACATCCTGTATTTTATATTGGCGGGGTGTCGTTTTCTTTATTGTGAATTTTAAAAGGGACTCGCGCGAAGCAATCGAGTCGTGGCTAAATTTTGTAACAACGCTTACTATCGCCACATTATCGTTCATCATTTTAATGTTCGCGCTGTTAATGTCAAGACTGATGGTAGCAAGGGGCTTTGAATTGCTGTTAAATTCGCTTTTCCCCGAAAGCAGATTAGCCATACCTAAAAATGAGCGACCGGAACGGCTCTCCGCGAAATACGCCAAAACAGAATCGGGATTGCGTGCTTCAACTTGTTTATTAAAGGCAGTCAAAAATTGGGCTATCTCGCCTTTTTGAGCTTTCTCTGTGGTTTTGCATTTTACCATTAACAATACAGCAGAAATAAACGCAATAGCGACCAGGGTTTTTAGGAAAGGTTTGGATTTCATGATACCAAGATAACAGATTTTATAGGAATCGAAAAAAGAAACGTTTGCAGGAGCGGGAAATCGCTTCAACCCTAAACGAGGCTTTATCATAGTAATGTGTTTAAAACCATAGCTATAGCAGAAATTTCCAGCCGTTAACCGTATGCATCGACCGGGCGAGGTTTGTACCTGTTTACAAACATCACCCGGCTTCTAACTTTTCGTAAAAAAGCCATAGCTTTAACAATTATGGTTTTAAAGAAAATATTACTGTGTGCTGTATTTGCCGGCGCTTGCTTGTTTTGCACCAGGCTATCCGCCCAAAATAAAAATAGCCCGGTGGATAATGTTCTAACCCCTTCCCCGGCGGTTGCGCTGAACGGCTACCTGGGGAATAAGTTAAGCGCATCATTAAACAATCGTATAATGGCGCAGGATGCCGATCGGCTAATTGAACCATTTAAATTGAAAAACCGCACCGAAACACACCTTTGGCAAAATGAATTTTGGGGTAAGTGGTTTACCTCTGCTGTGCTGGCCTACAAATATCAACCCTCAACTGAACTAAAAAAAGTGCTCGACCATTCGGTTAGCGCGTTGCTTGCCACCCAAACTCCGGATGGTTACATCGGCAATTATGCTGCCGGGCATCGCCTGGAAGAGTGGGATATTTGGGGCCGCAAATATTGTATGCTCGGGTTGCTGTCTTATTACGACCTTACCGGCGATAAAAAAAGTCTCAGCGGCGCAATCCGTCTTGCCGATAATTTAATAAGCGAACTAATTAAAAAAGACGGCATAATTGTAACCAAGGGTAATTTCAGGGGCATGGCGGCATCGTCGGTACTGGAGCCCATTTGCCTGTTATATAAAGCCACCCATAATCAAAAATACCTGGATTTTGCAAAGGAAATAGTGCGGCAGTGGGAGACACCTGATGGACCACAGCTGATAAGCAAGGCGAATGTGAACGTTGGTTCGCGCTTTCCGAAGCCCAAAAACTGGTACAGTCCCGAACAGGGTCAAAAGGCATATGAAATGATGTCGTGTTACGAAGGGCTTACCGAACTTTACCGGTTGACGGGTGACGAAACCTACAAAAAAGCGGTAATGGACGCCTGGGAAAATATCCGCGATACGGAAATAAACATTGTAGGATCGGGCGCATCTATAGAGATGTGGTTTGGCGGTAATATACTCCAGGACAGGCCTGTCACCCATTACCAGGAGACTTGCGTTACGGTTACCTGGTTAAAACTTACTGAGCAACTGTTGCGCCTTACCGGCGATTCAAAATACGCTGATGAAGCCGAACGGACATATTATAACGCATTACTTGGTTCCATGAGTGCTGACGGAGCGGTTTGGGCCAAATATACCCCGCTAAACGGTCAACGCCTGCCCGGCAGCGAACAATGCGGTATGGGGCTTAACTGTTGCGAAGCCAATGGCCCGCGCGGGTTATTTAATATACCGGCCTACATGGTTACATCGCGAAAAGAAGGCCTGCAGGTTAACTATTTTTCGGACGGGGTATTTAAGCTTAAAAGCCCGCAAGGCGACAGCCTTGTTTTAACGCAACACACGGCATATCCAAAATCTGGCACTATTGAAATGGATATTAGCCTGCAAAAGCCGCAGGAAATGGAAATTTTCGTCCGTATACCAGCATGGAGTAAAAACACAAAGTTGAGCGTAAATGGTGAGATTGTTAATGATGTACAAGCTGGTCGGTATACCCGCATAAAGCGCACATGGAAAACCGGGGACAAGATTATCGTTGACTTTGATATGCGTGGCCGGGTAATTGAAATGGGCACAACCACCCGCAGCGCGGCAATTATGCGCGGCCCAATAGTTTTGGCAAGGGATTCTCGTTTTGAAGACGCGGGACTGGAAGCCGCGTTAAAACCCGTAACTGATGTAAACGGTTATATTGAACTCGTTGAGGATTTAACCAAAGCCGACGATGTTTACATGGCTTTCAAGGCAAGTTTTATCCCGGAATCATATACCGAAAGCCCTGGAGGGCCGATTAGCATTACGCTTTGCGATTATGCGTCCGCCGGAAATGGAAAACAGCCATCGTTCTATAAGGTTTGGGGAGCGCTGTTGGTGAACAAGGCGGGGGAATGAAATGAAATTTGCAAGGAGACTCTGTTATTGGCTAACGCTATTCGGTACCTGCTACCAAACCATCATTCACACACGAAAACCCAAACAAACAACGATCTTTAATCATGGCCGCTACATCGGCGGGTACATATTGCTCCCACCCGTCTTCATTTTGTTTGATCATGTTCAGCACCTTGTCGGTTTGTACATGCAGGTTGCCTTCGTTGTAGTGGCGTATATCCTCAATCTTGTTGTTGGCTATCAGGTAGCGGTAAAGATCGATAAGGTGGGGCGGCGGGTAAAACCGGAGGCAGTTCCATATTACACCATCGCGCAAGGTGGGGTAAATAAACAACTTTACCTTACGGCTGAACAGGGTGGCGAATGATTCCAGTATACCGCCCGGCAGGTTATTATAGTGTTCTTCCGTAAAAATATATTCGAGGTTGGGGTAGCCCAGCACCATCCCAATTTTTAGTTTGGTAATGCCTGACAGGTAAGCTACCAGCTTATAATATTCATGAAAGTTGGAGATCAATACCGTTTGCCCCAGCGAGCAAAGTATATCTACCCGTTCAAGGAAGTCCTTTTCGTCAATTTCGGCACTCTCGCCGGCGTTACGTTCTTTTAATGCCTGCAGCGTAAGCTCGGCAATTACTACCAGGTTTTTACGGTCGACATCCGGCTCTGCCACAAATTGCTTAACCCCCGTATTTAGCATATCCAAATGCACGTTTATGATAGGCCTGAACCGACCGCGTATAACTACAATATGCTTTTTATACAATACTTCGGATGGCTGCTGGTTTTTGCCGTCGGGGCCAAACAGCGCCGCGTCCGAAAATCCGTATTTTACCAGGTGCAGGCTCATCAAGCGGTTATCAACTTTGGTAAAGTTTGGGCCTTCAAAACGAATCATGTCGATCTGAATGGCATCGCGGGAGAGGTTATCCATCAGCGACAGCAAAAATACTGGCGGTATCTCGGGGTAATAAAAACAGGCATAAATAAGATTTACACCCAATATGCCCACTGCCTGCTGCTGCAAAACGTTGTCGTTATCCAGTAGTTTAACATGCAGCACCACATCATTAAACGGTCCGTTTGGTTCCAGCTGAAAACGGACGCCCATCCATCCATGTCCATCATTTGTTTTGTGATAGTTGAGCGCCGACATGGTGTTTGAAAAGGCGAAAAAGGTTGTTTTATCGCCACGCTGACTGGTCAGGCGTTCAATTAACAGGCCATATTCGTGCTCCAGCATCGATATCAGGCGGGGCTCGCTTACATAGCGACGGCTTTCCTGCGCGCCATAGATGGCATCGGAGAAAACCATATCATAGGCCGACATTGTTTTGGCTATAGTCCCGGACGATGCGCCTGCTTTGAAGAAATTAGCCGCCACGTCCTGCCCGGCGCCGATCTCGGCAAACGAGCCGTAAATCTTAGGATCGAGGTTAATGGCCAGCGCCTTTTGTTTGGTTCCAATTTCTTTATTATGGATGACGTTCATAAACCATTTTTATTTACGCTTGACGGCATGTTCAGTTGTAGTGTGCAGATGTTTTAAAAATACGGCTTTTTTGCGATTTGAATAGGGGAAATTTTAAAAACGGGCAAACGGGGGATTATTTGATAGTAGTTTAACGGGAAATTAATGGTAACCGTCTCCACTTATTAAACGCCTTTAACCACCGACTGCGCTGAGGAGGAGCAAAGGTCGCTGTGATAAAAAACATTTTTCTACCACCCTGTTTAGTTATAACCTCTGGGTTCACTGTGTCTTTTTTCGATAAACTCTGCGGGGATACAAATAAAATTGTCGCTCGTACATTTTTGGCTAAAGCCATTAACACGCTTTTCAAATCCCGTCCCTTAAAAGGGACGGCAATGAAATAGTTCGTTCTTTGCTTCATTGCCGTCGGTTTTAACCGACGGTTAGGGAATAACGAAATAAGGTTTCATCCAAATTCCACCATCCTGCAGAATCCAATAGGAAGCATTTGAGCGACAATTTGATTTGCACCCTCCGTGGTTATTCTTCCGGATAAATTTTAAATTTGAACATACACACCAATTAACGCATGGCCACATCACCAAACATCCTCCTGGCGGTACCGTTTTTTATAGTACGCGATATGGAAGCCTCGTTAAGTTTTTATAGAGATAAACTTGGTTTCACCATGACCCACCAATGGACACCCCGCGGCAAAATTGAATGGTGCAACCTGCAGCGCGACGGCGTTTCCCTGATGTTAAAATAGCCAGCTACGGACGACCACTGGGTGTACCATTTGCAGGAAGCAGGCAAAGGAATCTCCATCTGCTTTCAATGTGCTGATGTGCTGGCGCTGTTCCATGAGTTTAAAGGCAATCGCGTAGAAATTAACGAAGATTGAGAAAGACAATTTGTCTAAATTTTAAACATTTGATAATCAGAATGTTCCACAGCGTTCCAGGTGTTCCACGTGCAAAAACGGAACGCTTTGCGTGCAATAATACTGGTATAGGTTTACACTTTGGTAGCATTTGGGGTTATTTCCGGCCATTGTTCTGTGCGCCGAAAATGGTAAATTCGGACAAGAAAATGGTTGCAATGAAAACGCTGTTCAAGTCTGATCCTAAATTACCCATCTACAGCTTAAGCGAACAGGCAGTGACCATTGAATTTGGCGGGGAAATCAGCCAGGATATCCTTGAAGTCATCACTGGATTTGATCGATCCCTTAACCAATATCCTTTCCCTGGTTTCATAGCTTCTGTGCCTGCTTATACCACACTAAGTGTTTTTTTTGATCCTGTGCGGGTAATTCAATCGGATGAAATGCCCGGTGCAGCTTGTTTTGAAAAAGTGAGCGCCTACCTGTCGCAACTTCACGAAAAGCTGGAAAACACAACAGTGGCTACCGGCAATATCGTAACCATCCCTGTTTGTTATGACGCGGAGTTGGGGCCGGACATTGCGGAAGTCGCGAAAATTCATAAACTCACTGTCGATGCCGTTATCCAATTACATAGCACAACAGAATATAGCGTACATATGATAGGTTTTTTGCCGGGCTTTGCCTATCTGGGCGGAATGTCCGAATCGTTAGCCACGCCCCGGAAGGGCACACCGCGAAATGCTGTACCTGCAGGTTCCGTGGGGATTGCCGGCAAACAAACCGGTATTTATCCGCTGCAAACACCGGGCGGCTGGCAGCTTATCGGGCAAACCCCGGTTAAATTATTTGATGCCAACCGCGTGCAACCCTCTTTGTTAAAGGCCGGCGACCGGGTAATTTTTAAGCCGATAAGCCGGCTCGAGTTCGATCATTTAGTTGCGGCAGAATGAAAATCCGTATACTCAAACCCGGCTTACTGAGTACCATACAGGATATGGGCCGCCGTCACTATCTATCCCAGGGAGTGCCGCTTTCGGGGGCTATGGATAGTTTGTCTGCCCGGATAGCCAACAAAGCCGTGGGGAACACTGACGACCAGGCGGTAATTGAATTTACTTATGCGGATGCCGGGTTTAGAGCAGAAACCGACTTGCTAATTGCTTATGCCGGGGATGGAATGCGATTGCAATGCGCAGCGCAAATTTTACCCCCGGAGCGCCCTGTGTTTATCCCCGCAGGCACCGTCATCCAACTTATCCATAGTTCCATCGGGGTTCATACCTATTTATCCATTGCCGGTGGCTGGGAAATACCCGAAGTACTGGGCAGCAGGAGCACCTGTTTAGCGGCATCGTTTGGCGGCTTTAAGGGCCGCTCGTTGCATGCTGGCGATATATTAAGTGGTATTGGCCAATTAAGTGCTATTTCTGCAAGTTTATTAAGAATACTAAAAAACGAGCAAATCAATTTTGCTAAATGGAGTATTCCGCGGCAGCTCATATTGCCAGCAAACAGGAAGGTTATACGGGTTACCCCGGGCACAGAGGCTGACTGGTTTAACAGCCAATCCATTGTTGATTTTTTTTTGGCTCCTTATATATTGGGCAGGAATAGTAACCGGATGGGGTTTCGTTTGGAAGGACCGGAAATCGTTCGAACAAAAAATGATGAGTTAATTTCAACCGCGGTTACGCCAGGTACCATACAGGTTACCGGCAGTGGTCAAATGATATTGCTGATGGCCGACGGCCAGACAACCGGCGGTTACCCGCGGATTGCACAAGTGGCTTCGGTTGATTTACCGCTTTGCGGCCAGTTGAAACCCGGAGATACCGTATATTTTAAAGAAATAAGCCAGCGTGAGGCTGAAGTTCTCTATCTTAAAAGAGAAGATGAGTTGAGCAAACTAACAACTGCTTTAAAAAGCATATTTTTATAATTTTAATACCACACTATGCAAGTCATTGATTTAAACTGTGATATGGGTGAAGCCTTTGGCAACTACCCCATGCCTAATGATGATATTATAATGGACTATATCAGCTCGGCCAACATTGCCTGTGGCTTTCACGCCGGCGACCCTGAGGTAATGCAACATACGGTTAAAATGGCGATAAAAAAGGGGGTGGCTATCGGGGCGCATCCCGGCCTGCCTGATTTGCAGGGCTTCGGCAGAAGGGAGATGAAAATATCCGCAAATGAGGCCTACCAGATGACGATTTACCAAATAGGTGCTTTATATGGTTTTGTGAAGGCGGCTGGCGGTAAACTACATCATGTTAAAGCACACGGCGCTTTATACAACATGTCCGCAAAAGACGCCGCGCTGGCTAAAGCAATTGTTGAAGCGGTGCATGATTTTGATTCCACCTTAATTTTATACGCATTAGCCGGGAGCGAAATGGTTGAAGCTGCCAAAAAGACGGGCCTGGTTACCGCTTCGGAGGTATTTGCCGACCGGACTTACCAGGACGATGGCTCGCTTACCCCACGCACGCAAAGCAATGCGCTGATCACCGATGAGCAACAGTCTATCGAACAGGTTTTAATGATGATGAAACAACAACAGGTGGTTTCTGTAAACAAAAAGAATATCCCGCTAAAGGCCGAGACCTTGTGCCTGCATGGAGATGGGTTGCATGCTGTAGAGTTTGCTAAAATGATCCGTTCAAAGCTTCAAAGCGAGGGGGTTACCATCAAAGCACCCTCGTTATGACGAAAAAATCTAACTGGAGCGTTTTACTGGGTGCAGCATTCCTGATGGCCTCGTCGGCTATCGGACCGGGTTTTTTGACCCAGACCGCTGTATTCACCGCCCAGTTAGGTGCGAGTTTTGGATTTGTTATCCTGCTTTCCATTTTGCTGGATGCCATCGCTCAGCTCAACATCTGGCGCATTATTGCAGTAGCCGATAAACCCGCGCAGGATATAGCCAATAAAGTATTTCCGGGCCTAGGTTATTTCCTTTCCATCCTGGTGTTTTTAGGTGGTATGGCTTTTAATGTAGGCAATATCGCGGGCGCGGGCCTGGGTTTAAATGTATTGTTCGGCGTAAGCGTTAGCCAGGGTGCGGCCATGAGCGCTATTATTGCCATCGGCATTTTTATTTATAAAGAAGCAGGAAAGGTTATGGACACGTTTGCCAAAACCATGGGCCTGCTTAAAATATCACTCGCCCTGTTTATAGCTTACATCAGCAAACCTCCTTTAGCCGAAGCCGCATTGCGGGCCGTTAATCCCACACATTTTAGCTTTACCGCCGTATTGACAATTGTCGGCGGAACGGTAGGCGGCTATATCACATTTTCGGGCGCACACCGCTTGCTGGACGCCCGGCAGACTGGGATAGCAAATTTGCCGGCCATTAACAAAGGTGCGCTAAGCGCCATCGGCCTGGCGTCAACCATGCGGCTGTTACTGTTTATTGCAGCCCTGGGTGTAGTTAGCGCTGGCGGAAAATTAAACCCGGATAATCCTGCCGCATCGGTATTTCAATTAGCCAGCGGCGCATTTGGGTATAAGATATTTGGCCTTGTCATATGGTCGGCTGGTATCTCTTCTGTAGTGGGTTCGGCGTATACTTCTGTTTCGTTCATAAAAAGCTTCCACCCGGTGATATTGAAATTCAACAGGGAGATCATCATTGCATTTATCATCGTATCCTGTATCATTTTCGAAATAATTGGTAAACCGGTTAAAACCCTGCTGACCGTTGGCGCCATTAATGGCTTTATATTGCCTATTGCCTTAGGGGTAATGCTTGTGGCGGCCTATCGCTCCAAAATAGTGTTCGCTTACAAACAGCCATTATGGCTCACCATTTTGGGCGTTATCGTCGTGGTTGCTATGACTTATATGAGTTGTGGCGCAATTGTGCAGATGCTGGGTTATTGAATTGAAAAAAGCCTGTTTGCAAATTGAGCATTTATGCACAGATGTCTTCTATGCTGGGCGCGATATTCGTTCCGACATATTTTATATTCAGTAAATCTAAAACACTATATGCCACAAAATTGGCTCATCACGCCCTCATTACGTCCGGGCCGCGGCCTGGATATTGTTCGTATCGTTGTAGCGCTCGTTTTGAGCGTACATTCCATCGTCAGGATGACTGATGGCCTGGTCGGTGATTTCGGGGAATTCCTAAGTTCCGTCGGTTGCCCCTTCAGTGTAGCGCTTGCATGGTTCGTTACCCTTTCTACTTTGGCCTCCAGCGTTGCGCTTGTTATTGGCCGCCTGGTTATTCCGGCCAGCATTTGCCATATCATCGTTCTCATGATGGGCATCCTGTTCGCCCATAGGCACAGCGGCTGGTTTGTTGTAGGTGGCGGCAGAAACGGCATGGAGTTCAGCGTGGTACTTATTGCTTGTTTGTTCGCTGTGATGTGGTCGTGTTGGCCAGGGAAACAAAAGATCTGAAGCAATATCGCAGTCATTCGCGAACCCCGTTATTGAGTTAAAACAAAAATGCCTCCTTTAGTAAATTGAGCATTTCTGCACAGATCTGTGCTGTTCCCGACACTACATTCGTTCCGAAATAATATTTATAATAAACAATCGAAAACTTTGTATGTCACAAAATTGGCTTATCACACCCTCATCCCGACCTGACCGTGGCCTGGATATTGTTCGTATCGTTGTAGCGCTCGTCCTGAGTGTTCATTCCATCACCCGGATAATAGGCGGGGATGTGTCCGGTTTCGGGGAATTCCTCGGCTCCATCGGCTTCCCGCTGGGCGTGGCGCTCGCATGGCTTATTACGCTTTCTACTTTAGCCTCCAGCGTTGCACTCGTTGTTGGCCGCCTGGTTATTCCGGCCTGTATCTGTCACATGGTTATTCTTGTGATGGGTATCTTTCTCGACCATATGCACGACGGCTGGTTTGTAGTGGGCGGCGGCAGAAATGGTATGGAGTATAGCGTAGTGCTTATTGCCTGTTTGTTCGCTGTGCTTTGGTCGTATTGGCCGCGGAAACAATAAACTGCAAAAGCGGCCCAGCTTCTTATTTCATAGAGTCATTTACCGGCCTGCTGTCTACAAATTGCTCAAAGCTGATGATCTTGCCTGCTTTTAATTTCCATACGTGGGCTACCCTGGCCTCCATTAACCGGCCTGTGGCTTTGTAAGTACCTGCGTAAGTGCCATAGGCAACCACCTTATCCTCACTTGCAACATAGTCTTCCGGTGTGAACTTATAATCGATCCATTCGCTTCCCAAACGGCTAAAAACGTTCTTTGTAATATTTTCCAAACCGATATAAGTACCACCGTATGGAAATCCTTTAGCTTCTGTCCAGGCTATATTTTCAGCAACATGTTCCGCAAGGTTCCTGCCGTTTTCTTCGGAAGTTTTCCCTTCATATGTGCTCTTTACTATCTCTAAATTCGTCATTCGTTTTTAATTTAAAAGAACAACCCGGCAGTGCCATAAACACTGCCAGGTTAATAATTTTACCATTTCATTTCGCCGGAGTTTACTTTTGCACCTAGTTGCAGAGCGATATCAAAAGTAAGCGTAGGATATTTGGCTTTTATTGTGGCTATGATAGCGCCTGATGTTTTGTTGGTTTTCAAAACCTCTTCATAGAACTCTATATAGGTTTTTGTGTGCTTCACAGCGCTAAGGTCGAATGCGCTTTCAGATTTGGCGTGAGCCGGAACCACAATTGCGGGCTGTAACGCTTCAATTTTGTCCAAAACATTTATCCATTGCTGGCGGGCCTCCGTTGTTTGTGCATCTGCCATCCAAAGATTGAAAGTGGTCCCAAAAACGTTGATGCCACCTATCACGGCTTTTATGGAAGGTATCCATACAAACGTTTTGGCCGGAAATTCTTCTAAGCCAATGATCTCTACTTTCTGGCCTTCCAGGTCAATGCTATTGCCTTTTAAAACCTGTGGTAAAACAACATTCGAAGTAATGTTTTTACCCAATTGAGCGCCCCACACATCTAATTTTTTCTGGGCCGTCGCTTTAATGTGTTCCACTGTTGCCGGTGCGGCATAAGCTGTAACTTCCGGAAAATATTTTTTGAATACTTCCAATCCGAAATAAAAATCAGGGTCGCCACAAGAAATATAAATAGCGGTTAATTTTTTGCCTGATTTTTTGATTTGCTGAGCTACTTTTTCAGCGTCAGCCAGGGTGAATTGCGCGTCGATCAGAACGGCATCCGTTTTTCCTGATACGACAACCGAAGATACACCAAAACTATTTTCTGATGCGTTGTAAACTTGTAGCGTTAAACTGTTTGTTTCAATAGTTTTGAAACTTTGTGCCTGTACGTCCATTTTTAATAAAATTAAGATGATTAAAAAAGCTGTTGAAATAACTGGTTTCATTTTTTTGTTGCTAGTGACGATGCAAAGATGGGGGCACCGGGTACCAGGAAAGATTGAACAAGTTCAATAAATCAAATTCCGTTTACTTTTTGTGGGCAAGCTTGTTGCGTATTTTACTTAAAAACTCATGACTAATGCCCAGGTAGGCTGCCATTTGCAGGTTAGAAAGGCGCTGGTAGATTTGAGGGTATTTTTCTATAAAGTCAGCATAGCGCTGGTCGGCAGTTTTACTCAAATTATCTACCATTCTTCGTTGTAAGGCAACGTGGGTTTTTTGCGTCATTACCCTAAACAGCTTCTCTATTTCAGGTATGTTTGTGTAAGCAAACTCTTTGTCTTTTTTCGAGATCAACAGTACCTCGCTGTCTTCAAGTGCTTCAATATAAAGCTGCGACGGCAGGCTGTTAGTAAAGCTGTCGATATCAGTTACCCACCAGTTTTCAATAGCAAAATAAAGTATCTGTTCATCGCCGTTTTTATCAATATGATAAACCCGCAGAATCCCTTTGGTAACAAAACCCTCAAACTTGCAAACTTCACCTGCCCGCAGTAAGAAACTCTTTTTCTTTATCAGACGTTGTTGAAATAAGCTGCAAAACGCTTCTGTTTGAGCCGCTGGTAGTGTGATATGCCGGTTAATATTTTGTTTAAGCAATTCTGTCATAGGCGGCTGGCAGGTCGGGTGCTAATAAGAAAACTTGAGATAGCACTTCAAATTTGCCGAAACAAGATACGAAAATTAAAGTAACGACCATTCCATAGTCTGGCAGAATAAAAGTTAAAAAGTCTATTTTATCCCGCCAAACGCAGCGAAGCATGAGTTTTTATGTAATATCTCTACGTTACTAAATCCAACTTTGGCAAGCAAGGCAAGCTGGTAATTGAGCGAACGGGGAGTGTCTTCATAATTTACGTAGTCCATTACTTTCTGGCGGTATTCGGGGCCACCAAGTGTCTCCAAATAACTGCAATACTTATCCCCGAACAACTTAGTGATAACATCGGAATCGTGAGAGATCAAGTCAGACACCCAAAAGCTGCCGCCCGGTTTCAGCGTTTTATAAATTTTATTGAACATTAGCTCCCAGTCGTCGTCATCGCGTAAATGGTGCAGCGTGGCTGCGGCAAGGATAATATCAAAATGATTGTCCGGCAGGTCCAGGTTTCGCATGTCATCCTGGATTAAAGTGACGCTGCCCCCAGTTTGCGGTGTAACCCTTTCTTTAGCTTTTTGCAACATTGGCAGGCTCAAATCATTCAGGGTGCAATTTAGGCCGGGGATTTTACCCAACATCTTCAAGGTATAGTTACCCGCGCCGCAACCAATATCCAGCAGTTCCGTTGCATGCGGATTAGCATACTTTGCGGCTTCTGTACACAACTCCATGGTTAGTGGTGCGTCGATGGTGGTTAGCTGGCCTGTTTCGAGGTTCGAAAAACGTTCGGTGTCTTTATCAAACCTTTCCCTTATCTCCTGGTTTGTTGCCTTTTTTGAATAATCCGTTTTCATACTTACATTTTGGTTTTGCCGAAGTTACCGGGTTTAATCATATTTGCAAAGTATCAACAACCTATAGTTTACCTGAAGATTAATTCAAAGGTTTTTAATGTCCTTTGCTATCAGGCCAATGTGGTTGTCTAGCTGGTGCCCGCCGCTTTCAATTTCGCGAAAAGTTGCTGCCGGAAGCTTATGCGTGTAGGCTGTTAGATTATCAAAGGGTACCTCTTCGTCGTCGCGGCAATGGTATAACAAGATTTGGGTATTTTCCGGAAGCCGTTCAGCGAAATCATCCCGGAGCTTTAGCCCCTGTTTCCAATCCTCTTTGCCGATCCAAAAGGGTGTTGATACCAGGAAAACCCCTACTATCTTTTTCGAAACCTTATTTTCAGCAAGGTATTTGAGCAGTAACGAAGCCCCTAACGAATGTGCGACCAGAATAACATCGCCGCTGAGTTTACCAATTTCGTTCCCGATCTGCTTCAACCAGCCAAAATCCGGGAGGGCCTCGTCGGTTTGCATTCGGGGATAACTAATCTCATAATCCTTCCCTAATGCTTCCTGCAGCGATGCTGCCAACTTTGCATCTGCCTCGTAGCCATCGTTGCCACCGCCTTGTATAAAAAGCACTTTTTTTTTCATGTCCAACTATTTATAATTCAATCTAAAAGACTTCTATTAAATCGTGTGCCAAGGGAATTGCGCCCTAAACCCAGCGAAAGGCGATAATGAATCCCCTATGACCAAAAGCAATTCTTTAATCATTACTTTCGAATTCATTAGCAGCACTAAAAATAAATGGAAATAGGTATAGATAGTTTCGCTTCTGCAATGTACGGCACCAACAATACGCTTAGCAGCGTTGACGCTATGGCACAACTGTTGGAAAGGATAGAACTTGCAGACCAGGCCGGCCTCGACGTTTTCGGTATCGGCGAACATCATAAAAAGGAATTTTTGGATTCGGCTACCGCTGTTATCCTTGCGGCGGCAGCTGCGCGCACTAAACGCATCCGCCTAACCAGCGCGGTTACGGTTTTGAGCGCCGCCGACCCGGTACGGGTTTTCCAGAACTTCGCCACGCTCGATCTTGTATCAAAAGGGCGGGCGGAGCTGGTAGTCGGCCGTGGCTCATCTATTGAAGCTTACCCGCTATTTGGCTTTAACCTTGATGATTACGACGCACTTTTTAAAGAGAAGCTGGATCTGCTATTGCAGATACGTGACAACGAATTTGTAACCTGGCAGGGCAAGTTCCGCCCGGCTTTACAAAACCAGCCTGTTTACCCCCGGCCATTGCAGCAAAAACTGCCGGTTTGGTTAGGTGTTGGCGGCACGCCCGCTTCGTTTGCCCGGGCAGGAGCCCTGGGGTTACCGCTGATGGTTGCGATAATTGGTGGTGAAACACATCGCTTTCGGCCGTTAATCGACTTGTACCGGGAAGCCGGGGACAGGGCAGGTTTTACGCCGGATCAGCTAAAAGTTGGTCTGCACTCGCCCGGCTATGTAGGCGCTACGAATGAGCAGGCCCTGGCTGATTATTATCCGGGCTATGCCGAACTATGGACCAAACTGGGCAGGGAACGTGGCTGGCCACCTGTAACCAAAACGCAGTTCGACTCGCTTGTTGCCCCAAAGGGGGTATTGGTTGTCGGCGGACCAGAGCAGGTTGCCGAAAAGCTGTTACGTCACAGCGAGGCACTGGGTGGGGTCGACAGGTTTACTTTCCAGATGGACAATGCGGGGCTCACGCATATACAGCTTATGAAGGCAATTGAATTGATAGGCAAGAAGGTGATACCGCTGGTAAATGCGGCTTCTTAAGCCGCCCTCTTTGATCCTGGTGGAACGCAGCAACATAAAAAAAGCCTTCATTTAGGCTGAAGGCTTTTAATAGAATACCGTGGCTTTAAATTAACACCGACTAACTATCCTTTATCAATTTTTGAATTTGCGCGTTTAGTTCGCGGTGCGGTGCGCCATATTCTTTCCAGGCAAGCCCCATTTCCATTAAATCAAACGACTTAATTACAGTACCGCCAGGTTTACACACTCCTTTTTCTTTTTCGAAACCGATTACGTAGATCAAGTCGGCCAGTTCAACCGCCAGATGAATATCATGGGTGGAGAAAATTATTGTTCCAAGATCGCTCGTTGTCGTAATTTTTTCGAACGTGTTTTTCACATCGTCGATATTCCGTACATCAAGTCCCGAGAATGGTTCATCGAAGATCATGAAATGGTGCGAACAGATAATTTGCTCAATGATGGCCACGCGCTGTTTTTGACCGCCCGAAAGCTGGTTCTTTGACAGATATCGCTGGTCTTTTAAATTCCATGTTTCAAGGTATGAATCGACTACATGTTGCCTTTCACTTTTGGGAATTTTCCCTTGTTTTGCTGCATCATGCAGCATTTCCTGCACAGTTTGGTTTCGTGAAAGCGGGTACGATTGCTGAACAAACCCGATATCGCCCCCTTCAACTTCTTTAAACGAACCATTATTTTTTTCTTCATCAGGAATAATAATAGTTCCTGTTGTTGGCGGGTAGATGCCAGCGATTAGCTTGAACAATGTAGATTTACCGCTGCCCGATGCGCCCACCACCGCTACGGTTTGGCCCTGTATACGATTGGGCCTGTTAATATCATGAATTACGAACGGACTTTCTTTTGTACCGATGTCCCTCAAAATCAGTTTTCCGTGAATCCTTTTTGAAACCCCCTCGATAGTAAGGAGTGAAGAAACTCTTTTAAACTCTTCCATGATTATTCATATTTTTTGTTTGCAGGAAATGATTTAAAGAGCGATTTCAACGCCTCATCAAGACCGATTCCCAAAATCAGGATGGTAAGTTGCAATGCGAATACTTTTGGGAAATTAAGCCCCCGGTTGGTGTCAACCAATAAGGCGCCAAGGCCCCCCTGCGATTTATCCATCGCCTCAACCGAAACGATCATCATAAATGTCATGCTTAGGTTTAATCGTATAACTTCTATCAGGTAATCAAGTCGGTCGACGATCACTACCTTCCAAAGAATTTTCCAGTTGCTCATCCGCTCCGCTTTTCTCCTGATAATATCTTCTTCCGGTATTTCATCCAGGATGCTTATCAGTGCGCTGATAAAATAGAACGACATAAAAATAACAAGCAGGGTGACTTGCAGGTTTCTCCCTCCACCGGTAGTCATTGCCAAAAACAGCGTAAAACCCTGGATGGGGTTATAACGTAATTTCGTAAACAAATACCCTATTGGCCTGAAGAATGGTATCCGCGTGGAATAGGCGATAGCGCTGGAAATTATAATACTGATAACTGTTGCGATGCCGCATATGGTAAGCGTGGCAAGGATGTGAAAGAACAGTCCGTGGTCCCACAAATCGCCCCAGGCCTTTAACACCTCTCCCAGCGTTGGAAAGAAAGACGGCTTCGGCACCAGGTACGCCCAGGTGAACAGCAACACACAAAGCTGAATTGACCCGATGGTCCATATCATGCTTTTCCGTACTTCAACTAACGGTGTAAAAACTTTTTCGATCGTTTTCAATAGTTTATTTTTAAGTGCAGTAAACAGGGACGCCCTTTTTTAAGGGCGTCTCTCAATTATTAAATACCATTATTCCACAAGGGTGATATCTACCCTCCGGTTTTGCTTCCTTCCTGCCGCAGTTGTATTTGGAACGACAGGCTTGGTATCACCTTCACCGTCAGTCGAAAACTTCTCAGATGCAAAAGTATTATTTGAACGCTGCATGAGCCACACTTTTACTGCCCGGGCACGCAATAACGACAGAGAAAGATTGGCGTCGGCATTCCCGGTATTATCAGTATGCCCTACAATTTTCACGTTTGCGTTTTGGTCGGCTTGGTTAATCAGGTTAAACAACTCTTCCAATTGGGAAGTGCCGTCGGCTGTAACCTGCGATTTACCGCTTTCAAATTCTATATGCCACGACCGCTTGCCAATTTTCTTACCGGCTATATGTGTATAATCGGCTTTTACAGTCTCTCCCGACTCAATATTTACCTGTTTAAGATAGGTTAGATCAACGGCCTCTTCGTAAGGTGTAACGTTGCCCACGTTCGCTTTGAAATCTACCGGGTTAAGGTCCTTCAACACACCGTTAAAATAATCAAATACCGATTTATAGTAATTATTCCCGCCTTTAATACCAAAGTATTTCAGGTTATCCGAAAGGTTCGACATTTCTGTACCGCCGACCGCTACTGAAACCCCTTCGGAATTTTGCATAGTGGAGCCGCCGGCTTTTGCAAACTTATACCAGTCTTCGGCCGTTTCCGAACAATCTGCCGTTGATGCGCAGAATATTTTTGGCGCAAGCTGAGTTGAATATTTAAACCAGTCGTCGTATTGTTTAATCTGATTGGTAGCGGTTAAACTTGCGCTCAGGAAATTTACTACCGGTTTGCTGTTTTCCTTCATCCATTTATCGCAGCCAACAATAACGCAGGCCATTTGATTTGGATACTGAATTGTTGAAACAACCTTTACCAATCCATGTTTTTGAAATGCCTGGCGATCGCCCGGGAACCATGTGGCGGCCCCTTCAATTTGCTTCTTTACAACTTCACCTGTTAAACGCCCTTTGTCATCCTTTAATTTCAGGCTAACTTCACGGCCAATATCCTGCGCCGCTTTAAGAAAGTCGCCATCGGGTGCCGGAATAAAGTTAACGGCATTGGGATCGTAGGTAGTTGGATCGGGGTTGATCTTTATACCATTGTCACCGCTTGCAAAACGTACACCTACACCCCAGTCACCGTCGCCGATAACTGCAGAGATAATAGAGCCCTTCATTGTCTGCGGATCATCCTTCCAGGCCTGCTTGCCTACAATACAATCCTCACCAAGGCTGAAACCAACGATGCCAATTATTTTCATTTTATATTCGGGACCGTAGCCGGCGCTGGTAATGGCTTTATTAATTGCCGGCAGGTAGTTGGTAGCGCCATCACCCATAATGGTAACAAACTGCACGCCCTGCGAAGGGTTTCCGCCGCTTTTGGCATAGGCTGCTACGAAGCTCAGCTGGTCGCGCTTCATATCATCCGTGCTGTTATTGGTTATCATGCGGACGTTTAGCCCGTATTGATCCATAAGTGACCCCTTCATGGTTTTAGAACCGCCGTTTGCCGAAAAGATACCGGCGTTTGCGAACCATACCCAGTTCATCACCCTGATTTCGGGACGGTTGGCGACATCGGCAAATTCTGACTGCTCAATATCAGGCACCGCTAATTTTTTTGAGGTGGAATTAACGTTTATCTCATCCTTTAGTATCGATGCTTTTGAAATATTTGTTGACTCGGCACTGTGCATCCCGGGTATTAAACCATGTGTAGCTGCATACCAAACCAGGGCGACTATGGGCGCGGCGATAACGATTGCTTTTACAGGCCACCGCAGACCGCTCCAGAAACTTTGATTTTCCATTTTTTGTTGAGGTTTATTGTTTATGTGAATGTATGTTTTGGTTATTATTATTTTTTAGTCGAGGCTGAACGTTTTATCAGGGCGTTCATCAGGGGTTAAGTTATGATACGGGCTTGCCACTTCCTGCACATCGAGTTTTTTAATTTCTCCCGAGCTGAGCTGGGAAACGATGGATTCCAGTTCGTCCTGGGATTTTGTCGCTTCTATATTATTCAGACGGCTTTCGCTCAGGAACTCTAGGTTACGTTGGATATTGGCAATGTTATCGCCAATTTTTACCTTAACGGCCTCCATTGCTACCTGGAATTTCCATTTATCTTCCACTTCAAAAATATCGGCCAATCCCTCGGTCGCTTCTCTCATTTTAGTGGTGGCGTCCAGCTTCTTCGCAATGATGGTGATACTCGACGTAAGTAAATTATCATATATTTTTGCAGCCGACTCATTATCCTTTAAAACTTCGAGGGCTTTACCAAACTGATTTGAATATTGTGAATACGACTTTG
Source organism: Mucilaginibacter flavidus (assembly GCF_024055575.1). GTDB lineage: Bacteria > Bacteroidota > Bacteroidia > Sphingobacteriales > Sphingobacteriaceae > Mucilaginibacter > Mucilaginibacter flavidus. Next base: position 10,408 of record NZ_JAMXOE010000013.1, on the reverse strand, counting down.
CGAGTTCGAGCGAAGTTGTGCGTTCGCTATCGCGCATGGTAGCGGCTACGCGGGCCTCATTCGCATCCCGTGTAAGCTGCCGGGCCTGCTCATCATTACCGTCGGCTTTGGCGGCAATAGCATCAGTGTCGCATTTTTTTGCTTTGGCCGTCAATTTTACAATCTGGCTGGCCTTGGTCTCACTCTCCTGGTTTTGAGCTTCCGCTTCACTTATCATATTTACGCGCACCCCTTCAACTTTAGTGATACGCTGGCGGACAGCTTCACGTGTTTTTTTAACATCCTGCAACAGCAACTGTAAGGTTTCGATACTGAATTTTTCGGCAATGGCTTTATCACTCTTAAAGATCAGTATGCGGCCCAGGGTGCTCAGCGTATTCACGATTTTGGGGAAAAGTAAAATCAACACTACGGCAACTATTGAATAAACGGTGAGCAAAACGCTCATTTTTGCAAATTCGATCAGTGTTGGCAGCGCTTTGAAAAAAAAGTATCCTAATAGTACAAATAGCGCCCAGAAAACAACTTTTGAGATTGTTTTCTTTGCTTCCGGAGTTTTCATTTTATCGGGAAGCTGGTTATTCAGTATTTGAAATACCGGTAATTGTTTCGACACCTCGAATGGAAGCGACGTTTTTGATTCTGGACTGGTTTGCATCTTAATTGTATTTTTAAAATGTAGGTTTAAGAAAGTTTAATTTTACTAAATAGGTCAACCGCACCCTGCAGCTGGTTTAATACCTGTTCCAAAGCAGCGTTAGCCACATTGATTTTTTGGTCGATGGCCGCTATCGGCGAGGTATAAGTTGAATCCACCTGTGCTAATTTCTGCTGTTTATCTATTAATTGTTTTTGCAGGTCCTGGATTTGCTTGGCGAGCGCATTGGTCTCTACCGTAAGCGATACCTTTTCATTTTGTTGCTGCTCAACCAGTTTTTGCCGGTCATTCTTTTTCTGGATGATACCGCCTTCTATCTGCTTTTTTAGTTCCGCGATATAATGTTTTCCCGAATCAACTATGCCATCAACGGTGAGCGAGTTGCCGGCGCCTATATTTAATACTTTGTATGCCTGTGCAAAGTTCTGTTCGGTAACACCGCCCATTGCCTCAACCGAGTTCCAAAGTTCTAAAAAATCAATTCCTGGTTGATTCATAGCCTCAAACGCAGCATATATCTTTTTTATCATTGCCTCTACGTCCGATCCCGCCTGCTGTGGTATTGACGACTGTGTTTGTCCGGCGCCCGGTCCGCTTTTTAATGGCGCGGTATCATTACTCCTGACAGGTTCTTCGGCTTCACTCTCTTCATGTATCTGCTGTAAGTATTCTTCTTTCATGATCACTTTTGTGATGCCGTCGAAAATACCGCCAAACATGTTTTTCTTCTGAGGCTTTTGGTCGTTTGACATACCTATTATTTTGTTAAATTTATATAAATCTTTGGTTTAGCATTGCCTCATTTAATTAAAAATGTGAGCAGCAGCCCTTAAAACACCCAATTACATGGTGAATATAGTAAAAGTTATCAAATAGCGTTATTGCTGGCTGCCGGAGGCCTGTTATTGGAGTCGTGATGGAACAAATGTCCCGCGGGCGCATTAATAGATTTGCTGGCGCCCGTAAATTCCGGGGCTAAGGAAGAAAAAGTACAGAACCTGTGGAATACGAAAGTGTCCGCACGGGCAATTTAGGGGTGTTTTGATAAATGTTGTTAAGGCTGGCAAACTGATTTTTCAATTTACTTATCAAATTATGGCCAAAGCTGCGCAAAAGGGCAGCGGCCTGTTTTATAATACCCCGCTTCCGGGATATTTTATTGCTTTGTGAATATGTGGTGGTGGTTGATGACATGATTTTTGTTTTTAGTATCAAAAACTTTCAGGCATTTTATATTTAGACTTTTTTTTTGCAGGTAGTTACAGTTTTTGGTGGATTTTTTTTTCGATACTGCGGAATACCCTGTTACCCAATAAAAAAACCTTCAGACTTTCGACTAATGGGCTTAACTCAAAAAGCCGGGAGGAGAAGATTAGAACATCCCGATCGAATCGGAAAGCAATGACTCAAGGTACAATCCGGCAATCCACGTACTAAAAGCCGTTAACGTTGGTACATAGGGCGTATTCCTGAACGTTTTTATAACCACTTATTTAAAAGCCGGCCTTAATAGCCAGGAGGTGGTAGTACCCAATAAGGCCCCGCCAACAACATCGCTGGGGTAATGTACGCCCAGGTACATACGCGAGTAGGCTACCGAACCCGCCCATAAATACGAAGGGGCTATGACGTACCATTTTGGATACGCCCTTGATAACGCCGTTGCTACCGCAAAGCTTGTTGACGAATGCCCCGAAGGGAACGAAGTGCTCTCTGCATTGTAAACCGCTACGATTTTTAAATTCTGCACAAATGGCCGACGGCGCTTAAATACAGTTTTCATTAACAAGGTAACGCCCAAAGTTACGGCGGCGCTGCTGCCTACATATAAGGCGTTCTGGCGCATCTGGCTGTCGTTCCGCACAATACCGCCAACCATCAGTGCCACGGGTATGCCATAAGAAACATACCCCAGCGAATTTGATAAAAACAGCATTTTTTTTGTCTCGCTATCATTACGCTGTAAAGCCAGGTTGATTAAAAATTTATCATCAAAGCGCTGAATAAAGTTATTCACCTGCGCCGCCTGGACCTTTACTTCTGTAGTGGTTTTTGTTTGCTCCGGGGTTTTGGGTTGCTCTTCTGTTTTTACCTGCCCAAAAACGTTCCCGGCAAAGGGCATAGCTACCAATAATTGCAGAACAAATAACGCATTGATTAACCTTGTACCTTTGCCTATTTTCATAACGATATTAGTATGGTATAAATATTATTTATGCTCAATTTAAAAGTGTTTACCTTAACGTAACACAGGTTTAACAATAAACCTTTTAAATTGTTAAAGTGTATCTGCCATTAAATTTAAGACTTCTGATTTAAATAGCCGGGATTAGAAGGTTCAAACTTCCGAACTTCCCGATCTATCCCGGTAGGGTTCAGTTCAGCGTTCCATTTTTCTCAGCGGAACACCCGGAACGCTGCGAAACACGCTCATTATCAAGTGGTTTTATTTTGACAAATTCACAAACCGGGACGCGATGCCACAAAAAAAAACCTTCAGGCTTAAGACTTCTGACTTAAAAAGTCGCCCTACCTGTACAAATTTCGAGCTTTTTTCTATACGATTTGAGGCATTTGGCCGATCTACCTGTTTGAAGTATATTTAAAATCTTGATTACTTATGACCGTCTAATCGACTAATTAACCTTAAGGTATTCTCTCATTATTAAAAAGAACACACTTTTAAAGAATGGAAAAAAAGTTATTCAAATCACTTAAAAACGGAAAAGTTATCACACTATTTTATAAAAGGGCTGAAAACTCTTCGTATACAGTACACCTGCAATACAAAAATGAACTATTTATTATTCATTACTATGTATTTGATGGAAATGATGTTTTTGACGAGGAAAATTACAATAATAAGCTGAGAATTGAAACAAAAAACTTCAACGAGTTTTTGGAGCTTGTTAAAGTGCGATTCCCTGGAATGATTGAAAACTGGAGCAATTAATTTGATCCTATTTGGATTGACAGGAAGTGCTTCGCATGACATTCAATTGGAATATTTTTAAGAATTGATTCATTGGAAATCCGGAAGGTTTCAGTTTAGCGTTCCATTTTTCTCGGCGGAACACCCGGAACGCTGTGGAACATGCTCATTATCAAGAAGTTTTATTTTAACCAATTCATAAACCGGGTCGCGATGCCACAAAAAAAGCCTCAAGATTTTCGACTTAAGGCTATTGACTTCACTCGTCGGGATGAGAAGATTCGAACTTCCGACCTCCTCACTCACGCCGGAGATCGATATAATTTACATAGGTTGTATTCATTCGTAATCAGCCCCAAAGGTTCGCACCTTCTATTTCAAAAGACTGATCAATATCTACCTTTATTGTATGCCCCCAAAACAGGTCGTTATCGTCAAAATAAACCTCAAAGCTACCATCTGAAAATACTAAAACACCATCTAATTCAATGGTATTTATAAATACGTCTTCGCTCACAAGAGGTTGGTCTTCATCAAGCCATGACTCGTTCTTAAGTTTTATAAGCGACGTTGCTGTAAATTGCTTAACGCTTTCAAGCCCTTCATTAAGCCAATTATTTATTTGCGTGGCCAAATCAGTTGCCTTCTGCATGTGTTCTGCTTCAAAATCAACCAAGGTCATGCTGTATTGCTTATCGTTGTAGGTGGCTATTCCTTCAAAGTCACCGGTTTCTGCGTTAAAACTTAAATTCATATACTCAAATATAAGAAGGCCTGGGAAACGAATGGATAGATATTTAATTGCCGATGTGGTTTTGTTGTAAAACAAAAAAGCCTCAAGACTTTCGACTTAAGGCTTCTGACTTAAAAGTCGGGATGAGAAGACGACCATCCAACTCCTTAATGCGTTGATTTTATTATAGTTATACTGCTGAAAATTTAACAGGGCACCGAATTGGGCACATGATATTTGCCCAATTTTAATCGATTTTTGTAGCCCTTTTCGAAGCTTGGTAATAATCAATGAACTGTTTTAACAAAGATAAACAATTCTTATTTGTTTAAAAAACAATGTTTTGGTTGTTTTGAATTGAAGAGGGCGGGATTCGTACTTAAGCTAAAATAGCCCCTTTCTATTCCCCTAGGGTAGTTTTTATTTTATAGGTAGCTTTTTATACCCTTTCAAATTCGATTAAATTCAGCTAAATCTGATGATTCAAATTTAATGATTTGCTAGCAAGTTTGCAATTCTTATTATGAATTGCCGTATATAATAATGGGAATTTTTAAATCTCCAAGATGGTAACTGGGGGTAGTCTTTAAGGGAACTCCTTTGTTATAGAATATATACGGTTCAGTTTTACCCTGGGGCGTACCCTTTAAATTAAAATTAATTCGAAATTGGTTCAATAACTGGCCAAAAGACTCATAATCTTTTGGTCCCTGGTTCGAGCCCAGGTGGAGCGCACAAAACGCACCTTAAATGGTTTAAAAAGCCTGTAAATTAATTGATTTACAGGCTTTTATGTTTTTAGCCATATCAAATAATACCAAACTTTCTCAAGCTTTACGATACCTATTCCATAACCTGTTTTCAATTTTTACCTTCGAGGTATTGAAAAGTGGTTTAACGAGCTGTTATACAGTTATTTACAAATCTCAAAACGCCATAAATTATGGTCTTTTTTGACCCTTTTTGATACCGAAAATCGAAGGTTTCAATACCAAATTGAAACAAATTTTATCAAATAAAGGAGAAAAAGGACATGAAAACAGTTAACACATTCGGTATCCAGTTCATTATCAGGCAGGATAAACTAAAAAACGATAAGGCACCCATCTACGCACGAATTACAGTTAATGGTGAAATAATTCATTTCGCATTGAAGCAATGGGTTAACCCATTGATATGGGACGCGAGACGAGGTACCAGTAAAGGAAAAGGTGATGCCGCTAAAAATATAAATAACGGTTTAGATCAGGTAAGGCTTACATTGGGTAACTGCTATCAACAATTGCTGTTAAAGGGTAAACTAATTACACCTGATGCCATTAAAGATGCATTTTTTGGCACTGATAGCGCGGAACCTAACACATTAAGTCGTCTAATAGAATATCATAATGAGCAAGCGAAGCATGAGCTAACCTGGAGCACATTGAAGCACTACTACGTTACGCAACGTTATCTCACTAAATTTATGGAAAAGAGGTTTCGAAAATCAGATGTGCTATTGCAGGAAATCAACTATAAGTTTATTGCCGATTTTGAAACCTTTTTGCGGGCACACAAGCCACTGGACCATCAAAAACCCATGAATAATAATGGCGTGATGAAACATCTTATCAGAGTGGAGAATTCGCTGATATTGACCACCTGATTCCGGTGCAAACTGACCACCGATTCCGCGGGATATTGACCACCTGATTCCGGCGCAAACTGACCACCCCGGACGGGCAGAAAATGCAGTAGAAGCAACCATATTTTTGTGGGTTAACACCTACCAATTATGGCCAACACTACAATCAGCATGAATAAGATTAGACAGATCCTTAGAATGTACAATCAGGGGCGCAGCAAGTTATCTATAGCTGCACAATCTGGTGTCTCCCGGAATACGGCAAAGAAGTATTTTGCCGCCTTTGATGCCAGCGGCTGCACGTTTGAACAGATCAATGCCCTGAACGACAAAGAACTGGAGGACTTCTTTGGCAATGGCCAGGAAAGGCCTCCCGACAAGCGTATGCTCGCCCTGCAACGCTGTTTTCCGCAAGTCGATAAAGAACTCAAGCGTACCGGCATGAACCGCCGTATCCTATGGGAAGCCTATAGAAAAGAGTTTCCTGACGGCTTTCAGTATACCCAATTTTGCTTTTACTATAACCAGTGGAAGGCACGGGTCAATCCCACCATGCACCTTGACCATAAAGCAGGCGATAAGATGTATGTTGATTTTGCCGGTGAAAAGCTGAGCATTACCGATAAGGAAACTGGTGAGGTCATAGAGGTTGAGGTCTTTGTAGCTATACTGGGAGCCAGCCAGCTTACCTATGTGGAAGCTGTTGCCAGTCAGCAGAAAGAAGACTTTATTGCAGCCTGTGAGGACGCACTGCATTATTATGGTGGAGTTCCATCCGCAATTGTTCCTGATAACCTGAAAGCAGCTGTAACCAAAAGTAACCGTTATGAGCCAACGCTGAACGAAACATTTGCTGACTTCGCGGATCATTACAGCACAACCATATTACCTGCCAGGGCTTACCGCCCTCGTGATAAAGCACTGGTAGAAGGTGCCGTTAAGATCATGTACAGCCGCATTTATGCGCCGGTACGCAAAGCAACCTACCATACACTTGCAACGCTGAACATCGCTATTAAAGAAGCGTTGGAAGTGCATAACAGCCAACCGCTCAAAGGCCGTAATTACAGCCGGAGACTACAGTTTGAAGAAGTAGAAAGGGAAACACTTTCACTGCTGCCGGCATTGCGCTATGAGTTTAAAAAGCAACATCAGGCTACCGTGATGAAGAACGGGCATGTCTAACTGGGCGTAGATAAACACTATTACAGTGTGCCTTACCGCTTTATCGGCAAGAAGGTAAAGATACTTTACTCCAGGTCCAACATGGAGGTTCCTGGAATGGGCATCATCCATTCACGAAGATGTACGGCTGTATATCCTAAAGATACTGGATCGCAAACAACACCCTGAACAGGCCTACCGCTCCTGCGTGGGCATATTGAGCTTCGCCAAGAAAGCGGGCAATGACCGATTAGCCAGCGCCTGCAGAAGGGCGCTCGGTTATGGTATCTATAATTACAAAACGATCCAGCAGATACTAGAAAACAAAATGGATCAATATGAGGACAGCTTGTTTGCTGATGAACTACCCATGCCCAGCCACGATAATATAAGAGGAGAAGATTACTATAAATAACCATTAAACAACAATAATATGAACACAAACACCTTAGACAAACTGCGGAAGATAAAGTTCTTCGGTATGTTTCATGCCTTTAAGACCTGCCTGGAAACCGGGCAAACAACGGAATATACCGCAGATGAACTGCTGGCCCACCTGGTGGAGGCAGAATGGGATGACCGTCAGAACAGGCGCATAGACCGTTCCATATTCTATGCCCGTTTCCGCTATAAGGCTTCTGTAGAGAATATTCATTACCATGCCGACCGAAGTATCGACCGTAACCAGATCATGCGGCTGGCGGACTGTTCGTTTATCGGCCGCTATGAGAACTTGCTGATCACCGGCAGCACAGGTATTGGCAAAAGCTATGTAGCTTCAGCTATTGGCCACCAGGCCTGTATAATGGGCTACAGAGTGCTGTATGCCAGTACGCCTAAGTTATTCGCCAAACTAAAAATGGCTAAGGCTGATGGTTCTTATATCAAGGAGATCGCCAAGGTCGAAAGGCAGCAACTATTGATATTAGATGACTTCGGTATACAGCCTTTTGATGCGCAGAGCAGAGCTGCATTGATGGAGATCATTGAAGACAGGCATGGCAAAACCTCGCTGATCATTACCTCGCAGTTACCTGTTAGTAAATGGTATGAGGTTATTGGTGAAAAGACAATTGCTGATGCTATCCTGGACCGGATTGTTCATGATGCGCACCGCATCGAGCTGAAGGGAGAGTCTATGAGAAAAAAACGACAACTTGAACCAGAAAACAGCTATCAATAAAATACCTTTTAAATAACTATTTTTGTAAACGCTTCTACAGCATTCGCTGCGTCCTTTCGCCAGCAGTTTAGGTGGTCAGTTTGCCACGGAATTGGGTGGTCAGTTTCTCCGAAATATACAGGAAGTTAGTTAAATCTTGCAAGTCATTCGTGATTGATAAAAACATGGCTTCGATGATAAGCAAGATTGTCACGTTCCAAAATATGGGATGGCTGCATTTTCAAACTGCCAGGGATCCCAATAAGTGTGAGGTCGTCGGCTATAGCAAACGCTCCTTTATCTAACATTACGTGGTGGTTTGGACAAAGGCAAAGCAAGTTATCTAACTTATCTCTTCCATTATGGGGTATCCCCAAAGGCTTAATGTGGGCACCCTCTGCATACATTACGCTTTTCACTGCAATTGTAAAGTTGCAAATTTGGCAACTATAGCCATACAATTCCTTTACTTTCCTTGAAATCTTGCTATCTCGAACAATTCTAAGTATCGTTGTCTGTTGCCTTTTAGTTTCATTATTAAAATCGTTATTTTGGACTATAGAACGCTCTTTTTCAAGCCGATAACGGCAAATTGTATACCCGTCTTTCCCAATCTCTTCGAAATGACTAGTTACGAAGTATAACCCATCATATTGATATCCTACTTTAGGACTATAAATAGATTTGTGATTCGCTCCTCGTGTTACCCTCACAGGCAATCCATGAAGTTCACTTATAATTAATGCTTTGTTTCCGCGGCTGTCCCAACTTTGATCGGCAACTTGCTTACCACCATTAGGATTTCCTCCATGGCCTGTATAAATAATTACATCACCCATGTCTTCATCATCTACATAACCACCACTTAAAACGATAGATGATGATCCAACTTTGTTGTTACCATCAATTCCGGCTATCGTGATCCAATAGGCGAATTGTACCTGAAAGGAATGAACAATAATAAGCTTGCAATGATATGCGTTTATCAGGATAATCATGTTGATTTTCCATGATAAATGAGTCCACCATGATTTGAATTCCTAGCTCTTCATAAACCTCTCTTTTCAAGCACGCTTCGGGTGTTTCACCCGGTTCAATCTTGCCCCCTGGAAACTCCCAAAATCCTTCTAAATGTCTTCCTTGAGCTCTTCTTGCAATAAGAATGTGTTGTTCTTTCCTAATGATAGCCGCCGTGACTAGAATCATAATTTGCAAATTGAAGTTCATAAAGGTAATACTCTATCATTAAAACAAAGTACCTTGAACGCCGGAGAATGATTTTATATCAATTTTCGGTTCACATCGCATATTAATTACTGGCTTACCCTGTTGTGCTATACGTTCCTTAATGCAAATGTAACTTAACTCAGATTCTGTAAATTCAATGTAGTAGGGCATATTATAACCATTGACGAGCGTTGTACTGACTTTGTAACCGGTGAAAAACTAATTGCTTAAAGTGTTCATATGAGCAACCTCACCTTGCAAAGAGTTAAGCAACATGTTTATTAGAGCCATTTTACAGCAAGTGTTATCTAAATCTGCTGCGTAGAACTTTGAATGACGATTTTTGATTAAAAATAACATATTTCAGGCAAAAACGGGTATGGATTCAAACGGAAAGGGAGATTTGCGAAGTTTAAAACTTCGCAAATCTCCCTTTCCGTTTCTAACTAATCTATAATCTCCCGTTAACTAATCTCTAACCCTAATACTTCAGCACAATAAACCCGGCTTTGTGCTTAGTTTCGCCACCGTCTTTATATTCAAGCGAATAGAAGTAAGTGCCAGCTTTTTGCAGCTTGCCATTGGTGCTTGAATGTCCATCAAATACTTTCGTGGAGTTATCATAGCCTTTGGCTTCGTATATCAAAACTCCGGTGCGGCTCATTATCTGTAGCTTATTTTCAGGATACGCTGTTATGCAGTCAATAACCAGCACATCACCTTTTCCGTCGCCGTTGGGCGACACATTTTGGTGTACCGTGATGGCGTTGGTGGTAATTGGCGACTCCTGTTGGTCATACTTCATTATTGCCGCTATCGGCCCCGTCCTGGTAAAGGTTATGCTATACGTTTTAGTGGTTACACCATCCTGTGCTGTTACCACGGTATTAACTACAGTAGTTCCCACA
>NZ_JAMXOE010000012.1 GCF_024055575.1 Mucilaginibacter flavidus | reverse complement strand
TTAATGACCTGGAAAAGTCCTTAATGAAGGATATCGTTATTATCTGTGGCGGCGACCCTTATAAACTTGACGCAATCCTCAAAAGTGCCCCAGAATAATCTTCCGAACACCCATGGTCACAACACCAACAAGGGCGTCAAAAAAATGGTTTACCAAACTCACCACATCGTCATTGCGAGGCTGGCTGCTTGCAGTCAGCTTCGAAGCAATCTCTACGCCATTGCTGCATTGGAGAAATGAACGTTGTGGCTATCTATCGGCGGGTGCAAGGTCTCCGTTAGCATTGAGTTTCTTGATTGTCCTGTGCAGAGGTTGCTTCGTTCCTCGCAATGACGACCGTAGAAAAGGCGCGGCGACAGGTTCCGGCCATGATCCATCAACTATGAACCATGAACTCCCACCAAACTTTTCCACTGTTAATAACCTTTCATATAAAAAAACTAATTTCGCGGTTGCAGAAACGAGGAACAGAATTTTGGATTATCTACAGGGATTAAACCCCGAACAAAGGGCAGCAGTTGAGCAAATACAAGGACCGGTAATGATTGTTGCGGGCGCAGGTTCGGGCAAAACGCGGGTTATTACTTTCAGGGTGGCACACCTTATCAACAAGGGTGTTGACGCCTTTAATATACTGGTGCTTACCTTTACCAACAAGGCGGCCCGCGAAATGCGCGACCGTATTACCAAAATTGTGGGCCCCGATGCCAAAAACATCTGGATGGGTACCTTCCACTCGGTTTTTGCAAAGCTATTGCGCATTGAGGCCGAGAAAATTGGCTACCCCAGCAACTTCACCATTTACGATACCGACGACAGTAAAAGCGTACTAAGGGCCATCATCAAGGAAATGAACCTCGACGATAAGCTGTACGCGGTAAACCTGGTGCTTAACCGTATTTCAGCCGCCAAAAACAACCTGATCAGCTGGATGGAATACCAGAAAAACGACCAGATACAGGCCGACGATATTGCCACCAAAAGGAATATGCTGGGAACGATATACCAAAACTATGCTACCCGCTGCTACCGCGCAGGCGCTATGGATTTTGACGATTTGCTTTACAAAACCAACGAACTGCTAAAGCTGCACCCCGAAACGCTTAACAAATACCAGCACAAGTTTAAGTACCTGATGGTGGATGAGTACCAGGATACCAACTTTTCGCAATACCTTATTGTAAAGAAACTTGCTGCTGTTAACGAAAATATTTGCGTGGTGGGCGATGATGCCCAAAGTATCTACGCTTTCCGCGGCGCCAATATTCAAAACATCCTGAATTTTGAAAAGGACTACCCGGACCTGAAGGTATTTAAGCTGGAGCAAAACTACCGGTCGACCCAAAACATTGTAAATATTTCAAACAGCATCATCGCCAATAATAAAGATCAGCTTAAAAAACACGTTTTCAGCGAAAAAGAGGCGGGCGAAAAAATTAAGGTGATGCGCGCCTTCAGCGATAATGAAGAAGGCAAGCTGGTTGCTGAAGAGATTATGCAGCAGCGCAGCACCAAGGGCCTCAACTGGCACGATTTCGCGATACTGTACCGCACCAACGCGCAGTCGCGATCCATGGAGGAAGCCTTGCGCAAAATGGGCACGCCGTATAAAATATACGGAGGCCTTAGCTTCTACCAGCGTAAAGAAATAAAGGACCTGATAGCCTATTTCAGGCTCACCTTTAACCCTAACGACGAAGAGGCGCTAAAACGCGTAATAAACTACCCCAAACGCGGCATCGGCGATACCACAGTCGATCACATTATTGTAAGTGCTGATAAGCATAACATCACTGCGTTTGAGGTGATCATCAATCCCGCGCAGTACCTTGAAGGTCGCACTGCAGCAAAGGTGAGCATGTTTGCCACGTTGATACAGAGCTTCCAGGTTATCACAAAAAACCAGTCGGCTTATGATGCGGCTTTGCACATTGCACAGCACTCGGGCCTGCTGAAGGACTTGTATGAAGATAAATCGGTAGAGGGCTTGAACCGCTACGAAAACATACAGGAACTGCTGAACGGCATAAAGGAATTTTCGGAGCGCGAGGATATCGAGGAGAAAGGCCTTGATGTGTTTATGCAGGATGTGGCCCTGCTCACCAATGATGATAAGGACAAAAATAAAGATGCCGATACCGTATCGTTAATGACCATCCACTCGTCGAAAGGTTTGGAGTTTCCGCAGGTGTATGTGGTGGGTTTGGAGGAGAATTTGTTTCCGTCACAAATGTCGCTTAACTCGCGCAGTGATCTGGAGGAGGAACGCCGCCTGTTTTATGTAGCCACCACCCGCGCCGAAACTAAACTAACGCTGAGCTATGCTACCTCTCGCTTTAAATTTGGTACGCTGATAAGCTGTGAGCCAAGCCGTTTTTTAGATGAGATTGACGCCAAATACCTCGAGCTCGACTTCACTGCCAAACCGGTAACCAGTAACAACCCGTTTTTCGACCAGGAGCGCACCGCCTGGACGAGTAAAAACAATGCCGGCGCCGACAGTTTTTCGAAACCAAAAGCACCGGTGGTAAAAACCACCTCGATACTGGCAAAGGCGCATGTGCCGAGCCCGGGTTTTGCCCCGTCGGACACATCGGGTTTACAGGTTGGTATGGAAGTTGAACATGAAAGGTTCGGGTTTGGTAAGGTGATTAGTCTTGAGGGGAATAAACCCGATATAAAAGCTACGATCTTCTTTAAGGAAATAGGCCAGAAACAACTGCTGTTAAAGTTTGCAAAGCTCAGGATAGTTAACAATTAAGCAAATTTTTTCCTACGTCTGTAGAAAACATTCCCCGCATTTTCCCCATAATACATTTATTAATTGAATAGCAATGCCGTTTACCCATTAATTAATATGGCATAGGTTTTGAATGTTTATTTAAATCCTTTATTATAAAATAAACTATTGAGTAAACCATTATGACTGAAAATCTTAAAAAGAAAACCAACAAGTCGGTTGGTAAGAACATCCGTACCATCCGTCACCAGCGTGGCTGGAGCCAGGAAGACGTAGCCAACCGTCTGGGCATTTCGATCCCTGCTTTTTCAAAAATTGAAACCGGTGTTACCGACATTAACCTGTCGCGTTTGGAGCAGATCGCAAACATTTACGAAGTAAACGTGGTTAACCTTTTGGCTCTTGATGCCGAAGATATGGAGCCGCAAATTTCGCATTTGAGCATTGCCCAAAAGAAGATTGTTGACCGTGAGGCCGAGATTGCAAACCTGCAGCGCAAGGTTATATTGTTGTATGAAGAATTGAGGAATAGGATACCTGCTATGGTTTAAATTTTACAAGATTGTTCATTAAACATTACACTAATGTCCTCAACACTTACATGTTTGGGGACGTTTGATGATGTTTTCTTTTTAAAATTTTACTCGTATTCCACTAATATTATACAAAAAAACCGGCCAGGCATAAAACTCTGGCCGGTTTTGGAGTAGAAATTGTAATGTTCTGGCAAATAACCCATCTGCCATGTCGAACTATCTGATATCAATTCCAAAAACCGATACCCCGCAAGGTGAAATTATTCATGACCCTAAAAGCAAACTAAAGGTAAAAGTAGTCGACCTTTTAAAATCGCGCTTTATACCCAGCCGTGGCGAGAAGCGTTTTTTTGTGACGACAGATGGCGAAACCCTTGCGTTTGAAACCAAGGGCTACAAAAAGCACCGTGAACTGCTGATACTCCACATGATAGCCTGGTATTGTTTATATCTTGGTTTAATTGAGGCGCAGATCCACTCTAACTGGCCGCTGGCGGTTTAGGGCGGAGTAGTTTATAGTTGATGGTTCATAGTTCATAGCAGCTGCGAAGGTCGCTATTTTACTTAACTAAGAAGTAAATATTCCGCCAATTTATTTTAACTAATTTTCCAGTCTTAACTCTTGGTTCTTGACTCTTGACTCTTGACTCTTGGTTCTTGACTCTCTTCTACCATGAACTATGATCTATGAACTATGAACGCTTATAGGCTCGTCTTAACAGGATCATGCAGCATATCGCTCATTTCGATGATCTTGTTGTCGATCTCGCCTACGCATTTGTTCATCATTTTAATACATTCAGGTTGGTCAACCAAGCCTTCTTTCTCCAGGTTCATTAGCCCCTTAAGTGTGGCGATAGGGCCCCGTATCTGGTGCGAAAGGTAAGATGAGTATTCGGATAGTTTTTTGTTTTTTATCTGGAGGTCTTTTGTACGTTCATCAATAATTTCTTCCAGGTGATGGTTTATCCGGTCGAGGTTATCTTTTTGCCGTGATACTTCGGCATTAAGCTCGGTAAGCTGCTCGTTAGTTTTTGCCTTGCGTTTTACGTTGCTTATCAGCAAGCCAACCAGCATCAACAACAAACCGGCAACAACAGCAACCGCCCAAAACCTGATACGGTCATTATCCTGGCGCTGCACTAAAATTTCATTTTCCTTTTGGCGGGCCTGTTGCTTAACCTGCTCCTCCATCATTTTTATTTGTACCGAGGTACCTTGCTTAAAGGTAACACTATCCTGTGCATAAATATGCCGCAGGTAACCTAAAGCTTTTTCATAATTTTTGCGCTTTAGTTCCATCTGGTAGCTTGTGTACTCAAAATCCGATTTAATTTTATCGCTCTTAATCATACCGGCAAACACAACGCCTTCTTCAATTATTTTTTCGGCGTCAACAAACCTGTTTTGAGCTGTGTAAAGCTCTGCAAGCGTCAAATCGATACTGGCCACGGTTTCGTTTAAATCCAGTTGCCTGGCTTCTTTATTTGCCTTTAAAAGCAGTGTCTCGGCTTTATCATACTGGTGCAGGTTAAAATAAATCACGCCCTTGTTTTCCATCAGTTGTACAATGTTTACCGAGTCTTTTAACTCGGTAAAAAGGTCGTAGCTTTTGTTATAATAATTTAAGGCCTGGTAAAAACTGTTTTTGTGGTAGTAAACGGTTCCAATATTGTTATAAACACCTGCGGTAATGGGTTTATCGTTTAGTTTTTTTAATATAACCAGCGTTTTATTTAAAAACTCAAGTGAAAGATCATAATCAGTGTTGCGGTATAAATTACCTATGTTGTTGTACACCCTCCCTTCGCCGGCTAAATCTTTAAGTTCTATAAAGTAATTCAGCGCGGTTAAATAGTTGTGTATGGCTTTAACAGATTGATCCATGTAATAATATCCAACACCAATCACCCTGTTTGATTCGGCCATGCCTCTCTTGTAACCTATTTTGGTGGCGATGTCCAATGCTTTAGTAGCGTCGGCAATAGTTTGCTCGGGGCTGGTAAGGCGCATTTTAAATCCCTGCGTATTTAATTCAATTACGCTGCTTGTGTCTTTACCAATGGCTTTTGTATCATCAGCATAAGCGAAACAGGCAAACAGAGTACAGAAAATAAATATCAAATATTTCTTCATTGGATACTATTACGTTCAATTGGCTATAAGGTTATAATTTATTCAAATTACTTTAAATATTTTGCGGCCTAAAAGCACTTTATTAATTCAGTCGAATTTAATTTGCTTTATTAAAAAAAATTTACTACATTTGATGCTGATAAATTATTTGACACCGAAGTCAAATTGATAAAGAATTGTTGTAAGGGGTTAAATTTAAGGCTGTTTACGCGTTAAGACATTGCCCCTACTACACTCAAATCAATATTAACTTCCTGGAAATAAGCACTTTGACATTGTAGTATTTAAAAACCTGATGTTTTAACACATCTTGTTTTTGCGGGCTTCAATTTATGTTGATGCCAATTTATATTGCATAAAATTTATGCAGCTACAATCTCATAGCGGCGCGCAATGCACCACCTGCAACTTTTCCATACAGTGTTTCTACGCCTTTGTACGCAAACATCTTTAAAAAAGATACGCGTGGATAAAACTAATTTATCAGCATTAAACAGCATACAACAAATTAGTATACATTAATATTTAAAACAAAATCGTTAAACACTCAGTATGAAAAAGTTATTATTTTCAGCAGTGATTGTTTTAAGCGCAGCAACTCTCTCAAATTCGGTGCTGGCTAAAAACGTAACTGCAACTCAAACTACCATCCAGGACAAGCACAACACGGGTAGCTCTGATTTATCAGACAAACACAACACCGGTAGCTCCGACCTAATGGACAAACACAATACCGGTAGCTCTGATTTATCAGACAAACACAACACTGGTAGCTCTGACCTTATGGACAAGCACAACACTGGTAGCTCGGATTTTGCTGCCGACAAGCACAACACCGGTAGCTCTGATTTATCAGACAAACACAACACTGGTAGCTCTGACCTTATGGACAAGCACAACACTGGTAGTTCTGATTTTGCTGCTACTGACAAACACAACACTGGTAGCTCTGATTTATCAGACAAACACAATACCGGAAGTTCTGATTTGTTAGACAAGCACAACACCGGAAGCTCAGACTTAGCTTAAGACTGATCTTAAACACCAATTTTTACTGGCTATAAGTAGCCTTAATTGCTATTTTTTTGCCTGACTTTTTTCTACTGAAACAATCTTTTTGGATTTTAAGGACTTTTAATATTGGAAATAGCTCCTTTTTTAAGGAGCTATTTTTTTGCCCCGATGTTTTATTTTACACCTAAACCTTCTCGAATAAATCGTTAATAGCCTTCCCGCAATCTCGTCAAACAAATCTTATATTTGCTTCAAATTGTTATTTATGCAGCTTATTAAAGAATATGTTGACCAGCACAGGGAACGTTTGCTGGATGAATTATTTATCCTTCTTCGTTTCCCGTCTGTTAGTGCCGACCCAAAGTATAAAGCCGATGTGCTAAATACTGCCGAATTCGTTGCCGAAAAACTGCGCGCTTCGGGTGCTGATAATGTAGAAGTTTGCCAAACTGCAGGCTATCCTATTATCTATGGCGAAAAAATCATCGATGCCTCAAAACCCACCGTATTAGTTTACGGCCACTATGACGTTCAGCCACCGGATCCGCTGGAGCTTTGGAAAACACCTCCTTTTGAGCCTACCATTCGCGATGGTAAAATATACGCCCGTGGCGCCTGCGACGATAAGGGTCAATTCTATATGCATGTAAAGGCGTTTGAACTGATGATGCAAACTAATACGCTGCCTTGTAACATCAAATTCATGATTGAGGGCGAAGAAGAAGTGGGCTCATCAAACCTGGGCATATTTGTAAAACAAAATAAAAGCAGGTTAAAAGCTGATGTGGTGCTGATTTCAGATACCTCAATGATCAGCATGGAACACCCGTCGCTGGAAACCGGCCTGCGAGGCCTCTCCTACCTGGAAGTTGAAGTAACCGGGCCCAACCGCGACCTTCATTCAGGCGTGTATGGCGGCGCGGTGGCAAACCCGGCGACAATACTTGCTAAAATGATAGCGTCGATGCATGACGAGAATAATCATATTACCATTCCCGGTTTCTACGACAAAGTAATTGAACTAACCGAGGCCGAACGCAAAGCCTTAAACAATGCGCCTTATGACGAGGCTGAGTATAAAAAGGACCTTGAAGTTAATGAACTTTGGGGCGAAAAAGGCTATACCACCTTCGAACGTACAGGCACACGCCCTACCCTTGAGGTAAACGGTATCTGGGGCGGCTATATTGGTGAAGGCGCCAAAACTGTATTACCATCAAAAGCATTTGCAAAAATTTCGATGCGATTGGTGCCGAACCAATTATCGGATGAGATAACCCAACTCTTTACTGCACACTTTGAGAAGATTGCGCCTAAATCGGTAAAAGTTAGTGTTAAACCCCACCATGGCGGCGAACCTGCAGTTACCCCAACCGACAGCATCGCCTACAAGGCTGCACAGATGGCTATAAAGGAATCGTTCGGGAAAGACCCGATACCAACCCGTGGCGGCGGCAGTATCCCTATCGTGGCTTTGTTTGAAGCCGAGCTTGGCCTTAAAACCGTTTTAATGGGTTTTGGCCTCGACAGCGATGCCCTACATTCGCCTAACGAAAAATACGACGTGTATAACTACTATAAGGGAATTGAAACCATCCCGCTTTTTCATAAATATTTTGCGGAGTTATCGGCCTGATCTCTTTCTGCGATAAGAATTTCGACATTATTTCTTCTATAATATCCCGCAGAACTTGCAAAGTTGATAAAACTTTCAAGGTTTTGCGGGAAATAATTTCATGAATTTCAATCATTGCTGGCTGAATTTACAAATACTGTAAAACGCGATAATCCGGCAAAAAAATCTCAGCCTCCCCGCGGTTTTACGCCGCCAAAAAAATCGGTTTTTTCAAAATAATATTTAAAAAAACCTTATCCAGACCTCTATTACCATCAAAAATTTATCATAAGTAACTGTAAAACAGCATTTTAATCTAAAAAACAGCTTGGGAAATTTAATAGCTAAACTCGTGTAATTCTTACACTAAGATGATAAATGTTGGTAGATAAAAATCGCACCTTTGCAGTCGAAAACAAGGCGTTGGTCTACTAAGTAATTTTTACTGTAACGTTTTAAATCCGGCCTCGTCTTATGGATGTATTTCAAAACAAGAGGAATACAGAAAGTTTAGAATCACAATAATAATAAATAAAAAAATGAAAACCAAAATTTTTTCCGCAATTACAATGTTAGCTGTAGTTTTTGGATTAACAACAACCTACGCCAGTACCATAAAAGATGATACTTATACTGTTTTAAATGATAAAGGTGCTATAAACAAAATTGAAGTTCACGGAAATGTTGAACTGTTTGTTTCTGACGCATCAACCGACCAGGTTAAAGTTTACAACAAATACTATTCAGAAAGCGCCCTGGTACAAAACAAAAATGGTGTATTGCGCATCACTTCATACAAAAACGAAAAATTAGTTGTTTGGGTAAGCGCCAATGACCTGCGCGAAATATCAGCATATGACAATGCCGAAGTAAAATCATTCGGTAACGTATCAAAAATTGAGTTTGCTATCGACTTGCACGACAGTGCATCTGCAAAATTAAATCTTGATGCCTTTACCGCCGATGTAACTGTAAAAGATAACGCTAAGGCTGTGTTAACCGGTACTGCAAATCAATTAAACCTTAACAGGGATATCGAGTCGAATGTGAAAAGCAACAATTTTTCTGCTGCCCACCGCACCGAAAATAAATTAAATTTCGCTGCCGATTTCAACCAGGAGTTGATAGGCATGTAAGCCGACTTTTGCAAAAGTTCAACATATATTACGGGAGCCATTTGTTTTGAAGCAAGTGGCTTTTTTTGTGACCGGGATTAACGGATTTTACAGATTTATTAGTCGATTTAAATTTTAACTGGTAACATATTTAGCTGTGATCAGCAGCAGCAGCATCCTGTCGTCCTTGGCTTCATCAAGGTTTTCTTTCAGCAGCTGCAATATTTCGGCATTTTTCATTTTAACCGCCATCATTTGCAGCACCTGGAAGGAAGCTACCTCTATACTCTCCATGTTTTGCAGGTAAAACAATATAGCCATATCCCGTAAAGCCTGATCCCCTTTTTGGTCGTTTATCGCGGTAAAGGCTTCTTCTATCATTGCGGCCAGCCCTGTGCAGCCTGCCGCTTTATTTTGCGCGCCTAGTTGATCGTAAATCCTGTCCATACGGATGATTTGTTTTTTTACGTCATCAACCGTTTCCATGATAGCCTGGTTCAGATCTTCAAAATGTGCCTGGCTGGCTATCTCCGGGAAACGGGCTACCATATGTTGCTTGGCGCAATATATCTTATCGAGATTATCAGTAAAAAATTTGAGAAGCCGGCTATCGCCTAAATGTATAATGCGTGAACGTTCAATTTGCTTTTCCATGGCGTGATATACTGATAGATGCGTTAAGTTATCAAAAATCGCTCCGTTAACGTTCAGTAAAGTATACAGCGCGCTGCTGTGCATTATTCAGTACAAATCAGGATGCATTGCCTACACCCAACAACTGGTTTATCTTCAGTATCGACTTATCTAGTGCTTCGGTTAATTTACGCCAGTCTCTTAGCTTTGCAACCAGTTCGTAGTCCGGCTTTTCGTTCTTTTTATTGACCGCTAACACCTCTGCATAAATATCAAGCAGCTTTTTGGTGTTATTAACCGGCACATCCATGTTTAAAATACAGGCTCCCAACATCACTGCCAGGTGTTCGTTATGCTTAGCCGATATTTGATACATAGATGCTAACACCAAATCAGTAAACCGTTTTAAAGGCGCCAGCTCAGCCCGCTCATGGGTACCAATAATTTTTCCGATGGTTTCGCTGTTGATGGAATTAATACTAACGCCTTGTATCCATAGCTCAGCAGCATAGGTACGTACCGTTTTATCGTTACTAATCATACAGGTTGCTATCAGCAGATGGGCGATATCGCGGTGCGGTGCGGCAAATGCTAACAGTGTTTCCAGCGTGTAAATAATTAACCGCTTATCGTTCTCACCCGAAAAATCCGGGTCTTTCAGGCATTTGTTAACAATATGCGCAAGCAGCAGTTCCCTGTCGGCAGGGTTTATGGTGAGCAGCCGTTTAATATCGTTATGCTCGGCTGTTATATACTCAAACTTCAATTGCGTATAGTCGTAAACAGAAGGTTCTATGTCCTCCTGCCCTGGCATTATTTTAGCAAATATTTTTTTTATACCCGATAGTTGTTTCTCCTTTTGCCCAAAATCTATTTCAACCCGGCTGCGGTACCCTTTAGTTTTAATATTTTTTCGCAGCTCATGGTCCCACTTGTCATAAAAATACTCTTGCTTGCCCGATTTCCACGTAAATTCCGCCCGTAGATATTGTTCGGTCAGCTTGCTGTAGCCAAACCACCTTTTATCAATCGTGCCGCTATTATGCACCATGGCGGCCACTAGCCAGGCAGGTTTAGATTTATTACTGTCCATCGGTGAATACTCCCCGCCAAAAATAAAGCTGATAAGATGGCGCCGCTCGCCTTTCAGCCTTTCGTTTGCCAGGTGCAGCGTATCTTCAATATCCATTTTTATGCAACGGGCAATGGCTACTTCAAAATCCATATCGCCAGGCGTAACCCGCGCCTCCTGGTACATAATTAAGCGCTGCACCAGCACCAGCGACGACACATAACACGGTTCGTGCGTAGGTGTTGAAAGCATCGGCAACTTTAGCTTGCGCTCCAGCATGAATATCGCATTCAACAATATGTGCTTGTGCGGCTTGTATCCAGGGCTGCGGGTAAACACATCCCATGGCTTTATACCGCTTATTTTTATCTTATACCAATCCGACTTCGCCTTTTTTTCAGCCTCCATCTTTTCAAACGAATCCCTCATTTCTTTAAGTTTCCGGCCTTCTTTGGGATAAAACTTCACCAACAGCTGCCCATAGTCCATAAAAAACTTAGCCAACATATCGTCAAGATAACCCATACCGCTGCGCCAGTCGCTGGTTACCATTTTGTAGGCGCGCTGAAAGGCGGGCAGCAATTTAGCTATGTTAGCCTCAGTCATTTCATCCTGAAACTTTAATATAGCTGCCGGCAGCATGTCAAAATGATATGTTTCGTTTTGGTCGAAAGCCTGGCTGGCTAAAAAAACAAAATCATCGAAGTTCTCGGGATAAGTAATGGGTTCCAAAGTCAGGGACGAAGTCGTCAAAGTTTCCTGTTCTTCAGATGCGACTTCAGCGTTATCGGTTTGTTCACTAAACCCTTTTAACATTGTTTTAGCTTCCAATAACAAGTTATCCTTGTAAATAGCCAGGTTGTCTGATATACCCGTCGAAGCACCATCACCATACTTTTGCAGCATCTTCGCCACTCTTACCTGTATTTTTTCATCCTGGTGAATAAAGGCCTGGCAGGCGGCAATGCAAATTTCTTCGCCGCGGTCCGGATACACTTTTGCAAGTTTCTCCAAAATCATTAACGCCGACGTTACCGCAGATTTGGTTTCAGAGGTTAAAACCAGCGGCGCGTGCTCCAGGAAAGCATCAATAGGAAATTCCGGCTCCGCAGCAAGTTCTTTTAAATAATTAAGCGCAATATTAACCGGTTTGGAATTGGCGGAGTTAAGTATATTTAATAACTCGCCTGTAAAATTCTGCAGCTCAGTTTTTGTAGGTTCAAATGCAACAAAAAGTTTCAAAAACCAATTGGATAACGACTGATTATAGCCGCCCATAGCTGCCACCAGGGAATCATTGAGCAACCGGCTTCGGTCTATTCTCCCTTGTGACACGTATAATTTAAACGTGTTTATCCAGCGTTCAGGTTTAGAATCGTCGGAAAATTGTTTATATTCTTCGATGTTGTGAATGCCTGACTCTACTTTAAAAAACAGCCATATATGCTCCTTTAAAGTTACGTCGCGTTCTAAAAGCGCTTCGGGCACGTACCTGTATTGGCGGTTTTTTCCTGATTGTTCAAAAAAGATGAAATCTTGCAAGGCTAAAACAGTAAGCCGGTCAGTTTCCATCACATAACCTTTTTCAACCAGTTCCATATACCACCTGTAATCGAATAAACTGCGTATGAAACCACCTTCTGCATGTTTTATTGCGTATTCGGTTAACCATGACGGGCAATACCAAGTCAAAATTTCACCGATAACTTCCCTGTTAAATATGCTCCAGGCCCAGGTGCGCTCAAAATCTTTTAAATTAAAGCACACAAACGAAGCTATATTTAA
Source organism: Mucilaginibacter flavidus (assembly GCF_024055575.1). GTDB lineage: Bacteria > Bacteroidota > Bacteroidia > Sphingobacteriales > Sphingobacteriaceae > Mucilaginibacter > Mucilaginibacter flavidus. The sequence continues at coordinate 177,138 of NZ_JAMXOE010000012.1, read as the reverse complement.
TATTTGCATTTGTTCAGGCTTGCCGCGCCTTGAATAAGAACCCATTAACGACCCCTTCTCTTCATACGCCGAATAGTATTTGTCCAGCTTTTTTATTAGCGGCGTAAGTTCTTTTTTTTGCTTGCTATCAAGTGTTTTTAAAAAAGGGAGTAACTCCTTCTCTTTTTGGCGCTCAACTATTTGGGTAAACTGCTCCGTAATCGTCATAAAAATTTAATTAGCCAGCAGCTTTTTAACGGCCAAAATATGTTTGCAAATACCGCGTTCGCCCTGGTTTTTACTGAACCAGGTACAGGTGCATTGTTCTTTATCGCCGGATAAGATTACGGTATGTTTTACGCCGGTGCCCTCCACCTGGGCTTCCACTTTGTCGGCAGTTTTTTGTACGATGGTTACTTTCCCCTCCTGCAATAATTTTTCAGCATCTTTCAGCCTCGGGTTTAGGCTCATAATACGGCTTAGTTTAAACGGCAACCGGCGATAAAAAAAGCCATTCTCATCCAAATCATATCCCAATAATCCAATTGCCGAAAGCCGGCCGGTTAAGTTCGTGACATTTTTTATGTCGATATCTTCATTTATGGCCATCATCGTGGGGTTAAACTCCTGGTTAGCATAACTGTAGTTATCCACCTGCTCAACCCAGCTATCGGGCACATCTTCTATCAGTGCCTCCAGCCCTGCACCCTCCCCCGAAAACCCGCGCCAGGCATCGCGCGAAAGCGACAAACTAAACCGCACCGCGCCAATATAAATTTGCCAGGTGGTTGATTGCATATTATTATGCGAGAAGACCCGGAGCTCATCGGCAATGGAAAGCAACGGCTCTATCAGCTTTAACCTATGTACACCGCCAACCGTTATGGCATCACTCGATTTTACCGGCGAAAATGTTGGTTTGCCACCGCGGGTAATTAGATAATAGTCGGTTTTGGGTTTACCTGTCGGGATGGTTTTAAATAGTTGCAGGGCCTGTAGCCTGTTAAACGAATGTACCTTTTCCGATTCGGCCAGGAACATTTGCACACTGGTAAGGCCTTTTATCCATTTTACCGGCAGTGGCACCTTGCGCTCGGTGACTTTGCCGCCGTCTTTATGCAGCGCTACTTCTTTTTGCCCTATTGATAACAATACATTTTCATTCCGCCGCACCGCGCTCAAAGCAGATAACATTGGCTGATTAAAATCAACATTGGTGGTTCCGTTCTCTAAAAACTCGCCATCGTGCCCGTCGCCCAAAACGTCAACCCGGGCGTAAACACCCGCGCAATGCGAAAAACCCTCGAAGCGAATCTTCTCGTTACCGGCCGTAACAATAGGATCCTTTAGCATCGCCATTTCAAACGGAGAAAGGCTAAAGCTTGATTGAACTACTTTTGATAAGGTAAGCAGGCAACGCGCCACGGTATAAGGGTCGGTTAACTTGCCCCAGAAAAAGCAGGGCGAGGTGCCTTTTTGTATCTCGCTGTATTTAGCCAGGAACAACTCATCAGCCGAGGGTGAATGTTTGAGCGCTGAAGGAGCAGCGTATTGGTAAGTAATGGTATCAGACATGTGAAAATCGACAGTTTTAAGGCCGAACTAAAATAGAAGATTTTGGGTGGAATCGGAATAAAAAAAACACCTGATTTTAAATTAATCCAACCAAAGTAATTTAACCGTCATTTTCACCGACAAATTCTCCGTGTTCGCCGATAAAAACCGCCTCTACGCCTATTACAGGCCAGTTTGGTGTAACGTTTTTAAGTTGCAATCGTCTTATAGATGTATTTAAAAACAAAGAAAATTAACTATTACAATTCAAAAATATAATCGTCATGAAAACCGCATTTTTAACCATATTCACTGCGCTAACATTAGTAACAGGAATAGCCAATAAAACAAAAGCAGCTACTGCAAATACCGGCGACCAGGCTTATACAGTTTTAACTGATGTAAGTGCCATCAACAAAATAGAAGTTCGCGGAAACGTTGAGCTTTACGTATCAGATGCATCAACCGACCAGGTGAAAGTTTACAACAAATATTACTCACAAAGCGCCCTGGTGCAAAGCAAAAACGGCGTATTGCGCATCGCATCATACAGCCCCGAAAAATTGGTGGTTTGGGTTAGCGCTAACGATTTACGCTCAATATCAGCCTTTGATAATGCCGATGTAAAATCATTCGGAAGCCTTTCAAAAATTGAATTTGATGTTGATCTGCACGACAACGCTTCAGCCCGCCTGAACCTGGATGCCTTCAACGCAAGTGTGACTGTAAAAGACAATGCTAAAGCCGATTTAAAAGGTTGCGCAAACGAATTAAACCTTAACAGGGATATCGAGTCGAACGTAAAAAGCAGCAACTTTAACGCTGCTCATTACATCGAAAACAAAATGGCTGTGCTAAGCGACAACGACGTAGCCGGTCTTTAATACTACTTTTGCAAAAGTTCAACATATATTCTGGAGGCCATTCGTTTTAAACGGATGGCTTTTTTGTTGGACATTTTTTTACCACGGAGATACAGAGGACACACAGAGAGCACAGAGATGGAAATCGCTGATGTTTGCTGATTTACCTGATGACGCTGACAAATGAGTTGGGAAATTTAACTACGAATATAAAAAAATATTAGAGTGACAAGTTCAGTATTCTCTGTGCCTTCTCTGTATCTCCGTGGTTAAATCTGCCTCGGATATCCCCCACTACCACTTTTTAAATATCACAAACACTGCCAAAACAATCAATCCGAAGCCAACCAAATGGTTCCAGCCCAATTTTTCCGATTTAAAAAACACGATGCTAAACAGCATAAAAACGGTTAAGGTTATTGCTTCCTGTATGGTCTTCAGTTGTACCAAAGTGAATGGCCCGCCGTCGCCTTTATAGCCGGCCCGGTTTGCCGGCACCTGGAATACGTACTCAAAAAAAGCGAGGCCCCAGCTAATGGCTATTATAGCAATAAGCCCCAGGTTTTTGCCCCAGTCGTAATCTTTAAACTTCAGGTGCCCGTACCAGGCAAATGTCATAAAGGTGTTTGATATAATTAAAAAGATAATGGTTTTTAGGCCCCGCATAAATCAATGTTTAATCTATCTATACTAAAATCAAGCAGTTTTGTTTGATAAATGGGCGTGGGGAATTTTCAAATTTTCAAATCAACCAATCTTCAAATCCTTTCATTTGCACATCCACGCACCTACGTATCCGCACATTACTCCAATCTCTTCCTTGCCAGTTCTTTACTGTAACGCTCGTTTAATTGCGGGCCGGGATGCACCAAAATAAATATCCCTGTCCCCTTTTCAACAGCAAGCGGGTTGGTTACCTCGCCCACTTTATGGTAACTCTCCAGGTGTTGTGCAAACGTTTTGATATTGCCGCCGCCCTGGTCATCAACATAAATAATATATTGCGCATTAAGACTGTCTGGCGCCCATAAGGTGAAGCTGCTGTTCAGAGAAATTACATCGGGTAAGTTGTTTTGCTTGCCAAAATGATGCACAGCACCTGCTTCGCCATAATTATCGGCATAAATCTGGGTGTGCTTTTGCTGCTCAGGTGTAAGGCTGTTCCAGGCTTTTACTACGTTGGCTGTTATTTCGTCCCAGCCCATCATGTCACCATAATCCTGGGTAGTGGCGTGTTGCTTATGGTCTTCCCAGCGGGTGGCAAAGCTTAAAAACGACAGCTTATCATGCGCAATCCTAAACGCAGCAAGGGTTTTGTTTAACGGCAAAACCGGCAATACCAGCGGAAACAACAATAAATTGGGTATGGTAAAAACAGCAATAACAAAGCCGCGCAGCGCCGGGCCACTTGTTTTCAACCAGCGCTCAAAGCCAAAGCCGCCTGCCGCGAACAACATAGGGAACGCGCCGAACAGGTAGTAGTTCTTCCCGTTCATCACCAGTAAAAAAGTGAATATTAAAACAAATGCTATAGCCAAAAATTGAAACTTATGCAGCCTAAACGAAAACAACAGGAAAACAAACCCTGTTAGCCAAACAAACAGGGCAATACCGTTTACAGTTAACTCTTGCATAATAAAGTCCGACGGCTTAATAAAATCAAGCTGCTGCTCCCTTAGGTTATGCATGTGCGTAATCACCGGCAAATGGTGCTGAATTTGCCAGATTAAATTTGGCAGAAAAATAAGCAAAGCAAGCAATGCCGCGCCAATCATATGCCTGTTCAGCAACAGTTTGCGGTTTTTGCTGAATACCAGGCCTATAATTAGTGCAAAGGTGAAGAATGCCATAGTGTACTTGGTCAGCAGGCCAACGCCAACCACCAAACCCAAAAAATACAGGTATTTAACCGCCGATGTATTACAATATTTGGTAAGCAGCCAAACTGCCATTACCCACCAAAGCTGGTCGAATACCACGGGCTGAAACAGGTAACCGCTGGCGGCAAACGCGGGCGCAAATATCAGCGCCAGGCAAGCAAGCGCTATTGCAAACTTACGGCCGCCAAGCTCAACGGCTATTAAACCGGTAAACCAAACAATAAATCCGCTTGCAATAGTGGGGAAAATGCGCGCCGCAAAAACCGAGTCACCAAAAATTACGGAGCTGATTTTAGCCACGATAGCTATAAACGGCGGTACTTCTTTGTACCCCCAATCCAAATGATCCGCTAAAACAAGATGTAAAAACTCATCACGGTGAAAACCAAAATGCGCTATCGCCAGCAGGTTTAACCCAAGTTTAATGGCAACAAATATCAAAATGAAAAAGGCGTAACTCGATCTCCGGTTTTGGTAGGGCATGTTTGATCCTTAGGGTTTGCGATAAAGGTAAAAATTAGTTTAGAGATTAGAGACCGGAGATTAGAGATTAGAAAAAAAACTAATCTCTCATCTCTAACCTCCAATCACTAACTTATATCCTCTTTATATTCGCTCCCAAAGCAATTAAACGCTTATCTATATTCTGATAACCGCGTTCTATCTGCTCAATATTGTAGATGGTTGATTTGCCTTTTGCTGATAAGGCTGCTATCAGCAACGACACCCCTGCACGTATATCGGGAGATGTCATGGAGATACCGCGCAGTTGTACCTGCTTGTCAAGGCCGATAACGGTAGCGCGGTGCGGGTCGCAAAGTATTATCTGCGCACCCATATCAAGCAGTTTGTCAACAAAAAACAGGCGGCTTTCAAACATTTTCTGGTGTATCAGTACCGAACCCTTGGCCTGTATGGCAACCACCAGGCAAATGCTTAGTAAATCGGGCGTAAAGCCCGGCCATGGTGCATCGGCAATAGTCATAATAGAGCCGTCGATAAACGTCTCAATTTCGTAATGCTTTTGTGCAGGGATATAAATATCATCGCCACGCAATTCCATTTTTATACCCAGGCGCCTGAACACATCAGGTATCATCCCAAGTTCCTCGTAATGCACATCCTTAATGGTAATTTCCGATTCCGTCATCGCAGCAAGGCCGATGAACGAACCTATCTCGATCATATCCGGCAGTAAACGATGTTCTGTTCCGCCAAGTTCGGTAACGCCTTCAATGGTTAGCAGGTTTGAACCTATGCCACTGATTTTAGCGCCCATCCTGTTAAGCATTTTGCAAAGCTGCTGCAGGTAAGGCTCGCAGGCGGCATTGTAAAGGGTGGTAGTACCTTTTGCAAGTACGGCTGCCATCACAATATTGGCTGTACCGGTTACCGATGCTTCATCAAGCAATATGTAAGTGCCTTTTAAGTTTGATGCATCTACATTAAAAAAGCCGTTTGACGGGTTGTAGTTAAACTGTGCACCAAGTTTTTCGAATCCAAGAAAGTGGGTATCCAAACGTCTGCGGCCAATTTTGTCGCCGCCCGGTTTAGGTATCGATGCCTTGCCGAAACGTGCCAGCAGTGGGCCAACTATCATAATAGAACCACGCAAACCGCCACCCTTTTCTTTAAAAGCATCCGACAGGAAGAAATCCAGGTCGATATTTTTTGCTTCAAAGCTGTAGGTATCAGGCGCCAGCTTTTCAACTATCACGCCCATATCGCCCAACAATTCAATCAGTTTATTTACATCCTTAATGTCAGGTATGTTGCTGATGGTTATTTTCTCCGCCGTTAACAATACGGCCGAAAGAATTTGCAAAGCCTCGTTTTTAGCGCCCTGAGGTATTATTTCGCCCTTTAACGGCGTTCCGCCAATTATTTCAAATGCGTTAGTCATAAGTAGTTCATGGTTCATAGATCATGGTTCATGGCTTTTAGTTGGAGCACAAACGGCTATGAACTATCAACCATAAACTATGAAACAATTTATTAATACTTTTTAGCCCCCCCGTTGTTACGGTTGCGGTTTTGGTTATTATTGTTGTTACGCGGGTTGTTGTTATTGTTGTTAGTACGACCGCGGTTATTCTGGTTGTTATTATTGGTGCGGCCGCGGTTGTTCTGGTTGTTGTTGCTATGTGTATTGGCGCGATATTCGACCTTGTTTAGATTAACATTTTCTTCCAGTTTAAGTGTGCCGCCCGACAACATATACAGGTCGTTCAATATCATTTCGTCGGTTACCGAATCCTTGTTCCATTGCACATAGGCCATTTTCATAAAATTGGCAACAGCCTGCACCATGTGGCGCTTACGGTCGGGATCGTCAATGCTTTTGGCCTTTTCAATCATCAGCTCGATTGTTTTGCCATAGTGCTTGTATTTTATACGCTGATGCGGATACTTTAATGGCTCGGGCTTTAAATGGATGGCTTCCATCGACGGCTTTGGGTAAGGCGAGTCAACATCAATCTGGAAATCAGAAATAATGTGCAGGTGATCCCACAGCTTGTGTTTAAAATCGGCGACATCGCGCAGGTGCGGGTTTAAAAAACCCATCAGGTCAATCACAACCTGGGCATAACGGTTACGTTCTTCTTTGGTAGGCAGCGCAACAATATATTTTACCATATTTTGTACGTTGCGGCCATACTCAGACAGGATTAATTTATTCCTGGTTGAGTTATAATCAAATTCTTGGGGCATAGTTTTATAAGCCTGTTAGTTAATATTTTATGAAGATTTTTAAAATTAGCGCAGACATTTTTCCCGGTAAGGGTGGGAATTAGAGGCTAAAGTTGAATTTAGTACGAAGTAGTAACGCAAATATAAAGCATTTTGTGTGGAATTGCAAAATATTAAGCTCTCAGACTTTTCAGACTGCCCAATGCCAACTCAAAACTTCTAACTGATTACCAGCTTCTCCCCCGCAAACTTAATTTTCCCTGCATCCAATAATTGCCTTACCGTATCTATCCGCTCTTTTTCGGTGCCGATGGTGGCTGTGGTTACCAGCGTGGCAATATCGTGCGATGAGGTACTTAACAACTCTATCAGTTCGTTTGTAATGTCATCAAATATTTCGGCAGCGCTGGTTTGGCGTTTTTCTTCCAGGCAAACATCACAAACACCACATTTATCTGCATTGCGCTCGTCAAAATAATAAAGCAGCATTTGGCTGCGGCATCTTTTCGTTTCGGCGTAAGCAAAAACGCCCTCCATTTTTTTACGGTAGGTCGCCTTACGATCGTCAATCAATTTTTTGTTGATGTATAGCGATTCGTTATGCTGGCGGGGTTTCAGCCAGGTAACCTGCGGCTTATCGGTTTGTTGTTTGTAGCTTAAAATATGGTATTCATCAAGCTGCTTCAGCCCCTCGATCACCTGCTGGGCGCTCATCTGGCTGCGCCGGGCAAGGTCAAATTCGCGGATATTTACAAAATTATCAAACGCGCCGCCATACGAGCGCAATATCGTTTTAATAAAAGGGTCCCACCCCGGGTTTTGTATCTGGAAGTTATACAATTCCTCATTCCCTACCTCAAACCGAAACCGCGACGGCAAAAACACACTCTCGTTGAATGACAGGTAGTCATCCTGCTCTAAAAACTTCAAAGCATTCAGCGTTTTTATGGCATCAAGCTTAAACCGGCTGCAAAAATCGCCCAGGTCAAGGTCCATGCTGGTCCCCTCGCCTGCCTCGTAGGCTAAGCTGTAGTAATTAGCTAAATAGTGGTAAACCTGCTTTACTTCAGCAACCGTTGGGAAACTTAATTCAAACTTTTTTTCCTGCCTCAGCCTATCGGCGTAATTATATAACAATACGCCGTAGGCTTTATGTTCGTCCCGCCCTGCCCTCCCGGCTTCCTGGTAATAGGCTTCCAGGCTGTCGGGCATATCTTTGTGTATTACAAAACGCACATCCGGTTTATCAATCCCCATCCCGAAGGCGTTTGTGGCCACAATTATTCGCGTCTTATTGGTCTTCCAGCTTTCCTGTTTTCTCGACCGTACGGCTGCCTCAAGGCCCGCGTGGTAATAATCAGCCTTAATGCCGTTAGTGGTATAAAATTTGGCTATTTCGGCGGTTTCCTTGCGGGTACGCACGTAAACAATCCCGCTGCCCTTAACGCCTTTCGCAATATCAATCAGCTTACGCAATTTATCCTCGGTGTTTTGCACCACGTAGCTGATATTTTTCCGTTCGAAGCTTTTTTGGAAAACAACCGCGTTTTTAAACTGCAGCTTTTGTTGAATATCCTCGCGCACTTCGGCGGTAGCCGTTGCCGTTAATGCCAACACCGGCACATCCGGGTGCAATTCCCTCAAATCGGCAATGTGCAGGTATGGCGGCCGGAAATCATATCCCCATTGCGAAATACAATGCGCCTCATCAACCGCTATCAGGTTCACATTCATGTATTTGATGCGCTCGCGGGCCAGGTCAGACAGTAAACGCTCGGGCGACAAGTATAAAAACTTCACCCCACCATAAATACAGCTATCAAGCGCCATATCAATTTCGCGCTTGCTCATGCCGGAAACGATCGACACCGCTTCAATTCCTTTGGCCCGCAAGTTTTCCACCTGGTCTTTCATCAACGCAATCAGGGGGGATACGACGATACAAATCCCTTCCTTTGCCAAAGCCGGCACCTGGAAACAAACCGATTTGCCCCCGCCTGTCGGCAATAACGCCAGCGTATCATGACCTAATAAAACAGACTTGATGATCTCCTCCTGCATCGGGCGGAAAGTATCGTGGTTCCAGTACTGTTTTAATATTTCCTGTAGCGTCATCGTTTGATTTCGGATATCGGATGTTCGATTTCGGATTTTAAAATCGAATTATCCGAAGTTGGTAAAGATAAACTAAGATTCATAGGATGAAAAGATTTTAAGATTCTTGTTTTTAAGTATTGTGCTGCATGCATCCTATAATCCTCAAATCCTATAAATCTTAGTTTAATCTTGGTGTAAATCGTGTAAATTCGCGGCTGTAACACCGGCCCAAATGAAAATAATTTACACTACCCTACTGTTTTCTCTCATCTCGATAAGTTTATTCGCCCAAAAATGGAACATCGAATCCGCCCAGGGTGCCCCGCAAAAAAAGGCAACCATTACCACCGATGAAGGCACCTGGATGAACCTCGATGTTAGCCCCGATGGCAAAACAATAGTTTTTGATCTCCTTGGCGATATTTACAGCATACCTATTGCTGGCGGCAAAGCTACCCTGTTGGCTGGCGGCAAAGCATGGGAGGTGCAGCCACGATTTAGCCCGGACGGAAAAAGCATATCCTACACCAGCGACAAGGAAGGCGCAGATAACATCTGGATAATGAACGCCGATGGCAGTGGCAAGCATTCCATCACCAAAGAAAACTTCAGATTGCTAAATAATGCGTCTTGGTCGCCCGATGGACAATATTTGGTTGCCCGCAAACATTTTACCGGCTTCCGCTCGTTAGGTGCAGGCGAAATGTGGCTTTACCACAAAACCGGCGGTGAAGGCATACAGCTAACCAAACGCAAAAACGACCAGCAGGACGCAGGTGAACCAATAATTTCGCCCGATGGCAAATATGTTTACTGGAGCGAAGATGTTACGCCCGGGCCATCATTCCAATATAATAAAGACCCTTACCAGGGCATTTACGCCATACAACGACTGAACCGCCAAACCGGCGACATAGAAACCGTTTCAGGAGGTGCCGGGGGCGCCTGCCGTCCGCAGATATCGCCCGACGGAAAGCTGTTGGCCTTTGTAAAACGTGTACGGCTAAAATCAGTGCTGTTTATCCACAACCTGGCCACCGGCGAAGAATGGCCGGTATACGACGGCTTATCGCACGACCAACAGGAAACCTGGGCTATTTTTGGCGTATACCCTAATTTTAACTGGATGCCGGATAACAACAGCCTTATTTTTTATGCGAAAGGCAAGATCTGGAACCTGGATATAACATCGCTTAATGCAACCCAAATACCGTTCGAAGTAACCTCAACGCAATCAATTACCGACGCCCTTCATTTTCAGCAGAAAGTTTTCCAGGACGATTTTACGGTGAAAATGATCAGGCAGCTGACAACATCGCCGGATGGTAAAGTTGTTGCCTTTAATGCTGCCGGGTATATTTATATAAAAGCCCTCCCCGACGGCATACCAACCCGAATTACCGCCACTCCCGATTTTGAATACGAGCCTGCCTTTAGTCCGGATGGTAAATCATTAGTTTATGTTGACTGGACAGACGAGCTAAAAGCATCCGTCAATAAAATAGATCTTACCACCTGCCAGGTTACAAGGTTAACTGCAGAAAAAGGCTACTACTACTCGCCCAAATTTTCAAACAAAGGCGATAAGATAGTTTTCAGGAAAGGCGAAGGCAATGGCACCTCCGGTTATACTTTTGGCAAAAACCCGGGCATTTACACCATCCCGGCAAATGGCGGCACGCCAAAAATGATAATCGACAACGGTATTCAGCCGCAATACTCGGCTGATGATTCGAAATTATACTATCAAAGTTATGAGGGCGATAAAAAAGCCTATAAGGTGATGGACACCACCGGTGCTAACCAGCGGGTTTTGTATACCTCCAAATATGCAACGCAATTTAACCCAAGCCCCGATGGTAAATGGATGGCCTTTACCGAGCTGTTTAACTGTTACATCACCCCAATGATTTATACCGGCAGCCCGCAAGAGTTATCGGCCGGCAACAAAGCGCTCCCTTTAAGCAAGTTAACTCGCGATGCGGGCACCTACCTCCATTGGAGCAAAGACAGCCAGAAGCTAATGTGGACGCTCGGCCCAAAATATTTTGTGCGTGACATAAGGAATGCATTCCCCTTTGTTGATGGCGGAACGGATAAAACCCCGCCTGTTGATACAGTTGGTACAGAAATTGGCCTGAAGCTAAAAACCGATTTACCCGCCGGCGTTATCGTATTTAAAAATGCCAGGATAATTACCATGAAGGGTGATGAGGTGATTGAAAATGGCACCATCATTATTACCCGGAACAAAATAACTGCGATAGGAAAATCGGATGCTATTGCGGTACCTGATAGCGCGAAAGTCTACGATCTTGCAGGCAAAACCATTATGCCGGGTATCGTCGATGTACACGGCCACCTGGGCACCAGCCCCGATGGCATTTCGCCGCAGCAGGATTGGCGTTATTATGCCAACCTGGCTTTTGGCGTAACCACCGCCCACGACCCGTCGAGCAATACCGAAATGGTATTTAGCCAAAACGAAATGCTAAAGGCCGGCAACATGGTTGGCCCCAGGGTTTACTCAACAGGTACCATACTATATGGAGCCGATGGCGACTTTAAGGCTGTAATAAATAGTTTTGACGATGCACTCTCCAACATCCGTCGTTTAAAAGCGGTAGGGGCATTTTCGGTAAAAAGCTATAATCAGCCACGCCGTGAGCAGCGCCAGCAGATTATTGAAGCCGCCCGCCAGTTGCAAATGGAAGTTGTGCCCGAAGGCGGCTCCACATTTTTTGCCAATATGAGTATGATATTAGACGGGCATACCGGCATTGAGCACAACATACCGGTTTGGCCAATTTATAAAGACGTAAAAACCTTATGGAACGCCAGCAAAACGGCTTATACGCCGACCCTTATCGTTGCCTATGGCACGCAGTTTGGCGAAACATTATGGTACGACCGCACCGAGGTTTGGAAAAACGAACATTTGCTGAATTTTACGCCCCAATCAATTGTTGATGCACGGTCGAGACGCAGGAGCACATCAGAATACGGCGATTACGGCCACATCGAGGTATCCAAGTATGTAAAACAAATTGCTGATGGCGGCACGAAAGTAAACTTGGGTTCACATGGCCAGTTACAGGGCCTGGGCGCTCATTGGGAGCTATGGATGCTGGCACAAGGCGGAATGACACCACTGCAGGCCATCCGTTGTGCAACAATGAACGGCGCATCATATCTTGGTATGGACAAAGAAATTGGTTCACTTGAATTAGGCAAACTTGCCGATATGATTGTATTGGATGCTAACCCGCTTGTCGATATCAGGAACAGCGAAAGAATAAAATACGTAATGGTTAACGGCCGGTTGTACGATGCCAACTCGATGAACGAAATCGGCAACCGCGAAAAGCCAAGACAACGTTTCTGGTGGCAACTAAACCGCGGCGCGATATCTGATTTACCGGTAGGTAATACGGAAACTTACCAATTTACTGTACAGGACGGAGATTAAACTAAGATTAATAGGATTAAAAGACTTTAGGATTTCGAACCCAATCTTTTAATCCTATTAATCCAATAAATCTTAGTTTATTAGCCACTCATAAAACGCAGGAAAATCGCCGTTCCATTGCTTTTCGTTATGGCTGGCTCCTTTTATTATTACTACGGGCGAGTTGTTTTCATTTGATATTTTACTGCGGATGATGGCAGCCATTTTTTGCATGTCGGCTACCATGGTGTCGCTTTCAGCATCGCCGCAAACAAAATAAAAGCGCGATTTTGATGTCAGTTTTTGTTGTTCAGCATATTTGTATATATCGGGAGCAATCCAAAACGCAGGCGAAAATACGCCGGCACTGCCAAATACTTTAGGGTATTTTAATGCGGCGTACATCGATATCAGTCCGCCCATTGAACTGCCAGCCACGGTAGTATTAGCTGCATCAGTTTTTGTGCGGTAATTTTTGTCGATATAGGGTTTAAGCGTTTTTACCATAAACTCAATGTAATCATCGCCCCTTCCCTTCCCGTATTTCGAATCGTACGGATCGTACTCGGTTATGCGGTATTCGCCACCGTGATCAATACCGACAACTATGTACTCTTTTTGGCCGGGAAGCTTATCTAAAATCTCATCCACGCCCCATTCCCCATAGCCTGAAGTTGAGGTATCAAACAGGTTTTGCCCGTCGTGCATATAAATTACAGGGAATTTCTTTTGGGTTGATTGATAATCTGCCGGCAAGTAAATCCAAACCCTGCGCTCGCGGCCAAGCTGCGGTATTTCAAATTTCTCGCTGATAATATGCACCTGCGCGCTGGCGGTATGGGCTTGCGATGTGGCTACGAAATAGTCCTGCCAGTTTGCAATATCGACAACGATGGTGGTATCGTTTGCAATTCTAACAGTACGGTTATCAGTGGACTTACCATCTTTCGGGCATTCAACTGTTTTCCAGTCTCCGCGGGTTACTTTAAAGTGATAAAGGCCCTTCTGTATGTCCTTAACAAGGGTGTATGCCCCATGTCCGTCAGCCACCATTTCCCAGTCCTTATTTCCGGGGTTCCAACCGTTAAAATCGCCTGCCAAAAACAGGTGTTGAGAAGTAGCTTTTAAAGGTGCTAAAATGCCTGTTTTAAAGGTTACTTTTTGCTGCCCAAACAACAAAAAACTTTGGCCAAAAAGCAAAAACGCGCAGAAAATATTTTTTTTCATCGGTAATAAATGTATACTTAACAGTTATTTTCCGGGAACGTTCCCGGAAATGGGTTACATATTAGTAAAATTGCCAATTGTGTAATTTTGACACTTTAGTAAATTAAAAACTTTGTTTCTTTCAAAATTATGCGTAAAAATTGAAAATTTCTTAAAATAAATAGTATCGTTTTAATGTTTCTTTAAAGTTAAATTTGCTTGAATTAAGGTCATTAAAATTATCTTTTATATAATATTTGCTTTTATTACTTCTAAGTGTAAATTAGGCACATGCTGGTTCAGCAAAAATAACAAACCAATTGTACGCGGCATATTAATGCCCTTTTTTAATTTAAAAACTATTAAGTATATGAGAAAAAATTACTCAAAAAAGTATGTCCTCTTGTGCGCGTTCCTGATGATGTCAGTTATGGCATTTGCGCAATCTGGCGGCATAAAAGGTAAGGTGATTGATGAAACCAATCTTCCCTTACCAGGATCGTCCGTTAGTATTGACGGAACCACCATGGGTGCCACCACCGATGGTGCAGGTAACTACACCATTACCGGGTTAAAACCAGGTAACTATACCGTTACCGCAAAATTTTTAGGCTATACTGCATTTCAAAAAACCGTAACAGTAGGCAACTCCGTAGTTACAGTTGATTTCGCTTTAAAACCGCAAAACACCAATTTGAACGAGGTAGTAGTTATCGGATACGGTAGTGCAAAAAGCAAGGACCTTACAGGATCAATTGCCACAGTTACGGCAAAAGATTTCAATACAGGGTCCGTTACCACTCCTGAGCAATTAATACAGGGTAAAGTTGCCGGTGTTTCTATTATATCAAACAGTGGTGCCCCTGGCGCCGGTAGCACAATCCGCATACGCGGCGGCGCTTCGGTAAACGGCAGCAACGACCCTTTGATTGTAATTGATGGCGTTCCGCTAAGTAATGAGGGTATTGCAGGTGCTGCTAACCCGCTTGATATGATAAACCCTAATGATATCGAAAGTTTTTCGATATTAAAAGATGCATCATCTGCTGCTATTTACGGTAACAGGGCATCAAACGGTGTAATATTAATCACCACCAAAAAGGGCCAGGCAGGCAAACCAATCGTTAACTTCAGCTCCTTATTTTCTGTTTCAAAGTTAACAAAAGAGGCTCCTGTGCTTAATCCGGACCAATTTCGCGCGTACATCAAAGCAAATGACAATACTACCGACAAAAGGTATGTTAATTTGTTAGGTACTGCTAATACCGACTGGCAAAAAGAAATTTACCACACTGGCATAGGATCTGACAATAACTTAAGTTTGGCTGGCACTGCAGGTAAATTACCTTATCGTGTATCTGTTGGCTATACCGATCAAAACGGTGTCTTAAGAACGTCGTCCTTAAAAAGGTACACAGCCGATGTAAACCTTAGCCCAAGCCTGTTTACCGACCATTTGAAGATTAATTTCAATTTTAAAGGTGCACAGGTAAAGCAAAGATTTGCTAATGAAGGCGCCATAGGCAGCGCGGTTAACTTCAACCCTACCGTACCGGTTCGCTCAGACGACGCAAAATTTTCTCGTTACGGTGGTTATTTCCAGCCACTTGATCCTGATCCAACCAGTGCGAGCGGCCTTAAAAGCTTAGCCCCACTTAACCCGGTTGGCTTGTTAGAGCAAAATGACAATGAGAGTAAAGTTTACAGGGCAATTACCAGCCTTGCCTTAGACTATAAATTCCATTTCTTCCCCGATTTGCATGCTAATGTAAACGTTTCGTACGACGGCTCAAGGGGCACTGGTTTTGATGAAATTCCTGGCGACGCAGCATCAAATTACTATAGCTACAAAGACCCTGGCACAGGCAAGTATTACAGTGGTAACGACAGTCAATACAAATCTGTTACCGGCAATAGCTTATTTGAAGGTTTCTTTAGCTACTTTAAAGATATTAAAAGCATAAAGAGCCACTTCGACGTGGTTGCAGGTTATTCATGGCAGGACTTTAAAAACACCAGCTATGTAAACTTCTACACACTGCCAAACAGCAGCTTCTCTTATAGCAGCAAATTTGCTGACGGTACAGTAAATCCTAATTCAGCTTCAAACTATCCATTTTACATAAACGAATCTCAACTCACCTCGTTATACGGAAGGTTGAATTACAATTACGATCAGAAGTATTATTTAACTGCCAGTTTCCGTAGTGATGTTTCAACTAAATTTGCTCCGGGCATTCGTACTGGTAACTTCCCTTCTGTTGCTTTAGCATGGAAGATCAACAATGAAGACTTCCTTAAAAATAACCCAACGCTTTCAACCCTTAAATTACGTCTTGAATACGGCGTAACCGGTAACCAGGAAGGTATTGGCGATTATGAATACCTGTCGCAGTACAGCTTAAGTAACAGCACTGCTCAATACCAGTTAGGTAACCAGTTTTACCAGTTATACCGCCCGGGTGCTTATTTCCCAGGTCGTACCTGGGAACAAACCTCAACAACTAACGCAGGTTTTGACTACGGTTTTCTTAACGATCGTATAACAGGTTCGGTTGATTACTACTACAGGAAGACTAAAAACTTATTAGTGGTTATCGGGCAACCTGCGGGCACAAATTTCGGTAATACTATTGTTGGTAACGTAGGCGACATGACGGACGAAGGCGTTGAATTTTCAATTAATGATAAGATCATTAACAGCCAGAATATTGGCTGGACTGTTGGCTTTAACGTAACCTACAACAAAAACAAAATCACCAATCTTACAACCATACCTAATCCAAATTATCCAGGCATTGCAACATTGGGTGTAGCTGGCGGTACAGGTAACAACATAGCGATTGATCAGCCGGGCTATTCCAGGAATACTTTCTTTGATTACCAGCAGGTCTATGGAGCAAATGGCAAGCCTATTGACGGTGTATTTGTTGACCAAAACGGTGACGGCATAATCAATGATAAAGACAAACTGCACGATCACAGTCCGGACCCTAAAGCCTTCTTTGGTTTAAATTCAGATTTTAGGTACCAAAAATGGAACATTGGTTTCGTTGCCCGTGCAAGCCTTGGCAATTATGTGTACAATAACGTAGCATCGAGCACAGGCGTACAACGTAACTTTATAAACCCGTTAACCATCATCAACAACGGATCGAGCGACGTGTTAAACAGTGGTTTAACCGGCAATTCAGATAAAGACGTATTATCAGATTACTGGATTCAAAATGCATCTTTCTTCAGGATGGATAACGTACATATTGGTTACAATTTCGGCAAACTGTTTAGCGGTGCCGGCGACTTGAGGATTAGCGGAAACGTTCAAAACGTATTTATCATTACAAAATATAAAGGCGTTGACCCCGAGGTATCAAATGGTTTGGATAATAATTTTTACCCAAGGCCAAGGATATATTCATTGGGCTTAAACCTGGCTTTGAAATAATTTGAGATTGATAATTGTAAACGACATTAATATGAAAAGAAATTCACTAAAAATTGTATTAACTGCAGGCCTGATTGCCAGCAGCTTAATATCGTGCAACAAAAACAAAATTCTTGCACCTAATTACGAGGTAACGTCCGAGACGGTGTACAGCACCATTACCGGTTACAAACAATCACTGGCGAAGGTTTATGGCAGTTTTGCTTTAACCGGTAACCAGGGACCTGCAGGCCAGGGCGACATCCAGGGGATTGACGAAGGCACATCTGACTTTTTCCGTCTGCTATGGTACGCACAGGAACTTCCCACCGACGAAGCTGTAATAGGCTGGGGTGACCCCGGGGTTCCGGACTTTCACAACATGAACTGGTCATCAGGTAACGTGATCCTTACAGGTTTGTACTACCGCTCAATGTACCAGATTACTTTGGCAAATGATTTTATCCGCCAGTCGACTGACGCGGAGATTTCGAAACGTGGTTTTACAGGTGCTGATGCTGATAATATCCGCCATTTCGCAGCCGAAGCACGTTTCTTACGCGCTTACCAGTACTCTGTGTTGATGGATTTGTTTGCAAACCCTCCGTTTGTAACCGATGCTAATGCTGTAGGTTCAATATTGCCCCCGCAAACAGACCGTAAAACATTGTTTACTTATGTTGAAAGCGAACTTAAAGCAATTGACCCACTATTGGTTGATCCCAAGGCAAATGAATATGGCCGTGCGGACAGAGCTGCAGCATGGTCGCTATTGGCCCGTATCTACTTAAATGCAGGCGTTTACACAGGCACCCAACGGTATGCTGACGCCATGACATATTCGAAAAAAGTAATAGGCGCAGGTTACACACTTATCAATAACTATGATAACCTGATGACTGCCGATAACAACACTAATACTTCGGAGTTTATATTTACCATTAACTACAATGGTGCTAAAACTCAAGGTTATGGTGGTACAACTTTCATGACCCACGCTTCAGTAGGCGGTTCAATGCCAGCTTCAAGCTTTGGTATAGGTGGTGGCTGGGGTGGTATCCGCACAACAAGCGCTTTAGTTGCCTTGTTCCCGGCTAATTCAACAACATCGTTCCCAAATAACGGCAATCCTGATACCAGGGCCGAATTCTGGACACAGGGCCAAACGCTCGCTATAAACGACATCACTTCGTTTACAGATGGTTACTCGGTTACCAAATTCAGGAACTTAAATGCCAATGGTACGGATGCAAGCAGTAAAGATTTTTCGGATGTGGATATGCCGATCTTCCGCTTAGCTGAGCAATACCTGATTTATGCCGAAGCTGCTGTTAGAAGCAATACTGACCTGCCGGGTGCTTTAACTTACGTTAACACCATACGCACTCGTGCTTATGGCAATACCAGCGGTAATATCACCAGCGGGCAGTTGACAGCCAACTTTATTTTAGATGAGCGTGGACGTGAACTTTTCTGGGAAGGCTTCAGGCGTTCGGATTTAATACGTTACGGATTATTTACAACTGCAACTTATGTGTGGCCGTTTAAAGGTGGCGTAAAAAATGGTGCAAGCGTTGGCGATTTCCGCAACCTGTACCCAATACCCGACCAGGACAGGGCAGTTAACCCTAACCTGAAACAAAACACTGGTTACTAATTATTAAAACAATTTAAAACATATAGTTCAGCGCTCTTTATCAATAAGTGAGTTAAATTAAAAAACACTAAAAATGAAAACAGTTTTAACAAAATTCCTTGCCTTCGGCAGTATAGCCCTGCTGATGCTGGCATCCTGTAAAAAGGATGGAGTGAAGGTAACGGCTACCCCCGGCACCCCCGGTGCATTAACTGCTTCGGCAACAACAATTGTATTAACCAGTGCTACCGCTGGTGATAACGCAGTTTCTTTTAGCTATACACCAACCGACTATGGCTTCAAATCTGCAGTTACTTATACCTTACAGATAGCTTTAAAAGGCGCTAATTTTGCAAACAGTAAGGATATTGGTTTAACAGCTAAATCAAAAGCGTACACTGGTGCCGATTTAAATACCATGTTACTTTCCATGGGCCTTATTGCCGGTAACCCTGCACAGTTGGAAACCCGCATTAAATCAGAACTGGCAACAAATGTTCAAACCACTTATTCAAATGTTTTGACATTAACCGTTACGCCTTATTTTGATATTCCTTTTTATGCATCGTTGTATGTACCGGGAGCTTACCAGGGATGGTCGCCGGCTACTGCAATGCGTATTTCATCGCCAAGCGATAACAAGCTGTACGAAGGCTATGTAAACTATACAGATGCTGGTTCTCTGGAATTTAAATATACCAGCGACCCCGACTGGAACCACACCAACTATGGTGATGCGGGCAGCGGAAAATTAAGCACAAGCGGTGGTAATTTATCAGTTCCATCTACGGGCTATTACTTATTAAAAGCGGATTTAACAGGCAATACCTGGTCGGTAACTAAAACCCAATGGGGTATAATAGGCGATGCTACACCAGGCGGCTGGGGTGCAAGTACTGCACTTACTTTTGATTCAGCAACCCAAACATGGGGCGGCACTATTCATTTAACTGCCGGTGGTTTCTGCAAATTCAGAGCCAACGATGCCTGGGACATTAACCTTGGCGACAACAAGCCAGCTAACGGTATACTAAAATACGGTGGCGAAAATATTCCGGTTACAGTAACCGGCGACTATAAGGTGACGCTTGATTTAACTCATCCGGCGTTTTACTTCTATAGCCTGATAAAACAATAAAACAGATTTGATTGGATTGATTGAAAGACCCGTTTGGTTAATAACCAGCGGGCTTTTTTGATTTTTATGATTTCACCGATTGCAAGATGATTACACTGATTAGTAACGATCGGTATAATCATTTTTATTAATGGGCTTAATCCCAATAAAAAAAGTCCGCAGCTCACTAAATGAACTGCGGACCTTATGTTATTATAGCCAAGCTAAATCCTTCTTACTATGAACTATGAACCATCAACTATGAACCCACTCAACTATGAACGGTTCTTTATATCGATATACTCCTTATTGACCGCACCTACATAAATCTGGCGCGGGCGGCCGATTGGCTCTTTGTTTTCTTTCATTTCTTTCCACTGTGCTATCCAGCCGGGAAGACGGCCAAGGGCAAACAGTACGGTAAACATATCGGTTGGAAAGCCAAGGGCACGATAGATAATACCTGAATAAAAATCAACGTTAGGATAAAGCTTACGCTCAACAAAATATGGATCTTTCAGGGCTACTTCTTCAAGCTTTTTAGCTATTTCCAGCACTTCATCATCAATACCCAGTTTCTCTAAAATATCGTCGCATGCTTTTTTGATAATTTTTGCACGTGGGTCGAAGTTTTTGTAAACACGGTGACCAAATCCCATTAAACGGAAAGGATCGTTTTTATCTTTTGCTTTGGCAATCCATTTATCGGTATCTCCCCCATCCTCTTTTATCTTCTCCAGCATTTCAATTACGGCCTGGTTTGCACCACCATGCAGTGGTCCCCACAATGCAGAAATACCGGCTGAAACAGATGCATAGATATTTGATTCGGACGAACCTACTATACGTACAGTCGAAGTTGAACAATTTTGTTCGTGATCGGCGTGTAATATCAGCAACGTGTTCATCGCGCTCACAATTACCGGGTCAATCTCAATTTGCTCCGTACGCTGGCCAAAGGTCATATACAGAAAATTGGTTACGTAATCGTATTTGTTTTGCGGATAAATAAGCGGGTGGCCCAATGACTTTTTATAGATCCACGAAACTACAGTTGCCATTTTGGCCAGCATCTTGATAATGCTCAAATGCAGTTCCTGCTCGGTCTGTACCGATTTCAACGACTCCGGGTAAAATGCCGACAGTGCACAAACAAGTGAAGACAGTTGCCCCATTGGATGCGCTTTTGACGGGAAACCGTCAAAAAACTTTTTCATGTCCTCGTGTACCAGCGTGTGGCGGCTTATTTCGTACTGAAAGTTGGCCAATTCCTTCTCCGTTGGCAATTCGCCATGGATAAGCAGGTAGGCAACCTCAATAAAACTCGATTTTTCGGCAAGCTCTTCTATGGGGTAACCGCGGTATTTGAGTATGCCTTTTTCACCGTCTAAAAAAGTAATGGCGCTTTTTGTTGCGCCTGTATTTTTGTAGCCGGTATCAAAAGTTACATACCCTGATTGGTCTCTTAATTTCGAAATATCAATTGCTTTTTCGCCTTCGGTGCCTTCTATTACCGGAAGCTCGTAAGTTGTATCGCCAATTTTTAATTGCGCAGTAGCCGACATAGGAAAATATTTATTTGCAACAAATGTAACGAAATCTGCGTATTAATAGCCCTTAAGATAGTTCACAATTGTAAAATTTTCATGCCTGTATTACTTAAGTCTCAAAATTTGATAAACAATCCACTTATTCACAATTAAAAAAACTGGTTAGTATGTCTTTCAAAAGCAGGTTGCTGTTATTTGTTCAAAATGATAATACCATTTATCAGTTACTACTGATAGGATTGTTTATTGCCAGTCCTTCACTCCACTATCTGTGCTTTTATAATTCGTACGATCCGCTATGGCTGCGCCTGGTGTGCAGCGGGTTATGCGCGGCGGCCCTGGCATTTTCGTTATACCGGGTTAGGTTATTTGACACCGCAAGTCAGTACCTGACAATCATTTCGTTTTTAGCAATTAATAACGGGATATTACTCAGTAAAAACGGCTTCGAACACGTTTACCTGTTCAGCGCAATCACCATTTTTATAGCGCTCACCCTTTTTTGTAAAAAGCGCTGGGAGTTCGTGGCGTTATGCTCCGCTAATATCGTTGCCTCTATTATAGCTTACATTACCGCGCCTAAATTGTATATCTCCGTTACCACACTGGTGCTGCTGTTAATCACGTTTACCGGTATTGCGCATGTGTCGTTCCTGGTAATGATGGCTTATAAGCTAAGATTTAAGAAAGCCCTTGCCCACGTTATCGATCTTAATAAAAGCCTTATAATTAACGACGAAGAGCTGCGTCAGAGCGGTAAAAAGCTTGACGCGCTTATTAATTCGCTAAACGATGTAATTTTTGAGTTTGATGAAGATAAAGTTTGCCTGAATACCTGGTTCAGGCGGATTGAAGGCAGAGTGATTAACCCCGAAACCTGTGTGGGAAAAAGATTGAGCGCGGTTTTGGGCGATGAAAAGGCGAAGAAATTTGACGATGCTTTAGATTATGTTATAAAAACCCATGAGCCAACCTCCGTTACCTATCAAAGTGATTTCGGCACAGGACAATGGCTGGTTGCCAAAATAAGCCCCGTTTTTGACAGGAACGGAAAATACACTTCGCGCATATCTGCTTCTGTAAGTGATATATCCGAGCAAAAAAAGTATGCTGATGCATTAGAGGAGAATGAAAGTCTGTTGCTCGAAGCACAATCAATAGCCAAAATTGGCAACTGGTATTTCGATGTGGCAACACGTGAAACCCATTTGTCTGAAAGCCTCTACAGCATACTTGAAGTTAAGGGTGTACCAGAAGGAATAGAGAAATTTGATTATTACCTGAGCTTGATCCATCCTGATGACCGCGAAACTGCATATGCTTATTTTACAAACATACAGGATATTGGCAAAGGAGAATTCGAGCACAAAATTATCACGCCTCGTGGTAAACTGAAGTACATAAAGGTATTAAAAGGCGAACTGATAAAAAACAGTGATGGCAGCTTAAAACGTATTATTGGCATTTTGCAGGATATTACCGAAACCCGCCTGTCTGAAAAACGGATTAAGGTAAGCCAGGCCGAATTGGTTGAGGCACAAATAATTGCCAAAATAGGAAATTGGAACTGGGACATTATATTAAACAAGCTTACCTGGAGCGAAGAGATAAACAACATTTTCGAACTCAAACCGGGCGCGGTTAACGAAAACAGCATCGTAAAGATGTTGGTAAAATATGCCCATCCTAATGACAGGCATATTCTTAAACTGCATTTAAAAGATATTTCGAACATCACCAACACATCGTACGAGTACAGGATAGTTACGCCAAACGGCAATGTAAAATACCTGAGTATAATAGTTGGGAAACTTCTAAGGCGCGATGACGGAACAGTGCGCAAAGTTATTGGTACCATACAGGATATAACCGACAGAAAGCAGGCGGAGATAGATTATCAGCGCACCGAAAATAAATATAAGCTGGTGTTGGAGACTATTAACCTCCCTGCTGTATCGATAGATAAAAAAGGCAGCTTGATTTTTTGCAACAAGCAGATGGCTCAAATACTGGGTTACGACCAAAACGAAATACTAGGGTTAAACTGGCTTGAAAAATTTGTACCGGAAAACCAAAGAGAAGCATTGGCCGAATCATTCAGAAATAACAAGTTTGATGCGCAATTTATAAATTCGGTACTATGCCGCAATGGCGAGGAGCGCATCATCAGCTGGCAGAATACCGTGAGCTACGATGAAAACGGCAAAATAAAAGAAATCACAGGCATTGGCGAAGATATTACCGACCGCCAGAGAGCTACCCAGGCGCTTATCTCGGCCAAAGAGCAAGCCGAAAAATCGTCGCACTTCAAATCGGAGTTCCTTTCGATAATGAGCCACGAGATACGGACGCCGATGAATGCGGTAATTGGTACCACCAACCTGCTGCTTAGCGAAAACCCGCTGCCCGAGCAACTTGAATACTTAAATATTTTAAAATTCTCGGGCGAGAACCTGCTGGCCATAATTAACGACATTTTAGACTATAACAAAATTGAAGCCGGCAAACTCGAACTGAATGTGCAGCCATTTAGTGTTATAAACCTCGCTCAAAAAATAAAGCAGTCATTTTATGCAAGGGCAGCCGAAAAAGACCTTGAAATTGAACTTGGCGTTGACGCAGGCATCCCGGAATATTTAGTAGGCGACCAGGTTAGGCTTGGACAGGTAATTAATAACCTGTTAAGCAACGCCATCAAATTTACGCACGAGGGCAAAGTAAGCCTGTTGGTTAATAAACAAATGTGCGATGACAACCACGTCACCATTAAATTCACTGTAGCCGATACGGGGATTGGTATTGCGCCTGAAAACCTGGCGCTGATATTCGACCCTTTTATGCAGGAATCGCAAAATCATGAAGTTGATTATGGTGGTACGGGGCTGGGGCTTGCTATTACCAAACGTTTAATTGAACTGCATAAAAGCAATATCTCAGTTTTAAGCGAGCCGGGAAAAGGTACCCAGTTTGTTTTCGAAATTACGTTTAGCATTGCCAGGCAGGTTCAAACAGTCGACCTTTCAACGCCTGCTACAGCCAATACCGAACGCAACCTGCAGGGCATGCGGGTGCTTGTTGTTGACGATAACAAAATGAATTTGATGATAGCATCTAAATTCCTTAAAAAATGGCAGGTACAGGCGGAGGAAGCTATTAGTGGGAAACTGGCTGTCGAGATGGTAAACGACAATTACTACGACCTGATAATAATGGACCTGCAAATGCCCGGAATGGATGGGTTTGAAACTACACGCATAATTCGCCAAACAAATACCTCCACCCCTATCATCGCGCTTACCGCCGACGCCATGCCCGAAACCCACGCCAAGGCCCTCGCTGCGGGTATGTGTAATTATTTAACCAAACCCTTTGTGCCTGATACGCTATATGAAAAGATAGCAGGGCATTACCTGGCCGTGGAAGCAGAGGGATGAGACTAGTCCGGAAAGTCGGTAAAGAAGCTGCAGCTGTTTGGAAATCGCAAAAATTCGAATAATCATGGTCAATTACTAAAATCCATATTTCGGACTTTACTGACTTTCCGGGCTTTTCGGACTTAATTCGACCTGATCGCTTCAACAGGGTCAAGCTTGGCCGCAAAATAGGCAGGAATAATTCCCGAAAGCATCCCGATAATTATTGAATAAGATATGCCGCGGATGATGTTCTTAATATCGAGTACAATTTGCACGTCAGTGCCTGCTTTTACCAGTGCAGCTACCGCCAAAACCATTCCGAGCCCAAATAAGCCCCCCATCACGCATAAAACGATAGACTCAATTAAAAACTGAAGTAAAATAAAGTAATTTTTTGAACCCAATGACTTTTGGATACCTATAATATTGGTGCGTTCCTTAACCGATACGAACATAATATTGGCAATGCCAAACCCGCCAACCAATATTGAAAACAAGCCGATAAAGCCGCCAACCTTGGTTAAAACGTTAAACACTATATCTAATTGATTAGAAAGTATGGTAGTTTTATTTAGCGCAAAATTATCTTCATTATTAGGCCCTAAACGCCGGATGGAACGCATTAACCCCCGCACCTCGCTTTCAACCTCCAAATCGCTTAAACCGTTTTTACCCCGTACAACTATTTGCGGGTTATAGCTCGCATTTTGCACGTCAATCACGTTTTTGGCAAAATTCAAGGATAATAAAATTTCCTTGTCGTCCGATATTCCTAAAATATCACTTCCCTCTTTTTTAAATACACCTATTACCGTAACGTTGCGGCCCATTATTTTAAGGGCTTTACCAACGGCTCCTCCGTCGGGAAAAAGATCGGCAGCAATATCATGGCCTATTACCGTAACCGGGCTGCCCGACCGCGATTCCATTTCGGTAAAATAGCGTCCATCTTCAAAGTCAAAGTTCCAGGTTTTATCATGGTCGTGCGATGTGGCATCAATTTGTGCACCTTCCACCGTGTGGCTCTGGTATTTTACTATACGGTTGTCTATGCTGATTTCGTACGATACAGCAAGCGCAGTCTGACTGCGTTTTTGCAGTTCGTCAAACTCGCGCAATTTTGGTGTGGGGCGCTGCAGGTATTTCCACCAGGGCGAATCCTCGTTATTTACCCATGGCCATTTTTGTATATAAATACTGTTGCTGCCCAGCTTATTAACACTCTTTTGCAGGTTGTTTTTCAGGGTATCAACCGCCGAAAAAACAAAGATAATCAGGAATATGCCTATGGTAACGCCAACCAGCGACAAGAACGTGCGAAGCTTATTTTGCCTTAAGGCATCATAAGCAAACAGAAAGCTTTCCCTAAAGAGTTTTAAAAATATCATATCGTATTTTTGATTACACCGATTATAATTTTTGTGATTTCACCGATTATCGAATGATTTCACCGATTTGACTACCTGGATTTCGCGATTAAAGCGATGCTACCTCCCGGTTGATAATTTTAGACGACAGGCATTTGTTTAAGTTACATTATTTCAAACTTATATTAATAATTTTTGTAGTTCATAATCAATCGGTGTGATCATAAAATCACCTAATCGGTGTAATCGTTTTTAAAATCGGTGTAATCCGAAAAAATAAAATTTATTTCGTACATTTGCGCCCTTGAAAATTCATATATTTTTAGCATGAAATTATCTCAATTTAAATTTAACTTGCCCGAATCATTAATTGCCCATACCCCGGCAGGCACGCGCGACGAAGCACGTTTAATGGTATTACACCGCGATTCAGGCAAAATTGAGCACAAAATATTTAAAGACGTACTGGATTATTTTGACGATAAGGATGTAATGATCCTTAACAACACCAAAGTATTCCCGGCACGCATGTACGGTAACAAAGAAAAAACCGGCGCTACTATTGAAGTTTTTTTACTGCGTGAGTTGAATAAAGAACTTCGCCTGTGGGATGTTTTAGTTGATCCTGCCCGTAAAATACGTGTTGGCAACAAATTGTATTTTGGCGATGATGATCTTTTAATTGCCGAGGTTGTTGATAATACCACCTCGCGCGGCCGTACCATCCGCTTTTTATTCGATGGTACCGACGAAGAATTCCGCAAGAATGTGGAAATATTAGGTGAAACTCCGCTACCAAAATACATTAAACGTAAAGCCACCAGCGAGGATAAAGAGCGTTACCAAACCATTTTTGCAAAACACGAAGGTGCTGTTGCTGCCCCTACTGCCGGTTTGCACTTTAGTCGCGAGCTGATGAAACGCCTTGAACTAAAAGGTGTTGAATTTGCCGAAGTTACCCTGCACGTTGGCCTTGGAACTTTCCGCCCTGTTGAGGTTGAAGATCTTACCAAGCACAAAATGGACTCGGAACAGTTCATTATAGAAGAAAAACAGGCAAATATTGTAAACCGCGGCATCGAACGTAAAAAACAAATTTGTGCTGTTGGTACAACTTCAATGCGTGCAATTGAATCGGCGGTGTCGGCAAATAAAACACTTAAGCCGGCAAACGACTGGACCAGTAAGTTTATTTTCCCACCGTATGATTTTAGCATTGCCAGTTCAATGATCACCAATTTCCATACGCCCGAATCAACTTTATTGATGATGGTTTGTGCTTTTGGCGGTTATGAAAACGTAATGAATGCCTACGAAGTGGCAGTTAAAGAAAAATATCGTTTTTACAGCTACGGCGATGCCATGCTGATCATATAATTTCGAAATTCGATTTTCGATTCCTGATTTAAAAAACAAGGCTCCTTTAAAATTTAAAGGGGCTTTTTTATTTTTAATGCCGATTGATTTATAGCTTTGGCTGACAATGACGTTAAACCCCAAGTTTTTTGCGATAATAGTTGCCGGCGGCACTGGCACCCGAATGCAGGCAGCCGTGCCGAAACAGTTTTTGCTGCTTGCAGGCAAACCGGTTTTAATGCACACCATCGAAGCTTTTCACTCTTCAGCAGCTAACCCCGCGATTATTTTAGTTCTGTCGGCCGACTATCATACCTATTGGAAAGAGTTATGCGCTGAATATCACTTTAAATTGCCGCATCAATTGATAACAGGCGGCGAAACACGGTTTCATTCAGTAAAAAATGGTCTTGATTTAATTCCGGACACAGATGTAGTTATAGCAGTGCACGACGCTGTAAGGCCGCTCATTAGCCGCACGATAATTGAAAACACCTACCAGTATGCCGCCGAACATGGCAATGCCGTCACAGTCGTTAAAAGCAGGGATTCTGTAAGGTTGATGGAAGCAGGAGTATCGCGAAGTTTGGTACGCGATGACGTCTACCTGGTGCAAACACCACAAACTTTTAAATCGGCACAAATAAAAAAGGCTTATGAGCAGGTTTACGACCCCAAATTTACCGACGACGCAAGTGTAGTTGAAGAAACGGGCGTGAAGATTAATTTGTTTGAAGGAAGCCACCAAAACATTAAGATAACCTTCCCGGAAGATATTGCCATTGCAGAGGCGATTTTGAGGAAAGTTGATAGTTGATGGTTCATAGACGAACAAGGCTGAACTGCAATCAAATATTGAAGAAAGTTCATGGTTGATATTTCGTTTTCATAGCCAGGGCGAATGTGCGCTGCCATGAACTATGAACCATCAACCATGAACTAAAAAACTTATGCTCTTCTAATAATTCCTAAAAGGACCGCAATAACTGCAATTACTAAAAGAATGTGGATCAGGCCGCCTCCATAATTGTTGGCAAATCCCAGTATCCACAAGATTACCAGGACAACGGCGATTAAATAAAGAATACTTCTCATTTTTTGTAAAGTTTTAGTTGATAAATGTTACCGCTCATCAATACCAAAACCCATTCCAAAAAAGAGTACAAATAAAAAAACCCTGTTTAGCAGGGTTTTTTATAGGTTACAAGCGTTTTAGTACTCGTCTTCATTAAAAAAGAAGTCATCTTTTGTAGGGTAATCAGGCCATATCTCTTCAATATTTTCGTACGGCTCACCATCATCCTCTAATGCCTGTAAGTTTTCAATAACCTCAACAGGCGCTCCGGAACGGATGGCATAGTCAATCAATTCATCTTTTGTTGCAGGCCAGGGTGCATCTTCAAGGTGTGATGCCAGTTCTAGTGTCCAATACATATTCTATATAATTTATTTTATCGGTAAATTAACATTTTCGCAAAAGTATAATATTTTTTATTTGATTATCAATATTTTTTTTCATTTAGTCGTGGTTCATGGATAATGATTCATAGTTCATGGTAAAAAAGACCTTTTAGCGACAATAAACACAGTTGAAATCAAATATTAACAACTGCTACTAAACACTGCTACTGCCACTAATTTGCACATCGCAACTACTATGAACTATGAACTATTAACTATTAACCCCTTGGCATCCATTTATTCTCAGGTATATTGTTTTCATGGCCTATCTTGCGGGCGAGCGTAAATAAATAGTCACTCAGGCGATTTAAATAAATGGTCACCTTTTCATCAACAGTGCTTTCTTCAGCAAGATGCACAGTAATTCGCTCGGCCCGGCGACATACGCAGCGGGCAATATGGCAATATGATATCGCGTTGCTGCCCCCCGGTAAAATAAAATGCCTTAATTCCGGCAGTTGTTCATTCATTACGTCCATTTCGTTCTCAAGTAATTCAACGTCCGTCATATTAAGATCGGGTATTACCATCCTTGATTTTTCAGGATCGGCAGCAAGCGACGAGCCTATAGTAAACAACCTATCCTGTATTTGTTTTAGCACTTGTTTATCATGAACAGAAATATCCTGGTCGCTTATTAAACCAATGTATGAGTTGAGTTCGTCAACAGTTCCATAACTTTCAATGCGGATATGATGTTTGGCAACACGCGTACCACCGATTAACGAGGTAAGGCCTTTGTCGCCGGTTTTTGTATAAATCTTCATGTGAAATTTCGAATTTCTAATGTTGGATGCCGAATTTAGGATTTTGAATCGGGATGCCATCTCATTTCAATCTAAAATTTTTCCATGGCTTTTTAGAGAAACACTATGCGGTTTTAGGCGTTATATAAATTTTATTGTCAATTTTGACAAAACCAGCGGCCCAATAGCCGCTGCATTTATAATTAAAACATACTATCGTGAAAAAGCCCCTGCTTATTGTAACCATTTTATTATTTGCCGCAACAATATTATCAAACGTGAAATGCGCCGGACCGGCAAGCCCCCAAAAAGCTGTTGAGCAACCCAAACCCGCAGTAACCAGCTTTTTAAACGAAGCGCAGTTTAATGCCTTATTCGCGATGCGTGATAAGTTTTACACCTATGCGGCATTTGCCAGGGCTATAAAAGAAATGGGCAACATATCGGTAAAAATAACCCGGCGCGCTGTATCTGTTTACCAGATTGTGCGTACCGATAAGGCCACTGGCAAAGCTGATGTAGTGCGGCAGGACCCCGACTGGAATGAAGATTGGGCAAAAAAGAAACCCGACAGCAGCTACACCATTAATTACGGAGACTTTTGCGCCGAAAAAGACCTGCAAACCAACAAAAAAGAGCTGGCTGCCTTTTTTGCAAACATAGCCCACGAAACCCGTCATGGCGAAAATGGAACTTACACAGACGGGTTGATGTTTATACACGAAAACAACACATCATTACCTTATATTTCGGAAAACGACACCTACCCTGCCGTTGCCGGTAAAAAATACTACGGCCGCGGGCCTTTGCAAATCAGCTACAATGGCAACTACGGCTATGCATCTGACTGTATTTTTGGCGATAAAAAAATATTATTAAACAACCCCGAGCAGGTAGAAACCGATGCGGTGACCGCTTTTAAAACGGCTATTTATTTTTGGATGACAACGCAACCCGCCAGGCCAGCGGCACATGATGTGATGATTGGCAAATGGCAGCCAAATGCAGCTGATAAGGCGGCAAACCGCGTCCCTGGTTTTGGCATGACGATCAATATTATAAACGGCGAAATTGAATGCAACAAAGGCGAAAACATATTCAGCATGAACGACCGGATAGGGTTTTACCAACATTTTTTGAAGAGTTTTGGAGTTGATGACACCAATTGCGCCTGCTCATGCGGGAAGATGAAGGCATTTTGAGTTTAGGCTGTTTCAAATAAAATGGAGCCAGCGAAATCAGCTACACGCGTCCATTACAAAAAGCCCGATATGGCAAACTAAAATGCAGTTTGCCATATCGGGCTTTTTTGCTAAACATTTAGTTGTTCAGCTTAATCATATCCATGGTAAGTTTCTTTTCCTTTTTAAAATAGTTTACCTGCAACACATGATTTGTGCTGGCTCTCATTAAACGCGAAAAAGTTGCTTTCTCGTTTTTAACAGGAATTTTGTCGACAGTTATTTTACCATCGTGGTATTTTATCTGTCCAAAATTTTCGGTTTTTTTGGCGCCGGCGTCAAGCCTGTCATAATCAACAAAGCTAAAGGTTATATCGCCATTGTCATCGCTCTTAACGGTGTACATATAGTCCATCCAGCCAAATATATCAGCTACCGTCGCCAAGAGGTACGGCGTCAGAAAGCCTGTGTAGGATGGGAATACACCAGTGCTCCCTTTAGCTTTTGGTATTTCTTTGGCCTGCAACAGGTTGCCGTCCAAATCGTATTCCATAACTACCATATTTTCAAGTTGCAATTTTATCGGACCGGCTTTATTGCTGAATAATGATAGTGCTAGCCCGCCTGCATCGACAGCCTTTTTAAACTTTTCGGCTACAACTAGGTTGGTGTTTTTACGCGTCCGCACCATGTCATGTATGTACAGGTAATAGCCGTCTTTTAACTTGTGATCCTCCATTGGCAAAAACTTACCTAAAGTTTCCTCAAATGTTTTAAAATTACTTTTAACTAGCTTGCCATTTTTATCAAATATCAGAAAAGCCATGCCATCCGGCGGGGAAGTAAGAGTTTTGGTCGACTTATAGTTTAATCCAATCACTACAATATTTCCATTTTCAAAAATTGCGTTAATCGGTACTACATGGTTATCATCAATTTCTGTTGATACCTCAAACAGCTGGGCGCCCGTTTTTGCACTGCTTGCCAATACGGTATGCTGTGTTTTGGTATTATACATACCTTTTTCAATACGGGTCACGGCTGTTAAAATCACTTCATCGTTCCCGTTCAAAAATGTTGGCAGCATAACTTTCGATTTACCCTCAGGCTGATAAGTTTGTTGCCAGGTATTTTTCGAACCGCCATTGACATAACTGATGATAAATGCATCATTAGGGTCATTAAAAGTATAGTCAACAAAGCCGTTGTTTTCAACAATATTTAGCTCCGGGCTTGTCATTTGCTGGTACATCTCGTACTTCGAATTACTCGATGGCTTATAATTTATTTTCAACGGGTTTGAGGCCACTTCTACACCATCCTGGTTATATACTTTTAGTTCGAATGTGCGTTTTTTATCATCGTAAAATTTAAAACAAAAGTTATTGCCATCAAAGCCGCTGCTTACCAGTTCCCAGTCTTTGGGGCCGGTAATTTCTTTCGTGCCCAGGTCGTTCAAGTTTTCGTCAACCAGGTTCAGTTTGTAAATAAGATTCTTTTTGTCGGCCTTGTCGTACTCGTAAAAAGTAAAATACCCCTTTACGATGTTATTTTTTTTAATAATTCCGACGTTGCGGACGGTAACATTTTTCACGTCGCTAAAAGCCTTCACAGCATTTTGCGCGAAGCTTTGCGTGGCAGAAATGGCCAGGAAAATGATTAGTAATAGTTTAAACTTCATGATTTAATTAGGGATTTGTTAATTTTTAGTAATTGTGATAAATGAATTATTATTTGCGTAATACGCGTTGATGATTTCGTCTAATTTTTCCAGGCTCAGGTTATCCAATAATTTTAAAAGCGTAGCATATTGGTCTTTATCATTCTTCGGGATATACACAGCATTTACCACCTCATGAAAAGTATGCGCTTTATGATGCGTGTATAACGATGTTAGTGTGTTGTAAATCCAGCTTTTAGTGTACTTGTCTGCAGGAAACATCGCGTCTATTTGAATAAGCTGGTACAGGTAAAGGCCCAGGTTGCCTTTGTCCTTCGAATATTTGGCTTCTTCAAAAAGTGCGTATTTTTTTATTTTCTCCAGGTCCTGTTTGCTCCCGGTAATAAAATCAACACCTGGCTTAGGGTTCAGCCCGAAAAAGCTTTGCATTTGTAGCTTTCGCTTATCGCAATCGGGGTGGGTTTTCAGGGAATCAATTATTTCCTTTTTCTCAGTAGTACCGAAGTGCATCCTTTTTGAGGGGGCAGCGACCGAAAAATCATCTATCGTAATTTTTTCCTTACCAAGAAAAGATTGGATTGTAATAGCATTCAGCAGCCCTTCGGCCGAATTGAGATAATCAAAAATAGCGGGCACAGTTTTAGCACCATAGTTTGTATAGCTGAACAATATCATACCGAGT
Organism: Mucilaginibacter flavidus; assembly: GCF_024055575.1. Classification (GTDB taxonomy): domain Bacteria; phylum Bacteroidota; class Bacteroidia; order Sphingobacteriales; family Sphingobacteriaceae; genus Mucilaginibacter; species Mucilaginibacter flavidus. The sequence continues at coordinate 143,803 of NZ_JAMXOE010000012.1, read as the reverse complement.
GAGTCGGCAGCTTTTTCCTGTCCGCGACTGTGCCTGCTCCTGTCAAAAACATCTGTAAGCAATAAATCCTCCAGCTGCTTTTTGGTATTATACTCCTGTTTCTTTATTTGCTTTATCTGGGTTAAAAACTCGTGCGAATTATATTTATTAAGCTGACTAATTATTGATTTATTACTGTGCATAAGCAAGTAGTGCCCAATCTCGTGGCAAAAAACCATTGCCAGTTGGCTTTCGTTTTCCATCCCGCCCAACAAGCCCAGGTTACACACAACCGTGCCATCTTCAAAACTATAAGCGTTTACATCAAAAGTCCGGTCGATAAAAAAATGAAACCGGTTTTTATCCAGCGAATTGGATAACAGTACATGGTTAAATATCGAATTCAGGTAAGGATAGGCTACGGTATCGAACAGAAAATCCTTTGATTTTAACCGTTCAATCAGTTCGTTATTCTTTTCGTCGATAATATTACTGTACTGCTTTTGTATTTTTTTATCTAATTGCAGAGTATTTTGAACCGTATTTTTTTGCAGGAATGATTTATAGCTGTCGACATTTTTATACTCATACTGACCACAAACAGTTGCAGGCGCAATTGTTATAAAAAATATAAAAAGGTAAAAATTGTAATAGTTAAGGTTTTCTTTCCGCATTAATGATGAAAAATACCTGGATTGTATATTTTTCATTTACCAACAAAAATATTTATTTCAGCAATACTTTTACTAATTTATTTAACTAATTCAAAATTTATTTTTCACCTCCTTAATACTTGAAATTATTATTTCATCAATCAGGAACAATGTACTCGAGATGAGCTTAATACTCAAAAATGAAATTTTATATTTACTAATAAATAAAACAAGTTAATTTGGCGTTTTAATTAAGTGATGGACAACTACCCTTTTGATACCAACGGACTTACCGACGAAGAAATAGAAAGTTATTACAAGTCGTATACTATTCTTAAATCAAAATTCAATTTAGAATCTACCGGCGAAATCGATTTCCACCTGGAATTGTTTGAAGTTTTTAAAAACTATCTTGAAATTACCGTCCGTGATTCATTTGTTATCAAACAGGATAATAATAACGATTGTTATATTCTTTTTGTTGAAACCGAATCCCGTCATCCGGGACAAGGGAAGGTGTCCGGCCACAAGGACTATCAAATATGGGCTCTTGCATTTTTAAAAGCCGACTTTGGCCGAATGCTGATACGGCGTGAGACCCTGGCGGATAAAATTATTGAGCTGGCACACCCGGTTGAACTGGATTTTGCTGAAGACAAAGCATTTAGCGATACATTTTACGTACTGGTTAACGACCGCGAAAAGGCGCTCAAAGGTGTCGACCGTAGATTCCGTAACGCGGTTATGGATATCAGGCACGACCATTTTTTGATTGAAATAGTTGAACATACCCTTATCGTAGGTAACCATGAACCTATATCAGCCGAAAAAACACTCCAACTGGCCGAATTTATAACACGCATTTGTTCACATTGCTGAAGAGATTATCTTTAATAGCAAGTCACCAATACTGATGCATAAGTTACCATTTGAAACACTCAAAATTAGCGGCTTAGAATTACAGGCGCTAGAAGAGATTTACGCCGCCCTTACAGCAAAATTCAAGGTAACCGTACCCGACGATGTTGAATTGTCATTAGGCGATTTCGACCTTTTTAATTGTCATCCTGATAAAACCATTGGCGGAATACTGCAATTAAACCATCCAGCCAATGCCTGTTACCTTGTTTTTATTAAAGTTCATACGGTTTACTATACAAGGGATGGCCACGCAGATGATTACTACAACTACCGGGTATATGGCTGTATTAAATCGAAAAAAGATTTTGGCAGGATACTTATCCGCCGCGAAAATTTTTCCGACAGAATAATCAGCCTCGTACATCATGTTGAACTCGATTTTGAGGATGATAAACCATTTAATCATAAGTTTTATGTTTGTACCAATGACGAACAAAAGGCGCTGTTGGCGATGAACTGGACCTTCAGGAACGCCATAATGAACATAAAAAGCGAAAACATGGTTATCGAAGCCGCAAACAACGTGCTAATTGTAGGGAACAATGATTTATTTGTTGACGAAGTAGTTGAACAGGCCAATGTAATATTAAGCCTGGCATCAAATTGCTAACACTTTACTCCGCCACTACCTTACTCCTGTCAACAGTAATAACATTCGGATTAGCGTAATCATTTTCCACCAAACCATCGCGCATGCGCACTATACGGTGGGCGTGCATGGCAATGTCTTCTTCGTGCGTAACAAGTATAATAGTATTGCCTTTGGCGTGTATATCTTCCAATAACCCCATAATTTCAATAGATGTTTTGGTATCAAGGTTACCGGTGGGCTCATCGGCCAGTATAATGGATGGATCGTTAATTAATGCGCGGGCTACAGCTACACGCTGGCGCTGGCCACCCGACAGCTCATTAGGTTTATGATCCATACGGTTGCCAAGTCCTACGTTTTCCAGGCTCTTTTTGGCGCGCGCCTGCCTGTTTTCTTTATTAATGCCGGCATAAACCAATGGCAGGGCCACATTGTCAAGTGCGGTGTTACGCGGCAGCAAGTTAAACGTTTGGAAAACAAAGCCGATCTCGGTATTACGTACTTCAGCCAGTTCGTTATCCGTCATGTGGCTAACATTAATTCCATTTAAAATATACTCGCCTTTGGTGGGCGTATCTAAACAACCTAATATATTCATCAGCGTTGACTTACCTGAACCGGAAGGTCCCATCAACGCAACAAATTCCCCCTTATTAATAGTTAATGTTACAGACTTTAAGGCATGAATTATCTCAGTACCAATAACATATTTACGCCCGATATCTGTAAGACTAATAAGTGGTTGCATGTGTTTTTGTTGTTTGACTATGGTAAGGTAGGTTTTGTTACAGTTTGAAGTCAGAAAAGTCAGGAAAGTCAGTAAAGTCCGAAAAGACGGCAAAGACAGAAAAAAGTTGGGATCGGCAAGTCAATATCAAATAAACAGTCTATCAAAGCAGCGCAGCGTCTTTCGGACTTTCGGACTTCGGACTTCGGACTTACTTCTCTATCACTTTTGCCACCAAAAAATAGTCATCATCATGCTTAGGTGCATTCAACAAAGCTTCCTCGTGGGTAATTTGTTGCTTCACCACATCTTCACGCAGCACGTTTACCTCATCCGTCATATAAACAAGCGGCTCAACACCCGATGTATCAATTTCATTAAGCTTGGCCATAAAATCCAGTATCTTGCTCATGTCCTTTATCATCTCGTCGGTTTCGCCGGCACTAAGTTCGAGGCGGGCAAGATGTGCTATTTTATCAACGGTTTCTTTATCAATGGTCATGCTGTTGCTAATTTCTGTTTAATAATCTCATGTACTTCATCCCGCAGCGTGTCGGCGTCGTCAACGGTTAAATGCGCCGTTTCAATGGCTTTGTGCACAAATATATCACAAATACCCGGCCTGCTGCCAAATTCGCTGCCGGTATCCCACAAAACTTTCCAGGTATTAAGCGATGTTATAGGTATAATGGGTACTTTCAGTTCAATAGCAAGGCGAAACGCGCCATTTTTAAACGGGTATAAAGTTGTCGGATAATCGTCAGGAATGGTAGCTTCGGGGAAGATAACAACGCTTACACCATTCTTTATCCTTTCGGCGGCTGTCTTAAAGGCCCGAAAGGATGAAATTTTACTATCCCGGTTAACGGTAATATCAATCGTCCTGAAAAAGAAACCCAGCACCAGGTTGCTCAGCAGTTCTTCTTTACCTATGAAGCAATGATTATTTTTTGCCGCCAGGTTTATAGCCGACACATCGAGGTTCGAAGTATGGTTGCCAATAATAATATACGTGCGCTTCCAGTCTACACTTGTTTCATAATCGATATTAAAAAATATTCCCGAAATAACGGTGCTGCAAAAAATGATAAACCTCCTTATGCCATTAATGTGCTTAAAGCGGCTCTGCCTGCGCGATAAAAAATATAAAATTGGCCAAACAAGCAAAAAAAACAACGCCACACTATACCGGTAAAAGTGCGTATGAATCTTTTTTATCACGAGTTTCATGGTTGCCAAAAATAGAAAAATTTGACTACTTGATCATGATGGGTTAGATTGAATTGGTTATTAACTCAGCAACGCCAGATGTTGGCGTGTTTGTGGTCCTTTAAAGTCAAGCAAAATCAGGTATATTAAAGCCGGATAGACGTGCTGAATTATACGGTACAATGAAGTGTATAGGTGCCAGTTTAAATCATGCGGGGTTACCAGATATATTATAAAATAGCCCAGCAGCAGCAAAGCTATAATTATAGCTGGCATTGATGCAAAAAGCCGCCGGTTCACAACAAAAGCAGCGAAAACTAAAATCAAAGCGTATATATAATTGCTTAACAACGTATTAAGCCAAAATTTAAAAATTGTGGCATACCGGCTCCAATCTGTTAATACCACCGAAAGCGAGAATAATTGCTTGTTATCTGCCGAAATTAAATCGTTTGCAGGGGCAAAGAATAATTTGAACGACACCAGCGCCAGCGTTGGGACAATTGCCCCTGTCAAATACTTTTTCAAAACCGGGAGAAGTCTGTAATTGCTGAGAATAAACCCGACTGTAAATAAAACGTAAAATACCAGGCCCTCGTTTTTTACCCATGCACATGATGCGCAAATAAACCCCAGCAAGTACGCCCGGTTATTAATCAAGCCTTTGAGCTTTTCATATTGAACAAAAACCATCAAAATCAACAACGAAAGCAAACTATCAGCACATTGTGAAGTTGCTATTTGTTTAAAATTATTATCCGTTACAAATATCACAAGTGCAATAAGCGACAGCCACTTTAACCCTTCGTCGCGCAATGCGAAATAAGTATATAAGGGGATGGTTAACATTACCCCATATGCAAAAAGTAAGGGCACGTAAGGCGACATTGAACCCACTGCGTTCCAAAAAAAAGCAACTATTGTTGGTAGCATCATCGGGTAATCAAGCGCGGAGTAGCTTAGTTTACTTGTAAAAAGATGTTTCCACAACTCCGGATGGTAAAAAAACTTTGCGTGCAGGTTCCACATGGCAAAAGCGTCCCAGTTGCCATATTTACTAGCATATAACATGAAATAGCAGGTTAAAAAAAACGCTGCTGCCAGAGCCCAAACGTGGCTATTACTTAGTGATTTGAGCCGATAATTTTTAAAAAAATGCCTGGTAAAATAAATATGGGCAAGGTTAATAGCACTTAGCATTACTTAAAGCACAACAAAACTCTGGTTTAACACCAGCATTAAGTAATACATGAAACTTAATGCTGCCAGCAGGTTAATTGCGGATGTAAGTATCGTTAATGCCCTGCTATCGCCGATTGTAACTTTTTTCACAAACGCGTAAATGCCCCCATACAGCAACAGTATATTAACAAAAGTTATTATCAGCACCATCTAGTTATTTTTAGTTATTAGTGATATCTGTCTGCTGTTATCCTGGTTGTGCGCAATGACACGGTAATTAGTGAATGTATTAAGGGGCTTGTTGTTAAATTGTATTACCAGCAAGGTATCCGGCGTAATTTTATTGCTGATAACCTGGGGTGCCATAACATATTGCATCTCGACAAACAAGGCCGGATCATTGCTATTGTTGTAAAAACCGACTGTACAATTTGGTTTTATGTGACTTTGCAAAGGGGTTAGCTGTTTAGCCAGCAAATCCATATCAAAATCGGTTTTATTAAGCTGGTATATTTTAGCAATAACCATCAGTGGGATGGCTGCCATCAAAATAATTTTTGTGTAGGTTATTGTCTTGTTCATACCATTGCAGCTGCTATCCCTTCGCTTCCAATTTTTTGGGCTATTATATTGTAAACCTTATCGCGCAAATTATCGGCATCATCTAAAGTCATGTTTGTGGTTTCTATGGGTTTGTGCACATAAATATCGCATATGCCCGGGCGCGTACCATGTTTAGTGCCATCATCCCAAAGCTTAAGCCAGGTGTTTGATGATGATACCGGGATAATAGGAATTTTATGCTCGATAGCCAAACGGAACGGACCGTTCTTAAACTCATGCAAAGTTGGCGGATAATCGTCGCTTATTTTCCCTTCGGGGAAAATTATAAGCGTAATCCCTTCCTGTAATTTCTCAGTAGCTTTTTTAAACGCCCGGTACGATGACATTTTGCTGTCGCGATTTACAGGTATATCAACCGTGCGGAAAAACAATCCGGTTACAAGGGCGTCCTTCAGTTCCTCCTTACCCATAAAACTACAGTTGGTATTAACCAGTACACACATGGCCGAGATATCGAGATTTGAGGTATGATTCGGGCAAACTAAATAGGTTTTGCTCCAGTCGACGGGTACTTCATAAGTAAACCGATAAAAGAAACCTACTAGTGCCGAGCTTATTATCGCCCAGTACCTGCGAAAGCGGTTCATGTTGCGATAACGGCTGGGTTTAAGCGAAAAAAACTTAAAAAAAGGCCAAAATAAAAAATACGAAAGCGCAACACTAAAAACGTAAAGATAGACGTGCACCTTTTTCAATATCAATTTCATCTCCACCAAAAATATAAAAATTCCTTACTTTCGCGCCATGGAAACTGTTGTTAGTGGTATACGTTCAACCGGGAACTTACACCTTGGAAATTATTACGGGGCAATACAGAATTTTGTAAAAATGCAGCATGAGTATAACTGCTACTTTTTTATTGCCGATTTACACTCGTTAACTACCCACCCTACCCCTGCCGACCTGCACGGAAACGTAAAACAGGTATTGATAGAGTATTTAGCGGCAGGTATTGATCCGGAAAGGGCTACTATCTACCTGCAGTCGGACGTACCGGAAACTGCAGAGCTTTACCTTTTCCTGAACATGAATGCCTATTTGGGCGAACTTGAACGTGCTACTTCTTTTAAAGATAAAGTGCGCGCAAACCCTGATAACGTTAACGCAGGCTTGCTTACTTACCCTGTTTTAATGGCCGCCGATATTATTCTACATCGCGCCACAAAAGTACCTGTAGGTAAAGACCAGGAGCAACACCTTGAAATGGCGCGCACGTTTGCAAACCGTTTTAACCGTTTGTACAACAAGGACTATTTCCCCGAGCCGTTTGCTTTTAACTTTAGTGAGAACCTGGTAAAAATACCCGGACTTGACGGTAAAGGAAAAATGGGCAAATCGGAAGGCGAAGGCAATGCCGTTTATTTGTCGGATTCGCCGGAAATTATCCGTAAAAAAGTAATGAAAGCCGTTACAGATGGTGGGCCGACCACTGAAAACCAGGAGAAACCGCTCGAAATTCAAAACCTGTTTGATATTATCAAAGTGGTTTCATCGGCCGATACTTATGAGCATTTCGACAACTTATACAACACCTGCCAGATACGCTACGGCGATCTTAAAAAGCAACTTGCCGAAGATATTATTATAGCTACCGCGCCAATCCGCGACAGGATTAAAGACATTTCACAGGATTCGTCGTACCTGCGCCAGGTTGCACGCCATGGCGCCATAAAAGCCCGCGAAAGTGCGTCAAAAACCATTAAGGAAGTACGCGAGATTATCGGTTTCAGGAGTTTTTAATTGGGTCATAGCTGATGGTTCATCGTTCATGGCCGGAAAAAATTAGGCTGACAGTTGATAGTTCATACTTCAAACTGTATATTAGGCCGGGTTTCATTCTGCAACGCACGGTATTATGTATCAACTATTCTACCATGAGCCATTTATTATGGGTCATGAACAAACTACAGACCATCAGCTTCCAGCTATGAACCAAGAACTATTAACCATGAACTAAGAATATGCACATTGCTATTGTAGGAAACATAGGCGCCGGTAAAACTACACTTACCGAATTACTGGCAAAAAATTACGGCTGGGACCCCTTATTTGAGGCGGTTGATAACAACCCCTACCTGGAAGATTTTTACAGCGACATGAAGCGCTGGAGCTTTAACCTGCAGATATATTTTTTAAATGCCCGTTACCGCCAGATTATCGATATACAGAAAAATGGCCACAATCTGATACAGGACCGTACCATTTATGAGGATGCCTACATTTTTGCAGAAAACCTGCACGATATGGGCCTGATGACAACACGCGACTACGAGAACTACGCAGCCATATTTGACAACATCACGGAGTTTATAAAACCGCCAGATTTACTTATCTACCTTAAGGCATCGGTACCAACGTTGGTAAACAACATACAACGCCGTGGTCGGGAGTATGAAAGCGGCATCAGGCTTGATTATTTATCAAAACTGAATGATAAGTACGATAAATGGATTAAAGGTTACAAACTGGGCAAACTGCTGATTATTGATAAAGACAACATCGATTTTGCCAACAATACCGAAGACCTGGCCACTATTGTGCAGTTGGTTGAGCGGGAGTTGAACGGGTTGTTTTAATTTTAGAATTACGATTTACGAATTACGATTGCTTAATTTTTAAAAATCGTAATTCGTAAATCTAAAATCATAAATCCCATGACCATCCTCGGCATCATCCCCGCCCGCTACGCTTCTACCCGTTTCCCAGGCAAACCTTTGGTTGATATTGCCGGCAAAAGCATGATACAGCGGGTTTATGAGCAGGCCAAAAAATGCGAACACCTTACCGAAGTTATAGTAGCGACGGACGATACTCGTATTTATGACCATGTACTTGCCTTCGGCGGTGTTGCCATCATGACATCTGCCGACCATCAAAGCGGCACCGACCGTTGCGCCGAAGTGGCCCGACAGCATCCACAATACAACGTAATTATTAATATACAGGGCGATGAACCTTATATCGACCCTGAACAAATAACCAAACTTGCTTTTTGCTTTAATGATGCCGGCACCCAAATTGCCACACTGGTTAAAAAAGTAGCGAATGAGCAGGAGTTGTTTAATGTAAACTCGCCAAAGGTGGTTATCAGTAAACTGTCTGAGGCTGTTTACTTTTCACGCTCGCCGCTCCCCCATATCCGCGGGCAGGAACAGCAAAACTGGCTGAGCCATTTTACTTATTTTAAACACATCGGCATTTACGGTTATAGAGCGGATGTTTTGCAGGAAATTACAAAATTGCCGGTATCTTCCTTAGAAAAAGCCGAAAGTTTGGAGCAATTGCGCTGGATTGAAAATGGCTATCGTATAAAAGTTGCCGAAACAGAACTGGAAACCTATGCGATAGATACGCCGGAGGATTTGGTTAATTTGAAGATGCGTTGATTTGATGATTTGAAAATAAAATACCGCTGTTTCATCTTCAAATTTTCAAATCATCAAATTTTCAAACGTCGAATCATCAAATTTTCAAATCGCCCTCTTAACCCCAAAAATTTTCTTACTTTTGTATCCCGTACACAAACAATTTGTTCCGGCCTCACAACCGGGCCAAACACACAAAAATCATGACTAAATACATATTTGTTACGGGTGGCGTTACTTCGTCATTAGGCAAAGGCATTATTTCGGCCTCCTTAGCTAAACTTCTACAGGCGCGCGGTTATCGCGTAACCATCCAAAAGTTCGACCCTTACATTAACATCGACCCGGGAACATTGAACCCTTACGAACATGGCGAGTGTTACGTTACCGAGGATGGCGCCGAAACCGATCTTGACCTTGGCCATTATGAACGTTTCTTAAATACCCCAACATCCAAAGCAAACAACATTACCACCGGCCGTATTTATCAAAATGTGATAAATATGGAACGCGAAGGTAAATTCCTCGGTAAAACCGTACAAGTGGTACCCCATATTACCGACGAGATAAAAAGAAACTTCCGCATACTTGGCGAAAGCGGCGATTACGATATTATTATAACCGAATTGGGCGGTACAGTTGGCGACATTGAATCATTACCTTATATCGAGGCGGTGCGCCAGTTCAGGTGGGAAGTTGGGTCCGGCAATTCATTGGTTATTCACTTAACGCTTATCCCATTCCTGGCTGCTGCAGGCGAGTTGAAAACCAAACCTACACAGCACTCGGTTAAAATGTTGCTGGAATATGGTATACAGCCGGATATCCTGGTTTGCCGCACCGAACATCATTTAAATACCGACATCCGAAAAAAAATAGCTTTGTTTTGTAACGTAAACGTTAATGCAGTTGTCGAATCGATAGACGCATCAACCATATATGATGTGCCGTTATTGATGCTGAAAGAACAATTGGACAAAACGGTATTAGCCAAACTAAAGCTGCCGCATAAAAACGAACCAAACCTTGAAAGCTGGAAAGACTTTTTGGGCCGTTTAAAAAACCCGACTTTCGAGGTGCGCATAGGCCTGGTAGGTAAATATGTTGAACTTCCGGATGCCTATAAATCTATTGTTGAATCATTCATACACGCCGGCGCCAAAAATGAGGCAAAAGTAAAAGTTGAATATATCCCGTCAGAACAGTTAACTCCCGGTAACGCCATTGAAAAATTGAAAGGCCTGCACGGCGTTTTAGTTGCCCCCGGCTTTGGAGAGCGTGGCTTTGAAGGAAAAATTGAAGCAATCCGTTATGTTCGTGAAAATAATATCCCATTCTTTGGTATATGCCTGGGCATGCAATGTGCGGTTGTTGAATTTGCACGCAACGTGTTGGGACTCGAAAATGCCAGCAGCACCGAAATGAACCCCGAAACCCCTTATCCTGTTATCAACATGATGGAAGAGCAGAAAAAGGTGGTTAATAAAGGTGGCACCATGCGCCTCGGCGCTTATGCCTGCGACATTAAAAAAGGCAGCAAGGCTGAGAAATTCTACGGAAAAACCCGTATCAGCGAACGCCACAGGCACCGCTACGAGTTTAACAATGACTATTTAAAAGATTACGAAAATGCCGGTTTAACCCCAACAGGTTTTAACCCCGAAAACAACCTGGTTGAGATAGTTGAGCTTAAAAACCATCCGTTTTTTGTAGGTGCACAATTTCACCCCGAATTAAAATCAACAGTTGCAAATCCGCATCCACTTTTTATTAACTTTGTCGCCGCTTCAATGGCTTATGCCCGCAAGCAGTAATTTTTTGTACGATACACTAAAATGGATAAAAATACTTTTACAGGGTTATTCCTGATTATGATTATAATGGGCGCCTCGTTCTTTTTGATGAAGCCCAGCGAAGCAGACCTAAAGAAAGAAAGGATAGTGGCGCATGCCGATTCTTTAAAAAAAGGGCTGATTAAAACACCCGGTGTTATTACTACCGCAAAATATACTGATACTTCAAAAGCTAAGGCAACGGCTGCAACCGACAAAAAGGTTGATTCAGCACTTTTAAAAACACCTTTTGGTGCAACAACAATCGGCACGCAAAAGTTTGTTACGCTCGAGAATAAAGACATCCGGGTAAAACTAAGCACCCAGGGTGGCAAGGTTTACTCGGTTGAGCTGAAGGATTACAAGACATCTAATAAAATGCCGCTTATTTTATTTGATGGCGATAAAAACAGCTTTGGTTTAACCTTTGCTGCAGGCAACAGCAGTATCAATACCGATAAACTTTATTTTACCCCGACTGGCGGCGATTTACAGGTAGCTGAAAAAGATTCGTCGAGCATAACAATGCGCTTAAATTACAGCGCCACACAATACATCGATTATATTTACTCGTTAAAAGGAACAGGTTATAAAGTTGGTTTAACGATTAAAGCCACCGGGCTTGACCAAGTAATTGCCAATACCAATACACTTAATGTTAACTGGGCAGCCAGCATGCGCAGGCAGGAAAAAGACATGGAGCAGGAGCGCCGGTACACTACCGTTTATTACATGAACACCGAACGTGATGTTGATTACCTGAGCGAAAGTAAAGACGACACCAAGGAGATCAGCGACAAAAAGATGCAATGGGTATCTTTCGAAGCGCACTTTTTTTCCGGGGTGTTAATTGCAAAAGAAGGGTTTTCGAAATCAAGCCTGGGCGTAACGACCGATGTTACAGATACTGTCGACGTAAAAAGAATGAGCGCCAATGTGGTGATACCCAAAAGCACCGATGGCAGCTACCCGATGGAATTTTATTTCGGCCCGGTTAAATATAACTTCCTTAAAACACAGGGTTACCATTTAGAGAAACAGGTTTACATGGGCTGGGGATTCCTGGCATATATCAACAAGTTTTCGGTGTTGCCGGTGTTTAATTTCCTGAGCCAATTTACAAGCAACTACGGGTTGATTATCCTTGCGTTAACACTTGTGCTTAAGCTGGTGTTATCACCGCTTACTTATAAATCATACCTATCGATGGCTAAAATGCGCGTGCTGAAGCCGGAGATGGACGAAATAAAGGGAAAAGTTGGCGAAGACAACCCAACCCTTTTACAGCAAGAGTATTTAAAGCTTTACAAAAAAGCAGGCGTAAACCCGCTCGGCGGATGTTTGCCGTTGCTGATACAAATGCCTATAGTGTTTGCATTCTTCCGGTTTTTCCCAAGCTTGTTCGAGTTGCGTGGCCAAAGCTTTTTATGGATGCATGATCTTTCGACTTACGATTCGATAATCACATTCCCGCATATTCCGTTTGTCGGCGACCACCTGAGCTTAATGTGCGTGCTGATGACGATATCAACGCTTATTTACACTTATTTTAACAACCAGATATCAGGCGCTTCGGGTCAGATGAAATATATCGGCTACATTACCCCGATTATTTTCCTTGGCGCGTTGAACAGCTTCCCTGCAGGTTTAAATTATTATTACTTTTTGGCCAACATGATGACGTTTTTACAACAATACATCATCAGGCTAATGGTTGACGATAAAAAAATACATGCCCAGATACAGGAAAACAAAAAGAAACCTGTTGATGCCAAAAAGAAAACCAGCGGTTTCCAGGCTCGTATGGAAGAAATGATGCGCCAGAAACAGCAGCAGCAATTGCCCCCTTCAAAAAAGAAATAATATTTGTTGGAAAGTTGAAATGTTGTAAGGTTGAAAAGTTGACCTTTCAAATAAAAAAATAACCCGGTAAAATCTGCCGGGTTATTTTTTTGTTTAAACTTTTGCAGCGTTCAAAAATAACTTTACAACATTTCAACCTTACAACATTTCAACAAAAACTAATTAAATTAGCAAAAACTTACTACATTTACATCCATGTATGCAATAGTTGATATTGAAACCACCGGAGGGCATGCCAGCGCGAACGGCATTACCGAGATAGCTATTTGTATACATAACGGAAAAAAAGTTATTGAGCGTTATTCTACCCTTGTTAACCCCCGCCGCGAAATACCTATTTATATAAGTGCACTAACCGGCATCACTAATGATATGGTACAAAACGCACCGCCGTTTGAGGATGTGGCACATGATATTTACCACTTGCTTAACAATAAAACATTTGTTGCGCATAACGTTAATTTCGATTATTCATTTGTGCGTTACCATCTGGCTGCTGCAGGTTACGAATTGCAATGCAATAAGCTGTGTACAGTACGCCTTGGGCGTAAAATAATGCCCGGTCTTCCCTCCTATAGTCTCGGTAAATTGTGCCGACATTTAGGGATAGAAAATGAAAGCCGTCACCGGGCGGCGGGGGATGCTGAGGCCACATCGATATTATTCTCGATGTTGTTAGCAAAAGATAATGGCAACCATATTCCGCTTGCATTAAAGCAAAACTCCAAAGAACAGGTGTTGCCGGCTAACCTGCCGAAAAAGGACGTGGAAGCTTTACCACCGTCGCCGGGAGTTTATTATTTCCACGACCAAAAAGGTAAGGTGATATATGTTGGCAAGGCCAAAAATTTAAAAAAGCGTGTATGCAGCCATTTTACCGGTAATAACCCCGGGGTGCAGCGCCAGGAGTTTTTGCGCAACATTCATAATATTACTTTCCAAACATGCGGCACCGAACTGGTTGCCTTTGTACTGGAAGCTGTTGAAATAAAACGCCTATGGCCAAAATACAACCGGTCACTCAAACGGTTTGAGCACGCCTACAGCTTATACGCATTTGAGGACCAGCGCGGCTACCTGCGCCTTGCTGTTGATAAGCACCGTAAAATGACCGGGGCAATTTACAGCTGCAATACCTTGTTCGAGGGTCGCAGCATTGTAATGAAATTGATAGATACTTTTCAGCTTTGTCCGAAGCTATGTTTTATTCAAAATAACACATCAGCATGCACGGGGGTTAACTTGGGTAGTTGTGCCTGTGAGGGCCATGAGTCGGTTGAAGACTACAACCAGCGCGTAAGCCTGGCAATTGATGAATTGAACAAAGCACTGCCTACATTTGCTATCCGCGATGCCGGTCGTAATGATGAAGAGCACAGCTGCCTGCTGATCGAAAAAGGCAAGTTTTACGGCATGGGCTATATTTCGCACTATTTTAACGCCGACAGCCTGGATCAGCTGAAAAACCACCTTACTCCCTATCCTGGCAATGATTATATCAGGAATATGGTTGATAATTACGCAGTGAAGTTTCCGGATAGAAAGATGGTGTTTGCAGTGTGATGATTTACAAATCAAAATAAATATTAAAAGAAATTTGTAATTTTGATATTATTACGACGCTGACGGTAAATATCGACAATAAAAAATCCGAAAAAGCAGTAAAGGCTGTTTTAGATGCACTTGGTTTGAGTTATAATGTAGAAGCAACTCCAGCAGATACGGACCGGCCCTTAAATAAAGCCGAACAACGACTTTATAACAACCTTAAGAAATCGTTTGAAGAAATCAGGTTACATCAGGAAGGTAAAATTGAGTTAAAAGACGCCAGGACTTTACTTGATGAGTTATAATGTCAAAGTCTCGGCGTTGTTCGACAACGAATTTAAACGAATAGCTAAAAAACACAAAGCCACCAAGGGTGACCTCGCGAAACTTATTGACGAGTTAGAAAAAAATCCGACGAAAGGAACACATCTTGGACAAAATGTTTACAAAATCAGGATGGCCATTTCCGGTACAAATTAAGGAAAGTCAGGTGGTGCAAGGGTAATTACATGTGTGTTATTGGTTAAAGAGGTGGTATATCTTTCCGAAATTTACCTTAAAAATGAATTTGACACAGTGGAAGCCGATGCAGTAATAAAACGACTGAAAGATAAAGGTTCAATCTAAGTCATTCCCTACAACTACATGTTTTATCAATTAAATTAGTTTCCCTAAACAATACTTTTCCCGGTTGGTTATTAATTTGTTATGGATAGCATTAACCAACAACAACCCGAAGAAAACGCCAAGGACCTTAATGGCGCTGAAGCCATTGAAAAAATAAGAGAACTGGCCTACAAAACTAAAACCTGCTTTTTTTGCACCAATATTAAAACCGGCATTCCGCTTACTACCAGGCCAATGGCAGTACAGCAAATTGACGACGAAGGCAACTTTTGGTTTTTGAGCTCAAACGACAGCCATAAAAACGACGAAGTATCGCACGACCCTTTTGTACATCTACTGTTCCAGGGCTCGGCACATTCCGATTTCCTGAATATTTATGGCATTGCATCGGTTAACGAAGATAGAGGGAAAATCAAAGAGCTTTGGGAACCCATCATGAAAACCTGGTTTACCGACGGCGAAGACGACCCGCGCATTTCCATAATAAAAGTTGAACCTATTGAAGGTTATTACTGGGACAACAAACACGGCAATACCATCGCCTTTGCAAAAATGTTGGTCGGCGCCGCTATCGGACAAACATTGGACGATTCTATCGAAGGGAAGCTGGAAGTATAACGAGGAAGACGCAAGAAATCAAGAGTCAAGAAACAAGAGAAAAAGTATTAACTTCTCGACTCCTGCCTTCTTGTGTCTTTTTTAAATCACCCCCGCCTTCTCCAACTCCACCTGCATTTCCTGCTGAATTTTCATCGCCTCGGCCCTTGCCGCTTCGGCAAAGTCCTTCCCATTTGAGGCGTATATTATTGAACGTGATGCATTTACTATCAACCCGCAGTCCTTATTCATCCCATAATGGCAAACTTCGGCCAGGTTGCCGCCTTGTGCGCCTACGCCGGGCACCAGCAGGAAGTTATCGGGCGCATATTTGCGGATGTTGGTAAACTCGGTGCTTTTAGTGGCCCCAACTACATACATAATACGATCGGCATTGGCCCAGGTATTGGCCTTTTGTATCACAGCTTCGTATAAAAAGCCATGTTCGGTGGTCAGGTATTGAAAATCTTTACTGCCTGCCGACGAGGTTAGCGCTAAAATGATGACCCATTTGTCTTTATATTCAAGGTAAGGCGATACCGCATCGTGCCCCATATAAGGCGATAACGTTATGGCATCAAAACTCATCCCCGCCGCAGCCTCGTCAAAAAAAGCTTTGGCATACATGCCCGATGTATTGCCCATGTCGCCGCGCTTGGCATCTATAATATTTAAACATTCTTTAGGAAGGTATTTCCAGGTAGCAATTAAACTTTGCAGGCCTTTTACACCGTGCTTTTCATAAAAAGCCGCATTTGGCTTATAGGAGACGCATAAGTCGTGCGTGGCATCAATAATCCGTTTGTTAAATTCGAATATCGGGTCGGGATATTCTTTTAAAAATTCTGGAATTTTTTCAATATCCGTATCAAGCCCTACACATAAAAATGATTTTTTACGTTTTATCTGTTCTATGAGGTATTGGCGCGATATCATGAGCGGTGTTTTAATTTTGAATGCCCAAAAAAACTAAAATTTAGTTGAAGTGTTGGCCAATAAAGTATATTTTTTTAAATAGTTTGATAATTTAAATTAAATGACTAAAATTGCAGTGTTTTCCGTTGAATTTTTCTTGCACTAAAGAAACAATTTAAAACTCCACGTTATTTTATTAAATTATTTACATGGGTTTAGATGTTGCAAAACAAGTTGCATAGTTAATATTTTCGTAATAAAAACATCTCCGTTTAATAAAGTATAAAAAGAATTTGTTAATACATTAAAGCCCGTTACCGGGCAAATAGCTTAATTGCCGGGTAAGACATCACGACTCCATAGTACTATTGAAGATAAATACGACTACAAAAATTATTAAAATCCCTTTGAATTATAATTCATAATATGTTTGATACAAACGAATTGAACGATAAACTCGTTTCTGAGTTACGCGAAATTGCCAAAAATTTAGGTATTGCAGAAGCCGACGAACTTAGAAAAGCTGCCCTTGTAACGAGGATTGTTGAACAGGAACAACTAATTGAAGCAGCCCGCGCACAGGCTGATACCGTTGCCAGCAATTATGCTGCTGTACTGCCCCCTCCCCCTGCCGCCGAAGCCGGCGAAAAAACACGCAAACGCATCCGAGTAGTAAAAAACAGCAATACCCCACGAGTTGAGGTCCCGCTTGATGATACCAACCTTTTTGATATGCCTGATGACGAGGCACCTGTTGACGAATCTGAAGATGGCAACACTACACCGATAATGCCTGCCGTGTCGGCATCAAGATCAGACGAAGGTGAGCCAAAGGACGAAGAAACTGTGACTGAAGGCCGCACGCAAAAATTTGAGCGCCGTGTAAATAACCAAACCACCCAACAAAAAAGCCAGGAACCTGCTATCAACCTTGATTTTGACAACGTAATAGTAAACGAAGGCGTGCTCGAAATCATGCCTGATGGCTATGGCTTTTTACGCTCGTCGGATTATAACTACCTGACTTCTCCTGATGATATTTATGTATCACAGTCGCAAATAAAATTATTCGGCCTTAAAACCGGCGATACCGTTCGCGGTAGCATTCGCCCGCCAAAAGAAGGTGAAAAATATTTCCCGCTGGTACGTGTAGAAGCTATTAACGGCCGTATACCTGCCGAAGTGCGTGACCGCGTACCTTTCGACCACTTAACGCCATTGTTTCCGTCCGAAAAACTGAGCCTGTTTACTGATGCCGGTAATTACTCTACCCGTATTATGGACTTGTTCTCGCCAATAGGTAAAGGGCAGCGCGGTTTAATTGTGGCGCAGCCAAAAACAGGTAAAACCATGTTGCTGAAGGATGTGGCCAACGCCATTGCCAAAAACCACCCGGAAGTTTACCTGATTATATTACTGATTGACGAACGCCCGGAAGAGGTAACCGATATGGCCCGCAGCGTACGCGCCGAAGTAGTATCATCAACATTTGATGAGCCTGCCGAGCGCCACGTAAAAATCGCCAATATTGTACTGGAGAAAGCAAAACGCATGGTTGAGTGCGGTCATGATGTGGTAATCCTGCTGGATTCTATTACCCGTTTGGCCCGTGCTTATAACACAGTTGCTCCTGCATCCGGTAAAATATTATCAGGTGGTGTTGATGCAAATGCATTACACAAACCTAAGCGCTTCTTCGGCGCCGCCCGTAACATCGAGGATGGCGGTTCATTAACCATTATCGCTACAGCATTAACAGAAACCGGTTCGAAAATGGACGAGGTTATTTTTGAAGAGTTTAAAGGTACCGGTAACATGGAGCTGCAATTGGATAGAAAATTGTCCAACAAACGCATATTCCCTGCTATTGATATCACGGCTTCGAGTACCCGCCGCGACGATTTGCTGCTTGACCGCGAAACGTTACAAAGGATCTGGATATTACGTAATCACCTGGCTGACATGAACTCGCAGGAATCGATGGAATTTTTACAGGCCCAGATAAGAGGCACAAAAACCAACGAAGAGTTTTTGATTTCGATGAATTCGTAATAAATTAAAATTTGTGAAGTTATATTAGCAGAAAGTTAATGGTAAACTTCATATTTATTTAATAAAATGTTGATACCTTCATACCGGAATGAAGAATCGTCTTAAAAAACACTTGCCGAATGCTATTACCTGTGCAAACCTCTTCAGCGGTTGCATAGGTATAGTTTTAGCCTTCAAGGGCGAGTTGATAGCTGCATCGTACGCCATATTTTTATCGGCCATATTTGACTTTTTTGACGGGCTCGCATCGCGTGTTCTCAAATCGTTTTCGGGCATAGGCAAAGATTTGGATTCGCTGGCTGATATGGTAAGCTTTGGCGTATTGCCTGCAGTAATAATGTACCAGTTGCTGCTGGAGGCCCGCCAGATAGATAATATCAGTCAATATTTAAACTTTATAGCGTTTTTAATACCCGTATTTTCGGCATTAAGGCTGGCAAAATTTAATGTGGATACTCGGCAAGCCGAAAACTTTATTGGGTTGCCTACACCAGCAAATGCTATCCTGATCGCCTCTTTCCCGCTGATACTCGACCATCATAACAAATATTTCACCGCCCCACTGCAAAACCCATGGGTGTTATCGGTGTTATGTGTCGTAATGTGTACTTTATTGGTTATAGAAGTGCCCATGATGTCATTGAAATTCAAAAACCGCGATTTTAACCAAAATATTTCGCGTTATTTATTACTGTTGTTCTCGGCAATACTCATTCTATTTTTTAAATTTGCGGCAGTTCCGGCGGTGATATTGTTTTATATCACTTTATCGCTTATTCAGTTCAAATTTTTGAGCGCAAGCATGATGAATACCGCCCAAAAAGACAGCTAAAACACCGTTACCGGTATATTTAAACAAACACTAATGAAAAAATTCCAGGCCGAAATTGACGTAATGCCAAAAAAAGAAATACTCGACCCTCAAGGTAAAGCCGTAACCGGCAGCATGAAAAACCTGGGTTTAGCCGAAATTCAAAATGTACGTATTGGCAAACACATCACTTTGGAGATTGATGCAGAAAGCAAAGAAGCTGCAAACAGTAAAGTTGACACCGCCTGCAAAAGCCTGCTGGCTAATTTAATAATGGAAAGCTACAGCTTTAGTGTAACTGAAGTTTAGTACTTGTATAGAGGTCAGTTAATTTGAGGTTAGAGATTAGTTGGGCGGCACAAATTTCTATTCCCCAATCGATTCTCCGACGTTCGTATTCCTAATATCTAATTTCCAATATCTGGTCTCTATTCCTTAGAAGCCTTTATCGTTGCCAGCCTGTCTAAGTTTGGGATGATGAGATTTTTCACGTCGGTAAATTTAGATATCAATAGACCTTCTTCGGGGGCGCCGTTCTTGGCCATTATTTCAACTTCCTGTATAGTGGCCTGGCTTATGGGCATACCGAAGAAACCAAGATTGGGTTTCAGTTTATGTGCAGCCTGTGCTGCAAGGGTCCAGTCCTTGTTGTCAATAGCCGTATTAATGGTTTGCAGCAAATCAGGGGTTTGTTGCAGGAACATATCTATGGATTCTACAATAAATTCGTCACTGCCGTCGGCAATTTCAAATAAAAACGATAGGTCCAGGTCATGCTCGGGGAATATATATGACATATCTTGGTTTATATTTTCCAAAATTATAACTTTTTTACAATCAAGCTATCTTTAAGGTTATTTTTCACGTCTAAGATAGTCTTTTTTAATACAGGGTGAAGCAGGCCGGGCGCTATTTCTGCAAGGGGTTCCAATGTAAAGCGCCTATTGTGTAATTCGGGATGTGGAACCTGCAGGTTCTTATCGTCTATTATTTCATCACCATAAAAAAGTATATCGATATCAATTGTGCGTGAGCCCCACTTCTCTTCACGTTTACGACCCAGCATAAGTTCAATATCCAATATTTTACGCAGTATTTCAGATGCCGGTATTTCCGTTTCTAATATTACAACCTGGTTTAAATAGTCGGGCGCATCGGTTTTTCCCCACGATTGTGTTTCATATATTGACGATGTTTTTTTAACTGGGGCGAGATGGGTACCAATCAGTTCGATTGCCTGTTGCAGGTGCTGCTGCCTGTTGCCCAGGTTGCTGCCGAGAAGTAAAAAAACCCTATTCATGTTGTAACAAATATTTTGGATATCACTCTTAATATTATACGATATCGAATTGCTAAGTTTGCATAGATAAAAGATTTATAACATTTAATGAAACAATTCTTCAAATTTGTCTTCGCCAGTATGGTGGGTTTTATTTTAGCAGGTGTGGTGTTGCTAATTATTGTTATTGGCATTATAGCAGGCCTGGTTGATGGCAACAGCGATAAAACCGTTGATGTAACCCCAAACTCGGTGCTGCAAATAAAGCTAAACTACCCCATTACCGAGCGCACCCCACATAACCCTTTAGCTGCACTTGGCTTTTTAGGCGTAGAAGGGGAAAAAACAATGGGCCTTAATGATATATTGGCCAATATAAAAAAGGCCAAAAAAGACTCAAACATAAAAGGCATTTTTTTGGATGAAAGCGTCCTGTTAAACGGCCAGGCCACTACCGAAGAAATACGCAACGCCCTTATCGACTTTAAAAAATCAGGTAAATTTATAGTTGCCTACTCTGAAATTTATACCCAGGGCTTCTACTACCTGGCCTCAGTTGCCGATAAGGTATATATCAACCCTAAAGGCCTTTTTGATTTTAAAGGTTTTAATTCAAAAATCACCTTCCTGAAAGGAACGCTTGATAAATTGGGAATAGAAGCACAAATAATTAAGGTAGGCACCTATAAAAGCGCCGTTGAGCCTTTCTTTTTAACAAAAATGAGCGACGCCAATCGCCTGCAGGTAAACTCGTACCTGGGCTCATTGTATGACCATTTTTTAACCGGGATAAGTCAAAGCCGGAAAATAAGCAAGGATTCGTTATTTGCCATTGCCAACCAATTGAAAATACGCGAACCTGAGGACGCTCTTAAATACCACCTTGTTGACGGCTTAAAATACAAGGATGAAATTTTAGATGATTTGAAAAAGCGCGCAGGAATTGATGCCGGCGACGATTTAAAAACCATTGAATTAAGTGAGTACGGCACAAGCGAGTCGGCCAAAGAGGATAAAAAAGAAACTTCGAAAAACAATATTGCCATAGTATATGCATCGGGCGATATAGTTGGCGGCGAAGGCGACGATAATAGCATAGGCTCCGAAAGAATTTCGAAAGCTTTACGTAAAGCGCGTGAGGACGACAAAGTTAAAGCTGTGGTTTTCCGTATCAACTCGCCGGGTGGCAGCTCCCTTGCGTCGGATGTGATGTGGCGCGAGGTTATGCTGACTAAAAAAGTTAAGCCGATAATCGTATCAATGGGCGATGTGGCCGCATCTGGCGGGTATTACATAGCCTGTGCAGCTGATTCGATAATTGCCGAACCCAATACCATTACCGGGTCCATAGGTATTTTTGCGGTGCTGCCCAACATGCAAAAGTTTTTTACCGACAAACTGGGTATGACTTTCGACGGTGTAAAAACCGGCAAATATGCTGACTTAGGCGATTTAACCAGACCGTTATCACCAAAAGAAAAGGCTATACTGCAAAACCAGGTAAACCGCGGGTACGACGATTTTACAAAAGCTGTTGCCACCGGCCGCAACAAAACTCAGGCTTACATTAATAGTATTGGCCAGGGTCGTGTTTGGACAGGCGAACAAGCCGTAAAAATAGGCCTTGTGGACAGGCTGGGCAATATAAATGATGCCATAGCGGCTGCTGCAAAAAAGGCCCATATCAAAAAGTATAATATAGTGGCCTACCCCGACCAAAAAAGCTTCCTGAATAAATTCGGCCTCGGCGGCGACCAGTTAAAAATGCATTTTGTGAAATCGGAACTGGGTGATAATTTTAAATATTACCAGCAAATAAAAGGCGTAACTATGATGATGCGCACCCCGCAGGCGAGGATGCCTTATGACATTGATATAAATTAAGTTTTATCGATATTTTTATGGGAAAGCCGCCTTGTATTGGGTGGCTTTCGTATTTTTACACCCTCAATTAAATTATGGAAAACAAACCCATAGCCCGTAAGCTTCGCCTGCTCTCGCAATTGATGGAATTGCACGAGGAAAATCCGTTTAAGATAAAATCACTGGCTAATGCTGCTTTTAAGGTTGATAAGCTGCCTTTTCCGGCCGCCGGCAAGACCTTTGCCGAGCTTGAAAAAGTCGATGGCATTGGCAAAAGTACAGCCGGCAAAATAATTGAACTGCTTGAAAAAGGCACCATAACCGAGATGGAAGATCTGCTTGCAAAGACGCCCGAAGGTGTTGTCGAGATGATGGGCATAAAAGGTATCGGCCCGAAAAAGGTGGCCATTATTTGGAAAGATCTGGGAATAGAGAACATTGGCGAGCTATATTATGCCTGTAACGAAAACCGCCTGGTTGAAGCGAAAGGCTTCGGACTTAAAACACAGGAAGACATACGGAATGTAATTGAATTTAATATGGCCAGCCATGGCAAATTCCTTTACGCCAAAGTTGAGCAGGAGGCCAAAGACTTTTTAGAACAACTGAAAGGCATTTTTCCGGACGGGTTGATAGAGTTTGCCGGCGAATTTCGCCGGTACTGCGAGATTATAGATAAGCTTATAGTTGTATTGGGCTGCCGCGACCAGGAAATTGCGTTTACCACGCTGGTGCAATCAGAAGTAATGAGAGAGGTGGAGCCGGACAAAAATCACGTAAAAGGCAAACTGGCTAATGGTTTAAAGGTTGAAGTGGTGTGTGTGGAGAAGCGATATTTTTATAAAAAGCTTTTTGAACAAACCGGCGACGACGAGCATGTTAAAGACGTTTTAAGCAAAACCGTTGAACCGATTGATCAGCCTGAAAGTGAAGATTTAATTTACCGGAAATCGGGCCTTGAATATGTACAGCCTGAATTACGCGAAGGCACGACGTTTATTGAACGGGCCGAAACAAATAAACTTCCGCAGCTGGTAAACCATGCCGATTTAAAAGGCACGTTGCACAACCATAGTACCTGGAGCGATGGTATAAACACCGTTGAAGAAATGGCGTTATACTGCCGCGATGAATTAAAGCTGGAATACCTGGGTATGTGCGACCACAGCAAAAGCGCATTTTACGCCAAGGGTCTTACCATCGAGCGTGTTTTACAACAACAGGAAGAAATTGACCATCTGAATAAAAAGCTGGATGGCTTCCATATATTTAAAGGTATCGAATCGGATATTTTGTACGATGGCTCGCTGGATTACCCGGATGAGATTTTGAAAAAATTTGATTTTATCGTGGCCTCGGTGCACTCTATCCTGAAAATGGATGAAGAAAAGGCAACATCAAGGCTGATAAAAGCAATTGAAAACCCATATACCACCATATTGGGCCATCCTACCGGCCGCTTATTATTAAGCCGTAATGGTTACCCTATTAACTACAAAAAAGTGATAGATGCCTGTGCTGCCAACAATGTGGTGATTGAAATAAATGCCAACCCACTACGCCTCGATTTGGATTGGCGCTGGCATCAATACGCGCTGGAAAAGGGCGTTTGGCTCTCCATTAACCCCGATGCTCACCGCAAAGAAGGCTTTTTAGATATGTACTACGGTATATTGGTCGCCCGTAAAGGGGGCCTATACAAAGAAAGATGTTTAAATGCGTTATCATTGCAGGAAATCGGGAAGTTTTTTTCTCAAAAAACTTCAGTGGTTAGAGGTTAGAGATCAGAGGTTAGATGGAAAAATTTGGCTGTGAACTTTCCCCAAATGAACTAATGAACTAATGAACAAGTGAACTAATGAACTTAAAGGATAAAGTACGTTCCATACAATCAACCAAAAAACAACCTGCTATATTGGTTATTGGCGATTTGATGATTGACCATTACATTTGGGGAAATGCCACACGGTTGTCGCCAGAGGCGCCGGTGCCGATCGTGAACGTAAAAAATGAGTCGTCTACGCTTGGCGGCGCAGGTAATGTTGTTCAAAACCTGGTTGCCCTGGGTGCAACTGTTACTGTTGCCGGGGTTATTGGCGATGATGCAACCGGCCTTCAGCTTATTGAAATACTGGAAAACGAAGGCGTAAAAACCAATACTATTATTAAAGATAGTGCACGGCCTACGACCATTAAAACCCGGGTTTTAGCCGGACGGCACCAATTAGTTAGAGTTGATCGTGAAATCACCGATCCCTTGTCGGCGGACTTGGAAAACGAACTGGCCGAGAAACTTACTTCGGTCATTGATAAGGCAGATATCATTATATTTTCCGATTATAACAAAGGTTTGTTTGCCCCGGCCCTTACACAACGCCTAATAAAGATTGCAGCCGTGCATCATAAGCAAGTAATTGTTGACCCTAAAGGTTTTAATTACGAAAAATACAAAGGCGCCTTTTTAATAAAACCCAACCGCAAAGAGTTGGCTGAGGCAGCTAAAACCGAATCGATAAAAAATATTGACGAGTTGCAGGAAGCGGCCAAAACCGTGTTTGCGCAAACCGAAACTGCGTACCTGGTGGTTACTCTTTCTGAAGAAGGAATGGCGATATTGACTCCGGAAAGCAGTAAATTATTATCGGTAAAGGCTACCGAGGTATTCGATGTTACTGGTGCCGGCGATACGGTAATAGCAGCCATTACTTATTTTTTAGCCCTTGGTTTTACGGTTGAAGAAGCCTGCGACCTGGCTAACCATGCCGCCGCCATAGTGATACGGCATGTAGGTAGTGCCACAACAACTATTGATGAAATTATTAAAGATATGGAGATTTAGTTCATTGGTTCACTTGTTCATTAGTTCATTGGTATATTTGCAGGCGAATTAAATATAAATCCGAAATCGAAATTCCGACTTCCGAAATTTAACAGAATGGTTATTGAAGAACTTAAAGATCATCAGCAGCTTATAAACAAGGTAATTGAACAGCTTAGCGGCGATATTGAAAAAGCCTGCGAAATGATTATTACTGCTATACAAAACGGCAACAAGGTTTTAACAGCGGGCAATGGCGGCAGCGCTGCCGATGCCCAGCATATTGCTGCCGAGTTAAGCGGGCGCTTTGTGAAACACCGCAAAGCCTTACCCGGAATTGCGTTGACAACTGATACATCGGCCCTAACAGCCATTGCCAATGATTACGGGTATGACCATGTATTTTCGCGCCAAGTTGAGGCATTGGCGCGGCCCGGTGATTTATTTATAGGTATTTCAACAAGCGGCAACAGCCAGGGAATTTTAAATGCCTTTGACACTGCTACAAAATTTGGCTGCAAAACACTGGGTCTTTCGGGTCGGGATGGCGGAAAAATGAACGGTATTTGCGATTTAAATGTGATAATACCATCAGATATCACTGCCCGCATACAGGAAATGCACATTTTGATTGGGCACATATTGTGTAAAGCCGTTGACGATTTATTTTAACAAATGAGAGCCGACTTAGAAAAAACGCTTTTAGATAAAATTCAGCCTTTAGCCCGGTTGAAAGCCACGACTACTACCTGGCAGAAAGAAGGCAAAAAGGTAGTATTTACAAATGGTGTTTTTGATTTATTACACTTAGGCCATGTTACTTATTTAGCGAAGGCCGCCGAATTGGGCGACAAACTGATAATCGGCTTAAATGCAGATAGTTCTGTAAAGCGGATAAAAGGCGAAGACCGGCCAATAAACGACCAAAATAACCGCGCAGCCTTGTTGGCCTCGCTGTTTTTTGTAGATGGTGTGGTATTATTTGAAGAAGATACACCGCTTAATTTGATAAGTACTTTACTACCCGACATACTGGTTAAAGGCGCAGATTATACTATAGATAATATTGTTGGCGCCAAAGAAGTTATTGCTAACGGCGGCGAGGTTAAAACTATTACTTTTGTTGAGGGCTATTCCTCAACATCTATTATTAACAAAATAAAGGCACAAGCACAGTAAAATGATAAGCGGACTTTGTAACAAGGCATTTTTAAAGGCGATATATGATTATCATTTATATGATGATATCAACGCGAGGCATGAAAACCCTTACGAGGTGGGCTCGTTTGAAAATCTGTTATTCACCAAATGCTGGATAGACACAGCCCAATGGCATATGGAGGATGAAATTCGAAATCCATCCATTGACCCTGTGGTTGCCCTGAAATGGAAACGCCGCATCGATAAATCCAACCAGGAGCGCACGGATTTAGTGGAAGAAATTGACAGCTATTTTTTAGATAAGTACAAAGATGTTAAGCCCCTGCCTACAGCGCGAATAAATACAGAAAGCCCTGCCTGGGCTATCGACAGGCTTTCAATACTGGCGCTAAAGATTTATCACATGCACGAGGAAAGCCTGAGAAAAAACATTAGCGATGCGGATTCAGCTCAGCGTAAAGCAAAACTTGGGATTCTTTTGCAGCAGCAAACAGACCTTTCAATAGCTATTGACGAACTGATTGACGATATACAACGTGGCGAAAAATACATGAAGGTTTACCGCCAGATGAAAATGTATAACGACCCGGAACTTAATCCTGTTTTGTACAACAGCAAAAAATAAATGCCGGCAGCAAAGCATATACTGGTATTCCGTTTTTCGGCCATGGGCGATGTGGCTATGACGGTGCCGGTTATAAAAGCGGTGCTAAGTCAAAATCCCGAACTAGAAATAACATTTGTTTCGCGACCTGATTTTGAAGGTTGTTTTAAGGGTATCCCCCGACTAAACTATTTCGCGGCCGATTTAAATTTGGAGTATAAAGGGTTCACCGGCCTGCTTAAGCTGTTTCGGGCGTTGAAAAAAACTTCAAATTTTGACGCCGTTGTCGATTTGCATGACAATTTACGTTCGAAAATATTAAGAAAAATGTTCCGGGTTTCGGGCTTACCTTATGCATACATCGATAAAGGAAGGGAAGAAAAAAAGCTTTTGACCCGCTTTCCAAACAAGGTTTTAAAACCACTTAAGCTGACTACAGAACGTTATGCCGATGTTTTCAGAGGGTTAGGATTGCAAACAGAACTTCAGCATCAGCTTAAAAAAAATCCACAACCACTAACCGGCGAGATTATAAAACTAACCGGCGACAAGGCAAATATCTGGATCGGCATTGCCCCTTTTGCCAAACATAAAGGCAAAATTTATCCGCTGGAGCGAACGGAAGAAGTTATTAAGCAGTTAGATAATAAAAATGTAAAACTGTTTTTATTTGGCGGCTCGTTGCTGGAAGAAGAGATTTGCCTGCAATGGGAGCAAAAATATCCGGCCGCTACCTCGCTGGTACGCCGCTTAACTATAGAACAGGAACTTTCTTTGATCAGCAACCTTGATGTGATGATGAGTATGGATTCGGCGGGAATGCACCTGGCTTCGCTTGAGGGCGTGCCGGTAGTTTCGGTTTGGGGGGCAACACACCATTATGCAGGTTTTTTAGGCTACGGGCAATCGGAAAACAACATAATTGCAGACGATATTGAATGCCGACCATGCTCTGTTTATGGCAATAAGCCCTGTTTCAGGAAGGATTATGCCTGCCTCTATAACATTGAACCCGAAACTATTGTTGCCAAACTAAGCGGATTTATAAACTAAATGCAGCCGTTGCTAATTCTGCACCGGTATATTTTTATTAAAACAATTTATATCAAAATAACCTTCATTTAAATATCAATTAAACGTTAATTTGCAGCGTTTTTATTAGATACAAGTGGATGGGCCGCAAGGCTGGTTAAATTGAAATCGCCATGAAAAAATTACTATTGGTAAGACATGCAAAGGCCGAAAAGGATACCGGGGGCAAGGATTTTGACAGGCCTTTAAAATACATCGGCATGCAGGACGCGGGTTTTATGGCTGATCGTTTGAAAGAGAAATTAATAGTACCTGAATATATTGTAGCCAGCCCCGCATTGCGCACCCTTACGACGGCTGAAATATTTGCCGACCACTTAGGTTTACCTGCTCCCACCACCAACAAGTCAATTTTTGAAGCGAGCGAAAAAACCCTTTTAAAAATAATTAACGATCTGCCAGGCCAATACAACTTTGTAGCCCTTGTTGGTCATAATCCGGGCATAGCTTACATACTGCAATATTTAACCGGCGCTGCCATGGAGGTTCACACCAGCGCGGTTGCAGTAATTGATTTTGAAATAGATGATTGGGCATCAATTAGCAAAGGCCTGGGTACGCTTGCTTATTTTAGCTGGCCGAACGGGTGAAAAATCATTTAGTCACTATGTCATTGAGTCATTAACGAATTGTTCGTCAGCATTCCCAACGAAAAATATCAAATTCTGACTACCTTACACTCTCAAAATTTCAATGACCCAATGACCCAATGACCCAATGACCCAATGACCCAATGACCCAATGACCTAATGACCTAACCTATTCACGAAAGGCAATACATCTTCCCCGGCAAGCCTCTTATATAACCCTGCATTTCCATATTCAATAAATTCATGGCCAGTTTGCTGGTTGGCATGTTGGTTTTTATTGATAAGTCGTCAATAGCAAGCGGAGTTTTGTTTTCACGTAAAAGATTAATTATCAGGCTTTCATCCTGTGTAAGATCAAATGGCAAAATAAATTGGTCGATCGTAGCTTTCGCTGTTTCACCTTGCTCCCAGCCCAGGCTGAAAGCTAAATCAGCGGCGCAGGTAAGTAGCTGTGCCTTGTTGTTGCGGATTAAAAAATTGCAGCCTTCAGAATATTCATCGCCCAATCTGCCCGGGAAGGCGAATACATCGCGGTTATAGGAGTTGGCAATTTCGGCAGTAATCAATGCACCACCTTTTATCCCGGCTTCAACTACTATGGTGGCATCAGCCATGCCTGCCACTATACGGTTACGCTGCGGAAAATTCTCACGATCAGGTATGGTGCCTGAAGGGTATTCGGACAACAAGCCGCCGTTTTCCAACATTTTATCGGCAGTGGCCCGGTTCTGGCTGGGGTACATTCTATCCAGTCCATGACCAACTACGCCTACAGTGGGTACGTTATGTTTTAAGCACTCTTTATGCGCAGCCACATCAATGCCGAGCGCTAAGCCGCTAACTACCAAAACGTTTTGCTGCTGCAGTTCCTCAACCAATTGCCGGCATAGCTGTTTACCGTATTCGGTTGCGTTACGTGTACCGACAATACTTACTACATGTTCGGCATTTAAATCTGCATTGCCTTTTGAGTACAGTAATACAGGCGAATCGTTGCAATTTTTTAAGCGTTTGGGATACCTGATATCGGTATAAAATATAACGTCGATTCCGTTTCTTTCAATAAATTTCAGTTCCTGCTCAGCCTTCTTCAGCGCAACGTCAAAGTCAAGCTGGCCAACCGTCTTCTCTCCTATCCCTGGTACCTTCAACAATTTGCCTTTGGGTGCTTTAAATATTTGTTCGGCCCCACCAAAATGTGCGGTTAATGATTTGGCCAATGTTGGGCCGATGTTTTTTACAAATGTTAAGGCAACCTGGTGAAGTAATGACATAATCTGACGCCTTGCTGTGTGTTATTTCACTGCGCGGCTTTATCGCCCTAAAATATAAAAATCCTAACAATTTTAGCAAAAAATAAAAAACTACAAAAATAGTTTGCAAACTATAAAAATAGTTCTATCTTTACTTAACTATAAAAATAGTTTACTATGAACATTAAAGAACTTACAAAAGCCGAAGAGCAGGTGATGCAAATACTGTGGCAGCTAAAAGAGGCCATTGTGAAAGACATTATTGAAGAAATGCCGGAACCAAAACCAGCCTATAACACTGTGTCGACAGTGGTGAGGGTTTTGGAAGGCAAAGGATTTATCGACCATAAAGCCTACGGCAACTCACATGTTTACTTCCCGGCCGTCAGCGAAGATGTTTACAAAAAATTCACTTTTGATAAGATGATGAAAAACTATTTCAGCAATTCCTACAAAAGCCTGGTGTCATTTATTGTCGACGAAAAAAACCTGGACGTAAAGGAGCTCGATGAGCTTACCAAACTGATTGACAACCTAAAAAACTAAAAATCATGAATTGGCTGCATTATCTGTTGGAAGCGAATATTTACCTGGGGGTATTTTACGCGCTGTATTTTTTACTGCTCGATAAAGAAACTTATTACAAGTTGAACCGGGTTTACTTGTTGTGCACGCCTGTTTTATCATACATTATCCCGCTGGTGCAAGTGGGCTGGTTAAAATCATACGAAGATGGCGGGCAGGTAGTTACCACAATAATTTACAATCAGCACCTCCATGAAAACGTTGCGACTACAGCGTATTTTACCTGGCAAAACGTACTTGTAATTGGATACGTAACCGGTGCAGTGGTAATGCTTACCCTGTTTGCTTTAAAAATTTCTCAACTTTTAAAATTAACACGAACACAAAAAAGCCTGCTGCGTAATAAGTATAAGCTTATTAAAGTTGAGGATGCAAATACAGCATTTTCCTTTTTCAACTATGTATTTATCGGCACCAATGTATCCGGCGCTGATATCATGAT
Organism: Mucilaginibacter flavidus; assembly: GCF_024055575.1. Taxonomy (GTDB): domain Bacteria; phylum Bacteroidota; class Bacteroidia; order Sphingobacteriales; family Sphingobacteriaceae; genus Mucilaginibacter; species Mucilaginibacter flavidus. Next base: position 112,619 of record NZ_JAMXOE010000012.1, on the reverse strand, counting down.
ACGGCATGAGCTAATTCATATCGATCAAAAACACTCCCTTGATATCGTGTTTTTGGAACTGGTGAAGATCGTCAACTGGTTTAATCCTTTCATTTACCTGCTGCAGCGTAGCCTTAAAACCGTGCATGAGTATATTGCCGATGAGCAAACCGCCGCTTATGAGAGCGATACCCTTGCCTACTCCTCGTTTTTGGTGAGCAATGCTTATGGCTTAAGCGGATCGTCAATTTCGAATTCATTTTTCAATTATAACTTACTAAAAAAGAGGATCATTATGTTAAACCAAAAACGTTCGGGGAATTTAGCAAGGCTAAAGTACCTCGCGGCCCTGCCGGTATGCGCCGGCTTGCTGTGTGTATCAACCTTAGGGTTCAGTAAAACCTATGGCCTGGTGGATATTGCGCCGCAAAAAACAATAACTGATACCGCAGTAAAAATCACTACTGTAAAACTTGCAGACGCGAAACCTTTAAAGCTGAAACAAACCAATACAAACAAACCGGTGAAAATAACCGATATTAAGCTTTTACTGCCGCCGCCACCATCAAAACCAGCCAAAGGCGATACAGTTATAACAATGACCAATACGAAGCTGTCGCAAGCGAAGCCATTGGTGTTAAAAGAGGTAGCAGCGAATAAGCCCGTTAAGATCATTGATGTTACGCTTTTACCGCCACCACCACCGCCCGCAGATCCTTTTGAAGCATTCTACAAATACATTCAAAAATACGTAAGATACCCTACAAAAGGCCGGGATAACCTAATTTCAGGCAGAGTGATCGCAACTTTCAATGTAACAAATGGTAAAATAGAGGATTTACAGATTAGCCGCGGACTTAATGACGAGATGGATGGGGAAGTTTTACGGGTACTAAGAAACTACGATGGTAAATTTCCAGAACAAAAATCTATAATCCATTATGCTATATCTGTGTCATTCGCAATAATGGATGACGGAGGAAAGTATGTTGGCAACACTCCCAAAGGTAGGTTTGCTGCACCTAAATTTCCTAAGAGCGATGATCCTAAAACCACATATATGCTTAACGAAGTGGTAGTAACAACCTATCCACCAAAAAAATAACAATTTGTCAAACAATTAAATAGTAATAATCAATAAATTAAATTGCTGACCGGCCAAAAACCGTTTCGGCAATTTGTCGTATATGACAGGTTACACCGATTGAAACTCAATGATTACACCGATTTGTACACTGTAATGAAAAATGATAACTATCGCGCGTCTTAACGAATCAGCGAAGTCAACGGTTATGCTTTAACGTAGATAACCTGCTTAGTTTCAAAAAACTCCTCGGCGAAATAATCCTTAAGATGGTATTGGGTAACCTTTAGCCCAGATTCTTTAATTTCCTGCGCCAAATCCCCTCCTTTTAAATAAAGAATGCCGTTCGGCAGCTTATTTTTTGATTGCTTGTTAAACTTACCACGCACCCATGGATAAAAATCCTTCAGTTGTGTAACCGCACGCGACACTACAAAATCAAACTTTTCATCAACCTGTTCGGCGCGCTGGTGGCTGGCTTTTACATTTTTAAGACCAAGCGCTTTTTCGACTTCCTGCACCACCTTTATTTTTTTGCCAATAGAATCGACAAGGTGGAACTGTGTCTCGGGGAAAAGAATAGCTAAAGGAATACCTGGAAAACCACCGCCTGTGCCCACATCAAGTACGTTTTCGCCGGGTAAAAACGCCATTACTTTGGCTATGCCCAGCGAGTGTAAAACATGGCGCTCACCCAGCATGTCAATATCCTTGCGCGATATTACGTTTATCTGGTTGTTCCAAAAGGTGTACAATTCGGGCAGGCGGTTAAACTGCTCTTGCTGCTGCGCCGTAAGATTGGGGAAATATTTTAGCAGGTAATCAGATATCATCCCTGTTAAACCGGTTAATTATATTACCAAGTAGGTATCTGGCCCTGAAAAGCTGGGCCTTAACTGTACCTAAAGGCAGGTCGAGCTGTTGGGCAATTTCTTCGTAGGATAACTCATCAAAGTAGCGCAGCGTAATTAGGTTGCGGTAACGCGGTGGCAGGCTTTCAATAAGTAATTTAAGCTCCTGGGTTTGTTGTTTTTTTATTGAAACTTCTTCAGGGTTCAGCACATCCGCCTTAATCTGCAGTTGTTTTTCTTCGCCGTCCTCGTCCATCATGCCGTGGATCGACATGGTGTTCAACTTCTTTTTCCGGATAAAATCGATACAGTTATTGGTGGCAACGCGGAAAAGCCAGGTACTAAAGGCGTAGTCGGGCTGATACTTTTCCAGTTTCTCAAACGCTTTGGCAAAGGTTTCAACGGTAAGGTCCATAGCGTCCTCTTTGTTGTTAACCATCTTAAGCACCATAAAATAAATAGAATCCTTATACCTGTGCATCAAATCGGCATAAGCCTTCTGGTCGCCCTGTCGTGCCCTTACAACAAGGTGAAAATCGTTCTTTGCGTTCTCGGTAAAATTCGAATTTATTTCCATTGAGTGGTTTTTATAAAAGTGCCAATTAACCCAAAAGTATTTAAGTAAATATAATAAATCGCATCAAAAAAGGGCAGGTACCATAACAAGCCCTTGCCATCTAATCGCTTAAATAGCTTATTATATATGATTAATTGAAAAATCAACCTAAACATAAACAAACCTGCGGCTAACAGGGGTTCAAAGTTGAAAACTAAGCATAATGTTAATAAAATATAGAATAGGAAGCCGCTCGCTGCATCGATACTCAGTATGCGGCGATGCCTCGCCTTATACAATTTACCCACCCCAAAATGGCGCTTTTTTTGACGAAACAACGAATTCAAAGTGGTCTTAGCGTCGGTATAAACAAACGAGTCGGGGTTCATTTCGATGGCTGTATTATCGGCAGTTGCGTTTTGATTTACAAACAAATCGTCATCGCCCGATATTACGTGCATGTGTGCAGCAAAACCTTTGGCCCCAAAAAACAAGGTTTTAGTATAAGCCAGGTTACGCCCTATACCCATATAAGCGTCACCCCTAACCGCAGCCGACAGGTAGTTAATAGCAGTTTTTATCGTCTCAAAACGGATAAACGGGTTTAAGAAATTGCGCGTTTTTTTATATGGCGAATAGCCCAAAACAATCTGAGCAGGCTTGGTAAAATTGGCGGCCATATAGGTTATCCAGTTATCCGAAGCAGGTACGCAATCGGCATCGGTAAACAGCAGGTATTCGTTTTTTGCAGCTTTTATACCCAGGGTCAATGCGAATTTTTTGCCGGTTTTAAACCTGTCGTGCTCGGTTATGGTAACCACTTTAAGGCGCGGGTACTTCTCTTTCATCTCATCTAGCACATCGCCCGACGCATCATATGAGCAATCGTTTATAACAACTACCTCAAAATCCGGATAATTTTGCTCCAGTATCGAAGGCAGGTTTTCGCGCAGGTTATTGGCCTCGTTGCGGGCACTTATAATTACTGACACAGGGATCAACACCTCGGGAAGCGACTCAACCGGCTTAAACTTGTTAAGTTTGCTTTGGTTGGCAATTAAAAAATATAGCTGAATAAGGAAGCAAAACTGTAGTGAAATAAATAACGCGTAATGTAAATATGTTTCCAAACCGGTGTCAAAAATAATGTGCAAAGGTCGCAAAAATTGTTGGAATGTTGTAAGGTTGAAATGTTGTAATGTTAAATAAATCAAACCAATTGCCATTAAGGAAGTGGTTGAAATGTTGCAACATTGAAAGGTTGTAATGTTAAATAAATCGAAAAGGTATTCGTTATGCCAATAACGTTTCAACTTTACAACATTCCAACCTTACAACATAATTATTATGTTAATTTTGCGTCCTTATAATGAAATTCAACTTAACAGCAAAGGATCCGCTTTCGAAAGCACGGGCAGGTGAAATAACCACCGACCATGGCACTATACAGACCCCTATATTTATGCCCGTTGGTACTGCCGGGACCGTTAAGGCGGTACACCAGCACGAACTTAAAAACGATATTAAGGCGCAGATAATACTGGGTAACACATACCATTTATATTTACGCCCGGGATTAAACACCATTGAAGCTGCCGGCGGCCTGCATAAATTTAACGGTTGGGACGGTCCTATCTTAACTGACAGCGGCGGTTACCAGGTGTATTCTTTAACCGAGGTACGCAAAATAAAGGAAGAAGGCGTTACGTTCCGTTCCCATATCGATGGCTCAAAACATTTGTTTACACCCGAAAATGTGATGGATACCCAGCGCACTATCGGTGCCGATATAATAATGGCGTTTGACGAGTGTACCCCTTACCCATGCGAATATGGCTATGCCCGCCGCTCCATCGATATGACTCACCGCTGGCTGAAACGCTGCTGCGACCGGTTCGATAGTACGGAGCCAAAATACGGTTATAGCCAGACACTTTTTCCTATTGTACAAGGCTCTGTTTACAAGGATCTGCGGGTAAAATCAGCAGAAGTTATTGCATCATTTGAACGGGAAGGAAATGCCATCGGCGGCCTTTCGGTTGGTGAGCCGGCCGAAGAAATGTACGCGATGACGGAAGTTGTATGCAATATATTACCCGAACAAAAGCCACGGTACCTTATGGGCGTAGGCACCCCTGTTAATATTTTGGAGAACATTGCCCTCGGGATTGATATGTTTGATTGCGTAATGCCCACCCGTAACGCACGCAACGGCATGCTGTTTACAAAAAATGGCATTATTAACATCAAGAACGAGAAGTGGAAGAACGATTTTTCGCCTATTGAACAGGATAGCGATTTATTTGCCGATACTGCCTATACAAAAGCTTACCTTAGGCACCTGATACATTCAGGCGAAATGCTGGGCGCACAGATAGCTACTTTGCATAACCTGCACTTTTATTTGTGGTTGGTTACCGAAGCCCGCAATAAAATAATTGCCGGCGAGTTTTATAGCTGGAAAAATGCAATGGTAAACCGCTTAGCGCAACGATTATAAATGAAAGCCATTTTATACAGGTATTTAAAAACAATCGACAGGTATATTATTAAAAAATACCTGGGCACGTTTGCGTTTACGCTGGGCATTTTTGTGGTGATTACAGTTATTTTTGATATATCAGAACACATTGATAATTTCCTTAAAAACCACAATACTTTAAACGAGATTGTATTTAAATACTACGCAGGTTTTATACCTTTTTATATGAACCTGCTATCGCCGCTTATTAACTTTTTGGCGGTAATATACTTTACGGCCAAAATGGCCAACCAAACGGAAATTGTGCCGATATTAAGCGGCAAGGCTAGTTTCAACCGCTTTTTAAGGCCTTATTTTATTTGCGCCACGCTGATTTTTTTGGTGTCGCTTTTTGCCAACCTTTACCTTATTCCGTATACCAATAACCTGAAGATATCCTTCGAAAATGCCAACCGATTTAACGGCGACGACCCGGCGAAAAGCGAGGTACACATACAGCTGGATAAACACACTTTTGCCTACGTACAGTCGTTTGATAATTCCATACGTACCGGCTACCAGTTTATTTTAGAGAAGTTTGATGGTGACCAGCTAAGGGAAAAATTGCTGGCCAACACTATTGTGTACGACTCGTTAAAGCGGGTGTGGACCATTAAAAGCTATACCGTAAGGTATATAAACGGGCTGAAAGAAAAATATGTGGATAGCACCGGGCGATCGAAAGACACCCTATTAGATATGCGGCCGGTTGATTTTATCACCTACGACAACGGCTACACAGCCATGGCGACAGGCGAGCTGAGCAAAAACATTATAAAGGAAAAGCTTCGCGGAACCGGTGCATTAAAGGAAATGACCTATGTGTTCGACCAGCGTTTTGTGTACCCATTATCATCATATGTGCTCACGCTTATTGGTGTTTCTATATCCTCACGTAAGGTTCGCGGCGGCATTGGGTTGCCCCTGGGGATAGGTATTTTCCTTTGTTTTGCCTACATCGTCGTCGATAGGTTTGCATTTGTTTTTGCGGTAAAAGGAAACATGCCATCCATTATAGCGGTGTTTATACCTAATGGAATATTCGGATTAGTTGGGTTATATTTGCTGTCAAAAGCGCCCAAATAATGGACCCGAAAAATGCCTCGCCGGGGTTAAATAAAAACCTGCTTATCCTTCATTTTACTGTTTTCATCTGGGGCTTTACCGGCATACTCGGCGCACTTATTTCGGTATCTGCAGTAAGCCTGGTTTGGTACCGCGTACTCATTGCATCCCTGTCATTATTCCTATATTTTAAGTTCAATAAGACAGCGCTAAAGTTAGATATGCGCAGCTTTTTTAAGCTGATATTTACGGGCGCTTTAGTAGGCGGACACTGGATATTATTCTTCGCTTCTATTAAATTATCTACCGTTCCGGTCACCCTGGTTTGCCTTTCTTCGATCACTTTATTCACCGCAATTTTTGAACCGCTAATTAATAAAAAGAAGATTTCGAAGTTGGAAATACTGGCTGGTATTTTAATAATATTGGGAATAGCCACCATCTTTAAATTTGAAAGCAGATACACTAAGGGTATAGAAGCAGGGCTACTTAGCGCAGTATTTGCCAGCCTTTTTTCAATCATCAATTCGCGCCAGGTAAAAAAGTTCGAAGCGCCGGTAATAGCATTTTACGAGCTTTCGGGAGCCTTTGTCTGGATATCAATTTACCTTTTATTTACCGGCGGCTTCAACCAATCGATGGCACTGCGCGGGGCCGATATCGGTTATCTTTTCATCCTTGGCACCATTTGTACGTCGCTTGCCTACGTGGCCGGTGTGTCTGTAATGCGCGAACTTTCGGCATTCAGGGTAGCGCTAATTACCAACCTTGAGCCCGTATATGGCATCGTTATGTCATTTGTTTTTTTCAAGGACATGAACAAAATGACCCTAGGCTTTTGGGTCGGCGCAGTGCTGTTGCTATCCACAATCTTCCTGTACCCTGTGGCCCAAAAGCAATTAGCCCGGCGAAAAAATCAGGCGTGATTACCCCTATTTATTGCAATTCCTAGGCGCTGATATTCGTATCATTCCATACTCCCTGCGTCAATTATTTTGGACGACTACCATCCTTATCTCAGGGTGGGGGAGAAAATGCTATAAACGCCCCGCGCCATTTAAGGCCATCTAAGCCGTTATCTTTTTCACAGCCCCCGGCATACCATTTAAAAGTTTTCGCAGCGCTACAGGCAAATTTAACAATTTTTATAAGTGTATCGAAAAGAAAGATACCCTTACCATATTTTGGCTGAACCAGCGCTCGTAAGTAACTATGTTAATATTCAGAATAGTGCTATTAAGCTATTTCAAACAATATAATAATTACTTTATAGTAAAATATTTATGGCCATTATCAAAACTATTTATTCCGATAAAACAAAGCTTTTAAAAATCAAATTACCAATTATTTTAGCATATAAAAATACATATCAAATTTTCGCTATTTATTTTACTATAAATCAAATATATAAATATGATTAATTAAAGTTTTAGTCAGAATACCCGCTATAAAAATTAAGTTAAGACTAAGTGTACCGAGATTGCCAAATAAGGTTTTTAGGGAAATCAAGATTTCGCGGAGATGTATACCAAACTAAAATTAGCACCGAAAAAATCCACTGATATTTTCGACCTGTTGTCAGGAGTTTTGTCGTCTTAAAATTTGGGAGGATAAAGTAGCAAGCCAGGAAACGACATTTAAAGCCAGGAAAATCTTCCCTGGCAGTTCGTTTATCGATGAGAGTCTCGGGTAGAATATATCTATCAAAAACGGGAGGTCATTTTTTGAAGCCACATGCAGTGGCGACCACAATTTGTAATACTCTAAAAATGGTCATTTAAATTCCCGCAACTCGCCCTCACTCTAATTTTATTAAATGAAAAACATTGAGCGATTTTTATTCCATTAAAAAAAACAGGATATTGTATTAAATGTTAAACTAAATCACCATGAGAATAAAAACCATTGTCATTATTGTAATTACTATTCTGCTAACCATAGTCATAACGCAAAATAGCAAAGAGGACTTCTTCAATTTTTTATGGGCCACTTTTCGCATATCCAGGCTGATCATGTTGTTAATAGTTGCAATCATTGCTTTTATATTAGGCGTACTGGTTGGCCGGCCAAAACGGGTTAAAAAACTTGGTGGCGATTACACAGACAACAACTCAGACAAATCAGCACCTGGTACACTAAGCGACGACGACAAGGATTACATCAACTAAAATATGAATAACAAAATAGGATTCATCGGCCTGGGGCACATGGGTACGCCGATGGCAAAAAATTTGATAAGTGCAGGCTATCACCTGCAGATTTATAACCGTACAATTGCAAAGGCAGATGAGCTTGAACCATCGGCCATCACTAAATGTAAAACGCCTGCCGAAGCAGCCGAAGGCGTGTCTGTAATCATCTCCATGCTATCAGACGACGAGGTGCTGAAAGACGCGATTTTGGGCGACGATGGTATCCTGAAAAAATTGGCCAAAAATACCCTTCATATTTCCATGAGCACCATCGCTCCGGACACTGCCCAACAGCTTTCAAAAGCACACGAAGATGCCGGCAGCCACTACCTCGCCGCCCCTGTTTTTGGCAGACCAGAAGCGGCCGCGGCGAAGAAGCTTTGGATATGCACATCGGGCAACCATCAATCAAAAGAAATTGCGAAGCCAATACTGGAAGCGCTGGGCCAGGGCATATTTGATTTTGGCGAAGATGCCGGCGCTGCCAACGTTGTGAAGGTGGCAGGGAACTTTATGATAATGGCATCGATGGAGATGATGGCCGAGGCTTATACCCTCGCCGAAAAAAACGGGCTCGACCGGACAAAGGTGGCAGAGTTCTTCGGGTCAACAATTTTCAACGCACCCATATTTCAAAACTACGGCAAACAGATTGCCGGCAAGCATTACCAACCCGTAGGCTTCAAAACTAAGCTAGGCTATAAGGACGCGCGTATAGCCACCAAATTATCGCAGCAAGCAGAAACACCCATGCCGATAGTTTCCGTCGTCCACAACCGCTTATTAAGCGCCGTAGCCAAAGGCTGGGGCGAGCATGATTGGGCCGAAGGCGTGGGACGGGGAGTTAGTGAGGATGCAGGAGTGTGAATCTGAACCGGGATTAAGCGGATTTTCCGGATTCGAATTAAAAGCAGTCCGAATCGAAAAAATCCGTTAATCTGTTTAATCCCGGTTCAGACATTAACAATAAAAAATTTCGTTCTCAATTTCCAGAGCGCTCAAATGCGGCATCGTTTCAAATATTCCAAAAACCGATGCACCACTCCCGCTCATACTGGCGTATAGGGCGCCGGCTTCATACAGAGCGGCCTTTACCCCTCTTATTTCCGGGTGGTTTTTAAACACCGATGCTTCGAAATCATTTTTAATATATTTTTTCCAGTCAGCAATGGGTTCGTAAATTAAATCCATCAGCGAATCTTTTACCGGCGCGGGTTTTACGCCCCGATAGGCCTCCGCCGTCGATACATGTACAGGCGGCATCACCAATACAACCTGGTATTTGGAAAGGTCGAGCCGGACTGGTTCAAACTCATCCCCGATCTCAAAAGCAAACACAGGTTTGTTTTTGATAAAGAAGGCACAGTCGGCGCCAAGTTTGCGGGCATAGCCGATCATTTGCTCATCTGTCATCCCTAAATTAAAATTCTGGTTTATCAGCCTGATAAAAAACGCAGCATCTGCCGAGCCGCCTCCCAGCCCCGCGCCAATCGGGATATGTTTGTGCAAATGAATTTTTACCGGTGGCAGGTAGAAATCTTTTTTCAGTAAGTGATAGCCCTTGATGCAAAGGTTGTCCTCCACCCTGCCCGGTATCTCCAAACCGGATGATTCGAAACTCAATTCGTCGGCCACCACAATTTCAAGTGCATCTTTTATGTTGACAGGGTAAAAAATAGTTTCAAGGTTATGATAGCCATCATCCCTCCTGTTGAGTATGTTGAGGCCGATGTTGATTTTTGCGTTGGGGAAAATGAGCATAGTGGTGAGTAGAGAATAGTGAATGGTTGATTAAGTTGGACTGGGTTGATTGAGTTTATTAAGTTAAAGGTAAGTTCGACATAGGCAAATGGCTACATCACTACGAACAGCCGGCGAAGCGTTCCATTTTGCACACGGAACACCCGGAACGCTATGAAACACACTCATTATCAGACAGTTTAATTTCATTCCAATGATTAAATAAATGTAAGTAGATGATAATCGAGTGCTCCCCCCTTATATCAAATTCACGTTAAGTTAAAAAAGATCTCACCCCCCGTTGCCTGTGTCCCCACAGCCAACGCCCCGCAACCTGGTGCGTTACCACAGCAGGTTCAAGGCTTTGCAAAGTTATGATGTTACGTTGATAAGAATGATTAACAATGCTGTATTTTTGCACATCAGTAGGTTTACCAACTTAGTTTAATTTTATTTGCACTTATTTCTGTTGATAGGGTGATAATGTTTTGAGAGTCTTTCGAAACTTAATCCACTTGATCCAACCCAATCAACTTAACCAACTCAAAACATGAAACAGTATCTCGACCTGATGAGGCATGTGATGGAAACCGGCGCGCAAAAGCACGACCGCACAGGCACTGGTACCTTAAGCGTATTTGGCTACCAGATGCGTTTTAACCTGCAGGAGGGCTTCCCGATGGTGACTACCAAAAAACTGCACCTGAAATCAATCATCCACGAGCTGATATGGTTTTTAAGCGGCGACACCAACATCAAGTACCTAAAAGATAACGGTGTAAAGATTTGGGACGAATGGGCGGATGCCGAAGGTAACCTCGGTCCTGTTTATGGCTACCAATGGCGCAACTGGCCAAAACCGGACGGCGGGCATATAGACCAGATTACACAAGTTGTAAACCAGATAAAAAATAACCCGGATTCGCGCCGCATGATGGTATCGGCCTGGAATGTGGCCGACGTTAACCAGATGGCGCTGCCACCTTGCCACAGTTTGTTCCAGTTTTATGTAGAGCCCCCTAACCCCCTGAAGGGGGAAAAACGCGGCAAGTTGTCGTGCCAACTGTATCAAAGGAGCGCAGATATATTTTTGGGCGTGCCATTCAATATTGCATCATACGCGTTGCTAACCATGATGATGGCCCAGGTATGCGACCTTGAGTATGGCGATTTTATACACACCTTTGGTGATGCCCACTTATACAATAACCACCTCGAACAAACACAGCTGCAATTAAGGCGCGAGCCAAGGCCGTTGCCTACAATGAAAATCAATCCTGATGTGAAGGACATTTTTCAATTTAAATTCGAGGATTTTGAATTATTGAACTATGACCCATGGCCACACATTAAAGGTGCTGTTGCCGTTTAATCATTGGGTCATTATTTCATTAGGTCATTGGTATGGTTTGCTAGTTGCATTATCACAAATAAATGAGTAATAGAATTGAAGACATTGAAGTTTATAATTTAGCTGAAGCCTTTTCAGACAAAATTTGGTTTATCGCCACAAAATGGGAATTCTTTGCAAAAGACACTGTTGGAAAACAAATAGTACGTTCCGCTGATTCTATAAGTGCCAATATTGCCGAAGGATTTGGAAGGTTTCATTATAAAGAAAACAAAAACTTCTGTTATTTTAGCCGGGGATCTATTATAGAAACAAAAGGCTGGTTAAAAAAAGCAAAAACGAGAGATTTGTTGGACGACGAGAATTACCAGTTATTACTTCAGCAATTAGAAACCATACATTTAAAACTCAATATTTACATCAAATTCATTGGGAAAGGTAAAAGTGATTAACTGTCATCATAAAATGACTTAATGACCCAATGACTTAATGACTTAATGACCCAACGACCCAATGACCATATCCATAGTAGTAGCCATATCCGAAAACCGCGCCATCGGGAAAGACAATAAATTATTATGGTACCTCCCCAACGACTTAAAACACTTTAAGGCAATAACCAGCGGCCATACCGTTATAATGGGCCGTAAAACTTATGAGTCGGTTGGTAAGCCGCTGCCAAACCGCCGTAACATTATTATAACACGCCAGGATATCCAAATTGAAGGCTGCGAAGTTGTAAACTCAATAAAAGCAGCCCTCGAACTATGCAGGACCGAGCGGGAGGTATTTATCGTTGGCGGCGCCGAGATCTACAAACAGTCCCTGCATTTAACTGACCGTATTTACCTGACCGTTGTGCATAAACAATTCGAGGGAGACAGCTTTTTTCCTGAAATTAAAAAGACAGATTGGCTGCAAGTTTCGCGCGAAGACCATCAGCCTGATGAGAAAAATTCATTGCCATATTCGTTCATCACCTACGAGCACGTTTAGTGATTAGAGACTGGTGATCAGAGAGTAGTTTAACGATCGCCAGGGCAAAAAAAACAAGAAAGCAGCCATTTTGTTCTAAAAAAATAAACAATTTTAATTTCGTTAAAACACTCATTATCAATCGATAAAAAACCTAATTTCTAATCTCAAGGCGCTAATCTCCATTCCCCACCTACTCTTTTAAATTAAAAATTCCATGCTTAGGAAATTTTATTAGATTTGCCGTCTTATTTAAAATGCTTATAAACTAATTAATTACATATTTTAATTCACAATGCAAGGTAAAGGGGTTGTTAAATTTTTCGCCATAGTGCTGGCTGTCGTATGTATATACCAGCTTTCATTTACATGGGTTGCTCACAAAGTTGAGCAGGACGCGGAGGTATTTTCAAAGGGCGATTCAACAAAGAGAACGTTTTATCTGGATTCAATTGCTACACAGCCGGTATATCCGTTATTCAAACACGATTATCAGTATGTAAAACAAAGGAAGATTGCCTTAGGTTTGGACCTCGAGGGCGGTATGAGCGTAACTATGCAAATTTCGCTGATCGACCTTGTTAAGAAATTATCGAACGATAACAAAGATGTTGTGTTTAACCAGGCTTTGGCCGCCGCCACTGCCGACCAGGTAAACAGCCAGCAGGATTACATTACCTTGTTTGTTAACGAATACGAAAAGCTTAACCCGAGCGGAAAGCTGGCAGCAATATTTGCAACCAAGGATAACCAGGACCACATTAAGTTTAACGCCACCAATAGCGAAGTTGAGAGCTACCTGCATGAACAGGCCAGCACGGCGATAACTCAATCGTATACCATCCTTAATACACGTATCGACGCGTTTGGCGTGGCCAATGCAAACATACAGCGCCCAAAAAACTCTGACCGTATTTTAATTGAACTCCCGGGCATTAAAGACCCTGAACGTGTAAGTAAATTATTATCGGGTACTGCAAAGCTTGAGTTTTACCAAACTTATAGCAACAGCCAGGTGTTCCCGGTAATTAACAACATAAACGGCATTATCGCTGCAAAACTAAAAGCCGAAAAGAAAGATACCTCGAAAACTGCCGCCAAACCGGCCGAAGTTAAACCTGCTAACCCGATTGCTGCGAATAGCAAAGCACCTGCTACTGCCGCAAAAACGGATACTGCAAAAAACAAAGGTTCGCTATCATTGCTGAACAAAGTTCAAAAAAGCAATGCTAAGGGCGATACTTCGGCGCTGGCTAAAAACACGCAAAACGCCGATCCTCTTTTTGCCGTGTTAAAGCCACTGGTTTACCAGGGGCAAAACGGGCAGATTCAATATGCCCCCGGGCCTGTAGTGGGCCGTGCTGAGTTAAAGGACACTGCAGCGGTTAACAGGTACCTGCGCATTCCTGAGGTTAAGGCTGCCATCCCTCAGTCTATGAGGCTTCTTTGGTCGGTAAAACCATTGGATAAAACAAAAACATTCGAACTATTTGCTATAAGGTTAGTAGGCGCCGGAAACAGCCCTGCGCTTGCGGGCGATGTTATTAACGATGCACGTTACGACGTTGACCAAAAAGGAAGTAATGAAGTGGTAATGGTAATGAACTCGGATGGTGCCCAAAAATGGAGCCAGATAACTACCGAAGCTTGTGCCGATCCGCAAAACCACCAGTCCATAGCCATCGTGCTTGACGACAACGTTTATTCAGCACCACGTGTAGACAACCCTATACCTGGCGGCGTTTCTACAATCTCAGGTAGCTTTACTATCGACGAAGCAAAAGATTTGGCTAACGTGTTAAAAGCCGGTCGCTTACCTGCACCTGCGCACATTGTTGCCAGAACTGTCGTAGGTCCATCTTTAGGTCAGGAAGCCATCAACGCGGGTTTAATATCGAGCCTTGTAGGTTTGCTGGTGGTGCTGGTGTTTATGATTGCTTATTATAACCGTGCAGGAACGGTTGCAGTAGTTGCGGTTATCATCAATATATTCTTCCTGATGGGTGTGCTGACCAGTATCGGTGCGGTGCTGACCATGCCGGGTGTAGCAGGTATAGTGTTGATCCTGGGCATATCGGTGGATGCAAACGTACTGATTTACGAACGTGTGCGTGAAGAATTGGCTCTTGGTAAATCGTTACGAATTGCCGTTGCAGATGGTTTTAAACACGCATTATCATCCATTCTCGATTCAAACATCAGTACCTTCTTAACAGGTGCAATATTATATGTGTTCGGTACCGGCCCTATCCAGGGTTTTGCCATCACTTTAATGATAGGTATCATAACTTCATTATTCTGTTCACTGTTGATATCAAGATTAATATTTGAGTGGATGCTTGAAAAAGGATGGGATATCAAATTCTCGAATCCATGGAGCTCGCATACTTTTAAAAACGCAAACTATGCTTTTGTTAAAAACCGATTCAAATTCTATATCTTCTCGGGTATATTTATTGTTGCCGGTTTAATTTCAATGGCGACACAGGGATTTAATTACGGCGTTGATTTTGTGGGCGGCCATAATTACCAGGTGAAGTTCAATAGCCCGAACGTTTCTACAGAAGACGTAAGGCATATAGTTGACAAATATTTAGGGGAAGGTAACGAGGTAAAAACCTTTGGAACCGACCGGTTAAGTATAACCACCAAATATTTGATTAATGACACGGCACGCGGTACCGACCAAAAAGTACAGGCTGCCCTTATAAAAGCACTTGGCACAAACCCCAAAACAAAGATAACAGCAGCTAATATTGGTGGCAGTCAAAAAGTTGACCCAACCATAGCGAATGGTTTGAAGAAATCGGCGTTATTAACGGTAATTTTCGCCATTATCATTATCTCAACCTACATACTCATCCGTTTCCGCAAATGGCAATTTAGTTTGGGTGCGATGGTTGCAACCGCTCACGATGCGTTGATGGTATTGGCTTTCTTCTCGTTATTTAAGGATGTGTTGCCGTTCTCACTCGATATCGACCAGTCGTTTATAGCGGCGATATTAACAGTAATCGGTTACTCAATCAACGATACGGTAGTGGTATTTGACCGTATCCGCGAGTTCCTGAGCCTGCACCATGCAAAAACTGATGACCCTAAAGCAGTTATTAATGATGCGATTAACAATACGTTAAGCCGTACAATTATCACCGCTTTAACAGTAATAATGATATTGCTGGTGTTGTTCATCTTCGGTGGCGATGTTATCCGCGGGTTCTCGTTCGCATTGTTGATCGGGGTATGTTTTGGTACCTACTCGTCAATCTGCGTGGCAACACCGGTAATCATCGACTTTGGGAAGAAAGATCTGAGATAAGTAAAATTCACAAATATTCAAAAGGCCCCAAAGAACATTTGGGGCCTTTTTTGTTTCATTAAAAGTTAAAAGCAGTTTCGTTATGGACACAAAGGATAAAGCAAAATTTCCGAAAGTAGTAATTGTAGGCGGCGGTTTTGGCGGCTTGCAGGTTGCCGGTAATCTTGAAGATAAACCGGTGGAAGTATTAATGCTGGATAAGCATAATTACCACACCTTTCAACCGCTGCTGTACCAGGTGGCGACCGGTAGTTTAGAGGCTGAATCAATTGCTTTTTCGTTGCGCAAAAATTTCTCCGGGCAAAAAAACTTTCGTTTTAGTATAGCCGAGGTATCGAAAGTAAATCCCGAAAAAAATACTATTGAAACTTCTATTGGCGAAATTGACTACGATTACCTGGTAATAGCTACCGGCTCAACCACCAACTTTTTCGGTAATAAGGATATCGAAAAGTTTGCGATGCCAATGAAATCAATACCCGAAGCGTTGAACCTTCGCTACCTGATATTGCAAAACCTGGAAGAAGGCACTTTGCTGGCCACAAAGACTGAAAAGGAGCCGCTTTTGACCTTTGTATTGGTGGGCGCCGGTCCTACCGGCGTTGAGCTTGCCGGCGCACTGGCCGAAATACGCAACCATATCCTTTGTAAAGATTATCCCGAATTGAAAAAAGAGGACATGAAGGTTTATCTCGTCGATTTTATGCCAAAGGTCCTCGGCCCTTTTTCGGATGAAGCATCAAAAAAAGCGCGCCAGTTCTTAACTCACATGGGGGTTGAAGTGCTGCTGAATGTAAAAGTTGAAAGCTACGACGGCGACGAGATAAAATTTGAAGGAGGCAAAACCATTCGAACCAAAAATGTAATATGGTCGGCCGGGGTTATGGGCGAGGTACCGGCGGGCATTAATAAAGACATTATAGAACGGGGAAACAGGATCAGAGTGGATAGCAGCTGCCGCGTAGCCGGCACGCAAAACATTTTTGCTATAGGCGATGTAGCTGCCATGATAACAGACGATACGCCGAAAGGCCATCCCGGTGTAGCGCAGGTGGCTATTCAAATGGGTAAGTTTGTTGCCAAAACGATTATGCAAACCATTAACGGCGAGCCAACCGAAACTTTTAAGTATAACGACAAAGGCTCGCTGGCTACCATTGGCCGCAACAAAGCAGTAGCCGATTTAGGCAAGATAAAATTCCAGGGATTTTTTGCCTGGTTGGTTTGGATGTTTGTACATTTGATTTCGCTGTTAGGCTTCCGCAATAAAGTAATTGTATTTGTTAACTGGATTGGCAGCTACATTAGCTTTAACGGCGGCAGCAGGCTGATTATCCGCCAGTTCAGGGGAGAGTCGCTGGCCAATAAACACAAACAAGTATCAAAACCTGACTAACCTTGACAAATTCCCCCGTAAAAATAACCGAATGTCCTCGTGACGCTATGCAGGGCCTGCATGACTTTATCCCAACCGATAAAAAAGCAACCTATATTAACTTACTGCTCCAGGTTGGGTTTGATACAATTGACTTCGGCAGCTTCGTATCGCCAAAAGCCATACCGCAAATGCGCGATACAGCAGAATTGTTAGCTAAACTTGATTTAAGCACCAACAGGTCAAAGCTATTAGCCATTATAGCCAATTACAGGGGTGCCGAAGATGCAGTAAAGCATCCTGAAATTACCTACCTGGGCTTTCCCTATTCAATTTCCGAAACATTTCAACAAAGAAACACAAATTCGGGAATAGCAAAATCTTTCGAAACTTTGGAAAACATTTACGATTTGTGCGAAAGAAATAACAAAAAGGTTCGTGCTTATATGTCAATGGGGTTCGGAAATCCGTACGGGGATCCGTGGAATATCGACCTTTTGGTGGCAGAAGTGGACAATATTATATCGGCTGGGATTTTTGATATTTATATAGCTGATACAATTGGCATCGCTTCATCAGAACAGATTTCAACGGTATTTAAGGCCTTAAGTGAGAGGTTTATCAACATAACGTTTGGCCTGCACCTGCATTCAACACCAAATACTTGGTCGGAGAAAATTACTGCGGCATATAAAGCCGGTTGTAGAATGTTTGACACCACGATAAAAGGCTACGGCGGCTGCCCCATGGCCGCAGATGACCTCACAGGTAACATTGCTACCGAAAACTTAATTGGCTACCTCCAGGCGCAAAATGAGCCTACAGGGCTCGATATGGGTAAATTCAGGGAGGCGATGGAATATGCGGGAAACATTTTTATTTAACAAAAGAGGTTTAGTGTTTCCTCACCATCTTATAATGCCTTATCCCCGCTTCTTCGAACTCCGGCCCTATCTTTTCAAAACCAAATTTTTCATATAAGCTTACCGCTTGTATTTGGGCGTGCAGGTAAATATAGGTAGCATCTGCGGGCAAATCAGCCAAAACTGTTTTAACAAGTTCCTGCCCTACCCCGAAGCCTCGGAATTTTTGGAGCACTGCAAAGCGTTCCAGCTTATAGCCTTTATCGGTTTTACGCCAGCGGGATGCGCCGGCAGGTTCGCCATTTACTTTTGCTAAAAAATGAGTGGATTCATCTTCAAATTCCCACTCCAGTTCGGGCGGGCAGTTTTGTTCGCCAACAAACACCTCGCGGCGAATGGCAAATACTATTTCAAGGTCTTTCGGGTCAGTTACTTTGCTTGCTGTTATGGTTGCCTGCATTTTTGTACGATTTTCGTTGCTTAACACTATTCAGCTTATTACTATTGTTTTCTTCAGCCGCATCAATTGAATGCGTGCAGGTAAGGTCACTTTCTTTTTCTGCTAATGTAGCTAATCGTACATAAAATTTATGCAATTGGTCCAATTCAATTTCGTTAAGGTCTTCAATATTTACCATACGATTACTTGTACCCTGGTGCGAGGCTATCAGTTCATTTAATTTAAGGTGTATGGCTTTTGAGTCTTTGTTCTGTGATTTCTGAATTAAAAACACCATTAAAAAGGTAATAATTGTGGTACCGGTATTAATTATCAACTGCCAGGTATTTGAATACTGAAATACCGGGCCGGTAATAATCCATATTAATATAATGCTTGCCGCGATAATAAATGCAGCCGAACTGCCGGTGGCATTAGTTGCCCAGTTGGCAAAGCGTTCGAAGAAATTCTTTTTTTTGGCCATGATGTTCTGTTTTGATACAAAACAAAAAAAAGCGACAATGTTTTGTGGACATTATCGCTTTTTTATACAGTAGAAAAACAATATCTGTGTCTCTATTTGTAATTGTATTCAAAGACGCAAGTATCGCGTCTCTACAAGTATTTACAATTTGCTATTCACGTCGACGCAATTCAAATCGCCGAACGCCTCAGTAAGCCTCTTAACGAAGCTTTCTTCCCCTTTGCGTAACCATACGCGCGGGTCGTAGTATTTTTTGTTTGGCGAATCTTCACCATCCGGGCTGCCAATCTGGCTTTGCAGGTATCCTTCTTTTGATTTGTAGTAGTCTTTTATGCCTTCCCAATATGCCCATTGCATATCGGTATCTATATTCATTTTAATGGCACCGTATGAAATTGCTTCCCTTATTTCTTCCTGGCTCGAGCCTGAACCACCATGGAATACAAAGTTGATAGGTTTTTCTGCTGATAAATTGAATTGTTTTTTAACATACTCCTGCGAGTTGTGCAAAATTACCGGCTGTAATTTAACGTTACCTGGTTTATAAACGCCGTGCACGTTACCGAAAGCGGCTGCAACGGTAAAACGCGGACTAACCTTCGATAGTTCTTCGTAAGAGTAAGCAACGTCCTCAGGCTGGGTATATAAACGTGAGCTGTCAACATCAGAGTTGTCAACGCCGTCTTCTTCCCCACCGGTTACGCCAAGCTCAATCTCAAGTGTCATACCCATTTTTGCCATGCGGGCAAGGTATTTGGCAGATATCTCGATATTTTCGTGTAAAGGTTCTTCAGATAAATCCAACATGTGCGATGAGAAAAGCGGTGTACCGGTCTCAGCAAAAAACTTCTCGCCGTGGTCCAACAATCCATCTATCCATGGTAAAAATTTCATGGCGGCATGGTCGGTATGCAATATTACAGCAATTCCGTAATGCTCTGCTAATAAATGCACGTGCTTTGCAGCAGATACAGCGCCGAGAATACAGGCCTGCAACTTCGAGTTATCAAGCGATTTACCCGCATAAAACTGCGCCCCGCCGTTCGACAACTGGATAATAACCGGCGAGTTTACGGCTTTAGCTGTTTCCATAACAGCGTTAATAGTGTTGGTGCCGATTACGTTTACAGCGGGTAACGCAAATTGGTGTTTTTTGGCGGCTTCAAATAGCTCCTGCACCTGGTCTCCGTGCAATACGCCCTTGTAATTTTTTAAATCCATTTAACTTTTAATTGGGCCTCGAAGTTAGGCTTTTAGATAATAGTCTACAAAACAAATGGAATATTTTGCATTTTTTTGAATAAACAGTTGTTAATTATATATCTGTCAAAAACAGCTATTTAAAGGCTAATTAAATTTTGATTTTGGCAATGGGACCGCCCATTACAGGATTGCGAAAGGGTGTTAACAGTGTTAACCTAATTCGGTAAAAATTATCGGCAAATTCTTAATTATCAAGCAATTAACCAAAACAGCGTATTAACAGGTTTTTTTGGCTAATCTTAAATATCACGTCTCAAATCTCATATCTCAAATCTAACCCCTCATATCTCAAAAAATATTTCGTTACTTTGCAGTCAATTGAAAGAGTTAGATATAGATATGGCCTGGTTTAAACGTGAAATCAAAGGGATAATTACGACCACTGAGGAAAAGAAGGAAACCCCCGATGGAATCTGGAACAAATGCCCCCAATGTAAAAAGCCCCTCCACTACTCCGAACAGGTTGAAAACCAATATGTTTGTCACTACTGCGGTTATCACCTGCGCATAGGTTCAAAAGAATACTTCTCCATACTTTTTGACAATAACGAGTTTACTGAATTGTTCCCCGACCTGGTATCGGGCGACCCGCTGCACTTCGAGGACACTAAAAAATATACCGACAGGTTGAAAGAGACCCGCGCTAAGACGGGGTTAAAAGACGCCATACGTGCCGGTATGGGTAAAATGGGCGATCAGCCACTGGTTATTGCCTGTATGGATTTTAACTTCATAGGTGGCTCGATGGGCTCGGTTGTAGGTGAAAAAATTGCCCGCTCTATCGATTATAGCATCGAACATAAAATTCCGTTCCTGATGATTTCGAAATCGGGCGGTGCAAGGATGATGGAAGCTGCATTTTCACTAATGCAGATGGCTAAAACATCTGCAAAGCTTGCGTTACTGTCACAGGCTAAAATCCCTTATATATCTTTGTTAACTGACCCAACTACAGGCGGTGTTACCGCATCGTACGCCATGCTGGGCGATATTAACATTGCCGAACCTGGTTCACTGATTGGCTTTGCCGGTCCGCGCGTAATAAAGGAAACTATTAAAAAAGATTTGCCAAAAGGTTTCCAGACTGCTGAATTTGTGCAGGAACACGGATTTCTTGACTTTATTGTCGACCGCAGGGAAATGAAAGATAAGTTGTCTTCGTTTATGAAGATGATGAGCAATTGAGCTAAAAGCTTTCAACATATAATAAAACAGGCCCCGATGTTAGTTGGGGCCTGTTTTGTTTTGACACAACGCCGATTTTAATTTTTAATTTTTACCGGGAATGGTGGTCTCACCGGGTCAACCTGCGGGTTGTCTTTCAGTTGTTTTAACGCAACCTCAATAGCTTTTTCTAATTGCGGGTCTCTGCCTGCAATAACATCAGCCGGAGTTTGCTCCACTTCGATGTCAGGGGCGACGCCAACGTTTTCAACTATAAAACCGTCCTTGGTCCATATACCTACGTTAGGCGCAGTAACAGTGCCTCCGTCAATAAATTCAGGAAAACCCAAAATACCGACAAGACCGCCCCAGGTACGTTTGCCAACCAGCGTACCTACCTTAAACTTGCGGAACATCCACGGCAGCATATCACCACCCGAGCCGGCTGTTTCGTCGGTTATCATCACTTTTGGCCCTTGTATGGATGCCGTAGGCGATTTCAGATCCAAACCATACCGCATGTGCCAGTTAGCCTGGTAGGGGTTTAATAACAGGTTAATGTAATAATCGGCCAGGCTGCCGCCGCCGTTAAAGCGTTCATCAACAATAATGGCTTTGCGGTTTGCCTGCGGATAAAAATACCGTTTAAAATAATCATGTCCCTCATTCGCGGTGTTAGGCACATAAACATAGGCTACCTGTCCGTTGGTTGCTTCGGTAACTTTACGCAGGTTACCTTCTACCCAGTCGCGGTTGCGAAGTGCATATTCGTTATCAACCGGCACTACTTTAACTACCCGCGATGCTGAATTATTGGGATTAGGCCCCACAGTCAGCTCTACTATCTTGCCGGCAGTATTTTCAAAATAGCTGTAAATATTTTCAGTTCCCTTAACCTCTACCCCATTTACCGCTAATAAGTATTCACCTGCTTTTATATTTACGCCCGGCTCGGTAAGCGGCGAGCGCATATTAGGGTTCCAGTTAAGGCCGCCGTAAATCTTTTTAAACTGGTATTTATCATTCATAACGATATAATCCGCGCCAAGCAAACCGCCGCTTACAGGCTTTGACGTGAACATCCGGTCGCCGCCATTTGTTATAAAGTGGTGCCCCACAGACAGTTCGCTAAACATCCACTGAAACACACTATTCAAGTCGCTACGACAGGACAGATCGGGTAAAAAAACCGCATATTTCTTTTTGATGGCCAGCCAGTTGACGCCATGCATCCCGGGATCGTAAAAATAATCGCGGTTAACGCGCCAGGCTTCATCAAACATGTTTGCCCATTCGGCTGGAGGGTCTATTTTTACCTGCACATCGCTCATGTTAACCATCCCCTTTCCGGGCTCAGGCTTTTCACCGGCGGCAGCTACAAAATAGGTATTGTCCTTACTATAGAGCATTTTTTTTCCATCGGCGCTTAGCCCATACCCATTTAGTTCCAAAACCTCGCTATCACTACGCTTCTTGAAATCAAATTTATGCAGGGTGCCCGCCCCGTCATCCGGGTAGCTCACATACAATACATTACCACTATTATCAACAGATAGCTGCGAATAATTGCCGGCCTTAACCGGGAGATCAACGATCCTGTTTTGAAGGCCCTCCCAGTCAATCCTGATGTCTTTGTTCTCAGTAGCGGGCTTAGTGTTTTTATCATCCGGTTTTGTTTCTTTTTTGTCCTCAGCCTTTGCTGTTTCTTCGTCATTCTCCTTCGCAAAGGGCGAAACAGTTTCTTTTTGCAGCGTAACCAGGTAAATAGAAGCAGTTTTATGAAAATCTATATTTGACTGATCGAACCAGTTGATCACCGGCCCGGCGTCTGTTGATGAAAAAAAGTAAAGGAATTTGCCCGCCCTGTCGAACGTAGGTTCTGAAGCATCGCTTAAACCGTCTGTAACCGGGAAGGATTTTTGTTGTGCCAGGGAGTAAATATATGATCGTTTAAATTGTGTGGCGGTAATTTTATCATAAGCGATCCATTTGCTATCGGGCGACCAGTTTGCTGACATATCACGAAATGGACCCGGCGTATATAATTCATCAGAATCAACTTTGATAATGGCGCCGGATGCCACATCCAGCAAATACAGGCTTCGGCTGTTGTCGGTAAAGTTCAGCTTTTTACTGTCAGGCGACCACTTAATACTTGAGTAAAACCCGGCGCCATCCAATTTAATTACGCGCGGTTCGGCTTTGCCGTCCTGTTGCCTGATATACAATTGGTATTCGCCCATAGCATCTGAAAAATACGCGATAGATTTTCCATCAGGCGACCAGGCCGGAAATTTTTCATGCGCACCCGTGGTTTGAGTCAGATTATGATAATCGCCTTTGTCCGCAGGCACAGTAATAATGTCGCCCCTGTAATCAAAAGCCACGCGCGAGCCCGACGGAGAAAGATCGGCGGAGCGGATATAACCGGCATTTTTAACATAACGTTGCCTTAGTTCCAGCAGGTCGGCAGCTATGCCTATGGTTAATTTGCCGGCTTTTCCATTCGCCGGATCAAAGACGTGCAAATATCCGGACTGTTCAAATATCAACTTCCCATCACCGCCACTGGCATACAGTATCGGAAAATCGGTATAAGAAGTTAGTTGCTTGATTTCCTTTGAAGCAATATCATAGCTAAAGAGATTGAATTCGCCATTCCGGTCGCTTCTAAAATATATCTTACCGCCCAGCCAGACAGGCTGGGTATCATTACAACCACCTACGGGCTGTGGTATTTTTACTACCGATTTATCGGCAAATGAAAAAAGCATAATATTTGTTATTGCTCCCCCACGGTAGTGCTTCCATTGTTTAAAAAGATCAGGGATTGGCGTATAGGCCATCCATTTACCATCGGGCGAGAAGGTTGCATGATAAGCGTTGGGAATTTCGAGCTTGGTTTCGGCGCCACCGCTTACCGGCACTGTGTAGAGCTGGGCATACCGGTTTGTAAAAGTTGAACGCTGGGATGCAAAAAGTACCGATTTCCCATCAGGCGTAAAACCGCGTACCTGATCGGGCCCCGGGTGCCAGGTAAGGCGCTTTGGAACACCGCCCTCTGCCGGGATAATAAAAACATCGGTATTGCCATCGTATTGCGCACTAAAGGCGATCCACTTGCCGTCAGGCGAAAAATACGGGCTCGACTCAACGCCCTCATCAACAGTAAGCCGTTTTGGCTGTGAACCGTCGGTATTGGCTATCCAAAGGTCCTCTGCATAAACAAAGGCAACGTGATTACCGCTAATGGCCGGCTGCGTGAGCATTCGGGTGTCCCTGGTATCAATGGCCCAGGCAGTAAAAGGAATAGTTAAAAATGCAGACAGAGCTACTTTGAAGAGAAAATTGAGAGACTTCATGATGGCAAGGCTTTAACGTAAACTGTGAATGCAGTTTACACCATGAAGATATACAATTTAACAGACAAATTGCAAGAGCGACCTTATGCCAATTAAAGTGGCAAAATAAAAGCAACTGCAATCGGTAAATGGTGCGGATAACTATCTACCCTGTACCGTCTACAGTTGCTACGTCGCGCCTTGTGATGACACGATTAATGATTGGCTTTTCTATTTAAAAACACCGGCATTCTGGCTGGTATCGCCATCAGCATCTTTGCTGTCTAAACCCCAATTTGGGCCTTCCGGCTCATCGCCGCCTTCGCCCTTATAGGTTTTTGCATCGGGGTTGCCTTTGTTTATTTCGGCAGCGTATTCACCGTTTGCATTCGCAAAAGGTTTTGTAGGATTATCCATATCGGCTTCTTCCTGTTCCCTGGTTTTCGGATCCTGATTATCTGTTATCATAACTTTTATTTTTATTGGTTTAACAACAAAAAGGCTATCAATACCGATAACCTTTTTCTTGTAAATACTGATTTTGTTGTTAGAAATTGGGAGATTTATATCCCTTCTGTACCCGGTTCGTGGCCTACCATCCTACCGGTTGTACGGCCGTGGTTGCTCGGCTTAAAATCTGTTGTAGCATTGCCTACTGAAGGGAATTCTTTATGATTTGGAGGGGTAACGTCATTTTGTTCGCTGTACGAAGCATCACCGCCATCTTGTTGCTGTTCCTGCTCTACTTGTGGCAAGTAGCCGGATTGCTCGTTTTCTGATTCTCTTTTTTCAGGAATTTCGTTCGGGTTACCTTGACCCGGGCGTTCCTGCTCTTTTCCATAATTTTTATTATCTGAATTCATGGTAGTTTTAATTTGTAATTAAATAAATCAACAACTATGCCATAACGATTTATAAAATATCAAATTAAATACCCTGAACGAAAAATCAACAGAAAAATCAAGCGTTAACCAAACACAGCTCGCGAACTTTGGCTACCGTAAAATCAACCTCGTCCTTAGTGCTGTATTTTGAGAATGAGAACCTTACAGACGGCCTTGACGGGCTTGCACCGATAGCAGTAAGCACGTGTGAGCCAATATCGCTGCCCGAGCTGCAGGCGCTGCCGCCCGACGCCGAGATGCCCGCAATGTCCAGATTAAACAACAACATGTCCCCCATTTCCATTTCGGGAAACTGTACGTTCAATACCGTGTATAAGCTTTTAGCAGGGTCGGTTTCGCCATTAAAGCTTATGCCGGCGATGCTTTCTGTCAGCTGGTTCATCATGTAGGTTTTTAAACCTTGTACATGCTGCTGGTGCTCTTCCATTTCGGCGTAGGCAATTTCCAGGGCTTTGGCAAGCCCTACAATGCCGTATATATTTTCGGTACCGCCGCGCATGTTGCGTTCCTGCGCACCGCCGTATATTAAAGGTTTTATTTTAATGCGATGGTTTACATGCAAAAAGCCAACGCCCTTCGGGCCGTGCAGCTTATGCCCGGCACAAACCACAAAATGGGCCTTAAGCTTACTTAGGTCATGCACATAGTGCCCCATGGTTTGCACGGTATCGCAGTGATATATGGCATTGTAAACCTCGCAAAGGTCGCCTATGCGCTCCATGTCTGATAGTGTACCGATCTCGTTGTTTGCGTGCATCAGCGATACAAAGCTGCGTTCGTTAGTCTTCAGCAATGTTTCCAGGTGGTCGTAATCAACGCTACCCTTACTATCTACATCAACAAAGCTCAATTTTATTGTACCCGCCTTTTCAAGCGCTTCCATGGTGTGTAATACAGCATGATGCTCCAAACGGGTGGTAATTGCGTGTTTGATGTTATGGTCGTTTATACCGCAGCGTATGGCCGTATTATCGGCTTCGGTACCACTTGACGTGAAAAATATCTCCGCAGGCGAGGTATGCAGCAAATTTGCAATTGTTTTGCGCGATCGTTCAATCAAAGTACGCGCCTCGCGGCCGTGTGCGTGTATGGAGGATGGATTACCATAGGTATTCTCCATAACTTTATACATTTCTTTTAATACTTCAGGATCAAGCGGCGTAGTGGCAGCATTATCTAAATAAACGCGCATGTAGCAATTAGTGAATTGATGATTTAGTGAATTAGTGATTTGTCCCCTCACTAATCCGCTTAAACTATTATCTGTCTTCTTTCGGACTTCCGGACTTTTCCGACTTTCGGACTAACTTAACTCAGTTTCAAAATCTCATTTATATCGGCTATTATTTTATTGGCTATGTTATTAGCCACCGTTTCGGAATCTGCTTCCGAATAAATGCGGATAATAGGCTCGGTGTTTGATTTGCGCAAATGTACCCATTCTTTGTCAAATTCTATTTTCAGTCCATCAATTGTGCTGTGAGGTTGTTTTTTGTATTTTTCTTCAACCTTTAACAACAGTCCATCAATATCCATCCCTGGTGTAAGGGTAATTTTATTTTTCGAGATATAATAACCGGGATAAGTACTGCGCAGTTGCGATACCGATTTGCCAAATTTAGCCAGGTGGGTTAAAAATAAAGCTATGCCAACTAAAGCATCCCTTCCGTAGTGCAAATCCGGGTAAATTACCCCGCCGTTGCCTTCGCCGCCAATAACCGCGTTAACTTCTTTCATTTTATTCACCACGTTCACCTCTCCTACTGCAGCTGCATGGTATTCGCCGCCGGCGTTTTCAGTAACATCACGCAGTGCACGGGTCGATGACAGGTTTGATACTGTATTGCCTTTTTTGTTTTTCAATACATAATCGGCAACAGCCACCAGTGTATATTCCTCGCCAAAAACATTACCGTCCTCGCTTACAAAGCACAGGCGGTCAACGTCGGGGTCGACTGCTATACCCAAATCGGCACGTTTGTTCAACACTTCTTTTGACAGCGCTACCAAGTTTTCGGGCAGCGGTTCCGGGTTGTGTGGAAAATTACCATCGGGTTCGCAGTACAATTCGAAAATTGTTTTTACGCCAAGTGCCCTCAATAAAGCAGGTACAAATATTCCCCCGGTTGAGTTAACGCAATCAATAGCTATTTTAAAATTGGCTTTGGTAATGGCTTCAACATCAACCAACGGCAAAGCCAATACTTTATCAATATGTTTTTGCAGGTAGCTGTCATCAAGGGTAAGCTTGCCCAAATCGTTTACATCAGCAAACTTAAAATCGCTATTTTCGGCAATTTCGAGCACCTCTTTGCCATCGGCATCACTAATGAATTCGCCATCGGCATTCAGCAATTTAAGTGCGTTCCATTGTTTGGGGTTATGGCTGGCGGTTAAAATTATGCCGCCGGCAGCTTTTTCATCGGGTACCGCAACTTCCACCGTTGGGGTTGTCGAAAGGCCGATATCAACCACATCGATCCCCAAACCTTGCAGCGTACCAATCACCAGGCTGTTCACCATGCTGCCGGATATACGTGCATCGCGGCCGATAACAATTTTTTTGATACCGCTTTTGCTAACGGCCCAGCTGCCGTAAGCAGCTGTAAATTTTACAATATCTAACGGGGTTAAACCCTCGCCCACCGCACCGCCTATGGTGCCTCTTATTCCCGAAATTGATTTTATTAATGTCAAAGCGTAAATATTATTGTGGCGCAAAAATAAGATATTTAACCAAAGCAATAATAAAAATCGCATAGTTTTAAGCCCCGGCTATTTAATTATATTTACCGCGTTAATCATATAACCATAAATAATCAATGCCCGATTTCCTTATTCAGCTCGACCGGCATCTTTTTTATTTCATCAACCACGACCTTGCGAACCCGTTTTTCGACTGGATCATGCCCTTTTTGCGCAACCCAAAATTCTGGATACCGCTATACCTGTTTATCATCGGCTTTTGTATTTATAAGTATAAGAAACAAGGATTGATCATCATCATCCTGTTAGCCCTTTCGGCCGGGTTTGCTGATTTTACCAGCGCAAGCATAGTAAAACAATTAGTTAAGCGCGACCGCCCCTGCCGCGATGTTGTGGTGTCGAAAACTGATATCGTCCGCGTAAGCTGCGGCACCGGCTACAGCTTCCCCTCAACACACGCTACCGACCACTTTGCTATGGCCTTTTTCCTCATTATGTTGTTTCACAAAAAATGGCGCTGGATATGGCTTTGGGCGATATTATGGGCCGGCACCATTTGTTTTGCGCAGGTGTATGTCGGGGTGCATTTTCCAATAGATGTTATTTGTGGTGCCTTGTATGGAATTTTAGTGGGATGGTTGTTTTCGTTGTTGTTTAAGAAAATGCAACCCACATTTGATTTAAAATAGAGTAACATGCCCGTTATAAAACACAATCCCGAAGGCGTATTTCCGCCATACAGAAGCTATAGCCACGCCGTTGAAGTAAAAGGCGATTCGAGCCTACTGATAATAAGCGGGCTAAATGGTTATTTGGCCGACGGGCAAACCATGCCCGATAGTTTTGAAGAACAGGGCGAAATTATCTGGCAGTATATTGGCACTATATTAAAATCAGCAGGAATGGGCTATGAAAACGTTGTTTCCATCCGCACTTATTTGGCCGACCCATCGTACGATGAGGTCAATGTACAATTGCGGATGAAATATATGGGCGACAATAAACCGGCATCAACCGTTATCTGTTGCCAACTCCTCGAACCAAAATGGAAGCTGGAAGTTGAGGCGATGGCGGCTAAATAAAATCAATTGGTGCTAAATTGAACTATATCCGAAGTTGACGAATTGCCGTGGCTGTCAAAAGTTACGACTTTCCAGTAATATTTTGTTTTAGAGGCTGCCGCAACCCCATCCAGACTCGTTGTTGAACTACCTTGTTTAATTACTGGCGGATTCGGATCCGTTCCAAAATAGATATCGTAATTAACAATATCATTATCAGCATCGCTGCCATGCCAGCTCAATGATATTTGGCCACTGGCCGACACTGTCACAAATTGACCCAGGGCAGGTGTTAAACCATCTGCCGGGAAAGGCGCATATGACACCACACCCTGACCCGAATTGTAAAATTTCCACGAATCGCTTGTTGCAGTAGAACTGTTAGCGTTTGATTTTGATATTACTTGCCACGAATAAGGCGTATTTTGTAAAAGGCTAACGTTTAGCTGGGTTTGAGTGGTGTTATGCGTTTCAGTTGATTGTGTAAGCAGGTTTTTGATACTCACATCGTAGCTGTCTGTATTGGCTGATGGGTTCCACTTCAGTTGCACTGAACTTTCAGTCGATGACGTTATGGTACCCGATATGCAGAGCGCATTCAGTTCAGGGAAAACCAATAATGCAGCGACAGGGGGTTGCGCTAACGGCTTTGGATCGCCTGACTTATGGCTGCCACAGCCGGATATAATCACTACAAATATCATTGAATAGAGTAACGATCTCATTTTTTTGCGATTTTAAATACGGTTGATGTTTGACCGAGTGTCAGTTTTAAAAGATAAATTCCTTTATCGAAGCCCGTTGCATCAATGCTGATTTGCCCGTTGTTGTTAACCAATTGTTTTTTATAGAGTGACCTGCCCAGCGCGTTTGCTATTTCAACCCCTACCGTTGTTTCGGGGCTGCTACCAAGGTTGATACTAAAACTATCAACAAATGGGTCGGGGAATAACGTGATCTTATTAAGATTGATATATTTTTCTATAACGCCCTGGCAAAGCCTGTCAGAGTAAACCTTTAATTTATTGGCTCCGTCAGCCAATGGCAAGTTTAGCTGCGTGTTGTTTGTTTGGTACTTATTGCCATTCAGTTCAATAAAATAACTATCTGCACCCGAAAGATTTAAAGTAAGCGTCTTATTATCGGCATTTATAGTGCTGTATAAAGCCAGGTCTTTCGGCTCGGTAACTTCGGCGGTATAACAGCGCTGAAAGTTTACACTGTCCTTTATGCCAATACAGGCATTATATGTCCCCGGCACCAGGTTATCAACCTTAAGGCTATCGGTAAATGAATAATTTTTATTGAATCCAGACGGGCCCGTTACAGCTACTGTGTAATTAAGCGCCTGTTGCGCCTTAATGGTTATTATTCCATTGTTGCTGCCTTTACAAGTAACGCCATTTATTTTAACGGTGAAATTATTTTCAGGTAAAGTAAAACTGCCTTTTATAATCGCTACGTTTAGAGTTGCAGATTTCTTAATATTTAATGTTGAATTGACTTCTGTAACCGTAATTTTACCCGGGCCAGGGTCTCCCCAGTTTACAGTTACCTGGTTATCTAAGGGGGTAACCGACGTGGCATTTGTACCTGACCATGTGTAGGTCGTATTAGGTTGAACTAGTGTAGAATAAAGTGCATCTATCGCATGCTCATTCACCGTGTCCGGGCCCGTAACTACAGGATCTGGTACCGCTAAAACATCGATGTTTATCGTTCGCGCCCCGCCATCAGCGCAGCCGTTGTAAGGGGTTACCTTTAGTGTATATTTACCTGCTGTTTTCCAGGATATAAGCGCAGTATTATTCTGGTAGTCAATATCAGCGGCGCCGGATGTCGTCCATCTATAATAGGTATTATCGATAGGTGGTATCGAATACGTGTTTTTTGCCGAGGCCACCACGGTGGTATCACCGGTTATATAACCTGCACTTGCAGGCGCAGAATCGGCATCACTGAACTTAGCGAATAAATCAATCGAATAATTACTCGTAAATAACACTCCATCGTTTACAGAAAAAAAAGATGGGGTCCTGGTAAATTGCACTATCAGTTGCCAGGTTATGCCGCCGTCCTTTGTTTGGTAAAATTCGCCTCCAATCATTAAGTAGGCAGTGTTATTGTTTGCAAATTTCAGGGCCGAAACAGGTTGTGAAAATTGCGTAAGAATCTTCGTCCAGGTGTTACCACCATCAGTCGTGCGGAAAATGAGGCCATTTGCACAGGCAGCAAGCCCAACCTGCGCATTGGCAAAATTAACTACCGTAATATATTCACCTTCGCCCACCGTTTGCTTAGTCCACGTGGTACCTCTATCATTACTTTTAAAAAGATAGCCGCTGGCGGTGAAACCAGTGCTTGCATCGGCAAAACTTATTGCCGATCGATATCCGTTCATAGATGGGAGAGAGATTTTTTCCCATGTAACACCTCCGTCTGTTGTCCTGAAGGAATCATAATCAGTATAGTAAAACCCTTCCTGGGAATCAAAAATATATATTCTCCTAATTGGATTGTTGCTGTCGGTGTTGCTTTTAACCCAGGTTTGGCCACCGTTTACAGTTTTAAAAAGATTATTGCCACTTGCATAATAGCCTACATCAACAGTTATAAACTGGCCGGCTACAACCTGGTCCGGATAAAAAGGTATATTCATATCCTTCCATGTAATGCCGCCATCTATTGTTTTTAAGCTCTGGTAGGCAAAGACATACCCCGCACCCGACGCGAAAAGATTGCCATCAACGGTGCCTTGCGGTGCCAGATTTGATCGTTGCGTCCATGGTCCGCTTCCACTTTTCAGGTATATGGTATTATTGCTACCCACAGCGCAGAACTTATCTCCCGTTTTGTTAATCGCAATGCCACCCGCCGATCCGGCCACAACTATGTTTTCATTGTTCCATGTTAGGCCGCCATCTGTTGTTTTATAAATTACCTGTGACGAAAGCCCGCCAAAACAATACCCGGTAGTTGTATTCACAAAGT
This sequence comes from Mucilaginibacter flavidus, assembly GCF_024055575.1. Taxonomy (GTDB): domain Bacteria; phylum Bacteroidota; class Bacteroidia; order Sphingobacteriales; family Sphingobacteriaceae; genus Mucilaginibacter; species Mucilaginibacter flavidus. The sequence goes on along the minus strand of NZ_JAMXOE010000012.1, from coordinate 80,394 downwards.
ATAACCGAAAAAACGATACAGGTATGCCAATATTACTGGCTATATTCCACGATTGGCCGCCGTTTGTCGTCTCTAGAAGCTCGCCATGATTGTCTATTATATACCCGATTGTGGCGTTTACGAAAGTTATATCTGTTAATCTCCTGGTGGACTCCAGAAAATCCAGTGGAATATTTTGCCAGGTATTGCCGCCATCTGTTGTATGAATAAGCGTGTGTGCTGCTCCACAAATAAATCCATTATTTTCATCTAAAAACCATGCTGAATATAACTCGCCAGTAGGATTGTAAGCCGATTTCGACCAGCTTTTGCCACCATCTAAGGTTTTAAAAATACCTGTACTGCCGAATGTATATCCCACATTTGCTGAATGGAAATACATATTGTTTAACCCTGGATACGCAGCAGCCGGCGAAGTAATAGAAAACCAGGTATTGCCGCCATCATCGGTTTTCATCATGGCATTGTTATTTGTGCCTAAAATATAGCCTGTTTTAGGATCCGGAAATTTTACAAATTTCGCAGCTGTATATGTACCAGTGTTAATAATCTTCCATGTATTTCCGTTATCGTCAGAGGTTAAAATTTTGCCGGCATCCGTAACAGCTACTATACGCGCCCCTGCGTATACAGCATCGGCGATGTTATTGCCAAGATCATTGAATGTTGGGGTGCAAACGGCCGCAGCGGGGTTGAAGGATGCATTGGTTAATTTTATGACAAAGTTTTTTTCAACCGATGCTGTAGCGCTTACAGCCTTTATACGTATAGAAAATGTATTTTGAGATGCAAAATTAAAGGTAGATGCAGTTTTAAGTGATCCTGCTTCTATCTTAAAACTTTTATTATCATCACTGCCAGCTCCACTAACAAGTTGAAACTGATACCCGGAAGTCCCGCCGTTTAAATTGAATGTGCCCACGGTTGTGTTAAGTGCCGAGCTTCCGTCTATTGAAGTGTTGCTTAACGAAAATTTGGGATTATTGTCGGCAAATGTTATTGACTTGAATAGTCCGTCCGGGGGTAAAAAATCCCCTGTGGTATTACCCGCTGCAGTTCCTTTCAAATTTGTAATGAAATTATTTTGTCCGTTGTTATCATTACTTTTTATTACTAGTGTGCCGGCGGTTTGCCCTTCTTTACCCGGGGAGTATATAAGGTTAAAATTTGCAGATGCCCCTGCCGCTAATGTTTGCGATGGCTGGCCATTAACATAAAAAGATCCTCCGGACACGCTGATATCGCCAAAAATCAAGTCCTTTTGCCCGTTGTTAGTTATAGCCACCAATTCAACAACGGTACTATTCGCCTGCGAAGTAAAGTCGACGTTTCCTCCGTTAGGCGCGGCATTGTGGTTTATGGAAACCGATATTTGCGGTGTGGATACGCTGCTCCATAAGTCGTAAGTATTTGCAATCGAATCAAACACGGTAAAATAAAGACCACCATTGGCATCAAATATAGTTTTCGGGCTTTTTGGCTGCTGCACGGCAATTTGTGCATTCGTTCCATCGAATTGCCAGATTTGTTCACTGCTGATAAAATACATTTTCCCGCCTGATATAATAGGGGAAATGGAATTTTCAGATATCGCCTCGGATACTTTCACAGTACCCGCTTCCGTACCATCACTTGTCCACAATTTATGCTCGTTGGCGTCGAAAAAATAGAGTTTATTATTAAAGGTTATAAAGTTATAATTTGTGGAGTGATCCTGGTCGAATGATTTTAAAGCTACCGTACCGGCAGCCGTGCCATCGCTTACCCAAAGCTGATTTTTATCTGTCTGAAAATTGACTGTTTGATTACCTGTAAAATAAAGTTTAGAGCCAGCGGCAGTAAAATCATCAACGTGAGAGCTGCCGTACATTGGTGACGTAAAAGAATGAAGCAAAACAGGCTTATTATCAACCGGGTCGATAACATACACGCGGGGATCGTTATCGTTAAGATCGTTACTGGTAACAAAGTAAAGTTTATTCCCGGCATTTAACAGTTTATCAACCCGGTAATATTCATCTACATTAATTTGATGAGCATTTCCCTGGCTACCATCTGTTCGCCATAACTTATAATTTTGACTAAAGTATGTGTAATTCCCGACAATTATAAGTTGCGAGATATAGGCATTATTGCTGTACACCTTAACTGTGCCTGCTGTGGTACCATCTGTTTTCCAAATACCATTATTTGAACTGTCGTTTTCTGATGCAGTAAAATATAGCGATCCCTTAAAAATGAAAAATGCTTCAGGCTGACTGCCGGCTCTTAACGAGGGGTTTATGTCTTTTATCATTATAGTACCGCTGGCCGTGCCGTCGCTCTGCCATAACTCAACACCGTGGATACCGTCAGTAGCCGAAAAATAAACTTTATTATTAAAAGCAAATAATGAGGCGACGTTTGATGCACTCCGACCTGGATTAATATCTTTCACCATAGCGCTGCCACCACCGGTACCATCAGTTTTCCATAGTTCAATACCATGTACGCCATCATCAGCCGCAAAAAGCACATTGCCGTTCAAATTAGCCGATGCCCCTATTGAAATAAACTTTTTTACCAGCGTTTGGGAACTAGCTGAAAAACCAGTTAACAAGCTGATAATTAGTGAAATAATAACTATTTTCCTGAACATTATTATTGTGACAAGGTTTATATATCCTGCGTTCTAATGTAAATAAAAATTTAATCAGAGCGCAAAGATTTTTCACCTTAAAATACCGTTTAGTTCTATTTTGTAGCTATGATTTGCTCTTTCAAATTCCACCCGCCTACACTAACAATAGGCACATTTTTAAATTTACCGGCATCATAATTTATAGTAATAGTTTTGTGCTCACCGGGCAATACCGACACATAGTTATCGCTATAAAACACCGGCAACAGGCGGTTGCCACTTTGCGCATCGACTAATGAGAGGCGGTTAAAAAATGCTACCGGTGCATTCGAAGGGTTGCTCAGGGTAACTTCTACTGTTCCTGGCGCAATTTGCCTGGCAACGGTTTCCAATTGCGATGCCGCCATCTTTTTAAGACCGGAGTAAACGCCTTTTTCATCGGGCAACCAGTACAGGTTATCGCTTACAATATTTTTGTTTACATCAGTTAAACGCAGCGAAAGAAAAACGCCTTCTTTTTTGGCGAGATTATCGATGCCCTCTTTCATCGGGATAAAACCTTTAACGGATTGCGGCTGTATTTCTTCAAAAACCTGGGTAAGCAGGCGTTCTTTGCCTTGTATATCATAGGTTTTAACTGATAGCATTAAATCGCGGCGGGTGGTGAAGGTATTGTTTACGATGGTAACCATGCCATCAAGCGGGTTATACATTACGTGCAGTGGTTCGCTGCCGCTGTGGAGGCCATAGAGGCAGGCATTGGGATCGAGATAGTAGTCGTACATCTGCCCGCGCATAGCAGTCCATGGGTTTTGAGTTTTCCAGATGATTACACCTGTATACCAATCCCACATCCGGTTGCTGAAACCTTCCATCAGCGCGCGGTACTGGTTATAGTTAACCAGCTGTGCCTTCGCTGCAAAATCTTTGGCATCGGTAGCCTTGCCATAAGGCTCGATAGATGCATCGTAGCCAATATACTTATGGTAATCCCAAACAGAATCGACTTTTGATTTTTTCTTATTGTCAGCATTAAACTCCGGCGCTACCAGGTTGCCGGTAGGTATAAAGCGTTTTAACGATTCAAAATCATTAATGCCCACGGAGCCGATCTCGGAGTTAAACGGAAACGTGTGGACTTTCCAGAATGCCGAATCAGGCTGGATTCCATACGGACCATCGCCATTGCCGCCAAGTGTGTTGAGCGACATTTTATCAGAATTTGAATATTCAACAAACCAGCGGGTGTTATCTAATTTCGGTAAAATGGTATCGCGAACTGCCAGCAGTATATCTTCGGGCGGGGTTATCTCGTTACCACCGCACCATATTGCCAACGACGGATGGTTACGCACCAGCTTTATTTGGTCAATAAGCGATTGTACATACAGTTTATGGTCATCCGGGTATTTGCGGCGAACCCATTGGTCGTCTTTTTTCATTGGGTCCATCCAGCGGCCATTGGCATCGCCCGATATCCAAAAATCCTGAAAAACCAGCAGGCCAGACTCGTCGCAGGCGTTGTAAAATTCCGGCCGCTCAACCAAGGCCCCACCCCAAACACGGATAAGGTTAAGGTTCATATCGCGGTGAAAACGCACCTCAGCATTATACCGCGCATCCGAAAAGCGCAGCATGGCATCGGATATGATCCAGTTACCACCTTTTATAAATATTTTTTGGCCGTTAACCAATACCTGGCGGCTTTTGGTTTGTTCGTTCCAGCTTGTCTGTATTTCCCTTACCCCAACGTTTACCTCTGTTTTATCAGAAACTTTGTTGGCGATATTAAATTGGATGGAGCTTTTATACAGGCTTTGTTTCCCATAGCCATTTGGCCACCATAACTTAGGATTGTTTAAAACCAAATCGCCCAGGTTAACGTCTATTGACGAATTGGGTTTTACAACTACATTTTTCACCACCCGCTGCCCGTCAATATTAAATTGCAGCACACCACTTACCGCTTTACTGGTTGGGTTGGTTAAAGTTGCCGATGATTTAATTATTGCAGGCTGCTGTTTACCCTCAACCTGCCTTACCCCCGGCACAACGGTTATTACATGCGGATCGGTAATTCTTACAGCCCCGGTGGTTTCAATGGTCACTTTATCCCAGATGCCGGTGTTGCGGTCGTGCATGGGTTGTATCCAATCCCAGCCGGCTGTGTATTGCAGTCCCACATTTTTGGCGATCTGCCCGTCGCCACCCTGGCCGCCATTGGCGTTGCCAACCGGGTCTGGCGGATAAACCAATACTGCCAGGCGGTTTCTGCCCGTTTTGTTTATTAACCCTGTTATATTATAAGTCTGCCGCAAAAACATACCGAAGTGTGTTTGCCTATTTACTTTTTTACCGTTTAAATAAACCTCGCAGCTATAATTAACGCCCCTTAAATTCAGATAAACCTGGTTATTGCCATTTGCCGCAGTCTGCGTAAAATCTTTAACAAACCAATAGGTGTAATAATCGCGATCGGTATCAAAAATATCTTTTATGCGGGCGTTGTTCATCCCCCAAAAAGGATCGGGCACCAGTTTATTATTCAACAGCGTAGTTAATACAGTGCCGGGTACTGTGGCAGGCAGCCAGTTGTCAATTTGGTAATCAGTATTTGAAATTTTCAGTCCATCAGCTTTTACATCGCTGATTTTTTGGCATTTCCAGCCCTGGTTTAGCTCGAAACTGGTTTGTGCAGATGCCAGTAAAAACGGGAAGAATAAGAGGATAAAAACAGAAACGTTTTTTACGGAGAATTTAAAAGCGGCCATAGGTAGTTTTAATGGCCGTAAAGGTAAAAAAAATATGGTGATGGGTTAAAATTGACGCACGGAAATAATCAATTTGTCATTCTGAGCGATAGCGAAAAATCTTCAACGCGCGACATTCACGCTTGATAGATATTCGCGCGACTTGTCGCTTTGATACCTATCGCAAGTATAAGATTTTTCGCTATGCTCAAGAGATAGTTCTTCGCTATCGCTCAGAATGACAAAGAATTATTATTAAACAGGTTTACACATTAAACCTAAAGTGCATGATATCTCCATCCTGCACAATGTAGGTTTTGCCCTCAATACCCATCTTGCCATTTTCTTTGATGGTAGCCTCAACACCGTTGAATTTCACAAAGTCTTCAAATTTAATTACCTCGGCGCGGATAAAGCCTTTTTCAAAATCGGTATGGATTACGCCTGCTGCCTGCGGGGCAGTAAAGCCTTTAGTAATTGTCCAGGCGCGTACTTCCTGAACACCAGCGGTGAAGTAAGTTGCCAGGTTAAGCAATTTATAGGCAGCCTTTATCAGTTTGTTTACACCCGATTCGGTTAAACCCAAATCATCCAAAAACATCTGGCGCTCTTCGTAAGTTTCCAGCTGCGAAATTTCTGATTCAATTTGTGCCGATATGATCAGCACCTCGGCATTTTCTTCCTTAACAGCTGCTTTAACACGTTCAACATAAGCATTACCGGTATTAACTGAAGCTTCGTCAACGTTGCAAACATACATTACCGGTTTGGCAGTTAACAGCCATATATCTTCAATATATTCTTTGTCTTCTTCGGCAACAGGAGCCGTGCGGGCAGATTTGCCTGACAACAAATGGTTTTTGTAAACAGTCAGCACATCAAAGGTCTTTTTCGCTTCTTTGTCGCCGCCGGTTTTGGCCATTTTTTCAACCTTCTGGATTTTCTTTTCTATTGAATCCAAATCTTTCAGCTGCAGTTCGGTATCGATAATCTCTTTATCGCGGATAGGGTCGACAGAACCATCAACGTGAATCACATTATCATTATCAAAGCAACGTAAAACGTGAATGATGGCATTGGTTGAGCGTATATTGGCCAAAAACTGGTTGCCCAAACCTTCGCCTTTGCTGGCGCCTTTAACAAGACCTGCTATATCAACAATCTCGATAACATTTGGCACCACATTTTTAGGATTAACTATTTCGGTAAGCTTGGTAAGGCGCTCATCCGGCACGGTTATTACGCCCACATTCGGCTCGATAGTGCAAAAAGGAAAGTTGGCCGCCTGCGCTTTAGCATTCGACAAACAATTAAAAAGAGTTGATTTACCCACGTTTGGTAAACCTACTATACCACATTGAAGTCCCATTATTAGTTGATTAAGTTGATTAGGTGAGTGGTTGATTGAGTTAAGAATTGACGAGGGCGAAAACAAACTCAATCAACCTAATCAACTTAATCAACCCCTCACTAAAAAGCTGCAAAGATAACAGAAAAAATTGCCCGGTTTTTGAAAAAATAAACGACTTTTGCGGCGGCACAAAATGAGGCAAAAATAAATATGTAAAAGGAGGCTTTTTTATGGAAGAGATGGTTGACCAAATAAATGTATTGTTGGAAAATGAGGACAAAGCCCAGCTACAGGAATATTTGAACAGCCTGAATATATCAGATGTTGAAGAGCTGATAGGTGAACTTCCCGAAAATGGCCCCTTGTTTATTGAAACGCTGTCGCTAAACCGCGCAGTAAATGTTTTCCGTATCCTCGATTTCCCCACACAGGAGCGTATTATCAAAAAACTTTCGGGCGAAAGAGTAGCCGGGCTAATAAATGAGCTCCCGCCGGATGACCGTACTTCACTCTTCGCCGAACTGCATGGCGATGCCGTTCAAAAGCTTATCCTGCATTTATCTCCTGCCGACCGCAAGGAAGCGTTATCGCTTTTAGGCTACGAGGAAGATTCTGTAGGCAGGTTGATGACGCCTGACTATATCGCCGTAAAAAAAGAATGGGATGTGGAACGTGTACTATCGCACATCAGGCGCTATGGTAAAAACTCAGAAACGATTGATGTTATTTATGTGATTGATAAAGGCGGGGTTTTGCTGGACGATATAAGGATACGCGAAATATTGCTGGTAAAACCTGAAACCAAAATTACCGATCTGATGGACGGCCGCCTGATATCATTAAGCGCAAGCGATCCGCAGGAAGATGCCATTAATGTGTTCAGGATGAATAACCGTACGGCTTTACCGGTGGTCGACTCGCAAAATATATTGTTAGGAATTGTAACGGTTGATGATATTTTGTGGATAGCCAATGAAGAATATACCGAAGATATTCAGAAAATTGGTGGTACCGAGGCTTTAGATGAACCTTACCTGGACATTAACCTGTTCAGACTGGTAAAAAAACGGGTAGGCTGGCTGATCATTCTTTTTTTAAGCGAGATGCTTACCTCGACCGCTATGCAGTATTTCAACGATGAGATTGCAGTAGTAATTCAACTTACATTTTTTATCCCGCTCATTATGTCGAGCGGTGGAAACAGTGGTTCGCAGGCATCGACACTTATTATACAGGCCATGGCCCTTGGCGAGGTAACTATAGCAGACTGGTGGCGGGTAATGCGCCGCGAAATACTTTCGGGCCTCATGCTGGGCGCCATACTGGGCACTATAGGCTTTTTACGTATTGAAGTATGGGCCTCATTCAGCAAAATTTACGGGCCACACTCATTGTTAATTGCGTTCACTGTCGGTATTTCGCTAGTTGGTATAGTACTTTGGGGTTCGCTGGCTGGCTCAATGCTGCCAATATTGATGAAGCGTTTAAAACTCGACCCTGCAACGTCGTCGGCCCCATTTGTGGCCACCCTGGTTGACGTTACCGGGCTTATTATCTATTTTTCTATTGCTTCGTTGATAATGCACGACATATTAATACATCACATAGCGCATCACAAATAATTTTCGACGCGTGTTGTTTAGTTATTGATAGTTTTTAACTTTAGTGTAATCTAAAACTCTAAAACAATTCAATAAATGCAAACAACGGAAAATTTTGTGGACCCGGGCGCGGGGCTGGTTTTAACACCTGAAGCGCAAACTTACCTCCGCGAATCGGGCAAATGGGCCAATTTTTTAGGAATCATAGGCTTTGTAATGTGTGGCCTGTTTCTTATCCTATCGCTTTTTGTAGGGACACTAATGACCATGATGGCCCAGATATCGCCGATATACGCAGCAATGCCAGCCGCCGTAGGGGGTGTCGTTACAGCAGTTTTTATTCTGTTTGATATCCTTTATTTTTTCTTCGCCCTCTATTTATACCAGTTTGGTTCCAAAATTAAAAAAGGCCTCAGCTTTGGCGACTCAGAACAGGTTACAACTGCTCTAGGGAAACTAAAATCGTTCTTTAAACTTTGGGGTATTGTTACAATAGTTATACTTTGCCTTTATGCTTTAGAAATTGTGGTTGGAATTATCATCGGCATTGCCGTATCTCACCGGTAACGCATTATACAAATACCTCTAAAAAAACCCCTGCTTGTTTAACAGGCAGGGGTTTAAAAATGGTTAGTTTAGTTAGTTTGTTTCTCTTTATATCTCGAATGAGAAGTCCTCATCGGCTGTTTTAGCAACTTCCTGGGCTTCGCTGTATTCGTAGCGTTTTTCAACTACTTCCTGGTTAGCTTTAATATACTCAATGGTATCCTTCAAGCCGTCAGCAAATTTTTCAAAATCTTCTTTATATAAAAAAATCTTGTGCTTGATAAAAACGCCGTCCTCTAACCGTTTTTTGCTTTCGGTTATAGTAACATAATAATCGTTTGAACGGGTCGCCTTTACGTCAAAAAAATAAGTCCGCTTCCCCGCCCTTACCTTCTTTGAATAAACCTCTTCACGCTCTCTGTTTTCAAAATCTCCCATAATATTAAATGTCGTAACTAGTTTTGGTTGGCATAAATATAAATAATTTTTCAAAGAGCAAGTATTTATTCCAACATTATTAAGCTTTTGTTGAAATTATTCGAATTTTCAACACATTTCAGGCACTTTCTTCTTCTTCAAGCAGTTGTTTTTCATACAACTCGAAATAAGTACCCTTCTGCTCCATCAGGTAATTGTGGGTACCCTGTTCAATTATTTCGCCGTTATCCATCACCAAAATTTTATCTGCATTTTTTATGGTCGATATCCGGTGGGCAATTATGATGCTGGTTTTTCCCAGCATATTCCGGCCCAAATTGCTCAATATTTCTTCCTCGGTCCGGGTATCAACCGCCGACAGGCAATCATCAAAAATAAGTATTTGCGGGTGCTTAACTATCGCCCTTGCAATTGATACCCGCTGCTTTTGCCCGCCCGAAAGTGTTACTCCCCGCTCCCCTATCAACGTTTCAAAGCCATCCTCCAATTCCATTATGTTTGCATACACTGCAGCGTCTTTTGCGGCCTGGCTTACCTTGTCCATCTCAAGTACATCGGCACTAAAGGCAATGTTGTTGGCTATGGTGTCTGAAAACAGGAATACTTCCTGCGGCACAAAGCCAATTTGCGAACGGTAGCCTTCCAAATTGAGGCCGGTTATTGGCTGCCGGTCAATCAAAATCTCACCGCCGGTGGTATCATACATCCGCATTATCAAATTGGCTATGGTTGACTTACCCGAACCCGTACGGCCAATAATAGCGATCATCTCGCCGGGGTTAGCCGCAAACGACACATTTTTCAGCGCCTGTATGCCTGTATCAGGATAAACGAACGATACATTATTAAAAGCAATATGCCCGGCTACCGGTACTTTTGCAACATTTGGCGAAATAATTTCGGACTGCTGGCTCAAAAACTCATTTATCCTTTTTTGCGAAGCGGCCGCCCGCTGAATCAAAGATGTTACCCAGCCCAGCGCAATAACCGGGAACGATAACATATTAAGATATACTATGAACTCAGCAATATTACCGGGTGTGATGTTACCCTTCATTACTTCAACGCCGCCCACATACATGGTAATTACATTGCTTAGCCCCACCAGCAGCAGCATAACGGGGTAAAACATGGCCTGTACTTTAACCAGTTCCATTGAGTGGGTTTTGTAGTCCTCGCTCTCGGCTGCAAACTTCTGTTTCACATTCCTTTCGCGCACATATGATTTGATTACCCTGATACCCGAAAAATTCTCCTGCACAAAACTGGAAAGCGCTGATAAGCGCTGTTGTATTTTTTCGCTGCGGTAGTTAATGGTATTGTTTACATAGTATATTATAACAGCCAGGATAGGCAATGGCAGCACCGACCAAATTGCCAGCGATACATTCACCGTGAGCATTACATATATAGCCATAATAAACAGCACCACTGTATTGATAGTGTACATAATGCCCGGCCCAAGGTACATGCGTACACGGCTTACATCTTCAGTTACACGGTTCATCAGGTCGCCTGTGTTATGGCGGCGGTAAAAGGCAAGTGATAGTTTTTGGTAGTGGTGATAGATCTCGTTTTTAAGATCAAACTCGATATGCCGCGACATCAGGATAATGGTTTGCCGCATAAAAAACAGGAACAGCCCCCGTAATAGTGCTAAAACCAGTACCAGCGCGCCAAACAGCAATAAGCTGGAGCCAAAAATCTGGTAAATAAGCCCCTGCCGGTTAAAACCGGAAAACAGGCGGTACATGGCAATATTCTCTGTAACCAAATCAAGAGCCTGGGCAATAACTTTTGCCGGTAGGATGCCAAAAATGTTTGAAATGATAACAAACAGCACGCCCGGGATAAGGTGCCAGCGGTATTTAACGAAGAATTTATTGAGGTATGCGAGGTCTTTCATAAGAAGAAAGTCCGAAAGTCCGGAAAGTCCGAAAAGTCGGAAAAGACCAAAAGTAGGATATTGGATTTAAATATTCAATACGCTGGCAGGTAAAGCCGGAAAGATTACAATCTGTCCAAACTATATGCATCAAACTCAGAATTAAGCAACTTTCCGCCTTTCCCGACTTTTCAGACTTTCCGGACTTTCAGACTTCCGACTTCCGACTTCAGACTTCAGACTTCCGGACTTCCGACTTCAGACTTCAGACTTCCGACTTCAGACTTTCCCGTCTCCTCCCCAACAAAAAATTTGCGTCTATAAAAAAAACCTCTACTTTTGTCCGGAGCCCTAACAAAAATAATTTACTTTGTCGCTACTGATGCCAAATTCAAACCCCAGTGAATCAATTTTTAGCCAGCTCGAGGCTTACGGGCACAAGAAAGTTGTTTTTTGCAGCGACCCGGATACCGGCTTAAAAGCAATCATCGCCATTCATGATACCACGCTGGGTCCTGCCCTGGGCGGAACGCGCATGTGGGCCTACAAAACCGAAGCTGATGCTTTGTATGATGTGTTGCGCCTGTCAAAAAGTATGACCTACAAATCTGCTATTGCTGGTCTTAACCTGGGTGGTGGTAAAGCCGTTATTATAGGTGATTCAAGAAAAGATAAATCTGAGGCCCTGTTGCGCAAATTTGGCCGTTTTATAAAAAACCTCAACGGCGAATTTATTACAGCTGAAGATGTGGGCACCAACCCGCGCGATATGGAGTACATCCGTATGGAAACGCAACACGTTATGGGTGTACCAGAAACCATTGGCGGCAGCGGCGACCCATCCCCTATTACTGCGCTTGGCGTTTTTATGGGAATAAAGGCATGCGTAAAGGAACTTTATGGGGTTGATACATTAACCGGTAAATCGGTAATTGTGCAGGGAATTGGTCAGGTAGGCGAAAACCTGGTAAAGCTGCTGCGCGACGAAAACGCCAAGGTTTTCATCAGCGATATTAACGAGGAGCGCCTGGGCCAGGTGTCAAAAAAATATAATGCCGAGGCTGTTTCAAATCATAAGATTTTCGATATCGACGCCGATATTTACGCACCGTGTGCACTGGGGGCAACCATTAATACCGAAACCATCGAAAAACTAAAATGCGCCATTGTCGCCGGCTCGGCCAATAACCAGCTGCAAGATGAAAGCATCCATGGGCAAATGCTGCTTGACAAAGGCATTTTATTTGCGCCTGACTATGTGATAAATGCAGGCGGAATTATCAACTGTTACTCGGAACTGATGGGCTTTAGCAAGAAAAGGACCATGCAGCTTACCGAAAATATTTATGAAGCTACGCGCAATGTTTTAAAACTTTCGAAAGCCGAAAGTATTTCTACCATAGAGGCGGCAAACAAAATTGCTGAAAAACGCATTGCAGATATAAAAAAAGTGAAATCAACCTATTAAAATTCAACAGAATTCCTTTATTTTTGCCGAAACAAATTCGTTCTTATAAAAATGTTAAACCGCAGACACCTCAGGGTAAAAGTTCTTCAGTCGTTATACGCTTATCACCAATCAAACAGCGGCGACATCAAGCAGCATGAAAAAAATTTATTGATAACAATTGACAAGGTATATGAAATGTATATCTGGATGTTGTCATTAATATCAGAAGTGACGAGCTATGCTGAAAATGATGCCGAAGAAAGGGCAACCAAGCACTTACCCACAGCCGACGACCTGAATGCTAATCTTAAAATATTAAGCAACAGGTTTATTCTCTCGTTACATCAAAACAAAGAATATTTAGCCGGCCTGAAAAAATATAAAGTGGCATGGGATTTTGAGCCCGAGCTGGTAAAGTCGCTATTTATCCTTCTTAAAAAATCGGAAGACTACCAGGAATACCTGAAAAAAACCGGCGATACCATACAAACTGATAAAGACATTATTAAATTCATTTTCAAAAAAGTGATTTTAAAATCGCCATTAGCCGAGCAGGTTTTTGAAGATAAGTTTTTATACTGGCCGGTTGATAAGGATGTACTGCAGGCGCTGATTGCAAAAACATTTAAAAACTTCTCATTTGACAATCCACAGGAAAACAAGCTGGCCGAAGTAACAGGAAACTGGGATGAAGACCGCGAATTTATTGTAAACCTGTTTGAAGAAAGCATACGCCATAACGATGAATACCAGGCGCTGATAACCGGCAAAACCCAGAACTGGGAGCCCGACCGTATTGCCATGATGGATACATTGTTGATGAAAATGGCAATTGCCGAGTTTGCCAACTTCTCGTCAATACCTGTAAAAGTTACTATAAACGAGTACCTGGAGATTTCGAAAGAGTTTAGTACGCCAAAGAGTAATTCGTTTATTAACGGTATATTAGACAAAATTTTAGCCGACCTTAAAGCACAAAACAAAGTGAAGAAAATCGGCAGGGGTTTAATTGAGGAATAATATCATTAAAATAATGAAAAAACTGTTTTTAAGCTTAATAGCGGCAGGAATGTTGTTAACTGCCTGCAACTCGAACCAAACCGGGGCAAGTGCAAACACCACCACTGCAAATGCTGCAGACGCGCCGGTATTGAAATTTGAAAAAGACACCCGGGATTTTGGCAAAATTAAACGCGGCGACAAAGTTACCTACGATTTTAAATTCACTAATACAGGTAAGTCGCCATTGATTATTACCGATGCGGTTGCAACTTGCGGCTGTACCAAACCCGAAGTGCCAAAAGCCCCTATTAAACCGGGCGAAAGCGGCAATGTACACGTCACTTTTGACAGCGCCGGCAAACTTGGTTTGCAGGATAAGCAAATTACAGTTACTGCCAATACCAACCCGGCCCAAACGCGGGTGCATTTAATTGGCGAGGTAACACTTAACTAATAAATATATAATTTAAAATGATAGCAACTGTTTTATTACAAGCCGCAGGCGGTGGCCTTGGTGTGCAGCAATTAGTAGTATTTGGACTAATTGCCATAGTGTTTTATTTCTTTATGATCAGGCCACAGGTTAAAAAGCAAAAAGACCAAAAAAAATACGTTAACGAACTGAAAAAAGGAGACAAGGTTGTAACTACTGCCGGCATCCACGGAAGAATTATTGACCTTAACGAAACCACCTTTTTAGTAGAGGTTGATAATGGTAAAATCCGTTTTGATAAGTCGGCGATATCTTTAGAAGCGTCTAAAGCATTGAATACGCCGCCGGTGGTAACGAAAGCTTAGATAAAAGGCAAAAGGTAAAGGGCGAAAGGTTAAAGTAGCCCGTATTTAAAAAAGATAAAGGGCGGAAGGTAAAAGGCGAGGCATGGTTCTCACCTTTTACCTTTCGCCTTTAACCTTTAACCTCTCTTTAAAAATGGCAATAATCAAATTATCTGCAACAGAACGAAGGCGGGCATCAGCATTTTTTACATGCCTGGTACTGGCCATTTTGGCGTGGGTATTTACTGTATTGTCAAACAGCTATAGTTATACCGTTAAAGAGATCTTAAACTTTAAAAATACGCCGCAAAGGCGGGCTTTCCATTCACTGCAGTCCGACACGGTGAATGCCACCCTTAACGGGAGTGGCTGGCAAATGCTGTTTGCTAAAATGCATAAAGAAGCAAACACAATTACCATTGACCTGAGGACCCTCGAAACTAAAAGCTACGTGGTACTAAGCTCACAGCTCGGCCTGATTAATGATAAAAAAGAAATTAGCCAGCAAATTACCGGCTTTAGCCCCGACACGCTTTACTTTGATTTTTCGAACCGGAAAGTAAAAAGGATACCGATTGAATTGGTGAGCGCGGTAAAATATAAACGCCAGTTCGCTCAATCGGGCAATATTATCCTTAACCCGGCCTATGTTATTGTTAACGGCCCGGCCAATGTTATTGACAACATTACATCCTGGAAAACAGATACGCTGCAAATGGACAGCGTTAGCGAAACGGTGAGCAAACGTGTAACGCTACAGCCGGTAAAAGAGGGCAATTTAAGCGTTGTGCCCAAAAGCACACAGGTAAACATCCCTGTTGATGAATTTACCGAAAAAACCCTGGAGATACCCGTTAAGCTGGTTAACAACCGTAACTATGACGATGTAAAAGTCTTTCCGCAAAAGGTAAAGGTTACATTTACCACCTCATTGGCAAAATACGCCCAAACCGACGAAGATTTTTTTGAGGCTACAGCCGACCTGGATCTTTGGCGCAAACGTGGTTATAAGACTTTGCCGGTGGTAATTTTCAAATCACCTGCGTTCACCAAAATAGTGAAGATTGAACCCCAAAACATCGACTTTATTATTAAAAAATAATGCTTAAAGTAGGCTTAACCGGTAATATAGGCAGCGGCAAAACCACTGTAAGCAAGGTGTTTGAAGTATTGGGCGTTCCTGTTTTTTATGCTGATGACGCGGCAAAATCGGTAATGGTTTCCGACCCGGTACTGATTGCCGGGATTAAATCAACATTTGGCAATTCATCGTATTTTGATGATGGCACTTTGAACCGCAAGCATATTGCAGGTATTGTTTTTAACGATGCAGAGCAATTGGCCAAGCTAAATGCACTGGTGCACCCGGCAACTTTCAGGGCGTTTGACGAATGGGTAAAAAACGTTAAAGCCGATGCACCTTATGTTTTAAAAGAGGCCGCATTACTGTTTGAAAGCGACTCGTACAAAATGTGCGATTATTCAATCACCATCCGGGCTCCCTTTGAAACCCGTATAAAAAGGGTAATGCAACGCGACCACTTAACCCGGGAAGAGATTGAAAGCCGTGAATCAAAGCAGTTTTCAGAAGAAAAAAAGTCAACCCTGGCCGATTTTATAATTGTTAATGACGATGTACAACTGGTAATACCGCAGGTTTTGGAATTGCACCATAAATTTTTGTCATTGGGTCATTGAATTTACCTCTTAAGACCCACATACAAAAAAATGACTCAATGACCTAATGACTCAATGACCTAATGATATTAGACGATTTTCTTATTTTCAATCCCAACGGCCTCTATTGCAAATACGGTGACTTTTATTTGGACCCGCAATTACCGGTTACAAATGCAGTAATATCTCACGCCCATGCCGACCACGCATTGCCCGGCAATACCAACATATTTTGTACCGAAGCGACTCATGCGTTTATGAAGCTGCGCTATGGTAAAAATGCAGGTAAGATTTTTAATATAGCAGATTACCATGCCCCATTTAATGTTGGCAAGGTTCAGATAACCTTCGTTTCGGCGGGGCACATGCTGGGCTCGGCGCAGGTTTTAATGGAATACCATGGCGTTAAATATTTATACACCGGCGATTACAAAGTACAACCTGACACGACCTGCGAACCTATTGAATGGGTTAACGCCGACGTACTGATTACCGAGAGCACCTTTGCCGACCCTGCCATTTTGCATCCGGACCCTGTTGAGGAGATAAAAAAACTGAACGATATTCAACTTAATATTTTACTTGGCGCCTACGGCCTCGGCAAAAGCCAGCGTTTAATAAACATGATAAGTGAGCATGCACCGCAAAAAAAGATTTTGGTTCACCACCGGATCATGCCCATTAATGCCATCTATCAAAAAATGGGGATAACTCTAGGGAAGCACGAAATTTACGGCCGCAAACTGATGAAAAACCAGGAAGAATTTGTTTACATCGTTCCGCCCTTTACCTTTGACAGTTATATAAGAGCTACCGGCGTGAAGCGTTTGTTTGCATCGGGCTGGAAAAATCTGCAGGTAAATAAACAGGACACATTGTTTATATCGGATCATGTGGATTGGAACGACATTTTGCAGGCGGTTAAAAATGTTGACCCCAAACAAATATGGACACTGCACGGCAATGGCAAACACCTTGAAAAATATTTTGGCGATGATATCGTTGTAAAAATTTTAAATTGATATGCTGATAGAAGGCGTTGATTATTATATAAATGAAGATGGCAATTTTGTTTTCACCAAAGAATACCATCTTAAACGCGGCTATTGCTGCAAAAACAAGTGCCTTAACTGCCCCTGGGATTTCGGAAAACCAAAGCACGATAATAATGTTAAGAAATAATTAAAGATATTTGTGTTGAGAAAAAAGAGTCAAGAGCCAAGAATCAAGACCGGCTTCAGTTAAGATTGGGTTACAACAGAAAAATTTCGTCACTTAATTTTTCTTGGCTCTTGATTCTTGGCTCTTGGTCCTCGGTTCTGATTAATATTAACCCCATGCGCATAGACGACGAAATACAAAGCAGCAAATTTGAAAATAACTATCACAAGGCGGTTATTAATCTTTCATATACTTATAATTGGGTAAATAACGAAACCCGTTCATTGTTCGAAAAAAATAATATAACCATTCAACAATTCAATATCCTGCGCATTTTACGGGGCCAATATCCAAACCCAGCTACGGTAAACCTGCTAAAGGAAAGGATGATTGATAAAATGTCGGATGCATCGCGCATTGTTGACAGGCTAGTGCAAAAAGGCCTTGTTTCCCGCTGCACCAACACCAAAGACCGCCGTGCAGTCGACATCCGCATAAGTGAACAAGGCCTTAAAACGCTCGCCATAATGGACGAAGAATTTAAAATAAAAGATTTCCTTAAAGATAACCTTACCGAAGAAGAAGCCGGCCAATTGAGCGATTTGCTGGATAAGCTGAGGGGATGATTTCCCTGATATGCGTAGCCAACATCGCGTAAAAAAACCTCACCGTTAACATAATCGTATTTTTCACTCCATTTACTGCACCTGTGGTATCAATGTGTCAACAAGACACGTCGTTTCTTTGTATTTTTTTCAAAAAATCTCCCTAGTAACTGTATAAGTAACAATTAAGTATCAATTATGCTTTTTACGCATTTTTAAATGGTTTTTTGCCTAAATTACGCGCCGTAAAACCAATAATAATTACCGGATATTTTCATCATTAAACAATAAAGTCAATGCGCCTTAAATTTACGTTACTTCTATTTGTTCCACTTTTGTTTTTGGGTTTTGCTCCCATAAAGCCCCGGGTGCTGGTATTCACCAAAACTGCCGGGTTCCATCATGCGTCAATCCCGTTGGGTGTGGCCGCTATTACGCAACTGGGTAAAGAAAACGGCTTTGATGTTGACACCACGTCCGACGATAAAAAGTTTGTTGAAAGCAACCTGAAAAAATACAGCGCGGTGGTGTTTTTAAGCACAACCGGACCCCTGCTTACTGCTAATGAGCGTAATGATTTTGAACGTTACATTCAAGCCGGCGGTGGTTATGTAGGTATCCACGCTGCCGCTGATGCCGAGTACGATTGGCACTGGTACGGTCGTTTGGTAGGTGGTTACTTTGTAAGCCACCCCGCGCAACAGGAAGCCGTTTTGCACGTTCTAGACCGTACCCACATCTCAACCAAACATTTACCTGCCGAGTGGAAACGCAAAGACGAATGGTATAACTACAAGGATTTAATTAAAGATATGCATGTGCTTATCACCATTGATGAAACCAGCTACAAAGGCGGCATCAATGGCGCAAACCATCCGATGGCATGGTACCATAGTTTTGAAGGGGGCCGTGCCTGGTACACCGAACTGGGCCATACCGACGAATCGTACGGCGACCCGCTTTACTTAAAACATATTTTAGGCGGTATAAAATATGCTATTGGTGACCATGTGAAATTGAACTATGGTAAGGTAACTACCGAGCGTGTACCCGAGGATAACCGCTTTGTAAAGACCCAGCTGATTACCGGCACCTTTTATGAGCCAACCGAGCTTACCGTATTACCGAACCTTGATGTGCTGATTACGCAGCGCCGCGGCGAAATAATGCTTTACAAAAACGATACGAAAACAATTAAACAGGCCGGTTTTTTAAATGCATACTTTAAAACGCATACCAAAGGCGTTAATGCCGAAGAAGGTGTTTTAGGTATACAGGCCGACCCCAATTTTAAGGATAATCATTACGTTTATATTTACTACAGCCCAACTGATACCAGTGTAAACCGTTTATCACGATTTACTTTTGTAAACGACACCATCGACAATAAAACAGAAAAAATAGTACTGCAGCTTTATTCGCAGCGCGAAATTTGCTGCCACACCGGTGGTTCAATTGCCTTTGGCCAGGATAACATGCTGTTTCTTTCTACCGGTGATAATTCAACTCCGTTTGATGAGCCCGGCAGGCCGCCTTATAACACGCATGCTTTTGCCCCGCTTGATGACCGTCCGGGATTACAAAACCACGATTCGCGCCGTTCGGCTGGCAATACCAACGATTTGCGCGGTAAAATCCTGCGGATAAAAATGAAGCCTGATGGCACTTACGATATCCCCGAAGGAAATTTATTTAAACCAGGAACGCCGGATACCCGCCCTGAAATTTTTGTAATGGGCGACAGGAACCCTTACCGTATTGCGGTTGACAAAAAAACAAACTGGTTATACTGGGGTGAAGTTGGCCCGGATGCCAACAAGGACAGCCTTGATACAAGAGGGCCCCGCGGTTACGATGAGTTTAACCAGGCACGCCAGGCAGGCTTTTTCGGCTGGCCGTTTTTCATAGGTCCGAATATTCCTTACCGTGCTTACGATTATGCTACCGGTAAATCAGGCGCGGCATTTGACCCGGCACACCCGATAAACGACTCAAAAAACAACACAGGCCTGCGCGAACTGCCGCCTGCGCAACCTGCAATGATCTGGTACCCTTACGCAGCTTCAACTGATTTCCCTGAAGTAGGATCCGGCGGCCGTACCACAATGGCGGGGCCTGTTTATCATAACGAATTTTACCCAAAAGCAACCCGCTTCCCCGACTATTATAATAACAAAGTTATTATGTACGATTGGATACGCGGCTGGATAAAAGCCATCACTCTGCAGCCGAACGGCGATTTCGACAAAATGGAACCATTTGTGCCAACCTTGAAATTCGCTTCGGCCATTGATATGGAAACCGGTCCGGATGGCAGGTTTTATATGCTGGAATATGGTAGCGGCTGGTTCACCAAAAACGCCGACGCCGGTTTATCAAGGATTGATTACCTGCGTGGTAACCGTGCGCCAGATATTGCCGGTGTTACAGCCAGCAAAACCTTTGGCGCTTTACCGTTAACCGTAACGTTTACTGTTAAAGCCAAAGACCCGGAAGGCGACAAAATGAGCTATAGCTGGGATTTGGGTAATGGCGTAACTAAAAAGACAGCCGTACCAAGACTTACTTACACATATACAAAAAAGGGAAATTTCAATGCCACTGTTGACGTTGCCGACGACCAGGCCGCAACTGTAAAAAGTAAACAGGTTAACATTATGCCCGGCAGCATGGTATCAAACCTGGGCAATCTGAATGCAAACAGCCCGGGCAAAGCTTTAATGCTTACGCTTGACTGTAAAACCTGCCATAAGGTTAGTGAAAAATCTATCGGCCCTGCATTTACAGATGTGGCAAAAAAATATCCAAATAACAAAGCTTCAATGGCCCACCTTACCCAAAAAGTAAGAGAAGGTGGTACGGGAGTTTGGGGTGACGTATCGATGCCAGCCCACCCTGCCCTTAAACAAGCTGACGCACAAAAAATAATCAGCTGGATTTTATCGCTTAAGCAATAAAACCAGCAAAAAACCGTAAGCAGGATAGTTAGTAATAATTATCCTGCTTTTTTATTTATCCACCGTAGTGTCGCTAAATTTGCCGCACATTACACTATTTGTACTAATTTTCTGATGAAAAAACTATTCCCCCTATTTTTTATGCTGGCTATTTATTGCCAGGCAATCGCACAAAATCTTTCTTCTATTTCGGGTGTTATCAACAACGCCAATTCGCAGCCGGTTGCCGGTGCATCTGTAGCATTACTTAACACCAATTACAGCACGGTTAGCAATGCTAAAGGCGAGTTCACTATTAACAACATTCCGCAGGGCACTTACACACTGCATATTACTAGCACAGCCTATGCCGAACGCAGCCAGGTTATTAGCGTAAGCGGTAAAGGCCAGTTGTTCAACATAAACCTACAGGATGCCGGTAAACAGCTGGATGAAGTAGTTATCACCGCCCAAAAGCGTGAAGAACAATTGCAGCAGGTGCCGGTAAGCGTGTCAACCCTCTCGGCAAATGATGTGCAGGCGTATCACCTGCAAAATCTGAAAGATATAACCGGCATTGTGCCTAACCTGTACTCGGCCGGTCCGGGTGACAACCGCAACGTTACCGGTTTACGCGGTATCGCAACCACTTCATACGACCCTGCAGTAGTAACTTATATCGACGGCATAAACCAGTTTAGCCTGGATACCTATATCCCGCAGCTTTTTGATGTAGAACGCATCGAGGTTTTACGTGGCCCACAGGGAACTTTATATGGCCGTAATGCTTTGGGTGGCGTTATTAACGTAATTACAAAAAAGCCATCGAACCAAACCAGCGGCTTTGCCGAAGCAGAGTTTGGCAACTACGGCGAACAACGTTACAGCCTGGGCTTACGCACGCCGCTGATAAAGGATAAGTTATTTTTGGGTGTTGCCGGTGTTTATTCTGGCTTTAACGGTTTTTACACCAACGAGTTTAATAACACCAAATTTGATAAACAACACTATTTTTTAGGTAATTATTACCTCAAGTTCCTGGCTAACGAAAAGCTGACATTTACGCTGAATGTAAAGAACTACGAGAACCGGAATAACGGCCCGTTCACGTTAGCTGGCAGCCCGGCCGATGCGATAAGTAATCCGTTTAAGGTTGACCAAAATGCCACAACAAAAATTATCGATAACATTTTCAATGCTTCATTATCGGCAAACTATGCAGGAAGCGGCTTTAATTTCACATCGGTAACATCGTACCAGAAAAACTACCGGTACTACACCACACCTATCGACGGCGACTTCTCTCCTATTGATGCTGTATCGTTAATAAACAACTATGGCAGCGAATGGAACACTGTAAAAGTTGGTACGCAGGAATTCAGGTTCAGTTCGCCGGCATCTTCACAGTCGCCTTTAAAATGGACCGCAGGCCTTTATGGATTTTACCGAAGCGCCCCTACCAAAACAGGCACCCATTTCGGTGCAGACGCTGCTGCTGTAGGCGCCCCATTTCCTAATTTTACCAGCATCAATACCAACATTGAACACAATTATGGCTTTGCTGCGTTCGGACAGGTTGTTTATACTATCAATCCGCAATGGGACATAACAGCCGGTTTGCGTTATGATTTAGAGCACAAAAAAGAAGAAGTTAAAGGCGAATTCCAACCTGATGGCGGCGACGTAATGGTAACCCAGGCGGATACCTCATCAAAAGCAAACTTCAAAGCATTTACGCCGAAGTTAACCGTGGCTTACCATGTATCTGAAAATAACAACCTGTTTGCAAGTTATAGTCGTGGTTTTCGCGCAGGTGGAATCAGTCAATTAGGCTCCGATCCATCGCAGCCCCCGCTTTATGCCTACAAACCTGAATACAGTGATAATTACGAAATCGGTTCAAAAAACACGCTATTTAATAAAAGGGTAAGATTAAACATTGCTGCGTTTTACACTTTTGTAAACAATGCCCAGGTGCCAACACTGGTACTGCCTGATGCCATTACCGTAACCAAAAACGCCGGCAAACTGCAAAGCAAAGGTATTGAAGCCGAAATTGCCGCTACTTTATTTAAAGGTTTGGATGTAGATTATAATTTTGGCTACACCCACGCCCGCTACAAGGACCTGCTGGTGGCCAGCAACGGCACCGCAGTAAACTTACAAGGCAATCACCAGGTTTATACGCCGGAGGTTTCATCAATGCTGGCCCTACAATATACTTACGAGCTTGACAATACCCACACCACCCGCCTGGTAGCCCGCGGCGAGTGGCGCTACCTTGGCAACGAATATTTTGATTTGGCTAACCAAATTGAGCAAAAAGCTTACAACATTTTCAACGCCCGCGCAGGTGTAAGCCTTAAAAACTATGAGGTGTTTGTTTGGGGACACAACCTTGCCAATAAAACCTACATTGATTATGCTTATGATTTTGGCGCGACCCACCTGGGTAACCCGCGGACATATGGGGTAACTTTGAGAGCTAATTTTTAGAATTTAAGAAACATCAACTGTAATTAAAAGGGCCGACCGATAACGAATATTAGTCGGCCCTTTTGGTTTAGGCAGGTATCTTGTCCTTTTTCTCACGCTGCCAAAAGCGGTGTTGCTTTATAGCATCAATAAAGGCCGCAGATAAATCATTACCGCCATTTCCTATCACAATTCCGGCAACGGCGTCATTGCCGGCCTTATTGTTGAGCTTGGCCCCAACGTAGGTGGCTTTAATCAAATCAGCGCCCTCACCATCGGCCGCTATTGCTTTACAATGGCGATAGGCTTCATTTATAAAATGAATGGCATCTGGCTCATTTAAAAGGGCCGTTACACTTTTTTGCCCGGCGGGTACGTAAACTGCGTCAACTAAAACTGAAGCAGCCGTTAAAAAGCTTTGATCAACTTTAATTTGTTTACCGGCCGAGTCTTTAATAAAGCCATTATGCGGGGCTACCACCCGTACAACCGCACCTTCGGCTTCGAGGGCTTTCTTTACCGATGCCAACGAATCAGCATCCACGCAACCAGCCGCCAGGAAAGCAACTTGCCGGGTCTTAATTGAATCTTTTGCTGTGTTGGCCATACTTAAAGCCGCAGATTTTTCTACTGCAGGTTTTTTGAACACCGGCTCATAATCTTTTGGATTAGCGTCCGCGCCCAACTGGTGGTTTACGGGCTGCTGTGGCTCAGGTACATCCATACCCAGGCCTTCAGCCACACGCCTGGCCAATGTTTTGTCGACAAAAGTTAACAAACCGACCATACGATTGCGGATGTCCTGGATATCAACTTTTCCTAACTCAAAACGAAGTGCATCGACCAGGTGGCTTTGTTCGGGCTCGCTCATACTGTTGAAAAACATGGTGGCCTGGCTAAAAAAGTCCATAAAGCTTTTGCTGCGGGCGCGAATTTTGCTACCCTCAACCCGCTCCTCGAAGTGCTTAAACCCGCCATCTTTCATCATTGCCTGGAAAGGGCAGCCACCGCCTACGGTATTTGGATGATAGCTTGTTTTACCCTGGTTAATTTGCTGGCGCATGTGTCCGTCGCGCTGGTTGTTATGAACGGTATTTAATGGCCGGTTAATTGGTATTTCCTGGAAATTAGGGCCACCAAGGCGGGTAAGTTGCGTATCAGTGTACGAAAACAGGCGGCCTTGCAGCAACGGATCGTTGGTAAAATCAATACCCGGCACAACATGGCCGGGGTGAAATGCCACCTGCTCTGTTTCAGCAAAATAATTATCCGGGTTGCGGTTAAGCACCAACTTACCAATCGGTTGTACCGGCACCAACTCTTCGGGGATAAGTTTGGTCGGGTCGAGCAAATCGAAATCAAATTTATGCTCATCTTCCTGCGCAACTAACTGTACCCCAAACTCCCATTCGGGGTACGCGCCTGCTTCAATGGCTTCGTGCAAATCGCGGCGGTGAAAATCGGGATCTTTACCTGATATCTTCTGTGCCTCATCCCACGCTACCGAGTGTACGCCCAGCGTTGGCTTAAAGTGGAATTTTACAAACGTAGCCTTGCCTTCTTCGTTAACAAAACGATAGGTATGTACTCCAAAACCATCCATCATGCGTAAGCTTCGCGGTAAGGCCCGGTCAGACATTACCCACATAATCATGTGCATAGCTTCCGGTGTCAGCGAGATAAAATCCCAAAAAGTATCGTGTGCTGATGCAGCCTGCGGGATTTCGTTAAGTGGTTCAGGCTTTACAGCGTGTATTAAATCGGGGAATTTTATGGCGTCCTGGATAAAAAACACCGGCATATTGTTGCCTACCATATCAAAAATTCCTTCTTCGGTATAAAATTTTATTGAAAACCCCCGAACATCTCTTGCTAAATCGCTCGATCCACGCGAGCCTGCGACTGTTGAAAATCGCAAAAACACAGGCGTTTGTCGCGAGGGATCTGTTAAAAACTTTGCCTGGGTATATTTACTGAATGAGCTATCATAAGCCTGGAAATAGCCGTGGGCAGCCACACCGCGGGCGTGTACAACGCGCTCAGGTATACGCTCATGATCGAAATGAGTAATTTTTTCGCGCAGGTAAAAATCTTCTAATAAAGAAGGCCCGCGTTCGCCGGCTTTAAGGCTGCTTGTGTCGTTGTTAACTAATAAACCTGTGTTTGTGGTCATTGGTTGCCCTGTGCTATCCTCAGTGTGCAGCGCTAGGTTTTCCTGTTTTTTGTTGTTGTTTTCGCGAACGTCTGATTTTGTGCTTTTCATGGATTGATAATTTATATTAGCACAAGCAGTTAAAGCTAAATTTGTTTATGTATTTTGTAATAATTTAATTTTAGAGAATTTTTATAAATTATAATGCAATTACGGCTATCTTGTTATGATCGAACCTTTTAATACATCTTGCCTGGACCGTATTTTATATAAATAACTTAAAAAATTAACTTTAGCGTAAAACAATTGACTTTGTAACGGTGTTTACTTAACACATACATCGCCCAAAATGAGACTATTCAACGAACATGACACTGTAATTTATACCGATGATGAAGGGAGATTAATAGACACCTTCGTTATTTATGACACCGATCCGTTAACCGGCCTTACACATATCAATCACGAAAATTTAAAAGTTTCGACGGAAGCTTTGCATCTGCATCCCGATACGGTTGTTCCCAAATACCATTTACCAATGAACGACGCTTTTAGTTTCGAAATTTTCAAGAAGCTGAAAGAAAAATTCGATGACCGCGAGAACGATGCTATTCGCAGGGAACTTAAGGTTGAGCCTGTTTTTAAAGAAGAATTTGCCCAGGCATCCTGATAGTTTATCACACAACGGACAAAAAAAATCAGGAAGGGTTTCCCCCTCCTAAAGTTCAAAGGTAATTAACTCGTTTAAATTTAATGTTTGTCCCACCAAATCCCCGTCAGGAAATCATCGGGGCCCTGGCGGCTTATTGCGGCGGCATTGGACGCTGGCTGTGTTAAAATTCTGTTCATTCAATTTTCTATTTTTTCTTTTAACGGTTTCCTATGCCAATAATTAGCCAACAACGAACCCGTAGTATTCATCAGCGGCCCAAATACCGCCGGCGCAAGCCCAACAGTTGCAATTTTACCCATTTCTTTTGCCAGTCCTGATGCCAGTCCTGCGTTTTGCATCCCTACTTCTATTGCCATGGTGCGGCAGTCGCGTTCAGACATTTTAAATATACGGCCCGACCAATAGCCCAATGTGTACCCCATTAAATTATGGATAAGCACCAGTAATACCAGCAGACCGCCAATATTTAACAGGCTGTCCCTGCCGGCGGCGGTAATAATTACGATGATAAATGCTATACCAAACATTGATACCAATGGCATCAATGTTTCCAGCCATAATGCCCGCTTCAATAAATACTTATTAAAAAGAATACCTGCTCCTATTGGAAAGACCACGATTTTTACGATATCCCACATCATGCTAAGGGCATCGATCTTAATAAATTCTCCCCCAAGCAGCTTCATGAGCAATGGCGTAAAAATGGGCGCCAGCATAGTAGAAACCGCGGTTATTGTAACCGATAATGCCAGGTTGGCTTTGGCCAGGTATGACATAACATTGGAGGCCATGCCATTAGGTGAGCAGCCTACCAGGATTATTCCGGCGGCAATCTCGGGCGGAAAGCCGCTTAATTTGGCCAATGTAAAACCAAGCAGCGGCATAATTATAAAATGGCTCCCAACACCTATAAACACACCCTTCGGCATTTTGATAACGCCGGCAAAATCTTCCAGGCCCATTGATGTGCCCATTCCAAACATAATAAGCTGTAAAAGCGGCGTAATAAGCCCGGACAGCTTGAACCCGTTCACCTCGATAAAATATTGCGGAAAATACAAAGCCGTTGTCACCGCCGCAAAAATGATAATGGTATATGAAAATCCCTTTAGCGTTTGCGCCCCGCGGCAAGCAATGGCCAGCATAATAAAGAATGCTATGATATAATAGCCCGCATCGGCAATACCATCATGCCAAATGAACCATAAAGCAGCCAACAGGCAAAGTACGGCAATGCCTGCCAATACTTTATAAAGACTAATATTTTTCAAAATTTAAATTTAGGTTATGAGTTTACGTCCTTAAATGTTTTTTAACAAACACTAATCAGCACGAATTAAGGCGAATTTCACGAATTTTAAAACAAGATATTTAATTCGTGAAATTCGTTTTAATTAGTGAAAATTCATTTTCTTCTTTATTACCAGGTGTGTTTTTCCATAAAGGCATCCAACTGTGCCCTTGTCATTTTTCCTTCTTTTGGGTTTTGATCAATAAGTGTAAAGAGTAAAAGTTTATGATGTCTCATAATTTTTTTGTAAAAAAGCGTAAAGAGTCAAGAGCCAAGTTCAAGAGTCGAAAAAGATAGTGAAAAGATGTAAAAAATTTCCGCCGGGCATGAACATTGGTCGATCCGCAATGTTAATTAAGCGGACACACTACTCCTGACTGTATCCAATACGTTGGGTGTTGACTACAATGTTCATCTGTTGTCGGCAATTTTTGAGGATGTTGCGCCCGGGCTGGGTTGGCGATAGGAAGACATTTAAAGCGAAACACCGGTGAGCCTGGACATTCCGGAGGCCTTGACCAGTACATTCCGTGCGCTCTTGAGCACCGATTTGTGTTGAAAGCAAAGAAAAATCAAATTAACCATCAATATGTTAATATGGTCAATGTGTAACGGAATCACCTGTTCGACATTTCGGAATCAGGTGGTCAGTGCCCCCATATTCTCCAATCAAATTACCACGCTGACGAAAAAAATTACGCGGGCCAGGGAACTTTTGCTCAACGGAGATATAGATTCTGCCGATTACAGGGAAATTAAAAACGAATCGGACTCAGCAGCAAGAATATTGGAAGCGAGGATTTCCGAGTTAAAAAGCGATTTTCTACCATCCGGCGAATTCAATAGCCTTATTGACAAGGCCACTAATACCATAACCGATATTGACGTAATCTACTGTAAATAAAACAATTAGACTAAAAAAATCAATTAGTTCGATATATGCCGAAAACTTCACTTTGGAGGATTTAGAACTTCGAGCTATTGAATTAACCGATATATTTAAGACTATCTATCTGACTAACAGTAACTTAGTAAGTAAAAAAAAACGGGACAACTGACTCAAATCTGACGTTGTCCCGCTGGGTGCTCCCGACGAGATTCGAACTCATATCGATGGTACCGGAAACCATAATTCTATCCGTTGAACTACGGGAGCAATGCTGCAAATATAGAACAAATCGGAATTTAAACTTACGAAGTTTTTAAAACTCCGTAAGTTTTTTGGATATGGTACAGGTATTATTCGCTTTTTAAACTTTTCACCGGGTTGGTAACTGCCACTTTTATGGTTTGATAACTTATTACCAAAACAGAGATCAACAAAATAACAAACACCGGCGATGCCAGCAGCCACCAATTTATGCTGATGTGGTAGGCATAGCTGGTAAGCCATTTATTCATTACAATAAGGGTAACAGGTATGGCAATTAGCGCGGCAATGGCCACCAGTTTCACAAAATCCTTTGCCAGCAGTACCAGCAACTGGATTAGGGCGGCGCCCAGTACTTTGCGGATGCCAATCTCTTTGGTGCGCTGTATGGCAATCAAATGGGCCAGCCCGTACAAGCCGAGACAGGCAAGGATAATTGACAGCAGCGTGAAATAATTAAACAGCCTGATGCTGGTAACATCCTTTTTATACAGATCATTTAGGGCCGTATCTATAAATTCGTAATTAAAAGGATAATCGGGGAAGTATGTTTGCCAGGCGTTTTTAACCAGCGGCAGGTATTTGGGGCTAATTTTTACCAGCACAGCGGCCGGTTTTGGCCCGGTGTAAACAAATACCGTTGGCGCCACCGGGTTGTGCATCGATTCGTAGTGAAAGTTTTTTATCACACCTACTACATACCCTTCGTGTTCCATCCCCTTGATAGGCTGACCAATGGGCTGTTTCCAACCTAATTGTTTAACAAATGCTTCGTTTACTATAAAGCCTTGCTTTTTATCAGTAATCATTTGTTCCGAGAAGTTACGACCGGCTACCAGTTGCATTTTTAGTAACGGGATAAACTTGTCATCGATAGAAAAATAATTCGACATCAGTTCGCGCTTTTTACCATTGGCTGTAACCATAGTAGTTGATTTTGCCTGTCCGCCGTTATCAACATTCAAACCGCTTTGTACCGATGTACCTTTTACCTGGCTCATTTGCCTCAGTGTATTGTTGAACGCCGGCAAGCGCGTCAACGCTATTGAATCATCAGGAAGCGACACATTAAGCACCTGGGTTTTATCGTAACCCAGCGAGCGGTGCTGGACAAAGTTTATTTGTTTGTTCATAATAAACGCACCCGCAATCATCACCGTGGCTACTACAAATTGGGTAACAGTGATAACCTTGCGCAGGGTAAGGCCTTTCGCCGCGTGTGTAAAATTTGCCTTAAGGGCTGCAACCGGTGTAAAGGCCGACAGCACAAACGCCGGGTACAAACCAGTTAACAGCGACGACGCCAAAACCAATCCGCAAATCAACAGGAAAGTAAAGCCCGAACTAAAGAAGGAGATTTTTATTTGCAGCAGGTTATTTAAAAGCGGCAGCATGGCCAGGCTCATTCCTATTGCTATAACCAGCGCTATCAGCGTCACAAAAAACGACTCGAACAAAAATTGGGTAACCAGGCTGGCCTGAACCGCGCCGTTTACTTTACGCACGCCTACCTCTTTGGCCCGCTCGGCAGCACGCGCCGTGGACAGGTTGATGTAGTTTAACAGTGCTATAAATAAAATAACTCCCGCCAAAAGCGAAAAGATGTAAACCAGCTGCTTATCCCCTTTCGGCGTATCGCCCAGCTTACCAACGCTGAAGTGCACATTGGCCAGCGGCTCGGTATTAAACTCAACGTAGTATTTGGTAGCGCCTATTTTATTAAACTCCAGCTGGATGGTTTCCTTCGAAAATTTGGCCAGCTTTTTTTCAAAAGCGGCGGCATTTGGTTTTTGCTTGAACAATACATAGGTATAAACCGAAAAATCATCCTGCAGCCAGCTGGTAGTTTTATAGAACTCGGCTGGTAGCAGTATGGTAAATTTGAGGTCGCTGTTTTCGGGCAGGTCTTCCAGTATGGCGCTTACGTGGTAGAGTTTGCCGTTGCAGGTAATGGCTTTATTAAGGGCACTGCCTTTGCCAAAGTATTTTATGGCGGTGGTTTTGGTTAGCGTTAACCCATGCAAATCGGTAAGTGCCTGCGCGGGGCTGCCTTCGGCAAACTTGTAATCAAATACATCGAATATATTGGCATCGGCGGTGTAAACATCATCTTCTTTGAAAATCTGTCCGTTTAGTTTTATTACGCCTTTGGTTGGTGCAAAACGCACTGCTGTTTGCACTTCCGGAAAACTGCTGTTTAGCGTGGTGCCCAGCAATTCGGGCGTTAGTGCCATGGTGATGTTGTCGTTTTCGGGCGTATGGATAACGTTGCTGACCCGCAGTATCCTATCTTTTTTGCTATTAGCGGCATCGAAACTTAGCTGGTAATGCACGTACAGCGAAATCAGCAAACAGGCTGCAATGCCTATCGATAATCCGCCGATATTGATAAATGAAAAACTTTTATGCCGGATAAGGTTGCGCCAGGCGATTTTTAAATAGCTTTTTAACATAAGGTTTTCAATTGTTGTTGCCCAAAGCTAAGGCATTGAAGTACCAGGAAAAAGCGCAGTTCCTTTGATTAACAGTTATTTAACAGGTTTTAACAAGAATTAACAATGTTAGAGATTAGAGACTGGAGAATAGAGATTA
This sequence comes from Mucilaginibacter flavidus, assembly GCF_024055575.1. Classification (GTDB taxonomy): domain Bacteria; phylum Bacteroidota; class Bacteroidia; order Sphingobacteriales; family Sphingobacteriaceae; genus Mucilaginibacter; species Mucilaginibacter flavidus. The sequence continues at coordinate 49,262 of NZ_JAMXOE010000012.1, read as the reverse complement.
GTTCGCGACGGGACACGATACAGGTTAACTCAATCAACCTAAAAATCAAAACGCCTCCCCTATGTCAATAAACAACCCGTTACTGCCCTGGCGGCCGAAGCCATAGTCGATGGTGATGTTGGTGTTTGATGTTTTGTTGAGCTTCAATCGCAAGCCGGGGCCGTAGCCTGGCTGTATGCGCTGCAGGCTGGTGCCCGGCGCGGCCGAAAACGATTCGCCATTTAAGAATACCACGCCGCCAAGCAGGCCGTTGCGGGTAATTTTAAAGCGATACTCGGCCTCGGCATATACCATTTGCGCACCCCGGAAACGGCCCTGTATGTAACCGCGACCCGTTGCGGTGTTGCTGTCCCATTGCGTGCTCGGTAAATCGAGGTAGCCGGGTTTGCCGCTTAAAATCAGCCAGTCGTAATTCCAGAATGCGAGTACGTTGTCCGAATTTTCGGGGAACCTGATGTACTTGCGCACGTCCAGTATCAGCGACCGCCATGGCATACTACTTCCAAAAAATTCATAATTATCGCGGTATTGCAGGGCTGCATATCCCCCTTTAAACGGGTTGATGGCATTATCACGCGAGTCGAGCACCATGTTGAAGGTAAGGCCCGACGCAACAGTGTGCGAGTGCTTGCCATAGGTTGTATAATCGTCAGGTGTTCCGTTACGGTTACCCTTGTCAGATATATTCCAGTGCGAGTCGAAAATGAAGCCAAGGCCGGCGTATAAATTGCCAACCACATGGCGCTGCACCGTTTGGTAAAATTTAAAAAACGAGTAATCCATCGGATCTTCGTTTTTGATGTTCGAGCTGCTGCCCAGGCCGTAGGTGCTTTGCGGATATTTGAAGTATTGGTACTCGCCTACAAAGTTATAGGTATTGTCTTTGCTCCAGATGTTGGTTTGGATGGGCAGGGTAAACTGTTTATTCTGGGTGTAAGAGGTACTGGCGATTATTGTGGAAATACGCGATTGTGGCGCCGTTTTAAAAATGGCATTACCCGATAGCACCAATGCAAACTTTGAAAGCAACGTGTATCCAATAGCCGGGGCAATGGAAATTTCAGGTTTACTGGTAATACTGTCTACCGCCGGTGTGGGCTTGCTGTGAAACAATTTCGACAGTGCATCACCTATATCTTCCTGTTTTGACAACGGCACTTTTGGCGGCCTCTCCAAAGTATCAACCCGGATAGTATCTTTTACGAGTCCATTGCGGAGTACCGGAATCCGCTTAATGGGAACCGGGCTTTGCTGTGCGTAAAGCCTGGTCGATACAAATAAGATAACAATAATCGAGAAAAAAAACTTCATGTAACCCTGTTAAACAACCGGGCTAATTGATATTCAACACCCTTTTAAATGCGCCCTGAACAACCGGTTTATAATTAGGCGCCAAAGTAGTAATTCTGTTACGTAACGGGAGAATATTTTTTTAGTTTCCAGTTGGCGGTTTGCAGTTGGCAGTAGGTAATTAGTTTGCAGATGAAGGTTAGCAGTTGGCAGTTCCCGGACTCTGCAAAATGCCAACTGAAAACTCCACTACTGCAAACTGCCTACTGCCAACTGCCTACTCACTCCTAAGACTCTTCACCGGATTTGTTAACGCCGCTTTTACGGTTTGGAAGCTCATGGTTGCAAATGCTATGATAACCGCGAGCAAACCCGCTACTATAAATACCCACCAGCTTAGATCTATCCGGTAGGCAAAGGCCTGCAGCCAGCTGTGCATGGCAAACCAGGCTATGGGCGATGCTATTAAAATGGCTATCATCACCAGTTTTATAAAGTCCTGCGCCAGTAAACCAACTAACCGGCTTACACTTGCACCCAGCACTTTGCGCACTCCAATTTCGCGGGTACGGACTTGTGCGGTATAGGCAGCAAGACCAAGCAGGCCCAAGCATGATATAAATATGGCGATTGACGCAAAGTAGTTAAACAGCGAGCCTTCCCGCTGCTCCGACTGGTAGAGGCTGTTAAATACGTCATCAAGAAAAGCATAGCCAAAGGGATATTCGCCATTGTATTGTTTAAACTGCGCGCCGGTCGCTGCAAGGGCTTTCTGCGCATCTTTTGTAGTGGTTTTTACATATACGGTGCTGAAATATTGCGGCTGGTACCAAAATACGGCCGGGGTTATTTTTTCCTTCATCGATGCATAATGAAAATCCTTTACCACGCCGATGATCTTACCTTTAATGCCCTCCATCATAAACCGTTTGCCGATGGGGTTTTTAAGGCCCATTTGTTTGATGGCGGCCTCGTTCAGCACAAAATGGGCTGTATCACTCACCGCGCCGGTAAAGGTATTACCCTCGGCCATTTTCATCTTAAAAAACGAGGTAAAATCCTTATCGATAACTATGCAGTGCACAATAAAGGTGGTATTCGGCTCTTTGCCGTCCCAGTCGTTATCGCCGGTGAAGCCGCCGAAACGCACTATATTTTGGTTCGAGCGGGTAACATCGAGCACGCCGGGGCTTTTTAGCAGTTCGGCTTTAACAGCATCGTAATGTTTTGCTGCGTCGCGCATCCAGAACGAGAATACGTTTGTTTTATCATACCCCAGTTTTTTAGCACGGATATAATTCAGCTGACTGGTAATAACTATAGTACCAATTATCAGCACCACCGAAAAGGTAAACTGTGTAACCACCAATATTTTGCGGAACAGCACATCGCCAACCCCGGCCGATATTTTCCCTTTCAGCGCTTTCAATGGCTCGAACGACGATAGCAGCAGCGCCGGGTAAATACTGGATGCTGCGAGCGTGCCGGTGATAGATAACAGCATCACCATCCAAACATGGTAGTCGCTTATGTTTAGTGATAGTTCCTTACCTGCCAGTTTGTTAAATGCCGGCATCAAAATAAATATCAGCCCAAGCGCCAAAACTACCGCCATTAAAAACAGCAGGGCAGTTTCTACGATAAACTGCAAAAACAAATGCGTTTTTGCCGCCCCCACAATTTTCCGCATGCTGATTTCTTTCGAGCGCAGCATGGAGCGGGCGGTGGACAGGTTTACATAGTTTATACAGGCAATCACCAATATCAGCAAGGCCACCACAATAAAAATGCGTACAGTGCTCATGCCTTTGTCGGTAAGGTCGGCGTTGTAGAGGTGCATTTTCTCGAGCGGCAGCAGCAGGTAATCGGCATCGGTATCGGCGGCTTTGTGGGCCAGGTGTATTTTGGTGATGCGCTTTGCCAGGCTGATCAACGGCGTGCCGGGTTTCAGCAGCACATAGGTTTCGTAACTAAAAAAGTTGAAGTTGTCGCTCAGATCCTGTTTGTGCGCCAGCATGAGCTTTATATGATAGCTCATCGGCATTATCATATCATAGTTGAAATAGGAGTTTTTCGGGAAATTATCTATCACCCCGGTAACCGTGAAGTTTTCTTTGTTATCAGCAATAATGACTTTGCCGATAGGATTATCGCTGCCAAAATACTTTTCGGCCGCCTTGCGGGTAATTACTACCGAATTATCGGCGGCAAAAGGTTTTTCCGCATCGCCCTGCACAATATGAAAATCGAAAATCAAAAAAAACGAAGGATCGGCGTAGGTAGCATGCTCATCGCCAAAAACCTTATCCTTGTATTTAAACAGCGAAAAATCGTAGTTACCGGTCAGCCGCACCGCATCCCTCACCTCGGGCAACTGCCGTTTTGCCAGCGGACCGATGGGCGCCACGCCAACCGTCCAGATCTGCCTGCTGGCGCCGGTACCGCCCCAAAGCTCGACCCGGTAAATATTGGGCGCGTTTTTATGAAAGCTGTCGAAACTCAGTTCGTCCTGCACCCATAATAGTATCAGGATGCCGATTGCAAGCCCGGCGGTTAAACCGGCAATGTTGATAGCAGAGTAAAATTTGTTTTTTAACAAATTGCGCCAGGCGGTTTTGATGTAGTTTTTCAGCATGGGGGTTATTGGTTCATTAGTTCAGTTGTTCATTGCGCCACCGCTAAAGCTACGGCGCACGCGGTAGTTCATTGGTGGATAGTGGCCAACTATGCATAAAGACACCGGGCGGGATAAAAGGTTACAGGGTTTTTGTAGAGACGCCCCGATACATCGGGGCGTCTCCTGTGAAAGGTAGCCGCACAAATCATCGTTACCTGGAATGTTTGAGACGGAAAATATTCCGTCTCTACGTTTAAGGAAAACGGGTTCAACCGCTTATTTATTTAGTATCTTTTTGTTGTTAACTAATATTTAATGTTTTGTTTATCATTGTATCATACTTTGAACAGAGAAAGATGTCTCCGGCATTTTAAAACCTGCCAATTATTTAAATGTTGCTGAACTTTTTGAAGTAGTAATTTACCCCAATTTGATAAAATGGACTTCTCAGTTTTATATTTTCTGAACAAATTAGCGTCATCCGGCGGTATTGTGGGCACGCTTATAGCAATGTTTGCGGAGAACCCTTTGCTGAGGGGCGGTCCGATATTTTTTTGTATTTGTTATTTATGGTTCTCAACAAATGATGTTAATGTGAGGGTGAGGATTATAATGGGTGGCCTCGCCTGCATTTTGGGTGTGTTGATAAGCGTGGTTTGCCAGTCGCATGTTCCAATACATGTCCGGCCGGTTTACGATAACAGGCTCGGAATTGTCAATATTTTAAAATGGAGCCAGGATTCGGCCGATAAGCGGATCTATTCATTTCCGAGCGATACCGCAACCTTATACTTTGCCCTGGTAACGATTGTGTTTTTGGCGAACAAGAAAATGGGCTTGCTGTCATTTTTGTGGGCTGTGCTTACTGTTGGTGTGTGCAGGGTTGCCGTTGGCGTACATTATCCGAGTGATATTTTAGCCGGGATGATACTTGGAACAACTTTAGTGCTGATCCTGTCAAACATCGCGGGGTTAAACAAATGGTTGTCGAAAAATATTTTGAAATACGACCCGGGCCAAATATACCTGGCTATTTTTTTTGTTTTCCTCTGCCTTGAAGCGTACGGTTTATTTCCGGGCCTTTCGCAGATTTTTTACCTCTTTGTTCAATTAGTAAAGGGCACGCCTGGTGGGTGATTGGTTTTGGCCGGAAGCCGGGGGCAGTGAATTTGGGTAATGTAAGTACTGTAGTCAGAGACTACAGGCATAATCGTTCGAAGTCACAGACTTCGAACAGCGGGATTTTATCTTAAATAAAAGAAACGGTATAAGTAAAAAGCTTTAGTAAAATGCGACAACCCGGTACGAGAAAAATATTTATACTTTTTGCCCTGGTATCATGTTTATCATGCAAGGTTTATCAAAAAACTGCTATAAAGCTTGATAAAACAGAATGGATACATGGGGCTGCCGATTGTAAAGAAAACAGCGATCCGCCAATACAAGTTGTTCAATATAATTATAATACCTGGATATTAAGACAGAACAAGTGCACCAACTATGAAGGCCCTTTTATGTTTTTGTTTTTAGGGCACAAAAAAGCCTTATTGATGGATGCAGGCGCCACAAAAGATGAAAAGCAGTTTCCTTTGCGGGCGACAGTTAACAATCTGATTAGTAAATGGGAAGAGGCATCTAATACAAAAGTAGCGCTTATTGTGGCCCACACGCATAGCCATGGGGACCACACAGCCGGCGACATACAATTTAAAGATAATCCTAATACAACGGTTGTAGGTTTGGGGGTTGATGATGTAAAGTCGTTTTTTAAAATAGAAAATTGGCCATTTCAAAATAGCAAAATAGACTTAGGTGACAGGGTTTTAGAAATAATTCCAATACCGGGGCATCAAAAAGCTTCAATCGCTGTTTATGACTATGAAACAAAAATATTATTATCGGGTGATAGCTTTTATCCGGGAAGATTGTATATAAATGACTGGCAGTCGTTTAAATTAAGTACGCAGCGGTTGGTTGATTTTACTTCGCAACACAAAATATCTTACATCCTGGGCAATCATATAGAAATGACCAAAACACCAGGGAAAGATTATCCTATAGGAACAAGGTTTCAGCCTGATGAACATATTTTACCTTTAAAAGTTAAAGATCTGTTATTACTCAACGAGGCGTTAAAAAGCCTGGGCGATAAGCCCGCCCGTAAGGTGTATGATGATTTTATCATTTATCCCAATTAGTTTAAATAATAGAATTAGACTGTTATAATATGAAAAGGTATTGCCCCGCTGCCGCAAGTGATTTTTCGCTACCGCCCCGATTCATCGGGGTGGTTCGCTGATAGGTAGCCAGCATTTAAATAGCCCGATTTACATCAAAGCGGGCTATTTTTATGATGTGGAATCTGTACTTTTATAAATATTGTCGATTAGCATGTTTGCTACCTGTCACTTTGCTACCTGTCTGCGGGCCACAAGGCTGGAGACTTGCGGCAGCGAAAAAAGCGAAACGCTTGCGGGAGCAGTGGGGGGCTAAATACAAATGGATATAATTGCTACAACACTTAAAACTTCACATCCAACAAGGATTTTAGAATGGAAGCACGAATCATTTGAAAAATTCTTAGGAAGTTTTCAAAGTGACATTCACTTCGAATTAGGCATCACTAAACCAGACATATTTAATAGCACCTTTCACTTTTCAGTAAAGGTTATTATGACCTATCGGCATCAATCAAATGGTGAAATATTTAAAGCAATAACGGAATCGAACTTTGAAATCAGTTATCACCATGATGCGCCTACTGTCGAATTTCTATTTGGATTGATTGATAACGCGACCTTTGAATTTGCGAAGATTTTCGATTCAAAGATACAAGGGACAAATTTAGTATACCATAAAGTAACTAAACCTAGTTTAACTAATTTAAGGGAAAGCTTACAACAGGTTATCGACTACTGGGATGGGCCCGCGAAGAAGTTCAAAGAGAGTGGCGGTGAGCGTTTAACACAGTTTAAAAATTTACCGGTAATTCCTGAGTTTAAAATCTATAATGGTAACAACGTCACAATGGAGCAAAAAATTTTGCGGAAGTTGGAAACGGGTCAGGAAGTAAGTATTGAAGAACGAGAGATGTTCGAGGCTTTGGGTAAATTCTACGATGACTTGAATACACAACTTTCAGTATTAGACTACAAGACGTTTACACCCAAGGACATACAGGATTTCAGAAATTATATTCATTATGCTTTTAATTCTAACTGCCTGATCACAAATCAGGCGACTATTACAGGCGATTTATTTCGGTTGGTTGTTAACGAAAGCGTAACTGGTAAAAATGAAACGATAACCGACGTCAAGTTTTTGACTTATCCGCCATTAGAAATTTTAAAGAAGAAGAACAGATATAATCGCGCCAGTACTTGTAACAGCACCTTGCTATATCTTACGGAAACGATTGATACCGCTTTAAAAGAAATTCGTCCCGCCGAAAATAAAATTGTCACTATCAGTGTTTGGGCACCAAAACGAACTCGAACATTTACTCAATATCCGATCGAGCATAGTGAACATGCAGCAAAAGTAAATCCGCAAGTTGCTCAGGGATTACAGGCTTTAAAACTTTTAAATGACGGTCAAGATCCACTTTTAGCGCGATACATGTCCAATTATTTCAATTTACTTGCACGGGAGTATTCCAAATCTGTGGCTGACGAAAATCATTTTGAATATATGCTATCAGCAATCCTATCTGACAATATATTTGAGTTTGACGACAACAATCCCGACTTTAATTATGACTGCATTTCCTATCCGAGTGTAGGCAATAGTTTTTTTACGAGAAATTTAGCCGTGAAACCTAATATAGCCGATACAGAGTTTAAGATCATTCGGGTCATTGAATTTGAAGTTATAAAAGCACATTATGGCAGGACGCCCGTTCAATCGTTAAACACCTGTTGCATATCAGTCGCGGAAATAAAAAATTACCGCGAGACCTGGAATATTGCCGATACTGGTCAAATCATATGGGAATAGATGTATATTCTATGGTTTCCTGGGGCTATCAATTGTCGCTGGAATTTTATTAAAATCTTCTTGACTGATCGGGCTTACACCTGTTTCGGTAGTGTATAGGGCATTCAATAAACTGTAAATGCTGGCGTAGACCAGTTTAAGCTGCTCGATTCGGGAATCACTTTGCTGATCGACGCGCAAGTCGAGATTTTCGAACATTACTTCGGCACGTTTCAGCCACTTCTTTTCCGAGGTGTCTTCTTTCATTCCCCAATATTCTTCAAAGGTCTTGTAACTAATAGCATTATAGGTCTGCTCGTCTTTTTGCAGCATAAGGTCGCCTATGCCCTGTTGCCAGTCACGATAGATTAGTCCAAGTCTAACAGACACTTCTTTCATAATTAATTCCTTGTTGGCCGCCAACGGTTCATGTTTGATTTTAAGAGTGGCCAGAAGTTTTTCTATATCAACGATAAAAGCATCCTGCTGCGCTGGCGAGAGATCCGCAATATAATCCAGAACGTCATCCTGCAAGTACTGGTTGACCAGATGATCTACCTCAACTGAAAACTTCTCCAGTGTATCGGATGGTACGGTATCGGACTTGACCTTCGCAATCGTGAAAAGAGCCTTCGCCACATACATTTCAATACGCTGTCCATCGGCTAATGCAGATTCCAGGGCGCTGATACATCCGGAAATCTCATGGAATTTAGCATCGCTCTTGGCAATAGTCATCGATGATTCCAGAATACGGTAAGCCCTGATCCAGCCCATAAGCACGCACAGCCTATAAATTGAGCTTTTGTATTTGTAATCATAAAAGGTATTCAGCGGGGCATTGCTCCATAAATAGTGGGATCGGGTCCGGTAGATCTCATGTAGTCGGTTATTAATCGCATTGGCCGAGCGGAAAAGGTTGACCTTATAAAGTTGGAATAGAGCTTGGCCCGTCCGGCTGGCGGTTCTTTTTTCAATCCAACCAGGGATTAAATAGTCCTTAAATATAAAACCAACAATAACGGTGAATAAAGTTGTGGCTGCAACAATCAAAGCCGCTTGTACAGAAGCCTCGCCAATCTTAAAAGCGCTCTTATTATTATGCATTACTGCAATAATTTTATTTAGCGAGTCAATATGGCTTTTATAAAGTTTTAAACTATCAACATTGTGATTGGTCATGGTTTTATAAAGCTACATATAATATTTAATAATGTTATTATCTTCCCCCCGCCGGTTCAAGTGCCCCGCTCACAACCCCCCTTTTGCAAAGCCGGAAAATAGCTACATATTTATTACCATGCAACGCAACGCCTCAACCGACGAACTTTAATTCGAAAGCGTATTAAACCAAACCCTCCCTCACATTGAAAGTAAAAAGATAGTTATTTTATTATTGATTTCGGGGATAGCTGCGCACGGTTATTGCCAGGGGAAACGTTCAGCATCGCTGGCTAATCGCCGCGGGATTGAAACGACACTCATCCGTTTTCTGAAGTGGCACAAAAAAGAGGACCAGGCCTCAAATGCGGCAAGCGAAAGTAAAACGTTGCTGTCTATAACGAAGGGCGGTTACCCTGACAGCGCCACGCAACTTCGTATAGATACTGCGGGCGTGGCTGCGTATCAAAATTTCCTTAGGAAATCAGGTTATTTTTCGGAAACCTTGCTGGCTTATGTGCGGGATTATTATTTGGCAATAGATAAGAATTTGGAAAAGGGCTCGAAAATGAACGCCCTTGTAAAAGTCAACGGGGAGGATATAGATGTGCTATTGCAAACCTACGATACCGCCGATATTTTGGATCATATTGACAAAGCCCATCTCGACCGCTGTTACATTGTTTATAACAAAGCCATTGCCAGGCTTACAATTTCAAGCGTTGTCAAGATGATCTTTACCCTGACGAAAACAAAAAACAAATGGCTGATTGATTATATTGGCTTTGATAACACTTCGAAGTTTAGTTTGGGAAGGGAATGAGTGTTTGGGGTTAAGGGGATGATTGAAGCAGTAACTGGAAATCGTTAAGCCACCTTATCGTCATTGCGAGGAACGAAGCAAACTCTAAGCTGTGCAAATCAAGAACCTTCAACGATGTGGATAGGAAACGGCCGCATCCTTCACAAAGATACTACTCCTTGATTGTCCTTAGTAGAGGTTGCTTCGTTCCTCGCAATGACGCGCGGGAGAGGACAAGCGGCTGTAAGGGCTCTAAAAGCGTATAGGTCCGTTGATTGTCCTTAGCAGAGGTTGCTTCGTTCCTCGCAATGACGCGCGGGGAGGGCAAAGCGGCTGTAAGGTCTCTAAAAGCGTAAAAGTCCGTTGATTGTCCTTAGTAGAGGTTGCTTCGTTCGCAATGACGCGCGGGGAGGGCAAAGCGGCTGTAAGGTCTCTAAAAGCGTAAAAGTCCGTTGATTGTCCTTAGTAGAGGTTGCTTCGTTCCTCGCAATGACGCGCGGGAGAGGACAATCGGCTGTAAGTTCTCTAAAAACGTAAGGGTCCATTGATTGTCCTTAGCAGAGGTTGCTTCGTTCCTCGCAATGACGCGCGGGAGAGGACAAAGCGGCTGTAAGTTCTCTAAAAACGTAAGGGTCCATTGATTGTCCTTAGCAGAGGTTGCTTCGTTCCTCGCAATGACGCGCGGGAGAGGACAAGCGGCTATAAGGTCTCTAAAAGCGTATAGGTCCGTTGATTGTCCCTAGTAGTCCGCCAGCTGGCGGATCGTTCCTCGCAATGACGCGCGGGGAGGAACGCCCTTGCCCTCAAGCAATTACAATACCGTAGTTATGTTGACACTCCACTTTTGTCATCTCTCATTTCCCCGGATGGAATTTTCGCGCGTCGTTGTTTGTAATATATGCTCCAGCAGTTCCGGCGTGAGTGCCATATCAATTGCTGATGTTTTCATGCCCCAGTAGGGTTTGGGGATTACACCGGGCGTTACTTTTGGGTCATTGGGCATAACGTCATTGGTTATTGCTGGGGGCTGGATAACTTGCGGGGTTGGGTGCTCTGTGTTAGGTCTTTCTTCATACTTTATTTCCAGCTTCGAATACCCCTCCCTGCCCTCCCCGGGGAGGGAATCGCACGGTTCCGCCGCTTTTTCATCCGGATATTGTTCCTGGTCATTGGTTATTACGTCATTGGTCAACAGGGGATCGGAATATCGGAGCAGGCGGTTAACTGTAGCGAGGCCTATACCCAATTGATTGCTGATGTCGCGCTGGCTGAAACCTTTGGCAGCGAGGACGGCTATTTCATGCGCTAATTGCCTGCGATCGGCGGCAGTACGGGTGAGTAGGTGTAGGCGTTCGGCGCTGTTGCCTTCGAATTGGAAGTGCAAAAACGTACCGGGTTTTTGGATGCGGCACAGGGCTACATTATCATGTCCGTAGCGTTGGCGGGTGTTGCGCTGTTTGATTTGCTTGAGGTAGCAAAGGTCGGTGTCAGCGGTGCTTTTGCCGATGGCGAAGGCGCTGTCGGCGAAGTTGATGAGCAGCTTGCTGCCATGCAGGTCGTCGGCGCTGATGGGTTGTGTGGCGTTGCGGCGTTTGGGGGTATGCGCCAGCACGAGGATGGATAGGTTATGTTCGGTTTTTAGCGCTTTGAGGCTTTTCATGAGCGCAAGCGCTACGGCCGAATTTTCGGTGCCGCCGCGCAGGCAGGTAATGTTGTCAATGATGAGCACCGTGGCCTTAGCCTGGTTTACTTTATATTCAATGGCTGCAATAAGCAGGTCGTTTTCGTTGACGTTGGGTGCCGGGTCGGGGATGAAATTGTACTGTGCACGAAAAAAATTGCCGGAAAATTGATGGTCTTCTTCGCCTTTACTGTACCTCAGGCCGAACTGGGTTTGGCTCAGCTCGAAATCGATATAGAGCACACGGGCGGGCGGTGCCTGGCAGGTGAAAGGGGCGATACTTTGTCCGCGGGCAATGCTTTCACCGATCTGCACGGCAAGGATGGATTTCCCGATATTGGTATCGGCAAACAGCATACAAAGTTCGCCCTGGTGCCAGAGCTCGCCAAGCAGCTGTTTGGCTTCGGGTTCGCGCCGGGCCAGCTCCAGCCAGCGGTTACCGTTTTCGATGGTAAACATGCGGCGAATGTCGTCGGGATTGGGTGGTGTGGGTTCAGGGCGCGTTTTTTTAGCCGGGCGGAATGGCAGTCCGCGGCTTTCGGCGCGCAATTGCTCGATGATGGGCGGGCGTTGGGATGGTGGGTTGATTTGCATGATTGTAGTGATTACCACAAATTTAAGGGGTTGATTTGGTTAAAGTGCTGACACTGTTTTGTCAGTGGGTGGGGGATTTTTGTTGCCGTAAAATGAAGGGTGAAATCAATTTGGGAAATCATTAGGAGAAATCGCCTTTACCGCAGGCCTGCGACCTGCGCTGACGGAGGCCGCCCCTTTGGGGCTGGGTAATCCTCTTATTTACGAGATATTGAGCCCAATAATTTTAAAGGGCTGGCATTTAAATTGAATACCACTCTCAAAAGCCCCAAAGGGGCGCAATTCGCTAGCACAGGTCGCAGGCCTGTGCTGAAAATGCAGGACGGAATTTTATTTTTTGCGCCATGCTGGTGTTGTCGCAAACAAGACAAGGTCAGCATGATGTTTACTTTTTCCAAAATGCCGCAGTGATAATCTTCCGACAAGCATAGTTTTGTTGGTGAACAACACCAACAAAGGCGCAGTTTTTGATTTATCAAAAATGAATATCCTGATAATGAGCATGTTTCACAGCGTTCCGGGTGTTCCGCGTGCAAAAATGGAACGCCCAGCGATCCCGCGCTAGTTACTTCTGACCATTATCTTAAGACTTTTCAGACTTCCGACTTCTGACTTCTGACTTCTGACTTCCGACTTCCGACTTCTGACTTCTGACTTCCGACTTCAGACTTCCACCTTCTGACCTCCGACTTCAGACTCCCCCTACTCCGTCTTCAAACTTTTCACCGGGTTCATCAGCGCAGCTTTAAAGCTTAGGTAAGATACCGTGGCAAACGCTATAAATACCACTATTACAAAGGGTATTGCAAACAGCGTCCAGCTAAGGTCGATACGGAATGCGTAGCCCTGCAGCCACTTATGGGTAAAATACCAGCCGATTGGTATGGCAAATAAAAATGCGATAACTATCAGCTGCGCGAAGTCTTTATACAACAATGTCAAAATTCCTTTTACCGAGGAGCCCAGCACCTTGCGGATCCCGATCTCCTTGGTACGTTGCACGATTGTGTAAGATACCAAACCAAACAGGCCCAAACAGGCTACGAGTATACCAATAGCGGTAAAAGCGGCAAACACCTGCCCGAATTGTTTATCAGCATGGTATTGCTCGTTAAAATGCTGGTCGAGGAAGAAATAATCAAACTGGTCGCCGGGGAAGAAGGTTTTCCAGTTGGCCTTTAAGGCAGCTATGGTTTGCGGCAGGTCGGCGGTGCTAATTTTTACCGAAACGTTGCCCCGCACATCGGGTATGCAACGGAATATCAGCGCGTCATAGGCATCATGCAGCGATTGCTGGTGATAATTTTCAACTACCCCGATAATAGAGTACACCTGACCCCAAAAATCTATCTGTTTGCCGATGGCCTGCGCGGGCTTATCAAAGCCCATTTGCGCAGCGGCCTTAACAGAAAGTACTACAGTTTTTGGGTCAGTGGTGACAAAATCTTTCGAAAATACCCTCCCGACAACAAGCTTTGCGCCATAGGCTTTCAGGTAGTCGAAATCGCCGCCTATAATGCGGTATTGTTTGCCCTCGCTTTCGGCGGTACCAACCAGTTTTATACCGCCCGCATTCCATTTCACTGCCTCGCCGGGGATAGAGGTGGATACGGTTACGCTTTTCACCGCTGCATTTCGTAGGCTTTCGTTCTTAAACGCGCTCATGCTGCGGTAAAATGAGTCGACCTTTGCCAGTGGCGGTTTAATGATCAGCGTTTGGTTGATATTAATACCGAGGCTCTGCTTCTCCATAAATTGTATCTGCTTAAACACGGTGAGCGAGCCAATCAGCAAAAATATGGAAGCAGCAAACTGGAATACAACCATCCCTTTTCGCAATAAAATACCACGCGGCGATGCGGAAAGTTTGCCCTTCATCACCTCAACGGGCTTAAAGTTCGACAACACCATGGCAGGGTAAAAACCGGAAAAGAATGAACCTAACAGGAACAACCCGACAACCCCGGCCCAAAATGCCGGCTCGATAAGCAGCGTAAGACTAATATATTGCCCCGATATAGCCGAAAAAACCGGCAGGAACACAATAATTAAAGCTATAGCAACTATAATAGCCAGCCCGTTGAGCAGCATGGCCTCCATCATAAACTGGGCAACAAGCTGCCCTTTTGCCGAACCCAGTGTTTTGCGTACGCCAACTTCTTTAGCCCGGCCTATGCCGCGTGCCGTCGCCAGGTTTATATAATTTATCCAGGCTATGATGATAACAAATATGGCAATGCCGGCCAACAAATAAACTGAAGTGCCGTCGCCATTTGGTTCGGCCTCAAACATCAGGTGCGATTTTAAATGGATGCTTTCCAATGGCTGCAGGTAATATTTGGCTCCGTCGCCGTCGGCTTTAAAAGCTGCATATTCTTTATTCACATACGGTACAAACTTCGCGTCAAGAGTTTTAGGGTTAACGCCGGGCCTTAGTAAAAGGTAAGTAAGGCAGCCATCATTACGCCATTGATTATCAAAGTCTCTTTTAGGGCCTACAAATTTTAAAAGTGTTGCATAAGACAGCAATACATCTGATTTAAAGTGAGTATTAACAGGAAAATCCTTAATAACGCCGGTTACTTTTACAGGTTGGTCGTACCCGAAATTCAGCAGTTTACCAACCGGGTTTTCGTTGCCGAAAAGTTTCTTTGCATTGGTTTCAGTGAGCACTACAGACATTGGCTCCTGCAATGCTGTTTTAGGGTCGCCACTGACGAACTGGTAGCTGAAAATATTAAAAAACGAATTACCCGCAAAATATGTTTTCTGCAGGCTCAACCGCTGCTCTTTATAAATAGCTAATACCGGACCGGCCTCAACTACTTTTACAAAATCTTCAATTTCCGGAAAATTGGCTTTGAACTTTGTACCTACAGCAAATGCCCCTCCTGCCCATTGTGTGCTTAACTTGCCGTTGTTATACCTATCCTGTGCAACACGAAACACCCGCTCCTTTTTCGCATGAAAATTATCATAGCTTAATTCAAATACCACGTATTGAATGATCAGCAACCCGGCAGCCATACCTATGGCCAGCCCTACTATGTTGATAAACGAGAATGCCTTGTGCTTTTTAAGGTTACGGAAAGCGATGAGTAGATAATTTTTTATCATGACGGGTAATTTTTGTAAAAGGCCTCCGGCTAAAATTATACCGTTTTTATAATTTATTAATTATCAATGTGTTATAGTATATCCATTTTAAACGCACGTACGATAACAGTATGGTTATTGCACGCTGGCGAACAGTATAATTCCTGGATTTGTGTTATAGGACTACTTTAGAATTATACGGTTGCATAATTTTATTTGCGGGTGTACAAACAGAATATTTTGCTTGTGTACACTCCCGGAAATCTATCAATTTCCTAATAAGGGGCCGAAGGTTTAGTTAATTGAAAAGTTGGAGATTAAAAAAAATAAAAAGTTGGTAACCTTTAATTTTTGTCGGAGTATTTAAACATACAAGCCATGCTTACCCAGCGTGCACCAATGAAACAATGAACCAGCGAACAAATGAACCAACATCATGAAAAAAATTAAAATAACCCGCCTGCTGCCAGCGCTTTGCGGCATAGTATGCTTTCTTTATCACCCGGGCGCAATGGCGCAGACCGTTGTAAGCGTTAACCCTGTTATAAACCAGTCTGTCCGCACCAGTATCAACACAGCCGTTGCTGCAAATGTTAACGCAAACCTTACCCCGATTATCAACGCAAACGTTAATGCAGCGATAAACGCGAACGTTAACCCGGCCATCACTTCAAGTATAAATGCAGCTGTCAATGCAAATATTAACCCGGCTATCAATACAGCCATTAATACAAACATCACCCCGGTTAATAACACTAACATTAACCGCGCGGTAAATACGAGCATTAATGAAAACATTAATCCCGAAATAGATGTAGATGTTAACCCTGATGTGAATATTGATGGCGATAATGACCACAACGAGGGCAGTTGGTTTGCTACTATCCATGGCGACCGGATCAGCATCGAGTTTCGTGGCAGCAGCAAGCACGATGACGACGAACATACCTGGTCGAACGATGCAACCTTTAAATTGAGCGATTTCCCTGCCCTGCCTAAAGATGCGAAAGCCGATTTCACTTTAAAACGCGAGGCCGGCAGCACGCTGTTCACCGGCAAGTTTGATGGCGATGAAGGATTTGGCCACTACAAATTTACCGCCGACAACTCATTTAGCGAATTCATAAAAAGCCACAATATTGCCGATGTGCGCGATCGCCATGCGTTTGCCTTTTTCCTGGTCGACTTGCAAAAAAGCTATGTTGAAATGCTGCAGAAAAACGGTTACAATGAGTTAACCGCCAATAATTTGGTGGCTATGACATCGCTGCATGTTGACGAAGCTTATATCAACAGCTTTAAAGCTATTGGGTATAATGATATCCCCTGCAATAAGCTGGTGGCCATGAAATCAATGCATATTAACCCCGAATATGTTAAAAGCATTGAAGATTTGGGTTATAAAAATGTGCCCGTAAACCAACTAATCACCCTTAAATCACTAAGGATTGACGGTGATTATATTAAACCGTTTGATGCTATTGGCTATAAGGATATTCCTATCAACCAGCTGGTTACTTTTAAATCATTAAACATCACACCCGAATTTGTAAAAAGCTTCCAGGATGCCGGTTACAAAGACATCTCAGCGCATAGCTTGGTAACGTTTAAATCGCTGCACATAACTCCCGAATATATCAACGGCTTTAAAAAACTGGGCTTTACAGATATTTCATTAAATGAATTGCCGGGCTTAAAATCAACCGGAGTAACGCCGGAATATGTGGAAGAAATGCAGAAAAAAGGTTTCAAATCAGATAACCTGCGGAAATACATGCAGTTAAAAAGCTCGTTCAACGAAGGCAAATAAAACATAAACCATTATGAAGAAAATATTTATTCCTTGCTTAGCAGCTTTTGCGCTATTAGCAACATTGTCAGGCTGTGCCCAGGCCCAGCAAAAATCCATTTCAAAATCGGCCGCCAAATCCGCCTCAAAATCAGAAGCTAAAGGTGACAAGGATGACGACGACAAGGGCTGGTACTCAAACGGGAACCATGCACCCGGCACATGGGACGCTATTGTAGAAGATGGGCAGGTAAATATCCAGTTTTACGGGCACCGGTGGAACTCGGGCCGCAACTTCCCATCGTCGGAATTAGGTACATTGCCTGATGGTAAAATAGGCGGGTTCACCCTAACCCGCGAATCCGGAAAAATGGATTTCAAAGGTGTTTTTGAGGGCCGCTTCGGCCATGGCTCTTATGCATTTACCGAAAATGCAGGTTTTAAATCGTACCTGGAACAGCGTGGCTATAAAGAGTTGGATGATCAGTTGATGCTTGACGTATTTTTTACTGACATCAACAAATCCTATTTTGATTTTTTGAAGGACAATGGTTATGCCGACATCAGCAACGACCAGTTCAGGGACCTTGCCCAGCAGGATTTGAACCGCAAAAAACTAACCGAATATTTCGATCTGTTTAAAGCTGAAAATTATGGACACCAGCCTATCGACAAGATTGTTGAACTGCGCGAACATGGTGTGAGCGCTAAATTCATTAACGGCTTCCACGAAATGGGCTACAAAAACTTTTCGTTGGACCAGGCATTGGAATTGCGCGATCATGGGGTAAGCCCGCAGTTTATCAGCGAATTTAAAAAGATGGGCTACACCGACATATCCCTGGATAAAGCTACCGACTTAAGAGATCACGGTGTTAACCCGAAATACATAGCAAGCATGCAGGAAATGGGGTATAAAGACTTAACCCTTGATAAAGCCCAGGACTTACGCGACCATGGCGTGAATCCCGATTTTTTTAAGAAAATGCAAAATGCAGGATACAAAGACATTTCGCTTGACAGGGCCCAGGAACTTAAGGACCATGGCGTTAGCCCCGAATTTATTTCCGGGATAAAAGCGCTTGGCTTTAAAGATCTGTCACTTGAAAAAGCAATAGAATTGAAGGACCATGGCGTATCTGTTGCCTATATTGAAAAAGTAAAAGGTAAAGGTCTGGCCAATGTTGCCACACTTGACGATTATATTAAAATGAAGGATACCGGGTTTTAATACTCAATCAACATTGTTTATAGTAAAAAGCAATCCGGCTGGCCCGGTTTGCTTTTTTTGTTTTAATAGCTGCTTTAGCCACTCAAAAGCGGTTAAAAAACCTATTTTTATCGAAATTAACTTCGACTATGTTTTTTGTGCTCTCTAAACTGCTGCTGGTGTTTATTTTGCCCTTTACCTGGATTGCAGTTTGCCTAATCACGTCGCTGATTGTACGCAAACCGCATCTTAAGCGCCGTTTTTTTATCACCGGAATGGTATTAATGCTCATTTTCACCAGCCCGTTTTTAATGAACCAGTTTGCAAAACTATGGGACATTAAGCCCGTGCCTTTAAAGAATCAAACCTACAGCTGCGTTATCGTGTTGGGAGGTTTCTCGGGCGTTGACGCAAACGGCGAAGGGGTTTTTAATCAATCGTCCGATCGATTTATACAATCGTTGAAATTAGTTACTACTGGCAAAGCAACGCACATATTGATATCAGGCGGCAACGGCAATTTGCTGGCCGGTAGCTTTAGGGAAAGCGATTGGGTTAAAACTCAACTTGAACAGCTAAAGGTACCCGACAGCCTGATAGTTATTGAAAATCAAAGCCGCAATACGCTCGAAAATGCGGCATTTTCAAAAAGTATACTGGCCCAAAAGCATCTCCAGCCTCCTTATCTGCTTGTTACATCGGCCTTTCATATGAGGCGGGCAATTGCCATCTTTAAAAAGCAAAAAATGGACGTGGTGCCCTTCCCTTGCTGCTACATTGCCGGCAATGGCGAATTTACCATAACCGACTTTATACCAGACGCCGACCCGCTGAGTACCTGGAATTTTTACGTAAAGGAAGTGGTTGGTCATACTGTTAATTATTTTAAGTAATAGTGCTGTTGCTTGTAGCCCATATTTACTTAATTTGTCCCCGTAAAACTTTTGCTCATCCACAACTATTAATAATGACTTATTGCTTAGGAATTAAAGTTAAACAAGGCCTGGTGGCCATCGCAGATACCCGTATAACATCAGGAACGGAAACTTCGATAAAAAAGAAAATCACCATAGAACAAAAAGACAAGTTTTCGCTTTTTATCATGACCAGCGGCTTACGGTCGGTGAGGGATAAGGCTTTAGTTTATTTTAATGAACTGCTTGAAACCACAGAATATAATAAGCTGTATAAAGCCGTAAACGCTTTTGGCGAACAAGTAAAACGAGTGGCCAGCGAAGATAAAGCTGCGCTTGAAAAAGCTGGGTTTAAATTTGATTTAAATACCATAATTGGCGGGCAGTTGAAGGATGACGACGAACACAAATTATTTTTGTTATATCCCGAGGGCAATTGGGTTGAGCTGGGCCAGGGCGCGCCGTATGTGATTATCGGTAACTCGGGTCATGGCAAAGCTATTTTAAACAGGATATTGACTGAAGATTCGAGCCTAAAACTTTCACTTAAAACGGGCTTCCTTTCTTTTGATTCGACCAGGGTAAGCGCAAATAATGTCGACTTCCCTATAGATGTGGCGCTGTATGAAAAAGACAGCTTCCACATTATTGAGAAACGCTACGAGAAAAAGGATTTGGAATACATATCAACCCAGTGGGCCGAAGAGTTGAAAACAGCGCTCGAAAACATATCAGAAGGCTGGATGGACGAAGCTTTTAGTAAATTGGACTAGGTTTGTTGGAAGGTTGTAAAGTTGAAACGCTGTAAGGTTATAGTTTTATACACTAAAAGGTTTTCTTCGCTAAATCAAGTAACATTCCAACTTTAAAACATTTCAACTTTACAACAATTAAAAATATGAAATTCAACGTCCTCACCCAAATGGAATACACGGCAGCGTCGCCGGGAACGTTGATTTTGAACATCCACGCACAGCGCACGCCTCATCAAACTGTAATAAGCGAAACATTTAATATCGAACCGTATATTAAGATTGAGGAGTTACAATCCCTGCAGAGCGATAACCGGGTGGTGAGATTTGAAATTGCTGAAAACAGTTCGATAAAAGTAACCTACAAAGCTACTATCGATAACTGCTGCGAAGTAAAAGATTATAGCGACCTGGTTGAAATACCGATTGCCCAAATGGACAATGCCATTCTCCCCTACCTGTACCCCAGCCGCTATTGCCAAAGCGATAAGCTTTACCGGCTGGCAAACAACTTGTTCGGGCATATTTTTAATCCATTTGAAAAGGTAGTGGCTTTAACCGGCTGGATAAATAAAAATGTACAGTATTTAAGCGGTTCAACCAATGCACAAACGTCGGCTTATGATACTGTAACTCAACAACAGGGTGTCTGCCGCGATTTTGCACACCTGGGTATAGCCCTGTGCCGCGCGCTAACCATACCGGCCCGTTATTTTACCGGCTATGCCTATCAGCTAAAACCGGCGGACTTTCACGCTTGTTTCGAGGCCTATTTGGGCAATGAGTGGGTTTTGTTTGATGCTACGGGCCTCGTACCACTAAACGGTTTAATAAAAATAGCATCGGGGCGCGATGCTGCAGACACGGCGATAGCCAACATATTTGGCAATGTTACCTTCACATCAATGTTGGTAAGCTGCGAATTGGCAGATGAACTTTTTACACCATTCTATTACGAGCCAACACAATTAGAAGGATTATCTTATTTGTAAGAGATTTACCGGCTGCTTTTGAATGACCAATAACAGCGAAACGAAATGCCCCGAAGCAAATGACTAAATCAGACGTCGCGGGCAGATTCGAACTGCCGTATGGGGTTTTGCAGGCCCCAGCCTATCCTCTCGGTCACGCGACTTTATAAAAAAACTATTTAATCACTTTAACCAGGGAGACCGGGGAGCCGGGGATAACCTATCTTTCTCCGTATGAGAACGGAGCAGGAGTTAGCACCTTGTGTTTGGTGTTAAAGTCTAAACATTAACCCTACCTACGAGATTTCATGTTCGTAGTTTCGGTCAATTATGTTTAGCTTTCACCCACAGGTTGCTAAGACGTCACAGGGCCTTTTCCCTCAGTCTTTCTGGATAAGCGAAATAAAGAACGATTTTGTTAATGCAAACATACAGATTAAATCTATAATTCCTATCTACATTATAGAATTAATTTAAATTTTGTTGTATATTACTAGTTATCAACCAGATAAATTCGACTAAAAACACATTTAAACACTAATTGTTAAATATTTATGGAATCAGCAGCGTCAAAAAAATTCCAATTATTCCCATTTCTTATCAGCTTGGTAATTACGCTGGCAATCGGATTTGTGGCATCGTTATTTACCCGTCCGCAAATTGCAGGTTGGTACAGCACGCTTAACAAACCAACATTTAACCCGCCGCCCTGGCTTTTCGCCCCGGTGTGGACCGTACTTTATATAATGATTGCTATTGCTGCCTACCTGGTTTGGCAACGGCGCGACAGTTCAAAAACCTACAAAATAGCATCCTCCATTTATATCGTCCAGTTGGCATTTAATTTTTCATGGTCAATGGTATTTTTTGGGCTTCATGGCATTTTACCGGCCTTGTTTGTCATACTGCTGCTGTGGGTAAGCATCATATTAAATATAAGGTGGTTTAAAAAATACAGCAAAACAGCGGCCTGGCTGCTGGTGCCTTACCTGCTTTGGGTGAGCTTTGCCAGTATTCTTAATTTAAGCATTTATTTGTTAAACTGATAGCCTAAAAATGTTACTTTTATTGCGCCTGATTGCTGCATTAAAATGAAGAAGTTATTACTATTTTTTTTCCTTGTAGCTGCATCAGCAACCTTTGCGTTTGCTGATACCATTGCTATTAAACATTTTGTGATAAAGGAAAACCCTTTCGCCCGCAGCGAAGTTGCTGTAATTGCCACTGATACCGCAGGCATAATCCAGGAAAACGTAAACGGCGTTTTTACTTTCAGTATCAACGGTATCGACGACCAGCTAACTTTTGATAAAGGCACCGCTTTTTATCGTCATAAGATTGAAAAATCTACTTTTTTGTATGTCCGCCACCAAAACGACAAGGGTTCGAGCGGCATACTCTACTATGTTTATAAACATGATGATAAACTTAGCCCAATCCATATCGTTTGGATATGGCTGCTGGCCATCCCGTGTGCATTGGTATTGTTAGCATACATGTTTAAAAGGTTTATTATTATAGCCATTATTATCTTTTGCATTTTTCTATATTTCAATTACCATAATAACCTCAGCATGCCCACATTTTTTCAAAGCGTTATCGATGGGTTGAAGGGACTCTTTTAACAATAACAAAGCCGCTCCATTTCTGAAGCGGCTTCAAAATAATTTAATTTAATAATTTATTACTCCTGGCTATCGCGCAGCGCTTTAATTTGATCGTGCGCGGCGTTTATACCTTGCTGTTGACTGCGTATTAGGTCGGCAGCTTCTAACGCAAGTTCGTTTTCAGGGTCCAGTGCGGTACGGTAGGCTTTTTTGATGGCATCCTCGCCGCGTTCGCATTCTTCTAAGACACTCTTGCGGTCGTGGCCGCTAAAAGTAGCCTTAACATCCAACCATGCACGATGGAGTGCCCCGGCGCCGCTGGTGCCGGTTTCGGCTTCACCGCCGGCACGGGCAATTTCCGATGATAGTTCCGACTCATACGTCCTGCTCTCGGCTGCAAACTTGTCAAATATGCCTTTCAGCTCAAATTCACCTTCGCCAAGGTCTTTGCTTGCTTTTTCAAAACCGGCAACGCGGTCGTTGTTAATTTCAATTAAATCGTTCAATACGTCGATTGATTTTTCTGTAGTTTCCATGGTATTTGTGTTTTGTGTTTATTATTAAGCTGCTATGGCTTGGTTTGCCTTAACAGGGTTAGTTTGCACTTGGTTCATTATCCTGAAATTTCGCAAATCATTTTCAAGAAGCGCCTTCAATTTGAGGTCGATCATTTTTTGAAGCGCTTTATTTGTGGTTGATGTTGAATTTTTCATAATTATAATTTATCCGGTTACACTACCTGCATAAATATGATGCCAGTCTATAAAGGAAAATAAATTTTTCTAAAATTAATTTTATATCTCAAAAAGATAATTTACAACAATATGGCTTTTAGTACTTTACATTATCACGCCAAAAAAGACTTTTTTTCAGAGATGCAAGGGATAGCTAGTGGAAACGGCACGAAGGGGTAGTTTGTATTTATAAGCGAACTTTATGAAGGACACTTTATGGCTAAATTGTTATTCATCACTAAAAACAATCCCTGCCGCCGGCTGTATTACCTTCATCAATATTAAATAAAATGACTAACCCGCTGCAGCTTAGCCTTGTTAAAGAGGATGGCACAAAAAGGAATATAATTATTGAGCCCGTTTTAGAGCGAAACGACAAAAAAGGCCTGCAGAACAGCGGCGCTTTCCGCATTTATAAGGATGCTTTTGGCGATGAGTCGACCCTGTTTACTGAGCCGCTGGAAACAACTCAACCTAACACCAGAATGCCGGACAGTTCCAATCCTGATTATTTAGGCGAAATAATTTTCGATGGCCAGTCCAATTGGGCTTATCACGGCGATTTGCTAAGCCTCGACGAGCAAAAACAGGCAGCAACTTACATTTTGAGATATTAATTGGTGAGTTGGCGGATTGGCGATTTATTGGCATTTTCAATCCTTCAAATTATCATATTTTCAAATCACTTACTGCTTTTATAAAAAATCGGTAGTTTTTGTTTAACAACGGCCCTCGTTGTTTTTGAGTTTCTGATAGCTGAGATTTGTCCATTACGCGAACCTGCATGCCCGCTGCCTGCAATGGTTGTTACCAAACCGGCTGGCGTAATTTTACGGATTCGGTTATTGTTGGCATCGGCAACATACACATTGCCAGCGGCATCAACCGCTAAACCGGCTGGTCCGTTAAATGAGGCTGCCGCTCCTGTACCGTCGGCTGCTCCGGCAACGCCGCTTCCTGCAAATGTACTTACAGTGCCATCGGGTGTAATTTTGCGGATAAGGTTATTAATCCCGTCTGACACGTAAACATTCCCCGTAGCGTCGATTGCAAGGCTATTGGGAAAATAAAAGGACGCAGAAATACCCGTACCATTAGCGGAGCCAACATTGCCCGAACCGGCAAAAACGCTTACCGTACCTGCAGTATTTATTTTCAGGATATTGCTTGCTAAAAAATTTGCCGTATAAATATTCCCGCCGGCATCAATTGCAACGCCAGTTGGGTCGCTGAAAATATTATCGGCGGTGGTGCCTAATTTGTTACCCGCAATGGTTGATACCGTACCACCTGCTACCTTGCGGATAAGGTTATTACCCGCATCGGCTACGTACACATTACCGGCGCCATCAAGCGTTATGCCTTCCGGGTGAAAAAACGAAGCTGTGGCAGCAGCACCATCGGTAAAGCCGGTGCTATCGCTTCCGGCAAAGGTAGTCACCGTGCCATCCGATGTAATTTTTCGTATAATGTCGTTACCCGCATCGCCCACAAACACATTCCCAGTGGCGTCGACGGCTACGCCTGTTGGCTGGTTAAATGATGCTAAAACCCCGCCGGCGTTTATCGAGCCCTGGTTGCCGCTGCCTGCCAGCGTGCTCACTACACCCGATGCTGTAATTTTCCTGATAAGGTTATTGCCATAGTCGGCAACATAAATATTGCCGCCGCCATCAACTGCAACACCCGCCGGACTAAAAAAGCTTGGCACGGTATCGGGCAATAGAACAATGCCGCCAGTGCCGCTTGTATCGGAACCGCCGGTTGAATCCCGCAAAATAACGCCATTGGTTTTAGGCTGAAATGGCTCCTTGCCGCAGCCGGCAATAACTCCGGCCAGCACCAGCAACAAAAATGCCCTAAAAAGCAGTTTGGGGTAATTAAATTTCATTGAGATAAAAGTAGGGAAATAAATTATCATTGGTCATTTGTAAGACACCGTTGCCTGCAAATATTTTACGATTAAAAATCGGTGGCACATAGCGTTCCGTTTTCACAACGGAACACCCGGAACGCTATGAAACATACTGATTTCCAGCCACTTTATTTTCATCATCAATATCCTGGCACAAAGATTTAGCGCAGGCATACAGTGTAGACCACTGAAATGACCAATGACACCACAGCGAAATGACAAAAGAAAAAGGCACTGCAGTTTCCCGCAGCGCCTTGGCTTTCATAGATTTGATGTAGAGTGCTTTATTTACAGAACAATACGGGATTTGACTTCCATATATCGTTATATTCACCGGTGGTAAGCTTGCGCACAGTATTTAGCGACAATTCATAAGCACATGATGGCCACGTAGCAAAAGCCGGTGTAATACCTACAGCTGTAGCCAGGTTTAATTGAGCAGCTACTCCACGCGGCACATTGCCCGATGGCAAACCACCTATGCTGCCGGTTGCATTTGACCATATACTGAGGTTCCAGCCGGCAATCAGCTCGTGATCAACCGTGAAATCAATATGAGCCTGAGTTTGAACCGGGGTACAACCGCTGCCGCCGCCTGCATACAACTCTTCAAGCTTCACCAGGGTTACCTCGTTCCAGTTGTTCACATATATCTGGCCAACAAGCACCTGCGTTTTCAGGTTTGGCGATGCCGGGTTTGACGGATCGTCGGTAGTTTGAAACTGTATGTAAAGCATTTTGCCGTTCTTTTGGTCCGCAGCGCTAACCGCAGCACCTGCTGACTGGCCAACACTTGCATCGCCACCGGCTAAAATGGTATTGGTGTTTAAATAAAACAGCGAACCATAGAAGCCATTATCAAGAGCTGGCTGGTCGACCCGTACCCAGCCATCGGCATCGGGATGCAGCACATGGTCGGCTATTGGCAGGGGATAGTTATCTGCCGGGATACTATCAGGAACCGACGCAGGCTGATTAATATCAATCACCACATCCTGGAAGGCAACACCACCGTGCCAGGTTATTTGCCGGGTGGCAACCTTTAACGCGGTATTTTCCATTTGTGCGGTAGTAATCTTGGTGAAATTCACATTATCAAGCGAGTATAAGAAGCGGTAGTACAACGCGCTGCCCGGTGCTGTAGGCACCCGTTTGGTAGCATAACCGCCCAGTTTAACTGAACCAAAGAAACCATATCCAACACCACCTGCGCCAAATTTGGCAATTTGAGTTTTGCCGGCAGCGTCGATGTCAGATGTGATGCTGAAGTTGCCTACCGAAGTAAACCATGGCACATCGCTAATACCCGGCCCGCCTTTTACACAAAGTTTTACGCAAAAGCAGTTGTGTGCATTGTGCCTGTCGGCCTGGCGACCGCGGGTACGGTCTTCGCTTAGCAACACGGTGCCCGATGATGATTCAATCCTGAAATAATAATCCGGACCGGCGGGCCACTCGATATTCAGCCACGGCGAAAGCAGCGTTTTTCTGAAGTTATCGCCGGGGTAAACTATGGTAAATTTGCCATTGGCATCAGTGTAGCTGTCGCCGAGGGTATCGTCCTGTATTAAATCAACATCGTAAGCAAATACCCTTACACCGCTGATAGGCTTACGGGTTTCGCAATCGGTAACTATCCCGCAAACCACCCATATATCAAACAGTGATAAAATGCGGCAAAACCATTTGGAGTCGATACTGTATTCAAAATATGCAAACTGAGTGTCACCTTTATTGCCCTGCCACATAGGCTGCAGCGTGGTGATATGAAATTGCAGATCGAGCTCCTTCCTTGGGCCGGGACCGATTTTTATCGGGCCGGTACCACAGTACCAGTCAATCTCCAATGCACCGCCATCATAACCGCTGCGGTCGCCCAGGTCAACTTCAAAATCGCCATTTTCTTGTAAAATACCTTCAGCTATAAATAGTTTCTCTTTGGCTTTAAGCTCATCGGCGCTGGTTTGGTGAAAGGTTTGTTTTGCATCCGCCACGGCCAGCATAGTTTCGCGGCTGTCGGCAGCGGGCTTATAAATTTTTACAGAGGTGCCGTTTATAGGCAACTCACAATCAGAACACAGCAAACCACGCAGGTTGCCTTTGATAACGAATTTCATGGTAGTAGTAGATTTATATATTAGCCGCCTACTCTTTACAATTGGATTTTCGGCACAGCCTCCAAAACATCATACCGGCGAACCATTCAGATACCCGATTTTTGTTAACCCAAAGTTTCAGCTAATTAAACTATAAGGCAAGGTTGCCACCACGTAATATTCCATGTAGTTGTACGCGATTTTGATGCGTAGAAATACCTATCTGGTAAAATAACAGAAAGTCATAAAGCTTGAGTAAAGGGAGTGTCCATCAATTTATTTTTTTATTGAGGCCACGACAAGATTAGTGTAGATCAGATATATCACTCCCATTCATTACGACATTTTTCGACGTCCTTATGAAGAGTATTGGCAGTATCATCCGACATGGTATTCCAAAAGTCGGCCATAGTAACGTTGATTGGCTTACTCTCAGCTAGTTCATCAAGGGCTAATATCGTAATCTCGATTTCTTTCCCAACATACTCTTTAGGTATGGTCAATTGCACGTCGGTGTTTTCAGCGATGATAATTGTTCTTAACATACGCAAATAAACAAATTCCTTCCAATTATTTTCTATTCCACCAGAACCACTTTATTCCAAACCATGTAACTGCTAAAATCATTGTAAAGGCTTGGGTTGTCTTTTATAATCCAATACTTAAACGCTAAAAATTCTTTCGTTATCAATAAACTGTCTATTATCTTCTGTTTATTTTCCTGGCTTGGCAGTGCTTTGTAATCGTTTAAGAGCCCAAGAAAAAACACTATTTCCCGCTCTAAATCCTTATATAAAATTTCGCCTTTAATATCTCTTAGTTGATTCTTCCCGTTAAATATTTTATCAAGTAAACTTATTGTATTATCTTGCAAATCGTCATTTTTGATACTTTCAAAAGTTGCTGACTTAGAAGTCAAATTTAGCCGGTGCGAAATAATATCCTCAATATTATTACTTGTCGGATCCAAAATGGTGAAGTCGTTTGGCTTTCGACCATTGCAGTAAGGACATGAAAGAAATAAATTCGACCATGTATATTTCAAGCCCGGAAAATACCCCGTCGCTTTTGCTTTGAGATGTTCAATTTGAAAGCTTTTTGTTGTTTTTTGCTCACACAGATAACACTTTTGATGTTGGTCATCCACAAGAGCCTTTTGCACATCCTGGCCATCGTAACTGTTACAAATGTCAACTAACAAAGATGGCGGAATATCAGCCGACTTAACAACCCTTATCATATAACGGCTTATTTACTGTTTAACTTAATTTGTAAATATTGCCCTTTGATGTTGGGTGAAGTGAGCATCTCGTCCAGCGATGCAAATTCGCCGTCAAGGCTGTTGTATTCAGCGAGTTCGGCAGTGTCCTTTTCGGTAATTTCAGAAAGCTCTTGAAATCTTTCCAATTTAGCGAGCAAAAAATTAGAATCTGTTTCAACTTTAAAATAACCTTCGGCCAGGGCTTCGTAAGAATATTCAGTTAAATTTTCTAACCGGGTGCATTTTTCCAAATCAAAAGCAACCGCATTTTTCAACGAGTTTAAAACAAAGGGAGAATGGGTGGTTACTATAAATTGGATATTGGGGAAAATGCCTGTAAGCATTGGAAGAATAAGACGTTGTAGTTTTAAATGCAAGTGAGTTTCTATCTCATCTATGAGTACAATTCCTTCCTTTTCGTAGGCACGGGTTAAAGAATTTTGGTCCTGCATTTTAATAATTAAATCCGCTATAATAACAATTATTGCAGAGTAACCGTCTGATAATTCGTTAAAACCAAATTTTCTTCCACCCTGATTAATTGTGAATGAGTAATTTTTGTAATTGAAATCTAACGTTACTTCATCGCCCTCGAATAGCTTTTGAAGCAGAGCTGTAAAACTTTCGAACCAAACCTTGATTTCGTTGGCAGCTTCATTTTGATTTTCGTTTCTTGCTAAAGCTTCTTGCACTT
Source organism: Mucilaginibacter flavidus (assembly GCF_024055575.1). GTDB lineage: Bacteria > Bacteroidota > Bacteroidia > Sphingobacteriales > Sphingobacteriaceae > Mucilaginibacter > Mucilaginibacter flavidus. The sequence goes on along the minus strand of NZ_JAMXOE010000012.1, from coordinate 20,103 downwards.
TCAAATCCACTAAGAACTTTAAAAACTCTTTTATTTTAGAATCTTTAATATTTGAAACCGGCTGTAAATTTGGTTTTTCGGGATTTTTCGGTATAACGACATCGGTTTTTCTTGTCGCACTATAAAATGATAGAAGAAAATCTTGGTCCTTGACTTTCCTTCCAAGTTCAAGATTGTCACTGAAGTTCAAATTGACTTTCCCAAATATTTTTTGGATATCATTTTTGAGAGTGTCGATGTGATGTTCAGCAGACCGGATCAAATTACCGTCGCCGATTTTCCTAAAAGTTTCTAATTGATGTTCCTCACTTTTTAATCCATCTTCCAATTTTAAAAAGCTTAATGATGGATTAGCTTTTATTTGTTGCAAAAACTCTGCAATACCATTTAACAACGATGTCTTTCCCGAACCATTTTTGCCAGTCAAAATTAGATGCCTCTTCTCATTAGCATCCAATTCTATAACAAAATCTTTGAGATGAAATACCTTATTAACTTGAATTTTAGTAAGAAACGTGCTCATTGCTGGATTGATAATATATGCAAATTAACATTTTTTTATTAGTGACTTTTCATTTGTTCAAATTTTGCCTTAGCAAATGCTTCCCCACCAATGACCAATGACAGCACAGCGAAATGACCACTAACTCAAAACGGCATCCCCACCCCAAAATTAAGCTGCATAAAGTTGTAGGTATCGCCGCTGTTGGTAGCGCGATAGTTAGCCTTAAAGGCGCCGGATTTAAACAACTCATTGAAGTGATTAACCAGTACCCATGAGTTTGAACCAGAGAACTGTGGGTCTCTGAACTTAAGCGCCGCATCGAGCCGGAACACAAAGAAAGCCAAATCGAACCGGAAGCCGGTGCCGATATCGATGGCTGTGGATGGCAGTATATTGTTTAGCCTGAACTCAGCATTGGGTTCGCCCGGCTGTTTGTGCAGGCGCCATACGTTACCCGCGTCGATAAAAAATGCGCCTTTAAGCTTGGCGCCAAAAAAGTTATCCGCAAGCTTGTAGCGATACTCGGCGTTTGCAATTATTTTCACCTCGCCAAACTGGTCAAGATATTTCAACCGGGTGCGCAGGCTGTCATTCCCCGGTGATGGGGGCCCATAAAATTCAGCACGGTTAAATTTCCCGGGGCCCAGCGTGCGTGGTAGCCAGGCGCGCATATCGTTTGCGCCACCAGCATAAAATTCCTTTTCAAAAATCCAGTGTTGGTCGTCGCTGTTGCCGTAAGGTATGCCAACGCCGGGGTTGAGTCGTAGGATAAATTGCCGCTCGCCGCCAAGGCTTTTATAAATGCGAAGGTCAACCTCCGCTTTAGCGTACTGTGCAAACGGATAGCCAAAAATGGTGCGTTTACCGGCAGTATCTCGCTTGGTGTTAAAAGCTTTGCTTATCAGGTTCAACGTATTGCCGCCAACATCTACACTGCCGCGAAAATAAGTAAAGTTGCCATAGCTGTTTAAACGGTCGGTATTTAACTGGTAGCTATACTGGCTGCCTATGGTAAAAATAGTGCGGCCAATTAAATAACTGTAGGCAAATAAATCTTTTTTAAGTAGTTCGACCTGTGCGGCAGGGTCAATTGTACCTTTCGAAAACTCAAAGCTGATGGGCGTAAAAGTGTGCAGCTTGTGGCTGGTCTCAAAGAAATCGTATGTTATGGAGTTGGTAAAGCTCTCGCGCGATACCAGCCCTTTTTGATAAAACAACTGGTAGTTTGAAGAAAACGTGGTATGCGGCACCGCATATTTACCAAAAATAGGTAGCGTTACAAAGGGCACTATCAAACGCGGGTAAACCAGGTTTGCGCCAATCCTTAGGTCCTGGTTTAAAATGGCAGCCTTACTTATGCTATTGTTATTATTATCGAACAACACGCTCCAGTTGGTCTTTATTTGCAATATGGCAGCGTTTCTGAACAGGTTCCTGTCAGTAAACGTATTGCCAAGATTGTAACCAAATTTACCGCCGGCAAACAAAAACTCGCCTTCAATTCTGTCGCTAAAATGCTTTAGCGGTGTAATATCAATCCTCGTATCAAGGCGATTGGTACTATCGGGCAGTTTTATATAGGTGGGGTTCGGCACATTCCGGAACACGTTAAGTTCCGACAGGCGCGATGTTGTTAGCGTTTGTTTATCAATATCATAAAAATCGCTTTTTTTCTGAAAAACATAGTTGGTTACGGAATGAGGTTTAAACCGGCCCGAGTAATCAACAAACCTGAATTGCGTATCAACCTGTATGGTATCGGCCTTACCCTCGGTAAGCCCGTTACTTTTGGATATGGTAATAAGTGTATTATTAATGCGGTAAGCCGGGTGAAACGGCCGGCCCACGGGATTATCAATAATTACCTTTAGATCAATCACGCTGCTGCGGAATGTTGAGTCATATTGGTAATTGACATACTGCCGGTAAAAATCGTAAAAGCCGTTCCGCTTCATTATCAGGTAAAACTCGTCGCGGTCGTAAGCCAAACTATCCATGTCAAACCGGCCACCGGGTTGCACGTGCGAAAAGCGGGGGCGGTTAACACGGTATAAATTTCGTACAGTTTTGTCGGCAATACTATCCTGAATTTTGCGTATCCGGAACATAGGCCCCTCAACCGCAGTGAATGTAAGCGTTGCTTTTTTCTTTTTTATCTCTATACTGTCGGTAACTTTGGCCTTCAGATAGCCTTTATTTTGTAAGAAACGTTCAATCTGAACACGTGAGAATTCAACCAAACCGCTGTCCAATATCGCAGGTGGCTCGCCAATGTCGCGCTTGCCATTTTTACTGAATAGGTAATAAAACTGCAGGTTAATAACATTGTTGGGCTGCTGGCCTTTATCAACATATAATAATGCCGCGTCGGCGAACTCTTTATCAATGCCCTTTATGTTAATTTTGCGCACCAACGACTCGTTTCCATGCAGCCTGCGTGTTAAACTGCAGCCCGACCCGATAAAGAGCAGCAAAATACTTAATATTGTAAGGCGGTAACCAACAGGTTTTATATATGCTTTCAAAGTCTCAAATCAGTTTACTAAAGTCCCTGCAAAACAAAAAAGAGCGTAAAGAATACGGCCAGTTTTTAGTTGAAGGATATAAATCGGTTATCGAATTCATTAATTCTCCCTACAAAATTGAAGCTATTTATCACACCGCTTCGTTCGACCCAAAAGTGCTCAAATTATCCCAAAAAATAAACTTATATAATATTTCTGTTACAGATATCGAAAAAATAAGCAGTTTGAAAACCCCCCAGGAGGTTATTGCGCTTGTTAAGATTCCGCAGCACTCACCGCTTAATAACCAAAAGCTGCGACAAAAGTTCTCGTTAGTTTTAGATGGCGTGCAGGACCCGGGCAATATGGGCACCATAATACGCACTGCCGACTGGTTTGGCATTGAAGATATTGTTTGTTCTGACGATACTGTTGATGCCTACAACCCCAAAGTAGTGCAGGCCAGCATGGGTTCGCTGGCGCGGGTAAATGTGCATTATGTTGATTTATCCACAGTTTTGCCACAAGTCGGGCTGCCTGTTTTCGGAGCGATGCTTAATGGCGAAAATATTTATAAAACCAATTTTGGCGACGAAGGATTAATAATTATGGGCAACGAAGGCAACGGTTTACGCCCCGAAATTGAACGGCTGATTAACAAAGCGGTGACCATCCCGAGGGCCGGTAAGGCCGAATCATTAAACGTTGGCATAGCTACTGCATTATTTTGTGCAGAAATAAGCAGAAATAAACTTGGCAAGCAATAAATAATTGCTATTTTTGCAGCCTTGAAAAAAGGTCGGGTGGCCGAGTGGCTAGGCAGAGGTCTGCAAAACCTTTTACAGCGGTTCGAATCCGCTCCCGACCTCGGAAGATTTAAAAACATTAAAATAATACCATCATGGGCGTTACTCGTTTAAAAAGAAAAGACAGGAAAAACAAAACTACTTCACGTTTAGAAGTTCAGTTTTTGAAATTGGCTACCAACCTGGAGCCCGGAAGCCGCAGTGCTGAGAAAAAAGGCAACCAAATAGCAATAAACAATGCCGCTTTGTTAAAGGCAGCAGCTGCAAAATAATTTTGTTTGATTAAATAGTTTGAGCTGCAATTTGTTGCGGCTTATCAAAATGATATAAATCCCGTTGGTTTGTGCCGATGGGATTTTTTTATTGCCCCCCCGCCCGTCATTGCGAGGAACGAAGCAACCTCTACGCAGGACATTCATGAACCTTTATGCCGAACGGACCTTGCAGCCGCTTATGGGTAGCCACAAGGTTTTCGCTTCATTGATTTGCGTGTGCAGAGGTTGCTTCATTCCTCGCAATGACGCGTGTAGAACGTGAGACCTACCCCTTCAATATCCTCCTATTTATCCGCCCAATCAGCCCCGGCCCTTCATAAATAAACCCGGTATACAACTGCACCAGCACGGCTCCGGCATTTAGCTTCTCAATAGCATCCTCAGCACTGTGTATACCCCCCACCCCTATTATCGGGAATGCGCCGTTTGATTTTTTATGCAGGTAGGCAATAACCTCGGTTGATCGCGTGGTTAATGGCACGCCGCTTAGACCGCCTGTTTCGCTTTTTAGTTCACCAGGAGTTGTCAGCCCTTCGCGGCTGATAGTCGTATTGGTAGCAATGATACCCGCAATGCCGGTTTGCTGCACAATTTCCACAATATCATCCAGTTGTTCGTTGGTTAAATCGGGCGCTATTTTTAGTAGAATGGGCCTGCTGATACTGTTTTTATTGTTACGCTTTTGCAGTGTGTTCAGCAAATCCATCAACGGCTCTTTTTCCTGCAGGGCGCGCAGTCCAGGTGTATTAGGGGAGCTTACGTTTACCACGAAATAATCGACCACATCAAAAAGCCGGTCGAAACATTTGATGTAATCGCTAACCGCGTCCTCATTCGGCGTTACTTTATTTTTGCCGATGTTGCCACCAATAATCAATCCTTTTTGCCCGGCTTTGCTCTTGCGAAATGCCGCCAACCGTTCAGCCACCACGTCAACTCCAAGGTTATTAAAGCCCATGCGATTGATCAGTCCGCCATCAGCAGGCAAGCGGAACATGCGCGGCTTGGGATTACCGGGCTGCGGCAGCGGCGTAACAGTACCAACCTCAACAAAACCGAAACCCATGTTAGCCATTTCGCCCATCATTTCGCCGTTTTTATCAAACCCGGCGGCAAGGCCCACAGGGTTTCGAAACTTCAAGCCAAACACCTCCCGCTCAAGCCTGGCATCCTTAACATCCCATATCGCCCTGCTCAAAGCCGCACCGCCGGGAAACCGGTTAAAGCGCTTTAAATTAGCTGTTACAAAGTAATGCACCCGCTCCGGGTCGAACTTAAAAAGGATTGGTTTCAGCAGGAAATACATGGGTGCGAAGGTAGGAATTTTGGGGGAAGTCCGAAAGTCGGAAAAGTCCGGAAAGTCCGAAAGAAAAAGTTCGGACGAGTCAATTTTCAGTATTTCACCGCATCGTAACAAAATGAGCAATTACAAAAACTATTGCCTACTAATTTCTATATTAGCAACACCAACTGGCTTTCCGGCCATGAACTATGAACCGTCAACTATGAAGTTTAATTCCAATGCCAACCGCCGCAGCTTTATAAAAACCGCCTCTGTAGGCACACTGGCAACACTATCACTATCGCTGCCACAAATTGTTAAGGCTGCTGTTGCCGAAAGCGGCACTAAAAAAATCAGCCTCGAAAAAAATGACATCATCCTTTTCCAGGGCGATTCCATCACCGACTGGGGTCGCGACCATAACAAATTTGCACCAAACGATACCGGCACTTTAGGCACCGGCTATGTGTTGTTAACTACCGGGCAGTTATTAATAAAATATCCGGAGTTAAACCTACAGATACATAACCGTGGCATAAGCGGCAACAAAGTGTACCAACTGGCCGAGCGCTGGGATATTGATGCACTCAGCATAAAACCTACCGTACTGAGCATCCACATAGGCGTTAACGATTTTTGGCATACCCTCACCAATGGTTATACCGGCACTATCGACAACTATATTGCCGATTATCACGCATTAATTGATCGGACAAAAAAGGCCCTTCCAAATGTAAAACTTGTTATCTGCGAGCCCTTTGCGGTAAAGGCCGTGCGGGCTGTTGATGATAAATGGTACCCCACGTTCGATTTGTTCCGCAAAGCAGCAAAAGATATTGCTAATGAATATGATGCTGCCTTTGTACCCTACCAAACGGCTTTTGACAAAGCCCTGGAGCTTGCGCCCGGTAGTTATTGGACGCTCGATGGCGTCCATCCCAGCATAGCGGGTGAAGCGTTAATGGCGAAAACGTGGATGGCAAGTGTGGGTTAAAGGTTAAAGGCGAAAGGTAAGGGGTAAAATGGTTAAATGATTACGGAAGATTTTCGGTCTTTCGGACTTTACCGACTTTCGGACTTTCGGACTTCCCCCAAAAATCGTACCTTTGCGCGCAAATGATAGCTATAAATAACCTTACGTTCGAGATTGGTGCGCGCGCTCTATATGATGAAGCTAACTGGCACATTAAACCGGGGGAAAAAATTGGCCTGATCGGCGCCAATGGTACCGGAAAAACCACCCTGCTCAAAATTATTGTAGGTGATTATACGCCTACCTCGGGTTCCATATCAATGGCTAAGGACCTTACTTTAGGCTACCTTAACCAGGATTTGCTGTCGTATTCTTCGGATAAAAACATCCTGCATGTGGCTATGGAAGCTTTTGAGCGCCAAAACCAGTTGCACGACGAGATTGAAACTATACTCCACAAGTTAGAAACCGATTATAGTGAAGACCTGCTGCACAAGCTTAGCGACAAGCAGCATGAATTTGAAGCCCTCGACGGCTATAATATTGAATATAAAGCACACGAAATTTTAGCGGGCCTTGGCTTTAGCGAGGCCGATACACACCGTAAGCTCAGCACCTTTTCGGGTGGCTGGCGCATGCGGGTAATGCTGGCAAAAATATTATTGCAGGCACCTGATATTTTGCTGCTGGATGAGCCTACCAACCACCTCGACTTACCATCAATTGTTTGGCTGGAAGACTACCTGAAAGCGTTCGATGGTGCAATTGTTATCGTATCGCACGACAGATGGTTTTTGGATAAAGTGATTAACCGAACGGTTGAGTCGCGCAAAGGCAAGTTGACCGTTTATTCGGGCAACTACACATTTTATTTGGAGGAAAAATCACAGCGCGAAGAAATTCAGCGTGGCGAGTTTAAAAACCAGCAGTCAAAAATCAAGCAGGAAGAGCGCCTTATAGAGCGTTTCCGCGCCAAAGCATCCAAAGCAAAAATGGCGCAGAGTCGTATAAAAATGCTTGATAAAATGGAGCGGGTTGATGATGTGGATGACGACAATCCATCTGTTAACTTCAGCTTCAAATTCTCGAAGCAAAGCGGCCGTCATGTGATTACGCTGGAAAACGTAACGAAGAAATACCCCGCCATCGATATTTTAAGCGGGGCTGAAGCTATTATTGAAAAAGGTGATAAAATTGCATTGATTGGTGCCAACGGTAAAGGTAAGTCAACCCTGCTGCGCATAATTGCCGGTGCCGACCACGAATTTACCGGCAAAGCCGAAACAGGCCATAATGTTACCCAAACGTTTTTTGCACAGCACCAACTGGAGGCATTGCATTTGGAAAACACCGCGTTGCAGGAACTGCAGTCCTTTGCCCCAAAACATACTGAAACCGAACTGCGCAGCATTTTAGGTTCGTTTTTGTTCACCGGCGATGATGTATTTAAAAAGATAAAAGTGCTTTCGGGTGGCGAGAAATCGCGCGTGGCACTGGCAAAAGCGCTTACTGCGGATGCCAATTTTTTGGTGCTGGATGAGCCCACTAACCACCTTGATATACAGTCGGTAAATATATTGATACAGGCTTTGCAACAGTTTGAAGGTACTTTCATTGTTGTATCGCACGACAGGTATTTCCTGGATAATATCGCCAACAAAATTTGGTTTATTGAAGACCAGCAAATAAAACAATATCCAGGCACTTATGCCGAGTTTGATGTTTGGTTTGCCAAGCGCAAGCTGGAGCCAAAGGCCGCCATCCCTGCACCTCAGCCAAAAAAAGAAGAGAAGAAAGAGGCAGCACCGGCAAAACAGCCACATTCTGAAAACAAACATCAGCAGTTGAAAAAGCTGAACCAGGATTTGGGTAAAATGGAGGAGCAGATCGCCGTGCTTGAAAAAACGGTAAAGCAACTGGAAGCCCAACTGGCCGATGATAAGTTGTACAATGATGTGGCTAAAATGAAGGAGATTAACTCCAACTACGATAAAAAGAAAATGGAACTTGGCCATATTCAACTGCAATGGGAAGCACTGGCCGAGCAGATAATGGAGTTGGAAGCGTAGAATATAAACTTTGTCATTGCGAGCGCAGCGTGGCAACCGCGAACTATACAGAGCCGATGGAAAGTTGTGGAAATTGCATTGGCGGTTGTGTACAGCGTGCGGTTGCCACGCTGCGCTCGCAATGACATGATGATTATTGATAAGTATTATGAAAAAAAATCACACGCTGTTCAAAGGATTTCTCATAATTTTATTCGTATTCTTTTCTATTTCCGCCATCGCCCAACCCTACACCGACAGCGTTTACCGCCACGAAATAAAAAGCGTCGAATTTTACAATTCGGCTAAACCTGCCTCCTTTCCTATTATCCCCCTAAACTCCGGCGAAACGGTTACCTTAGGATTTGATAACCTTGCGGGTGGCACACTTAACTATCATTATACTATTGAGCATTGCGACGCAGAATGGAACTCGTCAAATATCTCAACCCCGGAGTATTTAAAAAACTATAATGACGACCGCATATTAACATATAGCTACTCCATCGCCACCGTCCAAAAGTACACCCATTACGAGCTTAAGCTTCCAAACGAAAACATCGCACCTAAAATACCCGGCAATTATATCCTAAAGGTTTATGAAAACAGCGACCCAACCAAACTGGTGCTTACCCGTAAACTGTATGTGGTTAGTCCGAAAATCAATATAGCGGCCGAGCTTGTGCCATCAAATGACAACGCCACCCGTCAAACCAATCAAAAAGTAAACTTTACGCTCGATTATGGCAGCCTGCGGGTGCAAAACCCAAGTCGCGACGTGCGCACACTGATAATGCAAAACAACCGCCCGGAGACCGGGACAATGAATACCCAGCCAACTTATATCCGGGGGACCCAGCTTATTTACAGCGATGTAACCATAAACGATTTCCCGGCGGTAAATGAGTTCCGGCACTTTGATACGCGCACGCTTAAGTTAAACTCGCAAAACATACAGCACATTTATCGCGATACTGCAAACTCGGTGCTGATGCTTACTGACCCCGACCGTAACAAGCCAAATTACACCTTAGAATACGACCTTAACGGCAGTTTCTATGTGCTTAACCAGGACGGCTCCGACCCGCGCAATGATGCTGACTACGCACACATGCTGTTCAGTCTGGCCACCACCAAACAACCTAATGCCGGCACTCCCTACATAGTTGGCCGTTTTAATGATTATAAGCTTGATGAGCATAGCAAAATGAATTTTGATGCCGGCTTGGGTAAATATGTAAACAGCATATTTTTAAAACAGGGCGTTTATGATTACGCCTATGTTTGGGTTGATAACAAGGGCAAAGCCGACATTACAGCTTTGGAAGGCACCTATTTTGAAACCGAAAACGACTACCAGGTTTTGGTTTATTACCGCCCTTCCGGCGCCCGCTGGGAAGAGTTGGTGGGTTATAAGGTGTTAAATTCCTTAAAAAAGTAAGGAATCAGCCTTTTGTGAAAATTTTGAAAGGTTTGCAAAACTTTTAGCTTAGTTATTTGATTATAATAAAAAACAAAAGCAAGCTTAACCGTTGAAAAAACTATACAATTGGAACGATTTGGACGAATAGCCCTAAAAACCATCCTCTGGATAATTGCCAGCCTGCTTTTTCTGGTACTGCTTATTGTAATTTTAATACAGGTTCCTGCCGTTCAAAATTTTGTTAAGGATAAGGCAGTATCATTTATACAAGGCAAAATCCACACCCCCGTAAAAATTGGACACATTAGCCTGGGCTTGCCCAAACTGATTGTGTTGGAGGATGTGTATTTTGAAGACCAGCACAAAGACACCCTTATAGCCGGCGAAAAGCTAAAAGTTGACATCAGCCTGTTTAAACTACTTAGCCATAAGGTTGAAGTGAACGAAATAAACCTGGAGGGCATTACCACCAATATAAGCCGCGGTGCAGACAGCACTTTCAATTTCGATTACATTATGAAAGCCTTTGCAGGGGAGCAAAAAAAGCCGGTAACGCCGACTGATACTGCCTCGAGGATGAAGTTCTCTATCGATAAAATCATCCTCGATAAAATTAATGTATCCTATAAAGACAAGATAACAGGCAACGATGTAAAATTCATCCTCGGGCATTTTGATACCCGGATTAAGGATTTTGATATGGATAAAATGAAGTTTACCATACCAAAAATAAACCTGTCCGATGTTGACGCCCGCATTATACAATCGCCGGTAACTTCGGAGGGCACCAAAGTAATACCGGTGGATACGACAACCACGCCCATCAACATGACGCTTAACCTGGGGACCATCGATGTATCAAAAGTTAAGGTTGATTACCGCAGCAAAGACATGAGCAGTAAGGTTAACCTGGGCAAGTTTTTGGTGGAGATGGACAAGATTGACCTAAAAAATCAAATCGTCGGCATTAAAAATATTGAACTGAATGATACTAAAGCAGGCTTTGTATTTGCCAAACCCGAAAATGTTAAGGAGAAAGTAGTAAAAGCTGTTAAAAAATTAGATACACTGGTGGCTTCGCCTAAAAGTGGTAAGGGCTGGCGGGCCAACCTGGCTAAGGTTACTTTTACCAATGATAATATCCAGTTTGATAACAATGCACAAAATCCCCTGGCTAAAGGCCTTGATTTTGGGCACATGAACATCAAAAACCTGAATGCCAATATGCAGGATATTGCCTATAGCACCGACACCATAAAAGGCAAAGTAAACGATTTCACTTTCAGCGAAAAGAGTGGTTTGGTTTTAAAGAAATTCCATACCTCGTTTTTATATGGACCAAAAACTGCTTACCTGAACGATTTGTATGTTGAAACCCCGCAAACTGTTTTGCAGAAGCAATTACAGGTGGGTTATCCGTCAATCGAATCGCTTACAAAAGATTTAGGACAGTTATATATAAATGCCAATTTAGATGGCAGCCGCCTGGGCTTGAAAGACGTTTTATTGCTAATGCCCACAATGGCGACAATGGAACCATTTAAAAGCTCGCCAAATTCGGTCTTCAGAATTGATGGCAAAGTGAAAGGTAAGGTAAACGACCTGCGTATTCCCGACCTGGAAGTACGGGGCCTGGCAAATACCCATATCAAGGCATCGGCAACAATGAAGGGTTTGCCCAACATGGATAAATCATACTTTGATGTTAAGATTGATGATGTGACTACCAGTCGCGCAGACATCAGCAAACTGGTTGCTCCTTCCATGATTCCTGCTTCGGTAAGTATTCCGGCCAATTTAAAGCTGAATGGCAGCTTTAAAGGCACCATGTACGACTTTAATACTCGAATGGCCTTGCGCTCAACCTATGGTGCGGTTGATTTGGATGCAACGATGAAAAACCGTAACCACGCCGGCAAGGAAGTTTATTCGGCTAATATTAAGGCAAATAATTTAAATGTTGGTGCACTGACCAAGCAGCCGCAAACCGTGGGTACTGTTACGCTGACCGCCAAAGTAAATGGCGTAAGCCTCGATCCTAAAAAGGCAAGCCTGAAATTCAGCGGCAATGTGGCTAGCGCTTATGTAAAAGGCTATAATTACCAAAACCTGGTGATGACGGGCACGGCACACGACGGCAACTACACCGCCAAAGCCACCATGAAGGACCCTAATATTAGCTTTGCATTAGATGGCAAGGCCGATATGAACAAAAAATACCCGTCAGTTGCGGCAACTCTACAACTGGATAGCATCAACCTGCAAAACTTAAAACTTACCAAAAATGCGATGAGTGTACATGGTAAAATTGTTGCCGATGTGCCCACCGCCGACCCAAATTATTTGAATGCTAAAATACAGGTTACCGATTTATTGGTCGCTCAAAAAGACCAGGTAATTAAGTTGGATACCATAAGCCTGGTATCAACCGCAAATGCTGATAGCAGCACCCTGCGTTTAAAGGCTCCGATGCTAAATGCCCACATGGCAGGCAAATACAAACTAACAGAGGTTGGCCCTGCCATACAGGATCTAATCAACAAATACTACAACACAAATCTTGCAACAAATGCACCTAAACCAAAATACTCGCCCCAGCAATTTAAGTTTGATGTAAGATTGGTTAAGACATCAATAACAGACAAACTGGTGCCCGATTTAAAACGGCTTGACCCGGTATTGATAAGCGGTCATTTTGATAGCCAGGCCGGCGATTTAACCGTTAACGGCTCGGCGCCAAAGATTATTTATGGCGTTAACACAGTTAACAACTTAAAATTTGCGATAAACACTCAAAATAATGCGCTTAATTACAGCTTTAATGTTGATGAGGTAAAAGCATCATCCAACCTCGATTTGTTGTACACCAGCTTAGCCGGCAGCGCGCAAAACAACAAGCTGAATGTTAATTTACAAATACGCGATGCCGCCAAAAAGGAGCGGTACCGACTGGCGGGCATTTTCAGCGTATTGCCAAACGAGTACCAGTTTAATTTTTTGCAGGATGGGCTGATATTAGATTACACCCCATGGACGGTTAACGCCAACAACGCGCTGCAGTTTGGCAGCAAAGGGATAATGGCCCGCGATTTTGCGCTTACCAACAACAACCAGGTGTTAAGCATCAACAGCGATACGCAGGAGTTCAACGCGCCCATTACCGTAGGCTTTAAAAACTTTAAGATTGAAACGCTCACCAAAGCCGCTCAGCAAGACTCGTTACAAGTGGGTGGCGTGATAAATGGCGACGCGCATATCAGTAATTTCCAGGCCTCGCCGGTATTTACGGCTGCATTAAATGTTAAGGATTTCAACTTTAAAACCGATACCGTTGGCGATATAGCATTTAAAGTAAATAACCAAACCGCCAATGCCTACGCTGCCGATGTTACGGTTACCGGCAAGGGCAACCAGGTTAATTTAAACGGGATATATTATACTGCACCCGAGAGTAAATTTGATTTAAACATCAATATCATCACTTTAAAAATGAAGAGCATTGAGGGCTTTAGTTTTGGCAGCATAAGGCGTTCAAGCGGTGACATTAACGGACAGCTAAAGATAACGGGCACAACGGACGCGCCCGTGGTGAGGGGCGACATTAATTTTAACAAAGTGGGGTTTAATGTATCGATGCTGAACTCCTACTTCACCATGCCGAACGAAAAGATAACATTTAATAACGATGGCATCCTGTTTAATGATTTTAATCTTGTTGATTCTTTAGGTAACAAGGCGGTAGTAACAGGTACGCTTTATACCAAAACATTTACCGACTACAGGTTCGGGATTGACATTAATGCCAATAATTTCAGGGCGATAAACTCCACGCAGGATGATAACAAGCTGTATTATGGCAAACTGTTTATTGATACCCGCATCCGTATCCGCGGAAATATGGCCAAGCCTGTAGTTGATGCTAACCTTACTGTTAACGACAAAACCGACCTGACCATAGTATTACCAACCGATGACCCCAGCATTGAAGACAGGAAAGGCGTGGTTGAAGTTATAAACCCCAACGCGCCAAAGCTGGATTCTATATTCCTGGCCAAACAGTTGGATTCGTTGCGAAAATCGGACATCACCGGGCTTGACGTAACAGCAAACATCACGGTAAATAAAAATGCGAAATTCACCATTGTGGTTGATGAGCGAAACGGCGATATTGTGCAGTTAAAAGGCGACGCCCAGCTAAACGCCGGTATCGACCCGAGCGGTAAAATAAACTTAACCGGTACTTACACAGTTAACCAGGGTTCGTATAACCTTGCCTACGCTACCGTTAAGCGTAAATTTAACTTTAAACCGGGCAGCACTATTACATGGACCGGCGACCCAACCAGCGCGAACGTTAACCTTACTGCTACCTACATAGCCAATGTCCCTCCTATCGATTTGGTAAACCAGCTGGACGACGGCAGCACAGCCAATACCATGTTAAAGCAAAAACTGCCTTTCCATGTGGACCTTACATTAAAGAATGAACTGTTAAAGCCTGATATCAGTTTTGATATAACGTTACCGGATAGCAATTACACGGTCTCGCCCGATGTGATAACAACAGTTAACACACGGCTGGCACAGATACGAACAGACCCTAACGAATTGAACAAACAGGTTTTGGGTGTACTGGTGCTGGGGCATTTTATTGGCGACAATCCCTTCCAGAGTCAGGGCGGCAATGCGGGTATTGGCAGCGCTATACGCAACAGCGTGAGCAGTTTATTATCCGATCAGTTGAACAAGCTGGCAGGCAACCTGATAGGCGGCGTGCAATTGAGTTTCGATTTAACTTCGGGAGAGGATTACTCATCAGGCACGGCGCAAAACCGAACGGATTTGAATGTGGGCCTCTCAAAGCAATTCCTGAACGACCGGCTAACGGTGACCATAGGCAACAACTTTAACCTGGAAGGCCAAAACCAGCCGGGACAAAAATCGACGGACATTGCCGGCAACGTATCGGTAAATTACAAAATAACCAAGGATGGCCGCTACATGGTACGGGTTTACCGCAAGGATGAGTTTATTGTGGTTGAGGGCCAGGTAATTGAAACCGGCATAGGCTTTACCTTAACTTACGAGTATAACCGCTTTAAAGAGCTGTTTAAGAAGAAGTCGAAACAAGATAAGGATATGCAGAAGGAATACAACGACAAACAAAAGCAGATAAAAACAGAGCAAAAGGCTGCAGATAAAAAAGCCGACTCGACAGCTGTACCGGTACAGACGCCTGCAGAAATCAAAAAAACATCAAATTAACCCATGGCCAAGCTAAGATATTTGATATTTATTTCGTTCGCGCTGTTTGCAAGTGCATGCAGCAACACAAAGTATTTGGCTGCCAACCAAAAGCTATACACCGGCGGCGAAGTAAAAATTGTAGATAAGGATATTAAAAAGAGCGATGCAAAGGAGTTAAAGGGCAACCTGGAAGCGCTGTTACGACCAATACCAAATGCAAGCATTTTAGGGCTACGGGTAAAACTATGGATATACAATAAAACGCGCACCAACAAACGCACAGGATTGCGGCATTATTTAAATACCCATTTTGGTGAACCACCTGTACTAGTGAGCAATGTTGATTTAGAAAAAAACAGCGGCATTTTGCAAAACAGACTTCAAAATGTTAGCTACTTTTTAGCGCAGGTAAATGGCGATACAGTAAGTAAAGGAAAAACCGCCAAGGCGGTTTACACCGTGCAGGCAGGTCCATCGTATCATTACCGCTCCATAACCTTCCCAACCCAAAAAAATGATTTGGATACGGCAGTTACCGGTACATCGGCACAAACGTTTTTAAAAGTTGGCGATAAGTATAACCTCGACATTATCAAAAATGAGCGCGTCCGTATTGATGCACGGTTGAAGGAAGAAGGCTTCTTTTATTTTGCGCCGGAGGATTTGATAATGCGGTACGACAGCACCGTAGCCAATCACCAAATAGATATGTTTGTAAAGGTTAAAGACGCGACACCCGACGAGGCGCGTTGGATTTATAAAATCAGGAATATCTACGTCTACCCCCAATATTCGCTACGTGATACAGGAACAAAATTGGATTCGGCAGTAAAATACCGCTGGTACAATGTTATCGATCCCAAAAACACCGTGAGGCCCTTTACCTTTAAAAACTCGGTGTTACTGCATCCCGGTGATGTTTACAACCGTACGCAACACAACAGCTCGCTAAACCGGATGATAAACCTTGGGCCATTTAAATATGTTAAAAACAGGTTTGAGGACGTTACCCCCGATTCGGCATTTTTAGATGTGTATTACCAGCTCACCCAATACAAACGCAAATCGCTCTCGCTCGATTTACTGGCGCGGCAAACATCTGCAAATTATAATGGCTCACAGGTAAACCTCAATTTCCGTAACCGCAACACTTTTAAGGGCGCCGAGTTGTTTACAGTTACATTGTTTGCTAGTACCGATATACAGTTTGGCAGCAATAACAACGGCTACAATGTTTACCAAACAGGTATCCAGCCATCCATTAGCTGGCCAAGGTTTATTAGCCCGTTTAATTTCACCACCAACAATGCATTTATACCGCATACCGTTTTAACAACGGGCTATACATTAATCAATCGTACTAAATTATACACGCTAAATTCGTTTAACGGTTCATTCGGCTACTCGTGGAAACCCAGCCTGCACAAGCAGCATGACCTGAATTTGATAAACATAACATATGTTGATGCCGCCAGTGTAAGCAAAATTTACATGGATAGCATCAAACATACCCGCAACCCGGCGCTGGCCCACGTAATCAACAACCAGTTTACCTTCGGCCCGAGTTACGGGTACACGTATACCAATACCACTGAAGATTACCGGACCAATACTTTTTATTACAATGGCAAAGTGAGCATGTCGGGCAACCTTTACGGTATACTAACCGGCGCCGACACACTGCGCGGCAAAGTCAGCAAATTGTTCGGCACGCCTTTTAACCAGTATGTTAAGCTGGAGAATGAATTCCGGTTTTTCCATAAACTTACACCGGGTATTAAATTCGCCAGCAGGCTGCTTGTGGGGGTAGGTTTACCCTATGGCAATTCGACGGTACTCCCCTACAGTCAGCAATTTTTTATCGGGGGGCCAAATAGTTTGAGGGGCTTCCAGGCGCGGTCGATAGGTCCGGGCGCCTACAACCTGCCGCCAAGCCTTACACCAGGCTCAAACTTCCTTGCAGACGAATCGGGAGATATAAAAATTGAAGCCAATGCCGAATTCCGCCCAAAACTATTCAGCATTGTTGAAGGCGCTTTATTTGTTGATGCTGGTAATATATGGCTATTAAGGCCTAATAAATTTCAACCGGGCGCAGCGTTCGGCAGCAACTTCATCAACCAAATGGCCGTCGATGCCGGTTTTGGCCTGCGGTTTGATCTAACGGTACTGATTTTACGCACCGATATTGGCTTCCCCCTGATAAAGCCGAGCCTGCCGGCCAGCCTGCGCACCACAATAAATGGCATCGATTTCACCGATGCCAAATGGCGCGGAAGCAATTACATATTTAACCTTGCTATAGGCTATCCGTTTTAATTAATAATTGCGTAATTTATTGTAATTTCGGCATAGGAATACGAAACATTAAGCTGCGGGTAGAACCACAATAGCCGCTCGTCGCCACACCCTGCTTTCTCCAAAGGAGAGGGTGCTGAAAAGGAAATTTCGAGGAGCGAAGCTCAAGTCCTCTCCTTGGAGAGGATTATTACATGAGGACTGCGCCGTTTAGGTGATGCGAAGTAAGAGTTCGAAGTGTGCCAATTCTTATATCGAGCTCACGTTAATTTAATGGTGTTTCGCACACATTTATTACAAATTGCTGTGGCGTATAAGAATATTAGCTATAAATTTGCCTATCTTAACAGTAAGCCCTTGTGTTTACTATTCGATTATGAATAATTTTTAATAGCCGTTACACTTTTAATTAAACATTTAAGCAAAATTTAAAGCCAGACCTTTCATCTTCAAATGTTTAAGCCAAACAAAAATATCGTAATCCTAATAATAGCCACCATGTCTATCATTGCAGGGATTGCAGCTATTATAGTTTGGATGCTTGATATTACTCCACTTAAGGGGCTTATCATCAGTTCGGCTTTTACCAAATTTTATTTTCCGCTTTGCCATATTGTGGTAGGTACAGTATTGCTTTGCACTCAAATCAATTTGATTAGGGGCAAGTCCGGCAAATTGCAGTACAATGAAGACAAATACCGCTCGCTTATTGAACAGGCATCAGACTCGATTTATATTTTGGATTTACAGGGCAGGTTTACTGATGTAAACGCCGCCATGTGCCAAATGATGGGCTATACCCGTGAAGAGTTGCTCCAGATGAATATTCTCCAAATAATTGACCCGGAGGAGCTAAAAATCGACCCGTTGCCAAAAAACATGGCCAACGAAGGCGCACCAGTGATACGTGAACGGCGGTTTATAAGAAAAGATGGGTACATTTTTACAGTTGAAGTAAATGTGAAGCGCTTTAAGGGCGACCGGATAATGGTAATTGCCCGCGATATCACTTACCGCAAAAAAATGGAAGCCGGCCTTAGGGAAGCCGAATTAAAATTCAGGACAATCGCCGAAAAATCAATGGTAGGCGTGTACATTGTGCAGGATGGTAAATTTACTTACGTAAACCCTCGCTTTGCCCAGGTATTTGGCTACGAACCCGCCGAAATGGTCAATACCTTCGCTGTGGAACAAATACTTGATGAAAGTTATCGCGGGATTGCAATTGAAAATGTAAGGCGACGGATAACAGGCGAAGTGGAAAGTGTGAATTACGAGGCAAAGGGTAAAAAGAAAGATGGCACGTCAAATTGGCTTGAATTTTATGGGAGCAGGGCGGAAATTGAAGGACTGCCTACAATTATCGGCTCGATGATTGACATTAGCGAGCGAAAGAAAACCGAAGAGGAACTGAGATCTTCTGAACAGCAATACCGGCTGCTTTTTGATAGTAACCCTATGCCAATGTGGATGATCGCCAAGGACGACCAAACTATAATTGCTGTAAACGATGCCGGAGCTGGCCTTTACGGCTATACTAAAGAAGAACTCGTAAATAAAAACGCAAAGGTATTCCGACCGGAAGAAGACTATGAACTGCAGTTGGAAGGCTACAGGAAAGAGGCGAAAAACTGGGACAACAGCCGCGTTGTACGTCACCTTAAAAAAGACGGTTCAATTATCTTCGTACAAATAATGGCCTACGACATTGTATTTGAAGGCCGCCCTGTAAGATTGTCGATGACAAACGATATCACTGCCAAGCTAAAGGCCGAGAATGATTTAAAAAGTGCTTATGAACGGATACAGAATCATATTAACAGTATTAAAGATATGGCCTGGAAGCAGTCTCACTTAATACGCAGTCCCTTAGCTAATTTACAGGGCCTATTTATTTTACTCCAGGATGATCCCTCAAACGCGGAGTTGCTGGCTCATATTCAAAATGAGCTGCAGCGCATGGACACCATAATTATCGAAATGGCGCAAGACGCCTCGTACCATGACTAAAACCGAAAAAATCACCACAAAAAAATACCGCGTTCCGTTACATATTATTGATCTGGATGAGGAAGGCTATCATCCGTTAATAAACATCCGTGTATTTGGCAAACGCTTTAAAGTGGTACTTGACACCGGGGCATCAAAAACTGCATTCGACAAAACCCTATTGCTGCAGGCCTATGCCAAAGCCGTGCTAAATATCAGCGACCGTCTGTCAACCGGGCTTGGCACCACAACTATGGAATCATCGACCGCTTTGATTACCGATCTACACCTGGGCAAACTTTTGATTGACAAATTTGAAGTCGCCGTATTGGACTTATCAACCATAAACATAGCCTACCGCCAACTTGGACACCCCGAAGTTTTGGGCGTGATAGGTGGTGATATATTGATGAAATATAAAGCGGTAATTGATTATGGGAAAGAGAAGATGGTGTTGAAGAGGACAATATAAAGCGACTGACCTCTGTATCGGACCAAAAACTTAAATGTTCCAAAAACAAGTTCCCCTCTTGAGAGGGGTTAGGGGTGTGTTAGCCCGCGTGCATTGCGAATTTGCGATGAATAATAGAGAAGCAATAGCTTTTTTCCGTTCCAAAAACAAGTTCCCCTCTTGAGAGAGTAATAGCCTATCATTAGACAGGGGCAATAATTGGTAAGGCACATTTATTAATTAATATGTCGAATATCGATTTGTTACCCCGGTAATTATATTTGAAAGTAAATTCATTTAAG
>NZ_JAMXOE010000011.1 GCF_024055575.1 Mucilaginibacter flavidus | reverse complement strand
GTGTTTGGCCAGTAATTCAACCATCCTGCTCTTGAAATCGGAAGATAAATGCTGTACAATAACGTAAGAAACACCATCTAAGGGCGTATGATCAAAAAAAGAATTGATCTCTTCCATGCCGCCCGCAGAGGCACCGATAGCAATGATGTGGTGGGGGTTAGCATTCATAGTACAGTAATTAAGAAGCGGTGTGAGAATTTTTTAAAATTTTTAAAGAGCACAAAAGCGGGTATAATCTAACATACAACTATAATTCTGTAAATAAGTTTTTATTGCTGTACGTAGTGTGTTATCAGATAAACCTTTCACTTACAACTTTCGGAAATGGTATAATTTAAATCAGAATTTTAATGGCATCATTTTAGATATACTGGTTATATGTATCAAGGAAATGATCATTAGAAAACCCGGAGTTGATGATGCAGAGTTAGTTCGGCTGATTTCTTTAAAAAGCAGAGCGGGCGCTGAAGTGCTATGGGACAGGTATGCTATGGTTTTATTGTTAGTGATCATCCGCATTGTCCCTGGAAAAAAAGAAGCGGAAGCTGTCCTTGAGCAAACCTTTATTAAAGTCTGGAACTCCTTCGATGTTTATATCCAGCAAAATGGAAAGCTGCTGCCCTGGATGATTGTTATCGCCAGAAATTTAATAAAAGACACGGTTAAGGGTAAAATTAATCAACCAAAAATGGCAGTCAAAACTTGAAAAAGGTAAAGCTAATTAACCGGCTTTTCTGATTTTAAATACAGACCCGTTTTACTATGATTCTTTTAGTAAAAACAATGAAATATTAATCACTTAAAAAAAAATTATGCTACATCAAAATCACCATGAGCTTATTCAAAAACTTTTAAATTGCGCTTTGTCTTGCGAAATCTGCGCTACCGGCTGCTTAAAAGAAGAAGATGTTAAAATGATGGCCCGTTGCATCAACCTTGATCGGGATTGTGCAGATATTTGTATCCAGGCAGCACGATTATTAAAACGCGATTCAGAAATAGGTCATCAATACCTGTTGATATGTGAAGAAATTTGCAGGATGTGCGCCGCAGAATGTGGTAAACATGCGCATGAACATTGCAAGCAATGTGCCCAGGCATGTAAAGATTGTGCCGATGCCTGTCATGCCCACCACGAGCCAATTACTCAAAATTAATCTCTTATTGACTAGGATAGGTCAGATGCTGCTATTAACCACGATTAATATTTGTGGCTCGAAATTTATAAATTATAACCTACATTAAATTATAAAACCATGAAAAAAATACTGATGGCCATGTTCGCAGTTGCATTGAGTTGTAGCGCAATGGCACAAACAAAGATGTCGGATACATCCATGAACAAAATGGATCACATGGGCATGCAAAAAATGGACAACAGTGCCATGATGATGAATGGCAAAATGATGACCATGATGAATGGTAAAAGTATGCCTATGACAGAAACTAAAACTATGTTAAACGGCACTATGGTCATGACCGACGGTACTGTCAAAATGAAAAGCAGCAAAACTATGATGTTAAAAGAAGGGCAGTGTGTAATGATGGACGGTAAAATAATGAAAATGCCTATGAAAAAAGGCATGATGAAAGATACCATGAACAAAATGTAGTTTTTCTTCATAAAAGCCCGGTAATAACATGTTATCGGGCTTTCTTTTAATACGATTTTTCGTAAAATAAATACTGCAAAAAATGAAGTAAATGACAATGGGAACTTTTATGCTGACTCTTCCCGTATGTAATTTACATTCAGGCTTGATCGTGACGCTTATAGACCCCAATGCATACTTGTTCAAAATTAAAACAACCATAAACGGTACCAATTATATGACCTTAAGTATCAACAATACCTGCATAGTTGAAATTGATAGCATGAAATATTTTACGAATAGTATATCTATCAGTTAGGCATTTGACAGCAACCGAGCAAAAGGAATTGTTTAAAGACAAATTAATTTGTTAATTGATCGAATGTTGTGCAATCCATAGGCTATAAAAACATACAAGTTTCCTTTAAAGCATACAATTTAATTTTTATTTAATTAACCATTCTGAAATGAGCTTTGAAATCTTGCAAACCAACGGAGTATACAGCATATCTTTATTACCACCGCTGTTTATAAGACTTGGAAAGTGTGGCGGGTAAGTTTTGAGAATGAAACAGAGGTTATACTTTATAAATTAGCTAACGAATGGATGCAACGCAATGAAGATAACCTGGATGATTATACTTTAAAGACCATTGGTAAATGTATTAACATTATGATTTTAGAAAAAGAAATTACAGCAACCTAAACAGATATGTTCAAAACATAATGCGCTAAAAGCTCATGCTAAAGACTAATTAGGCATTAACGAATTCTCAAAGCCAAAGCCGTTGCAAGCTGCTTTGGCATCTGGACATCTTTCATTTCGGGCGGCCTTTTACCATTTTTGGTCTTTTGGCTCAAATTGAAAGGTTAGATAAATCTTTATAAAGTTCCCAAGACGCGTTAATGCCAAATATTGGGTTGTACCTTAAAATTAGCTTATTTTAAGGTGATCAATACTTTTCAACAAGGCTTTAATGCCATAAAACCGATTGACCTTAAAATATTTGATTTTTAATGTCAATAATGTATATTTGTTTATGCCTTACCGAGTAAACCCTGACCGGAATGTTCCCTGGAATACCTTGCCGGAACTGCCAATTGACAGACACCTCTATGAAGATGTGGAAATTTACAGTCAACTGGGTAATGCAAAAGCCGCGCTTGGTCGCTTACAGGGCAGGAGTATCGTTATTCCATACCAAGGGCTGCTCATTAATTCTATTAGTTTACAGGAAGCGAAAGCGTCCAGTGCAATAGAAAACATTTTTACCACTGATGATGAACTGTATCAGGCTTATAGTGAAGAACAAATTCAGCAACAAACCGGGCCATCAAAAGAAGTATTGTATTATCGTGAAGCATTATGGGAAGGTTATTCTTATTTAAAGGAGCAGGTTTTTGACGAAAATTACTTCGTGAAAATGTACCGAATCGTCAGTCAGTTCAACGATGGCATCAGAACACTCATCGCCCAGATCGTCATCAAAGAGGGCGGTACCGGCCCCAATGCGGGCAAGGTATCCTACACGCCGCCAAGAGGAAAAGGAGTAGTCGAAGCTAAACTTCAAAATCTGATCGAATTTTTGAACGATGACAAAACTTATCCGATAGACACCTTGCTCAAAATGGCCATTGGGCATTTTCAATTTGAGGCGATACATCCTTTCCGCGACGGCAACGGACGCACCGGCAGGATTTTCAATATCCACTACCTGACCAAAAAAGGCTTGCTGGATTATCCCATCCTCTTTTTAAGCCGTTATATCATGGACCATAAAGAAGATTACTACGCGGGACTTGCCGGGGTAACCCAAAGAGGAAGTTGGAAGAACTGGTTGTTGTATATGCTGAAAGCCGTCGAAGAAACTTCGAACATTACATTTGACAAGATCAACGACATCGTCAACGCAAAGGATGCCATTTTAAAAGCCGTAATCGAAGATACCGACATCGCACGCCCCGAATCGCTGGTTAACGCCATATTCACTCAACCTTACACACGGGTAAAGCACCTCGTTGGCGGCAATGTTTATGCGGAAAATACCGCCAGGAAATACCTTGACCAGTTAACGGACATGGGTGTTTTAGAAAAAAGAGTGATCGGTAAAGGCAATTATTACTTAAACCTGGAACTGTACAGGATTCTGTCTGAGTAACTTTCGCGAATTGTTATTCTCTTTGCAGTTTGCGCTTAAATCTTCATTTATAAAAGCTATGATTTTTCCTATTATTCCTATATTTGCACTGTCGATAGGGCATGTTACCTACGTAACTACCTAAACGAGGAAAGTTTTATAATTCATTGATTATCAGTCGAACAAAGATATATTCGAGCCCAGGTGGGCGTAAAAAGTAAAATTATCCCCCGAAAACCCTCTAAATCAATTTTTTAGAAGGTTTTTTCATTTATTCTCCCCTCAACAACCGTCAAGAAAGCCAAAGTTCTCGTTTCCTATCCAGTGGCTACCTGTTTCTAATTTTTAACTTAGGTAACACAAACCGATTCAATGGATTTAAAGGAATGTTACAGCGTAATAGTTGTTAATGAGTTACGATTTTTAATTATTACTGTTTCCTGCTAATAGATGCAACACTCCAAACTCACAAATCCGTTTATTTGCTATTGCTTTACTCTATGCAATTGGAAAGCCCTTCGCTACCCAGGTCTGTAATTTAAACGGCTTCTGTGTAATTGGTTCACATGTAATATATACGTTAAAAATTGCTTTTTGTACCAGCCTTTTCAATTTCATTTATAACTTTGTACACACAGTAAGGTGAGCACCAAAGTAGCTACCTAAAATCTCGAGTTAATTATAAGTTGTTGAAAATCAATTAGTTATAGAGTCAGGTTCGAATCCCAGCGGAATTATAAACCGCCGCTTCTTTACCATCATCAAATTGAACACACCAGGTAGTTAATGAATTAAAGGTTATACCTGTTAGATGAATAATTTTCAAACCCTGATCTGTAAATAAGATTTCGTAACTCATAGTAGGGTGATTAATAGATTACACAACATCGTTTTTTCTGGTTCGGGGGGCTTAGTCTGGTCACCTTCTGAAAAAATACCGGAAATTCTAAATCAGCAGGTATTTCAGCATACGGGTTCTTTTGGGCCGGGGAACTAAAGCTTTATGGCTTCTTGTAGCATTCAAGGTCATGCGTTCTTCTTCAAGCAAAAGATTTATTTCATTGCCAACTGTTTGCCAAAATTCATGACTCATATTATTGCCTTCGTCAGTTTCCCATTCCCCGTTGTTAAATTTAATTAAAACATTTTTCCCCTTTGGCAGCACTACAGACCATCCGATGCCTATTGAAGTGTCCATTTTATATACTTCAAGTTCTAAGAATGAACCCGATCCCGGTTCCTTTAATGTAATCTTCATCATAGTTGTTTTATGCTAAATAGCGTCCAAATATCCATGTATTAAAGGTGGCAATTTGAGAATGACAAGTATTACATAATCTTGGTAATTGCTTACATAATTCACACATTGTCACCAAGGTTTACGGATTCTAAAATAAGAGTAGCCCCAAATTTAAATGTGTGAATGTTGTAACTAATGAAGGGAATTTCATAACACTAATAGTAAAAAAGTGATGTAATTTTCATTATTTATTTCAGGGAGTATTCAACCAATATGAAAAATCATAATAAAATGCAACATACCGACCATCAGGGTATGACGGCCCAAAATCACCATGCTATGATGATCGCAGATTTTAAAAAACGATTCTATGTGGTGCTGGCCCTTACCATTCCAATCATGTTGTTATCAACCATGATACAACGACTTATGGGTGTCAACTGGCAGTTTACAGGTTCTTCCTATATTCTATTTGCGCTATCATCATTTGTGTTTGTTTATGGTGGCTGGCCCTTTCTAACAGGATTGGTCGATGAGCTCAGAACCAAAAATCCGGGCATGATGTTCCTGATCGGTTTTGCTATAACCGTGGCTTATAGTTACAGCGTTGCAATTGTATTTGGCTTGAAGGGCATGGATTTCTTTTGGGAACTGGATACGTTGATTTTGATCATGCTTTTAGGGCATTGGATTGAAATGAAATCTGTTGCAGGGGCCTCAAGGGAGTTAGAGTTATTGGTAGAATTAATGCCGGATAAGGCTCACCTCGTTATTTCAGATAAACTTCGGGATGTAAAAACCGATGAACTGAAAAAAAATGATATTATTTTAATAAAACCAGGAGAAAAAGTAGCAGCTGACGGGGTCATATTGGATGGGGAAAGCTATCTGAACGAAAGTATGCTGACGGGAGAATCGAAACCTGCAAAAAAAATAAAAGGCGATAAAGTGATTGCCGGCTCGATCAATGGCAACGGGTCTTTTAGTGTTACTGTATCCCACACCGCAAAAGATTCTTATCTCTCACAAGTAGTAAAGCTGGTTGATGATGCACAAAAATCAAAATCGCAGACACAGTTATTGGCCGATACCGCAGCAAAATGGTTAACCATTATCGCATTGGTGACCGGTATTTCAACGTTTTTATTTTGGTTCTTAACGGGTCAGCCATTATCATTTGCTATGGAAAGAATGGTAACAGTAATTGTAATATGCTGTCCTCATGCCTTAGGATTAGCTGTCCCGCTGGTTGTGGCTAAATCAACTGCTTTAGCAGCAAAGCATGGATTGCTGATTAAAAACAGGAATGCATTTGAAGATTCAAGAAAGATTACGACCGTGGTATTTGATAAAACGGGGACTTTAACGGTCGGGAAATTTGAAGTTTCAAAAATAATTTCACTCAATAAACACCTCAACGAAAATGAGATCATTCGTTTGGCTTCGGCCTTGGAACAAAAATCAGAACATCCGATCGCTACGGGCATCCTTCAAAAAGTTAAGGATTTGAATATAATTATCCCATCATCAGAAAATTTCAAATCCATCACAGGCCGGAGTGTACAAGCTACTGTAGAAGGTAAAGAGATATTGGTTGTTAGTCCCGGTTATTTGAAAGAGAATAAAATTATTGTTTCCGATGGTTTTACTGCCGATGATACGGAAACGGCTGTATTTGTGCTAATAGACAATGAATTAACAGGCTACATTGCTTTATCAGATGAAATAAGGCCGGAATCAGCAGAAGCCATTAAAACTTTACAACAGGAAAATATTAAGTCGATACTGCTTACTGGTGATAATAAAAAAGTGGCGGCAAGCGTAAGTAAAACTTTAGGTATGGATAGTTTTATTGCTGAAGTATTGCCTGATCAAAAACTGGAAAAAATAAAAGAGCTGCAGAAAGAGGGTGAGTTCGTAGCTATGACCGGGGATGGTGTGAACGATGCACCGGCACTGGCCCAGGCCGATATTGGGATTGCCGTAGGCTCAGGGAGCGATATTGCGGCTGAAACAGCTGGTATTGTTTTAGTTAATAGCAATCCGAAGGACATAGTCAGTTTAATACTTTTTGGAAAAGCAACTTACCGCAAGATGATCCAAAATTTAGTATGGGCCACGGGCTATAATGCTGTTGCATTGCCATTGGCTGCCGGTGTGTTATACAACCAGGGCATCTTGCTTAGCCCGGCAATTGGTGCGGCTTTAATGACCTTGAGTACCATAGTTGTGGCAATCAATGCCAGCCTTTTAAAAGTCAAAGAATAGTTGATCTTTTAATAAAAGCGTTTAGACAATCAAGGCTTAATAATGAGCATATATAATTACTATTAAAAAACACTAAAAACATGAAAAGAATCCTGATCGCCCTAACAGCCGTTACATTAAGTTGTAATGCTATGGCGCAAACAAAAATGGCTGACACATCTATGCACAAAATGTCGCATAAATCCATAAAAAAAATGGCGTTATGATGATGGATGGTAAAATGATGACTATGATGCATGGCAAAAGTATGCCTATGACAGAGACCAAAACCATGACCAACGGCACAATGGTTATGACTGATGGCACCATTAAGATGAAAAGCGGTAAAACGTTGATGCTGAAGGAAGGTCAATGTGTAATGATGGATGGAAAAATAAAAAAGATGCCGATGAAAATGGGTATGATTAAAGATTGAACGAAAATGTAATTTTTCGTTCAATTGAATGAAACCCCGGTTGTAAGACGGGGTTTCCATTTATCTAAATATTATTACGTTTTTAAGATAGTAGTAACTAATAGTGAAAAGGCATAAAGCACTTAGTAAAGATCCCCTGAGAACATCAGTAAACCAATGGGCGCCAAGGTAAACTCTTGAAAATGGAATAGTCAATATTAAAAATGTAGATACGACTGATATTCCTATCCTAATAAACTTAGGAATAGTTGCTAATTGATACATCAATAATATCAGGAAGCCCAAAAATACAATGTAAAAAATCACATGGCCACTCGGATAACTCTGCTGCCGTGTTGTTTCAATGATTCTTACTAATGACTGTGACGGCCTTGGGCGATTTGCAATTATTTTAACAACGGAACTTACTATGCCTGAGCCCATTGTAAGTATTAGAAAGAGTGCTTCTTTTTTATATTTAAATAAAAAAAACATGAGCGCTGTAACTAAGACAATGACAACTGAATTTGGCATATAACCCAACCAACTAATTGCCTTCATACCTTTATCCAATATAGGGGCTGTGTGCTCTTGTACCTCTTCAGAGGATTCCATATCTAAAAGAGGAACGGGAAAGAAAAATATAAATATGGTGACCGACCATTAAAAATCCAGCCGACAGAACCGCTATTGCAATCGATAGGATTTGGCTTTGTTTATTAGTTATTAATATTTTACGAATGGCCATTTCTCAAGTTTATAAAATCATTTCTGTAATAAACCGGTGCAAATCGCTATTATTCAATATTAGATAACTATAAAAGCGTTACAACCCATTTAGCCACGCTTATTTTTTGGGCAATAAATCGATCTGCGTTTTAAGCATGGAGTATACACGCAACTTCAAAAGGTGTGAATCATGTAACTAATTAAGATAATTGCGTAACACATCCCATTACAAAAGCCAGCAGTTTTGTAGTGTTATAATTCAATACATTTTAAAAACTAATATCATGTTTTACTATAATAACTTTTGGGGGATGGACTTTATCTGGTGGTTCGTTTGGATTATGATGCTCATTTGGATTTTCGCTTTACCTTACGATATTCCTGGTCAGCGAAATAAAAAGAACAGCCCGCTGGACACATTGCAGCAACGCTTTGCAGCAGGAGAAATAGGGCCTGATGAATATCAGGAAAGAAAGAAAATAATTGAGATCGATTATATACAGCGGAGTTAAATATCTCTGCTAAAACGGCCAATACTAGATTACCTTAAATATAAATAAAATGAAAAACAGCGTAGAATTATTAATTGATCCTATAAAAGGATTTCACTCAAATATCGAAAGAGATACGATGGAGAATACCAATTTCCGAAAGGTGTTATATACAAGTATGCACCTGCAGGTAGTGTTGATGAGCCTGAAACCTGGCGAAGAAATCGGAGAGGAAATCCACAATGCCAATGACCAGTTTTTTCGCTTCGAAAGCGGAAATGGAAAATGTGTCATTAATGGAAATGAGTATAACCTCCGAGAAGGCGATGCTATAGTGGTACCTGCCGGCGCAAAACATAACGTGATCAATACAGCTGCTGCCGGTGAATTGAAAATGTACACAATATATGCACCGCCCCATCATAAGGATGGTATTGTCAGATCTACCAAAACGGAGGCTGAAGACTTTCCTGAAAAATTTGATGGGGAAACAACTGAATAAATATTATCAATCAAGACCAGGTGAAAATATCTGACCCGGCTATTCATAATTTATATATCTATTAAAATTAAACAAAAATGAAAACTAATCAGGATTTACAGAAAGATGTTCAGGAAGCCATTAAATGGGAACCGCTATTGAATGCAGCTGAAATTGGGGTAACAGCCAAAGATGGTGTAATTACCTTAACCGGAACTGTCGACAGTTACTCCAAAAAATTAGAGGCAGAAGGCGCAGCTAAAAACGTGGCGGGGGTAAAAGCAGTAGCCGAAGAAATAGTAATTAAGTATGGCGATTATGGCAAAAAAAACGATACTGAAATTGCCAGCGAGGTATTAAAGGCCTGGAAATGGAACTGGGAAGTTCCGGAAGATAAGATCAAAGTAAAAGTTGAAAATGGCTGGGTTACTTTGGAAGGTGAACTAGAATGGAATTATCAAAGAGAGGCTGCGAAAAAAGCAATAAAGAACCTTTCCGGCGTTATGGGTGTGATCAATAACATCAAAATCAAATCTGAAACACATGATGCCATAGAAAAAAAGGCTATAGAATGTGCTCTTGAACGTAATTCATCAATTGATGATTTGGGTATTCAAGTTGATGTTGCAGGAAACAACGTTACGCTAACGGGTACCGTTAATTCATTTTACGCTAAGGACGAAGCTGAACAAATTGCCTGGAATGCGCCGGGTGTTTGGACGGTTGACAATGAGTTGGTTATCGAATATTAGTAAGATAACCGTAAAAACCAGTGGAGGGCAACCTTCCACTGGTTTTATATTTTAGCAGGCTACCGATAAACATTGCGAACTGTATACAAGTAAATTAAATATTCTTATCATGAAAATAAAAAAATGCTTAGGTATTTGGATGGATCATCAAAATGCTCATATAATGGAGTTTACAACTGATCCTATTGAAACAAAAACAGTTGAATCAAAATTCACTCACCAAGAAAAAGAACAAACGCTTGGCAGAAGTGAAAACCTGATGCACAATAAAGAGCAGCATGAGGAGGCGGATTATTATAAAGAACTGGGCGAAATCATCCGAAATTATAATGACATAATTCTTTTTGGACCTACAGATGCAAAAGTTGAGCTTTTCAATAGTTTGAGAAAAGATCACAGGTTCGCTGATATAGTCATCGAAATAAAGCAAGCGGATAAAATGACCGAGAATCAGCAGCATGCTTTTGTAAGGGAGTATTTTTCAAAACGCTTATTCCTGACTTAAAAAAGTCATAAGCATCATTACCTGACTCGGTTTTCATCCGCAGTTAAATGTGTGAATGATGTAAATAAAAACTGGAACTGCATAACAATTGATCAGGTAGTATCGAGCAGCTTTGTATGTTAATTCAATATGACTTCATTATTATGAAAACAAACCAGCATTTGCAAAAAGATGTGCAGGATGCGCTCAGATGGGAACCACTATTAAAAGCTGCAGAATTGGTGTTATCGCCCAGGAAGATATCATAACACTAATCCAAGGTTATTTGCAGCATATTCAAGATTTTGTAAAAATGCGCCTATCGATAAAATGGTTTCTCTTTGTGTAGGGTCAACTCCCCGGAGCCACCTTTTTTTATCATTGCCGATTATACAGCTATAAGGTGCTATATATTTGATAAACCAGGGCTGTGTATTGTGCCCGCTGGGAGCCATAGATGCTAAATATAAAATCTGTTTTTCATCAGGTTTTAGATAATCTTTTTCGGATCCGGCTGATACAACATCATTTCTGACGAAATTGCTTTGGTCAGTCGATAAGTAGTGCCCTGTACCTGCAATCAAAACAGCACTGTTGGTGATAACTATAAAATTTCTTCTTTTCATTTATATTCGCTAAAATTTCACCATGTGAAGAAAAGACCTGACGTACGAATGTTAAATAAAACCCCAAGAGTAACGTTATTCACACTTAATGTATAAACAAGGTCATCATAGTACCCAGGCGCTGAAATTTAAACGGATTCATGTTTTTTCTTATACACCATATGCAAACAGGCAATGATGGTTTCGATCACTATTTTTGTTTCATCAGGGTTTTTCACCTGGATACATTCCACCCCTGTGGCTATAGCGGCGTAATCGTTGCCACCTTCAAACAGCGCACTACCTATAAATAGTATTTTCTTGGTTTTAATATCCAGGATCTGGTGAAGTTTGTAAATACCATGGGCTTTATCAATACCTGTTTTCGAAATAACGATCAGATCCGGGCCTTCGATTTGTACCGAATAATTGAAAAGCACTTCATCCAGTACCATTTTTATTTCTTTGCGTTTTGCATGGTCAGGATCATAGGCCTGCTTTGCCTTCGCCGTTGCCTGTTGCCCTAAGCATGAAAAAATGATATCACTTCCTTTGAATTCAAATTGTTCACCCAGCACTTTTCCGGCATCTTTGCCGGACGTGTCCAACACTTTCTGCAACTGCGTTTTAATCTTGTCTTTTTCTGCAACAGTTAAAATCTCGGTATGCATTTCCTTCCAGCCGGAACGGTATTGATAATAACGGGTACCGCTGACTGGCAGAAAGATCAGATTTTTTAAATACTGTTTTTCGGGGAGGGCTGGTAACAATTTCTTTTCAAAACAGGACCAGTCGCTGCCTGAAATAACAGCCACCTTCGTAAGCTCCAATAGTTGATTTAACAAACCGGCGATTTGGGTATCCATCACCATGTCCCCCTTTGCTAACGTAGGATCAAGATCAAAAACTATTAAATTTTTTATTTTTTTCATTTTTATATTTCAATTAATTTATCTTCTAAATAAGTGTCTTCCGCTCATTCATTAGGCGCACCCCACTTCCAGTTAAGAATTTCGGGCATATCCTTACCGTGTGCGCCGATATAGTGTTTATGCTCAATCAGTTTATCCATTAAAAGCTGTTTAAGATACACTCCCTTGCTTCCGGTTTGCGGCAAGCGGTCAACCACATCCATTACCAGGTGGAACCTATCCATTTCGTTCAGCACGGTCATATCAAACCAGGTAGTTATGGTACCTTCCTCCTTATAACCACGTACATGCATATTTACGTTATTGGCGCGGTTATAAGTTAAACGGTGCACCAACCACGGATAACCGTGAAAGGCGAAAATAACCGGCTTGTCAGTGGTAAATAATGCGTTATAATCGGGGTCACTCAACCCATGGGTATGTTCAGTGTTTTTTTCCAGCTTAAACAGATCGACTACGTTAACCACCCTGATTTTTAGTTCAGGCAGATGTTCAAGTAAAATGGTAACAGCCGCTAAGATCTCCAGCGTGGGCACATCGCCGCAGCAAGCCATGACCACATCCGGTTCAGCTTCCTGGTCATTGCTGGCGAAATTAAATATGCCTATTCCCCTGGTACAATGCTCAATGGCTTCGTCCATATTCAGCCATTGTGGTGCCGGGTGTTTCCCGGCAACTATCACATTTACGTAATGATAGCTACGCAGGCAATGATCCATAACAGATAGCAGGCAGTTTGCGTCAGGGGGCAGGTAAACCCTTACGATTGTTGCCTTCTTATTTACCACATGATCGATGAAGCCAGGGTCCTGGTGGGTAAACCCATTATGGTCCTGCCGCCACACCGTGGAGGTAAGTAAAATATTCAACGAAGCGATCTTACGGCGCCACGGCAGTTCCAGGCTTGCCTTCAACCATTTGGCATGCTGATTAAACATAGAGTCGACGATGTGGATAAATGCTTCATAACAGTTAAACAAGCCATGCCTGCCGGTAAGCAGGTATCCTTCAAGCCACCCTTCACATTGGTGCTCACTCAGCATTTCCATAACGCTGCCTTCGGGGGATAGAAACTCATCTGTTTTGACAACCGGTGCAATCCACTGCCTGCTCGTCGCTTCAAATACCAGGTCCAGCCTGTTGGATACGGTCTCATCGGGTCCGAATATCCTGAAATTACGATCTGCCTGGTTTTCTTTGATCACATCTCGCAGGAACCGGCCTGAAACATAAGTGTCGCCCTCGCCATCTGCGCCAGGGGTGGCAACTACTGTTGCATAATTGCGAAAATCGGGCAAGCGAAGATCGCGAAGCAATTGGCCGCCATTGGTATGCGGGTTTGCGCCCATGCGGCGTTCACCTTTTGGCGCCAGCTCCTGGAGTTCGGGTTTCAGCTTTCCAGTTTCATCAAAAAGTTCTTCCGGCTTATAACTTTTCATCCAGTTCTCCAGCATTTGCAAATGCTCCGGCGGCGTTGAAGCAGAAACCGCGAGCGGAATCTGGTGCGCCCTGAAATTGCCTTCTATTTTATACCCTTCCACCTCTTTAGGCCCGGTCCAGCCTTTAGGCGACTTTAAAACAATCATTGGCCAGCGCGGACGACTTGTATCGTCGTTTGCAAGGGCATTTTTTTTGATCTGTTGAATATGCGCTATTACTTTGTCCAATGTAGCCGCCATCAACTGGTGCATAGCGTCTGGCTCATCGCCCTCTACAAAATAAGGAGTCCAGCCGTAGCCAAGAAAAAGCTGTTCCAGTTCGTCATGACTTATCCTCGCTAATACAGTTGGGTTGGATATTTTATAACCGTTTAAATGCAGGATAGGT
Organism: Mucilaginibacter flavidus; assembly: GCF_024055575.1. Taxonomy (GTDB): domain Bacteria; phylum Bacteroidota; class Bacteroidia; order Sphingobacteriales; family Sphingobacteriaceae; genus Mucilaginibacter; species Mucilaginibacter flavidus. Next base: position 180,912 of record NZ_JAMXOE010000011.1, on the reverse strand, counting down.
AACACAGTACCGTCGGTAATCGGATTAAGGAATTTATTGGAGTGCCATGCGGTAGCCAATGGCCCTGTTTCCGCTTCACCATCTCCAACTACGCATGCTACTATCAAATCCGGGTTATCCATCACTGCGCCAAATGAATGACTTAGGGAATAACCGAGTTCGCCACCTTCGTGTATTGAACCGGGTGTTTGCGGGGAAGCGTGGCTGGAGATGCCCCCAGGGTATGAAAATTGTGTAAACAATCTTTTTAAGCCGTCTTCGTCCCGGGTGATATTCGGATAAATTTCTGTGTAGGTACCTTCAAGGTAAACGCTTCCCACGACCGCCGGGCCTCCATGCCCCGGACCTGATACATAAACCATATTCAGATCAAATTCTTTAATAGCCCGGTTTAAATGGGTGTATATAAAATTCTGGCCAGGTGTTGTACCCCAGTGCCCCAGTAGCATATGCTTAACATCCGCTAATTTTAGCGGCTCTTTCAGCAACGGATTATTGCGTAAATAAAGCTGGCCAACTGAAATATAATTAGCAGCACGCCAGTAAGCATTGATTTTTTGAAGCAAATCGGTTGATAAAGTTTCAACTTCGGGGCTGATTATTTCTGTTTCCATGGGTAATTATTGTTTAATTGGATAATCTAAAGCATGGCAGATTGACGTTGCTATCATTAATTCTTCATTGGTTTTTATAACACGTACTGATACAGTGCTTACGTCAGCGGAGATGAACTCTTCATTATTTAGATTTTTTTCTTTATCGAGTTCAATTCCTAAAAATTCGAGACCATGACAGATCCGCGCGCGAACTTCGGGCGAGTTTTCGCCAATGCCGCCTGAAAACACCAAAGTATCTACACCGTGAAGGGCTGCGGCAAAAGAACCGATCCATTTTTTGGTTTGATAACAAAAAAGTTCTACCGCTTCGGCAGCACGGCTGTCCGTATCCTGGTATTTTATCAGTTCCCGCATGTCTGAACTGGTTTCTGAAATTCCCAAAAGACCGGACTCGTGGTTAACGAGATGATTAAACTGTTTAGGGCTAAGTTCTCCGGCCTTTATTAAATACCATGCAACGCCGGGATCAAGATCGCCCGTACGTGTCCCCATGGGAATACCGGACGACGGTGAAAATCCCATACTGGTATCAATACTCACGCCGTTCTTTACGGCAGCAAGGCTTGCACCATTACCCAGGTGTGCCAATATAACCCTGCCTCTCCCTGTTTCATTCCATTCGTGCAGGTCAAGCTGCTCCATCAGGTAAGCGTAAGAAAGGCCGTGGAAACCATATCGTTTGATACCCATGGCGTTAAACCTGCGAGGGATCGCCAATAACTTGGCAACCTGTGGCATCGAAGTATGAAAGGAGGTATCAAAACAGGCAATTTGAACCAATTCCGGGTACCGCTTTCTAAAAACTTCTATCATTTTAATTTCTTCGGGCAGGTGTTCAGGATCATAAGGACTTATTTTCTTCAAATCATCCAGTAAATCATCTGTTACCCGTTCCGGTTGGGTATGTTCCATTCCATGTACGACCCTGTGTCCAATCCCTTTTACTGCGGCGAAATCCACTTGTTTTTCAAGCCAATCAATCAGCCAGTTTACAGCGGATGTTTGGCCGTCAGTTTTAATATCAATTTTCTGTTGTGAATTATGCTCTATATTTTTGTAGCGTAGGGTTGGTTTCTTTGAGTCAATATTTTCTAATTCACCAGAAAGTAATTTATTTAACGTCGAATCAACTTGATATAAAGCGAATTTTATACTGGAAGAGCCGCCATTTATGGTTAAAACGCAATCTTTCTCAGGCTTTGCAGGTTTATTCATATCCGCTTTTAATAATTGTTTGGATCATTTTAAAACGCCCGTTTGGTCTTATAAAATTGGACAAATGGGCAGGTATGATGATTCCCATACCTGATTCAAGAAAATTCGAAACGTTATCAATAACAATTTCCGCGTTTCCCTCAATGATCTGGGCGAATGTATCGAACGGGCTGGTCTTTTCCGTCAAGCCCTCCCCACCGTCAAAAGACATGATACTTATGTTTCCGGTTGATTTTTTGATGATGGTTTTTATAACCACAGAATTTGGTACATATTCAATAATTTCTACGATAATGTGTGCTTTTCCTGTTTCCAGTTCTGTATTATCCGATGTGTTTTTATCCATGACCTGAGATTTCATTGACAATTTTTTACAGTAGATCCATGTTGAAATATTTAAGCTCAATTGAAGTTCAGTCGAATTGATTAATGGATTTGAGTAGTCAAAATTACTACTATAAAGGTGGGGTTCCTTTGGCTCTTAATTATTACACAACTTTTTGAATAAGTTACATCTTTCACACATCTGCATATGGGGGTGCTGTCTGATTTACTTTCAAAAAGGCTGATCGATATATAATTAGATGATAAACCTAAATTAATCATGTTGAGGTAAGAGACAACGTTTTTTTTTTAAAGCGATATTAAAATTGATGAGTGCCATCTTATTCTGAATTTATCGTATAGTTGATTTATTTAACATATTAGTTAAAACTATTACTGGTTCTATTGCTTGTAATATTGATAGCATTCTATAAAGAACTCAATTAATAAAATAGGCCCGAACAGGACTTTAAATATTGTTTTGATAATCTACTATCATTAAGGCTACTTCCAACAACGATTTTATCGGTAATACAAATACACACTTGCTTTTCTTATTAAACCCTTGAAAATACGATGAAGCTTTACGTTAAAAATATGGTGTGCATCCGCTGCAAAATGGTGGTGAAACAGCAACTCAAAAAGCTGTCTCTGCATTATATTGTAGTTGAGTTAGGGGAGGTTGAGATAATTGAAAATATTTCAAATGCTCAACTGGGAGAATTTAAAGTCGCTTTGCTAAAATTCGGGCTCGAACTTTTGGATGATAAAAAAAGCATCCTGATAGAAAAGATAAAGAAAGTGATTGTTGAATTAATACATTATGCAGATGAGCCTTCAAAAGTTAATTTTTCTGATTATTTAAGTGAGAAATTAAATCACGATTATACTTATCTGGCAAATTTATTTTCAGAGGTGGTAGGGATAAATATTGAGCACTACATCATTATGCATAAAATTGAAAGGGTAAAGGAATTGTTGGTTTATGACGAACTTTCTCTCACCGAAATCTCTTACAAATTACACTACAGCAGCGTAGGGCATCTTTGCAATCAATTCAAAAAGATCACCGGTCTAACGCCATCTTATTTTAAAAAATTCAGAGAGAACAGACAACTGGGGCTTGTGGATCCTTAATATAAAATTCTTCAGAAAGAAATCGATTTTAATTAATACAGAAGTAAATTAAAAAACAAGATGTTAAGAGAATTAAATAATATACAAATAGAAGCTTTATTGAAAGATCAGCTGATCGGTCGCATAGGATGTCATGTAGCTGGCGTCACCTATATAGTCCCGATAAATTATGTATATGATGGCGTGAACATTTATTGCCATTCCGCTAAAGGAATGAAGATTGATATGATGCGGGAAAATCCGGAGGTTTGTTTTGAGGTGGATAGCATAAAAGATATCACCAACTGGCAAAGTGTGATCCTATGGGGAAAGTTTGAAGAGATCACGGAATTAGACGAAAAACGAAAAGTCCTGCAAAAACTAATAGACAGGGTCAATCCCTACATTCTCGATGATTCGGTTACCCGGGAACACTGTTTTGTGGATGACGAAAGCGATGTTGGGACGACTGTTGAGTTGATTATGTATAAGATTAATGTGCAAAAAAAGACTGGTCGTTTTGAGGACAGATAATAGTATGAATTTTCCGTATTGCCTGCGCGAATACTCCTTTCTTGTTCCTGTTTCCCCAAAAGCAATACAGGGGCATTAGCAGATGCAGCGAGTTCCGCCAAGTTTTTTCAAGGATTTTGATTCAATAGCTTCGGCTATTGGGTTTTTTGTTGGTAAATAAATCCGAATTGTCATAATTCGGAAATTGTCGCTACTGGTTGAACATCTTATCAAACGTTGCTATGTTCATTATACGCTGCATTATAATTTAGACATTTACGGTGAATTTACTATATCATGAAGACTGTACCGATACTGATTGATTTTTCAGAAAATGCTATCCATGCAGCCAAATCAGCTATGGCAGTCGTTGAAAACTGCACGCTGATATTTTACTTTTCAATACCCACTATGATCATCCTCTTCTGCCTTCGTATGTAGAAGTACCCTTGGTGGTTGAAGAATTTGTTTTCCCCAAAGATGAAAGTGTCGCTAAGCTTAGCCAACTGGCTATCCAATTAAGACATAGTTTAACCGGTTTATCTAAAAGTGGATTTAAACCAAAAATCGATTGTCAAAGTGGTGAAGGTGCTTTAGGTTTAAATGTAAAAATATCCTCAAAGAAATGGAAATACAATTATAATAATGGGTGGCAGTTCCAACAGCAATCTTGAACACTTGTTTTTTGGAAATGATACCATGGACGTTATTGACCATACATTATGCCCGGTTTTAATAATACCTCCAAAGGCCGAATTTACTTTGGCGACCGCTTTCGAATTATCTGACATCAATGCTATCAATTATCTCGTTAAACTTGGAAAAATATTCGATTTCCAACTCGAGATTGCCCATGTTTCACTTTTTACAAGAAAATGAAGATCTTGTAAAAGAAAAGGCAATGCACAGCCATATTAATTTGTTAAAGCAACCTAATATATCCTATCATCAAATCAGGGGGAAAGAGGTGGTTAACAGGTTGAACAGATTATGCGAAGAGAATGGATCAGATATGCTTGCACTCGTTCATTACCCGCACGGTTTTTTTTCAAATATTTTAAAAAGTGTACTACAGAAGAGGCCCTCTCGAATCATCATATTCCAGCAATGGCTATTACGTATAATATGAAATAAATGTAACTTGGTATATGTAAATACCTGTTTAAGCAATTTTAATCCATCAGTTCGACCGGTATACCCGTAAATAATTTTAATATACAAGGATTAACAAATGAGCAGGTAACTGAAGCCAGGAAGAGGTTTGGTGCAAACAATCTTGCTTTAACTTAAATCGTTAGCTACTTTTGTATAATGGGAATATTTTCAAAAACGTGTGAATACGCTCTCCGGGCTGTATTCTTTATTTCACAAAAAACTTCCGAAGGCGGACGGGTAAGTATCAAAGATATCGCTATAGGGATAGATTCACCGGAACATTTTTTAGCAAAAATATTGCAGGACCTAAGCAAAAGGGGCTTGGTTCAGTCCGCAAAAGGTCCGAATGGCGGTTTTTTCGTAGATGAAACTACCTTGAAACGCCCTGTTGCAGAGATTGTAGAAGCCGTGGATGGAAACGGGATATTTGTGGGTTGCGCTTTGGGCCTGAAAGAATGTTCTGAAAAGGATCCCTGTCCTTTACACAATCAATTTAAAACAATTCGAGACGAAATTCATTCTTTATTAAGGACAACTAATATTGGCAATTTTAACGAAGAATTAATTTTAGGAATCAATTCGTTAAAAAGATAATTTTTAATTGTAAAAAGGATAAAAAGGTATTAATATCAATAAAATGAAACGATCTATTAGTGTCATTCTTTTCTTATCGCTGACGTCTGGAAAGATAATGGCAGAAACATCGGTGATATCCCAAACGGAGGATTCATCCGGCGGAGTAGCTATATTATTAGCCGGTAGTATATTAATCCTGGTTTTATTGGTGCTATGGCTTTTAAAAAACAGCTATCGTTTAAAGGAAACCATCAATGATGTTGATACAGATGGTAAGAAATGGCTTAACAACCATTTGAAAGATTTAGATGGTCAACAAGTTAATATATTAATCAAACGTCAACATACGATCCGAAATCAACAGATACGTGTCGAAAACCAAAATAAACAATGAAAAAGTCGCTCTTGTTACTACTGTCGCTCATTTTAGCTACGCCATTGTTTGCGCAAGGGGCTGAAACAAATTCAGGTATTTGGACGAACCCCGGAGTATTGATCACGATTACTTTAATCCTCCTTCCGCTCCTGGTTGCCGTATACCTGGTTGCTGTGAAAGTTAACCACATCGCGACCAGGATCAAAAATAGTAAAACAAGGAACGATGCCAGCCAATTAGCTCAGTCCTTGCAAAAATTGAATTTAGAGGAGATGAGTGATGATCTGGCAAAACGTAAACAAGCGATTGAATTTGAGTTAAATAACAGTGAGTTGGCTGGAGAGATCTTGCCGGCCGATAAGAAGGGCTTGCTTCATAATATCGCTGAAGTAAATAGTCCGAGATTTCTTGCTTCGAAAAAGAAAGCGGTTAAAAGACCGGATATTGATCCTTCATTGACCAGGTTAATTCTTTGGTATATTGGAACAGCGACTTTTTGGCTGGTATTAGGCACGTCGGTAGGCGAATATTTAGGGATAAAATTTGTGGCCCCTGATGTTGATCATGTCAGTTGGTTAAGCTTTGGGCGCTTGCGTCCGGTACATACCAATATGGTTTTTTGGGGATGGTCCTCCCTCGCCATGATAGGGCTGGGCTATTACGTTGTTTCAACCGTTAGCAATACGGTTGTGGCCAGTTTGAAACGGGGATGGTATGCTTTATACCTGATTAATGCCTCGGTTGTTTTAGGCAGCATTTCGCTGATGGCAGGAATAAATAATGGGGGCGGCGAATACCGTGAGTATATCTGGCCGATTATGTTATTGTTTGCCATCGGCATCATTATTACACTGATCAATTACTTACAAACTGTGGCGAGACGTAAAACCAAGGAAATTTATATTTCCAATTGGTATATCATTGCCGCTACTATGTTTACTATTGTAATTGCGCTTGTTGGATATTTACCTTTCTGGCAAAACGGCTTGGGTGAAAGTATAGCCCAGGGTTATTATATGCATCAGGGCGTGGGTATGTGGTTTATGCTTTTTAACCTGGGTTTGATCTATTACTTCTTGCCACAGCAATTAAACACGCCTATTTATTCTTATAGCCTTGGTATCCTCGCTTTCTGGACTCAAATTCTATTTTACACTTTAATTGGTACCCACCATTTTATTTTCAGCGCAATTCCCTGGTGGCTGCAAACAACCGCTATTATAGGAAGTATGGGCATGCTGGTACCTGTTTTCGCCGGTACAACTAATTTCCTGATGACATTCCGGGGCAACTTTAATAAAATAGGTTCGAGTTATACTCTACCATTTTACCTGGTAGGTATTATCTTTTACTTCACAGGTTCTTTCCAGGGCACTGCCGAGGCTTTCCGTTCAGCCAATCTGTACTGGCATTTTACCGATTTTACCACGGCCCATTCGCACATCACCATGTATGGTATCATCGCTTTTATGCTTTGGGCGTTTATATACACTTTAGTTCCGCGTCTTACAGGCAAAGAACCACGTCAGGGCTGGGTAGGCGCTCATTTTTGGATGGCGCTTATTGGGTTGCTGTTTTATAGCATACCCTTAATGATCGGCGGTACGCTAAAGGGGATGGCCTGGATGGAAGGAAAACCTTTCATTGATTCGGTAGTGCTGATGGCCCCTTACTGGCTATGGCGGGCTATTGGCGGATCATTGATGTGGGCCTCTCACCTGATCTTTGCCTATAATCTTTATTATATGATTACCAGCCATGAAGAAATTGATCTGCAAAAAGCAGTTTTTGAAGAGTTGAATAAACTACCTGCTAATACCTCTAATCAATAACCCGATGGATATTTATAATAATCATAAAAGACTTTTTGGAGTAGCCATAATTCTATTTATTGTGCTAACCATGTTTGCGGCTATCCTGCCTGCTTTGAATTCACAAAATAATAATGCACCCCTTCCGGGAAGCCATGCTTTGAATGCTGATGAAGTAGCGGGTAAAGGTATATTTATAAGAGAAGGCTGTATCGCCTGTCATACGCAGCAGGTTAGAAATGTAGATATGGATAAAATGTGGGGCACACGCCCAAGTATTGCCGCCGATTATGCCAGGAACATAAGAACTGATATATGGCGTAACACAGCGAACCTGATGGGGTCAGAACGGACCGGGCCGGATTTGATGAACATTGGCAACCGGCAGCCCAGCCAGGACTGGCACCTGCTGCACTTATATAATCCGAGGTCAGTAGTTGAACAATCAATTATGCCTGCCTACTCCTGGTTGTTTGAAGTAAAGGATTATCCTTATCCGGGTGATATCGTGCTTCATGTTCCCGATCAGTTCCGTAAAGGGGTAACCGGACAGATTGTAGCAACCCGGGAGGCTTTGCAATTGGTCGCTTACCTTAAATCATTTAAGCAGTATAAACTTCCGGATGGCAAGCCAACACCAATTTTTCTATATGGCAAAACCTTATCAAAAGCGGAACCGGCAGGAACTACAAGTAAACTGAATACTGAATTAGACGGGGCAGCTTTATATGCTGCCAATTGTCAAAGCTGTCACCAGGAAAACGGCGAAGGTTTAAAAGGCGCCTTTCCACCTTTAAAGGGCAGTTCGATTGTTTTGGATAAAGATCCCAAAGTACAGCTCACCGTTATCATGAAGGGATATAACGGAAGGGCCAGTGAAGGTTACGGCATTATGCCGGCTGTTGGAACCAACAATAACCTGAAGCCGGAGGAGATTTTGGCCATCATCAATCATGAACGCAGTAGCTGGGGTAATAATTCTCGAAAAATCACCCTTACAGAAATCAAGGAACTATTTAATCAAATTAAGTCAGGGCCTATAGCTAAGTAGTATGGAAAAGAATAGGAAACTCAAAATGAAAAGTCTGATAATGACGATGTCCATCACCCTTGGGATATGGATAGCAGCGTACGCACCCGCAAAAGCTTGTGATGCTTGTAAAGCGCAGCAACCCCAATTTTTACAAGGCATAACCCATGGCGGTGGTCCTACAGGTAACTGGGATTATATCATCGTAAGCATTATGGTTGTGATCACGCTATATTCCCTGTACGCCTTGATCAGATGCCTGACAAAACCAGAAAATCCCGAACATCAGGATATTAAAAAGATCATCTTAAATTCTTAAGGTTATGGAAGATAAAAGCATGGTGACGCTGTTCATTGATGAAGACCCGCAACCCATCGGAACATTTCCGGCTCCGGTATCTTTTGACCTGGATACAAAAAAACTGACAGATGGCAAGCATGTGCTAAAGGTTGTAAGTAAGGATCATAAAGGAAAAGAAGGCATTAAAACAATTCCTTTTATTGTTCGTAACGGGCCTGCAATTGCAGTTGAAGGTATAAGAAAAGATGAAGTGGTGGATGGTATTTTGCCGTTAATGATCAATGCTTATAGCAAAGGAGATCAAAAAACTTTTTTGCTGCATGGCAGTGAAACGCCCAAAAGCATCCCTTTTTGGATAATTGTTCTTTTAATTGCATTTGCCGCCTGGGCTGTCTATTATCATATAACCTCCGGTCAGATGACTTTATTTAAATAGAAAAGCCAGGCGTAATCAACAATATATAACACCAATGCAATAAAAGATATAAAACTCTTTTAATATTAATTATTGAGATACCTTTGTATAGGTTAAATATTCAATACCAAAATGAATGAATATGAAAGATATTAAAGACATTTAATCGATCAGGATTTTTGTAGATGAGTTTTATAGCCGGGTACGTAAGGATGCACTGCTGGGGCCTGTCTTCGAAAAAGCTGTTAAAGATAACTGGACACTACACCTCGAAAAAATGTATGCATTTTGGAATGCAGCGTTATTTGGTGTGGCAGGGTTCAGAGGTAATCCTTTTGCAAAGCATGCACCTTTAGCAATTGAACAAAAGCATTTTGACCGTTGGCTGGAACTTTTTAATGAAACGATAGATCAGCATTTTAAGGGTGCTGTAGCAACAGATGCAAAAAACCGGGCCGGATTGATGGCGAATATGTTTCTAATCCGGTTGCAAAAAATGACCGGAAGCATTGATAAAATAATTGTTTGATAATTTGAATAGTGTTATAGGAACAAAGAATTGCAGGGTCAGACTCAATAACAAAACGCCTTATCAAATCTTAAATCAATTTAATACTTACAGGCATGGAAGAACTTCTGAGAAATGTTCAGTATAAGGTAGTCAAGGTTGAATTTTCAGCTGGTACTCATATGCCCAGGCATTTTGCTAACTCAAAGGCCTTTGTGATTGTAGAATCAGGCGAAGCCTTACTGATTTATAAAGGCGATACGTATGAATTAGGTCCAGCGTCAAGTGAGGCGATCCCGGCACATGAACCGCATCTGTTAAAAGTAATTTCCGATTTTAAGGCTTTTATCATTTTGGCAATGATGCCGAGATTCATTATGTCGTGGAATAATGACTTAATCAAAAAAAACAAATGACAACTCAACCGATCAAGCGCAGTAAGCATCTTTTAATACTTTCCAAAGACCATCATGCTGGATTACTCTTTTGCTGGAAGATCAAGGAAGGAATAAAGAGAAATATAGAACTCCACAGAATAAAAAAATACATTAACTTTTTTTGGGAGCGTCATTTGAAAGAACATTTCCATGAGGAAGAAGCCTTGTTATTCGCCCAGATCGATGACCTGCTCTGTCAGCAGGGTAGAACAGAACATCTTATGCTGGAGAGCAGGCTGCAGCGGTTAAATTACTATGAGAATGAAGCCGCAGAAGAATATGTCCTATTCGCAGAACTGTTGATCAACCATATCCGTTTTGAGGAAAGGGTACTGTTTCCTCACCTCGAAACTGCGCTCCCGCCATCAGTTTTATCAAACATTGGTGAGGTTTTGGCTCAGCAAAATCCAGCATCTTTTCAAGAGGAATACCCGGATGAGTTTTGGATAACTAAAAAGGATAAAGCAGATTGATATGGCCAGCGCCCCGGTTAAAGACATAGCTGTTTCTATTTTATATGATGGCGAAAGTCATGAGATCCAAACTTATACCAATGAGTATAGAAGCCTGATGATGCTCATCTATGACAAGATATACACGGAGGATTTTGGAGAATGTTTGGGGATGGGAAAATGCGGAACCTGCCTTATTGAAATTATCAGCAATTGCGGCGGGTTATCTTATTATGAACGTAATGAAGACATAACGCTGCTTCGGGCAGGCCATACGGATAAAAAGTTTCGTTTATCCTGCCAAATATTGGTTGACAGGCATCTCGATGGATTAAAAGTGAAAGTTTTAACATAAGAATGATAAAATGATTATACAGGAGATTTTGCAACAATTAGAAAATTCAACCTCCCCGATTGTCAAAATTTCACAGCGCGGCGAACATTTCAAAGTACTCGTATTAGGCTTCAAAAAGGGGATGATTTTAAAGGGACATCAAACAAACATGAAAACCAGATTGGTTATTGTAGATTGAAGCGGCGTTTATCGACGAGCAAACGATGCAGTTAACCTGAACAAATTTGACGAAATAGATATTCCCATTAATGTACCGCATTCAGTAGAAGCACAACAAGATAGTATTTGCTTTTGAATACAAGGATAATATGATTACTACAGACATTTGCATTGTTGGGGCCGGGCCGGCTGGTTTATTTGCGGTATTTGAAGCGGGCTTATTAAGAATGCGCTGTCATTGATAAAATTCTTTAAGTACAAGCGCTTCGTTATGTTTTTCATCTTTTGCGCCATAGACTAATGTTACAGTTCCTCTTTTCAATTGTTCTTTCAATAGCAATACCTGTTCATTGTTTTCTTTCAGTTCCTGATGGTAACGCTTTTTGAACTCCACCCATTTAGCCGGTTTATGACCAAACCATTTTCGGAGTTCAGTACTTGGGGCAATTTCTTTTAGCCATGTATCTACCGCTGCTTTTTCCTTTGTTAGTCCTCGTGGCCATAGCCTGTCCACAAGAATCCGTACGCCATCCTCTTTGGCTGGCGCTTCATATACTCTTTTAATATTGATTTTCATTTTAAAACTGTTGTAAAATTTATTGCTTTAAGAGAAAAAATATTGAGAGATAATACAAATCATTATCAACAATCCCAACACCTGGTGCATTCCAGGCTATTCGTTCAGCCTCATCCTTTTGGTAAAATGAATGAACTGTACCATTTAGTGTGACTCTATTTCCCGAAACCTAACTAGGATATCATAAGTTTTGACGTTTCCTGTTTTGAATAATTTCATTGTAAATAATGAAGTATGTAGCTCTTTAACTTAAAATTAATAGCTGCAAAGTTTACTGCTGTGTTTCTAACAAAGCAATTAGCAGTCACTTTCATAATAAAGATTTATCAAAACGGACAAGATAATATCGTAATAACCCTCCCATTTGGATATCAAAGTAGTGTATAAAATGTTGTAGTAATGTATCTCAAAGGTAAACTTGAGTTGCTATTATAAAAGTACCTTTAGATGATTCTTGTTTGTTGTTCATAACAATTGGTCTTGTCTGGTATTTGAATGTTACGCTGGCGTGGTGTCCGTCCAGATAGATGTTGCTACCCGCGCTCCAATACATGAATTTGGAATCTCCAAAACGGTCGAATTTTTGGAGGCTAACCTCGCCAAATGGTTGGAACCGGATTTTTGCATCAAGTAAATTTTTTGGCAGGAGCAAACCTGCCTGTGTAAACCAAGATATACCCGTGCCAATAAGTGGGGCTAGATTGCCAAAACCAGCTTGCGAAACTTTGCCTGTATAGTTTGGTGCAAGACTTACGTTTTGGTTCATAATGGAACCATACCGAAGATATTTCGGTCCAAAATCGTAATGATAACAAACGGTGTAACCGGTAAAGGCCCAATTACTATTTGAACCACCGAATGGTAGATCAGCAAAGACATCTATTGCCCAAATAGTAATGTTATGACGAGTAAGCGTCGATGTAGCGGTGTTGCGGGCTTGTGTTACTGTACCTTCTGCTGCACTATAATAACCGACCCCGATATTTAATACACGCATGGTGCCTACATAAGTACCTGTTGTGTATGGTAATTTATTACTTTCCTTATCAAGGAACTGCCATGCAGCATAACCCGTAGTGGAAAACTTTCCAGTCGCATTATTATCTACGGCATAACTGCTGTCCGGTGCCCCATTAGGAAATGCTGTAATGGGCGAAATAACCGTAAACGGTTTATTAATAGCCCACCTGTAACTAACAGGACCAATATTTCCTTTTAGATAAACGCCGAGTTGCCTTGCAAACTGGTCAGAAAGGTCAACCAAAGGCCAATTATAAACCGGTGCATCCAAAGCCAGGTAGTTGGCTGAACTACACGTGGTCATTCGGCTTATGCCCATCCAGTAATGCAAACCTGTACCAATATAAAGAGATGATTTACGTGGTCTACCACTTATTGGATCTTTGTCAGGAAAAACGGCATATTCATTCCAAAGATCGTGTAAATAAAGCTCAGGCTTTTTACCGAGCGTTCCACTAAAGGTTGCTCCTCCATTTCCAGTATTCCCACCACCGACAGATCCTCCGCTTGAAAAAGACTGGTTATCTATGCCTATATCGGCAAATATCAGATACCTTGGCGAAAGTTGGCTGTAGGTAACAAAACGAAACTGCCTAAGGCTAAAATCTATCCAATTTTTTATTTCGATCCCGTTCAACGCAGTTCCAGGATTCGCTTCCGTATTCCTTGCCCAAAAAGTGGCCCATGTAAAAAAACGGATATACTTTTCGCCCGAACTGTCAAGCTTGATGGTCATACCATCCTTATATTCAGGTGATCCATTCTGGCTATAACTGCTATTGCTCCAAAACAACAACAGAATGAAAAGAGAAGCAGCAGTTAAGTTTTGTGTCATATGTTTTTATTATATAATCCGGAACCTTAATTACCCAAGTAAACAAGATGTATTTACCTCCTTACTGGTTTAGTTGATTTTGCGCCGGTTTCCTTTATAAGAAGGCTTACCAGAATTGCTAATGTTATAACGGCCAGCCAAAAGATACCGGCAAATTTAAAATGGGCTGCGTGGTCCGTTGCGCTCATTAGGCTTTTACCATATAGCCCAGCGAATACAGGATTCAGTAAAGCCGTTACACCAAACGTTAAGAAGTTAATTGCACCCGTTGCACTGCCTTTTACCTTATCCGGATTTGCTTCTTTAATAATAGTATAAGGGATCATTGCGGCCCCTGAACCTATACCAAAAATGATCATAGAGAGTACACCTGGCAATAAGCCAGGTAGGAATATGAGCTGCGCAAAACTTAACATCATTACTGCTGATCCTCCTATTAACACGGGTTTTCTACGACCTATTTTGTCAGAGATCCAACCTAATAAGGGTGCCCCAACAACCCAGCCCAGGGGTACCATAGAACAAATTAAAACAGCCGAAGAGTAACTTACATGCCTGTCATGTCGAAAAAATGCGATGCCCCAGGTCATCGCAAAAATAGTGGTGGGAGCAAAGAGCAAACCAGAAACAACGCCGCTTAAATAAGACTGCAGATTACCAAATACCAGCTTGTAGGGCTGAAGCAAACTTAATGCTCCCTTTGATTTTTCTTCAGCCAGTTTTTTTTCGCGGGGTGTAACAAAAAAGATTATTATACATAGCAATCCACAAATTATTCCTATTCCTATCCAAAATAGGCTCACGTGGAGCCCTTTTTGTATTAAAGGCCCAACTATAAACTGTCCGGCCGATCCCCCAAGCATACCTACACATTGTGTAAAACCGATAGCTGTTGCTATATAACGTGCAGGAAAGCCGTGTGAAGCCAAATAAACGCACCCTGTAAAGGCAAAGGCTGAACCAACCCCCTGAAATAAGCGACCACTATACCCCGCAAAAACGTGTGGAAAGGCAAATAAAATACAACCTATACTTAAGATACCTATACCAACGCTAATCGAATATTTTGCTCCGGCACGGTCAAGTGCAACACCGGCAATCAAGCTGGTGAAGGCATATGTATAATAATACACCCCGAGTATAGAACTGACCGTTAAAACACTAACTTTAAATGTACTGGATAGTTCGGGAATCATAACGGCAGGAGATGCCCTAACCACATACTCCAAAAAATAAAAAATACATCCCAGTACCCAGGCGATGATAAAAGGCCTCCCACTATATTTAGTTGATTGACTCATTTTAATTTTTGTATAGTCGTTACGCTTTCAAATTTAAATTCCTGAAAGATTCAATTGAATAAAGAGCATCTCTAATTCTACTTTGACAAGCCAATCGTTTTTAATTTTTTGTTGACCAGCAGCGGTTTTTCATGGCGACATCGTTGTGTCACTCACTTGTACTGTATTTTTGATGGCAACTTTTCCGTTCCATAATTAAGATTATTGTAATGCTGAACTACGTTTTCTAAACATGTCAAAGTAGAATTAAAAACTCATTTTTTTTTACCTCACCCCGTCCGAATGGTTTCAACCAGACGGGCTTTAAATCTTCTCCAGAGGAGCCGAAAAGGAGAGTTTTTAGAGATGCCCTAAATAATATGCAACCTAACTACCGGGCTGCACTATAATATTTCTTCTAAATGCTTATAGTTCGATTTAACTGTGTCCAATACTTCTTCAAATCTTCCTCCAAGCATCAGTTTAGTCATGGAAAGAGCCATTCCCTCCATCATTTTTAATTCAACTTTAGGAGGCATGGCCAAGGCGTTTGGATCGGTCATAACATTTATTAGTACTGGGCCGTTATACAGAAATGCTTCTTTTAAACTGGATTCAACATCGTTAGGTTCACTAATTGTGATGCCTTTTATACCTATGGCTTCGGCAACAAGAGCAAAGTCGGGATTAAGCATATCCGTTTCAGAATCTGGTAAACCTGCAACTTCCATTTCTAATTTGACCATGCCAAGCGAACGGTTATTAAATACAACTATTTTGATTGGAAGATTATACTGTTTAATAGTAGCCAGATCACCAAGCAGCATGGAGATTCCGCCATCACCACACAGTGCGACAACTTGTTTGTCTGGACATGCCAAAGCCGCACCGATCGCATGAGGCATTGCGCCAGCCATAGATCCATGCACAAAAGAACCCAACAAGCGGCGTTTCCCATTAGCCTGAATATATCGGGCACCCCATACACAACACATGCCGGTATCAACGGTGAATATGGCATCGTCTGATGCTAATTTGTTCAATTCAAAAGCAACAGCCTCGGGGTGAATAGCATCTTTTTTACCTTTGTCAAGTACATAAATGTTCAGCTGCTCTTTTACTTTTTTATAAATTTGTAATTGTGCATTTAAAAAGCTTTTGTCTTCCTTAATATTCAACAGTGGAATCAAAGCTTTGATCGTGATTTTAATATCACCAAACAATCCCATAGTTAGTTTAGCTCTTCTTCCTAGTCTTTCGGGGCTTATATCCACCTGTACCAATATTTTATCCTGGGGAATGAAAGGTACATAAGGAAAATCGGTACCCAGCAACAGGACGAGATCGCTTTCATGCATACTGTGATAGGCAGAGGGCAAACCTAACAACCCAGTCATACCTACCTCATAGGGATTATTGGGTTGAATGTCCATCTTACCGCGGAAGGAATAACCCACAGGCGCATTCAGCAAACCGGCAAGCTCAACTACTTCATCATGTGCATTTGCAGCGCCAATTCCGCAGAATATGCAAATCTTCTTGTATTTATTGATCAGATCGGCTAATGCTTGCAGGTCATGGTCTGCGGGTCGAATATCTGCTTTGGAGAAATAATTTTTGTCAGAAGAAACATTCTCTACCGCATGCATCGCGGTTACATCACCTGGCAGGCCTAAAATTGCTACACCCTTCTTCTGGATTGCATGCTGGAGAGCTGCCTGTGCCATTCGGGGTAACTGGGCAGGTGTAGATGCGATTTGGTTATAGCAGCTGCAATCATCAAAGAGTTTGATAACATTCGTCTCCTGAAAATAACCTGTGCCGAGCTCTGTCGTAGCACAGGTCGAAGCAATCGCAAGAACAGATGCACCAGAACGATGTGCATCGTAAAGGCCGTTGATTAAATGAACATGCCCAGGCCCGCTGCTACCCGCACAACATGCTAACCCCGTTAGTTGGGCCTCAGCTGACGCAGCAAAGGCTCCAGCTTCTTCATGCCTGACGTGAATCCACTTTATTTTTGGGTTTCGTCTTACAGCATCATTTAATTCATTAAGGCTGTCGCCTGTTACTGCGTAAATATGTGTGATACCTGCTTGTACCAACATTTCTACTAATTGTTCTGCTACTTTCTTTGCCATATCCTAAGATTTAAATGATTTATTTTCATTCCCAACTGGTTGCCTATGCCTTTAACTGTTAAGAAACTCATGATAATTTAATCAGCTCAATTTAAACTTCCTTCTACTTTGGCTATCTCAGATAGCATGTTTCAGAGCTGCTTATCTTTTAATTTTATATTGATTATACCATGCTATATAACATTCATAAGCCTAAACCATGCGATAGATGTTACAACAATTATTTATGTTACGGTATCAAAAATTCATCCTAACATTCACTATTATTCTATCACATAGATATGAATGAATAATGCAAACAAAGTTGAGTATTGTCAACACAGAAAACACACAATAATTATGCCGACACATTTACTATTTTGCCCTCCTTACTTCAATTTGACCGTTATTGATACGCACATCAAATTTAGGTTGGGATTCTGTTGCCGGGCCGTCCACTACGCTTCCATCTTGCATGGAAAAAACCGAACCATGCCAAGGGCATTTCACGCGGCAATCATCCAGCAGTTCCCCTTCTGAAAGTGGACCGCCGAGATGGGAACAAGTATTAGCAATTGCGAAAATATTTCCATTTTCCCGTACCAGCAGCACTGGAATTGCTCCAGCTTTTACACAGCGCATTTTATTTTCTATTAATTCGTTTTCCGGAAGCACTACTACAAACTCCATTGGATATTCCTCGGATGTAGCTGTATGGTCAACGCCTAATTGCTCGCTATAAACAAGATGGCCGCCCAGATAAGCTGCTATACCAGTAACTCCATAACCAAGCATTGCCAAAGTGATTGCCCTATTGCGTGAACCTTTGCAATTGCGCAAAACGAGTGAAGTAGCATAAAGTGCGGTAGCACTCAGGTTTAATATTCCATGCAGTAAACCAATTTTACGTTTCTTCTTGGTCGTTCCGGTCCAATCAGTTAGTCCGGTAACCGCTGATCCAACCGCTCCTGCAAGTCCTAGGGCAATGGCTGCATCTGCACCTGCTTTATATTTATTTTTGCCTGCCAGTTCTAGTCCGTCTAAAACTGCGGCGACGGTCCAAGCGCCAATCGGAACATCTGTTATTACCGGATGCAGGGGGTGACCGAGCCATGTTCCATGCAGAAAATTTTTTATTTTCTGACCGGTTTCACCACCCGCTTCAAAGGCCTTAATAACGACGGGCTGGATTGCATCGCCGGCTTCACCAAGCCAGTCCTGTTTTTCAATAAAGTCAATTGCGATTTTCTGATTCATTTGTCTTTATCTAACTTGTTTACAATTTGATTTCCTATTTATTTTTAAATTTATTTAATAGCGCCAGCGCTTCATTGTGTTCTTCATCCTTTGCGCCATGTTATACACTAATGTTACAGTCCCTTTCTTCATTTGTTCTTTTAAAAGCGAAACCCGCTCTTTGTTCTCTTCAAATTCTTTGTGATACCCATCTTGTTTGGCCGGGACTTCATATACTCTTTTGATATTGATGTCGTTTTATTTTATTAATCTATTCTTAATATCCTGAAAATTCTTCGGTGCGTATGTTATCATCATCAATACCTGACTCATTAAGCGTTTTTCGTATGGAAGTAACCATAGTTGCCGGACCGGCTACATAATAAATCGGTAGCGTTATATCATCGATATATTTTTGCAGCATTTCTTTGGTGAAGAACCCAGTTTCTCCATGCCAATCCTTATTTAATTTCTCTTTATCTGTCATAGAGGGAACAAAAGTGTAGTTCGGATTTCTTTTTTCAGCGCCAAGCAGTTCGTCCATAAACGCTGCATCTTCGGGTGTTTTATTAGCGTAAAAAAGAAATATCTTGTGCGCTGTCTTATCGTGCGTAGCCTGGAGAATTATGCTTCTAACCGGAGTAATGCCAATACCGCCTGAGAGGAAAACTGCGGGGATTTGAGTATTGTTTTGAAGGGTGAATGACCCGTAAGGAGCATCCAGGGTCAGTTCAGTACCTATATCCATCTTTTTCAGGTCCCGTTTGAATGCAGTATCACGCATCCTGGTTGCGAACATGATATCATCTTCATAGGGAGCGCTTGTCAGGGAGAAACCGCGTACGTTTCCTTCCGCATCGGTTTCGGATGGGTTAATGAGTGTGTAATCAGCGAATTGACCGGCTTTATAGGTGAATCCTGCCGGTTTTTCAAAATGAAATGCCATCGTTCCGGAGGCTATTTCCTTTTTGCTTTTTAGTTTGACCTTATAAATGGGCATAGCAACAAAAATTTTAGATTGATATAAAAATATAGTTATAAAAAACTTATTGCGCGCGGTATCCAACTATTCATCACTCCGATCTGAAATGCTTTCGAAACGATGTGTTTGTCTATAACAAATCCATCAGAAAATGGTTTGTAAATAATTGTCATTATAATCCAATTCTGGAAAACTGGCGCCAATGCTAATCAGTTGTGCAATTAAAAAAAATGCAAAGAAATAGAATCATTTACAAACAATCAGAAATTAATCTGTTATATAAAGAGAAGAACACCATAATAAGAATGATTTTTAAGCTTCGTTTTTGTAAGAAAAATTAAATGGCACAATTATGCCTAATGACCCATATCAAATAAAAAGATTATTAAATACTAAAAATGGCACTTTTACATATTACAGCCTTGCAGAACTTGCTAAACAAGGTCATGAGATTAGTAAACTGCCTTTTTCCATTCGCATTTTATTGGAAAACGCATTGCGGAATTTTGATGATTTCGCCATTACCCGGAAAAGTATAGACACCATTCTTAACTGGAAACCCGCTGCGTCGAATAAGGATATCCCATTTAAACCGGCACGCGTACTTATGCAGGATTTTACCGGCGTTCCCGCTGTAGTGGATATCGCTTCGCTGCGTGCTGAAATAGCAAGGAAAGGAAAGAACCCTGATGAAATTAATCCTTTGATCCCTGTTGACTTGGTTATTGATCATTCTGTACAGGTCGATTATTTCGGAACGGAATACGCTTATAGCCACAACATGGATGAAGAGTATAAACGCAATAAAGAACGCTACCAGTTTTTAAAATGGGCGCAAAAATCCTTTACGAATTTCAATGTTGTTCCACCCGGAATGGGTATTTGTCATCAGGTAAATTTAGAATATTTCGCTAAGTGTGTAATTGAACGAAATGGAGAAGTTTTTCCGGATACACTGGTTGGTACTGATAGCCATACACCCATGGTAAATGGAATTGGTGTAGTGGCCTGGGGTGTTGGCGGCATTGAAGCCGAAGCTGTCATTCTTGGGCAGCCCATCTATTTTATTTTGCCTGAAGTGATCGGACTAAAGCTTACCGGGAAAATTCCATTGGGTTCCACAGCTACAGACCTGGTATTAACTATTGCTGATTTACTTAGAAAATATGGGGTTGTAGGAAAATTTGTAGAAGTCTTTGGTCCGGGGCTCGACAACCTTTCTGTTCCGGACCGGGCGACCATTGGCAATATGTCGCCAGAATTTGGTTGTACTATCACCTATTTCCCCATTGATGATAAAACTTTGGAGTATATGCGTAAAAGCAACCGCTCTGAAGAACAGGTAAGGTTAGTGGAAGATTATTGCAAGGCCAATATGTTATGGAGAACCGGAAGCGAAGCTATCAACTACACAGATATTGTAGAATTGGATCTTGCAGCTATTGAACCTACCGTAGCAGGCCCAAAACGTCCACAAGATAAAATATTGCTGAAGGACTTTAAGCCCACCTTCATCGACCTGCTAAACAAAAGCTTTGGACGGAAATATATTCAGCCGCAGGATCAATTAACACGATGGTTCGCAGAGGGCGGCAGTCAGCCCGCACAGCTTCCTTTACCAATGCCACCCGAAACCAAAATTGAAGAAAAGATAGAAAATGGAATGAAGACGGTTTGGGTCACCGTTGGGCAAGAAAAATTTATGATATCAGATGGTGCGGTTGTCATTGCTGCTATTACTTCATGTACCAATACTTCCAATCCTTTTGTTATGATAGGCGCCGGCCTGGTAGCCAGAAAAGCGCGTGAACATGGGCTGGATACAAAGCCATGGGTGAAAACCTCGCTTGCTCCCGGTTCAAAAGTAGTTACTGATTATCTCGAAAAGGCAGACCTGCTGGATGATTTGGAAGCATTGAAGTTTCATTTAGTAGGATATGGTTGCACTTCCTGTATTGGCAACTCAGGTCCACTACCCCCTTATATCGCAAAAGCAGTGGAAGAACACGATTTGGTCGTGGCTTCCGTGCTATCAGGCAACCGGAATTTCGAAGCCAGGATCCATCCGCAGGTAAGAATGAATTTCCTGATGTCACCAATGCTGGTAGTTGCTTATGCCATCGCAGGCAGAGTGGATATTGATTTGATTAACGATCCTATAAGTTACGACCCTAATCAGCAGCCAGTTTATTTAAAGGACATTTGGCCTGCAGACGATGAAATTAATGAGCTGATGAACAAAGTGCTTTCGCCTAAAGATTTTTCAAAGAGTTATGGTGAAATATTTGAAGGCAATGATATTTGGAAAAACCTGGAAGTGCCGGATGATCAATTATATATTTGGGATGCGGCGTCTACTTATATTAAAGAGGCGCCTTTCTTCTACAACATTTCTGATAATGCACAGCCTTTAAAAGACATTTATGGGGCAAGGGCTTTATTAGTGTTGGGCGATAGTATTACTACGGATCACATTTCGCCGGCAGGGCAGTTCAACGAGTATTCACCGGCAGGCAATTACCTCATTAGCAGGGGCGTAAAAAGAGAAGAGTTTAATTCTTATGGTTCGCGAAGAGGACATGACGAAGTGATGGTACGCGGTACCTTTGCAAATGTACGGATCAAAAATAAACTGTCTCAAAAAGAAGGTGGCTATACCCGGCATTTACCTTCCGGGGAAGAAATGTCGGTTTATGATGCATCAATAAAATACCAGCAAGCACAAACACCATTAGTCGTTTTGGCCGGGAAAGAATATGGTAGCGGTTCGTCGAGGGATTGGGCAGCGAAAGGCACATTTTTATTGGGAATTAAAGCGGTGATAGCCGAAAGCTATGAGCGCATTCATCGAAGCAATTTGGTGGGAATGGGCGTTTTGCCACTTCAATTTAAAGAAGGAGAAAATATAGAAAATTTGGGTTTAACAGGGAATGAGGTATTTACAATAACAGGTATTGCCGATGACCTCAAATCTTTAAAAGAAATTCAGGTAATTGCTCAAAAGGAGGATGGGCAGGAAGCTAAATTCCAGGTAATTGCAAGATTGTATTCTGAAATCGAGATTGAATATTATCGCCATGGAGGCATATTACAATATGTGTTGAGACAATTTTTAGATAAGGTAAATTGAATAAATAAACAAATAGAATAAAATTAGCTATTATGAAAAACGATCAACTTTTTCCGGCAGCAACCAGGGAGATCAATGAAAAGAAAGCCGCGCTTGCTCCAGAAATAATAGAAACGTGGCGCAATTTCAGCAAGGCGGTTTTTAAAGAAGGCGCGCTGCCTCAAAAAACTAAACAACTTATCGCGGTAGCGGTAGCGCACGTAACGCAATGCCCGTATTGCATACGCGGGCATACTGCAATGGCTTTGAAAAAAGGAGCAAGTAAACAAGAAATTATGGAAGCTATTTGGGTAGCTTCCGAAATGCGGGCCGGCGCGGCTTACGCTCATGCTTCATTGGCAATGGATGAAATGGGAAAAATAGAGAATCCTGATTTAGGCTAAGTCCGGATACTTATTAATCTATCGTAAACTATCAATCTTGCTTAATGAATATTCGAAACGTTGATCGTTACAATACAACCATAAATGCATTGACTGATGATGACTTTTGAAGGTTAAAAATGTTTCATAAATAATAGAAAGGATTACGATTTGAATAACAATGCCTTTAAACTTAGAAATTGTTTATTAATGATTTTGAAGATTAGACAGTTTCTAAATGTGAATATATTTTATAACGATAAAAAACAAAAACATGAAAAAAATAGCGATCAATGGCTTTGGCAGAATCGGAAGGGCTGCTTTGAAAATAATCATGAATGCTCCGGAAATGGAGGTTGCAGCTGTCAATGACTTAATGAGTATTGATAATGCAGCGTATTTACTCAAATACGATAGTGTTTATGGTAAATATGAAAATGAGGTGAGTGTTTGCGATAATCATTTACTTATCGGGGATAAAAAGGTTTTATTTATATCGGAAAACGATCCGGCCAAACTTCCATGGAAGGAACTGGATATAGATGTCGTAATAGAAAGCACCGGTTTCTTTACAAATAGGGAAGAAGCAGAAAAACATATTTATGCAGGAGCGAAAACTGTGGTAATATCGGGCCCTACTAAAAGCAAAGACACGCCAACAGTGATACACGGTGTAAATTCCACAGATGGGAAGACCTCCATATTCTCGTGTGCAAGTTGTACTACCAATAGCATTGGCCCAATAATAGAGATCATAGATAGAAGAATAGGTATAAAAAAAGCCATATTAAATACAATTCATGCTTATACCGCTTCCCAAGCCCTGGTAGATGCCCCTTCAAAAAAAGCACTTAGGATGGGACGTGCCGCTGCGGTAAACTTAGTACCCGCTTCAACAGGCGCAGCTATTGCTACAATTAAAGCGATCCCTCAATTAGCAGGCAAGTTTGATGGGGTTGCAATACGCACGCCGGTACCGGTAGGTTCTATTTCAGATATTACTTTTGTCGCAGCCAGAAATACCTCAGTTGATGAAATTAATAGTATTTTACTAGAAGAATCGAAAAGTAACAGATATAAACTGGTGTTGTCAGTTTCAAATGAGCCTCTTGTTTCGTCAGATATTGTCCAAAGTCCCTTTGCTGCTGTTGTTGATTTGGAAATGACCCGGGTGGTTGATGGTGATTTGGTTAAACTCATGATTTGGTATGACAATGAATGGGGATTTACCAATCAGATGATCCGTCAGATTTTAGAGATATAACAGAAGAATATTATTTGCTATTTAATAACAACACGTGATCAGTTGAATTAACAAAAGAAATGTCAGTAATGCATGAACTGCGCCGCACGGCGTTTTGGCAAAACGAGCTGTTTTTCGTGGTATAGTTTAATAACTACAAGAATCGGCTATCCTTTTCTCTTAGTGCTTCATGCCTTATTATTACCTTCAGGAAAATCGGCGCCCAAAGTGAGTTCTTTCCAAGCGTTGAAATTATGTTTCATCGCTTCTGTTTTTTCATTAGCAAGAGTATATGCCATTTTGCCCAATAATAATCTCAGGTGTGGTACACCTTCTTCCACTGCTCTTATAACGGCTTCACAACCTCTAACAGGGTCGCCCGCCTGTTTACCACTTCCCTGGAGACTAATATTCATGCGTGCGCCAACGATATCTTTATATTCTTCGATCTTTACAGGGGTGCGGGCAGTTGAGCGTCCGGCCCAGTCGGTTCGGAAAGGTCCCGGTTCTACTATTAAGACTTTTATTCCTAAAGCCGCTACCTCTTTTGATAATGATTCAGATAATCCTTCTACTGCAAATTTTGACGCATGATAATATCCTGTTGCGGTAAAACCGACCAACCCTCCAATGGAAGAGAAATTGATAATATTGCCACTACGTCGCTTACGCATGCCAGGTAGAACAGCCTGTACCATATTCACCAATCCAAAAAAATTGGTTTCAAACTGTGCCCTTATTTTTTCTTCTTCACCTTCTTCAATGCTGGTGAAGTAACCATACCCGGC
This sequence comes from Mucilaginibacter flavidus, assembly GCF_024055575.1. Taxonomy (GTDB): domain Bacteria; phylum Bacteroidota; class Bacteroidia; order Sphingobacteriales; family Sphingobacteriaceae; genus Mucilaginibacter; species Mucilaginibacter flavidus. The sequence continues at coordinate 155,979 of NZ_JAMXOE010000011.1, read as the reverse complement.
ATTGTTAACTAATACGTCAATCTTGCCAAAGGATGCTTCAGCTTTTGCAACTGCCGATGATACCTGGTCTTTCTTATTTACATCTAAAGGCAAAATTATTGCTGTGTTTTCATATCCCTCAGCAATGTCTTTTATTTGGTCAATGTTTCTTGCGGTTATTACAGCATTCCAGCCTCTTCCTAATATTAGTTTTGCCAGTTCTCTTCCAAACCCTGTTGAGCAACCAGTGATGAACCAAACGGGACTATTGTTATTTGCCATTGTGTATGTTTTATTGTAACTATTCAGATTGCGTGTAAGTTAATAAACTGAAATTAGTCAAAAAGGTTTTATTAATTCCTCTTGAAATGAACTTCTATTTTGTCAACAATTCAACTAGTCTATACAAAAAAACTGCTGGTAAGACCCCGTGTTTACCGAAATGATCCAGCAATTGGCGCTTCATAATAGTTTAACGCTGCTGGTCGCCAGGGTGCGTAAACCTAAGGATAAGACTTCGGGGGAAAGCGAAGTAAAACTGGTCTATCAGCGGGTCTATTCCCCATCAGGAATAAGGAATTCTTTAGCCTTTCCGAATTAAATAAGGCCATACTGAGGAAGCGAATACCTCTTATTATATAGGTGTAAAGAAAGTTTGTCGTTAAGTGTTCCTTCAATTCATGAGCATCATGACGATGACGAATCCATCAATTCCAATAGCTGTTGCGTCAGGTAGCTTTAACTATGCTTTTGGCGGTATTTACCACGTTTTCTACGGTGAATCCAAATTTCTCCATTACTTCTTGCCCCGGTGCAGACCTGCCGAAAACGTCAATACTTATAATGCGGCCTTCCCGCCCGATGTATGCATGCCAGCCGAAAGAGGTTCCAGCTTCGATTGAAACTCTTTTTTGCAGATTGGCAGGAAAAATCTTTTCTTTATACGCTGCATCTTGCCTTTCAAATAGTTCAAAAGAAGGCATACTTATCACCCTTGCCTGAATGCCTTGCTTTTTGAGTTCTTCCTGTGCGCCCAATGCCAGTTGCAGCTCTGAACCGGTGGCTACAAGAATCAGATTAGCGTCACCGGAAGCTTCACTTATGATATACGCGCCTTTTTCCAGGTTATGCGCTGAAGCAAATTTCTGCTGATCAATAACAGGGATTTTTTGACGGCATAAAATCAAAGCTACAGGACTTTTCTTACTGGCAATCGCTACCCTCCATGCTTCAATGGTTTCATTGGCATCCCCCGGCCTGATCACAATCAGGTTAGGCATGGCACGCAAAGCAGCTATCTGGCCAATTGGCTGGTGTGTTGGTCCGTCTTCACCCATCCCTATGCTGTCATGGGTAAATACATAAATTACAGGTTCCTCAGATAGTGCTGCCAGGCGAATGGCGCCCCGCATATAATCTGAAAAAGCTAAAAAAGTACCACCATAAGCTTTGATACCGATTTTTGCAATCATACCATTTAAGATCGCTCCCATTCCGTGTTCACGCACCCCGAACCATATATTGGTCGCTTCATAACGGCCGGGTTGAAAACTTATATCGTGCTTTGTTGGCATTTCAGTTGAGCTGGCCAGGTCGGCAGAACCCCCTATCAGGAATGGGATGCTTTCTTTTAATATTTTCAGGGCTGTCCCCGAAGCCTGCCTGGTTGCCAAAGGGCCTTCAGATACTTGAATAATTGGCAATTTTGCATCCCATTTTTCAGGCAACTTACAGGTTTCAATCAATTTTATTTCCGCAGCTTCTTTCGGATACAGCTTTGTATATTCTTCCCGTTGATGCTTCCATTGATCCTGCAGTCGTGAACCTTCGATACCCTTTGTTTGCATGTGCTCATAAACACCGTCGGGCACAAAAAAGAATTCGTGCGGGTCAGCGCCGAAAAACTCCTTGGTTTTAACAATATTTTCTACTCCCAAAGGGCTGCCATGTGCTTTGCTGGTATTTTGCACCGGGCTGCCATAACCTAAAATTGTTCGAACCGCAATGATGGATGGCTTATCTTTATGCTGCTGCGCATTTTTGATTGCTGATTCAATCTCATCAAGATCATTGCCGTTATCAACTTGTTGTGTGTGCCAGCCATAAGCCTCAAAACGTTTTAAACGATCCTCAGTGAAAGCAAGGCTGGTTGGCCCGTCAAGTGAAACATGGTTGTCATCATAAAGGCAGATGAGTTTTCCAAGTTGTAAATGCCCTCCAAGTGAGGCGGCTTCAGACGAAACGCCTTCCATGAGGTCACCATCACTGGCAATCATATAGGTATAGTAGTCAAATATTTCCTGATCCGGCCGGTTATAAGTTGCAGCAAGAAAAGCTTCTGAGATACAAGAGCCAACGCTGTTTCCAAACCCCTGGCCAAGCGGGCCCGTGGTAACTTCCACTCCAGGAACTAACAGCGATTCGGGATGTCCTGGCGTCTTGGAATCCATTTGCCTGAAGCGTTTAAGATCATCCATGGATAAATCATACCCTGTTAAATGCAGCAAGCTATATAGTAGTGCACAACCATGACCCGGAGATAAAATAAATCGGTCACGGTTGAGCCAGTTGGAATCCTTAGGATTATATTTTAAAAACCGTGTCCATAGAACATAGGCCATAGGTGCAGCGTCAAGTGGTAAGCCAGGATGGCCTGAGTTTGCTTTTTGCACCATATCTATGGATAAAAACCTTAGTGTTTCAATAGATAGTTGTTCGATATCTGTGGTAGTGCCGCTTAATGTTTGTTCTTGCATGATGTTGATTGCTTTAGATATTAACGTTTTAATTTCTATATCGTTTTAAGTAAATGAGTTCTTTCCATAATGAGGGCATAAAAGTCAGATTGGCTAATTGAAAGACTTTAACAACTACGAAAATGAAGTTGCTTTCTATTGAATTTACGTCATCCATTAGCTATTTAAACTCTATCCAGGCAGTATACCATGGCCCTTTTCTTGCCAATAAATCAGTCCTATAAACAGTTTATCGAAAGTGGCCAATTCTGCTTTCTTCTTTTCCAGTTGTTCGGTTCTCTTCTTTTCATCCATATCAACCAGTAATGAAAGATAGGCAATGATATTACCGGTTTGGGAGTTGATAAACTCGTAGTGTTTAAGTGCGTTCTTCATAAAAATAAATTATTTATGATTCCTGGGACTCAATAGCTGACGTTATAGATATTATTAACCTTTTATCCAGAGTATGTCCTATCAATATGATCCAGCCTTGCAATTCATGCTGTAACCAACAAACCCTGATATTATCGCTTATTTGACTGCTTAACACTGTCTTATAAATGGATTCATTACCTCTATAAACTATTTTCAGAACCTTCACATGATATGCCTGTAATAAATAATGAATTGTTATCATGAATATTTTTGATGATGACAGTATGTTATGTATTTTGACCGGTATCTCTTCTTTAATTATTTCATTGGGAAAATAAGCGTTGGGACTTGGTATAAGTATATCAATATCTGTATCTTCCCTAGTTAGAATATCGGACTTTATTTTTTTCGGAATAACTATAGAATCATGAGATGCATGAACTAACATATATGATGGCAGTTAAATAAAATGTGGAGCCTGGGTTGTTATGCTGGCGCAAGCGAAATCCCGGAAAGACCATTTCGATTTAGAATCAGGTATTTGTATCAGCTATAGTTATAAACCAAATTATGCTGGATAAGTTTCGAATAAGCTAAAATAATTGCGATTAAGAAAACCGGTATAAAAAACTAAAGATGACTAAAATTTGCGATGTTAAGTCTTTTAATCATTATTGATTTTATACAACGAAAGCTGGCTGAAATGCATAGTTGGTGGTTTCTATTACAGGTTAGTCGCAAAAAGGTTCATGGAATTGGTCAATCAAAGATTGTGAATCATATCATTTACATATGAAAAATGTAGACTAATTGTTTTATCATTCAATACGTTAATCCTTTTATAGGAACTGGAAAAATGAAACTTTCCAGAAAATTATTGTGTGCTCTTGACACATGGTCTTTAAAGGATTTCATGCTTTGATGCATTGTTGCCGCATAAACTTTGTCAAACTTTAATAACAAACTTTCCAACTTTTTAAGCTCTGCCTTTATAGCAGCATCCCGCTGTGTTTTACCTTTAGGTAATTCATCATCAAGTTGTTGTAGTGTATCTTTGAACACCAGATCTGCCTTTTTATAAAAACCAATAAGTAAAGGATTGCAGGTGTACGTTTTCATATGATCGAATTCAACTGCTATTTTCTTTTCCTGATCGTCTGTTTTACCATCTGAATTAGCAGCAAGTAAAGAAATATAAACTGGAAATTTCAAAAATGCCAGCTGATCAGTATTGGAAAGATTTTCAAATACATTAACCATAATATTTTTTTCAAGGTTATAAATGTTTAGAAAAAATAATGCAATAGTTATTTTATCATCACAAAGATATATAATCACGTTCCTTGGTAGATATTAAATAATCTATGGATTTCTTACCTCTTTATTTTTTGCCGCATCATTCTCTTTATTTGTTTTTTCCTGGCCGATGCCCATGGTCAATGCTGTTAATCCGGCCATGCTGCCCAATTGCATGGTATCCACTGCTGAACTGGGCACGATTACGATGGTTGAGTTTTCCTTTAAGCCTTCATAAAGCATATTCATCGCTCTTAAATGCAAAGCTACCGGATTGTTTGCGTAGGTAAGAGCTGCTTCTGCAAACTTCTCAGCCACCTGCCTTTCCGAATCTCCCAGGATTACCCGGGCCTGTCGTTCTCTTTCTGCCTGTGCTTGCATAGACATCGCATTCTCTAATGAGGCAGGAATCAAAACGTCTTTAACTTCTACTGAATTAACATTAATGCCCCATGGTTCTGTGCGTTCATCAATAATCTTTTGCAGCATACTGCTAATTTTGTCCCTTCCTTCAAGCATCTCCGATAGCATGGTCTTTCCAATAACATCGCGCAACGCGGTTTGAGAAGCCCAGCTGATCGCACTTATATAGTCTGCAACTTCCAGGGCGGCCTTTTGCGGGTCCAGCACTTTCCAAAACAATACCGCATCCACATCAACCGGCACCGTGTCTTTGGTAAGGGTTTTTTCGGCTTTAAACGATGTGGTGATCACGCGGGTGTCGATCCAGTAGGGTATGGTATCCAGAACCGGGATGATAAAAAACAGGCCGGGGCCCCTTAAGGATTGAAATTTGCCCAGCCGCAGCACCACGGCTTTGTCCCATGGATCAGCGATTTTTATAGCGGAAGATATAAACCAGGCTATTATAAATGACCCTGCCGCAATGATGATGCTTTGCGCAGGATCTGAAACGTTATATGCGGCATGCGTCCAAATCAGGCCAATGCCGAAAATTATAACAAAAATTATTACAGAAAATAAACTTTTACTTTTCATTTCAAATTAGTTAAATCGTCTTCAAGAATCTTTTTCTTTTCCTGGTATTCTTCAGTCGTGATTTGTCCTGAAGCAAATCGCTTCTGCAAAATGTCAAGTGGAGATTCTTTCTTTTTTCGCTGACCGGGGACATCATAAGGCGTTGCGAATATCCAAAAAAGCAGAATAAGCCAAATGAACCACCAAATGAAGTTCATTCCCCAAAAATTACTATTGTAAAACATGATTTTGATTTTAAGAGTAATTGAACAACTACTGTTAAAGCTAAACACCATTATGCAGTTAAGTGTTTTACATTCTATTGATTTGTTACTTATTCATACTTTTTGAGAAATGATGCTTCGTATATCAAACAAATAAAGCAAATCGATATTTATAAAGATACCGGTTGTCGTGCGGTCTCTTGTTTTTAAAAAATACAATCACATGAATTCTAAGGATAAATCAAAATTGCCGCTGGTTGTCATTGCTGGCGGCGGCTTTGGCGGTCAACAGGTTGCCAGGAAGCTTGAAGATAAGCCGGTAGATGTGCTAATGCTGGACAAGCATAATTACCATACTTTTCAGCCTTTGCTTTACCAGGTAGCTATAGGCAGCCTTGAGGCCGACTCCATTGCTTTTTCATTAAGAAAAAATTTTGCAGGCCAAAAAAATTTCCATTTCCATATTGCGGAGCTTACAAAAGTAAATCCTGAAAAGAACACCATTGAGACCACTATAGGCGAAATAGCTTACGATTACCTCGTGATCGCCACGGGGTCAACTACCAATTTCTTTGGCAATAAAAACATTGAACACAATGCAATGCCGATGAAATCTATTCCAGAAGCGCTTAATTTGCGGTCGCTTATATTACAAAACATAGAAGAAGCTGTACTGTTAAAAACTAAAGAAGAAAGAGAGCCTTACCTTAATTTCGTATTGGTTGGCGCCGGCCCTACAGGGGTTGAGCTATCCGGGGCATTAGCGGAACTGCGCACCCATATTCTCCACCGGGATTATCCTGAACTCAAAAAAGATGAGATGAGAGTTTATTTGGTTGATGTTCAGCCAAGGGTAATAGCGTCTATGTCAGAACAAGCCTCAAAAGCTGCACATGAATTTCTGACAAAGATGGGTGTTGAAGTACTTTTAAATGTAAAAGTGGAAAGCTATGATGGCAGCGAAATAAAATTTGAAGATGGCAAAAGCATCCCTACTAAAAATGTAATATGGTCGGCTGGCGTGATGGGTGTTGTACCGGATGGTATATCAAAAGATATTATAGAGCGGGGCAACAGGATCAGAACAGATAATGTTTGCAGGGTTGAAGGCGCTTCCAATATTTTTGCAATTGGTGATGTTGCGGCAATAATAAGCAAGGAAACGCCAAAAGGGTATCCGGGTTTAGCTCAGGTTGCCATACAACAAGGAAAACATGTTGCCAAAACAATACTGCACCTGGTTAATAGCGAAGTCACTGTACCGTTTAAATATTCTGATAAAGGATCATTAGCGACAGTAGGCCGTAATAAAGCTGTTGCGGACCTGGGAAAATTAAAATTCCAGGGATTTTTTGCATGGCTGACATGGATGTTTGTTCATCTCATTTCTCTTTTGGGTTTCAGGAATAAGGTAGTTGTTTTTATTAATTGGACAATGAGCTACCTTACCTACAATGGAGGAGCGCGCCTAATAATCAGGCGCTTTGTTAGAGATGGTGTCCCGCAAAAAAGAGAATTAGACGAAAAATGACTGGTAAATACCAAGATCAAGACTCATTGTTATCTGATGTGCTGGTAACTAAACAATGGAGCAGGGTATACTGCATCATTTCACATATGACTGCATCAAAAATTGGCGGAATGCCGATGCGATTATCGCACCAACTAACATTTATTTTAAAACACAATTTATCAGAATAAAGGTTATAAAGATGTAAGGATATTAATATTTAGTTATGAAACGATTTCTTGCTTTTTTAATCATTGTGCTGAGTGTATATCTCCATTTTGTTACTGCTTAATATGATATATACAGAAGGGTCTGACGAATATTTGGGCATGCGAAAGTGTGCAGCCTGCTTGGCTGAAATTATTGAAGCAATCGTGAACTGACTTGTTACTACGAAATGAAGAAACAACGCTTAAATCTCGTCTACTGGTAAAGAGGTTCGTTTATCCTGTCAAATTATGGCTAATAAATTATTATAAACCGATTAGTTAAAGTTTTACCATAAAAATTATAATGATCATACAAGAAGTTTTATTTCAGCTGAAAAGCGCAACCTCACCAGTTTTCAAGATACTACAGAGCAGCGATCATGTCAAAGTTATCGTATTAGGTTTTAAAAGAGGGATGATCTTAAAAGAACATCAAACGGCTATACCCGCAAAATTAATAATTATAGATGGTAGCGTAATTTATAAGGAAGCCGGGAGAACTGTAACCATGAACAAATATGAAGATGTGGATATACCCATTAATGTGACACATTCTGTTGAAGCGGTAGAAGATAGTATTTGTTTTTTAATCAAGGGTTAGCTATGTTGAATACGGATATTTGTATCATAGGAGCAGGGCCTATAGGATTATTTGCTGCGTTTGAAGCAGGTTTATTAAAAATGCGCTGCCATTTAATCGATGTGCTTACACAGGTTGGTGGCCAATTATCCGAAATTTATCCTCATAAGCCCATTTATGATATCCCCGGTTACCCGGAAATCAAAGGACAGGAATTAGTCGATAAATTAATGGAGCAAATTAAACCGTTTCATCCAGGTTTCACTTTAGGTGAACGCGTGGAAGTTATGACCCAAAATCCCGATGGTTCACTCATCATCAAAACAAATGACCAAACTGAGGTTCATTGTCAGGTTTTAGTGATTGCGGGCGGTTTAGGCTGCTTTGAACCACGTAAGCCAGATATCGACCGACTGATAGAATTTGAAGGTAAAGGGGTAAATTACATAGTAAAAGATCCGGAAATATTTCGCGACAGGGAGATCATTTTAGCCGGCGGAGGGGATTCTGCACTCGATTGGACGATATATTTAGCTAATACAGCTGCCAGAGTAACGCTGGTCCATCGAGGGGATACTTTCCGGGGTGCGCCAGATTCAGTGGAGAAGATTTTTAAGCTGGCAAAAGAAGGGAAGATTGATCTCATTCTGCAATCCAATGTAATAGCCTTAAATGGAAAGGAGCGTTTGCAGTCGGTTTCCATTTCCGCACGGGATAATAGTCTTACGACCTTGAAAGCACATCATTTTATCCCTCTATTTGGGTTAAGCCCGAAATTAGGGCCCATCGCTGAATGGGGATTGGAAATCGACAAATCGGCAATTGAAGTAAAACCGGTAGATTTCTCAACCAATATAGAGCGGACCTATGCTATTGGAGATATTAATACCTATCCTGGTAAGTTAAAATTGATTTTATGTGGTTTTCATGAAGCTGCCTTAATGGCGCAAAGCGCCTTTAAATATGTATATCCGGATAAAAAAATAAGTTTTAAATACACTACTGTTTATGGCGTACCCACTTTTTAATTATGATTAAAATAACCATTGAAGATAGAAATGGCAAACAGGCTACTTTGGGAATCCCCAGCGATGTCAGTCTCAGCCTGATGGAAGTTTTAAAAGCCGCAGATTATGAAATTTTAGCTGCCTGTGGAGGAATGGGACTTTGTGCAACGTGCCAGGTACAAGTAGTAAAAGGATTTGAAAAACTTCCACCGCGTAATGATCAGGAATTGGATATGATGGATATTCTTCCTAATGCTGATCAGCATAGCCGGCTTTCCTGTCAGTTACGTATAAATGAAGAAATGGATGGAATGATTTTTCGTATAATAGGCGGAGACTAACCGACACGTATTCCTTAATAAGTTGCTGAATGGTTCCTCTATTAAGCATTAATTTAAAAATAGCAACGCAAATGTTATCATTATTGGCGATGGACATACCGGACTAACGGCAGCCTGTATGATATTCTTATTAAAGCAGCCTATTATCTATCAATAACTTAAAGGAATTATCTTATTATTTGCTATTTAAGTGTTACGAAATTGTTTTTGTAATACAAAAACTCAGAACCTAATGATCCGTCAATGCGGAACTTTCACTTGTTCCTGTAATAGGTGGATTTTTAAAACTTAAAAAAATAAATAATGTTGATTAACTTAAAGACATTGTGTTAAAAATAATAAAACAATAGAAGCTCAACGAATAATATTTAAGCATGTTCTAAACCAAAATAGCCGCTATGGAAGACAGATTTAATGAAGCCACCCCTCAACGTCCGAAAGACGGCCACTTGCTGGATGCACCAATGATAATTATGGACTTGTTATCCCTTGTGAAACAGATTAAAGAAGAGCAACCATGGAATAATAGTGACCGGAATGCCATGACTATCTTTAAGACAAACGGCATGTGTATCGTACTGGTGGCCTTGCATGCTGGTGCTGAAATGAAAACTCATACGGCATCCGGCATCATCAGCGTTCAGGTGCTGGATGGACAAATAACATTTAGCACGAAACAGCAATCTGTTGAATTGGGTAATGGTCAGATGCTGGCTCTTCACGAGGATATTCCGCATAGCGTTTTGGCGGAAAAAGAAACAACTTTCCTATTAACGATTGCAAAATATTTTCAACAATAAATTTATGAATGTAGAGTAAATCATTAAAGCAGAACTTTAAGTGAACAAGAATTCCAAAAGGAGCCAACAAAAAAACTTCGATGGGTCAGTTTGAAGGAGCAAATATGAAAGAAGAAAATAATACTATCTGGACGATTGGCCATTCTACCCGTCCTTTTGAAGAGTTTGTCGCCATGCTTCGTTCATTTCATATTGAACTGGTTGCAGATATCAGAAGTTTTCCTGGTTCACGTAAATTTCCCCAATACAATAAAGAAGCATTGGAGATTTCCTTACCTCAAGACGACATCCAATATATTAATTTAAAAAATCTTGGAGGAAGAAGAAAGGTAAAACCCGATTCTAAAAATACAGCATGGAGGCATGCCGCTTTTCGCGGTTATGCTGACTATATGGAAACGGATAATTTTAAGGACGGTATAACTGAGCTTGAAAGTATTGCATTAAAACAACGCACCGCCTACATGTGTTCAGAAGCCGTATGGTGGCGTTGTCATCGCTCTATGGTCTCAGATTATCTAAAAGTTCGCGGCTGGAAAGTAATGCACATAATGGACATTGGAAAAGAAGAAGAACATCCTTACACCTCTCCTGCAAGGATCGTAAATGGAGCATTAAGTTATGAAAAGGAATTGAAGGAAAATAAAGAGCCGACTTTATTTTAAATTCATATTTTGAAAACCGATCAGTGTAAATAGATTAATTTTGTGGGATATAAATATTTTTATAAGGCTTGGCAATGGAGACTCTTTTGAATAACATAAAGCTATGTGATATTTGTAAAAATTATTTACCATTAGGTCAGAGGCCGGTAGTGCAGTTAAGTTCCTCCTCTAAAATCATCATTATCGGGCAGGCTCCTGGCAGGCTCGTTCATGAAACAGGAATTCCCTGGAATGATGCAAGTGGGAGAAAATTAAGAGAATGGATGAATGTAGATGAGGCAACTTTCTATAACCCTGATTGTTTTTCGATAATGGCAATGGGGTTTTGTTACCCGGGGAAAGGAATATCGGGAGATATGGCCCCGCGGAAAGAATGTGCCCCGCTGTGGCATTCACAAATTTTAAAAGAAATGAAAAGCACGCCACTCATATTATTAATAGGACAATATGCACAACGTTATTATTTAAAAAATAATTGGAAAGGCAGTCTTACAGAAACAGTAAAAAGTTATAAGGAATTTCTTCCAGAATATTTCCCTTTGCCACATCCTTCTCCACGAAATCAAAACTGGGTAAAAATAAATCCCTGGTTTATGGAGGAAACTATTCCCGCACTTAGAGACGAAATAAAAGAAATTTTGTAAAACTTTATTTTAATAATGCATAAAATGCCAGCACATAATTATATTCATCCTGAGAAAGGAAATCTATTAAAACAACTTCATCATAATGGTAAACTATTGATACTCCCTAATATATGGGATTCGTTAGGGGCTATTTTGCTTGAAAATTTGGGTTATCCTGCTGTTGCTACGGCGAGTGCTTCTATTGCTTTTAGTAATGGTTATCCTGATGGCGAAAAAATCCCTTTTAATGACCTGTTGTTCGTTCTGCAAAAAATAGCACAAAGTGTAAAAATCCCCGTAACAGCCGATATTGAAAGTGGTTATGCGGAAAACAACTCTATTCTGAAAGAAAATATTAGGAAACTTATTGATGTGGGGATTGCGGGAATTAATTTTGAGGATAGCCACCATAATGATAAAACAATTATTCCTGTTGAAACACAATGCGAAAAAATCCGGTTGATAAGACAAACAGCTATAGAAATGGGCATGCCTCTTTTTATTAATGCAAGAACAGATATATTTCTTAAAGCAAATCATTTATCCGATGAAGAAAAACTATCAGAAGCCATCCGAAGAGGAAAAGCTTATAAGGACTCAGGGGCAGACGGCTTCTATCCCATCGTTCTAAAGAAAAAAGAAGATATAGAAACTGTCATTAAAGAAGTTACTTTACCTGTAAATATTTTATTGCTCCCTGAAATTCCGGATTTTGAAGTTTTAAAAATAATTGGTGTATCAAGATTAAGCCTCGGTCCTGGATTTCTAAAAATTGCCGTTGATGCCATGAAAAATTTGGCGGGGAAATTGTTACTTAATGAAGGGATGCATGAAGTGACCGATAATCCCGTAACTTCTGCTTACTTAAATAATTTAATTTCAAAAAAATAAACAGATGGACCGGATATCAATTAAAGACTTAGAGCCGAACGCTTACAAAGCGATGCTTGGTTTGGAACAATATATCAGAAACTCTCAAATTTCGCCGATGCTTCTTGAACTGATAAAAATAAGGGCCTCGCAAATTAACTGTTGTGCTTATTGTATAGATATGCATACGCAGGAAGCGCTAAAGATTGGAGAAACCCAAAGAAGGATTTTTGCACTATCCGCCTGGAAAGAATCGCCCTTATTCACTGAAGATGAAAGAGAAGTATTACAATTAACCGAAGAAATAACCCTTATTTCAAAAGATGGCGTCAGTAATGAAACATATGATAAAGTTATAAAGGCTTATGGTGAAAATGGGTTAGCACAAATTATTATGCAGGTCATTATTATTAATTCATGGAACAGGATAGCAGTTTCTACCAAACAGATTTTCGGATAATTTTTATAGTGGAAAGAAGCTAAGATTATGTCCGCCCGATGTTGACTTAGCCTCAGACCCCATTATGCTTTGCAGGATTTGGCCTGGTCTGCATTTCTGAAGACGAAAAAGCTCCCAAATATTCTCTGTTCATCCTTGCAATATTTTCTACTGAAATACCTTTAGGACATTCGGCTTCGCAATTATAGATATTCCCACAATTGCCAAAACCTTCTTTATCCATTTGGTCTACCATATTTATTACTCTTGCTTTTCTTTCAGGATCCCCTTGTGGCAACAGCGCCAATTGAGATATTTTCGCCCCGACAAATAAAACTGCGGAGCTGTTAGGACAGGCAGCCACACAAGCGCCACAACCAATACAAGTAGCTGAGTCAAAAGCTTCTTCAGACTTTGCCCTATCTACCGGAGTCGAATTAGCATCTACTGCGTTACCTGTATTTACAGATATGAAACCGCCCGCTTCAATAATTCTGTCAAATGCCTTTCTATCTACCATCAAATCCTTTATAATAGGGAAAGCCGCTGATCTCCAGGGTTCCACTACTATCGTATCACCATCTTTATAAGCACGCATGTGTAATTGGCATACAGTATTTTTTTGCCACGGGCCGTGTGCCCTTCCATCAATGTACATGCTGCATGCGCCACAAATTCCTTCGCGGCAATCCTGATCAAAAACAACAGGCTCCTTATTTTCAAGAATTAACCTTTCATTTAGTACATCAAACATTTCCAGAAAGGACATTTCTGATAAAATATCTTTCATATCATAAGTTTCGAAATGCCCTTTTTCCTGGCGATTTTTTTGTCGCCAGACTTTTAAGGTGAGGTTCATTGTATAATGTTCCATAATTGCTTTACTAAAATATCAAATCCAAAAATTCACAATAAAAAAGCTAAGTGTCTTCACTTCCAGATAGCTACCAGGTTACTATTTATAGTTTCGCTGCGATGGCATAGCAACTTCAAAGGTTAATTCTTCCTTATGCAATATTTCACCGCTATCTGTGTATTCCCATGCTGCTACATAACTGTATTGTTCGTCATTACGTAATGCTTCGCCCTCGGATGTTTGGCTTTCTTCCCTGAAATGGCCACCACAACTTTCCTTGCGGTTGAGCGCATCAATGCATATTAATTCTGCAAGCTCTAAAAAATCTGCTACCCTGCCCGCTTTATCCAATTCAGGATTCATTTCTAAAATTTCCCCGGAGACTTTTACATTTCCCCAAAATTCTTTTCTAAGAGCTTTAATTTCATTAATGGCTTCTGATAATCCTTTTTCATTGCGTGACATTCCGCATTTATCCCACATGATTTTTCCTAACCTCTTATGAAAACTTTCTACAGATTCATTGCCTCTTACATTCATTAATCTTTCAATTCTTTCCTTTACTCCATTTTCTGCTTCGTCAAATGCAGGATGTGACGTGGAAATTGCATTCGTCCTGATTTCATCGGCCATATAACGACTAAGCGTATAAGGAATTACAAAATAACCATCACCCAATCCTTGCATTAACGCAGACGCTCCCAATCTGTTAGCGCCATGATCGCTGAAATTGGCTTCGCCTAAAGAATACAATCCGGGAACGGTTGTCATTAGTTCATAATCTACCCAGAGGCCTCCCATAGTGTAATGAACGGCAGGGTAAATCCGCATCGGAACGTCATACGGGTTTTCGCCGGTGATCTTTTCATACATTTCAAATAGGTTTCCATATTTTTCAGCAATCACTTCTTTGCCTAATTCTGTTATGGTTTCATTTTTAGTATCTGTCATTCCGAGTTTACCGGTCTCTATTTTTCCATAACGCTTAATGGCATCTGCAAAATCAAGATAAACTGCCATTTTTGTGGTTCCAACTCCGTAACCCCCATCACACCTTTCTTTGGCTGCACGTGATGCCACATCACGTGGTACAAGGTTTCCAAAGGCCGGATACCTTCTTTCTAAATAATAATCGCGGTCTTCATTTGGAATATCAATCCCCCTTCTTTTATCGCCTTTATTTTTTGGCACCCATATTCTTCCATCATTTCTAAGACTTTCACTCATCAATGTGAGTTTGCTTTGATGATCTCCGGTAACGGGAATACAGGTTGGATGAATTTGAGTGAAGCAAGGATTGGCAAAATAAGCTCCCTTTTTATGCGATTTCCATGCGGCAGTTACATTGCTGCCCATCGCATTTGTGCTTAAATAAAAAACATTTGCATAACCACCAGAACAAATAAGTGCTGCATGACCGAAATAACGTTCGAGTTTTCCTGTGACCAAATTTCTTGCGATAATCCCTCTTGCTTTGCCATCAATTATTACAATGTCATGCATTTCATGGCGTTCATACATGGTTACGTTTCCCATTGAAACCTGTCTTTCCAGTGCACCGTAGGCACCTAACAATAATTGCTGTCCCGTTTGCCCCGCTGCGTAAAAGGTACGCTGTACTTGTGTTCCACCAAAAGAACGGTTGCTTAATAAGCCTCCATATTCGCGTGCAAACGGAACACCCTGTGCCACGCATTGATCAATAATATTTCCGCTTACCTGTGCAAGGCGATAAACATTCGCTTCCCGTGACCTGTAATCACCGCCTTTTACGGTTTCATAAAAAAGACGAAATACAGAATCGCCATCGTTCTGATAGTTCTTAGCCGCATTGATGCCTCCCTGAGCTGCAATGGAATGCGCACGACGAGGACTATCCTGGAAACAGAATACTTTTACTTTATAGCCCAGTTCGCCAAGCGTTGCAGCAGCAGAAGCACCGGCAAGGCCGCTGCCTATTACTATTAGTTCCAGTTTTCTCTTATTGGCAGGGCTTACTAAGTTTACATGGTTTTTATAATCGGCCCACTTCTGATCAAGTTCTGTTACAGGGATTTTCGCATCTAATTCCATAGGTTAGTATTAAATATTTTTATGCTGGAAAGATTTTTTCATGATGAAATATCTATTGCAGCCATCCTGCCATAAATGCGATAGGCATTAAAGCAAACACAATGCAAATGATAATTGAATAAAAAATACCTATTCTTCTTACTATAGGAATCCATCTTCTATTATTAATCCCAAAAGTTTGAAAAGCACTTTGAAAACCTTGCAATAAATGAAATAATAATGAAACCAATCCTAACATGTATAAAGTGAATAGCAAAGGGCTTGTAAAAACTTTTTTCATTTCCTTATAAAGATCATTCGAAGGGCCTTTGAAATACAATTCGTGTTTAGTACCCGCCCAAAAATTATATAAATGCAATACGAGAAATAAAAGTATGAATGTTCCCAGCCAACCCATATAGCGGCTGTACCATTTTATTTCACGTGGAAAGTTTTGTCTGTAATAATTTATTTTTCTTGCCGATGTATTTTGTTTCCACAACATGAGACCTTGTACAATGTGCAGAATAAAAACAGCGAACAAACCTATTTCCAGGAACCTAATGAAATAGTTATGGAGCATGAAATGAGCTACTACATTAAATGTTGCACCATTATCATCATAAAATATCAGCGCGTTTACAGATGCATGAACAATCAGATAAATAATGAGAAAAAAGCCTGTTGCGCCCATTAAATATTTTTTCCCGAGTGAAGATGTGAGTAGCTGTTTCCAGGTCATAACGCGAAAGTTGAGTGGATTGTCAGATATAAAAAAACATTACAGGAAGATTAATGATGCTTATGAATTTTATCAACAGAAAATGCGAAAGTATTGTTTCAAAAGTTGATGAAATAATAAGCAAAATGAAGGTGGAAGAGCTTAATAGTCAGCAACAAAAAGACGGAACTCATTGATTACACTTTTCGCACAGGTATCTCTTTACTGTTTTACTTTAGTAAGCGCCTTCCCTTTATGTGCAGCAATATGGTCACTTATATCACTTTTAATTTCATATTGCGGATCTTCTTTAGTGGCATGATGTGTATATCCCTTGTAATCAAAATCCTTTTTGTGTATTTTAATAATGGTTCCGGATACGTGGCCGGCTTCAGAGTTCCATGTTACATGATCTCCGATTAAAAATTTCTTTTCCATAAGCTTTTATTGCTAAATTAAGCAATTTATTATAGGTGATGAACGTAACTTTTCAAATTAACAATTAATGATCTTATTTATTAGTCAACTTCTTTAATCTATTGAGAGAATTTCTCTTCCATTTCTGCGTGGCAGTATTGTTAAAGTTAAAAATGTCTGAAAATAATAAGACATTAACTATTTTTAAGTCGTCTATTTAATAAATAATGACTGACCATAATTTTTTCGAAAGGGTTTATGTAGTTGTGCGCCTGATACCAATCGGCAGGGTAACCTCATTCGGAGCAATTGCAGCTTATCTCGGCACCAAAGGGTCATCTCGCATGGTGGGCTATGCTTTGCAGGTATCAGATAAAGCGTGGCCACCTGTTCCAGCGCATCGTGTGGTTAACCGTCAAGGGTTATTAACAGGAAAATTTCATTTTGGCTCCAATTTGATGGAGGAATTATTGGAAAGCGAAGGCATTAAAATACAGAGCGATCAGGTGCAAGATTTTAAGGCCATCTTTTGGGATCCGGCTATTGAATTTTCGTTAGAAAAGCCAGATATAACCAATTAATGGCTACGAATATTATTGTTAAAAGAATCATATTTCTGAATTATTATACATATTTTAAATAATGCATTATGAATATATTTATTGAAATATTTGGTCAGGGAGTGGATTTGAATATTTTGCAAATGAGTTGCAGGGGAATAGCGGTTTTTTTTATTGCCCTGGTATTGATCAGAATATCCGGGCGACGTTCTTTTGGAATGCGGTCACCATTAGACAATATTATTGTCATAACTCTCGGCGCTGTATTGAGTCGTGGCATAGTTGGTGCTTCACCATTTCTGACTGTTATTATTACCTGTTTTGTAATTGTTCTTTTACACCGGTTTTTAGGTTTGTTAATTGTTCGCCATAAACGTTTTAGCAATCTGGTGGAAGGCAACAAGATCCTTCTTTTTAAAGACGGACTGTTTATCAGGAAAAATATAAACAGGGCTCTCGTAGGAGATGAAGATATTATGCAAGGGATAAGGGAGACTGCATTGACAGATAACCTGGATAAAATTGATAAAGTATATATGGAACGCAATGGGCAAATAAGTGCGACCAGGAAAGAACTATCCTAACATAATATTGCGTTTCATCAAAAGACGCTTCCATGGTTTTGGCGGTTTTATAATTCAGTAACTGTTGCTTCTTTTGAATTGATTAGTCACTAATTTTTATATTTTTAGCGATTGTGCATTTCGAAGTATATATAATCACTAAAACCAATCTAATCACAGTGTTTTTATTCTGCTAGTTTTTAACTTGTTTATTAACCTTTGCACCTGAAGGTAATACATCAGGTACTTCCATCTTAGCAACGCCTATACGATCATCAGCCATACCATAATAAACATCAAAGCGGTTAGGTTGTCCAATATCATTGCGACGGTCTATTCCTGTAGGAAAAACCACGTTAGCTATAGCACCTACCTTTTCCTGAGGTAAAACTGGCTTTAATACCGGCTTTGCCGAACGATAAAGAATCGTATATGGGTCTGTTTCTGATAAGATCATCACGCCCGCAGAATAACATAATTTGCGCCCTTTGGTGGATTTCTTCATTTCATGCACTCCATGATAAAATATCATCTATCCGTGTTTAGTCAAAATAGGGGGTGTGCCTGCACCTGTTTTTAACTGTTCCCATGCAGATACTGGGCTGGCCAGACGATGGTGTGAGGTAAACTTAGCTGGTTTTCTATATAAATGATATTTCATACAGAAATTGAGTGTTTGAAAAATGGGGCAGTGAATGAAAAAGGATTTGAAGTTTTAAAAACTGTATTCATTTATGATTGTTCGTAAATATGAGACGATAGCTTCAATATAATCACATTTAAACTGATTAGAAGCATGAAAACTGTTTTGAATGCAGATGTGATAAGATGAGACGAAAGAGTGGTGGTAAAGAAATGAAGTGACTATGTCAAGTCCTCCAGTGCATTTTTAAATGTTCGATTTACAGCACCATACATTGTTACATAGATTATAGAAAGTTCAACTGTTCGAAAAACAAAAAAACACATCGTAATAAATATCATGGAAACAAATAAAGTGAAACAAATACACAGTTTCGGTCAAAGCATTTGGCTGGATTTCATTGACCGGACGATTATTTCATCCGGAAACTTAAAGAAACTGATCGATGAGGATGGTATAAGCGGGGTAACCTCAAATCCTTCTATTTTTGAAAAAGCCATTTCCGGCAGCTCTGATTATGATAACGAGATTCGTGCGCTGGGCGAAGATGATAAAAGCAATGAAGATATATTTTTTGGACTGGCTATAACCGATGTAAAAAATGCAACTGACTTGTTTAGGAGTGTTTACGATGGGACTAAGGGCGCTGATGGTTTTGTAAGTTTGGAAGTATCCCCGCTTTTGGCATTGAAAACCGAAGAAACTGCTAACCAGGCATTGAAGCTTTGGAAAAAAGTTGACCGCCGAAACGTGATGATAAAAATCCCGGCTACTCAGCCGGGTCTATCTGCTATTCGCAGTTCAACCGCCGCAGGCATAAACATTAACATTACCTTGCTATTTGGCTTGCCAAGATACGAAGAAGTAATAGAAGCCTATTTATCAAGGTTGGAAGATAGGATGGCAAATGGTGAAATGATAAACCAAATTTCGTCTGTAGCTAGTTTCTTTTTGAGCCGCATAGATGTGATGGTTGATCCGATGCTTGATGAGAGAGACTTGAGTGATCTGAAGGGCGAAATTGCTATTGCGTCGGCTAAAAAAGCTTACGAAATTTTCAAAAGAGCATTCAGCGGCCCCCGCTGGGAGAAGCTGGCCGCAAAGGGTGCTAAAGTACAGCGTTTGCTATGGGCGAGCACCAGCAGCAAAGACCCTTCTTTTAAAGATACCAAATACATAGAAGCTCTGATTGGCCCAGATACGGTAAACACTGTTCCGTTAGAAACTATAGAAGCTTTCCGCGATCATGGTATAGCCCTAAATACTTTAGCGAAGGATCTTGATAAAGCAACCGAAACATTAAGCAGACTGAAAAAAGGCGGTGTTGACATAGATATAATTACCCAGAAATTAGAGGATGAGGGTATCGAAAAATTCAATAAGGCTTTTGAAAAACTGTTGCAGGCAATTGAGAGCCAAAAAGTCAAAGTCTAAATAAATTGGAACTATAGTATTAAAAATTTTCGCTTTTGAAGAGGAGGCGTACTCTTGAGTCATAGCAAAATTGGAGAATCGCGGAAATAAGCTATAGGAAGGTTGTGTATTCATGCTTCAGCATGTAGGTTTTGAACCCACCAAAAAACAATTAGAAGAATGAAAAATAGAAATCACAAGGAAAATGAGCAAAGAACTAGATAAATACGATTTAGGTATAATAGGCCTGGGTACGATTTGCGGTCGGGAAATGAATGATCTTTATAATTATTTATTAAACAACTTATTCATTGAATAATTATGCAATCTATGACTACAGTTTCTGAAGTTCTAAACTACCTTGAAAAAGAAGGTTATACAATTGACTTCAACTTAAAGGATAGTTGCCTGGAATGCCATGGAAATTATATAAAACTATATCCTGAAGAGTTTGTAATAGATCAGCATTACCGTTTTGAAGGGATCTCTGATCCGGAAGATGAAGCTGTGGCATATGCAATATCTTCTTTAAAACATAATTTAAAGGGTGTTCTAGTAAATGGGTATGGTATTTCCAGTGATCCACATACTGAAGATATAGTTCGAGCACTTCAACAAAAGCATTTGTAAACCGGGAAATACAATTCCTGAAAGTTTAGGTTATCCGGCTATTGCTGCTTTGATATTTAATTCTAAGAAACCATGTTTACCAACTTTAATGAAGCAGAGCGGGCAATACGTTTCCCACAGGACAGACGGATGTTTATAGGTATTAAGCCTTTTGCGCTTATTATCGTTTTTATTCTTCTGTTGGCAACTATAGGGCTTGCATGGTTCCAATACCTGGTATTTGGTTTGCCCCGCGATCCTTCATTATCCCTGCCGGAAACAACCCAGGCTGACCCTAAAGGGTTTCCGCTGTGGCTAAGTCTTAGTCATTGGGTTAATTTCTTTTTCCTTATACTCATTATCAGGAGTGGGCTTTCCATACTGGCTGACCATGCCCGCTTATATTGGAACAATGGTTGTTCGCCTAATTCGGAATGGTTACGGTTTACACCAATAAAGGTGCCGGATGATAGGGTTTGGACGGCCAAAGAAGATGCACGGTATTTAAACCCTATAGTTGGCCTGCCTGGTTACCGCCATTCTATTGGGCTGGCCCGGCACTGGCATTTTATAACCGTCCCTTTTTTTCTGCTCAATGGAATAGTATTTACAGCTTTACTGTTTTTTACTAACCAATGGAAACGGCTCGTGCCAATGTCATGGCAGGTGTTGCCCGACTCATGGAATGTGTTTGTACATTACGCAACCTTTCATATGCCTATTGAGCCAAATGGTTTTTATCATTATAATGCCCTTCAGCAAATATCTTACTTCGCAGTAGTTTTTTTACTGGCACCTGTTGCAATGCTTAGCGGCATGGCCATGTCGCCGGCGATAGAAAACCGGCTGCATTGGTTTCCTAAACTATTTGGCAATCGCCAGGGTGCACGGTCTATACATTTTTTGGTCATGCTATCTTTTGTTGCCTTTATAATTATCCATGTAGCCATGATAGCAGCTACCGGGTTAACACGTAATATGAACCATATCACTATTGGCACAGATAACCCAGTCAGTCATATGGGGATCTATATTGGTTTAGGTATTATCTTATTGACGATAGCATTTGGTTTCCTGGCCCATTGGATCTCCTGGCAACGGCCCCGGTCCTTACAACATACCGATGCAGCTATTAATGGCACATTGTGGAGTATGTCTATCAACAAATTCAAGCCTAAAGATTATTATAAACGAAAAGACATCTCCCCTTATTTCTGGGTAAATGGCAAAATGCCCGACTCAGAGGAGTGGCGCGACCTGGCAGCTAATAAATTTAAAGATTACAAACTTCAGGTTGGCGGGCTGGTTGAAAATCCGGTTGAACTATCGCTCGAAGACCTTAAACAAATGGGTCTGGAGCAAAACATAACGATGCACCAATGCATCCAAGGCTGGTCGGGAATTGCTGAATGGGGCGGATTGCCCATTAAAAACCTCGTGGAGCTGGTTAAACCACATCCTTCTGTAACGACAGTTGTATTTTACTCGTTTGGCGAGGGGATGTATGGCGGGACCTATTATGATACCCACAGTTTGGACAATTGCCTGAAACCGGAGTCCATACTCGCTTGGGAAATGAATTACCAGCCGCTTTCTGAAACACATGGCGCCCCCCTCCGATTGCGGGTTGAAAACCAACTTGGATATAAGATGGTGAAATGGATCAGTAGAATAGAATTTTTAGAAACGCATAAGCATGCAGGAAAAGGATATGGCGGTAAAAATGAAGATGATGAATATTTTGATTTGCTGGCTGATACTTAATCATCAATTACCCGGAAGGCTGCCTGCGTGGAAAATAACAGGTTTAATAAAATAAACGGGTAAACGTCTCAGTGGTGCATAAAGCCTAACCGATTCCTGAACCTGATCAGGGCTTTGGAAATCTACCAGACCTATCGATTTCCCCGCACCTTATTGTCACCGGCGGATTTTAAGAGAAAGTTAGATGTCATTATTGAAAATATATCAAAAAACTATCAAACGGAGGTTAGATAGGGCTTCACGTCCTCGGCAATTAGCCGGGTAATAAAAATCTTAACCGGGCAAGTGGTTTAAATAGGTTTTTATCGGGACAGGTTTGATGATCGATACAGCAAAAATCTTTGTGGTGGTCAAAATATTTAAGGCCTCTAAAATCACGTACCATCAGGTCACCTTCATGCATAAATTCGAGACAATGAGTGGGATTCCAGTAGTGTAATTTACGGTCTGGATCATATCTCCAGGGGCCATTGTCCTTTACCGGGTCATAAGGCACAAGATCTGGATATGCATGCGGCGTGATCAGGATGCGAAGCGCGTGTACCCGGCATTCTGTCATGATCTCTATCCAATAATAATTCCTGAATGCTATCAATTTTTCAAATTCCATTTCAAAGCCGATGTTGCCATACCGAGAACCGTCAAACCATTCATTAGGCGACAGCCAGTTTACCAAAATGCGCTGCTGGTTAAGTTTGCTTTTATCAAAACGAGCCCTGCTTTAACTCTGCCATCTTTGACGATGCGTAAGGCGGTTTCGACGTGGGCAACATGAAAGACGGTAGTTAACGGGCGGCATAGATTGTGCCAGCCGCTTTCGGGATCATATTCGGGTGTTTGGTAGGGTTGCCATTCCATGCTTTAAATTATGATTGGTTGAGTGTCAATAAAAAATGGCGGTTTTAAGGCCGCCATTTCCGGGTTTTGCCATAGCTCGCCCTAAACATCTCATTGTAATGGTTCATCTGATCCTTAGATTAGACAGGTTTTCCTATCTGCGATTACGGCCAGCTCTCATCGAAATGATCGCACAGGCCGCCACAATGACGTTGGTCACCATGGTCACTATTGTAAGTGCCATGGCGCAAAAATACGCGGTTTGGTTTGATGGCGGAAGCGCTTACTTATTTTTTAGTGAATTATTTCAGCGAGATTAAAGCAGGTAACCGGGCTATTTTCGTCGTGGCGGCCGACAATATCAATTTGTGTGGCATATTGTGCGATATGGGGGATCTGCCGCAGCAACTGGCAATCGGTAACGGTTAGCCTGAGGAAATCCGCGCTGGTGTTCACGCTTAAAAACATACCGCGCTGGTAGCCGTAACGGTCGATAAACTCTACGAGTTTGGAAATGTCAGCAGCCAGTTGTCCGTAGCTTAAAAAACGGTCGGTTTTGACTTCGATAACGTAGGGGTGTTCGGAGGAGTCACCGGGGCTATGGAGTAAAAAATCCGGGATAAAATTTCCGGATAAGGCTTCCAGTCCCATCATTTGCAGCATGGGTAATACCTGGTATTTGCGTAACTCGCCTTGCAGGTATACGCCTTCGAAGGCTTGGGGGTACTGTTCAAGGAGGGTCCTCAACTGGTGGTACAGTTCGTAACAGAAGATCCGTTCGCCATTTTTAACGAGGTCATCCCCTATCCGGTTATGTTCGATATGCTGCCGGTGGGCTTCCCCTTGAACCTCCTGAAGGATCAAATCTACTTCACCGTAAATGGTACGCATATAAGCTGCGCCGACCTGACTGACGGCTTGTAAAAATAAGGATCGGAACAGGTTGAGATTGGTTTCGGTCATGGGCGGAATAGCTGGTCTAAAAATTGTTTAAAATCGGGGGCGTCGTTCATATAGGCTTTAAAATCGTGATCCTGCAAACCGTATTTTGGCGGAGTGGTAAACTGAACTTTAGAAATAAGGCTGCCGGGATAGCCGAGGCTGCTTAGAGTATTTTTTACTTTATCGATCTCGTTATGCCAATTGCAGCCAAGGGTGGTCGCTCCTTCTGTCGCAGATAATACATATTTCCGGGTGGCATAATCCTTGGGGTTAAACCCGATAACGACCTTGTCGATGTGGTTATTTGGTGTGCTGATATCCGGGCTGCGGTGGTTAAAATCGGCAAAAGTGGCTGCACCGGGTATGGCCGGAACGATCATGCCCAGACGAAGATGAACATCGGTGCTGGAAGGTATGGTTTTCATCAGGGCGGCCAATTCATGGTCTATGGTGGTGTCCCTGGAGCGTTTCCATTTGGAGGTACAGTTGAATAGGGCGCCGGTGGCGACGCTGCCGCCTAGGCTATGCGATACGACCACGAAATTCAGGCGGTCGGTGATATGCCGCATCAGGTCGCGGACGGATAAGCTAACGTAACGGGTGTTGCCTTGGGCGTGTTTCCAGACGGCGGGGAATTTGAAGATGTTCTCATAGGTACTTAGCCCGTCCCAAAAGATCTCGATATATACGGGTTTCGCGCTGGTGTCGTAACCGCCTGCCGTTACGGCCTTTTCAAAATATTGAAACGCGGCGGTTGGGTCTGTTTCGTTAAAGCCGTGGATCAGGAACACGATGGTTTTGGCACCTTTGGCGGCGACCTGGGCGTGGACCGCTGTGGCGACGCGGCAGAGATAAGCTTCCTGCGTATTATAATAATCGGCGTTAAAGCTTTGGGTTGGGGTAATGCCATACGCGGTAAACAACTGACGCGCGTTGGCCGGGTGGCGTTTAAAAAAGGCGTATAAGTTCCCGCTGGCGGTATCTAAGGCGCTGGCTCCAGGATACGGCTTCAGCAGTTGCTGTTCATCAATGGGGACGCTTGTTGCCGGATAAAAATAGCCGTATTTGTCGAGGTAAACCCGGACAGCGCTATGCTCCTGCTCATTTTGCAGTTGTACTTTACGCCAACAGATCTGGTTAGTCGCAGGTTGGGCATTGGCGAAACCGTCAAAAAGAAGAAATAGGAACAGGCAAAAGCCCAGTTTGATACGGAGGTTCAGGGCGGTCATGACAAAAGGTTTTGGTAAATATAAAACTAAAGATCCATTACTTTAGCTGCACGCACGGCAATAAAATAGTATCCCCAGGTTTTTAACAAAGCATCAACGTCCGCGGAAGGTCATGTGACCAGGTTAGTGGCTTTATTACGGAGAAAGTAGCTAAATTCTGATTGTAAAATTCTTCCGGAGATCCTTGATATGTATCTGCAGCAATGCGACAAACGATCCCACTTGATAAAAAGAAGAAGATCGGGCTGCTGACTTTTCTTTCTTTTAAGATCTGAGAGCATTACTTTCCAGGTCGGCCTATTAAAAGATTTTGCTGAGTGGTCTTCAAAGACCATTTCTTTCACTTTTAACAGATTTATATGGCAATATTTGCAAGGCCTAAATTAATCTCAAAAAGTACAGAATTTGTATTTGCAGATCAAACAGGATATACAGGAATTCATACAGGAAGTGGCGGAAGGCTTATCGAGCGGTCCGGCTCAGATGTATTTGGTAATTAAGAAATAATATTTCATAACTTTAATAAATATTATAAAACCTTATCCATCATGCTACTCCAATTTGTTGAAATAAAAAATTTCAGAAAACTTAAATCCTGCCGTATCGATTTATCCGATATGGAAACTGTTTTCGTTGGTGCAAATAATAGCGGAAAGACTTCCGCTATGGATGCGCTGATTCTCTTTTTGAAAACACACGTCCTCTCTACAAGGGAGTTTACTTTATCTAATTGGAAAGAGATTAATCAGATCGGTAAGTCATGGTTGGAATTAAAAGAGGACGAACTACCTGATTTAGCCATGGCAAAATGGGAGGAGTATTTGCCGCAGCTGGATGTTTGGCTGACGATTAAGGAAACAGAATATCATTACGTCAGTGAACTCATTCCAACTTTAGAATGGAAAGGTGGCTCACTGGGGGTGCGCTTTCGTTTTCAGCCTAAATCAATTGAATTATTACATAAAGAATTTGTCGCAGAATATAGAGCCGCCCGGAAGGTGATGGATACGGCACGAAAAGATAAGGGAGGTCAGTCCTTAAACCTATGGCCTAAAAATTTATGGGATTTCCTGGAGCGAAGATTAAAAACGCAATTCGGGGTGGCCGGTTACCTGCTGGACGCCGCTAAATTGGTTCCGCCGGTCGATGGTGTAGCAACGCCGCAGGTCCTCGATGAAGGGAACCTTCCATTTGCCGGAGATCCGTTTAAAGGACTGATCAAGATCGATATTATTAATGCGCAAAGAGGGTTCTCTGACCCCGGATCAGATGCAGAGGAAGCGCCAAAAACAAATGGCAACCTTTCCACACAATTAAGAGAATATTATTCCAAACACCTGAATCCTTATGATCAGCCAGAGATTGAAGACCTGGAGGCTTTGATGGCTATAGAACAAGCAAAATTATCGTTTGATGACCGGCTCGAAAAGAGCTTCAGCGGTTCTATAAAAGAACTGGAGGGTTTGAATTATCCGGGATTTGGCGGCAATCCGAGTATCAAAATCTCCAGTAAGATTAATGCTATCGACGGCTTAAATCATGCATCAGCGGTAACATTTGAATTGTTTAAAGGTGAAGGCGTAACCTCAGATTACCCGCTGAGTTTGCCGGAGAAATATAACGGGCTTGGATATCAGAACCTGATATCGATGGTATTCAAGCTTATTCGTTTTAGGGATGAGTGGATGCAGGTAGGTAAAATAGCGCGGGCCAACACTGGCGGTGCTGAGGAATTAGAATTTCAGCCCTTACACTTGGTTTTGGTTGAAGAACCTGAAGCTCATTTGCACGCGCAGGTCCAGCAGGTTTTTATACGAAAGGCTTACGAGGTATTAAGAACCAATCATTTGCTAACTAAATACAAGCACTTCAATACACAGCTAGTGGTTAGCACACATTCCAATCACATCGCTCACGAAATAAAATTTACTTCCCTGCGCTATTTTAAAAGGAAGCCGGCAGAAAAAGACGGAGTTCCTTTTTCAACAGTCGTCAACCTGTCAAAAACCTTTGGCCCGGAAGATGAAACTACGAAATTTGCGATCCGTTATTTGAAAACAACACACTGCGACCTCTTCTTCGCAGATGCTGTGATCCTGGTAGAAGGTCCTGCGGAAAGAATGCTAGTGCCTAACTTTATCCGCAGGCATTATCCGACACTGGCCTCTTGTTATATCGCCTTACTTGAAATTGGTGGCAGTCACGCCCATACCTTGCGGCCATTGCTGCAAGATTTGGGAATTATCACGTTAATAATTACAGATATAGATTCAATAGATTCTGTAAGCGGACAATCGGTAATTCCGGAAAAGAATAAAAGCTATGAGTCAGATAACCAAACATTGAAAAGCTGGCTTCCAGGTTATAAGGAATTAGACAAATTACTGTCAACCGCACCGAGCGCCAAAATTGATACAGCTTTTCCTGTAAGAGTAGCTTACCAGTCGCCCGTTGTAGTTAAATTATCTCCGACGGATGATAAGGGTTCAGAAGTATTTCCTTATACATTTGAGATTGCCCTGGCTTTTAAGAATCTTGACATATTCAAAGGGTTAAACGGCATTGGATTGATCAAAAAATTCAGTGAGGCCAGCAAATTACCTACAGTCAAAGAGATGAATGAAAGCATGTACAGTGCGCTGAAGAACGGTAAAAAAGCAGAGTTCGCTTTGGAACTTTTACTCAAAGAAGAACCGCAGCAGCTCGCCGTACCGGAATATATTGCCGAAGGCCTTGAGTGGCTGAACGGTCAGTTAAATAATCAACCGGTAACCGTAAAATAATGGCATCACCAATCTTAAATATCGATTCACCGGTTGATGAGCAAATACTCGAATGCCTCAACCTGGAAGCCCCCAAAAGTTTCTTTCTTTTTGCCGGGGCCGGTTCGGGAAAAACGAGATCGTTAGTAACCGCACTGGCTAAGATCCGTGAAAATTCGGGGCAGTTCTTCCGGCTTAACCGGAAAAAAGTAGCCGTAATTACCTATACCAACGCCGCCTGCGATGAGATTATTCACCGCATTGATTACGATCCGTTATTTTCAGTATCTACGATCCATAGTTTCGTTTGGGAACTGATCAAAAATTATCAGCATGATATCAGGGAATGGCTGCGGATAGATCTTAAAAATGAAATTGCAGAATTGGAACTGGCCGCCACTACTGGCAGAGCTGGAACTAAAGCGGCTATCGACCGTGAAGAAAAGATAAAATCCAAGACAAAACGGTTAAGCACGCTCGATGAAATCAGGTCATTTACTTACAGCCCGACCGGGCAAAACCGGACAAGGGATAGCCTTAACCACGCTGAAATGATCAAAATGGCTGCTGATTTTCTGTTGAATAAGCCCCTTATGCAGGAAATATTGGTTAGCAAATTTCCCATACTGTTTATTGATGAAAGCCAGGACACAAAAAAAGAACTGATCGAAGCGTTGTTTGCTATTGAGCGGCTCCACAAAGGAAAGCTGACGCTCGGCCTTTTCGGTGATACCATGCAACGTATTTATAGCGACGGGAAGCCGGATTTGGGAATTGATCTTTCGGAGGATTGGATCAAGCCGGTCAAACAGTTAAACCATCGTTGTCCAAAACGGGTCATTGAATTAATCAACAAGATCCGCTTACAAACTGATAAACAAAGCCAACAGCCACGAGAAGGCCAGGAAGAAGGTATTATCAGGCTTTTCATTATTTCCAATCAGGCGACTGACAGGAGTTTACTTGAAAGAAATATAGGGGATCAAATGGCGCAAGTCACCGGTGATGAAGCCTGGCACGGCGAGCAGGCTGATGTTAAAAAATTAACACTGGAGCATCACATGGCAGCACGACGAATGGGATTTATGGGAATCTTCGAGCCACTTTCGCAGGTAGAATCAATAAGAACTTCCCTAATTGATGGTTCCCTTTCAGGGTTGCGTTATTTTACACAGTTAATCATGCCGCTGGTGGCGGCTCATCAAAAAGGCGACCATTTTACGGTAGCGAGGATCGTTAAGCAAAATTCGCCTTTATTTAACGGGCAATTGTTAAAGGAGAGCAAAGATCAGCCTGCTTTATTAAAGAACGCAAACGATGGTGTTACCGGATTTATGAAATTATGGGAAGATGGTAACGACCCTACATTGCTGGAAATAATAAAAATAATCGTCGGCAACGGTCTGTTTGTAACTCCCGAGCCGCTATCGATCATCGCAAAACGCCATATAAAAAATGAGTTGTCAAATGCTGACGCAGAAAATCCCGAAGTCGTAATTGCAGCGGAAGATGAGGAAGAGGACGAACCTGATACGGTAATTGACGCCTGGGAAACTGCCCTAAACAGTTCGTTTAGCCAAATAAAAAATTACGATGCCTACATCGCCAACAAGTCCCCGTTTGGCACGCACCAGGGTGTGAAAGGATTGGAGTTTCCAAGGGTAATGGTCATCTTAGATGACGAGGAAGCCCGCGGATTCCTTTTTAGTTATGAGAAATTGTTCGGGGTCAAAGCTTTGACAACAGCTGATCTTAACAACATCCGGGATGGCCGCGATACAACGGTGCTGAGAACGATGCGTTTGTTTTATGTTGCCTGCAGCAGGGCAGAAAAAAGCTTGGCTGTAGTAGCTTATACAGAAAACCCGGAGGCCCTAAAAAATCATGTGCTGAAAGAGGAATGGTTTTCAAAAGAGGAAATTACAGTGATGTAAATTAAGAGGTAATTTTAAATAACATCGCCTATTAATAATATTTGTTAAAACGGAGTTATTTTCTATTTTACAGGATAGTTTTAATTAACAATGGAATTTAAAACAAAATCATTAACGGATGAGGAACCTAATTCATAACTTAACCAAATCATCTGATCCGAACCATACATGATCCTATTTTCAAAACCGGCATCAACAAGCCTTTTAAGATATTGGTAAAACTCCTTTTTAGGAATTATATAGTCAATAACGCCCAGGTCTACATATAGCTGCGGATAAGTGTAAAGCATGGCGATCATATCATCGGCCATCCCGCATGCATGGCGTAAAGCCTTAATTTCGGGTGTCTGATGCCTCCAAAGAAACCGAATTAAAGCAGCTGCTACACCGTTCCTTCCTGCTTATTACGCCAGTCGCAGAGATAGACAAGTGGCTGAAAGTCTTCATCGAAGTTGTTCGCTAAGACTACGTTTACAGTGAACTGGTTATAAAAACAAACATTGGCAGCAAGCTTGCCTTTCGATGCCGCAAACATCAAATGGTGCGCATCAGCCGGAAATTGCGGCATTAACTTCGGCTTTGGAATAAAGATTACGCCTGGATTAGTACCGGCATCGGTAATGTAGGCCCGGAGAACGTCAAACGCTGGGCCAAGCACAAATATTTTCCCTTTCAGCAGGGCCAGCGTGTTCAGGGCGATCTTGGCGGTGACGCGGTAAAAGTCGTCAGCAATGACACTGACCTGATTGAAGCTGACCGGCTGGTGAAGCGGCCGGTAGGGTCCGGCACTGTTGGTGATGGCGTCTTTTATGCCATCGATGATCGCTGTTGTCAGTTCAAAATCCCGTGCCGGATGACGAGCGATATAGAGCTGCTCATCAAAGCCAATGATCACTTCCTCTTCACTTAATTTTTTATCAGGGATGTGCCGCGCCTTGTATGCGCTGCAACGCTGTAGTTCTCCTCTCAGATAGTCATCGGGACTGGCTGCCATTTCGATGGGTACCGACCAGTTGAGTTCGCCGCTTGCGGTATTCATTTTTATTTGAGGTAGGTGTATGGCTTTGGCCAGCGATAGGTAGCCGAGCGCATGGGTTTCCGGCGGGCCGGGCTGGGTGATGACCATGACCGGCGAACGGGTTGCCTTTTGCGTGGTCTTGCCGCGTTTTCCGGGACCGACCAATTGGCGCGGCATGGCAATGATGGAATTGCGCATGAAGGCCATTTCTATTTTAGAGATGTCATGATTGAACTGGTCGCTCACGTAACCTTTAGGCAGTTTGCGCTGGCCGCCTATGCCCGCCGGGATGACGTGCTCGCCTTTGTTAAAGGTCAGGTCGGGCTGGTCTTTGTAATAGATGCAGTTGCTCAAAGGTTGATTTGGTTTTGGGTGTTAGAATCGCCAAATTTAGTGTAATTATTTGAGCCGGTTATGAGCACGCCTGTCAATCATCATTATGTTTCGCAATGTCAATCCCGGCAGTTCTTTAACCCGGCTGAAAAAAAGATCTATGTTTACGATAAAAAGCTAAACAATTTTTATTCGAAGTTGACGACCGGCTCCCTGTTCAGCGAGGATTATTCCAATTCGAAAGTGATCGACGGGGAGGTTGACCATGCACAACTGGAAATTGAATTGAAGGTGCTGGTGGAAGATGATTTCCCGGTGCACCTGAAAGTGGTGGAGGATTTCCTTGCGGACCTGACAGATCAAAGCCATGACCGGATCGAAAAGCTGTATTGGTCGATGAATTGGCTGGCGCTACTGGGGCTGGTTGGGGAATACCGGAACCCGGCATATAAAGCCGGGCTTGACCGAACGATGGATCGTATAGAGGCGGATATGTTTGAACGCGTTAAAAGCCACCTCGGCGTCGATGTGCCGAGGCCGATAAAGCAGCCCTTGACAAAATATGAGAATATCGCTGGTTACCTCGATATCGCCTTTAAGCTTTTAGAGCGGATGGACCCGATCACATTTTCCATCTATTGGATCCGGTCAGCAGATCACCACTTCCTGTTACCGGATACATCCTGCTACCAGTTAAGGTCCAGGGGTGCTATCGGGGAGTTGGTACAAATAGGCATACCTGTGACGAATAAGATATTTCTGCTAGGTACGTCCGCTAAAATGGAACGGAAAAAGACACAGATCGTATTTTTCGATGATGAACATTATGAAGAGGTTTTGGATATCAACCGGAGCCTGGCGAATTTTGCGTACAAAGCGGTTGCCTGTAAGGATATGGCCTACCTGAAACGGACGGTCGCTGATCTGAAGAAAGACCGGTAATATACTGTCACTTAATTGATAGCTTTGCTTAAGCTTCTTTTTTATGGACCAGCATTTTCTTCCCGCCTGTTATCTCGACCAGTTTTGCCTCAAAGAAGGAAAATTCTACCGGATAGATTGCTCGTTGTTGAAAAAAGGAAAAAAACCCTACCCTTTAGAGGTAGTGCCGGCGGCGATCTGCTATGGCAGGGACTTTTATGCGCTGACGGATGAATTTAAAAAGCTGTACCCAGCGTTTAAAGATTATGACCGCCTTTTCCTGGAGGAAAGGTTTTACCGCTATGAAAATGTTTATCCGGCGATCATTGGCAAGATCAAAAAGGGTATACCGGTACTGACAGCCGCCGAAGCGGAATTATTGCTGTTCGCCCTCATCGATTTTAAGTTGCGCAACGACTACGTGCGCAAAAAGAACGAACAGTTAAGGCGCGATGTGGTCGATAAAGTCTTTCGGGAAACGAAAGAGACGCCCTTGCTGCAACAAGTGGCGGCCAGCATGAAGGAGGAGATCCTGAGCGACCCGCAATTCGCGAAGCATAGCCACCTGGCCACGATGATGGGTCGCGAGGCAGCAGGGTCAGCGATCCAGGAAAAGTTCGTCCGGACAATGATGCGCTATAAGTTCACGCTGATGGTTTCCTACGGCGAATTTATCACCTCCGATAACCCGGGCTGGACAGTTAGCGAGGATAACCGGGTACATAATATCAAGTTCGACGAAAACTTTCATTTCCTGATGCCGCTGACGCCGATGCATTGCCTGTCCATCTCTCACAACGACCCTGATCCGGCTTACGAAAGCGATCCTTCAAAAAAGAAATTATATCCGGTTATAGCCGACCAGGAGATGATCGGCGACATCAACCGGCTCTCCATCGATCACTTTACCAATTACCTGTTTGCTGCGGACAAGGCCACGGCTGAACGCATCGCCGGAGAGGTAAAACTTAAAACGCCTTTGGCCTAATCCTCTTCCCTGTTCCGGGCTGCCTTCAGCGCGGTGTTCAGCTCAAATTCAACCCAGCCCTTAAAGTCCTGCTTTTTACAGGCATCGAATAAGGCGAGGTATTCAGCTTTCACGTCAGTGGCCAGCAAAGTATGCTCTGCAACCAGCGCCCGCAGCTCTTCGGGCTCATCGAATATTTCGAGCATTACGGGCTGCAGCAGGTAAATATCCTTATCACGTATATCGTGCTTGATGGTGTATTTGAGAAACTGGAACGGATCATATTCCGGCAGGAGGTCTTTCATCGCCGCAACAATGGGTTTTTCAATGTGCTCATGGTGATGTCCAAGGTTCGGATTGTCCGGTAGGGGCACGAACTCTTCATATTTCGTCCACCAGAACATAAATACCGCATCTTTGGTTAGCCCGGCCTGCCCGACGTGCTCACTAAAATAATGGGTCTGGAGTTCCACGATCCGTTCCCGGCTGAGCGAAATATCCTTCTTGCCGTCCTTCACATGATAGAGTACTTCATGCTCAAATTGGTAAGGGAAGCCCGCGCCGCTGAACAGGCCGGCCACAAAGGAGCGGAAAGCGGCCTCGTCTTTTTTGTAAAACTGTTTATCCAAATTATGATCATAGTTCCAGATCAGATTCGTGATCGCCTGGTGGTCAAATGCGTACCTGCCTTTTTGCGCGATATATTTTGGTCCGAGGTAAAACAGGCTTTTCATCTTCAATTCATAACCCTCTTTATCCGCCGGCTTTTCCTGTAGGATGCGCGTGCCCAGTTCAGTGAGCATATTCTTTTGTTCGCATTCATCAATATAGTTTTTGATGCCCGGCAGACTCTCGTCATAAGCTGCACGGAAGGTCTTTTCCGATAGCTCTTTGCCGGAAAGCCGGTAGCGGAAATAGCGCTCGAAGAACATCGGGTAGATGATGGCATTCCTGGCTTTTTTTGACCGGTCAAACTTAAAGAAAAGGTTATTAACCAGCCCGCCGATCAGGTTGATATCGGCTTCACTATAATGTTGCTCGGCGCGCAGGGTCCGCTTGATGAGCAGTAGGTCTTCTTTATCTTCATTATAGGTGCGCAGTTCGTAGAATGCCTCATGGGAGGTCATCGTAGGATAGTCACGAATAAAGTCGTCACGGTGCTCGTACAATCGGTCGTAGATCAGCGGGAACCGGAATTTCAGGAGCTCCAGCACGAACAGGTTCTCAAACATCACCTCGGTGCCCAGCAGCTGATAAGTGATCTTAAAATTATTGATGAACTTGATGACGTCCCTGGATTGCCGGAATACCCGCTCAAACGCGAAATTGTATTTGTTACGAAAGCCGGTGTCCACAATATGGGTTTTATAAGCCTCGAGATGTTCGGCCGTAATAAACGGTGCGAGGTAAGTTTCCAGCAGGTCGAGCAGGTCATCCTTTTCCCGTTTCGGCAGCGGTATTTCCAGCTGGATGATCTTGTCCAGGAAGCTCCCGGCCGCGTTCGCATTGACCGATTTGATGGCCTCATCGATATAACTGCGCTCATAGGCAACCAAGTAGAAAATATTGCTGAAGTTGGCCGTGTTGCGGATCAAGCGCAGTACTTCCAT
This sequence comes from Mucilaginibacter flavidus, assembly GCF_024055575.1. Lineage (GTDB taxonomy): Bacteria > Bacteroidota > Bacteroidia > Sphingobacteriales > Sphingobacteriaceae > Mucilaginibacter > Mucilaginibacter flavidus. Next base: position 121,191 of record NZ_JAMXOE010000011.1, on the reverse strand, counting down.
CACTTCGTCTTTGTACAAACGGTCCAGGTCATCAATGGTAATGACGATCTTTTTGCCGGAGTTTTCCAGCAGCTGGTTGATCCGTTCAAAATCATCCGTATACGTCTTTTTGGTAAAGAGGCTTCCGGCAAGGCCGGCTTCCCTTACCAGCTTAGTAAATGACGAGTCTGTCTGGCTAAGTTTCCGCGAGTAATCCACAATTAAATTAGCAATGCGGGGATTAAGCTCATACAATTTGGCTGACAACTGGTCAAAGAAATCCCGCTGGATATTGGTGGCACCTTCTGCGCTCCAGGGGTTAAAGTCAAGTATTTCCGTCTTTGCCGGATCGAGGTAAGTCTTGATCAGGTTGATAAAGGAGGTCTTGCCGCTGCCATACTCGCCCAGGATACCGATCGCAAAGGACCTGACATTCGGCGTAATACTAATCCGGCGCGCGACTTCGGCTGCTACGGATGAACGCTTAAAGCTATCCTGAGCGTACGATTCAATGGGCCGTTCTTCAATAAAGCTTTCCGGCTGCGGGTCATGGTTTGCCGCCCTTTTACGCTTAAAAAAGGCAATAATTCCAGGGACGATCAAAGCTGCCGCCACAAAGTCCCAGTTTTTAAGCAGCGGATAAAGCCCGGAGGGCTGGAACTGCCAATAACTGTCAGAACGCATCAGCACATAAAAAAAGAGCGAAATCAACCCTACGACCTTATTGAATTTACCGCTGCCATAATGATATAGCCAAATAGCAATACCCACGCAAAGCAGGATCAATACACCATTGTCAAACAACGTATTTTCATAACGGGACAATAGCGGCTTAACCAACAGGGTATCCAGCATGCTGTCCACAGGCTTGCGAAAGAACAAGAAGAAAGCGAGGCAGCAAAAAAGCCACAGGGCAAAGGGATAATTCTTTTTGAAGGCTATGGGTGGTTTCATATTTACAGCAGCCTATAAGTCACTTAAAGAAGTAACAAGGCCCTGTGTTAGTTTCGTCAGGAATATCTTGTTGCGCTGCTGGGCCCGTCTCAGTAAGGTGGAGTATTTGATCACCTCCGTGTATATCGCGCCATCAGACCTGCCATCGAATCCAATCACTTTTGTCGCCGGCCGGAAGAGATAATCAAACTGGTACGAATGCTCATAACTGCTGACCCTGCCTAAAACATCCCTTGGCTCGATGCTTTCACCAATCAGGTAGCCGTAAAACTGGACGATCTGAAATTCATCTTCGGTGTAATTCCTGATCAGGTTTGCGTAACTGTCGATTTGGGTCAGGTGTTGAGAAACATTAGTGTCGGGCGTTTTAAACTCAATGATGATACACTTGCCTTCTTCGGGAAACAACAAGATATCGGGTCGCTTGACCTTCCTGTTTTCACCCAAAGAGGTTAAATACCGTTCAACTTCTTCAGAGAATTGGGTCTTAAATACCTTCTTTCCATCCAATGTAAGTTGCTCGAGTTGTTCTTCGGACGAGCCCTTAAAATAGATAAAGTCTTCGCTTAGGATCCACAAGTCGCTGCTTTCTGAGTCCCCGCTGTGCTGCTGGTACATCAGGTTATGTATTAAGGCCTCATCAAATCGCCTGCCGGATTGCTGGACTTCAAGGCTGCGGTCCAATATCTTTTGAAAAAGGTCAAGCACCAGTTTCCTGCGCGCAATATAATGTGTTAAAGAAATTTTATTTTGTATAGGAATAGTTTTGACTAACTTATTGACCTCCTTTTTCAGCTCCTCATTATAATTGTCCGCGGTCGTATCCAATTTATTGAGTTTGTCTATCGACTCTTTGATACTGGCGTCGATAGTAGCCGCTTTTCTCGCTTCGGCTTCATAAAACTTTTCCAGGATCTTGGTCTCGGTGTCGTTGATCGAAATATGGATATCCTGCGCGGTCCGTTCGTCAAGGCCGAACATCTCTTTTAATTCGGTGAATTGGCTGAGGTGGTTCTTCTTAACTTCGTCAATCTCCGGATACATTTGGATGATCTTTTCATTCACCCGCTGCTGGATGTCTTCGATGAAAATTTCACGGGGTGAAAAAAGGTCACCGCCTTTACTAAAGTTGTCCTGTGACGGGATATTCAATTGGCCACGGATATTGGTGTCCCTGGAATCAATATAGCCACTGGAAACGATAAACAGGAACTTGTTCCCTTTGATATGGTCATGCTCAGACAGGCTTTCAATCGTAACGCCCGATTCTTCGATGATCTCGCCTTTGGAACTCAATTTCAGCTGATTGGTTTTTAACACATCCTTGCTGACCTTGAACGCATCAATGGCGAAACTCTCCGTTTTGTCCGTTGATTCGACGATCTGGCCCGAGGGCGAGATCTCTTTATAGGTCAGCTGAATAATTTCAGTTTTTTCGATGCCCGGAATGTCGCTTGCACCAACCTTGACTGTGCTTTGGATTTTTCCCTGTACGAAGAAGTTTATCGTAATTTCCGGCAGCGTGTCCCGGTTGGTACAGAAATAGGAAATGTACCGCTCGACCAGGAAAGCCTTAAATGTTTCAGCTGTAAGACTGTTGTAAATATTGCTATCTTCCAACAAAGTGATAAAGGTAAGGGTAGTGGTAAGCTCACCTGCGGCATTAGTTTCCTTACAAAAATCATGGTAAACCAACGCGTTTTTATCCAGGAACTCTTTTTTCCTGGACATCGTAAACTTCCTGTGAAAGTTTTTTCCTTCCTGTGCAAAATAGCTGTCAAAGATCGTATGATCGAAATATTGCACAAATTGAATACGCCCTGAACCAAGGTTTTTAAACCCCTTGGAAGTCAGCTTATAGGTATTAAATCTTTGGAACTCATGGTCATTAAATCCAACGCCGTTGTCGGATACAGAAAGCTTGACAAATTCATAGCTATCGGTAGTGGTTTCGGATACGTAAATATTAACCGCTATTTTGCCTTCGTGTGCCGGGTTTGTTTGCTGCCTGATCTTAATCGACTCCAACGCGTTGGTAATGGCTTCCCAAATTGGCTGTAGTGCTGTTCTTGATTTTTTCACATCGTGCAGCACTCCGGCGAATGACAGGTCGGTTGCAGCAATGTAGGTTTGGTCAGCTATAGCCATTTAATAAAGTGTAAAATAAACGAACAGGCAAGATAGCACAAATATAGACCGGACGAAATTTAAATGCACGAAAAACTTCGGTATTCTGCCCCTTTCGTAAGTAAAGCAATACGATCGATTAATGCAGGACTATATAAGGAAATGGATCGCTTTATCAATACATGCTGCTATCAATAAAGGATAACTGAACATTATCGTGTTTAATTGAAAACTTTATCGAAACATTGATTCACAGTTTGGAAATCAAACCTTTATTTAAAATGGTTCGTAGTTTCAATAATTTTATTTGCAGCGACAATAGCCTCTATATCATTATGAAAGTTAGAACTTTGGCCGATTCCCTCTACATTGAAAATGAGGCTCTTATCTTGGCAGATAAGAGCCATTTTCTTTTTATTTAGTTTGGATATGTTTACAGTGTACATTTTATATTCTGTTAAATTCAATCAAATATACATCGGTTTTACTTCAGATTTATCCAACCGTTTCTTATCTCACAACGAGTTAGCCACTAAAGGCCACACTATCAAATATCGCCCATGGGTGATAGCGCATACTGAAGAATTTCAAACCAAAAAAGAAGCGATCATAAGAGAGAACCAATTAAAATCGGCCAATGGCAGAAAATTTGCCCGGGAAATTATTCGTCAAAAATGGTAGCTCAGATGGTTAGAGCGTAGGATTCATATCCGCTATAAAGCGGACAGCAGTTCGATCCTGCTCCCCGCTACTTTTAGATAAAAAGCCTTGAGTCGGAAGTTTTGAGACTTTTTGTTTTTTGGCATTCATTTTTCGCGAGTGTGGACACCCGCACTTGTCTTTCGGTTAAGCGTGGACGCTTAACCGGGCGCGTTAGGCTTTTTTTGTTTATTATGTAGATGCAATCTACAGGCATAATCGTTCGAAGTTGCAAACTTCGAACAACGGGATACGAAAAGAAATCCCCCCCCCCAAAAAACTCCCCCTAATGAACAATCTGGCCGGTAAGTACATTTACAATATAAACATAGATTTTAGGGGATGGTGGCCCGTAATCAAATCCGATTTGTACTTCAACACGCGCCAGGTGCTTTCCTAAAAACGTTATGGTTGAATAGTACGTGTAAAAAGATTCGCCTAAAGGGTTATCTTTATTTTGAACGACATGAGCGTCTGTAGACTTAGAGGTTCCCGAAATCATGTCAGGAATACTACCGGAATGGTCTATCTTAATATTATTTAACGTATAGTGGGTATGGTCTTCAATTATATCTGTATTGACCTTCATTAAGTTGGCGCCAAAGGGATTGGGATAAAATGGGCCATTAAATACCTGTTTATGACGCCAGGTTTCCATCGTTCCGTTCAGCGAAAGCAACTTGTAAGTTTTATTAAGCGCTTTAACAGTATATTGCTGGACAACATGAAGCGAATCGAGCGTATTAGTGGTTTTTAAGGTGGTAAAAAAGCTGTTATTGTTTTTGTAGCCATCGGGCGAAGCGCCGCTGCAAGTATAAGTAGTTGAATAATGCCCGCCATTATGATAAACGGTAGTATCCTTTACTTTGATAATTTTATTGGCTATGGTGTCGAATTTCATGCCGCATAAAGGATTGGTGCTTAGCAATACCAGCCCGTTTTTAGACAAGGAGTCGACCGATGATATCTTTATCCCGTTTTTTAATTCGGCACCGCCATAAGCCCCGGTTACTGAATTATAAAAACTTACCGCCAATTGACTAACTGCCGCCTCATTTAAATCAATTGTAGTGGTATTTTTAGCAGTTGTTTTAAAGCTATCTTTTTTACATGATGTAAAACAAAAAGCGCATACAGCTATCGCAAAAATTAAGGTGGTAAAATTTAACTTCATCTGGTTTAGCGTTTAATTAGCAAATCTTTTAATTATCAAATCATTTTAAGCAATAAATATACTAAATTCCGCTCGCTTTAATAAAAACCCCAAATAAGTTTCATTTGAGTCAATTAACACCTGGCATAAGCTTAACCTGTATAACTTTGACATTGCAGCGAATGCAATTTGTTTCGCAAGCATGGTGGTTGCGTTACGTAAGCCGATGGTATGCTGCGATAAACTTCAACCGCATATGGGGTAAATATTCACCCGCTGCCAGGTCATAAAGGGACAGATGACAAACCTACTATTCAGCAATATCGTAAAAGCACGAATTTTGCATTAACAATTAGCCGTTTCGTTTAGTAAAGTGGGCAATATTATTCTAATAAATAATTGTAACCGGGCCGCTAAAGGTTTGCTTTCCATTTTTAATGGTGATAATATAATAATACACCCCGGCGGCTAGCTTCTTGCCCCGGTATTCGCCGTTCCAGGGTTTTCCGTAACCCTTGCTCTCATATATTTCCTGCCCGTACCTGGTAAATACTTTTACGACGGCGGTTGGGTCATATGCTAACCCGGAGATCTCCCAGGTATCATTAACGCCGTCGTTATTGGGTGTAAAGGTATTAGGAACTTTCACGTCGGGGCAATCATCGGTAACCAGGATCTCCTGGGTAGCCTGGCAACCGTTTACATCTGTTACAGTTAAGGTAACGGTTTGTGCATGGTAGGCTATAAATGTCTCACCACCCGGCTGTCCGTTCCATACATAGGTTTGTAACCCCGCCGGCGCTGTTAGCGTTACGGTTTTATGCGATGCTTCACATAGTTCGGCATTAGCAATGTTTAATACCGGGTTTGAAAAAAACAGCACATCTACGCTTGCATCGGATGGGCAGCCTGCAGATGAGGTAACGGTTGCTTTGTAAGTGCCCGGACTGCTCACAGTTATTTGGTCATTCGTATCACCGGTGGACCATTTTACCGTGCCGTTATTGTAGCTGACCTTTAAATCGACGGTTTGTCCGTCGCATAACGTGGTCTTTATTATTTTTTGGATGCTGATAGTCGGTGGCGGGTTAAAGCTGATCGATTGAGCTGCGGAGGTTTGCGAGCAAGTCGTCCCATCGCTATTTGGGTGGTTACTTACTATCGAAACAGTATAGTCGCCGGCAATACTTGCGGGTAACGAAGTTGTATTGTTGGCAGCAGGCAATAATACGTTGTCCTTGAACCATTTTATAGTATAAGCGGGGTCGGCAGGTACAGGGATCGATAAGGTAGCATTGTCGCCTATACAATAGGACGGTTTATCCGGGATGATAACAGGCGCCGGTAAGCTTACAAAATCCACCGATACCTCTTTTGATGGTACCCAAGAACCATCGCAGGAGCTTACTTCGATTTTATATTTCCCTGCCCGGGTTATTGCTAAGGACGGGGTTAGGTCGCCGGTTAGCGCATCATCCTTATACCAGCGGTATTGATAGGCCGTGCTGCCTTCCGCTTTAAGGGTAAGCGGCGTTCCGTCACAATATCTTAAGGCATCCGGGTAGTTAAAAGTAAAAACGGGTGCGGGTGTAAATGTTATTTGCTGCTGGTTTGATGTTGCTGTACAAGCTGCAATTTTGCTGCTGATGGTTACCGTGTATTTCCCATTAATGGTTGTGGTAATGCTGGTTTTATTCTTGTCCGCGGTTAGCTTATTGCCATCGCTAAACCAATTGATCTCATAATCTGGTTCTGTGGCTGCGTTAACTGTCAATATCGCGTTTTCACCTGTACAATATTTCGCTTTATCGGCGTTAATTACAGGAACCGGCAGATGTACAAGATCTACCTCAATTTCTTTTGAAGGCACCCAGCTATCCGTACAGGCACTCACTTCCACTTTATATTTACCGGTTTGGGTAACTGTAAAAGCAGGAGATGTTTCCCCATTTAAAACGCCGTTTGTGTACCAGCGGTAACTGTAGCCGGGCTTGTCATCCGTTTTAAGGGTTACCGGGTCATCATTGCAATTTTGGATCTTATCAGGATAGTTGAAGCTGAAAACAGGCACTTGTGTTACACTCACTTTTAAGTGATTGGTCTCTGCATGTATATTTTCGCAGGAGGCGTATATCAAAGCATAATAATCGCCCGCGGTTTTTACACTTAGCGTAGCCAGGTTGGCGCCGGGCAGTATGTTTCCGTTTTTATACCATTGTATGCCGTTATTCTGTACATCATATTGATTTAAAACCAGGTCAACGCTGCTGCCACCACATATCGTTGTTTCGGCCAGGTTGTCTCCGTTAGGGATATTAAAGGAGGCTGCCTTTAACATCTGTTTAGGGTCGAAGTATTTTCCGTAGTCGGGTTTTATAAGGTATAAGCCGTTGTCGCTGGCCAGCCAAATGCCACCCTCACACCCGGCTGGGGTATCTAAATAATTACTTGCGGTACCGCTTACGCATACATCGTTAACGGCCACATTGCCCAGCTGGTCGAAATGGAATAATGAGAAAGTGCGTAATGAGCTGCCGTCATAATTACCATACATCGAGTTGCTGAAATATAAGCCCTTGGCTGTACCAATAAGCAGGTTTTCCTTGGTGAGCGTAAATGGCGGATTGGCATAGTTTGGGTTGCCTAAACTGGTAAGGCCGTAAATAGCCGTGATTTTATTGACGCCGGTATTATCCAGGTAATGCCCATACGGCGGATTGGGATTGTAAAAGTTCTGAACCGCCTCCTGGAACATTCCTTTTTCGTTGCCCCAAAAAATATCAGAGCCATAACCCGGGATAGCAGTCACGGCTTGCAAGGTAACATATACAGTTGTTACATTTGGCCCGCTCTCGTTAACCTGGTAGATATAAGCTTCCTGTGCATTTTGGTAACCCGAAATAATTATCGGATATTGTTGCGGATCGGGCGGGTCATAGGTGTTCTCTTTATATACCTGGGTCCTGTAAGTGGATTCAAATATTTTTATATCCGTTATATTCGGGTTGCTGAAGTAATTAAGCTGTCCTGTTGCCGGATCAAATACTCCCCGGCCTGTAGCGGTACCTATAAGCAGTTTGCCGCGGCCGGTAACAGCATCAAAATTGGAGACCCCTATTGAATTTACCGCGCCTACCATCCCATCAGACGACCCGATCTTTTTTAGTGCACCATTTTTATATTCAATTACATTGGTTGAATTAGCGGCAATAAAAACATCATCCTGGTTGAGGCCGGCTATATCAATAAAGCGAAGGTTACTATATGCAGAAAATTTAGCGGTATAATCGTCTATTGTTAAAGTTATGCTGTTTACGCGGTACACGCCATTGTTTGAGGTGAGCACCCAGGCATAAGGATCTGAAAAATCGCGCCTTACCTTTAATACCTTTTTGCCCGTTAACAAGTTCGCAGTTATTGTAAAATCGAGATCCTGTTGTCCATAAGCAATTGTGCAGGCCAAAACAAGCAGTACAGTTAGTAAATAGCGATAAGGCGTCATCATCAATACGCCAAAGTAAAAACTTTTAATGATTTATGAGGCATGGGCATTCGGCTATTTTATATCGTGATAAAACGTTGTTAGTATTTGCCTCGCTGGAGACGTAAAGCGCATGCATAAGGTTCCGGCATACCTGCCGAAGGCATTGGGTTCCGGGCCTTGACCTATTACTTAACACTAAAGCACAGAATCTTACTGCATAGCTGCAATTTGTTTAGCGTTTAACTCTAAAAACCTGGTAGCATTATTAAATAGAATGTCACGTTTTTGTCCTTTGGTTAAATAACTTGCGCCTTCAATCCTGTCAATGCCAATCTTTATGGCACCGGGCCAAACCATCTGATCCGATCCATACATAACCCTTTTACCGAACCCGGCATTTACCAGTCGTTGCAAATAAAAATCAAATTCTTTTTGGGGCAGTATATAATTAATAACGCCAAGATCAACGTATAGCTGCGGGTAAGCGTATAGCATCGCAATCATATCATCTATCATAGGCCAGCCCGCGTGCATAGCATATATTCTAAGTTTGGGATGTTTAACTAATACATCTTCTAGTATCAGGGCGCTCCCCAACCTGGCGCGAGATTTAGTTAGTAGCGAAACACCCGGCGGCCCGGTACCAAGGTGTATGCCTACCGGAATATCCAGATCTTCGGCCATTTTAAAATAAGGTTCCATAGCAGGGTCGGCTGCGGATATGCCTTCGTACTGAATAGCAACTTCACCAAACACTTTAAATTCACCCGATTTAAACAGTTTAGTTAACGAGTCTACATCAAGTTTGTCATGTTTCAAAATGCCGAAATCCCAATAAACCGCATTTATAATCCTATCGGGTAATGTCGCTTTCCACTGTCTTACTTTAGTCATATCGCCGCTTAATACGCCGTATATATTTCTTTCTTTCAAAACAGCTAAAGTTTGCTGCTTTAACTCATCATCGGTAAGTGGCGAAGAAATGGAAACCGTGTTCCAGGCGCCGGTTTTTAAAGCGCCAATAAAAGTTTCTCCATAATTTACCTTAGGTTCGGCATACCCAAAATAGGCAAATGGCGCACCTACTTTTACAGGTGGAGGCCCCTGGTCGTCGGCACCAATGGCGTGCAGGTGCATGTCAATAACCGGTAACGGGCGCTTAACCTGCCCGAAAGAGTTCAAAGCTACCAGGAAAGCAAACAGTATGAATAGGTACTTTTTCATTGCATAAGGATTTGATACTAAAATATGAATTAATGTTGTAACGTAGGTCACGTAAACAATTTCCAGCATTTTTATGCAAACCCATCGTGGTTGCTCTATTTTATCTACTGCATTAGATACTACCACCTGTTTGTACGAGCCATTCGCACCGGTGCTTGCTTTTGCAATGTATAGCTTCATCATCGCTTATTTTAATTCCATAAGTATTGCCAAAGCCCGCATACTCAGGATTAGCGGTACGAGAATTAGAAAGATCAGCAACTGCACTGCTGCCAGATATTCTCAAAAAAAATTTGCACAACCAAATGGTTGTATTTATATTTAGCAACCAAATGGTTGTGCTATGATTGAAAGACGAGACGTTTACCAGGCTATTGCAGACCCCACCAGGAGAATGATTATCCAGAAGTTATCGGGTGGGGCGTTAAATATTGGTCAAATTGTAGAAGATTCGGGAATTACCAGGCAAGGGATTGCCAAGCATCTTAAAGTTCTGAACGAATGCGGCATGATCACGCTTACTCAGAAAGGCCGGGAACAATTTTGCGAAGCCCGGCTGGATCAATTAGATGAGGTGGTTGATTGGGTGAACCAATCCCGCAAGCTGTGGGGTCAGCGGTTTGAGAAACTGGATAAATTTTTAGCGGAAACAAAAAAACTATAAATATGAAATCAAAAGACAAAGAACTTTTAATAACCCACTTATTTGATGCCCCCATCGGGGAAGTTTTTGATGCATGGACCGACCCTGAAAAACTCAAGCATTGGTATGCTCCGGATGGATGTACCATAGCGTACAAGTATATCGAAGTAAAACAAGGAGGGAAGTTTCATTACTACATTCATCACCCCCTGCATGGAGGCGCTTGGGTAATGGGTACTTACGTTGAAATATTGCCACCCGAAAAGCTGGCGTTCACGATACGGATTACTAATGAAAATGGTGACGTGACAGATAATTTGTCGGCGCAATGGCCTGGCGAAATCATGACCACTGTGACGTTTGAATCAATAGGTAGTCAAACAAAGACAACAATCCATGAAGCTGTTTCTGAAGCCGAAGCGAGGAAAACAGGTGCTTACGCTGGCTGGATTATGATGTTTAATAAACTCAATAAATTGTTAACCGGGCAATTACCCGAATAATATTTATTTAGCCGTACAGTCGCGATGTGTTTGGTCGGCTTAATTTGGCCAGTCCTCCGCAAATTGGGTCGGAAATTTTTCACTTTCGGCTAATATTAAATAGAAAGCCTTCAGTCGAAAGATTTGAGGCTTTTTTGGTTTTGTGAGACTACCTTTTTTTAGATGAAACGTAAGTAAATACGAGGTACTGCAAGTATATTTACAGGTACATCAATCTCAATAACACCCGTTAACAACCATGAAAGATAGCATACAGCACACGTGTATAATTTTGTTGCTTATAATAACAAGCTACGGTAACACTTTCGCACAAAAAACGGGACAGCAAGCTGCCGGTATCACAGTCGACTTAAAAAATGAAACTGGCACTATGTTTCCTTTCTGGGCCTGGTTCGGTCACGATGAGCCCAACTATACTTATATGAAAGATGGCCGGAAACTGCTTAGCGAACTGGCGTCATTAAGCCCGGTACCTGTTTATATGCGGGTGCATAACCTGCTTACGACCGGCGATGGCACGCCGGCTTTAAAGTGGGGTTCGACCAACGCCTATACAGAAGATGAAAAGGGGAACCCGGTATATAACTGGCAAATTATTGACAGTATTTTTAGCACTTATATTAAACGCGGCATGAAACCTTATGCCCAAATCGGGTTTATGCCCGAGGCCCTTTCAACTCACCCTCAACCCTATCAGCATCACTGGCAGCCGGGCACTGCAAATAAGCTTTCGACCGGATGGGCCTATCCGCCAAAGGACTATCATAAATGGGAAGATCTGGTCTACCAGTGGGTAAAACATTCGGTACAAAAGTTCGGAAAAACAGAGGTTGAGAGCTGGTACTGGGAAGTGTGGAACGAACCAAACATTGAATACTGGCAGGGCATCAGGGAAGAATTTTTTAAATTATATGACTATGCCGTTAACGGCGCAAAAAGAGCATTGCCAACTATAACGATTGGCGGACCCGAGGTTGCGGGTACTTCGGGGCAGGGCGCTATAAGTTTCCTGAGGGCCTTTATTGAACATTGTATAAGTGGCGTTAACTATGCTACCGGCAAAACAGGAACAGCGCTCAACCTGGTTTCTTTTCATGCGAAAGGTCAGCCCCAGGTAGTCGATGGTCATGTGCGGATGAATATGGCACCGCAGTTAAGGGATATAAGCACCGGTTTCAAAATTGTTAGATCTTATCCCGAAACCAGGGATCTTCCGGTAATTATAGGCGAATCAGATCCGGAAGGATGTGCGGCCTGCGGTATGGCTACCAATCCGGCAAATGCCTATCGCAACGGCACCATGTACGCCAGTTATACCGCCGCCTCTTTTGCCAGGAAATACTTGCTTGCCGATTCGCTAAAGGTTAATTTTTTAGGTGCCGTTTCATGGTCGTTTGAATTTGAGAACCAGCCATGGTTTTACGGCTACCGCGATCTTGCTACCAACGGGATTGATAAACCTGTGCTTAATGTATTCAGGATGCTTGGCATGATGAAAGGAAAAAGACTTAAGGTTGATGGAAACCGGATGTACAATACAAAAGCGGTTGTTGATTCAAGCGTTCGCAAAGCTGAATCAGATATTGGCGCACTGGCTTCGGCAGATAAACATTCTGTTACGATTATGATTTGGAACTACCATGACGACGATATTAAAGAAAAAGCTGAACAGGTAGAGCTCACCATAAAAAACTTACCGATGAGCACAGCAACGTTAACCCATTACTGGATTGACGATGAACACAGCAATGCCTATGAAGCGTGGAAAAAAATGGGATCGCCGCAAAATCCGGATAGCGCCCAAATAGCAGAATTGGAAAAAGACGGGCAATTGCAAATGCTGGAAAAACCCAGAAAAGTAAATATCAGCGCAGGGCAATGCAAAATTGAATTGCTGCTGCCCCGGCAGGGTGTTACGCTGATAAAGCTTACGCGGTAACGGATGACTAATAAAATCGGCGCATGCCGGTAATTTAGTATAAGGACTGCTCAGCATTTCGCCGGCTCAGTTTGCTAAAGCTCGTGCCTATGCCTGTGTTTTTGCTTATCAATGTTTTATAGGTATTTTTGGGTAACGAAGATCAAGTCAACAATATAAGGTATGAACACCACCGACATACACAACGAGCGTATCGCAAAAATGACCTTTGCCTCGGTATACCCATTGTACATCGCAAAAGTGGAGAAGAAAGGCAGAACAAAAGAAGAGTTGGACCAGGTGATAACGTGGCTAACCGGCTTTAATAATGAGCAACTAAAAGATCTGATTGGACAAAAAGCAACTTTTGAAACTTTCTTTCAAATGGCTTCGATAAATCCCAATGCATCGCTCATCACCGGGGTAATCTGCGGATATCGCGTAGAGGAAATCGAGAATCCTTTAACACAGCAAGTCCGGTACCTGGATAAGCTGGTGGATGAATTGGCGAAAGGAAGGAAAATGGACAAGATATTGCGAAACTCGTAAAGTAATAGCTTCTATCTCGCGCAATCGCAGCTTCATGACGCATCCGCATTTGTTTAATTGGCGAAACTAATCAGTCATCATCATCCTTAACCGGTGATAATTTTACAAAGGCGCTCCTTCGCGGTTCCGGCATCCGGCTGGCTGATCCTTTTATGGCTTTCCAGATAATTTCATTTAACAATCTATCAGGAGCAGCATCTGCTTTGGCAAAGTTAAATAATGCCGATTGCTTGGCCTCCTTATTCCAGGCTGCATTCCGTTGGCTGATATCAACAATAGCATTTTGGGCTACATAGGCAGTGCTGTCAGGTATGGGCTGAAAGCAGTTCCACATAGGGGTTGCGGCGGCATCGTACTGGCTCATAGGGGGCAGCCCCAGGATCAATTCGATGGTACGGAGCATCCCGGAAGTTGAGTACATAGTGTGGTTAACGCTATGGCGTTTAACAAAAGGACTAATGACCCAGGCAACAGAGCGATGGGCATCTACATGGTCCGGGCCATCCTGGGCGTCATCTTCCAAAACAAAAATGACCGATTCTTTCCAGATAGGACTATGAGATATATGCTCCACCAGCCTGCCAAGTGCCAGGTCGTTATCTGCTACCTGTGCAATTGGGCTATAGGCTCCCTTTGATGAACCACTGGTATGGTCGTTTGGCAAATATATCGTGTTAAAATGCGGGACATTTTGCTTTGCTACAAGGGAATCAAAGTCATGTTCAAAAATCTTTTCCCTGAATACGTCCTGTACCGCCAGGTTCCAGCCCGGGTACGACTTGCAATAATGTGCGTCTTCCCTAAGCAGGTCAAGGGTAGGTTTCCCGGTGTCCATAAACTCCCCGTAGTTTCGAAAAGAAACGCCGGCCCGCTGACAGTAATTCCATATAAATCCCAGCGGCGGGTTTGCAATCGGGCGGCTTCCGTCAAAGTCGTAATTGCCTCCCCTGCCAGCATAATTGTAAGGCCAGTTCTTCTCCACAAAGTCAGTAGCATAAGCAGCCATCGACCAGTTGTGTCCATCGGCGCTTACTTCAGCATCCACATAAAAATTGTCGAGCAACACATAATCCTGCGCTAATTTATGGCCGTTAGGTGTTATTTTCTTTCCAAAAAGGCAAAGGCTGCTGTCGCCGTTGCCTTCGGGCATATCACCCAAAACCTGGTCGTACGTACGGTTCTCCTTCAATACATAGAATACATATTTAATAGGTGAATTGCCCCCGACCTTAACAGGAACCGGGTTCCCTGCTTCGCCTGAAGGAGCAAGCTCACGTTCTTTAGAATAGGGCGTATTTTTGTAAACCTGTTGGGTATAGTTACTCTGGATTGCCGGAGTTGGAACAGGGATAACCGATAGCGTGCCTTTAAACATGCTCCCGATATATTTTATCGGGCTAATAGGTGATTGGGCACTGTTATTACTCTTTTTATATTTTGCATCATCAGAAGACGGCTTATCGCCAGGCTTGTATGGATTAGACATAGAGGACATGCCCTTCCCATTGGTAACCAGTATTTGCTTGCCGCAAACACGTACACAGGTAGGATACCACCCAGTAGGAATAAATCCCAGGGAGTGACTATTACCGGGGTTGGATACATCAAATTCAGCGAGATAGTTATTATCTGCGTTGGCAATATAAAGAGTCTTCCCATCGGCAGACAGCGCAACACTGTTAGTGGCTGAGCCTACAGGTGCATCAGGTGATAATGCCGTATGAAGCGTTTCGGCTACTTCGCGGGTGTTTAGATTAATAACCGATACAGAATTAGAGCTTGCATTGGCAACATAAAGCCATTTACCTTTCGCATCAACGGCCAGGTCTGTAGGATGTTCTCCTGTATTTATTGAATCTTTTAATATGTTCTTTTGAGTATCATATATCCAAACCTTATGACCGCCCCATGCAGAAATATACAGCTCTCTTTTTACAGGGTTCAGGCTACAGGTATAGGCCTCGGCAGACAGGGCAACCCTGCTCAATACTTTCATTGTTTTAGTATCGCATACATACAGGGAGTTGTTTTCTTTGGTCACCACATATAGCCGTTCCCGCTTTGCATCAAGGGTAAGCCCGGTTGGGCTTATTTTATCCTTAGGCCAGGGCTGGCCGAGTATAAGGGTATCTTTATTGATGAGGTTTTTCCCGGTAAACTGATACCTGGTGATAATATTGTCATTACCCCCCGAAGCATACAAATAGTTTTTACTGAAGGCAAGCCCCAGCCAGGCATCTTTTACATTTATGGTAGCCACTAACTTTTGTTCCTGCAAATTGATCAGATCAATTGTTGGGTGCCCGTTACCATTGTTGGTGACTGCTGCATGGATTCCGTCGGGCGCTATGGCCATATTGAGCGGCAGATCGCTGCTTAACGGGATTGAGTTTCCGGCGGGTGAAAGTGACCAGCCATTTGGCAGCTGAACCCTTTGTGCAATAAGCTGGTTGCTTAGCAGCAAAAGGCCGCCGCAGATAAACCCAAAAAAACAATTTCTCATAGCTATAATATTAAGTCGCTTTTTATATTGATACTTTACTCAAGGCAAATTTAATTTCGCCTTGAGTATTATATCTTATAAAGAGCATTACCGATGCTGAAGAACAAAGATAAGGTGTAAAAGTAACCCGTATATTCCCTGCTTGTTAATAAGAATGCGGGAAGTATTCATTTTCAACAGTTCCATCATCATACAGACTTAATATTGCATAACCCGGAGGGGTTTCCAGGTAATAACCCGGCCCTGCCGATTCCACATCGCCTTTACCCCACCAGAAGCCACTCATAGCTCCGTTGCAGCAATATAAAACATCGTTGTAATGGCTATGATCAGATAAATGGTTGTGCCCGCTTAAGCAAATCTTTACTTTGTCGCGGTGTTTGTAAAATAGATCTTTTAACTTCTTACAATCGGAATGTCCACCACCAACCAGCACCTGCGTGGCACCTAAAATCGGAAAATGCGACATCAGCGATACAGGAGCAGATGCCGGTATTTTTTCCAGTTCGCCTTGTAGCCAGTCATACTGTTCCTGGTCCAGCGAAATATTGCCGTTGTTCCCGTCGAGTACAATAAAATGCCAGTTCTTTTTGGTAAAGCTATAGTACCGGTGCGGAATTTTCAATCGCTTAACCACATATTCTTTCCCGTACATTTCATCCTCTTTTGAGGGAGCCTTCCACCATGGGTCGTGATTACCTATGCAGCTATGTACTTCATATTTATCAAGCACCGCAATGCAATCATCCCAGATACTCCATAGCTGGATAACCTGGTCGTGTTTTACATTATCATAAGATGCATCCATAATGGAATCTCCCCCGTTTAAAAAGAAATCAGGCTTGTGTTTCGCTATGATGTGCTTTAAGCAGTTTTTAAACCTTTCCGGTGCATTATTCCCGTCAGTGATATGCACATCGGTAATATGCGCCACAGTCAGCGCTAATTTTTTACCTTTTTTTCCTTCCCCGTTATTTATGGAAGCCAGGGCCGGCAGCCCACCGGTTACCATCACGCCGGTGGCCAATCCCGCTGCCTTTAATAAAGATCTCCTGTTTAGTTTCATCATTTCATTTTGATTATCAAATAATTTACCACCTGTTACCAGCCGAATATTTGTTTAAGGGCCTGGTTCAATATTACCTGTTGTTGTGGTATAGGGCGATAATAATATTTAGGTTCCTGGAAATCACGGGTTACTGATTCGGTTACAATGAAGCTACCGGTATTAACATTCTTTAAATATACGGTGGCATCAGAGCCAATTGTACCTGTGCGGTAATATATTAACGGCACTCCCAATGAGTTCTTTTCCTTTTGATCTTCTGCCGGTATGGTTGAAGATGCGTCTATCAAAATAATATCCTCTACACCATCGCCGGTTAGATCATATTTTCCTAAACCTGCGAAATACATCCCTTCCGGACTTTTTGCTAACAGCTTCCCAGCCTTCCACCGCATCAGGTCGTCATACCTGGTATTTTCAAACGCAAACTCCACCCTGCGCTCTCTTCTTATCTCTAATATCACCCCGGCGTTCGACGCAATGTTAGGAAATTGTTGTTGTAATACTGCGTCGGGAGCTGAATTTGCCAGTGCCATATTAAGATCAGGCAAACCTGCCCGTCTCCTGAGAAGGTTCACCGAAGCATCAAGCTGGGGTTGCGTTAAGGTACCCAGTTCGGCAAGTGCTTCTGCATAGCTTAGCAACACTTCAGCATAGCGGTATACAGGGAAATCAACGCCATTTACGGTACTGGCATCGGTGCTGTTTATGTACCCTTTTAATTGGTGGTAGCCTGTAAAGTTTTTGTTTAAACTCTGGATATACGGCTTTGTATCCGGTACCCTGATCCATCCCGGGTATGCTATGGTTTGAGCAAGCCGGGGGTCGCGGTTCTGAAACTCCTGTACAAAACTCATTTTGTTATAGTTTGGCTGGTCGGTAAAACGGCTGCCATCTTTCATCAGGTAGGTTTGGATCAGATCTTTAGCAGGGGCCTGCTCATAGTCGCCAAAAACCACCCCATTTACATTCTCGCTCCGCTTCTTACCGTAGTCAAAAATATTGGCCAAAATAACTTCCTTATTTGCAGTCAGATCCTGGCTGTTGAACAAAGTAGCATAATCCTGATCGGGTTTCCCGGTATTGTAAACTGCGAAATTACCCGAGGTCATTATATCACCGGCTATTTTAACGGCGGTTTGAAGAAAAGTATTTGCGCTGCCCCCTAAATTTAATTCGGGATGATATTTACGGTAAGTACCTTCATAAAGCGCCGTGCGGGTATAGAATGCAGCTACCGCCCATTTCCCGGGTGTACCTGCGGGAACGCTTTCCCTTACGTGCTGATAGGCAAAATCAAGGTCGGCCATCACGCTATCCATAACCGATGCCCTTGGGTCGCGTGCCTTGTATAAAGCTTTATCGCCCGGGCTCAAAGTACCCGAGTACCAGGGCACATCCGAAAAGCGTTTAACTTTATCCATATAAAATAAGGCACGATAATACCTGGCCAATCCGGCATAGTGATTTTTTATATCGGCGCTCACTTTTGCCTTACTATAGTTTTCTAAAAAATAGTTCACATCGCGTAACCGGCTCCAGTCCCAACCCGAGGTAATATTTTGTGAATTGGCGCTGCCTGCCATTACATTTTTCACTTCTACGTTAGCGGTAGTTGCAACATTGTCACTGCTTTGATCATTCAGGTAGCTATACCTGTCGGGCATAGACAGCAGGCCGTTAACGTATAACGAAAGGTCATTTTCTGTATTAAAGAAAAGATTTGGTGAGATAGCCGTTTGGGGAAAACGGTCGAGTCCGCTTTTTTTGCATGCAGTAAACGCAATTGCAATAAACACGATATATATAGTGTATTTCTTCATGACTGATTTTTTTAATAATTATTAAATCATTTAAAAATTAAAGATCTAAGTTTAAGCCGATTGCATATTTTCGCTGGAATGGATATGCCCATGCGCTTGAGCCTTGATTTACCGCCTCAGGATCGATATATTTCTTTATAGCCGAGAACTCGTAAAGGTTATCGCCGGTTACAAAAATGCGAAGGCGGCTTATACCTGCTCTTTTTGTTAAATGGGTGGGTAAGGTATAACCCAATGAAACATTTTTAATTCTTAAATAAGCGCCGTTTAACAGGTACTTTGTTTGCGGGATATCCAATCCGGCGCCGTAATTGGCATCGGCCAGCCATGCTTGCAGCACAGGGTAGTAAGAGTTTGTATTGGCATCGGCAAGGCCTGCTGCCAAATAAGATTTCGAATCCTGGGCTCTTTGCGCAGCCGTCTCGGGTGTGGCGCGGTAGTAATTAAGGTTCCATGGATATACGTTGGCATAGGGCTGCTGATATGGTCCCCAAAACAAATAATGGTGCGGGTAAAAATCTCTTTTTAATACGCCCTGCATGAATACAGAAAGATCAATGCCATTCCAATTCATATTTATATTGGCGCCAACACTATAATGATCGGCGCTGTTGCCAATAATTTTTAAGTCTTTGGGATCATTTGCACTTAAGCCTTTTTCAATTTTATGGTTTCCATCCAGGTCTTTGTACTGGGGCCAGCCCGGAACAATGCTTAAAGCACCCCAGGGTATAATGCCCGATTCATCAAGCGCATTTATCTGGGCCTGGTTCTGGAATAACCCATTATTTTCCAGCCCCCATATCTCCCCAATTTTTTGCCCTACCCGGTAGCTCGAAAAAAGATTCTGATCGTTCTTGAATCGTGTGATTTCAGCGTCAGAATTGGAAAGGAATACTTTGGTTGAAAAACTGAAAGGTTTAGAAGCCAGCGTAAACCTGTCCTGGTAGGTTACAGATAATTCCCAGCCTTTAGTTCTTAAGTCAGCTGCATTTTGCATTGGAACTGCGGTACCGAGTACACCCGGCAATTCCTGGCCAGCGGTAAGCATCCCCTTGGTATTGCGGATATAATAATCAAATCCAACCAGGAATTTATCATTAAGAAGGCCGATATCAGTACCTACGTTAAATGTGGATACCCTTTCCCATGTATAGGTATTAGGGTCGACGGTTAACCCGGGGGCGCCTGTAATAATCGGGCTTTGGTTATTGCCGCCTATTAAATAACCCGAAACACCTGTTCGCAGTGATTGTATATAACCAAAATCGCTAACGTTTTGGTTGCCAAGGTCGCCGTATGACGTGCGCAACTTAAACGTAGACACTACAGGGGCCAAAGGCTTAAAAAAATCTTCGGCGCTCGCTATCCACGCTGCTGATGCCGATGGAAAAAAGCCGTAACGACTTTTTGTAGGGAAACGTGATGATCCATCGTAGCGGCCGGTGCCCTCTAAAATGTAACGTCCTTTATAGGTATAGTTTAGGCGGCCAAATTCGCTGGCTGTGGCATAGGCCGAATAGCTTGCGTTAACCGATGAGGTACCGTTGGTTAGTGCCAGGTAAGGCAATGAAGATGATATAAGCCCGTCCTTCGAGGCACCTATAGTTGAATAGTTATAATCTTCGGAGTTATAGCCAACCATAGCGCTAAAAAAATGGTCGCCGATGTTTTTTTTATACGTGGTATATAAATTGAAGGCGTTATTATATAGGTAGCCGTTATTCTCGGTTACACCACCTGTACCGCCTTCCTGCCGCACATCATTCGGCCCATAGCCAATATTATACGAATTTGCGTCGGCGTGGTATTTCCACAATTCTCTTTTAAACGAAGCATCGCCATTTACCGTTAAATCGCCATTTAAGAATGTAGCTGTTGCGCTGGCAATATTTTGAAAACCAAACATAGTTTGGAGGTTATTCCCGCCATCAACCAGCCTGGCTCCAAGCCTTCCTGCCCCGGTATTGGCCCAGGTACCATCCGGGTTTTTGGCTACGTCGGTTGGTTGCAAATAATAAATATCGGTTATGCTGCTTGCCGGCTGGGCCCGTTTAGTTTCATAAATACTGAGGTTATTATCTATTTTAAGCCACTTTAAAGGCGAAAATCCCAACCTCGATCTCAAGCCATAACGGTTCCAGAAATCGTCTGAAAGTTTATTCAGGCCATTTTCTTTGGTATAATCTGCAGACAGGTAATAAGTTAAAGGTGTGCTGTTTATATTGGCGCCTCCCGAAAGTGTCAGCGTATGGTTTTGTGATAAGCTGGCATCATTAAAAAAATATTTATACCAATTGTTGCTTCCCATGTAATCCCATTTTGTAGGATCAGATGGATTTAACCTGGTATCTGCAATAGATGGGTTGTCAGATCTTTCCCTGGCCCATTTGTAATGCTCATCGCTGTAATTCACGTAGTCCCAGGGCGTATTATTTGTAGATGTTTCGAGCACCTTTGAGTAGATGTAGGGGTCGGTTACAGGCTGCGGTAAAATAGTAGGCTTACCCCACGACGACAACGCATTGTAACTAATGAGCTGATGACCTGCACTGCCTTGTTTGGTTGTGATAAGTATTACACCAAATGCCGCCCTTGCCCCATAAATAGCTGCCGATGCGGCATCACGCAATATAGAAATAGATGAAATATCTGATGGGGTTAGGCGCAACATATCGTCGTTGCTTGATGCCGGGATGCCGTCAATTACAATTAATGGCGAGCCTCCGTTTATGGAAGTAAATCCCCTTATATTGATTGTCGGTACCGTACCGGGCGATCCGCCGGGGTAAGTAATATTAAGGCCCGGACTAAGGCCCTGCAAACCCTGCATTACGTTTGCTATCGGGCGCGATTCGAGCTGTTTGCCCGAAATCTGATCGATGGCTCCCGCAATATTTATTTTTTTCTTGGCGCCAAAGCCGACAACTACAACCTCGTTGAGGTTACCATAGTCTGGCGATAGGTTTACGTCCAATTGGGTTCGCCCATTAAGGCTGATCTCCTGCTGCTTAAACCCCATAAAGGAAAAAACAAGCGTGGCATTTGGGTTTACGTTAACAAGGGAATAGTTGCCCTGTAAATTTGTTGCGGTGCCCTGGGTTGTTCCCTTTACCCTGATGTTTACCGATGGTAGGGGGCCTTTGGCATCGGCATCAAAAACCACACCGCTAACGGTGATGTTTTGAGCGAAACCCTTTGCTGCAAAGAACATGAAGCAGATCAATAGTAGTTTTTTTTTCATAATCGGGTTAATATTTAATAGTTTAATTTTCATTCACCGCGTTATCTAAAGCGCGGCTAAGGTCTGGTTCTTATGTTATCAATTGGTTATCGAAAAATTAATAAATTAATTGAACAACCAATCAATTTATAATTCACAAAGAAAGAATTTATACGCAATAAAAGTTTTACGTTATTACCCTATTATTAAGCGATATTGGGGTTTATAGGCCAAAAGCTCATATAAATAAGCTATCATCCGGATTTTAAATATTTCTGTTCTGCCAATTCGCAAGCCTATGAAATATCGACGATTAAAAAGCAGTAAGTTAATTGAATAACCAATCAATTTATAAAATTTCAGAAATAAGATTACTTTTGAGTAGTTTAGTCGTTTCAGATATTATTAGCATGGGTAGAAAGAGCCTTAAAGAGATAAGACAATTAGAAATTATAAAGACCTTTTACAAGGTTGCTAAAAAAGAAGGTTATGAGAATACTTCTATCGCCAAAATAGCGAAAGTGATGGATATTAATCCAAGCCTTGTCAGTCATTATTTTGAAACAAAGGAGGATCTAACTTATGCACTGATAGATTATATCCTCGAAAGATACCTGTTGATCTATACGATTAAAAATAAGGAAGAAGTTACGCTTGAAGATTTACAAAAAACGATTGAAATGCTTTTTTCAAAAAAATGGAATTTGCTATTTGACGATGGGCTGTTTTATACCTTTTATGCATTGGCGTTCAGAGAGAAAAAAATCAAAGCAAAATATAAGACTATACTGGATTCCCTTCGCCTTGCACTTGCGTCAATGATAGAGCAATGCAATGAAAAGCATTTAATAAACGTTCCAACCCCTAAAACAGCGGCTGATTTAATTTTCGTACTGGTAGATGGCGCATATTTTTATCTTTCGTTAGAAAATGATAAAAAAGCATATGCCGAGCGCCTTGAATATTACAAGAATAAAGCTTACGAAATTTTGGGTATAGATAACTCATTCAGCCCTGGAAGCACCCTGGATACGTAACTGGCGACCTAAGGCAAATACCCCAATAAACATCCATAACAGGTTGGCTACAGCATTTGGCATATCGCTATTATCAATTGCTGTGGCTACCAAACACAGTCCGCCCATGATGTTCAATAACTGAAAAGTCCGCGATTCGGCCTTTATTACTTTTAAGCTTAACAATAAATAACCTAAGGTGCATAAAACCACACCCAGCCAGCCAATACTTGTTAATATAATTTGTTTCATAACGTCGGGTTAATATTGCCGGTAAATGTTATAATGTGCCAGAGGCAGGCACACCATCCTACAGGTCGATCATCTTTCCCGTTTTTACCGATTCATCACAGGCAAAGGCAATTTTCAGGCTATTTACCGCGTCGGCAGCAGGTTCTGAAAGGTCGATATCTTCCAGTATGGCTTTTAAAAAATGGCGTTGTTCACGATTACACAATTCCTGGTGGTCGGGTTCGTCTTTCAAATCTATCCACTCATTTTCCCTGGTAAACTCGTCGTCCGCATCGAGGTCTGCGTAATGCACCTTGATTGATTCGGTTTTGGTATGCGCCCTGATATTGTCTGAATTACCGGCCGACGCGGCATTTTTCGCGACAATAGAAACCGCACCTTTAGGCCCGAATACGTCCTTAATGAAAAATGCATTATCGCTTACCATTGGGCCCCAGCCGGCTTCATACCAACCCACAGAACCATCTTCAAAACGGATCTGCAGGTGGCCATAATTATAATTCCAGTCCGGGATATCATCTGTAAGCCTTGCGCCGATGGCACTCACCTGCATTGGCCGCGATCGCGTCATCTGGCACATCACGTCAATATAATGTACTGCGCAATCTACAATCGGGCTCAGGCTTTTCATCAAATTGCGGTGAATCGTCCATTTGTGGCCGTGGCTCTGCTGATTCAGGTTCATACGCATCACCAGCGGCTTCCCCATTTCTCTTGCCAGTTCCGTAAACTTTTCCCAGGATGGGTGATACCTTAGAATATACCCTACCAACAGCTTTTTATTTGCCTTTTCCGCAGCTGCTGCAACCCTTATCGCTCCCTCAACAGAATCAGCCAATGGCTTTTCTATAAACACATGGCAGCCTTGTTCAAACGACTTGATAGCGTAGGGCTCATGTGTATCCGGATAGGTAGAAATACAAACGGCATCCGGCTTCGTTACGTCAAGGGCTTCATAAAAATCATCAAACAACGGATAGCCACCGCCCAAATTTTGATTAAGCACCTCTTTGCTCTTTCCGGTAGATACCAGCCCGCATATTTCAAAGCCGGGTAAAGTATGGTAAGCCACGGCATGAGATGACCCCATATTGCCGCAGCCTACCACCAACACCTTTATATTGTTCTGTACAGACATGTTTTGCTTTTATACGCCTAAACTCCAGCCTTTGCGGTACTGGCGTTTTACAAATTGATTTACGTCGTCAAAGTTGGTCACTTTCATGTTAGCTTTATCCCACAACATTTTCATGTCTCTGCCCGGATAGCTTATATTTCCGTTTGCATCCTTGCGTTGCACATCGGTACCCCTAATAGCCAGGTTGGCGATCAACAATGTTTCGGTAAGCGGACCAGCGATCTCAAAAGGAGAGCTCAGCTGAATCTTGCCATAACCGGCCATGGCTGCTTCGGCAAACATCGTATAATGTCCGTCTTCCTGCCCGGGAACGCGTGGAATAGTGATCGCGGTATTATCTTCACTATTGCGCGATAAGGGAAGAAGCCTTGGATTTTTGCCATAAGTTTCGCAAATCATCTTTCCTTTGGTGCCGATAAACAACACCCCATTATCCCCAAATCTTTCATCAGGGCCCAGTTCTTCCGGGCGCTCCGGCTTTATTCCACCGTCCATCCAGTGTACCTTTACTTCGCCTTTTGTTTTATCCGTTTTAGCAAACGTAAGGATAACGTGGCTTGAAGGCGGACAGCTTTCAGGAAAATAACCGCGGTTAAACTCCCCAACGTATACACTTCCTACACTACATTCTACAGCAATCGGCGTATCCAGATCCAACACCCTGAAAGGTGGTTCAACCAGATGGCAGCCCATATCGCCTAAAGCACCTGTTCCAAAGTTCCACCAGCCGCGCCAGTTAAAGGGCACCAGGTTATCTATATAATCCTTATCGGGGGCGCTACCCAGCCACAAGTCCCAATTTAATTCTTTAGGAATTTCGGTTTTGCCTGTTGGCCATGCTATTCCCTGTGGCCAAACCGGGCGGTCGGTCCAGCAATATACGGTGTGTACTTTGCCAATCTTACCAGCATTATACCATTCCTGCAATCGCCTTACGCCATCGCCCGAAGCACCCTGGTTACCCATTTGGGTTACCACCTGGTAGCGTTTTGCCGCCTCAGTGAGCATGCGTGCTTCATAAATATCGTGGGTTAAAGGCTTTTGTATATATACGTGCTTTTCTAACTGCATGGCAGCCATCGCAATCATAGCGTGGTTATGATCAGGTGTCGACACGGTTACCGCGTCAATGTGTTTAGCTTCCTTGTCAAGCAGTTCACGGTAGTCTTTATAGTATTTTGCTTTGGGAAAGTTTTTGACTGATGTGGCCGCGCTCCGGTCGTCAACATCGCATAAAAATGCTACGTCGGTCTTTCCGCCTTTCACAATGCCGGCAATATCGCTCTCGCCTTTTCCCCCTGCCCCTATACCGGCAAGTTGCAACCGGTCGCTCGGCGCCAAAAATCCTTTACCCCCAAGTACATGACGGGGTACTATCATAAATCCCGCTGCTGCAAGCGCAGTTGTTTTAATAAAACCTCTCCTTGAATTTTGAGTTATTGATTGTTCTTTATCCTCGGGCATCACTATTTTTTTATAATTGATTTTTTATTTTACTCCGGCAATTCACGTATGTAAATATCGCGGTAATACACATGCGTTCCGTGCGCCTGCAGTTCTATTTGTTCTTTAGGGAAGATAGGTTGTTTACGGTCCCAGTAGTTGTCCATTACCACATTGTCAACAACCAGCACACCGTTTAAGTAAACGGTAACGTTCTCCCCTTTCATAATGATATGGAAATTGTTCCAATCGTTAATGGCATTATCAGCCAGTTTGAGTGGTTTGCTTTGATGCGCCTGGTTATTGTATAATCCCCCGGAACCTACTTGCGCACCAACACTTACCCTTGATGTGTCCCATATCTGCACCTGCGGCGACCCACGAAGGTAAATACCTGCATCACCCTCTTTTTCTATTTTCCAATCCACATACATTTCAAAGTTGCGGTACTGTTTGGTGGTACATATATTTTCGCCTTCGCCACTGAAATTGAGTACGCTGTCTTTTACATACCAGCCTTTGCGCATAATATCATCCGCCTTTTGTTGTTCTTTGGCCAGTGTTTGGGCGTCCATTTTGCTGCGCTCTATCGGGTTGCCAACCAAACCTTTCCAGCCGGCCAGGTCTTTATTGTTAAATAGCGGTACAAGGCCGGCGTCTGCAGGCATCTCGGCAATAAACTTACGAATGGCTACTTTTTCATAATCGCTGTCGCCGCCTTTTTTTATCTGCAAGGTTTTTTCAAGCCATTGCTTTACCTCACTGCCATAAAAGTTCTTGTCAGACAGCCCGATATTTGAGACGTAGTTGGATACATCATCCTTCAATTCGGGATCGTCGAGGTATTTGCTTAAATATAGCAGCGCAGGGAAGGTTTTATTATCTGCCAATTTTTCCAGTACGAGTTTTTTCTGCGGAACGGTTTGTGCCAGTTGCATAGCATTGCGCAGGTAAATCACCTTCTCATCGGCCGGGTAACCGGATTTGCTGATCGTAGCCACATAGCCGATAATTGCCCGATTTTTCACCCCCGGGTCATTCGCTTCTTTCGCAATCGTAAACAATTCGGGCGCGGCGCTTAGATCAGACCATGCCGACAGGGCCGCGATAGCCGCATGTTTGGCAGAAGCATCGCCCTGGTCGAAAGCTTTTGATATAGCAGCAAGCGACCTTTTATCACCTATGCTTGCAAGGATGTTAAAGTATACCTGTTTCTTATCCGCAGCGGCTTTGCTCATTTGCTCCAATACCACGGGGCTTTCCACCGACTTATCCTTCATCTGCCCGATAGCCGCAATAATGGCTGCAGATATATCTGATGTTTCATTTGCCTGGGTTGACGAAGAAAGTAAAACAAATAATTGATTCAAATTATCTTCACCTGCCAGTTGCTTTAAGGATGCATAAGCCGCCACGCGAACTTTAGTATCGCTACTGTTTAGTAATGGTATTATTACGCCGATCTTATCATGAGCCCCCCGCGCAGCCAAAACGTCAATAAGCGCTACCTGTACATCGGCAGGCAAAGTGGGCAAAACGTTCGCTACTTTTGTAACAACGGTAGTTCCTTTCATTATCAGGAGCGCGTTTTGTACTGCGGTAATTTCTGCGGCGTCGCCGGTTTTCAATACCTGCAATAAATTGCTGAGGTACCTGTCCTGCCCTATTTTACCTGTTGCCGTAATGGCAGCAACCACCACCCCGCTATCCTTACTGTTTAATTGCGCTAATATTGCAGGCAATGCCGAAGCGGCCTTGTTATCGCCCAGCATTTTGATGATGGCGGCTTTTTCCCCGTCATTAGCTATGCTTAATTCTCTTAGCCATAAAGCAGTATTAGTTGGGTTGAGGTAGGGTGCCGCAAATTTTAAAGCGGCTTCTCTGTATTGCGGATTGTTGTTCCTTGCGGCATCGATCAGCAATGGAGTGCTTTTGGCTCCCTGCATGTCGGCCAGTAATTTTAAAGCCGCCGTGTGGGTCTGCTCCTGGTTAGCCAGGCCTGCTTTGGACGACAGGGTTTTAGCCAGGCGGGCGGCAATTACCACGTTCGTTTTTGCTAAATTTTTAATATACAACAGGTAAGCTGATGTGGCGTTGGTTTCATCATAAGTAAACCCGGCCTTCTGGGCTGCGTTAGCCATCAGGTTGATTGATATAGGGTCGGCTATATTAGCCACCGCGTATAGCGCCACCTTATCCAGTTTTTTGTCTTTGCCTATCAGTTCCGATATACTTTTTACGGCGTCAGCATTCCGGATATCGCCCAGGGCTTCTACTAACGATAACCTGCAGGCGCCCCGCGAACCTCTTAAGGCTAACAATAGAGTTCCTTTTGCTGCAGGCGAACCGATCTTTACCAAAGCACGCGCAGCGGGGTCACAAAGGCGTTCATCGCCCAGGTATTTTTTAAGGATGAGAATAGCATCATCCTTACCTGTAACCTGTAACTGGCTGATGATAAATGCCTGGTTTTCTTTGTCGGCCGATTTAGCCAGCGCTTTGCCATAAGCTTTTACAGCCATGGCGCGCCACAGCTCTTTACCCGGCTGCGTAACATAAAACGAAAAGCCGCTGATGGCATCGAATATTTTAGTGTTATCTGCCTGTCCTGTTGGCTGCAGCATACCCAACATATTTACTATACCCGCTTCCCCAAGCTGCGCAGTTGCGACAGCATTGGCATTTAATTCGGATGCGTTGTTTGCCGGTTCCTTTTCAAGTATAGATTGCTGCGCCTGTACCGAAGCAACAAACGGCAGCAAAAAGGCTATTGTGATAAATATTTTCCTCATGATTGTGATTTAAAATCGTTAAACATTAAATGGTCCAGGGGCCGCGAAGTGGTGGAAAGATTAAGCGGTTTGCCCCTTCATCATCAATAAATTCCTGCTTCACAGGATCAAATTTTAACGAGCGACCTAAACGCAGCGCCACCAGCCCCATATTAATGATGGTGCATGAGCGGTAACCGTTTTCCTCATTCAATGCAAATTTTTTCCGGGTCTTTACCGCGTCAATAAAGTCGGTAACCTGTGGTTCGGGGTCGGGGAATTCAGATAATTTCCGCTCCAGGTCGGGGATGTCCGATTTAAACCCGGGATATAGCTTTCCTTTTGGCCCTTCTATGTAAGGTACATTATCAACTGTTCCTTCACCATCCAATATAATTTTGCAGCCATCAGCATAAGTGTAGGTTATCTTCCTCCAGGTGCCTACTGCATCCATATTTTGCTGCGGAGCATCTATTTCAACGCTTATCGGGCTGGTATTATCCTTCCCTAAAAAGTATTGAACGGGATCTAAATAATGCTGCCCCATATCGCTCAGGCCACCGCCATCGTAATCCCAATAACCTCTGAAGGTTTGGTGCACGCGGTGCGGGTGGTAAGGCTTATAAGGCGCAGGGCCCAGCCAGGTTTCATAGTCCAGTTCGGGCGGAACTGGCATTGCGGGCAAATTGGTTTTGCCAACCCAGTAAAACTTCCAGTCGAAACCGGTATGGCGGCCAACAGTTACCGTCAGTGGCCAGCCCAGCATTCCGCTTTCTACCAATTTTTTGATCGGCTTTACGGTGGTTCCCATCCCGTAAAAATTATCTTCAAAACGGAACCAGGTGTTCAGCCGGAAAATACGGCCATGCTGCTGCACTGCCTCCATCAGGCGCTTTCCTTCGCCTATGGTATGTGTCATTGGCTTCTCGCACCAAATATCCTTTCCTGCCCTTGCTGCATCGGCGGCTATAATGCCATGCCAGTGCGGCGGGGTAGCAACGTGTACAATATCAACTTCCGGCATTTGAATAAGCTCCCGGTAATCGCTCATTGTTTTTGCGCCGTTATTCAGCATGCCGGCTACTTCGTGCAAGTGATTTTTATCGACATCGCAAATGGCAACCACTTTAGTGCCGCCGTAAGGGATATGGTTGCGGCCCATGCCGCCAACGCCGACGATGCCTTTAGTAAGGTGATCGCTTGGAGCAAGATAACCCTTGCCCAAAACAAAGCGCGGCACTATAGTAAATGCTGCCGCCGCGATAGCCGACTTTTTTATGAAATCGCGCCGGGTATTTATTATTGGTTCTTTCATGGTTATTGATGGGTAAGTAATGGTTTTATAAAAAACATATCATTTTATTTCACAGACTTAACTGGATTACAACTCCCTGATCATGATGTGCCTGTAAAAAGCCTTATCGCCATGATCCTGTAAAGCAATCTCGCCGGTTTTAGCCTTCCCATAATCCGGGTAATCCTTCCATTTACTTTCAGTACGTTTTTTGTTCCAGTCGTCGGTCCAGGCCTCAAACTCAACTATCTTTTTGCCGTTCAACCAATGTTCCACATGGCCGTTGTTAAAAATGATGCTGCTGGTATTCCACTCACCTACCGGTTTTAGCTTTTTATTGCTGTTAGCAACGTGCATGGCATAGTCGGCGCCTGCTTGTTGCCATTCTTCCAGCTTCTGCGGAAAATTAACATCATCAATAACCTGGTATTCGGGGCCTGTTTCATACGGTGCATGATATTTTGCGTCTTCCTGCACATGATACATTACACCGCTGTTGCTGCCCTTGCTTACTTTCCACTCCCATTTCAATTCAAAATTAGCAAACTTCTTATCAGTTACTATATCACCTCCCGATGCATCTTTGGCTGCACCCAGGCATACCAGGGCGCCATCTTCAATATCCCAGTTTTTAACCGGTGTTGTTTTATTGTAGCCATGCCAGCCATTTAAGGTTTTGCCATCAAAAAGACTTATCCAGCCGCTTTTTTTGTTCGATGCAGGCGTTTTGGTTTTAGAAACAGTAAACGCCAGGGAAGCAATAACCACCGCTAACGCTACCGTTAACTTAAATTGATTTTTCATATTTGGTTTGTTTTAGTTGGTAAAATTTTCCTAAGTCCATTTTTTAGGAAAATAAAAACCAATTATATAAAAAATAATCAAAACAAATTATCGAAATGTAATTATTTATATAAATATATTTAACTTTACTAAAAATTTTATAAAAGTACTTTTAAAATAACCGGTAGTACTACTAATTGCACATGCATACTATGAATTCAAGCCCCCTTAAGTCGATACTCGTAGATAAAACTTATTTAGACGAGCTGAGTAATATTGAGCGGAAAAAATATTTGCAAAAGGTTAAGTTTATAAAATATATACATGCTGAGGGCCCGCAGTCGAACGCCAGCCTGAGTAATTTTCTGAATTTAAGCTTACCCACGTCAATCACACTGATAAATGAACTTATCGAGGAGGATTTAATAGAAAGAAAAGGAAGAGGCGAATCTGTTGGCGGAAGAAAGCCTGACCTGTATGCACTAAAGGATAATTCATTCTATATTCTTAGCATCGATATGGAACGATTTAAGATCAAGATGGCCATTTTCGATAGTAATAATAACAACATTACCGGGGTGCAAAGCTTTACATTCCCGATAACGCAAGAGGTAACTGCCGTAAACCAGCTTTATAATATTGCGCAGGATTTAATGAAGGCCTCGAAGATCGATCAGTCTAAATTGATCGGGATTGGGGTCGACATGCCGGGCCTGGTTGATACCGCCCTGGGCGAGAATTATACTTATTTGTTTTCAGGAAAAGAATCAAAAAGCCTGAAAGATACCTTAGAAGAAAAGTTCAACAAACCAGTTTTCATTCAAAATGATGTTAAGAGCGCAACGCTTGCAGAATCCCGTTTTGGGCTGGCCAATAATAAAAAGGATGTACTGGTGCTGTTAATGGACTGGGGCGTTGGTTTAGGGGTGATTATGGGCGGAAAATTGCAAAACGGAACATCCGGCTTTTCGGGCGAATTTGGGCATATCCCTTTTGTTGAAGATGGCGCCTTATGTTATTGCGGCAAACGCGGGTGCCTTGAAACGGTGGCCTCGGGCATTGCATTGGCAAAAATGGCCAAGGAAGGTATAAAGTCTGGTCAGAACTCAATTTTGGATAAACTATCGGACCAGGAAATAGATAAAATAGAACCACAATTGGTTATTGATGCGGCAAACCGCGGCGACCAGTATGCCATTAGTATATTGGCCGATATCGGCATTAAACTGGGGCGGGGTATAGCTATCCTGATACAACTTTTTAACCCGGAGCTTATTATCCTGGGTGGAAAAATGGCCGAAGCAAAGCAATATATAACTATCCCGATCCAGCAATCAATTAACACGTATTGCATGACGCAGATGCGGGAAAAGGTTGATGTTGTTTTATCAAAACTCGGGCAGGATGCCGCCATAATGGGCACGGTAGGATATGCTATAGAGAAAATTTTAGACCAGCAGATACTGTTAGCATCCTGATACCTTCTTTACCTTTGCACCTCAAAAGATCAGCATGGGACTTGTAAAGATTAATGGCATTCAGCTTTTTATTGAAGTTAAAGGGGCTGGCTTTCCGGTTATATTAATACATGGCGTGGGCGGAGATCACCAGGCACATTTAAGAAATATAATTGGTCCGCTGTCGAAAAACTTTAAAACTATTGCGTTTGATTGTCGTGGCCACGGGCAATCAGACAAACCATTGCAATATGCCATAGAAGACCATGCGAACGACGTTTTGGGAATCATGGATCATTTCGGACTCGAAAAAGCGCATTTACTGGGCGTCTCTATGGGTAGTTATATTGCGCAACTGGTTGCCATTACCGCTCCCGACCGTATCGATAAGCTGGTATTAACTGTTACCAAATCAAACGGGCTCACCTCGTCTATTCAGCGCTTATTCAAAGAAAATGAAAAAGAGATTGAAGGCCTGGATATGCACGCAACCATTTTGAAGCTTTTGAAATATATGGTGTATGGTCCTGAGCTGATGAAAAATCATTTGGAGATATTTGAGACTACACTAAGTCACGAGCAATTTGCCGCTGCCAACAAAGCTATAGGTGCTTTCGATTTCAGAAACCTGCTCCCGAAAATAACGGCAAAAACGCTGGTAATTAGCGGAAAACATGACGTGCTGAACCCACCGGCCGACGGAAAGGAAGTGGCCTCACTGATTAAAGATGCAACATTTGTTGAGATGGAATATTCAGGACATGCACCAACGTTTGAGGAACCACAAAAATATATCAATATAGTTGAGCGCTTTTTGTTAGGATAAGTAAAATCGCGCCCCTTCTCAAGAGGGGAACCAAAAAAGAATCCTCTGACTACCTTTGGTGGAGGGTTCAAAGGAAATAAAAATATGAAAGGGGTTAAAAAAGAAAATCTGCCTCAAAAAACCTGTATAGTTTGCGGGAGGCCATTCAGCTGGCGTAAAAAATGGGAGAAAGTTTGGGATGAGGTTAAATACTGTTCAGATAAATGCAGGACGCACCAAAGAGGCCATTAATTTTAACAATGCGACTGGATGCAGCCAGCCAGGCATTCTTTGATAAGCAACGTGCGCGATACTTCCCGCCGCGGCTTAACTTACTCAGTGCGCATTTGACGCTGTTTCATCAATTGCCTGATCAAATATCCACCTTTGAGGTGTTGGAGAACCTGCAGCAGTCTTTATTCAATCTTGAGGTAACCGGGCTTATAAATTTAGGGGCAGGGGTAGCCTACAAAATTGAGAGCCCTGCGTTACTGGCACTATATAAATTATTGAGCCGGCATTTCAACACCGACCTGATCCCGCAGGACCGGCAAGGCTTTCGTCCGCATGTGGTTATCATGAATAAGGAAACACCAGGAAAAGCTAAAAACCTGCTCAATGAACTTTCGCAACATTTTGAGCCGTTTACTATTACCGCTACAGGGCTCGACCTGTGGGTTTATTTGGACGGGCCATGGGCGTATCGGAGAGGTTTTGATTTTTTAAACGGATAAGGCGCCCAGGTTATTACGTTAACGTGAGTTCGGAACAAGAATTGGCACACCTCAAACTCCTACTTCGCCTCACCTAAACGGCGAAGCCCTCATGTAATAATCCTCTCCAATGGAGAGGACTTGAGCTTCGCTCTTCGAAATTTCCCTTTCAACACCCTCTCCTTTGGAGAGGGCAGGGTGAGGCGACGAGCGGCTATTGTGGTTGTATCCGCAGCCCAATGGATCGTATTCCTATATTTCTAACACCGCGTAAAATACAACCGACAGTACGTCTTGTATACTAAAATATACATGCGAACCCCCGTTTGGCCGGTGGACGTGCTCATTTTAGAATTGGCACTATATTTACTATGTATAGTTCAGCAAAACATTTAAACTATGAAAGCGAAATCAACTAAAACCACCGACTTACTAAAATCAATCGATCAGCAATTGAGAGCGATCCTTAGAAAAGATATCAGGAAAATTGAAGATGCAAATGTGCGGCAAGCAGCATTCCTGCAACTGATTGGAGCTTAGTATCTTGTTACTCGAAAAATGCCGATTAGTCTTGAGTCGAAAGTCTTAAGTTCTAAGTCAGAAAAAGCAATATCCTGGCTCGGACTTTCGACTAAAGACTATCGACTTAATACTATTATAAAAAACCATCTACCAATGGGATTGAAGCGTTCGTAAGAACGCTTTTTTTGTTACCGGTATTTTGGTTGGAAATTATAATTTGGGGATCGGCTGACCGCTATAGGGCGTTTCCAGCGCGTTCTTTATTCGGGTGAGGCGGTGCATTGCCCTGCCGCCATCGCTGTTCAATAACATGGTTTCAATGTTCCGCTTTACGGCTTCCGCTACGTCCAGTTGGGTGGAGGCCCGGTCGAGGCGAAGGGTTTCGGGTAATGTGGCGGTTTCGAAATAGGTTATTAGTTCCTGTGGGGTCATGGGGGCAAAGGTATTAAAAGCATGCAGCGCATGAAAAATTACCGCCATTAAATATTTTCAATAAGCTGCTGCAGGCCCGTGTTTTCTTTTAAAACACCGGCTACGGCTTTCAGCTGGGTTAATTGCTCATCACTCAAATCACTGATGCTGTTAACTTTACCGGCATTATTTTTCAAATAAACCGCTTTGGCACCAGGCATGCTGCCGTGGCCCTGCAACCTGAATTGCAACGGCAGCAGCGGGCCGAAAAGCAGCGAGCCGGCAAGGTCGGGGAAGGCATTAAGGTCGGGTTCAAAACCGGCGGCATTTGCCACCAGGCCAGCCAGCTCATGCAGCCCGGGCATTCCCTGGCCTTTTGTCGTTTTAAAACCAGCTATCCAATCAAGCATCTCAGCCGGACTTGCTGCCGGGATATGGTTACTCCAGGTGCCCGTGATCCACCGCGCCTGCAATTCGAGCGAGGGAAAGAACGAGCCTGATTGTAAATACTGGCCTATAAAAGCCAGGTTGGGGAACGAGGGGTGGAAAGTATATTTATACAGATCGAGGTGCTCATCGCCGGTGTTGATAACCTGGTATATTTCGCTGCTCAGAAAAGGAAGGTTCAGCTCATAGCCTGTGGCAAAAATTACATCATCTATCGCTTCTTCCGTTCCATCGGCAAATACTACGCTGCGTGCATTAAAATGATCGACATCCAGCTTTTGCGTAATGCGTTTTTTTTGTACCTGCGCCAGGTAACCGTCAGATACGGTTACGCCGGCTTCCAGGATATTTTCGGCTGGTTTAAGGCCGTCAAAATCTGCGGGATTGCCGCACGATTTAATGATAAATTCTTTAAGCCTTTCGGCGCCTGCACCGGGCGGGAATGCATTTGCCGCTAAACTTCTGAATCGCGTATATAGCTGATGGTCTCCCGGTTCGCCGTTTATCAATTTGGTTACCACATATTTTGGCTTCCGGCACGAAGATATTACCGTTACCGAGTCGTTTAACGACAGATCGGCCGCCAGGTCGGAGCCGGTTACCCGGTTGCCTACTACCAGCACACGCCTGCCGCTGAAATCGGTATTGCTGCGGTAGTTAAACGCATGCGATACCCGCCCGGTAAATTTATCCAGTCCGGCCCCCTGCGGTATATGAGGTTTATTGAAACGGCCCGAAGCCACAATTACCCGGTCGAATATTTCTGACCGGGCCCCGTTTTGTTTGGTGGTGTAAGTTAGCTGATACCCTTTGCCGGCAAGGCATTCAAGCTGGTTTACCGTAGTGTTGAGTTTAATGTAGGGCGACAGGCCGAAATTTTCCCGGTAATCACCGAGGTACTGCTTTACCACCGCATGTGAGGGGTAAAGCTCAGTATCCTCCGGAAAAGGCATATCCGAGAAGGCCGTAAGGTATTTGCTGGAGTTGGTATGCAAGCTGTCCCACACGCCGCTTAGCCCGGGGGCCTGTGTCCATTGTCCGCCGGTCTCCTTTCCCTGCTCAAAAAGCGTAACATCAAATCCATCGTATAACGCCCATTTCAGCGCCGCTAAACCCGATGGCCCGCCCCCTATAATGGCGAGTTTATTTGATTTCATAGTGTTTTGTGTTTTGCATGCGCCGGTTTAAACATGCCGCTTAAAGTAACTCTTTTGCAATGTCAGAAAATATTATGGATATTTATTATGATGCAGATATTGAACAGGTGCTCAAAATCATTTTGGGGGGTAAGCGGGACGCTGTCCGGAGTGGGGATCGGCCCGGTGCCGCCAAACGCATAGCTGGTTTTGTTTCTCACAAAAAATTTCATTTCCCTGTAGTTAAAAACTACAGGCATAGCTTATTCGTAGTCGGAGACTACGAACAGCGGGGGGTATTAAGTACTATAAAAAAGAGCCGCCTGGTTAAATTCTTTAACCAAGCAGGCTCGTTTATTTTGAGGATTGGGTGGATCCTGTAGTTCAGGATTTATCCGAAAAATAAAGATTCGGGTTGCCATACAGATGCATAGCAGCCCAGCCGTTTGGAGCGTAAAATCCTACCGGGGGATCAAATCCATTTTTAGCAGCAGCATGGTTGGCCGCTTGAACCGCAAAACTTACGCTGAGGCCATTTTGCATGCTTTCAAGGAAAACCTCCGTCCAAATTCCCGTCATTAATGGATTATATTTCCAGGAAGGCGCGACTACAGCTTTATAACCAAGGGAAAGTATTTCATTAACAAAAGAGTTTAATTGCTGCTTATATAAATCTTTGGTGACAGCACCGGAATCACAAATAAACACCACTGCAATAAATCCCGATCCGAAAACATGAGCCACACCTGTATCATTTACTAACGCATGACCCTCATCCTGCTGACGGGTATGTACTGACCTGAAACCCATTACTGTTTTATATCCATGTGCTACAAAAAAGTTGATGTTGGCATTTAATGGCGGCTTGGGATATACCGAATTTTGAATGCTAACTCCGTATTTTTCTACCAATACCGGTTTTAGCTTATTCTCAGCAATATAAAGCGGCATATCACCATCGACAGTTGGAACCCAGCAAGCCAAAGTCATTTCCTCCGGCTTTTTACGAATTGTATCTCCGTGTACTGCAAGGTATTCCAATGATATGATATTGGTTATTGGCTGGTGATAGCCAACAAAATCATAATTATTATTCATTACATACTCCTCTACAGGGGCCTCATGAGTTTCCATTTTGCTCATTTCATATTGCTCCGCTGAAACCTCTAAAAGATTTGGTGGAAATGATGCCATTTCTAAACTGAAGGCCACCAGCAATTCTTCAAATGGAAAAGGTATCGTGACACGGGAAAATGCAAGTTTTTTGAGATCTTCTACATATTCCTGTTCCTGAAAATTGATCGGATTACCATTTTTATCATCAAAAAGGTATTCAGGAAGCTGATCAATCCACTTTTTCATTTCCTTCATACTCCAATCAGGCAATGGAATTATTTTAGTATCACGATCGCTATTGATAGCCAGCATTGCCACGTTACCCGCGTATTCAAACAACCAAATCAAAACCTGACCATCCCGTAACGGAATATTAGCTAATAAGTGCTGTCCGTAGTCTTCTACAAAATCAGCAGGGCTAATCTGTTTGCCATCAAATGACGGCATCAAATCCCGCAACCCATTATGAAATACAAGACTTTGATCATTAATTACAAAGCCCGAAAGCAGCAGTTTGTCAACATCTTCAGAGTTTAATGCCATGTTTGCAACGTTATTTGCAAGCATTTCCAGTTTGGTTACTTCCGCTGCAAAATCAGTTGCATAGCGGGTTTCAAACGATTTAACAATGGCATCTTTCAACAATGGGTAAGAGGTATCCTCATTAGGGAAAAATTGTCCTTTCAAGTTATTCAGCGTACTCCCATCGATTTGTTTTTCAAATTCAGCTAGGTATATTTTGAGAGCGGCAGGAACGATAACGAGTCCCAGATTTTCCGCATTCACCATATTATAAATCAAGGCGGTCCAGGGGATGGCACCCTGTTGTCCATGCTTCATAATATCGAGAATATGCTTATCCAAAAACTGCTGGGCTATCTCCATTGCCTCCCCGAGACTCTCGCTATTTCCAATTTTTGAGTTTAGGTAACTCAAATTAAGCTTTTGTAGTTCGTAAGTATCCAGCGGCAACTGTGACAGGGCACGATAGATCCTGTCGACAATTGCAGAAAATCCGAAGTTACGATAGAACAGCATGGAGTTATAAAAGCCGTCAAATACCTGGTGCAAAGGAATTGCCGGCTTAGCATACAATGCAGCTAAATAGGCACACCCGTAAAAAGCGGCATCTAATACATTCCTTTGTGCAGTAAAACATTTAAATAAAGCAAGCCAACCTAGTACGGGCACTGTTTCATATTTAAATGAATAGGCCAATGCCTCCTCAGCGATATCGCGTGCCCGCTGGTGATGCCCGTTATGATTCAGCAGATCAATCACATTTAGAAATGAGGAATAAATATCCTTTTCAAATCTTTCTATACCATGCCCCAATCCAGCTGTAAGGGTTAAGTAAAGCAAGAGCGCATCAAATTGATCATAGGTATAGATTGCTGGCTCAAATGCACTTATGGCATTGATGAGGTGGGCTACCAGGTTGTCCCTGTCGGCTTCACTTAGCTTATGTACTGGTTCAAAAGTTGAGGGACTAATCAACAGGGGCTTTCCGTCACCTTTTAGATGATCAGCAAGCTCATCCATTTGCTGCCTCGCTTTTTCATGGTCGGTTGGTGGATATTCCACCTCTTTAGACTCTATAAATTTCTTTTTGCTTAGTTGCATTAGGGAACGGTCCAGATTGGTGATCAGATAGATCATTCCATCAAAACCCACCTTCCTGAAATTTTCCAGAAGAACCATTCGCGATTCTCTGTTCTTACGATCTATGGCAAAAAAACTAAAGGTAATAGGTGTTAGAAATAAGATCCTGTCCTCAATAAATTGCTTACCCTCTGGTTTTTTATCATAGTCTGTTTGAAAATAGTAAAGCTGTTTTAAGGTATCCTCTAATTCTTTGACTAAATCATCGATACTATTCCGCAGGGGTCGTAATTCTGCATGTTGGGTAAATACAACGGGATTCAGCCCGGCCGGTGTAAGCTGGAAATTTTTGATTTGTAGATTCCGTAGGATCTCGGTAACAGGTGCCGGATGATACATAAATGATAGCAGGTTCTTATCAAATGATTCATCGTCATGATAATAAGGATAAGACGCCAGCGTATCACTCTGTAATTTATCATTCCCAGTAATTATAATAGCACGGGTATATTTTCCAGTATTCACATAATTACCCAATAGAATTTTGTCCATAACCGGGTAACTGCCTACACCAATTCCGCTAAATATGGCATGGTTTGTCAGCAACAATCCACGGACAGTTAAATTTTCTACTCCTGTAAGCTTTTTAATATTTTTTTTGATGGCATCACAGTTTTGGTCAAGTGCATCACAGCGATCCATTATTTTTACCATTTCATCCGCTATGGCTTGGCTGTTAAGTGGAATTCTGGTAGGTATAACTTCAATTACCAATAGTTGCTTCAGGAGTTGAAACACCAATAGACCTTCGTTCTGAAGTTCCGCTGAAATAGGTTGGGTATCAATAAATTTCAATGTGTTTTTATTGCCATTCATTTCTTGCTTCACTTCTCCTCTAAGCAGTGCTTTTTGAGTTGCAGGACTTAAAAAGCTGTCAATGAGACTATCAAACTGGCAAGTCAAATGCCCGCCGCCTAATGACCCAAGGAGGAAAAAATAGTCATCTCCATTTTGTATGAGTGGTTTTAGCCAGATGTCCATATCCTGACCTAAAGGCTGACTCATTGATTCTAAAAATTGTTCAACAAAACTTTTATCAAAACCGCTTTGTACCTGGAGAAAATCTGTGAGCGCTGCCTTTTCTATTTTATAGGGTATGGCCTTGTAGTCTTGAGTTTTGGAAGCTGACTCAGTGATTTGAGGACCGTCAAATGAATTGAAATAAATTTTTAATAAGGTAACCAGGCGAACAATGTCCTTTACCCGGTATTGGTCATAGTTATCCAGTTTTGCGCGTAACAAGTGATCATTAAATGTGACCATTTGGGATAGCACATAGGTTTCAAGACGTTGCTGGTCCGGTTGGTCACTTTTGATTAAAATAACCTTCCCCTGTTCAATCTTATAATCCGGTTTTTTAAGCCCGGATTCAGGAAACTGTAAACCCGTCAAGGTATATTCCATACTTTGATTTTGCTGGCGCAAACGGTTTGCCTGCATAATCTTAAAATAGATTTCCGGTAATTTAGCGATGAGTATAGAATCAGCTTCGGCTTTAACCGTTGCCGTTTCATAAATGCATTCATTAAAATTTTCTTTCAAACCATCGAGAATCGATGCGGTTTGAATCGCATTCATCACCAATGTGGTTAATTTGCCGTTGGCCAGCCGAACACCTTCCTTTTGTTCAAAATTCCCCTCTAATAAAATATTGATAACTTCAACCGCAGAGTCATTAATGGAATCACTTACATCAGTAGCTCCGACTGAAGTGCCATTCATGTTCTTAAAATCCCCCTTCACGAATCGACTCATTTCATCAATTTCGCCATCTCGCTGCCCGGCTTGACGGCCCTGCTCGGCAAGTAAATTCAGATAGGAAAAATTTGCGGTGGCAATTGTCATTGCTATGAGCTCCGCGGTACTCAAACCGGTTTGAGCAAGTCCGTCACGGATTTTTCCGTATAACTCTAAAAAAAGATGATTCAGGTCATTTAATCCGGCGGCAAGCTTCGCGCCATCTGGATCATATTCGACCAGGCCTTTATAATGTTCGGCAATTGCAGCATCTATGATGCCAGAAGTTTTGTGTGGGTCAAAATCATGACTGAAGGGGTTAAGCCGTGAATCGGTTCTTATCTCGTTTGTAATAACATTGTATAAGGTAATTTTTTCCATTGTGATAACGAAGGTTGTAGAGCAAATATATAGTAAGTAGATGTGAATTATTCGGATTGGATTTAAATTAATTATTCTGTTAATGAATTAATGTATCGGTACTTAAATTTTAAAGAGGTCTTCCCCCGCCCGGTCAAGTGTCCACACTTGACTGAATAATGTTGTGAGCGTCTTCGCTCACGAAAGCCGATAGCCCGCTCATTTGACGAAACTTTTAGGAATTTGAATTGATTCAACAATTAATAGCATGGATCGCGAGCGGAGACGCTCGCGAACGTACTCATCCAAGCGGGGACGCTTGGATGGGCGGATGCTTTGAAATTCACCCAAGGGCCGTTCTAAAAAAGGCTCCCAGCTGTCGCAAGCGTTTTCCGCTACCGCAAGTCTCCAGACTTGTGGTCCGCGTTTAGGTAGCCAGCGTTCATATCAGCATCCTGGTGGCCAGCTTTGCAACCAATGCGGGCTACTTCCCGTCCGGTCAAGTGTCCACATTTGACTGAATGACGTTATGAGCGTATTCGCTCACGAAAGGAGGTTGCACGCTAATTTGAAGGGGCTTTAGGAATTTGGGGTGATTCAAGAATTAGATGCCTGGATCGCGAACGAAAACGCTCGCAACGCCATTCATCCAAGCTGGGACGCTTGAATGGGCGGGGAGAAATCGGATTTCGCTAAAATAGTTAAGGTTTGTTTTTATAATCCATTTCAAAAAATTCGGTAACATCTTCTTGCAGATTATCATCGTATTCAATTAAAAAATTTGGTCCTTTAATTGATATATGACATCCTAAAGCGTTTAAACCATTTAATATTTCCATTAGTTTTGGAACATTTACATTGTCCATTATTGCGATTTCGAAATTTGCCATGTTATTTGATATTAAATTTTTTATAAACAATTCCCTAGCTTTTATACTTCTACCTTTATCCGAGCTTTTTCACTGACGCATTGAAATGTCTAAACGCTATGCAATCAAAGTATTCAAAACCTGATTTTTTTGTGCCTTAGAAAACAAGTCTTGAGATCGATATTTCGTGTTACTTCGGGCATAGTTTAATAACTACTTAAAACAAATTTACGCAATAATTTACGTGTTTATTGATGTTGCCTCAAATCCCCCGGCGGGTTTACAGATGTAAACCCCATTATTTTTATAATATTTTGAATATCAGCAAATTACCATTATACCGGGGTATACTGTTAACCCTGCCTGTAAACCCTAAATTAATACACTGACTATCAATATATTATAAACAGCTAAAACTAAATACAGCTGATAATCAGCATGTTCCACAGTATTCCCGGGTGTTCCGTGCAGAAAAATGGAACGCTTTGCCGGCGAGCAATGCTCTTCAACCCGCTGGAAGTGGCATATAATCCTCACATTTTTTTGAATGCGGCCGGGAATGTGGCAACGCATAACATCATAGATGACTTGTAATTGCCTTGGCTAAAAAATAAATGCACTTTTTAGTGGAATATTGTGCTAACAGCCCTGAAAAGCGTTTTTTTTAAATAATGCGCTTTAAATTGACTACCATTGCACGGGGAAATTAGCCCCTTAATACCCTGGATATGAAACTAAAATCTCTACGCACATTATTTGTATTGTCGGCTGTCGTGTTTTTCTACGCATCGTGTAAAAAGCAGGGTGTTCCTTCGGGCAACACCACGAAAGATGCTATCGATTACAAAACGCTGAGCAGCACTATAGGCACGCAATTTTATAAGTCGATTACCGGGCAATACGGCGGGGCCGATGTAAACAAAGGTATAACTTCACCTTATATCACCCATGCCGGCGGAAACAACAGGGTGCTCAACAGCATACCTGCTTTATGTGGTACCGTTATCGATACCACCTACAATACAAAAACCGGTACAAACCCCATCACGGATACTATTAAAACACATTTCGAAAATCTTCATTTTACTTTCACCTGCGATGCAGGACAGGTTAACGGGTACCAGGTTCGCGACAGCCTGGTAAATGTGGCAAACCATAGTTTTTTCGTTTTTGATACTTACGCCATCACGCAATACTATGCGGTGAAAGCGCTTGACCAAACCTATAAGTTTGTTTCTATGGATGGTTCGCTAAGCGCTTTTGTTGAAACAAAGAATATTGAAGCGCCCTCAACAATGTCCACAGCTTCGGTTTATTATTTGGTAGGCCTTAAAGTAAACTTTGCTTCAGGCGCGGCCGACATTACCACCGGAACCACGAGTTTCAAAACAACCACTAAGTTGTATGGCCCGCAGACAAACTATCAAGAACAGGTTGCAACCTATTACGGCACCATTGTGTACTTAGGCAAACATAAGGCTAAGGTTACCTTTACACCGGGAGCGTCTTACATAGTCGACTTGATTACCGGTGTTGTTACACCTGCTTAACCGGTAAAAAGTATAACAGGCGAACCGGCCGAACAAGATATTGGGGTCACTTTCGGTTCCTCTCCCTGGTGCAATATAAAAGTAGCCCGCTTTGTTAAAAGGCGGGCTACTTTTATGATGTTGAATTTGTAATTTTCAAGTATTGCTGATTAGCATGTTGACAACCGTTCGCTTTGTAACCTGTCGGCGGGCTACCCCGATAGATCGGGGTGGCAGCGCAAAAAGGAAACGCCTGCGGGAGCGGCGGGTTTACAGGTGTAAAGCCTTGTATTTTCATAATGTTTTGGATATCAGCAAATTACCATTGTGCCGGGTATACTGTTAACCCTGCCTGTAAACCCCCAATTAATACGCTGACTATCAATATATTATAAACAGCTAAAACTAAATACCGCTGATAATCAGGATGTTCCACAGTATTCCCG
This sequence comes from Mucilaginibacter flavidus, assembly GCF_024055575.1. Classification (GTDB taxonomy): domain Bacteria; phylum Bacteroidota; class Bacteroidia; order Sphingobacteriales; family Sphingobacteriaceae; genus Mucilaginibacter; species Mucilaginibacter flavidus. The sequence goes on along the minus strand of NZ_JAMXOE010000011.1, from coordinate 77,436 downwards.
GGTGTTCCGGGCAGAAAAATGGAACGCTTTGCCGGAAAGCAATGCGTCTTAACCCCAAAGCGGGCTAAAAAACTTAACTTAATGAATTGATTATAGCCCTTTTACAATTGCCAGCGACTTTTCAACATGGTCGGTAGCTGAAATGTGATCGGTTTGTGAGGAAAAGACAGCTACAACTTTACCACTTTTATCAATGACAAAAGTGGTCCGCGGGATAAAACCGTGTGTAAGATCCATACCGCGCACGTCTTTGATTCCGACCTTTGCCGCTCCCATTGTCAGGCCGTATGATGCTGCAATTTTGCCGTCGGCGTCTGAAGCGACGGCGAACTTGCCTGCACAGTAATTCGGATCGGAAGAAAATGAATTCAGCCGCTGGATATCGTCTGCGGATACACCGATAATGGTAGCTCCGGCCGCGGTAAATTTATCACTGAGTTCGGCGAAGGCATGTGCTTCCGCATCACACCCGCCGGTATAGGCAGAAGGATAGAAATAAATCACCACGGGCCCTTTAGCAAGGGCTGTTTTTAATTTAAAATCAAAGGCACTACCGGCCAGGCTGGCCTGGGCGGTAAATACGGGCGCTGCATCTCCTTTTGACAACATTGCCGATTGGGCAAAACCAGACCGGGCTACCAGGAGTGAAAAGCTGAAAACTAAAAAAGATAAGCAATAATATTTCTTGAACATGGCGGATGGTTTTGACAGAATGATGGTGTTGTTATCAAATCTACAATAGTTTGCAGAGAATTAACTCATATGTCATCAAAATTTTACTGTGGTACCCCCCTGGCTCGGGCAGGCCAAAAGAAAGTTCAAAATGAGAAAGTTAAGGCATTGAAATAATTAAACAGCCGTATAAAATATTATATTTGGTAGCTATGACGACTAAAAACACTTACCATCCCCTGGTCATAATCACGCTTTTGATTTTCATTCTTCCGGCGTTCAGCTTTAATATATTTAGCCACAAAGCACCGCCTGCCGAAAGCTGGTGCGACCGCCCCCTGCGGCGCGGACTTGAAAAATTAGCCGAGATCAAAACATCGAGGCCCTGGTTTAAGGTTTACAACGTTGGGCACAACACCTACGCCATTGACGAACCCTATAATTGGGAGGAAACCATTGGCTACCTGATTTTAGGTAAAGATAAAGCCTTGCTGTTCGATACCGGCATGGGGCTCGACTCGATATCGCTTGTGGTAAAGGAACTGACCAAACTACCCGTAACGGTGCTTAATTCGCATACCCACCCTGACCATATCGGCGGCAACAGCGAGTTCGGCCATGTTTTGGCTATGAATGCCAACTACACGCGCATCAACTCGGCCAGGGGATACCAGCACCAGGACGTAAAATGGGAAGTACGCCCGGCTTCATTTTGCTTGTCCCGGCTGCCCCGTGCAGATACCGCTCATTATTATATCAAGCCCTTTAAAGTTTCCAGGTTTATTAGTGACGGCTATATGATAGACCTTGGTTCACGAAAATTACAGGTGATAGCCACACCCGGGCATACGCCCGACGCGATTTGCCTTTATGATAAACAAGCCGGCTATTTTTGGTGCGGCGACAGCTTTTATGAGGGCCCTATTTTACTGTCGGGCGATAGCACAGATTTGAAAGCCTATAAAAAAAGCATAAACATTATGTCGCACTTTGCCGCTATGGCAAAACGTGTATTACCTGCACATAATCTGCCAATCGCAGATCCGGCCCTGGTAATTAAAGCGGCAGCGGTTTTCAACCAGATAGCATCGGGGGCGCAAAAAGGGGTACCGGGAGAAGACAATACGCTTGTATTTGATTTTGGCAAATTTTCCTATCAAATTGGTCAAAGGTTTATGCCGCAGTTGGTATTGAGTAAAAAACCATGACCCGCTTGTGGATATGGGCCACAATATTCAGCCTGGCATGTCAGTCCGCGTGCTAAGCATGTTGTATAGGCCACTGCGCTCATGCTTCGAGAACCTCAGCATGACACCCTTTTTTGCAAGCCACAGTATTCATCGTGATTGCCATAAAATAAAGTCATTGATAATCAGTATGTTTCACAAACGTTCGGGGTGTTCCGCGTGCAAAAATGGAACTCTCACACTTGGCTGCGTCGAAGCATCGATACCCGAACGGGCGAAAACAGAAATTGTAACGCTTGATTATCAACTATTTATATCCGACCAAAATTGAATACACTGATAATCAGCATGTTTCACAGCGTTCGGGGTGTTCCGCGTGTAAAAATGGAACGCTTTGCGAAAAAAACTAATTGCCACTTAAAATTTCTCACGTTGCCATCAGCCCCAAAATCACTATCTTTATTACAAAACTTCAAAAAAACATTCCCCATGAACAAACTCATCGTCATAGCTTTCCTCTTGATCTCAACCCTGTCCTACTCCCAAAGCAAAATAGACACCACCGGCTCCAAAATATCTTCCGCCGATGCCCAAAAGGTATTGGACCACCATAACCTGGTACGAAAAGAAGTTGGCGTACCTGCCCTTACCTGGAGTAAAGAACTTTCAGCCTACGCCCAGCAATGGGCCGATCACCTGGCCAGCACTAATACCTTTTCGCACCGGCCAAATAACCAAAACGGCGAGAATATTTTTATGGGCTCCGGCAGCTACACCCCTATGGATGCCTCTTTGAGCTGGTACAGCGAAATAAAAGATTATAAATATGGTAAGTTCACCGGCAGCGGCGGGGTGGGCCACTATACCCAAATGATCTGGAAAAACACAACCCAGGTTGGCCTGGGCGTGGCAATTGCCTCAAATGGCGACATCTACGTGGTGGCCAACTATGCCCCTGCGGGTAACTATATCGGGGAGTTTCCTTATGAAAAATAGGTTGACAAAAATTGACGCTGGCGTAGCCTGGCATATTTTACAATGCAGCTTACTGGTTTTTTATTAAACTTGTAATTATGAATGTAACAGAACTCAAAAACCTGCAGGCTCCGCTCAAGGATAAATATCGTGAGCAGCCGGAGTCGGCAATCATCACCTTAAAAGCAGAGGGAAAGATCGGCGAAGGTATTTCGTGTAAAGTGGAAACCGGCAAAGCTATTGTGGAAGCAGGGCTGCATCCCGCCACGGGCGGCACAGGTATGCTTGCATGCTCGGGCGACATGCTATTGGAAGCACTGGTCGCCTGCGCGGGCGTCACCCTGCAGGCAGTGGCAACAGCCATTGAAGTGAACATAAAAAGCGGGACCGTGCGGGCAGAAGGCGACCTGGATTTCAGGGGCACGTTAGGCGTGAGTAAAGAGGCCCCTATCGGCTTTAAAACCATCCGCATGGAATTTGACCTGGATACCGATGCCGGCGAAGAGCAAATAACAGCCCTCAAAAAACTAACCGAAAGGTATTGCGTGGTATATCAAACCCTTGCCAAAGGGGTGGAAGTTAATACCGAATATCATATAAAATAAAAACCAGTGCAGGGCTAGCGGTAGCCTCACCCCAAACCCCTCTCCAAAGGAGAGGGGCTAAAGCGAGCGAAATGCAAGCAACAAACTTTACTCTTTAGCTGTTGCAGGGCTTATGGTTGTGTTAATTTCAGTAATCACATTGGCAGGAAAGCCTCCCTCTTTAGCATGTTCGCGAATGAGGTCCTCGTTCTCTGCTTTGTAAACACAGAAAATTTTGTCGCCGGTTACATAGCTCTGTAACCATTGAATTTTGGGGCCCATGTTTTGCAGCACACTGCATGATTTTTGTGAAATAGCCTTTAACTGTTCTGGGGTTAATTTCCCTGCGTTAGGGATGTCGCGTTCGATCAAATAAGTTTTCATTTTTGCTGAATTTGGTTTTGATAAAGTGTCTGTTTTGGTTGTTTGTGCCATGGCGGTGATGCTGCTGAACAGGACGATGGCAAGAACGAGGATGTTGTTTTTGATGTGTTTCATAACATGAATGATTTAAGTATTAATGAATAATCAAAGATATTGCCGGCAAAAAGCGGGGGCTATAACAAATCATTCAATAAATGGCAATCTGTATGAAACAAATCCGTCAATAAGTGGTAAAATTTAAGCAGAGGGGGTTGCTCAATTAAAGTAGCTCGAGGTAAGTGTTGGGCAGGAGCCCGTATTTCTTTTTAAAACACTTGGTGAAATAAGAAGCGCTGGTAAAGCCTGAATCGAAAGTTACCTGCGCAATATTGTAATTCCGTTTCCGCATCAGTTCTTTTGCTTTATGCAGCCTGAAATCCTGTACAAGCGAATTGGGCGGCAAGCTTGTAAGGGCTACGGTTTTCCGATACAATTGTGAAGCGCTCATGGCAGTTGCCGTGCAGTAGTCCGAAATATTAAAATCCGCGTCCTGCCAGTTCTCTTCCAGCTTGCTGAACAATAATTTCAATAAATGCTCATCCTGCGGCAAAAGGTTCAGGAAATACTTTCGATCCGCCTGGAAAAGGTCATCCGCAATCAATTCTTTTACGGCTGATGCAAGGGCGATCTTTCCGTCTTTTGCAATACGGCACATGTTTGAGGCGAATTGGATGGTTTCTCCAAACAGGTGGTCGCTGTGCTCAACCGGCTCGCCGGCGTTTACCGCTAACCTCAAATCAATTGGTTTTGAAATGGAATCCGGCATTTCCTTGCGGATCGACAACGCACACGCCACCGCTTTGGAAGCTGAAGAAAATGACACAACAAAACCGCTTCCTTCATGTTCAACTTCACGTCCACCGTATTGCGAAATATTTTTCCGGATAATGGTGGAATGCGCGCTCAACAATTCGCCTGCTTTCTCATCTCCAAATTGATGTTTCAGCAAAACAGGATCAATCATTTTTGTAACCAATAATATCCTGAAAGAAGGGTCGGCAAAAACTTTTAAACCTTCATTTGTGACCGCTGCATCGGAAGGGTCGTAGATACGCCCCAGGAAAGCTTCAACCAGGCTGCTATCCACTTCAATAATTTTATTGGGGGTAAGGCCATGTGCTTTGCTATGCATTTCGACCACTGCATCTTTATCCGGCGCCTCAATAAGACAGAAAATACTTTCGCGGGCCTCGTCAATCCAATAGGTCATGCAGTTGCAGCCATGTTCGTGCTGGTGAAACAAGTCCAAACGGTGCGCTTCAGCAACGTCTTTTGCTTTTACGCCCGGAACAATATGAACATCCATGAATATCGGCATAGCAATGCATTAAAACAGGGCTAAATTTAAGATTTTTTTGCGTTGGGTACGAATCAGTAAGAATTAATGTATTGATATCCTGCAAATTGGGAGAGTTAGCATGCTATTCCGTTCCCGCCTTTGAATACGAAAATGGTTTGCATAAGCTAAATTCATAAAAAATGAAATGATTATATTTAAGCCTTAAATCAATATATCATGAAAAAGTTAATCCTCGCGTTATTTTTGCTGGTTGCATTTCTGCTGGGTTATGGTTTCAGGAGCATAACATCTCCGCCAAACACCGGCCCGCGGGTAACCGGCATCGGAGGCATCTTTTTTAAAGCTAAAGATCCGGCTGCGTTAAAAACATGGTATGAGAAAAACCTGGGCATGCGCATGGTGCAAAGCGGCACCAACTTTGAATGGCACCAGGGTACCGACAGCACAAAAAAAGGGTTCACATTATGGGCGCCGTTTAAGGAAACCACCAAATACTTCCAGCCCTCAGAAAAGCAATTCATGATTAATTACCGGGTGGAGGGGCTGGCTCAACTTTTGGTGAAGCTGAAAGCCGCAGGTATAATGACCACGGACTCGGTAGAAAAAGCCAGTTACGGCAGTTTTGTGCACCTGATGGATCCGGAAGGCAACAAGATAGAATTGTGGGAAGCAAATGATGTAGAATATGCGAAAATGGGAACTATAACGACGAAATAAAACCAACTAAGACTTTAAAGCCTGAAATGAGATGTGCACTAATCTTTTTATTGCTGACGGTAACTTCTTTAGTTAAAGGGCACACACCCCGTGATCCAAAAATCCGCTTTGATGGGTTTTATCAAGCTAAAGCCGACAAACACGAAAATGATTCAGACCATCATTACCTTAGATTTTATGCCAGCGGCAGAGTTATCAGTGTAACATCAGACGGAACCCCGGATGATTTAAAAACATGGTTCAATTTAAGTAAGGATGATATTCCATCGGGTAGCTACAAAGTTACCGCCAAAAAAATTTATTTTTTCAACTGTGAATAGACATGGAGGATCGGTAATTTACAACGGGAAAATCAAAAATCAATATGATTTGGTTCTAAGATTTAAAAGCTTAATGAACGGACATAAAGGGCGCGATAAATATCATTTTGTTGCTGTTTCTGATCTAAATTAATTGAATCCGCCAAAATGCAGCACCAAGAATTTACCCCTCCTGAAGAGCTACAGGATACTATAAAGTGCTTTTGGCACAACAAAAGAGACACCGGGGAACAGGAATCAAGTTTTGAAGTACAACCAGACGGTTATGCTGAAATAATTTTTTATTTCGGAAGCGCCCTTAGCTTTTCTGAAAATGGAACCTTGCAGTCATTGCCATCGCCATTTATGATGGGGCTGCTCAATCAGCCTGCTATTTTTTACACCAAAAAGCGCCTGGAAATTATAAGTATAAGGTGCTTTCCCTGGACTGTATTTGATTTGCTGGGACTGCAGCCCGGCAAAGACGGTGTGCGCATATTTGAGCACCCTATCGCCCGGCTTCAACCCGTGTTAAATGAGTGCGTTCAAGGCGGCAGGATAGATGAAGCGCTGGATGTGGTAAAACAGTATTTCCTGGATACGCGGTCGGGGGTAGCTAACCGCAGTGTGCTGTTCAAAGCGGGAGTGGCAATGCGCGAAGCAAACGGCGCCATGCCGGTAAGCCGGGTAGCGGAGGCAGCGCACGCCACGGTCCGTACCTTGGAAAGGAAATTCAAGCAATCTTCCGGCTATACGGTTAAAGATGTGTCGGGCCTTATACGCTTTGAGCAGGTGCGAAACCGGTTATGGCATCATCCGGATTGTAACCTTGCCGGCCTGGCCCATGAGCTGGGCTATACCGACCAATCACACCTCAGCAGGGAATTCAAACGCTACAGCGGCAGTACGCCGGCCGCATTCGCGCGAAAGGCAAAGAAAGGAAAACCGGCGGTAAGCAGCGATTTTGTCGCGTTTGTACAAGCCTAACCCAGTAGCATATCGGAATTTTGCGCTTTCAATAATTCAATATGAAAGCCACACTTGAAACTAATAAATCCGCACAAAATAATCCAATTTACGATGTCATCATATCCGGCGCTGGCCCGGTAGGGCTGTTGCTGGCCTGCGAGCTGGCGCTGGCAAAATGTTCAGTACTTGTACTGGAAAATGCGGAGAACCCGCGTTCGCCGTTGAAGCAGCTTCCGTTCGGTATACGGGGGCTCTCTGTGCCTACCATCGAAGCGCTTGACCGTCGTGATTTGCTGAAAGAACTGGAGATACATAAACGCCTTAAAAGCCCCCACCAAAATGCAGGACAAGGATCACGTCGCCAGGTTGGGCATTTCGCCGGCATCCCATTTCATGATGGCGATATCGACCGATCACAGTGGACATATCGTTTACCAGGCTCAACCGACACCAGCCTAATTTCTGAAATGGAGGAGCTTGAAACAATACTGGCCCGCCGTGCAGAATCCCTAGGCGTAGAAATAAAACGCGGGGTTGCCATTACCGGCTTTCATCAAACCGGGGACGGCGTAACTGTTCAATCGGGCGACCAATCCTTTAAAGGCAAATGGCTGGCAGGTTGCGATGGAGCCCGTAGCTTTGTTCGCAAGGCGGGCGGCTTTGAATTTGTGGGTACGGAGCCGGAATTTACCGGCTACACTGCTAAGGTTGACATTGCCGACCCGGAGAAGCTCAGGCCAGGCCGGAATATGACACCGACGGGCATGTACCTGCAATCGCAGCCGGGTTACCTGGTGATACAGGATTTTGATGGCGGGGCATTTCATAATTCGGAAAAGCCTGTTACGCTTAAACACTTGCGAGAAGTGCTGCACCGCGTCTCCGACACCGATGTCACGATCAGTGCCCTGCATATCGCCACCACATGGACTGATCGGGCACGGCAAGCCACAACCTACCGCAACGGGCGGACACTTTTAGCCGGCGATGCCGCGCACATTCACTCGCCGCTGGGCGGCCAGGGGCTTAACCTAGGGCTGGGCGACGCCATGAACCTGGGCTGGAAGCTTGCCGCAACCATCCAAAACAAAGCACCGGAAGGCTTGCTGGACAGTTATTATACCGAAAGATACCCAATTGGTGAACAGGTGTTGGATTGGTCGCGCGCCCAGGTTGAGATTATGAATCCCGCCCCTGCTGCCCGCGCGCTTCATGCGATTGTGCGCGACATTATGGATACCCACGATGGCGCTACCTATTTTGCTGGGCGGGTATGGGGTATTAACATGCAGTACAATCTCGATAGCGATCACCCTTTAGCAGGGCGTAGCGTCCCCAACTTTGAATTGGTAGACGGTACGACAATTGGCAGGTTAATGCAAGATGGCCGGGGCGTACTGCTTGATTTTGACAGGAACGAATCAATAAAAGCTTTGGCAGGCGAATATGGCGACCAATTCAAATATGTTTCCCGCCCAGCGAAAGAACAATTAGGTCTGAGTGTGTTACTGATACGCCCGGATGGGATTATCGCCTGGGCTGCTAACAACGATCCTGACTTAAGTGACCTCCAAAAGGCTGCCGATCGATGGTTTGTTTGAAATTGAGGCGATAAACGAGAACAGTTAACCGAACGGGACCATTAGCCGCAAGTCTAAACGTTTTCTTCAGGGAATTTAATTTGCAGCATTGTTCTTGTCAATAATTTTTCTACATTTATAAAGTAAAATCTAAACCTTAAAAATCACATAAATCACAAATTTCGCGCATTTTATTTCTTATAAATATCAACTCAGGCTGGTGTAATTTTTATGCTCCTTTATGATAAATTAAGTTCTAAACGGCCGGAAGTTGTCTTTTAAAACAAGACCATGATTTACATTTTTAATAACCCCAGCTGGCATTAAACAGGCGATCCGCGTGCATATATTTTTGACTGAAAACCTTGTACACAAATTATAAACCCTAAACTAAATAAGCAATCACATGACTGAAAAATCAAACAACCCCAAAAAGACCAGTACGCCGGACGCCGGTGCATCAGACAAGCATAAAGTTAAAGCTGCAAACAGCGGATCCACGGCAAATGATGTTACCTGTTGGGACAGCGATGGTGATATAAAAATTGTTACCCAGCGCCTCAAAGAGATGTTTGTTGAAATGGGGCAAAAAACAAAAATCGAAAATGGGCAAAAGCCTGCTGAACGGGCGGTTTTCCGTAAGCAACATGGCATCGCTTACGGCACGTTCAGGATAAAAAAAGATATTAGGCCCGAATTTAAGGTTGGAATTTTTGCCGGTGACGCTTACGAATGTGCCGTACGTTTTTCGAGTGATACCACCCCAACATCGCCCGACTTGCACTCCACACTGGGACTCGGCCTCAAATTATTTGGTGTTGAAGGCCCCAAATTATTCGGCGATGGCACTAACGCAGATTTTATCTTCCAAAACATCGACCGCTTTTTTGCCCGCGACGCGCAGCAGATGTGCAGCTTTACAACCGCCGGCGTAATTGACCACGACTACGATTCTTACATCAATAAGCATCCGAAACTCTCGAATATTCTAAACGCGATGACAAAAGTTGAAGCGAGTTGTTTAAGCGCAGGCTATTGGGCAATTCTTCCTTTTAAATTGGGTGAGGAGAATATTGTTAAATACCGCCTGGTTCCGGAAGATGAGGATCGTGGAACGCCTTTTAATGATAACAATTACCTGGCCCTTGATTTACAACAACGGCTGCGCAGCAAGGCTGCAAGGTTTCGATTTGAGATACAACTGCGCACAAATGATGCAACCATGCCCCTTAATGATGCCCAGGATGTATGGAGCGTGGAAGAAAGCCCTTATATATGTATTGCCGAACTGGAATTCCCAAAACAGGATATCTGTGCCATAGGGCAGGCTGAATTTGGAAGTATCCTGGCGTTTAATATCTGGAGGACATTGCCTCAGCATGAACCGCTTGGGTCGATTGCCCAAACCCGTAAAGAAGTTTATGCTGCAAGCTCTGAAGCCCGCCACCAGGCAAACGGCCAGCAACTACAGGAACCTCTTATAATCAACGTGCCATTTGAAGGAAATACGGATGAAAACAGCGACTGCATTGTTACGGCGGGGATATACCCTCCTATCGGAGTGATGCGGGTTGGGAATAGCGATGAAGAATATTTTATCGGACCACTGGTTACGGAGCCTGAACAAAAAATGGACGACTATGCTTACAGGGACCAAACCGGGGCCCTAAAGCGCCAGGCCGCCCAATTTAGGATTTACGGATTTAATGCCGCGGGGAAAGCAATTAAGGAATTGACTGCCGATAACGCTAAAATTGTTTGGCATGCTCATTTAGCAAACCAAAAGTCATCGTGGTATCAATTTCAAATGGCCCTGGATATTCCGGATGCCGCCACCGCTCCGCCGTCTATGTTACGAAATATTAATGTTGCCGACAGGAATTCGCTTATTATCGATGGGGGGAACCAGCTGATCAGCCAGCCGAATGTTGATAGCGGGCATCCTTTTGTGGGCAAGTTCCAGGAAGAGACCGTTTATCTCGGGGAGATGCGTACCGATGAAAAGGGACGCCTGATTATGCTGGGTGGCCACGGGGTATCAAAAAACATTGACGGAGATATTGCTATTACCTTCGCAAATAATGAAGGGTGGTATGACGACATTTCTGATGGCCCCGTTACTGCCGAGGTTGAGTACAACGGCGTTAAGCTTAAGGTTGACCCTGCGTGGGTAATTTGCGCACCACCTGATTATGCACCTATGCAGAAGTCCGTTCGCACCATGTGGGATTTAATGAGAGATGTTGCGATTAACGCCGGAATGCTTCACCGGCCGGCCCGGCCTTCTTTTACAAAAGATATCCTGCCTATTTTTCAGCGAATGACGAACCTTCAATGGGTTAATGCCGGGTTCGGGGCAGCTTTTGGCTGGGGTGGTCAATTTGATTATACAACGGCAAAATGGATGGTGAAATTAAACGATCCATCCCCTGCCAATATGGAGATGCGGCGTACAATCTCAAATAACTTCCGTCGGTACGAAGTTTCGGGCGCGGAGGCGCCGCAATTGTGGCCATGGATGTATGGCGACGCTATCAGTATCCCTTCCATGGGGTCGGTACGGCAACACTCAACATTATCCCAATTGCAACTTGAATTTATTGATCAATGGGTTAAAGGCGACTTTGACGCAGACTTTGTGGACATGACCGGTTGCCCCCATGTTCCGGAACCCGTTACCATTGATAAATTACCTGTAGCCGAGCAACCGGATATGCTTACGAGAGCAGCGATGGAATTTTGCCTGGCAGACGCCTTCCACCCGGGATGTGAAATGACCTGGCCAATGCGGACTGTCGGTATGTATATGTCGGCCTTCCGGCTTAAACATGCCCCGAAAACACCGCCTGTAAATTCGTCTTATTACGGGCTGGTTATGAACAGCGATGTATTTACTTTGGCAAAGGGCCCTTTACTGGGCGGACAAGTTGCCGGTGCCATTACACGATGGATGGCCATTCCGTGGCAAACGGACACGGCGAGTTGCCGGGATGGATATACGTCTGCCTACGATCCGTACCTCCCAACATTCTGGCCGGCCAGGGTGCCTAATAATATCTTAAGTGAAGAACGTTATAAAGAATCAATAGACCCGGCCTTATCGGAAGAAACCCGTAAACAGGCATTTGCTTACCGTAAAGAATGGCTTGATGATTTGCCGCTGGACGGAGAAGACCCTAATTACACGAACCAGATTAACAGCATGGTGAAGTACTTTGACAAACTTGCTGTGGTTCAACCCCGTCCGGGGGTGCCCAACGATCCGAACTTTCCGCCAAAAATGCAGGTGGGTATAACACCAAATGCAAAACAGGAAGCTGCATTGCTTACAGCGGCGCTGAAAGAACTGGAAGGTATATTAAACAGTAAAAAATCGCTTGGCAAAAATTTACAGCATCTTTTGCATACCGCTGTCAGTGATCTATCGCACAAGGATTTGCTGAACGAACAAGGCTTAATAACCAGTGCAAAAAGTAACTTAATTTCATTGGTTGAGCAGGAACTGAGCGAAGATTTCAAGTTGACGCCGACCGTTCAAAAACTGCTGACCTTATTAGGTTCCAAGGCACCAAAAGCGGCGAAACCGTTAGCCATGAAACATCACATAGCTACAGGGGGGAATATTGGTGTAACGGAGAAACAAAACCGATTCTCGAGGTACATACCTAAATAAAAACGGGGCATACCCGCAATTTTTATGAATACCGAAATAAACAACGATGTTGATGTTGTGATTATTGGCGGGGGTGTGGCTGGCTGTATTGCCGCCATCGCCCTCGCCGAATCGTATCATGTGGTGCTGATTGATAAGCTGGACCAGCCTGTTGAGCGAATTGGAGAATGCCTGCCCCCGGCCGCCCGCAGGATACTCAGACGGCTCGATTTATTGGATGGTTTGGAAAGTGCCGTTCCGCCTGGCGGGCAAAGCCCACATCTGAAAAATATCGGGACACGATCTTACTGGGGGAAAGAGCAAGTCCAAATTGTAGACCATTTGCGAAACCCGGATGGCTTTGGCTGGCATTTAGATCGCCGGGGCTTTGAAACCTATCTGCGTAAAGCCGCTTTAAAAAGGGGCGTAAATTGCGTTTGGCCGGCTAAATTACATGACGCACATTATGAAAACCTTTATTGGCATATCACTGCTGAACCCGTTGGTGAAGCATCAAAATCTAACGACTACTGTTACAGGGCAAAATTTGTAATTGATGCAAGTGGCCGGCAATCTCATTTTGCGAGAAAATCAGGTGTTCAGCGCCAGCACTTCGATAAACTGATTGCTTGTTGGGCCACGTTGCCCGATTTTGAGCAAAATAAAATGAGTACAATTTCAGCGAGCGAACTGGGATGGTGGTATAGCGCGCCCTTACCCAATAACAAGCGGGTGCTTGCCCTGCAAACCGATTCGGACTTAATCGACCGCCGGGAAATAAAAAATGTAAGCCAATTTATTAAGCTCGCGCAAGCCAATAGCGAAGTGGCGAAAATCATTGAACACAACCAGGGCGGCATTGAATTTCACCAAACTGTCGCTGCCAATTCAACGCGCCTAAACCAGGTTGCCGGACAGCAGTGGGCCGCATTGGGCGATGCCGCCATAAGTTTCGACCCGCTATCTTCACAGGGGATGTTTAATGCAATGGCCGGTGCTATGCAACTCGCAGAGATGCTGATAGTGTTCGGGCTGATAGAAAACCCCGGTTCAAAAAACATGGTCCAATTCCAAAATGCTTATACCTACCAGATCGACCAAATTTGGAGCCATTATATCAACCACAAAAAAACCTTTTACCGCCAGGAAATGCGTTGGAAAGAGTCGGTGTTTTGGAAGAGGAGGCACGATGATTAGTATAGCGCGTAAACCCGCCCGTTCCTTACCAACGTTGGCGACATTCCTACGGCAAACTTCAACCAACATGTATCCGTAAAACTGCAAAGTTCGGCATTAAAAACGATGGCATGCTGACACTGTTTTGTCAGCACTTTTTACATTTTTGGTGGTGGGTTTTAAAGTAAAAGCCAGCATATCGCATTGTAAATGCACTTTTTACCAATAGGTATTGACTATTTGCTGTTCCACCCTGTTCTATATGTTTCACTGTGAACAGCAACGTTTTTTGGCAATTATCCACCCGTCACCCCTGCTTCTCCGGTATCTTAAACCCAAGATAAGTTCCAGCCGTAATTCCCTGCATGGTGAGTAACGTTGCCGAAAAATCGGGCATAGTCAGGGTTGCGTATGCGGTATACAGAAAAACAAAACCCAATACCGTTGTAAAAACTACCATCTGCAGGCGGTGAAAGCTCACGCCGTTCTCGTCGGTAAGTATATCGCTGATAAAATTCTCTTTACCTGTTTTCAGGCCATCTATGAGATTGTTGATATTTGATGTCAGCTGGCAATCCAGGAAATTATTGTACCCAATCTTTGCCTCTACCCCCGCAGCGGGCAGCGCTGCTTTCAACAGATCGGTCGCTTGCCGTAGGTCGGCCTGCTGTGCCTGTAAATCCTGTACCTGCTTTATCGTCTTATCCGCCTTGTTATTGTTAATGCCTACAGCACCCAGCCCGGTACCAGCGCCTATACCAATAAGCACCAGGGTGCCTGAGGTTATCAGCTCATAATTGTCAGTTATCAACCAGATAAAAATATAGGAAGCCAAAACGATGGAAAACCAAAAGGCCATCTGCACCTTCCCAAGACTGTAAGGTGCATTGCCGGCAGATAAGCCCGGAATGCCAAGCGGGGTAAGGTCCGCAGGGGTATCACGCAGCATGGGTGTCGCGGTTGCAAATCTTAACAGCACCCCAAAATAGATGAGGATTACGGCCAGGCATGTCCAAAACCAACCCCGGTCGATGCGTACAAACTGGAAAGAATCAATTTTGGTTGCCTGGGCGCTTTGCCCGGTAAGGCCTATGCTGATACTCAATGGCAACCTGAAAAACTGGCTGCCGATGGCAGGATAACCGAGCAACATGTTCCATGTTTTATTATTCACATCAGTGCGTTTAAGCAAAAATTTAAGCTCGGCGCCGTCTCCGTGCAAATACCAGCCAACAGGTACCGAGCCTTCTATTTCGATGCTATTGATAAACAGCCTCACTTGTTTTACACCATTTTGCGTGGCTAAAAGCCCATTTACATGCGCAATGCTTACAACAAGAATATCGCTTATTGCTGCGGATTTTTCTTTTTTGTTGCCATCGAGGTGAGCATCAATTACAGTATCAGGTTTTATTGCAGGCGTTTGTGCCATCAAATTTAAACTGAACAGCGCCAGGAGCGGGATTAGGATTGGTTTTTTCACGACAAGGTTTATTTGAAATAAATTTAGCTAAATTGTTTAAAAAAACAAGCGCTTAAATCACTAAACCCGGCAATGGCATTTAGCGCAGGCCTGCGACCCGCACTGGCAGGTGCCGCCCTTTCAGGGCTGGGTATTTCTCGATTACTACCTTGTTTGAGGTCACCATTTGAAAACGTCATCATTAAATTGAACAATAATCACAAAAGGCCCAAAGGGTCGCAACTCACCAGCACAGGTCGCAGGCCTGTGCCAATAATGCGGATAGGCCCATAAAAAAACCAGCCCGGGAAAATTCCCGGGCTGGTTTTTTATTTAATTAATTCCGAAAAAAATTGACAGGTAAAAAAGTCAATCTATTACCGATTTCTTATTTCGCTATCCATACTTTGGTACTGATCAGGTCGCTGCCGCCTGTTGCCGCCTGCCAGTTAGCAAAATTGTAGGTTTGCTCACTGCTGGGGTATTGGTACCGGTTATAGCTGCCATAGGTTGTAGTATATCCTGAAGCGTTATTAGGATCAGCAGGTGTTTGGCCGGTCCTTTTCATCAGCGTCCATGCTTCCCATGGCTGGCGGAACATGTCAATCCACTCCTGCGCATAAATTTGTTTTAACGCGTGGGCTGAGTTTGCTGCATCAAAAACCACTGTGGGGTTAGCCAGAAAAGCAGCCGCATTTGGCAAACCTGTAGGTTTGTTTTGTACCCATACAGTTGAGGTCATTGCCTGTGTAGTCCAAAAGTTAATGGAGGCTGTTGCACCGGCATTATATTCGGACTGGGCGGTTACCGGGTTTGCAGCAGTCCCTATTCCCCGCAGGTAAGCTTCTGCTTTCAAAAAATGCACTTCGGCGGCTGTCATAAACAATTCCGGAATGTTTACGTCCCTGGCCCAGTAGTAGTTAAAGTTTGCATATGTGTTAGTAGTTGGCGGGTTGCCATTTTTATTCGACCAATCATTATCCCTCAACGAGTTATAAGGCGATCCGAATTCAGCCGCAGTGGCTGCAGTCGGATTTTGAGGGAACGGGTTCCATTGCCCTGCATTGTTCGGCTCAAAAAATATGCTGCACCTTGGGTCAAATATACCGCTGCCATCGGTGGCATTGGTACTGCTCATTAATTGCCACATGGTGGTGCCCATACGCAGCCTGCATTCAGTGCCGAAAGAGTATTGCCTCGCCTGGAGGTCCATATTAGGCACGTTGGTACCTGGATATAAACCAACGTTGGTATTGTCTGCATCAAGCAAAGGTTTACTCAACGCTTCGGTAACCTGTGACGCGGCATCTGCCTGGTCTTTATCATACATAGTTAGTGCCACGCGCAGGCGTAGGGAATTTGCAAATTCAATCCATTGGGTTATATTGTTCAGCAGCAATACATCGGCATTTCCCATGTTGTACTGGGTTGCGTCTGTGGTGCTTAAATGATCAACAGCCCATTTAAGATCGGCCAGGCAGGAAAGATATACTGCTTGCTGGCTATCATATTTAGGCTTCAATACACCCTGGTTGCTTGCGCTGTAATTAACGCCCTTTGCTGCTTCCGAATAAGGAATAGCGCCAAACATGTTTGACAATTTAATTGCCTGGTATGCTCTCAGCACTTTTACCATGGCTGTTACATTAGTGTAGATAGCAGGGTCTTTACTGGCAGCGATAACGCCCATCATGGCGTTGTAATTCGACAGGTTGTTATAAAACGAAACCCAGTTTTCATTGCCGTCGGTACCGTATACATAATCGGCTTTGGTATACACAATACCTTGTTGGGTAATAGGATATACCCAGCTATTATAGCTAACCTGGGGATCGCCCAATTGCATATTCGATTCGAAGCCGGTAAATAGCTGCTGCACGTTGGCAGTTGGTGAGCCAAATGGCGGCGTATTGATGGTATCAAATTTTTTGGTACAGGAACTAACTGCAACAAGCATCATGATAAAACCCATCTTTTTCAATATATTTCTTTTACGATTCATATCAATTATTATTAAGTTGATAAGTAAATTCCTTTATTAAAAATTAGATTTTATAGAGAAGGCGAAAGACCTTACACCGGGCAATTGATTCCATTGAATACCCTGTACGTTACCCGTACCGGCTAAACTTTCAGGATTCATGTTGTCAGGCAGCTTTGTGAAGATGTAAAACAAATCACGGCCTATTAATGAAAGCGTTAAGCCCTGCAATATTTTGGTGTGTTTGATGATACTTTCAGGCACCCTGTAGGAAAGGTTCACCTCGCGCATTTTAGCCCAGCTGTTGGTAAATATGCCATTGCTTCTTACCATAGGTATGTTGCTCCACGACTGGTAATTGCCAGCATATTTCCACCACGAATTTACTACAGCAGTGTTGGGTTGGCCATTAGGAGTAACACCAGGCAGTATTACACCATTATTCCCTTTGGTTCCATCGGGATAAGTGATTGGCAAGCCGCCACCGTTACGCTCCACGAGGGTTTCGGGCGCCTGGCCCTGGCCCATAAAAGAGGAATAATCTGCCGACCATATCTGTCCGCCAATTTTAAAGTCGGCAAGCACATAAAGACTGAAATTTTTATATTGGAAAGTATTGGATAAGCCGCCGGTAAGTGTAGGCGTCGCATTGCCTATTTTTACATAGTTGGGCGTAGTGGCATATTGTGCACCAATTACAGGGCCGTTGCCGGTATTGGTACCATCACCATAAATCAAATTAACTACTTTCTGGCCATTTAAATATTTATAGTCGTAACCGTAAATGGTACCGTATTGATCACCCACGTGGGCGTTCATGTTAACGCCATTACCGCCGAACCAAGTGCCCAGCGGAATCTGGTCGACACCAGGAGAAAGTGAAACGACTTTATTGCTGTTGTGCGCACCGTTTAAACCAATATCCCAGCTAAAGTTTTTTGAAGCTATTGCTTTAGCGTTTATGGTAAACTCGATACCCCTGTTTTGCAGCGACCCTGTATTGATAGTGATATTTGGCGCGCCCGAAGAATTGGCAACGTTAATTGGCAATATCTGGTTATAGGAGTTGATATTGTAATAACTTACGTTTACGTCTACCCTGTTATCAAAAAACCCAAGCTCTGTTCCAATTTCAATTGAATGGGAAGTTTGCGGGTTAACGTGTGTCGGCAATACGGTTGGAAATGTAAGTGCCGATTGTCCACCAAATGTGGATTGGTTATAATTAAAGCTGGTTTGGTAAGGTACTGTTCCGTTTGCACTTGACGCATCTGCAACGCGTATCTTTCCGAAGCTTAACCAGTTTTTTACCGCATCCATTTTAAATGCATCGGTAAATACAAAGCTCAAACTTGCCGAAGGATATGAAAATGACCTGTTTGATGCAGGCAAGGTAGATGACCAGTCGTTTCTTTCGGTAACCTCTAAAAACAAGTATTTTTTATACGACAAGTTCACGAGGCCGTACACTGAATTGATTTCGCTCTCCAGCCTGTTTTCGTTTGGCTTATATATATTATTACCGGTATAGTTAAGCAGGTTATACAAAAACGGTACTGCAAACGGACCATTGTTGTAGGCCGATATATCATACAACTGATTGTGGTAATTACTCGCGCCCACACTGATGCTGCCATCAATATCTTTAAACAAATCTTTCTTATGCGCTGTAAGCAATGCATCCGTGTTTATCGTTTTCACAGTCGACAAATCGTTTGAATACTTACCCTTTAAACCTGTTACATCAGTTGGTGTATTTTTGGTTTCAAACTGGTTGGTATAATAATTAATACCTGTATGTGCGGTAGCATTTAACCAGGGAAGAATGTCGGCAATTAACCTCACCGAACCTATCAGTTGGTTTTGGGTAAACGTGGTGTTATTTTCAAGTGTGTTCCACCAGTAATTTTGCACACCCTGGCTCGGGTATGGGGCATTGTTAAGCACCAACTGGTTTTGCGATCCATCCGGGTTAAAGGTTAATCCTCTTTCCAGTGGCTTATAGTCGGCAGGCAATCCATAGGTGGTAATATATCCCACACCATTCGGCTCACCGTAAATATTGGGGGCATTTAACCGGCTCACATTTGTATAGCTTACCGTTGCCTCTACTTTTACCTTGTTACTTACGTTGATAGAAGACCCGATGTTAAATGCATTTTGAGCTGAATTGCTGTTATAAGTTATCGCATCATTATCAGTACGCGTATAAGAAACGCGTAGCGTACCTATATCACCACCACCCGAAAAAGACAAATTGTGTGTTCTTGTTTGGCCTGTTTTATAATAGCTTTTAAAAATATTGGAATTACCGGTATAAGGCCTTGTAACGCCATCCCACCAAACTAATGGCTGGCCCGACATTTTAGGGCCCCAGGAAGCGCCATCGCCCGGGAAGCCGATATAATTATAAAAAGCACCTCCACCGGGAATATTACCATAATCCTGACCGTATTGGTCGTTTTCATTAAATTGCCTGTTATTACCATTGGCATCTTTCAAAAACGGGGCATCGGCCGAATATAGGGCCTGCGTCATACCGCTGCCGTATTCGTCCTGTAATTTCACAAAGCGGTACGGGTCGTTCCAGCGGTCGGTAAAATTATATGATAAGCCCAGGCCTTTTTGTTTAGAGCCTTTTTTTGTAGTAATCAAAACCACACCATTAGCGCCTCTTGCACCATATAAAGCTGCTGCTGTTGGGCCTTTCAGTACGTTAATACTTTCTAAATCGTTTGCATTTACAGTATTCAAAAAAGAGCCATAATCCACAGGTTGATTTTGACTAACATCATTATTTTGTCCCAACAGGTTTTGTGTACTCAGGTTAACACCACCGGGCAAAATAGTTTCATTATCAATCATTACTCCATCTACCACAATTAATGGCTGGTTGTTACCCAGTAAATTGTTGTTACCACGGATAACGATGCGGCTTGAGCTACCTTCCACGCCATTTGGCATAGAAATATTTAAACCTGAAACCTTTCCGATAAGGCCTTCGGAAATATTTGGCGGATCAGCCTTGATGATGTCTGCACCGGAAACTTTTTGATCAGAATATCCAAGTGACCTTGCTTCGCGCTTTATGCCGAGTGCTGTTACCACCACTTCATTCAATCCGTCCCCCGGTGCAAGTGAAATAGTTATTGGTTGGTTACCTGTTACTTTTACCTCCTTGGTTTTATAGCCAATGTAGCTTATAACCAAAACACCATTATCCTGCACATCGATGTTAAATGCACCATTTACATCGGTAATAGTACCGGCATTTGTTCCTTTTACTTTTACTGAGGCCCCGGGTAAGGGATTGCCTTTCTCGTCTAAAACCGTCCCGGTGATTTTTGCCGGCGCAACCTGCTCCGTAACAGCGATGAGACTATTGACCTGCTTCGCCTTAATCACAATTGTGTTTTGAACAATTGCATAGGTTAACGGTAAGTTTTTAAGGCACAAGGTTAAGGCCTGGTCTAGTGTAGCATTTTTTACGTCCAGTGAAATTTTGGGCGACTTTTTGATCAGTTCGGTGTTATACCAAAAAGTATAGCCACTTTGTTTCTCAATTTGACTGAGGACTTTCTCGAGCTTCGTGTTTTTCTCGGCTATCGTTATGTTCTGGCCGAAAGTACTTGCACTTAGATGAAGACACGCT
Source organism: Mucilaginibacter flavidus (assembly GCF_024055575.1). GTDB lineage: Bacteria > Bacteroidota > Bacteroidia > Sphingobacteriales > Sphingobacteriaceae > Mucilaginibacter > Mucilaginibacter flavidus. Next base: position 56,807 of record NZ_JAMXOE010000011.1, on the reverse strand, counting down.
GCAATAATTAGGGTAATAGTTAGTTTCATAACCAACATGAGCTTTTTAAGCCGTGGGTAGTTACACCGCAACGGATAAATAGTAGAAATTTCCATACATTTGTTTGGTTTTGGGTTAGATAATGAGTAGCAAAATATCATTTAATTTTCCCAGCCGGACTGCCGGAAGTGCTCGAACACTTTCGGCTTTTTTGCTGGCAAAAGCTATCGGACCTGGCCGCTGGCTTTATGTTTTACCAGTTATGATTTTACGGTAATCTTCCTCCCTTCTATAGTAAAATTAATTCCGCTCAATTCAAGAATTTTTAGCACCTGCGACACATTTGAATTGCGCGATATTTTTCCGTGATAGGTGTTTGCAGGTATAGTTCCTTTAAATTCAACATCAATATTATACCACCGGGCAATCTGCCGCATAATAGTTTGTATATCGGCCTCATTAAACTGAAACACGCCATTCTTCCAGGCCACTATTTCGTCGGTATCCAAATCTTTGTCTATCACAAACAACCCGTTCTTGGCTAGGGACGATTGCTGGCCAGGGCTGATCATTACATTCCCGGTGGCCGAAGAAACTTTGACACTGCCCTCGAGCAGGGTAGTTTTAACAGCCTTTTCGTCGCTATACGCATTTACATTAAAATGTGTGCCTAATACCTGCACGGTCTGCGTGGCTGTTTTTACATTAAAGGGCTGATTCTTATTTTTAGCTACTTCAAAATAGGCTTCACCGGTCAGCTCGACACTTCTGTCTTTACCGGTAAATGAAGTGGGGTATCTTAAGGATGAGGCTGCGTTTAGCCAAACTTTTGTTCCATCGGCAAGTACCAGTTGGTATTGCCCACCATAAGGGGTAGTGATGGTATTATAAGCGGCCTGGCTGTTACTCCCAGCCGTTGCTTTGTACGAAAGTGTACTGTCCTGTTTAACTATCTGTATACCGGCCTGTGTTGCAAGGGCGCCATTCTTACTATTATTTAACACCAGTTTTGATCCGTCTGCAAGTGTTAAGATTGCTTTATTGCCACCGGGGGCTATGTCGTTCTTGTATATCTTATTATTTACGATCGGCTGCGGGCGCCCGGGATAATGATTATATAATAAATACAACCCGACAGACGCAAAAACCAGTATTGCCGCGGCACGTGTTAAAGTCCGTTTATAAAATGTGATTGATGGGCTGGCGTTCGCCGCAATACGATAAGCGATGCCTTCTTTTAAAGACTCTTCCAGCCTTGCTATTTCCGGTTCGGTTAGTTGGCTGGTTGCTTCTTCTTCATTGGCAAAGAGCTCATAATATTGCTCAAGCAATTCAATTTCAGTAGCAGAAGCCGTTCCGTTCAGAAACTTCTTTTTTAATTTCAGGAATTCTTTTGTCAATTGTGAAGACATGGTTTATCAACTCTATACAATACAGTGTATAAATACCGGAAAATATCCCAAGCCAAAAAAAATATTACTAAACTGTTAAGTTAAGTTTAATATAAAGTCGTTTTAAACAAACAAGGGGCCGCATAAGTAGCCCCTTGTATTAATCAATCAACTAAACCTGCAATATATCTCACGTATTACAGTGCAAAACTTAAATTTTAGTGTCATATGCATTGATAGCATACAATATTGAAAACACTAACTATATATAACAGTATATAAAACCAGTACAATATCCCATGTCCGGAAAACTTTTTTTAATAAGTAAGGAGTGATGTTTACCTGGCAAGCAGAAACAATAACACCAAAAGTAATTTACTTAAGGTTGACCGCAGGCTGTGCAGGGAGGTAGTATACTGATTTTGAACAGTTTTTTGAGAGATATTTAATACCTCACCAATTTCTTTTGTCGACTTGTCCTCGATAAATTTTAACCGGAAAACTTCCCGTCTCTTTTCAGGCTGCATACTCATCCATTCGTTTATACAATCTTTCAATTCCCGAACTTCATAAACAGAGTCGGCAAAAAGGGACGGATGGTTCAAATATTCTAACGGACACTCAAAAAATGGCTGATTATTATTCTTTTTATACAGCATAAATACCTGGTAGCGGGTTGCACTAACCAGGTAGGCAGCTAAGTTTTCAATATTCCTGCCAGCTCTTTTTATCCAAAGGTCGGCAAAAACATCTTGTACAACATCTTCGGCTAATTCAGCATCCTTTAAACGCTTATACGATTCGTTGTAAATTTTCTTCCAAAAACGCTTATAAATCTCGTTAAACGCCCCTTCGTCGCCTTCGTGAAGAAGGTCGGCCAACTGAGTATCGGTGAGAGTTTTATAACACATTAGGTCCGGAAATTGGATTGCTAAAGCTATGCAAAAATTTGCTTGTCAACCACAAAAAAAATTCACGCATAAAATTATTTTTTTTATGCTATTTACACTTACCCTTTTTTGCCACTCCCGCAAACATGTCACCCGGGCCTTCCGCGAGCCCATTTATCTTTTTAAATAACGTCGAAGTGCTGCACTGATATTTTACATATCTAGCTTTAAATGTGTTAATTCCCACAAAAATTTCCTGGAGCCTGTATTTATTTCGTAGCAATTAATATTTTTTATCGTCCAGCTAAAACAATTTTCCAAAAACACATAAAATACACTAAGCTATGATTTGCCGGGCGACCGTCGATGGAAAAGGACTAGTCGGATGCAGAGCGCTGGTCTAAATTGAGCAGTGTCTTGTTTAATGCGATATAGATGAGAGAAAAAGTATTTTGCAATCATCAACTATATTTGAAGTAACTTGAGAAGTGTGCCGGCATGCTCAATTTATCAAACCTGTGTTCTGAAACCAACAGGGCTAAGGCCATATTGCGATTTAAATGCCCGGCAAAAAGCGCTGGTATCTTCGAAGCCGCACATCCATGTGACCGAATGAATAGGATTGTTGGTATGTTTCAGCAACCGGGCCGCATGCTCAAGTTTGAGGCGGATAAGATATTGATAGGGGGTAACGTGAAAAACCGCCTTAAACTGCCTTACCAGTTGAGGGACTGATAAACAAGCCGACGCACTTATAAAATCAAGGCCCGGGTTTTCCATAAACGATGAATGCAGGATATCTTTGGCGATACATAGCCGTTTGTACAACTCCGTTTTTGTGCTCAATTTAATTGCCTGCACATGGTTTGAACGACTCCTATCTTTGTTGTGTACGCGCAACAGATAACGTAATAAAAAAACAAGATATTCGGCCATCATTGCAGCATCGTATCCAAAGTTTTCAAGGGATGTAATAAGGCCCGACAAGTGTTGCTGCAATTCCAGGTCGAAATTATTAAGCGTTTGAAAAAACTCAGGCGCTGTGGAGTTGGCAAGCGCATAGTTATCCAGCATCCCACCTTCACTGGTAAGCGTATCCTGAAGCACGGATGCAGCAAATTCATTTTTAAAAAAGACTGAAAAACTTCTCACTTTTTCCTTGCCGGCTATATTACAGGAGTAAGTTTGGTCATCGTTTAAAACAAGAAATTGCCCCGGCCTGATAGCAAGCCGGTTATTGTTTACGCCATACCATTCTTCGCCCGTTAATACGGTTTTAAACGACAGGCAACCCACGTGTCTGTCGCAATAGCCATAACTACTAAGCGCATTGAAAATTATATTATGCTTTTTGAATTTGCTGAAATGCAATCGTTCATCAAAACCTGGCTTGGAGTGATCAGGAAGTGCTGTAAAATACATACTGCGTTCTAAAGCTTTTTTAATTAGTATCCGTTGCGTAACACAAATTAAAGATGCAGATTATTTTATCACACTACAAATTGCTTCAATGTAATAGGGTTTATTTTCAACTAACGGGACGTTAGAATCAACAGGTGCAATAAAACTGAACCGATAAATTGACCAACTGCAGTTTTATGTGTTTGTTGTTCACAGAAAATACATAACGCCTTGAAAATTATATTTCAAGGCGTTAATTTTCACCCGATAACAACGGCCCTTTTAGTCCTCGTTATCCTGAATAGCTAATTTTCTTACTATGATTTAATAAAAGCCAAAAGGTCCTTATTTATAGTTGCAGCTTCTGTTGTTGGCATTCCATGAGGAAAGCCCGGGTACGAAATAAGTTTTCCGTTCTTCAAAAGCTTCGCAGCTTTTACGCCTGTAAGCGAGAATGGAACGATCTGGTCATCCTCGCCGTGCATAACCAATACAGGGATATCTACGCTTTTAAGGTCTTCGGTAAAATCAGTTTCAGAAAAAGCCTTAATACAGTCATAATGTGCTTTAATGGCACCCATCATGCCCTGGCGCCACCAATTATCTCTAATTCCCTGCGATACTTTCGCACCTTCACGGTTAAATCCATAAAACGGGATGGTGAAATCCTGGAAATATTGCGGGCGGTGTGATGCTGTGCCTTCGCGTATTTCGTCGAATATCGACATTGGGATACCATCGGGGTTGCTTTCAGTTTTAGCCATGATTGGAGTAACTGCACTAATCAGTACAGCTTTGGCTACGCGGCCCTTTCCATGTTTTGCAACATAGCGGATAACTTCACCACCGCCGGTAGAGTGGCCAATGTGAATAGCATCTTTTAAATCAAGCGCCTGGGTAAGCTCGGCCACATCAGCCGCATAGGTATCCATGTCGTGTCCCTCGGCGGTTTGGCTCGATCTGCCATGTCCGCGGCGATCATGGGCAATAACCCTGAAACCCTGCGCAAGGAAAAACATCATTTGCGCATCCCAGTCATCGCCGGATAGCGGCCAGCCATGATGAAAAAATAGCGGTTGCCCGGTTCCCCAATCCTTATAATAAATTTCGGTTCCGTCTTTTACTTTGATTGTGCTCATTGGTAGATTTGTTTATGTTAATTAAAAAATAAAGAGTCGTTTCGGCTTGTAAATAATGGATTATATAAATCCTTGTTAATCAATACAAATGGTGTTGGACGTTGCCACATGCTGATAGCGCGTGGCCAGGGGTGAGTACCAAAGCCGTTTAAAACCTAAAAATAATAAATAAACCCGGTCTGTAAATCTGCCTTTTAAAATTTAACAATATCGTAACAAAACAAATATCCCGCTGATAGTCGCTAAGTGGCTTTAACGTATCAGGTAATTAAATGGACAGGTCAACTTACACTATCTGCCATATACAAAATAGGTGGCCCGTTGCCAGGCCACCTATTATAATTTTATAAACCGCTGCTTAAATTAAGCAAGGTCAAAGCGGTCAAGGTTCATCACTTTAACCCATGCAACAACAAAATCGTTCACAAACTGCTCCTGCGAATCGTCGCACGCATAAACCTCGGCCAGGGCGCGAAGCTCGGAGTTTGAACCGAAGATCAGGTCGGCACGGGTGCCTATCCATTTCAGTTCATTTGTCTTACGGTCGTGTCCTTCAAAAAAGTCCTGCGCGTCAGATATTGCGCTCCACTTCGTGTTAAAATCTATCAGATTCGCAAAAAAGTCGTTGGTAAGCGCGCCGGGGCGTTTAGTGAATACACCATGTTGAGATTGGTTGAAATTTGTACCCAGCACGCGCATACCGCCAACCAGCACCGTCATTTCGGGCGCTGTTAGGGTTAAAAGCTGCGCTTTATCAACCAGCATAGCCTCTGATGCTGCAATATGATGGCTCTTCAAATAATTGCGGAACCCATCTGCACCCGGTTCCATTACACCGAACGACTCAACATCCGTTTGCTCCTGCGATGCATCTGTACGTCCAGGTGTAAATGGCACGCTCACGGCATGCCCGGCATCCTTAGCCGCCTGTTCAACTCCAGCGGATCCGCCCAAAACAATCAAATCAGCCAGCGATACGCGCTTACCACCTTGCTGTGCGCTGTTAAATTCATTTTGAATACCTTCAAGTGCTCCTAACACTTTGGCCAGTTGGCCCGGGTTGTTTACTTCCCAGTCCTTCTGCGGGGCAAGGCGGATGCGTGCACCATTTGCGCCACCGCGTTTATCAGAACCACGGAAAGTGGATGCCGATGCCCAGGCGGTTGATACCAATTGTGATACCGAAAGGCCTGAAGCCAATATTTTACTTTTCAGCGCGGTCACATCGTTTTCGTCAATCAATTCATGATTAACTGCCGGTATTGGGTCTTGCCAAATCAATTCTTCGGCAGGCACTTCCGGGCCAAGATAACGGGCGCGTGGCCCCATATCACGGTGCGTTAGCTTAAACCATGCACGCGCAAAGGCATCTGCAAATTGATCCGGGTTCTCCAGAAAACGCCTGGATATTTGTTCGTAAGCGGGGTCTACCCTTAACGCAATATCTGTAGTAAGCATAAACGGCGCATGGCGTTTTGCCGGGTCGTGAGCATCTGGAACGGTACCTGATCCTGCATTATCCTTCGGTTTCCATTGATTTGCACCGGCAGGGCTCTTCGTTAGTTCCCATTCAAAACCAAATAAATTTTCAAAATAGTTATTGCTCCACTTTGTAGGTGTGGTAGTCCATGCGCCTTCCAGGCCGCTGGTAATGGTATCGCCTGCATTACCGCTGCCGTAGCTATTTTTCCAGCCGAGGCCTTGCTCAACTATACCTGCACCTGCGGGTTCTTTGTCTACATATTTACCTGGATCGGCAGCGCCGTGGGTTTTTCCAAAACTGTGTCCGCCTGCAATCAGTGCCACGGTTTCTTCGTCGTCCATCGCCATGCGGCCAAACGTTTCGCGGATGTCACGGGCTGATGCCATTGGATCCGGGTTTCCGTTAGGGCCTTCAGGATTTACATAAATCAAGCCCATTTGCACAGCGGCAAGCGGGTTTTCCAACTCCCGGTTATTGGTATAACGCTTATCGCCCAGCCACTCCGTTTCAGCACCCCAGTACACATCTTCCGACGGCTCCCAAACGTCGGCGCGTCCGCCGCCAAAACCAAAGGTCTCAAAACCCATCGACTCCAGGGCGCAATTACCCGCAAGTACCATCAAATCGGCCCACGAAAGTTTCTTACCATATTTCTTTTTTATCGGCCAAAGCAGCAGGCGTGCCTTATCGAGGTTCGCATTGTCGGGCCAGCTGTTAAGCGGTGCAAAACGCTGGGTGCCAAAACCCGCGCCGCCACGACCGTCAGAAACGCGGTACGTACCTGCACTGTGCCAGGCCATACGGATGAAGAACGGCCCGTAATGGCCGTAATCTGCCGGCCACCAATCCTGCGAGGTTGTCATCAACTCAAAAATATCTTTCTTCACGGCACCCAGGTCAAGGCTTTTGAATTCCTCAGCATAGTTGAATCCCTCGCCCATCGGGTTGGTAAGCGATGAGTGCTGGCGCAGTATATTCAATTTTAACTGGTTAGGCCACCAGTCGCGGTTCCTGGTGCCACTACCCGCACTTTGTTTTAGGGCTCCATTTAAAAACGGGCACTTGCCGCCGCTTTCGCTGTTCATGTCGTGCAATATGCCCTTATCAGATGCATTATTTCCCATAGTTTTTTGTAATTGATTTATGCGTCTAATTTATCAGATTATCTGTTAACTTGATAGCCCCCCGGCGTTTATAAATTAATAATTTACATCATTATGGCTTAACTAAGAACAAATCGCCCTGCCCGATATTAGAGCAATTACAAAGGCAGCTTGATTATACTTTTCGGTTTTCGAATAATTATTCATCATTTTGCAGCTTATATTTTTAATAATATTTATCATGACACACGAAGCCGTAGTTGCCGCCCTGAAAATAATTGCCGAAAAAGGCATGGCCATCAATTTAAGTAAAGATGATTTGAAAGATTTACAAACATACAAGCTGATTGATGTTGTAAAAGGTGCAGAGAACGACAGGTCGCCGGCTTGTGCATTAACCAAAAAAGGCAAGGTGATGCTTAAAGCGAATTCAAAACCTCAATAGTTTTTACACCTATAGACCGACAGAGACGTTAAAGCCACGAAAATACACTACGGTGAAATTTCATCATTTTGTTTAGATTAGATTTTTTAAACCAGTTAACTAAATGAGGAAGCTATTTTCGGTTGTGTTTGCAGCAGCCCTGTTTTGCGCCGGCCAATCCACAGCACAAGACAAATGGATAATTAAGGCTGATAAAATTGACCCCGCCAATTATTACGGAATTACGGTTGCCAATGGCATGATTGGCATTGTATCGTCGCCCGAGCCTTTCAAAGTTAAAAACGTGGTTCTTGCCGGTGCTTATGATTTGTATGGCCGGGGCAGGGTAAGCAATTTCCTCAACAGTTTTAACCTGCTGAATATGTACCTGGAGATTAACGGGAAGCGCATCGGCGCAAACAACATCAGTAATTTTAAGCAACAGCTGGATATGGAGCATGCCGCGTTTACTACCAGCTTTGATTACGGCGATGAAGCATCCATAAAATACACCTATTACTCGTTGCGCCAGTTGCCATTTACCGTTTTGATGGACGTATCCATCATCGCCAAAAAACAAATAACCGTTACCGGGGCAAGCGTAATGGAAGCACCGGATGCACTGAAAGAAGTGCAGAATTATTATAACGAGATTGACCGGCCGCACGTAACTATTAGCCTGCTTACCTCAACTGCTAAAAGCCCGACCGGTAAATTACAACTCTGCGCCTCAAATACCTTCCTGTTTAACGAGGCTCATGGCCAGGAGCCACGCGTTATACACGAAATGTGGGACAATAATATGCACCTGATGAAATTCAGCAAAAGCATAGCCGCGGGGCAAACTTATAAATATGCATTGGCTGGATCGTCTATTACATCGGCCCATAACGCCGACCCGCTGAACGAAGCCGAACGCCTTACCATGTTTGCAAAGCTGGAAGGAGTTGATCGCCTGATTCAATACCACAACAATGCATGGAACGAGCTTTGGAAAAGCGATATAAAAATTGAAGGCGACGACCAGGCGCAACAGGATGTGCACAGCATGCTTTACCATTTGTATTCCTTTTCGCGGGCGGGAACCAGCTACTCGCCATCACCAATGGGATTATCGGGTTTAGGTTATAATGGCCACGTATTTTGGGATGCCGATTTGTGGATGTTTCCGGCCCTGCTGGTTTTGCACCCGGAGATAGCGCACTCAATAGTTGAATACCGTTTTGAGCGATTAGCAGAGGCCAAACGGAATGCATTTGCTCATGGCTATAAAGGCGCGATGTTCCCCTGGGAAAGTGCCGATAGCGGCGTAGAAGAAACACCCGTTTGGGCATTAAGCGGCCCTTTTGAACACCATATAACCGCCGACGTTGCCCTTGCTGCCTGGAACTATTATTGTGTAACGCAGGACAAGGATTGGCTGCGGGAAAAAGGCTGGCCAATCCTGTCGGCTACGGCTGATTTTTGGGCAAGTCGCGTTGAACGTAACGGACCCGGCCATTATGATATAAAGGATGTTGTTGCTGCTGATGAATGGGCCGAGAATGTAGACAACAATGCTTTCACCAACGCCGCCGCCAGCGCCAACCTGCGCGCTGCCACAGCCGCCGCAAAAATATTAGGCCTGAAAGCCGATGCAGACTGGGAAGATGTGGCTCAAAACATCCCGGTGCTAAAATTCCCTGACGGAGTTACCCGCGAATTTGCCGCCTATAACGGCGAAGGCATCAAACAGGCTGATGTTAACTTGCTGGCTTATCCCTTAAAAACCATCACTGACCCCGCACAAATAAAAAAGGATCTGGAGTATTATGAAACCCGGATACCCAATGAGGGCACCCCGGCTATGACGCAGGCGGTATTTGCGCTGCTGTATTCACGCCTTGGTGATGGCACTAAAGCCTACCACTTTTTCAAGGACGCTTACGAGCCTAACCTGAACCCGCCATTCAGGGTAATTGCTGAGACCAAGGGCGGCACAAACCCCTATTTTGCAACGGGTGCGGGCGGAATTGTGCAATCGTTACTGATGGGATTTGGTGGGTTGGATATAACTCCAAATGGTATCGTGCAAATCAAAAGCAAGTTGCCTGCTAACTGGAAATCTGTTACTATAACCGGCGTTGGACCGGGGAAGAAAACCTATAGCGTAAAATAAAACGCTTTTTATTACTCCTATTTACTGAATATGAAGATTAACTCTGTATTGTTATTCGTAATTGCAGCTGCACTGTCGGCCGGTTGCGGCCCTAAACAAAATAACGCTCTTGTTACTGCAGTTGATACTTCGCAAAACTGGGCGCTTATCCCGTTTAAAAAAGTTGACAGCCTGAATCCCGTGTTAAACCCCGGCACAGGTCGCTTTACCGACCCAATATTAAAAAAGACAGTTTTATGGGAAGAAAAAGATGTGTTTAACCCAGCCATAGTAAACCGTAACGGCAAAATTTATATGCTCTATCGCGCACAGGATAAGGCCGGCACATCACGTATCGGTATGGCCGTAAGTACCGATGCGCTGCACTTTACGCGTATGCCCGCGCCTGTATTTTACCCGGATAACGATGCCTTTAAATACCTGGAATGGCAGGGCGGCTGCGAAGACCCGCGCATTGTGGCCGACGATAAAGGTACTTATTACATGACCTATACCGCCTACGATGGGAAAGTGGCCCGCCTGCTTATTGCTACCTCGCCCGATTTAACACATTGGAAAAAATATGGCAGTGTATTTGCTAAAGCCTACGATGGTAAATATGCTAAATTGTGGAGCAAATCGGGTTCTATTATATCGACCTATAAAAACGGGCAACCAATTGCAACAAAAATAAACGGCAAGTACTGGATGTACTGGGGCGACACCCAAATATGGACCGCCACATCCGACGATTTAATTAACTGGACCCCGGTTGAAATGAAGGCAGGAGAACAACCACCGGTAAAATTAAGGGCGACAGCACTTGATATGCCGTTGCTAAAAATCGCCCTGCCTACCCGCGAAGGCAAGTTTGACAGCGATTTGGTGGAATCAGGTCCGCCGGCTATGATTACTGATAAAGGAATCTTATTGATTTATAACAGCCGCAACGTACCCGCATTTGGTGATAAAACATTGAGCGAGGGCACCTACTCCGCATCGCAGGTATTGTTTGATAAAAACGATCCAACCAAAATATTAAAACGATTGGATAGCTATTTTATGAAACCCGAAAAACCCTACGAAATTACAGGCCAGGTAAACCAGGTGTGTTTTGTTGAAGGGCTTACACAGTTTAAAAACAAATGGTATTTATATTATGGCACCGCCGATTCGAAAATCGCAGTTGCGGTTGACACGGTCAAGAAATTTTAATGCGTCAATTTGCCCCACCATCCTGGTTTTAGCCGTTACTGGGCAAAAAAGTGTTAGCGATACCTGGTCGAAAACATCCGGACTACCTGGCGAATTTCGACATTGAAGATGATGATCGCATTTTACGCGTTGAATGCACAATAACCCAAATAAACAGCGTTGAAATTGAATCGTTGCTTAAGGGTATTGGTGTGTACTGCAAGACATTTATGAATTAAGCTCCGTGGCTATTTAGCAAGCGCCTGGTAAATTTCGGCAGATAGCAAACCGCTGCCACCACCATAGTGCTGCACAATAATAGCACCAGGGCTTAATGCATTAAAAGTGGCCCGAAGCCTGTTTTCGCTGTCCGGTTCGATACCACCGCAAAGCAGCACTATTTTAAATGCTTGGGTGCTAAAAAGCAGCACGGCTTCATCATCAGTAGTTGCGCCAGCGCCTTCCCATTCGGGATTATTGTTTATCAGCCTTACAACGGTTTGCAAAATTTCGGGGTGCCTGCCTATGGCTAAAATTTTTGTCTTCATATTTTTAAAGGAGTCCGAAAGTCGGAATGTCAACTGCGGAATGTTTTACTTCGGTCTTTCCGGACTTTCCCGACTTTCGGACTCCTATCTTTTAAATTAAAACTCCATTGGTACTTCCATCAGCAAAAACTCAGCATCAGTATCGGCGGTGATGGTAAATTTGTCGGTGTCCCAAATGCCGTAGCCATCGCGGGTGTTTAACAGTTGGTCGTTAACCTTTACATCGCCGCTTAAAACAAATACATAAACGCCGTTACTTTTGCCTTTTACGGTATAATCTGTGCTTACGCCTTTATCAAACTTACCTAAGTGGAACCAGGCATTCTGGTGTATCCAAACACCTTCGTCGTCAGGATTTGGCGAAAGTATTTGCTGCAACTTGTTGTGCCTGTCGTCGAGGTTCAAAGTAATCTGATCGTACCGGGGTTCAACATTCTTTTTGTTGGGATATACCCATATCTGCAAAAATTTTACGCGTTGTTCCCTGTCTTTGTTATACTCGCTGTGATAGATGCCAGTACCGGCGCTCATGGCTTGTATGTCGCCGTTTTTTATCACGGCTACGTTGTTCATGCTGTCTTTATGCTCAAGATCGCCTTCAAGCGGTATGGAGATAATCTCCATGTTATCATGGGGGTGCTTTCCGAACCCCATGCCTGCATCAACGGTGTCGTCGTTTAATACACGCAACGCGCCAAAGTTCATCCGCTCCGGGTTGTAATAGCTTGAAAAACTAAATGAATGATAACTATCAAGCCAGCCGTGGCTTGCATGCCCGCGGGTTTCGGCTTTGTGTAATACTGTATGTGCCATTTTGGTTGTTTCCTCTTTTTGATTTTGTATAACAAAGGTACGGTGGCAATTTATCCGGAAAGATGATGTAGGTTAAGAAATGAGTGGACGCGAATGGCACGAATTTTTTCGAATTTCACGAATTAAAAAACAAATGAAGCCGTGTTTGATATTGGTTACTATAGTAGATTAGTGAAAATTTGCCTTAATTCGTGACATTCGTGTTTAATTATTTCTTTTTAATCAAACTACTCCTCATCCTGCTGAAAAACTCCGGCGTTACGCCGATGTATGATGCAATTTGCTTTTGCGGTAAATAGTCGATCAAAGTAGGATATCGTTTACAAAAAATGCCATAACGCTCTTCCGCGGTCAGGCTCATGTTATCCACTATTCGCTGTTGGTTGGCTACAAGTGAGTTTTCGGTGAGAATGCGAAAAAACCGTTCGAACTTTGGCACTTCGTGGTACAGCTTTTCCTGGTTGGTTTTTGAAAGAATAATGCCTTCCGTATCTTCCAGGGCCTCTATATTTAATATACCAGGTTTTTGCGATATCAGGCTGTACATATCGGCAATCCACCAGCCAAGCGGCGCAAAGCTTAGTACATGTTCAATGCCGTTTTTGTCTACAGTAAACCCACGAAGGCAACCGTTGGTTACAAAAACGGAATTCCGGCATATTTCGCCCTCGTTAAGGGTAAATTGTTTCCGCTTGATCTGGATGGGTTTAAGGTGCGACATAAAAATATCCCGCTCCGCTTCATCCAGGTGAATGTATTTCGAGATGTTGTTAATCAGCAGATCAAATGGCATATAAATTTAAGTTTGTCCCGGTTAAACCGGTTGCAGATCAAAGCGCCTGGATTCTGTATTTAAAGCGCTTAATATTACCCGGCTGTAATTTAACCATATGGTAACATTTAATTTAATAACCGCCCGGTAAATTTGTATTGAAAAATTTTAGCAATAACACTCAAAAATGCGTTCAGCAATTTTAAGCGTAAAATTACTAAAAACAGCTGCACTTGTTTTACTTTTTCTTAGCCCCTTAATAGTTCTATCGCAATCAGACCCGCTGCCAAACGCATTTGCACATAACGACTATAACCACAACCGGCCATTATTTGACGCCCTTGAAAATGGTTACACCAACATAGAAGCTGATGTGTTTTTAGAGGATGATGAATTAATTATCGCCCATATTAATCCATTTTTCCGACCGAGCAAAACACTTGAGTCGTTGTATTTAAAACCTTTGGCCCGATATATAAAAAATAATGGAGGAGAGGTTTACAAAGGATATACCGAACCCGTTATTTTAATGATAGATATTAAAACCGGTGCAGACAATACCTACGCAGCTATTGAAAAAGTGCTTGCGCGTTATAGTAGCATACTCTCATCGTTCGACCATGGCGTGGTTACAAAAAAACAAGTTACCGTTGTGCTGTCAGGGCATAAGCCATACCAAATGTTAAAGGCTCAACAAACCCGGTTTGCGTTTATTGATGAAGACCTGGTAAAATCAAAACAAGATACCTTGTCGACAAATGTTTATGAACTATCCAGCTGCAAATACTCAAAAATTTTGCGCTGGACCGGCCATGGCAAATTCCCCAATGAAGAACGTGCCCGGCTTTGCGCTTATGTAGCGATGGCCCATAGATTCCGCAGAAAAGTAAGGCTTTGGGCCTCACCGGAAAACCGGGAAGTTTGGAGAGAATTATTAAATTGTAAGGTTGATTTGATATGTACCGATAAACTGTCCGAACTTAAAGAGTTTTTGCTGTCGCGCTTGCCACAACGGGAAAACCCGGCGATGATGATAACTAACAATACCAAATAACAACCTAGGTTTTCAGCGTTTTTTGCTCGTTTTGTAGCATGATCAATGCCTTTGCAGCGCGTACCTTACGGGTGTCTTCCTGTTTGGCCGAGCCCACCCAATCGCAATAACCCTGTTTATATCCCTTTGACAATCCATCGAAAAACGCCCTGGCTTTTGCATCAGTACTCAATAATGCTTCAAGTTCCGCCGGGGTTCCTTCTATGTGTTCACCTTTTTTAAGCATGTATTTTAGATTTAAGACGTGAGATTTGAGATAAAACTAATAAATATACTGAAAAACTTTGCTATCTCATCTCACGTCTCAAATCAAATTAAAAATGCTTTCCAATAAGTTTGCCCCCAGTTACCCCAGTCTTTCATAGCGCTGTTTAGCGTTTTTAGCAAACCTTTGTTATCAGTGGGCTTACCTTTTTTTGGAGGGGTGAGTGCTTTGGCATCCACCACGCTTTCGGTTACCTTGGTGGCAAACCAGGATATATTTTCATGCGGTAAAGCTACGCCCAATATCATACCAGGCAGGCCGCTAAATGATTCGGGGCCACCGGATGTTGGTATTCTTTCGGTATAAAAAGCCACCACATACACCGAATCCAAAATAATGGCATTGGCGCGGCGGCAGGTATAACCGGCTATGTCGCGTGTTTCGTCTGTTATTTTCCAGTTGATTTTCCGGGTGCTGTCTTTCACTAAAAAGGTCTCTTCAAAAACTGATTTCTGGTTAATAAAGGTACCTGCGTTATAGTCGGTAAATATTGTATTGTTCTGATTTACCATAGCATTGTTACTGAAAAACATCCTGCTTTCTTCGGCTTCCACGGGTACAAATTGCGCTTTGTTATCGGAAAAACTCAGCGTGCTTTTCAGTTTTTTAAATTGAGGCTGGTTTTTACGGTACGAGTCATAGGCCTGCTCCAGCCAGCTGTCGTCTTTATATTGGTCTACCTGTTTTTTTAAAAGGGCAAACATGTTTACCGATTTTTCATATTCAATTACGCCCGAGTTGGTAAAATGAGCATTTTGCGCAAATGCCGAAGTTAAGCCAAGCAGCAAAGCGCCTATTAGTGTTATAATTTTGGTCTTTGTCATCTTTTTATTTTTTTGTGCTCAAGGCATTCATGCTATTAAAATTCCAGGTTACTGTAAACATAAAGTATCTTTTTATGGTAGTGTAGCTATTCTGCTGCAAATAGTTTCCATTTACCGAACGGCTAAAGCCTACGTTCTGGTTTAACAGGTCATTGCCTGTTAATGCCAGTTTCAGATCGTCGTTCTTAAAAAACGTTTTAACTATACTGGCATTAAGCAGGGTCTTTTTCAGATCGTTATTAAAGGTCTGTGTTTTCGCCGTAAAGTCATAGTTTACGTCGGAGCCTATCTGAAATTTTCCCGGCAGGTAAAAGTTAACATTACCATCGGCGTTAAAACCCCTGCCATTATTATTTATATTGGTAAGCAATGATGATTTACTGAATGTATAGCTTGGCCCGGCCGAAATGGAAACATCATATTTCTTTTCTTTATATTTCGAGAGCCGCAGCCTTCCGGAGTAAGTATTGTAGGTGGTTTGGTTCAGCGCACCGTTCGACAGGCTGTATGAAGTGCTGCCATTTGCACTCACGTTAAGCCCCGCATTTATATCGAGTTTTTCAATTTTCTTATCGTAATAAGTGTTGACATTAAAGTTAAATGGGGTTTTATTGCTTAAATTAACATAGTGAGTTACAGATTTGTCAGTAGCAAAGTCCGTAGTGACATCGCTTATGATCGGGTTGCTGGTAAACGAGTAATTTCCGAAAATATTAAACGACTCTCCCTTGATAACCTTATAAGAGAAATACGACAGGCTGAACCTGTTTCTGAATGAGGGGGTCAAATCCGGATTACCTACTACAAAATTGTTTGGGTTGTTGTTATCGGCTACGGGCTGTATTTGGTTAAGGCTTGGCTGAGCGGACGTACCGTTGTAATTTAAATTGACCGACTCCTGCTTTCCGATCTTATATTGGAAGTAAGCTTGTGGCGCCCAGTTTATAAAGGTGCGTTTAAACGGCACATCGGTAACCTGGTTTAGCTGGTCGAAGTTTACGCTCGATACCCTTGTTCCAAAGTTAAAGGTGGTTTTTTTTGACTTTAAATTAAAAATAGCCCCCACCTGGTTTGATATTTCGTTTAGCCTGTAGTCACTGCTATAGGCAGCTACCGGCACATCGTAGTTGCCCGGCGTCGACTGATCGAACGACTCCTGGTTTGAAGTTCCGTGGCTTGTTTTAAAAGCATAATTTGCTATAACCGAAAAGCTTTTTGTTATAGGCTCGGTGTACGTCGCATTGGTTGTAAGCACCGAGCTTTGGGTTGTGCTGGTTTTTTTCTGGTCGGTAAGCGCGGTGCTGTCAACAGCTCCGGCCGCGTCATAAAAGTCCTGGTTATATTTTAAAAAGCCATGCGAATTGGCCTGGTTTATGTTCTCGGCAACGCTTAAAGAAAATGTACGGCCTTTTTTCTTAAACTTTTTGGTGTAAAACGCGCTTACGTCAAATACCTTTCCGTCGGTGTTGTTGATTACATCCCGGGTGTTTGAGTTTACCTTGGCTCCGCTCTCGTACTGGCTCAAATAATCGTAATTGCTGCGACTCTGGCCATGCTTTAAAGTGGCATCGAACATTATTTTAAGTGTCTGCGTTGTATCTAACTTTATATTAATCATACCATCAACTTTCTGGCGGAAGATATAGTTATGGTACGTCTTATCTGATGCACTGTTTAGCGAACCCTGGGGCGTGTTGTTTTGACTAAGCGTATTTTCCGTGCCATCAACAGTAAGCGATCCGATTTTATAGTTAAAATTTAGCGTTGTGTTATCCTTATTAAGCTTAGTATCGTAGTGTACACCGCCTGTACGCGCCAATGGTATGCCCTGGCCGTAATACTGGCCGCCAAACGAGTCGAGGCCATCATCACCTCCCCCGCTCATAAAAAACATCATGCCGCCATCGTCGCCAAACTCTACATTTGCACCCATGGTGCCTAACTTTTGGCTGTCGTCCCAGCCGAGCCCAACTTTGCCGTTATTCCCGACAATACCATAGGCCGAAAACTTTGATTTGGCTTTAAAGCGGTTAAACAGCCCCGTTCCCTGGTAATAACCGTCAGAACCTACACCACCTTCCAATTTACCGAAATAACCGTTCTTTTTGTCTGCCTTCAATTGTATATTAATGGTCTTTGTCTTTTCGCCATCGTCAATCCCTGTGAAAGTAGCCTGGTCGCTTTTCTTGTCATAAAGCTGAACTTTGTCAACCATATCGGCTCGCAGGTTTTTGGTTACCAGCGTGGGATCATCGCCAAAAAACTCCTCGCCATCAACCAATACTTTTGGCACGGTTTGCCCCTGGGCGGTAATTTTTCCATCTTTATCCACCTGTATACCAGGCAGCTGTTTTAATAAATCTTCAACAGTGGCGTTGGGTTGTATTTTAAATGCCCGTGGGTCAAATTCGGTGGTATCGCCTTTTATTTTTATGGCTGCGCGGGTTCCTTTAATTATGACATCGGCCAATAGCTTTGCTTTTAACAGCATGCTTAGCCTTCCAAAATCGTGGGTGCTTTTAGCAGAATCTAATGCAAAGCGCTCTACGTAGTCAGCATAGTCAGGGTAAGTAACCAGCAATATAAATTTGCCTTTCCTAAGGTTACCAATTGAAAATGCACCAGCAGTGTTTACTCTTGTAAATTTTACCAGTGTCGAGTCTTTTTCGTTTAATACACTTACAGTTGTGTTAGCCAGTTTAGCGTTTGACGTGGTGTCGGCAACGGAACCCTTAATTGAATAAGAGTTCTGGGCAAATGCCGAAAATGTTAGCAATAAACAGAAAGCTAAGAGCGTAATTGTGAACTTCATATGTCAGGTTTATCGAAAACTAAAGTATAACTAAATTCTTAGTAATCGAAAACATTAACAAAAATTAACACTTCTTATTGCATGCGCAATGCAATAAAATTGCAGTTGACTTATTTACAGGCAGTTAATTTATTTAACAAGCAGTTTTGTAAAGGCCACGCTGTCGCCGTTAAAGGCATCAAAGTCGGTGATATGGTTAATCCCGTTTACTTTTGCCTTATCGCTGTGTTGCCAAAAAGCCCATTTTGTCGCTTTTGCTACATCTAATTTAGGTTGATAGTAGTGGGCTATCCATAAGGTGTAATCGTCAAAATACCCCTCCAGATTATCCTGGTAAAATTTCACGCCGGAGTATACTATCGGCTTTATTTTGGTTTTTGCCTCCACCTGTTTTAAAAACGCCTTCAGCTCTTCGCGCATTTTCGCCGGGGCAACTCCGTTCAGTTCCTCAACATCTACCGCCATTGGTAAATCGCCTTTTTCGGTTTTTACATTTTGCAGGAAAAACACCGCCTGCCACTTCCCGCTTGCCTTTGGCCTGAAATAGTGATAGGCACCGCAGATAATACCAGCCTTTGGCGCTTCACGCCAGTTGCGCTGGAAATAAGGGTCGACCAGCACTACACCCTCGGTAGCTTTTATAAAGGCAAAAGTGATGTGTACCTCATCTTCGCGCATGGCCTTTACCCGGTGCCAGTCAATTTTACCCTGGTAGGATGAAACGTCGATGCCATGAATGGTATACTTATCGGGTATACGAATGTTGAAACTTTTGTAGGTGCGGTAATGCGGATCGTGGCCGATATCGCGTATCCACCGCCAGGTTGAGGTGAAGGTTTTGATAACGTAACCGTAATAAAAAGGCGAAAGTAATATCAATAAAAAGCCTGCAAGTGCAACTTTCCATTTTGTGGTAAAAGCGCTGCTTTTTTTCTTTTTAGGCTGATACTTTCTTTTCGGCGCGGGGCTTTTAGCCGCAGGAGTTTTTTTTCCAGAGGTGCCCTTTTTGTTTCCGGTTGTCACAATGGCAAAAATACGCGAACCTTTTTGTTATTTGTGGGTTAATAGTAAAATTAGAATCAAGAGACAGAAACAAGAGTCAAGAGCCAAGAATCAAGATAATAAACTGACTCTGTTACGAAAAGTCATTAGTTCCATGCACGTTTTTGCTCATCTGCCTAGATCGACTTGTTAAAGACCCTGCGTAACCCGCCAAAAACAATTCTAACTACCGCCTATCGCGAGTTTGCATTGGAAGGGTTTGATTTAGGCGTGATAGATTACCTGTTAAAGCCAATAACTTTCGATCGTTTTTTTAAAGCTATTGAGCGCTATCTTAATACCAGCAATCACGCCGCACCCGAGCTACTGTCATCGTTAGAGGCGCAGTTTGTCTACCTAAAATCAGGGCACAAATACTTTAAGGTCGACACCCGCGCCATTCTGTATGCAGAAAGTTTAAAGGATTATGTAAATGTGCACACGAGGGAAAAGATGATCACCTCCAAATATAAAATCAGCGATTTGCAGCAAGAACTCGAAGGTAACGGCTTCTTGGGGATTCACCGGTCGTAATAGTTAACATGCTGCGCATTACCGCCTTTGCCACTTTCGACGTTGAGATAAGCAAAATAGAACTGCCTGTTGGCAACAGTTATAAAGCCTACGTATTTAAAGCGCTGCACAAAGGCTGAAAGCTAACTAACACTAATATCCCGAGAGCCTAAACTCTGCCGGAACCCCCGCTACCAGGGTAAAAGGGACAACGTTTTTTATTAACCGGTATTAACTATTTCGTTACCAGGTATGCAATGCAAGTGCCCATAACTAATTTGTTGATAATTAGACATTTATTTTTTTAAATATTCCACATTTTGGAATCCTCTCATTTCCGGCTACTGCGTGGTTGATGTAGCATCACATGATTATATGACCTGCATCACTTTTCAGACAAAAGCCAATCCCCAACTTTACACTATTGAAATTCAAAACTTTAATGCCATGTTAACACTATTACTTGCTACTGATTTTTCGGCCAACTCAAAGGCAGCGGCCCATTACGGCTACCAGCTTGCAATGCAAACTAAAGCCAATGTTGTTTTGTGCAATGCTGTTATAGTACCGGCTGAGGTACCCCAGGCTGACATGGCGCTTTGGCCGGCTGATGAATTCGATCTGCTGATACAAGACAGCGAAACAGTTTTAAAAGATTTTAAAGAAGAGTTGGACGCATTGGCACCAACTGACGGCTTTAAACCTAAAATTACATGCGTTACCGAACCCGGTTTAGTTACGGATGTACTTGCCAGTGTAGCCGATAAACATCACGCCGATATAATTGTAACAGGCACGCATAGCGGCGGTAATTTAAGCCGTTTCCTTGTTGGTGACCATGCCTCCCAGCTTATTGAACACAGCCGCGTACCGGTATTAATAGTGCCCGAAAATCCTTCGTTACAACCCATCCGGAAAATAGCATTTGCAACCGAGCTTGTTAATATGGAACGCGACCTGAAACCAATTTGCGACCTGATAACCTGGGGGAAACTGCTGAATGCCGAAATAATAGTTACCCATATAGCCGACGAAAAGTATGAGGCTTTCAAATATCAAAAAGACCTCGCCGAATCGTTACTTGGCCTTGCCGATAAATCCCACTTTCCTGACATTCATTACCGGATGATAAAGGACAACAAAGTAGACGACGGACTTGAATGGCTGAGCGAACACGGCGAACTTGATATACTGGCCATGGTACACCAGCACCGCAACCTGTTTGCCGAGCTTTTTAGCCACAGCCATACCAAAAAAATGGCCGCAAACCTGCAACTGCCGCTAATGGTTTTTCCGGCATTAACTCACTAAATATTTACTATTCTATTAAACTGTAAACATATGAATACTTCAACTCCCGACTCTGAACTTGAAAGCGAACTGCAGGAACTATATATTTTAGTAAGGCACTGGCAGCAGGATATTGGCTTTATGGAAGAAGAACTGCAGTTTTTCAAAAACGTACTGAACAAATACCAGCCTGAAAATCCGGGCGATAATGTGGAATTAAAGACTACCGTTTTTGGCAGCGAGATATCAAAACAGGAAAAGCACTTAACTGCGCTTAAAACAAAAATCCCCGATTTTTTAATCTTCCTTGAGCCTTTTATAGGCGACATAAAAAAGGATATGGATTTGGGCTTCCTGGCAAAATACAACCAGCTGCAAACCGAACTTCAGCAATTATTTACCGATGTAAAAGCCACCAAAGTGGCACTGTTTAGCTATACTGAAGGATTAATGACCGACCACAAATAAACTTACCCGAGTAATAATATAAATATGAAGACCATTGCCGTACTAGCTGATTTATCTGAAAATTCAATGCATGCAACCCGTTTTGCTGTGCATATAGCTAAAAAAATGAAAGCCCGGGTTTTATTGTTTAGCGTAAATACCGTAGCTGTACCCGCACAGTTGCAATTGGCCGGTGGCCACCAGGATTTATTTGATTTTGGCGCCGGTAGCCCGCTTGCCGATTTTGCGATAAAAACAGAACTCGATATGGCCAACCGGTATTTTCCCGGCTCATATTTACCCGAAGTAACTTTTGACGCGGGCAGCAGTGAATTAGAAGATGTAATGACATCTATTGCCCATAACAACGAAATTGCCCTGGTTATAACAGCTCCAACAGCAAACACCGATTTGGCGACCTTTATGTTAAGTGATGTCTGCACCAGGATAATAGACTGGGCAGCCGTACCTGTGATGGTAATACCGCAGTGTGCAACCCTGCGAAACTTTGAAAAAATGGCTTTCGCCACTACCCTGCACGAAGAGGATATAAATTCAATTGCCGAGTTAGGCGCGCTAATGGAAGTATTTGCAGCCGAGTTAATGGTGACCCATTTGAATGAAGACCCCGACAACCTGCAAATACGCGACGCGGAGCAAAAATTAAACCGCGACCTTTATAAAAAGCTCAACTGCGGTGGGGTTTACTTCCGGTCGATTGATGACACGAAACGTGATAAGGACTGGAATTGGTTAAAAGCCAATAAAAAAACCGAACTACTGGCGCTTATGCAGCACCCTCGCGAAAAAATGACCAAATTTTTTACAAGGGGACAGAACCTGCATGCCACCCATCATATAACCATCCCCGTTATGGTACTTCCAAAAAGGCCTTAACAGCAATTGGTGTAAAAATATAAGGCAGCCTGCATAATTTGTAGGCTGCCTTTTTTAATGGTTTAAACTCTCGCTTTTTAGCTGCCAGGTTATACCTGTATGCCGCTTAACTGCTCTTCGGATGTGATTAAGTCATGCAGCCACTCCTGTAAAAGTTGCGAAGTTTGGCTGGTCGATTCGGCAAACAACTCTTTGTAATAGGCTATGCCTTCCTGCAACTGCAATTTAAATTTCGATAATTGTTTTTTCTTCTTGTCATTAAGTTCATTGATCTGCGCGCGGAGGTCGGTTTGCAAATAATCTATATATAGGTTAAGCTCCTTTATGAACATGTGCGGGCGTTTAATTTTACCCAACAGGTCGGTAGCGCCATATATATGGTTTACCATTTGCTCAAGGCTATAAATTCCCGAAAAGTAAGCCAGGTTGGGGCCGGGACAAATAGCTACTGCTTTATTTTCCCTGGGTTTAAGCATATCGTATTTTATATAAGCCGATGAACACAAACCTTCGCAAAGGCATAGTTTCTCAACAATAGTTTCGTATTGTTTTTCATATTCTGCTTCGGCAAGTTCAAGGGTTTCCAGCTGCTTCAATTTCAGGTTCTGATATTCTCTTGATGCTGTGCAGATGGGTTTGTCGGTAAACTCCGTATTAGTGCACAGGTATTTTTTTGTGCAGGGGCTGCCGGGACGATTGTTCTCCAGTCGCTTAAGGCGCTGCGCCTCGGCAGTGCTGTTTTTAAAGTTATTAAACAATATGCCCAACGGCGACGATCCGCTTAAATAGAAGTCGTCTTCGCCTGCATGCTCTAACTGATGAAGGGTATCGTTATCAACGTTTGTAACTTCGGGCACCAGTAAAAAGGGGCTGCCCCATCCGGTGGCGTCCACCTGGTAATGCTTCAGTAAAAATTCGTTTTCTGATGCTGTGCCTATTCCGCCCTGCACGCTTAGTTTCTGGCGAGGCGCAGCATCGCAGGTAATGCCTTTTTCGAGCAATGCGTTGTGGTAGATTTGAAATAGTTCCTGCAACATTTCCACTCTTTTCTGTTTAAATTCTTCCAGGATAGGGCCAAGCAAAAAGCCTTCGGTGGCAAAGGCATGTCCACCGCAGTTTAAGCCCGATTCGACACGAAACTCCGACACCCACAAGCCTTTTTTAGCCAAAAATTTTGCCTGGATAAAGGCCGAGCGAAAATCGCTTACTTTTAGTATTATTTTTTTACGCAGTTGCCCTTCGGCGTCTGGAAAAAAATCAGCAAGTGATTCAAGGTAACTGTAAAGCCGCGGGTTCATCCCGGCCGACATGATAACAGCCGATTGCAAGTTGCTTTGTGCAAAACCGCGAAGTGCAGCCAACGCATCAGTATTCTGTTCGCCAGTTGATTCGCCCTGCACCGTATAGTTCATCTTATCCACTTTCGACATGATATTTACGTCGATGCTGCCGATAGTCATTTCCCGCTTAAGCAGGCATTCAAAATATTGCTTTTGGCGTTCGTTCGGGTAGTCCATCATAAGGTCGTACCCCTGCCGCAGTTGCGAACTTTCGGGCAGCATCTCAAAATACCGGCACAAATCGTTCCCGGGTTCAAATGGCAGTTGCTTTAGTTCAGCAAATTGACGGTCAACCAGTTTGGCAACCAGGTTTAAATAAGCAGCAATGCGCGCTGCACGGTAATCAGTATCTTTTTTGCTTATCGGGATGTAAGATTCACCGTTAAGCTGGCTGTGGTATTTGCGCATCCGCTCGATAAGTTCGTCGTCGACAATTGACATTACCGAGGAAATGCCATACTTGGCAACTTTAAGCGGTGTATCAATGGAGTATCCTAATCCCAGTACCGGGATGTGAAATTTATGGCCCATAGTAAATTATCAGGGTTGTAAATGACTATTTAAGCAACAGTCCTATTTTTCCCACAAAGCTACATTGGGCGCATGCTTTAAAAACTGACGCAAATCACTTTTTAAACATTTGCATATCATTCTTTATAAAAACATAACAAAGCAACTTTGAAAAGCAAAAAACAAAGGCGATTCGTCGCCGGCAAACAATTATTAAAATTATGCTTGATACAACCTACATAAGTGCCGACGAGGCTTTAAGACACGTAAAATCGGGCGACCGTGTTTTTATTCACGGCAGTGCGGCCACACCGGTACACCTTGTTGAAGCACTACAAAACAGGCATAACGAACTTAATGATATAGAACTGGTAAGTATTACTACCCTTGGCGATGTTAGTTTTGATACACCCGAGCATAGAAAATCATTTTATTTTAATTCGTTGTTTGTTTCGGCAACTACCCGGTCTGTTGTAAACAGCGAAAACGGCGATTATGTGCCGATATTTTTAAGCCAAATACCACTACTTTTCAGGAGGAATATTTTGCCGATTGACGTAGCATTGATACAGGTATCGCCACCGGATAGCCACGGCTATTGCTCGTTGGGTACGTCTGTTGATATTGCCAGGGCTGCGGTTGATGTGGCCAAATATGTAATTGCGCAGGTAAACCCATTTATGCCGCGTACTCATGGTCAGGGCTTTGTTCATATCAGTAAAATAAATGCGATGGTTTGGCATGTTGCCGATCTGCCTGAAGTTGATTATTCGGCTGGGGAGAGTGATATTGTTCAGAAAATCGGTTACAATATTGCATCGCTGATAGATGACGGAGCAACACTACAACTGGGCATTGGCAGTATACCCGACCAGGTTTTGAAAAACCTGGCCACGCACAAAAATCTCGGGTTGCACTCCGAAATGTTTTCGGACGGTGTTATCGCGCTCATTGAAAACGGCAATATTGATAATAGCCGGAAGAAATTAAATCGTGGCAAATCAGTAACTGCATTTTTAACCGGTACCCGCAAATTATATGATTTTGTTGATGACAACCCGGGCATCAGGGTGATGGACATTGGTTATGTTAACGATACGAGCATAATAAGACAAAATCCGGGGGTTACAGCCATAAATAGCGCTATTGAAATTGATTTGACTGGGCAGGTATGTTCCGATTCTATTGGCACATATCAATATTCGGGCATTGGGGGGCAGATGGATTTTATACATGGCGCTTCGCTGTCTGAAGGTGGCAAGCCCATTATTGCCCTGCCATCGCAAACAAACAAGGGCATCAGCCGCATTGTGCCGTTTTTAAAAGAAGGCGCCGGCGTGGTGACTACCCGCGGGCATGTGCATTGGATTGTTACCGAATATGGCGCAGTTAATTTATTTGGCAAAAGCCTTAAGCAACGCGCTAGGGCCCTTATCGAAATTGCACATCCTAACCATAGAGAAACACTTGACCATGCTTATTACACCAGGTTTGAAAAAGAACTAATAATGTAACAACAGGTAATACTTATTAAACCAGTACCAACTTAATACCCGGATCATGAAAACCATATTAGTATTAACCGATTTCTCCATTAAGGCCGACTATGCAGCCCACTACTCATTAAAGCTTGCCGCAAGTATAAAGGCTGATTTGTTGTTGTGTAACGTATTTCCCGAACCTTCTACTGATTATATTTCGGCCCAAACCGGTATACCAACGGTAAACGCCAACCGGTTTGAAGAAGAAAGCATTAGCGATTTAACTGAATTGGCCAGCCGGCTAACCGTGGAGTTCGAAAAAAATATACCTGCCGGCGAATTTGTACCGGTAATAGAACCTTGCAGCATGGCCGGCTCGGTGGCAAATGCAGTTAATTGGATAACCGCTAACCGTCATATTACAATGGCGGTAGTTGGCACGCATAGTAATGGCTTGCTGGGCACCATTTTCCAGGGCGACCACACCAACGAAATAATTGAAAAAGCCAATTGCCCTGTTTTGGTAGTACCCTTCCAGGTACCTTTTCATGGCTTCAAAAAAATATCTTTCGCTACCGATCTCAGTTATAATGGCGTAGAGGTGCTGCACAGTTTGTATGGGTTCGCCAAATATTTCGGTTCTGAAATATTAATTACTTATGTAATTGAAGAAAACTCATCAGATAAAGAAGAACAGCACGTAATAAAAAAGTTTTATAATCAAATTCCGACATCGGCAAATAACCTCAACGTTCAGTACCGTACCATCAAAAGCAATAGCGTTGCTGCCGGTTTGACTTGGCTATCGCAACATACCGATATTGACCTTTTGGTGTTGGTACACCGTAAGCGTAGTTTCTTCCAAAAAATATTCGAAGAAAGTGTAACTCAAAAACTGGCTGCGCATCTTGTAAAACCCATGCTAGTTTTTCCGGGCACAAAAGTTTATGAATCGTTGCCGATTTTATAGCAGCCGCGAATCCTGTTTAAGCAGCTTTTGTAATACAGCCTCAAAAAGTGACGCGAGTCACACTTTTAGCCGTTAAAAATCATGTGTTGCTAACGCCTAACAACGCAGTTTTGATGAAATTAAAATTGTTATAATGACGGAGAGCTCAACACTTGTAAAACCCGCGTGCTACCATTGCGGAGACGACTGCCTGACCACAGAATTTGTTAGCGACAGTAAACAGTTTTGTTGCCACGGCTGCGAAAGTGTATACAACATTTTAGCGGGATCGGGTATGTGCAGCTACTACGGTTATAATTCGCATCCCGGCGCTACCAGGGCGAGGGTTGATAAACGCTTTGATTATTTAAGCGAACCATCAATACTTTCAGAACTGCTGGATTACACCGACGACCGAATTTCCATCATCACCCTTTATATACCGCACATACATTGCAGTTCGTGCCTGTGGCTGCTGGAGCAATTAAACAATTTTAGCCCGGCCATACATTATTCAAGGGTCGATTTTTTGAAAAAACAACTCATCGTCAGGTTTGATAACCGCCAATACACCCTACAGCAATTGGTTGAGTTACTATATGATATAGGCTACGAACCGCTCATTAGCCTGCAGGACATTATCAAAAAACAAAACACAGCCGACAAGGGTAACCTTGTGCAGCGCATTGCAGTAGCCGGGTTTTGTTTCGGTAACGTAATGCTGCTAAGTTTTCCCGAGTACTTTGGCCTTTCGGTTTACGAGCAAACGTTTAAACACTTTTTTGGGTACATAAATATCCTGTTCAGCCTGCCGGTAGTTTTTTATAGCGGTCGCGGCTATTTTGTAAGCGCCTGGAATAATTTAAAGGCGAAGGTGCTAAACATCGATTTTCCGCTTGCATTAGGTATTGCAGTGCTTTTTGGACGCACCGTAATTGAAAACCTGGCGCATACCGGGGCCGGCTTTGCCGATACGCTTTGCGGGCTTGTATTTTTTTTACTGGTAGGCAAATTTGTTCAGCAAAAAACCTATCACCATATATCGTTCGAGCGTGATTACCGTTCGTTTTTTCCGGTGGCGGTGCAGGTTTTGGTAAACGGCGTTGAAAAGCCGCTGCCGCTTGCAAAGCTTGTAATGGGGCAACGGATGGTTATCCGCCATAACGAAATTATCCCGGCCGATGCCATTTTGTTAAAGGGCCAGGCTTTAATTGATTTCAGCTTTGTAACCGGTGAATCAGTTCCCGTAAATCGCACCCTCGGCGAGATAATCTATGCCGGCGGCCGCCAAACCGGCGAGGCTATTGAGCTGGAGGTTGTTAAACCCGTTTCGCAAAGCTACCTGACCCAGCTCTGGAACAACGAGGCGTTTACCCGCAAACAAGATAACCGCATGAAAACATTTAACGAAACAGTAAGCAAGTATTTTACTGTTGTGTTAATCATAATTGCTGTTGCATCGCTGCTGGCGTGGTTGCCTTTTAACTACCGCACAGGTATTGATGCTTTTACGGCAGTGCTTATTGTAGCCTGTCCATGTGCCCTTGCCTTAAGTACTCCGTTTACTATGTCGGCAGCTCTGGGGATTTTTGACCGTAACAGGTTTTACCTGAAGAACACTGCCGTTGTTGAGCAGCTAGCACGGGTTGACACATTGGTAATGGATAAAACCGGCACCATAACAAACGGCACAAGTAAGCGCATTATACTTGGCGGCGACCTGACCGACAGGCAACAGCAAATAATTTACACAGCTTGCCGTAATTCCATCCACCCATTAAGCCGCATGATAACCCAATATTTAGGTGAAATGCGGGCACTGGATATAACTGAGTACAAAGAAATACCTGGCAAGGGCATAAATGCAACAATTGCCGGCCACAAAGTGCAGGTAGGCAGCGGCAATCTGATTTTTGGGTATTTTTTTGAGACGAAGCAAATGACCCGCGTTCATTTAATGATTGATGGCGAATACCTGGGTTATTTTGGATTTGACCAGGAATACCGCGAAGGGATGGATAATATTGGGTTGCTGGCCACTGATTATGATTTATACTTACTATCGGGCGACCAGGACCATGAGAGAAATGAACTGGTCCGTTTTTTTCATAACGATGCCAAAATGTTTTTTGGAAAATCGCCCCAGCAAAAGCTTGATATCATTAAAAACCTGCAGCAAAACGGGCATAAAGTAATGATGTTGGGCGATGGCCTGAACGACTCGGGCGCACTTAAACAAAGCGACCTTGGCATTGCTGTTACCGATAATGTAAACAACTTTTCGCCGGGCAGCGATGCCATTTTGGATGGGCAGTCGTTTAACAAGTTACCCGCGTTCCTGCGCTTTTCAAAGGATACAGTTAAAATTATCCACCTGTCTTTCCTTATATCGTTAACCTATAACCTGGTTGGGCTAAGCTATGCGGTTACCGGTCGGCTTTCACCGCTGGTTGCAGCCATTTTGATGCCATTAAGTACCGTAACAATTATTTCATTCACCACGCTGGCCACACATTTTGCAGCGAAAAAGCGAAAATTAATATGAATATCATCTATTTCCTTATCGGTTGCAGCGTGCTGATGGCACTTATTTTCCTGGGAGCCTTTTTTTGGGCGCAACGCAGTGGTCAAAACGACGACCTGTACACTCCTTCTATGCGAATTTTGCTGGATGATGAGTTAAAAGATGATAAAAAATGATTTTAATCATTTGTAAACCACAACTGTCATCATTCTGCCAGTTATCCAGCCTTAATAGTTTTACATCCATAAAATACGACACTTTATGCAGCCCGAAAATTTTTATTATGACAACAAAATCGTCCGGAATTTTGGTATCGCTACCGTAATCTGGGGGATCATCGGCATGACTGTAGGCCTCATCATAGCCATACAGCTGTACCATCCGGGGGCCAATATGGGCAACCAGTACACTACTTATGGCCGCATCAGGCCGCTGCACACCAATGCGGTTATTTTTGCATTTGTGGGCAACGCCATTTTTATGGGGGTTTATTATTCCCTGCAACGATTATTAAAAGCAAGGATGTTTAGCGATACGCTTAGCCGTATTCATTTTTGGGGATGGCAGCTGATTATACTCTCTGCAGTTATTACCCTGCCGCTGGGCTTAACCACCTCGCACGAATACGCAGAACTTGAATGGCCGATAGATATTGCCATCACAATTATCTGGGTAGTATTCGGCTGGAACATGTTCGGTACTATTTTTAAACGCCGCGAACGGCACCTTTATGTAGCGATATGGTTTTACATAGCCACGTTTATTACCATTGCCGTTTTGCATGTTGTAAACTCGTTCGAGCTGCCTGTATCAGCCTTTAAAAGCTATATGGTTTATGCCGGTGTTCAGGATGCTTTGGTGCAATGGTGGTACGGGCATAATGCAGTTGCGTTTTTCCTTACCACGCCATACCTGGGTATGATGTATTACTTTTTACCAAAAATGGCAAACCGGCCGGTGTACTCATACAAGTTAAGTATACT
This sequence comes from Mucilaginibacter flavidus, assembly GCF_024055575.1. GTDB lineage: Bacteria > Bacteroidota > Bacteroidia > Sphingobacteriales > Sphingobacteriaceae > Mucilaginibacter > Mucilaginibacter flavidus. Next base: position 26,603 of record NZ_JAMXOE010000011.1, on the reverse strand, counting down.
GCACTTTTGGGCACTTATATTTATTTACATATGGGCAGGTCCGCACCATTTATTATATACCACATTACCGGGCTGGGCACAATCATTGGGCGTAGCATTTTCAATTATGCTGATAGCCCCAAGCTGGGGAGGTATGATTAACGGTTTGTTAACCCTCCGTGGTGCCTGGGATAAAGTGCGCGATGATGTTATCCTAAAATTTATGGTAGTTGCCCTTACCGCTTATGGCATGGCAACTTTCGAGGGGCCTATGTTATCATTAAAACAGGTAAATGCAATTGCCCACTTTAGCGACTGGATTATAGCACACGTTCACGTTGGCGCCCTTGGCTGGAACGGCTTCCTTACCTTTGCCATGCTGTACTGGTTGATACCGCGTATTTACAAAACCGAGCTTTTCTCCAAAAAACTAGCCTCATTCCACTTCTGGATTGGCACATTGGGTATACTGTTTTATGCCATACCTATGTACTGGGCAGGCTTTACTCAAAGTTTGATGCTGAAGGAGTTTACTGCCGAAGGCATGTTAAAATACCCCAACTTTCTTGAATCAACCTTGCAGATACTGCCTATGCACATGATGCGGTCTGCCGGTGGTGCCATGTATTTGCTGGGTGTAATAGTTATGGCCTATAACCTTACCCGCACAGCTTTACAAGGCAAACTGGTTGCCAACGAAGCAGCACAGGCTATGCCATTGGCGCCGGTGCACACCATTGCCCGCGAAAGCGCCTGGCACCGCAGGCTTGAGCGTAAACCCATTCAAATGCTCATTGCAGCATTACTGGTTATATTGGTGGGTACGTTTGTTGAGCTGATGCCTACATTAACCATATCATCAAACATACCGACGATAGCCGCTGTAAAACCATATACCCCGCTTGAATTACAGGGCAGGGATCTTTACATACGTGAAGGCTGCGTTGGTTGCCACTCGCAAACCATAAGGCCTTTCAGGTCAGAAACCGAGCGTTACGGTGAATACAGCAAAGCCGGCGAGTTTGTTTACGATCATCCATTTCTGTGGGGCTCTAAACGCACCGGGCCCGATCTGGCACGCGAGGGCCAGAAATATGGCAACGCATGGCATTATAATCACCTGATGGATCCGCGCCTCATGTCGCCAGGTAGTATTATGCCCGAGTACAGCTGGTTGCTTACCCAAACCCTTGATACCAGTTTAACCGTTGCCAAAATAAACGCCATGCGCACGCTGGGGGTGCCTTATGCGCCGGGTTATGAAAAAGTTGCCAATGCTGATCTTGACAAACAAGCAAAAGCAATAGCAGCCAATTTGGCCACCGACCATATTAAGGTAAAAAGCGATAAAGAGGTGATAGCTATTATTGCCTACCTGCAACGCTTAGGAACCGATATTAAAGCAAATAAAACAGCCAGTAAATAATCCTATTATGTTTAAGCAATTCACCGAAAACATTGACGCAAACCAGGCCTACCTGTTATTCTCGCTGGGCATATTCTTTGTGTTTTTTATTGTAGTAGCCATAATGCTTATCCGCATCCGCAAATCTCATGTCGATCACATGAGCGATTTGCCTTTGCATGATAGCGATACCGAAACACCTCAATCATTACAGTTATGAAATATCTGCGAATAATTTTTCTGTTATTTATACTAATAAGTGTGCAGCCAGTTACTGCCGCTGCCGATAGCCTTTTGCCCGGCGAAACAATGGATTACATTGGTTATGGGGCCATTATTGCTGTACTGCTATTGCTGATTATTGCGATGCTTGTTTTATTGAAAGCATTCAAAGTGCTTACCCGTGTGGTACTGAAATCAGAAGGGTATACTAACGAGCAGATTAATGCAGAATTGGAGCCCGCAAAAAAGGAAAAGAAACCAAAAGCCGAAGTTTGGCAAAAACTACTTTCATTACGGCCGATGGCCGAAGAGAAGGAATTGTTGATTGCCCACGATTACGATGGAATTGAAGAACTGGATAACCCAATACCTGCCTGGTTTATGTGGCTTTTTTATTCCACCATTGTATTTGCAGTATGCTACCTGCTGATTTACCATGTGTTTAATGCCGCGCCATTACAGTACCAGGAGTATAAAATAGAGATGGCCCAGGCCGATATTGCTAAAAAAGTATTTTTAAGCAAAGCCGCTAACAGGGTTGATGAAAATAGCGTAAAGCTTGTTCAGGACCCTGCAACTCTTGCATCGGGCAAAGCAATTTTTATGTCAACCTGTGCACCCTGCCATGGAGAACACGCACAGGGGAATGTTGGGCCAAACCTTACCGATGATTACTGGCTGCACGGCAATAAAATTAACGACTTGTTTAAAACCATTAAATATGGTGTGCTGGCAAAAGGTATGCCTACCTGGGAAAAACAATTATCGCCAAAGCAAATATCAGATGTTGCGAATTATATAAAATCGCTGCATGGTACTAACCCGGCAGGGGCTAAAGAACCGCAGGGTACAAAGGAAATTGATACCGACAATAAAATTGCGGCTAACAAATAAAAAATGGACGGACTACTGGTAGCTGAGCAAAGCAAAAAAAGGAAATGGATATACCCGCTTATCCGCAAGGGTAAGTTGTATAAGTGGCGGTCGTGGGTTAGCTATGCTTATCTTATCCTGTTTTTTGCCGGGCCATTTTTGCGGATAAAAGGACAGCCCCTATTAATGTTAAATTTCATGGACAGGCAGTTTGTAATCCTGGGGCAGGTTTTCTGGCCCCAGGATATCTTCCTGTTTGTGCTGGCCACGCTGGTTTTTGTGGTTTGCGTGGTGCTTTTTACCATCGCATTCGGCCGTATATTTTGCGGGTGGATTTGCCCGCAGACCATTTTTATGGAGATGGTTTTCAGGAAAATTGAAGAATGGGTTGAAGGCGATGCAAATCACCGCAAAAAAGTAGATGCCGGGCCGTGGACACGGGAAAAAGCATTAAGAAAAACCGCAAAGCATTTCTTATTTGTATTGGTATCGTTTTTAATTGCCAATACTTTTCTGGCTTATATTATTGGCAGTACAAGCTTGTTAAAAATTATAACCGAGCCTGTTAATTTACATTTAGTTGGTTTTATAAGCATTTGGGTATTTACCATTATTTTTTATCTTATATATAGCCAGGTTCGCGAGTTGGTATGCACCGTTTTTTGTCCGTATGGCAGGCTGCAGGGCGTATTTCTTGACCCGGATACACTGGTAGTTGCCTATGACGACGCCCGTGGCGAACCGCGCGGAAAGCTTTCGAGAACGGCTGATCCCCTAAAAGTTAAAGGCGACTGTGTTGATTGCGGGCTTTGCGTTGCTGTTTGCCCTACAGCTATTGATATACGGCATGGCACTCAAATGGAATGCGTTAACTGCACGGCTTGCATTGACGTATGCAACGATGTTATGCACAAAATAAACAAGCCTTTAAACCTTATCGGTTTTTACTCGGAGAACATGATCCACAAGCAGCAAAAACCAACCTTTACCGGGCGTATGGCAGGCTATAGCGGTATTATTGTTGTGCTGATGACGGTACTTTGTTATTTTATATTCAGCCGCGGCGATATGAGTATAGAAGTGTTGCGCAGTGCCGGCATGCTTTACCAGGAACAAAAAGGCGGCTACATTAGCAATATTTATAATGCCGAAATTATTAACAAATCGGCGACGGGGAGGGATATCAGCATTAATACCGACGACCCTTCGATAAAAATAAAGTACATACAGGCACCGGGCAAAGTAACGGCCGGAGGTTCGGCAAAAACGGTTTTTTTCCTGATGGTGCCGGCTTCGCATATTACTTCGCCAAAAACAGATATTAAAATAAACCTGGTATACGATAAAAAAGTAGTGCAAACAGTCAGCACTTCATTTGTAGGACCAATAAGCAATTAAAATATGAACTGGGGAAAAGGAATAATATTAGGAATGGCGGTTTTCATGCTTTTTATAATCAGCATGTGCGTGTATATGTTCAGGATGCCTGCTGATGAGTACGATCACCAGTACTATGAAAAAGGGCTGAATTTTGACAAAGATTTTGCCAAAGAAAAACAAGTTGTTGCCGACCATGCCCAGCCTGCAATTAGTATTGAAGCCGGACAGGCACATATAGCCTTTACAAAACCTGCAAACGGAACAGCGCGGTTTATCAGGCCCTCCAGTGAAGCGCTCGACAAAACGTTTCAACTAAATACAAATACCGGTAGCAGCACCAGTTTGGAGTTAAATGGTTTAGTTGCCGGAAAGTGGCGGATTGTACTGGATTGGAAAAGCGGCGATAAAGCCTACCTGTATCAACAGGAAGTGTATATAAAATGAATACCAACTTAATAGCATTTTTCATCGGCTTGTTTGGCAGCGTACATTGCATTGGTATGTGCGGGCCGCTGGCATTTGCTGTACCATCGTTTCATTCGCGCTGGTGGCTGGTAGTGGCCGATAAGATAACCTATAACCTGGGCCGCGTTATTACCTATTCGTTTTTAGGATTATTAATAGGCTTGCTGGGCAGGCAGCTTTGGCTCGCCGGGCTGCAGCAGGGTGTAAGCATTATCAGTGGTGTACTTATAATAGCTGCCGGGCTGTCCAGGCTACTTAAAATTAAATTTTCGCAAAGCGGGTTCATCTCTAAGATGCTGGCACCTGTTAACAGGCTCCTGACCTATGCGCTTAAGCACAAGGCCGGCCATTTGGCAATAGGCTTGCTTAACGGTTTTTTACCCTGCGGTTTTGTTTACCTGGCCCTGGTTGGTGCAGTTAACACCTCATCGCCTTTTGCGTCGGCACAATACATGTTCTGGTTTGGTATGGGCACCTTTCCCTTAATGCTGATAGCGACCGTAAGCTCGGGCTTTATTGGCCCTGCTGTGCGACGCAGCATAAACCGGGGCATGCCTTATGTTATGGTATGTTTGGGCCTTTGGTTCCTGGTTCGTGGTTTGGGCCTCAATATTCCTTATCTCAGCCCTGCAAAACAATCTTCGGGCGTAACTATTTGCCATTAGTGTTAAGTCAATAGTCTTTAGTCTAAAGTCCTGAGTCGAATTTTTGCTTTCTATGACTTAGAGTTTAAGAGTTTAAACTCAAGACTAACCATCAATTTTCGAGTAACATAACGCTAGTTTCTTTCGCTTTCGCCCCTTATATTCTTGCCATCATGCTTACGAATGTTTTGGGACAATCTGGTCGCTGATAAAATGATAAACGTCATTTTTTGCCTGGGTTTTTGTCATGGTGTAAGGGAGGGTGCTGGCTGATATTTGCTGTATAAAAATTCAACTATGGCAACTTCAATTAATCATGCCGGACAATGGACTCAAAAACCGGCAACAACAGATCCAACAAACATTGTTAATAAATGGGCCGTTTTTATTCAAAGCCAGTCCGAAAACAAAACCTTTTGGTTTTTATTGTCGCTTGTGTTCCAGGGCGTATTTTTTCTGCCCCTGCCAGCCCTGCTGATTTATTATTTTAACGCGCCTACACTTATCGTTGTGGTAACGCTTACCCTGTTTTTTGCAAACATTATTGCAGGTATGGGCGGAGCCGGAATAAAAACTTTGCTTAAGCTGTTTGCAGCAAGTATTGTTATACAAGTATTAATGGCAATTATCTGCATACTTTAACTAATCCGCCCGGCAACGGGCGAAACTTAGTCAATTAAATAATATACTGTTGATGGGAAGCTTGCCAGCTAAGTTTGGCAAGGCCCGGAACATGCTGCCCGCTCTCCCCTAATTAGTTTATCGCCCGGTGTTTTGGTTGCGCGGGCGGCCACTTTTGTGTAAATGATTAGTGAACGAGGAGAAAAGTGGACTGGGCGGGCAGCTCTCCGGGAATTAACACTTTAATAACTAAAATGCGCAAAGGAATTTTATTGGTTAATTTAGGAACCCCCATTAGCCCTTCAGTTAATAATGTACGGAAATACCTGGCCGAGTTTTTAATGGACCCCAGGGTTATCACACTTCACCCGTTACTTCGCTTTTTACTGGTTCGCTGCATCATAGTCCCCTTCAGGGCGGCTAAATCAGCCAGGTTGTACCGCAAAATATGGGACGGCCAAACCGGTTCGCCCTTATTGCATTTCAGCAACATGCAGCAGCATCTTTTAAAAATGGAACTTGGCCCGGGGTTCGTTGTAGAACTTGCCATGCGTTACCAATACCCGCCAATTGAACTGGCATTAAACAAGTTAAAAGCAGCCGGGGTCGAAAGTATCCGCGTTATTCCTATGTTTCCGCAATATGCCTCGGCCACCAGCGGGTCGGTAATGGCTAAAGTGATGGAAACAATGAACCAATGGGATGTTATTCCATCGGTATCATTTGTCAATTCGTTTCATGATGATGAATTAATGATTGAAGCTTTCGCTGAAAATGGCCGAAAATACCCCGCTGAAAATTACGACCACGTGCTGTTTAGTTTTCATGGTTTACCCGAAGCACAGTTAAGACAATGCGACGCCTCCGGCAGCCATTGCCAGCGCAAAAAGGGATGTTGCGACACGCTTACATCTGTAAACTTTAATTGTTATGCAGCCCAGGCACATCATACAGCAAGGCTGATTGCCATTCGACTGGGCATCGAGCCTGGTAATTACACCGTATGTTTTCAGTCGAGATTAGGCAGGGCCGAATGGATAAAACCTTATACCGCCGACGTTATAACAGACCTTGCGCAAGCTGGCTGTAAACGGCTGCTGGTTTTTTGCCCCGCATTTGTTGCCGATTGCCTCGAAACAATTTACGAAATCGGGGTTGAATACCGGGAGATGTTTTTGGCGGCCGGCGGCCAGCATCTGCAGTTGGTTGAAAGCCTGAACGGGTCGCCCATCTTTATAAAAGCCTTACAAAATATGGCTTCGCAAAACGCACCTGTTTTGGTACATCATGGCGTTTAAACATTTATGTTGATGACATTAAATATTATTGCAAGGCCGGCTATAATTACCGTACTAAAAAGACTATCGCTAGTACCGTAAGAATTGAATATATGTTCATTTTTTATAAAACAGAACTTGAATTAATGCACGGGAGCGCATTTTGTTTTTAAATTTCTTCTTCAAAATATTTCATAGCAAAATCTTCAACCATGTGTGGTTTAAGGGGCTTGTGCAAAAACGTTGATATATCGCTATTTTTAAGCGCGCGCTCTTTATCTGCGGGGTTTATAGAAGTGGTGAGCATGATCACAACCATCCGGGCCTTCAAACTGTCATCCATTTTCCGGTATTCGTCCATAAAATCCCAGCCACTTAACCCCGGCATATTTATGTCTAAAAAAATCACCCCAGGCCGTGGCATATGTTCAGTACCGCTGTATTTACCTGTGTAGGCTAAAAAATCCAGCGCATCGACTGCATTGTTTATAGCCGTTACCTGCACGTCAACGTCAGCCCTTTCAATCATTTTGGTATGGATAAAATTTGTGGCGGCGTCGTCATCAATTAGTAACACACCCTTAAACCCCTTATATTTTTTCATACAGATTTAACTTTAATTGGAATTGTGAAATAAAAGGTACTCCCGGCGCCGGGCTTCGATTTTACAAATATTTCCCCTCCGTGCGACTCAATGATTTTTTTGCAGTGCGCCAACCCTATCCCGTTACCATCATAAACATCGCGCGTATGCAATCTTTTAAAAAGCCTGAATATCTTTTTTGCAAATTTCGCTTCAATCCCAATCCCATTGTCAGTTACTGCAAAGCGCCAAAATTTTTCGTTGCCGGTGGCGCTAATATTTATTACAGGTTTTTTGTGTCGCTCCCTGAACTTAATTGCATTGGTGATCAAGTTTTGAAAAAGCTGCCTTATCTCCAGCGGGTAGCCGTTAATAATTGGCAGGTTATCATAAACAATTACAGCCTCAGTTGCCTTTATGGTTACATCCAGATCCTGCTTCAGTTCATCCAGCAATAAGTTGCAGTTTATCGGCGCCATAGTTTTGTCGATCCCGATACGCGAATAGTCAAGCAAGCCCGTAATCAGATATTTCATACGGTTTGCCGCCTGGTTGATAAAATCAAAATAAGTTTTTGAATTTTCGTCGAGCGTATCGGCGTATTCAAGTTGTATCAGTTCAATAAAATTGGTAATGGTTAACAGGGGGCTCCTGCAAATCGTGCGAGGCTATGTATGCAAACTGTTCAAGTTCTTTATTTTTGCGTTCAACCTCAATTAAGTGTTTTTTTATGGTTGTTTCTGCCTGCATTTTTTCGGTTAAATCGCGGGTAACTTTGGCGTATCCAACAACTTTTTTACTTTCATCGTGCAATGCAGTTAAGGTAATTGACCCCCAAAACGCCGTCCCGTCCTTCCGTATCCGCCAGCTTTCATGATAGGTGGTGCCAAGCTGATCTGCCTCGGCCAGGATAGTCGCCGGGACGCCTTTTTTGCGGTCACCTTCCGTATAAAACAAACTGAAGTTTTTTCCAATTATTTCTTCGGCCTTGTACCCTTTGATTTTTTCGGCGCCCTTGTTCCAGGTTTCCACATTGCCATCCTTATCCAGCAAAAAAATAGCATAACCATTTATTTCCTCCATCATTTTTAGCAACAGGAGCTGGTTATTATTGAACTTTGTGCTTTCAGCTATGCTACTGTTGTGTGAAATATTCAAAGCGTATTAGGTTTGCTGATATTTATTTAAAGCTTATGTGTGATTCAGGGCTCCTTCCAATTTTTGAGTTTACAGAAGATTTTTAGCAATATTCCAGCAGGCAATTATCACCCCAACAAGGATGATTAAGCCAATAGCAACAAACATCACTACCGAATACAAAGGCTTTTCAATCATTTTTATTCTCAAATAGCGGTGAGTACCTTCCTTAAATAGCTAAGTTAAATGTTGAAACATCTAAAAAAAATGACATTGATCACTTTAAATGGCCATACTAAATAATTGTGTTGTTGGCTTATCGGCCCAAAGCCGCTCATCAAACGCCATGCAAATGTTACGTAAATAGCGTTTGCCAAGGGGGGTAACCTTTAATTCCCACGAATTAAGCTCAATTAAACCATCATCAGCCAGCGGCTTAAGTCGTTCAATACCGTCAAACAGGGCGTCGCAGCCGTCAACATGGTAGTTCCATGTAGTATAGCCTTTACACATAATATTCAAAATATGTTTACGCATTAGCAGGTCGGAATGCGTTAATATATGCCCTTTAAAAACTGGCAGCTCATCATTGTTTACAAGCTTCAGGTATTCTTCAACAACTTTCACATTTTGGGCAAACCCGTAATATGAATCACTGATGGCCGATACGCCAAGACCGATAAGCATTTGGGTGTGCTGGGCTGTATAACCCATAAAATTGCGGTGCAATGTCCCCTTATCCTCAGCTTCAAAAAGCTGATCCTCGGGCAAGGCAAAATGATCCATCCCTATTTCTTTAAACCCGTGTCCCCTTAGCAGACTGCGGCCAATTTCATAAAGTTTGCTCTTGTCGTGCGCATTGGGCAGATCTTTTTCAGTAAATAAACGCTGGCCGGGTTTAATCCAGGGCACGTGTGCATAACTGTAAAACGCTATCCTGTCGGGCATTAACTCGGCCACTAGCCTGATCGTTTCGGCAAGGCCCTGCATTGTTTGCAGCGGCAGGCCATAAATCAGGTCGTAGTTTATTGATGTATAGCCTATGGCCCTCGCTGCCCTTGTTATGGTTTCAACCTGTTCAAAACTTTGGTGGCGGTTAATAATGGTTTGCACTATGGGGTCGAAATCCTGTATGCCAAGGCTAATCCTGCGAAAACCGAGGTTATACAAGGTAAGCAAGTGTTCAATAGTGGTATTTGCCGGATGCCCCTCGAAACTAAACTCTGCATTAGGGTGAACATCGGCGCTTTGTAAAACACCAGAAATGAGCCGGTGCAAATTAGCCGAACTAAAAAATGTTGGCGTACCGCCACCCAGGTGTATTTCTTTAATAATTGGTTTACCGTCCATAATATCCAGGTACATTTTCCACTCCTTAAGTACAGCAGTAATGTAAGGGTCTTCAACCTGATGGTTTTTAGTTATGCGGGTATTGCAGCCGCAGTAAGTGCAAAGGCTTTCGCAAAATGGCAGGTGAATGTAAATACTGATACCTTCGTTACCGTTGCTTTCAATAAACGACCGTTTTACCGTTTGTTTCCAATCGGTAACGTTAAACGAGTTTGTATCCCAATAGGGCATAGTTGGGTAACTGGTATAACGTGGAGCTGGAACGTTATACTTGCTGGCAAGGTCGTTAATCATATTTTCCATGGCTAAGGTTGAACAGTTTTTTGGGGGGTAGTTTTATTGCAATCATTGGCGCAGACGCAAGCCTGGCCAACGCATTTATTGAGGCTCCACAAATCAAGACTTTTGATTGTTTGGTCGGCTATTTCCTGCAGCGCTTCATTGGTTAAAAGCGGCCCGCCGGGCGGATAGTTTGGAATATTTGCTATTTTTATACCGTGACCGGTCAATGCTGTCTTATCAACGTGGCCGGTGCCGGCAGACCTGGTAACGATAAATTGAATGCCCAGGGCAGCCAACTGTTCAGCCACCGGTGCTGATAAGTCATCATCTTCAGTAACAATAACTGCGTTTTTTCCTTCGGCGTAAACAGCCGTATCAATTCCTAGAGGATTGGAAATAAGCGTTATATCGTGCTTTTTCTGATTAGCTTTCGCCAGGTATTCTTTTTCAAAGGGCTTAACACTAAAGGCTACAGCTTTCATCCATTATAATATTTATAAGAACAAAGCTACCGTTATACCAAACCACAGAGTATGAGCGATGTCAGCCCAAAAAGTGATCTGTGTCAGTTTTTCATTTTAGCAAGCTTTTCGGGATTAATGACAGTAATCAGGCTTCCTTTCTTGTCAATTAATCCTTCGTCTTTAAAATCCGACAGCGTACGGCTAACCGTTTCGGTGGCCATGCCAGCCATTGCAGCCAAATCCTCGCGGGTAATTTTAAAACCTTCGGCGCCGCCAGGCTGCTGTTTGTAAAGCCGCATCATAGCCTCGGCCATCCGTTTTCGTACCGAGTGGTAAGCCAATTGTAACAACTGATCCTCTTTTTCCCTTATATTATTTGCTAAAATTTTGATGAACTCGCGGGCCACCTCGGGGTACAGGTTAAGCAATTGCTCCAACTGGTCTTTAGGTATAAGGCACAGGGTGCTATCTTCAAGGGCAGTAGCCGTATCTGAATATGGTTCGTTTGACAGGAGGGCATTTACACCCAGGTAATCGTCATCATTAAAAATACCGGTCATTAGTTCGCGCCCATCCTCTGCCAGCTTTATAGTTTTTACTTTGCCGGTAACAACAAGGTAAAGGCCGTTGCCTTTATCACCATCGTAGTAAATAACCTGGTTTTTTTTAAACTGGCGGGCCTTACGTTCACTTATAATTTTCTTCAGTTCATTAAACCCGTCGTTTTTAGCTATCAGGTTATTTAAACGGTCTAATGATTTGCTATAGAAATTTTGCTGCAATTCCTTTTTCTTCAGCCTGCTTTCAATGGCATTTAATAAGTCCATGTCATCAAAAGGCTTGGTAAGGTAATCATCAGCGCCCATTTCCATTCCCTTTCGTAAGTCCAGGCGTTCAGCTTTCGCAGTTAAAAATATGAAAGGAGTGGCGGCTGTCGCCGGGTTTTTGTTCAGCATATACAATACACCATAGCCGTCGAGTTCGGGCATCATTATATCGCACAAAATAATATCCGGCAAATTTTTCAGGGCCAGGTCAACCCCGGTTTTACCGTTGTCGGCCTCAAATACTGCGTAGCCGGCTAACTCAAGAATTTCAACCACATTTTCGCGGATGTCGTTATTATCCTCAATTATTAATACTTTCTTGCTCATGATATCGGAAATGTAATAGTGAATAAGGTCCCCTGGTTAATATCGCTTCTAAATTCAATTTGCCCGTTCATCAGGCTGGTATAACGCGCCACAATGTTTAAGCCCAAACCGGTGCCCGGGATGTTGCCTGTGTTGTGCGCTCTAAAAAAGGCTTCAAATAAATGTTTTTGGTCGGTATCAGGTATGCCAATACCATTGTCCTTAATGGTAATAATGCATTGTTGCCCGGTTACTTCGGTATTAAATTCAATAAATGTATTTTCACCCGAGTATTTAATGGCGTTGGCTATAAGGTTTATTACACAGTTTTTAAGCAGGTTAGGGTCAAGGTTTATTATGCCGCTGGTGCCTGTGTGCTGGTAAATAATATTTTGGTTTTGTTTGGCCACCATCTGCATTTCTTCAGTTATCTCTTCCGATAGCTTAACAACATCAAAATACGTAAATGCCGGCTGCACCTTCCCTGCTTCCAGTTTTTCGAGTGAAAGAAAATCGTTGAGAATAGTGGTTAAATTGCCAACGGCATTCTTAATCTTTGCAACGTGTTTCCGGATGTTTTCGTTTTCAAAAGGCAGCGCGTATTTTTCAATAAGCGATGCCGATAATTGAATAGCGCTCAATGGCGTTCGGAATTCGTGCGATGCCATTGACACAAAACGGCTCTTCAATTGGCCGAGTTCCTTTTCTTTTACAAGCGAAAAACTAACTTCTTCTTTCGCCAGCTGCAGTTCCTGTACGGTCTCCTTGAGCGAATGCGTACGCGTTTCGACGAGATCTTCCAAATGGGCAGCATATTCCTTTAGTTGGTATTCTGCCTCTTTCTCCCGGCTCAAATCATGGATAAAACCCGCGTAAATTTTCCTGCCTGTAAACGGCACATCGCTAACCGCAAGCCTAAAAGGAAATATTGTGCCATCCTTCCTTAACCCGGTTACCTCCCTGCCCATACCAATTATGTGTGGCTCGTTGGTTCGCTGATAACGATGAATATATTCGTCGTGCTGGCTTTTATAGGGCTGAGGCATCAAGGTCGAAATGTTTTGACCTATCACTTCTTCGGGCGTACACAAAAACAGCTTACATGCCGCCGGATTAATGGATTCAACAATGCCGTGACCGTCAATAGTAATTATCCCATCAATGGCGTTGTCAATTATCGCTTTTAGCAGGGCGGCGTTTTCCATGTACTCGTTTAGCATTTATTTACAGTCATGCGGGTTCGTGATATTTGTCACAAATATCACTGATGGCATCCTAATCAAATATAACCCTTTTCATGCAAAAATGTGATCGTCGTCATTTTTTGTACAACACGGCCTCAAAGTATAAAGGCAACTGCCATCATAAAGCACCCGCGTAATCTGACAACAAACAACCAATTTGCTGATTTGTGTCATATTTTATACGCTTTAATTTAAAAAACTTTACGCTGTTATAAATCGCCAATGCCCCACAAAACACATGCGTATAAACTGTCGTTATGAATAATTCAGAAATTCAATTTTTAGATGGGCCGCAATCAAGACTCAAAGAGCTAAAGTTTACTTTTCAAACCATGCGCGAACTTATCCACGGGTTCCGGGCGTTGCATTTTATAGGCCCTTGTATAACGGTCTTCGGTTCGGCCAGGTTTAAAGATGGTCATCCTTACTACGAACTCACCCGCAAAGCATCTGCCGAATTTGCAAAACTTGGATTTACCATCCTTACCGGCGGGGGGCCTGGTTTAATGGAAGCTGCAAACCGCGGCGCCCGCGATGTTGGAGGCCGTTCGGTTGGTTGTAATATTCAATTACCGGTTGAGCAGCGCCCAAACCCATACCTCGACAAATGGGTTTACATGCAGCACTTTTTTTTACGCAAAGTATTACTGGTAAAATATTCGTTTGCATTTATAGTGATGCCCGGCGGGTATGGCACGCTCGACGAATATTTTGAAGCGCTTACGCTGATACAAACTCATAAAATTAAAGATTTCCCGATTATCATATTTGGCAAAGATTACCATAAGGAACTGTTGGAGCATATTGAAACCATGAAAAAGGACGGTACAATAAATGAGACCGATTCGCATCTTTACCTGGTAACAGACGATATTCAAGAAGCCGTAAATTTGATAAAGGAAAAAAGCATTAAACAGTATGGTCTAAAGCCCAGGCCCAAATCAAAGCCTACCTGGTGGTTATTTGAGCACCGGTAAGCAGCCCGGGCAAACAAACTTGTACCACGAGCTGCCACGGCATTGGGTGACGACGATCACTTATTGGCGTGACAGTCGTCATTTTATGCCGCCCGATTATTTCGAATTTAGCAGTCTGTAATATTATTACCATTTAATACAAGCTGAAAATACACCCGTTATGCAGGCAACAATTACCAATCCCGACCGCACGCTCCAATATTATGTGATTGCCCGTAAATGGTTATCAGACCTGGAGTTTTTTAAAATAGAAACCGCATACCTGCACCGGCTGATGGATGATTACATTGTGCGCTTGCAGGATGCTGAACATATCCACCGGCTTATTGAGGTTGGCAAGGAACTGAAAAAACTGGAACAAATGGAAATAAACAACATGCTGGCCAATCAAATAACGCAATTGGAACTGATGGCTGAAGACGTGATCCCTGAAGACTCTGAATCACTTGCAGCTACACAGGTTCAGTTGGAATATTTTATCACCAACCTTAACCACCAATTCCGTAAAGTAAAGCAAGAATTGTTCAGGCTGGTGCTTGACGTTAAGCATAAATACAAAATTATAGCCAACTAAATCTCACCCAGTAATACCTAATAGTAAAAGCGCACATAACCCGGCGCTTTTTTCTTTCATATAATTTTAATTGACCTGTTGTAACGGAGCCCGCAGCTTGCAATTGTTTCTTTTGTGTGGTTTTAGTATTATTTAATTATTTTGCGAAACTTAAAACCAACATATGGCAATTACACCTTCCATCAGTGCCCCGGTCACTAAAAAACCTGCTGTAAGTCCTATAGTTATCATAGGCGCATTATTTTTTATTTTCGGATTTATTACCTGGCTCAATTCCGTGCTTATTCCCTATTTGAAAATAGCATGCCAGCTAAATAACTTCCAGTCGTATTTTGTGGCCACCGCTTTTTATGTGGCCTGCCTGGTGATGGCAAAGCCATCGGCCTGGGTGCTCAAGCTTTTTGGCTTTAAAAACGGCATGTCGGCCGGGCTGGTAATTATGGCCATTGGCGCAATAATATTTATCCCGGCAGCAATCACCAGGGTTTATTCAATTTTCCTGTTGGGGCTTTTTATACAGGGTAGCGGCATGGCCATATTACAAACCGCAGCAAACCCATACATTACAATAGTTGGCCCGGCCGAAAGTGCTGCAAAGCGCATAAGCATTATGGGTATTTGTAACAAGATGGCCGGTGTATTGGCTCCTATTGCCCTGGGCGCAGTGGTATTAAAAAATATCGACGCATTTACCACCAACCTTGCCAAATTAAATCCGGCACAAAAAACTGCTGAATTAAATGAGCTGGCATCGAGGGTGATATTACCTTATATACTAATTGTAATTGTGCTGCTTATATTGGCCGTATTAATTTATTTCTCGGGCCTCCCCGAAATTGATACCGACCACGAGGACGAAACCGTTGCTGCAGCCAACAGCGGCAAAACAAGCATATTCCAGTTCCCACATTTAATAATAGGGGTTATTGCCCTGTTTTTCTATGTTGGCGCCGAAGTAATAGCAGGCGACTCTATCATCAGCTACGGAGCATCGCAACATATACCCTTATCCACAGCTAAGTTTTTTACATCCTTCACTCTGAGTTCCATGGTTGCCGGGTATATTATCGGCATTATTTGTATTCCGCGCTATATCACGCAACAAAAGGCACTGGTTGTATCTGCCATTTTAGGTATTATTTTTACCATCGCGGCATTACTCACTCACCAATATGCTTCAGTATTTTGCATCGCCCTATTGGGGCTTGCTAACTCGCTGATGTGGCCCGCAATATGGCCGTTGGCGCTAGCAGGTTTGGGTCGATATACTAAAATAGGCTCATCCATGCTGATAATGGGTATTGCCGGCGCTGCAGTTTTCCCACCCTTATATGGTTTTTCTGTCGACCATTTTAAGGCAAGTATGGGCCAGGCAGATGCAGCGCACATGTCGTACCTTATTTTACTGCCGCTTTACCTGTTTATTTTTTATTTTGCTGCTTACAAGTACAAAAAAAGAAAGCATGTTAGTGCATAATTTATAAATCAAACTGTTACAAATAATAAAAGCCCCGGAATACGGGGCCTTTTGCGTTTGGTAACGTCACCTCTATTTTCCCTGAGGGTATACAAACGAGGTGTTTTCTTCCTTCGTTTTTATAGGCCTTACCTCAATCGTGCAATGTTTGTTATCATGTTTTTTTCTCAGCGGGTTCAACAATTCGTCGCTCCAACAAAAAATTTTGCTATTTATAATCAATCACTTATAATTATGCTAAATTTAAAATGACTTTGTATAGCCACGGTTTTAGCCGGTATGTGTAATGATGAAATTTATATTTAGTTTACTAATATCCGTTTTACCGTACATGCTTTTGGCCCAGTCATTTACGCCAAATCCTGATTGGCGTTTCGAAAATTTCAACAGTCAAAATCATTTTATCAGCCGTGGAATTGCCGACATTGCCCTTGACAAACACGGCTATGTATGGTCGTGCAGCGGCGGAGTGCAACGTTTCGATGGTTACAAAACCACGGATTATAACAGTTTTGACCAGGCAAACAGTGGCCTGCGTGGCAATTACACCAGTCTAAAGGCTGATAATACTGGTAAAATATGGGTTTGTTCGTTAGGGATATGCAATTACGATGATGCCAGCGGTAAGTTTATCTATATAAAAACCGACCCCAAACATCATATAGCGAGCGTTAACTCTTATTGCCTGCAAAAAAACAATCTCTGGTTTGCCTGCGATTACGGATTGGCAAAGCTTGACCTTAAAACATTGAAAATATCATATACAGCGCTTAAAAATGTAACAGATCCTTTGTGCTCCTATCTGCTTGATGATAATACTGTATTACTGTCGAGCCGCGAAAAATTTTACATCTACAACATCGCAACAGATACTTATAAAACCAATACGCTGATTTATAACCATACACTTATTAAAACCTTTTCGATAATTAAAACGGGCAATCAGATTTTCCTGGGTACGTCTGACGGGCTATTTTCATACAACAATTTGACAGACCTTGAACCGGTAAGCAATGGAGTAAAAGATGCGGCCATAAACGACTTGGTTTTTTTGCCGCAGGACAAGGAAGAGAAGTATCTTTTTATGGCAACAGAGGGAAAGGGTATTGTTGTTTACAATACGGCTTTAAAAAAGGTTGAATTTACTTACATGCACTATGACAGCAACCCTTACAGCGTCCCCAGCAATATAATAACCAAATTTTATGTTGATAAAACCTGCCGGCTATGGCTAAGCACATCAATTGGTATAAGTATGCTTGATGTGGTAAATCAGCAGTTAAAAATGCGCTTTTTGAATAAAAGCAATAGTGATGAGTTAGGCATAAACAAAATTGCAAAGGATAAATATGACAGCACAAAAGTGTGGATGTCATCATACAACCAGGGGTTGATTTGCGTGAATTGGGAAACAAAAAAAATTGAAAGGGCATTTGACGCAAATCCCGCCATAAAGCGGATAAATGATTTTGTGCAGCTATCAAAAAGCAGGTTTTTGCTGGCGACAAAAAAAGCGATAGTCGAATGGGATGTAAATAACGGTATTCAGTCTCAACAAAAGCTGCCCGTACCCGACTCAATTGCGCTGGTTTGCAACATCAGGAAAATTATTACGGCAGGTGACAACGTTTGTTTTATTACTACTGATAAGGGCCTTTTTAAATATGAACTGGGCTCACGGCATTTTAAATTGGTTACCGCGAACAATCTAACTGACAAATCATACACCCGGCTTAAATTTATATTGTTAAATGGGTTTTATGATAAGGGTATTGTTTGGGCAGCATCAAGGGACGGGCTTTTTAGTTACAATACCACCACAAATAAAACGGTTAACTATCGAGGAAAGGGGGAAAAACCGGATTATTTTTTCTTTGACATAGCCCCCGTGCCCGGCAATCAAATAGTTTGTGCCGCAGGCAGTGGTATAAATATTTTTAATACAGAAACCAAACAGTTCACAATAGTAAACTCCTTAGCCGGGCTGCACAGGCCTGGCTGCGAAAACGTTATCTGCATAAACAACATGATTTGGGCCGGTACCGAGGCCGGTATATTAAATTATGATTTAAAAACGCACACTTCTTCGAGGGCCGAACACGAAACCTCGATGATGCAGATTTACCCAAGTTCTTCATTTGCCGTTTTAGGCAAGGATATTATTTTCGGGTTCGGCAATGGCTATGCCTATTTTACGCAGGATTTAAAGAACAACCTTGCCCCATCCGACCCGGTAATCGAAAAAATTGATGTGAACAACCAGCCGGTGTTTCTTCCATATCCTTCACAAAAAGATGCCGGGAGTTTGACTTTTACCCATTCAAACAATTCAGTCAATATAGCATTTACATCGTTTTTATATTCAGACCCCGACCATATAAATTTCCGTTACAGGCTTAGTGGCGCCGGTAACAGGTGGCAATATGCTAACGAGCAGCGCAATGCCAACTACACGCAACTGCCACCCGGCGACTATACCTTTTTTGTACAATGCGGCAATAAAAATGGTGTGTGGAATAACCATCTTGCTTCTTTCAGTTTTATCATTACGCCACCTTATTGGGAAACCTGGTGGTTCAGGGTATTAGTTATACTTGTCATTGCATTTGGTTTATACCAGCTGTACCGGTATAAAATAAAACACATACTGGCAATTGAACGGATACGTGAACGGATCGCTTCCGATTTCCATGACGACATCGGCTCAGCGC
This sequence comes from Mucilaginibacter flavidus, assembly GCF_024055575.1. Lineage (GTDB taxonomy): Bacteria > Bacteroidota > Bacteroidia > Sphingobacteriales > Sphingobacteriaceae > Mucilaginibacter > Mucilaginibacter flavidus. The sequence continues at coordinate 7,805 of NZ_JAMXOE010000011.1, read as the reverse complement.
TAAGCAGTATTTCAATTTTTAGTGATGTGGCGGATAAGCAGCTGCAACAAAAATTGCCGCCTGAGCAAACACGCGAGGTGATAGGACATATTTCGCACCACTCGCAGACAATGCTTGAGGCGATGGACGATATTATTTGGGCCGTAAACCCTCAAAACGATCACTTTAACGATTTGGCAGTGCGCATGCGCGAGTTTGCCATACCCTTGCTTGAAGCAAGCAACATCAATTTTTATATAGATATACAGGAAGATATACTAAGCGCACGTGTTAAAATGGAAGCCCGCAAAAACATCTTCATGATTTTTAAGGAGTGTATCAACAATATACTTAAACATGCTGAATGCACGGCCATTAAAATAACAGTAACCAGGCTGAATAATCACCTTGAATTAACCATAAGCGACAATGGCAAAGGCTTTGATATTAATGCAAAAAGCAACCGCAACGGGCTTAAAAATATAAAGAAGCGTGCTGCTGAAATTGACGGCGTTATTGAAGTTATTTCGGAGCCGGACAAGGGCACAGTTACCAGGCTGGTAGTCAATATCATATAGACATATGATTGAACGATGAATTAAGCAAAGTTATATTTACCCATTAATTATTTACAATTTGGACATCAGGGTTTCGGTATTTGATGATAACAATGCATTGCGGGATGGTTTATTTTACCTTATCTCTGCTACGCCCGGCTTCACTGTTTCGGGTGTTTATCCTGATTGCAATAATGTGCTGGAGCATTTGCGAAACGACCCAACTGACGTAATATTGATGGATATTGATATGCCGGGTCTTAACGGCATTGAAGCTACCGCCCTCATAAAAAGCCATCACCCGGAAATTAATGTCCTCATCCTTACATCGTACGATGACAGTGTAAAAATCTTTGATGCGCTGCAATCCGGCGCTACCGGTTACCTGCTTAAAAAAACCACGCCTGCCAAAATAATGGAGGCTATTACCGAAGTAAGCCAGGGTGGCGCCCCTATGAATGCCAGCATAGCCCGCAGGGTACTTGAGTTTTTTAGCGAGAAGAAAAACATCGTCGAAAATGGATATGACTTGTCAACGCGAGAGAAAGATGTTCTTGGCTGCCTTGTAAAAGGCGACAGCTATAAAATGATTGCGGCCAATTGCTTTATAAGCATGGGCACAGTTTGCACGCACATCAGCAATATTTATAAAAAACTACATGTTAACTCAAAATCCGAAGCGGTTGCTAAAGCTATCCGCGAGCATTTGGTTAACGATACGATGTAAACTCTGTCCGGTGCAGGCAAGTTATGGTTAACCATCTCTCTATTTTACCTCGTTAACAATGCCTGAACGGATAAGCTTGCGATAGTATTTTTTTAACCCTTCTAAATCGGTCAGGGTGCTGCCCTTTTTCAGTTTTACGTTATTTATAAGTAGCAAAGGCTTTTTCACCTTACCCAAAAAACCAAATTGAATGGTTTCAATTGTATCCTTTCCAGCGTTTAAAACAACGTTTTTCATCAGGTAATAGTCGGCCCTGCCAGATTCGTGCTGCGTCGTATCAGGCTCTACGGTAAAGCCTATTGCCTTAAACTTTGCCAACGCTTCGTCCTCACTTACTTTTAACCGGTATGATTTACCTATATGGATATCGCCTCCTGGTTGCATATAAAAACTGACGGGCGGCGAGGTAGCCATAAATACCACTGCGGCCGGCGTAGCAATTAAACAGGCAGCAAAAGCAGGCGAAATGCGGCCTATCCGGTAACTATCAATCCGCCCTATCAAATACCAGGCTAAAGGCAGAATTAACAGGGCAACAAAATCGCTGTAATCAATCGTCCTGGTAATTGGAATAAGGGCAACTTTATTGTAGGCATGGATAAAATTTTCGGAAATGGGCAATTTCCAAAAAACAAATAACGCACCTGTTATTATAACCGAAACCCGCGAAATGCGCGGGAATAAGAATTGCAGGAACATGGGGAAAATCAGTAACCCCGCAAAGTCAGATATTTTCCCTGTGATCCAGTTGCCGAATGTCCATTTAAGGTATTGATCGTTGAGCGCCAATACTGTCAGCCCGACAATAAAAACCCAATTGAAGATAAGGGCACGGTTACGGGTTGTTTGAAATTGTTTAACCATAGTTGTGTAAGGGATTGATTGAATTAACCGGAAAGTCATTCTGTTTCTCCGGAAATAATGGTACTAAAACTGCCTGAATTAAAAAAAATTATACCGATGCTGTTTTTTAACAAATAAGTAAATGTCCGAATTCAGGTCCTCTTCAAAATCATAAGCTCATATGATTGATGAGCACCCGTAATTTACTGATTTTCACCCCTTAAATAGCAACTAACGTTTCAGCCTGTAAAGGGTCCGTTAGCCATTTTCATCTTATTAAACCAAAAATCTACCTATCAGCACATTCAATACAATTTTAAATTAAAATCATCACCTCACCAATACTAAAATAGTACCATGAAAACACCTTTACTTATCAAAAAAAATCATTTCAGCAAAGCTACGCCTCTCGGCTATTTAAAGCTTGTAGCTTTTGCTTTATTGCTTTGCCTGAGTTATAAACTTTACGCAGCAGTAAAACCCGCGCTTAAATATTCGGGATACCATAAAACCAGGAGAAAAACGGGTAAATCAGACGCTTTTACGGCACCTGTTATCAGTTATAGCAGCCCACATACCTATATCATCGGTAACGCAATAGCAACACTGTCGCCGCAAAGTTCAGGCGTCGATCCGCTGGGCTATAGTAGTGGCCTGGTGAGTGCGGCAACCGGTTTTGGCGCCATACGTGGCGTATGTACCGACGCAACAGGGAATGTTTATATCGCCGATTTTTCAAATAGTGTAGTAAAGGAAATACCCGTGGGTGGTGGAGCGGCAGTTACTATTGGCTCGGGTTTTTTGAACCCAACCGGCGTTGCAGTTGACGGCGCCGGAAATATTTATGTAGCAGATTATGGGCATAGCCTTGTAAAAAAGGTACCTGTTGGCGGTGGCGCGCCTGTTAGTATCGGCACCGGCTTCGGTAACCCGTATGGTGTGGCAGCAGATGCAGCCGGCAATGTTTTTGTGGCGGATTATAACCACGGTGCAGTAAAAAAGATAAATGCAGTTGGTGGTGCCACTGTAGTTGTTGGCTCAGGCTTTACTAACCCGGCAGGTGTTGCTGTAGACGCAGCGGGCAATGTTTATGTGGCTGATTATACCGCAAGCAATATAAAAAAGATTCCCGTTGGCGGCGGTGCGCCGGTTCTAATCGGTACCGGATTTAGCAGCCCATATGGCGTTGCGGTTGACAATACAGGGAATGTTTTTGTAGCCGATTACAGCCATGATGCCGTAAAAGAAATTTTAGTAAACGGGGGCGCTACCATTACTTTAAACAGCGGTTTTAACACGGTAACGGGTGTTGCCGTCGACGGCGCCGGCAACGTGTTTGTTGCCGATTATGCCAGCGGAACCTTAAATGAAATTAAACCGGTGGGCGGCTATTATATTAACCCTGCACTCCCTGCCGGCTTAACTTTTGATAATGCCACGGGTAACATCACCGGGACACCAACGGCCATAACCCCGGCGACAAGCTATTTTGTATCTGCATACAACAGCACAGGCAGTAGCTCAACCGCGTTTAGCATTCAAATTAATGCGTTGAGCTTAAGTTACACAAACCCTCCGGCATATGTGTCTGGGGTGGCAATCCCCTCATTGGCGCCAACAAGTGCCGGGGTAGCAGCGCTCGCTTACAGCAGCACTACAGTAACCTTAGGCTCGGGCTTCAGCACCTCGCGTGGTGTAGCTGTGGATATATTTGGCAATGTTTACATGGCCGATTTTGCCAACAACCTGGTAAAGAAGATACCAGTCGGTGGCGGCGCACCGGTTACTATAGGTTCCGGGTTTAGTGGGCCCGACGGCGTAGCTGTTGACGCCGCCGGTAATGTTTATGTATCTGACTATGGCAATAACGCCATAAAGAAAATCCCTTTTGGAAGTAATACCCCTATTATAATAAGCGCGGGCATCGTCCATCCTTACGCCGTCGCGGTTGATGCAGCAGGTAACGTATACGCGTCCGATAACGGCAATAATGCAATAAAGGAGATATACCCAAATGGCGGAGGAACTGTTGGACTGGGTAGCATTACCAATCCCCTAGGTATCGCGGTAGATGCGTTTGGTAACGTATTTGTTGGGGATGGTAGTACCAATACCGTGAAAAAGTTTGCTGCTGGCGGAGGCGGTGCTAATGTTATAGTCGCCAGTAGTTTTAGTTCCCCATACGGTGTAGCAGTAGATCCTGCCGGTAATGTTTTTGTGGCTGATGCGGGAAATAATGCAATTAAAAGGTTCCCTGCAGCCGGTGGTGGCGGAACTATAATCGGTTCAGGCTTCAACCTTCCAACCGGGGTGGCTACCGATGCTTTCGGAAATGTATTTGTGGCCGATTACAACAGCGCTGCCGTTAAACAAATTAAACCTACAGGCGGATATTATATTGGTAAAACCTTACCTGGGGGGTTAAGTTTCGACAATGCTACGGGTATTATCAGCGGCCTGCCCACGGTTACAGGAAGTCCGGTGACAAACTATCCGGTAACAGCGTACAACGCAGGCGGCAGCAACTCAACCAACGTTAATATTTCGGTAAGCGGACTTAACATAACGTACAACTCACCTCAAACTTTTTCAGTAGGTACCGCTGTAACGCCGGTTGTGCCGGTAAATAATGGGGTTGCGGTAGCAGGTTATAGCAGCACGCCGGTTATAGCGCACGCTTTCACTAAACCATATGGTGTATCTGCCGACAATGTGGGTGTTTTATATGTAACCTCACAATCAAACTTCCAGATCACTAAGATCCCGCTGGTTGGCGCAAATGTCGCTCTTGGTTCTGGGTTACTGCAGCCTCAAAATGCAGTTGTTGACGCATTGGGTAACGTATACGTAGCAGACTACGGCAACAATGCAGTAAAAAAGATACCCGTTGGCGGTGGAGCGCCGGTAACGTTAGGCTCGGGGTTCCTTAGCCCTACGGGTGTAGCAGTTGATAAATTAGGAAATGTATATGTTGTAGACCAGGGACACAACGCGGTGAAAGAAATCCCGGTGGGCGGCGGAGCGCCGATAAATCTGGGCTCTGGCTTTAATTTTCCTTACGATATAACGGTTGATGCTTTTGGTAATGTATATGCATCTGATTACGGGAATGGATTGGTAAAGAAAATCCCTGCAGGTAATGGCACCCAGGTCACAATAGGCTCTGGGATAACAAGCCCGTACGGCTTGACTGTTGATAATTCAGGCAATGTATTTGTCACCGATAGAAACAATAACTTTTTAAAAGAAATACCTTCAAATGGGGGCCCGGTTATTACAATTGGTTCCGGATTAAGCCTTCCATATGATGTAGCTGTTGACGGCGCCGGAATTTTATATGTTGCGGATTGGGGTAACAATGCGATTAAAACAATTAAACCTGTTGGAGGATATTATATAAGTCCTTCGTTACCGGCCGGCTTAAATTTTGATAATAATACGGGTGCTATTAGCGGCACACCAACCGTTGCAACCCCTGCTACCGACTATGTTATCACCGGGTATAATACAGCAACTTCTACCAGTTCAATTGTAAATATTAAGGTAAACCAGTTCCCGCCACCAACAATAAACTATGCCGGGCCGCAGGTTTATACTGTTAATGTTGCGGTTCCGCAGCTCACGCCAACCAGCACCAATGTATCAGCCTTTGCTTATACAGGCACTCCGGTTGCTGTTGGGTCGGGCTTCGTAACCCCACTGGGTGTAGCGGTTGATGCCTCAGGCAATATTTATGTAGCAGATACAGGTAATGGCCTTGTAAAAAAGGTCCCGGCTGCAGGTGGCAGCCCAGTAGTTATAGGCAGTGGCATAAACAATCCTATTGGTGTGGCGGTTGATACCCTTGGTAATGTTTTTGTAGCCGATAATGGTAATGGCAAAGTATACAAAATACCGGTTGGCGGTGGCGCCACTGTTGCTATAGGGCCAGCCTTCCCCGATCCTATTGCTGTTGCCGTGGACCCGGCTGGCAATGTGCTGGTTGCCGATGCTGTAAACAATACTGTAACAAAAATACCCGTGGGCGGTGGTGCCCCGGTAATATTAGGCTCGGGGTTTGTGTCGCCAGCCGGCCTGGCTATTGATGCAGCCGGAAATATATACGTTGGTGACAATGGCAATAATGCTGTAAAAAAAATACCGGTTGGCGGCGGCGCCCCGGTTTCAATAGGTTCTGGTTTCAGTGGGCCATCGGGCGTGGCGGTTGATGCCGCAGGCAATGTTTTTGTAGGCGATTTTAACAATAGCGCAGTAAAAATGATCCCTGCCGGCGGCGGAGCCACAATCTCAATAGGCTCCGGTTTCAATCATACTTTTGGCGTGGCGGCAGATGGCTTGGGTAACGTTTATGTTGCCGATAATTTAAACGGCGCTGTTAAAAAGATCATGCCTGTTGGGGGGTTTTTCATAACGCCATTTTTACCTGCCGGGTTAAATCTCAATAATAATACAGGTGCCATCAGCGGCACCCCAAAGGCAGGCAGCCCGGCCACAAACTATACGGTTACCGGGTATAATGCCAGCGCATCGAACAATACAACTGTTAATTTAAAGGTTAATCTGATACTCCCGCCGACATTAAGTTACGGGGGTGCTAAAACATTTCATTCAGGTGTTACTATTGCACCGTTGACGCCAGTAAGTAATGGGGTTGGCGCTACTGGTTATGGGAGCAACACTACCGATGTAGGCTCCGGGTTTGCAAACCCTATTAATGTAGCAACAGATGCCCTTGGGAATATTTATGTTGCCGACCGTGGCAATAATACCGTAAAAAAAGTTCCGGCGGGCGGTGGTGCGCCCATAAGTATAGGGACTGGCTTTACCCTTCCAAGCGGTGTGGCGGTTGACGGCGCCGGAAATGTGTATGTAGCTGATTTTGGAAATCATGCAATAAAAGAGATCCTTGCGGCCGACGGCTCTACAGTAATTATTGGTTCTGGTTTTAATTCGCCATATGGCGTAGCTGTTGATGCAGCGGGCAATGTTTACGTAAGCGATCAGAATAACAATATTGTTAAAAAGATCCCTGCAGGAGGTGGCGCAACCGTTAATGTTGCTTTTAATGTAAACCTTGGTGCAAGTTTGGCCTGCGATGCTATAGGGAACGTTTATGTAGCCGATGAAGGTAACAGCGCAATAAAGAAAATTCCGTTTGATGGCAGCCCGGTAGTTACTTTAAAAGCAGGCCTTAATCAACCATACGGCGTAGCCGTTGATGGTGCAGGAAACGTGTTTATTGCTGCTTTGGGCGACAAAGCAATATACGAGATGCCTGTTGGCAGTAATTCGCTTATTAGTATAGGCTCTGGTTTTGCAGGACCAACCGGGGTAGCGGTTGATGGAGCGGGCAACGTTTTCGCTGCTGAGTTTGGCAGCGGCAAGGTTAAACAAATTACCCCGGTTGGTGGCTTTTATATAAATGCCCTACCTGCGGGACTAACATTTGACGGCGTAACCGGCACCATTAGCGGTTCCCCAATTATAGTTAGCCCAGCGAGCGGTTATACTGTAACGGCATATAATGTGGGGGGTAGTAACACCGCAATGGTAAATATTACAGTGAACCCGGGCGTTCCAAACATCAGCTACACAACACCCCACACATATTTAACCGGAAGCCCGATAGCCGCACTATCGCCCACCAATACCGGCGGTGCGGTGCCGGCAACAATTTACAGCCAGGTTACTACACTAGC
>NZ_JAMXOE010000010.1 GCF_024055575.1 Mucilaginibacter flavidus | reverse complement strand
TAGAAACCTTTTTTTAATTCGCAAACTTTATTTTTTTTTATTTTCTAAAGCTTGTTTCCCGCCACCTTTCTCTCTTTTCTCTCCCTCGTTTGCGGGCTGCAAAGATGTGATTTTTTTAGTTATGTGTCAAGTATTATTTTACTTGTTTTTCACTTTATTTTAATCTTCGCAAATCATTCAAAAAACAACGCCTTTTTCCAAAGCGGTCACAAATGTACACAGATTTTGGCATCCTGCAAAAAGAATTTTGCATTAGTTAAAACAATTGTTGTAACTGCTTGTAAACTACCACCTATTTCATCCATCTATTTTTAACACCGGGGCTATAACAATGGCTATTGGCTAATTTGTATCTTTGAAACAGCTATGAGTGAATATATTTTTCCTGAAAATTTTCTTGCTTCTTTAAATAACGAACCGGGTTTTGAGCGCGAAAACTTCGTGGATGCCCACGAAAATATTGCAGCGCCTACATCTATCCGCCTCAATCCTTTTAAAAAATCGGCAGTGAAAACTGGCCGGCAAGTGCCATGGCGTGCCGAAGGGTACTATTTAGACGTGCGTCCATCCTTTACTTTCGACCCGCTTTTCCATGCCGGGTGCTATTATGTACAGGAAGCGTCGTCCATGTTTATCGACCATATATATAAACACATCAACCAAAATAATGACGAGACGCAAAAGGTGCTTGACCTTTGTGCTGCCCCCGGCGGTAAAAGCACGTTGTTAAACTCGGCCATAAAAAGCACCGACCTGCTGGTATCAAACGAAATAATAAAAACGCGCGTGCCTGTTTTATGCGACAACCTTAACCGCTGGGGCACCGCCAACACCATTGTTACCAATAACGACCCGCGCGACTTTACCCGGCTTAGCGGCTTTTTTGATACCATACTGGTTGATGCGCCATGTTCGGGCTCGGGCATGTTCCGTAAAGACCCCGCCGCCATGAATGAATGGAGCGACGCAAACGTGAACCTTTGCCACCAGCGGCAGGAACGTATACTGGCCGATGTTTACCCTGCATTAAAAGAAGAAGGACACCTTATATATAGTACATGCTCCTACTCGCACCAGGAGAACGAGGAAATTGTGGATTGGCTGTGCCGGGAATACAATATGGAAAGCATCCGCATACCTATATATAAGGAGTGGGGAATTGTTGAAACGCAGTCGCCGGAGCATAAGGCCTGGGGCTACCGCTTCTACCCTGGCAGGGTTGAGGGTGAAGGCTTGTTTGCAGCATGCTTAAAAAAGAAGGAACAAACTGATGAAATGCCAATGGTTAAAACCAGGGGGCACCAGAAGCTGGCCCTACAGGAAATTGAGTTGATAAAGAAATACATTATTGAGCCCGACGCCTTTTATTATAATAAGGTGAACGACGACTGGCTGGCGATAAGCCGCGAGCACAAAGAAAGCCTGGACACTTTGCAACGACACCTATATATAAAGAAGTCGGGCGTCCGGATTGGTAAACTAATGGGCAATGATCTGATACCCGACCATGAGTTGGCATTGAGCCTATATATTAATAAGGATAGGGTGTTGCAAACTGAATTAAACCTTAACCAGGCCATCCAATACCTGCGCCGGGACAACATCGACATAAATATTACCGACAAAGGCTGGAGCTTGATGAATTTTGAAGGACAGGCTTTGGGGTGGGCTAAGCTATTGCCGAACAGGATTAATAATTATTTTCCGAAGGAGTTGAGGATATTGGCTAGCGCCCCGGCCCCCTGAAGAGGGAGTTTATTAGCACATGACTTCATACAATTAATACTTTTAGGAACTGGCTTACAGTTGGCCAAGGTGTTGCCGAACGGTATCAATAACTATTTTCTGAAGGTGCTGCGGATATTAAGTTCTTTGCAAATTTAGGATTGACTAATTCAGGTGTCTAATCCAATAGCCGTTGAGGCAACTGCTTAAGTTTTTAAAAATACTGTATTTGTATTCGCGAAAATCGTAGCCGTTTTTACGTTTCTTGATTGCCTTATAGTCTTTGTCAGTAAGCCTATTTATTTGTCTAATATTCTTAAAGGTCTCATCATAATAATTCAAAAGGATTTCCCTCACAACACCGCCTTTAACATTCTCGTCAAACACCGACTCCTCTTTACTGAATGCAAAAGTAAGGCCCTGTTCGTCAAAATAATGTTTATATTCAATATCCCAATCGCCGCTTTCACTAAATGGAATTTGTGCGATAAAGATTATTTTCCCTGCTGGGTTTTTATAAATATTATAAGTATATTCTACCTCGTCGGGCCAATTTTCATTTTTAACCGGGACTAAATTTTCCTTTCCCGGAACTTTTACAAGTATTATTACAGATTTAGTATGCTTACTAATATATTGGTCAATAGCCTCCTTATTGCCCTTTTTCTTTGCAAGAATTGAATCCGTTTGTGGCAGGCGGTATCGCACAGCATGTTCTTTTTGACCTGATAAAAATAATCCGATAATGGCTAATAGTGACAAACAATAGATTTTCATACTTGGGTGGGCCTAACTGTAATTAATAAGGCTTGGACTAAATTACGGCAATACACTCTATCGAAACCAGGATGCCGCCCGGAAATGGCATCACCTGCGGCGCACTTCTGGCAGGTGTTACATTGGGGAAAAAACTGGCGTAAGCCCTGTTGCTAATGGAAAAATCCGGATCAGACCCTGCTACCATAAACATGGTTATCTTCACCACTTTATCCATCGAGCTGCCTGCATCCTCCAAAATGGTTTTAATGTTTTTATAGGCCTGAATAATCTGTGCCTCGTAGCCGCCCTCGGCAAGTTTACCTGCAGTTATATCAACCCCTGTAGTGCCTGATACAAAAACAAAATTGCCGGCAATTACTGCCTGCGGCACAAATGCATTAGGGCGCGGGGCATTGGGGGTGTGAAAAACCTGTGGTTCCATTTGAGATTTGGTAGTTATTATCGCGGCAAAAGTATAAAAATTGGCCTCATCTTCCCGGCCTCAAAATAAAATGCTACAAGCCATTTGGTCTGCAAAATATGGCATCACCAAATGTCTTATTGTTAAAGGCGAATCTATTTCGTTTTCTTCTCGTAACTCTTTGGGTCAAGCGCTTCGGGCGACCAATTCTTAAAAAACTCCATTACTTTTTCTTTGCTGTGGCCCTTCCCTTCTTCCAGGTAGCCTGAGTTTTGGGTATGCAGGCGGGTTCCTTTATCATCCAGCACAATAAAGACAGGGAAACCAAAACGCTGCGGATAGCCAAGTTCGGCAAGCAACGCTTCGTTCTCGTTTTCTTTGCTGTAGTTTACGTGTACGATAACATAATTGGCGCGTACGTATTTATCAAGCTCGGGATCGTGAACAACCAAATCGTTAAAACGTATGCACCAGATGCACCAGTTACCGCCAATTTGCAGTAACACATTTTTGTGCTGCGCAGCAGCCTGCTTCACGGCATTGGCAATATCAGCCTTGGCATTAGCATTGGGGTGATATAATTTGGCGGTATCAGTTTGCTTAACAGTGGGCGTAGTACCTGGAATCTGCGCATGGGCGGCAAGGCCTATAGTGATGAATGCTACAATAAACAATAGTTTTTTCATGTTTTATTTATCTTGATGTAATGATTTACTAAATTCTGCAATTTAATTGATTTGTGCAACCCGGCACGTTTTGTTCGTATGAGTGCATCGCATACACCTTCGCAATCAACCGCTGAATAACGCATAGGGCCTATGCAATACGCCTCTACAATATGTTTTTCCCGCCATCCCATCGATGGTAAATGAACCTGTCAGCGACCTACCAAAAAATAACGTTTTCAACACTGTTAAATCATTGTAATCTAATTATTTAATCAACCCTTCAGCACTAGGGGGCACCTTCTCCACCCGGTGTGGAAAACTCTGCATTGGATTCCCTTATAATGAGTAATAGATTTACTCAAAACCCCAAAGTTTTTTAAACTGACACTTCTGTTTTACTACACACGCATCGATATGAGAGAAGATATTTACAAGAAAAAATCAGCCGACAACAATAAAGGATTAAAAGTTGACAGGTACTTCACTAAAGAAGGCGTCAGTGTTTTTGATTTATTTAAATTCGAAAAACGCTCATCAGTAATCCGCAATCCATCGGGCGACGCTGTATTTGAAATGAACGACGTGGAAGTGCCGGTAACCTGGAGCCAGGTTGCAACCGACATACTGGCGCAAAAGTACTTCCGTAAAGCAGGCGTTCCGCTGCCTGATGGCACCACAGGTTCGGAAAAAAGCATTAAACAGGTTGCCAACCGGATGGCAAAATGCTGGAAGGACTGGGGCATACGTTATAATTACTTTGCCACACCAAAAGACGCCGATATATTTTACGATGAAATAGTTTACACCATTACCGGGCAGCTGGCAGCGCCAAACTCGCCGCAATGGTTCAATACGGGGCTGCACAACTCATATGGTATTACCGGCAAACCACAGGGACATTACTTTGTTGACCCGACGACCGACGAGTTAAGTAAATCAACTTCGGCTTACGAGCGCCCGCAACCCCATGCCTGCTTTATACTTTCTGTTGATGACGACTTGGTGAACGAAGGCGGTATAATGGATTTATGGGTGCGCGAGGCCAGGATATTTAAATATGGTTCGGGCGTTGGTACCAACTTCTCGAAAATACGGGGCGATAACGAAAAACTTGCAGGCGGTGGTTACTCATCGGGATTGATGTCGTTTTTAAAAATAGGCGACAGGGCTGCGGGTGCCATCAAATCGGGCGGAACAACCCGACGGGCGGCCAAAATGGTTTGCCTGGATCTGGACCACCCCGAAATTGAAAGCTTTGTAAACTGGAAAGTTGAAGAAGAAAAGAAAGTGGCTGCGCTGATAGCTGCCGGTTATTCGTCCGATTATGAGGGCGAAGCTTACCGCACCGTATCTGGTCAAAATTCAAATAACTCGGTACGTATACCAAATAGCTTTTTTAAAGCCTTAAAAGATGGAAAGCCATGGGACTTAACCAGCAGGATATCCGGCAAGGCGATAAAATCGGTGGCATCACAAAAATTATGGGATGATATAGCATTTGCTGCATGGGCCTGCGCCGACCCCGGCGTTCAGTTCGACAGCACCATTAACGAGTGGCATACCTGCCCCGAAGGCGGCCGCATCAATGCCTCGAACCCCTGCTCAGAGTACATGTTTTTGGATAACACGGCCTGTAACCTGGCATCTATTAACCTTGCGCATTTTTTCGACACAAAAACACGCGTATTTGATGTAAAAGGCTTTGAACATGCCTGCCGGATATGGACGATAGTATTGGAAATATCAGTGTTGATGGCACAGTTCCCATCAAAAGAAGTTGCGCAATTATCATATGATTACCGCACCCTAGGTTTGGGCTATGCTAACCTTGGTTCGGCCCTGATGGTTAACGGCATTCCTTACGACAGTAACAAAGCCCGTGCAATTGGCGGCGCTATCACCGCTATCATGACCGGTACCGCATACGCAACTTCGGCCGAAATGGCAAGAGAACTTGGGACGTTTAAACGTTTTGAAGATAACAAACAGCATATGCTGCGTGTAATGCGCAACCACCGCTATGCTGCCTATAACAGCACCGGAAATTACGAGGGACTGGAAATAGCCCCTCCCGGAATTGAGCAGGCTGATTGCCCGGATTACCTATTATCTGCAGCCTGCAATGCTTGGGACAAAGCCGTTGAAATGGGCGAACAATATGGCTACCGCAATGCACAAACCACCGTTATTGCCCCAACCGGCACCATCGGTTTGGTGATGGATTGCGACACCACCGGCATCGAGCCTGATTTCGCTTTGGTGAAATTTAAAAAACTATCTGGCGGCGGCTACTTTAAGATAATTAACCAGGCCGTGCCCGAAGCTTTGAGCAACTTAGGTTATGCGCCACACGAAGTTACTGCCATAGTAAACTATGCAAAAGGCGCAGCCACGCTAAATGGTGCACCGCATATAAACAACGGAACTTTAAGGGCGAAAGGCTTAACCGATGATGAACTTGAGAAACTGGATAAGGGCTTAATTGCCGCTTTCGAGATCAGCTTTGCATTTAATATATGGAGCTTAGGCGAGGAATGTTTGAAACGCCTTGGCTTTACCGCTGAACAATACAACGCGCCGGACTTTAATGTGCTGCGCGGACTGGGCTTTAGCCGTAAGGAAATTGCCGAAGCCAACGAGTTCATCTGCGGCACCATGACCATTGAAGGGGCGCCGTATTTAAAACAAGAGCACTATCCGATATTTGATTGTGCCAACAAATGCGGCGCAAAAGGCGAGCGTTATATCCACTCACATGGCCACATCAAAATGATGGCGGCGGCACAGCCGTTCCTATCGGGTGCTATATCAAAAACCATTAACCTGCCCAACGAGGCCAATGTTGATGAGATAAAAGATTGCTACGAGCTATCATGGAAACTCGGCCTTAAAGCCAATGCGCTTTATCGCGACGGTTGTAAACTATCGCAGCCGCTATCCACCAAATCGGATACTAAGGAGGAAAAAGAAGAAGTTACCGAAAAGCTTGATACTGTTGAAGAAGTATTGGGCGAAGCTGCAAACGTTAAACTAAGCGATCTGACCAGCGAGCAGGTAATTGAAGCGGCCATGGCGATCATGGAAAAATCGAAAGACACCAACTTTATGCGCCAGCTGTCGCGCGTGGTCCAGAAAAAGAGCCTGCCATTTAAACGGCGTGGCTATACGCAAAAAGCAAGTATTGACGGGCAAACGGTGTTTGTTCGTACCGGTGAGTATGAAGACGGCACTTTGGGCGAAATCTTTGTCGACATGCACAAAGAGGGTGCCACCTTCCGCTCACTGATGAACTGTTTTGCCATTGCAGTTTCGGTTGGTTTGCAGTATGGCGTACCGCTGGAAGAGTATGTAGAGAAGTTTACCTTCACCAGGTTTGAGCCGGCAGGTATGGTGGTTGGCCATGCCAATATTAAAAGTGCTACCAGTATTATCGATTACATCTTCCGGATGCTGGGCTACGAATACCAGGACCGCACCGACCTTGTACACGTAGTAACCGAGCAAAAAGGCATCACCGGCAACCCGCAAATGGACAATAGCGATATTAATACAGACGAAAGCAACGTTTATGCAGCGCCTGTTGTTAATAAATTGTCAACAGAAAATGGGAATTTGAAAAAATATAGTGTAGATTTAAGCATGGGAGTGCAAAGCGATGCCCCGGCCTGCAATACCTGCGGCCATACAACCATACGCTCGGGCACTTGTTATAAGTGTTTAAATTGCGGAGCATCGATGGGATGCTCGTGAAAGAGGTGAAAGGATAAAGGTTGTGTTGAAGAAGAGAATACATAAGGTTAAAGCTGTAGTGGATAACGGATGGAAAAGCAATGACTAATGACTACTGAAAAATGACCTTTTTCAATCAGGCGTTTTGTGTTCAGTTTTATAGTTTACTTTAGTTGGCCCCGGAGTAGTTAACCGGGGCTTTTTTGTGGGGTTAAAGTTAAGTTTAGCCAGTTTATCTGCCTGAGTTAATAATCGCCTGCACCGTACCTCGCCCTGGAAAAAGGTTAGCCTTAGCGGATAATTCTACGCCACAGTAAGGGCTGATACCAAAATTACGTCCGGCTATTGATATGCTTATCTATCAATAATCAATAAGTATTTCTTCACTACAGCGCCGGCGAATTTTACGAAGTGCCAGTTTGGGTAACCTCATTTTCGGCCGATGATGCTGCCGCCTTTAACCATGTGTCGCAGTTGAGCAGTGCGTTAAATTCGGCAATAGCTGGTAATTTTAATGATATCATCAAATTAATACCCGACTCGCTCAATTCGTACGCCTGTTACAACAACCTGGTTACCGAAGCCAAAAATGACGAAGCCGCTATCGCCGGCCAGGCCACCAGCCAGGCCAATACCTTTATAACGGCCTTGCAGGCTAAACTTACGGCTGTTTATACCGCTATTAAACAGTTTCAGAAGCAAAAAATGCGACGGGCGCAAACCCGATTCTGCAGTTCAGCCAGTAGGGCAACGCATTTATCACGCTGGCAGGCAGTTTACCCGCCGAGGTGGACAGCCTTAAAAACATGGTATCGGCGACCGCTTTTGCAGCCAGCGCAAACGCCCAAAAACTTTATACCGATTTCAAGGCCTGTAACGCCATTCTGCAGGCCGATGTAAAGCTGGTATCGGGTGTTTATTATGCCGTAGCAAACCTGCTGCAGCCCATGCAGAGCAATGCCACCGCCGCCCAGCAGCTAACCGGCAGCGTTTTCGATGTAAATATTAACCAGATACCGCCGAAAGGCTACATCGATTTAAAATATTCGGGCAACCGTCAAAATGGCGACGAAATTGAAATAAAGCTGGTAACCCGCTCAAAGGATGATATCGCCAAAAACCAGCCCGGCTTAACGCTTGACGACCAGATTATTGAAATGCAGCAGATATCCTTCTATTCCGAATCTACCATTGGGGTAATTTTGGCCAGTCCGCCGGGCAGCAGCAGCCAGGTGACGCTTAAAAACAAGTTCCAGTTTGCCCCTTCCGGCAGCCTGGTAGTAAAATTTGGCAGTCGAACCAACCGGTTCTGGAATACCGTTAACCCCGGCGTAGGCTTTAATATATCCACCCCCGATTTTAACCTGGATGGCACCCCTGATGTTAGCTACGCTGGCGTGTTTACCCTATTCCATAATTCTGTGAGTGCCGGCTGGGCGTACAATACCAAAACCAGCAGCCAGTTCTGGTTCTTCGGTCTGTCGCGGCCGTTTACAACCTTTGGCCTGCCGCCCGGCATGTTGATCACCTCACCGGCACATATTCCAGGATAAGAACGCTGTTGGTGATAACCGAGTGTTTAAGCTCAAATTTCTTTAATTCCCGGTTGTCATCGAATATCTTCAATCCGCCGCCTACGGAAAGCGGATACACCATCAGCCGCAACTCGTCGACCAGGTCGTGGTGGATCAGGGCCTTTACGAGCGTGGCGCTCCCATAAACCAGGATATCGCCCCCCTCGGTTTCCTTAAGGGCCGATACATCTTTGGCCACGTCGCGAAGGATATGGCTGTTGTTCCAATCCGCTTTTTCAAGGCTCCGGGACACCACATATTTCGGATACCGGTTGATGGGGTCGGCAAATGCGTTGCCGGCTTGGGCGGGCCAGTAACCGGCGAACTGTTCATACGTGTTTTTACCCAGCAACAAGGCGTCAACGCTGGCAAGCTCGTTAATCTTGTAATCCCCTGTACCCGGGGCTTTATGGCCCGCTTGCCAACCGCCATGAGGATGAGGGGTTTCATCACCGCCCGGCGCCTCTACAACACCATCAAGGGTGATGAATTCGGTTACTATAATTTTTCGCATGATTCCTTTTTTGTAAAGGTAGCGCACGTAGTTTGCCCAAAACGGGGGAGACAGAGCCATTAAAAGGGGGGATTTGCGCCAGCAGACCGGGCTTTATTTTTGCTGTTTTCTGTCCCCGCAGGGTCTCTCGACAGAGGACCCTGTGGCGGGTTTGAAGAAATTTATGAATTAGAAAAAACTTATACAATTATTGTGATCAGCTATTTTACTTTCCATGCTCGTAAAGCGTTCCATTTTTACACGCGGAACACCCGGAACGCTGTGAAACATACTGATTATCAGGCGTTATATTTAAAACTATGGCTAAATCACGTAAATGTATTCATTCCAAATAGTGACCACCGTCATCTTCTGGTATGCCAGCAATCATTACCTATACGGTTGGTTAACCCTAAGTTTGCTATCATTTATTAATCGCAAGTCATGAAAATATTACCCCTTAACAAGTTTGCCAATTCAAAATCAATGAGTTACGTATTTTTTATTGCCGTTGCATTTTTTGTGTTAATGAGCAATAAAACCGTAGCCCAGCGTATTCCATGGAACGCGCCCCAGGTGGCTAAAGACGTAAAAAATCCGCTAAGCGGCGAAAAAACCGCCCTTATTGAGGGCAAAAGCCTGTATATGGCTAATTGCGCGCCCTGCCATGGTGATAAAGGAACAGGCAATGGCCCCGCGGCCCAGGCACTGACTCCCAAACCGGCCGACCACTCGTCAGCTGTTGTGCAAAGCGAGACAGATGGGTCATTATTTTGGAAACTTTCCGAAGGGCGTAACCCGATGCCATCCTACAAGAAAATATTGACAGACAAACAACGCTGGGAACTGGTTGACTATATCCGCACCCTTGCGAAGGCCGGCAAATAAATTACTCTCAACAGATTATAAAACACTTAAATCTGATTTTATGAAAATTCTTATAAAAAAAGCCAGGTACGTGGCTGCGGCATTTATGCTTACGCTATCCGCAAATGCCGTTGTGGCACAACAAGGCGCTATAGATACAACTGTAGTGAACCGCATAGCCGCGCTGGAGCAACAAGTAGCCGACCAAAAACCGGGCGAAAGCCATTTTATGGTAGCTGGCCTCGCAACATTTGGTTATGTTAGAAGTAAAACAACATTTACCCCTCCGGGCGGTGTAAGCCAATCAGTAAAAGCTAACAGCTTTGGCGATGCTGATCACTATGAGTTAAGCCCTATGCTGTTATGGCGCCATGGCAATAATTTATTGGTGGAATTTGAGCCATCATTTGATGGAAAAGCACTTGGGGTAAACTGGGCGAACGTATCGTATTTTGCCGCGCCGGGACTTATTATTCACGCTGGGTATTTTGTGGTTCCGTTCGGAATTTATAATAAGCGCCTGGCCGCCGGGTGGATAGACAAACTTGCAGGCGACCCCGCAGGTTTTGATTTACCCGGAACTGATTTCGGTATAGGCCTTAGTGGCGGCCTGCCTTTGGGTGATATGAAATGGAGTTACGATGTGAGCCTTACCAACGGACTGCAGCTTTTGCCCGACGGCGAGCTTCAAAACGCAGGCATAGTTGACAATAACAAGGGCAAAATGGTAAGCGGGCGTTTTTCGTTATTGCCGCTGTCAAATTCAAGTCTCGAAATTGGCGTTTCGGCATTGTATAGCGGCATAGGCGATGAAGGCTCGGGCTATAATCATCCGCAAGCAAAAATGTTTGGCGCCGACATTAATTTTGTGCGCACATTCGACCCGCTATTGGTAAACGCTAAAGCGCAATACAACAAAATTAATGTAAACAACCAAAGCTATTTCGCTCCCGACTCATCCTTGTATTCTTTTACAAATAAAACCTCTTCTTCATTCGCCCAGTTATCCGTACGACCGGTAGGGGTTTCGGGTAGTTTTTTAAAAGACGTTGAATTTGCTTTCAGGTATTCTAATTATACAACACCCAAAAGTTCGGCATGGGGACAAAATTTTCATGAAGAAGATTATGGCGTAGATTATTGGCTAAGCTGGCGGACCGTTTTAAAATTCACCTACGCACGGTCGCACGGGTTAAGCACCGCCAGCACACTTGCCGGGGGCACCCTGGGCATAACAAACACTAATAGCATTTATTTACAGTTTGCAATTGAGCTTTAAAAAGATTTTTTTATGAAAAAGTTTGAAATTAAACCTAAAACATGGTTATTGATAGCCGGTATAACTATCGTTATAGCCACCGTATCGGGCAGCTGTGTCGAAAGTAAAAAAATTGCTTTAAAAAGCGGCGCCCAGCTTTGGTCCGAAAATTGCCAGCGGTGCCACAACACACCATCGCCGACCTCGTTTTCGCACCAGGAATGGATAACAGTCGGCATGCACATGCAAACACGGGCGCAGCTTACCGATAAAGAAAGAGACAAGATAATAGCCTTTTTGTGTCAGTAAACAGCCCCTGGTAAACCTCACGGTTTGTGGCTTGCTGACAGGTAACAAACCGTGAGGTAAACGGACAAATTCGTAATATTACTCTTAGTTAAAAAGCAGCCGACCTTGACGCGGGCCAAAAGCCTGGAATCTTGCAGCAACTGAAAGATCGCTTGCGACAGCAGCGAATTGTTGCCAGTAGAAAAGGGTTGGTGAAGAAAATGGTTTAAGAAAGGTCTAGGTGAAAGCGCTAGCAACGGGCTGCATGCACCCAAAGCGTTCCATTTTCCCACGCGGAACACCCGGAACGCTGTGAAACATGCTGATTATCAAGCATTCTATTTTTGCTTAACGGCTAAATCATTGTAATTAACAAATCAACAGCTATAAAATTCCTGCCGTTGTTGGTGACAACACCATAGAGCTTATCGCATGTTGGTCACAAAACCAATATGCGAATCGACTCCGCAAAGAAGCTGGTTTATCTAATGAATGACGTTGACTATTTGCATTTTTAACCCGTTAAAGATTATTTCGGAAAAAGTTGCAAATGCCAAACAAAAGATTAGCTTTGGGTGGTCCTAACCCTTATAATATGAAACCCAAAACCAATCACACTAAACAAACATTCGCTATTGCTATTCGCCCCGTATTGGACGGGCTCACCATGTATTTTCATGAAAGCAACTCCGCACTCTTAAAAAAAGGCAGCGCCGCAAACAGGGTATTTTTATCCCTCATTATCATGGTAGCTCTTTTCATGACGGGGTGCAACAACAGCCCAAAGTCGTTATCGTCTGGCGCTTATACTACCGCTGTTGCCAAAACCGATACGCCGGCTACGGTTTTGTCGCCCGTTATTCCCGGCGATGTTCAGATTCCGGCAGGCACCAAAGTGTCGCCGATTGTTTTTTTTAACGATTACTCCTGGAAAATTTTTGTTGCCCTTACATGGCCCGCCAAACAAGGCGAAAGGGGCGTAGCCGACAGCTCAAAGAAAATTACCGACCCGGGGCCACGCGTGTTCGAAACCTATAAAACAGTATCTGAAGTATTTCAGCCGGATGCATCCGAACCTTCGGACTGGAATGTGTATGATGCTAAAAACCCGGCGCATATTACACCCGCGTTCGGCGAGATTGTGCTCGGGTCCTACAATCACCTGGATTTCCTGGGGCAGGCGGGTATGGTAGCAGGCGAGCTTAATGGTCCGGTGGCCACTTCGAATGATAAATATACCATGGTGCTTACCGGTTACAACGAAAATGAATTTAACGAGATAAAGGGCAAAAAATGGTTCTTAAAAGTAAACCTTAAAGACGGCCTTAGATTTCAAAACGGGGCAATAGATGTAAAAACTGCCTGGATGGATATGGAAGGCCTGAGCGATGCAAAGCGTGCGCGTTATTATACAACCATGGCATGGGTAATGAACCAGGACCCCAAAGGCGATTTTAAATATACGAAACGGTTAGTAGGCCTGGTAGGAATGCACATAGTGCAAAAGACCCCGACACGCCCGCAATGGATATGGTCGACATACGAGCAGGTGGATAACATTAGCGGGGAAGAAGGGGCGGAAACACCCTACAATTATAACAGGGCGGGTGCCGATACTGCCGATATTACTGGCCCGAACCCCAATGTGCTGCTGCCTTCGTTAACCTGGCCTGCTAAATTCTATAACTTGAGCCGTGCCAAACCGATTAACCAGTACACCAAAATGGCTAATGCCCGTTACCAAAAAGCGCTGAAAGATGCAGGTTCTGTGGGGGCAATATTACAAGCTGGTAATGACACAGTGGCCCACTCCCCCCAATAAGCCCGATATGAACGGCAAGGCTAAGAATACTATTCCGGGTGCTAAAAATAATGACGACCCGGCAAACCCCAGGCTAAAAAGCGACTCCACCTCTTTCGCGAACATTACGATGGAAACATACGAGCAGTCGCTTATTTCCACCGGCTGCATGAATTGCCATGATATAGCAAGAAATAACGCCGATTTTCTTTTTACCATGTTTAACCATGCAGGGCCGAAACCGGAAATTCCAAACGACCCGGTATTATTATTCAAAAGCTTACGGGCGGCGGGCCACCCGCAAAGTAAGCAGATGCAGGAACTTGAAAAACTGCTTACACCCGAACCGAAAAAAGCAAAGCACTAATTATGCCACTTATACACTAAATCTTGTTTAATAAAACCACATCATGACAAAAATTAATTCTTACAAAGAGTTGCAGGATTTCCTTACCAAGGTAATTACTGACAACGGCCAGTATGACGATACCGACGGTGCGCCACATGGCGTTTTCTGGAAAGACATGACTTATACGCAATTCACTACCGGTAATGTACCCGTGGTGGGTGGCGGCAGGCTACGCGTACTTATCCCGGGAAACCCGGACGGATCTACGCTTATCAGCATTTTGAAAGCTCCTTTTGGCGGTTACCGTCGGATGCCCGCTGTGGGCCCGCCATTTTTTACCGACGACCAGGTTGCATCGGTTGCCGATTGGATCAGCCGCAATTGCCCAGAGAACTAGTAAGAAAATATTTCCGGTAGCCCGGATAGCAAATTCAGGTATCCGGATTAGGCTCCCTGGCCGCTATCCGCTAGTCTCCGACTACGGATACACTATGCTTGTAGTCTTCGACTACAAGCATAGATAGGCAAAAACCCCTTTATTAAGCAATCTTTTTTAATAACAAGTCGGCCTGTCGCCGTTGTTGGTGTTGTCACCAACAACCGACGATTTTTGTATTGTGCACGATACGGCATCATTGTCCGCGACTTTTTGCACACCATACAGATTATCGCAAACTACACGCGTAACTAATCCGCAGTCAGGGCGGACAGCAGGTTCCACGCCCGAAAAGCGTTCCATTTTTACACGCGGAACACCCGGAACGCTGTGAAACATGCTGATTATCATGATATTGGAATAATTTCCGTATTCATGCGTGAATTTCGCTCGCAGATTTTACTCACCCGGTCGACGCTGCGCTGGACCACCCTCTCTACCGCGGGCCGTAAAGAGGGAAGAAAAAAATCAAAAAATTAAAAATTTCTCCTTCCCTCTTTTTTGCTTGGTGATCGTTGCACAACTATTGGTAACATCATACAGTCGTGAGACTGTACAGACGTTCTTTAAACTATTGATTAAAACGATAAGTGCAAGTTGGCATTATAAGACTGTTTATAAGCCCTACCAAGCCTCGATAGTTGATTAAACAGGGTTTCCAAGTCAATTATAGCTGTCGTTAGTGCAGCTATTAATGGCTTGAACTTACATTTGAGCAGTTTTTTGATATTATAAGCGACGGCAGCCATAAGCATACATTTATTGGCTTGTTTAAGTCCTTTGGCATTTATCCGATTTAGGTTCGTATAATTAATCAAGGAGCCGAATACGGGCTCGACGGTACTTGAGCGAAGCGCCTTCATCTGTTTGCCTTTTGGACTTTCCACCCGCCGCTGCATATATTCATAGAGTTGTTTGTCTGCCGAATCAACCAGCTTTTTAAACCCCTTTTTATTGGCACAAATTTCTTTAAACGGGCAGTTTTTGCAATCACTGATGTTAGACTCATAGATCCTTTTGAGGACGGTTGGATCGTCATATGCGGATTCAATGCGTTTGAAGGTCAAATGAACGCCCATTATACAAACGTACCGGTCATAATTAGCATCGTAGGTGAACCCTTCGTCTTCCCTTGAGGATTTATAGGTTCCAGGCACAGGAATGTATCCTTTCATACCATTGGCGGTTAATGCCCGTATGGCTTTACCGCTACTGTAACCTGTATCTGCCAGAATTTCTTCAACCTGAATGGCATGTTCAGCCATATTACCTGCAATCTGCGGAAGCATTATTGGCAAAGAGGTTTTATCCGCTTCGTTTCCCTTAAATGCTTGTATATAGGTAATACAATGACTCGCTGTATCCACACTCATTTGTGCCCGGTAATATAACCTCATCGGTTTACCCGGCTTGGTAGTTAAACGGGCATCGGGGTCCGAAGGGCTATAATGTGTTTGATTGACCGGCGCCACTTTTTTGTTCTTTTTATCCGGATCGCCCTGTTTATCCGGTTTGTTTCCTTCACCTTCTTTCGGCTTTTTGGGCACTACAGGCTCATCCTCGATATTATCATTCAATTCCCGGCTGAAAACAGATGCATCTTCCATCACTATCCGCTCAACCATACTTTGTTTAGCAGCATTAGCAGGTATTAAAGCACTGTCCACAGCTTGCCGTTTGCCGTTAATCATCCCGTTATTAATGCAAAGCTTCAACACTTGCTTAAACAATTCAAGGAATGTTTCCTCTCCGTAAAGCTTGCGGGTGCGGCTTAACGTAGAA
The DNA here is from genome assembly GCF_024055575.1 of Mucilaginibacter flavidus. Taxonomy (GTDB): domain Bacteria; phylum Bacteroidota; class Bacteroidia; order Sphingobacteriales; family Sphingobacteriaceae; genus Mucilaginibacter; species Mucilaginibacter flavidus. Next base: position 190,174 of record NZ_JAMXOE010000010.1, on the reverse strand, counting down.
TGCCATGGCAATTCCTGGCCAAGGTCATAGCCGAGAAAATAAAGGATGTCCATCCGCATTCCCGATGAAACAACAATCTGGCGGTCGCTATTGATATTTTCGAGGTAACCAACGAGCATCAATTTCATAAACACAACCGGGTCAATGCTTTTTTGACCTTCCTTGCCATAATACTTCAAAGTAGTCGGGTAAAGGAAGTCTAAATCAAGCAAACTTTTTAACCGACGGTAGAAATTATCAGCCGGAACATAGTCTGAAAGCTGAAACTGTATGAACAAACTTTCCTGGTGAGTTTTCTTTCCTTGCATAGACTAATATACTAATAATCAATGTTTTAATCAATATTTCAAAGAACTTTATTTACAAGTCGACATTGACCTGCTTAGTTGTGCAACGACCACCTTGCAAAAGAGAGGGTGGTCCAGCGAAGCGTCGACCGGGTGAGTCCTCTTGAAGCGGCGTTGACGATTTTTGTATTTTCCAGGATGCCACATCATTGTCCACAACTTTTTGCACACCATGCAGATTAATCATTACATTAGTTCATCGCGGTATCAATATGAAATATAAAATCGGGAGGTATGTACTAAGGGTTTGGCTGGCAAGTGCTTTACTAACAGGTGGCTTGTTTATGTTAATTTTTGGACTCACACAGCAAACATTCCACGATTTAACATTCAGCCGTTTTATATCATACGAAGTGATTGCGATGATGTTTGTTTTTGTCAGTTTGCTTTTTTCCATCCCAGCGCAGGTAATATTTTACTATTCAGCCCGCTTGCTGGTAAACTGGGTTGACGACCCTGTGAAACAAAAAATCTGCTTTAACCTAATAGCCGTTGCTGTAATGATTGGAACATTTGCCGAGCTATTCATTAAAGAACCCGGCTACGATAAAAGCTTCTATTTCCCGCTGATGGCTGGCTATTGCGTAGTTATAAGTGGCTGCGTATGGTGGTTTAAACTGTTGCCGATAGAAGTAACACTGCCAATGCCGGCGCAACACAATGATGTGGTGTGATTATAACGGCAGCTTAGCCAATAATTTCGGGGATAGATGTGAAAATTCGCTTGATCCGGCGAATATTATAAACAGATTTGACAACCGTAAACGGGCAAATACAACCTAAGTCAGGGTTTCTTTAGCTGTTTTTTCACTGCCTCAAACGAGTCTCCCACCTCGGCAACAGCCGCCAGTAATTTAACTTTCGTAGTATTGAGTTCCTGCATCCAATAGCTTAATGCATAGTCATCACCGGTATCAATGCTTCTCGTATCCGGCATGGGGACTTTCCTTTTAACTTCCATCGGCCGAAATTACACTTTATGCGGGTCACCCAATGGGTTTTCTGCTTGTTTAATTAATGCCGCCTCACTTGCCGAAGGAATGTGCTTTTCAGTTTGATCCGGCACCGGGGTGTTCATGCCATCATTCAAAGGCACAGGTACTATTCGCTTCCTTTTTCGTTTTCCTGGTTTTTCCATTGCTTTATTGAGGACCGTCCCTGGTTCATCGGCATTATTTCGGCAGAAAGGGGGTGATAACTCGCCTGTACAAGCAAAAATAGACTGTTTTGTTTGCGCAGCGCCAATATTCCGCCGTTGTTGATGTTGTCACCAATAACCGATGTTTTTTGTATTTTGCAGGATGCCGCATGCTTGCACACGATACAGATTACGCAAAAACTAAAATACCATGAAATTCTTAGAGGTAAGTAAGGAATTAACGGAGACCGAATTAAAGGACGTTGAAAACCAATTGGATATTTCGTTTACCAACGATTTTAAGGAGCACTATTTGAAGAATAATGGTGGCTACCCTGTTAAGCGGTTTTTCCTGTGGGACGATGGAGCTAAAACAAGAATAAATCATTTTTTTTCGATCAGGCACAAAGGTTTTAGCCAGTTAGAGGATGCGTACGATAATTTATTGATTACGGAGCAGATACTGCCGGTGGGTTTTTTACCCTTTGCAGCAGATGATGGCGGCGATTTGTTCTGCGTTTCAACATTGCCAGGTTCTTACAATGAAGTATTTTTTTGCGACATGCATCATTATGATGATGAAATAATTGAAAATTATGTTACGCCGGTATCTAAATCTTTTAAAGATTTCATTGAAAATTTAGTTGACGAATAAATGAACAACCTAGACCGCTTGTTAACAAAGCTGGCTACCTAAACGCGGCCACAAGTCAGGAGTCTTGCGGTAGCGGAGAAATAATGGTAAATTTCAGCTTTACAGTAGGTTACATAACTAAACTTGGCTATATTACAATTCAATATTGTTCTCCTTCAAATAGTTTTGAAAGTCTTGTTCCCAGGATATATCACCACTTCGCATTTTTCTTGCTATTGGGTGATAATAATTTAATTCATCGAAAATATAATTTATTGTTTTTTTATATTCTGATTGTGATTTTAGAAATGCACTTAGCCAAGAAAAATCTCCGTTAAGAACATTTTTCAGGTATTCGCAAATCACTTTGGCATATTTAAGCAATTGTGATGTAGGATTTATATAACTACCATTTGTTTTTACATCAGAATGAAGAAATTTCAGAACTTGAAAGACGCCATAACCTAACGTATGGATGTTATCCGACGGCTCTTTAAATTCGCAAAAAACGTCGCCGCGATCAAACGTAAATTTTAAAATACAATTTGCCCCTCTTAAAATATATAAGCCGCCCCTAACGCAAACCAATTCTAAATCAAACTCACTGATAAGTTCAGAAAAACCATTTTCAATGTCTTTTTTGAAATCAGCATAATCAATTAAATTATCCATGATCTATTTTTTTGGCATAGCTTTAAACGTATCCGATCAATCCCAATTTAATTAGGATACCCCTACCTGGAGAATGTCGGCGTGGTACATATTTAATAAAACTTTTTGTAGGATAATTTTCAAGGTTTATATAAGCATTGTAAAGCTTAACTAAATCAATATCCCAGATTACATTTGGGCTTGAATCTACTCTAATAAACTTCATTATGTCCCCATCAATTTCAGTAACGGAGTAGTTTTTACCCTGGGAGCTAATGAATTTTTTCAACTCTTTCGCTTTGGCTATAAAATTTGCTTTTGAAAGCGGTGATTTTATTTTTTGAAATTGCATATTAGTGAGGGCTTGGTTATTTCCAAAAATACAAAATTATCATTAACCCGTAAACGCTTCCTTATCAGGCGAGACATTCTCGAGGAATACGATGGGGAGAATCTTTCTTGATAAGAATTTGGATTTCCCCCATTCTGGCGCGAGTATGCAGCGCAGGTTCAAAGAGATGGAGTTTTCGTGCCCCGCTTTTAGGTAGCAAAGATACCATAACCAACTACTACCTCTTGTCCGCGTGCTTGACAATGCGTAAAGGTCACTGCGCTCATTCTTCGAGTGCCTTATAATCACATTTTTATAAAACCTGATTATCAATTTCATTTTTAAACTTAGGTATCTTGTCTTTGGGTTTCCGTCAGCAGAGAAGCTTCGGGCAAAAGCCGAAAAAACTGCCGGCCTGTGCGTCGGGCAGGGCATAGGAAATTTTTGCATTGCAGGGTCTGCATCGGAAAGGGTCATCCGGCAAAAAGATTCCAGCCCGCAGTTTTTTCGACTTTGTGCGTGAGAGGCCCCGTGCACAAAGAAGCATTTCTGCTGACTTGATTTTTTGGTTACTTTTTTATCAAGAAAAAAGTAACAGCCTCCGCGGCAATTGAGCGGAGTGAACTATAAGTTGTAAGAAGAAACAAACCTTCGAAGCTACCGCACTTCATTATGGGATTGCTTAGCAAGGCGTAAAGGCCACTGCGCTCATGCTTCGAGTACCTCAGCATGACACCCAATGGTGATTCCGGCAGGGAGCACTCGCACCCCCCTAACCAATCTTTCCGTCATTTCCCAATTCAAACCGCCAAATAATGCTTAATATCATACTATTTTCCACAAAATTCCCTATTTTTGCAACCTCTAAAAATTGAGGTGGAATTTACTGATGTACAAGGAATATAAGCAGTTAAACTTATCGCAGACAGGCAAGGATGTACTGGAGTTCTGGAAACAGAACAACATCTTTGAAAAAAGCATCAGCAGTCGCCCGGCAACAAACCCTTATACTTTTTACGAGGGGCCGCCGTCTGCAAATGGCATGCCCGGCATTCACCACGTAATGGCGCGCGCCATAAAGGATATTTTTTGCCGTTACAAAACCCTTAAGGGCTACCAGGTAAAGCGCAAAGGCGGCTGGGATACCCACGGCTTGCCCATTGAGCTGGCTGTTGAAAAGGCTTTGGGCATCACCAAGGACGATATCGGCAAAAAGATCTCGGTAAAGGATTATAACGATGCCTGCCGCAAGGAGGTGATGCGTTATACCGACATCTGGAACGACCTTACCGAAAAAATGGGTTACTGGGTGGACCTTGAGAACCCCTATATCACCTACAAAAACGAATACATCGAGTCGCTTTGGTGGATACTGAAAGAGTTTCATACCAAGGGGCTTTTATATAAAGGTTATACGGTACAGCCGTATTCGCCAAAATCGGGCACCGGACTTAGCTCGCACGAGCTGAACCAGCCGGGCACCTATAAAATGGTGAAGGACACCTCTATCACCGCACAGTTTAAGGTTAAAAGGGATAAGGATTCGGAGTTTTTGTTTGAGAACATAACCGGCGACCTTTTCATTTTAGCATGGACGACCACCCCGTGGACGCTCCCCGCAAACTGCGCACTTGCCGTTGGAGAAAAAATAGATTACGTAAAAATAAGCACCTTCAATCCCTACACTTTTTTACCGGTAACGGTAATATTGGCTAAGGATTTGGTGGGCAAGCACTTTAAGGCCGAAGGCGAAAATGCTTCGTTTGCCGATTATAAGGGCGGCGATAAAGTTATCCCCTGGGAAGTTAAAGGCACTTATAAAGGCAGCGAGTTTTTAGGCCTGCATTATTACCAGTTGATGCCTTATGTCATCAATGAGGATTTGGAGAAAAATGCCTTCCGCGTTATCCCTGCCGATTTCGTAACTACCGAAGACGGTACCGGCATCGTGCACACCGCCTCTGTTTTTGGTGCGGACGACTTCCGGGCCTGTAAAGAAAACAACGTGCCGTCGGTAATGGTAAAGGACGAGTTTGGCAAAGATGTACCGCTGGTAAACAAGCAGGGCCGCTTTGTTGACGAGGTTACCGATTTCGCCGGTCGTTACGTTAAGGAAGAATACTACAGCAAAGAAGAACGCGAAGCCGAAGGGTTTAAGGCTACCGATGTATTGATATCGATAAAGCTGAAAACCGAAAACAAGGCCTTCGACGTAAAAAAATACGAGCACAGCTACCCGCATTCGTGGCGCAGCGATGAGCCGATTTTATATTATCCGCTGGATAGCTGGTTTATCCGCACCACTGCCGTTAAGGACAAAATGGTGGCACTCAACAAAACCATCAACTGGAAACCGGAATCAACCGGCACAGGCCGCTTTGGCAACTGGCTGGAAAATTTGGTGGATTGGAACTTGTCGCGTTCACGTTACTGGGGTACTCCGTTGCCTATCTGGCGCGAGGAAAACGGCGGCGAGGAATTATGCATTGGTTCGATACAGCAGTTGAAGGATGCAATAGAAATCGCAGTGAAGAGCAGCAGTTTGAGTGCCGAGGAAGTTGCGAAGAATAAATCAATCCTTACGTCGCTTGACGATTCGGAGTTCGATTTGCACCGGCCGTATGTTGATGAAATTGTTTTATCAACCTCAACCGGCAAGCCAATGTACCGCGAGCCTGACCTGATCGATGTTTGGTTCGACAGTGGTGCCATGCCGTATGCGCAATGGCACTTCCCGTTCGAAAATAAAGAAGCATTTAAAAATGCCTACCCTGCCGATTTCATAGCCGAAGGTGTTGACCAAACCCGCGGCTGGTTCTTTACCCTACATGCCATTGCGGTAATGCTGAGCGAAACCAGCGATGAGATTAAAGCCATCAATGCCGAGGTTGGCAATGCGGGTGTTGCGTTTAAAAACGTAATCTCCAACGGTTTGGTGCTGGATAAAAACGGCAACAAAATGTCGAAACGCCTGGGCAACGGCGTCGACCCGTTTGAAACTATCGAAAAATTCGGGGCCGATGCGCCGCGCTGGTACATGATCAGCAATGCTGCACCATGGGATAACCTGAAGTTTAACCCCGAAGGTATCGACGAGGTAAGGCGCAAGTTTTTCGGCACGTTGTATAACACGTATACATTCTTTGTAATGTATGCCAACATCGATAAGTTTACTTACAGCGAGGCAGAAATTGCAATAACCGGCAGGCCCGAAATTGACCAGTGGATCATCAGCCTGCTGAATACCCTGAGCAAGGAGGTGGACGCATTTTACGCTGATTTTGAGCCAACTAAAGCAGCCCGCGCCATACAGGATTTTGTGGATGCGCATTTAAGCAACTGGTACGTTCGGTTAAGCCGCCGCCGTTTCTGGCGTTCGGATAATTCGGATGATAAGCTGTCGGCCTACCAAACGCTGTACACCTGTTTAACTACCGTCGCAAAATTGATGTCGCCAATTGCGCCGTTTTTTGCGGAGCGCTTGTATACCGATTTAAACAGCATTACCAAAAAAGAAGCTTTTGAATCTGTCCACCTGGCTTACTTCCCCGAATATCACGCAGATTTAGTAAACGCCGGACTGGAAGAACGCATGCAGATGGCGCAGGATATATCGTCGCTGGTGTTGTCGCTGCGTAAAAAGGTAGGTATCAACGTAAGGCAGCCATTAAGCAAAATTTTACTGCCGATACTCGACAAAAAATTTAAAGGCCAGATTGAACAGGTTAAGGATTTGATATTATCCGAAACCAACATAAAAGGCATTGAATACATAACCGACACCGCCGGCTTTATCAAAAAGAAGATAAAACCAAACTTTAAAGCGCTTGGCGTAAAAGTGGGCAAGGACATGAAGGTTGTTGCAGAAGCCATAGGCAATTTAAGCCAGGATGATATTGCAAAGCTGGAAGATAATGGCGACTTATTGTTACCAACCCAGCATTTGATAAACCTTACCGATGTTGAAATCATAGCAGAAGATGTTCCGGGATGGCAAGTTGCAAATTTAGGCAAACTAACCGTGGCTTTAGATGTTACCATAACCGACGAACTGAAACAGGAAGGTTTATCGCGCGAACTTATCAACCGGGTACAGAATCTGCGTAAGGGAAAAGAATTTGAAGTTACCGATAAGATAAATGTGAGGCTGGCTAATCATCCTTTTATTAGCACAGCAGTGAATAATAATTTATCCTATATTTGCGCCGAAATTCTGGCAGACACCTTTGTGCTTGAAAATGAGCTTAGTGAGGGTGAACCAATTGAGATTGATGGAAATGAAATTTTGATTGTTATTAGTAAAATTTAAATGAAACAAGAAAACGAAAAAACAAGGTACTCTGAGTCAGACCTGCAGGAATTTAAAACGCTTCTGCTTGATAAATTACGCAGCGCAAAAGAAGAGCTGAATGCACTTGCAACCTCTTTGAGTTCACCTAACGCAAACGGAACCGACGATACTGCCGGTACTTATAAAACCCTGGAAGATGGGTCGGCTACGCTGGAGAAGGAACAAATAAACCAACTGGCTGCACGCCAGAAAAAGTTTATAGAGCAATTGGAAGCTGCCCTGGTACGCATTGAAAACAAAACTTATGGCGTTTGCCGCGAAACCGGTAAGCTTATCCCTAAGGAGCGTTTACGTGCTGTACCGCATACTACCTTGAGTATGGAAGCAAAATTAAAGCAATAAATGAAGGCGGTTTACTTAAAACCTTTTCTTGTAGCTGCAATTATTGTATTGGCCGACCAGGTAATAAAAACCTGGGTACGCACACATATGGATTTTAACTCCGAGATCCACTTTATGGGCCAGCATGGTATGCTGCGCTATACCGAAAACAACGGCATGGCTTTTGGCTGGGAACTGGGCGGTAAAGTCGGCAAACTTGCGCTCACTTTGTTTCGCATTGTTGCTGTTTGCGGCATAGGGTATGGCCTTGTCCACTTAATAAAGCATAAGTACCACCGCGGGCTGATTATGTGCGTGGCACTGATATTTGCCGGCGCACTGGGTAACATCATCGACTCCACGTTTTATGGCCTGCTATACCAAAACGGCCATATATTTGAAGGCCGGGTAGTTGATATGTTTTACTTCCCGTTATTTAAAGGCACCTATCCATCCTGGGTTCCGGTATGGGGTAATCAGCACTTCGAGTTTTTTGAGCCGATATTTAACCTTGCCGATGCATCTATTTCGGTGGGTGTAATAGCCATACTGATATTCCAGAAACGCTACTTTAAGCGCGAAGTGCCCGAAGTGGCCAGCCCGAATAGCGAGATGGAGGAAGTTTGAATTTAGTCGATAGTCTTGAGTCGTAAGTCCAGAGTCCGGTTTGGTTCTTTTTGACTTACGACTCAAGACTCCTGACTTAAGACTATTTTTCAAATGATATTTCTAACATTCTTCATCGGTGTAATAGCAAACTTCATCGGTTATGTGCCGCCCGGCAACATTAACCTTGCCCTGGTAAAAATCACCATCAACCGTGGCTTCAAACAGGCCATGATGTTTATCATATCCTTCTCCGCTGTCGAATTCTTTTTTACCTGGTTTATTATGCACGCCGCCAAATGGCTCGCCACGCAGGTTAAACTGGATATGATTATTGATTGGATTATGCTGGTATTGTTCACAGTGCTGGGTATAGTAACCTGGATTAACCGCAGCAAAGCCCCAAAAACAAATTATTCTGAAAGCGCCAGCATTAAATACGGCATACTGCTAGGCATTGTAAACCCGGTGCAGATACCCTTCTGGATGATTACCGGCACCTATTTGATCACCCATGAATGGATCGTAGCCGGGCAAATAGCATTAATAATTTTCAGTGTTGGCGCCGCCGCAGGGGCATTTTTAGCACTTTTCCTGTACGCTAAGTTTGCACAATATATTCAAAGCAAATTTGCCTTAAGCACTAAACTGATTAATACCAGTATCGCGATTTTGTTTTTTGCTTTTGCGGGGTATGATTTGGTGAAGCAGGTGTATCATTTGGTTCATGGTTGATGGTTTATGGCTCATCGTCTCGTCATTGCGAGGAACGAAGCAATCTCTATGCTATGCAAATCATGGAACTTAATGCTGTGGAGAGCAAGCAGCCGCGTGCTTCACACAAAGACACAACTCCCCGATTGTCCTGTGTAGAGTTTGCTTCGTTCCTCGCAATGACGGCGTTGGTTTATATTTTTTAATCAACCACCACCCTGCTCCTAAAATTCCAGATCTTTTCCGCCTTTCTTCCGATCAGCCAAAACGAAGCGCCCAAAATAGCGAAGAACAATGCCTTGTTGGTGTGTTCCCAAAAATACTCGAAGTATTTGGTGTAGATGAAAATAAGCAGGAACGTAATTCCAAACTCGCGGGCAATCACATCTTTGGTTTTTAAGCCCAGCAGCAAAAATCCGCCGGCCACCACCGCCGAAATAATGCCCCAATAAAACAGGCTGATTTGTTTGATATGCCACCAGGTATCCAAATTGCCCAGGTTGCCAAAAACGCTCAGCATCCAAAGCGATAAAAACATATACAGCAAGCCAACAACATAAGTAAGCTCCCAAAACAGCGCAAACCATTTGCGGTTCTTAAGCAAATAAATAGCACTTAAACAAACCAGGCCGAACAGCACAAAGCGCAGCGGGTAATTCATCCCCAAAAAGTAATCGGCCCAATGGGTTTGATAGCCAGTCTCGGTGCCGAACCAGCTGCCCAGCGATACCAGCGCAAACAACCATATCAACCGCGACTCCAAACGGTACGCCAGAACCCCGTAAACAAATATGGATAGCAAAAATAAGAGTGAATAGTGACCCGAGCCGTTATCAAATGTTTTACCCAGGTAGGCTATACAGCAGGCGGTCGACAGCACCCCACTAAAAACTATCGCTTCATTGCTGAATACTTTTTCAGGATATTTCTTCTCCCAGCGCCTGCCGAAATAAAACAACACCGCAGCCAAAACACCGGTTGCTATGCTTATAACAATATCCGGCGTATAGTACAGGCTTTTTAGCCACGCAATAACTTTATCATCAATAATCAGCGAACCGGCTGCAATAAAACCACAGGCCAGTGCTATCCAAAACGAATATTTTGCCAGCCGCATCCAGTCGAAACCCTTCACGTCATACGAACCGCGAAGCTTATCCGCAGCGCCGGCATCAATCAAATGCTCATCTTCCCAGTGCTGTATGGCACGGTTCAAAAATTCGCTTTCTTGTTTATCCAGGTTAAGTTTGGGCATAGGCGGAGTCCGTGGTTCATGGTTAGTATAACTAAAACGGTAAATGTAAGGTAGTTATTTTAATACAAGTATGATAATGAAGCTGCTTTATAAAGCGCCTCCCGTTTTGTCATTGCGAGCGAGGAACGAGCGCGGCAACCGTGAACTTTACAGAGCGGGCAGAAAGGTGGGTAACTTGCATTGGCGGTTGCGCACGGCGTGCGGTTGCCGCGCTGCGCTCGCAATGACAAGTTTTTTTACTACTCACTTCCTAAAAGCGCTTCCACATCCAATTTATCCTTCCTTATCTGCTCCTTAAGCGCTTCCAGCGAATCAAATTTCATATCATCGCGCACAAAGTTGTAAAACTCCATGCGGATCTGCTGGTTGTATATCTCCCTGTCGAAATCAAAAATATTAACCTCGATGTTACGGCGGGTACCGTTAATGGTAGGCCGGGTGCCTATGTACGCCATGCCGTCGTAAACTTCACCATCAATTTTCACCCTCACGGCAAAAATCCCATCCAGCGGAACAAGCTTATATTTTTCGCTGATAACAATATTGGCGGTCGGGTAGCCAATGGTGCGGCCCAATTGGTCGCCGCGAACCACCCTGCCGGTAATAAAAAACGGGTAGCTCAAAAAAGTATGTGCAAGCTCTATGGCGCCATTCAGCAGCGCCTCACGAACGCGGGTTGAACTGATGGCAACCTCGTAAATATCCTGCTCGGGTATTTCAACCACATCGAACCCATAAACTGGACCGAGCCGCTGCAAATCTGCAAGACCACCCTGCCTGTCTTTGCCAAAACGGTGGTCGTAACCTATAACAATTTTTTTTGTGCCGATTTTATTCACCAGCACCTCACGGATATATTCCTCGGGCGACTGATTGGAGAAATCGCGCGAAAACGGCGTAATAATCAAATGGTCGATACCCAATTCTTCAAGCATTTCGGCTTTTTCGTCGATGGTATTAATCATTTTGATGCTTTCGTCTTCCGGGTGCAAAATCATCCGCGGATGCGGAAAAAAGGTAAGCAGCACCGTTTCACCGCCGGTTTCGGCAGCAAGCTGTTTTAAATCCGCAATAATTTTACGGTGACCGGTATGCACGCCGTCAAATGTGCCGATAGTGACAACGGCGTTGTTCAGGCGGGTAAATTCGTCAATATTATGATAGATCTTCATTGTTGTCAGTTCACAAAGATACTTTTGATTTCCAGTTTAAGTTGCCCGGTTTTAGATTTGTCACCTATAACCTATTCAGGTATAACAGATGCCGCCTTTAGTTCGCGTATGGTGGTAACTAATTCCATCACTTCCCAGGCATCATCAACATTATAATCCCCGCTGCGCGTACGCCTTAATTTTGAAAGATAGGCTCCGTTGTTCAGCGCTTTCCCAAAATCGTTTACCAACGAACGGATATAAGTACCCTTACTGCACACCACCCTGAAGCTCACTTCAGGCAAAGCAATATTAGTAATTTCAAATTCAGTAATCGTAACTGTGCGCAGGCGTAACTCAACATCCTCGCCCCTGCGGGCTTTTTCATATAACCGCTCGCCATCAATCTTAATAGCAGAATGCGCCGGTGGATATTGCCCAATTTCGCCGATAAATTGCGCACAGGCGGCCGTTATTTGCTCTTCGGTAATATGGCTGATGTCGAATTTCTGATCGGCTTCGGTTTCCATATCGTATGATGGTGTGGTTTCGCCCAATATCATAGCACCGGTATATTCCTTTTCCTGCGCCTGGAAAGTATCAATCTGCTTGGTCATTTTTCCGGTACAGATAATAAGCAGGCCTGTTGCCAATGGATCGAGCGTGCCCGCATGGCCCACCTTTAATTTTAACGGTTTAAATGAGTTGCGGATTTTGCCGACAACATCAAAGCTGGTCCAGTTATAAGGCTTGTTAACCAATAACAACTGGCCTTCGGCAAATTCGTCTATGTTTTTGTAAGTTGATTTCATTTATTGGGATTACACCGATTGGAACCGCTGATTAGAGATGATTTAATTATTACGCTGATTTAATAGAAACGGATGTAAGGTTTTGCCTGTTGTATGCCGCTTCATCCAGTAAATCCATTAATCTATTAATCCCGGTTCAGACAAAAATATGCCTTCCTTCACTTCCGGGATTAGCTTATTTTCCAGCGCTTTGTCAAACAGTATCCGTATCGCCTTTTTTCCTTCGGCGCCCAAATCTACGGAATACTTATTTACATACAGCTCAATGTGCTTATACATCACTTCTTCGCTCATTTCCTGGGCATGCGAGCGGATAAACTCAAGTCCCGATTTTGGGTTTGCAAAAGCAAACTCAACCGAGCGGCGTATAACGCGATTTATTTTATGCTGAACATCCAACGGTAGCCGGCGGTTGGCAACGATGCCGCCCAGCGGGATGGCGCACCCGGTCTGCTTTTCCCAGTAATCCCCCAGATCGATAATTTTTTTGAGGCCCCTATCCTGGTAAGTAAAGCGGTTTTCGTGGATAATTAGTCCAACATCTACCCGGCCTTCTAATACGGCATCTTCAATATCTGAAAATACCAGTTCAACTTTATTGGTTGCGTTAGGAAACGCGGTGCCTAATAAAAAGTTAGCCGTAGTGTATTTACCGGGGATGCCGATTAAAGGATTTCGGATTTCGGATTTCCCATTTCGGATTTCTCCTTCTTCCAAATCCGAAATCGAAATTTCGACACCCGAAATTAGTAACGGTCCTACCCCAAAACCCAGCGCGCTGCCCGCATCCAGCAAAACGTATTTATCAGCAACATAAGCAAAGGCATGGTAGCTCAGCTTGGTAATATCCAGCTCGCCGCGCATGGCTTTCTGGTTAAGGGTTTCCACGTCATCATAAAACACATCGAAGTCAAGTCCTTCAGTGTCAATTTTATGATGGATCATCGCATCAAAAATAAAGGTATCGTTTGGGCAGGGCGAAAAGCCGAGGGATAGTTTCATTGTTTGGTTGATTAGGTAAGTGGTTGATTAGGTTATTGGTTGATGGCGGATTAACAACCACCCACCTAATCAACCATTCACCATAAACTAACTCACGCGTACAGCTTCAAAAACTCAACCGCAAAGGTATTCAGATTTTTTATGGCGAGCCCTATGTTCCAGGCGTCGCGATTACGTTTTTCAACATAATTTGACACAGCCCTGATTTGCAGGCACGGCACATTAAACTGTTTACAAGCATAGAAAAAGGCTGCGCCTTCCATACTTTCAATTTGCGGGCTCAGCCTTTCAGCTACTTTTTTTATTGAAGCTTCATTACCGTGTACCGTATTTACTGTAATTGCTGTCGCTTGTCTTAGGTTAAACGTATTGAACAGATTATACAAATCAGCCAGTTTTTTTGAGGGATAAAACGTTGCTTCGCCAAAGCCCATATCGGCTATTGGTAAAAAGTTAAGATCATCTTCGGCACCAAGTTCGGCAAAAGTATCTTCGGTTATTTCAACTACATCGCCCAGGGCAATGTCCTTGTCAAAACTACCTGCTATGCCCAGATTAACCACCAAATCGTATTTATTTGACGAAAGATGCCTCCCGAGAGAAAAAGCCGTCGCTACCATTCCTACTCCGGTTATAAGAAGTTGGCAGTTGGCAGTAAGCAGTTGGCAGTCGGACTCCGCGGGAATATTAGTGTTAATATTCTGATTTTCAGTTTTGCTTAAATCCGAAATCGAAATTCCGAATTTCGAAATTAATGGACCAACTTCCTCTTCTGTGGCAACAACCAAAAGTATCCGCATATTATTGCATTTTTTTGACGGCTAAGTTAAAACATAACGCCTGATTTTGTTTTGTATATTTGCACCATTATTTGTTATGATGATACATATTACGCGCAAAGAACATTTTAACGCGGCACACCGGATGTACCGCGAGGAATGGAGCGAAGAGAAAAATGCAGAAGTATTCGGAAAGTGTGCCAACCCAAACTGGCACGGCCACAATTACAATTTATTTGTTACGGTAAAAGGCGAAATTACCCACGCCACAGGCTACCTTATCGACCTTAAGGAGCTTAAAATAATAATAAACGATTATGTAATTGAAAAGCTCGACCATAAAAATATCAACAAGGATGTCCCTTTTATGGCAGGCAAAATGGCATCGACCGAATTGCTTTGTATCGAGATCTTTAACCAGCTGAAAGCGCCGATTGAAGCCTACCCTGGTGTGTTTTTACATTCGGTTAAATTATACGAAACTGAAAATAACAGCGCCGAGTACTTTGGCGATTAACCCAGCACAATGAAGGACGACGACGATTTCCCGGATAGGGATGAATATACCGACGGCTACGTAAAAATCGACCGTTACAACCCGGATTTGATACAGAGCCTATCGGGTCATTACCACGAGGTATTGAAACAAATTGGCGAAAAACCCGAGCGCGAAGGCCTGTTAAAAACCCCTGAGCGTGTGGCAAAGGCATTGTTATATCTAACCCAGGGCTACGACCTTGATGCCAAAGAGATACTTAACTCGGCCATGTTTAAAGAAGATTACAGCCAGATGGTGATAGTAAAAGACATTGAAGTATACTCGATGTGCGAACACCACATGCTGCCTTTTTTTGGCAAAGCCCACGTGGCTTATATCCCCAACGGGCACGTTGTTGGCTTAAGCAAAATACCTCGTGTGGTTGATGTTTTTGCAAGGCGCCTGCAAGTTCAGGAAAGGTTAACCAACGAAATACGTGATTGCATTCAGGATACACTTAACCCCTGGGGCGTAGGTATTGTAATAGAATGCCGCCACCTTTGCATGAGCATGCGCGGCGTACAAAAGCAAAACTCAGTAACCACCACATCGGCATTTACCGGCGAATTTTTAAAGGAAAAAACGAGAACGGAATTTTTAAATCTTATCTCAGCGAAGCTGGGATAATGTTCGTTCGTTAACTGGTTCATTAGTTCATTAGTAAAATAAAGTTTTTTAACTTGCATGCTGTTGGACTATGCACCAATGAACTAATGAACTAATCAACCAATTTAACCAACTAATGAAAGCATACATCTTCCCGGGACAAGGCGCCCAGTTTGTAGGAATGGGTAAAGACTTATACGAAAAGTCGGAAAAGGCAAAAGCAATGTTTGAACAGGCCAATGAAATACTTGGTTTCCGCATTACCGATTTGATGTTTGAAGGCACCGAAGAGGATCTTAAGCAAACCAACGTGACCCAACCCGCTATATTTTTGCACTCGGTAATTTTGGCCAGTGTTTTGGGTGATGACTTTAAGCCTGAAATGGCTGCCGGTCACTCTTTAGGCGAGTTTTCCGCTTTAGTTTCCTGTGGCTCACTTTCGTTCGAAGATGGTTTGCGCCTGGTAGCAGCGCGTGCCAACGCCATGCAAAAAGCCTGTTTGCTGCAGCCATCAACCATGGCGGCAATTATAGGGTTAGATGATTTTACAGTTGAGGATATTTGTCATCGTATAAGCGATGTTGTTGTACCGGCAAATTACAACTGCCCGGGCCAGCTGGTTATTTCGGGCACCATAGCCGGTGTTGACAAAGCCTGCGAAGAACTTACAGCCGCCGGCGCCAAACGGGCGCTAAAGCTTAATGTTGGCGGTGCGTTCCACTCGCCGTTAATGGAAGCAGCCCGCGTTGAGCTGGAGCATGCCATAGTACACACCGAGGTTAAGGAACCCATTTGCCCTGTCTACCAAAATATTGATGCCAAACCATATACCGACCCGGCACAAATAAAACATAACCTTATAGCACAACTTACCGGCCCGGTACGCTGGACACAGACTGTTAAACACATGATGGAAGACGGCGCAACCTCGTTCACAGAAGTTGGACCGGGCAGTGTATTGCAGGGCTTGGTTAAAAAGGTCGACCGCCATATGCCTACTGAGAGTGCAGTTGTGGAGTAAGTCTTTAGTCGGTAGTCTAAAGTCAAAAAAAGAGCGACTTAAGACTGGCGACTAAAGACTTTAGACTTAAACCAAACTTAGGACTGTTTTTTTGGTTACATTTGGTGTCACTACAGATAAATTCATTGGCTACCTCCGGGAAAATACGTTTAATGCTGGCGCTACTGTGTGCCAGCTTGCTTTTAACGGCAGTAATTGTCCGTAGCACGTATACTCCTGTAACCAATCTCGACCAAACTGCCAAACTTCTTGAGCATAACCTGCGGCAGAAAGAGGACGATGTTAACTCCTTTATAAATAACAAAAGCAATTTCAGCAGCTTAAAAACACTGCCAACAGCACCACAGCTGTCGTTGGACCTTATAAAACAATTTACTACCGATAAAAGCATTTGGTTTATTACCCTTACCAATAACAGGCTAAGCTTTTGGAGCGGCATAAAAGTGATCCCTGACAGGCCGGAAACTATTAAAGAGGGTTACAGCTTTCGACAGGAGGCTAATGGACGTTACGAAGTAATCCGGAAAAACGAGGGCGATTTTTCGGTGATTTTTTTTATCCCGGTTAAATTAGACTACAATTTCCAGAACGAATACCTTCAAAACACGTTTGCTGTTGATTTATTAAAAGACAACAATATTGAAATAGCCGATTTTACCGATAAAAGCGTTTATGAACTGCACAGTACAAACGGAACCTATTTATTTTCGGTAAAGCTAAAACAGGGCGAGGTTAGCCATTCTTTTTTTTATTACGAAATAACCATCTGGCTGTTAACGCTGTTATGCTTTTGCGTATTAATGAACAATATATGCAATTACATAGCAGCCAAAGGTTATCTTATCATCAGTTTAATAACACTGGCAACATTTATTGTGCTGATGCGATGGGTAAACCTTTACTTCGGCTTGCCCGAGCTAAGTTATAAGGCCGATATTTTTAGCCCCATGCTATATGCATCGAGCATGGCTTACCCCTCGCTGGGCGATTTGTGTCTCAACATACTCTTAATCTGCTGGTTTGTTAGCTTTTTGTATACCAGGCGGCGTGCCTTGCTAAGAGCAACTTCGGGCAAAGCTGCAAGCTACGCTATTTTAATAGGCGGCACATTGATACTACTTGCAGTAGCAACGCTATTGCTAAATATTTTTAGCGGACTGGTAGTAAACTCGCGCATTAACTTTGACGTTAGTAACGTACTTAACCTGTCGTTTTTCAGCGTATTGGGCTTAATTATGCTTTGCTTCAGCTTCCTGATTTTCTATCTGCTGATCGAAGTTTTTTTAACCGTTATAAGCCGCCTTTCTATTTCTAATTTAAACAAGGTATTGGTGGTGCTCTCGGGAGTGGTTTTGGCAACCGCGATTGATACTTATTACCGCGACTTTAGTTTGTTCTATGTTTTTTGGGCGATACTGCTTTTTGCGCGGGCCTATGCTCACAGGTATCACAGTGGCAGGTTAAATGCTATCTCGCTGTCGTTTATAATTTTAATATGCTCGCTGGTGTCGGCCATAAAACTCAACTATTTTGAGTCGAAAAAGGAAAACGACACGCGCAAAACTTTTATTCAAAAATTGGAGGCGCCTACCGATGCAAATGCCGACTTCACCTTCAAAAAAGTTGAACACCAGATCATTACCGACCCATCTATAATTGCCTACTTTACAGATAGCATCCACAACACAAACTACATTAAAACCCGGCTGCAAAAACTATACTTTAACGGCACCATGTCGGTTTATGATTTTACCGTTCATGAATTTGACGACCTGGACCAACCTCTTTCTGCCGATAAGACGTACCTGTTAAACGTGTTTAAAGACATGGTGCAATACAGCTCATTAAAAGTGTCGGATTACTTTTACAAGGAGAATGAATCGTTCGGGTTTCAAAATTACTTTGGGATATTACCCATCGCAAAAGACAATAAAAAGCTGGGGACAATTGTAGTTTACCTAAAATCTAAACCCCAGCAAACAACTATGTCGTTCCCCGATTTGCTTGTCGACGGGCACATTAACCGCGATGACGAATTTAAGAATTACTCGTATGCATTTTATAGCGACAATAAGCTGGTTACCCAAAGCGGCTCTTATGTTTATGATCTTGAAAACAACCAATTTAAGGGCCTATTAAAACAGTACGAAACCAAGACCACACGTGGCAACAAGCCGCAATGGTACCTGTATTTTACAAACTACAACCACCTGATTTATAAGCCAAGTGAGCGCTATTTAATAGTGGTGAGCAAAGAACAAAACCTGCTGTTTATTGCCATAACCTCGGTCACCTTCTTTTTCGTTGTGTTCCTGCTGTTTAGTGTTTTAATATTACTGACTGGCTGGCTGTGGATAAGGATAAAAATATTTAATGTAAAGAACAACCGCATCGGGTGGGCGTTCAAAATAAATTTCGACCTGGTACTTTATAAAACCCGCATACAGTTTTCAATGATATTTGCCGTAGTGGCAACCCTGATTGCGGTGGGCTTTATCACATTTTTTTCGATAAGTACCCAATACCAAACCCAGCAGGATAAAGCCATTCGCGAAAAAATAACCCGGATAGCGTCGGCGTTCGAAAATAACCTCAACAAATATTTATCGGGTGTTAATGAAGAAACGCAGGTTAGTTTTAACGACTTCGCCAATACCTATGGCGCCGACCTTACGTTGTTCGATCGGAATGGCGCTGAGTTGATTAACACCCAGCCCAAAATATACGAGTTTGGCCTGCAGGCCCGACGTATGAATGCAAAGGCCTTTGTAAACCTGGGCAAACTGCAAAAGTCGGAATTTTTGAACGATGAGATTATAGGCCGATTAAACTATAAAGCCGCGTATGTGCCCATACGCAATGCAAACGAAACTGTGGCTTATTTGCAGTTGCCCTATTTTGGTAACGAGGCCGAATATAATGAGCGGATAGGTGCACTGCTCAATATTATGATAAATGTTTATGCATTAATTTTTATTGCGATAGGCCTGTTTGCAGTAATTATTGCCCGCCAGATAACCGCTCCCTTAAACTTTATACAACTTAGTTTAAGTAAAACATCGTACGGGAAAAAGAACGAACCGATACGCTGGGACCGTAACGATGAGATAGGCGCTTTGGTGAAAGAATACAACAAAATGATTGCGGCGCTCGAAAACAGTGCGCAAAGGCTGGCGCAAAGCGAAAGGGAAAGCGCCTGGCGCGAAATGGCAAAACAAGTTGCTCATGAAATTAAAAATCCGCTAACGCCTTTAAAACTTGGCTTGCAACTGCTCGATAAATCGTGGAAAGACAAGGACCCTAAGTTTGATCAGAAATTTGAGCGTTTCAGCAAATCGTTTGTTGAACAGATAGAAAGCCTTTCGAACATTGCATCAGAATTTTCGGCATTTGCAAAAATGCCAGATACCCGGTTGGAGCGGATAAATATTTTTGAAATATTAACACAGGCTGTTACCATTTTTAAGCAGATGGATAACATTAAAATTGTTTACCAGGCCCCTGAACTTCCGTTTATAATTAACGCCGACCGCGACCAGTTGTTGCGTTGCTTTAACAACCTGTTAAAAAACGCCATTGAGGCCTCCCCTTCCGACAGGATGGGTATAATTGAAATAAGCCAGATGATAACAAATAAAAACATTTTGCTTACCATAAAAGATAATGGTAACGGTATACCCGAAAACGTGCGCGAAAAAATATTTGAACCAAACTTCACCACCAAAAGTTCCGGCACAGGTTTAGGACTTGCCTTTGTTAAAAACTCCATTGAAAACGCCGGCGGTAAAGTTTGGTTTGAAACAGAAATGGGCAAGGGCACCACATTTTACTTCAGTTTGCCGGCAGCTTTGGCGTAAAAACAGAGTCAAGAAATCAAGAACCAAGAACCAACAGTCAAGAATTTAAAAGTTGAGAAAGGCTTTGCTAACTTTTGGCTATTGTGTACCTGTTTTGTCCATATCAGCGTTCTCGCTTTTGCGTCTTGATTCTTGGTTCTTGATTTCTTGAATCTGACTTCTCCACTCAATTATTATCTACGGTCACCTTCTTCTTATAGGCTATCCACACATAAAACGGCAAACCGGCCATCAGGCATAAAAAGCCGTAATAAACCGTGTCGGGGCCCGAGCCGGCTATGGCCCAGATGGAATAACAAAAAGCCATAACGCCTACTAACAAGCCAACAAACAGGCCACCCTTGTAAAGGTGTTTGGTTTGCAAACGCACAATCATAAACGCGGCCGAACAAAAAAGATAAGGCACCAAAGTGGTAAACGTCGACAGCAGGATTAAAATTTTGAATTGCTCCACCAGGCCCTTGGTGTAGTTCATCAGCATAAACAATGACACAAACGTACTGCTCACTGCTATACCGACAAAAGGCGCGCCTTTTTTGTTTTGCCGTGCAAATATTGCCGGGAAAAGTTTATCCTTCGCTATTGCATAAGGTAGTTTGCCTTGTATAAGCGTCCACCCGTTAAGCGCACCAAACGCAGCAACAGCCATACCCGCGGCGGCCCAATAGCGGGCGTTGTTCCCAAACATGATAGCCGCAGCATCCGCATACGGCGTAGGCGATTTGGCCAGCGTCGCCGCCGGGATAATGCCCATAATGCTTATACTGCCCAGCAAATACACCACGGTGCAAATCAGCAAGCCGAGCATGGTTGCACGCCCAATGGTTTTACCGGGATTTTCCACGCTATCGGCTGGTATCGTAGCACATTCAATCCCCACAAACGAAAACAGGGCAATAGTAGCCGATTTATTGATAACATTATAAATGGAATCGCCGCTGCTGTTAAACGGGTGAAAATTCTCCAGCCTGATAAAAAACAGCCCGCCGACGGAGATAACTACCAATGGCGTTAACTTCAGGATAGTTGTAACCAGTTGCATTTTGCCCGATGCGGTAACCCCGCGCATATTTACCCATGCCAAAAACCATATGGCCACCAACCCCGTCGAAACAGCCAGCACCGGGCTTTTAGTCAGGATCGGGAAAAACGTACTCATGGCACTAACAAACGAAATGGTTATAGCCGCATTAGCAGTAATTATTGAAATATAATATCCCCAGGCAATCATAAAGCCGGCAAAATCGCCGAAACCATAATGGGTATAAGCATATGGGCCACCGACGCTTTTGGGCACCATCTCGCTCAGCCTGCTAAAAACCCGTGCAACAAAAAATGCCCCGATAGCAGAGAATAGCCACCCCAGTAAACTTATACTGCCGAATGAGGCCATTGCCGCAGGCACGAGGAACACTCCCGAACCAATCATGCTGCCAACTACCAGCGAGGTGCTTGTCCAGATACCTAATTTTTTTGATGCGCCGGCCATATACTATAATTGGGTTTTTACGTTTAAGTGCGGGTAAAGTAATTTTTAAATATATTGATATAAGTTTGAATTTGCGCTGAATGTGAACATGTTGATTTTTAGCGATTCTTTCATTTATCGAAAATTATTTACCTTTACCTGATTAATTTAAACTTGGGACAAAAGATTAAATGAGAATAACCCTTCTTATTATTTGCTGCTTATATGGCTTTTCGGCATCCGCTCAGTGGTATCGCCTGGATTTTAAAAAGCATGTTCGCTACCCCGAAATTGAGCGCACCAATATCAATTTTGTTTCGCGCGTAAATAGTAAAATGGCTTTAAAACCCGTTAAAATTCAAAAAATTACACTTAGCCGCAGTGCGTATAGCCTGGAGGCTGCCGAAAATATGGTAATGCGCGATGCCCAGCACAATATGCGGTTCAGGGTATATGCCGATGCCAGCTATAACTTTAGCGAACTTGCCAAACTTTATATCCAGCAAAACCGCTATTCGGAAGCTAAATGGTATTTACTGCAAAGCAACATTATCTCGCGCCAGCAAAATGATGATAAACACACCATTGCCAATTTGATTGACCTGGCCATGATAAAATCAGACCTTGGCGATTTTGAACAGGCTAAGCAGGATCTTACCGAAGCGCATGATATGGCAGCCTTACGCGGCTTTTCAACTGATGTAGCCACCATCGAAAAAAAGATGGCTTACATCAAACTCAATAAAAATAACGCTCCTAAAACCGATGTTCGCTACGCCGAAAATGCGTTGCTCAATACCAAGGCAGAATAAAGGTGTGCGAATCTCACCTTTTTATGCGGGTAAATCATACTCGCTTAGTTAATGCCTGCTATTCAATTTGCAACTACACAATAAATTTGTAACATTACCGTAAAATGTATGTGTATTTTGTAAAAACAATACAAACATTATTGTAATATTGTTATTCATTATTAAGACGGCACATTAGCTGTCTTTTTTTGTATTTAGATTAGTAAATGGAATTTTAGGCACAAGTATTGATGTTTTATAAAACCCCCGACTTAAAGCAAGTAAAAGATATGTTCAAAAAAGTTTATTTAGTGCTGGTGCTTGGTGCCACACTGGCCTGCAGCGCTAAACCAGCCAAAATTTTAAGGGTTGATGGCGTAAAAAACATACAGCCCGACGAGCAGCAAAGCATTGTTTGCAAAACTATTGCAACGCTGATATCGAAATACAACTACAAAAAAGTTGAGTTGAACGATTCAATTTCGGTAGTTATTTACAACCGCTATTTAAAAACCATGGACGAAAGCCACAACTATTTCCTGGCGTCGGACATACAGGATTTTGATAAGTATAAAACTGTTTTGGATGACGATGCTAAAATCGGCAACCTTAACGATGCTTTCTACATTTTCAACGTTTATCAAAAAAGGTATATCGAGCGCATGACCTACTCGATAAGCCAATTAGATAACAATTTTGATTTTTCGAAAAGCGACAACTTTACTTACGACCGCGATAACCTGCCGTATGTATCGTCGGTAGCCGAAATGAATAAGTTGTGGACAGAGCGCGTAAAATACGACATGCTCAACTTAAAATTGGCAGGTAACGATGTTGCAAAAAGCAAAGATTTACTGAAAAAACGTTACGAAAATTTGTTATCGCAGGCTAATAAATTAAACAACCAGGATGTGTTCCAGGTGTTTATGGATGCCTTTACCGAGTCTATCGACCCACACACAAGCTATTTTAACCCGGCAAACGCAGCCAATTTTAATATCGACATGTCGCGTCAGTTGGAAGGTATTGGCGCCGGTTTGAATATCGAGAATGAGTTTGTGATCATTAAATCACTAACAGCTGGCGGCCCAGCCGAGAAAAGCAAGCAGGTAAATGTTGACGACCGTATTGTTGGCGTTGCACAAGGCCCGGGCGGCGAGTTCCAGAACGTAGTAGGCTGGCGCATTGACAATGCTATTGCCCTTATCCGTGGCAAAAAAGGAACAATCGTACGTTTAGAGCTTTTACCAAAAGGCCAGAGCGTAGGCAGCAAACCTAAAATTGTGGAGCTTACCCGCGAAAAAATCATCCTGAAAGACGAATCAGCGAAAAAGGAAATCCGTACATACAATCAAAACGGTAAAATTGTTAAGATAGGTGTTATCTCTGTCCCTGCATTTTATATCGATTTTAACGATTACAAATCGGGCAACCCTAATTACAAGAGCACCACGCACGACGTTAAGTTATTGATTGACTCGTTAAAACAACAAGGAGTTGACGGTATAGTAATGGACATGCGCCAAAACGGTGGTGGCTCGTTACTTGAAGCTGTTGACCTTACCGGCCTGTTTATTAAAACCGGTCCGGTAGTACAGGTACGCAACCCAAACAACGAAATTGAAGTTGATAAAGACGAAGACCCAAGCGTAGCCTACTCTGGCCCGCTTGCTATTTTAGTCGACCGCTTTAGTGCTTCTGCAACCGAGATATTCTCGGGCGCGATACAGGATTATGGTCGTGGCATAATTTTAGGAACCCAAACTTATGGCAAGGGTTCGGTTCAAAATGCTATCGATCTGGACAGGGTTATCCCGCCATCGATGCTGGAACGCGCCGCTGCACTTGTAGGTAAAGACAAAAAATCGGTTAAAGTAAGCACCGGCAGCCAAAGCGTGTTTGGTCAGCTGAACTTAACCATAGCCAAGTTTTATCGCATCACCGGTAACTCTACACAACATAAAGGCGTAACGCCTGATATTACTTTCCCTTCGGTTATCCCAATGGAAAAATATGGCGAAGACACCGAGCCATCTGCAATGCCGTTTGATATAATTGCCAAAAGCGATTACACCAAGGTCGGCGACTTTACATCCGTGTTACCGCAGCTTACAAAACTTCACGATGCACGCATGGCAACCAGCCCTAACTACAAATTTATGCTGGAAGACATTGCCGAAGGCAAAAAACACGAAGCTGAAAAAAGTGTGACCCTTAACGAGCAAAAGCTTAAAGACCAGCGCGATAGTGACGAAAAGAAACAATTTGACGAAAACAACCAGCGTCG
This sequence comes from Mucilaginibacter flavidus, assembly GCF_024055575.1. Lineage (GTDB taxonomy): Bacteria > Bacteroidota > Bacteroidia > Sphingobacteriales > Sphingobacteriaceae > Mucilaginibacter > Mucilaginibacter flavidus. Next base: position 165,514 of record NZ_JAMXOE010000010.1, on the reverse strand, counting down.
TGTAGCCATGGGTCTGCAGCCGCTTAAAAAAGGTCAAACCCGTCAGCGTGGCGAAGACCTGGACTTCCTGAAACGCGAAGCTGGCCAGATATTGACAGATTATATTACCCTGGATAACAAATTTAGCAGCACAACAATACCAGCTGGTAACTAAAAAATTATCCTGATTGAAATATCGCAAATCCTGGCTTAGGCCGGGATTTGTTGTTTAAAAGGTTTTTTCTCCACGTGCGGGCAAAACAAATAGGCGCACAATTTCCGTTAAGTTGCAGGAAATACTCCAAGCCGCAAAGGGGCGCTATCCACCAGCGCAGGTCGCAGGCCTGCGCTAAATAGGGTAGCTTCCATTTAAAACCAATTTCCGATAGTCAGGTTATTAATCTATGGCAAAAAAACCGCTGCTTGAGTTTACCGATAAAGGGATTTACTGCGCTACCGGTAAATTCTATATCGACCCATGGAAACCGGTTGACGATGCAGTGATAACCCACGCCCACGCCGACCATGCTTATTTGGGCCATAAACGTTACCTGGCGCATCATTTCTCACGAGAAGTGCTCTTGTATCGCCTCGGCGAAATCAACCTGCAAACTGTTGAGTATGGCGAAAAAGTGATGAAGAATGGCGTAGAGGTTAGTTTGTTCCCTGCCGGGCATGTCATCGGCTCGGCGCAGGTGAGGGTGGAATACAAAGGCGAAGTCTGTGTGGTATCCGGCGATTATAAAGTGGAGGATGATGGCATTTCCACGCCTTTTGAGCCGGTGCGCTGTCATCACTTTATATCTGAATGTACCTTTGGTATGCCCGTATACCAGTGGAAGCCACAAGCCGATGTTTTTGCCGATGTGAACAGTTGGTGGCGCAGCAATGTGGAGCATAACCTGGCAACTGTAATTGTAGGCTACTCGCTGGGTAAAGCGCAGCGCATTTTGCAAAACCTTGATTTATCTATCGGAAACGTTTACACACACGGCGTAATCGAAAATACCAACGAAGCACTGCGCCGCAATGGCATAAAACTTAACCCGACAATCCGGATAACGCAGGATATGCCGAAGGAAGAGGTTCGGAAGGGTATCATCCTTGCGCCGCCATCATCTGTAGGCACGCCATGGATGCGAAAGTTTAACCCTTACAGCTTTGGCTATTGCTCGGGCTGGATGGCCATTCGTGGTGCCAAGCGCCGCCGTGCGGCCGACAGGGGCTTTGTACTATCAGACCATGCCGACTGGGACGGCCTCATAAGCGCCATTGACGCCACGGGCTGCGAAAGCGTTTACCTGACGCATGGCTACACTGCGACTTTTACGAGATATTTGAACGAAATAGGCTTCGATGCACATGAGGTACACACCCTTTACGGCGACGATGAAGGAATTAACAGTGTGCCGGAAGAAGAACCAACGCCTCATCCAATCATCTCGAAGGCAAATGGCTTTGAAAAGAGCGAAGCCCAAGTCCTCTCCTTTGGAGAGGACTTAGGTGAAGCTAAAAAGGAGGTCAAAATATGAAAGCCTTTGCCCAACTATTCCTTTCCCTCGATGAAACCAACAAAACCAACGAGAAGGTTAAAATTCTGAAAGACTATTTTAACACTGTACCTGATACAGACAAAATGCACATGCTGGCTTTGTTTTCAGGCCGCAAGCCTAAACGGCAGATAAATTCCACACTGGTTCGCAACTGGGCCATCGAGGCGTCAAAAATCCCGGCCTGGCTGTTTGAAGAAAGCTATCATGTGGTGGGCGATCTGGCCGAAACCATGGCCCTGCTGATGCCGCAAAACCGGGGCAGCAGCCACAAAACACTTACGGAGTGGATTGCCGAGATCAATGCGCTCGGCACCAAAACCGAAGAAGAGAAAAAGCTTTGGCTCATGGATTCGTGGGCGATGCTGGATAGCAGCGAACGCTTCGTGTTTAATAAATTGCTTACGGGTAGTTTCCGCGTTGGCGTATCGCAAAGTTTGGTTATAAAAGCGCTGGCTGACATTACCGGCATAGAAGCTCCCGCCCTAACCCATCGCATAATGGGTAGCTGGATGCCCGAAACCTATACTTACGAACAACTGGTGCAGGAACAAAGCGCATCCGACGACATATCGCGCCCCTACCCCTTCTTTTTGGCTTACCCCATACAGGAGACATCCGAAAAACAAAAATCGACAGATGAATTGAAGATTGATTTAGGGGAGGAAGGCCAATGGCAGGCCGAATGGAAATGGGATGGCATTCGCTCGCAACTGATCAAACGTGGCGGTGAGATTTTTATCTGGAGTCGCGGCGAAGACCTCGCAACCGACAAATTCCCCGAGTTACACCCTTTTTTACAAGCCCTGCCTGATGGAACGGTGATAGATGGCGAGTTGCTTAGCTTTCAAAACGGGCAGCCCATGCCGTTCAATGTTTTGCAAACACGCATCGGCCGTAAAAACCTCAGTAAAAAAATTCTGGAAGAAAGCCCGGTTGCAGTTATTGCTTACGATTGCCTGGAATATAAAGGCGAAGATATCCGCCATAAAACCCAGGCCGAACGCCGGGTAATTCTCGAAGGATTGCAGGCGGCAACACCCTTCCCGGAAATGTTCCGCTTATCTGCCTTGATACAATTTACTACATGGGAGGAATTGGGAAAAACGCGTGAACAATCGCGTGCCATGATTGCGGAAGGTATTATGCTAAAACGCAAAAACGCCGCCTACCAGGTTGGCCGCAAACGCGGCGACTGGTGGAAATGGAAGATAGATCCGCTATCTGTCGACGCCGTAATGATATACGCCCAAAAAGGCCACGGCCGCCGCGCCGACCTTTACACCGACTACACCTTCGCCGTTTGGGACGGCGACAAGCTGGTGCCCTTCGCCAAAGCCTACAGCGGCCTCACCGATGCCGAAATAAACAAGGTCGACTACTTCGTCAAACGCAACACCCTCGAAAAATTCGGTCCCGTACGCACCGTAAAACCCGAGCTGGTTTTTGAAATTGGTTTTGAGGGCATAAATAAATCCACCCGTCACAAATCAGGGATTGCTCTGCGTTTCCCGCGCATTTTACGATGGCGACTTGATAAGCCGAAAGAAGAAGCCGACACAATTGAGAGTTTGAGGGCGTTGTTGGGGGAGTGAAAGGTTGGCATTAATATATTCAATAGGTTGCGTACCTGCGGCACGCAGGTATTTATGTTATATTTTTCTACCAATATGTGGCACAAATGTTTTTCGGCCACATCGGGGCCAAATATTGGTAGAAATCAGCGAAACAAAACAATCCGCGCCCTAGGTGCGTAACTCAGCGTTCAGTCTTGGAATGCCATAATTCACTCGCCCCAAAAAACTACTCGCTGGACTAACCAGCGAAGCCTTTTCCGCCCGGTAGCTCACCATAATATCAGTAATTACCAATGCCGCAGTTTTCGTATCCACCAACATTTAATATATCAATTTGACTTAATAATTATATACTGCGACTGCAACATTTAAATATTTATCATTCCTTTGCATAAAAAACACACCTATGTCAATACAAACAGGCTCTGCCGCACCACAGTTCACTTTGTTCAACACCGAAAAAAAGGAAGTTTCGCTATCTGATTTTAAAGGTAAAAAGGTAATACTGCATTTTTTCCCTTTAGCGTTCACCAGCGTTTGTACCGAACAATTATGTACCATGCGCGATAACTTTGGTTATTATGAAGGCTTAAACGCGATTGTTTTAGGTGTTTCAGTAGATTCGCTTTTTACGTTGGGCAAGTTCAAAGAAGAAAACAACTACCAGTTCGATTTACTTTCCGACTTCAACAAAGAAGTTTCGGCTGCCTACGGGGCCTTATATAACGAATTTGCTTTTGGTATGAAAGGCGTATCAAAACGTGCTGCTTTTGTTATAGATGAAGAGCAAAATATAATTTACGCTGAGGTATTGGAGTCGGCCGGCGACTTGCCAAATTTTGAAGCAATTGATGCTGCAGTAAAGTAATTTGAAAAAAATTACAGCTGTTTGAAAAGAAATTCTATCTTTGCAGTCCGTTTGAAAAAGTACTTGTACCTGCCTGCCGGCAGGCAGGGCTCAATTGGATAAAGCACCTGACTACCATATATGTTCTATGTATATGTTTTATTAAGTGAACAATATGGACGCAGGTATATTGGTATGAGTAACGACTTTGAAAAAAGACTTATTCAACACAATGCAGGATACACAAAATCGACTAAAGCATATAGGCCTTGGAAGATTGTTTATACAGAGAGCTTCGATACGTTGTTGGAAGCTGTAAATCGCGAAAAATACCTTAAAACAGGTGTTGGGCGCGAGTTTTTAGATAGAGTATTGCACTTGTAGCTCAATTGGATAGAGCACCTGACTACGGATCAGGAGGTTAGGGGTTCGACTCCCTTCAAGTGCACATTAAAGAAGTCGAAAGTCTTTAGTCTCAAGTCGAAAGCACTTAGGATTAACGACTCCGGACTCAAGACTAATTAAGCCTTTCTGTATAGTACCGAAAGGCTTTTAATTTGATAGAAGCATGCTGAACCTGGTATTGTTTGGTCCTCCCGGAGCTGGGAAAGGGACTCAATCACAAAAGCTTATAGAAAAATACGGCCTGATACACCTTTCAACAGGCGACCTTTTGCGTGGTGAAATTGCGCAGGGAACCGAACTCGGTTTAGAAGCTAAAAAGCTGATGGACGAGGGTAAATTAGTTCCCGATGCGGTAGTTATCGGGATGATTAGCCATAAGCTGGATGCCAATAAGGATGCTAAAGGGTTTATTTTTGACGGTTTCCCCCGTACAGTGGCACAAGCCGAAGCTCTGGACGAATTACTGGCGAGCAAAAACGCACCGATATCGGGAATGGTTGCACTGGAGGTTAATGACGACGAGCTGGAGTCCCGCCTATTATTGCGCGGCAAAGATTCCGGTCGCCCTGACGATGCAAACCCGGAAGTTATCCGCAAGCGAATAAAAGAATATAACGATAAAACCGCACCTGTTGCGGGTTTCTATAAAACTCAAAATAAATACAAAAGCATAAATGGCATCGGTTCTGTCAGTGAAATATTTGACACAATAGGCGGCATTATTGCTACTTACTGATTTCGGATTTCGGAATTCCCATTTCGGAATTTTATATTTTGGATTTATCAGGTAAATCCGAAATCGAACATCCGCAATCCGAAATAAAAATTATGTCTCAAGGTTCAAATTTTGTTGATTATGTGAAAATCTGTTGCCGCAGCGGCCACGGAGGGGCGGGTTCATCTCATTTGCACCGGGATAAATTTACAGCTAAAGGCGGCCCGGATGGTGGCGACGGCGGCAGGGGCGGTCATGTTATTGTTAAGGGCAATGCCCAACTATGGACACTTTTGCACCTTAAATTCCGTAAGCATGTTATAGCCGGTGACGGCGGCGCTGGCGGCAGCTCGTTGAAGAGCGGCAAAACCGGCATGGACGAAATATTGGAAGTGCCGCTGGGTACCATAGCCAAAAACGCCGAAACAGGCGAAACACTGTTTGAAATAACTACCGACGGCGAAACAAGAATATTAACAGACGGCGGTCGCGGCGGCCTGGGTAACTGGCACTTTAAAACGCCAACCCTGCAAACCCCGCGGTTTGCCCAACCCGGTGAAGACGGCAAAGAAGAGTGGAACGTACTGGAGTTGAAAATACTGGCCGATGTTGGCCTGGTGGGCTTCCCGAACGCCGGTAAATCAACCTTGCTTTCAGTAGTATCGGCTGCGAAGCCCGAGATTGCCGATTACCCGTTCACTACTATTGTACCCAACCTGGGTATAGTAGCCTACAGGGGTGGAAAGTCGTTTGTCATGGCCGATATACCGGGCATAATTGAAGGTGCATCACAAGGCAAAGGTTTAGGTTTTAGGTTTTTGAGGCACATTGAACGCAACTCGGTATTGCTGTTTATGGTGCCTGCGGATACCAATCGCAGCATAAAAGAAGAATACCACATATTACTGCACGAACTGAAGGAATATAACCCCGAAATGCTCGATAAACCAAGAGTGCTGGCCGTAACCAAATCGGATATGCTCGACGATGAGCTGATGGCAGAAATGAAAAAGGAACTTCCAACGGATGTCCCCTCTATTTTTATATCATCAGTAGCCCAGAAAAACATCGATGAGCTGAAGGATTTGTTGTGGAAAGAGATTAATGGGTAAGAAGTTGATTAGGTTGATTAAGTGAGTGGTTGATTAGGCTAAGAAATCAGACCCGCACAAAAACTTAATCAACCCAATCAACTACCTCTTCATCCTCGCCTCATACAACACGTACTTATCGCTTAACATAGAAAGGTTAAAACCAGTATAACCTGGAAAACTCTTCATTACCAGCTTCTCCTTTGGTCCATTGTAGGTTTCGGGCAGTATAATGAACAGCGGACCGGCAAAACCATCATACTTGTAATCATCTATGTCGATTTTGTAGTCGTCGCCAATCGGCGAAAGGTTGATGACACGATTATGCATTACCTCCAGGCTAACGTCGTTGGCTATGAAAACAAATGTTGCGTCTTTGTTCTCCCTATCCAATTTCATGATGGCGTTTAATGATTGTTGGTCGATGTTAATCTGGGATATACCGGTTGTGCCTTTTGCGCTTTGATTTTGGTTAATATTATACCCTTTGATCACATAATTAACGCTATAACCTGCAATGCCCAAGCAAACCACCGTAAACGCCAGTTGATACCCACGCTTTAACCTGCTTACCACGTAAATCAATCCCGGCGCTATCAGTATACCAATAATACGGAAATGCCGGGCCTCGTAAGATATGTTAAGTTGCTTTAGATAAGCAAATCCAAAAAACAATAATGCACCGAAGTAAAAAACGAAAATAAAAAGCCGGTAGTTATTATTGTGGACAGATTTTATCAATGTCCAAATCAACAACAAGCTTAATATGGCCAAACTAAATACAATCGCAACCGACCAGAAATGACTAAACATGGGTTTCCCAAAATTATACAACAGCCCATGAAAAAAATCATCCAATGAGAATCCTGAAAGCAGCGGGGTTGACAGCGGGAAGCTAAATGTAGCTGTAGTTAGTTTAAACCCTTTTGAAACCGTCGCCGGGCTTTGTCCTTTTGAAAGGAATAATATATAAATAGCTGCAAGCGATAATGCAGCAGGCACACCTATCCATAACCCCTTCTTTAGCCATTCAACTATACCTTGGCTACTTAATGATAGCCGTGCCCACAAGCAGAAAAGCCCTGCGATATACATCCATAAAAAAGAAGATTTAAAGAAGAAGCCCATCCAACCGGATAGAAGCACGAAAAGCAACAGCTTCCAATCCTGCTTTTGCAGCGCAACACATCCATATAAGAACCAACCTTCAAAAGCAAAAAGCAAAACCTCTCCCCCGGTATAAAAAACATATGGAACAAAAAACGCAACTTGGCAGATGATAAATAAAAGGCTTAACGCTGATATCGTCGGCGTAAACCCGATTTTTTTAAAGAAGCTGTAAAAGCCGGCCAATCCGCACAGTTGTGCCAACGCCACAGTTATTGCCATGGCTTGCCCTGTATTAACGCCTGCAATCAATTTAAAAAAATACGGCACCAAGTATTGCCCTGGGGCCCACCATGTGATAAATTCAGTATAGTTTTGGGCGATGTCGCTTTGGTCGGGCGCTACCATGGTATTAAAAGGCCCGCCCAGCTGCATGCAGCGCAAAACATGGAAACCGTTGGCCGGATCAGGAAAAAGCGCCGGTGGGATTAAAACCAGCAGCACGCCCAGCAATACCACAACCACACTAATAATTATTAAAATAGTTTTGTGAGGGGATTTTTGATTAGCGCTCATATTTTTCAAGAAGGAATAGCACGTTGTTATCGTTTATGTTATAAACCGGCCTTTTATTTGTGTTAAGCTTTAAATCTTCGAAATGTATACGGTATTTTTCCGTCAGCGTAGGGTCGGCGCCGTAGTGCTTTAAAAAGAACGTTTTGTTTAACGATATGGCATCGGAATAAGCCAAACTTAAAAAACCGAACGAGATATAAATTAACAGGGGGATAGTTTTGAGGTAGCGCACCTTAATAAACTTAACCAGGTAAGTATACAAAAGGTACATAAACACAGGTATTACCGGTATCAAAAATCGGGTATCGTTTGTTTTAACGCCGAAAGCACCATAAAAAGCTGCATTGAGTCAGTTAAAAGCCAGAATTATACCGACATCGAATATATAATTATCGACGGAGGTTCGACGGATAAAACTATCAACATCATTAATAATTATGCACATTATGTAAATCATTTTGTTTCGGAGCCGGACCTCGGGATATACGATGCGATGAACAAAGGCATCAAATTAGCCACCGGGGATATTGTTGGCATGTTGAATGCCGATGATTATTTTACCGATAATTCGGTATTAAGCCATATTGCAGACGCTTTTCGCAAATATAATGCAGATATTATTTATGGCGATCTTGATTATATAAACGAAAAAGGTGCTGTTGTCCGAAAATGGCGCTCGGGACAAATTTCGCGCAGAAAGCTCGAATTCGGATGGATGCCACCACACCCAACGTTTTACTGCAGACGCAATTTATTTGATCAATTCGGCCTTTATCGCCTTGATTATGGAACTGCAGCAGATTATGAATTAATGACAAGATACCTGTATGTCAATAAGTTAACTACATTTTATTTAAAAAAAATAATAATTAAGATGAAATTAGGCGGAAAGAGCAACAAAAGTATAACCGCCCGCGTAAAAAGAATGTTCTTTGATTTGAAGGCCATGAGGAATAACGGTATCAGGCTCCCTTTTATAGCATTAATAGTTAAGCCGATACGTAAGATAACTCAATACTTTTAATCAGCATGAAATAATGTTAATATGTTAATAATAAGTGGATGGGTAACTTAACAATTGTTATTTACTTGCACTCACTAAATTTAACTATTGTATAATTAGCGTAAACGATTAAAGATGATGGATTTTCTACATAATTACACATTTATATATTACATTTTCATTATCGCCGTATCCCTGCTGATAACTTCATTTGCAATCCCATCAATTTTACACGTAGCCCGCTTTCGCCACCTATACGATGACCTTGGACATTTCAGAAAAGAGCATGACCACGGTATACCAAGGTTGGGCGGGGTAGCTATTTTTGTTGGTTTTACTATAACTTCACTCCTGTTTTGTATGACTGATAAATCGTTACCGATAAATTACTTGCTTACTGCATGTATTATATTGTTTGCGATGGGTATAAAAGACGATCTTTCGGGTGTAAACTCTAATACAAAATTTGTAATACAATTTGTTGTTTGTGCCATATTGGTGATACTGGGCGATATTCGCCTTACGGGTATGTATGGAGTATTTGGAATTTACGAGATGCCATACGTAGTAAGCGCCGGTCTGTCAATTTTATTAATCCTGCTGGTGGTTAACGCTTTCAATTTGATTGATGGTATCGACGGTCTCGCCGCTACTACCGGAATCATAGCAAACGGCGCCTTTGCAATATTATTCATATACATTAAGCAGTATGAGTTGGCGGCAGTTTCATTTGCAATGTCCGGCTCAATTTTAGGCTTTTTACGCTTTAATATTACGCCCGCTAAAATATTTATGGGCGATACCGGCTCATTGCTGATTGGCTTAATATCGGCAGTAATGGCATTAAAGTTTATCCAGGTAAATATGCTTGCCCCTAACAATCTGCCCGGAATCTACGAGGCCCCGGCACTGGCAGTTGCCATTTTGATAGGCCCCATATTTGATACAATCAGAGTTTTTGTTGTGCGTATTGCAAACGGCGGCTCTCCTTTTGTAGCCGATCGTAATCACATACATCACCGCATGTTAAAACTGGGTTTCAGCCATTTACAAACTACGCTTATTTTAACTGCCGCTAATATTTTAACCATATTTATGGTACTGTTATTAAAAGAATATGGCAATACAGTACTTATTATTTTAATTGTATTAATGTCCATGGCGTTTAACTGGTTGATCACCTTTTTTCTTCGCTCAAAAGAACGCGAAAGCCTGGCACTCCGGAATTTATTTGTTTGATTGCAAGCAATAAATAACAACAACAACGGAGCCGGGAAATATCCCGGCTTTTTTATTTTATTGTAATATTAAAATCCTATTGCCACGGTTCTTTCTTGTCTCTGATTGTTAAACCGTAAATTTGTTGCCATATAAACCGCTACTATGAGAATTGCCATAAACGGCTTCGGGCGTATAGGCCGTGTATTTTTACGTAATATTTTAACCCGGGAAAATATAGCAGTTGTTGCCATTAACGACCTTGCAGATACCAAAACCCTTGCACACCTTTTTAAATACGACTCAGTACATCGTGGCTTTAAAGGAACAGTTGATTTTGACGAAAACCATTTAATTGTTAACGGCCACGCTATAAAAATTCTTACCGAAGCGAGTCCGTCAAATTTGCCGTGGAAAGAGCTGGATATCGATTTGGTAATAGAATCAACCGGCAAATTCACCTCAAAGCAGGGTGCCGAACAGCACTTAGTAGCCGGGGCTAAGCAAGTAATTATATCTGCTCCCGCCAGTGATAAAGGTATACCTACAGTTGTACTCGGCGTTAACGATGGGCAAATTGATCTTACGTCACCAATTTTATCAAACGCATCATGTACCACTAATAATGTTGCAGCCATGGTTAAAATACTTGACACTAACTGGGGCATTATTGATGGTTATATCACCACCGTGCACTCCATGACGGGCGATCAAAGCCTGCACGATGCGCCGCACAAAGATCTACGCAGGGCAAGGGCCGCGTCCGGTTCAATTATTCCAACTACCACCGGGGCTGCTAAAGCCATAACGGCCATCTTCCCGCATTTGGAGGGCCGGCTCGGTGGGGCGGGAATACGAGTACCTGTGCTAAATGGCTCACTAACTGATTTTACCTGCAGCCTCAAAAAACAACCTACCGTTGAAGCTATAAACATAGCTTTTAAACAGGCGGCAGAGGGCGCAATGAAGAATGTTTTGGAATACACCGAAGACCCAATCGTATCGACTGATATATTAGGCAACACCCACAGTTGCATCTTTGATGCTCAGCTTACTTCGATAGTTGGTGGCCTGGTAAAAGTTGTGGGCTGGTATGATAACGAAATGGGCTACTCGGGCCGCCTTGCTGATTTGGTGGAGAGGATTAGTTTATATATTGATAAAGTTGGATTAAGTTGATTGAGTTAGGTGAATATTGCAGCCGTCAAACATTACATGCTACGAAGTACATAACCTAATCAACCAAGTCAACCTAATCTAACTTAATCAACTTACTTCACATACTGCACGTACGCAACAGCGCTGGTAACAGGGTAATTTTTCTGATTATAATAGGTGTACGATGAAAAAGTAATCAACTCATCGGTTTTGGCAAGCAGCAGGTTTTGCTGATCAGTTGCCAGATCGGCCGACCCGTAAACTTTAGAAAAAGTAAGTTTGCGGTGAACATTAACTTTTTTTACATGGACCCCGTTTATGGTGGTATCTGATATAGTCTTAAACTTCACATTGTTTAAGTTATCATCTATTGAGTTAAATGTGGTTTGGCCGTCTTGGTTTACCGTTGTAAAATCAAAAGCTGCCAGCGACGTTTTTTTCCAGTCCTCGTTCAAATGTATGGCCGAAGTTTTTTGATACCCTTCAGCCAGTAAAAAAATATTCACATTTTCGTCAAACGCCATCACCAGGATTTTGCCCGATACGTTGGTTTTAACTTTTTGGGCATAGATAATAAAGGCGGCCATATGTGCGGTGTCGTCATTTGTTAATTTTACAGTCGAATCTGGTTTTGCCGAAATGGGATTTGTAGGGCCGGCAGTTTTGCTCGTATCTGTTGATTTTACAGGCGTTATATCAGCTTTCTTGCTGCAGCCCCAAAGAATAACGGAAATTAATAATAACGAAAATACTGTTTTCATAATATTGTGATTCTATAGGCCCTGCGTAAATATTAATGCAATACTTGTGCTATTCTTACCGAAGCTGTAAAAAACCGCCTATTGACGCCGAAATGGCACTTATTTGCCCGGAGACCGCGTTTGTGGTAGCATTAACTCGTGGCGATAAGTTAGCACCGTTGGGGAAAAATTGGCCATTTTTGCCTCGCGGGAGTTATTTAAAAACCATGATTAAGTTTATTAAGATTGATAATACACTATTAGCCATACGAAACAACGTTTTGCGCGAAGGGAAACTAAGCCACGAAGAATGCATTTTTCCAACTGACACGTTACCCGGTGCATTTCATTTGGGTTATTATGTTGGAGATGAACTTGTTTGCATAGCGTCCTTTCATCCGCAGGCTTATGGAGAGTTTACAGGCGTTGGGTACCAGTTACGCGGCATGGCGACAGTCGATGAATACCGGGGCAGAGGCCTGGGTAACCAGTTGTTAAATTTTGCAATAGTTTATCTGCACGGGCAAAAAGCAAATTATTTGTGGTGTAATGCGCGTAAAAGTGCCCGCCAATTTTATTTGAATATGGGGTTTGAAACAATTCCCCCTGAGTTTGAAGTACCCGACATAGGTCCTCATTATGTAATGTATGTTAAAATTCAGTGATGTTTTTATTAATTAAAACACCTTTTTAACATTTACTTTCCAATTTGGAATTAAAATGCTGAATTTGGCGGCTCGAAAAATCGCTTGCATTAACCATTTGCATTAACCATTTGCATCAAACATTATGAAAACAGTAGATCAAATTAGCTTTTCAGGAAAAAAAGCCCTCATAAGGGTTGACTTTAACGTTCCTCTTGATGAAAACTATAACATTACCGACGATAACCGGATGACGGCAGCATTGCCGACGATAAAAAAAATATTGAATGACGGCGGGGCAGTTATCCTGATGTCACACCTGGGCAGGCCAAAAGGCGGACCTGAAGAAAAATATTCATTGAAGCATATAGTTTCGCATTTATCTGATTTATTGGGCCAACAGGTTCAGTTTGCAGATGACTGCATTGGCGCCGCCGCTGAAAGCAAAGCAAAGGCCCTGGGTAAAGGCGAGGTGCTGTTGCTCGAAAACCTACGCTTTTATAAAGAGGAGGAAAAAGGAGACAAGGATTTTGCTAAAAAACTTTCAAAACTGGGCGATATTTACGTTAACGATGCATTTGGTACAGCACACCGCGCACACGCTTCGACAGCTATAATTGCACAATTTTTCACTAATGCCAAATACTTTGGCTACCTGATGGCTGCCGAATTGCAAAACGCCGAAAAGATATTAAACAATGCCCCAAAGCCATTTACTGCCATTATGGGCGGTTCAAAAGTGTCTGACAAGATCGAGCTGATAGAAAAACTGCTTGATAAAGTAGATAATCTTATAATAGGCGGTGGCATGGCTTACACTTTCGCTAAAGCCGATGGCGGTACTATTGGTACATCATTGGTTGAAGCCGACAAACTTGATCTGGCTCTTAGCCTGGTTAAAAAAGCAAAAGAAAAAGGCGTAAACCTGTTATTACCCGTAGATAATGTTATTGCCGATGCATTTTCGAACGATGCAAAAACTGATATTGCAAAAACAGGCAAAATCCCGGATAACTGGATGGGATTGGATATTGGCCCTGAAACTATTAAACTATTCAGCAAGGTTGTTGAAGAATCAAAAACTATACTTTGGAACGGCCCGATGGGCGTTTTTGAAATGGAGAAATTTTTGGCGGGTACAAAAGCCATTGCCGATGCAGTGGCTAAAGCTACCGACAATGGCGCATTTTCGCTTATCGGCGGTGGCGATTCTGCTGCAGCTGTGGCCAAATTTGGCATGACCGATGACGTGAGCTACGTGTCAACCGGCGGCGGGGCATTGCTAGAGTATATGGAAGGCAAGGAATTGCCGGGTGTGAAGGCGATTAATGAATAATTTGATGATTTGAAAATGAGCTGATTTGAAGATGATAAAGCGCTTGCAATCTTCAAATTACCAAATCTTCAAATCAACTCATCAATAACGTAACGATTTTATGAAGACAACCCAAACCGGTTGTCTTTTTTGTTTAAATGCTTACTTTTAAGCGTTAATAACGGATAATGAAAAAACTTTTACTTCTTGCTTTTTGCTTTACGCTTTTAGCGCCCGTAACCTTCGCCCAGCCAGGCGGCAACAACGCCGAAGCCACGTACGTAAAGGACAACTACACAAAATACGAATATCAAATCCCGATGCGTGATGGCAAAAAGCTATTCACTTCGGTTTACGTGCCTAAGGACCAATCGAAGAAATATCCTTTTATGATGGACCGCACCCCTTACAGCGTAGGTCCCTATGGTGCCGATAAGTATAAAGGCAGTATTGGCCCTTCGCCGGCCTTTGTGCACGATGGTTATATTTTTGTTTACCAGGATGTACGCGGCCGCTACATGAGCGAAGGTATCTTTGAAGAAATGATGCCCGAAAAGGAAGACCACAGCGCCAATACCGATGTTGATGAAGGCACCGACACTTACGATACCATCGAGTGGCTGCTAAAAAACATACCGAACAATACAGGGAAAGTGGGTGTTTGGGGTATATCGTACCCTGGTTTTTATACAACCGCTGCCTTGTTAAGCCGCCACCCGGCTTTAGTAGCGGCATCACCCCAGGCACCTATGTCTGATTTATGGCGCGATGACGGCTGGCACAATGGTGCATTCTTTTTGGTAGCCAACTTTGGGTTTTACCCAGGTTTTACCAACAGGCAGGATGATAAACCAACCCAACGTCGCGGCGGTCGGTTTAACCCGGGCACTAATGATGGGTACGACTTCTTTTTGAAGATGGGCCCAATGAAAAACACAAACGACAAGTATTATAAAGATACCATCCGCCTTTGGAACGAAATGATGGACCACCCGGATTACGACCAGCACTGGAAAGACCGCAATGTGTTATATCACCTGCACGATATTAAAACCGCTGTATTAGTTACCGGCGGCTGGTACGATGCCGAGGATTTATATGGTGCCATAAACACCTACAAAACACTGGTAAAGAGTAATCCTAAAACACCAATTTACTTTGCCATGGGTCCCTGGGTACACGGCGGCTGGGCACGCGGCGCAGGCGATCACCTGGGCGATGTTGATTTTGGCGGCCCAACCGGCCCGCATTATAGGGACGATATCGAATTTAAATTCTTTAGTCATTACCTGAAAGGTACAGATATGAACATTGCCCCGGTCAATACTTTTGAAAACGGGCGTAAACAAATGGAAAGAGTATAAAACCTGGCCACCAAAAGAGGCCGAAGAGAGGCAACTGTATCTACTGCCCGGCGGAAAACTGTCGTTTAATGCACCTGCCGATGGCAAGGATAGTTATGATGAATATGTATCAGATCCTAATAACCCGATACCATTCCTGAATCATAAAAGCATGGACATGGACCGCGAATACATGACCGCCGACCAGCGCTTTTTGGCTGACCGGAAAGATTTGCTCAACTATACAACAGATGTACTGGACAAGGACGTTACTATAGCCGGCAACATTTGGGCAAACCTAAAAGTATCAACCACCGGCACCGATGCCGATTTTGTGGTGAAGGTTTTGGATGTTTATCCCGATACGGCATCGAACAATAAATTTACCGGAAAGGATGTAAAGATGGCTGGTTACCAGCAAATGGTACGCAGCGAGCCGATCCGCGGCAAGTATCGCGTCTCAATTGAAAAACCGGAACCGTTTACCCCCGGCAAAGTCACCCCGGTAAATTGGGAACTGCAGGATGTATTGCATACCTTTAAAAAAGGCCACAAAATAATGGTGCAGGTACAAAGCACCTGGTTCCCGCTGATTGACCGCAACCCGCAAACTTTTGTAGACATTATGAAATGTGACAGCACTGCCTTTAAAAAAGCAACACACCGGGTTTACACATCAAAGGCAAACCCAAGTTTCTTGAAGGTAAGGGTAACAGAATAATTAAATAGTGAAAAATAACCCGGCGAAATCATTTGCCGGGTTATTTCTGATTGTTTTTTCATTTCGCCAAATAAAACTTCTCCCAAAAATCTTCAGATGCAAACAACGCGCTGCGGTCTTGGGTTCCGCCGGCCCCGCCCATGCCCCCGCCACGGCTCCCCCTGCCGCCTCCGCCACCGTGACTTCCACGACCTCCGCCACCACCACCACCACCACCGCGTCCGCCGCGGCCACCTTCCTGCCCTTCGCCCTGTGTTGCAGGCCTGGTTATGCCATTTATTTTAAAATTGAATGCCCATTCGTTTTTTGCTGAATCGCCGTCTGCGTGAAAAAGCACCAGCGGAATAGCCACTTCGCAAACCAGATAACCCTTATCGTCGTAATCCAATGCTGTTTTTATACCATAAGTGTTGCTGGTGGTAATCATATCATCTTCAATGTCTTTAAAGCCATCGGCTTTTATACCGCGCAGTACGGTTAAAACGGCCTGCATTAAAGCTTCATGATTTTCCTTTCCATCGCCATCTGTTGGGGGATTTAATGGCGATGTATTTCCGTTTGTTGCCAGTGGAAATGTTATACTAAAGCTTTCTTTCTTTTTCCCTTTGGTGTTAATACTGAAGGTGGCACCGGCCTTTAATATCCGGATTTGCTCGCTGCGATCGTTAACACGCATGGCCATATACAAGGTGTCTTTGCTGTTGGCAATGGCATAGCTAATCCGCTTTTCGGCATTATAATACCTTAGGCTGTCGCCCCACTCTTTAATGGAGCCATCTATCATAATATTAGTGGGCGGGGCTTGTAATGTTGTAATTGACTGGGCGTTTAGCCGCAAAGTTGTTACCTGCAAAAGCAAGCCAAAGGCAATGTAGGGGATATATGCTCTCATCAAATAAAATTATGGCTTTAAAGCCGCAATAGAACATTATTATGACTGCTTTATTATAGATTTTGAGTAAATTTGTAGATACGTATGCCAACTGAAGTACAGGAAGAAACCCTCACCCTTGAGGAGATTTTGGCGGGGCTAAAGGAAATGCACCGCCTTATTTTATGGAACGACGACCACAATACGTTCGACCACGTGATTTTTTGTATGATGAAGTACCTCGACTACTCAGAATCGCAGGCCGAAAAGATAGCGTGGAAAGTTCACAACGAAGGTAAATGCGCGGTTTTGGAAGGTTCGTTTACCGAAGTGGAAGTTTACCGCAAAATTTTGCAGCAGGAAGGTTTAACCGTAAGCGTAGAGTAGCGTTCAAGGTTATGATAAAGAAAAGGTCAGAAACCAGGCTTGTTCTTTCCTGATTTCCGACCTCTGGTCTCTAACCATTGGTGCTAACTACACCATATAATTCCATCCATGTGTATCAGCAACACGGCCGTATTTAATGGCATCAAGTTCGCTTAACACTTTTTGCGAAAATTCGCGGGTTTTCGGATCGCTTAAAAAATATTCTTCACCATTATAGCTTATCGAACCTACAGGGGCAATGGTAGCGGCAGTACCTGCACCAAAAGCATCCTGTAGTTTACCGGTCTTTGCACCCTCAATAATTTCGGCAACAGATACACGGCGTTCTTCAACTTCCATACCCCACTCGCGGGCAAGGGTTAATACAGTGTCGCGGGTTACACCATCTAAAATGGTATCGCGGGTTGATGGAGTTATCAGTTTACCGTCAAGCACAAACATTACGTTCGCAGCACCCATTTCCTCAACATATTCATGATTCTTGGCATCGGTCCAAATCAACTGGTCAAAGCCTTCTTCTGTGGCCTTTTTGGCAGGCAGCATGCTACCGCCATAGTTTCCGGCCGACTTTGCATAGCCCATACCGCCCTCTGCAGCGCGGGTGTAATGTGTTTCAATCTTAACTCTCAGGGTTTTTGAAAAGTACGGACCAACCGGACCAATCAATACCATATATTTATAGGTGGCTGATGGTGCTACACCCAAATAAGGGTCGGTGGCAAACATAAACGGCCTTATATACAAAGCGTGATGTGCTTTTGACGGCACCCAATCGCGGTCGATATCTACAACTGCGGCTATTGACTGTATAAATATTTCTTCGGGCAGCGCAGGCATGCACAAACGCTCAGCTGATTTGTTAAAGCGGATAGCGTTTTTTTCCGGGCGGAAAATAGTAACCTGCCCGTCGGCATGCTTGTACGCTTTTATTCCTTCAAAAAATGCCTGGCCATAGTGTAATGCCGAAATAGCGGGGCTTAAACCAATTTCGCCGTAAGGCACAATCTCAAAATTTTTCCATTCGCCGTCAATATAGTCGGCCACAAACATATGGTCTGAAAATGTGCGCCCAAAGGGCAGATTACTGAAATCCGTTTCTTGTAAACGGGAATGATTGGTTTTAGTGATTTTGATGTCCAGCGTTTCGGTCATGGCCTTAGTGTATTTAATTCGAAAAATGGCAAGGTAGGAAAATTTTTGCTCATAGTAGATGATTCACAAGCCATTGCCGATTTTTTTTACAATTGCAAAATGAATTTTGTCAGGATGCCCGGTTAAAATCCATTAGTTAATCTACCTGAATTCTTTGAGCACTTTCTCGACCCAGGCCTTCCCCCAGTTTTCAAACTCCTGTTCATTCCAAAGCGATGGATAAAAGATACGTTTCTGAAAACGGGGAGGCAGGTATTTCTGCCAGTTAGTGCCGCCAGTTGCTTTAATTTCTTCCGGCTCACGGTTAAGGTACCGTACGGCCGATTTGTAATGCACCAGCGGCCAGTTTACATTTACATTTACGTCAAGCTGTTTTAACTCCGCCTCAAGTTCCGGCGTAGCCAATCCATTGGCTTTTAATTGATGATATAACGAATAAAAATTACTCGTGGCATTGGCCTTGCCGAGACTGATGAAGGTTGCAGCATATTTTTTCTCGAACTGTTTGAGCGTTAAGGTTTTTTTACCTGTTGAAAGTTCCGTTGCTCCAAACTTCCAGTAGATATACTCAAACTGTTCTTCAATAGATGCGGCCCCTAACTCCCCGCGTTTATCTTTAGCAACCAGGTTTATGAAGTCGGTGGCATAAATTTCTATCATCCTGTACTGGCCCGACTGGAAGCCGCTTGCCGGAAGGAGTGACATCCGGAATTTTAAAAATTGCTCCTTCTCCATACCATCAACCATAATACCAAAAGATGCCGTCAAAGCCTCAAAGTATTGGTTGATACGCTTTAGCCGAGCCGTAAAAAATACCGGGGTTAAAGGCTTGGCTGCTGAGATCTGCTTACACTCATGCAATACCAGCTTAAAATATAGTTCCGTAATCTGGTGGTACATAATGAAAATCTCCTCATCAGGGAACGGCGTTTTTGGGCTTTGCAAGCTTAAAAGGGTATCCAGGTGGATATAATCCCAATAAGTTAAAAAGTCGGCGAAAAGCAAGCCATCAAGATAGGACACCATGTCCTGGCCCATCGCTTCATATTTTTCCTGCAGTTGTGCCAGGCGTTCTTCAATTTCGGGAGAGAAATGCATGGGCAAATGTAGGAAGAAAAGTTCTAAGTCAGGAGTTGACGGGCTCAAGTGATTGGGTTAAAATACCAGCATAAACAAAACTTATTGTTGCCTGTTTGTTATTATATTTATAGCCAATCCTTCCAGATATGAAAATCAGCAAAATACTAATAGGTATAGACGATAGCAAATACGCCGAACATGCCGCCGAATATGGTTTTGATTTAGCACATAAATTTAATGCTGAAGTTGGTGTGGTAAATATCATTGAACCAATGCTGATACCACAGACATCCGCCGCGATCGACCCTTTATTAGGCGCCGGCATGGCCTCTACAATGGCTGAAGATATGGAAATAATGGACATCCAGAAAAGTCATGCGGGCACGATTGTAGAAAACATTATTAAAAAATTTGGAGCCGACATGCCGGTAACGCACTTTACGGAATATGGCTCCACAGCCGATGGCATAATCAATTGCAGCAAAGAATTTGGCGCCGACCTGGTAGTTATAGGCACCCACAGCCGCAACGGGCTCGACAGGTTACTAATGGGAAGCGTAGCCGAACACGTGGTGCGTCATTCTGAAGTGCCGGTGCTGGTGGTGCCGTTTAGTTCATAGGTTATGGTTCATAGTTCATAGTAGAACTGGCGCGATATAAACAGTTTAGTTCATAGCTCGGCGTAAAGCTGCAGCGGCTATGAACTCTAATACAGCAACCTAAACTTAATGGTATGTTCTATCGCTTTCAATTCGTTTAACACTTCTGTATCATATCCTGTGTTAACATCGGTGATAACGTAGCCTATTTGCGGGTTGGTCACCAAAAATTCACCCACTATATTAATATTGTGACGGGCAAACACGTCATTGATTTTAGCCAATATGCCCGGCACGTTTTTGTGAATGTGAATTAAGCGGTGTGCGTTGCTTACGCGCGGCGGCTGCAAATCGGGAAAGTTGCAACTGGTATGGGTTTTACCTTCATTCATAAATGCCATTACCCTTTTGGGGATAAAATCATCGTTACGCGGATTGTTTTTAGGGTCGTCAAAAATAATAACGCCGTTTTCGCATGCAGTTTCGGCTAGTTTGCGGCTGTTTATACGGCCGAAAATACCGATTACCTTCAACCGGCCCGCATTTTGCACCTGTTCAGGAGTAGGCTGATGTGCCTCGTCACAAAATAATATGCCGGCTTCTTCAAGGTATTTTTCGTCTATGCTATCACGATGGCGGATGTTATAGCCTTCCTTTTTCATTTGAGCCAGGGCCTCTTCCTCTACGTCGCCCACCACCAAACATTTGATGCGGTTTTTAGGGTATGATATTGCCCGCGGCAACTTATTGATAAACAAAAACTCGTCGAAACTGGGTGTAATGTGATCGGCTTTTTCCGCAACGGATTTGCGCTCGATATTTTCGGTGAAAGCAAAAAACTTCTTAATCATTCCAGATTCTTTCAATTGAAAATCCGAATAGCCATCACCTATACCGTATATTTCGCCCGGTAAGTTTAATTCCTTTAGCAGCTTAACCTTGCCGCCCTCCTGGCTTAGCGGGTTTTCGCGGTCGTAGCCGATAATGTTACCATCGGCATCAAACACGAAGGTATTGGCGTAAATATTTTCCTTTTTTATGTGGTACTCAGTTACCACTGGTATTATAAATTCCTTAAATCCGCCTGACACAATCAGTACTTCATCTGCATGATTTTTGAAAAATATGGTATTACGGCTAAACGACGTGGAAACTTTTTTCTTTAAATGAGTAATTAATTGCTTCAGATGCTCGCGGTTGGCTTGCAGAAGTTTAACCCGATTTTCCAAACTTTGGGTAAAAGACAGCCGGCCTTCCATGCTGGCATTGGTTAAATCTTCTATTTGTTTGTATATGCTTTCGCGGTCGGGGTGGTGTCTCAGTGAAATGCGGGCCAGTTCGTCCAAAGCCTCAACCTGTGTAAACGTGCTGTCGAAATCTATAATAAAGTATTGATCCATTCTTTATTTATGCGTCCCGCAGGTGCGGGATGCGGATATGCAAATGTGCGAATTATTTAAATTGATTTGGAAAGATGTTTATAAAGTTGATAGAATGAGTAGGGTAATGTGGAAAATGAAGTCAATACGATTTATTACAACGGGTATAATGTTTTAACAATTATCAAATACTAATTAAACTTTGGCTTCGTTATTGTAGTCTATTTGATAACAAAAAAGTTACAATATGACAACATTAAGAATTTGTTGGGATTACTATTTCGCCAAGTTAGAAAAGCTTAAAGTAAAAGCTTGCAGGGCTGAGATTTACTAAGATTGTAAAAATTTTAAACGTTACAGGCGTTAAAAAAAAAAGGTTGTATAGCTTAAACTATACAACCTTTATAATATTTATAACTCTTACAACAGCCTTAATCAACCACAGTAACCTTCAGCATATTTGTTTTCGCCTTTTTCAAAATTGGCACCGATGCTGTGTTAATTACCACATCACCTTCCTGTACCAGGCTGGCTTCTTTAAGCATGTTATTTACATCAGCAATAGTTTGGTCGGTACTTTCATCTTTATCATAATAAAAAGTACGTACACCCCATAACAAACTTAATGCATTTAACAGGTGCTTGTTGGCAGTAAAGATATAGGTGCCTGCTTTAGGCCTGTAGCTCGATATTTCAAAGGCAGTATAGCCCGAGGTAGTCATAGAAACGATACCGGCTGCATTGGTGTGCTCGGCCAGGTACACTGCCGATCCGCAAAGCGCATTACTCAGGTAATCGGGTGACGAAGCATCTGTAACGTCACTCTTGCTGTTGAAAGGATACCCCAGCTCTTCAACGTTACGTATAATTTTAGCCATAGTTTCAATAACTATTACCGGGAACTCCCCTACCGACGTTTCACCGCTTAGCATTACTGCGTCTGCACCGTCAAGCACAGAGTTGGCCACGTCATTCACTTCAGCACGGGTAGGGCGCGGGGTGGTTATCATCGACTCCAGCATCTGCGTTGCCACAATTACCGGTTTTGATGCCAGGCGGCATTTGCGGGCAATCATTTTTTGCAACAAAGGCACTTCTTCAAGTGGCATCTCAACACCCAGATCGCCGCGCGCAACCATAACGCCATCAGTAGCAGCTATAATTTCATCTATATTATCAATAGCCTCCGGCTTCTCAACCTTGGCAATTACTTTGGCGGCTTTGCCGCTTTCAGCTATAATCTTTTTAAGTTCCAATATATCCTGGCCGGTACGCACAAACGAAAGTCCCACCCAATCAACATCCCATTCCAACGCATATTTAAGGTTCTCAATATCTTCTTCGGTTAAGCTTGGGATAGACACCTTGGTATTTGGCAGGTTAACGCCCTTGCGCGATGTTAAAATGCCACCATGTACCACTTCGCAAACAACTGTATCTACCCTGTTGGTGCTGATAACGCGCATTTGTATTTTACCATCATCAAGCAAAATAATTTCGTCGGCTTTTACGTCCTGTGGAAATGTAGGGTAAGTAATGTATATCTGGTTATCGTCACCTATAAGCTCGTGGGTGGTAATATTTATTGAGGTTCCGTTAACCAGGTGTATGCCGCCATCTTTAACCAGGCCGATGCGGATTTTTGGGCCCTGCAAATCGGCTAATATGCCAACGTTGGTTTTATATTCTGCATTTATTTCGCGAATTGTATCAATTACTGCTTTGTGGTCCTGCGCTTTACCGTGCGAAAAGTTTAAGCGACAAATGTTAACGCCGGCCTGGATCATGGCCAGCAAAACATCTTTTTTTGCCGAAGCGGGGCCCATTGTGGCAACAATTTTAGTTCGGTTATAATATAATTTCATATTTGTAGGGTTAATACTGGCTTACAGGCGTGTTGAGTGTACCTATAACACTTTTAAAAATTTGCGCTAAAATAAGAGATTTTCGCGTGATTTTATTTTTTTAGGATCAATCTTTACTGCGGCAACAATTTCGGGCACCTTATTAATGGCCGAAATAAGGCTTTCCAGATCATTTTCATCGATATAATTTTTTATCAACAAAAAATAATCCGCCTTTCGCATCTCCGGTACCAGGTAACCATCCGACCCTTTATTGCCGATAAAGTAAAAATCCGTCTCGCTTGCCTCCCAATTATAGTGGTATATAGAGAATAAAACAGGCTCAGCTCCGTGATGAATGTCAACTTCAAGGTCGGGAATTTTTATCAAATTAAAGCTTAAAGCCTTGTTAATGAGATAACAAACGCGATAGTCTTTTAGTGATGTGGTAACCGCTATGAGAACAAAATCAAGATCGATCTCAAACTTTAAAAATTTCCTGTTCAAAATCATTACTTTTGCGCCGGTAAAAATACAAAATCGAAACAGATGCAATAAAATATTGTTGCATATAATGCAAATGTTTTTAGATTTGATAATTAACAGAATTTATTTTTCCTTTGCACTGAATTTTATTTAATCATTTAAACTGTAAGACTATGTCTGATATCGCTTCAAGAGTAAAAGCTATTATCGTAGAAAAATTAGGTGTTGACGAAAGTGAAGTAACACCCGAAGCTAGCTTCACCAATGATCTTGGTGCTGACTCGTTGGACACCGTGGAATTAATCATGGAGTTTGAAAAGGAATTTAACGTGGCTATACCTGATGACCAGGCCGAAACTATCGGTACCGTAGGTCAGGCTGTTGCTTACCTTGAAAAAAACGTTAAATAAGAACTCCCCCAAACCTAGTAAATGGAGTTTAAAAGAGTTGTTGTAACCGGGCTTGGAGCACTCACCCCAATTGGCAATACCGTTCCCGAATATTGGGAATCATTGATAAATGGTGTGAGTGGCGCTGCCTTAATTAAGAGTTTTGATACCGAAAAGTTCAAAACCAAATTTGCATGTGAAGTAAAAAACTTTGATGCAGACGCTTTTTTGGGTCGCAAAGACGCCCGGAAGCTTGATCCTTTTGTTCAATACGCATTATTTTCTACAGAAGAAGCGGTAAAAGACGCCGGACTGGATTTTGACAAGCTTGATGTTAACCGCATTGGGGTTATCTGGGGTTCGGGTATCGGCGGTTTAAAAACGTTTTTAGACGAGGTTGTGAATTTTGCAAAAGGCGACGGCACACCACGTTTTAACCCGTTCTTTATCCCAAAAATGATTGCTGATATAGCCCCCGGGCATATCTCTATCAAATACGGTTTGCGCGGACCAAATTTTTCAACTGTATCTGCCTGTGCATCGTCAAATAATTCGCTTATAGATTCATTTAACTATATCCGACTGGGTAAAGCTAATATGTTTATCAGCGGTGGCTCCGAAGCCATTATTAATGAAGCTGGTATAGGTGGGTTTAATGCAATGCATGCGCTTTCGACCCGTAATGACGACCCGGCAACAGCCTCGCGTCCGTTTGATTTGGACAGGGATGGCTTTGTAGCTGGTGAAGGCGCAGGAACTATTATTTTGGAAGAATTGGAGCACGCAAAAAGACGCGGCGCAAAAATATATGCCGAAATGATTGGCGGTGGCATGAGTGCTGATGCTTACCACATGACGGCCCCCCATCCTGAAGGATTAGGAGCTGCCCTGGTAATGCGCCACGCTTTGGAAGATGCAGGTATTACACCGGCCGACATTGACTATGTAAACGTTCACGGCACATCAACCCCTATCGGCGATCCGCAGGAAGTGAAAGCTATACAGGATGTTTATGGCGACGACATTTACCGCATAAATATCAGCTCAACCAAATCAATGACCGGGCACCTTTTGGGAGCTGCTGGCGCTGTTGAGGCAATTGCTGCTATTTTAGCTGTTAAAAACGGTATAATTCCACCAACCATTAACCATTTTACCGACGATCCGGCTTTTGATCCAAAAATTAATTTTACGTTCAACAAGGCACAAAAACGCGAAGTGAGAATAGCACAAAGCAATGGATTTGGTTTTGGCGGGCACAATGCTTCTGTGATATTTAAAAAGTACGAAGAATAATTAACTGGATGCCTATAAGTCGTTTTTACAAACTATACCTATCTCCCAACAGAAAATACGTAAAGGTTTTAAAAAATTTGCTCGGTTTTGTACCGGGCAATTTGTCGTTATACAAACTTGCCTTTCGTCATAAATCTGTTGCCCAAAACATAAAAAAGGGAGTTAAAAACAGCAACGAAAGGCTTGAGTTTTTAGGCGATGCAGTGCTCGGCAGTGTTGTTGCCGAAGTACTTTTTAAACTTTACCCTTACGAGGACGAAGGTTTTTTAACCGAATTACGCTCCAAAATAGTTAGCCGCAATAACCTTAACGCGCTTGCCCGCAAACTGGGCTTTGATAAGCTGATTGAATACGATAGCCGCATGCTCAACTCATCGCGCCAGGGTTCGTTGCTTGGCGACGCCTTTGAGGCGCTTATAGGTGCTGTATACCTCGACAAAGGCTACGACTTTACCAGAAACTTTTTGGTGAATCACATCATCAAAGCGCATGTTGACATCCGCACACTTGAGCAAACCGAAACAAACTTTAAAAGCAAGTTGATTGAGTGGTGCCAGCGTCACGGTAAAGACATTACATTTTACCTGGTTGGCAACCTTGAAGGCGAAAATAGTAAGTTATTTACCATACAGGCCATTATTGATGGCGAGGTAATGGGCCAGGGTAAAGAGTTCAGTAAAAAGAACGCGGAAAAACTAGCTGCGGAAAAGGCCTGTGAAAGTTTAGGGATCTGATCAGCAACCCAACCCTAAAGAATAGTAAAAAGAAATTTCTTTCGGTTTATAAAGGTTTTTCTTCTTTTGGTGTTAAAGACGGGCGGTTCAATTGCTCCAACTGCTTCCTGTCAGGCGCCTTCTCATAATATTCGAAGTTTTTCTTAACCTGTTTTATCAGTTCGTAATCGTTCCACTGTTTCAGATCTTCGTAGCTTGGGGTGTAATATTCCATAAAACCTTTAGCAGTAGTGCTATCGGTACTGGTTACCCGCATTACCATTGCCCTGTTATAGCGGCGCCTTACTTCAGCAAATTCGAGCTCTCCTTTTGAGAAAGCTGCAAAGCGGCGGGCCTGGCCGGGGCCCTTTCCAAATAATTCATATAAGCCTGTTAATGGCGATGTTAGAAATGACAGTACCGGCGGCTTCCCGTTATAATAAATTCCCTGCCTGTGGTAGTCCTTCATTACATCATTCAACTCCTGCTTTTTCGATTGCCCGTTAATTGTTACCTGGTCGAGCTGGATAACAGGCTGCATATAAACCGGGATGTCGCCTTTTTCTTTAATTACCACCTTCAGGTCGGTATAGTTGCTTTTATTGAACAGCAAGGTATCACCAATGGATGCATTAATAGAAAACCACCCCAACTCATCGCTCATCATCACATTTTTTGTGCGCAAGTTGGTAATTAATACCTGCGCAAGCCGCTCCACACTTATGTTACGGGATATTACCCCCTTAAGCACGAAGTTATCCTGCGCCGAGGCATTAAGGCCAAGGCACAAACAAATAAATGCCAATATGATATATCTGCAGCGCATGTAAACTATTCCGGCCGCAAACTTAAAGATTGTATTTGAAAGCAAATGTGAAAAAGTGTTAAAGCAGCCCATTAATTGTAGCAACATGCCAGCGTAATAGCATTAACCGTACCAAGTTTGACCAGGGTAAATTCTAACCATGTTAAAACTACTGCCGGAATTTTGACAATTATTTAAAATTCCCTTTTACAATCTTGTATATCTCACCAAGTTTAGGAATCACTTTGCCGCGTTCGATACCTTTGGTATCAAAGGTTATCATGCATGTACCAAGCACAAATTGGGTACGCACCGCATTGCCGGGTGAATATTGATCACCGGGGGCAGTCATGAAAAATGCCGATTCACCACCCTCTGTAAAGCCTTTTATATCCTTATAAAAACCCGTTGCTACTCCCCCTTTTGCAATACTCTGCGTATTACCATCGTATACACTTTTTAACATGGACGCGGCGCCATTAACTGTGTAGAAATCCACATATTGTACAATTACTTCAGTTTTATTGTCCGCCGACCTGCGCGAACAATACTTGCCGCCCATTTTGCTGGGGGCGTCTTTTACATCACAGCCCAAAAGCTGGTTAATTTGAGCAGTAGTAATAAATGTGGCGGCATCTCTTTTGGTTTGGACTACGCTTGTTAAAAGCAGCAGTGCCAACATTAGCGTGGTTTTCATTGCTGAGCGGGTTAAAGTTTTAATAAAGTTAACCGAAATTATCATTCAATCAAACAGTTAGCTTTTTATGAATAGCTAATTAGCGGCGAAGGACATACAGTTGAAAATTACAATTTTGTGCCAGGTGGCCCTGACTGCTCGGAGTTTCCGACTAAAACACCTATCTTTGCGCATGATAAAATCCATGACCGGCTATGGAATTGCCAGCATTGACGCTGATGGGGCAAAATATACTGTCGAAATAAAATCCCTGAACAGTAAATTCCTTGAGCTATCACTACGCTTGCCAAAAACTTTTGCTGAAAAGGAATTCCAGCTGCGTAATGACTGCAGTAAGCAAATTGAGCGCGGCAAGGTAAACCTGTCGGTAAATGTTGAAAAGGCAAACACCACCAGCAATGCTGCCGGAATTGATAAAGAGTTGCTTAAGCATTATTTTGAACAATTAAAGGCGGTTAGCCTTGATTTGAATGAGCCGACCAATAATTTATTACAGCTTGCCCTTGGCCTGCCCGAAGTTGTGAAATACGAAGAGGAAACAGCATCGGAGGAAGAATGGAAGGTTGCCGAAAAAGCATACCAACAGGCACTGGCGGCATTTCAACAATTCAGAAGCGACGAAGGCAACGTACTTGAACAGGATTTGAAATACCGCATAGGTATCATCATGAAAAACCTCGAACTCGTTGAAATTGAAGAGCCGAAACGGGTACCTGTAATAAAGGAACGCCTTAACCAGTTTTTAAGCGAAGCAGTTGGCCGCGAAGCTATTGACCAAAATCGTTTTGAGCAGGAATTGATATATTATATAGATAAGCTTGATATCACCGAGGAAAAAATACGCCTACGCACGCACTGCGACTACTTTATCGAAACGTTGAAAAACGATGACGCAAATGGCAAAAAACTGAGCTTTATATCGCAGGAAATTGGTCGCGAGGTAAACACCCTCGGCTCAAAAGCAAACGACGCCAATATGCAAAAGCTGGTAGTCGGAATGAAAGAAGAGCTTGAAAAAATAAAAGAACAACTACTAAACGTGTTGTAATGTTGCAACGTTGTAAGGTTGAAATGTTAAAAAGTCAACTTTACAACATTTCAACATTCAAACTTTACAACAAATATGAACCCTTCAGGTAAACTCATTATATTTTCGGCACCGTCTGGCGCAGGCAAAACAACTATAGTACATCACCTGCTTAAAAAAGTGCCTGAACTTGAGTTTTCCATTTCGGCAACAACACGTAATGCGCGCGGTGAAGAAGTAAACGGCAAAGACTATTACTTTATAAGTAAAGAGGAGTTTTTGCACCGTATTGCCAAAAAACAGTTTGTTGAGTTTGAAGAAGTGTACAACGGAACCTTCTATGGCACCCTCCGCACGGAAATTGAACGGATCTGGGAAAAAGGCAAAACAGTGATATTTGATATCGATGTAGAAGGCGGTCTTCACCTTAAACGCAAGTACGAAGAACAGGCGCTGGCGATATTTGTGCAACCACCATCATTAGAAGTGCTGAAAGAACGGCTCGCTGGCCGTGGTACCGACAGCCAGGAAAAACTGGCCGAACGCTTTATAAAAGCCGAAAAAGAATTGAATTACGCCCCTCAATTTGATATTATCCTGAAAAATTACGATCTTGAGACTGCTTGCAAAGATGCGGAAGATTTAGTCGTTAATTTTCTGAAGAACTGAAAGGTTCAGCGTGGTATCCAGACAAATTTATTAGATAACTAACCTTAACAATGAGCTAAAATGAAGATAGGTTTACTATTCGGTTCATTCAATCCTGTACATGTTGGTCACCTGATAATCGCCAATTACATGGCAAATTACACCACCCTCGACAAAGTGTGGCTGGTGGTGTCGCCCCAAAATCCACTAAAAAAATACGGCGACCTTATTAACACCTACGACCGGCTGGAAATGTGTAAACTGGCTACCGATAACTCTAAAAATATACAGGTTAGCGACGTGGAGTTAAAGTTGCCCCAACCATCGTACACGATCGATACGCTCGCCCATTTAAAAGAAAAGTACCCGCAGCATGAGTTTGCGTTGATTATGGGTTCGGATAACTTGGTGTCGTTACCCAAATGGAAAAACTACAAGCTGATACTGCGTGACTACCAGATATTTGTTTACCCGCGTCCAGGCTATGAAAATACTGATTTAGCTACCCATCCATCGGTGACTATCACCATGACGCCGTTGATGGAGCTATCGGCGACCTTTATCCGGCAATCGCTTAAAGACAAAAAAAACGTGCAATATTTTGTGCCTGATGTTGTGTTGGATTTTATTGAGAGCAAGAACCTTTATGGACGGTAAGTAATAAGCCAGTGTTTCCGTTTTAACTTAATCAACCTGATCTAACCCAATCAACCATTCAACTCAAACGCTTATCTTTACCCTGTGAGCGAGAAAACAATCCTTAAGCTGCAATTGCCGACCGACCCGCTATGGGTTAAAAACGTAGTGGAAAGCAATATAGAAGAGTTGCTGACCGACCATGCCTTCTGCGAACAAAAGGCTGCCAGTAACGCCATAACGCTTATTGTGCAGAACCCCAATCTATCAGACCTTGTGCAGGACATGACCATGCTGGTGATGGAGGAAATGGATCATTTTAAACGCGTACACGACATAATACTCCAACGTGGCTTTGTATTGGGCCGCGAACGCAAGGATAATTATGTAAACGAGTTGCGTAAGTTCATTGTAATTGGTGGTGGTCGCGAAGCGCAACTGATAGACCGGCTTCTGTTTTCCGCAATGATTGAAGCCCGCAGTTGCGAACGGTTTAAAGTATTATCGGAAAACATCAATGATGAGCAGCTATCAGCTTTTTATCATGAGCTGATGATAAGCGAAGCTACGCACTACGCGATGTTCATCCGCCTGGCAAAAAAATATGCCGTGGATATTGATGTAGATGCACGATGGAAACAATACCTCGAATTTGAGGCACAAGTGGTAAAGAATTACGGAAAGGCGGAGACGATACATGGATGAATGATTTGATGATGCGTCGATTTGAAAATGAGGCTCCTGAATTCATATATGGCCAAAGTCTTAATCTTCAAATTAGCACATTTTCAAATCTTCAAATCGACGCGTCATCTACACATCAAAAAAAAATCCCCGGCCAAACGACCAGGGATTTTATATTTTAAATTAGGGAAAGGGCAATTATTTTTGCTGAATCCCTTCGGCCAGGATAACAACTTTATTGTTAGAAGCCTCAACAACACCGCCTTTTATAAACAAAGTTTCCTCTTTGCCGGCACTGCCGCCACGTATAGTTACTTTGCCATCCTCTAAAGTAGAGATAATTGGCGCGTGGTGATTCAGTATTTCAAAAAATCCCAAAGTACCAGGAAGAGTTACCGAGGTAGCTTCACCTTCGTAAACAGTTTTATCGGGAGTAAGGATTTCTAATGTCATATTTTTATAGAGTCAAGAGCCAAGAGTCAAGAATCAAGACTTGGAGTTTTCTTCCTGGTTCTTGACTCTTGGCTCTTGATTCTAATTCTTAATTATTCGCTTCTTCTATAATCTTCTTGCCTTTTTCTATTGCTTCTTCAATGCTTCCTACAAGGTTGAACGCTGCTTCAGGATATTCATCCACTTCACCATCCATAATCATATTAAAGCCTTTTATGGTTTCTTTAATATCAACCAATACACCTTTTAAGCCTGTAAACTGCTCAGCAACGTGGAACGGCTGTGATAAGAAACGCTGAACACGACGTGCACGCGATACAACCAATTTATCTTCTTCACTCAACTCATCCATACCCAGGATGGCGATGATGTCCTGAAGCTCTTTATAGCGCTGCAAAGTTTCTTTAACGCGTTGTGCAGTATTGTAGTGCTCATCACCTAAAATAGCAGCGCTAAGGATACGCGAGGTTGAATCCAAAGGATCCACCGCAGGGTAAATACCTAGCTCGGCAATTTTACGCGAAAGTACTGTTGTAGCATCTAAGTGGGCAAAGGTTGTAGCCGGCGCCGGGTCAGTCAAGTCATCCGCAGGTACGTAAACGGCCTGTACAGATGTAATTGAACCACGTTTGGTTGATGTAATACGCTCCTGCATGTTACCCATCTCTGTTGCCAGTGTTGGCTGGTAACCTACCGCCGATGGCATACGACCAAGCAACGCCGATACTTCAGATCCTGCCTGTGTAAAGCGGAAGATGTTATCGATAAAGAATAAGATATCACGGCCTTTACCTTCAGCATCACCATCACGGAAATATTCGGCAATAGTTAAACCAGAAAGCGCCACACGTGCACGTGCACCAGGAGGCTCGTTCATTTGTCCGAAAACGAAAGTTGCTTTTGAGTCTTTTAATGCTTCAGGGTCTACTTTAGATAAGTCCCATCCACCTTCTTCCATGGAGTGCATAAATGCATCGCCATATTTTATAATGCCTGATTCAAGCATTTCGCGCAGTAAGTCGTTACCTTCACGGGTACGCTCGCCTACACCGGCGAATACTGATAAACCAGAGTATGCTTTTGCAATGTTGTTGATCAATTCCTGGATCAGTACGGTTTTACCTACACCCGCACCACCGAACAAACCAATTTTACCACCTTTTACATAAGGCTCTAACAAGTCGATAACTTTAATACCGGTAAATAACACTTCGGTTTCGGTAGAAAGATCTTCGAATCTTGGAGGGGCAGCGTGAATAGGGCGGCCATTGGTATTATCCAGGTTAGGGATACCATCGATAGCATCGCCAACCACATTAAATACTCGTCCTTTGATATCTTCGCCAACCGGCATTTTTATCGCCGATTCCAAATCTAAAACCTTCATTCCGCGAAGCAGACCGTCAGTTGAATCCATGGCGATTGCGCGAACGCGATCTTCACCTAAATGCTGTTGAACCTCTAAAATAACCTTCTGACCATTTTCCTTTGTGATCTCTAATGCATCATAAATTTTAGGAAGATGAGCGTCATCAGCGAAGCTTACGTCAACTACCGGACCGATGATCCGTGATATTTTTCCAATGTTTGGCATATATTACCTGGTAATTTAAAGTATTTATTACAAAACAAAAGATATCATAAAAATACCGCCTGTTTCGGAGCGCAAAGTTATGATTTATAAACAAATATTAAAATAGGAGAAGTAAGATTTTTTGACTGAATATTTAGCAGGCAGTTTCCGGCTATTAGTTCGCAACTTTTTTTTGTTAAATATGGAGATTTTTTTTGTCTTTAATGCTGCAAACCAGCACTAATACCAACTCAGCACTATCTTCCCGGTATGCCCGCTGCTTTCCATCAGCCGGTGCGCATCAGCAGCCTTTTCGGCAGGGAAAGTTTTATAAACAATGGGCTTTATATCTCCCGATAAAACTAAAGGCCAGATATTTTTTTCGAGGTTATTAGCAATCTCTGCTTTAAAAGCTACCTCCCTCGAGCGCAGCATAGAACCTGTTATAGTTAATCGCTTTCGCATCACAACTGATAGATCAACCTGCACATCCTTGCCGTTCATGGCGTTAATCAACACCAGGCGGCCTTCATCAGCCAATGAAGCAAGGTTACCCGGGGTATAGTCACCGCCAATCATGTCCAAAACAACATCAACCCCTTTGCCGTTGGTAAGCTGCTTAATAACATCCGGAAAGGTCTCTGTTTTATAGTTTATGGCTTTTGCAGCGCCCAGTTTCTCACAAAACCGGCACTTTTCGTCGCTGCCGGCAGTTGTATAAACGGTATGTCCCAAAGCTTTTGCCATTTGGATAACAGTAACCCCAATGCCGCTTGAACCGCCGTGTACCAGCAGCGTTTCATCGCCTTTTAATTGCCCTCTGTCAAAAACATTGCTCCAAACGGTAAAAAATGTCTCGGGTAGCGATGCTGCTTCTTCAAAGGTTAAATTACCGGGCACCGGCAGGCATTGTCCTTCGGGCACGCTGCAATATTCTGCATAGCCGCCGCCTATTACCAGCGCACAAACTTTGTCGCCAACTTTCCAGCGGCTAACTTCGGCCCCAACCTTCTCAACCACACCGGCTATTTCCAAACCAGGAATATCAGCCGGTGCCCCTTGTGGCGGCGGGTAGTTTCCTTTGCGCTGGTAAACATCCGGCCGATTAACTCCTGCTGCGTGCACTTTTACCAGGACGTCTGTTGGCGCATATTCGGGCACCGGGCGTTCTGCAAGCTGCAAAACATCAGCGCCTCCGGGTTGGGTTATTACTATGGCTTTCATCAGGCTAATATAACTTTAAACCGTTTCAGAATGTTTTTCATTTCAAAATCATAGTTTTGTTATTGCCTCCTTAAATATTAAAAACATGAGCATTCTCCACATTCTCAACGGCGATTCTACCCGATATGGTTTCGAACAAACAGGTATTGAAGGCGATATTATGGTTTGGCGCGAGGTACTTTCA
Organism: Mucilaginibacter flavidus; assembly: GCF_024055575.1. Taxonomy (GTDB): domain Bacteria; phylum Bacteroidota; class Bacteroidia; order Sphingobacteriales; family Sphingobacteriaceae; genus Mucilaginibacter; species Mucilaginibacter flavidus. The sequence continues at coordinate 131,398 of NZ_JAMXOE010000010.1, read as the reverse complement.
GAGGGTCCGGTTGAAGAAAATATTTCAGCAGCCAGTTTCTGGCACAATCGCGAAGAATGGATCCTCAAAACCTTTAACGAACAACCCGAAGACTATCAACATAAAATGCTCGACGAGTTAAGCAAACTTAACGGGCAATATGATGAAGTAAATCTATGGTTTGAGTTTGACTTGCACTGCCAGGCCAATCTATTGGGTGTGCTGGCATACATGGAACAAAAAACCGACCTGTCTTTACCTGCCGTATATTTGATTTGCCCCGGTGATTTTCCCGGCAAAGCAGATTTCAGGGGCATGGGCGAACTAAATGGTGAAGAATTGGAATACCTGTTTGATAACATACAGGAACAACTTAGTCAGGAGGACTTTACCATAGCAGCAGCCGCGTGGAAAGCTTATGTAAGCAAGAATGCGGAAGTGCTGCGTAAATTTGTTGACGGCACCGAGTTTTGGGGCAGCCATCATTTTTTAAAGCCTGCTTTACAGGCACAGCTTAATCTGCTCGAGATAAACGAAAACGGATTAAATTATATAGAACAAACATTGCTTGACATCTACCAATCCGGGATAAGAACCAAACCTGAAATTTACCTGGAGTTTTGGAAAACCGAAAAAATATATGGGATGGGCGATGCGGAGATAGATATCTATGCCAGGAAGCTAAACCTCGAACTAAAGTAAAGTCCATCAAAAACGCAATACGGAATTTTTCCGAAGCAGGTTATTCAATAACCTCGTAAATGGTAACCGGTTTAGCCTTATTTTTAAGCACAACCTCCCCAATCTTCTCGCATTTGAACGATTCTTTGGCTTTGTGGTAAACCTCTTCACTAATAATTATCTGCCCGGCTTTGGCGGCTGACTGCAGGCGCTGCGACAGGTTTACAGTATCGCCAATTACAGTGTAATCAAGCCGTTTTAACGAGGCGGAACCGATATTACCCGACACCATTTCGCCGGAATTGATGCCGATCGAAACTTCCGGTTTATAGGATATATCGCCAAGCTTTATTTCAGGCATGTTTTTCAGCTGTTCGCGCACCACCAGTGCCACATCTATTGCTTTATCTAAATGGTAATCGCCACGAAAAACCGACATAACGGCATCGCCCATAAATTTATCGACATGACCTCCCTGGGCAAGAATTTCTTTTACAATATTATCAAACAAGCCATTAAGCAGGGTAACTACGGTGTTGGCAGGCACCTGTTCGGTAATGGCGGTAAAACCACAAACATCGATAAACATTACCGTAGCGTCAATCAGCTCGTTTTTCATCAAGGTGCCTTCAAACTCCTTGTGGTTCATAAAGTTCAACACGTTCTCGTCAACATACATCTTCAATATGTTGTTCTCTTTGATGGCCTTCATGGTCTCCTGCAGTTGGCGCACGTGTACTATGGTTTTTTCCATAGTAAGATCAAGGTCTTCAAAATCAACAGGCTTGCACACAAAGTCGAAAGCACCGCGGTTCATGGCGGTGCGTATATTCTGCATATCGCCATAAGCCGATACCACTACCGCTTTTACCATTGGATTGGCTTCGGGCAGGCGGCTAAGCAGCGTTAGCCCATCCATAACGGGCATGTTTATATCGCTTAAAATAACATCCAGATCCGGGTGCTCTCTTACGCGCTCAAGGGCTTCTTCACCATTTTGGGCAAATACAAACTCATAAACGTTTTCGCGTATTTTACGGCGAAATTTTTGTTTTACTAATAACTCCAAATCGGCCTCATCATCAACCACTAATATTTTAGCCATTATTCACCAAAGGTTTTAAGTTTTTCTTTTAATAAACTGAAGTCGAGCGGCTTTGTCAAAAAATCATCGGCGCCATTTTCCATAGCCTGCCTGTGGTTTTCCTCATCGCCGTAAGCAGTAATCATCATTACTACCGGCGGAGGCGGCGGGTTATGAAAATCATGACGTATATGGGTAAGCAATTCAAGCCCGCTCATACCCGGCATGTTGATGTCCGATAATATCAATACTATTTCTGAATGTGCTTCATGTAAAACATTAAGCGCTTCTTCGCCCGATTGGGCAAAGGTAAATTCAATTTCGTTATTTTTTATTTCTTTACGAAAGCGCTGTATAAAAAGGGGTTGCACATCGGCTTCGTCGTCAACTACTAATATTTTCATGGCTGTTAAATATAGGTATTAAAATTTATATGGGTATTGATATTTTGAACTCAGTGTACTTTCCTTCCTCGCTCTCCACTTCAAGTTTACCGCCATGCCCTTTTACAACAATATCATAGCTTAATGACAGACCTAAGCCGGTTCCTTCGCCTGTGGGTTTAGTGGTAAAAAACGGCTGCATGATCTTTACTTTGATCGCGTCTGGTATGCCAATGCCATTATCGCGCACTTTAGCGCCCCAGCCCCCTGAAGGGGGAGCAAAAGTCTTTATTTCAACAGTGGGTTTATAATTTGAGCCTGCAGTTTTTGCCTTTTGGTTTACTGTATAAAAAGCATTGTTGAACAGGTTGAGCATCACCCTCCCAATGTCTTGCTGCACCACTTCTATTTTGGGCAGACCTGGATCAAAATGAGTGATCAATTCAGCATTGAAGGATTTATCTTTTGCCCTTAAGCCATGGTAGGATAGCCGCATAAACTCCTCAGCTATTACATTCAGGTCGGTAGGTTCCTTTTGCCCGCTATTGTTACGGGAGTGTTCGAGCATGCCTTTCACAATGGCATCGGCGCGTTTGCCATGCTGGTTTATTTTCTGTTGATTTTCCTTTATATCGTTGGCGATGGCCTTTACCTCATTATAATCGCCTTTATCAATCTCCTCCTGCATTTCATCTATCAGCTCGGTATTTACTTCGCTAAAGTTGTTTACAAAGTTCAGCGGATTTTGAATTTCGTGTGCTATGCCTGCGGTAAGCTCGCCCAGCGAAGCCATTTTTTCTGATTGAATCAGTTGGGTTTGGGTCGTTTTAAGTTCGGACAGTGCATTATTTGTTTGATCACGCTGTTGCTCAATCACTTTCTTTTGCTCCTTTAATAGTTTATTAGCTTTTTGCTGCTTTTTATAACTTATCAATAAAATAAAAGCAATAATAACAGCAACTATCAAAACGCCAATAGCGGCATAAAACCTTATCCGGTCCTGGTACGCGATAGTTGCATTTTTAATATCTGTTTGCCGCTGCTTCTCGTTGAACATAAGGTTCGATATTTGCTGAACCTGGCTGATATTGTACAAACTATCATTAGTTTTAATACCCATGCTTTGATATTCAAACGCCTGCTTATACTGCTTTTTTTCCCGATAAATATCCGCCAAAACCTTATATAAGTGATTGGCTGTACTCAAGTCCGGATTTGCAGTAAGATGGTTTTGCACTTTGGCAGCATAAATGAGCGCCGAGTCGGGCCGGTGGGCATCAACTAGTTGTTCCGCATAAAAAATCTGAACCTGGTTTAGGTAAGGATCTTTCGTAGCAATAGCCAGTTGTAAAGCTTCCCGTATCACTTTGACAGTAAGCTCAGGCCTATTCATTTTAGTGTACACGGTGGCCAGATACAGTAATCCAAACGGCCTGCTCACAGCAAGATGCCGCTGCTGTTGTATATCAACGGCCTGCGTTGCATAGAACAATGCCGAATCCAGCTGGTTATTTTTTCGAAAATACTTACTGAGGTTAGCACTTGCCCAATACCAATTAAAATAGTCCTTGATTTTTTCTGAAATAATACGGCAGCTGGTAAAATACCTGTAAGATGTACGGGTGTCGTTCAAACTATACAAGTGCCCCATACCCAGGTAGGTATTGGCAATCTTCGAACTATCGTTAAGCTGCTCAAAAATTTTTAATATCTTAAAATCCAGATTGGCAGCCAGTACGTAGTTTCCCTGGTTCATAAAAACTTCCGCCATGTCACCCGTTGCGTAGGCTTCCGATCTTATGTCATGGGCTTTTATTGCTTCAGCTATTGTTAGTTTAGCGTAATATATACATGTGTCTGCATTAATCCCATCATAATAATCAGCTAATTTAGTGAGCGCCCTGATCCTCATTTCACTATTTTGTGCGTATTTACCTGCATGCTTCAAACTGTCGGTATTGATAATTTGCGCTGACACTGCAAGCGGCAAGCACGGCAATATTAAGCTTAGCAGCGTCCGAAAACGGCGTAAATATCTTTTCATTGGGTTACTATTTAAAAGGCTATTCGATCATACAACAATATACTCTTTGAGGCGATAAAATCTTAATATGAAGGGGAGAAATCTCACCCTCGTACAATTTAGTTCTAACCTAATGGAAGCGAAATGACAAACTCAGTAAACGCACCTTCTTTTGTATTTACTTCTATTTTACCCCCATGCCCCTTCACCACCATATCATAAGTTAAACTCAAACCTAATCCTGTGCCCTCACCCGTAGGCTTCGTGGTAAAAAAAGGCTGCATAATCTTCTCTTTAATGCCATCCGGAATGCCAATGCCGTTGTCTTTCACTTTGATAATTACCTGCCCGTTTTCTGCGGAAGTGGTGACTGATACTTCCGGCTTATAGTCATTCCCTGCTTTTTTTTGTTTTTGGCTAACCGCGTAAAAGGCGTTATTAAACAAATTAAGTAATACCCGCCCAATATCCTGCTGTACAACGTTTACAACTGGAAGTTCATCGTCAAAATTTGTAACTAATTCGGTATTAAAGGTCTTGTCTTTCGCCCGCAAACCATGATACGACAGTTTTAAAAATTCATCTGCAAGCGTATTTATATTGGTTAGCTGTTTTTCGCCGGTGCTGGTGCGGCTATGCTGTAGCATCCCCTTTACTATAAAATCGGCCCGTTTGCCATGCTGGTTTATTTTCTGTTGATTTTCCTTTATATCGTTTGCTATTGCCTTTACTTCTTCAAAATCGCCTTTATCAATCTCCTCCTGCATTTCATCTATCAGCTCGGTATTTACTTCGCTAAAGTTGTTTACAAAGTTCAGCGGGTTTTGGATCTCGTGGGCAATACCTGCGGTAAGTTCGCCCAGCGAGGCCATCTTTGCAGATTGTACCAACTGATTTTGCGCGGCTTTGAGCTCACTCAACGACTGGCTCAGTTCGGCAGTGCGTTTGGTTACCAACAGTTCCAGCTTTTCATTTTGCCCGGCCAGAAGCTCCTGCTTTTCCGCCTGGTACTTTGTATTTTGGTGCAAAAGTTCCTGAACTTCAACAAACTTTAGTTCAAGCGAGCGATAGGTGATCGCAGTTCTTATTGCCAGGAAAACTGTCATGCCAACTGGCAGACTTATCTGTGAAAACATAAACAGCAGTTCGCCCCAATCACCTGGAATTAAATTTGACAAAACAAGCAACGATAGAAACAAGAAGCTCCCTGCAATTATAAACACCGCTCCGCTTTTTTTAGCTTTTAACGCCCAAATACCAATGCGCAGGCACTCCAGTGCATTAACCAGCGGCGTAACATAAAAAAGCAGGTAATAGGCGTAAGTAGTGTTTATCCAAATAAAAGAAACGCAAATAACGGAAAAAGATAAAATTATTTTAATAACCAGTCGGCCCCGGTAATCAAATAACTCATAAATGGTTAAGGGCAGGAAAACGAAACCAATAAAGCCCAAAAAGGCGATCAAACTAAGCCAAAATATCACCACGGGCGAATGCTGACCAGTGACTGTAAAATTGGTAAGGGTGGCAAAAAGCAATATGAAGGTTATAATGGCATAATAGAGGTGTGCCTTTTGCTTACGATAATACAGATATGAGGCAAGATGCGTAATGGTAAGAATGAAGAACATGCCAATAAGCAGCAAGTTATGATCACTAAATTGCCTGTCTATAGCGGAAACTATCGCATGATTATTTTCGGCGTTTGTTTTGGCATTAATCTCAAGGCTAAAAGTGAGATAAAGGCTGCCAATATCCCTGTATTTTAAAAGGAATTTGCTGGCGACTAACTGAACAGCAACAACATGGCTGCCTGCGGACAGTTTTACCGGTATAGGATAACCAAGTGGGTCATACATTTTTACCGGCTCAACAATGGAACCATAGCTTTTAACGGGCTTACCGTCAACGTAAATTACAGAAGCGACGTTCTGGTAAATTATAAATGCAAAATCCGTTGTCTTTAAACTACTGTCAACCAATAAATGCAGCCTGAGCCAGAAGTGGTCACTTTTACTATCCAGTATTATTTGCTCCAATAACGAATCGCAATTTGCCCACTTATGATCATCAAACCCGGGCTGTGCCCATTGCGGGTTGTCGCCGGGGCTAATTTTCCAACCCTGTGGCAAAATATCCTGTTGGGATAATTTATCCAGCTTAAAAACCTTGTCCGGCACTTGCTGGGCCAAGGCCTTTACCGGCAAAATCAACAACAGTAATAACGCGAGGTATATTTTTTTCATCAGCCTTGTTTTAGCGGTAGTGTAACTGTAAATTCAGAAAATTCACCCTCACTTGCCTCCACGATAATGCTTCCCCATGCCCTTTTACTATTGTATGGTAGCTTAACGATAACCCAAGACCAATATCTATCCAGATGGGCCAACACAATAGCTGAATAATCCTGGTTCAGCCGTTTATTAAATCAATATTATTTCAAAGGCAGCCTGATGGTGAATATGGTGTACTCCCCTTCCTTACTTTCAATATCAAGCTTGCCGCCATGCGCCTTAACCACAATGTCGTAACTTAAACTCAGGCCAAGGCCTGTGCCTTCGCCGGTGGGTTTGGTGGTAAAAAACGGCTGCATTATTTTTTCCTTGATGTCATCGGGGATGCCGGTACCATTATCTTTAACGGTTATCACCAGCATTGGCGCTGCTCCTTTTGCCGGTGGTGGGGCTGAGGTGCTTACTTCAACGGTGGGTTTAAAATCGCCACCTAAGGCTTTGTGCTTTTGCTGCACAGCATAAAAGGCGTTATTAAACAGGTTCAGCAAAACGCGGCCCACATCCTGCGGTACCAGGTTGGCCATCGGTAAGTCAGGCGCCAGGTGGGTTTCCAAATGCGCGTTGAATGATTTGTCTTTCGCCCGCAATCCATGGTACGATAGGCGCAGGTATTCGTCGGCCAGCTTGTTGATGTCGGTTGGTTCTTTGGTGGTGCTGCTGGCGCGGCTGTGCTGCAGCATGCCTTTTACAATGCCGTCTGCACGCTGACCATGGTGACGTATTTTTTCAAGGTTTTGTTTAATATCGGCAGCTATAGCCATAGCTTCATCTTTGTCGCCTTTTTCCAGCTCTTCGGCCATTTCATCAATCAACTCCATACTCACTTCGCTGAAATTATTTACAAAATTCAACGGATTTTGTATCTCGTGAGCAATCCCTGCCGTAAGCTCGCCCAGCGAGGCCATTTTTTCTGATTGAATCAGTTGATCCTGCGTGGCTTTCAGTTCTTCAACAATATCCTGCAGGTTTTCTTTTTGTTTAACAAGCTCGGCAGTGCGGGCATTTACCAATGCTTCCAGTTCTGCCTTGCGTTCTGCCGCTATGCGGAGGGCTTCGTCCTGCTTGTTCGAGGTAGCCCATTTGCCAAAAATCCAAACAAAAGCCGCAAGCGTAGCAAATTGAAAATAATTCTCATGTTTGTCGTGAAAGCTTTCGGCAATAAATAGGGTAAGCCCGTTGATAACGCCAACCGCTACCAACGGATAATTTGCTTGCAAGTATGGTTTTTGTGTAACAAAATCCGGTTCGTTGTCTATATACCATAGCATCCCGAACAGCATCCCGGCGCCCAAAATGTCGGAAAAAGCTTCATAGTTATCGAGCCAAATGGCGTTTGCAACATAAACCACGGGTAAAATCCAGGTGGCTGTTTTAAACATTCCCTGCCATTTGGGGAACAATGACGTGAATTTATAACGCTTTACTAAGCGCCGTACCAGTAAAAAAGCTGCCAGGAAATAGAAAACATTCATGTTGTTATGTAGATATTACGAACTAAAGTTAAATATTAAAAGTTTAACCGGTTACCATTATGCGTTTGTAACTTTATTTAAGGGCAGCCAAACCGCAAACTCGGTGTATTCGCCCACTTCGCTATCAACATCAATTTTACCGCCATGACCTTTAACCATTATATCATAACTTAAACTAAGTCCCAAACCTGTGCCTTCGCCAGTTGGTTTGGTGGTGAAAAAAGGTTGCATTATTTTTTCTTTGATGTCATCAGCTATGCCTGTGCCGTTGTCTTTAACCCGCAAATAAATACCCTGGCTGCCGGACGGCGGCGTAAACAGGCTGGTCGATACTTCAACGGTAGGTTTATAATCATCACCGGCTGTTTTTTGCTTTTGCTGAACGGCATAAAACGCGTTATTAAACAGGTTAAGCAATACCCTGCCAATATCCTGCGGTACAACATTTACCAACGGAAGGTCGGAGTCAAGGTGCATTACCATTTCGGCGTTAAACGATTTGTCTTTAGCCCGCAACCCGTGATAAGCCAACCGCATAAATTCAGATGCCAGGTTATTTATATTGGTGGGCTCTTTGGTACCGCTGCCGGCTTTGCTGTGCTGCAGCATGCCTTTTACAATTCCGTCGGCGCGCAGGCCGTGGTGGCGTATTTTTTCCAGGTTTTGTTTAATGTCGGTAGCAATTGCAATCGCTTCATCTTTGTCGCCTTTACTTAACTCCAGCTCCATTTCACCAACCAGTTCCATGCTCACCTCACTAAAGTTGTTTACAAAATTCAGCGGGTTCTGTATCTCGTGCGCAATTCCAGCGGTGAGCTCGCCCAGTGATGCCATTTTTTCGGACTGGATGAGCTGGTTTTGCGTAGCTTCAAGTTCATTTAATGTTTCTTCTAACTGGTCTTTTTGCTCCTGTAGCAGTTCATTGGCTATTTTTCTTCGCCTGCTGCCGCGCCATAAAATAATCGCCAGCAAAATCAAAAAGGCGGCTACAATCCCAAGGCCATAAAGCTCAAGGTCGGCAACGTATTTTTCCTGTTTCGCTTCAACTTCACGCCGGTTTTGTTCGTCGGCAAACGCCAGCGCCTGGGCACGCTGGGCTTTGTTAAAGTTTTTCAGGCTGTCGCGTATCGTATAATATTCAATGGTGTATTTAAGTGTACTATCGGCGCGGGCAGGAAAGCATTTTGAAAGTAAAAGCGTTGGTGCAAGCAAGGAACCTAAAGATGAACCTTTCGACATCTGATAAACCATTCGCGCATAAAATAATGCCGAGTCGCGCTTATTGTTCTTTAAATAGTAGCGCCCAATATTAATCAAAGCTTCTGTAGTATTTGCAGTGTCGCGCCTTTTTGCGGCAATCATAGCCGCCGCCCGGTAATATCTAAGTTTAGTTTCATCGGGCATAAACCAACTTAAGGTTATCAGCGCACGCGGCACCTCGCTTTTGTAATTATCAACACACCACCTGATAAACGTTAAAGCGGAACTTTTAGCAGGCCCCGGCTGATGGAGTTGCAGATAGTAGCGTGTTAAATTCCCCAAAGCATAAGCAGTGCTCATGGTATCATTGGCAGCCCGCGAAAAACGAAGCGCCTTTTCTATATATGCTTTGCTCAGCGTTAGGTTATTATCTCCATAGCAAATGCTCAGGTTACCATACGCAACGCCAAGGGCCTGTTTATAGCCGGTTTGCTCTGCAAGTTTAAGCGCCGCAAAGCACATTTTAACGCCTGCGTCCTTGTCGCCGTTTTCCGAAATATTGTAGCCAAGCTCTGCGGTAATAACGGCCTCGGTTACCCGGTCGTTATTTTTTTTTGCCCAATTGAGTATTTTATAATGATAGCTTAACCCCTGTACCGAAAAATCAATACCATTATTTATAATTTGATATACAAGCTTTAGCCGTTTGGCAATTGGTTTTGCCGAAGGCAAAAGTCTGAAAAGACTATCCTTATTGGGTGCAACCTTTTTTTTCGTAGTATCGTCCAGCGTAACGCGTACTACGCTGTCGACATTTACGCTGGGCGTATCAATTTTTTGTGCATTTGCCGATACAATGGATAGTGTAAAAAATAAAACCAGGTAAAATATCTTCATTAAATTAAATCTGTCGGTAGTGAGTAAATATACCATCGATGTACATTTTCCATCAAGTAACTAAATAATCGGCTAATAAACAAATATAGGGGTGCAGGGCAAATAAAACATTTAATATATTAGCCGCAAAAACCCTTATTGTATGCAATTGGATGATGCCGGTAACTATATTATTAATAAATTGAATGACGAGCTACCGGAGTATCTGAACTATCACAATTCATCACATACGCTTGACGTATATGAAGCCGTCAAACGCCTTGCCCAAGCCAATGGAATTGCCGGCGACGAAATGACCCTACTATTAACCGCCGCCTATTATCACGACAGCGGTTTTTTGGTTAAGGCAAACGGCCACGAGGTAGAATCATGCCGTATTGCCCGGGAAACATTGCCGAATTTTGGTTACGACACCAACGAAATAGATAAGATTTGCGGAATGATAATGGCAACCCGTTTGCCACAGTCGCCAAAAAATCATCTGGAAGAAATTCTGGCCGATGCTGATTTGGATTACCTTGGCCGCGATGATTTTTCTTTTATTGCCAACCAGTTATTTTTGGAAAATTCCTTTTTCGGAACTGCGGGTGATATGGATGCGTGGAACCGCAAACAGGTAGCTTTTATGGAAAAGCATCAATATTTTACCAAAACCGCCAATAATTTGCGGCAAGCTAAAAAGGATGCTAACTTAGGGCGCATTAAAGCACAGGTAAAATAACAGATGAAGAATTTACAATTGCCATCATGGTTGCAGGACACACTTTATGTTGTTATCGGTATTTTATTTTGCGGCTTTGCACTAAAAAGCTTTTTAGTCCCTAACAGTTTTTTTGATGGCGGGGTAACGGGTATATCGCTGTTGTTGCACGAGCTTTACCACTGGAACATCGCCTATGTTATAGTAATAGCCAATATCCCATTTATTATTATGGGGGCATTCCAGATAAACAAAACCTATGCAATAAAAACAGTTATCGCGATCATCGGCCTTGGGCTTTGTTTGTCGTTTATAAATTATCCGCTGGTAACTTCCGATAAGCTGCTTACGTCAATTTTCGGCGGAGTATTTATGGGGATCGGCGTCGGCCTGGCCATACGTGGTGGCTGCGCGCTGGATGGCATCGAAGTACTGGCGCTGTACACCGGAAAGCGGATTGCATTTACCATCAGCGAAATAATATTGGGCATCAATATCGTTATCTTCCTGATAGCGGCTATAAAACTGGGACTGCCAACATCACTATATTCTATATTAACTTACTATACCGCTTCAAAAACCATCAGTTTTGTTATTGAGGGGCTGGAGGAATATACCGGCGTGACTATCATTTCGGGTCAGAGCGAGCAAATAAAACGCGAACTGGTAATGACCCTTGGCCGTGGCATAACCATCTACAAAGGCGAGCGCGGCTTTTTAAAAGACAGCTTTGACGTTAGCGCCCCGGTTGATATTATCTTCACCGTAGTAACACGCCTCGAAGTTAGGCGCCTGCGCAACGTGGTTTACGAAATTGATGCCAAAGCATTTGTGTTTACCAGCACCATAAAAGAAGCTGCCGGCGGTGTGTTGAAGAAGAGGGCGAGGCATTAACCCAAACCCCACTGTAACTCTATTCCAGTGCTATAGTATAGTTTTGCGTTCCTGTTCACAGTGGAACATAAGGAACAGGGTGGAACAGTGAATAGTGGGCACAGGACAGCAAAAAGCCTTTTTCCGAATCAATAGGGCACTTTTTACTCTATCTGCGACGCTAAAAAATGCAAAAAGTGCTGACAAATTAGTGTCAGCACTTTTTGTAAAAAAATTGTTTATGACGTAGGTGTGCCGGTCGGGGTTTGCTTTAAAACAAGAGCGGGGAAGGCATTAAAATATTTACAAAGTCTTAAAAACTTCGTAAATCTGTCTTCCATTTAACAAATCCAACATCCGAATTCTGAAATCAAAAATTACATATTAAACGTTCCGTTCCTCTCCTGTTCCTGGTAATTCTGCACGGTTTCAATTGCGTTATCAATCACATCGCTTAAAGCCACTATAAAAGTCCCAGGCCTTGCCAAACTCATGGAATGTTTAATCGCGTCAATTTCATTCGGCACAATTTCGTAGGTTTTGTTTTTATCAACGGAGTCAATCCCTTCAATAAGCAGGCCCACAATATTTTCTGCCGTACGGCCGCGCAGGTGTTTTTCCTGCCGGATGATGATATAATCGAACATCTCGGCTGATAACTTGCCCAACTCGCGGATGTCTTCGTCGCGCCTGTCGCCGGTGCCGGCAATGATGCCAATTTTCAGAGGCGAATCGACATGGTCTAAAAACGCTTTGATGCCCCTAAAGCCGGCCGGGTTATGGGCAAAGTCAATCATAAAGCGGAAATCTTTAAAATTAAAGATGTTCATTCTGCCCGGTGTTTGCGCTGCGGATGGGATAAACGTTTCCAGCGATATTTTGATGTCGTCGGTTTTAAAATCGTAAAGGTAGGTGGCCAGTGTAGCAGCCAGCACGTTCTCAATCATAAATGGCACGGTGCCGCCAAACGTTACCGGGATCAGGGTCGTGCGCTGTACGCGTATTTTCCAATCGCCTTTCTGTATGGTGATAAAGCCATTTTCGTAAATGCAGGCTATACCGCCCTTTTTGCAATGCGATTTAATAATGGGATTATTCTCGTGCATGCTAAAGTAAGCCACTTTGCAATGCGCATTTTTGCCCATCCGCACACAGTATTCGTTATCAGCATTCAGCACCGCCCAACCATCTTTTTTAATGGCATCAACTACTACACCTTTTACGCGTGTAAGGTCGTCAAGGGTGTGGATATCGGCTAAACCAAGGTGGTCTTCCTGTATATTGGTAACCACGCCTATATCGCAAAAGCCAAAGCCGAGTCCCGCGCGCAAAATGCCGCCGCGTGCTGTTTCCAGTACCGCAAAATCAACGGTCGGATCTTTTAAAATAAATTCGGCGCTTACCGGGCCGGTGGTATCACCTTTCAGCATCATCGTGTTTTGCACATACACCCCATCGGATGTGGTGAAACCCACCCTATGACCATTGTTTTTAACAATATGGGCTATCAGTCGTGTCGTAGTGGTTTTTCCGTTGGTGCCTGTTATCGAGATGATCGGGATACGTGCCGACTTTCCCGGGGGGTACAGCATATCTATCACATGTCCCGCAACATTGCGTGGCAAGCCTTCGCTTGGCGCGATGTGCATCCGGAAGCCAGGCGCGGCATTCACCTCTAAAACCACGCCCCCATTTTCGGTAAGCGGTTCGGTAAGGTTTTCGGCCATAATATCGATGCCGCAAATATCCAGCCCGATGATTTTGGAGATACGTTCGCAGATAAATATGTTTTGCGGGTGCACATGGTCGGTAACATCAACAGAAGTGCCGCCGGTGCTCAAATTAGCGGTCGACTTTACAAAAACCTTTTCGCCTTTTTTAGGTACAGTTTCTAAAGTATAGCCTTTCTTTTCCAGCAAATCCAGTGTGTCCCGGTCTATCGAGATTAAAGTAAGCACATTTTCGTGCCCGTAACCGCGGCGTGGATCAGTATTTTCTTTGTCGATAAGCTGTTGTATTGTCGATACGCCATCACCTTTAACATGGGCGGGATCGCGCAGGGCGGCAGCCACCATTTTGTTATCAATTACCAATACCCTAAAATCGTACCCGGTTATAAATCGTTCAACAATTACCCGGCGCGATATTTTGGCTGCAAACTCATAAGCGGCAACAGCATCTTCGCTGGTGCGGATATTGATGGATATGCCGCGGCCATGATTGCCATCCAATGGTTTAAATACCAGCGGAAAGCCAACTTTGCGGATAGCTTCGTCCACACCTTCAAGCGATGATATAGTAATCCCTTTGGCAACGGGTATGGCCTGCTCCAAAAGCAAACGCTTGGTTTCGTCTTTATTACTGGCAATATCAACGGCAATGCTGCTGGTTTTCTCCGTCATGGTGGCGCGGAAACGCACCTGGTTTTTTCCGTAGCCCAATTGCACCAGCGATTGGTTGTTCAGCCTAATCCAGGGGATATCCCTCGCTATGGCCTCTTCAACTATCGATCCTGTGCTTGGGCCCAGGCGGGTATTTTCGCGTATTTCGCGCATTTTCTGTATGTCGCGGTCAAGGTCATAATCTTCGCCATTAATAACAGCATCGGCAATGGCCACAGCGCTTTCGGCAGCAAAAATGCCCACCTTTTCTTCCAGGTAGGTAAACACAACATTATAAACACCCCTGGTTTTTGTTTCGCGGGTGCGGCCAAATCCCGTTTCCATCCCTGCGAGTGATTGTATCTCCAACGCAATATGCTCAATTACATGCCCCATCCAGGTGCCTGCAATAACCCGCTGAAAAAAGCCCCCCTCAACACCCGGCGAACAACGGTGCGTGTAAAGGCTTGGCATCAGTTTCTCCAGCCGATCGTAAAAACCCTCAATGGTATTAGTTGGGCGATCTTCCATGTCCTCGAGGTTCAGCCGCATTTGTATTAATTTTTTACGACTAACACTCCAGATGTTCGGGCCGCGCAATACTTGTATATTTTCTATCTTCATAAAGATGATGCTATCAATGTTTGGGGGTAATTTTCTTTTAAAACTAAATAACTTAAGCGTTTAATAAAACTTTTGCCACAAAAAAGGCATTATTATTTACAACAACCTGTGTTTATGGCGGTTTTTATTTTAATTTGTAGTGCGATAGGCGAAGGTTGATTACGTGAGTAAGTTGATTACGTTGAATTGAGTTAATATAGTTAAACTTAATGGACATTGTCAACTGAAGCAATCATTCAGCCTAATCTAACTTAATTAACTAAAAATGACTGTCCCGAAAGGTAAATTAATAATTATTGGCGGCGCCGTTGACATGAACACAAATTTGGGCGCACAGGAGCAATTGATAAAACCAGATCACCTTAAATTTTTTGAACAGGGAATATTGAGGCGGATAATTACCGAATCGGCAAAGCAATCAGGTTCAATTGTTGAGGTTATTACTACTGCATCGCAAATCCCCGACCTTGTGGGCGAGGAATATACCGAGGCCTTTAATTATTTGCTGGCAAACCCGATTGGGGTAATGGATATCCGCAAGCGCGAGGACGCATCAAACCCCGAATACCTGGAACGCATCCGCAAATGCGATGTGGTGATGTTTAGCGGCGGCGACCAGCTGAGATTAAGTTCGATTTTTGGCGGCACGGAATTTTTGCAGATAATGAAGAGCCGTTACGAAAAAGAGCATTTTGTTATAGCAGGCACATCAGCAGGGGCAGCAGCGGCATCAACCAATATGATTTATCGCGGCCAAAGCAACAAGGCGCTGATTAAAGGCGAGGTGCAGATAACCGCCGGACTTGGTTTTATTGATTCTGTTATTATTGATACTCACTTTGTACAGCGCGGCCGCATAGGCAGGCTGTTATATGCGGTAGCCAGTAACCCGGGCATGCTGGGTATCGGCTTGGGCGAAGATGCCGGTTTGTTGATCACCGAAGGCACCATGATGGAAGCCATCGGCTCAGGCCTTACCATTTTGGTTAACGGCCGCAAAATGGCCGAAACCAATATTTATGATGTGGAAATGGGCTCGCCGGTATCCATAAAAAACATGCGGGTAAGCGTAATGTCGATATTTGATAAATACGATTTATTGACCAACCAGTTAATGATAAAGAAAAGCGTGAAAGCCGAAGATACGGTAGCACATGTGCCGGGTATAGGAAGCTAAGAAGAGAGTCAAGAATCAAGAAGTCAAGAGCCAAGAAAAGAACCAAGAGTCAAGAGCCAGAAAAAGAGAAATTTTTAGAGTTGAGAAGAAAAGTCACCACGTGTATCTTTCGTCTTGATTCTTGACTCTTGGTTCTTGATTCTCTACCATAATACATGTTTACCATGAAAATAATAATCCACGGTGGTTTTTTTAGCGAATCGCAAACTAACCAGGAAGTAAAAAAAGCCAAGCAGGATGCGCTTGCCGAAATAGTGAAGCTGGGCCATAAATACCTGCAAAGCCATACCGCCGTCGAAACCGTGGTTTATACAACCTGCCTGCTGGAGAACTGCGAACTGTTTAACGCTGGTACGGGCTCACAAATACAAAGTGATGGTAAGATACGCTTAAGCGCCTCGCTGATGGATGGCAAAACCATGCGTTTTTCGGGAGTGATAAATATCGAAGATGTAAAAAACCCTATCTGCATTGCCGAGAAACTTTTACCTTATGACGACCGCGTATTGAGCGGCAGGGGCGCCCTTAATTTCGCCCGCGAAAACGGCTTTAAATATTACAACCCCGAAACACCGCAGCGCCGTAAAGAATATGAAAAGAAACTAAGCGATTCCATCCGCCTTGGCACTGTGGGCTGTGTGGCGCTCGATGTTTACGGCAACCTGGCGGCCGCCACCTCAACCGGGGGCAAGGGCTTTGAAATACCCGGCCGCGTGAGCGATTCAGCAACTACGGCTGGTAATTATGCCAATGCTTTTGCAGCAATATCGTGTACTGGCGTAGGCGAGGATATTGTCAGCGGTGCAGTCGCATCAAATATAGTAACCCGCGTTACCGATGCCATGCCATTAGCCCTTGCAACCGAAAAAACCCTCAATGAACTCAAGCCTTACGATGGCTTTGCCGGCATCATCGGCATATCTGCCACCGGTGAGATTTACCACGCGGATACGCACCCTTATATGGTATGGGCGTTGTGTGATGATGGTGTGGAGGTTTTCTCGTAGAGACACAATACTTGCGTCTCCCGCTGACAGGTAACCCGCATTTATATTTCTCGATTTTTTATAGAGACGCAAAGTATTGCGTTTCTACTAAAAACCATTCATCCTATTCCCTATCTTTAAACCCATGAAACTTAAACTCACCTTAGCTTTCGTGCTGCTCGGCGGCTTTGCCTTTGCACAGCAAAACGATATGAAAAACATTGCGGCAACCAACCCGCCTGATGTTGCTTTAGCGCCCTTACGTTATTTAGCGTCCGACGAATTGAAAGGCCGCAACATTGAGCGCCCCGAGATAAACACCGCCGCCCAATATATTGCCGACCAATTTAAAGCGGCCGGCGCAAAGCCGGTAGACGGTGCTACCGGTTATTTTCAACTGTTCAGCCTGAGGTTTGTTACGCCCTCTGCAACCGGTACAGTATCTATTGGTTCGATGACTTTTAAAACGACCATCGACGCATTGCAGCCTGAAGCAAAAGATATTAAGCTTGACGCACCTCTTATTTATGCTGATAAAGATATAGCAGCCGGCCTGCCCGCTGCCGATGTAAAAGGCAAAATGGTACTGGTTGATATGGGAAAGGTTAATCAAAGCAACGGCTCGCAATATTTCCGCGGAATGGCGGCACTGCAGAAAACACTTACCGAAAAAGGCGCGGCTGCATTAATTGAACGCTGGAATACCGACGCAACATTTTGGGGCGAAGTATCAGGTTATCTCGGCGGCAGTAAACCAGCCGGCCCGGCAGATGAAAATCAATTGCCAACACTTATTATTAATGCAGCAAAGCTGGAGGATGGCGTAAAAACTGCCGGCGCCAAAGCCAGCATCAATATTTCGGGCACCGGGGTAAAAGACATCGCTCTGAAAAATGTAATGGCTTATATCCCTGGTACCGATGCGCAGCTTAGCAAACAATACCTGCTGTTGTCCTCGCATTATGACCATTTAGGTGTAGCCGCAGTGCCCAGGATGGAAGAAGGCAAATTGGACAGTATTTATAACGGCGCAAGGGATAATGCCTCGGGCACCACGGCAATAATAGCGGCGGCAAGATATTTCGGTAAACATCCGGCTAAACGTTCCGTTTTGTTTATTGCCTACACCGCTGAAGAAGAGGGCCTGCTGGGTAGCATCTACTACGCGGCACACCCGGTTACGCCTTTAAAACAAACGATTTATAATTTAAATATCGATAACGCCAGTTATAACGATACAACCTTAATATCGCTGGTTGGCATTGGCCGCACCAGCGCCGATCCGCTTATTGTTAAAGCTTGCCAGGCTTACGGGCTGCATGTTGGCGGCGACCCAACCGGTGGCCAGCTTTTTTCGGGCAGCGATAATTACCCGCTTGCCGGCAAAGGCATACCAGCCCCAACATTTAGCCTCGGCATGAAAACATTCGATGCGACCATTACCAACCGCTACCACCAGCTAAGCGACGAAGCCGGCAACATGGACATGAACTATATGATGAAATTCATCGGCTCCTACATCCTTGCCGCCAAATACATTGCTGATGACCCCATACAGCCGCAATGGACAGCGAAGGATGTGTATGAAGGGGCGTGGAAAACGTTGTATGGGAAGTGATTTGTAGACGCGATGCATCGCGTCTCCCGCAGGACAATCCATCAGAAGGGTTTGTGACCTGCATGGTTTGAGGCGCGAAGCATCGCGTCTCTGCGACGGTCAAAATATATATACACAAAAAAGCGCCTTTGCTAAATCAGCAACGGCGCTTTTTTCTTTTATCTTTCGGGCTTTACTGACTTTTCGGTCTTTCGGACTTACTTCAAATCAAAGCTTGTCTTACCCATGGTATATCCATCAGCATACATTAACACGGTGTATGAGCCTTTTTGGAAAGCAACCGGGCTTACCCAGTCAATGGTAAATCCGCTGCCATCATCTTTAAACTCAATTGATGTTTTATAGGTGTATTGCAAGTCCTGGCCATCGGCATTAAAAGTGCCCGCATCGGCGCCGGTTATCAGGTTGCCGGTCGGGTCAATTACGCGCACATAAACGTCGTGCATGTTTTTCTCAGCCACGGCGTTGCTGGCTATAGTAAAGTTTATTTTAATTTTCTTGGCAACGCTCGATCGTTTGGTGTCGACCTCTTTGCCGCTGCCCCTTATTTTGTAGGCAACAACATCCACAGTGGCCACTTTAAGGGCCGATGCTACTTTAACTTTTGTGCCTAAATCCTTGTTTTGTTTGGTAAGGTCACTGTCTTTTTTTGCAGCAGTAGCTAAATTGGTTTTTAGCGTATCCCTTTCTACAGCCAGTGTTGCATTTTGTTTTTTAAGCTCTTCAATTTGGGCTGTATAGCTGGTTACAAAATACCTTAGTTGTTTTACGTCTTCCTGTGCTTTAGCTAGTTCGGCAACAGTCATTTTGCCTTTTGCCAGTTCGGCCCTTAACACCTTTATCTTGGACTTTAGCGAATCATTTTTGGCCATCAGCGTTGACGACATGCGGGTTTTACCTGCATTTACCTGCTCAATTTGGGCCTCGAGGCTGTCGAGCTCGGTTTGCAGCCTGCTTTTTTCGTCGTTTTGGTAAACTATTTTAGTGTCCGATTTGTTTTTTTGCATGTACAAGTACACATCCGTAGCAAGCAAAGCCAATACAACCACTATCAGGAAGTAAATGACATTTGAATTTTTCTTTGGTTGCTGGCTTGTTTGGTTTTCCATAGCAGTTAGATTTTTTAAGTGTTCAATAATAATTAAAGTAAGCCGGTTTTATAATAATAAATGTTACAACTTATTTGTTTTGGCGCTTCAGCATTAATTCCCGGTATAATTATTGATTCTATCCCATTAAAATTTTGTAAATGTGTGAAAAATATAACGCAAATTTTGCCCTAAATGTTACAACACGTGTTTTACGGCTTGTTAAAAGTAAATACAATATGATTAAAACACAAAATACGGGCAATTATTATAAATATACTAAAACGGCTTGGCATTGAGTTTATATCTTTGCAGCTTTTAATAATTTGTTTGATGCGCATCTACCGGCTATTGATTTTCTTTTTGTTAATATTCACTGTTTGTTTAAAGGCACGCGCCCAGCCGGTACAAAATGTCGATTCTATAGTAAACGCAAAAAACGCGGATAACGACACTACCCCGCCAAAACGCGAGTTTAGGGGCGTTTGGATAGCCACCGTTGAAAACATTGACTGGCCAAGCAAACCGGGCCTGCCCGTTAGCGAACAGAAGCAGGAGATGATTGACAGGCTGAATGCCCACCAGCGCCAGGGCATAAATGAAATAATGTTCCAGATACGGCCCGCAGCCGATGCTTTTTACGCAAAAAGCCGCGAACCCTGGTCTAAATGGCTAACCGGCAAACAAGGTAAAGCCCCCGACCCTGCTTACGACCCACTTGAATTTGCTATAAATGAAGCCCATAAACGTGGGATGGAGTTACACGCCTGGTTTAACCCCTACCGGGCTACAAACGATGGCAAATTTTCGCTACTCGCCCCTTCGCACATCACACGGATAAAACCGGAATGGTTTTTTACTTACGGCGGCATTAAGCTGTTTAACCCCGGGATACCAGAGGTACGCGACTATATTGTTAAGGTATTTTTAGATGTGGTAGATAACTACGACATAGATGGCGTACACCTGGATGATTATTTTTACCCATACCAGATTGATGGCCAACACATTGACGACGCGCAGGCATTTGCCACTTATGGCGCTGGTTACCAGGACATAAAGGATTGGAGACGGCACAATGTAGATACGCTGATTGAAATGCTAAGCGACAGCATCCAGTCCCATAAACCGCGCGTAAAATTTGGCATTAGCCCCTTTGGTATTTGGGCGAACGCCCGTCAAAATCCCGATGGTTCGGCAACACATGGTGGTTCATCATATTACGAATTGTTCGCCGACTCGCGCAAATGGGTTAAAGAGGGCTGGGTCGACTATATTAATCCCCAGCTATACTGGCCGATGGACGACCGTAACGCAGCGTTTAACACGCTGCTCGACTGGTGGAGCAATAACACCTACGGCAGGCACTTATACATCGGGATGGCGGCGTACCGAATAAATGAGCGGAAAGTAAACAAGTTCAAAAACCCGGGCCAAATGCCTGATCAAATACGATACCTGCGCAAAAACCCCAGGGTGCAGGGCAGCGTTTATTTTAGTTCAAAATCATTGATAAACAACCCGCTTGGTATTGCCGATTCGTTAAGACAAAATTATTATAAATACCCGGCGCTGCCACCGGTTATGCTTTGGCTGGATTCTGTAGCACCAAAACCTCCGGTAAACTTCAATGCAACGCAAACACCACGGGGTGTTGAACTAAAATGGACCACACCTGAACTTGCACAGGACAAAGAACCGGTGTATGGTTATGTGGTTTACAAATTCGACGGCAATGAAAAGGTGAATTTAAACGACCCCAGGCATATCCTTCATATTCAATATAACAGCAATACTTATTTTATTGATAACGATGTGAAACGTGGCAAAACATATTTGTACGTAGTAACGGCGTTGGACAGGCTGAAGAACGAAAGTGAACCATCGCCAACCGTCGCAGCGGTTTTGAAATAGGGATTGACAGTTCTGAAGCTGGTTGCATGTTTGCTAAATCCCCCGCAACTACCTGCGTTCCCGCTTCGGGTTATACGCAATTACGTAGTTAAGGTGATCTTTTACAACAGTTTTTACGTCGAGGTTTTGTTCAATTGTATTTAATGGCTGGTGCAGCCTCGATTTGATGGTATAGTATACCGGCAAGGCTATTTCGGCAAAAATCTTTGCAGTAACCGCAGGATAATAATCTCTTTGAATTTTTGTTTTTTGGGCCTCGGTACCAAGTACCAGTTCCCAGTTATCATCGGCTTTGAAGCCATTTTCCAGCGCCGTATTTGTTAAATCGAACAAATACATCCTGGTTTCTTTTTCTATGGTTGGGTTTTTCATGTTATTTAATTGAGTTAATACCGGCCGGCTTGTAAAAAGGCCGGTAAGCAGTTGTGGTACTAAATTAATAAGCTTTGCGTAGCTTGATTATCCGCATCCAGTGCATCAGTTTCATAACCGGGTAAACCGGGTCAATTTCAAACCATCGTTTGCCAAAATTGGCGCTGTTGGGGTGTTTGTGGTGATTGTTCTGGAACAATTCGCCAAGCATCAGGAAATCAAACGGCGTGGTATTTTTTGATTTATCTTTATTATCAAAATTTGTGTAGCCATATTTATGTCCGCACCAGTTGACGATAACGCCATGGATAGGGCCCATCATAAAATGAATTGGCAGCAAAAGGAACATCCACCAGTGTGTAGCAAACGCAATATAAAAGCAAGTGTAAGCCACGCTAAAAAGCAGCCTCGAAAGCAATGATGAACCAATCCTGTCTATAAATGGCCATTCCGGGTAATTCCCGGCAAACCTGGCTTCAATATCTTTTGTTCTTTTTAAATGATCACCAAAAGTTAGTATGGTGGCTTTCATCATTTGAAAAATATCGGTAAAAAAATGCGGCGAATGCGGGTCTTTCGCGGTATCGCTATAAGCATGGTGCTCACGATGCATGGTGGCATAAGCCCGGGGGTTTAAAAACGAGGCCCCCTCAAAAAAATAGGCCATTAAATAAAATACCCGCTCCCAGCCCTTGCTTGTAGTAAACATGCGGTGTGAAGCATAACGATGCTGGAAAAAGGTTTGAAAAAACAACGACAAGAACCAGTGCGCGATAAAAAAGACAAGGATAATCATGCTAAACAGCTAAATATAAATGACGCACCTTTTCATCATCATTTTGATGAAGACACGGCCTATTGATCGGGAAAAGACAGAGGATAATGGATATTCTTTGAATTCTGCGAAGAGTATGCTATGGAGTGTTGCCCTTATATAACGACTGAAGGGCTATTTTGTTACGGGAGGCAGCAGTTTATTTAAAGCACGCGGTTACTTTCGGATTTAAAAACAAAAAAGCCCCGGATGTTAGTCCGAAGCTATTGCACGTGTAGTCCTCCCTAATGAACCTACATGCAAAGTTGATTAAAAAGTTCGTTTGCCGGTAACCGTAACCGTTGAGCCGTTTCCGTCAACAAAAGTTGCGGCCAGTACGTCGCCGGTAAGCTTGGCTAGTACTTTGCCGCCGTCAGCATCAACCAGTTCACTGTTCGCATTTATTGAACCGTGAAAAGAGTTGCTTTCTGACGAGCCTGTTTTGCGCGACGCTCCACCAAACAGTTTCAAGCTGCGCGATAACAGCAAATTAAATGTCCCTGTTTCCGGCTTTGTGGTGCTGTACGTTCCTTCAAAACACTCAATCAGCGCGTTTGACGTTTCTTTTGCAAGTGTAAACGTCGCGCTGGCATGGCCGGGAATATTAAACGCGGTAACGGTTGGATTTTGCCCGCCCGCCCCTACCGAAAAGGTAATACTTACCGGCTGACCGCTCCATGTCCCGGTAAATGCCGACACATAAGTATCACCGTTTTGCGTGGTTACGGATGCTGTTAGCGTGGCTGTAACCCCGTCTATCGCCAACGTGGCGGTTAAGGTTGTGCCGCTATTTGCCAGGTCGAACTTAATGGTACCGCTTGAGCCTATTATTATTCCTTTATAAATGCCTTTGTTACTGGCATCATTCGCGGCAACGGCATCGGGCGTGGCTTTGCAGGTAGTACAGGTATAGGCCGGTTTTTTGTTACTGTCCTTACTTTTGGAGCAGCTGAACGTTCCCGCGACAATCAGCGCCAGGGCAACAAAGTAGTAATGCACATTTTTCATTTTTATAGATTTTTGAGGGTTAAGATTTATATTATTTTTTACCGCCTACTGAAAAACATATTTGTTAACCCACAGCTTTTTGTAGTCTTCATCGCTGCCAACAAATACCAGGCTGTTCTCCTGCTTGTTCGATATAGGCTCAAAGTTTTTAGTCATATAAAACTTCTCCTTGCCCAGCACGGTAAAGCTGCCAACATTCGCATTTTGAACATCAAGTTTTGCAATTCGCGGAAAAAAGCGTGGGTAAAAGGTCGAGCGGCCATTAAGGGCATCAAGAAAATCGGCATAGCCTTTAAAGCCTTTAACCTCGAGTACAACCCAATAAAGTGATGAGCCATCTTTTGAGGGAATGAATGATTGCGATACCGGGAATATCTCGCTTTTCTTATCAGTATTCATTTTTTCGACACCGTATTGGGCTTTTAGCTGCCCGGCTTTATCGAAATGGAAGCACACAATATCCTCATAAGTTTTTACGGGATTACCCATGCCAAGGCTGGTTTTGCCATTAAGCTGCCCTGCTATTAAAAACTCGCCGTTAGGTGTAATTAAAAATTGCTGTACATTGAATTTTTTGCCCTTGTATGGGTCAGCCCCCTTATCTGTGGGAGATGTCCGGAATTTCGATTTAAACTCGCTGACCGGGGCGGTTGATGCAAAATCAAGATTGCCGTCAGTAAATTTCAGCAGGTGAAAGCTTTCCATCTTTTCATTAGCTTTTCTCTCCCAGTTACCATCGGTTTTATTGCGGGCATCGGTGTAGCAAGGGTTTGATATTGATGCTGTGTACTCTTCGAACACTGCATCATATGCTTCTTTTGATTTGGTAGATGTGGCGCAGAAAAATACTGACCCATCCTTCTCGGCCATATCAACAATCAGCATGTTGTTCGATGGACTCTTAAACGCTACCTTATTTTTCACCTCGCCGCCGGGTGAATACCGTAAATAAGTATAAGCAGACAAATCAGGCTCCCCCTTTCTAGGAGCAAACACCAATACGATATCACCATCATTCAGTTGTGCTGAGTATACCAGCGACTGCGATCCACTGACATCAACCGGCTTAGAGGTAATTTCCAAATCGGAATTAATCCCCATTATTAAAAAATCGGTGCCGTGTTTGTTAACCTTGCTATCCACGCCGGCCAGCACAAACAGGGTTTGGTCGCTGTTGGTAAATGCGGCGTATCCGTAATATTTGCCGTTCTCGTTTTTGGGTTTGATGGTCTCGGTCGATATGGTTTTTTTGGTTACATATCGTTGTTTTTTGTAATCCCATGCCTGTAGTTCGGTGTACTTGCTAAACTTCAGCTTCATGCTCAAAATCTCGAACGAACTGCAGCCGCCAACACTGGCATAAAAACCGCTAACTGTTCTGTCGGGTTTGTCCTCCTGGGTTTGTTTAGGCTCTGATATTTCCTCGTTCTTTAAAAATTTGATACTATTATCAAAAGTGTAGTTTTCGTAAAATATTTCGTTTGCTTTTTTGTCGCCGGGAATTTTGTAGGTGATGGTGTAGGTCCCGTCGGCGTTTGCTGCTTTGTACAAAAAGCCTTTGGCGGCTTTTTTCGAAAGGTCCTGGATGGTTTCCTGGGCGTGCGTGCCGGCGGCCAGCAGCAGTACAGCCGATAGTAGTAATACTCTTTTCATATACATTAGGGTTTGGGAGTAAAGCTATCCTGCCCCTGCTGTATAAAAAATATGAGATAAGTAGTAATTGGGGAAGAGAGTCAAGAGACAAGAACCAAGAGTCAAGATAAAAATAAGTGGCGGCTAACGATTGTACTCGCTGATACTCAAATAATATCTCGCGTGTTTCTTGGCTCTTGACTCTTGGTTCTTGGTTCTTAGCACACTATCTATACCCCGTTTTCCGCAATGCTTCCTTCTTATTGCGCACGTGTAGTTTTTCGTAGGTGTTGCGGATATGGGTGCGCACGGTATCTATCGATATAAAAAGCTTGTCGGCTATTTCCTGGTAGCTGAATCCTTTGCTTAACCAAAGCAGCACCTCGTTCTCGCGGCTGCTTAAAACATCCTTGGCATCAACATAAGGCGTTTGCTGCTGAAAGGCCATTACCACCTTGCGTGCAATCTGGCTGCTCATAGGGCTACCGCCCTTGCGCAGCTCAATTAACGATTCGATAAGCTTAGTGGCCGGCATATTTTTAAGTACATAGCCGGTGGCACCGGCCTGCAACGCTTTAAACACACGGTCGGCATCATCATAAACGCTTAGTACCATCAATTGCACGTCGGGGCGGTAAGGTTTTAGCCAGGCAATAAGCTCTATGCCCGATTTTCCGGGAAGCTGAATGTCGGTAAGCACCAATTCTATATCATCGCCCAGACCGCATTCAAAATAGTTTATAGCTTCCTCGGCACTTACAAAAGACGCGCGCAAATTGAACTCGCCCGACCCTGCCAGCAAGGCCGACAGGTAGTTGCGGATTTTTTCGTCGTCTTCTATAATTACAATAGGCGTCATAAGTTGTGAAAATAACCTTTTATTACCGGTTTATAAATGTGAAAAAAGTAGTAGGCTTTACCCGGCAGTAAACGTGTAAATTACCGTAACTCCCTGTTTATCACTTAGCCATTTTACATCACCGCCAATATCTTCCATCCTTTTTAGCATATTTTTCAAGCCGTTGCAAGTTACCTTTGCTGCCTTTTCAGGCAGACCTCCGCCGTTGTCTTTTACAGTGAATTCAATTTTGCCACCGTTAACCCTGCAGCCTAGTTCTGCGCTGGTTGCATTTGCGTGCTTCATCACATTATTTAATGCTTCCTTGGTAACCAGGTACAGGTTGCGGCGTTGCTCATTGGTAAGTTTTATGTACGGCACCTCATCAGGAAAGTCAATTTGCAGCTTAAGCGCAAATGGTTGAAAGTGCTGCTGCATTTGTTCGCGGGTGTAGGCAAGCAGGCTCTCCAGCGTATCGTTTTGCGGGTTAAGCGCCCAAATAATTTCATTTATGCTCTCCAGCAAGCGCCTGGCCGCTGCTGATATGCTGTTTACATCCGTTTTGATAGATAGCTCGGCCTCCTGGTGTGTTTGTATCAATTCACTTAACAGGGCAATGTGCGTTAGCCCGCTGCCTATTTCATCGTGCATATCGCGGCTTATCCGGTTGCGTTCCGCATCTATCGCTTGTATTTTTTCGAGCTCAACCAGCCGCCGCTTTATTTTCACCTGCGACAACATATAGGTAATATACACGATGATACCCAGCACCAGCACCACTCCGGCAACATAAAACCAGGCGCGCTGCCAATAAGGCGCCGTTATATGTATAAATACCTTTTCCTCATCACTCCAAACACCATAGGTATTGGCTGCCTTTAATTTAAAAACATAATTACCGGGCAGCAAATGTGAGTACCGTACCGATTTACCGTAGGTAATTACCGGTTTACTGTCCCAGTTCTGCAAAATATATTGAACCTTATTAGCCTCTGGCCGTGTATAATCAAGGGCCGCAAACTGTATGTTAAAATCGTTTTTACTATAGGGCACGGTAATTTCCTGGTTTTTAAAATGGGGGCTGGTTTTCAGGAATGCCTCGCCATTAATTTCGATACGCGTTATCGCGGCGCCAGGCTTCAATAAGTTTTTTAAGCTATTTACAGGCTTAAACCAGTTAAAGCCTTTTATCCCGCCAAAATAAAAAGTGCCCGTTTTGCTTTTGTAAAATGACTGTGTGTTAAACTCATTACTTTGCAGGCCATCCAGAAATGAATAGTTTTCAAAGGTATTATCAGTCCGATTGAAAAAACTCAACCCCTTGTTGGTGCTAATCCAAAGATTATGATTTTCATCTTCCAGCGAGCCGTATACATAAGTGTTTGGCAGCTTGCTTTTTTCGCCCCAAATCTGGTATTTGTTGGTGGCAGTGTTGAAATGTATTAAGCCCATCCCGCTACCGATCCAAAGCCAGCCGGCATCTTTTTCATCATGCCTGACACTCCGCAAGTCAATCCCGGGTAGCAGCGTTTCAAAAGGCCTATACATTTCGCCATCGGGTTTTGCGTGAAACAGCCCAATACTTGATATGGCCGCGTAAATACTTTTATCAGGCATTTCAACCACATCTATAATATTGCTCTGCAAATACGGGTACTTGTCAAGATACCTTGCCGTGAAATTGCCTTGCCCATCCTTGTGTAATCTTACTAAACCTAAAAGTGTAGCTGCCAAAATATCTCCGTCATGCAGTTGTATCAGTTTAAAAATAAAAACATTAAGCTTTGGGAATATTTTAGGCTGATGTATAATAGGTATGGTTCTAAAAGTTTGCTTTTTCATATCGAACAAGCTGATGCCTCCGCTGCTGCCCACCCACATGTTGCCATCTTTATCCTTTAAAAAACTGCTTACAATATTACCGGGCAAAGTGGTATCATCTCCGTCTTTATGCTGAAAGTTTTTTAGGGCACCTGTAAGCTGGTTATAAATGTTAAGACCGCTGTTGTGCGTGCCAAACCAAATATTGCCTGCATCGTCCTCAAAAAAGCATTTGGTAAAATAGTCCTTCAATATGGGGTAATCACCTTCAGACAACGGGAACAAATTAAACTTGGGCTCCTTTAAATCAAGCCGCGAAACCCCGCCACCGTCAATTCCTATCCACAGGTTATCGCCCCTATCAATATACAAACATGTTGATATATCAAATGGCAACGATTTCAGCTTCGAGTTATCGTGGTGGTAGTTATAAAACTGCCCGGTTTTTTCATTATAATAAAACAGGCCGTTGCCCCTTGATGTAAACCATTCCCGACCGTACTTGTCCCTGGTATTTTGAACTGAATAAAAAGGCGCAGGCTTTCCATCTATCGTTTTAAAAATGGTTGTATCGCGCCCGGTTTTTAAATCACGAAAAATTATGCGGTCATCAAAAGCTAAGATGTGGCGGTTTTTCTCAAAGAACACACTTTGTGGCGGATATTTTTGAAGCCGATAGGCATAGCGATGTGTTTTACGGTTAAAAAAAATATAAGGGTCGTTTTTGCCAACCAGCCGCACCCAAACATTCCCTTCATCATCGGCACTGTTTTGAGCAAATGACACCTGCGAAAAGTCTATTTTATAAGGAAGCGGGTACAGTTTTAGTTTATAGGTATGGGTGTCGAATTCAAAAACACCTTTAATTATATTTAATATGATAAGATTGTCGTGCTCATCCATAAACTGGCAAATGAAATTACTATTGCCAAAATCGTTCTTGCCGAAGGCCTTCACCCTGTCAACATTCTCGGTAAATACATTCCACTTAAAAATGCCGCTCTCGTTACTGTACCAAATGTTGCCTTGTTTGTCTTCAAAAAAACTGCCGCGGATAAAATTATTCACTGCATCGGTATCGCTTTTTGCCTGGTACCTAAAAGTGTGCAGTGAACTGCCATCGTAGCGGCAAAGGCCATCGGGCGTGCCAAACCACATAAAGCCTTTCTTATCCTGGCGAATCCCGTAAACCGAGCTATGAGGCAGGCCATCATTACTGCTAAGCGTTTCGAAACGGGGAATAGTACGCTGCGACCAGCCAGACTGACTGATCAACATGCAGATGAGTGCGAGTTTAAAACGCATTACTTTACAAGGATTATCATGCGTACCTGAATAGTTTAAATTAAAAGGTTGCTGCCGTGAGGGTTACGCCAACAAATTAGCTTACTTGCTAAAGGTAACAGAAAAGATACAGATTTACAAAGGGGATAATAGTTATTGGGAGGTAACGATTAAATTTTCGAAGCAAATGCTGTAACTTCGGGCAAAGCCTTATTAATGATTATTAAACATTGCCCGGAATGCAAAAGCGCTAACATCAAATTCAGCAGCAGGCGCAGGTATTTCTTTAAATCAGCCGGATGTTTATTGATCGTTGTGTTATTCTGCCTGATAATTTACGGATTAAAAGACGAAGACCCTGACAGGGTTGTGCTTTTAGGAGTGTGTTTAAGCATGGTTTTGATTTGCCTGTTTTTAAGCATGAGCATTTATTATTTAATAAAAGGCATATTGACTAAAGAGACGGGCTACCGGTGTAAATTCTGTAATAATAGCTTTCAAAATCCAATTTTGTCAGATAAAAGCACTACGCTCCTTTTAAAGGAAATTGCTCGTCGTGGGGATGGGTAATTCCCAACGGTCTATTTTACCGTTAGAATTTATAACGCGAGTTTTTTAATACTTATTACAACCTCGAAAGTTGCGGTTATTCCTTCACCCACTTACTCTTAAATCCTAACCGTTTCAGCCCCTTTTGTATATCCGGATTACTCATAAACAGCTTCCATATCAAACCGCTGCGGTAATTTTCAATCATGACTACAATCGGCCCCTGGTCAATCGCCAAATGGGTTTTGGCGTACCAGTTATGGGTTTCGCTAAAGCCATCGGCAAAACCGTATGGACCCCATATCTTATCTCCCAAATCATAATAAAAATGTTTAAGCGCTTTCATGGAGTATTCTGGCGTGTATGGAAACGATGATAGCGCGGCCGTAGGTTGTATTACGCCCCGGTCGTCTTGCGGACAATGGGCTACATAGCCCTTCCAGCTGTCGCCGGCTGTAAGTCCCCAGCAGTTTTCGCCGTAGCCTTTAAAATGTTTAGGGTTGGCTATACAATATGCTCTGTTGATAAGGGTATGATTTTTTGTTTGTTCGGCATAATCAATGCCGTTATCGTCAGTTAGTCCGGCAGGATCAATGCCCATGTAGGTGTATTGTTCAAAAAACAGCGGCCCGCCCATATCAAAATCACCCAGCGGTAGTTTGTAGCCAAAATACGATTTGCCATTTTTCCAGGGTGTGCTTTTTACCCAGCTGTTTTCATAAAGTTCCTTCGATATAGGGTGTACCGGCGATGATGCCGAAATAATATAGGTAATCAGTGCCTCATCATACCCGAATACCGGGAAATTCATGTCAAAATCGTTACGGGGGCTCCAATGCCAAAACAAAGTTTTATTGCCACCCGCGCTGTGCCAGTTCCAGTCGGCAGCGTCCCACATTTGCTGTACCCGTTTTTGGAAATATCTTTCGGGCAGCGTGTTGCCATTGAAGTAGGCCTTAGCAGTAAGCAGCCCCATCATCAGGTACGATGTTTCAACTATATCTGCGCCATCGTCCAGCCTGCCAAACGGGATCGTCTTGCCGGTTACACCATTCATAAAATGCGGGTAAATACCATGGTAACAATCGGCCTTTATTAAAAAGTCAACAATCTTTATCAATCGCCTTAAGGCGGTATCTCTGCCAATCCAACCACGATTTACGGCTACCACGGTTGATAGTACGCCCATCCCCGTACCGCCAATGGCGCAGGCTTCGGGGCCGAAGGTGTGTTTGCTCAGGTTCGGCTCATCGTCGGCTTCGTTAATATAATCCCAGTAGTATTCGGCTTTTACAGTATTGTCGCGCTCACGGGCCAGCCCGCTAACCGGGTGGGCAAAATGCCAGAAGTACCTGAAAGTTTGCCGTTGTACAATTTCAAGCAGCGCTGAATCGCTGATATTTTTGATGATTCCTACAGGCGCTATCGAGTTGCCGGGGTTTGGTTTATGCCCAACGGTATTTTTTTGTGCAGATGCCATGAAAGCAAATAACAAGGCGATAAGCATGCAGATTAATCCTTTTTTCATGAATGTTTTGTAACAGGAAAACCGATTTATAATTGACGGTCAAGTTAGGGTTTTTATAAGCTATGCAAAAGCAGTTCGCTTATTCTTTCTTTTTGACCTTTGTGCTTGGTTTAGGTTTTAATGTTGTTGCATAATCGTAGCTGTCAAAAAACCAGGTTTTCAATTCTTCAGTTTTCTGCAAAAGAGAATTGGGTACTTGCACGTACTCCTTTTGTACAATACCATACTGAAATACGAGGCCTGTATCGTATTTCAGTATGAATTCCCCGCGCTTTTGTGCCGGTAGCTTTAGTGCTAAATAGTCGTCTTTTGTAAAATAGCTGTACATATTGCCGTTTAGCGAAGTATAAGGCATGGTGTCTCCTTTTCTAACGGCATCGGGATGCATGGCAAATAATTTATCGTACAATACAATTTTCTCGCTTCTGCTATTAGGTGTTTCCATCTTTTTGTCGGCTTTATGTAATTGGTTAGTCCAAATTAATCATCGTTTAACGCGATTAAAATCCGTTTTATAAACTTGTAAAATAATAAACCAACATGAACTCAACACATTATATCTGTACCACCTGTGGTGTTCAATATGCTCCGTCAAATACACCGCCAGCCCATTGCAAAATTTGCGAAGACGACCGCCAATATGTAAATCCCGCCGGCCAAAGCTGGACAACACTTAGCGAATTACAACAAGAGCATAAAAATAAAATTGAGCAGGTTGCCCCTAATTTATACGCCATTTATACAGAGCCTACTTTTGGAATTGGTCAGCGCGCACACCTGTTAATAAGCCCTGGCGGTAACATTTTATGGGATTGTATCAGCCTGATTGACACCGAAACTATTGAAGCTATCAGTGCGTTAGGCGGCGTTCAGGCTATGGCAATTTCGCACCCTCATTATTTCTCCGCAATTGTGGTATGGGGCCGGGTTTTCGGCAATGTACCCATATACATAAACGCGTTTGACAAAAAATGGCTCGCACGCGCCGACGCCAATATTAAATTGTGGGACCAGGCCACGCTCAACTTATGGGACGACATACAACTGATTCGCTGCGGCGGACATTTTCCCGGAGCAAGTGTTTTATTTAGCCCGCAAAACAAAGGCATGTTGCTGGTTGGCGATACCATACAGGTTAGCCCCGACCAAAAAACAGTTTCGTTTATGTATAGCTACCCCAATTTGGTGCCACTGCCCAAAAAGGAGATATTGCAAATAAAGGCATCAGTAATTGATAAACCGTTTGATGCTATGTATGGCGCATTTGGGCGTTATATTTTAAATGATGCTAAAAAATGTATGGAATTTTCGGTGGAAAGGTATTTGAAAATATTTGAATAGGCCTTGTGCCTACTGCTAATACTACAGAATTTGTCCCGCAAGTTGCTCCCAGTTAACCACAGTTTCTTTTATACCCAACATTCCGGCAATCAGCACAAATATATCGGCCGGTTTTTTGCCCTGTGCGCGCAGGTAATTTATTGATGTCGAGCCTGCAGATTTCGATAGTTTTTTGCCCGGCGCCTCCATTAGCAACGGGTGATGATAAAAAGCAATTTCAGCAAATATCTCCTCTCCTAATGCAAGCGACAGTTGGTGTTGCGCAAGCGTGGACGGCCAGAGGTCTTCACCACGTACTACCAGGTCGACGCCATAAAAAAGGTCATCAATTACCGATGTGAGCTGGTAGGCGGGTAAGCCATCTTTGCGTTTTATCACAAAGTTTTCCATTTCTGCGGGCGAAGCCGCCGTTACTGTTTCCCCGTTATAGCTTTTTACCGATAGTGGCAGGTTGCCACTTGTATCCAAACGCCAGCTGGCATTAATTATATCGTCCGTTAATACCTTATTTTTGCAATTGCACACTGAAGTGTTCAGTTGACTGCGCGAACACGTGCAAGCGTACACAGCGCCGTTACCACGTAATCTTTCAAATGCTTCATTGTAAAGACCGAGGCGATGCACCTGCGAGTAACTATCCTCAAATTCTTTAACATTGCGAGGACCCTCGTCCCAGGGTATCTCTAAAAAATTAAGCGTATCAAAAATATCTTGTATGTATTGTTTGTTGGCCCGGGCCTGGTCAATATCATCAATCCGTAATAAAATTTTAGCCCCTGTTTTCCGGGCCACCGCTGCCGTAATGCTAAATGACAATATATTACCAACATGCAGAAAACCACTTGGTGTTGGTGCAATGCGGGCTTTGTTAAAATACTTGTCGTGGGTTATCATTTCTTGGCGCGACGGGATGTAATCAACCAAAATACAATATGTGTTTTAGCTTCTAAAATATAAGGTTGTTATTTTTTCAAATAGCCGCTTAATTATGTAAATCTTTCCCCAAATAATGTAACGGTCGCCGGTCATCGCCAGGCTACATTTGTATCATTAAATAATTAAAAAAATAAAATCATGAAAACATTATTCAAATTGATTAATACAATCAAAAACAAATCTCAAAAATGCAGCAACCCAAATTGTACCTGTCAAAACTGCACATGTGGCGACAATTGCACCTGCTCAAATTGCCTGTAATAATTCCATTTTTCAAAACAAGATAGCCATTTAATTTAAGTGGCTATCTTTGTTTGGTAAGCCGGGGGCTAATAATACCCCAAACCCGCTTTTAAATTCATCTTCATTATAATCACTTTGAAGTACTTCATAAAAAATATGGTTTGCATGCGCTGTGTTAAGGCAGTCGCGCTTTTGTTGGAAAACATGAATGCTGAGGTAGTTTATGTGCACCTGGGTGAAGTCGTATTGAAAAACCCACTCGCGGCAGAAGAAGTCGAACAATTTAAAACAGGTTTAAAAAGTGCTGGATTTGAATTGCTGGATGATCAGCGCGGACGGCAAATTGAGAAAATAAAAGCCATAATTATTGATCACATTCATTACAAGGAAGATGAGAAGTTCAATTTTTCGAAAGTACTTTCAAACGAACTTGCCAAAGAATACTCCCAGTTAAGCAAGTTATTTTCGGAAACAGAAGGCGTAACGATTGAACACTATGTAATCCAGCAAAAGATAGAACGGGTTAAGGAACTGCTTGCCTATAACGAAATGAACCTTAACGAGATTTCTTATAAGTTAGGCTACAGCAGTGTTGCACATCTATCGGCTCAATTTAAAAAAGTCACCGGGCTTACACCCACACAATTTAAAGCGCAGGACATCCATTTACGAAAACCGTTAGACGTTGTTTAGCTTTTGCGAAAGCTGAAATACATTACCCTCCGGATCTTCCCCATCGCAAAGCAAATAATTAAATCCAGGGAAAGATTTTATATCCCTTAACACCACGCCCTGCTGCATTAAACCGGCGCAAAATGCGGTCAAATCGCTGTCGACATTAAAAACTAATTTGGAGTTGCTGTCCACCCTGAACGGCTCATCGCTTTCTGTTATAAAGTCGCTGCCAATTTTATGAAATGCCATTTCTATTGCCCCGGCGTTTAGCACCACCCACTCGCCGCTAATTTCTTCAAGCAACTTAAAATTAAAATGCTGCATGTAAAAGTCCTTAAGTCCTTCTACGTCTTTGCCGAAAAGTATTATCCTGTTTAGCGAAATATTCATTTTCCCTATTTAAATAAATATCATTCATCTGCGAGCTCAATCCAAACCGGGCAATGATCGCTTGATTTTTCCCAGCCGCGTACGTTGTGGTCAACGGCTCCGGCTTTAAGTCGACCGGCAAGATTAGGGCTCAACAAAAAATGGTCAATACGCAACCCTGCGTTACGGCCATAAGCATCGCGGAAGTAATCGAAAAAAGTATAGATAACCTGGTTAGGGTATAAGGTGCGGATGGCGTCCGTCCAGCCCTGGTCCACCAGCGTTTTAAAAGCCAGCCGTGTTTCGGGGCGAAACAGCGCATCGTCAACCCAACGTTCCGCTTTGTAAGCGTCAATCTCAGTGGGCATAACATTGTAATCGCCTGTCAATACTACAGGCACACCCGATGCAAGTAATTCGGCCGCATGCAGCCTCAGCCTTTCAAACCAGCGCAGTTTATAGTCAAACTTAGGGCCGGGTGCCGGGTTGCCATTTGGCAGGTAAAGGCAGCCTATGGTAACACCATTTATAACAGCCTCAATATAGCGGCTATGCTCATCGTCAGGATCGCCGGGCAAAGCACGGCGGACTTCAGTAATATCCATCCCGCGCGCCAGTATGGCCACGCCGTTCCAGCTTTTTTGGCCATGCCATATAACATTGTAGCCGGCGTCAAGGATAGCCTGCTCCGGGAATTTTTCCTGCGGCGCTTTCAGTTCCTGCAGACAAACAACATCAGGCGTTGTTTCTTCCAGCCAGCGCAGTAATACAGGCAAGCGCCCGTTTACACCATTTACGTTATAGGTTGCTATTTTCATAACATTGCTTTATTAGTTATTACCCGAAAGATTTAAGACTATTGAATCGCCGGACGGTGAAATCCTGAACACCGCGCCGTCTGCCGGTTTCGTAAATCTTCCCTTAACAGCTTTTACGGCATAGTTCATTCCTTCAAATTTACAATTGATACGGTTATTATTTACACTGATAAATGGCAATTTTATACCGTCCGCGGTTGTCAAATCAAGGTACCAGCTACCGGGGATATCACCATTTATTTTGATTTTTAAGGTTCGCTCGTCCATATCCATCACAAGGGTTCCCCGTGTGGTTGTCAGAGGCCAGGTTATGTGTAACTTCCCCGGGGCCGGATTTGATATGCTGGGTTTGCCGCCTGCTAAGCTAACCGATTTTCCGTCGACAGCAGTCATAAACCTTAAGCCTGCCAGTTTTTGGGCTTTGCTCCAAATGTAACCATCAACAACAGGCAATGTGAAAAACGTACACTCGTTCGATGTTGCCACTTTTGTTTCGTAAACCGAAGGCAGCTTCTCATTAAATAAATGAATATCGCGGAAACGTAGCGTGCTATTTTCCCACAACAGGTTCACCCGGTAAAAGCGGCTATTGAACCAAACGGTTTTGAGGTCACTACCAGGTATATCTTCATTAACGGTAACCGATGTCGCTGGCGTAACCTTGTATTTCGCCTTAAACCACGCGCCCGATTCGGCCAGGGTTTCCACCTTTATTTTGTGCTCGTTACGCAGTTTTGCTATCAACGGCATTTGTATATCAAATCCTTTGGCCATGGCATCCCAGGTAAATGAGTTTTCCTGCCCGGCCTGTGTGTAGGCAAATTCCATGTCCTGCCCTTCAACAAACTGCTTAAAATACCAGTTTACCCAGGTAGAATCGCCGCCGCCAAATTTATAAACAGGCTCAAGGGTTACAACGCCCTGCCTGTTTGTGCCGAGGCCGTTGTCATACTGCCTTACCGGGTCGCTGCCCAGCATCCTGAAAATGGGTACGGGCACCTGGTTTGCTTCGTGCTGCGCGGGCATGTATGAGTTTATTTTGCTGGGATAATAAGCCTGGTTCCAATAGCCTCCCCAAAGCGTATAACCATCGGTGCCATATTGATCTTTACAATTAGCCGATGCCACAATGTGGTACTTTTGGTACATATAATTTAGCGTATGCGCATCAATAAACCACGATGCAACCGACTTTGGATAGTAGCCGAATATCTTCTTAAAATCCTTCATGTAAACATCGGTTAACAACTCACGTTCATGAGGCGTATACCCGGTTGCGAAGCCTATGTTTGCCCGCCAGTCCCAGGGATAACGGCCACGCCATTTTAACCCTGCCTTTTCAACCAGCGGCTGCGGTATTTCCCACCAGCCCCCAATTTCGAACGAGTTGCGCGGCAGATTTTTGAGCAACATTTGATAGCGAGCATCCATCAGGGCATCATACTGTAATAAAAAAGTGCCGGCCAGCTTATATTTTTTCATTATTTCCACCTGTTTTACCACGGTCTGGTAAAGCACATCTTCGGTAATTGCAGGGTCACGCGGTTCCAGCAGGCGGATAAAATTTACAATATTTACAATTTTGGGGTGACTGCTTTTTATTATCGGTACAATAGGTTTACTACCGTAATTGAACGAACAAAGCAAACTTGTAACCGCAATTCCAAATGCTGCAAGGGCCAACAGCTTTTTATTCATGGCGTTTTATTAAGTAGTGTTGAATGATATGACGTTGGGCAAATTACAAATATTTTGGTGCTTGTGGATGAGAATTATATCAGTTAACCGCCGCGTTCAGTAATGGCCGCTCCACAAACTTCCGACTGGAATACGCGGTAAATTTAACCTGGCAGAATTAAATCTTTAAAACAAAACAAACTGATTAGTCCTATGTTTTTATATATATTATTGTCTTCAGTCTGCTGTTGTCAAATACTTCATCCACATATCTATTGAACTAACACTTACTTACCAACCCAATGTTAACAGATACCTCGTTCCACGTAAAAGTTATAAACGATGAAATAATAACTTATTACGAGGCAGTGCCTGGTGATGCGTGTTTCAATTTGGCCTATAATAGCGTTATTTTTGCCAGTGTAATGCTGCAGGGCCACTGGCAACAAACATCCGGAATAAAGTTACCCGCTCAGCAACTTTTAACAATAGGAAAACAAATCAGCAGAATAACACGCCGCCAGACATTTACCAACACAAAAACACCACAGGCAACAGCGTTGTAAACACGCGCCAACATTTCAATAACACAACGGTTGGGGTTGTGGAAATGGTAACGTTATTTTTTAGATTTTTTGTTTAAGTCGTCAGCTACCCATTGCACCCAGTCCTTTTCTTGCGCAGGAATATAGATATCAGGCTTTATACCGGTAGGATTAATGGGTTTTGTTTTTATATCTGTCGAGAAAAATACAGGGTACCCCCAGTAATACCATTTACAACTTTTGTCCCCAATTGGCAGCGCATTAACACTGCTGTAGTCAATCATCCCATAAGTGTTATCCCCGTACAAAGTAACTTTCGAGCTGGTTTCCTTTAAGCCATTAATAAATGCTTCGCCGGCGCTTGCCACTGCTTTGTCGGTAATAACAGCAATATGTGCGGGGTATTTGTATACCACCCTTTTGCCGGTATCTGGCCACGCGCGATAAAACGAGAATCCGATTATTTTACCTGGATTGGCCCTGATTTTGCCGATAATATCATCGTAATATTTGATTGCCAGGCTATCTTTCTTTTGCCGGTAATACGTGCTCTGGTTGTACAGGTAAGCGGCATCGTCTTCAGAAGCCATCAGCAGCAGGTCGTCGGTGCCCGGCTTTTTCGGCTCGGGGTGTACAATAGTATTGGCTATTTTGTAAATACTGCCCCATATGTAATTGCCGCCGCCATTGCCGCGTACATCAATTATCAAGTTAGGGGTTGATGTAATCAGTGCCTCGTTTTTTTTCAGCACGCTATCCAGGTAGCGGCCATCAATTAATGCCGAGGGGACTGTAAGCAGCACATTATTTTTATCAATAACCTTTAATATTGGCAGCTGTGGGTCAACTGAATTTATGTAGCTATACTCGGCATTTATCGGCCACGATTTTGCGAAACGATAAAACCCCATCGCAAAAAAAACATTTTTAAAAATATGCACGTTCTCGAAACGCAACCGGGCAAAATCGCCCCGGTAAATGGCTACTTTATAGGTGTTTTTTGCTGTTTTTTCAATTTCCATTTTCACCATACCCGGCGCCCATTTAGGGGTCGATGTTTGCTGTACCACCCCCGAAAAGGTATTTTTCCCTGTTTTTACAATGCCTAATTGCAGGTTTCCGGCCGCCCGCCAAATACCCTCTATCGAATCCCTGTCGGTTTTTTTAGCAATTAGTTCTTTGTAATTTGCCGGCAGGGGATGTGTTTTAACAGTGGCTGCTAAACTGTCGGGTTGTTTTGGTGGCGACTCAAAAATATCCAGGTGCCCATCGTGAAAAAAGCCGACATATTGCTGCAGCACGCCATAGCAATCTATAAACGAGGTTTTAACCGCCTTTTCCATTAGCATTCCTTTTAACTTCACATATTGCGAGCTATCCTTTTCCTTCACCTTATGGATATAGCCGGCATAATTGCTTTCGGTTTTTGTAATAACCTGGTTTAAAAGGGATGAACAGGAGCACGTTTGTGCAAACATGTTGTAGCCGCTGACAAGGCCACACATTAATAAAAATAGTTTCTTCATCATCAAATATTTCCCGCCAAATAAAAGCAATCGGACTTTAAAATTTCCCGGCGTATACATTAAACAGCTATTGGTATACCAACTGCATGTTTATGCATCTAAATAAAGCTTTTTGTCGTAAAGATTATATGCGGCGAACAGTATTTGATTGATTAAAAACTTATGAATCCCAACCGACATATATCGTATGAATTATTAATCGCCAAACGTTTGTTGCCACATCGTTGGTTTTACGTCCTGATAGTTAGATATTTGTTTATTAAACCATTCCAACTATGTATACAACTCAATTCCTCCTTCGCCTTACTAAAACAATTTCGGTAGCGGCAATTGGTTTAATGGCTTTGCTGGTAGTTATCGGCAATACAACCGACTATTTTACAAACTACCATTTTGTTGAGCATGTACTAAAGATGGATACAACTTTTCCTGATAGCAACATCCATTACCGCAGTGTCCATAGCACATTCCTGTATCATACAGGTTATATTTTCATCATAGCAATGGAAGCCTTTATGGCGTTTTGCTGCAATAAAGGCAGCTGGCTTTTATTTAACAACTTAAAAAGCAGCGGTGCTGTGTTTCATGCGTCAAAAAACTGGGGCGTAGCTGGCATACTTACCGGTATAATAATCTGGTTTCTTGGCTTTGAAGTAATTGGCGGCGAATGGTTTGCCATGTGGCAGAGCCGCATTTGGAACGGGCTGGGCAGCGCCGAACGGATTGTCACCTTTTTAGTTATGGTGCTTATATTATTGCAGTTTAAAGAGGAGGATTAACCATAAAAGTGGGTTTACATGGTTTACACTTTTTAATGTAAATACATAACTAAGTATATGTAAATCAATTATTTATGTATATTTTTTAAAATAAACGGATTTACATTTTTAGTCGTCCCTGCAGACAAAGGCTTAATGATAGTTTATAGGTGGCAATACATCAACAATAAACCTTCAGTTTAATAGCAGCAAACTTGTGCTTAAAAATTATTTTTTTAAGCACAGAGGTAATATTTATAAATATATATTTTTATATTTATAACATAATAAGCCTTCCCCGGGCAATTACGCAGCTAACCTCCACCGCACATCTTATGGAAGTACAATCACATGATCAGGAACCTTTTTTCATTCGGCCGTAACCGGGGTGTAATTTTTGCAACTCTTTTGGTAATAATAACGCTTGGCGCAGCGTATTTTTTTGTTTACGTACCCAACAATCAACGGGCGCTGGAAGAAAAGCAATTCAGGTGCCTGCAAAACGCAGCGCAAAACATATCTGATAAAATCGACAATTCGTTGGCCACACTCAATAATTTAATGAGCAATTATCAGCCATTCTCAAAAGCTCATAACAATGCCAAATTGCTGGCCTACATCAAAAATTATCCCACCAAAAACTTTACCTTAACCATCGATACCAATTATGTGCGGGTAAAAACCAACCCCGAACCGGCTCCCGGAACAATCAGTGATACATCCATCATTTTTAATGAGCGCACCCTCTCCATCCACATCGTCAAAAAAAATGCGTGTATAGGAATTACCTATACATTCAAACAGTTCATTGAGCCTTTACTGCCACAAAAAACTTTTGATGAATACATTGTGTTTCGCGAATCTGATTTGATTTACCAGAGTTTTTAAAGCGGCATCACGCAATTAGTATCCGACTCGCTGAAAAAAGACAAAAGCGCTTTTAATGCCGAACAGGTAAAAGACATTTCGCTTAGCGGCACTACCTATAAGTTTTTTTCGCAACAGCTGAACCTTAAGGCTGCAGCACCGATTACAATAGTTGGTTTGCTTACTAAAGACCATTATGGCGAAGAAAAGAACAAATTACCGGAGCAGGCGGTATTGTTTTTATTGATGTTGGCCATCGCGGGTATACTGGCACTGCCATGGATTAAACTATACCAAATGGGAAGCAACGACCGGATGACTGCTGCCGACGGCCTGTTCTCGCTCACGGTGCCCATGCTATTGATGTCTATCCTCTTCTTTGCGTTCTTTTCATATAATGCATCGTTCCGGTCGGGCACGCCGGCTTCTGAATTTATGACCAGGAACCTGGCAGACAGTATCAAAAGCAGGTTCAGTTCTGAAATAGAAAACACCTACCGGGTACTTACCCGCGCAGCGGCAGCCTGTAGTCAGCAAAACATCCCGGCAAAGCCATTGTCACGCAGAGCGGCCAACCCCGGCAAAACAGTCAGCGGCTGGGATACTACCAAACTAAAGTCAATAACAAACGGGCTTAGCGTAAACCAGGTATACCAACTTGACGAAAAAGGCTGGGAGATTGAAAACTGGACGCCGGGTGCAGAACCACCGCCCCGGGGCAATTACCATACCCGCGATTATTTTACCCGGTTAAAAACCCAAAAACCATTTTATATGCACGGCGACCGCGGGCAGCCTTTTTACCTTGAGCCCGTAACTTCGCGTACAACCAACACATTTACTACCGTGTTGTCCATACCATCTGCCAGTAGGGGTGCACCTTATACCGCTATATCATTTAATATTAAAGCTTTATATCACCCTATACTTACACCCGGCTTTTTATACAGCATTATTGACGGGCAGGGAAGAGTGCTTTATCATTCTGATACTACGAAACAACTGAACGAAAACCTTTTTGTTGAATTTTCGGAAAGCGAAACGCTTAAAGCCGCTATTGATGCCCATACCGATCAGCTTTTTGAAACCAACTACTCAGGTAAAAAATATACCGCCTTTGTATCTCCGTTTTCAATTTTGCCATACCAGGTTCTGATAATGGAGGATGAATCCTTTACCAGCGCGCGGGCAATCAACAATTTCGTTTTTAGCTTCTCCATGCTTTTTGCATTTTTTGTTGCACTTGCTATCGAGTTATTGATTGTTTTTATGGTGTCGATAAAAAGGCAATCGTATAAAAAACATTATTTTGATCTTTCGTGGATAGGGCCGAATAAAAAATTCAATAATGAATATAACCTGGCGCTGTTTGCCAACCTGGTAACAATATTACTGCTCAGCCTGTTCCTGGGTTTTGGCAGTTTATCGTTCTTCGAGGCATTGTTTATGCTTTTTGCAGCATCAAGCCTGTCGTACCTGCTGCTTAATTTGCTGTATGCAAGGGCCTATAAAAACGCAAACAGCGATCAATACATCCCTAAGCGCAATGCCATTATAGCTTTAGGCGTAATTGTTATTGTTATAAATATTGTAGCGGCTGTTGTAACAAGTGCGCTTCGGCTCGGGCTTTTCCAGGTAATTTTAGTTATTCTTATCGGAATATTGTGGAGCTGTTATGAGCGGCGCATCTTGTTTAAAGAATGGATAGACCGACGCTGCGCCAGCGAATTTTGCACGAGTTTTTCAATAATGACATTTACCCGGCTAATTATTACCAGCGGCTTGCCGGTGCTCCTGTTTTATATATCCAGTTTTAACTACGAGGCAAGGCTGGGCGCCCGTTACCGGCATTCGTTATTTACTAAAGCTATCAAACAGCAATATGCGCTCACTCCTGATAGCATTAATGCAGCAAATATTTACCGCGATGGCGTTTGAG
Source organism: Mucilaginibacter flavidus (assembly GCF_024055575.1). Taxonomy (GTDB): domain Bacteria; phylum Bacteroidota; class Bacteroidia; order Sphingobacteriales; family Sphingobacteriaceae; genus Mucilaginibacter; species Mucilaginibacter flavidus. The sequence goes on along the minus strand of NZ_JAMXOE010000010.1, from coordinate 88,484 downwards.
TTAACCGGTATTCCTTTATTTCGGCGAAACCTAAAATCACACTGGGTGGGGATGAACACCGTGCCACAGTTTTATTTGGTTTGCTAACGGTAGACAACAACAAACGCCTTACCGGCATTAACGAACTTGACCATACACCGAAGGATGAAACGTGGCTATACAGCAGTTTGTTTAATTCCGGGGGTACATCAGACAGCCCTGGGGTAACTTATCACCGGCTGGCAGATCAACAATATTTCAAAGTGCAATCATTACCGCTTAGGTATAACCTGCCGGTTTTTACTACAGATAGCAACTGGTACAAAGGCGTGGCCTATTGGGGGCTATTTATTGGGGCTCTTGTCGGTTTTTGGTACTTACTGCAAAATGTATTAAGGCGACTTTTTGCCTTAAACCTGCCATCTGACAGCTATTGGGAAAAAATTGACGAATTGCTGCTCCGCAACGGCAAACTGAACAAGCTTGTTTTTTTGATTGGCCCCCCGGGCTCGGGTAAATTAACCAAGGTGATTGACCTTGTGGAGCATAGTAAAATTAAAGGCATAAACGAGACCGATCTTATTTCATATCAAAGTCCGCCGGATGCACCCAATTATTTTGTTGCCGATATGATTCTTATCCCGAACGAGCCTTCAGACGTCAATAGTAAAACCGATTGGGATAACATGAAAAGCGAGGCCCAAAAAGACAAATACAAGCTTGTTATTGTTAACCATTTTGAGTACGACATAAAGAACCCGGCATCCAACCGTTTAAAGCTTACATTCCTGGAAGATATGTTGCAGAAAAATTTAAGCAAGGTTATCATTATATCGACAGTACATCCTATAAATTTCCTCGACTCGCTTAATCAGCTGCAAGCAGCTCAGGCCGCGGCCACGTCAGACCGTTCGCCTGAGCACGATTTGGAACGGTGGCATGTTTTGCTTGGCCACTTTAAAATAGCCGTCGAAAAACTTGACAGCAGTAACCCGCCGGTTAATATAGATACTCCCGACTGGGAAAAAACACTGCTGTATGAAACCCGGAACGGGCATTTCCTGAAGGATATGAAGGAGCCGCTGGAAAACCGCCTTAAACAACCGGATGTGGATCAATCTACAATTGGCCCGGACGGATTAGCGCTAAAATTAGGCATCACGTCGCATTACTTTTATATGTACATGTGGCAATCATTAACCAAAGAAGAAAAATTCCTGCTATACGACCTTGCTGAAGACGGGCTTGTAAACCCTTTCGACGACTATAACCTTATCCTGCTGATCAGCAAAGGGCTGGTGATACGTGAAGACGGCATATTGAAAATATTTAATAACGGGTTCAGAAATTTTATTCTAACCGCAATAGGCAGTTCGGAAGCTAACCAGATACAGCAACAGATAAAGGATAACGGCAACTGGAGCAAATTAAAAATGCCGCTTATTATATTAATTATTGCATTGCTGGCCTTTCTTTTCACCTCGCAGAAGGAAGCCTATACCACGCTTATTAAATATTTAACAGTTATTACGGTTGGCGTACCGATGGTCTTAAAGCTCTCGACGTTTTTTGGGAGCGAAGGCGGTAAGGCGACTTAAAACATTATACTGTGCAGCCGGGTGTGCCCACTTATTGCACAATGCGGCAAACCTGGCTGATAGTATTTTACCCTGCAGTTATTTGGTCAAAAACTCTTCAACAAGCGTCGCGGTTACACCGGTTAACTTATCACCCTTTTTTGCCCCCGATTCTAACGCGCCAAAGAAACCACCATGCACACCTGGCAAAACTATTAGCTGCCCGGTCTGCACCAGGCGCGACATTTGCTGGGTATGTTCAACGGTTAATGAAAATGCTGACCCTCTCCGCAACGAGTACATCAGGATGGGGCTTACGGTCGACTCCGTGGCAAAAGACTCTGCGTATGCGCTTTCTGCAAAGTTTGATTATGTAAGATGGAAGAACGGCGGAATGATGGCCAGCGACCAGTTTTCGTCAGACCAGGACGAAGCAGAGATGAGCCCATCGGAACGGAGGATTAATCAGGTTGTAAAACCGGTACTTGATTCCACCTTTAAATTGGCTTTCAATAACAGGGGACAACTGGTTAAACCATTTTCATATAAAAGCGGCCGCAAAATCCCCACAATGTTTTCTCCGGTCAACTGGGAAGTCTATCAAATCGTTTTTCCTGTGGAAAAGGTTTCTATCGGCGACGAATGGACTAATGAAAGGGAAATTCCGATCGTAGGAGGTAAGCGGGTATCTACATATTATATCGAGAGCATTTTTAATTCTATGATAAAAATAAAAGTTGACGGCAAATTAATTATCAATCCGCAAGTCACTAAGAAATTTTCGGGACGTTATAAAATCGACGAAAAAACAAAGCGGCTCATATCAGCAAAAATTGAAATGGAAGAGAATAGCTTTTTGCAGGGTAGCTTAAAAGCGGTGGTCGATATCCAATCCCAATAAATTTATTCCAACCCATACTCCGCCACGTTGACAACGTAGCTCAAATCAATAGTGTTATCATCCACCCAAATCTGAACAAAACCCGAGCCGGGCGCCTGACTGTATTTTTTCACCCAGGCCGATGCAAGCCCATTCTCATCTTTGCCTAACACAACGTCAACCTGTTTAAAATCAAGGCTTAGCGCGCTGGCCCAGGATATCTTCAACCCCCATAGTTCACCGGTTTTACTGGGGAATGCCGGCTGGTTGCCTTTGTAGGAACGCAGGTCCTCCGGCCCGTATTTTATTCCCAATACAGTATCCGCATAAAAGAAACTGCGGATATCCAGCTGACCATCTTTGTCCTTTTTGAAGATAACCGGGTTATTGGTGGTTACCACAACCTTGCCGCCCTCGTTAAGGTATTTGCGCAGCAGGCTGTTTGCACCATTATCGATAATTTCGGCCGGGAAAACGCTGGTGGCAATAACTACTACCGAGTTAGCCTTAGCGTCACCGTCATTTATCAATTTTACAAATTTGTCTTTATTTAAGAGCGTGTAGCCGTTATCTACCAGAAACGATTTTACCCTCAAATCGGCGCCATACCTCGAACCTGTATTGCCAGGTTCCCAGTAAACGTATTTCCTGGCTTTCTCATGCAATTCGTGGGCCTTACCCGAAGACCGCAATGCATAAAGGGTTCCCTCATCATTACCAAAAAACAACAGGTTACCGGTAATAACCGGCGACGAAAAAATTATACTATAGGTTTGATAAGCGTTTATTTTTCTGCCTGTTTTTAGGTCCAGGCAAAGCAATGCACCCTGGTGGCTGCCTACGTAAATTTTGTCACCGTCAATTACCGGCGACGACCACACCAGCGAGGTATGAAATTTCCATATCTGCTCGCCTGTATTCAGGTTTACTGCCTGCACAAATCGCCCGTCAGAAGTGCCGGTTACTACAAACGAATCTTTAACTGCCACGTGCGATATCACCCACGATACTTCATGATCAACCACCCAAAGCTGCTTACCTGTTTGCTTATCAACTCCGTATAAAAAGCCATCCCGCGCACCTACAATAATTTTGTTGCCTGCAACAACTGGCGCAGCAATAATTGCCCGCCTGTCGAACCCGAAATTTTCATTTTTTAATGCATGACCTTTTATATAAAAGTGCCATAGCTCGGTACCGGTTTGCAGGTTAATGGCAAATAGTGTGCCGTCAGTATCGCCAACATAAACTACCGAACCCGATATCGCCGGCGAACTGCGCACCACCCCACCTGTTTTAAATTTCCAGTTTATGTTACCATTGGTTTTATTGACGTTGTAAACATATCCGTCATTACTGCCTACTACTACCTGGTTGTTTAAAACAGCCGGCGATGAATAGTAATAATCAAAAGCCCAATCGTAAGCCTTTCTTTGCCCCAATGAAGTTTTCCAGGCTAATTTGCCTGTCGTGCCCGCAAGGCAGTACAGGTTTTGACCGTTATCACTAAAAAACACTTGCCCGTTATTATAAACGGCAGATGAATTAATAGCAGCACCTGCCTTAAATGTCCAGTTTGTTTTCCCGGTTTTTTTATCGAGGCTATAAAATATGCCCTTGCTACTGCCGAAATAGACCGCCTGCGGCGAATAAGTGATACTCGACCGGATTGGCGCATTGGCCGAAAACTTCCATGCTAATTCATCAAAAACGTTTGTGGCAGGTGTGCTGGCACGGCAGGCAAAATTATTAAACAGGCAGCCCAGGCATAGCAGCATGAACGCAGACGAAAATTTATTACGCATATCTGGTTGTGATTAATACAAGCCAAGTTATGCTTTAAGTTAGTGGTATGTATCACCCTTGAAGGGGGGATTTTTTAATAGAATTATTCTACCTTTAGCGATACAGTTATACTTTGTCCGAAAACTATCTTTTGATTCGGATCCGCTGGCATAGTATTCCACAAGCACTCACGTACAGTAATATTTTGCGCTTGCGGGTCGAGTGTTATCAATTGAAAAGAAAGTTGCTTTTCATCCTTTGCAGAGAATTTGCCCTTCATTGGGGAGTCTACCCGAAAAACAGGTAATTTAACGTCTTTATCCGGCCCTGTGTAAGTGTAGTATTCGTTCCAGTTGCTGTTGCCATGAAAATACGCTTTTATGTTTGGGTAAATTTTTAAAAACGCCGCAAATCCACGCTGCTCCATGTCGGTAGCGCCATCATCCTTTGCAGCAGTGTACCCATCCTTATAATGTTCTGATACAAGGTCTTCGAATGTATTGTCAGCAGTTATTTTGTATGGCAATTTTGGGTTGGTAAAGTGTTTGGCTTCGCTCGTTGGCTGGTCGTGCGTAAAGACGATTACCGGAGTTTTTCCATTTACCGAATCCAGGTCTTTTGTCATCCAAATGCGCTCCGCAGAGTCGGGCCAAAGCGTGATAAACATTATATGTATGCCTTTTAAATTAAAGGAGTAGTTTACCTTATCCCTGGCATAATCAAAAGTCTGGTTGGTTAGCAGGACAGCCGGCTTCATCATCAGGTTGTATATACTAACCATTGAAGTAGGATCAGTTAGTGGCTGCATTGGCCGTGGAAAACCTATAGCATTTGATATATCATGATTGCCCGGAGCGAGCAATAATTTTGCCGGCAAACCATTATGTCCTTTAACTTTTAGACCTCTGATATAATCATTTTCAAATTGCGTCCATGATGCCGTTGCGGATTGAACCGGTGGCTCCATGCGGTTTGCTATATCACCGGTTTGAACCATAAAATCAATCGGGCCCACAGTGTTTCCGCCATTAACGCCGCCATCTTTCGGAACTTGAACATTAGGCAGGCTGTTAACTTCCTTAATCATAGCTGCATTAACAACAGTACCGGTAACATTGCTATCGCCCCTAAAGGTTTTGCGGCTTATGCCGTAATGGGCGTCGGACGAGAAGACCATATTGATTACTTCCGGTGCAGCAGTTTGGCTGTAACCTGTTTGCAGAGATAAAAAGAAGTTAATACTTATAACTAAACAACATACTATCCTGTGCTTATACATAACCGGGCTTATTAATTATTTTCTTTTATAAAATGAAATCGTAGTCGGGTTTCCGGGGTAGTCTCTTACCTCAGTGGTTGTAAAATAACCGGAACCATCGGCAGCAAAGCCAATACCTTCGCCCTGCGGCTCATTGTTAGCGTAAGGTGCGTGATGTGGCTTCGTTAATAGCCCGGCACTAATGCTTGTTCCGGCCGAAAGTTTCCAGTACCATACAATTTCTTTACTTCTCAGCAGTATTTCCGTCCCATCCGGCGAAATATCCCCACCGGTGGCTTTATTGAATAGTAGTTTCACAACTGGCGTCATTACTGTAACTGCGGAGGTATTTTGTGGGTAACTGGCCACATATATTTTTGATGTGTTGCTTTCTTTACTCGCGATATAAATATCCTTAGTCTGCGGGTCAACCATCAGGGTTTCGGCATTGCGCGGCCCCTCCGGATATTTTAGTTCAATTTTATCAACGGTATCAATGTTTACCACAGGCTTTATCTTACCAGCCAGATCAGGTTCCACGAAACGGTAAATAAATATTGATTTGTATTTTGAATCATTATCGCCGATATCAGCCACGTATACATAACTTTTGCCGGCAACAGGGCCGGGGCCTACAGCAATGTCTTCCCAATCGCGGTTGCTTACCGGTGTTAAGTTTAATGTGCCTTTGTCGGCGCCTGTAACGTCGGTAAGGTAAACCTGGTTTAGGTTGCCACTATCGTTATGAATATACAATATACCGGGATTAAGACGGCTTGCCGCAACACCCGAAATTTCTACAAGGTCAGTACGTGACAGGTTCTTAACTGCCGGTGTACTATTAAATACCGTTATTGTATCAAGCGATAAAGGATCGTAGGTGGGGGTTAAAAATACTACAGGCTGCGTTTTCGCAGGAATGGTATCGGAAGCGTTGTTGCCGACAATACTGCCCTTTTTGCATGAAAATAAGAATAATAGCAAAAAACACAACAACCCGCTTTTAATAAAACTTGCGGTGATATTTTTATAAAAACGGGTTGTCATGTTAATTATGTTTGATTATTGATTAGTGGTGATTACCGGTACCATCTAATTGGAAGCAACCGATGTCTTTTCCCGGAGGGGTTATACCGCTTGAACCGAAGTTATCGCTGAGCGGAATCCCGCTGGTAATAGGTAAAAAGGCGGTAGTTGTACCTTTACCCGCTGCAGGCGAACCTGGTTGCAGGTGAAAATTAAAGCCATCAACAGATGCCTGGTTTGCAAAATTCAGGTTTGGAAGCGGGTAATTAACAAACATAGGATTGTTTTTGCCCACCAGCGAGGTACCGTCATATTTAAAACCAAAAGTATAAGTTGCGCCCAGGAACGATGCCATATTAGGGATATCGGTTGATTGCGGATGAGTAACAACAGCTTGGGCTACGTTAGTCGGCACGATCTGGTTAGCCTGCGCCGTGTTGTCAGCATAAAAGAAATTGTAACCGTACGAAGTTTTGTTGATAGGGCCGTCGGCATGGTTTAATGTGTCAGCAAGGTATACCTTAGCTGTTACGTTATTACCACCGGCTATCCTTACACCAAAGTTACAGTCAACAATAAGGTTATTGTACGCATAAGCGCGTGAGTTGTTTTCTACCTCGATAGAGCCGCTGCGTGCGCCATAAGTACCGGTGTTCCTGAAACCGTCATTCACATAGGTATTATTGTACATGGCTATCTGGGTTTGAATTGAGCCTTTAGCACCATCGTTTGCTGATTTAGTTCCATTGGTTGCGCCACCAATAATTAGGTTGTAAGCCATGTTGCCCTGGGTTCCGCCTTTAGCGTTAAAACCATCACCACCTGTGCCGCCACATTTCTCAAGTGTGTTCCTCATCATATTGATATGGCCACCGTAGAAACGTACGGCATCATCCGGTGAGCCGTATAACCATGAATCCTCAAGAACAAACACGCCGTTAGGATTTTGCCAGTACACAATATACTGATCGCCGGTTGATGGGCCGGTAAAGGGCGGAGCAGCAAGTCCGGCGCCGCCAAAATCAAGATGCGTCCACTTAATTACCAGCAGCGGGCAGGTTACATCGCAATAAATTCCACCCCATCCACCTACGTAAGCAGGGTCGGTAGCGGCCGAAGAATTGCCGGTGGTTTTTGTTTTAGTAGGATCGGAAATTGTTATCGGCGCATCTTTTGTCCCAAGGCTTATAAGCGTTCCTTTAACGATAAAATTTGCAGCATTGGTCATATTAACCTTTACACCTTTTTGTATTAAAAGTGTATCGCCTGCATTGATAATTACGTCGCCCGATACCGTATAAGTTTGGCTGGCAAGCATTGTGCCTTTAATGGCGCCCGATAGTGGCGCAGCGTTACTAACCGGCTTGCCTACTTGCAAAAGGGGCACCGAAATTACTGCTTTATCTTTCTTGCTGCATGACGCAAATGCAAGCAAAGAAAGCAGATAAAAAGCATTTCTTAAGTTTTTCATGTTTAGTGGGGTTGTTAAATTTTAATTGATGTATTATTTGTTGTTTATTGATTGTTTATTAGAACTTGAACCTGAAGCCAAGCAGGTACCTTGAGTAAAATTTATCGTTTTCGATAGTTGCATAGTTAGGGCTATCCTGGATGGGCAGTTTATTATCGCCGCTATAGGCTTTATTTTGTTGCTTTACAACTAACCGGTAGGGTGTATTCAGCAGGTTGTTTACTTTTATGTAGATGATATAATGCTGGCTAAACTCTTTTTGGGCCGAAAGGTCGAGATTGAGTGTGGGGCGTTCCCAGTTATCGAGGTCTTTATAAAGCGAAAGTGTGTTGATCCGTTCACCAGTATAAACAAAGGCAAGTTGGGCATCCAATCCGTTTTTGGTGTTTTTATATAAAAGCGATACGTTGCCTATATGGGCAGCCTGCCCTTGCAGCGGCCTGGGCTGGTTCACAAACGTTTTGTGAAATGTGTTATCTGCCGGGTCGTTGTAATCAAATTCTTTGGTCGAATTGATGAGCGAATGGGTGTAGGTATAATTACCGGATACACCAACGTCGCCAAAAAATTTCCTGAAAACCATTTCCACCCCATAATTATGCGCGGTACCAAAATTGTATGGGCTAAGCGTCAAATCGGCCGAAAAATTTGTCTGCACCAGGGCGTACTCGATAGGGTTCGCTATGTTTTTGTAAAATGCCCCAACCATAAATTGATCAAGCCCACTCGGGAATACCTCGTACCTGAAATCAAAATTGTCGATCACCGAATGCTGCAGCGCGGGGTTACCTTGGGTAGGGAAATTATCCTGCCCAAAGCCGGTGTTATCAAGATAAGGTATCAGATCAGAAAACCCCGGGCGCAGTATCGACCGGAAATAAGACAGGCGCAGCGCCTGGTTTTTGCTCAAACCATATTTAGCATTCAGGCTCGGTAAAAAATCCAGGTAACTGATGTTCGCTGTTTTTCCTGCAATGGTAGCCGGCAGCGACGAATCGTAAACCTGGCTGGTACTCTCTGCCCTCAGGCCAAACAATACATCAAACCTGTCGTTAACAAAATACTTTGCGCCCGCATAACCAGCTTCCACATTTTCGGTAAACGTGTATACGCCAGCGTTGCTCGCTGCATTACCCACAGCATCCGAAGTTGGAATAAATGCAAATTTTGAAGCGGGTATCGAAATATATTTCTGGTAGGTCGAATCCTGGTCGGGCGGAGCGTTCAAATGATAGGTATTGTCAAAATTGTCGCGCGTTTTATGCCTGATCATTCCCCCTAAAAGAAATAAGGTTTTATGGTCGTTTATTTTAGTATCATATTTCAGATTCAGGTAGCCTGATATATCCTTATCTGTATTGTGCGACCATTGGCGACTTTCCGGCCTTACTGCCAGGGGGCCATAAGTAAGCGAGGTAGCTGTTCCTGATGTATTGGGGCTAATTTGCTGCGTAGTTTCAAAAGTTGCCATGTCGGGCAACTCCTGTTTAGCCTGCGAAAAAGCCACCGACCAATTTGCAGTAAATGAATCAGCCAGCTTATTATCGCCATGTAGTATGGCACTATAAATGCTTTGCAGTTGCTTCCTGGTTTGTGTTTGGTAACTTTCCTGGAAGCCCCCGGTATATCCATGGTACGAATAATTGCCTAAAAGCAAATCATCGGTAATCCTCACCCTGTTTTCGTTCAGTTGGGCGTATATACCAAACAAGCTTATCGAGTTATCCTTATTAAATTTATAGTCGATATTTGAAACCAGCCCCAGCCTGTTAGTTAACGACGAGTACTGCCGGTTCAGATAATCCGGAAAAACCTGTGTCATTTCCGCATCCGGGCCATGTGCAGGGCCCAACGTTGCGTTTTCAACCAGCCGGGATGTGTTGTTCCCGGCATAAGTATTTTGATAGCTGCCCGAGAAAATAACACCAAGCTTTTTATTTAAAAACCTGTCGCCTACTGTTAAACTAAAATTGCTGTTGACTGGCGTTTTTGTTGATGAAGTGATCAGGTTTTGATACGGAAAATCGCTAATTGCAGCCGGTACACCGATCCCCAATATCTCCGCAGGAGATTTCGAGTTAACCGTTGAGTTGTTAAAACCCTGGAACGGCCGCATTGAAAACAGCTGGCTGTAACCGGCACCCAAATTTCCCTCAATACGTAATTGGTCGGGCGCGGTTTTCATTACCATATTTATTACCCCGCCCGAAGCATCACCTTCCATATCCGGTGTCAGTGATTTTGATACCTCAATACGCTCTATTAAATCCGAAGGGAATATATCCAGGGGCACATACCGTTGCTTGTTATCCGGGCTCGGTATTTTTACTCCATTTATCAGGGTGGTATTATAGCGTGGGTCCATGCCCCGTATAATGGCAAATTGCCCATCGCCGGTATTGCCGCGTTCCACAGAAACACCCGAAACACGGGCCATTACATTAGCTACTGTAATATCAGGCGAAATAGCAATTGAGTTGGCCGAAACAATGTTCATCACATTATTTGCGCGCTGCTCCGCCCGTTTTGAATACTGGTCAGATTCCTTATTGCTTTTTGCCGTTACCACAACTTCGTTCAAGCTTGAATTTGCAGAAACCATGTAAAAGTTAAGCCTGATATCTGAGCCGGCGCTAACCACCAATGTGGTATCAATAGTCCGGTAACCTATAAAAGAAACCTTAATTCTATAGCTGCCGGGCGTAACATTATTTACCTGGTATTTGCCATTAAGCATGGATGATGCTTTGAAGTTGCCAGGCGACAGGGTTACTGTAGCCCCCACCAGTTGTTCATTAGCGTTTTTATCAAAAATATAGCCTGAAATGGTAGATGCGAAAGAAAAAGAAACGGAAAAGAGGACGAATAAGCAAGTATACGTTAGTTTCATTAAGGGTATTTTCCCCAAAGAAACCGCCCTAATTCTGTGTAAATTCTGAATTAGCGCGCCCCCAATAATTCCTTAACGCAATAATAATCTACCGATAATATTTAGTGGGGACAGGTCTTTAATTGTTAATACCGGCCCATTTAATATTAACATTAAATTAATGGCGATACGGCGAAAAGCACCAAAGTTGACAGCCGATTAATTTTTTAAATTTTCTCTTGCATTTTAAAAAACTATTGGTAAGTTTTCACTAACGGTAAGTTTATACTTACTTTAATTTTTAGTATATGAATAACAGTGAGAGCGCATTTAACGCACTGGGCGACCCTACCCGGAGAATGATTTTTGAAAAACTTCGCGACCGGCCGCTGGCAGTGGTACATATAGCCGAAGGATTACAAGTTAGCCGGCCTGCGGTGTCACAACATTTAAAAGTGTTGCGCGAGGCAAAGCTGATAAGCATAAATCAACAAGGCACAAAAAACATTTATCAAATTAACCAGGAAGGGATTTTAGCCATGCGTAACTATTTAAACAAGTTTTGGGATACAGCGCTGGCCGCATTCAAATTAGCAGCAGAACAAACTGAAAAAGAAAATGAATAATGTAGAAATCGCAACAATAAAAAAGGAGGTTATTGTTGAAGCCTCGCAAGCCACGGCTTTTAAAGTTTTTAGCGAAAAGATGGATTTATGGTGGCCGCGCACACATCATATCGGCAAAGCACCGATGATTGAAATGGTGGTGGAGTCCGGCTTGAACGGTCGCTGGTACACCGGCCATGAAGACGGTAGCGAAGCCAATATTGGCTATGTGTTGAGCTGGGACCCGAATAGCTTTCTCGGTTTGGCCTGGCAAATAAATAGTGAATTTCAGTTCGACCCGGAACTAATGACCGAAGTTGAGGTAAATTTCATTGCTGACGGCCCTAAAAAGACGACGGTAAAATTTGAGCACAGAAACCTCGACAGGCTCGGCAGCGGCGGCAAAACTTTCGAGAGTATGGACGAGGGCTGGGGACTAATTATAAATCTGTATAAAAACGTTACTGAACAAGCCAACACTTTGTAAAATGAAACCAAAAATATTATTGCGTATTGCATCAATACTAATGCTTTTACATACCGCAGGGCACACAATGGGTGCACTTACCTGGAACGATACCCCCAACGCGGCCGTTGCACAAGTTGTTAAAGGAATGGAAACGGTGCATTTTGCATTTATGGGCAGGCAGGTAACGCTGGCTTTGTTTTTTAATGGTTATGGCTTTATAATGATTGGTGTACTATTGCTGATTAGCGCATTGCTATGGTTTTTGTCCGGGGATGCCGCGAACAACTTATTTGGCAGATTTGCAGGGTTACTGAGCGTGTTTTTACTGGCAATGGCCGTTTTAGAATATGTTTACTTTTTTGCGTTTGCTGCGGCATTTTCTGCCCTTGCGGGGGTGTGTACGTTGGCGGCATTATATTTTAGGGACAAGATTTAGTCTCCCGCGCATAGGTTATCATTATTCCCAGTAAACAATTGTTAATTACATATCTGTGGGAGACGAAAAATATTGCGTCTCTACATTGAAAAATTTGTCAATACCACGGCTCCAACCGTTTCAAATCGCGGCTGCTTATCTCCAAAACATCGCGGTCGACATACAACGGTATCCGGGTTATACAACTTATGTTGGTTTCGAGGCTGTTTGAAGAAATATCAAAATCAAACCTGGGATGAACAGCCGACAAAAATTTCACCTCTTTGATATTTTCTGCAAAGCTGAACAAAATGTTTACCATACCGCCAATGCGGTTAGTAACAATATAACGCAGCAGCACCGGGGTGGCGTCATATACATAATTGTACCCACGCGGATCAGTCATATCACGCCCCAATTCCTTTTTCGCTACTTCAATATCATAGTTTTTAATTTGTTCTATTGAGTCGAACTGCCTAAAATCAAGATATGTTTCCGTATCAAAACCCGGGTAAACCGATTTGTTTTCATCTTCCTCATCATCGTTATAAAGCCTGCGGTATTGTGTATAGTGCACTTTGGCCTGCCGTGGGTGTTCGTAAATAAACACAAACTCGGCAAAAAGATGGTCGGTTTTGGTGTAGATCTTTAGGGTTCTGTCCATTGGTAAGGTTTAGAATTGGGTAATTAAATTATGCCCTAAGGTAACAATTGGCAACGTAATTGCAAACGACCAGGCTCCATCAAAACATCTCAATAAACCGGCCCAGCTCTGTCTCGCGTTCCTTTAACCAGAAAAGAATCATCTCCGCCTTTTGCGGCACGTTTCTTAATTCGATCAGTCTTACATTCATATCCATACCTTTCACCGAAGATAAAGGCTCAATAGAAATACCAAGACCGGCCTCAACCAACCGCAATACTCCTGTTGAGTGCGCCGACTCGTGCGCCACATTTGGCTTGAAGCCAAAACCCTGGCACAACTGCAATATGGTAGCCATATAGTTAACACAGGTGGTTGCCTGCGGTAAAATAAACGGTTCGTCTCTTAATATGGATAAGTCTGTTAACTCCTTACCAGCCAGCGGGTGGTTAACAGGCAAAATCAATGCAAAATTTTCGCGGTATAAAACCCTGGAGTTTACCTCAGCCGGGAGGCCGATATTTGGCGCTACACCCATGTCTGATTTCCGTGCCAGCAACATCTCCATTTGCTGGTGGTTAGAGGTTTCCTGGGCAATGGTTTTAAGTTGCGGCCATTTTTGTTTCACCTTAACCAAAAATCCGGGTACCACGGTGTTCATAGCTGAGCTTGAATGTGTAACCCTCACCTCGCCCGCCTCGCCATTATGTAGCCGTGCAGTATGCGTAATTGTTTTGTTCAAATCCTGCAAAATCCTGTCGGCTTCCTTTTTGAAAAACACACCGGCATCTGTTAAAGTAACCGCCCGGTTACTACGGTTAAACAACAGGGCGCCAATCTCGATCTCCAGCAGTTGTATTTGCCTGCTCAGTGCGGGCTGTACAATATTTATTTGTTCAGCAGCTTTCCTGTAATTGAGGGTATCACACAAAATAAGAAAATTTTTCAGCTGCTGAATATCCATATTCAAATCAAAATAAGTTATTAATCAATCAAAATTAAGTATTTTATTTTATCAATAAAAGGGTGTTGCTTTGTTTAAACAAACGGCGAAAGAAATCTATGGCAAATCGGGATAATTTCATTTGGACTTTCGAACGCCGCCCTTAATAACGTTACAAAGAATGGAAAATACAGATAGCAATAAACCAAAAGAATCAACCATCATAACTAAAGCAGCCCGCCCGGCATTAATCCTCGTCGACATTCAACAGGCATTTGACGATATTGAATACTGGGGCGGTCAGCGAAACAACCCGGACGCTGTGTTACGCGCAAGTGAACTTCTACAATTATGGCGGGAGCATGGGCTGCCACTCTTTCACATACAGCACTGCTCATCAACATTAACTTCTCCGCTGCATGAAACAAATCCCGGCAACCGGTTTAATGAAATGGTTACTCCAGCCGAAGGCGAGCCGGTAATACAAAAAAATGTAAACAGTGCCTTCATCGGCACCGATTTAAAAGCCAGGCTTGATGATGCTAAAATAACGACGCTGGTAATTGTTGGGCTAACTACCGACCATTGCGTTTCAACAACTACACGCATGGCAGGCAATTTAGGTTATAAGACCTTTTTGGTCGCCGATGCTACTGCCACCTTCAATAAAAAAGGAATAAACGGGCAAAACTACTCCGCCGAACTCATCCACGAAACTGCACTGGCAAGCCTTAACGATGAGTTTGCCACTGTGGTAAGCAGCGATTTTATAAAACAAAGCATACTGGCAACCTGATAATGAATCATTTAAAATTACTTTTTTAAACCAGACAGACCAACATAAAAGCAATGAACGAAATAAAACAAAAAATGGCTATTGCCGAGCAAAAGGCAAAGGAACTGTTTGCCACGCTCCAGGAACGCGGCCTGATCAGACCGGGAAAACGCGAAGGCGAATTGATTGAGGACGTGGTTAAACTGGCAAAGGAGCTTTTCGGAACTGAAAGCTTTTGGCATAAGAAAATTGTGCGGGCCGGCATCAACACAATGCAGCCTTACAGCGGCAACCCACCCGACCTGGTTATACAGGAAGATGACCTGGTTATAGTTGACTTCGGCCCTATATTTGAAGGTTATGAGGCCGACCTGGGCCGCACCTACATTATGGGTAGCGACCCTTTGAAGCTGAAGTTGCTAAGGGATATTGAAGACGCCTGGTACGAAGCCAAAGCCTGGCATGATGCGCAAAGCTCCCTTACCGGCGCAGAGTTCTTTATTTATTTACACGACCTGGCCCGCAAATACGGCTGGGAATATGTAGGCGACATTGGCGGACATATTGTAGGCCCCTACCCCCACGAGCAATTGGGCGACGGCAACCTTGGCCTGGATATCCATCCCAACAATCACGCCGACATTCTCGGTAAAGACCCGCAGGGCAACGACCGCCACTGGATTTTGGAAATACACTTTGTAGATAAGGCAAAGGGTATCGGCGGATTTTTTGAGCAAATGATAGGATATCGATAGGTTGCTTTATTTGAAATAAAGAACGGCGCTTTGCTTTCACACAGCGTTCTTTACAGCGCTATTACTATAAAATAAGCCCGGCTTGCATTTGCAAACCGGGCTTTATTCTACCTCACTTATCTATCCGGATATTTTTGGGCTTATACAACAGTATCCCGCCTCAAAAATCCCAGGATTAGCGCAATCACTGCTATAACTAATAAAATGTGGATTAAACCGCCTGCTGCATAAGCAAAAGTGCCGATAGCCCATCCTATTATAAGGATGACAGCTACGATGTAAAGTAATGATCTCATAGTTGATGTTTTTAAATGTTTAATAGATGCAATTGGTGATATACAAATGCAATACCAAACAGCATTCTCAACGGTTTTAACCACAGTATAGGTCAAATGCTGTCTCAATTAACAGGAATGAGAACACAATTCTGGACAGATAATTTTATAAACAAAAGTACTCCCCCCGAAGTTATAGGTAAAAAACTAAAAGCTTGAAAAATAAACAGCGTATTGCCATACTGGGTGGGGGGCCCGGCGGCTTGTTCATGTTTAAACGATTGGTAGAATCCGGGAGGACGGAGATCACCATCGACATATTTGAAAAAAAACAACGCCTTGGAGCTGGTATGCCATACAGTGCCGAAGGTGCCAACGACGAGCACATCACCAATGTATCTGGCAACGAAATTCCGTCGCTGGTTACCCCACTGGCCGACTGGATAAAAACCGCACCTAAGGACACGCTCGACAAATTCCATATGGACGGCGGGCGATTTAACGAATATAAAGTTTTACCGCGGCTGTTATTCGGTCAATACCTTACTGCGCAGTTTGATGTGCTGCAAAAGCAGGCAAAAGAGGCCGGAATTGAATTCACGGTGCATTACAAAAGCGAGGTAACTGATATTATCGATTACCCGGCCCAGGAAGTCACTTATGTAGAAATTGGCGAAAAAGACCGGTTTGAGTTTGACAAGGTAATAATCTGTACTGGCCATAATTGGCCGGTTAAACACGAAGGCACGGTGCCCAACTATTTCGATTCGCCATACCCGCCGGTTAAACTTGCGCTAAAGCTTAATCATCCGGTTGCAATTAAGGGGTCATCACTCACCGCTGTAGATGCCATCCGCACACTGGCCCGCCATAACGGAATATTTGACAAGGATAAAAACGGCCGGCTCTTTTATAAGCTTGCTGAAGATAGCCAAAATTTTAAAATGGTATTGCACACCCGTAACGGTATGCTCCCTGCAGTGCGCTTTCATCTGGAAGATTCGCATTTGTCGAACGATAAGTTGCTTACCCGGGAAGAGATAGCAGCACACATAGCCGGTAACAACGGTTTTTTATCATTAGATTATATCTTTGAAAACGACTTTAAGGCGATATTCCGCAATAAAGACCCTGAGTTTTATCAACAGATAAAAGATATGCGGGTTGAGGAGTTTGTAGATTCCATGATGGAACTGCGCGAACGACTGGATGCTTTCCAATTATTAAAGGCAGAATATGCTGAAGCGGAAAAATCAATCAGGCGACGGGAGTCAGTCTACTGGAAAGAAATGCTGGGTGTGTTGAGTTTCGCTTTAAATTACCCGGCGAAACACTTATCTGCTGAGGATATGCAGCGGCTGCAAAAATCATTAATTCCATTAATTTCTATAGTGATCGCCTATATCCCCCAAAGCTCCAGCGAGGAATTAATGGCCCTGCACCAGGAGGGGGTACTTGAGCTTATTCAGGTGGGCGAGGATAGCAGCGTAACGGCTGAAGAAAAAGGCGGCGCCACTTATCATTATTCAGACGAAACCGGGCAAAATCAATCTGTTTACTTTAATACCTTTGTTGATTGCGTGGGGCAGCCTCATCTGTCGTTCGAAGAGTTCCCGTTTAAAGGGCTTATCAGCAAAGATACCGTTAGCCCGGCGCGCCTGAAATTTAAATCGGCCGATGAAGGCCGTAAAGCCATGGCCGATGGAAAGGATGTGTTATTGGTTATCGACGGGGCATATTATTTAAACGTACCCGGTATAACCATCAATGACAACTTCCAGGTTGTCGACAGGTACGGCGCTTTTAACAACCGTGTGTACATAATGGCCGTGCCATACATAGGGGGTTACAACCCTGATTATTCGGGTCTTGATTTTTGCGAAGAAGCATCGGCTACCATTGCTAAAACACTATTACCACTTAATGAATCATCAACAGCCGCCTGAATATAAATTGTACATGTTGTTGCTGGGCTCAAAAGCACCAAACAGGAATGTAGAGCAACATGATTATTTTTTTGGTATTGCCGGGAGTTTAAAAGACCTTGTACCCTCAATACGCGCTTTCTGGCCTGAAGCAGGAAACAGCATTCACCTGGATGGGTGGCGCGAAATAACCCAGGTAGGTGGCTACTCGGTTAAAGTAGTTTTGAAGCAGGAGAACCTCGCAGTATCGCAGAAAAAGCTATTCTTTATCAACCTGGGCGGGTACCAATCGGGCAAACTGGAGGAACAGCACTATACTGTTTTGAGCGTTCACGAAGACCGGGCCCATGCAATTCAGCATGCAAAGAAAACGGTATTCTTTAAAACTAACACTATTAAAGGTGCCGGCTCACATATCGATGAGAAGTACGGCATTGATGTTGACGACATTTACCGTGTGGAAGATATACTGGCACCTGGTTTAAAAGAAAATTACAATATTTTGCTAACACCCGCTATGGGTTTGGAGGAAGACCGGATTCATCTTGGTTATTTTAAACTGGATAAAATTGAAAACGCCGGTTAAATATTAAAAAAGATATGACCAATCGCACAAAAGAACCGGCTGAGCTACTCACGCAGTGGGTTGCAAAAAAACATAATGGGCAAACGAAGAAATATACCGGTGACCCTTATTTTATTCACCTGGAGACTGTGGCAGTAATGGCGAGGCCAGCCACCCTTATGGGCTACGAAATCGGCCTCTGCCATGATATTTTAGAGGACACTGCGGTTACCCATAATGAACTATTCGAGGCCCTGCTGGGGTTTGGGTACAACGATATGGAGGCAAATTATATTACAGTACGCGTTGTTGAACTTACCGATATTTTCAAATCGTCCGCATATCCAGGTTTAAGCCGGATAGAACGTAAAGAAAAAGAAGCACGTCGATTGATGACCATTAGCCCCGGCGCACAAACGGTTAAATATTGCGACCTGATTGATAACATGCCATTGGTGATAAAGTACGACCAGGAGCACGCAATAGAATATCTTAGAAAAAAGAAATTACTGCTTAAAGGAATGGTTGACGGAGATAAGAGTTTGTGGAAAATGGCGATAGAGATTATTGAGAAAGGCTTGTTATAGGTAAGCTGTTTAGTTGTTTTAGTAGCACACTTATTTTTAGCTGCGTTCCGTCAACTCAGGTTAGTGCCTAAACCACCCCTTTAACTCATTTGCTATCTCCATAGGCGCATCTATGTCAGGCCCGCTATGCCTGGCGCCTTCAATTTGTATTATTTTGCTATTGGGCAGTTCACCTGCAAGCATAGCTGTTTGTATCGCAAGCTGCGGGGGGCTTTTACTGCCATTTAAGAACAATGTGGGGACTTTGATGGCGCTGTATTTAGGATAACTATTGTCGGCATTGTGTACAGCAATAATTTCAGCGGGAGCTGTTTCAAGCAGCAAGCACAGGTAGGACCATATTGGGTAACGGCTCATGGCAAGCGCAAAATCAGGCAACTGATTTTCGGGGATGGTGCCGTTACTCACAACATTCATTATACCGGCAAATGCTTTTTTATAGTCCTGAACCATCAAAGCCGCTTCGATTTCGGGCAATGTATTTATTGGGATAGAGTTTTTGATCGATATTGCGGGTTCATAAACCGCCAGCTTTTGCAGGGTGTAATTATTTAAAGCAACTTCCAATGCCACAGTGCCGCCATAGCTATGCCCAAATAATAATGATGAACCTGTCTCTTTTAATACGGCGGTAACATCGGCAACTTCCTTTTCAAAAGAGTAATCATTACCCTGCGGCCCGCTGTTGCCCCTACCACGCCGGTTAACAATATTAACCGTAAACGTATCTGCTAAACATTCGCCAAGCACTTCGTAATCAGCAGCTGAGCGTAATGATCCATGAACTACAACCAACCCGGGACCACTGCCAAGGCTATAATACCCAATTTCCGCCCCGTCGACCGACTTTACACTACCTTTTCGAAACTTTAAATTTTCCATTCGCTTTCAGCGCCAAAAGTTAGCATAAAAAAGCATCATCGTTATATATATAAATTTCCTTTTCTTTATGTATTCATATATGTAAATGCCGATGACGACACCCGACAATTTTTACCAGGATTTTGCCAGCGAATGGGTGGCTGCATGGAACAGCCATAACCTTAATGTGATTATGAGCCACTATGCCGATGTGATAGAATTTTATTCGCCGCTTATTGTGAAGCTAAATATCAACCCGGAAGGCCGGATAACCGATAAGCAAACTTTAAAGGAATATTTCACCAAAGGACTGGCTGCCTACCCGGATCTGGAGTTTAAATTACACCACGTGCTGGTGGGGCACGGTTCGATTGTTTTGTATTATGAAAGCGTGAACAATACCATGAGCGCCGAATTCATGCAGTTTAACGCCGACGGTAAAATCACCGCTGTCAGAGCCCACTATTCCGGCAAATAGTCAAACGATAACAAGGAGTCTTTTTGCACGATAAATAATTCATTATCGCAATTTTATACTTTACTGAATTTCGCCAAGGGGTTTGGATAATTATCACTCTGGTCCTCTGCTACCTCGTCCAAACATTTAAAATCCTTTTCAACTAATAGATTCAGCCCGTTGGCGTTCCATTCGAAGCCTACCCTATCAGTTACATACCATTCCTGCGCCATCGTTTTAGGCATAAATACCGTTATTTTATTGCCTTCAAAAATCGCTGATAAATTATTAAGCCGGTTTTGCTGAAGCGCATATTCAAGCGTTTGCATTCCAAAATCGGTTGTTTCTGCGATATATCCGTCTGTTAAAAATTTGTCCACATCACTCCTCGTGAGCCTGTACCGCAGCGAGTTTCCTTTTATCCTGATTTTCATTGTTCTGTTTTTAATTCGTATAAGTTGGTTACTTCTCCTATTATAATAATTGCAGGGTAGGTTAAATGCTTACTTTCAGCCATTTCCGGCAAATCTTTAACAAGCCCCCGCACCGATTTTTGGTTTGGAAGCGAAGCGTGTTGAATAATTGCGGCAGGGAAATTGCCGTTTCCGGACTCAATATAAGTTTGTGCTATATCCTGCAATTTTTTCATTCCCATATAAATCACAACGGTTGCTTTACTTTGTATGGCCAGCTTCAGGTCGGCCGACAAGGCGCCGTCTTTTTTTGTCCCTGTAACTATCCATATCCCTTCACTAACCGAGCGGTGTGTAAGCGGTATATCTTCCAACCCAACTGCCTGCATACTGCTGATACCGGGGATAAACTGTGTTTTAATGCCTAAACTCCGTGCATAAATAATCTCCTCATATCCCCGCCCAAATATAAAAGGGTCGCCACCCTTCAACCTCACTACCCTGCCTTTTGCAAAAGCGTAATGAGCTATCATTTCGTGTATAGCTTCTTGCGTAGTATACTCGCCGTAAGGCTGCTTACCTACATATATCGTTTCGCAGTCGGCTTTGGTGAGGCTTAATAGCTCTTTATTGGCCAGGTTGTCGTAAAGCACCACATCGGCCTGCCGTAATATGCGCTGACCTTTAACAGTTATCAATTCCGGATCACCGGGACCTGCGCCCATTACAATCAACTCAGGAACTATGGGATTATCGGCCATTTTTTTAGTTAAAAGTCAAAAATTAAATAAATAAAGCTTTTGTATTAATTATATAAAGCTATTTTTTATAGTTGATATCAAATTTCGGATTAATAACTGATTTTTTTAATAAAAATTTGATAAAAATTGCGTTTTATATTGATAAAATATTGTCAAAATCATAAAAATTAAGAAAAAAATCAAAATTTAACAGTAACTATTGTTATTTCAATCAGATAAATGGTTATAATTGTTACTATAAATGCATTTGGTCGCAAATTAGATGTGTTTATGTTAGAAAATTGCTTTAACATTTAAAAGATCTGTTATGTCAAAACCAACCATTATAGTTGTTGGCAACGGTATGGTGGGATACAAGTTTTGCGAGAAACTGGTAGCTAAATCGTCAGCCTTTAATATTATTGTTTTTGGCGAAGAACCGCGCCGCGCCTATGATCGTGTTCACCTGAGCGAATATTTTGCCGGTAAATCCGCAGACGACTTATCCATGTCATCCGCATCATGGTATACCGACAACAACATTCAACTGCACCTCGACGATCCCATCCAGGAAATAAATCGAGTCAATAAAACTATCCACTCTTTAAAAGGTGTGACCCTTGGATATGATTACCTGGTACTGGCCACCGGCTCGTCGGCCTTTGTGCCCGACATTCCGGGCATCGAAAAAGGAGGCGTATTTGTTTATCGCACCATCGAAGATCTCGAGCTAATAAAAGCTTATGCTATCAATGCTAAAAATGGAGCGGTAATGGGTGGCGGACTTTTGGGCCTCGAAGCAGCTAAGGCATTAATTGACCTTGGCATCAAACAAACACACGTAATTGAATTCGCTCCTCGCTTAATGCCCCGGCAAATTGACGCTGCGGGCAGCGCAATGCTGCAGTCGAAGTTGAGCGCCCTGGGCTTAAACATCCACTTAAATAAAAGCACTGCCTGCATTGCCGGCGACCATAAAATAGAAGCGCTCCAATTTAATGACGATACGCTATTGGCTGTAGACATGCTGGTGATATCGGCGGGCATCCGCCCTCGTGATGAACTGGCAAAGCTGGCCGGCCTACAGGTAGGCACCCGTGGCGGCATTATGGTGAACGGACGCATGCAAACCAGCGACAACTCCATTTTTGCAATAGGCGAATGCGCGCTGTTTGACAATGTGATTTATGGACTTGTTGCCCCCGGCTATGAAATGGCCGAAGTGGTAGTCGCGCAATTAATGGGCGCCGACAAGACCTTCCATAGCTTCGACATGAGTACCAAGCTAAAGCTGATAGGTGTAGATGTGGCCAGTCTTGGCGATGCCTTTATTACCGAACCGGCTTGCCGCACTATTGTATTTGAGGATACACATAAGGGTGTTTACAAACGGATCAATATCAGCAATGATGGCAAACTGCTTTTGGGCGGCATCCTGGTTGGCGATGCCGATGCCTATAACATGCTGCTGCAAACAGTAAATAATAAAATCGCCCTGCCGCCTAACCCCGAAGATATGATACTGGGATTGCGCGGTGGCGAACAAAGCGAGGGTGCCGGCGTGATGAGTTTGCCCGATGATGCATTAATATGCTCGTGCGAGGCAGTGAGCAAAGGCACTATCTGTGGCGTGGTTAACGATGGCGCAACGAGTTTGGATACCATAAAGAAATGCACAAAAGCCGGCACAGGCTGCGGTGGCTGCATGCCGATGGTGAAAGATTTGCTGGCTGGCACCATGAAAGCCAACGGCCAGTACATTAAAAACGTGGTGTGCGAGCACTTCGATTACGCGCGACAGGAATTGTATGACCTGGTGAAGATCAACAAACTAAAAAACTACGACCTTGTGCTCGATCATTTCGGCAAGGGTGATGGCTGCGAAACGTGCAAACCATTGGTGGCCAGCATCCTCTCCAGCTTATGGAACGACCTGATTGTTAAGCAGGATACCATCCAGGATAGCAATGACCGCTACCTGGCCAATATTCAAAAGGGTGGCACTTATTCAGTAGTGCCGCGGATACCAGGCGGCGAAATTACACCTGAAAAATTAATAACAATAGGCCAGGTAGCCCAGAAATACGGGCTTTACACTAAAATAACCGGCGGCCAGCGTATCGACCTGTTCGGCGCACACGTAAGCGACCTGCCGCTGATTTGGGAAGAGCTGATTGATGCCGGCTTTGAAAGCGGCCATGCTTATGGCAAGGCCCTGCGTACGGTTAAAAGCTGCGTGGGCAGTACCTGGTGCAGGTTCGGCCTGCATGATAGCGTATCATTTGCAATTGAGATAGAGGAACGATATAAGGGACTGCGATCTCCGCATAAACTAAAAGGCGGGGTAAGTGGCTGCATCCGCGAATGCGCCGAAGCCCAAAGTAAGGATTTTGGCATTATAGCTACAGAAAAAGGCTGGAACCTTTACATATGCGGCAACGGCGGCTCTAAGCCACAGCACGCACAACTATTAGCAGCCGACATAGACAATAAAATACTGATCAAATACCTCGACCGCTTCCTGATGTTTTATATTAAAACCGCCGACCCGCTTACACGTACTGCTACGTGGTTAAATAAAATGGAAGGCGGCATGAGCTACCTGAAAAATGTAATAATAAATGACAGCTTGGGCATAGCGGAGCAGTTGGAAGAAGAAATGCAATTGCTGGTTGACAGCTTCCATTGTGAATGGAAAGAAGTTGTAAACAATCCGGCACTACGCAGCCGTTTTACCCACTTCGTAAACGCACCCGGCGAAAAAGACCCTACAGTAAAGTTTGAGGGAATGCGCGAACAGGTAAAAGCCGTGTGGTAAGAGGAGTCCGGAAGTTGAATTTATGTAACAGTTATAAAAAGCTAAATCTTCCGAATTTCCCGACCTATGCGGACTTTCGGACTAAAAATAAAAAATTATGGAAACAATAATAGATATAGAATGGGTACTGGCGTGTTACGTTGATGATGTACCCGAAAATGGCGGCGTTTGCATGAAGCATGGCCACGAGCAAATTGCGATATACAATTTCAGCAGGCGCGGTGAATGGTATGCCACGCAAAACCTATGCCCGCATAAACAACAAATGTCGTTATCGCGTGGAATGATAGGAAGCGCCGGCGATGCTTGCGAACCCAAGGTAGCCTGTCCGTTTCATAAAAAAACGTTCTCACTGCTAAGCGGCGAGTGCCTAAGCGGCGATGATTACAAAATAAAAACATACCCGGTTAGGGTTACTGATGGAATGGTGTACGTTGGCGTGGCATAAGTTAAGATCACTTATTATGTTGCCGCAAAGCAGCAAGGGCATCGGGATTATTAATAGCAATACTTTTTCCCGATAGCCTGATACTCTGCTCCTGCACCAATTCATTGATAACCCTGAAAACGGTTTCGTAAGTAGCACCGGCGAATGATGCCAGGTCCTGGCGACTCAGGGTAATATTAATAAAACCGTCGGTGGTTGTTCCGAATTGCTTCTGTAGTTTTATCAATGCGCCGGCAACCCGGCCCTTAACAGACATGTGCGCGAGGTCGCGCATGCGGCGTTCAGATTTACGCAGTTCGCTGGCAAAGAAATTAACCAGTTGGTAGGTAAGTTCACCATTTACCTTTAATGTACTTTCAAAAAATTTCATGCTCACGTAGCAGACCACTGACGGCTCAAGCGCCGCTGCCGAAATAGGATAATTAAGATTTGGCCCTATGCCGCGATGACCTAAAATGGCGCCGTTTTCGGCAAAGCGGATTATCAGCTCCTTATCATCGTCCCATTGTTTGTATACTTTAATAACGCCGCTATACACAAAATAGATACCACTAACCGGATCTCCTTCATTAAATAACACCTCCCCTTTTTTTAATTTGATATTGATTTTATTGGCGCAAATAGCAGGATGCCATTCTTCCATGCAATTTTTACACATAAAACACGTGCGGGCATCGCAAAGGGGACTATTTTTCTTAATATTTTTAACTTCTTTCAATTTTTTATATCACTTATAGAATAAAAGTAATTTTTACAGGAACAAAATCAAATAACGCACCGTTATTTTCAAACAAATATGGAATAAATCATCAAATAATTGAATTTAATCTTTAAGTTTTTAAAAATAAATGATTTAAATAAGACTATTTAGATTAAAAAAATTATTAAAATGGAATTATTGAGTGTTTTAAATAATTTATTGTTAATTTTTTATTAAAAAAACACTACTATCTAATATTAATCATAAAAAAACTCGAAATTTGATTTTTATTTCGATGTTTTTATTAAAATGGCTATATTTATGGAAATAAAACATGTATTAGTTACCTAATTAATAAAATAACTAACAATGACAGAGAAATAAGAATTATCACTCAAAAAAAAGCCCCGCCGGGAGGTCGCATTCCCGGGCAGGGTTATCAGTTTTCAATTGCTTTAACAAATTAAAAAACCTTACCAAATGTACAAAAATGTATTTAAACAATGCAGGGTTGTTCTTTTTGTGTCGTGCTTCAGCCTGGCCGCGCTTACGGCCAGGGCGCAATTAACAATCACCGGGCAGCTACGCCCCCGGGGCGAATTGCGCGACGGTTACGTCACACTGCAAACCCTCGGTAACAAAGATGCCGCCTTTATTTCCCAGCGAACGCGGCTGACGCTCAACTATAAGTGGAGCCACCTTATTTTTCAAACTTCTATCCAGGATGTGCGGCTTTGGGGGCAGGATGCTTCCACTATAACTGTAAACGATGGCAGCCGTTTAAGTTTGCACGAAGCCTGGGCCGAAATTATCCTCTCTAACAAAAAAGACACTTCCTTTAAAAAATCGCCGTTCGATTATTTCGCCATTAAAATAGGCCGCCAGGAAATTACCTACGACGATGAGCACCTGCTGGGCCCGTCGGACTGGCTGCAGCAAGCCCGCCGCCATGATGCCATTGTACTAAAACTTATTCAAAGCGGCTGGCTAGTTGATTTAGGCGGCGCTTTTAATCAAAATAGCGACGCAATAAATTACAACGGCACCTATTATACACCAGCCAATGTGCCTGCTACAGTAAAAGATAGTAAAGGCAATTTGGTCAACACGCCGGCCGGGATGATTCCATTGATCAATGGATCAGGCATTAGTGTTAAAAACGGCAACCTGGCGTTGTTAAACCCACCCGGTACAAACGGGCTGAACCAGGATTATAAAGCATTACAGTATTTATACTTTGCAAAAAAATTCAACAAAACTAAAATATCTGGCCTGTTCCTAACCGATCAGTTTGGCAAACACGCGCTCGATTCAGTTAAAAATACCGCCGGCGCCGATGTTGGCTATGTATATGGCTATCGCTATAACCAACCGGGTGTAAATCTGCGTTACACAACAGGGCTGCTCGTTAACCCCGTATTTGGCGATAAAAACCAGTTTGCCTTAACCGGCGGTTACTACTACCAGGGCGGACATGATAAGGATGGCCTGGCGCTTGATGCTTCCATGCTCACCTTCTCGGCTGCTTATAGCCCAGGTAGCCTCGCGTACACAATAGGTTGGGACTACCTATCCGGCAACGATGCCTTTTCTTCATCCAAAACCAGTCATCGTTTCGATCCGCTGTATGGCACGCCGCACAAATTTTGGGGCTTGATGGATTACTTTTATGCAGGCAGCGGGTCGCCAACTGGCGGACTGAGTAACCCTTATCTTAAAATAAAATACACATCGAACAACAAACGGTTCAGTACCGAACTGTCTAACCACTATTTTATGCTGGCTAACAATCAAAAAGATTTGACCGGCAACGCAGTTAGCAAATACCTCGGCACCGAATTCGACCTAACTACAGGCTATAAGCTTAACAAGTTTACACAGGCTACGTTGGGTCTGTCGTACATGTCGGCTA
This sequence comes from Mucilaginibacter flavidus, assembly GCF_024055575.1. GTDB lineage: Bacteria > Bacteroidota > Bacteroidia > Sphingobacteriales > Sphingobacteriaceae > Mucilaginibacter > Mucilaginibacter flavidus. Next base: position 61,333 of record NZ_JAMXOE010000010.1, on the reverse strand, counting down.
CACAAAGTATGGAGTATGCGAAAAATATAAGTCCGGGCACTGCACATCTTAACCCTGTTTGGGCATATCTCCAACTCAATATCACCCCAGAATTTCTAAATAAATAATCATCCTCAAAAAAGAAAGATCATGGAAAAGCAACTCACCAAACTCAATATATTTTCAGCAAAGGGCATACAAATGCGCACATTTCACATCACGTGGCTTATGTTCTTTGTTTGTTTCTTCGGCTGGTTCGGCCTGGCGCCGTTAATGCCGACTATCCGTGCCGAACTGCATTTAACCAAGGCACAAATAGGTAACATCATCATCGCTTCGGTAGGCTCCACTATTATTGCCCGCCTTATTATTGGTAAGCTGTGCGATACCTGGGGGCCACGTAAAACAGCAGTACGGCTGTTGCTCATCGGTTCGCTGCCGGTATTTTTTGTAGGGCTGGCGCATAGCTATACTACTTTTTTAATGTTCAGGCTGGCAATCGGGGTTATCGGGGCATCGTTCGTAATTACCCAGTTTCACACTTCCATGATGTTTGCACCCAATATAAAAGGCACAGCAAACGCGGTTACCGGCGGCTGGGGCAACCTGGGCGGCGGGGTTACCAATATGGTGATGCCTTTAATATTTGCCGCCATTGTTGGTTTTGGCTACACATCTGCCGAAGCATGGCGCTACGCCATGATTGTTCCCGGCACAATGATGCTGGTAATTGCATGGCTATATTATAAATATACTAAAGATACCCCCAATGGCAACTACGACGAGATAGGCTACAAAACCAAATCAACCAAAACAGACTGGTCCGTATTGGCCGACTGGCGCATTTGGGCCCTGACCATGGCCTACGCCATGTGCTTCGGCATGGAAGTTACTTTTGATAACGTGGCTTCACTGCATTTTGTAGACAATTTCCATTTGTCGCAAAGTTCAGCTGGCTTTTGGGCCGGGATATTCGGTTTCATGAACATTTTCGCCCGGGCATTGGGTGGTATCGTATCAGACAAGGTTGGCAAAAAACATGGATTGCGCGGTAAAGGCTTATTGCTGGCTGGTGTACTACTTTTAGAAGGCTGCGGATTGGTACTGTTTGCACAATCGGGCACTTTGTTAATTGCCATTATTTCCATGCTGTCGTTCGCGCTTTTCCTTAAAATGTCAAACGGGGCAACCTATGGCATTGTCCCTTTTGTTAACGAGAAGAATGTTGGCCTTGTAAGTGGCATAGTTGGGGCTGGCGGTAACCTGGGCGGGATGCTTTTTGGCTTCCTGTTCAAATCATCGGCTATTACCTATGTGCAGGCTTTTACCTATATCGGTTACACAGTAATGGTGGTAGCGGCAATTGTATTTGTTACCCGTTTCTACAAGCAAACAGCCAACGAAGAACAACCGGCATCGGGCATAGCAGCGGCGGTATAATTTAAGATATAACACATGCAATCACCCGGAAAAAATATCCAATCGCTCACCTCAACCTGCTGTTATTGCGGGGTTGGCTGCGGCGTGGTGGTTAATAAAGAAAAGAACGGAGATATTTCCGTTACCGGGAATAAAGAATACCCGGTTAACAAGGGTATGCTGTGCAGCAAGGGCATCAACCTGCACTATACCGTAAATGATAAAAGCGACCGGCTGCTGTACCCGCAAATGCGCTACAACAAAAGCATGCCCCTGCAAAGGGTAAGTTGGGACGATGCGCTCGACCGTACAGTGGCCGTTTTTAAAACGTTTATCGAAAAATACGGGCCTGATTCAGTCGCGTTTTATGCCTCCGGGCAATGCTTAACCGAGGAGTATTACGTGGTAAATAAGCTGATGAAGGGTTTTATCGGCAGTAATAATATCGATACTAATTCGCGCCTGTGTATGAGTAGCGCAGTAGCTGCTTACAAAATGGCGCTGGGTGAGGATAGTGTACCGCTTTGTTATGACGATATTGAACTGGCCGACTGTTTTTATGTAACCGGCGCTAACCCAGCCTGGTGCCACCCGATATTATGGCGCAGGGTTGAGGCGCATAAGGCGGCTAACCCGAATATTAAAGTCATAGTGGTCGACCCAAGGGTGACGGACACCTGCAGCCTGGCTGATTTGCACTTACAAATCAATCCCGGTACAGATATCACGCTGAACCATGCCATCGGCCGCTTGCTGATCGAGAACGGAGATATTGATATCGACTTTATCCGTAACCATGCGGAAGGGTTTGAGCAATACAGTGCGCTGGTATTTAAGCGTACCCTTGCAGAATCGGCAAAAATATGCGGTGTCAGCGAGCGTGATATGCAGCTTGCCGCCAAATACATCGGCGAAGCCAAAGGCTTTATCTCTATGTGGACCATGGGACTAAACCAAAGCAGTGTTGGTGTAAACAAAAATCTGAGCCTTATAAACTTGAATTTGATAACCGGCCACGTGGGCAAGCCCGGGTCAGGGCCTTTATCCCTGACCGGGCAGCCCAATGCCATGGGTGGCCGCGAAGTTGGCGGGCTGGCAAACCTGCTGCCAGCACACCGCGACTTGAAAAACCCGCTGCACCGCGAAGAGGTACAGAAGTTTTGGAAGGGCACGAGCATTAATCCCGAACCGGGCCTAACCGCTACCGAGATGTTTGAGGCTTTGAATGATGGCAGGTTAAAAGCAATCTGGATAATGTGCACCAACCCGCTCACCAGTTTACCTAATGTGCGCTTGGCTGAGCAGGCCTTGAAGAAAGCCAAGTTTGTATTGGTTCAAGAAGTAAGCAATAAGCCCGAAACTTTAGCTTATGCCGATGTGATACTGCCTGCCGCCGCCTGGGCTGAAAAAGAGGGCACCATGACCAATTCAGAAAGGCGCATCAGTTATCTCAATAAAATTATTGAGCCGCCCGGCGAGGCCCTGCCCGATGCCGAAATTATTTGCCGCTTTGCCCGTAAAATGGGCTACCAGGGATTTAATTTTAAAAACAACGCAGAGATTTATGCTGAGCATGTTAAGCTAACCGCAAAAACAAATATCGACATCAGCGGACTTAGTTACGAAGTACTGAAAGAGCAATCTTCGGTACAATGGCCTTATAAAAAGAAAAGCAAACCCGGCGGTACAGAGCGCCTTTTTGCTGATAAAAAATTCTTCACCCCATCGCAAAATGCGATAATACATCCCGTGCCTGATGCTTTTACCAGTGAAAGACCGGACAACGACTATCCGTTTATATTAACCACCGGCCGTATCCGCGATCAGTGGCATACTATGAGCAAGACCGGTAAGGTAAATAAGCTGAACCAGCACCTGAAGGAATCTTTTATAGAAATAAACCCGCATGACGCTGCCGGCCTGCACTTAAAAGATGGTGACGTTACAGTAATAACTTCGCGCCGCGGCGAGGTGCGGGTGAAAGCAAAAGTAACAACTCAAATTAAGCCGGGCGTAGTTTTCTTACCGATGCACTGGGGGAAAATATTAGGTAACGACCTGCACCGGGTGAATAATATCACCAATGATGCGGTCGACCCAATCTCGAAAGAACCCGACTTTAAATACTGCGCCGTTAACATTGAGAAATATAAAAAGCCCTTTCAACGTGTTGTAATTATTGGAGCGGGTGCCGGTGCTTATGGTTTTGTAAAATCGTACCGGGAACTGAACCCTGCCGACCGTATTACCATTTTCAGCAAGGAAAATTTTCCGTTTTACAACCGGGTGATGCTGCCCGACTATATCAGCGGCGAACAGCAATGGGAGCAGTTAGTTAAGATGAAGGATTCGGAAGAACCTGGATACCGCATTAATTTACTGCGGGGTGTAAGTGTCGAAAAAATAGACCGCGAAACAAAATATGTTATCGATGCGAGGGGTATTAAAACACCATATGACGTGCTGATTATGGCCACCGGCAGCCGGGCAGCCATCCCTAAAAATGTGCCCTCACTGCCCGGTATATTCACGATGCGTAGCCGTACCGATGCTGATAATTTTAAAAAACATATCAAAAAAAACGGGCATGTAGTAATTGTTGGTGGTGGCTTACTCGGGCTTGAAATGGCGGCATCATTGCGCGAAATGGGAATCAGGATAACTATTATTCAACGGACTTCCAGTTTTTTAAACCGACAGTTAGATGCCCTGGGGAGTAAATTGCTGCACGAAGAAATGGTTGACCAGGAATGCGATATTTATTATGATGACGAGGTGCAGCTGTATTATGGCCGATCAAAACTAACCGGTATTGCCTTGCGCAGCGGACGTAAAATTGACTGCGACGCGATGATTCTTGCCATAGGAACCACGCCCAATCTTGAGCTTGCCCGCGACTGCGGGCTGGAATGCAAACGCGGTGTGGTTGTAAATGAGCGCCTGCAAACCAGTGACCCGGATATTTACGCTATAGGCGAGATTGCCGAATTTGAAGGCATCTTATATGGCATTACCGCTGCCGCCGAACAGCAGGCCTCTGTTGTTGCCGGTTACATGAACGGCGACATTGCCAGCTATTACAAAGGCAGCCTATTCATGAATATTATAAAAATACACGGTTTCGACCTTTGCAGTATTGGCCTGCCCGAATGCCCTGATGAACCAGGTTATGAAGAAGTAGTTTTTATCGATAAGGCTAAGCGCTATTATAAAAAATGCATCATCCACCAGGACAAGCTGGTAGGCGCCATATTAATTGGCGATAAAAGTGAGTTCCTGGAGTTTAAGGAATTGATTGCCAACAAAACTGAACTAAGTGAAAAGCGCCTGCAACTACTACGTAGCGGCAACAAAGCCGACCCGGTATTAGGTAAACTGGTATGCAGCTGCAACAACGTAGGCAGCGAAAACATCAACATAAAAATTGCAGGAGGCTGCGATAATATAAAAGACCTCTGTTCTGCCACCGGCGCCGGTACCGGGTGCGGTTCATGCCGGCCGGAGGTGAAGCGCCTCCTGGCAGAAGGATTGAAAAACCTGGTTCCGCAAAATGTAGCCTGATGGAGTACCTAATTAAAATAAACTTATCTGGGGGCGTTGTATCGGCCGGTGACCTTTACGAGATATTGGTAATTGCCGAAAACGCAGGCGCACAGCACATCCGTTTCGGCAACCGGCAACAATTATTTTTTTCCATTCCGGGTAATGAACTGGAAGACATGGAGATGGAAATGTTGCAGGCCGGTATTGTTTATGAGATCGATGCCGATAAGTATCCCAATATCATCAGTTCCTATGTTTGCGATACTATTTTTAGCCAGGAAGGTTGGTTAAGAGAGGGCGTTTATAAAGACATTTTTGACCTCTTCAGTTACCAGCCCCGGCTAAAAATAAACCTGGTAGACCGGCATCAAACTTTTGTACCGTTTTTTGGCGGCAACTTTAATTTTATCAGCTCAGATGTAAGCAACTACTGGTATTTGCATGTCCGGTTCCCTAAGACTAGCCAGTTTTACTGCTGGCCTTCGCTTATTTATTCAAATGATATACCTGTTATCAGTAAAAAGGCCGAAGAAGTTATCCTGAAAAACAGGGCCCTGTTTTACGACATGCCGGATATCGATGAGCAGCTTTTTTTTGATATGGTGACCAAAGGGACAGCTACACATATGCAGCCGATGACTGTACCCTTACAATTGCCCGATTTTTACTTGCCTTATTACGAAGGTTTTAATAAATACGATAACAAATACTGGCTGGGTGTTTATCGCCGCAATGAACTTTTCGAAATTTCGTTTTTAAAAGAAGTATGCAGCCTTTGTCTTGAAACAAGGATAGGGCAACTATATACCACGCCCTGGAAATCAATTTTGATAAAAGGCATAAATCCCGGCGACCGCAACGACTGGGGTTTTATCCTGGATAGATACCGTCTAAACGTAAGGCATGCCTCGAACGAGTTAAACTGGCAAATAGAAGATATGTGCGAAGAAGGGCTTACGTTGAAGCAGCACCTGGTACGCGAATTTGAAAAGGCCGATTTGCGAACCTACCGTTTAAGCTTTGCCATTAAAACGCAATCCAAAACCGGTTTGCTGGGGTCGATCATTATAAAAACACAACCATCGGGTAATTTCGAGGTGTTACATACGGCAGATTTTAACCCGAACTCAAAAAATTACATTTCCTATAAAAAGAGGGTTAAAGCGCAAAACCTGGTGGAGCAGTTAATTGATTTATGCAATAGCTATTATCAATTGTCGCAAAGCAAAACAAAAATTGTAGCCCCTTTGGTTAAAGAGGCTGAAGACTTGCCTGCAAACGTAGACGTGCTTTACCAATGCAGGCACTGTTTAACCGTTTATGATAAAGCTTACGGCGATGAACTAAACACCATACCAGCCGGCACTGCTTTTGCAGATATTGACACTTATACATGCCCGGTTTGCGATGCCGATAAAGATAGTTTTGAGTTGATGGAGAAAAGATAGTAATTTAAGGCGATGAATAAATTAGACGCCGCGTTCCAGCTTTTTGATGCTTATAATATGCAAGATCCGCGCAATTTTGAGTGGGATGGGACCAACTACCCGCAGGAATATTTCTTCGCTATTAAATTGCATGACTGGATATTAAAGCTGGATCCTGCAGCCAGCGAAGAACTGCTACTGGCATCACGAAGTCAGCATATTGGCCGTTGGGAAATACCACGTGAAAGCTACCCCGAAGGGCGGGATCCTTATTTGAAATGGCGAAAAGACCTTGCACAGCACCATGCAACCATAACGGGCAGTTTAATGGAACAAGCTGGTTATGAAACTGCGGAGATAGAACGGGTGAGCCAAATCATCCTAAAAAAACGCATTAAGGTAGACGCTGATGTTCAGACCATGGAAAACGCGCTTTGCTTGGTGTTTCTGCAATACCAGTACGAGGATTTTAGGAAGAAATACCGGAATGAACCGGATAAAATGATCAATATACTTCGTAAATCGCTGTTAAAAATGGATAGCCATGGGCATAGTTTTGCCTTAGGTTTAAATTTTACGCCACAGGGCCTCGACTTAATTAAGCAGGCAATGAACGCGGAGTGAAGACGCCAGGGAAATATGTTCGAACCGTCTTTTACGTATAAAGAAATTTTTATTTCATCGAAATATAAAATAGCTAAATCAATTTAGCTATTTTAGCTCCACTTATTATCGATTTAGCAAATAAAATCAAAAAAATCGATTTAGCAAATAAAATTATGCTGATGCTATATATATTTTACATATAGAGAATAGAGCTGCATTATCGTTAGCATTGATGGCAGCGGGTTGTGAGGTGAAGGGCTGCAACCTGTATGATGCTTTCCTAAAAGAATCATTTTACCAATTGCATCCCTTTACCTGCAACCAGCAGTTCCTGCGTAATTGTGCAGGTATAAGCTTTGATCTCCTCCTGGAAGCCGGTCACCGAGGCGCCGGAGCGGATCTCCTCCAGCCTCTTTTCCCAGTTGCCGGTCAGTTCCGCCTGTGCGATGCGGTAATCTTTTACAACGTTGTAAACGGCAAGGCCGGTTGGGGTAGGTACCAGGTTCTTTTTTTCGCGCACAATGTAGTCGCGTTTAATCAATGTTTCAATAATGGCGGCGCGGGTTGCAGGCGTGCCCAAACCGCTATCTTTCATGGCATAGCGCAATTCTTCATCGTCAATTTCCTTGCCGGCTGTTTCAAGTGCTTTTAACAGGCTGGCCTCGTTATATAGAGGACGAGGCTTGGTCTGTTTTTCCAACAGGGTCTTTTCAACAATAGGCAAGTCTTCTCCTTGTTTAACTTTTGGAAGACTGGCGTTTTCCTCGTCCTTTTTTTCTTCGTCGGGTTCGTTAAACACGGCACGCCAGCCGGCTGTACTAATTACTGTGCCGCTGGCAATAAACTTATGACCGGATTCTACGATAATTTTGGTAATTTCCTTGATGCAATCCTGGTGAAAGGCTTCGAGCATGCGGCCCGCTACCAGGTCATAAATCGCTTGTTGATCATTCGAAAGTTGGCGGGGCTCTTCACCGGTTGTCAGGATGGCGTGGTGATCAGTTACTTTTTTGGCATTTACACTGCGTTTGCTAAGTTTGGCGCCCATAAGTACAGCTGCTTGTTTACCCAACTCCGGATGCCCGCTTAGCTTTTCTATCAATTGGGGTACAGTAGCAAATACATCATCGCCGATGTAGCGACTGCCCGTTCTTGGGTAAGTAACCAGCTTACTCTCATAAAGGTTCTGTAAAAGAGTCAACGTCTGATCGGCCGTAAAACCTTTCTTTTTATTAGCTTCCTGCTGCAGGCTGCTCAGGTCGTGCAGTAAAGGAGGAGGTTCTTTTCTTGGTTTGGCTTCTACACTTAATATATTGCCGGTTTCTTTTACCTGGTCAACAATCAATTGTGCAGCGTCCTTCGTTTTGTATTTCTCTTCGGTTATTGCGCGGAAAACCTGCCCGTCCTTATCCAGCATGATACTCACCTGGTAAAATGGCTCGGGGACAAAGTTTTTGTTCTCGTTATAGCGGGAGCAGATCATGGCCAGCGTAGGCGTTTGCACCCTGCCTAGTGATAGTACGGAACGTGAGCCTGCCGATAAACTAAGCGCCTGCGTGGCGTTCATCCCCACCAGCCAATCTGATTGTGAGCGGCAATGCGCAGAATTAAAAAGCGTATCATAGTCGGAACCGGGTTTTAAGTTCCGGAAGCCTTCCTTAATGGCTTCATCAGTTTGGGAAGAAATCCACAATCGTTTGAAGGGCTTTTTGCACTTCAGGTAATAATAAATATAACGGAAGATCAACTCTCCCTCCCGCCCGGCATCCGTCGCCACTATAATTTCAGTCGCCTCGTCAAACAGTGATTTAATGATATCCAGCTGTTTCCTAACGCCGGGATCTTCAATCATGCCATCCTTAGATTTTACTTTACGAATCGCCAGCTTAAATTTTTGCGGGAGCATCGGCAGGTTCTGTACATTCCAGCCATAAAACCCGTACTCTTGTGGCGCTGCCAATTGCAGCAGATGGCCGAACGCCCAGGTAAACGTATAGCCTTTGCCTTCTATATAACCATCTTTCTTCGTCGTTGCCCCGAACACTTTGGCAATCTCGCGCCCCACAGACGGCTTTTCAGCAATGATCACTTTCATACCTGCCGAAAGTAGCTAATTTGGACTGACCTCACCAAACTGTAATTTTCAACAATCCACATGTGAGCGGTCCAAATAAATTATTAATCCACAAAGTCAAGCGGCCTATAGCGAACTACCAGGCGGGGTAAAAAACCAAATTGTTTAATGAATATTTATTACAAATAAAAAAGCAAATACTTTCAAATGGCAAATAATTAATGTTAATTTGACATATATACCCAATTACATTAGCTAAATGTCAATCGCAGTAGCAAATTGTACAACAATAAAATAAATTACAGTTCAACTTCCCCGGCGTTTTGTAGTGGTATTTGAACTTTTATCCAGTTATGATAGCAACTTCTACCCTTAAAAAAGTCATACCGGCATTAGCATTGCTACTGCACTACGGTATTTTAGTTAAAGGCCAACAGAGCGCTATTTCAGTAAATATCGATCTGTCAAAAACTTACCAGCAAATTGACAATTTTGGCGCATCGGATGCCTGGGCATGTCAATTCATTGGCAAATGGCCTAACGAAAAAAAAGAAAAGATTGCCGACTTACTATTTAGTACTGACACGCTTACCGATGGCTCACCCCGGGGGATTGCGCTGTCGTTGTGGCGGTTCAATATAGGTGCGGGCAGTGCCGCTCAGGCCGAAAAAAGCGGCATCAAAGACGAATGGCGGCGGGCCGAATCATTTTTAAATGCCGATGGCTCTTATAACTGGCAAAGCCAGGCCGGGCAATTGTGGTTTTTGTCGGCTGCAAAAAAACGCGGTGTTAATCAGTTCCTCGGTTTCGTAAATAGCCCCCCGGTAAACTTAACCGTTAATGGTAAGGCATTTGCAACTGCTGGTAAATCAAACATTGCCGCTGAAAAGTACGGTGCATTTGCTAATTATCTTTCCGCTGTCGAAATAGGCATCAAAAAGCAAACAGGTATCAACCTGGATTATATAAGCCCGGTGAATGAACCACAATGGGACTGGAGCGATGGCGGCCAGGAAGGATGTCCCTATTCAAACAGCGAAATTGCCGGCCTTTTGAGGGCAATTGATACAAGTTTTTATAAAAACCATGTACCATCAAAAATCATAATGGCCGAAGCCGGTAGCCTGGCTTACCTCTTACCCGCGAGCGATAAACCAAGCAAGGGCAACCAGGTTGATGACTTTTTTAAGCCAGGGTCTGTTAACTATATCGGTGATTTAAAACATCTGAAAAGAGCCCTCGCAGCGCACAGTTATTTTACCACTTCGCCCGACTCAACAGCCAGAAAACTGCGCCGGTCACTTGCTGATCAATTGAATAAATACCCAGGGTTATCGTTTTGGCAATCGGAATATTGCATACTTGGTGATAATGCAGGTGAAATTAACGGCAGCAAACGCTCCCTGGGTATCGACGCCGCCTTATACCTTGCCAGGGTTATTCATACCGATCTTAGCGTGGCCAACGCTTCGGCTTGGCAATGGTGGACAGCCGTTTCGCGATACGATTATAAAGACGGGCTTATTTATGTGGATAACAATAAAACCGACGGCAATTATTATGACAGCAAGATGCTCTGGGCATTGGGCAATTACAGCAGGTTCATCAGGCCGGGTGCTGTAAGAGTTGATACACAGGTAAGCGGCGATCAGCGTTTACAAAGCCCGTTATTAATTTCCGCCTTTAAAAAGGGTAATCAACTGGCGGTTGTCGTTATCAATAACAACACAGAACATGTACCGCTCAATATAATTGCAGGCAATGCTAAAATTTCTAAAGTCAAGGTGTTTACAACGTCGTCAGCAGCAAATCTCCAGGCGGGTACTGCTGATAACAGAACAGTAGCGATCACCCCCCGGTCGGTAACCACGATAACGGCCACTATTAATTAATCTATGCAATTAACCAATAAATATAGTAAACTCTCAATTTTACAGCTAACCATTTCAAAAACCCTTTAAATATACCACCGATGACCCTTAAAAAAGCACTAATGCTATCGTTTATCCTGCTTTGGCATATTAGCCTCAATGCTCAAAAAATAACTCATTCCTTTGCTTTGAGCGATTCGTCTTTTATGCTTGATGGTAAACCCTTCCTGATGATTTCGGGCGAAATACACTACCCCCGCGTACCCCGCGAGGCCTGGCGTGCACGTATGAAGATGGCAAAAGCTATGGGACTTAACACTATTGGCACATATGTTTTTTGGAACCTGCACGAACCGCAAAAGGGTAAGTTTGATTTTAGCGGGAATAATAACGTAGCCGAATTTGTTAAAATAGCAAAGGAAGAAGGATTGTGGGTGATACTACGGCCAAGCCCGTATGTATGTGCCGAATGGGAGTTTGGAGGGTATCCGTATTGGCTGCAAAATGAAAAAGGATTGATAGTGCGAAGCAAGGAGGAAAAATACCTTAAAGAATATGAAACCTATATTAAAGAAATAGGCAAGCAATTGGCGCCATTACAAGTAAATCACGGAGGGAATATATTAATGGTGCAAATTGAGAACGAATATGGCTCATACGGTAACGATAAAGAATACCTTGCAATTAACCAGCGACTATTTAAAGAAGCCGGCTTTGATGGACTGCTTTATACTTGCGACCCAACAGACGCGATAGCAGATGGCCATTTACCGGGCTTGCTTCCGGCAATTAACGGTATTGATAACCCTGTGAAAGTAAAAAAGTTAATCAGCGAAAATCATGGTGGCAAAGGCCCCTTTTATATTGCTGAATGGTATCCTGCCTGGTTTGACTGGTGGGGCACGGCGCATCATACTGTACCTGCTGAAAATTATACCGCCAGGTTAGACGGCGCTTTATCAGCGGGGATTTCTATTAACATGTACATGTTTCACGGCGGCACCACCAGGGGTTTTATGAACGGCGCTAATTACGATGACAAGCACCCCTACGAGCCGCAAATAAGCAGTTACGATTATGACGCACCGCTGGACGAAGCAGGCAATGCCACAAACAAGTTCATGTTGTTCAGGCAGGTCATTGCCAAACATTTGCCTGCGGGGCAAACCCTGCCACCGGTGCCGGCAGCCAAACCAACCATAGCTATTGACAATATTCAGTTAAATGAATCGGCCGGGATCCTTGATATTTTACCAAAACCTGTTCTTAACAAAACCCCTTTAACTTTTGAGGATTTAAAGCAGGACTATGGTTTTGTATTATACCGCACTACAATAAAGGGCGGCAAAACAGGCGTAATTAAACTCAATGAATTACGCGATTACGCAGTCATAATGATAAACGGCAAAAATGTTGGCTTGCTTGACCGCAGGCATAAACAGGACAGCATTAAACTTACTTTACCGGCGGGCAGGGTTAAGTTAGATATCCTGGTTGAAAATTCAGGCAGGGTAAATTTTGGTCCATACCTGCTTAAGAATAAAAAAGGCATAACAGAAAGCGTGAAGTTTAATGGGGCTGAAGTTTATAACTGGGCAATGTATAGTTTACCGTTTAAACATGTTAACAATATTGTTTACGGCAATAAAAAAGCAACACACATACCGGTAGTACGCAAAGGCGAATTTAATCTTTCAAAAGTAGCTGACACCTATTTAAATATGGAGTCCTGGGGCAAAGGAGTGGTTTGGGTAAATGGTCACAATTTGGGTAGATACTGGTCGGTAGGCCCGCAACAAACGCTTTATTTGCCGGCCGAATGGCTAAAGAAGGGAAAGAATGACATTGTTGTATTTGAAATGTTAAAAGGCGAAATGAGCCGCTTAAATGGCAGTGCAACCCCAATATTAAATAAGTTACAATAAAGAGGATAACGTATTATTAAATATCGGAATGTATTTGTTGATATTTATATTGGAATATTTTAATAGGGTATTCCATTGATAGAAAGACGAACGACTAATTGTCGTATTGAAGAACAGCTATTGGCCTCAAAGCCACTCACAATGGCTTAGGTTGCTATGAGTGATTTAGTTTCAGCATTGCGTTTGCGATAGGCAGATGGCGAAATGCCCATCAGGCGGCTAAACATTCGGGAGAAATAATATTGGTCATCAATGCCTATGCAATACGCGAGTTCTTTGACGGTCATAGTAGTAAATACAAGGTACTGACAGGCTTTTTGTATTTTAAGGTGATTGAAATATTCAATAGGGGAATATCCTGTTTTCTTTTTGAACAGCGATGAAAAGTGTGTAACCGAAAGACTGGAAAAGTCCGCCATTTGTCTGAGTGAGATGGTTTGCTGGATCTTATCCTGCATCAGTTTGATCACGGTATCGACCATGTCGGTTTTGACTGTTTTTTTAATCCGGTTGAATTTGTCTTCATAGATCATGGAAGACAAGAAATGATAAAATATCATGTTTACGTAACGCAGCGTATCATCGCCGTAACCGTTCTCCAGGTTATAATAGATGTCGTCAAAAAGCCCGATGCGGTCTTCGTTGAAAGTTAACTGTGGCCTGTAATTGTCTGAGTTTTTGACGATCAGGTCCGCAATAAATGCCGAGCTTTCTCCCTTAAAATGTGCCCAGTAAATCGACCAGGGATTTTGTTCGTCAGCCCCATATCGATGAGGCGTATGGGCGGGAATAGTGATAAACTGCGAGGGCGAAATGCGGACGCGTTTCTTGTTGATCTCGATCCATCCATAGCCTTCGATGCAATAAATAATAATGTGCTGGCTTATTCCGTGTGCCCTTTCCGCATAATGAAACATGGCTTTCGGATAAAAACCAATATCGGTAATGTATATCTGTCTCGTTACCGGATCCTTGACGAGAAACTCGGACACAATTTTTTTGGGGATGACGATCAGGCGCTGCCCGTCAAATCCCTCTCTTTTTCTCGGTGATTTTTCCTTTGACATTAATTTACCCTGAATTCATTTGTAGAAGTGTATAAAAATCCATCATTTTCACAATATTAGTCATTCCAACTCGCTGATAATCATATTAGGTTTGTTATCATAAACCAATTATAGTATTTATTTAGCCGGGAAATGATTTAATTGACAATATTTTTTTTCAAAAAACAAATATTGTGTAGTTCCTGAAAAATAGCCATTAAATCTTAACAGGAGTTTTATTGTCCATCCTGCCACTAAAATAAAAATAGCATAAATTAGTATAATATATGGACGTAAAAGCCTGGATAGAACAAGTCAGTATTCCTACTTACGGAACCGGAAAACCTGAAAAGAATCCAATGTTCCTCGAGAAAAGAGTGTATCAGGGCAGCAGTGGTGTAGTTTATCCCCACCCCGTAATTGAAAAGATAGAAGATGAAAAACATGACCGGACATATACCGCTGTGTTTTTAGAAAATGAATACCTGAAAATAATGATACTGCCCGAACTTGGCGGCAGGATACAGTGGGCTTATGACAAAGTAAAAAACCGCGACTTTGTGTATTATAACCAGGTGATAAAGCCTGCGTTGGTGGGCCTCGCCGGTCCCTGGATATCCGGCGGTATTGAATTTAACTGGCCGCAGCACCACCGCCCCAGCACTTTTTTGCCGGTTGACTTTAAAATTCAGGAAAACGCTGATGGCAGTAAAACAGTCTGGGTTAACGAACTGGAAGTAATGTTTCGCACAAAAGGGATGGCAGGTTTTACGTTATATCCGGGCAAAGCTTACCTTGAAATTAGCGGCAAACTTTTTAACCCTACCCCTTTCCCGCAAACTTTTTTGTGGTGGGCAAACCCGGCTGTGAAGGTGAACGATGACTATCAATCAGTATTCCCGCCCGATGTTTACGCGGTCTTTGATCATGGCAAACGCGATGTATCAGACTTCCCTATAGCAACCGGAACTTACTATAAAGTTGATTATGCACCGGGTACCGATATTTCCCGGTATAAAAACATCCCTGTGCCAACATCATATATGGCCATACAATCAAAATACGATTTTATGGGATGTTATGAGCATGACACCCGGGGAGGCATGTTGCACGTGGCCGATCACCATATATCACCCGGCAAAAAGCAATGGACATGGGGGAATGGTGATTTCGGTTTTGCGTGGGACCGTAACCTCACCGATGAGGACGGACCCTACATTGAACTGATGACCGGCGTATTCACCGATAATCAGCCCGATTTTTCCTGGCTGCAACCCAACGAGGGAAAAACGTTCGAACAGTACTTTATGCCTTATTCGCAGATAGGCCTTGTAAAAAACGCTACTAAAGAGGCTATGATCAGTGCGGGAAAGGTTGACAGTAATTATTTTGTAAAAGTTTATGCCACGGCCGTATATGAGCATGCGGTAATTAAGATATTGCACAACGGAGAGGAGATGAAGCGTTTTACTGCAAACATATCCCCCGAGGCTGTATTTGAGACGGCCTTTGATATACAGGACGACCTAGACGAAACTGAACTGCAAATAGTGGTTACAGATAATAAGGGTATCACCCTGGTTAGCTATCAGCCCGAAAAAAATACGGAGCATGATATTCCTGCAGCAGCAGTAGCCGCAAAACAACCCGCGGAAATTGAACAAATCGAAGACCTGTTTTTGAACGGGTTGCACCTGGAGCAATACAGGCACGCTACCTATAACCCATTGGATTATTATGAGGAAGCATTGCGGAGAAGCCCCGGAGACATCCGTTGTAACAATGCCATAGGCTTATTATTGCTTAAAAGGGGCCAGTTTGCAAAGGCTGAACCATATTTCAGAACAGCCATCAAAACAATCACCAAAAGGAACCCCAATCCTTATGATGGTGAGCCTTACTTTAACCTGGGGCTGAGCCTTAAGTTGCAAGGAAAACCCGATGAGGCTTTTGATGCATTTTATAAGGCAGCATGGAACGATGCCATGCAACACAGCGCCTACCTGGAGCTGGCGCGGATAGCAACTGCACAAGGAAAATTGGACCAGGCCCTTTCCCTGGTTCAAAAATCATTGATACGCAATTATCACAGTTCGCCTGCACGCCACCTGAAAACATCGTTGTTGCGCCTCAATGCCAGGTCAGGTGAAGCATTGATTTTTATCAATGAATCATTAATTATAGACCCGTTCAATTATGGTTGCATGTTTGAAGAATATTTGCTTGCAGGTGAACAGGAAGACAGCGCCACAAAATTGAAGAACATCACCGGCCTGATACGCAGCGAGCCTAACAATTACCTGGAACTTTCATTAGGCTATGCCCAGGCAGGTTTATTCGGGGAAGCGCTGCAGGTTTTGGACGGATACGAAAAACACCACCCGGTAACAAGCCCGATGGTGTTTTATTATAAATGCTGGTTCGCTGCAAAAACCGGCGATGTAGAATCAGCAAAGCGGCATGCGGTACAGGCTGCGGCAAAAATCGATGGTATTTGTTTCCCGAATAAAGTAGAAGAAATATTGATCCTGCAAAATGTGGCTACCATCAATCCTGCTGACGCAAGGGCGTACTATTACCTTGGGAATATTTGGTATGATAAACGCCAGTACAGCGAAGCAATTCATTGCTGGGAAACATCGGTAACTTTAGATAAGTCATTCCCAACAGCGCACCGCAACCTCTCGCTGGCCTACTACAATAAACTAAACCAAAAAGAAAGCTCACTTGCTGAAATGGAACTGGCATTTGAGTTGGATACTACCGATGCTCGCGTGCTGATGGAGCTTGATCAATTATACAAGATCAGCGGCAGTCCTTTTGAAGAACGGCTTAAACTGCTTGACAAATACCCGGAACTTGTAAACGAACGTGATGATCTTTACCTTGAGCGGATTGTATTGTTAAACAATCTACGCCAATATAAATCAGCCCGGGAATTACTGGCCGCTCGCAAATTCCATCCATGGGAAGGCGGCGAAGGCAAAGTTGTTGGGCAATTTTTACTTTGTTATATAGAACTCGCCAAAGAAGCTATCAAAAACGGCGATTATGAACAGGCTATAACACTTTTAACGGCCCTGGAAAAATACCCGGAAAACCTGGGCGAAGGCAAGCTTTATAATACACCGGAAAATGATATCAATTACCTAATGGGTTGCGCGTATGAAGGCCTCCGGCTTGGCGATGCTGCTACAGCCCGGTTTAAAGCCGCAACAGCCGGCAATAGCGAACCGGTACAGGCCATTTATTATAACGATCCTCAGCCGGATAAGATATTGTACCAGGCACTTGCCTGGCAAAAATTGGGTGACCATCAAAAAGCCAGGGACATATTTCAGCGCTTTATCAACTTCGGGATACAGCACATGAACGATGAGATACGTATTGATTATTTTGCTGTTTCGTTGCCGGATATGCTGGTATTTGATATTGATATCAACCGCAGGAACTATATCTTTTGCCACTACCTGGTAGGCCTGGGCAAAATGGGACTCGGCGAAATTGAAGAGGGCAGGGCATGTCTCGAAGAGGTTTTAAATATGGACATTAACCACCAGGGGGCTACGGTCCATTTGAGAATGACAGATTTTTTTCATCAAATAAACAAGGCTGATGTTAGATAGCAATAAAGCACAATTGCAAGTGTTAAGTGAGTCTTGTGGGTTCAGCAATGGCGAGCAACTTTACCTGGTTACGATCAGTAATGATGATACTATTGTAAAACTGACGAACCTTGGGGCCGCAATAACCGCCATATTTACCGCCGACCGCAACAGTGTCCACCATAATATCGTGGCCGGATATGAGGATATTAGCCGGTACCGGGACAATCCCCATTACTTCGGTTGTATTTTGGGGCGATACGCCGGCCGTATAGCAGGGGCAAAATTTGAGTTGGATGGCGAGGTTTTTTCCCTTTCAGAAAACGATGGGGTAAATCAACTGCATGGGGGGATTGAGGGGCTCAATAAAAAAGTGTGGAAGATCAAATCGTTCATCAGGGAAGATAATGAAGCAGGGGTCATTATGGAATATTTGAGCCCGGACGGAGACGAAGGATATCCCGGAAATTTATGGGTGACCATAAAGTACATTTTGGACAAGGATAATAAATTAAAGATTATTTATGATGCTGTGACAGACAAAAGTACCCCGGTAAACCTGTCCAACCATTCCTATTTTAACCTGACCGGGTTTGTGTCGGGCGATGTATTGAAACATACGTTGCAGATAAATGCCGACGCCTATACAGAGAATGACGAGCATAGTTTACCGACGGGCAGAATTATACCGGTTGATGGAACCCCTTTAAATTTTTTAAGCCCCAAAGAGATCGGAGCTGACATCACGGACGTAACGGCATCGGACGGCTTTAACCACAATTTTGTTTTAAACGATTACTTTCCGGGCAAAATGAGATTGGCGGCCACACTTTCAGATGCGGCCTCGGGAAGGGTACTAAACGTTTATACAGACCGACCCGGGTTACAGTTATATACCGCCAACGATTGGACAGGCCATATCATAGGCCCTCAAGGGTTAGCCTACAACAAACATGCCGCCGTAGCTTTGGAAACACAGTTTTTTCCCGATTCGCCAAACCATCCCGGATTTCCTGACACTATTTTGAGGCCCGGCCAACGTTTAATCAGTGAAACTATTTATGAATTCTTTGTTTGCAAATAACAATTACCAACAATTTAAGTTTAAAAAATGCAGCAATCAAATACTAAGAACCGGTACATTTTAGGCATCTCCTTTATCTCGGCATTGGGCGGCTATTTATTCGGATTTGATTTTGCGGTGATAGCAGGCGCTTTACCATTTTTGCAAAAGCAATTTGTTTTCGATGCCTACTGGGAAGGATTCGCCACCGGCATATTAGCCATCGGGGCAATAGCAGGTTGCATACTCGCCGGACAGGTAGCAGATAAATATGGCCGGCGGCCGGGCCTCATGCTCGCGGCAGCGTTATTTGCTATTTCGTCGCTTGCTATGGCAATTGCGCCAAACCGCGACCTTTTCCTGGTAGCAAGGTTTGCTGCAGGCGCCGGCGTTGGCATGGCGTCTATGTTATCGCCCATGTATATTTCCGAAATAGCTCCCGCAGCAATAAGGGGGCGGCTGGTGGCCATGAACCAGCTTACCATTGTTTTGGGTATCCTCATCACAAACCTCGTCAATTATGCATTGCGGAATAATGGGGCCGATGCATGGCGCCTTATGTTTGGCCTTGGTATGATACCATCGGGATTGTTTTTAATAGGGGCATACTTTTTACCGGAGAGCCCGCGGTGGCTTATCCGTAATAACAAAGAGCAGGCCGCCGAAACAATCCTGCGTAAAATGGGAGATAGCGCATACGTCGCTGAATCCTTGTCGATGATCAAAAAATCAATGAACGGCGCCGCCAGGATAAATTATGCCGCAGTATTTAAGCGTGCAGTATTACCTGCGCTGTTAACCGGGATCGGCCTCGCAGTATTTCAGCAATTTTGCGGTATAAATACCGTATTTAACTATGCGCCGAAAATATTTGAAAGCATCGGTGCGTCAAAAGACGATCAGCTTCTGCAAACCGTTTTCATTGGCGCTGTAAACCTGGTATTTACAATTCTGGCTATGGCCCTGGTTGATAAACTGGGCCGGAAGCCGCTGATGCTGATAGGGGCCGGTGGCCTATGCCTGTTATATGTACTTATTGTTCATGCATTGCAGTCGGGATCAGGCATGTTGTCGGGATTGCTTTTAGCGGCGATCGGAACATACGCCATGACTTTAGCACCGGTGATATGGGTGCTTATCTCAGAAATTTTTCCCGTAGGCGTGCGTGCTGCCGCTATTACTGTAGCGGTAGTAAGTCTTTGGCTTGCATATTTCATATTGGTGTTCACTTTCCCTGTTTTGTTTGAACATTTGAAGGAGTACACCTTTTACATCTACGCGGGAATATGCGCAGCCGGGTTCTTATTTACTTTATTGCGGATAAAAGAGACGAAGGGGAAAAACCTGGAGGAGGTGGAGCAAGCAGTCTCAATGCATTAATTGCTAAAATACACATCAGTCACTAAAGTAAAAATGAGCCGTGCGTTCAGTAGAGGTGCCGAACTCATGAATCCCCCTTTATTTGATGTTGGCTCAATTTTTCAGAAATCTGGCTATCTGAGAGAATATCGAAACGTTTTTTTACTGCTTAGGAAAATCACGGTGCTATCATGGCTTTCGCATCGATCCTTATCTAAGAAGCCGCTCTGCTTTCGCAAAGCGGCTTCTTAGCCTGTGAAGGAATATGTTCCAGCCGTTTTTCTCCTATTTAATACTTATAACATAACTAAACTTCTGCGATGAGGACATCGGCGTGCATGTTGCAAGCGGCCTCGGTCCACACGAATTGGAGCCGACACCCAGCGTGCGGGCATCCACACATAAAACTGTTGCCTGGCTTTGCGGCAGATCAATACGGTACTCCACATTCTCCATCTCTTCATCACTATAAGGCAACGCTGAAACCTGCAGAAGGGCTGTGTCCTTTTTAATTGTCAACGATGAACCCGTTGTGTTGCTTAGCTTCGCCCAGCGTATATCTTCGTGATTACCGGCCTCCATCGGCTTTTCGTACGGTGTTAATTGCTGTTTAACCGTACTTTTATACAGGCCCACATCAAAGCCTTGCTTACGGTCGATGTAATTCTCCATCGGCCCTCTGCCGAAATAATCAAACTGGTCATAGCTTTTGTTCAACATAAATCTTACGCCTACTCTTGCCAGTGGAACGGCTTCATCACTGAACGACAGATCGTTGTTTGCCTTTATGGTGCCATCTCCGTTTATTTGGTATTTAACCTTATGCGTTACAGAGAAGCCATTCCTGCCCTTGCCATCCAATTCTGCGTTGATTTCTACATTGTCATCGCCTTTTTGTTTGTAGGATACCTTTGCTACCGTCCATATTAATTTTTTAAGGCCGTATTTATTCCATAAGTCATCAGCCCACATATCATCATTACGGTGGGGTGCACGCCACAAATGCAGCATCGGCCCGCCCTGGTTAGTGAGCATATCGTTTCCATGGCTTTTAATTTCGGTGAAAATGCCTTTGGTTTTGCTAAAAACCAGGCTAAAATCCTTTGCTGTTATAAAAATATTTTTGTCATCATCTGATGCTTTAACCTGCTCTTGGCTATTGGACCTGCTTTCGACAGCAACTGCGTTTTCATTGGGCAGAGCAAGCTGTTGTGAAGCTATTTCGTATCCTTTTTTTGCCCAAAGCTCATCCTTAGTTGTGGTGAATGCAACCCTTAAAAAGTATTCTGCACCGGGTTTCGGTGTAAACTGGTTTGGAATTTTAACATCTTCTGATTTACCCGGGGCAATATGCGCGGTCGACAAAGCCCCTTTACTTATCTCCACGCCGTTTTCGGTGAGGCTCCAGCTTGCGGCGAAATCGTCGAGGCTGATAAACTGGTAGCGGTTATGGATATTTATAACTCCTTTCGCCAGGTCAACAGGAACAATACTGATCCATTGATAAGCGTGCTTTAATTCCGGAAAATGCGGCTTTGGGGTACGGTCGGAAAATACCACGCCCTTATGTATAAAATAATGATCGTTGGGTGTTTCACCAAAACCGCCGCCAAATGCTATGATCGGGTGTTTGGGGTCAAATTTATTGTAGATGCCCTGATCCTGCCATTCCCATATACAGCCACCCAATAAATTGGGATATTTATCAAACAGATCGTTATAGTCGGCCACGCTTCCCATAGAGTTAAACATGGCATGTGCATATTCGCATAAGTAAAATGGCTTAGTCAGTTTAGGATCGGTGGCATATTTTTCAACGTTTCCAAGGCCTGTATACATTTCGCTGTCCATATCGGCTGGATTTTCATCGCCGATGCCGAAACCCTGGTAGTGAGTTGGCCGTCCAGGGTCGATATTTTTAATAATATTTAATGCAGCCCTGAAATTCGAGCCTCCGCTGCCGCATTCATTTCCAAGCGACCAAATAATTACTGAGCTGTGGTTCTTAAAATTCTCCACGTTGGCCACATTCCGGTCGATTATTGCGGCTTTTATCCTTGGGTCTTCGTTAAATTCGTCCCAGGCGCCGTGGCACTCCAAGTTTGCCTCTGCTACCAGGTAAATACCATATTCGTCGCACAGCTCGTACCATCTCGGGTCATCGGAGTAGTGGCAGGTTCTTACATGGTTGCAATTTGCCTGCTTTATAAGGACAATGTCCTTTATCATCTGGTCTTCAGTAATAGCGTGGCCAACATCCGGCCAGTTCTCATGCCTGTTAACGCCTTTCAACTTCACCGGCACACCGTTTACCAGGAATAACCTTCCCTTTATTTCTATTTTACGGAAACCGGTGCGGGTCGACACCGTTTCAACCGTTTGATCTTTGTCTTTTATGGAAATAACGGTGGTATAAAGTGCAGGGGTTTCAGCGGTCCATTTACGCGGATGCGCCACCGGAATGCGCACCGTTAAGGCAATTTCCTCTCCCGGCTTCAAAGCGGGAATTTTTGCCATCGCTTTGGCGTTATCCACCAGCTTAGCGCCATCATACAAATCCACAACCAGGTTGCGTGGTTTTGTAGATGTAGTGCCGAAATTTTTTACTTTACCCGTAACTTCAACCGTTGCATTATCATAGCCGGCATCAAAATCTGTCTTAACAAAAAAATCGCGAATATGCTGCTGTGGCGAGCTCCATAGTGTTACGTTTCTGAATATTCCGCTTAACCGCCACATGTCCTGGTCTTCAAGGTAGGTGCCGGTGGTAAAACGGTACACTTCAACAGCAATCATATTGTTGCCGGGCTTCACAAAATTGGTAATATCAAAATCGGCGGCATTTCGGCTGTTTACGCTATAGCCCACTTTTTTACCGTTAACCCAAACAAAAAATCCGGCGTCAACGCCGTCAAAGGTCACAAAAATGCGGCGTCCGTTCCAGTTGGCAGGCACCTGGAAATTACGCCTGTAGCTGCCTACCGGGTTCCTCTCTTTGTAAGCAGTAAAGCTAACCGGCGGCGTAGTCATCACGTGCGGAAAATCCTTTTGGAAAATGTAGTTGTAATTACTGTAGTATGGTGTACCATAACCTTCAATCTGCCAGTTCGAAGGCACTTTTATTTCAGCCCATTTATCAACTTTGTAGCTTGTTTTGTAGAAATTAACGGGGCGCTGCTGCGGCCAGCCAACCCAATTGAACTTCCATTGGCCATTAAGCGTTTTTGCATAAGTTGATGCATGGCGGTTTGCCTTTAACGCTTCGGTTAAATTAGCATAAGGCATTAATGTAGCATGAGCCGGCTGTTTATTTATGCCGATGCATTCAGGGTCTTCTATTTCCTTAGGGATAAATGCGGTGTCTGTTTTCGACAACCAACTCGCCGATTTCATTTGAGCCGGGCTTATTTTATAGCAAAGCGTAAAAAATAAGATCAACGCCAGCTTCGATATTTGTTTTTTAAACATGCCTTTATCTTGTTTTCATTGGTGGTGAGCAATATGATCAATGTGTGTGCCGCCGGAATCCCGGCTTTACAATGTTTTTGGGGGTGCGCCTGTTTTATCTACTATCCAGTTGCCAATTTTCACTCCCTGGGCAACGCCATTATCGATAGCGTCCATAAAGTGGATGCCCCCCCAAAACCTGGAGATGGCCGCCTCCTTTGCAGCCTGCATAAAGGAGCTGAAATGCCGGGGTGGAACGCCATAGCTTACTTCTATGTTATCCGAATATTGGAAATTATCGCCAAAATAATGCGTCAGGATAACAGCGGATGTAGCAGAAACAATTGAATGGCCACTGATGTATTCGGGAAACGGCGGAGTTTGCAGTAATGGTTTCCAGTTTATGTCGATATACCTGCGGATGGCGGTTTCAGGCCGGATCCGGTTAGTGCGGTATTTATCTTCCCAGCAGGATATAAAAGCATCAAGCAGGCCTGCCGCAACTACGGTATGGATTTCCATAGCTTTTGAGAAACTTGTTTTAGCCTGCGCGCATGCTATGCCGGTAATACCCAGCCAGTGCGCCCCTGGCGAGATCTTTTTCAATCCTATCAGCATGTGCCCGTTATCCTGTAAAGCGAACGGGTTGCAATCCCAAAAATTGGCAATATTCTTCTGTTCCGGGGTTAAATCGTTTGCACCTGCCTTATAATTCATCAGCAAAAATTTATAAAAAGCAGAATTTTTATCAGTGGAAAAAGGAATTGGCGGCCCGGGTAAAAACTGGGTTGACGAATTGATAAACAATGGTCTTACTGTATTAAAATATGGCTCAACTGCGGCCATATAGGCTGGCGGCGTAGGGTCCCAGGTACTGTCTGCGCGGGCAGGTGTGTAGCGCTTATAATTACTGATGCGGTTATATTTATCTTTTTTTGCGTAGGCCAGTATTTGCTTGCTTACAGCAGCAGCATAATGTCTTGAACTATCAATAACCTCGTCGGTAAAACCAATTTTCCTGCATGAGTCTAACAGGTCCTCCTCATATTTTATCATTAAGCTGCCTGTAGGCTGCATCTTACCTGCGGTTTCCATCATGGCTATCAACGCACTAAGCTGGTAATTGTAGCCTTTTGCAAAAGCAGGTTTTTTGATATCAGGATATTCGTTTAAAACGCCGTTCATGCTTCTTATGCTTTTGTCATTCTCTGCCACTACCTCGTAACCGGCAAGACAAGTGTATGCAAAAAAACGGGCAGCCAATGGCGGATTGGTTACGTCATGTACCATTCCGAGTGTTACCCTGTCTATTACTTTGGTGATATCCGCACTGGTTAATACAGGTTGTTTTTTTTTATTGCAACTATTAAATAACCCGCCAACTGTAAACAGGATTATTATTAAAAATGCTTTAAATCTCATTTGCTTAGTTTTCTTTGTAGGCTTTTACCCCAACCTGGTTAATCCCGAACAACAGGGTATTATTTACCTGCGTCACGCTCCTCACATCGCCCCATAGCTTAAATCCCGACTTTAACTGCGGAATATATTTAAAATGCCCTTTCCCATCGCCTTTTAGCAGCAGACCGTAGCTGGCATCGTATTTTCCGATCCGGAGCCTTGCCCGGTTTATATTGCCGCACAAAAGCAGGTCGGCATTGCCGTCGTGGTCATAATCTAAAGTCGTTATGGTATAAACCGGCGACGACTGTACCTCCAAAGGCAGTGCGGCAGCCTTTAACTTACCTTTTGAATCGCTCAAAAAACAAGTAGTGGAAAGATTATTTGCGTATAAATGGTTTGCGCCCTTTAATTCCACAGGGGTAAATATGTCTGTAAGTGTCGCATCTGCGTAACTCTTATAGTCCGGGAAACGATTACGCATGATGCTCATTTGGTCAAATAATTCATCGCGGGTTAAATAAGGGTAACTTTTGCCCTGGATATAAAAGCAAAAAATCGGGTCGACCGCGCCATTGTCGTCAAAGTCCTTATAATACATCTCCGCAGGTTCCGCATCCGAAACTTTACATTGTGTGTTAAGCCCAAGGTTGCCGGCAATAAAGTCCGGGTGTCCGTCGTGGTTAAAGTCCTCAACGAGTATCTTGTTCCAGAATCCGCTTTGCGGCTTATCGAAATAAGTGCTGGTGCTATTTACCAACTGGTTACCTGTATTAGTTAATACAGTAATAGGCATCCATTCACCAACTAAAACCAGGTCGGGCTTTTTATCACCGTTTATATCTACCCATACAGCATCGGTTACCATACCTATGTGCTGCAGTTGCGGGTTGTATTTATTTGTTTCGTCGCTAAAATGCCCCTTCCCGTCATTCAAAAGGATATAGCTTTGCGGTGCTTCCGGATACCTTCCCGGTACTACTCTTCCTCCCACAAATAAGTCGGGGTATCCATCGCCGTTGATGTCGGCAGCTGTTACACAGCTTTTGCTGCCCAACATTTTAGGCAGGCCATTTTTTTCTTTGGTGAAATTACCTTTCCCATCGTTAATATAAAGCCTGTCCTGCAACGCCGGGTCTCCGGGCACAATGTCGCCATAGCCACCCGAGGCAACATACAAATCAGGTTTACCATCGCCATTGGCATCAAAAAACAGCGCTGCTGCATCGTTGCATTTTTTATCAGCGTCAAATGCTGGTACAGATTTTAAAACGAATGTTTGATTTGCCTGTTGCAAGTATAAGGCTCCTGATTTACCATCTTCTCCGCCAACGTAAACATCCTCCAACCCATCACCGTTTACATCACCTTTAACAATGCACGGCCCCGAAAACGACATCGGGTTTATCATCAGCGGCTGCCGCTTAAAGTCGTTAATGATGTTTTTTTCTTGTTTGTTATTTACGGGGGATGCGATCTCGGTAAAAATGGACTTTTCAGGCTGGGGTTTTAGATATTTGCCTGCGGCATTTTTTTCATTAAGTACTAACTGCTGGTCGGCATTAATGTGCTGTATAAGCTGCGAATCTCCCGTTTGCCATATTATCCGCAACGAATCCACTTGTTTATCCTTGCCCAAGCCAAAATGCAGTACCGGCGACACGCTGGACTGAAATCCGCGGCTCGGCATTTGCTCAAGGTACTGCAACTTGTTTTTTATATAAATAGTGACCCTGGCCCCTATTCCCTGGGTGTTTTTACCGGCACCTTCCAATTTAAGCTGCAGGTAATGGTTGCCGGATTGTTTGTCGGATTCGTTTTGATAGATAAAAGCAGGCTGATTAATATTATTAACCACAAGGTCAAGGTCGCCATCGTTGTCCAGGTCGGCATAGGCAGCGCCGTTGCTGTTTGATGATTGGGTGATGCCCCACGCCGTGCTGGTATTGGTGAATGTCAGGTTCCCGTTATTTTTAAAAAAATAACTACTCACCTGCGACGACGGCATTTGCTGCACCAGGTTGTAAATATCCTTGCGCATCAACCTCCTGTCCTTCAAATAATCACCCATATATTTCATGAAATCCATGTTTGTAAAATCGCGGGTGTATCCGTTTGTTACAAAAAGGTCTTTCCAGCCATCGTTGTCATAATCGGCGAATAAAGGAGCCCAGCTCCAGTCGGTATTGGAGATACCCGACAACTGGCCAACCTCGCTAAAAGTGCCGTTTCCATTGTTGATTTGCAGCATATTACGCATATATTGGTAGTAGAAGCCCGTGCGAAGCGTCAAGTCGAATTTTTCGTAATTATCCGGCGCGAATAATAACTTTTGCCGGCGGTTCCCCTCGGGAAGCATGTCGAGCGTAAAAATATCGGGCAAGCCATCGTTGTTTATATCCGAAATATTATTCCCCATTGAGAACTGGGAAGTATGGCCCAACGACGATTGCAGCTTATTGGTGAAGGTGCCGTTCCCGTTGTTGATGTACATAAAATCGGGAATGGTATAATCATTTGATATGTAAATATCAGGAAGGCCATCGCCATTAATATCATCTATGGCGGCACCTAGCCCATAAGTGAGGTCAGAGCTGCTTATCCCTGCCTGTTCGGTTACATTTTTAAAAACTCCATTGTCATTCCTGTATAGCCTTACTCCATTAAACGAGTTCGATTTTTTTAAAGCTGCTACGGTATTAACCTCATCCAATACAGGTAATTGGGTGGGGCTATGATTGAGCAAAAACATATCGAGGTCGCCGTCAAGGTCATAATCAAAAAAAACTGCCTGCGTGCTGTAGCCTGCATCGGCCAGCCCATATTGGCGGGCTTCTTCGGTAAATTGTGGATTTCCCTCCTTGTCGTTACCCTGGTTAATAAACAGTTGGTTTTCGCGATGTTCTTCGCGCACATTTCCCGAGTAACAAACGTAAATATCCAATTTACCGTCGCCATTTATATCCACCATGGTTACGCCTGTCTTCCAGGGGCCAGGCCGGCCGGCCACACCAGCGGTGGCGGTTATGTCAGCAAACTGCATATGTCCTTTATTGATATAAAGTTTATTATCAGTCATATTGCCGGTAAAATATAGATCCTGCAGGCCGTCGCCGTTAAGGTCGCCAACGGCTACGCCGCCGCCATTATAAAAATATTCATACATCAGCACGTTGGTGTTCAGCCCTTCGGTTAATGTATTGCTAAAATCCACATGGGTTTGTTCAGGCGACAGCAGGGTGAAAAGAGGTTTGCCGTTTTCGGTGGCAGCATCACTATCGGCAGTTTTATGGGTACAACCGGTTACTATCACAATTCCGCTAAAAAGCAATTGAAAAAATGTTTTTCTGTAAATATTCACCAAATTTTTCGTTTAAGTAAGGGGTTAAAAGTAAAAGAATGCCGGTATTTTCTTCCCGGCATTCTTTAGATTAAATATACAGAATTTGTTTCTCTTTAATTAGTATAACCTGGGTTCTGAATTAACTTATTGTTTTTATTCATCTCATCCCTGTAAATAGGCGGGAAATAAACTTTGTCATTCCAGCTGCGGTTTTCCACTCCCGGGTCAAGTTCCTGTACCGTATAGGTATAATTGTAATTATCGGTATTGTACCTGTAAACGCTTACCGTTTTGCCAGCCTTTAGTGTACCCGTAATCTTCATTATTTTCGCTTTATTTCCAAGCGTTTGCGGTGCAATCATCCAGCGGCGGGCGTCGTAAAACCGTTGCTCTTCAAACATCATTTCCACGTTGCGTTCGTTCCGGTAGCGTTGCACCAGGGCATCCCCTGCATCGGTAATAGCCGGCATTCCCGAGCGGAAGCGGATCCTGTTGAGCCAGGTCTTCGCCTCGCCTTCCTGGCCTAAGGCCAGGCATGTTTCTATGTAATTAAACACAACCTCGGTGTATCTTATCATAGGCGATGGCACTTCCTGGCGTGTGTTATTATCAACAATAGCCGGGTTAGGGTCCATAAACTTCCTGATGGCATAACCGGTACGAGTGCCGTTCCAGTTTTCGATAGGCCCGTTTCTTGTGTCCAAACCAAAGTAAGTTACTGCGCTGCCTGCGCTGCCTGTTTGATAAGTGCCCATCTGTATCTCATTGTAAGGGTCAATACCAGCGCCGTCTGGTGTACGAGGTTTCCATGGGGCACCGTCATACAATACAGAAGCATAAAAGCGGGGATCCCTGTTTTGATAAGGAGCTGCAGCTTCTTCTGGTTTAGTCCAGTCAAACTTGGTACCATCCATCATCTCATAATCATCAACCATGTTTTGCGTCGGTTCGCTCGATGTCCAGCCGTGGTAACCGTTAGTACAGTTGTTACGGGCATACCATGCACCCCACTCGTCTTTGGCGTTAGCAAAATAACGGGCGAACAAAAGCTCAGCCTCGCCGCCATTTCTCGATAAATAGGAGTTTTGATAATTTGTAAAACCATTAGCGTCAGGAGCACTTAAATCAAGTTTAAAACCGTATTTACCTAAAGCCATAACCGCTTTTGCTGCGTCCTGTGCTTTTTGCCAGCGGGCGGCACGGTCACCGTCTACGTAGCCTAACAATTCAGGGTGCGCAAATTGAGAAATAAGGGTCGATTTTGCTTTTGCGGTTGGCATGTCGTGCAAATCGCTGGCGGCATATAATAACACCCTGGCCTTTAAAGCCAATGCTGCATCACTTGTGGCGCGCCCTTTATCCTGGGACTTACCTTGCAACAGGGTGCTGGCCTTGTCCAGGTCACCAACTATAAAATCAACACAATCCGAATAGCTGCTCCTGGCAATAGTAAAGTCAGTTGCGCTGGCCGAATAAGACGATTTCACAAGTGGAATCCCCCCGTAATAACGCAGTAATTGATTATAATAATATGCACGCATAAACAAAGCTTCGCCTGTTAACTTGTCGGCCAGTGATTTATCAATTGGAGACTTAGCCAATTGCTCTAAAGCAATGTTAGCCGACCGTATCCGGGCGTACATGTTTCCCCATTCGTACGTATGCGGTACGTTGCCAGTGTTAGCCGGGCTTATGTTCCCTTCGTTTATGTTCTCTTTTCCAAAATTGTAGAGCGCATTATCGGTCTGGCAATCGAGGTTTTCCTGGTTAAGTTCACCTTCATACAGACCATTGTACAACTCAGTTACAAAAGCCTGCGAAAGGTTGGGATCTGCCCAGGTGGTTGCCGACGATGCCTGGTTTAATGGCGTTGTATTCAAAAACTCCTTCTTACACGATGTAAGCAGTGCTCCCGATACAACGGTGATCATTGAGATACTTCTTAAAAATGTTTTCATATCGTTCAAATTAAAATTTTACACTTGCGCCCAAATTGATGACCCTTGACTGTAGGTAATAGTGCCCGTCTGAACTTGTTGATTCGGGGTCATATATATGCTGCTTTGCGAATGTTGCCAGGTTAAGCCCGTTTGCATAGAAGCGTAAATTACTCAAGCCAATTTTTCTGTTGATTGTGGATGGGATGGTGTAACCAAGCTCAACGTTTTTAAGCCTGATATAATTCATATTCAACAGCCAGTAGGTATTACCATTTGAGAAATATTGGTTATTCCGGTCGACGGTGCGGGGGTAAACTGTGCTTGGGTTATCAACCGTCCAACGATGGTCGTAACTGTACTGCGTGTAGTTACCAATAGTTCCTGACTCTGTTTGAAAATAAAGCTGTGCACCAGCTGCACCCTGGAATAAAACCGTTAAATCGAAGTTTTTATATTGTGCACCAATACTTAAACCTCCCTGGAAAGTAGGGGTGTTATTTTTATCATTCCTCACCTGGTCATCGCCGGTAATTTTACCGTCACCGTTTACGTCTTCGTAAATCATATCGCCGGGACGCAAGGTGCTTGCGCCAACGCCACTGTAGTCAATTTTATTGGCATCAATTTGAGCCTGTGTAGCAAATATACCTTTGTAAACATAATACAGGCTGCTTCCGATAGGGTGTCCGGTAGATTTTTGCCACGCAGGTGCTCCGGGAGCTTCATTCCACAGATCGATCCTGTTTTTAGCATAGCTGCCGGTAACTCCTACATTATATCGAAACTGGCCAACATTGTCATGATAGGTTAATTGAAACTCCCATCCCTTATTGGTTACCTTTGCATAATTTACAGGAGGTAGCAGGTTACCGGGTATGCCGGTGGCAGGAATGGTACCCGACTTAGGCCATAATATGGCGGTACGTTTATTTAAAAAAGCCTCCAGCACAAAATCAAGTTTTCCATTCAACGTGGTACCCTCTAATGCAACATCGCTGTTATTGGCAACTTCCCATGTAAAATTCGGATTTGGTGCTATGCCTTCGGCTAATGTTTGTACCGGCACGCCACCAATTATGTAAGAACCAATGTTATATAAGGAAAGGAACGCGTATTCATCCAACTGTCCGTTGGCAGGGTTAACCACATTGTCGTTCCCCAATTGGCCCCATGACCCGCGAAGCTTTAAGTTTTGGATAAACTTCACATTGTTTTTAAAGAAATTCTCCTCCGAAACTCTCCAGCCGGCTGATATGCCGGGGAAGAAGCCAAAGCGATGATTTTCGGGGAAGATGTATGAACCATCCACCCGCCATAAAAACTCGGCCAGGTATTTCTCTTTATAGTTATACCCAACCCTGCCGAAGTAACTTAAACGGGCCTTTTCCCAGGCTCCGCCGTAGTTGCCGATTTCTGCGTTACCGCCTGCAGATAATTGATCGATTGCTGTTGAGTTATAATACCTGCGGTTGGCGCCGAAATAGCTATCATTTGATTTTTCCTTGGTTACACCTGCCAGCACCACAATGTTATGGCTGCCAAAACTATGGGTATAACTTGCTATACCTTCCAGCATACTGCTAAACTGGTCATCAGAACCCTGGCTAAGATTTGCCTGGGCCGGACCGCGCGCTACCTTAGTCAGCACCGGGGTTTTGCCATCAGCTTCATAATGCACATTATCCCAGCTGTAAACAAACCATGGCTTTTGCCAGTTTTTAGTTTGCTGCATATATTTATCCAGGGCTACGTTTCCGGTAAATTTCAATCCAGCTACTCCTGGTACGGTGATCTCGATTTTGCCATTAGTCTGCACATAATAGCGTGTATCTTTCGCGTACCCGGTTTGATTGGTGGTGATCAGTACGGGTTGCTGGCCGTTTTCAATATCCGGTCCCGGTAACCCATTTGGCCAGTACGCCGGCTTGTTAGGATAGCCGCGCATCAGCATCCTGAATATATCGCCCGCACCACCACCGTCAGGGAAGGATCGGTTTTCCTGGCGACCTGATACGCCAAACGAAGTGCTTACATATTTATTTACCTTGGCATCAAGGTTCAAACGAAAATCATACTGCTTATAGCCGGTAGCTGAATTTTTATAATATCCGTCCTGGCTTTCATATCCAATAGAGGCTAAATACTTCACACTTTCCGAACCACCAGCTAACTGGATGTTTTGACGCGACTGGGGCGACCAGGTTTTTAAAGTGGCCTTAAACCAATCGGTATTAGGGTGTCCCCATGGATCAGATCCGTCGGCGAATTTTTTAAAGTCGGAAGGCTGGAATGACGCTGAAGACGTAGCACCATTATCGGGCCTGGTAAAGCTTCCGGTTGATTTAAATGCAGCAGATGCAGCACTCCAGTATTGCGATGGCAGGTTGTATAAGTCAATTTCATTCACCAAAGTAGCATACTCTGTTGAATTAGCCATTTTAGGAATAACAGTTGGCTGCGACCATCCGTGGTTGTAAGTATAAGAAATTTCCGGCTTACCCATTTTACCATGCTTAGTGGTAACCAGGATAACGCCGTTAGCTGCCCTGGAACCATAAATAGCTGCAGATGCGTCCTTTAAAACGGAGATACTTTCAACATCTGCCGGGTTTATACGGTCAATCGAGTTTTGGCCGGCAGGCGACGGAACCCCGTCAATTACCACCAATGGGTCGCTATTTCCCAGCGTATTAGTACCGCGGATGCGAATGGTTGAACCATCATAACCAGGTTCACCGCTCGAATTGGTGGCAGTAACGCCAGCCATACGCCCGGCAATTGAGTTGGAGAGGTTCGTTGCGGGTGACTTTATTAGTTCATCGCCCTTAACCGCTACTACTGCACCGGTAAGTGTGGCTTTCTTTTGTACACCGTAGCCTACAACCACAACTTCATTAAGGCCTTTTGCCGAAGCCTGTAATTTAATATCGAGTGTTGTTTGACCATTCACCGGCACCTCCAATGTGCTATAACCGATGTAAGATACCACTAAAGTTGCATTATCAGGTGCGGTAAGTGCGAAATTACCGTTTACGTCGGTAAGCGTCCCGGTATTGGTGTTCTTGATTTTTACCGAAACACCGATGAGGGTTTCGCCAGTGGCCTGGTCGGTTACTTTTCCTTTAATGTTAATTGGTGCGGCAATAGTGTTATTATAACCAGACGCCCTTTTTTCAGGCATCAATAATTTAGTTTTACTGCTCACAGCTGCATTCGCAATATCGGTAAGCAGCAGAAATACCAGCAGGAAAGCTGATATCACCTTTGAGCGCTTCGATAAAATGCGTGTTTGTTTAGATAAAAAATGTTGCATAGTTGATTTTTAAGATGAGAAATTGACAGGTTCTAATTAGCGGCAATTGAATAATCGCCATACAATCACTTTTAGGGTTAAGGGCATTTTTTTTCTTCCATTTTGTTGTTTTTTTAGGTTAATAATAATTGGGTTTATGAATCGCATATTGGTATTTGCTTTTCTTTTGGCCTATAACCGTATAAAATACATTTATAGTTAAACCGCCTATTTTACCAGCCTGGTTTATTCCTCCGGGTGGTATAAATGCTTATTAAATTAATTAATGTAAAAGATACAGGTATTATTGGCAACGCTAATCTGGTGATAATAGCGAACTAAAAAGGGGGGGTAAATCGTAATTATAGGGGGGCTATTTAATAAAATGCGCTAGATAAACTACTTTTTGAATAAAATAATCCGGAAAAGCTGATTTTAATTCTAAAGTTTTGTAACAAAACGTTTACCTGCCGGGTTGAATTGCCCCCGGTGTTTCTTTATATATTCTGAAGGATTAATACCAAACAGCTTGCTGAATTGCTCCCTGAAATATTTGGCATTGTTGATACCAACTTTATAAGCAGCTTCAGCTACGGTAACGTCAGAATTTAACATCAGTTCGGCAGCCTTGCGCAACCGGATATACCTGATAAACTCATTTGCCGACCTACCTGATATAGCTTTGATTTTTTTGTAAAGATTAGAATGGCTCATGCCTATTTCATCAGACAGGTTTTTAATACTGAATTGCTCGTCTTCCAGGTGGTTTTCAACAATCGCTATACATCTTTCCAAAAACTCCTTGTATTCCGCAGGTATCTTGTGACCATTTGACTTTAGCGTAATAGCATTATAAAAATATTTATGCAGGTTTTCATGGCTTTTTATCAGCCCGTTAACCCTCGCCACCAGCACATCCTTTTCAAACGGCTTTGTTATGTAGTCGTCAGCGCCGCATTCTATCCCCTTTAGCTTTATTTCGGGTAGTGCATTTGCAGTTAATAAAATAAAGGGAATGTGGCTTAAAGCCGAATCTTCTTTTACACGGCTGCAAAGTTCAATTCCGCTAAAGCCATTCATCATTACATCGCTTATTACTAAACTTGGCATAAGCTCACAAATCATATTATAGCCGTCTCTTGCATTATCTGCCTCAAAAACGTGGTATTCGTAACTGAATATCTGCACAATGTATTGCCTAACCTCGGGGTTATCTTCAATTATAAGCAATACCTTTTTCGAGCTTACCAATGCATTATAAGCATCTGCCGGTACCTGGTTTAGGTATTCGCTTTCTGTTACCAACCCCTCGTCATCCATCAGCTCGTCGAGGAAGATAGAGGGTTCAGTCGTATCTTCAAAAATTAAATTGTCTCCAAAATGTTTCTTGCCTTTTAAAAGGGTAACGCTGAAGGTGCTGCCGTTAGCTTCCTCGCTTTCATAACCTATGCGGCCCTGGTGATTGTCGATAAATGTTTTCACGAGATAAAGGCCAATTCCAAACCCGCCGCCGTGCGACTGGCTGATGTTTTGAATCTGGAAGAACCTGTCAAAAAGCTTCTCACCTATTTCCTTACTTATGCCATATCCCGAATCCTTTATCCGGATAGTTACACTGTCGCTATCCTCAATAATCCCACAGCTTATTTTACCGTTATCCGGGGTGAATTTTATGGCATTCGAGATTAGATTAAAAATCACGATTTCAATTTTTCCCCGATCAGCATATACTTCAATTACTGCATTGTCGCTATTAAACCCGATTTGCAGATTTTTTGTTTTTACCTGGTAATCAAAGTATAAGATTACTTCTTTACATAACTCAACAATATTAAGCTTTACTATGGTCAGCTTATCTCCGCCGCTGTCTGCTTTCCTAAAAAGTAGCAATTGGTCGGTAAGGCTTAACAAACGTTTTGCATTACGGTAAACTACTTTCAATGCGTTTGTATCGCCGGGACTATTTTCCTTATCTGCAAGCAATTGCTTTAGCGGATTTATAATTAAAGTAAGCGGCGTGCGGTATTCGTGCGAGATGTTTGTGAAAAATGAAAGCTTTTTCTCATTTAGTTCTTTTTCCTGTTCGGCTGTTATCTTTGCCAGCCTGATGTCGTACTTTAGCTTCGACTGGTTATTTTTATAGCGCAGGTAATAATAAACCATCGCTATGGCAAATAACACATAAAATAACCATGCATACCATGTTTTGTACCATGGCGGTAAAATGCGAATGTTTATTGCAGCATAATCATCAAACCAAACACCGTCCTGGTTGGATGCTTTAACCTTAAACACATAAGTGCCGGGTTCCAGGTAACGATAGGTGGCCGACTTTTGCGTTTTCACGTAATTCCAATTCTTATCTAACCCTACCAAACGGTATGCAAATTCACTTTTGTCTGAATATGGGTAGTTTAACGCTACATATTGAACAGAGAATACTGATTGATCGGGTTTTAAAACAATTTCATCTGCCTTGTTAATCGTCTTGCTTAAAATGTGGTCTTTTTCGCCAACCTCTACATCTTTGTTAAATAATTGCAGGCCGGTTATCAGCACCTTTGGCTTAAAATTGCTTCTTTTTACATCATCCGGAAAGAAAATATTGTAGCCCTCGGTACCACCAAAGCAAATAAAGTTATCCCAGGCGCTATACATAGACGAACCTGGGCTAAAATGCCCTGCCTGCAAACCGTTGGAAACATCATAATTTAAAATGCTGCCCATTTTATTTTCAATTTTCGACAGCCCCTTATTAGTGCTTACCCATATATTGCCCTTGCTGTCCCGCTGTATAGCGTTTATGGTATTATTTGCCAGCCCATCACTTTCCATAAACCGTTTTATGCTTTTGCTTTCTAAATCATAAATAATAAGGCCGTTGCTTTCCGTTCCTATCATCAATTTACTGCCGAAGCATTTAAGTGAATAAATAACCTTGCTTGGCAAAAATTCTGCTAACTGGCTACTACTGAAGCAAGCGGAAAATTTATGTTGCTGTTTATCAAAACAAAGCAAGCCATTGCCATAAGTGCCTATGTATATTTTTCCGGTATTGTCCTCGCAAATTACCCTGATATCGTTGCCGGGTAAAGTGTTGTTGGCAGTAGAATAGTTAATAAATTTTTTGCCGTTTTTTGGCAGCACACTTATGCCTCCTTTATTTGTACCCAGCCAAATGTTGTTGTCCAAATCTTCAAAAATAGTTCTTACATCATTCCTGCACAAGCTCGATGGGTCACTGGCGTTATGCATCCAGTTGGTAAAATTGCCGGTCTTTTTATCGTACTTAAATAAACCGTGCGCGTACGAGCCGAACCATAAATCATTGTTGCGTGACTTGTATGCGGCTAAAATAGCCACGTTCTTTAGTGGCGCACCCGGAACATCAGCAAAATAATGCTGAATAACCTCGCCATTAAGTTTCTTTTTGTATATCCCGTCTCCATCGGTGCCAAGCCACAAATAGCCTTCATCGTCCATACACATGCCATAGTACCGTAAATAGCCCGTGCTATTGGCGTCCCGCAATTTATTCTGAAACTTCTTGAATATACCCGGCACATTACCTAATAAATATACACCGTCGCCATAAGTGCCGGCCCATACGTTTTTATCCTTATCCATGTAAAGCCTGAATACGGTACGTTCAGTTACGGTAAAATTGTCGTCGGTTTTTACCGGCTGGATGGATACGTTTTCAAAATCCGTCAGGTTTGCTTTTTGCAGGTCGAGCCGGTAAAGGCCTCCATCCTGCAGGCCGATAAGCAAATTATGGCTATTATCCTGGAGCAGGGATGAAAAATTGTTACTGCGCATTTGGTAACGAGGGCCTTCAAATACCAATATTTTGTTTTGAGCTCTTCTATAAACTGCAAGGCCCTTATTTGTTGCTATCCAAATGTTCGAATATTCATCTTCAGTAATTGCATTCACCCGCCCAGCCGGAACCTGGTTTAATGGCATTTGGCTGTTCAGACTTTTTTTAACTTGTCCATCTGCCGTATTAAAAACAGACGTGGTCGTCTCGGCGCCAACCCACAATAATCCCTTCGAATCCTGGTACACATAGGTAGATGAATTAAGTATTGCCGGCTCAATATTTTTGAGATTAAAATTTTTAAAACTGCCGGTCGTTTTATTGTACGAAAAGACACCCTTGGTGTAAGTTGAAAACCATACTGTATTTTTCACGGCAGTAATGCTGGTCAAATCGTTTACCTGTATGTTTGCCGCCTGTTTAAACTTTACATACTTTTCGGTATTGGTGTCAAACTGGTAAATACCCTGCCGCGTAGATAGCCAGATGTCGCCCTCTACATCCTTATAAAGGAAATCTAAATAATTACTGGGTAAACTGTTAGGGTTAGACGCATTATGCTTAAAAACCTTGAAATTTATGCCATCAAACCTGTTCAGCCCATCCTCGGTAGCAAACCATATGAAACCATTGTCATCCTGTACAATACCTGTTACGAAACCGTAGGAAAGGCCATCTTTAGAGGAGTATTTTAAAATCTTCCTGTTATATGATTGCTGGGCATACGCAATTGTCTCACAAATTATACAAAGTATAATTAAGCAGGCCTTTCTCATAAATTAGTTAATTGGTAAAACAGCGCTGTCTTTAACAACACTTTAACCAAAACTAATAATTAAATTATTTTAACATCCAGAAACTATTAAAAATTTTAGAATTGATATTAAATAAGGGTGATTTTTTATGAAAAATAAGCAAGCATGATCCTAATAATTCGGATTGGCCAGGGGATAAGGGGATAAGGCCGACGGGGCCGTTGGAAAGGTCATCTATCACAATTAGTCATGATTTTAATAAAAGGCTTCCTTTAAGGGACAATAAAAAAGCCGGCATACATAGCTTGTTATTCTGTCTTCAAACTTTTTATCGGGTTTGCCAATGCGGCTTTTATGGCCTGGAAGCTTACCGTTATTAACGTGATGAGTATAGCGCCAATAGCTGTAACGATAAATATCCACCAGGCGACATCGGTGTGATACTGATAGTTACGCAGCCAGTTGTGCATAAAATAATAAGCCACAGGCGAGGCTATAATTATTGACAAAAACACCAGTATGGCAAAGTCTTTCGATAGCAATTGCCACAGGGCGAACACTGATGCGCCAAGCACCTTGCGTACACCTATTTCTTTAACGCGCTGTTCGGCCATGAATGATGCCATACCAAACAAACCGAGACAGCTGATAAATATTGCCAGCCCGGCGAAAACAGTAGCCAGCTTACCCAGGCGTTCCTCATCACCGAATTCTTTAGCATATTCCTGGTCAACGAAGTGATATTCAAATGGCTGTTCCGGGTTTTCGGTTTTTAAAACAGCAGCGATGTTGTGAATAGCTTTACCGGCGCTCATTTTCGGACTTATCTTTAGCAGTAAACAACCTCCCGCCCATTTCGCTAAAAAATAAACCATAGGTTGCACCTGTTCATAAGGTGATCGGTTAATGATGTTGTTAGCTACGCCTATGATCTTAAACTTCTGGCCATAAAAGGTTATGTAGTTTTCTGTCGGTTTCTTCATGGTCATAAAATCAGCTGCCGCCTGGTTGATGATCACCGCTGATGAATCGGAAGGGAATGACGGTGAGAAATCGCGGCCTGCGCTAAATTCCCAACCAATGGTTTTGCCATAATCGTATGAAATATCCTCCTGTCCGAAATTGCCATCCAGGTTAGGGTCTTCTCCAGGCCATCCGATGCCGCCAGTAGTACCAGCACGCTTGTTAGGTGGAGCATCTGCTTCGGCCATTTCAGTTATCGTACCGTTACTTGCAAGGGCCTGTTTTATCGCCTCAAAATGTTGGTGGAGTTCAATAGTCCGGACGGGTATTGCAACCAATCTGTCCTGGCTGTAGCCTACAGGGCGGTCTTTTGCGTAAAGGATCTGCCGGATAACTACAATGGTACCGATGATCAGGACAATAGAAACTGTAAACTGAAGTACCACCAGCACTTTACGCGGTGCCGAAGCCAGCCGCCCGACGCGGAACACGCCCTTCAATACTTTTACGGGCTTAAATGACGACAGGTAGAGTGCCGGGTAACTGCCGGTGATAATAGCGGTGATAAAGCTTAGACCAATTCCGGCGAGCCAAAACGCAGGGCTGTTCCACGGAATAACTATATGTTTACCGGCCAGTTGATCGAAGGCTGAAAGACTTAATGCTACTAATAGTATTGAGACCAAAAAAGCCAGCAATACGCAAAGTAACGATTCACCGTAAAACTGGTATATCAATTGGCTGCGGGATGAACCAACTGCCTTGCGAATACCTACTTCGCGAGCGCGTTTCTCAGACCGGGCTGTGCTTAAGTTCATGAAGTTAATACAGGCCAGCAGCAGTACAAACACCCCTACAATACCAAACAGCCACACATATTGTATTTTGCCACCGATATTTTT
The DNA here is from genome assembly GCF_024055575.1 of Mucilaginibacter flavidus. GTDB lineage: Bacteria > Bacteroidota > Bacteroidia > Sphingobacteriales > Sphingobacteriaceae > Mucilaginibacter > Mucilaginibacter flavidus. The sequence continues at coordinate 21,553 of NZ_JAMXOE010000010.1, read as the reverse complement.
TCCGTCCTTAAACTGGCTGTACAAATGCCATTTACTCATCGGCTGCAGAAACAGCGCCGGTTTCGCTTTAGCTGAAACCGGTTTTAAATGCCGCAGCTGTTCATCCCTGATTTTTAAAGATACTTTCCCGAGGTCGGCATGGTCATTCAATTGAACATATAAATTAACTTTGCCTGGCCCCCATGGCTCGCGCATTTCGCTCAGTCTATAATCTGTATAATAACGGTCCCAGCAACCAATAAAAGCCATACCGGCAAGCGTGGTATTTTCAGGCAGATCTGCATAAACGCCTTCCACTTTCAGGTTCTCCAGGTTGTTCAACTTCAGTACTTTTCCCATCGGGTCCTCATTCCCGAAAAGCGCCTCAGCTGTCGACGCCGATATGAGCACTGACGTTGGGTCCTTTATGGCATCGCGCCTGCCCCGGAGCATATTTAGTGTGAACAGGTCCGGTCCGCCGCTTTCCATAAAGACCCCTCGCTCAGTTAGTTTTTTGTCGCTTGATCCCAGTATATAATCTCTCGGGAGCGTCGACATTGCTACAGATTTAAAATCACTGCCGTAGTTTTTGCGCAGCGCGGCTGCCAGGGGATAGGGCACCTGGAACGAGGTTTTCACTTCGCCATTATTGGTCACATTTTGTGCCACCTCCGCTATATGATGATAATTATCGTGATACTTATCAAATGATACTTCATCCAAAACCCACAAACTGATCAGCATTACTACTGCCATACCCACTGCAAGACCACCTATATTAATCAGCGACAATGCCTTGTTCTTAATAAGGTTGCGCCAGGCAATTGTTAAATAATTTTTGATCATAGGATTTCGGAATTGACTAATATAACTAATTTGTTAAACTCTTCTTTACACAGTTCCTGAAACTAAGCATGGGGATATAAATTTACCTTTAATACAACGCTTTCCGCCCGGTTAAGCGTCCAAAACCTAAAATTAAGTGATTTACGCCTATCGTGAATTAATAAGTAAGTTTATATTGTGCATGCTGTAAATCCCGGATAAGAAAATTATAGCATAGAAATCTAATGAATTTAACCCGCCGTAAATTCTTACAATCCCTGTCCATTGGCGTCGTGCTAACAACAAAAAAAGGTTGGGCAAACAAATTGCCCGCTAAAGCAATTGAGCGCAGGGACCTTTTTCCACAAGGTGTAGCATCAGGCGACCCAACAGCTGACACAGTCATCTTGTGGACCAGGCGACCACCGGTAAACGGAAATTTCGCCAGCAAGCTGATCGTTGAAATATCGGCCAGCCCGCAATTCAATAAAATCATGGCAGGCGGTACTGCAAATATTAGTGCTGATTCAGATTGGACATGCCGTTTCATGGCTACAGATCTCAAACCCGATCGCGAGTACTGGTACCGCTTCATTGATGATCATGGTTTCGCAAGCCGGATAGGCCGCACCATTACAGCGCCCGGCGATGATTCGGATACCCCTGTTCGTTTTACCTTTGTATGTTGTCAATGCCCTAACGAAGCTGCCATGAACGCTTACCGGAAGATGATCTTTGAAGATGAGGCGCGTCCGAAAGAGCAACGACTTAATTTTGTGTTGCACCTGGGCGATTTTATTTACGAGGTAACCTGGTATGCCGAAGATAATCCGAACGGAAACCGTGGCCGTCGCATCAGGAACCTGTATAAGTTTCCGCAAGGCCGAAAGGTTAGCAATTTTCATCTCCCTGCTACCCTGGAAGATTATCGTACACTCTACCGCGCCTATCTCGAGGATCCCGACTTACAGGACGCCCGCGCCCGCTGGCCATTTGTATGTATTTGGGATAATCACGAATTTGCCTGGGCAGGATACCAGAGCCAGTATGTGGCAGGTGGCGGCTACAGCGCCCCTGCACAAAACCAAAAAATCTCGGCCAACCAGGCCTGGTGGGAGTTCATGCCGGCAATGGTTAAACAGCCCGGTAACCCAAAACTGGAACATTTTAATGCTCCCGCAGTGGTGGATACACCCATGGAAAAGTTCAACGAAGAAGGACTCTCAGAAGAGCCTAATAACCTGAAGGCGATCCACAGCCTGAAGATACAACGTGTATTGCGTTGGGGCAGGAATGTAGACCTACTGCTGACCGATAACTGGTCATTCCGCTCTCCTGATATGTCGACTGATGATTTTAATGTGCCGGAATACCTAAGGGTAGACGCGCAGATACCTTTTGAAATAATGAATTATGGCCGTCATTACAATGGGGATAACCCACCGGAAACCATACAATTCAATGGCAAAGCTATCCCTAATCCTACAAAAAATGTCCATGCCCAAACTTACCTCGGCAGCGAACAGAGAAACTGGTTTTTAGAACAACTCGGAGCGTCTAATGCGCGCTGGAAAATATGGGGACACGGTTTTGGCACCATGGAAGTACGCAGCGATTATCAAAATTTACCCGGCGAATTGGGCGCCAAGTGGCCTAAAGATGTAGGATATGCCGTAATAGATAACCGGTTCCTTCGTGACAAAGACATCATATTTGATTTTATAAAAGACCATAAAGTCACAGGTTTTTGTGTTGTTGGGGGCGATCGCCATGCGTTTCATGCCGGCTTAGCCTCTAAAGAGCTGCCGCCGAAGAAATACGAACCACTGGGCGTGGAATTCATTACCGGTTCCGTATCGCAGCAGACGCTCTTCGAAGTATTGGAAGTAACCATGGCCAAAAACCATCCGAAACGCGTACTGCACCTGATCGATCAGCCGGATGGCACCGTGATCCCTTCTATGAACGTTACCGCTTTGCATGGGGTGCTGTCGACACTAAAGTTAAAAGAGACCGGGGATATGGAGCAAGCCCGTGCAGTGCGCAACCCGGACGTGGCGCCGCATCTGTCATTGCTCGATTTCGGTGGCCATGGTTATGTAATGATGACTGCCACTGCCGAGCAACTTTCGGCGGAGTTTGTATGCATCCCGCGTCCCTTGGAACCCAGCGGGCGTCCTGATGGTGGCCCTTTGACCTATCGTGTCGTGCATCGCACAAATTTGTGGAAGGCAGGAGAGGCGCCGAGGCTTGAACAGGAGGTACTTGAAGGGGATCCGCGGTATTGTATTTGAGGGATTGGCCTCCGGTTAATCGTGAACGCTTAATTGAAAACAATTGTGAGTGTTCATACTCTTAAATTACAAAGCCGCCCTACTTTCGTAACGCGGCTTTGTAGCCCACGCTATAGGTAACGGAAACACTTTTGAGAGCGATTGCTGCTGATTTCGACAATGAATGAAGAATATGGCCCACCCAAATACCATTTAAAGCCCGGTTTTAAAAAGGCCGGGCCTTTATGGTGTTGCCAATTAGATAGTTTATGGTTATTTAAGTTCAAATTATTGCTACCTGACCGAACTCTAATGTGCCGGTTTGGGGTTCTGCGTTATCGGCGTGTAGTGTCCAGCTTAGTACGTCCCCATCTGCAATATTTTCGATGTAAACAGGGAAAGATTTCAAGGGCATCTGCATACCGGGCAATAGTGGCTCATTTCTTGGTGGCCCATATTGTTTGGGCTTGTCCGTGTGCTCTATAGCAAAAAACATCGGTCGGTTAGCGTCCTGTATTTCGATCTCATCTCTAACCTTGTTATCAAGAGAAATTTGTATAGTCCTTTTATCTCCTTCATCGCACATTAAATCGATTATTCGCTCCGGCAGGGTTAGTACGATGTTAATATAGGTGGCATACATTTTCCCCACGTTTTCGATATAAACATTTAAAGAAAATAGCATTGGCCTTTGCTGGTGAAGCATGGGTCTATCATTCGGCGCAATCAGTATGTTGGGCTTTTTTGTAACGTCAAAATGAACTTTGATCTGAGGCGCTTTTTGCCTGGCCATGACATCGCGTATCTCGGAATCAAACATAGATTCGACACTGAAGTTGTGCCGCCTGTAATATAGTTTATCATTAGCTTGATGGGCTGTCTCACCTTTAGGTATTTTTAAAATGTAAACCACTTTATCATCTGCAATTGTCACCACATGGATTTTTATGCCATGTATGCGGGGTCTTATCCTGGCGTTTAAAATCTGTTCGAGCCATTCTTTAGTAATGGCCTTGCGGTCTACCGGGTCGATGTTGCCCGGCAAATGTCTATTGGTTCGGTCTTCGCTGATACCGTAAATCAATATACCGCCATTGGAGTTGGCAAATGCGGAAACGTCTTTAGTTGCCTCGGTGATTTTCTTATCATCCCGTTGCAATGCGGCGGCGGCTTTGTACTCTAACTCGCTATCTTCTTCTACGCCATTGGCGATTAGTTTCTTTAGATAGTCAATATCAAATGTTGCCATCAAGTTGTTAGTCTTTATTGCTAAATTGCTGTTTAGCATGATAAATATAAGCGACTTCTTTACCTGGAATTTTCGCCTCATCAGCAGCAAGATTTGCTTGCGACAAGTTCATTTGAAGTAAGTTTTTGACAACAGGAATGTATGCACCCGTTTGAAATGCAGAAAATACAGCTACTCCTGCGTTCACAATAAGTTCCAGCACAGTATTGTTGTATTTGAGTTTATGCAATTTAAAGTGCTTTATATAATCATGGTATAAATACTCATATTCATCTTTCAGATCACTTAAAGAAGTTTCGCTCTGGCTTACTTTATTTGTCCAGTTAATTAATGCTAAATATTTAATCTTAGTGTCTTCATCACTTTTAAACTCTATGATTTGTTCCCATGATGTATTAAAATCGGGTTCGGGAATATCATTCAGAAGAAATTGAATAACACTACTTTTTTTTGCCTGGCCCTTCGGTTCAAATGATCCGTTAGTTCTGACGATAGGATAAAATTCATCATCAAACTGATTACGGAGTTGAAGCGTATCAAGCCTGATCATGACGTCATGACTAAGAAAATGATGTAAATAGAATTGTTGTCTTAATTGCTCCTTTTCTTTTTCGGTCATTTCGTCGATGTTAGCCTTTGCTGCGTTTGATTGCGGCATAAGGCTTTTGAACAATTCTACTAAAAAGCTTTCCTCTCCTTCAGTCGGAGCGTCGAATTTTCCCGAAAAAAAAGGATATGTTTTTACAACATTCTTATCTAAAAGATATTGCCATGTAGCCTTTTCGTAATTATTGGATTCAGCATACTCGCTTGTCTGTTTGGGAGTAAAATTTACAATTTGACCAAGACTATTTTCATTAACATAAATATGGTCAAAAAATAGACAAAGCTTTTTTAAGGTCGGTTCGTCAACAAACTTTGTGAAAAGCATGTAAGGAAATACTGCGTGTTTAGGCATTTCAGGAGAAAAATAAGATTTAGGATAAATTTAGCACAATTGTTTAATAAAAGAAAGGCCCGCTTTCGCGGGCTGGTATTAAACAAATTTATGAAGCCGGGTATCCGGACTGGGATGTAAACGGCCGTGTACCTTGCCCGGTTAAGCAGCTCATGCTTAACTGAAAATAATTGCGGGTATTCGCGCCCGCGATGCAACAGTAAACAAAAAAAGCCGCCTTACTTTTGCAAAGTGGCTGTGTAGCCTTTAAGGGAAGAATATCGAACTGCTTTTAGAAGACTAAAAAAGGTTGGCAGTATAGCAAAAATTGTGAGTCCTGCTCAGGCTGGCAATGATGACATTATTACAGTCAGTCTAATAGCCGTGACTAAATTATCAACCCCAACTGCTTTCCTATATCATGATATAATTTTGCCAGAGGTCTTTTATGTAGCTCTATTTCTGAAACATAATTACCCATGATCATCCTGTCGATTTCATTATCGCTGAATTTTAAACCTTTCTCTTTATACGATCTTAAATATTCACGGTAGGTTTCAACATATTTTGATTTACTCAGAACAATAAGTTCTACTACATGATCCTTATGTTTATCGTATAATTCCTGGAGTTTGAACATTTTGAGATTACCATTTATTTTTTTTGAAAAAGAAAGAGCGATGCTTTGGGAATCAGTCAGTGTATTTAGAACATTTCCAGTTTTGATTTCATAACGGAATTTAAAATCCGAGTTTTTAATATCATAAGGATTCCGCACACCATAATCTATGGGATCGTTCTGGTTTTTCGCATCCAGTCCGTTGCAAATCTGGCAACTAGGAATTAGATTGTAATAGGATACGCCTAGGAAAGGATATTTACTCTTAGGCATGAAATGATCAATTTCTGGCTTTATTTTTTTCTTCTTCTCCAAAGAAAAAGTATAGGTTCGATTACAATAAACACAGGTATCCATTCCAATTCTTTCAATGAAATCCAGTTTTTTGAAGCTTTCATCATCGTACCCGCTTTTAATGAATAGATTATACAAAACTCTATTTGAATCGGAAGTGCTATCCAGAATATTTGGGATTCTCCTCCGTAATGTTTTGATGATGCCGCGGAACTTTTCAGGCCTTGCCGTTATAAGGGCTTTTAGATTTGACTCTGTCTGAAGTGTCTTTAAATACACAAGTAACACGTTATCGACATAATATTTTACGGAGTTAATCGTAACCTTTCTAGACTTAATAATATTACCTAACCTTGTCTGCAGTTGATCAGCTAATGCCAAATAGTGTATTTCGGCATTATTATCGTTATAAGATATATTAATCATTTTTTAATCTCTTTAATTCTTCCTCAAGCTCTAAAATTCTGTTTTCCTTGGAAAATTTTGAATAAAATAAGTCAAAAACTTTCATTCGGATAAAAGGTTCACCGATTATTTCAATTACACTTAGTAACTGATCTTTTACTTTCTTTGCTGCATTTTTATCTAGCTTATTTATATCCTCAATGACTTTGTTAATGACTTCATGAGAAAAAGAACCAATTGTTCCTTCCTTAAGAAAAAAGCTATCTGCTAGCAAATCATGAATGTTTCCTCCAAATGTTTTGGGACATTTTGATTTTTCGAGCATGTTGCCATTATCCGTCAGAAAAAGAATATTTGAATTAGGGATATCGGTAAGTATAAAAGGAGAATGTGTAAGAAAACTGATGTTTATACCACGAATTTTCTTTAGCCCAAGATTTTTTATCCCACTGAGAATGGTAGAGACGTATTTTCTCTGCATATCCGGGTGAGCATAAAGCTCCACCTCCTCTAAAAAAATATTGACATTTCTATAAGCGGTTCTTTTTGACGTATTTGAATAGACCGATTCGATATTTAATAAGTGGTATAACAATGAATTTGTTGAATAGGTAAGCTGCTTTTCTCCGGAACTCAATGAACTGAAAGGAATGATTTTCTTTCCATGAGTGGTTTTAAGGAAAATCTCAACATCAAAAATGGGAGGTGGAATTAAGTCTATAACTTCAATTTTTTTCTTTCGGTTTTCATTTATCCCCGATATACTTTTATCAAGGGCTATTAAATCTAAATCCCGATCTTCATATTTGAAATGTTCTTGATTCAGAAAGTTTATTGTTTGACGGAGTTTTAGGGTGATATGGCTCGGTTCCTTTAATAAATTACTAATCCATTTATCCAGTTTAACCGAATCAAATTTTTTGCCTTTTTCAAAGAATATCAGATCTTCCCTGAAATATTTGATCGCAATTCGGACCGTCTTGTAAATTAAATAATCATAAACTTCTTTATATTTCGCTTCAGGATCGTCATCATATGGAAACTTATAAACTATCGCAAGCCTTCTCAAAAACGTAACTCTCTCTTGTAATGAAAAAATATCCCCGACGGTAACGTTTACATCTACCAATTCTATTTTTCCGTCCTTATCTATCCTATCCTCTGTAATACTGTAAATTGGTGTCTTGTCAATCCCCGTCCTTTTTTTTAGCCGGATGAATTGTACCTCAGCCCCGTCCGAAAGTTTTTTCATTTCGATATTCTTATTCTGCATTGCAAGGGCTAAGTTTACGATAAGACGCGATTTGACTAAATGTTTTTCGTTATCAATCGCAATATCATTCGCTTCCCTAAACGGATTGAGTACGAGTGGTGTCTGGTAGCCATCATTTTTATGAAAAACCCCGGTCAGCCAACCACCCTCGCCAGCGAAATCGCCCAAATTATAGGCATAGTGAGAATAATTGACGGCAATCGTGTAAAAAAAATTTCTAAGATCAAAATCCTTAACGGCGTCCTTGATCATCTTAGTCTCTTTATTTCTTTTATAAAAACTTATCTGTTTCCCTTTAAGCTGACACTTATAAAATTCGCTGTCAACCTCAAAAAAAAGGTCAAGGTTTACTTTGGGAATAAAGATGAGCTTATGGCTAGGTTTCATATACACAAAAGCAATGTTATTAATCGCCCTCATAATGAGTTCAATCAAACTGCTTTTCCCGGATCCATTTTTTCCTACAATTGCTGAAATATTAACAGTCAACTGTTCAGAGGTTTTTTCATTGAAAAAAACGTCTTCAGCTAATTCATTTTCGACAGTTAATTTATCTTGAGGGTCAATTTCGTAATCGGTATAAAATCTATAAAGTTTATTGCTTTTTAATACTTTAAGGAAATTGGGATTGCAACCAATATGTGGCCGGACAGCAATAATTTTCATTGAGCGGTGATAATTGAGTGGTTTTGAATCCGAAAAATACGGATATAATTCCAATATTTTATTTATACAGTTACAGGGGATACAAAAAGGGAAAAAGTTCCCCCGCCCGGTTAAGCGTCCTCCCCCCACCTGGTCGAAGTTTAGCGCAGCGTAACTCCGACCTAAAATGTAGCAAGCATTCTGCTTGCGAAACAAATTCCATTTGGACACAAAGTCAATTGATCCAAAACGGAATACGCTTATTATAAGCTAAAACAGAAAATAAAAGGATAATATTGAATAGCTGATCATCAGCATGTTTCCTTACTTTTCGCGTGTTCCAGGTTTTCCGCTGCCCATTCACTATAATCCAGGGGCGGCGCGGGGGCTTAGCGAACCGATTATTTCGAAATAGAGGCGGGCGGCTTTTATGTCGCCGGTGCAGGCGAGCTCATAAATTTTTGACAGCACGGTCGGGGCCATATTTTTTAACTGTTCCACCCCGGACCGTAAGGCGGGTTGACTTCCACATTCCTTCAGGTGCTTGATAATGGTTTGGCGGCTCAGGCCGGTTTCGCGGGCCAGGGCGCTATGGGAGGGCATAGCGCCGGTTTCACCAACCAGCTTTTCAATGGCGCCGTTGATTTGCGAATGATTGTGTTCCCATGCTTCCTTGTTTGACCTGCCGGACAGCAGCGGCTGTATCTTGCGGGTGAACAGGTCCCGCTTTTCGCCCTCCAGGCTGTAATAGGTTTGGCTGATTTGCTCATACAGGTAGTCGGTTTCCACCTGGGTGAGGTTTTCCAGATCTTTTTTACTGATACGCGGTAAGGCCAAAACATCGTCGGCTTTTTTCTTGCCGGCGATGTAATCGTCCAGGAGGTCAAGGCTTAAGTTCGCATTCATATCTCTTTATTGTTTATGTAAAATTAAAGAAATAAATTGATGCATACAATTTATTCCGTAAATTTGAGTGGGTTTACAGGTGTAAAGCCTGTTATTTTATAATATTTTGGATATCAGTAAGTTACTACTGTGCCGGGCTATACTGTAAACCCAGCCTGTAAACCCTGAATTAAATCTCTGATTATCAGGTAATTTCAAAAGCAGCAAATTAAAAATGCTTGATAATCAGCGTGTTCCGCTATATCCAGGGTGTTCCGTGCGGAAAAATGGAACGCTTAGTGATCTGGATGTCCACACTCGCGATACACGCGTAAAAAAAAGCCGCTGTTCGTAGTTTCCTACTACGAACTACTATGCCCGGAGACTGCGTATCCTTTGCCCGTCAGAGCTGAAAACTAACGCGATAATAATTTTAACTTTCCAGATTTTTAATCATCGCAAACAGCATTTTCGAAATTTCCTCTGCCTGCTTATAAAGTGTTGTAAAAAGATCAGGGGCTAGCACACCGTCATCCTTTAATATGTCTAAAACAGCAACACATTCAAATGCCGAACATCTTGCTACAACACAAAAATTTTTCCTGTCGGCCTTACTGAACCTGCTTGTCCCTTCTGCTATGTTCAATACGATACTTAACGAGGCTCGCCTCAATTGATTTTTGGTTGTTCCATCCAATGAAGGATTGGTCAAAATCATCTTACCAACAACAGAATTAAAGGCTTTAGCTTTTTTGTAGACTTCCAGGTTTTCGAAATCGAACATGACGATAAGGCTTTGAGTGTGAACGTGAGTATAGAGATAGTTTGAGTGTGAAAGTGAGCAATGAAGAAAAGGCAGTGTGAGTGTCCCGCTCTCGCTCCCACACTCACACTGCCTTTGTAGCCCGTAGGGGAATCCAACACGATTAAAACCCTATTGACTTACAATACTTTATATGGTCCTCGATGAACTACGCACCGAATTACTAACCATTTTTTGATGCAGACTATTTACAAATCTTACGATATAAAGATACAAAACATCAGGTTTGGAAGCAAATTTATAGAAGGACTATTTTTCCATTTTAACGCTCTATTTGCCTGGTGATAGTAACATCTTTAATTTTATCATCGTCAGCTAGCAAAAGGGCTTTACTGATAATTACCGAAAGCCCGTTATCTCCCTCGAACGGCAGAAACAGATTTTCAGTTACATTTTTGGGGTTACGATCTGGCACTATGCACAGGTACTGATCGTTTGGCTCCATTAAGATATTGGTACTTCCCAAATGGATTTTATAGGTTCTTTTCTTCCCTTGAACTACTAGAAATTTATCCCTGATTTCTGCTACCTTGGCAATTTTCAAACGTGGCAGCAATCGTGTTAAAATCTCTTTACGACTTTTGGCAACCTCTGTCAAATCACCGAACGAATAGTTCTGCCAGTAATCGCCGTAGGCAGGCAAACCGCCGTTGTCGCGCCAATTAGGATCATTGCCCACACTGGCGACGCCGACAAACAGATCAACGTCACGCATTACTTCCGAAAATACTACCACTGGTATATCAATTAAGTGGACCGGGCCAGACAGTTGTGTGGAAATAAACCTTACCTGGTCCGTAGCTACATAATTGAAGATACCGCTGCTGTTAATTGCATTTTCCGCATCAACGGCGTTGGTCCAGTATTCCGCCACAAGATGAAATTCTGGTAATTTAAGACTTGCTATTCCATTGGCACCATTATCAAATTGGCCCTGTATGGTATATTTCCAACCGCGGATACTCGCCAATGAATTGAACTGATATTGCTTAAGTAAATGTCCGGCCATTCGATTACTGTATGTACGGGTATTAACCTCGGCATCGGTCAGCAGGTAAATTTCCCTGAAAGCCTGTTTAATAGGTTGCTGAATTTGCTTCACCAGGAAGAATGTTCGCCATGCCCTTACATTTTCAACTGTGGAAGTGGCCGGATGCCAAAGGAATATACTTTTTACTTCAGTTGCTTCTATTATTTGTTGCTCCTGATTTATCCATTGCCCATCTATCCAATAAGCATCAATTGTCTCGGACTTGGTCTCCATTTTCCAGATCAGCTTACGGCTGAGATAAGCTAGCAAACCGTGATTAAAATAGTATGTTTCAAAGTGTAACCATGACATCTTGCGGCCCTGTTTAAAGCTACCCTCAATTCTGTCGCGCTGGGCGCTTAAATTCACTTCAATCTGTTTAGCTATAAGTTTTATCTCTTTTAACTCACCGGCATGCTTCTCTTTAATGGCAACTGGTTCTGATTTTTGTATCGAACCATCGGCCTTTAACCAGTTGATGCTTATCTTCCCAACTTTCTCTATTCTTAAAATGGCCTTATAGTCACCAATATCAAATGCCCTTTCGCCATCAATTAATCCAAAATCATCAACGGCTAAATCCTCTATATTACCAACAGGGATGTCCCTTTCTTCAGCAGCTTGCACTAGGTATTTTTCTATGAGGTTTAAAGTACTGGCTAGTTTGATCCGAACCTTGAGTCGCGACAAATGGCTTATTCCTTCCAGCCCTTCTATTTTATATAATGTGAACAAACAGGCATTGCCAATTGCTGTGGAGGTTTGGCCTTGACCGGGAATTTTACGATAAGATCTGTCAGCCAATAGCGCAATACGATTGATCAACGAAGCGTCTTTTGATAGCGCACAGAGCCAAATCAAACCCTTTAGACACTCTGTCGCTGGCGGCGATATGAACTCGTATGATATTACAATATAAGTATGATTGCCAACCGTTTGCGGATTGCGTTTCTCCCGCTCTTTCAAGCTAATTAAATAATCAAGCCACGGTACCAATGTTCGCTTAAACCGATCTCCAAGTTGGGTTATGATGGCGTCACCTTCGTCAAGGTATCTTTTGGATGGCTTTGCACCACTCGCCTTTTTGCATATGGTAAAAAGCTGGTACCAGAGAGCTTTTTCGTCAGCGGGTAATAAGGCGATGCTTGTGTTTGCTAAAATGGGGAAATCATCATCGCCTGGAAAAAGGACTGTCCTTAGCGACTCACTATTTTGCGGAGGGAATAATATATGGTTAACTTGTTCCTTAAGCTTGGCACGCTCCAACTCTGCACAAAAGTCATCTGAACTCTTCAGTTTACTAAGTAATGCGGCTAAAACAACTTGCAGGCTTTCGGGCAGCGGCAGCACGTCATGTTTCTTTTGTAATTGATTTAATATAGCTTTTAAAGGGACCTTTACGTAGCTGTTTTTCTTGCTATATAAGATGGCAGTATTGATGATGATCTCAAAATCGTCATCTTCCATATCAATTCTTGTTTTAAACAAATGGTTTAGAAATGCCTGGCAGACATTTACACGCTGGTAATCACGGTCAGCCGATGACATCGATCTATGCGAAACATAGAAGTTATGAATTCTTTTAACCAGGTAAACGATAAATGAAACCTTTACTTTATCATTAAGACTAAGGACATCATCTTTAAAGGCTATGGATTCAGCTGCCTTAAAATCCCACCACCATTTATTTACTCCAAATTCAGCCCAAGAGTTATATACAAGTTTATCAAAAAGTTTGTCGTTAGAGGTGTCTTCTACCAGAGCAACACTTGAAGCGCTTTTGGTTAGGAACTGTTTCAGAAAATTGACTATACCCATGATCAGCCTCCTACAAGAGGTGTTAATTTTACAAAACTTACAACACTTTTTTTGTCCACAATAGCCTCCTCGTCCAATGACTCGGCTTGCTTATTGTCAATCAGCACAAAAAAACCATTTTTCTGAAAAGCATCAAGTGCAGTGTAAAGCTGTTTTTCCGCATCCACTTTTTTTGCCGGTTTCAACCGAAAGCCATTTAAAGCAATTTCGGCATCCTTTGGTTGAACCAGCCCATTGAATACCTGGGGCATCCGATTGTTATAATCTTCCACTTCGGCATAAACCCTGGCTGCAATAATATCTTTCACGGTTAAACGCTCACTGGAAACCACTATGCTGATCTCATTTAATATTTTTCCTGCAAAAGTTTCGTCGGTTATTTTGAGACTAATTGTATTCATTAGGTTTAGATTTTTAAATATTTGAATTTATACTATTTCTTTTTTAATTCAATGGCATATCGTAAATTATTAATGAATTGATCGAATATTTACAATAGTTCGAAAATTCGCAATTTAGGATTTAACAGGCAGGTACAAAGCATAAAAAAAAGGGAAAAGTTATCTTTTGATAGCCTTTCCCCTTTAGTGGTCGCCGACGAGAATCGAACTGCATTCCCAAATCGCTGACTTTCAATATTTTACTACGGCTTAAATTCTGTACTCACCGAATTACTCACCGCTTTTTTGATACAGATTAATTGCAAATCTTAGGATATAAAGATAGGTGATTCATGTGATTTTCACAACGAAAAAAGGTCCAAAAATCAATCATTTGTGAATTGAAACACGATAAACGATGCTTTATTAATTACTATATTGGCACTTTTAATAGTAAGGTGAACTTACTTGACGGACAGCTTACTGGTTCGGCGTTCACAACGACCTTAAAGTGAGTGATATAAAATCCGAATATTAACTTTTATATAAACTGAAAATTAATACAATGGTTAAAGCCTCTGCCCTGTATATCGTTATCATTATCACGCTGGTTATCGCGTTGCTTTGCTCGGCAATTATAGTATCAGCCTATTTTTACAAATTAGAGTATCAAAAAAAATTCAGGTATAGCCAACTCCATAGTAACTTAAATTCAGGAATTAATATCCTGCTTGCCAGCACAGATGCATCATTTACCAGTCAAAAAACGGTTAGTCTTTTTAGCAGCGATGCTGACTCCGTTTCATTACAAAAGATCGACTGGGGAATATATGAAGCCGGTGTTGTAAAAGCCTTTATTCAAAAAGATACACTCTACAAATCGTTTTCATTTGCCTCTAAAATCGACTCAGCCAAGTGGACCGCGCTTTATTTGATTGACCAGGACAGACCGTTTTCATTAAGTGGCAAAACTACCATCCGCGGCGATGCCTATATCCCTAAAGCCGGCGTCCAGGCCGCATATATTGATGGCAAGGCATATGAGGGTGATAAACGATTTATAATTGGTAAAAAACACGATAGTAAGCGATTGCTGCCATTACTTGATGAAAGCAAGTTAAAGTCATTCGAAGAATATTTCACCAATACTGTCGGGGGTGATACTGTTTTAATGGCAAAAGACTCGCTGCAAAACTCATTTTTACGCCCTACACATGTAGTCAATTTTAAAAAGACTCCCAAAATCATAAGTAACCTGCGCATCAATGGAAATATCGTACTATTTTCTGACACGACAATAACTGTTGATAGTACTGTTGTCCTGAAAAATGTGCAGATTTACGCAAGGGCTATAATTGTTAAGTCCGGTTTTCATGGCACATGTCAACTTTTTGCCACTGACTCAATAAGAGTTGAGGCCCGCTGTGCGTTTGGTTACCCTTCCAGTCTTGGTGTTTTGCGTTTTCATTCATCAGCGACAAGCTCGCCGATTAGAATTAACGTGGGGCAAAACACGAGCTTTTGGGGTGCTATTTTCACATACGACAAAACGGGATCTCAAATGGCTCCATTTATCACTTTACAAAAAAACACAAAAATTACAGGTCAAGTTTATTCGCAGGGGATACTTGAGTTGCAGGATAATACCGAAATAGATGGAAGCGTATTTACAAGCCGGTTTATTTATAGGAATACAACTACTTTATTTGAGAATTACCTGATAAACTGCACTATCGACTCCCGGGCATTGTCGCCTTATTATTTAACGGGTTCTCTTTTTCCGGTGAGTAGTAAAAGGAAAGAGGTTTTGCAGTGGTTGGAGGGGAATTGAATATAGGGTGCGGGCACCCTGACTTAGCTAGACACTAATGTTCCTTCCTTTAGGCTAGCGCTAGAAACACCTTAGGAAAAAAGGAAGCAGTTTGTGGTTAAAACGGTCAATGAAGATATGTACCCGCATAGATTGAGCGTTGCAGACTTTTTATGTATAGTAGTGATTGAGCGCTCAGATTGTAAAAAAACGGCTTCTATATAGTCGATCCGCAGGTAGAATATCCACGGATCGACCGGATTTAAAATCTATTTCGAACTTCCAATTGTCCACCGGCAAAATCAAAACTATAGATTATTAAGTTTCTTCATAGGCGGTTATTCATTAGCTTATAATATTACGGCGCGGCCTCGTATCCGAATGCTTTATTTTTAGTATCCCAATTAAATAATTATTATCATCTGAAAATGATTTGCCTTTGCTGTCTACAAACTCAATGGTAAACCAATCTTCATTAGCCGTTGGTTTCTTTCCTAATTTAAACCCATAATAACCTTTGGGTTCATTTTTAAGTTCCAACTTACCCTTTGAATTAAAACGTCCCCTGGAGTTGATTCGGTAAAGTGTGTCTAATTTTAAAATTGCGATTCGCCGGAGGCACTGATCCTTGCACAATAAGAACTTCAAATCATCCTTATATTACCAAGTATGCAAAAATTGCTACCCCGCAAAAAACGATAATATTAAGAAAAAAACAATAGTGAGACTTCTTACAATTTCGCGATCCTCATACATAAACGACTCGTATTGCAATTCATTAAATGCCAAAAAAGGAATCGCGCATTTGCAAATGAATTTGAAGAAACGAAACTTAACCTCGCTCATCTTCCTGAAGGAAATCTCCTGCTCGATCATCCTTTTTTGAACGATATCGGTGGAACATAAATATTCTAAGATCAACTCCAAATTCGTATGAACTGAAATGTTTTCTTTTCCCATTTTTTTAATTATTTCAATACGTCCCCTGAACCGATGCAATAACCAATTGGTCCCCCAATAAGCCTTCCGAGTAGAACAGATAAAGGCGCAAAAGGTCTGCCTAACAATCCCTTTTCACGTCCTAAAAAAGTTCACACTTAATACTTTACACTGTTCCAAATGCTAAATATATGTAATAGCTGATGATAAAAGGCTGTGTAATTGATGTTTTTAGAATTGACGACATAATTAATTTAATCAACGTGTGCCAGTTTTTGATTTGATTAAAATTAGTGCTCTTACCTGTTTACTGAATAATGTGGCAGCACTTTATAAACAACTTAGCCCGGCGATTAGCGATTCCATGCGGTATTTAGCAGATTTCTCTGTTACACCATGATCCGACGCTTTTTTAGTTTAGTCACCAGCGCGAGGCCAGGTCTTGAATAAAATAAGCCCGCTTCGTAGTAAAGCGCGCTATCAATCATCAAACCACAAGGCTAGAGCTTTGCCGTAGCGAAAAAATCATTTGCAGTAGCGGCCTATTCTGAAATTTAAAAATTAAGGCGTTAATAATTTTTGAATTGTATCTGGTGAATGGATTTCGACTGTTTTAAATGAATCTGACTTTAAAACATTTCGCGTTCCGGGTTCTTTAAAGGATATATACACTAAAGAATAGTTGCCTCGTGTTAGGAAATCCATAATATCTTGATTAGAATATTTCTCATCGCGATTATTCTTTAATATCGACCGCAGCTTGTCTACCGACAAAAACAATAAGAGATTAGTAGATTGACCGCTCTTAATTTTTTTCCCTTCGTCTCCTCCGCTCGCTTTAAGTTTAACGGCTTCGGAATAAAATTCGTTGCTGATTAAAAAAAAACCAGAATCCTCCAGCGTTCCTCCATTACTTTTTTTATTCAGTACTATATCTTTGTCGGTTCCATTAACTACCTGGAGATAAAAAAGAATAGTTTCTTCGTCAACAGGATATTTATAGTTTTGAATAAAAACATTTTTAAATGTTATGGATAAATGATTTTTATTACACCCAAAATAGGGGATTGCAATGAAAAGATAGAATAATAAAAATGACTTTTTATCTCTTAATTTCATTTTTTTATCTCTTAATTTCATTATAGTGATCCAGTATAAAATTTTTAAATGCGTAGGTGGTTCCGGCCATGAACTGGCTCTAAGTTGAGCCTCGAATATCCCCAGATGGTCGGCATTTCGCAGGTTTTTTATTCCATGATATTGAAGTTCATGCCCCCCAATCCATTCTGAAGATTTTCAACAGTAATATAAAGTATTGTCAATTGTTCCTTACCTGCCGCATCTTTTAAATTATCCGATCTTCTTTAAGGCTATCTGCGCTTCCTTTTTTATTAATGCATTTGAATCATTGAAAAGCATACTAATTTTTTCTTTTGCTTTCTTTGATTTAGGTTTCCCTAATGCCTCCAAGGCATACACGGCTACCTCTTCGTCACTGAGCAGCTTTATTAAAACATTTTTCGCTTTTTTTTGATTTTATCTTTCCTAAAGCTAAAACAAACCGATGCCTTGACATCCCATTTTTCTTATCTTCAACTATTGGTAAAATACTTTCAATATCGTTTGGGGTTATTATAAACCAAATTGCATTGCCGATTGCCCAACGTAAACTGTCATTCTCTTTATCTTTTGGAACTTTATTATATTCTGCAATTAAAGTAGCGTTTGCTTTGCCTCTGGCCTCTTTTACCGTTAATGCTCGCACAATCCCTTGCTTATTTCTATAATGATATTGTTTTGACAGATGTGTTATTAATATGTTTATAGCGTCCGGATAGGGTTCTGATGCGTTAACCAAATCCCAAGGGTCAGTATATTTTACCTCTGCCTCTTTTAACTCTTTAGATAAATCTTTTATTTCTCTTTTTAACTCTTCCGTAAAAAGATTTCTTAATTTTTCTTTCTCTTCTATTTCTACATTTGATTTTATAGGTTTTCTTAACAGCTTAAGAAATTTTAATTCTAGTTCAGATTTCATTTTTTTGGGGTTTTATAAGCCTGGAATTGTTTTTTGAATTATGCTTCCATTATTTATCATTTGTTGTAATGGCCCTGAAAAGTTTTATTAGATTTTGTATGTAAAATCATACCCCAACCACTGCCTTGCGAATATTGGTAAAAATCTCTCAATTGCTCTGTAAAACTTTGATGGGCAACATTTTTAACTTCTTCTATAGCTGTTAGTCTATCTGGAAACCTTCTTCAGCCTGCTACTTGAATAGCTGTTTTAGGCCCAGCTATTCCTACAGCGTCTTCTCCTGCTATCCCTGCGGTTCTTACTGCAGCCATTCCTTCTCAGCTTCCACGCTACCACCGCTGTGGCCACTGCCAAAGCAGCATCATACTCAATATAAACAGGTTCAAAGGCCCCGGACCCTTTAGTATAACCCGTATACTTATCATAGTCGCCCATATGCAAATGACTTTCATATTCGTACCTTACGGCTTTATCTAGGCCGTTATTTATCCATTGATTTAATTGAGATCCCTTACCATAATTAACTACTGCGGCAACCCCAATCGTTCACCTTTATATTCTGCATCCCTAGTATAATAATATTGTTTGTAATTAATATTATCGGGATTATCATTTTGACGTATTTGTCCTCCGCCGTGCCATATGCCGCCCAAAAAGCTCCGAACCACGTGTCATATCCACCTGTCGGATCACTACTGCTAATCGGGTTATTCCCCCATCCCTTAATATGGTGATGCGTGCTGACCTGCAGGGTCAGTTGATAACCACCTTCCAATCTTACTATCATACATCTTCAACTGGAATTTGTTCAGGCCGGGTACCGGGTCCTTTTCAGAGTAGGCTCCCTGGTAATCATACCGGTAAGTAGTTCCGCCGCTTCGGGCGATGCTGCCATATGGATGGTAGTCATTATAGGTATATACATCCGCCTGAGCGCTTACCTTGGTGCGGTTCAGCGCTACCCGCACGCTGCCAACATTATCCCTTATGTCGGATACGTAACTACCGCTAGATTTCATATAAGTGCCCAGCCTTTCACTGGCATACACCGGTACTTCCGCCAGCGCCGGCGTGCAAACTCACCCACATGACACTGCCTGATCTGCTTCCTGTTCGTCAGGCCAGAGATTTACCGCCGGCTTCCTTCAGATTTCTCCTCGCGAAGGACACCCTTGCCTTGCCTTATCGCTTCCACTATCAAAGCGCGTTCGGGACTTCAACCCTATAGTTTGCCCCCATGCCGAGCGCACATAAAATAGCCCGCTTTGTTAGTAAAGCGGGCTATTGGAATGTTGTTAAGAACTCTGGCTACCTATCAGCGGACCACAAGGCTGGAGCCTGCGGCAGCGAAAAACGTTTGGAGCAGCATGGGGCGGAATACTCGCGCCTGAGGAGGCATTTCATCTTCATTGAATACTAAACGCTATTTCACGAGCTGCTCATCAAAGCAGTCGACTTTGAAATTTGCATCCTTAATTCCTTGGTACTTGAAGAAATCTTTGTTATTCACAGAATCGTTGACATATATAAGCTTATAGTCATTTGAGGTTAAAAAGTCCTTGATTAATGCACGGGGTGGCTTGTCGTGCTTATCAAATTGTTTTATTATGGATCCAACGGTGGCTATTAAAGAAATGTAGCCGGCTTTATTTTTTGGAACGTTAACCAACTTATACATTTCAGAGGCCTGCAGCCTAACAGCACCTGAATCGAACCGATTGCTAAGTAAATAAAAGCCAGTATAACCATAATTTGGAAAATCATTGCTTATAAATTGCACCGTATCGCTTGTTTCGTTTGTTAAACGGATATGAAAGACAATATAGCCATCTAGTTGGTCCGTATGGCAATTGATATCAACGCTCCGCAGATCCATAGTTACTACGCTCTTGTTTTTACAGCTCGAAATAAAACACAAAATAATAAAAACCGCGATTAAACATAGCTTCGTTTTAACATAATTCTTTGAAGCCGACAATTTTATAAAAAAATTATTTTGACTCATTATAGGCATTTCTTAAATATTTTTGAAACTCTGGAGTTGTACTGTGAAAATATATACTATGAAAAATTTGTTGTCTAAAAATCTCCTCATGATGACTGTTATCTAATCTGAGTACGCCATGCCAATGGTATTCATGTTCCCCAAGGCCGCTTTGAACGTTTTCAACGGTATTGAAATAGAAGTTCACTGCGTTGTCTAAATGTACAGTTATATTTTCTTTTCCACTTTCATTATAATTATTCGCTGAACTCGCGATAGCCAATTGCATAATCGGATCGTTATAACTTCCAACATCAATATTATTTTCATTTTTTTCATAGCGATATCTGATTGAGATTGCAGCATTATAAATGCGGCTTTTGTCGAAACCGCTTTTTTGAAGGATGTCGGTGAATGAGTTGCTGAGTGCCTGTAAGGTTATTCCTGAGAATGAAAATATTGACGGATTATTATTTATTGAATTAACAGAAGGCTTTTCCGCCATGGTTTCGGCAAAAGCGTGTGCAATTTTAATTCCTCCGTTATTTGATAATATATTGTAGGCACTCTTATCCATATATAAAAGATCGCCTGTAAATCCTTGATCATCAACGCCCAAAAATTCACCTGTAACCCGATCGTAAATCGGACTGTTAACGTCCTCGCCGCCACTAGGATCACTCTTAACAACCGGGTTATTGCCCATACCTTCATAAGGTGATGCGTGCTGACCTGCGGGATCAGTTGATAACCACCTTCCAATCTTACTGTCATACATGCGCAATTGGAAGTTGTTCAGGCCGGTTACAGGATCTTTTTCCGCATAAGCACCCTGGTAATCATACCGGTAAGTAGCTCCGCCGCTTCGGGCGATGCTGCCATATGGATAGTAGTCATTGTAGGTATATACATCCGCCTGCCCGCTTACCTTGGTCCGGTTCAGTGCAACCCTTACGCTGCCGACATTGTCACGGATCTCGTATATGTAACTACCGCCAGGTTTCATATAAGTGCCCAGCCTTTCACTGGCATACACTGGAACTTCCGCCTGCGCCGGCGTAGGCGCTGCCGTCGTGGCTGTATAAATAGCCAGGACATTGCCTGAGCCGTCGTATAAGTAATAAGTGGTACCGTTTGCATTTACCATCTTTATCCGGTTACCATATTCATCATAAGTATAGGACGTAATTAAATTTGGCGCTGTCATTGCCGCATCGCTGTACATTGCCGTTACCTTGCCCGTTACATCATATTGCAGGTAATACTTCGGTGCGGTTGTGCCGGTCTGCAGTTCGCTTTTCAACCGGCCGATCTCGTCATAAGAATAGCTGGCATAGGCGGTCGGCG